>NZ_JMDW01000001.1 GCF_000691525.1 Mycolicibacterium neoaurum ATCC 25795
ACCGATGTCCTGATGCAGAACTGTCACCGATGTCCTGAGACATAGCATCCCGATCCTCGGATTCTGGTGAGCCGCAGACCGCGACTCCGGTCGCCGCGAGGTTCGACGGTCCCTGTTCCGGGGGATCGAGCGGGCTGTGCTTGTGGGGTGGTGCCCCTTGGTGGGTGCTGTGGGGGAAGTCGGTATCCGTTATGGACGCCACGTATCTTGACGCGTTTGTTGACGCTTTGATCGACGAGCTTGTTCCGGTGTCGCCGGAGGATGATGTCGGGCCGAGTCTGGGGCGGTTGGTGGATTGTCCGCGCCCGGTGGTCGATGACGAGGCCTTGCTGGGTGTGTTGGCCGCGGCGGTGTCGGCCCGCAACCTGCTGGATGTCGTGATCGCCTCGGCGGTGGCCGCGGCCGAGCGGGTCGGCGTGCCGGGGCGGCGGCACCTGCGCACGGGCACCGATCTGCTGAGGTTGGTGGGGATGGCCCCGGGTGCGGCGGCGCGGGCGGTGCGGGTGGGCCGGATGGCACCTGGGTTGCCGGCGCTGACGGCCGCGCAGCGGTTGGGTGGGATCGGTATCGAGTTCGCCGACGCCGTCGGCAAAGGCGTCACGCATATCGAGTCGCGAACGCCGTTGTCCGACGACGATCGGGCCACGGTGGTACGCGCGTTGATGGTGCAGACCACCCCGGCCGAGGTGGCCGCGAAGGCCCGCGCGATCGCCCTCGACCGCGCCGCGGCGCTACCACCTTCTGAGCGTGCGGTGCCGGTCGCCGAGGACACCACCCTCAACCAGATGACGCTGGTGCAGAACACCGAGGGCCGCTTCGAGGCCACCCTCGATCTGGACATAGCGACTGGGGAAGAGCTGTGTGCGGCGTTGGATCCGTTGTGCCGACCGGTGCCCCTGCCTGACGGCACACCGGACCCACGGCCGATCAACGCCCGGCGGGCGGAGGCGATCGGGCAGGTGCTGCGTACCTATTTGTCGCAGTCGAGGCGTCCGATGTCTGGTGGGGTGTTGCCGCACGTCACCCTCATCCGGCCCGCGGTCTCAATGGTGAGTGGTGACGGGGTGGTGGATCGGTTGGGGTTCGCCGGCCCGGTCTCCGCGGCGACCGCGGAGCTGATCGCCTGCGATGCCACGCTGACCTCGGTGATCGTCGACCATTCCGGGGTGCCGTTGGATGTCGGGCGGGCAGAAAGACTGTTCACTCCGGCCATCCGTAAAGCGTTGGCCGTCCGCGATGGTGGGTGCGCCCATCCGGGGTGCGGGCGACCGGTGTCCTGGTGCGATGCCCACCACATCCAACCCTGGAGCCAGGGCGGCACAACCAGTGTGGACAACGGGGTGCTGCTGTGTCGGCTACACCACACCCTCATCCATCACGGTGGTTGGCAGGTCTACCTCGGCCGCGACCGCCACCCGTGGTTCATCCCACCCCACACACCCGGCGGGCCCGAACCGGCACACCTGCGGTCCCACGCCCGCCGCACCATGACCGACCTACCGACCGCCGCATAACCCAAAGCCACAGCGCACCTTGACAACTGAACAGAGAAGCCGCGTCGCCGGAGTCGACTTAGCCCCGCTGCAACTCCGCCCGGATCACGCTGACGAAGTTGTCGACATCCTCGGTGGTGGTGTCCCAGGCGGTCATCCAGCGCACCTCACCGCGGGCCCGGTCCCAGTCATAGAAACGCACCTGTCCGCGGATGCGATCGGCCGCGTCGTTCGGGATGGTCGCGAAGATGGCGTTGGCCTCGGTGTCTTGCGTGAACGCGAGTCCGGGAGGCGGGTCGGCTTCCAGGACGGCGCGCAGTCGGGCCGCCATCGCATTGGCATGTCGCGCGCTGCGCAGGCCCAGCTCGTCATCGAACAGGCTCAGCAGCTGCGCAGAAGCGAAGCGCATTTTGCTCGACAGCTGCATGGTGAGCTTTCGCAAGTAGACCAATCCCGAGACGCGGTCGGGGGCCAGCACCACCACGGCCTCGGCGGCCAACAGCCCGTTCTTGGTGCCGCCGAGACTGACCACGTCCACGCCGGCATCGGTGGTGAACTCCCGGAACGGGACGTCGAGAGCGGCGGCCGCATTCCACAACCGCGCCCCGTCCACATGCACCGACATCCCGTGGGAGTGGGCAAACTCGGCGATGGCGCGGATCTCGTCAGGGGTGTAGAGCGTGCCCATCTCGGTGGACTGGGTGATGCTGACGGCCAGGGGTTGGGCACGGTGCTCGTCACCCCAGCCGTATGCCTCTTGAGCGATCAGGTCGGGGGTCAGTTTGCCGTCCGGCGTCGGCACCGTCAGCAGCTTGTGGCCCATCACCCGTTCCGGGGCGCCGGCCTCGTCGGTGTTGATGTGGGCGGTCTGTGCCGTGATCACCGCACCCCAGCGCGGAAGCAGACCGGTCAACGCCACCACATTGGCACCGGTGCCGTTGAAGACTGGGAAGGTCTCGGCGGCCGCACCGAAGTGGTCGCGGATGACCTCCTGCAGTCGGACCGTATACGCGTCCTGGCCATAGGCGATCTCGTGTCCGCCGTTGGCGGCGGTGAGCGCGGCGACGACCTCGGGGTGCACACCCGCATAGTTGTCGCTGGCAAAACCCCGCCGATCGGGATCGTGAAGTGTGGTGATGGGCACGGGATCCATCCTCCCAGCGGTCGCGGCCGGCCCGCTGCGTAGCCGATACATTGCTCTCATGGTGCTCGCGGCCGAAGAAGAGGCGATCGTCGAAACCGTCCGAGAGTTCGTCGACAAGCAGGTCAGGCCGGTGGTGCGCGAACTGGAGCACGCCAATACCTACCCCGAAGACCTCATCGGGACGATGAAGGAGATCGGAATCTTTGGGCTCTCCATCCCGGAGCCCTATGGATTCGGCGCGGTGTCCATGCCCTGTTACGTGCGTGTCGCCGAGGAATTGGCGCGCGGCTGGATGAGTCTGGCCGGTGCGATGGGCGGGCATACCGTGGTGTCCAAGCTGATTCTGCTGTTCGGCACCGAGGATCAGAAGCGGCTGTATCTACCCCGGATGGCCACCGGCGAGCTACGGGCCACGATGGCGCTCACCGAGCCCGGCGGTGGCTCGGATCTGCAAGCCATGCGCACGGTGGCACGCCGCGATGGCGACGACTATGTGATCAACGGGTCCAAGACTTGGATCTCGAATGCGCGCCGCTCGGATCTGATCGCGCTGCTGTGCAAGACCGATCCGGACGCCGACCCGGCACATAAGGGCGTGTCCATCCTGCTGGTGGAGAAGGTGCCCGGATTCAGCATTTCCAAGGACCTACCCAAACTCGGCTACAAGGGCGTCGAGGCCTGCGAGCTGAATTTCACCGACGCGCGTGTCCCCGTTGCCGCGCTGCTGGGTTCGGACGAAGGTAAGGGCTTCGCGCAGATGATGAAAGGGCTTGAGGTGGGCCGACTTCAAGTGGCCGCGCGGGCCACCGGCGTCGCTCGGGCGGCTTTCGACGATGCCCTCCGGTACGCCCAGGACCGGGAGAGCTTCGGCAAACCGATCTGGGAGCATCAGGCCGTCGGCAACATGCTCGCCGAGATGGGCACCAAACTGGCCGCGGCGCGGGCGCTGTTGCTGTCGGCGGCAGAGAAATTCGACTCGGGCCAGCGGGTGGACATGGAGGCCGGCATGGCGAAATTGTTCTGCTCGGAGACGGCCATGCAGATCGCATTGGACGCGGTGCGAGTACACGGTGGGTACGGCTACTCGACCGAGTACGACATCGAGCGCTACTTCCGAGACGCCCCGCTGATGATCGTGGGGGAGGGCACCAACGAGATCCAGAAGGGCGTCATCGCAAAGCAACTCGTCAAGCGCGGCGGACTGAGCATCTGAACCGCATGTGATCACGACGTTTTGTTCCAATCGGTGCTGCGATGAGATTGCCGGGGTACCCGGGTCTACGTGAACATGAATGTTGTGGATCTACCGGTCATGCCACCGCTGGAGCCGATGCTGGCGAAGGCGCAGACCTCGGTGCCCACCGACCCGGGCACGTGGTCCTATGAGCCCAAGTGGGACGGTTTCCGGGCGCTGGTCTTCCGCGACGGTGACGCCGTGGTGCTGCTGTCACGCAGCGGCAAGGACCTGGGCCGGTACTTCCCGGAGGTCGTCGAGGCCGTGCGTGCTGAGATCACACCGCGGTGCGTGCTGGACGGTGAGATCGTGGTGCCGCGGGATATCGCGGGCCGGACCCGGCTGGACTGGGAGTCGCTCAGCCAGCGCATCCATCCCGCCGAGAGCCGCATCACCAAACTGTCGAAGGAGACCCCGGCCCATTTCATCGGCTTCGATGCGCTCGCCCTCGGCGACACATCGCTGATGAAGGAGCCGTTCCGGCTGCGCAGGGAAGCGTTGATCGACGCCGTCGACGAGCGGGACTGGTGCCACGTCACCCGTACCACCGAGGATGCCCGCCTCGGTGCGCAGTGGTTGCGCGAGTTCGAGGGTGCCGGTCTGGACGGGGTGATCGCCAAACGAGTCGAGGGTCCCTATCTGCCGGGTAAACGGGAGATGGTGAAGGTCAAGCACCATCGCGACGCTGACTGTGTGGCCATCGGCTATCGCATGCACAAGAGCGGCGAAGGTATCGGATCCATCCTGCTGGGTCTCTATCGCGATGACGGTGAACTCCAGATGGTCGGTGGGGCAGCCTCGTTCACCGCCAAGGCGCGGTTGTCGTTGTTGGCAGAACTCGAGCCGCTGCGCATCGGCGACGACGTCCACGACGGTGAACCGAGTAGGTGGAACTCGGCGGCCGACAAGCGGTGGATTCCGGTGCGACCGGAGAGGGTGTGCGAGGTGGCCTATGACCAGATGGAGGGCAACACCGGTGAGCGCCGATTCCGGCATGCCGTGAAGTTCATGCGCTGGCGCCCCGACCGCGACCCGTCCAGCTGTACCTTCGATCAGCTCGACGTCCCGATGAACTACGACCTGCGCGACGTATTGGAGACCCGATGATGGCACGTCCTGCGACAGAACTCGACGTCGATGGAGTCGCGGTACGGCTCACCAATCCGGACAAGATCTACTTTCCCGCGCTGGGCGCCGATGGCGCGAAGGGCAAGGTGGTCGATTACTACCTGGCAGTGGCCGAGCCGATGGTGGCGCTGCTGCGTGATCGCCCGGTGCACCTGCAACGTTTTCCCGACGGTATCGACGGCGAGGAGATCTACCAGAAGCGGGTACCGCAGAAACACCCCGACTACCTGCAGACCTGCACCGTCACCTTTCCCTCCGGGCGTACCGCGGACGCGTTGAAGGTCACCCACCCGTCGGCCATCGCGTGGGCGGCGCAGATGGGGACCGTCACCATCCACCCGTGGCAGGTACGGTGCCCGGACACCGAGCACCCCGACGAACTACGCATCGATCTGGACCCACAGCCCGGTACCGGATTCGCGCAGGCGCGCGAGATCGCCGTGGACGTCCTCAAACCGGTGCTGGACTCGCTGGGCCTGGTCGGATACCCCAAGACGTCCGGAGGGCGCGGTGTGCACGTGTTCGTGCGCATCCGACCGGACTGGGACTTCATCGCGGTGCGACGGGCCGGCATCGCGCTGGCCCGCGAGGTCGAGCGCCGTGCCCCCGACGCGGTGACCACCAGCTGGTGGAAGGAGGAACGTGGCGAGCGGTTGTTCATCGACTACAACCAGAACGCCAGGGACCGGACCTTCGCGTCGGCGTACTCACTGCGCAAGACTCCGATCGCGACGGTGTCGATGCCGTTGAGTTGGGACGAACTGGCCGACGCTGATCCCGATGACTACACCATCACGACCGTGCCCGACATCGTTGCCCGGCGCGAAGACCCATGGGCCGGCATCGACGACACCGCGCATTCGCTGGAAGGGTTGTTGGAGATGGTCTCCGCCGATGAGCAGGAACGGGGTCTCGGGGACTTGCCCTACCCGCCCAGCTATCCGAAGATGCCGGGCGAACCACCGCGTGTGCAGCCGAGCAAGAAGGTCGCCGAGCACTGGGATGCCGACGGAAACCGGGTCACCGATTAGCGGAGCGGGACGACTCCGGCACCGACGAGCTCCTGCGTTTCGGTCTTCAAATGCGAGGCGGCGCTGGAGGCGACCGCGACCGAGCTGAACTCGGCCGCACCGAGCAAGAGCAGTGGCCACATGGTGCCCGCCACGGCGCTGAGGAGCAGTCCGTGCGGAACGGGATTGGCGGGGTCGTTGAGGCGTCGGCTGGCCATGAAGATGATGGCGGTACTGACCACCCAACCGATCAGGTACGCGACGACTGCCGTTTCGACCACGGTGTCTCCCCTCTCACCGGCGAAGCGGATCGTGCCGGCCACAATCCTGGCCGGCGATGTTCAGCTAAATGTAACCCCCGCCTGATCTTGGCGGAAGGGCTGTGCAGATCCTGTGTTTGCCGACATTTGCCAGGTCAAAGAGCCAAAAGGGTCTCCAGCAACCTCTCAGTCCGTTGCCAGAGCGCGCCTTGCCGGAGGTGGAAACCGGAGCTGTCTTCGAGCCCACGGCAGCGGCACCTCGTGGCCTTCGCGCCCGCTAGGACTGCCGCATCCGGGTGCCGACCGTGTGAACGCTCGCTGCCGGAACTCGAATAGCGGTTCCGACCCGACCACGGTTCGCGCCGCAATGTCTGAAACTGCTGTTCAAAGCGCTTCTGGGCGCTTCATGTCGCGTACGGTGAAGTACCGCGTCCCCGGCAGGGCCGGCGTGTGAGAGGCGTGCTCGTTGCCGCGGGTGCGACCGGGCCGTCGACCTGGGGACAGGGGCGGGTCGCGCCGCTGATCGCTGTGCGCGCCGACACCTTGTCCGGATGATGTCGCGTAGCTCACCTGTCATCGCCGGAGCGTTGCCAGCAACGGCGCCGCGGTGCCCGCGCGACAGGCCGGAAACATTGGTGGATTTCCACATGCGACATCCGTTTGCCGCGTGTCGCGGGTCGATACGGACCTGTCGAGGTCAGGCACCCGCCAGCAGGGCGGCCTTGCCGAGCCGATGTTGGCCGGCCCGGTCGACCCAGGTGAGGTCCAAGACGTCGCCCGGATAATGCCGATCGAGCACACGCGTGAGATCGGCGGCGGACTCGATCCGCACACCGTCGATCGTAAGGATCACGTCCCCGTTCGCCAAACCTGCGCCCGCCGCGGGCCCGTCGGGCATCACATCGTGGACGAGGACACCGGGGAACGACTCGTGCTGCTCGGCGCTGCTGACCCCGACTCCGAGCAGTGTGGGCGGACCGATGTGCACCGTGTCGGAGGGCGTGCCGGATCGGATCTGGTTGGCGATGCTCATCGCCTCGTTGATCGGGATGGCATAGCCCTCGCCGCCGGGACCCATCCGGAAATTGACCGACGCCGCGGTCGTCACGCCGACGATCTCTCCGGCACCGTTCACCACGGGTCCTCCGGAGTCGCCGGCGCGCACCGGTGCGGCGAATTCGAACAGACCGGTCATCTCGGTCGCTGTGCCGGACAACTCGTCCTCGGCGCTGATCGTGCGGCCGAGGGCGGAGATGGAGCCGAACTCACGGGTCAGTGGATTGGCGCTGCCCTGGGCATTTCCGATTGCCACCACCGGCTCACCGACGACCAGACGCGCCGAATCTCCCACCGGTGCCGGCGCCAGTCCGCCGGCGCCGCGGAGTTGGAGGACGGCGATATCGCGGCCGCGGTCATATCCCAGAATGTCGGCGCCATAGGTGGCGCCGCCGACCACCGCGCTGATCACGTCTGCACCCTGGACGACGTGGTAATTGGTGAGGACCTGGCCGCCGGGATCGAGCACGATGCCGGTGCCGGTACCAAGGATGTGCTGGTAGTCGACGATGGTGTCGATGCGGACCACCGACGGCTCGACCCGGTCGGCCGCGGCCGCGACATCAAGGGGTTCGGCGCCCGCAGAGCCGGGCGCAACCAGCAGGGCCAGTGATAAAGCCACCGCCGATGCCGTGATCCAACGTGTTACGTGGACTATGCCCATGTGCCGCCCATTCTGCAGGTTCTAGCTCAATACTGACTGCACCAGCGCGAACTGTCGACGTCAGCCAGGCGCAGAGCCCGTCAGTTCTCGGTCGCGACGCCGCCTCGGGTGCGGGTCCGGCGGGTCTTGCCGGTGGGCCGGCGGTTACGCAGCTTGCCCGCCGGTTCATCCGTGGCTTCCGACTCGTCGGTCGCTTCCGGCTCGGTGGCGTCAGCCGTCTTCTCGTCGGACTCGGTTTGGTCGGACTCGGTTTGGTCGGCCTCGGCCTCGTCCGTGTCGGCCTTGGGGGCGTCTGCGTCGGGCTCGGCCACCGCGGTCTCCTCGACGGCTTCCGTCTTGCGGCCGCGACCACGCTTCTCGCGCTTGGGGGCCAGCGGTTTGGGCGGCGGGGGCGGGAGTTCGGCGACGAAGGCCAGGTAGAAGGCGAACGCGCCGAGCAGTGCGAGCGCCGCCGCGGCACCGTAGATGCCGAACAGCCATTGGCCGACGTTGTCGAGGTCCAGCCAGATCTCGCTGATGCCCGCGCCGAGGATCAACAGACCTGCCGCGACGTGCCCGACGATCGACCACACCCGCAGCTGCAGGGCCAGGGTCGGGGTACCGAGTTCGGGCTTACGGGTTCGCTGCAGCGTCAGCAGCACCGGCAACGCAGTGAGGAGCACCAGCACGCCGCACACGATGCGCATGACGGTGCCCAGCGTCGCGGGCCACTGGCCGGTGAGCTCGAACCAGCGGGGCAGGACGAAGAGAAAATAGAGAGCGCCGGCGATCACCAGCGACGACGCGTGCCACAGCGATGCGATACCGCGCCGCATATTCCTCCCTAGACGTCCCCCTGGACGATGTTTGTGGTCCCGGGGCGTGACCGCGATGTTCTCGATCACGCCCCGGACCAACGGCGGAGGATAGGGGATTTGAACCCCTGAGGGCTATTAACCCAACCCGCGTTCCAGGCGAGCGCCATAGGCCACTAGGCGAATCCTCCGTCGGCCATGGTAGCCGACCGCCGGGCGACCTCCGACCAGCCACCGGTCTTGCCGATCTGCGCGGGGTACTACACTCGTCACTCGGACCCCGCGCGGCGTCCATCCTGTGAACTCCCCCAGGGCCGGAAGGCAGCAAGGGTCAATGGGCTCTGGCGGGTGCGCGGGGTCCCCTTCATGTTCACGGCTTGTCGGAAAGGCCCGCAGTGTCGTATGAGTCCCTCGGCCGTGACGAACTGTCTGCGCAGCACGAACTGCAGCAGCGCAACTATGCGGAGCTCACGGCCCAAGGCCTGAAGCTCGACCTCACCCGCGGTAAACCGTCGCCAGAGCAGCTCGACCTGTCCAACAGGCTGCTGGAGTTACCCGGGAACGACCGAGACGCCTATCGGGACGGTGAAGGCACCGACACCCGCAACTACGGGGGGCTGCACGGATTGCCGGAACTGCGCGCCATTTTCGGTGAGCTGCTCGGTATCCCGGCGTCCAACCTGATCGCCGGGAACAATGCAAGCCTGGAGTTCATGCACGACGCGGTCGTGTTCTCCCTGCTGCGCGGCGGTGTGGATTCGCCCCGTCCGTGGTCGCAGGAACCGGGCGTCAAGTTCCTCTGCCCGGCCCCGGGATACGACCGCCACTTCGCCATCACCGAGAGCTACGGCATCGAGATGATCCCGGTTCCGTTGCGCGAGGACGGACCCGACGTCGATCTCATCGAGGAACTGGTAGCCCACGATCCCGCCGTGAAGGGCATGTGGTGCGTGCCGGTCTACTCCAACCCGACCGGCACCACCTACTCACCGGAGATCGTGCGCCGGCTCGTACAGATGCCGACGGCCGCCCCGGACTTCCGGCTGTTCTGGGACAACGCCTACGCCGTGCACACCATCACGACCGAGTTCGTCGAGCCCGTCGATGTGCTCGAACTGGCGGCCGAGTCCGGCAACGAGAACCGGCCGCTGGTGTTCGCCTCGACATCGAAGATGACCTTCGCCGGTGCCGGTGTGAGCTTCTTCGGGGGCTCGGACGCCACGATCGCCTGGTATCTGCAGCACGCCGCGAAGAAGTCGATCGGTCCGGACAAGGTCAACCAGCTGCGCCATCTGCGGTTCTTCGGTGACGCCGACGGCGCCCGGGCCCACATGCAGAAGCATCGCGAGCTGCTGGCGCCGAAGTTCGCGCTGGTCGCCGAGATCCTCGAAGACCGGCTCGGCGATTCCAAGATCGCCAGCTGGACCGATCCCAAGGGCGGCTATTTCGTCAGCCTCGACGTCCTCCCGGGGACCGCCAAGCGGACCATCGCGCTGGCCAAGGACGCCGGTATCGCCGTCACGGCCGCAGGTGCGGCGTTCCCGTACGGAAAAGACCCCGAGGACAAGAACATTCGTATCGCGCCGAGCTTCCCCTCGGAGTCCGACCTGCGTTCGGCGATCGACGGTCTGTCGACCTGCGCGCTGCTGTCGGCCACCGAAGCGCTGCTGGCGCGCGACTAGTCGGCCGCGCTGGGTAACCTGGGCGACCGTGGCGCTCTACCGCAAGTACCGACCCGCAAGCTTCGCCGAGGTCGTCGGCCAGGAGCATGTCACCGACCCGTTGTCGACGGCGCTCTCGGCGGGCCGCATCAATCACGCCTACCTTTTCTCCGGTCCGCGCGGTTGCGGTAAGACGTCCTCGGCCCGCATCCTGGCGCGCTCCCTGAACTGTGAGCAGGGGCCCACCCCGACGCCGTGCGGGGTGTGCGATTCCTGCGTCGCGCTGGCCCCGAACGGCCCGGGCAATGTCGACGTGGTCGAGTTGGACGCCGCCAGCCACGGCGGTGTCGACGACACTCGTGAACTGCGTGACCGGGCGTTCTACGCGCCCGCGCAGTCCCGGTACCGCATCTTCATCGTCGACGAGGCGCACATGGTCACCACGGCCGGGTTCAACGCGCTGCTCAAGATCGTCGAGGAGCCGCCGGACCACCTGATATTCGTCTTCGCCACCACCGAACCGGAGAAGGTGCTGCCGACCATCCGGTCGCGAACCCATCACTACCCGTTCCGCTTGTTGGCGCCCAAGACCATGCGCGGTCTGCTGGAACGGATCTGCGCCGACGAGGGCGTGACGGTGGACGACGCCGTCTACCCCTTGGTGATCCGCGCCGGCGGTGGTTCTCCCCGTGACAGTCTCTCGGTGCTCGACCAGTTGGTGGCCGGTGCCGAGGGTAATCGGGTGGTGTACCAGCGGGCATTGTCCCTGCTGGGTGCAACCGATGTCGCCCTGATCGACGAGGCGGTGGACGCGTTGGCCGCAGGCGATGCGGCCGCACTGTTCGGCGCCGTCGAATCGGTGATCGACGCCGGCCACGATCCGCGACGTTTCGCCACCGACCTGCTCGAGCGGTTCCGCGACCTCATTGTGATGCAAGCGGTTCCGGATGCCGCCGACCGTGGTGTGGTGGATGCACCCGACGGTGTCCTTGAGCGGATGCGCGATCAGGCCACCCGGCTCGGTGCAGCGACCCTTGCCCGCTACGCGGAGGTCGTGCACGCGGGACTCGGCGAGATGCGCGGCGCCACCGCGCCCCGGCTGCTGCTGGAGGTGGTCTGCGCACGGCTGCTGCTTCCGTCGGCACATGACACCGAATCGGCTCTGCTGCAGCGCATCGAGCGCATCGAGACGCGGCTGGACATGGCCATCCCGGGCGCGATGCCGAATGCGGCGCCCGCCGAAACGCCACCGGCGCCGGCCCGACAGTTCGTGCGTGCCAGCCGCGCGCAGGCACAGGCCGAGGCCGAGACCAAGCCCAAGTCCGAGGCGCAGGCGGCCCCGGCTCCTGTCCCGCCGCCGCGGCCCGCGCCCGTTCCGGAACCGACCCCTGTTCCGGTTCCCGAGCCGGCGCCCGTGCCTGTTCCCGAACCCGAGCCGCAACCGCAACCGGAGCCCGCACCGACCCCGCCACCCAGACCGACCCCGCAGCCGGTTCCCGAACCGACCCCGCAGCCGCCTGCCCCGGTGCCGCCACCGGTTGCCGCCGCGGTCGGGGAGCCCGATGCCGCTGCCGTGAGAGCGTTGTGGGATACGGTGCGCGAGAAGGTCAATGCTCGCAGCAAGCCGGTCAACGCGATGCTGGCCGACGCGATCGTCCGTGCGGTCGACGGCGACACCCTGGTCTTGAGCCACCGTGCCCCACCGCTGGCCAAACGGCTCAACGAGCAGCGCAACGTCGAGGTCATCCGCGAGGCGCTCAAAGATGCGCTGGGAGTCGATTGGTCGATCCGCTGTGTACCCGACACCGGTGAGCCGGTGCCCTCCGACACCGAATCCGCGGCGCGGCCGGACCCCGCCGCCGAGGAGGAGCGGATGCTTGCCGAGGCGAGCGCCGATACCTCCGAGGTCGTTCGTCGCGATCCCGAGGAAGTGGCCAT
Organism: Mycolicibacterium neoaurum ATCC 25795; assembly: GCF_000691525.1. Lineage (GTDB taxonomy): Bacteria > Actinomycetota > Actinomycetes > Mycobacteriales > Mycobacteriaceae > Mycobacterium > Mycobacterium neoaurum. The sequence continues at coordinate 12,383 of NZ_JMDW01000001.1, forward strand.
CGAGCTGCTGCAGAACGAACTCGGGGCGCGCCGGATCGAGAAGGGCTAGACAGAGACGGTCAGGCCGTCCACCACGGGCGCAGCGGCAGACCGCCGTCGTCGCCGTGATCGTCGGTCTTGACGGCCAGAACCTGATGTAGCTGAACGACATTGGATTCGAAGCCCAGACGTGAACCGGCCATGTAGAGCCCCCACACCCGCGCGGTCGACAGGCCGACTTCCGCGACCGCCTCATCCCAGTGCTCGACCAGGTTGCGGCACCAATCGCGCAGTGTCATCGCGTAGTGGTGACGCAGGTTCTCCTCGTGGACGACTTCAAGCCCGACGTTCTGTGCCTCGGTGATGATGCGTCCGGAACCCGTCAGCTCCCCGTCGGGAAAGACATACCGGTCGATGAAGAAGCCGGCCGAGGCGTCGGCGCGGTTGTCGGGCCGGGTGATGCAATGGTTGAGCAACAAGCCGCCAGGGCGCAATCGGGCCTGCAAAAAGGCAAAGTACGCCGGGTAGTTGGCCACCCCGATGTGCTCGGTCAGCCCGATGGAGGACACCGCGTCGAAACGCGATTCGGTGATATCGCGGTAATCGCCGTGGCGCACCTCGGCACATTCGGAGAGGCCCTCGTCGGCGGTGGCGCGCTGGGCCCAGCCGGCCTGCTCGGCCGAAAGCGTCACTCCGAGCGCGTGGACACCGTGCCGCGCGGCGTATCGGACCATGCCGCCCCAACCGCAACCCACGTCGAGCAGGCGATCGCCGGGACGCAGCCGAAGCTTCTCGAACACCAACCGATACTTGTTGTCCTGGGCCTGCTCCAGGGTCGCCGACTCGTCCGGATAACACGCACAGGTGTAGGTCATCGACGGGCCGAGCACATACCGGTAGAACGCATTTGATACGTCGTAATGGTGGTGGATAGCGTCCGCATCACGAGACTTGCTGTGCCGCAACCCTTCCGCGACGCGGCGCCATCGTGGTAGTGCCTCTTGGGGCGGCGGCGCCACCGGCAGGAGATGTTCCAGGCCGATCGAAGCGATGATGTTGGCCAGCACCCGCGCAGGTGGCCGCTTGAAGGCCGACGAGGCTGCCAGCGCGCGCAGCAGCTCGTAGGGATCGCCGGGGTGCACGCCCACCGGCTCGATATCGCCTGCGACGTAGGCGCGCGCCAGACCGAGTTCGCCGGGGGCGGTGGCCAGGTATGTCGTGCCGCGCGGGCGTCGCAGGTCCAGTCCGACGACGGCGTCATCGGGTCCGGTGGAACTGCCGTCGTAGGCGGTGAATTTCAACGGCAACTGTCCCGCCGCGAAGATCTCCAGGATCTCGGCAAGGCTGAGCCGGCTCCGATCGGGGGCACGGTCCTTGTAAGTGGTCATCGTCGTTGTACCGCTTTCGCGTACAGGTCGAGCAATCGGGACTGCGGGTCATAGGTCTTCTTCACGGTCCGATACGCCTCTCCACCATAGAGTTGGTCGAATTCCTCTGGGCTGAAGAACGATTCCGAGTACAGCGATTTGTGTCCGTCGAGTTCGGCGACCTTCTCCTCGATGCGCCGGTTGGTGAATCCCGGTGTGGGTCCGGCCGGTACCGACGACCAGAACCCGATGTTGACGTAGGTGTGCTGCGGACGCAGCGGGTAAAGCGGCCAATGCTCGTCGGCGCGCAGTCGCAACGGGCACAACCAGATCGGCTCGATCGGCACGTTGTCGAGGAACCAGTCCAGGAACGGCACGCACTGTTCGACGGGCACCTCGACGTCCTGCACCACGCGTTCCCGGGGAGGGCGGCCGTGATGCTTCTCGATGCGGTCGGCGATGTGGAAGCGTTGGTCATAGCCGATCAGTTTCCAGTAGAAGCTGCTACGCCGGTAGCGTCGCGGCCACAGCCTTCTGACCAACGGATGCTGGGCGCCGAAAGCCCGTGAACACCAGAACCAGTCGGTGTCCCAGCGCCACAGATAATCGGCGATGGTCAGCCGGTCGTGATCGATGTTCTGGATGGATCGGTAATAGATGTCGCGGCCGGTGTAATCGCTGACCGGGCCGGGCGTTGCGGTTTGCGTGCCCAGGCAGAGATAACTCTCGGTCGCGCTGAACACCACCCCGTCGAGGTAGTGCACGGCGGTGCCGTCGTGATCGCGGGTGTCGATGATGCGTTCCATCGTCGACACCAGATCGGTGAGCGAGTCGAAACGCAGGTGGCGCATTGCGACGAACGGGAGCACGGGTTCCAGTTCGATCTTCAACCTCACCGAATAGCCCAACGTGCCATAGGAGTTCGGGAAGGCATGGAAGAGATCGGGGTGCTGGTCGCGGCCTGCGGTCACGATCTCCCCGCCACCGGTGAGGATGTCGAGCTCGAGCACCGACTCATGCGGCAACCCGTTTCGGAAGGACGCCGACTCGATACCCAGTCCTGTGACGGCGCCACCGAGGGTGATGGTCTTGAGCTGGGGTACCACCAGCGGCGAAAGGCCGTAGGGCAGCGTGGCCGCGACCAGATCCTCGTAGGTGCACATGCCCGAGACATCGGCCGTGCGCGCCAGCGGGTCCACGGCGATGACGTCGGTGAGGCCGGTCACGTCCAGTCCTGGAGCAGCCGAGGTCTCCCGCGTCCGGAACAAGTTGGACGTGGGTTTGCTCAGCCGCACAGTCGCTGTCGCGGGGATGGCGTGGTAACTCGTCAGCAGTCGCTGCACGCCCGCCTCGTGCACAGCTTGTGCGTCCGCCGCACCGACAGACACACATATACGCTAGTCCTTGGTCGCGGACCTTGCGACCGGACAGCTACGTGATGACGGGAGTTTTGCACTCATGGGACAGGTCAGCGCCTCCAGCACTGTGTTGATCAACGCCGAGCCGGACGCTGTGCTCGCCGCGGTCGCCGATTACCAGACGGTGCGGCCGAAGATTCTCTCCTCGCACTACAGCAATTACGCGGTGCTGCAGGGGGGTCAGGGCGCGGGCACGGTGGTGACCTGGAAGCTGCAGGCCACCGAGTCGCGCTCACGCGATGTCAAGGCCAGCATCGACGTGGCAGGCAAGACCGTCATCGAAAAGGACGCCAACTCGTCGCTGATCACCAACTGGACGGTGGCACCGGCGGGCACCGGGTCAACGGTCACCGTCAAGACCTCGTGGACCGGGGCCGGCGGCATCAAGGGCTTCTTCGAGAAGACCTTCGCGCCGCTGGGTCTGCGCAAGATCCAGGCCGAGGTGCTGGAAAACCTGAAGAAGGAACTCGAGGCCTAGCCGGGCTTGTTGGCCAGCCAGGTCGCGATCCCGCGGGCCACGGCTTCGGCGAGCTTCTGGCGGCCGGCCTCGGACTCCATCAGCGCCGAGTCGGCGGGATTCTTCATGTTGCCCAGCTCGACCAGTATCGACGGGAACTGGGCCAGGTTCAGACCGGCGATATCCGACCGCGGGTTCAGCCCGCCGGAACCGATGTAGTTCGACGGCGGGATACCGGAGCCCTGCAGTTGGTCACGCATGATCGTCGCGAATTGGACCGACGGACCCGCCTGCACCGTGTTCAGCGGTGGCGAGGAGTAGAGCACGTGGAATCCGCGTCCGGTCGCGGGTCCGCCGTCGGCGTGCACGCTCACCACCGCATCGGGACGCAGGGAATTTGCCATCGCGGCGCGCTCGTCGATGCACGGACCGAGGGCGTCGTCATTGCCGCGGGACATCGCGGTACGCACGCCGTTGGCGTTCAGGATCGCCCGGATGCGCAGGGTCACGTCCCAGTTGAAGGTGTGCTCGGGATAGCCTGAGTCGCTGGTCGTGCCACTGGCCTGGCAGTCCTTGGTCCCGCCGCGCCCGTTGGGGACCTGCCGACTGATCGAGGCGTCGTTGGCACCGTTGTGGCCGGGGTCGAGGAAGACGATCTTGCCCGCGATGCTGTTGGGGGCGGCCACGGCGGTCGGGGCAGCGCCGGAGGCTGCGACGAAGACGAGCGTGGCCGCCAGGGCACCGACACGCATGCTCTTGGGGACGTGCACGCCGCCACGGTAGTCGCGGTGGCGGCTAGTGTTGAGGGGCAAATCGTGTTGGGTTCGTAGCGCAACGAAGTCGAGACCGAGCCGCAACCAACCCGCAGTGCCAGCTTTGAGAAGGGATCCCCGATGCAACCCGGTGGTGGTCAGCCCGATATGTCGGCACTGCTCGCACAGGCTCAGCAGGTGCAGCAGCAGTTGATGGAGGCGCAGGAGGCGCTGGCCAATGCCGAGGTGCACGGTCAGGGCGGTGGTGGTCTGGTGCAGGTCACGATGAAGGGCAGCGGTGAGGTGATCGGCGTCGCGATCGACCCGAAGGTCATCGACCCCGCCGATCCGGAGACGCTGCAGGACCTCATCGTCGGTGCGCTCGCCGACGCGTCCAAGCAGGTCACCATCTTGGCCCAGACCCGGCTCGGTCCGCTCGCCGGTGGGCTGGGCGGCTTCGGGATTCCCGGAACGTAACTTGTACCGCCATGTTTGAGGGACCTGTTCAGGACCTGATCGACGAGCTCGGCAAGCTGCCAGGAATCGGTCCCAAGAGCGCGCAGCGCATTGCGTTCCATCTGCTGTCGGTCGAACCACCCGATATCGACCGGCTGACCGCCGTGCTGGGCCGCATCCGCGACGGAGTGACCTTCTGCGCGGTGTGCGGCAACGTCTCCGATGCCGAGCGCTGCCGCATCTGCAACGACCAGCGACGCGACGCGTCGCTGGTGTGCGTCGTCGAGGAGCCCAAGGACATCCAGGCCGTCGAGCGGACCCGCGAGTTCCGTGGCCGCTATCACGTACTGGGTGGCGCGCTGGATCCGCTGTCGGGGGTCGGGCCGGACCAGTTGCGTATCCGCGAACTGCTCAACCGCATCGGTGAGCGGGTCGACGGAGTCGATGTCGCCGAGGTGATCATCGCCACCGACCCCAATACCGAGGGGGAGGCCACGGCCACCTACCTCATGCGCATGCTGCGCGATATCCCCGGGCTGACGGTCAGTCGGATTGCCTCGGGCCTGCCGATGGGCGGCGATCTGGAGTTTGCCGACGAGCTGACGCTGGGCCGTGCGCTGGCGGGTCGCCGCGCGATGGTCTAGGTCAGACGCGACGCGGGGCGGCGAGCCGTTCCTTGCGTAGCAGATCGACCTCCGGCAGCTGCAGTGGTGGCAACTCACCGACCACCTGGGACAGCAGATGGTCGGCCAGTTCCGGATTGCGCGCGAGGCACGGACCGTGCAGGTAGGTCGCGACGACACTGCCCTGCACGGCACCGTCGTATCCGTCACCGGCGCGGTTGCCCGCACCCTTGGTGATGGCCGCCAAGGGCTCGGCATCGGTACCGAGAACCGTTCCACCGCGGTGGTTTTCGAAACCGGTCAGCGGCTGGGTCAGTCCCGGTATCAGCGGTGTGGACGCGACCTCACCGATGGTGCGGGCGTCCTGCGGCGAGGTCGTCACGTCGAGCAGACCGACACCGTCGACGCGCTCACCGGCCGAGGTCTCATACCAGTGGCCGAGCACCTGGATGGCCGCGCAGATCGCCAGCACCGGCGCACCTCGCACGGCGGCGCGCTGCAGACCCGGATAGCGGATCAGGTGCTTGGTGGCCAGCCGCTGGGCATAGTCCTCGGCGCCGCCGAGGGTGTAGATGTCCAGCGAGTCGGGAACAGGGTCGGCCAGGGTGATCTCGATGATCTCGGCGTCGATCCCGCGCATCGCGAGGCGCTGACGCAGCACCACGGCATTACCGCTGTCACCGTAGGTGCCCATCACATCCGGTAGTACCAGGCCGATCCGAATCATGAGACCCGCCGATTCAGCTGCAGGAAGGCGGTGTAGTTCGCGATCACCTCGACATGTCCGGGGGGACAGGATTCGATGGCCGCCACCGTGTCGTGCACCAGCGTGTGTTCGACGCCGGCGTACCCGAGCCTTACGGCCAGATCCGTGCCGCGTTCGCCGGCCGCGACCACCTGCGTCTGCTCGAAATGCTCGAACCGCACATCCCACAACCAGGAAAGGTCCTCGCCGTCGGGTACCTGTCCGTTGACCGAAATGACAACGCCTGCAGCATCTTTGTCGATCATCGACAGCGCCTCCTGCCAGCCGGCGGGGTTCTTGGCCAGCAGCAGCCGCGCGGTGTGGTTGCCGATCCGCACGGTCCGGTAGCGCCCGGCAACTTCGTCCACCGCGGCGACAGCGGTGACGGCGGCGGCCGGGTCGGCGCCCAGTGCGACCGCCGCCGCGACGGCCTGGGTGGCATTGCCGCGGTTGGCCGCGCCGGGCAGGGCCAAGGCCATCGGTGCCGTGAAGCCTTGGGGGCCATGGATATCGGTCTCGTCGAAGGACCATTGGGGCGTGGGCCGCTTGAAATCCGTTCCGGTGGAGTACCAGTGGTTCCCGTCGCGGACGATGATCTCACCGCTGCGCGGGCAGCTCACCGAATCGCCGGCCCACGATCCGCCGGCAGCCACCCACACCACGTTGGGGCAGTCGTAGGCCGCTGAGGTCATCAGCACGTCGTCGCAATTGGCGATGACGACCGCGTCGGGATGTCGCGCCAGCCCGGCGCGCAGGGTCCGCTCGATGTGATTGATTTCACCGACCCGGTCGAGCTGGTCTCGCGACAGATTCAACAGGATGATCACCGCGGGGTGCACCGCATCGCTCACATGCGGGACGTGCATCTCGTCGACTTCCAATGCGGCCAGCTCCGCCTTGCGGGTACCGGCGAGCGCCGCGACGAGTCCGGCGTCCATGTTGGCGCCCTCGGCGTTGGTGGCCACCTGGCCCATGGTGGCCAGCGCCGCGGCGGTCATCCTGGTGGTGGTGGATTTGCCGTTGGTGCCGGTCACGACGACAATCCGGCGACCAGCGCCGAGTTGGCCGAGGATGGACTTGTCGATCGACATGGCGACCAGGCCGCCGATCATGGCGCCCGCGCCGCGGCCGGTCACTCTCGACGCCCAGCGGGCGGCCGCTCCCGCCCCCAGCGCCAACCGGCCCCTGGGGCTGATTGCCCGGTGGCTGCGCTCCTGCTCGCCGGTCGAGACCATGAAGCGGATTTTAGGTGCCCGACACGCGGCAGTGCGATCCGGTGTTGTCGGACCACCGTGCAACCCTGGGGTCATGAGCCAGTGCTGGGGTCGGCCTGCGGCCGACGCGGGCGCCGGATGGGCCGTCGTGGACGTCGAGACGACGGGTTTCCGGCCGGGCCAGGCTCGGGTGGTCAGCGTCGCTGCGCTGGCGGTCGGCGACGACGGCAACGTCGAGCACAGCATGTCCTCGCTGCTCAATCCCGGGGTCGATCCCGGACCGACACATGTGCATGGCCTGACCTCCGACATGCTGGCGGGGCAGCCGACGTTCGCCGATATCGTCCCGCAGCTGACGGCGGTCCTGCACGGACGCACGCTGGTCGCACACAACGTGGCCTTCGACTACGCCTTCCTGGCTGCCGAGGCGGAACTGGTCGGGGCGCAGCTGCCCACCGACACCGTGATGTGCACCGTCGAACTGGCCCGCAGGCTGAACCTGGGCACCGAGAATCTTCGGCTGGAAACACTGGCGAGGCATTGGGGTGCCACCCAGTTGCGCCCGCACGACGCCCTCGATGACGCCCTGGTGCTGGCGCAGATCCTCAAACCGGCATTGGTGCAGGCGCGTGAACGTCGATCGTGGCTGCCGATCCGGCCTGTGAGTCGACGCATCTGGCCCAACGGTCGGGTCACCCACGATGAGCTGCGCCCGTTGAAGGTGCTTGCCGCCAGGATGCCCTGCGCCTTCCAGAATCCGGGCCCCTATGTCGCCGGCCGGCCGCTGGTGCAGGGCATGCGCGTGGCGTTGTCCGCGGAGATGACCCGCACCCACGAAGAGGTCATCGAACGGATCCTCGATGCGGGGCTGGCGTACGCCGAGAACGTCGATCAGCAGACGTCGCTGGTCGTCTGCAACGCCACGGAGCCGGAACAGGGTAAGGGCTTCCAGGCGGCCGATCTGGGCATTCCGTTGGTCGGTGATGCCGAGTTCATGGCGATGATCGACCGTGTGGCCGGCGGCACCGATGTCGAGCCGTTCGTCGATGCCACCGCCGACGGAGATCAGTTCGCGTTGTTCTGACGCGCCGCCCGGTTCACCGCAGAGACCACCGCCCGCAGCGACGCGGTCGTGATCGAGGTGGCGATACCGACACCCCACACCGTGCGGCCGTCGATGGATGCCTCGACATAGGCAGCGGCTTGGGCCTCCTCGCCGGAGGACATCGCATGCTCGGAGTAGTCCAGCACGTTGACGTTGAACCCGATGGCGCCTACGGCATCCACGAAAGCCGCCAGCGGTCCGTTGCCGGCACCGACGATCTCGCGTTCCTCACCGTTGACCTTCACGACCGCGGTGATGGTGTCGGTGCCACCGTCGACCTCGGCGGCGTCCACCTTCTGCCGGATGCGTTCCAGCGGAACGATCGGCTGCAGGTACTCCTCGGAGAACGCGTCCCAGATCTCCTTTGGCGAGACCTCGCCGCCTTCGCCGTCGGTGATCTGCTGGATGGCCTGGCTGAACTCGATCTGCAGCCGACGCGGCAGCGCCAACCCGTGGTCGGCCTTCATGATGTAGGCGACGCCGCCCTTGCCGGACTGCGAGTTCACCCGGATCACGGCCTCGTAGGTGCGCCCGACGTCCTTGGGGTCGATCGGCAGGTACGGAACCTGCCACAGGATGTCGTCTACATCCGAATCTTGTTCGTCGGCAGATACTTTCATCGCGTCCAGGCCCTTGTTGATGGCGTCCTGGTGGCTTCCGGAGAAGGCGGTGTAGACCAGATCGCCACCGTAGGGATGCCGCTCGTGCACGGGCAGCTGGTTGCAGTACTCGACCGTGCGGCGGATCTCGTCGATATTGGAGAAGTCGATCTGCGGATCCACACCGCGGCTGAACATGTTCAGGCCCAGCGTCACCAGGCAGACGTTGCCGGTGCGCTCGCCGTTGCCGAACAGGCAGCCCTCGATCCGGTCCGCTCCGGCCTGGTAACCCAATTCGGCTGCCGCAACCGCGGTTCCGCGGTCATTGTGCGGGTGCAGACTCAGGATGATGGAGTCGCGCGGAGCCAGGTGCCGGTTCATCCACTCGATCGAGTCCGCGTACACGTTGGGGGTGGCCATCTCGACGGTGGCCGGCAGGTTGATGATCAGCGGTACATCGGGAGTGGGCTTGACGATGTCGGCGACGGCGTTGCAGACGTCGACGGCGTACTCCAGCTCGGTGCCGGTGTAGGACTCCGGGGAATACTCGAAGCGCCACTTGGTGTCCGGGTACTTCTTGGCCTCCTCGACGCACATCCGCGCGCCGTCGGTGGCGATCGCCTTGACCGCGTCACGGTCGGCGCGGAACACCACGCGGCGCTGCAGGATCGAGGTCGAGTTGTAGAAGTGCACGATCACCTTGGGAGCGCCCGAGCAGGCCTCGAAGGTACGGGTGATCAGTTCCGGCCGGCACTGGGTCAGCACCTGGATGGTGACATCGTCGGGGATGGCACCCTGCTCGATGATCTCGCGGACGAAGTCGAAATCGGTCTGACTGGCCGAAGGGAAACCGACCTCGATCTCCTTGTAACCCATGCGCACCAGCAGGTCGAACATGCGGCGTTTGCGGGCCGGGCTCATCGGATCGATCAGTGCCTGGTTTCCGTCACGCAGATCCACCGCACACCAGGAGGGCGCTGTGTCGATCACCTTGTCCGGCCAGGTCCGGTCGGTCAGGCGGATCGGTTCGACCTCTTCGGCGAACGATCGGTACCGGTTGACCGGCATGGACGAGCCGCGCTGGGTGTTCCACGCCGGCTGGCCGGGGTTGGGGGCGCCCGCTGGGGTGTTGATGGTGCGCACCGACGAGAAGGCGTCGGGAGAATCTACTGAGGACTTGCTGAAGCTGGTCATTGTGGTGGCTCCGGGGTCTTGTGGTTGCTATCAGACCGGCGCATCGCGAAAACCCGCGACGGGAAGCCAGTCTGGATCAGACCCCGTCGCGGCGTCCGAGAAGGAGCACCCGCTGCACGTCGGCAACTGTACTCCGGGTGGCCCGTCAGCCAAAACGGCGTCCCCGAATTGGTGCGATCCAGCGGAGTGAACCCGGCTTAGGGTGCTAAGGGAAGCGAACCAGTTGGGGGTGAGATGAGCGGGTCGGTCGAGGTGGTCACCTCGGAACTGCACGTCGCGGCTGGTCGATTGCGCGCATCCGCTCAGCGCCTCCAGGACGGTCTGTCGTCGGTCGACCTGGAGACCAGCAACCTACTGTCATCAGGCTGGAAGGGCGAGGCCGCCACCGCGTTCGGGAAGTACTGGGATCAGTGGCACAACGGGGCGGGGCAGGTGGTCCGCGCGCTGCAGACCATGTCGGATGCTCTGGATGAGGCGGGCCGGGTCTACGCGGCCCAGGACGAAGAGGCCGGTCGAGCGCTGGAGTCGTCCATGCAGGGCGGTAGCGGCAGTGGTGGCGGTACCGGCAGCGGAGGTGGGACCGGGGGTGGCAGTGCGGCGGGTGGCGGTGCGCCGGCGGGCGCTGCGTCATCGACCGGCGGCTCGGCTGCCCCGGCCGGCGCGTCGAGCGGGCAGGCCAGTGGTGCCGGGAGCCTGGCCGACTCGATGAATCTCGGCCAGGTGGTGCAGCCGTTGTCGCAGCTGGGAGCGATTCCCGCGCAGATGGCAGGCCAGTTGACCGCGGGCCTGGTCCAAGCCGGGCAGATTGCGGCCGGGGCGGCCCAGCAGGCGGTGCAGGCGGGTATCGAGATGGCGCAGCAAGCCGAGGCTGCGGCCGCTGCGGAGGCCGCCAAGGAAGAAGCCGAGGAAGAAAAGCCCGAGGCACAGGCACCCGAGGGAGCATCCGCCGGTACCGAGCCGGGTTCGGCAGCGCCGGTGGAGCCCGAGCGTGCGGATCCTGACACGTCCGGTCCCGAGTCCGCACCCGGTAGGAGGTTGTGATGACGAAGCTGGTGGTGGACTTTCCACAGTTGCAGGGCGCCATCGACCATATGGCGGAGTTCGGCCGCGAGGTGGCCGAGGTACTCGAGGAGATCGACCAGGCAGTCGCCGCGCTGCGCGCCAACTGGGAAGGGCAGGCGTCGGACACCCAGGCGCAGACCCAGCAGCAGTGGGAGGACGGGGCCGAGCAGATGAAGAAGTCGCTGGAGTCGCTGCGCCAGGTCGCTGACAACGCGCGCAAGAACTACGCCGACGCCGTCGACAAGAACGGAAAGATGTGGGCGGGCTGAGTCGGTGCGGATCGAGGTAGAACCACAGACCCTGATCGATGCCGGCAAGAACGTCGGTGCGCTGGGGACTCAACTGGGGGCGCTCTCGGATGCGCTCGGTCAGGCACTTTCCAGTGGCATCGCATCCGGCGGCGATCCGGCGGGACTGAGTTTCGGCATCAAGTACAGCCGCCAAGCGGACGACTTCGGCAAGCTTCTGGCGCAGATTACCGATGCGTTCAACAATGTCGGCGTCATGTTGGAGGCGACGGGGTTCAACTACCAACATGCCGATCAGGCTTCGGTCGCCGGTGGTGCGGGCCCGACAGGAAGTGTCAGCGGGCAACCCGAGAAGACCGCGGTGCCCGACGCGCCCTACGGCCCCAATGGAAGTCTGGTCACGCCGCCGGGGAAGTGGTACGTGATTCAGCCGTTTATCCGGATGATTCCGGTGATCGGCATTGCGGCGGGGGTTGCACTCACCTGGCCCTCCGGTAATTCCGGGATGATGAATGTGACTGCTGCGCAATGGCGCAACATTGCACGGGGGTTGAGAGTTTTCGAGCCGGCACTCAATGCGTCCAAGGCAAGCGTCGGTGCGCAGAACATTCCCGAGGGTGCGGACATCGCGAATGCGTTGTCGCAGATTGGCAGTTCGGCCACCAATTTGGCGAGCGCTGCCGATGAAATCGCCACTTCGGTAAGTGATTTCGCCAGTAGTGTGCAGCAGACCCAGGATGCGATCCGTGACCTGCTGAATCGGATCTCGCTGGACGGTTTGTGGGACACGGTCACGGGCCTGCTGTCCGGAGACGGCGACAAGGTGCTGCGCGAAATCGCCGACGATGTCAGTACCGTGCTGGAGAACTTCCAGAGTCAGGTCAAGGGTGTGCTCGGCCTCCTCGATGAGCTGGGGACCTTGCTGGGAGAAGCTTCCGATGCACTGAACAGATGGGCACGACCGATTCTGGTCGAGACTTTCGGCGAAGGTGCGGGTAATGCGATCGCCAATGTCATGGACCTCTACACCGATATCCAGGTCGGCGGCGCGGTGGCGGTCATCGGTCTGGTGTCCGGCACCGTGGCGCTTGCTGATCTCGACACGTGGAAGAACCTGGCGGACACCGCGATCATGATTGCGAAGGATCCGAGCAAGATCGACGATGTCCTCATACAGTCGGGCAGCGAATTCATCGCACTCGATGAGTGGAAGGGCGAGAATCCAGGCCGGGGCTTCGGCGAAGCCGTGGGGAACATTGCCACCCTGTTCATTCCCGGCGGTGCGCTCGCCAAGGGAGGCGCGGTGGCCAAGGGGCTGGCCGCAACCCGCAACCTGCTGGAGAAGGGCGAGCTCGGCCGGCTCGGTAGACTACCGGGATTGGGCGGTCGCGGCACTCCGGATCTTCCCGACCTGCCGGACAATCCTGGCGCACCTCACGTTCCGGAGTTCACTCCGCCGCCTGGAGTTCCGCCGTCGGTGGTGAATCCGCCGGGCGGAAGCCCAGGGTCTTCGGGTTCGCCCAACGGCAGTCCACCGGTGCGACCGCAGACCGGTGAACCGGCTGGGCCGTCGTCGCCGGGCGGTGGGTCCGGCCCAGGGACAGGAAACGCGCCGTCGCCCAATGGTTCTGGGGGCAATGCGAATGGTGCCGGCCCGGGCTCTCCGTCGACGGGTGGGCCGGCGCCCACCGGTGGCAGTCCGACCCATGGTGGCGGTGCGGGGTCCGGCGGTTCAGCATCGGGTGGCCCTGTACCGGCAGGTGGGTCGCCAACCCATGGCGGCAGTGACGGATCGAGCGGTGCGGCCTCAGGGGGTTCGTCATCAAACGGCCCTGTGCCGACGGGTGGTTCGCCCATTTCTGGTGGGGATGCACCTGCGGATGGCTCGCACTCGTCGCCGCCGGCCGAGTCGCCCGGCTCGGACGGACCGACCAAGTCCGGTGGTGACGATGGGCCGGGCCCGGTGTCCAGCGGCGGCGGGTCGGAGTCCGGAGGTGGTTCGCATTCCGGCGGAGGGGAAGGACCGGGGAGTTCGTCGGAATCGGGCGGAGGTGCGCATAACTCAGATGACGGGATGTCTCAGCGTCCCGACGAATCGCATTCTTCGAGCGGTGACGGATCTAGCAGTCCGACTGACTCCTCTCCGAACCATGCAGAGCCCGGAGATCACCATGACCCGGTGCGGACGCATGACGCCGAAGGACCGGGATGGGAGCGTCTACCAGATGAGTTCACCGGTCAAGAGCCTTATGAACCGTGGCAGTTTCCAGACGATCCGGTTGATCCGGATCGGATCACACCTGCCGTTGCGGACCTGATGCAAGATCCTTCTGCTCCGTTCGGTCGGGATGCGAACGGGGATCCTTACTCCGCTCGCAGCTATGCGGAGGAGTTCAACAAGCTGGGGCCTAAGGGAGAGCATTGGGTTAACTTTCCCGATAATGGAGGCGCGGTGGCGGGGACGCGAGTGGCCTACAGCGATTTCGAACAATTCGTCAAAGACTACGGAAATCAGTTCGACCGGATCGGCGACGACAAAGGCAAGTATCTCGGGCTTATCGAGAATGGTCGCCCGGCCAGCTGGGAGGAACGCGCAATGCATGTGGATAGTTTGCGCCAGCCGTACAACACATACACATTGGACCACCTGCCCGAAGGCTGGAAGATCGAAGTATCGGAAATTGCGTCCGGCGTAGGACAGCCTGGGGGAGGGCTGCAGGTCAGGATCATGGACGAGAATAAGCAGTTCTGGCCGATAGAACAGCTACTCACAATCGACGACGGAGTGATACGACGATGACCCAAACGTTCGATCTATCGCAAGATCTGGTGGAGTGGGCCCAGCAGGCGGGCTACCAAGTGACCCAAGGGTCGACACCGGCGAGGATAGATACTGCCGGTGGAGATGATCGGTCAGTTGTGTGGGCGAACAATGGCGAGATTCGCTACTTCATTGGGCAGCAAGCCGGCGGGTGGTACATCGTGACTTCCTCGGATCGAATGGCGCCGGAGGAGTTGGTCTTTGCGGCCGAGTCGATGGACATGATCGAGCTCTACTTTTATGGAAAGTGTGGACTGTCGATTCGTTCGTCATTGGGCCTTCCAATATTGAGGTACCCACGGTCCGCAGATGAGGTAGCGGCTGGCTACGGCATCGGAACTGCCACCTTGGAAGGGCGAGAGAGCCTCGCGCTGATCGACGCCGTGGGTTCTCCGGTCGCTATCACTGCGTCCGGAAAGATCGTGGGTACAGCGGAGTTGGTGTGCCTTTCCTACTATCTCGCGTCGTCTGTGGAGGCGCTGAAGGCGTCGTACTTAGATCCTTCGGGGCGCCCGCTTTTTACTGTCCGGGAATCGTGAGCAGGTTCGGTCAGTGACCATGCCAGTACGAAGCTCTCACGTAGGGCCTATGCGGGGCGGCGCTGATGAACCTGACTGAACTGCGCAAGGCGCTGGCCGCGATCGGTGTTCCTTCGCCGTTAGTTGCACTCGGTCGTCATGCTGATCTCGCTCGGTGCGTAGAGAGGTCTGATGAGGGACAATGGGAAGTGTTCTCGTACAAGCGGGGGAACAAGAATAGCCTGGCGTGTCTGAACACCGAATCTGAAGCTTGTTATCAATTGCTTGGCCGCTTGGCCTATAGTCAGTTGCTCGCCGGTGCGATCGGAGTCCGGTGACCAGCTTTCAGGACACCCACTTTTCGAGCGTCGATCGCTATGCGCTGGGAGTCGACACCAAGTCCGGTTGCCACTACTTTGCGATTCCGGTCAGCAACGGTGTGCTCGACTACGAAGAGCTTTCCGCGGTCACGCCGCCAGCATACAAACTGTTCATTCAAAATAGCTTTGCAGCAGCGAGATTCGCGCAAGAGTGCCGGCGCCGGGAACGCGGCGATTTGCTGCTGCAGCACCCCGGTACCAATTGTGGAACTCCGTTCTGACCATCGTGGACATTTCAGGCGATCCTGCTGCGATCAGCGCGGCATTACGATCGACAATACGTAGGGGGCAGGATCTTTCGGCACCATACGCACGAAAGTGGGAGGTGGGTGGCTGCGCTGCTACGAGGTCGCTGTACGTATACCCGTACGACGCCCTAGAAGTGTTCAGTACCGCCGTGAGTGATTTGGATGCCTCAGTTACGGCATCTACCAATGGGCTCTTGGTGTCGCGCGGATATACCCGGGCATGGATCGCAATCAACCGCAGTATTCGGGGAGAGGGCCCGCCCGACGCATACCTGATCGGCAGACACGCAGACCTGCTACCAGCGTATGTGGGGAACTCACCTCAAGTGGTCACGCAGATGCTGCAGCGCATCGCTGAACCAGCGGAACCGGTGCCGGAGTCACCAGAGCTCGTTATCGGCTTCCCCGGCATGACGGATCGAAAGATGACATACGTCGGCAGTTGGCGGTGGAACATTCATGGCGAGGCGCGAGACGACGAGTTCATCAGCCGCGCGGCGGTTGCGACGGTGGAAGCCATCAGGGCTAGAACCT
Organism: Mycolicibacterium neoaurum ATCC 25795; assembly: GCF_000691525.1. Classification (GTDB taxonomy): domain Bacteria; phylum Actinomycetota; class Actinomycetes; order Mycobacteriales; family Mycobacteriaceae; genus Mycobacterium; species Mycobacterium neoaurum. The sequence goes on from NZ_JMDW01000001.1 coordinate 28,103, forward strand.
AGCGATATCGAGTCGGTGATGCCCAGTGATTGATGGCTTTCCTTCCGAATACCGGCGAACGGTGCGCGCCTGGTACGAATGGCAAAGCTGCTATCTGCGGTCGCGAGGGCGCGTTCCTGGTGATGAAGGCCGGACTCCCGCCAAGTGGAAAACTGTTGGTGAGGTTTTTTGGGGCGCGGACCCACCTCGTGTACAAGACGGCATCTTCACATTCGGCAGTGCAGCAGGCGATCTGAAGTATTTCGTCGTCGCTGAGGCGGAGGCGTTCTTCATCGATGTGGAGGAACGTGGTTCGCGAGAACGGTATTGGATGTTTAGTCAGTTCGATGATCTCGAGAAGTACCTGCTGTTCATGATCAGCCAAGCTGCGCTCACCGATGCCAGCGGCGGATCGCTTCGAGCCCGATGGCAGAGGGAGGGGGCGGACCAGCGGGTCACTCTTTCGCAACCCGACCCCGAAAACTCTCCCGGAAGGATGTCCATCACCGTGAAGGGCGAAAGAGTCCCACGGTGCTGGATGGGTCGAGGCGATGCGATCACCTTCTCACACGGAATTGCGATGTCATACGAACAACTCGAGCGCTTGGTCAGAGAGGGATTATCGAGCGACGGCTTGCAAAGAAACGGCGGGGCCGAAGCTCATTAGCCACGCAATGTTCCGCTGAGAGCGTCGTCGCGCCTATATATCCATGACGGCGCTGTCAGGGGAACATTAGGGCCGGTAACCGCAGAACTACACCTGCGAATCCGGGAATGCGATGACCGACAGGAAGCGGATCGGCAACTCCACCAGGTCCACCGGGCCGTGCGCGCCCTCGCCGTCGATCTGCAGCGAGTCCCCGGGATGCAGCGTGTACACCGACCGGCTGTGGCTGTAGTCCATGACGCCTTCGAGCATGTAGATGAACTCGGTGCCGGGATGCTGGAACAACGGGTAGGTCTGACTCTTCTCGGTCAGCGTGACGTGCAGGCATTCCAGTCGCTTGTGCTCACCGCGCAGTGAGCTCAGCAGCTGGTACTCGTGGCCCTGCTTGGTGCCGTTGCGCACGATCGCCGCTCCGGTACCGGCTTTGACGAACGCCGCGGGCCGCTCCACATCCGCGCCGCGGAACAGGCTGGTCACCGGGACGTCCAGGCCGCGGGCCAACAGCGCCAAGGTGGACAGACTGCACGAGGTCTGCGCGTTCTCGATCTTGGACATCATGGCCTTGGAGATCCCCACCCGCGCCGCCATCTCGGCGACGGTCAGGCCGTGCTGCTGACGCAGTTGGCGCACGTTGCGACCGATCGCGGCCTCGAATTCCAACTCCTCGACCGGCTCCTGCGGGTCCCGCTCGCGGGCGGTCCCGGACTGGTTGCGAAGGAGCGGAACGTCGCTCACGGTGTGCCCCCTGTGCTCTAGCGCATCTCCCCGGCTCCGACGTACGGATACGGGCTCCTGAGCAGTGTGCCATCGGCGAACCGCGACAGTGCAAAGTCGGTCTCCGGAATGCGCGGGTCGGAGCTGGCACCCTCGGTCACCAGGTCGGCCACCAGCCGCCCCACCGCGGGGGCAATCTTGAACCCGTGCCCGCTGAACCCGGCCGCGACAATGAGGCCGTCCAGCCCACCGGCGGAGATCACCGGGTTCCAGTCCGGCGTGACGTCGTAGCAGCCGGCGTAGCTCCCGGAGATCGACGCGTCGACCAGGCCGGGGAAGCGGTCACCGACCTTCTGCACGGTCATCTCGACGAAGCTGTCCGTGGCCCGGTTCAGGTAATCGTCGGGATCGGCATCCTCGCAGTGTGCGAGATCGCTGTTGCCGAACAGGATCTCCCCGCCCAACTCGGGCCGCACATACTGCAGGGAGACCAGATCCGAGAACACCGGCACCGGCCCCAGGTTCAGCCCGGGGGAAATCGTGACGATCTGTTCGCGCACCACGCGGATCGGCACCTCGACGCCGACACCGGCCAGGAACGGTCGCGTCCATGCGCCGGTGGCGACCACGACGGTGCCCGCGGACACCTCCGTCCCGTCGGCCAGCCGGATGCCGGTGACCCGGTCACCGTCGAGCAGTAGCTCGGTGACGTTGGCGCCCTGCCTGATTCGTACACCGGCGGCACGGGCGGACACGGCGAAGGCCTGCGCCGTTTGGTAGGCGTCACCGTAGCCGCCGCGGGCCTCCCACCCGAACGCGGCGAACGGCTCGAGGTTCGCCGACGGCCACATCGCGGCCACCTCGTCGGCGCCGATCTCTTCGGTTTGTACACCGACCGCGCGCTGCGCGGCCAGGCTGCTGCGTAATGCCTGGACATTGGGTTCGCCGACGCCGACGACGTACCCGGTCTGCCGGAAACCGATGTCGGTCGCGTGCTCACCGAGGAACTGTTCGGGCTTCTCGAAGACGTCGAGGCTTGAGGTCGCCATCGCCGCCAGTGAGCTGACCCCGTAGTGACAGCGCACGATCCCGCTGGACTTACCGGTCATGCCCGAGCCGACCGTGTTGCGCTCGGCCACAAACACATCGGTGACCCCGCGCTGGCTCAGCGCCCACGCCGTCGCGGCGCCCTCCAACCCGCCGCCGACGATGACGACGTCTGCGGTGTCACTCACTGGCCCGGTATCCAGTTCGTTCCGGCCAACGGCACCCGGGCCATGGCGGCGGCCTCGATGGTGATGGCCACCAGGTCCTCCGGTTCCAGATGGGTGACGTGGGCCTTACCGCACGCCCGGGCGATGGTCTGCGCCTCCATGGTGAGCACCCGCAGGTAGTTGGCCAGCCGCCGGCCGCCCTCGATCGGGTCGAACCGGGCGGCCAACTCGGGATCCTGCGTGGTGATCCCCGCGGGGTCGCGCCCGTCCTGGAAATCGTCGTAGAAACCGGCCGAGCTGCCCAGCTTGCGGTACTCCTCCTCGTAGCGGGGGTGGTTGTCGCCCAGCGCGATCAGCGCCGCGGTGCCGATGGCGACGGCATCGGCGCCGAGCGCGAGCGCCTTGGCGACGTCCGCGCCGGTGCGGATGCCGCCCGAGACGATCAACTGCACGCCGTGCCGATGCACGTCGAGTTCCTGCAGAGCCTGCACGGCCTGGGGGACAGCGGCCAAGGTCGGGATCCCGACGTGTTCGATGAACACGTCCTGGGTGGCGGCGGTTCCGCCCTGCATACCGTCGACCACGACCACATCGGCACCGGCGTGGACGGCCAACTTCACGTCATAGTAGGTGCGGGTGGCACCGACCTTGACGTAGATGGGCTTCTCCCAATCGGTGATCTCCCGCAACTCGTTGATCTTGATGGTCAGATCGTCAGGGCCGGTCCAGTCGGGATGTCGGCACGCGCTGCGCTGGTCGATTCCTTCGGGGAGGGTCCGCATACCCGCGACGCGCTCGGAGATCTTCTGTCCCAGCAACATTCCGCCGCCGCCGGGCTTGGCGCCCTGGCCCAGCACGATCTCGATGGCATCGGCCTTGCGCAGATCGTCGGGATTCATCCCGTACCGCGACGGCAGGTACTGGTAGACCAGGTTCTTGCTCTGACCGCGTTCCTCGGGTGTCATCCCGCCGTCTCCGGTGGTCGTCGAGGTGCCTGCCTCGCTGGCCCCGCGGCCGAGCGCCTCCTTGGCCGGTCCGGACAGTGCGCCGAAGCTCATTCCGGCGATGGTGACCGGGATATCGAGGTGTAGAGGGTGTTTGGCGTGGCGGGAACCGAGCACCACATCGGTGCCGCAGCGCTCGCGGTAACCCTCCAGGGGGTAGCGCGACATCGACGCCCCCAGGAACAGCAGGTCGTCGAAATGCGGTAAGGGGCGTTTGGCACCCCAGCCGCGGATGTCGTAGATGCCGGTCTCGGCGGCACGCTGGATATCGGCGATGGTGTTGCGATCGAAAGTGGCGGATTCACGCATCAGTAGGCACTCGCATTGTCGACGTGGAAGTGGTACAGATTTCGGGCCGAGCCGTACCGGCTGTATTCGGACGTGTCATCGGAATATCCGGCTGCGGAGAGCAATTCAGCAAGCTCGGTGTGGTGCTCGGGACGCATGTCCTTCTTGATGCAGTCCGCGCCGAGTGAAGCGACCGCGCCGCGGACGTAGATGTGCGCCTCATAGATCGAGTCACCCAGTGCCTCACCGGCATCGCCGCGCACCACCAGCCTGCCGGCCTGGGCCATGAACGCGCTCATGTGACCGATGCTGCCGCCCACCACGATATCGACGCCCTTCATCGAGATGCCGCAGCGGGCGGCGGCATCACCCTCGATGACGAGCAGACCGCCATGCGCGGTGGCTCCGGCCGATTGCGAGGCGTTGCCCGTCACCCGGACGCTGCCGCTCATCATGTTCTCGGCCACACCGGTGCCGGCGTTTCCGTTGATGACGATCTCGGCGTGCTGGTTCATCCCGGCCGCGTAGTAGCCGACGTGTCCGTTGACGGTCACCCGCACCGGGGCGTCCAGCCCGACGGCCACATTGTGTGCGCCGTCGGGATTGTCGATGACGTAGGCGCTGCCGGGACTTGCGTTGTGCAGTGCCTTGTTGACCTCGCGCAAAGGTGTCGTGCGAAGGTCGTAATGCACTGACTGGGTCATCATCTCGTCCATGCGTAGACCACCTCCGGCTCCGGTTCCCAGATCTTTGCCGCCTCGACCCCGGGTAGCCCGGACAACGCTCGGTACTCGCTGGCCATGGCCACCCAGTCGGGCGTCTCGGCGATCACCGCCGGCTTACAGGCGATGGCATCGCGCACCACGGCGAACGAATCGTGGTTGGACACCAGCAACGTGTAGAAACCGTCGAAGGTGGCGCACAGTTCCTTCAGTGCGGTCTCGACATCCCGGCCGTCGGCCAGCTGTTGTGCGACGAAACGAGCGCCCACCTCGGTGTCGTTCTCGCTGTCGAAGACCACCCCCGCGCGTCGGAGATCGCGTCGGATCGTGGCGTGATTGGCAAAGGATCCGTTGTGCACCAGGCATTGTTGCGGTCCGACGGTGTAGGGGTGGCAACCCGACGGGGTCACCGCCGATTCCGTGGCCATCCGGGTATGCCCGACTCCCTGCCACCCGTGCGCCGCGGACAGTCCCCAGGCCTCGGTGAGCGCGCGCGGATGACCGACACCCTTGAGGACCGCCAGATCCGCACCGAAGCCGGCGATCAACGCCGTCGGGTACGCCGCGCGCACCCGTTCCAGCAGATCCTCCGACGGAGTGTCCGCCGCGAGCAGGTAGGTCGAATCGACCTGCACGACCTCGACATCGGGGCCGAGGTCGGGCGCATGGTCCAGGTCGGTCACCGACACACACCCGCGCCCCGGCGGCGACCACGCCGGATTACCGTAGACCGCGACTCCGGCCGAATCGGCTCCTCGATCGGCCATTTCGCCCAGCATCTCCGAGAGTAGTTCCCCCAGCTGGGGGTAGAGCTCCGGAGTGCGCAGGTGCAGTCCAACTATCCCGCACATACGTTGTCTTCCTTGTCTTCTCAGAATGCCGTCAGATACGAGTCGATCTCCCACGGCGTGACGGTGCCGTGGTAGGTGAAGAACTCCTCGCGCTTGATGGTCGCGAAGTAGCCGGACACGCCTTCGCCGGCCGCGTCGAGCACCCCGGCGACCACCGGGTCGGCGTCGAGTTCGTCGATGGCGTGCAGCAGTGTGGGCGGCAGGTTCGCCGGCCCCTGGGCGCCCACGGTGCCCGGATCGAGGCTGCGCTTGATGCCGTCGAGTCCGGCGCCCAGTGCGGCGGCGATCGCCAGATACGGATTGGCCGAACCGTCTCCGCCGCGCAGTTCGATGCGCTGGTTGTCCGGTACCCGGATGTAGTGGGTGCGGTCGTTACCGCCATAACTGGGCTTACGGGGCGCCCACGAGGCCCCCGAGGTGGTGCTGGTGGCCCCGGTCCGCTTGTAGGAGTTGACCGTCGGTGCGATGACCGACTGCAAAGCACAGGCGTGATCCAGGATGCCCGCGATGAACCCGTAGGCCGTCGCCGACAGTCCCAAGCCCTTATCGTCGGTGTCACAGGGGAACGCCGGTGTGCCCCCACTGGTGAGCGACAGGTGGAAGTGCAAGCCCGATCCGGTGCGATCGCCGAACGGTTTGGGCATGAAGGTGGCGATCATGTCGCGTTCGGCGGCGATCATCGACAGCAGGTAGCGCAGCGTGACCACGCGGTCGGCGGTCACCATCGCCTCGGCGAAGGCGAAGTTCTGCTCGAATTGCCCGTTACCGTCCTCGTGGTCGTTGGCGTAGTTGGACCACCCCAGGCTGTTCATCGCCGTCGAGATGTCGGTCAGGTGCTCATACATCCGGGTGACACCGCGTGCGTCGTAACAGGGTTGTGCCGCTGTGTCATCGGCGTCGGCGGTGACAAGACCGCCTTCGGGAGTGCGGCGCAGCAGGAAGTACTCGACCTCGGCGCCCACCCACGGTTCGAAACCGGCGTCGGCGGCCTGGGCCACCAGGTTCTTGAGGATGACCCGCGGTGCGTACGGCCACGGCGCACCGTTGACATGAGGGTCGCAATGCACCAGGGCCAGCCCTTCTTTGATGAAGGGGATCGGCGTGAACGACGACGGGTCCGGGATGGCGATCAGGTCGGGATCCTTGGGTTCTTGGCCCATGGCGCCGACGGCGTAGCCCGCGAAGCCGACGCCCTCGGTCGCCAGCTGGTCAACAGCTTCGACGGGAACCAGTTTGGCGCAAGGCTTTCCGCGCAGGTCGACGAACAACGCGAGGATGAATCGGGTGCCGTGTTCTTCGGCGAGGGTGGCGAGATCGGTGGTCATGGTTACCAGAACTTTCGTCATCTTGTTATGACTCGTCTCTTTGTAAGAAACAGAGTATCACTGTGTGAAACACATGCAAGCCGAGGAAACCCCGACGACCCGAAGTCGCCGGGGAATCATCGGGAACCTCAGGCCAATTCGAACTCGTAGGCCGAATCGCGGTGGAACGTGGCGTCGATACCCTTCTCCTCCTCATCGGGGGAGATGCGGATGCCCATGGTCTTCTTGATGGCGAAGGCGATGACGAAGGCGATGCCGAACGAGTAGGCCATCACCGCGCCCGCTGCCACGGCCTGCTTCCAGAGCAGATCGATACCGCCGCCGTAGAACAGCCCGTTGACGCCGTTGGGCATCCCCTCGCTGGCGAACAGGCCGATCAGCAGCGTGCCGATGACACCGCCGACGAGGTGCACGCCGACCACATCCAGAGAATCGTCGTAGCCGAACTTCTCCTTCAGCCCGACCGCGTAGACGCAGATGGCTCCGGCGATCCCGCCGACGAAGATGGCGCCGATGGGCGTGACCGCGCCGCACGCCGGGGTGATGGCGACCAGGCCGGTGATGGCGCCCGAGGCTGCACCGACGCCGGTGACGTGTCCGGTCTTGATCTTCTCGACCGCCAGCCAGGCCAGGATGGCCGCGCAGGTTGCCACGAAGGTCGTCACCATGACGATGGCCGCCGAATTGCCCGCCGCCAGTGCCGAACCGCCGTTGAAGGCGTACCACCCGGCCCACAGCATCCCGGCGCCCAACAGGGTCAGCGGGACGTTGTGCGGCTTGCGCAGCTGGCCGAACATCGCGGACTTGCCGAGCACGATGGCCAGCGCCAGGGCCGCGGCGCCCGCGTTGATGTGCACCGCGGTGCCGCCGGCGAAGTCGACCGCGCCGAGGGTGTTGGCGATCCAGCCACCCACCGAGTTCTCGGTGACGACACCGTCGAACGCGAAGACCCAGTGCGCGACCGGGAAATAGACCAGCACCGCCCAGACCGCCGCGAAGATCATCCAGGCGCCGAATTTCATCCGGTCGGCCACCGCGCCGGAGATGAGGGCGACCGTGATGGCCGCGAAGAGGGCCTGGAACAGCGCGAACAAACTGATCGGCAGTCCGGACAGGGTGGTCATGGATTCCAGCAGGTTGGTCATCCCTGCGAATTCGGTGATGTTGCCGACGAAGCCCCCGATGGACGTGCCGAACACCATCGAGAATCCGAACAGCACCCAGAGCAAGCCGACCACCGCGACGGCGCCGAACGTCATCATCATCATGTTGGTCGAGCTCTTGACCGAGACCATGCCGCCGTAGAACAACGCGAGGCCGGGGATCATCAGCGTCAGACCGATGATGCAACACAGAATGAAGGCCGTGGTTCCTGTATCCATCTACATCTCCTGGAATGCGCGGCCCGAGCGGGCCGACCACTGGCAGTAACCTCCGTTTCTGTTACGTCAACAGCATCGCCGCGTTGCGCGCCGGTAAACGGTTTCGGGCCCCGGCGGTGCGGCCACAACGGTGGAGGTGAAAAAGGGATGCGCTGACCCCTTATCCTTGTCAGGACATCCCCGGCTGGTCGAGAGGTACACAGTGGCGCTCGTCGTGCAGAAATACGGCGGATCATCGGTTGCAGATGCCGACCGGATCCGGCGCGTCGCCGAGCGCATCGTGGAGACCAAGAAGGCGGGCAACGACGTCGTCGTGGTCTGTTCGGCGATGGGGGACACCACCGACGACCTGTTGGATTTGGCCCGCCAGGTATCCCCGGCCCCGCCGGCGCGCGAGATGGACATGCTGCTCACCGCCGGTGAGCGGATCTCCAACGCGCTGGTCGCGATGGCCATCGAGTCGATGGGCGCCCAGGCGAGGTCCTTCACCGGGTCGCAGGCCGGCATCGTCACCACCGGCACCCACGGCAACGCCAAGATCATCGACGTCACCCCGGGCCGGCTGCGCGATGCGCTGGATGACGGTGTCATCGTGCTGGTCGCCGGTTTCCAGGGCGTCAGCCAGGACAGCAAGGACGTCACCACCATGGGCCGCGGCGGCTCGGATACCACCGCCGTCGCGCTGGCCGCCGCGCTGAACGCCGACGTCTGCGAGATCTACACCGACGTCGACGGCATCTTCACCGCCGACCCCCGAATCGTGCCCAATGCCCGTCACCTGGACCACGTCTCCTTCGAGGAGATGCTGGAAATGGCCGCCTGCGGGGCCAAGGTGCTGATGCTGCGTTGCGTGGAATACGCGCGCCGCTACAACGTTCCGATACACGTCCGCTCGTCGTACTCGGATAAGCCCGGAACCATCGTCAACGGATCGATCGAGGACATCCCCATGGAAGACGCCATCCTGACCGGAGTCGCCCACGACCGCAGCGAGGCCAAGGTCACCGTCGTCGGCCTGCCCGATGTACCCGGATACGCCGCCAAAGTGTTCCGCGCGGTCGCCGACGCCGACGTCAACATCGACATGGTGCTACAGAACATCAGCAAGATCGAGGACGGCAAGACCGACATCACCTTCACCTGCTCGCGGGAGAACGGCCCGTCGGCGGTGCAGAAACTCACCTCTCTGCAGAGTGAGATCGGCTTCACCCAGGTGCTCTACGACGATCACATCGGCAAGGTGTCCCTCGTCGGTGCCGGGATGCGCACCCATCCGGGCGTCACCGCCACGTTCTGCGAGACCCTGGCCGAGGCGGGTATCAACATCGAGTTGATCTCCACCTCCGAGATCCGGATCTCGGTCCTGGTCCGCGATACCGACCTGGACAAGGCCGTGGCCGTGCTGCACGAGGCCTTCGGTCTCGGTGGTGACGAGGAAGCGATCGTGTACGCAGGATCGGGGATCTAGTAACCATGGTGAACATCGGTGTGATCGGCGCCACCGGCCAGGTCGGCCAGGTCATGCGCAAGCTGCTGGACGACCGCAACTTCCCGGCCAGCTCGGTGCGGTTCTTCGCCTCGCCGCGCTCGGAGGGCAAGAAGCTGACCTTCCGCGGCCAGGAGATCGAGGTCGAGAACGCCGAGACCGCCGACCCGTCCGGGCTGGACATCGCGCTGTTCTCGGCCGGCGCGACCATGTCGCGTGTGCAGGCACCGCGGTTCGCCGCCGCCGGTGCGGTCGTGGTGGACAACTCCTCGGCCTGGCGCAAGGACCCGGACGTTCCGTTGGTGGTCAGCGAGGTCAACTTCGACCGGGACGTACGCGGTGTCCAGCTCAAGAAGGGCATCATCGCCAACCCCAACTGCACCACCATGGCCGCCATGCCGGTGCTCAAGCCCCTGCACGACGAGGCCGGCCTGACCCGGCTTATCGTGTCGAGCTATCAGGCCGTCTCCGGCACCGGTCTGGCCGGTGTCGAGGAATTGGCCACCCAGGCGCGTGCCGTCATCGACGGTGTCGAGCAGCTGGTGCACGACGGCTCGGCGCTGGATTACCCGGCCCCGGTCAAATACGTTGCGCCCATTGCCTTCAACGTGGTCCCGTTGGCCGGGTCGTTGGTCGACGACGGCTCCGGTGAGACCGACGAGGACCAGAAGCTGCGCAACGAGAGCCGCAAGATCCTCGGAATTCCCGAGCTCGCCGTCAGCGGCACCTGCGTGCGGGTTCCGGTGTTCACCGGGCACTCGCTGTCGATCAACGCCGAGTTCGCCGAGCCGCTGTCGGTGGCCCGCGCTCAGCAACTGCTGGCCGGCGCCCCCGGTGTGTCACTGGTCGACGTGCCGACGCCGCTGGCTGCCGCCGGTGCCGATGACTCGCTGGTCGGCCGCATCCGTCAGGACCCCGGCGTGCCCGACGGTCGCGGCCTGGCATTGTTCGTCTCCGGCGACAATCTGCGGAAGGGCGCCGCGCTGAACACCATCCAGATCGCCGAACTGCTGGCCGCTCAGTTGTGATCCGCGGCACGGCGGCGGTCCTGGTGGCTGCCGTGGTGCTCGCCTCCCCGGCGCACGCCGATCTGCGGCTGCAGCCCGGCCAGGTTCTGATGCTCGGACCGGTCGCCGGAACCGGCACGGCCACCGGGGATTACGGTATCGGCGCCACCGATCTGTGTGAGTTCATGGAATTCCCCAGTCGGCTGCTGCAGGTCTGTGGTGACAGTTTCGCCGGGCAGGGCGTCGGCTACGGCGGCTGGTACTCCCCGGTCGCGCTGCATGTGGATCCGGATTCCATCACCGGCGTCCTGCGCGTCACCGGCGTGTCCGGCGTCGACACGCCGCTGCTGGCGGATCCGACCCCGCCCGGCGCCTCCCAGCTGCCCGCCGGTGTGGTGGCGATCAACCGGGAGAACTATCTGCTGGTGACCACCACCCAAGCGCTCCGGCCCGCGTCGTCGCGTTTGGTGAAAGCCGATGCCGCACAGGGTAACTGGGCAACTGTCGCGGGTTCACAACGCCCCGCCGGGTACGCCGGCGGCGGCCAGTCGCAGATCAGCGGCTACTACGATCCGGTGCCGACGCCGGAATCCGAACGTGGCTGGGTGTACATCGTCGCCGACAACTTCGACAGGACCGCGCCGGTCACCCTGTATCGCGTTGCGCCTCAGCATTTCCCGGATCGTGCCGCATGGCAGGGTTGGTCGGCCGAGCGCGGATGGGGTGGCGACCCCACCCCGCTGTGGGGTGACCGGATCGGTGAGATGAGCATCCGGCAGATCGACGGTAGGACCGTGTTGTCCTACTTCAACGCCAGCACCGGCAACATGGAGGTGCGGGTGGCGAACGACCCGACGCAACTCGGATGGGCGCCGGTCACCACCGTCGTGCGCGCGGCGCCCTGGCCCGAGCGGCCCGAGGAGCTGCCCGCCCCGGACGACAACCGGCTGGCCCAGCCGTACGGTGGGTACATCTGTCCGGCATCGACGCTCGAGGAGCTCCGGGTGTTCGTCAGCCAGTGGAACACCTCACCGCGCGGCGGAACGCCGTACCGGGTACTCCAATACGCGGTCAATCCGCGTCAACCTGCGGAACGTTTCAGTGCCGGGTAGGTATGGCAATACTGGGGCAGGGGCCGTGTGGCGCCCGGGAGGAGACAGATGTCATCGCAGGCAGCCGAGCCGACAGATTCTGCGGCCGAGGGGCAGGCCAACGAGCCTGCCGATATCACCTTCGACGAACACCTGCATCCGGCCCGCCCCCGAACCCTGCGATCCCGGCCGCGGGTCCGCAGCCCCTTCGTGCGGCGGTCGTTGGCCCAGGACGGATCACCCACCGGCGACAACCCCGCGTACGTGTCCTGGCTGCTCTCGCAGTCCATGCTGTCGGACGCCAACGAAATCAGCCAGCAGTTCTCCGGGCAGGGCTCGATGTGGCAGAACCCGTTCGCCAGGCCCAACCCGCGCGGTGCTGTCGACACCGCCTCCGTGTGGTTCACGGCTTATCCGCTCTCGCTGATCACCCGACCGGACGAGTCCTTCCTCAAGGCGATGGCCGATGAGGAAATGTGGAAGGCGTTCGCGGAGATCGGAATTCAGGCGGTGCACACCGGTCCGGTGAAACGTGCCGGTGGTATTTCGGGTTGGCAGCAGACCCCCAGCGTTGATGGACACTTCGACCGGATCAGCACGCAGATCGACCCGGCGTTCGGTACCGAGGACGAGTTCCGGCAGATGTGTGGCACCGCCAACTGGTACGGCGGCACCATCATCGACGACATCGTGCCCGGCCACACCGGTAAGGGCGCGGACTTCCGGCTCGCCGAGATGAAGTACGCCGACTATCCCGGCATCTACCACATGGTCGAGATCGACGAACAGGACTGGGAGCACCTGCCGGCCGTACCTGCCGGTGCGGACTCGGTGAACGTCGACTCCGTCACCGAGGACTGGCTGGACAAGGCCGGGTACATCATCGGCAAGTTGCAGCGCGTCATCTTCTACGCCGAGGGCATCAAGGAAACCAACTGGAGCGTGACCCGCCCGATCGTCGGCGTCGACGGTATCGAGCGACGCTGGGTGTACTTGCACTACTTCAAGGACGGGCAGCCCTCGATCAACTGGCTGGATCCCAGTTTCGCCGGTATGCGGTTGGTGATCGGTGATGCGCTGCACTCGCTCAGTGATCTCGGCTCGGGCGGTCTGCGGTTGGACGCCAACGGATTTCTGGGGGCGGAGAAATCGGCAGAGGATGACGTCGGCTGGTCGGAGGGCCATCCGCTGTCGCAGGCGGCCAACCAATTCATCGGCAGCATGGTGCGCAAGCTCGGCGGATTCACCTTCCAGGAGCTCAATCTCACCATCGACGACATCCGAGACAACAGCCTCGCCGGTTCGGATCTGTCCTACGACTTCATCAACCGGCCCGCCTATCACCATGCGCTGGCGACCGCGGACACCGAGTTCCTGCGGCTGACTCTGCGGACCACACTGGACACCGACGTCGACCCGGCGTCACTGGTGCACGCACTGCAGAACCACGACGAGTTGACCTACGAGTTGGTGCACTGGTCGGCGGGCCACCGCGATGACCACTACACCTACAAAGGCCAGGACGTCACCGGTGAGCAACTGGGACAGGCGATCCGTGACGACCTCACCCATACCCTGACCGGACCGGATGCCCCGTACAACCTGGTGTTCACCACCAACGGCATCGCCTGCACCACAGCGACGGTGATAGCCGCGACGCTGGGCTACTCGGATCTGGTCGATATCGAAGATATCGACCGGATCAGGCGGGCCCATCTGCTGTTGGCCATGTTCAACGCGCTGCAGCCCGGTGTCTTCGCGCTGTCGGGATGGGATCTCTGCGGCATGTTGACGCTGCCGGCCGACCAGGTCAGCGAGCTGCTGCGCGGTGGTGACACCCGCTGGATCCACCGTGCCGCCCACGATCTGATGGGTGTCAATCCGAACGCGACGCACTCCAGCGAGGGCATGCCGCGCGGAACCAGTCTGTACGGGTCGATACCCGAGCAACTGGCCGACGAGACCAGCTTCCTGCGCCAGCTGCAGGCGATCCTGCGGGTGCGGACGCACTTCGGCATCGCCACCAGCCGCCAGATCGACATCCCTGAGGTGTCCCACCGCGGAATGCTGGTGATGGTGCATCAGCTCGATGACCCGCACCAGCTACAGCTGACGGTGCTCAACTTCGCGAACGAGGAGATAGCCGGCACCGTGCGGTCGGAGTTCCTGCCGCCGCAGGCGGTGGTGACCGACATGTTCAGCGGTAAGACGCTCGCGCACGTCGACGATCTGCACAGCTTCCCGGTCGAGATGCCGCCGCACCACGGAATGAGCCTGCTGGTGGAGCTACCGCTCACAGCGGATTCATAAGTGGCAACCAGCCAGGGCATCGGCTGGCCTCGGCATCATGAATCCATGAGCGAAAGTGAGCACGCCGATAACCCGACCGCGCCGACCGCGGTGCAGGCATCACCGCCACCGCCGCCCCCACCCGTGGCGCCTCCGCCGCCGGTGCATCCGGAGCGGGCACGTCCGAACCGGCTGATCCAGGTGGCTGCCTGGGTGGGCATCGTGGCGGGCACGGTGTTCGTGGTCGCAGTCATCTTCTTCTCCGGTTTCATCCTCGGCAAGAGCTCCGACGGTGACCGGCACCACGGGCCGCCCCGCGACGATATCGAGATGTTCCACCGGGGCGGTCCGCCCCCGATGGGGCCGCCGCATGTGCTGTTCCCCGGCGGTCCGCGCTTCCAGGGCGGCCCGGACTTCGAGATCGGACCACCCCCGGGTGCGGGTCAAGGCCAAGGCCCGATGCCCGGGCCGACGACCGTACCGCGCTGAGAACCTTAAGAAACATCTGTAACTCTTGGCACTCGCGGCCCAGTCGTGAGAGTGTCGCTAACCATGACACGCCGAACTTCGCGCCTTGCCGCGCTGATCGGAGTTTTCGTGGTAGCGGCGACGCTGGTGGCGTGTGGCGGTCGCGAACCCGATATCGCGGCCGCCACCGTCTTCGCCGTGGGTGACTGCGTCCAGATCGACGCGGGTCAGGCGCCCGACCCCGACCCGGCCCGCGCCACCGAGACATCGTGCACCGCGGATCCCAGCTACACCGTGGGCGCCACCACAGACGCCGCCGGTGAGTGCCCGACCGCCGAGTATCAGCATCTGCCCAGCGGTTACGCCGACCCGTCGACCGCGCGGTTGTGCCTGGTGCCCAACCTGGTGGCCGAGCAGTGCTATCTGATGGAGATGCCGATCGGGCTGGTCGAGAAGGCCGATTGCCGCGACCGCGGGCAGGGCGTGCTGGTGCAGGTCACGCAGCGGCTGGACGTCCGTGACCAGTCGGCATGCCCGGCGACCGCGGGCACCTATGCCTGGCCCTACCCGCAGCCGGCCCGCACCTACTGCACCCAGACGCTGTTCTGATCCGCTGGCATGATCGGTGCCATGCGCCAGACCTACGCCGTCGCGGTCATGGTGGGAGCCGTCCTGACGAGCCTCGCCGCGGTACCGGTGGCCTCGGCCAGGCCGTCGGATCCCGGGGTCGTCGGTTACGCCGTGCTGCCGAAGGGCTCGGTGAGCAATATCGTCGGCGCACCGCTGGCCTGGGAGGCCGAGTTCACCGCGCCGGGCCAGGCCTTCTACGTCGACAACCCGGCCTGCAACAACTGGGCCGATATCGGCCTGCCCGATGTGTACGCCGACCCGGACCTGGCCTCCTTCAAGAGTGCGCTCGCCCAGACATCGGCGACGGACACCACCCGCCTCGTCAAGCAGGCCGTCGGGGTGTTTGCGACCAACGAGGCCGCCACACGGGCCTACCAGCGCGTCACGGACCGGACGACCGGCTGCGCAGGCCAGACGACGGCCATGCACCTGGACAATTTCGTGACGCAGGTCTGGACGTTCACAGCGGGGACGGTCACGCCGACCGACGCGGTTTGGGTCAAACAGGAGGCGGGTATTGACCGTCGGTGCTTCACCCAGACCCGGTTACGGGAAAACGTTCTGCTGCAGGCGAAAGTCTGTCAGCCGGGAAACGGCGGACCGGCGGTGAACGTGCTGGCCGGAGCCATGCAGAACACCCTGGGCCAGTAGCGGCGAACAAATCCCTGGGAATATGTCAGACCCTTCTGGAAGATTGAGTGAGACAGGGTCCTGATCGGGGAGGGGTGGTTCCGATGTCGGCCACCACTACGTGGGATGTGGATTGTCCGTCCGGACAGACCGCGGCCGCGATCGCCGCATCCTGTCTGCACGACGGTCCGGTGGGCACGGTCGGGATGGAGGTCGAGGCGCACTGCTTCGACCTGACCGATCCGATGCGCCGACCCGGCTGGGAGGAACTGAGCGTCCTCATCGCCGCGGCACCGGCACTACCCGGGGGCAGCGCCATCACCGTCGAGCCGGGTGGGGCCGTCGAACTCTCCGGCCCGCCGTGTGCCGACGTGGTCTCCGCGATCAGCGGCATGACAGCCGACCGCCGCGTGCTGAACACCTACTTCGCCGAGCACGGATTGGGATTGGTGTTGCTCGGAACCGACCCGCTGCGGCCGACGCAGCGGGTCAACCCCGGAGCCCGTTACCAGGCTATGGAGCAGTTCTTCGCCGCGACGGGTACCGGCGCGGCCGGCGCGGCCATGATGACCTCGACGGCGTCGATGCAGCTGAATGTGGAGGCCGGCCCGCGGGCGGGGTGGGCGGACAGGGTTCGGTTGGCGCACGCGCTGGGACCCACCATGATCGCGCTGTCGGCCAATTCGCCGCTGTTGAACGGCGAGTTCACCGGCTGGCGCAGCACCAGGCAGCGCGTCTGGGGACAGCTCGATTCGGCACGTTGCGGACCGGTGCTCGGCGACCGTGGTGATGATCCGGCGGCCGACTGGGCGAACTATGCGCTGCGGGCGCCGGTGATGCTCGTACGCACCCCCGAGGCGGTTCCGATGACGGAGTTCGTCTCCTTCGCCGACTGGGCCGACGGACACGTCGTGCTGGGCGGGCGGTCTCCGACCACCGAGGATCTCGCCTATCACCTCACCACGCTGTTCCCGCCGGTGCGCCCCCGCCGCTGGCTGGAGATCCGTTATCTGGACAGCGTCCCCGACGCGGTCTGGCCTGCGGTGGCCTTCACCCTGGCGACCCTGTTGGACAACCCAGACGCAGCCGAGATCGCAAGGGCGGCAACTGAATCGGTCTCTTCGGCCTGGGACCGGGCGGCGCGGTTCGGACTGGCCGACCCGCAGTTGCACACCGCGGCCCGCCGTTGCGTGGAAGCGGCGGCCGAGTACGCGCCCGCCGAACTGGCCGTACCGATGCACCGGCTACTGATGAATGTGCACGAGGGGCGAAGCCCTGCCGACGACTTCAGCGACCGGGTACAGCTCCGGGGGTTGGCGTCGGCGATCACCGAACGTGTGGGGGATGAGTGAGCACACCTGACCTTTTGGCCGCCGAGCTCACCAGGGCGCGTGATCGCACGCTGGCGCTGGTGGACTTCGACGATGCCGAGTTGTTGCGGCAGTACGACCCGCTGATGAGTCCGCTGGTGTGGGACCTGGCCCATATCGGTCAGCAGGAGGAGTTCTGGTTGTTGCGGGGCGGGAACTCCGCCGCCCCGGGCATGCTCGCGCCCGACGTCGAGAAACTCTACGACGCCTTCGTCCATTCCCGGGCCAGCCGGGTCGACCTGCCGTTGTTGCCGCCCACCGACGCCAGGGCCTATTGCCGTGATGTGCGCAACCGTGTGCTCGACACCCTGGAACACAGCACCGAACTGTTCCCATTCGGCCTGGTCATCTCCCACGAGAACCAACACGACGAGACCATGCTGCAGGCACTGAATCTGCGCTCGGGACCACCGATCCTGCCCGCTGGATCTCCGTTGCCGGTCGGCAGGGGCGGCGTGGTGGGCACGTCGGTGCTGATCCCCGGCGGTCCGTTCACCCTGGGGGTCGATGCGTCCGCTGAACCGTACTCGTTGGACAATGAGCGCCCCGCGCACACCGTCGAGGTCGACGCCTTCCGCATCGGGCGGGTCCCGGTCACCAATGCCGAATGGCGTGTGTTCATGGCCGACGGTGGGTACCGGACACGGCAGTGGTGGTCCGATGCCGGTTGGGCGCATCGGACGCAGGCCGCCCTGGTGGCACCGGGATTCTGGAACGACGACGGTAGCCGTACCCGGTTCGGCTATCGCGAGGACATCCCCGGCGACGAGCCGGTGCAGCACATCACCTATTACGAGGCCGAGGCGTATGCCGCGTGGGCCGGTGCGCGGCTGCCCACCGAGATCGAATGGGAGAAGGCATGCGCCTGGGACCCGACGGCCGGTATGCGGCGTCGATATCCCTGGGGGGCAGCCGAACCCGACGCCGAGCGGGCCAACCTGGGTGGCCGGTCATTGCGGCCGGCACCGGTGGGGGCGTACCCCGCCGGCGCGTCCGCCTACGGGGTGGAACAAATGCTCGGTGACGTCTGGGAATGGACCTCCTCGCCGCTGCGGCCGTGGCCGGGATTCAGCCCGATGATCTACGACCGCTACAGCGTTCCCTTCTTCGAGACCGCCACATCGACAGGGGACTACCGCGTGCTGCGTGGCGGCGCGTGGTCGGTGGCCGGGGATATCCTGCGGCCCAGCTTCCGCAACTGGGACCACCCGATCCGGCGGCAGATCTTCTCGGGCCTGCGGTTGGCCTGGGATGTGTAGACATCTGGGCTGGCTCGGGGCGCCGGTTTCGGCGGCCTCGGTGGTTCTCGATCCGCCCAGCGGACTATTGGTGCAGTCCTATGCGCCACGGCGGCAGAAGCACGGCACCATCAACGCCGACGGGTGGGGTGTCGGGTTCTTCGACGAGGGCCCGCGGCGATGGCGGAGTGACAAACCGCTGTGGGGGGACGCCTCGTTCGCGTCGGTGGCCCCGGCGCTGCGCAGCGGATGCATCGTCGCGGCGGTGCGTTCGGCCACGGTGGGCATGCCGATCGAACCATCGGCATCGGCGCCGTTCACCGACGGCAGTTGGCTGCTCTCGCACAACGGTGTCGTCGACCGCGAGGTGCTCCCCGCGACCCGGGATGCGGAATCCTCGGTCGACAGTGCGGTGTTGGCGGCGCACATCTTCCAGCGCGGCATGGCGGTCCTCGGGGAGACCATCGCCGAGATCGGCGCCCGCGATCCCGGCGCGCGGCTGAATATCCTGGCAGGGGACGGTTCGCGGCTGCTCGCCACGACGTGGGGCGACACCCTGTTCGCGCTGGAACGGGCCGACGGCACCGTGCTGGCCAGCGAACCCTACGACGACGACCCGGACTGGCTCGACATCCCCGACCGGCACCTCGTCGAGGTATCGGCGACGGGCCTGATGCTCACCCCTTTGGAAGGACCACGATGACCACCCACCTGGAAAACTCGTTGCGCCGAGATGTGGCCGAAGGTCTGCGTCGGAACCCGAAGTCGTTGCCGCCCAAGTGGTTCTACGACAGCGTCGGAAGTGATCTGTTCGATCAGATCACCCGGCTGCCGGAGTACTACCCGACGCGCACCGAGGCGAAGATTCTCGGTGAGCACGCCGCGGACATCGCCGAGGTATCTGGTGCGGACACCCTCGTCGAACTGGGCAGCGGCACCTCGGAGAAGACCCGGTTGTTGCTGGACGCATTCCGCGCGCGCGGTGTGCTGCGCCGGTTCATCCCCTTCGATGTCGACCCGTCGGTGCTCGGCGCGGCCGCGACGGCGCTGCACACCGAGTATCCCGATCTCGAGATCGACACCGTGTGTGGCGATTTCGAGCAGGACCTACCGACGATCCCCAAGATCGGCAGGCGGATGGTGGTGTTCCTCGGCTCGACCATCGGCAACCTGACCGCGGGACCGCGCGCCGATTTCCTTGCTGCGGTGGCCGATACGATGCAAACGGGTGACTCGCTGCTGCTTGGCACCGATCTGGTCAAGGATGTCGATCGGCTGGTTCGCGCCTACGATGATGCCGCCGGGGTCACCGCGGCATTCAACCGCAATGTGCTGGCTGTGGTGAACCGCGAACTCGGTGCCGACTTTGACCCATCCGCGTTCGCCCACGTGGCGAAGTGGAACGACACCGAAGAACGTATCGAGATGTGGTTGAGGTCAACATTGGCTCAACGGGTTCACGTCCGCGACCTGGATCTGACGGTCGACTTCGAAGCCGGTGAGGAGATGCTGACCGAGGTCTCGTGCAAGTTCCGGCCCGCCGGCATCGCCGATGAGCTGGCGGCTGCCGGTCTGACCCGCACCCATTGGTGGACCGACCCCGCCGGCGATTTCGGTGTGTCCCTGGCGGTCAAATGAGCCTGGCCGAGCAGTGGCGTGCCGCTCGGGTGCCGGTGGCCGGTGTGCATCTGGACAGCGCGGCGTGCTCGCGGCAGAGCAACGCCGTGATCGAGGTGGCCGCGGTACATGCCCGACACGAGGCCGAGGTCGGCGGTTACGTCGCCGGTGAGGCCGCGGCTCCCGCCCTCGATGCGGGACGGGCCGCGGTCCGGGCGCTGGCCGGTATGACCGAGGCCGAGGTCGTCTTCACGACCGGATCGAACCATGCACTCGACCTCCTGTTGAGCAGCTGGCAGGGTCCCCGGACGGCGGCCTGCCTGCACGGCGAGTACGGCCCGAACCTGACGATCATGGCGGCCAACGCGTTCGAGGTCCGGTTGTTCCCGGTCGACGAGTCGGGCCGGTTGCGCATCGACGCTGCGGCCGGTGTGCTGCGTGCCGATCCGCCCGCGCTTGTTCATCTGACGGTGCTGGGCAGCCACCGCGGGATCGTCCAGCCGCTGGCCGAGCTCGCGCAGGTGTGCCGCGATCTCGGATTGCCGTTGGTGGTGGATGCTGCGCAGGGACTGGGACACGTCGACTGTGCGGTGGGGGCCGACGTCCTCTACACGTCGTCGCGTAAATGGCTGGCCGGGCCCCGGGGTGTCGGTGCGCTCGCGGTGCGGCCCGAACTGTATGCACAGTTGGTGCCCCGGTGGGCCCCGATGGAGCTGCACGAAGCCAATATCGGTTCTCGGCTGGGCTTTTCGCTGGCGCTGGGTGAGTATCTCGCCGCTGGACCTGCCGACACCCAAGCCCGGCTTGCCGAGATCGGTGCGCTGACCCGCGGCGTCCTGGCAGATATCGTGGGCTGGCAGGTCGTCGAGCCGGCCGCCGAGCCCAGCGCGATCACCACGCTGCGTCCGCTCGAGGGCGCCGAGCCGGCAGCGGTGCGGGCACGGTTGATCGCCGAGCACGGGATCATCACCACCGCATGCGAAGTGGGTCGGGCACCTCACGAGATGGACGGGCCCGTGCTGCGGGTGTCACCACACGTCGACGGCTCGGCAGCGGATCTGGAGCGATTCGCCGCGGCGTTGATGGCCGTCAGTTCGTAGTGCCGATGATCGAGCGGACGGCAGCCTCGTCGCCGTCGATCTCGATCACCCCGAGGGCGCGCGCATCGTCGATGGTCAAGGCCCCTGCGGCCAGGCCGAGGATGTATTCGGGCGCGCCGTGCAGCGTGCCGGCCAGTTCGCGACCGTCGGGTGTCCCCACCGTGAAACCCGCGCGGGAAGCGTTGAGCTGCAGAGCCATATCCTCACCGGCGAGACCGATCGACACGGCGGCACGGACCTTCACGCGGGCGGCCAGCAGGGCCGGGATCGCGACTGTCAGCCACTCGTGGCGGAACGTGTCGCCCTCGGGTCCGCGCACCATCAACGGGGTGGACCAGCGGATCAAGCCCTCGATGGGTTCGCGCAGTTCGGCGCCCCAGGCAGTGAGGGCGTATTCGACAGTGCTGCCGTCGCCGAGCCGGCGCTCGACGACGCCCGCCGATTCCAGTTCGCGCAAGCGGTCGGCGAGCAGGTTGGTGGCGATCCCCGGCAGCCCGGCGACAAGATCACGGTAACGGGCCGGTGCGATCAGCAGCTGGCGGACGATGAGCAGATTCCATCGATCGCCCACGATTTCCAGTGAGCGGGCCAGCCCGCAGTATTGGCCGTATCGACGCATCGTCCATTCTCCAATCGCTTGAGAAAATAAAGTGTATATGAGACGGTCAAGTGTATGACCGATACTGCGAATCGCGTCCGACCGGATTGGGTCGACGACGAATTGTTTCCCTTCGAAAGTCACTTCGTCGATATCGACGGGAATTCCGTGCATTACATCGACGAGGGTTGCGGCCCCATCTTGCTTCTGCTGCATGGCAATCCGACGTGGTCGTTCCTCTGGCGTGATGTCGTGCGGGAACTGCGGCGCGACTACCGCTGCATAGCGCTGGACTATCCGGGATTCGGGCTGTCGACGGCCCGGTCCGGCTACCGGTTCGCGCCGCAGGAACACGCGGAGGTGGTGGCGTCCTTCGTCGACGAGCTCGCCCTGGACGATGCGACCCTGATAGGGCAGGACTGGGGTGGACTGATCGGGCTGGCCGTCGCGCAGCGTCGCCCGGAGCTATTCCGGCGTCTGGTCCTGGCCAACACCTGGGCGTGGCCGGTCAACGGCATCCTGCACTTCGAGGCGTTCGGGCACATCATGGGCGGACCGCTGACCCGTCTGCTGGTCCGCCGGTTCAACCTTCTCGTCAGCGCCTTCATCCCGGTGGGACACAAGCGCCGCAAGCCCTCCGATTCCGAGATGGAGCACTACCGACGAGCGCTGGACACTCCGGCCCGTCGGCAGGCGAGCGCCGTGCTCCCCGGTGCGGTGCTGTCCTGTCGCACGTTCTTCGCAGCGGTCGAGGCCGGACTGCCGGCCATCGCGCACCTACCCACGCTGATCATCTGGGGCGATGCCGATATCGCCTTCCGCCCCCAGGAGCGCGAACGGCTGGAACGCGAGTTCCCCGATCATCAGACCGTGATCGTCAAGGGTGCCGGCCTCTATGTGGAGTCCGACGCGCCCGACGAGTTCGTCGCCGCGTTCCGCGGGTGGTCCGCACGCCCCTAGAGCGCCTCTGCTGACAGGTGGGCCATGACCTACCCGATCGGACGGTTTCGGCGTTCCGGACGGCGGGTCCTGAGCCGAAGCCATTGTGACGCGGACCACGCGGGTCCACGGTGGGATCTACCGGGTGCACCACCCGTCCGATACCGCGAGGAGTCGTCCGATGGCCATTGAGCTGAACCAGATTTGGGATTTTCCGATCAAGGAGTTCCACCCCTTCCCCCGTGCCCTGCTCGGTGTGGGCGCACACGACATCATCGGTGTGGAAGCCAAGAACCTCGGCTTCAAGCGCACCCTGCTGATGACCACCGGCCTGCGGGGCTCGGGCATCATCGAGGAACTGACCGGCAAGATCGAATACCAGGGTGTCGAGGTCGTGCTCTACGACAAGGTGGAGTCCAACCCCAAGGACTACAACGTCATGGAGGCCGCCGCCCTCTATCAGCAGGAAAAGTGCGACAGCATCATCTCCATCGGCGGTGGCTCCAGCCATGACGCCGCCAAGGGTGCCCGCGTCGTCATCGCCCACGACGGTCGCAACATCAACGAGTTCGAGGGCTTCGCCAAGTCCACCAACAAGGAGAACCCGCCGCACATCGCGGTATCCACCACGGCGGGAACGGGTTCGGAGACCTCCTGGGCCTACGTCATCACCGATACCTCCGATATGGAGCACCCGCACAAGTGGGTCGGCTTCGACGAGGCCACCATCGTCACTCTGGCCATCGACGATCCGCTGCTCTACTACACCTGCCCCCAGCACTTCACCGCGTACTGCGGCTTCGACGTGCTCGCCCACGGCAGTGAGCCCTTCGTGTCCCGGCTGGATTTCGCCCCGTCGCTCGGAAATGCCCTGTACTCGGTGGAACTCGTCGCCAAGCACCTGCGCGAGGCCGTCTTCGAGCCGCGCAACCTCAAGGCGCGCGAAGGCATGATGAACGCGCAGTACATCGCCGGGCAGGCATTCAACTCCGGTGGCCTCGGCATCGTGCACTCGATCAGCCACGCCGTCAGCGCGTTCTTCGACAGCCACCACGGTCTCAACAACGCCATCGCCCTGCCCCGGGTGTGGGAGTACAACCTGCCCTCGCGCTATGAGCGCTATGCCCAGTTGGCCACGGCGATGGGCGTCGACACCCGGAACATGACCACGGTGCAGGCCGCCGATGCTGCCGTGGAGGCGGCGATCCGGCTCTCCCAGGATGTCGGCATCCCGGACAACTTCTCCGCCGTCCGCACCGACTCCTATGACAAGAACCGGATGAACACCGGCAAGTACGCGGGTCGTGGCGAGGTCATCAAGGGTGACGACAAGACCGTGCTGGCCATCTCCGAGCACATCCAGGACGACTGGTGCACACCGGGCAATCCGCGCGAGGTCACCGTCGAGTCCATGATCCCCGTTGTCGGACACGCCATCAATTCGTCCTACTGATCCGGTGCCGCGGCGGGGGCCGATACGTCCACCTCGGTCTGCCCCCGCCGTGCACCCCACCCGGAGGTTGCCGTGACCACCGCATCTCTGCCCCGATCCGAAGAACCCGTGTGCGACGACCCGGTGACATTCACCGGCGCAGCCGAACTGGCCGAGGCGCTCCGTCATCAGGATTACGTCATCGACGACGACCTGGCCACCGTCGTACACCTGGCCACCGCGCTGGACCGGCCGTTGCTTCTGGAGGGCCCGGCCGGGGTCGGCAAGACCGAACTGGCCAAGGCGCTGGCCGCGGCGGGCGGCAGGCGGCTGATCCGTCTGCAGTGTTACGAGGGCCTCGACGACAACCGGGTGCTCTACGAATGGGATTACGCCAAACAGCTGCTGCATGTGCAGATGGGCAACGGTGGAGATGTCTACACCGAGGAGTTCCTGTTGCGGAGGCCGTTGCTGGAGGCGGTGCTCTCCGAACAACCGGTGGTGCTGTTGATCGACGAGGTCGACCGCACCGAAGAGGCGATGGAGGCGCTGCTGCTCGAGGTGCTGGCCGAACGCCAGGTCACCATCCCCGAGATCGGCACCTTCACCGCACGGTCGGTGCCCTGGGTGGTGCTCACCTCCAACGACACCCGCGAACTGTCGGCGGCACTGAAGCGCCGGTGCCTGCACTACCATCTGGGTTTCCCTACGCCACAACGGGAACGGGAGATCGTCGGGGTGCGGGCCCCCCAGGTCGAACCCGCGGTCGTCGCCGATGTCGTCGAACTGGCAAGGACTCTGCGCGAGCTTCCGTTGCGCAAGAGTCCGTCGATCTCCGAGGTGATCGACGGTGCCAGGGCAGCGGCGCTGCTCGGCACCGACGTCGACCGCACGGTGCTGCTCTCGGCGCTGGTCAAGTTCACCAGCGACCGCGATATCGCGTTGCGGCACTTCACCAGTGAGCCGGCACCGACCTCGATGCCGGCAGCATCGGCGGCCGAGCGGGCGACCGTGGCAGCCAGACCGGCTAACACCACCACCTCGGCGTTCCGGGGCAGGGGTGGGCGACGGTGACACCCGCGCAGCTCCTGGACTGGGTCGCCGCGGTGTTCGGGCAACTGCTGCGCCGAGCCGGGGTGGCGACCTCCCCGGCCGAGGTGATCGAGGTACGCAGGGTGCTCGCCATGCTCGGCGCCGCCGACCGGACCGCGCTGCGTGCCGGACTGCGGGCAACATGCGCCAAATACGAGCGGGAACAACACGGATTCGAGCGGGCCTTCGCCGCGATGTTCGACACCCACCCGGTCGAACCCGACGATGCGGTGGCGGGCCCGAGCCGTGCACATACCGGTTCGGGCCTGCCCGACCAGCTGGAGATCGATGACGACACTTCGATCGGCAGATATGCCGAGTACAACGAACGTGCCGCCGAGGTCGGTCAGCACTTCGATACGCCCGAGGCCACCAAGGGATTCAATCCGCACAAGGACGATGACGACTTCAGCGTGACCGGCGCCGACGATCGGCTGACCGTATCCGCCGAATCCGACGGCGGCCGGCGCGGCATGCGTTACACCGTCGAGGTCGACCGCGCCGCCGCGGCGATGGCGGGTGATCTGGCGGACTCGGTGGCGCCGATCGTCGCGGGCACCCTGAGTTTCGACGATCCCGATGCGATCCTGGCGTGGCTGGATGCCTATGACCCCGCCGCCACCTACGGCGGTGACGCCGGCGAACCGCTGACCGCCGAACAATTGCAGCAACTGACCAAGGCCGTCGAAGGATGTGTCGAGGCATTGGCGCAGCGGGCCGGTCTGGTCGCCGAGCCCGCCGAGCCCGATCACGGAGCCGAGGTCGGCCTTGCCGCCGATATCGACCTCGCCTGCCACGAGGTGCTGCGCCGCATGCGCGGCGCGCCGCG
This sequence comes from Mycolicibacterium neoaurum ATCC 25795, assembly GCF_000691525.1. Taxonomy (GTDB): domain Bacteria; phylum Actinomycetota; class Actinomycetes; order Mycobacteriales; family Mycobacteriaceae; genus Mycobacterium; species Mycobacterium neoaurum. Next base: position 54,065 of record NZ_JMDW01000001.1, read on the forward strand.
GCCTCGTCCGCGCGAACGCGGTCGCGGACGCCTGGACATGCGCCGCACCGTGCGGGCCAGCATGCGCACCGGCGGCGTTCCGTTCCGCCTGATGACCAAGACGCCGTTGCCGGATCGGATCCGGCTGCTGGTGATCGCCGACGTCTCACTCTCGGTGCGCCCGGTCACCGCGTTCACCCTGCGACTGGCCCAGGCCATGCACCGGCGCGCGCACCGTTGCCGGGTGATGGCGTTCGTCGACCGGCCCGTCGATGTCACCGACATCCTGTTGCGGGCCGGCGGCGACGACGCGCTGGCGGCCGTGTTGGCCGACGGCAGGCTGGACCTGCAGGCCAGCAGCGACTACGGGCAGGTCTTCGACGAGATGCTCGCCGGCCAGGCCGACGCACTCGATGCCCGAACCGCGGTGTTGATCGTCGGCGACGGCCGCAGCGGGGGACTGGCCCCGGGGGTGGATCAGTTGCGGGCGCTGCGGCGGCGGGTGCACCGGCTGGCTTGGGTGACACCGGAACCACAGCGATACTGGCGCCAGGCGACCTGCGCGATGCCCGATTACGCGCAGGTGTGCGACCAGGTCGTGGTGGCCAACGATGCCGATCAGCTCGTCGCCAAGGCCGCTGAGCTGGCCCACGCGCTGTCGTGACCCCGTCGCTGCGCTCGCCCGGGTACCTACCCGATCGGGTAGGTCGGTACCTGTCCACCTGCACATTGGTTGTGCCGTAACGGCGACGTAGGCTGGGCGTGTTATGTGGATCACACAACAGGCCAGTGCGACGGTGGCGGACCGGGTGCCCACCCGGCTGCTCAAGTTCCACGCACCCGAGATCGTCTTCGGGATCGACTCCATGGCCGAGGCCGCGCACTCCGCGCTGCGCCTCGGCGGTATGCGGCCGATGTTGGTCACCGATCCCGGTCTGATAGAGGCGGGCTGGGTCGACGAACTCGTCGCGCAGCTGCGCGCGCAGGGTGTGCAGCCGCAGGTGTGGAGTGCGCTGACCCCCAATCCGAAGGACCACGAGATCACCGCGGGCCACGAGTTCTACCGCTCCCAGGGCTGTGATGTGCTGATCGCCCTCGGCGGTGGCTCGGTGATCGATGCGGCCAAGGGCATCGCGATCCTGTCGGCCAACGGCGGGGACATCCTGGACTATGCGGGTGTCGACAAGGCAACGATGCCGATCCCGCCGCTGGTGGTGCTGCCCTCCACCTCGGGAACCGGTGCCGACGTATCGCAGTTCTGCATCGTCACCGACACCACCCGCAACACCAAGATCACCATCCTGGGCCGGGCACTGGTACCCGATGTCACCATCATCGATCCGCGGCTGCTGACCACGATGCCCGAATGGCTGAATGCGGCAACGGGTTTGGATGCGCTGACACACGGTATCGAGGCCTTCGTCTCGCTGGGGCACAACCAGCTGACCGACCACCACGCGCTGCGCTCGGTGGTGATGGTGACCGAGAACCTGGTCACCACCATCGACAGACCCGACGACATGAGCGCCCGCGTGCTGATGGCCCAGGCGTCCCTGGAAGCCGGATTGGCGTTCACCAACGCGATCCTGGGCGCGGCGCATGCGATGAGCCACCAGGTCGGCGGACTGCTCGACCTGCCGCACGGAGTCATCAACGGCGTGCTGCTCCCGCATGTGGTCCGATTCAACGCCGAGGCCGATCCCGCGCCGTTCGCCACCATCGCCGGTTGTCTCGGGATTGCCGACACCCGGGCGCCGGCACTGGAATCGGCACTGGCCCTTGCTGATCGACTGCAGGAGTTGGCCCGCCAGGTCGGCGTCCCGCGGGGTCTGTCGGACCTCGGCGTGCGCGAGGAGGACGTGGCGGTGCTCGCGCGCAATGCCATGGCCGACGCGTGCATCACCACCAATCCGCGCGCGGCCGACGAGGATCAGCTGCGGGCGTTGTTCCGGGCCGCGCTGTGAGGGCACGCGCCCCGGACCTGGAACGGCTCACCGGGGTACGGTCGGGAAAACCCACCTTCTATCCGGAGTTCCGGGTTGCCGCCCAACGCACCGAACGGGTCATCGCCGCCCTCGACACCATCTCGCGGGCGCTGGTGCAGACCGTCAACGGGCCGGAGAAGCTCGTGCGGGCCGCCGCCGACGCCGCCCGCGTGCACCTGGGCGCGGAATGGGTGCTGCTCGCCCTCGCCGACGGCGCACTACCCGAGGCCCGGCCACGACATCTCATCCTGGACGCGGACGGAAACGCCTATTCGTTCGAGGGTCTGTCCGGGGCCAAGCATCCCGTGCCGCACCTGCCCGACGCGGTGCTCAACCGGCTCAACGATGTTCTGCGTGGCCAATTGGCCCAGTTCCGGTTACCGGTCATCGAGTTGCACCACGCGCATGTACCGATCGAGCTCGACGGCGGCGTCATCGGTGCCTTCGCGGCGTGGACACCGACCAGCCGCACACTGGACGGCACCGACGAAACCGTCATGCGCATCCTGTCCAGCCAGACCGCGGTGGCGCTGCACAACTGCGAGTTGTTCCAACGATCCCAGGCACTGTTGGCCCAGTCCGAGGCGCGCAACGCCGAACTGCTGGCGACCCAGCGCGAACTCGGTGCCGTGCAACGGCATCAGGTGTTGGACAACGAACGTCACCGCATCGCGCGTGAATTGCACGACAGCGTGACCCAGACGGTGTTGTCGGCCGGTATGCAGATCGAGGTCTGCCGCAGCGAGATCGGGGCGCGCGGGGGTGACGGTGATCTGGTCGAGCGGCTCGATATCGCCAAGACGTTGACCCGTTCTGCCACCGAGCAACTGCGATCGGCTATCTATGCGCTCAATCACCCTGAGGATGCCGGCCGATCCACGCTGCCGGAGATGTTGGAGCAGTTGGCCACGGTGCACATGCCCGAAGACCTTCGCGTGACGCTCAAGGTCGAAGGCACGGTCGCCGAATTGCCCAGTGACATAGAGCATGCGCTGCTGCGGGTGGCGGGTGAGGCGCTGTTCAACACCGCCATGCACGGTGCGGCCACCAGGGCCATCGTTCGGTTGCGGTACCGATCCGATTCGGTACAGCTGTCGATTTCCGACGACGGGACCGGTGATCCGGACAAGCTGCGGCTGATGTTGCGACTGGCCGCTGCCGCCGATGTCGACGGCCACCACCGCGGACTGGCCAACATGCTGGCCCGCTGCCGGGAACACGGCGGATCCTTCGCGGTGCAGCGGTCCCGAATCGGTGGTGTCCGCGTGGTCGCCACCATCCCCAGGGAAGGACATCACCGATGACGCTCACGCGCGTGATCAGGCTGGCCTTGGTCGACGACCACGCCATCCTGCGCCAGGGTCTGCGCTCACTGCTGGAACGCGAAGATGACTTAGTGGTGGTGGGGGAGGCATCCTCGGAACCGGAGGCCGCCGCCATGGTGGATGCGGTTCAGCCCGACGTCGTGCTGTTGGACCTCAAGCTTTCCGCCGGTTCCGATTTCGAGGGACTGTCGTTGTGCGCCAAATTATCTGCCACCCACCCCGACCTGGGTCTGCTGGTGCTGACCACCTTCCTCGACGAGGATCTGGTGGTGCGCGCGGTACATGCCGGCGCCCGCGGGTATGTCGTCAAGGATGTCGACACCACCGAATTGGTGCGCGCCATCAGGGCCATATCCGCCGGCGAGAGCGCCTTCGATTCGCGCAGCGCCGCGGCGGTGGTGCGCTCACTCAACGGCCGGGGTGAGGCCCGTGAGCAACTTACCGACCGCGAGGTCGAGGTACTCAGGTTGCTTGCAGCGGGACTGTCCAACGCGAAAATCGGTGAGCAGCTGTTCATCTCGGCCACCACGGCCAAGTTCCACGTCAGCAACATCATGCGCAAACTCGGTGTCAGCCGTCGTGCCGAGGCGGTGTACGCCGCCAGCAAGCGCGGGTTGATCTGACTGCGTTGTCTAGTCCCGATCGAGCACCAACCATCCACCGTGGTGCTCGGACACCGTGACGTGCAGCCCCCGGTGACGGGCGGCCAGCGCGTGCAACGCGGACACGTCGAAGCGCCGGATATGGCCGTAGCAGGCCTGCGGCTCGTCCTCGAACGGGACAGCGACGACGACTCGGCGGCGGGCCAACCGCAACGCCTCGTCGAGCACGTGCGCACCGGCATCTGCGGCGAGGTGTTCGAGCAGATGTAGGACGGTCACGGTATCGGCGGTGCTGTCGGGCAGCGGAACTCGTGTCGCATTGCACACCAGCGTCTGCACGGGGCGGTCCAGCGCCGTGGCGACGCTGTCCAGCAGGCCCATGGTCGGTGCGCTCAGATCGGTGGCCACCACCTGATGACCGGACCGCCGCATTCGCAGCGGAAAGAAACCGAAGCACGAGCCGAGATCTAGCAATCGCTCACCGACGACCAACTCCTCGGCGCGCGCATGGATCGGGGAGAAGGTGGCGCCACCGGATTCCAGTGCATACAGCGAGTTGCGGTAGAAGCGCACCCAGGCGGCCAGACCGCCGGGCACGGTCGACCGGATGATCCCGGTGAACACCGCCTCGAAATCGGCTTGCGAGTGCAGTAGTCCGCTCGGACCCAGTTCACCGGTCAGCCAGAGCGTCAGTTCATCGGACAACTGCTCCGGGGTCAGGTCGTGCTCGACGGTGAGCAGATCCCCGCTGCGGTGTGCGCAGAATCGTGGCGTGCACACCGTCTGGTCGCCCGCCCGATGTGGTCGGCGACCGCGAACCACGTGTACTCCGTCTGCGCTCCACGAACCGGCCGGGGTGGGGGCCAGTGGATCGACCTGCGCCGGTCCGAGCAGCGTAACTGTCATGGTGGACAACGCTATTGACAGCGGCCTGCATATACCACGCACCGAGTGGTCGGACTTTCCTGCCCGATCGGCCAGGTGTCTGGTGAACGAACCTAGGGTGTCGGTATCTCCCAGGTGTGGACCGGGGTGTTGGAGTGCATGGCTTCGCAGTACAGCCGCAACATTTCCGCCAGCGCAGCGGGGCGCGCCAGACCGCGCTCCTGCAGCGCGTGCACGGTGCTCGTCTGCCAGGTCGCACCATTGCGTCCACTCTTGGCCCGACCTTCGATGACGCCCAGGTAGCGGTCGCGCACCTCGGCCGACACGCCCCACCGGCGCAAGCCCTCGTGGGCAAGGGGGAGCAGCTCACGCAGGACGAGCTCGTCCGGTGTCACCTCGCCCAGACCCGGCCAGTACAACCGGGCGTCCATACCGTGTCGCGCCGCAGCGGTGAAGTTGTGTTCGGCGGCAGCGAAACTCATCTTGGTCCACAGCGGTCGTTCGTCATCGGTGAGTGCGCGCAACGTCCCGTAGTAGAAGGCCGAGTTGGCCAGCATGTCGATGACGGTCGGGCCCGCTGGCAGGACCCGGTTCTCCACCCGCAGATGGGGTTTGGCCTCGGCGCCGTCACCGACGATGTCGTACACCGGCCGGTTCCACCGGTAGATGGTCCCGTTGTGCAATCGCAGTTCGGCAAGTTGCGGGGTGCGGCCCGCGGCCAACGTGGCCACCGGATCCTCGTCGGAGAGCTCCGGCAGCAGCGACGGGAAGTACCGCACATTTTCTTCGAAGAGGTCGAATATCGAGGTGATCCACCGTTCGCCGAACCACACCCTCGGACGCACGCCCTGGGTCTTGAGCTCGTCGGGTCGGGTGTCGGTGGCCTGTCCGAACAGCTCGATGCGGGTCTCGGCCCACAGCTCGTGGCCGAAGAAGTACGGCGAGTTGGCGCCGAGGGCAAGCTGTGGCCCGGCGATGACCTGCGCGGCGTTCCAGTTCTTGGCAAAATCGGCCGGTGACACCTGCAGATGCAATTGCATGCTCGTGCAGGCGGATTCGGGCGCGATATCGGCCGATTGCAGGCACAGCCGCTCGGGGCCGGCGATGTCGATGTCGATATCCTCGCCGCGGGCGGTGAAGATCGAGTCGTTGAGCGCCTGATACCGCGTGGAGTCACTCATCCACCCGGACTGCAGATGCTCCGACAGCAGCGTCGGCAGGATGCCGATCATCACGATGTGTGCGCCATGGGCGTTTGCCTTGGCCTCGGCGGCGTTGAGGCTGGCGCGCACCTCGGTCTCCAGCTCGAGCGCGGACTGACCGGGCAACGGCCGTGGCGGCACGTTGAATTCGATGTTGTAGGCGCCGAGTTCGGTCTGGTACGCGGGGTCGGCGATGGCCGCCAGCACCTCCCGGTTGCGCAACGTGGGCTGGTACTCGTCATCGACCAGGTTGCACTCGATCTCCATGCCGGTGAGTGGGCGGTCGAACTCGAAACTGGATTGCGACAGCATCGTTTCAAAGACGTCCAGGCACAGTTGCACCTTGCGCCGGTACTCCCGCCGCTGTTCGCGGCTGAACTCCGTGCCTGAGATCTCCTCGCCCACAGGTCGAGACTAGCGCCGGGTGGCCACCGCGATCTGTGGTCCGAACAGACTGTTGCGCAACTCGATGTCGACACCCGCATGATCGGCCAGTGCGCGCAACGCCGACGGGCTGTAGCTGCGCAGCGAACTGATGACACCGTCGTGCACGAACGGGATGAACGGGGCCAGCGGCAGCATGGTCGCCAACCGCAACACATGCACCGGGGCCGGCGGCCGTGGCAGGTCGATGATCAGCAGTTTGTCGGCGACTCGGGTGCCCTCGGCCAGCACGGCGGCGGCAGCGGCCGGAGGCAGATGGTGGAAGGACAATGCGAAGACCGCGAGCGCGAACTGCCGATCCGGGGTGTCGATCGACGTCGCGTCCACCACCCGCACCATCGCCCGCGGATGCTCGCCGAGTGGACCGGCGGCCATCACCGCCACCGCGTCGTCCGCGACGTCGGTGACGGTGACATGGGCGCTCGGATGGAATTCGAGCAGCTTCGTCGCGAGTGCACCGTGGCCCGCGCCGAGTTCCAGGATTTGCGGGTCGGGAACGTCGGCGATCTCTTCGAGCGCGATGGCCGCGAACTGCTCATGGCTGCCGAAGACCCGACCGGTCCAGTTCAATGCATCGACGACGCTGCGCCTCACGCCGGGATCGACATCGCTGCGGTCCAGGTATTCGGATCGGTCGGTCCACAGCAGGCGGTCCAGACACGACGCGTCGGGTCCCCCTCGCGGCATCTCGTCGATCCCGGTCACTGGGGCTTGCATTCCTTCAAAAGGGTTCCCAGCACGTCGAAGTACTCGGTGCTGATCAAGGCCTGGCGGGCCCAGTCGCCGTCTGCCGCGGCGGCAGCGATCTCGTCGGCGATACCGGCCAGCCGCTGAGCCCGGTCGCGGATGCCACCCGCGGTGACCTTGTCTGCTTCGGTGTGGATCCGCTTGGACCAATCGGCGACCTCGCCAGAGGTCGGGCCGCGGCCCGGAATCCCTGGCTGCGCGTATCCCGACTCCACCCACGCCGTCGTCATCAGCGGCTCGGCCTGGCGGCAACCCTTGCCCGCCACGTAGCTCAGCGCCACCGAGGCGACGATCACGGCCACGGCCAGACCGATCGCGATCCTGGCCAGCCGCACGGTGCGGGGTTCTGCGTCGGGAACGACACGCCGCCACAAGAAGTGGGTGCCGATCGCCGCGGCGCAGGCTGAGACTGTCAGCCCCGCCGCGGCGACCGGCTTACCGACACCGGCGGCCGAGTCCATGGCGGCCATGGTCACGATGCCGGTGGCGACCACCAACATGAACAACCACATGGCGCGCCGGCGCTCGTAGGCGTCGGCGTCGCGGAAGCTGACGCCGAGGACGCCACCGGCTGCGGTGAGGATCGCCGCCGCGACAGGCACCAAGTAGTTGACGAGAGTGTCGGTGTTCATCGTGACCCGATGCTAGCGAGTCACTCCTCGCCGAGGATCTGGTAGACCTCGCGCCGGGCGTTGTTGACGATGTCGAGAATGCGTTGCTGTTGGTCGTCGCTGGCGGCATGGTTCGCCTGCGCGACCGCCCCGAAGAGCTGGCCGAGCGCGGCCCGCAGATTCATCTCGTTCGGGTCGGCATCACCGGCGATCTCCTCCCACGGTGGGGTTTGGATCTTCTCGGCAGCGGCCCGGCCTTCCTCGGTCAGTTCGAAGGTCTTCTTGCTGCCCGCACTCTCGGTGGGGACGATCAGGCCCTCGTCGACGAGCAGTTGCAGGGTGGGGTACACCGAGCCCGGGCTGGGCTTCCACAGGTCGTTGCTGCGGGCGGCGATCTCCTGCGTCATCTCGTAGCCGTGCATCGGCCGATCGGTGAGCAGGGCGAGGATGGCCGCGCGGACGTCACCGCGCCTGCCGCGCCCGCGACCACCGCGCCCGCGGTGTCCGCCGCGGGGACCGGGGCCGAAGCCGAAGCCCGGACCGAACGAGGGGCCGAAGCCGAAGCCGGGACCGAACGGTCCCTGCGGGCCACCGGCCTGGGCGCGAACCTGCTCACGGAATTCGCGGCGGGCATGCCGGCGATCGAAGCCGAAGCGGCCGGGGGAGGCACCGAAGGAGGCGGCACCGAATGGGGAGTTCTCGGAGTGAGAGTTGAAAGGCGTGTTCATTGATGTTTCCGTTTCGGTAGGGAAATGCACGATGCACTTCGATACGTGGACGATATATCGGAAACTATCGAGATGCAACGTTCGATTCGACGATCGCGGATTCCAACCACCGCGCCCACTCGGCCTGCATCGCCTGGAAGCGCAGGCCGTACTGCAGGGCCGCGAATCCGAAGAAGTCCTTGACCGGCATATCGCGACAGGCCGGGCTGTCGCGCAGCGCGGTCAGTCTCGCGAGTTCGGACTCGGCATGCTCGGCGAGGCTGCGGACATGCTCGGCCGCCTCGGTGCGTGGCAGTTCACCGAGCAGGAAGACGCGTAAGAGTTCGGGGCTGCGATAGGGCGGATCGTCCTGGGGGCTGGCGATCCAGCGCAGGAGTTCGGATCGCCCGGCTGTCGTGACGCGATAGAGCTTGCGTCCCCGCGGGCCGATCTCGGCCACCTCGATCAATCCGTGATCGGCCAGCCGGTTCAGCTCTGCGTAGAGCTGGCTCTGGGTGGCGGGCCAGACATTGGCCATCGACATCTCGAAGCGCTTGAGCAGGTCATATCCACTGCCCGGTTGTTGTACCAGCATGCCGAGGGCGGCCATTCGCAGACTCATGCAGAGGAGCGTAGCTGCCCTCATTCCACTGTTGACATGTCACTAGTGGAATGTGATGGTGGAAGCATGTCCTCAGGCTCAGCGTTGCCAGAGACCGGTGACTTCTTCCGGCGTGGCAACTACGCACCCGTTGCCGATGAACTGACCGCCTCGGATCTGCCGGTCCGCGGGGCGATCCCGCCGGAGCTGAACGGCTGGTACCTGCGCAACGGGCCCAACCCGCGGGAGGCCGCCGGGCACTGGTTCACCGGGGAGGGGATGATCCACGGTGTGCGCATCGAGGACGGTGCGGCGAAGTGGTACCGCAACCGTTGGGTGCGCACCGACAGCTTCGATGTCGACATCCCGGTCTACAACCCCGATGGCACACGCAATCTACGGTCTTCGGTGGCCAACACTCACGTCGTCAATCACGCCGGCCGCACTCTCGCCCTGGTCGAGTCCTCCTTCCCCTATGAGATCGGCAAGGAGTTGGAGACGTTGGGCGCCTACGACTTCGGCGGAAAGCTCACCGATTCCATGACCGCCCATCCCAAGATCTGCCCGATCACGGGAGAGATGCATTTCTTCGGATACGGCAGCCTCGTCGCCCCGTATGTCACCTACCACCGGGTGGCCGCGGACGGCGAGCTGATCATCGACCGTCCTGTCGACGTCGGTGCGCTCACGATGATGCACGACTTCGCGATGACCGCCGAACATGTCATCTTCATGGATCTGCCGGTGGTCTTCGATATCGACATCGCGGCCAAGGGTGAGGGTGAGATGCCCTATCGCTGGAGCGACGAGTACGGCGCACGCTTAGGTGTGTTGCGCCGCGACGACCCTTTCGGTGAGATGCGCTGGTTCGATATCGACCCGTGCTATGTGTTCCACGTCGCCAATGCCTTCGACAACGCGAACACCATTGTGCTGCAGGCAGTTCGATATCCGGAGCTGTGGCGCAACGACGGCGGTTTCGCTGAACAGGCGGTGATGTGGGAGTGGCGCATCGATCTGGATCGGGCGGTCGTCTCGGAGCGCCAGATCGACGACCGGGCCGTCGAATTCCCACGAATCGACGATCGGCTGGCCGGGCTGCCTGCTCGCTATGCCGTGTCGGTGGGGCAGACCGAGTTGGTGCGGCACGACCTCGGCACCGGTTCGGCGGTCGTGCACTCCTTCGGGACATCGGTGTCCGGTGAGGCTGTCTTCGTCCCGGGTCCCGGGCCTGCCGACGAAAGCAACGGCTGGTACATCAGCTATGTGTACGACCCGACCCGCGATGGCAGTGAAATGGTGATCCTCGATGCCTCCGACTTCGCCGGTGATCCGGTTGCCACCGTCATGCTGCCGCAACGGGTGCCCTTCGGGTTCCATGGAAACTGGATCGACGCCTGACATTCGTCTCATCATGTGAGACACGCGATCCGTAGCCGGTGCCGGCCGTTGGGGTGGTGCGGCTACGCCGGCATCCGCGCCGGCCGCCGTTGCTGAAAGCGGCCATCGGAGTACGGCTCGTGTCCGATGGGATGGCGGTGGCTTTTTACAGAAGCATCAGTGGTGTACACCACTGACATTGTCGAGTGTGCGCCAGATCACGCAGGTCAGTACCGGTGAGTAACCTGCCGCGGCAAACGGGCGTATGGCGCCCCGCGACCTTGCTAAGGGAAGGAATTAAATTCCAGGTGGCACTATTTCCGTAGCAAAGGACCCTGATTGCTGGTGTCGCTACGGCCCGCAAAAAGCGCGTTCAACAGCAACGTTACGAATTCGTATGCTGACGATATGGGAAATTTGTCCGTCCCTGAAACTTCACATATCCGCCTTGACCGAAACTTACTTGCGGGTAAGTTCTGTCCGGTCCGGGGGATCTGCGTGAAGGGATGGCAAAGAAGAATGTCCATGCAACTGACCATGAAGCCGTATGTCACGGCCGGCGTCGCACTCGTTGGGGCCAGCGTGATCGCAGTGGCGCCGATCGCGCCAAGGGCGGATCTGCACCTGCCCACCGTCAACCTGACCGCCTCGATCGACAACCCGATCACGGTTTTCACACCGGTCGTACATGCTGCCGGCGATCTGATCAGGGAGACGTTGCAGACCGAATTCGCCGATCCGTTCCCGATCCTGCGGCAGATCTTCGCCAACCAGGAGTACACCGTCCGACAGTTGCTGGCCGCGGTCAACGGCGGCGGAGCCGCGCTCACCGAATTGGTTCAGGGGCTGCCGGCTGCCCTGCAGGCCGCCGGAGCGATCCTGCGCACCGGTGATGTCAACGGCGCGATAGACAGCTTGGTCGCCAGCGGGCTGAATCCGATCCTGAACTTCATCACCGGCGTCACCGTGCCGCTGCAGGCGGCATTGGAACGGCCCTTTGCGGTCGGGCAGGAACTGGTCGCGGCGGCGTTCGAGTCCGGGCTCGCACTCACCGTCGCCCTTGCTCAAACCTTCATCGGGATCGGGTTTCCGGTCGGTACCACCCCGGTGCTGCAGAACTTCGTGAATGTCACTCAGTCGATATTCGAGTCGATTGCCACATTGGATCCGATCAACGTGATCAATGCCCTCCAGAACGGTGTGGCCGATGTGCTGCTCAACACGATCACCCATATCAGCGATTTCATGGTCCAGACGGTGCCCTACATCCGCGGGGTGATCGTCGACGCACTCAAGGCGGGTCAACCGGCGACCGTCAACCGCACCGCCGAGGTCGCCAGTGTTCCCGAAGCGACCGCGGACACGGTGACCATCTCCATTCCCGGTACCGAGACGACCGGTGGCGGCGGTGCGCAGGCCGTCACACCTGTCGGCAATGCCGAGGTGCCGGCGAGTGAAGAGCCCGCGGCCGACGAGCCCGATCAGGAGTCGGCGTCCGATATCGGCGGCGGCATCGAGGATGCGTCGAAAGCAACGGACACCGACGCCGAGGACACCACGCCCGACCTGAAGAACGATCTCAAGGACGAGCTGAAGAATGACATCACCGATGATGTGAAGGGCGACACCAACTCAGACCAGGCTGAGTCCGCCAAGGGTGAGTCGGACCAGGGTGAGTCCGACAGGAACGAAGTGGACTCCGAGAAGGGTGATTCCGGCTCGTCCTCGGACTCGGGGTCGAGCGACTCGGGTTCCCGGGCCGCTGCCTGAGCCGACACGTCTGCGCAGAGAAGTCTCCCCCGTCGCTTTCGGCGGGGGAGACTCTCTGCGTATCAGCGGGCCTGTGCCATCGTCACCACTGTGCTCACCGGGTCCCGCCTGGATTCGTGGACCGCGTGCAACGACGGCCGCACGGTCACCGGTCTGCTGGGTGCGGGGCTTGCGGTGTGCGCCGGAACGCGACGATGACGACGACCGCAGCGGTCAGGGCAAGCACTGCGGCGATTGACGCCGTCGGCGCGATACCCGAGTCGAACGCCTGGTGCGCCGAGTTCAGCAGTCGCTGAGCGGTTTCGGGCGGCAGGTCGCGCGCCACCGACGTCGCTCCGCCGATGCTCTCGGCCGCGTCGCCGGTCTGAGCCGGTGTCAGCCCCGCGGGCACCTCGACGTTGGCCCGGTAGAACGCGGTGAAGATGGTGCCGAGGGTTGCCGCGCCGACCACCGCGCCCAGCTCATAGGCGGTCTCGGAGACCGCCGACGCCGCACCGGCTTTCGCTGCGGGCACCGACGCCACGATGGTGTCGTTGGAGATGGTCTGCGACACGCCGACACCCAGCTCGAGGACCAGGAACGACACGATGACCGCCGTCACCGACAGGTCGTGGCGGAACAACAGAATCATGATGAAGCCCGCGGCCACGAACACCAGACCGAACACGATCAGTGCCTGTGGTGAGAAGTGCTTGGCGGCCTTGACCACAGAGATTCCGGCGATCATCGACAGCACCGCACCAGGCAGGGTCACCAGACCGGCCATCAGCGGGCTGAGTCCGAGCACCAGCTGCAGGTGCTGGGACACGAAGAAGATGAAGCCGATCAAACCGACGATGGACAGAAAGTTGGCCAGGATCGACGAGGTGAACGGGCCGGACCGGAACAGCGCCATGTCGAGCATCGGTGTGGCGCTGCGCATTTGGCGCCGGACGAACAACACGCCCGCGCCGATGCCGAGCGCGAAGGCGGCCACCACGACCACCGACAGACCGTCGTGGGCGGCGGTCTTGATGGCCCAGACGAAGGGCAGCATGGCGATGAACGACAGTGCGACGCTGATCGGATCCAGGGGGCCCGGATTCGGGTCCTTGGACTCCGGGACCAGCTTCGGCGCCAGGATCAGCAGCGGTAACAGGATCGGAACCGCGATCAGAAAGACTGCGCCCCAGTGGAAATGCTCCAGCAGCGCGCCGCCGACGATCGGGCCCAGGGTGGATCCCGCGGTGAAGCACGAGGCCCAGATGGCGATCGCGAGCCGGCGCGCCGAGGCTTCGGTGAAGATGTTGCGGATAAGCGACAGTGTCGAGGGCATCAGCATGGCACCGAAGAAGCCCAGCACCGCGCGGGCAAGCACCAGCATCTCGGCGGTGGGTGCGAAGGCGGCCGCGGCCGACACGACGGCGAAGCCGGCGCCGCCGATCAGCAGCAGGCGCCGCCGACCGATCCGGTCTCCGATGCTGCCCATGGCGACCAGCAGGGCCGCCAGCACCAGGGAGTAGACATCGACGATCCACAGCTGGGTGGCCGCCGGCGGCCGGAAATCCTCGGCGATGGCGGGCAGGGCGAAGGCCAGCACGGTGTTGTCGATGGCGATCAGCATCACCGGAAGGGTGAGAACTGCCAGCGCCAGCCAGGCGCGGCGAGGCGTGGCCGCCGGTGATGTCACCGATGCGGTCGCATCGGAATGGGTGGTCATGAGGGGTCCTTATGGGGAAGTGATGGTGCCCTGGGTGAGGCTGTTCATGATGGCGTCGACGACCTGTTGGCGGGGGATGCCGTCGTCGCGGACGGCGGAGTAACCGGTCAGAAGTAGTGACCAGAAAACCCGCCGTGACCACCCTGGGGGATATGCGGGCCCTTCCGCCGTGACGCGCGAGAGGATCTCGCTGATGACCTCGTCGCCGGTGTCCAGGAAGGCCGCCAGCTCACGGTCGGACTGGATCAGCGGTTCGGTGTAGACGTACTGCATGATCGGGCCGAGATCGAGCTGACTCTCCACCACCCTGCGCAGTGCCGGGATCATCGGACCGCACTCCGGGTCGGCCGCCTCGATGGCCGCATTGCTGGCGGCGTGTACCTGCAGCGCCACCGCACGCAGCAGATCCATCCGTTCGGGGAAGTATCGGTGCAATGTGCTGCGCCCGACGCCCGCGGCATCGGCGATCTCGGACAGCGGCGCGGTCGGGTTGTCGGTCATGACGCCGATGGCAGCCTCGACGATGGCGCGCCGGGTGCGATTGCGCGCGCCGGTTTCGCCGATGTCGTGGACACTCATGACGCTAAAGCTAGCACAAACATCCCATAATGAGACATCCGTGTCCCACTTTGGGGATGTGCTTTCAGCTGGGTGCCGAGAACCCCGCGGTCGGCGGCGGCGGTGCCGGGGGCAGACCCTGCCCCGGCGGCATGCCCGGTGACTGCGGTACCTGCAGGCGGACCAGCTCGCGGCGGTGCCGCTCGGCGAGGACCGCCGCCAGCACCTCCTCGGCGGACGCACCGGGAGGCGGTGGGGGAGAAATCCTCGCGACAACCTGACCCGCGATGCGCCGGCCCATCTCCGCTCGCACCTGCGGCTGCAGCTGCGCCGACCGGGAGAGGAATTGGCGCGCCATGTTCGCCTGCTCGACACCCAGCCCGGACAGCTGCAGCGTCGCGGCCCACCACGCCAGCCCGGGTGGCATCGGCGGTGGCGGGTTCAGTTTGGGTGCGCGCTCGCTGATCACGATGGTTCCTGCGAACACGTCACCGATGCGTTTGCCCTTCGGGGAGAGCATGCTGCAGATCACGGCCGGACCGCCGGTCAGCATCCAGATCTCGATCACACTGGACAACGCCCGAAAAACCGCCTGCCGCAGCCGTTCCGGACCACCGTCATCGGACACGACCCGTAGTCCCAGCGCCATCTTGCCCAGCGAGCGCCCGCCGGAGGCCATCTCGAACGTCACCGGATAGCCGACCAGCACCAGCACCAGGAAGATGATCAGCACCGCCGCCGAGAGCGCCGGATCGAAATCGCCAAGGGTCAGCGCCCACAGCATCGACAGGATCAGGTATCCGAAGCCCATCACCATGACATCGATCAACGCCGCGGCCGCACGCACCGGCAGCTGGGCGATCGACACCTCGAGTTGCACGGCATCGCCGGTCACCACGGGCTCTGGCTGCATGACCATGCTTCGAACGCTACTAGGATCGCCAGCGTGGATGTCGATGCGTTCGTGCTCGCCCACAGCCCGGCATGGAATCGACTGGAACAGCTGCTGAAGCGGCGGCGCAATCTGACCGGGGCCGAGATCGACGAGCTGGTCGACCTGTATCAGCGCGTGTCGACGCACCTTTCGGTGGTGCGCAGTTCCGCCGGGGATGCGGTGTTGATCGCGAGGTTGTCCGGGTTGGTGGCGCGTTCCCGATCGGCCGTCACCGGGGCGCGGGCGCCGCTGTGGCGCGAGTTCATCCGGTTCTGGACGGTGTCCTTCCCGCTGGTGGCCTATGACTGTCGACGGTGGTGGCTGGGTTCCGCGCTGGGCTTCCTCGTGGTCGCGATCGTCATCGGATTCTGGGTGGCCGGCAATCCCGAGGTGCGCGCGACGTTGGGCACACCCGCCGAATTACAGCAGTTGATCAACCACGATTTCGAGGCGTATTACAGCGAGAACCCGGCCGGTTCGTTCGGTCTGCGGGTCTGGGTCAACAACGCTTGGGTCGCCGCCCAGTGCATCGCGTTCGCGGTCCTGCTCGGCCTGCCCATTCCATGGGTGCTCTTCCAGAACGCTGCCAACGTCGGGGTGTCGGGCGGTCTGATGTTCGGCGCCGGCAAGGGAGACCTGTTCCTCGGTTTGATCACCCCGCACGGCCTGCTGGAGTTGACCGCGGTTTTCCTCGCGGCCGCCGCGGGGATGCGGCTGGGGTGGTCGGTCGTCTCACCCGGTGACCGGCCGCGATCGCAGCTGCTCGCCGAGCGCGGCCGCGCGGTGGTCGCGGTGGCCGGCGGGCTGGTGGTGGTGCTGCTGATCTCCGGGTTGATCGAGGCGCTGGTCACCCCGTCGCCGCTGCCCACCTGGGCCCGCGTCACCATCGGGATGGTCGCCGAGATCGCGTTCCTCGGCTATGTCGTGCACTTCGGGAGCGCCGCCCGCCGAGCGGGCCTGACCGGCGATGTCGAGGATGCCCCGGACGTCATTCCGACGGGCTAGAGCCGACCGGTGGCCTTCATCGCCAGATAGCGATCGGCCAGTGCGGGCGCGAGATCCTGCGGCGCGGCGTCGATGACGTCGACACCGTGCCTCCGTAACCGGTCGGCGATGTCTCTGCGGTCGTTGCGGGCGCGTTCGGCCGCCGCCGCGTCGTAGATCTGCGCGGCATCGGAGCGCCCCGCTGCCAACGCATCGACCCGCGGATCGGTGACGGCGGCGACCATCACCTGGTGGCGCGCCGACAGCTGCGGCAGCACCGGCAACAGGCCCTCATCCAGGGCCGAGGCGTTCAGGTCGGTCAGCAGCACCACCAGGGCGCGCCGGCGAACGCGCCGCTGCACTGCAGCCACCATCGCCGTCGCATCGGATTCGAGCAGCGCCGGCTCCAGAGGCGCCATCGCCGAGACCAACTGCGCCAACAGTTCCCGTCGCGAGGCCCCGAACACACCGGCCCGGGTCACCCGATCGTGTGCCAGGAAGTCGACGTGGTCACCGGCCCGCGAGGCCAGCGCGGCCAACAACAGTGCCGCATCCATCGACCAATCCAGCCGCGGCCATCCCACCGGGTCGGACGACAGCGGGTCCACCCCGATCCGGCCCGCCGAGGTGCGGCCGGTGTCCAGCACGATGACCACCCGCCGGTCCCGCTCCGGGCGCCAGGTTCGCACCACGACATCACCCCGTCGCGCGGTGGCTCGCCAGTCGATGGAGCGGACGTCGTCGCCGTCGACATATTCGCGGAGTGTGTCGAATTCGGTGCCCTGCCCGCGGATCAAGACCGGAACCATTCCGTCGAGGTCGCGCAGTCTGGCCAGCCGCGACGGGAGATGCTTGCGCGACAGGAACGGCGGCAGGACGCGTACCTGCCAGTCGGCGTGCGTCGTGCGCTGGCGCCCGGCCAACCCCAACGGGCCTATCGCCCGCACGGTGACATGCGCGGCGTGCTGATCGCCACGGCGCACCGGCGCGAGTTCGGTGGCGATCCAGGCCCGCCCACCGGCGGGGATATCGAGCCGCTGGACCCGGGGCCGTGCTCGCGCGCTGGGCGCCCAGGCATCACGGATCTGCCCGCGCAGCCGCCGTTTTCCGACGTGGTGAACCTCGAGCTCGATGTGCACCGGTTGGCCCAGACGGGCGGTGGTGTCCCCGGTGCGCCGCAGCTCCAGCCGGTCGAGGCTCGCGGCCAGCAGCACATCGGCGACCAGCATCGTGCCGATCACCACCGCGACGACCACGAACATCGTTGCCGGCCATGGCGAGATGAGCACCGGCAGCACGCCGAGCACTGCCAGCAGTCCGGCCCGCCCGGTGAGAACCATTACCGCGGCACCGGCACCGACGCCAGGATTCCGTCCAGCACACCGTCGGCATCGGCACCCTCCAGTTCGGCCTCGGGCCGCAGCGCGATCCGGTGCCGCAGCGTCGGCCGTGCCATCGCCTTGACATCGTCTGGGGTGACGAAGTCGCGACCCGACAGCCACGCCCAGGATCGTGCGGTGGCCAGCAGCGCGGTCGCACCGCGCGGTGACACCCCGAGCTGAAGGGCCGGCGATGTCCTGGTGGCACCGGCGATGTCGACGATGTATCCGAGGACCTCCGGTGCGGCCAGCACCTGGCGCACGGCCGCACGGCCGGCCGCCAGATCTTCCGGACCGGCCACAGCGGTCAGCGCGGAAAGATTGCGGGGATCGAAACCCGTTGCATGCCTGTGCAATATCGCGATCTCCTGATCGCGCGGTGGCAGCGGCACATTGAGCTTCAACAGGAATCGGTCCAGCTGCGCCTCGGGCAGCTGATAGGTGCCCTCGTATTCGACCGGGTTCTGGGTGGCCGCGACGATGAACGGATCGGGCAGCGTGCGCGCCGCGCCGTCGACGGTCACCTGCCGCTCCTCCATGGCCTCCAACAGCGCCGCCTGGGTCTTGGGCGGAGTGCGGTTGATCTCATCTGCCAGCAGCAGATTGGTGAACACCGGGCCCGCGCGGAAGGCGAACTCGGCGGTGCGGGCGTCGTAGACCAGCGAACCCGTCACATCGCCGGGCATCAGATCCGGGGTGAACTGCACGCGCGTGAAGTCCAGCCGCAGGGTCGCGGCAAGGCTGCGTACCAGCAGTGTCTTGGCCACCCCGGGTACGCCCTCGAGTAGAACGTGCCCCCGGCAGAGCAGGGCGATCACCAGCCCGCTGACCACGGCGTCCTGTCCGACGACGGCCTTGGAGATTTCTGCGCGCAAGGCGAGTAACGCCTCCCGTGCGGCCTCGGGTTGTGTCACGACTGTGCGACCTGCCTTTCGATATCGTCGAGTTGCCGTGCCAGCGCGAGCAATTGCTCGTCGGTGCTGGGCGGGGTTCCGAACAGGGTGTGCGACAGCGCCTGCGCGTCGGCTCCGGTGCGACCTCCCACCGCTTGAATGATCGCTTCCGGCGACGAGCGCGGACCCAGACCCAGCCGCGGGCGCAATCGGGACAACGTCGCGGTGCGTAGTGCCGCGGCGGCGCGGTCGCGGGCCCGCCGGGAGCGATACAACCGTGCCCTGCCCTCGACGGTCTCCGACGCCCGCACCACCACGGGTAGTCGCTCGGCGACCAGCGGGCCGAGCCGACGCGAACGCCACCAGGCGACCAGCAGCACGGCGAGACCCATCTGCAGCACGGCCCAACCGACCTGCGCCGGTATCAGATCGACCAGGGACGTCGAGCCGGTCGTCTCCCCCTCGATTCGTTGCGGGGCATACCAGATGACGCGTTGGTGGGTGCCGGAAAGATTCATCGCCAGCGCGGCACTGCCCTGCCCGAGCAGCCCGGCGTTGGTCATGAAGGTGCTGCTGCCGACGAGGGTCACGGTGCGACCACCGTCCTGGTAGCGCAACAAGGCACCGCCATAACAGCGGGCGGCAGCACCGTCGTCGGCCCTGGTGAAGGTGTCGCTGAATCCCAGTTGGACATCACCGGCGGTGACTGCTTCGCGGAGATCGCAGTCCGGCCTGCCTCCGAACTCCACCGTTCCGTCCACGTCGATTCCCGGTGCCAGGTGTTCACGGGTGACACCGGACGGTGCGATGAGCAACCGATCGCCGGGAAGGGTGGCCAACCGGTTCAGAACGTCGTCGTCGAGCAGGAAGAACGTCTGGGCGACGGCGATCAACGTGTCGGGACGGGCGGCCGCGGCGACCTCGTCGAGGTCATCGGCCACCACGACATCGATACCCTGATCGCGCAGCAGTGCCAGCAGTGCGTACGCGCCGTCGGGTGCGGTCGAGTCGGCCTGCAGCAGCCCGCCCTGACGCGGCGCGGTCAGGTAGGCGCCCAGCACGGAAACCGCCACGATCAACACGATTGCCAGTCCGATGGTCCGCGCGGTGCGCCAGCGTCGTCTTGTCATCGGGTCCGGCCTCCGCGCAGGCGCTCGTCGAGTTCGACGATCTGGTGGTACTCCTCGGCGCTGCCCGGTCGGTCGCCGTAGCTGACTCCGTTGAATGTCTCGGCCGCCGAGGAGAATTCGACCCGAAGTTCGGGACGCGCGGCGCCGGCGGCGACGGCCAGTTCGGTGGCGGTGCGGCCCGGAATGGGGTCAAGGGCGCCGATCTCTTCGAGTTCACGTGCCACCGCACGCAGTCGGTGACGTATCGCCGATGTCCAGTCGCCCTGCGCGGCAGCGGTATCGGCGGTCGAGCGATGCTGGGCGGCACTGCGGTTGCGGTCGGTCAGCACGGCGGCGTGGCCGTCTCTGGTCGACCGCATGGTCCGCCGGGCCACCCGGACGATGACGATGATGGCGACGACGGTGAGGATCACGAACAGCGCCAATGTGATCCAGCCGCCGGGTAGCCAGTCGCTGCTGGAGAACGCCTTGTACAGCAACTCGTCGATCCAGCCCGTCAGGCGGTCGGTCAGCGACGGTCTGGGATAGATCGGTTTGAGGAGCTCGTGCTGTGCGGCGTCATGTGCGGCGTCGCCGTCGATATTCAGGCCGGTCACGGTGTCAGGGGTGTCGGGTCAGCCAGAGGTGATCGGTCGAATTGTCCGGTGCGGCCGGGGTGTAACCGGCCCCGGTCTGGAGGACCAGGTCGAAGGCCTCGGCGCGGATGCGCCGGTCGGTGTACTGCAGTACCACCACACCGGCGGTGAACGGCGCGGTCAGGATCTGCCCGATGGCGGCACCGACCGTCGTCAGCACCAGCCCGGTGAAGATTGCCCCGGAGCCGTCCGGGCCGGCCATGCCGATGAGGACCTGCCCGCCGATGGTGAACGGCACGGACACCGCGCCGGCGATGATCCCGGCCAGCAGCATGGCCAGCAGGCGGATGCCGAAGACCCGCCAGAAGTCGTGGCGCACCAGGGCGAACGACCGCTCGATCGCGGCGATGACCGGTAACCGCTCCAGCACGACCAGCGTGGGCGTGAAACTCAGTTTGGTGAACACGAAGGACAGCCCGACGATCATGCCGAGCACCAGTGGGATGCCGACGAAGAAGGCGATCCAGCCGTTGAGGGCGATCGCGACGACGGCGATGATGCCGGCGACCGCGGCGACCAGTAGACCGACGCCGAGGGTCTCCAGCGCTGTGACACCGAGGAGTGGAAGGAGCCGGGGACGTAGTCGTTGCCATGCCTCGCCGGCGGTGATGCCCGCACCGAAGATGGCTCGACCGATGATCACGGTGAGCATACCGCTGAGCAGGATGGCGGCGATCCAGGTCGCCAGTACGCCGGCGAGGCTGCCGATGACGGAGCCGGCCAGCAGCGCGGCATCGTCGTACTGACCGGTGATGCCTGCGGGGTCGAGCGCCCCGCCGGAGGCCAGCGGCCACACCTGCAGTGCGAAGGACAACAGCTGGGATGCCAGCACCACGATGGTCGTGAGACCGAGTGTGGTTTTCGGATTCGACCGGATGTAGCCGAATGCGCCGTTGAGGATGTCCGAGAGGTTCAGCGGTCGCAGCGGGATGATGCCGGGCTGAAATGCTTGCAGCGGTGGTGGCGCAGGGTAGTACGGCTGATGTCCGCCCGCGGTGCCGGTCATGGGAACCATCCTGCCTGGGCGGGCGGCCGGTGTCAGGAAGCGGGTGGGGCGGACTTCAAAGCGGCGAAGGCGCGGCGCTCGACGAGCAGGGCGATGTAGTCGCGCACGGCACTCTCGAGGAAGTGCTGATGGGCCGCGGCAACCGTGGTGCGAATCGTGTCGGCGGGAACATCGGTGAACTGTTTGACCAGACGATCCTCAACCGCGGCGATTTGTTCACTTTCCGGCAACTTCAGCACGGCGATCATCTTTCTCGACGGTCGACGGCACGGTCAAGGTGTCGGACTCGGCACGTGCCGAGGCGTTGCTCACAACCGCCACAAGGCCTGTTGGCTGGTGTTGGCGATGAGCGCACCCGCGACGTCATAGAACCCGCCGACCACCAATCCGCGCGAGTGACTGTTGCCCAGCGAATCGACCTCGTAGCTGTGCCACTGGCCGGGATCGAACGGCCGATGGAACCACACCGAGTGGTCCAGGCTGGTTGCGAAGCCCACGCCCGGTGTGAACGGCGTGCCCGGTGGCCGGGCTGCGGGGACCGGGCCGATATCGGATATGAACGTCAGGGTGCACGCCCTGATCAGGGGATCGTCCTCGATCGGGCCGCGACTGCGAATCCAGAAGGGCGGCAGCACGAACCGTGTGGTGTCTGCGGGATCACAGCGCAGTTCCAGCCAGTCGGCGAAGTCCAGGTCCGGTGTCTTGGGGACGGCGACTTCCAGCGGCACGCCGGGTGGCCTGGGTGGGTGCCAGTCCGCGCCGTCCTCGGGGATCTGGAAGGACGCGATCATCTCCAGGATGACCTTGCCGTTCTGACGTGCGGTCACCCGGCGGGTGTCGAAGGACCGGCCGTCGCGGGTTCGTTCGACTTCCAATTCCACGTCGACACCGAACTCACCACCGCGCACGAAGTACGCGTGCAATGACTGAGGATATTTGCCCGGATCGACGGTCGCTCCGGCCGCGCCGAGCGCCTGGGCGGCGATGAGACCGCCGAACAGCCGCATACCGGGTACACCCAGCTGCGGGGCCAGGAACAGGTCACCGTCACGGTCGAAATCGAGGAGGGCGGCCATCCAACTCGGTTCGGTCATCATCGAACTGTACCAACCGTTTGGTTGGGGGCTGGAAGTCCGGTTCAGGTCACTTGGTGACTAGTGGTCTCCATGCCCGCGTTGGGGTATCGGCGGCTGCGGCACGACAGGGTAGTCACCGGTGTACCCGAGGCGTTGCTGGGCCATGGTCATGACCTTGCTGCGCACCGCGTACCAGCCCGCCACCAGCATCGGTCCGATCACCAGGATCGCGATCAGATTCCAGATGTTCTCGTAACACATCAGCGCGGTCACCGCAGCGAGGAAGGCCAGCGTCGCGTAACTGGTGTACGGCGTGCCAGGGAGTCGGAACTTCGGTCGCGTCAAGATGCCCTTGCGCTCCCAGCGCCACAGTTGGATCTGACAGGCCATGATCATCGCCCAGGTCGAGATGATGCCCAAGGCGGACAGATCGAGCGCGATGTTGAAGGCCTCTTCTGGGACGAACAGGTTGAGCACCACGCCGAGCAAGGTGAGCACGCCGGTCAGTGCGATACCGCCGAAAGGCACACCGTTTCGGTTCATGACGCCGGTGAACGACGGTGCGGAACCGTTCATGGCCATCGAGCGCAGGATGCGCCCGGTGGAGTACAGGCCGGCATTGAGGCTGGACATCGCCGCTGTCAGCACGACGAGGTTCATGATGCCGCCGGCCGCCGGCACCCCGATCTTGGAGAAGAAGGTGACAAATGGGCTCTCGCCGGCACGGTAGGTGGTGTAGGGCAACAGCAGCGCCAGCAGGATCAGCGATCCGACGTAGAACACGGCAATGCGCAGGATCACCGAGTTTATGGCACGGGGCATCACCTTGGCCGGCTCGGCGGTCTCGCCGGCCGCGATGCCGACCAATTCGACTGCGGCATAGGCGAAAATGACGCCGGAGGTGACGATCACCAAGGAGAACATCCCGGTGGGCAGCAATCCGCCGTTATCGCTGATGACGCTGAAACCGGTTGTCGCCCCTTCGATTTCGAAACGACCGGCCAAGAACACTATCCCGACGACCAGGAACGTCACCAGTGCCGCCACCTTGATGATCGACGCCCAGAACTCCATCTCGCCGAACAGTTTCACCGAGATGATGTTCATGGTGAGAACGATGCCCAGTGCGATCAGGGCGATGAGCCACTGCGGTATCGCCTCGAACATGCCCCAGAAGTGCACGTAGAGCGCCACCGCGGTCACGTCGACGATGGCGGTTGCGGCCCAGTTGAAGAAGTACAACCACCCGGTCACGAATGCCGTCTTCTCCCCGAAGAACTCGCGTGCGTAGGAGACGAAGGATCCCGACGAGGGGCGATGGAGTACCAGCTCACCGAGGGCCCGCATGATGAAGAAGACGAAAACGCCGCAGAACGCGTACACCAGGAACAGTCCTGGCCCGGCATCATGTAGCCGGCTACCGGCGCCCATGAAGAGGCCGGTGCCGATGGCCCCGCCGATGGCGATCATCTGGATCTGACGTGGTTTGAGGGATTTGTGGTACCCCTCCTCCTCATGTGCCAGTGCCGAATTGTCATACGTGGCATCGGTCGACATATCGCTCCCTGGATGTATCGGTCTTCGACGCTCACCGTTGGGCGCGGGGTGTACTGGCCAGAGCGTATGCCCGGTCGACAGGCGCCGAAACTTTCAGCGTGTAAACATTGTGCTAACTGGCGCCACCGGTCGGGATGTCGCGCAACGTGTGAACGACGATCCCGGCGAACTCTGTGCACGAGTCATAGCGGGCTGCAGGGCTTTTCGCCAGTGCCTTGGCGAAAACCGAATCGAGGCTGCGGGGCAGCCATCGGCGCCGGCCACTCAACCGCGGTGGTGAATCATTCAGGTGCGCAAAGGTTATGGCGAAAGCGGTGGGTCGGGGGTACGGCGGCAATCCGGTGAGCCATTCGAGCACGGTGGCGGCGAACGCGTACAAGTCTGTTGCGGGCGAGAGCTGTTCACCGGTGAGCAGCTCGGGTGCGGCGTAGAATATCGATCCGCTGATGCGGCCGTTGCGGGGTAGTGCTGACACCTCGTCGATGATCTGCGCGATGCCGAAATCACTGAGATAGGCGTCGAGGCGGTCGGTGGTGAGCAGGACATTCGTGGGTTTGACATCGCGGTGCAACACGTCCATCGAATGGGCGTAGTCCAACGCTTCGGCGATCTGGGTGCAGGCGCGCAACACCGCGGCGGCGTCCGCGTCGGTGGCGGGCGCGGGGACCAGTACCGAGGAGTCCGGTCCGTCGATGTATTGCATCGCCATCCATGGCGTCGACGGCTCCGTGGGCAGCGTGCCCATCTCGTACATGGCGACGATATGCGGGTGGGTGAGCGCGGCGGCCAGTGTGAACTCTCTGGCAAAACGTTCCCGGGCGCGGTCGGCGGCGGCCGGGTCGGCGCGCAGCACCTTCAGTGCGACAGGTCCGGACGGGCCGAGCGCGCGATAGACATCGGCGCTCGAGCCCCTGCCGAGCAACGTGTCGATGGTGTAGCGCCGACGCTCCCCGTCCTCGCACTCGGCGCCGGCGATGATGTCACCGGTGCGGAACACAGGCCAAGGGTATGCGCGTCCGGATGCCTTCGCAGGGCGGCATCACAGCGGGGTGGCATGAAAAAGGCCCTGACCGATCTCCCGGTCAGGGCCTACTTCTGCGAGTCGGGGTGGCGGGATTTGAACCCACGACCTCTTCGTCCCGAACGAAGCACGCTACCAAGCTGCGCCACACCCCGAGTGAAGCCACGACAGCGTATCGCACCGGGTGGCCGGAAAGCCAAACGGCCTCCCGAGGCTGGGGAGCGGGGTTTCGAATGCGTGCCGAACGGGGCATCCACGAGCTTGAAGCAGGTTCCGGGAAGCAACCGACGCCCACCCGGCGTTGTACCACCCGAAGGACACCGTCGGGGGCGTCCGCACACAGAAACGAGGCCGATATGACCGACCTGGGAGCGTTCGTCTACATCACGTTCTTCGGCGTCGCGGCGTTGTGGCTGTACCTGTCCGGGCGTGGACCCGTGCGCGGATCCGACGCCGCCGAGGATCAGTTCCAGCGTCCCGAGGACTCGAATTCGGCCAGCTTCGCCGCCGATGTAGAGGAGTCCAACCCCTGGCTGCTGAGCCATTCCGCATCGAAGTAGGTATCGCGGTACCGGTCGCCGCTGTCGGCGAGCAGTGTCACCACCGAACCGCTCCGCCCGGCCGCCATCATGTCCGCCAGCAGCGCGAACGCGCCCCACACGTTGGTGCCTGTCGACGGCCCCACCCGGCGACCCAACACCTTGCTGACATGGTGGGCCGCGGCCACCGATGCGCAGTCGGGCACGGTCATCATCCGGTCCACCACACCGGGCATGAACGACGGCTCCACCCGTGGGCGGCCGATACCCTCTATCCGCGATGACACCCCGGTCTCGATATCGAGGCGGCCCTGCTCGTAGGCCGGGAAGAAGGCCGAGTTCTCCGGATCCACGACACAAAGCGCAGTGCGGTGACGCCGATACCGCAGATAGCGCCCGATGGTGGCGCTGGTGCCCCCGGTGCCGGCGCCGACGACGATCCAGTCCGGTATGGGATGGGCCTCCCGGGCCATCTGCTCGAAGATCGATTCGGCGATGTTGTTGTTCCCCCGCCAGTCGGTGGCCCGCTCGGCATTGGTGAACTGGTCGAGATAGTGACCGCCGGTCTCGCGGGCCAACCGTTCGGCCTCCTCGTAGACCTGCGCTGAGCGGTCCACGAAATGGCAACGGCCGCCCTGAGATTCGATCAGCGATACTTTGGCGGCACTCGTCGAGCTCGGCATCACGGCAATGAAGGGCAGTCCGAGCATCGCCGCGAAGTACGCCTCGGAGACCGCGGTGGAACCCGATGACGCCTCGATCACCGTGGTGCCGGGACCGATCCAGCCATTGCACAGGGCGTACAGGAACAGCGAACGCGCAAGCCGGTGTTTGAGACTGCCGGTGATATGGGTCGTCTCGTCCTTGAGATACAACGCCACATCGAAGCGGTCCGCCCACGCCGATGGCAGTGGGTAGCGCAACAGGTGGGTGTCCGCACTGCGATGGGCATCGGCCTCGATCAGCCGGACCGCATTGTCGACCCAGTCGCGGGCGCTCACCGTACCGATGCGGTCGGATGTGCCTGTCCGGCGTGGGTTCCGATGGCCGGTCCGGTGGCAGGCGCGGCGACCAGGGTGAGCAGGGTGGCCTCCGGGCGGCAGCAGAACCGCACCGGCGCGTACGGCGATGTGCCGAGCCCGGCCGAGACGTGCAGCTTCATGTCCGCGCCCCACTGCGACGCACCCTTGGCGCGTGAACGGTCCAGATCGCAGTTGGTGGCCACGGCCCCGTAGAACGGCAGGCACAGCTGCCCGCCATGGGTGTGCCCGGCGAGCACCAGCTGATATCCGTCGGCAGCGAAACGGTCCAGCACCCACGGCTCGGGCGAGTGCGTGACACCGAGCGAGAGATTGGCCTTCGCGCTGGGCGGCCCCGCGATGGTGTCGTAGCGATCCCGCTTCAGATGGGGGTCGTCGACGCCCGCGGCGGCGATCTGCAGGCCGGCGACCTCGAACTCGCGGCGGACATGGGTCATGTCCAGCCAGCCGCGCTCGGTGAACGCCGCGCGCAGATCCTGCCACGGCAACGGGTCTCCGTGGATGCGTCGCTTCTTGTTGAACAGGTAGTTGGTCGGATTCTTTGGCTTGGGCGCGAAGTAGTCGTTGCTGCCGAAGACGAAGACACCCGGAACCGACAGCAGATCACCGAGGGCCTGTACCACGGCCGGGACAGCCTTCTGATGGGACAGGTTGTCACCGGTGTTGACCACCAGATCCGGCTGCAAGGACACCAGCTCACGCAGCCACTCCTGCTTGCGTCGCTGACGCGGCAGCATGTGCAGATCCGACAGGTGCAGTACCCGTAGCGGGGTCGACCCCGGGGTGAGCACCGGCATGGTCAGCTCCCGAAGCGCGAACGCGTTGCGCTCGATCAACGACGCGTAACCGATGCCGGCGACCAGGCTGCCTGCGGCGATAGCGGCGGTGTTCTTCAGGTGCGACATGGCAGCAGTTTACTCACCAGATCACGGTGGCGGCGGTGGTGCAGGTGGCGGGGGTGGTCCGAGCACCGGCACGGTGATCGGCGGAAGACCCGGAATCTGAACCACCGTGGAGCCCACCATCGGCGGCAGGCCCGGGATGCCCGCCGGCGGCGGCGGAGGCGCCGGCGGGATGCCATTGCTGGTGAGGATGGTGATGATCGAGCCCGGAATGGTCTGTCCGGTCGGCGACGTGCCCACCACGGCACCGCGCGGAGAGCCGGAATTCACCTCGGTCGGCTGATCGGCCACCTGGAATCCGGCGGCGCGCAACCGGTCCCGCGCCATGCTCAGATCCATTCCGGCAACGCTGGGGACCCGTGATCCCGGACCGCCGTCGACATAACGCGGATCCGTCGGCGGCAGCACCACGGTGTCCGGTGTCAGCGGTTTCATCGCGGTGAACCAGGTGCGGGCGGGCTCGTTACCGCCGAAGAGGTTTCCGGAGCCACACTGCCGCAACGGGAACGAGCACAACTCGCTGGGCTGTGTCGAATCGTCGTAGATGTAGTTGGCGGCGGCGTATTCGCTGGTGAATCCCAGGAAGGCCGACGAGCGGTTGGACTCGGTGGTACCGGTCTTGCCCGACATCGGCAGGCTCCACCCCGCCGAACCGGCGGCCCCCGCCGCGGTGCCGGAACCCCTGTCGTCCTCGCTCATCGCGTTGGCCAGGGTGTTGGCCAACCCCTCGGGGACGACCTGCTCACAGGTCTCGGTGGTCACCGCGACCTCGTTGCCGTGCCGATCGAAGACCTGGGCGATCGGGTTCGGCGGGCACCACACCCCGCCCGAGGCGAGCGTCGCGGCGACATTGGACAGCTCAAGGCCGTTGACCTCGATCGGACCGAGGGTGAACGACCCGATGTTCTGCCGCTTCACGAAATCGGCGAGGCTCTCGTTGCTCTCCGGATCGTAGTCACGCGCGGTCCCCGGTAGCGCGTACGACCGAAGGCCCAACCGGACCGACATGTCGACGGCCCGCTGCACCCCGATCTGGGAGATCAGCTTGGCGAAGGCGGTGTTCGGCGAGGTGGCCAGCGCGTCGGTGACGCTCATCGAGTCGCGGTAGCCGCCGGCGTTACGGACGCACCAGGTGGCCGGCGGGCAACCCGGCGAGCTGCTGCTGCCCAGGCCCTTGGCCTGGAATGCCGCGGGCACGGGCAACTGGCTGTTGATGCCCATGCCCATCTCCATCGCTGCGGCGACGGTGAAGATCTTGAACACCGACCCGGCGCCGTTACCGGCCAGCGAGAAGGGTTGCGGCTGCATGGTTTCGCCGGCCTCGGTGTTGAGTCCGTAGGTGCGGTTGCTGGCCATCGCGAGCACCGGGTGTGCTTCCTTGCCCGGCCGGATCACACTCATGACGCTGGCCACCCCGGCGGTGTCGGCGGGAGCGAACTGGTTGACCGCGCTCTTGACCGTGGCCTGCACGTTGGGGTCCAGGGTGGTCTTGATCAGATATCCGCCCTTGGCGACCTGATCCTTGCTCAACCCGGCGCGCGCCAGGTAGTCCAGCGCGTAGTCACAGAAGAACGCGCGGTCCCCGGCGGCGATGCAGCCACGGGGCAGTTCCTTGGGTTGCGGGAGCACTCCGAGCGGCTGCTCGCGGGCGGCGCGCAGCGCCTCGGCCTCCTGCGGGACATTCTCGATCATGGTGTCCAGCACGACATTGCGGCGAGCCAGCGCACCCTCGGGGTTGGTGTACGGGTTGAGCACGCTGGTGGACTGCACCATGCCCGCCAGCAGGGCGGCCTGCTGCCAGTTCAGCTCGCTGGCGTTGATCCCGAAGTAGGTCTGGGCGGCGTCCTGCACGCCGAAGGCGCCGTTGCCGAAGGAGACCAGGTTCAGATACCGAGTGAGGATCTCCGGCTTGGTCAGCGTCTTGTCCAGGGTCAGCGCCATCCGGATCTCGCGCAGCTTGCGGGCCGGCGTGGTCTCGATGGCGGCGCGCTTCTCGGCGTCGGTCTGCGCGACCACCAGCAGCTGGTAGTTCTTCACGTACTGCTGCTCGATGGTCGAACCGCCGCGGGTGTCGAGGTTGCCGGACAGGTAACCCGACAGGCCGGTCAGGGTGCCCTGCCAGTCCACGCCGTTGTGTTCGGCGAACCGCTTGTCCTCGATGGACACGATGGCCAGCTTCATGGTGTTGGCGATCTGCTCGCTGGGCACCTCGAACCGGCGCTGGGTGTAGAGCCAGGCGATCGGGTTGCCCTGCGAGTCGGTCATCGTCGACACCGCGGGGATGTCACCCTCGACCAGTTGGGCCGAGCCGTTGGCAACCACATCGGAGGCGCGGTTGGACATCAGACCGATGCCGCCGACGACAGGAAACATCAGCCCGGCGGCGATCACGGCGGCCAGCAGGCAGCACCACATCAGCTTGATGACCGTCACCGGTACCGGCGGTCGACGCTGGGGCTGGTCGGACATGGGTTACAGCGTAGCCAGCGGGTCCAATCGAGGCCCTCGGGCTGCCATTTCCGGCGTTCTGAGCGGCGGACTGCACGGTCGTCCCAAAAAAGTGTGATCTGACTGTTGCGTAAAAGCCCCTCTACCACCTAGCTTGAACACACAATGCGATTCAGGTAACACTCCTGACGCAATGTGGCGCAGATTACACACGCTTAACAGGGGTCGGAGTAAAGGGGAATGCAGGTGTCGGTTACATCGTCTGCCACGTATAGGAGTGCAGGAACGCACACCCCGACGGCCACTCCGGGAGCCGAGGGCGAAGCCCGCATCGCGTGGGTCTCGCAGGCCCGCTGCCGACAGGCCGATCCCGATGAACTGTTCGTCCGCGGCGCCGCTCAGCGAAAGGCAGCGGTCATCTGCCGGCACTGCCCGGTCATCGCGGAATGCGGCGCCGATGCGCTGGACAACCGCGTCGAATTCGGTGTCTGGGGCGGCATGACCGAGCGTCAGCGCCGCGCACTGCTCAAGCAGCACCCCGAGGTCGTCTCGTGGGCTGATTTCTTCGCCGCTCAGCGTAAGCACCGCAGCGCAGTCTGAGCGGTTCGACCGCTGTTCGTCTGAGCGGTTCGACCGCTGCGCGCCGTCGGGGCGATCAGCTGCCCGTCAGCTGATCACCGATGGCGCGCAGTGCTTCCAGGTCGGACACATCGAACGGTAGCGAGGGCACGCCGACGATCGCGACGTGCGGGTTGGCCCCGGTGAACCGCGACAGCAGTCGCACTTCCCGTTTGGCCGTCGCTGCCCGTGCCGCGTGAATCCGCAGCACCGCCGAACTCACGTTGCCCTCGCCCTTGGTCGCGTCGATCGCCTCGGCGGCCTCGGTCGCCTTGTCGCCCGCCAGATTGCACAGCGTCGGATGAGTGCGGTTGAGGATCAAACCCGCCAGCGGCATGTTCTCGCTGGAAAGTCGGTCGACGAAGAACGACGCCTCGCGCAGGGCATCCGGCTCGGCGGCGGATACGACGACGAACTGGGTGCCACGTCGCTTCAACAACTCGTAGGTGCGGTCGGCCTTCTCCCGGAAACCGCCGAACGTCGCATCCAGTGACTGCACGAATCCTGCAGCGTCGGAGAGCATCTGGGAGCCCAGCACGGTCGACATGCCCTTCATGGCCAGGCCCACCGCGCCGGTGACGATGCGCCCGATGCCGCGGCCCGGCGCCAGCAGCATCCGCCAGAGTCGGCTGTCCATGAAGCTGCCCAGCCGTTTCGGCGCGTCCAGGAAATCCAGCGCGTTGCGTGACGGCGGTGTGTCCACCACCACCAGGTCCCATTTGTCCTCGGCCAGCAGTTGGCCGAGTTTCTCCATGGCCATGTACTCCTGTGTGCCGGCCAGAGACGTTGCGACCGTTTGGTAGAACTGGTTCTCCAGGATCGAGTCGGCGACCCCGGGACCCGAGTACTGCACCACCATCTCGTCGAAGGTGCGCCGCATGTCGAGCATCATCGCGTGCAATTCGCCGGTCACCTCGGGGGCCAGCGGAACACGCTGCGGGTTGTTTCCGAGACTCTCGATGCCCAGTGCCTGGGCGAGTCGCTTGGCCGGGTCGATGGTCAGCACGACGACGGTGCGTCCCAGTTCTGCTGCGCGCAGCGCCATCGCGGCGGCCGTGGTCGTCTTGCCGACACCACCGGCACCGCAGCACACGATGACCCGGTTGCTGGTATCGGCGAGGACGGCGCCCAGATCGAGGGCGGCAGGAGAAGTGCTCATATCAGCTGTTCCTTCGGCTCTTCGCGCGAGCGCTCATCGCACACCTTGGGCGGCGAGTGCTTCGGCCAGTTCGTACAGGCTGCCCAGATCGACACCGTCGGCGATCGCCGGCAGCTGCAGTCGGGCGACGTCGAGCTCTTCGAGCAGCTCGGCACTCTCGGCGCGGGCCCTGATCCGGGTGGCGTGCTGGATCGACTCGGTCAGCAGGCCCGCGAAATCGTCATCGGCCAAGGTGATTCCGGCGGAGCTCAAATCTGCACGGATGGTCTCGGCGTCGAGATCTCCCTGGGCCGCCCGACTGAGATCATCGTGGGCCAGATACGACGGGATGTTGCGGTTGACGATGACGCTGCCGATCGGCAGTTCGAGGTCACGCAGTTCGGCGATCGCCTCGATGGTCTCCTGGACCGGCAGCGCCTCCAGCAGGGTCACCAGGTGGATCGCCGTCAGCTCGGAGTGCAGGATCTTGACCACGCCCTCGGCCTGGGAGTGCACCGGCCCGCCCTTGGCAAGTTCGGAGACCGCCTTGGTGACATCCAAAAATCGGGAGATGCGCCCGGTCGGTGGCGCGTCAACGACGATCGCGTCGTAGGCGCTCTGGCCGGATTTGGCAGTCTTGGTCGGATTGTCGGAGCGGACCACGAGCTCCTTGATCTTTCCGGTCAGCAACACATCGCGCAGGCCCGGGGCGATCGTCGTGGCGAACTCGACTGCACCGATGCGGCGCATCGCGCGCCCGGCGATGCCGAGGTTGTAGAACATGTCGAGGTACTCGAGGAAGGCGGCCTCGGTGTCGATGGCCAGGGCGTTGACCTGACCGCCGCCCTCGGCGGTCGCGATCTTGACCTCCTCATAGGGCAGCGGCGGCACGTCGAAGAGCTGGGCGATGCCCTGGCGTCCCTCGACCTCCACCAGCAACACCTTGCGGCCTCCGGCGGCCAGCGTGAGCGCCAGCGCCGCGGCGATCGTCGACTTGCCCGTGCCCCCCTTGCCGGTGACGAAGTGCAGACGGGCCTTCGTCAGGCGGGACGGCCAGCCGACCGGCCTGCGGTCGTCGGATGCATGTTCCACGCCTGCATGCTATCCATCGCGGGAGCCTCGGCGGATAAGCTCTGCGTCATGACTGAAGTGAGCCGTTGGGAGTACGCCACTGTGCCGTTGCTGACGCACGCCACCAAACAGATTCTCGACCAGTGGGGCTCGGACGGCTGGGAGTTGGTGTCGGTGCTTCCCGGTCCCACCGGTGAGCAGCACGTCGCGTACCTCAAGCGGCCGAAGTGAGTCATTCGCAGCGGCTGGCCGAGCTGGGTATCGAGCTGCCCGAGGTCGTTGCGCCGCTGGCGGCCTACGTGCCCGCGGTGCGGACCGGCAACCTCGTCTACACCTCCGGACAGTTGCCGATCCGGGCCGGCGCACTGGAGGCCACCGGCAAGGTCGGCGCGGAGGTCAGTGCCGAGGACGCCAAGGAACTGGCCCGGCTCTGCGGATTGAACGCGCTGGCCGCGGTGCACGCCCTGGTGGGCATCGACGCGGCGGTGCGAGTGGTCAAGGTGGTCGGATTCGTGGCGTCGGCCAAGGATTTCGACGGACAGCCCGGCGTCATCAACGGCGCTTCCGAACTGTTCGGCGAGGTGTTCGGTGACAGCGGCGCGCATGCACGCTCGGCCGTCGGCGTCTCCGAACTGCCGCGGAACTCACCGGTCGAGGTCGAGATCATCGTCGAGGTCGCGTAGTTGCAGCATCCCGCGTACGGCGAGCTGAGGCCGGTCTGGCAGACCGACAGCGTGTCGGCCTCGGTACTGCTGTGCAACAACCCCGGGATGATGACGCTGGAAGGCACCAACACCTGGGTGTTGCGCGGGCCGGGCAGCGACGAGCTGGTGATCGTCGACCCGGGACCCGATGACGACGAGCACATCGACCGGATCGCTGCGCTGGGCACGATCTCGTTGGTGCTCATCAGTCACAAGCACGGTGACCACACCGATGGCATCGACAAGCTGGTCGATCGCACCGGCGCGGTGGTGCGCGCCATCGGCAGCGGTTTCCTGCGCGGACTCGGTGGGCCGCTGACCGACGGTGAGGTCATCGATGCCGCGGGGACGCGCATCACCGTGCTGGCGACACCGGGACACACCAGCGATTCACTGTCTTTCCTCGTCGAGGGTGCGGTGCTGACCGCCGACACCGTGCTGGGCCGCGGCACCACCGTCATCGACGACGAGGACGGCAGCCTTGGCGCGTATCTGGATTCGCTGCACCGGCTACAGGGGTTGGGGCCGCTGCATGTGCTCCCCGGGCACGGACCCGATCTGGCGAACGTGGCCGAGGTGTCGGCGCAGTACCTGGCCCATCGGCACGATCGACTCGATCAGGTCCGGGCGGCGCTGCGCGAGCTGGGGGAGGACGCCACGGCCAAGCAGATCGTGGCGCACGTCTACACCGATGTGGACGAGAAGCTGTGGCCCGCCGCGGAGAAGTCGACGCAGGCGCAGCTGGACTACCTCAGAAACTGATTTCGGCGCGGAAACGCTCGCTGAGCGAACGAAACCGCGCCGAAATCGGGTGAAGAACTACCGTGCGCGTCGAGCCAACCGCTCGGAGTCGCTGATCAGCACGCTCTTGCCCTCCAACCGGATCCACCCGCGGTGGGCGAAATCGGCGAGGGCCTTGTTCACGGTCTCGCGGGAGGCGCCGACCAGCTGGGCGATCTCCTCCTGGGTGAGGTCATGGGTGACGCGCAGTGCGCCACCTTCCTGGGTACCGAAGCGCTGGGCCAGCTGCAGCAGCTGCTTGGCCACGCGGCCGGGCACGTCGGTGAAGATCAGGTCGGCGAGGTTGTTGTTAGTGCGTCGCAGGCGACGGGCCAGCACGCGCAGCAGCTGCTCGGCGATCTCCGGGCGATCGGCGATCCAGGCGCGCAGCGCCTCACGGTCCATCGAGACCGCGCGCACCTCGGTGATCGTGGTGGCGCTGGAGGTCCGGGGTCCCGGGTCGAAGATCGACAGCTCACCGAACATGTCCGACGGGCCCATGATCGTCAGCAGGTTCTCCCGACCATCGGGGGAACGTCGGCCGATCTTCACCTTGCCGGAGGTGATGATGTACAGCCGGTCACCGGGCTCGCCCTCGGCGAACACGGTATGTCCGCGCGGAAAGTCGACGGGCTGCAGCTGTTTGGTCAGCGCAGCGACCGCGGTGGGTTCTACCCCTTGGAAGATTCCGGCCCTGGCCAGGATCTCGTCCACGTTGCCCCTCTTAAGCTCATCCAGTGATATGACATGCACAGGCCAACCGACTAGCTGGTTAGCGAATTCAGTCTAGTGGTTGGCATGTCGGCGACGAGCCAACGCTACACACGATTGGCCTGGCGGGTCGCCGGAAACTGCGGATTGGCCCGCCCCGCGGGTGCTGGGCGAGTCGGCAATCCGGCGTATTCCAGCGGCACCGGCCGGATCGGTTGGGTGCGCTCCCGAACGTCACGACGGCGAACGGCCGCCGTCTCGCGCTCGAGGCCGGATTCCAGCCGCTCGAGCCCGAAGGTCGCCAGCATGAGCAACCCCGGGATGAAGCACACCAGCAACCACGACACATCGAAGAGTAAACACGCTGAACATCTCGGTGGGATCACGTTTTGTCACCGGTCGGCACCGGCCCGTCAGGGCACGTCAGAGGCACCGTCAGTACCCTTGGTCGGGTGACCGCCAGCACCGCCCGGAGCAAATCGCAGGCCGCCTGGGATCGAGAGACCCATCTGGGCCTGGTGCGCCGCGCGCGCCGGATGAACCGAACGCTGGCGGTGGCCTTCCCGCACGTCTATTGCGAGCTGGACTTCACCAACCCGTTGGAACTCACGGTCGCGACGATCTTGTCCGCGCAATGCACCGACAAGCGCGTCAACCTGACCACGCCGGCGTTGTTCGCGCGGTACCGCAGCGCGCTGGACTACGCACAGGCCGACCGCGCGGAACTCGAGGAACTGATCCGGCCGACCGGCTTCTACCGGAACAAGGCCACCTCGCTGATAAATCTGGGCACCGAGTTGGAGGCGCGTTTCGACGGCGAGGTACCGCACACGCTGGAAGAACTGGTGACGCTGCCGGGTATCGGTCGCAAGACCGCCAACGTGGTGCTCGGCAACGCGTTCGACATCCCCGGGATCACGGTAGACACCCACTTCGGACGGTTGGTGCGGCGTTGGCGCTGGACCGCCGAGGAAGATCCGGTGAAGGTCGAGCATGCCGTCGGCGAGCTGATCGAACGGCGGGAGTGGACACTGCTCAGCCACCGGGTGATCTTTCACGGTCGCCGTGTCTGCCATGCGAGACGTCCCGCCTGCGGGGTGTGCGTGCTGGCCAAGGACTGCCCTTCCTTCGGCGCGGGTCCCACCGACAAGGCGACTGCGGCGGCGCTGGTGAAGGGACCGGAGACCGACCATCTGCTGGCGCTGGCCGGGTTGTGAGCCGTTCGGCCCGGTGGACCGTTGCGGTCCTGATCGTTTTCGTCGCGCTGGGATACGCGCTGTGGCGGGAGTTGGGCGTCACCGAACCCGGTCCCACCGGATCCGTGGCATCCGAAGTCCCCGCCGCCCGTGACCACCGGGCAGCCGACACCCCCGAGGCGCTGGTCGG
Source organism: Mycolicibacterium neoaurum ATCC 25795 (assembly GCF_000691525.1). GTDB lineage: Bacteria > Actinomycetota > Actinomycetes > Mycobacteriales > Mycobacteriaceae > Mycobacterium > Mycobacterium neoaurum. The sequence goes on from NZ_JMDW01000001.1 coordinate 90,512, forward strand.
GCCCAGGCAGCGGGCGGATCTGCCGCCCTGTCCCATGGGTACCGGCGACGGACCCGAGCCGCTGCGCGGGATCACCCTGGAATGCGCGGGCGACGGCACATCCGTCGACGTCGCGGCGGCGGTGGCCGGCCGTCCGGTGGTGCTCAACCTGTGGGCCTATTGGTGCGGCCCGTGTGCCGACGAACTGCCCGCCCTGCAGGAGTATCAGCGCCGGATGGGTGAGCGGGTGCTGGTGGTGACCGTGCACCAGGACGAGAACGAATCCGCCGGTCTGTTGCGATTGGCCGAGCTCGGCGTGCGGCTGCCGACGCTGCAGGACGGCCGCCGGCTGGTCGCCGCGGCGCTCAAGGTGCCCAACGTGATGCCTGCCACCGTGGTGCTGGGAGCGGACGGTAGCGTGGCCGAGATTCTGCCGCGACCGTTCGCCGACGTCGATGAGATCGCCGCGGCGGTGGATCCGTTGATAGGGGTGCCCGTTGGTTGAGCTCTCGCCGGACGCCGCGCCGGGATGGCTGCGTCCGCTGCTCGACAACGTCGCCGCCGTGCCCGACGCCTACCGAAACCGCACACCCGCCGATGTGCTGGCCGCGATCAACACCGCCAATGCCGCGGCGACGCGGGCCGGGACCAAACGCGACGCCGCCGTGCTCGTGCTGTTCTCCGGACCCGCCGACGCGCCGCGTGGCGATCTCGGCGGCCCGCCGCCGGAAACCGACCTCTTGGTCACCGTCCGCGCCTCCTCGCTGCGTAACCATTCCGGGCAGGCCGCTTTCCCCGGCGGCGTGTCCGACCCCGAGGACGACGGTCCGGTGGCGACCGCGCTGCGCGAGGCCCGTGAGGAGACCGGGGTGGATACCACCCGCCTGACGCCGCTGGCCGTCCTGGATCGGATGTTCATTCCCCCGACGGGCTTTCACGTGGTGCCGGTGCTGGCCTACTCGCCGGACCCTGGTCCGGTGGGCGTGGTGGATCCGGCCGAGGCCGCCATCGTGGCGCGGGTTCCGCTGCGGGCGTTCATCAATCCTGAGAACCGGTTGATGGTGTACCGCCAGGCCAATACCAGCCGTTTCGCCGGGCCGGCCTTCCTGCTCAACCAGATGCTGGTGTGGGGCTTCACCGGCCAGGTGATCTCGGCACTGCTGGACGTCGCGGGGTGGGCACAACCATGGAATACCGACGACGTGCGCGAACTGGAGGAGGCAATGGCCGAGGTGACGTCGCCCAGCCAGTACGGTGAAGCCCAACGATGACTCCCGCACAGTGGCTTGACCTCGCAATCCTTGCCGTCGCCTTCGTGGCCGCGGTGTCCGGCTGGCGCTCCGGCGCGCTCGGATCGCTGTTGTCCTTCATCGGTGTGGTCCTGGGCGCAGTCGCCGGCGTGCTGTTGGCGCCCCACCTGGTCGGCAACATCGACGGGCCGCGCACCAAGCTGTTCGCCACCCTCTTCCTGATCCTCGCGCTGGTCGTGATCGGCGAGATCGCCGGTGTGGTGCTGGGGCGGGCCGTGCGCGGCGCGTTGCGCAACCCGGTGCTGCGCTTTGTCGACTCGATCATCGGGTCGGCTTTGCAGTTGGTGACCGTGCTGATCGCGGCGTGGTTGCTTGCCTCACCACTGACCAGCCAGCCCACCCTGGCCGGCGCGGTGCGCGGTTCCAAGGTGCTCACCGAGGTCAACAACCTCGCGCCGGAATGGCTGCAGAAGGTGCCCGCCCGGTTGGCCGGATTACTGGACACCTCAGGTCTTCCCGCGGTGCTGGAGCCGTTCAGCCGCACCCCGGTCGTCGCGGTCGACGCACCCGATGCGGCGTTGGCGACATCGCCGGTGGTGCAGTCCGTCCGCGGCAGCGTGGTCAAGATCCGCGGTGTCGCGCCCAGTTGCCAGAAGGTCTTGGAGGGCAGCGGATTCGTCATCGCGCCCAACCGGGTGATGTCCAATGCCCACGTGGTCGCCGGCGCCGAGACGGTCACCGTCGAGGTCAACGGTGAAACCTACGACGCCACCGTGGTCTCCTACGACCCGAACCAGGACATCTCGATCCTCGCGGTGCCGGAGCTGCCGTCGGTGCCTTTGGTCTTCGACGATTCCGAGGCCGCACCGAGCACCGACGCCATCGTCATGGGGTATCCCGGCGGCGGCGATTTCACGGCAACCCCGGCGCGGGTGCGCGAGACGATCGAACTTAACGGGCCCGACATCTACAACTCGACGACGGTGAACCGGACGGTGTACACCATCCGCGGCACGGTGAAGCAGGGCAATTCCGGTGGCCCGATGGTCGACAAGGACGGCAAGGTCCTCGGCGTCGTCTTCGGTGCCGCCGTCGACGACGCAGACACCGGTTTCGTGCTGACCGCCGAGCAGGTGCTGCCTCAACGCATGCAGGTGGGTAACACCGCGCCGGTGCCGACCGGCGTCTGCATCGGTCAGGCCGGGTAGACGGCGCCCAGGAACTGGGCGAGCGCGGTGTTGACCGCCCGGGGATTCTCCTCGTGTGCAAAATGCCCTGCGCCGTCTATGGGTTCGAATCGGCCGTCGGGTGCGTACGGTCGTGACCGGCGGACCGGATCGGCCAGAACGTAGGGGTCGGCCGCGCCGCGCAGATGCAACAGCGGAACATCGATCGGCCGGGCCATCGAACGCATGAACCGGCGTCCCTCGCCGCGGACCTGGCTGCGCACCGCCCAGCGCTGGTACTCCAGCGTCGAGTGGACCGCCCCCGGGATCTGGATCGCCTGCCGCAGATGGCGCATGGTGACGGCGAAGTCCTCGGTGCCGACCCAGCCGTGGCCGGCACGGTCACGGATCAGCCGTTCCAGCTCCACGGCATTGTGTCGGGTGAGTCTGTGTTCGGGCCAGCGCGGCAGCTGGTAGCGCAGCAGCCAGGGCAGCAGCGCGCGGCGCTGGGCGGCGTCGGCCAGGACCGACGAGCGCAGTGCGACCGGGTGCGGTGAGCTGATCAATGCGACGGCGTCGACCATCCGCGGGTGCAACAGGGCCGTAGCCCAGCAGACCAGACCACCATCGGCATGGCCGACCAGGGTGGCCGAGTTGTGCCCGAGTGCACGAACCAGACCCGCGGTGTCCCCGGCGAGGGTCCAGCCGTCGTAACCGCGCGGCGGTTTGTCGCTGTCACCGTAACCGCGAAGGTCGACGGCGACGACCCGATGGTCGCTGTGAGCTTGCAGTTGGTGACGCCACGACCACCAGAACGAACCGAAACCGTGCAACAGGATCACGAGGTGGCGATCGGACCGCCCGCGGTTCTCCGGTGCATCCTCGGCCTCCACGACATGGAAGCGAATACCGTTGGCGTGGACCTGAAAATGGCGCCACGGCCCATCGATGCGCACCACCGACGGGTCCGGCGCCTGCATGGCGAAGCGGCTACCAGCCGGAGGGGTCGGTGGTGATGGCCGGCTTGACGGCCTCGGCGGGCTTGTCCGAGCCCGGCGTCAGCGCCTCCTTGGTCTCCTTGACCGAGGCGATGGTTTCGCGCGGCCCGCGGATGCGCCGCACCTTCAGATAGCCGAGCAGCGCCAATGCGATGGTGACCAGCACCATGACGCCGAACACGATCAGGAAGGCGGCCCAGCGCCACAACCAGGTATCCAGCAGCTCGGCGATGAAGAAGAAGAGGAAGAAGGTCGAGTAGAACAGCACGACCAGGGCCGCGATGAAGAACAGGCTGCCGGTGAGCCCCTTCTTCACATCGCGGGTGATCTCGGCCTTGGCGAGCTCCACCTCGGCGCGCACCAGGGTGGAAACCTGTGCGGTCGCATCCTTGACCAGATCTCCGATGGACGGGTCGGCCTTGGGTGCGTGCGGGTCGACGAGCGGAATCGACGTCACAGTGGCAGGCACGCCGTTCTTGCGGTCGCTGGTGCTCATAGGAGGCTATGTTGCCATGTTCTCGGCATCGCGAGGCGACGGGGAGAGGGCTCCGGTCCGAGGAGGTGGCCACTTCGCCACATAGGATGGCGGCCAGCCGAGGAACGGGGAGATGTTGAGACACCGCTGGCAGTCCATTGTGCGCATCGTTTCGCTCGCAGTCCTGGCGCCCCTCGCGGTGGCGCTGAGCCCGGTGGCCCACGCCGACGGCCCGGTTCCGCTCGGCGGGGGGTCGGGAATCGTCATCGACGGTCACGCCTACTGCACACTCACCGCCATCGGCCATGACTCCGCGGGCAAGTTGATCGGGTTCACCTCGGCGCACTGCGGCGGGCCGGGTGCCGTGGTCGCCGCCGAGGGGGTGCCCACCGCGGGGACGCTCGGCGTCATGGTCGCCGGTAACGACAACCTGGACTATGCCGTCATCGAGTTCGACCCGCAGCGGGTGCAACCTGTCGACACGGTCAAGGGATTCCGTATCGACGGCCTCGGGCCGGACCCGTCGTTCGGTGAAGTCGCCTGCAAGCTGGGCCGGACAACCGGCTACTCGTGCGGTGTGACGTGGGGCCCCGGCCAGGATCCGGGCACCATCCTCAACCAGGTCTGCGGGCAGCCCGGTGATTCCGGGGCGCCGGTGACGGTCAACAACAGACTGGTCGGCATGATCCACGGTGCGTTCACCGAGGATCTACCGACGTGCGTGACGCAATACATCCCGCTGCACACACCGGCGGTCACCATGTCGATGTCCTCGGTGCTCGCCGATATCACCACCAAGAATCGGCCAGGCGCCGGCTTCGTGCCGATCGCCTGACCGATCGCCGCCGGCTACTTGCTGGCGCGGATGGCCTCGAAGACGCTGGGGTCCACCAGGGTCGAGGTGTCACCGAGTTCGCGGCCTTCGGCCACGTCACGCAGCAGTCGACGCATGATCTTGCCGCTGCGGGTCTTCGGCAGTTCCGGCACGACGTGGATCTCGCGTGGCTTGGCGATCGGGGAGATCTCCTTGGAGACTTCGGCGCGCAGTTCGTCGACCATCTGCTCATGTGACAGTTCGGCGGCGTGGCTCTTGAGGATGACGAAGGCGCAGATGCCCTGGCCGGTGTGCTCGTCGGTGGCACCGACCACGGCAGCCTCGGCCACTCCGGCGTGCCCGACGAGCGCGGATTCGACCTCGGCGGTCGAGATTCGGTGTCCGGACACGTTCATCACGTCGTCGATACGGCCCAGCACCCAGATTTCACCGTCGCTGCCGTACCGCGCGCCGTCGCCGGCGAAGTACCAGCCCTGCTCGGCGAAGCGCGACCAGTAGGTTTCCTTGAACCGTTCGTCGTCGCCCCAGATGCCGCGCAGCATCGACGGCCACGGCTTGTCCAGCACCAGGTAGCCGGTCGTCTGCTCGGCGCCGTCGACGGCGGGGCTGAGATCGTTGCCGTCGTCGTCGACGATCTTGGCCGAGATGCCGGGCAGCGGTGTCATCGCCGAACCGGGCTTGCAGTGGGTGACTCCGGGCAGCGGGGAGATCATGATCGCACCGGTCTCGGTCTGCCACCAGGTGTCCACGATCGGGGTCTTGTCGGCGCCGAAGACCAGCCGGTACCACCGCCACGCCTCGGGGTTGATCGGTTCACCGACCGAGCCCAACAGGCGGATGCTGGACAGGTCGTGTTCGAAGGCGAGCTCGCGGCCCCACTTCATGAATGTCCGGACCACGGTGGGAGCGGTGTAATAGATTGACACACCGTACTTTTCGATGACCTGGAAGTGGCGGTGCTCATCCGGGGACGCTGGGGTGCCTTCGTAGACCACCTGGGTCGCTCCGTTGGACAGTGGCCCGTACACGATATAGGTGTGCCCGGTCACCCAGCCGATATCGGCTGTGCACCAATAGACATCGGTTTCGGGCTTGAGGTCGAAGACGACCGAGTGGGTGTAGGACGCCTGGGTCAGGTATCCGCCCGAGGTGTGCACGATGCCCTTGGGCTTGCCGGTGGTGCCGGAGGTGTACAGCAGGAACAGCGGGTGCTCGGAGTCGAAGGCCTCGGGCGCGTGTTCGACCGATGCCTTGGGCACCGTCTCGTCCCACCACAGATCGCGGCCTTCGGTCCACGGCGTGTCGATTCCGGTGCGGCGCACCACGAGAACATGCTCGACGGGGCTGTCGGAGCCGAGGCCGTCCAGTGCCTCGTCGACACCTGCCTTCAGCGGCGCCGCCTTGCCGCGACGGTACTGGCCGTCGGAAGTGATGACGATCTTGGCCTGGGCGTCCTCGATGCGAGCCTTGAGCGCCGAGGCGGAGAAGCCGGCGAAGACGACCGAATGCATCGCGCCAAGTCGCGCGCAGGCGAGCATCGCGATGATCGCCTCGGGCACCATCGGCATGTAGATGGCCACCCGGTCACCGGCGGTCAGACCCAACTCGGCCAGCGTGTTTGCCGCTTGGTTGACCTCGTCCTGGAGCTGGGCGTAGGTGATGGTGCGCGCATCGCCGACGGGCTCACCCTCCCAGTGGATGGCGACCCGGTCACCGTTGCCTGCCTCGACGTGGCGGTCCACACAGTTGTAGGCGACGTTGAGTTTGCCCCCGACAAACCATTTCGCGAACGGTGCGTTCGACCAGTCCAGTACCTCGGTGAACGGGGTGCCCCAGGACAGTCGGTCGGCCTGGGTGGCCCAGAACGCCAGCCGGTCGGCCTCGGCCTGATCGTAGAGATCGCTCGTGGCGTTGGCGTTGGCCGCGAACTCGGCGGGCGGGGGATAGGCTGAGGGCACGCCGGTCTGCGTCGCTGTGGTCTCGCTCATGGGTGTGAGCGTAGTCACCGAAGGTTGCAGCGGCGTTGGAGCGTCACAAGACGCGCTGCGGACGGCTGTCGAACTGCGCCGAACGTCGGGGATTGCAGGCTCAGCGGTCGGCTAGCGTTGTCCGGATGACCGACGAGCGCTCGCGCAAGGAGCCGAAGAACACCGATCCGCTCGCCCCGCTGGTGGCGCTGGAGGGTGTTGCCGCCGCCGGCGACGAGGCGCGCGAGGCGCTCGGCCGGGCGCATCGACACCGAACCAATCTGCGGGGTTGGCCCCAGACAGCAGCGGAGGCGGCGCTGCGCGCGGCGCGCGCGAGTTCGGTGCTCGATGGCGGCTCACTGAACCTGTCCGAGTCCGGGGAACCCGATCCGGTGCTGGCCGGGGCGCTGCGGGTGTCCGAGGCGCTGGAGGGTGGCGCGACCGCACTGACCCAGGTGTGGCAGCGGGCGCCGTTGCAGGCGCTGGCCCGGTTGCACTCGCTGGCGGCGGCAGACCTCGTCGACGACGACCGGTTGGGCAGGCCGCGCTCGGCACCCGAGGTGGGTCCGCGGCTGGAGATGCTGGCCGAGCTGGTCACCGGTGCCACCTCGGTGCCCGCTTTCGTGGTGGCCGCCGTCGCGCATGGCGAATTGTTGACCCTGGAGCCCTTCGGTTCGGCCGATGGCGTGGTGGCGCGCGCGGTGTCGCGCCTGATCACGATGTCCAGCGGGCTGGATCCGCACGGACTCGGTGTGCCGGAGATGTTCTGGATGAAGCAGTCCGGGAACTACCGGGCCGCCGCGCGCGGCTTCGCCTCGGGCACACCGAACGGACTGGGTGCCTGGCTGGTGTTGAGCAGTCAGGCCCTGCATGCCGGGGCGCGGGAGGCATTATCGATCGCCGAGGCGGCGCGGGACCAGCCCAGCAAATGAAGCGGGCGACGCTCCGTGACCCACTTGCGTCGGTCACGGCTCGTCGCCCGCTAGCACGGATCCCGGTTACCAAGCGTGCTGAGGTGGGTTGTGTGGGTGGCCTCGGCGTTCTCACGCTGCGCTACGGGCGCAACCCCACCCAAGGGGTTGTCACGTCATTCGCTTTTCGTAATTCCGCAGGCCCACAACGCTTCTGCCTGTATCGCGGCTTGAGCTCCGCGTGGGTTCCGGTGATCCGTGCTAGGAGTGTCGACTCGGGAGATCACACCTTCTCTTCCGGTGTGGCCTTGGCCTTGTCGAGCTCCGTGCACTCCTTTGTACTACGTGACCGCGGTCACATCAAGTATCAAACGGGGGTGAATCTCGATCGTTATGAGGACGCTCTCAGCTACCGGCGGGTAGTGGTGGGCGGCAACAACTTCCGGAGCAGTGAATAGGTCAGCGCGCCACCTGCCAGTGCGCTCAGTCCCACCGCGAGGGTGGTTGCCACCGCCGCTCCGGAGGGTGCGGGGAGTCGGTCGCGCAGGGATACCGGCCGGGTGAACGCCAGCACCGGCCAACCTCGTTGGCCGGCCTCCTTGCGCAGCGCGCGATCGGGATTGACGACCGAGGGGTGTCCGACTGCCTCCAGCATCGGTAGATCGGTGATGGAGTCCGAGTACGCGTAGCAGTGTTCCAGTGCGTAGCCCTCGCGTGCGGCCAGCTCCCGGATGGCCTCGACCTTGCCCTCGCCGAAGCAGTAGAAGCCCACCTCCCCGGTGTACTTACCGTCCTCGACGACCATGCGGGTGGCCATGGCGTGGGTCGCGCCGAGGGCTGCGGCGATCGGCGCCACGATCTCTTCGCCGGATGCCGACACCACGACGACATCGCGCCCACACAGCTTGTGGTCGGCGATCAGATTGGCCGCCTCGTCGAAGACCAGCGGATCGACGATCTCGTGCAAGGTCTCACCGACCACGGATCGCACCTGCTCCACGTCCCAACCGGCGCACATATCGGTGAGGTAGGTGCGCATCCGGTCCATCTGGTCGTGGTCCGCGCCGGACATCAGGAACAGGAACTGTGCGTACGACGACTTGAGTACTGCGCGTCTGTTCAATAGTCCCTGGTCGAAAAAAGGTTTGCTGAATGCCAGCGTGCTGGATTTCGCGATGACTGTCTTGTCGAGGTCGAAGAATGCTGCGGTGCGAACTGGCTGACCGTCCTGTACTGCGGGATCGGGCGCGGTGGCAAAATCGGCAGGACCATCGGGTACCGTCACAGGTCACAGCATAGGCGCCCGCGGCGCGGTAATACTTTCCCAACGCTGGGAAAGTGACAGCTCACGACACCTGTCGCAAACTGCAGGATTTTCGACACAACCTGCGAATTCAGTCGTCCGCTACTTGCACTGCGCGGCGAATCCGTGTGTATAGTGGCAATCACTCGGCCTTAGCCGAGTGTGGATCAGCCCGACCCCCCGGGGCTGATACACGACGACCTCCGCCTCCTCCCCCCCTGGCGGGGGTCGTCCCTTTTTCGGGACTTTTTCCTCCGCGGCTCGTCGTCGAAATTTCCCGCGAGGGTTGCGGAACGCCGTTTTCAGTCTTTTGGTCTATCCACAATCTCCGGTTCATCCACAGATGTGTGCGCGGCACTGGCGCGGTCCTGTTGGCACCCAGAGGCTAATGAGGTGACGTCGAACGCAAGCCTGTTGGCCGTGGTCGAGGGCAGGTCCCTACGCGAGGAGGTCGACCGGGTGGCCGCTGCGGCCGGCCTGCCGGTGGTGCATGCCGAACGTCCGTCCGGGCGAGCGGCCTGGCTCGGCGCCCGGGCCGTGGTTCTCGACGCCGAGTCGGCCCACCGGTTGGCGGATCTGGACCTGCCCCGACGGGATCGAGTACTGCTGGTCGGTGCGGTCGACGCCGGGGTGTGGGAGTGGCGAGGCGCGGCAGCCGTTGGCGCGCAACACTTCTTCAAGCTTCCGGACCAGGACGAGGACCTCGTCGGCGCGTTCGCCGCCGCGGCGGCAGATCCTGGTCCGGGTGGTCGCGACGGCGGGGTGCTCGCGGTCGTCGGCGGCTGTGGCGGCGCGGGGGCCTCACTGTTCGCAGCTGCAGTGGCGCAATCGGCGGATTCGGCACTGCTCGTGGACGCGGACCCCTGGGGTGGAGGCATCGACCTGGCGATGGGCACCGAGGGTGTGCCCGGTCTGCGCTGGCCGGATCTCGCGGTGCGGGCGGGCAGGCTGAGTTTCGACGCGTTGCGGGGTGCGCTGCCGACGTCGCGGGCTGTGACGGTGCTGTCGGGTGGGCGCAGCGGTGGGGAGATCGGGGCGGGCCCTGTATCGGCGGTAGTCGACGCCGGTCGTAGGGCGGGGGTCACGGTGGTCTGTGACATCCCTCGGCAGGTTACGCCGGTGACCGAAACCGCATTGTGCACAGCCGATCTGGTGGTGGTGATCGCACCAGCCGATGTGCGTGCCGCGGCCGCCACCGGGGCGCTCACCCGGTGGGTGCGGGAGGTCAATCCGAATCTCGGGCTGGTGGTGCGTGGGCCGGCGCCCGGCGGGCTGCGGGCGGTGGACCTGGCCAACGGAATAGGTCTGCCGCTGCTGGCCGCCATGCGTCCGCAGCCCGGACTGGCCGGCGCGCTGGAGCGCGGTGGACTCCGGCTCGCCGCCCGGTCGCCGTTGGCCATCGCCGCCGCACGGGTGTTGCAGGTGCTGCGCAGACAACCGGCGGGGGTGGGGTCATGAGCGACTTGATCGAGCGGGTACGGGAGCGCCTCGCCCATGACGGGGCTTCGTTGCGGCCGGCGGTGGTCGCCGAAGCCATCCGCGCGGAATCCGGCGGCCTGCTCGGTGATACCGAAGTGCTGACCAGCATGCGAAGTTTGGCCACCGAGCTCACCGGTGCCGGCCTTCTCGATCCGCTGCTGCGCGCGTCGGGTACCACCGATGTCCTTGTCACCGCGCCCGATGCGGTCTGGGTGGATGACGGTAACGGGTTGCGGCGCAGTGGCATCTGCTTTCCCGACGAGGATGCCGTGCGCAGACTCGCACAGCGTCTCGCCCTGGCCGCCGGACGCAGGCTCGACGACAGCCAACCCTGGGTGGATGGTCATTTGAGCTGTGTGGGAGTCGATCCCGTCCGGTTGCACGCGGTGCTGCCGCCCGTGGCGGCCGCGGGGACCTGCATCTCGCTGCGGGTGCTTCGTCCGGCCCGCCAGGATCTGGCTGCGCTGATCGCCGCCGGAGCGATAGCCGAACCCGCCGCGGACCTGTTGGCCGGGATCATCGCGGCACGGCTGGCCTTCCTCGTCTGCGGGGGCACCGGCGCCGGGAAGACCACGTTGTTGTCGGCGCTCCTGGGAGCCGTCGGCGAGAACGAACGTCTCGTCTGCGTGGAGGACGCGGCCGAGCTCGCGCCGCGACACCCACACGTGGTGAAGCTGGTCGCCCGCGGCGCCAACGTCGAGGGCGTCGGTGCGGTGACGGTACGTGACCTGGTTCGCCAGGCCCTCCGGATGCGACCGGATCGGATCGTGGTGGGAGAGGTCCGCGGTGCTGAGGTGGTGGACCTGTTGACCGCGTTGAACACCGGTCACGACGGCGGTGCGGGAACCGTGCATGCCAACAGCGCCGCCGAGGTGCCTGCGCGGCTCGAAGCGTTGGCGGGGCTCGGTGGTCTGGACCGCACCGCGTTGCACAGCCAGCTGGCCGCCGCGATACAAGTGGTCGTGCACGTCGGTCGCGACCGCGAGGGGATTCGGCAGGTGCGCGAGATCGCGGTCCTCGAACGCGATCACGACGGTTGGGTCGGCGCGCGCACCGCGTGGGGGCTGCGGTGCGGGTTCGGCGACGGGATCGACGCGCTGCGCGATCTGCTCGACGATGCGGGCGTCCGATGACGACTGCGGCGATCCTGTTGGCGGTGGCGCTACTCGTCTCACCGACACCGGCCGGTCATCGACTCGGACCTCCGATTCGATCTCGCCGACGACGGCGGCTCTCACCGGTGTGGGTCGGTGCGCCCGCAGCCGTGCTCACGATGCTCGTGTGGGAACCGACCGTGATGCTGGCCTGCCTTCTGGTGGGGGCCACCGTGACTCACCGGCGACGTCGGGCGGCGCGCCGACGGTCGGCCGTCGCGGAGGCGCTGCAACTGCGCGATGCGCTGGACATCCTAGTCGGGGAGCTTCGGGTCGGTGCGCACCCCGTCGCGGCCCTCACCGCGGCCGCCGGTGAGGTCGGCGGTCAGGTCGGGGACCGCCTGCGGACCGTCTCGGCGCACGGGCGCCTGGGCGCGGATATCGCCATCGGCTTGAGTTCGGTGGCCGATAGCTCCGCCATCCCCGCGCAATGGCGGCGGCTGGCGCTCTGTTGGCAGTTGGCGCATCACCACGGTCTTGCGATCGCCACACTTCTGCGCGCCGCGCAACACGACATCGTCGAACGCGACAGGTTCCGGCTCCGGCTGGACGCCGGCCTTGCCGGACCGCGCACCACCGCCGCGGTGCTGGCCGGAATGCCGGTACTGGGAATCCTGCTGGGCCAGCTCATCGGTGCCCAGCCGGTGCGATTCCTGCTCGCCGGCGGAGCCGGCGGCGTCATTCTGGTCATCGGCGTGGCCCTGTCGTGTCTGGGCCTGTATTGGTCCGACCGCATCATCACGGCGGTGGCGTCATGAGCCTGGCTGCGGTGCTGCTCGCGGCGGCGGTCCTGATCGGTGCCGGTCCCGCACGCACCGTGCGGTCACCGCTACGCCCCACGCCGGACCTGCCCGATGATCCGCTGGCCGCGGCATCATGTCTGGACGTCCTCGCCGCCTGTCTGTCCGCGGGCATGGCGACCGCGACCGCCGCGGCAGCGGCGGCGCCGCTGGCACCGGTATTGCTGCGTACGCAGCTGATACGCGCGGCGGACCTGCTTGCGCTTGGCGCCGGATCCGAGCGGGCCTGGGCAGATCCCGGTGCTACCGCCGACCCGCACGGCGCGGTGCTGGCCAGACTCGCTCGCCGCTCGGCGGTCTCCGGTGCGGCACTTGCCGACGGCATCGCCGAACTGGCCGACCAGGTGCGTATCGACGCGGGCTCGGCTGCAGATGCTGCCGCCGAGCGCGCCTCGGTATTGATCGCAGGCCCGCTCGGCCTGTGCTATCTGCCCGCCTTCGTCTGCCTGGGAATCGTCCCGGTGGTCGCCGGACTGGCCGGTGACCTGATGTCAGGTCTGTAACCGATGAGAAGGAGAAAACATGCTGCAGAACATGATCCGGAGGATGCAGGCCCGCGTCATGGTGGTCGCCACCGACGACTCCGGGATGAGCACCGTGGAATACGCGATCGGCACCATCGCCGCGGCCGCCTTCGGTGCCATCCTCTACACCGTGGTGACCGGCGACTCGATCGTCACCGCACTCTCCAACATCATCACCCGGGCACTCAACACCAATGTCTGAGCGGTGAGATCGGTGGTGTCACGGTCGAGGCGGCTTTTGCGATCGCCTCCTTGGTCGCGGTGCTGGTGCTCTGTCTGGCCGGTATCAACGCCACGGTCCTGCACATCCGGTGCGTCGACGCCGCACGGGAGGGAGCCCGGTTGCTCGCCCGCGGCGACGACGGGGTGGCGGCCGCGCGCCGGGTCGGGCCGACCGGGTCGACGATCTCGGCACAGCGCGATGGCTCGTTCGTCGTGGTGCGGGTCAGCACGGCGACGGCTCTGTTGCCAGGGGTCGTCATCTCCGGGGATGCGGTGGCGATGGCCGAGCACCCTCCGTGAGGACGGTGGGTCGGCGACACTGATCGCCACCGCGCTGATGGTCGTGCTGTTGACGACCACGGTCGGGGTGCTGGTGCTCGGCTCGGTGGTGGTGGCGCGGCATCGTGCGCAGTCGGGGGCCGACCTGGCCGCACTCGCCGGCGCCGCATCGGTACCCGCCGGTCGGCAGAGTGTCTGCGCGGCAGCACAATCCGTCGCCGAGTCGAACCGGGTCACGGTGGTCGAGTGCACCCTGGACGGCCTGGATGTGGCGATCAGCGTCACGGCCGCCACCGTGCTGCCCGGGCGCAGCGCCCGAGCCGAGGCCAGGGCGGGGCCGGCCGGCGGTGGCGTCAGTCCGTCTGGCCGGTGATCTTTCGAAGCCGCAGTAGCGATTTGAGTGCCGCCCGGGTGCCGGATTGCGCACCCTCGACCGCGGTCGCTTCCTGCTCGGCAGCGGCGATCTCCTCGTCGGTGGGCAACCGCATCGACATCAGCGCCGCGTAGGTGTCGTTGTCGAGTTCGATCCGGTTGACGGTGACATGGATGGGGGTGAACCCACCCCCGTGGGCGGGCAGCCGCAGCACCCGGGCGGTCGGTCCGTCGACGAATTCCCGTGCCATGCCCAGCACGTGGCGTTCGTCGCCGGGGTGCAGGACGGTTTCGCCCTGTTCACCGGCCCGCCAGTCGAAGAAGGGGCACGGTTTGTCCAGCCATTTGAGCAACCGCCAGTGGTTGAGATCGACGATCGCCCGGTGCACCCCGGGCGCTGCCAGGCCATTGAGAATCCGCTGTGCCAGATCATCGGGACGCACCACCGGACCCTCGACGACGCTGCGCCAGTTCATCGCTCGGCATATCAATCGCTCGGAGCCGTCGTCCTGCTCCTCGGCGATCGCCCTCGCCACGAAGCCCACGGTGATCGGCTCACCCCGGAAGTCGGTGACGTTCCAGGTGCTGCACAGCACATGACCGGGCTTGGCCCGGATCACCATGGACAACACCTTCGATTCGTTGGGATTGAGTGCCCTGGCCGGCAGATCCTCGGCGAAAGCGCGGCCCTGGGTCGCCTCGACGCTGGCGTCCCGGCCCGCGTTGTACAGCGATTCCGCAGTGTCCGTGGCGATTCCGGCCGTCAGATCCCACTTGAGCGGCCCCGGCATCGGGCGATCGGGCGGCTCGGCGCCGGGTTCGCCGATCCACAGGTGCACACCGTGGATCACCCCGTCGGACATGTGCACCACCTCGGTGCGGATCACGCGGTCGTTCTTGGGGGTGATGCTGGTCAGCGCCTGACCGGCGCGCACCGTCTCGCCGATGGCCGATTGGACGGCCATCAGGTGGGGGTTGCGGCGGAGAAAAGTGCTGATCGGGACGAGATTCTTGGTCCTCGATCCCTGGGCGACGATGGCGGGTTCGTCGCCCAGAGTCTCCACGAGCAGCCAGTCGTGGTCCATGCCCGTGAGTTTAACCGGCACCGGCTCTCCAGCCGGGTGTTTGCTCATGCTGCGGAATTCGTCGGATCTTGCTGCTGGAGCCCGATCTGGGCGGCCATCGCGACTGTCGCTGGCGTCAAAACAAGTTGCAGGGGGCCTGCTGAAAAGGTAATTTCCGACTGCACCCGGTTCGCCCGGGCTGAAAACGGATCGCGTTGTCCGACCGTTTTGACCATGCGTGAAGTGTGATCGACGTTGCTGGTGGGACCCCGCGGACGAGGGCGAGATGGCCGACGAGGGGTGGGCCTTCCGGTCGGGGACAATGCGGTGTCAGCGTGCCGCCAGCTCGTCGAGCACCACGCGGAGAACGCGGACTGCCCCGGCCTTGTCCAGTGGATCGTTGCCGTTGCCGCACTTGGGCGATTGCACACAGGACGGACAGCCGGCGGGGCATTCGCAGGCCTCGATGGCTGCGGCCGTCGCTTCCCACCACAGGAGCATCTGCCGGTATCCGCGGTCGGCGAATCCAGCGCCGCCGGGATATCCGTCGTAGACGAAGATGGTGGGCAGACCGTCCTCGGGCCCGGATGCCGTGGATACCCCGCCGATATCGCCGCGATCGCAGCTGGCCACCAGCGGTAACAGCCCGATCGCGGCGTGCTCGGCGGCGTGCAGTGAGCCCGGCACGGCCAACGGGTCGATCCCGGTGGCGTACAGCGCTTCCGGAGTTATCGTGCACATCACGGCGACGGTCTCCAGTGTCCGGGTAGGCATGTCCAGTTCGATGAAGTCGATGACCTCACCGTCGAGCCTGCGGCGCAGATATCCGGTGACGGTGTTGGATACCGAGACCGGCACGACGCCGACGGTCACCGGACCCACCGTGCGGCGCTCACCGGTCCCGGTGACCGCGATATCGGTGACTTCCCTTGCAGCCGTGGTGTATCCGGGGTCCTCGGCGTGCACGATCGCGATACCGTCCTCGAAGTCCAGGGTGTCCACGACGTAGCTCTCACCCTGGTGCAGATACACCGCCCCCGGATGCACCGAGGCCGGCGCCTGACCGGTGCCGGTGGTGCCAAGGATCCGGCCGGTCCCGGACTCCAGGATCGCGATCTGTCCACCCGAGGCGCCGCGGATATCGACCGCCGGATGCGGGTCGATCTCGGGCGCGGGGAACCAGCCGGTGGGACGCCGACGCAACAATCCGTCGTCGACCAGGGTGCGCGCGACCTCTTCGGCATCCCAGGTCCGCACCTCGGCGTCGGTCAACGGCAGTTCGGTCGCCGCGCACAACAGCTGCGGACCCAGCACATACGGATTGCCGGGGTCGATCACGACCTTCTCGATCGGCCGGGCCAGCAGGGCGCGCGGATGGTGCACCAGATAGGTGTCCAGCGGATCGTCGCGGGCGATCAGCACGATCAGTGCGCTCTGCCCGCGTCGGCCGGACCGACCCGCCTGCTGCCAGAAGGAGGTGACGGTGCCGGGGAAGCCGGCCAGTACGACCGCATCCAACCCGGCGATGTCCACGCCGAGTTCGAGGGCGTTGGTGGTGGCCACCCCGCGCAGTTCGCCCTCGCTGAGGGCGTGTTCCAGCGCGCGGCGGTCCTCGGCGAGGTAACCGGCCCGGTAGGAGGCGACCCGGCCGGCGAGATCGGGGGCGATCTCCTCCAGCCGGGCCGACGCCGCCAGCGCGGTCAGTTCGGCCCCACGTCGCGACCGCACGAAGGTCAGGGTGCGGGCCCCCTCGGCGATCAGGTCGGCCATCACGCGTGCGGATTCCGCACCGGCCGACCGCCGCACCGGGGCGCCGTTCTCCCCGACCAGGTCCTCCAGCAGTGCAGGCTCCCACAGCGCGACCGTCCGCCCACCGTGCGGGGAGCCGTCCTCGGTCACCGCCGTGACCGTCTCACCGATCAACTGGGCGGCGGTCTCGGCGGGCGCCGCGGTGGTGGCGCTGGCGAAGATGACCGTCGGCGACCCGGAGTACCGCGCGCACAGCCGCAGCAGCCTGCGCAGCACCAACGCCACGTTGGAGCCGAAAATGCCGCGGTAGTAATGGCATTCGTCGACGACGATGTACTTGAGGTGGCGCAGGAAGACCGCCCAGCGGGCGTGGTTGCGCAACAACGACAGGTGGATCATGTCCGGGTTGGAGAAGATCCAGCGGGACCGCTCACGGGCGAAGCGGCGCATATCGGTGCCTGCGTCACCGTCGTAGGCGCACGGCCCGACATCGCGCAGGCCGGGGACCTCCTCGCACAGGCCGTGCGCGGCGCGCAGCTGATCGTGTCCGAGCGCCTTGGTGGGGGACAGGTACAGCGCGCGGGCCAACGGGTCCTCGGCCAGCGTGGTCAGGATCGGCAGCTGGTAGGCCAGCGACTTCCCCGAGGCCGTGCCGGTGGACAACACCACGTGCCGACCGGCGCGGGCCAGTTCGGCCGCCGCCACCTGATGAGACCAGGGGGTATGGACCCCGCGCGCGGTGAAGGCGGCCACCACGTCGGGTTCGGCCCACGCCGGCCACGGCAGGCTCGCGCCGCGGCGGGGTGGGATGTCTTCGACATGACGGATCGGATGCTCGTCGGCCGGAGTGCCCCGCACCGCGCAGGACAGCAGGTCACGACCGAAATCGGACCCGGTATTCGGCCCTGACCCAGACACAACGCTCCCTTCGCTGTTCACCAGCATGTATCCCCAGGTGAATTGTTGACTACTTGATCGTGCCGAGACTGTCGCTGGCGCGTTGAACGTGGTTGACTGAACGTGGTCGCAGCTTCTGTGTTCGTGTTTTTGCACCCGCAGGATCGTCGTTGCGATCGCGGTTCCTGCGAGGGTTGTAGGTCGGGTCGAGTTCCGACGACACACGCGTTGGTAAGCGGTCGGAACGGGCCCGGTACACCGGACGTCGGTGAACCGCACCCGGTAAGAGAAGGAAAGTACGAAAGATGCCACAGGGAACTGTGAAGTGGTTCAACGCGGAGAAGGGCTTCGGCTTCATCGCCCCCGAGGACGGCTCCGCTGACGTTTTTGTCCACTACACGGAGATCCAGGGGTCGGGCTTCCGCACCCTGGAGGAGAACCAGAAGGTTGAGTTCGAGGTCGGCCAGAGCCCCAAGGGCCCCCAGGCGACCGGCGTCCGCGCCGTCTGAGCCAACGCAACACCGAAGACACCCCCGGCCGTGCCGGGGGTGTTTTCGTATCCGGCGCCGTGCCATTGCCCCGTCGCCTGGGCCTCCACCGATAGTGTCGAACATGTGAGCCAACTGTCCTTCTTCTCGGCGGAGTCGGTGCCCCCGACCATCGCCGACCTGACCGGCCTGCTGGCCGCCCAGGGACAGGTGGTCTCCGTCGGTGGGCAGGCGCGGCTGTCGGTGGTGGTCGACCGGGCCTGGCGGGCCCAGGGTCTTGCCGAGATGATCGCCGAGACCGGGCTGACCCCCGAGCTGACCCGCACCGACGAGGACAACCCGCTGGTGCGCACCGCGCTGGACTCCCGCGTCGTCGATATCGCCGGCGCCTGGACGCGCGGCGCGGTCAAGACCGTGCCGGGCAGTTGGCTGCCCGGCCCGCGCGCGCTGCGTGCCTGGACGCTGGCCGCCGGTGTTCCCGAGGCCGATGACCGGTACTTGCTGGGATTGGACCCGCATGCACCGGACACCCACGCCACGCTGGCATCGGCGCTGATGCGGGTGGGAATCGCGCCCACTCTGATCGGTACCCGCGGATCGCGACCGGCGTTGCGGGTGAGCGGTCGACGACGGCTGTCGCGCCTGGTGGAGAACGTCGGGGAACCCCCCGGTGATACCGAAGCGTTTGCACATTGGCCGCGAATATGAGGCCATCCGGCGGGCGAGCCAGTTTGCACAAGCCCGTCCTGGATGCGAAATTGTCAGTTGCCTGGGGTGACACATACCGCCGGGCAACACAGAAGTGGAGAGTAGAAGAAGGTGGCTGACGACGACCGGAGCCGGGGAGGCACCGGTACAGTTCGGCGGCTCGTGATTGTCGAGTCGCCGACCAAAGCGCGCAAGATCGCCGGCTATCTGGGCTCCAATTACATAGTCGAATCCTCCCGCGGCCACATCAGGGACCTGCCGCGCGCAGCCGCCGATGTCCCGGCCAAGTACAAGTCCGAGCCGTGGGCGCGGCTCGGGGTGAACGTCGACGCCGACTTCGAACCCCTCTACATCGTGAGTCCCGACAAGAAGAGCACGGTCACCGAGCTCAAGGAACTCCTCAAGGATGTCGACGAGCTCTACCTCGCCACCGACGGTGACCGCGAGGGTGAGGCCATCGCCTGGCACCTGCTGGAGACGCTGAAACCCCGCGTCCCTGTCAAGCGGATGGTCTTCCACGAGATCACCGAGCCCGCCATCCGGGCTGCCGCCGAAAGCCCACGTGACCTGGACATCGACCTTGTCGACGCGCAGGAGACCCGCCGCATCCTCGATCGCCTCTACGGCTACGAGGTGTCCCCGGTGCTGTGGAAGAAGGTTGCCCCCAAGCTTTCGGCGGGCCGGGTGCAATCAGTGGCGACCCGCATCATCGTGCAGCGCGAGCGCGAGCGCATGGCGTTCCGCAGCGCCGGCTACTGGGATGTCAGCGCCGAGCTGGACGCGTCGGTCTCCGATCCGGCCGCCTCGCCGCCGCGGTTCACCGCCCGACTCAACACCGTCGACGGCCGCCGGGTCGCCGCCGGCCGCGATTTCGACTCCCTCGGTGCGGTCAAGAAGCCCGACGAGGTGCTCGTCCTCGACGAGGCGGGCGCGACCAGCCTGGCCAACGGCCTGCGCGGCGCGCAGCTTGCGGTGTCCTCGGTGGAGCAGAAGCCCTACACCCGTAAGCCCTATGCACCGTTCATGACCTCGACGCTGCAGCAGGAGGCCGGCCGGAAACTCCGGTTCTCCTCGGAGCGCACCATGAGCATCGCGCAGCGGTTGTACGAGAACGGCTACATCACCTACATGCGTACCGACTCCACGACGCTGTCGGAGTCGGCGATCAACGCCGCGCGTAACCAGGCCCGTGACCTCTACGGCGCGGAGTACGTGCATCCCACGCCGCGGCAGTACACCCGCAAGGTCAAGAACGCGCAGGAGGCGCACGAGGCGATCCGCCCGTCCGGTGACGTTTTCCAGACCCCCGGCCAGCTGCACAGCGCGCTGGAGGCCGACGAGTTCCGGCTCTACGAGCTGATCTGGCAGCGCACCGTGGCATCGCAGATGGCCGACGCCCGCGGCACCACATTGTCCCTGCGCATCTCGGGTCAGGCCGCGGGCGGCGAACAGGTCGTCTTCAACGCGTCCGGTCGCACCATCACCTTCCCCGGCTTCCTGAAGGCCTATGTCGAGAGCATCGACGAGCAGGCCGGCGGTGAATCCGACGACGCCGAGAGCAGGCTGCCCAACCTGACCCAGGGGCAGCGCGTGGATGCCGCGGACCTGACCGCCGACGGGCACACCACCAGCCCGCCCGCGCGCTATACCGAGGCCTCGCTGATCAAGGCGCTCGAAGAACTCGGTATCGGTCGCCCATCGACGTACTCGTCGATCATCAAGACCATCCAGGACCGCGGTTACGTGCACAAGAAGGGCAGCGCCCTGGTGCCGTCCTGGGTCGCGTTCGCGGTGATCGGCCTGTTGGAACAGCATTTCGGCAGGCTGGTGGATTACGACTTCACCGCCGCGATGGAGGACGAGCTCGACGCGATCGCCTCGGGCAACGAGCGACGCACCAACTGGCTCAACAACTTCTACTTCGGTGGCGAGCATGGCGTGGACGGCTCGATCGCGCGGGCCGGCGGGCTCAAGCAGTTGGTCGGCGGCAATCTCGAGGAGATCGACGCGCGACTGGTCAACTCCATCAAGCTCTTCGACGATGACCAGGGTCGCGCCATCAACGTGCGCGTCGGGCGTAACGGTCCCTACCTGGAGCGGATGATCGAAGATCCGGACAACCCGGGTGAACTCAAGCCCCAGCGCGCGAATCTCAAGGACGAGCTCACACCCGACGAACTGACCCTCGAGCTCGCCGAAAAGGCTTTCGCGACACCGCAAGAGGGACGGTCGCTCGGTATCGATCCGGAAACCGGACACGAGATCGTGGCCAAGGACGGACGTTTCGGGCCCTATGTCACGGAGGTGTTGCCCGAGCCCGAGGATCCCGATGATGGCAGCGCGGGCTCACCGGCCAAGAAGGGTAAGAAGCCGACCGGACCCAAGCCCCGCACCGGCTCGCTGCTGCGCTCCATGGATCTGGAGACGGTGACCCTCGACGACGCCCTCAAACTGCTCTCGTTGCCCCGCGTGGTCGGTGTCGACCCCGCCAACGGCGAGGAGATCACCGCGCAGAACGGCCGTTACGGGCCATATCTCAAGCGCGGCACCGATTCTCGTTCGCTCGCGACCGAAGAGCAGATGTTCACCATCACCCTCGACGAGGCGCTCAAGATCTACGCCGAACCCAAGCGGCGCGGCCGTCAGGGCGCGGCCACCCCGCCGCTGCGGGAGCTGGGCAATGACGCCGCATCGGGTAAGCCGATGGTCATCAAGGATGGCCGATTCGGACCGTACGTCACCGATGGGGAGACCAACGCCAGCCTGCGCAAGGGTGACGATGTCCTTTCGATCACCGACGAACGCGCCTCGGAGTTGCTGGCCGACCGGCGTGCTCGTGGTCCGGTGAAGAAGGCCACCAAGAAGGCCGCGGCCAAGAAGACGGCGGCCAAGAAGACGACCGCGAAGAAGGCCCCGGCCAAGAAGGCCCCGGCCAAGAAGGCCGCCAAGAAGGGCTGACCGGAACGCTTCAGGAGCTCGGCTCGGGCTGCGGAGCGTGGGCGATGGCGCGCACCGCGGGCCTGGCCAGCTGGGTGGGCGCCGACCGGCCCCGCAGTTCGACGATCTCGCCGACGTCCCAGGCCAGTGCTTCGGCATCGACAGCGCTGCTGACTGCGTTCGCCGAGGCCAGCACGTGGCCCTCCTCGAGCTTGGCCAGTTCGGTGAGTCGAGCGGCCTCGTTGACCGGGTCTCCGATGACGGTGTACTCGAAGCGGGCCTGCGCACCGATGTGCCCGGCGATTGCCCGCCCCGCCGACACCCCGATCCCGAACTCGGTCTGGCCCAATACGTTGATCAGCTCGTCGTGCAGTTCGCGGGAGGCCGCCAGCGCCGCGCCGGAGGCGTCCGGATGCTCGATGGGCGCGCCGAAGATCGCCAGTGCGGCATCCCCCTGGAACTTGTTGACGAAGCCACCGTGCTTGTTCACGGTGTCCACGATGACCCGGAAGAACTCGTTGAGCAGGTTGACGACCTCGGCGGCCGGGATCGTGGAGGCCAGTCGTGTCGAACCGACCAGATCGACGAAAAGCACTGCCACATCGCGTTCCTGGCCGCCCAACTCGGTACCGCGCTCCAAGGCCCGACGGGCCACATCCTCGCCGACATACCGGCCGAACAGGTCGCGCAGACGCTGCCGTTCGGCCAGATCGCGGACCATGTCGTTGAAGCCGGCCTGTAGCAGGCCCAGTTCGCTGGCGTCGTAGATCTGCATGTGCGCGTTGTAATTTCCGCGCTGCACCTCGCCGAGCGCCCAGCGCAGCTGGCGCAGCGGATCGGCGATCGACATGGACACCAGCACGGTGCCGACCAGACCGATGAGCAGCGCGGCGATGGCCAGCAACAGGATCGGGGTGGCCAGTTTGTCCGCGGGCGCCTTCAGCACCTCGAACTTGCTGGCCACCACCGCCAGCACGATCGTGAGGATGGGCACGCCGGTGGACAGCACCCAGGTGAGCACCTGGCGCAGGATCACCCCGGGTGCGCGGAAGTTCTCCGGCACCCCGGTGCGCAGCGCGGCCACCGCGACCGGGCGCAGCACCCGCTCGGATTGCAGGTAGCCGATGATGGCCACCGTCGTGGCGCCCAACGCCGAGGCCACCGCGACCACCGGCGCCGACCGGCTGGCCACCGGCCAGCTCGCCACGATGAACACGACCGAGCCCAACAGCCAGTTGGTGACGTTGATGACCGAGCGGTAGAACGGCATCTTCAGCGCGCGTGCGCGGGCAACCTCGCTGATGGGGGCCACATCGCCCATCAGGGTGTCCCGGCGTTGCCAGCGGATCACCGGTAGCAGCAACCGCAACGTCACGTAGGCCGCGATGCTGAACGACACGAACAAGAAGCCGAGGAACACGGTCAGGTTGAAGGTGGGCAGCTCCTGGAGCTGCACCCGATCCTCCGGGGGCAGCGCATAACGCAGGAACCCCAGCACCATCAGCGCGCCGATGATGTCGGCCTGGACCATGCCCAGCAGGAACACCGGCCAGGGGGTACGTGCCACCCATCGCACGAACGCACTGATGCGCCCGATCGGTATGGCCTCCGCACTCACCCGTTTACCGTATCGGTCGGTTGCGACCTCTGGCGCCGCTGTCGCCGTGTCGTGTCCTGGGGTGGCACTAGGGTGCAGATGTGGGAAGCGGTGTTTTTTCGTCTCTGGTGGGTCAACACCACGTCGAGGAAGAGCTGGTGGCGGCCGCTTTGGCGGCCCGTGCCGCAGGCTCGCACAGCGCGCTGACCGCCGGCGGGATGACCCATGCCTGGTTGATCACCGGTCCACCGGGATCGGGGCGCTCGGTGGCCGCGGTGTGCTTCGCCGCGGCCCTGCAATGCACCTCCGAGGGTGTGCCGGGCTGCGGGGAATGCCGGGCGTGCACCACGACGATGGCCGGTACGCACGCCGATGTCCGTCGGATCATCCCCGAGGGACTGTCGATCGCGGTCAAGGAGATGCGGGAGATCGTGCAGATCGCCTCGCGACGGCCGGGGACCGGACGCTGGCAGATCGTGGTCGTCGAGGACGCCGACCGACTCACCGAGGGTGCGGCCAACGCCCTGCTGAAGGTGGTCGAGGAGCCGCCGCAGTCCACGGTGTTCCTGCTCTGCGCACCGTCGGTGGATCCCGAGGACATCGCGGTGACCCTGCGGTCGCGGTGCAGGCACGTCGCGCTGGTCACGCCGCCGACCGATGCGATCGCCGACGTGCTCACCGAACGGGACGGGATCGCCGCCGATATCGCGGCCTGGGCGGCCTCGGTCAGCGGTGGTCACGTTGGCCGGGCACGGCGGCTGGCCACTGATCCGGAGTCCCGGCAGCGCCGCGAGCGTGCGCTCGGGCTGGCGCGGGATGCGGCAACGCCCACTCGCGCGTACGCCGCCGCCGAGGAGCTGGTGATCACCGCCGATGCCGAGGCCAAGGCGCTCACGGTGGACCGCAACGAGGTCGAGACCGAGGAGCTGCGCACCGCGCTGGGCGCCGGCGGCACCGGTAAGGGCACCGCGGGGGCGATACGTGGTGCAGCAGGGGCGATGAAGCTGCTGGAGCAGCGGCAGAAGTCGCGCCAGACCCGCGCTTCCCGGGACGCCCTGGACCGTGCGTTGATGGATCTGGCGACCTACTTCCGCGACGCGCTGGTGGTGTCGGCGGGTGCGGGCACGGTGACGGCCAACCACCCGGACATGGCCGAACGGGTCGGTGCGATGGCCGCCCATGTGCCACCGGATCGGCTGCTGCGCTGCATAGAGGCGGTCCTGGAGTGCCGGGAGGCGCTTGCGGTGAACGTGAAGCCCAAGTTCGCCGTCGATGCCATGGTCGCGACGGTCGGGCAGGCGCTGCGCGTCTGAACGGCAACTGATTCGTGCCGCGGGCGGGGGCTGTCGTAGACTCGTCGGGCCTGCCCAGGCAGGCGCGCCACCCTAGCTCAGTCGGTAGAGCAATTCACTCGTAATGAATAGGTCAGGGGTTCGATTCCCCTGGGTGGCTCCACGTCTTTATAACCGCACGTCTTCACGGCTGTATGGCATCACGCCAGGCCAGCGGCTTCAGGTGCCGGTACGGATCGGTGCCGCGGATCTCCAGAAGCTGGGCCAGTACCGCCTCCAATGATCGCTGGGTACGAGCCTTGACCGTGTCGGCCCACTCGTCCGCGGCGACACCGGCGGGTCGGGTCGGGTCGATGGGCTCGGCGAAACGCAGGTACATCCGTTGTGGTCGCGGGACCATGGTCGGGCCGATCCCGCGCACCAGTGGCATCGCCATATCGGGTTTGCCTGCGAGGCGATTCGATAGGCTCGCGCTGAACCTGCCCCATGCCCCGTCGCGGGTGGTGAAGCTCCGGTAGACGTCGTCGCCGCCGATCAGTCCGGCCGGGACGATCGGGTAGTCGTGCTCGGCGGCGATCCGGGCGAAACCTGCGCGGCCCCGCCAGTTCAGGGTGTTCTCCTCACCCTTGAACTTGCCGATCTCGCGGCCGCCGCCCGGGAAGACAAGGATCGGCTGATCGTGGCGCATCAGTTCGCGCGCGGATTCGGGTGCACCGACCGTGGCGCCGCAGGCGGCCAGCAGATCGGCCGCCGGTGCGGGCATCCTGCTGAATGCGCGGTCGGTGAGCGGTCGTACCAGCGTGCCGAGTTCGCGACGCACCACATACGGAATCAGGAATGCTTCGGTTCCGGACTGGGTGTGGTTGCCCACCAGGAGGAATCGGCCGTCGCGGGGGAGGTGCTCAAGTCCGTCGACGAACGGGCGGCACAGGTCCACCAGCGGCGCTGCGCCGTCGGCAACGGTCTCGACCGCCCGCCGTAGTGCCCGGATACGGCCGGGCTGGTTCATCAGATTGGCGGTGTCGGTCATGACGGACATGTCTCTACGGTACCGAACGAACTGGTTCGTCTGGTTATGCTCCTGCTGTGAGACGCACAACGGAGCTTCGCGACGACATCCTCAACGCGGCGCGCACCGAGTTTGCTCGGTACGGTCTGGCCGGCGCCCGGATCGATCGCATCGCAGGGGCTGCTCATGCCAGCAAGGAGCGCCTGTATGCGCATTTCGGCAACAAGGAGGCACTGTTCCGCGAGGTGTTCGTCACCGATGGCGTCGAGTTCTTCCGTTCGGTCACGTTGCGTCCGGAGGACGTCGCCGAGTTCGTCGGCGGGGTCTATGACCTGGCCTGTCGTCGGCCGGAACACCTACGCATGATCACCTGGGCACGGCTGGAGGGACTGGACCTGAGCGCACCGGAGTTCGAGGAGGAGCCTCCCACGGAGGCGGCTCTCGCCGCGATCGATGCGGCGCAGACCGACGGTCACATCGATCCGAGCTGGCGGCCTGAGGATCTGTTGGTGATGCTGTTCTCAGTGGGTCTGGCCTGGGCACATCTGCCGCATCCGGATGCTGTCACCCAGGGCGCGGAGGAGACCGCCCGCCGCCGCGACGTGGCCATCGAGGCCGCCCGTCGACTCATCGCGCCGCGAACCTAACCCGCCCGGCGCCGGGCTTCCCTTCGCTCGGCAAGCCGGCCGAACAGATCGTCGAGGTCGATCTCATTGGCCTGCCGCGGCCGGCGCTGATGAAAGCGCGCGTCGTCGTAGCTGGCCGGGCACTCGAACCGGTGCAGATGCAGGCAGGTGGCCGGCCACCGGCCCTCGTACACATCATCGAGGTCCACCACCTGCCGGGACAGCCGCCGGATGGCGAAGCGATTACCGGCCGCGCTGTCCTCGGTCGGGAACTCCGCGGCGTCGAAAAGGTGCCAGCCGCCGTACACGGTCTGCAACCACACGGTCTCGATGCCGCAGTGCCTGCACGGCGCCACCGTCGAGGGACGCGAGTCCGAGGAGATCATCAGCCAACCGTAGGCGCGGGCACCGACAAGTCGGGCGCAGCACACGCCGGTGCTAGCGGGGAGCGACGAATCCCACCGGTCCCGACGCGATGCACACCGACAGCGCCGCGGTGTTCGCGCTGACCGTGATCGAGTCACCGGCGCCGGACAACCGCACGAAGACCCGGTTCAGGCCGGGATGGGTGGGCACCTTCACCGGTGCACCCTCGGCCAGCGACATCGTCAACGAACCTTCGCTGTTGGCCAGATAGTTGATCTCGGCGGTCCAGTCGGCCGGCAGCAGCGGACCGTCCAGCGGCATCGTGACGTCGGCGTCGGTCTGCACCAGATACCCGCAGTCGGGGATCGGACCCGGGGCGATGGACCGGACCCAGGTGACGAGCGCCTCGCGCAGATTGCCGGTGCTGTCGAGCACCCTCAGATCGGTGGTGGTAGCGCTGAACTCGGGGCGCTGCGGCAGCAGCGCGAACATGTGGCTCGCGAGATTCTCGGGCGCGGCCACCCGCTGCATGATCAGCGGATCGACCTCCTGGTCGAGCAGCGGTGTGCCGCGCGGCGCTGCGGCCAGGCCGGCCGCGACATTGTGCAGGTATTGCGGGACCGGGCTGTCCCGCCACACCCGCAGGAACGTCGATGTCGAGTACAGGCTGCTGCCGACGAACGCAGCGGCCAGGGCGCAGATCACCGCGGTGCGACCGCGGGAGGCGTCCAGCCAGGCCGATCCCGGCCGGTTCGGCGCGCTCAGCGCCACGGCGGCCAGGATGGCCGCCACCACCACCAGGTCCGGCAGGTAGCGCAGGGCCTGCGCCAGTTCCAGGGCGGTGAACTGGGAGGAGCGCATCAGATAGATCGGCACCTGGCAGGCCAGTGCGTAACCCAGCGCGGCCAGCCATACCGCTGCGATCCGTTGTTTCCGGGTCACCGATACCGCCACCACGGCGGCCAGCACGATCCAGCCGAGCACCATCACGGTCACCGGCGGGGTGGCCCACGGTGAGGCGGGGGCCCAGCGCTGCCAGTCCCACGGCCCGCCGGCCAGACCCGGGACGATCCCGTGCGTCACCGAGCGCCACCACAGTTCGGCGGTCATGCCCAGATCCAGCGTCCACCGCTTCTGGTCAACCACCAGCAGGTAGACCCCGATCCAGCCGGCGGTGGCCGCCAGCAGCCCGACCCACAGTCGGATTCCCCGATGCCACACGGCGGCAAGCGGTTCCCGGCTCACCCACGCCAGCAGGGCGGTCACCGTGAACGCGACGAACGGGATCACCGCCGATTTCTCGAAGAACAGCAGGCCCCCGCAATAGACCAGCACCCCGGTCACCGCGTAACGCCGGTTGCCGGTGCGCACCAGCTGGATGGCATCCCCGCATACCCAGGCCAGTGCGGCCAGCATCGGCAGCGAGTTCAGCCCGGCGGCCCACCACGCGAATGCGGGCACCGTCAGCGGCGTGAACAGGGCGAATACCAACGGCACCAGCAGCACCGGGCGCCATCCGAGGATCAGGTGCAGCACACGCAGCAGGGCCAACGAGGCCAGCAGCTGCAGCACCACGAGGCTGAGTGCGGGCCAGAACCATTCCAGCGGAGCCAACCGGGTGATCGCACCGGAGACCAGGAACGCCCCCGGCATCACGTGCCCGTCGTGATCGTCGAACAGATACTCGACGGACAGCAACCCCTGCGTTCCCGCCCGTCCGATCAGGATCAGGTCATCCCAGTAGAAGTAACCACCGAAGGCGAGCACCGCCCGGATCGCCAACTGCGCCACGATCAGCGCGCCGGCAACCCTGGGGACCCATTTCATCGCAGCCGACTGTACGGACGCGCGCCCGGTCACTCAGCCCGCGGTCGGATAGTCTCCTCCGACGGCCTGGCGGGCTTCCCACGCCGAGGCGACCATGTCGGTCAGCGAATGTCGCATCTGCCAGCCCAGATCGCGCGCCGCCAGGGTGCCCTCGGCCACGATGCGGGCCGGATCACCCGGCCGTCGCGGGGTGACCGCGGGCTCGAAGTCGATACCGGTGACCTCGCGGATCGTCGTCATGATCTCGCGCACCGACGTTCCGGATCCGCTGCCGAGGTTGTAGACCGGCTCGACGGGCTCACCAGCGGCCAGTCTGCGTGCCGCCGCGACATGCGCGTCCGCCAGATCGGACACGTGCACGTAGTCGCGCACGCAGGTGCCGTCCGGGGTGGCGTAGTCGCCGCCGTTGATCTGCGGGACGCGGCCGCCGTACAGCATGTCGAGCACCTTGGGGAACAGATTGTGCGGGCTGCGGTCGTACAGCTCGACCGAGCCGGAACCGACGACGTTGAAATAGCGCAGACTGGTGTGCCGCAGTGGGCGTGCCCGCGCCACATCGCGCAGCAGCCACTCGCCGATGAGCTTGCTCTCGCCATACGGCGACTCGGGCGCCGTCGGCGTCTGCTCGTCGACGATCTCGAGATCGGGGGTGCCGTAGGTGGCGGCACTGCTGGAGAAGACGATCTGGTCGACATCGGTGGCCGCCATCGCCTCCAGCAGGGTGGCCATCGCGGTGACGTTCTGGCGGTAGGTGTGCAACGGGTACTTCACCGATTCGCCCGCGTATTTGTATCCCGCGACGTGGATCACCCCGGTGACATCGTGATCGGCCAGCGTCGCGGTGACGGTGTCGAGGTCCAGCAGGTTGGCGGTGACCAGTTCGACGCCGTCAGGCACGAATCCGGCGATACCGGTGGACAAATCGTCGATCACGACCACATCGGTGCCGGAGGCCGTCAGTGCGCGCACCACATGCGCTCCGATGTACCCGGCGCCGCCGGTCACTAGCCAGGACATATCTCTCCTCATGTGGGGACCCGAAGCCGGGTTCATGCTGTCATGGATCAGGATCGGGCGAGCGCGTACAGGTGCACCGCGATGCCGACCACGGGCCCGCACAGCAGCGCGATGACGGTCCTGGTCTCCAGTGCCGCCGGCAACAGCAGCAGTGCGGCGGCGGCCAGGGTGGCGCCGATCCATCCGGCGGCGTAGGCGCGGTGCAGTGCGGCCGCGACCGCCGCGGCGCCGGTGAGGGTGAGCAGTGCGATGGCGGTGGCCGCGGCGGTCAGCCAGGCCAGCAGTGCGCCGCTCGCCTGATATTCGGGCCCGAATGCGGTGTGCAGCAACCACGGTCCGGCGACCGCGGCCGCCGCGACGCCGATCGCCCCGATCGCGGTGACCACCAGTGCGGGGGTGAGCAATGCACCCAGTCTGCGGTCCCGCTGATCGACGAAGTGCGCTATCAGGTTGCCCTGCATGGCCGTCAGCGGTACCAGCAGTGGCGCCCTGGTGAGGGTGACCGCGAGAATCACCACACCACCGGCGGCGCCCAGTTCGGAACTGGTGGCCTGCAACAGCACCGGAAAGCCCATCACGAGGATGGCGCTGGCGCCGGCCGCCGCCACCGAGTGCGAGGCGCCTGCCAGAAATGTGCGCGCGCTGCCCGCACAGGTCAGCGCGGCCGCCGCTCGGGCAGGCCGGGAACACACCAACACGATCAGCCAGGCCATGCACCCGGCGACAGTGGCCCACAGGAAACCGGCAAGTCCCCAACCGAAGACGAACGCCGCCGCCGCGACCGCCACCCGGGTCACCGCGTCGGTCACCATCAGCGAGCCGTACTGGGTCCACCGGTCGGTACCGGCCAGCATGCCCAGAAGCGTTGCGTGCAGACAGAATCCGCCGAGCCCGATGCTGAGCAGCGCCACGCTGAGCCACTGGTACTCGGTGAATACCCGTGCCGACCACAGCGGCGCGGTCACGCCGATCAGTGCGGCCGCGCCGATGCCCACGCCGACGGCCAACCACATCGGACGGGTCCGGTGTTGTTCGGGTCGGGTGCCCACCCGACCGGCCCGAACCTCCCGGGTGGCCTCCTGCAGCAGGCCGTTGGCCGCGCCGCTGACGAGACCGAACGCCCCCCAGAAGACCCCGAAGAGGGAGAAGCCGGCCGGCTCCAGGCTGCGGGCGGCCAGATACAGCACCGCGTATCCGCACAACGCGGTGCAGGCGGTGGCGATTCCGACCGTGGTGACGCTGGCCCGCGTGACCGGCCCGCGCGCCGGTAGTGCGGAGCCGCCGTCGGTCACAGGTCCGGGAGGTCGGTGGAGTACAGCCAGCGGTCCCAGAGTCCGCGCAGCGAGACATCGGTATGGTTGGCCGCCAGGCCGGTGAAATCATCGGTCACCGCGGTGCTGTGCCGGTATCGGGCGGTCCAATCCTGCAGCAGCGCAAAGAAGTTGTCGTCGCCGATGGTCTGGCGCACGGCGTGCAGGGTCAGCGCGCCGCGCTTGTACACCCGGTCGTCGAACATATCCGCGGGTCCCGGATCGGTCAGCAGCAGATCCTGCGGTGATTCGGCCAGCTTGCGGTGATAGTTGCGGGCGCGTTCGTCGGCGCTGGGCCCGCCGGACTCCTCGGACCACAGCCACTCCGCGTAACAGGCGAAGCCCTCGTGCAACCAGATGTCCCGCCACCGGCGCGCGGTCACCGAATTGCCGAACCACTGGTGGGCCAGCTCATGGGCGATCAACCGCTCGGAACTGCGCTTGCCGTCGCAATGGTTGGCACCGAAGATGGAAAGCCCCTGTGCCTCGAGCGGGATCTCCAGATCGTCATCGGTGACGACGACGGTGTAACCGGTTTCCAACGGGTAGGGGCCGAACTGGCGGATGAACAACTTCATCATCTGGGTCTGCCGGCCGAAGTCATGATCGAAGTTGCGCCGTAACCGATCCGGGAGGACCGCGTGCATCGGGACGGGGCTCTTGTGCAGCCGGTGCCTGGTGTACTCGCCGATCTGCAGCGTGATCAGGTAGGTCGAGGTCGGCTCGGCCTGTTCATAGGTCCACGTGGTGTGGCTCGCACGGGTCTGCTTGGACAACAGTTCCCCGTTGGCCAGCGCGTAGTAGGGGCTGTCGGTGCTGATCCGGATGCGGAAACTGGCCTTCGCGGAGGGATGGTCGTCACACGGGAACCAGGAGGCGGCACCGTTGGGCTGACCGGCGACCAGCGCGCCGTTGGACAGTTCCTCGAAACCGACATCGCCCCAGAGCGTGCGCAACGGTCGGGGCGTGCCGCCGTAGCGCACCACGATCGTCATCGCCGCGCCGGCCGGCAGCGTCTCACCGAGGGTGATGTGCAGCTTTCCGCCGTGACATCGGAAATTGTTGGGGCGCCTGCCGTTCACCGTCACCTTCGACACCCCGAGCGCATCCGAGAGATCGAGGGTGAAGGCGCGCAGCGCGGCAAGGGTCACCGCGGTGACGGTGACCGTGCCGCCGAGGCGGTTGATCGCCACCTTGTACTCGATGTCGAGTTCGTAGCGCGACACCCGATAACCGAAGTTGCCGTTGCGGGGCAGATACGGGTCGATCACCGGGGGAGTGTGTGCCGTCTTCTTCGCGACCTTCTTGGCACTGCTCATTCGGCTCGTTTCTTTTTCGACTTCGTCCAGGGGGCAATGGGATTGCCCTGCCAACGGGTCCACGGCGGGACCTCGTCACCGCGCATCACCAGCGAGGCAGGCCCGATGGTGGCTCCTGCCCCGATGCGGGAGGCGGGCAGCGCTACACAGTGCGGGCCCAGCGTGGCGCCCTCGTCGAGGATCACGGTGTCCATCCGCATGATCCGGTCGTGGAACAGGTGGGTCTGCACCACACAACCGCGGTTGACGGTACTGCCCGCGCCCAGTGAGATCAGGTCGGCCTCGGGCAGCCAATAGGTTTCGCACCAGACACCACGGCCGATCTTCGCGCCGAGTCCGCGCAGCCAGATGTTCATGATCGGGGTGCCGGTGGCGGCCCTGGCGAACCAGGGGGCGGCGACCGTCTCCACGAACGTGTCCGACACCTCGTTGCGCCAGACGAACGACGACCACAGTGGATGTTCGATGGCGGTGATCCGGCCGATGACGAGCCACTTGGCCGCCACCGCGATCGCCCCGGCGACGGCGCCGGCGACCAGCAGGACCACGCCGCCCGCCACCGCGGTCCAGCCGTAGCCGATCTCTCCGGCCAGCGCGTGCAGCGCCCCGAGCACCGCGACGCCGATGAGGAACGTCACGATGACCGGGATGAGCCTGCAGGTTTCGACCACCGACCGCATGATCTTCAACTCGGTCGACGGGTTGAAGGTGCGTAGGGCATCGGCCGCGGTCGGTTGGCGACGTAGCCGGATCGGTGGGCTGCCCAGCCAGGACGACCCGGCCTTGGCCTTGTGCGGGGCGGCCGAGAGCACCGCCACCAGGCCGTCGTCGGGAACCCGTCGGCCGGGCTGGGTGATTCCGGAGTTGCCGAGAAAGGCGCGCTTGCCGATGGTCGCCTTGGCGACGTGGATCCAGCCGCCGCCCAGTTCGTAGGAGGCCACCATGGTGTCATCGGCCAGGAATGCCCCGTCTTGCACTTCGGTGAACTTCGGGGTCAACAATGCGGTGGAGATCTCGGTGCCCTTGCCGACCTTCGCGCCGAGCAGGCGCAACCACCACGGAGTGAGCAGGCTGGCGTACACCGGGAAGAGGTAGTTGCGCGCCGCATCCATCAGGCGCTCGGTGGCCCACAGCTGCCAGCCGACCCGGCTGCGCACCGGGTGATACCCCTCCGTGAGACCGAGTGAGAGCAGCCGGACACCCAGCACTGTCAGCGCCGCGTACGTGCCGAACGCCACCAGTGCGGCCACCGGGGTCCATGCCAGCGCGGGCACCAGCGCGTCGGTCGGGCTCGCGGTGCCGCGCACCGCCCACGCCAGCACGGCAAGCCCGACGGCCAGCGCCGTCAACGGCAGCGCACCGAGCAACATCGATGTGACGCTGTAGATGCCCACCCACAACGGCGCCCGGCCGGGGCGCTCATCGGGCCACGGGTGGCGGGCCTTACCGGATTTCGCCGCCGGCGAGCCCTTCCAGTACTGCCCGTTCTTCACCTTGCCGACAACACCGGAGCCGGGCGCCACGTCGGCGTTCTTGCCGACCGTCGCACCCGGGAACAGCGTGGTGCGGGCGCCGATGGTCGCGTCGGTGCCGATGCTGATCGGTCCGACGTGGAAGATGTCCCCGTCGATCCAATGCCCGGTCAGGTCGACCTCGGGTTCGACGGACGCACGGTGCCCGATGGTCAGCATGCCGGTGACCGGCGGTGCCGAATGCAGATCGACTCCCTTGCCGATCGAGTTGCCAAGGGCGCGACCGTAATACACCAGCCATGGCGCACCGGCCTGGTTCTCCGCCCCGCTGGCCTCGGCGAGTCGTTCGGCGAACCACACCCGCAGATGCTCCGATCCGCCCCGGCGGTAGCTGCCCGGTTGCAGATTCGACAGCAGGGTCCGCGCGCCGAGCACCGCGATACCCATCCGGCCGGGCGGGGTGATGAAGATGATGAAACCGGCCAGGACCCACCACCAGTTCAACGTGTTCGCCCACGGCACCAGGTCGATCGCGGCGGCGATGTTGTTCAGGACGGCCAGCCAGATGACCCACTGCAACCCCGTCAGCGTGGCCAACGGGACCGACAACGCGACCTGGGCGATCTGGGTCAACACCGGCGTCGGCCGCACGTCTCGGCGCACCACCTCCGGTGGCGGGGCCAGCTCATCGAGGTAACCGGCCAGTGAGCCGAGTCTCGGGTGGTCGTACAAATCGGCGACGGTGACCTGCGGATAGCGCCCGCGCACCGCCGTGACCAACTGCGCCGCCGACAGTGAGCCGCCGCCGAGGGCGAAGAAGTCCGCTTCCGGCCCGTCGACGGGCGCGGCCAGCACGTCACGCCACAGTCCGGCCAACCAGCCCATGGTGCCGCCGAGGTCGGGCTCGTCCTCTGGTGCGGCACCCGGCGGCGGCCAGGGCAGCGCATTGCGGTCGACCTTCCCCGAGGTGCGGGTCGGCAGTTCGTCGAGCAGTACCAGCCGGGGTACCAGGGCGGCGGGCAGCGCCTCGGACAGTGCCGCGCGCGCGGCGACCAGATCGAAGGCGGGGTCCGTACTGGCGATGTAACCCACCAGCAGCGGGGTGCCGCTGGTCGTCTTGCGGACCGCGGCCGCCCCGCCGCTGACACCGGGCAGGTTGACCAGTGCGGCGTCGACCTCGCCGAGTTCGATCCGTCGTCCACCGACCTTGACCTGGTCGTCGGCGCGGCCCTGGAAGTACAGACCGTCGGCCTCCAGTCGCACCAGATCGCCACTGCGGTAGGCGCGGGGCCAGCCGAGGGTGTCCATCGGGGCGTACTTCTCGGCGTCCTTGTCGGGGTCGAGGTATCGGGCCAGACCGACACCGCCGATCACCAGTTCGCCGACCTCCCCGAGGCCGACCGGGCAGCCCTGTTTGTCGACGACCGCCAGATCCCAACCCGGCAACGGCAATCCGATGCTGACCGCGGAGCGCCCGTCCAGCGGGGCGGCGCACGCCACGACGGTGGCCTCGGTGGGACCGTAGGTGTTCCAGACCTCGCGACCGTCCACAGCCAGACGCTCGGCGAGTTCCGGCGGGCACGCCTCGCCGCCGAAGATCAGCAGCCGGACCGCCTCCAGCGCCTCAGCGGGCCATAGTGCGGCCAATGTGGGGACCGTGGAGACGACCGTGACGTCACGGCTGACCAGCCACGGGCCCAGATCCATCCCGCTGCGCACCAGCGACCGCGGGGCCGGCACCAGGCAGGCGCCGTTGCGCCAGGCCAGCCACATCTCCTCGCAGGAGGCATCGAAGGCCACCGACAGCCCGGCCAGCACGCGGTCGCCGGGACCTATCGGCGCCGACCTCAGGAACATCTGCGCCTCGGCGTCGACGAAGGCGGCCGCATTGCGGTGGGTGACCGCCACGCCCTTGGGGGTTCCGGTCGACCCGGAGGTGAAGATGATCCAGGCGTCGTCGCGGGTGAGCGGGGCCGCCGCGCGCCAGCCGCGCGAGGATCCGGGGCCGCGCACCAGGCCCGCCTCGGTGATGATCGCGACCACCTGGGCCTCGCCGAAGACCAGTGCGGCCCGCTCCTCGGGATCGTCGGCGTCGACCGGAACATAGGCGGCGCCGGTGGCCAGGGTGGCCAGGATGGCCGTGTAGAGGGCATAGCTGCCCGAGGGCATCCGGATGCCGATCCGGTCGCCGCGGCCGATACCTCGGGCGGCCAACCACTGCACGCTCTCCTCGATATCGCCGATGAGTTCGGCGTAGGTGAGCTGGACTTCGCCGTCGTCGATAGCCGGCGCGTCCGGGAACCGGCGCGCCGTCTCGTAGAGGATGTCGACCAGGGTCCGCGGGGGAGCAGCGGCTTCTGCGAGTAGGTACTGGGAAGGGATGGCCTGCCCGGCTTCCGCTGCTGTCACGGCTATAAAACTACTGAAGCCCGGTGACCCGTCCACACGCGGCGCGCGGCTGCCGGATTGTTCCGTTCCGGTCGTGCTGATCGCAACCATTGGCCGGCGGTATGTGCCGCTCCTAACGTGGCCTCGTGCGGTTATTCGTGGCAGATGAGACGTGGAGTGAGCTGACGTCCGGTATTGACCCGGTGGTGCGGGTATCGGCTCGTGACCTGCAGCAGGCGCAGCGCGCGCGGACCCGATTGCGTCATGACGACGGCGACGTCGCGGTGATCCTCGACGTCCAGGTCGCGGTGGCGCCGGACGTCCGCTCCGCCTTTGCGTCGCTCGGGGCCGCCGATGGCGTGCGCTATGCCGGAACTGTGCACGGTCTGGCCGGTCTGATCGCCGATATCGAGACCGCGGGGGTCGCCGACGGGGTGACCTTGGTCGACGCTTCGGGCGCCGATCCCGATCTCGCCGAATTGGGCCGTACGGTGCTGAGTCTGTTGTCGCAACGCAACCGCGCCGTCGCCTGAACCGCGGGTCACAGACCTATCCAAGTTCTGCATTAGTGGGCACCGAAATGGTCTTGGACATGTATGGATTCTCTCCATACCGTTGCTGGTGTGACTGCGACTCTTCCCACCCAGCTGACCGGACAGATGATCATCGCCGGGACGCCCGTCACGGGCACCGGCCAAGAGGTCCGGGCTTTTGATCCGTCGGCGGGGCAACCGCTGGAACCGGTCTACCGGCATGGTGACACCGCCGATGTCGACACCGCCGCGGCGGCCGCCGCCGAGGCCTTCCCGGTCTACCGCGCCACCACCGCCGAACAGCGCGCCCGGTTCCTGGAATCGATCGCGGCCCACATCGAGGCGGTCGCCGAGTCGTTGATCGCTCGGGCGGTCGCCGAGAGTGGTCTGCCGACCGCGCGAATCACCGGCGAGGTCGGCCGCACCACCGGCCAGTTGCGATTGTTCGCCGAGGTACTGCGGGAAGGCAGCTGGAACGGTGCCCGCATCGACACCGCCCAGCCCGACCGCACCCCCCTGCCACGTCCCGACATCCGCCAGCGTTTCGTGCCGCTGGGTCCCGTTGCGGTGTTCAGCGCCTCCAACTTCCCACTGGCCTTCTCGGTCGCCGGCGGCGACACCGCCTCGGCGCTGGCCGCCGGGTGTCCGGTCGTGGTCAAGGGTCATGACGCCCATCCGGGCACCTCGGAGATCGTGGCGCGGGCGGTCACCGCCGCCGTCG
The DNA here is from genome assembly GCF_000691525.1 of Mycolicibacterium neoaurum ATCC 25795. Classification (GTDB taxonomy): domain Bacteria; phylum Actinomycetota; class Actinomycetes; order Mycobacteriales; family Mycobacteriaceae; genus Mycobacterium; species Mycobacterium neoaurum. The sequence continues at coordinate 127,546 of NZ_JMDW01000001.1, forward strand.
CCGAGTCGGGCCTACCCGCCGGCGTGTTCTCGCTGCTGTTCGGCAGCGGGCCGGGTCTCGGCGTCGCGCTGGTCACCAATCGGCATATCAAGGCCGTCGGCTTCACCGGATCCCGTTCCGGGGGAACGGCATTGATGGCGGCCGCCGCCGCACGTCCCGAGCCCATCCCGGTTTACGCCGAGATGAGCTCCATAAATCCGGTGTTCCTGCTTGAGGGGGCACTGACCACTCGCGGTGCGGAGCTGGGCAAGGCCTTCATCGGATCGCTCACCATGGGATCGGGGCAGTTCTGCACCAACCCGGGCCTGGTCATCGCCGTCGACGGCCCGGGGCTCGATGCTTTTGTCGCCGCGGCAGGCGAGGCCATCTCCGCGGCACCCGCCACCCCGATGCTGACGCCGAACATTGCCGGCAACTATGCATCCGGTGTCGAGATGCTCAACGGTGCAGCAGAACTGGTTGCACACGGTGAGGCCGGCGCTATCGAGACCTGCGGGCAGGCGGCATTGTTCAGTACGGATGCGCAGAGCTTCCTGGGTAGCGAGGAGCTGCAGGCCGAGGTGTTCGGCTCGGCCAGCCTGATCGTGCGATGCGCCGATGCTGCCGAGATGCACACCGTCGCCGCCGGCGTCGAGGGGCAGCTGACCGCGACCGTGCATGCCGATGCGTCCGACGAAGCCGCGGCCGGCGAGCTGCTTCCGCTGCTCGAGCTCAAGGCGGGGCGAATCCTTTTCAACGGCTGGCCCACCGGTGTCGAGGTGTGCCATGCGATGGTGCACGGCGGTCCGTTCCCGGCAACCTCGGACTCGCGCACTACATCGGTCGGTGCCCGCGCGATCGAACGTTTCCTGCGTCCCGTGGCCTACCAGAACGTCCCGAAATCGCTGCTGCCCAGCGCCGTTGCCGACGACAATCCCGATCACCTGTGGCGGCGCATCGACGGCCGGCTCACGCAGGACTGACCTACCCCTCCACCACCATTCAAGGAGCTTTCCACGATGCGTCCCACGTTCAACGGCGTGCTGTTCTTTCCCGTCACCCCCTTCACCGCCTCCGGCGCGGTCGACATCGACGCGCTCTCGGCGCACCTGACAAAGGGTGTCGAGGCCGGTCCCGGTGGCGTGTTCATCGCCTGTGGCACAGGTGAATTCCACGCTCTCGAGCTCGAAGAGTTCCGCGTAGTGGTGCGCACCGCCGTCGAGGTGATCGCCGGCCGCGTCCCGGTGTACGCCGGAGCCGGCGGTTCGGTGGCCCAAGCCAAGGCGTTCGCGCGGGCCGCTCAGCAGGAGGGCGCCGACGGCATCCTGCTGCTGCCGCCCTACCTGGTCGAGGTTCCCCAGCCCGGACTGGTGGACTATGTGGCCGCGGTCGCCGGCGCGACCACGTTGCCGGTCATCGTCTACAACCGCAACAACGCCAAGTTCACCGAGGCGTCCGCGGTCGCCGTCGCCAAGATCGACAATGTCGTCGGATTCAAGGACGGCACAGGCAATTTCGACCAGGTTGCGCGCATCGTCGCTGCCGTCACCAATCAGGTGGATCCGGACTTCCTGTTCTTCAACGGCCTGCCGACCGCCGAAACCACCCAGCTGGCGTTCCGCGCGATCGGTGTGCCGCTGTACTCCTCGGCGACGTTCGCGTTCGCCCCGGACCTGGCGCTGGCGTTCTACAACTCGCTGGAGTCGGGCAACACGGAGCTGACCAACGCTCTGCTCAACGCCTTCTTCATCCCGCTGGTCCAGCTGCGCGACACCGTCCCCGGATACGCCGTCTCGCTGGTCAAGGCCGGTGTCACGATGGAGGGTGTGCCGGCCGGGTCGGTGCGCCCGCCGTTGGTGATGCCCAGCGCCGAGGATGTCGCGGCGCTGGCATCGATCGTCGCCGCCGGTCGCGCCGTGCTGGCCGATGCGCTGAGCCGGGCTGTCTGATCATGAGCGCCATCCGCATCACCGGCGCACGGATCACCCCGGTCGCCTTCGTCGACCCCCCGCTGCTCAACACCGTCGGGGTGCACCAGCCCTATGCGCTGCGGGCGATCATCCAGCTGGATACCGATGCGGGTCTGGTCGGGCTCGGTGAGACCTACGCCGATACCCGGCACCTGGCCCGGCTGAACGCCGCGGCCGCGGCCATCACCGGTCTGGACGTCTTCGCACTCAACGAGATCCGCGCCGCGATCGCGGTCCGGCTGGCGGGTGACGACGCGGCGGTCGGCACCGCGGGCATGATCACCACCGCGAGCGCGGTCGATCAGGTGCTCTCCCCGTTCGAGGTGGCCTGCCTGGACGTGCAGGGGCGGGCCCTGGGCCGGCCGGTCTCGGACCTGTTGGGCGGCAAGGCGCGTGATGCCGTGCCGTTCAGTGCCTACCTGTTCTACAAGTGGGCCGGCCATCCCGGTGCCGAGCCGGACCGGTTCGGTGAAGCGCTGGACCCCGACGGCCTGGTCGCCCAGGCCCGCCGCATCGTCGACGAGTATGGGTTCACCGCCATCAAGGTCAAGGGTGGCGTGTTCGCCCCCGAGGAAGAGATGGCCGGTATCGAGGCGCTGGCCAGGGCCTTCCCCGGTGTCCCGCTGCGCCTTGACCCCAACGCCGCGTGGACCCCGCAGACCTCGATCAAGGTGGCCACCGGACTGGCAGGCATTCTGGAGTACCTGGAGGATCCGACACCCGGACTGGACGGGATGGCCGAGGTCGCCGCGCAGTCCCCGATGCCGTTGGCCACCAACATGTGCGTCGTCGCGTTCGATCAGCTCAAACCGGCGGTGCTCAAGAACTCGGTGAAAGTCGTTCTCTCCGATCACCATTACTGGGGCGGACTGCAGCGCTCCCGGCTGCTGGCCGGGATCTGCGAGACCTTCGGGCTGGGCCTGTCCATGCATTCCAACTCGCATCTGGGTATCAGCCTGGCGGCGATGGTGCACCTGGCCGGCGCCACCCCGAACCTCACCTACGCCTGCGACACCCACTGGCCGTGGAAGACCGAGGATGTCGTCAAGGACGGCGCGCTGGCCTTCGTCGATGGCTCCGTCCCGGTACCCACCGGACCGGGCCTGGGTGTCGAGATCGACGAGGACTCGTTGACCGCGCTGCATGAACAGTACGTGACCTGCGGGATCCGCGACCGGGACGACACCGGCTACATGCAGACCGTCGATCCGAACTTCGCACTCGCCAGCCCACGCTGGTAGCCGCCTCACCCCGCTACGGTGGGTGGATGGCAGACCAGCCGGCCGTCGATGCCGCCCACCCACCCGAACTGCTGCTGCGCATCGTCAATCCCACACTGAAGTTCGCCCTCCGGACCCCACTGGGCGCGCTGATCGGTGACTTCATGCTGGTGTCCTTCACCGGCCGCAAGACGGGCAGGCGGTACGCCACGCCGGTCAGCGCGCACCACCTCGACGGTGCGCTCTACGTGCTGCTGGAGGCGCAGTGGAAGCACAACTTCCGCGGCGGTGCCGACGCGCAGGTGTCCTACCGCGGCAGGACGACCACGATGCGCGGCGAGCTGATCGACGAGCCCGCCGCGGTGGCGGCGCTGGCCGAACGGATCGCCACCTCCTACGGACCGAAGAAGGCGCAGCGTCAGATGGGGCTGACGTTCGGCGGTGACCGGCTGCCGACGATCGCGCAATGGGAAACGGCCGCCAGGGAAATGAAGCTCGCCGTCATAAAGCTCAGCTAGCCGGCAGCGGCCGCGCGGATCGCTTCGAACAGCGATACCAGCACGTCGACCAAGTGTTCACGGTCGACCTCGATATCACCGAGCAGAACCGCTCCGATGGTCGCGCTGACCCCGCCGACCAGGAACTGCGACACCAGTCGCAGATCGGTCGGCAGCCCGTCGGCCGCCAGGGCTGGGTCGCCACCGGCCGCGGTGGCGGCCAGCATGCCCGCGAATCGGCTCGATTCGGCGAGGCTACGCCGACCCAGAGCCGGTGCGGCGGTGGCCTCCAGCACCAGGATCCGGCCCTTGCGTCGGTCGCCGAGGATCAGGTCGACCAATTCGCCGAGCACCGCCCTGGTGCGCGCCAGGGCATCATCGGGTGCCTGCTCCAATGCGGCGACCGACCGACGTGCCGCCTCCTCGATGACCTCGGTGTAGACGGCAAGATGCAGCGCCTCGATATCGCTGAAGCTCTCGTAGAAGTACCGAGCCGCCACGCCGGAGGCTTCCGTGACACCGCGCACCGTGGTGCCGGCGATACCGCGCGTTCCCATCAACTCCAGGCCGGCGGCGAGCAACTTGGCGCGTCGTTCGGCGACCCGGTCGACGGCGGTTTGTCCGCCGTAGCGCCGCGAGACCGCCATCGGACCATCTTGACACAGCGGCGCCACGCTGTTTTTCTCAATCTGCACACAGATGTTTCCTGTTTTAAGCGATGGGGGTTCCGGCGATGACGAGCACGGTGAAACGGGTCGACGCGGACAGTTCGCCCCGGCCCTGGGATCCCGGTCAACCGCATCACGAACTGGCCTCCGACGTGCGCTGGTGGATGGGCACACCGCTGGCCTTCGGCCTGTTCGGCAGGCTCGCCCTGGACCAGGTGGCCTACCGCAAGGTCGCGGCCGCCGTCGACGCCAGCGGTCGGTTCGCGGCCAACTTCACCGACCGCGGGATCAACAGCTACCTGTGGAACGGACCACTCGCGTTCGCCGACGAGGCCGACCGGCGCGCCACCGCCGAACGACTGAAGACCAAACACGGCGCGGTGCACGGGGTCGGCAAGGGGGATTTCGCCGGTGAACGGTTCAGTGCGCTGGATCCTGCGTTGTGGAAGTGGGTCGGCACCACCTCGCTGAACATCTTCTACGCCGGATACACCGCGGTCTACGGCAAGCACTTCTCCGATGAGCAGCGCGAGGTGGTGTGGCGCACGGTCTGTGCCATGGCCGATGTCGGGCTGCCCAGTGACGCTGCCGATGTACCGGCCACCGTGGCCGAGATGCAGGCGTACTACGACGAGATCGCGGACACCGAACTGGCGGCCAACCCGTTCCTGCTGTGGGCCGCCGATCAGTTCGCCGGTCCGCCGGTGCCGACGTTGTTCGGCCCGGCCTGGCTGCACCGACTCATCGAGCCCGGCTGGCGGTTGACGGTGCCGGTACTGGCCCGTCCGGCCCGCATCTGCGCCGAATCGGCGACCCATCCGGTGATGATGGAACTGCTTGGCAGTGAATGGAATTCGGCCAAGCAGCTGGAGTTCGCGCTGTACCGGGTGCTGATCCGCGCGGCCCGGCGGCGGTTGCCCAAGTGGCTGGTGTTGGAGCCGATGGCCTACAACCGCTACCGCTACGAGAAGTTGCGTGACTTCCACAACCGGTACGAACTGGAGAGCTTCGCCGCGCGCTAAACTCATGCACCACTGACATCCCGCAGCGACGCGGTGATACTAGGAGTGCATCGATGTTCTCGCTGGCCCGGCTGTCCTGTTTCATCGCCGTCGCCGAGGAGCTGCACTTCGGGCGGGCCGCCGAGCGGTTGCACATGACCCAACCCCCGCTCAGCCGCCAGATCCAACAGTTGGAAGCCGAACTCGGGGTCCAGCTCATCGACCGCACCACCCGCACCGTCACGCTGACCCCGGCCGGGGTGGCCTTCCTGCCGGACGCCCGCCGCATCCTCCAGCTGGCCGAGAGCGCGGCGCTTACCGTGAAGCGGGTGCCCGCCGGTGATCTCGGCACAGTGGTGGTCGGATTCACCGCCGCATCCGCCCATGCCGTGTTGCCGCGTCTGCTGGAGCGCACCCGTGAAAAGCTGCCGGACGTCAAACTCGAACTGCGCGAGATGGTTTCCTCGGTGCAGCTGGAGGCGCTGATGAGCGGTGATATCGACCTCGGGATGGCCCGGCCGCCGCTCAAACGCCCCGGTATCGTCTCTCGCCCGCTGTTGCACGAGCAGCTGGTGGCCGCGCTGCCCGCGGGTCATCCGCTGGTCGGACAGGCCCGCCAGCTGACCCTCAACGACCTCGACGGCGAGGACGTCGTGATGTACTCACCGGTCGAGGCGCGCTACTTCAACGAACTGCTGATCAGTACGTTCACCATCGCCGGGGCCACACCGCGCTATGTCCAGTTCGTCACGCAGGTGCACACGATGCTGGTGTTGGTCCGCTCAGGGATCGGCATCGCGCTGGTGCCGGCGTCGGCCGCCACCCTGCATCCTGAGGGCGTGGTGTTCCGCACCATCGGTGCGTTCCGCGAACGGCCGGTCGAACTCGATGCCTGCTGGCGCCAGGACAGCACGAACCCGGCGCTGCTGCGACTGTTGCGTGATGTGCTGCCGGCGCGGGAGTGGACCACCGACGACCTGCTGGATGGCTTCGGAGGCTGACTCGCACAATGCAATGTGACCCTGAGAGCGTCGTCATGGATATATATCCACGGTGGCGCTGTCAGGGTCACATTGCGATCGACCGCTATACCCTGGCGGCGGGCTGCACTACCGGCGTGACCAGCTGACCGGTCGACAGGAACTCGTCGAGGTTGCGCAGGGTGAGCGCCTCCATGGCGGCGCGGGTCTGCACGGTCGCGCTGCCGACGTGGGGGAGCAGTACGACGTTGTCCATCTCGAACAACTCGGCGGGGACCTGCGGTTCGGCCGCGAAGACGTCCAGACCCGCACCGGCCAACCGCCCCTCGAGCAGGGCGCTCACCAGTGCCTGCTCGTCGACGACGCTGCCGCGGGCGATGTTGATCAGGTATCCCTGCGCGCCGAGCGCATCGAGCACGGCGGCGTCGACCAGCTTGCTGGTCGCGCTGCCGCCGGCTGCGGCTATCACCAGCACGTCGACATCGCGGGCCAGGTTCACAGGCGTGTCGACGTAGCGGTACGGCGAATCGGGCACCTGCCGGCGATTGTGGTAGCTGATCGTGCAACCGAAGGCACTGAGACGCTTGGCGATTGCGCCACCGATACGGCCGAGCCCGACGATGCCGACGCGGGTGTTGCTGACCTGCCGGGTCAATGGGTAGTTGCCCTCGGCCGGCCAGCGGCCCGCGCGCACATAGCGGTCGGATGCCGAGAACTGGCGCATGGTGTCGATCAACAGTCCGACGGCGGTGTCGGCGACACAGTCGGTCAGGACGTCGGGGGTGTTACTCACCCCGACGCCCCGAAGTTCGGCGGCCTCCACATCGGTCGTGTCGTATCCGACACCGAAGTTGATGACGGCGCCCAGTCGCGGCAGCGCCCTCATCAGAGCGGCGTCCACGCCGGTGCGACCCGATGTCACCACGGCGGTCACCGCGTCGGCATGCTCGGCCAGTAACGCCTCGCGGGCGGCGTTCTCCTCGGGCAGGACCAGGGCGTCGTACCGGGTGGCGAGGGTGTCGGCCAGCGACGGTTTGAGTGGACCGACCTGCAGGACACGGTCGACGGATCGCGCTGATGTTCCCATGTGGCTCCTTCGTTCCTCATGTCACGGTAGAAAGACCTGCGGATACCTGTCCAACACGGAAATAGCATGGGTTGATACAGAACATGCATGATTGGCGTTTTGCCCACCGCTTCGAGGTATCGAATATCGGATGTCGGGCACATAACCCCAGTTCAAAGACCATTTATGGAGTGTGATGCCGGCGTCGTCCAGCTGCCGAATGGCAGCAGATGTGCACGTTTCGGGCGGTTGACGCTGTCGGAACGGCGCTCCTACGGTGTGTCTACCGTCACAGATGGTGTCCACATACATGGACATCACTCCGCTGGCCGGTACAGCCCAATCCCCGATCTGGAGGTCCCGATGGCTGCGACACGCATGGTGCCCAGGCTGCTGGTGCTCGCCGGTACAGCTGTGCTGGCAGCCGGCTGCACCGTCGCCAACTCCGGGGGCGGCGGTTATGACCCCGACACCCTGCGCATCGTGCTGCAACAGGAGCCCCCGACGCTGGAGCCCTGTGAGAGCTCGCTGACGTCGACCGGGATCGTCGTGCGCTCCAACATCACCGAACCGCTGCTGGAGCGCGATGCCACCACCGGAGACCTGCAGCCGCTGTTGGCCACCGAATGGGAGCAGACCAGCCCGACCGAGTGGACCTTCCGGTTGCGTGACGGCGTCACCTTCTCCGACGGCGCGCCCTTCACCTCCGAGGATGCCGCCTTCTCCATCGACCGCGCCGTGAATTCCGACCTGCAGTGCAACGTCGACGGGTACGTCTTCGGTGACGAGAAGCTGGCTCTGCAGACCCCGGATGCCGATACCGTCGTCATCGGTACGACGGAACCGGATCCGATTTTGCCGCTGCGTATTTCGTTCGTCGAAATGGTGCCGCGCACCACCAGTGTCGACCAGAAGGTGCGCGAACCGATAGGCACCGGGCCCTATGCGATCGAGCGCTGGGAGTACGGCCAGAAGCTGACCCTGACTCGCAATCCCACCTACTGGGGGGCGGCTCCGGCGTTCGGCAAGGCCGAATATCGTTGGCGCAGTGAGGGCAGCGTGCGCGCCGCCATGATCACCAATGACGAGGCCGATATCGCCGTCGGGCTCGGGCCCGAGGACGGCGCCGGCGATCTCGGCGTGCCGTTCCAGAACAACGAGACCACCGCCCTGCGGATGCAGGCCACCGAGCCACCGCTGGACGATATCCGGGTGCGTCAGGCGATCAACTACGCCGTCAACCGGACCGGCATCGTCAAGGCGCTGTTCCGCGACCTGGGTGAACCTGCCGCCCAACTGATCCCCTCGGGTGTCGTCGGCTACAACGAAGAACTGCCGCTGTGGCCGCACGATCGGGACAAGGCCAAGGAACTCATCGCCCAGGCCAAAGCCGACGGTGTCCCCGTCGACCGCCAGATCCGGCTGATCGGGCGGACCGCCCAGTTTCCCAAGATCACCGAGACCATCGAGGTGCTGCAGAGCGAGTTCACCGAGATCGGTCTCAATGTCAAGATCGAGATGATGGACACCGCAAGCCAATTGCAGTACCAGTTGCGGCCGTTTCCGGCGAATACCGGTCCCTATCTGCTGATGATCATGCACGGTAACCAGGCCGGTGACGCCGCCTTCACCCTCGACCAGTACATGCTCTCCGACGGCCCGCAGGCTGCCTACGGCACACCGCAGTTCGATGCCAAGATCCGCGCCGCCGAGGCGCTCACCGGGCAGGCCCGCCAGGATGCCTTCGCCGAACTGTTCGCCGAGGAGCCACAGGAGATCATGCAGATGGCCTACCTGGCCCACATGAAGGGCATCCTCGGCAAATCGCCACGCGTCGACTACACCCCCGACCCGGCGACCGGCGACGAGATGCGCCTGGCCGCGATGACACCCGCGGCCGGCGACCGCGCCGACCAGTCCTGACCCGACCGCTCCCGAAAGAGGACACGCCATGTTCGCATTCCTGCGGCGCCGGATACACACCAGCACAATTCCTTTGGTCATCGTGCTGCTCGGTGTCTTCCTGCTCGCCCGGCTCACCGGCGACCCCACCAACCTGTACCTGCCCGAATCCGCCACCGCCGACCAGCGCGCCGCCTTCGCCGAGTCGAACGGCTTCAACGATCCACTGATCGTCCAATTGCTCGACTACTTCAAGGGTGTCATCCATCTCGACTTCGGCACCTCGCTGCGCACCGGCGAATCGGCCGCCGAGATGGCATTGCGCGCTTTCCCGGCCACCCTGCAACTGGCGTTCGTCACCATGCTGCTCGCCATCATCGGCGCCGTGGTGATCGGCTGCTGGGCGGCCTACCGGCCCAACTCGCTGGCCGACCGGTTCTCCAGCCTGCTGTCCATGACCGCGGCCTCCATCCCGGACTTCTGGTTCGCCATCACCGGCGTGTGGCTGTTCGCGGTGCTGATGGGCTGGCTGCCCACCTCCGGCACCGACGCGGGTGTGCTGTCCTGGATCCTGCCCATCGCGACCCTGATGATCCGCCCGCTCGGCGTGCTCACCCAGGTCGTCCGCGGCGCAATGGTTTCCGCGCTCTCGGCACCATATGTCCGGCTGGCGCGCAGCAAGGGTGCAGGCGATATGCGCGTGGTCACCCACCACGCACTGCGCAATGCCGCCGCCCCCGCCCTGACCGTGGCCGGTGACCTGACCGTCGGCCTGATCAACGGCGCGGTGGTGGTCGAGGCCATCTTCGGCTGGCCAGGCATCGGCAAGCTCATGATCGACGCGATCTTGCAACGCGATTTCGCGGTGCTGCAGGCGGCGGTCCTGCTCACCGCCGTCAGCATCTTCATCCTCAACATCGCCATCGACGCGTGCTACGCGCTGCTCGATGCCCGCGTCCGCGAACCCGCCAAGGTCTAAGGGAGCCAACTGAAGATGAGCACTCAGATCGATCTCGTCCCGGTCAAACCGACCACCGCCATCGTCGGCGAACCGGTCACCAAGAAGCGCTCCGCCGGCTCCGTCTGGTTCCGCCTGCTGATCAACGACCGCGTCGCCGCCGCCGCGGCGGCGGTGCTGAGCCTGGTCTTCCTCACCGCGATCTTCGGCCCCCTGCTCGTCGGTGATCTTGCCACCCGCATCGACCTCGACAACTCCAACCAGGCGCCGTTCACCCTTGCCCACGGCTGGGCCAATGTGCTCGGCACCGACCCGCTGGGCCGCAGCATGCTGGCCCGGTTGATCGTGGCCTGCCAGACCACCCTGTCGGTGGCCGTTCCGGCCGTGGTGATCTCGGCGGTCATCGGCTCGATCATCGGCATGTGGGCCGGTTACTACCGCGGCTGGCGGGAGACTGTCGCGATGCGCGTCGCCGATGTCATCATGAGCTTCCCGTCGCTGTTGCTGGCGGTGGTGGTGCTCTACGTGTTCTCCCCGAGCGCGGCCAACATCGTTGCGGTACTGGCCATCACCCGTATCCCGGTGTACCTGCGCACCGCCCGCGCAGAATCCGCCGAACTGTCCAGCCGCGTATTCGTCGACGCCGCCCGTACGTTCGGGGCAAGCGGGCGTTCCATCATCACCCGGCATGTACTGCCGATCGTGCTGCCCACCCTGCTCACCGTCGCGACCCTGGACTTCTGCTACGTGATGCTGGCGGAGAGTTCGCTGAGCTTCCTGGGTATCGGCATCCAGCCGCCCGATGTCAGCTGGGGTCTGATGGTCTCCCAGGGGCGCACCTACCTGCACACCGCGTGGTGGCTGTCCTTCCTGCCGGGACTGGCCATCGTGATCACCACCGTCTCGGCGACCATTCTGGCCGCCTGGGCCCGCATCGCCACCGACCCCGCCCAGCGGTGGCGACTCACCGTCCCGCAGAAGCGGTTGTCCCGTTTCACCAAGTCCGGAAAGGCCATCTAATGACTGCTGTCGCAGAACATCTCCCCATGGACCAGGTGGACGCCGATCCCGCGCTGCGCGTCGAGGGCCTGACCGTCGACATCCGCACCATCACCGGTACCGTCCGGGCCGTCGACCATGTCAGCTTCGCCGCCCGCACCGGTGAGACGCTGGCACTGCTCGGTGAGTCCGGCTGCGGCAAATCGATGACCGCCACCGCGCTCGTCGGTCTGCTCGAACCGGTGGCCCAGGTCGCCGACGGCACGGCGCGCATCGGCGATGTCGACATTCTCTCGGTGGGCCGTAAGAAGCGACGCGAGATGGCGGGCCCGGAGTTGGCGATCGTCTTCCAGGACGCGCTGACCGCCCTCAACCCGCTCTACACCGTCGGCACCCAGTTGGCCGAACCGTTCCGCATCCATCACGGCATGAAGGCCAAAGAAGCCAAGGCCAAGGCCGTGGAACTGATGGCGCGCGTGGGCATCCCGCAGCCCGAAGAACGGATGAAGTCCTACCCGCACCAGTTCTCCGGGGGCATGCGCCAACGACTGCTCATCGCGATGGCCGTCGCGCTCAACCCGAAGGTGCTCATCGCCGACGAGCCGACGACGGCGCTGGACGTCACCGTGCAGGCGCAGATCATGGCCCTGCTCAAGAGCCTGCGTGCGGAGTACGACATGGCGGTCGTGCTGATCACCCACGATCTGGCCCTTGTCGCGGAGGAGGCCGACCGCGTCGCCGTCATGTACGCCGGCAGCATTGTCGAAACCGGACCGGTGTCGGAGGTTTTCGCCGATCCGAAGCACCCGTACACCAAAGGGCTGCTCGATTCGGTGCCCGTCGACGCCGAGCGGGGTGCCGAGCTCAAATCGATCGGCGGGAGTCCACCGGACCTGCACTCGATTCCGGCTGGGTGCGTGTACCAGGACCGCTGCCCACTGGTCGCCGACATCTGCCGCAACACCCGACCCGCCCTGCAGGCCGTCGGTGGCCGGCGCGCGTCCGCCTGCCACTTCCCCACGGAGGTATCCCATGTCTGATTCGACAACGGCTGATCGGGTGCTCACGGTCCGCGATCTGACCAAGACGTTCCGGGTGTCCGGTGGCAAGACACTGACCGCGCTCGACGGTATCAATCTGGACCTGGCCCGAGGTGAGACCCTCGGTCTGGTCGGCGAATCCGGTTGTGGCAAATCCACACTCGCTCGCACCCTGATGATGCTGGAACGCCCCGACACGGGTTCGGTGAGCTTCGAAGGGATCGATCCGTTCGCGCTCAAAGGCAAGGAACTGCTGAAGTTCCGGCGTCGCGTGCAGATGGTGTTCCAGGATCCCTACGCCTCGCTGAACTCGCGGATGACGGCGGCCGAGATCATCGCCGAACCATGGCGTACACACCGATCCCTGTACAAGACCCGCGCCGACCGCGATATGCGGGTGCGCGGCCTGCTCGATATGGTCGGCCTGGGCGCGAAGGCTTTCGGCAAATACCCGCAGGAGTTCTCCGGTGGCCAGCGCCAGCGCATCGGTATCGCCCGGGCGCTCGCGCTCGATCCCGAGGTCATCATCTGCGACGAGCCGGTGTCGGCCCTGGACCTCTCGGTGCAGGCGCAGATCCTCAACCTGCTCAACGATCTGCAGCAGGAGCTGCAGATCTCCTACGTCTTCATCTCCCACGATCTGTCGGTGGTGCGCCATGTCGCCGACCGGGTGGCCGTGATGTACCTGGGTCGGATCATCGAGACCGGTCCCACTGAAGCGGTTTTCGACCGGCCCGAACACCACTACACGTCCGCTCTCATGTCGGCCGCCCCCAAACTGCACGACGCGGCCCGCGGGGAACGGATCCTGCTCAAGGGCGAGGTTCCCTCACCACTGAACCCGCCCTCGGGCTGTCGCTTCCGGACCCGCTGCGCGCACGCGACCGACATCTGCGCCCAGCAGCGTCCGCCGTTGGCCGTCGACCCCGTGGTGGCCGGACACACCGCCGAATGCCACCACCCGGTTCAGCACGAGGCATCGGCGTTGTCGCACAGCGCATGAGGACCGCAACGGCGCCCTCGAGCCCCGGGCGGTGCGGGACATGAATCCCAGCGTGCCCGGATTCGCGGTCATCATGATCGCGGTGATGCTGGCGTCCTGTCTGCAGGGCTCCATCGGTTTCGGCATGGGCATGCTGGCCGCACCGGTGGTCGCCGTCGTCGATCCTGGACTGGTGCCCGGCACGTTGATCATGCTGGCCACCCTGCTCACGCTGCTGGTCGTGCTGCGCGAAGGTACGGCCATCGACATGCGGGGGACCGGGTGGGCGCTGCTCGGCCGGGTCCCCGGGACCATCGCCGGGGCACTGCTGCTGGCGGCCATCCCGGAACGCGCCCTGGCGATCCTGATCGCCGCCGTGGTGCTGCTCGGCGTGGCCGTCACCAGCCTGGGTTGGATTCCCGAACCCCGGCGGCGCAACCTGATGCTGGCCGGCGCGACCTCCGGGGTGCTGGGCACGGCGACATCGATCGGTGGACCGCCGATGGCGCTGGTGTGGCAGCGCAGCAGCGGCGCCCAGTTGCGGGCCACCATGGCCGGTTTCTTCCTGGTGGGCTCGCTCATGTCGATCGCGATGCTGGCGGTGACCGGCGCCGTGGACCACCACACCGTGCAGATGTTCGCACTGCTCATACCGGCGGCGGTTCTCGGATATGTGTTGTCGCGCTACGCCAACCGCATCCTCACTCCCTTGCGGCAGCGGTGGACCGCCATCGCCGCATCCACCGCGGGCGCGGTGGTTCTCCTCGTCCGACAGACAGGCCTGTTATGACCGAATCGACTGCACGCGCGGGGGTCAAGTCGGCCGCCCGCACCGTCGAGCTGCTGGAATACCTGGCCGCGCGACAGGACGAACCAGCCCGAATCCGGGAGATCAGCGAGGATCTCGGCATGCCGCGCAGCAGCGCACACGCACTGTTGCGCACCCTGATGGCACAGGGCTGGGTGCGCGCGGACGAGACCGGCACGCTCTACGGCATCGGGATCCGAGCGCTGCTGGTGGGCACCAGCTATCTCGACGGAGATCCGTACCTGCCGATGATCGCGCCGTTCCTCGACGATCTGCGCAGCGACTGGGACGAGACATTCCATCTGGGCCGCCTCGACGGCACCGACATCGTCTACCTGGCCACCCGCGAATCCCAGCAGTACCGCCGAGCCACGAATCGGGTCGGCAGGCGGCTGCCCGCACACGCCACCGCGCTGGGCAAGGCGTTGTTGGCCGAACGGACCGGCGTCGATCGGCACCATCACCTGCCCACCGAGTTGGTGGCGCTCACGCCGGCGACCATCACCTGCCACGATGAGCTGAACGAGGTGCTGGACACCGTCCGCATCCGCGGTTACGCCATCGACGACGAGGAGAACACCCAGGGCGTAAAGTGTTTCGCGGTGGCGCTGCGCTACTGCTGGCCGGCGCAGGACGCAATCAGCGCGTCGGTGCCGGTGGCGCGGCTGACCGCCGAACGTGAGCGCGGCATCGTCGAGGCGCTGTGCGCGGTCGGTGACAAGGTCGGCCGGGTACTACGGCCGGTTGCCAACGGTGACAAGTGGTTCGCCTGATGGCGGCGGATTGCCTGGTCGCACATTCAATCCCTGGATCAATTGATGCCACATCAGTGTTGGACGTGCATCAACCGACATTTATAGGCTGGTGACATGAGCTCGTCGAAGCGCACCCCGATCGTCACCGAGATGCGTGTCGTCCCCATCGCCGGGCACGACAGCATGTTGCTGAACCTCAGCGGGGCCCACGCCCCCTACTTCACCCGGAACCTGGTGATCCTCAAGGACTCCGACGGCAACACCGGTGTCGGCGAGGTCCCCGGCGGCGCCGCGATCGAGCGCACGCTCACCGAGGCCAGATCGCTTGTCGAGGGCCGCGGTATCGGTGCCTACAACAACGTGCTCGGCGACATCCGCCGGAGCTTCGCCGACCGTGACGCCGGCGGCCGTGGCGCTCAGACTTTCGATCTGCGGGTCACGGTGCACGCCGTGACCGCGGTCGAATCGGCCATGCTCGATCTGCTCGGGCAGCACCTCGGCGTGTCGGTCGCCGCCCTGCTGGGGGAGGGACAGCAGCGAGATCGCGTGCAGGCCCTGGGGTATCTGTTCTTCGTCGGGGACAGCGCCAGGACCGATCTGCCCTACCGCACGGCCGCCGACGAGGCCGTCTCCGGTGATCCGGCCGACGAATGGTTGCAGGTCCGACACCGCGAGGCCATGACGCCCGAGGGTGTCGTCCGGCTCGCCGAGGCCGCCCACGCCCGTTACGGTTTCGCCGATTTCAAGCTCAAGGGCGGGGTGCTGCCTGCCGCCGAGGAGGCCGCCGCCGTCACCGTACTGGCCCGTCGCTTCCCCGAGGCGCGGATCACGTTGGACCCCAACGGCGGATGGCTGCTCAAGGATGCCATCGCGACCTGTCGGGGGCTGACCGACGTGCTGGCTTACGCCGAGGACCCGGTCGGGCCCGAGGATGGGTTCTCCGGGCGCGAGGTGATGGCCGAATTCAAGCGCGCCACCGGCCTGCCGACCGCGACCAACATGATCGCCACCGACTGGCGCGAGCTGGGCCACGCCATCCGGGCCGGTGCCGTCGACATCCCGCTGGCCGATCCGCACTTCTGGACGATGAACGGCTCGGTGCGCGTCGCGCAGCTGTGCGCGGCCTGGGGCCTGACCTGGGGTTCGCACTCCAACAACCACTTCGACGTGTCACTGGCGATGTTCACCCAGGTCGCCGCGGCGGCACCGGGAGAGATCACCGCCATCGACACGCACTGGATCTGGCAGGACGGCCAACGCATCACCAAGGCGCCGTACGAGATCACCGACGGTTATCTCGACGTGCCCGCGGCACCCGGACTCGGCGTCGAACTCGACGAGGACCGGGTGGCAGCCGCGCACCAGCTGTACCTCGCCGAGGGGCTGGGTGCCCGTGACGACGCCATCGCCATGCAGTATCTCATCCCGGGCTGGACGTTCGACAGCAAGCGTCCTTGCCTGCAACGCGCATGAAGGTTCATGTCGCCGATCGCAACCTGGTCCCACACCGGGCGCGCTTCGAGGCAGCGATACCTGCCGGCATCGAACTGTCCTGGGCGGATCCGGACGGTTCGATCGAGTGTCTGCGTGACGCCTCGGTGCATGTCGGCGGTCGATTCACCGCCGAGATGGCCGCCGTCGCCGAGAAGCTGCAGCTCGTGCATGTGGCCGGAGCGGGCACCGACCGGGTGGCATTCGATGCGCTGGCCCCCGATGTGTTGGTGGCCAACACGTTCCACCATGAAAGGTCGATCGCCGAGTATGTCTTGGCGGCAGCCATCATGTTGCGTCGAGGCTTCCTGGCCCAGGATGCGGCATTGCGCAGGGACGTCTGGGCCAGCGCGGTATACGACGACACGATCGCCCAGCCGCCGGCCCTCGGTGACGCGCGGGTCGGTTTCGTCGGGTTCGGGCACATCGGTCAGCAGTCGTGGAAGCTGCTGCGCCAGTTGGGTTGTCGTGGGTCGGCGGTGACGGGCTCCGGGCGGGTGACCGGCGATCACGGACTGGACCAGGTGGAGGATGTGAGCAGGCTCGACGAGCTGGCCGACGCCTCCGATGTGCTGGTGGTTTCGGCGCCGCTGACACCGGCGACCACTGGGATGATAGGCCGCACCCAGCTCGATGCGCTGGGCCCGCATGGGATCCTGATCAACGTGGGCCGCGGCCCGCTTGTCGACCAGCGGGCCGTCTATGACGCGCTGCGTACCGGCCGTCTCGGCGCCGCCGCGATCGACGTCTGGTACCGCTATCCCGAGGCCACCGGCAGCGGTGCCATCGGCGCACCTGCGGACCTCCCGTTCCACGAGCTGCCCAACCTGCTGATGACACCGCACTCGTCGGGAATCACCACCGACACCTTTCGGGGCCGGGTCGACGATATCGCCGCCAATATCGGTCGCCTGGTGCGTGGCGAGCCGCTGCACAATGTGGTGGCGCGCTGACGTCAGCCGATATCGTCGAGCGCCTGATAGATCAGCCGGAAGTAGCGGTCGGTGCGGGCCGACCCCTCGATACCGGGGCCCATCTTGTTCATCACGTAGGCGATCGTGGTGCGCGAGTCCGGGTTCATCGACTCCCAGGATCCGCCCCAGCCACCCCAGAAGCAGATCTTGCCGTCCGGAATGTAACCGATTGCGGGACTAGGTAAACCGAATCCCAGACCCATGCGCAGGTGGTGCCCGGCCAGTACCAGGTCGGGACCCTCGATCTGTGGCTCGAAGATGTCTTCGACGGTATCGGGTCGCAGCAGACGGACACCGTCGACGCTGCCGCCCAGCGAGATCACCGACAAAATCTTGGTCAGGGCGCGTGCGTTCGTGTGCCCGTTGGCGGCGCCGATATCTGCGGCCCGCCACTGTGGGGTGTTCGCGATCTGCGGCTCCGGTGCCGGCCCGGTGAACGTCTTGAGCATCTGCTCGGTCCAGTCCTGCATGGGCGGTATTCCCTCGAAAGGGTCCGCCGGAGCGATGATCTCGGCGATCCGCGGGACGTCCTCGGGCCGGGCGCCGATCTGGAAGTCGGCGCCGAGCGGCCCGGCGATCTCCTCTGCGACGAACTGCTTCAACGGCTTTCCGGTGACCCGGCGAATCACTTCCCCGATCAGGTGGCCATGGGTCAGCGCGTGGTAGCCGGTGGCCGAACCCGGCTTCCACCAGGGGGACTGCGCCGCGAGCATGGCCGTGGAGCGGTCCCAGTCCAGGATGTCCTCGGGTGTCACCGGCTGATCCCATCCGGATACTCCCGAGGAGTGCGTGAGCAGATGCCGGAACTCGATGCGGTCCTTGCCGCCGGCCCCGAACTCGGGCCACACGTCGGCGACGGGGGTCTGCGCGGTGACCAGGCCGCGGTCGATCAGCATCAGCCCGGCCAGCGCGGTGACGTTCTTGGTGGAGGACCACACGTTGACGATGGTGTCGGCGGTCCACGGTGTGGTGCGCGCCGCGTCGGCGTGACCGCCCCAGATGTCGACGACCAATTCACCGCCGATATCGATCGCGATCGCGGCCCCGCACTCCTCACCGTCGTCGATGGCTCGGCCGAGCGCGTCGGCCACCTGCTCGAACCGGGGGTCGCACACACCGTCGACGGTCATGGCAGCCATCATGGCCGATCACCGTCGGGCGTACCTACCAGTTCTGGTAACCGCCCTCGGGGCCGAGCATCCGTTCCAACCTGCTGCGACCGATCTTGGCCAGTTCGTTTCGCAGGATCTTGCGTTCGGTCTCGGTGTCATGGTGCATCCGGTCGGTGACGGCGGCAAGGACATCGCGTGCGCAGTGCCCGTCGACGAACATCACGAAGGTGAACCCGTAGCGTTGCGCGTACTGCCGGGAGGCGGCGCTCAGCGCTGCCATCAATTCGGCATCGTCATCCCAGACCGCACAGGGTTCGGCCTGCGACTTCGCGCTGCGCGGTCGCCTGCCGATATCGGGGCACGCGTCCAGGATCTGATCCACGGCGGATTCGGGCAGCTCGAACAGCGCGGCATCGGCGCGGCGGAACAGTGCGTCGTGATCGGGATAAGGGCGGCCACGGACGAGTTCGCGGGCCAGCGCATAGCTGTTGCAGCACTCGTAGAGCGCGTGTACGGCCTTGCGTTCGGGCAACGCGTTGAACACGTCCAGTCCGATTCCCTGATGCAGCAACACGCATCAATCATCAGAGGGCCAGGACACGGCCGGGTTACCGCGTGTTACGGCGGTGCTAAATCAGTGGCCTTGAGCCTTGAACCGTTCGATCGAACGCTGCAGCTCGGCCTCGGCCTCTTCGCGGCCGACCCAGTCGGCCGTCTTGACGAACTTGCCCGGCTCCAGGTCCTTGTAGTGCACGAAGAAGTGCTTGATGGCGTCCAGTTCGAACTGGGAGACGTCACCGACATCCTGGATGTGCTCCCAGCGCGGGTCGTCGGCGAGCACGCAGAGCAGCTTGTCGTCGCCGCCGGCCTCGTCGGTCATCTTGAACATCGCGACCGGCCGGGCCTCGACCGTGCAACCGGGGAAGACCGACTCGGGCAGCAGCACCAGGGCGTCCAGCGGATCGCCGTCCTCGCCGAGGGTGTCCTCGAAGAACCCGTAGTCGGCGGGGTAGCCGAACGAGGTGTAGAGGTACCGGTCCAGCTTGACCCGTCCGGTCTCATGGTCCACTTCGTACTTGTTGCGGGACCCCTTGGGGATCTCGATGACGACGTCGAACGACACCCGAACAGCTCCTTCGCCTCGGTTGGTCTGGCGGGTCCACCTTAGAGGAGCGATACGCTGCACGTTATGCGGCCCGGTCGATGGCGCCGATCAACCCACCTGGTGATCGGTCTGGTGGTTCTCGTGCTCGTCGCCGTCGTGGTGGGGGTGGCCGCGATCGTCGCATCGTCGCGGACCGCGGCGAAGAACGATCTGCCGGCCCAGCCGGCGGCGGTGACAGCGGCCCCAGGTGTTGCACCGTTGGGCGAGGCGGTCACCGAGCCGACGGCCAAGGGCATGGCGGCGATGCTGGCCACCGCACTGGCCGACCCGAATCTGGGGATGCTCACCGGCCGGGTCACCGACGCGGTCACCGGACAGGAACTGTGGTCCCAAGGCGAAGACATCCCCATGCAGCCGGCGTCGACCAACAAGACGCTGACCACCGCGGCGGCACTGCTGACCCTGGACCGGGATGCCCGGCTGACCACCACGGTGCGCGCGGGTGACCGGCCCGGCGTGGTGGTGCTGCGCGGCGGCGGCGACCCGACACTGTCGGCCTTCAGTGGTGACAAGCGCACCTGGTACAAGGGTGCGGCGCGGATCAGCGACCTCGCCGACCAGGTCAAGAAGGCCGGTGTGCGGGTCACATCGGTGCAGGTCGACCTGAGCGCCTATAGCGGGCCGACGATGGCGATCGGTTGGGATCCGCTGGACATCGACGGTGGCGATATCGCGCCGATGGAATCGGTGATGCTCGATGGCGGCCGGACCCAACCGGTGTCCTATGACTCGCGCCGTTCGCGCACCCCCGGTCTGGATGCCGGCCGTGCCCTGGCAGTGGCGTTGGGCGTCGACCCGGCATCGGTGACAATCAGTACCCGCTCCAGTGCCGACGCCGACGAGATCGCGTCGGTGCAGTCGCCGCCGCTGATCGAGCGATTGCGCCAGATGATGTACGAGTCCGACAACGTGATGGCCGAATCCATCGGGCGTGAGGTGGCCGCCGCGCTGAACCGTCCACAGAGCTTCGACGGGGCGGCGCAAGCGGTGCTCGGGCAGTTGCGTGCCGCCGGCATCGACACCACCGGGGCCAAACTGCTTGATTCCAGTGGCCTTTCGGTCGACGACCGGCTGACCGCGCTTACCCTGGACGAGGTGATCGCTGTCGCTGTCGGAGACGACCAACCGAAACTGCGCCCACTGGTCGACTTGTTGCCGATCGCCGGTGGCAGCGGCACGCTGTCGAACCGGTATCTCGACACCGATGAGGGGAAGGCCTCGGCGGGCTGGTTGCGCGCCAAGACCGGTTCGCTGACCGGCACCAACAGCCTTGCCGGCATCGTCACCGACAGCAGCGGCCGGGTGCTCACCTTCGCGTTGTTGTCCAACAATGCCGGTCCCACCGGTCGCACCTCACTCGACGCCTTGGCCGCCAAGCTGCGGCTGTGTGGGTGCGGCGGATGAGCCAGTCGGTCGGCGCCGCCGTGGACTGGGCGGTCGCAGCCACCGTCGGTGCCAAACTGTCCCGTCCTGCGCCGGCGACCACCGATTACACCCGTGACCAGGCCATCGCTCAGCTGGCCGAGGCGGCCCGCACCGCCGAGTTGCCGGTCCGCGAGGTGACGCACCTCAACGAGGGTGCCGAGGTCCCCGAAGCCAGGGTGGTCGACCGTCCGCAGTGGGTGCAGGCGGCAACCCAGTCCATGCGGGCGATGACCGGCGGCTCGGACGAACAGTCCCGCGGCGTCGCGGCAGCGTTGGCCGCCAAGGTCACCGGTGCCCAGACGGGTGCGGTGCTGGCGTTCATCTCCAGCGGAATCCTGGGGCAGTACGACCCCTTCTCCAACGGCGGCGAATTACTGCTGGTCTATCCCAATGTCATTGCGGTCGAGCGGCAATTGCGGGTCGATCCGGCGGATTTCCGGCTGTGGGTGTGTCTGCACGAGGTCACCCATCGGGTCCAGTTCCGCGCCAATCCCTGGCTGGCCGAGCACATGTCGTCATCGCTGGACACGCTGACCGGTGACGGTGCCGATCAGATCGGTGACCTGGTTGGTCGGCTCGCCGAATACGTGCGCAAGCAACGCAGCGGCTCCGCCGACGAGCCGAATTCGACCGGTGTGCTGGGATTGCTGCGGGCGGTTCAGGCCGAACCGCAGCGCGAGGCGCTGGACAGGTTGCTGGTGCTCGGCACGTTGTTGGAAGGGCACGCCGAGCACGTCATGGATGCCGTCGGGCCCGCCGTGGTGCCGACGGTGGCCACCATCCGGCATCGCTTCGACGAACGGCGCCAACGCAAACAGCCTCCGCTGCAACGGCTTATCCGTACACTGCTGGGGTTCGACGCCAAGCTCAGTCAGTACACCCGCGGCAAGTCTTTCGTCGATGATGTGGTGTCCCGGGTCGGCATGGATCGCTTCAACGCCATCTGGACCGATGCGCAGACGCTGCCCAAGCCGGATGAGATCGAGGAACCGCAGCGATGGATCGATCGGGTCCTGTAGCGCAATTACGCTCAGCCGTAGCGACTTTCGCCGGGACATACCTGATCCCTGCTGGGCCATGGGCGGTGGCGTTGTCCGGTGGTGCCGATTCGCTGGCGCTCGCGGCGGTGGCCGCGATGCTGCGACCGACGACCGCGCTGATCGTCGACCATGGACTGCAGGACGGTTCGGATCGGGTGGCCGCCACTGCGCGTGACCAGGCGATGCAGCTCGGATGTGTTGACGCACAGGTCCTTCGAGTCGAGGTGGGTGCAGCCGGTGGCCCGGAAGCGGCCGCACGGATCGCGCGTTATCGCGCGCTTGACGGCGGCCGCGACGGTATGCCGGTGTTGCTCGGGCACACACTCGATGACCAGGCCGAGACGGTGCTGCTGGGCCTCGGGCGCGGTTCGGGTGCCCGTTCGATCGCCGGGATGCGTCCGCTCGATGATCCGTGGTGTCGGCCGCTTCTGGGGCAGCGTCGCGCCATGACGGTGGCAGCCTGCGCCGAGCTGGGGCTGACACCCTGGCACGATCCGCACAACACCGATCCCCGTTTCACCAGGGTCCGGTTGCGTACCGAGGTGCTCCCGCTGCTTGAGGAGGTGCTCGGCGGTGGCGTCGCGGCGGCGCTGGCCCGCACCGCCACCGCGCTGCGGGAGGACTCCGAGGCGTTGGACGCGTTGGCCGACACCCACGCGACCGGTGGCGACACCCTGGACGTCTCAGCTCTGGCGGTTCTGCCCAGCGCGGTCCGCCGCCGGGTGATCCGCGCCTGGCTGCTGGGACGCGGCGCCTGCGATCTCAACGACGGCCAGCTGCGCGCCGTGGAGGCCCTGATCACGCAATGGCGCGGTCAGGGTGGGGTGGCGGTGCCCAATGAAGTGCCCGTTGAGCGGTTGTTCGTGGCCCGCCGGGACGGGCTGCTGACGCTCTACCGTGAACCCGTCGGGTGAGCACCGCTACGCTGTGGGCGTGACTGCGGAGTTGTATCCCGGCGACATCAAGTCGGTCTTGCTATCCGAAGACGAGATCAAGGCCAAGACTGCCGAACTCGCCGCCCAGATCGCCGCCGATTATCGTGCCGGCGACGGTGACCAGGATCTGCTCCTGATCACGGTGCTCAAGGGTGCCGTCATGTTCGTGACCGACCTGGCCCGTGCCATCGCGGTGCCCACCCAATTGGAGTTCATGGCGGTCAGCTCCTACGGATCCTCTACGTCGTCCTCGGGCGTGGTGCGCATCCTCAAGGACTTGGACCGCGATATCCACGACCGCGACGTGCTGATCGTCGAAGACATCATCGACTCGGGCCTGACGCTGTCCTGGTTGTTGCGCAACCTCGCGACGCGCAATCCCCGGTCGCTGCGCGTCTGCACGCTTTTGCGCAAGCCTGATGCGGTGCGTGCCGACGTGGACGTCACCTATATCGGTTTCGACATCCCCAATGAGTTCGTGGTCGGCTACGGCCTCGACTACGCCGAGCGATACCGCGATCTGCCCTATATCGGCACGCTGGAGCCGAAGGTCTACCAGTCGCCGTAGCTGGTGCCGGTGCGAGAATTCTCCTTGCGGGGATGAGTCTTTCGGCGTACAGTCGAACATAAGTTCGAATGCGCCGCGGTTCCCGATCCTCGGATTTTGGTGAGCCGCAGACCGCGACTCCGGTCGCCGCGAGGTTCGACGGTCCCTGTTCGGGGGATTGTGCGGGCTGTGTGTGTTTGATGGTGCCCGTTGGTGGGTGCTGTGGGGGAAGTCGGTATCCGTTATGGACGCCAGCTGTCTGGATGCGTTTGTTGACGCTTTGATCGATGAGCTTGTTCCGGTGTCGCCGGAGGGTGATGTCGGGCCGAGTTTGGGGCGGTTGGTGGATTGTCCGCGGCCGGTGGTCGATGACGAGGTCTTGCTGGCGGTACTGGCCGCGGCGGTGGCGGCGCGGAATCTGTTGGATGTCGTGATCGCCTCGGCGGTGGTGGCCGCTGAGCGGGTGGGTGTGCCGGGGCGGCGGCATCTACGCAGCGGGGCTGATCTGCTGAGGTTGGTGGGGATGGCTCCGGGTGCGGCGGTGCGGGCGGTGCGGGTGGGCCGGATGGCACCGGCGTTGCCGGCGCTGACGACCGCGCAGCGGTTGGGTGGGATCGGTATCGAGTTCGCCGACGCCGTCGGCAAAGGAGTCACGCATATCGAATCGCGGGTGGCGTTGTCCGACGACGATCGGGCGGCGGTGGTGACCAAACTGATGGTGCAGACCACCCCGGCTGAGGTGGCGGCGAAGGCTAGGGCGATCGCCCTCGACCGGATCGCGGCGCTACCGGTCGAGCAGCGTGTGGTGCCGGTCGCCGAGGACACCACGTTGAATGAGATGACCGTGGTGCAGAACGCTGAGGGCCGGTTCGAGGCGACCCTCGATCTGGACATAGGGACTGGGGAAGAGCTGTGTGCGGC
>NZ_JMDW01000002.1 GCF_000691525.1 Mycolicibacterium neoaurum ATCC 25795
CTGGGGCGGTTGGTGGATTGTCCGCGCCCGGTGGTCGATGACGAAGCGTTGTTGGGTGTGTTGGCCGCGGCGGTGTCGGCCCGCAATCTGCTGGATGTCGTGATCGCCTCGGCGGTGACCGCGGCCGAGCGGGTCGGTGTGCCGGGTCGGCGGCACTTACGCACGGGCACCGATCTGCTGCGCCTGGTGGGGATGGCACCGGGTGCGGCGGCGCGGGCGGTGCGGGTGGGCCGGATGGCACCGGCGTTGCCGGCGCTGACGACCGCGCAGCGGGTGGGTGGGATCGGTATCGAGTTCGCCGACGCCGTCGGCAAAGGCGTCACGCATATCGATTCGCGGACGCCGTTGTCCGACGACGATCGGGCCACGGTGGTGACCAAACTGATGGTGCAGACCACCCCGGCCGAGGTGGCCGCGAAGGCTAGGGCGATCGCCCTCGACCGGACCGCGGTGCTACCGGTCGAGCAGCGTGCGGTGCCGGTCGCCGAGGACACCACGTTGAATGAGATGACCGTGGTGCAGAACGCTGAGGGCCGGTTCGAGGCCACCCTCGATCTGGACATAGCGACTGGGGAAGAGCTGTGTGCGGCGTTGGATCCGTTGTGCCGACCGGTACCGCTCCCCGATGGGTCGCCGGACCCGCGGCCGATCAACGCGCGTCGGGCGGAGGCGATCGGGCAGGTGCTGCGTACCTATTTGTCGCAGTCGAGGCGTCCGATGTCTGGTGGGGTGCTGCCGCACGTCACCCTGATCCGGCCGGGCGTCGCGGCAGCGGGCGGTGACGAGGCGGTGGATCGGTTGGGGTTCGCCGGCCCGGTCTCCACGGTGACCGCGGAGCTGATCGCCTGCGATGCCACGCTGACCTCGGTGGTCATCGACCACAGTGGTGTGCCGTTGGATGTCGGGCATGCCCAGCGGTTGTTCACCCCGGCCATCCGTAAAGCGCTGGCCGTACGGGATGGTGGGTGCGCCCATCCGGGGTGCGGGCGGCCGGTGTCCTGGTGCGATGCCCACCACATCCAACCCTGGAGCGAAGGCGGCGAGACCAGCCTCGACAACGGGGTGCTGCTGTGTCGGCTGCACCACACCCTCATCCATCACGGTGGTTGGCAGGTGTACCTCGGCCGCGACCGCCACCCCTGGTTCATCCCACCCCACGAGCTGGGTGAACCCGAACCGGCACACCTGCGCTCACACGCCCGCCGCACCATGACCGACCTACCGACCGCCGCATAACCCAAGGCGTCCCAAAGCTGCAGCGCACCTCGACAACTACACAGAGAAAACCGGCTCCGAGGAGCGCTTCCCTGCAACAGGCCTTCGCAAGCCATACGGAGCCGTACCCGCCTACATCGTGCGCATCGAGCCGTCCCGGCCGGCTCGATGCGCCTGAGCCTCGGTGTTCAGGGACCAACCGGGTAATGGCTGGCGATCGCGATGCGGTTCCACCCGTTCATGACCACCACCAGCCAGGTGACCGCGGCGATCTGCTGATCGGTGAGGGTCGCTTCGATATCCACCTGAGTGGGCGCGGCGGTGTGCTCGTCCCCTATTCGGGTGACACGCTCGGCAAGCAACAACGCCGCCTGCTCCCGTTCGGTGAAGTACTGCGACTCCCACCACGCGGGCAAGACGGCGAGTCGATCGGTGCTCTCGCCGGCAGCCAGCGCGTCGCGTATGCATCCGCAGGCAGAAGGCACAGCCATTGATTTGCGACACCCGTATCTTGACCAGCTCGGCCAGCTGCACGGGAAGTTCTGCCTGCCCAATGGCAGCCTCAACCTGAGCGTCCAGCGCCGCAAAGGTCTTGTAAGGTTCGGCGAACTGCTTGCTGATGTTCACGTGCGGGAGCATGTGTCCTCTTTCCGGTCGTTCGGGATCGTCCTCAGGCAGACGAAATGAACGGGCCATATGTGACACCGCGAATCGTCGGCGAGGCTGCCGGATCATCAACAGTCACTTTGTTAACATCGCGCCGTGCAATTCTCGCGGCGGGACGCGCTGCGCTACGCCGCGGCGACAACGGCCCTGGCCGGGCTTGGCGCCGCAACCACTGGTGCACCCACGGCGGCCGCCGCAGCACCCACCCTCATCGACTACGCCATGCGCCAGATCCCCGCTGCTGACATCCGCGCGGCGGGTCATGCCGGCGTCATCAACTACGTGTCGACCTCGCGGCCCGGCTCCTCATTCGGGGCCAAGCCGATCACGCTGCCCTACGCCCAGTCACTCACCGCGGCCGGCCTGGTGATCGTCAGCAACTTCCAGTACGGGAAGCCCGGCGGGACCGCTCCGTCGGACTTCACGCGTGGGTTCGCCGGCGGGGTCGCGGACGCCCGTACCGCATGGCAACTCCACACCGCCGCAGGCGGAGGGCAGACCGCGCCGGTGTACTTCAGCGTCGACGACGATATCGATCGTGAGACCTGGGACACGGTGGCACTGCAGTGGTTCCGAGGTATCAACTCCGTCATCGGGCCCATGCGCACCGGCATCTATGCCGGTATCCGACCCTGCGAGTGGGCCATCACCAGCGGTGTCGTCGGGCGCTCGAGCACATCCGGTAAGGCCTGGGTTTGGCAGACCCGATCCTGGTCGGGCGGACAAATCCACCCCGCGGCCGTGCTGTACCAACGGATCATCGACACGGCATCCAATCCGGGACCGGTGGTCGGGGGTATCCGCGTCGACGTCAACGATGTGCTGGCGTCAGACGTCGGGCAGTGGAACCTGCACCCCTGAGGGGCTCAGACCAACCCGAGCTTGCCGGCAAGCTCCAGCACCGCCTCGGCGCGCGCACGGGTGGGGCCGACGCTGCCGTCATACGGCCCGGTGGGTGAGTCCAACCTGGCCAGGGTCCGGCGCGCCTCATCGATGTCCAGCGTCGACGGACTGAGCAGACCGTTGATCGTCTCGGCATGCCCGGGATCCAGGCACAACCGTGCGGTCATGCCCGCAGCCTTGGCGATCTCGGTTTCGCGGGCCAGGTGACGCGACTGGTCGCGCAAGGTCGGGCCGTCGATGGGTGCGGGCAACCGGGCGGCACGACTGGCGATCACCAATCGGGCCCGCGGATATGCCAGCACCGACGGATCGGCACTCATCCCGGTGTCGCGACGAAAGTCACCGAGCCCGAACGCCATCCGATAGCACCCCGGTGTCCGCGCGATCTCCGATGCCGCCTCGATACCGAGTGCCGACTCCACCAGGGCCACCACCGGCGTACCGGCCGGGAGCCGCGCAGCGGTAGCGGCGATATCGTCTCCGGACTCCACTTTGGCCAGCATCACACCGCGCAGCCCTGGAGCGTCCGCGACCGCATCCAGGTCGGTCGCCCACGCCGACGTCGACACACTGTTGATCCGGACCCATGCCTGCCCGCCGCTCAACCAATCGGCGACTGCGGCTCTCCCGGCCGCCTTCTGCTGATCCGGGAGGCCGTCTTCGATGTCGAGCACGACTACATCCGACAGCCCGGCGACCGCAGCGTCGAAGGCAGCGCCGCCGTCGGGCAGTCCCGGCTGCAGCAGCCAGGTCCGGGCCAGCGACCAGTGCGGCTTCCGGTGTCGTTCGGTTGTCTGCGCTGAAGCTGTCACGCATTGACCTTCCGCTCGGGGTGTACATCCATCGTCTCGCCCCCGCACCGTATCTCCCACATTAAGCACATAATGTTCACTCCCGATTGCCGGGGTTGCCACCACGCCGATG
The DNA here is from genome assembly GCF_000691525.1 of Mycolicibacterium neoaurum ATCC 25795. GTDB lineage: Bacteria > Actinomycetota > Actinomycetes > Mycobacteriales > Mycobacteriaceae > Mycobacterium > Mycobacterium neoaurum. The sequence goes on from NZ_JMDW01000002.1 coordinate 3,709, forward strand.
AACAGCCGGAACAAGCCCGCGACTGGGGCTGTTGGACCGCCAAGAGATCCACCGACACTTGGAGGCCACATGCACATCGGCATCATCGGGGCGGGACACATCGGGGGCACCCTGGCCCGTCGGCTGCGAGAACTCGGGCACGAGGTGCGGGTTTCGAATTCACGTGCACCCGAGACCTTGGCCGCGCTGGCCGCCGAAACGGGTGCGATCCCGGTATGGGCACCTGACGCGGCAACCGATGCGGATCTGGTCATCGTGAGCATCCCGCAGAAGAACGTTCCCGATCTGACCGACGGTATCGTCGACGCCCGCAAACGGGGCGCCCCGGTGATCGAGACAAACAACTACTACCCGCAACAACGCGATGGGGAGATAACCGCAATCGAGGACGGCCAGGTCGAGAGCGCCTGGGTCGCCGAGCAGATCGGGGCGCCGGTCTACAAAGTGTTCAACGGCATCTTCTGGAAGCATCTGCTCGAACGAGGAACCCCGAGCGGGACCCCCAACCGCATCGCGCTGCCGGTCGCGGGTGAGGACGGTGCGGGCCGCGAGCTGGTCCACCGGATCGTCGACGAGCTCGGATTCGACCCGGTCGACGCGGGCCCGATCTCAGAGTCATGGCGTCAGCAGCCTGGCACGCCGGTATACGGCAAGGACTTCGATGCAGCTGCCACCCGCACGGCACTCGCGGAGGCCAAGCCCGAGCGGACCGCCGAATGGAGCGCCCGCACGACTTGACCAAGTGTGCGCGTTGCGTTTGCTGGCCTTGTCCGGCCGCTGACCGCATGGTGTGATGGACGCCACGCCCTCAGCAAACTCCCCCGATGACTGGAGCGCCGTGTCATGAACCATGTCGGCGCAGCAGCGCATATCGGTCGTATCGGCGTCTTGGCTGCGGCGCTCGGAATCGGCGCGGCGGTGTTCTGCGGCGCCGGAACAGCCGCGGCCGCGCCGGCCGAATCCTCGAGCAGTTCCGCCGACGCAGCAACGCCCACCGATCCGGCGCCATCGTCAGCAAAGGACGCCCCCTCGCCTGCCGAGCAGGCCACCCCAACTGCGGTGACCTCGGAGCCGTTTGCGCCCCAGAAGTCCCGTTCGGCAACAACGAGTACGACCAGCGCGACAGAAGAAGCAGAAACAGACGAGTCCGCGATCGACCTGGTAACGCTGGAACCCCCTGAACCTCTGAACCTCCAGGACCGGGACGAACGCGAACCCGACCCCGTGATCTCGACACCGGCCATCGACCTCGCCGCGACGGCGGCCGACGAGCACGTCGCACCCGACCTCGAAGACCAGGACGCGCCTACGACGCCCGTCGATACACCGGTGTCGTGGACGATGGCGGCCGCGGCCAGCAGAAACACCCTCGCACCCACGCCCCCGCCCGCGGCGGCGACACCTCTGGCAACGCCGGTGATCGACCCGGTCACACATGCACCGGTGATCGCGACGCCGCGAACCCCGCTGCTCGAACCGCTGCAGTATCTACCGATCATCGGCCCGCTGTTCGTCACCCCGATCGTCGCGTTCGTCAACCAGATACCGGTGGTCGGCGACCTGTTGCATCCGCTCCTCGGCTATCCCCTGCAATGGAGTTCGCCACCGGGTACCCCGCGACCGCGCGATGTCATGGTCACTTCGTTCGACGGCACGCAGATCTATGTCCACTTCATGCCCGCGGCCGGCCTGAAGAGCGGCGAGAAGGCCGCAACGATCCTGCAGGGTCCCGGTCTGCTGCTGCCCGGAGCCACCAATCTCACGCCCACCCTGCTCGACGGCGTCATCGCCGACACGTCAGGGTTGGTGTACACCGGAACACTGCGCACCACCGGCTACAACGTGGTCACCTGGGATCCACGCGGTGAGCACAACTCCGGTGGCCGGCTCGAACAGGATTCACCGGACTTCGACGCCAAGGACGTCTCGGCGATCATCAGCTGGATCGCCACCCAACCGGAGGCCCGGCTCGATCCGGGAGTGCTCGACCCACGCATCGGGATGACCGGCGCCTCCTATGGAGGTGGCATCCAATTGGTCAGTGCCGCAACCGATCCCCGCATCGATGCCATCGTGCCGGCGATCGCCTGGAACACCCTGAACACCGCGCAGTACAAGAACGATGCGTTCAAGAGCAGCTGGGCGGCGATCCTCACCGCCGGTATCACCCTGTTCACGCGGCCGAATCCCGCGATCCTGCCTGCCACGATCTACGGTCTCCTGACCGGCCGCCAGACCGCCGCCGAGCAGGAACGCTTGGCACAGCTCGGCCCGGGCGGCCCACGAGATCTCGTCGGCAAGATCACCGCACCGACACTGTTGATCCAGGGCACCGTCGACACGCTGTTCTCGCTACAGGAAGCCGACACCACGGCGGCGACCCTCATCGCCAATGGTGTTCCCGCGAAGGTGATCTGGTTCTGCGGCGGCCACGGCCTGTGCGGCAACCTCTTCGACCCCACCGACGGTGTCCTGATCCAACGCGCCACGCTGGCGTGGCTGGATCGCTATGTCAACGGCAATACCGCCACGGTGACCGGTCCGCAGTTCGAATTCGTCGACCAGCGTTGGCAGTACTACGCATCGGACCGCTACCCGATCACCACCGACAGCCCGGTCGTGGCCACCGGATCGGGCGGCCAGTTGCCGCTGATCCCCTTCCTCTGGGGCTCGGGACCGCTGTTGGGGGTGCTGCCCTTCGCCGCGTCGAGGGCCTACAACGCGCTCAACCTCACCACCGCGCCGGCCGGGACGACCACCCATGTCGTTGGCGCACCGCAGCTCACGATGAGTTACAGCGGGACGGGTATCGCCCGGCACGTCTACGCCCAACTCGTCGACGACTCCACCGGACACGTGCTGGGCCACCAGATCACACCGATTCCGGTCACCCTGGACGGGCAGCCTCACGAGATCACCATCGCGCTGGAACCGGTTGCCCACACCCTACGGCCGGGTCAGACGGTGACACTGCAGTTGGTCGCGTCGTCGACGACCTATGCCACCCTCACATCCTTCGGTTCGTTGCAGGTGACCGGCATGCGGCTGAGCCTGCCGACCGCGGACCCGACGACCATCCGGCCGATCGCCATCTGACATCCGCGCCGCGATGCGTAGGGTTCGACCTATGACCAGCGGACGCGCACCCGAATCATTTCCACCGAACTGATGCGGATGGACGTTCTGATCGTGGGCGCGGGTCCCGCGGGGATCGCCTTGGCGGGCGCGTGCGCCCGCCAAGGCCTGGACACCGGCCTGCTGGATCCGGCGCCGGACCGGCCGTGGACGGCCACCTACGGGATGTGGAGCAGGGAACTGCCCGCCGACCTACCGGCATCCGTGGTCGCGGCCAGCGCCGCCGGCCGTGCCATCGCTCGTACCGAACACCGGTTGGGCTGGGAGTACGCGGTACTGGATGTGCCTGCGCTGCAGGCACATCTGATCGACGGGCTCGGCGGGGTGCGGTTGCACCGGGGGCGCGCGGTCGGCAGCCCCACCCCCGGAGTGGTCGCCTTGGCCGATGGCTCCCGGTTGCATGCCGCGGTGGTCGTCGATGCCGGTGGCCAACGGCGTCCGCTCGACCCGGCGACGCCACCGTCGACGGCCGCCGCCCAAACGGCTTACGGGGTGATCGTCGACGTGGATGCGGCGACGACGCTGGCGGCCCCCGGTGAGGCCCTGTTCATGGACTGGCGCGCCGACCACGGTGAGCGCGGCTGGCCCACTTTTCTCTACGCGGTGCCCCTGGGCGGCGGGCGGATCCTGCTGGAGGAGACCTCGCTGGCGCGGCGGCCCGGTCTACCCCTGACCGCGCTGCGGCGCCGGTTGCATACCCGGCTGGCCCGGCACGGCATCGTGGTGCCCGACGATGCACCGACCGAAAAGGTGTCCTTTCCGCTCGATCAACCGCGGCACCGCGTCCCGGGCGTCCTCGGGTTCGGGGCGGCGGCGCCGCTGATCCACCCGGCGACGGGTTTCAGTGTGGCATCCGCGTTGCGGCTCGCCCCACGCGTGGCGGACGCACTGGCGGCGAACCTCCCACAGGGTCAGCAGGCCGCACTGGCGGCGGCGCGTGGAATCGTCTGGTCGCGGTCGGCGCGGGCCATCCACCGCTTCCGGCGGATCGGCCTGGAGGCGCTCCTGCGCATGCCCGCCGACGAGGTGCCCGATTTCTTCGACACCTTCTTCTCGCTGGCCCCGGCACACCGCTGGACGTATCTGACATCTCGCGATGACGTCCTGGGTACCGCCGTGGCGATGGGCCACCTGTTCCGGATCGCCAACCCGCGATTACGCGGGCACCTGGTCGGCTCGGCGGTCCGGCGCCCGGTCAGCGCCGTGTCACCGTGAGGTGCACGTGGTCGAAATGGCCGTATCCGGACGCCTGCGGACCTGCGGGCGTGTAGTACGTACCTCTCCAGATCACATCTTGCAGCCCGAAACGCCCGGCGTTGGCCAGCGCGTAGGCCATGATCTGGTCGCCGAGCGCGATGCCCTCGGGGCTGCCGGCGTTGGGGATCATGATGTCGATGGCCAGCCCGCTGGGATGCCAGGGCTTGGAGTCCGGGCGCACCCCGCCGATCTCGGATATCTGCGGGAACTGCTGGCTGACAGCTCGCGCGGCCAGGATCGCATTCGGCTGCAGACCTGCTTCGTTGGCGACACCGACCGGAAGTGCGGCGGCCTCCGGGATGTCGACGCGGGCGGCGGCCAGCGAGGGCTGACCGGGCATCGCCACGATCGCCGGGTCGTTGGGCGCCGGAGCGGCGGGCGGCGCGGCAGGCGGGGGTGCGCTGTCGACGATCGCCTGCTGCTGCGGCGTCAACGCCGCGTACTGGGCTTCGGCGGCGGCAAGCTGGCGCAACAACTCGCTCAGTGCGGTCTGCAGGTCGGCCCGAACCGCGGCGGACCGCTCGGCGGCCGCGCGTGCCGCCGCGGCGGATGTCTCCGACGTCCGGGCTGCCACAGCGGCCTGCTCCCGGACCGCCCGCAGATCGGCCATCCGATCCGCCGAATGGGTGGCGACCGCCTGCTGCAGGGACATGTTGTCGATCAGCTGCTGTGGCGATGACGCGGTCATCAGCGACTGGAGCTGCCCGGTACGCCCGCTGGTGTACGTCATCACCGCGACACGGTCGGCGGCGGCCTGCACCGGTGCGAGGCGGGCGTGGGCGGCGGCGAGAATCTCGGCGTCCGCGCGTTGACGGGCGTCGGCGGCAAGCTGCTCGGCGAGCTTGGTGTCGGCATCGCGCTGGGCGGCGGTCACGGCTTCGCGGGTCTTGAGGGCCTGGCTGGAGAGTTCCTCGAGCTTGGCCAGTGCGTCGGCGGCGGGATCGGCATTCACGACACTGACCGAGCTCACCGAGAGGACCGAGACGCCCGTGACCAGAGCCGCGGCCACCGACATGGACACGGTTCGCCACAGTGTTCTACGCACCCGGGTGATACGGATTGTCACGGTCCTTCGATTGCGCGGACCGACCCTGGCCCAGCTTGCACGTCCTCCGACAGGCTACGAACTGCCGTTGCCGATGTCCACCCGGCCGCCGGGTTCAGGTCTTCGCGACGAGCTGCTGGATGGTCTGAATCTCGCTGGTACGGAAGGCGCGTCCGTCGGGGTGCACCAGATCATGCATCCATTTCTCCGGCACCTTGTCGTAGGGCTTGTCCCACGAGTCCCACGGGTAGTAGGTCTGCGTGCGGCCGGCGACCAAACCCCAGTTGTAGGCGCCGACGCCGCGTCGCTTGGCAACCGGAAGGATGCCCTCGACGGTGCTGTCGTCCTCACGGGCCAGGTACTCGGTGCACAGGATCGGTCGGCCCAACGGTTCGAGCTCGTCGATCTTTTCCTCGAATGTCGACGGCTCGGCGTAGCTGTGAAACGAGATGATGTCGGAGTTGTCCAGCTGGGTGGCCACGATGCCGGAAGGTTTACGCCATGACCCCCGCCAGACGCCGCTGGTCAGAGGTTGGCTCGGGTTAACCGCCCGCGCCCACTCGAACACCTGCGGGAGCAGCTCGCCTACCACCTTGAGCTTGTCGCTGCGTTCCACCGCCTTGTACTGGCTTGCCGGGCTGTCCGGTTCGTTCCACAGATCCCAGCCGAGCACCCGGTTGTCGGCACCGAACGCGCCGATGACACCGGTGACATAGTCACGCAGTACCGGCCGGTACCGCGGGTTGTCGATCAAGTCGGCGCCAGGCCCCTGCACCCACCGGGAGTTGTGCACGCCGGGCCTCGGTGCGGGTTGTGGGCCGAGCTTGGGGTGGGGATCCCAGCAGGAGTCGAACAACACGAACAGGGGCTTGATGCCCTGCCCGGCCGCGATATCGACGAACTGGGAGACCCGGCGTAGGAACCCGGCGCGGTCCTGCGCCCACAGCTGGTCGTGCAGGAACACCCGGACGGTGTTGAACCCGATGGTGCGAGCGACCTGTAGTTCACCGCTGATGCGGCGCGGGTCGTAGGTCCCGGCCTGCCACATCTCGATCTGGTTGGTCGCCGTGGCGGGGATGTAGTTCGCGCCCACCAGCCACCCCTGCTGGCGATACCAGGCATTCGCGCGCTCCGGGGTCCACCGGGTGGCCTCGGCCGCTGCCACGGGTGCCCGACCGATCAACGTGCCAGCCGCCGCCACCGCGGACAATTGCAGCAGGGTTCGGCGGTGCACCTCAAGAATCTAGGGTGCCGCGGCCGAGTGCGGCCAGCGCAGAACCACACTGCAACCGCGACGGTGACAAACCGTTATCTACTCACTCGGAGCGGAGGTGCAACCGCACGAATTCCGGTGGTGGAACGTGGTCGGCACCCGGATGTGTCGCGGGGGTTCCTCGGAGCCGCGGATACGGGCCAGCAGCAGTTCGACCGCGGTGACACCGATCGTCTCGACGTCCTGGGCGGCGGCGGTCAGCCGGGGTTCGAAGAGGTCCGACCACTCGAAGTCGTCGTAACAGACGAACGCCACATCCCGGGGTATGGACAGGCCGAGCCCCCGGATCGCCTTCAAGGTGCCGATGGTCATCGCATTGTTGAGCGACACCAGCGCCGTCGGCCGCTCGGCGCGGGACATCAGTGCCCGGACTTCCCGTTCGGCGACGTCGGTGCTGGATTCCCCGTCGACAACCAGCGTGGGGTCGACGGTGATGCCGCGGGCGGTCAGTGCCGCACAGTGGCCGTCGAATCGTTCGATGGTCGACGAGATCCCGGCCAGCCCGCGCACGACGGCGATCCGGTGATGCCCGAGGTCGAGCAGATGATCGGTCAATCCCTTCGCCGAGGCGAAGTTCTCCGGGACGATGCGGTCGAACCCGACGTCCTCGCCGCGGTCGATGAGCACCATGGGCGTCCGGGAGCGAGTGATCTCGGGCAGGGTGGTCCGCTCCGAACCCGCCGCCGGAGCGACGATCATCCCGTCGACCTGGCGGTCCAGCAGCGAACCCGTGACGCGCTGCTCGGAGGACACGTCATCGTGCGAATCACCGACGATCAGCACATAGCCGGCATCGGAGAGGGCGCGCTCCACGGCATGGACGAGGCTGCCGAAGTACGGGTTGGTCAGTGCCGAGATCGACAGTCCGACCGTGTGCGTGCGGCCGGCCGCCAACGATCGAGCGACGCCGTTGCGGCGGTACCCGACCTCCTCGATGGCTGCCTCGACGCGCAGTCGGGTGGCGGCGTTGACATTGCGCGTGCCGTTGAGCACATGGGACACGGTGGATGCGGATACGCCCGCGAGTCGGGCGACATCGCCCATAGTGGTCATCGGACCCGAACGATACGGTCGGCGCGGCTGGCCGTCGATTCGATGAGTTGGGCATTGCGCTCGTCGGAACCCAGCGCCCAGAACTGGGCCTCCTGCAGCGATTTCCCGTACACCTGGTGTCGTCGCACCAGTCGTTCGTGTCGAATATCGGTGTCGGGGGCCAGGAACCACACCTGGTCGATGAAGGACCGCGCCGTCGGCCAGGTATCGCATTCCAGCAGTAGATAGTTGCCCTCGGTGACGACCAGCGGAACGCTCGGTGCCACGGGGATGGAGGAGCCTATCGATTCCTCGATCTCCCGCCGGAACCGAGGCGCATAGACGACGGGGTCGTCGACGCGCTGGGTCCGCAACGCGGCCATCAGCCGCGAGTAACCACCGTCGTCGAAGGTGTCGTGGGCACCCTTGCGATCCAGCCGTCCCAGCTCGATGAGGACCTCGTTGGCCAGATGGAAACCGTCCATGGGCACCAGCACCGCAACCTCGGGTCCGAGCGCGGTGACGAGCTGCTCGGCGAGCGTGGACTTTCCGGCACCGGGCGCGCCCGTCAGACCGAGGATGCGGCGTTCACCGGCGACGACAAGCGCCGCGGCCGCATCGACCAATTGATCCAGCGTCGCGTCCTGGATGTCCTGCTGGGGGTTCACCGCTCCTGCTTCCGGATGAGATCTTCTGGCAATCGGTCCAACCACTCCCGTGGTCCGACTATCGAACACCGTAGTGCGGCCACGCGCGCCGCGTTGTCGAGGTGTTGTTCGAGGTCACCGGATCCGACCCGGTAGTACGAGTACGCGCCGTGGAAAGCGTCGCCGGCGCCGAGGGTGTCGACGGCGGTCACCGCCGGAACCGGCACAGAACCCGACCGCCCCGCCGACCACCACCGGATCGGGTCACCGCCGTGTGTGGTCACCACAGTGTGCACCCCGCATTCGAGCAGCGCCGACGCGCTGGATTCCGATGTGTCGGTATCGGGCACACGGAAGTCGTTGGAGCAGACCATATCCGTGACGTGCGGGATGAGATCGGCCATCACCGGCTTCCACCTGCCGGCATCGGCGACCAGTGCCGTTCCGTGTGCTGTTGCTTGCGCGGCGGCGGCCATTGCCATGCGTGGGTGATGCCCGTCGACCAGGACCACATCGGCGTCGGCGATCAGATCGCCGAGACCGTCGGGGGCCGGAACATCGGAACGTACGGCATCGAGGGAAACGACCGAGCGCTCACCGGTGGACTCCAGCACCGAGACGGCCGATATCGGTACCGGCCGGTGCTCACCTTCGGCACTGTCGACGATACGGATACCGTGGGCCACCAGATCCGCGCGCACCAGGTCGGCGACGGGGTCGACACCCAACGCGGTCACCAGGACGGCACGTCCGCCGAGGGCGGCGAACGTGACGGCGGCATTGGTCGCCGGTCCGCCCGCGGCCACGAACTGTTGACGCGCGGTGATCTTTTCGTTGACCGCGGGTGGCGCGGTGATGCGATGGATCACGTCCAAGGTGGCCAATCCGACGAAGACCCCGGTCGGGGTCCTCTCAGCGAGCGGCGCGTTCCTCATCGGTCGGCTCCTCCGCACCGGTCATCAGCGCGACCACCTCGGACATGGATCGCTTTTTCGGATCCACCACCCCGGCACGCTTTCCGAGGCGGTGGATGTGGATCCGGTCGGCCACCTCGAATACGTGCGGCATGTCGTGACTGATGAGCACCACCGGGATACCGCGGTCGCGGATCGACCGGATCAGATCGATCACCTGCCCGGATTCCCGGACACCGAGCGCGGCGGTCGGCTCATCCATGATGATCACGCCGCGACCGAAGGCGGCCGCACGGGCCACCGCGACGCCCTGACGCTGACCACCGGAGAGCGTTTCGACCGCCTGGTTCACCGACTTGATCCCGATCTTCAGGTCCGCCAGATGTTGTGCGGCGTCGCGCCGCATCCCTGGCATGTCGAGTCGGCGGAACACCTTGCCGGCAAGGCCCTTCCGGCGCACCTCGCGACCCAGGTACAGGTTCGAGGCGATATCGAGGGCTGAGACCACCGCAAGGTCCTGATAGACGGTTTCGATGCCGGCGGCCCTGGCGTCCCTGGTGTTCTTGAACGACACGGGCGTGCCGTTCATCAGGATCTGCCCCGAGTCCGGGATGACCGCACCGGCAAGGGCTTTGATCAAGCTGGATTTGCCCGCCCCGTTGTCACCGATGACGGCCAGGACCTCGCCGGCGTGCAACGCGAAGTCGGCGCCGTTGATCGCGGTCACGCTGCCGTACTTCTTGACCAGGCCGCGCGCCTCGAGCACGGGTGTGTCGCTCATTGTGATCTCCTGCGCGCGAACTGATCCACCGCCACCGCGACGATCACCAGGATGCCGGTGGCGATGTTCTGATAGAGATTGTCCACACCGGCCTGGGTCAGCCCGTTGCGCAGCACACCGACGATGAGCGTGCCGACCAACGTCCCGCCCACCCCGCCACGCCCACCGAACAGGCTGGTGCCGCCGATCACCACCGCGGTGATCGATTCCAGATTGGCGTTCTGATACGCGTTGGGATCGGCGTTGGGGATCCGACCGAGGGCGGCCCAGGCGGCGATGGCCGCGATCACGCCGGTGGTGATGTAGACCGAAACCAGCACGCGCCCGGACTTGATCCCGGACAGATCGGCGGCCTGGCGGTTGCCTCCGACGGCGTAAACATGCTTACCCCAGGCGGTTTGACTCAAGGCGTACCAGACCACCAGGTAGACCAGCAGCATGGCCACCACGCCGTAGGTGGTCGAGAACGACCCGAGCCGGAACGAGGTACCCAGAAAAGTCAGCGGTCCCTGTTCGACGCGGTAGGTTTCCGACCCGGCCAGCAGCCGCGTCGCCGCCTGGATCGCGGTGAAGGTCCCCAAGGTCACGATGAACGGTGGTAGCCGCAGCATCGTGACCAGTCCACCGTTGATCGCGCCGAAGAGGACGCAGACCAGCAGCGTCGATCCCAGGGCCATGAAAGGCCCGTTGGCACCGGCACTCTGGGCAAGCACGATGCTGCCGAAGACGGCGATCGCCCCGATGGACAGGTCGATTCCCGAGGTCAGGATGATCAGCGTCTGCCCGACCGCGAGGATTCCCACGACCACCGACTGCTGCAGGATCAGGGAAACGTTCTGCGGGTTGAGGAACGAGTCGGTGATCGAGCTGAAGATGACGATGGCCAGGACGAGCGCCACCAAGGGGCCGAGCAGTGGCTCACGCAGAATCTGATCGGAGCTCAACCGTCTCACAGGTGATGAGGTGTCGGTTGCCGGAGCGTCGGTGCTCATGGGCTACGTCAGCCCCAGCAGTTCTGTTCGCCCCAGGCGGTGTCCTTGGAGTCCAGGCCGGGAACCGGCTTGTCGGTGATCAGCTCGGATCCGGTGTCGTTGAATCCACTCGGCTTGGTGCCGTCCTTGGCGAACTTCACCACGGCCTGCACACCTTGTTCGGCCATCTTGGCCGGGAACTGCATGACCGTCGCGCCGATCTTGCCGGATTTCACGTCGGCGACGCCCGTGCAGCTGCCGTCGATCGAGCCGATGGTGATCTGGTCGGCGCGACCGGCGGACTGGATGGCCTGGTAGGCACCGGCGGCGGCCGGCTCGTTGATGGTGTAGAGCGCGTTGATTCCGGGGGCGCGCTGCAGGATGTTCTCCATCGCGGTCTGCGCCTTGGTCTGATCGCCGTTGGTGTTTTCCTGGCCGACGATCTCCGGGGATCCCTCGGTGATGCCGAAGCCCTCCAGGAATCCGTCGTGACGGAAGGTGTCGACCGTGCCACCGGGTGTGCCGTCGAGCATCACGACCTGGGGCGGTGCGTCGCCGAGGGCGGCCCGCACCCATTTGCCCTGGCTGACCCCGGCCGCGAGGTTGTCGGTGGCGAAGGTGGCGTCCACCGCGTCCTCGGGGTCGGTTGCCGTGTCCAGGGCGATGACGACGACACCGGCGTCGCGCGCCTTCTTGATGGCGTCGAGGACACCGGTGGACGAGTTGGGGGTGATCAGGATGCCCTTGACGCCCTGGCCGACCATGTTCTCGATGGCTGCGACCTGGCCTTCGTTATCACCGTCGAAGGCACCCGCGAGCGCCACCAACTGGGCTCCGTCCTTCTCGGCCTGTGCCTGCGCCGCCTCGCGCAGCTTCACGAAGAACGGGTTGGAGTCGGTCTTGGTGATCAGGCCGACCTTGATGCTGTCCGAGTCCGATCCCCCGCAGGCTGTCATGCCGAGGACCAGCGATCCGGCCATCAGGATCATCCCGACGGCGTGTGTGCTGCGCTTACCGATCATGTGGACTCCTTTGTCCTGTGTGACGCAGGTCGCGTCGGGCGTGACTGGCAGCGTAGATTCGCGCAAGCGCTTGCGCATGCGCTTTCGCAAAATCGGTCCGGGACAGCCGGTGCTCAGCGGTCGACCGTGTCCCGCCGCTCCTCGCTGTCGGCCTGCCAGCGCACGCTGGTCACCGACGGCTCCATGCTCAGCCTGCTCACGGCCGATTCCATCTGCCGATCGTCGCGCTGATCGCTGGCCAACTCCGCACGGACCTCGACGCCGCCACCGTCGATGTTGGTGCTGGCGATGGACTGCAGTCGGAAATCGGTGCGCGTCAGCGCCTGCACGATCAGCGCCCGGATATGTGCCTCGTGCTCGTCGCGTGTGGTCGCCACGAAGAGATAGTTGATGGGATGCTCATCACCGGTATCCGGCCGCCGGTCCACGGCGCGGCCCAGGTAGCGCAGCGCAACGTTCACGGTGACGACGACGCCGGTGCCCGCCGCTGCGACAGTGAACAGACCGGCGCCACACAGCGCTCCCACAGCCGCCGAACACCACAGCGTGGCCGCCGTGTTCAGGCCGCGAACGGTCAACCCGTCCCGGAGGATGACACCGGCTCCCAGAAACCCGATGCCCGAAACGATCTGGGCCGCCACCCGGGTCGGGTCGGGCGTCCCCGAATCGCCGACGAAGCCGTGCGCGGACAGCAGCACGAACAGCGTAGATCCCACCGCCACCAGGGCGTTGGTCCGTAGGCCCGCCATCCGGGCTCGGTATTGACGTTCCAGGCCGATCAACGTGCCCAGTCCCACACCGGCACCCAGCCGCAGCAGCATCTCCACGGTCGTCATCGCCGGACTCCTTTCGCATGGTGTCGCCCGCCATGGCAGTGGCCTGGCGGCGACGGGGTCAGATGGCGCGTTTCACGCGCGATTGAACGCGGCGATCCTTGGTGTTTGTTGTGGAACGCCGCGGGATGGTTCCGGCCACGGGGGCGGGAATCAGATCAGCGGTGGGTGAACCGGAGGGAAACCGCGAGGGCGGCGTCCGCGCCGGAACGAATACTGCCAACGGGCATCAGGCCACACACCTCGCTTTCGGTCTCGACAGGCACCTGCCGTGCCCGGACCATTAGGACCCCGGTCGTGGGAAAAGTCAATCGATATCCGGGCCCGTTGAGATGAGGATCACGAGAACAACTCTCACGGCGCGACGAAACAGTAGACCCGCGCCGGGTCGGTGTAGGAGACCACCCGGGCATCGGCCGGACACCCGACGGCTTCACTGGCACCGTCCACACGGCGCACCACCCGAATGCTGGCTGCCGGTTCTGTGCAATTGGTGGGTGCGACGGTTCCACTGACTGCGTAGCACTGGTTTTCCCGCAGATTCAGCATGAAGCAATGGGTGCGCACCTCATTGGTGAGCGCCGGATAGATGGGGCTGCGCCGCAGACCATCCGGGCAGGTGGCCGTGCCGTCGCCCTTGGACACCAGCTCCATCGTCGCATCCGACCGTCGGCAGTCGACGGGTTCGGAGTTCATCCGGCCCTGGTCGTAGGCCTGTGCCGTGATGCATTGGCCTACAGCGACATTGCCCGTCGACTGGACACGGCCGGAGGACACCAGGGCCGAGAAGACATGCGCGGCACCGAGCACCAGCAGCACGACACCGACGACGATGGGGACGGTTCCCTTCCCCGACGGTCGCGACGGAACCGGCGGTAGGTCCTCTGGTAGTCCGTCGAACTCGTCGTAGGGATCGGTAACCGTGTCATCGTCACCGGCACGCGTATCCGGTGCCAGCAGACGATCGTCGTCGCTGCTGCTCCATCGGTTGAAGGCACGCCGTCGAACCAACCCGACGACCAGCAACAACGTCCCGACCGTCGGCAGTATCAGCGCATAAGCCGCCTGCCCGAGGCGGTAGGACCACAGCCCATCCGCCAGCACATCCATCGACACAGATCCCCCCACAGTGCTCTGTCCTGGGTAGCGTAACCGCTACGAACGACGATGCGGGCAGGGATTTCCGGTAGCCGGCGAACAGGTCACTTCCCGTCGGCGTCGGCGGCCTCGTATTGCTGGTATCGGCGCAACTCGGTGCGCACCGCCTCGTCGAGCGCCCGGTCAAGACTGGCGTGTGCCGATCGCCGGGCCACCCGTCGCATGGCATCGACAAGATCTGCCGCCCAGGCCAATTCGGTGTCGTTGGACGGGTACCAACCGGCCCCGCGCTGCCGAACCACCTCGCTGTGACCCGCTCCTGCCAGCTCGCGGGCCGCCTCGTCGAGGTGGGCATCGACGGCGGCGGTGGTCTGCAGGATGGTCGCCAGCGGCATTCCCCGCGCGATCAGTGTCGCGAAATCCTCGATGACGCGCTGATCCCGGACGCGAAAGCGATCGGTTTCCTCGGTCTCCTCGATGATCCGGTCGGCCAACAATCGTGCCAGCGTGGCCACATCGAGCGTGCCGAGGCGGTTCTCCAGCTCGGCGCGGCTCACGGTGGCGGTCACCGGACGCGACCACGGCTCGGTGACCAGCTCGCCGAGATCTGCCAGGTCGAGCACCTGCGCCAGATCCTGACCGCGTTGCAGGCCGGTGAGGAATCTCAGGATGTGTTTGACCGTGAAACCCTCACCGAGCAAACGAATGATCGCCTCTAGCTGACGGAGATGCCTGTCGGTGTAGATGGCCACCCGCCCGCGACGATGCGGGCGGGGGAGCAGACCGCTCTCCTGGTACACCCGGACGTTGCGAGCGGTCGTCCCGGCGCGGCGAGCCAGATCGTCTATCCGGTATTCGGTCACCGGCAAATCTTAGGCGCCGACCAGTTCGTCGACCGTGATGCGGTAGTCCTGCAGATCGAGGGTCTTGAGTTGGTTGACGTACTGGGTGGCGAAGCCGGGATACATCGTCGCGTTGAAGCCGTCCTCGGTCAGATACCAACTCTGGCATCCGGAATTCCAGGTGGTCGATTGCAGCCGACGCTGGATGTCTGCGTTGTAGCGCTCTTGAGCGTCGGGGCGTACGTCCAGTGACTTCCAGCCGAAGCGTGTCAGGGTGCCGATGGCTTTGGTGATGTAGTCGATCTGCGCCTCCATGTACACCAGCGCCGAACTGTGCCCCGGACCGGAATTCGGCCCGAAGGTGAAGTACAGGTTGGGGTAGCCGGACACCGCCACGCTGCGGTACGCGTATGCCCCCGAACTCCATTCCGCGGCCAGTTCACGCCCGCCTGATCCGATCACCGGGAACGGCGTCCCGGCCTTGGAGACATCGAAACCGGTGGCGAAGACGATGGCGTCGAACTGGTGCTCGATACCTTCCACGGTCCGGATCCCACGAGGTGACAGCCTCGCGATCGGCCAGGTGACCAGCTTGCAGTTGTCGGCCTGCAACGCAGGGTAGTAATCGCTGGACATCAGTAACCGTTTGCAGCCTGCGGAGAAGTCGGGCTTGAGTTGCCGACGCAGCCACGAATCTTTCACCTGCAGGCGCAGATTGGCCAAGCTGAGCGCTTCCACGACGCGGGTCAGCGGGGTGTCCCACACGACGCCGAGCGCGACCGACTCATGTCCCCAGAACCAGGCCGAACGCGCCAGTTTCTCGGTCAGCGGTACCGAGCGGTAGAGGCGTCTGGCCCAGTCACCGGTCTCGGTGTTGATCCGCGGCAGCACCCAGCCGGGTGTGCGCTGGAAAACCTTGACCGAGTCCGCCACCTTGACCAGTTCGGGGATGATCTGCACCGCGCTGGCCCCGGTACCGATGACGGCGACCTTCTTGCCGGCGAAGTCGTAGTCGTGATCCCAACGGGCACTGTGGATCTTCTTGCCCTCATAGGTCTCGATGCCAGGTATGTCCGGCAGACTGGCGTTGGCCAGCGGGCCGGGTGCCATCACGATCGAGCGCGCTCGCGTGGGTTCCTGGTCGCGGAATCGGATCGTCCAGGTGCCATCGGCGTCGTCGTATTCCAGTGCTGTGACCTCGTGACCGAACTCGATACGGGGCCGCAGATCACAGGTGTCGACCATACGGTTGATGTACTGCAGGATCTCGGCGCTGCCGGAATAGGTGTGCGACCAGTCGGGATTGGGGGCGAAGCTGTAGGAGTACAGCCGCGAGGGAATATCGCAGGCAGCGCCGGGATACGTGTTGTCCCGCCATGTTCCGCCGATATCCGTGCCGCGTTCGTAGATGACGAAATCGGTGATGCCCTCGTCTTGGAGTCGGATGGCCGCACCGATGCCGGCGAATCCTGCTCCGATGATCGCGACGCCGCGGATGTCCTCGCTCATGCGACGGGCTCGTAGGTCAGCTCTTCCGACCAGGTCGGGGTGTAGCGCACCAGCGGCATCGGGATGACGCCGGTCACCTTCACCAACGAGTCCGCCAGCCAGTGATACTTCGAGCTGCGGTCGATCACCTTTTTGCTGTGCCAACTGATGAATCGGTACATCGGAACGCGGTTCACGTACTCGCTACGCTCACCGACACTGCGGAACCGCCGCATCGCCTGGTACAGCCGCTCCTCGTTGACCCCCATCGCGACGATGTTGTCGCGCATCTTGTTCAACAGTGGGAAGTAGCTCAACGTGCCGATGACCAGGGCCGGGTTCATCCAGCTACCGACGAACTCGACCGCCAGCTTACGCACGTTCGCATGGCCGAGGATGTCCATGACCTCGAAATCGACTGCCAGGTGGCGAGACTCGTCGGAGTTGATGCGCTTGAACACCTCCTGGGCCACCGGGTCCTTGACCTCGTCGGTGATGAACTTGATCAGCGCGCCGTCGAGGGCCACTTCGAGCATGGGGATGACAGTGCCCAGGATGGACAGCGACATTCCGTCGGAGAACTTGTCCAGCCAGGTGATCACCAGCTGCACGTTCACACTCGGAGGCGGGATCTCGTCGTTGTCGAGCATGCCCCAGCGGCGCATGAGCGCCAGCTCGGCGTTGGCATGCTTCTGCTCCTCGGCGTGGAAATGCTCATAGATGCTCTTCAACGTCGGGGTGGGCGCCTTCTTGGCCAGCGCAGCGAAACCGCGTGCCCCGACGTTCTCGATCCACATCAGATCTGTCAGAAAGGGTTTGAGCTTGACCCAGAGCTCTTCGTCGATGAGCTCGGCTCCCGGCGCTTCCCAGTCGATATCGACCAAGGACCACTGCTTGTCCTTGATCATCTGCAGCATCTTGTCCAGATCCATTGCCATGGTCGTTCCTTTCAGTTGGACGGGAGCAGCCGGCCGAGCCATCCGGCACCGTGCGCGTAGAGGGCGGGGACATGACGCTTCAGGTGCCATACGACCTTCGCGTCCAGCTGGGGCACCACGTAGAGGTTGCCGCGATCGTGCGCGTCGAGGGTGCGAGTGGCCACACCCTCGGCAGAGACGCCGGTCCAGCGCGCCAGCTGCTGACTGAGGTTCATCGACCCGGGCGTGATGCGTCCGTCCGTGAACACATTGGTTTTGACGAAGGTGGGGCAGAGCACCGTGACCGCGATACCGGTGCCACTGAGTTCGGCAGCCAGCGTCTCCGACAGTGACAAGACGCCGGCCTTGGACACGTTGTAGGCCGCCATCGAGGGCGCCGCGGCGAAGCCTGCGGCCGATGCGACGTTGATGATGCCGCCTCGGCCGGCACGACGAAGGATCGGGGTGAACACCTCACAGCCGTAGATCACGCCCCAAAGGTTGATCCCCAAGGCCCAATCCCAGTCGTCGAAACCGATGTCGCCGACCGGCTTCCCGCCGATTCCCACGCCCGCGTTATTGATGACGCAGGTAGGCGCGCCGCCGAAGATGTCTTCAGCCTGCTTGGCCAACAGTTCGATGGCGTTGCGGTCAGACACATCGCACTGCACGGCATGCGCAGTTCCGGTGCCCAGATCCTCGATCAGGGTGACCGTCTCCGCGGCCCGGTCGGCGTCGATGTCGGCGCAGACGATCTCACCACCGCGCCGGGCGAGCTCGAGGGCGAATGCACGGCCGATGCCGCTGCCGGCACCGGTCACCACGGCCTTGGCATCGGCGGTACGCCGCGGTCCACCGAAGAGGTTGCCTATCAAGAGGTCTCCTGGAGTTGCTCATCGAATCGGGCCCTGACCGGACGACGGGTCGTCACCTCAGGGTCCGTCACACTCCAAAGACCATCACCAAATGTGCCATTTGTCAATGTCGCCTTTTATCAGTGGCACATTTGTTATCGGCGAGGCGGCTACCAGGGCAGCGCGCCCTCTCGGCCGATAAAGGTGCCCGCGATGTACTGCCCGCAGGCGGCGCGCACGATCGGTTCGGCTCCTTGGGCAGCGGTCAACGCGGCCTGATCACGATTGATGGGTGAGAAATCGGTCTGCACGAAGCCGGGGTCGACCGACACCGTACGGATGCCTGATGCGCCCAGCGCCTTCTCCAACGTGATGGTGATGCTGTTGAGCGCAGCCTTGGACGCCTGATAGGCCGGGACGACGAGAGTGGCGGGTGCGGCTGCCGACTGTAGCGTGAGCGACCCCATGAAGGACGAGACGTTGACGATGCGGGCATCCGAGCTCGCACGCAGCAGCGGAAGGAACGTCTCGATCATGTAGAGGACACCCAGGACATTGGTGTCGAACGTGATGCGCACGGCGTCCGGGTGGACGAAGTCCGTCGCCGAGGGATGCGACCACTCTCCCGCGACGCCGGCGTTGTTGACCAAGACGTCGATACGGTCGTGTCGGTTCCGCACCCGCTCCAGCAGGTGGCCCACACTCTCCGGTGATGTCACGTCGAGGAGTTCCGCCTCGACCAGAACACCGCGTTGCGCCAGTTCCTCGGCGGCCGCCGCCAGCGTCGCTGTCGTGCGACCGGTGATGATGACGGTGGCGCCGAGAAGGCCGAGCGCGGAGGCGGTTTCGAACCCGATGCCTCGGGTACCGCCGGTGATCAGAACGATGTCGGTCATGATGCCCTTTCTGAGTGCAACCGCCGACGACGCTATGTCCGCCACCCAGGAGCCGCTGGCGGATTTGCGACCTCGCACTCAGCGTTCCGCAGGCACACTCCCATCCAAGATGCGCTCGTAGCGCACCTCGTGGACCAGGTCGGCGCCGATGGCATCGGTTCGCTCCGTACCG
Organism: Mycolicibacterium neoaurum ATCC 25795; assembly: GCF_000691525.1. Classification (GTDB taxonomy): domain Bacteria; phylum Actinomycetota; class Actinomycetes; order Mycobacteriales; family Mycobacteriaceae; genus Mycobacterium; species Mycobacterium neoaurum. Next base: position 22,886 of record NZ_JMDW01000002.1, read on the forward strand.
TTGAAGCGCCAGCCCGCACGTTCATAGAAGCGGCGAGCCCGTACATTGCCCGAAAGGACCCACAGACCTGCCTTTCCGCACCCCTGCAGAGCCAGTCGGACGCAGCCTGCGGTCAGTAACCGGCGGCCGACTCCCTGCCCCCATCGGAGCGGGTCGACATAGAGCGCCCAGATTTCGCCGGCCCCTGCGAGATCGGCGTCCCTGCTCAGCCCGGTGGTGACATGGCCGCAGACGGTCCCCCCGTCGGCGGCCACCTGAGTGAATGGGCCTGCGAGATCCATCCGCTCGAAGCCGTAGCGTCTGGCCCTGTCCTCGGCGCGAAGCGCGTCGAGATGATCCTGGGAGATCAAGCCTCGGTAGCCCACCTGCCATGCGCGAACGTGGGCCTCGGCCACACCCATCGCATCGTGTGCCGTCGCGGGCCTGATCTCGACCACCGCTGCCTCCCCCGATAGTGAACGGTGACATCGTCTCAGCCGAACGAGGTTGAGCCAAAGCATTTTCTACGGCAGGGTCGGGTGCCACCCCACAGCCGTCACCAATGCCAGGCGCTGCCACCCACGTTGGTGATCGTGCGCTGCAATACCTCGATGGTGGTGGCGTAGTCGTCGTCGGATACCCCCCGGCGTCGCTCGTCATTGAGTTCTCTCTGCATCTCGGCGGCGGCGTCAAACTTCTGCCCGCCCAGCTCCGTCAGGCGGACGTGGTCACCCACGCGACCGAGCCACCCCTTGTCGACACCGGATGCGATCGCACGCACGATGCTGTCGTCGGACTCGTTGGGGCCGACGACCGAGACGAGTTCGGCCTCGCTCATACCGCGCGAATGCATCGACAACTGGTGCAGTACCCACCACTCCGGCTGGCTGACACCCAGTTCGGACAGTCGGCCGCGGGTACGCGCCTGGATGGCTTCTCCTGCACGAACTGACCAGAAACCAATGGGCTGAAGCGCAGCGGGTTGCATTTCTCTTGTCATGAGCCGACGCTAAAACCTCAACTCTTGTTGATGTCAAGGTGCCAGACCAGCCGTTCGCCACTCTTCGGGCACATAGATCAGACGATCTGTTTTCAGATCATCAGTTCGAAACTGTGGAGTTTCGTCCTCGACTGGATGCCGTCAACATCTCGACGCTGCAACAGGAATCCTCCCGCAACGCGCACTGACGGCCGGCCATCTCGCGGCCACCATCACCGCCACCCTCGATGACGCCGCGGCGAGTCAAAAGGCGCACGCGCTGGCGGCCCACATCAGCGGGGAGGACGGCGCCGGCGTAGCAGTCGCAATTATCGACAAACTGCTGGATCCTTAGCCCGTGCGCGTTGGTTAGCGAGCAGGCGACGCGGGGTACTTGTCCATGGCGATGCCGACGTGCGGAGGAGGTTGTCATGGCAGCTGCCGTGCGTTCATTACTCGTTCTCACCGTGGTGGGTTTCGCCGTTCTACTCGGGTCGGGCACGGCCAGGGCCGGCGAGCTGGACGGGTACCTCTGGAACCACCGCCCACTGCTGGTGTTCGCACCCAGTGCTGACGACCCTCGACTCATCGAGACACTGGCTCGCATCCAGTCCAGCCGATGTGAGTTCACCAGTCGTGACATGGTGCTCGGACAGGTGCTTGCCGATGGCACCAGCACGCTCGACGGTCGAGTGCTCGACGCCGATAGCGCCCGTCAGTTGGCCGACCGATACACCGTCGGCGGCAGTACGTTCGCCGTGGTGCTGATCGGTAAGGACGGCTCCCAGAAGTTCCGTGTCAACGACGTGCCGAACCTGCAGACGGTGTATGCAGTGATCGACGGGATGCCCATGCGCGGTCAGGAGATGAGTGGGAACAACAGTGAGTGCTGACATCGGGTACCAATCATCCAGCTGGGAGATCCGCCGAGCTTTCGCCTTGTTGATTACCTGCACGACGCTTTCGCTCGTCGCATGTAGCGGGGCGGTGCAGGCAGAGGAAACGGTGCTCTCGAAGGCTCCCGAAACAACGGACGTCGTTATCGCCGATCTCGGTGTCGCCGACGAGGCCGCTGACTGGACGACCATGAACGATCCGGTCATGGGTGGCAGATCGACTTCCGAGGTCGCGTTCGACGATGGTGGCCTGAGGTTCTCGGGAAACATCTCATTGGACAACAACGGCGGGTTCGCCTCGGCGCGTGGACCACTGGACCCCGACATCGGCGGCAAGGCCGCGGGCGCTCGGTCGTTCGGGGTGCACGCCGAGGGGGACGGAAAGACCTACTTGTTGAAGGTGCGTGACAACGACCAGCCGTGGTCGTATGTTCAGCGCTTCGCTACCGAAGCGGGCGCCGTACGAAACTACGAGTTGCCTGTCGACCAATTCGAACCAGTCGGCATGCGCCTGGATCCCGCGCCCGATGCACCCCAGACCCTCGATCCGTCGACCATCGACCAGGTCGCGGTCTACATCCTGGACAAGCAGCAGGGCCCCTTCCAGATCACCATCAACAGAATCTCCGCCACGATCTGAACAAGCGCCCGATCAGGTCTCGGACTGCGGTGCACGCGGGAACGGCGTAGGGCCATTGATAGGGCAGTGCACGTCCTGTTCGACGTGGATGCGTTCACCCGCACCCCATCCGGTGCGCCTCGGCCTGATCCCGGTGGCGGCGAGAGCTGACGCCCCCAACAGCAGGGATGCGGCGATCACCATGGTGGTGCGAAACCCGGCTCCGAATGCGGCGGGATCGGCGTAATCCGCGCCTCCGATACCGGCGAAAGCCGGTATCACGGCCACAGCCAGAAGTCCTCCGGCACGAGCCACCGCGTTGTTGACTCCCGACGCCGCCCCGGCCAGTCGGTCCGGGGCGGCGTCGAGCACTGCGGCTGTCAGCGGTGCCACCACCAGGGCCAGGCCAGCGCCGAAGACCAGCGCCGCGGGAAGGACGTCGGCGACCCATGATGCTTGTGGACCGATGCGCAACATCAGCAATAGTCCCGCCGCCGACAGCACGGGGCCCAAGGTCATCGGTATACGTGGACCGATCCGGCCCGCAAGCGCACCGGCGTGTGCCGAGAAAATCAAGAGAACTGCGGTGACCGGGAGCAATGCGGCTCCGGCTTCGATCGGGCTGAAACCGGCAACCGTCTGCAGCTGCAGTACCAGAATCAGGAACACCACGCCCAACGCACCGTAGATCAGCAGCGTTATGACATTAGCCACCCGAAAGATGCTGTTGCTGAACAACTCTGGCGGAACCAACGGATGCGGGGAACGACGCTCGATCACAACGAATGCGAGCAGAGCCAGCATCCCGATACCGACCGCGACCAGGCCGGGACCAGTGACCTCGGCGCCGCCGAGGCTGGTCAGTCCGAAAGTCAACGCTCCCAGACCAAGGACGGCCAGGACCGTGCCGGCGATGTCCAGGCCCGGTGGCGCGTCTGCGTCGCGACTCTCGGGAACCCGCAGCATCGTCAGTATGACCAGCGCGGCGGCCAGCGGCAGATTGATGAGAAACACTGCCCGCCAACTCCACTCGACGAGGAAGCCCCCGAGGAACGGCCCCACCGCGCCTGCCAACCCGCCCAGGCCCGACCAAGCCCCGATCGCCGCCGAACGGTCGCCGGCGCGGAACGATGCCGAGATCAGCGCCAAACTGCCGGGCGTGAGCAGGGCGCCGCCGATCCCTTGGAGGGCACGCGCGGCGACCAGTGTTTCGATGTTCGGTGCCAAGCCACAAGCGGTCGAGGCCACCGCAAACCACACCACCCCTATCAGGAACACACGCTTACGCCCGAAGTGGTCGCCGAGTGAACCGCCCAACAGGATGAAGGAAGCCAAGGTCAGCGTGTAAGCGTTGACAACCCATTGCAGACCGCCGAAGCCCGCGTTCAGGTCTGCACCGATATGTGGCAGCGCCACGTTGACCACAGTGCCATCGATCATCACGATGGCAGATCCGAGCACGGTCGCAAGTAGCACCCACCGGCCCGCGGCAGTCTTCAACCTCAATCCGCCCGAATCCGCCATGTCCCACACCTCCTGCGCGTCGGCGCCCGCAAGGCTGCCTGCCATGCGGAACGTCGATGTGAATCGTTAGAACACCACACTTCGACAACCCTCATCCCACGAAACTGGTGCCCGGGTGCCGCTTTTGCACGTGCGACGATGGGAGGGAGACGAGGGGGCAGAAGTTGTCGGTGACGGTGTCGACGGTGCAGGCGTCGCGGCCTGAGCAGTTGGTCGCTTCCGCCGCCGACCTCGGCACCAAGATCGCGGCTCTCGATACGACGATGACCGCGCAACGCCAGGCACTGGCGCAGCTGAGGTCCTCGTGGCAGGGCCAGGCGGCTTCGGCGGCGATCATCAAAGCCGAGCAGAACCTCAATCGCCAAGAAGAACTGCGCGCCCGGCTCTGCGCGCTGCAGCAAGCACTCCACACCGGCGGCACGCAGTTGGGCTTCACCCGCACCGGGCTGCTCGCCGCCGTCACGATGCTGCGTGCAGCGGGCTGGCAGGTCGCCGATGACGGTACCGCCACCGCGCCTCCGCTACCCCCGATCCTGCGGCTGATGGCGCCGGCGTGGACCGCCGTCCTGCAGAAGATGCTCGCGGTGTTCGCCCAGATCGACGCTCAGACGGCCGCCGCCATCCAGGCCGCCATCGGTGGCCCGGTGCCCCAGACTCCGCCGGGAACCCTCGGCGATCCACGCCGGCTGCCGGCACCGGGGACCAGCCCAGAGGACGTCAAGAAGTGGTGGGATTCGCTGAGCCAGTTCGAGAAGAGCCAGCTGATCGCCGACCACCCTGCCGAGCTCGGCAATCTCAACGGAATCCCGGCCGAGGTGCGCGATCAGGTGAACCGGGCTGTCCTCGCAGACGATGTGGCTCGGGTGACCGACGCGGCCGACCAACATGGCGTGTCCACCGACGACGTGCTGGCCAATCCCGGCGCCTACGGGTTGACCTCAGCCGACGCCACCCGCTACAGCAATGCCGTGCAGACCCAGAAGGGCCTGAACAAGACCGCCGACCCCGAGGACGCCAACCGGCCGACGATGCTCTGGGCTTACGATCCGCTGGCGTTCAATGGCGAGGGCAAGGCCGCCATCGCCATCGGTAACCCGGACAAGGCCCAGAACACCGCGGTGGTCGTCCCCGGCACCGGCAGCAGCGTGAAAGCAGGTTGGTTGGAGGGTGACAACGCCACCAACCTGTACGACCAGATGATCGCCGCCGAGCCCGACGAGCCCACCTCCGTCATCGCCTGGATGGGCTATGACACACCCGACAGTCCCACCGACCCGGCCATCGCCACCCCGACACTGGCCCGCGCCGGGGGCGATCTGCTGGCCGCCGATGTCAATGGCCTGGCCACCACCCATGAGGGCGTGCCCGCCAATCTCACCGTCATCGGGCACTCCTACGGGTCCACCACGGTGGCCGATGCGTTCGCCGGTAGTGGCATGAAGGCCGACAACGCGGTGCTGATCGGCAGCCCAGGAACCGACCTGGCCAACAGCGCGTCAGATTTCCATCTGCCCGAGGGCGGCAAGGTATACGTCGGCGCCGCCTCCACCGATCCGGTCAGCTGGATCGGCCAGGCCGGCCCGATCCCCGACATCATCAACCGCGAATTGAACTACCCGCTGGGTTTGGAGGCCGGCTTGGGCCGAGACCCTGCCGGCGACGGCTACGGTTCGGTGCGCTTCGATGCCGAGGCGGTGGGACGCGACGGTTTGACCTTCGACGATCACTCGAAGTACTACCAGATCGGCAGCGAATCCCTGCGCGCGATGACCGATATCGCCACGGGTGACGCAGACACGCTCGGCGACAACGGACTGCTGGCCGAGGGGCGACGTCAACCGCATATCGGACTGCCCGACAAGATCGATCTCCCGGGATTGCCCCCGATCGACCTGCCGGACTGGGACACTCGAGTACCCGGCCTACCCGCACTCAATGATCCCGAAGGGGACCGTCCACGAGGATCGATCACCAATGACCATGGCTACTGAGATCGCCGGTCCCGTTCGACGGATGGCGGCTGCCGGCGTCGTTGCCTTGTCTGTATTGCTGTTGGGAGGATGTGCTGACATGAGTTCACCTTCGGATGCCTCCGGTGAGCTGGACGGCCCCGCACTGAGCGATGACCAGATACGCGCGCAGGTGGTCGACCCCGCCCGTGAGATCGTGCGTGCCGCGCGGCTGCAGAGCGTCAGCGGATCCTTCAAATTTGGCTCGTGTAACGATCAGAACGAGCCACCGTTCCGCGGTATCGCCGGTTTCCGGTTCGCCGTTCCCGCCGGCACGCCGCCGGATACCTATCTGGCTCAGGTCGAGACGACGATGATCGACCAGGGCTGGACTCCCGGGCCACCGCCGGGCGCGATGCCGCACGGCCGGGTGGTCCACCAGGGCAAGATCATGGCGATCCTGACAGAACATCAGGGTGGTGGACGAGTCCAGGTGCTCGGCGAATGCCGGAGTACGACCGATCAGGTGAAAGCCGGTGGCATGCAGCCGGTGTCGATCACCGACGAGCTGACATCATGACTCACCCGGCGACGGCATCGCGGACGCTCCGGCGCTGAGTGTCGCGGTAGTAGTCCACCAACGCGAGTTCGGCGGCGGCCTCCTCGTCGATGATCACAACGGCGTTTTCGTGATGCTGCAGGATGGATGCCGGGCACAGTGCCGAAACCGGGCCCTCCACCGCGCGGGCGACTGCACCGGCCTTGGCCGTACCGGTGGCGATCAGCAGGGTCATCCGGGCAGCCATGATGGTGCCCAGCCCCTGGGTGACACATTCGCGTGGAACGTCGTCGGGTGAGCTGAAGTAGCGCGCGTTGTCCTGCCGGGTCCAACTTGCCAGCGACGCCACCCGCGTGCGGGAGGCGAACGACGAGGTGGGCTCGTTGAAACCCAGGTGCCCGTTTCGTCCGATCCCGAGTATCTGGATGTCGATACCACCGGCCGCGCGGATGGCGTCCTCGTAGGCGAGGCATTCGGCGTCCAGATCGTCGCCGATTCCCGTTGGTACGTGGACATTTTCGGGCTTCAATCGGAGTGGCTCGGTGACCTGCGTCCGAATGACGTGAGCGTAGCTGCGCGGATCGTCCGGGGCGAGGCCGACGTACTCGTCGAGAGCAAAACAGGAGAATCCACTCATGTCCAAACCCGCGGCCACCCGCTCGGCCAATTCGGCGTAGAGCCCCAGCGGACTGGACCCGGTGGCAAGCCCCAGCGTCCCTTGTGGTTTACGGAGGGCCAGCTCGGTCACGATATCGGCGGCGGTGGTGGCGACCGCTGCCAGGTCGGGGCAGATGACGACTCTCATATCAAACCTCATTCCTTGTATGACAATGTAGGTAGTTAGATGGCCGCGCAGGGCGCACGCATCGGTGTCCCTGCAGGACCGGCCGGCAGCTCACCGGGGAGGGTTTGTGAACGACGACGGCACCGGCAAGACCGCGCGCCCGCTGCGATATCAGCAGGTGTACGACCTCGTCGTATCGCTCATCGAGGAGCAGAATCTGCGCGAGGGTGATCAGTTGCCGAGCACGGCCGAACTCGCCGAGATGGCCGATGTCAGCGTGATCACGGTGCGTCGTGCGCTCGACGAACTCACCCACAGCGGAAAGATCGTGCGGCATCAGGGTGTCGGCACCTTCGTGGCCCCGCAGCGGATCGTCAGTGAACCCTCGCGTCCCGGTGCCTTGTTGGAGACGCTCAAGGGCCACGACGATGGCGTCGAACTCGCCACCGAGCTCGTCAGCCTGATGGTCGGGCAGCCCAGTGACAACCACGCCGCCGCGTTGCGGATCGACGCCGGACAGCCGGTGTGGGAAATCTGCAGGCTGCGCCGGCTGGGCAACGTGCCCAAACTGTTGGAGAAGGCGGTGCTGCCGCTGAGCCTGGTGCCGTCCCTGGACGAGGAACGACTCGCCACCGGCGGATCCCTGTACGGATTTCTCGCCGAACGTTACGGATTCACCGATGATTTCGTGGAACAGGTCTTCGAGGTCGACCATCCCAACTCGCTGGAGCGGGAGCATCTGAAACTGACGGCGAAGGACAACGTGGTGCGGATCCGCGGTGTGAGCGTCAATGCCGAGGGGACCGCTTTCGACAGCTTCCAGCAGACCTACCCGGCGCGCGAGTTTCTGTTCTATGTCTCGGGAACCTCTGGACGCCGCCTGGTGGAGCCGGCACGTACCGGGCCGTGGTCGGTGCGCCCCTTCGGATCTGGGCCCACCACCGGAGAATGACCGGCGCCGTGGCTCAGGAGGCGCGGTGGCGTGTCGGGTCGGGACTGGGCACACTGTCCAGCAGCTTTCGGGTGTAGGAATCGGCGGGCTCGTGGACGATCTGCCAGGGCGTGCCCGTTTCTACGATGCGCCCCTCGCGCATGACGATGACCCGGTCGGCGTAAGCCGTCGCCGTCGACAGATCGTGGGTGATCATCAGGATGCCCATCCGGTGTTCACGCCGCAGTCGGTCGAGCAGTTCCAGCACGCCGGTACGCACCGACACGTCCAGCATCGACACCGGTTCGTCGGCCAGCAACAAACGGGGCCGCAGCACGAGGCTGGCAGCGATCGCGACGCGTTGACGCTGGCCGCCGGACAGTTCGTGCGGATAGCGTTGGGCCAGTCGCGAGGGATCCAGCCCCACGTCACGCAGCGCCTGGGCAACCAGGGTTCGACGTTGCTCCCTGCTGTCGCCGATACCGTGCACCAGCAGCGGTTCGGCCATCGTGTCCTCGATGCGCAACCGACCGTCGAGCGCCTCGTAGGGATCTTGATAGATCATCTGGACATGGCGGCGTAGTGGTCGCCACGCGCGTGCGCTCAGGCCGGCGACCTCCACCCCGTCGATCTGGATGGACCCGGATCGCACAGGCTGCATGCCCAGGACTGCCTGCAGTGTCGTCGTTTTACCGCACCCCGACTGTCCGACCAAGGCGACGAGTTCGCCCTCGGCAACCTGGAGGCTGACACCGTCGACAGCATCCGCCGGTGCAGTGCCGGGCATCGACTGTCGCCGCACGGCACGCGTAAGCCACTGTCGTGACGGCCTTTTGACCCCTTCACTGTAGGTGACGTGCAGGTCTTGCACGACGAGTGTCGGCGTTTGCGAGCCGACAGGCACCGCTGCGGCGGCTACGTCGTTGAGGTTCGGAGTCGCCTCGAAAAGGGTGCGGGTGTAGGGATGGGCCGGGCGATGATAGAGATCATCGACGGTCCCCTCTTCCACGATCTCACCGTTGTACATCACCGCCGCCCGTGTGCAGGCCTGGGCCACCACGCCCAAGTCGTGGGTGACCAGTACCAGCGCCAAGCCGAGCTCCCTGCACAGCCGAACGAGCAATCGAAGCACCTGATCCTGGACGACGACATCCAGAGCAGTGGTGGGCTCGTCGGCCAGCAGCACCTTCGGGTCGCAGGCGAGTGCCATCGCGATGACGGCACGTTGCTTCATGCCGCCGGAAAGCTGATGCGGGAACCGCTCATCGCTATCCGGCGGCAGACCGACGAGGTCGAGCAGCTCGCGGCACCGGGCCACCGCCTGCTTCCCGTGGGCGACGTCATGAAATCTCAGGGCTTCCCGGATCTGCCATCCGATGGTCTTCACGGGGTTGAAGGCGCTCATCGCACCCTGGAAGACCATGGCGATATCGGTCCACCGGTGGCCGTTGATACCGGCCTCGCCGGCACCGATGATGTTCGTACCGTTGACGCGCACTTCACCACTGACGGTGGCCGTGGATGGCAACAACCCCATGGCGGCCAGAATGGTGGTGGTCTTGCCGCAGCCCGACTCGCCGACCAGGCCCACCCGCTCCCCGGGCGCCACGCGCAACGAGAGGTTCTTCACGGTGTGGACGGGATCGGCCGCACGAGTGTCGCGCGGTTCGAACCACACGTTGAGATCGACGATCTCCAAGGCGTTCTGCGCACTCACAGTGCGTCCTTTCCGCGGCCCACCAGCGGGCGCATCGTCCACGACTTCCTGGACAGATGAGATGAGCGCAGCCGGGGATTGAGGGTGTCCTCGATCGAGTTACCCAGCAGGTAGCACCCCATGATCAGGATTGCGACACATAATCCTGCGGGCACGATGGCCCACCATGCCCCGGTGCTGATGGCCCCACGGACGAAGGCGTGTTCCATGATCGTTCCCCAGGTGACCGCCGTCGGGTCCGACAGGCCGAGGAAGGCCAGGGCGGTTTCGTTGAAGATCGCCAGGGTGATGGCCAGCACCGCGTTGGCGATGAGCAAGGGTCCCAGTTGAGGAAGGATGTGGTGGGCGATGATTCGCGGATGTCCGGCGCCTATCGATACCGCGCGCTGCACATAGACACGTTCACGCAGGGTCTTGACCTGAGCTCGCACCACCCGGGCGGTGCTGGTCCACATGAGGAATCCGATGACGACGATGACGTGGCTCAGCTTCGGACCCCACACCGCCGCCACCACGATCATCAGCACGATCTGCGGTATGACCATGAAATAGTCGGTCACCCGCATCAGTACCGAATCGACCCAACCGCCGAAGTATCCGGACAGCACACCCACCGTCGCGCCGATGGCGATCGCGATGACCGCGGCGGTGAATCCCACGAACATCGATATCTGTCCGCCCTGCAACACCAGGCTCACCATGTCGATACCGCCGTCGTCGCAACCCAGCCAGTGTTGTGGTGAGGGCGGCTCGAACACCGCGCAACTGGGCACAGACGTGCTGTAGGGCTTCAGGTAATGCGATAGTGCCGAGACCACGAGGAACAGTCCGATGATGCTCAGCCCGATGATGGCCGGCGGGGTGGCCATGGCGGTACGCAGTGCCCCCCAGGCCCCACGTCTGTGTATTGGCTCGCCTACGGACGAATCACTGACGCCGGCGGGATGATCCTCGTGGTTCACTGTGAAATCCTCGGGTCGAGCCGGAAGTACAGGATGTCGGCGAGATAGTTCAACACCACGACGGTGACGGTGATGGCCAGAAAGCCGCCTTGCAGCATCGGGTAATCACGTTGCAGGACCGCGTCATAGAGCGCGCGGCCGACCCCTGGCCAGGAGAAAATCACCTCGACGAGGATCGATCCGCCCACGATGGTCCCCAACGAGAGAGCAATTTGGGTGATCGTCGGCAGCGCGGCGTTACGCAGTGCATAGGACCACACGATGCGCCGACGGGTCAGGCCCTTGGCCCGTGCAGTCAGGATGTAGTTCTCACCAAGGGTTTCCAGCATCGCGGACCGCACGATCAGGGCGCTCTCCGCGTACAGCGTCAGCACCAGTGTCGCGACCGGCAGGATCATGTGCCGAGTGAGGTCGAGCAGTTGCTCCCCTGGCGACAGTCCCACGGCGAAGGGGTCGGACATCCCGACCGACGGCAATGTGCCGGCGAACAGGATCAGCAGCATCATTCCGAGGAACTGCGTGGGTAACGCGTAGAACACCACGGCGATGCCGGTGGCCGCGTGGTCGCCGACCGATCCCCGGTGCAGCGCGGCGAACATGCCCACCGCGATCCCGAGGACGATGGCGATCAGCGTGCCGGTGGCGACCATCGGCACCGTGTTGCCGAACGCCTCGACCAGATTGTCCAGAACCGGCTGGCGGTTGGTGTACGAGACGCCGAGGTTGCCTTGGCACAGCTGTTGCAGGTAGCGGACATACTGCTCGAACACGGGCTTGTCGAGTCCGAACTCGGCGCGCAGCGCCTCCTTCATGGCCGGCGAGGCGTTGGGTATTCGCGATATCTGGCTGACCGCATCCCCCGGGAGGACACGGAAGAGGATGAAGTTGACCGTGAGCGCGACGAAGATCGTGACAGCGGCGAACAGGGTTCGCTTCCAGAGGTACCCGCGCACTCGGGCCCCTTTCGTCTTGACGGCCTAGGTGATGGTCCTCATACTAAGCACACAAAGTGACGGGAATGTAATACCACGTTGCAATTTCGGTTGAAATTCCGTCCGGATCGCCAGCACGTGAACGTTGCCACCTCGATGCTCTAGGGAAGGTTCTCCATGAAACCCGCTCTGCGAATCCTGGCACTCATCAGCGGCGTGCTGGTGGCCCTTTCGATGATTGCGGGCTGCAGTTCCGCGACGTCACGCAGCGTCCTGCGGATCGGGGTCAGTGTGGCGATCGACTCGCTCAACCCGTTCGTCTCGACATCGGATTACAGCAATGTCGTCTACCAGTACGTATATCCGCACCTCACCGAGTACGACACGACGGACATGTCGTTGAAGCCGTCCTTCGCGACCAGCTGGAAGACCTCACCGGACGGTCTGGTCTGGACCTTCGAGATCGTCAAGGACGCCCAGTGGTCGGACGGAGAACCGCTCACGGCCAAGGATGCGGCGTTCACACTCAACATGATTCGCCAGTTCGAGGAAGGGCCGACCGGAAAGCTGGCCGGCTTCATCCGCAGTCTGACATCGGCATCGGCCGAGGGAGACACCCTGACGCTCACCTATTCGCAGCCGGTGTCCAATGTGCTGGCACAGATGCAGCAGCTGCCCGTACTTCCCGAGCACGTCTGGTCGCAGTACGCGACCGGGGACGGGAAGGCCATCACGACGTTCCAGAATGACGCACCCGCGGTGTCCGGCGGGCCGTTCGTGCTGGATGAGTACAAGAAGGATCAGGTCGCGATGTTCTCGCAGAACCCGAAGTGGTGGGGCGAGAACAAGCCGCACATCTCCGGTTTCGGTCTGCAGTTCTTCGCCAATTCCGATGCCATGGTCACGGCGTTACGCACCGACCAGGTCGACATGATCGGTGCCAGCACACCTGCCACGGCGGTCCCGTCGATCAAGGAGGCCGGGATGGAGGTCGGCACGGCGCCCGGCTCCGGCTTCTACAACTTCATCATCAACACCAATCCGAAGAAGAAGAACCATCCCGAACTCCTGAACCCGGATGTCCGGAAGGCCTTCGAACTGGCCATGAACCGCGACGAGATGATCGGCACCGCGTGGCTGGGAATGGCGACCACGGGATCGACGATCGTCGCTCCCGCGACGGGGTGGCATGACGACGCGATCAAGGGTCTACCGTTCGACGTCGCACAGGCGAACACCATTCTCGACGGTCTCGGCTACGCCAAGGGACCGGACGGTATCCGGGTTGCCGAGGGTAGCCGGATGTCCTACGAGGTCATCTTCCCCACCGATATCAACGGTGCCGGAGACCGGATGTTCCAGATCATCCAGAACGGCTTCCGCGCGGCGGGAGTGAATCTGGAGATGCGCAAGATGGACACCGACGCCGCAACCACGGCAATTCTGGGCCCCGACAACGGATATGACGAGTTCGACCTGGCGATGTGGACATGGATCCCCCCGGTCGATCCGGACTTTCAGCTCAGCGTGCTGACCTGCGAGCAATGGGGAAACAACAACGACAGCGGCTACTGCAACCCCGCCTACGACAAACTGTACGAGGCGCAGGGCATCGCACGCGATCGGGCGGAACGCCAGGACATCATCAACCAGATGCAGCGCATCGCCTTCGATGACCGGCCCTACATCGTGTTGCTCTACCAGAACGTGATCGAGGCCCACTCGCCGAAATGGACCGGATTCCAGATGTCGCCGCTGGTCGGTTCGGTCAACAACCTCTCGACCCAGACGCTGCTCCAGGTCAAGCCCGCCGAATGAGCAATGCCGCGCTCAGGCGCGTCTACTCCCGCGATCTCGTCGACGCGCTGACGGCACGGCAGCACACCGAGGTGGTGGTCGGGATCCCCGCGAGCCGCCGCGGTCGCGGTGTGCAGCTACTGAGTGACATCGCCGGATTCGACTGCGCCGACGTGGCCTCCGCCGATCAGGATTTCGATGCGCACGCGGGTTCACACATGGCGGTGTCGCTCCCGGTATCCGGCGCGCCGGTGCGGGTGACACTGGTCGGCCTCGGCGCCGGTGAGATCGGTGCCGGGGAGCTCTTCGAGGCCGCGCTCGGCGCGGGGGCGCGAGGCAATGTCGTCTCGCTGCTGGCACTGGAACTGCCCGAGATGCCCGAGGCCCTGGGCGCCGTCGCGCAGGGACATGCAATCGGGTCGTGGCGGTATCAGCGCGACAGCGGGTCGGATGCCCCAGCGCAGTCGGTCACGGTGGTCTGCGACGACCCGCACGCTGCCGACGAGGTGCTTCTCCGCGCGAGCACCGTGGCACGTGCGACGTCCTGGGTGCGTCAACTGGTCGAAACACCGCCGAATGCCCTGCGCCCACTGGCTTTTGCGCAGGCCGTCGCGGACTTCGCCGCCGAACTGGCCCCCGGCGCGGTCCTTGTCGAGACCTGGGACGAGGACGTGCTCACCAAACACGGTTTCGGTGGCACGCTCGGTGTCGGAGCGGGTAGTGCCGAACCATCGCTGGTTCTGGCCCTGCAGGTCCCCGGGGATGGTCCGCTGACGGCTCTGGCCGGCAAGGGGATCACCTTCGATTCGGGTGGTGTCAACCTCAAGCGCGATGCGCACGAGCTCAGCTGGATGAAAACCGATATGGCCGGGGCCGCTTCGGTTGCGGCCGCGGTGATCGCGGCCGCCGCGCTCGGAGCCACAGGCCCCATCACCGCGGTCTTACCCGTGGCGGAGAACATGCCCGGCGGCGGGGCGCTGCGCCCCGGTGACGTGCTCACCCACCCCCGCGGGCGGACCACCGAGGTGGTCGACACCGACTGCGAAGGGCGCCTGGTGCTTGCCGATGCGCTGGAATGGCTCGCCGCTCAGAATCCGGCACGGATCGTCGATGTCGGAACGCTGACGGACTCCGGTGGCGTGGGGACGGCGTTCTGGGGATGTTGGGGAACCTCGGCCGATCTGACGACCGAGGTGATCGAGGCGGGCAGGCGTGGATTCGACCGCGGCTGGGCCTTACCGCTGCATCACACCTATGCCGCCCAGCTAACGTCCAGAGTCGCCGATATTGCCAATGCTCCTGTTTCGGTGACTGATTCGGGTCAGCTGGCAGCCACCTATCTGCACTCCTTCGTCGGCTCGGTGCCCTGGGTTCACATCGACAACGGCTCCGCGGCGTGGTTGGTCGAGCCTGCCTACCCCTGGCCGGCAGGGCCGACCGGCACTCCGGTACGCGCGCTCATCGAGCTGTTGGCCCCGTCGGCGTAACCCGCTTGACAACATACTTAGTATAAGAAGTAGTACTGGGTTGGCCAGTTCGTTCACAGGAAGAGCATGTCCATGACGACGTTTGACACCGCGTACGCCGAGCGGACCGCGATGACCAAGAACCTCTATGACCGCGCCCGCAAGACCATCCCCGGTGGCGCCGGCAGTACCGCCCGGCTCCCCCGCAACGGCTGGAAGCCCTACCCGCTCTTCATATCCGAGGGACAGGGTTCACGGCTGAGGGACGTCGACGGCAACGAGTACATCGATTACCTTCTCGGACTGGGACCGATGATCCTGGGGCACCGCCATCCCGGGGTGACCAAGGCCGTCACCGATGCCGTCGCCGAGTACGGCACCTGCTTCGGGCTGCCCTATGAACTGGAGATCGAGGCGGCCGAGAAGGTCGCGGCCGCGGTTCCCGGTGTGGAGCAGGTGCGCTTCACCAATTCCGGCTCCGAAGCCGTGGGTACGGCCGTCCGACTTGCTCGGGCGACAACCGGACGACGGCTGATCGTGCGCTTCGAAGGCCACTACCACGGCTGGCAGGACACCGTGTACTGGTCCAACCACGTCGATCCGACCCTCGCCGGCCCCGCCGACCGGCCCCGTCCTGTCGCCATGGGCGGCGGCGTGCCGGCCGAGCTGGAAAGCACCCTGGTCGTACTCACCTGGAACGATCCGGAAAGCTTCATCAAGCTGATGGAGGAGCGCGGCGAAGAAGTCGCCGCCGTATTGACCGAACCGGCGGTTTTCAACACCGGCTGCATCCTGCCCGAACCGGGCTACCTGGAACTCTTGCGTGAGCAAACGACCAAGTACGGCGCCATGCTCATCTTCGACGAGGTCATCACCGGTTTCCGGTTTGCTCGAGGCGGCGCCCAGGAGTGGTTCGGCATCCGGCCCGATCTGACGACCTATGCCAAGGGCATCGGCGGCGGCTTCCCGGTGGCCGCGGTCGGCGGGACCACCGAGGCGATGCGCCTGATCGCCGATGGCACCTACTCACATTCGGGAACATACAACGCCAATGTCGTAGCGTGCGCCGCAGTTTCGGCCACCATGGATATTCTGGCAACGCCAGGGCTCTATGAACGCCAGCGCGCGCTGGGTGATCGGCTCGGCCAGGGCCTGAAGACCCTGGCACAGGACAAGGGCATCGAAGCCTATGTAGAGGGCATCGGTACGGTATTCCAGTTGTGGTTCACCGACCGGCCGATCAAAAACTGGCGTGATGCGGCCGCCCACGCCCACGAGGACGTCTTCACCCGTTGGTATCAGGAAATGGTGGTGCGCGGCGTACTGTTTCATCCGCTGCAGTTCGAGAACCTCTTCGTCTCGCTTGTCCATACCGACGCCGATATCGATGAGACGCTCAACGCCGCCGATGCCGCGCTGAGCGTGGTGGCTCGTGAGTTCTGACCAGCCTGCGGGCCGGTCGTGAGCGTCTGCCAGGGAGGGCCCGTTGACCGGTAATGGTGTGCTGGCCGTCGGTGTCGATCTCGGGACAAGCAGCCTGAAGGCCGTCGCGGTCGGCGCCGACGGCCGGTGCGTGGCGCGCGCCCGAGTCGGCTACCCGACCGAGCAGCCGGAACCGTATGCCGCCGAGCAGGATCCAGCCGACTGGGTGGCGGCATGCCATGCCGCGCTGGACGAACTCGCTCGACAGACCGACCCGGCGAAGTGGGGGGTACTCGGCCTCTCGGCGATGTTGCCCACCTTGGTCAGCCTGGATATCGGTGGACGTCCGATCGGGCCGGCGATCACCTGGCGGGACGGACGGGCCGAGGCCGACGGCGAGAGCATCGCCTCGGCCGTCGGTCCCGGCCACCTGTATCGGCGTACCGGGCAACAATTCGACGGCCGCTATCTGCTGGCGATGCATGCCCGACGGTGCCGGCTGGGGCTGGCCGCCGACGCGACGGTGGCCGGCGCCAAGGACTACCTGTTCCAGATGCTCACCGGGCATTTGCTGACCGATCCCAGTACCGCATCGGGTTTCGGAGCCTACGACCTACACCGCCGGGCGTGGGACACCGCCATACTGGCGACAGCCGGCGCACGCGTGGTTCCCGCGGTCATCGAATCACGCGACCATCGGCCATTGCGTCCGGAGCTCGCGGCCCGGTGGGGATGCCCAGCCGGAATTCCGGTGCTCGTGGGCGCGGCCGACTCGGTCCTGGGCGCCTACGGACTCGGGGTGCGAGATCCGGGAATGGTGGCATACATCGCCGGCACCAGCAACGTCATCTTGGGCAGTGCTGCCACCGCGGATGTCGACGAGCACGGACGCTATCTGGTCACCCCGATGGCAGACGGCGGGTACGGGCGGGAGATGGATCTCCTGGCGACCGGGTCCGCGCTGGAGTGGCTGGCCGGGTTGCTCGGCATTTCCGGAGGAGCGTCAGCGGTGGCCGACCTCGCGGCCGGCGCCGATCTGACCGATGCGCCGCTGGTGCTGCCGTACCTCTCGCCCGGCGAGCAGGGCGCCCTGTGGGATCCGGGTCTGGTCGGCGGTATCGAGGGCGTGACGTTACGGACCACCGCCGCCGATCTCGCCCGTGGTTTGACGGCGGGCATCGTGCTGGAATCCCGCCGCTGTCTGGAAGTCCTCGCCGACACCGCGACAGGTGAATCACCCGGCCCCATCATGATGAGCGGCGCCGGGGCCTTGTCCCCCGTGTTCCGACGCGACCTCGCCGATGCGACGGGTCGCGCAGTCCACGCCGACACCGATGAGCCAGACCATTCCGCCGTGGGTGCGGCGCTTTTGGCTGGCCGGACCGTGCTGGACTGGCCCGATATCGCACCGGACCGATCTACCCGCGAAGTCATCGAACCGGACCCGCGGCGGACCGGCCTGTGGGCCGAACGCTTCGCACGGCATGACGCGGCATGTCGTGCCCAACAAGCGCGGAACTCCCGGTGAACACGTCGCACTACTCGAAGGTGAGCCGATGGCTGACACGCTGACACCCGCCGATATCGACCTCTCGCTGTACCCGGAGGGCACCGAACTGGATTCCGAAAACCGTCTGCTGATAGGCGGTTGCCCGGTAGCGCAACTGGCGGCCGAGTACGGCACACCGGCGTATCTGATCGACGAGGGCGCGCTCCGCCGCACCGCGCGCGACTACATCCGCGCCTTCACCAGCCGCCACCCGCGGTCACTGGTCCTGTTCGCATCGAAGAGTTTTCCCTCGGCGTCCGTGATCGGGGTGCTCGCCCAGGAAGGTTGCGGTACCGATGTGGCGTCGGCCGGCGAATTGGGGCTGGCGCTGGCCGGGTGTGCGGACGCCGGCCGCGCGGTCTTCCATGGCAATGCGAAAACCGACGAGGACATCAGCGCCGCGGTTCGGGCCCGAGTTCGTTACATCGTGATCGACAATCTCGATGACGTGGAACGGCTTGCGCGCCTGGCACAATCACCCGTCCCGGTACTACTGCGAGTCAGCCCGTCGCTGGATGCCAAGACACATGCGGCCATGATGACGGGGCATGACAGCTCCAAGTTCGGCATCCCGGCCGATCAGGTCGAGGACGTCATCACCGAGATCCGGCGCCAGCCCATGGTGGATCTGCGCGGCCTGCATGCCCATGTGGGGTCACAGCTTCTCGACCTCGCCCAATTCGAGGCGGCGGTGACGGCACTGGCCGAGTTCGAGCGCTTCGGTGTCTACGACTTCGGCGGTGGCCTCGGGGTCCGCTACGTCAGAGAAGACGAGGCGCCCTCGGTCGAGGACTACGCCGAGGCACTCGTCTCCGCGGTGCACCGCAAGCTCGGCACCGACGTGGAACTTCTCGTGGAACCGGGTCGATCCATGGTGGCCCGCAACGGCATCACCGCCTATCGAGTGGTGACGGTCAAGCGCGGCGTGCGATCCCACGCCGCAGTGGACGGCGGCATGGGCGACAACCTGGAGGTCTCGCTCTACGGGCAGCCATTCCAGCCATCGGTCATCGATCGCAGCGGCCCTGCCGAGACGGTCGACATCGTCGGTCGGCACTGTGAGTCCGGTGACCGGATCGCCGAACAGGTGCAGGTGGTGGCCCCTGCGGTCGGCGATCTGGTGACGGTGCCGGTGACCGGGGCCTACTGCTACACGATGTCGAACAACTACAACACCGCGCTGCGGCCACCGGTCGTATTCTGCGACCAAGGTTCGGCACGGCTGGCTGTGCGCCGGGAGACGTTCGCTGACCTGCTTCGTCGCGAACAACTCATCGGTTCTCCTGTGGAGGCGGGTGGATGACCGAGTCAGCTCGCGCTGTCATCAACGCCATCGCCGAGAAGTGGTCAGTACCCGGCGGAGCCTTGGTGGCCGTCGACCGCGAGGGCGAGACCTTCGTCCACCGGTTCGGGTTCGCCGATATGGAGCGCGGTAAACCCGTTGAGCCACAACATCTCTTCCAGATCGGCTCGATCAGCAAAATAGTCACCTCGATGGCGGTGCTGCAGCTCGTCGAGCACGACTTGATCACACTGGACACGCCGGTAGGCGACGTTCTGGGCTGGCTTCCGGCCGCGATGCGCACCCCGGACGTCACGATCAGACGGTTGCTCACCCACACCTCCGGGTTGGTAGCGAGCGTGGACGCGGTGCCGGACGAGATCGGTCAGGCCACCCTGCACGGCGGATCCCCCTCACCCGCGGGGGTCGGAAAGATGTTCCACTACTCGAACTTCGGTTACATCCTGCTCGGACTGGTGGCGGCCCAACTCTCGGGGACGTCGCTAACCGAGCTCGTCGCGCAACGCATCCTGCAACCTCTCGGCATGTTGGACACCATTGCCTGCGTCACGCATGAGGACTATCCGGTGTTGGCCCGCGGTTATCAACCTCTGCACGATGATCGGCCTTGGGTGCCCGGCGATCCGCTGATCACCGCACCGTGGATGGAGGTCGCCGGGGCCGACGGAAATCTTGCCTGCACGGTTTCGGATCTCGGCCGGTTCGCGCGCACGCTGCTCGGCCGCGGCGTGCTGGACGGAACGCGCGTCCTGCAGGATTCCACCTTCGAGGCGATGGTGTCCTCACTCGCTCCCAACGGGGAGGACGTCCTCGATCTGCCGGGGGTGGCTCCTGGCCAATCCAGCCAGTACGGACTGGGCATCAACGTCGAACGGGTCGACGACAGTACCGTGCTCACCCACGGTGGCGGGATGGTCGGTTACGCGTCCTTCCTGCTTGTCGACCTCGATGGTGGTACCGCGGTGTGCGTGGTGACCAATGCCAATGGCGACACCCCGGTAGCCGAAGCGATCGCGCGCTGCGTAGCCACCGAGTTGAGCACACCGGGTGCAGTTGCGGTCGATCGGCTCGACCCGGGCGCATGGGATGCTGACGAGGTGCAACGGCTCGGCTATACAGGCGAATTCATCTCGGCCACAAGCCAGTCCATACACGTCGCAGCCACCGAAAAGAGAAACGGCGTCGTTGGACTCAGCGTGTCATCGGGCGGCGAGCAAGCGTCTCTGCTTCGAACGTGGGGCCGCCGTGTCGTGACGCGGCTACCGGCACTACGACGCTATGCACTGGTCTTCGATGCGGATCACTGGGCCTGGGGCCCAGAAGAATTCCTCCCCGTCTACGCACAACGGGATTCGCCGAACGGGACACCGACAGCGGGGAACGAATTCTGCGGGCACTATCGCTCGTACTCGCCCTGGTTCACCAACTTCCGCGTGGTGCAACGCCGAGGCGCGCTGGTGTTGATAGCCCCCGGCGGTGTCGAAGCACCGGCTGAGGACGTCGAGCTCGTGCAGGTGGCTCACTCCACATTTCGCATCGGCCGCGATGTTGCTCTGCCCGAACGCATCACCTTCGGTCCCCTGATCAACGGTGTCGCGGCCTGGGCCGACCGCGACGGCTGCCGTTACTCGCGGGCATTCACCAACTGAGCAGCGAAGGGCGGCCCATTCGAGAGGCGACGTGACCGCCGACGCCGGTTGAGTCGTCGGGCGCGATCACAGTGGTTACCGCCCAGCATGGATCATCGTCACGCTCGTCATGTCCACTGCATCCGTCACGCCTCCAGCTCCTGGCGAGGCAACACCGTGAGGTGGAGGCGGGCGACGATCCGCAATGCCTGAGCCGGGTCGGCGCCGTCGAACACCGCAGCATGTATCCCACGCATGGCCCCGGTGATCGCCTGTGCAGCCGCGGCGATATCGGTTTCGGGGTCGATCGCCGTGGCGTCTGCCGACGTGCTCAGCAGTTGCGCCACCGCCTGCTCGAACGTGTCGTGCCAGCGTAGGGCGAAGCTGTCCGATCTGGGAACGCCGAGGTCACGAAATAAGACGTGTGCCGAGGGAGTGGCGTAGATGGCTTCGGCGGAAAGCCGGAGGAACAGACTCAACTGCAACAGCGGCTCAGGTGGCCAGTGGGTGCCTCGGTATCGCTGGTCCATCGCATCGATGAGAACTCCGGCCGCATCGTCGATCGCGGCCCGGAAGAGTTCACGTTTGCTCTCGAAGTGGTGAAAAGCCGTGCGCAGCGCGACACCTGAATGCCGAGCCACTTCTTCGACGGTGATCTGGCTGTAGTCGTGGTCTCGCAACAACGATTGCGTGGCGTGCATCAAGCGGACATCCGTGGCGGTGGACTCGGCGTCGCCGCCTGACGCCTCCTGGACCCAGCGGTACAGCGTGGCCGGGTGTACCCCCAAATCCCGAGCGACCACCGATGCGCGCTGGCCACCGAGGACCCGTTCCACGGCGGCGCGACGCTCTTGCTCGCTCCGGCGCGCCTTGGACACCATCCGCTGATCGTACGGGGTGTTGCATTAATTGCATTTGTCGTGCAATAGTCGCATTGTGCAGCTGCAGACATAGGGCACACCTCGAGGATCAATCCGGCTCGATGGAGGGGTAGCGATGAACAGGCCATTCCGTGCATCGCGGGCGCTCGTGACGGGTGCCAGCTCGGGGATCGGTCAGGCCTTTGCTCGGGCTCTCGCGAAGCGCGGTTGCGACCTCGTGCTGGTTGCCCGGCGACAGGATCGGCTCGACACTCTCGCGGTCGAACTCGAAGCGGCCTACGGGATCAAATGCACACCATTGGCTTTCGACCTATTCGTCGAGGCAGCGGGCAGCCAGTTGCGCCAGCGCGTCGTCGGCGACATCGACCTCGTGATCAACAATGCCGGGTTCGCGACCCAAGGAAGTTTCCTCGACGGCGAAGCGAGCACGTATGCACAGGTGCTGGCGGTCGATGTCGCGGCGGTAGTGGATATCTGTCACGCATTTCTTCCCGAGATGGTGCAGCGCGGCCACGGCGCCATCATGAACATCAGCAGCACCACTGCCTATCAGCCGGTGCCCTCCCTGGCGGTGTACGCGGCATCGAAATCCTTCGTCCTCAGCTTCAGCCAATCCTTGTGGTACGAGGCCAAACAGCACGGGGTCAGAGTATTTTCTTTCGCTCCGGGTCCCACCAGCACCGAGTTCTTCGACGTGATCGGTGAGACCGCGACGGTGGTGGGACGGTTACAGACCCCGGACCAGGTCGCCGCCGCGGGACTGCGTGCACTCGATCGGCGCAGAACTCCACCCTCCACGGTCTCGGGAAAAGGTAATGCGGTGTCCGCAGCGCTGGCACGTCTGGTTCCCCGCCGGATACTGATGCCCGCACTGGCCCGGTCACTGCGGCCGCTCCAGAGATCAGAGGAATCCACATGCTGACCAGCAAAACATAAACAGGGAAACAGCATTCACTCACCGACGATAGGAGCAGGCCATGATTCTGGTTACCAGCGCAGCTGGCGGTGTCGGACGTCCGCTGGTTCGGAACCTCGTCACCAGTGATCGCCGGGTACGCGCATTCGTCAAGAATGCCGACCAGGCTCAACGATCGAAGGCCGACGGCGCAACCGAAGTCGTGATCGGAGACCTTCGACGACCCGGTGACCTGGAGTCGGCGCTACGTGGAGTGCGCCAGGTCTACCACGCCGCTCCGACCCAGCTCATCGACGAAATGCCTGTGGTCGAACGACTCATCGCGGGAGCCGAAGCCGAGCGGCTCGACCACATCGTTTTCCACTCGGTGATCCATCCCGACATCCCCGAGCTGCCTCATCACCGCCAAAAAATGCTGGCGGAGGGCAAGTTGAGCGAGTCTGGCCTACCCGTGACGATCCTTCGCCCCTCGCACTACATGCAGAACGTCCTGGATTTCTGGGAGTTCTTCGGCGCGGGCCTAATGCCCTACCCCACATCGCCGAAGAGCCGGATGGGCGTGGTCGACGTCGAGGACATAGCCGCCGCAGCGGCCAACGTGTTGCTCCACCCTGAGGGGCACATCGGGCGGACGTACGACTTGTCCACCGTGGAACTCGATCGTCATGACATGGCGCGGACATGGAGCGGAATCCTTGGGCACCGCATGGCGGCCGTTCGAATACCACCAGAGTCGCTGATGAATCCGCTGCGCGCAATTGGACCGTTCGGCGCTGCAATCGGACGATCGCTGCTCTCGACCCGATTCCGTGCGATCCCCAATATCGCTCGCGGTCTGCTGTCAGCGCCGAACACACGAGGCTTCCGCACGTGGCCGGCGGACGCACAAGACACCTATGTGCAGATGATGAAGTACTACGACGTGCACGGACTGCCGGCCGGAAAGTTCGAAGACATGGCGAAGGTCCTACCGCGCAAACCCACCAGCTATGAGGAGTTCGTGCGCCGGATCGCGACGGAACGAGGTGTGTGAATCTCCCGAGGAAGCTGTGGCCGAGTGCGTTATCGGTGGGTCACTGAACGGCGACGGCTTGGTGCGGGACATCGGCATCTGAAGCATCGCAGTTCCATCAGTCCGCTACCTGCGTTCGGTCTTGCCCAGTGCCGCCAAGGGATCGAGCTGATCGGGCGTGGCGTCGTCAGCGGCGGTCGAGACGCTGAGCTCACGCCATTTCTCGTCGGATGCCAGTAGCCGGCGTCCGGCCTCGGTGGCATATCGATAGGCGTCGGGGCCGACGAGCAATCGCAGGGGCGGTTCGTCCATGTCGACGATGTGCAGTACCAGTTCCGCCACCTTGACCGGGTCGCTGGCGCCGATGCTTTCGGGGCTGGTCCCGGATGCCGCCACACCGACCGTCTCGGCGTACTCCTCTCGAACGGGATCGATGCGCATGGAGGATCCAGCCCAGTCCGTCCGCATGCCACCAGGTTCCAGGACGGTGACCTTGATGCCCAGCGGCGTGACCTCTTGGGAGAGCACTTCGGAGAAACCGGTGACGGCCCACTTCGACGATTGGTAGGCCGACAAACCGGGTCGTACGATGCGCCCGCCTACCGACGAGATCTGAATGATGTTGCCGTGACGTTGTTCCCGCATGATCGGGAGTACTTCGCGGGTGAGACGGACGACACCGAAGAAGTTCGTGTCGACTTGCGTGCGGAAGTCGTCGAAATCGACGTCTTCGATGGCAGCCATGTTGGCGTAGCCGGCGTTGTTGACCAGAACATCGACTCCGCCGAAGCGGTCGACGGCGGCGGCGACCGCTGCGCGTACCTGACCATCGTCGGTGACGTCGAGCGCCACAACCGCGAGACGATCAGCGTATCTGGCCGCCAAGTCGTCGAGCGCCGAGACCTTACGTGCGCCGGCCACGACACGGTGGCCGGCTTCGAGTGCTGCTTCGGTGATGGCGCGTCCGAGGCCTCGGGATGCACCGGAAACGACGAATACCCGCGAATGTTGCCTCATGAGAGTTCCTTTCAGGGATTGTGTTCATGGATCGGCGTCAGGAGACAGTGCGGACGATGCCGCCGTCGACGCGCAGGTCGGCGCCGCTGATGTAGTCGGCGTGACGACTGCAGAGGAATGTCACTGCAGCCGCGATCTCATCGGGTCGTCCGAATCGGCCGATGTCGTTGGGAAACCACGCGGCGGAAGCCGACCGTTCGATATCGCTCCAGTCCGTACCCCAGCACTGCTCGGCGGCGACCCGGAGTGTCATTTCGCGTACCGGTTCGGTGAGGATCGCCCCGGGAGCCACGATGTTCGCGGTGACTCCGGTCCCGGCAAGTTCTCTGGCCAGCGAGACGGTGAGGTTGTGCCTGACCGCCAGCGTCGCACTGTAGTGCGGTTGAACGGCGACCGGTTGCAACGCCAGTCCGCCGCCGATGGTGACGACACGACCCCACCCACGGGTGCGCATTCCCGGGACGAGGTATCCGATCATCCGCGTCCCCGAGATCACGTTGGTCTCGAAGATCTGCATCCACCGGGTGTCGGTGAGGTCCGCCCAGCCCAGTCCGTCGTAGGTGCCGGCATTGTTGACCAGGATGTCGACCTGCCCGGCGCTCTCCGCGACGGCGCGAGCACCGTCTGCGGTAGCCAGGTCACCGCACACTGCTCGTGCATCACCTCCCGCGTCGCGTATTCCCGCTGCCACCTTCTCGGTGCGATCCCTATCGCGCCCGTGGACGATCACCGACGAGCCCTCGGTCGCGAGCATCTCGGCGATCGCCCGCCCCAGGCCGGTGCTCGACCCGGTGATCAACGCACGTTTGGCGGTCAGGCCCATGTCCATGCGTTCTCTCCTTATCTACAGTTGTAGACTAACCACATTTATACAGACGTAGACTTGCTGCCGGCTATTCCCTAGCGTGGATTCCATGTCCACTACCTCGCCTCGACGGCGCGATGCTGCTGCCACCCGCGAGGCGATTCTCGCCTCGGCGATCCGTCACTTCGCGCGTGCCGGCTATGACGGTGTGGGCGTCCGAGAGATCGCCGGCGACGCGGGCGTCACCGCGATGTTGGTGAACCGATACTTCGGCTCGAAGGAGCAGTTGTTCATCGAGGCCGTCGACGTGTCGTTCGCGCCGGGGGTGTTCATCACCGAGGATTCACAGTCGCTCACCCGTGACGCGGCGACGATCCTGGTGTCGCGTTCAGCCTCCGATGCCAACGAGGTTGCACCGTTCCTCATCATGCTGCGGTCGGCGTCGAACCCGCGCGCAACCGAGATTGTGCGGGAGGCGATCGAGCGTCATGTCGGGCGGCGATTGTCTTCCAGGTTGCCCGAACCGGGCGCCCGGCTTCGCAGCGACGTCATGCTCTCCGTCATCAGCGGAGTGCTCTTGATGCGTCGCGTGGTGGGTGCCGGCGCGATGAATCGCCGCACCGCCCCTGACCAACTCGCGACGCTGCTGGAGGCGGTGTTCGACGCGATCGTAGAGACACCGGTGAACTGAACCCGCCGGCCCCTTTGCGACATCGTGCCGTTGGCACTCGCGTCCTACCTACCTAGATCTTTGATCAGCGCGATGCCCAACGGTCCGTGACCTATGCCGTCATCGCGAAAACCTTTACGTTCGTAGAGTCGTCGTGCGGGATTGCGCACATGGACGTTGGCGCACATCGAGTCGAACCTCGGCGCGAGATCGGCGAACAATGCTTCCAGCAGCATCGCACCGATGCCGCCTCCCCGCTGCGGCGGGGCGACCGCCATGCACAGTTCGGGTAGCGGAGCACCATCAGCATCGGTTCGCAGCGGCGGACTGCTGTGGTACGTCCACGCGGCTCCGACAGGTGATCCGTATCGATCCTCGGCAATGATCGTCACGGTTCCTGGCGCGGGCAACATCTCCACAACATCGTCGTCAGCTGGGTCAGGCAGCGGCCGGTCCTCGATCACAGAGGCGTACCGTGCCATCTCCACGAGGAACCCCAGATCGTCTGGAGTGGCAGCACGCAGCCGGACCTCTGGATCGGATTGGCTGAACACCAAGTCCTCAGTCGCAGCGTTACTCTCGTGAATGCCCGGTGGATGAGCCCGCATCCGCCAACGGATCTCGGTCTCCGCGACCACCACGAATCCCAGGCGTCGATAGAGTCTGTGAGCATCCGTATTGACCTTCAACACATTCAGGCACACCCCTCGCCCAGCGGCGAACGCATCATCGAGCACCTCTCGAAGGACGCGTGTGCCGATCCCGCGGCGCTGAAAGACCGACGCCACTTCGAGCAGGCCGACATATACGTCACCGTCACGCTCTGCAAGGTCCAACCTGCCAGCATCGGCCCCGTCGACAACAATCACCTGCGTAACCGCAAAGTCAATATTGCGGCCCAAGTATGCGCGTTGAACGTCGTCGTCCCAGCCCCAGACCTGATCCACGTAGGGGCCCAAAGTGGCCTTGTGCAATTCGAAGACAAACTCGAAATCGTCGGCTGTCGAAGCGCGGAAGGTGATCGTGGTCATCACAGGTGCCGCACGTCCAGCGCCGTCTCCAGCACTCCACCATCACCCGCCGAAACGAAGTAGGCACCAGCAGAGTTCTTCTCCGCAACCGCCTCCACGAACGTGGTACCTCGGTAGAGCAACCCGGCGCCGTCATCGGTGGCGTAGGCAGCCGGCAACGTTCCGTTGCCGACAAACGTCTGCAGCATCGGACGTCGCTGTGCCTCGGTGTCGTAATGCACGCCATTGGCGTATGGGAGGAATCGCAATCCGTCGACGATCGGTTGCAGGGTCGGGCCGAAGGAATCGGTCATTCCTCCGCTGTGCCAGCAGATCGAACCTGCGGAGATCCCGGTG
Organism: Mycolicibacterium neoaurum ATCC 25795; assembly: GCF_000691525.1. GTDB lineage: Bacteria > Actinomycetota > Actinomycetes > Mycobacteriales > Mycobacteriaceae > Mycobacterium > Mycobacterium neoaurum. The sequence continues at coordinate 50,550 of NZ_JMDW01000002.1, forward strand.
AGCACCACCCCGGCCTGCCAGGCGGCGTGCAGGGCTGTGTCGAGTCCGTGCACACGCCATAGTGCGAGCAGGTTGGCGACACTGCCCCCGAACACCCAGACCACGTCCTGCTCCACCAGGTGCGCTGTCGTGTCGGCGACGGTCGGCATCGGAAACAGCGAGATGTGCGTCGGGATGAACCCGCGTGATTGTGCCGCCTCGGTCAGGTAATGCAGCGTGGCCTTGTCGTCACCCATCGCGGTGGCCAGAAAGCAGACGCGCGGCGCACGACCTTCGACCCCGGACAAGTCCACCGAGAAATCGGTCAACGCCGTGAACTCGAAGCGAGTGCGCAGCCCAGCACCGATTCCCCCGCTGGTAGCGAGGATCGTCGGCGCATCGGCAGGCATGCATCGACGTTAAGGTGAGCTCGCGTTGTTGCACAACCGATTAGTCCGGCACAGCTGGCGGTCCCCGTCTGCTGCCGCCTGTCACACTGCTGATATGGAGATCATCAACCTGCCGAGAAGCTCTTTGGACGGCGACGGTTTCGGCAGCCGCGGCATCGCGATGTGCAGCATCTCCGGACTCGACGCCGACCTGGAGGCTCGCGTGCATATTGCGTGGTGTGAATCCCACGGTGTGCTCGGGTGTCATCGCGCAGGACGACACCAACTCTTCGCAATCATCAGTGGAAGTGGGTGGGTAGCCGGAGCCGATGGCGTGCGTGTCCCCGTCAGCGTTGGTCAAGCTGCGTTATGGAGTCCGGGCGAGATGCACGAGTCCGGATCCGAGAACGGAATGACTGTTCTTATTGTCGCAAGCGATCGGCCGTTCCACTGAAAGTCAATCACCCCCTTTCGCCGCTGTGTCTCAGGTTGTCCGACAGACCCAGTCGCTCGGAAGTAGTGCGCAGCATGGGTTGGCTTCGCCAACACGACCCCGATTACCGGGCTGCTGCAGCGTCGAGATCTTCAGCGGCTGCAGTGGCGATGCAGGGGAAAACTTCACATTCGATAGTCGGCGCCACCTACATAGGTCGTTTCGGCGACCTCGGGTTGTAGTGCTGCGTCGGTAATGGCAGTGGCGAACTCTTCGACGGTGGGCAATGGCCCGTGATCGCGGCGGGCTTGCACCGCGGCGGGGTCTTTGCGGTGCAAGAGCCGGACAATGATGGTTCCGTCGATCATGTCCCCCGACACCACCTTCAAGACGATTCCGCGTTCTGCCAGTGCGGGTTTGGCGGCAAGCAGCGCGTCTTCACCCGCACGCTTGCTCGCCGCGATCGGTTCGTATCCCTCGGGAACCGGTCGATCAGGAGAGAAATGCGCTTGGTGGCTGGTGACAAACACGACGCGTGCGCCCTCGGGCATGTGCGGCACTGCTCGGGTGACCAACTCGCATTGCGCATCGCGATTCAATCGCATCGCATAGCCCGGGTCCGCGCCGCGCTCCAGCCCACCGGACGCGTTGAGCACCAACACATCGAGCGCCCCGAATCGGTAGTTGATCGTCTCGAGCAGCGCCCGAACCTGCTCTTCGTCGCAGACGTCGGCGCCCATCGCGGTGGCGTGGCCGCCTGCGGCTCGAATCTCGTCGACCACCGCCTGGGCCCGTTTCGCTTTCTCGCGGTAGTTGATCACCACGTGCAGACCGTGGGCGCCGAGCTGTCGGGCCACCTGAGCCCCGATACCGCGGGAGGCACCGGTTACCAAGGCAACCCGTCGTCGCGACTGTGCACCGCATGTGGGCTCCTCTTCTTTGCGTTGAGTCAAAGCCATCGCCTCCCATCCATGACCATCCTTAGAATTTACTTAATCTAGCCTTATTTTTCTTATTTTGGGGTTAGCGTTCGGTATCACGCGACACGCAAGGGAGGCGTAGACGTCATGGCCGCACATGCTGTAGTCCTGGGCGCCGGTATCGCGGGCCTACTCGCTGCCGCGACGCTCGCCGATTCAGGCCACCACGTCACCGTTGTCGAACGTGACCAACTACCCGACAGCCCATCTGCACGACGTGGCATTCCCCAGGGCCCGCACCTGCACAGCGTGCTGTCCAAGGGATGGCAGACGATAGACGACCTGGTGCCCGGTGTACTCGGCGATCTGGTCGACGCGGGCGCACAGGTCCTTGACGACGCTCAATTGGGTGCACGGATGCACCTTCAGAACGGTCATTACGGTTTCAACCGCGCCGACGCACTCGCTGACCCGGCAGCGCTGGCCCACTATCTGGTGACGCGACCACAGTTGGAGTATGTGTTGCGCCGTCGTGTCGCCGACCGGTCCACCGTCATGGTCGCCGACGGCCACGACGTCGGCGAACTCGTCGCCTCCCGGCCAGGGCGCATCACCGGCGTCACTGTCACCGACCGACAGACCGGCACCACACGCACGCTGGATGCCGAATTGATTGTCGATGCCAGCGGACGTGCCACCCGCACACCCCTGCTTCTCGAACAACTGGGTTGCCCACGCCCACCCCAACGCACGTTCCGGGTGCGCGGTGTGTACTACAGCCAACACCTGGCCATCGACGACCAGGATTCCTTCCCGGAACGGCTCGTCCTGGTCATCCCGCCCGGCGGCACCGGCCGCGGCGGTCTCATCGCCGGCGAGCAGGACACCTGGACATTGACCATCGCCACCCACGACAACGACGACCAGCCCCCACCAGACACGCTGTCGGACATGTTGTCCCGCGCCGAATCGTTCATGCCGGCACACATCACACCAGCGCTGCGCCGAGCCAGAGCTGTGTCCGACATCGCGGTGTATCGCTACCCCGGCGGCACCTGGCACCGCTATGACCACGCCGAGACGCTTCCTGACGGACTCCTTGTCATCGGGGATGCCTTGTGTTGCCTGGATCCCATCCACGGCCAAGGAATCACCATGGCTGCGCGGCACGTTCATGCGCTACGCGAGCACCTAGGCGTGCACGGCCTCGGCAATCCCCATGTTGCAGCTTCCTGAAAAGTAGACCGCTGAGGGTCCCGCAATGTTGACCCGCCCGGTGGTGTCTTGGAGGGATGATTGCGGTGGAGGATTGGGCAGAGATTCGGCGGTTGCATCGGGCTGAGGGGGTACCGATCCGGGAGGTGGCTCGCCGGTTGGGGATCTCACGGAATACGGTCCGGGCGGCTCTGGCCCGTGAGCGGCCGCCGCAGTATGAACGGGAATCTCGGGGCTCGGTGGCCGATGCGTATGAGCCGCAGATCCGTGTGTTGCTGACTGAGTGGCCGAAGATGCCGGCCCCGGTGATCGCCGAGCGGATCGGTTGGCCATATTCGAGTTCGCCGCTGAAGAAGAAGCTGCAGAAGATCCGGCCGGAGTATGTGGGGATCGACCCGGTGGACCGGTTTGTGTATCGGCCGGGGGCGATCGCGCAGTGCGACTTGTGGTTTCCCGCGCCGATGATACCGGTCGGCGCGGGGCACGACCGCATGTTGCCGGTGTTGGTGATGGTGTCGGGGTTTTCGCGCACGATCGGTGCGGTGATGATCCCGTCGCGCCAGGGTGGCGACATCCTCTCGGGTATGTGGGCGTTGATCTGTGGGTGGGGACGGGTACCGAAAACCCTGGTGTGGGACCGTGAAGCAGCGATCGGCGGCACGGGTCGGGTCAGCACGGCGGCGTCCGCGTTCGCCGGTACGTTGGCTACCCGGATTCATTTGGCGCCGCCGCGCGACCCTGAGTACAAGGGCATGGTCGAGCGGGCCAACGGCTATTTGGAGACTTCGTTTCTCCCTGGCCGCATCTTCACCTCGCCAGCGGATTTCAACACCCAGCTCGCGGCATGGCTGGTGCGAGCCAACACTCGCACGGTCCGTGCGATCGGGGCACGCCCGGTCGATCTGTTCGAGACGGACTGCCAGGGGATGCTGGCGCTGCCACCGGTGGTGCCGCCGATCGGGCTGACTCATCGAATCCGGCTCTCGCGGGACTACTACGTGCGCGTCGATGCCGTGGACTATTCAGTTGATCCGCGGGTGATCGGTAGGTTCGTCGACGTCAGCGCCTCGTTGGATGAGGTGACGGTCCGTTGCGACGGTCAGCTGGTGGCCCGGCACGCCCGGTGCTGGGCGGCTCACGCCACGATCACCGATGAGGCGCACGTCGGGATCGCTGCCGGGATGCGTCACGCGTTGGCCGATCGACGCAGCCGCCGGGCCGCCGCCACGCGGCGTCATCACGACGGCCATCGGGTAGCGCTGCGCGCTCTGCCGGATTACGACGCCCTGTTCGGCGTCGACTTCGATTCCGCCCCAACGATAGTGAGGAACAGTTCATGACCCCAGCCACCAAGTCCGCCAAGGCGCGGCCAGCCGAAGCCAGTACGCCGTTGCCAGCCGACACCCCACCGCTGGCCTCGGTGCCCGCAGATGGGCTGCCGGCACAGCTGGCCTATCTCACCCGGGTATTGAAGACCCCAACGATCGGACGCTGCTGGGAACCCTTGGCTGAGCAGGCACGTGACGAGAACTGGTCGCACGAAGAGTATCTGGCTGCCATCTTGCAACGCCAGGTAGCCGACCGGGAATCGGCCGGCACCACCATGCGGATCCGAACCGCGCACTTCCCGCAGGTCAAAACCCTAGAGGACTTCAACCTCGACCACCTCCCGTCGCTACGCCGTGATGTTCTCGCGCACCTGGCCACCGGTATGTTCGTGCCAAAAGCCGAGAACGTCGTGTTGCTTGGACCTCCTGGTATCGGCAAGACGCACTTGGCAATTGGTCTCGGAGTCAAGGCCGCGCACGCCGGCTACTCGGTGTTGTTCGACACCGCGAGCAACTGGATCGCCCGCCTCGGGGCCGCCCATCACGGCAACCGGCTGGAGGCCGAACTGAAGAAGATCCGCCGCTACAAGCTGATCATTATCGATGAGGTCGGCTATATCCCGTTCGACCAGGACGCGGCCAACCTGTTTTTCCAGTTGATCGCCTCCAGATATGAGATCGGCTCGATCATGGTGACCTCAAACTTGCCGTTCGGGCGCTGGGGAGAGACCTTCTCCGATGATGTCGTAGCCGCAGCCATGATCGACCGCCTGGTCCACCACGCCGAAGTGCTGACCCTCACAGGCGACTCTTACCGGACCCGCACCCGCCGCGAACTCCTCGGCAAAAGCCGCACCAACAGCAATTAGACTTTTGCCCTTGATTGGCTGAGGGTCGACCAGAATCGGTCTGCCGGTCCTTACTTAGGCGGCGCGGTCCAGCAGAGCAATGATATTGCTGCGCAATACATCTTCCTCGACGTGGGCGGTGATCAGTGCACACGCCACCGGATCGCCGCCACGCAGAACACCTAACAACAGATGCTCAGAATCGATGGTTGACTCATGATGGGCGACCGCCTCGCGCAGTGCGAGTTTGAGCGCTTCTTTGGCGGGCTTGCTGAATGCAAGATTCCCGCGCTGAGGCCGGCGCCCTGCATCGCTGACCGCATCGTCGAAGGTTCCTGCACCGAACGTATGATTGATGCGCTCGCGCACACGGTGCAGATCAATTCCGATCGACTGTAGGGCGTCGGCGTCTGACTCAAATGATGCTCCGCTCGCGTTGGCGCCAAGCTGCTCACGCACCGAATCGACGGTCATCCCCACCGCAGCGAGCTCACCCGAGAGCTCGCTGCTGGCGCTCTGCACAATCCCGGCCACCAAGTGTTCAGGCCCAATCACTGTGGCACCGAGGTCTTTTGCTTCTTCCTGAGCCAAAACGACAGCCACGCGGGCATGCCGGCCAAAACGTTCGAACATCGTGTTATCTCCTCCGGTTGTATTTCTGATGCACCGCCTGGCGACTCACCCCGAGGGCATCGGCGATCGCCTGCCAACTCCACCCCTGCGCACGCGCACTGCGGACGTGGATCGCTTCCAGCCGCTCCTGCAGCCGTTGCAGCGCGAGCACTGTACGCAAACCCAACTCCGGGTCCTCACTGCACGCCGCGTCGTCGAACCCATCGAGATCAGTCACACCGTCAACGTAGATTGACGATGCCTACTTGTCAACCCAAATTGACACGTAATCGTTAGTCAACCCAAAGGTGGGTCAACTCGCGAGACCCGCAGGGGGTCAATTTTGAGAAACCGTTGACACCCCAGGCTTTCTACCGTTCGCTCGCCGAGATGATTGCGCCGGTCTGGGCGACCAACAGGCCGCCAACCCCTCACCGGCAAATCAGGATCACCGAGCGAGCACAGCGCCGGGCACTGCACTGGACCCAGCACCGGATACTCGCTGCCGCCGGCGATGACATCGTGATCACCGAACAACTCGTCCGCGTCGTCAACATGATCGACTCGCCACGGCGGCTCTTCGAGCCCCGGATTCTCGGACGCGTTGCCGCATACCACCTGCGTCTAGCTGTGCCATCACGCGATCGACGTACGACGCGAAAGACCGCGGAAGACTTTTGACACCGCCGACCTCAGGTGTCGCGCAGAGACTCCCCCACCCAGCCCGAACGCGTCGTCAGAGCCAACGCGGTAAGGATGCACACAGCGGCCGTGCCTGTAAGGCCGAGCACCATGCCCCACTGCGCACTGTGGGGTTGGTTGACGACCTCACTACTTGTCGACGACACGAAACCGGTGAGCCCCAGGATCACGCCATAGACACCGGCTCCGGCTGCGGCCGCGATGGTCTCACCGGCCGACCACAGTCCGACGAGGACTCCGGCTCGTCGTTCGCACGACTCACCGGCATCCTCAGCCAAGGTATCGGCGAGCATGGTGTTGGCCAGCAATTGTGCTCCAGCGAAACCGGTTCCGGCAATGGCGAATACCGCACAGGCCACGGGCAATCTACTCGACTCAGCGAGCAGAGGCAGCGCGGTTGCCGAGCAGGTCCCCGCGCCGAAAACTGTCAACGCAACCTGAAGGCAACGCCTGTCTCCGAATCGGATTGCGGCCCGGGTCCATAACGGCATGGTCAGCAGCAATGGTGCCAGCACACTGACGAACAGCGGTGCGATCGCCTCTTCCGATCCCAGGAACTGGGCCGCCATGTACGGCAATCCCGCCAATGCCGCGGCGATCACCACCTCGACGAGGAGAAAGACGGCCAACAGGATCGAGAAGCGCTGATTGTGGTGAGCTACGGACAGCGCTGCGCGCAAGGATCCGGCACCGTCGGCAGTGGCATTCACCGTCGCCTGGGCGGGGCGGCGCGCGCTGTACAACGCGGCACACGCGCCGACAAAGATCACACACCCCATGGCGACCGCCATGACGTGATATCCATGCGTACCGCCGCCGCTCACTGCGGTCAGCAGTGGCGCGACGCCACCCGCTGCCAGTATGGCCACGCCGAGAAAGCCCATCCGCCACGCCGTCATGGACTTTCGTTCCTGCGCGCCGGCCCCCAGTTCAGCGGGTAATACGCCGTACGGAACCGCGAATGCGGAGAAGCCGGCACCCGCCAGCGCAAGTGTGATCCCCACCCACCAAGCCGCTGCGACCCCGGTGAACGGAGAACAGAACACCGCGATGAATGCGACGGGGAACGAGATCGCCCCGGCAGCCAACCACGGCCGGCGAGGACCCCAACGGGACATCGTTGCATCCGATAGGCGCCCGACGATGGGGTTGTAGACCAGATCCAACAGCTTGGGCAGAAAGACCACCAAACCGGCCACGCCCGCTGCGACGCCAAGCACGTTGGTCAGGTAGTAGAGCAGGACGAGCCCCGGAACCACGGCATAGGTCGCCGTCGCCAGCGACCCGGCACCGAATGCGGCCCGTTCCATTGTCGTCAGTGCGTACACCGCACCTTTTCCGTCTCGGGCCGCCGTCATCGGCATCAGTCGTGTTCCTTTTGCCGTTTCTTATGCGGTGATGAGGCGGAGGGGAAGTTGGGCGTAACTGCGGATGATGTTGTTGACTCCCCAGATCGGTTGGCCGGTCAACTCGATACGGTCGACACGCTCGATCATCGCCTTGAGCATCGCTGTGGTCTCCAACCGGGCCAGGCCCTGTCCGGCGCAGGCGTGTGCACCGCTGCCGAACCCGACGTGCCGCCCGGCATCGTTACCGATGTCGAACACATCTGGGGCATCCCATTCCCGTTCGTCCCGGTTGGCCGAGGCGTACATCACCAGCACTCGGGCACCTGCCGGTAGGCGGACGTCCGACACGACGCACTCCCGTGCCGTCTTGCGGGTGAAGGCCCGCAGCGGCGACTCGAAGCGGACCACTTCGTTGATGGCATTGGGAATTCGGGCCGGATCATCCTTCAACAGTTGCCACTGCTCGGGATGGGTGGCGAACAGATACAACGCACTGGAGATTGCGCTGATCGTCGTGTCCAGCGACGGCGCGATGTAGTCGATGAGCAGCGGTGGAACCTCTTCGGCGGCCAGCGTGCCCTCGTCGACGGCAGTCAGCAGCTCGTGAGCCATGCTGTCGGGCAGTACGTTGCGCTCGCGCACCACCCGCTGGGCGAAGCGCAGCATCTGCAGGCTACGCGGAACGGCTTGTAACGCCTGCACATTGCCCGGCCCGAGAATGTCGAACGTGGCTGCGCCCCAGTCGAGTAGGTGCTTGCGTTCACCACGTGGCCACCCAACCAGATCGGGCACGACGGCCAGCGGCAGGGCGGTGGCCAGGTCGGCAACCCCATCCACGGTCCGCCGGGCCAGGGCGGCATCGACGATGGCACGTGCCAGGGCGTCGACGTCGTCGCTCAGGGTGCGCAGTGCCCGGGGCATCAGCCGGTGCGCGACGAGCTTGCGGCGCCTATTGTGATCGGCTCCGTCGCTGTTGAGTGTGGTCCCCCGCGACAGACGATTGGTCAGCGGATTCGCCGCCACACCATGTCCGGAAAGGAAGAGATTATCGTCGCGTAGCGTCGCCTTGCATTCGCTGAAGCGCGGCAGCGCATAGAGGCGTGGGCGAGGAAGCCACACCACCGGACCCAGCTGGCGCATCACTCGGTAGTGCGGGTACGGCTCGAGAATCGCGGAGCGGGTGTAGATGTCGGGGCGGTATACCGGTACGGCCGTAGGCGGGCGAAACACGTCGGCGATTCCTGTTCGTCAAGAGTGGCTGCGGGTCAGACCCGTTCATGCCTACGGGTGGGCGTGTTGGCGATCGCGTCGAAACAGCGGCACTGCGCGACAGATGGTGTCGAGATTGCGGCCGGCAATCATGACCGTGCCATCGGGTCGCACTACTGCGCCCGCGAGATGACGGCGGCGCAACCATCGATCCAGGTCCGACCCTGGCGCAGCGTAGACAGCGCACGCACCCCGGAAAGTGATGGTCTCCTGTTGCGCAGCGCTCAGGGCAGCACTGGTGATGACGCCGAAGCACGGTCCGAGATGTTCGTCGAGGCGGATGCCGTTGCCGAGCCGCGAATTCGGACACAACTGCCCAGCAATGCCGCCTGGTCGCAGCGAGCGCCGCACCATCGACGAGGAGTGCAGCGACGGAGTGCGGGAGTCGACGACCTTCGCTCTCAGTCCCGGTACCACATGCAGGTACGGCAGCAACGCAGATCGCGCAGCGGCACCGATCCGGCCCCCGGAGGTCATGGCCCGGCCCACGTTGAGCGCCAGCGAGATCATGTGCCGTGCGTGTGGGCGACGCTCGGTCTCGTAACTGTCGAGCACGCTCGGTGCAAGATCTCGGTGGTGCACGCCGGCGATCTTCCACGCCAGATTCATCGCGTCACGCAGACCGGCTCCCATGCCCTGGCCGATGAACGGCGGTGTCAGGTGCGCGGCATCACCGAGCAGGAACGTGTTCCCGCGGCGCCAACGGTCAGCGAGTTGCGCTCGGAATGTGTACTCCGCGGTGCGAATCAGGCGTAGCGAGGCTTCGTCGACGCCTCGCATCCAGGGCGCGATCAACGGACGAAGTTCGGTCACGGTGGCGTAATCGTCGACCGACTCGTGATCCAACAGGCGGAATTCCCAGCGGTAGCGATCAGGACCGATCCGCATGTACGTCCCGGCTCGATGCTCGTCACAGAGCTGATGCACGCCCTCCCACTGCTGTAGGTCGGCATCGGTCGCGATATCGACCACCAGCCAGCGTTGATCGAACCCCATGCTCCGCATCTCGGCGCCGATCGCCGTCCGGACAATGCTGTTCGCACCGTCGCAGCCCAGCACGAAGTCCGCGCTGATCACCGAATCCTGTCCGGTCGCGCGGCTACGCACATGCAGGCGGAGCGGACTGCCTGTGGTCAGCACGTCGACAACCTCTGTGTCACCGCGAAGCTGCGCCTGCCGATACCGAGTCAGATTGGTTCGCAACACTTCTTCGAGTTGCGGCTGATCGAACATGTTCGCCGCTGGATAGCCATTCCGGGTGACCGTGGTGTCGCGCCGGAATCGTGCCAGCACGGTCATGTCACGGTCGATCAGCTGCAGACCACGGGCCGGCCGCGCGATGCCGGCGAACTCTTGCGCGACGCCGAGGCGCCCCAGGATGCGGTAGACCTCATCGTCGAGATGGACCGCCCTGGGTTGCGGGTAGACCTGCGACCACCGGTCCAGCACCAACGTCTCGACACCGTACTGAGCCAGCAGTGTCGCCACCGTGATTCCGGTGGGACCACCACCGACTATCACCACCGGCACGTGCTCGACGGTCTCCTGTTGCGTGGAGCCGCTCACGGTGCGGTGATCTCGTGATTCACCGCGAACGATTTCACCGTCCGCTCCACAGCGGCGCGGTCCGCGGTCGCTGCCAGCTCGATCATCACCACTGGCACCCCTGCGTCGACCGCGCCGCGGACGCTGAGCACCCCTGCGTGATCGGTCAACGCCTCGGCCACAGCATGTTCGGCGGCGATGGCGCGAAGCGGTACCTTGTAAGGCTTGCCGACGTCGGTGACCGGTATCGCGTCGATGACAGCGACGCTCTTAGGCGCCGCAGCGCGTTCGGCGATGTGCTCAGCGGCGAAGGCCGCCAGTTCATCGCCGGTGACGGTGGCACCGGGTCGGACGGTGACGAAACCGACCGGTACCTCACCTGAGTGGACGTCGGGTCGCGCCACGGCTGCGGCCGCGGCGACATCGGGATGAGCCAGCAGCGCGTCCTCGATGATTGCGGGATCGATGTTGTGGCCGCCACGAATGATGAGGTCTTTGGCCCGGCCCGCGAGGTAGATGAAACCATCCTCGTCGACACGTGCCAGGTCTCCGGTGTCGAGCCAACCGTCGCGCAGCGCACCGCGGCCGTCGAGCACGTAACCGTCCTCTGTGCGTTCGGTCACATAGCCGGGAAACACCGTTGGCCCACTGATGGCCAGTGTGCCCACGTGACCAGGTGAAACATCCTGCCAGGAACCATCTTCGCCGATCTCGACGACGCGGAGTTGCTGGTAGGGCATGCGCTGTCCGACCGATCCCGGCCGAGGATGGTCGGCGAAGCTGCGTGCACTGGCGCATGTCGCCTCGGTGAGCCCGTAACCCTCGACCAGATTCACACCCGTGGCACTGAGGAAGTTTTGGCGCACGGTATCGGGCAGCGCGGAGGCACCCGACACCGCCGAGGTCAGCGTCGAGATATCGGCATCGACCGGAATCTGGGCCAGCACCGCGTACACGGTGGGTACGGCGCTCATCGCCGCCAGCCTGTAGTGCTCCACGATCTTCCAAAAATGTTGATACAGGCCTATATCGCGGTATCCGAGCGGCCCTGCCCACACCACCGACCGGCCGCGCAGTAAAGGCGCCAGCAGGGTCACCAGCAGCGCGTTGACGTGGAACAGCGGCAGCGCCGCGAACACCACCGCATCATCGGCGAGGTCGGCGCTGAGCGCCACCATCCAGGCGTCGGCCACTTCGTTGCCATGGGTGTGCGCGGCCAGTTTGGGCATTCCGGTGGTTCCGCCGGTATGAAACAGCGCGGCCAACTGGGCTGAATCCGGGGTACCGTTCTCGAGCGGTTGCGGGTCTTGTTCGGCCGCAAGTGCCGACAGATAGCCGATGGTGATACCCGGCAATGCCGGAAGCGCTTGCGGCTCATCGTCGGCCAGTGTCGGCCGCACCAGGAGCACGGTGTCGAGCAGACCGGCATCAGCCAGAACGGCGGCACGTTCGATAGCTCTGGGGTCCAGGTCAGGTGCCGCGGTGATCAGCAGGCGAGCGCCTGAGAGCCGGGCCAACTCGAGGACGTGCTCGTCCGACAGTGATCCGTTGATGGGTACCGCGATGCCGGCGGCCTGCGCCGCCAGTGTGGCGGTGATCAGTTCGTCGCAGTTCGGACTGATCAGCAGCACCGCGCTCGCGCGGTCGATCCCGCAGTGCCGTAGTGCTTTCGCCGTCCGTGTGACATCGTCGGCAAGTTGGCGGAATGTGCGGCGTGCGCCCCTCTGATAATCGGCCCCCTCCGACAAGACGGTGACCGCGGTGCGGTCGGGCCACAGCCGTGCGGCCCGCAGGACCACGTCGTAAGTGGACGCCGGGAGTCCACGACTCTCCAACGGCAGCTGTTCGATGGCAGTAAGGTCCTGCGGCGATTGGCCGGCAGGCCACCACAGATCGGCGTTCATGCGTGACGCACCGTCAGTCGCTGCACACCAAGATCGATCGCACCGTCATCGGTGCCGACCGACGCTTCGATGATGTCGCCGTGTTGCAGATACTTCGGATTGCTGGCCTGGCGGGAGAAGAAGGCCTTCCATTTCACCGCGGGCGGCAGCAGGTTTCCGATGATCTCGATGGGTTTGGGCGGGGCGACCAGTGCGGTGCCCGCCGGGGTCCCCGTCAGCACGAGATCGCCCGGGGCCAGGTCTTGGAAACGAGCGAGCGATTGCAGTGCCTGAAGCGGGCGGTACAGCATGTCGGCTTCGACCAACGCGTTCTGGCGTTCTTCTCCGTTGACCGACAGCTTGAGCCGCAGATCGGCGAAGCGCGCCAGTTCGGCGGCATCCAGCAGCACCAGCGCAGGCCCGACCGGGGTGAAGGTCGGGTACGACTTCGCCTCGTAGAACTGGGTTTGGGGAAGCTGGATGTCACGGGCGGAGACGTCGTTGGTGATCGTGAGTCCGGCGATGACGTCGGCGAGATCGTGCTCCGTCACGGTGGAGCCGGCCGGGACGTCGCGGCCGATGACGAGACCGATCTCGACTTCGTAGTCCAGCAGCCCGACGTGTGCTGGACGCACGATCTCCCCGAACGGCCCGGTGATCGACGCCGATGACTTGCGAAAGAATGTCAGCGGCACCGTCTTCGGGTCCATCCCGGAATCCTTGACGTGGGACTCGAAGTTTGTCATCTGCGCGATCACCCGGCATGGCGCGGTCACCGGGGAGAGCAACGTGAGCTCGTCGACGGACACGGTGTCGCCACTGGCGGCAGCCGCGTCGATGGCCGCGCGATCGGCCAGCAGTTCGGCGGTGGTGACCGCAGATGTGGTGATTCGGGCGGCACCGGCGGGGGTCTGCACCCACCAACCCTCGGAGGTCCGCAACACGGTCGTGGTCATGAGATTGCTACTTTCAGTAGGCCGACGAGGCGGTTGAGATCGAATTCGTTGTCCTCGCGCAGTGCGTTGACCATCGAGGTCACCTGATGCGGTACCGCACGCGGGCTGGCGTCGAGGAAGTCTTTTGTCGCCGGTGGCCCCCACTGGGCCAAGCCGGATGCGGTGAACGGGGCCCAGCCGGGCTCGAGCGTGTTGTCGAACATGTCACCATCGGCGAAGTGCTCGACCAGGAACCCATCCGGATCACGCCAGTAGTCGAACAGCTGGCTGCCCTGGATGTGGCGGCCGATGCCCCACGACCGGAAGTAGCCGCGCTCTCGTAGGTATTCACCGCCGGCGGCCAGCGCGTCCAGATCACTGACCTCGTACGCCGAGTGCACGTACTGGTTGGCCGGACCCAACGCCAGCGCCAGCGTGTGGTGATCTGCCGGAGTGGTGCCGCGATCGCACCGGATGAAACTCATCGCCGGACCGCGCGCCCGCTGCCCCGGGAAGAACAGGAAGTCGCTGACGATCATCCCGAACGTGTCCAGGTACCAGTTGAGCGTCTTCAGATAGGTGGTGGATTGCAACACCACATGACCCAATCGCTGGACGCGAGTCGGCACCCGCTGTGGACGCACGGTGTCGTTGATGCGCGCCAGGGCCTGCCCGGTATTGCGGATCTGCGGTGCTTGGACAGGTTGGCCCGGTAACTCGTGCGTACCCGCCACGACCTTGACCGCCATCCCGCTCGGATCGGTCAGCTGCACCGCAGTCCCACCGATGGATTCCGGAAGCGCCCGCACCGGGGTGCCGGTCTTGTCGGCCAACCGCAGCACGTCGACCTCGTCGGCGGCCTGCAGAGCCAGTCCCGCGAACCGGGTTCGCTTGCCGCGACGCAGGATCACGCATGGGGAGCCGGGTCGCATACCGCGTAGATGCAACTGGTGCGGCTCACGTAACGCCACACCGAAACCGAAGGCGCGCGCGAAAGCTTCGGCTCGGACCAGATCGGGTTTGTCGAATTCCAGCCAGGCTATGTCCGCAACACGAATGATCGGATCCTTAACCCGCCCTGGATGCTCACCGCGCAGCGCGCCGTGTTCGCTGTGCAGGTCTTTATGACCGTCGTGACGCTGCTCTACTGCGCGTGCCACAGTGCACCTCCTCCATCTGAGTTCTGATGAAATCGTCACATACGCCCATAACCTCAGTCAAGGAGAGTTGACGAAATCCTCACAATTGCCGAGGCTGCTATCCTCGCGCCATGGACCTGCCCGAGCACGGCATCACCGCCGCTGCGGGTACGCCTGTCAGCCGCCTGGAGCGGCGCAAGCTGCGCACCCGTCGCGCCTTGATACGCGCGGCGCAGGGCTTCATCGCTCAAGGAAAGACGAGCGTGCCGATCCTGGAGATCACCCAGGCGGCCGATGTGGGCATGGGGTCGTTCTACAACCACTTCGCCACCAAGGAAGAGCTCTTCGACGCGGCATTGGCCGATGCCCTAGACGATTTGGGTGCCTTACTCGATGGTTTCACCGGTTCCATCTCCGACCCCGCCGAGGCTTTTGCTGCCAACTATCGGTTGAGCGGCCGACTATTTCGCTACCGGCCCCAAGAAGCAGCATTGCTGCTCGCGCACGGCGACTCGTTGATCCTGTCGAATCGTGGACTGTCGCCTCGCGCGCTCCGCGACATCACCGCAGCCGTCGACCAGGGCCGGTTCACGATTGCCGATCCGGAGTTGGGCCTAGCCATCGCCGGAGGCATGTTCGTCGGCTTGGCCACGCTGCTGCGGGAGCGACCCGAACGCGATACGGCGGAGACCGTCGACGCCGTGACCGAACGTCTGCTGCGAACGCTCGGCATGACGCCCAAACAGGCCCGAACGCTCTGTCAGAAAGAGCTTCCCGATATCTCACTGCTGCGCGATTCACCCGCCGAGTGGCCTGCGCTCATGAATCCCGACGTACCCGCTCACCCAACCGATTGATGTGCGCCGCTGCGCTGACGTTGGACAGCCGGGTATCAGAAATGCGAAAGTGACTGAACAACAGTCTTTTTGCGTGCATCCTGTTCGGCTCTCCATCACCGCAACCGGGTAGCGCCAATTACTCCCGCGACCGACCGTCGACCGGCGTGGTGATGACGACGATAGCCTCGGCCGCACCGTCGATGGCGGCATACCGATGGCGTCGATCGCTCGACCAACTGAGGGCTTGTCCCTCCTCGATCAGAGTTTCCTCACCCATCGGGCCGACGAGTACCCGTCCGGCGACCACGGTGAGGTGCTCTCGGGCACCCGCACCGTGCGAGGGAGACACGTGCTCGGCGCCTGGAGGAAATTCGAGGCGAAACACCTCGACGGTGACCTGGGCCAAGTTCCGGACGGACAGCAGGACCGCGCGCATTCCACCGGCGGCGGCCGAATGGACGCCAGGAACCTCGCCTACCAGTGCAGTCAGGGGTATATCGAGAGGTGCGCACAGGGCGTAGAGGGTCTCGATCGTGGGATTGCGCTTGCCGGCTTCGATCTCGGACAGCGAACCCTTCCCCACTCCGGCACGTCGCGCCAGTTCAGAGAGACTGAAGCCACGCTCAGCCCGTAGCTCCCGCAGTTGGCGGCCGATGTCTCCCGCAGTCATTCCATTACGGTACGTTCTACGCACAGAACGTTCCGTAAACAGAACGAGGTTGGGTAGGTGGACCAGAACGTTTCGAAAGCAGTGCCGGTGTCCGCCGGGGTGGTGTGCGCGCTCGTCGGGTTCACATCGTCGTTTGCCGTGGTCCTTGCGGGAGTGCGTGCCGCAGGGGCGAATTCAGAGCA
The DNA here is from genome assembly GCF_000691525.1 of Mycolicibacterium neoaurum ATCC 25795. Taxonomy (GTDB): domain Bacteria; phylum Actinomycetota; class Actinomycetes; order Mycobacteriales; family Mycobacteriaceae; genus Mycobacterium; species Mycobacterium neoaurum. The sequence goes on from NZ_JMDW01000002.1 coordinate 66,787, forward strand.
GGCAGCGTCGGGCCTGACAGCGTTGAGCCTCGCGATGGGGCTTTCATCCGTTCTGTTGGCATGGAAGTTCCGGATGCCGATCACCAGTGCATGGTCGACGCCGGGCGCCGCACTGCTCATCAGCACCGGCACCGCGGCCGGCGGTTGGCCCGCTGCCGTCGGCGCGTTCCTCGTCACCGCAGTCCTGCTCCTCGCGACCGGGCTCTGGCCGGTGCTTGCTCGTCTGATCGCCCGCATCCCGAACTCGGTGGCGCAGGCGATGCTGGCGGGGGTGCTGCTGCCACTGTGTATTGCTCCGGTGACCGCCTTGGCCGGCGACCCGGTGGTGATCGCCCCAGTGCTGTTGGTATGGCTGGTCGTGTCCGTGATCCGACCCCGCTGGGCGGTACCGGCGGCGTTCGGCATTGCCCTGCTGGTGCTTGCCGTCACCCTTTTCAGAGAAGGGTCGGCGCCTCCCGTATCAGCGTAGATACCGCATCTCCAGGCGACCGCACCCAGCCTCACCGTCGCCGCCGTTACCGGTATCGCGCTACCGCTGTACGTCGTCACCATGGCGGCGCAGAACATCCCGGGTGTCGCGGTGATGAACGGGTTCGGCTACCAAATCCGCTGGCGCCCTGCGCTTACCGTCACAGGGGTCGCCTCGCTGGTGGCAGCGCCATTCGGCGGTCACGCCGTCAACCTGGCAGCGATCAGTGCCGCTTTGGCAGCCGGACCGGACGCCGACCCAAATCCTCGGCGTCGCTGGATTGCTGCATTCACCACCGGGACGGTTTACTGCGTACTCGGTCTCGCCTCGACGGGACTGACGTGGGCCGTACTGGCGGCCCCGGCCGGCCTTGTCCAAGCGGTCGCCGGGGTTGCACTGCTCGGTGCGTTCGCCGGTGCATGCGCGGGCGCCATGACCGACGAATCTGCCCGCCTGCCCGCCGCCGTGACGCTCGTCGTCGCAGCCTCGGGAACGACGGTCGCAGGTGTCGGTTCTGCGTTCTGGGCGCTCGTGGTGGGCGTGATCGCGCACCGACTGTTCAGAACTGCATCGACAACACCGCGCACCTGATCGGGGCTGCGCCGACATCCGCGGCCAAGGCCTTTGTGGCGTAGTGGGTTACTTCGCCGCGAAGGTGACGAGAGCGTAGTTGGCCGCCTGCCAGCCGTTGAGGAAGGCGCCGATCGGCACGGCCAGTCCTTGACCGACGGGCTTGTCGGTGTTCGGATCCGTGGCCGAGCTGTCGTTGACGTAGATGCGCCCGTTGGCCAGGTCTACCTGCGTGACGACCGCCGCATGGTCGGTCTGTGTGTAGCTGTCGGTGGGCCCGGGCACGAAGCCGAAGGTGCTCCACACGACGGAAACCGGGTAGGAGACCATGGCGGCCTCGCCCCTGGCCAAGGCGGCCTGCAGATCTGCGAGAGCCTGTTGGCCGTCGGCCTGCGTGGCAGTCTTGGCTGCGCCGGTCTGAGTGTTGCCGCCACCGTAGGTCGTCAGCGTAGCGGTGACATTGAAGTTGTTGTTGGCCAGCGCAATAGCATCCACGAGGTAGACGCCGTCTTCGGAGTAGTCGCCGAGGTACATCTTCTGTCCGGGGATGAAGACACTGTCCGAGGTAGCCGCGAGGCCGGACATCTGCTGCTCGGTGGGAGAGGTGGAATTGGTTGCCTGACCGATGGCCATGGCCGTGGCGATCAGTTGGCAGTTGTAGAAGCTCTGCTTGACCCAGAAGCGCTTGTTGTACTCGGCATCACCGAACTGTCCGTCACCGGTGACATTGACGTCGACCTCGGTCTCGGCGGTGCCGGCGTCAGCCATCCCGATGTGGAGAGCCCAGTCGTGCACGAACCGGGCGAGCGCACCGAACAACCCGGGCCCTTCTGCGGCAGCGCCGTTGTCTACTTCGACGGTGAAGGAGTCACGCACACCGGGTTGCACCAAGGTGGAGTCGGGTTTGTAGGTGTAGTAGCCAGTGGCAGAGTCGAGTTCGACCGTGCCGTAACGGGGTTGGGTGGTCACGGTATAGGTGACCGGATAACCGTTGACGTTGGTGGTGCGGATCCAACCACTGACCTGCTTGTCAGCACCCACCGGGAGACTGGTGCTGCTGGAGGCCGTCAACGGCCGATTGAAGAAGATGTATGCCAGCTGTCGGCTGAGGTCGTCAGCGGCAGTGGGAGCCGGCGGTGTGGGGGCTACACCGGATCCGGTGTTGCCATTGACGCCCCCGCTTCCTGCTTGGCCTGGGTCTGCGACGGTCTGGCCATCCTTACTGGCGCCGCCATATCCACCAGCGCCGGCCTGTCCACCGTAACCGTTGTCCCCTGCGCCGGTGCCACCGTTGCCACCGTCACCACCGGCCCCGCCGGTGCCGCCGACGCCGGGGTTGATCTCGGCGTTGCCACCGGTACCGCCGCTGCCACCCTTGCCACCGGTTCCACCCTGACCGGCCGGCATGGTGCTGGTAGCGGCACCGCCGTTGCCGGCGTTGCCACCGGATCCGCCCGTCCCGCCGGTGCCGCCTGCGCCCGGGTCGGTGTTCAGGCCACCGGTCGCACCGTTGCCGCCGGCGCCACCGTTGCCGCCGGCACCTCCGGTCCGCCCGGGGCCGCTGTCTGCACCGTTGCCGCCATTGCCGCCCCGGCCACCGTTACCGCCGGGAGCACCGGTCTCGTCGGTCCAGGAACCGTTACCGCCCGATCCGCCGTTGCCGCCGTCGCCGCCCCATCCGCTGGTGCCGCTGACGCCGTTGGCCGTGATGACGCCGAAGAAGGCCCCGAGACCCGCCTCTCCTCCCAGACCACCGACGCCGGCGTCGCCCCCGTTGCCTCCATTGCCGCCGTCGCGGCCGGGGCCGGTGGCGGTGCTGGTCGCGTTGACGCCGTTACCGCCGAGTCCGCCGTCGCCACCGGTTCCGCCGGTGCCGCCGTCGCCACCGAGTCCGAAGATCATGCTGCCGTTACCGCCACGACCGCCCTTGCCACCCGGTCCGCCCGCGGCACCGTCGCCGCCGTCGGCGCCGGGCGCCGAGCCGTTCGGGCCGCGCACTCCGGCTTGGCCTTGGCCACCGTTGCCGCCGCGGCCACCGGCGCCGAACACCGCCAGCATTCCGACGCTGCCACCCGCGCCGCCGTCACCGCCGCCGCTGCCGCCCGCGCCGCCATCGCCGCCGTTGCCCATCCATAGGCCGCCGCGACCTCCGTTGCCGCCGTCGCCGCCGTGATCGCTCACGCCAGTCCGCGGGGACGCACCGCCCACACCGCCGTCGCCACCAAAGGCGAACACCGCCAGCAGTCCGCCGTTGCCACCGTCACCGCCGCGCCCACCGAAGCTGCCCGCGCCACCGACACCACCCGTGCCCGCGCTGCCCCACAGCGACACCAGACCGGTGTCACCGCCGACTCCGCCGACACCGCCGGTCTGACCATTGAAGATCGCTGCCCCGCCGGCACCACCCGTGCCAGCGTTGCCCCACAGCAAGCCGCCACCGCCGCCGGAGCCACCCTGGCCGCCGCGATAGTTGCCGGTCGAGACGCCGCCGTCACCGCCGCCACCGCCGTGTCCGAGCAAGCCCGCCGCACCGCCGCTACCGCCGCGGGCACCCGTGACGGTTTCGGCCGCAGCGCCGCCGAATCCGCCGTCGCCGAACAGCATTCCGCCGCTACCGCCGTTGCCGCCGGCACCGCCGTTGTAGAGCGCCAGCCCGGCTCCACCGTCACCGCCATTACCGAAGAGGCCGGCGTTGCCGCCGTTGCCGCCACCCCACCCGTTGCCGCCACCGCCACCGAACAAGCCCCCATTGCCGCCGGTGCATGTGGTGGCACAGGTCTCGGCCGTCCAGGAGTAGCCGAAGCCCCAAAGGATGCCGCCGTTCGGGCGGGCTGCGGTTCCGTTGCCGATGAAGAAGGCTATGAGGTCTTCGAGAGTCGGGGGGTAGAACGGGGGCAGGTTCGGAATCACTGCCAGTGCAGCACTGGGGGAGATAACGGTGTCTGCAACAACGATATTGGGTTGCGTCAGCCCGTCGTTCTGCGCCGTCAGTGTCGCGTCTTCGGTCTGCGCGGCCGCTTGTGGCGCGGACATGGTCGTGACCGCCGCGATGCGCTCGGTGGCTTTGATCGTCGGGGTGTCGGAATCCCGCACGTCATGAGTGTCGAGGACCACCTCGGGCCTGCTCGACGGTGTTTCTGAGCGGGTCGACCCCGAGGTGTCGGTGTTCGCTCCGCCAGAGTCGGCGCCTGTCGAGATCGTCGACGCATCCTCGCTCTTTGCCGGATCTATAGCATCGGAGTCTTTCGAGTCGGAGTCCTTGTCCGTGCCGGACGTGACACCGCCCGTCCTGTCGTTCCGCACAGCGTTGTCGGCGCTGCCGGTGACACTGTCGTTCGCGGCATCGGCCTTCTTGGGTCCCGTGGATACCGAACCGGAATCGGTCGACCCGGAATGTTCTGGCCCCGTTGACGAACCGGTGTCCGAGCTTGCCGACGAGCCGGTGTCCGAGCTTGCTGACGAGCCGCCATCATCGGCAACGGCCAGACCGGCTTGCGGACCCAGAACCAGCGCCGCGCCGACGCCCGCCGAGGCAGCGCCGAGCATCAGCCAGCGGCGCACGGCGAAGTTCTCCGCACGGCGGTGCTTGCCGTTGCGCCTACGCCCTGCATTGCCCGGCTCGTACATCGTCGCCATAAGTTCCTCAGCCATCTGCCGATATTGACGCCGGCGACAATCGCCGGGCGCACTGAACTGTAGGGCATAGCCCTCGTTTGCACAGCAAATGCCAGGAAGTCGAAGACACATCGATTCACGGGCCGAACCACTCAAGCCGCGGATCGCGAGTGATCCACCAGATGCTCCACGAAAGACGAAGGCGAGGGCTTCGGTCGCATCGACTTCCTCGCCAAAGAGCTTGGGGAGCCACATCTCACAACGGTTCAACCCCCGGTCGATGAACACCGATACACGCGTACATCGACAGCCCACCCTATTGACGGCTATCTCGGGAGGAATCTCGCCGACGCAGTAAAGCTGCCGCAATTCGCCTCGGTGAATTTTCCAGCAAACTCACGCGTTTCCACCCACCCCATTTCAGCCCGTCATTGGGCTGTCCACCCGGTCATGACCGAGCCCGACCGGACCTGCCCGCTTCTCGGCTGAACCGATGCGCGAAAATTTCCGCGTATCGCACGCTGGTGAAAGGCGGGAATCGGGTGACAGACGTCCAGGATCCAACGGGCGGGATGTGGAAGGTCCGGCGCAAGACGTGGTGGTTCCCGTCGAACGTCTTCGGCCTCAACGATGTCCTCGACGTCGTGTTGTTCGTCGTGCTGCTGCCCTTCTGGCTCGGCTGGCCGTTCTGGTTTCTGGCCAAGCTGCTCGGGGTGCCGTGGGTCATCGTGATCGAGCGCGGTGACGAGACAGTAGCCACCGAGCGCGTGAAGGGACTACGCGCGGCGAACCGACGGGTGAAGGTGATCACCGAATCTCTGAGGTCGACTGGTAGCTATCCCCCGGTCGACCCGGATGCCGGCACGTGGACTGAATTGCGGTAGCACGTCGGACGATCCGCCCGGATCGCTCGCCCGGGAACGTCGAATATCGATGCACGAACACAGCTGCACAACGCGTTCACGAGGAAACGCCGGGGCTTTGGACACCGGTTGATCGTGCGATTCGCAATATTTCGGGCGCGTTCTGGCAAGCATGCCGGGCTTCGGCACTCGTCAACGTCTAGCGTGGACGAAATGGGATTGTTCAGCCACGAGGAGGTCCGGGATCCGGACGAGGGCGTGACCGGCAGCGCTGGCGGCGGGGCTGTTGCGAGGGCACGAAGCGCTGATGTCGACCAATTCGCATCAGATGACCCCGTGGTCGTTGGTCCGGGGATACCGCCAGACGATGGTTCGTGCGGCCAGTACGCCATTCAGTTTCACGTGTCGACGTCGATGCTCGTCGGGCTGACACGTATTGCCGGTATGCGCGGGGTCAGTGTGCCGGAGGTGTGCCGACAGGTCATCGGTGTGTTCGTCGCCCAACAGGAGGGCGAGCTGGGCGCGTTGCTCGCGGCTGATGCCGAGGTGACCGCATACCGGCCGAGTTTGGGTGAGGCGTAGCCGCAGCCTGCTGGGCCGGAGTGCCCGAACAACATTCTCGACCGCCGCGTGGAACGGCGTGGGTCCGAAACGCCCCGCGTGCCACCCACGAGAGTGGCATATCCCGACGCGGACCGACCAGCCCAACGGGTATCCGGGCCAAACGGTTTCCGGCAGAGCTTCTTTGGTCAGCTACACCTGATCCCACCGTGCCGGGTAGTAGCGTGCACGGATGGCAACGACGCCTCTCCCCGTGGTACTGGCCACGCTCGCATTGCGACGCAGACTCAAACAGTTCGCCGACAAGCTGGTGCCACCGCAGATCGCCATGCTGGACCTCGGCGAGGGTGTCGCCGGTGTCCAGATCGCCGCGTCCATCGCCGAACTCGGGATAGCCGATGTGCTTGCGGAGGCGCCGATGACAGCGGCGGCCATCGCCGCCCGGATCGGCTGCGACGAAGAGGCGACCCATCGCTTGCTGCGCGGCGCCGTCGCGTGCGACCTGTGCACAATGGACCGTCGCAGCGGTGCGGTGAGGCTGACCCGCATGGGCGCGGTGCTGCGCAGCGACCACCCTGCAACCTTGCAGGCCTGGATGCGCTACAAGGGCATGCGGTCGACCGTCGACGCCTGGGGCGGACTGGCCGCCAGCGTGCGAAGCGGTCGCGGCGCGTTCGAGATCGTGCACGGCATGTCGGTGTGGGAGTGGTTCGACGCGCATCCGGACGAGCGAGAGGTATTCGCCGCGACGATGCGCCAGGCCACCGACATCAGCGCCCGTGCCATCGCTCGGGTGTACCCGTGGCCCGATGGTGCCGTGGTGTGTGATGTGGCCGGCGGGATCGGCACGCTGCTGTCGGAGATCGTGGCCGGGTCGCGTGCGAACCTGCGCGGGATCCTTGTCGACAGTCCGGGCATGATCGCCGAGGCCGAACTGCTGCTCGCCGAACGCGGTGTCACCGACCGCATCGACCGAGTCGAGGGTGACTTCTTCCGTGCCGTTCCTGTCACCGCCGACATCTACCTGCTCAAAGATGTCCTGCACGACTGGGACGACGCCCGCTGCGCGAAGATCCTCGGCGCCGTGGCGGCGAGCATGCCCGTCGGCAGCAAGCTGGTGGTGATCGAGTATCTGCAGCCACCGAATCGACCGAATCCGTTCTCACCACTTCTCGACCTGCACACCTTGACCCAACGAGACGGCGGACGCCTGCGCTCGTCCGACGAATTGTCGGCACTGCTCAACGCCGCAGGATTACGGCCCACCGGCCGCACGTTCTCGGTCGTGCCGCACGATCTCATCGAGGCGGAGAAGGTCTGAACCCGTACCGCTGAACGATCAGCGGACAGCCAAACCCACCATCGGTATGAGACACATCACGCTCGATTCGGCGTGCGGATTCGGCTGCTGCCGACGTCTATTCAGGTAACTGAACAGAATCTCGACACCGAGGAAGTAGGGCGCATCGCATGAGCGAACACCGCGGAATCGTCAGCCGTCTCTTCGAGGGACTCGGGCGTGTTACCTGGGGCGTCGTCAAGCACAAGGTGCGCGAACGACGCGCCCAGCGGCAGCAACGCCAACGCTGACGGCACGAAAGTGTCTTAGCAACAATCCTTTAACTGCTAAACCGACTACTTGAAGGAGCATGATCATGACCACTCCCATCGCAGATCGCACCCCCGGCCGCCGTTCTGGGCGCATCGTCACCAAGTTCGGGCTCATCCTCGCGGCAGTACTCGTCGTGACCCTCGCTGTTTTCGCGCTGCAGAACACGGTTCACGCCACCGTCAACTTCCTTGGCTGGAACTTCGATCTGCCCCTAGGCATCTGGCTGCTCGGCGCCGCAGTCGTCGGCGCAGTCATCGCACTGATCGCTAGCGCCGCCCTTCGCCTGCGACGCGCCATCAAGTGAGCTGGTGGGCTAATTCATCGGCCTGCCGTTGGGCAATCCGCGCGGGGTTTTTGGGTGGCTGAGGCTCGTCGCGGCTAGTCCTCGTCCGATGCGGAGTCGCCGTAATGCCAAGACCGGGTTCGCACGGGGGTCACGTAGATATAGGTGGCACCGGGTCGGGGCGCGGTGGGCCACTCGGACTCCGGCACGCCGCGCGAGCGGGCACCGTGTCGTGCGAGTTCCAGCGTTTCAGCGGGATCCCGAACGATGCGTGCGTGACCCTGGAACATCACCCCGCGGATATCGGCCATGGTCGAGCCGTCTTCGAGCATGACGCTCACCCTCGGATTGCGCTCTATGTTGGCCACTTTGCGCGTGCCGTCCCGCACACCCATGACGACATCGCCGTCCAGCCGGAAATATCCCAGCGGCACGGTGTGTGGGAATCCGTCCTCATCGATGGTGGTCAGGATCGCCCAGCCCGGACGGCTGTCGAGAAGCGCCGTGATTTCGTCGTCGGTGAGTTTGCGCGGCATGTAACGAGGTTACGCGGGGGCGGCTCTCGACCGCATTGCAGCGAGAGCTTTGCGGCAGTTCCCGCGCTGTCGTCGGCCCAGGCAAGCGCTGGTTACCGCGCCATATTCGTGAACCGCGACAGGTGAAGCTGGTGCGCCACAGTGATATTCGCGGTCGGGCCGTTACGGTGCTTGCCGAGGATGATGTCGGCCTCGCCGCCACGGGGGTCTTCGCGGTCGAAGGCGTCGGGACGGTGCAACAGCATGACCATGTCGGCGTCCTGCTCCAGCGAGCCGGACTCACGCAGATCAGACACCTGCGGGCGCTTATCGGTGCGCTGCTCGGGACCACGGTTGAGCTGACTGATCGCGACCACCGGCACGTGCAGTTCCTTGGCCATCAGCTTGAGGCTTCGGGAGAAGTCCGAAACCTCTTGCTGGCGTGAGTCGTATTTCTTGCCCGAGCTCATCAGCTGTAGGTAGTCCACGACGATCAGCTGGAGGTCGGCCTTCTTCTTCAGCCGACGAGCCTTGGCGCGGATCTCCATCATGGTCAGGTTCGGCGAATCGTCGATGTAGAGCGGTGCCTCGCTGATCTCACTCATGCGCCGCGCCAACCGCGTCCAGTCGTCATCATTCATTCGGCCTGATCGCATATCGCCGAGCTTGATGTTGGCTTCGGCCGACAGCAGGCGCATGACGATCTCGGACTTGCTCATTTCCAGCGAGAAGATGACGCTGGCGAGCTGGTTCTTGATCGAGCAGGACCGCATGAAGTCCAACCCGAGTGTGGAATTGTGCGTGGGCACCATCGATCGGCTCGCGAGGTACATGTGGCTGCCGTTGTCGACCTCCACACACCGAACGGGCACCGAGCCGACCGGACGAACATCGACGACGAACCGGGACGAATGCCGTGCCGATCCGCTGTTTGCACGACGTTCCTTGTGCAGCAAGGCTTTACGCTCAAGGCCGAAGACAATGTCCTCGGTCGAGAACGTCAGTGTGTACGCGGTCGAGGTTTCCTCGCTGCGGCCATGCACCCGCTTCGTCGACAGCTGGCAGCGGTAGCCGAGACTGACGATCAGCTCTTCGACATCAGCGGCCAGCCGGCGGCTGGTGACGCTGAACTGAACCGAGCCGCCGTTCGTCACCGTGCCGTCGGTGTCGAGAAGCCCGGCCAGCAAGGCGCGTCGTTGGACCTCCGACGCCCGCAGGTAGTGCATCGGGATGTGCTTGTCACCCAGCACTCCGATGGTCCGCAAGCGAGCCTGCACGGACCCAACCGAGTTGCGGCAGGCCTGGCACAGGATCATGCCGCAGGAAGGTCCCCCACACTGCGAGCAGGTAGGGGCAGGAACGGGAGGCGTCGAGCGAGCACGGCCACCACAGTTCCTGCCACAGGTCCGGACCTGGCTGGTCCTGGGAACGAACAGTTCACCGCAGACCACGCACGGCTTGCTCTGAATCACCGGCGACGCCGGCAGCACCAGCTGGTACCGCATCGGCGACACTGACGGACGGGTGATGATGCCTTCGCCCTCTATCCGCATGAGAATCTCGGGATCTGCCGTGGTGATCTGCGCGGCCGCGCTGGTGCCGTCGCCGAGCCAGGCCCCGAGCGTGTACGGCGGAACCAGCAGGTCGGCATCAGCGGCCGCCAACGGCTTGGCATTGGACACCGAGTGATTGAGCCGCCGGTCCTGCGTCGCGCAACGCAATGTCCGGGAGATTTCTCCGGTCGTGCGTACTTGGGCGAACGTGCGCTGATTCTTGTACCGATCGTAACCGGTCGCGGCCGCCTGTGCGGACTTGCGTGAAGCACGCGTATCCGTCAGCCACTGATGCTGCTCATCGGCCACGATGACTGTCCCGTCGGAGAACTCGACCTCGTAGCAGGGACGGCCGACCATCACCTCCGTCGCCGCGACAACCCGCGTCGGCAAGCCGTCGTCCCCGATGAGGAAGTCCCCGACGGCGACTTCGCCCATCGTCGTCCAGCCGGTTGGCGTCGGGAGCGGGGTGTCCAACGCCAGCGCCTTCCCTACGCCAGGCCTCGCCGCAATGATGATCATCTGCCCGCCGTGCAGCCCGTTGGTGATCTCGTCCAGATCGATGAAGCCGGTGGGCACACCACGCGACATACCGCCCGAAGACGCGATGGCGTCGATCTCGTCCATCGTCGGCTGGAGCAGATCCTCCAGCGCCACGAAGTCCTCGGACTGATTCCGGTTCTCGGTGACGTCGTAGATCTCGGCCTGGGCCCGGTCCACCACATCGGCCACATCGGCGCCGTCTGCGCCCGCGTAGCCGTACTGCACCACGCGGGTACCGGCCTCGACCAGGCGTCGCAGCAGCGCCTTCTCGGCCACGATCGTGGCGTAGAAGCCGGCGTTGGCGGCGGTGGGCACCGTCGAGATCAGGGTGTGCAGATACGGGGCGCCACCGATGCGACGCAACTGTCCGCGCCGGTCCAGTTCGGCGGCGACGGTCACCGCGTCGGCGGGCTCTCCGCGGTCGTAGAGATCGAGGATGACATCGGCGATGTCCTGGTGCGCGGGACGGTAGAAGTCCGCAGACTTCATCTTCTCCAGGACGTCGGCAATGGCGTCCTTGGACAGCAGCATGCCGCCGAGGACGGCCTGCTCGGCGGCCATGTCCTGCGGCGGCTGGCGTCCGAAGTCCTCACGGGGCGGCTCATCGAGATCAGAGTGTCCACCGGAATGACTGAAGTCGTCTACGACCGCCACGAAGCGCCCCCACCTCCACTAGCAGATCTATCGCAAATGTGTTCGATCAACACGCTACAGCGACCCTCCGACAATGCGCCGACGAGCCTGCGACGGCCAACATATGGCTTTGCTCGGGCCGGTGCAATTCGGCCCTGTTGATAGCCCTGTGGATGGCGTGTGCACAGCTCAGGTGGACAATGTTGACGGTCTGGGGACAACCTGTGGATGAACGGCAGCGCTCAGGCCAAACCCGCAGTTGCAGACCGGTTTGGAGGTGTTCACAGCTGTGGACATCAACTGCCCCGGCGTGTCTCATCGGGTTGCCCGCTCGGGCGTGTTGGATAACGTCCGGAAGCCGGCGAGGTTAACAGCAAACGATGTTGCTGTGTTCAGAATCTCGGAATTGTGTTCGCTGGGCATGCACGACGATGCCCGGGTGGGAAGCAAGGGCTTCCCACCCGGGCATCGGGTGACTGCTTGAGCTATCCAGCGGTGACGTCGAGCTGGACCGCGGCGGTGACGCCGGGGTGCAGCTTCACACCGATCTGGTGGGTGCCGGTGGCCTTGATGTGGGCCTTGGGCAGCTCGACGGTGCGCTTGTCCAGGTTCGGGCCGCCGGCCTTCTTGATGGCGGCGACGACCGAAGCCGGGGTGACCGAGCCGAACAGCTTGCCGGTGTCGGCGGAGGCCTTCACGGGCAGGGTGACGGTACCCAGACCCTCGAGCGCGGTCTTCAGTTCGTTCGCGTGTTCGACGCCGCGAACTTCCTTGATCTCGCGGGCGCGACGGATTTCCTCCGCCTGGCGCTCGGCACCGCGGCTGGCAACGATGGCCAAGCCGCGCGGCAGCAGGTAGTTGCGGCCGTAGCCGTCCTTGACCTCGACGGCGTCGCCGGCGATTCCGAGGTGCTCGACCTCAGCGGTGAGAATGAGCTTCATGGTGTGTCTCTCCCCTACCGCGTCGACGAACCGAACGGCAGCAGAGCCACCTCGCGGGCATTCTTGACGGCAACAGCGACGTCGCGCTGATGCTGCACGCAGTTGCCGGTCACCCGGCGGGCACGGATCTTGCCGCGCTCGCTGATGTAGGTGCGCAGCAGCGCGGTGTCCTTGTAATCGATGTTCTGGTTCTTGCCCTTCTTGGAGCAGAACACGCACTTGCGGGTCTTGACCGGCTTCTCGGGTGCCGGCCGCCGCTTGTTGCTGGACTTGGCCATGGATCTATCTCTTTCTCAAATGATGTAAATCGTTGTCAGAAGGGCGGTTCGTCGTCGGCGCCGCTGTAGGAACCGGCCGCGGGCGCACTGCCCCACGGGTCGTCCTTGGGCTGCTGATCGGAACCGCCGCCGCGTGGCGCACCACCGCTGTTTCCGCCGCCGAATCCACCGCCGCCACCACCACGGCTGGCCTTGTTGACCTTGGCCGTGGCGTAGCGCAGCGAGGGACCGATCTCGTCGACCTCGAGCTCGACGACGGTGCGCTTCTCACCCTCACGGGTTTCGAAGGACCGCTGCTTGAGCCGACCCGACACGATGACCCGCGATCCGCGGGTGAGGCTCTCGGCCACGTTCTCGGCAGCCTCGCGCCAGATGTTGCAGCGAAGGAACAGCGCTTCGCCGTCCTTCCACTCATTGGTCTGGCGGTCGAACGTCCGCGGCGTGGAAGCCACGGTGAAGTTCGCGACGGCGGCACCGGACGGCGTGAAACGCAGTTCCGGATCGGCAGTCAGGTTTCCGATAACAGTGATGACAGTGTCACCAGCCACGAGGTCCTCCTGGGCGTCTAGTCAAAGCGGAGTATGTGTACGAGAGCAGTCGGAGGCGAGCCTACGGAACTGCACCGACGTGCACACGGTGTCGCACGGACTAGTGCTTGTCGGTCCGCATCACCTTGGTGCGCAGCACGGACTCGTTCAGGTTGAGCTGGCGGTCCAGCTCGGAAACGGTCGCGGGCTCGGCCTTGACATCGACCACCGCATAAATGCCCTCGGCATGCTTGGCGATCTCGTAGGCCAGCCGGCGGCGGCCCCAGATATCAACCTTGTCGACGCTGCCGCCGTCCTTGCGGATGACGTTCAGGAACGTCTCCAGCGAGGGAGCTACGGTGCGCTCGTCGAGAGTGGGGTCGAGGATGACCATGATTTCGTATGGACGCATAAGGAACCCATCACCTCCTATGGTCGTTGCGGCCACGGCGTGTCCGTGGCAGGAGGGTCGCCTGCGTCGGCAACCGCTCCAAGGTACAGGAACGGGCCGTGATCTGCGAAATCGCGAGCCAGTCACGCGTCGGCGCCATGCAGAGGTTGACTCTGCGGTGAGGGCGGGGGTTACTCGACCTTTGTCGCCGTGGGCGCAGAGTCAACGGGCGCCGTGGGCGCAGAGGCGACCGCGGGTCGCAGCCACGACGGCAGCCAGCGCGGCGGATCGTCGGGCGCCCGGTCGAACACGCCGCCGGATGGATCGTCGACACCGTGACGACGCACGAGATCGGATTCCGGGCGGCGGATCTGACGCACCACCAGAACCACCAGTGCCACCACCGCGATATCGCGCAGCAGCACCGTGGTGGTGAACCACTGCTCGGGCAGGCCGCGGTTCTGCTCGCCGTAGAGATAGAGCATCCGCGGCACCCAGACCAGCGCGTCGATGGTCATCCATGCCAACAGGATTCGTCGATGCGGCAGGGCCAATACCGCCAGCGGCACCAGCCATAGCGAGAACTGCGGACTCCAGACCTTGTTGGTCAACAGGAAGGCCGCCACCACCAGGAAGGCCAGCTGGGCGAACCGTGGGCGGCGGGCCGCGGTGAGCGCCAGGTAGGCAATGGCGGCGCAGCACAACAGGAACAGCACTGCCGAGACGGTGTTGGTGACCGTCGGGGGCTCCCAGAACCCGAGGCCCGGGTCGAAGCCCTGCCAGCCGGTGAACGACTTCACCACGTTGTAGATGGAGTCCATATCGTCACCGCGGCGCGAGTTGAGCCGGAAGAACTCCGACCATCCTCGCGGAAAGAGCAGCAGCACAGGCAGATTGACCAGAGCCCAGGTCAGCGCCGCGGCGCCTGCGGTCTTGGCGAACTCGCGCATCCGCCCGGTCCGCAGGCACAGCACCAGCAGCGGGCCGAGCAGCAACGCCGGATACAGCTTCAGCGCCACACCGGTACCGATCAGGACGCCGGCCAACAGCGGTTTCCGCCGTGCCCACGCCAGCATCGCGGCCGTCGCGCACGCCACCGCGAGGGCGTCGAAGTTGGTGAAGATCTGGAAGATCAACAGCGGAGAGGCGGCCACCAGCGCCGCATCCCAGATACGGCGCCCGGCCAACATCGCGGTCGCCCACACCGTCAACAGCCAGGCCAGTGCCAGCCCGAAGGCCGAAATGTTGAAGAACATCACCACTTCGGCCACCAGTGGTACCGAGACGACCGTCGTCAACGCCGAATAGGTCTTGGCCAGTGTCATCGACAGGTACTGATAGATCCCGGTGAGCACCGGATACTCCATGTACCGGACGGGCTCACTGCCGTCGTAGACGACGTGCGGCTTACCGTCGCCGTCCTTTTCTATCCAGCTCGACTTGTAGGGAAACTTGCCCTGGTTCAACAGTTCTGCGGTGTAAAGCGGGACGGTGTCGGAGTAGCACAGCTCGTAGTAGGCGCGCTGGTTCTCCCAGTTGGCGACCCGCTGCGCGGCGGTCCCGGTATCGGTGGACTGCAGGCAGGCGGCCTTGGTCGAATAACCGAGCGCCAGAAACACCAGGGCGATCAGCAGCATCACGCGCAGCGGGGTGAGGAACCGGGTCCGCCCGATCAGCGCGTGCCTGCCGACCGGGCCGCCGACGGGACCGACCAGCGCACCGGCGAGGACGTCGTTGCGGCTGGGCAGGTCGCGGTTGTCGGCGCTGCGCAGGTCTTCTGCCAGCGGTGCTGGCGATACAGTCCCGGCCAGCGGTGCCGGCGATACCGTCCCCTCCGGCTCCGGCGTCACGTCCCCAGCCGTCACGGGGGCGGAGCGCCCGGCGGTCCCGGGGGCAGTGGCTGACCGGGCGGCGGCGCGGGAGCGTTGGGATCACCGGGCGGCGGCGGGCCGATCGGCACGGTGGTCGGCGGTCCCCACGGGATCGTCAGACCGGGTGCGATCTCCAGCGTCGGCTGAATCACCGTCTCCGATGGCACCGGCGGGACCGGGGTGTCCGGGGGTGGCGGCGGGGCCGGCGCGGCCACGGGCGGTCCGGCATATCCGCCGATCTCGGTGGGCTTCGGGAAGGTCTCGTTGTCGGTGCCCTCCAGCGCACCGTCCATGGTCGCCTTCCAGATATCGGACGGCAGACCCGATCCGTAAACCGGCCCACCCCACTGGTTCACGAGCGGTTTGTCGCCGCCGGTGGTGCCGACCCAGACGGCGGTGGACAGCGACGGGGTGTAACCGACCATCCAGGCGTCCCGGTTGGCACCGGTGTCACCGAGCTGGTTGGTCCCGGTCTTGGCCGCCGACGCGCGGCCACCGGCGAGGTTGTGGCCGTTGGAATAAGCGGCGATCGGCTGCATGGCGGCGGTCACATTGTCGGCGACGTCGGCCGGGATGCGCTGCTCACCGTCGTCGCCTTGCTGGGACGCATCGAAGAGCACATTGCCCGAGGAGTCCTCGACCTTCTGCACGAAGTGCGGCCGGTGGTAGACCCCGGAGGCGGCCAGCGTGGCGTATGCCGAGGCCATGTCGATGACGCGGCTCTGGTACTGACCCAGGACGACACCGTTGTTGGGCGGTCCGCCCTGGCCATCCTCGCTCAGGGTGTGGTCGACACCGGGGAAGCTCTCGGCGATACCGGCCTGGTGGGCGGCATCGGCCACATCCTGCGGACCGTTCTGCAACTTGAGCATCAGACGGTAGTAGCTGGTGTTCAGCGAGCGCTTGAGTGCCTCGGCGATATTGCAGTTACCGCAACCGCCACCCTCGACGTTGGTGATCTTGATGCCGTTGAGCTCCAGCGGTGAGCTGTCGATGTTGTAGCCCAATCCGATGCCCTGCTCCAGCGCGGCCACCAGGGCGAATACCTTGAAGGACGAGCCGGTGGGCAGACCGGCCTGGGCGAAGTCGAAGCCGTTGGCGTCCGAACCGCCGTAGTAGGCCTTCACTCCACCGGTCTTGGGATCGATGGACACCACCGCCGACCGCATGTCCGGGTCCTGGCCGTCGAGTGTCTTGGCGACCGCCTCCTCGGCGGCCTTCTGTGCCTGCGGGTCGATCGTGGTGGTGATCTTCAGACCCTCGGTGTTGAGGGTCTGCTCGTTGATATCGAACAGGTCGAGCAGTTCCTTGGTGACCTGCCGCTCGATAAGACCATTGGGGCCGGTGGTCTGGTTGGCCTGGCTGGCGAAATCCGGTGGCACCGTAGCTGGGAAGACCTGGGCATTGCGATCGGCCTGCGACAGCGCGCCGATCTCGACCATGCCGTCGAGCACCCAGTTCCAGCGGGCGGCGGCACCCTCGGGATCCACGGCCGGATCCAGCGTCGAAGGCCGCTGGATCAGCGCCGCTAGCAGCGCACCCTCGGCGACGTTGAGCTGTTCGACGGGCTTGCCGAAATAGGCCTGAGCGGCCGCCGAGACGCCGTAGGCACCACGCCCGAAATAAATGATGTTGAGGTAGGACTCGAGCACCTGATCCTTGGACCACTCGCCCGCCATCTTGGTGGAGATGACGAGCTCCTTGGCCTTGCGAACCAGGCCGCCGACACCCGAGCGCTCGTCACCGACCAGCGCGTTCTTGACGTACTGCTGGGTGATCGTCGAACCACCCTGCAGACCACCGCCACCGCCGAACAGGTTGTTCAGGAAGGCACGCGCGAACCCGGTGAACGAGAAGCCCGGGTTGGAGTAGAAGTCGCGATCCTCGGCTGCCATCACCGCGTCACGAACGTGGACCGGGATCTGGTCGATCTTCACGTCCACCCGGTTGCCTTCCGGTGGAACGATCTTGGCGATCTCGCTGCCGTCGCTGGCCAGGATGGTCGACACCTGCGCTGTCCGGATATCGCCGGGCTTGGGGACCTCGACGATCATGTAGGCCATCCCGAAGGTCACCGCAGGAAGAACCAGGAAGACCACCAGCGCGGCATAGACCGCCCGGCGCACCCATTTCCACTCGAATCGGCGAGACCCGGGGCGACGGCGCCCGGACGGCCCACCTGGGCCGCCGGGCCCGCCCGTACCGACCGGAGGGGGTGGTTTACGCGGCGGGGCGCCGTCGAGTGCGGCCTTGACCACATCGATCGGATCCCGCAGATGCGGTGCCACGTCCGCGCGCACCGGGGGGATCAGCGCGGTTTTGCGGTCATCGGGGATGCCGCCGCCGGCGCGCGGGCGGGCGTGCTGGGGTTCGGGCGGCTGACGGCGCGCGTCGGGCGGAGTCGGATTCGGGGGTCGCCCGGCACCGACGGGCCGCCCAGAATCGGCACCCCCCGTCGGATTGCTGTGGCGCCCTTCGCTATTCACTGGCCGTACGCGCGCCGGAGCGCGCCGTCCGAGTGCCCTTCGGCCGCTGCGTCCCGTCCTTGGGCCGCGGCGAACCGAGCACGTATGACTTCACCAGATGATTCCAACTGCAAGTGCGGCAAACCTCCACCACGTGAACCGCGAACTCGTCGTAGCGTGTCGCGAGCAGGACCAATTCCTCGGCGGTGCGTGCCGAACCCGATACCGCACCAAGGTGCTCACCGAACACCCATGAGACCAGCGTCAGCTGTTCCTTCCGGCAGATCGGGCACGTCACCGAGCTTTGCTTGCCGTGGTACTTGGCGGCCCGCAGAAGATAGGGGTTGGCGTCGCACACCTCGGTGACACCGGTACGCCCGGAGTACACCTCGGCCAGCAGGGATCGACGCCGGAGGGCGTAATCCACCACCTGTCGCTGCAATCGCACGATCACCAGAGTACGTCGGCCCCCCAGCTACCGAGGCGTGACGGCAGCGCAACGGCGCCCGAACTTCTACTATCTCCTGTCGTGGCGGCACGATTCACAGGGCGAACACGCGCGAAGGACAGCGACCGCGATGCCACTTGCGCGCTGCTCGACGCAGCACACAGCGAAGGCCAGCTCTCCATGGTCGAGCACCAGGAGCGCATCGCAGCCGCCATGGCCGCCACCACGCTCGGCGACCTGGACGATCTGACCGCCGACCTGCAACACAACGCCGGGCCCCGCGCCGAGCAGGAACGCCGGCGACCGCACCGGACCAGGAACCTTGTCATCGCCGGCGCTGCCGCCGTCGTCGGACTGGGGGTCCTCGGCACGCTGGTGTTCTCCGGTTCCCGCGACGACGCCCCGCCCGAGGACCATCCTCTGGCCGCCACCCCCGAGGTGCTGATCCCGCCGCCGGTGACCACCGGTGCCGTGCCTGCCGTCGACGAGCCGCCCCCGCTGGTGCTGAACCTGCCGCGGTATATGAACACCGTTGAGGGCATGACCGGACTGCTGGAGGAGATCCGCACACGGTTCGGTAGCACCATGGGCTACGAGTTGGCCTTCAATCCGGGTCGGGCGTATCTGGCGGTTCCCGACCCCACCGGCGAGAAGCGGCTGCTCTACACATTTCAGGGCGGCTGGGGCGAACCGTCGAGCAGAGCGCGTTCCGATGGCGACGACCTGACCGATCTGGCGGCCTTCGACGTCCCCGCGGCGGTCGCCGCGTGGAACGCCGCCCCGGCGACGCTGGGCATCGCTCCCACCGATGTGATGGACACCTACCTCGACGTGGACCACGTCAGCGGTCCCGACGGTGGCCCCGGCGGGCTCGAGCTGCTGGTCCGGGTGTCCACCGACGGCGGCACCAACGGCTATATCTACCTCGACCCGGCCGGCACGGTGCTCCGTATCGAAAAGCCCAGCTGAGTCCTACGATCCTCTCGTGGCAACACGACAGACTGCGGGAACCCGGGCCAGGGACTCCGACCGTGACGACACCTGCAAGGTGCTCGACACTGCGATGGCCGAGGGACAGCTGTCCATGGAGGAACACCGTCAGCGGGTGGCCACCGCCACCACCGCCGCGACCCTCGGCGAGCTGCAATCGCTGGTGAGCGATCTGCAGACCGGTAGCTCACCGGTGAAACTGCCCGACCTGAAACCCGAACGAACCGCTCGGGCGATGGGTGCAGGAGCGGGCTGGGGTATCCGCGCCGCGGCCGCGGCGGTGTTGGTGATCTTCGGCATCGCGGTGGGCTGGGGGCTGTACGGGAACACCTCGTCACCGTTCAGTTTCCAGACCGACCCCGGCGCGAAGTCCGACGGCATCCCGGCGACAGTGCTCACCGCGCCGCGCCAGCTGCAGTCGCTCGGTGGGCTGAACGGCCTGTTCGAACAGATGCGTCAGAAGTTCGGCGACACCAAGGGCTACGACCTGACGATCTTCGACGACTACGCGTCGCTGGAACGCCCCGATCCCAACGAACCACGCAGGGTGCTCAGCTACAGCTACCGCGGCGGGTGGGATGACCCGTCCGAGACCAGCACCGGCAGCGACGCGCGGGTGGTGGACCTGGCGGCATTCGACGTACCGAAGTTCGTCGGCCTCATCCGCGGCGCCCCGCAGACCCTCGGCATCGATCCGGCCGAGGTGAAGTCCCTCCATGTCAGCATCGGTCCCAACACCGATATGACGGCGCCGCCGGAGAGCATCGAAATCAGCATTTACGTCACACCGAACTTCGGTAACAGCGGGTATATCGAGTTCAACGGCGATGCCACCGTCAAGCGCATCAACTACCCGAGCTCCTAGGGCTCGCGGCGCCGGGTAATTCACCCGCAAGACACCCAGCCGATCCCCGGTGATCGCGTCGTCGTGATGTCCCAGTGGCGTTGGTTATATCGGCGCGATACACTTCGCCGAGGTGTCGATCCGTCGTAGCGGTCGGCCGTCTGGGGAGGTGATTCGATGCTGGAGCTCGCCGTTCTGGGCCTCCTGCTGGAGTCGCCGATGCACGGGTACGAACTTCGCAAGCGCCTGACGGGTCTGTTGGGCGCGTTCCGGGCGTTCTCCTACGGGTCGCTGTATCCGGCACTTCGGCGCATGCAGGCCGATGGCCTCATCGTCGAGGACGCGGCACCCGACGGCACCCCGAAGATGCGGCGAGCTCGCCGCGTTTACCAGCTGACCGATGCGGGAAAGAAGCGCTTCACCGAATTGGTCGCCGACACCGGACCGCAGAACTACACCGACGACGGGTTCGGCGTCCACCTGGCGTTCTTCAACCGGACTCCGGCCGAAGCACGCATGCGCATCCTGGAGGGCCGGCGGCGACAGGTCGAAGAACGCCGCGAAGGTCTCCGCGAGGCGATCGCACGGGCCAGCACCTCACTGGACCGCTACACCAAGCAGCTTCACCAGCTGGGCCTGGAGTCCAGTGAACGCGAAGTGAAATGGCTCAACGAGTTGATCGCGGCCGAACGCGTCGCACAGAGCCCACCCGAACCGCAGCCGTAACCAGCACCGGAATTTCAGCAGGAGAAGGAGAACACCCATGTCCGAGACCACCGCGCCCAACGAGGTCAGGGTCGCGATTGTCGGAGTCGGCAACTGCGCATCCTCTCTGGTCCAGGGTGTGCAGTACTACCGCGACGCCGATGAGAACGCTTCCGTACCAGGCCTGATGCACGTCAAGTTCGGCCCGTACCATGTGCGCGACGTGAAGTTCGTCGCCGCATTCGACGTCGATGCCAAGAAGGTGGGCTTCGATCTGTCAGAGGCGATCTCGGCGTCGGAGAACAACACCATCAAGATCGCTGACGTTCCGCCGACCGACATCATCGTCCAGCGCGGCCCGACCCTCGACGGCATCGGCAAGTACTACTCCGAGACCATCGAGGTCTCCGATGCCGAGCCCGTCGACGTCGTCAAGGTGCTCAAGGACAACAAGGTAGACGTCCTGGTCTCCTACCTGCCCGTCGGTTCCGAAGAGGCCGACAAGTTCTACGCCCAGTGCGCCATCGACGCGAAAGTCGCCTTCGTCAACGCGCTTCCGGTGTTCATCGCCTCGGACCCGGTGTGGGCCAAGAAATTCGAAGACGCCGGTGTGCCGATCGTCGGCGACGACATCAAGAGCCAGGTCGGTGCCACCATCACCCACCGCGTGATGGCCAAGCTGTTCGAGGATCGCGGTGTCACGCTGGACCGCACCTACCAGCTCAACGTCGGCGGCAACATGGACTTCAAGAACATGCTCGAGCGTGAGCGCCTGGAGTCCAAGAAGGTCTCCAAGACCCAGGCCGTCACCAGCAACCTCAACGGCTCGCTGGCGGATAAGGTTTACGACAAGAACGTCCACATCGGACCGTCGGATTACGTCGCCTGGCTCGACGACCGCAAGTGGGCCTACGTCCGCCTCGAGGGTCGCGCGTTCGGTGATGTGCCGCTGAACCTGGAGTACAAGCTCGAGGTCTGGGACTCCCCCAACTCCGCGGGCATCATCATCGACGCCGTGCGCGCGGCCAAGATCGCCAAGGATCGCGGCCTCGGTGGCCCGATCATGCCCGCCTCGGCCTACCTGATGAAGAGCCCGCCCAAGCAGCTGGCCGACGACGTCGCCCGCGCCCAGCTGGAAGCCTTCATCGAGGGCTGATCCTCCCGCTCTGACAACTGCGCCCACCGCCGGGACCACATCCCGCGCGGTGGGCGCAGTGCATTGATCAACTCAGACCGGCATCGGCTCGTACACGAACACATTTCGTCCCGCCCAGTCGAAGATGATCGCGAAGAATCCATCGACAAGGCGTTGCAGCGGTGATCCCTGATCCGGTCCCAGTGGAAACACCACCGCCTCGGCCGTACCGGCTCGTGTGGCGATCTCGAAGCTCTGGCCGGGGGCACCATAGAGCCCGTCGCGGGTGCCGTCGAACAGGTCGTCGAGCCAGCCGATGGAGATATCGGCCGCCGCCTGGACATTGTGTTCGGCCGAGAAGCCGGTGATGACGTACTGGGCGAACTGCAGCAACATATTTCCGCTCTGGGAGTAGTCGGTGTGCAGGCCACCGACCAGGGAGACGCCATTGAATCGGTCGGGGCGAGCCGCCTGCAGCTTGTCGGCCATGTCGCCACCCCGGCTCCAGAAGTAGCGTGGCGACGAGACGAGATAGATCGGTCGCTCGTGCTCTCCGGTCAACGCGCTCAATGCATTAGAGACCGCCCGGGAACTCGCCGGTTCCACACCGTCCAAGAGCACCAGACCGACCAGATCATCGAGTTCGTCCTTTCGGGCCAGGTAACCGGCAGCCGCGGTGACAAGGGTGCCGCCCGCGGAATGACCGACGAAGGCGAACGTCTGCGGCAGCACGATCTGATACCCGGCTGCGGCACGTGCGCTCTGCACCAACGCTTCTCGATCGCCGACGAAGAGTTCGGCCACAGCCCGGTGCATCGGGTCACCACCCACCCACGCAGCTGCCGGATCGAAGAAGTTCGACGACAGCGAGGGCGCGACCACGATGCTGTTGGTCCGTTCGGCGATCCGGGCGGCGGTGTAGCTGTACATGGGACCGCTGGCCATGAACCCGTGCTGCAGGTAGATCAGGCGCGTGGACTGGTCGGCATCCTTGGGGAAGTACCAGTCGGCTTGCACGGTTCGGCCGCCGGCGACGGGTACGTCGAGTGTGGACGTTCGGACGGTGACGGTGGATCCGGGTGGCAGTGTCGGTGGCCCGTCGATCAGATGGATGGCACCCATCAGCAGATTGAGCACCATCGAACCGATCACGTTGACCAGCGGCGGTGCACCCGTCGGGGGCGCTGTTATCACCGCGTCCGCGGGGGTCGCCGACCCGGCGTCTGCGACGGCCGCCGGTGCCGTCAGATCGCCGGATGCGGAAGTGACGACCGCTGTGCTCTTCCGGTCGTCGATTTCGCGGACGTCGCCGTCCTTATCGTCGGCGCGGTGTTTGGCGGCATCGCCTCCCTTGTCACTGCGGTCCTGCGCGATCAGATCTCGGTCTGCGGTCTCGGTGATGACCGTTCGCCGTGGTGACTCACGCGTCGCGGACACCGGCTCGAGCGGGTCATCACCGGCTCTACCGACGCGAACGTCGCCGTCATCGGCGGACTCGGAGTCGGAGTCATCCGTGCGTTGCCCTTCCACCGGCCCGCGATCGGCGGGGTCGGCGTTCTCGCTGCCCTCGGCAGTCTCACCAGAGGCACCACGTTGCGCGGAACTCTCAACCGTGTTCGATCGACCGATTTCCGAGTCCGGTGAGGCCGCCGCGTCCGGAGCCGGCACGAGCATGATCACCGCCACCGCGGCCGCCGACAACCAGCCCGCCGCGCCGAACAGACCCCGATGAACTCCCACGTCCCATCCCCCTCATCTCCGGTATCCGCACCAGCCAGGCGTAATATATAGACACCAGGGTTTAGCTGTCTATATATTGCTCGCGCTAATCTCGGCGGGTGTCCGCCACACCCGCACGCCGCCCCCGGGGCAGACCCGTAGGGGGCGGCATGAGCGCCGACGAGGCGCGCACGGTACTAATGGACGCCGCGGAGGAGCTCATTCTCGATCGCGGTTTCCAGGCCTCCACGATGGAACTCATCGCCCGCCGGGCCGGATACTCGCGCGCCGCCATGTATCAGCATTTCCCCAATCGGCAGAAGCTGTTGGAGGCGCTCGTGCATCGCCGCACCGAGTATCACCAGCGGGCCATCCTGGCGCGCTTACCCGAGAATGCCGATATCGCAACGCTTCTGGTGGAGAGTCTGGTCATCGTGTCCACCGAGCTGATCAACGACCCGTTGCTCAGCACCATGTCCGAGCAGACCGATGAGGGCACCATGGCCTACCTGGTGGCTCATGCCAGCGGACTACCCGAGCAGATCGAACAACTCGTCGACGCGGTCACCGAGCATTCCGACGACGTGTTCCGCCCCGGGCTGGCGCCCGGCGATATCGCCACGTTTCTGATGACGACCGCATTGACACTGCTACTCGGCATCGTCCCGGGATCGAAGACGGCCGACACCGCTCGCCGCTATCTACACACCTTCGTCGTCCCGGCGATCTTCGCCGACCCGCCGCCCCCACAACACGTCTTCGGATGAGTGGTCCACCCACTTCTATACAGTCGGTTCATGTTCTCCGACGATGACCTCCTGGAACTCGACGAGTTCGCCCTGCTGCCCGAGAACGCCGAACAGGCCGGGGTCGCCGGGCCGCTGCCCAGCGCCGGCCGGCTGGACCTCGGTGATATCAGCGCCATCAAGTGGGGTCACGAAAGCCCGCAGGTGGTCTTCCTGCACGGAGGCGGTCAGAACGCCCACACCTGGGACACCGTCGTTCTCGGACTCGGGTTGCCCGCCCTGGCCATCGACCTGCCCGGGCACGGGCGCTCGGCCTGGCGCACCGATGGTGACTACGGACCCAAGATCAACGCCGACATCATCGCGCCGGTGCTGCGTGAGCACGCGCCCGATGCGCGCTTGGTGGTCGGAATGTCGCTGGGCGGACTGACCGCGCTGCGCATCGCGGCCACCGAGCCCGCGTTGGTCAAGGAACTGGTCCTGGTCGACGTCACGCCCTCGGCCCCCGAGCGCCACGAGCAGATGTCCAAGGCGCAGCTCGGCGCGGTGGCACTGGTGCAGGGTGAGCGCACCTTCCCGTCGTTTCAGGCGATGCTCGACGTCACCATCGCCGCCGCCCCACACCGCGACCGGATATCCCTGCGCCGGGGCGTCTTTCACAATGCCAAGCGTCTCGAGGATGGCACCTGGACATGGCGTTACGACACCATGCGCCGGCCCGCCGGGGACGACAGTGCCGGCATGCCCGCCTCCTTCCAGGGTCTCTGGGACGATGTCGCATCGATCACCATGCCGACCACCCTGGTGCGCGGAGCCAACTCCCATTTCGTCAATGACGAGGACGCCGAGGCGTTCGCCGCCAACGCCCCCGGCTTCTTGCAGACCCACATCGTCGCCGACGCCGGGCACTCCGTGCAGGGCGACCAACCGGTCAAGCTGATCGAGATCCTGCGCGGTGTGCTGGCGCGGTAAGAGTTGTTGACTTCCGTTAACCTGCTGCTTGCCGATTGCTAGCCCGGCTGCCGTAGCTTTCTGCCGCGAACCGTTCGTCCAGCCCACGAGCGGTCTTTCGGGTGGAAGGATCCTCGCACGCCATGGCGCTCATACCGCTGAACCTTTTTGTCGCACATGACGGTCGGTCGTCGCGTCAACATGTCACCTGCCGCTACCGTTGCGGCGATGCCTGCTCCAAGCCGGTGCCGAACACCAGCGACAACGAGTATTTCGGCGAGGTGCTGGCCGCGGTATCGCGCAGGTCGGCGCTCAAAACCGCCGGTATGGCCGTACTGGCGGTCGGCGCAGGCTCGGCACTGGCCGCCTGCTCGAGCAGCGGATCCGACACGGCGGCGACATCGTCATCGGCCGCACCCGCGGAGCCGCCGGTACCGGCCGGGATGAACTTCACCCCGGTGGCCCCCAACAGCGAGGACGCCGTGGTGATCCCCGACGGTTACCGTCAGTCGGTAGTGATCAGCTGGGGTGATCCGGTGCTGCCCGGCGCACCCGTCTTCGACGTGAACCGGCAGAGCGCGGCCGCGCAGCGTCAGCAGTTCGGATTCAACAACGACTTCGCCGGCCTGCTGCCCATCGAGGGAAGCAACGACCGATTCCTGCTGGTGACCAACCACGAGTACACCACCGAGCAGTTCATGCACCCGGGCTATGACGCCGACAACCCGACCCGCGAACAGTTCGAGATAGGCATTGCCGCACACGGCCTTTCGGTGGTCGAGGTGCAGCGCACCGCCGACGGTCTGCGTCCGGTACTCGGTCGCTACAACCGCCGGATCACGGCCGACACCCCGTTCACCATTGTCGGGCCCGCCGCGGGCACCGACCTGCTCAAGACCGCCGCGGACGCCAGCGGCCGCGAGGTGCTGGGCACCGTCAACAACTGCTCTGGCGGTGTGACACCCTGGGGCACGGTGCTTTCCGGTGAGGAGAACTTCAACTCCTACTTCGGCGCGCCCGCCGGGGCACCGGCGCCGACCGGTGTGACCGCCGACCGATTGAAGCGCTACGGCGTCGAATCCGAACCGACCGAACGCAAGTGGGAGACCTTCGACCCGCGCTTCGACATCACCAAGACTCCCAACGAATTGCACCGCTTCGGCTACGTCGTCGAACTCAATCCGTGGGATCCGGCGTCGGCACCGATCAAGCACACCGCGCTGGGTCGCTTCAAGCACGAGGCCGCCACCATCCACGTCGCCGACGACGGCACCGTCGTCGCGTACACCGGCGACGACGAGCGGTTCGACTACATGTACAAGTTCGTCTCCGCCAAGAAGATTCAGCCAGGCAACATGGCGCACAACATGACCATCCTGGACGAGGGCACGCTGTACGTCGCGAAGCTGTCCAGCGATATCCCGGCCGACCAGATCGACGGCTCCGGCGCCCTGCCGGCCGCCGGGAAGTTCGCAGGCACCGGTTCCTGGATTCCGCTGTTGCGGTCCGGGCCGGGCGGGACGGCCCAATCTCTGGTCGACGGCATGTCGGCCGAGGAGGTCGCAGTCTTCACCCGCTTCGCCGGGGACAAGGCCGGGGCCACCAAGATGGATCGGCCCGAAGACTTCGAGGCCAACCCCAGGAGCGGCAAGGTCTACGTCGCACTGACCAACAACAGCAACCGGGGCGCCGACGGCAAGGCCGGACCGGACGCCGCCAACCCGCGCAACGACAACAAGAACGGCCAGGTGCTGGAGATCACCGACAACCACACCGGGACCGACTTCACCTGGGAGCTGTTGTTGGTCTGCGGTGACCCGGAGGCGGCCGACAGCTACTTCGGTGGCTTCGACAAGACCAAGGTCAGCCCGATCTCCTGCCCGGACAACCTGGCCTTCGACAGCCACGGCAACCTGTGGGTGTCCACCGACGGCAACGCACTGGACTCCAACGACGGACTTTTCGCGGTCTCCCTGGACGGGCCGAGCCGCGGACTGACCAAGCAATTCCTGACCGTGCCGCTGGGGGCCGAGACCTGCGGGCCGGTCATCACCGACGACCTGGTCACCGTGTGTGTGCAGCACCCGGGCGAGAACGACGACAACAGCATCGACGACCCGCTGTCGCGGTGGCCCGAGGGCGGCAACGGCACCGCCAAGCCCTCGGTGGTGGCGGTCTGGCGAGACGGCGGCAGTATCGGCGTGTAATCACCGCGCACGGGGTATTGATTGACCATGACTTCCACCGAGCGCCCCGTGCGCATCGCCGTGCAGCTACAACCCCAGCACTCGCCCGGGTACGGCCATATCCGCGACGCGGTGCGGCGCGCCGAGGACATGGGCGTCGACGTCGCCTTCAACTGGGACCACTTCTTCCCGCTGTACGGCGATCCCGACGGTGCGCATTACGAGTGCTGGACGATGCTCGCCGCCTGGGCTGAACAGACCTCCCGCATCGAGATCGGCGCCTTGGTCACCTGCAACTCCTATCGCAACCCCGAGCTGCTGGCCGATATGGCGCGCACCGTCGACAACATCTCCGACGGCAGGCTGATCCTGGGCATCGGATCCGGCTGGAAGCAGAAGGATTATGACGAGTACGGCTACGAGTTCGGCACCGCGGGTAGCCGGCTGGACGACCTTGCCGCAGACCTCCCCCGGATCCGGTCCCGGCTGGCCAAGCTGAACCCCGCACCGGTGCGCGAGATCCCGATCCTGATCGGCGGTCAGGGTAAGCGCAAGACGCTGCGTCTGGTCGCCGAGCACGCGCACATCTGGCATGGCTTCACCGATGCCGACACCTACCCCGGTCTGGCCGAGGTGCTGGACTCCCACTGCGCCGACGTGGGCCGTGATCCCGGCGCCATCGAGCGGTCCTCCGGGGTTCCGGAGAAGAGCGTCGAGGCGGCGCTGGCCGGAGCCGAGGCGCTCGTCGGGCTGGGCGTCACCCTGCTGACCATCGGCGTCAACGGACCCGATTACGACCTGGGCCTCGCCGAAGCGCTGGTGCGGTGGCGAGATCAGCGCGCACAGGGCTGATCGGTCCCGGTCGCTTCGATTGCTGTCGGAATGAGTTGAAGACTTCGCCCACGCGGGCGCAGCGGCTACGTTGGGCTCCCATGACCTCGATGCTCCGCCGGACCGGGCACCTGGTGCTCGCGCTGGTGCTCGCGTTTCTGGTGTGCGCGGTCGGGATGGCCGCTCCCGCGGGCGCCGACCAATGCGCGCCACCAGGTGTCGACAGTGCCAGCGCACTGCCGACCAATCTGGCCGCCGCCGCGCAGGGGCCCGGCGCCGACAAATACACCACCCCCGGTGTCGAACCGCTCGATCGCATCGACGTCAATGCATTGGGTCTCGGCACACCGGGCGTGTTGACGGTCGGGACGCTCTCCGACGCGCCGCCCAGCATCTGTATCAACGCGACCGGACAGTTCACCGGTTTCGACAACGAGGTGTTGCGCGCCGTCGCCGAGAAGTTGGGCCTGCGGGTGAACTTCGTCGGAACCGACTTCTCCGGTCTGTTGGCACAGGTGGCTTCCGGCCGCTTCGACGTGGGCTCGTCATCGATCACCACCACCGACGCCCGACGCAACACCGTCGGATTCACCAATGGCTACGACTTCGGCTATTTCTCCCTCGTCGTGCCGGCCGGTTCGTCGATCACGAGCTTCTCCCAGCTCGGACCCGGGCAGCGCATCGGCGTGGTCCAGGGCACCGTGCAGGAGGCCTACGTCGTCGACACGCTCGGCCTGGACCCGGTGAAGTTCCCCGACTACAACACCGTCTACGGCAGCCTCAAGACCCGCCAGATCGACGCTTGGGTGGCACCTTCGCAGCAGGCTGTCGGGACCGTGCAGCCGGGCGATCCGGCGACGATCATCGAGAACACCTTCAGTCTGGACAATTTCGTCGCGTATGCGGTCGCCAAGGAGAACCGGCCGCTGATCGACGCCCTCAACGCGGGACTCGACGCCGTCATCGCCGACGGGACGTGGGCCCGGTTGTACACCGACTGGGTGCCCCGCGCCCTACCACCGGGATGGAAACCCGGATCCAAGGCCGCCCCCGAACCGCAACTACCCGACTTCGCACAGATCGCCGCCGAGCGGGCACCGGCCGAACCGGCCACGCCGACGGCACGGAAATCCGTTCTCGGACAACTGGCCGACACCTTCCTGGACTGGGATCTGTACCGCCAGGCCATCCCCGATCTGTTCAAGACCGGCCTGCCGAACACCCTGTTGCTCACCGCGGGCGCGGCCGTGATCGGGGTCGTGCTCGGATTGTTGTTGGCGGTGGCGGGCATCTCCCGGTCTCGCCTGCTGCGCTGGCCCGCCCGGGTGTACACCGATATCTTCCGCGGGCTGCCCGAGGTGGTGATCATCCTCATCATCGGTCTCGGTATCGGGCCCATCGTCGGGGAGCTGACGGGCAACAACCCCTATCCCCTCGGTATCGCCGCCCTCGGGCTGATGTCGGCGGCCTATGTCGGTGAAATCTTCCGCTCGGGAATCCAGAGCGTCGAGACCGGACAGATGGAAGCGTCGCGCGCACTGGGTTTCAGTTATTCGGAGTCCATGAAGCTGGTGATCATCCCGCAGGGCATCCGACGGGTGCTGCCTGCACTGGTCAACCAGTTCATCTCACTGCTGAAGGCCTCTTCGCTGGTGTACTTCCTGGGCCTGGTCGCCAACCAGCGCGAACTGTTCCAGGTGGGCCGAGACCTCAACGCGCAGACCGGTAATCTCTCACCGCTGGTGGCGGCCGGGCTGTTCTATCTCGCATTGACGATTCCGCTGACCCACCTGGTCAACGTGATCGACGCCCGGTTGCGTACCGGTAAGCAGCCCGCCCCCATCCAGCAGGAGATGATCTGATGGCAAGCGCGCAGCTTCAGGCAGTATCGCTGGCCGCCAGGGATATTCACCTGTCGTTTGGTCCGAACCAGGTGTTGCGCGGTATCGACCTCGCGGTACCGGCCGGCACCACCACCGCCGTCATCGGCCCCTCCGGATCGGGCAAGTCGACGTTGCTGCGCACCCTGAACCGGCTCTACGAGCCCGACCGCGGTGACATCCTGCTCGACGGCACATCGGTGCTCACCGACAATCCCGACAAGCTCCGCCAACGCATCGGCATGGTCTTCCAGCAGTTCAACCTGTTCCCGCACCGCACCGTGGTCGAGAACGTCGCGATGGCACCGCGCCGACTCAAAGGGATGTCCACCGACGAGGCGCGCGAGCTCGCACTCACCCAGTTGGACCGGGTCGGGTTGCGGCACAAGGCCGACGTCCGTCCGTCCACGCTGTCCGGTGGTCAGCAGCAGCGAGTCGCCATTGCCCGCGCGTTGGCGATGTCGCCCCAGGTGATGTTCTTCGACGAGGCGACCTCGGCGCTGGATCCCGAACTGGTGAAGGGGATACTGGAGCTGATCGCCGATCTGGGGTCCACCGGCATGACGATGGTGGTGGTGACCCACGAGATGGGTTTTGCGCGTTCGGCAGCCGACTCCGTGGTGTTCATGGACGAGGGCAAGGTCGTCGAGTCCGGCCCGCCCGAGCAGATCTTCGCGAGCGCCGAAACCGACCGGTTGCGCCGGTTCCTTGACCAGGTGCTGTGACCCGAAACCGAATCTCGCGCATTACCGCCCGTCCGAGGCGGACAGGTTAGACTGGCGAAATTATGGTCGAGACCGAACCGCAGACCGAGGAACTGGCAGGGGAGCTCCAACGTGTGCTCTCCAAGCTGTTCTCGGTGCTGCGCCGTGGCGATAATCGCGGCGCGGGGAACGCGCCCGGTGCCGACCTGACCCTCGCACAGCTCTCGATCTTGTTGACCTTGCTGGAAAGTGGTCCGATCCGGATGACGGAACTGGCCGCCCACGAACGGGTTCGTACACCCACCACCACCGTGGCGATCCGGCGGCTGGAGAAGCTGGGTCTGGTCAAGCGTTCGCGTGACCCGTCCGACCTGCGGGCCGTCCTGGTCGAGGTGACCCCGCGCGGACTGGTACAGCACCGAGAGGCCCTCGAGGCGCGGCGCGCCTTTCTGGGCGGCCTGCTCGCGGGGCTCAGCGCCGAGGACAAGGCAACGCTGACAGCGGCGTTGGGCTCACTGGACCGCCTGGCCGACCAGTCCCCGACCTGACTCAGCCCAGCCAGTCCAGCACTGCGGCGGCGGTCCAGGACTGCTGCATGCTGCCCAGCGGCTCACCGGTGAACGGCTCGTAATACTCGGCGAAGGTGCCGTCGCTGGCCTGCCGAAGTCCCTCCTGGCGAAGCGTCAACGCGCGCTCGGCCCAACCGCGGCGGGCGAAACACCATGAGAACAACCACGTCGTCACCGGCCAGACGGGTCCGCGCCAATACTCCCGCGCGCGGAAGTCCCGGGAAACCGGTGAGGTGGACGGGATCAGCGAGTACCGCAGGTCCGGGTGGCTGCTGAAGCGCGGACCGTCCAGCAGTCGCAGCAACGCACGTTCCTTGTCGTGCGGAAGTCCGCCGCACAGCAGCGGGGCGAACTGAGCAATCGTCTCGGTGGCTACCCAGGAGCCGGCACGTACGTCGAAATCCCTTGCGGCACCGGTTCTTCCTTCGGTGGTTTCGACGACGCCGGCGCGGAAGCGATCGGCCCAGGAATAGAGGTCGCGGATATCCGCCGGAGAACGCCGATGGTCCTCGCCGATCTCGGCCAGGACCCGGCAGGCCACCGAGAAGATCGCCGAGACGAAGACGTCCTCCACGGCGAAGCTCATCGTCTTGGCCAGCAGATCGTCGTCGTAGCGGACGGCCTTCATCTCCTCCAGCAGCCACAGGTAACGGTCGTACTCGGTATCGGACGGACGCTGGGTGGCATCGGTGTTGATCTTGTTGTCCTCGCGCTGATACTCCGGCACGTCCCCGGGAATCACGTTGGCATACGAACTGTCCCAGCGCG
Organism: Mycolicibacterium neoaurum ATCC 25795; assembly: GCF_000691525.1. Taxonomy (GTDB): domain Bacteria; phylum Actinomycetota; class Actinomycetes; order Mycobacteriales; family Mycobacteriaceae; genus Mycobacterium; species Mycobacterium neoaurum. Next base: position 98,953 of record NZ_JMDW01000002.1, read on the forward strand.
GTGAGTTGTCCATGCCGGACTCCCACCCGTGATAGAGCGTGATCCGGCCCCGCTGATCCGGGTCGCGCGCCTCGGCCAGCCACCGGTGCCACCGCACCAGATCACCCCACCGCCGGTCCAGGAAAGACTCGGCCACCGCCCGGGTCGAGCGGCCGCGTGCCTTGGCGCGGTCCAGGATGCGTTGCACCGCGATGGCGTGCACCGGCGGCTGGGTGATCCCTGAGGTGTGCCGGGTACGCGGGGCGTGGACGGCCAGCGCCGAGGTCGCCCAGCGCGCCGGACCCGGGAAGTACCCGTCGACGCCGTTGGCGAACACGATATGCGGGATCATCCCGTTGCCCCACTGGGCCGAGAGCAGGGTGTCCAGTTCCACGACGGCGCGTTCGACGCTCAGCGGGGCCAGTCCGATGGCCACGAAGGCCGCATCCCAGCTCCACATGTGCGGGTAGAGCAGAGGGGCCGCGGTGGTCATCACACCGAGGTCGTTTCCGCGCAGCAGATAGGCCGCTCGCGCGGCGAGCTGAGTGGGGGCGAAGCTTGGGTCCGGTGGCATCGCATCAATAATGCGACGCCGCGGCCCGGCGTGCAGGGTCGGTACTGTTTTCTCCTGTGCCCACAGCTCTGATCACCGGCGCCGGCGGCGGGATCGGATCGGCCATCGCCGATGCCCTCGCTCCGACGCACACCCTGCTGCTCGCCGGCCGGCCGTCGACCCGGCTGGACGCCGTCGCCGAGCGGCTCGGGGCTCCCACCTGGCCCTTGGACCTGACCGATCAGGAGTCCATCGAGTCCGCCGCCGAGGTGCTCGCCGAGCTCGACGTGCTGGTGCACAACGCCGGCGTGCTCTACCCCGGACCGGTCGCCGAGTCCACCGCCGAGCAGTGGCGGGCGAGCTTCGAGATCAACGTCACCGGTGCGGTCGCCCTGACCCTGGCTCTGCTTCCGGCGCTGCGGGCCGCGGGCGGGCACGTCGTGTTCATCAACTCCGGTGCCGGACAGAAGGTCTCGGCCAACATGGCGTCCTATTCGGCGAGCAAGTTCGCGCTCCGCGCGTTCGCCGACTCGTTGCGGACCGACGAGCCGGCGCTGCGGGTCACCTCGGTGTTCCCCGGGCGCACCGATTCGGAGATGCAGCGCGACCTGGTGGCCTACGAGGGCAAGACCTACGACCCAGACCGCTTCCTGCGTCCCGCCACGGTGGGACTGCTGGTCGCCCAGGCGGTCAACGCGCCACGGGACGGGCACATCCACGAGCTCACGGTCCGCCCGAACCCGTGATTTCGGCGCGCCCGCGCTCGGTGAGCGAGCGTGAGCGCGCCGAAATCAACACCCGCTAGGCCGGCACCATCCCGTGCGGATCGAGCACGAACTTCTGCGCGACCCCCGAATCGAACGCGGCATAGCCATCGGGCGCGTCCTCCAGACCGATCACCGTCGCGTTCACCGCATCGGCGATATGCGCCTTGTCGTGCAGGATGCTCATCATCAGGCCGCGGTTGTACTTAAGCACCGGGCACTGGCCGGTGTAGAAGCTGTGGCTCTTGGCCCAGCCGAGGCCCAGCCGCACCTTCAGCGTGCCGTGCTTGGCGTCATCATCGGTGCCGCCCGGATCACCGGTCACGTACAGACCGGGGATGCCCAGCGATCCACCGGCCCTGGTCACGTTCATGATGGAGTTCAGCACGGCGGCGGGCTGCTCACCGGCATCATGGCCGTGCCCGCTCGCCTCGAACCCCACCGCGTCCACCGCGCAGTCGACCTCGTCGGTGTGCAGGATCTCGGCGATCTGCTCCTCGAGGGTCGCATCGGCGCTGATGTCGACGGTCTCGCAACCGAACGACCGGGCCTGGGCCAGCCGGTCCGCGTTGAGGTCACCGACGATCACCACCGCCGCACCCAGCAGATGCGCCGAGTACGCGGCGGCCAGCCCGACCGGGCCCGCACCGGCGACGTAGACCGTCGACCCGGTGGTGACACCGGCGGTCTTGGCGCCGTGATAACCGGTCGGAAAAATGTCCGAGAGCATGGTCAGATCGCGAATCTTGGCAAGCGCGGCATCGCGATCGGGGAACTTCAGCAGGTTGAAATCCGCGAACGGCACCATCACGTAATCGGCCTGGCCGCCGAGCCAGCCACCCATGTCGACGTAACCATATGCCGATCCGGCCCGTGCCGGGTTGACGTTCAGACAGATGCCGGTCTGTCCCTCGCGGCAGTTCCGGCATCGTCCGCACGCGATGTTGAAGGGCACCGAGCAGATATCCCCGACTTCGAGAAACTGTACGTCGGAACCCTTCTCGACGATCTCACCGGTGATCTCGTGACCGAGGGTCTGGCCGACGGGGGCGGTGGTCCGGCCACGGACCATGTGCTGATCGGAACCACAGATGTTGGTCGACACGCACTTGAGGATGACCGCGTGGTCGGCCTTGCGGCTCATTCCCATCGCGCTCGCCACCTCGGCGGGCACCTCGAGCTTGGGATAGGGCAGGGTTTCCACGGCCACCTGGCCGGGCCCCTTGTAGACGACGATCCGGTTGTCCGACATTGCGCGCTCCAAACCGGGCCGCCAATTCGGTAAAGCGTTCTCACAGACGGGATCTCCGCCGCCACGCTGCGGCCCTGTCATCCAGTATCCGCACTCCGGTATGCACGAAGCGCCATACGTCGGCAGCTGGGCCGGAAACTAGACCAACGGTGGGGGCCGAACCCCACCGTTGGTCGGGGTCGCTCAGACGACCAGGTTGACCAGCTTGCCGGGAACCACGACGACCTTCTTGGGCGTGGCCCCGTCGAGGAAGGCCAGCACCTTCTCGTCGGCGCGCGCGGCCGCTTCCAAGGCCGCCCTGTCCGCATCGGCGGCAACCGTGATCTTGCCGCGCACCTTGCCGTTGACCTGGACCGGCAATTCGATGGTGTCGTCGACCAGATAACGCTCGTCGGCTTCGGGGAACGGTCCGTGCGCCAGCGATGCGTCGTGGCCCAATCTCCGCCACAATTCCTCGGCCAGGTGCGGGGCCAACGGGGCGACCATCAACACCAGCGGCTCGATGGCCGCCCGCGCCGTCACCGCCGCCTTGGTGATGTGGTTGGTGTACTCGATCAGCTTGGCTGCCGCCGTGTTGTTGCGCAGTGCCGCATAGTCATCGGCCACACCGGCGATGGTCCTGTGCAGCGCGCGCAGGGTCTCATCGCCGACCTGCTCGTCAGTGACCCGCACCGCACCGGTGGTCTCGTCGATGACGGCCCGCCACACCCGCTGCAGGAACCGGTGCGCCCCGACGACATCCTTGGTCGCCCACGGCCGCGAGGCCTCCAGCGGTCCCATCGACATCTCGTAGACGCGCAAGGTGTCGGCGCCGTACTCGTCGCAGATCTCGTCCGGGGACACCGAGTTCTTCAGCGATTTGCCGATCTTGCCGAACTCCTGGTTGACCTCGATCTCCCCCTCGGGGGCCGGGTAGAAGAACTTGCCGTCACGTTCGACGACCTCGGCCGCGGGTACATAGGAACCGCGGGCATCGGTATAGGCGAACGCCTGGATATAGCCCTGGTTGACCAGGCGACGGTATGGCTCGGACGAACTGACGTGGCCGAGATCGAACAGCACCTTGTGCCAGAACCGGGAGTACAGCAGATGCAGCACCGCATGCTCGACACCACCGACGTACAGGTCCACCCCGCCGGGATCCTGTGGCCCGTGGATCTCGGGCCGCGGTCCCATCCAGTAGGCCTCGTTCTCCTTGGCGCAGAACGCTTCCGAGTTGTGCGGGTCGGCATAGCGCAGCTCGTACCACGAGCTGCCCGCCCACTGCGGCATGACATTGGTGTCGCGAGTATAGGCCTGCAACCCGTCGCCGAGATCGAGGTCGACGTGCACCCATTCGGTGGCCTTGCCCAGCGGGGGCGAGGGTTCACTGTCGGCATCGTCGGGGTCGAACATCACCGGCGCGTAATCCTGGATATCCGGAAGTTCAACAGGCAGAGCCGATTCCGGTAGCGGGTGGGCCCGGCCATCGGCGTCGTAGACGATGGGGAACGGTTCACCCCAGTACCGCTGCCGCGCGAACAGCCAATCCCGCAGCTTGTACTCGACCCGCGCCCGGCCGGTGCCGTCGGCTTCGAGCCGGGCGATGATCGCCTCCTTTGCCGCCGCGACCGTCAACCCGTCCAACTCACCGGAGTTCACCATCACACCGTCGCCGCTGTAGGCCGCCTCGGCGATATCGCCACCCGAGACAACCTCGATGATGGGCAGCCCGAACGCGTTCGCGAACTCCCAGTCGCGCTGATCACCACTGGGCACCGCCATGATCGCACCGGTGCCGTAGCCGGCCAGCACGTAATCGGCGATGAAGACCGGAACCTGTTGACCGTTCACCGGATTGGTGGCATACGACCCGGTGAACACACCGGTCTTGGTCTTGTTCTCCTGGCGCTCCAGGTCGGACTTGGCCGCGATATCGGACCGGTAGGCCGCGATGGCCTCGGCCGGGGTTGCGCCGCCGTAGGTCCAACGCTCGTCGGTGCCGTCCGGCCAGGCGGCGGCGGTCAGCGCGTCGACCAGCTCGTGTTCGGGAGCCAGCACCATGTACGTCGCGCCGTAGAGGGTGTCGGGCCGGGTGGTGAACACCTCGATGGCACCGGCGGCCGTGCCGAACCGGACCTGGGCTCCGACGGAGCGGCCGATCCAGTTGCGCTGCATGGCCTTGACCTTGTCTGGCCAGTCCAGCACATCCAGGTCGTCGAGCAGCCGATCGGAGTAGGCGGTGATGCGCATCATCCACTGCCGCAGCCGCTTCCGGAACACCGGGAAGTTGCCGCGGTCGCTGCGTCCGTCGGAGGTGACCTCTTCGTTGGCCAGCACCGTGCCCAACCCCGGGCACCAGTTGACCACCGAGTCGGCGCGGTAGACCAGTCGGTAGCCGTCGATGACATCGGCGCGCTCGGCTTTGGTCAGGTCCGCCCAGGCCCGACCATCGGGCAGCGCCCGGGTGCCGTCGGCGAACTCGTCGACCAGCTCCTCGATGCGGCGCGCACGCTTGAGCTCGGGGTCGAACCAGGCGTTGTAGATCTGCAGGAAGATCCACTGCGTCCACTTGTAGAAGTCCACATCGGTGGTGGAGAAGCTGCGCCGCGAGTCGTGGCCCAGGCCGAGGCGGCCCAGCTGGCGGCGGAAGTTGACGATATTGGCCTCGGTACGGGTGCGCGGATGCGTGCCGGTCTGCACCGCATACTGCTCGGCGGGCAGTCCGAAGGCATCAAAACCTAAGGCGTGCAGGACATTTCGGCCGGTCATCCGGAAGTAGCGGGCGTAGACGTCGGTGGCGATATAGCCGAGCGGGTGCCCGACATGCAGGCCGTCCCCGGATGGGTAGGGAAACATGTCCTGGACGAACATCTTGTCCGCCGGAACGGCCGACCCATCGGTGGGTGCCAGCGATCCCACCGGGTTGGGCACGTGGAAGGTGCCCAGACGCTGCCAGCGCTGTTGCCAGGCCAGCTCGATATCACCGGCCAGCGCGGCGGAGTAGCGGTGCTGCGGTGCGTCGGCAGGGTCGACGGAGGGATCTGTCACGTCGAACAGGGTATAAGCGCCGCTCGCGTGCCCTTCGGCCACGGGTTGATAAAGGTTGCGTTGCAGGGTGGTCAGAACCCGGTTGCAGCTCGGTCCCGACGCTGTCGGATGCCCCGCCGACATGGTTACAGTCGGCCCCTGACCCGCCGGAATCCAATTCCCGCCACGCACCGAACGACCCGGAAGGACCGACGTCAGGATGAACGAGCACGCGCGCCGCTGGCGGATTGTCATCGCCGGGACCGCAGCCGGCCTCGCCGGCGCGGTGAGCCTGGCCACCCCCGCGAGCGCCGAGCCGCTGCCCCCTCATCCCGTGCCGCCCGCCCCGGTCACCGTCACCCAGACCGTCACCGTCGCGCCGCAAGCCGCACCGCTGATCCCGGCTGCTGCCGCTCCCGCCCAGCCGATCGCGGCGGGCAGCCCGGTCGCCCCGGCCGCCGTCCCCGCTGTTCCGGCAGCCCCAGGTGTGCCTGGTGCCGCCCCGCAGCTCGGCGCGGCGACCAGCACCGCGGCCACCCCGCGACCGGTATCGGTGCCGCTGACGCCGAATCCGGCCGGCACCATCCGTGACTACCTGACCAGCCAGAACGTGACGCTGGAGCCCCAGACCCCTGCCGGGTTCACCGCGCTGAACATCGTGCTGCCCCGGCCGACCGGCTGGACCCAGGTGCCCGATCCCAACGTCCCCGATGCCTTCGCCGTCATCGCCGACCGGGTCGGCGGCGACGGGCTGTACAGCAACAACGCCCAGGTGGTCGTGTACAAGCTCGTCGGGAACTTCGACCAGCGCGAAGCGATCCGGCACGGCTTCGTCGACAGCCAACAGCTCACGGCGTGGCGGGCAACCGGTGGATCGATCGCCGAGGTGGCCGGTGTGCCGACGTCGATCATCGAGGGCACCTACCGCGAGAACAACATGACCCTGAACACCTCGCGACGCCACATCATCGCGACCTCGGGAGCCGATCGCTACCTGGTATCGCTGTCGGTCACCACATCCGAATCGCAATCCGTGGCCGCCGCGGACGCCACCGACGCGATCATCAATGGCTTCCGGGTCTCCGCACCCGCACCCGCAGCCCCCGCTCCCGGTGCTGCCGCGGCACCCGCGGCCGCGGCACCGGTTGTCCCCGCGCCCGTCGCGGTCGCGCCCGCCGCCATCCCGGTAAGCCTCGGGACCGGGCCGGTCGTCCCCAACTAACACCGAAGCGTCTCCGCCTCGTATCCTGAAGCCATGCTTGTTGCCGCGGTCCTCTGCCTGGTCGTGGCCGTCGCCACCGCCGGCGCGGCTGTGTGGTCCTTGAAGCAACCCTTCGCCGACGATCCCGTTCGTCAGGTGTTGCGTGCAGTGGCGCCGACACAGTTCGCCGCCGCGGCGATGCTCGCGGCCGGTGGTGCGGTGGCGCTCGCCGCGCCGACCATGGCCATGCTGTTGCTGCCCGTGTGTGTCATCGGAGCGATCGGGACGGTCGCCGCGGGTTGCTGGCAGGGCGCCAAAGTGGTGGCCCGCAAGGAGGCCGCCCAGGCCGCTGCCCGCGACGCCGGTGGGGGTTGCGGCGGTTCGTGCGCCTCGTGCACGCTCTCGTGCTGAGCGCCGTCAGCTCAGTTCCGGCTCAGGTCGATCGGGTGGGTCGCGAGCATCGCCAGCGGTAGCGGTTGACGACGCAGCACCCGGGACCAGAGATCGACCCGCGGTTCGGCGAGCACATCCGAGGGCAACGCCGAAAGCACGATCCAGTCGTCGCGCTCGATCTCACCCTCGAGCTGCCCGACGGTCCAGCCCGAGTACCCGGCGAAGATCCGCACACCCTCGACCACCGCCGCGATGTCCTCCGGATCGGAGTCCAGATCGACCATGCAGACCCGACCCTGGACGTGGCGCAGTCCGGGCACCCCGGTGATGTCGACGCCGACCCGGACGGTGGCCAGGCACAACGCCGAATCCCGCTTCACCGGGCCACCGACGAACATCGTCTTGGGTTTGATCGCCAGCCCGGCCCACTGCGGCAGGACGTTGTAGACCGCGGTCTCGCTCGGCCTGTTAAGCACCACACCCAGCGTGCCGCCCTCGTTGTGTTCGACGATGTAGATGACGGTGCGACGGAATGTCGGTTCCAGCAGGTCGGTTTCGGCCAGCAGCAGCGTCCCCGCCCGCACCCGCGGTGCCGTCGGCGTCGGGTAATCCTCCGGTTCGTCGGGATGCGCCATCGGTCAATCATGTCACCAGCACGGCGCCATGCTCACCGGCTCGCCGAGATATTTGTAGGGTGGATCGGGGTCATAACTCGCCGGCCCGGACAGGACCCGATCTGATGACTGACACCGGCACTCCCGGGGGCACATGGCACACGGTGCGCGGGCTGCCCGAATTCCGGCGGCTGCTCGAATTGCGGGCGGTCAGCCAGTTCGGGGACGGGTTGTTCCAGGCCGGACTGGCCGGCGCATTGCTGTTCAACCCGGAGCGCGCCGCACATCCGTGGGCCATCGCCGGAGCGTTCGCGGTGCTGTTCCTGCCCTACTCAGCACTCGGGCCGTTCGCCGGGGCACTGTTGGACCGCTGGGACCGCCGAACCGTGCTCATCGGCGCCAATGCCGGACGGCTGCTGCTGATGCTCGCCGTCGGCGCGGCCTTGGCCGTCAGCTCGGGTGATCTGACGCTGTTGGCCGGTGCGCTGATCGTCAACGGGTTCACCCGGTTCGTCTCGTCCGGGCTTTCCGCGGCGCTACCGCACGTGGTGCCCCGCGATCACGTGTTGACCATGAATTCGGTGGCCACCGCGACGGGCGCGCTGGCGACCTTCCTCGGCGCCAACTTCATGTTGTTGCCGCGCTGGTTGCTCGGTGCCGATGATGGTGGCGCCGCGGCGGTGATCTTCTTGGCCGCCATCCCGGTGGCGTTGGCCCTGGTGCTGTCGGTGCGGTTCGCTCCGCGCGCCCTTGGTCCGGACGACAGCGCCCGCGCGGTGCACGGTTCGGTGGCCTATGCGGTGTCCACCGGGTGGGTGCACGGCGCCAGGACCGTCGCCGCCGTGCCCACCGTCGCGGCGACCCTGAGCGGGTTGGCCGCCCACCGGATGGTGTTCGGGATCAACACCCTGCTGGTGTTGGTGATGGTGCGCCATAGCGGCGATCAGGAGGTCGCCGGTCTCGGCCTCGGCACCGCGGTACTGTTCGTCGCCGCGACGGGTACCGGATCGTTTCTGGCCACCGTGCTGACGCCCGCCGCGGTCGGGCGGTGGGGTCGTTACCGCACGGCCAACGGTGCCCTGGTGCTCGCGACGCTCATTCAGCTGCTGGCCGCCTGGCTGTACATGCCCGTGATGATCGCCTGCGGGTTCGTCCTCGGCGCCGCCGGGCAGGTGGTGAAGTTGTGCGCGGACAGCGCGATGCAGATCGACGTCGACGATGCGTTGCGCGGCCATGTGTTCACGGTGCAGGACGCGCTGTTCTGGGTGACCTTCGTCGCGGCGATCGCATTGGCGGCGGCGCTCATCCCGACCGACGGCCGGTCGGTTCCCCTGGTGCTCCTCGGGTCCGCGCTCTACCTGGTGGGTTTGGCCGCACACGCCCGCCTCGGCAGGCGGACCCGGCCGGTCTAGAGTTCAGCCATGGCTGATGCCGGGCCGGTGGTGGCAGATCTGCGCGCCGAGAGCGCCGAACTCGACAGCATGGTTGCCGAGTTGTCCGACCAGCAGTGGCGCACCGCCACCCCCGCCCCGGGGTGGACCATCGCCCACCAGATCGCCCACCTGTGGTGGACCGACCGGGTGGCTTGGGCGTCGGCGACCGACGAGGTCGCGTTCGGCGCCGTGCTCGCCGAGGCCGGTAAGGACCCGCTCGGTTTCGTCGATGCCGGCGCCGAGCGACTGGCGGCCACTCCCCCGGCCGAGTTGCTGGCCAATTGGCGGGCCGACCGTACCCGGTTGCACGATGCGCTGCTGGGCGTCCCCGACGGCCGAAAGCTGCCCTGGTTCGGCCCGCCGATGAGCCCGACGTCGATGGCCACCGCGCGGCTGATGGAGACCTGGGCCCACGGCCTCGATGTCGCCGACGCGTTGGGAATCCGCAGGCCCGGCACCGACCGTCTCCGCTCGATTGCTCATATCGGTTATCGCACAAGAGATTTCGCGTTCTCTGTACACGGACTGACCCCGCCGGCCGAAATGTTTCACGTGGAACTACGCGCTCCGGACGGGCAGCTGTGGTCCTGGGGACCCGAGGACGCCGCCCAGACCGTGACCGGCAGCGCCGAGGACTTCTGCATGCTGGTCACCCAACGCCGAGCGCCGAGCGATCTCGATATCGTGGCGACCGGAGCCGATGCCCAGAAATGGCTGACCATCGCCCAAGCCTTCGCCGGGCCGCCGGGCAAGGGCCGCGGGTAGCCGGCAGGCGCCGACTCTGCACTCACGGTGCAAAAGTGCGAGGAGGCACCGCCCACCCCGCAGAGTCAACGGGAAAGGGATCCGATATGGCCAGCTCGCTGCCTGACAACCCCTCGCTCGACGCACTGCTCGCGGAGGCCGGCGACGGCGGTAAGGACGCCACCGCCCGGCGGTACGGGTTCAGCGGGTGGCCCGCGCTGGTGCGCTACCTCGACGCGGTCACCGAGCTGGGCACCGACCCGTCCCGCTTCGACGAGTCCACCGCCGATCCCGGCGACCGGTTCTGCGCGCTGGCCTGCCTGCGTTACGACGGAACCGATGCGCCACCGCGCCGCGAGGCGGCCGCCGAGCTGCTCGGTGACCGCCCGGAACTGGTCATCGACCACCCGTGGGCTGCCGCAGCCGCAAACGATGTCCGCACACTGTCCGTCCAGCTTCGGCACGACCCTGCCCTGGCATCGACCGCCGGTGGGCCCTTCGGCTGGACACCGCTGATGTACCTGGCCTACGCCCGGGTTCCCGGTGGGGACAGCATCGCCGCCGCCGAATTGCTGCTCGACGCCGGCGCCGACCCCGATGCCGGGTATCTGTGGCGGGGGATGTCGACACCCTTCACGGTGTTGACGGGCGTATTCGGCGAGGGTGAGCAGGGGCCGCGACGCCAGCCACGCCACCCGGCCGCCGACGACCTGGCCGCCCTGCTGCTGCGCCGCGGCGCCCACCCGGCGGACCAACAGACGCTCTACAACCGGATGTTCCGGCCCGACGATGCACACCTGCACCTGCTGTTCGAGCACGGGCTTGCCGACGCCGGTCCGAGTCCGTGGGAGCGCCGCCTCGGCGAGGCGATGGAGACGCGGCAGCAGATGTGGCAACGCCAGATCTCCTGGGCCGCCGACAACGGGTTCGCTGACCGGCTGGCACTGCTGGCCCGCAACGGCATCGACACCAGCGGGGCGCAGCCCGTCACCCGCGAGCTGCCCGACGACCCGAATCAGCGGGACGCCGACGGGGCGACCGCGCTGCACCACGCCGCCTGGTCCGGTGACCTGACGCTGATCCAGCGCCTCCTCGACGTCGGCGCGGATCCGACGGTGCGCGACACCCGATTCGACGCCACACCCGGGGAATGGGCCGAACACGCGTATGAGACCGAAGCCGCCGAACTACTGGGCCTCACGACAGATCGCTGACCGCATCGGCCGTCCCGTCCCCATCGGTATCGGTGAACCGCACGTCCCAGCGGCCATCACCGTCGCGGTCGGCATAGGCGAACCCGGAACCGAGCACCCGGTCGGCGAGCCCGTCGGCGTCGACATCGACCAACCGCTCCCCCGGCGAACCGTCCCCGTCGAAATCGACCACGGGCCCGCCGAAGGTCTCCGCGCCGTCCAGACCGAACCAGCGCAGCTGCCCCGCTCTGTCGACCGCGACCGCCCAGGTGCCCGAGCCGTCGTCGGTGAAGTAGGCCGGCGCCGGACCGTCCCGGTTGTGCACGGCGTGATCGGCCAGCCCGTCGCCCGGCGGACCGTCCAGATCCGCCAATGCGTCGTCGACGTGTCCGTCCCCGTCCAGATCGAGCCCGAAGGCGTCGAGCACCCCGTCACCGTCGAGATCGACCGTCGGGTCGGCCGACCAGATGTCCGCGCCGCCGGCGCCATCGGAGAGGCAGTAGTCCATACCTCCTCAGACGCATCAGGACTGCTGGGCGTTCCACCATTTTTTGAGCTCGGCGACCGCCTCGTCATGCTCCAGCGGACCACGTTCCAGTCGTAGGTCCTTCAGGTACTTCCACGCCTTGCCGACCAGCGGACCGGCCGGGATGTCCAGGATCGCCATGATCTCGTTGCCGTCGAGATCGGGCCGCACCCGACCCAGATCCTCCTTGGCCGCGATCTCGGCGATCCGAGCTTCGAGATCGTCGTAATTGGCGCGTAACCGCGCGGCACGGCGTTTGTTGCGGGTGGTGCAGTCCGCGCGGACCAACTTGTGCAACCGGTCCAACAGGGGCCCGGCATCGGTGACATAGCGACGCACCGCGGAGTCGGTCCACTTGCCGTCGCCGTAGCCGTGGAAACGCAGATGCAGGTAAACCAATTGCGAGACGTCGTCGACCATTTGCTTGGAGTACTTCAGCGCCCGCATCCGCTTGCGCGTCATCTTTGCCCCGACCACCTCGTGGTGATGGAAGCTCACCCCACCATCGGACTCGTGCCTACGGGTCGCCGGCTTGCCGATGTCGTGCAGCAGCGCGGCCCACCGCAACACCAGATCCGGCCCGTCGGCTTCCAGATCGATGGCCTGCTGCAGCACCGTCAGCGAGTGCCAGTAAACATCCTTGTGCTGGTGATGCTCATCGATGGCCATCCGCATCTCGCCGACCTCGGGTAACACCACATCGCCCAACCCGGTCTGCACCATCAGGTCGATACCGGCGACCGGATCGGCGCCGGTGATCAGCTTGTCCAGCTCGGCGGCGACTCGCTCGGCGGTGATCCGGCCCAACTGGGGTGCCATCTCGATGAGCGCCTCGAGCACCCGCGGCGCCACCGCGAAGCGCAGCTGGGACACGAAACGCGCGGCGCGCAGCATCCGCAGCGGATCATCACCGAAGGACACTCGCGGCTCGGCGGGAGTGTCGAGTATCCGCTCACGCAGTGCAGCGATCCCGCCGAGCGGATCGCAGAACTCCGCGAGCCCGCCAGGGGCATCGGGGTGGATGCGCACCGCCATCGCGTTGACCGTGAAATCGCGACGAACCAGGTCATCTTCCAGACGATCACCGAAGCGCACCTCAGGGTTACGCGAAACCTGGTCATAGCTGTCGGCCCGGAAGGTGGTGATCTCCATCCGATATCCGGCCTTGCCGACACCGAGGGTGCCGAATTCGATCCCGGTCTCCCAGAGGGCGTCGGCCCAACCGCGCAGCAGCTTCTGCATCTGCTTGGGCTGCGCGTCGGTGGTGAAATCGAGGTCATTGCCCAACCGGCCCAGCAGCGCATCGCGCACGCTCCCGCCGACCAGGTACAGCTGGTGGCCGGCCTCGGCGAACAGCGCACCCAACTCCGTGAACACCGGTCCGTACCGGCTCAGCGCCACCGATGCCCCCGCCAACAGTTCGACATCGGTGGTCTCTGGGGTCTGGTGGTCCGGCACGTTCGGGGAGTCTAGTGACGCCACCGGGGTGGTAACGACCCGGCGACAGCCCGGCCACGACAGGCGCGTGTGGCGATCAGGTGAACCGACGGCAACTATCATCGCTTGGGTGTCGGACGGCGAGCAGGCCAAACCGCGACGGCGCCGAGGGCGTCGCCGCGGTCGCCGGGCTGCCGGTCCGCCCGCTGGTGATGTGCAACCGGGCTCGACCACGAGCAACGGCGCGGCGGCACCGACCGCCAACGGGGAACCCAAACAGGCCAAACCCGGCCAGAATCGCAGGCCCCGTCCCGACCGCAGAGCCCCCGACCGGCTGCGCACCGTGCACGAGACCTCGGCGGGCGGGCTGGTCATCGACGGTATCGACGGCCCCAAAGAGACGCAGGTGGCGGCGTTGATCGGCCGGGTCGACCGACGCGGTCGGATGTTGTGGTCACTGCCGAAGGGGCATATCGAGGTCGGTGAGACCGCCGAGCAGACCGCAATCCGTGAGGTCGCCGAGGAGACCGGGATCCAGGGCAGCGTGTTGGCCGCACTGGGCAGCATCGACTACTGGTTCGTGACCGAGGGCCGGCGCGTCCACAAGACCGTGCACCATTACCTGATGCGTTTCCTCGGCGGCGACCTCTCCGACGAGGACATGGAGGTCACCGAGGTGGCCTGGGTCCCGCTGCGTGATCTGCCCGCCAGGCTGGCCTACGCCGACGAACGACGTCTGGCGGTGGTCGCCGGCGAGCTCATCGACAAGCTGCACAGCGACGGTGAGGACGCCCTGCCGCCGCTGCCACCCAGCGCTCCTAGGCGCCGCCCCCAGACCCATTCGCACACCCGCAACCGTCGCCCGGAGGAGTCGCCACCGCGGCGGGCGAACGGTTGCGGACCCGGCCAATGAGACAGGCGAGGGTGCTCCTTCGCGTCCTCGTCGCCGCACTCCTCGTCCTGCTGTTCGCCGGCCCTGTTCCGGCGGCCGCCCAGCCCGGCGAGACGACGTTCCTGCAGTTGCACATCGACCGCGTCAGCCCCGACACCGTCACCACCACCAGCGGTTCGGTGGTCACCGTTGCCGGAACCGTCCGCAACACCGGCGATCGGCCGGTCCGTGATGTCGTCGTCCGCCTCGAGCACGCCGCCGCGGTCACCGGATCGGCGGGGCTGCGGACGAACCTGACGGGCAATCTCGATCAGTACACCCCGGTCGGGCCGTTCATCACGGTCTCCGGCGAGCTGCAACGCGGACAGCAGGTCCCGTTCACGCTGTCCTATCCGGTCCGCGGAGCCGGGGAACCGACCTTGCAGATCGACCAGCCCGGCGTCTATCCCCTGCTGGTCAACGTCAACGGCACCCCCGACTACGGCGCCCCGGCCCGCCTCGACGATGCGCGTCTGCTGCTGCCGGTGCTGGGCGTACCGCCCGACCCCGTCAGCGGTGACGACCCGGGAAGCCAGGGTCTGTCGGCGGTGGTCGCCCCGGATACCTCACGGCCGGTGGCCACGACCGTGCTGTGGCCACTGGCCGACCGACCCCGGCTGGCCGCAGGCATCCCCGGCGGCACCACACCCGTGCGGCTGCTCGACGACGACCTGGCCACCTCCCTTGCGCCGGGCGGACGGCTGGACACCCTGCTCTCGGCGGCCGATTTCGCCACCAGCGCACCGGTCGACGCCGACGGTGCCGTCCGCGCGGCGGTCTGTCTGGCCGTCGATCCCGACCTGCTGATCACCGTCAACGCGATGACGGCCGGTTACGTCGTCAGCGACGATCCGGCCGGAGGTCTCAACGCCCCGACACGTCCCGGTACCGGCCAGGACGCGGCCGTCGGTTGGCTCAACCGGCTCAAGGCGCTGGCCCAGCGTCTGTGCGTCACGCCGACGGTTTACGCACAGGCCGACCTGGACGCGCTGCATCGGGTCGGCGATCGCGGACTGAACACCGTCGCCACCGGTGCGGCCGCCGATATCGTCGACCAGATCCTCGGCGTGCGTTCGGTGCGCGGGGCGACCCTGATCGGCGACGGCCCGCTGACCGACGGTGCGGTGTCATTGCTGGCCGGACAGAACCCGACCGTCGCGGTCTCGGCCGGTGCCCTGACCCCGGAAGACAGCGGCCCGACCGACATCTCACCGCAGCGCTACGCCCAGCAGGTGGTGGTCGCACCGTTCGATCCCGCGCTGGGCGCCGCGCTGGCCGGAGTCGGGGCCACCCCCCGCACACCGACCTATCTGGACACCGGACTGGACATCCCGCTGGACCACGACTCACGGGCGGCCCGCCTGCAGGACGCGCTCGGCGCGCTGCAGTGGCGTGGCCTGCGACCCGAGGCGCAGGGACGATCCCAGCTCGTCGTTCCGCCGTTGACATGGGACCTCAACCCCGAGGAGGCCCAGAGCGTGCTGACCGCGGTCGCCACCGCCATCAGGGCCGGTCTGGCCGTCCCGCGACCGCTACCGGTGGTGCTCCAGGAGACACCCGCGCTGGCACCATTCGATTCCAGCGCTCCCCCGTCATGGTCCGGGGATGCCGCGGGCACCTTCGACAATGGGGTGACCTCCGGGATCGGCGCGGTTACCGGCAGGCTGTGGGGGCTGACCGCGGCGTTGACCGTCGACGAACGCACCGGCCTGACCGGAAACCAGTACACCGCTCCCCTACGTGAGGACATGTTGCGCGCCGTGAGCCAGTCGATACCGGCGCAATCGCGCAACGGTGCCGCCCAGCAACGTCTTTCGACGGTCAGCCGTACCGTGGCGGACCTGTTCGGCGCGGTCACCGTGGTCAACCCCGGTGGCTCCTACACGCTGGCCACCGAGCGCAGTCCGCTGCCGCTGGCGCTGCGCAACGATCTGCCCGTCCCGATCCGGGTTCGGCTGCGCATCGACGCGCCGCCGGGGATGACGGTGACCGATCCCGGGGAGATAGAACTGCCGCCGGGTTTCCTGCCGGTGCGGGTGCCCATCGAGGTGCACTTCACCCAGCGCTTCGCCGTGGACGTCGCCCTGACCACCGCCGACGGTATGGCACTCGGCGACCCGGTGCGGTTGTCGGTGCATTCCAACGCCTACGGCAAGGTGCTGTTCTTCATCACCCTGACCGGAGGGCTGATCCTGGCACTGCTGGTCGGTCGCCGCCTGTGGCACCGTTTCCGGGGCGAGCCCGACCGGGCGGACTTGGTGCCGCCAACCAGGGAACCGCGCAGACCCGACCCGTTGGACACCGCGTTGGCCCACACCGCCGAAGACACCGGGCGCCCGGAGCGGACCCGATGAGCGCCGCGCAGGGCACCCGTAAGGAATTGTCGGACTCGGCCGTGGTCTCCAGGTCGTGGGCGATGGCACTGGCAACGCTGATCAGCAGGCTCACCGGCTTCGCGCGGATGGTGCTGCTGGCCATCATCCTCGGTGGGCCGCTGCTGAGCGCCTTCTCGGTGGCAAACCAGCTGCCCAACCTGATCGCCGCGCTGGTCCTCGAAGCGACCTTCACCGCGATCTTCGTTCCGGTGCTTGCCCGCGCCGAGCGCGAGGACCCCGACGGTGGAACGGCATTCATCCGCAGGTTGCTCACGCTGGCGACGCTGGTGCTGCTGCTGGCCACCATCTCCTCCACCCTGGCGGCCCCGCTGCTGACCGACCTGATGCTCGGTTCGGAACCGCTGGTGAACCGTCCGCTGACCACCGCGTTCGCCTATCTGCTGCTGCCCCAGATCATCTTCTACGGGCTGTCCTCGGTATTCATGGCAATTCTGAACACCCGCAACATCTTCGGTCCCCCGGCGTGGGCGCCGGTGGTCAACAACGTGGTCGCCATCGCCACCATCGGTCTCTATCTCCTTGTCCCGGGCGAGCTCTCGGTGAACCCGGTGGAAATGGGCAATGCCAAGTTGCTGGTGCTGGGTATCGGGACCACCCTGGGCGTGGTCGCCCAGGCCGCGGTCGTGTTCGTCGCATTACGGGCCGAGCGGATCAGCATGAAACCGCTCTGGGGCATCGACGACCGGCTCAAGACTTTCGGGATGATGGCGCTGGCGATGGTGCTCTACGTCCTGATCAGTCAGGTCGGCCTGATCGTCGGTAACCAGATCGCCAGTGCGGCATCGGCATCCGGCCCGGCCATCTACAACTACACCTGGCTGGTGTTACAGCTGCCGTTCGGCATCATCGGCGTGACGGTGCTCACCGTGGTGATGCCGCGGCTGTCGCGTAACGCCGCATCCGAGGACGGACCGGCCGTGCTCGCCGATCTGAACCTGGCCACCCGACTCACCATGCTGACCCTGATCCCGGTGGTCGCGGTGATGACCGTCGGCGGGCCGGCGATCGGCAGCGCGTTGTTCGCCTACGGCAACTTCGGTGACACCGACGCCGGCTATCTGGGCATGGCGATCACGCTGTCCTCGTTCACCCTGATCCCCTATTCCCTGGTGCTGCTGCAACTTCGAGTCTTCTACGCGCGTCAACAACCGTGGACGCCGATCGTGCTGATCCTGGTGATCACCGCGGTGAAGATCGTGACGTCGGTGGCGGTGCCGCATCTGGTCACCGACCCGGGCATGGTCGCCGGGTACCTGGGGCTGGCCAACGGCCTCGGGTTCCTGGCCGGTGCCACCGTGGGATATGTGGTGCTGCGCGCCAACCTCATCCCCGCCGGCAGCGGCGGCCGGATGATCAGCATCGAGGTGGTGCGCACCATCCTGGTGACTATTGCGGCGTCGATGCTCGCCGGCCTGCTGGCCCACGTCGCCGACAAGCTTCTCGGTCTGCAGGCCCTGACCGAACACGGCGGTGGCGCGGGATCGCTGCTGCGGTTGATGGTGATCGGCCTGATCATGGGTCCGATCATCGGCGCGGTGCTGTGGTGGGCCAAGGTGCCCGACGCGGTATCGGCGGTTGCCGCGGTGCAGGCCCGACTCCGGGGCCGCACGGCGTCGGCCTCCGGGCGCACGACCGGGGCCGATGCTGGTCACGACCGCCGAACGGTCCCGTATCCTGATCGGAGCAATTCGCATCCGATGCGGCCCGGCCGCCCCCCGGCAGCCCGCCGGTATGCACCGCAGGCACAGATTGCCACGAGCCACACTCGGAAAGGACCATCGGTGAGCGATACGCCCGGCAGCGGGTCTGCGCCAGACGCCGGAGCCGAATCCGAAACCGGCGCCACCACTCGGATTCCGTTGCAGGGCAAAGCTGATGCGTTTGCGCCCGATACCGGCGGTTTCACCGCGCGGCCACCGGCCGACTACGGCGGCGATCCCAGTCGGGAGCCGCTTGCCTTCGACCCGCCGCGCGAGGGCCCAGCCGAGGCCGCGCTCGGTGAGGAACTGCACCTGATCCCCGGCGCGACGATCATCGGCGGGCGCTACCGATTGCTGGTCTCCCACGGCGGGACCGACAAGCTCCGGTTCTGGCATGCCCTGGACACCGCCCTCGACCGGCAGGTCGCGCTGACCTTCGTCGATCCCGACGGCACCCTGCCCGAGTCCGATTTGCAGGACATCCTGACCAGGACACAACGGCTGTCGTCGATCGACAGTCCCGGGCTGGCCCGGATCTTGGACGTCACCCGGTCCGGATCCGGCGGCCTGGTGATCTCGGAGTGGATCCGCGGCGGTTCGCTGACCGAGGTCGCCGAGACCTCCCCCTCCCCGATCGGCGGGGCGCGGGCCATCCAATCACTGGCCGGGGCGGCCGAGATCGCACACCGCTCGGGCGTCGCGCTGTCGGTCGACGATCCGGGCCGCATCCGGGTCAGCATCGAGGGCGATGTCGCGCTGGCCTTCCCCGCGACACTGCCCGACGCCAATCCCGAGAGCGATATCCGCGGTGTCGGTGCAGCCTTGTACGCCCTGCTGATCAACCGGTGGCCGTTACCGCAAACCGGTACCGCCAGTGGCCTGGAGCCCGCCGATCTCGATGCGGTCGGCCAACCCGTCGAACCGCAGACGGTCAATCCGGACATTCCCTTCCAGATCTCTGCGGCGGCCGCCCGTGCGGTACAGGAGAACGGTGGTATCCGCAGTGCACCGACGCTGCTGAATCTGCTGCAGCAGGCCACCGCGGTCGCTGATCGCACCGAATACATCGCGCCGCTGGACGAGTCACCGGGCGATCGATCCGCGCGTTCCGGTGCCGCCAATACCGACCCGGACGCCGCCGCACGGCGTCGTAAAGGCCTCATCATCGGACTCGCCGTAGGCGGTGTCGTGGTGGTGCTCGTCTTCGTCCTGCTGGCCACCGTGCTCAGCCGGATCTTCGGTGACGTGGGCGGCGGGATCAATCGCGACGAGCTCGGCCTGAACAACCCCACCA
Source organism: Mycolicibacterium neoaurum ATCC 25795 (assembly GCF_000691525.1). Taxonomy (GTDB): domain Bacteria; phylum Actinomycetota; class Actinomycetes; order Mycobacteriales; family Mycobacteriaceae; genus Mycobacterium; species Mycobacterium neoaurum. The sequence goes on from NZ_JMDW01000002.1 coordinate 118,372, forward strand.
GCACGACGGCCCAGTCCGACACCGGCACGGTCAAACCGGTCCGGGCCACCGTCTTCTCCCCCGAGGGCGGCGCCGACGCGCCCAACGAGGCCGGTCTGGCCATCGACGGGAACCCCGCGACCGCGTGGCCGACCGACACCTACTCCGATCCGGTGCCCTTCCCCGGCTTCAAGAACGGTGTCGGCCTGATGCTGCAGTTGCCCAAGCCCACCGATATCGGATCGGTCACGGTCAACGTCTCCAGCGTGGGCACCTCGGTGCAGATCCGCTCGGCCGAGACGGCCAACCCGGCCTCGTTGGCCGATACCAAGGAGCTGACTGCGCCGACCCCGCTGAAGAAGGGCTCCAACACCATCGACGTGCCCGAAGCGGCACCGACGTCGTATGTGTTGGTGTGGATCTCGACGCTGGGCACGGTGGACGGCAAGAGTCGCACCGATATCTCCGAGGTGACGGTCAGCGCCCGCTCCTGAACGAAGTTATCCCCAGCCTGTTCTCGACATCCGCGCAGTTCAGGCGGTCGCGGCAAAGAGGTGCCCGGTGGTTGCGGCAGCGGAATCTAGTGTTCGGCTGTGGGGGATATCACGGCAGACGACCGCACCGACGAACAGCTGCTCAGCGCGCACCTGGCCGGGGACCGATTCGCCTTCGAGCAGCTGTTCCACCGCTACGAGCCTCAGCTGTACCGACTGGCGCGGATCACGACCCGCTGTCCGGACGATGCCCGCGACGCGTTGCAGGAAGCGATGCTCTCGGCACATTGCGCGGCCGCTCGGTTCCGCCACGACTGCACCGTGAAGAGCTGGTTGCGCCGAATCGTGGTGAACGCCTGCCTGGACCGCTTGCGACGGCACAGGGCGCGTCCCACGGCGCCGTTGGATCCGGATCTCGCCGGCCACGCCCCGGACCCCATCCCGGCATTGGACACGGCGATCGTGGTGGAGAACGCGTTGCTGCGGCTGCCCATCGACCAGCGGGCGGCCATCGTCGCGGTCGATATGCAGGGATTCTCGGTGGCCGAGACAGCCGCCATGCTCGGTGTGCCGGAGGGCACCGTCAAGAGTCGGTGTGCGCGCGGTCGGTCCAAACTCGCGACCACCCTGGCCCACCTGAGCGCACCGATGGCGCGATGATGGAACGGTGCCCACGGAGCCCGATGACGCGACCATCGCCAAGGTCCGCCGTGAGCTCGCCGATCTCGCCGAGGCACCGGCGCCCGCCCCGCCGCCGGACGTGACCGCTGCTGTCGTCGCGGCACTGCGTGGGCACCACCGCGTCGTACCTGCCGATGGTGGCCCGTTGCGGCATGCCGACCGTCCGCCGGTGCGCCGAGGCACGTGGCTGTTCGTCGGTCTGCTCGCGGCCGGCGTCGCGGTCATCGTCGCGGTCGTCCTGGGCAGCCTGGCACTCACCGGCACCGAGCCTGGGCCGGGCACCGGAGCTCGGGCGGATTACACGACGGCACGGCACGTCATCGAGCAGTCCACACCGTCGGACCTGCCGTTGCCGGCCCAGGCCATCGAAGCCCTGCTGATCCGCCCGCCGGTGCTGGGTCCGCTGAAGGACACATCGGCCTGCCTGACCAGGCTAGGCCGCCCGGCCGATACGCCCATCCTCGGCGCCCAACCGGTGCCCGCTGGGGTGCTGCTGGTGCTGCCCGGATCCACGCCGGAGGAGATGGTCGCGGTCGTGGTGGCAGCCGGATGTCCCGCCACGGACCCGGCGTTGCTGACGAGTTCGGTGCTGCCGCGGCCCTCACATGCCGGTCGGGAACACCGCGGCCTACGCTGATGTTTGAACTCACGCCGCTTATGCGGCAGAAAGGCTGGGATATACACGATGTCCACCACTTCTGAGGACACGTCCCCCATCCACGACGTGATCATCATCGGATCCGGCCCGGCCGGGTACACCGCGGCGGTGTACACCGCCCGCGCACAGTTGAAGCCGTTGGTGTTCGAGGGCATTTCCTTCGGCGGTGCGCTGATGACCACCACCGAGGTCGAGAACTACCCCGGCTTCCGGGAGGGCATCACCGGGCCGAACCTGATGGAGGAGATGCGCGAGCAGGCGCTGCGCTTCGGTGCCGACCTGCGCATGGAAGATGTCGATTCGGTGGACCTCAGCGGTCCGGTCAAGACGGTGACCGTCGGCGATGAGACGTTCCGCGCCAAATCGGTGATCTTGGCCATGGGTGCCGCGGCCCGCCAGCTCGGGATCCCGGGCGAGCAGGAGCGCATCGGCCTCGGTGTGAGTACGTGCGCCACCTGCGATGGGTTCTTCTTCCGCGAGCAGGACATCGCCGTGATCGGCGGCGGCGACTCGGCGATGGAAGAAGCCATCTTCCTGACCAAGTTCGCCCGCAGTGTGACGCTGATCCATCGCCGGGACGAGTTCCGGGCATCCAAGATCATGCTCGAGCGCGCCCAGGCCAACGAGAAGATCACCATCCTGACCAACACCGCCGTCGAAGAGATCGAGGGTGACCCCAAGGTCACCGGAATTCGGTTGCGCGACACGGTAACCGGTGAAGAGTCCAAGCTCGCCGTGTCCGGTGTGTTCGTCGCAATCGGGCACATCCCGCGCTCGGATCTGGTCAAGGGTCAGGTCGACCTCGATGAGGACGGTTACGTCAAGGTGATCGGTCGCAGCACCGCGACGTCGATCGAAGGTGTCTTCGCCGCAGGCGATCTGGTGGACCACACCTACCGCCAGGCCATCACCGCCGCGGGCTCCGGCTGTTCGGCGGCCATCGACACAGAGCGCTGGCTCACCGAATTCCCCGCTCCCACCGAAGATTAGGAGAAGTTCATGGCTGAGAACTCCGCGACCGTTGCGGTCACCGACGATTCGTTCAAGCAGGACGTGCTGTCCAGCTCCACCCCGGTGTTGGTCGACTTCTGGGCAACCTGGTGCGGCCCGTGCAAGATGGTCGCCCCCGTGCTCGAGGAGATCGCCGCGGAGAAGTCCGGCGAGCTCACCGTCGCCAAGCTCGACGTCGACGCAAACCCCGAGACCGCCCGTGACTTCCAGGTCGTGTCGATCCCGACGATGATCTTGTTCAAGGACGGTCAGCCGGTCAAACGGATCGTCGGCGCCAAGGGTAAGGCGGCGCTGCTGCGCGAGATCGCCGACGATCTCACCTGAGGCCGGTTCGGCGCATCACACGCCGAGGTTTTCCGGATTTTAAGCGTCATCTGAGACAATGCTGTCTATCCGGAGTGCCATTGCCGTCGGTTCGGGTGGGGGTACTCAATGTCGGGAAGGCCAGGAATGTCGATACTGCGTCGCGGCGACCGCGGAAGTGCGGTCGTCGAGATCAGGGCGGCACTGGCCGGCTTGAACATGCTCGAGCACCCCGATGCCGAGCCGACCACCGGCAAGCATATCGTCGCCGATCTGTTCGATGACGAGCTCGACCGTGCCGTGCGCGCTTTCCAGCAGCACCGGGGTCTGCTGGTCGACGGCCTGGTTGGTGAAGCCACCGCCCGTGCCCTGCGCGAGGCTTCCTATCAGCTGGGCGCGCGTACGCTGTCCCATCAGTTCGGCGCACCGATGTACGGCGACGATGTGGCGACCCTGCAGGCCAGACTGCAGGATCTCGGCTTCTACACCGGCCTGGTCGACGGCCATTTCGGGTTGCAGACGCACAACGCGCTGATGTTCTTCCAGCGGGAGTATGGCCTGTTCCCGGATGGGATATGTGGCCCGGAGACGCTGCGATCGCTGTACTTCCTCGGCTCCCGGGTCACCGGCGGTTCGCCACACGCCATCCGCGAGGAGGAGCTGGTGCGCCGCTCGGGTCCGCGGCTGTCCGGAAAGCGGGTCATCATCGATCCGGGCCGCGGCGGCAGTGATCTGGGTGCCATCATCCAAGGTCCCGAGGGTCCGATCAGCGAGGCCGACATCCTGTGGGATCTGGCCAGCCGACTCGAGGGCAGGATGACTGCCATCGGAATGGACACCTTCTTGTCGCGTTCGGCCAACAGCAGCCCATCGGATGCCGAACGGGCGGCCACCGCCAACACGGTGGGTGCAGATCTGATGATCAGCCTGCGCTGCACCACCCACACCAGTGCGACAGCCAGCGGCGTCGCCTCCTTCCACTTCGGTAACTCGCATGGCTCGGTCTCCACCATCGGCCGCAATCTCGCAGATTTCATCCAGCGAGAGCTCGTGGCGCGCACCGGATCCCGTGATTGTCGTGTGCACGGACGTACCTGGGACCTGCTCCGGCTGACCCGGATGCCCACCGTGCAGGTCGATCTCGGCTATGTGACCAACACACACGATCGAACGCTGTTGTCGTCAGCCGCATCTCGTGATGCCATCGCCGAGGGTATGTTGGCCGCGGTGAAGCGCCTCTATCTGCTCGGGAAGGATGATCGCCCGACCGGGACGTTCACCTTTGCCGAACTACTGGCCCACGAGCTGTCGGTCGAGGCCGGCCGCGTCGCCCCCAGCTGACCTCTCCGGCCGCAACTTCCTCGAGCGACGCCGCTCAGCAGACGGCAGCGCCGGCACCGACCGGCGCCTGCAGGCGGGCACTTTCCAGCAGCCGTTCTAGCGCTGCCTCCACATCGGCCTTCCAGCCCAATCCCTGCTCGAGTTCGAGGCGCAAGCGCGGGAAGTACGGATGGGGTGCAACGACCTCGAAACCCGCTGCACTGAGAAACTCCGCCGACACGATGCACTGTCCGGCCGAACAGTCACCCAACGCCTCGATCACCGTTGCCAGCTCGGCTGTCGCGCCGCCCGCGCACAGCTCGTCGGCCAGAGTCGTCCGTCCGAACGCCTCGAGGGCGCGCACGCCGCGCCGGATCAAGTCGGCCGCGACCGCCGCCACCAATGCCCGGGACAAATCATCCCCGTCGTCGGTCGAGTCGACACCCAGCGAGGTCAACAAGACCGCGTCCGCGCTCACCGGTCCGGTGGGGAATCGAGCAGCGCGCGGTACCGCCCCCGGCGGTGCGTAAAAGGCATAGCCCGAGCACGGTGCCTCGACGGTCAGCGCCGCGGCGTCCTGCTCGCCGGGTGCATCCGGTCCGACCAACGCCACCTGGGCGCAAGAACCCCATTCCAGCATGACCATCGACAGCCATGCTTCTTTCTCGAACTCCGGGTCGGCCAGATGGTCCTCACCCTGCACCGTCGAGGGGTCGACCTCCCAGAACACACAGCGTCGCGCATGTTTGGGTAACTGATCGAACGCCTCGAGCCGAAGCGAGCTGATTCGCGCTGACACTTCGAGTCCTCACCCTTCGATTCTGGAGAGCGCACGGACCTCCAGGATAGGAGAAAAGCCACCGATTCGATGTGCTGCGCCAAATCCGTTGCTACACATTCGATCTCCGCGATGAGGACGCTATCCCTCGGATGCCCGGCCGGCCAGTGTCACAGTGACGTAATTCGCCCTTGTCACCGGTCATGGAAAGACAGCGCGAAATCGGCCCCATCATTACTTGGCGGAGTTCATCAGCTCGACGATGCGCTGCAAATCATCGACGGAGCCGAACTCGACCACGATCTTGCCCTTGCGTTTGCCCAGACTCACGGTCACCCGCGTGTCGAACGCCGTCGACAGCTGTTCGGCGACATCCTGCAGACCCGGCATCTGGATGGGCTTGCGCCGCGGTGCCGGGGGTTCGGCCGGACCGTTGCGGTTCGCCAAGGTGACGGCTTCCTCGGTCGCCCGCACCGACAAGCCCTCGGCCACGATCCGCGCGGCGAGTTCTTCTTGCTGCTCGGGTCCACCCTCGAGAGCCAGTAGCGCCCTGGCGTGCCCGGCGGAAAGCACACCTGCAGCCACCCTGCGCTGGACGGCGATCGGCAGGCGCAGGAGTCGAATCATGTTCGAGATCAGTGGACGCGACCGACCGATCCGCGATGCCAGCTCGTCATGGGTGACACCGAACTCATCGAGAAGCTGTTGGTAGGCGGCTGCCTCTTCCAAGGGATTCAGCTGAGCGCGGTGGATGTTCTCCAGCAGCGCGTCGCGGAGCATGCTGTCATCCGCGGTCTCCCGAACGATCGCCGGGATCGCGGTCAGTCCGGCCTCCTGGGATGCCCTCCACCGCCGCTCCCCCATCACCAGCTGATAGCGCGTCGCGCCGTCCACTGCCGGCATCGCGCGCACCACGATCGGCTGCATGACGCCGAACTCCTTGATGGAGTGGATCAGCTCCGAAAGCGCCTCTTCGTCGAAGACCTGCCGCGGCTGGCGCGGGTTCGGATCGATGGACTTCGGATCGATCTCTCGGTACACCGCACCGAACTCCGCCACGGCCGCTGCCTCGGCAGCCGTCGGCGACGGTGCGGCGGTCTTCGGCGCGCCCCCCATCAGGACGTCGGCAGCGCTGTCCCCGATCCGCGGAGCACCCAGCGCCTCGCCCTCACCGGGGCCGGTCGGGATCAACGACGCCAGTCCGCGTCCCAGTCCGCTGCGCTTCTTCGCCTGGTTCATCGACCTCTCCTGCTGATCTTCTGCTCGGGAACTACGTGGATCACTTGGCCGATCGCCCGCGCTCGGCGATCTCGCGGCTCGCATCGAGATAGCTCATCGCTCCCCGTGAGCCCGGGTCATAGTCGAGGATCGTCATTCCGTACCCGGGTGCCTCCGACACCTTCACGCTGCGCGGGATCACCGTCCGCAGCACCTTGTCGCCGAAGTGCGCCCGGACATCCTCGGCCACCTGGTCGGCCAATCGGGTACGACCGTCGTACATGGTCAGCACAACGGTCGTGACATCCAGTTCGGGATTGAGATGCGACTTGACCATCTCGATATTGCGGAGCAGCTGTCCCACGCCTTCCAGTGCGTAGTACTCGCACTGAATCGGGATGAGCACCTCTGGCGCGGCGACGAGGGCGTTGATGGTGAGCAGGCCCAGCGAGGGCGGGCAATCGATGAAGACGTAATCGAAGCTGTGATCGCGCAAAGCGGCGAGCGCCGACCGCAGCCGGCCTTCTCGCGCGACCATACTGACCAATTCGATCTCGGCACCCGCCAGGTCGATGGTGGCCGGCACGCAGTACAGCTTGTCGTTATGGGGGCTGCGCTGCAGCGCGTCGGCGAGGGGGATCTCGCCGATCAACACCTCGTAGGACGACGGTGTGCCCTGGCGATGTTCGATGCCCAGGGCTGTGCTCGCGTTGCCCTGAGGATCGAGATCGATCACCAACACCTGTAAGCCCTGACGGGCCAGCGCCGCGGCAACATTGACTGCCGTCGTGGTCTTGCCGACGCCGCCCTTCTGATTGGCGATGGTGAAAACCCGCTGGCGGGCGGGGCGCGGCAATCCGCGCTCCCGGTTGTGCAGCAGCCGACTGGCGCGCTCTGCCTCGGCTGCTATCGGAGTGTCGATGGTCGGCCAAGCCTCGGGTTCAGCCGTCCATGTTTCACGTGAAACATCACGCTGGCCCGTCATCGCTTCCTCCTGCCGGGTCGCCCCGTCCGACTGTCCACCACTCCGCGCCGTGCTTCGACCACGGTGGCGGGTGGATTCAAAAAGTCCACGCCACATCTCACCACCCTTACCTCTGAAGCACCAAGCGAACTCAACGTCCGCCGATGCTGCTCGACCTCGTCGGCGGCCCGCTCACCCTTCAGTGCCAACATTCGACCGCCGACACGCAACAGCGGGATACTCCACCGCGACAACTTGTCCAGCGGCGCCACCGCACGGGACACGACCGCATCCATGTCCCCCGCCTCGGCACGAATCACCTTGTCCTCTGCGCGACCCCGGACGACCTCGACATCGAGACTCAACTCCGCGATAGCCTCGCGCAGAAACTCACTGCGGCGCAGCAGTGGCTCGACCAAAGTCACACGGAGATCCGGACGCGCGATCGCCAACGGAATTCCGGGCAGACCCGCCCCGCTGCCGATATCGGCAACCCGCTCCCCTTCGCCGAGAAGCTCGGTCATTGCGGCACTGTTGAGGATGTGCCGTTCCCACAGCCGGTCCACCTCGGCGGGTCCGATCAATCCGCGCTCGATTCCCGCCCCGGCGAGGATCTGCCCATACCGCTCGGCGATATCTACCCGGTCGCCAAAGCAAAGAGCCGCCGCCTGAGGCGCCGGACTCAATTCACCATGTTTCACGTGAAACATCCTCCGGTCGTGCCCCAGGCCGACGGCCCTGAACCTTGTCGCTAGAACTACATCCGTGTAACTCGGCCTACGCCGGCAGCACGACCACGCGACGTGACGGCTCGGCGCCCTCACTCTCACTGCGCACACCGTCGACCGCCGCCACCGCGTCGTGAACGATCTTGCGCTCGAACGGCGTCATCGGCGACAACTCCTCGCGCTGACCGGACTCAACCACCCGGCGGGCGATCTTGTCACCGAGCGCTGCCAGTTCGTCGCGACGACGCCGGCGCCACCGAGCGATGTCCAGCATCAGCCGGCTGCGCTCACCGGTCTTCTGATGAACGGCGAGCCGGGTCAACTCCTGGAGTGCGTCGAGCACCTCACCCTTGCGTCCCACCAACTTGTTCAGATCGTTACCGCCGTCGATGCTCACCACGGCACGGTCGCCCTCGACATCCAGATCGATATCGCCGTCGAAATCCAAGAGGTCCAAGAGCTCCTCCAGATAGTCACCGGCGATCTCACCCTCCGCGACGAGCCGGTCCTCCAGATCGTCCTCCCCCGGTTCGGGAACGTTCTCGGACTCGGACTCGACGGACACCTCGTCGGTGCGGTCGGCAGTTTCTGCGTCAGTCATATCGCTTCTCCTTACTTCGCCGTGGCCGCCACCGGAGTCTGTTTCCGGTTTCATCGGCTCTCTCGGCTTGGCTTCTAATTCTTGCGCTTCCGCTGCGACTTACGTGCGGATGGAGCCTGCTTTACTACAGGGCGAGCGGGCTGCGTTTTGCTCTCCATTCGGCGCGCCAAAAGCTCGTCTATCGGCGCTGTGGAGTCCTGCATCTCCCGGTAGGCGGACAGACCCGCCACAACTTCCTCGCTGCCCTCCCTGATGGAACTATCGACGGCACGTTCAAGGAGATCAACGCCTGCCTCCGTTGCTTCGGCGATGGCCGTAGACGTCACTTCGTCGATTACGAAGTTTCGCAGATAACGCGAATACAGATTTGCGACTTGTTGAAGAGAAGCTCTATAAGCAAGTGATACCTGCTTGGTAGCAACCGATTCGGCGCCGGTGCTTTCACGCACGTCCCTCAGGGACTTTGACAAGAGCTCCACGGCTCTAGTGGAGTCCGCGGCCCTACGACGTCCCTCAAGTACATTGATCCGTGTCGCGTAGAACTGCTTCGTCATGGATTCGGACCTAGCTGATGACATGAGTAAAAGTCGAGCTTCTACCCAATCTGCGGCAGCACGATAGCCATCAAAATTGTATGAAACCGAGCACTTCTCTCGTTGTTCGGGAGTCCAGCCGTCGATGACTTTCAATCCGACGCGGGCATGCTCGCGTGCCCGGTCGTATCTCTTCAGTCTATAGTTCGCTTCACCGACCGCAGTCCGCACATACAGAACCCAACCCTCTAAGGTACGTTCCAAGCAATCAGCCTGATTTCGCTCCTCGGAGCCTACGTACCGTGCACGACTCATCCACTCAAGGATTTGTAGATCCACATCTGATTCCTCGACCAGTTCGTCATTTTTTCCTAACTCCGCTAGGAGTTTCCACTCCTTGCCTCGCATTTCGAAATAGCTACAGAAATCATCTAAGGGAGACTGCTGTGTCAATTCCTTACGAATCAGCCGGGCACCCGATTGGAAATAGGCGAGTTGGTCCGTCCTCTTGGGTACACGGTCACCGAGCCACTTGGCCATCACTGGAATGATGCCTCCGGCCGCAGTGTAAAGCTGATCATCAATGCGGCGGGTTACCTTCGCATCGTCCGGTTTTATCTGTGCTCGAATCTTCCAGGCCTGCTGGGCAAGCTCAAGGGACCTCGCCTTATCACCACTACCCCAGGTAAACACCGCTTCGGTGAATGCCTTGATCGGTTCTAGATTCTTCGGAACAGGCTTCACTCCAGGATCCGGACCGAGCTCTTTCGTTCGGTTTACTTCGAGGGCCTTCTTGGCTTCCTCTTCCTTCTCGATCTTGCCGAACACCACATGCTGCTGACCGAAGGTCCAAATGTTGTTGGCGAACCAGTACAGGATCACGGCCAACGGCAGGAACGGACCGCCGACGACGACGCCGAGCGGGAACACGTACAGCGCGAGCTTGTTCATCAGCGCGGTCTGCGGATTGGCGGCCGCTTCCGGACTCTGCCGCGCGATGGACGCCCGGCTGTTGAAGTAGGTGGCGATACCCGCCAGGATCATGATCGGCACGCCCACCCCGATGACAGCCACCCGACTGAATTCGGTGAACGCGTCCAGACCGGTCTTCTGGATCATGGTGGCGCCCAGCGGAGCGCCGAACAGGTTGGCGTCCAGGAAGTGCGCGACATCGGTCGGGCTGAACACATAGTTGCCGGTGGCCCGGTTCTGTTCCACGGACAGCTGGATCTGACCGAAACCACCCTGGGTGCGGTTGAACGACCGAAGCACATGGAACAGGCCGATGAAGACCGGGACCTGCGCCAGCATCGGCAGACAGCCAAGGATCGGATTGAAACCGTGCTCTTTCTGGAGCTTCTGCATCTCCAGCGCCATGCGCTGCCGGTCCTTGCCGTACTTCTTCTGCAGAGCCTTGATCTGCGGCTGCAACTCCTGCATCTGCCGCGTGGTGCGGATCTGCTTGACGAACGGCTTGTACAAGATCGCGCGAAGGGTGAAGACGAGGAACATCACCGACAGCGCCCAGGCGAAGAAGTTCGACGGCCCCAGCAGGAAAGCGAACGCTTTGTACCAGACCCACATGATCGCCGACACCGGGTAATAGATGATGTCGAGGCTGAACCAGTTAAACAACAGAATCGCTCCTGACGACTTCTTCCGAAGTCTTATCGCCGGCCTTCTCGCCGCGCTCGGGTATCGGGTCCCATCCTCCGCGATGCCATGGACCGCACTTCGCAAGCCGGACGACAGCAAGCCAGCTTCCGCGGATCAGACCCCACTCGGTCAAGGCATCCACCGCGTACTCGCTACAGGTGGGGGTGAACCGGCACGATGGCAGCCGCAACGGCGAAATCATCGTGCGGTACAGCTGAATCACGAAAATCACGCACCTCGCCGCCAGCCCCGTCACGATCGGGCCTGCTGCAACATGTGGGTGCGTGTCAACGCCGAACGCAGTTCTGTCTCCAGGCGCTCCGAGCGCGCGTCACGGCTACCCGGTAATGCGCGGATGACCACGCGGTCGGCAGTGCCAAGACCTGACTGACCGTCGCAGAGAATGCGATAGGCGGCATGCCGCAATCGGCGCGCGACACGGTGCCGTTGCACCGCCGTCCCCACCGATTTGGACACCACCAGACCTATCTTCGGGCCAACGACCTTCTCGTCGCCGGCCGCGTCGCGCCAGGCGTGCACAACCAGATCAGGCTGGGCCGCCCGGACACCTTGCCGCACCGTGACACCGAAATCCGTGGACCGTGTCATCCGGTACTGGGCCGGAAGCACCGCCGCAGACCCTGCGTCGAATCACGCAGTGAGAGAGCGACGACCCTTGCCGCGGCGTGCCGAGACGATCGCGCGACCCGCGCGCGTCCGCATCCGCAACCGGAATCCGTGCACACGGGCCCGGCGGCGGTTGTTCGGCTGAAAAGTCCGCTTGCCCTTGGCCACGGCTGTCTCTCCTCGTTCAGTCTGGTGCCGACATCGACGACCCCCATGGATGTCATGGCGGACGAAGACCTAAGCACCGTTGGTAAGCTCATCGATCTTGCGTACTTAGCCGCGGCGCCGCCCTGAATCGCTTCGAGGGCTTGAACCCGGCCGTATCGCCACGTGTGGGCGACTGTTCGAGGGTACTGACGAGAATTGTCTGGGTCAAACCTGCTCGGACCCGCCACCACCGCCCCCGAACTGCGTATCAACCAACACAGAAGCCACATCTGCCCCTGACGATCCACGGGCTGAACAGATCGCGCGAGCAATGTTGCCGAACGGTTGGCACTCCGAGAGAAAACTGTTAGCTTCTGCCAAAGCCGTTTCGTACCTGAGGCGGCGCCTGACACAGAGCGAGGATGACCACCGGCCGCGAGCCCACAAACCGACTGACCGGAATTGTGCCGAGCTCCGACACCAGGCCTCCACGCCGCAACATAGCGCGACAGCAGCCGATGCTCGCTTTCCACAGGCTGTGGATAACTATGTGGATGGTTTGTTACTGTCGCCCCCGGGAAGTCCCGAGGAAGCCGAAAAAGGGGGTAGGCGTCGTTGACCGCGGACCCAGACTCCTCCTTCGTCACGGTGTGGAACAACGTCGTCGCCGAACTCAACGGCGAAACCCCATTCGGTGAAACCGTCAACGGCGGGCCCCGGGAATCCAGCCTGACCGCACAGCAGCGGGCCTGGCTGAAGCTGGTACGGCCGCTGGTCATCACCGAAGGTTTCGCCCTGCTGTCGGTGCCGACGGCATTCGTCCAGAACGAGATCGAGCGCGGACTTCGCGAGCCGATCGTCGAGGCGCTCAGTCGCCAACTCGGACAACGCGTCGAACTCGGTGTCCGCATCGCCACTCCCCCGCCGGACGATGACGCCGAGACCGAGGCCGCGCAGGATGCAGCCGACACCGAAGAGGTCGACGACGATCTGGCCGCGATCCAAAGCGCCGAAGCCAGCTGGCCGACGTTCTTCAACCGATCGCAGAGCCCCGCACCGGAGGCCGCGAACTCGGTGACGCTGAATCGGCGCTACACGTTCGAGACATTCGTGATCGGGTCGTCCAACCGGTTCGCCCACGCCGCGACGCTCGCGATTTCCGAAGCACCGGCACGCGCCTACAACCCGCTGTTCATCTGGGGTGAGTCAGGGTTGGGCAAGACCCATCTACTGCACGCCGCGGGCAACTATGCCCAACGTCTCTTCCCCGGTATGCGGGTGAAGTACGTCTCCACCGAGGAATTCACCAACGACTTCATCAACTCGCTGCGCGATGACCGCAAGGCGTCGTTCAAGCGCAGCTATCGCGATGTCGACATCCTGCTGGTCGACGACATCCAGTTCATCGAGGGTAAAGACGGCATCCAGGAAGAGTTCTTCCACACCTTCAACACGCTGCACAATGCGAACAAGCAGATCGTCATCTCCTCGGATCGATCGCCCAAGCAGCTCGCGACGCTCGAGGACCGCCTCCGGACTCGTTTCGAATGGGGTCTGATCACCGACGTCCAGCCCCCCGAGCTGGAGACCCGGATCGCGATCCTGCGCAAGAAGGCGCAGATGGACCGCCTCGACGTGCCCGATGACGTCCTGGAACTCATCGCCAGCCGCATCGAACGCAATATCCGCGAGCTCGAGGGCGCCCTGATCCGGGTGACGGCATTCGCCTCGCTGAGCAAGACCACGATCGACAAATCGCTGGCCGAGATCGTCCTGCGCGATCTGATCGCCGATGCAGGCACCATGCAGATCAGCACCGCCACGATCATGGCGGCCACCGCCGAGTACTTCGAGACATCGGTCGAGGAGCTGCGGGGCCCCGGTAAGACCCGTGCGCTGGCACAGGCCCGGCAGATCGCCATGTACCTGTGCCGTGAACTCACCGACCTCTCCCTGCCGCGCATCGGCGAAGCATTCGGCCGTGACCACACCACCGTCATGTACGCCGAACGCAAGATTCGCGACGGCATGGCCGAACGACGCGAAATCTTCGATCACGTCAAGGAACTCACCACCCGGATCCGGCAGCGCTCCAAGCGCTGATTGCGTCCTTCACACCCCTTCACACCCATCGCCGTGTCAGCGGCGATCTTTGGGGTACCTACGACACGCGCACGAAACGCCGTGGCGGGTCGCCGACATCTGAAAAACTTCTGTCACATCTGCCCGCCGAATCACAACCGAACGATGTGGACGCACCTGTGGACAACTTGGGAGAAACCTGGTGGCAACCCACCGTCCACTACACACCCGACGTGTTCTCCACATTCCTCCACTGCCGACCCCGCCGATCCTCCACAATCTGCCCACACGTGCTCGAGCCCGATGACCAGCATCTGTTGGCATTCATCCACAGAATGCACAGCCCCTAATACTGTTGCTTGTATCTCTAGAGATTCTTCTTCTAAAAACAGGCTGGTGGGGACAAAGCATCAACACCCACCTTCTCGAGGGTCGCGCAGTCCCCCTCGGCGGTGAGCGAATCACTTTCAAGTTCGCCGCCGACGCTCTACGGTGGTGATTCGATACGCCCTCCTGCGATCGCGGGTCAGATCGCGACTACGCTCGGTGGGTACACGGGGAATCCGCTGGTTGATGCTCGTTTGACGCGGTAGATCGAAGGGACGTTATGGACGTGGTGACGACGAATGTTGGTCTCACCGATTTGAAGTTCCGTCTGGTACGCGAGGATTTCGCCGACGCCGTGGCATGGGTCGCCCGCAGTCTGCCGAGCCGACCGACCGTTCCGGTACTGGCCGGTGTGCTGCTGACCGGCTCCGATGACGGCCTGACCATCTCCGGTTACGACTACGAGACCTCCGCGGAGGTGCGGGTCGCCGCTGAAATCGCTTCTCCTGGAAGCGTTTTGGTGTCCGGTCGATTGCTCTCCGATATCACCCGGTCGTTGCCGGCCAAGCCGGTCGATGTCACGGTCGAGGGCACTCGGGTGGCTCTGACCTGCGGTAGCGCCCGATTCTCCCTGCCCACCATGGCCGTCGAGGATTACCCCTCGCTGCCGGCGCTGCCCGACGAGACCGGTGTGGTCTCCGCCGACCTGTTCGGCCAGGCGATCAGTCAGGTCGCGGTCGCCGCCGGCCGTGACGACACACTGCCCATGCTGACCGGTATCCGCGTCGAAATTTCCGGCGACAAGGTCGTTTTGGCGGCCACCGACCGGTTCCGACTGGCCGTCCGCGAGCTGACCTGGTCGACGGACTCGGCCGGGGTCGAAGCTGCGGTGCTGGTGCCGGCGAAGACGCTGTCGGAGGCCGCCAAGACCGGCACCGACGGCACCGAGGTGCACCTTGCGTTGGGTGCCGGCGCGGCCGTGGGCAAAGAGGGTTTGCTCGGTATTCGCAGTAACGGCAAGCGCACCACGACTCGACTCCTCGACGCCGAGTTCCCCAAATTCCGTCAGCTGCTACCGGCCGAGCACACCGCGATCGCGACCGTCGGGGTGGCCGAACTGACCGAGGCGATCAAGCGTGTGGCCCTGGTCGCCGACCGCGGTGCCCAGGTCAGGATGGAATTCAGCCCCGATGGCCTGCGACTGTCCGCCGGCGCCGATGATGTCGGCCGCGCCGAAGAAGACCTGCAGGTGGAGTTCGCCGGTGAACCGCTGACCATCGCCTTCAACCCGACCTATCTGACCGATGGGCTCGGCTCGCTGCATTCGGAGCGGGTGACGTTCGGTTTCACGACACCGAGCCGTCCCGCAGTATTGCGGCCGGCGGGGGACACTGGAAACGACGTCGACGCCACCGGTCCGTTCCCGGCGGCTCAGACCGACTACGTCTATTTGTTGATGCCGGTGCGGCTCCCTGGCTGACCGGCCCGAGGAGGTACGTGCGATGCAGCTGGGCTTGATCGGTCTCGGCAAGATGGGCTTCAACATGCGGGAACGCCTGCGTGCCGGGGGCCACGAGGTCATCGGGTTCGATCCCCGACCCGAGGTCACCGATGTCCCCACCCTGGAGGCTCTGGCCGAGTCGTTGGCCGCACCGCGCACGGTGTGGGTCATGGTGCCCTCCGGCGAGGTCACTCGGCAGACGGTCGCCGAGCTCGCCGATGTGCTCGCTCCCGGTGACCTGGTGATCGACGGGGGAAATTCCCGGTACACCGAGGATCGGCCGCACGCAGATCTGTTGGGCCAGAAAGGAATATCTTTCATCGATGCGGGTGTCTCGGGCGGCATCTGGGGCCTGACCGAAGGCTACGGATTGATGGTCGGCGGCAGCGACGACGATATCGCGCGTGCCATGCCGATCTTCGACACCCTGCGCCCGGCGGGTGCGCTCCCCGACGGATTCGTCCACGCCGGGCCCGTCGGTGCCGGTCACTTCACCAAGATGGTGCACAACGGCGTGGAGTACGCCTTGATGACGGCCTATGCCGAGGGTTACGAGATGCTGGCTGCCGAGGACCTGGTGCGCGATCCGCAGGCGGTCTACCAGGCCTGGACCAACGGCACCGTGGTCCGCTCGTGGCTGCAGCAGCTGCTGGCCAAGGCGCTCAAGGAAGATCCCGCGCTGGCCAATATCAGCGGGTACACCGATGATTCGGGCGAGGGACGCTGGACGGTGGAGGAAGCGATCCGCCTTCGTGTTCCGGTGCCCAGTATCGCGGCATCCTTGTTCGCCCGGTTCCTGTCGCGTCAAGATGATTCTCCGACCATGAAAGCCGTTGCCGCACTGCGTAATCAGTTCGGTGGACATGCGGTCAAGCGCATCTCGGAATCCGGATAATTTTGTACGTACGTCACCTGGGATTGACTGACTTCAGGTCGTGGCCGCGGGTCGAGCTCGACCTGGAGCCCGGCCACACGGTGTTTGTCGCACCCAATGGTTTCGGTAAGACCAATCTTGTTGAAGCCCTGTGGTACTCGGCCACCCTGGGTTCACATCGTGTGTCGACCGACGCACCGCTCATCCGGGCCGGCGCAGACCGCGCCGTGGTGTCGACCGTGGTGGTCAACGATGGTCGGGAGTTGGCCGTCGATCTCGAGGTGACCACCGGCCGCGCCAACAAGGCGAGGTTGAACCGATCACCGGTGCGCAGCCCGCGTGAGATCCTCGGAGTGCTGCGCGCCGTGTTGTTCGCACCGGAAGATCTGGCATTGGTGCGCGGCGACCCATCGGAGCGACGTCGATTTCTCGACGAGGTGGCGACCTCGCTGCGCCCGCGCATTGCGGGTGTACGCGCAGATTATGACAAGGTGCTCCGCCAGCGCACCGCCCTGCTCAAAACCGCGGGCCCGGCTCGCCACCGCGGTGACACCAGCGTCCTGGACACCCTGGAGATCTGGGATGGTCACCTGGCTTCGCATGGCGCACAGTTGATCTCGGCGCGCGTCGATCTGGTCAACCAGCTCGGACCCGAGGTGGAGAAGGCCTATCAGTTGTTGGCCCCGGCATCGCGCCCGGCGGCCATCGGCTACCGCAGCAGCATCGACGGTGTCGAGATCGAAGCAGGCAACGGCACCGTCGACCCGTCGGTCTATGAGGCCGCACTGCTGGAGGAGTGCGGTCGTAAGCGCGGCGCGGAACTCGAACGGGGTGTCTGTCTGGTCGGTCCGCACCGCGATGACCTCGAGCTGCGACTCGGCGATCAGCCGGCCAAGGGTTTCGCCAGCCACGGTGAATCATGGTCGATGGCATTGGGTTTGCGGTTGGCGTCGTATGAGTTGTTGCGATCCGACGGCACCGATCCGGTGTTGTTGCTCGATGACGTCTTCGCCGAACTCGACAGCGCGCGCAGGCAGGCACTGGCCAAAGTGGCCGGCTCGGCCGAGCAGGTATTGGTCACAGCTGCTGTCCCAGAGGATCTCCCGGCGGACTGGGATGTCCGTCGGGTGGAAGTGACCATGCGCGATGCCGATGGGGGCCGAGTGTCGGAGGTGATCACGTGAACCACCAGGACGATCGCGCAGATGGCCCGCCGGAGCACCTCGAGGGCTTGCCGGGCATGGACATGGTGCGCCGGGCCCTGGAGGAGGCCCGCGGCGCCGCACGTAGCCAGGGCAAGGATGTCGGCCGCGGGCGCACCGCGCCGGCCGCCCGCAGACCGGCCGGGACCGGGCGTCGCCGATGGTCAGGACCTGGCCCAGATGCGCGCGACCCCCAGACCTTCAGTGCCGCGACGCGCGATCTGGCCCGCTCGAGGGGTTGGACGAGACAGGTGGCCGAGGGTGCGGTGCTGGGCCAATGGACGACGGTGGTCGGAGATCAGATCGCCGATCATGCGATCCCGACCGGCCTACGCGACGGTGTGCTGACGGTGTCGGCCGAGTCGACGGCCTGGGCGACGCAGTTACGCATGGTGCAGGCCCAGTTGTTGGCCAAGATCGCCGCGGCGGTCGGCGACGGGATCGTCACATCGTTGAAGATTCAGGGCCCGACCGCCCCGTCCTGGCGGAAAGGCAAGCTCAACGTGCCGGGTCGCGGCCCCCGCGACACCTACGGCTAGTCCCCTACCCGGCGAGTGTGCGTGTCTGCGGCCCGGCACGCGGTCTTCCGGCCGAGTTCGCGCACGCTCGACACCGTCGACTGAGAACGTCGAGACGCCGGAAATCAAGGGTCTGGAGCGTCCTGACTTTCCGATGGGCCGGAAATTCCGCGCACGGCGCAGATAGCTGGCTGGAAACACCGCCGCAGGGTCAGTCCTGACGGTATCTCGCGGTAGACTGTGGGGAGCTTTTGCAGGCGGTGACAGAACCACCTGCGCGCAACCCCAAGGAGACGCGTCCAACGTGGCTGCCCAAGACAAGAATGCCCCGGCCGAATACGGTGCCGACTCGATCAAGGTACTCGAAGGCCTGGAAGCAGTCCGCAAGCGACCGGGCATGTACATCGGCTCCACCGGAGAGCGGGGTCTGCACCACTTGATCTGGGAGGTCGTCGACAACGCCGTCGATGAGGCCATGGCGGGCTTCGCCACCAAGGTCGACGTGCGGATCCTCGAGGACGGCGGCGTTCAGGTCACCGATGACGGCCGCGGTATCCCGGTCGCGATGCACGCCACCGGCATCCCCACCGTCGACGTCGTGATGACCGTGCTGCATGCCGGCGGCAAGTTCGAAGAAGGTGCCTATCAGGTGTCGGGCGGTCTGCACGGCGTCGGCGTCTCGGTGGTGAACGCGCTGTCGACGCGGCTCGAGGCCGATATCCACAAGGACGGCTTCGAATGGCACCAGACCTATGACCGGTCGGTGCCGGGCACCCTGCGCAAAGGTGAGCCGTCCAAGAAGACCGGAACCACCATCCGATTCTGGGCCGACCCGGACATCTTCGAGACCACCACCTATGACTTCGAGACCATCGCCCGACGGCTCCAGGAGATGGCCTTCCTCAACAAGGGCCTGACCATCGAGCTCACCGACGAGCGGGTCGCCCCCGAAGAGATCGTCGACGAAGTCGTCAGCGACCACGCCGAAGCGCCCAAGTCGGCCGAGGAGAAGGCTGCCGAGCACGCCGCACCGCAGAAGGTGAAGCACCGGGTCTTCCATTACCCCGGCGGTCTCGTCGACTTCGTCAAGCACATCAACCGCACCAAGACCGCGATCCAACCCAGCGTCATCGACTTCGAGGGCAAGGGTCCGGGGCACGAGGTCGAGATCGCGATGCAGTGGAACGCCGGTTACTCCGAATCGGTGCACACCTTCGCCAACACCATCAACACCCACGAGGGCGGCACACACGAAGAGGGCTTCCGGGCGGCCCTGACCACGGTGGTCAACAAGTACGCCAAGGACAAGAAGCTGCTCAAGGAGAAGGACCCCAACCTCACCGGCGACGATATCCGTGAGGGTCTGGCCGCGGTCATCTCGGTGAAGGTCTCCCAGCCGCAGTTCGAAGGTCAGACCAAGACCAAGCTCGGCAACACCGAGGTGAAGTCCTTCGTCCAGAAGATCTGCAACGAAGAGCTGCAGCATTGGTTCGACGCGAACCCGGCCGAGGCCAAAACCGTGGTGAACAAGGCAGTCTCGTCGGCCCAGGCACGGATCGCCGCCCGCAAGGCGCGTGAGCTGGTCCGGCGTAAGAGTGCCACCGATATCGGCGGTCTGCCAGGCAAGCTCGCCGATTGCCGCTCCACCGATCCCAGCAAGTCCGAACTGTATGTGGTGGAGGGTGATTCGGCCGGCGGCTCGGCCAAGAGTGGTCGCGACTCGATGTTCCAGGCGATCCTGCCGCTGCGCGGCAAGATCATCAACGTCGAGAAGGCGCGCATCGACCGGGTTTTGAAGAACACCGAAGTCCAGGCCATCATCACCGCGCTGGGCACCGGCATCCACGACGAATTCGACCTCGCCAAGCTGCGCTATCACAAGATCGTGCTGATGGCCGACGCCGACGTCGACGGCCAGCACATCTCGACGCTGCTGTTGACCCTGCTGTTCCGGTTCATGAAACCGCTTGTCGAGAATGGCCACATCTTCCTGGCCCAGCCGCCGCTGTACAAGCTCAAGTGGCAGCGCAGTGAGCCGGAGTTCGCCTACTCCGACCGGGAACGCGACGGTCTGCTCGAGGCAGGCCGCGCGGTAGGTAAGCGCATCAACCCCGAAGACGGCATCCAGCGCTACAAGGGTCTGGGTGAGATGGACGCCAAGGAACTGTGGGAGACCACCATGGATCCCAGCGTGCGGGTGCTGCGTCAGGTGACCCTCGACGACGCCGCCGCGGCCGACGAGCTGTTCTCCATCCTGATGGGTGAGGACGTCGAGGCCCGCCGCAGCTTCATCACCCGTAATGCCAAAGACGTTCGCTTCCTTGATGTTTAACCCGGAATACCAGGTTTAGGACTCCTAGATGACTGACACCACCCTGCCGCCCGGCGACGAAGCCGGCGACCGCATCGAACCTGTCGATATCCAGCAGGAGATGCAGCGCAGCTATATCGACTATGCGATGAGCGTCATCGTGGGTCGTGCGCTTCCCGAGGTCCGCGACGGCCTCAAACCGGTGCACCGCCGCGTGCTCTACGCCATGTTCGATTCCGGGTTCCGCCCCGATCGCGGCCATGCGAAATCGGCACGCTCGGTTGCCGAGACGATGGGTAACTATCACCCGCACGGTGACTCGTCGATCTACGACACCCTGGTCCGGATGGCCCAGCCGTGGTCACTGCGCTACCCGCTGGTCGACGGGCAGGGCAACTTCGGCTCGCCCGGTAATGATCCGCCGGCCGCCATGCGTTACACCGAGGCCCGGCTGACCCCGTTGGCCATGGAGATGCTGCGTGAAATCGACGAGGAGACAGTCGATTTCATCCCGAACTACGACGGTCGAGTGCAAGAGCCGACCGTTCTGCCGAGCCGGTTCCCGAACCTGCTGGCCAACGGCTCGGGCGGTATCGCCGTCGGTATGGCCACCAACATCCCGCCGCACAACCTGCGGGAACTCGCCGAGGCCGTCTACTGGTGTCTGGAGAATCACGAGGCCGACGAAGAGGCGACGCTGGCCGCGTGTTGTGAACGGGTCAAGGGTCCGGACTTCCCGACCTCCGGCCTGATCGTCGGATCCCAAGGGATCAACGACACCTACACCACCGGACGCGGATCGATCCGGATGCGCGGCGTCGTCGAGATCGAAGAGGATTCGCGCGGTCGCACCTCGATCGTCATCACCGAGTTGCCGTACCAGGTAAACCACGACAACTTCATCACCTCGATCGCCGAGCAGGTGCGTGACGCCAAGCTGACCGGTATCTCCAATATCGAGGACCAGTCCAGCGACCGCGTCGGCCTGCGAATCGTGGTGGAGCTCAAGCGCGATGCCGTCGCCAAGGTCGTGCTGAACAACCTCTACAAGCACACCCAGCTGCAGACCAGCTTCGGTGCGAACATGCTGTCCATCGTCGACGGGGTGCCGCGCACCCTGCGCCTGGACCAGATGATCCGTTACTACGTCGAACACCAACTCGACGTGATCATCCGGCGCACCCGCTACCGGCTGCGCAAGGCCAACGAGCGGGCCCACATCCTGCGCGGTCTGGTCAAGGCGCTCGACGCCCTCGACGAGGTCATCGCACTGATCCGCGCGTCGGCCAACGCCGATATCGCCCGCCAGGGCCTCATCGAGCTGCTCGATGTCGACGAGATCCAGGCCCAGGCCATCCTCGACATGCAGCTGCGTCGCCTGGCGGCTTTGGAGCGTCAGCGCATCGTCGACGATCTGGCCAAGATCGAGGCCGAGATCGCCGACCTCGAGGACATCCTGGCCAAGCCGGAACGGCAGCGCGCCATCGTCCGCGACGAGCTCAAGGAGATCGCCGACAAGTACGGCGACGACCGGCGCTCGCGCATCGTGCCGGCCGACGGCGAGGTCAGCGACGAGGATCTGATCGCCCGCGAGGACGTGGTGGTCACCATCACCGAGACCGGCTATGCCAAGCGCACCAAGACCGATCTGTACCGCAGCCAGAAGCGCGGCGGTAAGGGTGTGCAGGGTGCCGGGCTCAAGCAGGACGACATCGTCAACCACTTCTTCGTCTGCTCGACCCACGACTGGATCCTGTTCTTCACCACCCAGGGTCGGGTGTACCGGGCCAAGGCCTACGAGCTGCCGGAGGCTTCGCGCACCGCACGTGGTCAGCATGTGGCCAACCTGCTGGCCTTCCAGCCCGAGGAGCGCATCGCCCAGGTCATCCAGCTGCAGACCTACGAGGATGCGCCGTACCTGGTGCTGGCCACCCGAAACGGGTTGGTCAAGAAGTCCAAGCTGAGCGACTTCGATTCCAACCGCTCCGGCGGCATCGTCGCGGTGAACCTGCGCGACGGTGACGAACTGGTCGGTGCCGTGCTCTGCTCGGCCGAGGATGACCTGCTGCTGGTCAGCGCGAAGGGCCAGTCCATCCGCTTCTCCGCGACCGACGAGGCGTTGCGACCCATGGGTCGGGCGACCTCGGGCGTGCAGGGCATGCGGTTCAAGGAGGACGATCGGCTGCTGTCGCTCAACGTGGTCGAGACCGACAAGTACCTGTTGGTGGCCACCGCGGGCGGATATGCCAAGCGCACGGCGATCGACGAGTACACCGCGCAGGGCCGTGGCGGCAAGGGCATCCTCACGATCCAGTACGACCCCAAGCGTGGCAGTCTGGTGGGAGCGCTGATCGTCGACGACGAGACAGAGCTGTATGCCATCACCTCGGGCGGAGGCGTCATCCGGACCGCCGCACAACAGGTGCGCAAGGCGGGTCGGCAGACCAAGGGGGTCCGCTTGATGAACCTCGGTGAGGGCGACACACTGATTGCAATTGCGCGGAACGCCGAAGCGAGCGAGGAGTCGGAGTCCGAAGTGGACGCCGATGAGACGGTCGAATCGGCCTCCGACGGCGACCAGACCGACGCAACGTGACGCTGCCAGCCCGCCACGGGCGTGAGACAAGGAGCCACTAGGTGACCTCACCGAACGAGCCCGGGCACCCGGCGCCGGCCGGGACCCCGGGTGCGTCACAGCCCGACGGCGCCACCAGTGCCCGACGGTCACAGGCCGCCGACTCCAATGAGGTCCCGCCGTGGCAGCGGGGTCCGGCCGCCCGGGCCGCCAACCCGCAACGATCCGGCGAGCCCGCCCGACCGACCGAGCCGGTGCGGCCAGCAGACCAGGCACGGCCCGCCGAGCCCAACCGCACCGGTGAGCCGCAGCGACCGCCGACTCGTTCCCCCGGCACGGACACCCGGGTCGGACAGTTCCTGTCCGGCACCGCGGTGAACCCCCCGCGGGAGAACCGCGACACACGGGACACCGAGGTCGTGGCGACCAGGGCGCCGGAACGGCCGGAGAGCCGCCCGGAAGGCCAACGCACCGAGGCGCAGCGGCCGGAGAAGTACGCCAGTGAGTTGCCCGATCTGTCCGGGCAGCCGCCCCGTCAGGGTCGGCCGCCGGCACCGACATCCGGTGACCACCGTCCGGCCGCCCCGGCGGGACGAGTTCAGGTCGGCGCGCGCAAGCATCAGGGTCCGGTGCGCGCGAGCATGCAGATTCGCCGCATCGACCCGTGGAGCACGCTGAAGGTCTCGCTGGTGCTCTCCGGTGTGATGTTCTTCGTCTGGATGATCGCCGTGGCGTTCCTGTACCTGGTGCTCGGCGGGATGGGTGTCTGGACCAAACTGAACAGCAATGTCGGCGATCTGCTCACCAGCGACAGCGGTGGTGGCGGTGAACTGATCTCCAGCGGAACGATTTTCGGTGGTGCGACGCTTATCGGTCTGGTCAACATCGTGCTGCTGACGGCCATGGCGACCGCCGGTGCGTTCATCTACAACCTGATCACCGATCTGGTCGGTGGCGTCGAGGTGACCCTGGCAGACAGGGACTGATCGCACGCCCGTCGGGGCATCAGATCCTCGCGGTTTGGGCGATGGGCAGTGCTTACGGTAATCTCGTCGCTCGGCCGTACTGGTCGATACGGGCCTATAGCTCAGGCGGTTAGAGCGCTTCGCTGATAACGAAGAGGTCGGAGGTTCGAGTCCTCCTAGGCCCACGGAAGGGTATGCACCATGAAGTTGGTGTTGGTGGCAGTTGTCACAGCCGTCGCGGTGATCGTCTACCGGTCCCGCCACGGTGTCGAGGTCTGGCACACCATCGAGGATCGGCCCGCATAACCCCTTAAGGGGCCTTAGCTCAGTTGGTAGAGCGCTGCCTTTGCAAGGCAGATGTCAGGAGTTCGAATCTCCTAGGCTCCACAATAAAAATAGCAGGTCAGGCCCTATATGGTCTGGCCTGCTTTTGCGTTAGGCGGCGTCGGTGCCCACACTTTGCCCACAATCACGAGTCAACAGCTGATTGATCGCGATACCTACGGCGTCGACATCGGACCCGTACAGGTGGCCATAGCGATCCAGTGTCAAGCTCGCTGACTCGTGGCCCAGCATGTTCTGAAGGCTCTTGATGTTCGCGCCTGCCTGGATCGCCAGCGACGATGCCGTGTGACGCAGCTCGTGGATCTTGAACCCGTAGACCGTGACCTTTTCCCCGGCTGCGTTCTTCACCATCCGGGGGAACAGGCGCGAAGCGGTGACGGCGTCCGACCATCACCGGCGCCGAACGTTCGCGCCCCGCATGTCTCCGCCGGCCGACTCAGGGAACACCAGGCCGTCAGGCGTCCCCGGCGTCAGCGGATCGCCGACAAACTCTCAGATGCTGACCGTACGGCCTTTGCCGCCCTTTGGGGTACCGACGAACTAGTTATCCACCAGCGTCACCGAAGCGCAGCCCGCACGTCTCCAGCATGTACACCAGCGCCCGATTCGTCCCGCCGCGTCAGCGACCGCGTGCAGCTGGTCCATCGTCAGGAACCGCTGCTCGACCGTTCCCACCGCCGGCAGCTCGACACCGTCGACGGGGTTCAGCACCAACCGGTGGTCGGCCACCGCCATTGCGAGCACATGCCACAGCACACCGATTGTGCACCGAGGCCGGCGCGTGGCTGGTGCTGAGATCGGCAACCCAGTCTCGGACCAGCTGACGCGAGATGCCCCCCACGGCGACGTCAGCGTGACTGGCAATGAACGTATCTACGACAACCCGATACCGGGCGTGAGGCGACTGTTTCAGGTTGTGCTTCGACCCCAACCACTCCCCCGCTTACTCCCCGAGCTTCGCCCGGCCGGTTGCGGGCGCGACGTACGCCCCGCGGCGATTGTCGACCTCCAGCTGATTGGCGAACGCTTCGGCATCCCGCTTCGTCCGGAGGCCGCGCTTGCCGGTCTCCCTTTTGCCCGGGTGCGGTAAATGTCCCGGTAACACATTGCGCCAGCGGTGTTTTCGTGCTTCTCAATCGTTGCCATCGATAACCGCCCCAAGTTCGGAATACAGCTGTCGGGTGACCCAGCCTCGGAGTTGAGGACTTGCGTCTGGGCCCACTCGCTCGTCAAGCCATTCGACAGCGACTTCCGCCAGAGGTGTGTCGACGCGACTGCGATCTCGTCCTCGGTTAAACCAACCCGGAGTACATCATGGTGTTGGCTCAAATAAACGCGCACCAGCCTGTGAACTGCCCTAATATCTCGTGTCAAACCACTTGGAGCCGAACCGCGGCCCGGTGTGCACAGGGGGAGACATATCGATGGCTGCTGCGTGGATGACAGACACGGTACACAGGGCCACTCGGCGCCTTGTAACGTCTTCTGTCGCCATAGTATTGGCAATCGGAATCTCGGTTTTGTCAGCACCGACCGCGGACGCGAGAACCATGTTGGGCGGCATAAATGTGAATGTCGCTTGCACGTATCAGTACAAAGTTCCGGGCTATGGAACGATCCTCCGAAGCCAGAACAATGTCTATGGATGGCGTTGCGGCTCCAGTGTTTGGAGCGCGTCAGATGTCCGCGGCGTGGATATGGCTCGGGAATGCCGCCGCGTCTTTGGGAACGCCTACGCTGACTTTCTGAACTTCAAAGATCCTTACAGCTGGCGCTGCTTCCGTTAGGACGAGACAGAACGGGGACTCTGCACAAGTCGCATGTCCCGAGCGCCCGTGTTACTCGTTGTTGGTCTGATTCACTGACCGCCCTAACGAGTTCCAACGTCCGCTGGCCTCAATGAGCACCGCACACCAGCCGCCGAACGCCAGGCTCTACACGATGCGCTGCGCCCGATCGGACACGGACGCGCGGCCGAGGTCGCAACGCCGCACGGGAACCATCCGCTGGGCGACCCGCTGATCGTGTACATCAGCTAGGCGTGACCGTCACCGTGGCCTGGGCTGCGATATGTTTTCGCGGTGCTCTTGTTCTGGCTCCACTATTGGTGAGTCGTACGCCCGCCCCGCGGCCTTACGCTCATGTCCATGAGACTCACCGGCGTTGTTGGTGCATTCGTCGTCGCGGCTCTCGTGGCGGGCTGTGGTTCGACCGACGGCCGCCCCACGGCGGCCCCGGCTCCTGAGTCCAGCACGTCGGCGCAGGCCACCTCCTCCGTCGAGACGACCACGGCCCGCCCCTCCCCCACGCCCGAGGGTGCGCCCATCGGCACCGCGACCATGCAGGTGCGCGGCGGCACGGCCCCGGTGACCATCACCTATCAGATCAACGGCGAGCCAGAGCAGACCGAGACGAACGTGACCCTGCCTTGGGAGAAGCAGTACCCGGTCTATGACAAGGTGCAGTCCTCGGTGCGCGCCGACGGCGGAGACACCGAACTCATCTGCGCCATCATCATGGACGGCAACCTGGTCTCGTTCGTCACCGAACCGCGGCCGACGTGCAGCTTCGCCTACTATTAGGTCGAGTAGGCCACGTGTACCTGGCGGATGCGGCCCTCGAACGGGAACGGGGCGCGCTCGCGGTAATCCAGCGATACCGGTGAACCAAGGCAGGTCCCGATGTCGAGGCAGTCGTTGGCGGTGAACAGCAGCGGCGCAGACACGGGAACCCGGCCCGAGGCCACCACGTCACCGTCGACCGACAACGAGACGTCCAGGGGGCCGCCAGGACGCTGCTCGGCGTAACTCGTCGTGACGACGATGGTGTGCCTGCCGGCCGAGATCGGCTGCGCCGAACGCACCTTGGTCCGCATCAGGATGAACAGGTTGTACTCGTAGCAGAGATGGCCGGCGTCCAGATAGCAGGTCAACCCGCCCGCCGCGGCACCCAGCGCGTACAGCACTCCGTTACCGCCGGCCGGCACCTCGACATCGATGGTCACGACGTTGTTCTTGTTGCCCAGCGCGGGGGCGCAGAACTCGGGCATCCGGACCATATCCCCGGCAAACGTCCACTCCCGATACGGCGGGGTGATCCGCAGCTCCGGGTGGTACACCGGAACCCACAACCCGCCGCCGATCGGTAGCACCGCGTTGCGCGCGGCCTCGATGGCGAACAGTTCACGGAGCTGCGCCAGCTTCTGCGGCTCGGCATCGGCCAGATCGTGGGCTTGGGACCAATCGTCGTCGAGGTTGTAGAGCTCCCAGCGGTCCTGGTCGGGGGTCCACGTCGCGATCCCGGGCGGCGCGCCGGGCACCCACGGCAGCCGCGGACCCCTGGCACACGCCAACCAGCCGTCGTCGTAGATCGCGCGGCTGCCCATGATCTCGAAGTACTGAGTTCGCTTTCCGCCATCGGCGCTCCGGTCGACCAGCGTCCGGGCGAAACTCGCTCCGGCCAGCGGCATCTGGGGCTCCCCGGCCACGATGCGTGGTGGCTCGATACCGACCAGTTCGTAGATCGTTGGAACGACGTCATTGCAGTGCAGGAACACATCGCGCGGGACCGGATCGGCCGCGACCCGCGCCGGCCACCGCGCGACGAGCGGGTTGCGCGTGCCCCCGAGATGCGAGGCCAACAACTTCATCCCCTTGTACGGTGTGCTGCCGGCCCACGCCCAGCCGGCGTGATACTGGTTGTCCACCAACGGTGATCCCAGTACGTCGAGGCCACCGAGGGCGTCTAGGGCGTCGATATGCTGACGCACGGTCGTCGGAATGCCGTTCTGGGCAAGGAGTTCGGCGATGGTCCCGTTCTGGCCCTCCCCCGACGAACCGTTATCGCCCCAGATGTAGAGAAACAGTGTGTTCTCGCCGTAGCCGAGGGCGTCCAGCTCATCGCTTATCCGACCGACCTGTACATCGACATGCTCGGCGTACCCGGCCGCGACCTCCATCAGGCGGCGCTGGAAGGGCTTCTCGTCCTCGGGAATGTCATCCCACGCCGACAGTGTCTCGTCGCGCTCGGTGAGCGTACAGTCCGGTGGGATCCAGCCCTTGGCCTTGGCGCGCTCGAACACCCGCTCGCGGTAGGCATCCCACCCATCATCGAACTTGCCCGCATACTTGTCGGCCCACTCCTTCATGATGTGGTGCGGCCCGTGCAGGCACCCGCTGGCCCAGTACATGAAGAACGGCTTGTCGGCATTGAAGGCCCTGTGCCGCCGTAGCCAGCCGATCGCGTCATCAGCCAGATCCTCGGACAGGTGATAACCCTCTTCGGCGGTCTTGGTCGGTGCGACGACGGTGGTGTTGCGCACCAGGTGCGGTTCGTACTGGGATGCCTCACCGGCCAGAAAGCCGTAGAAATACTCGAAACCCAAACCCGTGGGCCAATTCTCGAACGGTCCGGCCGCGGTGGTCTCCTCGGCCGGAGTGTTGTGCCACTTACCGAACGCTGAGGTGGCGTATCCGTATTGCTTGAGCACCTCGGCGACCGTCGCCGCCGAGCGGGGGATCTTGCCCGAGTAGCCGTCCCAGTCATTGGCCAACTCGGCGATCTGGCCGTTGCCGATCTCGTGATGATTGCGCCCGGTCAGCAGTGAGGCGCGGGTCGGCGAACACATCGCGGTGGTGTGAAATCGGTTGTAGGACACACCCTCTGCGCACATTCGGTCGAGCGTTGCGGTGTGCACCTCACCACCGAATGCGGTGGGAAGCCCGGGTCCGGCGTCGTCGATCAACACGATGACGATGTTCGGGGTGTCGGCCGGCAGTCGGCGCGGCACCGGGCGAGCCGCGTAGCTGGACTCGCCGAGCGTGCGGCCGGCGACGCTGGCTGACGGAACCGGGGGGAACGGCAGAGACCCGCCATCGGGGATCTTCGGGGCCACGATGTCGGTGCTCATACAGGTCCTCTCCGCGCACGGTCTATCCGATAAGTGATACACCGACTATTCGGGAGCGGCTCAGGGTTTGGGGGTGAACTCCACGCTCGGCGGCAACGTCGACGGTTCCGGACGCATCGAACGGCGCACGATCGAGAATGTCACCGCACCGACGGCGAGAACAGTGGCACCGATCACCACGTACAGCAGCGGCCGACGCTTCGGCGGTGCGGGCGGCGCAGGACGAAGCCGGGCGTTGAGCCAGGACACGCCGGAGGCGGCGGAGGATGCGCCGAGGCCGACGGTGCCGCGGGTGATGTCGACGGGGCCGACGACGGTGTACCTCAACCCGCGGCCGAGTCGCTGCGCCGGGGTCAATGGGGTGTCGGTGCTGGTGCTCATGGGCCACCTCTCTGGGCTGTCCGGAAGTCCCCCACAGCGTGCCACTAACCGCGGGGCCGTGGACACCGGTATAGGACCAAGTGGCAGACTGAAATCCGTGACGAGCCCCATTCAGACAGCGACCGCGACGCTGCACACCAACCGTGGTGACATCAAGATCGCCCTGTTCGGCAACCACGCCCCCAAGACCGTCGCCAACTTCACCGGCCTGGCGCAGGGCACCAAGGAGTACAGCACCGAGAACGCCACCGGCGGATCATCGGGACCGTTCTATGACGGCGCGGTCTTCCACCGCGTCATCGAAGGCTTCATGATCCAAGGCGGCGACCCGACCGGCACCGGTCGCGGCGGCCCCGGCTACCAGTTCGCCGACGAGTTCCACCCGGAACTGCAGTTCGACAAGCCCTACCTGCTGGCCATGGCCAACGCCGGACCGGGTACCAACGGCTCGCAGTTC
Source organism: Mycolicibacterium neoaurum ATCC 25795 (assembly GCF_000691525.1). Classification (GTDB taxonomy): domain Bacteria; phylum Actinomycetota; class Actinomycetes; order Mycobacteriales; family Mycobacteriaceae; genus Mycobacterium; species Mycobacterium neoaurum. Next base: position 148,517 of record NZ_JMDW01000002.1, read on the forward strand.
TTCATCACCGTCGGCAAGACCCCGCACCTCAACCGCCGGCACACCATCTTCGGTGAGGTCGTCGATCCGGAGTCGCAGAAGGTCGTCGACGCGATCGCCACGACCGCGACCGATCGCAGTGACCGGCCCACCGAGCCCGTCGTGATCGAGAGCATCACCATTTCCTGACCCGGAGTACCCGAAGCGCACGCTCACCGACGTTCGGTGAGCGTGCGTTTTCTTTGGGCTCGGGGCGGTGTGTCGGGCTGCCGACACGCACGGTCGCCGGAAAGGTCAGGGTCGGTCAGCGGGCGTAGCCGGCGGAACGCAGCACCTCGAGCACCTCGGCGGGACTGGTTCCCAGATCCCACCGCGTGAAGATGTAGAGCCGGTCGTCGGTGGTGTCGATCTCCAACAGCCGCTGTTTGCGGGCCAGCCGACGGAACTCGGTGATCCGGATCTGGGTGATCTCATCGCGCGCAATCACCCGGGTGCTCACCCAGCCGCGTACCTGGAGGCCGGTCTCGGTGATTGCCAGTTTTGGACGTGCACGCCAAGAAACCGTTGCAAACAACACCAAACCGGCCGCGGCAACGATGCCAAGAACACGTCCGGGCAGGTCTGTGACCACGGTCACAGCGACGATCGCCATCGCGAGACCGGCGATTCCGATCCAGATGATGGCCGCGCTCTTCGGCGCCCAAAAAGTTTGCTGCATTGGCTCAGAACCCCCTCTTACCGGGAGTTTTGAAGTTATCCACAGACGCTATCCCCAATGGGGATGAATCACAACGGTGTGATTGGGTTACGAGCAGGTTGCGGGCGGGATAACCACGGTGATGCACAAGTCGGCTCATTCCGGACGCTTTTGGCGTCAGCGCCACCGCATCGTCAGCAAAAGCCCGGAAATCATGAAGGCAAACGCGATCGCGTAGTTCCACGGGCCCAGATCGGCCATCCAGCCCAGCCAGGTCGGTGCGTTCAATCCGGTGGCACCCAGCTGGAAGACGAGCAACCAGAACAGCCCGAAGAGCATCAAACCGACGAACAGGACGACGAACCACACACTCGACGGTCCGGCTTTGACCTTGACCGGGGTCCGACTCACCGGGTTGATGGTGAAGTCGTTCTTCTTACGGACTTTGGACTTGGGCATGGTTAACCTTTGGAGACGATGGTCGAGGCAGTGGACTCCGAGCCTAACCCAGCACCGCACCGCAAACGGTCGCTGTGGCGGTTCGGGGTGCCGATTGTGTGCCTGTTCGCCGGTCTGCTGCTGTCCACCACCCACGGTGTGGCCGACGGTGCCGAGATCCGGCGCAGCGACGCTCCCCGACTGGTCGACCTGGTTCGTGAGACCAGCGCCGGTGTCGACCGCCTGACCGCACAGCGCGATGCCCTGGTGGCCGGCATGGAGACCCATCACGGGGGCTCCCCCGGCGCCGAAGCCGCGCTGGCCGCCATCACCCACCGCTCCGATGTCCTCGCCGAGCAGGTCGGCCTTGACCCCCTGCGCGGGCCGGGGCTGGTCGTCACCCTCGACGATGCCCAGCGCGATGCGGACGGCCGCTATCCCGTCGACGCCTCACCGGATGACCTGGTGGTCCACCAGCAGGACATCCAGGCGGTGCTGAACGCCCTGTGGAGCGCCGGCGCCGAGGGCATCCAGATGCAGGACCAGCGCATCATCGCCACCTCGGCGCCGTTGTGCGTGGGCAACACCCTGCTGCTCAACGACCGCACCTACAGCCCCCCGTATGTCGTCACCGCGGTGGGGGATCCGGTGGCCATGCAGGCGGCGCTGTCGGCCGCTCCCCTGGTGACCCTGTACAAGCAGTACGTGCTGCGGTTCCAGCTCGGTTACTCCGAGGAGGTCCGCGACGACGTGGAGTTGGCAGGCTATACGGCGCCGGTGCGCATGCGGTATGCCAAACCGGCAGGTCCGCTCGGATACTGACGTCGCGGCCCGGCGCAGTAGCCTGATCCCCATGCAGGTTCTGGTCGTCGACAATTACGACAGCTTCGTGTTCAACCTGGTCCAATACCTGGGTCAGCTCGGCGTGACGGCACAGGTCTGGCGCAACGATGACGAGCGACTGGCGGACCCGGGCGAGGTGGCCCGGCAGTTCGACGGCATCCTGCTCTCCCCCGGGCCCGGTACCCCCGAACGCGCCGGCGCCTCGATTCCGCTGGTCCATGCCAGCGCGCAGACCAAGACCCCGCTGCTGGGTGTCTGCCTCGGCCACCAAGCCATCGGGGTGGCCTTCGGAGGCACCGTGGACCGCGCGCCCGAGCTGTTGCACGGCAAGACCAGCACTGTGCACCATCGCGATGCCGGTGTGCTGCAAGGGCTTCCCGATCCGTTCACCGCGACCCGCTATCACTCGCTGACGATCCTGCCCGAGACGTTGCCCGCCGAGTTGGAGTCCACCGGCGAGACCGACAGCGGGGTCATCATGGCGGTGCGCCACCGGGAATTGCCGATTCACGGTGTGCAATTCCACCCCGAATCGATCCTCACCGAGGGTGGCCACCGGATGCTGGCCAATTGGCTCGGCTACTGCGGGGCTGCCCCGGACGAGGGTTTGGTGCGCACGCTGGAGAACGAGGTCGCCGACGCGGTGCGAGCCGCGACCGCTCGCGCCTGATCACCGGTAAGCGGCGGTGTATCAATAGCTTTCATCACCGCGGCGGACTGTGGCCCGCTCACGGTTGAGGCCGTGATGGGCGAAGTCGGCCCATACGCGCCGGGTCCGAATAGCCCGCTCCTGGGTGTCGCGGACGCCGGCGGACACGCCGAGCATGGGAGCGTCCGACCAATCGGCGGGTGTACCGAAAAGAAGTGGCAGCTCGATGCAGTGGCAGGCGCCCAGCGGTGCGTCCGACGGTGACCAGTCGATTCGATGAACCACGATCCGATCCGGATGTGCCCGCCAGGCTGTCGCCAGCGGGCGGATGGCTGACCGTCCGAAGACCCGAGTGGTGGGCCAGGCCGATATCGCCATCAGGACGCGGCGCCCGATCGACCCCATCTTGTAGAGCCTGCTCAGTTGCGGTCGCAACGCCAGGAAGGCAGCACCGTCGTGACGGGTGTAGGTCACCATGAGTTCCACTCGGGCTGCCGCGTCGGCGAGACGACGTTGCCATTCCGCTGCCGGCGGCAGTGGTGCCACACCGGGTTGCGGCGCGAACGGCAAACCCGCAACCAAGCCCCGTCCGGCGGCGGCGGCTCCTTGGCTCTGAGCGCGCACCAGGGTGGCACTGTCGACCGCTCGCGGATCCGCCTGGCCCAAGGCGTCGCCGAATGCGTCGCGGACCGGCTGTGCTATCCCCGACCACGGGCGGCGGCCCAGCCGCAGCCCCAACGGCGCGCTCTGGATGATTGCGCGGTGCAGTAGCCCTTCGACATCGTCGGCAACCAGCAGGCACAGCACCGAGTCTCCACCCGCGGACTGTCCGAACACCGTGACGTTGCCGGGATTGCCGCCGAAGGCACCGATGTTGCGCTGCACCCAGCGCAGCGCGGCGATCTGGTCCCGCAACCCGGCGTTGCCGTCCGCAGCCTGATCGGGAGCCAGATATCCGAACACGCCCAGCCGGTAGGTGACGGTGACGACCACCACGTCACCTTCGGCGACCAGAGCGTCAGCATCGTACTTCGGGGCCTCGCCGCCGCCGCTCAGATACGCGCCGCCGTGAAACCACACCATGACCGGGGCGCCGTGGGCGTCCACCGGTGCGGTGACGCTCAGAACCAGACAGTCCTCGCTGTGGTCGAGGTTCTCGGCCGCCAGGCCGGTCAAGAACCCCAATCGGGACGGGATCTGTGGACAGGCCGGTCCACGCCTGCTCGCATCCAAAGGCTCGGTTTGACCGGCGATTTCCTGCGGCGCACAGAAACGGCGCGCCGTCGCGTACCGAATGCCACGGGCGTGCACCAGTCCCCGGTCGAGCTGGGCCCGTAACGGTCCGCATGGCGCCTGGACCAGAAGAGACGGCATCGATGCGGGTCCGCTGAAGCCGGGCCTAGGACGCGAAGCTCAGGGTGATCGAATCCCCGTACCCGACGCCGGCCCCTGGCGCAGGGTTCTGGGTGACAACGGCGTTGGTGCGCTGACCGCTGTTGTCGACGTTGGCGCCCTTGATCAGCACGCCGCGCCAGCCCAGTGCCCGCAGGTTCGGCTCGGCATCCACCCAGAACTGACCGGTCAGATTCGGCATCACGAACTGGTTGCCGCGCGAGACCCGCATCTGGACGACCGAGTCCTTGGCCACGGGCTGCCCGGCGGGGGGGTTGGTACCGACGACCTGCCCGGCCGGTGCGGTGTTGTCCACCTCAACCGGGAGGACATTGGTGAAACCGGACGCGGTCAGGATCTGCTGGCACACCTCGACGCTCTGGCCCACGCAGTCGGGCACCGCGACGCTGCCCGGACCCGATCCCACAATGATGGTGATGACGTTGGTGATCGCCGAGGTGGAGTTCGCGGGGGGATTGGTGCCCAGCACCTTGCCCTTGAGTTCGGGGGTGGACTCCGATTCGGAGGGCTGCACCCTGCCGAAGCCCGCATCCAGCAGTTCGGTGGTCGCTTGCGCCAGTGTCATGCCCTTCACCTCCGGCACGGCGCGCTGCTCGGGTCCGGTCGACACCACGATGGTGATGTCCTCACCCGCACTGACTTCCGTGCCGGGCGACGGTTCGGTGGTGATGACATGCTCCACGCGGACCGTGGAATCGGGGCGCTGCTGGGTGCGCGTCTTGAAACCGCGATTCTGAAGGGCGGCAATGGCATCCGCGGAGGCCTGGCCTGTCACATCGGGGACCTGTACATCGCGCGGGCTGCTGCCGAACGCGTTGATGGCGATGGTGACCACCACGGTCAGCACCGCCAGGACCGCGACGACGATCAGCCAGCGTCCCACCGAGGTGTTGTTGGACCGGTTGGGATAGCCCCCCGCGGTCGGGATGTGCTCGGTGGGCAGCGCCCGTGCGTGCGGGGCCGCGACATTGCTCAACAGGTTCGTGCGCTCGGCGTCGGTGAAGATCTTCGGAGCCTCGGGCGCCTCGCCGCTGTGCACGCGGATCAGGTCGGTGCGCATCTCGGCCGCACTCTGGTACCGGTTCTCGGGGTTCTTCGACAACGCCTTGAGCACCACGGCGTCGAGTTCCGGGGTGACCCCGGCGTGGCGCGTCGACGGTGCGGCCGGATCCTCGCGGACATGCTGATAGGCCACCGCCACCGGTGAATCTCCGACGAAAGGTGGCTCGCCGGTGAGGATTTCGTAGAGCACGCAGCCGAGGGAGTAGACATCGGAGCGGGCGTCGACCTTCTCACCGCGGGCCTGTTCGGGGGACAGGTACTGGGCGGTGCCGATGACCGCGGCGGTCTGGGTGACGTTGTTGGCGTCGGCGAGCGCGCGGGCGATACCGAAGTCCATCACCTTCACGGCACCGGACTTGGAGATCATGATGTTGGCAGGCTTGACGTCGCGGTGGATGATGCCGTGCTGGTGGCTGAAATTCAGCGCCTGGCACGCGTCGGCGATGATCTCGATGGCGCGCTTGGGCTCGATGGGGCCCTCGGTGTGCACGATATCGCGCAGCGTCACCCCGTCGACGTACTCCATGACGATGTAGGGCAGGGGACCGTTGGGGGTCTCGGCCTCGCCGGTGTCGTACACCGCCACGATCGCCGGATGGTTCAGCGCGGCGGCATTCTGGGCTTCGCGGCGGAAGCGCAGATAAAAACTCGGGTCGCGGGCCAGGTCGGCGCGCAACACCTTCACTGCCACGTCCCGGTGCAACCGGGTATCGCGGGCGATGTGGACCTCGGACATGCCGCCGAACCCGAGGATCTCACCGAGCTCGTAGCGGTCCGAGAGGTGCTGGGGCGTGGTCACGGGGTCTCACCAGGTGGTGATGCCGGCGGAACCCCGATGATGGTGGTGCTGGTGGAGGTCTCCTGCTGCACCGGATTGTCGCGCTTGTCCTGGGCATTCACCACGATCAGCACCGCGATGATGATGGCCAGCGCACCGAGCACACCGGCGGCCCAGAGCAGCGCACGCTGGCCCGGGGAGAAGGTGCGCCGCGGTGGTGGCGGACGGTGACTGCCGGTACCCGCACGCGGTCGGGATGTGGTCACCGGCGGCCGGTACTCGGCGGCCGCAGCGGCGCGGGCCTGGGTGCCGGACGGGATTGCCGCGGGTGCGGCGCGTCCGATGGTCGGCGCCGAGTTGGGGCGCGGTGGGCGGCGACCGGCGCGCACCGCGGCGACGGCGTCGGCGAACGGACCACCCGAGCGGTATCGGTGGTTGGGCTCCTTGGCGAGCGTGATCTCGATGAGCTCGCGCACGTTGGGCGGCAGATCCGCGGGAAGCGGCGGCGGGGCCTCCTTGATGTGCTTCATCGCAACCGTCAGCGCACCGTCACCGCTGAAGGGGCGCTTGCCCGACAACGACTCGTAGCCGACGACACCGAGGGAGTACACGTCGGATGCGGCGGTCGCGTCGCGGCCGAGGGCCTGTTCGGGGGCGATGTACTGGGCGGTGCCCATCACCATGCCGGTCTGGGTGACCGGGGCGGCGTCGACGGCCTTGGCGATGCCGAAGTCGGTGAGCTTCACCTGCCCGGTGGGGGTGATCAGGATGTTTCCGGGTTTGACGTCGCGGTGCACCAAACCCGCCGTGTGCGCGACCTGCAGGGCGCGGCCGGTCTGCTCCAGCATGTCCAACGCGTGCCGCAGCGAAAGCCGGCCGGTGCGCTTGATGACGGAGTTCAGCGGTTCACCGTTGACCAGCTCCATCACCAGATAGGCGGTACGGCCCTCGCCGGCGTCCATCTCGGTCTCGCCGTAGTCGTACACGCTGGCGATACCGGGGTGGTTGAGCATGGCGACGGTACGGGCCTCGCCGCGGAAGCGATCCACGAACTCCGAGTCCTCGGAGAACTCGGCCTTGAGGACCTTGATCGCGACCTGGCGGCCGAGGCGGGTGTCCAGTCCCTCCCACACCTGGCCCATACCGCCGGTGGCGATCAGGCGCTGCAGCCGGTAGCGCCCCGACAGCGTCACTCCGACCCGGGCCGTCATGATCCCTCCCGGAGTGCGGCGGCTATGGTGGCGCGCCCGATCGGGGCGGCTACGGCGCCGCCGGTCGCGGACAATCGGTCTCCGCCATTCTCCACGAGGACGGCGACGGCCACCTTCGGGGCTTGGGCCGGCGCGAAAGCGATGTACCAGGCGTGGGGCGGGGTGTTGCGGGGATCGGTGCCGTGCTCGGCAGTGCCCGTCTTGGATGCGATCTGCACGCCGGCGATGGCTCCCTTCTGCTGCGTCACCTGCTCGGCGCCCACCATCAAATCGGTAAGTGTAGCTGCGACCTGCGGTGACACCGCTCGTCGCTGTTCGCTCGGAGCGGTGGTGGCGATGTTGGACAGGTCCGGTCCCTTGAGGGTATCGACCAGATACGGAGTCATGGTGACGCCGCCGTTGGCGATGGTCGCGGCCACCATCGCATTCTGCAGTGGGGTGACCGCCACATCGCGCTGCCCGATACTGGACATCCCCAGCGCCGCGGCATCGCTGATCGGGCCGACGGTCGACTCGGCGACCTGCAGCGGGATCGCCGCCGGGGCGCTGTCCAGACCGAACGCCCGGGCGGTGGCCTTGAGTTTGTCGGCACCGTTGTCGATGCCGAGCTCGACGAAGGCGGTGTTGCAGGATCGGGCGAAGGCCTCGCGCAGCGGTGCGGTCGGGCCGCCGCCGCACGGGCTGCCGCCGTAATTCTCCAGGGTGGCGGTGGTATCGGGTAGCGCGATCCGCGGGGCCGCGGTGAGCTGGGTGTCCGGCGTGGCACCGGCCTGCAGCGCGGCAGCGGTGGTGATCACCTTGAACGTCGAGCCCGGGGGATAGGTCTCCGAGATGGCCCGGTTGAGCAGCGGGGCGTCGGCGTCATCACGCAGCTGCTCCCACGCCTTGGTCTGCACCGCACCGTCGTGGCTGGCCAGCTGATTGGGGTCATAGGACGGTGCCGACACCATGGCCAGGATCTTGCCCGTCGACGGTTCCAACGCGACGACAGCACCCTTGCACGGGCCGTCGCAGCCGTTCTCCATGGCCTCCCAGGCCGCTTCCTGCACATCGGGTTTGACCGTGGTGTCGACGTTGCCGCCGCGCGGGTCCCGCCCGGTGAAGAAGTCGGCGAGACGCTTTCCGAAAAGCCGTTCGTCGGAGCCGTTGAGAATGGGGTCCTCCGCGCGCTCCAGACCGCTGCTGGAGTAGCCCAGCGAGTAGAAACCGGTGACCGGGGCGTAGGTCTGCGGCTTGGGGTAGGTCCGCAGGAAGCGGAACCGGCCGTCGGTGGACACCGAGTACGCCAGCAATTCCCCGCCCGCGGTGATCTGGCCGCGCTGGCGGGAGTACTCGTCGAGCAGCACCCGTTGGTTGCGCGGATCGGCGCGGTAACCGTCGGCGGTGAACACCTGGGTCAGCGTGGCGTTGGCGAGCAGCAACACGACGAGTGCCATGAAGACGACCGAGAGCCGGCGCAGCGAGGTGTTCATGCTTTCCCGATCACCTCGGTGGACGCCGCGGCGATGGGCGCCGGGTTCGGCCCGGTGGTGGGTCCGATCGGTCGGCGCGCGGCATGCGAGATGCGGACCAGGATGGCCAGCAGCACGTAGTTGGCCAGCAGCGACGAACCGCCGTAGGACATCCACGGGGTGGTCAGGCCGGTCAGCGGGATCAGCTTGGTGACACCGCCGACGACGATGAACAGCTGGATCGCCAGCGTCGAGGCCAGCCCGGCGGCCAGCAGTTTGCCGAAGCTGTCCCGCACGGCGATCGCGGTGCGCAAGCCACGGGTGAGCAAGATGGTGTAGAGCATGAGAACGCCTGCCAGACCGACCAATCCGAGCTCTTCGCCCACTGCGGCGATGATGAAGTCGGTGGAGGCGGCCGGGACGGTGCCGGGTTGGCCATTGCCCAGTCCGGTGCCGAAGATGCCACCGGTGGCAAAGCTGAACAGCGATTGGACCATCTGGTAGCCGGCCCCGTCCGGGTCGGCGAACGGGTCGAGCCAGTTCTGCACGCGCACCCGCACGTGTCCGAAGAGGTGGTAGGCCAGCACGCTACCGACGGCGAACAACCCGAGCCCGATGATCACCCAGGCCAGTCGGCCGGTGGCGATATAGAGCAATACCAAGAACGAGGCATAGAGCAAAAGCGAAGTGCCCAGGTCCTTTTCGAAGACCATGACGCCGACCGAGGTGATCCAGGCCACCAGCAGCGGAGCCAGGTCACGCGGTCGTGGCAGGTCGAGACCCAGGACGTGTTTGCCTGCGTTGGTGAACAATTCGCGCTTGGAGACCAGGACGGCGGCGAAGAAGGTCAGCAACAGGATCTTGGAGAACTCGGCCGGCTGGATGGAAAAGCCTTCGAACCGGATCCAGATCTTGGCGCCGTTCTGTTCGGAGAAGCGGGCCGGGAGCAGCGCCGGAATCACCAGCAGCACAAGGCCGACCAGGCCGCAGGTGTAGCCGTAGCGAGCCAGCATGCGGTGGTCGCGCAACACGGCCAACACCGCGGCGAAGGCCACCACCCCGACCAGCGTCCAGAGCATCTGCTGAGCGGCGTTGCCCCCGACGCTGTCCTGGTCGAGTTCGCGCTGGGCGAGGTCGAGCCGATGGATCATCACCAGGCCCAGCCCGTTGAGCAGGGCGACAACGGGCAGCAGCAGCGGGTCGGCGTAGGGCGCGTACCGGCGGATGGCCAGATGCGCCCCGCTGAACAGGGCCAGATAGGCCAGCGTGTACTGGGCCAGATCCCAGTTGACGCCCTGCTCCTGGTTGGCTTCCACGATCAGCAGCGCCACGGTGGTGATGACCGCGGCGAAGATCAGCAGGCCCAGTTCGGCGTTGCGCCGATTCGGCAGGGGAGGGGTGAGCGAGACCGGTGACTGAGGCTCAGTGCTCATGACGCGGTCCGGCAATTGGTGCCCGGCTCCGGCGGTGAGGGCGGCAGAGCCGTGACGGTCGGGGAGGGGGCCGGCGGGGGAGTGGTCGCGGGCGCGGCGGGCGGCGTGGATCCGCCGGCGCGAGGTGCCACCGCCGGATCCGGCGCATCTGCGTCGTCCTGGTCGGCGGGGGCGGCGGGGGCGGGCTGACCGGCCCGGGTCGTGGTCGACGGGGCCGAGGTGGCCGGTCGCGGCGCGCCGGAGGTGGGTGTCGCCGCGGTGCCCGACGGGGCAGCCGGCCGGGACGCGGGCGCCGGGGTGGGCCGCGGGGTGGGAGTCGGTGACGGGGTGGCCGTCTTGGTCGGCACCGTGCAGATGGGCAGCAACGAGGTGCGCGACAGTTCGTTGATCTGGCGGATCGCGTCATCCAGGGTGCCCGACGGCAGTCCCGCGGCCACCTGGGCGCGTTCGGATTCGCGGATGTCGTCGACGCCGAGCAACTGGCAGTCCAGAGCGTCCTTGGATTGGCCGAAGCTGATCAAGGACAGTTCGTTTCGGGAATTCAGACACCCGACCAGGAACGGTTCCTGCAAAGAAAGACCCAGAAAGGAGCCCTGCACACCGCGCATGATCGCGACGGTGCCGTCCTCTTCGCTGACGTAATAATTGTTGCGAATGATCTCGCGGGCGATGGCCAGCCCCGCCACCACTACCAGCAGGACCACCACTGCGGCGATCCATATCCGGCGCTTGGAGCGGGGCGGGCGTTGCTCCTCGGGTTGGGTGACAACCCTTTTCGGCTGATTGCGCTTGGGGTTGAACGCCGACGCCCGGCCCGCCGCGGTGTTCGGCGGTGCGGTGTCGTTGTCCTCGCCGGAGACGGCGCCGGCCAGGATGGGCTGGGTCTGGCCGTAGTCGTAGTCGACGACGTCGGCGACCACCACGGTCACGTTGTCCGGCCCGCCGCCGCGCAGCGCGAGTTCGATGAGGCGGTCCGCGGCATCGGTGACATCGGGGATCTGCAGCGCCTCGGCGATGGTCTCCTGACTGACCGGGTCGGACAGGCCGTCCGAGCAGAGCAGGTAACGATCGCCGACGCGGGCTTCCCGCATGATCAGGGTGGGTTCGACCTCGTGGCCGGTGAGCGCCCGCATGATCAGCGAGCGCTGGGGATGGCTGTGCGCCTCTTCGGCGGTGATGCGCCCCTCGTCGACGAGGGTCTGGACGAAGGTGTCGTCCTTGGTGATCTGGGTCAACTCACCGTCGCGCATGAGGTAGCCGCGCGAGTCGCCGATGTGCACCAGGCCGAGGCGGCCGCCGGCGAACAGGATGGCCGTCAGCGTGGTGCCCATGCCCTCGAGTTCGGGATCGGCCTCCACGTGCGCGGCGATGGCCGAGTTGCCCTCGTGGACGGCGACATTGAGCTTGTTCAGCAGATCGCCACCGGGTTCGTCATCGTCGAGGTGGGCCAGCGCGGCGATCACCAGCTGGGAGGCGACCTCACCGGCGGCGTGGCCACCCATCCCGTCGGCGAGGGCCAGCAGGCGGGCACCGGCGTACACCGAGTCCTCGTTGTTGGCGCGCACCAACCCGCGATCACTACGCGCTGCATAACGCAATACGAGTGTCACGGGCGCAGCTCGATTACCGTCTTGCCGATCCGTACCGGCGTTCCCATCGGAACCCTTACCGCCGTAGTCACCTTCGCCCTGTCAAGGTATGTACCGTTGGTCGATCCTAGGTCCTCGACGTACCATTCCGAGCCCCGAGGCGACAGCCTGGCGTGCCGTGTCGACGCGTAATCGTCGGTGAGTACCAGTGTGGAATCGTCGGCGCGACCGATCAGCACCGGCTGGCTGCCCAGCGTGATGCGGGTGCCGGCAAGGGCGCCCTCGGTGACGACCATGTGTTTGGCGATGTGCCGCCGTTCGCCGCGGGGCAGCAGCGGCCCGCGCAACGCCAAGCCGCGACGCACCATCACCGCGCCGGTCGGCGCGTAGATGTCGGTACGCAGGATACGCAGTACCGACCAGATGAACAGCCACAGCAGCAGTAGGAATCCGACGCGGGTCAGCTGCAGAACTAGCCCCTGCATCTGACGTCCTCTCCATGACGGTGCGCTGTCGCGGACACGATACTGGGAGCGCTGACGATGCGTCGACGAAGCGTGCCGCCCGAAGCCGGACCGTTACGCCGTGGCGTCCGACAGCTCGGCTCCGACGTCGGCACCCGGAGGATCAGTGGACCCGGACGATGATCTCGGAATGACCCAGCCGGATGACGTCACCGTCGGCGAGCTGCCACTCCTGCACCGGTGCATTGTTGACGGTGGTGCCGTTGGTGGAGTTCAGGTCCGACAGCAGCGCGACCTGGCCATCCCAGCGGATCTCCAGATGCCGGCGCGAGACGCCGGTGTCGGGCAGCCGGAACTGGGCGTCCTGGCCGCGACCGATCACGTTGGCGCCCTCACGCAGCTGGTAGGTGCGGCCGCTGCCGTCGTCGAGCTGCAGGGTCACCTGCGCCGCGGCGCCGTAGGAACCGGCGTACCCGGCGGGCTGCTGCCCGTAGCTCTGCTGGCCGTAATCAGGCTGCCCGTAGTCCTGTTGCCCGTAGTCCTGCTGCCCGTAGTCCTTCTGGCCATAGTCCTGCTGGCCGTATCCGGCGGGCTCGCCGTAACCACCCTGGTCGGGGTACCCGCCCTGGGCGGGCGGCTGACCGTAGCGTCCGTAGTCGGGCGCGGCCGGCGGTGCCGGGGGAGCGGAGTAGTCGGCACGGTCGTACTGCTGACCGCCGTAGCCACCCTGATCCGGGTAGGACGGCGCGGCCGGCGGGCGGCCGTGCGAACCGTAGCCCTCGTCCTGGCGGGGGCGTCCGTAGTCGTAGTCGCCGTATCCGGGCGGCGGCGCGCTCGGCGGCGCACCGGCGGGCTGGCCGTATCCGGCCGGCGGCTGCTGCGGGCGGTAGCCCTGCTCGCCGTACCCGGCGGGCGGCTGGCCGTAGCCGGCAGGGGGGCGCTGCTCGTAGGACGGCGGCGGGTAGCCCTGGTCCGGGTAACCGCCCTGCTCCTGGGAGTAGCCGCCCTGGCGCTGCGGGTAGCCCTGGTCGGGGTAGCCGCCCTGCTCGGGCGGGTAGGTGCCGCGCTGGTCGTCCTGTTGGCGGTACCGGTCGTCGTACTGCTCGTCGCCGGGCCGACCCTGTCCCTGGCCGCGGTAGCTCGGGTTGTCGGTCATCGCTGGTACTCCTGGTTCTGCGCCTACCGCGCTTTTGCGTTCTGCTGGGGCGACGGGGTCGCCGGTGGTCGAGTCGGGGTTGACCGCTCCACGGGTGCGGAACTGGCCGGTGTGCAGGCTCGGCGATGGCGCAAACCTGACGACAACATCGCCATAAGTTTGCCACCCCTGGTCCTGAATGAAACCTGCCAGGTGGCGGGCAAATGTGGTCGATGTGCGGACCGGGTCTGCGCTCACCTTCTGATAGTCAGTCTCACTGAGAGTAATGACGTAGTCATTGGGAGCCAAGACACGGCCGCCACCGACATCGCGGGCGTGGGTCTCGGCTTCCCGCCGCAACAGGGCTTCGACCTCCTGCGGGACGATCGACCCGCCGAAGACCCGGGCGAAGGCATCACCGACCGTCGACTCGAGGCGTCGCTCGATACGGTCTGCCAGCCCCATATCACCGCCCTGTCCGTCGTCCGATGCCGTCGTTGCGTGTCGCTCTGGCCACACTGCTCACACGCATGTTATCGGCCCTTGTGCGCAATACGTGACCAACGGATCTCTGAGAATCCAATAGCCCCAGGTCAGGGTATTTCGGTCGGGCCGCCGTCCAGTCCGCGAGAGCGACGTTTTGGTGGTCTCCAGCCCGAAAAAAGCGCAACAACGTCACTCTCGCGGCCGGTTTTGGGTCTGGTGGGTCCGTGGTGATACTGTTGCGCGGTCATTCAGGGCGAGTGGCGGAATGGCAGACGCGCTGGCTTCAGGTGCCAGTGTCCTTCGGGACGTGGGGGTTCAAGTCCCCCTTCGCCCACAGTGAGGAGTTCTACGAACTCCAGACACAGAGGTCGTGAACCAGAAACTGGTTCACGACCTCTTTTCGTCGGTTGGCGGTGCGGCGAGCCCAACGGTCCTGCGCGATAACGCCATTCGTGACCCGCTGCCGTCGCTCCGGAATCGACCGCCGGACTCTGCCACCGACTAGCATCAGCGTCAATTCTCGGACTTCCGGTCCTCTGCTGAAATTCCTCACCTGGCCCGAAAGGTCCTCATGACAAGCTGTTCTGACCGCCACGTTGTTACTGCCGGCGTGGTACTGGCGGGCCTGGGTGCCGCGGTACTGGGAGCCCTCTACGCGGAACCGGTCGGTGCCGACGGCTCCGAGGTCGTGCACCGTGCGGTGGTGTTGACCTCTGAGACCTCGGAGACCTCGGAAACCTCAGCGCCGTGGTGGTGGACCGACCAGTCGCGGAACGCCGGTGAGAGAGCGTACGACCCGACTTTGGAACGCCTGATGCTGAGGCCGCTGATCGGCAACGGTGCCGATGCGGCCGCCGATTGCGTCGGACGGCGTGTGACGGCGGACTGGGTGGCTTCTTGTTCGGCAACGGCGGCCGGGGTGCCAACGGCGGCAAGGGCGGCGATGCGGGCCTGTTCGGTCACGGCGGCGCGGGTGGTGCGGCGACGGTCGCCGGGGCGGCCGGGGGCTCCGGTGGTCGCGGTGGGCTGCTGGTCGGTAACGGTGGCAGCGGCGGGGCCGGAGCCGACGGAGCTCGCGGCGCCGATGGCACCCTTTCGGGACAGGCGGGAGGTGCGGGAGGTGCCGGGGGTAATGGTGGTGCCGGTGGTGCCGGCGGCCTGATCTTCGGTGCCGGTGGCTCCGGCGGGGCGGCCGGCCGCGGTGGCGACGGTGGCCACGGCTACCTGGGGGCCGATGGTGCCGCGGGCACCACGGCGGGCGCTGCTGGACAACACGGTCAGGCCGGCGGCGACGGTGGCGCCGGTGGCGCGGGTGGTGCCGGTGGCGCTCAGGGCCAGGGCGGATTCCTCGGCGGAACCGGTACCGCGGGCGCCAACGGAAACGGTGGTATGGGCGGAAACGGTGCAGGCGGCGGTAAGGGCGGTCGTGGCGCGGACAGCACGCAACTCAGTGCCCGCCCGGGCGGCGCAGGCGGAGATGGCGGCGTCGGAGGTAACGGCGGTGCCGCCGGCGTGGCGGGCAGCGGTGGTGCCAGCGGCACCGGCGCGGGCGGCGTTGCCGGGAACGTCGGCAGCGGTGGTGATGGCGGTGCGGGTGGTCTGGGATGGTCCAGCCTCACCACCGGTGGCGCAGGTGGCGCTGGTGGCGCAGGCGGTGACGCAGGTTCGTCCGGCAACACCGCAGGCTCGCGCGGCGGCAAGGGTGGCGACGGGGGCAACGGCCGAGGGCACGACGGCACTTTCGACCGCAACGGTGCCGATGGTGTCGGCGGTAACGGTGGCGCGGGCGGCACGGGTGCCGTCGGCGGCAATGGCGGACACGGAGGGACCGGCTACGGCGGCAGGGGAAGTGGGGATCGACCGGCTCGCGGCGGCAGCGGTATCGGTGGCAACGGTGGATCAGGTGGCCTGGGCACCGATGGTGTCGGCGGTGACGGCGGCTTCGGTGGTGAGGGCCGTCGCGGTATCGACTCGAGCTACCAACGGCCTACCGAGCCTCCCGTGGCGGAAGGCCGCGGGGGCAATGGTGGTGACGGGGGTGCCGGCACAGGTGCCCGCGGAGGCCATGGCGGCGAGGGCGGTATGGGAAGTGCGGGTGGTCCCAATGGTGTTGCCGTCGGTGGCGACGGGGGTGCGGGTGGTGAGGGTCGCGCGAGCTCATCGAATGGTGTCGGCACGGCCGACGGCGGCAACGGTGGCCGCGGCGGCGAAGGTCAGATCAGCAATGGGTCCAGCCGCGGCGGTCACGGTGGCGACGGTGGCCGAGGAGTCCGCAACGGCGGCAACGGTGGTGACGGCGGCAGCGGACTGGCCGGGACCAGCAGCATCCAGCAAGGTGGCAAAGGGGGCCGCGGCGGAGCCGGTGGCACCGCTCCCGGCAGTCCCGGCACCGACGGTCAGCCGTCCCAGGGAGCGTCCTGAGGAACCGGATATCGCCAGTCGGTCTGACGTGCAACAGAATTCGATACCGATCAACCGAACAGCACCACCGGGTTGGCGTTCATCAGGCCGTGGGTGACGAGTAGCGGCCACATGGCCTGCCCGCGCGCCCATAGTAGGCCGAGGAACAGCCCGGTGACCCCCTGATTGACGATCGTGTTCGCCAGATCCATGCCGAGGTCACCGCCGCTCTGGATGGCGATATGCCAGGAGGCCCACAGCAACGAGGACACGATGATCGCCGGCCAGGTACCACCGAGCACCCGGGTCCACCGGGTCTGCAACCATCTGCGGTAGAAGAACTCTTCGACCACCGCGTTGATGAGAAAACCTAGCGCCAGTCCGACGACCAGTGTCACCCAGTCGACGTCGATGCGTTGGGATGGCCCGTGCGTCGATAACACCAGATGGGTTGCCGCCCAACCGAGCACGGGGATCAAGGGGCGCCAACGGTGGCCGGGTGGCTCGTCGACGAAATCCGAGGCAGGTCCCCGGCGGCGCCCGACCGCGAACAGCAAGAGCGGACAGATCACCAGCAGAGCCACCTTGAGCCCGGTGTAGTTCGGCTCGGTCGGGCCCGAAAGGACAAGCAGCGCGGCGAACGTGATGCCGAGCAGCGTGAGCACCACCGCGTCGACACAATCACGAGACGTAGCCGAAGCCCGCCCACCCCGGCCCGGTAGTGCGACAAGCGTCAGTGCGATGCCGACCGCGGCCGGTAGCCACGGGTGCCACATCGGGATGGTCGCCGAACTGTCTGCGGTGAAACGGATCTGGCCCGCGGCGCCGACGACCACTGCGATGGCGGCCGCCAGGTAGATCACCAGACCCGTGGCAATGACAGCCGACGGAGCCCATCGCACGGAGGCGCGACGGGCGTCTGCGGTGCCGGACACGATTTCGATGCTAGCCAACGCCAGGTGCGCCACGCTGGCGGCATGGTCGAGGTCGTGATCGCCGAGCCCGGGGAACCCAGCAGTGCTCAACTCGATAGCGCCGAAGCGTTGGTGCGCAGTGCATTCGGTTCGTCGTTTCGATCACATGATTGGTTGCACGCGGTCCCCGGCCGTCATGTCGTCCTCATCGACGACGGCCGGTCCATGGTGGGCTTCGCCGCCGTCGTGCCGCGGACGTTGCATCACGACGGTGTGGCGTTCGACACCGGTTACGTCGAGGCCGTCGCCGTACGCGGTGATCATCAGGGTCGCGGGCTGGGTCGGATCCTCATGGACCGTGTCGAGCACATCATCCGCGCCCGCCACCAGCTCGGCGCCCTGAATGCGGTCGCCACGGCCGCGCCGTTCTATGCATCGCGCGGTTGGCAGCTCTGGACCGGCCACACCCAAGCCATCGGATCGGCCGGGGTGGTCGACACCTTCGACAGCGCCGACTTGATCTATGTGTTCGGCGTCGGTGAGCGCCCTTTGCCGGGTCCGGGCGCTGCGCTGATCTGCGATTGGCGACCAGGCCATCTTTGGTGAATGCCGCCGAAATTGCCGTCGGAACGCTCCGCGCACCCGCCGTAACATGAACAGCGATGCACACTGCCGAAGGGGATTCGATATGACGGAGAATCTGGTCGTCGACCCCGCGCTGCTGACGACTTCCAGCACGGTCTTCCGCCAGACCGGTGCGCAACTGGCCGCCCTGGGTGCCGATGCACCGCTCACCGGCGCCGCGTCCGCGGTTCCACAGTTGCAGACGGGGGCCGCCTGCCACGCAGCCGGGACCGCCATCGCAGCGGACACCGCCGCCCTTGCCGATTCCGTGCAGTCCTATGCCGGCAACCTCTCCGCGGCCGCCACCCGCTACACCGACCAGGACGCGGCCGCGGCCCAGGCGCTCACGCCGTAGCCAAACCCGGCACCGGTTGAGTACCGCCGCGCGCAAGTAGGGTCGACTCCGTGACGGGTCTTGTGCTGGCGCTGCTCGGGCTGGCGTTTCTGGACTCCCTCAGCGTCCTGAACATCGGCGTCGTCTCGGCCGTGGTCTACGGCAGCCGGTTAAATCGTCAATCCGCCCTACCCGGTGGCCTGAGCTTCATCGCCGGAGTGTTCGCGGTCACCTCGACCTTCGGGATCTTCTTCGTGCTGGGCGTCGACCTCCTCACCGAGCTCACCGAGTTCGAGATCACACCCGGCGTTCGGTATTGGGGTGAGTTGCTGGTCGGCGCGGCCCTGATAGTCCTCGCGTTCTTCCCGCTGGTCGCCCAGTCGACCGCCCCGGGCTGGGCGTTCGCGGCGCTCAAGCAGCGGCCGTGGTTACTCGGTTTCGTCGGTGTGGCAGTCGGTCTCGGCCAGGCGCCGACTGCGGTGCCGTATCTGGCCGGGCTGGCGATGATCGCCACCCGCCAGCCGTTGCCGCCGGCCTGGCCACTGCTGGTGTTGGCCTACTGCGCGCTGGCGTTGTTGCCGTGCATCTTGGTATTGGCCCTGTCCACCAGCAGGAGTCGGCGGGCCGACCGTATGCAGCGCGCACTGGTACGGACGCTGACCAGGTACGGCCCCATCGGGGTGCGCATCCTGTTCGTCGTCGCCGGTGTGGCGCTCGTCGCCGATGCGCTTATCCACCGCAGAGCCCTGGTGTGACTTGCTCAGTCGCAGTTGACGCAGACCCCGGTCAGGGACAGCTCCAGCCCACACGGGCACCGCTGAGCGGCGCGTCGCACGTCACCGGTGCGCACCCGCGGCCGCTCGGTGGATAGTTCGGCCTCGGACGGTGACTCGGAACGCTCATCCGTGGACGGCACGCTACCGACGATAGGTCGGGTGAGTGTCGCCGGCGAGGGACGACAGTTGAAATCCCTTTGAACAAAGCGCGTTCAGCGGACGATGTCAGCCCAGAATTCGGGTGAGCGTGTCGGCCCCGGTGACGACCGGTGTCAAATGCCGGCGCACTGTGGAGCGCTGCCACTCTTCGGCGGACAGTTCATAGACCTGTTCGGTGAGTTGTCGACCGTGCTCGACGATCACCTCTGCTCCGATCAGGCGGTATCCGAGTCGTCTGGACACGGTTGTGCTGGCGATGTTCTCCTCCAGCGCCCAGGATTTCGCCTTCTCCGCACGCAGATTCGAGAAGGCAAGTTCCAGGACGCCGGCGCGGGCCGCGGTCCCAAGGCCGCGGCGCTGAAATGCGGCGGTCAACCACGAGGTGGTGCCGACGATCCGGCGGTGCGGCCATTGCTCGAAGCCCGACAGACTTTGTAGTCCGACGGGAGACCCGCCCACGACGATGGCGAGGTCCAGGGTCCATCCCGGGCCCGTGGTGAGGTCGCGATTGGAACGCACCCGGTCAATGCGCTGCTGCTCGATCACTTCGGGGCTGCGCCCGTCGATCCACTTGACATAGTGGGTCTGATCCTCGGGGAGGACCGCCCCCGGTGTGGCGGCCTGGCGGGCCAGCACCGCCAGTTGTGTGTCCGTCGGCGCGACGAGCGAGACGTCGCCAACGTCGATGCGCAGTTGCGTTGCCTGCGAGGTCATCACAGCGCGGGAGCCTCATCGGCCGGCGGCCGGGGCTTGTTGCCCTTGGCCAAGTACAGATCGCGGTCCGCGGCGGCCAGCAGACCGGTGAATGCGGCGGTGTCGTAGGCGGCTCCCACGGCGACACCATTGCTTACCCGTATCGGCCCGTCGCCGCTGAGAGTGTCGGCGAGCCGCCGCGCCCGGGATTCGTCGTAACCGGTGAGCACGATGACGAATTCGTCGCCACCGAGTCTGGTGACGAGCGCACCGTCGGGCACCTGGGCGATCCAGCGCGCGGCGAGTTCGGTCAGTACCGTGTCACCGGCTGCATGGCCGTCGCGGTCGTTAACCGACTTGAAGTCGTCGATGTCCAACACGATGACCGCCAGGGCTTCCTTGCGTCGCCGAGCGCGGGGTAGCAGGTCGTCGAGTGCGCGATTGAGGCCTGCCCGGTTCCACACGGTGGTCAGCGGATCGCGGTGTCCGACATCGAGAAGGGCCGAATGCAGCAGCCCGATCACCTCGGCGATGCCCATGATGCAGACCGGGAACATCAGCAACCACAACGGCGGTACCGGGGCGGGCGCGATCAGCAGCCCCACATCAGCGCCGAGAGCGAGCGCTGCCGTGACCACGCGCGCGGTCCGCGTGCGGTGCCAGCTCCTGACGAACACGGCAATGAGGATCAGCGGGATCAGCGCCCAGACCTGGGCGGCCAACTCGGTGTGACTGATCAGCGCGATCGGCGGCGCGGCGCAGGCGCAGGACAACGCCACCCGATAGCGCCACCCGGTGGCCGGCCG
Organism: Mycolicibacterium neoaurum ATCC 25795; assembly: GCF_000691525.1. GTDB lineage: Bacteria > Actinomycetota > Actinomycetes > Mycobacteriales > Mycobacteriaceae > Mycobacterium > Mycobacterium neoaurum. The sequence continues at coordinate 168,851 of NZ_JMDW01000002.1, forward strand.
GGGGAGCGCGGCCACCAGTCCGATCCCGACCAGTGATGTCGCGATCCACTCACCCCATGCGTCGGACCGTCCGAGCGAGCTCAGTATCGCCAGCGCGTAGAAGCACAGGCAGACCGTCAGATAGATGAGCAGGATGCGGCGACGCAGCACCGTATTCAATACCGGCACCACCACCTCGCCCCCGCCAAGTCCCCATTCCGGCACCCCGATTGTCCACGTTCCTACCGGATGACGCACGCGTTGGGAAATGTCGGGCACCGACGGAGGGCGGCCGGGCGCCACGCAAGCGGTTGCGCGGCGCCCCCGAGGTCAGAAGTCGGTCCAACCGCCCTGCACCATCGTCTGGAACTTCCAGTCGCCCCCGCATTTCACCAGCAGGTCGCCGTAACGCACCTGCTGGCTGGAATCGCCCACCGTGATCGTGGCGTCGGTGACGACGAAGACGAGATTCTCGTTCAGGAAGGTCGGCGTGCGTACCGACACCATGTCGATCTGCTCCGAAGCACCGAGCTCGGAGGTCATCTGCGCGATGTAGCGGGCGCGGTCATAGGACTCGGCCTTGCCGTCGCTGACCTCGTTCAGTGGGAACATCGCCTGATCGGCCATCGCCTCGACATCCTTGGCCACGGCAAGGGCATCGAAATGCTCGAACCAGGCCAGGACACCGGCGACGTCGGCGGGGCTCGGTGTGTATCCCGTCGGTGCGGTGTTGCCGGTGGTGGGTGCGGTCATGAGCCCTCCTCGGTCGTAAAACTCCGTACAGCGTACGTCGTACACAGTACGGAGATTTTCCGCAGCCGTCTACGATCGACGGAGCAGCGAAAGGTGGATCGGCAATTGCCCAGCGACAAGGAGCGCTCCAGCGCGGGAGACCCGGTGCGCACCCTCGAGCTGTTGTGGCGCAGGCCCGCCGGCAAGCCGACGCGCGGTCCCCGCCAGCGCATGACCGTCGATCAGGTCGTGCAGGCCGCCATCGGCATCGCCGACGAGCAGGGCCTGGGCCAGTTGACGATCCGCACGGTGGCCGCCGCGTTGGGCGCGGCGCCGATGGCCATCTACACCTATGTGCCGGGAAAGGCCGAGCTGTTGGACCTGATGCTCGACGCCGTCTACCAACAGATGCCGCGCACCGAGCTCACCGGAATGTCCTGGCGAGACAAGGTTTCGGCCATCGCGGACGAGAACCGGGCGATGCTGGCCCGCCACGGATGGGTCGTCGGTGTGCCCACCACACGGCCACCGCTCGGCCCGGGGATGATGGCCAAGTACGAACACGAACTGAGCGCCTTCGACGGCGTCGGGCTGACGGATCTGGAGATGGACGCGGCCCTGACCCACCTACTCGGCTTCGTCGACTCGGTATCCCGGATCGCGAGCGAGTCGCGCGCCGCGGCCGCGGACAGTGGTGAATCCGACGATCAGTGGTGGCAGCGGGTCGGCCCGCTGCTGGACAGCGTCCTCGACGCCGAGCGTTACCCGCTGGCCGTCCGGGTCGGCGCGGCGGCCGGCCAGACCCACCACAGCGCCTATGACGCCGCGCATGCGTACGATTTCGGACTCGCCCGCATCCTCGACGGGTTCGCGGTACTCATCGACCGCCGCGGCCCCTGAGCCGGCTCAGAGTCCGAAGGCGTTGCGCAGGAAGGGCGTCGAGTCCGCCAGCGAGGCCAACACCGTTCCGCTGTGGTCCTCCTCGGGGTACACCTTCAGCTCGACGTTCTGGTTGTTGGCCACCAGCTGGTCGTAAAACGCCAGCGTCGAGGCCGGCGGCACATCGCGATCCAGCAGACCCACGCCGAGGAAGATCGGCCGGTCATAACCGGTGACCGGGGTTCCCATGAACTCGTTGAGCGCGTCTTCGATGCCCGGAATGCTCAACAGTGGCTTGGTGAACATGGCGGCGGGACTCAGGTGGGCCAATTCATCGGTCAGCGGGTGCACACAGACCGTCTCGGCTCGGTCGGCCGCCTGAAGACCGGCCGGTGACAACACACTGTTGACATCCAGGTCGGGCCGGGCCTCCCGCAGGGCTGCCAGGATGTAGGCGGTGTAGGCGTTGGCGACCGGGCCGAGCTCGGGCAGTTGCAGGTCTGGTCCGGCCTGCGCCACGAACTTCTGGATGTTGGCCGGCGTCCCGGTGGCGACGACGCCCCGATAATCCAGCCCGCTCCCGGCGCTGAACTCGGTGGCCCACCGGGCGCTCGCCACCGCCGCGCCACCACCCTGGGACTGTCCGACGATCGCCCACTTCGGCGAGAGTGACAGCGGCATCTTGTGCGCGGCGACGACCGAGTCGATGACGCCGTGGGCGGTGGTCACGCTGTTGAGGTAGCTCATCAATCCGGGCGTTCCGAGACCGGCGTAGTCGCTTGCCACCACGACGTACCCCTGGTCCAGCCAGTGCGACAGGTACTCGTTGTCGCGCGGGGTGCGTGGCAGCGCCGACGGGGTGCAGTCGTCACCGAGCCCGACGGTGCCGTGCGCCCACGCGATCACCGGGTAGCCGCCCGCCGGGGCCGGGGTGTGCGGGACGAACACCGCAGCGGTGCTCACGGCGGGAGCGCCGTGCTGATCGGTGGTGGAGTACAGAATCCGGTACGCGGCTCCCGCGCCGGTCAGGGACAACTCGGGGGCCAGCTCGACGGTCTCGATGAGATTGCCCGCGGCCGGTATCGGTCCTGCGTAGAAGCGGGCATCCAAGCCCGACCAGTTCGGTGCGATCGGCTGTGCCGCCGCGGGTATGGCCAATGCGATTGTCGAGAAAAGCAATACGAGAATCCGCACGACATGTCGAAGAGCCATGCCGCACACCCTAGTGGGGACCGATCGGCGATCCGGGAGCCCGTCGTGGCCGGGGTATGGTCGAACGGCGCTGGGCTGCACGGTTCAGCCCGTTGCCAGATTCTGCTGGCGCACGTGACGATGACGAGGGGCCCGGCGGCCCGGACTGCGAGACCAACGATGCCGAGCGCACCAGACCAACGGACATCGCCACCCGCGCGGGGCAGGATCGCACGTCTGGCCGCATGGCTGTTGGTGCTGGCCGGCGCTGCGCTGCTTGCCGCCGCACCGACAGCCGCCGAGCCGGTCCCGGACCAGGAACCCGAGCCGCGGTCGACCACCGTTGCGGTGCACACTCTCGAGCCGTTCGTGATGCGGACCGGCAACGGGGACCTGACCGGGTTCAGCATCGAGCTGTGGAATGACATCGCCAAACGTCTCGGATGGTCCACCGAGTACGTCGATGTCGGCAGCGTCGGTGGTCAATTGTCGGCGGTCGCGTCCGGGCAGGCCGATGTCGCGATCGGCGGCATCTCGCTGACCGCCGATCGCGAGCGGTCGTTCGACTTCTCCCATCCCACGCTGGATGCCGGCCTGCAGATCATCGTTCCGGTACACGACACCCGGCCCTCGATCCCGGGCCTCGGCGGATATCTGGACCTGCTGCTGTCGCGCACCATGCTGATCTGGCTCAGTGCCGCGATCGTCGTCAGCGTCGTACCGGCGCACATCTATTGGCTGATCGAGCGGCGCAGTCCCGAACCGGTGATCGCGCGTGCGTATCTGCCGGGAATCTTCCAGGCGTTCGGTTGGGGTATCGGATCGCTGGTCGGTAAGAACGCGACCACGGCGACGCGCACCGTCACGCAGGCGTTGGCGATCCTGTGGGGATTCGCCGGGATCGTCTTCATCTCGTTCTACTCGGCGAACCTCAGCGCCAGCCTCACCGTCGCCAAACTGGACGCCAAGATTGCCGGACCTGCCGATCTCTACGACAAGTCCGTCGCGACCGTCGGCGGCACCACCGCCGCGGAGTACCTGCGCGACATGGGTATCGAGGCCACCCTCACCGACACCGTCGAGGAGTCGTATCACCTGTTGCGCGAGGAGGGTTATGACGCGGTCGTCTTCGACGCGCCGACACTGCGTTACTACGTGGCCCACCGCGGGGAGGGTGTCGCAGTGATGGCAGGTCCCGTATTCCACGACGAGGATCAGGGTTTCGTGATGGGATTGGACAGTCCGCTGCGCAAGCCGGTCAACCAGATGCTGTTCCAGATGCGTGAGGACGGCACCTACAACCTCATCAAGAAGAAGTGGTTCGGCGACGACATCGCAACCACCGCGGCCGATCCCAACTGAGGTCATCGCCCCCGAACCTTATCTTGACTAATTCCAGAAAAGGGTTCAGACTCGTCGTGTGGCGACCGCGCAGGACTTTCAGCAGATGCTGCGGGGCGCATCGCTTCGAGTGACGCGCCCGCGCATCGCGGTGCTCGGTGCCGTGCACCGGCATCCGCACGCCGACACCGATACGGTGATCCGGGCCGTGCGCGCCGAACTCGCCGACGTCTCGCATCAGACCGTCTACGACTCGCTCAACGCCTTGACCGCCGCCGGCCTGCTGCGCCGCATCCAGCCGACGGGTTCGGTGGCTCGTTACGAATCCAGGGTCGGCGACAACCACCACCACGTCGTGTGCCGCTCCTGCGGCGTCATCGCCGACGTCGAGTGCGCGGTGGGGGAGGCTCCCTGCCTCACCGCGGCAGACGACCACGGTTTCACGATCGACGAGGCCGAGGTCATCTACTGGGGCCTGTGCCCCGATTGCATTACCGCACAAGAACTTCAGCCGCACGTCGGCTCGAAGTAAGAAACCAGTCCGACAGCCCCGGAAAGGATCTACCACGTGCCCGAGACAAGTCCCCCGATCGGTGAAGCACAGACCGAACCCACAGAGGCGAAATGCCCGATGGTCATCAAGCCGCCGGTCGAGGGTGGCAGCAACCGTGACTGGTGGCCCAACGCGGTCAATCTGAAGATCCTGCAGAAGGATCCCGAGGTCATCAACCCGCACCCCGGATTCGATTACCGCGAGGCCGTGCAGAACCTGGACGTCGCAGCGCTCACCGCCGATGTCGACGCGGTGATGACCGACTCGCAGGACTGGTGGCCTGCCGACTTCGGCCACTACGGCCCGTTCTTCGTCCGGATGACCTGGCACGCCGCAGGCACCTACCGGGTCGCCGACGGCCGCGGCGGCGGCGGTAAGGGCATGCAGCGGTTCGCCCCGCTCAACAGCTGGCCCGACAATGTCAGCCTGGACAAGGCGCGCCGGCTGCTCTGGCCGGTCAAGAAGAAGTACGGCAAGCAGCTGTCCTGGTCGGATCTGCTGGTGTTCGCCGGTAACCGGGCACTGGAAAAGATGGGTTTCACCACCGCCGGATTCGCGTTCGGCCGTCCGGACTACTGGGAGCCCGAGGAGGACATCTACTGGGGCGCCGAGCACGAATGGCTGGGCAGCCAGGAGCGCTACGCCGGCGCCAACGGTGACCGCACGAAGCTGGAGAATCCGCTGGGCGCCAGCCACATGGGCCTGATCTACGTCAACCCCGAAGGGCCCGAAGGCAATCCGGATCCGCTCGCGGCGGCGACCGATATCCGCGAGACCTTCGGCCGGATGGCCATGAACGATGTCGAGACCGCGGCGCTGATCGTCGGTGGCCACACCTTCGGCAAGACCCACGGCGCGACCGACGTCGAGAACGGGCCCGAGCCCGAGGCCGCACCGCTGGAGAGCCAGGGCCTCGGCTGGGCCAACTCCGGCGTCGGCAACGAGACCGTCAGCAGTGGTCTCGAGGTCACCTGGACGCACACCCCGACCAAGTGGGACAACAGCTTCCTGGAGATCCTGTACGGCAACGAATGGGAGCTCGTGAAGAGCCCGGCCGGTGCCTTCCAGTGGCAGCCCAAGGACGGCGGTTGGGCCAACTCGGTGCCGATGGCCCAGGGCAACGGCCGCACCCATCCGGGCATGCTGACCACCGACCTCACCATGCGGATGGATCCGGGCTTCGAGAAGATCACCCGGCGCTGGCTGGATCACCCCGAGGAGCTGGCCGAGGAATTCGCCAAGGCCTGGTTCAAGCTGCTGCACCGCGATATGGGACCGGTGAGCCGCTACCTGGGCCCGCTGGTTCCGAAGCAGACGTGGCTGTGGCAGGACATCGTTCCGGAGGGCACCCCACTCTCGGATGCCGATGTGGCGACGCTCAAGACGGCGATCGCCGACTCGGGTCTGACTGTCTCCCAGCTCGTCTCGACGGCCTGGAAGGCTGCGGCGTCCTACCGCAACAGCGATATGCGCGGCGGCGCCAACGGTGGCCGCATCCGGTTGCAGCCGCAGATTGGCTGGGAATCCAACGAGACCGACGAACTGACGCCGGTGATCGCCAAGCTCGAGGAGATCCAGGGCTCGGCCGGAGTTGACGTCTCCTTCGCCGACCTGGTCGTTCTCGGCGGCGTCGTGGGCTTGGAAAAGGCCATCAAGGCGGCCGGCTTCGATGTCGCGGTGCCCTTCACCTCAGGCCGTGGCGATGCCACCCAGGAGCAGACCGACGTCGAGTCGTTCGCCTACCTGGAGCCCAAGGCCGACGGTTTCCGCAACTACGTGGGCAAGGGCCTGTCGCTGCCCGCGGAGTACCAGCTGATCGACAAGGCCAACCTGCTGGGTCTGTCGGCTCCCGAGATGACCGTCTTGATCGGCGGACTCCGGGTGCTGGACACCAACTTCGGTGGCACCAAGCTCGGTGTCTTCACCGAGAACCCGGGCGCGCTGACGAACGACTTCTTCGTCAACCTGCTCGACATGGGCACCAAGTGGGCACCCTCGCCCGCCGATGACGGCACCTATGTCGGTACCGATCGTGTCAGCGGGGCCGAGAAGTTCACCGCCAGCCGGGTCGATCTGCTGTTCGGGTCGAACTCCCAGCTGCGGGCCTTCGCCGAGGTGTACGCCGAGGACGAGGCCAAGCAGAAGTTCGTCGAGGACTTCGTCGCCGCGTGGACCAAGGTGGCCAATTCCGATCTGTTCTAGGCGGACCTGAACCAATCTGCAGCCCTCGATCCAGGCCGGTTCCTTCGGGAACCGGCCTGGACGTGGTTTTGCGGGTATTCCGTGCGCCGAACCTGAAGAAGGTGCCGAAGAATGCCCGAATTCTCGCATCCTTGTGCAAATTCGGCGCGAAAGGCCGGCTAGTGCGCGGCCGCCTTCTTCTTGCCGAAGGGCAGCACGTGCACGATCAGCGCGACCACGGCGCCGATGAGCAACCCCACCACCGCCGAGATCCCGGTGTTGACCAACCAGGCCACCCCGCCCTCGAACACGCCGATGGCATGCGCGGTCCAGTGTTCGGCGTCGTGGACCAACTCGTACGGCGGCCGCAAGCCGGCCTCGTAGCTCTGTGCCAGCAGGATGTGACCGCCCACCCACAACATGGCCACCGTCCCGACGATGGACAACGTGGACAGCACCTTGGGCATCGCGGCGACCAATCCGCGACCCATCTTCTGCGCGAAGGCCGAACTGCGTTGTGCCAGTGCCAATCCCGCGTCGTCCATCTTCACGATGAGCGCGACGACCCCATATACCGCGGCGGTGATCACGATGGCCACGATCACCAGGCTGGCCAGCCGCAACCAGAACGTCTGCTGGGCCACCTCGTTGAGTGCGATGACCATGATCTCGGCGGACAGGATGAAGTCGGTGCGGATGGCCCCGGACGTCATCGTCTTCTCGACATCCTCACCGGCCACCGCCGCCGGCGCGGCGTGTCCGTCACCACCGGAGATCCAGCCCCACACCTTCTCGGCGCCTTCGAAGCACAGGAACGTCGCCCCGGCCATCAGCAGATAGGGCAGCGCCCACGGCGCGAAGATGCTCAACAGCAGCGCCGCGGGCAGGATGAACACCAGCTTGTTGCGTAGCGACCCGATGGCGATGCGCTTGATCATCGGCAACTCGCGGTCGGCGGTGATCCCCTGCACATACTGCGGTGTCACCGCGGTGTCGTCGATGACGACACCCGCCGCCTTGGCGGTGGCCCGCCCGGCGGCCGCGCCGATATCGTCCACCGATGCGGCGGCAAGGCGGGCCAGGGCGGCCACGTCGTCGAGGAGTCCGAACAGGCCTGCGCTCATGCCTCCGAAGGCTAGCGGGTACGGCGGTCGGTGGCGACGGCACAGCGAACACCGGGGGATCCCGGTGCCGAACAGCGCCGTGAGCACCTGATAAGGATTGACGATGGGAATCAATCAGCGCTCGAAGATCGTGATGTCCGATGAGGAGATAGCCGAGTTCATCGACCACAGTCGCACCGCCACCATGGCCACGGTGCTGCCCAACGGCCGTCCGCATCTGGTGGCCATGTGGTACGCCGTGCTGGACGGGGAGATCTGGTTCGAGACCAAGGCAAAATCGCAGAAGGCGGTCAACCTGCGGCGCGACCCCACGATCACCGTGATGATCGAGGACGGCCACACCTACGACACCCTGCGCGGTGTGTCGATCGACGGGACCGCGGAGATCATCGACGACCCGGAGACCAATATGCGCGTCGGGATCAGCGTGTGGGAGCGCTACACCGGGCCGTACTCCGAGGAGGTCAAACCGTTCGTCGAACAGATGATGAACAACCGGGTCTGCGTCCGCGTGGTGCCGGGGCGCATCCGCAGCTGGGATCACCGCAAGCTCGGCATGCCCGCAGTTCCGTTGGGCGGCAGCACCGCTCAGTACCTGGGTTAGACCGGCGGCGGCGCGAACCCCGGACTGACCAGCGCGGTGGCGATCCCGCTGCCGATCGGGCCCGTCCGGTCGAACAGCGTCGCCGTCCCGGTGGCGACCCCGGCGTCGGCGTAGTGCGTCAGCGCGCTCAGGCCGATATCGGGACCTTCCGGCAGCCGACTCAGCGTCAGCGTGTAGTCCGCGTTGATGTACAACAAACCGTCGGGTCCGAAGTGGGTCAGCGAGCTGACCACATCACCGGCGACCGCGGCGTGGGCGAACGGTGTCATGGGCTGCCCTTCGACGAGTGGGGTCATCATGCGCAGCCACATGTGCTTCGGGCCGTGGTGCGCCCATGCGCTCAGGTCGGTGCTGGTGCCCGCGCCGTGCGCGACGAACTGCATGGGCGCGTCGGTGGGTGAACCATCGGGATCCGGCGGGGCGGGCATGTCGACCACATTCGTCCAGATATGCGTGTCCGGTGCCACCCCGCGACGTAGGTAGAGCACGCTGGCGCGCGCCACCGGTTGGTCGTCCTGCCGCGCGGTCGCGTCGATCACGATGATCCGGCGGCCGGCCCGCACGGTGGTCGTGCCGACGGTGAGCGGAGCCAGCGCAGCCGGCCGGAAGAGGTCGACGGTCAGCCGTGCGGGCTGGAAATCCGGGTGACCGTGGTCGCGGTCGACGACGAAACCGAGCAGGCCACCCAGGACGTTGCCGCTGATGGTCTGGCCCCACGGGCCACGGGCGATGCTGTTGGGGGTGTAACGGTCACCCTCGGCGCTGAAGTAGGCGGCGGGCCTGGGGTTCGGCACGGACGCTAGGGATTCTTGGCCAGATACGCCGTCACCATCGAGCAGTACGACTCGATCTGTAAGCCCGCTGCGCGGGTGGCCGCCACGGTTTCGGCGACCAGGTGGGTGCCCAGCCCCCGTCCGCCGAACGCGGGATCGATCTCGGTGTGGGTGAATACCCGGACCCCGTCGCGATCGTGGAAGTCGATGAGACCCACCTGCCGCCCGTCCAGGGCGATGGTGAAGCGGTTGTCACCGGGGGTCACCACGGCTGGGTGCTGTTCAGCGCTCACGGGGTTTGAGCCTAGTGCCGGGCATACCGGGGGCGGGCAGTCGGTCGACGGCGCCGTGGTAGCCGATGACCTCTCCGAACTGATCGGATCGGTCCTGCCACGCTTGCCGGTAGGCGACGATCTCGTCGTGGCTGCGGCCGACGAAGTTCCACCACATCAGGAGTGCCTCACCGAACGGCGGTCCGCCCAACAGGATCATCCGGGCTGCCTGCTCGCCGCTATTGACGATCGCCAGTCGATCGATCCCAGGGGACTGATACGCCAGATCGGCCCGGGACAGGGCAGTCCCGTTGACCTCGACCGCACCTTCGTCGAGCAGCACGCCATGTTCGAAGGACGGGTCGACGACCAGGCTGACGGTGGCTCGCGGCGCGATGTCCACCTGCGCACCCAGCAGCGGGGTGAAGGTGTGCACCGGCGAGCGGTCACCGGCGAGCTCGCCGAGAAAGACCCGCACCGTCGCACCGTCGATCACGCGTGGTTCGGGTACGTGATGGGCGAAGTCCCGTGCGGTGTGCCGGTCGCCGTCGGGCAGGGCGACCCACAGCTGGACGCCGTGCAGGATCGTGGTCTCGGGTGTGGCCACCTCGGAATGGCAGATGCCGGCACCGGCGGTCATCAGGTTGAGCTCGCCGGGCCGCACCGCCGCGTGCACCCCGTTGCTGTCGCGATGCTCGATCTCACCGTCGAAAAGCCAACTCACGGTCTGCAATCCGGTATGCGGATGCGGGGGGACGTTCATTCCGGCGGACGTCCGGATGTCCTGCGGTCCGTAGTGATCGGCGAAGCACCAGGCGCCGATCATGGAGCGTTCGCGTGACGGCAGAGTACGGCGCACCGTCATGGCCCGCGGCCCGCCGAGCGGCACCTCGCGAGCCTGCAGGATGCCCGTGAATGAGGAAGGGCGGCAGGCCACTTCGTCGGGAGCCGGATCGGCATTGCTCATCGGGCCAAGCCTAGCGATGGTTCGGGGACGGTGCCGGCATGTCGCCTCTCGGCAAGTGGTCGCTCGAAGCGACGATATTTCAGTGGTACCCGGGGCATGTCCGGCACCGTCGCAACAGATCAACCGATCGTTGCGGCGCGGTATTCCATCGGCTGCCGGTCGGGTGCCGCTCCCGCTGCCTGCCCCTCGTCGACGGCAGCGGGAACGGCCCGTCTAGGCGGACTCGAGAAAGAGTCGGCGCGCCCGCACCGGGTAACCGTTGCGCTCGGCCAGTGAGCGCAGTTGCTTGAGCGCGAACGTTCGGCCGCGACCGGCTTCGGGGATGACGATGCCCGCCCACAGTCCCTCGGCCCGCGGAAGCTCGCACGCCTCCCGCGCGCACGCCCACCGGCGTGGGCACATCCGACACACCGTCTTGGCGTCCTCGTCGGCGGTGATGGTCCAGCGTTCCGGATCGCGGGTGCATTCACCGATCGGCAGTCCGTCCAGGCCCAGTGCGTTCATGGTGTCTCCTCGTGCGGCGGCGGCTCGGGTGCCGCGATGCCGACGAATCTAGAGCAGAAACCGTAGCGATGCAACAGTTTGCCCGACCGAAGCTGCAGCAGTGCGCCGCCTCGGAATCTCGCCGACAGCTTGAACCCGCAGTTGAAGGCGTTTTTTGAGAAACCTGCCAAAAACCGCGTGCAACGCTTTGGCCGTCGCAATGATTCGGTACGGTGACGGTGGTGCAGCGCGATATGCACCCCAAGCCATAGCAGTGCTACGGCTTTGGCTACGATCGGCGCACCCACCTCGGGGACCAGAAGGGATATGGCGTGGTCGAGACCGGGAACGGCGAGCCTGCCGATGATCCCGGCATGGTCCGGGCAGGCGCCGCCGCCGCCGCTCGTCGTCGCGAACTCAACGTCAGCCAACGCCGGCTCGCCGCCGATGGTGTCATCAACGCCGGTGCGTTGATCGCGTTCGAGAAGGGACGCAGCTGGCCCCGCCTGGCCACCCGCACCAAGCTCGAGTCCGTCCTGCAATGGCCCCCCGGCACCATCGAACGCATCCGCCGGGGCGAGCAGGCCACCCCTGCGGCGCCTGCGCGGCCGCAGGCTCCCGCGACCGATGAGCTGCCGTTGATCGCCCAGGCCGTCGTCGCGGCGGCGAACACCTTTGCCGGCAGCATCGATGCGCTGCCGCCTGTCACCGACCCCGGGTTCACCGGCCGCGCCACCGCGATCCTTGCCGACCTGCGTCAGCTCGAGGCGGTCGCGGCCAGGGCGGCCCGCATCCAGCTGACCCCCGAGCTGATCAGAGCGTTGAGCGGGGTGCGCAGCCGGATCGACGAGCTGACCCTACGGGCCGCCGCGGCCCCGTCGGCGACGCTGGGCCAGCGGTTGTACGCCGCGCGGCGCCGCGCCAACCTGACCGTCAGCGAAACCGCGCTCGCCGCCGGTGTGTCCGACGACGTCATCATCGGCACCGAGGCCGAGCAGCCGCCGACCGAGGCCGAGGTCGGCGCCATCGAGGCGCTGATGGCCCAGATCGATTGAGCCGATCGCGGCTCAAAACCGCTCGCGGTGCCGATCGTCGCTCGTGGGAAAGTGTGCGGCCAGTGCGGCGGCAATCTCGACGAATTTCCGCCGGGTCGGCGCGGACATCGTGGCGGTGCCTGCGATCACGCCGCCGGGACGCAACTGGTGGTCGAACGGGACCTCCACGACCGCCTGGCCCTGCCCGGCGAACTGCTGGGCAAGGATGGTCCGCGTCCGCTTGTCGGCATGACCGTCGGAATCGTTGAGCACCACCACCGTGCGCTGCAGCAGCCCGGTCAGTCCCCGCGCGGCCAGCCAGTCCATCGTCTGGCCCGCCGCGGCGGCGCCGTCGACCCACGGCGAGGACACCACGATCAGGGCGTCCAGGTCGCGCAGCACCTCCTGGGTCACCGGACTGTCCATCGTGGAACTGCAGTCGATGATCGAGATGGAGAAGTGCCGGTCCAGCCGGGAGGTGGCCTCCCGGTAGATCGCCGGATCCAGAACCCGCCGCCGCGCCGGTGTCGCCTCACCGGCCAGGACGAACAGGCCTGCGGCGTTGTGGCCCACCCGCCCGCGGATATCGGCAAAGGTCTCCACATGCTCGTCGGCCGCGAGCTCCCAGTAGGACCCGACGGCCCGAGGATCCACCCGGCTGCCGAGCTTGCCGAACGCCGTGTCCGCGTCGACGGCCACCACCCGGTCGTCCTGGCGCAGTTCGGCCAGCACCGAGCCCACGCTGGCCGACACCGTCGTCTTACCGACGCCACCCTTGCCCAGCACACCGATCTTGTAGTGGCCCCGCATCGCACCGCGGATCCTGGCCTCGAGTTCGGCCTCGCGGAGCTCCTCGGGTGACGGCCCGAGGTTGATCAGCCCGAACGACGCCCGCAACACCAGCCGCCGCCAACCGCGTCCCGGTGCGGGCTTGCTGGTCGGAACCAGTTCTGCCACCGGTATCCGCTCGGCGTAGGAGGCCGGCGGGGCGGGCGGTGGCGGGTGTTGTCCGGCCCACGGCGGTGGCGGGTAGGGCGGCCGGTGGGAATTACCTGCTGGCGGGGCCGGCCGCGGCGGTTGCGGCCATGACGGTGACACCTGGCGTTGCGCGGGGATGGGGCCGGTCTCCGCAGCATCTCCGGCCTGTCGGCGCGCCGTGTCATCGCGGTCGGTCAAGGCGTTCTCCTCGTTCGATGTCTCCCAAGTATCGACCACCGCCGCGTCCTCGCCGGAGGGTATCCGGCCTGCCACCGCCGCGCCCGCGGCACGGGGTGTGGCCTGCCGAAATTCGTGCATCTGGGGTACTGCGGGCGCTGCTAGGGTCGGGTGGGCAAACGCGCGCCGGGCCGGTTTTCCGGCCGAATCCGCCGGATTCGGTCCGCGTGGGCCGTCACGACGCGACGATGGTTCTCCAAGGGGGAGGGGGATGTAGCCGATGACAAGTTCTTTCGCCGGACACGGTGAACCCACGCACTATGACGACGTGGTCGCCGTCGAGGTCACGATCGACGGCATGCTCGTCATCGCCGATCGGCTCCAGCTCGAGGAATTCCCGCCCGCTCTCGGAATCCGGCCCAACATCCCGCAGCCCGACCTGCGGGAAAAGGTGTGGGATCAAGTCGCCCGCGATCTCACCGAGCAGGGCGTGCTCGATGCGTTCGGCGCCCCGCACCCGGAGGTGGCGGCGATGACCGACACGTTGTCGCGGCCCGACCGCACCCTGGAGTGCCGATGGTGGCGTCGCGATGTCGGCGGCAAGATGGTCCGGTTCGTGGTGTGCCGCAAAGGTGATCGCCACGTCATCGCCGCCCGCGACGGCGACATGCTGGTACTGCAGCGGGTGGCGCCGCAGGTCGGACTGGCGGGCATGGTCACCGCCGTGCTCGGCCCTGCCGAGCCGGCAGATGTCGAGCCGATGACGGGGGTGACGGCCCGGCTGGCCGAATCGCGAACGCCCAATCAGCTGTCCCAGTTCGGGATCTCGCCCGCCTCGGCGCGCACCTACGCCGACGCGACGGCCAACCCGAACAGCTGGGTGGAGATCACCGCCGCCGAGCGCCATTCCGGCGGCACCTACACCCAGGCCGATGTCGCTGCCGGCGTGCTGGATTCGGCGCAGGGCCGCATCGTGTCGATCCCGCGCAAGGTCAACGGCGAGCTCTACGGGAGTTTCCTGGCCGGTACCCAGGACAACCTGCAGCGCGCGTTGGACGGCCTGATGTCCTTCCTGCCCGCGGGAGCCTGGTTCGAGGCCAAGGTTGAGCCGACCTACTACGACGACGGAGACTGAGCACCTTCATGATGGGCAACCAGCCCTTTGACGATGACGACGAGGTCGATACCGAGGACGGGGTGGACATCGGTGACGGCCTCGCCGCGTTCGACGACATCTTCGACGTCCCGGCCCCGCACGCGGACCCGGAGCTCGATCCTCTCGCACCCGACTTCGGCATCCCCGAGCAGGCGCCGGGTGAGCCGCTGTTCACGGTGACCAACCCGCCGGGCACCGTCACCGTCTCGGCATTGCTCGACGGTCGTATCCATCGCATCGAACTGTCACCGGAGGCGACCGCCGAGGCCGATTCGGAGGCCCAACTGGCCGCCGAGATCGTCGTCATCGCCGACCTGGCCCACCAGCAGGCGCGCTCCGCGCAGTTCTCCTACGTCCTCGAAGGGATGCAGGACCACGGTCACGACGCAGCGGAAACCAGGGACTTCCTGACCCGAAGCGTCGGGCTGCCATCCCCGGAGCAGGCCGATGCCGCCCGGGCACAGATCTTTGCGACCAGGTATGCAGGTGACCATGAGTGATCACCTGGTAGCCCTCTTCGGCTCGGCGGTCGGCATGTTGCCCAGCGCACCCGCCCGTTCCCTGGAACTGTTCACCGAGATCACCGCGGCGGACGAGACGGCATGTGACGCGTGGGTGGGCCGGATCCGGTGCGGTGACTCGGACCGGGCAACGCTGTTCCGGGCGTGGTTCTCGCGGAACAACTTCGGGCAGCTGGCCGGCGCGGCCGAGATATCGATGAACAGCGTGGGGGCACGCATCCCCATCGGCGGCATGTTCGGTGACATCACCTATCCCGTCAATTCACCGCTGGCGATCACGATGGCTTTCGCCGTGCGGGAGGCGGCCGAAGGCAATCACGCCGACGCGATGGAGGCGCTCGACGATGCCCCGGCGATGGGCGGCGAGTACCTGGTCTCCTGGATCCGTGCGGTCATCTACGGCGCGGCCGAGCGGTGGACCGATGTCATCGACGAGGTGCGCTCCGCAGGGAGCTGGCCGGACAAGTTCCTCGGCGCGGCCGCGGGTGTGGCGCATGGTGTGGCAGCGACCAATCTCGGTCTGTTCACCGAGGCCGAACGGCGGCTCACCGAGTCCAACTCGTCGCCGGCGGGTGAGGCATGCGCCCCCGCGATCGCGTGGTACCTGGCCATGGCGCGCCGCAGCCAGGGCAACGAGGAGGCCGCCATGGCGCTGCTCGAGTGGCTGCAGGCCACCCATCCCTCGCCGAAGGTGACCGCCGCACTGCGTGATCCGTCCTACCGCCTGGTCACCACCACCGCCGAGAAGATCGCCCAGCGCACCGATCCGTGGGATCCGAGCAGCGTCGTCGCCGACACCTCCGGGCGGGAGAAGCTGTTGGCCGACGCGCAGGCCGAACTGGACCGCCAGATCGGCCTGAGCCGCGTCAAGGAGCAGATCGAGAAGTACCGTGCGGCAACGCAGATGGCCAAGATCCGCGCTGCCCGCGGGATGAAGGTGGCTCAGCAGTCCAAGCACATGATCTTCACCGGACCGCCGGGAACCGGCAAGACCACCATCGCCAGAGTGGTCGCCAACATCCTGGCCGGCCTCGGCGTGATCCCCGAGCCCAAGCTGGTGGAGACCTCGCGCAAGGACTTCGTCGCCGAGTACGAGGGACAGTCCTCGGTGAAGACCTCGCGCACCATCGACCGTGCCCTCGGTGGCGTGCTGTTCATCGACGAGGCCTACACCCTGGTGCAGGAGCGCGACGGGCGGACCGACCCGTTCGGTACCGAGGCGCTGGACACCCTGCTGGCACGCATGGAGAATGACCGCGACCGGCTGGTGGTGATCATCGCCGGTTACAGCAGTGACATCGACCGGTTGCTGGAGACCAATGACGGTCTGCGGTCCCGGTTCTCGACCCGAATCGAGTTCGACTCCTACGCCCCCGAGGAGATCGTCGACATCGCCAAGGTGATCGCCGAGGCCAATGACTCGCAGCTCAGCGAGGAGGCGGCCAAGCGGGTGCTCGATGCCGCGACGCTGTTGAGCGACCGTTCACTGGGTGGCAAACCGGCGCTCGACATCGCCGGAAACGGCCGGTACGCACGACAATTGGTGGAGGCGGGTGAGCAGAGCCGGGATATGCGGTTGGCACGGTCGCTGGACTTCGAGAACCTCGGTGTGGAAGAGCTCAGTGAGATCAGCGGTGAGGACATGGCGGCCGCGATCGACGCCGTGCACACCAGGCTGAACATCGGATAACCCATGGCAGGATTCCGGCTCACCACCAAGGTCCAGGTCAGCGGCTGGCGCTTTCTCTTGCGTCGCGTCGAGCACGCGATCGTGCGCCGCGACACCCGCATGTTCGACGACCCGCTGCAGTTCTACAGCCGGGCGGTCATGTGTGGGGTCGTGATCGCCGTCGTCATCTGCATCGGCGCTGCATTGCTGGCGTACTTCAAACCGTTGGGCAAACGCGGCTCGGACACGCTGTTGGTCGACCGCACCACCAACCAGCTCTACGTCATGGTGCCCGGATCCGACAGCATCCGGCCGGTCTACAACCTGACCTCCGCGCGGTTGGTGCTCGGTAACGCCGCCACCCCGTCGGCGGTCAAGTCCGAAGAGCTCAACCGGATGACGAAGGGTCAGCCGATCGGCATTCCTGGTGCCCCGTACGCCACCCCGGTGGGCGCGCCGACCTCGACATGGTCGCTGTGCGACAACGTGATCAAGCCCGAGAGCGTCGCACCCCAGGTGGAGACGTCGGCGTTGGTGATGCCCTTGGCCATCGACGCCTCGGTGGGTCCGTTACGCCCGAACCAGGGTGTGCTGGTCACGTATCAGAATCTCACCTGGCTGGTGACCGCGGATGGCAGGCACGCCATCGACATGGCCGACCGGGCGGTGACCTCCGCGGTCGGCATCCCGGTCACCGCGCGGGCCACCCCGATCTCGGAGGCACTGTTCAACGCCCTGCCCAACGTCGGGCCGTTGAAACTGCCCGCCGTGCCGGGTGCGGGCGCGCCCAACAGCCTGGGGCTGGCACCGAATCTGGTGATCGGCTCGGTCTTCCGGACGCTGAACAACGATGTCGAACAGCGGTATGTCGTGTTGGCCGATGGGGTCGCCAAGGTCAACGGCACCACGTCGGCGGCGCTGCGCGCGACCAACTCCTTCGGGCTGATCACGCCGCCTTCGGTGGAGGCCAGCGATGTCGCCAGCATCCCTGAGCAGGTTTTCGTCTCGCCGCTGCCCGATGAGCCGATGGACATCCGGTTGCGCGCCGACGCGCCGACGCTGTGCTGGTCGTGGCAGCGCGACCCGGGCGACCAGGGGCCACGCCAGACCGTGATCAGCGGTAGGCACCTGCCCGTGCCGCCCACCCGGATGAACAGTGGCATCGACCAGATCTCGGGCAATGCCACCGTGTACATCGACGGCGGTCAGTACATCAGGCTGCAGTCGCCGGACCCGCGCTATGGCGAGAGCCTGTATTACATCGACCCACAGGGTGTCCGCTATGGACTGCCCAACGAGGACACCGCCTCATCGCTGGGACTCAGCGGACCGCTCACCGCGCCGTGGCAGGTGGTCAGCTGGCTCATCGACGGTCCGGTGTTGTCCAAGCAGGCCGCCCTGCTGGAACATGACACACTGCCGCCGAGCCCGAACCCCCGGAAGGTGACCGGCGAACTCGCCGCGCCTGCCGGTGCTGCCGCCCCAGCCGCGGGCGTGCCCGCGCCCGCACCGGGCGGCAACCTACCCGCCCAGGCTCCCGGATCACCGATGCCGCCGGAAGGAGCAGGTGGATGACCACCAAGAAGTTCACCCCGATCATCAAGCGCGGTCCCCGGCTGACACCCGGTGAAATCACCATCACCCCACCGGATGACCTCGGGATCGACATTCCGCCCTCGGGTATCCAGAAGGCGCTGCCCTGGGTGATGGGCGGCGGCATGCTCGGCATGATCGCGATCATGATCTTCACCGGGATCAGGCAGCTTTCGCCCTACATGCTGATGATGCCGCTGATGATGATCATGGCCACGGTCGGTTTCATGGCCGGCGGCGGACCTGGTGGCAAGCGCGTCCCCGAGATCAACGCCGACCGCAAGGAGTACCTGCGCTACCTGGCGGGGCTGCGAACCCGCGTGACCACCTCGGCTGCCGCCCAGGTCACCTTCTTCAACTATCACGCACCGCATCCCGAGGATCTGCTCTCGATCATCGGCACCAACCGGCAGTGGTCACGCCAGACCAACGCCGACTTCTATGCCGCCGTCCGCATCGGCGTCGGGTCCGAGCCCGCCGTCGATCGTTTGCTCAAACCAGCTGTGGGCGGTGAGCTTTCGGGTCCGGCCGGCGCGCCGCAACCGCATCTGGAGCCGGTCAGCCACATGTGGTTGATCAAGTTCCTGCGTACCCACGGCCTCATCCACGACTGCCCGAAGCTGGTGCAGCTGAGAACGTTCCCGACCATCGCCGTCGGCGGCGACGGTGCAAGGGCGGCGGCATTGCTGCGCGCCATGATCTGCCATCTCGCGGTGTTCCATCCGCCGGACCTCTTGCAGATCAGGGTGCTGACCGACAATCCGGAGGATCCGGATTGGGCGTGGCTGAAATGGCTTCCGCATGTACAGCATCAGACCGATACCGATTCCGCGGGTGCGACGCGGCTGGTGTTCACCCGGCCCGACGGGCTGGCCGACCTGACCGCGCGCGGCCCGCACACCGCCGATGCCGCGCCGAGCGGACCCTACGTGGTCGTGATCGACCTGACCGGGGGCAAGGCCGGTTTCCCCGTGGACGGCCGGGCCGGCGTCACCGTCATCACGCTCGGCAATCACCGCGGATCGGCCTACCGGATCCGGCTGGCCGACGACGGCACCGCCGACGACCGGCTACCCAACCAGACCTTCCGGCTGGTTGCCAACACCGCCGACCAGATGACGCCCGCCGCGGCGGGTCGGGTGGCGCGCAAGCTGGCGGGCTGGTCGATCACGGGCACGATCATCGACAAGAACACCCGGGTGCACAAGAAGGTTGCCACCGAATGGCATCAGCTGGTGGGCGCCCAGTCGGTCGAGGAGGTCACCCCCGCCCGGTGGCGGATGTTCGCCGACACCGACCGCGACCGGCTCCGGATCCCATTCGGCCACGAGCTCAAGACCGGCGACATCATGCACCTGGACATCAAGGAGGGCGCCGAGTTCGGTGCGGGCCCGCACGGGATGCTGATCGGCACGACCGGCTCGGGTAAGTCCGAATTCCTCCGGACCCTGATCCTCTCCCTGGCCGCCACCCACCACCCCGACCAGGTGAACCTGCTGCTCACCGACTTCAAGGGCGGCTCGACATTCCTCGGTATGGAGAAGCTCCCGCACACCGCGGCGGTGGTCACCAACATGGAGGAGGAGGCCGAGCTGGTCAGCCGGATGGGCGAGGTGCTCTCCGGTGAACTCGACCGCCGCCAGTCCATCCTGCGCCAGGCCGGTATCCAGGTCGGTGCGGCCGGTGCGCTCTCCGGCGTCGCCGAATACGAGAAGCATCGCGAGCGCGGTGCCGACCTCGCCCCGCTGCCGACGCTGTTCGTCGTCGTCGACGAGTTCGCCGAGTTGCTGCAGAACCACCCGGATTTCATCGCGCTGTTCGACCGGATCTGCCGCGTCGGCCGCTCGCTGCGCGTGCACCTGCTGCTGGCGACCCAGTCGCTCAACACCGGTGGCGTGCGCATCGATAAGCTCGAACCCAACCTGACCTACCGAATCGCGTTGCGCACCACGAGTTCCGCCGAATCGAAAGCCGTCATCGGTACCCCGGAGGCGCAGTACATCACGAACAAGGAAAGCGGCGTCGGCTTCCTGCGGGTCGGTATGGAGGACCCGGTGAAGTTCCGCAGCGTCTACACCGGGACCAACTACGTCCCGACATCGGTGATCACCACCAACGGGGATTCCGCGCCCCGGATCCAGGTGCCCAGCCAGGTACGAATCCAGCCGTTCACGGCCGCGCCGATGATGGATGCATCGCAGGTGACGTCCCGATGATCGCTAGCAGCGAGCAGCCGGAGGTGGATGGCTCATGACGTTGGATTCCGAGCCGCGCGTCCTGCGCGAAGTGGTGCTCGACCAGTTGACCACCGGTGAGGTGCGGGCCTACAAGATGTGGCTCCCGCCGTTGACCGATCCCACACCGGTCAACGAACTCGTCGAGCGTGATCAGCGCCGGCCGTTGCGATTCGGGCTCGGCATCATGGACGAGCCGCGCCGCCACCGCCAGGAGGTGTGGGGTATCGACGTGTCGGCCGCGGCGGGCAACATCGCGATCGGTGGGGCACCGCAGACCGGTAAGTCGACATTCCTGCAGACGCTGGTGTTGTCGGCGGCGGCGACTCACACCCCGCGCCAGGTGCAGTTCTACTGCATCGACCTCGGTGGTGGCGGGTTGATGTACCTCGAAGACCTGCCGCATGTCGGTGGAGTCGCCACCCGCTCGGAGCCCGACCGGGTGAACCGGGCCGTCGCCGAGATGAAAGCCGTTTTGCGGCAACGTGAGGCGATGTTCAAACAATATCGCGTCGGCTCGATCGCGTCGTACCGGCAGATGCGCGAGGACCCCAACCACCCGGCGTTCCACGATCCGTTCGGTGACGTGTTCCTGGTGATCGACGGCTGGCCGGCATTCGTCGCCGAGTTCCCGGACCTGGAGCCGGTGGTACAGGACCTGGCCGGCCAGGGATTGGCGTTCGGTGTGCACACCATCATCTCCACGCCACGCTGGACCGAATTGAAATCACGGGTCCGCGACTATCTGGGCACCAAGGTCGAGTTCCGACTCGGCGATGTCAACGAGACCCAGGTCGACCGGATGACCCGCGATATCCCCGCCAACCGCCCCGGACGGGCCATCTCGGGGGAAAAGCACCACCTGATGATCGGTGTGCCGCGTCTGGACGGCGTGCACAGCGCCACCGATATCGTCCCGGCCATCACCGCGGCGGTGGACCACATCGCGTCGCTGCACACCGACGAGGCGCCCCGGGTCCGCGTGCTGCCCGAACGCATCCACCTGCGCGAGCTCGATCCCACGCCGCCGGGCCCCGATGCCGACTACCGCACCCGGTGGACCATCCCGGTCGGCATCCGGGAGTCCGACCTGTCGGTGGCCTACAACAACATGCAGATCACGCCGCATCTGCTGATCTTCGGGGCTCCGAAGTCAGGTAAGACGACGATCGCGCATGCGGTGGCCCAGGCGATCTGCGCCCGCAACAGTCCGCAGCAGGTGCGGTTCATGCTGGCCGACTACCGGTCGGGCCTGCTGGATGCGGTGCCGCAGAGCCATCTGCTCGACGCCGGCGCGGTGAACCGCAACAGCGCCTCGCTGGAGGAATCCATCAAGGCGCTGGCCGTCAACCTCAAGAAGCGTCTGCCGCCGCCGGATCTGACCACCGCGCAGCTGCGGGCCCGGTCGTGGTGGACCGGCCCGGACGTGGTGCTGCTGGTCGACGATTGGCACATGATCGTGGCGGCATCCGGGATGGTGCCGCCCATGACACCGCTGGCGCCATTGCTGCCCGCCGCGGCGGATATCGGCCTGCACATCGTGGTGACCTGCCAGATGAGCCAGGCGCACCGGGCCACCATGGACAAGTTCGTCGGTGCCGCGTTCGGCGCCGGATCCCCCACCCTGTTCCTCTCCGGTGAGAAAACCGAGTTCCCCTCGAGCGAGTTCAAACTGAAGCGAAGGCCCCCTGGCCAGGCACTTCTCATCTCTCCCGACGGCAAAGAGGTCGTTCAGGCGGCCTATATCGATCCCCCCTCAGAAGAAGTGTTCGGAGCACCCCCGAACGGTGGTTAATATGGATTGGTAGCCACTCAGCGAATTTGCCGGTGGCTAGGCAGCAAATGGGGTCGGGGGAACGATTCTTATGCAACAGAGCACTATTTCTGTCTCCCTTCTCAGTTTTTGCATCCAGGCTTTTCCGACGATGTGAGGAGGTACGCAAATGCAACCGATGGCACACAATCCCGCTGTTCTCGGTGTCGGGAACCAGGTGATTGCGAACGGATCCCGGGGTTTGGCCACTGGAACCGCAGCCACCGCCGAAGCGTCGGCGCTGTTGCCGGCCGGAGCGGAAGAGGTATCTGTGCAGGCAGTCCTGGCGTTCGCCAGTGAAGGTGCGCAGATGGCGGCGCTGAACGCGTACGCCCAGCAGGAGCTGGCGCGTGCCGGAGCTGCCTACCTCGAGGCGACCGGTATCTACACGACCGCCGACGCCCAGGCCGCCGCGACGCTGTCCTGACCGGGGCGCGCGAATAACCCGCTATCGAGACTGAGTCCAGCAAATGGTTGCCTCAATTCCCCCTGTGCCGTTTGTGTACGGGGCACTGCCGCCGGAGGTGAACACCGGCCGGTTGATGGCCGGTGCCGGTGCGGCGCCCATGTATCAGGCTGCCGCCGCATGGGAGTCCTTGGCGATTGCGTTGGAGACCCAGGCCGAGGAGCTCTCGGCCAGCCTCGCGTCGCTCGCGGGTTCCTGGCAGGGCGGGGCCAGTGAGCAGGCGGTCCAGGCGACCACGCCCATGGTCGTCTGGTTGCACACTGCCGCCCTACAGGCCCAGAAACGGGCCATGCAGGCGATCGCGCAGGCCAATTCGTATCTGCTGGCCATGGCTGTGACGCCGCCGTTGGTCGAGATCGAGGCCAACCACGTCACGCACGCGGTCTTGGAAGCGACCAACTTCCTCGGCGTCAACACCGTGCCGATCGGGGTCAACGAGTTCGACTACTTCGTGCGGATGTGGACCCAGGCGGCCGTCGCGATGCACGGTTACCAGGCGGAGACGGCTGCCAACACCATGTTCGAACCGATCCCACCGCTGAAACCGATCGTGATGCCCGGTGTCGGTGAGGCAGCCCTGGGGTTCGCCTCGGGCAAGATCGCCGCCACCCTTCCGGGTTCGGCGATGCGGGAGCTGGCGTTCGCGCAGGTGACCGCTCAGGCGAGCATCGAATCGGCCGCACTGCATGTCGGACGTGCCGCGGCGAACAGCAATGCGGCGATGGTATCGGCGCAAACCCAGGCGCGTAAGGGTGAGAACACCGCTCAGCAGGCACAGGGCGAGCCCGAGCAGCTGATGCAGGGCGCGCAGCAGGGCGCACAGATGGGTATGCAGGTCGCCTCGCAGGTGGGCTCGATGCTTACCCAGGCTCCGCAGCAGATGATGCAGACGGTCACCCAGCCGATGCAGCAGATCCTCGCGCCGATGCAGCAGGTCAGTTCGATGTTCGGCCAGCTCGGTGGCGGTCTGAACAAGGGTGCGCAGTTCGGGCTGATGGGTGCCAGTCCGTTCTCCAACCATCCGTTGGCCGGTGGCACCGGTGCCGGAGCCGGTGCCGGGCTGGTGCGCGCGGCATCGCTGCCCGGCGCGGGCGGCACGCTGGCCAGTACACCGTTGATGAGCGGGTTGCTCGGACAGACGGCGGGGGCCGCGGCCCCGGTCGGTGCGGCGGCCGGCGGTGCGGGTTCGGGGTTGGCCCCGGTCGGCAACGGTGCCGGCGGCGGACCCATGGGGGGCATGGGGCAGGGAGCGAAACGCGGTACGAATCGGCAGAGCCTGGCGGCGCCGTCCGCCCTCGCCCACGACCTGGGTGAGGACGAGGACGAGGACGACGACTGGTGAACCGTCAACCGACACAAGACTTCCCGGCCGAGGGGGCTGGAAGACTCGCCATCAGTGGTGAGGACACAGGAAAACAGAAAGAGTACAGAGCATGGCAACGATGAATACAGATGCCGCTGTCCTCGCCAAGGAGGCGGCCCACTTCGAGAGCATCTCCGGCGAGCTCAAGGGAGTGATCTCTCAGGTCGAGGCCACCGGTGGTGCGCTCGCGGCCCAGATGGTCGGTCAGGCAGGCACCGCGGCGCAGGCAGCGCTGCTGCGCTTCCATGAGGCCGCCGCGCGACAGGTTCAGGAGCTGAACGACATCTCCCAGAACATCCAGACTTCGGGCATGCAGTACACCACCGCGGACGAGGACCAGGCCGGCACGCTTTCGTCGGCCATGAACCTCTGACCTCTACCAACTTCCAAAGGAGATAAGACATGTCGCAACAGGTATGGCAGTTCGGCGGTATCGAAGGTTCCGCAGGCGAGATCCATGGCGCCGTCGGCGTCACCCAGGGTCTGCTCGACGAGGGCAAGGCCTCGCTCGCCTCGCTCGCCTCGGTGTGGGGTGGCTCGGGTTCGGAGGCCTACCAGGCCGTGCAGATGCGGTGGGACAGCACCTCGGCCGAGCTGAATGCCGCGCTGCAGAATCTCGCGCAGACGATCAGCGAGTCCGGGCAGCACATGCAGCAGATCGAGCATGGCGTCACCGGGATGTTCGCCTAGTCCAAGCGCACCAAGGGGTGGGCGGATTAGCCTTTGGGCATCCGCCCACTCCGTGCGTTTTACAACGTGTTTTCACTGGCACGACTTTGAGAGGTGCTTATGTCGGCAGACTATGACCGGCTGTTCCATTCCTCCGGCGCGTCCGACGCTGCCGACGAGGATGCCGCGGCACGCCGTGAGGGTGCATCCCCGATGCCGGTGAACGCCTCCGGTGCGGGCAGCGCGGGTTATGCCGGCGAGCACACTCCACCGCCGATGCCGATCGCACCCACCCAGGCCGCCGCGGCCCCGCCGCCGGCCGCTGCCGCGCCGCCACCCAGTGCTTCCGAAGTGACCAGCCAGATTCCGGTCACCGGGCCGCAGCACGTCCAGAACGGCATGATGCGCACCCCGCAGACCGCCCAGCCCGCGGGTGCTCGATTCGAACAACAGACCTTCGCACCGCCGCCACCGCCTCGTTCCGCGCCCGCGCCCGCGCCGAGCGCGCATTACAACGACACGATGGAGACGGGCTGGACCCCGTCCAGCGCGCCGGCTCCCACCGGACAGCCCGCCCCGACATCGGCGGCCACCATGGGCAACCACCGGGCCATCGACGCGCTGTCACACGTCGGGGTTCGCACAGCGGTCAAGATGCCGTCGCAACGCGGCTGGCGTCACTGGCTCTACCTGCTGACGCGGATCAACATGGGCCCGTCACCGGATGAGCTCTACGAGATGGACCTACAGGCTCGGGTGCGCCGGAACGCCAGGGACTCCTATCAGATCGGGGTGTTCGGGCTCAAGGGCGGCGTCGGCAAGACAGCGGTCACGGTTGCTCTCGGCTCGGCACTGAGCCGGGTCCGCGGCGACCGGATCCTGGCCATCGACGCGGACCCGGATTGCGGTAACCTCGCCGATCGCGCCGGTCGGCAGTCCGCGGCGACCATCGCAGACCTGTTGTCGGACAAGGAATTGTCCCGATACAACGACATTCGCGCCTACACCAGCATGAACGCGGCCAACCTGGAGGTGCTGTCCTCCGAGGAGTACAGCGCGGCCCGGCGCGAGTTCAACGAAGAAGACTGGAAGGGCGCGGTCAGCGTCGTATCCCGCTACTACAACCTGGTGTTGGCCGACTGTGGCGCGGGATTGTTCCAACCGGCCTCGCGCGGGGTGTTGGCGACCGTCTCGGGCATGGTCATCGTCGCCAGCGCGTCCATCGACGGCGCACGCCAGGCGGCGGTGACCATGGACTGGTTGCGCCAGAACGGATACCAGGATCTCCTCGGACGATCCTGTGTGGTGATCAACCACGTGACACCGGGCAAGACCAATATTGACGTCGAAGATCTGGTGCAGCAGTTCGAGCGGCACGTTCCGCCCGGCCGGGTCGTCGTGCTGCCGTGGGACAAGCACATCGCCGCGGGTACCGAGATCCAGCTGGACCTGCTCGGTAAGACATTCCAGCGCCGAATCCTTGAGCTGGCCGCGGGTCTGTCCGACGACTTCGACCGGCTCGAACGGCGTTGACCGCGACGGCCGCGCCTTCGGGGGCGACAGGGACGACACCGGTCACGCCGGGTAGACCCGCAACCACCCGGGTCACCATCCTGACCGGGCGGCGGATGACCGACCTGGTCCTGCCCGCATCGGCACCCATCGAGACCTACATCGACGAGACGGTATCGGTGCTCGCCGATCTGCTCGACGATTCGCCACCGGATGTGCTGGCGGGCTTCGACTTCAAGGCCCAGGGCGTCTGGGCGTTCGCCCGTCCGGGCGCGCCGCCGATGAAGGCCTCGGAATCCCTCGACGAGGCCGGTGTCGTCGACGGTGCGCTGCTGACGCTGGTGTCGGTGAGCCGGACCGAACGGTACCGCCCGCTGGTCGAGGACGTGATCGACGCGATCGCGGTGCTCGATGAGTCCCCTGAGTTCGATCGCACCGCACTGAACCGGTTCGTCGGGCTGGCCATCCCGGTCGTGTCGACGATCGCGACCGTGGTTGCGCTCGTGGCCTGGACGCAATCCGGCAAGGACTGGTGGTGGTCCATCGCGTTGGCGCTGTTGGGCCTCGGGCTGGTGGGTGGCGCCATGATCGCGCGCTCCCGCTACGAGAACGTGAACCTGTCCGAAAGCCTGGTGGTGGCAGCGCTTCCGGTGCTCGCCGGCGCGGCGGCGCTGGCGGTGCCGCTGCCCCGCGAGGCCGACGGGCTGGGCGCACCCCAGGTCGCCGGGGCTGCCGCGGTGGCTCTGCTCTACACCCTGGCCACCCGTGGTGGCCCGCGCAGACGCGCCAGCGTCGCGGCCTTCGCCGCGGTGCTTTCGGTGGCGATCACCGCGGGTGCCATCGCGTTCGGTTATGGCGGGCAGGAGTGGGTTCCGGCCGGTGCCATCGCCTTCGGGCTGATCGTGGTCACCAATGCCGCCAAACTGACGGTGGCGGTTGCCCGTATCGCGCTGCCGCCCATTCCCGCTCCTGGCGAGGCGGTGGCCAACGACGAGCTTCTCGACCCGGTATCGCGCCCCGATGGTGCGGACGAGGAGACGCCGACCTGGCAGGCGATCATCGCCTCGGTGCCCGACTCCGCTGCCCGGCTGACCGAGCGCAGTGAGCTGTCCAAGCAGCTGCTGATCGGATTCCTGACCGCGGGTGCCTCGGTGCTGGCCGCCGGCGCGATCGCCGTTGTGGTCCAGGGACATTTCTTCCTGCACAGTCTGATCGTCGCCGCTCTGGTCACGGTCATCTGTGGCTTCCGGTCGCGGCTCTACGCCGAGCGTTGGTGCGCCTGGGCGCTGATGGCCGTCACTGTCGCCGTGCCGACCGGCGTCACCGTCCGGCTCTGCCTGTGGTTCCCCGACCAGTCCTGGCTGGTGCTGGGAATCTATCTGCTGCTGGCCATGGTCGCGCTGATCATGGTGGGGGCCACCGACAACGTCAACCGGCTCTCGCCGGTGACCAAACGGATCCTGGAACTCCTCGATGGCGCGTCGATCGCGGCGGTGATCCCGCTGCTGCTGTGGATCGCCGGGGTGTACGACCTACTGCGTAACCTGCGCTTCTAGGTACCGGTGATCTCCGCGACGGCCTCGTTGAGCCGGTCGCGGTCGGCAGCGATCGACTCCGAGGCCACCTCGGTGGCGTTGCGCAGCGCCTCGTTGAGACGGCCTTCGATGGTGTGCGACCCCAGTCGCAGGAGCCCGTCGGCCAGATAGACGTCGACGAGGCGGTGGTGACCGTTCAGCGTGACCTCCACGGTCTCGGATTCATCCGTGGCCGTGAAGGATTCGCTGTCCATCTTGTGCAACTGAGCGTCCATCAGCTCTTGCAACCGGCCGGCCTGACGTAGCACGGCCGCCACTTCCGGATGCATCTGTTCGCTCACTTGGATTCCTTGTCCTGCACGTCTTTACGCCGCCGTTGACCGATCACCGGTTCGGTGTAGGGGCGGTCTTCGGTGTACAGCTCCTCATCGGGGGAGAAACGCGAGTCGCGGCGCTTCTGCTGGCCCTGCTGGGCGCCGCCGCCGTGGCCCATACCGCCCATGCCACCACCCATACCCATGCCGCCGCCCATGGCCGATGCCGGTATCGCACCGCCGGTGCCACCCGCGCGTGCGCCACCGGCCGCAGGACCCGGGGCTACCGTCTCGGCCCCGACGCTGGGCTGCAACGGCATCGCCGGGACACCGCCACCAGCACCACCGCCGGATCCACCTCCGGAACCGCCACCGCCGACGCCGGCCGGCGATACACCGGGATCGTCGAGATCGGGCATTCCCGTATCGGGCAGGCCGCCCCCGGGCAGACCACCACCGGGCAGTCCACCGGACGGCGCACCACCACCGCCGGGCTTCCCACCGCCGGACGGTGCGCCACCACCGGACGGTGCGCCGCCGCCGGACCCCGACCCCTGGCCCGAGGACGGTGATCCCGTCTGCGGCGAGCCGGAGGGCTGGCCGTTCTGCGGTGACATCGAGGCCGGTGATACCGCCGGCTGGCCACCTCCCGGCGCACCACCATTACCGCCACCGCCGCCGGTGCCTTCCGGCGCGAGCGGTTGACCCGGTACCTGCGCGTTGGCGATGGGGATGCGGGGCGGCGGTGGAGTCTGCACCGGAGGCATATTGGAGACGGCGGCGTAATCCTGGCGCAGGTCGTCGGAACGTTCCTGCAGTGCCGCCATCTTCTGTTGGATCTGCGCCATGGCCTCACCCTGACCAGGCTGTCCGACAAGACCGGCGAGCTGTGCCTCAAGTGCCTTGTACTGGTTGTAGATCGGGGTGTGGTTCGCGCGCGTCGCTGTATGAGCGGCAAGAAGTACCTGCGCCTCATTGGCGAGTTTGTCCCACGCCTCGGCGAGATCGGTGACCCATTGCGCATATTCGTTGATCTTGGCTATCGCGGCGTCGGCCGCGTCACCTTCCCACCCGCCCGCGAACCCGCCGGTGTCATTGCGCCGCGCGGCACTGGCAGCCGCGGTGAACTCCGCCGCAGCGGCTTTGAGCGAGACGCCGTGGTCGCCCTCCTGCAGAGCCATCTCCGCGGCCTCGACATCCTTGTAACCACCTGGGGAGGCCATGGCGAAAGCGCCGAGCTCGGGCAGCTGAGGATTGGATCCCGAGGGTTGCTTGACGGTGATCCGGTCGACGGCGCCTGCGCGGGCATCGCTGTCCATGGCATCGGCGTACGCACGGTCCACTTCCCGGTAGGCCGTCGCCGTGTCACGCAGCATCTGGTTGAGGGCGGTGTTCTGCGCTTCCGCGATCTTCTGGCACTCGATCAACGCCGCGGCGTTCTTGTTGAGGTTATCCACCGCGGTCGCGGAGTTCGGCAGACCGTCGGGGGCGGCGATATTGGCCTCGACCGGAGACCACTCGGCCTCATCGCGCAGTTTGGCCAACATGTCCAACGAATCGGGTATGACCCGCACACCGTCACCCATGACTATCGCCCCCCGATCATCACACGGTCTCCAAAGCCATCTGGTAGCGACTCTCCTCGCGCGGGTTGATCAGCCGGATCGGCAGCTGACTATGCCGCGGGGTCTCGATGTAGTTGCTGCGCAGTACAACTCGTCCGACTCCCGGATGCGTGCCGAGGTAGGTCGTCGCATTCGGCCAGGCCACCTTGGCCACCTGCCCGACTCGGCCGTTGACGAAGCCGGCGAACTCGCCGAACTGCGGGCCGAGGGTCACCACGCCACCGGCGGCTGCGGAGCGGATGACGAACTGGGTGAACAAACGGGCATCACCGAGGTTGATGCTGGAGTCGACGTCGTCGAAAGGCATGTACACCGGGTAGCGATCAGCGGTCTCACCGATGAGCACTCCGGCCGAGCCGATGGGCAGTTCGTAATGCCGGTCGGTCACCGGACTCTCGCCGAGCAGCGCGGCACGCTGACCGCCGAACAGACATGAAAAGCCGCGAGGGGTCGTCGGATTGGCGAGTGTGGTCAGCAGCACCGTCGTGGTCGGCGCATGGCCAGGCCGTAACCGGACGCGGGTGATGGTGTGGTCGGCGCGGGCCGACCACCAGACATCGGGCCCGCCGGGAGCCACGTAGGCCACCGTGAAGCTGCTGCGGCCCTTGATCGACGACCACGATTCGCGCTCGAAGCTTATCTCGGTGGCACGGTCGAAATCGTCGAAGCTGCGGCCACACCGTGCGTCGATCCCGTTACCGGCCAACTGATCTGCGATACGGGTCGCCGACGCGACGAGGTAGCGGGCCAACCCGGAGACGCCGGTGTCGCGGCGCAGTGCGGGGCGGCGGGTCGACTCCGGATCCGCGCGCAGCACGATCCAGGTCCGCCGGTTGGCCGGCGCCGGATACGGGCCGACAACCTGGTCGTAGAGCGCGACCAGGTTGGCAGGCGCGGTCTTGCCGACCCGATAACCGGCTGCCACCACGTCGGCCTCCAGTTCGGGGCAGTGCGCGGCGAGCAGGTTCTGTACCAGGCGGGTGTCCACCACATCGTCGGTGAAGGCCTCACCGTCGACGAGCACGGTCGGGGTGAACGGGCGGGGGATCAACTCGATGAGGGCGACCAGGTAACCGTCCTGCCAGCGCACCGCGACGTGGTCACCGGGCAGCACCGTGGCCCCGACGGCGGGTGCCGACGGCGGCGGGGGCGGGACGGAGAGTCGGCGTCGCCAGGCGAACAGCGCCGCGATCCAACCGGTGAACCGCCGACCGCGCACCGTCAGGGTCGTCGCGATGGCGAGCAGGACGCTCAACGTGATGCCCAGCCACAGCAGATCCAGCGTCGTGAAAATCGCGATCAAGGCGGGAATCAGGGTGGCCGCCCACAGCAGATGCCCGGTCGTGAACCGAAAACCGAACTGACCGAGGAACTCCTTCATCGGCGTCTCATCGCCCGTCGCGCCAACGCACCGATGCCCAGCACCAGCGCCAGGCCCACCCCGCTCAGCACCACCATCGTGATGGGGCCGCGGTCCGGCGGCTCGATGACCACCGGCGGTGGCAGCTGCTTGACGCGGTACGGCGCGACCTTCGGTCCGTCCGGTACGTCCCAGGTCAACGCGGCGACCGGATCGATGACCCCGGCGCCGACGTAGTTGTCGACACCACCGCCGGGATGGCGTGCCGTCGCGGTGATCCGGTGCATGATCTGCGCTGCGGTGAGCTCGGGGAAGCGTTGCTTGAGCAGGGCGGCCAAACCCGACACATAGGCGGCGGCGAAGGATGTGCCTGCGATCGGGATGGGGCCATCGGCGCCGGCGAGAGCGTTGACCGGATTGCCGTCATAGCCCAGGGCGGTGATGTTCTCGGCGGGAGCGGCGGCGTCCACCCACGGGCCCGACATCGAGAAGGTGCTGGGCTGTCCGGTCTGGCCGATGCCGCCAACGGTCAGCACCAGCGGCGAGTACCAGGCGGGCGAGACGATGGTCTGAACCTGCCGCCAACCGCGCGGGTCGTCCGGTTCGTCGGCTTCCGGCGGTGGATTCTGGGTGCAGTCCTGCCCGGTGTTTCCGGCGGCGACGACCACGACCGCGCCCTTGATGTTGACCGCGAAGTTGATCGCCGCCCCGACGGTGGCCTCGTCGATCGGTCGGGTGGCTTTGTAACAGGCGGCCTCACTGATGTTGATGACCTGCGCGCCCATGTTGGCGGCGTGCACGATCGAACGCGCGAGGCTGCGCAGCGAACCGGCCGTCTGAGTGGTATTGGGGTTGTTCGGATCCTGGCGCGCACCCACCGGCTGAAAGTTGTCCGAGGTCTGGCGCAGCGAAAGGATGCGGGCGTCCGGTGCCACACCGATGAACGCATCCGTCGGGGCCCCGCGGCCGGCGATGATGGCCGCGGTCAGGGTGCCGTGGGAGTCGCAATCCGACATCCCATTTCCGGCCTTGTCGACGAAATCCCCACCGGGCTCGGCGGGTACCCGCGGCGATCCGTTGACGCCGGTGTCGATCACCGCGACGGTGACCCCGGCACCGGTGGCGAACTTCTGCGCGTCGGCGAGCCGCAGGTAGTCGCTGGCCCAGGGCTTGTCGGTGAAATTCGAGTTCGGGAAGACGATCGGCGCCGAACACTGCCGTCGTTGTTCGGTCGGCTGGTCGGGGCCGGTCTCGTCCGGGGGAACGGCCCCGGCGTCGATCACCGGCGGCTCGACGGCACCGGCGGGCGGTGCCGCCACGATGAGCAGAGCCGGCGGCGCTGTCAGCAACACCAGTGCCAGGGTGGCCAGCAGTACACCGATGCGTCGCACGGTCTGTTCACTCCCCTTTGCAGTCCCCGGGTGCCGGATGTGCTGGCACATCCGGCAGCAAAGCGAAGGCCGCCGTTCGGCGACGCATCGTGTCACGTCAGCCTAGGTCGGCCTTCGCCAGAGCAAGTTTACGGGGGTGTAGACGGGGTACGTTCCGCTTTCTTGCGTGCTGCTCAGGCGTCCAGATCTTTGGCCACCAGCTCGGCGATCGAGGCCAGGGCTGCCGAGTCCTCGGAGCTGACGGTCACCTGGGCTCCGTTACCCGCACCCAGGGTCATGATCATCAGCGCCGATCCCGCGTCGACGGGTTCCCCGCCGTCCAGCGACAGGGTGACCTCGGCACCGGAGTTGGTGACGGCTTCGGCGATGATGGCGGCCGGCCGGGCGTGCAGACCGATGGCGGATCCGACGGTGACGGTCTTCTCGGGCATTCTTTCTCTCCTTGTTTATCTGGGGTTGGGTGCTGCTGTCTCAGGCGGCGACGGCTTGCCGCGGCTTGACGAACTGTTTGGCGGCGACCACCGCGGCGGCCGCCGCGATGGTTCCCGCGGCCAGTGACACGAGGAACCAGATCAGGTTGCCGATCGCGAAGAAGACGAAGATGCCGCCGTGCGGTGCGCGCAGCGTCACATCGAAGGCCATGCACAGCGCCCCGGTGATGGCACCGCCGAACATCATCGAGGGGATGACGCGCAGCGGGTCGGCCGCGGCGAATGGGATGGCACCCTCGGAGATGAAGGCGGCGCCCAGCAGCCAGGCGGCCCGGCCGTTCTCCTTCTCCGGCTCGCTGAACAGGCTCGGGCGGACCGTGGTGGCCAGCGCCATGGCCAGCGGGGGCACCATGCCGGCGGCCATCACGGTCGCCATCACCTCGAACGAGGCGGTGGTGGCGGCGGCCAGGCCCGCGGTGGCGAACGCATAAGCGGCTTTGTTGACCGGACCACCCAGGTCGAAGCACATCATCAGGCCGAGGATCACGCCCAGCAGGATGGCCGAGGTACCGGTCAGTCCGTTGAGCCAGTCGGTCAGCCCGGTGTTGATCAACGCCAGCGGGCGACCGATGAGCAGGAACATGATGAGGCCGACGACCAGTGAGGCGACCAGCGGGATGATGACGACCGGCATCAGTCCGCGCAGCCAGCGCGGGACGTCGATGCGGCTGATCCACAGTGCGGTGAAGCCGGCGATCACGCCGCCGACGATGCCGCCGATGAAACCGCCGCCGACGAACACGGCGAGCGCACCCGCGGTGAAGCCCGGAGCGATACCCGGCCGGTCGGCGATGGCGAACGATATGTAGCCGGCCAGGGCGGGCACCAGGAATCCGAATGCCAGACCGCCGAGGCTGAACAGGATGGCCCCGAAGTACTGGGCCAGTCCGCCGTCGGGGAGGTTGCTCAAGGAATTGTTCAGGGCGATGTCATTGGCGACATCGGCGATCTCGTAGCCGCCGAACAGGAAGCCCAGCGCGATCAGCAGACCGCCGGCAGCCACGAACGGGATCATGTAGCTGACGCCGGTGAGCAGGATCTGTCGGGTTCGGGTGCCCCAGCCGACATTCGACGAGCCCTCGGTCGCCTCGTCGGCCGGACCACTACCCTCCACTCGGGCGGCCTTCGGATTGCTCGATGCGGCAACGGCTTCGGAGATCATGGCATCGGGTTCGTTGATGGCGCGTTTCACACCGGAGGCGATGACGGGCTTACCGGCGAACCGGCCGCGGTCCTTCACGCCTACATCGGTGGCGAAGATGACCGCATCGGCTGCGGCGATCGTCGCCGCAGGCAGTGGTGTGCTTCCCGACGAGCCCTGGGTTTCCACGACGAGGTCCACATCGGCGCGTTCGGCGGCCAGTTTGAGCGCATCGGCGGCCATGTAGGTGTGCGCGATTCCGGTGGGGCACGCGGTGATCGCGACGATGCTCTTCTTGCCTGCCGGTGCCGATGGTGCCGTGGGGACCGCGGCAGGCGCGGGTGCGGCAGGCGCCGGGTTCACCACACCGTCGACCAGTGCGACGAGCTCACCGGCGGTTGGCGCGGCACGCAGCTGTTCGACGAAGTCCTTGCGCACCAGCGCGCGAGCGAGGCTGGAGAGCAGCTTGAGGTGATCGGAGCCGCCCGATTCCGGTGCAGCGATGAGGAATACCAGGTCGGCCGGGCCGTCCGGAGCGCCGAAGTCCACGGCCGGGGACAGCCGGGCGAAGCCGATCGTGGGGGCATCGACATACGGGGACCGGCAGTGCGGGATGGCGATGCCGCCGGGCAGGCCGGTGGCCGACTGGGCCTCGCGGGCCAGCGCCGCCGCGATCAGGCCGTCGGTGTCAGAGGTGCGACCGGCACCGGCGAGCAGGCCGGCGAGTCGGCCGATGACGGCCTCCTTGTCGGTCCCGGCGTCGGTGTCGAGGAGCACCAGGTCGGTCGTGATGACCGGAGCGGAAGTGGACATGACCAAACTTTCTGTGGGAGTCAGGATTCGGTGTGTGCGGGGGAGATGGCCCGCACGGGGACGGCATCGAGGTGGAGCTGGTCGGGCGAGGGCAGGGCGGAACCGGGCAGCGCGGCCGCGGCACTTCCGTAGGCGACCGCCATCTGCAGCCGCTCGGCTGGGTCGGCTCCCGCCTGTTCGGCGCGCACATAACCGGCCAGTGACGAATCCCCGGCCCCGACGGTGCTGCGCGGGGTGATCGGTGGTGAGCCGGCCAGCCAGCTGCCCGACGGATCCACCAATACCGCACCGGCGGCACCGAGCGTGACCAGCACGCTGCGGGCGCCACGGTCGACCAATTGCCGCGCCGCGGCGACCACCGGACCCGGATCGCCCTGGGCGGCGGCATCTTCGAGCTCCTGGCCCGAGGTTCCGGTCAGCCCGGCCAGCTCGTCGGCGTTGGGTTTGATCAGGTCGGGCGCGGCGGTGCCGAAGGCATCGGCCAGTGCGGTGAGCGGGGCGTCCGAGGTGTCGACGGCCACCCGGCAATCCGACCCGGCGAGCTCGGCGACCACGTCGGCGTACCAGCTCGTGGGCACACCCGGCGGCAGCGAGCCCGACAGCACAACCCAGCTGGCGGTGCGCGCGGCGTCGATGACCGTGCGGGTGAGCTCATCCAGCGCCGCGGCGTCCAACGTCGCGCCGGGGGCATTGAGTTTGGTTGTGGTGCCGTCGTTTTCGGTGACGGCGATATTCGTGCGCACGGGCGCCGGGACGGCCACGGCGCGGAACGGGACAGCTGCGGCACGCAGGGAGGTGAGGAACGGATCGTCGGCAGCAGCAGGTAACACGGCCACCGTGTCCAGACCCGCAAGGCCGAGTGCGCGGGCCACGTTGACGCCCTTGCCGCCGGGCTCGTCGGTGACCGAACTGAGGCGGTGTACCGCGCCGCGGGTGAGGGTGCCCGGCAGCGTGACCGTGCGGTCGATGCTGGGGTTCGGGGTGACGGTGACGATCATGCGGTTGCTCCTGCGCAGATGATGTCGATACCGCAACCGCTGAGTTCGGCATGGGTGCCGGGGCTGATCTCGGTA
This sequence comes from Mycolicibacterium neoaurum ATCC 25795, assembly GCF_000691525.1. Taxonomy (GTDB): domain Bacteria; phylum Actinomycetota; class Actinomycetes; order Mycobacteriales; family Mycobacteriaceae; genus Mycobacterium; species Mycobacterium neoaurum. The sequence goes on from NZ_JMDW01000002.1 coordinate 204,858, forward strand.
TCGGTGATGATGGCGTCGACACTGGACAATGCGGCGAAGCTGTGGAGCTCCTCGCGGCCCATCTTGGATGAATCCGCAGCGACCACAACATAATTGGCACAGTTGACCATGGCCCGTTTGATGGCAGCCTCCTCGGCGTCGGGTGTGGACAGGCCGTGTCGGGCGGTGATGCCGTTGGTTCCGATGAACGCGATGTCGACCCGTAGTTGCTCGAGGGTCTGCAGGGCCTGTTCGCCGACGCAGGCCTGGGTGAGGCCGCGAACCCGACCACCGAGCACCTGCAGGGACACCGATGTCACGGTGGACAACCGGCCGGCGACCGGAATCGAGTTGGTCACCACCACCAGTTCGCGGTCGGTCGGGATGGCCGCGGCGATGCGGCTGGTGGTCGTGCCGGCGTCCAGCAGCACGCTGCCCCCACCGACCGGAAAGAACTCGGTTGCCGCCGCGGCGATGGCGTCCTTGTATGGCGCCCGGGTGGCATCGCGTTCGTCGACGTCCTGCTCGACGAGGTGCAGGGCCCGAGCCGGAACGGCACCGCCGTGCACGCGCCGGAGCAGGCCCGCTTTGTGCAGCACCGCGAGGTCACGTCGCACGGTTTCGGTGGTCACGTCATAGGCGGTGGCGAGCTCGGCGACCGAGGCGCGGCCACGCTGGATCACCAGGGCGGCGATGGCCTGCTGGCGTTCCTCGGCGTACATCGGGCTCCGTCCGGGGGTGGCACGATCTGCTGAAATGTTGATATGTGTGGTTTTACGCTTGTTTCTGTTGACTTGTCAATGCTTTCTTGTAATCTGAATCACATGAGTTCCTCATCAGTGACCGACTCGAAGGTCCTTTACGGCGTCCCGGTGGTCGCGGGTGTCGCCTATGCGCCGGTGATCCGTCCCGGTTCCCGACCGCAGGTCACCGAACAGCCGGCGGCCGAGCTTGCCGAAGCCGATCGTCCGGCCGAGGTCGAGCGGCTCAAGGAGGCCGCCGCGACCGTTGCGGCCAGGTTGCGTGATCGTGCCGGACACGCCACCGGCGTGGCATCGGAAGTGCTGGCGACCACCGCCGCCCTGGCGCAGGACCGCGCCTGGCTCGGTGACGCCGAGAAGCGGGTCAACACAGGCATTCCCGCGCCGCAGGCGGTGGGTGCGGCCATCGACAAGATCGCCGACGTGTTGTCCAAGGCCGGGGATCTGATGGCCGAACGCGTCACCGACCTACGCGATATCCGAGATCGGGTGCTGGCCCAGCTCGCCGGTCTCCCCGAACCCGGCGTCCCGACCCCGGACAACCCGTCGATCCTGTGCGCGGAGGATCTCGCGCCCGCCGATACCGCCGGGTTGGATCCGCGACTGGTCGTGGCATTGGCGACCACCCTCGGTGGGCCGACGAGCCACACCGCGATCATCGCGCGCCAGTTGGGGATTCCGTGCGTTGTTGCCGTGGACGGACTCGACGAGGTGCCGGTCGGGGTGCCGGTGATGGTCGACGGTGCCCTCGGCACCGTGACGGTGGCCCCGGACGCCGCCGACGCCGCGCGCGCCGTCGAGACCTCTCGGGCCGAGGCCGATCGGGTCGCCAGATGGAAGGGCCCCGGCGCGACCGCCGACGGGCACGCCGTCGCGGTGCTGGCCAACGTCCAAGATGGAGCCGCGGCGCAGGCGGCCCGCCGGACACCGGCCGAGGGTGTCGGGTTGTTCCGCACCGAACTGTGCTTTCTCAACCGCGATACCGAGCCCTCGGTGGAAGAGCAGGCGCGGATCTACGGCGAGGTGCTGACGGCGTTCGAGGGTCGTAAGGTCGTCATCCGAACCCTCGACGCGGGTTCGGACAAGCCGCTGAAGTTCGCCGGTCATCCCGATGAGGCCAACCCGGCGCTCGGCGTGCGCGGTGTGCGGATCTCCTTCGGCAACCCGGGATTGATGACGCGTCAGCTCGAGTCGATCGCGGCGGCCGCCGCCGCCACGGGTGTCGATCCATGGGTGATGGCCCCGATGATCGCCACCGCCGACGAGGCGACAACATTTGCCGAACAAGCACGGTCATTCGGACTGACACCGGGGGTGATGATCGAGATTCCGGCGGCGGCTCTGTTGGCCGGCCGGATCCTTGAGCATGTCGACTTCCTGTCCATCGGCACCAATGATCTGGCCCAGTACACGATGGCCGCGGATCGGATGTCGGCCGAACTTGCGACGCTGACCGACCCGTGGCAACCGGGGGTGCTGGCGCTGGTGGATATGACGGCCAGGGCCGGCGCGGCGGCCGGTAAGCCGGTCGGTGTGTGCGGGGAGGCTGCGGCCGATCCGATGCTGGCCTGCGTGTTGGTGGGGATGGGCATCACGTCGTTGTCGGCAGCGGCGACGGCGGTACCGGGCGTCGGCGCCGCGCTGGCCGCGGTGACCTTGGACCAATGCCGAACCGCCGCCGAAGCCGTTCTGGCGACGGCCAGCGCGGCCGATGCGCGGGCGGTGGCGTCGGAGATCCTGAGCTGAGACGCAACTCGCCGCGAGCGCGCACGGTGTGCACGGCTCGCGGCGAGCTGGTGAGAAGTCGCGCTAGAACCAGGCTTTTCGCCCACCGACCGGGCGTCCGACCGCGCCGAGAATCCACAACACGACACCGACGACCACAAGGATCGCTCCGATCGTGTACAGGATCGACAGACTCGTGAAATAGCCGATGATCAGCAAGATGACGCCGAGGATGATCATGATGATTCCCATCCGTAGAAGTGTTGACGGACCGGTGAATTTCCCTATCCGTCAAAACTCAAACCATGATCGTTCTTGACCGTGCCGACGGGAATGAATCGGACCGCAGTCCGGTTACTTGATACATGCCTGCGATCACTGCCGACACCCTGACCCTGCCGCGCATCGCGGGGCCGACTCCCGCCGAGACCGACCGGCCGGTCCGGTCACTGACGACCGGCCCTCGCGGCTACGAAGGGGAAGGCTTCCCCGTGGTGCGCGCCTTCGCCGGTGTCAGCGCCGCCGATCTGGATCCTTTCGTGCACATGGACCAGATGGGTGAGGTCGAGTATCAACCCGGTGAGCCGCGGGGTACCGATTGGCACCCCCACCGCGGTTTCGAGACGGTCACCTACATGCTCGACGGCCGTTTCGCTCACCAGGATTCGCATGGCGGTGGCGGTCTCATCACCGATGGCGCCACCCAGTGGATGACGGCGGGTTCCGGCATTCTGCACATCGAGACACCGCCGGCCGAGTTGGTCGAGAGCGGTGGGCTCTTCCACGGCGTGCAGCTGTGGGTGAACCTGCCGCGCAAGGACAAGTTCGCTGCCCCGCGCTATCAGTCGATCGAGGGTGCCACGGTGGGGCTGCTGTCCTCCGAAGACGGTGGCGCGCTGGTCCGGGTGATTGCCGGTGAGATCGCCGGGTACCAGGGTCCTGGCAGCACTCACACCCCGATCACCTTGACGCACAACACCATCGAGCCCGGCGCGCGGCTCAGCCTGCCGTGGAACCGAAGCTACAACGCCCTGGTCTACATCCTGTCCGGGCGCGGCACCGTCGGCCCGGTCGGTCACCCGATCCAGCAGGGACAGCTCGCCGTCCTGGGGCCCGGCGACCGCATCGTCATCACAGCAGACGAAGGCCAGGACGCCCATCGCCCGGCACTGGAGGCGCTGGTGCTCGGTGGCCAACCGATCCGTGAACCGGTGGTCCAGTACGGACCGTTCGTGATGAACACCCGGGCCGAGGTCCTGCAGGCGCTCGACGATTTCAACGCGGGTCGGTTCGGCTCCCTGCCGCCCGATGCGCTGATGCCGCACCGGGTCGGCTGAGTGTTTGCTGTGATTTGGCGGTCGCGTTACCACGCAACGAACGTCCGATAGCGGGGTCTGCGGGCTGTGGCAGAATTTGACTGTGCCGCATACAGCCAGCAGGGGTCCGGGTCGTCCGCCGGCGGCAAAAGCCGCCGAGACCCGCGAGCGAATTTTGCAGGCGGCGCGCGAAGTCTTCAGCGAACTCGGTTACGACGCAGCGACATTCCAGGCGATCGCGGTCCGGTCTGATCTGACGCGGCCGGCCATCAATCACTACTTCCCGAGCAAGCGTGCGCTTTACCGTGAGGTGGTCGATCACACCAACGCCGTCGTGGTGCAGACCGGGATCGAACGGGCTCGTTCGGAGACGACGCTGCTGGGCCGATTGTCGAAGTTCTTCGCGATCGCGGTGCAGGCCGACAGCAAGGACCGCTCGGCCGCCGCGTTCCTGGTGACCTCGGTGCTCGAGGCGCAGCGGCACCCGGAACTCAGCCAGGACGGCCACGACCCACTGGCCAGCTCGCGGGAATTCGTCAGGTGGGCCGTCGGCGCGGCGGTCGACACCGGTGAGCTAACCGCCGATGTCGATATCGACACGGTCGTCGAGATGCTCGTCGCGCTGATGTGGGGGATGGGTTTCTACTCCGGATATGTCGGTACCCACGACCGATCCGAGGCGGTGATCGCCCAGTTGGAACTGCTGCTGGCAAACAAGCTGTTCCGTCCGGTCGGGTAACTGGATACGCCCGCTACGCACCGTCGAATAGGCAACCTAACCTTCGCCTAGCATGGGGTGATGAGTTCCTTGCGCTCCCATGACGACACCTGGGATATCGACACCAGCGTCGGCACCACGGCCGTCATGGTGGCGGCCGCCCGGGCCGCCGAGACGGCGGCAGCCGACCCGCTGATTTCCGACCCGTACGCGCGCATCCTCGTCGACGGTGCCGGCGGCGGACCGTGGAGCATGATGCTCGACGAGGATTTCGCCGCCCGCGCCGAGGAGATCGATCCCGAGGCGGCGGTCCTGTTCACGCATATGGGCAACTACCAGGCCGTGCGCACCCGGTTCTTCGATGATTATTTCGCCGCGGCCGGTCTGCGGCAGGTGGTCATCCTGGCCTCGGGCCTCGACTCTCGGGCATTCCGGCTGACCTGGCCGGCGGACACCACGGTCTTCGAGATCGACCAGCCCAAGGTTCTGGAGTACAAGCGGCAGGTTCTTGCCGAGCACGGTGTGCAGCCGACGGCGACCCGTGTCGAGGTCGCGATCGATCTGCGTCAGGACTGGCCGACGGCCCTGCGAGCCGCCGGTTTCGATGACTCCGTACCGACGGCGTGGTTGGCCGAGGGTCTGCTGATGTATCTGCCAGGTGACGCGCAGGATCGGCTCTTCGAGCAGATCACCGAGCTCAGCGCGCCCGGTAGCCGGATTGCCGCCGAGACGGCGCCGATGCAGGCCGAGGAACGTCGGGCCCAGATGAAGGAACGCTTCGACCGCATCAAGGAGAAGTTCGGTCTCGCCGACAGCGTCGATGTCGGCGAGCTGATGTACAACGATCCCGACCGGGCGGATCTGGCGCCGTGGTTGGCCGGGCACGGTTGGGACAGTGCCGCGGTCAAGGCCGCAGATGAGATGCGCATTCTTGATCGGTGGGCCCTCCCGGAGGGCCCGGACATTCCCGACGACGACGCGTTCTCGCAGTTCGTCACCGCGACGAGGCGCTGACGCAGTTCGGCCGACGGGCGATTCGACCCTTACGAAGGGCCCAACCAACTGGTTAGGATCGAGTTTCCCGGTCAGGAAGGACGGTCCCATGACCACCCATGCCGATGCGCCAACGACAGGCCTCGCCACCGACATCCCGGCGGTCGTCGCACGAATGCGTGCCACCTATGCCACGGGCCGCACCCGTGACCTGGAGTGGCGGCGCAGGCAGTTGCGCGCGCTGGAAAGCCTGGTCGTCGACAACGAGGAGGCCATCGCCGCGGCGCTGAAGGCAGACCTCGGCCGACAGCCGTTCGAGGCTTGGCTGGCCGATGTCGCCAGCACCGCCGCGGAGGCCGCCGACGCTGCCAAGAACGTCGGCAAGTGGGCCAAGCGCCGTTATCGGCTGTTGGAATTGTCCCAGCTGCCCGGCATGGGATGGGTCGAGTACGAGCCCTACGGCGTCGTACTGGTCATCGGCGCATGGAACTTCCCGTTCGCGCTCACCCTCGGTCCCGCCGTCGGCGCCCTGGCCGCCGGTAACACCGTCGTGCTCAAGCCCTCGGAGTTGGCGCCGGCGTCCTCGGCGTTGATGGCCGAACTGGTGCCCCGCTATCTCGACCAGGACGCGGTGGCGGTCATCGAGGGTGACGGCATGGTCAGCCAGGAACTGATCGACCAGGGCTTCGACAAGATCTGCTTCACCGGCGGTACCGAGATCGGTCGCAAGGTCTACCAGGCTGCCGCGGCCCACCTGACTCCGGTGACCCTCGAACTCGGCGGTAAGAGCCCGGTGATAGTCGCCGCCGATGCCGATATCGATGTCGCGGCTCAGCGCATCGCCTGGACCAAACTGATCAACTCGGGCCAGATCTGCATCGCCCCGGACTATGTGCTGGCCGATGCCTCCATCCGTGACGAACTGGTCACCAAGATCAAGGCCGCCGTGCAGACCTTCGAAGCCGAGGCGACCGGTGGTAAGCGCATCGTCAATCGGCGGCATTTCGACCGGCTGGCCGCCGCGGTGGCAGCGACCGAGGGCGAGGTCGTCATCGGCGGCGGCTCGAATCCGGACGCCCTCGAGCTGGATGCGACCGTCGTCGTCGATCCGTCGCTGACCGAACCGTTGATGACCGATGAGATCTTCGGTCCGATACTGCCCATCGTCACCGTCCAGAATCTCGACGAGGCAATCGAATTCGTCAATGCGCGACCGAAGCCGCTGGCCGCATATCTGTTCACCAAGGCCAAGGCGGTCCGTGAGCGCGTCATCCGCGACGTGTCCTCCGGCGGCATGGTGGTCAACCACCTGATCTTCCACTTCGCCACCACCAAGCTGCCCTTCGGTGGGGTCGGGCCCTCCGGCACCGGCGCCTACCACGGTCGCTATGGCTTCGAGGAGTTCAGCCACCGAAAGTCGGTGCTCACCAAGCCCACTCGGCCCGATCTGGGCAAGCTCATCTACCCGCCCTACACCGACAAGGCGTGGAAGCTGGCCCGCAAGCTCTTCTGAACCGGCGACCCGGGTCCCGACGGCCCGGTCCCGCGCCGTATACAGAGATGGATCGTCTGGACAGCTGAGCCAGTCAAGCGTGTTGAGAGAGGAATCCCATGCCCGGAGTGCAGGATCGTGTTGTCGTCGTCACCGGAGCCGGTGGCGGTCTCGGTCGTGAGTATGCCCTCACGCTGGCCCGTGAGGGTGCCAGCGTGGTGGTCAACGACCTCGGTGGTTCCCGCGACGGGACCGGCGCGGGCCACAACATGGCCGACCAGGTGGTCGAGGAGATCAAAGCGGCCGGCGGCCGTGCGGTCGCGAACTACGACAGCGTCGCCGAGCCCGAGGGCGCCGAGAACATCATCAAGACCGCCATCGACGAATTCGGCAAGGTCGACGGTGTGGTCAGCAATGCCGGCATCCTGCGCGACGGCACCTTCCACAAGATGACGTTCGAGGCCTGGGACGCCGTGCTCAAGGTGCATCTCTACGGTGGCTACAACGTCATCCGTGCCGCGTGGCCGCATTTCCGTGAGCAGAGCTTCGGCCGGGTCGTGGTGGCGACCTCGACCAGCGGTCTTTTCGGCAACTTCGGGCAGGCCAACTATGGCGCAGCCAAGCTCGGCCTGGTCGGCCTGATCAACACGCTGGCTCAGGAAGGCGCCAAGTACAACATCAAGACCAATGCCGTCGCACCGATCGCCGCAACCCGGATGACGCAGGACATCCTGCCGCCGGAGGTCTTCGAGAAGCTCACGCCCGAGTACGTCGCTCCCGTTGTCGCCTACCTGATGACCGAGGAACTGCCCGACACCGATTCCATCTTCATCGTCGGCGGTGGCAAGGTGCAGCGCACCGCACTGTTCCAGAACGAGGGCATCACCTTCGGTGAGGTTCCTTCGGTTGACGATGTGGCCGACAAGTGGGGCGAGATCACCGATCTGTCGGCTGCCCAGCAGGCCAGCTTCAAGCTCGGATGAAAGCGCTTGTAGCACAGGAGCTCACAGGGCCGGCCGGGCTGGTCTACACCGATGTCGAGGATCCGGCGCCGAGCGATGACGCGGTCATCGTCGACGTAGGGGCCTCCGGGGTGTGCTTTCCGGACCTGTTGTTGACCCGCGGTGAGTACCAGCTCCGGTTGGAGGCCCCGTTCACACCCGGCCTCGAGGTGGCCGGCACCGTCCGGTCGGCCCCGGCCGAATCGGGTTTCACTGTGGGGCAGCGGGTTTCGGGCTTCACCATGATCGGCGGATACGCCGAACAGGTCGCGGTGTCCCCGGACTCGCTGCAACCGGTACCCGACGGCATCGACGATGCCACCGCGGTCTGCCTGCTCGGCAACTACACCACCATGTTCTTCGCACTGACCCGCCGCGGCGCGCTGCAGGCCGGGGAGACGGTGCTGGTGCTCGGGTCCGGTGGCGGTATCGGTGTGGCCAGCATCCAGCTGGCCAAGGCGCTCGGCGCCAAGGTGGTCGCGATGGTGCACCGTCCCGACGCGATGGACTTCGTGGCCGGGCTCGGCGCCGATGTCGTGCTCCCGCTGGGCGACGGCTGGCGCCAGGCGGTCCTCGACGCCACCGGCGGTCGCGGTGTCGACATGGTCGTCGACCCGGTGGGCGGCGACGCGTTCGATGATGCGGTGCGGGTGCTGGCACCCGAAGGGCGACTGCTGGTCATCGGATTCGCCGCGGGCGGCATCCCCACCGTCAAGGTCAATCGGTTGTTGCTGCGCAACATCAGCGTCGTCGGCGTCGGCTGGGGCGAGTTCGCCAGGGTCACGCCCGGGGCCGGTGCGGAGATGGCGGCCGGACTCTCCAAGTTGGTCGAGGATGGGTTGCGCCCGCCGGCGCCGGTTCGGTACCCGCTGTCGGAGGGCGCCGCGGCACTGCAGGCGTTGGCCGACGGCAAGATTCACGGCAAGCTGGTCCTGGAACCGTAGTGCACGGCCTGCGCGCACTGGCGTTCGACGTCTTCGGCACGGTGGTGGACTGGCGCTCCAGCATCATCGCCGAGCTGCAGTCCTTCGGAGTCCGACATGGGCTGCAACGGGATTGGGCGTCGTTCGCCGATGCGTGGCGGGCAGGCTACGCACCGGCGATGGATCGGGTGCGTCGCGGCGAGCTGCCGTGGACCCGCATCGATGACCTGCACCGCGCGATCCTCGTCGATCTGCTCGGTGACGTCGCGGTGGCCGAATCCGATATCGACGAGCTGAATCGGGCCTGGCATCGGCTGGTCCCGTGGCCGGACTCGGTGGCGGGATTGCAACGCCTCAAGCAGCGGTTCGTGATCACCACGCTGTCCAACGGGAACGTGTCGCTGTTGACGAACATGGCCAAGGGTGCCGGGCTGCCCTGGGATTGCGTGATTTCCGCCGAGCTGTTCGGCCACTACAAGCCGGATCCCGAGGCGTATCTCGGCTGTGCGCGGCTGCTCGATGTGGCCCCGCACGAGCTGATGCTGGTGGCCTGTCATCCCAGTGACCTGCGCGCGGCACGAGAAAGTGGCCTGCGAACGGGCTACGTCGTCCGGCCGTTGGAACAGGGATCCGGCCGCCCCCTGCCCGAGGTCGCCGATGCTGAATTCGACGTCATCGCGCACGATTTCATCGACCTCGCCCACCGGTTGGGTGCCTGAACATGGGGACGCTCGGCATCGTCGCCGTCGCATTGGTGATCGCCGTCGGCCTGGTCGGCATCATCGTGCCGATCCTGCCGGGTGGGTTGCTGGTCATCGGTGCGATCGGTGTCTGGTCCTATGTCGAGGGCACGACCACCTCGTGGGTGACCTTCGGTGTCGCCGCGACACTGTTCGTGGTTTCCGAGATCGTCAAGTACACCTGGCCGGTGCAGCGTATGCGACGGGCCGAGGTGCGTACCTCGGTGCTGGTCGTCGGAGGCGTCGCCGGCATCGTCGGTTTCTTCGTCATCCCGGTGATCGGATTGCTGATCGGATTCGTGCTCGGGGTATACCTCGCCGAGCTGGCGACCCGCCGCGACCCGACCCGTGCCTGGGCCTCGACGGTGCACGCGCTCAAGGGTGTCGCCCTCTCGGTCGGTGTGGAGCTCACCGGCGCACTGCTGGCAACGATCTCCTGGGTTGTCGGAGTGCTGGTCAGTTAGTCAGCCGGGCCCGTAACCGGGCCAGTTCGTCATCGGTGATTCCCGCGGATTGCAGGAAGCCAGATACCGATCCGTAGCGTGCGTCGCGCGCTCGATGCGCGGCCTCGAGATACTCCTCGCGCACCCCGAGCACCGCGTCGGTGAGCCGCGCCTCGATGAAGGTCAGCGCCGCCGGGTCCTCGCCGGCGCGGGCCTTCACCGATTCCATGATGCTGTCCCGCAAGGGGTCGATCGCATCATTGCTGCGCAGGAAGTCGGTCATGATCGCGTCGCGCGGTACCCCGACCGCCTCCAGCACGGTGGCCACCGTGAAACCGGTCCGATCCTTGCCGGCGAAGCAGTGCGCGATGACGGGGCGGCCGTCGGCCAGCAGCGAGATGACCTGCCGCACCGCCACCTGCGCACCGGTCAGCGCGGGGAACTCCTCGTACACCTCGGTCATATAGCGCTTGGCCGCCTCGGCGACGTCCTCCCCCTCGGGGGATTCGGACATCACTCGTTGGAAGGTCGCCTCGTGCGGGGCATCCTGGGCGGAGTCATCCTCGAAGTGGAACGGCAGGTGATGAAGCGCGACACCGGCGGGCACCTGACCGGCACCGCGACGCTCGAGCTCACGGCGTGACCGCAGGTCGGCGACATCGTTGATGCCGAGCGTCAGCAGCGTCGACCGACCCTCGTCGGTGAGCTTGCTCAACTCGCTGGACCGGAACAACAGTCCTGGCCGAATGCCGGCGGACTCGGCTACATCGCGAAAGTTCCAGGCTCCAGTCAGTTCCACGATCTCTACTGTGTCACAGCGTGTTCGAGGGGCGGCAGGCCGCCGCCGCGAACGCGGACTTCTCCTTGCCGAGCTCGGCGCGCGCGATCGTCCGCATGTGCACCTCGTCGGGGCCGTCGAAAAGTCGCATCGCGCGGTGCCAGCCGTAGAGGCGGGCCAGCGGGAAGTCATCGGACACCCCGGCGCCGCCGTGCACCTGGATGGCGCGGTCGAGCACATCGCAGGCGACCTGCGGCGCCACCGACTTGATCTGTGACACCAGGACGTGGGCGGCCTTGTTGCCCTCCTTGTCGATCGTCCAGGCGGCCTTCTCGCACAGCAGCCTGGCCTGATCGATCTCGTTGCGGGACTTGGCGATGGACTCACGTACGACACCCTGCTCGGCGAGCGGTTTGCCGAACGCGATGCGGGTCTGCACGCGGTCGATCATCAGCGCCAGGGCGCGTTCGGCCGCGCCGAGGGCGCGCATGCAGTGATGGATACGACCCGGGCCCAGCCGCGCCTGGGCGATGGCGAACCCGCTGCCTTCCTCGTGCAGCAGGTTCTCGGCCGGGACCCGGACGTTGTCGAAGACGATCTCGCAGTGCCCGTGCTGGTCCTGCCAGCCGAAGACCGGCAGCGAGCGAAGGATGGTGACCCCGGGGGTGTCGATGGGTACGAGGATCATCGACTGCTGCTGGTGTGCGGCGGCATCGGGATTGGTGCGGCCCATGGTGATGAGCAGCTTGCAGCGCGGGTCCGAGGCCCCGGTAATCCACCACTTCCGGCCGTTGATGACGTAATCGCCACCGTCGCGCAGGATGGTGGTCTCGATATTGCGGGCATCGCTGGAGGCGACGGCGGGCTCGGTCATCGCGAAGGCGGACCGGATCTCGCCGTTGAGCAGCGGCTCGAGCCACTGGGCGCGCTGCGCCTCATTGGCGAAGAGGTGCAGCGTTTCCATGTTCCCGGTGTCCGGCGCGGCACAGTTGAGCACCTCGGGGGCGATCTCCATGCTCCAGCCGGAGAGCTCGGCGAGCGGGGAGTACTCAAGATTGGTCAGCCCGGATTCCGAGGGCAGGAACAGGTTCCACAAACCCGCGGCCTTGGCCTTGATCTTCAGCTCTTCGACCACCGGTGGCACCGTGTGGTCCTTGGGACCCTTCTCCTCGCGATAGGCGTGATAGGACTCCTCGGCGGGGAAGACATTCTCGACCATGAAGTCGGAGAGGCGCTTGTGGTAATCAGCGGCTTTGGCCGACATCGCGAAGTCCATGCCGCCACGATATGCCACTTGGTTAGATAAGTGAACGCGTGGGTCCCCATCGACGGGCTGATGTCACGGCGTGAGGCGAGCGCCGACGACGTCGCCGTCACAGCGGGGCGGCGGCGCCATTGCGGTCCGCGCTCCGACGCCGAGCGCGGCACGGATTTTCCAGTGTGGTGACGGCGAGTGCGCCGGCAAGCAATGCCAGGCCGATGACCGATCCGGCCACGGCGGTCCAACCGGCGGCGTCGAACGCCACACCGCCCAGCCAGCCCAGCGCACTGGATCCCGCGTAGTAGAAGAGGTTGTAGAGCGCGGACGCCTGCGCCTTGGCTGTTCCGGCGCGGGCGCCCACCCACCCCGAGGCGATGGCGTGGGCGCCGAAAAAGCCGGCCGTGGCGATGAGCAATCCGGTCAACACCATGACGAGTTCGGTGCTGATGGTCAGCGCGGTACCGATGACCATGGTCGCGATCGAGGCCAGCAGCACGGGTTTGCGGCCGAACCGGCCCGCTTCGGCGCCCGCCCGCGCCGACGCCCAGGTGCCGGCCAAGTAGGCCAGAAAGACCAGGCTGACAAGCGTCTGTGGCAGATCGTAGGGTGCGGCCGCCAGTCGGAAGCCCAGGAAATTGTAGAGCGCGACGAATCCGCCCATCAGCAGGAAACCCTGGCCGAAGAGTACGAGTTGTTGTGGTGAGCGCAGATTTTCGGCCAGCCTTGAGCCCAGTCCCTTGATATGGGCGGGTCGGAAGCCCTGCGCCCGCGGGGCGAGCTTCACGAAAGCCATTGCCGACAGCGCACACAGCACCGCAACGGTGACGACCCCGATGCGCCAGCCGGCGAACTCGGCGACGGGGCCGGTGACCAGCCTGCCGGCCAGCCCGCCGATCGTGCTGCCGGCCACGTAACTTCCCGCCGCCCGCGCGGCGTGGCCGGGATCGATCTCTTCGGACAGGTAGGCAATGGCGATCGCCGGTACCCCACCCAGCATGAGCCCTTCCAGGAAGCGGCCGGCGAGCAGGAGGTCCGAGGTGGGAGCGAGGGGAACGAGTAGCCCGAGAAGTGTTGCTGCCGTGATGGATAAGGTCATCGCCTGGACCCGGCCGATCCGGTCGGCCACTGCAGCCCACGGAATGACGCCGACGGCGAGGCCCACCGTGGCGGCCGAGACGAGCAGGGCGGCGTGCGCGGCACCCGTGCCCAGGTCTGCGGCGATCATGGGCAGTACGGCCTGCGGCGAATACAGCTGCGCGAACGTCGCGACACCGCCGAAGAACAACGCGGCCAGCAGTCGTCGGTACTCCTTGGAGCCGCGCTGATGACCCGTCCAGTCGGTGGGGCTCAGGGTCGTCGTCACCCAGGCGAGACTAGGAGCGACCTCGCAATGTGTCTAATGTATGGACTGCTGTCAGATCATGCAGATTGCGCATGATGAATGAGACAAGCCTGGCAGCTGCCGGCGGTAGGTCTCCGTCGGGTCGCCAGGTCAGGCCCAGTTGACGCTTGGCGGTGGGCTCGGACAGTGGGATGTAGGCGGCTCCGCCGTCCATACGATCGGGGTGGGGGACCGGGACGACCGCAACGCCGAAACCGGCGGCGACCAGCCCCTCGACGGTCGGAATCTCCATGGCCTCGAAGACGATCGTCGGCGCGATCCCGGCCGCGGAGCAGAGCTCATCGGTCAACTGGCGCAGGCCGAAACCCGGCTGGAGTGCGACGAAGGGTTCGTTGCCCGCGTCGGCCAGTCGTAGACGGCTGCGACCGGCAAACCGGTGGTCCCTGGGGACGGCCAGGCACAGGCGCTCGCCGTAGAGCACCCGCCACGGAAAGCCTTCAGGCCTCGGCGAGGTGATGGCGAGGTCGACATGCCCTTTGTCGAGCCGATCGAGGATGTCGAGCGTGGCGCCCTGGAACAGTTCGAACTGAACATTGGGGGCCTCGGCGCGGAATCGGCGCAGCAGGTCCGGGACGAACCCGCCGGCTTGTGAGTGCAGGAAGGCGAGCCGCACGGTACCGGTGTCGGGATCCCGCAGGGCCGCTATTCGCTCTGTCGCGCTGGTGATTTCGGCGATGCTACGGCGTGCGTGGTCGAGCAGGATGGCGCCGTAGGTGTTGAGCCGGAGGCGGCGGTTCACGCGGTCGAAAAGCGGTGCTCCGATGCGGGTCTCCAGGCGGGCGAGGGCACGGGAGAGGGTCGGTTGGCTGATGCCCAATTCGGCGGCTGCATCGGTGACGTGCTCGGTCTCGGCGAGCGTCACGAACCAATGCAGCTCGTCGAGGTCCATGGCTGGAGTGTAGAGGCGTTTGCGCGGTCGCCGATGCCGTGGTGCGGACCCCTTGCGCAGCTTCCACATTCGGCGTAGTGTCGAACGTAAGTTCGAATGCGCCGCGGTTCCCGATCCTCGGATTCTGGTGAG
>NZ_JMDW01000003.1 GCF_000691525.1 Mycolicibacterium neoaurum ATCC 25795
TTCTTCGAGATCGCCGATGCCGCCGAAGAGGTCGTCGCCCCGGCGATGCCCGCGGAATGCCTGCTGGACCGCAACGCGTTGATCATGGGCTACTCGGGGGTGTACTCCAGCTTCCTCAAGCACGCCATCCGCCAGTCCGAACGCTACGGCGTACCGGCCCATCAGCTGCTGCACCGCGCCGGGCAACGCAAACTCATCGGCGGCCAGGAAGACCAACTCATCGACATCGCCCTGGAAATCAAACGCGAACAAGAGGCCCAGAACGCCTGATGTGAACATGATCGATGCGATCAGCGTTCCAGTTCACGGGCGCAGGCCGCCAGGATCGCCTCGAAATTCCACGGCAGCAGGCGTGAGGTGATCGCGTTCATCACCGCCCCGCCGGCCCACAACGGATGAGAGTAGCTGCTCACCCAGTCGACATGGGTGCCTCCGGCTTCCGCCGTCAGGGCCAGTGTCCCGCCTACGTGACCGAACGCCGGAAACGATCGCACGATGAGATACGAGTAGCGTTGCGGGCGATCGTATTCGGTGATCTGTTCGCGCAGCCACACCCCGGTGCAGACCACTGCTCGCACAGCGCCGTGACCGGGCTCCACCGAGTCCGAGGCCCAGTCGGCACGCAGGGTCATCGGGGCCGTGGCCAGGTTCACCGGGTCGGCAAGCCAGTCGAATACCTGGTCCTGCGGCGCAGTGATGACCCGTTCGACATGCAATCGCACCATGAGTCCCCCTCGACGGGAGACTACACCGGCGGCGCGTATCCCGGCTTGTTCATCAGCTCGCGCAACCCGGCGTCGATGAAGTCGGTGTCCACATCGTTGGCGCCACCGCCGGCGAAATGGCCCCAGATTCCGGGGATCACCCTGACTTCACCGTCGGGTATGAACTGACTGGCCCACTGCTCGTCTTCGGGCGGGAAGTACAGATCCTTCTCGGCGGGCATGGCCAGCAGCGGGCACTTGATCGAGGCCAGCGCCTTCTGTACATCGCCATCGAAACCCGGTGTGTTGCCGACATTTCCGCTGTGCCACGTGCCGATCATCGCGATCAGGTTGTTGGGGTCACGGCCGTCGCGGAAGAAGCCCTCCCAGAATCCGTAGAGGAAATCGTCGAAGGAGGTGTACCCGAGTTCACGCCACGTCTCTTCCCAATAGAAGGCCTGCGAGTAGCCCCATCCCGAGTACACCCGCGCGAACGCCCGCAGGCCCTTGACCGGTGGCCGGGCCGGGTCGTAGTCACCGTCGGCGAAGGCCGCATCGGCGGTCAATGCGGCCACCAGCGACTCCAGGAACACCTTGTTGTGCGGGGCGGTGATGCTGGACCCGCAGAACGGTGCGGCCCGCTGCACCATCTCCGGATGGCTCACGGCCCACTGATAGGTCTGTCCGGCACCCATCGACCACCCGGTCACCAGGGAAATCGAACTGATACCGAATTTCTCTGTCACCAAACGATATTGGGCTTCCACCTGGTCATGGAACGTCACCGCCGGGAAACGGGGTCCGTCATAGGGTGCCGGGGTGTTCGACGGTGATGACGACAGACCGTTGCCGAGCATGTTCGGGACGATGATGAATGCGGTCGCCGGGTCCAGGACGCGGCCGGGTCCGATGAGCCATTCGTTGTCGGTGTGCCAACCCGAATACCAGGTCGGGTAGACGATCACGTTGGACTTGTCGGCGTTGAGGGTGCCGTAGGTCTTGTAGGCGAGCCGAGCGTCGCGCAGCGTGAATCCGCTCTGCAGGGTGAAGTCCCCGAGATCGAAGTGTTCGGCGTCGGTGGGTGCGGGCATCAGTTGCTCACCGCGCACTGCCCGCGGTCGATCCGCTGCGGCGGCGTGCTGGACGGCCGTACATCGATATCGAAGATGGCGGTCGGAACATACAGCGTGGCACATGAATTGGGGACATCGACGACGCCGGACATCCTGCCCTCCACCGGCGCGGCACCCAGGATCAGGTAGGCCTGCTCCTTGGTCCAGCCGAATTTCGACAGGTACTCGATGGCGTTGAGGCAGGCATTCTGGTACGCCAGCGTGGTGTCGAGGTAGTGCTGGGTGCCATTGCGGTCTACCGAGAACCCGACGAAGGTGAGGAACTCCGAGTAGCGCGGTTCCACGATCCCCGGCATGAAGATCGGATTGGTGGTGACACCGTAGGTCTCCATCCCGCCCTTGATGATCTCCACGCGCAGATCGATATACCCACCCATCTCGATTGCGCCACAGAAGGTTATCTCGCCGTCGCCTTGAGAGAAGTGCAGGTCACCCAGCGACAGATTGGCGCCGTCCACGAACACCGGGTAGAAGATCCGGCTGCCCTTGGAGAGGTTCTTGATGTCCTGGTTGCCGCCGTTCTCCCGCGGCGGGGCCGTGCGGGCCGCCTCGGCCGCGGCACGCTCGTAGTCGGCTCCGGTGAGGCTGCCCAACACCGCATTGGACGGCAGCGGCGGCAAGGCGAGCGGCGGCACCCGGTCGGGATCGGTGGCGATGAGCTGAGCTTCGCGGTGATTCCATTTTGCCAACAGGTCCGCACTGGGCGCGGTGCCCATCAGGCCGGGATGGATCAAACCGGTGAACTCCACGCCTGGCACATGCCTACTGGTGGCCTTCTGGCCGGTGAAATCCCAGATCGCCTTGTAGGCGTCGGGGAACCAATCGGTGAGGAATCCACCGCCGTTGTCCTTGGCGAAGATCCCGGTGTAACCCCACCCTTGGCCGGCCACCGGTCCGGTCTGCTGGGGTACCGGCCCGACATCGAGAATGTCGACGACCAGCAGATCGCCGGGTTGCGCGCCTTCGACTGCGAACGGGCCGGACAGCTGGTGGACCATGGTGAGGTCGCAGTCACGGATGTCGTTGGCGTCATCGGAGTTGACGATGGTCCCGTCGAACCATTCCTTGGACTCCACCCGGAAGCTGTCGCCCGACTTCACCGTGGCCACGGCGGGGATGTCCGGGTGCCAGCGGTTGTGACCGACCAGCTGCTGCTCGCGAAACGGCTTGCTCTGGTCGACGGGAAAGATCACTTCGGGCATGTGTGCCTCCTCGGTTGACGGAAAACGTTCTGATACAAGGCTTTACGGTTTCGGCAGCATGCGGTGGCGCGGATCGGCGTACCGTAGGCGTGCGGGATCTGATGGACCTGGCGATCTGCGGACGACGCCGGGGTTGGCCTGGGACTGCGCATGCAGGTCCAGCGCGCGGTTGCCGGCCGGGTTCGAGCGCACCATCGCACCGCCGCCATAGACACGATTGCTTGCCGCGCAACACTGTTCGCACTCGATGCTGGCCGGTGCTGTCCCGATGGGGAAGGTCATGTCGAATGGCCCGTCGGCCGGGCAGCGATAGCGATAGCGTGGCACGGAAACCCTGTTCGTCAAATGTTCCCATTTGGGAATAATGTCGAACCTACACCGGCGGGACGCTCCGTCAAGGGCGAACCGGCGCATCTGCAGCACCGGCCGGGATTGTTCACACGATCGTCACGGCTGCGGTAGTTCACCCGGTGACCGTGGGCTGTCCGCTCTACAATGACGTAATACGCACGTCCTAGATTGGCGTGGGGTCGCCGTCCCGAAGGAAAACCATTGGGGTGATTGCCGACTCCGCGGTTCGGAGGAGTTCGGCACCATGCGACGACGACCGCAGCGTGGTTCGGCGGCGGTCCTGCGCCGAGACGGTGCGGTACACCGCGCCGAGTTCGACGAGTGCGTCGACGATGCGTGTCGCCGAGGTGGACGGAATGGCGAGCGCGTCGACGATATCGGACATCGAGCAGCCGGGGTCGTGGTGGATGACATGCAGCGCTCGCCAGCGATCGACCGTCAGGTCGGTTCCGGCGAGCGCGCCGTCGATGCTCGTGGCGACGACGGCGGCGCGCCTCAGCAATGCGAGGGCCTCGACGAGATCGTCCATGACATGCCTTCCCGATCAGGACTTCACAGCATGCCAGATCCGTTCGCCGGGACGGAACAACATCGACGCTCGCGTTCGGAGTTCCGGGTCGCGCTGGCCCTCCCGCGTCGCGGTCCGGCCGGCATCTTCGGGCTCGAGTGTCGGGCCGCCGCCGAACTGGCCGCCGCCGAGATCGACGCCGCGGGTGGGGTGGCCGGACGCGCGGTGCAGTTCGTGCACGTGGACGCCGGTGGTGATCCCGCCGGGGTCGCGAGTCGGATCAGGGAGCTGGTGGACTCCGGTGCCGTCGATGCCGTCACCGGCTGGCATCTGTCCAACGCCAGGCAGGCGATCGCCCGCGAGGTCGGCGGCCGCGTCCCCTACGTGTACGCCGCGGCCTACGAAGGTGGCGAACGCAGCGACGGAGTGCTGTGCAGCGGGGAGGTCCCCGGCGATCAGATCATCGCCTCGCTGCACTGGTTACGCACCGAACTGCGGTTGCGTCGGTGGTTCATCGTCGGCAACGACTACGTGTGGCCACGAGGATCGGCGCGGGCGACCCGGGCCGGCTTGGACGGTAGCGACATCTCGATCCTCGGCGAGCGGTTCCTGCCACTGGGTGTCGACGATCCGTGCGCGTGGGACCGGGTGCTCGCCGATATCGTCGCCGCCGGCGCCGACGGTGTCATCACACTGCTGGTCGGCTCGGACGCGGTGCGCTTCAACCGGGCGTTCGCCGCGGCAGGCCTGGATGCCACCGTCACCCGGTTCAGCCCGTTCACCGACGAGACGGTGGTACTGGCCAGTGGCAGCGAGGCGACCGGGAACCTTTTCATCTCGGCGGGCTGGTTCGCCGGCCTGGCGTCGGCCGCAGCCGCCGAGTTCAGCGCCGGATTCAGCCGCGCCTTCGATCTGGTCAACGGCACCGGCCCGATCGGGGAGTCCGCGGCACCGGCGCCCGGCACGATGGCCGAGACGACCTACTCGGGAGTGCACCTGCTCGCCGGTATCGCGACGACGTCGGTGCCCACGGTCGCCGACGCCCGCCGGGCCTTCGACGAGTGGGGTTGGGATTCCCCGCACGGCCCCGTCGATCTGCACCGGGGAGCTGCCCGGCACCCGGTGCATCTGGCCGTGGCGCGCGGTGTCGATCTCGACGTCATCGCCAGGGTGCGCTGAGCGGGCACGTCATACCCGGTTGGCACGATGGACCGATGACCACCCGCACCGACGCGCAGGCCATCCTCGAACAGCTGGCCGGGCCGCAGGCCGTCCTGCGCGATGACCAGTGGACGGCCATCGAGGCACTCGTCGTCCACCGCCGACGCGCGCTGGTGGTGCAGCGCACCGGGTGGGGCAAATCGGCGGTGTACTTCATCGCCGCGAAACTCCTGCGTGCCGCGGGCCGTGGGCCGACGGTGATCGTGTCCCCGCTGCTTGCCCTGATGCGCAACCAGGTCGAGGCCGCGCGCAAAGCGGGAGTGCAGGCGGCCACCATCAACTCGAGCAACGTCACCGAGTGGGAGGACGTGCACACCAGGGTGCGGGCCGGTGAACTCGACGTGCTGCTGGTCAGCCCCGAGCGGTTGAACAACCCGGACTTCCGCGACGCCGTGCTGCCCGCGCTGGCCGCCGACGCCGGTCTGGTGGTCGTCGACGAGGCACACTGTGTGTCCGACTGGGGGCATGATTTCCGGCCCGACTACCGGCGTATCCGCACCCTCGTCGCCGAGTTGGGCACCGACATCCCGGTGTTGGCCACCACGGCGACCGCCAACGACCGCGTCGTGGAGGATGTCGCCACCCAGCTGGGCGTCGGCGGCTCCGGGGACGGCACGCTGGTCCTGCGCGGTGGCTTGGACCGAGAATCGCTGCGGCTGTCGGTGGTACAGGCGGGCGGACCCGCGCAACGCGCGGCGTGGTTGGCCGCACATCTGGATTCCCTGCCGGGTTCGGGCATCGTGTACACGCTGACGGTGGCCCAGGCGCACGATATCGCCGCCCTGCTGCGCGAGCACGGCCACACCGTGGCTGCCTATACCGGCGGTACCGAGGCCTCCGAGCGCGAGCAGTTGGAAGCGGACCTGCTCGGCAATCGGGTCAAGGCGTTGATCGCCACCTCGGCGCTGGGGATGGGCTTCGACAAGCCCGACCTGGGTTTCGTCGTGCATCTCGGCGCGCCGTCCTCGCCGATCGCCTACTACCAACAGGTCGGGCGCGCCGGCCGATCGACCGACAGCGCCGAGGTGATCCTGCTGCCGGGCCGTGAGGACGTCGACGTGTGGCGTTACTTCGCCTCGGTCGCCTTCCCGTCGGAACCCATGGTGCGCAAGGTGATCGGCGCCCTCGAACCCGACCGCGCCCTGTCCACCGCGGCGCTGGAGCCGCTGGTGGACCTCAACAGGTCGCGGTTGGAGATGGTGCTCAAGGTCCTCGACGTCGACGGGGCGGTGCGTCGGGTGAAGGGCGGCTGGATCGCCACCGGGCAACCCTGGTCCTACGATGAGCCCCGATATGCGCGCCTCGACGAGGCGCGCAAACGTGAACAACAGGCCATGCTCGACTACCAGCGCACCACCGAGTGTCGGATGGTGTTCCTGCGCAAGCAACTCGACGACCCGGAGCTCGGTCCGCAGGCGTGCGGGCGATGCGACAACTGTGTCGGCCCGCGGTACCGATCCGAGGTCGACGCGGAGTCGGTGGAGGCGACCCGCGCGCGGCTGATGCGCCCCGGCGTCGAGATCGCACCGCGCAAACAATGGCCCACCGGCATGAGCCGGATCGGGGTGGATCTGTCCGGACGGATCGGGGACGGGCCGTCGGCGGGCCGGGTGATCGGCAGGCTGACCGATCTGGGCTGGGGTGCCCGCTTGCGGACGCTGCTCGACGAACCGGATGCCGAGGCGCCCGATGCCGTGATCACCGCGGCCATCGAGGTGCTCAAGGCGTGGGACTGGGCGCAGCGGCCGACCTCCGTACTCGCCGTCGATTCGGTGCGTCACCCGGTCTTGATCCGCAGCATCGCGACCCGGTTGGCGGCGGTCGGGAAGCTGAAAGATCTTGGTGTCCTGAACTACTCGCCCGAACACCGACCGGTGGTCGCTGCCAACTCGGCCTATCGGGTTGCCGCGCTGCGCGATGCCTGGGAGTTGCCGGCAGGCGTCGCTGGCGAGACGGTGTTGCTGGTCGACGATATGACCGATACCGGGTGGACGATGACGATGGCCGCGTTGACGGTCCGGGCCGCCGGGGCGGTCGACGTACTGCCGTTCGCGCTGGCGGCGGTGAGTTAGAACCCGGGCTTTATGCCCCCGAGGGATGCGGTGACCGCGTCGGCGGTCGCCATGAGCGCGTGCGCACGTGCCGCGATATCGGCATCGGTCAGTGCCGCGCCGATCTGCATCGTCGCCACCATCACCTGGCGGCGGTGGTGATCGAAGACGGGGGCGGCGATGACGCTGATGTCGTGGCGCGTCTCGGGATCATCGGTGCCCGGTAGGTAGACCCGCTCGCCGATATCGGAGACCAATTCTCCGAGCAGCGCCCGGAGTTCGTCGGGCAGCGTGTTCGACATACCCGCCATCAGCGCATACAGCCTTCGGCCACCCGGGGTGAGCCGCTCCACCAGATATCCGCAGGCGCGGCAGGCGGTGATCACCCGTGCGAACCGATCGCTGTCGGTATGCAACGGAATCGTGGGTTCCTTGGCGAGCCAGTCGCGGACCGCGCCGTCATCCCAGAGGACGAACATCAGCCCGACCGGCGGCGCGAACGGGTAACTCTGGCCGACTCGCACCGTGCTGGGCGTACCCGGGGGCGCGACGAGTTCGAGCAGCGTGATGCGGTCGTCGACGACACCGGACAGGGCCGCGGTGACCCCGAAGGCATCGGAGAGCGAACGCAATTCAGCCTGTGCCGCGGGGCTCACCCGCAGGGCCTGCTGCGCGGTGTGTCCCAGCGTGATCAGGGCGGGGCCGAGCCCGTAGGTCTTGTCCCGGGTGCCCTCGCCCGCCTGGCGCACGAGGTAGCCCGACTCGGTCAGGCTGGTCAGGATTCCCAGGCAGGTGGGCTTGCTGAGGTTGACCCGACGGGCCAGTTCGGAGAGTCCGAAGCGGTCATGCGGGTGCGCGGCCAGAAAGTTCAGCACTGCGACCACCCGTTCGGTGGGTGGGGACGCACGTCCGGTCGTCTGGTCCGGCACCGCACCTCCCGACGTTGACGCGAACTAGAACGCGTTCTAGTCTCAGGTCGGAAACTCTACCACGACGGTCCAATATTGGAACGAAAGGTGATGCCCGGATGTATTCGCAGCCGCTGGCCGATGCCATCGCCGAGGCCGAACGCCTCGTCACCGAAGCCCCCTTCATCGAATCCGAAGCCGATCTGCTGGAGGGCCTGCAGTATCTGGCGGGATGCATCGCGGCGTGCACGCATGTCGCGTTCGATTACGACCGCGAGCATCCGTTCCTGCACAGCGGAACCGGCCCGTTCACCAAGATGGGCCTGGACAACCCGGACACCATGTACTTCGGCACCCGCGTGCAACCGGGCCACGAATACGTCGTGACCGGGCGGCGCGGCACCACCACCGACGTCAGCTTCCAGCTCATCGGCGGTGAGTACACCGACGAGGTGGTGCCCGACAGCGAGACCGCGTTCGACGACCGCAAACTCGACATCGCCGCCGACGGCACCTTCGAATGGCGCTTCACACCGGACAAGCCCGCCCAGTTGGTCATCCGCGAGGTCTACAACGATTGGTCGGCCCAGCGCGGTGCCTTCGCGATCGCCCGTACCGACACCGCGGGTACTGCGCCGGAGCCGCTGTCCAAGGAACTGATCGAGAAGAGATTCAGCGTTGCCGGAAAGCAGTTGGTGCAACGGGTGAAGACCTGGCTGCAGTTCCCCAAGTGGTTCTATGACAACCTGCCGGTCAACACGCTGACCGCACCGCGGCTGACCCCTGGGGGGCTGGCCACCCAGTACTCCTCGGTCGGTCATTACGACATCGCGGGTGAGCAGGCGATCATCATCACCCTGCCGGTGACCGATGCGCCTTACCTCGGGTTCCAGTTGGGCAGCCTGTGGTACATCTCGCTGGATTACATCAATCACCAGACCTCGCTGAACGGCACTCAGGCCCAGGCGGATCCGGACGGCAAGATCCGCATCGTGGTGTCCGAGGGCAACCCGGGCGTGACGAACTGGTGTGAGACGCTCGGCCACCGCAAGGGGTACCTGCAGTTCCGCTGGCAGCGGGTCTCGCGGGAACTGACCGAGGCCGACGGTCCGACGATGGAGATCGTCGACCTGGACGCCGTGCCGGCGGCATTGCCCTACTACGAATCGAACAAGATCTCCCAGGATGATTGGCGTGCGCGGATCGCGCTGCGCCAGAAGTTGATCGGCGAAAGAATGGTGGGTTGAGCATGACCACGTCTGTTGGTGGACTGCTGAAGGACCGAGTTGTTGTCATCAGTGGTGTGGGCCCGGCGCTGGGCACCACACTGGCGCGCCGATGTGCCGAGGAGGGTGCCGATGTGATCCTGGCCGCCCGCACCGTGGAACGCCTGGAGGATGTCGCGGGACAGGTGCGGGCGCTCGGCCGCCGGGCGTTGGCCGTCGGCACGGATATCACCGACGAGGACCAGGTGGCCAACCTGGTGTCGACCTCGATGTCGGAGTTCGGCAAGGTCGACGTCCTGATCAACAACGCCTTCCGGGTCCCGTCGATGAAACCGTTCGCCAAGACCAGCTTCGAGCACATCCGGGAGACCGTCGAGCTCACCGTGCTCGGCGCGCTGCGACTCATCCAGGGTTTCACCCCCGCACTGACCGAGTCCAAGGGCTCGGTGGTCAATGTGAACTCGATGGTCGTGCGGCATTCCGATCCCAAGCAGGGTGCCTACAAGCTGGCCAAGTCGGCATTGCTGGCGATGTCGCAGTCGCTGGCCAGCGAGCTCGGTGAGGCCGGGATCAGGGTGAATTCGGTTCTGCCCGGGTATATCTGGGGTGGGACGCTGCAGAGCTATTTCGAGCACCAGGCGGGCAAGTACGGCACGACGGTGGACGAGATCTACAAGGCCGCTGCCGCCAACAGCGATTTGAAGAAACTGCCGACCGAGGACGAGGTGGCCTCGGCGATTCTGTTCATGGCCAGCGATCTGTCCAGCGGTATCACCGGGCAGACGCTGGATGTCAACTGCGGGGAGTACAAGTTCTGATGGAGCACTCGATATGACACGCACCGACGTGGGAACCGTCGAAGATCTGCATGCATCGGCGACCAAGGCCTGTGGGCTCGATGATTTCGGTGATGACAGCGACAACTACAAGGAGGCGCTCGCCGTTCTTCTCGACGCATATCAGCGCGATGCGGATCTGACCGAGTTCGGCAGCAAGATGCAACGCTTCTTCGTCAGGAATGCGTTGGTGGCCAGGCTGGTGTCGGAGGCGGCGTTCAAGCAGTACCCCCAGCACGCAGAGGTGCCGATCGAGCGACCGATCTTCGTGACCGGACTGCCGCGCACCGGCACCACCGTCATCCACCGGCTGCTCACCGCCGATCCGCGGCATCAGGGCCTCGAGCTGTGGTTGGCCGAGTTCCCGCAGCCGCGTCCACCGCGCGAAACCTGGCCGGATAATCCGATCTTCGCCCAACTCGACGCACAATTCACCAAGGCGCACGAGGAGAACCCGGACTACACCGGCCTGCACTACATGACCGCCGACGAGGTCGAAGAGTGCTGGCAGCTGTTGCGTCAATCGCTGCATTCGGTGTCCTATGAAACCCTGGCGCACATCCCGACCTATTCGCGTTGGCTTGCCCAGCAGGACTGGACCAAGTCCTACCAGCGGCATCGCAAGAACCTGCAGTTGATCGGCCTCAACGAGCCCGAAAAGCGCTGGGTGCTCAAGAATCCGAGCCACCTGTTCGCCCTCGATGCGTTGTTCGCGACGTATCCCGACGCGCTGGTGGTGCAATGCCACCGGCCTGCCGAGACGATCATGGCCTCGATGTGCTCGCTGGCCCAGCACACCACCGAAGGCTGGTCGAACAGCTTCTCCGGCAAGGTCATCGGCGAGGACTCCCTGGAGACCTGGTCCCGTGGGCTGGAACTGTTCAATGCCGAACGGGCCAAGCATGATCCGGCACAGTTCTGCGATGTCGACTATTTCGAGTTCATCAAGGATCCGGTCGCCGCGGTGGAGGGGATCTACCGCACGTTCGGGATCGAGTTCACCGATGCGGCACGCCAGGCCATCACCGACAGCCACGAGGAAAGCAAGAGGGGTCCGCGGGCGCCCAAGCACACCTACTCGCTCAGCGATTACGGGCTGACCGACGAGCAGGTCAAGGAGCGCTTCAAGGGACTGTGATTTCGGTGAGGATACGTACGCCGTGCGCACGTATCCTCACCGAAATCGCAAGAGAGAAGCTAGCCGTCGCCGGGGGAGGGGGCGCTGGAGAATTCCTCCAGGCAGCCCTCGGCGATGGCGTGCTTGATGCTGTCGGTGAGCCGGTGGCACGAGCGCGCCCGTGCCGGATCGCCACCGGACGCGCGGATCTCGTCGAAGACCGCGCAGCGCTTGGTCGCCGCCGAATTCCACTGCACCGACGTGTGTTCGGTGCCCAGCTTCTTGACCTGCACGGTGGCATGACAGTATCGGCAGTCCACCGAGGCCAACCCGGAGGTCAGATACCGCTGCTTGTCCCGCTCGGTAGCTTCGTGCACCGCCGCCGCCCGGAGCGGATCGGAACTGAAATCCGGTGCCTTGGACCAGTTCCCGGTACTCGGCCGGGGAGCCGGGTGGTGGTCGTGGTCGTCCTCGTCGTCGTGTCCGCCGTGCAGGAGCAGCATGGAGCGGGCCAGATCATCGACATCTGGTGTTCCGGCCCGCTCGTCATGCGTGGTCATCAGCTCGGCTGAGCCGGTTCTTTTTGCGGCTCACCCTGTTCGGCGGCATCGCGCTCGGCGGCGTCCTGCTGCAGCTTCAGGTTTTCCTCGACCTCGACATGCCACTTCTCGTTGGCGATGGTGGTGTCGACCTCCATCTCGAAGCGGTCGGTCATATCGGGGGTCACGTCGGCGACGTCGACGTAGAACTGCTGATACCAGCGGCGCATCTGATAGACGGCGCCGTCCTCCTCGACCAGCAGCGGGTTGTCGATCCGGGTCTTGTGCTTCCAGATCTCGACATCCTGCAGGAACCCCTTGGAAACACCCTCGGTGAAGACGCGGGCGAGCTTGTCGGTGGTCTTCTCGTCGAGCCCCTTGGGCTTTTCGACGATGACGCCCCACTGCAGCACGAAGGAGTTCTGGCTGACCGGGTAATGGCAGTTGATCAGGATGGACTCGGCCTTGAACCCGCCGTAGTTGTTGTGCAGCCAGTTGATCATGAACGACGGACCGAAGTAGGACGCCTCGGAATCCAGGTGCGCCTCACCGTAGGTGGTGCCGAGGTCGTTGACATCCGGACGGCCGACGTTGTGCAGGTACTGGCTGGCGATGTGGCCCTCGAAGACATTCTTGAAGTACGTCGGCAACCCGTAGTGGATGTAGAAGAAGTGCGCCATGTCTGTGACGTTGTCGATGATCTCGCGGCAGTTGGAGCCCTCGATGAGCATCGTGTTCCACCGCCAATCGGTCCAGTCGTCGCTGGCGAACTCGGGGATCTCCGGGATCCGCACCTCGGGCTGCGGTGGGTTGCCCTCGTGGTCATGCCAGACGAACAGCAGCCCGCCGCGCACATCGGTGTGCCAGGCCCGGGTGCGGGCCAGGCGCGGTGTGCGCTTGGCGTAGGGGACGAGCTTGCACTTGCCGTCGCCGCCCCAGCGCCAGTCGTGGAACGGGCAGGCCACGGTGTCGCCCTTGATCGAGCCCTGGGCGAGGTTGCCGCCCATATGCCGGCAATAGCCATCGAGAACTTTGAGTTCGCCTTCCGAATCGGCGAAGACGACGAGCATGGTCCCGAAGATCTCCACCCCGTGCGGCTTGCCGTCGAGGTAGTCCTTCACCGGTCCCAGGCAGTGCCAACCGCGCGCATAGCGGTCTGGCAGGTCGCCGGTGTCGATCTCGCGAATGCCGGCTGTCTCGGTAGTCACGGTGGGCCTCCCGTATCTGGTCTCTCTAACTAGAACACGTTACAGTTTTGACCCGGCACTGCGCAATGCAACCGCGCCAACAGCCGTTTTGTGCTCTTGATCGGTCGGAATGCGGCTCGGCTCGAGATATCGCCAGATGCGCCCGGCTCTACCGGGCGCCGAATCAGTTGTCGTCCTGCAGACCGGAGCGCAGCGCGATCTGCTGCATCTTGCCGACGGTGGTCACGTAACCGTCGGTGGTGGCGTCGCCGCCCGCGCTCTGGAACTCCAGGCGCGCCAGCGCGCGACCCTGGGTGAACATCAGCACGGTGATGTCCTTGGCCTCGTCCGGATCGGCGCCACGCACCATCACGCTGTCCGGCCCCACCCCGCCCGGCACCGGGTTTCCGGTCACCCTGCTGCCCAGCGTGCCCCGCGCTTCCTTGAGTGCGGTGGCGGCGGTGCCCGGGTTGTCATAGACGAGGATCGTCGAGCTGATGGCGCGGGTGTCCTCGGCGTTGACGAAGAACGCGCTCGCCCCCGGTAGCCCGCCGGGTGAGGCTTCGATATGCCGCTCGGTGAAGGTGTCCTCGGCGTCACTGAGATCGGCGGCGGTCACCAGCAGCCGGGTGTAATCGGTGGCCTGCGCGGGCGCACTGGTGGTGGGTGTGGCGCTGGTGGTGAATGCGGGCAGGGTCGGCGCAGCGCTACTCGGGGCACCCGGCTGGCTGGGAGCGCAGGCGGAGAGGCCGACAGCGAGCAGTGCGGCAGCGACTACATGTGATCGGGACAACATCAATTCGAGACACCTAGCGGACGAAATCGCTGCCCAGCCTACGCGATAGGCCGCGTCACACCCGGCCGTCACACCCGTTGTGCGCTGGCGGTCGCCTTGTCCACTTCCCAGTAGGCGCGCAGCGCAGCAATCTTGCCCTCGGCGTTCACGCGATAGGTGAACACGCCCTCTGCCACCACGCGGTAGCCGCCGGCGACGATGACGATATGCCCGACGTTCGCCTCCTCGTCACCGCAGACATAGGTCCTCTCAAAGTGGAATTCGAGCTGACTCGGGGCGATCGCCTTGTCGAAGAACGCCGCGATCGCTTCTCGCCCGCGATGGCCGGTGCCGTCCGGGTCGAAATGCGACGGCCCGATCGGATCCTCGACGATGGCGTCATCGGCGAACAACGCCAGCCAGGCGTCCTTGTCGCGGGCGACGGCCGCCTCCCGCGACCGCCGGCCCGCCAGCGTCACCGGTGCGGTCACCTGCTCGGCTTGTCCGCTCCGACCACCCACATGGAGTAGTACTGCGCCCCACCGCCGTAGGCGTGACCCAGCGCCTTGCGGGCACCCGGCACCTGATGATCGCCGCCCTTGCCCATCACCTGGATGGCCGATTCGGCGAACCGGATCATGCCGGAAGCGCCGATCGGATTCGACGAGAGCACACCGCCGGAGGCGTTGAACGGAATGCGCCCGCCGATCGCGGTCTCACCGGCCTCGGTGAGCTTCCAGCCCTCACCCTCGGGGGCGAAGCCCAGGCTCTCCAGCCACATCGGCTCGTACCAGGAGAACGGGACGTACACCTCGGCGGCGTCGATCTCGTCGATCGGTGAGGTGATACCGGCATCACGCCACAGCGCGGCCGCGGCATCGCGGCTGGCCTGCGGATTGACCTGATCGCGACCGGCGTAGGCCAGCGGCTCGGTACGCAGCGCGGTGGCGTGGATCCACGCCACCGGATTGCCGTTGGCCAGGTGCGCCTCGGCGGCCTCCTCGTTGCCGATCACCAGGGCCGCCGCACCGTCGGAGGACGGGCAGGTCTCGTCATAGCGGATCGGGTCCCACAGCATCGGGGACTGCATCACCTTCTCGACGGTGATATCGGGCTGATGCAGATGCGCCAACGGGTTCTTGGCCCCGTTGAGGCGGTCCTTGACGGCCACGATCGCCCCGATGTGGTTGGGTGCCCCGGAGCGGCGGATATAGGCACGGATGTGCGGGGCGAAGTATCCGCCGGCGCCGGCGCCGACCGGCTTGGTGAACGGCACCGGAATGCTCAACGCCCACATGGCATTCGATTCCGACTGCTTCTCCCAGGCCATCGTCAGCACGCGCTTGTATTTGCCCGACTGCACCAGGCTGGCTGCGACGATCGCGGTCGACCCGCCCACCGAACCGGCGGTGTGCACCCGGATCAGCGGCTTGTTGGTCGCCCCGGTCGCATCGGCCATGAACAGCTCGGGCATCATCACGCCCTCGAAGAAGTCGGGCGCCTTGCCGACCACCACGGCGTCGATATCGTCGAACGTGCAACCGGAATCAGCCAGCGCACGGTCGATCGCCTCGCGCACCAGGCCGTTCATCGACACATCGTGGCGCTTGGCGACGTACTTCGTCTGCCCGGTGCCCAGCACCGCGGCCAGCTGACCTGCCACTGTTATTTCCCTTCCAGGACGGCGACGAGGTTCTGTTGCAACGCAGGGCCACTGGTGGCGTGCGCCAGGACGCGCTGCGCGGAACCGTCGAAGATGTGTTGGGCGGCAAAGCCGATGCGCTCTAGACCCGCCGAGAACATCGGGTTGGCCGCCAGGGTGCCGCCGGACGGATTGACCTTGGTGTTGGAGCCGAGTCCGATGGCCTCGGTCAGGATCAGCTGCTGATGGGTGAACGGGGCGTAGATCTCGGCGATGTCGATCGAGCCCGTGTCACCTCCGGTGGCCGCCTTCGCCGAGGCCGCCGTGGACGGCGATGTGGTCAGATCGCGGGCACCCAGGATCGGGGTTTCGATGCGGTGCTCGATACCGGTGATCCAGGCCGGGTTCTCGCGCAGTTCGCGGGCCCTGTCACCGGCGGCCAGCACGATCGCCGACGCGCCGTCGGTGATCGGGGCGATATCGTGGCGACGCAGCGGATCGGCGAAGTACGGCTGCGACAGCAGGTCGGCCACGCTGCTGGTGACCTCGTGCCGATCGGTCCGGCCGCCCGCGGCGTAGGAATCCAGCGCCACCTGGGCCATCTGCTCCTCGGACCACTTGCCGGCATCCAGGCCGGCGCGGGCCTGCAGGCCCGCCATCGACACCGAGTCCGGCCACAGCGGGGCCACGGTGTACGGATCGGTCTGCAGCGCGAGAACCCGGCGTAGGGTGCCCGCCGAGGACTTGCCGAAGCCGTATACCAGCGCGGTCTCGACCTGCCCGGTGAGCAGTTTGATATAGGCCTCGTACAGCGCCCATGCCGCATCCATCTCGACATGCGATTCGTTGATCGGCGGGATCGCGCCGATCGAGTCGATCGCCGAGATGAACGAGAAGGCGCGACCGGCAAGGTAATCCGAGGATCCCGAGCACCAGAAGCCGATATCGGTCTGCTTGAGCCCGAGTTCGGAATAGAGCTGGTGGAAGCACGGCATCAGCATCTCGACGCCGTTGGTGGTGCCGTCGGTGCGGCGGACGTGGGGCGCGTGTGCGAAGCCCACCACTGCGATATCTGTCATGTCAGGTCCTTTGCTCTTCGCGCAAGCGCTCATCGGCGGGCACCTTCACAGATGGTGCTTGTAGGAGTCGTATTCGGCGTCGGGTTCGCCGGTGGGTTTGAAGTAGTCGATGTTGTCGATACCCAGGCCCCACTCCTCGCGCGGCTTCCACACGGCCTGCACGCGCATCCCCATCCGGACATCGGCGGGATCGATCTCGGTGACCAGATGCAGGAACGGGATATCGGCGCCGTCGAGCAGCACGTAGGCCGCGACATAGGGCGGCTTGATGCGCTGGCCGGGGAACGGGATGTTGATCACCGCGAAGGTGGTGACGGTGCCCTTGTCGACGAGCTCGATGAACTCGTCGAGCTCCAGGCCGGTGGCCGGGTCGGCCTCCTTGGGCGGGAAATACACCTTGCCCGGTTGGCCGTCGCGACCGTTCTTGGTGCGGCCACCGAGCAGCTTGCCCTCCTGCAGTGCCTTGAGGAACGTTGTCTCCGGCAGCGAGGCGGTGTGCTGGATCTCGATGAAGCTCGGCGTCACCTGCACGGTCACGGGCTCCCGGTCATCGGGCTGCCCCTCCGGCTCGGAATCCTCACCAGGGACGAAGTAGGCGATATCGGTGATCGCGCCGACGGGCTCGTCGATCCAGTGCGCATGCACCCGGTCGCCGGTCTTGATCGCGCCCTCGGCGGTCTTGACCGCGTGCAGCAGCGGGGTGTCGGCACCGTCGAGCAGGATCAGTGCCCACGCGAACGGCTTGTCCAGGGGCTGGCCCTCCAGCGGGGTGGACTGCCATGTCCAGGACTGCACCGTGCCCACCGCGCTGACCGGTACGACCTCGGTCAGTGCCGCGTAGGTGACGGGGTCATACTCGGCGGGTGGGACAAGGACCCTGCCGTCGGATCCGCGTACGCCGACGATGCGTCGCTGGCGTAGCGCGGTGAAGAACTGAGACAGGAGCGGTCCTACTGAACGGGTGTAGTCGAATGAGAGCCTCAGTGGCGCCGAGAGGGGCCGCTCATGCTCGTCGATCTGCACCGGGCTGCTTTGGCCTGTGGTCACAGCATCGAGTAGAACAGGTTCTAAGAATGGTTTCAACCACGGGTCTGGAGGCGCTTCGATGAAGCTGGGTTTGCAACTGGGTTATTGGGGCGCGCAGCCGCCGACCAACCACGCCGAATTGGTCGCCGCGGCCGAGGAAGCCGACTTCGACACCGTGTTCACCGCCGAGGCATGGGGGTCGGACGCCTACACCCCGCTGGCCTGGTGGGGCCGGGAGACCTCGCGGATGCGGCTGGGCACTTCGGTGCTGCAGCTGTCGGCCCGTACGCCCACCGCGCTGGCGATGGCCGCCCTCACCCTGGACCATCTCTCCGGCGGCAGGCATATCGTCGGCCTCGGTGTGTCCGGCCCGCAGGTGGTGGAGGGCTGGTACGGCGCGAAGTTCGGAAAGCCGCTGGCCCGTACCCGGGAGTACATCGACATCCTGCGCCAGGTGTGGGCACGCGAGGCGCCGGTGCACAGCGACGGCCCGCACTACCCGCTGCCGCTGACAGGCGAGGGCACCACCGGACTGGGTAAGAACCTCAAGCCCATCACCCATCCGTTGCGCGCCGACATCCCGGTGATGCTGGGTGCCGAGGGCCCCAAGAACGTCGCGCTGGCCGCTGAGATCGCCGACGGCTGGCTGCCGATCTTCTACTCACCGCGCATCGCGGGCATGTACAACGAGTGGCTTGACGAGGGCTTCGCCCGGCCGGGGGCGCGGCGCACCCGGGAGACCTTCGAGATCTGTGCCACCGCGCAGGTCGTCGTCACCGATGACCGTCCGGCGATCATGGAGCTGATGAAACCGCACCTGGCGCTCTACATGGGCGGCATGGGGGCCGAGGACACCAACTTCCACGCCGACGTCTACCGCCGGATGGGCTATGCCGAGGTGGTCGACGACGTCACCAGGTTGTTCCGCAGCGATCGCAAAGACGAAGCGGCCAAGATCATCCCCGACGAGCTTGTCGACGATTCGGCGATCGTCGGCAACCTCGATTACGTCAAGGAGCAGATCAAGGCCTGGGAGGCCTCGGGCGTGACGATGATGGTGGTCGGCGCCCGGTCGGTGGAGCAGATCAAGGATCTCGCCGCCCTCGTTTAGCTGCCGAGCAGACGCAGAACTGCGGTTTTGGCACCGCAATCGGCAGTTTTGCGTCTCTTCGCCGGAACAAGACGCGGCGCCACGAGTAGACACTTCCTTGCCAGGTGTCTACTGCGCGTCCTAGATTGGGCGCGTGACCCACGCCACATCGCAGTACTCGATAGCCGGCCAGACCGTGACCATGCCGGTGCAGATCCGCACGGCCGAGCAGCATATGGCGATGTTCTCGGTGGATGCCGATGCCGCGCAAGCCATGATCGACTACAGCGGGCTGACCGTGTGCCGCTACCGTCCGGGCAAGGCCGTGGTGGTGCTGATGTTGATGCGCTATATCGACGGCGACCTCGGGCCGTATCTGGAGTACGGCACCAACGTCATGGTGAACCCGCCCGGATCGACCGCATCCGGACTCAAAGCCCTCGGCGAGGCCGGCGCCTTCATCCACCACCTGCCGGTCGACGGCGAGTTCACCATGGCAGCCGGCCGCCAGATCTGGGGATATCCGAAACTGCTGGCCGACTTCACCATTCGTGACGGGCACAGCTATTCCTTCGACACCCACATCGACGGACAGTTCGCGGTCGGGATGGATTTCAAGCCCGGACTACCGATCCCGCCGGCGTTCACGGGCAAACCTCAAGTCCACCCGACCTATTCGCATCTGGACGGGGTGACCCGCCGGACGTCGGGACAGATGATCATGTCCGGCGTGCGCTACCGCCCCGGTGGTGTGACGGTCCGGCTCGGAACACATCCGTACGGCCGGGAACTGGCGGCGCTCGGTTTTCCCAAGCGCGCCATGTTCTCCGGCTCCGCCCGCAATGTGGAGATGACCTTCGCCGACGCCGAGGAGATCGCATGACAGGGGTTCTGACCGGTTCGGTCACCGAGGCACGTCCGGACGTCGACCTGGCCGACGGCCGGTTCTATGCCGACGGGCAAGCTCGCGACGCCTACCGCTGGATGCGGGCGCACGAGCCGGTGTTCCGCGACCGCAACGGCCAGGCCGCCGCGGCCAGCCATGCCGCCGTGCTCGACGCCGAACGCAACCCGGAGCTGTTCTCCAACGCCGGCGGCATCCGCCCCGACCAGCCCGGCATGCCGTACATGATCGATATGGACGATCCGGCACATCTGTTGCGCCGCAAGCTCGTCAACGCCGGCTTCACCCGCAAACGGGTGATGGACAAACTGCCCTCCATCGGCGTCCTGTGCGACACCCTCATCGATGCGGTGTGCGAGAAGGGCGAGTGCGATTTCGTCCGCGATATCGCGGCCCCGCTGCCGATGGCGGTCATCGGTGACATGCTCGGCGTACTACCCCAGGAGCGCGAGCTGCTGCTCAAGTGGTCCGATGATCTGGTCTGCGGCCTGAGCTCACATGTCGACGAGCAGACCGTCCAGTTGCTGATGGATACCTTCGCCGCGTACACCGCCTTCACCATGGATGTGATCGCCAAGCGGCGGGCCGATCCCACCGACGACCTGTTCTCCGTGCTGGTCAACTCCGAGGTCGAAGGTCAGCGGATGGAAGATGCCGAGATCGTCATGGAAACGCTGCTGATCCTCATCGGCGGTGACGAGACCACCCGACACACCCTCTCCGGTGGCACCGAACAGCTGCTGCGTCACCAGGACCAGTGGGCCCAGTTGACGGCGGATGAGGGCAAGCTACCGGGCGCCATCGAGGAGATGCTGCGCTGGACGTCGCCGGTGAAGAACATGTGCCGCACCCTCACCGCGGACACCGAGTTCTACGGCACGGCGCTGCGCAAGGACGAGAAGATCATGCTGATGTTCGAGTCCGCGAACCTCGACGAGCAGGTGTTCGGCGATCCGCAGAACTTCCGGATCGACCGCAGCCCGAACAACCACGTCGCGTTCGGGTTCGGCACGCACTTCTGTATGGGTAACCAGCTGGCGCGGCTCGAGTTGAAGATCATGATCGAGAAGGTGTTGCAACGGCTTCCCGACCTGCGGTTGGCCGATGAGAACATGCTGCCGCTGCGGCCCGCCAACTTCGTCAGCGGTCTGGAGTCGATGCCAGTGGTGTTCACTCCGACGGCGAAGGTGCGCGGCTGACCAGCGCAGCGCGCGCGGCCTGACTTCGACGGCAGTTGTCGTACCTTTGATCCGATGCGTATCGCGGTGGTGGAGGACGACGACGGCGTCGGTGAGGCGCTCGTCGACGCGCTCGCTCAGGTCGGCCATGCACCTATACGGATGCGGCGTGGTGCAGATCTGCTGCTGAACCACCGCGACGTCGACCTCGCGCTGTTGGACCTCGGGCTACCCGACGACGACGGGATGACCATCCTGCGCCGGTTGCGCGGCGTCAGCCAGATCCCGGTGGTGGTGCTGACCGCCCGTGACGACGAACGCTCAGTGGTGCGCGCCTTGCGGGCGGGTGCCGACGATTACGTGGTCAAGCCGGCACGGCTGGGCGAACTGCGAGCCCGTATCGAGGTTGCCGCGCGCCGGCGGACCGCCACGACGGCGACACCTGAGCTCGAGGCGATCCGGTCCGGTGACATCGTGGTCGACCTCGCCGCTCGCCGTGTCGAAGTAGCCGGTGACGAGATCACACTTGCACCAAAGGAATTCGAGATTCTGGCGCATCTCGTCGCACGTCGGGGAGAAGCTGTCAGCAGGCAGGAACTGATGGATGCCATCTGGGGCGATGCCTACGTGGCCATCTCTCGCAGTTTGGATGTGCACATGACCTCGCTGCGCGCGAAGCTCGGCAGGCCCGAGGCGATCGCGACCATCCGCGGGTACGGCTACCGCTGGGGCCCATGAGATGTGGCGACGTGTCCTGCTCGTGCTGGTCGTCTATTCGGCGATCGTGGTCGTCGGACTCGCGGTGCCGCTGGCGATCACGCTGGGCCGCGAGCGGATGCAGCGCTTCGGCGAGAATCGCCTCGCGGCGGCCTCCTATTTCGCTGATCTGGCCGCCCGTGCCGATGACGCGCCCGATCCCGAACTGCAGCAGGTGCTCCAGCGCTACCACCAGCTCTACGACGAGCCGGTGGTCGTCGTCGGACGCGACGGTAGGCCGCGTGCGGCGGCGGGGGTGGGCGATGACGACGGTGAGTTCGCCGATGCCGCCGCCGATGCGTTACGCAATCAGCGCAGCCGCCTCCCGGATACCGTCACGCCGTGGTCACCCGAGCGGGTGCTGATCGCCGTACCGGTCGGCACCGGCACGCAGGTCGATGGCGCGGTGGTGCTTGCCGCGTCGACGGCCGCCGCCCGCACCGAGATCAGTCGCGCGTGGGCGCTCATCGCCGCGGGCGCGGCGGGCCTGTTGGTACTGGCCTCGGCGATCGCGGTTGCGTTGTCGCGGTGGACGGTACGACCGCTGACCGATCTGGCGGGCCGCGCGGTGTCGCTGCGGCATCGCGTGCGCGACCGCGCCCCCGCCGATCCACCCACCGACGATGAGCCGATCCCCGGTCGGTACGCCGGACCGCATGAGGTGCGCCGACTGTCGGCCACCTTCGACGCGATGGCCCGCGATATCGACGCCGCCGACGCCGCACAGCGCAGGTTGATCGCCGACTCCGCGCATGCACTGCGAAATCCGTTGGCAGCACTGAGCATGCGTCTGGACACGCTGGGCATGGCGCTACCCGAATCATCGGCGGCCGCCTACCACAAGGCGACGCTGGAAGTGGACCGCCTGACCGGCATCGTCAACGATCTACTCGCCCTTGCGAGCGCGGAAAGCCGTGCCGAGACCGACCCGGCCGGCCACACCGATGATGTCGGTGCGGTCGCCGCCGAGCGGGTGGAGTTCTGGGCGGCGGCGATGGCCGAAGCCGGTATCGGCGTCACCGTCGAGATGCTCCCGGCCGTCCCGGCAGCGATATCGGAACAGGACCTGACCCAGATCATGGATATCGCCCTGAGCAATATCGCCAAGTACGCGGGACCGGATGCCCACGCACAGATCACCGTCGCCAGCCACGGCGCCGGTGCCATCCTGCTGATATGGGATGACGGCCGCGGTGTGCCCGCCAGGGACCTGCCGAGGGTGGCGACCCGCTTCTTCCGGGCTGCCAACACCGTGGGCCAGGGCTCCGGGCTGGGCCTTGCCATCGCCCGCGCCCTCGTCGAACGTGCCGGGGGCATCTTCGAGGTCGACTCCGGTCCGTCCGGCGGGCTCTGCCTGACGATGCGGATCCCGGCGCCGGTGGACACACATTCGTCCTAAGGGACTGTTAGGAGTTCATGCTGCGTCTTCCGATGTCGCTGTGACAGCCTTCACAGTAGGGAGCGACAACGATGTCGGCGCGGGCTCATCCGTGCGGGGCGTCGCGGACAAGGAGGACAGACATGACCAGTTCGGCCACCCGAGAGCCGGCCGGGGACGGGCCCGGAACTCCGCCCCCCGCATCCTCGCCGGCAGCCACCCGGCGGGCGATCTTCAACACCCTGCGCGGCTCGTCGGGCAACCTCGTCGAGTGGTACGACGTGTACGTCTACACCGTGTTCGCCTCGTACTTCGAGAACCAGTTCTTCGACTCGGCGGACAAGAACTCCACGCTCTATGTCTACGCGATCTTCGCGGTGACCTTCGTGATGCGCCCGGTTGGATCGTGGTTCTTCGGCCGGTTCGCCGACCGACGCGGCCGACGGGCGGCGCTGACGTTCAGCGTGTCGCTGATGGCCGCGTGTTCGCTGGTGATCGCGCTGTCCCCGGGCCGGGAGAGCATCGGGGTCTGGGCCGCGGTGATCCTGGTGTTGTGCCGGTTGGTCCAGGGCTTCGCCACCGGTGGCGAGTACGGTACGTCGGCGACGTACATGTCCGAGGCGGCGACCCGGGAGCGGCGCGGATTCTTCTCGTCGTTCCAATACGTCACGCTGGTCGGCGGTCACGTGCTCGCCCAGCTCACGCTGCTGGTCATGCAGGTGTTCCTGGACCGTCAGCAGATCGAGGAATTCGGTTGGCGCATAGCCTTCTTCATCGGGGGCGTGGCTGCCGTGGTGGTCTTCTGGTTGCGCCGCAGCATGGACGAGTCGCTGACTCCGGAACAGATCGAGGCGGTCCGCCGCGGTGAAGACCAGGGTTCCGGGTCCATGCGTGAGCTGGTGATCGGGCATTGGCGGGCGTTGTTGGTGTGCTTCCTCGTGACCATCGGTGGCACCATCGCCTTCTACACCTACAGCGTCAACGCGCCGGCAATCGTCAAGTCCACCTTCGAGGATCAGGGCATGACGGCCACGTGGATCAATCTGATCGGTCTGACGTTCCTGATGGCCATCCAGCCGATCGGCGGGCTGATCAGCGACAAGGTGGGCCGTAAGCCGCTGCTGGTGTTCTTCGGCGCCAGCGCATTGATCTACACCTACGTGCTGATCACCTACCTGCCGCAGACCACCTCGGCGGCGACGGCATTGACCCTTGTCTGCGTCGGCTATGTCATCCTCACCGGCTACACCTCGATCAACGCCATCGTGAAGGCGGAACTCTTCCCGTCCCATATCCGGGCGCTCGGCGTGGGATTGGGCTACGCCCTTGCCAACTCGGCCTTCGGCGGGACGGCGCCACTGATCTACCAGGCCGCAAAGGGCGGTGGTCATGTCGGATGGTTCATCGGGTACGTCACCGTGGTGATCGCGGTATCGCTGCTGGTCTACATCTTCGTCCTGAAGAACAAGTCCGAGACCGCGCTGGATCGCGAGCAGGGCCGCGCATTCGTGTGACGATCTACGCTGGCTGATCATGTCATCCGCGGTGTCGTCGAGCCTCCCGGTGTGGGATCGCAGGTCCGCACTCCGGGGCCTCGCGGCGCTCACGGCCGCGCTGGCCGCCTCCGCGTGCGGTCGCGGTGCCGTGGCGCCGGTCCGGTTGGCCGCCGGTGAGCCCGGCGGCTTCTTCTGGGAGTTCTCCGGTCTGCTCGCGGCGGCGGCCGACCGGGCCGGTTCAGTGCACCTCGAACCGGTGGTCACCGGCGGCTCGGCGGAGAACTTGCAGATGCTCCGCTCCGGGCACGCCGATTTGGCGATGAGTCTCAGTGACACCGCGCAGGATGACACCGCTGCGGACGGCCTGACCGCTGTCGGTCGGGTCTACGAGAACTACTTCCAGGTGGCGGTGCGCGGTGACTCTCCCATCGGGTCACCGGCGGAGCTCGCCGGCCGCGTCGTGAGCGTCGGAGCGCCGGGGTCGGGGGCGACAAGGTTGTCCGAACGGGTGCTCGCCGCGGCAGGATTGGCCGAACCGAGCGCGGTGCGGCGGGTGGTGCAGTCGATGCACGCGGCGGCGTCCGCGCTGAAAGCCGGCTCGGTGGATGCGGTCATGTGGGCCGGTGGTCTCCCGACACCGGCATTCGCCGACGTCGTCGGTATCCGGTTGTTGGATCTCACGACGGTGGTCGCACCCCTGCGTCGGCGTCACGGAACGACGTACGAAGCCGTGACCGTGCCTGCGGATGTGTACGGGCATCATCCGGCGGTGACCACCGTCGGGGTGGCGAACCTGTTGCTTGCGCACGGCGACCTCGCCGAATCGGTGGTCGCGGTGATGGTGGATCTGTTGCTCGACAAACCCGCCGCGCTCGTTCCCGCCCAGGCGATCGGCAGCCAGTTCCTCGACGCGCAATCCCTGATCCAGACCGGGGCCGTGCCCCTGCACCCCGGTGCTGTGGCGGAGTACCGCCGCAGGCACGGCTGACGAATACCACCGCCATTTTCTGCAACTGGCTTTTATTTTTTTCTCGGGTATGGTCGGGCCTCGAAGGTATTGCTAGCGCACAGGAGGAAAAATGGCTAGTAAATCTCAGGGGCGAGAGCTCCGAAAAGCGACCCTGACCCTGAAGGAGAAAAGGGCCGCCAAGCGCGAAAAACTCTCGGCCGAGACGGTGGTTCGCCGCAAAAAGCCCTCGCGCTGACCAGTTTTTACTGGTTTCTCATAATCGGACCGCCTCATCTCCGATGGGATGACGACGCGATCACGCGGCGGCGAATTGCAATTTCGCCGCCATTTTAAATGGTCTATTGAATCGTAATTAGGCGACGTCCGTATTTATGATCGACGTTTCATGGAAAGAATATGACGGAAAATGCTTCTCGATGAAGGGTGCGCAAACGCGGCTGCCGAACTGACGGAGGTGATCGCGATGATCGCGGCGACGGTTCCCGAATACGACGATCCGGAGTATCGGCGCGGCCACGCCGCGGCCACCAGGTACGCCCGGATCTGTGCATTGGACGAGATGGCGCGATCGGCCTCGGGCTTGCACCGCCACGGCATCGGTGCGACGCGACGGGAACGCGCGATGGTCCGCTCGGCACTCGCGCGGATCCTCGACCGGCTATCGGTCGCGGTGAACCGGGCGAAGGATGTGGGACCCGGTTACCACTGCGGTATCGCGCAGGCGTGCGCGGTGATCGAAAACGTACTGGCGGACGTCGAATCCCGGGCCGAGCCCGTGTGATCGGAGTGTGTCATGTCCAGCTCAATGGGGGCAGTTGCCATCTTGGGGCCGGAATCGGTGCTGGCGTCGAAGGTGGCCGAGCGCGTCACAGCGTCCGGCCGGGTGGTCGTGAGCGGTCCGTCGCCCTGTGTCCGGCACTCCGCGGATGGCGGGTCGGGGGACCTGGCCGCCCTATCCGAGAAGTCGGTCCACACGGTCGTGGTCATCGTCGATCCCGGCTGCGCGGCAAGGTCATTGGTGGACGGCGACGGCTACATCGGATGGCGTCGACGGGGACGCTGCGCGCGTGATACGTCGGATGCGGCCGTCACCGCGGTGCTCGGCGGCGGTGCCCGCCGGCTGGTGGTGGCGTGTCGGCTGCGGGGGCTCGCGCCGGACCGGCGGTCGGCGGTACAGACGTGGTTGCGCGACGTCGTTCGCCGGGTGCACTACGAATGCGCGATCAACGGGCGGACCGGACTCTCGTCGCACTACGCATTGGTCGATACCGACTCGGACGTCGACCGGGTGGCCGGTGCGGTCGCCACGTGGGGCTTGCGCACCGAGCGCCCGGCGCTCATTTCATCTGGAAGTTCGGCGCCCGCTTCTCCTTGAAGGCCCGCGGGCCCTCCTTGGCGTCCTCGGAGAGGAACACCGGTATGCCGTTGGCCGTGTCGGGCTTGAACGCGTCAAGCTCGTGCATGCCCTCGGTCTCGCGAATGGTCTTCAGGATCGCCTGCACCGCCAGTGGACCGTTGTTGTTGATCACCTCGGCGATCTCCAGTGCCTTCTCCAGCGCCGTGCCGTCCGGCACGACGTGCCCGATCAGTCCGTACTCCAGCGCCTGGGCCGCGGTGATGTGACGACCGGTCAGCAGCATGTCGCACGCGATGGTGTACGGAATCTGGCGAACCAGGCGTACCGCGGACCCGCCCATCGGGTACAGGCTCCACTTGGCCTCGGAAATTCCGAATTTCGCACTCTCGCCGGCGATGCGGATATCGGTGCCCTGCAGGATCTCGGTGCCACCCGCGATCGCGGGGCCTTCGACCGCGGCGATCAGCGGCTTCGTCAGACGACGACCCTTCAGCAACCCGTCGATCCGTGAGGGGTCGTAGCTGCCGTCCTTGAAGGAATCGCCGGGCGGCTTCTTGGCGGCACCCTTGAGATCCATGCCTGCGCAGAAATAGCCGCCGGCGCCGGTGAGGATGCAGGTGCGGATCTCCGGATCGCTGTCGACACGGTCCCAGGCCTCGACCATTATCGAGAGCATCTCACCGGAAAGGGCGTTGCGGGCCTCGGGCCGGTTGAGCGTCACGATGAGGGTGTGTCCGCGCTGCTCGATGAGGGCGTCGGGGCCTTTGGCGGTCTCACTCATCGGGTATCGCCTCTCTGCGTTCGGACTGCTGTGCGGGTGCTACTTGAACAAAAATGTAACACGTTCTAGTTTAGGTGCCATGGCCCTGAACATCGCCGATCTTGCCGAGCATGCCATCGACGCCGTGCCCGACCGCGTAGCCCTGATCTGTGAGGGCGAACAGCTGACGTACGCCCAACTGGAGGAGCGGGCCAACCGGCTCGCGCACTACCTGTTGGACCAGGGTGTCAAGAAGGATGACAAGGTCGGCCTGTACTGCCGCAACCGCATCGAGATCGTGATCGGGATGCTGGGCATCATCAAGGCCGGTGCAATCCTGGTCAACGTCAACTTCCGCTATGTCGAGGGGGAGTTGAAGTACCTGTTCGACAACTCCGACATGGTGGCGCTGATCCACGAGCGGCGCTACGCCGACCGGGTGGCCAATGTGCTGCCCGAAACCCCGTTGGTCAAGACGGTCCTGGTGGTCGAGGACGGCACCGACGATGACTTCGCGCGCTATGGCGGCGTCCCGTTCGAAGATGCACTCGCAAAGGGCTCGCCGGAACGCGATTTCGGTCCGCGCAGCCAGGACGACATCTATCTGCTCTACACCGGTGGCACCACCGGGTTCCCCAAGGGCGTCATGTGGCGCCACGAGGACATCTACCGGGTCCTGTTCGGCGGCACCGACTTCGCGACCGGCGAGCCGATCGCCGATGAATACGACCTGTCCAAGCAGGCCAAGGAGAACGCGCCGATGGTGCGGCTGCCTATCCCGCCGATGATCCACGGCGCGACGCAGTCGGCGACCTGGATGGCACTGTTCTCCGGCCAGACCGTGGTGCTGACACCGGAATTCGACGCCGATCAGGTGTGGCGGTTGATCCACGACCACAAGGTCAACCTGCTCTTCTTCACCGGTGACGCGATGGCCCGCCCGCTGCTGGATGCGTTGTTGGCGCATCAGGACGAGGGGAACACCTACGACCTGTCGAGTCTGTTCCTGCTTGCCAGCACTGCGGCGCTGTTCTCCACCAGCCTCAAGGAAAAGTTCCTGGAGCTGCTGCCCAACCGCGTCATCACCGACTCGATCGGATCCTCGGAGACCGGATTCGGTGGCACCAGCATCGTGGCCAAGGGACAGAGCCATACCGGTGGCCCCCGGGTGACGATCGACAAGAACACCAAGGTGCTCGACGAGGATGGCAATGAAGTCGTGCCCGGTTCGGGCGTGCGCGGCATCATCGCCAAATGCGGGCACATCCCGGTCGGCTACTTCAAGGACGAGAAGAAGACGGCCGAGACGTTCCGCACGTACAACGGTGTGCGGTACGCGATCCCGGGTGACTACGCCGAGGTCGAGGCCGACGGCAGCGTGACCATGTTGGGTCGCGGCTCGGTCTCGATCAACTCCGGCGGGGAGAAGATCTACCCCGAAGAGGTCGAGGCCGCGCTCAAGGGACACCCTGACGTGTTCGACGCGCTGGTCGTCGGCGTGCCCGACGAGCGCTTCGGCCAGCACGTCGCCGCGGTCGTCCAACCCCGTGAGGGCACCCGGCCGACGTTGGCCGACCTCGACGCCCACGTGCGCACCGAAATCGCCGGCTACAAGGTGCCGCGCAGCCTGTGGCTCGTCGACGAGGTCAAGCGATCTCCGGCCGGCAAGCCGGATTACCGCTGGGCCAAGGACACCACCGAACAACGTGCCGCCGATGACGTGCACGCCAAGCATGCAGGAGCAAAAGCATGAAAACTGAACTGTGCGAACGTTTCGGTATCGAATACCCGATCTTCGTCTTCACCCCGTCGGAGAAGGTGGCTGCGGCGGTCAGCAAGGCCGGCGGTCTCGGCGTGCTGGGCTGCGTGCGGTTCAACGACGCCGACGACCTGGAGAACGTCCTGCAGTGGATGGATGCCAATACCGACGGTAAGCCCTACGGTGTGGACATCGTCATGCCGGCCAAGGTGCCCACCGAGGGCACCAGCGTCGACATCAACAAGCTGATCCCGGAGACACACCGCGACTTCGTGGCCAAGACGCTCGCCGACCTCGGCGTGCCGCCGTTGCCGGAGGACGAGGAGAAGTCCGAGGGCGTGCTGGGTTGGTTGCACTCGGTGGCGCGCAGCCACGTCGACGTGGCGCTCAAGCACCCCATCAAGCTGATCGCCAATGCGCTGGGCTCGCCGCCCAAGGATGTCATCGACCAGGCGCATGCCGCCGGTGTGCCGGTGGCGGCGCTGGCCGGCAGCGCCAAACATGCGCTGCGCCATGCCGAGAACGGTGTCGACATCGTCGTCGCACAGGGGCATGAGGCCGGCGGGCACACCGGGGAGATCGGCTCGGTGGTGCTGTGGCCGGAGATCGTCGATGCCCTCGACGGCAAGACGCCGGTGCTGGCTGCCGGCGGTATCGGCACCGGGCGCCAGGTCGCGGCGGCACTCGCCCTCGGCGCGCAGGGCGTCTGGATGGGTTCCGCCTTCCTGACCTCTGCCGAGTACGACCTCGGCGTGCGGCAGTCCTCCGGGGTGTCGACCATCCAGCAGGCGATGCTGGATGCCACGTCGGCGGACACCGTGCGGCGAAAGATCTACACGGGTAAGCCCGCGCGACTGCTCAAGAGCCGCTGGACCGACGCCTGGGACGCCGACACCGCACCCGATCCGTTGCCGATGCCCCTGCAGAACATCCTCGTCAGCGAGGCGCATCAGCGGATGAACGAGTCCTCGGACCCGACCGCGGTGGCCATGCCGGTCGGTCAGATCGTCGGCCGCATGAACGAGATCCGGCCGGTCGCCGACATCATCGCCGAACTGGTCAGTGGTTTCGAGGCCGCCACCAAACGTCTGGACGGGATCGCACAGGGCTGAGCCGCGGCGGGTGGCACGCCGCCACCCGCCGGTACGGTTGAATCGGTGCATGACCGGTCGACCACGCGACGCCTCGATCGACGAACGGGTGCTGGCGGTGACCCGCGAGTTGCTCGTG
Source organism: Mycolicibacterium neoaurum ATCC 25795 (assembly GCF_000691525.1). Lineage (GTDB taxonomy): Bacteria > Actinomycetota > Actinomycetes > Mycobacteriales > Mycobacteriaceae > Mycobacterium > Mycobacterium neoaurum. Next base: position 30,384 of record NZ_JMDW01000003.1, read on the forward strand.
GAGGTTGGTTGGGATGATCTCAGTGTGCGGTTGGTCGCCACCCGCGCCGGGGTCGGACGTGCCAGCCTGAACCGGCGTTGGTCCTCCAAGGCCGAGTTGGTGCTGCACGCGATTCTGGGAGAAAACCCGGACATGGCACCATTTTCCGGCACCGACCGGGCCGGTTGGATCGACTGGGTGGTGCGTGGCAGTCATCAGCTGTTCACCCGTCCCGATGTCCGGGCGGCCGTTCCCGGGCTGTTGTTGGCGTTGCGGGAGAACGCCGAACTGCGCAGGCAGTTGTGGACCGGGTTCAGCGGCCCGGCCGTGGAGCTGTTCGCCGAGGACGGTCACGGGGCCGAGCTGGATGCCAGGGCGGCCCTGGCAATGGCGGCCGGTGCGGCGTTGTTCGTGACGACGGTGGCCGACGAGGACAACTCCCCGCAGCTTCAGGACCGGATGGTCGAGCTGTTGACCTCAGCGCTGCAGGCTGGCCAGGATCGCCGGCCGGGGTGAGCGCCATGCATCGATACCCAGCGCGGTCCGGGTGTGCCGATCGTCGGTCGGTGTCGCCGAGGTCAGCAGCAGCGCTGCCTCGTAGCTGATCCCGTCGCCGAGCGGCAGCACCCGGCCGGTCAGATCGGCGACCCTTCCTATGCCACGAAAAAGACCGGGTGCCAGCGCTATCCGCCGAATCCGCCGGCCTGATCCCCGTTCCAACAGATCGATCATGTCGTCGAAGGCCACCATCTCACCGCCGCAGACGTATCGTTGCGGGCCGCGCCCGGGAACCATCGATCGCACATGGACGTCGGCGACGTCGACGACGTCGATCATCTGCATACCGCCCGGCATCCGCGGCGCCAGACCGTGAGCCACGATCGGAGCCCAGCCGCGTTCGGTCACCCCCGGTGCGGTGTGCCAGGCGGGGCCGACCACGCTGGACGGGTAGCTCACCACCACGGGCGCACCGCGTTCCTGCAGGCGTCGTGCCACCCGGTCTGCGTACGCCTTCGTCTGCGCATACGGGCTGCGTCCGGCGGCCGGCGGGGTGCTCTCGGTGATCACCCCATCCGGTGGCGGGAACAGGGCGCTGTAACTGCTCACGCAGACAACGGGATCCAGGCCGGCGTCGACGGCCCGGAGCAACAGGGTTTCGGTGGCGTAGGCGTTGATGTCCCACATCAATCGCGCTCGCCGGCGATCGGTGCCGACCACTCCGGCGGCGTGTAACACCGCGTCGCAGCCCCGCAACAGCCGCTCGACCGTGGCGGTATCGCGCACATCACCCTCGACAGGTGCCACTTCACCCTCGACTGTGAGGTGCCCGATGACCGGGTCGGCGCTCGAACCCGGCGCGACGAGCAGGCGGACCCGATGTCCGGCGGCGAGCAGTGCGCGCGTGATGTGTGCGCCGAGATACCCGGTGCCACCGGTGATGGCGATATGCATGCGAACTCCTGGTATGTTTCGATGCCAATGGTATCGAAAGCTTTCACACCACATCGGCTGGGTCCGCTGACCCTCAAGAACAGGTTCATCAAGGCCGCCACCTTCGAGGGGGTGATGCCGCGCGGTCGGGTGGGCGATGAACTCATCGCGTTCCATGCCGAGGTGGCCCGTGGCGGAGCCGCGATGACGACCGTTGCCTACCTGGCCATCTCACCCGGGGGCAGGGTGCACCGCGACACCATCGTCCTGGACGCGGCCCGAGCCGAGGCGCTGCGCACGCTCACCGACACCGTGCATGCCGAAGGAGCCAAGGTGTGTGCCCAGATCGGGCATGCAGGTCTGGTCGCCAACACAATGTCGAACCGGCAGCCGACGTTGGCACCGAGTGCGCGTATCAGCGCGCCGGCGATGGGCCGGGTCAGAACGGCCACCGCAGCCCAACTGGCCACTGTCGTCGACGATTTCGGCACGGCCGCAGCTCATGCGGTGGCGGCGGGATTCGACGCGATCGAAATCCACATGGGCCACGGATATCTGCTCAGCTCGTTTTTCAGTCCCAACCTCAACAAGCGGCGCGATGCCTTCGGCGGTGATGTGTGGCGCAGGGCGGAACTCGCCCGCCGGGTGGCAGAGCGGGTCCGCCGTGCGGTCGGCGGCACCGTGGCCGTCACGGCGAAGTTCAACATGGACGATGGTGTGCCCGGTGGATTCTGGCTCACAGACAGCCTGATCACCGCGAAGCTCCTGCAGGACGACGGGCATCTTGACGCCCTACAACTCACGGGTGGGAGTTCGTTGAGCAATCCGATGTACTACTTCCGCGGCCAGGTGCCGATGGCGGAGTTCATCGCCTCCCAGCCCGCACCGGTCGGGCTGGGCCTGCGTGTGATGGGGCGCAGACTGTTTCGGGAGTATCCGTTCGAAGAAGGCTTCTTCGTCGACACGGCGCGCCAGTTCCGTGACACATTGCGCATGCCGCTGATCCTGCTCGGCGGAATCAATCGATTGACCACCGTCGATACGGCGCTACAGGACGGGTTCGAATTCGTCGCCATGGCACGGGCGCTGCTGCGGGAACCCGACCTGGTCAACCGGTTCGAGCGTGGCGACCGCGAAACCGGTCTGTGCGTGCACTGCATGAAATGCATGCCGACCGTCTACTCCGGTACGCGGTGTGTGGTGCGCGAGGCGGCCATAATGCCGGGGTGAACGATGCCGAGCGGATCATACTGGTCAGGTGGAGTCCGGCCCTGGCAATGGGTGTGCTCGCCGGGACCGCGGTGCTCTGGGTCGTACCGCTGAGTTATCTGCTGTCCGGCTCGTACGCCGGCGCTGAACTTGTGCTGCGGTGGCTGGGGGTGGCCGCGCTGGCGGTTCCCTTCGGATGGGTGGCGTGGCGTGCACCGAAGGCGGTGCGCGGTATGGGTTTGATGATCGACGCTGCCGGCATTCACCCCTTCGACGGGCGCACCGTGGAGACCATCGGTTGGCATGAGATCGCCGGAGTCGGATTCGGTTCGTACACCGGCAACTACCGCGGCCTGCAGACCAGGACCATGGCGGCCCTGGAGATCTACCTGACCGATGCCGAGAAGACCACCGGGCACCCGCGGCTGCGAAATGACTGGCAACAGGTGGCGACACCGGCCCCGGGTCTGTCGGCCGGTTGCTTCCGCTTCACGGTCTCCCCGTACGGCGATGCCGGCGCCCGCATCGAGTCTGCGGTACGCCGGCATCGGGCGCATCTGTGGGTGGGCCCGTTCACCCACGGTTAGGGCGTGATGACGGTTTCGGTGTCGATCACATCGGTTGCCGCACCGAGGATATCGGCCTGGTCGGCCAGACCGTCCGCATTGAGCTGGAGCACGTAGAGACCGTCGCTTCCGGGGATGACGACGGTCTTCTGGGCGACGAACTTCCGCAGCCCATCCTGCTCCCAGGTCCCGGCGAGCTGATAGGCGTCGAAGCCGCTCAACTGACTGGTCGTGCCATCGGTCAGGGCCTCATAGTCCGGCAGGTTCTGCAATTCGCCGGCGGCGAGCTCGATGATCTTCGCCGGGTCGACATTCCCACTGAGTCTGGATATCAACGCCACGATGCTCGGGGTGTACTCGGCCGCCTCGGATCCGGTGTAGACGATCGCGCCGTAGGCCCATTCGGGGGTATCGGGGCCGGCATCCTGCCAACCGTCGGGGAATGGCAGATCGATGGTGGGCGAACCAGGATCGCCGCGCTTGACCGGTGTCTCCTGGATACCGTTCTGGCTGATATAGCTGGCAATGGTCTCGTACGAGCCGGGAGTGCCCTCGTCACGCGGCGCGGGCGGGGGCGCGGAGGTGCGACCCGATGTCGACGGTGCCGCAACCGGGGTGCCGTCGACGGTGGTCGAGCCGCAGCCGGACAGGAGCACGCCGACCGCGGTGGCCAGTGCGGCGACGCCGGTGAGCGCAGACGTCCTCATCAAACCCTCCGTCATGAGGTCTCAGGTTCATGGCATACGTGGCTTTGGTCGGCCATGCCCTCCGACCGGAAGCGTAGCCCACCTACCCCCGACGCAGCGCGGCTGCGACTCCGGCCACGGCGGGCCTCAGGTCAGTCCCGGCGGCAGGGATGGACGGGATCGGGACAGTCCAGTGCCTCGGCGGACAACTCCCGTTTGAGCACCTTGAACGTTTCGGTCCGCGGCAGTTCGGTGGCCACCCGCACGAAAGACGGCCATTGTTTGGGCCCGAGGTCGGGTTGATCGGCCAGGAACGCACGAAAGGCCTCGGGATCGAAATGCGCACCATCGGCGAGCACGATCGCCGCCATCACCCGGTCACCGACCGCCGGATCGGGGATCGGGTAGACCGCCACCTCGGTGATATCGAGATGCCGCAGCAGTATTCGTTCGATCGGGGCGGTGCCGAGATTCTCACCGTCGACCCGCATCCAGTCTCCGAGCCGTCCGGCGAAGTACACATAGCCGTCATCGTCACGATAGGCCAGGTCTCCGGAGTGATAGATGCCACCGGACATCCGCTCGGCCTCGGCATCGGGGGAGTTGTAATAGCCACGGAACCAACCCGACCCGGTCGGGTTGACGATCTCGCCGACGACCCCTGGTGGACAGGGTGTGCCCGTCTCGATGTCGACGATGGCGACCTCGTCGGTGAGCGGGCCGAGTGATCCGTCCGGGGTATCGGGGGTGCGCGCGATGGCCACCCCGCCCTCGGTGGAACCGAATCCGTCGACCACGTGCACGCCGAACCGCTGGGCGAAGCGTGGCAGGTCGCGGGGCGCACCCTCGTTGCCGTACAGGAACTTCAGTGGGTTGTCGGCATCATCGTCTTGCTCGGGGGTGGCCAGGATGTAGGACAGCGGTTTGCCGACATAGTTGGCGTAGGTGGCACCGAAGCGGCGGGCATCAGGGATGAAGCGCGAGGCCGAGAATTTCCGGCGCAGTGCGATGGATGCTCCGGCCGCGACCCCCACCGCCCACCCGGCCATCACGGCGTTGGAGTGGAACAACGGCATGGACAGGTAACACGTATCGGTGGGCCCGAGCCCGAACCGCTCGGCGAGCATCCGGCCGGGGAAGGCGACCTTGTCGTTGGTCACCCGCACCGCCTTGGGTTCACCGCTGGTGCCGGAGGTGAAGATCAACATGAACAGATCGTCACCGGACATCGGCGCGAACGTCACCGGAGTGCCGGAGTATGCGGCCAGTTCGGTTGCCCACGTATCGGATTCGACGTCGATGGCAACAACCCCCGCGGGTACGTCCGCACCGGAGTCAGCCAGCACGAACTGGCAGTCCGCACGTTCGGCATCGGCCGCCAGCGCCGCGCCGCGCCGCGTCGGGTTGAGTCCGACGGGGACCAGGCCGGATAGGGCCGCAGCGACCAGAACAGTCGAGAAGAACGGGGTGTTGCCCAACAGCACCCCGATATGCGGTGGCCGGGCGGCATCCAGGCGAGCGCCCAGGGCGGCGGCCAAGGCGGCGCCCGCGGCGATGTGGTCGCGCCACGGCGTGAACGACGTCTCGTCATGCACGCCGCGGTCAACGACGTCGACCAACGGTGCGAGCAGCTCGCCCACGGTCGGGCCGGTCGGGTTGTCCACGTCCTCAGACGGGGGTGTCGGCCAGTTCGCGGCCGATACGGAGCAACTGCCCGGTCGCGCTGCCGACCGCGAACTCGGTCTGCTTGGCTGCCAGGAAGTACCGGTGGATTGGGTGATCGATGTCGATGCCGACGCCGCCGTGCACGTGCACCGCGGTGTGTACCACCCGGTGCCCGGCGTCGGCGGCCCAGAACGCGGCACTGGCGACATCGATCGTCGCGGGGTGGTCCTCGGACAGTCGCCACGCGGCCTGCGTCAGCGTGGAGCGCAGCGCCTTGACGTCGATGTAGCCGTCGGCGAGTCGGGCCGAGACCGCCTGGAAGCTGCCGATCGGACGGTCGAACTGTTCGCGTTCGCGCGCGTAGGCAGCGGTGAGTTCGAGGGCGCGCTCCAGTACCCCGAGCTGAAACGCGCTGCGCCCCAGTGCGTGATGCACGGTCAGCCATTCCAGGACCTCGGCACCGCCGACCAGACGTCCCGGATCGACCGGCGTCGCGCTCAGCTCGAGGTGACCGACGGTCCCATGGCCGGTGGTGTCCAAGGTGGAGACCGTGACACCGGAGTCGGCGCGGGTGACCAGGAAGACCCGCAGGCCGTCATCGGTGTCGGCGGGGACAAGGAACGCGTCTGCCACCGGACCGTAGGCGACCTGGGTGCGCGATCCGGTCAGCCGGTAGCCGCCGTCGGTGGACTGCGCCTGCACCGGACCCTGGCCCATCTCACCGTCGAGTGCGACGGTGAGGATCGTCGTGCCGTTGATCGCCGGGGTGGCCCACTGCTCTTGCAGGGCGGCGGACCCGAACTTCGCCAGTGCGCCCGCGGCCAGCACCGCCGATTCCAGGTACGGCACGGCAGCCAATTGCCTGCCAAGGGCCGTGAGCACGGCCGATTGCTCCAGCACGCCGAATCCGCCGCCGCCCAGTGATTCCGGTGCGGCGGTGGACAGGATGTCGGCTTCGATCAGTTTGGCCCACAGGTCTCGGTCGAATCGTTCCTCGAGTCCGTCGAGTACCCGCTGGTGATCGTTGGTGACCACCGATTCGGTGATGGTGCGGACCAGTCCGCCCAGATCGACCGATGCTTCGCTTGGGGTGAAATCCATTGTCGTTCCTATCGGTTCACTCGGGGCAGGCCGAGCGCGACCATGCCGATGATGTCACGCTGGATCTCGTTGGTGCCGCCGCCGAAGGTGAGGATCAGGCAGGAGCGGTGCATGCGCTCGATGCGGCCGCGCAGCAGGGCTCCCGGTGACCCGGTACGCAGGGTGGCCGAGGTGCCCAGCACCTCCATCAACAGGCGGTAGGCCTCGGTGGCCAGTTCGGTGCCGTACACCTTGGCGGCCGACGCGTCGGCCGGTGAGGGAGCGGCGTCGGTGGCCGAGGCCAGCTCCCAGTTGATCAGTTTGAGGACCTCGGCCTTGGCGTGCACCCGGGCCAGGTTCAACTGCACCCATTCGGAGTCGATCAATCGCTTACCGTGCACATCCTTGGTGTTCTGTGCCCACTCGCGGACACCGTTGAGCGCCACGAAGATCGGCTGCGCGGAGACCAGCGCGACACGCTCGTGGTTGAGCTGGTTGGTGACCAGCTTCCAGCCGGCGTTCTCCTCGCCGACGAGGGCGGATTTGGGAACCCGGACGTCCTGGTAATAGGTTGCGCTGGTATCGACTCCGGACACGGTGTGCACCGGCGTCCAGGAAAAGCCCTCGGCAGTGGTGGGCACGATCAGCATCGAGATGCCGCGGTGCTTCTTGGCCTCGGGATTGGTGCGCACTGCCAGCCAGACGTAGTCGGCATAGGCGATCAGCGAGGTCCACATCTTCTGACCGTTGATCACATAATCGTCACCATCGTGCACCGCGGTGGTGCGCAGCGAGGCGAGGTCGGTGCCGGCGCCGGGTTCGGAATAGCCGATGGAGAAGTGCAATTGGCCCGCCGCGATTTTCGGCAGGAAGAACTTCTTCTGCTCCTCGGTGCCGAAATGCATGATCGTCGGCGCCACGCTGTTGATGGTCAGGAAGGGCACCGGCACATTCGCTATGGCGGCTTCGTCGTTGAAGATCAGCCCATCCATCGGCGGGCGGGCCTGGCCGCCGTACTCGGTCGGCCAGGACAGCGTCAGCCAGCCGTCCTTGCCCATCTGCTCGACGGTTTCGCGGTATACGTTCCCGCGGCCCATCTCGCCATCGCTGGCCGCCAGCGCCTCGGCACGTTCGGGAGTCATCAGTTTGGTGAAGTACGACCGCAGTTCGCGACGCAACTCCTCCTGCTCGGCGGTGTAACCGATCCGCATGGCGGCATCCTGTCTGTCTGAGGTTGCGGGGCGACCGGCCGAAACCGGTTGCCCGCCGATATGCTCGTTGTAACACGTTCTAGTCTTGCGGTCCAGGGCGGTACCGTTAGCCTGCACAGGGGCACACAGCCCGTGCCCGGAGCGCGAGGAGGTTCACATGCACGTAGAAGTCGACCGTGACCGCTGCGAAGGTAATGCGGTATGTGTCGGGATAGCGCCCGACCTGTTCGATCTCGATGACGAGGACTATGCCGTGGTGAAAGCCGACCCGGTACCCGCCGGCCAGGAGGAACTGGCCGAACAATCCGTGGCCGAATGCCCTCGGGCGGCCCTGATCCGTAGAGACTAGAGGTATTCATAACCGTGTCCCCTGAAGCAGCGATGAACGACAACCCGATCGACCTGTCCGGAAAGGTTGCCGTCGTCACCGGCGCGGCCGCCGGCCTGGGCCGGGCCGAGGCGATAGGCCTGGCGCGGGCCGGCGCGACGGTCGTGGTCAACGACATGGCCGGCGCGCTGGACAACTCCGACGTGCTGGCCGAGATCGAAGCGGTCGGGTCCAAGGGCGTCGCGGTCGCCGGTGATATCAGCGCGCGCAGCACCGCCGACGAACTCGTCGAGACAGCCGACCGGCTCGGGGGACTGGGCATCGTGGTGAACAACGCCGGCATCACCCGGGACAAGATGCTGTTCAACATGTCCGACGAGGACTGGGACGCGGTGATCGCCGTGCATCTGCGCGGACACTTCCTGTTGACGCGCAATGCTGCGGCGTACTGGAAGGCGAAGGCCAAGGAGACCGCCGACGGACGGGTGTACGGACGGATCGTCAACACCTCCTCGGAGGCCGGGATCGCCGGACCGGTGGGTCAAGCCAATTACGGTGCCGCCAAGGCCGGTATCACGGCGTTGACGCTGTCGGCGGCGCGCGGGTTGAGCAGGTACGGGGTGCGGGCCAATGCCATCGCACCGCGGGCCCGCACCGCCATGACCGCCGGCGTGTTCGGTGATGCACCGGAGCTGGCGGACGGACAGGTCGATGCCCTCTCGCCGGAGCATGTCGTCACGCTCGTCACCTACCTGTCCTCCCCGGCGTCCGAGGATGTCAACGGGCAGCTGTTCATCGTGTACGGACCGACGGTCACCCTGGTTGCGGCGCCGGTTGCCGCCCACCGGTTCGATGCCGCCGGTGATGCCTGGGACCCCGCGGCGTTGAGCGACACGCTCGGTGACTTCTTTGCTAAAAGGGATCCGAATATTGGGTTCTCCGCAACTGAGCTCATGGGTTCTTGATTTAGGAGAACGGCATATTCACCGGTCCGGGCCGACTAGAACCTGTTCTAGAATGACATCCGTCACACCGGCGCTGACCAGGAAAAATGCGAGTTTTACAAGAACTTTTCGGTTCTTTGACACTGTGAACGTGTTCTAGTTACTATGAGCCCGCTCACTATGAACGACGTGCACATCAGGGGTGGAAAGCCCGCCGGAGCGAACCGTTTCCCGCTATTGTCGGGTTCTTCGCCACGACGGGACGGCAGCCCCACTCGAGAATGGAGTCGAGGTTGATCGAACAGCTTTCGGCTCCGGCGCGAGCCGTGGGTGGGTTCGTCGAGATGACCATCGACACGTTCGTCAAGATGTTCCAGCGGCCGTTTCAGTTCCGTGAGTTCCTCGACCAGACCTGGATGATCGCGCGGGTCTCGCTGGTTCCCACGCTGCTGGTGTCGATTCCGTTCACCGTCCTGGTCGCTTTCACCCTCAACATCCTGCTGCGCGAGATCGGTGCGGCCGACCTCTCCGGGGCCGGTACCGCGTTCGGCACCATCACCCAGCTGGGCCCGGTGGTGACGGTGCTCGTCGTCGCAGGCGCGGGCGCGACCGCCATCTGTGCCGACCTGGGTGCCCGAACCATCCGCGAGGAGATCGACGCGATGCGGGTGCTCGGCATCGATCCGATCCAGCGCCTGGTGGTGCCGCGGGTGCTGGCATCGACATTCGTCGCGGTGCTGCTCAACGGGTTGGTGTGCGCGATCGGTCTGTCGGGCGGCTATGTGTTCTCGGTGTTCCTGCAGGGAGTCAACCCGGGTGCGTTCATCAACGGTCTGACCATCCTGACCGGACTGGGTGAGCTGGTGCTGGCCATGTTCAAGGCGCTGCTGTTCGGTCTGCTCGCCGGTCTGGTCGGGTGTTATCGCGGTCTGACCGTGCAAGGCGGCCCCAAGGGTGTGGGCATCGCGGTGAACGAGACCGTGGTCTACGCCTTCATCTGCCTGTTCGTCGTCAATGTCATCCTGACCGCCGTCGGCGTCCGGGTCCTGGAGCGCTGACCGCATGAGTTACGACGCCACACTTCGACTGCGCCGGTTCTTCCGTGGCGTGCCCCGCGCGGTGGACAACATCGGCGAGCAGGCACTGTTCTACGGCGAGTCGATGCGCTACATCCCCAACGCCATCACCCGCTACCGCAAGGAGACCATCCGGCTCGTCGCCGAGATGACCATGGGCGCGGGCGCTCTGGTCATGATCGGCGGAACGGTCGGCGTGGCGGCATTCCTCACCCTGGCCTCCGGCGGCGTCATCGCCGTGCAGGGCTACTCCTCGCTGGGCAATATCGGTATCGAGGCGTTGACCGGCTTCCTCTCGGCGTTCCTCAACGTGCGCATCGTCGCCCCGGTGATCGCCGGGATCGCGCTGGCGGCCACCATCGGCGCCGGCACCACTGCGCAGTTGGGCGCGATGCGGGTGGCCGAGGAGATCGACGCCGTCGAGGCGATGGCCGTGCATGCCGTCTCGTATCTGGTGTCCACCAGGATCATCGCCGGGCTGATCGCCATCGTGCCGCTGTACTCGCTCTCGGTCCTGGCGGCCTTCTTCGCGGCCCGCTTCACCACCGTCTTCATCAATGGTCAGAGTGCCGGGCTGTACGACCACTACTTCAATACTTTCCTGATACCGAGCGACCTGTTGTGGTCCTTCCTGCAGGCGATCGTCATGTCCGTCGCGGTCATGCTGGTGCACACCTACTACGGGTACAACGCCTCCGGCGGTCCGGTCGGCGTGGGCATCGCCGTCGGCCAGGCCGTGCGTACCTCTCTGATCGTGGTCGTCACGATCACCCTGTTCATCTCGCTCGCCGTGTACGGCGCGTCCGGCAATTTCAACCTCTCCGGGTAGGGCCAGACGATGTCAGACGGATTCGCCAAACGCAGCCATGTCAGGATCGCCGCCGCGATCCTGGCCACCATCGTGGTGATCGCGGTGGTGCTCACCTACCTGTTCTTCACCGCGGCGTTCACCGCCACCGACACCGTGACCGTCACATCGCAGCGGGCCGGTCTGGTGATGGAGCGCGATGCCAAGGTCAAATACCGCGGGATCCAGATCGGCAAGGTCGCCGATATCGAGTACGCCGGGGACCAGGCCAAGCTGACGCTGTCGATCGATCGCAGCCAGATGCGGTTCATCCCGTCGAATGCGGACGTCAAGATCGGCGGTACCACAGTCTTCGGTGCGAAATCGGTGGAGTTCCTGCCGCCGGAGGATCCCCGCCCCACCACCCTGCAGGCCGGGACCAATATCCAGGCATCGTCTGTCCAGCTCGAGGTCAACACGCTCTTCCAGACACTGACCGATGTGCTGCACAAGGTCGACCCGGTGAACCTGAATGCCACCGTCACCGCCCTCGGTGAGGGTCTGCGGGGTCACGGTGAGGACCTCGGCGTCGCGATGTCCGGCCTGAACAGCTATCTGGCCCAGCTCAATCCGAAGCTGCCCACCGTGCAGGACGACCTGCGTAAGACGGCCGTTGTCGCGGGGATCTACGGTGACGCGGGTCCCGATCTGGCCAGCATCTTCGACAACGCGCCGCGGGTGGCGCAGACGATCATCGACGAGCAGGACAGCCTCAACGCCGCGCTGCTGGCCGCCACCGGGCTGGCCCAGAACGGCACGGCCACCTTGGAACCCGCGGCAGACGACTACATCGCCGCCATCCAGCGGTTGCGTGCCCCGCTCAAGGTGGTCGGCGAGTATTCGCCGGTGTTCCCTTGCATATTGCAGGGCACCGGGAAGGTCATCGACACCTTCGCGCCCATCATCGGCGGGATCCGGCCCGGCCTGTTCGTGGCGTCGAGCTTCATCCCGGGTGCCCCGTCGTACACATACCCGGAAAGCCTGCCGATCGTGAACGCCTCCGGCGGGCCCAACTGCCGCGGTTTGCCCGATGTTCCCGGCAAGCAGTTCGGCGGATCCTGGTACCACACACCGTTCCTCGTGACCGACAACGCCTATGTGCCGTTCCAGCCCAACACCGAACTGCAGTTCAATGCGCCATCCACACTGCAGTTCCTGTTCAACGGTGCCTTTGCCGAACGGGATGATTTCTGATGAATAGCGAGCGCAGAACCCTCATCAACGTCGCGGTCTTCACCATGGCCATGGTGCTGGTGGCTGCCGGGCTGATCGTGGTGTTCGGGCAGTTCCGGTTCGCGTCAAGCAACCAGTACCACGCCACATTCACCGAAGCCTCGCGGCTCAAGAGCGGTCAGGACGTCCGGATCGCCGGTGTACCCGTCGGCTCGGTCAGTGCGGTCACCCTGAACCCGGACAACACCGTCGATGTGGCCTTCGATGTCGACAAGCGCTATCAGCTCTACACCTCGACCCGCGCGGTGGTGCGCTACGAGAACCTCGTCGGTGACCGATATATGGAGATCACCTCGGGCCCAGGGGAATTGCAGAAGTTGCCGGCCGGGTCGACGCTGTCGACGGCGAACACCCAGCCCGCGCTGGATCTCGACGCGCTGCTCGGCGGATTGCGACCGGTGCTCAAGGGCCTGGATGGGAACAAGGTCAACGAGGTCAGCAATGCCGTCATCGAACTGCTCCAGGGCCAAGGCGGCGCCATCCAGAGCATGTTGGCCAGCACCAGCTCGTTCAGTCAGAACCTGGCCGCCCGTGACCAACTGATCGGCGATGTGATCACCAACCTGAACACCGTGCTGGGCACCATCGATGAAAAGGGTGAGCAGTTCAATGCCAGCGTCGACGAACTGCAGAAGCTGATCACCGGCCTGGCCGAGAACCGCGACCCCATCGCCGGTGCGATCGCACCGTTGGCCAGCGCCGAGAACGACCTGACCGAGATGCTGAAGGCGTCGCGGCGGCCGTTGCAGGGCGTCATCGAGAATACCCGGCCGCTGATGCAGCGAATGGACGAGCGCAAGGCCGATATCAACAAGGTCATCGAGCCGCTGGCCGAGAACTACATGCGGCTCAACGGTCTCGGCGCCTACGGTGCGTTCTTCAACATCTATTACTGCTCGATCCGGATGAAGATCAACGGCCCCGCCGGTAGCGACATCCTGATCCCGTTCGGCGGACCGCCGGACCCGTCGAAGGGGAGGTGTTCGGCGAATGGCTAGTCCCGATCGCAGCAATCCGTTGCGCACCGGCATCCTCGGCATCTTCGTGGTGTCCTGCCTGGTGCTGGTGTCCTTCGGGTACACCGGCCTGCCCTGGTATCCGCAGGGCCGCAACTACGAGGCCTATTTCACCGATGCGGGCGGGATCATCCCCGGCAACGATGTGAACATCTCGGGGATCAACGTGGGCAAGGTCAGCTCGGTCTCGCTGGCGGGTGATCAGGCCAAGGTCGGGTTCACCGTCGACCGCAAGATCAAGGTCGGTAACCAGACGCTGGTGGCCATCAAGACCGATACCGTGCTCGGCCAGAAGTCGCTGTCGGTCACCCCCGGCGGCAGCGGGGATTCCACCGTCATCCCGGTGAACCGCACCACCACGCCGTACACCCTCAACACCGCGTTGCAGGATCTCGGCGGCAACGTCGCCGCACTCGACAAGCCCCGGTTCGAGCAGGCCCTGCAGACGCTGACCGATACCCTGCGCGATGCCACCCCGCAGTTGCGTGGTGCCCTGGACGGCGTCGCCGATCTGAGCCGCAGCCTGAACAAGCGCGATGCCGCGCTGGAGCAGCTGCTGCTGCACGCCAAGAACGTCTCGCAGACGCTGGCCGAGCGCTCCGGACAGGTCAATCAGCTGATCACCGACGGTAACCAGCTTTTCGCCGCCCTCGACGAGCGCAGGCAGGCGCTCAGCACGCTGATCGCCGGCATCGACGATGTCTCCCAGCAGCTTTCGGGGTTCGTCGCCGACAACAAGCGCGAGTTCCTGCCGGTGCTGCAGAAGCTCGACGCCGTGATGGCCAATCTGCTGGAGCGCAAGGAGCACATCGGGGAGGCGCTCAAGCGGCTGCCGCCCTATGCCACCGCGTTGGCCGAGGTCGTCGGCAACGGGCCCGGCTTCAACATCAACCTCTATGGGCTGCCGCCGGCAACAATGTCCGAGGTGCTGTTGGACACCTACTTCCAGCCCGGCAAGCTGCCCGACAGCCTCGCCGACATGCTGCGTGGATACATCTCCGAACGCACCCTGATTAGGCCGAAATCGCCATGACGCAACCGAAATCGAAACGATCCAGTTGGCTGCGCGGAGCCGTCGCGGTGACCCTCGTCGCGCTGCTCGCGGTCGGCGTCTACCTGGTGTGGCCGAACCGTGGTGGCCACAAGATCGTCGCCTACTTCCCGACCGCGGTCGGGCTCTACCCCGGTGACGATGTCCGGGTCGTCGGTGTTCCGGTGGGGCGCATCGACTCGATCCAGCCGCGGGCCGACGATGTCAAGATCACCATGACCGTGCAGGACGAGGTCCGGGTACCCGCCGACGCCCGGGCGATCATCATCGCCCCGAACCTGGTCTCGGCCAGGTTCATCCAGCTCACCCCGGCCTACACCGGCGGTGACACGCTTGCCTCCGGCGCCGAGATCGGCATGGACCGCACCGGTGTGCCGGTCGAATGGGACGAGGTCAAGGAACAGCTCACGGCGTTGAGCACCCAGCTCGGACCGAAGGAGGGTGGCCTGCAGGGGCCGCTGACCACCTTCGTCAACCAGGCCGCGGACACCTTCGACGGTAACGGCGATTCGTTCCGGAAGGCGCTGCGCGAGCTGTCCCAGACCGCCGGCCGCCTCGGCGACTCGCGTGCCGACCTGTTCGGCACCATCCGGAACCTGCAGGTACTGGTCAACGCGCTGTCCAACAGCAACGAGCAGATCGTTCAGTTCACCAATCATGTGGCATCGGTGTCGCAGGTGTTGGCCGACAGTTCGGCCGATCTGGACAACACCCTCGGGGTGCTCAACACCGCGCTCGGCGATGTCCGCGGACTGCTCAGCGAATCGAATTCCTCGCTGATCAAATCGGTGAACAGCCTGACCGAGTTCACCCAGATCCTCACCGATCACAGCGATGACATCGAGCAGATCCTGCACGTGACACCCAACGGCCTTGCCAACTTCTACAACATCTACAACCCCGCACAGGGCACCGTCGCGGGCCTGCTGTCGCTGCCCAACTTCGCCAACCCGGTCCAGTTCATCTGCGCGGGCACCTTCGACACCGGCGCGAACCCGGACAATTACAAGCGCGCCGAGATCTGCCGGCAGCGGATGGCCCCGGTGCTCAAACGCATCACCATGAACTACCCGCCGATCCTCTTCCACCCGATCGACAGCATCACCGCCTACAAGGGTCAGATCATCTACGACACCCCGGCCACCGAGGCCAAGTCCCGGACACCGGTTCCGTACCTGCAGTGGCAGCCGGCGCCGGGGGTGACCCCGCCCACCGCCCCGCCGGACGGCAACCTCAGCCAGCTCATCCTGCCGCCACCGGCCGTCGAAGGACAGATCTCCCCGGCCGGGCCGGTTCCGCCGCCGCCTCCGATGGGCACCGGCGCGCTACCCGGTCCGGCACCGGCGGAAGGAGCGGGTGGATGACCCGGAAGCTGTTGCGTGGCGGCGCGCTCGGCGCCTCGGCGCTGGTGTTGGCCGGCTGCCAGTTCGGTGGACTCAACTCGCTGAACATGCCGGGGACCGCCGGCCACGGTGCCGGCTCCTACGTCATCACCGCCGAGCTACCCGATGTCGCGACGTTGCCGCAGAACTCACCGGTGATGCTCGACGACGTCACCGTCGGCAGCGTCTCGGGTATCGAGGCCGTGCAGCGGCCCGACGGTACCTTCTATGCCGCCGTGCAGTTGTCCCTGGACGGCGATGTGGACCTGCCGGAGAACGCGACAGCGACGGTTGCGCAGACCTCGCTGTTGGGATCCCAGCACGTGCAGTTGGCGCCACCGGCCGACGATCCGGTGGGCAAGCTGAAGCAGGGGTCGCGGATCCCGCTGGGTGCCATCGGGCGCTATCCCACCACCGAGGAAGTGCTCTCCGCCCTCGGGATCGTGGTCAACAAGGGTAATCTCGGTGCGCTGCAGGACATCACCGATGAGGCCTACGCCGCGGTCGCCGGCCGGTCCGGCAGTTTCGCCGGTCTGCTGCCCCGCCTCGCCGAACTGACGGCCTCCCTGGACCGCCAGACCGATGACATCATCACCGCCGCCGACGGTCTGAACCGGTTCGCCTCGATCCTGGCCCGCAGCAAGGACAATTTGGGCCGCACGCTCGATACGCTGCCCAATGCCCTGCTTGTGCTGAACAACAACCGGCAGAACATCGTCGACGCGTTCGCCGCACTGCGCGGGTTCGCCGAAGTGGGCTCGCGGGTGCTCTCGGAGACCAAGGACGATTTCGCGGCCGATCTCAAGGATCTGTACCCGATCATCAAGGCGCTCAACGACAATGCCGATGACTTCATCAAGGACCTGGAATTCCTGCCGACGTTCCCGTTCCACTACAAGTACCTGCGCAATGCCGTCCGCGGTGACTACTTGAACGTGTTCGTGACCTTCGACCTGACCGTGCGCCGGTTCGGTGAGACTTTGTTCCCCACCTCGTTCTTCGACCCGAACATGAAGCGGCTCAACGAGGTGATCAACCCGCCGGACTTCCTGACCGGCGCGGTGGCCAACCTGTCCGGTCAGGCGGCCGACCCGTTCAAGATCCCGCCGGGTACCGCGACCCAGCACGAGGGGGCGCCGTAATGCTGACCCGCCTGACCCGCCTGCAGCTGTCCATCTTCGCCGTGGTGACGGTGCTGACCGTCACCGCCATCTCGGCGTTCTACCTGCACGTCCCCGCCACGCTTGGGATCGGCACCTACAACGTCACGGCCAATTTCGTGGCCGGTGGCGGTCTGTATCAGAACGCGAACGTGACCTATCGTGGTGTCACCATCGGACGTGTCGAGAATGTCGGGCTGACCGATGACGGTGTGGCCGCCAACATGCGGTTGAACACCGATACCGAGGTGCCCGCCAATGTCACCGCCACGGTGAAGAGCGTGTCCGCCGTCGGCGAGCAGTACATCGACCTGGTCCCCCCGGAGGGGCAGGCCGACTCCGAGCTGCTGCGCAACGGGTCGACCATCGGGGTGGAGCGCACCGCGATCGGCCAGGACATCGCCGGCATGCTCAAACAGGCCGATGATCTGGTCAACAGCGTCGGCGATGCCCGCATCCAGGATCTGTTATCGGAGACCTTCAAGGCCTTCAACGGGTCCGGTCCCGAGCTGGCCCGGCTCATCCAGTCCGGTCGTGATCTGGTCGACGAGGCCAATGCCGCCTATCCCCAGACCGCCCAGTTGATCGACGAGGCCGGCCCGTTCCTGGACGCCCAGATCGAGTCCGGGGACAGCATCCGTGCCACCGCCGACGGCCTGGCCCGGTTGACCGGTGAGGTCGCCAATGCCGATCCGCAGCTGCGTTCGGTGCTGCAGACGGTGCCCGGTGCCGCCGCCGAGGCCAATGTGACGTTCGAGGGAATCCGGCCGACGTTCCCGGTACTGGCCGCGAATCTCGCCAATGTCGGCCGCATCGGCGTCATCTATCACAAGTCGATCGAGCAGGCGCTGGTGATCTTCCCGGCCCTGCTGGCCGCGCTGTACACCGTCGGCACCGGTCTGCCCGCCGACGAGGGTGGCAAGCTGGACTTCAAGATCAACCTCGGCGACTCGCCGCCGTGTTCGGTCGGGTTCCTGCCCCCGACGGAGATCCGTTCGCCTGCCGACACCACGTTGCGTGAGTTGCCGACCGATTTGTACTGCAAGACGGCACAGAACGATCCGTCGGTCGTGCGCGGTGCCCGCAACTATCCGTGCCAGGAGTTCCCTGGTAAGCGGGCACCGACTGTGCAGCTGTGCCGCGATCCGGTCGGATACGTCCCGATCGGCAGCAACCCGTGGCGCGGGCCACCGGTGCCCTATGGCACCCCGATCACGGATCCGCGAAATATCACGCCGCCGAACAAGTTCCCGAACATCCCGCCGGCGGCGGATTACGATCCGGGCCCGCCCGCCGTGCAGTTGCCACCGGGTGTGCAACCGGGGCCGGGACCCGCGCCCAACGCGCCGTTCCCGAACCCGGTGCCGCCGAACAACAATCCGCCGGCACCCCCGTGGCCGTTCTATGCCCCGCCGGATCAGGTGCTGCCGCCCTACGGTCGCCAGGTGCCTGCTCCGCCGCTGCCGCCGGGTACGCCGATTTATCGGCCGCCGGGTTCAGAGGCGCCGGCTCTGGCGCCACCGCCGCAGGCGCTGGTGCCACCGGCTCCCGCACCTCCGCTGCCGGGTCCGCTACCGGCCGAACAGCCCGTGGCCAGCGCGTCCCTGACGACCACCTACGATCCGAAGACGGGAGTGTTCGCCGATCCGACGAATGGCGGCACCGGAGTGTTCGCATCAGGGAGTGACAAGTTCACCCCCGCGGAGAATTGGGTGGATCTGATGATGGCGCCAGGACAGCTGTAGATGGTCGACGGAGAAACGACCGAGAACACCGACACCGATGGCGAGCAGACCCGCAAGGTAGCGCGCCGACGGGCATCTCGGGCAGCCGGTCCCGCCGGCTCGGGTGCCACGGATGTGGCCACGACCCTGCCGGTGCCGCCGGCAGCGGTCACGGTGCCCACACCGGTGCGCGCAGCACCGTTGCCGCCGCGCCGGCCGCACCGGGCGCTGGTATCCCTGGTCTCGGCGGTGGCGGCTCTGGTCGCCGCGGCCATCCTGGTGACGGCCGTGGTGGTGCTCACGGTGCAGCGACGCGAGGCGGCCGAAAGCCAGGCCCGCGAACAGCAATTCGTCGACACCGCCTCGCAGACCGTGATGAACATGTTCAGCTACGACCAGGACAGCATCGACGAGAGCGTGAACCGCTTCGTCGACGGCACCAGCGGACCGTTGCGCGACATGATGAGCCAGGACAACAACGTCGACAACCTGAAGGCCATCTTCCGTGACACCAATGCCAGCTCCGAGGCTGTCATCAGCGGTGCGGCGCTGGAGAAGATCGACGAGATCGGCGGCAACGCATCGGTTCTGGTGTCGGTACGGGTGACCGTGACCGATATGGACGGTGTCAACACCCCGTCGCAGCCGTACCGGATGCGGGTGATCGTGCACGAGGACGGCAACGGCCACATGACCGCATATGACCTGAAGTACCCCGAAGGGGGCAATTGATGCGCACCAGACTCATCCAGGCGGCGTCGGTGCTCTTCGCCCTCGCTCTGGTCGCGCTGGCGGCCATCGCGGGCGGGCTGTACTGGGACAGGGTGCAGACGCAAGCGGCGCAGGCAGCCGAGGCCGAATTGCCCGCTCTGGCCATCCAGCAGATTCCGCGGGTCTTCGGTTACGACTTCCAGACGGTGGAGCGCAGCCTCTCCGAGGCCGCAACACTGCTGACGCCGGACTATCGGCGCGAGTTCGAGGACCGCGCCGCCAAGGACATCATCCCGCAGGCTCGGGAGCGTCAGGTGGTCAGCCAGGCACACGCCGTCGGCGCCGGAATGCTCAGTGCACAACGAGACTCGGCATCGGTACTGGTGTTCATGAACCGCACGGTCACCGACAAGTCCAAGGAGTCGGTGTACGACGGCAGCCGGCTGAAGGTCGACTACCAGAAGGTCGACGGTCGCTGGCTGATCAGCTACATCACGCCGATCTAGTCAGGGCCGGTCCCGGCAAGCGCATCCAGGAACGACCGCGCCCAGCGGTCGACATCGTGGGCGAGCACCTGCCGGCGTAATGCGCGCATCCGGCGCCTGCCCTCCTCGGGAGTCTGGTTCAGCGCCTGTTCGATTGCATCGCGAACACCATCGGTGTGGTGCGGGTTGCACAGATAGGCCTGGCGTAATTCCGCTGCGGCGCCGGTGAATTCGGAGAGCACGAGAGCGCCGCCGAGATCACTGCGGCAGGCGACGTACTCCTTGGCCACCAGATTCATCCCGTCGCGTAACGGGGTGACGAGCATGACATCGGCGGCGACGAAGAAGGCGATCAGGTCATCGCGGGGGACCGGCCGGTGCAGATAGTGCACCACCGGGTGGCCGACCTCGCCGTACTCACCGTTGATGTGCCCGACCTGTCGCTCGATACCCTCGCGCATCTCGATATAGCTCTCCACCCGCTCACGGCTGGGCGTGGCGAGTTGGACCAACACCGTGTCGGAGCGGTCGGCGCGATCTTCGGCCAGCAGCTCGGAGAAGGCCTTCAACCGGACATCGATGCCCTTGGTGTAGTCCAGTCGGTCGACGCCGAGTAGCAGCTTTCGCGGGTTGCCCAGCTCGGCGCGGATCTCGCGGGCACGCTGACGGATGCTGCGGGCGCGCGCCTTGCGATCGAGTTCGGCCGAGTCGATGGAGATGGGGAAGGCGCCCACCTTGACGGTGCGAAAACCGATCTGCACCTCACCGAAGCGCGAGCGGACGCCGATCGTGGCGCGGGAGGTGTTGGCGCCCAGTAGGCGACGAGCCAGGATCAGGAAGTTCTGCGCGCCCCCGGCCAGGTGGAACCCCACCAGGTCGGCGCCGAGGAGTCCCTCGATGATCTCGGTGCGCCAGGGCATCTGCATGAACAGTTCCACCGGCGGAAAAGGGATGTGCAGGAAGAAGCCGATGGTCAGATCGGGCCGCAGCATCCGCAGCATCTTGGGGACCAACTGCAGCTGGTAATCCTGGATCCAGACGGTTGCCCCCGGTGCGGCGGCACGCGCCGTGGCCTCGGCGAAGCGCCGGTTCACCTCGACATAGCGATCCCACCAGTGCCGGTGGTACTGCGGTTTGACGATGACATCGTGGTACAGCGGCCAGAGGGTGGCGTTGGAGAAACCCTCGTAGTAGAGCGCCACGTCCTCGGCCGACAACCGCACGGGATAGAGCTTGAGGTCCTCTTCGACGATGGGCTCTTCGTCACCGTCCGGAACGCCGGCCCAACCGATCCATGCACCGCTCTGCTTGCGCAGTATCGGCTCCAGCGCGGTCACCAGGCCGCCCGGGCTGCGTTTCCAGGTGGTGGTTCCGTCGGGGAGACGGACCTGGTCGATCGGCAGCCGGTTGGCGACGACAACGAAGTCGGCGTGCCCGGATTCCGGGATGGAGTCGGCGGAATCGACTCCGGGGGCCACTAGGCCTCGGACTTCGCGGGTCCGATACCCAGCATTGCCAGGAACATCCGGCACTCCTCGGCGTCGACGGCATAGGCGGCGACGACGCGGCGCGCCTGGCTGGCCGTATCGTCGGCGACGGGCTCGACCTCGCCGATGTCGGCGGCATCTGTTTTTGCAGGCATCCCTCAATGCTAGGCGACCGGCGTCGGCCGGGGGCTGCCAGGGAGGATTCCGTTGTCGCCGGAAACCTCGGCGCCGAGGTCAGCGGTGCCGTATAACTGGAACCTGTTCTAGTTAGGTGATCTTCTTTTCGCGGAGGTATGTCCATGCTGCTGTCGCTGGCCGAGCGCACCTATCTGGTCACCGGGGGTGGCAGCGGTATCGGCAAGGGGGTGGCGGCCGCCATCGTCGGCGCCGGCGGCAACGTCGTGCTCGCCGGCCGTAATGCCGACAAATTGGAGGCCGCGGCAGCGGAGATCGGCGGCGCGGGCACCGGTCAGGTGAACTACCAGCCCGCCGATATCACCGACGAGGACGAGGCCGCCCGCCTCGTCGACGCGGCGACCGCCTGGCACGGCAGGCTCGACGGCGTCGTGCACAGCGCAGGCGGTTCGGAAACGATCGGCCCGCTGACCCAGATCGACTCCGCGGCCTGGCGCAACACGGTCGACCTGAACATCAACGGGACCATGTACGTGCTGAAGCACTCCGCCCGCGAGCTGGTCCGCGGCGGCGGCGGATCGTTCGTCGGAATCTCCTCGATCGCCTCGAGCAACACCCACCGCTGGTTCGGCGCCTACGGGCCCAGCAAGGCCGCGCTGGATCATCTGATGATGGTCGCCGCCGACGAGCTGGGTCCGTCCTCGGTACGCGTCAACGGGATCCGTCCCGGATTGACCCGCACCGACATGGTGGCGCCGATCTTCGACGTGCCTGCACTGAGCGCGGACTACGCCGCATGCACGCCGCTGCCGCGGGTCGGCGAGGTCGAGGATGTCGCGAATCTGGCGGTGTTCCTGCTCAGCGATGCCGCGAGCTTCATCACCGGCCAGGTGATCAACGTCGACGGCGGGCACGGCCTGCGACGCGGGCCCGATCTCTCCGGGATGCTCGAGCCACTGTTCGGTGCGGACGGTCTGCGCGGTGTGGTAACCGACTAGCTGGGCAGGACGTCCGGGCAGTACACCCGGGCGGCGATACCGGCGAAGGTCGTGACGCCGTCCTTGCTCAGCTTGGTGTGATCGCGGACGTAGTAAACGGCCTTCTGCAGTTTTGCGCCGCTGCCGTCGCCGGCGATCTCGCACATCCGCTGGGCGATCCTCACGGCGTCCTCATCGCTGCCGACCTGCACGCCCTGCTGGGCGATCGCGGCGAGGAACTGCTCCTGGGTGAGTTCTTCGGCGGCGGCGGGCGCGGCGGCGCCGAGCCCGGCTCCGGCGGCCAGGACAACGGCGGCCAGCAAGCGCGTGACGGTCATGTGCTCTCCTGTCCCAGCGTCGAGCGGGATACCTCGGCAGACGCTGTGGGGACTATCGACGGGATGGCCGTCGACGTTACCCAACGGGGTCGGCGGCCAGGGATTCGGCGGCGCGTTTCACGGCGTTGACGATGCCCTGGTAACCGGTGCACCGGCAGAAGTTCCCGGACAGGCCCTCACGGATCTCCTGGTCGGTGGGATCGGGGTTGTCGCGCAGCAATGCCGTGATGGATGTGACGAAACCGGGCGTGCAGAAGCCGCACTGCAGCCCGTGACATTCGCGCATGGCCGCCTGCACGGCGGACAGGGTGCCGTCAGCATCGGCAATGCCCTCGACCGTGGTGACGTCCTGGCCGTCGGCCTGGACTGCCAACACCAGACACGCACGGACCGCCTGTCCCTCCAACAGCACCGTGCAGGCACCGCAGGCGCCGTGCTCACACCCCAGATGGGTTCCGGTCAGGCCGCAATTCTCCCGCAGGTGATCGGCCAGCGTGACGCGCGCCTCGACGCTGTCCCGGTAACGGCGGCCGTTCACGGTGATGTCGACCGGTAGTTCATGCATCGAGCGCCTCCTCGGTTGCGTCGGCCCATGCGCGGGCGACCATCGCCGAACCGACCCGGGTCCGGTAGGCCACCGATCCCTGCCGGTCGGCGGGGATGTCGAGCAGCTCGGACAGCGCCAACGCCCCGAATTCCGCGGCGGTGATATCGGTGACGGGCCGGCCGAGCACGGCGCGTTCGGCCGGGGTGCCGCGCAACGGTGTGGACCCCAGGCCCAGTAGGCCCACCGCGCACCGCCGCACCCGGTCATCGGCGTCGATCTCCACCGCCACGGTGGCGCCGGCAATGGCGAAATCGCCGTGCCGGCGCGCAAATTCGCGCACGGCGAAACCGGTGCGTCCAGACCAGACCGGGAACCGAACGGCACACAGCAGTTCGTCGCCGGCCAGCGCGTTCTCCCACAGTCCGGTGAAGAAGTCTGCTGCCGGTATCCGTCGGTCACCCCGTGCCGAGGCGGCATCGATGGTGGCGTCCAATGTCAGTGCCACCGCGGCGAACTCGGCGGCAGGGTCGGCGTGGGCGAGTGCACCGCCGAGGGTGCCGCGGTTGCGGATCTGGAAATGCCCGATATGCGGTGTAGCCAAGGACAGCAGCGGGACAGACTCGGCGACCTCGTCGTCCATCCCCACGAGTGCGTGGGAAGTACCCGCGCCGACCACCAGTTCATCGCCGTCGAGGTCGATGCCACACAACTCGGGGATCCGGGAGATGTCGACCAGGTTCTCGAAATGGGTGAGCCGCATGGCCAGTAGCGGGATCAGGCTCTGGCCGCCGGCGAGCACCTTTGCCTCGTCGCCCATCTCGGCGAGTGCCTGAAGCGCTTCGGCGACCGATGCAGGGCGGTGGTAGGCGAAGGGGGCGGCCTTCATGCCAGCAGCCTCGACAGGCCGGCGATCAGTTCGTCTGCCCTGGCCACCGCCGGACTCACGGAGTTGCGCCGGCGCCCGACGAGGAAGCCGATCACGCCCGCTGCGGCGGCCGCGCCGAGCACCGGCCCATACCGCTTGGCCATGGGAACGGCGACGAGCGTGAACAGATCGACCGAGTCGGCTCCCGGTTGGGCGGCCACCGCGGCGTTCTCCGCGGTCGGTGCTGTCGTGGATTGTGCGGATACCGTTGCGCCACCGAGCAACTCTGCTTCCAGGCGGCGTGCGAACTGGGCGATCAGATTTCCCGACACATCGGCGAGCACACCCCGGCCGAACTGGGCCGCCTTTCCGGAGATGGCCAGGTCGGTGGTGATCACCACGGTGGTGGCATCACCCTCATCCTTGAGCTGTGCTGTCACCGTTGCGGCGGCGGTGCCATTGCCGCGGGTCTCCTTGCCTTCGGCCTTGAGCACCAGCCGTCGGGCAGCAACGTCCTTCTCCTCGTAGGTGGCAACTCCCTTGTAGGACACCGTGATCGGGCCGACCTTGACCTTGACGGCGCCGGTGAAGTCGTCACCGTCGACACTGAGCAGGGTGGCGCCGGGCAGGCAGGGTGCCACCCGCTCCACGTCGGTGAAGACGTCCCAGACCGTCGCGGCCGGTACCGCGACCCGGAATTCATTGTTGAGTTCCACGATCAGCGGTCCTTCCGTTGCGCGGCAGCTTCGATGAGGTCGACGATGGCCGCAGGGGTGGCCGGCATCGAGGTGACGGTGACGCCGAGCGGCGCCAGCGCGTCGTTGATGGCATTGATGACCGCTGGGGGCGACCCGATGGCCCCGCCCTCGCCTGCACCCTTGTAGCCACCGACGCCGGGACCGGGAATCTCCACGTGGCCGAACTCGATGGGCGGGATCTCGGTGGCCGTCGGCAGCAGATAGTCGACGAACGTGGAAGCGACGGGGTTGCCCGCGTCGTCATAAGCCAGGTGCTCCAGCAGTGCACCACCGATGCCCTGGACCGTGCCACCGGCGACCTGACCCTCGACCACGTTCGGATTGATCATCGGCCCGACGTCCTCACTGACGATATAGCGGGTCAGCGAGACCTGTCCGGTGACGATGTCGACCTCACAGGTGCACACGTGGGTCGCGTTGGCCCAGTGGATCATCGCCTGCGAGTTGAACCGCGCGGTCGCTTCGAGCGTCGGGGGGACGCCACCCAGTTGGGCCGGCTCGTAGTAGGAACGGTAGGCGATATCGGCGAAGCTGACCGACCTGTCCGGATCGGAGCGCACCGTGGCGGTGGAGTCGCCGAGGGCGATGTCGTCGGCATCGACGCCGAGGATGTGTGCGGCGATCGCGACGATCTGTCCGCGCAAGATCGAGCCCGCCTCGTGCACGGCACCGGCCGTCATGGGGCCGCTGCGACTGCCTTGTGTCCCGGCCCCGTACGGTGTGACCGCGGTGTCACCTTGGATGGTGGATACATCGTCGATGTTCGCGCCAAGGGCATCCGCGGTCAGCTGGACGACGGTGGTCTCGATGCTGTTACCTGCCGAACCGCCGTTGACGTACACGTTGATCTTGCCGGTCGACTCCATCCGGATGGTGGCACCTTCGGTGGCCAGGTGCCCGGTCGCGGCGCCGGTCGGCTCGATATAGGCCGAGAAGCCCAGGCCGATATAGCGGCCGTGCGCCAATGCCTGCTCCTGCGCCTTGCGGAAGCCCTCGTGGTCGAGAATCTTCACCGCCTGCTCGAAGGTGTCCGCAGGAGCGCAGTTGTCGTACGGCATGCCGTTGGGGTTGAAGAACGGCATCTCGTCACCGCGCAGGATGTTGATCCTGCGCAACTCCACAGGGTCCATCCCGATCTTGCGGGCAGCGATGTCGAGAAGCATTTCCCGGGTGAGGGTTTCGTACTGCCACGGCCCGCGATAGGCGTGCAGGCCCGGGGTGTTGGAGAACACCGTCTTGTAATTGAAGCTGGCCTTCGGAACGCGGTACGGGCCCGGGAAGAACATCCCGATGGCCGCGGTGGTGAGCACCGGATAAGGCGTCGGGTACGCCCCGATGTCCTGGATGAAGTCGATGTCGGCGGCCAGGATCCTGCCGTCGGCGTCGAACGCCATTCGCACGGTGCCGTCGACGTGGCGGGATTGGCCGGCCGACATCAGATTCTCGCGGCGATCCTCGATCCATTTGAGCGGACCGGGCACCTTGCGGGCGGCCAGCATGATGCACATGTCTTCCCGCAGCGGCACGACCTTCTGACCGAACCCGCCACCGGTGTCCCGCACGATCACCCGCACACCCTGTGCCGGGATGCCGAGCAGACGAGCGGCGAAGGCGCGCAGCTCATGCGGGGTCTGGCTGGATCCCCACACCGTGAGCTCCGAGGTGCCCGCGGTCCACTCGACGACGATGCCGCGCGTCTCCATCGGAACCGGGACGTACATCTGCTGGTAGATGCGTTCCTTTACGACATGGGCTGCGTTGGCGAAGACGTCCTCGTCGGGCGGCATGCCGCCCATTCCGCCGGCCACGTTGTCGGGGTATGCCTGGTGCACCACGACTTCGGCGCCGATGGCTTTGCGGAAGTCGGCGAGGGCGGGAAGGGGCGTGTAGTCCACATCGACCAGATCGGCGGCGTCCTCGGCGAGCCTGCGGCTTGCGGCGACGACAAGGGCCACCGGGTCTCCGACGAACTTCACCTCACCGTCTGCCAGTGGGGGGCGGGGCGTGTCAGCGATGTCCTTACCGGCCACCGCATGCCAGGCCTCGCGGACGTCTGGATTGATATCGGCCGCGGTGAAGACCGCCTGCACGCCCGGCAGCGCCAGTGCCGCCGCGGTGTCGATGCCGTTGACGGTGGCGCGCGCGAAGGGACTGCGCACGAAGCAGGCGTGCAGCATGCCGGGTCGTTGGATGTCATCGACGTAGGTGCCCCGGCCGGTCAGCAACCGGGTGTCCTCGACACGGGGGACGCGGGCGCCGGCGTATCGGGTGTCGACGGTTCCCGTCACTGCTGACTCCCCTCGTTCGCCACTCTTCGTGCGTAAGCGACTGGCTCATGCCCGAATGCAAGTGAAATTATCCTACACAGAGAGGTCGCATTCCAGAAAGGGAGAGTCGCGTTATCGCTGGTCGTCCGCGCGTTCGTGGTGGATTCGCCCGTCGACCGCCGTGAGCGGCCGCCCGCCGCCGCCCCACCGGCGGGCGATGATCTCGGCGACGATCGAGACAGCGGTTTCTTCGGGAGTGCGCGCGCCCAGATCCAGTCCGATCGGGCTGGACAAGCGGTCGAGCTCAGCGGCACTCAGTCCCGCCTCGGCAAGTCGGGTCAACCGGTCGGAATTCGTGCGTCGCGAGCCCATCGCGCCCACATACCCGACCTCGGGGAGTCGCAGTGCCACCTCGAGGGCCGGCACGTCGAACTTGGGATCGTGGGTCAGTACGCAGATGGCGGTGCGGCCGTCGATGGCCTCGTCGTCTCGCTGGGCCCGCAGGTATCGGTCCGGCCAGTCGACCACCACTTCGTCGGCGGCCGGAAAACGGGCCGGGGTGGCGAAGACCGGACGTGCGTCACATACCGTTACGCGGTAGCCCAGGAAATCGGCCTGGCGTGCCAGGGCCGCAGCGAAATCGATCGCACCGACGATCACCATCCGCGGCCGGGGCGCGTAGCTGGCGACGAAGACCTCCATACCTCGATCGTCGGTCTCGTCGACCCGCTCGCCGTCCGGACCATAGGACAACACCGCAGTCTGTCCGGCCAGCAGCAGACCTCGCGCATCGTCGATGACGGCGGCATCGGCTCGTGCCGATCCCAGTGAACCGTCCGCACTGCCGGGCTCAATGAGGATCCGCCGCCCGATCCGGCCTGCATCGGGATGCGAGATCACGGTGGCGACGGATATCGGCCGGTGGTTGTCGATCGCCTCGGCCAGCGCCGAAAGCTGCGGAAATGTCTGTTCGGAGACCGCTTCGACGAAGACGTCCAGAATTCCTCCGCAGGTCAGTCCGACGGCGAAGGCGTCGTCATCGGTGATGCCGTAGCGCTGCAATTTCGGCGAACCGGTCGCTACGACTTCGGTGGCGAGCTCGTATACCGCACCCTCCACGCAACCGCCGGATACCGATCCGGCGACGCTGCCGTCGGGCGCCACCGCCAATGCCGCGCCGGCCGGCCGGGGAGCGGAATGGATGGTGCGCACGACCGTGGCCACACCGGCGGTACCGCCGGAACGCCAGATGTCCAGCAACTCACCGAGAATCTCTCGCACGACCGAAGTCTATGTGCGACCGCCGGTGCTGCTCGCGGCGGAATCGAATGCCGAACCGTGGATGTCCGACTAGCGGTTGCGGGTCCACATGCAGTGACCGGTCATGACGATATCGAACAATCGCGGCACCACCACGAGGGTCAGCGGTTGGCCGGGCGGGGCGTTCGTGGTCGAAGGGGGGCCGACGACACCTGCACTGACGACGCCCTGTTGCGTTGCACCGCAAGACGTTTGTGGATCCAGCGGGGTAGCAGTCCAGGTTCCCGAGGCCAGGTTCGGGTTACGCAGCCCCTCACCGTGCAGGGCCATGTCCGGACCGAAGCTCACCCAGCGATCGCTGGGATCCCCGGGCACCGTCACCGCCGCCCACCGTCCGCCCGTGCACACCAGCGGCAGGACGTGGCCGGCCTGCATCGTGGTGACACCGGTCAGGTCAGGTGTGCACGGAGTGTTCGGTGCCGGCGGATCGGCATGCGCCGGCGCCGCCGACACCAGCGCCGCGAACGTCACCGCCGTGATCGTGCGGGTACGCATGTCAGAGCTTGGCGAGGTCGGTTTTCACCAGCCACACGTTGTAGTCGTTCCACACCGAGAGGTTGAAGTACAGCTCGGTGCCGGTGCCCAGCGTCGAGGGCGACCACGGATGCATCATCGGCGCGTAGATGCCGCCACCCTGCTGTCCCATCAACACCGTCGGTGCCGACCATCCGCCCTCGGGGCGATCCGAGGTGCGCAGGATGATGTTGTTGAACTGATCCCCGTGCAGGGCAACGTATTTCCCGAGCTGCTTGTTGTACTGCACCGACATCTCGCTGACCTGGTTGCCGGCTTTGGCGATACCGCACGCCCCGGTCTCGCGACCGAAGATGGGGGAGGCCTTGCCCGGGTCGTTGCGGTACCAGCCGGCGCTATAGGCGCCGATGCCGAACAGCCAGCCGCTGCTGCCCGCACTGTAGTACTCGTACTTGGTGACATCCAGGATGTCCTTCTCGGCCACCCGCGATACGAAGGCCTGACCCTGCCGGCCGTTCGGCGTTCCGTAGGAGTACACGAACCCGTCACCGGGCCGCACGAATGCGCCCTGCTGGAAGTTCGCGTTACCGCCGAAGTTGGTGCGCACACTGCTCGGGGCGATGTACCAGTTCTCGCCGTTGTCCTCCGAATAGGCGATGGCCGAATAGTTGGTCGACCATTGTCCCGCCGCCCCCCACTGCTTGACCGACATGAAGCTGAGGTACTGGGTCGCACCGTATTTGGTACCCGGGGTGGGAACCGAGATGCCGGCCGTCGGGATCAGCGTCACGCCCGTCGGCAGTCCCTTGGGGAGCCGTTCGGGCAGGATGATCTGCCTGGCGTAATGCTCCTCCCACAGCGGGGAGCCGCCGAACATGTTGCCGTTGAACCACTGTCCGCCCGGCACGGCAAGGCCGTCGGCAAGGTTGCGGTCCGGGCTGCGGAACAGCGTGTTCAGCCGCCAGGTGCCGGTCATGTTGGGGCCGCCGAAGGTGTCGCCGAAGGCGATGAGCACCTGGCTCTCGTTGATCGGGGTGCTGGGGTCGTCGGGAATTCCGTTGTCCCACATGGTCCCGACGTCGGTGCCCCAGATCCCATACCGGTTGAAGGTGTCATTGGGGGCGAAGTTTCCGGTGACCCAATCCACGAAACTGGTAGACGGGCTGAACTGATAGCCCAGCGGGGGGAAGCCGGGACGCGGGTTGATCGCGGCCGCGGCCAGCGCGCGCGCCGAGGTGTCGGTGGCGGCGGCTGCCGCATTGGCCGCCGCGGCTGCGGCGGCGTGCGCGGGATCGAGTCGGCTGAGCAGGTTGTCCACCTCGCGCCGGGCGAAGGCCAGCAGCGCCCATGCCAGGGTCGGCGCGCTCGGGGAGCCCGGAACCACGCCCGCCGCCCAGTCGAGCACGTTGGCGACGACCTTCACCACGCCGGTCAGCGGATGCGCCGAGGCGGTGGCGGCCGGTCGGGCGGCACTGTCGGTGACGGTGGCGGTGGCCAGGGTGCGTGCCGGGGCGAACACCGCGACGTTGCCGGCCGCGGCCAAGGTGTCCGACGGGTCGGCGACCCGGGTGGTGGTCAGGCTCGCGGTCTTGGTGGTGGTCCGTGAGTCGGTGGCGCCGGGCGTGGCTGCACCGGGCTCGGGCGGCGAGCTGACTTGCTCCGTGGTCGGCGATACGCCGTGTGGCCGGTCGGATTGGCGTGCGGTGACGCGCGGTGCGGTCGGGGCCGGCTGCTCTGCCGGATCGTCCTTGTCGGTCGGCGTCGAACCGGGTTCGACGTCAGGGGACTCGTGCTCGGTGCCACCGGTGGAATCACCGGGCGGCTCGTCGTCGATCTTGGACCCGTCGATGACGTCATCGCCGGACTTTTCGTCGGACCCGGCGCCTTGTCCGGTACCACCGGACGTGACGCTCTTGTCGTTCTCGCGGTCGTCGTCGCGCTCTCGGGGCGTGCCGCCGATGCCGGGACCTTCGGATTCCTCGGTGTTCTGGCTGGTCTTCTGGCCCGAACCCGCGGTGCTGCCCGCACCCGACGACGTCGTCGTCGAGGGTCCGCCGGTGCTGTTGGACGCGCTCGACGAATTGCCGGCGCCGCCCGAATCGCTGCCCTCAGCCGCGGCGATGCCGTGCCCGCTGACGATCGCCGTTCCGACGCCCAGCGCCACGGCCAGGCCCCCGACGCGACCCACCGCCAGCCCCCCGCCCCGCCAGAAGAACGTCGATGAGCCCATGATGGTGCCTCCGTGCTGTCCGCCCCCGGCCCAACAAGTACCTCTAATAGAACCTCAGCAAAGCCGTTAACGGAAGAGGCAATTAACGCAAGCGCCGCGACCGGTCCGGCCGGCCGGGGGATTCAGCCGTGCAGACCGGCCTCACGCAGCGCCTCGATGTAGAGATCGGTCGCTTCGTCGATTCCGTTACCCGCCCAGGCGTCCACGATCGCGACGCGGTCGGCAACCAGTTGGACGCGGTTGGCCCAGCGCTCGAAATCGGCATCGCGACGCAGCTGATCGATCTGCGCTCGGCTGCCCTGGATGAGGAAGAAGCCACCGAGTTCGGTGGTCTGGGGCTTGAGGATGGCGGTGTCGTACCGTTCGATGCGCCCGGTCTCGGCCAGCTCGGTGAGGAAGTCCCGAGACGATTTCAGGGTCTCCAGTGCCAGCGCCTCGCGGCCCTGGGTGGGCAAACCCCAGGCAACCCAGAATCCGGCATCGGCCACGGCGCACCTCCCTGTCTCGCCTCACAAGCTACACATGCCCGGGTGTGGGTTCGGGCAAGGCGTTTAGTTTTCGGTCGGCGGGGAGAACCCGCGGGCATGGAACAGGACATCCAGGACGACAACGACCCGCCGGCCAACCCCGCGGACGCCACCAAGGCCACCGCCGACCAGCGCGAGGTGCAGGACCAGCTCGACCGTCGGCACGAGGATCCCGACGGACCCGGGTTACACGAGAGCCGCCGCCAGATCGCCGACGAGACCTGACGGATCGGCTGCGGGTCAGTAGGACTTCCCGTCGGCGTACCGCTGCCGCCGGATGCTCCGGCCGTTGCCGCGATTGCGGCTTTTGTACGTGGGCAGTTGGGAATCGCAGTTCGGGCACACCAGGCGCAGGTTTTCGCGCCGGTTGTTCTCGGAATTGCCGTCGATATGGTCGAGCACGAAGATCAGCGGAAGGCCTTGCCAGGTGTCCGAACAGCCGCAAAGTGCACAGCAGCCGCCCTGTTCGGCGGCCACGTACGAGCGGATGTAATGGCCACGCAGAGAACCGGCACGGCCCTGGCCGGATGCCAGCCACAGCTGCGTTCGCGTCGTGCGGCGGAACGCAATTTGACACGGATTGCTACAGAACACTTTCTGGCTGCGCCGTGTGAGTGCAACTCCGCAGCCTCGGCACTGTCTCATGCCCGCACGCTACGTTCGCGGTCCGACAACCAGCCGTGCCATAACTGAGCCCCCGGTCGGGATTGAACCGACGGCCTTTCGCTTACAAGGCGAGTGCTCTACCACTGAGCTACGGAGGCGTGTACTACGCCGGACAGCTTAGCCCTCTTCGTCGATGACGCGTTCGGAGACCACCGCGCGCGGCATGGCCGCCGTGCGGCGGCTGCGCTGACGTCCCAGCGGAATGCGCCCGGCGATGTTCGACAGCGGGTTGACCACCTGGGACAGCGTGATGACGGCTTCGTGCAGGGCGTCGATGGTCGGTGCCAGCGCCTCCAGCCCCGGCGCCAGGCGGTTGAGGGTGTCGGCGACATCGGCGAGCTTGAGCAGCGGCCCGTCCGGGTCGGTCAACGTGTCCAGCAGACCGCCATCGGCCAGCAGCGTGTCGACGACGCCGTCCTCCCGAAGGATCCGTTCGATCAGACCGTCGTCGGCGAGCAGCTGATCGGCCAGTCCGCCAGGTGCGATGAGCCGCGACAGCGCGCCGCTGTCGGTGGTCAGCCGATCGATCAGTCCGCCCTCGGCGGTGACCTGATCGACCAGACCGCCCTTGGCCAGCGCCCGGCCGACCGGGCCGTTCTCGGAGAGCAGTTGTTCGGCGACCCCGTCCTCGCGCAGTGCCCGCTCCACCAGGCCGTCTTCGGCGAGCAGTCGGTCGGCCAACCCGCCGGGAGCGATCACTCGGGAGACGACACCACCCTCGGCGGTCAGCCGGTCGGCGAGTCCACCTTCGGCGGTGATCTGGTCGATCAGCCCGTCCTCGGCCAGCGCGCGGGCAACCGGTCCGTTCTGATTGTTCAACCGATCCAGCAGACCACCCGGCGCGGTCAGCTGATCGACCAACCCGCCTGGTCGCAGCAGCTGATTGAGCGGCCCTTCGGGAGCGAGCGCCCGTCCGAGCGGGGCGTCATCGTCCATCAACCTGGCCAGCCGGTTGGCGCGGTCGACCGCATCATCGATGCCGAGCATCGCGGCAAAGCCGGTGGTACCACTGACCGGGCCGGCGTCGGTCAGTGATCGCTGCACCACCTTCAGCGTGCCACCAGCGATGTTGAGTCCGATGTCGGCAACGGCCAGCCCGACCCGCACCGGGGCCGTGGCAACCTGCACGATGGTGTTGCCGAGGTTCATGCGGCCAGTCTAGGGCGGCCGTCGGCGGGGCCGGCCGAGTTCGCATTCTCAGTGAGTTCACAGCCAGTCTCCAGGCGTGCTTCAACCAGAGAGTGCACTGTGAACTTCATGGCAATGGCAGCGATATCCGAATCTCACGACAGCATCCCCGAGGCGCGCATCCTCGTCGTCGACGACGAGACCAACATCGTGGAGTTGCTGTCGGTGAGCCTGAAGTTCCAGGGATTCGAGGTGCACACCGCTGCCAGCGGTCCCGACGCACTGGCCAAGGCCCGCGAGATCAAGCCCGATGCGGTGATCCTCGACGTGATGATGCCGGGCATGGATGGCTTCGGCGTGTTGCGGCGGATGCGCGCCGACGGCATCGACGCCCCCGCGCTCTTCCTCACCGCGCGCGACAACCTGCAAGACAAGATCACCGGCCTCACCCTCGGCGGTGACGACTACGTGACCAAGCCGTTCAGCCTGGAGGAAGTGGTGGCGCGGTTGCGCGTCATCCTGCGCCGGGTCGGCCGCGGTGTCGAAGAACCCAAGAACGCCCGGCTGAGCTTCGCCGATATCGAGCTCGACGAGGAGACCCACGAGGTGTGGAAGGCCGGCGAACCCGTATCGCTGTCGCCGACGGAGTTCACGCTGCTGCGCTACTTCATCATCAACGCGGGCACGGTGCTGTCCAAGCCCAAGATCCTCGATCACGTGTGGCGCTACGACTTCGGCGGCGATGTGAACGTCGTCGAGT
This sequence comes from Mycolicibacterium neoaurum ATCC 25795, assembly GCF_000691525.1. Taxonomy (GTDB): domain Bacteria; phylum Actinomycetota; class Actinomycetes; order Mycobacteriales; family Mycobacteriaceae; genus Mycobacterium; species Mycobacterium neoaurum. The sequence goes on from NZ_JMDW01000003.1 coordinate 64,647, forward strand.
CCTATGTCTCCTATCTGCGGCGCAAGATCGACACCGGTGACAAGCGACTGCTGCACACGCTGCGCGGTGTGGGGTACGTGCTGCGTGAGCCGCGGTAGACGATCATTCATCCATGATCGGTAGATACCGGCGGGCGGTGCCGCTGCGTGTCGGGTTGGTGGCGGCCACGCTCGTGTTGGTGGCTTTCGGACTGCTGGCATCCGGCATTGCCGTCACCTCGATAATGCGCCACACCGAGATCAAACGTGTCGACGACACCCTGCTGGAGGCGTCGGGCGGCTGGGCGCAGGCGCCGCACGCGTTCGCCGAACCGTTGCAGGATCCCAGCCCCGCGAATCCGCCCACCAACTTCTACGTCCGTGGCACCGACGCCGACGGCCGGATCCAGTTGGCCATCAACGACAGTTCGGCAGAGCCGGTCCTGCCGGTGAGCAACGACGTCGGACCTGAGCCGGTCACCGTCGGTTCCAAGGACGGTTCCGGCGTGCAATGGCGCGCGGTCACCGTCGGCGGTCCCGACGGCGAACTGACCACGGTGGCCATCGATCTGACCGACGTGGAGTCCAGTGTGCGCGCGTTGGTCTGGTCTCAACTAGGGATCGGGACCGCGGTGCTGCTGGTCCTCGGCGTCGTCGGTTATGCCGTGGTGCGCCGTAGCCTCAAACCGCTGGCCGAAGTCGAGGAGACCGCTGCTGCCATCGCCGACGGGGAACTGGATCGTCGTGTCCCGCAACGTGATCCGCGTACCGAGGTGGGCCGACTGTCCCTGGCGTTGAACGGCATGCTCGCCCAGATCCAGCGGGCGATGGCATCGTCGGCGGAATCGGCGGAGCTGGCACAGCAATCCGAGGAGCGGATGCGACGGTTCATCGCCGATGCCAGCCACGACCTGCGCACGCCGCTGACGACCATCAGGGGGTACGCCGAGCTGTACCGCCAGGGCGCGGCGCGCGATACCGAGATGCTGATGGGGCGTATCGAGAGTGAGGCGGGCCGGATGGGCCTGCTCGTCGAGGATCTGCTGCTGTTGGCGAGGCTGGACGAACAGCGTCCGCTGGAGCAGCGCCGCGTGGACCTGTTGGCGCTCGCCAGTGATGCGGTGCACGACGCGCAGACCGTCGCCCCGGCGCGCCCGATCGGAATGCAGGTCTTCGACGGACCGGGCACGCCGGAGGTGCTGGGCGACGAGGCCCGGTTACGGCAGGTGCTGAGCAATCTGATGGCCAACGCCTTGCAGCACACCCCGGAGAGCGCGCCGGTCACGGTGCGGGTGGGCACCGAAGGCGATGACGCGGTGATCGAGGTGTGCGATGCGGGACCCGGCATGAATACCGAAGACGCCCAACGTGTCTTCGAGCGCTTCTACCGCGCCGACTCGTCACGCACGCGGGCCAGCGGCGGCTCGGGGTTGGGGCTCTCGATCGTCGATTCGCTGGTGCTGGCCCACGGTGGCAGCGTGTCGGTGGACACCGCGCCCGGCAAGGGCTGCCGGTTCCGGGTCACCCTGCCCCGGATCGTGGAGGCCGCGGTTCAGCTCAGCTGAGCCAGCGCCGCGGTGATCTTCGCCTGCGCCTCGTCGAGGGATTCCGGCGACGGGTTGCGGTCCACACCGGCGAATCCGAAATCGCTGAGATCGCGGGCGGGGAACACGTGCACGTGCAGGTGCGGAACCTCCAGTCCGGCGATGATCACCCCGGCCCGTTCGGCGTCGAATGCGGCGCAGACGGCCTTACCGATCTTCTGTGCCACCGCCATGACCCGGCCGAAGAGGGCGGGGTCGAGATCCTGCCAGTTGTCGACCTCGGCGCGCGGCACCACCAGCGTGTGGCCCTGGGTCATCGGTTCGATGGTCAGGAATGCCACGATCTCGTCGTCCTCGTAGACGAATCGGCCGGGGATCTCACGGTTGATGATCATGGAGAAGACGGTCGCCATGGCATCGAGGCTAGTCCTTGGATCGCCTGCGATGCGTAGGCGGCACCATTAGCCTGGCCAGATGCATGGGCTGATGCAGGACCGGCCGTTGATGATCTCGTCGTTGATCGACCACGCGGCGACATTCCACGGCAACACCGAGATCGTGTCCAGGCTGCCGGAGGGCATGATCTCGCGGACCACCTGGTCGGCTGTGCGGGATCGGTCCAAGCAGGTGGCCAACGCGCTGACCGAACTCGGCATCGAGTCCGGCGACCGGGTGGGCACGTTGGCCTGGAACAGTGACCGGCATCTGTCGCTGTACTACGGAGTTTCGGGATCCGGCGCAGTCCTGCACACCGTCAATCCGCGGTTGTTCGCCGAACAGATCGTCTACATCATCAACCACGCCGAGGATCGGGTGTTGTTCTTCGACATCACCTTTGCGTCCCTGGTCGAACAGATCGCACCGCAGCTGCAGACGGTGCAGACCTACATCGCCATGACCGATCGCGACCATATGCCCGAGATCGGCGTCGACCGGTTGTTGTGTTTCGACGAGTTGGTGGGCGCGCAGTCGGTCGACTATCGGTGGCCCGAATTCGACGAGCGCAGCGCCTCGTCGCTGTGCTACACCTCGGGAACCACCGGTAATCCCAAGGGCGTCTTGTACTCCCACCGGTCGACGGTGCTACATGCGCTGGGTGCGATCCCGCGCGACAGCTTCGACCTGCACAGCGGATCGACCATCCTGGTGGTCGTGCCGATGTTCCACGCGAATGCCTGGGGTACTCCCTACACCGCCCCGATCGTCGGTGCCAAGCTCGTGCTGCCGGGGCCACACCTCGATGGTGAGAGCCTGTACGGGTTGATGCGCGACGAAGGGGTCAACTTCACCCAGGGTGTTCCCACCGTGTGGATGATGTTGTTCTCCTACCTCGACGACCACCCCGAGATCGACCCGCACGAACTGCGGCTGGAGTTCGCGGGCACCGGGGGAGCGGCCCTGCCGCAGTCCATGATCGAACGGTTCGAACGGGATTTCGGCTCGGAGGTGGTACAGGGCTGGGGGATGACCGAGACCAGCCCGCTCTGTGTGATCGGCAAGCTGGCGCCCCGGCACGCCGGCCTGTCCGCGGCAGACAAGATGAAGCTGAAACTCAAGCAGGGCCACGCCATCTGGGGTGTCGACATCAAGATCGTCGATGACGAGGGCAATCGGCTGCCGTGGGACGGCGAGGCATTCGGCGAGGTGTTCGTCCGCGGCCCGTGGATCGCCAGCGGTTATTTCAAGGGTGAGGGCGGCGACAAGCTCGATGCCGAGGGATTCTTCCCCACCGGTGACGTCGCCACCATCGACCCGGATGGTTACCTGCACCTTGTCGACCGCGCCAAGGACGTCATCAAATCCGGCGGCGAGTGGATCAGCTCTATCGACCTGGAGAATGCCGCCACCGGGCATCCGGCGATCGCCGAGGCCGCGGTGATCGGTGTGCCGCATCCGAAATGGCAGGAGCGTCCGCTGTTGCTGGTGGTGAAGCGGCCCGGACAGGATGCTTCGCGCGAGGAGATCCTGGACTATCTCGCCGAACGGGTGGTGAAGTGGTGGCTGCCCGATGATGTGGTCTTCGTCGATGAGCTACCGCATACCGCAACCGGCAAGCTGCTCAAGATCCAGCTGCGCAAGGAATACCGCGAGCACCGGTTGCCCGATACCGCTAGTTGACGGCGGCGGCGATCTCCTCGACCGTCCACGGTGGCGCGTCGTGATGGTCCCGGTAGGCGACGAATGCCGGCTGCTGCCGGTCGAAACGACCGACGAAACCCCCTGCGGCGATGAAGATCTGGCCGGTGATGTGGCGGGCGAGATCACCGGCGAGATAGGCGTAGGTAGGTGCGACATACTCCGGTGGACCGGCGTCGAGTGCCCCCTGCATGCTGACATCGTCGAGCAGGCCGCGCCGGTTCAACTCGACGATGTGCTGCTCGTACTCGGCGCCCGTCGACAACCGCGTCCTGGCACCGGGACACAACACATTCGCCCGGACGTCGTGCTCGGCGAGCTCCGCGGCGATCGCCAGGGTCAGGCTGTTGACCCCGCCCTTGCCCGCCGGGTACCCGGTGCCCCCGTAGTCGCCGAGGAAGGCGAACGAACTCGTGTTGACGATCGAACCCGAACGCTGCCGCACCATATGGGAAGCGGCAGCACGGCACGTCTCGAAGGTGGTCAGCAGATGCGCATCCAACAGGTCCCGGAACTGCGCCGAGGTGACGGTCAGGATCGAGGAGCCGGTTGGTTCGGCGGTACCGGCGCAATTGATCAGGATGTCGATGCGGCCGAACTCGTCGACGCACCGTCCGACGAGGGCGTCGGCGACCTGTGGGTCGGCAGGTGACCCTGCGAAGCCGACACCCGAGATGCGTTCGGCGGCTTCGGCGACCGCATCGGGATCGCGGCCGTTGACGACCACGCCGGCGCCCTGCGCGGCGAGCAGCTCGGCGACCGCCAGGCCGACACCGCGGGTGCCGCCGACCACGACGGCGCAGCTCTCTTCCAGCGGCCGCCCCGAAGTCCTAGCGATCGGAGGCCTCGGTGAAGGTCATGGCGTCCATGTTCCAGTAACCACGCAGGTTGGTGATCAGGCCCGCATCGTCGACGCGGTAGGTGAACACGCCCCGGACCGTGGCGACGAAACCGTTCGGAAACGTCGTCTCCAGCACCAAGATGTAGGCAATCTCCTGGGGACTGCTCGACGGAAACGTCGCCTCACAGGTGACACGCAACTGGTTGGGCCCGATGTTGGTGTCGTAGAACGCCGCCAGGGCGGCCTTGCCACGCACCCCGGTGCCGTCGGGGTTGGTGACGGCCTCCCCGATGGGATCTTCGACGACGATATCGTCGGCCATCAGCGCCAACCAGCCCTCTCGGTCACCCGATTGCACGCACCGCCACGAGTTCCGCGACGCCGCGACAACCGGGGAGACCGAGGTGTCCTGCGAGCTCTGGGTCATGCGTGGTTACCGGTCGGCGTCGGTGTAGCGGATGACGCCGCGGATGTTGCGACCCTCCAGCATGTCGGCGTAGCCGTCGTTGATCTGCTCCAGCCGGTACTGCCGGGTCACCATGTCGTCGAGATTGAGCCGGCCGGCCTTGTACATCGACAGCAGCTGCGGAATGTCGTGGTGGGGATTTCCGCCGCCGAAGATGGTGCCCTGCAGGCGCTTCTGCAGCAGGGTCAGCATCGACAGGTTGAGCTTGACGTCGTTCTCGGCCATGTTCGCCACCGCTGTGGCCACCACCGTTCCGCCCTTGGCGGTGATGTTCATGTAGTGGTCGATATCCTCGCCCTTGAGCTCACCGACGGTGACGATGGTCTTGTGCGCCATCCGGCCCTGGGTCACCTCGGCGACACCGGCCATGGCGCTGAAGATGTCCGGGTAGGCATGGGTGGCACCGAATTTGAGTGCGTTGTCGCGCTTGAACTCGACCGGGTCGACGGCGAAGATGTTGCGCGCGCCGGCGTTCAGTGCGCCCTGCAGGGCACCGGTCCCGACACCACCGACGCCCACGATGACGACATCATCACCGGGGCGCACGTCACCGCTGCGGACGGCCGAGCCGTAGCCGGTCGTCACACCGCAGCCGACCAGGCAGGCCACCTCGAACGGGATGCTCGGGTCAATCTTCACCACCGAGCTCTTGTGCACCACCATGTACGGGCTGAAGGTGCCCAGCAGGGTCATCGGGATGACCGGCTCGCCCGTCTTCACAGAGTGGATCCGGTGGGTGCCGTCGGAGACGGCCGTGCCGGCGAGCAGTCCGGCGCCCAGATCGCAGAGGTTGCGCAGGCCCTCCTGACATGCCGGACATTCACCGCAGGACGGGATGAACGACAGCACCACGTGGTCACCGGGGGCGATGTGCTCGACTCCCGGGCCCACCTCGGTCACCACGCCGGCACCCTCGTGTCCGCCCAGCACCGGGAAACCGGCCATCGGGATGTCACCGGTCACCAGGTGGTGATCGGAATGGCACATGCCCGAGGCTTCCATCTGGATCTTGACCTCGTCCTTGACGGGGTCGCCGATCTCGATCTCCTCGATCGACCACGGCTGGTTGAACTCGTAGATGAGAGCGCCTTTTGTCTTCATGCGCATATGCCTTCCACTAGAACCGGTGCCCATCAGACTAGAGGCAGTAGTTAGGTACGTCACACCCACCCCCAAGCAACCGCTTGGCCGGGTGGTCACCAGAGGGGTACGGGTGCCTCGCCGAGCGGGTAGTAGCCGGGCAGCTTCTCGCCCGCCAGTGAGCGCTCGATGCGCTTCTGCATGGTCGGTGTCAGATCGCCGGAGGAGATCAGCTTCATGAACGCCTTCTGCACATGTCCGAAGTCGAAGAAGTCGCGCTGCCACTCGATCAGCAAGTCGTCATTGAGGCGGAACCAGCTGCCGCCGATACCGTAGATCTCGTCCTTGGTGCCGTCGCTCTTGTGGGCGATCTGCTTCCAGAAGCCGACGATCTCGTTCTGCTTCTCGTCGATCAGGGTCTTCTGGTACTCGTACACCCAGTTCTCCAGCCCCTCCATCTCCAGTCCGAGTGCGACATCGCGGATCTCGTCCCGGTTGACGCACATGACGTCTTCCTTGGGGCCGATGTTCCAGCCGTATGTCGCATCCTCGGTGTAGAACTCCGCCATCGGCTTCCAGTCACCGGCCGCTTCGGCATCCCGGTTGGCCTGCAGCCAGCGCTGGACCCAGTCTTCGAGTGCTTCCCTTGACGCCATTGTCGTTGCCTTTCAGTCTTTTTCGATTATGGATAAAGCACGGGTAGGGCACATGTCGACAGCCATCTCGACAGCGTCGCGCAGATCATCGGGTGGCTCGAGGTCGAGAACCTCGACCACACCGCGTTTGGGTACCCGGAAGACATCGGGCGCCTCCAGCTCGCACATGGCGTGGCCTTGGCACAGGTCCTCGTCGAGTTCTATGCGATAGCAACCCATTGGCGATCAGTCCCGGACTCGCCTGCGGTAGCGGACCTTCGCCGGCTGCGCGAGTTGAACAACCATCTTCGAGTGGTCGTTCTGGTAGGTGTCGGCGGGCTGTGCCATCTCGAACTCGTACTCGCGCAGCAGCACCGAGAAGATCGCCTTGATCTGCATCTGCGCGAACGCCGCACCGACGCAACGGTGCTTACCCGCGCCGAACGGGATCCAGGTCCACCGGTTGACCAGGTCCTCCTGGCGTGGCTTCTGATAGCGATCGGGATCGAAGGTATCGGGATCCGGGAAGTCTTCGGGTATCCGGTTCGAGATCGCCGGGGAGGCGGCCACCATCTGGCCCTTGTGGATCGGGTAGCCCGCCACCTCGAACTCGTCCTGTGCGACGCGCATCAGGATGATCAGCGGCGGATGCAGGCGCAACGTTTCCTTCAGCGAGTTGTCCAGCTTCGGGATCTGGCGCAGGGCATGGAAACTCACCTCCTGGCCATCGGCGTAGAGCTCATCGAGTTCCTGCTGCACCTGGGCGTACACCGCTGGGTTGCGCAGCAGTTCGATCAGCGTCCAGGAGGAGGTGCCCGAACTGGTGTGGTGCCCGGCGAACATCAGCGAGATGAACATGCCGGTGACCTCGTTGGCCGTGAAGCGGGGTTCGCCCTGCTCATCCTTGATCGAGACCAGCACGTCGAGCAGATCGCGATCCTCTTTGCCCTTGGGTGGGTTGGCGATCCGGCCGTCCATGATCTCCTGGACCAGCGCAACCAGCTTCGCCCGCGACTCGTCGCGGATCCGGAAACTCTCGATATCGAGATAAGGATCGACGTAGCAGAGCGGATCGGTGCCGCGCTCCAACTGGTGATAGTAATGGGCGAACCGGCTGTCGAGTTGCTCGCGGAACTTGAGGCCGATGAGGCAGGCCGTCGAGGTGTAGATCGTCAACTCCGAGAAGAAGTCCAGCAGTTCGATCTCGCCCTCGTCGCCCCAGTCGGCGATGATCTTCTTCACCTCGTTCTCGATGGTGGCCGCGTGGCCCTTCATCTGTTCACCGCGCAGTGCGGTGTTGTGCAGCATCTCGGCGCGACGTTCGGGGTCGGCGTCGAACACCACACCCTCGCCGAAGATCGGCGTCATGAACGGATAGGCCTCGGCCTGGTTGAGCTCGGCGTCACTGGAGCGGAAGAAGAACTCGTTGGCTTCCGAACCGGACAGCATGACGACCTGTTTGTCGACGAGCTGGAACCAACCGACGTCGCCACATTCGGCGCGGACCCGCTGCATCAGTCCGATCGGATCGGTACGGAATTCCTCGAGGTGACCGTGCTCTTCCTCGCCACCTGAAACACGTTCTACTTCCTTCAGATCAGCCATTCTGCAGCATCCCTTCTTCGCCGAGGGCAAGCTTCTGGCGGTCCTTGGTGGTCGACAGCGGCGCCTCGGGCTGCAGCTCCATGTTGGCGATGAAGCCGCCGCGCGGTGTCTCGGCGACGAACGTGATGGCCCGCGCGAGGTCATCCGCGCGCAGGAAGTAGTCATGCCGGGCCTGGCCCCACTTGGCCCAGTCCTCCAGGGCCGGCCCGATGAGCTCGGCGGGCAGGCTCCAGCCCATGGACGTCTTGGTCGGTCCGGGGTGGACGATGGAGGCGCGCACGCCGGTGCCCTCGAGCTCCATCTGGTAGTTGTTCACCATCGCCACCAGGGCGGCCTTGGCCGCGCCGTAGGCGCCCATGTGCGGGCGTTGCCGCAGCGAGACGTCGGAGCCGACGAAGATCAGGTCACCGCGCCGGCGTTCGATCATCCCTGGCAGGACGGCGGAGGCGATGCGGTTGGCGCCGATCAGATGGATCTGCACCTGGGAGTCGAACTGCTCGGTGCTGATCGAGTCGAGCTTGCCGAAGTAGGTGTCGCCGGCGCCGGCGACCAGGACCTCGATATCACCGAGTTCGGTGGTGGTCTTCTCGACGGCCGCCTTCACCGAGTCCGGGTCGGTCACGTCGAGGTGCACCGCGATGGCCTCGCCGCCGTCGGCGCGGATCTTGCCGACGATCTCGTCGAGCTTCTCCACCCGGCGGGCGCCGAGCGCGACAGGAAAGCCGTTGCGGGCAAGCCGGATCGCGGTCGCCTCGCCGATACCGGAGGAGGCACCGGCCACCAGCGCGGGTCGCCGTTCGGGCAGGGGATCAAATCTGGGCATCTACGTCAGGAACCTTTCAAGCCGCTCAACGGAGGGTGACGGTCATCGGGAGGTGGGCGAATCCGCGCACGCTGCTGGAGTGGACGCGGACGGCGTTGTCCTCGTCGACCTCGTAACCGCGGATTCGTTTGAACAACTCGGTCAATGCCACCCTGGCCTCCATGCGCGCCAGGTGGGCGCCGAGGCAGAAGTGCGCGCCGCTACCGAAACTCACCGTCTTCGAACCGATCTCGCGGTCGATGCGGTACTCGTCGGGATTCTCGAAGACCCGCTCGTCGCGATTGGCCGAGCCGATCAGCAACACCAGCACATCGCCGGCCGGGACGGTGGTGTCGTAGAAGGTGAGGTCATCGACGACGGCGCGGGCGAGGATCTGACTGGATGCGTCGTAGCGAAGGGTTTCCTCGACCCAGGGCGTCACCAGGTCGTGGTTGTCGAAGACCGGAGCCAGCTGGCTCGGATTCTTGTGCCCCCAATACGCGGCATTGGCAAGCAGTTTGGTGGTGGTCTCGTTCCCGGCGACGACCATGAGGAAAAGGAAGGCCATGATCTCGTCGTCGGTGAGTCGGTCACCGTCGATCTCCGCCTCGACCAAGGCCGAGGTCAGGTCGTCGGAGGGATGTTTGCGGCGCTGTTTGACCATGTCCGCGTAGTACATCAACAGCTCACCGGAGGCCGCGATGGCCGAATCGGGAACGTCGGCAACCCCGTCCTCACGGTGCATCACCGCGTCGGCCTGGGCGCGGATGCGGACCCGGTCGGAGTCGGGAACGCCCATCAACTCCGAGATGACGTCCATCGGCAGCTTGCCGGCGAACTCGTCGACGTAATCGAAGGTGCTGCTCTGCAGGGCGGTGTCCAGATGCTGGTGGGCGATCTCGGTGACGCGGCCCTCGAGCTCACGGATGCGTCGCGGCGTGAATCCCTTCGACACCAGGGTGCGCAACCGCAGGTGGCCGGGATCATCGAGGGCCAGGAACGACATGACCCGGTGCGCCTCGTCGTTTCGGGAGATCGGGTCCAGTGCGACACCGTGCTTGTTCGACAGCGCGACGCTGTTGCGGAACCCCGCGACGACATCCTGGTGGCGTGACAACGCCCAGAACTTGAGCTCTTCGTTGTGGTAGAGCGGGGCCTCGTCACGCAGCCGCTTGTAGTACGGGTACGGATCCTCGTGGAAGTCGTAGCTGTAGGGGTCGAGTATCAGATCGACGGTGGGAGAGCTCATCTGGCGCCGCCTGGGCTCATGGTCATTGATCCTCTCCGAGGATGAGGCCGACGACGTAGGTGAGTCGGTCGGCGATCTGGTGGTAGGTGAAGGCGCCGCTGCCGGCGTTGACAAGCGCACCGAAGAACGTCATCTCCAGGGCTGAGACGATCCGGGGATCGGCGTCGGGGCCGACCGCCGAACGGATGCGCTTGTGGATCTCGGTACCGATGCGGTCGCGGACGGTGCGGACCGCGGGATCGCTGCTGCCGCTCAGCAGGGCGGTCGTGCAGGCGGCCGCGAGATCCGGCTCGTCGGCGACGACCAGGGTCAGGGCGCGCACGGCCTTGTCGACCCTGGTGCTCATGGCGTCGTTGACATCGGTGAAATAGGGGACCTGCTTGACGAGGTCGAGGTACACCTCGGCGATCAGATGGTTCTTCGAGGAGAAGTAGGTGTACGCCGTTGCCGGAGCGACCTTGGCCCGCGCGGCAACCGCGCGCACCGTCAGGTCGGCATAGGAGGTCTCGCGCAGCATCTCCATCCCGGCGGTCATGACCTTGCGGAAGGTCTCCTCCTGGCGGCGATTGCGCGTTGTCTCCGCCGGACCGCCGCTCGCGCCGTCTGTGACAGTCACCACCGAATCGCTGGACACATGTCCAAGTTATCCGACGCGGCGGCCGGTGAGCAAGCTCTGTGCTGAAAATAGCTGTACAGCGCCACAAACGGTGGCCAGTCCGGCTGGCTTCGAGTGGCCGGTCTTGCCACCGTCGCGACCGGGCGGCTATGGTTCGGTGAAATGTTGCCGGACAGCTGTCCAGGAAATCGCTAGGAGTGGGATGTCGATTCTGGCCGATCGCGAAAGCCGATTGCTCATCGACGGCAAGCTCGTCGAGGGGAGTGGCGGGACCTTCGAGACGGTCAACCCGGCCACCGAGGAGGTGCTCGGCGTCGCCGCCAATGCCGACGAATCCGATATGGGGGCGGCCATCGGGGCGGCGCGCACCGCATTCGACGAGACCGACTGGTCGACGAACACCGAGTTGCGGGTGCGCTGCCTGCGTCAGCTGCGCGAGGCCTTGCAGGCCAACATCGAGGATCTGCGGGAGCTGACGATCGCCGAGGTGGGTGCGCCGCGGATGCTGACCGCCGGAGCCCAATTGGAAGGCCCTGTCGACGATCTGGCCTTCTCGGCCGACACCGCGGCGAACTATCAGTGGCGCACCGATCTCGGGCATGCCACCCCGCAGGGCATGCCGACCAACCGTGTGGTGGCCCGCGAGGCGATCGGCGTCGTCGGCGCCATCACCCCGTGGAACTTCCCGCATCAGATCAATCTCGCCAAGATCGGGCCCGCCTTGGCGGCGGGGAACACGCTGATCCTCAAGCCGGCACCGGACACCCCGTGGGCGGCAGCGGTACTCGGCGAGATCATCACCGAGCACACCGATTTCCCGGCCGGCGTGATCAACATCGTCACCTCCGACGATCACGGGGTGGGGGCGTTGCTGTCCCAGGATCCACGGGTCGACATGGTGTCGTTCACCGGTTCGACGAACACCGGGCGTGCCGTGATGACCGATGCCGCGGTCACCATCAAGAAGGTGTTCTTGGAACTCGGCGGAAAGTCGGCGTTCGTGGTGCTCGACGACGCCGATCTGGCAGGCGCGTGCTCGATGGCGGCCTTCACCGTGGCCATGCACGCCGGGCAGGGCTGCGCGATCACGACCCGCCTGGTCGTGCCGAGGGCGAAGTACGACGAGGCCGTGGAGGCGGCGGCCGCGACGTTGGGTGGGATCAAGCCGGGGGACCCGAACAGCAAGCGCACCGTCTGCGGACCCGTGATCTCGGCGCGTCAGCGCGACCGCATCCAGGGCTACCTGGATTCGGCGATCGCCGAGGGCGGCCGGTTCGCCTGTGGCGGAGGTCGCCCCGCTGACCTGGATCGCGGCTTCTTCATCGAGCCGACCGTCATTGCCGGACTGGACAACTCGGCCAAGGTATCCCGCGAGGAGATCTTCGGCCCGGTGCTGACGGTCATCGCCCACGACGGTGACGATGACGCGGTGCGCATCGCCAACGATTCGCCATACGGGCTCTCGGGCACCGTCTTCTCCGGTGACGACGCCCGCGCGCAGGCGGTCGCGGCACGGCTGCGGGTCGGCACCGTCAACGTCAACGGCGGCGTCTGGTACTCCGCGGACGCCCCGTTCGGCGGCTACAAGCAGTCCGGGATCGGCCGCGAGATGGGCGTGCCCGGTTTCGAGGAGTATCTGGAGACCAAGCTCATCGCCACGCTCGCCACCTGAGTCGACTGGCCATTTAAGACACGCAATAACGGTCATACCGTGCAATAACTGGCCACTCGGCCGAGAGGAAGAACATGTACGCGGAATTCAAGGACAAGGTCGGCATCGTCACCGGCGCCGGCGGCGGTATCGGCCAGGCCTACGCCGAGGCGCTGGCCCGCGAGGGTGCGGCCGTCGTGGTCGCCGATATCAACCTCGAGGGCGCCCAGAAGGTGGCCGACGGCATCAAGGGCGAGGGCGGCAACGCGCTGGCGGTGCGGGTCGACGTGTCCGATCCCGAATCGGCAAGGGATATGGCGGCGCAGACGCTCGCTGAGTTCGGTGGGATCGACTACCTGGTCAACAACGCCGCGATCTTCGGCGGCATGAAGCTCGACTTCCTGGTGACCGTGGACCCCGAGTACTACAAGAAGTTCATGAGCGTGAACCTCGACGGTGCGCTGTGGTGCACCCGCGCGGTGTACAAGAAGATGGCCAAGCGTGGCGGTGGGGCGATCGTCAACCAATCCTCCACGGCGGCTTGGCTGTACGCGAACTTCTACGGGTTGGCCAAGGTGGGTGTCAACGGTCTGACCCAGCAACTGTCCCGGGAACTGGGCGGCCAGAACATCCGCATCAACGCGATCGCCCCCGGACCGATCGACACCGAGGCCAACCGCACCACCACCCCGCAGGAGATGGTCGCCGATATCGTCAAGGCCATCCCGCTGTCGCGGATGGGCCAGCCAGACGACCTGGTGGGCATGTGCCTCTTCCTGCTCAGCGATCAGGCCAAGTGGATCACCGGGCAGATCTTCAACGTCGACGGCGGACAGATCATCCGGTCATGAAGCTCGGGTATATCGGCCTGGGCAATCAGGGTGCTCCGATGGCCAAGCGGCTCGCCGACTGGCCGGACGGCCTGATCGTCTTCGACGTCCGCACCGAGGCGATGACGCCGTTGGCGGAGCTGGGCGCGCAACTTGCCGACAGTGTCGCCGATGTGGCCAAGGCCGATGTCATCAGCGTGACGGTGCTCAACGATGCTCAGGTGCGCGAGGTGGTCATCGAACTGGGCGAGCACGCCGCACCGGGCACCGTCATCGCCATCCACTCCACGATCGAGCCGGGTACCGCGCCCGAGCTTGCCGAACGACTGGCCGCCAAGGGGGTCCACATTGTCGACGCCCCGGTCAGCGGGGGAGCCGGGGCGGCGGACAAGGGTGAGTTGGCGGTGATGGTCGGTGCCTCCGAGGAGGCCTACGCCGCGGTCAAGCCCGTGTTCAAGAAGTGGGCCTCGCTGGTCGTGCGCGCCGGTGAGCCCGGCGCGGGGACCCGGATGAAGCTGGCGCGCAACATGTTGACCTTCATCGGGTTCGCCGCCTCGTGCGAGGCGATGGCATTGGCCGAGGCGTCGGGCATCGACCTGCAGAAGCTCGGCCGGGTCGTCCGCCACAGTGATGCCCAGAGCGGTGGGCCCGGTGCGATCATCCTGCGCGATGACACCAGACCGCTGGAGCCCGATCATTGGCTGTTCGACATGTTCACCCACACCCGCGGTCTCGGTGAGAAGGATCTTTCGCTGGCGCTCGGGCTCGGTGAGGCTGTCGGAGTAGAACTTCCGTTGGCGCAGGTGGCGTTGCAGAACCTGGCCGACGGCCTCGGAGTGCCACACACGAAGGAGCAATGAGGATGACCGACCGTCGGCAGCAGGGCCTGCAGAAGATGAACGAGGTCTACGGCTGGGAGATGCCCGATATCCAGGGTGATCCGTATTTCGATTTGACCGTCGAGCACCTCTTCGGTGACATCTGGACCAGGCCCGGCCTGTCGATGCGGGACAAGCGGTTGCTGACCCTCGCGGCGGTGACCGCGGTGGGGAACTCCGATCTGGCCGAGATCCAGATCAACGCGGCCCTGCACAACGAGGAACTCACCGCCGAGGAACTCAAGGAGGTGGCCGTGTTCATCACGCACTACCTGGGATTCCCGCTCGGTTCCAAGCTGGACGGCGCCGTCAGCAAGGTGGTGCGGCAACGCCGCAAGGCCGCCGAGAAGGCCCAAGGCGCGGGCGCGGAGGACAAGCGGGCCAATGTCGATGCCGCACTGCGGATGCACTCCGGGAAGTCGCTCGATGACCAGTAGGTATGCCGCGCTGTCGCGCGATGAGCTGGCCACCCTGGTACCCGAGCTGCTGCTGATCGGTCAGCTAATCGATCGTTCCGGAATGGCATGGTGTATCAGCAGTTTCGGTCGTGAAGAGATGTTGCAGATCGCCATCGAGGAGTGGGCGGCATCGAGTCCGCTGTACACCCGGAGGATGCAGAAGGCGCTTAGATACGAGGGCGTCGACATCTACACCCTTTTCAAGGGCCTGCAGCTCGATATCGGTGCCCCGCCGCAGTTCATGGATTTCCGCTATATCGTGCACGACCGCTGGCACGGCGAGTTCTATCTCGACCATTGCGGGGCGTTGCTGGACGTCGAGCCGATGGGCCCCGACTACGTGCAGGGCATGTGCCACGACATCGAGGACCCGACCTTCGATGCCACCGCCTTGGCGACCAACCGCAAGGCGCAGGTCCGGCCGATCCACCGGCCGCCGCGCACCCCTGCCGATCAGCACCCGCACTGCCGGTGGACCGTCATCATCGACGAGTCCTACCCCGAGGTCCCGTTCATCCCCGAGATGGACATCGTCGCCGCGACCAACGCGCACGCATGTGAACTGGACCCGATCGACCCCGACGACGACGGTGCGAGCGACTATTCCGGTGAGCTGCTCGCCGATGTCGACTTCGCCGCGTTCTCCCATTCGGCACTGGTGCGGATCGCCGACGAGGTGTGCCTCCAGATGCACCTGCTGGTCAAGTCGTTCCAGATCGCCGTGGAGAAGCGGGCCGGTGCGGACACCGAACTGGCCAGGTCGATCCGCACCAAACAACTCATCGGCATCGCGGGTGTGGCCGCCGATCGCATCCATAAGGCGCTGAAGCTGCCGACGACCACCGCCGGCGCCCTGCGGGTGCTGGAACTGCACCCGCTGCTCAACCCTGCGGCCTATGTGTCGGCGGATATCGACCCGGGCTTCGTGCATGTGCGCCGATCCCCGGCGTATGAGGACGGGGCCTGGATCTCCCTGATCTCACCGGTCGCCGACGCCCCGTTGCAGGCCATCGTCGCCGCCGTCGACCCGCACCTGCGCGCAGAGGTGGCGGGCACCGAATCGGACTGGACGGTGCGGGTGATCGAGACCGATACGGCGGCCAAGAAGCTGCCCGAGGTCGAGGTATGCGAGTTCAGCGGTGGCGCGTCCTGGGTGTTCGAGGAGCGTAAGTCGCTGCCGCTCACCGTGGTCTGACCGCGATTTGTGGAGCCGCACCCGCGATGAGCGCGGCCGGGACTCCACAAATCGCAAGAGGGGTCAGGGTCGCAGGGCCGGGGCGACCCAACGCCGCAGGTAGGCACGCAACTGCTCACCGGTGCGTGGCGGCCGCCCCGGGTCGACGACGAACGACTGGATGATGCGCAGCAGGTGCTCGGCGAGCTCGTCGATCTCATCATCGGCGAAACCGGCTGCGGCCCAGTCGACATCGAAGCGCCGGACGACCGACTGCGCGAACCGCAGGCCGATATCGGAGGTCACCGATCCGCTGAGCGATGGTGACCGCTCGGGGGCGAGCAGCAATCCGATGTGTTTGTCCTTGGGCAGCCATTCCAGCGCCGTCGCGATGGCCTCGGTCGCGGCGTCGGCGGGATCGGTGATGCCGCGGATGTGGTTGGCCAACCGCTCCAGGAAATCGGTCGCAGCCACCACACCGGCCTGCATCAGCAGTGCATCGGTGCTCGGAAAATAGCGGTACACGGTCTGGCGGGTGACCCCGAGGGTTCTGGCGACATCGGCGATGGAGAAATCGGCGCCCCGTTCGTCGATGGCCCGGCCCGCGGCCGCCAGGATACGGGCGACGGCCTCTTCGTCACTGGCCGGCGCCGCACCCGACCACCCGTGGGTTCGCACGCGCAGAATTGTAGCGATCAGGAGTAGGAAACCTGCAGTTCCTTCACCCCGTTGATCCAACCAGACCGAAGGCGCTGCGGCTCAGCCAGTTTGGAGATGTCGGGGATCTGGTTGGCGATCTCGTTGAACATCAGCTTGATCTCCATGCGGGCCAGATTGGCGCCGATGCAGAAATGAGCGCCGTTTCCGCCGAAAGCCAGATGCGGATTGGGGTTGCGCAGGATGTCGAACCGGAACGGGTCGGTGAACACCGATTCGTCGTAGTTCGCCGAGCTGTAGAACAACCCGACCCGCTGTCCTTGCTTGATGGTGACACCGCCGATCTCGGTGTCCTGGAGCGCGGTGCGCTGGAAGCAGTGCACCGGGCTGGCCCAGCGGATGATCTCCTCGATCGCGGTGTCGGGCCGCTCGCGCTTGAAAAGCTCCCACTGGTCCGGGTTTTCGAGAAACGCGTTCATCCCGTGGGTCATCGCATTGCGGGTGGTCTCGTTGCCGGCCACGGCCAGCAGGATCACGAAGAAGGCGAACTCCACTTCGGTGATGCCCTCTTCCTCACCCAGATCGGCCTGGACCAGGCGGGTGACGATGTCATCGGCGGGACACTTCCGGCGCTGCTCGGCCATGTTGTACGCGTAACCCATCAGCTCCGCGTTGGCGGTCGTCGGGTCGCTGTCGAAATCCGGATCGTCGGTGTTCATGATGCAGTTCGACCAGTGGAAGATCTTCGCCCGGTCCTCCTCGGGCACCCCGATCAGATCGGCGATGGCCTGCAGCGGTAGCGGCATCGCCACGTCATCGACGAAGTTGCCGGAGCCGCGCTCGGCGGCCCGTGCCACGATCTCGCGCGCCGCCACCGCCAGCTTCTCTTCCAACGCGGCCACCGAGCGTGGGGTGAATAGACGCGAGACCAGCTTGCGCAACCGGGTGTGCTCCGGGGCATCGTGGTTGATCAACAGGGCCTTGGTGAGGTCGAGTTGGTCGGCGGTGATGCCGTCGGGGAGCCGCATGACCGCGCCCTTGGCGTTGGTGGACCAGATGTCGCCGCTGTTGCGGGAGATGGTCTTGACATCCTCGTGCCGACTGATGACCCAATAGCCGCCGTCATCGAATATCGACTCGCCCTGTGCGTTCCACCAGATCGGGGCGGTCTTGCGAAGGTGGGCGAACTCGGTGACCGGAAGCCCCTGCAACAGCACCTCCGGGTCGGTGAAGTCGTACCCCGCACCGAACGGACACGCATCCATCGTCGTCATCGACAGCCTCGTTTCTGTGACCTACCGCACTCGTCCCATCGACCATACATGTTGCTGTCAAGTGTATGGCCGCGGTCCCGGCACGCGGACCGTCGCGATGCGGATAGGCTTGTCGTCCGTGCGCGTCCTCGTCATCGGATCCGGAGCCCGTGAACACGCCCTGCTGCTGGCGCTGCGGCGCGACCCGCAGGTCGATTGGTTGGGGGTGGCGCCCGGCAACGCCGGCACCGCGGCCCTCGCCGACCAGTACGAACTCGACATCACCTCGGGCCCCGCCGTGGTGGCGCTGGCTCGCAAGGTCGACGCCGATCTGGTCGTGGTGGGTCCGGAGGTACCGCTGGTACTGGGTGTCGCCGATGCGCTGCGTGCCGCCGGGATCGCCTGCTTCGGGCCGTCCAAGGATGGCGCCCGCATCGAGGGGTCCAAGGCCTTCGCCAAAGACGTCATGACCGCCGCCGGCGTGCGCACCGCGACGAGCGAGATCGTCGACAACCCCGCCAAGCTGGACGCGGCCCTGGACCGGTTCGGTCCGCCCGCAGGCCAGGCGGCCTGGGTGGTCAAGGACGACGGGCTGGCCGCGGGCAAGGGCGTCGTCGTCACGACCGACCGGGACGCCGCCAGGGCGCATGCCGCCGCGCTGCTGGACTCCGGTCATCCGGTGTTGCTCGAATCCTTCCTGGACGGCCCCGAGGTATCGCTGTTCTGCGTCGTCGACGGCGAGACCGTCGTGCCGCTGCTGCCCGCGCAGGACTTCAAGCGCGTCGGCGACAACGACAGCGGCCCCAACACCGGGGGGATGGGTGCCTATACCCCGCTGCCGTGGCTGCCTGCCGAGGTGGTCACCCAGATCGTCGACGAGATCGTCAAACCGGTTGCCGCCGAGATGGTCTCGCGAGGTAGCTCATTTTCCGGACTGCTCTATGCCGGTCTGGCAATCACGTCTGCGGGACCGTCTGTGGTGGAGTTCAACTGCCGATTCGGCGATCCGGAGACCCAGGCGGTGCTCGCGCTGCTGGAGTCCCCGCTCGGCGGTCTGTTGCACGCCGCGGCCACCGGAACGCTGGCCTCCTTCGGGGAGTTGCGCTGGCGGGACGGCGCGGCCGTCACGGTGGTGATCGCCGCCGAGAACTATCCCGGCCGCCCCCGCACCGGTGACGTGATCATCGGGGCGGAGGCGCCGGGAGTGCTGCACGCCGGTACCGCCCGGCGCGAGGACGGTGCCGTGGTCTCCGCCGGTGGGCGGGTGTTGTCGGTCGTCGGTACCGGCGACGACCTGGATGCCGCGCGGGCCGCGGCATATGCGCTGATCGACTCGATCAAGTTGCCCGGCAGCCACTTTCGTACCGATATCGGGCTCGCGGCGGCCGAGGGTCGGATCAGCCTCTGACCAACAGCGGTGCCAGCCAGGAGATCTCGGCGGGCAACTGCTGGCTCCAGAACCCGCCGTCATGGCCGCCCGGGGAGAACCCGCCGGCAGGCGGGTTGGGCAGCTGGGCGATGAACTCCCGCGTCGCCGACGCGAACGGGTCGCTGTTGCCGCAGTCGATCCGCACCGGAATCTGGCCCAGCGCGGGCAGGCCCCACACGCTGTTGGCCTCGTAGTCGGCGGCATCGTCGAAGGCGCCCGGTGCGGCAGCCCCCGGCGAGGTCCACAGCGCGGGACTCACCGCGCAGATGGCCGCGGTGCGGGCCGGTCCCAGCCGCGCGCCGAGCAGCAGCGCTCCGTAGCCGCCCATCGACCAGCCGATGAACCCGACGCGCGAGGTGTCCAGACCCTGGTCGGTGAGCATCGGCAGCAGCTCGTCGAGAACCATCGAGCCGGCATCGTCACCGGATGCCCGTTTGTGCCAGTATCCGCCGCCGCCGTCGACCGCGACCACCGCGAACGGCGGCAGCCCCGCCGCCACCGCCTCTGCCAGGCCCTGCTCCACACCGCCGGCCATCACCGTCGCGGCGTCACTGCCCTTGCCGTGCAAAGCGATCACCGGACGCAGCGGCGCCGTCTGGCCCGGCGGTCGGGCGATCGCCCAGTTCGTCTGTAGCCCGCCGCGGGCGGCCGAGCGGAACGAACCCGACTGGTATGTCGGTGCCGGTTGCGCGTGTGCGACCGGCGCGGTCGCGGATCCCACGGCATAACCGGCGAGAGCGCCCAGACCCATCCGTAACAGGGCGCGGCGATTCGGTGCGGGCATGTGCGACATCCTGCCATCGGGGTTTGATCTTGGTCCCACGGCGATACATGTGTAACGCCGTAATGATTGCCGAAAAAGCCCATGCAACTGGGATTTCGCTGGCACGATGCAATGCGTGACGGCGGCGGTGACCCCCAAGGGAGAGCGGCGGCGGGGCGCTCTGGTCAGCGCCGCCGCCGACCTGCTCTGCGAGGGCGGCATCGACGCGGTACGCCACCGTGCGGTCGCCGCCCGCGCCGGGTTGCCGCTGGCATCGACCACCTACTACTTCTCCTCGCTGGAGGACCTCATCGCCAAGGCGGTGGAGTACGTCGGGATGCGGGAGGCCGAGCAACTCCGGGCGCAGGTCGCCACCCTGTCGCGGCGTCGCCGCGGCGCCGAGTCGACGGCGGATCTGCTGGTGGACCTGCTGGTGGGCGACGCCCCTGGTGCGCGTATGCCCGAGCAGCTGATCTCGCGCTATGAACGTCTCATCGCATGTGCGCGGCAGCCGGAACTGCGCGATATCCAACGTCGCATCCTGCGGCAGCGCACCGATGCGGTGGTCGAGGTCGTCGAGCGGTCGGGCCGTGCGGTGCGCAGCGAGCTCGTCACCGCCCTGGTGTGCGCGGTGGACGGAGCTGTGGTTGCCTCATTGGTGGATGACGGGGAGGGTCCCCGCGCAACTGCACGAGCGACGTTGATCGATGTGATCGATGTGCTCGCGCCGGTCGACGACCGGGTCGCGCACGTCTGAGACCAGTGAGGGGGCGGCAGTGTCAGAGCCGAAAACCAACGACGAACCACAGCTGCGAAGGGTCATGGGACCCGGGCTGCTGCTGTTGTTCATCGTCGGCGACATCCTGGGCACCGGGGTCTACGCGCTCACCGGTCAGGTCGCGGGCGAGGTCGGCGGCGCGGCATGGCTGCCGTTCCTGATCGCGTTCCTGATCGCGACCGTCACCGCCTTCTCCTACCTGGAGCTGGTCACCAAGTACCCGCAGGCGGCAGGCGCAGCCCTGTACGCGCACAAGGCTTTCGGCATCCACTTCGTCACCTTCCTCGTCGCGTTCGTGGTGATGTGTTCGGGCATCACCTCGGCGTCCACGGCATCGCAGGCCTTCGCCTCCAACTTCGTCAAAGGGTTCGGGCTCGACTGGGGCAAGTTCGGCATCGCCGCGATCGCGTTGGCGTTCATGGCGATTCTGGCGGCGATCAACTTCCGCGGCGTCAGCGAGAGCGTCAAGTTGAACGTGGTCCTCACGATCGTGGAGATCACCGGCCTCGGCGTGGTGATCCTGGTCGGGCTGTGGGCCTTCACCCAGGGCGGCGACGTCGACTTCTCCCGGGTGACCGTGTTCGAAAGCGAAGGAGACCGAAGCACATTCGTCGCCGTGACGGCCGCGACCTCGCTGGCGTTCTTCGCGATGGTGGGCTTCGAGGACTCGGTCAACATGGCCGAGGAGACCAAGGACCCGGTCCGCATCTTCCCCAAGGTCCTGCTCACCGGGCTGGGTATCGCGGGTGTCGTGTACGTGCTGGTGTCGATCATCGCGGTCGCCCTGGTGCCGATCGGTGACCTCAAGGAGAGCTCCACCCCGCTGGTCGACGTCGTCGAGGCCGCCGCACCGGGCCTGCCGATCGACACGTTGTTCCCGTTCATCACGATGTTCGCGGTCTCCAACACGGCGCTGATCAACATGTTGATGGCCAGCCGGCTCATCTACGGCATGGCGCGCCAGCACGTGCTGCCGCCGGTGCTGGGCCAGGTGCACCGCACCCGCCACACCCCGTACGTCGCCATCGCCTTCACCACCGTGATCGCGTTCGGGCTGATCTTCTACGTGTCCGCCTTCGCCAGCAGTAAGGCCATCTCGATCCTGGGCGGTACGACATCACTGCTGTTGCTGGCGGTCTTCACGATCGTCAACATTGCGGTGCTGGTGCTGCGTCGCGATGTGAAGGCCGACGGCGCGCATTTCCGGACGCCGACGGTACTGCCGGTCATCGGGGCGCTGGCCTCGGCTTATCTGGTCACCCCGTTGTCCGGGCGGCCGGCGCAGCAGTATCTGCTGGCCGGCCTGCTGGTCGTCACCGGTGTCGTCCTCTACGGGGTGACCACGCTGATCAATCGGCAACTCGGGATCCGCGGTGAGGGCATCACCGACCCGAGCCACCTCGAGGACGCACCCTAAGCTGTGTGTCCGTGACGATCCCGAATGTTCTGGCCAACCGCTACGCAAGTGCCGAGATGGCCGAGATCTGGTCGCCGGAGAACAAGATCATCGCCGAGCGTCGGCTCTGGCTCGCTGTCCTGCGCGCCCAGTCCGAACTGGGCATTCCGCTTCCGGACGGGGTCGTCGAGGACTACGAGCGGGTGATCGGAACCGTCGATCTCGGCTCCATCGCGGCGCGCGAACGGGTGACCCGCCATGATGTGAAGGCCCGTATCGAGGAGTTCAACGCCCTAGCCGGCCACGAGCACGTCCACAAGGGCATGACCAGCCGGGACCTGACCGAGAACGTCGAACAGCTGCAGATCCGGCAATCGCTGGAACTGGTGTTCGCCCACGGTGTCGCGGTCGTCGCGCGGCTGGCCGAGCGGGCGGTGCTCTACCGCGATGTGGTGATGGCCGGGCGCAGTCACAACGTCGCGGCCCAGGCGACCACGCTCGGCAAGCGATTCGCCTCGGCCGCCGAGGAGACGCTGGTGGCGCTGACCCGGTTGCGCGACTTGATCGACCGGTATCCGCTGCGCGGGGTGAAGGGCCCGATGGGCACGGCCCAGGACATGCTCGATCTGTTCGGTGGCGACGCGGGCAAACTTGCCGAGTTGGAACGCCGGGTTGCCGAGTTCCTGGGCTTCACCGATGTTTTCACCAGCGTCGGGCAGGTGTACCCACGGTCGCTGGACCACGATGTGGTCTCCGCCCTTGTCCAGCTCGGTGCCGGCCCGTCCTCGTTCGCGCACACCATCCGCCTCATGGCCGGCCACGAGCTGGTGACCGAGGGATTCGCGCCGGGGCAGGTCGGGTCCTCGGCCATGCCACACAAGATGAACACCCGCTCCTGCGAACGGGTGAACGGGCTGCAGGTGGTCTTGCGCGGTTACGCGTCGATGGCCGCCGAACTGGCCGGCGCGCAGTGGAACGAGGGTGACGTGTTCTGCTCGGTGGTGCGCCGGGTGGCACTGCCGGACGCCTTCTTCGCCATCGACGGACAGACCGAGACGTTCCTGACCGTGCTGGACGAGTTCGGCGCCTATCCGGCCGTCATCCAGCGCGAACTCGACCGTTACCTGCCGTTCCTGGCCACCACCCGAATCCTGATCGCGGCGGTGCGCGCCGGCGTCGGCCGCGAAACCGCGCACGAGGTCATCAAGGAGCACGCGGTGGCGGTGGCGCTGGCCATGCGCGAGAAGGGTGCCGAACCCGATCTGTTGGACCGGCTGGCGGCCGATCCGCGACTGCCGCTGGACCGCATCGCCCTCGATGACGCACTGGCCGACAAGGCGGCGTTCACCGGCGCCGCCGGTGACCAGGTCGACGGTGTGGTGGCCGCCGTCGGGGAACTGATCGGCCGCTATCCCGACGCGGCGAAGTACACCTCGGGCGCCATTCTGTGACACTGGCCGACCTCACCGATCTGGACAATTTCGCGCAGGGATTCCCGCACGAACTGTTCGCGCTGCATCGTCGTGAGGCACCGGTCCACTGGCACGCACCGACCGTGCACACCCCCGACGGCGAGGGCTTCTGGTCGGTGGCCACCTACGCCGAAACCCTTGCCGTACTGCGTGATCCGGAGACCTATTCGTCGGTGACCGGAGGTACCCGTCCGTACGGCGGAACGCTGCTACAGGACCTCGCCGTTGCCGGTCAGGTGCTCAACATGATGGACGACCCGCGCCACGCCCAGATCCGGCGACTGGTCAGCTCCGGGCTGACCCCGCGGATGATCACCCGCGTCGAAGAGGATCTGCGCGCCCGTGCCCGCTCCCTGCTGGATGCGGTCATCCCGGGCCAGCCGCTCGATTTCCTGGTCGACGTGGCCGCCGAACTGCCGATGCAGATGATCTGCATCCTGTTGGGGGTGCCCGATTCCGAACGGCACTGGTTGTTCGAGGCGATCGAACCGCAGTTCGACTTCGGCAAGGCGCGAAGCGCGGCGGTGGGCCAGCTGAGCGCCGAAGAGGCCGGTTCGCGGATGTACAGCTACGGGATGGAGTTGATCGCCGCCAAACGGGCCACCCCGACCGACGACATGCTCTCGGTGGTCGCCAATGCGGATCTGGACGACTCTGTGGCACCGCTGTCCGATCTCGAGCTCTACCTGTTCTTCAGCCTGCTGTTCAGTGCCGGTGCGGAGACCACCCGCAATGCCGTCGCCGGCGGACTGTTGGCGCTCATCGAGCATCCCGAGCAGTTGCACCTGCTGCGCGGCGACCTGTCGCTGTTGCCGTCGGCCATCGAGGAGATGGTGCGCTGGACCACCCCGTCACCGTCGAAGCGGCGCACCGCCACCGCCGCGGTGACACTGGGTGGCTGCCGGATCGAGCCCGGGCAGAAGGTGCAGATCTGGGAGGGTTCGGCCAATCGCGACCCGGCGGTGTTCGTCGACCCCGACAGGTTCGATATCACCCGGAAACCGAACCCGCACTTGGGATTCGGTCAAGGTGTCCACTACTGCCTCGGCGCCAACCTGGCCCGCCTCGAGTTGCGCGTGCTGTTCGAGGAACTGCTCGCCCGGTTCGGCACGGCTCGCTTGGTCGCGCCGGTCGAGTGGACCCGCAGCAACCGGCACACCGGAATGCGGCACATGTTCGTCGAGTTCGGCTGATCGTTACCCTCGCAGATATGGTTTCGAGTCCCGACGATCACCTCCGCGTCTCCGATGCCGACCGGTCCCGGGTGAACGGACTGCTCGAACGCGCCGTGTCCGAGGGCATGCTGACCCTCGACGAGTTCGCCGACCGGACCGATTCGGTGTTGGTCGCCCGCACCCGTGGGGAACTGCGCACCGTGCTCGCCGATCTGCCCGCCCAACAGCTCGGAGTGCCCGCCCGCCCGCAGTTGCCACCCGATCAGCTGCGCGGCTGGATGACATCGATCGACCGCCGGGGGATCTGGACCGTCGCGCCGATGCTCCAGCTGCACACCCGGATGTGCAGCACCACCTTGGACTTCACCTCGGCGGTGTTGCCGGGGCCGGTGGTCCAGGTGGTCATCGACGACTACTGCAGCTCCACCGAACTCATCCTGCCCACGGGGGCCACCGCGGATGTCAACGGTGTCGACGCATTGATGGGCAGCTCGACGGTCAAGGTGCGGGGGACCCCGCCCTCGGATCAGCTGCATGTCATCGTGCGCGGGCGGATCCGACTGGGCTCGGTCACCGTGCGGCATCCGTTCGGGAGTTGGCTGCGCCGACTCGGCGGCGGAGGCTGATCCGCCTAGGTTAGGCTGGCCTAATGCTGCGCGTCACGGCCATGCTGGCCACCCTCGTCCTTGCCGTCGGCGTCCTCGCGGGGTGCGCGAGCAGCGAGCCGGCCGATCCCGCGGCCGCCGGGGATACCGTCACCATCTCGCACAAGTTCGGCGAGACGACGGTGCCTGCCAATCCGCGCAATATCGTCACGATGGGCTGGAACGACCAGGACTTCGTACTGGCCCTCGGTGTCGTCCCGGTGGGCACCCGCGCCTGGTACGACAATTACAACGACTTCCCCTGGGTCAAGGCGGAGACCGACGGTAAGGGTGTGCCGGTCATCGAGGGTGACACCATCAACTTCGAGGCCGTCGCCGCGGCCAAGCCCGACGTCATCTTCGCCATCTACGAGACCATCGACCAGAAAACCTACGACCAGCTGTCCCAGATCGCGCCGACGGTGATCCAGTCCGCCGATTACCCGGACGAGGAAACCCCTTGGGACGTCCAGCTTCTGACCACCGGCAAGGCGCTGGGCAAGGAGCAGCGGGCCACGGAACTCGTCGACCAGGTCGAGGCCAAGATCGCGCAGGCCACCAGCGAGCATCCGGACTTCGCAGGCAAGACCCTGGTCGCCGATTTCAGCTCCGAGGTCGACGCGCCCTACCTGATCGGCAAGGGTGACCCGCGCCGTGCCCTGTTCGACGAGCTCGGTTTCGGTGCGCAGGACACCGTCGGCGAGGTGTCCCAGGAGAAACTGAGCCTGCTCGAGGGGGACGTGCTGTTCGTCAACGGGGTCACCAAACAGCAGCTGGCAGGCTCACCGGCTTTCCAGCGACTGGCAGTGGTGCGCGAGGACCGCACCCTCTACGCCGGATCGGAGTCGACCCTCAGCGGCGCCCTGGCCTACGGCGGGCCCAACGCCCTGCTCTACGCCATCGACCTGCTGGTTCCGCAGTTGAGCAATGCCGTGGCCGGCAGGCCGGTCGCCGACCTGTCGGACTCTTAGCGCCGGCGGGCGCGGTCGCGCGGCGAGGCCCGCGGAACCACCAGCGGTGTGCCGGTTTCCGGGTCGTCGATGATCTGGCATTTCATGCCGTAGACATCCTCGACGAGGTCCGCGGTGATCACCCGCGCCGGTTCGCCCTGGGCGACGATGCGGCCGGCCTTCATCGCGATGATCTGATCGGCGAAGCGGCACGCATGGTTCAGATCGTGCAGCACCGCGACGATGGTGCGGCCTTGGGTGTCGTTGAGTTCGGCGAACAGGTCCAGCAGTTCGATCTGGTGGGCGATATCGAGGAACGTGGTCGGCTCGTCCAGCAGGATCAGCGGGGTCTGCTGGGCCAGCACCATCGCCACCCAGACCCGTTGGCGCTGACCGCCGGACAACTCGTCGACGGCCCGTCCCGATAGGGCCGTCACACCGGTGGCCGCCATCGCCTCGGCCACGGCCACCTCGTCGTCGCGGGTGAATTGGCGAAGTACCCGCTGATGCGGGAATCGGCCCCGCGCAACCAGATCTGCGACCGTGATGCCCTCCGGTGCGATCGACGACTGTGGGAGCAGACCCAGCTTGCGGGCGACATCCTTGGTGCGCAGCGAGCTGATATCGGCGCCATCGAGGAGCACCTGCCCCCCGGCGGGACGCAGCAGCCGAGCCAGTCCCCGCAGCAGCGTCGACTTTCCGCAGGCGTTCGGCCCCACGATCGCGGTGATGGCACCCTCGGCGATCTCGGCGTTCAAACCGGACACGATCGGGGTGTCCGAGTAGCCGAGCGTCAGGTCCTGTGCGCGCAACGTTGCCATGTTCTCCCTATCGCCGCGCCTGAATGATCAACAGCCACACCAGATACAACCCGCCGGCCACCACCGTGACCGCGCCGACCGGAAGCTCGGCGGGGGCGAAGATACGCAGCGCGATCAGATCGCTGGCAAGCAGCAGAACGGCGCCCATCACCGCCGAGGACACCAGTCCGACGCCGGGCGTCGCGGTCAACCGACGAGCCAATTGCGGGGCTGCCAGCGCGACGAACGATATCGGCCCGGCGGCCGCAGTCGCCACTGCGATCAACAACACCCCGGCCCCGAAGTAGGCCAGCCTGGCGCGTTCCGGGCTGACCCCGAGCGCACCCGCCATATCGTCACCCATCTGCAGCACCTGCAGTTGCGGCCCGATGGCCACGACACCGAGCAGCGCGACCGCGACGCAGACCAGCACCGGCCCGACCTGTTCCCACCGCAGACCGTTGAGCGTGCCCTGCTGCCAGATGGCCGCCGTCACGGCCTGGTGCAGCTTGAGCTTGAGGATGATCCATTGGTTGAGCGAACTGAGCACGGCGCTGACCGCGATGCCGACGATGATCAGCCGGAATCCGGCAATGCCGTTGCGGTAGGCCAGCAGATAGACCGCGACCGCGGTCAGCAGACCGCCGATCACCGCGCCGCCGGCGGTGAGGTAGTAGCCGCCACCGAAGAGAGCGATGGCCACCAGCGCGCCGGTGTAGGAACCGAATCCGAAACCGATGACATCGGGACTGCCCAGCGGATTGCGCGTCAGGGCCTGGAAGATCGCGCCGGACACCCCGAGTGCGGCGCCGATGACCAGGGCCGCGATGATGCGCGGCAGGCGCCATTGCAGCACGACGACACTGGTGAAACCGTGGTCGGAACCGGTCAATACGGCGACGACCTCGGCGGGGGAGACCGGGTACTCACCGACCCCGAGTGCCAGCACCGCCAATACCAACGCGGCGGCGCCCAGCGCCGACAGCACCGCGATGCTTCGCCAGGAAGCCCGCAGGGCGACCCGCGATCCGCGCCGGACCACCAGCTGCGGGCGGCCGAAATCGATGCTCACAGCGCGCTGGCCTTGCTGCGGCGTACCAACCAGATCAGGACCGGGGCACCCAGGAACGCGGTGACGATGCCGGCCGGCAGCTCGCCGGGGGACACCACCACGCGCCCGACGACATCGGCGGCCAGCAGCAGCGCGGGCCCGGCGATGACGCAGAACGCGCAGATCCACCGCCAGTCCGGGCCGGTGAACCACCGCACCGCATGGGGGACCATCAGCCCGACGAAACCGATCGGACCGGCCGCGGCGGTGGCGGCCCCGGCCAGCAGCGTCACCGCGATGAGCCCGAGCGTCCGCGTGCGCACCATGTTGCCGCCCATGGCGACGGCCAGATCATCACCGAGCGCGATCGCGTTGAGTCCGCGACTGACGTAGAAGCACAACACCGCGCCCACCACGATGAACGGCGTCACCACCCACACTCCGTCCAGACCGCGGCCGTCGAGCGCACCGGCATCCCAGAATCGCATCGAGTCGAAGGCCCGCGGGTTCTGCAGCCGGATGGTGAAGGAGACACCGTCGGCGACCGCACCCACCGCGACACCGGCCAACAGCATCCGCACCGGGGTCACGACGGCGCGACCGGCGGTCCCCACCAGGTAGACCAGCACCATGGCGACCGCCGCGCCGAGGAAGGCGAACCAGACGTAGGTCAACAGCGAACTCATGTGCAGGAAGGCGATCGCGGCCACGACGAACAGTCCGGCGACGGCATCGATGCCCAGGATCTGGCTGTCCGCCAACGGATTACGGGTCAGGCCCTGGATCAAGGCCCCCGACAGACCCAACGCGATGCCGACCACGATGCCCAGCACGGTCCGCGGGATGCGCAGGTCGTGCACGATCCACTGATCACCGCTATCGGTGTAATCGGTCACGGCCTGCCACACCGTCGAGAGCCCGACGCTCTCGGTGCCGATCGCCAGACTGAGCACGCACATCAGCCCCAGCATCGCGACGGCCAGGAGCAGACCGGCGGGGCGGCGGTCGCGGATGCTGACTGCGACGGCCGACGACATAAGGGCACGCTAACTCACCGTCCGGTGGGCGTGCGTGCCCACGTCCCTACAGGCGCACGCCCGCCGCGTGCAGTTCGAGCAACGCCAGACCGCGGATGGCAAGGCGGTCGTCACGACGCCACGCCCCGATCGGATCGGGATCCACCGCCGTCAGCTTGGCCAGCGGACGGTTGGCCAGCGCCCGCATGGCCAACAGTTCCTGCCCGGCATGCGTCGAGGCCAGCGTCAGCACCGTCAACTTTCGGCGGAAGAATCGAATCCGCAGGTAGAGCCACGGCATGGCCACCGCAAGGATCGGTGTCGCCGCCACCGCGACCGCCAGCACCCAGGCCAGCCAACTCGCCGTGGAATCGAGATTCTGACCCGCGCCGGCGATCTCGGCGGCCGCATCGCTGGCAGCGCGCAACGGTCCGCTCAGCCCGTTGCCGATCAGCGGCACATCGTCGACGCTGTTGCCTGCGGAGTCGAGGCTGCCGGAGACGCCGTCGGCGCCGTCGTGTACCTGACGGCCCACTTCGGCGATGGTGGCGACGGCGGCATACACCGCGCTGCCGACCAGCACCCAGATCGCGGTCCATGCGATGACGACGACATCGCTGACGATCTGGGCCAGCAACCGACCGGGTTTGGTCGCGTAGGGCAGGTACCGCAGTCTCATGGAGAAGATCCCAGCACATAGGGTGGGCCAATGCGCCCAGCTCTGACCGACTACCAGCATCTGGCCAGCGGCAAGGTACGCGAGTTGTACCGCATCGACGCCGACCATCTGCTGTTCGTCGCCTCCGACCGCATATCGGCGTTCGACCACATCCTGGACACCGAGATTCCGGACAAGGGCCGGATCCTCACCGCGATGAGCGTGTTCTTCTTCGACCACCTCGCCGTGCCCAACCACCTGGCCGGACCGCCGGACGACGAGCGCATCCCGCAGGAGGTGCTCGGCCGCGCCCTGGTGGTCCGCGCGTTGGAGATGCTGCCGGTGGAGTGCGTGGCCCGCGGTTACCTGACCGGCTCGGGGTTGCTGGACTACCAGAGCTCGGGCTCGGTGTGCGGGATCGAGTTGCCGGCCGGCCTGGTCGAGGCCAGCAAGTTCGCCGAGCCGCTGTTCACCCCGGCCACCAAGGCCGAGATCGGTGCGCACGACGAGAACGTCTCCTTCGACGCGGTCGTTGAACTGGTGGGTGCCGAGCGCGCCGCCAGGTTGCGCGAGGCCACGCTGAAGATCTACGCGCGCGCCGCCGAGCACGCGTTGAGCAAGGGCATCATCGTTGCCGATACGAAGTTCGAGTTCGGTATCTCGACCAGTGGGGACACCGCCGGTGAACTGGTGCTCGCCGACGAGGTGCTGACCCCGGACTCGTCGCGGTACTGGCCGGCGGACTCGTACCAGGAGGGCGTGGTGCAGCCCAGCTATGACAAGCAGTTCGTCCGTAACTGGCTGACCGGGCCGGACTCGGGGTGGGACCGCAACGGTGATGCGCCACCGCCACCGCTGCCCGCCGAGATCGCGGCCGCCACCCGGGCCCGCTATATCGAGGCCTACGAGAGGATTTCGGGTTTGAGTTTCTCTGATTGGATCGGCGCATGAGCGACGCTCGCGGAGCGAATCAACAGCCGCTGAGCGACGCCCCGGCCCCGGTGGCCAAGCGGGTCGAGCACCGCCGCGAGCACCACGGGGATGTGTTCATCGATCCCTACGAATGGTTGCGCGAGAAGGACAATCCGGAGGTCATTGCGCACCTGGAGGCCGAGAACGCCCACACCGAGGCGGCCACCGCCGTGCTGGCGCCGCTGCGGCAGCGGATCTTCGACGAGATCAAGGCGCGCACCAAGGAGACCGATCTCTCCATCCCGACCCGCCGCGACAACTGGTGGTACTACGCGCGTAGCTTCGAGGGCAAGCAGTACGGCGTGCACTGCCGTTGCCCGATCAGCGATCCGGACGACTGGACGCCCCCCGAGCTCGACGAGAACACCGCGGTCGCCGGTGAGCAGATCCTGCTCGACGAGAACGTCGAGGCCGAGGGGCACGAGTTCTTCTCCCTCGGCGCGGTCAGTGTGAGCGTCGACGGCAACATCCTGGCCTACTCGGTCGACGTCAAGGGCGACGAGCGGTACACCCTGCGGTTCAAGGACTTACGCACCAACCAGCTCTACGAGGACACCATCGTCGGCATCGGCTCCGGGGTGACCTGGGCTGCGGACAACCAGTCGGTGTACTACGTCACCGTCGACGACGCATGGCGTCCCGATACCGTGTGGCGGCATCGTCTCGGCTCCGGGCTGCCCGCCCAGAAGGTGTACCACGAGGCAGACGAACGATATTGGCTGGGCGTCGGGCGCACTCGCAGCGACAAGTACGTCATCATCGCCGCGGGCAGCGCGATCACCACCGAGATCCGCTACGCCGACGCAGCCGATCCGGAAGCGCCGTTCACGGTCGTCCTGCCGCGGCGCGACGGCGTCGAATACTCCGTCGAGCACGCGGTGGTCGGCGGTGAGGACCGATTCCTGATCCTGCACAACGACGGCGCGGTCAACTTCACCCTGGTGGACGCACCGGTCAGCGACCCGACCGCGTTTCGGACGCTGATCGAGCACCGCGATGATGTCCGCCTCGACGGGGTCGACGCCTTCGCAACGCATCTGGTGGTCAGCTACCGCCGCGAGGCGTTGCCCCGTATTCAGCTGTGGCCCATCGAATCCGATGGCTCCTACGGTGTGCCGACCGAGATCGCCTTCGAATCCGAGCTGATGTCGGCGGGCCTGGGCGGCAACCCGAACTTTTCCTCGCCGAAGCTGCGGGTCGGCGCGGTGTCCTGGGTGATTCCGGTGCGCATCTACGACCTGGATCTGGTCACCGGCGAGCGGACGCTGTTGCGCGAGCAACCCGTGCTGGGCGACTACCGACCCGAGGATTACGTCGAACGCCGCGATTGGGCCGTCGCCGCCGACGGTGCGCGGATCCCGATCTCGATTGTGCACCGGGCCGGCCTGGCGTTCCCTGCGCCGACGCTGCTGTACGGCTACGGTGCCTACGAATCCTGCGAGGACCCGCGGTTTTCCATCGCGCGGCTGTCCCTGCTGGACCGCGGCATGGTGTTCGCCGTCGCGCATGTCCGCGGCGGCGGCGAATTGGGGCGGCCCTGGTACGAGGACGGCAAGCTACTCAAGAAGGCGAACTCGTTCACCGACTTCGTCGCCGTTGCCGAGCATCTGATCACCACCGACCTGACCCGGCCCACCAATCTGGTCGCACTCGGCGGTAGTGCCGGTGGTCTGCTGGTCGGTGCGGTGCTCAACATCGCCCCGCACCTGTTCGCCGGGGTGCTGGCCCAGGTGCCCTTCGTCGACCCGCTGACCACCATCTTGGATCCGTCCCTGCCGTTGACCGTGACCGAATGGGACGAATGGGGAAACCCGCTGGCGGACAAGGATGTCTACGAGTACATGAAGGCGTACTCGCCGTACGAGAATGTCGCGTCGCTGGACTACCCGGCCGTGCTGGCGATGACCTCGCTCAACGACACCAGGGTCTACTACACCGAACCGGCCAAGTGGGTCGCCGCCCTGCGGCACGCGCAACTGGCTCCCGATACCGCCAGGGTGCTGCTGAAGACCGAGATGGTGGCCGGGCACGGCGGGATCAGCGGGCGATATGAGCGCTGGAAGGAGGCGGCCTTCCAGTATGCCTGGATCTTGGCCACCGCCGACCCGGAGAATCACGGGCAGGGACAGGTGCACAGCCTGTTCGGCGGACCCAAACTCTAGCGTCGGGCAGGATGGGCCGCTAGCGTCGAGATGGTGAGCTTGCACGAGATACCGCTGACCACGCTCGACGGTGGTGCCGCGACACTGAGCGAATTGTCCGATGGCGCAACGCTGGTGGTCAACGTCGCCTCGAAATGTGGTCTGACCCCGCAGTACACCGCCCTGGAGAAGCTGGCACGCGACTACGCCGCACGCGGTCTGACCGTCGTCGGGGTGCCGTGCAACCAGTTCATGGGACAGGAGCC
The DNA here is from genome assembly GCF_000691525.1 of Mycolicibacterium neoaurum ATCC 25795. Lineage (GTDB taxonomy): Bacteria > Actinomycetota > Actinomycetes > Mycobacteriales > Mycobacteriaceae > Mycobacterium > Mycobacterium neoaurum. The sequence continues at coordinate 98,011 of NZ_JMDW01000003.1, forward strand.
CGGGACGGCCGAGGAGATCCAATCCTTCTGCTCCTCGACCTACGGGGTGACCTTCCCACTGCTGGCCAAGACCGATGTCAACGGTGCGAACCGGCATCCGCTCTACGCCGAGCTCACCAAAGCGGCCGACGCGGAGGGAACGGCGGGCGATGTCCAGTGGAACTTCGAGAAGTTCCTGATCGGACCGGACGGCACGGTGGTCAACCGGTTCCGGCCGCAAACCGAACCCGATGCCCCCGAGGTGCTCAGCGCCATCGAGGCCGTACTCCCCAGATAGCCAACTGGTGTCCGGGTGTTCGCAACCGTCGCGACATCTGACGTTGCCAGACTGCGGGTGTGACTGCCGAACTGATCGTCTCGATCTCCGGGATCAGGGACCGCACCATGGGCGCCGCCGACAGGTTCTGCGAGGACCTCGACAACCGCGGCATCCCGGTTTCGCTGCTGGTGGCCCCGCGCCTGAAGGGCGGATACCGGCTGGAACATGACCCACGCACGGTGGGCTGGCTGGCCGAGCGCCGCGCCGCCGGGGATGCCATCGTGCTGCACGGGTTCGACGAGGCCGCCACCAAGAAGCGCCGCAGCGAGTTCGCCACCCTGCCCGCGCACGAGGCGAATCTGCGGCTGATGGGCGCCGACCGGGCGATGGAACACCTCGGACTGCGCACGAGGCTGTTCGCCGCCCCCGGATGGACGGTATCCGACGGCGCCGTCGCGGCATTGCCGCGCAACGGCTTCCGGCTGCTGGCCGGTCTCACCGGGGTCACCGACCTGGTGCGCCGCCACACCGAGCGCAACCGGGTGCTCGGTATCGGTGCCGGATTCCTGACCGAACCGTGGTGGTGCCGCACGCTGGTGCTGTCCGCCGAACGCACCGCCCGCCGGGGCGGGACCGTGCGGCTGGTGGTCTCGGCCCGCCAGCTCGCCGAGGCCGGCCCGCGCCGGGCCGTCTTCGACGCCATCGACCTGGCTGTGGGGCACGGCTGCCGCCCCGACACCTATCGGTGGGAGGCCGATCCCGCCCTCACCGACGCCGCCTGACGGCTAGTTTGGTCGGCATGGCTGATGCCGATGTGATCGTGGTGGGTGCGGGACTGGCCGGACTGGTCGCCGCTGCGGAGCTGATCGAACGCGGACGCCGCGTGCTGATCGTCGACCAGGAGAATGCCGCCAACATCGGCGGGCAGGCGTACTGGTCCTTCGGTGGGCTGTTCCTGGTCGACAGCCCCGAACAACGCCGCCTCGGCATCCGTGACAGCCACGAACTGGCCCTGCAGGACTGGCTCGGCAGCGCGGGCTTCGACCGCGAGGAGGACCACTGGCCGCGCCAGTGGGCGCATGCCTACGTGGACTTCGCCGCGGGGGAGAAGCGCAGCTGGTTGCGTGAGCGCGGGTTACAGACCTTCGCGATGGTCGGCTGGGCCGAACGCGGTGGATACGGTGCGCTGGGGCATGGCAACTCGGTGCCGCGGTTCCACATCACCTGGGGAACCGGACCCGCGCTGGTCGACGTCTTTGCGCGCCGGCTGCATCGACAACCGCGGGCGAGGTTCGCCCACCGTCATCGTGTCGACGAGCTGATCGTCGAGAACGGGTCGGTGGTCGGGGTGCGCGGCGCGGTGCTGGAGCCCTCCGATGCGCCGCGCGGCGCACCATCGTCACGCAACACCGTCGGTGAGTTCGCGTTTCGCGCCCAGGCCGTCATCGTGGCCAGCGGCGGTATCGGCGGCAACCACGAGCTGGTGCGCAAGAACTGGCCGGCCCGGATGGGGCGGGTGCCCAAGCAGCTGCTGTCCGGGGTGCCCGCGCACGTCGACGGCCGGATGCTGCAGATCAGCGAGTCGGCCGGGGCGAGCATTATCAACAGCGACCGGATGTGGCACTACACCGAGGGCATCACCAACTACGACCCGATCTGGCCCGATCACGGCATTCGGATCCTGCCCGGCCCGTCGTCGCTCTGGCTGGACGCCACCGGCAAGCGCCTGCCGGTGCCGCTGTACCCGGGTTTCGACACCCTGGGCACGCTGGAGTACATCGCCACCACCGGCCAGGACTACACCTGGTTCGTGCTCAATGCCCGCATCATCGCCAAGGAGTTCGGGCTGTCCGGTCAGGAACAGAATCCCGACCTGACTGGGCGCAGCGTCCGGGCGGTGCTCGCCCGCGGACGTGATGGCGGACCGGCGCCGGTGCGTGCCTTCGTCGACAAGGGTGTCGACTTCGTCACCGGGAACACGTTGCGGGAGCTGGTGGCCGCGATGAACAACGTCCCCGATGTCGAACCGCTTGACTACGCCACCGTCGAGGCCGAAGTCACCGCGCGCGACCGGGAAGTGGCCAACAAATTCAGCAAGGACAGCCAGATCACCGCGATCCGCGGCGCCCGCGAGTACCTGCCGGACCGGATCGCGCGGGTGGTCGCGCCGCACCGGCTGACCGATCCGAAGGCCGGACCGCTGATCGCGGTGAAACTGCACATCCTGACCAGGAAGTCGTTGGGCGGTCTGGAAACCGATTTGCAGGCCCGCGCGCTACGCCAGGACGGCACGGTGTTCGACGGGCTGTACGCCGCCGGCGAGGCCGCCGGATTCGGCGGCGGCGGGGTACACGGTTACCGCTCCTTGGAGGGCACGTTCCTCGGCGGGTGCGTGTTCTCCGGCCGGGCGGCGGGCCGCGCCGCCGCGGACGCCACCGCCTGAGGCCCGGCGGCCAGGATGGCCAGGCACACCATCGCGGTGGCGAAGAACACCGAACCGATGTTGTCGGTCAGGTAGTGCAGATCGGTGGTGGCCATGCTCAGGGCGCCGATCACCCCGACCACCCCGGCCAGCACCGCCACCCACAGCACGTAACCGGTGGCCACCACCAGCATCGCCGTGACCGTGATGGCGACCGCGGTGTGTCCGCTCGGATAGGCCAACGCATCGCCCTTGTAGCGTCCGAACACCGGTTTGAGCAGCCGGGTGATGAGCACCGACACCAGCGGACAGAGTGCCACCACCACCGCCAGCCGCCACCTCCGCCGGATCAGCGCGATCAGCACGGCGATGGCCAGTGTCACCATCATCGTCAGCGACCAGCTGAAGTAGAGCATCCAGATCGGCTCGGGACCGAAGATGCGCTGCAGCACCGTCAGCGCCGAATCGTCGAAGGCCGTCGGCCCGCGGCCGACTACCACTCCGAGCAGCACCATCGCCGTGATGCCGATCGGCGGCCACCACAGCAGGATCCGGCGCGGGATCAGAACTGGGTTCCGTTCTCGGGATCGAGCACCTGGAAGTCGGTGTCGGTCATCTCCGAGAGCCTGCCGTAGAAGATGCCCCGCGCGGACGCCTCGATGATGCCCTGATGGATGGGCACCGCCCGGGCCGGCGCGACGGCGCGCAGGTAATCCACGGCCTCGGACACCTTCATCCAGGGTGCGGCCGCCGGCGTGGCCAGCACGTCGACCGGTTCGCCGGGCACGAACAGCGCATCGCCGGGATGCATCAACCTGGCCGGGTGGTCGGCATCGCCGATGAGATAGGACGTGTTGTCGATCACCGGCAGCTCGGGGTGGATGACCGCATGGGTGCCCCCGACCCCGCGCACCGACAGGTGCCCCAGGGTGAAGCTGTCCCCGGCGTGCACGGCCCGCCAGCCGCCGCCGAGCTGCGCCGCGGTCTGCGGGTCGGCGTACAGCGCGGCCTGCGGGTTTGCCGCCACCAGCGCCGGTAGCCGGGCGGGATCGGCATGGTCGGGATGCTGATGGGTGATCATGATCGCGTCGAGTCCGGTGATGCCCTCGAAACCATGCGAGAAGGTGCCCGGGTCGAACAGCACCGTTGTCTGTTTTCCGGTGCCATCCGGGAAGCTCGCGAGCAGGCACGAGTGGCCGAAGTGCGTCAGTTGCATGGGTCCATTGTGGCCCGACGGCGCGCCGGTACAGTTATGACCGTTCACGACCCGTACCGAACCCAAGAAGGAGCGCCCGTGGCCCGCGTCGTAGTGCACGTGATGCCCAAGGCCGAGATCCTCGACCCGCAGGGACAGGCCATCGTCGGCGCGCTGGGCCGACTCGGCCACGACGGCGTGTCCGATGTGCGCCAAGGCAAGCGATTCGAGCTCGAGGTCGACGATTCGGTGTCCGACGAGGCGCTCAACGAGATCGCCGAGTCGCTGCTGGCGAACACCGTCATCGAGGAGTTCTCGGTGAGCCGGGAGAATTCGTGACCGTCGGCGCCGCCGGCAAGATCGGCGTCATCACGTTCCCCGGCACGCTCGACGATGTCGACGCCGCCCGCGCCGTCCGGCTGGCCGGCGGGGAAGCGGTCAGCCTGTGGCATGCCGACGCCGATCTCAAGAGTGTCGACGCGGTCGTGGTGCCCGGCGGCTTCTCCTACGGTGACTATCTCCGTGCCGGTGCCATCGCGAGCTTCGCGCCGGTGATGCGTTCTGTCGTCGATGCGGCGGCCAAGGGACTGCCGGTCCTGGGCATCTGCAACGGTTTTCAGGTGCTGTGCGAATCCGGTTTGCTGCCTGGGGCGCTGACCCGCAACGAGGGACTGCACTTCATCTGCCGTGACGTGTGGCTGCAGGTGGCATCGAATTCCACGGCGTGGACGACCCGCTACGAGCAGGACGCAGATCTGTTGGTGCCGTTGAAGTCCGGCGAGGGCCGTTACGTGGCGTCGACGCAGGTGCTCGACGAGCTCGAGGGGGAGGGCCGGGTGGTCTTCCGGTACCGCGAGAACCTGAACGGGTCGATGCGCGGTATCGCCGGGGTCAGCTCGGCCAACGGCCGCGTCGTCGGATTGATGCCCCATCCCGAGCACGCCACCGAGCCGTTGACCGGTCCCTCCGATGACGGCCTCGGTCTGTTCTACTCCGCACTCGATGCGGTGCTGACGGCCTGACCCGCGATTCAACGCACCGAATTTTTGGTGGCCATCACGACGGTCGCGTCCGTCGTCGATGAGGTGTCCGCGGACTTAGACTGCTGATGTTCGCGCCCGCTCATCCGGTTCGGACATTCGGCGAGCGAGTTCATCGGAAGGGCCCATATGAAGATTCGTGTCGTGCTCGGGGTCCTCGCCATCCTCGCGGCATACGTCACGACGATCGTCCTGTACGCGGCCACCGGTCTCGGAGGGCCACAGGAGATACCGGTCGACCAGCCGCAGGCGGACCGAACCTCGGTCACCTTCGACCTTGAGGAGGTGCACGCGGTCAAAGGTGAGATGGTTGCCAATGTCACCGTCACCCCGGGCCCGGGCCTGATCGATCCGGACACGCAGGGCCTTACCGAAGACCTCAGTGTCACAATCTATTCGGCCGTCACACCCACTACTCGCAGCTGGCCAGAGGGCACCGTGCCCGGTGTCTTTCCGGTGGCGCTGACCATCGGCGGCGACCCCGGTGCCTACCCGTTCGACCGGTATCACTCCGGACCCATCACCGTGTCGGTGGTCAGCGGCGACGACCGGACTCCCGAGCCGACGTGGGCAACGTTCGTCGACCGGGTGCCCGGCTGGATGTTCAGCATCCCCTCGCACGGTGAGTCCGACGCATCCTCTGCGTACCGCGTGAACCTGCACCGGTCGCCGAGCACCGCCGCGTTCGCCGCGATCATCGTGGGCGCATTGATCACCATCGCCGTGCTCGGTGTGGTCGTCGCGGTGCAGACCCTGCGCAATCGACGCAAGTTCCAGCCGCCGATGACGACATGGTTCGCGGCGATGCTGTTCGCCGTCGTGCCGCTGCGCAACGCGCTGCCCGACGGGCCTCCCATGGGCGCGTGGGTGGACGTCACCGTGGTGCTCTGGGTGGTGGTGGCCCTGGTCACCTCCATGAGCATCTACATCGCCTGCTGGTGGCGGCACCTCAAACCCGAGCCCGACGACAAGCGCTGAGACACCCGGCCGGGCCGGGGGATCAGGCGGACAGCGCGACCGACGCCTCTGCGGTGTAGTTCAGGAAGGTGAAGGTCTCCTGTAGGTAGAGCTGCACGGTGTCGGCGTCGTGGCTCAGATAGCCGATCGACACATCGGTGCCCAGCTGCAGATCGAAATCGCCTCCGCGGGTGGACAACACGAAGGCACCATCGATGGCCGGGGCCCAGATGATGTCCCCGTCGACCACTCGGTTCAGGTGTTCGCGCAGCGGGTAGCCGTGTTCGGTCGTCTCGCTGACCTTGGTGTACGCGTCGGCCGACAGCAGCACCGAGTAGGGACCGTCGACACCGGCAAGCCGCAGCTCCGAGAGCGCCTGGGCGATCACGTCGGGATAGCCGCGCGGATCCTCGGGCAGCGCCAGGCCGGGATTCGAGCTGCCCGCCCGGATGCCCTGGATGTTGGCCGCCGCGTAACCCTCGAAGATCGCCCGGTCCTCGGCGAATGCCAGCTTCTTGGCGGCGTCCTTGACCGGATCCCAGTCCGAGTCCTGCGAGCCGCGTTCCACGTCGTCGATGGCATCGCGGGTGATGGTGAACGGCACCCGCAGTCGAACCAACGGACGGCTGTCGCGAAGGTGCGCGATGACACCGTCACCCGGGGAGGTCACGTCCAGCAGATGGCCGGTGGATACGGCCGCGGTGGTGGCGCCGGTCGGGCCGGTGCAGTCGACAACCCGACGCCCGGCGATATGCCGCTTGAAGGTGCGGGTGGCCTCCTGCTCGATCTCCCCCCATGCCTCGTCGGTGATCGGTGCCAGTTCGCGATACAGGTTGTTCATTGGGGTTGTCCTTTCAGGCTGCCGATCGACAGTGAACCGGAATACGTGGGCGTGCTGGCGGCTACTGCGGGGACCGGTTCGGTCGCCCCGGGCATGGGTGGCGGGTCGTCGAGGAAATCGGCCGTCGGGGTGAAGAACAGGCAACCGGTGACCGCGGTGGAGAACTCCAGGATGCGGTCGGTGTTGCCGGGCGGATCGCCGATGAACATGTTGCGCAGCATCCGCTCGGTGACCGCCGCGGTGCGCGAGTACCCGATGTAGTAGGTGCCGAATTCGCCCTTGCCGATCTCACCGAAGGGCATGTTGTGACGCAGGATCTTCAACTCGTTGCCCTGCTCGTCGGAGATGACGTTCAGCGCCACATGGGAATTGGCCGGCTTCACCGCGTCGTCGAGTTCGATGTCGTCGAGTTTGGTGCGTCCGATCACCCGCTCCTGCTCCTCGACCGACAGCGCGTTCCACGCCGACATGTCGTGTAGATAGCGCTGTACGTGCACGTAACAGCCACCGGCGAAATCGGGGTCTTCATCGCCGATCTGGCTGGCGCTCACGGCTACCGGGCCGTCCGGGTTCTCCGTGCCGTCGACGAAACCGAGCAGGTCGCGGTTGTCGAAGAACTTGAAGCCGTGCACCTCGTCGACGATGGTGATGGCACCATCCATCGCTGCGACGATCTTGCCGGCCAATTCGAAACACACGTCCAGTGATTCGGCCCGGAGGTGGAACAACAGATCACCCGGTGTCGACGGGGCGGTGTGCCGCGGCCCTTCCAGCGCGATGAACGGATGCAGTTCGGCCGGCCGGGGCCCGCTGAACAACCGGTCCCAGGCCTGCGATCCGATCGATGTGATCACCGACAGATGCTTGGTCGGATCGCGGAAGCCTATGGCGCGGACCAGACCAGAGATATCGCCCAGGGCATCGTGCACGATCTGTTCGCCGCCGTCGTCGATCGTGGCCACCATGAAGATGGCCGCCGGGGTCAAGGGTGCGAGCACCGCCTGCGGAACAAGATCGGACACATCGCAGACCCTAGCGCGGCCGGACGGCGTCGCACCGGTCAAGATGAAAAGATGCCTGCTACCCCCCAGAGCCTGTGTGAGTTCATCGACGCCTCGCCGTCCCCGTTCCACGTGTGCGCGACGGTCGCGCGGCAGCTGGCGGCCGCCGGTTACACCGAATTGTCCGAATCCGATGCCTGGCCCGACTCGGGCGGCAGATTCTTTCTCGTGCGGGCCGGTTCGCTGGTGGCCTGGGACTCGACGCCCGGCGATCTGCCGTTCCGGATCGTCGGCGGGCACACCGACAGCCCCAACCTGCGGGTCAAGCAGCATCCCGACCGGGTGGTGGCCGGTTGGCAGGTGGTCGCCCTGCAGCCTTACGGCGGGGCCTGGCTGAACTCCTGGCTGGACCGCGATCTCGGCATCAGCGGCCGGCTGTCGGTGCGTGCGGGAACCACCGTGATGGATCGACTGATCCGCATCGACGAACCGATTCTGCGGGTCCCGCAACTGGCGATCCATCTCTCCGAGGACCGCAAGGGTGTCAGCCCGGACCCACAGCGGCATGTCAATGCCGTCTGGGGGACCGGTGAGCGACGCTCCTTTGTGGGCTATGTCGCCGAGCAGGCCGGCGTGCGCGAATCCGATGTGCTCGGTTTCGACCTGATGACCCACGATCTGACCCGGTCCGCGGTGACCGGGGTGGACGGTGATTTCGTCAGCGCGCCGAGGCTGGACAACCAGGTCACCTGCCATGCCGGGGTGCACGCGCTGCTGGCCGCGCAACCGAGCGGGCAGGTGCCGGTGCTGGCACTCTTCGATCACGAGGAGGTCGGCTCGCAGTCCGATCACGGTGCCCAGTCCGATCTGCTGATGACGGTGCTGGAGCGCATCACCCTGGCCGCCGGTGGTGACCGGCAGGACTTCCTGCGCCGGCTCTCGCAATCGATGGTCGCCTCCGGCGATATGGCACATGCCACCCACCCGAACTATCCGGAGCGCCATGAGCCCGGTCACCTGATCGAGGTCAACGGTGGCCCGGTGCTCAAGGTGCACCCCAACTTGCGTTACGCCACCGACGGGCGCACGGCGGCAGCGTTCGCGCTGGCCTGTGCCCAAGCGGGTGTCCCGCTGCAACGCTACGAGCACCGCGCCGACCTGCCGTGCGGTTCGACGATCGGGCCGATGACCTCGGCGGGCACCGGTATCCCCACCGTCGACGTCGGGGCAGCCCAGCTGGCCATGCACTCGGCCCGCGAGATCATGGGCGCCCATGACGTGGCCGACTACGCGGCCGCCTTGCAGGCGTTCCTGGCGCCGGCCTGAATCACGCCAGCCCGGTCACAGCCGTCAGGGCAGGTCGATCGTGGTGGTGACCGTCACCAGTTGAGGGTCGGTCGGTGCCGACGAGAACCCGAACCGCACCGGCGGGTGCAGGTCGGCGGGCCCGCCGAGGGCGACGCCCCCGAATGTCCCCGAGACCGAGTCGATCTGCCGGGTGCGCCGGACCCCGTAGTACTCGCGCCTACCGTTGCCCGCACTGCCCGCGGTATGCACGCCGGGCACCAGCACCGCGGCGATCGGATTGATTAGGCGAAGCCACCACGGTGCCCGCGCCAACGGTGCGGGCACCAGCCGCAGCAGCCCGTCGAACCGGGCGGCACCGCCGAGGCGCACCGTGACGTCGAGGCTGTCGGTGCGCACACGCAGCCGGTCGTCGTCCAGATCGGCGGATACCGGAGCCACCCGGATCTCGTCGAAGGAGTATGTGGCCGAGACGAACTCGGCGATCTCGGCGCTGGGTGCCAGCAGGATGCGGGTGTCATCGCGGGTCTGCACCATCACATCGGCGAAGCGGCCGAACGGTGAACTGTGCCAGACTCCCACGACGAACCGGACCCCGGCGTCGGTGCCGAAGCCCGCGATGTGACCACTGAAGACCAGCCGCTGCATATGACGATTGTGCCGGTTGCGCGCGGCGGTCCGCGGCGGGCGAAAATGCCACCGGAAATGTCAGAGCACTGCCCTATGGTGCGCTCATGACGCTCAGCCCAGAAATGATCACCTTCGACTGCACCGATCCGGACCGTCTCGCCCAATGGTGGACCGACGCCACCGGCGGCACGCTCAACGCCGAGATGCCCGGCGAATTCGTCATGGTGGCGTTGCCGAGCGGGCCCCGGCTCGGGTTCCAGCGCGTGCCGGACCCGACGGCGGGCAAGAACCGGGTGCACGTGGATTTCTCGGCGCCCGATCTGGAGGCCGAGGTGACGCGGCTGATCGCGCTCGGCGCCACCGAGACCGGAAGGCACGATATCGGCGACGCGTTCCGCTGGGTGGTGCTTTCCGATCCGGACGGCAACGCGTTCTGCGTCTCCGGCGGGCACTGATCCCCGCCGGGTGAGATCCCCGGTGGCGGCGCGGCGTCACCGGTGACGCGGAGCGAATAAACTGTTCGGGTGACATCCGCGCACCCGCAGGAAATCGATACCGTCGAGCGCGCCGCAGCGTCGCCCGACCAACCCCAGCCCTTCCGGGAACTGGGCCTCAAGGACGACGAGTACCAGCGGATACGCGAGATTCTCGGCCGCCGCCCCACCGACGCCGAGCTGGCCATGTACTCGGTGATGTGGAGCGAACACTGCTCCTACAAGTCCTCCAAGGTGCATCTGCGCTATTTCGGTGAGACCACCACCGACGAGATGCGCGCAGGCATGCTGGCCGGGATCGGCGAGAATGCCGGCGTGGTCGACATCGGCGACGGCTGGGCGGTCACCTTCAAGGTCGAATCGCACAACCACCCGTCCTATGTGGAGCCCTACCAGGGCGCGGCCACCGGTGTCGGCGGCATCGTCCGCGACATCATGGCCATGGGTGCCCGCCCGGTCGCGGTGATGGACCAGTTGCGTTTCGGTGCCGCCGATGCGCCCGACACCCGCCGGGTGCTCGACGGCGTGGTGCGCGGTATCGGCGGTTACGGCAACTCCCTGGGCCTGCCCAATATCGGCGGTGAGACGGTCTTCGACCCGTCCTATGCCGGCAACCCGCTGGTGAACGCGCTGTGTGTGGGCGTGCTGCGCAAGGAGGACCTGCACCTGGCCTTCGCCTCGGGCACCGGGAACAAGATCATCCTGTTCGGCGCCCGCACCGGCCTGGACGGTATCGGCGGGGTGTCGGTGCTGGCCAGTGAGACCTTCGGCGGTGACGAAGGATCCGGTCCGGGTCGCAAGAAACTGCCCGCCGTGCAGGTCGGCGATCCCTTCATGGAGAAGGTGCTCATCGAGTGCTGCCTGGAGCTCTACGCCGCCGATCTGGTGGTTGGCATCCAGGACCTCGGCGGGGCTGGATTGTCATGTGCCACTTCTGAATTGGCCTCCGCCGGCGACGGTGGCATGCGGGTGGAGCTGGATGCGGTCCCGCAGCGCGCCGCCGATATGACCCCGGCCGAGATCCTGTCCAGCGAATCGCAGGAACGGATGTGTGCGGTCGTCACACCGGAAAACGTCGAGAAGTTCCTGGCCGTCTGCCGCAAATGGGATGTGCTGGCCAGCGTCATCGGCGAGGTCACCGATGGTGATCGCCTCGAGATCACCTGGCATGGTGAGACCGTCGTGGACGTGCCGCCGCGCACCGTCGCTCATGAGGGCCCGGTGTACCAGCGTCCGGTCGCGCGCCCGGACACCCAGGACGCGCTGATCGCCGACACCTCGGCCAAGCTGGCCCGCCCGGCCACCGGCGAGGAGCTCAAGGCGACCCTGCTGGCGTTGCTGGGCAGCCCACACCTGTGCAGCCGCGCGTTCATCACCGAGCAGTACGACCGCTATGTGCGCGGTAACACCGTGCTGGCCGAGCATGCCGACGGTGGCGTGCTGCGCATCGACGAGCAGACCGGCCGCGGTGTCGCCATCTCGACCGACGCCTCGGGCCGCTACACCCAGCTCGACCCGTACACGGGTGCGCAGCTGGCACTCGCAGAGGCCTACCGCAATGTCGCGGTGACCGGGGCCACCCCGGTCGCGGTGACCAACTGCCTGAACTTCGGCTCGCCGGAGGATCCCGGTGTCATGTGGCAGTTCTCCCAGGCCGTCCGCGGGCTCGCCGACGGCTGTGCGGCCCTTGGTATCCCGGTCACCGGCGGCAACGTCAGCTTCTACAACCAGACCGGCAGCACGGCGATCCTGCCGACCCCGGTGGTCGGTGTGCTCGGGGTGATCGACGATGTCGCCCGGCGCATCCCCACCGGGCTCGGCAACGAGCCCGGTGAAACGTTGCTGCTGCTCGGTGACACCCGCGACGAGTTCGACGGGTCGATCTGGGCGCAGGTCACCGGTGATCACCTCGGCGGTGTGCCCCCGAAGGTCGACCTGGCGCGGGAAAGGCTGCTTGCCGAGGTGCTGACCGCGGCCTCGCGGGACGGATTGGTCTCCGCGGCACATGATCTGAGCGAAGGCGGGTTGATCCAGGCGATCGTCGAGGCCGCCCTCGCGGGCGAGACCGGTGCGCGGGTGGTGCTGCCCGAGGGGGTGGATCCCTTCGTCTTCCTGTTCTCCGAATCGGCGGGCCGGGTTCTGGTGGCGGTGCCGCGCACCGAGGAGAGCCGATTCCGGTCCATGTGCGAGGCGCGCGGACTGCCGGTGGACCGGGTGGGCGTCTCAGACGAGGGCAGCGACTCCCTGGAAGTCCAGGGCCAGTTCAGCATCACGCTCGACGAGCTGCGAGCCACCTCCGAGGGCGTGCTGCCCGGGTTGTTCGGGTGATCGAGCGGACCTCGGTCCGGCACCCCGTACTGGTATGGGGCTGGAGCTTGGTCCGACTCGATTTCGTCGGTGTCGCCGTCGGTGCGTTGTTCTTCTGCATCTCGCTGACACCCTCACTGCTACCGAGAGACTGGCTTTTCGCCGGATTGATCGGCGGGATCAACGCCGCCATCGGTTACGGCCTCGGAGTATTGCTGGCAAAGCTGCTGCGGCGCTTCGTGCTTCGCAGACGTGTCTGGTGGCCACCGCGCACCCCGGTCCTGCGCGCCATGAAGGTCGCGACGGTGGTCGGCGCGCTGACTGCCCCGGTGGTCATGCTGGTGCCCGCGGCGCGCTGGCAGCGCCAGGTGTCGGCGCTGATGGGTATCGAGGGGCCCGCGACCCCCGGTTATATGCGCACCCTGGTTCTGGCGGTGTTGGTCGCCGCGGCGTGCATCGCGACCTGGCGGGTACTGGTCGATCTGGTGAAACTCATTGCCCGCACCTTGATCCGGCGTTGGCACCTGCACAGCGAGGTGGCGTTCTTCATCGGTACCGCCGTCGTGGTGGTGCTGTGTGTCATGCTGGCCAACGGTGTGCTCTACCGGGGCTTCCTGGCCGGCGCCAGCCAGGTGTTCCAGCCGCAGAACGCGACCAGCGCCCCCGGGGTCAGCCAGCCCTCGGCAAGCCAGCGGTCCGGCAGTCCGGCCTCGTTCGCGTCGTGGGACTCCCTGGGATATCAGGGCCGTAGCTTCGTCTCCGGCGGTCCTGATGCGGCCGACCTGACCGCTCTGAACGGACGTCCGGCCCGCGAGCCGATCCGGGTGTATGCGGGCTTGCAGACCGCGGACGATGACGAGCAGCGGGTGGCGGTCCTGCTCAGTGAGCTCGAACGCACCGATGCCTTCGACCGCGCGGTGCTGGTGTTGATCCCCACCACGGGTACCGGCTGGGTGAATCCGGTGGCCGCCGACGCCATCGAAGCCATGTACAACGGTGACACCGCGCTCGTCGCGATGCAGTATTCGTATCTGCCGAGCTGGATCTCGTTCCTGGGTGACCGGGAGAAGTCCGTCGACTCGGCGCGCGCGATGATCGCCGGCGTGCACGACCGCTGGGCCGCGCTGCCCGAAGACCGTCGCCCGGAACTGCTGTTGTACGGCGAGAGTCTGGGCTCCTACGGCGGTCAGGGGGCGTTCGGGTGGTTACCCGATATAGCGGAGATGGATTTCGCCGCCGTGCTGTGGGTCGGTCCGCCGCACGAGAGTTCGTTGTGGAGTGGTCTGGTGCAACGCCGAGATCCCGGGAGCACCGAGGTCGAACCCCGCTACGACAACGGCCGAACCGTGCGCTTCTCCCCGGCCTACGACGCCGCCGATGTGACCAGGACCGCCGCACCGCCATGGGAGGGCACCCGGGTGCTGTTCCTGCAACATGCCTCCGATCCGGTGGTCTGGTGGTCACCGAATCTCGTTTTCTCCCGGCCTGATTGGTTGACAGAACCGCGTGGCGCAGACCGTACGGCCTCGATGCGCTGGTACCCGATCGTGACGTTCTGGCAGGTGAGCGCCGATATGACGAATGCGTCCGGCGTCCCCGACGGGCACGGGCACAACTACGGCGACACCGTGCTCGACGGGTGGGCCGCGGTGGCACCACCGCCAGGGTGGACTCCCGCGGACACCGAGCGGATCAGGGCCGGGCTGGAACGCGGCTGGGATCGCGGCTAGGGCGAACGGGTCAGGGATTGATCGTCGGTGCGCCGATCTGCCGGCCCCACACATACTCGGTGAATATCGGCGATCCCAGTTCGACATGGTTGTACGGAGCGATGGACAAGCCGGTGTCCATCACCAGATACGGTGCGGGCCAGAGCTCCCGGGTGATCTTCTGCCAGCAGCCGGGACGCCCGCCCGGGCCGCCGCGGGCGTTCACCCGCGGTAGGTTGTCCGGGAAGACATAGGCATTGCCGACCCCGCCGAGGCCGAAGATGGTGCCCGCCGAGGCCAGCGAGAACCCGTTGTCCCCACCGAACACCTGGGCCATCAGCGGTGCCGCATCGTGATAGTTGCGCAGTGTGCACAACAGTTGCGGACTGTAGTAGTCGAACAGCGTCGCGGTGGGAAGGAGATCTTGGACCCCGCGCGCGAGATACGGTCCGGAGCGTTCGGCGATGTCGGTGCCGGTGCCCCCGACACCGACCGCGGCCAACAGGGCCGCATCCAGGGCGTCGCGTTCGTCGTCGACGGAATCCGCCGTGGTGGCCGCGGCGGACAGCGCGTCGAACAGGTCGGGACCGGCTCCGGCGTACACATCGGCCAGCGCCGTCACCGCGCGGACATCGCGGCGGAACTGTGGCAGCTGCGCGTTGAGCGAGGCCAGGATGGCATTGCCGTCGGATAGCGCGGCCCCGAAGGTGCCACCGCGACCGCCCAGCGCCTGGGCGGTCGCGGTCAGCGTCTGATTCAGCTGCACCGGGTCCACGTGTTCGGCGATGGCCAACACCGTTTCGAACAAGGAATTGAATTCGGTACTGACCCAGGTCGCGGTGATCTCGTCGTGCGCACGGGCATGCGGTCCCACCGGATGCCGTGGTGCGGCCAACGCCACGTATTTGTTGCCGAACACGGTGGTGGCCTTGATCTCTGCCCCGATATTGGCAGGCAACAACGACAGGTACCGCGGATCGACCAGCAGTGTCAGCCGGGCCTGACCGGACGAGGCCGGCGCGATCCGGCCGACGCGACCGATCTCGACACCGTTCAGCGTGACCTTGGTACCCGGATCCACCACCAAACCGGCGCGCGGTGAGAGCAACGTGAGCTCCACGCGCGACCGGAACTCACCGCGGAACTGCTGATAGAGCAGCACGCCGGCGGCGGCCAGCAGCACCAGGGCCACTGCACCCGCCACCCGGTACGGCGGTGCCGACCGGTCGACGAAAGCCACTTTGCGACACTATTCCGATGGTGGCCCGCCGCACTGCCGATCCGGCAGAGACACGCGCCGCGGTATTGGCCGTGGCGCACTGGTTGTACGACGAGGCCCAACCCGCGCCGGCCCGGGCCGATATCGCCGCCGCCGTGCGGCTGACCGCACGCACCCTGGCCGCGGCCGCCCCCGGCGCCAGCGTCGAGGTGCGGGTTCCGCCGTTCGTCGCAGTGCAGTGCATCGCCGGTCCCCGGCACACTCGCGGAACACCGCCCAATGTGGTGGAGACCGATCCCCGCACCTGGCTGCGTCTGGTCACCGGTCTGACCGCGATGACCGATCCCCGACTGCACCTCTCGGGCGCCCGGGCCGCTGAGATCGCCGACGCACTGCCCCTGGTCACCCTGCCCGGCTAGCGCATGTAGGGGTACTCCTGCACCCAGTGGAAGCCCCGGTTGCGCAACGGAAAGCTCTCCAGATCAATCGATTCCAGCTTCATGGTGACCGGGCGACCCTGCACCGTGCCGGCCAGTTCCAAGCGATCCGGTGCGGGCCTGGTGAAATCGAACTCGGCGAACTCGGCCGGATCCACCGCCGGAGCGGTCACACCGTCCGGTTTCGGGAGCGGGGTCGTGATCGTGAGATGCCGCCTGCCTGGCTCGAACTGTAGCGGTGCGTCGCGCAGGTCACCGTCCATCCACTGGATCGTCACCACCCCCTCTTTATCGAAAATTATTCGCTGCCAACGGAATCGGTCGGTGGTCAGCGGTGGTGCCTGCCGATCGTCGACGCGGAAGTCGGTGACCGTCCAGATCCCGTAGAGCTCTGGTTTGTCCCGTCCGTCACCGTATTCGTGCCACGCCTGCCAGCCCGTGACGGCCAGCCCGATGCTGATCCATACCCCGAGCCCGATCTGCACGGCGGTGGCGATGCGGTTCGCCCGATCCGATGCGAACAGCCGTGGCGTCGGCGCCGGTTGCACAGCACGGTGGCGCACGAGCACATCGACCAGACGCCGCAGATGCGGGGCGAGAAGCACGATGCTGATCAGCATCAGGTGGAACGAGAGGATCTTCACGGGCACGTCGAAGGCCATGTTGAGCAGGAACACCTGGCCCATGCTGAGCAGGCTCAACAATGCGCCCAGCAGGGCGGTGCGCGGCCAGAACAGCAGCAGGCCTGCCGTCACCTCCACCGCACCGAGGGCCATTTCGTAGGGATGGGAGGTGCCGACCTGCAGCCACAGCATCGACATCGGGCTGAACTCGCCGAGGGGTTGCACCAGCGCCGCCAGCGGCGGGGTCGGCATCTGGGTGGGGATCAGCTTGGCGAACCCGTAGAACAGCATCTGCCCGCCGAGACACAACCGCAGGAAGACCGTGAACCAGACGGCCTGCCGGGCGTAATCGGTCCGCCGGCGGTCCAGGACCGACCACAGCGCGGTGCCGAGCACGGCGATGATCAGCAGACAGAGGATCGATACCCAGATCGCGGCCTGGTCCCCGCTGCCCGAGTCCCGGCGGATCGCGGCATCGATACCGAAGACCGTGCGGCCCACCCAGCTGTTGACCGGATCGGTCACCAGCATCTGCCACATCACCGCACCGGGCGGCAGCCACAGCACGAGGACGCCGGTGAACGCGTAGGTGATCTGCGCGAACCACAAACAGAACAATCCGAAGTAGATGACGCAGAAGCGAAATGCGACCTTCGTCACTAAATTCCACACGCCAGCTGACGGTAGTTGCCGGATACCGGCCGCGGAACGGGGTAAACCCCCGTCCGGAGGTGGCGAAAACCATCTTGCTGTTGAGTTTTTCGGTGCCGATGACCGTAGACTGGCCCCGTCACCCCCAGCCCCCAGGGAGCAGCCATCGTGACCTCCGCGCCGGTAGAGCCTGACGAGACCGACCCCAAAGAGGAGTGTGGCGTCTTCGGCGTCTGGGCTCCCGGTGAAGATGTGGCCAAGCTCACCTACTACGGCCTGTACGCACTGCAGCACCGCGGCCAGGAGGCCGCCGGTATCGCCGTGGCCGACGGTGCGCAGGTTCTCGTCTTCAAGGACCTGGGTCTGGTCAGCCAGGTGTTCGATGAGCAGACCCTGGCCGCCATGCACGGACACGTCGCGGTCGGGCATTGCCGCTACTCGACTACCGGCTCGACGACGTGGGAGAACGCCCAGCCGGTCTTCCGCAACACCGCCGCGGGTACCGGTGTGGCCCTCGGGCACAACGGCAACCTGGTCAACACCGCCGAATTGGCGACCCGCGCGCGGTCTGCCGGCCTGATCGACACCCGCGGCGCGCCGGCCGCCACCACCGATTCCGACATCCTGGGTGCGCTGCTGGCGCACGGTGCCGCCGATTCCACCCTTGAGCAGGCGGCGCTGGCGCTGCTGCCCACCGTGCGCGGCGCGTTCTGCCTGACCTTCATGGACGAGAACACTCTCTACGCCGCCCGCGACCCGCACGGCGTGCGCCCGTTGTCGCTGGGCCGCCTCGACCGTGGCTGGGTGGTGGCCTCGGAGACCGCCGCCCTCGACATCGTGGGCGCCTCCTTCGTGCGCGATATCGAGCCCGGCGAACTCCTGGCAATCGATGCCGACGGCGTGCGGTCCACCCGGTTCGCCAACCCGACCCCCAAGGGCTGTGTCTTCGAGTACGTCTACCTGGCCCGGCCAGACAGCGTCATCGGTGGCCGCTCGGTCCACGCCACCCGGGTGGACATCGGCCGCCGGCTGGCCGCCGAGAATCCCGTCGAGGCCGATCTGGTGATCGGCGTACCCGAATCGGGCATCCCGGCCGCCGTCGGCTACGCACAGGGTTCCGGAATTCCTTACGGCCAGGGCCTGATGAAGAACGCCTACGTGGGCCGCACCTTCATCCAGCCCTCGCAGACCATTCGTCAGCTGGGCATTCGGCTCAAGCTCAACCCGCTCAAAGAGGTGATCCGCGGAAAGCGGCTGATCGTCGTCGACGATTCGATCGTGCGTGGTAACACCCAGCGGGCCTTGATCAGGATGCTGCGCGAGGCAGGGGCGGTGGAGGTGCACGTCCGGATCGCATCCCCGCCGGTGAAGTGGCCGTGCTTCTACGGAATCGACTTCGCCACCCCCGCCGAACTGATCGCGAACGCCGCCAGCAATTCCGCCGACGAGTCGGAGATGTTGGAAGGGGTCCGGCGGGCGATCGGCGCCGACACCCTGGGCTACATCAGCCA
This sequence comes from Mycolicibacterium neoaurum ATCC 25795, assembly GCF_000691525.1. Lineage (GTDB taxonomy): Bacteria > Actinomycetota > Actinomycetes > Mycobacteriales > Mycobacteriaceae > Mycobacterium > Mycobacterium neoaurum. The sequence goes on from NZ_JMDW01000003.1 coordinate 116,612, forward strand.
CCACGGCATGGTGGCCGCCACCGAACAACCCGCATCGCGGTTGTGCTCGGCATGTTTCGACGGTGATTACCCGATCGAACTTCCCGGGGAGTCCGCGCTGGGTAAGAACGTCATCGAGCACATGCTGGCCAGTGCCGCGCGCAACGGCCTCCCGCTGGAGTCCACGAACGCGGGCGGGGACAACGCGGACGCCGTACGACGGCCGTGACGGCGTCCCCGGGCCGGATCATTCGAAAGGGCAGCCCGGGTTGTCCACCGAGTTGGCCAGTGGGGAGCCGGCGGGCACGATATAGCCCACCCACATCACCAGCGGGTCGGGGCCCAGGTTGCGGCCCTCGTGCACATAGCCCGGCCCGACCGTCTCGGTGATGGCGCTGCCCGCCGGGTAGGTCCCGTCGACGGAACAGTCGGCCGAGTAGTGGGTCAGCGTCCCGGACCGGATCACGCCGTACACCTGCCCGGGATGCCAGTGCCAGCCCGTGCTGCCGCCCGGGGCGATGGTGAGCTCCTTGGTGACGAAGTCCTGGCCGTCACCGGTGGACTGCACCAGGACACGTCCCTGCACACCCTCGCCGGGGGTGGCCGCCGCGGGAGCCGGCCAACCCAACGACAACATCCCGACGAGCAGCGCCCCGCACAATCTGGTCATGACCGGTCACGGTCTCACAACTGCGGTGAGAGCGGGTCGGGTCTGCAGGATGCGATCGGCGGACGCCGACCGGGTAGCCTTGGGCCCGATGAGCGAGCTTCAACGGGCGGGTCGCTGACATGGGTCAGGGACACGACGAACAACACGGTATTTCCTATGCAACGGCCGGCGTGGACATCGAGGCGGGCGATCGCGCCGTCGAGCTGTTCAAGCCGCTTGCCAAGCGGGCGACCCGACCGGAGGTACGCGGTGGCCTCGGCGGGTTCGCCGGGCTGTTCGCGTTGCGCGACGGGTACCGCGAGCCGTTACTGGCGTCCTCGACCGACGGGGTGGGCACCAAGCTGGCCATCGCCCAGGCGATGGACAAGCACGACACCGTCGGTCTGGATCTGGTGGCCATGGTCGTCGACGATCTGGTCGTGTGCGGTGCCGAGCCGCTGTTCCTGCAGGACTACATCGCGGTGGGACGGACGGTCCCCGAACGCGTCGCCGCGATCGTCTCGGGTATCGCCGACGGCTGCGTGCTGGCCGGCTGCGCCCTGCTCGGCGGTGAGACGGCCGAACATCCCGGTCTGATGGAACCCGACCACTACGACATCTCCGCCACCGGCGTGGGCGTCGTGGAGGCCGATAACGTCCTCGGGCCGGACCGGGTCAAGCCCGGCGATGTGATCATCGCGATGGCGTCCACCGGCTTGCACTCCAACGGCTACTCGCTGGCGCGCAAGGTCCTCCTGGAGATCGATCGCATGGATCTCTCGGGCCACGTCGAGGAGTTCGGCCGCACCCTCGGTGAGGAGTTGCTGGAGCCGACCTACATCTACGCCAAGGATTGCCTCGCGCTGGCGGCCGAGACGCAGGTGCGCACGTTCTGCCACATCACCGGTGGCGGGTTCGCGGGCAACCTGGAGCGCATCATCCCGCCCGGCCTGGTGGCCGAACTCGATCGTGGCACCTGGACCCCGGCGCCCGTCTTCGGCATGATCGCCCAGCGCGGGCGCATCGAGCGTGCCGAAATGGAACGGACGTTCAACATGGGCGTCGGTATGGTCGCCATCGTCGCGCCGGAGGACACCGACCGCGCGTTGGCGATTCTCACCGCTCGCCACCTCGCGTGCTGGCCGGTGGGGACGGTGGCCAAGGGCGCAAAGGATGGGGTTCGAGCTCAGCTCGTCGGGCGCCACCCGCGGTTCTAGAGACCCGTCGAGGGTCGCCGGCCGCGGGGACGCCGGCCGGCGTCAGCGACGCCAGTCGTCCTCGTCGGCATAGCGATCGACGGGCCCACCGAAATCATCGGCGCTGCCGTTGAAGTCGTCGGCACCGCCGCTGCTGCGACCGCCGTTGGACAGTTCGCGCTGAAGCCGCTCGAAATCAGTCTCTGGCGTGTTGTATTTCAGGTCTCGAGCAACCTTGGTCTGCTTTGCCTTAGCCCGGCCGCGGCCCATAGGGGACCCCCTCGCGCAATAACGGAGCGGCCCAACGTGCAGGCGGCTCCGATCTGAGTGTGTTTATTGTCCTGCCGATACCTTACCGTGCCTCGGGGCGGACCGCTGGTAGGCCCTACCTGCCAGCGGTGTCAGCGCTGGAGTCAGCGGGTGCCGCGCAGTCTCTCGACCGCCAGCCTGCCCGCGCCGACGTGCTCCGTGTCGGGCATCGACTCGGCTTCGATCGCGGCGGCGGTCTCGACCTCACCCCCGGTCACCAGGGTCGTATCGGCCGGGATACCGCGTTTGACCAGCGCCAAGGCGATCGGACCGTCATCGACATGGTCGACGACGGTGCCGAGGCGGCCCACCGCGCGGCCGCCTGCCAGCAGCGGATCACCGGTGCTCGGTCGGTCGGCGGAACCGTCGAGTTGCACGAGCACCAGCATCCGCGGCGGCTTGCCGAGGTTGTGCACCCGTGCGACGGTCTCCTGGCCGCGGTAGCAACCCTTCTCCAGGTGCACCGCGCCCTGGCCGGGCCCACCGATCCAGCCCACCTCGTGCGGGATGGTGCGTTCGTCGGTGTCCACGCCGAGTCGGGGCCGCAGCGCGCTCACCCGGTGCGCCTCGTAGGTCCACACCCCGGCCTGCCGGACGCCCACCCCGTCGAGCCGGGACAGCCAGTCCTGCTTGTCGGACCGGGGTACCACCAGGTCGAACTCGTCGGAGAACACCGCGCGCAGGAAGCCACCGTCGGGCAACGGTGTCGCGGTCCACGGTGCGGACGGCACCACCAGGCCGAGATCGGCCAGCGCCTTCGGTGCGGCGGGACCGATGAGAGAGAGCACCGCGAGGTCGACGGGGTCGACGACGACATCGGCCCAGAAGATCATCTTGCGCAGGAAGTCCAGCAACGGTTGCCCGCGCCAGCCTTCGGTATCCAGCACGGTGACCCCGTCGAGCTGGGTCTGGAGCCAGTGGTCTTCGACACGCCCCTGGCCGTCGAGGCTGAGGTTCTCGGCCACCGCGCCGTCGGGAAGCTCGCTGACGTGCTGGCTGGAGATGGTGTGCAACCAGCCCTTGCGCTCACCGCCGGTCAGTTGCAGCGTGGCCCGGTGCGAGCGGTCGACCACGACCGCGGCGGTGGCCGCGGCCCGCTGCTCGCCGAGGGGATCGCCGTAATGCCAGACCGCGCCGGCGTCGGGACCTGTTTCGGGGGCGGGAACGGCAGACATGCATCCATGCTACGACCGCTACGCTGCCCGGATGCCCCCTCGATCCGCCGACGTGGTGGTGACCCTGGATGGCGTGGTGCGGTCCCCGTCCGCCCCGCTGATCGGTGCCATGGACCCCATGTTGGTCCGTGCTGCCGGGGTGTTCGAGACGGTGCTGCTGCGCGCCGGTACCCCCTGTCTGCTGGATGCCCACCTCGGCCGGCTGGCGGCGTCGGCCGCGCTGGTCGGGCTTCCCGCGCCCGACCCGCAGCGCTGGCGGGCCGCCATCGAGGTGGCCCTGGCGCAAAGGCCAGGTGACGGTGTCCTGCGACTGGTGCACGGACCGCGGGTGTCGTTCGTGACGGTCTCGGATCTGCCGGACCGGGCCCTGCGGGCGCGCCGCGACGGGGTGGCGGCGATAACCCTCGATCCCGGGCCGCGGGGGCGGATCGCCGGTGCGAAATCGCTGTCCTACGCCATGAACTCGGCGGCCCTGCGGTATGCGCAGGCATGTGGTGCCGACGACGTTGTCTTCGTCGATACCGCGGGGGCCGTGCTGGAGGGGCCCCGCTCGTCGGTCGTGATCGCTATGGGCGAAACGCTGCTCAGTCCGCCGCCCACCCCGCAGATCCTGGCGGGCACGACGGTGGCCGCGTTGTTCGATATCGCCCCGCATTGCAGCTGGCGGCCGCTCACGGTCGCTGATCTTGTTGCCGCGCAAGGTGTTTGGTTGCTCTCTTCGGTGACGCTGGCCGCCAGGGTGCACACCCTGAACGGGGTGGCGCTGGCGCCCGCGCCCGGTGCCGACAACCTGGCCCGATTGGTCGAGACCGCGATCACCGGCTAAATCGGTTGTCGGACCCGGGTTCTGGGAGTACGGTCGCTCGTACACAGGAAGGGAGGTGGTCCGAGAAATTGAGTGACATACGGACAAGTGAGGTGGCTGCTAGCTAGCAGCACCAGGAGTGTGATGAGCGTCTTGGCTCTTCGCACACGCGTTTCGCGCACCCTGCGAGCGCTGGCGAATACCAAGTAGCCACCCGGCCCCCGAGCCCTTGGTTGGTCCAACCAAGATCAAACGGCTCGGGGGCTGCTCTTGTTTAAGGGGCTCAGCCGATGAAGCGGGTGAGCCGCGCCGAAAGATGTGGCACCAGTCCGCCGTCGGCGTCGACGCGTTCCTCGACATAGGCCAGATCGCCGCCCTCGACGATGCCGTAGAGCCGCTTCGCGCCGCCGACCAGTTGGCCGGACTTGCTGCGGGCCAGTGCATCGGTGGCCAGCTCCCAGGACGCCTGGTTCAGCGGGGTGCCGTAGAAGAGTTCGATATAACCCGACGCGTGGGCCAGCAGCAGCTCGATGGCCTGGGTCTCGTCGGGATCGGCGGGGTCGCTGACGAACCGCCAGTAACCGGTCTCGCGCAACGCGGGACCGACGTACTCACCGGTTTCCGACAATCGCCACGAACGGGAATCCCAGTTCAGATAGTCCCCGCCGTCGTGCGAGACGATGATCTGCTGGCCGAAGTGGTAGTCACCCGAGGCGTCGCGGCCCTCGCCGGAACCGCGCCACACCCCGACGAGGGGGAGTAACGCCAACAGACCGTCATGGAGATCGGCGCCCTCGCGCAGGTTCGCGGTATCGGCGGGAATCGGGAGGTCGTCGAAGGCGGGGATGTTGCGGCCCGCGGTGATCTTGGCCCGTTCGGCCGCAGCAGCCACCGCCCGGTCACCCGACCCGGGGGCAACGGACTCGCCGTCCGAAGGCCTCGGACCGCTCACCCCTCGTCGGTGACGAGCCGGTAGACGGCGTACAGCGCGAACCACGTGATGACGACGACGGCCACCACGAGCAGGAATTCGAAGAACAACACCACGGGATGATCCTAACCGCCGATGGGCACCGCGCTCGAGCCGAGGCCCGGGCGCGGTGCCACCGCACATCGACTAAGCAAACTCGACCAAGCGATCTTGACTAAGCGACCTTGACGTCGATCTCGTGGATGCCTGCACCGGTCGGGCTGATGCTGGCATCACCGTTTCCGGCGGGCGAGAGAGCACGCAGGGTCCAGCTGCCCGGCGCCGCGAAGAAGCGGAAGTCACCGGTGGCCGATGCGACGACCTCGGCGGTGAACTCGTCGGAGCCGTCGAGCAGCCGGACGAAGGCACCGCCCACGGCCTGGCCGGAACCGTCGACCACGCGGCCGGTGATGACGGTTTCCTTCTCCAGGTCGACGCCGGCGGGCAACGTCAGTCCTTGTTTAGGGGCAGAGCACATATCAACTTCCCAACTCGATCGGGGCACCCACCAGGGAGCCGTATTCCGTCCAACTACCGTCGTAGTTCTTGACGTTCTTGTGGCCGAGCAGCTCCTGCAGCACGAACCAGGTGTGCGAGGACCGCTCACCGATGCGGCAGTAGGCGATGGTCAGCTTGTCGCCGTCGAGGCCCGCGTCGGCGTACAGCTTGGCCAGGTCCTCGTCCGACTTGAACGTGCCGTCCTCGTTGGCAGCCTTGCTCCACGGCACGTTGATGGCGGTCGGGATGTGGCCGGCACGCTGGCTCTGCTCCTGGGGGAGGTGCGCCGGGGCGAGGATCTTGCCGGAGAACTCGTCGGGGGAGCGCACGTCGACCAGGTTCTTCTCACCGATGGCGGCGATGACCTCGTCGCGGAAGGCGCGGATGTCGTTGTTGGGAGCCTTGGCGGTGTAGGACGTGGCAGGACGGTTCGGCACCTCGGTGACCAGCGGGCGTCCGTCGAGCTCCCACTTCTTGCGTCCACCGTCGAGCAGCTTGACGTTCTCGTGGCCGTAGAGCTTGAAGTACCAGTAGGCGTAGGCGGCGAACCAGTTGTTGTTACCGCCGTAGAGGATGACGGTGTCGTCGTTGGCGATGCCCTTGTCCGACAACAGCTTCGAGAACTGCTGCTGGTCGACGAAGTCGCGCTTGACCTGGTCCTGCAGCTCGGTCTTCCAGTCGATGCGGACGGCGCCGGCGATGTGCCCGCCCTCGTAGGCGGAGGTGTCCTCGTCGACCTCGACGAACACCGTGTTCGGTGCGTCGAGATTGCTCTCGGCCCAGTCGGTGGAGACCAGGACGTCGGAGCGTGCCATGAAGTGGTTCCTTTCGGTTGGTGAAGCGTGTCGTTGGTGAGTCAGGGGTGGGCGGGAACGCGGCGGAACCGCGCGACGAGGGGATAGATCTGGCAGCCCAGGCAGATGCCGAAGGCGGCGTTGAGGAACGCTGCGAACAGGGCGAACGCGGTGGCCACCAGGCCTACCGTCGGGAATCCCGCGACGAAGCCGAGCGTGCCTGCCAGCCCGAAGACGAACCCGACGAGCTGGGCGAATTTCAGCGGCGGCACCGGTTCGCGTTCGGTGACCGGTCCGCGGCGCGGCGCGATCAGCGCGGCGTAGACCCGGCCGTAGGGATGGCGACGTGGTCCGGCGGTGGCGCCGATGACGAACACGACGGTCTGCAGGCCGAGGATGACCGCTGCAGCGGGCGCGCTGACCGCCGAGACGAGCAGCGTGGTGATCAGTACGGCGGTGGTCACCCAGGCGACGAACCGAGGGCCGCGGACGTCTACCTGATCGATCTGGTCGGTTGGCATATGAGTGCTCCTGTTGCTTGGCTGGACTGGGCTGGGGCAGGCCACGAGGGCGCCTCCGCGAGCATGCGCACCAAGAAAGGGGGCGCGGCTACTCAGCAGCTACAACAACAACAGCAACAACCCGCCGTGCGGCACAGATCAACTGCGCGGCGTTTCGTGAGCATCAGCTCAAGACGGGCGGTCACGACCGACATGGTACCCGTTCGCACCGTCGTCAGGCCAATAGAGGTTGCAGGGCCGAGCGCAGGTCAGCGGCCTTGGGGACACCGGTCGTGCGGTAGCGCGGATGCCCGTCGGCGTCGAAGATGACCGTCGTCGGCAGCGACAGCACCGAAAGTCGTCGTGCCGCCTCGGGATTCTCGTCCATGTCGATCTCCACATGGCCGACCGTGTTGCCCTGCTCGGCGAGGTCGGCGATCACCTGGTCGACCACCCGTCGCACCGCCGCGCACGGACCGCACCAGGTCGCGGTGAAATGCAGGATGGTGGGTCCCTCGGTGGACAGGCCCAGGCCGCCGGTGTCGATCGAGGCGGCCTCGTCGGCGGCGCGCAACATCCCCGAACGCAACGAGACCAGCTTGCCGACGATATAGCCGAGCCCGAGCACCGCGATCACCACCACGATCACGATCGCCAACGAAGTGTTCATGACTGTCTGAACCCGTCCAGGTCGATGGTTAGTCCTTCGGCGATGCCCTCGATGATCAGATCGGAACCGCGCGCTCCGGCGGTGGTGGGTTGCAGCCCGAACGGTAATCGCTGCCCGGGGATGCGGCCGGCGAACGCGTCGAGCACATCGGCGGTCTTGTCCTCGGGCACCGCCTCGTCGGCCGTGCCGGGGCCGGTCAGCACCCCGGTGGGCGTCATCACCAGGGTGGTGTCGCCGGGGTCGGCCAGTGACAGGTCCACCGCGACGCTGACGCGTTTGTCGAGACCGTCGGGCGTACCGGTGAACACCAGATCCTGGCCGCTGGAGATGCCGGACTCGGTCACCCCGGGTGATCCGTCCTCGGTCTCGCGGGTGGGTGCCTCCACTAACAGGTCCTTCATGCCGATGTACCTGCCGATGTGGGTGGAGTCCAGGATGATCCGGCTTTCCACCTTTCCGACGGGCAGGCGCGCGTCGGGCCCGATCAGCCATCCGGTGCCGGTGATGTCGATATCGTGCAGCGTGGCCTCCAGCGACACCTTCCCGGTGACCGGGTGGTCGACGCCGGCGGCCCGGATCTCAAGCTCCTGGTATCGGTGTGCGCGGGCCTGGGTCGCGAACGGGAAGCCCAGGATGCTGACCCACGGATCGAAGTCCAGGTGATTGGCTGTCCGCACGCTACGGGCGAGGCGGTATTCGGCATAGATGGCGGCTCCGAAATCGGTGCCGACGGCCCCGACAACCACCGCCACGACGGTCGAGATGGCCCCGATCAGCATCTTGCGCACCGCCACATTCTGGCGCACACCCGTGCGCCGGGGCGGGCACCCGCCGGTTCCGGTCTGCTAACTGCCAGGTGGCACGGTATTGTGGGGCGATCGTCGGTCGTAACGGCCACGTGTCAGTCATGAATCTGGAAGATGACCTCCGACACCGTTGTCCAGGGGAAGTCCACGACACCGCAAGGCGATGACGGGAGGGCACCGTGGAACTCTTACTACTGACCGTGGATCCGCATCCCGATACCGTGTTGCCGTCACTGTCGCTGTTGGCCCATAACGTGCGCACCGCTCCCACCGAGGTGTCCTCGCTGCTGGAGGCTGGCACCGCTGATATCGCGATCGTCGATGCGCGCAGCGATCTGGCGGCCGCCCGCGGTTTGTGTCGGCTGCTCGGCACCACCGGCACCTCCATCCCGGTCGTGGCCGTGGTCAACGAGGGTGGGCTGGTCGCGGTCAATGTCGAGTGGGGGCTGGACGAGATCCTGCTGCCCGGTACCGGCCCGGCCGAGATCGATGCCCGGTTGCGGCTGCTGATCGGCCGCCGTGGCGGTGTCGCCGACCAGGAGAGCGTCGGCAAGGTGACCCTCGGGGAGTTGGTCATCGACGAGGGCACCTACACCGCGCGGTTGCGCGGACGGCCGCTGGACCTCACCTACAAGGAATTCGAGCTGCTGAAGTATCTGGCCCAACACGCCGGTCGGGTCTTCACCCGCGCGCAGTTGCTCCAGGAGGTGTGGGGGTACGACTTCTTCGGTGGCACTCGCACCGTCGACGTCCACGTGCGTCGACTGCGCGCCAAGCTAGGGCCCGAGTACGAGGCGCTGATCGGTACCGTGCGCAACGTCGGGTACAAGGCGGTCCGACCGGCCCGCGGCCGCGCCCCGGCGCCCGCGGCCGAGGACGATCTGGACGAGGAGTTCGGCGGCGAACTCGACGCCGACCTCAGCCAGTCCGAATTCGGTTCCGCGGCAGGGTCGTTCGGGCCCCTGCATGGCCAGTGATCGAATGGCGCAGCGGTCTGTCCGTCGACGACCGGTCCGGCATCACCGAGCTGATCGCTGCCGCCACGGCCAGTGACGGTGTGGCTCCGGTGGGGGACCAGGTGTTACGTGAACTCGGCCGCGATGAGACCCGGCACCTGCTGGCCGTCGATGGCGACGATGTGGTGGGCTACCTGAACCTGAGTGCGAGCATGGCCGAGGCGGTGGTGCATCCGGACTTCCGTCGACGCGGTATCGGGGCACAACTGATCGGCACCGGTCTGGACGCAGGGAGTGCCGACACCCGCATCTGGGCGCACGGTGACCTCCCGGCCGCGCGCGCCACCGCCGCCACGCTGGGGCTGCAACCCGTGCGCGAACTGCTCCAGATGCGCCGCCCGCTGGCCGATCTGCCGCCGTTGTCGCCCACGCATGACGTACGCACCTACGCCGGACCGGCCGACGATCAGGAGCTGCTGCGCGTCAACAACGCCGCATTCTCCTGGCATCCCGAACAGGGCGGCTGGACCGAGGCCGATATCGCCGAACGGCGCGCCGAATCCTGGTTCGACCCGCAGGGACTGTTCCTGGCCTACGAGGGCACCCGGTTGCTGGGCTTCCACTGGACGAAGGTGCACGATCCGTCGTTGGGTGAGGTGTACGTCGTCGGTGTGGACCCGGCGGCCCAGGGGCGCGGTCTCGGAGCCGAACTGACTTTGCTGGGGTTACATCATCTGGCCGGTCGACTCGGTGCTGAGGCGGATGTCACGCTCTATGTCGAGGGCGACAACACCGCGGCGGTCAAAACCTACCGCCGCCTGGGGTTCGAGGTTTTCAGTGCCGATATCGCCTATGCCCGCCCAGCTGTGAACTAGCTGTACCTGTTCACCTCGCGTTCACTTTCCGTCCCCGGTCCGTCCATGGCGGCCGAATACGTTGCCACGGAGTCTGAAGCCGTCAACACAGGAAAGTGGGATTCGTGAAGCTCAACATCGGCATGGCCTTGTCGGCGACCGCGATCGCCGCGCTCACGCTCACCGCGTGTGGCAGCGACAACAACGCAGGCACCTCCGCCGGCGGTTCCCAGACCGGTTCTGCCTCGGCCGCGGACTGCGGCGGCAAGAACTCGATCACCGCGGAGGGCTCGACCGCCCAGCAGAACGCCATCGCGCTGTTCAACCAGGTGTGGAGCCAGAAGTGCCAGGGCAAGAACCTGTCCTACAACCCGACCGGCTCGGGTGCTGGTCGTGAGCAGTTCGTCGCCAAGAATGTGGACTTCGCCGGATCCGATTCGGCCATCAAAGAGGCGCAGGCGCAGCAGGCCGCCGAGCGCTGCGGTGGCAACCCGGCCTGGAACCTGCCGCTGGTCTTCGGTCCGATCGCCATGGCCTACAACGTCGAGGGCGTCGACGGCCTGGTGCTCAACGGCGACCTGCTGGCCAAGATCTTCCAGGGCCAGATCACCAAGTGGAACGACCCGGCCATCGCCGCGTTGAACGAGGGCAAGACCCTGCCCGACACCGCCATCACCCCGATCTTCCGTTCCGACTCTTCGGGCACCACCGACAATTTCCAGAAGTATCTGGAGGCCGCCTCGGGCGGTGCCTGGACCAAGGGTGACGGCAGCGAGTTCCAGGGCGGCGCCGGTGAGGGCGCCCAGAAGTCGGCGGGCGTCGCGCAGGCCGTGCAGGCCACCCCGGGTGCCATCGGCTACGTCGAGAAGGGCTTCGCCGACCAGGCGGGTCTGCCCTACGCGAAGATCGACAACGGCAGCGGTGCGGTCGAGCTGACCGACGAATCCGCGGGCAAGGCCATCGACGCCGCCAAGTTCGCCGCCGAGGGCAACGACCTGACCCTGGACCTCGCCTCGCTGTACGGAACCACCGAAGCCGGTGCCTACCCGCTGGTGCTGGCCACCTATGAGATCGTCTGCTCCAACGGTTACGACGCCGAGACCGCCGCGGCCGTCAAGTCCTTCCTCACGGTGGCCGCCAACGACGGTCAGCAGGGGCTGTCCTCCGCCGGCTACGTCCCGCTGCCGGAGAAGTTCAAGGAGCGTCTGCTGACCTCGATCGAGGCAATCGGACCCGCCTCCTAGTTGCACTGGCACATCGGCGAATTCGACGCGAGGATGGGTGCGGGGACCGAATGACGTACAAAGGTATCGACAAGGGTTCAGACGGGAACTCAGTGACTATTCCGAATCCAGCCGACTCGGGGTCGGGTGAGGCGTTGGCCGCACCGTTCCCCGAGCCCACACCCATCTCGACGAATCCGTCGGGGAACGCGAAGGTCCGCCCCGGCGACCGCATCTTCAGCGGTCTTGCCACCGGTTCGGGCGTGCTCGTCATCGCGATCATCGCCGCCATCGGTTTCTTCCTGCTGTGGCGCGCCATCCCGGCGCTGCAGCGCAACCAGCAGAACTTCTTCCTGTTCGGCGGCAACTGGGTCACCACGGACACCTCGGCGATGAGCTTCGGCATCCTGGACCTGCTCCAGGTGACGGTGTTCGTCTCGGTGTTCGCGTTGGTGCTGGCGATGCCGATCGCGCTGGGCATCGCGATCTATCTGACCAACTACGCGCACAAGCGGGTCAAGGGACCGCTGGCTTACATGGTCGATCTGCTGGCCGCCGTGCCGTCGATCATCTACGGCGTGTGGGGCCTGTATGTCCTCGCACCGGCGATCAAGCCGGTTGCGGTGTGGCTCAACGAGAACATGAGCTGGCTGTTCCTGTTCTCCACGGGTAATGCCTCGGTGGCCGGCGGCGGCACCATCTTCACCGCGGGCATCGTGCTCGCGGTGATGATCCTGCCGATCATCACCGCGGTCACCCGCGAGGTGTTCGTGCAGACCCCGCGCGGCCAGATCGAGGCAGCACTGGCCCTCGGTGCCACCCGCTGGGAGGTCGTGCGCACCACGGTGTTGCCGTTTGGCATGTCCGGCTACATCTCCGGGGCGATGTTGGGGCTGGGTCGCGCGCTCGGTGAGACGATCGCGCTGCTGATCATCCTGCGCGGCACCCAGACCGCGTTCGGTTGGTCGCTGTTCGACGGTGGCTTCACCTTCGCCAGCAAGATCGCCTCGGCGGCATCGGAATTCAACGACCAGTACAAGGCGGGCGCCTATATCGCCGCCGGTTTGGTGCTGTTCATCCTCACGTTCGTGGTGAACTCGCTGGCGCGTGCCGCGGTCTCCGGAAAGGACAGGTCCGCATCATGACCGCAGCGCTGGAGAAGCCGGTCAAGGCCCCCACCTTCCAGGGGGTCAGCGGCCGCCGGAAGGTGGCCGACAAGCTGGCCACCGTTCTGGTCACCGCCTCCGTCGTGGTCGCCATCGTCCCGCTGGTGTGGGTGCTCTACACGGTGGTGTCCAAGGGCATCGGGGTGGTCACCTCGAGCACCTGGTGGCTGAACTCCCAGTCCGGTATGACGGCCTTCGCCGCGGGCGGCGGTGCCTATCACGCCATCGTCGGATCGCTGTTGCAGGCGTTGGTCTGCGCCATCATCTCCATCCCCATCGGCATCTTCGTCGCCATCTACCTGGTGGAGTACGGCGGCGGCACCCGGCTGGGCAAGGTCACCACGTTCATGGTCGACATCCTGACCGGGGTGCCCTCGATCGTGGCGGCACTGTTCATCTATGCGTTGTGGGTGGCCACCCTGGGCTTCCAGCGTTCGGGTCTCGCGGTGTCGCTGGCGCTGGTGCTGCTGATGATCCCGGTGATCGTGCGCTCCACCGAGGAGATGTTGCGCATCGTTCCGATGGACCTGCGCGAGGCCAGCTACGCACTGGGTGTGCCGAAATGGAAGACCATCTCCGCCATCGTGGTACCCACCGCGCTGTCGGGCATCGTCACCGGTGTGCTGTTGTCGCTGGCGCGGGTGATGGGCGAGACCGCACCGCTGCTGATCCTGGTCGGTTACGCGCAGGCGATCAATTTCGACATGTTCAGCGGTTTCATGGGCTCGCTGCCCGGCATGATGTTCGACCAGACCTCGGCCGGTGCCGGGGCCAATCCGGTCCCCACCGACCGGCTCTGGGGCGCCGCACTCACCCTCGTCGTCCTGATCGCGGTGCTCAACGTGGGTGCGCGATTCATCGCCAAATTCTTTGCCCCGAAAAAGGTTTAGGAGTATCCGAGATGGCCAAACGCCTGGATCTGAAGGACGTCAACATCTACTACGGCGCATTCCACGCCGTGCAGAACGTCTCGCTGTCGGTGGAACCACGCAGCGTGACCGCATTCATCGGCCCGTCTGGCTGCGGTAAGTCGACCGTGCTGCGCACGCTCAACCGCATGCACGAGGTGATCCCGGGTGCCTACGTCAAGGGCTCGGTGCTGCTCGACGGGGATGACATCTATGGCTCGGGTGTCGACCCGGTCGGTGTGCGCAAGACCATCGGCATGGTGTTCCAGCGCCCGAATCCGTTCCCCACCATGTCCATCCGCGACAATGTGGTGGCCGGGCTCAAGCTGCAGGGTGTGCGCAGCAAGAAGACCCTCGACGAGGTGACCGAGCGCTCCCTCAAGGGTGCCAACCTGTGGAACGAGGTCAAAGACCGGCTCGACAAGCCCGGTGGTGGTCTCTCGGGTGGTCAGCAACAGCGGCTCTGCATCGCCCGCGCGATTGCCGTGCAGCCCGACGTGTTGCTGATGGACGAGCCCTGTTCGGCGCTCGACCCGATCTCGACGCTGGCGATCGAGGATCTGATCTCGGAACTGAAGCAGGACTTCACCATCGTGATCGTCACGCACAACATGCAGCAGGCCGCCCGCGTCTCGGATCAGACGGCGTTCTTCAACCTCGAGGCCACCGGTAAGCCCGGTCAGCTCATCGAGATCGACGACACCGAGAAGATCTTTTCCAACCCCACCCAGAAGGCCACCGAGGATTACATCTCGGGTCGGTTCGGCTAGGCCGCGCCGTCAGGGTGTGAGTACCACCCTGGTGCCAGACGGGTCGGCCGTGGTCCACGCGTCGGTGATATCGGCCAGCGGCCGTGCGGCCGTGCGCATGTGGAGACTGCCGTTGCCGACCATGTCGAACAGTCGGGGTAGTGCCTCGGTGCGCGCTGCGGCCAGGACTGCCGGCGGGACGCTACCGATGCCGACCCCCGAGAGCTGGATACCGGTGCTGCGCAGCACCGCGGCGGGCAGCGGCATCGTCGGATCGGCCATCGCGCCGACCTGGATGAACCGGGTGCGGTGATAGGTGCCGGTCGGACCGTCTGCCAGGGCGGCGAGCACCTGCGCCGCGGGGTTGCCCCACAGGTAGTCCAGCACGACGTCGAAGGGCTGCGCGGTGTGCAGGGCGTGGACCCTGGCGCGCACATCGTCATTGCGCAGGTCGATGATGTCGTCGGCCCCGACGGTGCGTAACCAGTCCAACCGGGCGGTGTCGCGGCCCGCCACGACCACCCGTCCGGCGCCGAACACCGATGCCGCCAATTGTGCGGCGAGCGAGCCGGTGACGCCGGTGGCCCCGAGGACCAGCACGTGTTCACCGGGGCGCAGCGCCGCGGCGTGTTCGAGTGCGAGCCAGGACGATATCCCCGGATTGGGTACGGCCGCTGCGGTGACGGCGTCGATCCCGTCGGGCAGTTCCACCATGTCGTGGGCGTTGAGCAGGGTGCGCTCGGCCAGCATTCCGTACGGTGGCACCGCGCCGGTATAGACGCGTCTGCCGTCGTCGAGCCGCGCGACGCCGTCAACGCCCGGGACCATCGGCAATCGCATTTCCCTGCTGGCGTAATGGGTTCCGTTGCCGATGCCCTTCGTCAGATTGGTCAGCGCGCTGGCTTCGACGGTGGCGGTCAGCGTGCCGTCACCGGGCTGCGGCTCCGGGAAGTCGGCGTAGCGGGGCGGCTGTCCCCATTGGTCGATCACGGCGGCTTTCATCGCGTCTCCTGCGTTTCCGTAGAAATGGTTTCTATGGAAACAATGTACGGCGCGCGGCATCCGATGGCAATATGGTTTCCGTGAAAACCAAGTCTCGGCTGATCGAGGACATCAACCAGCTGATCGACGCGGTGGGGGACAAGTTCGAAGGCGGCGAGGACGGCGATCCCGAGCGCGATTTCATGGTGGCGCGCTGCCCGCCGCGACTGGCGAGCGTGATCCGTGAACTCCCGCAGCTCTCGGTGCACCTGCTCGCCGAGCTGGCCGAGGGGCCGTCGAGCCTGGTGGGGTTGGCATCTCGGTCTGGTCAGTTGAAGGGCACCGTCAGCAAGCGCGTCCAGCGGCTGGTCGAGGCAGGACTGGTACACCGGGGCCCGGTCCCGGGCAACCGTAAGGAGACCCAGCTGATGCTCACCGAGGACGGTGAGCTGATCGTTGCCGCCCATCGCCGGCTGCACGAGGAGATGGACCTCGGCAGGCGGGAATTCCTGAACCGCTACACCGGTGCCGAACTCCAGGTCGTGGCAAAGGTGCTGGCCGACCTGATGGCGGCGGGCCGCGACGGTGTGCGGATCGTCGCCGACGATTCCTGAGAGCTACCGGCTACTGCGGCTCGGCCAGGTTGTCCTCGGGCAGCTCGCCGGTCGCGGTGAAGATCACCCGGCGGGAGATCTCGACCGCATGGTCGGCGAACCGCTCGTAGAAACGGCTCAGCAACGTGACATCGACGGCGGCGGTGACACCGTGCTTCCAGTCCTTGTCCATCAGCACCGAGAACAGGTGCCGGTGCAGATCGTCCATCGCATCGTCCTCGTCGCGGATCTGGCGCGCCTTCTCCGGATCGAGGGTGTCGAGGACCTCGCGTGCGCTGTGGGCCAATTCGACTGCTACGCGTCCCATTTCGGCGAAGTACCCGTTGACCTCCTCGGGTAGCGCATGCTGGGGGTGGCGGCGCCGCGCGATCTTGGCCACGTGCAGTGCCAGCGCGCCCATCCGGTCGATATCGGCGATGATCTGGATGCCGCTGACGATGGCGCGCAGATCACCGGCGACCGGTCCCTGCAGGGCGAGCAGCATGAACGCCGCCTCTTCGGCGCGCACCCGGATCTCACCGAGCCGATCCTGTTCGGAGATCACCTGCTCGGCCAGTGCCAGATCGGCCTGCAGCAGGGATTGGGTTGCGCGCTCCATCGCCACACCGGCCAGCCCGCACATCTCACTGAGCTGAACGGTCAAGGACGACAGTTGTTCCTGGTACGCAGTACGCATGTGAACACCTTACGTTCAGCGAGCTTGCAGGTCACGGCGCCACAGGTGAACGAAAGGTGAATGCCCATGGATGCCCTTGGCAGCGGTCCTACCGCCCTATTCGCAGGTGGTGTCCGCCGCGTTGGTGACCGTGAGGTCCTCCGGTAGCTCGGTGGTGGTGGTCCCGGACGACGATGAAGATGACGCCGTGCCGCGGACCATCTGGACCTGGACGGTGGAACCACTCGGCGAGGGCGGCGTGACGGAGGTGAAGTCCGTGCCGAGCACCACCCGCACCACATCGCCCATCCCGGTGGTCCGCTCGATGGTCGCGTTGTGGAACGACGATGCGACGGTCGCCGCGGCCTGCTCGTTGCCCGGGGAGAAGAACACCGTCGTGGAATGCAGCGGGCCGGGGTAGTCGTCGGGGGTGTCGACCTGGAAACCGTGCTGCTGCAGAACGGAGGCGGCGTTGGCGGCGAGTCCGGACTGGCCGGTGGAATTGGACACCCGCACGGTCACCGCGCCGGGATCGGTGGCCACCGCGTCGACGGTTTCGGCACCGTTGGCATCGGTGGTGGGGGAGCTCGAGCCGCCGTGGCTTTCGGCTGCCGGCGGGACCGGGGTGTTGTCGTCGTTGTGCTCTTCGGGCAGCGGATCATCGTCGATGATCGCGGCGAACAGTGCGGCCATATCGTCGACGCGGGGCTGCTCGTTGCCGTAGGCGTCGGCATAACCGGTGGTGGGCACCGTGACGAAGGTGATGCGCCCGGCGTTGACACCCTGCACCGATTGACCGAGGTCGACCAGGTCCTTGGTCTTGATGTTGTCCACGTAGCTGTCCTCGATGAACATGTTCACCACGTTGTTGAGCTTGGACAGGCTGAAGAACACCTCTTTGGAGATCATCGAACGCAGCAGCGAGGACAGGAACAGCTGCTGACGCTTGATGCGGCCGTAATCGCCGTTGAACTCGGTGGTGACCTGCCTGGCCCGCACATAATTCAGCGCGGTGTGACCGTCGACGATCTGGCGGCCGGGGTTGGCCAGCACGGTGCCCAGCTCGTAATCCTCGAGCGGGGTGGTGCTGCACACCTCGACGCCGCCGAGGGCGTCGACCATCTTCGAGAACCCGGTGAAATCGATGGCCATGAACCGGTTGACCGACAGTCCCGAGAGCTTCTGGATCACCTTCACCAGGCACCTGGGACCGCCGACGGCGTACGCGGAATTGAGCTTGGTCTCGGTGTACGCCTCGTCCATCCCGTACATCGGGGATTCCGGATCGGTGATCGGACCGTAGGCGCGGGTCTCCGGGTCCCACGGCTCGCACTTCATCGGCGTGATGGACAGGTCGCGTGGGAACGAGACCGCGACCACGCGCTTACGGTCGGCCGGGATGTTGACCAGCATGATGGTGTCCGACCGCGCCCCGGCGGCGTCATCGGTGGTACCCGCGCCGACCTCGGCATTCGCGCCCAGCCGGCTGTCGGTGCCCACGATCAGGAAGTTCTCGTCGCCGAACTGCTTGTTGGGGTCGAGGATATCGCGGGAGTTGGGGTCCAGCGCGGAAACCTGGTTGAGGCTGTTGTTCTTCATCGACTGCCACTGCCATGCCCCGCCGGTCACCAGCAGGGCGCAGATTGCGGCCAGCGCGGCGGCAACCCGGCCGGCAGTGCGCGCGGTCCGACCGGCATGGTGCCGGGGGCGCGCGGCGTGCACGGGCGGCCGGGCGGCGGCGAGGTCGGGAAGTTCCGGGGCGTACGCCGACGGGACGTACATCACCTCGGTCGGCGGCTCCAGCGCATCGGCACGGTCGGGATCGGCACGGTTGGTGTCGGTATCGAAGATGGCGGCCTCGACCGGGGCCACCGGGTCGGTGATCTCGGCGTCGCTCTCGGGTGCGACACCGGCGGACCCGTCCGATTCTTCGATCGCACGGCGCCGGGAGCGTCCGGTGCTGTTCGGGTTCTCGTCGGCCAGCTTGGCGATCAGATCCGCGACGGTGACGCCATCGGTGTGGTTACCGGTGTCCTGCGTGTTCGTCTGCGGGGTACTCGTGTCGGGCGTGGCGGCCCGCTCCCACGGCGCGGCGCCTGGTGCCGGCCGCTCGGATCGGGTAAGCCAGTCGTTGTCACCGCGGGCATGGTCGGGCCGGCCAGGAGTGGCGTTGTCGCCGTCACTCATGTCCTACCGACCTTCGACTCGAGGGGCGTGCGCGCCATTGCGCACGGATGTCGTATGGGCTGCCCGGATCCGGCGTTCGGACGCGGCGCACTACTTCTTGTAGCAGGCCCATGCCCGGCCGCGCCACCGGAGTCCGGGCACGTGGCCACTCATCGTACTGAGACAACCTGAGCGCGGGCCAGCGCAGTGCTGTGACGGAGCGGTCTCGGGACGATCTCGGCTCAGCCGCCGGAGTGCATCACATCGGCCGCCTCGGGCACGGTGTCATCGTCGGGATCGTCGAGCCACCCCGCGGGCAGGGACACCGATCCCGGTGAACCCTGTCGACCGCGCGGACCGTCGCCCACTTCGGGGAACGGCGCGTCCTGGTCCAGCTGGGACAGCAGTTCGTCGAGCTCCTCAACCGTCTTGACCAGCGCCAAAGCCCGCCGGGAATCGCCGCCGACGGGGAAACCGTGCAGGTACCAGGCGACATGCTTGCGGATGTCACGCATGCCCTTGTCCACCCCGAAATGCTCGGCGAGCAACTCACCGTGGCGTCGCACGATATCGGTGACCTCGCCGAGGGTGGGCGGGGTGGGGATCGGGCGGTCGTTGAAGACGGCGGACAGTTCGGCGAACAGCCAGGGGCGGCCGAGACACCCGCGACCGATGACGACTCCGTCACACCCGGTCTGAGACATCATGGCGATGGCGTCACGCGCGTCGAAGATGTCGCCGTTGCCCAGCACGGGGATGCCGGTCACGTGTTGTTTGAGTTCGGCGATGCGCGACCAGTCGGCCGCGCCGGAGTAGCGCTGGGCCGCGGTGCGGGCGTGCAATGCGACGGCGGCGGCACCCTCCTGCTCGGCGATGCGCCCGGCATCGAGGTGCGTGGTGTGCTCGTCGTCGATGCCGACCCGGAATTTGGCGGTGACGGGGATGTCGGTGCCCTCGACACCGCGGACGGCCGCCGCGACGATCTGGCCGAACAGCCGTCGCTTGAACGGGAGGGCGGCGCCGCCGCCGCGCTTGGTGACCTTGGGCACCGGGCAGCCGAAGTTCATGTCGATGTGATCGGCCAGGCCCTCGTCGGCGATCATCTTGGCCGCGCGGTAGGTGGTCTCCGGGTCGACGGTGTAGAGCTGCAGCGAGCGCGGCGTCTCATCCGGGGCGAAGGTGGTCATGTGCATGGTGACCGGATGCCGTTCGACCAGGGCGCGGGCGGTCACCATCTCGCAGACGTAGAGGCCGCTGATGGTGCCGGCACGGGTCATCTCCAGCTCGCGGCACAGTGTGCGGAAGGCGACGTTGGTGACGCCGGCCATCGGGGCCAGGACGACCGGAGAACGCAATGCGATCGGCCCGATCTGCAGGGCAGACCGGGCCGTCGGCGGGTTGTCGAGCAGCGTCATCCGGCTGCGGAGGAACTCACCAGCAGGTTCTTCATCGCCTTCTTCTCGGCGACCTTGCGCTCCCGCTCCAGGCGCCGTTCCTTGGCGATCTCGAACTTCTCGCAGGTTTCCTCGAGCTCTTCGACATGCTTGGCCAGTTCGTCGCGCAGCTTGGCGCCCTCACCGGTGAAATCCTCGCGTTCGAAGATGCGCCACTTCTTGAGCACCGGCATCACGATGTCGTCGAGGTGGATGCGCGGGTCGTAGACGCCGCCGGTGGCGATGACGACGGCCTTGCGGCGGAAATCGGGGATGGTGTAGCCGGGCATCTTGAAGTTGGTGAGGATCTTGTGCAGCGACTTCATCGCCTGGTTGGGCGCGATCTCCATACCAGCGGCGGAGACGTCCCGGTAGAAGATCATGTGCAGGTTCTCGTCGGCGGAGATGCGGCCCAACAGCTGGTCGGCGACGGTGTCATTACAGGCGCGACCGGTGTTGCGGTGGCTGACTCGGGTGGCCAGCTCCTGGAATGTCACGTAGATGACGGAGTCGAACAGGCTCTGGGCGAACAGTTCGTCACCGCCCTGCAGGTTCTGGCCGGGGGAGAAGCCACGGGTGACCTGCTCGACGCGCAGCTCTTCGAGTTCGATCGGGTCGATGGCGCGCGTGACCAGCAGGTAGTCGCGCAGGGCGATGCCGTGTCGGTTCTCCTCGGCCGTCCAGCGGTTGACCCAGAAACCCCACGGCCCGTCCATGCTGAAGTTCATCGCGATCTCGCGGTGATACGAGGGCAGATTGTCCTCGGTCAACAGGTTGGTGATCATCGCGATACGCGCGACCTCGGAGAGTTTGGACTGCTCGGGATCCCACTCCTGGCCGCCGAGGGCGTAGAAGTTCTTGCCGTCCGACCACGGGATGTAGTCGTGGGGGTTCCAGTCCTTACGCATGCTCAGGTGCCGGTTGATCTGCTTTTCCACCACGGGCTCGAGCTCGTGCAGGAGCTGCAGATCGCTCAGTTCCTCGGTCATGAACCCTCCGATGTATCTGTACCTGTTGGTTGCAGTCAATATATCTGTGTCTCACGGTGACATTCAAGTTCCGTCGGCGTGAGTCGCGTAACGGTTACCCGTCTTTTGGGCATGCGCACCGTTACCGATGAACTGCGGCGCGATTGAGCAGCAACGTGCTGCAGTGGTCGACGAATTGCTCGCGGCCCGCCGCCAGACGTCCGTTCAGGTAGGCGGTGAACAGCGCGGTCAGTGCGCCGACCAGTCCGGTGGCCACCATTTCCTGCACCGCCGGGTCGGCGATCTGGGTCAGCTTGCGCTGGATGAGGGCGATGAAGTCGGGCATCCACTCGGCACCGGAGGCGACCAGCACCGGCTCGCGTTCGGGGGCCAGCAGCAGTACTCGGCCGCGAGTCGGGTCGTCGACCATCAGCTCGACGAATTGCTCCACCGCCGCCCGCGGTGTCTGCGCCGAGAGCAGCGCCGTCATCGCCGACTCGCACACCTCGTCGTAGACGGCACGCACGAAAACGTCGCGGTCGGTGAAGCTTTCGTAGAAGTACCGCTCGGTCAGCCCGGCCGCCCGGCAGACCGCGCGGACCGTCAGCGCCGGTCCGTCGGCGGCGCCGAGCAGCGCGATGCCCGCGGTGAGGAGCTCGCTGCGGCGCAGCGCCTGGCGGTCCTGCAGGGGGACGCCGGACCATCGACGGCGTCGTTGACCGGACGGCACATCACTCCTAAGCTACTTGGTGACAACGGGTGTAGTCAGAATTGCTTCCCCGACCGGAACGGAAGGTCGTCAGTGACTCAAGATACGTCCGAGACATGCCCGGTGACCAGCGATTCCGCCGGGGCTGCCGGTTGCCCCGTGAGTGCCGGGTACGACGACATCCCGCTCGGACCCGACTCGCTCACCTGGAAGTACTTCGGGCAGTGGACGGGACTGTTCCAGGGCACCTGGGCCGGCTCGATGCAGAACATGCACCCGCAGCTCGGGGCCGCGGTCGAGGAGCATTCGATCTTCTTCATCGAGCGCATCCCCAGACTGCTGCGGTCGATCTACCCGATCGGCGGCGTGGTCTTCGACGGCGACCGGGCGCCGCAGACCGGGGCCGAGGTCCGCGACTATCACATCGGCATCAAGGGTGTGGACAAACAGGGGCGGCGCTACAGCGCGCTGAACCCGGACGTCTTCTACTGGGCACACGCGACGTTCTTCAAGTCGACGCTGTTGGCGGCCGAGAAGTTCGGCGGTGGCATCTCGCTGGCCGACAAGCGTCAGCTGTTCGACGAGCACGTGCAGTGGTACCGGATGTACGGCATGAGCATGCGGCCGGTGCCCAAGTCCTGGGAGGAGTTCGAGGCCTACTGGGAGCACATGTGCACCGAGGTGCTGGAGCGCAACTGGGCCGCGGTCACCGTGATGGATCTGTCCACGATGCCCAAACATCCCTCCCTGCAATGGATTCCGGACCCATTGTGGAAGCTGAACCTGAAGGTGATGCAGCGCTTCCTGACGTTCATGACCGTGGCGCTCTATGACGAGCCGGTGCGCGAGCTGATGGGGTACACCTGGACACCGCGTCAGCAGTTCCTGCACGACCGGCTGTGTGAGGTCATCACGTTCGCGGGCAAGGTGCTGCCCAAGCGTTCGTTGATGCACCCGCGCAAGCGCTCGGCGGTGGATCGGGCCAGTGGCCGGTTGCCCGCCGATTCGCCGCTGGTGCAGACCCCGGCCCGCAATCTCCCGCCGGTGGAATACCGGGGGAACCCGAACTTCTACTGCCCGCAGGTGTAGCCGCCGCGCGGTCTACGGTGGACCGCATGCAGCAGCCACTCGGCGGTCGCTACGAACTGCGCGGACTGCTCGGCCGTGGTGGGATGGCCGCGGTGCACGACGGCTGGGACACCCGGCTGGGACGCCCGGTCGCGATCAAGCTGATGGACCCCACGGCAGGCGACCGGCGGCGCTTCGAGTCCGAGGCGCGTGCGGTCGCCACGTTGAACCACCCGAACATCGTTGCCGTGCATGACAGCGGCGAGCACGCCGGCTTGCCCTACCTGGTGATGGAACGGCTTCCCGGGCGCACGCTGGCCGATGTGTTCGCCGCCGGTCCGGTGCCGGCCCAGCAGGTGCGGGCGCTGTTGTCGGAGTTGCTCGCCGGTTTGGCCGCCGCGCATGCCGCGGGGATCCTGCACCGCGATATCAAGCCGGCCAACATCCTGGTCACCGCGGCCGGCGGTATCAAGATCGCCGACTTCGGTATCGCCAAGAGTCCCACCTCCGCGCACACCATGACCGGTCAGGTCGTCGGGACGCTGGGCTATCTGAGCCCGCAACGGCTGGCCGGGCACCCCGCGACCGTCGCCGATGATCTGTATGCCGCCGCGATGGTGGCTGCCGAGGGTCTCGTCGGTCGCATCCCGCTGCCACACGAGAATCTGGCCGCGTTGCGCCCCGACGCCGACGCGGCGTTGGTGACGGCGATCCAGCGCGCCCTGGCCGCCGACGAGCGCGTGCGCTTCGCCAGTGCCGAGCAGATGCTTGCGGCGCTGTCGGCGCGGCCGGGGACCCTGGTGTTGGATCAGCCGCTGCCCGATCCGGCCACGGTCATGGTGGCGGTGCCGCGGCCGCGCAGCCGTCGGCGCACGGTGCTTGCCATGGCGGGCGGGGCGGTGGCGTTGCTCGTGCTGCTCGCCGCCTTCCTCGTCGACACCGCCTCCCGCAACGGGACGCCCACGCCGGCGCCGAGACCGAGCGCGACGAGTCCGTCTCCGGTCGCGCCGGTGTCCTCGCCGCCGGGCCTGTCGACGACGACCGTCGCGCCCGCCCCGGCACCCGCGCCGGGTCCGCCTGGGGGTCCCGGGCGCGGCAACGATGGGAACGGGAAGGGTGACAAGGGGCCGAAGCCCAAGCCGGACCGCTGACGCGTCGGTGATGACGCGAGAGTGACGTTCTTGCGGTCAAAGCGGCCGTCAGAGCGCAGAAACGTCACTCTCGTGGGCCGGAGTTGTCGTGGTGCCCCCACCAGGGCTCGAACCTGGGACCTGCGGATTAAAAGTCCGTAGCTCTACCGACTGAGCTATAGGGGCGTGTGCTCGAAAAGGATACTTGGCCCGCTGATCAGACGGGTGGGGGCATCCGGTTTGGGATTTCGCGCAGCTGTGTCCTAAGCTATCGAAGCTTCCAACGTCACCGGCGTTGAGAGCGGCCCGGAGAAATCCGGATAGGCCCCCATCGTTTAGCGGCCTAGGACGCCGCCCTTTCACGGCGGTAGCACGGGTTCGAATCCCGTTGGGGGTACGGCGCGACGGTGGTGACACACCGGAGTGCAGCAGTACAGAGCAAGGCCCTGTGGCGCAGTTGGTTAGCGCGCCGCCCTGTCACGGCGGAGGTCGCGGGTTCGAGTCCCGTCAGGGTCGCCATCTCGGCGAGGTATCCCGGTCGAAAGGCCGGGGCCTTCCGGCCAGGTAGCTCAGTTGGTACGAGCGTCCGCCTGAAAAGCGGAAGGTCGCCGGTTCGATCCCGGCCCTGGCCACTGCACATCGGCCCATCGCGGGCCCGTTCACCTTTCCAATGTTCCGCTGACAGCCTCACCATGCCTATATAGGCACGGTGAGGCTGTCAGCGGAACATTCGGTTCGGCACGGTAATTGTCATTTCCGTAACATCCTTCCCACCGATCACGATCAACAGTCGTGTCGCAATCATTCGGGGATGAAACACGTAATCGCCTGACCGCCGCCGCGGTCGCGCTCGTCAGCGCCCTGCTCGCGGTGTTCGCGCTCGCCGGCGCACCGGCGGCCCAGGCCCAACCGGCGGGCAAGGACTTCTCCAAACCCGCCATCGTGATCCTTGGCTACGGCCTCACCCCCGACGGCTGGATGCGACCCATCCTGTTCACCCGGGTGCTCACCGGACTGGCCGTCGCGCAGGCTTTCCCGCAGTCGCCGATCATCGTCACCGGCGGTAACCCGCGCCAGGGCCGCACCGAGGCAGGCGAGATGCGCAACCTGCTGCAGATGCTCGGGTTCCCGGCCAACCGGATCATCCTGGAGGACAAGGCCAACAGCACCGTGCAGAACGCGCGGTTCTCGGTCCCGCTGGCCAAGAAGGCCGACACCTCCGGCATCATCCTGGTGACCTCGTCGACCCATCAGGACCGCGCCGACACCAACTTCGTCGACGCCGGGGCCAATGTGCTGGCCACCGTCAGCTTCCCCGACGGCGACCCGGCGACGAACATCGGTCAGTTCGTCAAGGATGTCCTCAGTCCGGTGATGGCCATCCGATGAGGGCGGTACGCTCCGGCCATGGAGCTACTACGCAGCGTAGTTGTGCTGCTGCACATCGTCGGTTTCGCCGTCACCTTCGGCGCCTGGGCGTCGGCGGCGCTCTCGACGCAACCCCGGTTCACCAGGGTCATGGACTACGGGCTGTTGATCTCGCTGATCACCGGACTGGCACTGGCCGCGCCGTGGCCGTCGGACGTGGTGCTCAACTACCCCAAGATCGGGGTCAAGCTGGTGCTGCTGGTCATCCTGGGCGGCGTGTTGGGCATGGGCAGCGCCCGGCAGCGACGCACCGGTCAGCCCGTCGCCGCGTTGCTGTTCTACCTCGCCGGGGCGCTCTCGCTGACCGCGGCGGGTATCGCCGTCATATGGTGAGCGGGTGACGACGGATGCAGCCGGGGCCGATTTCCGCACCCGGTTGCTGGCCGCGTGTGAGGCCTCCATCGCCGAGGACGGCTACGCCAAGATGACGATCGCCGATATCGTCCGGCGGGCCAGGACATCGCGGCGCACCTTCTACGAGTACTTCTCCAGCAAGGAGGAGTGCTTCATGGCGCTGCTGGCCGACGCGAATGCCGATCAGATACGCCAGATCTCGGCCGCCGTGGACCCCGACGCGCCATGGCGCGATCAGGCCCGGCAGGCCATCGAGGCGTGGATCGCCTCGGGTGAGGCCCGCCCCGATGTGACGCTGAGCTGGATCCGCGACGGCCCGTCGCTGGGTGCCGCCGGACGCGCGCTGACCCGCGATTCCATGGAGCAGTTCATCGAGATGGTGAACGCTCTGATCGACAGCCCGCGGTTCCGCGAGGCCGGTATCGGGCCGGTGTCCCGTCCGCGCATCATCATGTTGCTCGGTGGTCTGCGCGAGCTCACCGCGGTCACCGTGGAGAACGGCGGGACGATGAGCGATATCACCGAGGACGCCGTCGAGGCCACCATCGCGCTGGTCGCCGCCGGTTGATCAGGCGGTGGCGCGGGCCTGCTGCAACAGGATCGGGTCGTGGGCGTTGACCATCAGCAGGTCGGATTCGTTGCGCGCAGCGAGCTCTGCGAGCCGGATGTGGTTGTCGCGCACCTGCTTGCGGTCGAAGGCCAGCACCATCTCCATCCCCAGGATCTTCGGTATCGGCCTACCGTCGATCCGGCCGCGGTGATAGAAGGCATCACCGGTGTGCAGTACCCAGCGGTGCCCGGCGTCCACGGCCACGCAGGCATGCCCACGGGTGTGCCCCGGTAGCGGGATCAGCACGATGCCCTCCAGGATCTCCTTGGCGGCCCCGAACCCGCGCCACGGCTCGCCGTCAGGCTCGTGCTCGACAAGCGTCGGACCGTGTGACCACTGGATGCTGCGGTAGCGCATCCGTTCCCGCAATGACGGCGCGTGCACCGCACCTGCCGCCTCCGCGGCGGTGACATGCACCTGCGCGGCGGGGAAGTCGGCGATCCCGCCGATGTGGTCGAAATCGAAATGCGTGACGACGATGTGCCGGACGTCATCGCGCGCGAACCCCATGGCCTCGATCTGGCGCGCCGCGGTCTCGGCGGGGTCCAGTACCGGCCGGGAGGCGAACCGGAAGGGTCCCAGGCGTCGCGCGGGCTCGGCGCAGTCGAGTAGACCGTAGCCGCTGTCGACCAGGACGAGTCCGTCGTCGGACTCGATGAGCATGACATGGCACACCAGCGGTGCGCTCGGAACGGGCATGCTGCCGCAATTGAGATGATGGACGCGCAAAAGTCTTACCCCCTGTGGACCTTTGCTGTGAGCTTATGGACTCCGCCCGAGCGGGTGCATCGGGGGTTGTTCGGCCTGGGGTACGTTGAGCCGATGGTCCGCCCCGCGCAAACGGCTCGCAGTGAGCGCACCAGGGACGCGCTGCGTAAGGCCGCCATGGTGCGCTTTTTGGCCCAGGGTGTCGAGGACACGTCCGCCGAACAGATCGCCGCCGATGCCGGCGTCTCACTGCGCACCTTCTACCGGCACTTTTCGTCCAAGCATGACCTGTTGTTCGTTGATTACGACGCTGGTCTTGAGTGGTTTCGCGCCGCACTGGCCAACCGATCCGCCGACGAATCCATCGTCGAGGCCGTGCACGCCGCCATCCTGGAATCCCCCTATGACGTCGACGCCGTCGCGCGTATCGCCGAGTTGCGCTCCGACGAGCTGGATCCCGGGCGCATCGTGCGGCACATCAGACAGGTCGAGGCATCCTTCGCCGAGGTCGTCGAGGAGCACTTGCGCGAGGATCAACCGCCGGCCACCGATATCGACACGCGGTTGCAGATCACCGTCACCGCGCGATGCATCGCCGCGGCGGTGTTCGGTGCCATGGAGGTGTGGATGCTCGCCGAGGACCGGTCGTTGCCCGAGCTGGCCCGGTTGTGCCGCACGGCGCTGGACTCGTTGGAATCGGGCGTGGTTCCGCACCGCTAGATGTTTTGTCAATATTGACAAAACATGGGGTCCGATGTCAGCCTCGGGTGATGTCGGACAGCTTTGATGCCATCGTCATCGGTGCGGGTCACAACGGCCTGGCTGCCGCAGCCCTCCTGCAACGGGCGGGTCTTCGCACCCTTTGCCTGGACGCCAAGCTCTATGCCGGCGGAATGGCCTCCACCGTCGAGCTTTTCGACGGCTACCGTTTCGAGATCGCCGGGTCCCTGCAGTTCCCGACCTCGGCGGTGGTGAGCCGCGAGCTCGGCCTGGACGCGTTGCCGTGCATCGACGTCGACGTCATGTCGGTATCGCTGCGCGGTATCGGTGACGATCCGGTGGTCTACTACACCGACCCGATGAAGCTGCTCACCCACCTCAACGAGGTGCACGGCGCCGAGGCGGTCAACGGGATGGCGGGGCTGATGGCCTGGAGTCAGGCCCCGACCCGCGCGCTCGGGCGATTCGAGGCTGGCCTGCCGCCCAAGACACTCGATGAGATGTATGCCTGCGCGACAAACGAATTCGAGCGTGCGGCCATCACCGACATGCTGTTCGGGTCCGTCATCGACGTGCTGGACCGCTACCTGCCCGACGCAGAGAAGCACGGTGCGCTCCGCGGCATGCTGTCGTTTCTTGCGGTCAACACCACCTACCGCGGCCCCGCGACACCGGGTAGCGCCGCGGCGTTGGCATTCGGGCTGGCGGTGCCCGACGAGAACGCGGTGCTGATGAAGAAACTCCTCGGCGGCATCGGCGCGCTGACCAATCACCTGCGCGACATGCTCGTCGACGGCGGCGGCGAGTTGCGGTTGCGATCCAAGGTCGACCAGATCCGCACCGCCGCGGGCCGGGTCACCGGGGTGCGGCTGGCGGACGGCAGCGAACTGAGCGCGCCCGTCGTCGTATCCGCACTGGCGCCCGATGCCACCGTGACCCAGCTGCTCGACCCCGTGGCACTACCCGGTGATGTGCGCGACCGCTTCGCCCGCACCGACCACCGCGGCAGCTACCTGCAGATGCATTTCGCGCTCGACGGCCTGCCCACCTTCGCCGACCCGTACACGATGCTCAACGATCCCGAGATGCAGTCGGCGATAGGTCTTTTCAGCACTCCGGAGGAGCTGCAGGAGCAGTGGGAGCAAAGCCGGCGCGGTATCGTGCCCGCCGACCCGGCGATCGCCATGCAGATGCCCTCGGTGCAGGATCCAGACCTCGCCCCGCCCGGCAAGCATGCGGTGTCGGCCTTCTCGCTGTGGTTCCCCGTCGAAGGCAACGCCCGGGCGTCCTACGGCGATCTCAAGGCCGAGATGGGTCGTCGGGTCATCGACAAGATCACCCGACTGGCACCGGATTTCGAGCAACGGATCATCCGGCACACCACCTTCACGCCCAAACATATGGGCACGATGTTCGGAGCTCCCGGTGGCGACTACTGCCACGGGCTGATACACCCCGAGCAGATGGGTCCGAACCGTCCGGGACCCAAAGGCTTTGCCGACCAGCCGATCCCGGTCGACGGCCTCTACCTCGGCAGCGCCGGATGCCATGGCGGGCCCGGTATCACGTTCATACCCGGCTACAACGCCGCGCAGGCGGTGTTCGCCGACGCGGGCTAGGCGTGTTCTTCGCCGGCCGGCGCACCGCCCTCGTCGGACCAGTCCGAGCGGTCCTCGGCACCCTTGGCCGGGTCGCTCAGGACATCGTCCTCGGCGCCCGGTTTACCTGCGTCTGACTCGGTGGTCTTGGGATCTGCGCTCACGCGATGTCGATACCCGTTTCGCGGGTGTCGAAAACGGTGCTCAGCGGTCCCGATTCTGCAGCTGCTGCATCCAGTCCGCAGGCACCCGCGAGCGGGGACCCGGCACCGACTGGTCGGTGGGATGCGCCTGGGGTGCACACAATTCCGGGCCGTCGTAGTACTGATCGGTGTCGTAGTTCCAGAACCAGTCCTCACCCGGCTCGAAACTGCGGATGATCGGGTGGCCGGTGCTGCGCCAGTGTTGTGCGGCGTGCCGGGCCAGCGAATCGTCACAGCAGCCGATGTGGCCGCAGGCGGTGCAGCGACGCAGATGAACCCACCACCCGCCGTCGGCGTCGCACTCCACGCAGCCGCTACCTGATGGGGGAACCGAGGGATCGACGTCCACGCCGGTGAGTCTACGCAGCCCGGACGCTGTGCATCACCGTGATCGAATCAAGCTGAGCTAAATCGTGCGAGGAAAGGCCACCAGCCAAATCGCATATTGACGTCGGCATATTGCTGATAGTTGCCTTTGACAGCAAATTCCGCCGGTCATAACGTCCGCCGCGATGAGCACCTCCGGTCAGTTGACGAAGTCCATGGATGCCGTGGGCGGCTTCATGGTGCTCAGCGCGGAATCGTTCGGTGCCATGTTCCGCCGCCCGTTCGCGTGGCGGGAGCTCTTCGAACAGATCGCCTTCGTGGCCCGGGTATCGATCTTCCCGACCATCATGCTGTCCATTCCCTACACGGTGCTGATCGTCTTCACGCTCAACATCGTGCTGCTCGAAATCGGTGCCGGCGACCTGTCCGGTGCCGGTGCCGCACTGGCCTCGGTGACCCAGGTGGGCCCTGTCGTCACGGCCATCGTCGTCGCCGGTGCCGGTGCCACGGCCATGTGCGCCGATCTCGGTGCCCGCACCATCCGCGAAGAGATCGACGCGATGAAGGTCATCGGCGTCAATCCGGTGCAGGCGCTGGTGGTGCCCCGCGTCATCGCGGCCACCTTCGTCGCCCTGATGCTCTACTCGGTGGTGGCCGTGGTGGGGTTGACCGGCAGCTACCTGTTCGTGGTCTACGTGCAGAACGTCACCCCGGGCGCCTTCGTCGCGGGCCTGACACTGCTCACCGGCCTGCCGCAGGTCATCGTCTCGCTGGTCAAGGCGCTGCTCTTCGGGCTCTCCGCCGGGTTGATCGCCTGCTACAAGGGATTGTCGGTGGGCGGCGGACCGACCGGCGTGGGTAACGCGGTCAATGAGACCGTGGTCTTCGCGTTCATGGCGCTGTTCCTGATCAACATCCTGGCCACCGCGCTCGGCGTGAAAGTGGCGCCCTGATGACCACTTTCGGGCAAGGGTTGGTCGACCGGACCCGCCTGCTCGGCGAGCAGACCGCCTTCTACGGCCAGTCCCTGGCCCATATCGGAGACGCGGTCCGCCGCTACCCGGGCGAGGTGCTGCGGCTGATCGCCGTGATGGGCATGGGCACCGGCGCTCTGGCCGTGATCGGTGGCACCGTCGTCATCATCGGTTTCCTGACGTTGTCCACCGGTGCGCTGATCGCCGTGCAGGGGTACAACACGTTGTCCAATGTCGGCATCGAGGCGCTCACCGGATTCCTGTCGGCCTTCCTCAACGTCCGGTTCATCGCACCCGCCACCGCCGGGGTTGCGCTGGCCGCGACCATCGGTGCGGGTGCCACCGCGCAGTTGGGCGCCATGCGGATCAACGAGGAGATCGATGCCCTGGAGGTGATGGGCATCCGGGCCATCACCTATCTGGTGTCCACCCGCATCGTGGCCGGTGTCGTGGTGGTGATTCCGCTCTACACCGTCGCCGTCCTGATGTCGTTCCTGGCAACACGATTGGGCACAACCTTCGTCTACGGTCAATCCGCCGGCGTCTACGACCACTACTTCTCGACGTTCCTGCGGCCCTCGGACCTGCTGTGGTCGTTCGTGGCGGCGCTGTCGATGGCCGCCGCGGTGATGGTCGTGCACACCTACTACGGATTCACCGCGACCGGGGGTCCGGCCGGCGTCGGGGAAGCGGTGGGCCGAGCCGTGCGGACCTCGGTCACCGCAACGGTGTTCGTCCTGTTGACCATCACGCTGTCGGTGTACGGGCAGTCCGGCAACTTCCATCTCTCGGGGTAGCGCGGTGAACAATGCGCCGCGCAGCGAGAAGATCGACCCGATCTGGTATGCGCCCATCCTGCTGATCGTCATCATCGCGCTGACGGTCATGACCGCGCTGTTGTTCTCCGGGACGCTGCGCACCTTCGTGCCCGTCACGCTGATATCCGACCGGGCCGGCTTGGTGATGGAGAACGGTGCGAAGGTCAAACTGCGCGGCGTGCAGGTCGGTGAGGTCGGATCGATCGGCACCGAATCGGGTTTCGCCGCATTGCATCTCGACATGTACCCCGGGCCGTTCGAGCATCTTCCCGCCAACGTCGAGGCTCAGATCAAGTCCACCACGGCATTCGGTGCCAAGTATGTGGATCTCATCGTGCCCGACTCCGGGCCCAGCCCGGACCGGCTCGCGCCCGGTGCGGTGCTGCGCAGTCGTAATGTCACCGTCGAGGTCAACACGGTGTTCGAGAACCTGCAGGCCGTCGTGCAGGCCGTCGACCCGGCCAAGCTCAACGCCGTGCTGGCCGCGGTATCGGAATCGCTGCGCGGCAGAGGGGACCGGATAGGCCGGGCGATCACCGAGGCGAACAAGGTGCTGCTGGCCGTCAATCCACGGATGCCCACCGTGCAACGCGACTGGCAGTTGTTCGGACAGACCGCCGCCGCGTATTCCGCTGCGGCGCAGGACATCGTATCGATCCTCGATTCGTTCTCGACCACCTCGGCGACGATCACCGGCCACGCGCAGTCGCTGGACACCCTGCTGCTCTCGGCGGTCGGCTTCTCCCGATCGGGTATCGACGTGATCGGCGGCAACCAACCCGCTCTGGTTCGCGCCATGAATCTGCTCGACCCGACCACTGCCCTGCTGATGAAGTATTCGCCGACCTACACGTGCCTGTTCCAGGGCGCGGTCTGGTTCCTGGAGCACGGTGGCCGTGATGCCCTCGGCGGCAACGGGAAATCGGTCATCATGGACGCGGCGATGCTCGCCGGTGACGACGCCTACCGATTCCCGCAGAACCTGCCCAAGACCAATGCCACCGGTGGCCCGGGTGGGAAGCCGAGTTGCGGTTCACTGCCCGATGTCAGCCAGAACTTCCCGGTCAAGGCACTGGTCACCGATACCGGTTGGGGCACCCTGCCCAACGAGATCCGCACCAACCCCGGTATCGGCTTCCCCGGCTGGGCCGACTACCTTCCGGTCACCCGCGCGGTTCCCGAACAACCGAGCATCCGCCATCCCGGCGGCCCCGCCCCGGGCCCAGGACCGTTCGGAGCTCCGGCACCGCCGTTCCCGCTTCCACCTGTCCCGGCGACATTCCCGCCCGCCCCGTGAAAGGCCCTGTCATGCGCCGCAAGAGCATCACCGGCACCGTGATGCGGGTCGCGGGATTCACCGTTATGTGCCTGGTGTTCCTGTTCGCCCTTGTCACCGTCTTCGGGCAGTTCCGCTTCGACTCGCGTGTTACCTACAGCGCCGTGTTCACCAACATCTCCGGTCTCAAGGGCGGCAACTTCGTCCGCATCGCCGGTGTCGAAGTGGGCAAGGTGACCAACCTGACCCTGCACAAGGACGGCACCGTCACCGTCCAATTCGCCGTCGACAGGGGTCTTTCCCTCACCGAGGGAACCACGGCCGCGGTGCGCTACGAAAACCTGATCGGCGACCGCTACCTCGCGCTGGAGGAGGGGCCCGGTTCGGTGCGACCGCTACAGCCGGGCCAGACCATCCCGCTGGAGCGCACCCACCCCGCCCTCGATGTCGACGCGTTGATCGGCGGCTTCCGGCCGCTGTTCCGAGCGCTGGATCCCGACCAGGTGAACGCCTTGTCCGGCCAACTACTCAAGGTGTTCCAGGGCCAAGGCGGGACGGTGTCATCGGTGCTGGCCCAGACCTCGGCGCTGACCAAGACGCTGGCCGGACGCGACGAACTGATCGGGCAGGTGATCACCAACCTCAACACCGTGCTGGGTACGTTCGCCGCACGCGATGACCAGTTCTCCGCGGGGCTGGGTGATTTGTCGAGCCTGGTGCAGGGTCTGGCCGACCGCCGCGACGATATCGCGACCGGCGTGGCGCATATCAGCGCCGCGGCCGGCACCGTCGCCGACCTGCTGGTGCAGGCCCGGGAACCGGTGAAAGAGGCGGTGGCACAGACGGACCGGGTCGCCGGACAGATCATGGCCGACCACGACTACGTCGATGAGCTGGTGCGGACCCTGCCTGATACCTACCAGATCCTGGCCCGGCAGGGCCTCTACGGCGACTACTTCGGCTTCTACCTGTGCGATGCCGCGCTCAAGGTCAACGGCAAGGGCGGTCAACCCGTGTACATCAAGCTGGCCGGCCAGGACACCGGAAGGTGCACACCGAAGAAATGAAACCCATCGCCGAACGTAACCGCGCGGCCGTCGGAGCCGTGGGCACCCTCGTGCTGGTCGCCGTCGTGGCAGCCGCGTTCTCCTACGACAAATTGCCCGTCATCAAGGGGACGTCGGACTACACCGCATATTTCGCCGAGGCCGGTGGCATCAAACCGGGCAGCGATGTCCGGGTCTCCGGATACGGCGTCGGTCGCGTGTCGAGCGTGACGTTGGAGGGCACCAAGGTTCTCGTCGAGTTCACCGTCGACGACGACGTCGAACTCGGTGACCGCACCGAGGCGGCCATCAAGACCGAGACGGTGTTGGGCACCAAGATGCTCGAGCTCACCCCGCAGGGCGACGGCGCACTCGCCGGGACCATCCCGCTGGAACGGACCACCTCGCCCTACGATCTACCCACCGCCCTCGGGGATCTCACGACCACCATCAGCGGGCTGGACACCACCCAACTGTCCACCGCATTGTCGACCCTGGCCGAGACCTTCCAGAACACCCCGGCCGACCTGAAGCTCGCCCTCGAAGGTGTCGCGCAGTTCTCCGACACCCTCAACACCCGCGACGCCCAGTTGCGCGCCCTGCTCGCCGACGCGAACAAGGTGACCGGAGTACTGGCCAAGCGCAGCGACCAGATCGCCGCGCTCGTGGTCAACGCCAACTCGCTGCTGGCTGAGCTGCTGTCACAACGAGATTCGGTGGACGCGTTCATGGGCAATCTGGCAGCGGCATCGGCCCAGCTGTCCGGCCTGGTGGCCGACAACCGCGAACAACTCACACCCGCCCTGGACAAGGTCAACGGAGTGCTGTCGATCCTGGATAACCGTAAACAGGAACTGCAGCGCACGCTGTACCTCTTGCGTCGCTACGCGATGTCCTTCGGTGAGGTGCTCGGCTCCGGCCCGTTCTTCAAGGCCTCGCTGGTGAACCTGTTGCCCGGCCAGTTCGTCCAACCGTTCGTCGATGCGGCCTTCTCGGATCTGGGTCTGGATCCGAACGTGCAGGTGCCCTCGCAGCTCGTCGACCCCGGCGTGGGCCAACCCGGTACCCCGGCGCTGCCGGTGCCGTTCCCGCGCACCGGCCAGGGTGGCGAGCCGAATCTCACACTGCCCGATGCCATCACCGGACATCCAGGCGATCCGCGGTACCCGTACCGGCCGCCGCTGCCCGGCCCACCACCCGGTGGCCCACCGCCGGGTCCGCCGGCAGCACCCCCGCCCGGCTTCTCCGGTCCTGCGCCGGTCGGCCCGACCGCGGTGTACGTTCCCGCACCCGGTGAGGTCGCACCATGACCGCGAAGGTGCGGATCGCGCTGGCCGCCGCGTTGTCGGTGCTGCTGGTCGCCGGCATCTCGGTCGTGGGCACCTCCTGGTGGGACCGCGTCGTCACCAACACCTACGTCGGCTACTTCGCCAATACCAACGGCCTCTATGTGGGTGACGAGGTCCGGATTCTCGGTGTCGCCGTCGGTGCCATCGAAGCGATCGAGCCACAACCGCAGAACATCAAGGTGACCTTCTCGGTGGACGCCCGCTACCCGGTGCCCGCCGACGTCCGGGCCGCCGTGCTGTCCCCATCCCTGGTGAGCGCCCGCGCCATCCAACTGGTACCCGCCTATGACGGTGGACCGAAACTGGCCGCCGGCGCCGCAATCCCGCAGGAGCGCACGGCCGTTCCGGTGGAGTGGGACGACTTCCGCGCGCAACTGCAGAAGCTCACCGAATCCCTGCAACCGACCACGCCCGGCGGCCCGAACTCCGTCGGAGAATTCATCAACAGCGCAGCGGAGAACCTGCGCGGCCAGGGTGGCACCGCCCGGGACACCGTCCTCAAACTCTCACAGGCCATGTCGGTGCTCGGTGACCACAGCACCGATATCTTCAGCACTGTCCGCAACCTGCAGATGCTGGTGTCGGCGCTGTCGGCCAGCAGTGACCTGATGGCCCGGTTCAACGTGAATCTGGCCGACGTGTCGACCGTGCTGTCGAACACACCCGACGAGATCGCCGACGCCACCTCAGGTCTCGATGCGGCGGTCACCGACCTGCGCGGGTTCATCGCCGACAACCGGGAATCGCTGGGCACCACCGTCGATCGGTTCACCGCCGTCACCACCGCCCTCAACGATCGCCGAGGTGATGTCAAGCAGGTCCTGCACGTCGCACCGACGGTGTTCCAGAACTTCATGAACATCTATCAGCCTGCGCAGGCCGCGGTCACCGGCATCATGGCACTGGGCAATTTCGCCAACACCGTCGGATTCATCTGCGGCGCAGTGCAGGCCGCCTCCCGGCTGAACAGCGAACAATCGGCCAAACTCTGCACGCAGTATCTGGCGCCGATCGTCAAGAACCGGCAGTACAACTTCCTGCCGATCGGTGGAAACCCGTTCGTCGGTGCGACCGCACGCCCCAACGAGATCACCTACAGCGAGAACCATCTGCGACCCGACTTCGTCCCGGCTGCGCCACCGCCGCCGGACCCGATCGACATGCTGGCCGCCGAGGGCCCCGCGGTACCGACCGATCCTGCCGCCGGTCTACCCGGTCTGATGGTGCCGGGCGGCACTCCGTGAGCCGCAGTGCGGTGGTCGGGATCTTCATCGCGGTGTTGGCGTTGGTGCCGGGATGCCAGTGGCGAGGCCTGAACTCGTTGAGCCTGCCCGGTACCGCAGGCACCGGCGACGGGGCCTACACCATCCAGGCGCAGCTACCCGACGTTGTGGTCATCCAGCAGAACACCCGCGTCCGGGTTGCCGACGTCAACGTCGGGAACGTCACCAAGATCGAGGTTCAGGACTGGCACGCCCTGGTCACCATGCGGATCGACGGAGGCGTCGTGCTGCCCGCCAACGCCACGGCCAAGGTCGGCCAGACCAGCTTGCTGGGCTCCATGCACATCGAGCTCGCCCCACCCACCGACGCGGTCCCGCAGGGTCGGTTGACCGACGGTTCGGTGATACCGCTGTCCGCGGCCGCGACCTACCCCACCACGGAGCAGACCCTGGCCTCGGTGTCGGTCCTGCTCAACGGCGGCGGGCTGGCTCAGTTGCAGGAGATCAACCAGAGTTTCGCGACAGCACTGGCCGGGCGTGAAGACGATATGCGGAGTCTGCTCACCCAACTGGACACCTTCATCAGCGCGTTGAACGCGCAAACCGACGACATCATCACCGCCACCGAACATCTCAACGACCTCGCCGGACAGGTCGCCGCCAACGACGTCGTCGTCGACCGGGCGCTGACCACCATGCCGCAGGCGCTGAAGGTTCTCGCCGACTCGCGAACCAAACTGGCCGATGCCATCGACGCGCTGGGCAAGTTCAGCGCCATCGCGAACTCGACGGTGCAGCAGAGCCGCGAGTCGTTGGTGAACAATCTGCGCCAGATCGCGCCGGTGTTCCGCGAGCTCGCCGATGCCGGACCCGCCCTGACCAGGGGCCTGGACTTCCTGTCCACCTACCCGTGGGTGAAGAGCACCATCCCGAACTGGTTCCGCGGCGACTTCGCCAATATCAGCCTCATCGTCGATCTCACCCTGAGTCGGCTGGACAGCAGCATCTTCACCGGTACCCGGTGGGAGGGCAACCTGACCGAACTGGAGATGCAGTGGGGCCGCACCATCGGCACCATGCCGAGCCCGTACACGGCGGGCAACCCGCTGGTCGCACCGTACCGGTGGGGGTCGTACTGAAGTGATACGTCTGCACCGCAAGGTTTGGATCCAACTGGCCGTCCTCGGCTCGATCACCGTGATCGCCGGCGCGGTCATGCTTTTCGGATTCGTCCAAGCACCGGCACTGCTGGGTGTCGGGCGCTATGAGGTCACCCTTGAACTGCCCCGTTCCGGCGGGCTCTATCCGACATCGGTGGTGACCTACCGCGGTGACGAAATCGGTCGCGTCACCTCCGTCGATGTGACCGACGTCGGGGTTCGGGCCGTCCTCACACTGGAATCGGACACCCCGGTGCCCGCCGATGTTTCCGCCGCAGTGCACAGCCGGTCGGCCATCGGTGAACAGTTCGTCGAACTGACCCCGAACGGGGCGGATGGCCCGAACCTGCGCGATGGCGATGCCATCGCATCCGACAGGGTATCGGTGCCCGCCGATATCGCCGGTCTGCTCGATGCGACCAATACTGCGCTGCAAGCCATTCCGCGGGAGAATCTGCGCACCCTGGTCGACGAGGCCGACACCGCGGTCGGCGGTCTCGGGCGTGAACTCGCCCGGATCGTCGACGGTTCGACCGCTGTCGCCACCGATGCCGGTGCTGTCACCGATCAGCTGACCACACTGATCGACCAGTCACCGGCAGTGCTGGACTCCCAAGCGCGGACCGCTGATTCGATCCAGACGTGGGCGTCGCGGATGACGTCGGTGACCGGCCAGTTCGCGGCCCAGGACGCCGCTTTCGGCGATCTGCTCAACCAGGGCGGACCCGCCCTGCAGGAGGGCCAGGCGCTGTTCGACCGGTTCGCTCCCGCGCTACCGGTCCTGCTGGCCAACATGGTCAGCCTGGGCGATATCGCGGTGACCTATCGCGCCGATCTGGAGCAACTGCTGGTGTTGTACCCGCAGGGAACGGCCGTCATGTCCGCCATCACCGCGGCCAATGCGAACACCAAACAGGCCTACCGCGGAATCTATCTGGACTTCAACCTGAATCTGAACTGGCCGCCGCCATGCAACACCGGATTCCTACCGGCCCGACAGCAGCGCATCCCCACCGACGTCGACGCCCCGGACCGCCCATCGGGGGAGCTGTACTGCCGCGTGCCACAGAACTCCGATCTCAACGTCCGCGGGGTGCGCAACATCCCGTGCGAGACGAAACCGTGGAAACGCGCGCCCACCGTGGAGATCTGCGAGAGCGATGAGGAGTACGTCCCACTCAACGACGGCTACAACTGGAAGGGCGACCCGAACGCGACGCTCAGTGGGCAGGGTGTGCCGCAGTACCCGCCCGGGGTGTCCGCGCCGGGCGAACCGCCACCGCCGATCGCGGGAAGCGCCCCGAACAGCACCGGTGCGCCGGCGCTCGCCGCTCCGGTCACCGGGACACCCGTGGGCGGCGCACCGCAGAATGTCGCGGTCGCGGTCTACGACCCCGCCACCGGTGGTTACATCGGACCGGACGGTCGCCGCTACACCCAGGGCGACCTGGCGCAGTCGGGCGAGCGCACGTGGGAGTCCATGCTGGTGCCGTCGGCATAGTGCACCCGAGGCGGTCCCGGGGTCGCTACTGTCAGCCCATGGCAACCAGCGTTTCCCGTGAAGTGGTCATCGAGGCGACCCCGGAGGAGATCCTCGCCGTCGTCGCCGACGTCGAATCCACCCCGTCCTGGTCCCCCCAGTACCAGAAGGCCGAGGTGGTCGACCGGGACGCGGAGGGCCGTCCGCACCGCGTCATCCAGACCATCAAGACCGTCGGTATCAGCGATCAGCTGACGATCGACTACACGTGGGAGGAGAACAAGGTCAGCTGGGTGCTGGTCAAGGCCAGTCAGTTGAAATCCCAGGAGTGCAGCTACACCCTGACACCCGAGGGGGACAAGACCCGTGTCCGCTTCGACATGACCATCGACCTGGCGATCCCGTTGCCCGGCTTCCTGCTCAAGAAGGTCATGTCCGGTGCCATCGACGTGGCCACCGACGGCTTGCGCAAGCAGGTGCTCAAGGTCAAGAAGGGGTGACCGGCGGGCAGGAGCGAAGCGACCGGGGATCAAGGAACGGCAGCGGTCCGCTGGCCGGCGTCCGGATCGTCGAACTCGGCGGGATCGGGCCCGGACCGCATGCGGCGATGATGTTGTCCGATCTGGGCGCCGATGTGGTGCGCGTCCGTCGGCCCGGCTCGTTGCAGATGCCTGCCGAGAACGTCGACCTGCTGCACCGCGGCAAGCGCGTCGTCGACGTCGATGTGAAGCGCGAACCGCAGTTGTTGCTCGATCTGGTCGCGAAAGCCGATGTGCTGCTGGACTGTTTCCGGCCCGGGACGTGTGAGCGGCTCGGCATCGGACCCGACGAGTGCACCGCGGTGAATCCGCGGCTGATCTATGCGCGCATCACGGGTTGGGGGCAGGACGGGCCGTTGGCGCAGACCGCCGGGCACGACATCAACTATCTGTCCCAGACCGGGGTGCTGAGCGCCATCGGGTATCGGGATCGCCCTCCGGTCGCGCCGCTGAACCTGGTCGCCGATTTCGGCGGCGGTTCCATGCTGGCGCTGGTCGGGATCATCGCCGCGCTCTACGAGCGTGAGCGGTCCGGCGTGGGGCAGGTGATCGACGCGGCGATGGTCGACGGGGTCAGCATGCTGGCTCAGATGATGTGGACCATGAAGGCGACGGGATCGCTTGCCGATCAACGGGAGTCGTTCCTCCTCGACGGCGGCGCCCCGTTCTATCGGACCTATGAGACGGCCGACGGCGGCCATCTGGCGGTCGGGGCCATCGAGCCGCAGTTCTTCGCGGCGTTGCTCGCCGGCCTGGAGTTACGCGCCGACGAGGTGCCCGGGCAGTTCGAACGTGACCGCTGGCCGCAGCTGCGCGCCGCGTTCGAGGCGCGAATTGCCACGCGCACGCGTGACGAGTGGGTGGCGGTGTTCGCCGGCACCGACGCCTGCGTCACGCCGGTGCTGAGCTGGGCCGAGGCCGCCGACAGCGCGCACCTGCGGGCGCGCGACACCCTGATCGACGTCGGGGGTGTGCGGCAGGCCGCGCCGGCGCCGCGGTTCTCCCGCACGCCGGCCGGACAGGTCGGTGTCCCGCCGCAGGGCGCCACCGAGCTCGCCGATCTGGGATGGTGACGGCTTTGCTGAAGAACTTGACGTCGATTGGTTAAAACCAGTTCGACAAAATCCTTGCGGCAATATAAGGACGGTCTTATATTTGCCTGATGGCTGTCAGAGCGTCGAGAGAGCTTCTCTTCGACGCCTCGCCGGAGGCGATCCTGGATGCGCTCGCCGACATCGACGAGGTGCCGACCTGGTCAACCCTGCACAGGGCCACCGAGGTGGTGGATCGTCATCCGGATGGCAGGCCCCATCACGTCAAGGCCACCGTGAAGATCATGGGCATCACCGACAAGGAGATGCTGGAGTATCACTGGGGTGACGACTGGATGGTGTGGGACGCCCAGGACACCTTTCAGCAGCGCGGTCAGCATGGTGAGTACAAGCTGATCCGCGAGGGCGACCGCACCCGGGTCCGCTTCGACCTGATCATCGATCTGGCCGCACCCATCCCGGAGTTCCTGATCCGACGCGCCAAGAAGCTGGTCCTCGACGCGGCGGTCGACCGGCTACGCGCGCGAGTCAGCCGGTTCTACGGCTGACCGGAATGCCGAAGACCAGAATCAGCGTGCGGCAAAAGGAATTCTGACCACCGTCCTGTCGCTGTCCGGTACATGCCCACCGGAATCGTTCTCGTTCCCAACCGACAGTCGGCCAACCATGTCGACGACGCCATCGCCCAGGCCCGCCGCGCCTACGACGCCGGGGTCCGCCAGATCTGGCTGGCCCAGCAGTTCGATCACGACGCCATCGGGTTGGCCGGCTTGATCGGTGCGGCCGTGCCGGGACTTGGTGTCGGGACCTCCGTCGTCCCGCTGAATCCGCGGCACCCGTTGATCGTCGCCGCGCAGGCCCAGACGGCGCAGGCCGCCGCCCACGGCAACTTCAGCCTCGGGATCGGGCTGGGCGCCCACAAACCCGAGCAGGATGCCTTCGGTCGATCGTGGCCGAACCCGGTGGCGCGGCTGCGCGAGCATCTGCAGGTGTTGCGCGCGGTGTTCGACGACGGCGCGGTCGACTTCCACGGGGACGAATTCAGCGCCGGCCCCGAGTGGCCGGTATCGGTGGCCGGTGGGACCCCGGTCCCGGTCTATGTGGCGGCGATGGGCCCGAAAGCGTTGCGGGTCACCGGTGAACTGGCCGATGGCACCCTGCCGTATCTGGCCGGTCCCCGCACGGTCGGCGAGTTCATCGGCCCGGCGATCACCGCGGCTGCCGCCGGCGCGGGCAGGCACGCCCCGAAGATCATCGCGATGGTGCCCGCACTGGTCACCGATGATGTCGCGGCCGGACGCGCGCTCGCTGCCGAGACTCTGGCCTTCTACGCGACGATTCCCTCGTACCAGAAGGTGATCGAGCGGGAACAGCTCGATTCGATCACCGACCTTGCCGCCGTCGGTGACGCCGCGACCGTGCGTGCCCAACTGCGTCGCTATCTGGACGCGGGAGCCACCGACGTGGCGCTGAGCCCGCTGGATCATTCGCTGCCGTCGTTGGAACGGCTCTGGGACGTCACCTCTTCGCTGTAGGCACGATCTTGGCAACACCGCGGCAACATCCGCGGCTTACCGTGAAGCGATGATGTCGGTACGACGTTCGGCGCTGCTCGACCACCTGGTCGCCGACCGGACCAGGACATCGCAGCACGAGATTCTCGTCGAGTTGCGGCGCGCGATCCTCGACGGTGGCGTCCCACCGGGCACCCCGATTCCGCCTGCCGAGGTGGCCGACCTGTTCGGGGTCAGCCCGATTCCCATCCGTGAAGCGCTCAAGACCCTGGTGGCCGAAGGGCTGGTGACACACCGCCGCAACGGGGGATACACCATTGCCCTGCTCACCGCGCAGGAGCTCCGGGAGATGTACATCGTGCGGGAGACGTTGGAGTCGGCGTCGCTCACCGCGGCGGTGTACAACGCCACCGATGCCGACCGCGCCGCCGCGGTGCTGGCCAATCAACGCCTCGAACAGGCCATCAACGATGGTGATGCCGCGGCGTATCACCGGGGTAGCCGACAGTTTCACGCCGCGTTGACCGCACCGTCCCGCATGCATCGCCTGCTCCACATGTTGGAGGCGGCGTGGAATGTCACCGAGCCGGTCCAGTCGATGGTCCATGTCAGTCCCTCCCATCGGGCCGAGCTGCACGCCGATCATCGCGCCATGCTGGAGGCGTTCCTTGCCGGCGATGTGGCCTGTCTGTTGGCGGTCGCCGAACACCATGCCGGGCGCCTCAATGCCGTCATCGCGACGCTGCCGCGCGATACCGGCCTGTTGGCCTGAGAAATATATTTCTCCCGCAACCGAGAAGATAAGTCCGGTGAAACGGTGGGGAAACAAAGCGGTCGCATAGTCGGCAACCATGACCGAAACCGTTGTCCCACCCAATAGCGCGCCACCTGGAGCCGCCGTCGGCGCCGGTGACATCGTCGAAGCCGCCGGACACCCCGTCGGCGGCGGCGTCATCAAGCCCGGCTACGACCCCCGGCTGACCAATGAGGACCTCGCACCGCTGGGCAAGCAGTCCTGGACCTCCTACAACATCTTCGCGTTCTGGATGTCGGATGTGCACAGCG
This sequence comes from Mycolicibacterium neoaurum ATCC 25795, assembly GCF_000691525.1. Lineage (GTDB taxonomy): Bacteria > Actinomycetota > Actinomycetes > Mycobacteriales > Mycobacteriaceae > Mycobacterium > Mycobacterium neoaurum. The sequence continues at coordinate 159,987 of NZ_JMDW01000003.1, forward strand.
TCGGCGGTTATGTCACCGCGGGCAGTCTGTTCGCGCTCGGCCTGGCCAGTTGGCAGGTGTTGGTCGCGCTGCTGGTCGGTATCACCATCGTCTACTTCTTCTGCAATCTGGTGGCCAAACCCAGCCAGGCCACCGGCGTCCCGTACCCGGTGATCTGCCGCACTGTGTTCGGTGTGCTCGGTGCGAACATCCCGGCCATCATCCGTGGGTTGATCGCGGTGGCCTGGTACGGCATCCAGACCTATCTCGCATCGGCGGCGCTGGATGTCGTGCTGCTCAAGCTCTTTCCCGGACTGATGCCCTACGCGGTGGTCGAGGACTATGGTTTTGCCGGGCTCTCGTTGCTGGGCTGGTGCAGCTTCCTGCTGCTCTGGGTGCTGCAGGCCTGCGTGTTCTGGCGCGGCATGGAATCAATCCGGAAGTTCATCGACTTCTGCGGTCCGGCAGTCTATGTGGTGATGTTCATGCTGTGCGGCTACCTGATCTACAAGGCCGGTTGGGGAGCCATCGACCTGAACCTCGGTGCGGTCACGCACACCGGTTGGTCGGCGGTGCCGGTCATGTTGGGCGCCATCGCGCTGGTGGTGTCCTACTTCTCCGGCCCGATGCTCAACTTCGGTGACTTCTCCCGTTACGGCAAGTCCTTCGAGGCCGTGAAGCGGGGCAACTTCCTGGGTCTGCCGGTGAACTTCCTGGTCTTCTCGGTGCTGGTGGTCGTCACCGCGTCACTGACATTGCCGGTGTTCGGGGAACTGCTCACCGATCCGGTGGAGACGGTGGCCCGCATCGACTCCACCTTCGCCATCGTGTTGGGCGCGTTGACGTTCACCATCGCCACCATCGGCATCAACATCGTCGCCAATTTCATCTCACCGGCCTTCGACTTCTCCAACGTCAGCCCGCAGCGCATAAGCTGGCGCGCGGGCGGCATGATCGCCGCGGTCGGTTCGGTGCTGATCACCCCGTGGAACCTGTACGCCAACCCGGAGGTCATCCACTACACGCTGGAGACCTTGGGCGCGTTCATCGGCCCGCTGTTCGGTGTCTTGATCGCCGACTACTACCTGGTGCGCAAGCAGAAGGTCGTCGTCGACGATTTGTTCACCATGGCCGAAACCGGAAAGTACTGGTACACCAAGGGATACAACCGCATCGCGGTGATCGCCACGGTGCTCGGCGCGATCTTGGCGGTGATCCCGGTGCTGCTCGGCGGCAGCGTCACAGGCATGTACACCGCCGCCCAGTACAGCTGGTTCATCGGCTGCGGCGTCGGCTTTGCGGTGTACTACCTGCTGGGCACCCGCGACAAGCTGGTTGCCGCATCGCTGTCCTGATCCTCGAGACGGCCGAGTGTGACGTTGTTGCGTCAATTCCTTGCCGAACAACGCAACAACGTCTCACTCGCGGCATCCGGCGGGTGTCATCGCCCCCGCAACACCTGGAGCCGGCGAATCGCCTCGTCCATGGTGTCGTCGCGCTTGCAGAAGGCGAAGCGCACCAGGTGATTCCAGCCGTCCGCGGGGTTGTCGGGGTCACCGCTCGTGAACGCGGACATCGGGATGGCCGCCACCCCGGCCTTGTGTGGCAGCTCGGCGCAGAACGCGGTGCTGTCGGTGTATCCGAGCGGACGCGGGTCGGCACACAGGAAATAGGTGCCGGCGCTGTGATGCACCTCGAAGCCCAGATCTGCCAATGCCTCGCCGAGGCGGTCGCGCTTGGCCTGCAGATCGGCGCGCAAACCGGCCACCCACTCATCCTCGTGATCGAGTGCGTATGCCACGGCGGGTTGGAACGGCGCGCCGCCCACATACGTCAGGTACTGCTTGGCCGCCCGCACACCGGCGATCAGGTCGGGCGCCGCACACGCCCAGCCGATCTTCCAACCGGTGGCGTTGAACATCTTGGCCGCGCTGGAGATCGTCACCGTGCGCTCCCGCATACCCGGGTAGCCGGCCAGTGGGTGATGCTCAACGCCGAAGACCAGGGTCTCGTACACCTCGTCGGTGATCACCAACAGATCGTGTTCGGTCGCCAGCGCGGCGACCGCCGACAGTTCGGCGTCGCTGAGGACCATGCCGGTCGGGTTGTGCGGGGAGTTCAGCAACAGCGCGCGGGTGCGTGGGGTGACCGCGGCCCGCAGCGCCTCGACGTCGAGGGCGAAGCCGCGGCCGGCGGGTGCCAACGGAACGGTGACCCGGTGGCACCCGGCCATCGCGATGACGGGGGAGTAGGAGTCGTAGAACGGCTCGATGACCAGTACCTCGGAGCCGGGCTCGACCAGACCGAGCAGGGCGGCCGCGATCGCCTCGGTGGCGCCGACGGTCACCAGCACCTCGGTGTCCGGGTCGTACTCGATGCCGTAGCGGCGCCGGCGCTGGGCGGCGATCGCGTTGCGCAGCTCCGGAATGCCGAGCCCGGGCGGGTACTGGTTGACCCCGCCGGCGATGGCGTCCTGAGCGACCTTCAGCATCTGGGCGGGGCCGTCCTCGTCGGGGAAACCCTGTCCGAGATTCACCGCGCCGATCCTGGCGGCCAGCGCCGACATCTCCGCGAAGATCGTCACCGCGTAGGGCTGCAGGCGGGAGACGGTCATACCGCCAGACTAGTTGCCCGCCCGGCAGCCCCGTGATGTCAGCCCAGTAGCGGCCGTAGGTCGGTGTCGATCCAGTCGGTGAAGCTCTGCCAGCCGATCTGCGGATACTGTGCGTGCAGTGCGGCAATATCCACGGTGTACCCACCGGCGGCAAGGAAGGTGAACATGGCCCGCATGTCGGGCGAGGCGATCTGCGACGGCTCGCGGGTCACCAATTCGACCGGACGGCCCAGGGTTTCGGACAGTGCGGCCGCCATCTGTCGACCGGACGGCTCATCGGAGGCGAGGTCGATGCGGGTGTTGCGCACCGGATCGGGATCGGTCAGCACCGCCGCGACGAACCGCCCGAGATCGCGCCGGGACAACTGCTGCAGCGGCGCGTCGGCCGGCAGCGGCAACTCGAAGACCCCAGCCTTGATGTCGGCGAGGCCGCCGAGCATGTTGTCGTAGAAGTACGACGGCCCGACGATGGTGTACGAGAGGCCGGATCCGGCCAGCTCGTGCTCGACGACGGCCTTGCTGTCGAAATGCGGGATCCCGGTGTGCTGATCGGCATCGGCCACCGACGAGAACACCAGGTGCGGAACCTCGGCTGAGCGGGCGGCCGCCAAGATGGTCCGGCCCTGCGCGATCTCGGCCTCGGGCCCCTCCTCGAACGGGGTGGTCAGCGCGTACGCCCCGGTCACGCCGGAGAAGGCCCGAGCGACGGACGCCTCATCGGACAGATCGGCGGCCATCACCTCGACACCGGCCTCGGCCAGGCGCCGCGCCGCGGGTGAGTCAGTACGCCGGGTGATCCCCCGCACCGTCGCCCCGGCCTCCAATAGCGGTTTGACCACTGCGCCACCCTGTGCGCCGGTGGCTCCCAGTACCGCGAAATATCCGCTCATCGTCCCAGCCTAGTTTCACGTGGCGAACAACCGCGAGGTCCGCTCCTCGTGACGCATTCCGCTGATCTCCAGTGCCGGTGACACGCTGCTCAACTCGCTCAGCGGCCGCTCGCAGGCCGCGTGCGCCAACACCGTCATCGCTTCGGCGTTGCGTAGCTGGATGCGCTGACTCTGCAGCGGGCCCAACCTGCCGAGCCGTACCGCCGCGCTCAGCAACGAGGCCATCATCGATCGCAGCACGCCGACGACGGCGACCTGCCGAGGGATGCCCAACAGCGACTGCACGACCCCGTCGACCACCGCAGCATGACCGGGCACCGACCCTGCCGACACCGCCAGCAGGTAGGGATGCCGTTCGCCGATCCCGACGTCGAGAGCGGTCGCCGCCAGTTGCCCGCCCGCGGACACCGAGGCGGTGCGGGTGTTGCCGAACAGCTTGTACGTCGCGGCAAGATCATCGAGTTCGGCAAGGGTGTCGGGATCATCAGCCAGCCAGGCATGCGCGGTGATGGTGGCGTCCAGCGTCCCGACACTGTGCCGCAGATATCCGCACACCACCGATTCGACGGCATCGGCATCGGCATCCGGGCGACGGTGCAGCCACTCCTCCAGACCGTGGCTGTGCACCATCCGCCCGGCGGGAAACGCACTGTCGTGCAACTGCAACCACAGCGCCAGCGCCGTCGTGACGTCAGTGGTGATGGCCAACATGGTCATCCGCGGATGTCCGCGCCCAGCCGCGGCCGGCCAATGCCAGTTCGGTCACCTCACCGGTGACACCCATCGTGGCGAGCATGTCCCTGGCGGCATCGGCACTGGTGAACAGTGGGACGGTCATACCGTCATCGTCGACGTCGACGGGGGCGTGCTGGTTGCCGAGCAGGTGACCCAACATCAGCATGGCGCGGGCGGTGTTGTCGGCGAACCGGACCCGGATGGCGGGTTCGGCCGGACGGCGGACCACCACGACGGCGTGGCCGTCGTCGGTGATCACGGCATCGTGGTGCAGGAACACGCCACGCGGCAGCATGATCCGTACCTCTATGCCGGTGTCGGTGGTGACGAGCTGCCGATGTTTGCCCGCATCACCCCAGCCGATGTCGACATGGTGCCGCCGGCGGCCGGCGAAAGCCGGATCATCGATGTGTCCGAGTACGGTATCGGCTATCACGGGGTGCTCCTGGTGATCGGTGTGGTGGGCAACATGACGCGGGCCGCATCGTGCAGTGCCCGCTGCACGGCGAGCAGCGGGGGTGCGCCATCAGTCCTGATCCGCACGAAAATGCCGGCATCAGAAGGAAGTTCGCCGGCGCCGCCCTCGATATCAGGATGATCAGCCAGCACCGCGCGCACCGCGGACAGCGCGCCTTTGACGCACCGGCCCGGCGCGAGGATCAGCAGGGTGGCCAGGTAGTCGGCCCCGATGACGGCATCCGCGGTGACCAGCTGGCGGTCCCGTGCCACCGCACGACCCTGTACCCGCACCGTGAACGCGGTATCGACGACGGCGTAGCGGAACCGCTCGCCGTGTGCGATCCGTCCGGCGGCGATCGCATCCCAGCCGATGTACACCCCGCCGGGTGCGACATCGACCTCCAACTGTTGGACGAAGCTCGAATCGGACTGCGGGATAATTGTTTTGGGCAGGTACTCCAGCGCCGCCCCGGACTCCACATCGAACGACAGACGGTGCCGGGCGCCGGGTCCGCCGCCGGCGAACACCTGGGTGGCGGCCTGGGAGGTGAGGTGCAGATGTGTGCCGGACGCACACCGCACGGTGGTGCTCAGATCGTCATCGGAGAACGTTCCGCCGCTGGGACTCTGCACACAGAGGTTGGCTGCACCGGGAAAGGCGGGATCACTGTGCAGTGCGGTGGTCACCCGCTGCGGGTATCGCTGCCGCAGCCCGGTGATCCGCGTCGCGCCGCTGGCATCGGCGCGGGTGTGCAGGCTCAGCACACCGGGGGCGATCATGCTCGCGCCGTGAGCATCACACCGCGCAGCAACTCCTCGGTCAGGGCGTCCAGGCCGGATCCGGAGCGCAGATCGGTGAACACCGTCGGCTTGGTGGGGCGGGCCACCGCGCAGTCGCGGCGCATCCGGTCCAGATCGGCACCCACCAGATCGGCGAGGTCGATCTTGTTGACCACCAGCAGATCGGCCTGCAGCAGCCCGATGCCCTTTTTGCGGGGGATGTCGTCCCCGCCTGCGGTGTCGATGACGAAGATCCAGTAATCCACCAGATCGGAGGTGAAGGTGGCGGCCAGGTTGTCACCACCGGACTCGATGAGAATCAGGTCCAGGTCCTCGAATTCGGCCGCCAACCGGCGGGCGGCGGCCAGATTTGCCGACGGGTCCTCGCGAATGGCGGTGTGCGGGCAGGCGCCGGTCTCGACGGCCAGCACCCGGTTCGGGTCGATGACCCCGCTGCGGCGCACCCGTTGCGCGTCCTCGTCGGTGACCAGGTCGTTGGTGATCACCGCAACGCCGAGACCCCTGCCGATCAGCTCGGGCACCAGCCTCTCCACCAGCCGGGTCTTACCCGATCCGACCGGACCGCCGATGCCGATGCGAAGTACCTCGCCCATCGCGTTCTCCTCTATTTCAACGTGTACCGACGGCCGAGCGGCACCGTGGTCATCGGCACGCTCTGGCACAGTTGACCGTCCACGATCACCCGGTAGGTGTCGGGTTCGATCCGGATGTCGGGAAGGTAATCGTTGTGTAGCAGATCGGCTTTGGTGAGTCCTCGGGAGCCACGACAGGCCACCAGCCGGGTCTGCAGTCCGAGCCGCGCACCCAGTCCGGCGTCGATCGCCGCGGCTGCCACGAAGTTCACCGACACATCGGCCGGTGTCTGCCCGTAGGCCGCCCACTGTGGGCGGTACTTCAACGGCTCGCACGTCATCAGCGACGCGTTGGCCTCACCCATCACCGACCATGCCGGGAAACCACCCTTGAACACGACCTCGGGGCGTATTCCGAAGAACTTCGGCTCCCACAGCACGATATCGGCGAGCTTGCCCGGCTCCAGCGAGCCGACCTCGTGATCGATCCCGAACAGGCGGGCCGGATTGATCGTCAGCTTGGCGATATAGCGCAGGATCCGGGCGTTGTCGGCGCCGGTGCTCTCGTCGGCAGGCAGGGGACCGCGTGTTGCCCGCATATGCGAGGCCAATTGCCATGTGCGGGCGATGGTCTCCCCGATGCGCCCCATGCCCTGGGAGTCCGACCCCATGGCCGAGATGGCGCCCATATCGTGCAACACATCCTCGGCGGCGATCGTCTCGCGCCGGATCCGCGATTCGGCGAAGGCCACATCCTCGGGGATGCGGGGATTCAGGTGGTGGCACACCATCACCATGTCCAGGTGCTCGTCGAAGGTGTTGAGCGTGTACGGATTCGTCGGGTTGGTCGAGGATGGAAGGCAGTACGGTTCGCCGACGACCTGCATGATGTCCGGCGCATGACCACCGCCGGCCCCCTCGGCGTGATAGGTGTGGATCACCCGGCCGCCGATCGCGGCCATGGTGTCTTCGTAGAAGCCGGACTCGTTGAGGGTGTCGGTGTGGATCTGCACCTGCAGGTCCAGTTCGTCACCGGCGTCCAGTGAGGCCCGTATCGCCGCCGGGGTGGCGCCCCAGTCCTCGTGGATCTTGAATCCGATGGCGCCGGCCAGTCCCTGCTCGATCAGCGGTGCGGTGCTGGATGCGCTGCCGTTGCCGATGAAACCGAAGTTCATCGGGAAGGCCTCCGCGGCCCGCAGCATGCGAGCCAGGTTGGTCGGCCCCGACGACGTGATGCCGACGGTCACCGGGCCGAGGCCGCCACCGATCATGGTGGTGATGCCGCTGGAGATGGCCTCCTCGACAAGGCCCGCGCTGTCGAAGTGCACGTGCACGTCGATGGCGCCCGCGGTGGCGATCAGGCCCTCGCCGGACCGGATATCGGTGCCCGCGCCGATGATCAGATCGGGGTGCACACCGTCCATGGTGCGCGGGTTGCCCGCCTTGCCGACCCCGACGATGCGTCCGTCCCGGATACCGATATCGGCCTTACGGATTCCCAACACGGCGTCGATGATGAGGGCGTTGGTGATGACGAAGTCCAGCGCCCCTTCGCCGTTGGTCATGTCACCGTGCACGGCCATGCCCTCGCGCATGGTCTTGCCACCACCGAAGACGGCCTCGTCACCGTAGACGCATGCGTCGGCCTCGACGCGGGCCAGCAGCTCGGTATCGGCGAGGCGCACCCGGTCCCCGGTGGTCGGTCCGTACAGCTCGGCGTAGCGGGCCCGGCTGATGCGGTATGTCATCTCAGCTCTTTCGAATCCGGCAGGATGTCCAAGAAACCGCGGGCGCGTACATCGCTCATCAGCGCTGCGCTCGCCGGGACATCGGTAGGGCCATTGGTGACATCGTTCTGGCCGATCACCACCCGGTCACCGCCGTAGCTGGTCAGCGATACCTCCTGCGTCTCACCGGGTTCGAAGCGCACGGCCAACCCCGACGGGATGTCCAATCGCATGCCGAACGCCGATCGCCGGTCGAAACGCAGCGCCCGGTTGCATTCGAAGAAGTGAAAGTGCGATCCGACCTGGATGGGACGGTCACCGGTGTTCTGCACACTCACCGACACGGTTGCCCGGCCCGCGTTCAGCTCGAGTTCGCCGTCGGCGGGCAGGATCTCACCCGGGGCGAAGGTGATCTCGTCGGCGGTCCGGGTGCCGGGGCCGATCGCATCGTGCACGGTGACGAGCTTCTGTCCGTCGTCGAAGAATGCCTCGACCTGAACCGAGCCCAACAGGGTGCGCACGCCGGGCATGACATCGTCATCGGTGAGCAGATCGGCCCCGATGGCGGCGGCCTCGGCCACCCCGGCACCGGATCGGGCCGCCTCGATGACCTCGTCGGCGATCAGTGCCCGGGCCTCGGCATAGGTCAGTGCCAGTCCCGCGGCGCGGTGCTTGCGGGCCAGTTCCGCGGCCAGGAACACCAGCAGTCGGTCTTCGTCCTTGGGTGTCAGATGCATGCGTCAGCCCGTGATTCCCTCGGCCCACGGATAGTTCTTGAGGAAGGGGTCGGGGGTGATGGGCTCCGGTGACTGCCAGACCTGGTCGATCAGGCCGCTGGGGACGACCTTGCCGACGCGTGCGGTCTTGGTGACGTGGTGGTTCTCCCCGTCGATGGTCACCGACCCCTCCGGTGCGTCGACGGTGACGCCGTCGGCCGCGGACTGGATGTCGGCCACCGCGAACGAGTCGGCCTTCTCCACCGTGGCCTTCCACAGATACACCGCGGTGTAGGCCGACTCCATCGGATCCGAGGTGACCCGGTCGGGGCCGTACTTGGCCTTGAAGTCGGCGACGAACTTCTTGTTGGCCGGGGTGTCGAGGGTCTCGTAGTAGTTCCACGACGACAGCTGCCCGACCAGGGTGTCGGCGCCGATGCTCTTGACCTCCTCCTCACCGACGCACATCGACATCACCGGCATGGTCTGGGCCGTCAGCCCGGCGCTGTTGTACTCCCGGAAGAAGGCCGTCAGTGAACCGCCCACCACGACGTTGAAGATGGCGTCGGCACCGGCGCTGCGGATCTTGTTGACGATCGTCGCGAAGTTCGTACTGTCCAGCGGCACATAGTCTTCGCCCTTGATCTCGATGCCGTTGGCCGCGGCGTAGGCCTTGACGATGGCATTGGAGGTGCGCGGGAAGACATAATCACTGCCGACCAGGTAGAGCGAGGTGACACCCTGCTGCTTGAGGTAGTCCAGGGCCGGGATGATCTGCTGGTTGGTGGTGGCGCCCGAGTAGAAGATGTTCTTCGATGACTCCAGACCCTCGTACTGCTGACCGTAATAGAGCAGTGCGTTGGAATCCTCGAACACCGGCAGCATCGCCTTGCGGCTTGCCGAGGTGTACCCGCCGAAAACCGCTGCGACACAATCGCTGTTGACCAGCTTGTTGGCCTTCTCGGCGAATACGGTGGGATCCGATGCGCCGTCCTCGGACAGCAGATCGAGCTGCTTGCCCAGCACCCCGCCGCTTGCGTTGATCTCGTCGACGGCCATCGCGATCGCATCATGGATGACCGACTCGCTGACGGCCAGCCCGCCGGACAGTGAGTTGATCGAACCGATGGTGACCTCCGAGCCCGATGTGTCCGCGCACCCCTGCGCCGTGGCGCCCGCGTCGTCGCCGGCCCGACTGCCGCACGCGGTCGCGAGCATGGTCGTTGTGGCGAGGAGGGCCACTCCCGCGGTGAATCTGTTCATGTGCTCGCCTTCGCTGGTCGTGGATCGTTGGCGATCAGCGTAGGAACCAGCGCATTCCCCGGGATATGGGAGGAATCTCCCATTTCCGCGGTGGGCGTTGCCTGTCCGCCGCGTGGGTGAAACATTCGCGAAACACGCCCTGCCCATCATTCTTTGGGGACGTGACAAGAAGGATCTGATGGCAGGCGCATATGCGGAGGTGCTGGGCAGCAGCGCGAGTATCGAGACGCGCGCCCACGAGATGCTCGAGGCGCTGAGCGCACGGGCGGCGTCGTCGGCATCGGCGATCAGCCTGTGGGATCCGATCCGTCGCCGGCACGTCGCCGTCGCCAATCACGGCTACCCCGATCATGTGATGGAGCACCTGAACACCTGGTTCATCGATCACGATCCGTTGTTCGACACGATGCGGGTGCGCGGTCTCGGCGCGCTGCGCTGGCGTGACTTCCCCCAGTATCGCGACACCTATTCCGTGCAGGGTGTTTTCGCCCCGGCCGGTTTCGACGAGGGGTTGTCGGCGCGGCTGGTGACCGCGGACGGCAGTTACGCCGGAACCATCCACGTCAACTGTGACGACGCCCGCCACCCCACCGATGGCGATGTGGCCGAGATCAATTCGCTGCGTGCGCAGATGGCTGCGCAGCTCGACTTCTCCTCGCGCCCGCGCATGGTCGCCGAGCTCATGGCACCCGAGGCGCAGGCTTGGGCGATCGACGGTGACGGGCAAGCGCATCTGCTGATCCACGGTGACAGCTTCGCGGCCCCGTTGGATCGCGCATTGGTGACCGAGATGGTGTTGGCCACCCGTGCAACGGGTTTGGGCTTTCGACCCGAGGCCACCCGGTGGTTCGACGGCACCACCTGGCTGCACGCCAGGATCATCGACACCGCCCGCCGCTTCGAGCGGGACAGCCTTTCCGGTGTGCTGTTGGTGACCCGCGACCCTTTGCCGTTCGGTATCACCGCCCGTGAACTCGATGCCTTGACGCTGGCGGCGCAGGGTCTGACGAACAATCAGATTGCCGCCCGCCTGTTCATCAGCGTCCGGACCGCGGGCCACCACCTGGAGAGTGCGATGGTCAAACTCGGCGCCAGTAATCGCGCGGCGTGTGTGTCGCACGCGGTGACCTGGGGCCTGCTGTCGGGGCGACTGCTGGCGGGGAATGTTTGGGCCGCCGACAGCGCTTAGACCCACATGACCGACCAGACCTTCCGTCTCGCCCCCGATGCCAGCCTGCTCACGCCGGTGCGGGTCGGAGCCACCGAAGCGGCCAACCGGGTGTTCATGGCACCTCTGACGCGCTCGCGCGCCCAGTCCGATGCCACCCCGTCGGATCTCGCTGCGCTCTATTACTCCCAGCGCGCCGCCGCCGGGCTGATCATCAGTGAGGCCACTGCGATCTGCGAGCAGGCCAACGGCGCCTATATGAACACCCCCGGCATCTACACCGACCGCCACCAGCAGGCCTGGGCCGATATCGCCGATGCGGTGCACGCCGGGGGCGGGAAGATGTTCGTGCAGCTCTGGCATGTGGGGCGGATGGCGCATCCCGATATCAGCGGGTTCGAGACGGTCGGTCCCTCGCCGGTTGCAGCGGACATGCTCACCCACACCCCCGCGGGCAAGCAGCCGCTACCGGTGCCGCGTGCGCTCACCGAGCATGAGATCGGCACCATCATCGGCCAGTTCCGCGGCGCGGCGCGCCGTGCCATCGATGCCGGCATGGACGGGGTGGAGATCCATTCGGCCAACGGCTATCTGTTGCACGAGTTCCTCTCCGATGTGGTGAACCTGCGCACCGACGCCTACGGCGGGTCGGCGGAGAATCGCGCCCGGTTGACCGCCGAGGTCGTGGAGGCGGTCGCCGACGAGATCGGTGCGGATCGCGTCGGGCTGCGGATCTCCCCGGGAAATGGTGCCGGAGATATGCGGGAGAACGATCAGGTCGGCGCTTACGAGGCGTTGCTGAACCGCATCCGCCCGTTGGGTCTGGCGTACCTACACGTCCTGATCGACCCCAGCACCCAGACGTTCGGGGCCCTGCGGGCGCTGTGGCCGGACACTCTGGTGCTCAACACCGGCCGCGATACCGATACCGATTTCTGCCAGCTCGAGTCCCTCGTCGACTGGGGTGCGGCGAGCGCCGTCGCGGTGGGCCGCAGCTGGCTGGCCAACCCGGACCTGATCGACCGGTTGCTGCTCGGGGCCGAGCTCAACGAGCCCGATGTGCCGACCTTCTACGCCTCCGGCCCCGCTGGGTACGTGGACTATCCGACGCTCGCGGAGGCCGAACCGCAGTCGGCTTGATCCCGGAAGGCCCGGTGGCCACTTGTCGCACGCTTTTCCCTGATGGCGTGCGATGGGTGGCCACTGGCGGATGGGTGGAAATTGGACCAACCAACAGGTTGGTTTACGATTTTGTTAGGGTGCGCGATCAGTGCCCTGTCACCCACCCGAAAGGGAACAACATATGTCCGAAGGTGCCTTCATCTATGAGGCCATCCGCACCCCGCGCGGTAAGCAGCGCGGTGGCGCCCTCAACGAGATCAAGCCGGTCAACCTCGTCGTAGGCCTGATCGACGAGATCCGGGCCCGCTACCCCGACCTCGACGAGAACCTGATCAGCGACGTCATCCTGGGTGTCGTGTCCCCGGTCGGTGATCAGGGCGGCGATATCGCCCGTACCGCGGTGCTGGTGTCGGGCCTGCCCGAGACCACCGGTGGCTTCCAGCTCAACCGTTTCTGCGCCTCGGGCCTGGAGGCCGTCAACCTCGGCGCCCAGAAGGTGTCCTCGGGCTGGGACGACCTGGTCCTCGTCGGCGGTGTCGAGTCGATGAGCCGCGTCCCGATGGGCTCTGACGGCGGCGCCTGGGCCGGCGACCCCGAGACCAACTACCGCGTCGGTTTCGTCCCCCAGGGCATCGGTGCCGATCTGATCGCCACCATCGAGGGCTTCTCCCGCGAGGATGTCGACGCCTACGCCGCGCGCTCGCAGGAGCGGGCCGCCGCGGCATGGTCGGGCGGCTACTTCGCCAAGTCCGTGGTGCCGGTCAAGGATCAGAACGGGCTGGTCGTGCTCGATCACGACGAGCACATGCGTCCGGGCACCACCGTGGAGAGCCTGGGCAAGCTCAAGCCCGCCTTCGCGGACCTGGGTGCGATGGGCGGCTTCGACGATGTGGCGCTGCAGAAGTACCACTACGTGGAGAAGATCAACCACGTCCACACCGGCGGTAACAGCTCGGGCATCGTCGACGGCGCCGCGCTGGTGCTCATCGGCAGCGAGGCCGCGGGTAAGGCCCAGGGGCTGACCCCGCGGGCGCGCGTGGTGGCCACCGCCACCAGCGGCGCCGACCCGGTCATCATGCTGACCGGCCCCACCCCGGCGACCAAGAAGGTGCTCGACCGCGCCGGATTGACCGTCGACGATATCGACCTGTTCGAGCTGAACGAGGCGTTCGCCTCGGTGGTGATGAAGTTCCAGAAGGACCTCAACATCCCGGACGAGAAGCTCAACGTCAACGGCGGCGCCATCGCGATGGGTCACCCGCTGGGTGCCACCGGCGCCATGATCACCGGAACCATGGTCGACGAGCTCGAGCGTCGCGGTGCCAAGCGTGCGCTGATCACGCTGTGCGTCGGCGGCGGTATGGGCGTGGCCACCATCATCGAGCGCGTCTAGGAGATATGACCATGGCAGAGAACACCATCAAGTGGGAGCAGGATGCCGACGGCATCGTCACCCTGACGCTGGACGACCCGACCGGGTCGGCCAACGTGATGAACGAGCACTACAAGCAGTCCATGCATGACGCGGTGGAACGCCTTGTCGCCGAGAAGGATTCGATCACCGGTGTGGTGATCGCCAGCGCGAAGAAGACCTTCTTCGCCGGCGGTGACCTCAAGGGCATGATCAACATCGGTCCCGACGATGCCCAGCAGGCATTCGAGGAGGTCGAGTTCATCAAGGCCGATCTGCGCAAGCTGGAGACCCTCGGCAAGCCCGTCGTGACCGCGATCAACGGCGCCGCGCTCGGTGGCGGTCTTGAGATCGCGCTGGCCACCCATCACCGCATCGCCGCCGATGTCAAGGGTGTCGTCATCGGTCTGCCCGAGGTGACCCTCGGCCTGCTTCCCGGCGGTGGCGGCGTGGCCCGCACCGTGCGGATGTTCGGTATCCAGAAGGCCTTCATGGAGGTGCTCAGCCAGGGCACCCGGTTCAACCCGGCCAAGGCCAAGGAGATCGGTCTGGTCGACGAGCTCGTCGGCAGCGTCGAGGAACTGATCCCGGCGGCCAAGAAGTGGATCAAGGACAACCCCGAGGGCGGCGTGCAGCCGTGGGATGTCAAGGGCTACAAGATGCCCGGCGGTACCCCGAGCAGCCCCGGCCTGGCCGCCATCCTGCCGTCGTTCCCGGCGCTGCTCAAGAAGCAGCTCAAGGGCGCGCCCATGCCGGCGCCGCGCGCCATCCTGGCCGCGGCCGTCGAGGGCGCCCAGGTGGATTTCGAGGGTGCGACCCGCATCGAGAGCCGCTACTTCACCCAGCTGGTCACCGGCCAGGTCGCCAAGAACATGATCCAGGCGTTCTTCCTGGACCTGCAGGCCATCAACGGTGGCGCGTCGCGTCCCGAGGGCATCGCGCCGGTGCCGATCAAGAAGATCGGTGTGCTGGGTGCGGGCATGATGGGCGCCGGTATCGCCTACGTGTCGGCCAAGGCCGGTTATGACGTCGTGCTCAAGGACGTCTCGATCGAGGCGGCGCAGAAGGGCAAGGCCTACTCCGAGGGTCTGGAAGCCAAGGCGCTCAAGCGTGGCAAGACCACCGAGGAGAAGTCCGCGGCACTGTTGGCCAAGATCACCCCGACCGCCGATCCCGCCGATCTGGCCGGTGTGGACTTCGTGATCGAGGCTGTTTTCGAGAACCAGGAACTCAAGCACAAGGTGTTCCAGGAGATCGAGGACATCGTCGAGCCCAACGCGCTGCTCGGCTCGAACACCTCCACCCTGCCGATCACGGGTCTGGCCACCGGTGTGAAGCGCCAGGAAGACTTCATCGGGATCCACTTCTTCAGCCCCGTGGACAAGATGCCGCTGGTCGAGATCATCAAGGGCGAGAAGACCTCCGACGAGGCGTTGGCCCGGGTCTTCGACTACACGCTGGCCATCAAGAAGACCCCGATCGTGGTCAACGACAGCCGGGGCTTCTTCACCAGCCGCGTCATCGGCACCTTCGTCAACGAGGCGCTCGCCATGCTCGGTGAGGGCATCGAGGCCGCCACCATCGAGCAGGCCGGAGCCCAGGCCGGCTACCCGGCCGCGCCGCTGCAGCTCTCCGATGAGTTGAACCTCGAGCTCATGCACAAGATCGCCGGGGAGACCCGCAAGGCGGCCGAGGCGACCGGTGAGACCTATGTGCCGCACCCCGCCGAAGCGGTCGTGGAGAAGATGATCGAGATCGGTCGTCCGTCGCGTCTGAAGGGTGCCGGTTTCTACGAGTACGCCGACGGCAAGCGGGTCGGTCTGTGGTCGGGCCTCAAGGAGACCTTCAACTCCGGTAGCGCCACCATCGAGCTGCAGGATGCCATCGACCGCATGCTGTTCGCCGAGGCTCTGGAGACCCAGAAGTGCCTCGACGAGGGCGTGCTGACCTCGACCGCCGATGCCAACATCGGCTCGATCATGGGTATCGGCTACCCGCCGTACACCGGTGGTTCGGCGCAGTTCATCGTCGGCTACGAAGGCCCGCACGGTGTCGGCAAGGCCGCGTTCGTGGCCCGTGCCAAGGAGCTGGCGGCCCGCTACGGCGATCGCTTCAACCCGCCCGCCTCGCTGGAGGGCTGATCGCGGCGCGCCACTCGGCGCGCGGTAAGACCAGAAGCCCCCGGGCCCGCTGTCCTCGAAACGGCGAGCCCGGGGGTTTTCTCGTGCGTGCCGGGGACTCCGCGGCGGGGGTGAGGCCATGGGCGAGCCCGTTGGCGGCGTGGATCCCGGCGGCGAATGCCTTCAGGGCGGACCAGAAGCGGAGAACGGGGCGTTGCTGGGTCATATCGACGACGATGCCGGGTCCGGTGGCGTCGGCACACCGGCACTGATGCCGTCTAACGATAAGATAGTGACATGCACATCGTCGCCATCCTGGCTTATGACGGGATGACCGGATTCGAATCCGGTCTTGCCGCCGAGATCTTCGGGATGGCCGAGTTGCCGGGACGGTTCTCCGCCGGAGTCGCCCCCGGCGGATACGCGGTCAAGCTGTGCTCCGAGCAATCCGAGATCCGGATGTTGGGCGGGGCCGTGGTGCGCACCTCCTACGGCATCGAGGATCTGGCGAGCGCCGATACCGTGCTGATCCCCAGCGTGCGCGATGTCGAGCAGGCGCCCTCGGATGCGCTGCTCGAGGCCATCCGCGCCGCCGATACCCGAGGTGCCCGGCTGGTCTCCATCTGCTCCGGCGCCTTCGCGTTGGCCGCGGCCGGTGTGCTCGACGGGCGCACTGCGACGACACACTGGATCTACGCCGACCTGTTGGCGCAGCGATATCCGTCGATCGATGTGGATCCGGCGCCGCTGTACGTCGACAACGGGCGGGTGCTCACCAGCGCGGGCTGTGCGGCCGGGCTGGATCTGTGCCTGCACATCGTGCGTGCCGACCACGGCGTGCGGGTGGCCAACGATATCGCGCGTCGGCTCGTCATCTCACCGCACCGCGCAGGCGGACAGGCGCAGTACATCGAGACCCCGGTCCCCGAACCCGCGGTCGACGGCCGGATCGCCGCCGGGATGGCCTGGGCGCTGGAGCATCTGGACCGTCCCATCACCCTCGACGAACTCGCCGAGCGGTCGTCGCTGTCAAGGCGCAGCTACCTGCGCCAGTTCGCCAGGGCCACCGGCACCACGCCCATCAAATGGCTTATCGAACAACGCATCCAGGCCAGTCTGGCGTTGTTGGAGTCCTCGGACCTCGGCGTCGAACAGATCGCGGCGCGGGTCGGGTTCGAATCGCCGGTGACCTTCCGTCATCACTTCGTCCGGCAGATGCGGACCACGCCGCGCGAGTATCGCGGGTGCTTCTCCGGATAGCGATCACGTTGTGTCTACCGACCCGGTAGAGCAGGCTGATCGGATGACCCACTTCGCCTCGCGTTCGGTAGCGAAGTTCCCGGCGATCGCCGACCAGTCGGTCCGGATCCTGCGCATCTACCTGTGCGCCACGGGATTTCTCTACACCTACGGCGTGGTGTTCACGATCTTCCCGGTGCGCACCGATCTGGAGTTCGCCAATCCCGTGGGCGGCATCCTCGCGGTCGCGCTCAGCGCAGCAGCGCTGATCCAGCTGGCTGTCCGCCCGGACCACACTGTGCCCGCAACCGCCGCCGCCGTCGTGGCGACCCCGACCGTGATGGCCTTCCACGTCACCCTGACCGCCGAATACATGTGCCTCATCGCGCCGATGTTCCTGGCGATGTACCTGCGGGCCTTCTATCCCACCCGCCGCGCGTGGACGTGGATCGCGGTACTGGTCATCTGCTGCTTCGGCGCGGTTGCGGTGGCTCCGGCACCGCACGTCGGGGTCATCACCTACCTGATCATCGCGGTCGTGATCACGGGAGCGGCGGAATCGTTCGGACTGTTGATGCGTGCCATGTTCGCCGCGGCGTGCACGGATCCGCTCACCGGCCTGGCGAACCGCGCAGGCTGGGAGATGGCGACCGCAGATCTGATCGCGCGGGCGGGTACGCGGCCGGTCACCGTTTTCGCGCTCGATATCGACGGACTCAAGACGATCAACGACACCCAGGGACATTCTGCGGGGGACCGGCGCATCACCGACTACGCGAGGCTGTGGTCGAGGTTGGTGCCGCGCGGTGCGGTGCTGGCGCGATTGGGTGGCGACGAGTTCGCGATCTGTCTCGCCGGCGCGGCCACCGCCGATCGCGAGCGACTGCTCGACGCCATCCGATCGAGCACGCCGGGGGTCAGTATCGGCACCGCCACCGATGCGCTGGCATCCGCCGGTATCGGCGAGCTCTATGCCCGCGCGGACGCCGAACTGTACCGCGGACGCGGTCGACCGCTGCGGGAGGTGTCCGACTCCGGCTAGAACGCACCCATATCGGCGGAAAACCAGTGCTGCGGCCGCAGATACACGGCCACGCTGGGCCCGTGCTCGCGCCGGGCCACCGCCAGATACGGTTCGACCGCCGCTGCGGGCAGGTAACGCCGGGCCATCTCGACGAGCTGATCGTCGGTGGCATCGTCTATCCGCGCCACCGCACCGTCGACGCTGACGTATCGGACCGTCGGCTCGACGCGATCGACCATCAGCGACAGATGCCCGGCCGCCTCGATCAGCTTGTGCTTGCGCGACCCGGCCCCAGTGAGGAACCACGGCTGTCCGCCGGGGATGTACTGGTACCAGATCGGCAGTGTCAACGGCCCACGGTGGGGGCCGGCCGCTATCGACAGCGCAGCCACATGCGGCTCGGCCAGGAATGCCTCACGCTCTTCCCTGGCCAGCGGCATGATCAGATGCAGGGGGTGAAGAACAGCAGTCGCGGCCCACAACCGAGCAGCGGACCCGGCAATCCCGGAGGCGGCGGCAGACCCGGCAAGCCGATCGGCGGCGGGGGCGGCAGCTGCGGGGGACCGGGCAGACCGATCGGCGGGGGCGGCGGGAGGCCGGGAAGCCCGGCGGGCGGCGGCGGCAAGCTGGGCAGACCCAATGCAGGCAGCGCCGTCGACATCCGTGCCACATCCGAGACCGCCGAGAAGGTCTGGCCGGTGGCCTGCACGGCGCCCAAGGTGCCGCCGAAGGGGGTGATCTCGCCGGGCAGCAACCCGAAGAAAGCCAGGGTGGCAGCGGTGTCGGCGGCGGCGCCGGCGAGCACCGCGGGCCAGCCGACGACGGTGTTGACGATGCCGAAGGACGTGCCGATGGTCGAGTTGATCTCGGGGATCGCGCCGACATTGCGAGCCAGCTGCACCACACCACCGAGCTGATCCGGGGTCAGTTTGGCAACGGCGGGCGTCCGGGCCTTCTGGACGGCGGCCGAGATCAACGACTGGCATTCGCCGGTGTCGGAGTTGCGGACCTGCGAGTCATTGCAGGTGTCGACGCAGTTGCCGTTGTAGGAGACCTGACCGCGTGAGCACTGCTCGGCGAGCGCAGGAGGTGCGAAGGCCACGGTCATGGCGGTCAGCGGCAGCGCAGCCGCCAGCGCGGCATTCGCGATGCGACGTCGGAGGGCAGTCATGACCATGTCCTTCATTTGGTGCAGCAACGATTTAAGTACAGCAACGATCCCGTCACAGTGTAGACGATGTAAGAAAGTGGCGCGTGGGCCTAAAGTCGATGGCTATGCGCTTCGGACTGTTCATCCCGCAGGGTTGGCGACTCGATCTCGTCGACATCCCCACCGAAAACCACTGGTCAGTGATGAATGAACTGGCTCGTCACGCCGATAACAGCACGTGGGACTCGGTGTGGGTGTACGACCACTTCCACACCGTTCCGCTGCCCACCGACGAGGCCACCCATGAGGCCTGGTCGCTGATGGCGGCGTTCGCGGCGGTCACCGAACGGGTGAAATTGGGCCAGATGTGCACCGCCATGAGCTATCGCAACCCGGCCTACCTGGCAAAGGTCGCCGCCACCACCGACATCATCTCCGGCGGCCGCGTCCAGATGGGTATCGGTGGCGGTTGGTACGAACACGAGTGGCGCGCGTATGGCTACGGCTTCCCCTCGGCGGGCGAGCGGCTTGGCCGCCTGGACGAGGGTGTGCAGATCATGCGGGACGCCTGGCGCGACGGCCGGGTCACCCTCGAGGGCAAGCATTATCAGGTGAACGACGCCATCGTCGCGCCCAAGCCGCTGCAGGAGGGCGGGCCGCCGCTGTGGATCGCAGGCGGGGGCGAGAAGGTGACACTCAAGATCGCGGCGAAATACGCCCGCTACACGAACTTCAGCAGCGCGCCCGAGGATTTCCGGCACAAGTCCGAGGTGCTGGCCGAGCACTGCCGAGCGGTGGGCACCGACTTCGACGCCATCATCCGCTCGGCGAACTTCAACTGCGTCCTAGGCACTTCCGAGGACGAGGTGAGCGGGCGCCTGCAGCGAATCCGGGACCGCCAGGTCGGCGCCGTCGGCGAGGATGCCGCACCCGCCATCGATGCCATGCTCGCCAACGTCGCCTCCCCGGACTCGGCCACCGGCACCCCCGAGCAGGTCATCGAACGCCTCTCCCGGCTACGCGATCTCGGGTGCGAGTACGCCATCATGTACTTCCCCGAAGCGGCCTACGACCGCTCCGGGATCGAACTCTTCGAGCGTGAGGTCATTCCGGTGCTGAGTCGGTGACAGCGCTGACCTGATACTGCGCTATGCGCCAACCCTCGGCGGTGTGGGTGAGGACAACCCCGAGGTTCAGGCTCACCCCCGTTCCGTCGGCGAAGGCGAAGTCCGCACGCAGGTAGCCCGACACCACGGTGGCGGCCAGGCGTCGCGTCTGTAGGAACGAGTAGCCGACGGTGAGTCCGGCCGGCTGCCCCGCGTAGTAGGCGTGCACACCGTCGCGACCGACGCTGTAGGGCTTGAGCCCCTGGAAGATGGTGTCCTCGGTGAACACCGCGGCTGTCCGGTCGGGATCGTGGGTGTCGATCCCGGCCTTCCACTCGTCGAGCACACCGGCCAGGATCGTCGCGGTGTCATCGCGTTCAGTGCCCGGCATGCTGGCCTCCATCGACGTGCAGGATTTCCCCGGTCACGAACCCGGCACGCTCCAGATACAACACCGCGTCCACGACATCGTCGAGCTCACCGATCCGCTGTTGCGGGTTCAGTGTCGCCAGCGCCGGATAGTCATCCGCGGCGTGCATCGGGGTGCGGATGATGCCCAGCGCGACGGCGTTGGCCCGGATGCCGCGCTCGGCGTACTCGACGGCCAGTGACCGGGTGGCGGCGTTCAGGCCGCCCTTGGTCAGCGATGCCAGCACCGACGGTGCGGCCTTGGTGGCCTGGTCGACCAGGCTGGTGGACACGTTCACGATGTGCCCGCCGGCGGGCATCACCGCAAGGGCCGCCCTGGTCACCTCGAAGAACCCACGCAGGTTCACCCCGGTGATGGCGTCGTAGTCGGCGTCGGTGTAGTCGGTGAACGGCTTGGCGATGAAGATGCCCGCATTGTTGACGACGGTGTCGACGCGGCCGAACCGCTCGATGGCCGCATCGATGATGCGCTGTCCGACACCGGGTACGCCGATGTCCCCTGCGACGGCCAGTACCGACGGGTCGTCACCGGCCACGATATTGCGTGAGTTCGCGACGACGGCGTAGCCGAGGCCGCGGTAGCCGGCGACCAGTGCTTCGCCGATGCCCTGGGATGCGCCGGTGATGACGGCGACGCGCGTGGGGTTGTTCATGATCGTGCCTTTCTGCTGTGTCTGCACCGCACAACGGCATTGCACTCGACGCCCGTCCCGGCCGATAGGACTGGAAAGCTCACTGGTGCGAGCCGGCGGCTACTACGCTGGGCCGGTGGAGTTGCGTCAGCTGCGGTACTTCGTGACCGTCGCCGAGGAACTGAACTTCGGCCGGGCGGCCGAACGGTTGCGTATCGCGGGACCGTCGCTGTCCCAGCAGATCAAGGCGCTCGAACGCGATCTGAAGGTGCAGCTGTTCGACCGCGACCGCCGGTCGGTGGCGCTGACGGCGGCCGGTGCGGCATTGCTGCCCGACGCGCGGTCGCTGGTTCGTCAGGCCGATGAGTTGCGCAGGCGGGTAACGGGTTTGGCCGCCGACGATCCGGTGCGGATCGGTTGTGTGAATTGGTGCCCGGTGGACTGGTCCGAACGTGCGGCCGGGGTGGCCACCCTGCGGGTCGACACCTGGGTGATGCCCTCGCATGCGCAGGCCGCCCGCGTCGTCGATGGCAGTCTGGATCTGGCGATCTGCTGGGTGCAGGACACCGACCTCGCCGAGTTGGACCTGTCCGCGCGCTTGGTGGGTGTCGATCGGCTCTATGCCCTGTCGGCGGGGACCGAGTCCGGGCCTGTCGAGGCGAAAGACACTGTGGTGCTGGTTGATACCGACACCGCGAGCTGGTCGTCGTGGAATCGATACGCCGAGCAGTATGCGGCGGCCACCGGTGCCCGCGTCATGCGCACCGATGACGGTGGCGTCACCGGACCGACGTTCTTCGAGCATGTCCGCCGGATCGGCCGCCCGGTGCTCAACAATCCCAAGGGGCAGAACGACACCGGTGCCGGCGACCTGGTCCGCCGGCCGGTGCGTAGCCCGGAACCGTTGTGGACGTGGTCACTTGTCTGGCGTCGCGCCGAGGACCGGGAATCGGTGCTGGCCGTCGTGGACGCTTTCACCCGAGAGCCCGTCGATCTCGACGAGGGTGCTGGGGGGCACTGGCTTCCGCCCGCCGATCCATATCGCGGCGCAGACCAGCGCAGCGACTGAGACGGTCGCCGCACCCGCCCCGAGTACGAGCCGAAAATCGCCGTGCAGCAATGGGCCGACCATCAGCGGACCCACGATCTGACCGGCCGAATAGCCGGCCGTCAGCACCGCCACCGCGCCGGGCACGCCGAGTCGGCGGCCATAGGCCAAGGCCAATGAACTGACCCCGATGAAGGTCCCGCCGAACAGAACTGCCCCCAACGTGGCCGCGGCCGTGGTGCCAAAGCAGGCCAATGCAATCCCGGCCGCCTGCAGCAGCAGCGCAACGGTCAACAGTGCCGGATGCGACCACCGCGCCGTCACGCGGTCCCACACGACGGCCGAGGGGATGACGGACAGCCCGACCACCAGCCATGCCACGCCGCCGATGGGACCGGGGGAGTGCTGCGCCATGGCGGCGACCAGGAATGTCGCGGCAATGATGTAGCCGATGCCCTCCAAGGTGTAACCGCCGAACAGCAACCAGAACCGGGACCCGTACCCGGGCCGGGTCACCCCGACCGCCGCCGGGCGCGGTCCGGGGCGCGTCCACCAGGCGGGCACGCTCAGCAGGGCGGCCAACACGCCGACCGACCACCAAGCCAGCCGCCAGTCCGCGGGCAGTGCCAACACCAGTGCCGCCGACGATGCGATGCCGATACCCACCCCGCCCAGACCCCACCCGGCGTGCCGAGGTGCCACATCGAGCAGGCCGTTCACCGCGACCACGAATGCCAGCGCGCTACCGAGACCGGCAATCGTGCGCAGTGCCAACCACATCGGTACGGTCGTGGTCAGCGCCATGGCGGGCAGGCTGACGGTGATCACCGTCAACGAGGTGAGCAAGACCGTGCGGGAGTGGGCAAGCCGGGGCAGCACCGTTGCGGCCACCGCGCCGGCCAGGTACCCGGTGTAGTTCGCCGTCGCCAGTTGCCCTGCGGTGTGCGGACTCAAAGCGGTCTGTGCCGTCATCAACGGCATGATCGGGGTATAGGCAAAACGGCCGATGCCCATCGCGGCCGCGAGCGTCGACATCGAACGCGCTACCGAACAGAGAGATTTCAGCTCCATCGGTCGATGGTCACCGTCCGGTCGCACCGGGGGCCACGACGCACGCTCTCCCAGCTGGGAGAGCAAGCCTTCCACGCGGTGGGATAAACGACCGCACCGGAGGTGTTGATCAAGACATACCGAAGGAGCGCATCATGAAAGACAACATCATCGTGCTGATCACCGGTGCCAATCGCGGCCTCGGCCGCCGGATCGCCGAAGATTTCCTGGCCCGCGGCGCCAAGGTGTACGCCGGGGCGCGGCGTCCCGAGACAGTCGACATCACCGGTGCGATCCCCGTCCAGATCGACATCACCGACCCGGAATCGGTTCGGCGGGCGGCCGAAATTGCCTCGGATGTCACGGTTCTGGTGAACAACGCCGGTATCTCCACCCGCGCCAACCTGTTGGCAGGGTCGATCGAAGATATCCGGTCCGAGATGGAAACTCACTATTTCGGCACCCTGAATGTCATCAGGGAGTTTGCGCCGGTACTCGAAAACAACGGCGGCGGAAAGATTCTGAACGTGCTTTCGGTGCTGTCCTGGGCTCATCCCGCGACCTCGGGTGCTTATGCCGCTGCGAAGGCCGCGGCGTGGGCGTTGACCGACGCGGTGCGCGACGACCTGGCACCCCGCGGCGTCACCGTCACCGCGCTGCACGTCGGCTACATGGACACCGATATGGTCAGTTACATTCCGGCCGAACAGAAATCGGATCCGGCAGCGATTGCCCGCCAAGCCGTCGACGGTGTGCTGGCCGGCACGACCGAGGTGCTGGCAGACGACACCGCGCGACAGGCGAAAGCGGCCTTGTCACGGATGAGATAGTGGCAGGTATGGAAAAGATCTCACTGACCGCCCTGGCTCGCGAGCATCTGGAGACCGCGCGTTCGGCCAACAGCGGTCGCAGTGCGCACACCGTCTACGGCGGACACGAGCACCGCCTGCGGCAGACGCTGCTCGCGCTGTCGGCGGGTAATGGGCTCGACGATCACGAGAGTCCGGGGGAGGCGACGCTGCAGGTGCTGCAGGGCCGGGTCCGGCTGACGACGGCCGAGGCGAACTGGGAGGGCTCGGCCGGCGATCATCTGGTGGTGCCGAAGGTTCGGCACGGGCTGTCGGCGCTAGAGGACTCGGTGGTGCTGTTGACCGTGGTGAAGGCCGTGGGTCCGCACGTCTAGAACGGGCTCGGATTGGACTGCCACTCGGCATCCTGCGGACGGGCGCCATAACGGCGCGCGTAGTCCTCGTGCAGGCGGGCGTTCTTCTCCCGGTTCATGGTGTCGATCAATTTGGGATCCAGCCCGTGCTGGGAAAGCCGGTGCCGACGCCACACCTTGTTCAACACGAAGGCCATGATCAATGCCCAGGTGTAGATGGGCACGGTCATCTCCAGGTGGACGTACAGTGATCCCGGCAACAGCCACAGCGGAGCGAGGATGACGGCCGGCGGGATCGCGTAGCGCAGCATGTGCCTGCGCACCGCGCCCGTGCCGGTCAGGTCGGCCGTCACCCAGTCGCGCATGGAGTCGGGCAGGCGGCGTCCGTATGCGTAGAGCACCCGCTGGAAGAAACTCGGTGTTGCGGCCATGTTTAGATAGTACCCTAATAGTTAGTAGGCAAAGCAAGTAGTACAGTGTGATGGTGGCCGCTGTGACCGAAGACCTCGACCCCCTCGCCCTGGAACGTCAGGTGTGTTTCGCGCTGGCGGTCACCAACCGCGCAGTGCTGGCGGTGTACCGCCCACTCCTGGAGCCGCTGGGCCTGACCCATCCCCAGTACCTCGTAATGCTGGCGCTGTGGGACAACGACAAGGCGGGCGGTGATGCGCTGTCGGTCAAGCAGATCGCCGGATTGCTGCAGATGGACTCGGCCACCGTCTCGCCGATGCTCAAACGCCTCGAGGCGCTCGGCTTCATCAGCCGCACCCGCAGTGTCTCCGATGAGCGCACCACACTGGTCACCCTGACCAAGGGGGGTTCCGCACTGCGTCGGCAGGCGCTGGCCATCCCGCCGGCCGTGGTGGCCCGGCTCGGGGTCGACATGGCCGAACTGGAGCAGCTGCACTCGGTGCTCACCCGGATCAACCTGGCTGCCGTGGCGGCCGGCGCGCTCGACTCCTAGCCGCGATGTGACAGCACGTTGACGATATTGCCCGCCGCATCGGCGAAGAAGAACCGCCGCACACCCCACTGCTCATCGGAGATGGGGTGCACGATGGTCAGTCCGGCGGCCACCGCCGCCGTGTACGCGGCATCGACATCGTCGACCTCGACCGACACCGTCGGATTCACCGCCGCCGTCTGATCTTTCGTCATCAGGCTCAGCTGGTGGCGATGCTCGTCGTCGGCGAGGGTGACGATCCAACCGTGATTCATCACCTCGGTCAGCCCGAGCGTCGCGATGTAGGCGGCGCGGGCGGCGTCGATATCGGACACGGTCAAGATCGGGACCACCCGGCCGACGGTCATATCGCCGGGCCCAGCAGGTCGTCGGCGTCCTTGATGAGGTAGCCGTAGCCTTGCTCGGCGAGGAACCGCTGCCGGTGGGCGGCGTACTCGGCATCCAGGCTGTCGCGGCTGACCACCGAATAGAAGATCGCGCCACCGCCGTCGGCCTTGGGCCGCAGCAACCGGCCCAACCGCTGCGCCTCCTCCTGACGTGACCCGAAGGTTCCCGAGACCTGGACGGCCACCGAGGCTTCGGGCAGGTCGATGGAGAAGTTGGCGACCTTGGAGACCACCAGGGTGCGGATCTCGCCGCGCCGGAACTGGTCGAAGAGCTCCTCGCGCTCCGCGTTCTTGGTCGACCCCTGGATCACCGGCGCACCGAGCTCCTGGCCGAGTTCGTCGAGCTGATCCAGATAGGCGCCGATCACCAGTGTCGGCTCGTTCTTGTGCTTCTCCAGGATCGACTTCACCACCGCGATCTTGGTGTGCGCCGTCGAGCACAGCTTGTAGCGCTCCTCCGGTTCGGCGGTCGCGTAGATCATCCGCTCGTTATCGGTCATCGTGACCCGGACCTCGATGCACTCGGCCGGTGCGATCCAGCCCTGGGCCTCGATGTCCTTCCACGGCGCGTCGTAGCGCTTCGGACCGATCAGCGAGAACACGTCGCCCTCCCGGCCGTCCTCGCGAATCAGGGTGGCGGTCAGCCCGAGCCTGCGGCGCGATTGCAGATCGGCGGTCATCCGGAACACCGGTGCGGGCAGCAGATGCACCTCGTCGTAGATGATCAGGCCCCAGTCGCGGCTGTCGAAGAGCTCGAGATGCTTGTACTCACCCTTGGTGCGCCGCGTGATCACCTGATAGGTCGCGATGGTGACCGGGCGGATCTCCTTGCGCTCTCCGGAGTACTCGCCGATCTCCTCCTCGGTGAGCGAGGTCCGCGCGATCAGCTCGCGCTTCCACTGCCTGCCCGCCACCGTATTGGTGACGAGGATCAGCGTGGTGGCACCGGCCTTGGCCATGGCGGCCGCGCCGACGAGGGTCTTACCGGCGCCGCACGGCAGCACGACCACCCCGGAGCCACCTGCCCAGAACGATTCGGCCGCGAGCTCCTGGTAGTCGCGCAGCGCCCAGCCGTCCTGGGCGAGGTCGATCCGGTGCGCCTCACCGTCGACGTAACCGGCCAGGTCCTCGGCGGGCCAGCCGATCTTGAGCAGCATCTGCTTGATCCGCCCACGTTCGCTGCCGTGCACGATGACGGTGTCGTCGTCGATGCGCGCCCCGAGCATCGGGGTGATCTTCTTGTTGCGCAGCACCTCTTCGAGCACCGCGCGATCCAGGCTGACCAGCGTCAGCCCGTGCGCCGGGTGCTTGACCAGCTGCAGGCGCCCGTAGCGCGCCATGGTGTCGACGATGTCGACCAGCAGCGGCTGCGGTACCGCGTAGCGGGAGAAGCTGACCAGCGCATCGACGACCTGCTCGGCGTCATGTCCCGCGGCGCGGGCGTTCCAGAGCGCCAGCGGGGTGATCCGATAGGTGTGGATGTGTTCGGGTGCGCGTTCCAGTTCGGCGAACGGCGCGATCGCGGCGCGCGCGGCGCCGGCGAGTTCGTGATCGGTTTCGAGCAGGACAGTCTTGTCGGACTGGACGATCAGCGGGCCCTCGGTGCTCATCCCATCTATTATCCAGAGTCGGCCGACACCACGGATGTCACGCGGTGGATCGCGAACTCCCGGACCCGTCCGGCGGCGGGGTCGAACGCCGTCAACTGGCCGCCCCGGATGTTGATCGGGGCCACCACCCGCTGGGTGGCCACCCCCGCCGGGTCGACGTAACCCATCACCACCGTGGTCTGCTCGACCGCCGCCTGTTGCAACAGCGCGATCAGCACCGCAGGATCCAGCCGCTCGTTGGACCGCGGCGAGGCAGCCACGCTGCGCATCACCGCGACGATCGCGCCGAGGGTCTGGTTCGTCGGCGCCGTCAGCGGCCGGAAGACCCGACGTCGGCTCAGGGTGGGCACCCGGGCCCCGCGGGCCCGGAGGTCGACCACCGCCCCGGAAGCGTCCTCGGCGGCGGGGACGAAACCGCCGGCACGCAGTGCGGCCAGCACGTCGCCGATCTGGGCCTGCGACACCGCGACGGTGGGCGCCAGGATGCGCAGCTCCAGCGGTTCGGCCGCCGGAGTGGCCACCGCCTGGGCCAACAGCGCCGGGTCCTCACAGCGCACGAATGATGCCGCCATCCCGACCCGCAGCTGACCGTGCCGTCGCGCCACATCATCGATGAGGTAGGTCAGACCCTGCGGGACGGGGGTTTTCGAGTGCTTCTCGAAAAACGCGTGCAACCCGCCCGCGGTCCGACCGGCATCGAGCGCGCGGCGGATGGACGCCTCGCTGATGCGGTAGACCATCGCCGCACCCGCGGACTCGACCGTGGCGACGACGTCGAGTTGCTCGGCGAGCTCGCGCAACAGCGGGCCGGGCACCACCACGGTCAGGTCGGCCTGCAACAGGAAATGATCCAGCGGCGCAGGCAGCACCTTGTCCATCGCGGCGATGGTGGCATCGGCGGCGTCCTCGGACTGCTGGGCCAGCATTGCCCGCGCCGGCGTCGCGATGGCGCCGCGGCCCACCAATCCGACCGCATGCGCCTCGCGCAGCAGATCGGTCACCGGGCCGAGTTGCAACCGGGCCGCCCACCGTGGGCGCTGCCAGATCATGGCCAGTGCCGCCGACTCCGCATCGACCCCGGAGCCGGCGGGCAGGCCGTCCAGCACCGTCAACAGCAGCCGACGATCCAGGGGCGCCGCCGTCGAATAGAGCGCATCGGACAGCACGCCGTAGGGCTTGCCATCGGGACCTCGCTGACCGACCAGGCTGGGCCGGGCCGGCAGATTCAACCAGGTCCACGCGATCAGCTGCCAGCGCGCTGCCGTGGACATCTCGATGAAGCGATCGGCACCGACGGTCGGTGCCCAGTACGGCGAGTTACCCGCGGCGGGCTCCGGGTCGGGGGTTCCCGGTGCGAGCAGGCCTGCCGCCGCGGACAGCTCCAGGATCAGCGCGAGGCGCTGTTCGTCGATGCCGGTGAGCTTGGTCAGTTTCTTGACATCGCGGACGCCGAGGCCGCCGCTGCGCAGCTCCGAAACCGGGGCGTCGGACAGTGTCTGGATCACCAGGTCGATCTCGCGCAGCAGGTCGATTGCGGCGCCGGCGGCGACCGAATCCACCTCGGCCCGGGTCGTGGTGTGCACCGCGGGATCGGGCGTGCGCAGGCCGGTCGGCCCCGGCAGGTCGCCGCGCAGCACCTGGCCCACCATCCGCGGCAGGATCACGGTGTCATCGGTATCGCTGGGTATGCGGTGCAGCAGCCCCTCGGCGAGCAGTCGCTGCGCGGGTCTGTCGGCGGGCGCCCCTGGGATCGCGTCCCTGGTGCGCCCGACCGGAGAACCCTCGACCAGCCGTGTCAGCAGCTCTCGGCTGGGGTCGTCGAGCCCGTCGATCAGCCGCCGGATCTCGTCGGCGGTCAGGGTGGGTCCGTCGTGCACGGCCTGCCCCGGATACCAGGGCACGCCCGCGCTCACCTCGGCGACCACCCGCAGGTTCTCGTCACCCCACACCAGCGCGCGGTCCTGCAGATCCTGGAGGACTCGGTCCACATCCGCCCGGTCGGCGCGGGCGCCGATGAAATCGGCCACCGCGTCCCTGGGCACCGCGGCGGCATCGGCATGCAGCACCAACAGCGCATCCAGGACGGCCAGGTGCAGGAAGGAAAGTGCGTCCGTGGCAGCCTTCACCGACTGGCGGGCCTGCGCCCGCGCGGCCAACGCCGCGATCGTGCTCGGCGGCGGCGCGGTGAGGTCGGGCCGCAGCTCGAGCAGCCGTACCAGGCGCTCATCGGGCAGGTCTGCCAGCCAGACGCCCAGCGGCACGCTCTTGATTCCCCGGGTCATTGCTGACCAGCGTAAAGCAGCGTCCCGGTCTCGCCACCGCGCGTAGTACCTGCCACAATGTCGGGTGTGGCAGACAAGAAGAACCAATACGTAGACAACGGCTGGCCCGAGGTGGCCGAGGGTGACCACGCGGTCAGCGAGCTCGTCAGCGACCGCACCGGATCGCTGTCCCCGTTCGGCGACGTCACCTTCCCACTGCCGGCCGAGGAACTGCCGTACGTCCACCCGGTCACCGTCGTCAACAAGTAGCGGTGAGCGGCCTTTCGCACCTCGACGAGGCCGGCGCGGCGCACATGGTCGACGTGACGGCCAAGTCCGCGACCAAGCGCACGGCCGTCGCTCAGGGGAGCGTGCACACCCGGGCCGATGTCATCGAACTGATCGCCACGGGTGGGCTGCCCAAGGGTGATGCGCTCCCCACCGCGCGGGTGGCCGGCATCATGGCGGCCAAACGCACCAGCGATCTCATCCCGCTCTGTCATCAACTGGCTCTGACCGGTGTCGACGTCGAATTCGGCATCGGGGCAACGGAAGTGACCATCACCGCGACCGTCCGCACCACCGACCGCACCGGCGTGGAGATGGAGGCGCTGACGGCGGTCAGCATCGCGGCGCTCACCGTCTACGACATGATCAAGGCCGTCGATCCCGCCGCCCGCATCGACGACGTGCACGTGCTGCGCAAAGAGGGCGGCAAAACGGGTACCTGGACCCCATGAGGACCGCGCGGGTCATCATCGCTTCCACCAGGGCAGCGGCCGGCATCTACGAAGACCGCACCGGCCCGATCATCACGGCCTGGCTCGGCGCGCGTGGCTTCGCCGCCGGTGACCCGGTGGTGGTGGCCGACGGTGACGATGTGGAGACCGCACTGCGGCAGGCGCTGACGGATCAGGTCGCGCTGATCATCACCTCCGGCGGTACCGGCATCTCGCCGACGGACCGGACCGCCGATATCACCGCCGCCGTCGTGGACTATCAGATCCCCGGGCTGGCCGATGCGATTCGACGCTCGGGACTGCCGGCGGTACCGACATCGGTGCTGTCCCGCGGCGTCTGTGGGGTCAGTGGTTCGACGCTGATCGTGAACCTGCCCGGCTCGTCGGGCGGGGTGAAGGACGGCCTCGGCGTCCTTGGCGATGTGCTGGAGCACGCGCTGGACCAACTGGCCGGGGGTGACCATGGGCGCTGACGTCCTGCGGGTCGGGCTGTCCGAGGAACCGATCTCGCTGACCGACCACGAGGACCTGGTGGCGCACGCCGCAGCCGGCGCGGTGGTCGGGTTCGCCGGGGTGGTCCGCGACCATGACGGCGGGCGCACGGTCACGCGGCTGGAGTACTCGGCGCACCCGTCGGCGCTGGAGACCCTCACCGAGGTCGTGCACGAGGTCGCGGCGGGAGCGGAGGGCGTGCGTGCCGTGGCCGTGAGTCACCGCATCGGCAATCTGAGTATCGGCGATGCCGCCCTCGTGGTCGCGGTGGCCGCCGACCATCGCGGTGCGGCATTCGCGACGTGCGCGCGGATGGTCGACATCGTCAAGGAGCGGTTGCCGGTCTGGAAGCACCAGCACTTCGGCGACGGCACCGATGAATGGGTCAATTCGGCCTAGGCTCCGCGCGACACCCAGAACCGAAGAAGCCCGCAACCTTTCGGATGCGGGCTTCTCGACGTGCTGTGTCAGGGCAGCGGCGCGGGCGGGACCGGCGTGAGGACCGGTGCGCCCGGGGCCGGCGGCGGCAGCGGTGCGCCGGGGGTGGGCGGAGCCATCGGAACCTGCGGCCCGGGGGCCTCGCCGGCCAACGAGCGCTGCGTGGTGATCGCGAGCAGGGCGTCGCGGCCGGTGATCTGCTGCTGCTGCACCGCGTTCCAGATCTGGCGCAGGTAGCTGACGTTCGGGCCCTCGTTGGGAAGCGCAGTCGGATTGAGGGTGGTTCCCGGCGGCAGGTTCTCCGGGCTGACCAGGTGCGGCACACCCTCGGCCGGGACGGCTTGATCGGCGGAGACGGGCTGGGCGGCCGGATCCGAGGCGGGCGGTGCGACGGGCGCGCCGGGCACCGGTGCCGGGGCAGGCACGGGAGCCGGGATCACTGGCGCGGGCTCCATCGGCAGCGGGGCTTCCAGTGACCACAGCTGCGGCTGGTTGGGCGCGGACTCCGCGGTATCCCAGTTCGCGGCGTTGACGGCCGGGGCCGGCGGCAGCGGGGCGTCCAGCGGCAGGGCGTCGACCGGGGCGCCGGGCAGCGGCACGGCGGGGTCCACCGGAGCCTGCGGGGCAGGAGCGGAGAGCGCGACGGCATCGACAGGTGCCGGGGCCGGTGCGGGCGGCAGCGGTGCCGGGGCGGGGGGCAGCGGTGCCGGTGCGGCCAGCGGGACGGCGTCCACGGGTGCCGGCGGCAGCGGAGCAGCGGGGTCGATCGGTGCGGGCGGCAGAGGTACCGGCGCGCCGAGAGCGACGGCATCGACGGGGGCCGGTGCAGGAGGCAGCGGTGCCGGGGCGGGCGGCATGGGTGCCGGGGCGGCCAGCGGGACGGCGTCGACCGGGGCAGGGGGCAGCGGAGCGGGCGGGGGCGGCAGCGGTGCCGGCGGCAGGGGAGCGGCGAGCGCGTCGACCGGGGCCGGAGGCAGGGGAGCCGGGGGAAGCGGAGCGGGCGGGGGAGGCGGCAGCTGCGGATTCACCAACGGGTTGTCCAGCGGAGCCGGCTCGGGCAGGACGTTGCGCGGCGTCGGGCCCGACAGGCCACGACCGCAGGTGGGCCAGGCGCCCTTGCCCTGGCTGGCGAGGACCCGTTCGGCGACGGCGATCTGCTCTTCCTTGGTGGCCAGATAGGCGGCCGGGGCGAACTCCCCACCACCGTGACCGGCCCACGTGCTCGGCGAGAACTGCAATCCACCGTGGTAACCGTTACCGGTGTTGATCGCCCAGTTGCCACTGGACTCGCAGTTCGCGACGGTGTCCCACTCGGCATCGGTGGCGGCGCCGGCGTGACCGGCGAGTGCGATGCTGCCGCCGCCGATCACTGCACCCGTGAAGGCGATCTTCGCGACGCTTATTGACGATGACGTGGGCTTACGGTGCCGTCCACTCATAAAGCTAGAAGGTCCTCTCATCAGCGCCCACGAGGTCAGCTGTCGGGTTCGGGCTGGAGAGGTTGCCCGGCTCTGTCGTGGTGACCAGTGCTTCACCCCAAGGAACCTTGCGGTCCCTGGTCTGCTTGTTCGGCGGACCGGTGGGTCCCCCGCCTCCATCCAATTTGTTGGTGTGGTCCCTTGGCTGATGGATGGAGCTCGGCGCAATCAGTCAAGGCGGGCCAACCGATTTGGGTCGAAAGGCTTGGCAAGACGGTAGCCCGTGAACCTTGGAGCGTCATCTCCGTCGACTCTCGGCGTTTCCCGTGCTTAAGAACTATGAGAGGACATTAAAGGCGCAGGGAGCTCGGGCGTTTCCGCAGGTTTTTTCGGGACGCAAACCGCAGGTATACGGCTGTTGGCCCGTACGCTATGTGACGCAAATCACGGCTATCCGCCGGCGAAAGGGGGTAACACGTCGAGCGTCTCGGACGTTGAGAGCGGAACGTTTTTATCGCGTACCGCCACCCCATCGACAAGATACGAGCAGCGTGCGAGCACCTTGGCCAACTCGGGGCCGCGCGCGGCCAGTTCGGCGACGACGGAAAGCACGGTCGTCCCACCCGGTAGTCGCAACGTTTCGGTCTCGGTTCCCGCCGCCGCCCGCGCGGCCGCGAAGTACCTGACCTCTATCTCTATCTCGCTCATGGCTAGCCGCCGATGGCGCTCATCGGTCGTGCGGGCTGGATGAAGTCGGGGTCGTTGATGCCGTGTCCGGCCGCCTTCGCCCACATCGCCGACCGCCAGGCCGCCTCGATGTCGTCGTCGTCCGCGCCGTCGCGCAGCAGCCGGCGCAGGTCGGTCTCAGTCGTCGCAAACAGACAGTTGCGGATCTGGCCGTCGGCGGTCAGCCGGGTGCGATCACACGCCCCGCAGAACGACTCCGAGACCGAGGCGATGACGCCGACGGTCCCGTTACCGCCGTCCACCCGCCACAACTGCGCCGGTGCCGAGCCCCGCGGGCTGGCGTCGGGCCGCAGGTCGAAGTGTCGGCGCAGGGTGTCCAGGACCGTCTGACCGTCGATGGTCTTGGCACGCGACCATTCATGGCCGGCGTCCAGTGGCATCTGCTCGATCACCCGGAGTTGGTAGCCGTGGTCCAGGCAGAAGCGCAGCAGCGGCACCACATCGTCGAGGCCGGTGCGCGGATCGAGGACCGCGTTGACCTTGACCGGTCCCAGCCCGGCCTCGGCGGCGGCTGCCAGGCCTGCCAATACGTCATCGAGCCGGTCGCGACGGGTGATCTGGGCGAAATGCTCGGCGTTGACCGTGTCCAGCGAGACGTTCACCCGGTTCAGGCCGGCTTCCTTGAGTCCCTTCGCGCGCCGCTTGAGGCCGAGGCCGTTGGTGGTCACGGCGATCTCGGGGCGCGGATGCAATGCCGCCGCGGCGGCGATGGTGGCCTCCAGATCGCGGGACACCAGCGGCTCCCCGCCGGTGAACCGGATGCTGGTGATGCCGAGCCGTGTGACGGCGATACGCAGCAGGCGAGCCAGTTCGTCCGCGCGCAACAGCTGGTCGTCCGGCAACCAGTCCAGCCCCTCGGCGGGCATGCAATAGGTGCAGCGCAGATTGCAGCGGTCGGTCAGCGAGACGCGCAGATCCGTGGCGACGCGCCCGAAGGTGTCGACCAACGGGCCGCTGGTCGGCATGCCCGTGGTGTTGGGCCGGGTCGGCATGGGCAACCCGAGATTGGTCACCGTCACCGCGCGACCCCGGCGAATGGCTCGTCGGTCGGCACGATCTCCTTGCCCAGCGGCATCAGCGAGACCGGGATCAGCTTGAGCGTCGCGATGGCCAGGGGGATCCCGATGATGGTGATGGCGAAGGCGATCGCGGAGAGCACGTGACCTATCGCCAGCCAGATCCCGGCCACGATCAACCAGATGATGTTGCCGATGGCCGCGCCCGGACGCACGCCGGGCTTGTCGACGACCTTGTATCCGAACGGCCACAGGGCATAGACGCCGATGCGGAACGCGGCGAACCCGAACGGGATGGTGACGATCAGGACGAAGCAGATGATTCCGGCGAGGAAGTAGCCCAGTGCCAGCCAGAGCCCGCCGAAGATCAACCAGATGACGTTCAGGATCAGGCGCATGGTCTCCTCCGGGCTGTCCTCCCAGCCTACTTGTTAGGATCAAAGCCATTGCGTCCTGCGCAGGCGGGACGCATTAATTGTGTGATCTACCGAGTGAACGGGTGACAGCAGTGCCGACCGGCAAGGTGAAGTGGTACGACTCCGAGAAGGGTTTCGGCTTTCTCTCCCAGGAGGAGGGCGAGGACGTCTACGTGCGCTCCTCGGCGCTGCCCTCGGGTGTCGAGGGGCTCAAGGCCGGCCAGAAGGTCGAGTTCGGTATTGCCGCCGGCCGCCGCGGCCCGCAGGCACTGCAGGTCAAGCTCATCGATCCGCCGCCGAGCCTGTCTCGTACGCGCCGCGAGGCTGCCACCGTCGAGCACAAGCACACCCCGGACGAGCTGCACGGCATGATCGGTGACCTGATCACGCTGCTGGAGAGCACCATCCAGCCGGAGCTGCGCAAGGGTAAGTACCCCGACCGCAAGGTCGCTCGTCGGGTCTCCGAGGTCGTCAAGGCAGTGGCGCGCGAGCTCGACGCCTGAAACGTTCGCGCCGAGACTGCGGGTTTGGCGTAGATCCGCTGATTTGGCGCGACAAACCGTAGTTCGGGCGCGAAATTGGGAACACTGGAGCCATGAGCTATGTGAACCCCGAGGGTGAGTTCAGCCGCGACACCAAGTACATCGACACCCGCATCACCGCCGACGGTGCCGACGGCTATCCCGTCGAGCCGGGCCGCTATCGGCTGGTGGTGGCGCGGGCGTGCCCGTGGGCCAACCGCGCGATCATCGTGCGCCGGCTGCTGGGTCTGGAGGACGCGTTGTCCATCGGATTCTGCGGACCCACCCACGACGAGCGCAGCTGGACCTTCGACCTCGATCCGGACGGGGTCGATCCGGTGCTGGGCATCCACTATCTGCGCGATGCCTACAACAAGCGAATCCCGGATTACCCCAAGGGCGTCACGGTGCCCGCCATCGTCGACGTGCCCACCGGAGCGGTCGTCACCAACGACTTCCCGCAGATCACCTTGGACTTCTCCACCGAGTGGACGCAGTATCACCGCGAGGGTGCGCCCCAGCTCTACCCCGAACCGCTGCGCGATGAGATCGACGAGGTGGCCCAGCGCATCTACACCGAGGTCAACAACGGGGTCTACCGCTGCGGGTTCGCCGGATCCCAGGACGCCTACGAGAAGGCCTACGACCGGCTGTTCACCGCACTGGACTGGTTGACCCAAAGGCTCTCCGCGCAAAGATATCTCGTCGGCGACACCATCACCGAGGCCGATGTCCGGCTGTTCACCACCCTGGCTCGCTTCGATCCGGTCTACCACGGACACTTCAAGTGCAACCGGTCCAAGCTCTCCGAGATGCCGGTGCTGTGGGCCTATGCGCGGGATCTGTTCCAGACTCCGGGCTTCGGCGATACGACCGATTTCGTGCAGATCAAGCAGCACTACTACATCGTGCACACCGACATCAACCCGACCCGGGTCGTCCCGAAGGGGCCGGAGCTGGCCGGCTGGCTGACCCCACACGGCCGGGAAGCCCTGGGCGGCAGGCCATTCGGTGATGGCACACCGCCCGGGCCCACGCGCGAGGGCGAGCGGGTACCGGCCGGGCACACGGCCGGTCAGTGACCGGGGTAGTCCGACACCGATTCGGGATACTGCGCCGAGGGCTCCCACACCGTACGCACCGACCATTCGGCGTGTGGTAGCGGGAACTCGTTGCCGAACTCGTCACGCACCAGGGTGGGCAGCTGCACCACCACTCCGGTCAGCTTGCCGTACCGCGCGTCGATCGGCGGGATCGTCACCGCCGTCCTCGTATTCGGGCGGAACTCCTGCACGATCGCGGCATCGGCGCCCTCGTACGTGCGCGCCAACCACCACGGCGCCCGCGCGATCGCCGGCTCGACGGACAGCTGCAGCGCACTGCGCGAGGTGAGGGTGAGTTCGCCTGTGGTCTCCGGGTTCTCGCAATCGTCGAGATTGTCGACACTGCAGTAGAAGTACGGTCCGATGCGGACGGTCTCCCCGTGGGAGTAGGCGCTGATTCGCGGAAAGGGACTGTGTGGCTGCTTGCGCAGCTGCATCACCAGTGCGACGGTGCCTGCGGTGGCCACCAGCGCGACGATGGCGAGCGCTGCCAGGCCGCGCTTCATCGGTGGCTCCGGACGGTGGGATCGGGGGAGTTCAGGATGCCGCCTTCGGTTTCGGCCAGGACGGGACGGTTACCGCCCAATCCCGGGATGAGTGATGCGCCGTTGTAACTGACCAATGTCTGGGCGAGCCCCAGAATCAGTATGGCGGTGATGGTGGTGAAGCCCGCCCACAGTTCGGTGTAGATGAGCACACCGGTCGCCCCACCGAGCACCCAGGCCAGCTGCAGCACCGACTCGGAGCGGCCGAAAGCCGAGGCCCGCGATTCCTCGGGCAGGTCGTCCTGCAGCGATGCATCCAGCGATGCCTTCGCGATGGCACTGGATCCGGAGGTGATCAGTGTCGCCGCCGCGGCGACCAGTAGGTTGCCGGTGACCGCGGCCGCCAGTGCCGTTGCCGTCACGACGATGGCCGCCCGCACCACGAGCAGGGCGGGCCTACCGAGCTTGAGCCGCGCGGCGGTGAAGTTCCCGGCGAAGTTCCCGATCGCCGCCGCGGCGCCGATGAGGCCGAGGATGCGCAGCTGCTCCCAACCACCGGCGCCGTGGGCCTTGGCCACGAAGGCCGGATACAGGAACAGGAACCCGACCATCACCTTGATCGTGCAGTTTCCCCAGAGGCTGGTGATGATGTTGCGGCCCAGGGGTTGCCGGGCGGCACTGCGATCCGGACGCCTGCGCAGCTGATCGGTGCCGCCGTGATAGCTCAGCGTGGCGGGCACCTCACCGGTGGTCACCTCCACCCATTTGGGGATGCGCATGGCCAGGACGGCGCCGCCGACCGTCGCTGCGACGAGCACATACAGCGCGCCGGGTAGCTCGAACATGTTGAACAGATACTCCGAGCCCGCGGCGATACCGCCACCGATCATCGTCCCGAAGATGAGGCCGAATGTCGTCAGCCTGGAGTTCACCCGCACCAGGTCGATCGTCGGCGGCAGCACGCGCGGCGTCACCGCACTGCGCAACACGCTGAAAGACTTGGACAGCACCATCATTCCGAGCGCACACGGGTACAGCACCCAGGACGGGAAGCTGCCCGTCGCGCCGTCGTAGTTCGCGATGAGGATGATGACCAGCACGGTACGGGCGACGAACGAGCATGCCAGCGCCACGCGGCGGCCGTGCTGCAGACGGTCGAGAGCCGGGCCGATCAGCGGTGCGATCACCGCGAACGGCGCGATGGTGATCAACAGATACAGCGCGACCTTGCTCTTGCTCTCCCCGGAGGCCGCCGCGAAGAACAGGGTGTTGGCCAGCGCCACCGCCATCGCCGCGTCCACCGCGAAATTGGCCACCACCGGCCACGTCAGCGCCGTGAGGCCGGATTTGTCGGCACCGTCGGCGGTGGCGGCCCGGTGCACCAGGCCGTACATCCGCGATCCCATCTCGCGGCTGCGCTGGGCGGCGGCGCGGGTGACGGTGATGCGCTCGCCGCCGGCGGTGCTCCTGCGCGGTGGCGGATCGGTGCGCCGGTGCGAGGTGGTCTGATCGTCCAGTGGCGGCAGCCAGCGGTTGGCGCTCGGTGTCTGCTGCCTACGCTGCCGGGGCAGGTCGGCGTCGCTGGGATAGTTGGCCATGCCCGGGTGCTCGTCCGCCGAGGGTGGCCGCGGCGGGTGGTAGCGGGGATCCCGGGAAGACACGTGCTCGATTGTCCCTCACGACGTGCGCGTCCGCGTGCAGGCCACCGGTGTGGCTCCGACGGGCCGGGTCGGGCAATATGGACGCCGATGGACAGCATGACCGAAGCCGAGAACTCCGCCCCGGACACCGAGGTGTCGCCCGAGCGAGCGCCCGCCCTGGAAGCCTTGCTGATGGGCGCCGTGGGGCCTGCGCGCGAGGCGATCGAAGAGGTCAGCGGCCCGGACTCGATCGGTGAGTACCTCGGCGCGGTGTTCGACGACCAGACGGCGGCAACTCATCGCTTCCTCGCGGTGCAACCGGGCTATCAGGGATGGCAGTGGGCCGTGGTGGTCGCCGCCTACCCCGGGGCCGAGCACGTGACGATCAGCGAGGTCGTGTTGGTACCGGGTCCGACGGCCCTGCTCGCGCCGCAGTGGGTGCCCTGGGATGAACGCGTCCAGCCCGGCGATCTGAGCCCCGGCGACCTGTTGGCCACCCCGCCCGATGATCCCCGTTTGGTCCCCGGCTACCTGTCCAGCGGTGACCCCGAACTCGATGAGCTGGCCGGTGAGATCGGCCTCGGCCGACGTCGGGTGCTGAGCCTGGAGGGGCGTCTGGACGCAGCAGAGCGTTGGCATGAAGGCGAATTCGGTCCCGCGTCGGCGATGGCGCGGGCCACCAAGCGGGTCTGCCGGGAATGTGGTTTCTACGTGCAGTTGTCCGGGTCGCTAGGCACGCTGTTCGGGGTCTGCTGCAACGAGATGTCCGCCGACGGCCGCGTGGTCGAGAGCACGTACGGCTGCGGCGCGCATTCGGACACCCCGGTGCCCGCCGGGTCGGGCTCGCCGCTGTACGTGCCGTTCGACGACGGCGTGCTCGACCTGACCTGACCCGCGTCGCTCAGCCGCGTTCGGCGGCGGCCTTGATGCGCGAGAGCGTCTGATTCATGCCGTCGACCAATTCCTCTTCGAAGCTCGGTACACCACCCATCATGGCGTTGACCAGTACCGTCGACACCTTCTTGATGCCGTTGGGTGCGCGGCGGCTCTCGATGACCCGGGTTCCGCCCTCGATGGGCTCCAGCTCGTAGCTCCACTCGGTGCCGTTCAGGTCCACCCGGAACGCCAGCTTGCGCTCGGGCTCGATCGCGATGATGGTGCTGGTCGTCGGCCACGCCTGCAGACCTCGCCGGTTGACGTTCACCGTCTTGGCGCCGACCCGCATGCTGCCGAGCAACTTCATCTTGCGGGTCTGCGGACTCCATTCGGGCATCCGGCTCAGATCCGAGATCAGCGCCCACACCTTCGCCGGCGGGGCGTCGATATCGATCTGGGCTTGTAGCAGCGGGGCTCCCATGTACGTTGTGCTCCTTGTCAGGTGAGGCCCTGTTGCGCGCCGCGGTCGCCACGTCGGGCCGAGCGCCGTTGCAACAGGAAGATCGAGGTGCCGAGGACGCCGACGCCGAGGCCGGCCACTGTGATCGGCCGCCACTCGTGCAGGGCAGGGACGGTGAAGGCGAGCAACACCGCGATCAGCCAGGCGATCGCGATCACCACGATCACCGGGACCGGGTCGAGCAACCGCGCCGGCAAGGCGGGGGGTTGCGGTGCGGCGGCGGGGCTGTTGTCGGGCATCGGTTGACAACCTAGCCGATGCCCGCTGGGTATTGTTCGGACCTGTGACAGACGACGTCGACGCCCGGTTGCCGAGCGATCTGTCGTTGGCCGTGATCCGGTTGGCGCGCCAGCTACGGTTCCGTCGACCGGACTCTCCGGTGTCGTTGTCGCAGCTCTCCGCGTTGGCCACGCTGGCCAAAGAGGGTCCGATCACCCCTGGCGCGCTGGCTGCCCGGGAGCGGGTTCGACCGCCGTCCATGACCAGGGTGATCGCGTCGCTTGTCGACCTCGGATTCGTGAACCGCATCGCACACCCGGATGACCGGCGCCAGGTGCTGGTGTCGGTGTCGCCGGCCGGTATGGAGCTGATCGAGGCCGAACGCCGGGCCAGCCGGGAATGGCTTCAGCAGCGGCTCGACGAGCTGACCGCCGATGAGCGCGCCACTCTGCTGGCCGCCGCCGACCTGATGCTCGCCATCGTCGACGAGGGTGCCTGAGCTGGCCGACATCATCGATATCGCGGATCCGGCCGACCCTCGCCTTGACGATTTCCGCGATCTGAACAGTGTGGACCGCCGCCCGGACCTGCCCAGCGGCAAGGGCCTGGTGATCGCCGAGGGTGTGCTGGTGGTGCAGCGCATGATCGCCTCGCGGTTCCGGCCGAGGGCGATGCTGGGTACCGATCGGCGTCTCGGCGAACTGGCGGCCGATCTGGGTGGCGTGGACGTGCCGTTCTACCGCGCCGGCGCCGAGGTGATGGCCGAGGTGATCGGCTTTCATCTCAACCGCGGTGTGCTGGCCGCCGCACCCCGACCTGCCGAGCTGACCGTCGCGGAGGTGCTCGACGGCGCCCGCACCGTCGCGGTCCTGGAGGGTGTCAACGACCACGAGAATCTGGGTTCGATCTTCCGCAATGCCGCCGGCCTCGGGGTGGACGCCGTGCTCTTCGGCACGGGGTGCGCAGACCCGCTGTACCGGCGCGCGGTGCGGGTATCGATGGGGCATGCCCTGCTGGTGCCCTATGCGTGGGTGCCGGCCTGGCCCGCCGAGCTCGACACGCTGCGCGACAACGGGTTCCGGGTACTGGCGATGACGCCGAATCCGGCCGCGCCGACCCTCGCCTCGGCGATGGCGGAACTCGGCGACGCGAAGATCGCGATGATGGTCGGTGCCGAGGGGCCGGGGCTGAAGGAACACACGATGCGGGCCGCCGACATCAGGGTGCGTATCCCGATGTCACGTGGCACCGACTCCCTCAATGTGGCCACGGCTGCGGCGCTGGCCTTTTACGAGCGGGCTAGATTGCAGTCATGAGCGACGCTTGCGGAGCGAATCGATGGGCATGAGCGAGTCGACACCGTGGGGTACCGGGCTGACCGTGGCGGCGTTCGTCGCCGGTGTGGTCGGCACGGCCAT
This sequence comes from Mycolicibacterium neoaurum ATCC 25795, assembly GCF_000691525.1. Lineage (GTDB taxonomy): Bacteria > Actinomycetota > Actinomycetes > Mycobacteriales > Mycobacteriaceae > Mycobacterium > Mycobacterium neoaurum. Next base: position 201,674 of record NZ_JMDW01000003.1, read on the forward strand.
CGTGGTGCTCGGGCTGGGTCTGTTGCGCATCCACCCGTTGCTCGCAGTCGGCCTCAACGCTGTGGCCGTCGGTGGGCTGGCCCCGACCGTCTGGGGTTGGCGCCGGATTCCGGTGCGGCGCTGGTTCGTTCTCGGCTCGGCGGTCGGGGTGTCCGTGGGCTGGGTCGTCCTGTTGGCGATCACCCTGTCCCAGTAAGGAATCCGTCAGGCCAACATCTGCAGCGCGGGCGGCAGCGGCCCCAGATGCAGCACCCCGAGCCGCTGGGTGGCCCGGGTGAGCGCCACGTACAACTCGGCCGCGCCGCGCGGCCCGTCGGCCAGGATCTGTTCGGGTGCCACCACCAAGACGGCGTCGAACTCCAGGCCCTTGGTGTTCGCGGCGGTCACCGTGCCGGGCATGCCGGGTGGTCCGATCACCACGCTGGTGCCCTCCCGCGTCGCCTCGTCATCCACGAAAGCCGCTATCGCCGAGTCGAGTTCGTCCTCGGAGACGTGTTTGGCCCACGGTGATACGCCACAGGAACGCACCGACTCGGGGGGTTGCACGGTCGGTGCGAACTCGGCGAGCACCGCGGCGGCGACGGCCATGATCTCGGCGGGGGTGCGGTAGTTGACCGTCAGTGGCCGGTACACCCAGCGGTCGGCAGCGTAGGGCTTGAGCATCTTCGCCCACGAGGTGGCGCCCGCCGCACTGCGACGCTGCGCCAGGTCGCCGACGATGGTGAACGACCGACTCGGGCAGCGGCGCATGAGCACCCGCCAATCCATCTCGGAAAGCTCCTGCGCCTCGTCGACGACGATGTGCCGGTAGGTCCATTCGCGGTCGGCCGCGGCCCGTTCGGCGAGATCGCGGGTGTCGCGTTCGGTGAACCGGTCGGCCAATTCCTCGGCGTCGATCAGGTCCGCGGCGATCAGGTGGTCCTCATCGTCCATCAGGTCTTCACGGGCCACCATCAGATCCAGCACGCCCGCGGCGTAGGCCTGTTCCTCCTGGCGTTCCCGTTCGGCGGCCTTGTCGACCTTGATACCGCCCAGCAAGTCGACCAATTCATCGAGCAACGGAACATCGGCGACCGTCCACGCGGCACCGTCGGCGCGGTAGAGCGCCTGGTCGGCACCGGCGGCGGTGAGCCGCTCCGGGGACTCGTAGAGACCCGACAGCAGCGCCTGCGGGGTCAGCTCGGGCCACAGCTGATTCAACGCCTTGGCCAGACCCTCGTGGTCGTCGAGTTCGTCGAGCAGCTCGGAGCGCAGATGCTCCCAGGCCTGCTTGTCCTCGCGGCTCAGCCAGCCCTTGCCGATCCGCGCGATCGCCCGCTCGGTCAGCACCCAGGTGATGACGTCGACGAAGGTGGTGCGGGCATCATTGTGCGGTAGCCCCGTCTCGCGTGCCTCTTGGATGGCCCACTCCGCGGTCTCGGCGTTGATGGCCACCGTGACATCCGCCAGCTTGATCTCCAGCGGCTCCTCGGGGGTGCGCTGCCGGTCGGCGATCGCGGCTTTCAGGATGTCCAGCATTTTCAGCGAGCCCTTGATTCGGGCGGCATCGGGGTTGTCCTCGGCGGTGGTGCGGATGCCGGGGAACAGCTCGCCGGTGGTCAGGAACACCACATTGGTTTCGCCGAGGGAGGGCAGTACCCGGCCGACGTGGTTGAGGAACGCCGGGCTCGGGCCGATGACCAGGACGCCGTGGCGCTCCATCCGCTCCCGCTGCGTGTAGAGCAGGTAGGCGACGCGATGCAGTGCAACGACGGTCTTGCCGGTGCCCGGCCCGCCCTCGATGACCAGAACACCGGGATGATCCAGCCGGATGATCTCGTCCTGCTCGGCCTGGATGGTGGCGACGATATCGCTCATGCCCTCGGCGCGCGGTGCGTTGACCGCGGCCAGCAGCGCGGCATCGCTGGATGCTTCCAGTGCGCCGTCGTCCCCGGGCCTGCCCAGCACCTCGTCGGTGAAGTCGAGGACATCGCGTCCCCTGGTGTGGAACTGGCGACGTCGGCGCATGCCCTCTGGGTGCGCGGCGGTCGCGACATAGAAGGCGCGGGCCGCAGGCGCGCGCCAATCCAGCAGCAGCGGTTCGTAATCGTTCTGGTTGTCGAACAATCCGATGCGACCGATGTAGGACCGCTCACCCTCGACGCTTTCCAGTTGGCCGAAGCACAACCCGCTGTCGGCCACGTCGAGGCGGCTGACCTCACCGGCCAGCGCGCGCACATCGGCGTCACGCTGCACCAGCGTCGCACCGTCCTGCTTGTCGATATCGCCCCGAAGCGCGGCGCGATAACGCTCATCGGCGCGTGCGCGCTCGTTGTCCAGGCGTGCGTAGAGAGCGGCGACGTACTCGCGCTCGGCGAGCAGTTCCGTTTCGTACTCGTGGGAAGTCATGTGCCCCTTGTTGATTCGAATCGTCTCTGTCGTGCGTCGAGCAGCATCGCCGCGGCGGTGTCCGCCCCGTCGGTGGCGATGGTGGGGGCCAGGGCGCTCGCGCGGGTGCGTATCTCGGGCTGCAGTACCAGCCTAAGCGCTTCGGCGAGCGTGTTCACCGTCGGCGCAGGGCCGTCATGGGCGGCGCCGATCCCCAGCTCGGCGACGCGACGGGCGAAGTACGGCTGGTCGACGATCTGCGGCACCACCACCTGCGGGACACCGGCCGCCGCGGCCGTGGTGGTGGTACCCGCACCGCCGTGATGGATGACCGCCGCGACGCGGCCGAACAGCGCCTGCTGATTGACCTCGCCGATCACGAAGCAGTCCGCGGCGGAGCTGGTCAGGCCGGCCCATCCGCTGCCCAGGATGATGCGCCGGCCGTGGCTGCGGATGGCCTCGATGGCGGTGCGGGCGGCATCCTCGGGCGCGGTCACGCTGCCGAATCCGGCGTAGACCGGAGGAGGGCCGGCCGCCAGGAAGTCTTTGAGGTCGGGTGGCAGCGGGCGCCTGTCCACTCCGATCCAGGCGCCAGTCTGGATCGGAGTGATGTTCGGTGCCGGTGGCCAGGGACTGATCACCGGGTCGACGGCCAACCACGGGGTGTCGGTGAATGTGTGATCGCGGACGTCGGTGACGGCATCGAGGCCGGCCCTCGCGCGGTGCTCGTTGAGTGCCGGTCCGTAGAGGACCTGGACCTTTTCGGCGTCCAGCTCCCACAGCCGGGCGTTGTCGGTCAGGTCCTCGGGGAACGGCTTACCGGGCCGCGGCAACGGACGGTGATGCGGTGACGGCAGCACGTGCGGGGTCAACACCGCGCAGATGTACGGAATTCCGATCAGTTCGGCCACCGAACGCATACCTGCCGGCATCAGGCCGGTCCCGATGATGGCATCGCACCGCTTGGCGATCCGCAGCGTGCCGAACTGGGTGGCGACCAGTTCCGCGGCCAGCGCGGGCGCGTCCGCGTGGGTGGCCTTGCGGACGTGCACCAGTTCGTGCACCGACGGGCCGGTGGGCACGTGCTCCATGCCGTTGGCCGCGAGCAGATCCGCGAAGTCCGGAGGTGCGCAGAAGACGGCTTCGGCGCCTCGGTCGCGCAGCGCGATGGCCAACGCGAGCAGCGGCTCGATATCTCCGCGCGACCCGAATGTGTAGAGCAAAACTCGCACTGTTCCCCCTGAATTGTGTTCGAGGACAGTGATTCTGCGGCATACCCCGGGCCTTGCCGCAAGCCCGGGGGTGCGCTATAAAGTGAGAGTGGGAAGGCGCGATGCCTTCCCTTTTTTGATGCCGTGCTTGCTGTCGTGGCGTGTCACACCCCCTCGGTAGTATCGAAAGCATGTTCGAACGGTTGGAACTGTCGGAGATGAGCGATGAGGCGCTCATCGACGCAGTTGCGGCCGCCACCCGGGAGGAGTCCGCCGCTGCCGCTCGCCGGCTGGCCTTCATCGCCGAAGTCACCTCGCGCTGGTGCGATGACGAGGACGACGCTTCGGCGCTGAAGTTGATCGACGGCTGGGCTCAGGCGAAGGCCCAGGTCGGCGCGGCCTGCAACCTCGGCCCGCACGCCGCGAACACTCAGATGCATATCGGAGTCGCCCTGCGCGAACGGCTCCCGCGGACCGCCGCCGTGTTCAGTAGCGGGGCGATATCGGCCAAGGTGATCAACGCGATCACCTGGCGCACCCACCTGGTCACCGACCCTGGCGCGTTGGCCTTGATCGATGCCGGCATCGCCGAGAACGCCCACGGGTTCGGAGTGTTGTCGGAGAACGCGCTGACCGCGGCCGTCGACTTCTGGGTCCACAAATACGATCCGCTGGCGGTCATCCGGTCCAAGGCCGCGGCCAAGGACCGCTACCTCGAATTCGGCGACAAGGATGACCCCGACGGTGTCGTGTCCTTCTGGGGCCGGATGCGCACCACCGACGCCAAGATCACCGATGCCCGCGCCGATGAGTTGGCCGGCGGTGTCTGCCCCGATGATCCGCGCACCAAACGCGAACGCCGCGCCGACGCCATCGCCGCGCTGGCAGCCGGCGCCGACCGACTCACCTGCCTGTGCGGTGACAGCAGTTGCATGGGTTCGGGTAAAGATCCGCGCGCCAGCGCCGTCAACATCTACGTGCTCACCAGTCAGAACCCCGATGCCGGCGAGGGTGCCGAGCCGGGGCCGGTCGAACCCGATCGCGGGCCGGGCGACGGACCCGACGAGGATCAGCCAGCCGAGGAACTGGCCGCGCCCCGAGATCCTTCTCCGGACACCGCGCCCGGTGCCCAGCCGAAACCGGCCGCGCCGCCGGAAGCACCTGCCGCGCAGTACGCCCCGCCCGGCGCCGGAGCCGGCATCTCGCTGGACGGCGCCATCATCCCGGCCCACCTGCTCACCGAACTCATCAACACCGGTGCGAGAGTCCGGCCCCTCAGCAGTTCCGCCGACATGGGCTCCGAGACCCGATACCGCCCGTCTGCCAAGCTGTCGGCCTACGTCCGCATGACAGCCATGACCTGTGCCTTCCCCGGCTGCGGACGCCCCGCGCACAAAGCCGACATCGACCACCTCACCCCGTGGCCTGCCGGAGCCACCCACCCCGGCAACTTGCGCCCCTACTGCCGCGAGCACCACCTCGTCAAAACACTGAACACCGGTTGGACACCCACCGCCCATGCGGATGGCTCAACGACGTGGAGGGCGCCCACCGGCCACACGTACACGACCAGGCCGCTGGCCGCAGTTCTGTTCCCTCACAACACCATTCGCGCCGACGTACCGCGAACACGACGCATCAGCCTCATCGACCAGGACGACCGCGAACCTGCCCTGCCGACGCGACAGCGCACCCGAAAACAGGACCGTGAATACCGCGTCAATGCCGAGCGGGCCCGCAACGCACTACAGATCGCCCTCGACGGCGACCCGCCGTTCTAGCGAGCGATGGCAGATCAGCGCTGGGTGCCGGACCGCACGCCCAACAGCACGTCTTCCCAGGCGGGGACGGACGGCTTGGCCTTACGGGCGCGACGCGGCTTGGGGGTCGCGGGTTCGGGCGCGGCCTCTGCGACGGTGTCCTCGGTCTTCTCAGCCACGGACGCCTCTGCCACTGCGGGCTCGGGCTGGGTCACCGGCGGGGGAGTCGGCGCCGCTACGGGAGGCAGCGGAGCGGACTGGGCGACCGGCGGCACGACGGCGGCCGGCGCAGGCACCGGCGGCGTCACAGGACCGGCCACGGGCGCTGCTGCGGGAGACTCGAAGTCCAGCTGCGCGACCGCGGCCACCGGCCGCAGCGGCCTTGGCGCGAAATTCGGATCGATCAGCTCGGAGGCACTGTCGTCGAAGGCCGCCACGGTGCCCCCGTGCGATCCGGGAGTGAAGCGGAAATGTGCCTGCAGATCCGAGCGGCCGGCCTTCCAGGACAGCTGAACGGTCCAGCGGCCGTCCTCGTTGCGCCAGGCATCCCAGTTCGTCGCGTTCGGATCCAGGCCCCGGTTGATCATCGCGGTGGTGACGGTCTCCAGCAGGGTCAGCACAGACGGTCCGTCGGCCAGCACCGGATGTGCGGCGGTGGCGAGCTCGGCCGCACGCGCCCGTTCCAGCAGTACCGGGTTGGCGAAGCGGCGGATCCGATCGATGTCCTCACCGGCGATCGCGGCGACCTGTTCCACGGATGCGCCGGCCCGGATCCTGGACTGGATCTCTTTGGGGCGCAAGCCTTGGGTCACCTCGACCTCGATCTCGGTTTGATTTGAGGTCGCCTTGTCGCCGCGCACGGCAGCGCGCAGGCGATTGTCGACACGGATGGCGAAGTTGTCACCGGAGTCGGGAGCCTCGCAGATGATTCGTTTGCCGTCCACATCGAGTCCGACGACCTTGAGTTCCCGCATAGTGACCTCCTTCGCGCACCCTACGTTGTTATCCGTCCGTTACCGCGCAGACACGCTGGGGTCGGCAGGCTCAGAGGTTTGCGACCACCCAATCGACGCACTGGGTGAGGGCGCTGACGTCCTCGGGGTCGACGGCGGGGAACATCGCGATGCGCAGCTGGTTGCGGCCCAATTTGCGGTAGGGCTCGGTATCGACGATGCCGTTGGCCCGCAGCACCTTGGCCACCGCCGCGGCGTCCACGTCGTCGTTGAAGTCGATGGTGCCCACGACCTGCGAGCGCAGCGCGGGATCGGCGACGAACGGCGTCGCGAACTCCGAGGCCTCGGCCCACGAGTACAGCCGCTGCGAGGAATCAGCGGTCCGCTTGACCGCCCAGTCCAGGCCACCGTTGCCGTTGAGCCAGTCCAGTTGTTCGGCCATCAGGATCAGCGTGCCCACGGCCGGGGTGTTGTAGGTCTGGTTCTTCAGGCTGTTCTCGACCGCGATCGGCAACGAAAGGAAATCCGGCACCCAGCGACCACTCGAGGCGATCGCGTCGATACGGGCCAGCGCCGCAGGCGACAGCACCGCAAGCCACAGACCGCCGTCACCGGCGAAGTTCTTCTGCGGCGCGAAGTAGTAGGCATCGGTATCGGTGATGTCGACGGGTAGTCCGCCTGCGGCCGAGGTGGCATCGATGAGCACCAACGCGTCACCGGCGGGGCGCTGCACCGGCACCGCGACACCGGTCGAGGTCTCGTTGTGTGCCCAGGCCACCACGTCCACCGACGGATCCGAGGTGGGTTCCGGCGCGGTCCCCGGGTCGGTCTTGACGATGATCGGATCGCCGACGAACGGATTCTTGGCCACGCACGATGCGAACTTGGCGCTGAACTCGCCGTAGGTCAGGTGCAGTGAGCGCTTGTCGACCAGGCCGAATGCCGCAGCGTCCCAGAACGCCGTCGACCCGCCGTTGCCCAGGGCGACCTCGTATCCCTCGGGCACGGAGAACAGCTCGCGCAGGCCGTCGCGGACGCGGCCGACCAGATTCTTGATCGGCGCCTGCCGGTGCGAGGTGCCGAACAGGTCACCCGCCGCGGCCAGGGCGGCCAGCTGCTCGGGCCGGACCTTCGACGGTCCACAGCCGAACCGTCCGTCGTTCGGCTTGATATCGGCGGGGATCGTCAGTTCGGCCATGCCGCCAAGATTATCGGTCCGCGCACATGGTTTTTACCGCTGGGTCAGCCTTGGGCCTGGGGCACCACATAGGTCGGCTGGTACGGGTTCTGTCCATGCTCGATGGCGAGCGCCCGCAGATATGCCTCGACATTCGGATAGCCGGCGATCTCGGCCTGCTTCTGCAAGGCGACCTGGCGGGCGAGTTCGGTCTGCGCTTGGGCGGCGGCCCGGTCGGCTTCGGCCTTCGCGCGCGCGGCGTTGGCATCGGCGACACCCTTGGCCTCGGCGGCGCGGGCATCGGCGATGGCCTTCTGCTCGGCGATGATGGCGTCCTTGAGGCCCTGGTCCACGGGATCCGGTTTCATCACGGTCACCTGGAAGTTGGTGAAGAACTCCCGGCCGTCGGTGCGGGCCTTGGATGCGCCGGGCAGTGCGTCGCGCAGTGCGTTCTGGAATTCGATGCGCACCTTCTCGTCATTCCAGATCTCGCGCCAGGTGTATTTCTGGGCAACGCTGATCAGCACCTGTTCGGCGGGTTGTCCGATCACGTAGCGCAGCAGGTTCACCCAGCCGGTGGTGACCAGGCCGTCATCGTCCAGCCAGCCCTGGTACTTGGTACCGAAATCGCGGTGGAAGTCCATCAGCATGTCGCAGTCGCTGGTCAGATCGAAGGTGATGACGACGGGAACCCGAAGCTCGGCCGGCGCGGTGGCGTTGGAGACCACGATCGTGGGATCGGCTTCGGAATCGGGGCTGCCGGTGGCATCCCAGCTGATCTGTCGGGATGGGTAGCGGTAGGCCTTGAAGCCGCCCGGCGGGTTGAACGCCGAGGTTTCCGGTTCGATACACCCGTCGACCTTCGGGTCTGCGGGGATCAGCCAGTAGTCGTCGACTTTCACCGCGGTTTGTCCCGGCCCGATCTGGGTGGCGCAGGAGGACAGGATGATCGCGCCGATGACCACGAAGACCGCCGCGACGCCGATCAGGAGGAACTTCTTTTTCCCGCTGGAGCCAGACCCCGTCCCGGCGGTGATGTCGACGCGCTTGCGTGTACTCATGAGCTTCCCCGTCCGCCGAGAGTGACGGGCGAATCTTAGCTACGGGGATGTCACTTTTGCCGCTCAGCTCCACCAAAACAGTGACTGCGATCACATGTGACCCAGGTAACCCGGCTGTCCCACAGCTGGGCAAAACCCCTGTTTATTTAGTGGGACCGCGGGTACTGTCCCTAGACATCGAGCGATCGAATGTAAACCCCCGGGCAGGCGAGCCGGGCAAGGCAAGGAGGCCTCGACATGGCGGTCAAAGAAGCCAGGACACGCGTGATCCAGCGGTGGCGTAAGAACATGGACGTCCGGGATGACACCGAATACGTCGAGATGTTGCAGACCCTCTCCGAGGGCTCCGTCCGCCGTAGCTTCAACCCGTTCAACGACATCGAATGGGATTCGCCCGAGTTCGCCGTGATCCCGAACGACGAGCGCTGGATCCTGCCCGCCACCGACCCGATCGGCGGCCACCCGTGGTACCAGGCTCAGCCCGTCGATCGGCAGATCGAGATCGGCATGTGGCGCCAGGCCAACGTGGCCAAGGTCGGCCTGCACTTCGAGAACATCCTCATCCGCGGCCTCATGGAGTACTCGTTCTGGGTGCCCAACGGCTCACCGGAATACCGCTACTGCCTGCACGAGTCGGTCGAAGAGTGCAACCACACCCTGATGTTCCAGGAGATGGTGAACCGGATGGGCGTGGACGTCCCCGGTATGCCCAAGCTGCTAAAATGGCTGCAGCCGATCATCCCGCTGGCCGCAGGCCCGTTCCCCATTCCGTTCTTCTTCGGCGTCCTGGCCGGCGAGGAACCCATCGACCACACCCAGAAGAACGTGCTGCGCGAGGGCAAGTCCCTGCATCCGATCATGGAGCGCGTCATGGCGATTCACGTGGCCGAGGAGGCGCGGCACATCTCCTTCGCGCACCAGTACCTGCACAAGCGGGTCCCGACGCTGCGCCGCAAGCAGCGCTGGATGCTCTCGATCTTCGTCCCGCTCACCATGCGCACCCTGTGTTCGGCGATCGTGGTGCCGCCGCGTGAGTTCTGGAAGGAATTCGACATTCCGCGCTCGGTGCGCAAGGAGATCTTCTTCTCGGCGCCCGAATCCCGGATGTTCCTGCGCAACATGTTCTCCGATGTGCGCATGCTGTGCCATGACACCGGTCTGATGAACCCGATCGCGAAGCTGATCTGGAAGCTCTGCAAGATCGACGGACCGCCCGCCCGGTACCGCAGCGAACCTGCGCGTGAGCACTTGGTCAGCGTGGCCTAGCGCCGGTCATGCCGCATGTCGTCACCCAGTCGTGTTGCAGCGACGGGTCCTGTGTCTATGCGTGCCCGGTCAACTGCATCCATCCTTCGCCGGATGAGCCGGGTTTCGCGACCGCGGAAATGCTCTACATCGACCCGCTCGCGTGTGTCGACTGCGGAGCCTGCGTCACCGCGTGTCCGGTGGGGGCCATTTCACCGGATACCAAGCTGACCGATAACCAGCTGCCGTTCATCGAACTCAACGCGGCGTTCTATCCGAAGCGGGAGGGTCGGATTCCGCCGACCTCGAAGCTGGCCCCGGTGCTCGAGGCGCCGCGGATCGAGCCGCGCAAGGGACCGTTGACGGTGGCGATCGTCGGCTCCGGGCCGGCGGCCATGTACGCGGCCGATGAACTGCTCACCCAGCGAGGGGTCCGGGTGAACATGTTCGAGAAGTTGCCGACGCCCTACGGCCTGGTTCGGGCCGGGGTGGCGCCCGACCACCAGAGCACCAAGCGGGTCACCAAACTGTTCGACCGGATGGTCGAGCAGAACGGTCTGACGCTTTATCTCAATGTCGAGGTGGGCAAGCATCTTTCGCACGCCGATCTGCTCGAGCACCATCACGCGGTGCTCTATGCCGTCGGCGCACCCAATGATCGTCGGCTCGACATCGAGGGCATGAACCTGCCGGGAACCGGCACCGCCACCGAGGTGGTGGCGTGGTTCAACGGCCATCCCGACTTCACCGATCTGGCGGTGGACCTCAGCGGTGAGCGGGTTGTCATCATCGGCAACGGCAACGTCGCGCTCGACGTGGCCCGGATCCTGACCTCCGACCCGGATCAGTTGGAACGCACCGATATCGCCGATCACGCACTGCGCGCGCTGCGGTCTTCGCGCGTCCAGGAAGTGGTGATCGCGGCCCGGCGCGGTCCACAGTTCTCGGCCTTCACCCTCCCGGAGCTCATCGGCCTGACCAACACTTGCGATGTGGTGCTCGACGCGGCCGATCATCAGCAGGTGGTCGCGGACCTGGTCACCGCGACCGATGCGTTGACCAGGAACAAGCTGGAGATTCTCACCAAACTCGGGGACGCGTCGGCGCCGATCACCCGGCCGCGAATCAGGTTGGCATACAACGTGACACCGCATCGGGTGCTCGGCGACCAGCGAGTCACCGGTATCGAGTTCACCGGCTCCGGTGCCAGTGTGCTCGACGCAGCAATGGTGCTCACTTCTATCGGGTACCGCGGCAGGGCGATCGCGGATCTGCCATTCGACGAGGCCGCGGGCGTCGTCCCCAACGAAGGGGGCCGGGTGACCGATTCGCCGGGTACCTATGTGGCCGGCTGGATCAAGCGTGGTCCCACGGGCTTCATCGGCACCAACAAGTCGTGTGCGGCCGAGACCGTGCGCCGGCTTGTCGAAGACTACAACCGAGGACGGCTCGGCGACCCGGATCACAGGCCGGCGGCGCTGGACAAGCTGGTCCGAGGCCGCCAGCCCGCGGTCGTTGACGCCGCGGGCTGGCGTGCCATCGATGCGGCCGAGATCGCCCGTGGTGGCGGGGTACGTCCGCGGAGCAAGTTCACTCAGATTCCCGACATGCTCGGCGCGGCGGCCGTCGCGCCGCGTGCGCCACTGGGCAAGCGGCTGCTCGCGGGGCTGCGGCGCTGAAGACCGGCCAAAACGCGGTCACCGGCGGTGCCGAGCGTGTATACGGAAATGCATGCGTTGTGGTCGGGCGGCTGGATTGGCAATGGCGGTCGGTATCTGGACCGCCGTCGGAACGGGTTCACCGGGTGTGGCGTTGGCCGATTCACCCGCCGCGGACTCCCGCGATTCCCCGAGCTCTCAGGACGCGCCGGACAACCGCGAGTCGGTGACACCGGACGCCGGTGACGACACGACCGGCGGTGCGCAGACCCAGGTCGGCGCACCGGGACAAGGCGCGCCCGAGGAAGAGGCCGTCGAGGAAGAAGTTCCCGAGGAAGACGTTCCCGAGGAACTCGACACCGCTGAACCGGACGACACCGCTGAACCGGACGATGGCGGTGAGGCCGGCGCTGTCGAGGATGCCGAGGAGGGCGAAGCGTCTCCGGGCGACGTACCGTTGCAGCGGCCCTCGGATCGAACCGGCACGCGCACTGTGTTCGAGGCACGCGATACCCGGGTCGCCCGGGAATCACCCGAACCCGCCGACACCCGGCAGGACTCGCGCGCGGCCTCCGTCGAACGGTCGAGCACCACCGCTGCGCCGCTTCCCGAGGTCACTGCGATGTCCGCAGCCGCGCTGCCCACCGCCGCGGCCACCACGGCGGCCACCACGGCTTGGACGCCGACGCTGCCCAACCCGGTGACCGCTATCGGCTACGTGGTCAATGTGATCCGCAGCTTCGTGGGTGCGGTGTTGGCGCCTTTCGCCGCGGGCCTGCCTGCCGGCCCGACCGGTCCGCCGTCGCTGTGGGCGGTCCTGGCCTTCGTCCGGCGCGAATTCTTCAACTCCGGTCCGCGCATCGACTACTCCGGCGAGACCACCCAGACCAGCACCGGTCTGGTCACCGGCAACGTCGGCGCAACCGACCCCGACGGTGACGCCCTCACCTACACGGTGGTGGGACGACCGGCCAACGGTGGTTCGGTCGTGATCGACCAGAACACCGGTGCCTTCATCTACCGGCCGATGAACGCGATGGCTGCCGTCGGCGGCACCGACCGCTTCACCGTGGTGGTGTCCGACGAGCACTCCGGCGTGCACTGGCACGGCCCACTCGGATTCCTCCAGCACATACCGATCATCGGGCAGTTGCTGAATCCCGGCGGCGGTCACGCTGTGGCCAAGACGATCACCGTCACCGTCGCTCCGGTCGAAGGGATCGACCTGTCCTTCCCCGACGACTTCCATTGGGGCGTGGCGCACGCCGGATTCCAGGCCGAGGGTGGTCCCGGTTCTCCGATCGACCCGAACTCGGACTGGTACGCCTGGGTGCACGATCCCATCAACCAGGCACTGGGGTTGACCAAGGGCCTTCCGGAGAACGGGCCCGGCACCTATGTGTCCTATGAGTCCGATGCCGAGCTGGCCCGAAATGAATTGGGGATGAACACCTTCCGGATGTCCATCGAATGGAGCCGGATCTTCCCGAACTCGACGGCCGCCATCGACATCGGTGACGAAGGCGGCGGGGTCAGTCTCGCCGATCTGCAGGCACTCGATGCCTTGGCCGATCAGGAGGAGGTCGCCCACTACCGTGCGGTGTTCGCGGCGCTGCGTGCGCACGGACTGGAACCGCTGGTGACCGTCAACCACTTCACGCTGCCGATCTGGATACACGACCCGGTCGCGGCCCGTCCGCTGACCCAGTTGGGTCTGCCCGTCGAGCGTGCCGGGTGGCTGTCGGCGCGGACCCCGGTCGAATTCGAGAAGTACGCCGCCTATCTGGCATGGACGTTCGGCGATCAGGTCGACAACTGGGTCACCATCAACGAGCCGGTCCCGCCGGTGATGACCCAGTTCCTGTCCATCCCCGGCATCGTCCCGGCCTGGCCACCCGGCGTGCTGCGCCCCGACCTCGCCGTGCATTTCCTCGTCAACGAGGCCCGCGGCCATGTGGCGGCCTATGACGCCATCCACAAGTACGACGCGACGGCGTTCGTCGGCTTCGCCAACAACATGGTTCCGGCCCGCCCGTCCGATCCGGTGAACCCACAGGATGTGGCGGCCGCCGACGCCTGGAACCGGGTCTTCAACGAATGGTTCCCCAATGCCGTCATCGACGGCTGGGTAGACCTGAACTTCGACGGGCACAAGGACGCCGATGAGGTGCGGCCCGGCTTCGCCGACAAGGTCGACTTCATGGGCGTGCAGTATTACGGCTCGCAGCCGATGGTCGGCTTCGGGTTCGCGCCCGTGCCCGGATTCAACTTCCTGCAGGGCATCCCGCTGCGCTGCCAGGCAGCCGAGCAGACCTGTAGTGATTTCAACCAGCCCATCGACCCCGGCGGCTTCCGCGAGGTGCTCGAGGTGGCGGCGTCCTACGGAAAACCGTTGTGGATCACCGAGAACGGTGTCGCCGACGATGACGACACCAAGCGGCCCGGTTATATCGTCAACCACATCGCCGTGGTGCAGGATCTGGTGTCCCAGGGCACCGATATCCGCGGATACACATACTGGTCGTTCGTCGACAACCTGGAGTGGTCCGACGGCTATCACCTGCAGTTCGGCCTGTACGGTTCCGATCCGAGCACCCCTGAGCTGGAGCGCACCCCCAAGCCCGCCAGCATCTCGGCGATCAGTCAGATCACGGGGGCCAACGGCCTGCCGACGGACCTGCTGGAGTTCTACCTGCCCAGGGTCACGGGAACTCCTGCATAGCCTTCGACAGTTCCTCGTCGCTGACCTCACGCACCGGTTGGCCCAGCGACCACTTGTGTCCGAACGGATCCCGCACGACGCCGTACCGGTCGCCCCAGAACACGTCCTCGAGTGGCATCACCACCTCGGCACCGGCCTCGGTGGCCCGCGCGAAGGCGGCATCGACATCGGTGACCACCAGGTGGATGGTGACCGGTGTGCCACCGAGATTCTTCGGCGTCTCGGACTGACCGTCGCAGTACTCGGGATAGTCGTCGGCCAGCATCACCGTCGACCCGTTGATCTGTACGGCGCCGTGCACCAGTCGGCCGTCCGGGCCGGGCAACCTGCCCAGCTCGGTGGCACCGAACGCCTTGACGTAGAAATCGATGGCTGCGGCGCCGTCGTGGACGACCAGGTGTGGGATGACGGCGGGGGTGATGTCGATGGCCATGGTGCCTCCTCAGATGTCGGGATGGGTCGTCATATGGACCGGGCAGCACAGCGATTCTCATCGCGACAGCCTCAGACGACCGAAAATCCGTCGCCCAGCTCGGCGCGCCCGGTGAGGCCGAGCAGCAGTGCCCCGCCGCGGCCCGACCGGGTCGCGATCCTGGCTGCCAGGACGTTTGCGGCTTCCAGCACGTCCGCGGACGGCTGGTAGTCACGGCCTGTGGCACGGGCGATATCCAGGCCGTGCACCACCAGTTCGAAGATGCGGGTCTGCAGATACTCCGACAACGTGATGCCGATTCCGCCGATCACCGCGATTGCCGGGTCGCCGGCCTGCTCCACATCCGCGCACGCGGTGGCGACCAGTGCCGAGACCGCGGCAGCCGGGTCGTCGCCGAGATCGCGACCGGCCTGCCTGCCGCGCTCGACGATCGCCTCGGCCCCGGCTGCGACGCTGAAATCACGGACCGCGAGGTAGTACCCCGGCGCGTCGACCAGCTCGCCGGTGGGTGCGGGCTGTTTCAGGTACTCGATCACCGTCACCAGCGACCGCGACGTATGCCCGACCAAGGCACGCAGATCCCAGTCACCCAGGCCCGGCCCGTCCCAGTCCGTAGCGCCGAGTCCACGTATGAGTTGCTCGAAAGAGCGTGCGGCCGAGTCGAACACCGTCATGGACGGATCCAGCACCGTCATCGACGGATCCGGTCCCAGCCCGGCACGGATTCCGGTGTGCGCGGGGCAGGGCCGACGTAGACCGCGGCCGGGCGCACCAGCTTGCCCAACCGCTTCTGCTCCAGAATGTGGGCGCACCAGCCGGCGGTCCGGGCACAGGTGAACATGGCCGGCATCATCGACGGCGGCACCTGCGCGAAGTCGAGGATGACCGCGGCCCAGAACTCCACATTGGTCTCGATGGCCCGATCGGGACGGCGCTCGCGCAGCTCGGCCAGCGCCGCCTGCTCGAAGGCGGCTGCAGCCTCGAAGCGTGGCGCGCGCAGTCGTTCTGCGGTCGCACGCAGCACCCGGGCGCGCGGATCTTCGGCCCGGTACACCCGATGCCCGAAGCCCATGAGCTTTTCCCTGCGGTCGAGGATGCCGCGCACCACGGCAGCGGGATCGCCCGAGCGTTCGGCCTCCTCGATCATCGGCAGCACGCGCGCGGGCGCTCCACCGTGCAACGGGCCGCTCATCGCACCGACCGCCCCGGACAATGCGGCGGCCACGTCGGCGCCGGTGGAGGCGATGACCCGGGCGGTGAAGGTGGAGGCGTTCATCCCGTGCTCGGCCGCCGTCACCCAGTACGCGTCGATGGCCTCGACATGGCTTGGGTCCGGTTCACCCTGCCAACGGGTCATGAAACGCGCTGTGACAGTCGGGCATTGATCGATGGACCGCTGTGGCACCGCAGGCCGGTGGATTCCTCTGGCCGACTGGGCGACATAGGACAGCGCCATCGCCGATGCGCGTGCGAGTTGTTCACGGGCGGTGTGATCGTCGATATCGAGGATCGGTGAAAAGCCCCAGATGGGCGCCAGCATCGCCAACCCGGCCTGGACGTCGACGCGGACATCGCCGGAATGGATCGGCAACGGAAATGGCTCGGCGGGCGGCAGTCCGCGCTCGAAATCGCCGTCGACGAGCAGCCCCCACACATCACCGAAAGTGACCCGGTCCGATACCAGGTCGTCGATGTCGACACCGCGGTAGCGCAGCGCGCCGCCGTCCTTGTCGGGTTCGGCGATCTCGGTGGTGAACGCGACAACGCCTTCCAGTCCGGCGGTGAACGCGTCGGGACGATCAGGTGGAACCACTGATTCCTGCGCCATATCGAAGATTCTCGCACTCGCCGGGGAGGTGCGGCATGGGCGTACCGTCTTGCAAATGGAACCCGAGGAACTGGCCCGGATGCGCGCCGAGTACGGATCGGTGGAGAAGGACGGCAGTGCCGACCTCGACGCCGACTGGCTGGCAGACGGTTGGCTGGCGCTGTTCGACAGGTGGCTTTCCGATGCGCGTACCGCAGGGCTGACCGAACCCAACGCCATGGTCGTGGGCACCGTCGACGCGCAGGGGCGGCCGGCCACCAGGACCGTCTTGTGCAAGGGGGCGACAGAAGCCGGGATCACGTTCTTCACCAACTACGACTCCGACAAGGGTGAGCAGCTGGCAATACAGCCGTATGCCTCGGCGACCTTCCCCTGGTACGGACTCGGTCGGCAGGTGCACATCCGCGGCCCGGTCGAGAAAGTGTCCGCCGCCGACACGGCCGACTATTGGGCCAAGCGGCCGCGCGGATCTCAGCTCGGGGCGTGGGCGTCGCGCCAATCGCACCCGATCGCGTCGCGGGCCGTCCTGCTCGACCAACTCGTCGACGTCACGGCGCGTTTCGCCGAAACGGAAGCGGTTCCGGTGCCTCCGAACTGGGGTGGTTATCTGATCGCGCCCGAGGTGGTCGAGTTCTGGCAGGGCCGGGAAAACCGGGTGCATAACAGGATTCGGGTCACCGATGCCGGGGCGCGCATCGCGCGGCTACAGCCCTAGCGGTCGTGTCCGCGTGGCGAAGCCCACCGGAAACCTACCGTGCAGTCTCAGTCGCACGGGTTACCATCCTCGGGTGGCTGCGGCGAACAGGCAAACCGATCTCGGTTTGCGCGAACGGAAGAAGCAGCGGACCCGCACGACGTTGATCGACGCCGCGCTGCAGCTGTGCCTGCGCCAGGGATACGAGACGACCACCGTCGACCAGATCGCCGCGCTGGCCGAGGTGTCCCCGCGGACCTACAGTCGATATTTTGCCACGAAAGAAGCGGTCTTCCTGACCCTGCTCGAGGAGTTGTCCGAGGAGATCGCGCTGGAACTGCGTCGACTTCCACGGGGTATCGGACCCCTGGAAGCATTGCGGGCCGCACATGTTTCGGTGCTGACGCGCACCGCCGCCGGCGGAGTCGGCCGACTGACCAGCGAGCGTGTCGTGCTGATCCTGCGGATCATCAACAGCGCAGATGCGCTGCGTCAGAGTGCATTCGATTTCCGTAACGACAGCGTCGTCGCCGCGTTGTCCGACCAGATGGGTGTGCCTGCCGACGACCAGCGGATGCTGCTCGGCCTTTCGCTGTTCTCGGCGATCATCATCGCGGCCTGCGGTGATCTCGTCGCCGACGACGACGGGACGGCGCTGGGTCCACTGGTGATGGCCGATCGCCTGAACCGCGCGTGCCGGCATGTCGCCGGGTTCGCCGGGGAACTGTTCAGCACCGATAACGCTCCGGCGGACCTGTCCGGTCCGGTGGCGCCCATCGTGACCGCTCCGGTCCTGACCGAAACCGATCTACCCACGAATGTCTGATCAGCCGGAGGGGCTGCGGGCGCGCAAGAAATTGCGTACTCGGGCCACTTTGATCTCCAGCGCGGCCGAGCTGTGCCAGCGACACGGATACGACAACACCACGGTCGAACAGATCGCCGCGGCGGCCGAGGTCTCCCCGCGTACGTTCAGCCGTTACTTCCCGACCAAGGACGCCGTGGTGATCGCGATCGTCGAGGACACCGCCGCCTATGTCGCGGCGGAGTTGTCGGCGCTGCCCCACGGCATCACCGAGTACGAAGCGATGCTGCGGGCGCATCTGGTTGCCCTGCAGCCCGGGCCGGGCGGTGAGCAGACGCCGATCTTCAAGCGGATGGCTGCTCTGATCCAGATCGTGAACTCGTCGGCGAGTCTGAACGTGACCGCGATTCCGTACCGGGAACAGAAGGATCGATTTCCCACGGTGCGCGCCGTCGCTCAGCGGATGGGGGTGTCGACCGACCACGATGCGGTCTACCTGGTGCTGGAGACCTGGACTGTGGTGATGAACACAGCGTGTCACGGTCTCGGCACGCCCGGGTACCCACCGATCGAGCCTGAGATCGTCGCCACCCGTATCCAAGCTGCCTATGACCTGCTGGTCCGCACGTGGCGACCTTGGGGTCCGGAGGTGCCGTCGACCGAGGTACCCGAGGATGAACCCCGCGCAGGCGCGACGTAACGTAAGCGACTACCGTCCAGTAGTGACGCGCAGCCCAGACCACAGAAGGGGTTCAAGTGGCCGAAAACTCCAGCCCTGACGAGACGGCAACCCTGTCGTATCCGGGCGGTCAGATCGACCTCGACATCGTCAAGGCCACGGAGGGCTCCGACGGAATCGCCCTCGGGCCGCTGCTCTCCAAGACCGGCTACACCACGTTCGATGGTGGGTTCGTCAACACCTCTGCCACCAAGAGCGCTATCACCTACATCGATGGCGACGCCGGCATTCTGCGCTACCGCGGCTACCCGATCGAGCAGCTGGCCGAGCAGTCGACCTTCATCGAGGTCAGCTACCTGCTGATCTATGGAGAGCTGCCGACCGCCGAGCAGCTGGAGTCGTTCACCAACCAGATCCAGCGGCACACCCTGCTGCACGAGGACCTGAAGCGGTTCTTCGACGGATTCCCGCGCAACGCCCACCCGATGCCGGTGTTGAGCTCGGCGGTCAACGCCTTGAGCGCCTACTACCAGGACTCGCTGGATCCGCTGGACCGCAAGCAGGTCGAGCTGTCGACGATCCGCCTGCTGGCCAAGCTGCCGACGATCGCCGCCTACGCCTACAAGAAGTCCGAGGGGCAGCCCTTCCTGTACCCGGACAACTCGCTGACCCTGGTCGAGAACTTCCTGCGGATGACCTTCGGTTTCCCGGCCGAACCCTATGAGGTCGATCCCGAGATCGTCCGCGCCCTGGACATGCTGCTGATCCTGCATGCCGATCACGAGCAGAACTGCTCGACCTCCACGGTGCGGCTGGTGGGTTCCTCGCAGGCCAACCTGTTCACCTCGATCTCCGGTGGCATCAACGCGCTGTGGGGTCCGCTGCATGGTGGCGCCAACCAGGCTGTCCTGGAGATGCTGACCAAGATCCGCGACGGCGGCGACGATGTGGCGACCTTCGTCAAGAAGGTCAAGAACCGCGAGGACGGCGTGAAGCTGATGGGCTTCGGTCACCGCGTCTACAAGAACTACGATCCGCGGGCCCGCATCGTCAAGGAGCAGGCCGACAAGATCCTCGGCAAGCTCGGCGTGGAGGATCCGCTGCTCGACATCGCCAAGCAGCTCGAGGAGATCGCGCTCACCGACGACTTCTTCGTGGAGCGCAAGCTCTACCCGAACGTCGACTATTACACCGGCGTGATCTACCGGGCGATGGGCTTCCCGACCCGCATGTTCACCGTGCTGTTCGCCCTCGGCCGGCTGCCTGGCTGGATCGCGCACTGGCAGGAGATGCACTCCGAGCCTTCGAAGATCGGCCGCCCGCGCCAGATCTACACCGGCTACACCGAACGCGACTACGTCGACCTCGGCGCTCGCTGACGCGGTCTTCCGCCACGCCCCCGCCTTTCGAAGGGGTTCGGGTTGACGGTGGGACGGTTGTAGTTTCACAATAGTTGTGTGAATACAACTGTCCCCGGTCTGGGTCGCGATGCAGTGGCGGGCATGACGCCGGCGCGGAAACGCATCATTCTGGCGTCCTGCTGCCTGAGTCTGCTGATCGTGTCGATGGACGCCACCATCGTCAACGTCGCGATCCCGTCGATCCGCGCCGATCTCGGGGCGACGGCCTCCCAGCTGCAGTGGGTGATCGACATCTACACCCTGGTGCTGGCCTCGTTGCTGATGCTCTCGGGGGCGATGGGGGACCGCTTCGGGCGGCGCCGGGTGTTCCAGATCGGGCTCACCGTCTTCGCCGTCGGTTCGTTGTTGTGCAGTCTGGCCCCCGGTATCGACGCGCTGATCGCCGCGCGCTTCCTGCAGGCCATCGGTGGTTCGATGCTCAATCCGGTTGCGTTGTCCATAATCTCGCAGGTGTTCACCGGGCCGGTCGAGCGGGCCAGGGCCATCGGCGTCTGGGGAGCCGTCGTCGGCATCGCGATGGCGCTCGGTCCCACCGTCGGCGGTCTGCTCATCCATCTGATCAGCTGGCGCGCGGTGTTCTGGATCAACCTGCCGATCTGTCTGGCCGCCATCGTCTTGACTGCCCTGTTCGTGCCGGAGACGAAGTCCGCGACCATGCGCAATGTCGATCCGGTCGGCCAGATTCTGGCCGTGCTGTTCCTGTTCGGGACGGTCTTCGCGCTCATCGAGGGGCCGGCGCTGGGCTGGGACAATTACCGCGTGATCGGTGCCGCCGCGGTGGCGCTGGTGGCCTTCGCGACATTCCTGCGTTTCGAATCCCGGCGCGCGGACCCGTTCATCGATCTGCGCTTCTTCCGTAGCGTGCCGTTCGCCTCGGCGACGGTGATCGCCATTTGTGCCTTCGCATCCTGGGGCGCGTTGCTGTTCATGATGTCGCTGTATCTCCAGGGTGCGCGCGGTTTCTCGGCCGTACAGACCGGACTGATCTATCTGCCCATCGCGGTCGGAGCGTTGATCTTCTCGCCGCTGTCGGGACGCATGGTCGGGCGGTATGGGGCCCGGCCGTCACTGGTGATCTCGGGATTGATGATCGCGGTGGCCTCGACCGTGCTGGTGCTGCTGCCGGAGAACGCCGCGGTGTGGACGCTGATGCTGGTCTTCGCGGTGTTCGGTATCGGTTTCTCGATGGTCAACGCACCCATCACCAACGCAGCCGTCAGCGGGATGCCGCTGGACCGGGCGGGTGCCGCGTCCGCGGTCACCAGCACCAGCCGACAGATCGGCGTGAGTATCGGTGTGGCGCTGTGCGGTTCGATCGCCGGTGCAGCGCTGGCGGCGGCCGGATCGCCCCACGGTGCGGCGGCCGTGAATTTCGCCGACGCCGCCCGTCCGCTCTGGTCGACGTGTGTGGTGCTCGGTATCGTCATCGCCGGGCTCGGCGTGGTGTCGACCTCGTCGCGGGCGATGGAGTCGGCACGCCGGTTGGCGCCGCTCATCGAGGGGCCGAAGGTGCGCGCCGATGTCTGACCTCGCCGATGACGTGTGGCGGTTGATGTCCGCGGTCGTCATCAACAACCAGGACACCTGGAAACGCGCCGTCGTCGAACGAACGGGACTGCCGTTCAGTCGGATCCGCATCATCAGCCGGCTGGCCGACCGCGCGCTGTCGGTCAAGGAGATCGCCGACGCGGCCACCATCGACGCGCCGGCGGCCACCGTCGCGGTCAACGATCTCACCAAACGCGGTTTGGTGATCCGGGAAACCGATCCCGACAACAGGCGCTGCAAGAAGGTGTCGCTCACCGAGGCCGGCCGTGAGCTGGTGGCCGCCATCGACAGCGTCGACAATCCCGCTCCCGATATGATGCGCTCTCTCAGTGAAGCGGATCTGGCAGCGCTACAGGAGATTCTGCGAAAGACCGCGCGCGGCTAGCTCTCCAGCACCGCCATCGCGGCGTTGTGTCCGCCGATACCGGACACCGCGCCACCACGGCGAGTTCCCGAGCCGCACAACATGATCGCCCCGTGGGCGGTGGACACACCCCAGCGTTTCGCGGGGGTGTCCAGTTCTTCGGTGTCCTCGGCGAACGGCCAGCTCAGGGCCCCGTGGAAGATATTGCCCGCGGTCATACCCAACGCCTGCTCCAGATCGTCGGTCGTCTTAGCCTCGACACACGGTCGGCCATCCCGGTCCCGCATCACGACATCTTGAATCGGTTCGGCCAGCACGGTGTTCAACGAATGCAGGGTGGCCGCGGTCAGCCGGAGTCGGGCGGTGTCGGGATCCAACCCGTCCAACAGGTGATGCGGGGTGTGCAGACCGAACACGGTCAGGGTGTGCGCACCCGACCGGCGCAACGGTTCGGAAAGGATGCTCGGGTCGGTGAGCGAATGGCAGTAGATCTCACACGGCAGCGGCTCGGGCAAAGCGCCGGACGCCGCCGCCGTGTACGCCGAATCGAGCTGATGCAGCGTCTCGTTGATATGAAAGGTGCCCCCGAACGCCTGTTCCGGTGTCACGCCGGGGTCGCGCAGGCGCGGTAACCGGGTGAGCATCAGGTTCACCTTGATCTGCGCACCGGGAGCCACCGGGGGCTCGGGTTCACCGAGCAGCCGGGCAAGTGTCGCGGGCGTCACACCGGCCAGCACATGGCGACCCCGCACGAGGTTGTCGACTTCGCCTGTGCGGTAACGCACCTCGCCATCCGGGCTGATCGCGTACACGTCAGCGCCGGTCACGATCTCGGCGCCGAAACCGCATGCAGCCGCCGTCAGTGCACCGCTTACCGCTCCCATGCCGCCGACGGGCACCTCCCAGTCGCCGGTGCCACCGCCCAGCAGGTGGTACAGAAAGCAGATGTTCTGGATCAGCGAGGGATCGTCGGTGGCGGCGAACGTCCCGATCAACGCATCGGTGGCCAGCACACCGCGGACCAGGTCGCTGCTCACCGCCGCCCTTATGGTGTGGCCGATCGGCTCTTCGATGAGTGCTTGCCAGGCCGCCGCGGCCGCCGGATCACCGCTTGTCAGCACGCGGTCGCGTGCCGCCGCGCGGGTCGTCAGCGGAGAAAGCAGGGTGGGCCACAAGGCCGTCGTGACCAGTCGCACGCGGCGGTAGAACTCGGCGAACCGGGCCTCGTCGGCGCCGGCACCGACCGCGCCGAACGTGCTGTCGCGTCCGATGAGCAGGCCGGTCGCCCCGCCGGTCGCGGGGTCGGGTGTGTAGGACGACTGGCGGCGACGCACCAGTCGGAGCCGGGCACCCAGGTCGTCGATGATGCGCCGCGGCAGCAGGCTCACCAGATACGAGTACCGCGACAGACGGGCATCGACACCGTCGAAGGCGTGCGCGGAGACCGCCGCACCGCCGACGTGGTCCAACCGTTCGAGCACTCTGACGCGCCGGCCCGCGCGGGCCAGGTACCCGGCGGCGACCAATGCGTTGTGCCCGCCGCCGACGATGACGACGTCCAGATCGGTGTCCGCGTCCAAGGCCACAAAGTCAGTCTGCCCGACTACGGTTGTAAATCGTGGCAACGAAACCTGAGATTGAATTTCCCGATGGCCCGGCGCCCACCGAGCTGACCATCGAAGACATCATCGTCGGTGACGGCGCCGAAGCGGTGCCCGGGGGCAACGTCGAGGTGCACTACGTCGGCGTCGAATACGACAGCGGCGAGGAGTTCGACAGTTCGTGGAACCGTGGTGAATCCATCGAGTTCCCGTTGCGCGGACTGATTCAGGGCTGGCAGGACGGTATTCCGGGGATGAAGGTCGGCGGCCGCCGCAAGCTCACCATCCCGCCGGAGCAGGCCTACGGTCCCGCGGGCGGAGGTCACCGGCTGTCCGGCAAGACGCTCATCTTCGTCATCGATCTGCTCGGCGCCCGCTGAGCGACAGTCGATGGTCACCTCCCACCGGCGCCCGGCGGCGCGTTACTACCGGCGCGCGCCGGGCGTCGGTTGGTTGGCGGCGTTGATCGTGGTGCCGCTGGGCCTGGGGTTGATCGGTTGGGCGGGCTCACCGCAACGCCAGGCACTGCCCGACCTTCCCGTCATCGCCACCACCGCCACGGACACCGACACGGCCCGGCCGGACGCGATGGTGGCGCCGTTCTCGTTGCGGCGCAAAGGCAATGACGTCGTCTTGTCCGGTCAGCTGCCCGACCCGGCCTCGGTGGCGTTTGCCGTGGACAAGGTGCGCAACAATCTTCCCGGCACCACCGTGCTCGACCTGCTGACCCCCATCGACGGCGTCACGGCAGCCGACCTCACCCGATTCGACGGTGTGCTCAAGGCCGGTGCGCCGCTGTCGGACTTCGGATTCAGTATCGAGGGCGCCAACATCACGCTGTCCGGCACGGCGCAGTCCGATATCGCGAAAACACGCTTGGAACAGGCCGTCGGCGCAGCCTGGCCGGACCTCAAGGTCGTCGACGATATCGCGGTGCTCTCGACGGCACCGCCGGTGCCGGGATAGTCAGGGGCGGTCATGGATTTCCTGATGCAGTGGTTCGGTTACCTGCTGGCTTTCGCGCTCGGATCGGCGCTGACCTGGACGGTGCTGGTGCTGGCGGTCAAGCCGCACCCGCGGGAGAACGAGGATCGATCGTGAACACCGGCCTGCTGCTCGTGTCCTTCATCGCCGGCGTGGTGTGCACGCTCGCATTCAGCCTGCGCCGGTTGCCCTAGCTGCCGGCATGCCCTAATGCGGCGCGGGCAACCGCAACAACAACCGGGTCCCACCCAGCGGGCTTGCTTCCAGCGAGGCGGTCCCTCCGTGCAATTCGGCCTGCTGGGCCACCAGCGCCAGCCCCAGCCCGGATCCCGAGGCCGATGCCGTCGAACCGCGGGAGAACCGTTCGAACACCTTGGTGCGTTCCTCCTCGGGGACGCCGCAGCCGTCGTCGTCGACCGCGATCTCCACACCCTCGCGTGAGCTGACCGCCGACAGTTGGACCCTGGTGGCATCACCGTGCTTGACCGCGTTGGCGATCGCGTTGTCGACGGCCAACCGCAGCCCGGCCGCCAACCCGAGGATCAGCACCGTGGGCGCGGGCACCAGTGAGACGTCGAGCTCGGGATAGACCCGCATCGCGTCATGGGCGGCGCGGTCGAGCAGATCGGTCAGGTCGACCGGAGCGTGGTCGTCGGAGGTGGCCAACTGACCCTGGGCCAGTCGTTCCAGGGCCGAGAGGGTCGCCTCGATCCGCGACTGCGTGCGGATGACATCGCCGAGCACCTCCGCGCGTTGGTCATCGGGCATGTCGAGGGTGGCCAGCACCTCAAGGTTGGTGCGCATCGCGGTCAACGGCGTGCGCAGTTCGTGGGAGGCGACGGCGGCGAAGTCACGCGCCGACTCCAGCGCTGCCTTGGTGCGCTGCTGTTCGTCGCCGATGCGAGCGAGCATGCCCTCGACGGCCTCGCCGATCTCACTGGCTTCCCACACCCCGCGCACGTTCACCTCGTCCGGGTTGGACTGGGCGTTGATGGCGCGGGCCTGCTGGGCCAGTCGCCGGAACGGGGTGATCATGATTGCCGAGATGATCCACCCGACCACCATGGTGCCGCCGATGACACCGCCGCTGATGAGCAGCACCCGGCGGTGCTGGTTGTCGATCTGACGCTCGGTGTCGGTCAGTGTCGAACCCAGGGCAATCGATGCCTGGCCCGCGGTGAAGGTGCGGACCCGGTACTGCACACCGTTGATGGTGGTGGTCTGGAAACCGTCGGGGAACTCCGGCAGCACCACATCGGAGGGCACCGACACCGTCGCACCGCCGATGCGCGCGGTGCGCACCAGGTCGGGGTCGACCACCGGGGCGTCGCCGTCGTTCTTCATCGCGTCGGAGAGCAGCGTGCTGACATCGCCGAGGCTGCTGATCGAGTCGAGGCGCCGGTCGAGCTGGCTGTACTGCTCGTTGGTGACGCCGATCCACACCCAGGTCCCGATGATGATGACCGTGGTGACGACGCCGAGCGCCGCGGCCAACACGATCGTGCGCAGCGACACGATGCGCTTCGGCAGCCCGAGCGCACGGTAGAGCCGGTCGTACAGGTCCACGGGCTATTGCGTCCGCAGCACGAAGCCCACACCGCGCACGGTGTGCAGCAGTCGCGGTGCGCCGCCGGCCTCCAGCTTGCGGCGCAGGTAACCGATGAACACATCGACGACGTTGGTGTCGGCGGCGAAGTCGTACCCCCAGACCAGCTCGAGGAGTTGGGCGCGGGAGAGCACCGCGGTCTTGTGTTCGGCCAGCACCGCAAGCAGGTCGAACTCCCGCTTTGTCAGGTCGACGTCGGCGCCGTTCACCCTGGCGCGACGCCCGGGGATATCGACCTCCAGGGGGCCGACCGAGATGGTCTCCGATGAGAACGTCGCCGTCGACCCGCGGCGGCGCAGCAGCGCCTTGACCCGCGCGACCAACTCCTGCAGGACGAAGGGTTTCACCAGATAGTCGTCGGCGCCGGCCTCCAGACCGGCGACCCGGTCGTCGACGCTGGTGCGCGCGGAGAGCACACACACCGGGACGTCGTTGTCCATGGCACGCAGGGCGGTCACCACGCTGACACCGTCGAGCACCGGCATGTTGATGTCCAGAACGATCGCGTCCGGGCGGGTCTCGGTCGCGCTGCGCAGGGCCTCGGCGCCGTCGACGGCGGTGGAGACCTCGAAGCCGGACAGCCGCAGACCGCGTTCCAGTGATGCGAGGACGTCGGGATCGTCGTCGACGACGAGGACCCGAGGCGAGGTCGAGGAACCACTTTCCATGGCGCCAATACTGCCCCAAACGGCCCGGTGGCTGGGGGATGCTGGCCGGTCGGCGCTGCGCGGAAACAGTTTGACCTCATCCATTGTTCAGGTTTTACGGTGGGTACACAGCGTTAATCGGGTTGTCGGACCCATGCCGTAGAACTCAAGATGGTCGGGGGGAGGAGGTGATGGCGTATGTCGAATGCGCGTGACGGGCTGGTGTCGGCACCGGCCATCGCCGCACCGCCGCGACGCATCCGTTCTTCCTCGGACATCCTGCGGTTGCTGCCCTACCTGAAGCCCTACCGGGTCCGCTGGATCGCGATGGTGATCGCGGCCTTCGTCAGCCTCGGTGCGACCGTCTCGGTACCGCTGCTCACCAAGGCCGTCATCGACGGGCCGGTGCGGCAGAAGGATTCGGCCGGGCTGTGGACGCTGGGGTTGGCGGCGATGGCGCTGCTGGTCACTGAGGCCGTGCTGTGGTTCGTCCGGCGTTGGCTGGTGGCCCGCGCGACGATGGGCGTCGAGGCCGATATCCGCAAGGACCTTTATGCGCGGTTACAGGTGCTGCCGATGTCTTTCCACGGCAACTGGCAGTCCGGTCAGCTGCTCTCCCGCGTGATGAACGACCTGTCGGCGATCCGGCAGTTCCTGTCCTTCGGGCTGCTGTTCCTGATGCTCAACATCGTCCAGATCATCGTGGTGACCACGATCTTGTTGACGATGTACTGGCCGCTGGGTGTGGTGGTGATGGTCGCGATCGTGCCCATCACGCTCACGATCCTGCATTTCCAGCGCCAGTTCACCATGCTGTCGCGGCAGTCCCAGGACCAGGCGGGCAACGTGGCCACCCATGTCGAGGAGTCCGCGCTGGGGTTGCGGGTCATCAAATCTTTCGGCCGCGAGCAGCACGCCTACCGCGGTTTCGACGATCGCGCGACCAGCCTGTTCGAGACCGAGATCCGCAAGGTCGGGGTGTCGGCGAAGTTCTGGACGCTGCTGGAGGTCATCCCGAATATCACCCTGATCATCGTGCTGGGCTTCGGCGCCTATGCCGCCGGCCACGGACTGGTCACAATGGGCACGTTGGTGGCGTTCATCACCATGATGCTGTCGCTGGTGTGGCCGATTGCCTCGTTGGGTTTCCTGCTGTCCATGACCCAGGAGTCGATGACGGCGGCCAACCGTGTCGTCGAGATCTTCGACGAGCCGCGCACCATCACCGATGGGGCGGTGTCCGAGTTGCCCCGTGGCGGCCGGCTGGAACTGGTCGACGTGGGTTTCCGGTTCCCGGACTCGGAAGAATGGGCCCTCCAGCACGTGAATCTGACCGTCGAGCCAGGGGAGACCGTCGCGCTGGTCGGTGCGACCGGATCCGGGAAGTCGGTTCTGGCCTCGCTGTTGTCGCGGCTGCACGATGTCAGCGAGGGTGCCATCCTGGTCGACGGCACCGATATCCGGGATCTGTCGCTGCCTGCGCTGCGGCACACCGTGGCCACCGCGTTCGAGGATCCGACACTGTTCTCGATGTCGGTCGCCGAGAACCTGCGCCTCGGCAATCCGGACGCGACCGAGGAGGACCTGGCCCGCGGTATCGAGGTGGCGTCGGCCGGGTTCGTCTACGACCTGCCGTTCGGGCTCGACACCCGCATCGGTGAGCAGGGCATGAGCCTGTCCGGTGGCCAGCGGCAACGGCTTTCGCTGGCCCGCGCGATCATCGCCGAGCCGCGCATCCTGGTACTCGACGACACCCTGTCCGCCCTCGACGTGCACACCGAGGCCGAGGTCACCGAGGCGCTGGGCCGGGTGCTGCGTGATGTCACCGGCATCGTGGTGGCCCACCGCGCTTCGACGGTGCTGCTGGCCGACCGGGTCGCGCTGTTGGAGAACGGGACGGTCACCCGCGTCGGCACGCATGCCGAGTTGTTGGCCGACGCACCCGAATACCGGTACCTGTTGGCCGCCGACGACGAATTCGCCGGGGCCGAGCAATGACGGCGAACACGGATTGGCGCGGCCAGGCGGTCAGCGCCGATGACGAGAACCTGCCCATCGACGAGTCGGTATCGCGGCGACGCGAGGCCCGTTCGCTGCTGGGTTCCCTGCTGCGCCCCTATAAGGCGATGCTCGCGGTGCTGGCCATCGTGGTGGTGGTGGAGAACGCCGCTCGGCTGTCGGTGCCGCTGCTGGTGCAGCGCGGAATCGACCACGGCATCCCGCCGATCGTCGCCGGTGGCACCGCGCACGAACTCATCCTGATCCTGGCCGCGCTGTGCGGTGTGGTCGTGGTGCAGGCCACCAGCCGGATGTACTTCCTGCGCCGGTCCGGGCGGATCGGTCAGGAGATCCTGATCGAACTGCGGCGCAGGCTGTTCCGGCATTTCCAGCGCCTCGACGTGGCGTTCCACGACCGTTACACCTCCGGTCGGGTGGTGGCGCGGTCCACCAACGATGTCGACGCCATCCAGGACATGCTGGCCACCGGCTTCGACGGGCTGATCACCGCGGTGCTGACGATGTTCGGCACGGCCGTGCTGCTGGTGGTGCTGGACTGGCGGCTGGGTCTGGTCTGCCTCACGGCGTTCCCGATCCTGGTGCTGTTGACGTGGTGGTTCCGCAGCGAGTCGTCCAAGACATATCTGAAGGTGCGCGAGGCCGCCGCTCTGGTCATCGTGCAGTTCGTCGAGACCATGACCGGTATCAAGGCCGTGCAGGCCTACCGCCGCGAGCCGCGTAATCAGCAGATCTTCGAAGACGTTGCCGACCAGTACAAGTCCATCAACGAGCGGGCCTTCAAGCTGCTCGCGATCTTCATGCCCGCGGTGCGGCTGACGGGCAACCTCACCACCGGTGCGGTCCTGCTGTTCGGCGGGTACCTGGTGCTGCACGACGAGATGACGCTGGGCACGCTGACCGCGTTCCTGCTGTATCTGCGTATCTTCTTCGAGCCGATGCAGGAGATCTCGCAGTTCTTCAACACCTTCCAGTCCGCGTCGGCGGCGCTGGAGAAGATCGCCGGGGTACTCGCCCAGGACCCCGACATCCAGGATCCGGCGCACCCGGTGGCATTGTCGGACGTGAAGGGCCACATCGGCTTTCACGATGTGCAGTTCTCCTATGTGCCGGATCGGCCGGTGTTGCCGTCACTGACCTTGGACATCCCGGCCGGACAGACCGTCGCACTGGTCGGGACCACCGGGGCCGGCAAGACGACGATCGCCAAGCTGCTGGCGCGGTTCTACGACCCGGTCAGCGGCGCGGTGACCCTGGACGGGATCAACCTGCGTGACATCGCCCAGAGCGCGTTGCGCGAGCAGGTGGTGATGGTGACCCAGGAGAACTTCATGTTCGAGGGGACCATCGCCGACAACATCCGGTTCGGCAGGCCCACGGCCACCGACGCCGAGGTGCGCGCGGCCGCGGCGGCGGTCGGCGCCGACCGTTTCATCGACGGGTTGCCCGAGGGCTTCGGCACCGATGTCGCCAAGCGTGGCGGCCGACTGTCGGCGGGGCAGCGTCAGTTGATCGCGTTCGCCAGGGCGTTCCTGGCCGATCCGGCGGTGCTGATCCTGGACGAGGCGACGTCCTCACTGGACATTCCGAGTGAGCGGATGGTGCAGCGCGCCATGACCACGGTGCTGGCCGACCGCACCGCGGTGGTGATCGCACACCGGCTCTCCACGGTGCTCAGTGCCGACCGGGTGCTGGTGTTGGAGCACGGAGAGGTCGTCGAGGACGGACCGCCCAGCGAGTTGGTCGATGCTGGTGGTCATTTCGCCGGGTTGCACCGGGCGTGGGTGGAGTCGCTGGCCTAGGGGTTGCCGGGCTGGGGGCCGACGTCGGTGGTGAGCGTCGTGCGCAGCCAGTGCTGGGAGTGGTCGAGCCATTCGCGGTAGTGACGCATTGCGCAGTGATCATCGTCGGGGTAGAGCAGCAACGTCGCGTGCGGGGCAGCGTCGGCGATGTCGACGCTGTCCTGTGTGCTCAGCAGTGTGTCGCGGTCGCCGTTGATGACGAGAAGCGGGATCGTGATGTGCGAGTAGAGATCTTTGATCGACAGCGCCCGCAATGCCCGGAGAAGTTGAACCGGGTTCCTGGCGTCGAGGGTGTCGGCCAGCGCGTTGATGATCACACCGGGCATGCCGAGGCCGCCGTGGAACGAGCGATGGGTCGGCGCTCCGCAAGCGACGGCGCATGCCAGTCGGGTGTCGGTGGCGGCCATGCGCACTGACCAGTAGCCGCCGAAGCTCACCCCCACCATCGCCAACCGTCGGGGGTCCAACCGGGGGTCAGAGCTGAGCCGGTCGATGACGCGTCGGTAGATGACTTCAGAATGCGGCCCCATCGGATCGGTGTAGTCGTAGCTTCCGGGCATCTCCATCATGAAGGTCGCCAAGCCGGTATTCCGATAACGCAGTAGCCCGAATGCCAATTCGGCAACGGTTCCTTCCAGGCCGTTGGTCGTCAGGACCGCCGGGTACGGGCCCTCTCCTGTCGGCACGACGAGCCACCCGCGCACCGTGTCCTCGTCGGCGCAGGCTATGTCGTAACGCTCAACCCGCACTTCGATGGCCGGCGCGAGCGCCCGGATCAGGAGCTCGAACAGCCGCTGGGAGCGCCGGTAGGCCTCCATTCGGTGTGGGCTGTGGCCCGGAAACGCGCTCACCTGGTAGTAGGTGATGGCCTTCGTCAACGAGTCGATGACTCTGAACGCCTTGGCGATTCGCTCCCCGTCCCCGTTCTGCGGAGACGTGCCGACGATCCTGGCGATGTCGGTGCAGTGCGGCTGCGGGCCGTGGTCGGCGAACAATGCGGCGGCAGGGGTGATCAGGCTGGTCAGTGTCGCGACATCAGAATCGCTGAACGGCGCCGATCCGGTGAGTTCGGCCGGTCGCTGACCGGCGGACTGGGCGAGGTCGTGGATCAGGGCCTCGGATTCGGCGACATATTCCGCCGCGATCCGGTTCCAGTGGTCGCTCCACCGATCGTCCCGGAAGGAACGCACGGCGTCGATCTGGCCTTCGAACTCGGCGGGATCGAGACCGCCCATGTTCGCGTAACGGAGTACGAAAAGTTTCGGCAGGAACGGCTTTGCGCCGAAACGTCGGGTTGCCAGGTTGGTGGTTCCGCTGAGGGCACACGCGGTCACGAAAAGCCGCTGGGGTAGGCCGGTCCTGACCACGCTGCGATCCTCTCGAAGATTTCCGATTTCCGGAACACTTGTTCCGACTTTAGCAGGTGGCGTAGCGTGGACTCACGAATACGGCCTTCGACAGGTGGTGTGGAGATCGAGCAGGCGGAGCTACCCATGGCTGCAGGCCCAGCGGTCGGCGGCCGTCGTGCGGCCGGCAGACAGGACCGCAGGCGACGCTTGCTCGACAGTGCCGAAGAGCTTTTCGCCAACCGCGGTTACTTCGGTGTGAGCGTTCGGGAGATCACCGACCATGCGGGCACCCGACTGGCGGCTGTCAGCGAGGAATTCGAGGGCAAACACGAATTGTTCCGAGCCGTCGTCCTGCGCCGCATCCGGCCACTCAACGAGGATCGCCGTCAGCGTCTGGCGGCACGGCCCGCCGGCGGCCACCGCGTCGGGCGCCTGCGTGCGTTGGTCGAGGCGTTCGTCGAACCGATGCGGGAGCGTGCCGGCGATCCCGGCTGGGACAACTACTTTCGCCTGATTGCCCAGCAAGCCAATGCCGGACAGCCGATTCGCGTGCTCTTTGCCGATGATTTCAACGCGATTGCCGCCGAGTTCATCGCGGCACTGCGCACGATCTTCCCCGATGCCACAGAGGCGGCCATCTACGACGCCTATTTGCACATGGTGGCGGCTTCACTGCACACGTACTCCAACAACCTGCGCATGGTCAGTCTGAGTCGAGGTCGCATCCGCGGTGATGACGTCGACGAACGGCACCGCGCGTTGGTGGTGTTCGTCACCGGTGGTATCGCCGAGCTGGTCGGAGGCTGAAACGCCGGTACGCACGGTCCCTACGGAATCAGCCCGGCCCGGCGCGCCTTCGACACCGCCTCGTGCCGGGTCTTGGTCCCCAGCTTCCCCGCCGCACTGCGCAGATAGCTCTTCACGGTTTCGGTCTTGAGCGAAAGCCGTTCGGCGGCCTCGGCATTGGTGCAGCCCAACGCGATCTGGGCCAGCACGTCGATCTCCCGTGGGCTCAGATGGAACTCCGATGCCGCGGGTGCGGACAGTAGTTCGGCCAACCGGTGCAGTTCGGCGGCGGTATCGGTGTCGGCGCCGGCGGCCAGCGTGCGCAGTCCGGCATACACCTCGCGGATGGTCTCCGGATTCGCCGCGCCGGTCAGCCGCGCTTCCAGAAGTCGCATCCGGCGGTCCACCTCGTCGCGCACCCGCAGCTCGTGTGCCAGCCGACGTGCCGAGTCCACCATCAGGTCCGCGGCCAACCCGCCGAACGGTGCCCCCGAGCGGTACGCGCCGTACAGGATGGCCCGCGCAGATCCGTCGACCACGACGGGCACGGCGAGCACCGACCGGATGCCCTCGGTCAGCACCGGGGCGTCGTAATCGTGGGTGATCGATGCGGCGTTGCGGTAATCCGACACCGACAATGGCCGTCCGGCGACCATGGTCGCCCCGCCCAGCCCGGAATATGACCGCACCACCAGTCCGCGTAGCCCTGCGGTCCGGGTGCCGACGAACTCGCTCAACAACAGCGCGTCCTCGTGGACCTCACCGCCGAACAGCACCGGCACATCACCCTCGGCGGCGACCCGGCGGAGCGCGGCGCGCACGGCGTCGGTGTCGCGGGGACGCAACAGGGACGACACGGGTATCCCCTCTTCCGGGGGTAGCGGGCGGGTAAGTGTGACCTAGATCCTAGTCGCCATGAGCATCAACACCGAGCGTTATCGAGCCGCCCGCGACCAGTTGGTGGCCGTGATCAGCGATTACGACAAGGCGGTCGGCACCTTCGAGTGGCCGCATATCGAGGGCACCTTCAACTGGGCGATCGACTGGTTCGACGTCATCGCCCGCGACAACACGCGCCCGGCACTGTGGATCGTCGAGCAGGACGGCACCGAAACCAAGATCAGCTTCGCCGAGATGGCGCAGCGTTCCGATCGCGTCGCGACATGGCTCAAGAGCCTGGGCGTCGGCAAGGGGGACCGCGTCATCCTGATGCTCGGCAACCAGGTCGAACTGTGGGAGGCCATGCTCGCGGTCGCGAAACTCGGCGCGGTGATCATGCCGACCACCGCCGCGCTGGGCGCCGAGGACCTCGCCGATCGCATCACCCGCGGCGCGGCCCAGTACGTCATCGCCAACGCCGCCGATGCCGGCAAGTTCGATGCGGTGCCGGGGGAATACACGCGGATCAGCATCGGGCAGGTGGACGGCTGGCACTCCTACGCCGACGCCTACGCGGTGACCCCGCAGACCTTCGAGGCGGTGACCACGACGGGTGACCCGCTGCTCATCTACTTCACCTCCGGCACCACCAGCAAGCCCAAGCTGGTCGAGCACTCCCAGGTGTCCTACCCGGTGGGGCACATGTCGACGATGGCATGGATCGGCGTCACACCCGGTGACGTCCATCTGGCCATCAGCTCACCGGGGTGGGCCAAGCACGCTTGGAGCTGCTTCTTCGCGCCGTGGATCGCCGAGGCGACGATCTTCGTCTACAACTACAGCCGCTTCGATGCCGCCGAGTTGCTGCACCAGATCCGTCGGGCCGGCGTCAACACGTTCTGCGCGCCACCGACGGTATGGCGGATGCTCATCCAGGCCGATCTCGGGCCCAAGCCCGACGGCCTGCGCGAGATCCTCGGCGCCGGCGAGCCGCTGAACCCCGAAGTCATCAGCGCCGTCGAGCGGGCGTGGGGACTGACCATCCGGGACGGCTTCGGGCAGACCGAGACCACCCTGCAGATCGGCAACACCCCCGGCCAGCCGGTGAAACCCGGTTCGATGGGCCGCCCGATGCCCGGTGTGCCGGTGGTACTGGTCGATCCGCTGACCGGTGATCAGGCCGACGAGGGGGAGATCTGTCTGGATCTCGTTGCCAGACCGCTGAATCTGATGACCGGATACCTCGACGATCCGAAACGCAACGCGGCGGTGATGGCCGACAGCTACTACCACACCGGTGATGTGGCCAGCCGTGACGCCGACGGGTACATCACCTATATCGGGCGCACCGATGACGTCTTCAAATCCAGTGACTACAAGGTGTCGCCGTTCGAACTGGAAAGTGTGCTGATCGAGCATCCCGCGGTGGTGGAGGCCGCCATCGTCCCGCAGCCGCATGAGACCCGGCTGGCCGTACCGAAAGCCTATGTCGCACTGGCACAAGGGTGGCCGGCCGATGCCGAGACGGCCAAGGGCATCATGGAATACGCCCGTGACCATCTGGCGCCCTACCTGAAGGTGCGTCGCGTCGAGTTCTTCGAACTTCCCAAGACCATTTCCGGCAAGATCCGGCGCGTCGAACTGCGCAGGCGCGAGGATGAGGCGCACAGGTCGGGCAAGCAGATCGCGACCGAGCACCGTTACGAGGACCTCTTGGGCGAGCGAAACGATGGGAATTAGGCGGCCGGACAGATGAAAAGCTATGACGCGGGGCCCACCACAACCCCTCTCATCGAAGAGACCATCGGCGCCAACTTCGCACGCACGGTCGCCGCACACCCCGATATCGAGGCACTTGTCGACGTGGCGCAGGGAAAGCGGTGGACCTACCGCGAACTCGACGATGAGGTCGACATCATCGCGCGGGGCTTGATCGGCAGGGGTATCGCCAAGGGTGACCGCGTGGGGATCTGGTCTCCGAACAGATCCGAGTGGACCATCGTCCAGTACGCGACCGCCAAGATCGGCGCCATCCTGGTCAACATCAACCCCGCCTACCGCACACACGAATTGGCCTATGTGCTCAACCAGGCGCAAGTGCGGATGTTGATCTCGGCAACCGAGTTCAAGACCAGCGACTACGTCGGGATGGTCGCCGAGGTACGCAAGGAGGCACCCTCGCTGAGCGAGGTGATCTTCCTGGGCACCGACGACTGGGAGGCTCTGCGCGCCGACGCGGTACCCGCCGGCCGGCTGGCCGAACGTCAAGCGATGTTGTCCAACACCGATCCGATCAACATCCAATACACCTCGGGTACAACGGGTTTCCCGAAGGGGGCGACGCTGTCGCACCGCAACATCCTGAACAACGGCTTCTTTGTCACCGAGGGCATCAACTTCACCCCCGGCGATCGGCTCTGCATACCGGTGCCGTTCTACCACTGTTTCGGCATGGTGATGGGCAATCTCGGCTGCACCACCCATGGCGTCACCATGGTCATCCCGGCGCAGGGGTTCGATCCCGGGTTGACCCTGGAAGCCGTTGAGGCCGAACGATGTACGGGAGTATACGGCGTACCGACCATGTTCATCGCCATGCAGAACCACCCGAGCTTCGCCGACCGCGACCTGTCGAGCCTGCGCACCGGGATCATGGCCGGCGCGGTGTGCCCGGTCGAGGTGATGAAGCGTTGCATCAACGAGATGCACATGGCCGAGGTGGCCATCGCCTACGGCATGACCGAGACCTCGCCGGTGTCGTGTCAGACGTTGCACGATGACGATCTGGAGCGCCGCACCGCCACCATCGGCCGGGCGCACCCCCACGTCGAGGTGAAGATCATCGACCCGAACACCGGCGAAATCGTCGAGCGCGGACACCCCGGCGAGTTCTGCACCCGTGGCTACTCGGTGATGCTCGGGTACTGGGACGATCCCGACAAGACCGCCGAGGCGATCGACAACGATGGCTGGATGCACACCGGTGACCTGGCGGTGATGCGCGAGGACGGTTACTGCACCATCGTCGGCCGGATCAAGGACATGGTGATCCGTGGTGGCGAGAACATCTACCCGCGTGAGATCGAGGAGTTCCTCTACACGCACCCCGGCATCGAGGACGCCCAGGTGATCGGTGTCCCGGACGCGCGGTACGGCGAGGAGATCTGCGCCTGGATCAAGATGAAGCCGGGTGCGCAACCCCTCGATGCCCCGGCGCTGCGCGCGTTCGCCGAGGGTCGGCTGGCGCACTACAAGATCCCGCGCTATGTGCATCTGGTCGAGGAGTTCCCGATGACCGTCACCGGCAAGATCCGCAAGGTGCAGATGCGCGAGGAGAGTGTGCAGATCCTGGGTCTGTAGCGCATCGGGAATGATGGGGGACATGAGCGACGCTTGCGAGCGAATCATCGGGTACACATGCGGTAGCCGAGCCTGCGAGGCAACCGCATGACGTACCCGCAGCAGCCGCCGCCGCCACCGGCGCCGGTCTGCTACCGCCATCCCGGCCGCCCGACCTATGTCTCCTGCACCCGCTGCGGCCGCTACATCTGCGGGGACTGCATGCAGTCGGCCGCGGTGGGTCACCAGTGCCCGGAATGTGTGGCAGCCGGCGCGGCGACCGTCCGGCCGGTCCAGGGGCGGTTCGGCGGCAAGGTCGCCGGTGACACCCCGGTGATCACCTACGCGTTGATCGCCGTCAACATCATCATGTTCGTCCTGCAGATGGCGTCGGGGCGGTTGGAGAACGAGCTGACGCTGTGGCCGCCCGCGGTGGCCGACGGCCAGTACTACCGGCTGGTGACCTCGGCGTTCCTGCACTACGGGATCGCCCACATCCTGTTCAACATGTACGCCCTGTACGTCATCGGCCCGTCGCTGGAGCGCCTTCTCGGCCGGCTTCGGTTCAGCGCGCTCTACGGGCTGAGTGCCCTCGGCGGCTCGGTGCTGGTGTACCTGATCTCCCCGCTGAACACCGCCACGGCGGGCGCATCGGGCGCGGTGTTCGGACTGTTCGGTGCGATCTTCGTGGTGTCCCGCAAGCTCAACCTCGACGTCAAGTGGGTTGTCGGGCTGATTGTGCTCAACGTGGTGTTCACCTTCGCGGCCCCGCTGATCGGTGCCGGTGCCATCAGCTGGCAAGGCCACCTCGGCGGTCTGGTCGCCGGTGGTCTGGTGGCCGCCGGCTTCGTCTACGCACCGCGCGCGCAACGAAACGTGGTGCAGGCCGCGGTGGCGGGCGGGCTCCTGGTGCTGTTCGGCGTGCTGATCTGGTGGCGGACAGCACAACTGCTGGAGTTGTTCGGCGGGTATCTGCACCTGAGCTGAGGTGTGTGCTGAGATTGGTCGGTGGCAGATCCAAAACCGGCCGTCGTCGCCAGAGCAATACGGGTCAAGGGCCCGTGGGGTCCGGTCTATGGCCCGGTCGACCTGGACGTCGACGCCGGTGGCGTGACGGCCCTGATCCATCCGGCCGGTACCGGTCGCACCGCCCTGCTGTTGACGCTGGCCGGGCGGATGCGGGCGCAGTCGGGCACCATCACCGTCTTCGGGCACAGCGACGCTCGCAAGATCTTCGACGTTTCGGCACTGGCCAATATCGACGCGCT
The DNA here is from genome assembly GCF_000691525.1 of Mycolicibacterium neoaurum ATCC 25795. Lineage (GTDB taxonomy): Bacteria > Actinomycetota > Actinomycetes > Mycobacteriales > Mycobacteriaceae > Mycobacterium > Mycobacterium neoaurum. Next base: position 239,877 of record NZ_JMDW01000003.1, read on the forward strand.
GGACAAGATCGCCGAATCGGTCACCGTCGCCGATCTGATCACCGAACAGCTGCGCTGGGACGCACCCTGGTATCGGTTCATCGGGAAGGCCGGCGCATCCGATCTCAGCGCCCTCTGCGCGACGACGTTCGGGGATGTGCCGCTGCCCGATATGGGCGCCTATTTCGACCAGGTCGGCGAGCTCAACCAGGTTCTGCTGCGCATCGCGCTGGCCAATACCGGCACCCCGCCGCTGCTGGTGGTCGGTGACCTCGACGGCATCACCGACGACAACAACCGCGCGGTGGTGCTGGACCGGCTGATCGCGCTGGGGGAGAACCAGACGGTGATCACCGCATCCGCCAATCCTGTTCCCGGCGCCAAAGCCGAGCTGAAAGTGAGTGAGTGACGATGCTGGCCGGAATGTCGCTGGGCACGGATCTGAAGCGCTTCTCCCGCGGGGCGATGCCGCGGATCGCATTGGTGACGGTGGTGCTGATGCCACTGCTCTACGGCGCGATGTACCTGTGGGCCTTCTGGAATCCGTTCGATGCCGTCAACAAGGTGCCGGTGGCGCTGGTCAACGAGGACACCGGCACCGAGGTCGACGGTAAGCCGCTGGACGCGGGCAGACAGGTCGCCGATGCCCTGATCAGCTCCGGACAGCTTCAGCTGCACGAGGTTTCGGCCGATGAGGCAGCCGACGGGCTGCGCAGCGGCAGGTATTACTTCACCGTCACCCTGCCCGAGGATTTCAGCGCCGATATCGCCTCACCCTCGGGCGGCTCACCGCAGCAGGCGCAGATCGACTTCGCCTTCAACGATGCCAACAACTACCTGGGCTCGATCATCGGGCAGAACGCCGCCCGCGAGGTCATCAATCAGGTCAACGCCAGCATCGGTCAACAGACGGTGGGCACGGTGCTGACGGGCCTGACCGATGCCGGGGCCGGTCTGGTGCAGGCCGCCGATGGTGCCCAACAACTGGCGAGCGGTAATGCCCAGGCCAACAACGGTGCTCAACGGTTGGCCGCCGGGGCGGGCGAACTGACCACCGGTCTGGTGACCGCGCGCGACGGGTCGGCACAACTGATGGCGGGCACCCAACAGCTGGCCTCCCGGGTGGATTCGGCGACCGGCCCGTTGTTGGAGATGCTGGATCGTGTCCATGGGCTGCAACTCGACCCCGACGAGGTGGGCATGCTTGCCCAGCGACTCAGCGCGGCGGTGCGCTCCACCACCGATCGGGTGGCCGCGCTGAACATCGATCAGGCGCAGGCCGCGGCGATCGTCGACCAGGCACTCGGCATCCTGCAGACAAACCCTGACCCGACGGTGCGGCACGCCGGTGACGTCCTGGCCGGTGCGCAACGACTGTTGCGCGACAACGGAATCGATCCCACGACCGATGACGGACTACTCAAACTGCGTGACAGCGCATCCCGGTTGGAAGGCGAACTCGGCGACCCGAACAGCAAGCTGCGGGTGTTCATCACCCGTGCGCTCAACGGTGGATTGCGCGATGACGTGGCCCGACTGCGCGACGGTGTCGACCAGCTGAACAACGGTGCCCACCAGCTCAACAGTGGACTGGTCCAGCTCGCCGCCGGTGGGCGCCAGCTCACCGATGGTGCCGACCAGCTCGCCGACGGCACGCAGAAACTCGCCGACGGCAGTGCGGAGCTGGCGAGCAAACTCAAAGAGGGCTCGGCCCAGGTCCCGTCCTGGACTCCGCAACAGCGCACCGACGTGGCACGCACGATCGCGACCCCGGTGGCGCTGGACCTGCACACCGACAATCCGGCGGCGACCTTCGGCACCGGATTCGCGCCGTTCTTCCTGCCTCTTGCGCTGTTCATCGGGGCGCTGATCATCTGGATGCTGCTCAAGCCGATACAGTCACGGCCCGTCGTGCACGGGCTCGGCGCCCTGCGGGTGGCGTTGGCCTCCTACTGGCCCGCGCTGCTGATCGTGGTGTGCCAGGTGGCGGTGATGTACGTCGTGGTGCATTTCGGCGTCGGGTTGCAGGCCAAACACCCGCTGGCGACGGTGGCGTTCCTGCTGTTGATCGGGGCCACCTTCCTCGCGGTCATCCAGGCCTTCAACGCCGTCTTCGGGGTGTCGGTGGGACGCGTGGTGACGCTGGCTTTCCTGATGCTGCAACTGGTGTCGGCCGGTGGCATCTATCCGGTGGAGACCACCGCCAAACCGTTCCAGATCCTGCATCCGTTCGATCCGATGACCTACGCGGTGAACGGGTTGCGGCAGACCATCGCCGGCGGGGTCGATCACCGGATGTGGATCGCCATCGCGGTGCTCGGTGGGCTGCTGGTCGCCGCGCTGACCGCCAGCTCGTGGGCGGCGCGGCGGGACCGGCAGTACACGATGGAGCGGCTGAACCCGCCGATCGAGGTCTGATCCCCGGTCAGCGCTGACGCCGCAGTGCCAGTGCCCCCGGCCCGGTGAACACCAGGAGCGCGAAGATGAAGCTGTACAGCGCCGCGGTCTCGCCGTCGTTGGCGATCGGCCAGAAACCGTCCGGGAAGTGCTTCCAGAAATAGGCGACGGCCATCACGCCGGAGGAGATGAACGCCGACACCCTGGTGGCGAAGCCCACGGCGATGAGGAGGCCGAACACCACTTCCAGCACCGCCGCCCACCAACCCGGCCAGGCACCGAAGGTGACCATCGGCCCGTTGGGAAAGGCGAACAGTTTGACCGTGCCGTGCATGGCGTACATCAGACCGACGAGGATCCGGAACACGCCGAGGGCCAGCGGGGCGCGGGCGGTCAGCGGATCCTGCAAGCGTGCAACGGCATCGACTGTCGAAGTGGTCATGGATCCAGATGTTGGCACGCACGTACCGGAAAGTGGGGGCTACCTACCTGCGGTTGATCGACAGCGCTCCCGGGCCGGTGAACACCAACAGCGCGAAGATGAAGCTGTACAGCGCGGCGCTCTCGCCGCCATTGTCGATGGGCCAGAACGCTTCCGGGAAGTGCATCCAGAAGTATGCGACGGCCATCATCCCGGAGGCGACGAATGCCGCCGCGCGGCTGAAGAACCCGACGGCGATCAACAGTCCGAGCACGATCTCCAGCACGCCGGCCCACCAGTTGGGCCAGGCTCCCAGCGTCGAGGGCGACCCGCTGGGGAAACCGAACAGTTTCATCGTGCCGTGCATGGCGAACATGAGCGCGACCAGGATGCGGAACACGCCGAGCACGATCGGGGCGTTGGCGGACAGGCGATCATCGACTGCCGGCGTGGCAGGCGTCGTGACGGTGGACTTCGAGATGGACACGGGGTCCGCCCCTTTCGGTGGATTGCCAGTTCGGTATGCCCCCAAGTCTTCTGGCCGGTCGAGCCGCCACCGCCACTCTCATAGACGATTCACATGATCTTTCCCGGCGAACTGCGGCAACAATGGAGCCGTGAGCACCGCACCAGTCGAGGACCAGGGACCGCGGCGTGCCATCCTCGGCCAGCTACCGAAGATGTACCGCCCCGACGGGTCCCCGATCCGGGTGCTGCTCGTCGACGACGAACGCGCCCTGACCAACCTGATCCGGATGGCGCTGAAGTACGAGGGCTGGGAGATCGATGTCGCCCACGATGCCGCCGAGGCGGTCGAGAAGTACCGTGCCAACACCCCGGACCTGCTCGTACTCGACATCATGCTGCCCGACCTGGACGGCCTGGGTGTGCTGGCGAAGATCCGCGAGTCGGGTCCCTACACCCCGACGCTGTTCCTCACCGCGCGCGATTCGGTCGCCGACCGCGTCACCGGGCTCACCGCGGGCGGTGACGACTACATGACCAAGCCGTTCTCGTTGGAAGAGTTGGTTGCCAGGCTGCGCGGATTGTTGCGTCGCACCGCTTATCTGACGCCGGCCGACGAGGAGTCTCTGATCGTCGGGGACCTCTGCCTCGACGCCGGCAGCCGAGAGGTGACCCGGGGTGGTGAACCGATCGCGTTGACCTCCACTGAATTCGACCTGCTGCGTTTCATGATGCGCAATCCGCGAAAGGCGCTGAGTCGCATGGAGATTCTGCAGCGGGTGTGGGACTACGACTTCGGTGGCAAGACCAGCATCGTCGACCTCTACGTGTCGTATCTGCGCAAGAAGATCGACACCGACCGGGAACCGATGATCCACACCGTCCGCGGTGTGGGATATCTCCTGCGGGCCGCGCCGTGAGGCGGATGTGGCGCAGCTGGACCCTGCTCAAGCAGCTCGTCGTCGGTCTGTCGCTGATGGTGATGCTCGCAGTGGCGACCATCGGCGCCATGTCGGTGCTGACGCTGCGGTCGTCGGTGCTCGGGATCATCGACACCCAGTTGGCCGGCGCGCTGCAGGGCTGCGTCACCTCGGTGGTGAAGTACCGGGCGACCCCCGGTGCCGATGGGCAACTGCCGGGACCGGGGGAGATGAAACCCCTGGTGAACCTGATCGGGCAGGCACAGGGCAACGTGGTGGCCCTCATCCAGGGTGGCGAAGTGGTCGATTCGGCACACTTCCTGCCCGATGACGCCGTGCCCGCACCGCCGGAAGCGGTATCGGCGATTGCCCGCATCCCGTGGGCCGACGGCGAGACCCGCACCGTGGAACTGCCCGGGCTGGGTTGGTACCGGATGGTCGGCCAACTCGGTGAGGACGGCGAGACGCTGGTCACCGGGGTCTCGCGCACCCCGGCGTGGGAGGCGATGATGCGTGAGACGGCGGTCGTCTCCGGTCTGACCCTGCTGGCGCTCGTGGTCACCGCCCTGAGCACCCTGGCCATCGTCCGGTTCGCGCTGCGCCCGTTGCACCGGGTGTCCGCGACGGCCGCCGAGGTGGCGGCGCTGCCCCTGGACCGTGACAACCACACCATCACCCCGCGGGTGCCGGTCGGCGACACCGACCCGCGCACCGAGGTCGGCCTCGTCGGCCACACGCTGAACCGGTTGCTCGACCATGTCGAGGGTGCGCTGTCCGATGTCGCCGCGTCCGACCGGCGGATGCGCCAGTTCATCACCGACGCCAGCCACGAGTTGCGCACCCCGCTTGCCGCGATCCACGGTTACGCCGAGCTGACCCGCCAAGATGCCGCCGTGCTGCCCGAGACCACCGAGTACTCGCTGGCCAGAATCGAATCCGAGACGCGGCGGATGAATTCCCTTGTCGCCGACCTGCTCCTGCTCGCCCGCCTCGACGAGGGCCAGGATCTCGACATGGCCGCCGTCGATGTGACCGAACTACTCGCCGACGCGGTCAACGACATCACGGTGTCGGCACCGCAGCACCGGTGGCGCCTCGAGCTGCCTGGGCATCCGGTGTGGGTGCGCGGTGACCGCGCGCGGCTGCATCAGACGTTGTCCAACCTGCTCTACAACGCCCGCGTGCACACCCCGGACGGGACGTCGGTGACAGCAGGGATCGTCGTGACGGACGGGTATGCGGAGCTGACCGTCGCCGACGACGGACCGGGCATACCGGACGAATTGTTGGGGCATCTGTTTGAACGGTTCGTCCGTGCCGACAAGGCCCGGGCGCGCGATGCGGGCAGCTTCGGACTGGGGCTGTCGATCGCGGCCTCGATCATCGAGGCGCACGGTGGGTCCATCACTGCCCGGTCAGCGCCTGGCGCAACGGTTTTCGTGATCCGGCTGCCGGTGCTACAACCCGATCCTGCGGTAGCGGTGCAGCCGGGTGCCGACCCGTTCCAGATCGGACATCGCCCGCAGCCGGTGTAGCTCGACGGCGATGGTCGCCGCGAGCCGCTCGGTGAACGCGCGGGGTTCGTCGGCGGCGTCGGGGTGCTCGGCGACGATCGCATCGACGATTCCGGCGCGCAGCAGGTCGGCAGACCGGATGCCCTGGGCAGCAGACAGTTCCGGCGCGTGATCGGTGTCGCGGTAGACGATGGCGCTGGCCCCCTCGGGCGGCAGCGGCGCCAGCCAGCCGTGCTGGGCGGCCAGGACCCGGTCGGCGGGCACCATCGCCAATGCCGGTCCGCCGCTGCCCTGACCGAGCAGTACCGACACCGTCGGCACCTCCAGCGTCACCAATTCGGCCAGACACCGCGCGATCTCACCGGCCAGCCCCTCCTGCTCGGCTTCGGCTGACAGTGCCGGACCGGCGGTGTCGATGATCGAGACCAGCGGTAACCGCAACCCCGCCGCCAGCGCCATCCCGCGTCGTGCCTCGCGCAGCGCCTCCGGACCGAGCATCCCGAGCCGGCGCTGACCGAGCACCACCGCGGGCTGGCCGCCGAACCTGGCCAACGCCAGCAGCATCTGCGTCGCGTTACCGGACAGCTGCACGGGGTCGGTGGTGCCGTGCCGCAACACGAACTCCGAGCCCGGCCGGTCCGGGCGTCGCGATGTCAGCACCGAATCCCAGGCGGCGGTATCGGGAATCGGCTCGGTCGCGGGTGCCGCGGGCGCGGGGCCGGGCGGGTCACACAGCACCGCCAGCGTGCGGTCGAGCACCGACCGGAGCTGCGGCAGTGCCACCACCCCGTCGATGACCCCGTGCCGGTAGAGGTTCTCGGCGGTCTGCACCCCGTCCGGGAACTTCTCGCCGTACAGATGCTCGTACACCCGCGGGCCGAGGAACCCGATCAGGGCGCCCGGTTCGGCGGCGGTGACGTGGCCGAGCGAACCCCAGGACGCGAACACTCCGCCGGTGGTGGGGTGCCGCAGGTAGACGATGTAGGGCAGGTGCTCGCGCTTGTGCAGCTGCACCGCGGCGGCGATCTTGACCATCTGCAGAAAGGCCACGGTGCCCTCCTGCATGCGGGTGCCACCCGATGCCGGCGAGGCGACCAGCGGCAGCCGCTCGGCCGTCGCGCGGGTGATCGCTGCGGTGATCCGCTCGGCGGCGGCCACCCCGATGGATCCGGCGAGGAAGTCGAACTCGCAGGCCAGCACGGCCACCCGGCGTCCGAACACGGTGCCCTCACCGGTCAGCACGGACTCGTCGAGGCCGGACTTCTGGGCCGCTGCGGCCAACTCGGCCCGGTACTGCTCAGAGGTCGCCACCTGCAGCGGGGCGGTATCCCAGCTGCGGAAGGAACCCTCGTCCAGGACGGCATCACGTAGTGCCAGCGCACTGCTCACACGAGAAGGCTAATAGGCTGGCCCCATGATTGGAGTGACCCGGGACGGCAACGTCCTCACCCTGGAGATGCAGCGGCCCGAGCGCCGCAACGCGCTGAACGCCGCACTGGTCGACGGCCTGCGCGAGGAGATCGAGAAGGCCAGCCAGGACGCCGCGTCCAGCGGAGTGCGGGCCATCGTCCTCACCGGGCAGGGCACCGTGTTCAGCGCGGGCGCCGACCTGTCCGATGCCGAAGGGGTGGCCAAGGAACTGCCGGACAAGGCCAGAGACCTCAACCTGGCCATCGATGCCAGCCCGCTGCCGATCATCGCCGCCCTCAACGGCCCGGCCATCGGGGCCGGCGTCATCTTGTCGATGATCTGTGACCTGCGCGTCGCGGTACCGGGAACCTTCTTCCAGTTCCCGATCGCCAAGTACGGCCTGGCGCTGGATAATTGGTCGATCCGTCGGCTGGTGTCGCTGGTCGGGCATGGTCGGGCGCGGGCGATGCTGATCGCCGCCGAACGCTTGGATCTGGACACCGCTGTGCAGACCGGCATGGTCAACCGGCTGGGCGATCTGGCCGATGCGCAGAGCTGGGCCGCCGAGATCGCCGGATACGCCCCGCTGTCGGTGGCGCACTCCAAGCGCGTGCTCAACGACGACGGTGCCTACGAGGAGCCGTGGCCGGCCCACAAGGAGGGCTTCGACAAGGCCTGGGCGAGCCCGGACGTGATCGAAGCCCAGGTCGCGCGCATCGAGAAGCGCGCACCGAAGTTCCAAGGCGTCTGATGTTCGGCGCGGCGGCCCGGGTGCTGGGCGGAACCGCGGCGGTGGCCGCGGGCGGGTGGCTGCTGCGTGCCGTGCAGGGCACGCCGGCCGCGCTGGGCGCCGCCGATATCGGTGCCTCAGCGAAGCGGTCACCGAACTGGCGCGACGGTGTCTTCGTCAACCGCGAACCGGCCTCGGAGGTGCAGCTGAGCCGGGAGGACCAGTTCGCGCTCGTACGCGACCTCCTGACCGGCGGCAGGCAGCAGCACCCGCCGCGGGAGATCCCGCTGGTCCGCCCGGCGCCGGACACCGCACCGGCCGATCTCGCCGCGACCTGGTACGGGCACTCGTCGGTGATGATCGAGGTGGACGGATACCGGTTATTGGCCGATCCGGTGTGGAGCGAGCGTTGTTCACCCTCGCGGGTGATCGGCCCGCAACGGCTGCACCCGGTACCGGTCGATCTCGACGAGCTACCCGCGATCGACGCCGTGATCATCAGCCACGATCACTATGATCATCTCGACATCGACACCATCATGGCGCTGGCCCGCAGTCAGCGCGCGAAGTTCTATGTTCCGCTGGGCATCGGAGCTCATCTGCGCACCTGGGGGATCCCGGCAGCGCGCATCGTCGAACTGGATTGGGATCAGAGCGCACAGTTGGGGTCGCTGACCATCGTGTGCACGCCGGCCCGGCATTTCTCCGGTCGGTTTCTCACTCGCAACGTGACGCTGTGGTCGTCATGGGCGGTCATCGGCCCTCGGCATAGGGTGTTCTTCGGCGGTGATACCGGCTACACCGAGGGATTCACGGGGATCGGCGACACCTATGGGCCGTTCGATCTGACCTTGATGCCGATCGGTGCTTACCACCCAGGTTGGCCGGACATCCACATGAACCCGGAGGAGGCGGTGCGTGCGCATCGCGATGTCAGCGACACCGGGCTGCTAATGCCGATCCACTGGGCGACCTTCCGGCTCGCGCCGCACCCCTGGTCGGAGCCGGTGGAGCGGATGCTGACCGCGGCGGCCGCCGAGGGAGTCGCGGTGGCGACCCCGCGCCCGGGTGAACAGGTGTCCGCGGACACGGGCCGATCGCCAGAGAATCAAACATGGTGGCGCGGCTGACCCTATAGCGTTGATGCCGTGAGACTGATCTTGACCTGTGCCGCGGCGGTCCTGGTGCTGGCCGGTTGCGCCACGGACTCCGGTGCGCCGGCGACCACCACGACCTCTGTGGGTGCCGCTCCCGGTACAACCGGAGCGCCGGTTCCGCCGCCGCTGGTCCCGGCCATGCCGCTACCGGAGAACGCGGTGGACAACGCCGTCGCCAAGCTGGACGGCATTGCCGAACAGCTGCTGCAGACCTCGGGCGTGCCCGGTATGGCGGTGGCCGTGGTGCACGGGGGAAAAACCATCTACGCCAAGGGTTTCGGGGTGCGTGACATCCGCACGGGTGAAGCGGTCGATCCCGACACGGTATTCCAACTGGCCTCGCTGTCGAAACCGGTGAGCGCGACCGTCACCGCGCGTGCCGTCGACGCCAAGACCGTGGGATGGGACACCCCGGTGGTCGAGAAGCTGCCGTGGTTCGCGCTGTCGGACCCGGCCGTCACCCGCATGGTCACCATCGGTGACCTGTTCTCGCACCGGTCCGGGCTGCCCGATCACGCCGGTGATCAACTCGAGGACATCGGCTACGACCGGCGCGCGGTGTTGGAGAAGCTCCGGCAGCTACCGTTGGATCCGTTCCGGATCTCCTACGCCTACACCAACTTCGGCTTGACCGCCGGCGCTGAAGCGGTCGCCGCGGCCGCTGGCGAACCGTGGGAGCAGTTGGCCCAGGAGTCGCTGTTCGAACCGCTGGGTATGACGTCGACGAGCTACCGGTTCGCCGATTACCAGGCGCGGCAGAACCGGGCGGTCGGGCATATTCGCGTCGCACCCGGCGATTACCAGCCGCGCTACACCAGGGACCCCGATGCGCAGTCCCCGGCCGGTGGGGTGAGCTCATCGGTGAACGATATGGCGCGCTGGATGTCGATGGTGCTCGCCGAAGGCCGACCGCTGATGCAACCGGCATCGCTGCTGCCCGCGCTGACCCCGCAGATCGTGTCCAGTCCGGGCAGCGAACCGGCGATGCGATCGGGGTTCTACGGCTACGGATTCAATTTGAGTACCACCGCCGCCGCCCGTACCGAGGCGAGCCATTCGGGGGCCTTCCAACTCGGGGCGGGCACCAACGTGTTGATGCTGCCCTCTGCCGATGTCGGGATCGTCGCCCTGACCAACGGGACGATCTCCGGCGTGCCGGAGGCGCTGACCGCACAGTTCGCCGATCTGGTGCAGTTCGGCGAGGTCCGTGAGCCCTGGTATGACCTGTACTCCTCCCGGATGTTGCCGATGAGTGACCCGGTCGGATCGCTGGTCGGCAAGACTCCGCCGGCCGATCCCGCGCCGGCGCAGCAGCTTTCGAGCTATGTGGGTACCTACCGCAATGACTTCTGGGGTCCGGCGACGGTATCCGAGCGGGACGGCAAGCTGTTCCTCGGGATGGGTCCGCGCGGGGACTCCTTCGAGCTCACCCACCGGGACGGCAACGTGTTCACCTTCTCCTTCGTCACCGAGAACGCACCGCCGGGGACGATATCGGCGGCCACCTTCGACGGCGCGAAGCTGACGCTGGAGTACTACGACGACGGGGTATTTACCAAATGACAGCGATGATGGCCGGTCTGTCCGACGCCGAGGTTGCCCAGCGGGTCGCCGAGGGCAAGACCAACGACGTACCGACCCGGGCCGCGCGCAGCGTCTCGGAGATCGTCCGCGCCAACGTTTTCACCCGCATCAACGCGATCCTCGGCGTGCTGTTCGCCATCGTGGTGGCCACCGGGTCACTGATCAACGGGCTCTTCGGACTGCTCATCGTGGCCAACAGCGCCATCGGCATCATCCAGGAGCTGCGGGCCAAGCAGACCCTGGACAAACTGGCCATCGTCGGACAGGCCAAACCGGTGGTGCGCAGGCAGTCCGGTACCCGGGCCGTGGCGCCGAGCGAGGTCGTCCTCGACGACATCATCGAGGTCGGTCCCGGTGACCAGATCACCGTCGACGGAGAGGTGTTGGAACATAACAACCTTGAGGTCGACGAATCGCTGCTGACCGGCGAGGCCGATCCGATGCCCAAGGATCGCGGTGACAAGGTGATGTCCGGCAGTTTCGTCGTCGCGGGCACCGGTGCCTACCGCGCCACCAAGGTGGGCCGCGAGGCCTATGCCGCGCAGCTGGCCGAGGAAGCCAGCAAGTTCACCCTGGTGAAATCCGAACTGCGCAGCGGTATCAACAAGATCCTGCAGTTCATCACCTACCTGCTGGTGCCCGCCGGTGCGTTGATCATCTACACCCAGCTGTTCACCACCGACGCGGGGTGGCGGGAATCAGTGCTGCGGATGGTCGGCGCCCTGGTCCCGATGGTGCCCGAGGGCCTGGTGTTGATGACCTCGATAGCGTTCGCCGTGGGCGTGGTGCGGCTGGGCCAGCGTCAGTGCCTGGTTCAGGAACTGCCCGCCATCGAAGGCCTGGCCCGTGTCGACGTGGTCTGTGCGGACAAGACCGGCACCCTGACCGAGAACGGTATGCGGGTCAGCGATCTGGAGGCTTTCGGTGAATCGGAGGCGGCCGCGGTATTGGCCCAACTGGCCGCCGATGACACCCGGCCCAACGCCAGCATGGCGGCCATCGCCGAGGCGTACGCTGACCCGCCCGGCTGGACCGCCACCGCCAACGCCCCGTTCAAATCCGCCACCAAATGGAGCGGCAGCTCCTATGGCGAGCACGGCAACTGGGTGATCGGAGCCCCGGACGTCCTGCTCGACCCGGAATCCCCCGAGGCCGCCGAGGCCGAACGCATCGGTTCGCGTGGGCTGCGGGTGCTGCTGCTCGGGTCCTGTGACACCGCGGTCGACGCCCCGAACGCGCCAGGCACCGTCACCCCCGTCGCGCTGGTGATCCTGGAGCAGCGGGTGCGGCCCGACGCCAAGGACACCCTCGAATACTTTGCCTCCCAGCGGGTCACGGTGAAGGTGATATCCGGGGACAACGCCAAATCGGTCGGCGCGGTCGCCGGCACGCTGGGCCTGCACGGGGAGACGCTGGACGCCCGGCGATTGCCCGAGCAGACCGAGGAAATGGCCGACGCGCTGGATCAGTACACCACCTTCGGGCGGGTTCGCCCCGACCAGAAACGCGCCATGGTGCACGCGCTGCAGTCCCGCGGGCACACCGTCGCCATGACCGGTGACGGTGTCAACGATGTGCTGGCACTCAAGGACGCCGACATCGGTGTGGCGATGGGTTCGGGCAGCTCCGCCTCGCGTGCAGTCGCACAGATCGTGTTGCTGGACAACAAGTTCGCCACCCTGCCCTATGTGGTGGCCGAGGGACGCCGGGTGATCGGCAACATCGAGCGGGTTTCCAACCTGTTCCTCACCAAGACGGTGTACTCCGTGCTGCTCGCCGCGCTGGTCGGTATCGGCGGCCTGACGTCCACGCTGTTCGGCACCGATCCACTGCTGTATCCGTTCCAGCCGATCCACGTCACCATCGCGGCCTGGTTCACCATCGGTATCCCGGCCTTCATCCTGTCATTGGCGCCCAATCATGAGCGGGCCAAACCGGGGTTCGTGCGCCGGGTGATGACCTCCGCGCTGCCGGCCGGCGTCATCGTCGGGGTCAGCACGTTCGTCTCCTACCTGCTTGCGTATGAGGGGCGAGGTGCTACGGCAGAGCAGCAGACCCAGGCGTCGACGACCGCCCTGATCACTCTGCTGGTGGCCTCGGTATGGGTGCTGGCGGTGGTGGCGCGCCCCTACGAGTGGTGGCGGGTGGCGCTGGTGGCGATGTCCGGGTTGGCCTATGTGGTGATCTTCGCGCTGCCGCTGGCCCAGCGGACCTTCCTGCTCGACCCGTCGAACCTCGCGCTCACCTCGATGGGACTGATGATCGGAGCCGTCGGGGCCGTGCTGGTCGAGATCGCGTGGTGGGTGGAGGGCAAACTGTCCGGTGAACCCAGGAAACTGTGGCGCTAGGGTTGGGGTATGAGTTTCTTGGACAAGATCAAAGGCCTGGTGGCGAAGAACACCGACAAGGTCGACACCGTGATCGAGAAGGCCGGTGACCTGGTCGACAAGAAGACCCAGGGCAAATACGCCCAGCATGTCGACAAGGTGCAGGAGGCCGCGAAGAAGGCCGCCCGCGAACACACCGGTGCCGAGCAACCGCCGCAGGTGCCGCCCAACCAGCAGTCGGGGCAGCCACCGGCCGGTTCGCCCCCACCTCCGGCGGCGCCGTAGATGGCCAAATTATCGGTTTCCATCGATGTTCCGCTGTCACCGGAGCAGGCCTGGGAAGCGGCATCGGACCTGTCCCGGTTCGACGAGTGGCTGACGATCCACCGGGTGTGGCGGTCGAAGTTGCCCGAGACCCTGGACAAGGGCACCAAGATCTCGTCCATCGTCGAGGTCAAGGGGATGAACAACCGGGTCGACTGGACGATCGTGAACTACAAGCCGCCGGAGTCCATGACGCTCAACGGCGACGGTGTCGGTGGGGTCAAGATCAAGCTGATCGCTCGGGTGAAGCCTGTCGCCGATGGGGCGTCGGTGCAGCTGGACATCCATCTGGGTGGGCCCGCGCTGTTCGGGCCGATCGGCATGATCGTGGCCGGTGCGCTCAAGAGCGATATCAAGCAGTCGCTGGAGCGGTTCAAGAAGGTCTACTCCTAGCTTCGCCGCGAGAGTGACGCTGTGGTTGCTGCGGGGAGTGCGTCGGCGACCACAGCGTCACTCTCGGCCGAGGTCTGCGGTGAGCGATGAGTTTCGGCGGTGAGCCGGGTCGTTATGGGCATGACCACTTCACACCCGCTCGGTGCCCCCTGCTGGATCGACCTGTCGACCTCGGATATCGACGGCGCGCAACGCTTCTACGGCGCGGTGTTCGGCTGGGCGTTCGAGTCCGCCGGACCTGAATACGGTGGCTACGTCAGCGCGTTCGTCGACGGTGTCCAGGTTGCCGGGCTGATGCCCAACGATCCGCAGTGGGATATGCCCGATGGCTGGACCACCTACCTGCACACCGCCGATGTCGACGCCACGCTGCGGGCGGTGACAGATGCCGGTGGGTTCAGCTGTGGGGGAGCGATGGACATCCCGGCCAAGGGCCGGATGGCGGTCATCTCCGATGTGACCGGCGGGATGGTCGGGCTCTGGCAGCCCGCCGGCCACCTGGGTTTCGAGGCGACCGGTGTCGCCGGCGCCCCGGTGTGGCATCAGGTGACGACGCGGGACTTCGCGGCGACCGTGGACTTCTACCGCACGGTGTTCGGGTGGCAGACCCAGGTGGAGGCCGACAGCGACGAATTCCGCTACAGCACGGTGACCTTCGGCGGTGAACCACGCATCGGCGTGATGGACGGCGCAGCCTTCATGGCTGCCGACGAACCGTCGAACTGGTTTTTCTTCCTCGGTGCCGATGATGTCGACAAGACGATCGAGTTGATCGTCGACCACGGCGGTACGGTCGTCCGAGCCGCGGAGGACACCCCCTACGGCCGGCTGGCCTCGCTTGCCGACCCGACCGGGGCCGGGTTCAATCTGTCGTCGGTGCCCCCGCACTGAGGGCGAAATCGGCGAAGTCGAAACCGGGGACCACCACGCAGCTGACCAGGGTCGGCGCCTGGTCGCGAGGGGTTGCCCGTTGCCAGTATCCAGGTGGCACCACGGACTGCGGCTGCTCGTTGGCGGCGATATCGGGCCCCAACAGCACGCTGTCGGCGTCGTGTTGCTCGCGGCCCACCTCCAGCACTAACGGGCTGCCGCGGTGGTAGAACCACAGTTCGGCACTGCGTACGGTGTGCCACGCGGACTGCTGGCCGGGCATCAGCAGGAACAGGATCGCGGTGCCGGCCTGGCGTGGCCCGGAGTAGTCCGGAGGCAGTGCCGACTGCGGAATGGTGAGGTCACTGCGCCAGGTTTCGCGGAACCACCCACCCTCGGGGTGCGGGGAGAGGTCGAGCTCGCGGGCCCAATCGGGCAGTTCCGTCATGGCAGTTCAGCCTACGCAGACCCACCCGATAATCTGTGGCGCATGGCTCGATTGCGTCCCGGCTGGCTGGTCGCCTTCTGTGCGCTGGTGCTCGCGGTGAGCGCCTGGCTGCCGTGGTTGACCACGGCCGCGGGACGGGCCAATGCGATCGGTGGCAAGGTCGGCAGCATCGACGTGCCGCCGCCCGGTTTCGGCGTGGGCCAGCTGATCGTGCTGCTCTCGGCGCTGCTGATGGTCGCGGCGGCGATGGCGGCCCGGGAGCTGTCCGCGCGGTGGGCTTCCGCTGCGGCGCTGTCTGTTTCGATGATCATCGGTGCGCTGATCGCCTGGTACTTCCGCCTCTACGTCCACGATCCGGTGGTGGTCGGCTATGGCATGTACCTGGCGGCCGGTGTCACCGTGGTGTCGGTGCTGCTCTCGGTGGCGACCATGGTGCTGGCCTGGAGACGGGCGGACGCATGAGTTTCCGGGCGCCGGTGGTGCTTACCGGGCGGCGCTGGGCGGTATTGGAGCCGCTGGGTTCGCACCACGCCGACGAGATCGCGGCCGTCGCCGATGCCGGCGACCTGTGGTTCACCTCTGCACCGTCACCGCAGACGACGCATGCCTGGGTGCAGACCAGACTCGCCGATGCGCGGGGCAGCACGTTCGTGGTGCGCCGGCTGGACGGCACGTTGGTGGGGTCGACGAGCTACCTCAACATCGACGAACCCAACCGCAGGCTGGAGATCGGTGCCACCTGGTACACGGCCGCCGCGCGGCGCACCGGGGTGAACACCGAGACCAAGTTGTTGTTGCTGTCTCACGCATTCGACGAGCTCGGTTGTGTGGCAGTGGAATTCCGCACGCACTTCATGAATGCCGACAGCCGCGCGGCAATCGAACGCCTCGGTGCCAAGCTCGATGGGGTGCTGCGCAGCCACCAGCTGCTGCCCGACGGATCGCGCAGGGACACCGTGGTGTACTCGATCCTGGACATCGAGTGGCCGGCGGTGCGGTCCAATCTGAACCACCGACTGGACCGCACCGCCGCGAACTAGTCGGCGTCGACGGTCGGTGCCTCGACGGATTTCTGGGTGTTGTGTGCGATCTCGATCCGACGCGGCTTCGCGCGTTCGGCCAGCGGGATGGTCAGGGTGAGCACCCCGTTCTCGTAGGTCGCCGAAATGGCCGCGGTGTCAATGCCTTCGCCGAGCGAGAGCTGCCTACGGTAGCTGCCGAAGAAGCGCTCGTTGGCGAACCATTGCACCGAGTCCTCGGAGCGGGCCGTGCGGTGGGCGGAGATCGTGAGCGTGCCGTTGTCCACGCTGATGTCCACCGATCCGGGATCGATACCGGGCAGGTCTGCGGTGAGGACGTAGTGATCGTCGATCTTGCACAGGTCCATCGGCATGAACCTCGGCGTGCGATTCGAACCGGTCTGACCGGTCAGCAGGTTGCGGGTCATGGAATCAAGGTCGCTGAACGGATCGAAACGGAGCACAGCAATCCACCTCCTCGTCGATCAAGAGCCCACCACCCTGGCGGGCAGCCAATCACTGTGCACCACCGAATTTAGCACTCGAGTGCGTCGAGTGCCAACCCTCTTTCGATGTCATTTCCGCGCAGAGTGCCGTTGCATCGGTCACATGTCAGCGTGGCGACAAAGGCTGCGCCGCAGCCGATGTGGGTAACGGTCACCGCCGGACCCTCGGCGGCGACGAACCAGCGTTGCGCCCAGTCGAGGGCGGTGACGATGATCGGCAGAACGGCGTCGCCTTTCGGTGTCAGCCGGTAGCCACCGTCGAGCACGCCGTTGCTCACCAGGAGCTGCAGCCGGTCGGTCAGCGAAGCAGGGGGAGCGCCGAGTTGCTCGGTGAACTCGGAGAACCGGGTGGTTCCCACGAAGGCGGCCACCATGATGGCGAAGGCCCACCGGTTGCCGAGGATGCTCATCGTGTGCGGGAAAAGGTCCGAGGCTCCGTTGGCGCGGTCGCGGTGGGACCGGCGCCGGGTGGCGACCTCGGGTATCGAGCGTGCCCATGATCCGCTGGGTCCCCACTGGGCGGTGAGGTCGCCGGTCGTGACGTGCCGGCGGCAGTTGCGGCATGTCAGCGTCGGCGAGCAGGCCGCACCGCACACCGTGTGCCGGATCGCGGGCAACGGCTCGGGATGCTCGGGCACCCAGCTTCGTTCCCAGTGCCAGATGCTCGTCAGCACCGGCCACAGGCTCTGCGCACGCTCGGTGGCGGTGTACTCGAAGCGGGGCGGGTTGTCCTGGTAACGAACACGTTTGAGTAGATCCTCGGTGGTCATCGCCGTCAGGCGTCGACTCAGCACCGAATGTGAGATGGGCAGACGCTCGGCGAACTCGGCATACCGGGCGGCCCCCAGCAGCGATTGCTGCACGATCAACAGGGTCCACTCGTCGGCGAGCACCCCGAGCATGCGGCCGACGGCATTGACATCACCGGCGGCCAGGCGGGTCGGTGTCACCGGGCCGTCGCAGATCCTTCTGGCCGGAACCGCCGCAGTTCGGACCCGGGCGCCCAGGTGGAATGTGTTCCGCTGGAGACCCGTTCGGGAAGCTGCAGCTTGCACACCGGGCCGTCGGAAACCCTGGCGGCATCGAACACCAGGCAGTACGACGCGTCGGCGCTCATATCGGTGGTGATGGTGACCAGGTAGCCGTCGTCCTCACCGCGGCTTCCCACCCGCGGTGCCATGGCCGTCTCGCTGCCGTACACACCCGCGCCGAACGAGAAGCGCTCCTCGGCGCCGGTCTGCAGGTCGTGGCGCACCAGTCCGTCGAAGAGGAACCAGCCCGGCTTACCGGTGGCGGCGTAGGCGTAGCGATACGGGCGACCGGCGTAACCGGAGTTGATCATCCCGAACTCGGTCAGACTGTCGGACAGCTGCTCCTCGCGGGTGGCGCCGGTGACGAGGTTGAACCGCCAACGGTGCAGGCGGGTCTGCATACCGTCGAGGGACAATCCGCGGAAGATGCGCTGCCACTTCGGATTCATCCCGTTGTCGATACCCGTCACCGGCTCGGGATCACCCTGGAAGAAGCCGTCCAGCACGATCTCGTCGCCGTCCTCGTAGGCGTTGGTGAAATGCAGGACATAGGTGGTGTCGGCCTCGAACCATTTCACCTCCGATCCGCGGCGCGGGATCACCGCGAAGCGCGACGGCAGGTCGCGGTGCAGCCGGGGGACATGGGCGTTGTGCTTGAGGAACTCGGCGTCCCAGAACAGCGGAAAGTCGTTCAGTATCACGTAGTTCTCGGTGAACGCCATATCGTGCGGTAGGCGTGGTCCCGGCAGTTCCACGTCGACGTAGTGCACCAGGGTGTCGGTCTCGTCGACCACTCCGTAGTGCATGTACGGCGCATCCTTGCCGTAGTTGAAGAACAGCAGTTCGCCGGTGGCATCGTCGACCTTGGGATGTGCCGACACCCCGAGCCCGGCGGGTGCCCAGGCCTGCTTGCCGAGGGTGTCGCCGGTGCGCGGGTCGATGCGGTACAGATCGCCGCATTGGTAGAAGCTCGTCATCGCCACCCCCCGGTGCACGGTGACATCGGTGCTCGACGCGTCCTTCATCAGGGTGCGCGCACCCCAGCCGTGATCGCGCTTGGCCAGCTCGACGGGTTCGGCGATCCCGGGCCACAACGGCCCACCGGCTTCGTACTCGGCCAAGAATCCGTCGGTCTTGACGAACCTGTTGCGGTAGAACGCCTTACCGTCACCGAAGCCGACGATGTGCAGCATCCCGTCACCGTCGAACGGGTGATAGGCCTTGAACGCAGGGTGCAGCGGGTTCTCGGTGTTGCGCAGATACACCCCGTCCAGATCGTTGGGGATCTCGCCCTCCACGGCGATCAGGTCGTCGGCGTCCCATTCGCAGGTCTGCGGCCGCCAGGGCCCGGTGCGGTAGGGATGATCGTCATCCTCGGGCAATGTCGACAGATATTTGGCGACCACATCGGTGTTCACGAAACCTCCTCGGCAGTGCCGATCACGAAGCTGATGGTGGTGGCGGTGCTACCACCGAAATTCAGGGTGCCGAAGGTCTGTGCGCCGTCGACCTGGTACTCGCCGGCGGTGCCGGAGACCTGGCGGGCGGCGTCGAGGATCATCCGGATGCCGGTGGCCCCGACCGGATGCCCACCGCCGATCAGGCCGCCACTGGGATTGATCGGCAACCGGCCGCCGATCGCGATCTCGCCGTTCTCGATGGCCTTCCACGATTCGCCGGGCCCGGTCAGACCGATATGGTCGATCGCCAGATACTCACTGGGAGTGAAGCAGTCGTGCACCTCGAACCCGTCCAGCGTGTCGAGGTCGACCTCGGCGCGGGCGAAGGCGTCCTGGACGGCCAGACGCACATGCGGAAAGACGTACTCGTCGGAGCGGTCCAGCTTCTGCGCCAACCCGAGGCCGACGGTGCGGTGCCCCCATCCTGCGATCACCGCGATCGGGTGTGCGTCGGGATGGTCGCGCAGGTACTCATCGGACACCAGCACCACACCCGCGCCGCCGTCGGTCATCTGACTACAGTCCAGCCGCCGGATCCGTCCCTCGACGACGGGGTTGGACTCCGGATCGACCCGCCATGACCGGGTCTGGGCGTTCGGGTTGGACCGGGCGTTGGCGTAGTTCAGTGCCGAGATGGCATCGAGGTGGATGTCGTCGATGCCGTAGCGGCGGTCGTATTCGTCGGCGACCCGCGAGAACATCGACGGCCACATGAAGGTCGCGTCGCGGCCCTCGTGTCCGGTCCAGGCGGCGGCGCCGAGGTGGCGGGCGGCGATATCACCGGGGACCGTCTTCTCCAGCTCCACCCCGAGCACCAGGGCGCTGGGATAGGCGCCCGATCGGAGATCGGCGATGGCGGCCAGCACCGCCGCGCTGCCCGATGCGCAGGCCGCCTCGTGCCGGGTGGCGGGGGTGCCCCAGAGATCGGACTCGACGCTGGCGGGCATCGCGCCGAGGTGGCCCTGATGGGCGAACAACTCGCCGAAGGCGTTGGCCATATGGATCACACCGATATCGGCCGCACGGGTATGCGCCGCGGCGAGGGTCTCGCGGACCACCTCGGCGGTCAGCGTGCCCAGATCGCCGCCTTCACGCTGCACATTGCGGGCGAAGTCGCTCTGGTAACCCCCGAGGATCCACACGTTGGCGGGCATGTCGACCGACGCTACTACAACTAAGAGAGTGACTGGGGGTGATCTCACGTTTCGCCCGCCGCCGACGTCTACACAATGTGAGCGTGCGACCCTTCGAGAGCATCGTGACCGAGTACGGCCCGATGGTGCTGCGGGTATGCCGGGCGGTCCTCGGTCCCATCGACGCCGAGGACGCCTGGTCGGAGACATTCCTCTCGGCGATGCGCGGCTATCCGGATCTCGATCCCGACGCCAATGTGCAGGCCTGGCTGGTGACGATCGCGCACCGGCGGGCCATCGATATCGGCCGCTCGCGAACTCGGGCTCCCGCACCGGTCGCCGATATCCCCGAGGCCGGCCGCGTCGACGGGTTCGACCCCGACCTGTGGGCCGCGCTGGCGGCACTTCCCGACAAACAACGCCGCACCCTGGCCTACCGCTACCTGGCCGGCCCGCCCTACGGCGAGATCGCCGAACTGTTGGGCGGTTCGGCCGAGGCCGCCCGCCGTGCCGCGGCCGACGGCATCAAGACCCTGCGCACCACCTACCCGAGGGAGTCCTCATGACCGAGATCTTCGATCGGCTGACCGTCGACGACAGCGCGCTGAACCGGTTGCGCGACCGGTTGGCCCGCGATGCCGAACGCGCCGGCACGCTCGACGTCGCCTACCGCACCGTGGATACCGCTGTCGGCCCCCTGCTGCTCGCAGCGACACCGGACGGGCTGGTGCGGGTCGCGTTCCTCGCCCACGATGCCGAGGAGGCCGAGCTGGGCAGGCTCGCCGCGAAGGTCAGCCCGCGGGTGTTGCGCGCCCCGGCTCGCCTCGATGATGCCGCCGCTCAGATCGAGCAGTATCTGGCCGGTGACCGGACCGCCTTCGATCTGCCGCTGGATCTGCGACTCACCGCCGGATTCCGGCGACAGGTGGTCGAACACCTGCGGGATATCGGCTACGGCCGCCGCGAGAGCTACGCCGATGTCGCCGCCGCCGTCGGGAACCCGAAGGCGGTGCGGGCGGTGGGCAGCGCCTGCGGGCACAACCCGCTGCCCCTGGTCATCCCGTGTCACCGGGTGGTCCGCACCGACGGTTCCATCGGCCAGTACGCCGGCGGCGCGGAGATCAAGGCGACCCTGCTGGCGCTGGAGGCGGCCTCAGGGTGAGTGCTGTGCCCGGCCTGAAGTGTCCCGACGGTGCGTGGAGATCGTGAATATTGCCGAGATCACGATCTGCGTGCACCGTCGGCGGTGAACGGGTAGCCCAGAGCCCGGTACGCTGAGGTACCGTGGCGGCGCGTCTGGGCAGGGTGAACACCGTGCGATTGACGCTGCTCGCGCTGGCCCTGTTCATCGTCGGCACCAACGCCTTCGTCATCGCGGGCCTGCTCCCCAAGATCGGGGAAGGACTCGGCGTCGGGCCGGGCACCGTCGGGTATGCCATCTCCGTCTACGCCGCCGTCGTCGCAATCGCCTCGCCCGTCGTTTCCGTCGCCTGCGGCCGCATGCCCCAGCAGCGCGTGATGGCGGGCGGACTCGTCCTGATCGCCATCGGCACCTTCCTGGCCGCCGCGGCCGACACCTTCGCGGTGTTCACCACCGGCCGGGTGGTCGCCGCATTCGGCGGAGCCGCACTGGTGCCGACGGCGATCGCGGCCGCACCCGTGCTGGTGCCTGCGGCGGTGCGTGGTCGCGCGATCGCCTTCGTCGGCATGGGGTTCACCCTCGCCATGGCGATCGGATCACCGATCGGGACCGCACTGGCCGATATCGGCGGATGGCGGCTGCCGCTGGCCCTGCTGGCCGGCCTGGCCGCCGTCCTGGCCCCGGTGCTGCTCCTGGTGGTGCGTGACGTTCCCGTCGGTGACGGCGTGCGCCTGCGCGACCGGGTGGCCGTGATGCGCAACCGGCACATCGTCTTCGCGACCGCCGCATCGTTGCTGATGATGTTGGCGTTCAACATGGTCTACATCTTCAGCGCGGTCATCACCCACGACGCGACCGGCGGTGACAGTTCGAAGACCGCCGTGCTGCTGTTGGTGTACGGCATGGCCGGTATCGCGGGCAACGTCCTGGGCGGCAGGCTGACCGACCGCATCGGCAGTCGCCGCACCCTGCAGGGGGTGCTCACCGTCCAGTGCGCGGCGTTCCTCACGCTGATACCGGCGCATCACTCCGTGGTCGCCACCGCGGCGGTCTTCGCCTGCTCGGGCCTGGCCGGAACCGCGGCGTCGGTGGCCATCCAGTACCGGCTCGCCGTCATCGACTCCCGGTCCGCCGGGGTGGCCCTGGCCTGGTACTCGACGGCGATGTACATCGGCATCTCCATCGCCCCGCTGATCGGTGCGGCGGCGTTGCCCTACGGATTCGCGGTCCTGCTCGCCGCCGCGGCGGGCTCCATCCTGATCGCCCTGCTGGCCTCGGAGCTCGGCCATTTCCGCGAGCCGCGCGAGATCAGGAGCGGCTCGGCCGCGCCGGGGGAACTGCCGCCAACAGAGCTCGGGTGTAGTCCTGCTCGGGTGCGCTGAAAAGCTCGTCCGCACTGCGATATTCGACGGTCCGACCACCCTGCAGCACCAGCACGGCGTGGCTCATCCGCTCGATCACCGCGAGGTCGTGACCGATGAATAGGTAGGTCAGCTCCAACTCGCGCTGCAGACGGGCCAACAGCTCGAGCACCGTCGCCTGTACCGACACATCCAGCGCGGCGGTCGCCTCGTCGAGGATCAGCAGGTCCGGCTCCGCCGCCAGTGCGCGGGCGATGCTGATGCGCTGGCGCTGACCGCCGGACAGCTCGTGCGGATAGCGCCCGGCGAAGTCCGCGTCCAACCCCACCATCTCCAACAGTTCGGCCACCCGTGCCCGGCGCTGCGCGCGGCCGTCGACCAGCCGATGCACCACCAGCGGCTCCGCGATCGACACACCCACCGCCATCCGAGGATTCAGCGAGGCGAACGGATCCTGGAACACCATGCCGATACGCCGCCGGTCGGCCCTGCGGTCCAGCACATCGATGCCGTCGAGCACCGCGCTGCCACCCTCGGGTTTCACCAATCCGGTCAGCGCGGCCGCCACCGTCGACTTACCCGATCCTGATTCGCCGACCAGACCCAGCGTCGTGCCGCGCCGGATCTGAAACGACACATCGTCCACCGCACGTACCCCGCCGTAGCGCACCGCGAGGTCGCGCACATCGAGCAGCACGTCGGTGTCGGCGGGCGCGGTGGACGGACCGGTGCCACCGAGAAGCGGGCGCGCGGCCAACAGTTCGCGGGTGTACTCCTGGCCAGGGGCATCGAAGATCTGGTCGATCGTGCCCTGCTCGACGACGCTCCCGTCCCGCAACACGGTCACCGTATCGGCCACCTCCCCGATGACCCCGAGATCGTGGCTGATCCAGATGACCGCCGTTCCGAAGTCGCGCTGTAGCTCGCGCACCAGGTCGATGATCTGGGCCTGGGTGGTGACATCGAGGGCGGTGGTCGGTTCGTCGGCGATCAGCAGCCCCGGATCGCAGGACAGCGCGATCGCCACCATCACCCGCTGCCGCTGGCCACCCGAGAGCTGATGCGGATAGGACTCCAGGCGTTTCTCCGGGTCGGGCAGCCCCACGGCCGTGAGCAGTTCCAGCGCGCGCTGCCGGGCAGCCCGGCGCGTCATCCTGCGGTGTGTTTCCAGGGATTCGGTGATCTGGCGTTCGACGGTCAGCAGCGGATTGAGCGACGTGCCAGGATCCTGGAACACGAAACCGATCCGACCACCGTGCACTCCGCGCAGCGTCCTGGCCGAGGCCCCGATGAGTTCCTGTTCTCCGGCAAGGACACTCGAACCTTCGACCACGGCACCGGGTGCATCCAGCAGGCCGGTGGCCGCCAGCACGGTCATCGACTTTCCCGACCCCGACTCGCCGACGATTCCCACGGTCTGTTCGGGTTCCACCGCCAACGACACATCGCGCACGATCTCGCGGCGCCCGATCCGCACCGAGAGGTCACTGATAGTCAGAATGCTCATCTGGCCCGCCGGGCTTCTATCATGGTGCGCTGCTTGGGGTCCAGCACATCGCGCAACCCGTCGCCGAGCAGGTTGAGCGCCAGCACGATCAGGAAGATCGCCAGACCGGGGAACACCGCCATCCACCAGGCCAGCGTCACGAAACCCTGTGCGTCGAAGATCATCCTGCCCAGTGAGGGTTGCGGTGGCTGGATGCCCAAGCCGAGAAAGGACAGCGCGGCCTCGGCCAGGATCGCGAACGCCAGCGACAGCGACGTCTGCACGATCAGCGGCCCGCTGATGTTGGGCAGGATGTGCCGGGTCAGGATGTATCGCGGACCGGTGCCCATCGTGTACGACACCGAGACAAAGGGTTCCACGCGCACCGACAGTGTGCTGGCGCGTGCCACCCTGGCAAAGATCGGGGTGTAGACGACCCCGATGGCCAGCATGGTGGTGCCGATCCCGGGGCCGAGCACCGCGACGATGGCCAGTGCCAGCAGCAGCACCGGGAAGGCGAACATCACGTCGACGATGCGCATCAGCACGGTGTCCACCCAGCCGCCCTGGCGGCCTGCCAGGTATCCGGCGATCACGCCGACCGTCACACCGATGACGGCGGCGAAGGCGACGCTGACCACCGCCACCTTCATCGAGGCCTGAACGGCGACCATCACCCGGGACAGCACATCACGGCCCAGTTCGTCGGTGCCGAACCAATGTGCACCGCTCGGCGGCTGCAGGGCCTGCGGCACGTCGATATCGTTGACGCCGTACGGCGCGATCCATTGGGCGGCAACGCTGATCACCACGACCGCTGCCAACACCGCTGCGCTGATCAGCGTCACCGGGTTGCCGGCCAGCAGCCGCCAGGCGTTCACTCGGGTCATGACAGCCGGATCCTCGGGTCGACGATGGCGTACAACAGGTCCACCAGCAGGTTGATCGCCAGGAACAAGACGGCGATCAGCAGGACCGCACCCTGGATCACCGGGTAGTCGCGGGCGGCCACCGAGGTGTAGACGAGCCTGCCGATACCCGGCCAGGCGAACACCACCTCGACCACGATGACGCCGCCGAGGATGGTGCCCAACTGGATTCCGGTGATGGTCAGGATGGGCACCAGCGCGTTGCGCACCGTGTGTCGCAATGTCACCGTGCGCGGCGGCAATCCCTTCGACCGGGCGGTGCGGACATAGCCCATGGCCGCGACTTCCAGGACGGCAGAACGGATATAGCGGGTCATGATCGCCGCGGCCACCACTCCCACCGTCAGGCCGGGCAGGATGATGTGCCGTAACCAGCCGGCGGGATCCTCCAGCAGCGGTCGATATCCCGATGTGGGCAACCAGCCCAATGTCGTGGAGAACAGCGATATCAGCAGGATGCCCAGCCAGAAGTCCGGAACCGACACGCCGAATTGGCTGGTGACCCGCACCAGCGCATCGCTAACCCGGCCCTCGTGCAGAGCCGCCCAGGTGCCTGTGGGCAGCGCGATCAGTAGGGCGATCGCGATGCCGACGAGGGCCAGAGAGACGGTGGCGGGCAGGCGTTCCAGCAGGACCTCGGTCACTGGGGCACCGTTGCGGAAGCTGACGCCGAGATCACCGGTCACCGCGCGCCCCAGATACTGGAAGAACTGGGTGAGCAGCGGCTGGTCCAATCCGCTTGCTGTGCGCAGTGCGTCGTAGGCCTGCGGGGTGTAGCGGGTGCCCAGCGCGATGCGGACCGGATCTCCTGGAACCAGGTGCACCAGGGTGAACACCACGATCACCACCCCGACAAGGACCACCGCCGAATAGGCCAACCGGCGGGCCAGGAACTTCACGATCGTCACGACTCACCGCCCAGCGACGCGTCACGGAACCGGATGGCCTTGTCCCGACGTGCCTCATACCCGTGCAGGTTCGGTGTCCACGCCTGCAGTACCGCGGGGTTGTACAGGAAGATGTAGCTCACCCCATCGGCGATCAGGGTGGCCGCGGTGGCGTAATCGCGTTTGCGTGCCTGCGGATCGACCTCGGAGCGGCCGGCATCCAGTGCGGCGTCGACGCGTGGATCGGAGAACTTCTGGGCGTTGTTCGCACCGTCGGTGTGGTGCTGGGCGTAATAGAAGTCGTCCGGATCGATGTTTCCCAGCCAACCCATCATCAGCATGTCGAAATTGCCGTTGTTCTGCTCGTCGAGCCAGGTGGCGAAGTCCACGGTGCGGATATTCACCGTGATGCCCAGAGGTTGCAGATTGTCGGCGACAACCTGTGCCGCGGTCACCGTCTGCGGATACTCGTTGGTGACCAACATGTCCATGCGCTCCGGGGCGGCACCGGCTTCGGAGAGCAATTGCTTGGCCCGGTCGATATCGCGGGTGTATCGGTCATAGGGGGTGAACCACGGATTGCCCGGCGGGATCGCCAGTTGGTTCGCCTCCGCGGTGCCGTAACTGGTGGCCTGCACGATCGACGGCCGATCTACGGCGTAGGCGACGGCTTGGCGGACCCGGACGTCGTTCCACGGCGGGCGAGCGGCGTTGAGCGCGAAGTACCAGTAGTCGTTGCTCGGGGTGCGGGCCAACCGCAGGGAGTCGTCACCTTCCAGCTGAGGTACCCGCTGCGGGGGGACCGCGTCGGTCCAGTCGACCTCGCCGGCCTGCAGCGCGGCAAGCGCCGTGGAGGTCTCGCTGATGAACCGGAAGGTGACGCCCGGCAGTTTCGGGGGCCCACCCCAGAAGTTCGGATTGGCCGTCAGGGTGATGGAGTCGCCGCTCTGCCGGCCTGCGAAGGCGAACGGTCCGGTGCCGATCGGGTGGGTGGCGATCGAGCCGTCCTCGACGTTGCGCCGCGAGACGATCGCCATTCCCTTGAATCCGCCGAGGTTGGTCAGCAGGTTCGGAGTGGGTCGGGACAGGCTGATCCGGACGGTGCCGGGGTCGATGGCGTCGACGGCGGTGACGGCGTTGAACTTGTCGACGGTGGAGAGCTTCTCGTCGATGATGCGCCGGTAGGAGTAGACGACATCATCGGCGGTCAGTGGGCTGCCGTCGTGGAAGGTCACCCCGGGGCGTAGGTGAAACGTCCAGCTGAGCTGGTCGGGTGCGGTATCCCAGGACTCCGCGAGCGCCGGTGCCATATTGAGGTCGGCATCGGGCTCGACCAGCGTGTCGAACACGTTCTCCAGGACCTCGAACGAGAAATATGCGCTGGTCTTGTGGGGGTCGAGCTGGTCGGGCTCGCCGGCGATGGCGGCGATCAGGTTCCCCGAGCCCTGCCCCAGGTCGACTCCCCGGCCCGGCGAACACGCCACGCAGGCCACGACGAGCACGGCCGCGAGGAGGGCAGCCGGGATCCGCATGAGAAATCTGTACCCCATGGCGGTCCGGACTACACCCGCGCTGACCAGTATGAACGACGGCGACGGCCGCGGCGGCTGCGCGCGATGGCCGGTATCGGCAGCTGACCTCGGATACCGGGTTCGTCGTCTGCCCGTGTTGTGCGGATAGACTCTGGCCGTTGCCACCTTCGGGTGGGTAAAGATGTTCGGAGGTATCGATGAGTAGCCAGCAAGACCCCACTCCCAGCCGTGCAGCGGCTGTCGGCGAGGTCGAGGAACGTCGTGTCGGCGATATCAGCGTGGTTGCTGTGAGCGGAACGGTCGACATGTTGACGGCTCCGAAGCTGGAAGCGGCCATCGTGGCGGCGGCGCAGAGTTCGCCGTCGGCGGTCGTCGTCGATTTCACCGCCGTGGAGTTTCTGGCGTCGGCCGGGATGGGAGTCCTGGTCGCCGCCCATGGTGACCTCTCGCCTCGGGTCAAACTGAGCGTGGTGGCCGACGGGCCGGCGACCAGCCGACCGCTGAAATTGGTGGGCATCGCCGATATCGTCGACCTCTACGCCACGCTGGATGAAGCGTTGGCAGCGTTGCAGAGTTAGAAAAACCGGCGAACGGGTAGCCAGCAGTCCGACATGACACAGCAAGGCGCCTCCGCTAGCTTCGCCAAGGTCGGCATCCTCGCCGATCCGCAACTCGCCGCCCAGGTGCGGGAGGAGTTCGCGGCGTGGCTGCGGGATCATTTCCAGCTGGATCCGGAGAAGTCGAGTGACGTGCTCCTCGCGGTTTATGAGGCGTTGGCCAATGCGGCCGAGTTCGCCTATGTCGGCGCGCCGGAGCCCGGTCTGATGCACATGCACGCCGCCTTCGATCCGGGAGACGGCAGTCTGCAGGTCACGATCACCGATGAAGGCGTGTGGCGGACGAAGGACGAGAGCATGGTCGATTCGGCGCGCGGGCGGGGGCTACCGCTGATCCACGCGCTGAGTGACCGCGCCGATATCGACACCACTCCGACCGGCACCAGCGTCCGGTTGGAGTGGGATCACATCACCCCCAATTACAGCTCAGAACTGCGGTAGCCGCACCACCTGGACGAAGAATTCGTCGATCTGGCGCACCGCGCTCATGAACTGGTCCAGGTCGACCGGTTTGGTCACATAGGCGTTGGCGTGCAGCTTGTAGCTGCGCAAGATGTCCTCCTCGGCAGAGGACGTCGTGAGAACGACGATCGGGATGTGGCACAGGCTCTCGTCGTTCTTGATCTGCTCCAGCAGCTGCCTGCCGTCGTACTTGGGCAGGTTGAGGTCGAGCAGGATCAGATCCGGTCGCGGCGCATCGGCGAACTCGCCGCGTCGGTAGAGGAAGTCCAGTCCCTCCTGCCCGTCGTGCGCGACGTGCAGGTTGTTCTTGATCTTGTTGTGCTCGAACGCTTCTCGCGTGATCAGCTCGTCACCCGGGTCGTCCTCCACCAACAGGATGTCGATCGCGCGCCCCTCGGGTAGCTTCATCGGTTGGTTCCTTCCAGCTGGGCATCGAGCGCCCCCTCGGGCGCCAGATTGGGTTCGGTGACCGGAGTCTTGGGCAGGGTGAAGACGAAGCGGGTGCCGTCGGTGTAGTCGGTGTCGATTCCGATGGTGCCGCCGTGATGCTCGATGATCTTCTTGCACAAGGCCAAACCGATGCCGGTACCGGCATACGCGTCACGCCCGTGCAGGCGCTGGAAGATGACGAACACCTTCTCGACGAACTCGGCGCTGATCCCGATACCGTTGTCCGACACGGTGAAAACCCAGTTCTCGGCATTCTCGCCGGTGCCCTCATGACACTCGATGAGCACCCGGGGGCTGACCCCTTCGCGATGGAACTTCACCGCGTTGCCGATCAGGTTCTGCCACACCATGACCAGCAGCGTCGGGTCACCGTCGATCGTGGGCAACGGTTCGTTCGGGCGGACGATGGCGGCACCGGACTCCTCGATGGTGCTGCTGAGGTTGTGCATCGCGGCGTCCACGGTGGTGTCCAACGCGACCTCGCTGATGGTCGCATTGAGCCGGCCGACCCGGGAGAAGGTCAACAGATCGTTGATGAGGATCTGCATCCGCTTCGCGCCATCGACGGCGAAAGCGATGTATTCGGTTCCGCGTTCGTCGAGTTTGTCGCCGTAGCGCTTCTCCAGGAGCTGGCAGAACGAGGCAACCTTGCGCAGCGGTTCCTGCAGATCGTGGGACGCCACGTAGGCGAACTGCTCCAGTTCGGCATTGGAGCGCCGCAATTCGTCGGTCTGTTCGTCCAGTGCGCGGCGGGCGGCACGGGATATCTCCAACTCGTCGACGATGCGTTGACGCATGTTCTCGACATCCGTGGCCATCGCCCGGATGTCCTTCGGCCCGCTCGGAACGATGCGCTCACCGAAGTTGCCCTCGGTGATGCGGCGGCATGACGCGGCCAATTGCGACAGCGGCCGATTCACCGCGGCACGCATCACCACCGCCAACAGCACCGCGGTGGTGACGAACGCCAGGATCATCGCCACCAGGGTGGCGTCGCGCCACTGCCGGATCTGCTCCAGGCGGGCCAGTCCGGCCTCCCTGGCCTCGCTCAGATGATCGTTCTGAACCGTGAACAGCGAGCGCAGCCGATCGAAGAGGGCCTTGCCCTCCTCGATCCCGGCCTCTTCGGTGGCCCTGGTCGGCGCGGCACTGGCCAGTAGGGGATCGGCGTACTCGACACGCCAGGTCTGCGCGGCGACCTCGATGTTGTCGAGGTCGTCGAGCAGGTCCGGATACTCGCCGATGGTGTCCCGGATCTCCTCCACGGCGGCGGCCTCGGCGGTACGGCCGTCGTTATAGGGGTCCAGGAAGCGGCGGTCGGCGGTGATCAGGTAGCCCCGGACGGCGGTCTCCTGGTCCCGCAGTGCGGCCTGGAGTTGGTACGCGGCGACACGAGCCGGCTGGACACCGTCGCGCAGCCTGTTGGACACCTTGTCGGCCTGGCTCACCAGGATCGTCGTGGCCACCGCGCATGCCAGCACCGCGGTGCCGATGACCGCGAGTACCAGGTTCTGCCAACCCTGCACCGTCAGCTTCATGTCCGTGATCGCTCCACTCGGATGACGGCGATATCGTCGGTGAGGCCGCCGTGTTGCTGCGCGCGCGCCTCCGCATGTTCGATGAGTGCCTCGACGAACTCGGCATCGGGCAGTGCGGCCAGGGAACGCGCGATGGAGAGCAGGCCGTGTTCGCCGAGTCGCTCCTCGCCGGGACCGGAATGCCCTTCGAAGAGGCCGTCGGTGAGCAGCAGCAGCCCGTGATTCTCGGGCAGCTGGTACTCGTTGACCGGCCATTCCGTGGCGCCCAGACCGAGCGCCTTACCCGCGACGGGCTCGATCCATTCGACGGTGCCCCCACCCTGCAGCAACATTCCGGGATGGCCGGCACGCAGGATGGTGAACGCCCCGGTGTCCGGTTCGAGCGCCACGCTCGACAGCGTTGCGAAGATGCCCTTGTGCGGGCGCTCGCTGACCAGGATGCGGTCCAATTCGCGCATTCTTTCGTTTCCGCGCAATCCGGCGAACGTGAGGGCCCGCCAGCCGATACGCAGTGCCACGCCGAGGGCGGCCTCGTCGGGGCCGTGCCCCGCGACATCGCCGATCATGACGTGCACGGTCCTGTTGGGGGTCTGTACGACGTCGAAGAAATCGCCACCGACCAGGGCATCCTGGCGACTGGGGCGGGACCGGGTGACGATGTTGACCCCCGGTGAGTCCAGCAGGACGGGCGAGGGGAGCAATCCACGCTCCAGCCGGGCGTTCTCCAGGGCGCGCATCTGGCTGGCGTGCAGGTCGACCGTGGCGATCTCGGCGCGCTTGCGCTCGATGGCATAGAGCACCGCGCGGCGCAGCATCTCCGGGTCCACACGGTCTTTGACCAGGTAGTCCTGTGCGCCGGAGGTCATCGCGTTGACCCCGAAGTGCTCATCGGAGTGCCCGGTGAGCACGATGATGGGGATCGACGAGTCCAGACTGCCGATGCGATGAACGGCATCCATGCCGTTGGCGTCGGGCAGGTTCAGGTCGAGAAGAATGCAGTCCGGTCGACTCTGGGCGACGGCGCGTTCGGCATCGCCGATCGACTGCGACCAGTTGAACTGGAATCCGGCGCCGGCATCTTCGATCAGCTCCTCGACGAGCAACGCATCGCCACGGTCATCCTCGACCAGGAGCAGGGACAACGGCGCTCGTCCTATGGGTGAGGCAACATTGAGCCCGGGTGAAGCCAGCGGACGCTGTGGTGCGGGCATGAAAGGTGAACGTCCCCCACCTGAGGCCCCGGCCCCGGTCTCGCTGAATCTCCTGCTTACTGACAACACTTATGACCCTACCCATAAGTCACCCCACAGGGACGCCAGGCTGATCTTGTTCGTCGCTGATTGGCCGAACACGCTCGTCGACGGTGCCGCGGGCGGTCAGGGGTCACGAGCAGTGCGAATCGGACGAGCAGCCGCGCAATTGGGCGTAGCGTTCGACCGGTCGATCCGTCCAGATCCACGCCTGAGGAGTTACCGGTGCACTATCGCCCCGACGACACCGCCGTGGTCGTCATCGACCCGCAGAACGATGTCCTGAGCCCCGCGGGGAAGAACTGGGCCGTGCTCGGCGCGAGCGTCACCGAGAACGATGTGGTGGCACACCTCGGTCAGATTCTGGGCAGCGCCCGGGACAACGGCTACGCCGTGTTCGTCTCGCCGCACTACTTCTATCCCCACGACCACCGCTGGAGCTTCAACGGACCGCTGGAGGATGACGAGTTGAGCACGGGCACCTTTGCCCGCACCGGGGTGCTGAACCTGGACGGCCTGGCGGGCTCGGGTGCCGACTGGGTCGCCGAACTCGCACCGTTCATCGAGGACGCGGCGACCACTGTGGTCAGCCCGCACAAGGTGTGGGGTCCGCAGACCAACGATCTGGTTCTGCAGCTACGCAAGCGGCGGGTGCAACGGGTGATCCTGTGTGGGATGCTCGCAAACATCTGCGTCGAGTCGCATCTGCGAGATCTGCTGGAGCAGGGTTTCGAGGTCGCTGTCGTCCGCGATGCGACCGCCGGTCCGCGACATCCGGTGCGCGGTGACGGATATCAGGCCGCGCTGGTGAATTTCGCCTATCTCGCACATGCGGTACCGGACACCGCCGAGATCGTGGCGGCGATGGCGCGACGGCAGGGCTGAGGGCCCGTCATGCCGGACACCGCGGGGCATCCGAGGTTGGTGTCGATCAATGTCGGTATGCCCCAGGATGTGCCGTGGCAGGGCAGGGTCGTCAGAACCGCGGTGTACAAGTCGCCGGTGTCGGGGCCGGTCATGGTGCGCAGGCTCAATATCGACGGGGATGGGCAGGGCGACCTGGGCGGGCACGGCGGCGAACAGCGCGCGGTCCTGGTGTATCAGCTCGGCTCGTATGAGCACTGGTCGGCGGCACTTGGCCGAGATGACCTGCGGCCCGGGCATTTCGGCGAGAACTTCACGGTCACCGGCCTCGCCGACGACGAGGTGTGCATCGGGGACAGGTTCCGCGTCGGGACGGTGGTGCTGGAGGTCACCCAGCCACGGGTCACCTGCTATCGCGTCGGGATGCGACTCGGTGAGCCACGCATGGCCGCGCTGCTGGTGGCCGATCATCGCCCGGGCTTCTACTGCCGCGTCATCGAAGAGGGCGAGGTGCAAGCTGGGCAGCTGATCACCAAGATCGCCACCGGTCCCGAGCAGGTGTCGGTCGCCGAGATCGACGCGCTGCTCTACCTTCCCGGCCATTCCCCCGAAGTGCTCGCGCGGGCGCTGCGGATCCCTGCGCTGAGCCCGGGTTGGCAACAGTCGCTGCGCGCACTCGTCGAGCGGGATCAGCAGCGGCCCCAGTCGACCGGTAATCCCGGCCTGACCGCGGCCGCAACTGCACCGCCGGCCTGGACCGGATTCCGTCGGCTCACGGTGCGCACGCTGGAACGCGTGGGCGCCGATATCGTTGTGCTGACGTTGGTTGCTCGCGACGGCGACACACTGCCGGTGTGGCAGCCGGGGCAGTACATCACCGTGCGCCTGACCCCGGAGGATGGTCCGCCGGTCATCCGCAGTTACTCGCTGTCCAACCTGCCCGGTTCGGCGGAGTTCCGGGTCGCGGTCAAACGCCTTGCCGGGGGCGTGGCCGGAGAGTACCTCCATACCCGGTTGGGTGTAGGCGATGCGGTGGACGTGGCCGCACCGCGCGGGGTGTTCGCCCTCGACGACGATCCGGGCCCGGTGGTGCTGCTGTCGGCCGGGATCGGTGTCACACCGGTGTTGTCGATGTTGCACATGCTCGCCGAACACCGTTCGATGCGCGAGATCTGGTGGATTCACGGGTCGCGCGACGGTGGCGAACATGCCTTCGCCGAGGAGGTCCGGACGCTGACCGGCCGGCTGGCGCATGCGCACAGTCGCACCTTCTACAGCCGTCCGCGTGCGGCGGACCGTCTCGGTGTCGACTACGACGATGCCGGACGGATATCCGTGGAAACCTTACGCGGAATGGATGTTCCGTTCGGTGGTGATATCTATGCTTGTGGCCCAACAGGATTCATGAACGATCTGGTGACCGGACTGGAGGAATTCGGTGTCGGCACCGAGCGTTTGCACACCGAGACCTTCGGCGCCGCCGCCGCGGTCAATCCCGGTATAGCGGGGGCGGGGACGGTCGGGGTGCATCCGCCAGCCGAAACCGGTTCTGGGCCTGCGATATCCTTTGCCCGCAGCTCGCTGACCGTGCCCTGGAGTGACCGCTACAACAGCCTGTTGGAGATCGCCGAGGCTTGTGATGTACCGACAAGGTGGTCGTGTCGCACCGGGGTCTGCCACACCTGTGAAGCGGGACTGCTCGCCGGTGAGGTCACCTACGATCCGGACCCGCTCGAACCGCCCGCCGACGGCAACGTGTTGCCTTGCTGCGCGCATCCGGTGGGGGCTGTGGTGCTGGACATGTAGTGCTGTGCTGCACGCGCGCTGGGGCTGCCGGCGATGGCAGGTGGTTAGAATCTCGCGGATGTATCTCTGCAGATCCTTCCCGGCGACGCGATGAGCACGGAGCGTCGGTCGCAGCGGGAACGCGTCGAGGAGTCCTCGCGCCGACTAGCCGAAGCCGCAATCGAACTCATCGCCGAGAGGGGGTACAACAACGCGACGGCGCAGGAGATCGGCATCAGGGCGGGCTACAGCCGGGCCATGGTGCGGGAGCGTTTCGGGTCCAAGGAAGCGTTGTTGGAGACGGTGCTGCAGGAGTACGAGCGGCGCATCGAGGTCGAGCCCGAGCCGGGTGCTTCCGGCCTGCAGAGAGTGCTCGCGCCGGTGCTGGCGCTACGCGAGTTCGCCGCCGAGGACCCACGGTTGTTGCGCGCGGCGCTGACACTGAACTTCGAGGCCTTGCATGACCACGACATCCTCCGGCCGCGTATCGAGGGATGGCTCGCGCGAACGCGCGCCGGTCTGCGTCAGGCCGTGCTCGACGGACAGTCCGATGGTTCGGTGGCACCGGAATGCGACGCCGAGGAGATCGCCTCGGAACTGACCGCGGCAGCGATCGGGTATGCCTACGCATGGTTGCTCAGCCCAGAGACGATGGATGTCGACGAGACACTGGGCCGGCTGCACGACCGATTGGCTGACAGGCTGACCAACGGGCATCGTTGACCGGCGCGTTCAGCCGAGCGCGGCGCGGACGGCGCTCATCGCATCGCAGTCGCCGATGATCGCCACACTGCGCTCCATCAGGACCTGGAGAAGTTCGCGTCCACGATCGTTGACGTTGTCCCAGGACATCATGGCCGCCAGCGGCAACGCGATCTGTAGCACGGTGGCGATCTGGAACTGCCGCCAAGCCTGGTCGAACGGGTAATCGACACCCAGTCCCGCCAGCGTGGTGAGGTAATGGCGGACCAGTTCGATCTCTCGGCCGTCGCGTTCGGCCGGCGACATACCCTGGCCCACCAGATAGGCGACATCCCACATACCGCATCCGCGACCGGTGAACTGGAAGTCCACGGTCACGTGTGAGCCATCCTCGGCGAAAAACAAATTGTCGGCCCGCAGGTCCCCGTTGATGAGCGTGGTGGGCGTCGCCAGAGCTGCTAACAGAGTCGGCGCCGATGCGGCATAGTCGTTGATCACCGCCGCCAGATCGGTAGGCGCAGAAGCGCGTCCGTGCTTGGCGAACACCTGCCATCCCGCCGCGGTGCCGGCGCTGAACAGCCCGGCCATCCGCGCGTCGTCGAGGTCGAGAAAGGTCGGGTGAGCGGTGACCGGTGGTGTCGTGTCCCAGCCCCAGGCATGGAAGCGCGCAGTTTCTGCGAGCACCGCACGGGCCCGGTCGAAACTCAATCCGGCCACCTGGTCGGCATTTTCGAGAGCACCCACGTCTTCCATGACGATGACGAACTCGCCGGTGGTGCCATCGAACGCGGCCGCGTGCGCGCGTGGGGTGCGCACGGGAGCCGACGTGGCCACGGCGTTGTAGAACGTCACCTCGCGCTCGTAGAGCTGGATCGAGGAGGCCAGTAGCTGGTAATCGGGGTAGTCGGTGGGGAACTTGGCGATCACGCTGGCCGGACCCGCGCCGTCCAGACCCAGGTGCACCCGATACAGGAACGAAGCGAAGCCGACGCCCTCGGCGATGCGCTGCGCGCGGAGTTCGGTGACGTGTGTCCCTGGTGCGATGGCCCCCGAGGAGGTGAGGATCTCGGTGAGCCAGCTCGCCGTCAGCTCGGACGCGGAGCGGGGAAAAAGCTGTGTTGTCGACGTCATATTCGAAAAGTAGTTGTTAACTTGCACGCAAGCAAGTAAAAATGTGGTCATGGTTACACCGGAGGGCCAGACGCCGATGGGGACACTCAGTGCTCACTCGACCGATCCGCGAACTGTCGTCGAGCGCTACAACTACGAGCTGTGGAATGAGCGGAACTACGCGGTCGGCGAGCAGATCATCGGTGAACAGATCATCCGGAACACCCCGGGCCGCCGAACCGTGCTCACCCACGACGAGGCGGTGCAGCGGGTGCGGGATCTGTGGGAGGGCGTGCGCAGCGTGCACTTCACGCTGCCGCAGATCGTCGCCGACGAGCAGCTGTGTTCGATTGTCTACCAGGCAGACATCGTCCAACACGACGGAACGCGCGATGTCATCTCCTCGATAGAGGTCTATCGGGTCGTCGAGGGGCGCATCGTCGAGGTATGGAATCCCTGCATCTACGACCATGACCGATGGCCCGAACTCGCCGAGGAGACAACGTTGTGACCGTGACCACGAAACCCGAGCTGGGCTTTTACACCCTTGGCGGACAACCGGAATCACCGCGCGTGATGATCGATGAGATCCGCCGCGCCGAAGAACTCGGACTCGGCCACGTCTTCATCTCCGAGCGCTTTAACACCAAGGAGGCATGCACCCTGTCCGGGGCCGCCGCCGCGGTGTCCGATCGGATCGGTATCGCCACCGGTGCCACCAACCACAACACCCGACACCCCATCGTCACCGCCGCCTACGCGCTCACCATGTCGCGCCTCAGCGAGGGCCGCTTCACCCTGGGTATCGGCCGGGGTGTGCCGCCGCTGCAGGATGCGTTCGGGATGCCGCGCATCACCACCGCGCAGATGGAGGACTTCGTCGGCGTGATGCGCCGACTGTTCCGCGGTGAGACCATCGTCGGCCATGACGGTCCGATGGGTAGCTTTCCCTTGTTGCGGCTCGGCCAGGACTACGACGTCGACATCCCGATGGGAATGGTCGCCTTCGCGCCGAACTCGCTTGAGTTGGGTGGCCGTGTCATGGACCAGGTCATCCTGCACACCTTCTTCACCGACGAGACGTTGGCGCGCTGCGTGAAGACGGTGAAATCCGCCGCCGAGCGGGCCGGCCGCAATCCGGACGATGTGAAGGTGTGGTCATGCCTGGCGACCATCGGGGACCACCTCCCCGAGGAGCTGCGGCTGCGCAAGCTCGTCGGCAGGCTGGCCACCTATCTGCAGGCCTATGGTGATCTGTTGGTGCGGACCAATCGCTGGGATCCGGCTGTCCTACAGCGTTTCCGTGATGACGAGGTGGTTCAGAGCTTCTATGTGGGTGGATTGCAGGCCATCGACAGCCCCACCACCCCCGTCGAGAAACTCGAGCATATTGCGACGTTGCTGCCCCCGGAGTGGACGGAGCCGGCGGCGACCGGTAGTCCGCAGGAGTGTGTCACCACCATTCGTGAGCAGTTGGCCCTTGGTGCCGACGGGGTGATTCTGCACGGCGCCACACCCTCGGAGCTGGAGCCGATCCTCGCGTCCTATTGACCGATCTCGGAGGGCTCAGCCCGACTGCCTGATCAGCAGCCACACCAGATACGCGCCGCCGATACCCCAGGTGATCACGCCGACGGGCAGTTGGCCGGGCAACAGGTGCTGGGCCGCGGCATCGGATGCGGCAAGGATCGCCGCGCCCATCGCCGCCGACGGGGCCAGCCGCAGACCCCCGCCGCGGGTGACCTGGGCGGCCAGCTGCGGTGCGGCAAGCGCCACGAAACTGATGGGCCCGGTGAAAGCGGTTGCCATGGCCACGCATCCGACACCGACGGCCAGCATCAACACTCGAGTGGCCTCCGTGCGCAGCCCGAGCGCGGCGGCGACGTCATCGCCCAGCTGGGCCACCGGCATCCGCCGGGCGATCACGGCCAGCGGCACGACGAGCACGGCGGTTCCGGCGAGGACCACCAGGACCTGATTGTTGGTGACATTGGCCAGGGTGCCCGCACCCCAAGCCGCTGCCGATATGGCGACCTGCAGATTGGCTTTGAGAATCATCCACGTGTTGACCGCCTCGATCATGATGGCGACCGCGACGCCCACGATGATCAGCCGGAAACCGGCGATACCACGTTTGAAGGCAAGCAGATACACGATGGCGGCGGTCGCGAAGCCGCCGGCGACCGCGCCGACGGCGAGGAGCGCGCTCGAGTGCGCACCGACGAACAGGATCACCACGAGCGCACCGAAGTAGCAACCCGAGTTGAAGCCGATGACGTCCGGACTGCCCAGCGCATTCTTGGTGAGCGACTGGAAGATGGCACCCGAGATGCCCAGCAACGCACCGAGTATCAGCGCCATCAACACTCGTGGCGCCCGCCACTCGCGGACCACCACGATGTCGAACGGCGCGCCGCTGCCGAACACCGCGCGCAGCACGTCCCAGGGTGCGATGTCGTAGTCACCGGCACCCAGGCTGAAGATCGACACCATGATCGCGGCGAGGACCAGCACCGCGGTGGTGACCACGGAGATGACGTCGATACGCAGGTTTCGCCATCTGAGCGTGGGGCGCCCGAAATCGACGCGTCCGGTCCTCGTAGTCACGGGCGGGGTCACGGATGGGGTCACGGTTGGATCGCCGTCTTGCGCCGGACCAACCAGATCAGGGCGGGTGCCCCCAGGAACGCGCTGACGATGCCGACGGGCAGTTCTGCCGGGCGTAACGCAATCCGGCCGAGGACGTCCGCGGACAACACCAGCGCAGGGGCCGCGATCGCCGAGATGAGCAGGATCCACCGTTGGTTCGCGCCGACCAGCCATCGGGCGATGTGCGGGATCATCAGCCCCACGAAGACGATCGGACCGGCCGCAGCGGCCGCCGCGCCGCACAGCAGGGTGATGGCGATGAGGCCGAGGGTGCGCGTCCGGGCCAGCTGGGTACCGAGTGCGCGCGCCATATCGTCACCGAGGGCGATCGCGTCCAACCCACGGGCAACCGATGCCGTGATAGCCAGTCCGACAAGGACGAACGGCAGCACCGCGACGGTGACATCCCAGCCGCGCCCGGCGATCGATCCTGCGTCCCAGGCCCGCATCTGGTCGAATGCCGACGGGTTCAACAGGGTCAGGGCCAACGTGAAGGCGGTGAAGACCGCGCCGATGGCGATTCCGGACAACGTCAGCCGGATGGGTGTCGCGCCCCAACGCCCCGAGCGACCGATGGCGTAAACCATCGCCATGGCCACCGCGGATCCGATCAGCGCGAACCACAGGTATTGGTGGATGGACCGCAACCCGAACACCCCGACCGCAAGTGCCACGCTGAACATTGCGCCGGGGGTGATGCCCAGCACGACGGGATCGGCGAGCGGGTTGCGGGTGACGGCCTGGATCATCGCGCCGCCGACGCCGATCGCCACGCCGACCACGAGACCCAATACCGTGCGGGGAATGCGGGACGCGCGGACCACGACTTCGTTATCGGATCCCTGGTAGTCGAACAGCGCCCGCATGACCGTCGATATCGGGATGTCACGGGTGCCGACGGCAGCGCTGGCGATACAGGCGAGCAGCAGGACGAGGCAGAAGACGGCCAGCCAGGCCAGGCGAGTCCGGGTGCCCGTGGCGCGGGATTCCCTTGTGACGGCGGGCGGGGACTGCACGGCTTCAGCGCTCATCGGCAGCCCGTCATGTCCGGTCATCCAGCGGGTGGTCGAGTTCATCGCGGCCGAGGCGGGCGGCCAGGTGCGCGATGACCGCGAACACCACCGGTGCGACGCCCGCGACGATGAAGACACCCGTGGTCCCGATCAGATGCGCGGCGGGGACCGCCAGCGCCAGCGAGGCCGGCATCATCACCAGGCTCACGAAGAAATCCAGACTGGATGCGCGGCCGAGCATTTCGGCGGGCACCCGCCGCTGTAGCAGTGTTCCCCAGATGACCTGCCCCGCCTCGGATGTGGCGCCGACGACCACCATCACCGCGGCGATCATCCAGATCGCGTCGGTGTAGCCGATCAGGCCAAGCGGCAGCGCGCCCAATCCCCACAGCACGAGCATGACGGTGATGTAGCGGCGTGGCAACGGGCGCGAGGCCACCAGCAGCGCGCCCACCGCACCGGCCATCCCGAACACCGCCAGCACGGTCGCGTGATGCCCGGGGGCTCCGCCGATATCGCGGATCACGAAGGGCAACAGCACCTCGATGGGGCCGACGACGACGAGCACATTGCCCACGGCGAACAACAGCGTCGCGAAGAACCACTTGGTGCGATACATGTACCGCAGTCCGGCCAGCAGGTCACCCAGCGCCGATTCCGGTTCGTCGTCCTCGCCGTCGGGCGCGACGGCCGAAGGGGGCCTG
The DNA here is from genome assembly GCF_000691525.1 of Mycolicibacterium neoaurum ATCC 25795. Lineage (GTDB taxonomy): Bacteria > Actinomycetota > Actinomycetes > Mycobacteriales > Mycobacteriaceae > Mycobacterium > Mycobacterium neoaurum. The sequence continues at coordinate 280,445 of NZ_JMDW01000003.1, forward strand.
ATGAACCCGAGGATGATCGCGGCGAGCACGAACATCGCGCCCTGGGTCAGGATCGCCCACCCCGGCGACCACAGTTGCACCAGAAGCGCGCCGATCGCCGGGCCGAGAGCGAATTGCAGACCGGGACGCAGAACCCCTTCGATTCCGTTGGCGGCCAACAGATCCTCCGGCGCCAGGATGGTCGGCAACAGCGCGGTGTAGGCGGGTATGTAAAAACCCTCGGCGATGCCGAACGCGAAGCCGGTGACCGCCAGATGCCAGATCTGCACCTGGTCGCCGATGGCAAGGACCCCGACGATGATCAGCAGCGCCGCCTGCACCCACAGCGAGGCGCGCATGACGACGAGCTTGGGCAGCCGGTCGGCCGCCACCCCCGCGGGCAGCACACTGATCAGCAGGCCCGCGCTGAACATCGTCATCACGATCGCCGCCTGGCCGGCACCGCCTCCCATCGCGATGACCTGCCACACCAACGCGACCGACCAGAGCCCGTTGCCCAGCAGGGTGGTCGACAGCCCGAGCGTGAGCAGCCGATAGTCGCGGTTGCGCAGCGGCCACAGTGCACGGGGCAGGTACGAGATCTGCGCATCGCGGTCGTCAGGCACCCGGACAGGCTAGCGGTCGGACACGCCCGGGTGGTGCGCCCCGTGCCGCTTGAACCGGTCACCGTGCGAGGTTAGGCTCACCAAATTCGACCATCGGAGGGAATCTTTGTTATGACCATGGCGGCAACCATGCCCGAGCGACAGACCAGCACGGACCGCCGTGGCGGCAACGGGGGGCGCGGCCGCGCATTGATGCTCTTCGTGATGTTGTTCGCGCTGGTCGCGGCCGGTTGCTCCAGCAGCCAAACCGACTCCGCCACCACGTCGGCCCAGCCGTCGGGGTCCTACCCGGTCACCCTCGACCATCGATACGGCAGCACCACCCTCGATCAGAAGCCCAGCCGCGTCGTGGTGATCGGGCTGCAGGAGCAGGACACCCTGATCGCGCTCGGGACCGTGCCCGTCGCCGTGATGACCTGGGACGGATACTTCACCACCGGCGTGCTAGGCCCGTGGTCGAAGGACCTGCTCGGGGACCGGCAGGCGCCGGCCGAGTTGCCCTTCGCCGCCGACGGGGCGCCGCCGTACGAGGAGATCGCCAACCTCAAACCGGATCTGATCGTCGGTCTGTACTCCGACCTGACCGATACGCAGTACGCGCGGCTGTCGCAGATCGCGCCGACGTTGGCGCAGCCGAAGGACACCAACGATTACGCTGCGACCTGGGAACAGATCACCCCGATCCTCGCGCAGGCCCTGGACGAGAAGGTTAAGGGTGACGAGCTGCTGGCCCAGACCCGCGAGAAGATCGCCGAGACCAAGTCCACCTACCCGCAATTCGAGGGCAAGACCGGTCTGTCGGTCTACCGCAACGAGGACGGTTACAGCGTCTCCGCGGCGACCGATCCGCGTGGCCAGTTCCTGCAGATGCTCGGGTTCACCCAGTCCGCTGCCGTCAAGGACGCGCTGGGAGAAAACTTCGACGCCACCATCAGTTTCGAGCGGGCCGACCTGATCGATGCCGATGTTCTGGTCTGGGAGCCCAAGGATGTCGCGGCGCTGAAGGCCGAGCTGGCCGCCGATCCGATCTTCTCCCGGCTGCGCGTCGCCCGTGAGGACCGTTCGGTGTTCATCCAGGGCGGCTCGGACGCCAGCTGCGCCTACTACTTCGCCTCGGTGCTGTCGATCCCGTACCTGCTGGACCGGCTGGCCCCGCAACTCGCCGTGGCGCTCGACGGTAACCCGGACACCGTCCCGGCAATCGTCAGCTGACCCCGACGCGGTAACACACACCGCGAACGCAGCGCGTCGACCGCGCCGCGTTCGCGGTGTGTTGTGTTCAGGGGATCGGTTCGCCGACAGCCACTCTCATCGGTTCATCTCGGCACTCAGCTCTGCGACGGTCGCCAGTTCGGCGACGGTGCGGTGCTCGAAGATCTGACGCGCACTGACGGCGATCCCGGCGGCATGGGCGGCGGCGACCAGACGCATCGTGGCGACGCTGTCGCCGCCCCGCTCGAAGAAGTCGTCGTGGATACCGATGTCGGCACAACCGATGACCGCGGCGACCGCATCGCACAGCGCGGCCTCCAGGTCGTTGCGCGGTGGCACCGCCGGCGCGGCGGCCAGATCGGGCATCGGCAGAGCGGCCCGGTTCAGTTTGCCGTTGGGCAGCAACGGAATGGCCTCGACGAGCACGACCGACGCCGGGACCATATAGGCCGGTAGCCGGGTGGACAGTTGCCGGTTGAGCTCGGCGGGATCCGGTGCGCAACCGGGGGCCCGCACCGCATAGCCGACCAGCACCGCATGATTGGCCGTGTCGTGGCGGGCCACGACGGCCGCGTCCGCGACATCGGGCACTGCCCGCAGCGCAGACTCGATCTCGCCGAGCTCCACCCGGTAGCCGCGGATCTTGACCTGCTCATCGGCCCTGCCGTGGTAGACCAACTGCCCGTCGACCGACCAGCTGACAAGATCACCGGTCCGGTACATCCGCTCGCCGTCGCGGTAGGGATCGGCGACGAAGCGCTGTGCGGTGTTGGCCGATTGGCCGAGGTACCCGCGCGCCAGACCTGCTCCGGCGACGTACAACTCACCGCGCACCCCGGGCGGAACCCGGCGCAACCCCTGGTCGAGCACGTAGACCGTCGAGTTCGACACCGGGGTACCGATCTTCGGTTCGAGCGAACCGTCGGGCTCGGCGACCAGGGCGTCGACGGTGGTCTCCGTCGGCCCGTACAGGTTGTAGGCCCGGGTGCCCGGCATCGCGCCCAGCTCGGCCCACAGCTCCGGCGGGACGGCCTCGCCGCCGACACCGATCGCGGACAAGCGGCACACCCCGTCGCGGACGGCTCCGGCGCGGGCGACGCTGTCGAACATCGACGGTGTGAGCTCGATGAAATCGAATCGCTGGTCGTCGAGCTGGGTGGCCAGCAGCGCCGGATCACGACGTGTCTCGTCGGACACCAGACAGATGGTGTGTCCGTCGTAGAGCCACAGCTGCGGTTGCCACGACGCGTCGAACGCGAACGACCAGGCGTGCCCGACCCGTAGCTGGTCGCGACCCGCGGTCGCCATCGTCGGCCGGTAGAGGCGTTCGCGGTGGCTGGCGAACAGGTTGACGATGCTGCGCTGCGGCACGATGACACCCTTGGGCTTCCCGGTACTGCCCGAGGTGTAGATCAAGTAGGCGGCATGATCCGGATGCGTTGGGGTGCGGCGCTCGGCATCGGTGACGTCGGCATCGGAGAGCGTCTGGTCACCGTCCGCGTCGGCCATCGTCTCGGCGGTGATGGTGAGCACCGGGCGGGCATCGGCGAGCATGTGCGCGATCCGTTCGCTGGGATACTCGGCGTCGAGCGCCAGATATGCCCCGCCGGCCTTGTGTACGGCCAGAATCGCGATGAGGACATCGGCCGAACGGGCCAGATCCAGCGCGGCGATATCGTCGGCGCCCAGACCCCGCGCGATCGCGTGGCGTGCGAGCCGGTTGGCCCGACGGTTCACCTCGTCGAACGTCAGCTCCCGCGCGCCGTCGATGATCGCCAGGGCACCGGGAGTGGCGCGCACCTGGGCTTCGAACAGCGCGGTCAGCGTTGCCGCCGGGGTGGTGAGCTCGGTGCCGTGCTCCCATCCTGCGATCCGGTCCGGCTCGGGATCGATCAGCATGTCGATATCGGACAGCCGGATGTTCGCGTCCTGCGACACCCGGTCGAGCACCGCCACCAGACGGGCCAGCAGCGCGTCGATGGTCGACGCCTCGAACAGATCGGCATTGTATTCCATTGTGAGGGTGACTGATTCGTCGGCATGTTCGACGAAATCGATCGACAGGTCGAACTTCGCCGTACCGGTATCGACCTCATCGGCGGTAAGGGTCATCCCGTCGATCTCGATGCGCTCGGTGTCCCCGCTCACCAGGTACATCATCATGATCTGGAACAGCGGGTGCTGCCCGCGGACGCGAATCGGATTCACCTCCTTGACGATCCGGTCGAACGGGATGTCCTGGTGGTCGAATGCACGCAGAACGCCCGCCCGATTGTCGGACAACAACTCGGCGAAGGTCTGCCTGCCGCGCACCTGGGAGCGCAGGACCACCGTGTTCAGGAAATAGCCGATCTGGTCGTGCAACAGCACATCCGATCGCCCCGACACCGGCGTTCCGACAACGATATCGTCGCCGGAACCCATCCGGTTCAGCAGCGTGACCACCGCGGAGTGGGCGACCATGAACATCGTGGACTGGCTGTCGCGTGCGAGTGCGCGTAGCGCGCCGACGGTCTCGGGCGGCAGCGATGTTGTCACGGTGCCGCCACGGAACGTATTCGTCGGCAGGCGTGGGTGATCGGTCGGCAGGCCGGTCTCTTCGGGAACCCCGGCCAGTGCCTCCCGCCAGTACTGCAACTGCTCCTCGGCGACACCGTCGAGCAATTCGGCATGCCACAGCGCGTAGTCGGCGTACTGCAGTGACAGCTGCGGCCATTGCGGTGCCAGCCCGGCGCGACGGGACTCATAGGCCGTGCGCAGATCACGCAGCAGCGGTTCGTCGGACCACTCGTCGGTGGCGATGTGGTGGATGTTGACCAACAGCACGCTCTCGGCGCCCCGGGCAACGAGGTACACCTTGACCGGGATCTCCTCGTCGAGGCGGAAGCAGTATCGTGCCGCGTCGCGGAGCTCGTGGTCGGCGATCAGCTCGACCTGCAGATCGACCTCGGCGGGGTCGAGGACACGAGGTTCGAAGACACCGTCCCGGTCGGGATAGATGGTCCGCAAGATCTCGTGGCGTCCGACCACGTCGTGTAGCGCGAGTTCCAGTGTCGCGATGTCGAACCTACCGTCCACCCGCCACACCATGGGCACGTTGTAGGTCGGGTTCGGTCCCTCCAGTGCGTAATGCAACCGCATGCTGGACTGCCCCGGTGACAGCGGCACCCGGTCGGGCCTTGGCCGCGCACCCAACGCCGGCCGTACCGCCGCGACACCGCTGTCCTGGTCGATACGGGTCGAGAGTTCGGCGACGGTCGGAGCGTCGAACAGCTCACGGAGACTCAACTCGACGTCCAGGACCGCGCGGATCCTGCCGAGCAACCTGATCGCCGACAGCGAATGCCCACCGAGAGCGAAGAAGTCGTCGTCGATGCTGACGGCTTCGACGCCGAGGACATCACCGACGAGCTCGCATATCGTGACCTGGGTCGGCGTGACCGGTGGCCTGCCGCAACCGGGCGAGGGCTGCGGGGCGGGTAGCGCATCGCGATCGAGCTTGCCGGTCGCCGTCACCGGCAGCGCATCGAGCTCGACGAACGCGGCGGGCACCATGTGCATCGGCAGCGATTGCGCACCGAGGCGCCGGAGTTGTTCGGCGGTAGGCGAATCCGCGCCCGCACACACGTAATAGGCGACGAGTGCACCCGCGCGCAACAACACGCGGACCGAGCTCACGGCCGGGTGCCTGGCGAGCACCGCCTCGATCTCACCGGGTTCGATGCGCACACCGCGGACCTTGATCTGGTCGTCGTCGCGGCCGCGGTACTCCAGCTGTCCGTCCGGCCGCCACCGCACCACATCACCGGTGCGGTACATCCGGGCACCGGCCGGTCCCCAGGGGTCGGCGACGAAACGTTCGGCCGTCAGTGCCGGTCTGCCCAGATATCCGTCCGCCAGCTGCACGCCGGCCAGGTACAACTCGCCGGGAATGCCCGGGGGAGTGGGACGCAGGCGACCGTCCAGGACATGGACACGGACGTTGGCACCCGGGACGCCGATAGCGACAGGGCCGTCGTCGGCGGTCCAGCCGAGAACGTCCACGGCGGCCTCGGTCGGGCCGTACAGATTGTGCAGGGGTACACCCAGGCGGCGGGCGGTCCGTTCGGCGAGTTCCCGCGACAGTGCCTCACCACCCACGGTGACCCGGGTCAGGCTGGACAGATCAGCCGAGTGGTCGGTGTCGACATCGAGTTCGTCCAGGAACAGTTCGAGCACCGAAGGGACGAAGTCCACGGCGGTGACGCCATGCGCGGCAATGGTCTCGGCAAGGTAGCGGGGTTCGCGGTGCCCGCCGGGTCGGGCGAGCACCAGCGTCGCGCCCACGCTGAGCGGCCAGAACACCTCCCACACCGAGGTGTCGAAGCTGATCGGTGTCTTGACCAGCATCCGGTCGGTCACCGACAGCGGATAGGCCTCCTGCAACCAGGCGATCCGGTTGGCGATGGCGCGGTGCGGCACCGGCACACCCTTGGGCCGTCCCGTGGTCCCGGACGTGTAGAGCACATACGCCCAGTGCTCACCCCGGGCTGGGCTCTCGGATCTGGCTGTCCCGGTGGTGCTTTCACCGTGCCGGGCGGCCCGGATCCGGGTGCTGTCCCGCAGTACGGTCACCGGCTGCGCGTCGTCGAGCATGAACTGCAGTCGGTCGGCGGGGAAGTCACTGTCCAGGGGTAAGAATGCCGCACCACACCGGGCGATCGCCACCAGGGCGACGATCAGCTCGACCGAGCGCGGCAGCGCCACCCCGATGAGCGTGCCGGGCCCGGCACCCTCGCCCGCCAGCTCGGCGGCCAGCCGGCGTGACCACTCATCGAGCTCGGCGTAGGTGAGCGCAGTATCCGCCTCGTCACCGCGCACCGCGACGGCATCGGGGCTGCGCAGCGCCTGACGGATCACCATGGTGGCGAGGTCGTCCGGCGATACCGGTGCGACCGGCCCGGAGCTCACCGTGTCGAGCCATTGACGTTCACCGGGCAGGAACACCGCGGAATCCGCTATCCGGATCGTGGGTTCGGCCACCACCTGGGTGAGCAGGGCCAGCAGGCGTTCGGTTATGCGCTCGACGGTGTCGGAATCGAACAGGTCGGTGGCGAACTCCGCCAGGACCGTCATCTGCCCACGGGCGATGTTGTCGATCAGGGTGAAGCCGAGGTCGAACATGGCGGCGGTGACGTTGGGCGACAACCACTCTGTCGGAAGATTCAGCACATCGGCGGTCGCATCATCGCGGTAGTGGTAGCCGACGAACGTCTGGAACAGCGGATTACGTCCCGCGGCACGCGGTGGGTTGAGTGCCTCGACCACTCGGTCGAACGGCAGATCCTGGTGATCGAAGGCCGCCAGGTCGACATCGCGAACCCGGTCGAGCAGTTCGACGAATGTGGGGTTGCCCGACACGTCGACGCGCAGCACCACGGTGTTGACGAAGAACCCGACCAACGGGTTCAGCTCGGCCTCGGTGCGTCCGGCAACCGGTGTGCCGACCACGATGTCCTCACCCGCGCCGAGGCGGTACAGGAGTGCGGCGACGGCGGCATGGAAGCACATCACGGTGCTGACCTGGTGCTCGCCGGTCATCCGGCGCAGGCCCGCAACCACCGAGGCCGGCAGGTCCAGTTGTAGCGTGCTGCCTGCGCCGCTGGGCTTGGCCGGGCGCGGCCTGTCGGCGGGCAGTGCGAGCTCATCCGGTGCACCCGCCAGCGTCGCGGTCCAGAATGCGGTCTGCTCGTCGGCTACGGAGGACAGCAGGTTCTGTTGCCATAACGCGTAATCCGCGTACTGCAGGGGCAGTGGCGACCACGCGGGTGCCTGGCCGGCCCGCCGAGCCCGGTAGGCGATGGCGAGGTCGTCGAGCAATGGTGCATCCGACCATTCGTCGACGGCGATGTGGTGCAGGATCAGCGCGATGACATGGTCGTCTTCGGCGAGACGCAGCACCGTCGCGCGCAGCGGGATGTCGGTGTTCAGGTCGAAGCGGTGGTTCGCCGCGGTGTCGACGAGGCCACCTACGGCGGCTTCGTCGCAGTCGAGCACCGTGACCGGCACCCGCGCACCGGCGGGCAGAATGGTCTGGTGCGGGGTGCCGTCATGCGTTGTGAAGACGGTGCGCAGCACCTCGTGGCGGTCCACCACATCGGTCAGCGCCGCGGTGAACGCGTCCGTATCGAGCGGTCCGCGGAGCCGGAATGTGAGCGGATAGTTGTATGCCGCACCGGTTTCGCCGAGCTGTTCGAGGACGAACAGCCGTTCCTGCCCGGCGGACAGCGGCAGCCGGTCGGGGCGTTTCGCGGTGGTCAGCTCCGGGCGGGTGGGACCGTCGAGCCGGAGTTTGGTGGCCAGCTGGGCCACCGTCGGGGCATCGAACACATCGCGGATGGTGAGTTCGGCGCCCATCGCGCTGCGAACCCGGCTCATCAGCCGGATGGTCAGCAGGGAATGACCGCCGATGTCGAAGAAGTTGTCCTCGACGCCGACCTCGTCGACGCCGAGCACCTCGGCGAACAACTCGGCCAGGAGCTCCTCGACGGGATTCTGGGCGGCGCGGCTGGCAGAGACCGGTGCGGCCGCATCGGCATCGGGTAGTGCCCGGACATCCAATTTGCCGTTGTCGGTCAACGGGATCCGGTCCAGCGCGATGAATGCCGAGGGCACCATGTAGTCGGGCAGGGTGTCGCGCAGGTGGCGGCGCAGTGCCGAGAGGGCCGCCGCGCGCTCGCGCGCCCCGGCAGGATTGTTGCCGAGCTCCTCCAACGGACGGTCGACGGTAGCCCGGGCGTAGAGGTCGCCGAGCGGCTCGTCGGTTGGGGTGAACACGGCATCCATCAGGGCCGGGTCGCCGGGATGCCAGGTCAGTCGGACCGTCCACCCGGTCTCATCGGCGAGCGTGTACAGCTGCGACGGATCGATACCGGCGGGATTGCGCAGTGCGGTCCTGGCCCCGGCGATATCGCCCGCCGCGAGGTGTGCTGTCGCGGCGATCTCACCGGCCAGTCGCCCGTTGGGGATGGCCGTGACCCGCAACCCGTCCGAACCTGCTTCTGTGAGTGCGGCTTTCACCGCTTCCAGATCACCGGGCCAGTGCAGTACCGGGCGGTTCGCCGGTGCGACGGGGGTGCCTGCGCGCAGGATCACGTCGTAGCGGTGCCGGGTGAGTTCGTTGTGGAATGCACCGGTCTTGAGTCTGATCTCGGCCGTCAGGCCGAGACGGTGTGCGAGCGCGACGAAGAAGTCGGGTTCGAGCAGCAGTTCCTTCTCCAGCTCCACGCCCCGTTCGGCGGCCCGCCGAACCTGTTCGGCGTCGGTGCCCTCAGCGGCACTTCGTGACAGCGCGATCGCGGTGTGGAAGGTGTCCAGCAGCAACCTGTTACGGACATCGCCGATGAAGAGCGCACCGCCGGGTCGCAGGTGCCGGGCCGCACTCTCGATCACGTCGGCCAGGTAGCGCACCGACGGGAAGTATTGGATCACCGAGTTGATGACGACCACATCGAAATGGCCGGCGGGGATTTCACCGAGCCGATCGGCGGGGGCCACGGTCAGATGGATCCGATCGCTCAGTTCCGGATCGCTGCGCAGTTCGTTGCTCAACGCCTCGATCACCGGTGCGGCCAGGTCGGTGCCCCAGTACTCGTCGACCCGTGGCGCGAGCTGTCCGAGCAACAATCCGGTGCCGACGCCGATCTCGAGGATCCGTGCCGGGGACAACCCGGCGATGGCGGCCACCGTCGTGGCTCGCCATTCCGACATCTCCTCGAACGGAATGGGTGCACCGTCGTAGCTCGAATCCCAGCCGGCGTAGTCCTCGACGAACACTGCGGTGGAGATCGTCGAGTATTCGTCGGAGTAGATCTGTTCCCATTCGCCGACGTGGGCGCTTTCGGCGGCCGTGCGGTCGTCCTCGGGAATCGCGGCGGGCACCAGATAGGCGACGAGTCGTTGTGTGCCCGGCACCCGTGGGTCGTCGGTGGCGATCACCGCGGCCTGGGCGGCGCCCGGATGGGCGACGATCGCTGACTCCACGTCACCGAGTTCGACGCGGTGCCCGCGGATCTTGACCTGCTCGTCGGTCCTGCCGAGGAACTCGATATTGCCGTCGGCGCCGCGCCGGACCAGGTCACCGGTGCGGTACATCCGGGTGCCCGCCGGTGCGGTGGCGGTGGGGTACGGATTGGCGACGAAACGCTGCGCCGTCAAGCCGAATCGGTGCGCGTAGCCGCGTGCCAGGCCGGCACCGGCGATGTAGAGCTCGCCGGGACGGCCGTCGGCCACGGGGCGCAGCCACGGGTCGAGAATATGCGCATCGGTGTTCCAGATCGGCTGCCCGACGGTGGGTTCGGCGCTGTCGTCGGTGCCGCCACCGAGGGTGTTGATGGTGTACTCGGTGGGTCCGTAGAGGTTGTAGCCGTAGGTGGTGGGGTCGTCGCGGAGCCGGTCCCACACCGACGGTGGCACCGCCTCACCGCCCAGCAGGACCAGGACGGGGTGGTGTGCACCGTCGTCGAGCAGGCCCTCTTCGAACAACAGTTGGGCGTAGGTCGGCGTCACGTTGATGACGTCGATCAGGTGTGCCCGGCAGTACGCCACGAGTGCGGCCGCGTCACGGCGCAATACCTCGTCGCAGATGTGCACCTCGTGCCCCTCGACCAGCCACAGCAGTTCTTCCCAGGACATGTCGAATGCGAAGGAGACCGTGTGGGCGATGCGCAGCCGCCGGCCGCCGGCCTTGGCGATCGCGGGGGCGAAGATGGCTTCGCGGTGGTTGAAGTGCATGTTGGTCAGGCCGCGGTAGGGCGTGACGACACCTTTGGGCTTACCGGTGGACCCGGATGTGTAGATGACATACGCCGGGCGGTCCGGCGTGGGTCGTTCGCCGGTCCAGCTCGGCGGCAGCGCGTCCAACGCACTGTGGATTTCCGCGTCGTCCAACGTGATCCGCAGGCAGTCCGGCGGGGTGATGGCTTCGATGCGCTCGCGCACCGCCGTCGTGGTGAGCAGGATGCGCGGACGGGCGTCGTCGAGCATCACGGCCAGGCGCTCGTCGGGATAGTCCAGCTCCAACGGCAAGTACGCCGCACCGGCACGCAACACTGCGAACAGGGCGACCACGGTGTCGATGGAGCGGGGGATGGCCAGCGCGACGGTGTCCTCGCCGGTGATGCCCTCGGCGGCAAGCAGACCGGCCAGTCGGCTGACCCGCTGGTCCAGTTCGGTGCGGGTGACCGAGGACGATCCGTACACCAGTGCCGTGCTGTCGCCGTCGGTGTAGTCGGCGAGCATCTCGGCGATGGTCAGGTCGGGTACCTCGTGATGGGCCCACCTGCTGCGGTCGGCACGGCCGTCACGTTCGTCGGGGAGCTGGACCGCGACGGAGCACAGCGTGGCATCGGGTCGGGTGGAAAGGAATTCGACGACGGTGCGGTAGCGGTCCAGTAGGCGTCGAGCGGCCGATTCGGTGACGAAATCGGGTCGGTACTCCAGTTTCACCGCGAGGGTGTCCCCGGGTGCGACCACCCACGTCAGCGGGTAGTGGGACGCGTCGAAGGTGTCATGGCGCAGGATGCCGAATTCGCTCTCGGCATCGGCGAACGCCTCGTCGCTCCAGAAGTTCTGCAGCACGAACAAGTTGTCGAACAACGCGCCGCCGCCGGCGAGCAGACCGGAGCCGCGGTGTGCGTCGGCCACCGCGCGCTGGATATCGCCGAGGCCGAGGAACTCATGGTCGAGGGATCGCAGGCGATCCGATTGTGCACCGCGCACGGTGTCGGCCACCGATGCGCCGGGATCGAGGCGCAGGCGCACCGGAACCGTGTTGAGGAACAACCCGATGACCGCGTCGGAGCCGTCCACTTCGGTGGGGCGGCCGGCGACGGTGGTGCCGAAAACGACGTCGTCGCGGCCGGTCTCATAACCGAGGACGATGCCGAGCGCGGTGGTGAGCAGCGCGTTGAGCGTGACGCCGAGTTTTTGTGCGGTCTCCCGAAGCGCGTGCGCGCAATCGTCGGACAGCTGTAGGTCGACCCGCGAGGTCATCGCCGGTTCGGCACCCGCGGCCTCGGGCAGCAGCAGGGTCGGTTCGGTGAGTCCGTCGTGGACGTGAGCCCAGTAGTCGGCGGCGGCCGTGCTGTCCTGGGCGCCCAGCCAACGCAGATAATCCTGGTAACCGTGCGCGGGACCGCGCGGCGGGCTGAGGCGTCCCTGCGTGGCCATCGCGTAGGCGCTGAGCAGGTCGCGCATCAGCAGTTCGCGTGACCAACCGTCCATCAGCAGGACATGGCAGCTCAGGATCAGCGCGTCACCGCCGCGCCTGCGGATGACGGTGAGCCGCGACAACGGCGGCGCGGTCATGTCGAAGGGAACGTGTCGGTCCTGCTCGATCAACCGTTGGGTGTCGGTTACGGCACTGTCCCGGTCGCCTTCGGAGAGATCGACGAGCTGCACGCGGCAGGACGGGTCGCCGGCGATGAAGGCCACCGGGTGGGGCAGATCGTCGGCCACGAACCCAGACCGCAGCACGGGGTTACGTTCCAGCACAAGTGCATACGCCCATTGCATGGCGGCGATGTCGACGTTGTCGCGCAGCTCGATGACGTTCTGGAGGATGTAGACCGCGGCGTTCTCCGCGTAGCGGGCCTGGAAGTAGATCCCCGCCTGCAGGGGCGACAGCGGCCACACGTCGACGACGGTGCGTTCGGTTGCCGCCGCCACCCGGTCGCGTTCGGCCGCGGAGAGTTCCAGCAGTGGCCCGTCTGCGACGGGGGTCGACGCGCGCGTCTCGGATTCGGCGGCGAGGGCGGCTGCCACCGCGGCGGGCGTCCGATGGGCGAAGACCACCTGGGGCTTGAGCGGAAGTCCGCTGCGGCGCGCGCGTCCGGCGAGGCGGATCACCAGCACGCTGTCACCGCCGAGGGTGAAGAAATCGTCGTCTGCGCCGGCCGGGACACCCAGGAGATCGGTGTAGAGGCCGGCCAGCTGCGCCACGACCGCTGCGTCGGCGGTTGGGGCGGGTGCACCGGCTGAGACGGTTGCTGTGGTTGTTGTCGCGGCTACCGCATGTACCGGGGGCAGCGCTGCGATCGTCGCGGCGGGGTCGGCCGCGAACGCCTCGAGGATGGTCACGACATCGTCGAGCAGATCGCCGGCGGGTGCGGCGCCGATCAGGCCGGGTTCGTAGTCGAGTCGCAGCTCGAGGTCGGCGGCGGCGTCGGCGACCAGCGCGACCGGATAGTCGGTCTTCACGCTGGAGCCGTCGAATCCCCGGTAGGTCAGAGCGTTTCGAGCACCGTCGGTGGCGCCCGTGTCCGGGAAGTTCTCCATCACGACGACGCTGTCGAACAGGGTGCGGGTTCCGGCGGATCGGGTCAGGTCGGTGAGCCGCGCGTGCTGGGCCTCCAGCACGCGGTTCTGCTGTTCCTGCAGTCGGGCGGCCACCGAGCCCAGGCTGTCCGTGGGTTGCCACGACAGCGGCACCGGTACCGTGTTGATCAGCAGGCCGACGATCGATTCGACACCGGGATGGCCCGTTCCGCGCCCGGAGACCAGCGAACCGAACACGACGCGGTCGATCCCGAGCCGGCGACCGAGCACCAGGCCCCACGCCGCGTGCACGACGGTGGCCGCGGTGACACCCGCATGCCGGGCGGCCGCATAGAGACGTTCGGTGCGAGCGCGAGACAGACTGGCGGTCACGTCGCGGTGGTCCTGGCTCGCCACCGCGCGCGAGTCGGTTCCGGCGAGCAGGGTGGGACGGACCTCGGCCAGGATGGTTTCCCATGCCCGCGAGGAATTCTCGGCGCGACGTTCGGTCTGTGCGACGAAATCGGCGAAGCCGTCGACGGCGATGTCCGGCGAGGAGCCGGCCACGATCGCGTTGTGGACCCGCGCGATCTCGTCGAACATCGATGACAGCGACCAGCCGTCGGCGACGATATGGTGCATCGACTGGACCAGCCGGTGGTCATCATCGGCCAGCGACACCAGGACGTGGCGAAGCAGGGGCGCCCGGTCGAGGGGCAGCGGCGCGGCCTGTTCGGTGGCGGCGATGCGCAATAGTTCGGCCTGTGCCGCGTCGGAGTCGGTACCGCGTAGGTCGACAGTGCGCCAACGAGGTTCGATATCGTCGAAGACCACCTGCACCGGTGATCCATCGACCAGTGTGTGCATCGCCACCCGCAGGGCAGGGTGCCGTGCGATGACCGTCCGGATTGCTTCGTGCAGGGCATCGGGGTCGAGCGGGCCACTCAGGTGGGCGATCTGTTGGATGCGGTAGAGGTCGGTCTCCGGCTCGGTATAGGCCGAATGCAGGTACATCCCGTACTGCAGGGGCAGCAGTGGCAGGACCGTGTCGATCGGCCCGAGGGCGGACAGTTCCGCACGGTCGGCGGCGCTGAGTTCGATGGCCGCGGAGGTGCCTGCTGTAGCGGAGTGGCTGTCGGCCACAACACCGCGCGCGACCGTGGCCAGTGCCGCGGGTGTGGGGTGTTCGAGCACCTGCCGGGGCGTGACCGCGACGCCGCGGCCGCGTGCCAGCGATGCGACGCGGATGGCCGACATCGAGTCGCCGCCCATGGCGAAGAACTGGTCGTCGGCGCCGACGACCGCGATCCCGACCGCCGTGGCCATCGCCTCGCAGAGCACCGTCTCGAACTCGGTGCGGGGCGCGCGCCCGGCGGCGACACCGGTGAATTCCGGATCGGGCAGCGCCAGGCGATCGATCTTTCCGGTTGCGCCACGCGGCATTTCGGGAAGCTGGACCAGGGTCGCGGGGACCATGTAGTCGGGCAGCCGGCGGGCCAGCTCGGCCCGGCAGACTTCCGGGTCGACGTTGTCCTCGGCGGTGACGTAGCCGATCAGTCGCCTGCCCCCGGCCGGGTTCTCCCGGACCGCCGCGGCGGCGTTGTGCACACCGGGTAGCGCGGCGAGGGCGGATTCGACCTCGGCGAGCTCGATGCGGAATCCGTGCAGGCTCACCTGGTCATCCGCTCGGCCCAGGTATTCGATCTGATGCTCGGGTGTCCACCTGGCGATGTCACCGGTGCGGTAGAGCCGCTCCCCGGCTCCGCCGTGCGGGTTGGCGACGAAACGTGTGGCGGTGGGTCCCGGTTGACCGACGTAGCCGCGTGCCAATTGGAGTCCGCTGACATAGATCTCACCCGCGACGCCTGGCGGTACGACTTCCAGGTGGGGTCCCAGGATGTGAATGGTGACCCCGGGTACGGGGCGACCCAGCGATATCCGTCCGTCGTCGACGATGGCCGTCGACACATCACCGGCAACCTCGGTCGAACCGTATGAGTTGACGAGTTCGGCGTTGGGGGACACCGCCCGCAGTGCCGCCACCGTCGAGGAATCGAGTCGCTCACCGCTGCAGATCCACCGCGCGACGGAGCCGAGCCGCTCGGGGGCGGCCTCGGCGATGGCCCCGGCCAGGCTGGGGACCGCGAGTATCTGTGTGGCGCCTGCCTGTTCCATCAGTTCGGTCAGTGCGTCACCGTCGCCTGCGGTGTCGTCGTCGGCGATGACGACCAGTGCGCCGGCCAGCAGTCCGCCGAGTATCTCGGTGCTGCCGTCGATGAAACCGATGGAGCTCTTGGCGATCCGGATGTCTGCTCCGACCCGGGCCGACCATGATCGGGCGGCCCACCACAGGCGGTTGGCCAGTGCACCGTGGGTGCCGATCACTCCTTTGGGCCGCCCGGTGCTGCCCGAGGTGTAGACGACGTAGGCCGCATCGTCGGGGTCGAGCGGTGCGGTTGCGGGCGGTTGCGCACGGGCGGTGACGGGCACCGCGGGATGGTCGGACCAGTCCGGCGCACTCGCGTCGTCGATGATGATGACGCGGGGTTGCGCGTCGGACCACATGTACTGCGCACGCTGCGCCGGGTAGCGCCGGTCGATCGGCAGATACGCTGCGCCGGCGCGTAACACCGCCAGCAGCGCGATCACCAGGTCGGTGCCGCGAGACAGTGCGATGGCGACGGTGTCACCGCGGCGCACGCCGGCTTCGGCCAGTGCGCCGGCGAGCCGGTCGGCGGCGTCGGACAGTTCGTCGTAGCGGATCTCGTTGTCGCCGTGGCGCAGTGCGATGCTGCGGGGGGCGCGGCGCACCTGCGCGTCGAACAGTTCGGTGACGGTGGCGCGCAGTCCGGCAGGTCCGATGCCCACGGCGGACCAGCGTTCGGCGTCGTCGACGAGGGGGATGTCGCCGAGCCGGATATCGGGGTCGGCGGTCACCGCGGCGAGCGCGCCGAGTAGTCGGCGGCCGAGCAGTTCGACACCGGTGCGGTCGAAGATGTCGGTGCTGTAGATGATTCGCAGCCGGCGTCCCCCGGAGGGCAGGTCGAAGAATTCGAATGCGATATCGAATGCGGCGGGGGTGATCACGGGGTCGAGCAGGCGGCCCTGGACATCGGGGAGATCGAGGCGTTCCGGATCCGCCGGCTGCAGCGACACTATCGTCTGGAACAGTGGGTTGCGGTTCGGGGAGCGGACCGGGTTGACGGCGTCGACGATCTTCTCGAACGGGACTTCCTGATTGCTCAGCGCCGCGAACAGCGTGCGACGGCCCCGCTGCAGCAGTTCGGAGAACCGCGGATGACTGCTGAGGTCCAGCCGCAGCGGCAGCATGTTGATGAAGAAGCCGACCAGGTCGTCGAATTCCTCTTCGAGTCGGCCTGCCACCGGCGTGCCGAGCGGGATGTCGTCACCGGCACCGAGCCGGGAGAGCACCGCGGCCACCGTGCTGGAGAGCACGACGAACGGTGTGACATCGGTTGCCCGCGCGATATCTGTCACCCGTCGGGACAGCTCATCGGGTAGCGGGATCAGCACCGCATCGCCGCGGTAGTTGCGCACCTGTGGGCGTGGTCGGTCCAGCGGCAGTGCCACCTCGGCAGGGGCGCCGTCGAGCACCTCGCGCCAGTGGTCGAGCTGTTCGTCCTGCAGGCCCGGGGTCTCCAGGAGTTCGCGGTGGTAGTGCACGTAATCGTGGTATTGGGCCGAGGGCGGTTCGCCCGCGTCACCGGCACCGTCTCGGTGTGCGCGGTAGCTGCGTTGCAGGTCGTCGAACAGCGGGCCGATCGAGTTGCCGTCGATGGCGATGTGGTGGACAACCAGCGACAGCACGTGTTCGTCGGCCGACACCCGCAGCAACCGAGCGCGGAACGGGATCTCGGTGCCCAGGTCGCAGGCCCAGTTCTCCAGGTCGGCCCGCACCGTCGTCAGGTCTTCCCGGCGGCATTCGATGACCTCCAGGGCGGCGGCCTCGGGATCGACGATGGTCGGGTGGAGCCGTCCGTCGATCTCGGCGTACACCGTGCGCAACGGAACATGGCGCCGGGCAACGGCGACCACCGCGTTGTTCAGTGCGTCGACATCCAGCGGTCCCTGGAACTCGACGGCCAGTGGCACATTGTTTGCCGCAGTCGGGCCGTCCAGGCGGTACAGCGACCACAGCCGAGCCTCGCCGTAGGACGCTTCGCGCTCGTCGACAGCATGCATGTATGCGCTCCCGGGTCTGGTGGTAGAGGGCGGCTCACCGATGCGAAGTGCACCCACGCAGGGCCGATAGCGCACCGGGCACCGGACGTCTTTCTACTGACGGCAGCTTAGGCTAACTTAACTTGCCGTGGGATAGTCTCTGCGGGCGGCGACGCCAGCAAGGTCTGCATTTGCGAAGGAGACGCACGAAACGATGGCCGAACAGGTACTCCATCACATGTTCTGGCGCCACGCCGAGCGGCTTCCGGGTTCCCTCGCACTGTCGCATGTGACCGAGGCGGGGCGGTCTGAACTGAGCTATGTCGAACTGGAGAAGGCATCCCGTCGGCTGGCCGACGCCCTCACCGATGCCGGTCTGCAGCCGCAGACGCCCGTGGTGATCATCGCCGATCGCGGCCCGTCGATGGTCATCGCGATGTTCGGAACACTCACCGCTGGTGGCGTTTTCGTCGTCGCCAACCCGGCGCACCCCGTCGACCGGGTTCGGCATGTCATCAGTGCGGCACGGCCAGGGGCCATCCTGATCGACGATGACGCGCCGCAGGAGCACCGCAGGCTCGTCAAGGACGAGTTCGCTCACCTGCCGCAACTGTCGACCACCCCCGCCGCTTCGACGTCCACGCGATTCGACCGACCCGATGTGACCTGCAACGATCCTGCATATATCGCGTTCACCTCCGGATCCACGGGTTTGCCCAAGGGCATCCCGCACCGGCATGCCACGCTGCAGCAGTTCGTCGACTGGCAGGCGGTGGCGTTCGGGGTGTCCGCGGGCAGCCGGGTCGCGGCGCTGGCGCCACCCGGGTTCGACGTGTCGTTCTGTGAGATCTTCGGGGCGTTGACCCGCGGTGCATCCGTCCATTCGGTCTCCGATGAGATCCGCAATGATCCCGCCGCGCTGGCGCAGTGGCTGCGGACAGAACGTATTTCGCTGCTGCAGATCGTGTCTGGGCACTGGGCCACGTTGCTCGCGGAGATCGAACAGACCGGTGCCGACCTGCCGCAGCTTGCCACCGTCCTGTTCGTCGGCGAGGCCCTGTCACCGTCGGTGGTCGCGCGATCGCGTCAGCTGCTCTCACCCACCACGAAACTGGTCAACGTCTACGGCCCCACCGAGGTGGTGGCGGCGACCTTCTACCCGATCGGGGAGCTGCCCGCCGACCTGGGCACCGTCCCGATCGGGCACGCCATTCCCGGCCGGACGGTCACCCTGCGTGATCAGGACGGGAACGTGGGCGACGAGGGCGAGATCTGCATCGCCAGTTCCTATCTGGCCAAGGGATATCTGAACGATGACGCGGCGACCGAGAATCGTTTCGTCACCGTGCCCGATACCGGCGAGGTGATCTACCGCACCGGCGACGTCGCGCGCCGATTATCCGGCGGGGAGCTGCTTTTCCTCGGCCGCACCGACAATCAGGTGAAGATCAATGGTCAGCGCGTCGAGTTGGAGGATGTGGAAGCCGCGGTCATGAACACCGGTGCGGTGCTCGCGGCCGCCGCCGACGTGCGGACCTCGCCGACCGGGGCGACCACCCTGGTGGTCTTCGCCGTGGCACAGCGGGCGGACGATTTCGATCCCGAGTCCGTCAGGGAACAACTCGCCGCCGCCCTGCCCGCGTACATGGTCCCCTCGACCGTCATCGCGGTAGCGCACCTGCCGCGCAACGCCAACGGCAAGATCGACCGGCCCGCGGTGGCGCAGCTGGCCGTAGGGGAGCCCCACCAGGACGACGGCGACCAACCCACCGGTGAGGTGGAGGTGGCCATCGCCCAGATCTGGCAGGACCTGCTCAAACAGCAGGGCATCTCACGGTCGGCGAACCTGTTCCGGATCGGTGGAGATTCCCTGGTGGCCACCCGGATCCTGTCGCGGGTGCGCAAACAGTTCGGGGTGCGCATCAGCCTGGGCACGTTCATCGATGATCCGACGATCCAGGGTCTGGCCATCGCCGCGGCATCGGCCCCGGCCAGTCCGGTGATCGGCGGTACGGCGGGGGTGCGCGCCGCGCGATGAACTTCTCCCTGATGTTTTTCGCCAGCCTGGCCACCGGTGACGCCCAACGGCACTACCAGCTGCTCCTGGATGCCGCGCGGATCGCCGACCGACAGGGTTTCGCCGGAATCTGGACCCCCGAGCGACATTTCGACGAATTCGGTGGTGTCTTCCCGAACCCGGTCGTCACGAATGCGGCGCTGGCCGCGGTGACCGAGAACATTCAGTTGCGGGCGGGCAGCGTCATCTCGCCGTTGCACGATGCGCTGCTGATCGCCGAGGACTGGTCGATGATCGACAACCTGTCCGGCGGCCGGGCCGCGGTGTCCTTCGGCTCCGGGTGGAATCCGAATGACTTCGCCCTGGCGCCCGCGCAGTACGGCGGTCGCAAGGACCTGATGTGGGAACAGATCGACACGGTGCACGCGCTGTGGCGCGGGCAGCGGATCCGGCGGACCAACGGCGTCGGCGCGCAGGTCGAGGTCGAGCTGACCCCGCGGCCGGTGCAACCCCAGTTGCCGGTGTGGATCACCACCGGGGGCACCGCCGAGACGTTCGTGCGCGCCGGCGCCGCGGGAGCGAACCTGCTGACCCATATGATCACCCAGGATTTCGCGGAGCTGGCCGAGCTGATCGGCCAGTATCGCCAGGCCCGGCGGTCGGCCGGTCACGATCCCGAAACCGGTTGCGTCACCGTCATGTTGCACACCTTCGTCGGTGCGGACGCCGACCATGCACGAGCGGTGGCCGCCGCGCCGTTGCGCCACTACCTGGGTTCGGCCCTGCAGCTCGACATCAAGGCGGCGGCCGCATCGGCCGACGGTGACGGCTATGACGACGACATCCTCGACGAACTCCTCGACCTGCGCGTCGAACGGTACTTCGACGGTGTGGGCCTGCTCGGCGATATCGATCAATGCGTCGATGTCGCTGGACGATTCGCCGGGATCGGTGTCGACGATATCGCCTGCCTTGTCGATTTCGGCGTCGACGCCCACGAGGCCCTGGGAAGTATCGAACGGCTCGCCACCGTCAAAGACCGTTGTTCCGCGGCGGCTCGCTGAATCAGCGGCTGCCGCGCCACCATCGAACATCAGAAAGACGAAGTGATGACAGAAACTCGTAGTATCTCGCTGGACTTCTATCGCCTCGACGATATCGCCGATATCGTCGACAACGCACAGGAACTCACTCTCGACGGCGAGGTGCAGGAGTGCATCGGCCGCGGTGCGGATTACATTGCCAGCATCGCGGGCGAGGACCGCCACATCTACGGGATCAACACCGGATTCGGCTCGCTGTGCGTGCGGCGCATCGAGGAACACGAGCAGTCCGAACTGCAGCACCGCCACCTGCTGTCGCATGCCTGCGGGGTGGGAGAGCCGATGCCCGCGCGGATCAGCCGGATCACCACGGTCATCAAGCTGCTCACCTTCCGCAGCGGCTACTGCGGTATCACGCCGAACACCGTCAACCGCATGCTCGACTTCTGGGGCCGCGGCATCGTGCCGGCCATCCCCAAGAAGGGAACCGTCGGTGCCAGTGGCGATCTCGCGCCGTTGGCGCATCTGGCCCTGCCGCTGATCGGCGAAGGGAAGGTCTACTACCGGGGCGAACTCGTCGACGCCGCCACGATGCTAGCGGGCGAGGGCTTCGAGCCGCTGCGGCTGCGCCCCAAGGAGGGGCTGGCGCTGACCAATGGCGTGCAGTACATCAACGCGATCGCCGTCGACTGCCTGCTGCGTGCCCGCACCCTGATCCGGTTCGCAGATCTTGTGACGGCGTTGAGCATTCAGGGCTTCAGCACCGCCAAGAGCTTCTACCAACCGCTGCTGGAGAAGACCTGGCGGCACCCCGAGCGCGTCACGGTCGCCAAGAACCTCGAGACATTGCTGGAGGGCAGCAACCACCACGAGCTGCCACAGTGCAATATCGCCCACGAAGATCCGTACTCGTATCGCTGTGTGCCGCAGGTGCATGCCGCGGCGCGTCAGGCGATCAACTTCGCCACCCAGATCATCGAGCAGGAATGCAACACCGTCTCGGACAATCCGGTCTTCTTCTACGAGGAGGGCACCGAACTGTGCGCGGGTAACCTGCACGGCGCCTCGTCGGCGATGGTGATGGACCTGCTGGCGATCGCGTTGACGGATCTGTCGAGCATCTCCGAACGCCGCACCTACCAACTGCTCTCCGGCCAGCACGGCCTGCCGGACTATCTGGTGGCCAAGCCCGGCCTGGATTCCGGGCTGATGATCCCGCAGTACACCTCGGCCGCCCTGGTCAACGAGAACAAGGTGCTCTCGGCCCCGGCCAGTGTCGACACCATCGCCACCTGCCAGCTGCAGGAGGACCATGTGAGCATGGGCGGGACGTCGGCCTACAAGCTGATGCAGGTCATCGACAACCTGACCTACATTCTGGGTATCGAGTTGCTGACCGCCGCGCAGGCCATCGACCTGAACGAGGGGCTGCGGCTCTCACCGGAGACGGCGAAGCTGTTCAACGAGTTCCGCTCCGAGGTGAGCCATCTGGACCAGGACCGCTACCAGCACCCCGATATCGAGAAGGCGCGGCAGTTCGTCGAGCAGCGCGCGCGGCGGTGGTGTGACGAGCTGGCGGTGCAGTGACCGAAGCGGGTCGCTACACCGCAAAGATGCCGGCGGTCGAGATTTCGAATCCCCGGCCATTGGCGGTGCAGGTCATCCCCGACTCCTCCGACAGGCAGGTGAACGGCCCGAGCGTTGCGCTCTGGCCATAGGCGAGGACGCCCTGATCTGTGGGCCCGTCACTGCCGCAGGTCGGGCCGGTGCAGACGTCCGTCAGCGACCCATCGGCGCGGATTTGTACGCTCTGTAGTGGTTGCTGGGACATGCAGTAGACCCCGTCCGGCATAGATTCCGCGCCTGCAGCGGCGGGGGCGCGTCCGAAGTTGATTTCGCATTGGATGTTGCCCGTCGGCGACCTGAAGAACTGAACGTGCGCGTCGTCCGCCCCGGAGTAAGGATTGGCGGCGGCGTGCGGCGCGAACGTCGCCAGCCCCATCACCGTCATTAGGAGCGACATCCCGATTCGCGCGCCGACAACCTTCTTCATCGTGGGAGCATAGGCACAGCGGACGCGGTGCAACTCCCGATTCCGTGCACTTCGCCGATTGTTGGCTTGTGTCGCGGACGACTCCGCTACCGCGTAGGTCGACGGCCATGCCAAGGTCTCGCAGTATCCCAGAGTGCCCCCGGCAGGATTCGAACCTGCGACACCGGCTTTAGGAGAGCCGTGCTCTATCCCCTGAGCTACGGGGGCGGCACCTGCCGAGGCAGACCTGCAGAAGTCTAATTGACTCCCCTCCACGCGCGTCCGCTGGATCGCGGGCGACGAACTCAGGACACGCAGAAGGGGACGGTTCTGGGCGAACCGTCCCCTTCTGGGATAAGACCTACTTCGACTCTTCGGCGGCCTTCTGGCGGGCCTCGTTGGCCTCGGCGGAGCCGCGTGCGGCTTCGGCCTCGGCTTCCTTCTTGGCCACGTCGCGCTGGGCGTCGGCCTTGTCCTGCTGGGCCTCGCCCTCGCGGCGGAGGTCGTCATTGCCGGTCACGGCGCCGGCCGCTTCCTTCAGCTTGCCCTTGGCGCCCTCGACGACGCCCGAAATGCCCTCTGCTGCTCCATTGCTGTCACCCATGTCGGCTCCCTTGCTGGTCGCGTGAACGGTGTGCTGTGTTCTCAACCCCACCAAACGTCTGCGTGCAGTGGATGCCCACCCCACGTCCGTCGAAAACCTCCGGCTTGAAGTGGCGCGCGTCACGATCCGGCCATATGAGCGCGGGTCGATCCAATTGTTTTGCGGCACAACAGAAAATCAGCGCAGCGCGGCGATGACCTGCCCGAACGCCTCAGCATGGGCCTCCTGCACCACCAGGTAGCTCGCCCCGTACTCGTCGGCCAGCCGGCGCACCTTGGCGGCCATCTCGTCGACCGACCCGGACAACACCCCGGGCAGCTCCAGCAGTTGCTCATCGGTCAGGCCCGGCGCGTAGTGCCGGGTCATGGCCAGGTTCGGGATCCCGGAGCCGTCGGTGGGTACCGCGGTGATGGCAACATTGAGTTCGATATCGGCGAAGCGCTCACCGACAACGGAACGCAGGAACGCGATCCGTTCGGCAAGCGGATCCTCTCCACTACCGCCGGTGACGCCGACGATCGCCGCCCACCGCGCGGCCACGGTCAAAAGCCGGTCGCCACCACCGGCGATCATGATCGGCACATCGGGAACGTGCTCGGCCAGGTGCGCGGTGACGTGCTCCAGATACTCGACCCGTTGCCGCGCGGAGGGGAAAGGTAGCTCGGCGGCCTCGAACTCCTCCCGCACGTAGCCGGCGCCTAGGCCCACCTCGAAACGACCCGCCGACAGCTCATGCAATGCCGCGACGTCACGCGCCAGCAGGGCCGGTTTGTAGAACCCGGCATTGAGCACGAAGGTGCCCAGCCGCAGTGTCTCGGTGACGGCGGCGATGGAAGAGAGCACCGGGAACGGTGCCGGTGCGCCGAGGTGGTCGGGCACCAGCACGATGTCGTAGCCGAGATCCTCGGCGCGACGGGCCGCCGAGCGCACCGTCGCCGCCGAGGAGGTGTCGCGCAGGCCCAATCCGAATCGGAACATGGGCCCGATGGTAGGCACCTAGGTCAGCGGCAGGGAGGCAAACGGTGTACTGGTGGGCGCGGCCGAACCCTCACCGGGTTCGACGGTGAAGGCCAGCGTGATCGAGTCGCCGAGATCGGGCAGCACCGCCGTCGTCGACGGGGCGATCGCCTTGGCGTTCATGGTGCCCGCCGAGTGCGGTCCGGCGTCGTCGATCAACCACATCTGATAGACGGTGCCGTTCGCGGGCGGGTTGACGTTGTTCATCACCAGCACCCCGGCGTTGCGTTCGCGGGAGAACACCACGGTAGCCGTGCCGCCGGTCGGGATGTCACCGGACACCGTACGGACGTCGGGCGCGGCGAAGATCTGTTCGGCCGTGGTGGCTTGTGGCACCGGACGCAATGACCAGCCGATCCCGAAGGTGGCGACACCGACCACCACGGCGGCCGCGGCGGCGGTGAGCAGGGTCGTCCACCGCCGGGGTTCGCGGCGACGCAGCTGACGCACCGGATCGGCGTCGACGGCGGCCAGCACCCGGTCGCGCAGTTGATCGGACGGTTCGGTGGCAGTGGCCGACGAGATGAGAGCCATGGCCTCGCGGACCTGCCGGACCTCGGTGGCGAACTCCTCGGCGACGGACGCAGGCGCCGCGCTCAGTCGCCGGTCGATATCGGCGCGCTCGGCGTCGTCGACCGCGTGCAGCGCGTAGGCGGTCGCCAACGCCAACAGATCATCATGTGGGCTGGTCATGCTGCCCCCAGGCAGTTGCGGAGTCCGCGGATCGCGTCGCGCATCCGCGATTTGATGGTCGCCAAGTTCGCCGACAGCCGGTCGGAGACCTGGACATAGGTCAATCCGTCGTAATAGGCGAGTTCGATGCACTCGCGTTGTTTGTCGGTCAGCGCACCCAGGCACTGGGTCACCTGGCGGTAATCCTCGTTGTCGAGCACCCGGTCGGCGACCTGGTCGACGGGAGGTTCCACGGTCGCGGCACCGTAGCGGGATTCGCGGTCGGCGCCGGCCTGCTCCGAGCGCACCCGGTCGACGGCGCGACGGTGCGCCAAGGTCATCAGCCAGGAAAGCGGCGTGCCCATCGCCGGGTTGTAGTCCCCGGCATTGCGCCAGACCTGCAGATAGATGTCCTGGGTGGTTTCCTCGCTGTACCCGGGATCCCGCAGAACCCGCAGGACCAGACCGAACACCCTGGCTCTGGTGTGGTCGTAGAACGCGGCGAAGGCGTCCACATCGCGTTGCGCTACCCGGCGCAGCAATGCGTCGAGGTCTGACGTCACGTTCCGTAGAATAGCGGGCTCGTCGAGCAGCGTCACGGAATGCCCCGTTTCATCTGCGACCTCCCATCTGCGTGAACCGCCGTCCCTGGCTGCTCGGCCGGTCCGAAATGGCTTGCGCCCGAGACGTACTGACGACGCCGAAGGCAATCAACATGGCATCGCCTCGGATTCCCGTGCCGCCGGCCACTGTGCTCCCAACCGCTCGGCGGCACGCACGCCGGAGGCGGCGCCGTCCTCGCGGAATCCCCAGCCGTGATAGGCGCCCGCGAATACCACCCTGTCATCGTTCAGTAGCGGCAACAATCGTTGGGCAGCAATGGATTCCGTCGTGTATAGCGGACGCTGGTAGGTCAGCTCGGTGATCACCGCGGCCGGGTCCACCCGCCCGGAACCGCCGAGGGTCATCAGGTAGTGGTGCGGACCCGTCACGCCCAACAGCCGACCGATGTCATGGGTGATCAGCGCATCCCGCCCGCTCTCCGGCAACAGATAGTTCCGCAGCGCCCTGGCGGCGGGCCGGGTCGGCAACACCGAGGTATCGGTGTGCACGCAGACGTGTTCGGTCGAGTACCGGATGGCCCCCAGCGCTGCCCGTTCGGCGTCGGTGGGTTCGTGCAGTGCCTGCAGTGCCTGATCCGCCCGGGTCGCGATGACCACGGCATCGAACTCGCGCAACGCCCCGCCGGCGCGCAGCTCGATCCCATCGGGGATGCGCCGCACGGCGCCGGCCGGGGTGCCGGTGCGCACCTCGTCGACGTGTTCGGCGATGGCGTCGACGTAGCCGGCCGTCCCGCCGACGACGGTGCGCGTGGTCGCCGACTCAGATCCCGAGAGCATCCCGTGCTGCTGCAGGAACACGAACAGGTAGCGCGCGGGAATCTCCATGGTCGTGCGCGGTCCGCCGGACCAGACGGTGGCCACCAGCGGGGTCATGAAGTGATCGGCGAAGTATCGGGAGAACTTGTGCACCGCGAGGAAGGCGCCCAGCGTGCCGGTGTCCTCGGCGTCCCCGGTGGCCAGCAGGGTGGCGGCCGCCCGGTGAAACCGGTTGACCTCGGCCAGCAGGCGCAGATATCGGGGCCGAGCGAGATTCGACCAGGAAGGGAACAGCCCACCGAAGCCGCGCATACGCGCGTACTGCAGGCCGATGCGGTCATCGCGAACCGAGAGCGAGGGGTCGGCATCGGCGGTGTCGACACCGAGATCGGCGAACAACCGACACAGCGTCGGGTGGGTGTCGTCGTGGATCAAGAAGGCCGAATCGACGGCCACCGTGCCGCCGGAGCCGTCGTCGACACGGTGGTCGCGCCGGTGGCCGCCGAGCTGATCCTCGGCCTCGAACAGCGTGACGTGGTCATGCGCGGACAGCAGATACGCCGCCGTCAACCCGGCGATGCCGCTTCCGATGACGGCGATGGACCGACTCCTCCGATACTGCACGATGGTGATTCGGGACCGGTCGGCTAACGGATGGGTGACATTCGGATTGCTAAACTCCCAACCCCGCGTAAGGTGCAAATCCGTGGTGTCGACCCTGTTTCGCAACGGATCCGTGTGGGCCGGCGTGCCCGGCCAATCGTCCTCCGACGCATTGCTGGTCACCGACGGGGCCATCGTCGCCATGGGACCCGACGCGGTGGCCGAGGCACCCGAGGGCTCCGACATCGTCGACCTGCAGGGTGGCTTCCTGATGCCGTCCTTCGGCGACGGCCACGCCCACCCGCTACTCGGCGGCCTGGAGTTCGTCGGCCCCGCGGTACGGCCCTGCACCTCGGTGGACGAGATCGTGGCAGCCGTCCGCCGCCACGCCGAGGACCATCCCGATCAGGAATGGATCGTCGGCGCGTCCTATGACGGCAGCCTGGCAACCGACGGCCTGTTCGACGCGCGCTGGCTCGACGCCGCCGTCGCCGACCGGCCGGTGGTGCTGCGGGCCTGGGACTATCACACCGTGTGGTGCAACACCGCCGCGCTGGAGCGTGCGGGCATCACGCCGGACACCCCCGATCCCGAACTCGGCGAGATCCCGCACCGTCCGGACGGATCGGTACTGGGCACCCTGCGCGAATGGGGCGCGGTCGACCTGGTGACCGCCGTCATGCCCGCCCGCGACGAAGAGGTCCGGCTGGCCGCCCTGGGTACCGCGGCCGACTACTATTTGGCCCACGGCGTGACCTGGGTACAGGACGCCTGGGTGGAACCCGCCGACGTGCAGACCTATCTGGAGGCGGCCCGACGCGGCGCGCTGCGGGTCCGGTTCAACCTTGCCCTTTACGCCGACCCTCGGCATTTCCACGATCAGGTGGCGCATTTCGCCGACGCCCACCGGCAGGTGACCGAACTCGGCTCACCCATGCTGACCGCGCAGACGGTGAAATTCTTCGCCGACGGTGTGGTCGAGAACGAAACCGGTGCGCTGCTGCAGCCTTATTGTTCGGGCCTGCATTCCCACGGCATGACCGTCTGGGAGGGAGACTCGCTGGCCCGGGCCTGCCAACGCGTCGACGAACTCGGTTTGCAGATCCACATCCACGCCATCGGCGACGCCGCCGTTCGCCAGGCTCTCGACGCCATCGAGTACACCGTGGCGCAGAACGGGCCCCGCGACCGCAGGCCCGTGATCGCCCACGTCCAGCTGGTCGATGACGCCGATCTGGACCGCTTCGCCGCCCTGGGCGTCATCCCGTGCATGCAGCCGCTGTGGGCGCAGGAGGATGCGCTGATGAACGTGCTGACCGTGCCCCGGCTCGGCAGGGAACGGGCCGACAAGCAGTACCGGATGCGCTCCTTGGCCGACTCCGGCGCCCCGCTGGCGCTGGGTTCGGACTGGCCGGTGTCCTCGGGAGCGCCGCTGGACGGTATCGCCGTGGGCGTATCGCGGCAGACCGCCGAGGGAGAACCGGCCGGGGGCTGGACCCCGCAGGAAACGCTGGCCATCGAACGTGCCCTGGCCGCCTACACCGCCGGCGTGGCCGATCAGGCCTTCGCCGAACGGATCTGGGGCAGGCTGACGCCCGGTGCCAGCGCCGACCTGGTCTGGCTGGACCGCGACCCGCGATCGACCCCGCCGCTGGAACTGCCCGGCATCGGGGTGCGGGCCACCTACCTCCGGGGCGAGCCCGGGTTCATCGCGTCCACATCACCGTAAAGAGGGAGTGCACATGTCGACTTCGGAGCCGCTAGTCGGTATCTCGGCAGATCCGCACGAGGGCAGGCTCAAACGCGCCCTCGGAGTGCCCTCGCTGGTGCTCTTCGGCCTGGTCTACATGGTGCCGCTCACCGTGTTCACCACCTACGGCATCGTCACCGTCGAGTCCGGCGGCCGGGTGCCGCTGGCCTATGTGGTGACGCTGGCCGCGATGATCTTCACGGCCCGCTCCTATGCCAGGATGGCGACGGCGTACCCGGTGGCCGGGTCGGCATATGCCTACACCCAGAAGACCTTCGGGGCGCCGGTGGGATTCCTGGCCGGCTGGTCGTTGCTCTTGGATTACCTGTTCCTGCCGATGCTGAACTACATGGTGATCGGGCTGTACCTCAACGCCGCGGTGCCGTCGATCCCACAGTGGGTGATCGTGCTGGTGACCATCGTGCTGGTGACGGTCCTCAACATCGTCGGCATCGTCTCGGTGGCCCGCGCGAACGCGGTGATCATCGCCGTTCAGGCGGTCTTCATCGTGGTGTTCCTCGTCATGGCGGTGGCGACGATCTCCGGTTCCGGGACGGTCGACATCATGGCGCCGTTCACCGGTGACGGCACCGCGGGGGGCATGGCGCCGGTACTGGCCGGTGCGGCCATCCTGTGCCTGTCGTTCCTCGGGTTCGACGCCGTGTCAACACTTTCCGAGGAGGCCAAGGATGCCCGGCGCGATGTGCCGAAGGCCATCATGCTGGCCACCGTGATCTGCGGTGTGCTGTTCATCGTGCTGTCCTACGCCTCGCAGCTGGTCTTCCCGTCGAATGCGTTCGAGAGTGTCGACACCGGGTCGGTGGATGTCATGGTCGCCGCCGGCGGCGCGTTCCTCTCGGCGTTCTTCACCGCGGCCTATGTGGCAGGTGCCACCGGATCGGCGCTCACCTCGCAGGCCTCGGTGGCGCGCATCCTGTATGCGATGGGCCGCGATGGCGTGCTGCCGCGCAAGGTGTTCGGGCACGTCTCGGTGAAGTTCAGCACCCCGACCTGGGCGATCCTGGCGGTATCGGTGATCTCGCTGCTCGCGTTGGTGATCGACCTGGCGCTGCTGGCATCGGTGGTCAGTTTCGGTGCCCTGGTGGCCTTCTCGGCGGTGAACCTGACCGTGATCAAGCACTACTTCGTCGACGCCGGTGAGAAGAACGTGCTGAACAACCTGATCCTGCCCGGTATCGGTTTCGCGCTGACGGTGTGGTTGTGGACAAGTCTGTCCGGTGACGCGTTGCGGCTCGGGCTGATCTGGCTGGCCGTCGGATTCATCTGGCTGCTGGTGGTCACCCACGGTTTCCGGCGGCCGACGCCGGTGCTCGACATGAAGGAGTAGTGGTCGCGTCGAATCTGGAGAAGGTGGCGGCTTTTCGTCGAATCGGCGCGATCGTCTTCAGATTCGGGGCCAGGCCCGGGCCGCCGAGACCAGTCCGGCGATCAAGGCGCGGGTCGGTCGGCTCAGCCCGTCCTCGCCGAGCGGTCCGCTACGCGGGCTGATCCCGCGCACCCGCGGTGCCAGTTCCAATTGCACACCGCCGCCGCGGGTTCGGTTGACCGGATTGTCCGGGTGCAGTCCACGCAGTTCACGCGGGATCGCGTCCAGATCGGTGATGACCCGATGCCCTGGGATGTCGAGATGCGCGGCCACGTGCCCGGCCAGTTCGCGATTTCCGCCGCCGGCGAGGAGTTCGTTGCTGCGCCCGACGCGACCGTAGCCGTGCAGGGAGACGACGTGCTCGGCGTGGTCCAGGAACTCGGCCAGGCGTTCGGATTCGGCGGCACGATAGGCCGCCGAGGACAGATGGTGCGGGTAGTCCGGCGGGTGGCGCACGACGTACACCGACGCCCCGGCCAGCTCCGCGGCGCGCTCGGCGATGACATCGGTCATCCGTTCCAGCCCGCCGCCGTGGATGGCAAGGAAGCCCAACGGCCCACGCAGAATCGAATACTCCGAGATCAGTGGGTCCGACAGCAACTCGGTGAGGGTCCGCGGTCCCGGCTTCTCGGAGGGAGCAAGTGCCCGTGGCCAGTTCGCGGGATGCCAGCGGTCCAGGAAATCCAGCCAGCGCTGCGGAAGTCCGTGGTGCGAGGCCCCGGCGATGACGCGTTCCAGATAGCCGGGGCGCGGTGCGCCCGGTTCGATGCGGTGATCGATGTAGATCCAGGCGTCGCGGGGGCCGTCGTCGGTACGGACCGTCGCGCGATCACGCCGATATCGGACCGGGATCCCTTCGGCACGGTCGAGCACGGCCAGGTCGGCATCGCTGATCCGCCACACCACCCCGTGCACCTCGGCACCCGCGGCGGGCTCGATGGTGGCCACGCCCCGCTCGTTGATCAGCCAGTCGTGATCGGCCAGCATCGCCCGGACCGGACCGCGGGCATCCGGACAGCGTGCGGCCATCTGGTCGTTGCACAGGTTGGAGCCGTAGGCGAAGTAGAGATGGTCGGCCACCGGTCCAGCCTAGGGTGCGGCGTACAACCCCTTGCCGGTGATCAGCGGGAGATCGAGTGTGGTCGTGATGCCCGGTTCGGCCGCGACCACCGCCGCGATGGCGTTGACCACTCGTGCGGCGGTAGCCACCAAACCGGCGTGATTGTGGTCGCCCTTGCGGCTGCTCAGGCACAGGTCCAGCGCGTAGGACGGCTCGCCGGTGACCTCGACTCGGTAGGAACCGCCCTCCTGGGCGGGCTGGGGCCAGTCCGGGCAGAGGTCCGCGCGCAGCCGGGTCACGTGCTCCAGCACCACGGCGGGATGTCCGTCGACCATGCCGCGCACCTCGAAACGCATGGCGGCGGTGCTGCCCGCGGGAATCGGTCCGGCGGCGATCCGGAAGTCCTCGGGGGCCGGGATCCGGGTGTGGGTTTCGGTGACCTCGTCGAGTTCGATGCCCAGGCCGGCGGCCAATTGACGCACCACCGAGCCCCAGGCCAGGCTGAGCACACCGGGCTGCAGCAGCATCGGCAGCTCGTCGATGCTCTTGCCGAAACCCATCACGTCGAACATGACGGTGGGACTGTCGTAGGTGGCGTAGTCGACGATCTCCATACAGCGGATCTGCTCGACACTCTGGCAGGTCCCGGCGAGCGCCAGCGGCAGCAGGTCGTTGGCGAAACCGGGATCGATGCCGTTGACGAAGATGCTCGACGATCCTGTGCGGGCCGCCTCCTCGATCGGGGTGACCAGTTCGGCGGGCAGCACCTGCCACGGGTACTGCAGGAACACCGCCGCGCTGCCGACGACGTTGATGCCTGCGGCCAGCAGGCGCCGGTAATCCTCGAGTGCGTCGGGCAGCCGGTTGTCGGCCATCGCCGTGTAGACCGCGCAGTCCGGTGCGGTGGCCAGGATGTCGTCGAGATTGTCCGTCGCCGTGATGCCGGTCGAAACGTCCAGTCCGGCAAGCTCTCCGGCGTCCTTGCCGGTCTTGGCTGCCGAGGACACCCACACACCGGTGAGTTCGTATTGCGGATCCTCGATGAGCTGGCGCAGGGCGTGGCGGCCGACGTTCCCGGTACCGATGGCGGCGACCCGGATCGGGGTGGGCGGCGAAGCTGATGTGTCGGTCATGGGCGTCCTCACAGGTCCGGGATGGGCAGGTCGAGGTTGGGGAAGGTGAGGCCACCGTCGACCTCCAGGGTCTTGCCGGTCAGGTAGCTGCCGGCGGGGGAGGCCAAATAGACTGCCGCCGCCGCGATATCGGCCGGGTCGCCCAACCGGCGCATGGGCGTCGCCTTCTCCATCGGGTCGCGCAGCGCCTCGTTGGACGCGACCACGTCCAGTGCGGAGGTGAGGATCGATCCCGGCGCGATGGCGTTGACGCGGATGCGCGGGCAGAGGTCCAGCGCCGAGAGGCGGGTGTAGTGCGCCAGCGCCCCCTTGGCGGTCCCGTACGCCGCGAAGGCGCGCCCGGCCAGCCTGCCCATCGTCGAGGTGATGTTGATGATGGACCCGCCGCCGGAATGCTCCAGCATCAGCGGCGCCGCCGCGGTGGTCAGCGCGTGGGCGGTGCCGACGTTGAACGTGAAGGCGTCTTTGAGGTCCTTGGTGGAGGTGTTCAGCAGGGGGCCGGGCATGGTTCCCCCGACATTGTTGACGACGATGTCTAGTTTCCCGAAGGCCTCGACGGCCTGCCCCGCGAGTGCCGCCGTCGCCTCGGGATGTGCCAGGTCGGCGACCACGATGTGCGCGCGCCGACCGGTCGCCTCCACCTGTGCGGCGACCTCCTGCAGCTGGGACTCGGTACGCGCTGCGATCAGCACGTCAGCACCCGCTTCGGCGAAGGCCACCGCGATGGCGGCGCCCAATCCGCGACCGGCGCCGGTGACCACGGCCACCTGATCGTCGAGTCGGAACCTGTCCAGAATCATGCCTGCCCTCATTTCTGTGCTCGGCGCCACGGTAACAAGCATGGCGGAGCCCCGGAAGCGATTTCTGGAACACGTTCTAATTTGACGGCGGCTGACAGATCTGGCGGCAGCCCCGATTCGGGGTCGAGATAGGAGGGTCACGGAAACCACTGGGATGCAACACCCTCGGGATGTGAATTCGTGGCTCCGGTGGCGCGAGTTTCACATCGGGGACATTCTCGGAACGAGATCGGTCCCAGGTGTGAATCTCGGTCGCACTATTTCTTGGCGGCGGCTTTCTTGGCCGGTGCTTTCTTCGCAGGTGCCTTCTTGGCGGCCGCCTTCTTCGCCGGTGCCTTCTTGGCCGGCGCTTTCTTGGCCGGTGCCTTCTTGGGCTCGTCCTTGCCCGACGATCCGGATCCGCGGGCCTTCACGCTGGCCTCCAACTTGGCCAGCAGGTCGGAGACGTCCTCGGTCTCGTCGAGATCGGTCGGCTGTTCCTCGACGGTGAACGCCTCGCCGCCTTCGAGTTTGGCCTGTACCAGTTCGTGCAGCTGCTCCTGATAATCATCGCGGAACTGGTCGGGCTTGAAGTCGTCGGTCATGGATTCGACGACTTGGCCGGCCATCTTGAGCTCGGCCGGTTTGATATCGACATCCTTGTCCAGGGAGGGGAAGTCCGGGTCGCGGATCTCGTCGGGCCACAGCAGCGTGTGGATCACCATGACATCGCGCTTGCTGAAATCCTTGACCCGCAACGCGGCCAGGCGCGTCTTGTTGCGCAACGCGAAGTGCACGATGGCCACCCGATCCGTTTCGGCGAGTGTCTTGGCAAGCAGCACATAAGATTTCGTCGACTTGGAGTCCGGCTCCAGAAAGTAACTCTTGTCGTACATCATCGGGTCGAGCTGATCGGCGGGCACGAACTCCACGACCTCGATCTCGCGGCTGCGTTCCTCGGGCAGGGTGGCGATGTCCTCATCGGTGATGATGACCGTCTGGCCGTCCTCGGAGTCGTATGCGCGGGCGATATCGCGGTACTCGACCACCTCACCGCACACCTCGCAGGTGCGCTTGTAGCGGATGCGCCCGTTGTCCTTCTCGTGCACCTGGTGGAACTTTATGTCGTGGTCCTCGGTGGCGCTGTAGACCTTGACCGGCACGTTGACCAGACCGAAGGAGACCGAACCTTTCCAGATCGACCGCATAGGCAACGGTAGCAGCGGGCATTCCGATCTGGTGGGTGCCGGGAAATATCATTCGGTGGTGGAGCGTGTGGGCCGGGTCAAACTGACGAATCCGGACAAGGTGCTGTACCCGAAGACCGGCACGACCAAGGCCGAGGTGTTCGATTACTACGTCGCGGTCGCGGCGGCGATGCTGCCGCATATCGCCGGTCGCCCGGTTACGCGTAAGCGGTGGCCCAATGGTGTTGACCAATCGGACTTCTTCGAAAAGCAGCTGGCGTCGTCGGCACCGGACTGGCTGCGCCGTGGATCGGTGACGCACCGGTCCGGCACCACGACCTACCCCATCATCGACACCGCCGAAGGATTGGCCTGGATCGCCCAGCAGGCATCGCTGGAGGTGCACGTTCCGCAGTGGCGTTTCGACCCACAGGGCGCGCCCGGACCGGCCACCCGCATCGTGTTCGACCTCGACCCGGGCGAGGGTGTGACCTTCCGGCAGCTCTGTGCGGTCGCCCATGAGGTGCGCGGATACGTCGAGGACATCGGACTGACCGCGTATCCGCTGACCAGTGGCAGCAAGGGAGTGCACCTCTACGTGCCGCTGACGGATCCGATCAGCTCCCAGGGGGCGTCGGTGCTGGCCAAGCGGATCGCACTGGCGCTGGAGAAGAGCATGCCCACCCAGGTCACGGCCACCATGACGCGCAGTCTGCGCGACGGGAAGGTGTTCTTGGACTGGAGCCAGAACAGCGCGGCCAAGACCACCATCGCGCCCTACTCGATGCGTGGTCGCGCCGAGCCCACCGTGGCCGCGCCGCGCAGCTGGGAGGAACTCGCCGATCCCGGCCTGCGGCAGCTGACCTTCGAAGAGGTGCTGGACCGACTGGAACGCGACGGCGATCTGCTCCTGGATCTGGACGATCCGTTGCCCGTCGAGGATCGGCTGAGCACCTATCGCACCATGCGCGATGCCGGAAAGACTCCTGAGCCGGTCCCGACGGCACCGCCGGCGGTGGGGCATGACAACACGTTCGTCATCCAGGAGCACCACGCGCGCCGGCTGCACTACGACTTCCGGCTGGAACGCGACGGCGTGCTGGTGTCCTGGGCGATCCCGAAGAACCTGCCCGAGACGACATCGGTGAACCACCTGGCTGTCCATACCGAAGATCATCCGCTGGAGTACGCCACCTTCGAGGGGGACATCCCGGCCGGCGAGTACGGCGGCGGGAAGGTGATCATCTGGGACTCCGGGACCTATGAGGCCGAGAAGTTCCGAGATCCCGGTGTCGACGGTGAGAAGCCGATCGACCCGGGCGGACAGGAACACGGAAAAGGGGGTAAAGGGGAGGTGATCGTGACGTTGCACGGCGCCAAGGTGCGCGGGCGTTACGCGCTGATCCAAACCGGCGGCAAGAGCTGGCTGGCGCACCGCATGAAGGAGCAGCCTGTCACGACGGTGACCGACCTGAAACCGATGCTCGCGACCCATGGTTCGGTGGCCAGGCTGAAACCGGCCGGCTGGGCGTTCGAGGGCAAATGGGACGGCTACCGGATGCTGGTCGAGATCGATTACGGGGAGTTGATGTTGCGGTCGCGCAGCGGTCGTGACATCACCGAGGAATTCCCTCAGTTGCGTTCGCTGGCAGCCGATCTCGCCGAGCATAGGCTGATCCTCGACGGTGAGGTCGTGGCGCTGGATGCCGATGGCGTGCCGAGTTTCGGCGCCATGCAGAACCGGGCGGCGGGTAGCAATATCGAGTTCTGGGCATTCGATCTGCTCGCCCTGGACGGCCGCTCGTTGCTGCGCGCGAAGTATCGCGACCGCCGAAAGCTGCTGGAACTGCTGGGCCGGGACGGAGCGCTCATCGTGCCGGATCTGCTCGACGGTGATGGTGCCGCCGCGCTGGAGTACGTGCGCAAGCACGGCTATGAGGGCGTGATCGCCAAGAAGTGGGACTCGACCTATCAACCGGGGCGACGCTCGCAGTCCTGGATCAAGGACAAGCTCTGGCTCACCCAGGAAGTCGTCATCGGCGGCTGGCGAGCCGGCGAGGGTGGCCGTACCAGTGGGATCGGCGCGCTGGTCGTCGGTGTGCCGGACCGGGACGGACTGCAGTTCGTCGGCCGCGTCGGTACCGGCTTCACCGAAAAGATGCTCAAAGACCTGCGGACCACATTGACACCGCTGGAGACCCCCGATTCCCCCTTCACGACAAGGCTTTCCGGGCCGGATGTCAAGGGCGTCACCTACGTGCGGCCCGAACTGGTGGGGGAGGTCCGCTACAGCGAGCGGACATCGGACGATCGCCTGCGTCAGCCCAGCTGGCGGGGGTTACGCTCGGACAAATCGCCTGATGAGGTGGTCTGGGAATAGGGCTACCGGTCGGTGGCCGGCGGTAATGAATGCACGGTGTAACGCTGCATGTCCTGCTCGGGGCGGTAGGCGGCGTTCCGCAGCAGCACCGTCCGTGCCCGGAAGCGCTCGTCGGAATCGTCGAGCGCCAGCAGGCCGGCGGTCGAATCGTGCGCGCTGAACCCGTCCACCGTGATGGCGATACGGTCGAACTCCGCGGCGGTGTCGGCATACCGGCCCGGGGCTTGGTTGCACCGTTCGAGCAATCGCAATGCGTCCAGCCCGGCAAGCGCGAAAAGGTCGCTGCCGTCGAGGAACAACGGGCGTCGTGGATGGGCTGGCATGATCTCGCAGAGCCGGTCCGCCTCATACCGCAGCACGAGGTCGCCCCGCGTTTCGGTCACGCTGTCCGCGGACGGACCGCTGCCGGTGTACTCGGCGATGAAGGCCTGTTTCTCGTCCTCGCTCATGGCGTCACCGAACATGGCCAGGGTCTCGCGCAGCATATCGTCGGCGACACGATCGGCGCCGCGACCGCTGATGACCCCGTAGGTCGCCGACAGCGCGTCGACCTGCGCCGGGGACATGCCGAATTCGATCCGGCCCAACCCCACCCGGGGACGTATGGTCCAGTCTGCGTCTGATGTCATGGTGTTCACCAGGTTGCCATGGCTCGGAAAGGTGTCCTCATCCCGGTCGCTGCCTCAGCTCACGGCGAGAGGACACCCCGAGCTTGAGGAAAATCTTGCTCAGGTGCCATTCGACCGTGCGTGGACTGATGAACAGATGGCCGGCGATCTCGGCGTTGGTGTAGCCGTCACCGGCCAGTCTGGCGATATAACTCTCTTGAGTCGTCAGCGTCGTTTCCGACGCGTCACGCCGCCGCTTTCGGAGCGGCTCACCCGCAGCCGCCAGTTCTCGTCGGCTGCGTTCGGTGAAACCGTCGGCCCCCATGTGCACGAACATCTCGTACGCGACGCGTAATTCACCGCGCGATTCGGTCCGGCGGTTCTCCCTGCGCAACCATTCACCGAACAGCAGATGGGTTCGCGCGGTCAGGACATTCAGCGGTGAACGTTCCAGTTCAGTTATGGCCAAACGAAATTCGCGTTCGGCTTCGGATCCCGAACCCAGCAGCGCCCTGGCGCGCGCGGCGTAACCGCGCGCCGTCGCGGTATCGGATGCTTCGGCAAGCGCCGTCAGTTGAGCGGCCGCGGCTCGCGCGGCGTTCATCTCGCCGGATCTGGCCGCAGCCTCGACCGTCTCACTGAGCACGTGGCCGTACATTCCCACGTCGTGGTACTCCAAGGCGGTGGTACATGCGGCGAAGGCCTCGTCGTACTGTGCGAGCCCGTTGTGCAGGACCGCCAAAGCGAAGTGAACGACTGTGATCTCGCTGCCTTCCCCCCGCTCTCCGGCTTCGGCGATTGTTGCCCGAGCAAGCTCGCGGGCCTGTTGCTCCTGTCCGCGGCAAGCGGCGAGATACGTCCGAATGGAGTGGTGCGGTGGTGCCCCGGTAGCGGTCGAGATCGCATCGGACTGTTCGAGCAGGTCCTGGGCCGTGGCGAAATCACCGGAAGTGACACATGATCCGGCATAGGTCGTCAGGGCAGCGGGCAACACCGTCAACTCGCCCGCCGCGCGCAATAATTCGAGCTGGCGGAAGTTGAGGTGATTGTAGGTGTCCTGGTCGAACAGGTCGAGAAGCACCCGAAGCGTGATGTCGTGCAGGCGGGGATCTGCGGTACCGGCGGCGTCCTCGGCAAGGTACCTGGCGATGGCGTTCCGCAGCAACGGCGCCGCTGAGGCGTGGCCGTCGATGAGCCGCACGACGAGTCCCTCGAGCAAGAGGTCGGTCGCGGTCGCCTCATTCGACGGCGGTGGCAGCTGTCGCGCCGCGTGGGCGATGGCTGCCGCAGAACTTTGCGTACCAGAGTGCAGCCGGCCCACGATCATCGCGGCCACCAGAGCCTCCAGATACGCATCACGTGCCAGCGCCGCGTCGATCGACCTGAGCTTCTCGGCCGCCGCCAACAGTAGCGGCGGTGCATCCCGGCCACGCTGGACGGCGAAGGCGATCCTGGCACGAACCAGATCTGCTCGTGCAGTAAGAAATTCACTATCGCTGCCGGCCACCACCGTCAGCATGTCGGTGGCGGCCGCGGGATCACCCGCATCCAACGCGGACGCCGCGGCGGAGAGCGCGCGCTCGCCTCGTCGAAGAGGATCGGGTGTGAGCGCGGCGGCGTAGGACAGGAAGGCGGCGGCCGCGGCCGCGCCACCACGACGGCTGGCTTGCTCGGCGGACCGTTCGAGATCGCGGGCCACCGATTCGTCCGGTGCGTTCGTCGCATGAGCTCGATGCCAGACCCGGTGTTCCGGTGCGATGGACCCGGGAATGACCTGTGCCAGGGCGTCATGAGCCTGCCGGCGTGCCGGCGGGTCGGCGCCGCTGTAGACCGCCGATCGAACCAGCGGATGCCGAAAGCGCAACCGGGTGTCCACCGTCACCAGGCCGCTGCGCTCCGCTGCTACCGCGGCGTCTGCTCCGATGCCGAGCCGTGTTGCGGCGGCCCACAGCCAGGTGGGTTCGCCGGTGGGCTCGGCGGCCGCGATCAGCAGCAGCGTGCGTGTGTGCGGTGGAAGCTCAGCCAGTCGCTGCCCATAGGTTTGTTCGATCCTCAGCGCAACCGATCTGGCGGATGCCAAGCCGTATCCGCCGGCGAGCCGCGCCGGGGGGAGGGCGTGACTCAGTTCGCACAACGCCAACGGATTTCCGCCCGATTCGGCGAGGATGTTCTCCCGGACTGCATCGTCGAGGCGAGTCGGCAGAACCGTCGTCAGCAGTGCGCGGGCATCGCCATCGGCGAGGCCGTCCAGGTGCATGTGGGGCAGCGCCGCCAGCTCTGGATAGGCGTGTCCGCCGCGTAGCGCGAAGACCATCATCACCGGTTCGGCCGACAATCGCCGCGCGGCGAAAACCAGTGCGTGACGTGATGCGCGATCAATCCACTGGGCATCGTC
Source organism: Mycolicibacterium neoaurum ATCC 25795 (assembly GCF_000691525.1). GTDB lineage: Bacteria > Actinomycetota > Actinomycetes > Mycobacteriales > Mycobacteriaceae > Mycobacterium > Mycobacterium neoaurum. Next base: position 319,785 of record NZ_JMDW01000003.1, read on the forward strand.
GACGATGCAGATCATCGGCCGCTCCGTCGAGGACTCCGAGAGCAGCGACAACACCGCCAGACCGACGTGGAGGCGGTCCGGTGTCGGGCCGTCGCGAAGCCCCAGCGCCACTCGGAGTGCGTTCTTCTGTGGGTCGGGCAACCGATCGATATGGCCCAGCAGCGCTGCACACAGTTGTTGGATCCCCGCGTAGGTGAGTTCGAGTTCTGATTCGGCGCCGCTGAGGGCGATGACGCGAAGGTCTGCTGCCCGCTTCACGACATCCTGCAGCAGCGCTGTTTTGCCGATACCGGGCTGTCCTCGAATGACGAGGACGGCGCTGTTGCCCGCTCGAGCCCGGTCGACCAACTGCGTCAGCTGTTGTTGCTCGACGCGCCGTCCCACCAGCGTGCCGCCTCTGAGGTCGCCGACCATTCGGTGATCTTGACATGGCTGCGCAAGCACGGCAGCCAAAGCACGTGCATACCCCGGCGGCGGGTAAACCAGTGATTTCTACGGGGTGCGCTCCGGCCGCCGTGCGGTGTGATTCGGGTGATAAACCCCGCATCACACGCGAAGGGCGCGAAAATGGCCGATCCCACCTCTGTCCACCAGGTCACCTACGACCTGCTCCGTACACTCGGCGTGACCACGGTGTTCGGCAACCCCGGGTCCACCGAGCAGACGTTTCTCCAGAACTTCCCGGACGATTTCACCTACATCCTCGGGTTGCAGGAGGCCTCTGTGCTGGCCATGGCCGACGGCTTCGCCCAATCCACCGGCAAGCCGGCATTGGTCAATCTGCACACCGCGGCCGGAACCGGGAATGCGATGGGCAGTCTGGTGGCGGCGTACCGTGCGAACACGCCGTTGATCGTCACCGCCGGCCAGCAGACGCGCGAGATGTCGCTGTGTGACCCGTACTTGAACAACCCCGACGCGACGGCGATGCCGCAGCCATGGGTGAAATGGGCCCACGAACCCGCGCGAGCGGAGGACGTGCCTGCGGCCTTCATGCGGGCCTACGCAGTGGCCATGCAACCGCCGGCCGGACCGGTCTTCCTGTCCATCCCGCTCGATGACTGGAACAAGCCGGCATTGGGGCCCGCGGTGGTGCGGACGGTCAGTACGCGTGTGCAACCCGATGCCCGGCGGTTGCGCGAGTTCGCGGCGCGGATCAGCCAGGCGGAGCGACCACTGTTGGTTCTCGGGCCCGAGGTCGATCGCGCGGGCGCCTGGGATGCCGGGATCGCCTTCGCGGAGAAGCTGCGCGCCCCGGTGCGTGGCGGTCCGCTCGCTCCGCGGTGCTCGTTCCCGGAGGATCACCCTCTGTACGCGGGGCCACTGCCGCTGACGATCGCCGGTATATGCGAAGCGGTGCAGGGCTTCGACCTCGTCATCGTCATCGGCGCACAGGTGTTCAGTTACTACCCCTATGTCGCGGGTGAGTATCTGCCGGAGGGAACCGATCTACTACAGATCACCGTCGATCCACACCTCGCCGCGGTCGCACCGGTGGGGGACAGCCTCGTCGGTGACATGAACACCGTCCTTGAGGACCTCGTGGATCTGGTGGAGGTGCCACCGGAGCGCCACCTGCCACCGGGTCTGCAGCGGAACGTCCATGCCGAGTTGCCCGTCGCATCCGCGCCACTGCTGCCCAACGATGTCTATGCCGTGCTGAGCTCGGTGAAGCCGGAGGACGCGGCCGTTGTCATGGAATCCACCTCCACGCTGGCCGACCTCATCCGTTGGTGGCCGACCCGGCGACCGGGCAGCTTTTTCGCCACCGGAAGCGGGGGGATCGGGTGGGGTGTTCCCGCAGCTGTCGGTATTGCGCTCGGCGACCGAGCACGTGGCGTGAGGCGAACAATCGTCGCTTCCATAGGGGACGGGTCCTTCCAGTATTCGATCCAGGCCATCTGGACCGCTGCGCAGCACAGACTCCCGATCGTGTTCGTGGTCCAGCGCAACGGTGAGTACTGCGTGTTGAAGTCCTTCGCTCTGCTGGAAGAAACGCCCAATGTTCCTGGGCTGGACTTGCCCGGACTCGACATCGCCTCATTGGCAGAGGGTTTCGGGTGCCGGACAGCCAACGTCGGAAACACCGAGGAACTCGCCGCGGAGTTCAAGGCGGCGCTGGCGGCCGACGGCCCCACCGTCATGGTTGTGCCCACGCAGCCTCATCTGCCCGCGCTGGGCTGACCGATGCCCGTCTACACGTGCACGACCGTGCAGTCGACACTGAGCGCCGACACGAAGGCAGCTCTGGCGGCTGAGGTCACCAGGATCCACTCGATGATCAATCACGTTCCCGGCGCGTATGTGAACGTCGTCTTCCACGAACTGCCCGCCGACGCCGTCTATACGGACGCGCACCCCGCAGAGCCGCTGTTGATCAACGGTTGGGTTCGCACCGGACATCCGGAAGCCCAGAGCAGCCAACTGGTCGCCGAAATCGCCGCGGCAGCGACGCGGATCAGCGGCATCCCTGCCAAGAGGGTTCTGGTCGTGATCCAGAACAGCCCGGCGCATCTGGCCATCGAAGGCGGGCGTGTCCTGCCGGCTCCCGGTGAAGAGGAAGCGTGGCTGAAAGGGTCGGCGGCCGACGCGCAAGGTGGTGAGTCGCATGCCGACTGACACCGAGCCCCACCGCACCCCGAACAGCGACGCGCTGGGACGGTTCGCCGCGGCGGCCGCCGAGCACGGTGATGTCACCGCCGATGCGGATGTACTCGCCCAGTGCGGCCGTGACTATTGGGGCGTCGGTGGGGTAGCGGAGCTACTCGTGCGCCCGCACAGCAGCGCCGATATCGCCGCGATCCTGGTACTGGCCAACGCCCATGGCGTCGCGGTCGTGCCACGCGGGGGTGCGTCGAACTGTTCCGGCGGGGTGATGCCGGCCGCGGGACGAGTCCTGCTTGATCTTTCCGGCCTCAATCGAATACTGGACATCGACACCGAAAACCGGCGCGCACGGGTCCAATCCGGTGTCATCAACTCGGACCTACAAGATGCCGTGGCTCCATACGGGTTGTGCTTCTCGCCCGACCCCGTCTCGGCGCACCTGGCTACGGTCGGCGGCAACATCATCGAGAACGCCGGCGGCCCGCACGCTCTGAAGTACGGCGTCACCTACAACCACGTGCTGAGCATCGAGGTCGTCCTTCCCGACGGTTCGATGGTCACCCTCGGTGCCGACGACGAAGGTCCCGATCTACTCGGTGTCCTCATCGGATCCGAAGGGACACTCGGAATCGTCACCGAGGCAACCGTTGCCCTGCGCCCTGTCGCCGATGTCACCCACAGTCTGATGGGCGCGTTCGCCTCGGCGCGGGAGGCCGCTGACACCATCGCCGCGATCATCGCCACCGGTGTGGTGCCCGCTGCGGTGGAGTGGCTTGATCGGGCCGGTATCGCCGGGCTGCAGCAGTTCTACGACACCGGGTATCCGGTCGATGCAGATTCGATAGTGCTCATCGACGTCGACGGAACCGCGGCGGAAGTGAGGCGCGATCAGGCCATCGTCGAACGTGTGCTCGGCGAATACGCCACCGAGGTCCGGATCGCTGAGAATGAGGAGGACCGTGCCGCATTGTGGTACGGCCGCCTCAATGCCCCCAATTCGGTGGTGCAGAGCGGGAAGGGGTTCTTCATCGGGGACGTCACCGTGCCCCGCGACCGCATACCCGAGATGCAAGAGGCGATCCAGGCCATCGCTGCGCGCCATCGCGACGGGCTGCTGTTCATCGCGGTGTGCGGGCACGCCGGCGATGGCGACCTGCACCCCACGACGTTCTACGATAAGGCCAATCCCTTGGCGGCGTCCGCGCTGGAGGCAGCCAACAACGAGATCATCGCAGCTGCACTCGGTCTCGGGGGCACCATCACCGGTGAGCACGGTGTCGGCACCGAGAAGATCGGTTTCATGACCGCACGCTTCACACCGGTGGAAATCGCCGCGCAAAGGTCGATCAAGCGGGCCTTCGATCCGGCCGGGCTGCTCAACCCCGGTGTCATGCTGCCGGGCGTCTGCGCCGACGAGCCCGACACCGTCGCTTTCGGCGCTGCCGTGCGCGATGCTCTGACTGGCAACCTCACCTTCGATCCGGCCGCCGTGCTCACCACCGGCGGCAACACCGATATCACCGTCAACCTCGGAAACCTCAGCCTCATCGTGGGCGCGGACACCACCATCGAGACACTCAACCGACACCTCGACGGGTGTGGAGTCATCTGCTCCGCGATACCGGACGTCGACACCGAGCGCACAATCGGTGAACTCGTCGCCGCGGCCACCAGTGTCGAACGGGACGAGGTCAGGCATGCCCTACTCGGAGCAGACGTCACCGTCATCGACGGACAAGCCCGTGCTCGCTTCGGTGCGGAAACCATGAAAGATGTTGCGGGCTATGACGTCAAGAGGCTCTATATCGGGGCCCGCGGTGCCTTCGGCGCGCTTGAGCGACTCATCTTCAAGATCGTGGTGAAGGCCTAGTCGAAATATCGAGGTGATCAGCCTGCGGCGGCCACCGCGGCTTCCAGCCCCCGAGTTGCCAACACGTCGGCCAACTCGTTGTCGGCGATACCGGAATGGCCCTTCACCCAGAACCATTCGACCTGATGGCGCGCGCAGGCGGCCTGCAACCGCTGCCACAGGTCGACGTTCTTGACCGGCGCCTTGGCAGCGGTCATCCAGCCGTTGCGCTCCCAGCCGCGTACCCAGGTGGTGATCCCGTTCCGCACGTAGGTGCTGTCGGTGTACAGATGCACCGTCACCGGCCGGGTGAGCGCCTCCAACGCCATGATGGGCGCGGTGAGTTCCATCCGGTTGTTGCTCGTCCGGTCCGGCTCGCCACCGAACATCTCCCGGACGTGATGGCGCTGGCGCAGCACCGCGCCCCAACCACCCGGTCCCGGGTTGGGCCGGCAGCCACCGTCGGTGTGGATGATGACGGGCTCGTCGGTCATCAGCCGAGAATAGGTGCCGAGATGAACGCACTGGGAACCGACATACCGAGGCGCTGGTGGCGCAGCGTGGTGATCCGGCGCCCGGGTTGAACGGCGTCCTTGACCCGCGAGGTGAGCTCGCCGAGGAATGCCGCGGCGTCGTCGATATCGGCGACGGTGTAGGTGATTCCCCACAGGCTCGCAGGCCCGTCGGCGCGTGTCTCGGGTGAACCGATGACCTCCAGGACGACCGCGCCGAGCCGATAGAAGATCTGCCGGACGGGTCGTCCGCCGAGTTCGGTATCGCGTTCCCGGCGCGGCTGTACCCCTGCGGAGCTCAGGGCCGCAACGGTGCGTTCCAGGTCGGGCGACATCATCACGACGTGGTCGATGTCGACGACGCCATTGGGGTGCGCACCGGGCAGCGGCGGTTCGGTGCGCGACGGTGTGCTCGGGATGCCGTCGACATCCGTGCCGTCGAAGTCTCGTAGCGACCAGCCGATGATGCCGGTGCCCCGATCCCTCCCGACCAGGCGTATCCGCACGGACCCCACCCGGCAGACGCCGTCGGCATCTACGTCGAATCCGGCCGCGGTCCATGCGGCCGCGGGGTCGGCCACCAGGATTTCGTCGATGGTGAGTGCCACGCCTGAAGATCTTGCCCGGTGCGGTGGCACCGCCGTAGCGTAGGGTCCGTCCGTTTGCTGGTGGGCAGGTGGGGTTCCGGAGCAGCTCGCTCGCCAGTTCCCTGACGTCGGTGCCGACGCATTGGTAGCCTCGTGTGGATTTGCTCAACACCCTGAACGGAGCGATGACGGTGGTCGGGACTCCATCGAGGCAGTGGTTGGCGCGAACCCACCACTACGAGTGGATCACCGATTATCTTGCGGCGCGCGGCGCCACCGGTGCGGTGCGGGTCGTCATGGCGATCATCCCGGCATCCTTGGCGATCTGCCTGCTGGTGTTGTTGCGCAGTGTCGACGCCCCCCGACCCGGTGTACCCACCGCCATGATGTGGGCGGCCTTCTGCGGCGGGGTGGCCGGATCCATCCTGTGGGCCTCCCGATGGCCGTCACGACATCAATCGCTTGCGTTCGCGTTGGTGACCAACGCGTCCGTGGCGCTGGCGTGTCTGTCCTTCTCCGATCCCCAGGGCGCCTTGCTCGGCTGCGTCGCGTTCGCCACCTGTGCCGCCTATATCGGCTTCTTCCATTCGACGGTCCTGGTCGTCTACAACTTCGTGGTCGCCTCCACGGTCGCGATCGTCATCGCGTCGCGGATCGTAGCGACCGGGCACATCGGGTTGGCCGCGGTCGATCTGTTCCTGGTCACCCAGATCAACATCGTCATGCCCATTGCCATCCACTTGCTCATCCGGTCGCTGGGGGTGGATCTGGAACGCGCGGGTCGGGATTCGTTGACCGGATTGCTGAACCGCCGGTCCTTCGATCGGTACGCCGCGCGGATGCTCGACGAGAGCGATATCGACCCCGACGCGCATCTTGTGGTGGTGATGATCGATCTCGACAATTTCAAACGGCTCAACGACACCCGCGGCCATCAGGCCGGTGATGACGCGCTGGTGGCGGTCGGGCGCGCCCTCGGCCAAGCCGTCGCCGATATCGTCGCCATCGTCGCGCGTACCGGCGGTGAGGAGTTCGTCGTCGCCGCGGAGTGGCCTACCGACGATCCTGGTCCGCTGGCCCAGCGATTCTGCGATGGGATAGCAGACTTGCCGATGTCGATCACCGCCAGTGTGGGGACCGCGTCGGTACCGATCCGCTCGCTGCGTCGGGGCGCCGGCCATCTGCAGGCCCGGGTGAATCAGCTGGTGGGCGCGGCCGACGATGCGATGTACGAGGCAAAACGTGCCGGCGGCAACAGGTATCACCACTCCACCGCGCACTGATCCGGATCGGTCCGCACCCACGGCTGAGTCGTGCGTTTGACGGTGCCGACGGCGGGTAACCAGTTCCGCTGTGAACGACGAGCAGGTGGTCCTACTTGACGATGCGGGCAGGACGATCGGCAGTGCCGACAAGGCCACCGTCCATCACGCACACACCCCGTTGCACCTCGGCTTCTCGTGCTATCTCTTCGACGATGACGGCCGCGTGCTGCTGACCCGGCGGGCGCTGACCAAGCGCACCTGGCCTGGGGTGTGGACCAACTCGTTCTGCGGGCACCCCGGCCCACACGAGCCGACGGTGGACGCGGTGCATCGTCGCGCTCAGCAGGAACTCGGCACCACCGTGCGCGACGTGCACTGCATTCTGCCCGAGTTCCGGTATCGCGCGACCGCGGCCGATGGGACGGTGGAGAACGAGCTGTGCCCGGTGTTCTGCGCCCTGATCGACGGACCGCTGGACGTGGTACCCGAGGAAGTGATGGACACCGCGTGGGTGCATTGGCCCGAGATCCGCACGGCGGCACAGCTGGGTTGGGCGATCAGCCCCTGGGCGCAGACTCAGGTTCCGTTGCTCGACGCGGCTGATCTTCCGTCATGGGCGCGGCGCTCGGCGGCTTGAGCAACTCCGCGGTGCCGTCGCCGTCCTGGCGGCGGACCTGCTGAAGCCGCTCGGCATACTCCAGGTCATCGCGCCAGAGCCGGTGTGCGGCATGGCGCATGAACGGGGTGATCAGGCCTTGCACGCGTCCGGCACGCGCGAAGCCCGGTCGGTCCGAGTGCGCGATGACGGCCTCGATGACCCTGCTCTGCGGTCCGCCGTCCCGACCATTGCGCAACGGTGTCGCGTGGGTTTCCACCACGCTGCCGCACCCCTCACCTTCGATGATGCGCATCGTCAGGGTGCGTGGCTCCGGACTGGTGAACTCGGCGATGACCGGAATGCCCAATCTGCCGAGCCGAAAGGTGACCGCGACGAGGAAGCGGTCCTCTTCCTCGGGTAGGTCCAGATCCGTTGGCGGAGCGCTGAGCACCTCGAGCTGGGTGAAGGAGTACGGATGAAACCAGGCGCCGTGCCAGGGATCCATCCTGTTGGCGATGATGTCCTCGGGTTGGCAGTCACCGGTCATGGCGGCGACGGCAGAAATCCGCGGCAGCCCCGGCCGCGCCGGAAGAATCGGTGCCGCGGTGGGGGTTTCACCGCCGATGCGGTCGAGCCGAACCCAGACCAGTACACCGTCGTCGTGGATCGGAACCGCCGACCAGTCCGCGCGGGACCGCCCGGTCAACTGGAGCCCGTGCCACGGGCAGATCAGGTTGCCCCGCTCGACCACACCGGTACACAGGTCGGCTCCCAGGTGCGGGCACCGTGCCGGACCTGCGCGCAGTTCACCGTCGCCGTTGCGCCAGCAGACCAGTTCGGCACCGGCGACGGTGGCGGCGAAGGGTTTGGCGGTGATGTCGGTGCTCGCGCCCACCACATACCAGTTGCCGCTGGGTCGGTTCTGCGATCGCTTCAGTGCGGCGTCGATCACCGCGGGTTCGGCCTGCCGGAAGGTCGGCTTCTGCTGGCTCCACGGAGTGCGCGGGAGTAGTCGGAACGGCCACGCCTTCATGTCCACACCCGCCCTTCGACCCGTTCGGCGAAGTACCGCAGGACTGCTGACCTGCCGCGCACCGGTACCGTGAAGATGTCGTGCCCGCGTACCCCGAAACGTTCGAGCAGGGTATTGGCGGCAAAGACGCCGGTCGTCGCCGCACGTTCCATCAGCGCCACCGGAAGATCGATGCGGATCCCGTCACCGGCAAGCACCAGTCCGTCCTGAGGCGTGCGAACGCCGGGCCGGCCGGCGAAGTCACCGGGCGCCAGGCGCGGGCAGTCGTTGCGGCACAGCGTGATCTCGTGGACCACCCGGGCATCGGCTGTCTCGGGGAAAAGCTCGTACAACCGACTGTCCAGAGCTTTCCGGACTTCCGGGCTGTCCTCGCTGATCGAGTAGGCGTGCAGTTCCACCACGGACCCGCCGTGCTGGTCGGCCCAATCCGCCGCTTCCCGCTCATAGCGTTCCAGCACGCTGATGTTGTCCAGCGGTGGCAGGCCGCCGGTGCCGAGGAACGCGGGCCGCTCGGAGCGGACCGGCCGGTCCAGCCAGAGGCGGCGGACCAGGAACGGTGCAGCGGTACCGAGATCAGCCACCGCAGAACGCCATTGCGCATCGCCCAGACCGGGGGAGTCGGAGACGATGCGTTGCAGCGCGGGCACCTCGGTGGCCAGGACCACACCGTCGACGCGTAGCGCATCAAAGGACTCGCCGGTGACGAGGAAGCGACCCGCATCATCGGTGGTTATGTTGGTGGCGGCCACGCCGGTACGGACATCGGCCCCGTGCCGCAACAGGTAGCGCTCCAACGGCTTCCACAGGGCAACGTCGAAGTTCTCGGCGGCCACGTCGAACACCAGTCCCTCGCTGGAGCCGAGGAAGTAGATGTGGAACATGGTGGCCAGTTCGGCCGCCGACAGGCCGTCCGGTCGGGTGAAGAAGCTGCGTGAGAACACCTCGAAGGCGAGATGCTGTGCCGCGGTGGGGAAGTTGATATCCCGCAGGAATGTCTCGGCATCGGAATCATCGAGCTGCCAATATGTTTCGGGCACCGATACCGAGGCCAACGGGGCTGCCGCCCTCGCGTCGAGGCGGATCAGATCGCGCAGCCGAAAGGTGGGGCTGCGTAATGCGAAAGCCATGGCGTTCAGCGGTGGGGTGCCGGGCAGGCCGCGGAAGGTGTCGCGTCGGCCCTGACCGTCCACGAGCGGGTAGTCGTCGAGGGGGGTGAACATGGACAGTTCGGGGTCGACCCTGCGCAGCACATTGCGCAGGTTGTAGTACTGCCGGAAGAACGCGTGGAAGCCGCGATTCATCGCCAGACGCGAACCGTCGGGCGTGGTTTCGGTCCATCCGCCGACGCGACCACCCAGATAATGCTCGCGCTCGAACAGGTGCACGGCGACCCCACGATCGGCCAGCGCAGTGGCCGCACTCAGTCCGGCGATGCCCCCACCGATCACGGCGACGGCGGGACGGTCGGCGAGATAGGCCCCGTGTGGCTGGCCGGGCCCGGCGCGATGGCGGACGCGGCGACGATCGGTCATGATGCCGCCCTGCCGAGGAAGGTGTGCACGATACCGCGCTGCCAACCGGGCATAGTCATGCTGTGCACATCGGTGAAGCCGTTGCGCTGCAACCGCTCCCGGAACTGGGTTACACCGTCGAAGTCGTTGACGCTGCGACGCAGATAACGATAGAGATCGGCGTCACCGGTGCGGACTCGGCCCGCCGGGATGATGACCGCGGCACACACCGCGTTCCAGAGGATGCCGGCAGCTCGCGAGTCACGGACCGAGTACTCGTGGGCGGCGAAGACACTTCCCGGGGAAAGCATGCCAAGCAGCATACGCAGCACCGGATCGGGGTCGGGCAGATTGCGCACCAGGTAGGCCGCCAGGATGCCGTCGAACGGGCCGTTCACCCCCGCCTGCGCCAGGTCCTCGGCCCGGCTGTGCACGAAGGACACCGTGGACGGCCAGCGCTTGGCGCGGGCTTGGTCGAGCATGCCTGCCGAACCGTCGACACCGATGATCTCGGCATGCGGGGCGACATGCAGTAGGGCCGCAGTGGACGCGCCGGTGCCGCAACCGATATCGAGCAATCGCAGCCCACGCCCACCATCGCGGATTCCCATGCGCTGCGCCGAGAGGCGGAGATGACGGTGATATCCGGGATTTGCGCCGACCAGGCCGTCATAGGCCGCCGCACCTGCGTCGAAGGCCTCGGGAACGTCGTATGTGCTCACGCCGCCTGCCGGATACGGGCGCGCCACGCCGCGGCAAGCCCGCGTGCGGCGACCTGCAGACGCCGTCCGTTGGACACGGTGGCCCGCTGCGTGAAAACCTCGAAGTCGATCTCCTCGATGCGATCCAGGATCTCGGAGTACAGCGTCAGCGCGGCACGGATGCACGGCCGCGACTGTGGCCGCAGCATCGGGATGCCGAGTTCGGCCTGTCGATAGATGTCCCTGGTGATCGCGTGCTGCTCGACCAGCGCCGCTCGGAGCCTCGCGTCGGTACGCCGATTACGCTGGCACCAGTACAGCACCTCACGGTCCACACCGTGTGCGGCGATTTCATCAGCGGGCAGGTATACGCGGCCGCGGGTGAGATCCTCATCGATGTCCCGGAGGAAGTTGGTGAGCTGGAACGCTTTTCCGAGCGCGGCGGCATGCGGCGCGGCCTCGGCGGTGGGGACCACGGTGCCGAGGATGGGCAGCAACTGTAAACCGATGACCTCGGCCGACCCGTAGACGTAGCGGTCCAACGCGGCCCGGTCCGGGTAGTCGCTGATCGTCAGATCCATCCGCATGGAGGACAGGAAATCCTCGAAAAGCTGCCATGGCAGACCGTAGTGGCGGGCGGTATCGACGACCGCGTCGAGCACCGGGTCGTCACCTGCCATCCGGTTATCGACCAGCCTGCTGTACAGCGCATCCGAGAGCTCACGCAGCTCGTCCTCGCGCTCGGTGGCGGTGCGATCGTCGAATCCGTCGAGCACGTCGTCGGCACGACGGGCAAAACCGTACAGCGCGTGTACTGCCGGGCGTTGGCCCGGCGCCAGCAACCGCGTCGCCAGAAAGAAGGTCTTGCCGTGCGCGGCGTTGAGCGCCCGGCAGCGTTGATACGCCTGACGCAGTTCCCTGCCCTGTACACCCGCTGCATCGAGCTCTGAGCCGAGCATCATCTGGTCCTCCTCATCGGGTGAAAATTCGGGGACGGACCGAGGTATCGGCTCCGGTGATTCGGTCGGCGGCCAGGCGGCCGGAGACGATGGCGGTCGGGATCCCGACACCGGGAACGGTCGAGGAGCCGGCGAGGATGGCGTTGGCGACACCGCGCACGGTGTTGGCGGGACGGAACGGACCGGTCTGCCCGAAGGTGTGCGCCAAGGCGAACGGTGTTCCGGCGATCATGCCCTGACGGGCCCAGTCCTGTGGGGTCACCACGTCGAGGACCTGCGGGTCGGCGATCACGTCCGGCAATCGCCCGGCCAAGGTCTCCAGCATGTGCGAGGTGTACTGATCGCGCTGTCCGTCCCAGTCGCGTGCGCCGACATCCAGATTGGGTGTCGGGGCGAGGACATACAGCAGGTCCCTGCCGTCCGGCGCGAGGCTCGGGTCCGCCGCGGTGGGGCGGGTGACCAGCAGCGACGGGTCCACCATGGGCACACCCTCGTCGATGATCTCCTCGAAGGTGCGCGCCCATTCGTTGCCGAACAGGATGTTGTGGTGTGCGGCGCCGACGGCAGGATCGATTGCCCGGCAACCGATATGGGCGACCACTGCCGACGGCGCCGGCCGTAGCTTGGTCAGCCTTCGGGGACTACGTCCCAGCAGGCGATAGGTATCCGGCAGCTCGGTGGTCAGCACCACGGCGTCGGCAGCGAATCGGGCACCGGTGGCGGTGCGGACCGCGGTGATGCGATCGCCGGTGCGCTCCAACTCGGAGACCGGTGCGTCGTAGTGGAACTCGACTCCGGCGTCGGCCGCGGCGGCGGCCAGCGCATCGGGCAGTGCGCGCATCCCGCCCTTCGGGAAGTACACCCCGGAGATCGTGTCCATATAGGCGATCACGGCATAGGCGGCCAGTGCCCGCCGCGGTGGCACACCCGCGTAGAGAGCCTGGAAGGTGAAGACTCGGAGCAATCGCTCGTCGGTGATGAACCGCCGCACCATCGTCTCCCAGCCGCGGAAACCGCCGATGGCGGCCAGCTTCGCCAGCTGCGGGGTCAGCAGCGACAGCGGGGAGTCGAAGTTCGACGAGATGAAGCCCTGGAACTCCACCTGATAGAGCGTGGTCAGCCAATCACGCAGGCGCAGATAGCCTTCGGCCTGGGTGCGACCGGCGAAGCGTTCGATCTCGGCGGCCATGACGGCCGCGTCACTGTGCACGTCGATACTGCTGCCGTCGGCGAAAGACGCCCGGTACGCCGGGTCGACCTGATGCAGCTCCAGGCGGTCGGCAGTGGATTCGCCGACCGCAGCGAAGGTCTCGTCGATGATGTCGGGCATGGTCAGCACCGTCGGACCGGTGTCGATGCGGTAGCCGGAGATGTCGGCGCGGCCCATCCGGCCGCCGGGATCCGACCCGCGTTCGACGACGGTGACCCGGCGACCCCTGCCGGCCAGGTGCAGCGCCGCCGAGAGTCCGGACAATCCGGCCCCCACCACGACCACATGGTCGGTGCGACCAGCCACCGTGCGCATCAGGCGGCCCGCTCGGTGCAGGCGGCGGCGGTCGCGACGAGCGCTGCGCGCACCTCCGGGTCGAGTGCACCGGCCACACCGTCCAGAGCGGCCGTCGCCGCGGTGAATCGCGAATGGATCAGATCTTCGATCCGCTGCACCGTTCCCACCTCCGAGATCAAATTCTGCCAGCGAGCCATGTCGTCATCGCCGAGTCGCTCGGCGGTCATGAATTCCTTGAACTGACGCTGCTGGGCACCGGTGGCCAGTTCGTACGCGGCCACCACCACGGTCGTCGCCTTGCGGGCCACCAGGTCGGTGCAGATCGGCTTACCGGTGGTCGCCGGGGCGCCGAAGACGCCGAGCAGGTCATCGCGTAATTGGAAAGCCTCGCCGATGTTCTCGCCGTAGCGGCCCAGAGCCTCCGATACCGCATCGTCGCAGCCGGCGAGCGCGGCCCCGATCTCAAGAGGCCTGCGCACGGTGTAGTTACCGGACTTGCGCCGGGCCACGTCCAGTACGCGGTCCAGGGTCGGGAAGCCTGCGGTGTCGTTGACCAGATCGGCGAACTGCCCGACGGCCAGTTCGGTGCGCATATCGTCATAGCGCGGCCAGGCCCGGGCCAGCGACTCGGCAGGCAGCCCGCATCGGCGCAACATCTGCTCGGCCCACACCAGGCACAGGTCGCCCAGCAGGACCGCGGCCGACTCGCCGAAACGTTCCGAGGACCCGGGCAGTCCGCGTTCGCGATGCCAGTCCTCGAAGGCCCGGTGTGCGCTCGGGCGTCCGCGTCGCATCGGCGACTCATCCATCACATCGTCCTGGAACAGGGCGAAGGCGTGCAGGAACTCCAAGCTGCCTGCCGCGCGGACGGCGGCGCGACTGCCGTCCGCCCCGGCCCGCCAGCCCAGATAGAGATAGGTCGACCGCAGACACTTGCCCTCGGCGAGCATCTCGCGCAGCACGCGTTCGGTGATGTCGACATGGCTGCCGCGTAGGGCGTCGGCGCAGGTGTCATCGAGGAAGTCGGACACGGCATCGAGGACATCTGCGCGCAGCGAAACAAGCCACGCAGGAGGTGGATCGCTGCGTGCGTGAAGCGCAGCCTGCATGCCTGAAGCCATCGCGGGGGTACGTACCCGTTTATCGGTGTTTTCATGCCTGCCGGGGGAACGTTTTTCCCGGTGGATGTGACTCTGTCCCACAGGGGGTTGGTTCGTTTCATCCGCGCTGTCGCGCGAGCCGGTGACCAACTCTGCGACATCCGAAGGGTGGTCCACCGTGACAACCCTATTCGTACCGACGACTTCCTGCTCGCAGCGTCTCGGCGGTCCGCTCGACGATCGGCGGCGCACGCCCGGCGCGATGAGTAGCGTTGTCGTCATGACCGCAGAACTGCCCGAAGACGATCAGGGATACAGCCCGGAAGAAGAAGACCAACTCACGGCTGAGGACACCCTGCTCGACCGCGGCGTCGACGATCTGCTCGACGAAGGCTATTCACCGCCCGAGCGCTGGCAGGAGCCGCGTGAGCACGAGAGCCTCGATGAGCGGCTGGCCGATGAGCAGCCCGACCCCGCGTTCGATGAGAACTACCGTCCCGATGAGCAGGCCGGTGACGACGAGGTGGGCGACCGGCGCTCCGGCCGGTTGGTGGCGCCCGACGAAGGCTCCGGGGTGGATACCGAAAAGGATCTGCTCGGCAGTGAGGTCGGCATCGACGGTGGTGCGGCGTCCGCCGAGGAGGCCGCCGTGCACATCATCGACGAGTAGCGCGTCCCAGCAACACCGACAGCGTCAACACGAGCAGGCCGCACACGGCCAGGATCGATCCGGCAGCAGCCGGGGCGGTATAGCCGAGTCCGGCGGCGATCACCAGTCCGCCGACCCAGGCGCCTGTCGCGTTGCCGATGTTGAGTGCCGAGTGATTCAACGCCGCCGCGAGTGTCTGCGCGTCGTGCGCCACGTCCATCAAGCGGGTCTGCAATGCCGGTCCGACGGCCGATCCCGCGGTGCCGATCAGGAACAGCACCGGAAGTGCTGTCCAGGGGTTGTGGGCCGCGGCCACGAACACCAGCAGCACCACACCGAGTGACCCGAGGGACAGATACAGGGCTCGGACCACCGAGATATCGGCCAACCGGCCGCCGACGAGATTGCCGACCACCATGCCGAGGCCGAACACCATCAGCGCCACCGGGACCAGCGCCCTCGGCAGCCCGGCGACATCGGTCATCGTCGTGCTGATGTAGGTGTAGACGGCGAACATCCCACCGAAGCCGATCATCCCGACCATCACCGCCAACCAGACCTGAGGGCGCCGCAGAGCGCCCAGTTCGGTCAGCGGGCTGGTCACGTGCATGGTTCGCAGTTGGGCGGGCAACCAGAACCACAGCGCTGTCAGCGTGATCAAGCCGATGACGACCACCAGCGCGAAGGCGCTGCGCCAACCGAACGCCTGCCCCAACCAGGAGGCCAGCGGGACACCGAGGACGGTGGCGACCGTCAGGCCGGACAGCACATAGGCCACCGCCTTGGCCCGGTTGCGCGGGCCCATCAGATGCGCCGCCGCCAGCGCCGCGATGCCGAAGAAGGCACCGTGGGGCAATCCGGCGACGAATCGGGCGATGACAAGGGTGGCGTAGGACGGGGCGAGCGCGCTGGCGAGGTTGCCGAGTGTGAAGACCGCCATCAAACCCAATAGCAGCGCCCGTCGCGGGACGCGGGCGGTCAGCGCGGCGATCGTCGGCGCGCCGATGACGACCCCGAGAGCATAGGCGGAGATGACGTGTCCGGCCGTGGGTTCGGAGACGTCGAAACCCCTCGCGATATCGGGCAACAGGCCCATGGCCACGAACTCGGTGGTGCCGATCCCGAATCCGCCGAGGGCAAGCGCGAGGACGGCGAGTGCGCGCACCGCCGGATCGGCGGCCACGACCGACTGCGGGGTGGTGGGGCGTTGGGTGCTCGGACTCACCGAATGGAGCCTACGGATGCTTAGGCTCGGCAATCAACCTATATATGTCTTTTTCGGGCGAAAGTGGCCCATCTTACGCAACTGTGCTGCAATGAGGTGTGGCCACCGTCGGCGAGATCTTTGCCCTGATCAGGGCCAATGGAGAGATGACGCGTGCCGAGATCACCGCGCTGACAGGGCTGTCCAGGACTGCGGTCAGTGCCAGGCTGGCGACCCTGCTGGGCGCCGGGCTCATCAAGGAGTGCCAGCCGGCTCCCTCGACGGGTGGGCGTCCGGCCACCCAACTGAGCGTCGATACCGATGCCGGGATCGTGCTCTCGGTGGCAGTGGGACTCAGCCGCACCCGACTGGCGGTCTGTGATCTGGCCGGCGGGGTGTTGGCGCTCTCCGATATCGACTCCGAGGTCGCGCTCGGTCCCGCTGACCTGATGCCCGATATCGGCAAGGGGCTCGACGTCCTGCTGGAGTCGTTTTCGGGCTTCGACGTCCACGGTGTCGGGCTGACCTTGCCGGGCACCGTCGATGCCGAACGGGGTTGCAGCTGCGGATCGGCGATCCTGCGTGGCTGGGACGGCGTCCCGCTGCGCCCCTACCTGGAGGCGTTGCCGCGCATCGGATCCGCGCCCATCGTGCTGGACAATGATGCCAATGCCATCGCGCTGGCCGAACGCGGCGGTGATGACGATGTGCTCGTCATCAAGGCCTCCAGCGGTCTCGGCGCCGGCATCATCGCCGGGGGCGTGCTGTTGCGGGGTGCCAATCAAGCCGCAGGCGAATTCGGTCACAACAAGGTTGTCGGCGCGGAGGGCATCCCGTGCCGCTGTGGAAACACCGGTTGTCTTGAGTCGATCGCGGGCGGATGGGCGATCGTGCGGGCGCTGCAGCAGCAGGGCATATCCGTCCGGCACCTGCGTGATGTTGCCGAGCTGGCCGCCGATGGTGACCCCGAGGCGCGCCGGATGGTGCGCGAGAGTGGTCGCGCGGTGGGTACGGGGATAGCCCCCGCGGTGAACCTGCTCAACCCGGCGGCCGTGGTGATCGCCGGTGATATGGCCGAAGTGTACGAGATGTTCGTGGCGGGCCTGCGAGAGTCGTTGTACGGCAACGCCACCGCCGAAGCGACCGGGGCGCTGCAGGTGCGCCCGGCGGCACACGGCGACCGTTCCGCCACGGTCGGTACGGCGACGCTCGTGCTCGAACACGTGCTCAGCGTGGCTGCGATCGACGCACGCTGCTGACGCCGTGACGCGGCCGGCGCAGACGGTGCCAGAATGATGTGCCATGACCGAGAACTGGCGGGCGCTGAATCTGGCGAACTGGGAGTCCCGGGTGCCGGTACACCTGGGCCCGGGTGGCTACGAGCTCGACGGTTTCGAAGACCCCCGGTACCTCTCCGGCGTGGTGCGCTACGACCTGCCGCGCCTCGGGGACATCAGCGGACTCGACGTCGTGCACCTGCAATGCCATATCGGCACCGACACCGTGTCGTTGGCCCGGCTCGGACCGAGATCGGTGACCGGACTGGACTTCTCGCCGTCGGCCATCGCCGCGGGCATCGCCTTGGCGGAGCGCGCCGGCAACCCCGTGACATTTGTCGAGTCCGACGTCTATGACGCGGCCGGCGCGCTCGGTGGGCAGTGCTGCGATCTGGTCTACACCGGCATCGGCGCGTTGTGCTGGCTGCCCGATATCCGGCGATGGGCGACGGTGGTCGCCGAACTCCTGCGTCCCGGCGGCCGGTTGTTCATGCGGGAAGGACACCCGATGCTCGATACGATCGGCGACGACCGATCCGATGATCTGCTGGTGGTGCACTACCCGTATTTCGAGACGGCCGGAACCGCGTTCGACGAGGCGAGCAGCTATGCCGGGCAGGGAACGCTCAGCGCATCGGCCGGGGTGTCCTTCAATCACGGTCTCGGCGAGGTCTTCACCGCCCTGACCGCGGCCGGTCTCGTCGTGACGGCGCTGGAGGAACATCGCGAGGCGCCGTGGAAAGCGCTCGACGCCATGGTCGAGAGCGCCGAGCACGACGGTGAGTACGTGCTCGCCGAGCACCCCGAACGGCTGCCGCTCACCTATACCGTGCAGGCCGTCAAGCCGGGGTAGTGCGCCGCCGGTGTCAGGCCTTCGTTTTTCAGGCCTTGGCGATGACGTTCTCCGCGAACCACTCCAGGTTGCGGATCTTGTCGTCCAGCGGCTCGGTGTCCTGGCCCATGATGTAGGGGATCCGGAAACCGACGATGACGTCGGTGACGCCCTTGTCCTCGAGGCGCTTCACCCCGTCGAGGGTGAACCCGTCGATGGAGATGACGTGGATCTGGAACTCGTCGGCCTTGCCGATGCGCTCCTCCTCCTCGCGGAACTTCGCCAGCTTGGCCAGCAGCGGATCCAGATCGGCCGGATCGCCACCACCGTGCATCCAGCCGTCGTTGCGGGCGGCCCGGCGCAGCGCGGCATCGGCGTGGCCGCCGACCAGGATGGGCACCGGTTTGGTGGGCGCCGGGGTCATCTTGGTGCTCGGGATGTCGTAGAACTCGCCGTGGTACTCGAAGTAGTCCCCGGAGGTTAGGCCGCGGATGACATCGATGCACTCGTCCATGCGCTTGCCGCGGCGGGCGAACGGCACACCCATGATCTCGTAGTCCTCGGGCCACGGGCTGGTGCCGACGCCGAGTCCGAGCCGGTTGTCGAACATGGCGGCCAGTGACCCGGCCTGCTTGGCCACCAGCGCCGGCGGCCGGATCGGCAACTTCAACACGAAGATGTTGAAGTGGAGTTTGGTCGTGACGGCCGACAGCGCGCCGATGAGCGCAAACGATTCGATGAACGACTTGCCGTCGAGGAACTCTCGGTTGCCGTCCTCTGTGTAGGGATACTTCGAGTCCGAGACCTCGGGGTAGGCGATGCTGTCCGGAATCGTCATCGCGTGGTATCCGGCCTCGTCGGCGGCCTTGGCCAACGGGATGTAGTACTTCGGATCGGTCATGGCTTCCGCATAGGTGAACCGCATGGGCCCGATACTAGAACACGTTCTAGTTATTGGGTGCCAAATGCCGAGGTCGAAATCCGGTGACCGCTGCCGACCTATCTCGGGAAGGGAGGTGTGCCCACCCCGGCGACTGAGTAGCCGCCCTGCTGGCTGCGCTCGGTGACCTTCGCCGATGCGGTGCGTTCGCCGATGGTGATCGAGACCTGGTTCGCGCCGCCCGCGGTCAGCGGCTCCAGAACCGTTCCGCGCCAATGATATTTACCATCGATCGGATCCAGATGGCCTGCCAGCAGGACCTGGACCGCGCGGCCGTCGACCGTGGCGGGACCGCTGTAGACGTCATCATCCGACGGGCCGTCCAGGCCGGTGTCCTCGACACGGCCGGTGGTACCGAGCGTGCCGCTGGGCAGGAATCCGCTGCGAAGCCACATCCGCCGGGCGATCGGACCCATCAGCCCGACCTCGTCGAGGAATGACGCCAACGGTGCGAACCCGGCGATCTGTACCTGCCGGCGGTGCGGTGAACGGCGGGCGATCCGGCGCGCTGCCCTGCCGTCGAGGCCCACCCGGCGGTACTGCACCGCGTTGGTGAACAGGTGGCGGAAGAACGGCCCGCCGAGCCCGTTGAGATTGCCGACCCAGATCCGCTTGGCGCGCGACATCTCCGGCCTGCGCTTGCGCAGACCGTCACGGGCGAACTGGATGTGGCGGGCCTCCTCGGTGACGTGGATGCGCATGAGTCGCTGAACCATCGGCTGCAACTCGTCATCGTCCATCATCTGGCGCTGCAGGGAATCGAAGATCTCCTCGCCGATCAGCGCGGCCACCCACAAAACCGACCCGCGGAACGCGAACGGTAGGGCGTTGATGATGATCCGCTGGTAGAGCCGCGGCCGCACGGGCTTGGCACCCACCTTGGCGATTGCCTTGCCGAACATCACCATGTGGCGGGTCTCGTCACCGAGTTCGGTGAGCTCGTAATGTGTGGTCGCCGCGGTCGGGTCGGCATGCATCATCTTGCGGAGCAGTGACTGGTTGAGGATGTTCTCGAACCAGATGCCTGCCGACAGCGTGTTGACCAGTTCCTGGCGGGACAACTCGATCTGCTCGGCCCGGCTCATCGACTCCCAGAGTTCGGTGCCGTACAGCGAGACGACTTTCGGCGGCAGGTAGAACTTGTCGGGATCCAGGGGTGCGTCCCAGTCGATGTCGACGATCGGCTCGTACGACTTGCGCACCGACCCCTTGAGCAGGCGCTCGGCGAACTCAGCGCGTGTGGTCCCTGCCTTCACCGAAGCGGTCATCGTCGACTCTCCCTTGAGCGGTCCGAAGATTCGACGGTAAGCCCGTTACCGGCGGTAGTCAATACCTGCGGTACCGGGTAAATCCGATCGACTAACCTTTTGCGGGTGCGCACCATTCATGTGATCGGCATCGGAGCAGGCGACCCCGACTACGTGACGGTGCAGGCCATCTCGGCACTCAACGACACCCAGGTCTTCTTCGCGATGGACAAGGGCGAGTCCAAGGACGATCTGGTCGCGCTGCGCAGACTCATCTGCGATCGCTTCATCGAGAAACCCGGATACCGGTTCGTCACACTGCCCGATCCCACCCGGGCCGCCGACGTTCCCTACGAGCAGGCCGTCGACGACTGGCACGCGGCACGGGCGAAACTGTGGGCCCGTGCCATCGAGACCGAGTTGCCCGACGGCGGCGCCGGATCCTTCCTGGCCTGGGGTGACCCGTCGCTGTACGACAGCACCCTGCGCATCCTGGACCGCGTCGCCGAACACGTGGATTTCGAAGTCGACGTCATACCCGGCATCACCGCCATCCAGTCGCTGACCGCGCGGCATCGCATCCCGCTCAACGATATTGGCGAGCCGGTACTGATCACCACCGGACGCCGGCTGCGTGCCGACGGGCTCACCGGCGCGGCCGTGGTGATGCTCGACGGAGATTGCTCCTTCCGTGGCTGCCCACCCGGCACCCGGATCTGGTGGGGTGCCTATCTCGGGACGCCGGACGAGTTGCTGGTGGCGGGCACCGTGGGTGAGGTCGCCGACCAGATCGCCGAAATGCGCGCCGCGGCAAGACAACGGCATGGCTGGATCATGGACATCTACCTATTACGCGCGGCAGACTGACGGCCATGGGTTTCGTGCTGCGGGCCG
Organism: Mycolicibacterium neoaurum ATCC 25795; assembly: GCF_000691525.1. Lineage (GTDB taxonomy): Bacteria > Actinomycetota > Actinomycetes > Mycobacteriales > Mycobacteriaceae > Mycobacterium > Mycobacterium neoaurum. Next base: position 341,057 of record NZ_JMDW01000003.1, read on the forward strand.
CGCTGACCGGGGTCGCGCTCTGGGTGGTGACGATGCTCGTTCCCGGAATCAGCATCGTCGGTGGCGACTCGACTCTGCAGCGGGTCGGCATTATCTTCATCGTCGCCGTGGTATTCGGGCTCGTCAACGCGATCATCAAGCCGATCGTGCAGTTCATCTCGATCCCGCTCTACATCCTGACCCTGGGCCTGATCCACATCGTCATCAACGCCTGGATGCTCTGGATCACCTCCTGGATCACCGAGAACACGACCCACTGGGGTCTGCAGATCGACGAGTTCTGGTGGACCGCCATCTGGGCGGCGATCGTGCTGTCGATCGTCAGCTGGTTGCTGTCCGTGCTGGCAAGTGATCTGAAAAGGTCTGAGCGCTAAGAGTTCTCCGGGTGCTCGCGTACCCAACACGCAGCCAACATCCGATACGCGTCCTGTTCGGTGGTCGCCACCGTCGGCCACAATCGCTCGGCCTCGGCGCGTTGCACGGCCGACCCGCCGATCGCCGCCTGATAGGTCTCCAGCAGCGCCAGTGCGCTCAGTTGCAGATCCCGGCGCGCTGCTCGGGCCGGTGCGCTGGCGACCGCCCCGGCCTGCAGATGTACATCGGTCCGACGGGTCGCCGCGACGGTTCGGGCCAGCGCGGCGTTCAGCGGAGCAGGCCCGTGCCTGCGCAGCGCCACCCAATACACCAGAAGTGCGATCACGCAACCGATCACGGTATCCAGGCCCCGGGTCACGAGAAAGTGACCGAGGTCGGCGACGGGACGGCCACCGGCGGCGATGGTCAGTGCCAGCGGGGTGATGAACGTGACGGCGATGGTGTAGTTGCGCACCACGAACATCTCGATGGCGAACTGGAGTACGGCGACCACCGCCACCAACCACCAGCCCTGCGGCTGCCAGGCCAGGATCGCGGCCGCCAGCCCCAGTCCGAGCAGCGTGCCCACCATGCGTTCGGCACCGCGTTGCACCGTGCGCGACCAATCGAAACCCTGGTAGAGCACCAGCACCGCGGCGGCCATCGCCCAATACGAATGGTCGGCGGTGAACAGCAATGCCGTCACACCGGACAACGCCACCGCCACCCCGACCCGCAGCGTCACCCGCATGGACTCCGATCCCGGCGTCAATGCCCGCCGCAGCAGGGCCGCATTTCCGGGCCTGCCCAGCGGTAACCGTGCACTGTTCTCGGCGGGTGGGGAAGCTGGGAGCGGGGCGCCGTTGACGATGGCGCCGAACACCCGGTGCAGATGCAAGTTCTCCACACGCAGGCGGTCGACCACAGCATCGGGTTTGACGTGCGTCGGCTGGTAGTTGACCAGCGTCGTCCATGCGTGATGCAAGGCCTTGGCGGCCAGATGCCGGTCGGTGTTGTCGCAGCTGCTTCGATAGCGCTCGACGGCGGTGCGGGCGGCAGCCACCGCGCGTATCTCCGGTCCGTGCTTCCCTCGGCCGCGTTGCTCGCCAAGGAGCAACTCCCACAACGCCCCGAGCATGTGCACCACCCAGGAGAACGCGCCGCCGGCGAGCACAAGGAGGCCGATATGCCAGGGCGGCAGATGGGTCGCCGCGGTGGCGGTACCGGCGGCACAGCCCAGGACGAACATGAACGCGCCCGGCGGACCCACACCCAGCGCATGGCACACCAGGACGGCCACCATCGCGATCGCGGTGATGGTCACCAGCCCCAGCCACGGGATTGCCGCCGCCCAGTCGCCGAGTGCCACCGCGGTCGCGAAACACACCGCGATCGTCGCCAGGTAGCCGGCCCGGTTCCGGTACGGTCTGCCGCTGCCATAGAGCGAGGTGAATCCGCCGATCACGGCGATCAACCCGGCGCCGGTGTCGCCGAGCAGCCAACCCACCAATACTGGAACCGCCATGCAGATGGCGGCGCGCACCGCGAACTGCCACCGCCCCGGCGCCGGGTTGATCACCAGGAACCGCCGCACCGCCGCCAGCACATCAAAGACGATATCGGTGCCTGTCCTGCACACTGGAACCATGCCCGAGCTTCCCGAGATCGAGGCGCTCGCCGACCATCTGCGCCGTCACGCCGTCGGCCGACAGATCGTGCGGGTGGACATCTCCGCGTTGTCGGTTCTGAAAACCTTCGATCCGCCCGTGACAGCGCTGAATGGGCAGCAGGTCACCGGGGCCCACAGGTGGGGCAAGTACCTCGGTCTGGAGGTGGGCGAGCTGTACCTCATCACCCATCTGTCACGGGCCGGGTGGCTGCGCTGGTCGGACAAGCTCGCACCCGCACCGCTGAAGCCCGGCAAGGGCCCGATCGCGCTGCGGGTGCACCTGGCCGGAGACGATCCGGGCCAGACCGTCGGTTTCGACCTCACCGAGGCAGGCACCCAGAAACGGCTTGCCGTCTGGGTCGTCCGAGACCCGATGGAGGTCCCGCAGATTGCCGGGCTGGGACCCGATGCCTTGGCGTTGGGACCCGAGGAGCTCAAGGACGTGCTCACCGCGCATGGCGGCCGGATCAAGACGGTGATCACCGACCAGAAGATCATCGCCGGTATCGGCAATGCCTACAGCGACGAGATCCTGCACGTGGCCAAGTTGTCACCGTTCGCGACGGCCAACAAGCTGTCCGAGGCGCAGCTGGCCGATCTGCATGATGCGACGTCCTCGGTGCTCACCGATGCCGTGGCACGGTCGGTGGGGCAGCAGGCGGCGACGCTCAAGGGCGAGAAACGGTCCGGGCTGCGCGTGCACGCACGCACCGGGCTGCCGTGCCCGGTCTGTGGTGACACGGTTGCCGAAGTCTCCTTCGTGGACAAGTCCTTCCAGTACTGTCCCACCTGTCAGACCGGTGGTAAGAAGCTCGCCGACCGGAGAATGTCGCGTTTGCTCAAGTAGCAGCGAGGAGGCCGGTGGCCAGTCCGACCGAGGTGTCCGGTACGGCCGCGACGATGACGATCCTGGCCACCGGACTGGGATCGAGCATCACCTCCGCTGACCCGGTGATCCTGTCGGCCAACATATCGGCGGTGCGGCACGGATTGCACTTGTCGGCGAGCACCGCCAGCTTCGTGGCCAGCGTGGCGACTCTGGCCCTGGCCGCCGGGGTACTGGGTGCGGGTGCGCTCGGCGACAAGTACGGCATGAAACGCATGTACTCGCTGGGGCTGCTGGGCACCATGCTGTTCGGGACACTGGCGGCACTGGCACCCAACGCCGCGGTGCTGGTGGTGGCCAGGGCCGGCATCGGACTGGCCTTCGCATTGCAGCTCGGACTGGCACTGGCGATCGTCAACGTCGTGTTCCCGCCCGAGCGTCGAGCCGCGGCCATCTCGCTGCATCTGGGGGCAGGGTTCGCCGTCGCGGTGCCGATGCCGGCCATCGGTTCGCTGCTGGTCGAGCACTTAGGTTGGCGTGCAGCATTTTTGGTAGCGCCGGTGCTGGCCGTCGTTGCATTGGTAATGGTGCGCAGATACGTGCCCGAGACGCCGCGGGGTGACCGGCGCCTCGACGTGGTCGGTCTGCTGCTGGTCGCCGTCGCGCTGCTGGCCATCGTCTACGGGCTGTCTCGGCTACAGACCGGGCTCGGTGCGGGTGTGCTCGGTGTGCTCGGCATCGGCCTCATCGCCGGTATCGCCTTCATCCTCTTCGAGCGGCACACCCCCAGTCCCGCATTGGATCTGCGACTCTTCCGGTCCGGGTCCTTCGATGCCGCCGTCGTGGCCGGGATGGCCTTCAATTTCCTGTCCGGCGGTGTGACGGTTCTGCTGGCCTTCTACCTCGTCGCCGTGCGCGGTGAATCACCCACGCTGCTCGGTGTCCTGATGGCGCCCGCGGCATTGCTGTCGGCCATCGCGGCGGCCGCAGCCGGGCGGGCCGCGGTGCGGCTCGGGCAGCGCACCGTGTTGGTCAGCGGACTGGTGCTGCTGCTCATCGGGCTGCTGGTGCTGACCCGGCTCGGCGAGGACAGCTCGATGTGGGTGCTCTTCGCAGTGGTGGGCTTCAACGCCGTCGGAGCGGCGGTGGTCGAGACCATCGAGGCGACAGTCATGTTGCAGGCCGCGCCGGTGAAGTTGAGCGGGGCAGTCGCGGCGGTGAAAAGCGCTGTCGGGCAGGCGGCCTACTCGATGGGCCCGGCTGTGTTCGCGCTCGTCGGCACCACCGCGTTCGTGCACACGTCCGGAATCGACTCCGCGCAGGCGCGCGAAGCGCTGCAGTCGGCACAAGGGCACAACGTCCTGGACCCGCAACGCGCCCGTGCGGTCGTGGACGGTGTGCACCTCGACATGATCGAGGCCATGCACACGCTGGGTTGGTTGCTGACGGCTGTGCCCGTGGTGGCGATAGCGGTGGCGCTGGCGTTCTTGCGGCCGTCCAAAACACAAGGAACGCAGCATGTCTGATACGACCACCACCGTCGAGTTCATTGCCCGGCTCGGGTCGGCGATGCTCAGCGCAGACTATCCGGTGACGATGGTGCGTCACACGCTGGAGCGTGTCGCCGCGCGGCAGGGCACGGACTGCCCGGTACTCGTATTGCCGAACTTCATCCAAGCCGGGGACCGGCAACACACGACCGTGGCCCGTGGGGCGGCATTGCGCTATGACCAGACCTTCCCGCTGGGCGAGCTCGTGGAACGGGCTCAGACGCAGCGGATGGATCCGGCCGAGGGCCTGGCCGAGCTGGACCGGATCCACGCCATGCCACGACGATTCGGCGGTGGCGTCAGCGTCATCGGCTACGGATTGCAAAGTGCGGCGTACGCACTGATCCTGCAGCCGACCGTGCTCTCGCTGATCGCCGCGACCGGCTTCGGGCTGTTGGTCGGATTGCTGGAATTGCTCACCCGGCGCAATCCGGCACTGCGCCAACTGCTCCCGGTCCTCAGCGCGTTCCTGGTGACCTATGTCGCCTTCAGCCTCGGGCGGCTCCTGCACATGGGTCACGACAGCCTTCGGGTGCTGATCGCACCGCTGACGTTGTTCCTCCCTGGGGTCGCCATCACGCTGGCCGTCATCGAGTCGTCCACCAGCGAAATGGTCTCCGGGTCGGCACGTCTGATGGCGGGAGTGATGCGCCTGGCCCAACTGGCGCTGGGCATCCTGCTGGCCGTGCAGTTGCTCGGTCTGACGTGGTCCGAGCTGGTCGATGTGCCGGTGAACACCCTGGGCAGCTGGGCGCCCTGGCTCGGGGTCGCGGTCTACGCCGTCGGGATCATCCTGCACCTCGGCCCGCCGCGCGGGTTCGCACCGTGGCTGACGCTCGTCCTGTTCACCGCCTACGGCGCCCAGCTGCTGACCAATGCGGTCTTCGGGGGCTATGTCAGCGGATTCGGCGGCGGACTGATCCTCATCTTGAGCGCGTTGGCCCTGAGCAGACTGTCCATGACGCCGGTGGCGCAGGTGATGTTGGCACCCGGCTTCTGGCTGTTGGTGCCCAGCTCGATCGGGATGATCGGCCTCGCCCAACTCGCGTCGGGACAGGGCAGTGCGGCAATCACGGTGATGCTCGTGTCGATGATGTCCATCGCGTTGGGTTTCACCACCGGATACGCCATGTGGAATGCGTTCGCACGCCGCGGCGCGGACTCCGATACCGCGACCGAACTCTGAGGGTTTCCGGCGAGCTATCTAACTCGGTTATCCTGCTGCCATGACCCGCCAGAAGATACTCATCACCGGTGCGAGCTCCGGCCTCGGTGCCGGGATGGCCCGCGCCTTCGCGGCGATGGGCCGCGACCTGGCGCTGTGCGCGCGCCGCCTCGATCGACTGGAAGAACTGCGTGCCGAGATCCTCGACAAGCACCCGTATGCCAAGGTCGCCATCGCCGCGCTCGACGTCGACGACCACGAGGCCATCCCGCAGGTCTTCGGGCAACTGTCCGACGAACTGGGCGGTATCGACCGCGTGATCGTCAACGCAGGCATCGGCAAGGGGTATCAGATCGGTGGCGGCAAGCCATGGCACAACTCCGCGACACTCACCACCAATCTGGTCTCCGGGCTGGTGCAGATCGAGTACGCGCTGCAGCTGTTCCAGAAGGCGGGCGGCGGGCACCTGGTGCTCATCTCCTCGGTGCTCGGCAACACCGGTGTGCCCGGCACCAAGGCCGCCTACGCGGCCTCGAAGGCCGGCATGACCTCGCTCGGTGAATCCCTGCGCGCCGAGTACGACAAGGGACCGATCCGGGTCACCGTGATCGAACCCGGCTATATCGAATCGGAGATGACGGCCCAGGCGGCGAACACCTTGCTGATGGTCGACAACGAGACCGGCGTGCGCGCCATGGTCGCGGCCATCGAGAAGGAGAAGGGCCGCGCCGTGGTGCCGAACTGGCCGTGGGCGCCGCTGACCCAGATCATGCGGTTGCTGCCGCCGAAGTACACCAAACGCTTCGCCTGATCTCGAGAAGATTGCGATCCGGGTGATGTTTAGCCCGGCTTAGTCAGTGGTAACTCTCTTTTCATGATGGTGAAACTGACGAAGATGACCCCGTTCCTCTTTGCCGGTGCTGCGGGTGCGGCCATCGCGTTCGCGCCTCTCGCCGGTGCAACCCCGGCCCCGCCACCGTGCTGGAATGCCGACGGCACCCCGTGTGCGGTCAACGGCACCGCGGGTCCCGGCGGCGCCAGCGGCGCCATCCCCGGCGGACCCGCAGGTGAGGCCGGACCCGGCGGCGCAAGTGGTGTGATCCCCGGCGGACCGGGCGGTGAGGCCGGACCCGGCGGTGCCAGCGGTGCCCTCGCACCCGGTGGGCCGGCAGGTCAGGCAGGTCCCGGCGGTGCCAGCGGCGTGATCCCCGGTGGTCCCGGTGGCGAAGCCGGTCCCGGAGGTGCCAGCGGCGCCATTCCGGGTGGCCCCGCGGGTGAGGCCGGTCCGGGCGGAGCGAGCGGTTCGCTCGCACCCGGTGGGCCGAGCGGTACCGCAGGCCCCGGTGGGGCGAGCGGCTGCATCCCGAATGTGGGTTGCGCAACCATTCCGGCTCCGTAACACAAGATCCTTCGCAAGCGCGTACCCGCTGCTCGCCGAAAGGCGCAGCGGGTACGCGCTTTTCGGGCTGAGTGTCGAAAGTGACGTAATGGCTGCCCCCGACGCATCGGGAGCAGCCATTACGTCACTTTCGGCGCCGAGGACTCAGGCTGATCGACCGCGCTCCGCGCGGTAGTGCCGCACGAGGGCATCGGTCGACGAATCGGTCTGCTTCGCAGGTGAGGCGTCCTCGGTCAGCACCGGCAGAAGAGCCTTCGCCTGGGTCTTACCCAGCTCGACGCCCCACTGGTCGAACGAGTCGATACCCCAGATCACGCCCTCGGTGAACACCTGATGCTCGTACAGCGCGATCAGTTGGCCGACCACCGACGGGGTCAGCTTGGTGGCCAAGATCGAGGTGCTCGGCCGGTTCCCCGGCATCACCTTGTGCGGCACGACATCAGCGTCGGTGCCCTCGCCCGCGATCTCCTCGGCGGTCTTGCCGAAGGCCAACACCTGGGTCTGGGCGAAGAAGTTGCTCATCAGCAGGTCGTGCATGCTCCCGGTGCCGTCGGCAGTCGGTAGATCGTCAGTCGGCTGGGAAAAACCGATGAAGTCCGCCGGAATGAGCCGGGTGCCCTGGTGCAGCAGCTGATAGAACGCGTGCTGACCGTTGGTTCCGGGCTCGCCCCAATAGATTTCGCCGGTATCGGTGCTGACCGGTGTGCCATCCGCGCGCACCGACTTGCCGTTGGACTCCATCGTCAGCTGCTGCAGATACGCGGCGAACCGGGACAGGTCGTTGGAATACGGAAGCACCGCGCGGGACTGCGCACCGAAGAAGTTGTTGTACCAGACGCCGATCAGGCCCAGCAGAGCCGGCGCATTCTGCGCCAACGGTGTCGTCCGGAAGTGCTCGTCGACCAGATGGAACCCGGCCAGGAATTCCGCGAAGCGCTCCCGACCGATCACCGCCATCACGCTCAGCCCGATCGCCGAGTCCACCGAGTAGCGGCCGCCCACCCAATCCCAGAAGCCGAACATGTTGGCGGTGTCGATACCGAATTCTTCGACGAGCTTCTTGTTCGTCGACACCGCGACGAAATGCTTGGACACCGCATCATCGCCAAGGGCGGCGGTCAGCCACCGTCGCGCTGCGGTCGCGTTGGTCAACGTCTCCAGCGTGGAGAACGTCTTCGACGCCACGACGAAAAGCGTTGTGGCCGGGTCCAACCCGTCCAATTTCGCGATGAGGTCGGCCGGGTCGACATTGGAGACGAAGCGTGCCGAAATGCCTGCGTCGGCGTAGTGGCGCAACGCGTCGTACACCATCACCGGACCCAGGTCCGAGCCACCGATGCCGATGTTGACCACCGTGGTGATCCGCGCACCCGTGGCGCCGGTCCACTCGCCGGAACGCAACCGGTCGGTGAACGTGCCCATCGCGTCGAGCACCTCGTGGACGTCGGCAACCACATCCTGGCCGCCAACGCTCAGTTCGGCACCCCTTGGTAGCCGCAGGGCCGTGTGCAGAACGGCGCGGTCCTCGGAGGTGTTGATGTGCGCACCGGAGAACATCGCATCGCGGCGATCCTCCAGCCCGGCCGTGACGGCGAGCTCGACCAGAAGTGCCAGCGTCTCGCGCGTCACCCGGTGCTTGCTGTAGTCGATGTAGAGATCGCCGACGGTCAGCGTGAGATCGGTGCCGCGGGTCGGATCTTCGTCGAACAGTTCCCGAAGATTCTTCGACGCCACCGCCTCGTGGTGACGTTGCAACGAATGCCATGCGGCCGTCTCGGTGATGTCAGCACTCATTCTTCCGACCTTAGTGCGGTGCCGGGATCGAGGGTGTACATGATGGATGTATGCGCATTGAAGAGTTGATTTCATCCGTGCCCACCGGTCTGTGGATCGGTGGTGAGGAGCGGGGCTCGGCGTCCTCCCAGAAGTTCGACGTGCTCAACCCCGCGACCGACGAGGTGATCACCTCGGTGGCCGACGCGACGCCCGAAGACGGTATCGCCGCGCTCGATGCCGCCACCGCCGTGCAGGCCGATTGGGCCGCCACCCCGGCGCGTGAGCGTGGTGAGATCCTGCGCTCGGTGTTCGAAACGCTCACCGCGCGAAGCGAAGACCTCGCGACGCTGATGACCCTGGAGATGGGCAAGGTGCTGGCCGAGAGCCGGGGCGAGGTGAAATACGGCTCGGAGTTCTTCCGCTGGTTCGCCGAGGAGGCCGTCCGCATCGACGGGCGCTACACCCACAGCCCGGCGGGTACCGGACGCATCCTGGTGACCAAGATGCCGGTCGGCCCGTGTTACGCCATCACGCCGTGGAATTTCCCGTTGGCCATGGGGACGCGCAAGATCGGCCCCGCCCTCGCGGCCGGGTGCACCATGCTGGTCAAACCGGCGCAGGAGACCCCGCTGACGATGCTGCTGCTGGCCAAGCTGATCGACGAGGCCGGTCTGCCCAAGGGGGTGCTCTCGGTGCTACCGACCACCAAGCCCGGCGACCTGACCGGAGCGCTGATCGACGACGGCCGGCTGCGCAAGCTGACGTTCACCGGATCGACCGGGGTGGGCAAGGCCTTGGTGAAACAGTCCAGCGACAAGCTGTTGCGCACCTCGATGGAACTCGGTGGCAACGCCCCGTTCGTGGTGTTCGACGATGCTGACGTCGACGCCGCCGTGGAGGGTGCGCTGCTGGCAAAGATGCGCAACGGCGGTGAGGCCTGCACGGCGGCCAACCGCTTCCACGTCGCCAATGCGGTGCGCGCGGAGTTCACCGAGAAGCTGGTCAAGCGGATGAGCGAGTACTCGCTGGGCAACGGCCTAGAGGAGTCCTCGACGTTGGGCCCGCTGATCTCGGCCAAGCAACTCGGCATCGTCGCCGACCTGGTCTCCGACGCGGTGTCCCGCGGCGCCGAGGTGGCCGTCGGCGGAGTGGCCCCGGACGGTCCCGGGCATTTCTACCCCGCCACCGTGCTGGCCGACGTCCCTGCCGACTCCCGCATCCTGAAGGAAGAGGTGTTCGGGCCCGTCGCGCCGATCACCGGCTTCGATACCGAGGAGGAGGGTATCGCCGCGGCCAACGACACCGAGTACGGGCTGGCGTCCTATATCTACACGCAGTCCCTCGACCGTGCGCTGCGCGTCGCCGAGTCCGTCGAGGCGGGCATGGTGGGCGTCAACCGCGGTGTCATCTCGGACGCCGCGGCGCCGTTCGGCGGGATCAAGGAGTCCGGGTTCGGGCGTGAGGGAGGCTCGGAGGGTATCGAGGAGTACCTGGAGACCAAGTACATCGCCTTCACCCCCTAGTTGTTTCGGTGAGGATGCGTGCGGTCAGCGCACGTATCCTCACCGAAATCGCAGGGGGTGGACTAGTGGCCGAGGCGGCCGCGACCCAGCCGCAACAGCAGCATGGCCAGGTCCTTACCCTCGGGGCCGAGCTCGCTGTAGCGCTCGATGACCTTCATCTCGCGGCTGTGCACCAGCCGGGTGCCGCCGGAGGCCATCCGTGCCTTGCCGATGATGCGCGACACCTCCGCGCGGCGCTTCACCGCGGCCAGGATCTCCGCGTCGAGGCGGTCGATCTCCAGGCGCAGTTCGTCGATATCGGCGGCCGTCTGTGTCTCGGCACTCACGGGGTTCTCCTCGCTGTTGGTGGCGTCTTGGTTCATCCGGTTCGGGGCCTCACACAACAGAGCCCCGGATCGCAGATGCGGACCGCGGGGCTGGAAGGGAAGCAGCTAGACCACGGGCACCGCGGACCGGTACCCGTAAAAAAATCGTCGCTGCCGATGGAGCACGAATCGAGTGTGCCACCGACGGCCGATTCGGCGCAAAGGTGACCGCACCGCACCTCGTGGGGCATGACCCGGGTGTCACCCATCGGCGGTAGATTCGAGACCGAAATGACATCTCTTTTTGACGCGCCGGCCCAGGGTTCTGATACCGAACAATTGCTCGACGGGCTCAACCCGCAGCAGCGCCAAGCTGTGCTGCATGAAGGATCCCCGCTGCTCATCGTGGCCGGTGCGGGATCAGGCAAGACGGCGGTGCTGACCCGGCGGATCGCCTACCTGCTGGCCGCCCGCGATGTCGGTGTCGGGCAGGTGCTGGCCATCACCTTCACCAACAAGGCCGCCGCCGAGATGCGCGAACGCGTTGTCGGGTTGATCGGCCCCCGGGCCCGCAACATGTGGGTGTCCACCTTCCACTCGACCTGCGTGCGCATCCTGCGCAACCAGGCCTCGCTGCTGCCCGGACTGAACTCGAACTTCTCGATCTACGACTCCGACGACTCGCGTCGGTTGCTCATGATGATCGCCAAGGACATGGGTCTGGACACCAAGCGCTACACCCCGCGGTTGCTGGCCAACGGCATCTCGAACCTGAAGAACGAGCTGATCGATCCCGACCAGGCGCTCGCCGACCTGACCGACAGCTCCGATGACATGTCCAAGACCATCGCCGCGGTGTTCGGCGAATACCAGCGCCGGCTGCGGGCGGCCAACGCCCTGGACTTCGACGATCTGATCGGCGAGACGGTGGCGGTACTGCAGGCCTTCCCGCAGATCGCCCAGTACTACCGGCGCCGGTTCCGGCACATCCTCGTCGACGAGTACCAGGACACCAATCACGCGCAGTACGTGTTGGTGCGCGAGCTCGTCGGTCTGGAGACCACCCCGGATGGCGTCACCCCGGCCGAGCTGTGCGTGGTGGGCGATGCCGACCAGTCGATCTACGCGTTCCGTGGCGCCACCATTCGCAATATCGAGGACTTCGAGCGCGATTATCCCAACGCCAGAACGATTCTGCTGGAACAGAACTACCGCTCGACGCAGACGATCCTGAACGCCGCCAACGCCGTGATCGCCCGTAACGCCGGCCGACGCGAGAAGCGACTGTGGACCGACTCCGGGGAGGGCGAGCTGATCGTCGGCTATGTCGCCGACAACGAGCACGACGAGGCGCGGTTCGTCGCCGGTGAGATCGACGCGCTGGCCGACCAGAACCAGATCTCTTACAACGACGTCGCGGTGTTCTACCGCACCAACAACTCCTCCCGGGCACTGGAGGAAGTCTTCATCCGCTCCGGCATCCCCTACAAGGTCGTCGGCGGTGTCCGCTTCTACGAGCGCAAAGAGATCCGCGATATCGTCGCCTACCTGCGGGTGCTCGACAACCCGGGGGACTCGGTGAGCATGCGCCGCATCCTGAACACCCCGCGGCGTGGAATCGGGGACCGCGCCGAGGCCTGTGTGGCGGTGTACGCCGAGAACAGCGGCGGCAGCTTCAATGATGCGTTGCAGGCCGCCGCGGAAGGCCGGGCGCCGATGCTCAATACCCGCTCGGAGAAGGCCATCGCGTCCTTCGTGCAGATGCTCGATGAGCTGCGCGGCCAACTCGACGGTGAACTCGGCGACCTGGTCGAGGCGGTGCTGGAGCGCACCGGATACCGGCGTGAACTCGAATCATCCAGTGACCCACAGGATCTGGCCAGACTGGACAACCTCAACGAGCTCGTCAGCGTCGCCCACGAATTCAGCATCGACCTCGCCAACCGGCAGGCGTTGGCCGAAGAGGAGGACCGCGACGAGGACATCCCCGACACCGGGGTGTTGGCCCAATTCCTGGAAAGGGTCTCGCTGGTGGCCGACGCCGACGAGATCCCCGAGCACGGCTCCGGGGTGGTCACCATGATGACGTTGCACACCGCCAAGGGCCTGGAGTTCCCGGTGGTCTTCGTGATCGGCTGGGAGGACGGCATGTTCCCGCACATGCGGGCGCTCGGTGACCCCACCGAGCTCAGCGAGGAACGCCGGCTGGCCTACGTGGGTATCACGCGGGCGCGGCAGCGGTTGTACCTGAGCCGCGCGAAGGTGCGCTCGTCATGGGGACAGCCGATGCTCAACCCCGAGTCACGGTTCCTGCGCGAGATCCCCGAGGACCTGGTCAACTGGCGGCGCGTGGAGGCACCCTCGGCGGCGCTGAGCGCGCCGCGGGTCGGCCGCTTCGCCGAGAATGCCCGTCCCGCACCGGGTAAGGCGCGCAACCGCACGATCATCACGTTGGAACCGGGTGACCGGGTCAGCCACGACAAGTACGGGCTCGGCCGCGTCGAGGAGGTCTCGGGGATGGGCGAATCGGCCATGTCGCTGATCGACTTCGGCAGCGCGGGCCGGGTCAAGTTGATGCACAACCACGCGCCGGTGCAGAAGCTCTAGCGGCGCGGGGCCCGGGACCACCGCCGGGTGGCGGGCAGCAGGGTCAGCACCACCGTCGCCAGCGGCAGCACCGGCATCGCGAAGACCACCGGGTGCAGTTTGGCCCCGGCCAGGAAGAGGCTGCCGAAGATGAGCAGTCCGATGGCCGCACCGACGATGATCAGCAGTCGTCCCATCCGGCGTTGCAGCAACAGGGCGATCAGCCCGGCGATGCCGGCGCCCGCCGAGATCGCGGTCAGGAAGCCGATCGCGATGCAGAACAGCAGATCGGTGTTCCACCAGCCGGCGATCAGATCGGTGGCGATGACCGCGGTGGCCCACCCGCTGAGGATGCTCGCAATGGCGGCTGAGATCGCGGTGGCGGGCCCGGCGGCGGAGCGGCCGGGGACGGCCACCGGAACCGGTCGGGGAATGTAGGCGGTCTGCGTGGTGTCGGCCACCGCGGGAACCAGCGACGTGCGGTCCTCAGCGGGATCGGGGGCGAGCGCCGGGAAGGAACCCGTCGGATGCCGACGGATGATGCGGGGTTGTTCGGCGGGTGGCACCGGAGGTTCTGCCGTCACCCCGACCACGGTAGTTAACCGACGTAATTACCGGGGGAGAGCCCGCGCTGAGCCAGCCACGGCACCGGGTCGATGCGGTTGGAGCCGTTCATCAGCACCTCGAAGTGCAAGTGCGGACCGGTGGAGTTGCCGCGGTTGCCCATGGTGGCGATCTGGTCGCCGGCCATCACGCGCTGGCCCTTGCTGACCAACCAGGTGTTGATGTGTCCGTACAGCGTCACGGTGCCGTCGGAATGGCGAAGCTTGACCAGCGCGCCATAACCGGCGGCAGGACCGACATCGACGACGACGCCATCGCTGGCGGCCAGGATCGGCGTGCCGATCGGACCGGCAATGTCGATGCCACCGTGCAGGACGCCCCAGCGGTAGCCGAAGCCGGAGGTCCACACACCCTTGGTCGGCATCACGAACATGGGCCGGGTCAGTCGGGCCTCGCGGTCGGCGCGCTCCTGGGCGAAGGCCGCGGCCTTGCTGATCTCCTCGGCGTGCACTGCCGAGGACGCCACCGGCTGCACGGCGACGATCTGCACACCGTCTGCCGATCCGGTGATCGAGGCGCCCTCGATGAGGGTGCCGTCGGCGGCGAGCACGGTGTCCGGTGCGGGGGTCGCTTCGTTTGCCGTGGACAGCGAGTAGGCACCCGACGCGGTCGCACCGGCGGCCATGGCGGCGATCATCAGCCGGCTCTTGACCGCGCCCACGGTCTGCTTGCGGTGCGCTCCGCCGCTGCGGTGTGCCCGCATGTCGATGACATCGGTCAGCGCGGTGCCATCACTGAGATCGACGTGGCTGTCGCGGTAGGCGTGCGCGGACGGCTCGCTGTCGGACTGGAATTCGCTGGGGATGACCAGTCGCAAGGGGACCAGGTCGTCGGTGTCGTGCAGGTCATCGAGTTCCGGGGCGGCGATCACGCGTTGTTCTTTGTCGAACGCGGAGCTGTCCCGGAAGTCGAGTTCGCACAGATCGCCGAACTCGTTGAAGGGGATGATGTCGGTGACCGCTGCCGGGTTCTCGGGCCGCTGGGGGCTGCGCCGTCCCTTCGTCGCTGCTCCCCGTGGGGATCGAGACGAACTGTGCTCAGCCAACCTGAAAATTCCTTAGCGCCGTGACCTGACCGTTACCGAGACCAAGAGGCACGTTAACCAAATCCCAATGTTGGTGGCAACTTATGAGCTCATTCCCAGCGGGAATGTGACTTGTATCACCAATGGGCCTCGGTGAGATGTACCACATGAACGGTGGGCGGTGCGGGTGCCCGCCATGCGGGTGGATACAGTGCCAGCGAGCCAGTCACGGCCATCGGTCTGTCCGGCCCACTACCTGTGAAGTCAGTTCGAAACGTCACCTAGACAGACACCCTTTTAGGAAACTCATGGATCTGTTCGAGTACCAGGCGAAGGAACTCTTCGCCAAGCACAACGTACCGACCACGCCGGGCCGGGTCACCGAGTCCGCCGAGGACGCCAAGGCCATCGCCGAGGAGATCGGCAAGCCGGTCATGGTGAAGGCTCAGGTGAAGGTCGGCGGCCGCGGCAAGGCCGGCGGCGTGAAGTACGCGGCCACCCCCGCCGACGCGCTGGAGCACGCCAACAACATCTTGGGCCTGGACATTAAGGGCCATGTCGTGAAGAAGCTGTTGGTCGCCGAGGCCAGCGATATCGCCGAGGAGTACTACATCTCCTTCCTGCTCGACCGCTCCAACCGCACCTATCTGGCCATGTGCTCGGTCGAGGGTGGCATGGAGATCGAAGAGGTCGCCGCGACCAAGCCCGACCGCCTGGCCAAGGTGCCCGTCGACGCTGTCAAGGGTGTCGACCTGGCCTTCGCGCGCGAGATCGCCGAGAAGGGCCACCTGCCCGCCGAGGTGCTCGACGCCGCGGCCGTGACCATCCAGAAGCTCTGGGAGGTGTTCATCGGCGAGGACGCCACCCTGGTGGAGGTCAACCCGCTGGTGCGCACGCCGGACGATCAGATCCTGGCACTGGACGGCAAGGTCACCCTGGACGCCAACGCCGACTTCCGGCAGCCCGGCCACGCCGAGTTCGAGGACAAGGACGCCACCGATCCTCTAGAGCTGAAGGCCAAGGAGAACGACCTCAACTACGTCAAGCTCGACGGCGAGGTCGGCATCATCGGCAACGGTGCGGGTCTGGTCATGTCGACCCTCGACGTCGTCGCCTACGCCGGTGAGAAGCACGGCGGCGTAAAGCCCGCCAACTTCCTCGACATCGGCGGCGGCGCCTCGGCCGAGGTGATGGCCAATGGTCTGGACG
The DNA here is from genome assembly GCF_000691525.1 of Mycolicibacterium neoaurum ATCC 25795. Lineage (GTDB taxonomy): Bacteria > Actinomycetota > Actinomycetes > Mycobacteriales > Mycobacteriaceae > Mycobacterium > Mycobacterium neoaurum. Next base: position 357,067 of record NZ_JMDW01000003.1, read on the forward strand.
TGATCCTCGGCGACAGCCAGGTCAAGAGCGTGTTCGTCAACGTCTTCGGTGGCATCACCTCGTGCGACGCCGTCGCCAACGGCATCGTGAAGGCGCTGGAGATCCTGGGCGACGAGGCCAACAAGCCGTTGGTCGTGCGTCTGGACGGCAACAATGTCGACGAGGGTCGCCGCATCCTGGCCGAAGCCAATCATCCGCTGGTCGTACAGGCCGAAACCATGGACTCCGGCGCCGACAAGGCCGCCGAGCTGGCCAACAAGTAAGGGAGCCAACAAGAATGTCTATCTTCCTGAACAAGGACAGCAAGGTCATCGTCCAGGGCATCACCGGTGGCGAGGGCACCAAGCACACCAAGCTGATGCTCAAGGCCGGTACCCAGATCGTCGGTGGCGTCAACGCCCGCAAGGCCGGCACGACCGTCAAGCATGAAGACAAGGACGGCAACGAGATCGAGCTGCCCGTCTTCGGTTCGGTCGCCGAGGCCATGAAGGAGACCGGCGCCGACGTGTCGATCGCCTTCGTGCCGCCGGCGTTCTCCAAGGACGCCATCATCGAGGCCATCGACGCCGAGATCCCGCTGCTGGTCGTCATCACCGAGGGAATCCCGGTGCAGGACAGCGCCTATGCGTGGGCCTACAACGTCGAGAAGGGCCAGAAAACCCGGATCATCGGCCCGAACTGCCCCGGCATCATCACCCCGGGTGAGTCGCTGGTCGGCATCACGCCGAACAACATCACCGGCAAGGGCCCGATCGGGCTGGTCTCCAAGTCCGGCACCCTGACCTACCAGATGATGTACGAGCTGCGCGATCTCGGCTTCTCGACCGCCATCGGCATCGGCGGCGACCCGGTCATCGGCACCACCCACATCGACGCGCTCGAGGCGTTCGAGAAGGATCCCGAGACCAAGCTGATCGTGATGATCGGTGAGATCGGTGGCGACGCGGAGGAGAAGGCTGCCGCCTACATCCAGGCCAACGTCACCAAGCCGGTCGTCGGCTACGTCGCGGGCTTCACCGCTCCCGAGGGCAAGACGATGGGCCATGCCGGCGCCATCGTGTCCGACGGTGCGGGCACCGCGGCCGGCAAGCAGGAGGCTCTCGAAGCCGCCGGTGTCGCCGTCGGCAAGACGCCGTCGGAGACCGCCGCCAAGGCACGCGAGCTGTTCAACAAGCTGTAATTTCGCTGCGCGAGAAGACGCAAAACTGCCCCTTTTCACAAGAAAAGGGGCAGTTTTGCGTCTGTTCACCGTCAGGTGCGGCCGCCCAGGTGTTCGGCGAGGAACCGCTCCACGGCGTGATACATGGCGATGTTGTTGTCCGGGTTGACGAAGCCATGCCCCTCGTCGTCCTTGACCATGTACTCCACCTCGACACCGCGAGCGCGCAGGGCGGCGACCATATTGTCGGACTCGGCTTGCACGACTCGAGAGTCGTTGGCGCCCTGCACCACCAGTAGCGGGGTGCGGATCTGGTCCACCCGGGTGATCGGGGAGCGGGCCAGCATATCGGCCTCAGCCTGTGGATCCGACGGATTACCAACGTACAGATGCCAATTGGTCGCCAGGAAGCGTCTGCCTACATTTGGCAGCGTCCGCATGAAGTTCGGCAGACTGGAGATGCCGACGTAGTCGATGGCCGCGGCGAAGACGTCCGGGGTGAACGTCACCCCGACCAGTGCGGCGTAGCCACCGTAGGACCCGCCGAAGATGGCGACCCGGTCGCGATCGGCGTATCCCTGCTCGACGGCCCAGTCGACCGCGTCGATCAGATCATCGTGCATCCGGCCGGCGAACTCGCCGATCGCGGCCTGGGTGAAGGACCTGCCGTACCCGGTCGAACCGCGGAAGTTCACCTGCAGCACCGCATATCCGCGGTTGGCCAGCAGTTGCACATCGGGCTGATAGGACCACACGTCCCGCGCCCACGGACCGCCGTGCACGAGCAACACCATCGGCAGATCTCTGGGCTCCACCCCGACCGGGAGGGTCAGATATCCGTGCAGCGGAAGTCCGTCGCGGGACTGTAGGTGCACTGGCTGCATCGGCGCCAACGTGGCCGGATCGAGATTCGGATAGGGCCGGAACAGTAGCCGGCTCTCATCGGTGCTGCGATCGTAGAAATAGGTGACGCCCGGCTCGCGGTCGTGTTGAAAACTGACCACCCATCGTCGCCCGCTGTGATCGCAGGAGATGGTCGACAGGTCACCATCGGACAGGCCGTCCAGCCTGTCCAGCACCTCGGCGAAGTCGGGATCCAGCGCGTGAATCACCTGCCGCTCACCGTAATAGCGGGCGCCGATCAGCTCGCCGGTCTGCTCACTGAGGATGAACGGGGACGGCAACATGATCTGCGCGCCGAGGTCGAAGCGGGGGTGGCTGTCCACCTCGGTCTCGGTGCCGGTTGCGACGTCCAGCCGCACCAGTCGCATCCTGTCACCGCCGGCGAAGGAGCCCAGCCAGATCCCGGTGCCGTCGGGCGTGGGCGCGATCGGGTGGATGCCCAGCGGGTAGTCGCGCCCGTCGTACAGCTTGATGGGCCGCAGGGTGTGGGTGGCCGGGTCCCATCGGGATATCTCGACATCGCCGTCGGCGGTGAGGGTGTTGGTGAAAAGGTCCCCGTTCGGTCCGCTGACCCATCCAATGGCATTACCGGGATTCTCGGCGAGCATCGTGAGTTCGCCTGTGGCGATGTCCAGTTCGTAGGCGTCGACCAGCTCGGGATTGCGTGCGTTGTGCTGCACGACGGCCTTCCCCGGCCGGGTCTTGAGCAGCTCGTAGCTGACCCGGGTGTTCGGGAAGGGCGTGAGATCGACCGCGGCACTTCCCGGGTCGTCGAGGTCGACGCGGTGCAGATGCCAGTTCTCGTCACCGCCGCCGTCCTGCATGTACAACAGGTGGCGGGAGTCGTGGGTCCAGCTGTAGAGGTAGACGCTGCGGACCTCGTCGGCGGTGACACATCGCGGTTCGAGTGCACCCTCGACGTCCTGCACCCAGATGTTGAGGCGGTTGCGCCATGGTGCCAGGTAGGCGATCCGGGTGCCGTCGGGGGAGATGGTGGCGCCGGCGCGTTCCGGCGGATTGAAGAACTGCTCCACCGAGATGCGCGGTGGGAGTGTGGTTTCGGTGCTGTGGTGGGCCACGGGTTCCTTTCTAGGTGCCGACCGGTGCGCCGATGCGGCCGTTGGTCGCATCGAGGACGGCGCGGTCGATCAGCGTCAATATGTCCTGGCTTTCGAAGGTGCGGCCGTGCACGACGACAGCGGTGCTGACGTCCTCGTCGACCACCCGCAGTGCCGCGGTGGTGGCGGCCGCGCACAGCCGCACCGTCAGATCCTGGGCGGGCAGGCCCAGCCGTTTGGCGATCACGGGGATGAAGCCGCGCTCCATCTCGTCGTGGACCATGAGATATGCGGTGCGCAAGGCGGGTTCGGTGGCCGACATGGCCGCGATCCGCATGGCCGCCGTCTCGTCGGCGAGGTCCTGTTCGGAGAACGGGTGCGCGATGGCATCGGCCCGCATGTGCTGTCCCAGGGAAAGCTCGGCAGGCCAACGGTCCAGCACTGCGATGAACCGGTGCGTGGACTTGGCGAGCAACGGTTCGACACACGCCTCCTTCGAGCGGAAGTACCGCCAGATGGTGCGGGTCGACAGGTTTGCCGCAGCGGCGATGTCGTCACCGCTGGTGCCGGACACCCCCCGTTCCCAGAACAGCGCCGCGGCATGCCGGGACACCCGCAGTCGCGCGGCCGCTGCCTTGTCGTCGATGGCGATCCACCTCCTTGGGTGTCACTTAGTGACATCTCGACTGTGTCACTAAGTGACATAAACGTCAAGCTGCCCTCCGGCCCAGGTGGGCGATCCGGCATCGGTTAGCCTGACGAACTAACACGTGCCAGGAGGTCAGTGATGGTGGATCCGCGTACCCCGGTGATCGTCGGCGTCGGACAGTTCACCGAACGCATCGACGACGACGGCTACCGGGGAATGTCCTCAGTGGAGTTGGCCACCGAGGCGGCCCGGGCAGCGGTGGTCGATACCGGTGCCGACCCGGCCGCAATCGCCTCCGCCATCGAAGTCTTCGTCGGGTTGCGTCAGTTCGAGATCTGCACCCCGTTCTCGCAGGCCCCGCTGGGCTGTTCGGACAACTACCCGCGCTCGGTTGCCGCACGTATCGGCGCCGACCCCGCTCGCGCGGTGCTCGAGCCGCTCGGCGGGCACGGATCGCAGAAGGTGACCACCGAGTTCGCCGGCGTCATCGCCGCCGGTGATGCCGAGGTGGTGCTGGTGCTGGGATCCGAAAACGGTTCGACACTGCGCTATTTCGCGGGCCGCGAGGACAAGCCGGACCACTCCGAGACCGTCGGCGGCCAGCTGGAGGATCGCGGCTACGGGTTCGACCAGTACATGAACGAATACACCGCCACGCACGGTCTGACGGGGGCGCCCGTGCAGTATGGCCTGCTGGACAACGCCCGCCGGGCACGCCTCGGCGCAACGGTGGCCGACTATCGCCGTCAGATGGCCGAACTCTTCGCGCCGTTCTCGGAGGTGGCCGCCAAGAATCCGTTGGCGTCGTCGCCGGTGGAACGGACGGTGGACGAACTCGCCACCGTCACACCCGAAAACCGGATGATCTGTGACCCCTACCCGCGCCTGATGGTGGCCCGCGACCAGGTGAACCAGGGCGCCGCGGTGCTGCTGATGTCGGTGGCCGCCGCGCGCCGGCTTTCGGTGCCCGAGGAGAAGTGGGTCTATCTGCACGGTCATGCCGACCTCGTCGAACAATCCCTGCTCGACCGCGCCGATCTGAGTGCCAGCCTCTCGGCGGAAATGGCTGTGGCAGAGGCGCTTCGGGTGGCCGAGGTGGAGCTTTCCGAGGTATCCACCTTCGACCTCTACAGCTGTTTCCCGTTCCCGGTGTTCTCGGTGTGCGATTCGGCCGGGCTGGCCACCGATGATCCACGCGGACTCACCCTCACCGGAGGGCTGCCCTTCTTCGGCGGACCGGGCAACAGCTACTCGCTGCACGGCATCGCCGAGACGGTGTGCAGCGCCAGGGAGCAGCCGGGCCGATTCGGCCTCGTCGGCGCCAACGGCGGTGTGATGAGCAAATATTCGGTCGGCGTGTACTCGACCGTGCCGGTCGATTGGCGTCCCGACCGCAGCCGGGAACTGCAGTCGCGGATCGACGAGCAGCCGACGGTTGCCGTCGCCCGGCACCCCGAAGGTCGCGGCACGATCGAAACGTACTCGGTGCGTTACGACTGGCCGACGACCACCGGGGTCATCATCGGCAGGCTCGACGCCGACGGCAGCCGGTTCATGGCGCTGACCACCGACGAGGATCTGCTCGCCCTGATGGCCGACGGCGACCCGCTCGGTGCCGCGATCACGGTGACTGCGGGGGAGAAGGAGAACCACGCCACGCTGGCGTGAACCCGCTCGCTCAGACCAGCTGAGCGAGCTTCCCGGCCAGCCGCTCCACGTAGGAGCCGACCTCGGCCTCGGATTTGTCCGGCAGGCCGAACAGCACCTCGGTGACCCCGAGATCGCGCCAGTGCGCCAGCTTTTCGGGATCGGGCTTGAAGTCCAGCGCGACGATCTGGGGGGCGCCGGACCGGTCGGCCGCGGCCCAGGTGTCCTGCAGCAGTTTCACCGGTTCGTCGATGGTGAAATCGCGCGGGGTGGTGATCCAGCCATCGGCGGATCGGGCGATCCACTTGAAGTTCTTCTCGGTGCCCGCCGCCCCGACCAGCACCGGGATATGCGACTGCACCGGCTTGGGCCAGGCCCAGGACGGGCCGAAGTTGACGAATTCGCCGTCGTACTCCGCCTCCTCCTGCGTCCACAGTGCGCGCATCGCCTCCAGGTACTCGCGCAGCATGGTGCGCCGACGACCCGGCGGGACCTTGTGGTCGGCCAATTCGTCGGTGTTCCAACCGAATCCGACACCGAGGCTGACCCGGCCGCCAGAGAGGTGATCCAGCGTGGCGATCGACTTGGCCAGGGTGATCGGATCATGCTCGACGGGCAGCGCGACCGCCGTGGACAGTCGCACCCGGCTGGTGACCGCGGCGGCGGTGCCCAGCGACACCCACGGATCGAGGGTGCGCATGTACCGGTCGTCGGGCAGCGATTCGTCACCGGTGGTGGGGTGTGCGGCCTGACGCTTGATCGGGATGTGCGTGTGCTCAGGCACGTAGAAGGTGGTGAAGCCGTGGTCATCGGCCAGCTTGGCCGCAGCTGCCGGGGCGATGCCGCGGTCACTGGTGAAGAGAACGAGCCCGTAGTCCATGATCAGAATTAGAACGTGTTCTAGTCCGTTGGCGCAAGGCCGACGCCCCGATGTTCGGCTCACCACGATCCTTAACGGTGACGCGAGACGGCGCGGAATGCTGCCATGGCAACCATGACGACCGAACGCATCGCCGATCACACCACGTTCGCCTACTGGGTGCCCAACGTCAGCGGTGGCCTGGTCACCAGTGATATCGAGCAGCGCACCGACTGGAACTACGAGTACAACAAGAAGTTGGCCCAGACCGCGGAGAACAACGGTTTCGAGTACGCCCTGTCCCAGGTGCGCTACGAGGCCAGCTACGGGGCGGAGTACCAGCATGAGTCGACGAGCTTCAGCCTCGCGCTGCTGTTGGCCACCGAGCGCCTCAAGGTGATCGCGGCCGTCCACCCCGGGCTGTGGCAACCGGCGGTGCTGGCCAAACTCGGCGCAACCGCCGACCAGCTCTCCGGCGGTCGATTCGCGGTCAACGTCGTCTCCGGCTGGTTCAAGGACGAATTCACCCACCTGGGTGAGCCCTGGCTCGAACACGACGAGCGCTACCGGCGCAGCGCGGAGTTCCTGCAGGTACTGCGCAAGATCTGGACCGAGGACGATGTCGATTTCCGCGGCGACTTCTACCGCATCCACGATTTCACCCTCAAGCCCAAGCCCCTGAACACCCCGGCGCGGCCCAACCCGGAACTGTTCCAGGGCGGCAACTCCACCGCGGCCCGGCGCAACGGTGGCTACTACGCGGACTGGTATTTCTCCAACGGCAAAGATTTCGACGGCATCACCGAGCAGGTCGTCGAGGTGCGCGACCACGCTCGTGACGCCGGTCGCGAGGTCAAGGTCGGACTCAACGGTTTCATCATCGCTCGGGACACCGAGAAGGAAGCCAAGGAAACGCTGCGGGAGATCATCGCCAAGGCCAACAAGCCGGCCGTCGAGGGTTTCCGCTCGGCGGTCCAGCAGGCCGGAAACTCCACCGGGGACAAGAAGGGCATGTGGGCCGATTCCTCCTTCGAGGACCTGGTCCAGTACAACGACGGATTCCGGACCCAACTGATCGGCACTCCCGAACAGATCGCCGAACGCATCGCCGCCTACCGCAAGCGCGGCGTCGACCTGATCCTCGGCGGTTTCCTCCACTTCCAGGAGGAAATCGAGTACTTCGGCGCCAAAGTGCTGCCGCTCGTCCGCGAAATCGAGGCCTCCGAGAGTGCGGTCGCCGACAGCCCGGTGCTCGTATCGGCCTGAGCCGGCTCCCAGGCCGGTGCGCTAGCGTGGGTCGAAATCGCCCACACAGGAGAGTCATGACCTACCCACCCGGTAGCCCCGGATATCCGCCTGCACAGCAGGGCAACCAGTACATCGCGCCGACGCAGCAGTTCGGCAAGGTAGGGGAGCCCGAGCAGGCCGGACCCAGCAAGCTGCCCGCGTACCTGAGCGCGGCGGTGGCGGTGTTCGGTCTGGGCACCTACGTCTTCAACTTCGGACCGCTGCTGACCATCAGCAACTCCGACTTCCCGCAGTTCGGCAGTGCCAGCGGCAGCACCCCGGGCCTCGGCCTCGCCGTCGCCGCTTCGGTGCTGGCCGCCCTGCTGGCCGCCATCGGCCTGCTGCCCAAGCAGAAGTCGCGGGCGGGCCTGGTGGCCGTCGTGGCCACGCTGTCCTTCCTGCTGGTGCTGTCCGAGGTCATCAACGCCCCGACCGGGTTGTCGATCGGCTGGGGGCTGTACCTGATCATCGCCACCACGCTGTTCCAGGCCGGTGCGGCGATCGCGGCACTGCTGTTCGACGCCGAGGTGCTCACCCCGCCGGTGCCCAAGCCGCGCTACGAGCAGCCCTACGGCCAGTACGGTCAGCCGCCCTACGGCTATGGACAACCCCAGGGCCAACCCCAGCAGTACGGCCAGCCCCAGCAGCGCCCGGGCTATCCGACGCCGTACGGCTCCTACCCGGGTGGCCCGTCCACCGGTGGTTTCTCCGGTGCCGGGTCGGCGGGTTCCTACAGCGACGCCAACACCGATTCGCACGCCGCGGGCGGGCACTCCGGTCCGCCCACCCCGCCCACCGGTTTCCCGGCCTTCGGGCAACCGCAACAGCAGGGATCGTCGGCGCCCACCACCGCGGTGCCGACCCAATCGCCGACACCCCCCACACAGTCCGACTCCACGCCGCAATCCGGGCCGCCGTCGTCGTAGTCTGGGCGTCGCGTGCCCGGACAGCGGGGATCAGGCATGCGTGATACCAGCGTGCGAGGAGCGACCCAGCTAGTGGACAACCGATCGGTCGGCACCCGGCAGGCCCGTGACCTGCTGCGGGTCGCGTTCGGGCCGTCGGTTGCCGCGCTGGGCATCATCGCCGCGATCACCCTGCTGCAGCTGTTGATCGCCAACAGCGATATGACCGGCGCGTTCGGCGCCATCGCCAGCATGTGGCTCGGCGTGCACCAGGTCCCGGTCTCGATCGGCGGCCGAGAGCTCGGCGTGATGCCGCTGCTACCGGTACTGCTGATGGTGTGGGCCACCGCGCGTACCACCGCGGCCGCCGCGGCGCGGTCGTCGTGGTTCGTCATCCGCTGGGTGGCGGCCTCGGCGCTCGGCGGACCGTTGCTGATCGCGGCGATCGCGCTGGCCGTGATCCACGATGCATCCTCGGTCATCACCCAGCTGCAGACCCCCGACGCATCGCGTGCCTTCGCCGGGGTCTTCCTCGTGCACCTGTTCGGTGTGCTGATCGGCATCGGGATGACCGGACGACTCGCCGGCCTGCCGTGGCTGCCGCGCTGGCTTCCCGAGGCGCTGCGCGCCGCGGCCACCGGTGTGCTCGCCCTGCTCGGACTGTGCGGTGTGGTGGCCGTCGGCTCGATCGTCGTGCACTGGGGGACCATGCACGACCTCTTCGGGATCACCGACTCGATGTTCGGTCAGCTCAGTCTGGCCCTGCTCTCGATTCTGTACATACCGAACGTGTTGGTGGGCACGGCGGCCGTGGCCGTGGGGTCCAGCGCCCACATCGGGCTGGCGACGTTCAGCTCGTTCACCGTGCTGGGCGGCGACATCCCGGCGGTACCGGTACTGGCCGCGTTGCCGACGCCGCCGCTCGGCCCGATCTGGGTGGCGCTGCTGATCGTGGCGGCCGTGGCGGCCGTCGCGCTGGGGCAACAGTGTGCCCGCCGTCCCGCACCCTGGCCGATCGCACTGGCCAAGCTCGGCGTCGCCGCGGTGGCCGCGGCGCTGACCATGGCACTGCTCGGTTATGCCGGCGGCGGTCGGCTGGGCAACTTCGGTGACGTCGGGGTCGACCAGACCACCTTCGGTCCGGCCGTGTTCCTGTGGTTCGCCGTCATCGGGGGTCTGACCGTGGTCATGGCCGGCGGCCTGACGCGGCGACCCAAGCCGGTGAAACCCGTTCCGGCTCCCGAACCCGAGCACTATGACGAGGACGCGATCACCGAGGTCATCGTCGACAGCGAATGGAGTTCGGACCGCCCCGAGGATGTCATCGACGCCGAGGTGATCATCGACGCCGAGATCGATGACGAGGTGATGCTCGGCGAGCCCGACTATCTCGACGCCGAGATCGTCGAGGCGCCGGTCCTCGGTGATGACGACCCGCTGCTGGATCCCGAGGAACACTTCATGGTCGACGGTGACATTCCCGACGTGGTCGCCGAAAAGCGACGCGAGCAGGACGACTAGGCTGCTGCGCGTGCCGCAGCCACCGTTCCGAGTGCCGCCCAGCGCACCGGCTCGGCTGGTGGTGCTGGCGTCGGGCACCGGTTCCCTGCTCGAGGCACTGGTGTCGGCCGCGGTCGGCGACTACCCGGCGCGCGTGGTCGCGGTCGGGACCGACCGCACCTGCCGGGCACTGGAGATTGCCGAGGACGCCGGACTCCCGTCGTTCCGGCTGCGCGTCGCCGATCATGCCGACAGAACCGCCTGGGATGCCGCGCTCACCGCGGCCGTCGCCGAGCACGAGCCCGATCTGGTGGTCAGCGCCGGGTTCATGAAGATCCTGGGACCGCAGTTCCTCGAGCGCTTCCACGGCCGCGTGGTCAACACCCATCCGGCGTTGCTGCCCGCCTTTCCCGGCGCCCATGCCGTCGCCGACGCCCTGGAGCACGGGGTGCGGGTGAGCGGATGCACGGTGCACCTGGTGGACTCCGGTGTGGACACCGGGCCGATCCTGGCGCAGCAGGCGGTACCGGTACGCGACGATGACACCGAAGAGACCTTGCACGAGCGCATCAAGACCGCCGAACGGGCGTTGTTGGTGGACGTGCTGGCCGCGCTGGCGACGCGCGGTCTGACCTGGAGCGGACGAAAGGCAATCCTGGGATGAGCGAACGTAAGCCGATCCGGCGGGCGTTGATCAGTGTGTACGACAAGACCGGTCTGGCCGATCTCGCCCGCGGCCTGCACGCCGCCGGCGTGAGCATCGTCTCGACCGGGTCGACCGCGAAAACCATTGCCGATGCCGGAGTTCCGGTGACCCACGTCGAGGATGTCACCGGCTTCCCCGAGGTGCTCGACGGCCGGGTCAAGACGCTGCACCCCAAGGTGCACGCGGGCCTGCTGGCCGACCTGCGCAAGCCCGAACACGAGAGTGCGCTGGCCGAGCTGGGGATCGCGCCGTTCGAGCTGGTCGTGGTGAACCTGTATCCGTTCAGCGAGACGGTGGCCTCCGGCGCGGCGCCCGACGAATGCGTGGAACAGATCGATATCGGCGGCCCGTCGATGGTGCGCGCCGCTGCCAAGAACCATCCGAGTGTGGCCGTCGTGGTCGACCCGCTCGGCTATGACGGTGTGCTGGCAGCCGTGCGCGATGGCGGCTTCACCCTGGCCGAACGGAAGAAGCTGGCCGCGTTGGCCTTCCAGCACACCGCCGAGTACGACGTGGCGGTGGCGAGCTGGATGGTCTCGGTGCTGTCCCCCGAAGAAGGCACGGCGGACGCGTCCGCGCTCCCCCGCTGGGTCGGTTCCACCTCACGGCGCACCGCGGTGCTGCGTTACGGCGAGAACCCGCATCAGCGCGCGGCCCTCTACCGGGACGACACGGCCTGGCCGGGCCTGGCCCAGGCCGAGCAGCTGCACGGTAAGGAGATGTCCTACAACAACTACACCGATGCCGATGCCGCATGGCGCGCGGCGTTCGACCACGAGCAGACCTGTGTTGCGATCATCAAGCACGCCAACCCCTGTGGCATCGCGGTGTCGACGACGTCGGTCGCCGACGCGCATGCCAAGGCGCATGCCTGCGATCCGCTCTCGGCGTTCGGTGGGGTGATCGCGACCAACACCACCGTGAGCGTCGAGATGGCCGAGACGGTGGCCGATATCTTCACCGAGGTGATCGTCGCGCCGGCGTATGAGCCCGGCGCGGTCGAGGTGCTCGCCAAGAAGAAGAACATCCGCATCCTGGTCGCCGGTGAACCCGAGGGCACCGCCACCGAATTGCGGCCGATCAGTGGTGGCCTGCTGGTCCAGCAGCGCGATGCTCTCGATGCCGAGGGTGACGATCCGAACAACTGGACGCTGGCCACCGGCGCGGCCGCCGATCCCCAGACGCTGGCCGATCTGGTCTTCGCCTGGCGGGCCGGCCGGGCCGTGAAGTCCAATGCGATCGTGATCGCCAAGGACGGCGCCACCGTCGGCGTCGGTATGGGCCAGGTCAACCGGGTGGACGCCGCCCGGTTGGCAGTCGAGCGGGCGGGGGAGCGCACCCAGGGCGCGGTGGCTTCCTCCGATGCGTTCTTCCCGTTCCCCGACGGGCTGCAGACACTGATCGATGCCGGGGTGAAAGCTGTTGTGCATCCGGGTGGTTCGGTGCGTGACGATGAGGTGACCGCCGCTGCGACGGCCGCCGGGATCACGCTGTACCTGACCGGGGCCCGGCACTTCGCCCACTAGGTTCCTCGCCGAGTGGCCACTTGTGGCACGGTTCCGTCGAGAATGCGTGCATGAAGTGGCCACTGGGCGCCGGGAGGTCAGGCCGCCTTGCTGGCCTCGGTGGTGACGTGTTCGACGAACGAGGCGATCTCGTCGATGGCGCGGCGGGCGTCGGGGTTGACGTCGAAGGTCAGCTGGAACATGTGCATGGCCTTGTCCCACACCTGAACCCAGACCGGCACCCCGGCGGCCTTGAGCTGATCGGCCAGCACGAAGGTGTCGTTGCGCAGCATCTCGTTGGTGCCGATCTGCAACAAAAACGGGCCGAGGCCCGCGGCGTTGGCCTCGGCGGGCATGATCGGCACCGGACGGGTGCCGTTCACCGTCGCGAAGACGTCATAGATGAACTTGACCGTCATGAACGGGAAGAGCACATCCCGATGTTGTTTGAGTGCCTGGTACTTCAGATCCATATCGGCAGAGGTCAACGCCGACAACAGGATCTGCCCGGCCGGCACCGGGAGCCCGGCGTCGCGCACGGCCAGCGCGGTGTCGGCCGCGATGAGACCGCCCGCCGAGTCGCCGGCGAACACGATGCGGCTCGGCGCGAAGCCGAGATCCAAAGCGCGGCGGTAGGCATCCACCCCGTCCTCGACGGCCTCTTCGATCGCGGCCTGGGGCGCCAGGCGGTAACCGACGTTGAGCACCTTGGCTCCGGTCGCCGCCGACAGTTTGGAGACGAATCGGCGATGTGAGTTCAGCCCGAGGGTGACCAGCGCCGAACCGTGGAAGTAGATGATCAGGTCGGTGGATGTGCCGGCGGCGGGAGCGCTCACCCATTCGGCCGGGCAGTGCGGCAGCGCCTCGCGGGTGACCGTGGTCCCGGGGAGGGCGGAGATCACCCGCAGCGGCCGGTCGATGACGTCCAGATGCGCCCGTTGCAGGCCGGCCGGCCACACGCGATTGACCAGCAGGCCGAGCAGGGTGGACAACCCGAGCACGGGGCGGAGGGTCAGCGCGGTGAGCACACCCAGCAACCGCGACTGCCAGGACGCCGGACCGTAGTGCGTCGTCATCGGCCGGTCATGCCATTCGAGCAAATTCACGGTACCGAGGGTACCGGGTAGTTCGCGGCAAGCGAAAACCGGCATTCGCCCGGTGACCATGCCTGCGGTCGACAGCAGTCGTAGCGTGGAGGTCGTGACATCACCTAACGACTTGCCCCGCACTCTCGGCGAACTGCGCGCCTCCGGCCATGTCGAGCGCGGGATCAAGGACGAGATCCGGGCCAACCTGCTGGCCCGGTTGGCCGACGGCGAAGAGGGCACCGCGATCTGGCCCGGTCTGTTCGGTTTCGAGGACACGGTGCTGCCGCAGGTCGAACGTGCCCTGATCGCCGGCCACGATTTCGTCCTGCTCGGTGAGCGGGGGCAGGGCAAGACCCGGTTGCTGCGCTCGCTGGTCGGGCTGCTCGACGAATGGACCCCGGTGATCGAGGGGTCCGAACTGCACGAGCACCCGTACTCGCCGATCACGCCGGAGCAGATCCGGCGCGCCGCCACCTCCGGTGACGACCTCCCGGTCGCCTGGGTACACCGCAGCGAGCGCTACACCGAGAAGCTGGCCACCCCCGACACCAGCGTCGCCGACCTGGTCGGCGATATCGACCCGATCAAGGTGGCCGAGGGACGCAGTCTCGGCGACCCGGAAACCATTGCCTACGGCCTCATCCCGCGCGCACACCGCGGCATCGTCGCCGTCAACGAACTGCCCGACCTGGCCGAGCGCATCCAGGTGTCCATGCTCAACGTGATGGAGGAGCGCGACATCCAGGTGCGCGGGTACACCCTGCGGCTGCCGCTGGACGTGCTGGTGGTCGCCAGCGCCAACCCCGAGGACTACACCAACCGCGGCCGCATCATCACCCCGCTCAAGGACCGGTTCGGCGCCGAGATCCGCACCCACTACCCGCTGGAACTCGACGCCGAGGTCGCCGTCATCGCCCAGGAGGCGCATCTGAGCGCCGAAGTCCCGGACTATCTGCTCGCCGTGGTGGCTCGATTCGCCAGGGCGTTGCGCGAGTCCACGGCCGTCGACCAGCGCTCTGGGGTGTCGGCCCGGTTCGCGATCGCCGCGGCCGAGACCGTCGCGGCCTCGGCACGGCACCGCGCGGCCATCCTCGGCGAGCAGGATCCGGTGGCGCGTGTCGTCGATCTCGGCACCGTGATCGACGTGCTGCGCGGCAAGCTGGAGTTCGAGTCCGGTGAGGAGGGCCGCGAGCAGGCGGTGATGGAGCACCTGCTGCGCCGCGCCACCGCCGACACCGCGGCCAGGGCACTGGGCGGGCTGGACGTCGGGCCGCTGGTCACGGCGGTCGAAGAGGGCTCGCCGGTGACCACCGGTGAGCGGGTCAGCGCCAAGGACGTGCTCGCCGCGCTGCCGGAGCTGGCGGTGATCGACCAGATCGCCGAACGCCTCGACGCCCGCACCGAAGGGCAGCGCGCCGCCGCGGTGGAGCTGGCGCTGGAAGGCCTGTATCTGGCCAAGCGGATCGACAAGACCTCCGATGATGGTGAAACCGTCTATGGCTAAACATAATTCGCGGTATTCGCGCTACACCGGCGGGCCCGACCCGCTGGCACCACCGGTTGATCTGCGCGAGGCGCTGGATCAGATCGGTGAGGACGTGATGTCCGGCGCGTCCCCGCGGAGGGCCTTGCAGGAGCTGATGCGCCGCGGTACCGCCTCCATGCCGGGCGCGGACAAGCTGGCCGCCGAGGCCAACCGGCGGCGCCGGGAACTGTTGCAGCGCAACAACCTCGACGGCACCCTCGCCGAGGTCAAGAAGTTGCTCGACGAGGCCGTGCTGGCCGAGCGCAAGGAACTGGCCCGGGCGCTCGACGATGACGCCCGGTTCGGCGAGATGCAGATGGAGGCGCTGTCGCCGTCACCGGCCAAGGCCGTCCAGGAACTCGCCGATTACGACTGGCGCTCGGCCGAAGCGCGGCAGAAGTACGACCAGATCAAGGATCTGCTCGGCCGCGAGATGCTCGACCAGCGGTTCGCCGGAATGAAGGACGCACTGCAGAACGCCACCGACGAAGACCGCGCCGCCATCAACAAGATGCTCGATGACCTCAATGACCTGCTGGAAAAGCACGCCAGGGGAGAGGACACCGACGAGGATTTCGAGAAGTTCATGGCCGAACACGGCCAGCACTTCCCGGAAAACCCGCGCAATGTCGACGAGCTGATGGATTCGTTGGCCAAGCGCTCCGCGGCCGCCCAACGGTTCCGCAACAGCCTGTCCGAATCGCAGCGCGCAGAGCTGGATGCCTTGGCCCAGCAGGCCTTCGGTTCGCCGTCGCTGATGAGTGCGCTGAGCCGGCTGGACGCCAACCTGCAGGCCGCCCGCCCCGGTGAGGACTGGAACGGTTCGCAGGAATTCCGTGGCGAGGATCCGTTGGGCATGGGCCAGGGCGCACAGGCCCTCGCCGATATCGCCGAACTGGAACAGCTGGCCGAACAACTCTCGCAGGGTTATGCCGGGGCCACCATGGAGGATGTCGATCTGGACATGCTGGCCCGCCAGCTCGGTGACGAGGCCGCCGTCAATGCCCGCACACTGGCCGATCTGGAACGTGCACTCACCGAACAGGGCTTCCTGGACCGCGGGTCCGACGGCCAGTTCCGGCTCTCGCCCAAGGCGATGCGCCAGCTCGGGCAGACCGCGCTGCGCGATGTCGCCCAGCGGCTGTCCGGCCGGCACGGCGAGCGGGAGACCCGCCGCGCCGGTGCGGCCGGTGAGCTGACCGGTGCGACCCGGCCGTGGGCGTTCGGGGACACCGAGCCGTGGAACGTCACCCGCACGATCACCAATGCCGTACTGCGGCAAGCAGGCTCAGGGGTGATCGACGGCCCGGTGCGGATCGGCGTCGAGGACGTCGAGATCTCCGAGACCGAGACCCGAACCCAGTCCGCTGTCGCGCTGCTGGTGGACACCAGCTTCTCGATGGTCATGGAGAACCGGTGGTTGCCGATGAAGCGCACCGCGCTGGCGCTCAACCACCTGGTGAGCACTCGGTTCCGCTCCGACGCGCTGGAGATCATCGCGTTCGGGCGGCACGCGCGCACCGTCAGCGCCGCCGAGCTGACGGCCCTGGAGGGCGTACGGGACCAGGGCACCAACCTGCATCACGCGCTGGCGCTGGCGGCCCGGCATCTGCGCAAGCACCCCAACGCCCAGCCGGTCGTGCTGGTGGTCACCGACGGTGAGCCGACCGCCCACCTGGAGGATTTCGGCGACGGCGCCGAGGCGTTCTTCTACTACCCGCCGCACCCGCGGACAATCGGGCTGACGGTGAAGGGTTTCGACGATCTCGCAGCTCTGGGCGCGCAGTTGACGATCTTCCGGCTGGGCAGCGATCCTGGACTGGCCCGGTTCATCGACCAGGTGGCCCGCCGGGTCGGCGGGCGCGTCGTGGTGCCCGATCTCGATGGGCTCGGCGCGGCAGTGGTCGGCGACTATCTACGCGCGCGGCGCCGCTGATCGGTGCGCCGTTCAGCAAAACAAGCATCGCGGAAGCGAGCTTTTCAGCAAATGACGGTCAGCTGTTCTTACGTTTCTTGCGCTTGACGCCGACGCTGCCCCACAGGGAGAACCCACGGATGGTCACCCGGGGAGCTCCCGGCGTCCCTGGCTCGCCGACATGATCGAATGAGCCCATCACGGCGTGCCCGCGGACCGCGACGTTGACTTCCGGCGGGACCAGGATCGTCTGGCCGCCGAAGATGGAGATCGTGTGGATGTCCACATCGGGTGAGGTGAAGTCGGCGTAGCGCAGATCGATGACGCCGCCACCGAACAGCGCGAAGGATGTCAGACGCTTCGGGACGTTCCAGCGACCACGCCGCTCGAACCCACTCAAGATGGCCAGGAGCAGGGTCGATGGTGCAGGCCGGCGAGGTCCGCACTGCGAGGTCGTCGCAAAGTCCGGCAGATCGGACGAGAGTCGGGCGAGCTCACCGCGTGTGGTGGCTGCGTAGGCCTTGGCCAGCCGCTGCTCATACTCGTCGACACTGAGCCGACCCTGGGCGGCGGCGTCGGTGAGAAGCTGGGCAGCCTGCGCCCGCTCGGCATCACCGGCTCGGGTGGAGCCAGGTTCGGCGGCTGAGGTGCTCATCGCAGACGAGCCTACGACTCATGCTCACGAATGCAAGCTCGTGGGCAAAACTGTTACGGCAAACTTCGCCGCTCGGACGCCCCGCTGGCAAACGACAGCTACTTTCTCATGTCCAGGACGGCCGGCGTTTCTGCAGGAAAGCGAGCATGCCTTCGTGCGCCTCCTCGGACACGAACAGCCGCGCCGATTGCTCGGTGAGTTCTTCGGCACGTTCGTCGAAGCCGGCCAGCACCGAGGCGGTGGTCAGCGCCTTGGACGCGGCAAGCCCCTGCGGCGAAGCCTTGGCGATGCTCGCGGTGAGATCGGCGACCGTCGCGGCGACGTCATCGACGGCCGCGGTGACGAGCCCGATCCTGGCGGCCTCCGTCGGCCCGAACTTCTCGCCGGTGACGAAGTATCGGCCCGCGGCGCGGGCGGTCAGCTTCGGCAGCAGGGTCAGCGAGATGATCGACGGAGCCACCCCGATCCGCGCCTCGGTGAGAGCGAAGGAGCTCGCGGGTCCGGCCACCGCGATATCGCAGGCGCCGACCATACCCATGCCGCCGGCCCGCACGTTCCCGTCGACCGCGGCGATCACCGGGACCGGCAGCTCCAGGATCGCGCGCAGCAGGCGGGTCATCTCGCGGGCCCGGTCGACCGCCACATCCCCCGGTTCTCGGCCGGCCGCCTCGGACAGGTCGGCACCCGCGCAGAACGTCGGACCGGTATGGCCCAGCACCACCGCGCGCACATCGGCGGCCGCCGCGTCGGCGAACCCCTGATGCAACTGTTCGACCAGCGCCGTGGACAGCGCGTTGTGGTTGTGCGGCGAGTTCAGCGTCAGGCGGGCGATCCGGCCCTCGACCGTGTAGTCGACCAGCATCGTCAGTAGGACCGGGGCAGACCCAGCGAGGTCTGTGCGACGAAGTTGAGGATCATCTCCCGACTGACCGGCGCGATACGCGCCAGGCGGGAGGCGGTCAGCACCGAGGCGATGCCGTACTCCTTGGTGAGTCCATTTCCGCCGAGGGACTGCACGGCCTGGTCGACCGCGCGCACCGATGCCTCACCGGCGGCGTACTTGGCCATGTTCGCCGACTCGGCGGCACCGAAATCATCTCCGCTGTCATAGAGCGCCGCGGCCTTCTGCATCATCAGCTTCGCGAGTTCGATCTCGATGTGGTTCTGGGCCAACGGATGCGCGATGCCCTGATGCGCGCCGATCGGGGTCTTCCACACCTGGCGGGTCTTGACGTACTCGGTGGCCTTGTTGATGGCGAACCGGCCCATCCCCACCGCACTGGCCGCGCCCATGATGCGCTCGGGATTCAGCCCGGCGAACAACTGCGCGATGGCGGCATCCTCGCTGCCGACGAGTGCGTCCGACGGCAGTCGCACCTCGTCGAGGAAGACCTGGAACTGGTATTCGGGACTGAGGATCTCCATCTCGATCTTGGTCCAGGACAGGCCGGGGGTGTCGGTCGGCACCACGAACAGTGCGGGCTTCAGGTTGCCGGTTTTATGGTCCTCGGTGCGGCCGACCACGAGGATGGCCTGGGCCTGGTCGACACCGGAGATGTACACCTTCTGACCCGAGAGGATCCAGTCGCTGCCGTCATGGCGCGCGGTGGTGGTGATCCGGTGACTGTTGGAGCCGGCATCGGGTTCGGTGATGGCGAAGGCCATCGTGATCGACCCGTCGGCGATACCGGTGACCCAGTGCTTCTTCTGTTCTTCGGTCCCGAACTTGCTGATGATCGTGCCGTTGATGGCGGGGGAGACCACCATCATCAGCAGCGGACAACCGCCCGCCGACATCTCCTCCATCACCATCGACAGCTCGTACATGCCGGCCCCACCGCCGCCGTACTCTTCGGGGAGGTTCACCCCGATGAAGCCCAGCTTGCCCGCCTCGGACCACAGTTCGTCGGTGTGCTGACCGGCCCGCGCCTTCTCCAGGTAATAGTCCTGGCCGTAGTTGGCGGCCATCGCGGCGACGGCCTTGCGCAGCGCCTGCTGCTCCTCGGTTTCGATGAAGCCGGTCATGACTGTTCTCCTTCTATTCGGGCCAGCACAGTGCCGACCTCGACCTGCTGGCCTGCCTGTACGTTCAGTTCGGCGAGCACACCGTCGCTCGGCGCGGCGATCGTGTGCTCCATCTTCATGGCCTCAAGCCAGATCAACGGCTGCCCGGCGGTCACGGCATCACCGGCCGCCGCGCCGACCCGGACCACCGAACCGGGCATCGGCGCCAGCAACGATCCGTGCGCCACCGCCGAGTCCGGATCGGGGAATCGGGGAAGACTCGTGAGGCGCACGGCACCGCGCGGCGAATCGACGAAAACCTCTGCGCCATAGCGTGTCACCGCGAAGGTCTCCTCGACACCGCTGATCGACAACACCACTTGCCCAGGGCCGGTGGACACCACGGTGACATCATCGACGTCGGGCACCTCGACACCGTCGCGTCCGATCCGATAGCGAACCAGGTGCTCCCGGTCGTCGCCATCGCGAAATGAGCGGGACTGATACCCGGAGAACAGATTGCGCCACCCGCTGGGTGCGGGTCCGAATGCCGTTGCCGTGGCGCGATTGTGCGCGGCGTCGGCGAGCGCGGCGGCCAACGCCGACGGTGCGGTGATGTCCCTGACCGCGACCAGTCGGTCAAGGCCGTGGGTGTCGAAGAACGCGGTGTCGGTGTCCCCGGCGACGAATGCCGGGTGTCGTAACACGTTGACCAACAGGTCACGGTTGGTGCCGGGACCGTGGATGACCGCGTGGGCCAGCGCCTCGGCCAGTGCGGTGGCGGCCCGTTCTCGGGTATCGGCGAACGAGATCACCTTGGCCAGCATCGGGTCGTAGAACACCGAGATGACCGATCCGTCGAGTACACCGGAATCCAGCCGAATCCCGGTGCGGCCCAGGGTGTCGAATTCGGTGCGGGCGGCCGGGACGGCGAACCGGTGCAGTGTTCCGGCCTGTGGTTGCCAGCCCTTGGCCGGGTCCTCGGCGTAGAGCCGGGCCTCGATCGAATGTCCGCGGGTGGCAGGTGGGCGGGCGTCGAGGTGGACGCCGTCGGCGACGTCGATTTGCAGCGCCACCAGGTCCAGGCCGGTGGTCTCCTCGGTGACCGGGTGTTCCACCTGCAGACGGGTGTTCATCTCCAGGAAGTAGAAGTCGCCACTGGCCCCCGGATCGGAGCTGGCCATGAACTCGACGGTCCCGGCGCCGGTGTAACCGATCGCCTCGGCGGCCAGTCGGGCGGCCTCGAAGAGCTTGTCGCGCATGCCCGGAGTCCGGTCCACCAGCGGGGACGGTGCCTCTTCGATCACCTTCTGGTGTCTGCGCTGAATGGAGCACTCGCGTTCTCCGACGGCCCACACGGTGCCGTGCCGATCGGCCATCACCTGTACCTCGATGTGATGACCGGCGGCCAGGTAGCGCTCGCAGAAGACGGTGGGATCGCCGAACGCCGACTGTGCCTCGCGCTGCGCGGCGGCGACCTCGGCCGGCAGTTCGGACAGCTCCCGCACCACCCGCATGCCGCGGCCGCCACCACCGGCGGACGCCTTGATCAAGACGGGCAACTGGTCGGCGGTCACGGTGTCCGGGTCCAGTTCGGCCAGTACCGGCACGCCGGCCGCGGCCATCAACTTCTTGGCCTCGATCTTGGAGCCCATGGCCTGCACGGCGGCCACCGGCGGCCCGATCCAGGTCAGGCCGGCTTCCTGTACCGCGGCCGCGAAATCGGGGTTCTCCGAGAGGAACCCGTAACCGGGATGTATCGCGTCGGCACCGGCGGCGCGCGCCGCCGCGATGAGCTGGGCGCTGTCGAGATAGCCGTTGCGGCCCTCAAGCCGGACCCGGAAGTCGGCCTCGGTGACATGTGGGGCGTCGGCGTCGGGGTCGGTGTACACCGCGACGGTGCCGATCCCGAGGCGGCGACAGGTGGTGAACACCCGGCGGGCGATCTCGCCGCGGTTGGCGACGAGGACTCTGCTGATCATCGAACTCCCTCCGCGATTTGGGCGCGTTCGCGCTCGCTGTGCGAACGTGAGCGCGCCGAAATCACAGTCACATCCGGAAGACGCCGAAGTTCGACGTCCCCTCGATCGGTCCACTGGCGATGGCGGACAGGCACATCCCGAGCACGGTGCGGGTATCGCGCGGGTCGATCACACCGTCGTCATAGAGGCGCCCGGACAGGAACATCGGCAGCGACTCGGCCTCGATCTGCGCCTCGACAGCGGCGCGCAGGGCAGCGTCGGCGGCCTCGTCGACCTGCTGACCGCGAGCCTCGGCGGCCGCGCGGCTGACGATGGAGAGCACCCCGGCGAGCTGGGTGCCACCCATCACCGCGGACTTGGAACTGGGCCAGGCGAACAGGAAGCGGGGGTCATAGGCGCGCCCACACATACCGTAGTGGCCTGCACCGTAGGAGGCGCCGATCAGCAGGGAGATGTGCGGCACCGTCGAATTGGAGACGGCGTTGATCATCATCGACCCGTGTTTGATCATCCCGCCCTCCTCGTACGCCCTGCCCACCATGTAGCCGGTGGTGTTGTGCAGGAACAGCAGTGGGGTGTCGGAGCGGTTGGCCAGCTGGATGAACTGGGTGGCCTTCTGGGATTCTTCGGAGAACAGCACGCCGCGGGCGTTGGCCAGGATGCCGACCGGGTAGCCGTAGAGCGTCGCCCAGCCGGTGACCAGTGACGAACCGTACAGCGGCTTGAACTCGTCGAAGTCCGAACCGTCGACGATGCGGGCGATCACATCGCGCGGGTCGAAGGGGATGCGCAGGTCGGCACCGACGATGCCGAGCAATTCCTCGGCGTCGTACTCGGGTTCGCGCACCGGTAGTGGTGCCGGGCCCTGCTTGCGCCAGTTCAGCCGCGCGACGATGCGCCTGCCGATCCGGATGGCGTCCAGTTCGTCATTGGCAAGGTAGTCGCCGAGCCCCGATGTGCGGGCGTGCATCTCGGCCCCGCCGAGCGACTCGTCATCGGATTCCTCACCGGTGGCCATCTTGACCAACGGCGGACCGGCCAGGAACACCTTGGAGCGGTCCCGGATCATCACCACGTGGTCGGACATGCCGGGGACGTAGGCGCCGCCGGCGGTGGAGTTGCCGAACACCAGCGCGATGGTCGGGATGCCCGCCGCCGAGAGCCGGGTGAGGTCACGGAACATCTGCCCGCCCGGGATGAAGATCTCCTTCTGGGTGGGCAGGTCTGCGCCACCGGACTCGACGAGGGAGATGACCGGTAGCCGGTTCTGGATCGCGATCTGGTTGGCGCGCAGGATCTTCTTCAGCGTCCAGGGGTTGCTGGTGCCGCCCTTGACCGTCGGATCGTTGGCGACGATCAGGCATTCCACGCCTTCGACCGCACCGATACCGGTGACGACGCTGGCGCCGACGGTGAAATCGCTGCCCCAGGCGGCCAGCGGGCTCAGCTCAAGGAACGGCGAGTCGGGGTCGACCAGCAGCTCGACGCGTTCCCGCGCGGTGAGCTTGCCGCGGGCATGGTGACGGTCGACGTACTTGGGACCACCGCCGGCGAGGCTGCGCTCATGCTCGGCCGCCAGCTCGGTCAGCTTGGTCGTCATCGCCGCGGCGGCATCGGTGTAGGCCGGCGTGCGTGGGTCGAGGGTGGATTTCAGACGGGTCATTGGAATCCCAGCGTCTTGGCGGCCAGCGAGGTCAGGATCTCGGAGGTGCCGCCGCCGATACCCAGGATGCGCATATCGCGGTATTGGCGTTCCACCTCGGATTCGGCCATGTAGCCCATCCCGCCGAACAATTGGACGGCCTGATTGGCCACCCATTCACCGGCTTCCACGGCGGTGTTCTTGGCGAAACACACCTCGGTGATCAGATTGGACTCACCCGCCATCTCGCGCTCGACGAGCTGATGGGTGTACACCCGTGCCACATCGATGCGACGGGCCATGTCGGCCAACGTGTTCTGCACGGCCTGCCGGGAGATCAGCGGTCGTCCGAACGTCTCGCGGTCGCGGCACCACTGCACGGTCAGGTCCAGGCAGCGCTGCGCACTGGCGTAGGCCTGCGCGGCAAGCCCGACCCGCTCGCTGACGAACGCGCCGGCGATCTGGAGGAACCCACTGTTCTCCGCGCCGACCAGATTCGCGGCTGGCACCCGCACATCGGTATAGGACAGTTCGGCGGTGTCGCTGGATCGCCAACCCATCTTCTCCAGCTTGCGGCTGACCTCGAAGCCCTCGGACTCCTTGTCGACCACCAGCAGCGACACCCCGGCCGCACCCGGGCCGCCGGTGCGCACCGCGGTCACCACGTAATCGGCGCGGACACCGGAGGTGATGTACGTCTTGGCGCCGTTGACGATGAAATCGTCCCCGTCCCGGACCGCTTTCGTCGTCAGGTGCCCCACATCGGACCCGCCGCCGGGTTCGGTGATGGCCAGCGATCCGATGAGCTCACCGCTCAAGGTGGGGCGCACATAGGTGTCGATGAGCCGTTGGTCGCCCGAGGCGATCATGTGCGGCACCGAGATGCCGCAGGTGAACAGCGAGGCGAACACCCCGCCGGGCACACCGGTCTGATGCAGTTCCTCGCAGATGATCACCGCGTCGGCACTGTCGCCGCCCCCGCCGCCCACCGATTCCGGGTAGGGCGCACCGAGCAGTCCCGCGGCGCCTGCCGCCAGGTGCAGTTCGCGGGGCAGTTCGCCGGCGCGTTCCCATTCTTCGACGTGCGGCAGAATCTCGCGTTCGGCGAACGTACGCACCGTCTTTCGCAGGTCCTCGCGTTCGGGTGCATTCCAGACGCTGGTCACAAGCTTGTCCTCATCACAACAGCCTTTCCGGGATGTCGACGTGTCGGGATCTCAGCCATTCACCGAGACCCTTGGCCTGGGGATCGAACCGCGCCTGGTACGCGACACCTCGGCCGAGGATGTCCTCGATGACGAAGTTGACGGCGCGCAGATTGGGCAGCAGATGCCGGGTGACCGGCAGGTGTGCGGTCTCGGGTAACAGCTCGCGCAACGCCTCGACGGTCAAAAAATTTGCCAGCCAAGACCATTCGCTGTCGGTACGCACCCAGACGCCGACGTTCGCCGATCCGCCCTTGTCGCCGCTGCGTGCGCCGGCGATGCGGCCCAATGGTGCGCGGACAGTGGGACCGTCCGCGGGTGGGTCGGGCAGGCGAGGATCCTCGACCGGTGCCAGCTCCCGGGTGTCGGCCGCCGGGGCGATGTCGACGCGGGTGCCGTCGGCGTGCACCGCGGTATGCGGCACCTCGGCCGCGTCGACATAACCGGGGGTGAACAACCCGTACACCTGACCGTCGCCCGGCGGAGCCGTCGCGGTGAAGCCGGGGTAGCTGGCCAACGCGAGTTCGACTCCGGCGGCGGAGAATTGGCGTCCGACCACGGCCGGGTCGGGGTCGCGGACCACACAATGCAATAAGGCGCTGGCCGTCTCTTCGGTGTCGGCATCGGCATGGTCGGTGCGGGCCAGCGTCCACTCCAACTCGGCCGGCCGCGTGGTCAACGACGCCTCGAGCTGACGGCGCACCAACGCGGCCTTGGCCTCGATGTCGAGCCCGGTGAGCACGAACGTCGTCGCGTTGCGGAACCCGCCGATGCTGTTGAGTGACACCTTCAGCGTCGGTGGCGGCGCCTCACCGCGCACGCCGCAGACCCGCACCCGGTCGGGCCCGTCCTGCTGCAGCATCACCGAATCCATGCGCAACGTGACATCGGGGTTGGCGTACCGGGCGCCGGTGATCTCGTAGAGCAGTTGGGCGGTGACGGTACCGGTGTCGACCAGGCCGCCCGTGCCGGGGTGTTTGGTGATGACCGACGAGCCGTCGGCACTGATCTCGGCGATCGGGAAACCCGGGTGGTCGAGGTCGGGCGGGAAGAAGGCGTAATTGCCGCCGGTGGCCTGGGTGCCGCATTCGATGATGTGTCCGGCGGCGACGGCACCGGCCAGCGCGTCGTAGTCGGTGGGTGACCAGCCGAAGTGAGCGGCGGCCGGGCCGACGATGACGGAGGCATCGGTGACCCGGCCCGTCACGACGACATCGGCCCCGGCGTTCAGACACTCGACGATGCCCCAGGCGCCCAGGTACGCGTTGGCCGAGAGGGGAGACCCGAACCCGAGTTCGTCGGCGCGCGCCACCACATCGTCACCCTCGACGTGTGCCACGTTCACGCTGAGCCCGAGCCGATCGGCGAGTTCACGGACGGCGGCGGCCAGGCCCGCCGGGTTGAGTCCACCGGCGTTGGCGACGATCTTGACTCCGCGGTCCATCGCCAGGCCCAGGTTGTTCTCCAACTGGCGGAGAAAGGTCTTGGCGTAGCCCAGATCGGCGTTGCGGGCGCGGTCGCGGGCCAGGATGAGCATGGTGAGTTCGGCGAGGTAATCGCCGGTCAGGTAGTCGAGCTCGCCGCCCGCGAGCATCTCGCCCATGGCCGACATCCGGTCCCCGTAGAAGCCCGAGCAGTTGCCGATCCGTACCGCTTCCGAGGCCACCCACACTCCCATCGAATTCCGACCAACCGGTCAGTAGGTTAACCGGTACCGACGGTATCGCGTCAAGAGGTTGGGCCGGATCCGTCGCCGTGGTCCAGTCTTGCCCAGCCGGTGCCGGCGGTTCGGCGGTTTGGAGGCATCCGGCGGTGCGGGCTATTCTGTGGTGCACATTGCCGTCGCTGTTTACTGCGCGGCGGAAACCCCGCAAGAGGAGATCTCGATCATGGCTGTGCCCAAGCGCCGGATGTCGCGCTCGAACACCCGTAGCCGCCGCGCGCAGTGGAAGGCCGAGGCTACCGGCCTGGTCACCGTGTCCGTTGCCGGCCAGCAGCGCAAGGTGCCGCGTCGCCTGCTCAAGGCCGCGCGCCTGGGCCTGGTCGACCTCGACCGCAAGTAGGTCGGCGCGCCTCTCAGGTCGCTCTCAGATGGAGGGATGACACTGTGGCTGTGCGCATTCTTGTCGTTGACGATGACCGCGCTGTGCGCGAATCCCTGCGCCGGTCGCTGTCGTTCAATGGTTATTCCGTCGACCTGGCCCAGGACGGTGTCGAAGCCCTCGAGGCCATCTCGAGCGATCGACCGGATGCTGTCGTTCTCGATGTCATGATGCCCAGGCTCGACGGGCTTGAGGTGTGTCGACATCTGCGCAGCACCGGTGACGATCTGCCCATCCTCGTGCTCACCGCGCGTGACTCGGTGTCCGAACGGGTGGCCGGGCTCGATGCCGGGGCCGACGACTACCTGCCCAAACCGTTCGCGCTGGAGGAACTGCTGGCCCGGATGCGTGCGCTGCTGCGCCGCCGGGCCACCCCCGAGGAGACCGCCGACAACCGGGCGCTGACGTTCTCCGATCTGAGCCTGGACCCGGTGACCCGCGAGGTGACCCGTGGGGAGCGGTCCATCAGTCTGACCCGGACCGAGTTCTCGCTGCTAGAGATGCTCATCGCCAATCCGCGGCGGGTGCTCACCCGCAGCCGGATCCTGGAAGAGGTGTGGGGCTTCGACTTCCCGACCTCGGGCAACGCGCTTGAGGTCTATGTCGGCTACCTGCGCCGCAAGACCGAGGCCGAGGGCGAGCCGCGGCTGATCCACACTGTGCGCGGTGTCGGGTACGTGCTGCGCGAAACCCCGCCGTGAGGCTGCGGCTGCGCCGGCCGAAGAGCCGAAAATCCGGGCAGACCACGCAGCGGCGCTACAGCCGCAATGTCAGCACCGTCTCGCTGCGTTGGCGGGTGATGCTGCTGGCGATGTCGATGGTGGCCATGGTCGTCGTGCTGATGGCTGTCGCGGTGTACGCCGTGGTGTCGCGATCGGTCTACGACGATATCGACACCCAGTTGCATAGTCGTGCACAGCTGCTCATCGAAAGCGGTTCGCTGGCAGCCGATCCGGGCAAGGCCATCGAGGGCACCGCCTACTCGGACGTGAACGCGATGCTGGTGAGCCCCGGCCGTTATATCTACACCGCCAACCAACAGGGACAGACGCTGCCGCTCGGGCCGCCCGAGAAGGCCGTTGTGCAAGGCGAGTTGCTGATGAGCCTGCGCACCACGAACAATCAGCGGGTTCTCGCGGTGCACCTGGCCGACGGTAATTCGTTGCTGATCTCGAAGAGCCTGGCTGCCACGATCGCGCTACTGAACCGGCTGGGGACGGCGCTGGCGATCATCGGTGCCTCGGGTATGGCGGTGGCCGCCATCGCCGGTGGGATGGTGGCCCGCGCCGGACTGCGCCCGGTGGCCCGGTTGACCAGAGCGGCCGAGCGGGTGGCGCGCACCGACGACCTGCGCCCGATCCCGGTGGTCGGCACCGACGAGTTGGCCCGGCTCACCCACTCGTTCAACATGATGCTGCGGGCATTGGCCGAGTCCCGGGAGCGCCAGGCGCGGTTGGTCACCGACGCCGGCCACGAGTTGCGTACGCCGTTGACCTCGCTGCGCACCAATGTCGAGCTGCTCATGGCGGCGATGGCGCCCGGGGCGCCGCGGCTGCCCGACGGTGAGATGACCGAACTGCAGGCCGATGTGATCGCCCAGATCGAGGAATTGTCCACATTGGTGGGCGATCTCGTCGACCTGACCCGTGACGATGCCGGCGTGACGGTGCGCGAGAAGGTGGACCTGCCCGACGTGGTGGACCGCGCGCTGGAGCGAGTCCGGCGGCGCCGCAACGATATCGAGTTCGACGTGCAACTGATCGACTGGCAGGTCGACGGTGACCCCGCCGGACTCTCGCGCGCCGTTCTCAACGTGCTCGACAACGCCGCCAAGTGGAGCCCGCCCGACGGCCGTGTCGTGGTGCGGTTGTGGCAGCGCGACGCGGTGCATGCCGAACTGGCCATCACCGATTTCGGCCCGGGCATTCCGCCACACGAGCGGGACCTGGTCTTCGAGCGGTTCTATCGGTCCACTTCGGCGCGCGCGATGCCCGGATCGGGGCTCGGGTTGGCCATCGTCAAACAGGTGGTTCTCAAGCACGGCGGCACGATCGGCGTCGAGGAGGCGGTCCCCGGTGGTGACCCGACGGGGACGACGGTCAGGATCGTGCTGCCGGGCAGGCGGGTGTTGCCCGACGGTGACGATGCAGTCGGAGCGATGGCGCCGGCGGCGACACGCGGGGACTGATCGTGGACCGCGTCGCCGCCGACACCCACAATTGACGGCGCGGGCGATCCGCGGGGGAATTCTGTGCGAATTCATAGGGGACCACCGGGTACTTCTCTAAGTGGATTCTCAGCCCAGTTCGGCACTGTGAGCGTGCGTAACGCGTTGTACGAAGTAACTGATCCGCTGAGTAGAGAGAGCGACCAGACCTATGACGAACCACCCGAGGTACACCCCGCCTCCGTCCCAAGCGGGTAGCGGCCCGAGTGGATACGAGTCCGGTTACGAGGGGCGGGCCACCGGATACCCCGGTGGCTACACACAGCCCTACGACTGGCGTTACGCACGGCAAGCCCATCCGCAGCAGTCGCAACAGCACGGCCAGCAGCCGCACGCCCAGCAGCCGCGTCCGCAGTACGACCCGTACCGGCCCGCGCAGGGTCCGGGCGGTGGCCAGAAGCGTTCACGCACGGGCGGCCTGCTCGCCGGCGCGCTCGCGATCGCGGTGGTGTCGGCAGGCATCGGCGGCGGCGTGGCGGTATTGGCCACTCCCGACCAACCGGCCACCAGCTTCTCCAGCAGCAGCGGCGCCACCCCGGGCCAGCCGGCAGCCAGCGTCCCGGCCGGCTCGGTCGAGCAGGTCGCGGCCAAGGTGGTGCCCAGCGTGGTGAAGCTGGAGACGAATCTGGGCCGGGCCTCCGAGGAGGGGTCGGGCATCATCCTGTCCAGCGACGGTCTGATCCTGACCAACAACCACGTCGTGGCCACCGGCGACGCGCCGGGCGGACGGGCAGAGACCAAGGTGACCTTCGCCGACGGGCGTACCGCGCCGTTCCGCGTGGTCGGTACCGACCCGAGCAGTGATATCGCCGTGGTGCGGGCCGAGGGCGTCTCGGATCTGACGCCGATCACGCTCGGTTCGTCCTCGGACCTGCGTGTCGGCCAGGACGTCGTCGCCATCGGTTCGCCGCTGGGCCTGGAAGGCACGGTGACCGTCGGCATCGTCAGCGCGCTCAACCGGCCGGTCGCCGCCGGTGGCGACAGCAAAAACCAGAACACGGTGCTCGACGCCATTCAGACCGATGCCGCCATCAACCCCGGTAACTCCGGCGGCGCGCTGGTCAACATGAACGGCGAACTGGTCGGCGTGAACTCGGCGATTGCCACCCTAGGTAGTTCCTCGGGCGGCTCGCAGAGCGGATCGATCGGACTGGGCTTCGCGATCCCGGTGGATCAGGCCAAGCGCATCGCCGATGAGCTGGTCCAGAACGGCACCGCCTCGCATGCCTCGCTCGGTGTGCAGGTGGGCAACGACGCGTCGGTCGACGGTGCCAAGATCGTCGAGGTCACGCAGGGTGGCGCGGCCGCCGCGGCCGGGTTGCCCAGCGGTGTGGTGGTGACCAAGGTCGATGGCCGGGTGATCAACAGCGCCGACGCCCTGGTGGCCGCCGTGCGGTCCAAGGCTCCGGGCACCAAGGTGACCTTGACCTTCGATGGACCCGGCGGGTCGCAGACGATGGACGTGACCCTGGGCAAGGCCGACAAGTGACCAACGAGATCGAACTGGCTCCGGCGATGATGACCGAGCTGGCGGCCACCTTGTCTGCGTCGCTGTCGTCGGCCGGATATACGGTGACAGGCATGGAGAAACCAGGGGACATGGTCGGCCGCGCACTCGTCGTCGTCGTCGACGATCGGACGGCACACGGGGACGAAGAAGACCACAGCGGGCCGTTGGTCACCGAGCTACTCGCGGAGAGCGGATTTCTGGTCGACGGCGTCGTGGTCGTCTCCGCCGACGAGGTGGAGATCCGCAACGCGCTCAACACCGCGGTGATCGGAGGGGTGGACCTGGTCATCTCGGTCGGTGGTACCGGAGTCAGTCCACGCGATGTCACCCCGGAGGCCACGGTGGATCTGTTGGACCGCGAGCTGCTGGGCATCTCGGAGGCGCTGCGGGCATCGGGTCTTTCGGCGGGCATCGTCGATGCGGGTGTCTCACGCGGCCTGGCCGGAATCTCGGGGAGCACGCTGGTGGTCAATATCGCCGGTTCGCGGGCCGCGGTCCGGGACGGGATGGCGACCCTCTCACCGCTCGCGGTCCAGGTGATCGGTCAGCTCTCCCGGTTGGACATCTGACCCTCCCGTGGATGGCCATGACGGGGTAATGATGCAGGTCCGCGCATTCTTTTCGATTCCGGAAGGTTACGGTCAGGTGAACAGAATTCCCGGCCAAAAAGTGATCTTGGTCACAAGGGATAGTGGGCTGTGACCGAGTCGAAGCGGTCCCCGCGGGATGTAGTTAACGCTGTCTTCGGAGAGGAACTTCCGAGTACCACGAGCGATGAGCGCGACAGCGATCACCGCGAGGACTACACCGACCGCGATCGGTGGCTGCGCGACAACGTGCCGCCGCACCACGGCTGAGCAGTGCTTTCATCTTGAACGGCTGGAATCGTCCTGATTCCAGCCGTTCTTGGTATTCACCCCCGGGTGCGGAGCAACATCGGTCGCGTTATCTTGCTCCGCCCTTCCTGCCGCCCAAGCTGTAGGTGATCGGCGACCCCAGCAAACTTCTCGTGGCTCTCGCTCGCCGTCCGATCGGTTGGACGTACGCGTTGCCGGGCGGATGCCGCACCGTTATGTTGCTCTGGTCAACGATGAGCAATCCGTAAGAACTAAATGTGAAGTTTCTAATTCCGGTCACATGAAGCTCTTGCGGGGTGTGAAGTTCCGGCTAGGGCCGGGGTGGCACATCAACAACACGGTGGACAAACCGTCGGCACAGCTTAGGGAGAACATGAAGACAATCAGTCGGGTGTTTCTCGCGATGATCGCGGCGATCGCGGCGATGTTCGTGAGCACTGGCACCTCGAACGCAGGCCTGGACAACGAGCTCAGCCTCGTCGACGGCAAGGATCGCACCCTCACGATCCAGCAGTGGGACACCTTCCTCAACGGTGTGTTCCCCCTCGACCGCAACCGCCTGACCCGTGAGTGGTTCCACTCCGGCAAGGCCAAGTACATGGTCGCCGGCCCGGGTGCCGAGGACTTCGAAGGTGTCCTGGAGCTGGGCTACCAGGTTGGCTTCCCGTGGTCGCTGGGCGTCGGTATCAACTTCAGCTACACCACCCCCAACGTCGCCCTGAGTGGTGACCCCGGCTTCGGTGTCCTCGGTATCGGTGGCCTGCCGCTCGTCGGTGAGATCGCGACCCCGCCGCTGCTGCCCGGTGCCTCCATCAGCGCCGACCTCGGCAACGGCCCGGGTATCCAGGAAGTCGCGACCTTCTCCACCGAGGTCGCCGGCCCCGAGGGTGCCGTCGCGGTGTCCAACGCTCACGGAACCGTCACCGGTGCCGCCGGCGGTGTGCTGCTCCGTCCGTTTGCTCGACTGGTCTCGAGCCTCGGCGACAGCGTCACCACCTACGGCGAACCGTGGAACATGAACTGACGTTCGTTCTCTCGCGCTGACGATCGGTCCCCGGTGTATGCCGGGGACCGATCTTCATTTCGGCGCACAGCCGTTGCGGCCGGATTGGTTAGCATGGCTCGCTCGGCTCTCAAATCAGCTCGGCGACTTGATGTTTCGGCATTCGACCCGTTGCCTGCCGGCGATATCCCCGCCCTGTGAAGAGGGGTTGTTTGGCAAGCGCAACGGGGGGATGCCTGCTATTCTCTTATTGCAATTAACGGCTCGGGCCACAGTCCGTGCGTGTCTCGGAATGGAAGGTGTTTCAGTGATGGCCGAAGCCATTGATCGCGTCAAGAAGGCCGGAATCGTCGGCATCGGTGCATTTGCCGCGTCCTGCGCGTTGCTGACCTTCGGGGCAGGCACCGCCAGCGCCGATGACACCGGGCCCGCCCCGACCGAGATCGGTTCACAGGGTGTCGTGTCCTCGCCGCAGTCGGCCGCGGTTGCAGGCGCCAAGCGTTGCGAGACCAGCGCGGGCACCCTGAGCACCGCATCGGTGTACATGCCCGATGGCAGCGTCCCCAAGCAGGTGACCGAGGAGAAGGGTCCCGAAGAGGTCGGCTCCAACGGCTGGATCGCGATCAACGTGAACCCCTCCAGCCCGTGGAACGCCTCGTTCTTCAACGGTGCCAACACCGGCCCGCAGTGCTCGCTGGTGCGTGCCCCCGGTGCCACCGGTCGCGGCCTGCAGTAGGCCCTGATAGCTCTGACACGCTGAGAGCCCCGCCTCGCCGATTGCCGGCAAGGCGGGGCTCTCTGCTTTGGCGGCGTCGAACAGCGCACACAAGAATGCCCGACCGGCGTCCGGTCGGGCATTCTCGCGTGTGAGCTCGGTCAGGCGGTGGGCTTGGGTGCGTCGGGATCCAGACGCTGCTCGACAGTCGGTCCTGGACGCTGCGCCAGCAGATCGCGGATCTCGGTCAGCAGCACCACCTCGGCCTCGACGGTCTCCTCTTTCTGCTTCCGGAACCTGCTGAACGGCAGCACGATCACGAAGTACACGACGGCCGCGATCAGGACGAAGTTGATGGTCGCCGACAACAGCACGTTCAGATCGATCGTCTGATTGCCGCCGATGGGGATGCGCAGGATGCCGTAATCGGAGTCGCCGCCGGCGCCGATCCGGTCGATCAGCGGTTGGATGATGCTGTCGGTGAACGCGGTGACCAATCCGGTGAACGCGGTACCGATGACGACCGCGGTCGAGAGGTCGATGATATTGCCGCGGAGCAGGAACTCCTTGAAACCCTTGAGCATGCGGGGACCCTTCCAGCAGTTCGTGGTCAGCCAGTTTCCGCAATCAGTATGGCAGTGCTCGACCGGTGGTGGATCAGTGGAACGTCACGGTGAGGTGTCCGGTCAGGGCCGCACCGGCCACGGCGGTGGCGGCCTGCCGGGGCAACACGACCATGACGACCCGTTGCGTCCCCGCCGATGGTCCGTTCGCTTCGGCGGACACCATCGCGACCACCGCACGGGTGGCGATCAGCTCGGGTGGGGAGCCGGAATCGGAGGCGGCCAGCACGTCGAGGACGTCGCCGGGACGGATCAGCTCGACCACGGCCGCATCGGTCAGCGGTATGGGCACGACCCGTGCATCGGGACCGGCCGTCGCCTCGGTGAGGCGGGTGCCGAGCAGACGCACGTCGGTGAGTACCTCGCCGCGGCGCGCGGGTGCGGTCAGGTGCGCGCCGACCACATCGCCGATATCGGTCTGCGCGCCGTCGGGCACGGTGGCCGTCAACCGCGACTCGATGGTCAGATCACCGGCTTCCAACGGAGAACCGGGGGCGAGGTCGGCCGCGGCGATCACCACATGGGTGCGCTCACCGGCAGGGTCGGGGCGTAAGGCGATCACGGCGGCCAGCACGACGAGAACACCGGCGGCGGCACGCCGCGCGGCGACGGTCCGCGTCCAGTCGGGGCGCAGAGCCGCGCGTACTCGCGTCAGGACCGTCGGATCAAGCGATTCCCCCATCCGGTCACGCTAGGACGGTGGGCCCGGACGGCGGAAGATCGCGCCGGCGACCTGTGGATAACCCTTTCGGGGATCAGCTGGATGCGGCTGCCGGGGTCGACGAGCTCGACGATGACGTGCTGGTGGATGACGAGCTCGACGAGGACGAGGAGCTCGATGTCGAACTCGAGGAGGAACCGGAATCCGACGAGCTGCTCGAGGAGCTGTCGCCGCTGCTGCTCTTGGCGCTCGAGCTCGACGACTTGGACGAGTCGCGGCTGTCGGTGCGGTAGAAACCGCTCCCCTTGAAGACCACGCCGACCTTGCCGAACAGCTTGCGCAGCCGTCCGTTGCACTTGGGGCACGCGGTCAGCGCATCGTCACTGAACGCCTGAACCACGTCGAACCGATTGTCACACTCGGTACACGCATAGGAATAGGTAGGCACGACAACCTCCGAGACAGTCAAACTATTTGGCACTCTACCGGTCCAAGTGCCAAAACCGCTATGTGGGCCCGGTCATTCCCGGCCACCCACCGGGATGAGTCCACCACCGGGCGTCAATGCGTGCGTCACCGGCACGTCATGCGATTCGGCAGGGATCGCGTCGAGCAGTTCGTCATCACGCACCACCGCGACCAGCGGGGCCGACGGATCGGCGAGGTGCAGCGCCCGATCGTAGAAACCGGCGCCGCGGCCCAGCCTGGTGCCGTCGCGGGCCACCGCCAGCGCCGGTATCAATACCAGGTCGGCCTGCGCGATGGTGTCCGGGGCGAGCCACGGAGGTGCCGGTTCCAGGAGACCGAACGGCGCAGACACCAGCGCACCTCGGCGGTAGACGGCCCACTGCATCGGCTGCCCGGCACGGGCGATGGGCAGCAGGATGCGCGAGCCCGCCAGGCCGTCGAGCAGCGGCACCGCATCGGGATCGGCACCCGGTTCCGAACCGACCGGGATGTAGGCGGCGATGGTCTCGACATCGGCGGCCAACTGTGCCGTGTGCGTTTGCAGCGACCGTGTTTCGCGTTCACGGACCGCGGCGGGCAGTGCGCGGCGAGCCGCGAGGATCTGGCGTCGCAGGGCCGGTTTCGTCAGGATTGCCACCTTTGCGCCGACACCCTTCGCCTGAACCCCCGATGGGGATTAATGTGTCAACGATGACACAGGCAGAGGTACCGATTCCGCGGACGGCCGTCGTCCCGGCGGCTGGTCTGGGGACGCGTTTTCTTCCCGCGACGAAGACCGTCCCCAAGGAACTGTTGCCGGTGGTGGACACCCCGGGCATCGAGCTGGTGGCCGCCGAAGCCGCCGAGGCCGGTGGTGAGCGACTGATCATCGTGACCTCCGAAGGCAAAGACGGTGTCGTCGCGCACTTCGTCGAGGACCTCATCCTGGAGGGCACGCTGGAGGCCCGCGGTAAACACGTGATGTTGGAGAAGGTGCGCCGCGCACCGGCTCTGATCAAGGTCGAGGCCGTCGTGCAGGCCGAGCCGCTGGGCCTCGGTCACGCCGTCGGTTGTGTCGAGGAGAAGTTGCTGCCCGACGAGGACGCCATCGCCGTCCTGCTGCCCGATGACCTGGTGTTGCCGACCGGTGTGCTGGAAACCATGTCGAAGGTCCGCGCCAAGCGCGGTGGTTCGGTGCTGTGCGCCATCGAGGTGCCCCAGGACGAGATCAGTGCCTACGGTGTCTTCGATGTCGAGGTGGTGCCGGACGCGGCCAATCCGAACGTGCTCAAGGTCAACGGCATGGTGGAGAAGCCCAAGGCCGAGGATGCGCCGTCGCCCTATGCGGCGGCCGGCCGTTACGTGTTGGACCGCGCGATCTTCGATGCCTTGCGGCGCGTCGACCGCGGCGTCGGCGGGGAGATCCAGCTCACCGATGCCATCCAGTTGTTGATCGACGAGGGACATCCGGTGCATGTCGTGGTGCACCGCGGCTCCCGACACGACTTGGGAAATCCCGGCGGGTACCTCAAGGCTGCGGTTGACTTTGCGCTAGAACGCGACGACTACGGACCGGAGCTGCGGCGCTGGTTGGTCGAGCGATTGGGCCTGGCCGAGAACTGACGACGCACGGCGGGTCTTCGAAGAGGAGAAAGGCATGCAGTGCGTTCGGTTGAGGAGCAGCAGGCTCGAGTAGCGGCCGCTGCGGTGGCTCCGCGGCCGGTGCGCGTCGCCATCGCCGAATCCCAGGGGCTGATGTGTGCCGAGGAGGTCGTCACCGAACGACCTCTTCCGGGGTTCGACCAGGCCG
Organism: Mycolicibacterium neoaurum ATCC 25795; assembly: GCF_000691525.1. GTDB lineage: Bacteria > Actinomycetota > Actinomycetes > Mycobacteriales > Mycobacteriaceae > Mycobacterium > Mycobacterium neoaurum. The sequence continues at coordinate 393,216 of NZ_JMDW01000003.1, forward strand.
CCATCGACGGCTATGCCGTGCGCAGTGTGGATGTGCTGTCGGTCGGCGGGACCGATGACGACGGGCTGAACCGGGAGGTCAGTCTGCCGGTGGTCGGCGAGATCGCGGCCGGGGCGCGGACCCCGAGCCGGCTGCAGCCACGGCAGGCCGCGCGGGTGCAGACCGGTGCGCCGATGCCGACGCTGGCCGATGCGGTGTTGCCGCTGCGCTGGACCGACGGCGGGCAGTCCCGGGTGCGCGTGCTGCGCGGTGTCCGCTCGGGGGCGTATGTGCGGCGCACCGGCGATGATGTGCAGCCCGGTGATGTCGCGGTGCGCGCGGGCACGATCATCGGTCCGGCCCAGGTGGGTCTGCTGGCCGCCGTCGGGCGCGACAAGGTGATGGTCCATCCGCGGCCCCGGATGACGGTGCTGTCGGTCGGCGGTGAGCTGGTCGACGTCTCGCGCACCCCGGGCAACGGCCAGGTGTACGACGTGAACTCCTACGCGCTGGCCGCGGCCGGCCGCGATGCCGGCGCCGAGGTGAACCGGGTCGGCATCGTCGACACCGATCCGGCGGCCCTGCGTGAGGTGGTCGAGGGTCAGATCAGCCGGTCCGAGGTGGTCGTGATCGCCGGTGCGGTCGGGGGAGCGGCGGCCGAGTCGGTGCGGGCGGTGCTCGCCGAACTGGGCGAGATGGAGGTGGCGCGCATCGCGATGCACCCCGGTTCGGTCCAGGGTTTCGGGCAGTTGGGGCGCGACGGGGTGCCGGTGTTCCTGCTGCCGGCCAATCCGGTGAGCGCGCTGGTGGTCTTCGAGGTGATGGTGCGCCCACTGATCCGGATGTCGCTGGGTAAGCGGCAACCGCTGCGTCGGGTCATCCAGGCGCGGACGTTGGCGCCGATCACCTCGGTCGCCGGCCGTAAGGGCTATCTGCGCGGCCAGTTGATGCGCGATCAGGACACCGGCGAGTACCTGGTGCAGGCGCTCGGCGGCGCGCCCGGCGCGTCCTCGCATCTGCTGGCCACCCTCGCCGAGGCCAACTGTCTGGTGATCGTGCCCAGCGAGGCCGAACAGATCCGTACCGGCGAGGTCGTCGACGTCGCCTTCCTGGCACAACGCGGATAAACGCGTGACTCGCTGGCGCACCAGCCCCGCCCACCCCGGCTGGCCGGTTCCGGTGGGGCCGCTGCGCGTGCCCGGCGGGGTGGTGACCCTGCGCCCGGTGCGGTTGCGTGACGGCGCCCAGTGGAGCCGATTGCGGTTGGCCGAGCGTGCCCACCTCGAACCGTGGGAGCCCAGCTCGGAAGTGAGTTGGGAAGCGCGCCATGCCCTTTCGTCGTGGCCGGCGGTGTGCTCGGGTCTGCGGGGTGAGGCCCGGCGGGGGCGGATGTTGCCGTTCGTCATCGAGTTGGACGGTCAGTTCGCCGGTCAGCTCACGATAGGAAACGTCACGCACGGGGCGTTGCGCTCGGCGTGGATCGGTTACTGGGTGACCAAACAGTCCAATGGTGCGGGGGTGGCGACCGCGGCGTTGGCGCTCGGTCTGGATCATGCGTTCGGGCCGGTCATGTTGCACCGGGTGGAGGCCACCGTGCGGCCGGAGAACGCGGCGAGTCGGGCGGTGCTGGCGAAGGCGGGATTCCGCGAGGAGGGGCTGCTCAAGCGCTACCTCGACGTCGACGGCGGGTGGCGCGACCATCTGCTGGTGGCGTTGACCATCGAGGAGGTCCAGGGTTCGGTGGCCGCGACCCTGGTGCGCGCCGGCCGGGCCAGCTGGACCTGACTGGTGAAACGCGCGTATCCGGGTGCTGGGGCTCCTACGGCACCGGAAATTCGCGGCCCGGAGACGACAACTGTTACTGATGTGACTTAAGTGACTAATGGTGCTTGTATCTGGTGAATTACAGGTGTGTAATTGACCTCGGCGCGCCGCACATGGATGCGCAGGTCACCGACCTAGCCTGATGGGGAAAGGAGCAGGCGACATGCCAAGCATCCCCCAATCTCTGTTGTGGATCTCCCTCGTCGTTCTCTGGCTTTTCGTGCTGGTGCCGATGTTGGTGAGCAAACGAGACAATGTCCGGCGCACCAGTGACGTCGCCCTGGCGACTCGGGTGCTCAACTCGGGACGCAATGCGCGCCTGCGCCGGCCGCGAGCCAGCGCCGGGCACCACAGCGACCCGGACTGGAAACCCGCCGCCGACGACGAGTTCGACGCCGACCTGGAGGCCGAGCTCGACGAGCAGACCGGACAGCGCAAGCGTGCCGTCGTGCTCGCCGCGGCCACCGAGGAGCCCGCCGAATCGCCGTATCTGGATGTCGACATCGTCGACGAGGACTCCGGTGCGCTGCCCATGGGCTCCCTGCGTGTCGAGGATCCCGAGGCGCCGGTGACCGAGGAACTGACGCTCGACTTCGACGGTGCCGAGGCGAAGGCGGAACCGACCGTCGAGCACGCGGCCGAGGAAGCTGCCGAGAAGTCGGTGTCCGAGGATCCGGTCACCGATGACTACGAGTATGTCGAGGACACTGCGGGGCTTGAGGTCGAGGACGACGATGTCGCCGGAGACCCGGAGCTCGCCGAATCGATGGCCAGCGCTCGCCGCAACCGCTACGAGTCCAAGACGGCGCAGGCTGTCAGTGCCCGCAAGTACACCTTCCGCAAGCGGATGCTGCTGGGCATGTCGGTGACGTTGATGACCTCGACGCTGCTGGCCTTGATCGTCTCGCCCAGCCTGTGGTGGCTGGCGGGCATGGCCGGTGCGGTCACCGTGCTCTACCTGGCATACCTGCGACGTCAGACGCGCATCGAGGAGCAGCTGCGCCGCCGCCGCGCCCAGCGGATGATGCGGTCGCGGCTGGGTGTGGAGAACACCGAGGACGGCGAGTTCGACGTGGTGCCCGCACGGCTGCGCCGCCCCGGGGCGGCCGTCCTGGACATCGACGACGAGGACCCGATCTTCGAGCACCTGGACTACGCATCGTTCGCGCGGCATTACGATCTGCCGCGCGCGGCCGGTCAGTAGCAGCCGGTTTCGGTTGCCGAGGGTCTTCCTGGTAGCCTCCTAACCGGTCAAGGGGCTATAGCGCAGTTGGTAGCGCGTCTCGTTCGCATCGAGAAGGTCAGGGGTTCGATTCCCCTTAGCTCCACTTCACATGACGTTGTTCGGTGAGCGCATCGGTCGCCGGTTTTCTAAGATTTGGGCCTGCCGATCAGAGATTCTTCTGCGTCGCCGCCGCAGCCGGAATATGCGCCGCGATGGCGGGCAGATCGGCGTAGGTGGCGATACCCGGCCGGGCCGCACACACCGCCGGAATCGCGTTGATCAACGGACCCGCGGTGATGCGCAGGCCGATGCTGCGCATCCGCTGCGGGGTGAGATCGGCAAGATCGGCATCGGTGGGCATCAGATCGACCCGAACGTGCACGTTCGGGTCGCCGACCACCTCGATGCGGTATCCGTGCTCGACGGTCCACGGCGGGTCGAGTGCCTCGGTGGCGACCCAGCGCTGTGTGACCGTGAGAACCTCGCGACCGCCGACCACGCCGAACCACCGAACGTCCATGGCGCCGACGTGGCCCTTGGGCAGGGACACCCCGTCAGTGATCACATCCTCGGTCGTATGGGCGAAATCGACTGTGCAGTCGATGCTGTCGAGCTCGACGTTCGTGAGGCGCGCGAGGACGTCGACCGCCTCGGCGAACACGGCGGTGCCGCGACGCACATCCTCGACATGGCCCGGATCGTCCCTGGGTCGACCCCAGCCCACCGCTTGGAAGTTGGCATCACCGATGAACTGGGCGACGTTGACCGACTCGGTCATCGACACCCGCCGCACGTCGGTCGACACCCCGCTGGAGATGGCGGCCACCAGCTGCGCGAAACCGGGATTCATGCCACTGCCGAACAGCGTCGCTCCGCCCGCCCGGCCCGCGGCATCGATATCGGCGCGCTCGACGTCGGTGAGATTGCGACCGGTGAGGAACTCCGCGCTGGTGACGATGTTGACACCGGCGCGCAGGATCCGCTGTACCTCCGCGGGATCGAAGTGCAGCGGGTTGTAGACGACGCAGTCCGGCCGCGTAGCGAGCAGCGCGTCGACGTCATCGGTGGCCCGGACACCGATGTCGTCGCCGAGGCCGCACAACTGCCCCACATCCACCCCGACCTTCCCCGGGGAGTGGGCGTAGGCGCCCACCAGCTGCATATCGGGTCGGGCGAGCACCGCGCGCACCGCTTCGGCCGCGACGTTGCCCGTTGTCCATTGCACCACGCGCAGAACGGGTTCGGGGTGTGGCAGCGTCATGCGGCCTCCTGATGATTCGGTGCCGCTAGAGTTTGAAGCGGCCGGCGAAGCCGCGCAGTGGAAGGTCGGCACTGGTGATGATGCCGGGTGCGGCCGCGACCACGGATTTGATGGAGTGCAGTGCGGGCATCCCCGTCACCGTCATCCCGATGGAGGCGAAGTTGTCCGGATTCGACAGGTCGACTCCGGGTTTGGGGAAGATCATGTGCTTGTTGTAGATGTTGGGGTCGCCCTTGATCTGAGTGATGTAGCAGCCCTTGATATCCCAGCTGGGATCGGTGTGCGGGGTCATCTGCCATTCCAGATGGGTTTCCACCCGTGGTACGCCGTCGACCGTGCCGACGTACTTGATGTAGTTGCCGCCGAGGGATCCCTTGGGGAGCTGGTACCAGCCCAGGTCGACATCCTTGGTGCATGCCCCCAGCTCGTACTCGAACTTCACCTCGTCGAGCTCGAGTCCGAAACAGTCGGCCATCATGTACACCGAGTCGGCGAACACCTCGGTGTACTTGCGCAGCTTGTCCGGGATCGAGGGATCGTCGACGGGTTGCCCATAGCCGACCTCGATCCAGGTGTCCTTGGAGTGATGGCATGACACGTCGACGGATTCGATGGTGGTGACGTTCTCGATCTCGGCGACATCGGCCGAGCACACCACGCCGAGAATCTGATTCACACCCGGATTCATCCCGGTGCCGTAGAACGTCGCACCGCCCTTCTCGCACGCCTCCTGGAGAAGCCGGCTGACGAGCTTGCCCGACGGGTGCGGGTGGTTGGTGTCGCGGTGGAACCCGGTGATCCAGTCGGCGGTGGTGACGATGTTGATCCCGGCCTCAAGGACTTTGACATACAGGTCCTCATCGGGGAACACACCGTGGAAGGTCAGCACATCGGGCTTGGCGGCGATGATCTCCTCGACGGTGCCGGTGGCGATCACCCCGTTGGGCGCAATCCCGGCCAGCTCGCCGGCGTCCCTGCCGATCTTGTCCGGCGAGTAGCAGTGCACACCGATCAGTTCGAGATCGGGTTCATCGGCTATCCGCTTGATCATCTCGGAGCCGACGTTGCCGGTCGCGACCTGGAAAACCTTGATTGCCATCGAAAACCTCTCTGGGTCAGATCGTTTGGTCAGTGTGTGGCTCGGGCAGCCAGGTCGGCGGCGCTGCCGCCTTTGCCATCCGGGTAGAACTTCAGGGCCCAGTTGCGGATCGCGGTGAACCCCTTCATCTCCGAACTGGCGAGCGCGGGAGGGTCGGAATAGCGCTGATGGGACCAGATATGGATGTCCTGGCGGAACTGTCGGATGACCTCGGCGCCGAACTCCTCGGCCTTGACGCGGGCGCGCTCGGGGTTGCGCACCTCGCCTTTCGGCCGTCCGATGTAGACCATGAAGCGGATGTCGGAGGTGCGCTCGTCGACCGGCGTGATGGCCGAGATGGTGCGGTTGTCGATCATTCCCCAACTCTTGGTCACGGCGATACCCAGGCCGCCGTTGATCGCCTCGACGCCGCTGTTGATGTCCTCGATTCGCTGCCCGTCGTCACCCTCGAAGGTGATGGTGAAATCGACATAGGACACCGGCTCGTCGAAGTCGTGCCGGGTGAAGATCGGGTTGATGGGCGTGCCGTGCACGTACTTGAAATGTGCGAAATCCACGCCATTTTCGAGCACGTACTGTGGATGCATCTCACGCCCGGGCTCGAACAGTCGCTGCTGCGGGTAGTAGTCGGCCTCGCTGGTGCCGTCGCCGAAGCTGGCGAACACGTCGGGGGCGTCGAAGAACGGCTCCCGGTCCTCGATGTCATGCCAGATGTAGATCGACGCGTTGCGTTCGGTCACCGGATAGGTCTTGATGCGACGTCCGCGGTTGGGCCGATTCTCGTAGGGAATACAGACGTTACGGCCCTGCTGATTCCACTGCCAGCCGTGGAAGGGACATTGCAGCACCTCGCCATGGACGGTGCCGCCGTATCCGAGGTGGGCACCGAGATGCTCGCAGTAGGCGTCCATCACGGTGACCTGCCCGGACTCGGAGCGCCAGGCGATCAGCTCTCGATCGAAATACTTCATGGGGTGGACCGCGCCGATACCGACCTCGTCGGACCAGGCGACCTGGAACCAGCCGGTGGGCTTCATGGACAGGGGCGGCTTGGCCATGCGGGAAGCATAGAACAATCAATGAAACTTGCATAGTGGCCTTTATGATTTTGCCCGATGCGCGATATCCTCGACTGATGACCGACACGGCCGAGGCCTCCATGCCGGCACGTCGCCCGAATCGGCGCGGCCAGGCGACCCGCGAGAACATGCTGGAGGCCGCGTTGAAGGCGCTGGCCTCGGGTGATCCCGCATCGGTATCGGCCAACCGGATAGCCAAGGACATCGGCGCCACCTGGGGCGCCGTGCAGTACCAATTCGGTGACGCCGACGGCTTCTGGGCCGCCGTGCTTCATCGCACGGCACAACGCCGAGCCGATGTGTTCGCATCGTTCAGCACCGACCCCGTCTTGAGCAAGCGCGTCGCCAACATCATCGACACCCTTTTCGAGGGTCTCGATTCGCCGGATTCCCGGGCCATCGAGAACCTGCGTGCGGCATTGCCACGCGATCATGCCGAACTGGAGCGGTTGTATCCGCAGACCGCGGCCGAGCTGTACTCCTGGGGTCGGTCATGGCTGGAGATCTGCCGCAACGCATTCGAGGATCTCGGCGCCGACCCGGATCGCGTGCGTGAGGTCGCCACGCTGATCCCGGGGGCTATGCGCGGTCTGGTCTCGGAGCGCCAGCTCGGCTCATATTCGGACCTGGACCTCGCGCGCCGTGGGTTGACCAATGCACTGGTTGCCTACCTGGAAGCTGAAGGCTGAGGGGCACTAACCCATTCCCAGCATCGCACGCAGCGATGCGTCCGGGTCCGTCGCCGAGATGACGCTGTATGCGGCGACCAGCAGCCCGCCCACCGCATTCAGGGAGGTCAAGGTCAACAGCGCCGTGTACATTCGCGCGGCGCGCCGGTCGCGGCCGCGTGCGGTGGTGCGCCGGCGCCACGGCCTGAGTGCACCGGCCACGGCCAGCGCCGTCAGCGCTGCGGTGCCCACCGCCAGCACCCAGTGATACCGACTCACCTGCTCCAGCAGCTCGGTCATTGCGGGAGTGTCGGCCAGTGCGTCGGCGGGCAGCGAGCCCGGCGTTGTCCACGGCAACAGTGCGACCATCGGGACGGCGGTGGCCTGGACATTGATGACCAGCAGCCAGCAGGCCGCGAAGGCCAGGACACCGGCAACGTTGGCCGCCAACCCATATGACACGGCATGCCGGCCCTCCCGGCTCAGGTAGCGCGTCCAGCATGCGGCGGCGAGGATCGCGAAGGACAGCACCAGCGCGACGCTGATCCCGATCTTGATGGCGTGCCATTGGAACCAATAGTCGGACAGCCGCGCCAGTTCCGGTGGTAGGGCGGGAGTGGGTGAAATCAGGAATTGTTTCAGCGCCGAGGTCACCGCGTCAGGCATCCCGTCGACATCTGCATATTCGGGAAACGAACGTTTCAGTAGTTCGGCGGGTCCGCGGATGAACGCAGCCACCAGCAGCGCCCCGCCCCCTGCGCTCAGCGCAACGGTCCACCGGTAACGCGCAATTCGATCGAATGCCGTTGTCATGTCAAGCTCCGCGACCGCCGTCGGATTGCGGGCAGGTGGCCGGTCACCGCACCGATGGTCAGCACCGCGACGGTAGTGCCGAGCAACACGAGAATGCCGGTGTCACCGGCCAAGTACTCATTCACCGCCACCGGATACGTCGTGCTGATCACCGATGCACCCAACCACCCGAACGCGACGTTGTGTGCCATATGGGCCATCACGGCGGGCCAGACACTGCCTGACAGGTCCCGCAGCATGCCGAACAACACCGAGAACATGATCACACCGACCACGAAGAGGATCAGCACGAGCCCACGGTTGCCCACGGCGTGGTATCCGTTGGTGAACAGAATGTAGGGCAGATGCCATGTCGCCCAACACACACCGATCACCGCATAGCTGCACCACGGGTCCATCCACGAGGTCAACCGTGGCTGAAGGTAACCGCGCCAGCCGATCTCCTCGGCGGCCGCCAGGACGGTACCGGTCACCAGCAGAACGCCGAGATCGACAAGCCCATCGCGCGACGGCGTGACGAGGTGGCCGAGGCCGCTGACCACGACGGCCATGGCGGCGACCAGTGAGGTCCCCGCGGTGGCCAACACCGCCGCCGGCCACCAACGAAACCCGGCCCCGATGAGACCCAGACCTCGCCATCCGGCGCCACGGTAGCCGTCCCGCGTCACGACGAACATCATGACGATGGTCACCATCAGCGGAGAAACCGCGAGGATCGCGCCGTCCGCCACGGTGGCCGTGGCGCATGCGATGCCGACGACCACGACCATGAACAGCGCCGACGCCGAACGATCGGAGAGTGTGAACACGCCGGCAACTCTGCTGTGCGGCCAACGGATCCACCAGGGGGAAATCCCCCGTAAAGGGTGCGGAGAACCCCGAAACACCAGTGCGTGCCGGTGCCTCAGCCGAACCGCACCCCGGTCAGTTGTTCCGAGAGGTCCCACAGCCGGTCCGCAGCGGGGCTGTCCCGCAGGGGTTTCCACAGTTTCTGCACACCGGGTGGTCCACCCGCGTTACCCGGCCACTGGGGACCGTAGAACCCACCGGGATCGGTGGCCGTCGCCGCCATCAGCGCCGGGAGTTGTGCGGTCGCCACGGTGCCGACGAGTAGCCCGCGAGCCGAGAGCCACCTGATGAACCGAACCTGGGCGGTGTCCTCGGTCCTGCCCATCTCGGGGCGGGCGGCCAGCAAGCTGGTCGGAGCGACGCCGGGATGGGAGATGGTGCTGCTGATCTCCCAGCCGGCCGCGGCGCTGCGCCGGGCCAGCTCCAATCCGAACAACCCGCAGGCGATCTTGGACTGCCGGTAGGCCGACATCGCGTCGTAGGTGAGCTCCCAGTTGGGGTCGGTCCAGTTGATCTGCCCGCCGCGCGCGGCGACGCTGGTCTGTGTGGTGACGCGGGCCCCACCGGCCCGCAACACCGGCAACAGCGCCCCGGTCAGGGCAAAGTGGCCGAGATGGTTTGTGCCGAATTGCAATTCGAAACCGTCGACGGTGTTCTCGCGCCGAGGGGGTGTCATCACTCCGGCGTTGTTGACGAGAAGATGGATCGGAGCGCCCTCGTCGCACAGCCGTTCGCCGAGTAAGCGCACCGAGGCCAGCGACGCCAGGTCGAGTGATTCCAGTCGCAGTCGCGCCGCCGGGTGCCGTGACCGGATCACCGCGGCGGCCGCCTCACCTTTCACTCGATTGCGGACGGGCATCAGCACCTCCGCGCCGGCGCCGGCGAGCCGGGTTGCGATGCCGAGTCCGATGCCATCGCTGGCGCCGGTCACGACGGCACGGCGTCCGGTGAGATCGGGTAGGGAGATTTCGTATCGTCCAGGTGGCATACAGACGACACTGCCGGTGATGGTGCGCGATAACCATGGACGGACGATCCGTGGTTGAGCTGCCCGGCGCGCAGCACAATGGCGGTCATGATCGATCGACGGGGACTGGCGGATTTCCTCATCCACCGGCGCGATGCGCTGCAGCCCGAGGATGTCGGGTTACCCCGCGGCCGGCGCCGCCGCACCACCGGTCTGCGCCGGGAGGAGGTGGCTGCGCTGTGCCACATGTCCACCGATTACTACTCGCGCCTGGAGCAGGAGCGCGGACCCCAGCCGTCGGAGCAGATGATTGCCGCGATCGCGCAGGGCCTGCATCTGACCCGCGACGAGCGCGACCACCTGTTCCGGTTGGCGGGCCACCGGCCGCCGGTGCGCGGGTCGGGAACCGACCATGTGGGACCCGGCATGTTGCGGATCTTCGACCGGCTGGCCGATACCCCCGCCGAGATCGTCACCGAGCTGGGGGAGACGCTGCGCCAGACGCCGATGGGTGTCGCGTTGATGGGGGACCTGACCCGGCACACCGGTGCCGCGCGCAGCAGCGGATACCGGTGGTTCACCGATCCGACCGCACGCGACCTCTACCCACCAGAGGACCACGAGTTCTATTCGCGCATGTATGTTTCCGGGCTGCGGGGACTGCTCGGGATCCGCGGGCCGGAGTCGCGAGCGGCCGAACTGGCGGCTCTGCTCGCCGAGCAGAGCGCGGAGTTCCGTGCGCACTGGGACCGCCATGAGATCGGCATCAGACCTCGCGAGGTCAAGCGCTACGTCCATCCCGAGGTCGGTGCGCTCGAACTGAACTGTCAGATCTTGCTGGACCCCGAGGAGTCGCACACGTTGCTGGTCTACACCGCCGCGCCGGGCAGTCAGAGTTACGAGAAACTGCAACTGCTGTCGGTGCTGGCAACCGGTTGACCGCCGGAACCTACTGCCGAGCAGTAGGTTCCGCAGTCACCCGGCGTCCCAGCACGAAGCCCAGGGCCAGCATGCCGATCGCCAAACCGAGATGCAGCCAGTTGTCGGCGTCGTTGACCGGAACGAAGTTCATCGCGCTCTGATGGTCGATCACCAGGCCGTAGATGAACAGCACCAGATAGACGGCACCGCCGCCGATCAGGTAACCGCGGGCCGACGTGAAGGTGCGCGCCAGCGCGATGCCGGCGACACCGAAGGCCAGATGTACGAGATTGTGCAAGACCGACACATTGAAGATACCCAGCAGGGCGGCCTCGGAATGGTGGCCCGCGAAGGCCAGCTGGTCGTAGTGCGCGGTGATACCCGGTATGAACCCGAGGATTCCGACCAGCAGGAACACCACCCCGACGGCCAATGAGGCCTTCTGAACCGGCGTGCGAGCGGTGGCGGTGGATGTGGTGGTGGCGGGCGTCGAATGGGGCTCGGTCATGGGGATCCTCACGTAGGTGGGCGGACGGGTCGTCGCTCCCCCTTGTCTTGAGGATGTTCGTCGACCAGGGCGGCTTACCCGTTGACGCTCGCGGCAAACAGGACACCCTGGCTTTCAGATGGGCATCCGGAAGCCGAAGTACTCGTGGTCTTCGTTGTAGCCACCGTGCCCCTTGCCGATGTGCTCGAAACTGTCGACGAATTCGATGGATTCGATCCACTTAACCTGTTTGAACCCCAGTTCGACCTCGTTGCGCAAACGCAGCGGTGCGCCGTGGGTCTCGGTGAGCGGGGCGTCGTTCATCTCGTAGGCCAACAAGGCCATCGGATGACGCATGTGGCTGATCTTGTGGCAGTCGTAGTAGCGTCCGGCACCCGGTTCGGACCCGTCTGCCATCGAGTAGAAGACCACCCAGCGCGCGGACGGCAGCGGCCGGACGATATCGAGGATGTCCGCCATGCGGACGCCGCCCCACTTGGCCACGCCAGACCAGCCCTGGATGCAGTAGTGCTGGGTTATCTGTTCATGTTTGAGCATCGCGAGTAGATCGGCATAACTGAATTCGGTCGGGTTCTCCACCTGCCCGCCCACCCGCAGGGTGTAACCGGACCAGTAGCCGGCAGCCAACTCCCGATACGTCGATGACGCCGGCAGGGTTCCGTTCGGCCAGAAGTACGCGGAGATGTCCCTCTCGGAGTACTCGGCCTTGGGGTGCACCCATTCCATCAGTCCCTTGATCCATCCGATCGCGAATCGACCCACTCGTTGCACGATGCGCGGGTACCGCAGGGTGGCGGGGGACGCCAGCATCCACAGGGCGACGATCACCGCCATCGCGATGAGATACATGACCAATGCCCATGGGGATTCGGTGTCGGTACCGAAGACGATGTGGTTGAGATTGCCGACCAGGCCGGTCGTGAAGACCATGATGGTATGGATGGCGATGAAGAAAACCATCCACACCAGAACCAGGAAATGCACCGAGCGCGCGACCTGACGGTTGGCCGGTCCGGCACCGAGGCCGAATCGGGCGGCGATCGCCGGTGCCTGCAGTATGCCGGTGAGGAAAGCCAATGGCGCGAAGACGAATACCGTCAGGAAGTACGCGATCAACTGCAGCGCGTTGTAGGCGACGAAGCCGTCATTGGCCGGGAAATCCAGGGACAGGTACTGCACCATCGTCGACAGCGCGTTGGGGAGCACATCCCAGGACTGCGGAACGATGCGACGCCACTGACCGGTGGCCAACAGCAGGATGTAGAACACGGCACCATTGAGTAACCACAGGGCATCGAAGGTGAGATGCCACCAGCGCGCCAGGCCGATCGTGTGTCGGACACCGGGTATGCCAAGCCATTTCGGCAAGGACACCGAGTCGTCCTTGGCGGTCCACACCCGTGCCGGGTCGGCAGGGTCGAGTCGATCGGCAGGTATCGGCCCGCGAAGTCGCAGCCACGCAGTACCCGGTGTGCTGCCCGAATTGAGATACAGCCGAGGGTGGTCGGCCAGGATCTGCAGACCGGCTCGGATGATGAACATCATGAAGACGATGTTGAACAGGTGACTCCAGCGCAGCCAGGCCGGTAATCCTGGTTCGATACCGCCCAGAGGCGCAGACGTTCCGGGATAACGCTCGATGAACTCCTGCATCCACTCGTGCTGACGAAGGTGCTGGGCGATGGCGACGCCGACGATCAATGCGGCGATCGTCAGCGGCACGAGCCACGCCGTGCTGACCCAGCGGCGTCCGATCCGGATGACGGGGACCGTGGCCTGCTCGTCGGCAATCCCGCCTGCCCACTCGCCCTGGCGGATACGTTCATGATTCGACGTGTGATCAGTCACCACGGGGCAGACCTTAGACGACCGCATCGACGCCGGGACCGGATCGCTTTACAGTCAGCCGATGAGCGCTTGGTTGGTTGAACATGTTCCCGCGGGTGCCCTGTTGGTCCTCCTGGTGGTGCTGATCGCCGGCGGGGCGGTTCTGCTGCAGATGCTGGTACGCCGGCGATTCCCGGGGCTGCAGGGTGATGACCACAACGACGTCGTCCGATTCACCTACGGGGTGATCGGTTTCGTCTACGCCTTCTTCATCGGTTTCGTCGTCTCGTCCATGTGGGGCCATATCAACACAGCCGATGCCAACGTCAGGGCCGAGGGCGCGGCGGCGGTTCAACTGGCAAGGGACACTGCGGCTTTCGCCGACGTGGACGCTCAGCGGCTGCGCGGCGTCCTGCTCGAATACGGTGAGGCGGTGCTCCAGGAGTGGCCCGGCGGGAATGCGACCACCACACCCGAGGCCGACCGGGCGCTGGCCGCGGTGTACCGGGCATACGGTGAGCTCGAGGCGTCCACCGACGCCCAGCGCAGCCGGTTGACCACATCGCTGGGCAATCTGGACAAGGTGAGCCAGGCCCGCACGGTCCGCCTGCTGCAGGCGCATGATGACGACGGCGCGCCGTGGCCGTTGTGGGGTGTCATCTTCTTGACCAGCACGCTGGTGCTGGGCACCGCCATCATCTACGGAGTCGAGCGGTCCACGATGCACTACCCGATGGTGGCGATCGTCGGTGTGCTGGTGGCGACGAACTTGTTCCTGGTGCTGCAGTTGTCCCACCCGTTCATCGGCGACGCGGCGACCTCGGCCGACCCGCTGCGCGAGTTCGTCACCGTGCTACACCAGCCGCGCGGCTAGGAAAAGCGTTACCCAGGTCGATATCCGGCCGATCCGAGCGATCAGTCTGCTTCCAGGTGCGTCCGGACATCCTCGTCGAGTTCGATGCCCAAGGACCGAAGCATCCAACCGAGCGTCTCGTAGGCGCCGACGGTGAAGATCGCATCGAGAATCTCCTGAGTGCTCAGGAAGCCCGTCAACGCGGTCCAGGTGGAATCGGAGATGGTCCCATCGGTGATCAAATCGTCGGCGACACGCAGAATGGCAGCATCTTCCTTCGACCAGAGTGCAGAATCCGGGCCCCAGGCGATCTGGGCCAGCTCGGTCCGGGAGATGCCGACGTCACCGGCAATCACGACGTGCTGAGCCCATTCGTACTCGGACTGCCGGATCACGGCCGTGCGCAGGATCAGCAGTTCGCGACGACGCGGAGTAAGTGATGTCGCAGCGAGCAGATGCCCGTTGAACGTGAAGAACGCGTGTGCGAGTTCGGGGTGATGGGCGAGCGCACCGAGAACGTTGAGACCTTTCGGGCGGCCTTCGGTCTGCAGTGGCGGATGACGGCGGACCGGAGGGTCCATCGCGGCCAGCGCCGCGCGCATCTCGGTCGGCCACTCCGCTGCCGGCAGCGGGACAACACGCGTCATAGACCTCATTCCTCTCGATCGCCATCGGGCGCGACGGCCCGCGGAAATGACGTTCTCCTAGGATTGCACGTCGATATCGAGTGAAGCGAATGCCGCGCTACGTCGGCACAGCGTGGAGGGGAGGTTCACGCGCTCAGCTGGCGGCCGGCGCCCGCAGTGCCCACAGGTCGTTGGACAACAGTCTGCGCAACCTGTCGATGACGGCGGCCACCTCGTCGTCGGTGCCGACGAAGCCGGCGTAGAAGCCCATGCCGAACATCAGCACCAGCAACATCTCGATGAGGGCGTTGCCATCGGTTTCGTCGGCCAATTGACCATTTGCGATCGCGTCGCTGACGGCTTCGGCCAGAAAGGCGCGGATTCCGTCGCGCGGGGCATATTGGTCGTTCTTCAACTCGGGGTGGCGATGGGCCTCCAGCATCGAGGTGACAAGGAAAGCTGCGGCAGAGTCGATCTCGCGGTGCGCGGCCAGCATGCCGCTCATCAACGCGGTCAGTTTGTCCAGCAGAGTGGTCTGGCCGGCGGCTGCGGCGATGCCGGCTTCGATGAGTCCGGTGTGGGTTGTATCCAGCACGTTCTGATAGAGATCGCGCTTGTTGGAAAAGTAGTGATTGATTGCTGGGCGGGTCAGATCGGCGCGCTCGGCAATCTCCTGAAATGTCGACGCATCGTAGCCAAGCTCGCTGAAAACTTGACGAGCCGCGAAGATAATCCGTTCGCGGGTTTCCGCTCCGTTAGCTGCTCGTGGGCGCCCCCGAGTGCGGCGCAGCGCTTGTGTCATACGCGGAGTTTGCCACAAATTACTGACCGGTGCGTAGAAAACTTTTCCAACCGGCCTGCGCCCACGTCCATAGCAAACCTGATCTTGACCGTTGTTGCCGACCCCGACGACCGCGCCGTAGCCTCGTGAGGTGTCCGGAGCGACCGCTGACCGTGCCGACGAACTGGCTGCACTTGAGTTCTTCGCCGGGTGCGCGCCCGAGTCACTACGTCCCCTCGCGTCCCAGCTGCAACCGCTGTTCGCCGACCCGGGGCAGGTCCTGATGCGACAGGGCGAGACGGCGTTGACCTTCCTGTTGATCGCCACCGGACAGGCCGAGGTGACCCACGTCGGCGACCGTGGTGAGTCCATCACGATCACCGTCGATCCCGGCCTCGTGATCGGTGAGATCGCCTTGCTGCGGCACACCCCACGCAGCGCCACCGTGGTGGCCGCCACGTCGCTGACCGGTTGGGTAGGCGGACCCGAAGCCTTTGCCGCGCTTGTCGAACTGCCGGGGGTGATGCCACGTTTGGTGCGCACCGCCCGCCAGCGGCTGGCGGCTTATCTGACGCCGATCGAGATCGCGCTGCGGGACCACCTCGTCCTGCATCTGCGTCCCGTGCTGCCCGGTGACAACGTGCGCACGATCGACGGACCCATCGAGTTCTCGGCCGAGACGTTGTATCGGCGCTTCCAGAGCACCCGGGTCCCGACGCCCTCGCTGATGGCCTACCTGTTCGAGGTGGACTATGTCGATCACTTCGTCTGGGTGATGACCGCAGGACCCGACGGCCCGGTGGTCGCCGACGCCCGGTTCGTCCGGGAGGGGCACGGGGTGAGTACCGCAGAGGTGGCGTTCATCGTCGCCGACATCTACCAGGGCCACGGCATCGGCACATTCCTCATGGACGCGTTGGCCGTGGCCGCGCACGTCGGCGGCGTCACCCGCTTCTCGGCACGGGTGTTGACCGACAACTATGCGATGCGCGCCATCCTGGATCGTGCCGGTGCGCACTGGGTGCGCGATGATCTCAACGTGGTGGTCACCGAGATCGACGTCCCGCCGGCCGGCGCGTTGTCGCTGCGTCCGGAAATCTACGACGAGATCGCCGCCCTGGCACGACGAGTGATGGGATCGGTGGGCTGATGTCCCAACCCGCGCGCAGTGCCGGCCGGCCGCCGCTGAACAAGGACACCACGCTGTGCATCTCGCTTGCCGCGCGGCCCAGCAATATCGGCACGCGGTTCCACAACCATCTGTACGAGGAACTGGGCCTGGATTTCATCTACAAGGCCTTCACCACCACCGATATTGCCGCCGCCATCGGCGGAGTTCGGGCCCTCGGCATCCGCGGCTGCTCGGTCTCGATGCCGTTCAAAACCGACGTGATGGCGCTGGTCGACGATATCGAGCCGTCGGCACGGGTCATCGAATCGGTGAACACCATCGTCAATGACAACGGTCACCTCACCGCGTCCAATACCGATTACCTTGCGGTACAACAACTCATCGCCCAGCATGAGCTCAATCCCGACGATGCGGTGGTGCTGCGCGGCAGCGGTGGGATGGCCAACGCGGTGGCCGCCGCGTTCGTCGGAGCGGGATTCTCCCGCGGGGTCGTCGTGGCCAGGAACGCCGACACCGGTCGCGCTCTGGCCGACCGGATCGGTTGGGAGTACGCCACTTCCGCGGACGGTGTGCGGGCACCGATCCTGGTCAACGTCACCCCGATCGGGATGGCCGGCGGTCCCGAGGAGTCCGCGCGATCATTCGACGAGGACGCGATCAATGCCGCGGCGACCGTGTTCGACGTCGTGGCCCTGCCATCGGAGACACCATTGATCATCGCCGCCCGCGCCGCGGGCGTCCCGGTCATCACCGGGGCAGAGGTCATCGCGCTGCAGGCGGCCGAACAGTTCGAGCGCTATACCGGGGTGCGCCCCAGCGCGGCGCAGATCGCGGCGGCGTCGGCGATATCGCGGGCCTGATCAGCTGGGCGTGATGGTCGTCTGCTCGTCGATGGCCGCGGTCGCGTCCATCAGCGGGCCCATCTGTTCCTCGGTGCCCTCGGCGTTGATCTGCAGGACGAACAGCCCGTCGTCGGCGGGGATGACCGTCGTCTTCTGCGCGACCAGCAGGGTCTTGCCGTTCTTGACGTACGTTCCGCCGACCTGCACGGCGTCGAATCCGCCGAGCTTGCCCGGCTGCCCCTCGTTGCCGCCGTTGTAGTCGGGGAGATTCTTCAGCTCGTTGGGTGCGTACTCCAGAATCTTGGCACCCTCGACATCACCGGTCAGCTTGGACAGGATCGCGGTGATGGTCGGCGGCGGCGGCGGCATGCTCGGGTCGGCGTAGACGAGCTGGCCCCACGCCCATTCCGGGGTGGCCGGACCGGCGTCGACCCAGCCCTGCGGCGCAGGCAGATTCACCGACGGTGACCCGGGGGTGCCACGTTTGACCTGCGCCTCGGTGATGCCGTTCTGCTGGATGTACTGGGCGATGGTCAGATTCTCGCCGGTGTCGGCGGGCGCGTCGCTGTCGGTCTCCGGCGCGGCGGCAGCCGAGGTCGAGGTGGAGGTCTCCTCGGCGCTGGAGCTCGTATCGGTCTTGGTGTCGGATCCGCAGCCGGCCAGGGCGAGGCTGAGCACCGCAACCGCGACGGCCGCGCCTCGGGCTGTGGTCTGCTTGTTCATCGGTTCTCCTGTCCGTCGAATCTCGGATCGGACGTTACAGGGCCGGAGGGAAACCGACGGCATGTCGTGAAACGCGTTTCGCCGGGGAAACCTGGGGCGTCGGTGTGGTAACACAGGCGGTGTGCGTGGCTACGCGATCGGCCTTGGCGCGGTGCTGGTGATCAGCGGTTGTTCCGCCCCTGCGCCCGCCCCGCCGACCGTGGAGGCCGGCGGCTCGGATACGCGTGCCGTGAAAGTGATGAATCCTGCTGCGGTGCAGCGTGTTCAGTCCGACCTTCCGCCGGGGTACGAGGTCACCCCACTCACCGACAATGCGGCACCGGCCGGTTTCTGGGGGATGACGGCGGGCTGGGCCGCCGAGCCCGGTCAATGCGCGGCGTTGGCCGATCCGGGCGCCGGTGCGCCGACGCACGGTTGGTCGGCCTCCGGGCCCGGGGGCATCATTCATGCGGTGGTGGCCGGTCCCGGAACCGTCGCCGCCATCCCGTCCGGCTGTCAGGCCTGGACGCTGCGGGGCGGGCGAACCTCCGCGACGGTCACCGCGGTCGCTGCTCCGGATATCCTCGGCATGCCCACTGCGGCGATGTCCACCGTGGCCACCACCGTCGTGGAAGGCGGTACCGAGACCCGTTCACACGCCGACACCGCCATTGCTTACCCCAGCCCCGGCTACGTCGTGACCGTCACCGTCGTCACCGATCCCGGCTCGGCGCTGCCGGAGCTCGGGCCGGATGTCGCCGGTCGGCTGTTGCGCTCGGCGACCGACGAGATCTCCGGCAGCGCGGAGCCGGCCGGGTAGATTGGCGGCGATGCTGACGTCACGGGCGCTGGCCCTGGTTACCTGTGCTGCCGCCTTGGCGGCGTGCTCCTCCGCCGACTCGTCGAAGGCCGATATTGCCGGTGTCTTCGCGGTGAAGTCGGTCTTCG
Source organism: Mycolicibacterium neoaurum ATCC 25795 (assembly GCF_000691525.1). Classification (GTDB taxonomy): domain Bacteria; phylum Actinomycetota; class Actinomycetes; order Mycobacteriales; family Mycobacteriaceae; genus Mycobacterium; species Mycobacterium neoaurum. The sequence goes on from NZ_JMDW01000003.1 coordinate 412,120, forward strand.
ACTCCGGCTTTCAGGTCACCACCACGGGACCGACCGGTATCGACCCGAAGATGCTGGCACCGCAGACGGTGCCCGCCGGGGTGACGATCGAACCGGCGGCCTGCGCGAAGTTCGCCGGGGGCCTTGCGATTCCCGAAGGCGCGCAGGGGAATATGGCCGCCACCACAGCGGAGGGCAAGGGCAACCGGTTCATCGCGATTGCCGTGCAGACCTCCGAGCCGGTGCCGTCCAATGATCCCGGTCCCGACTGCCAGAAGGTCGCCTTCGGCGGGCCGGGGGTGCGCGGCCTGGTCGAAGTCGTGGAGTCTCCGCAGATCGAGGGCGCTCGGGTGCTCGGCACCCATCGCGTCGTGCAGACCACCGTCGACGGGAAGCCGCGCAGCGGCGAACTGTTCAATTACGTCGCGAATTTCGACACCTTCATGGTCATCGTGACGGCCAACCCGCTCGTCGTGCCGAACACCCCGGTGGCGCCGGTGGACACCGAAAAAGCCCGCGAGATGCTCACCGCCGCGGTCGAGGATGTCCGGGCCGGCCGCAGCTAGCGGACGTCGCGCACCCGGAACTGGATGCTTATCCGCGGCCCGGTGGGCCGGGCGGTCTTGGGTACCGCGTGCTCCCAGGTCCGTTGCGCCGATCCGCCCATCACCAGCAGGTCGCCGTGGGCCTGGGGCAATCGCAGGCTGCGTCCGCCGCCACGCGGCCGCATCGCGAACACCCGGCGCGCGCCGAGGCTGACGATGGCCACCATGGTGTCCTCGGTGCTGCTGCGTCCGACGGTGTCTCCGTGCCAGGCCACGCTGTCGTTGCCGTCGCGATAAAGGCACAGTCCGGCGCTGGTGAACGGTTCGCCGAGTTCGCCCGCGTAGATGTCGTTGAGCCGGACCCGCAGCCGGGCGATGGCCGGATGGGGGGCAGGGGCGGCGGTCAGGTCGTGGAAGCTGACCAGACGCGGCACGTCGAGCACCCGTTCGTACATCTGCCTGCGTTCCGCGCGCCACGGGATGGCGGTCAGCAGCTCGTCGAACAGGGTCTTGTCATCGTCCAGCCAGCCGTTGAGCCAGCCGGCGCGCACGTCGATCCAGGCGCCTGCACCCAGGCTCCGACGTTCCGAATGGTCGAATAGCGACCCCTGAACGGCCAGTGACACGAACCAAGGCTATCGCACAGACGTTCGATATCACAGGTTGGCCGCGCCAGGACCCTGATCTGCCAGCACGTCGTCGGGGTTGGCCAGCCGGCACGCCTTCAGGCTCAGGCATCCGCACCCGATGCAGCCGGCGAGATTGTCGCGCAACCGCTGCAGATGCAGGATCCGTGCGTCGATGTCCTCGCGCCAGCCCGCCGACAATCGCGCCCAGTCCTTGCTGGTGGGCACCCGGTCGTCGGGCAGGGTGGCCAGCGCGTCGCGGATCCTGGCCAACGGGATGCCCAGCCGCTGCGACATCCGGATGAAGGCCACCCGGCGCAGTGTCTCGCGCCGATAGCGGCGCTGGTTGCCCGATGTGCGCCGCGATACGATCAGACCCTCGCGCTCGTAGAAATGCAGCGCAGACACGGCCACCCCGCTGCGGAGGGCCATCTCACCGGGTGTGAGCTCATGTGTCTCCATACACCTCAACCATAGTTGAGTTAACGTTCTGAACGTGGAAGCGATACCGCTGGGGTCCAATTCGGAGGTCGGCAGGCTGCGGACGGTGATCCTGCACCGTCCCGGCGCGGAGTTGCAGCGGCTCACCCCGCGCAACAACGACACCCTGTTGTTCGACGGGCTGCCCTGGGTCGCCAAGGCCCAGGAGGAGCACGACGCGTTCGCGGCGTTGCTCGCCTCGCGCGGTGTCGAGGTGCTGCTGCTGGGTGATCTACTGGCCCAGGCGCTGGCCTCCGGTGCCGCCCGGATGCACGGCATCTCCGCCGCCGTCGATCCGCGTCGGCTGGGAATCCCATTGGCCCAGGAGCTTTCGGCATATCTGCGCACCCTCGAACCGGACGCGTTGGCGCACGTGCTGATGGCGGGCATGACCTTCGACGAACTGCCGTTCGCCTCCACCGAGTTCTCGCTGGTGCGCCGCATGCACCACGGCGGCGATTTCGTCATCGACCCACTGCCCAACCTGCTGTTCACCCGCGACTCGTCGTTCTGGATCGGACCGCGGGTGGCCATCACCTCGTTGGCGCTGCCGGCGCGGGTCCGCGAGACCTCGCTGACCGACCTGATCTATGCCCACCACCCGCGGTTCCTCGGTGTGCGGCGGGCCTACGAATCGCGGTCGGCCCCGGTCGAGGGTGGTGACGTGCTGCTGCTGGCCCCAGGGGTGGTCGCCGTCGGCGTAGGCGAGCGCACCACCCCGGCCGGTGCCGAGGCCCTGGCCCGCAGCCTGTTCGACGATGATCTGGCGCATACGGTGCTGGCCGTGCCGATCGCGCAGGAACGGGCCCAGATGCATCTGGACACCGTCTGCACCATGGTCGACGCCGATGCGGTGGTCATGTACCCGAACATCGTGGACTCGTTGTCCGCGTTCACCATTCACAAGGTCGACGGCGGGGGAGTGAAGATCGACCGGGCGGCGCCGTTCGTCGAGGCCGCCGCCGACGCCATGGGCATCGGCAAGCTGCGCGTCATCGACACCGGGCTGGACCCGGTGACCGCCGAGCGCGAGCAGTGGGACGACGGCAACAACACCCTTGCCGTGGCGCCCGGTGTCGTGGTGGCCTACGAACGCAACACCGAGACCAACACCCGGCTCGCCGACTCCGGTATCGAGGTGCTGCCGATCGCGGCATCGGAGCTCGGTACCGGCCGCGGTGGGCCGCGCTGCATGTCCTGCCCGGCAGCGCGTGACCCGCTGTAGCGCGAGGTTTGCCGCGCCCGCGCACGGGGCAGCATGAAGGACATGCCTACGTTGCTGTGGTTCCGGCGCGACCTGCGGTTGCACGATCTGCCCGCCCTGCTGGACGCCGCTCAGGAGGACAGCGAGGTGCTGGCGTGCTACGTGCTGGATCCGCGACTGCACGCCAGCTCGGGCCCGCGCCGGCTGCAATACCTCTACGACGCACTGCGCGATATCCGCGACCAACTCGACGGCAGGCTGCTGGTCACCGAGGGGCGCGCCGAGGAGCGAATCCCGGCCCTGGCCAAGGCGATCGACGCCTCGGCGGTGCATGTCTCCGGTGATTTCTCGCCCTACGGGAAGCGCCGCGACGCCGCGGTGCGCGACGCGCTCGGCGATATCCCGCTGGAGGAGAGCGGCTCGCCGTATCTGGTCTCCCCAGGGCGGGTCACCAAAGATGACGGCACCCCGTACAAGGTCTTCACCCCGTACTTTCGCGCCTGGCGCGAGCACGGCTGGCGGGCGCCGGCCAAGACCGGGCCGAAGAGTGCGACGTGGATCGACCCGAACGATGTCGGGCGCGCCGCCAAGGCCACCGACATCCCCGACGGCGTGGCGCAGCTGGACCTGCCGGCGGGGGAGACCGCCGCGCGCAAGGCGTGGAAATCGTTTCTCAAGAACAAGATTGCCGACTACGGCGATGACCGCAACCGCCCCGATATCGAGGGCATCAGCCGGATGTCGGCGCACCTGAAGTTCGGCGCCATCCATCCGCGCACCATGGCCGCCGATCTGAAGTCGGGGGAGGGCCCGCAGGCCTATCTGCGGGAACTGGCCTTCCGCGACTTCTATGCCACGGTGCTGGATTCCTGGCCGCGCAGCGTGTGGTGGAACTGGAACAAGGCCTTCGACGCGATCGAGGTGGACGAGGACGCCGACGCCAAACGGCGGTTCGAGACCTGGAAGGCCGGTAAGACCGGATTCCCGATCGTCGATGCCGGGATGCGCCAGCTCGCCGAGTCGGGCTTCATGCACAACCGGGTCCGGATGATCACCGCGTCATTCCTGGTGAAGGATCTGCACCTGCCGTGGCAGTGGGGCGCGCGCTGGTTCCTGGAGCAGCTGGTCGACGGGGACATGGCCAGCAATCAGCACGGCTGGCAGTGGGCCGCCGGCTGCGGCACCGACGCCGCCCCCTACTTCCGAGTGTTCAATCCCGACACCCAGGGCAAGAAGTTCGACCCCGACGGCGCGTATGTGCGGCGCTGGGTGCCCGAGTACGGCAGCGACGACTACCCCGAGCCGATGGTCGACCACAGCGCCGAGCGCAAGGAGGCGCTGCGCCGCTACGAGGCAATCCGCTGAAACAAGCGACTTGGAAAACCTAAGTAAACAGGATGATCTCGCCGGCTATTCGTCTATTGATACACGGCTACCGACGTCGAATGACTATCTGCTAATCTCGCGATGAATAGCGTTTCGTTGGATCACTCGACATTTTCGCAACTATGAGTCAAGCTAGAACTTGATGCCTACTGGACCGGATATAAAAAACCCGACGCCCGTTCTCTGGCCCGACGAGCCACTTGGTCCTGACGACGAGGACAAACTCAACCGTGGGCTGTTCGTTAGCATGATTGCAGAACGCCTGAACGCAGCTGTGTTGGGTCAGGCTAGTACAGTTTTTGGCTTGGTCGGTCCGTGGGGAAGCGGAAAGACATCGTTACTTAGCAGACTCCGTTCTCAACTTGACGAGACTTGGAAGGTTGTCGTCTTTTCACCATGGGCGACCTCAGATGTTAACAGCCTTCAGATCGAGTTCTTGTCGGCACTAACATCCATTTTTGACGAGACTCAGCAGCCGAATGCGAAAGAAAAAGTACGCAAATATTCCCGTATGTGTACATCGCTGTTGAAAATAGTCCCGGTCGCAGGGGAAGCTTTGTCAAGTGCGGTGCAGGAAGCTGTCGAAGTTGCGACGGCTGAGAAGCCTTGGCGCGAACAGTTCGAACAGGCCTGTGATGTGTTCTGCGATTTAGGTTACAAAGTTCTCATAATTGCAGACGACATTGACCGACTTGATTCGGAAGAGGTCCTAAGTCTTCTGAAAGTTGTTCGTTTATTGGGAAGGTTTCCGAACGTACACTATTTGATTGCATATGATCAAACAACGATTGAAGACTTACTGAAATTCCGAGGCTTGGCGACAAAATCCTCGGATTTCATGGAAAAAATTGTTCAGTACCCGTTCGAAGTGCCACCTCTTGCGGCTGTGGTCCAGCGCCGTCTACTAACTGAGACCATAGATGAGTTGATTGCGCGGCACGGGATAACGCTGGACGCCCAGGCAGCGGACCGACTGTCAGAGCTAGTGGCGGTGATCGCCCCAGCACTTCTGACGCCACGTGCGCAGTCACGGTTTCGCGAGCAAGTTCTCGCGTTTGCCGAAATGCTTAGTTTTGCCGAAGTAGACGCGATCGACTACGTTGCGCTCAGCTTCATCAGGGTATTTCATCACGAAGTATACGAGCAGATTGCTGGATGGAAAGTTGCGCTTCAGTCCGGCAAAGTGCCGTTAGGTTTTTTGGATTCCAGTGAACTGTCACATGAAGATTGGCACAATCGAATTCGACCACTCGTTGAAACTGAGAACGACGTCTCGTTGATAATGGCTATCCTTTCCGGTCTTTTTCCTGGGATTCAGTCGCAAGGTCTGATTTTTTACCGAGATCACCCGTTAGCGTTGTCAAACGATCTCTATTTTCAAAGATACTTCATAATGGGTATTGCTGATGACGACGTCGAAGACCGGATCATTGCCAATGCGATCACCAGAATCGTTGATAATGATGTCGATCAAAGCGACGTAATTCGGTTTGCGGAGATTATCGACGGCGACGATCTCGACTTGGCTGCCTTAGCGCTTGAGAAGGGTGCTAAATTCAGGGGCTCGCACTCTTCCGGCAGTCCTAAACTCGTGGAGTTTTTGATCGACCGACACAACGCGAACTCGGATGGCCAGGAGGGATTTGCGTCGCCACTACGAGCGCTTCGTCGCTGGCTAGACAGCGAAATTATGCTCGCTCTGACCGAGAGCGCGCTAACTGTCGACAGGCTGAAAAGTATAATGGCGGCTCCGGATATTCTGTTGTTTGCCACGCGCAGCATTGCAAGCAACCGTTTGTCTAGCCGGTCACCAGAAAATGTTGTGGCAGATTTGGGTGTTTATTTTCTTGACATTCTAGAAAATGAGTTATTGTCGGCGCTAAGCTTTGGCATATCCTTGGCTTACCTAGTCGATACGTGCTGGTGGTTCACTGGCGGCGATAAGGGCGACGAACGTGTGTCTGATATCGGAACTCGTATTGCTAACGTGTACCAACGCTCAGATTTGGAGAAGGTCATCGTTGGCTTCGTCATACAGGAAGATTGGGTCGGAAGCGATGGATTGAGTCCAGAGCTGCGATTCCAGGAAGCCTCGTTTCGACGGTTGTTTGGTCCGGAGGCGACACGTGAGCTTGACGGAAAGCTTCTTTGGTACGGCGCCAGCAAAATAGACACCGAAGACTTATCTCTCGGTAATCGGCTCAAGCTCGCGCGAGCGAAGGTGGCCGAGGTTGCCCGCAATTAGATCGGCTTCCCTCACTGCTTGAGGACTGCGGCGTCCTAATACGGCCCGTTCGGGTCGCGGCCGCTGACGGGTCATTTAAGCTGGTGTCGCTTCGTCGCAGTGGATACGCCGTTGTTAAGGCGATTGGTACTTGCGTGCGTCACCGCCAGCTGGGCAACCAGATCTGCATATGCCAGGTCGTCTGCGAGATGGGCAGCCCGGTCAGGATCGGATATAGCCAGGCGAAGTTCGTGATCACCAGCGCCACGTAGAAACTCACCGCGATCACGCCCAGCGTTCGCCGCTCGGCGTTCTGTCGTGGCTGATACAGGATGTCGCCCAGGATCAGCGCTATCAGCATCACGAAGAACGGCGCCATCGCGGTGGCGTAGAAGAAGTACATCTGCCGGTCGATGGCCAGGAACCACGGTAGGAATCCGGCGCAGTAGCCGACCAGCACCGCCGCGTACCGCCAGTCCATCCGCACGAACGTCCGCCAGCAGGCCCACAGCAGTACCGGCACCGCGATGAACCACATGGTCGGGGTTCCGACCAGCATCACGGCCTTCACACAGGACTCCGCCCCACAGCCGGGCACGTTCTGCTGATCGATGGCGTAGAGCACCGGACGCAGCGACATCGGCCACGTCCACGGTTTGGACTCCCACGGGTGGTGGTTACCCGCGGCGTTGGTCAGTCCGGAATGGAAGCGGTACACCGAGGCCGTGTAGTACCAGAGCGAGCGGATGGCATCGGGCAGGAAGCCGCCCTCGCCGATGGTGCGGCCGACCTCGTGGCGGTACACCCCGGTCTCCGAGGCGAACCAGCGGGCGTAGGAGGCCAGGTACACCGCGAAAGGAATGAGCACCAACGCGTACAGCGACGGCCCGACGTCGCGGCGCACCGCACCGAGCCACGGCCGCTGCACCCGGTACTGCCGTCGCGCGGCGATATCGAAGGCCAGCGTCAGCAACCCGAAGAAGGCGACGAAGTACAGCCCCGACCATTTCGTCGCGCACGCCAACCCCAGCAGCACACCGGCCCCGAACCGCCACCACCGCACACCCAGGCGCGGTCCCCACGGGGTGTCGGTGATGCGGCCCTCCAGCAGCGCGATGTGCATCCGCTCCCGGACCTGATCGCGGTCGACGATCACCGCCCCGAACGCCGCGACGACGAACACCACCAGATACACGTCCAGCAGCGCGGTGCGGGAGGAGACGAAGCTGACCCCGTCGGCGATGATCAGCAGCCCGGCGATCCCGCCGACCAGCGTGGACCGGCTGATCCGCCGGACGATCCGCGAGACCAGGATGACGATGATGACGCCGCACACCGCGCCGCTGAACCGCCAGCCCAGCCCGGTGTAACCGAAAAGCCATTCACCGATGCCCATCAGCATCTTCGACATCGGCGGGTGGACCACCAGGCCGTAACCGGGATTGTCCTCGATGCCGTTGTTGTGCAGCATCTGCCAGGCCTGAGGCGCGTAATGCTTCTCGTCGAAGATCGGGGTGCCGGCGTCGGTCGGCGACCCCAGGTTCAAGAACCGAGTCAGCGCGGCCAGCGCCCCGATGATCGCGGTCATCACCCAGCCCTGCAGCCGGTCGACGGGCCCGAAGTCGGGAACCGGGACGAGTGGTCCCGGACTGATCATGGGTGCGGCGCGCTCCGGTTGCACGGTGTCAGGAGCGGTCATCACCGACGATCGTAGGCTTTGCAGTTGTGGAACCCCCGCTCGCTACGCCCGCACCCGCCGGAACGTCCGACGGCCGACTGCTCTTGGGGGCCACTCCGCTGGGGCAGCCCGGCGACGCGTCGGCGCGGTTGGTCCGGGCCATGGCCACCGCGGATGTCATCGCCGCCGAGGACACCCGGCGGGCCCGGACACTGGCCTCGGCGCTGGAGGTGACACCGGCCGGGCGAGTGCTCAGCCTGTTCGACCAGAACGAGGCGTCGCGGGTGCCGATGCTGGTCGACGAGATCGCCGCCGGTGCCACCGTGCTGCTGATCAGCGACGCCGGCATGCCGCTGATCAACGACCCCGGCTACCGTCTGGTGACCGCCTGCGTGCAGGCCGGACTGACGGTCAGCTGTCTGCCGGGTCCCTCGGCGGTCACGACGGCGCTGGCGGTGTCCGGGTTGCCCGCCGACCGGTTCTGTTTCGAGGGGTTCGCCCCGCGCAAGCAGGTCGCCCGGCGAAACTGGCTGACCGGGTTGGCCGTCGAGGCGCGCACCTGTGTCTTCTTCGAGTCACCGCGGCGGCTGGCCGACACGTTGACCGACGCCGTCGACACCCTGGGCGGTGACCGGCGCGCCGTGGTGTGCCGGGAGCTGACTAAGACCCACGAGGAGATCCGGCGCGGGACGCTGGCCGAGTTGGCCGACTGGGCCGCCGGCGGGGTGCTCGGCGAGATCACGGTGGTGCTGGCCGGGGCGACGCCGTCGGCCGATCTGGACACCCTGGTGGCCCAGGTGGGCGATCTGGTCGACGACGGTATGCGGGTCAAGGACGCATGTGCCCAGGTCGTTGCGGCCAATCCGGGCGCACCGTCCAAGCGTGAGCTCTACGATGCGGTGTTGAAGTCGCGCGACTGAGCCTGCGGGGGTGTGTTCGGTATGAGTACGACGGTGTTCGTGGTGTTGCTTGTCGTCGGGATCCTGGTCGCGGTGGGTGCGCTGATCGCCATCCCGCTGCTGTGGTGGTTACCGCGGCGCAGCGAGGCCGCCGCCGCGCAGTTCGGCGCCGAACTGGCCGGCGAACCGATGGTGCGTGGACCGGAGAAGGGGTCCTACCGCGGGGCCACCGCGCCGGGTTATCCGACGGTGAAGAATGCCGGTTTCATCGCGCTGACGGCGCGCAGGTTGGTGTTTCGCACGTTGACTCAGAAGACCATCGAGGTCCCGGTCGCCGAGATCACCGGAGTCCGGGAGGCGACCGCGTTCAAGGGTTCGGTGGTGGGCGGGCAGACGCATTTGATCGTCGACACCGCCGCGGGGGAGATCGCGTTCTACGTCTTCTCCGGCAATGCGGCCTGGGTGACGGCGCTGACCGGGCTGCAGGCGTCGTCCTGAACTTCGCGGTCTTGGCCCAGCGCGATGATGGAGGACGCCTTGTGCAGACACTCCTGCCATTCGGCGGCCGGGTCGGAATCGGCGGTGATACCGCCACCGACGCCGAGCACCGCGTTCCCCTCGGCGTCGAATTCGACCGTGCGGATGGCCACGTTCAGCTCGGTACCCGCCGACGGTGAGGCCAGGCCGACTGTGCCGCAATAGATTCCGCGCCGATACTGTTCCCAGTCGCCGAGCAGCTCGCGGGCCCGACCCTTCGGAGTGCCGGTCACCGACGCCGGCGGGAACGTCGCGTCCAGCACTGCCGACATCGGCGTCGCGACCGGGATCCGCGCGGCGACGGTCGACACCAGGTGCCACACCCCGGGTGCGGGTCGGATCCGCAGCAGCTCCGGGACGGACACCGAGCCGGTGACGGCGAGCCTGCCGAGGTCGTTGCGCACCAGGTCGACGATCATGATGTTCTCGGCGACGTCCTTGGCCGAGGCGCGCAACATAGCCGGCGACTCATGCAGCGGCAGTGTGCCTTTGATGGGACTCGACGAGATCGCCTCGCCGCTGCGGCGCAGGAACAGCTCCGGTGACAACGAGGCCACCGCACCCCAGCTGCCTGCGATATAGGCCGCGCGCGCCGGTGCGGTGCGCGTGACGGCGTCGACGAAGAAGTCCAGTGGATCACCGGTGAGCTTGCCGCGGAACTGGGTGCACACGCAGGCCTGGTAGACCTCGCCGGCGCCGATCGCGTCCAGGCAGGCGGTCACACCGGCGAGGTGCCGGTCGCGGTCGGGGGCGGTCCACTCCAGCCGGTACGGTCGCGAAGGCGCGCTCGATACTCCGGAAAGCCAATCGGGAAGTGCTGTGTCGGTGAGGCTCTCATGCCACCATTGCCCGTCTGCGTCCTGCCGCAACACCGAGTCCGACCAGCCGCCCGCGGCCTCCGGGATACGTGGTTGCCCCGGTCCGTCAGGGTAGGACAGGTAACCGAACCAGCCGCCGCCGACCGACGTCGAACTGCCCGGGTAGGCCTCGAACAACTCCGGAAGCGGTTCGGCCGCCAGCGAGGGGGCGATCACCGCACGTGAGCCGAACCAGTCGCCGATCAACGCGGCAGGCGCCGCCTTTCCGTGGCGCGCCGCCGCATCGGCGATCCAGCGCAACACCTCGGGGGCGTTGCCGAGGTCGCCGAGCCGGTCGATGCGCACCGGTTCAGCTTTCCAGAAGCTAACGGCCGATGGCTCTCGGGATGGCGGCGGTGGTGAGCTTGTCCGGGTTGCGCATGGCGTAGAAGTGCGAGATCTTGCCGGCGGTGAATTCCACGGTGATGACGCCCTCGAAGCTCTCGCCGAGGTAGAGGTTGAGCGCGGGTGCGTTGTTGTAGGTGGTGTATTCGACCCTGCCCTGCTCACCGGACATCCGGAACAGGCCGATGATGAGCCGTGCCACCCGGTCCGCACCGCGCACCGGACGGCGGGCTGCGCTGACCTTGCCTGCGCTGTCGGCGGTCCACACCACATCGGGGGCCAGCATCTCGACGAGCCCGGCGATATCGCCGGTGGCCGCGGTGAGCAGGAATTGTGCGGTCAGCGCCTCGCTGACTGCGCTGTCGATCGGCTCGTAGCGTTTGCGCCGGGCGTGCACGTGTTCGCGCGCCCGGTGCGCCAACTGCCGGACCGCGGCCGTGGATTTGCCGACCGCAGCGGCGATCTCGTCGTGGCCGAATCCGAACACCTCGCGCAGCACGAACACGGCGCGCTCGTCCGGTGACAATGTCTCCAGGACCACCATCATCGCCATCGACACCGATTCGGCCAGCACGACATCCGAGCTCGCGTCGGTGTCCTGCACCCGCAGCGGCTCGGGCAGCCACGGCCCCACGTACTCCTCGCGCCTGCGGGCCTGCGCGCGTAACGCGTTGAGTGACTGCCGGGTCACCAGCTGGGCAAGATAGGACTTGGTGTCGCGGACGGTGCCCAGATCCACCTCGGCCCAGCGCAGATAACTCTCCTGCAGGACATCATCGGATTCCGTTGCCGATCCCAGGATTTCGTAGGCGATGGTGAACAGCAACGGGCGCAACGCCGTGAAGCGCTCGGCGTGCTCGCTCACGCGGTTGCCTCCCAGGCTCGGCTCCCGCGTGCCGTACCGATGATTCGCTCGCAAGCTTCGCTCATGCGGTCTCCAAATCGAGCGCCTTGGCGCGCTTGGCGCTCTTGAGCCAGAAGTAGGCACCGGGCTTGCGGGCCTCCTTACGCAGGAACGCCAGCGTGCCTTTGCACACCTGCTCCTTGACCAGGGCCGCGGCCCGGCCGCCGAGGTACAGCGGGATCGGGGTGTCATCGGTACGCGCCAGCTGGATGGTGCCCGCGGCGCGGCCCAGGCTGATGCACTGGCCGGTGAAGGCCTGGCTGATCGGGGCAGGCTCGGTTCCGGCAATCCGGGCCAGCACGGTGTTGGCGGCCTGGGCGCCCAACGGCAGCGCGGCCTGGCAGCTCATCCGCAGCGACACCCCGGACGGGGCGGCCGCATCCCCGGCGGCGACGATTCGATCGTCGTCGATGCTGGTCAGCGTCTCGTCGGTGAGTAACCGGCCCAATGCGTCGGTGCGCAGTCCGCTCGCGGCGGCCAGTGCAGGCACCCCGAATCCGGCAGTCCAGACGGTGGCGGCCGCGGGCAGTGTGCGCCCGTCGGACAGCGTCACGTCCGTGGCACCGACGGCATGGACCGTCGACCCTTCGATGATCGTCACGCCGAGCTTGTGCAGTTTCTTGGCCACCGACCGCCGGCCCGGAACGCTCAGTGAGGGTCCGAGGACCGCGCCGGCGACCAGGGTGACGGCGCGGCGGGCTTCGGCGAACTCCGCCGCGGCCTCGATACCGGTCAGCCCGCCGCCGACGACGACGATCGGCGCGTCGGCCGGCAGCTCCCGCAGGTGCACGGCCAGGCGGTGCGCGTCCTCCAATTCACCCAGCCGGTAGGCGAATTCGGGTGCGGCGCCCCCGGTGCTGCCAACGGCATAGATCAGGTGGTCATAATCCAGCGCGGCACCGGAGGCGAGCTCGACGCGGCGGGCGGCGGTGTCGATCCGGTGGGCCGTGTCGACCACCAGTCGCACGCGTGCCCCGAGCAGTTCGGCGTAATCGGCGACGGCGTCGTCATTGCCGATCGCCAGCTGGTGCAGCCGGATCCGCTCGACGAACTGCGGGCGGGCGTTGACCAGGGTGATATCCACGTCATCGCGCTGGAGCAGATGGTTGGCGGCCAGTGCGCCGGCGTAACCACCGCCGACGACGACGATGCGCGCCGCGGTCTCGGTCATGATGTCTCCTCGTGTGGGCCAGTGATGCCCTCAAGACACCGGTGCGCCCGACAATGTGACATTACGTGACGTAGGTCATGTTCTCGTTGGTCGCTGGATCGGCTGCAGGGGAGCCGCTCTCATGGCCTGGGTCATCGCGGTGGCAAGTCAGTTGGTGATGTCGAGGGCCGCCCTGACGATGCTGTCGGTATCGATGCCGTGGTAGCGGTAGACGTCCGGCAGATCACCGGCCTGCCCGAAACCGGACACCCCCAGTGCGGTCAACGGCACCTGCCGGATACCGGCCAGGAACGCCAGGGTGTGCGGATGCCCGTCGAGCACGGTCACCATCGGGGTCGCGCGGTCGGCGGGGAACAGCTGGTCGAGAATCCAGGTGTCCGCCGAGCGTCGGCCCTGCCGCGCCTGCCAGGCCTCGAACAGCAAGCCGGGGCTGGTCACGCACAGCACATCGGCGGGGATGCCGACCTGGTCCAATCGATCTGCCGCGGCGAGCGCTTCGGTGACCATGGTGCCCACGGCGGCGATGGTCACCTTCACCTCCGATGCCGGTGATCGGCGCAGCGGATAGCCGCCCGCGACCACCTGTCGGCGGCGGCGTTCGCGCGCGGCGGGATCCTCCGGGACGTGGGCGAGCGCCTGGTCCACCGGCCTTGTCGACAGCCGCAGGTACGCCGAGGATCCACCCGGACGGCCCAGTCGCGCCATGCTGGCCAACAGGGTCCATTCGACGTCGATCGCGAAAGCCGGTTCGTAGCTGATGCAACCGGGCTGCTCCAGGCCGATCGATGGCGTCTTGATGGACTGGTGCGCACCGCCCTCGGCGGCCAGACTCACCCCCGACGGGGTGCCGACCAGGATGGACTGGCCGCCGGCGTAGATGCCGAACGACCATGGTTCCAGGGCCCGTTCGACGAACGGGTCGTACAGCACGCCGATGGGGAACAGCGGCTCGCCCCATCGGCTCCAGGTGGCGCCCAGTTCCCCGATCAGCCCGACCAGGTTGGTCTCGGCGATACCGAGCTCCATGTGTTGTCCGCTGGGCCGTTCGTTCCAGTGCATCAGGGTCTGGGCGTCGTCGGCGAACCAGTTGCGCCGCTCATCGGACGACCACACCCCGACCTTGTTGACCCAGCCCGCGAGGTTGGTGGTCGAGCTGACATCCGGGCTGACGGTGACGACTCGCTTGGCCGCGTCGGGCGCCTCTCTCGTCAGATCCAGCAGTAGGCGTCCCAGCGCGGCCTGGGTGGTCGAGGTGCCCTTCGGGGTACGACCGATATCGGTGGGAATGTCCGGCATGGGTGCCGACGGCGTGGGATCCCGCCGCAGGCGCGCCGCGGTCTCGACGCACAATCTGCCCATCGCACTGGCGGCGCCGAATCGGCGCCATGGGTCGGCCACGTCCATACCGAGTCGCGCTGCAAGCGAGGCGTATTCGTCATTGCTCAACAGCGCCGAGTGGTTCTGCGGATGTCCTTCTGTCGGAAGCCCGTAACCCTTGATCGTGTACGCCAGGACGACCGTTGGCCGCGTATCGTCGATCTGCCGGTACGCCTCGGCCAGCGCGGTGAGGTCGTGACCGCCGAGGTTGCGGATCGCCGCGGTCAGGGTGGCGTCGTCGAGGGTGTCGAGCAGTATCGCGATCTCGGCGGCCGACGGACCGTCGCCGGGCAGGCGTTGCCGGATCTCGCTGGCATCGCAGCGCAGCAACCGCTGGTATTCCGGGTTCTCCATCGTGACGATGCGCCGGCGCAGCGCCTCTCCGCCGGGTTGGGTGAACAGCGACTGCAGCAGGCGGCCGAAGTTGACCGTGAGGACCTGCCAACCGGCCGCGGCGAACATGGTTTCCAGTCGGCGCGCGGCGATATTGGGCACGACCCGGTCCAGCGATTGACGGTTCATGTCGACGATCCAGACCACCTCGCCCAGTTCGGCGATACCCGGATCGAGGATCGCTTCCCAGACCGCACCTTCGTCGAGTTCGGCATCGCCGACCAGGGAGTACTGGCGTCCGGTGCCGCCGGCGCCCAGATGGGTGTTCACATAGCGGCGCGCCATCGCGCCCCAGATCGGCGCGGTGGCTCCGATGCCGACGGATCCGGTCGAATAGTCCACCGGGTCAGGATCTTTGGACCGGCTCGGATAGGACTGCAGACCGCCGAACTCACGCAAGGTGGTCAGGTACTTCTCATCCAGTTCGCCGAGCAGGTAGTTGATGCTGTGCAGCACCGGGGAGGCGTGCGGTTTGACCGAGACCCGGTCACCGGATTGCAGCTGCTGAAACCACAGCGACGTCATGATCGCGACCATCGACGCGCTGGAGGCCTGATGCCCACCGACCTTGAGTCCCGAGACATTCGGCCGAATGCGATTGGCGTGGTGCACGATCGAGGTGGACAACCACAGCACACGTTCGGCGACGCGCTCCAGTGCGTCGGTGGTGTCGAGGTCTCCGTCGGTGTCGGCGGCAGTGGTGTTCACACGGACCTACTCACGGTTGGTTTGCGCAGATAGTTCATCCAGTGCAGCACCTGCTGTAATTTGGGTCAACATGGTTGCACCGGATTGATCACTTTGCGTTTCCGTGGATCACGACGACGAGTGGAGTTGCGCACAATGACCAATTACCGAGCGACCAATTACCGAGCGACCAAACCCGCTGCGGTCGTCGACGAGGTCGACGCGCGTGTCCTGCGTGCCCTTGTCCATGAGCCGCGGGCCACCACCGTCGCCTTGGCGGAAGCCACCGGGTTGGCCAGGAACACCGTGCACTCGCGACTGGCGAAACTCGAAGAGGATGGCGTACTGCAGTCGTTCGAGCGGCGGATCGATCCGGCGGCACTGGGTTACCCGTTGACGGCCTTCATCATGGTGACGGTCACCCAACGTCGATTGCGCGCCATCGGCGATGCCCTGGCCGACGTCCCCGAAGTGCTTGAGGTGCATGGTCTCAGCGGCGTCACCGACCTGCTCGTGCAGATCGTCGCCCGCGACGCCGACGATCTCTATCGGCTTGCCGGGCAGATTCTTGACATCGACGGTGTCGAGAAGACCACCACCGGGTTGGTCATGCGACGGCTGGTCGATTATCGGCTCGGCCCATTGCTCGACCGGCCGCGCGGCTAGACCAGGCCCAGCGCCGCCATCGCATCGGCCACCCTGATGAATCCGGCGATATTGGCGCCCGCCGCGTAGTTGCCGGGCTGTCCGTATTCGTCGGCCGTGGTGAGGCAGGTGTGGTGGATGCGACCCATGATCTCGGCCAGCCGCGCCTCGGTCTCCTCGAACGTCCAGGAATCCCGTGAAGCGTTCTGCTGCATCTCCAGGGCGCTGGTAGCCACCCCGCCGGCGTTGGCGGCCTTGCCGGGAGCGAATGTCACCCCAGCCTCGCTGAAATACTTGACGGCATCGGGGGTGCACGGCATGTTGGCGCCCTCGGCGACGATGCGGCACCCCGATTCGATGAGGGCGCCGGCGTCGGCGCCGGACAATTCGTTCTGGGTGGCGCAGGGCAGGGCGATATCGCAGGGCACCTCCCAGACGCTCTGCTTCGCCACGAAGTGCGCGCCGTTGCCGCGGGCGTCGGCGTACTCGTCGATCCTGCCGCGGCGCACCTCCTTGATCTCCTTGACCAGATCGAGGTCGATGCCCTTGTCGTCGACGATGTAGCCGCCGGAATCCGAACAGGCCACCACGATCCCGCCGAGGGACTGCACCTTCTCGATGGCGTAGACGGCCACGTTGCCCGACCCCGACACCACGACCCGCTTGCCGTCGAACGAATCGCCTGCGGCCCGCAGGATCTCGTCGACGAAGAACACCGTCCCGTATCCGGTGGCCTCGGTGCGGACCTGGGAGCCGCCCCACGTCAGCCCCTTGCCGGTGAACACGCCGGCCTCCCACCGGTTGGTGATCCGCTTGTACTGGCCGAACAGATAACCGATCTCGCGGGTGCCGACGCCGATATCGCCGGCGGGCACATCGGTGTATTCACCGATGTGGCGGTAGAGCTCGGTCATGAACGACTGACAGAACCGCATGACCTCCTGGGGCGAGCGACCCTTCGGATCGAAATCGGATCCGCCCTTGCCGCCGCCGATCGGCAGACCGGTCAACGAGTTCTTGAAGATCTGTTCGAAGCCGAGGAATTTCACGATGCCCAGATACACCGACGGGTGGAACCGCAGTCCGCCCTTGTAGGGACCCAGGGCGGAGTTGAACTCGACCCGGAATCCTCGATTGATCTGCACGGCACCGGAATCGTCGACCCACGGCACGCGGAAGATGATCTGGCGCTCCGGTTCGCAGAGCCGGCGGATCACCGCGTTGTCGGCGTACTCCGGATGCTTGGCGACCACCGGTCCGAGACTAGTGAGCACCTCGTAGACGGCCTGGTGGAATTCCGTCTCGCCCGGATTGCGCTGGGCCACTTCGTCATAGATGTCGTGGAGCTTCTCGTGCAGGGTGGTCATCACACATCCGTCTGATAGCGGGGGAACACGCCTTCGGGTTTGGGCAACGTGACACCCGGCGTGAGCCGGGCGTCGATCGCACCGAAATCGCGTGCCTCGGCCGGCTGGCCGAGCAGGTCGAGCAGTTTGGCGGTCGCGGTCGGCATCACCGGCTGGGTCAGCAGGGTCGCGATGCGCACCGTCTCCAGTGTCGTGTAGAGCACGGTGCCGAAACGCTGCTGCGCTTCCGGAGTTTCGGACTTGCGCAGCACCCAGGGTTCCTGTGCCGAGAAGTAGCGGTTGGCTGCGCCGAGGACCGACCAGATGGCATCGAGCGCCAGATGCATTGCCTGCTGGTCGTAGCAGTCGCGCACCCGGTCCAGTAGCGCATCGGCGGCGGCCAGCAGTTCGTTGTCCTCGGGGGTGAACGCCCCGGGAACGGGAACCACGCCGTCGAGATTCTTGTTCACCATCGACAACGACCGCTGCGCCAGGTTGCCCAGTTCATTGGCCAGATCGGCATTGATCCGGCCGATGATCGCCTCTTCGCTATAGCTGCCGTCCTGGCCGAAGGGCACCTCGCGCAGGAAGAAGTAACGCACCGCGTCCACCCCGAACTCGTCGACGAGCACCAGGGGGTCGACCACGTTGCCCAGTGACTTGCTCATCTTCTCGCCCTTGACGTTGATGAATCCGTGGGCGAATATCCGCTTCGGCAGCGCCAGCCCGGCCGACATCAGGAACGCGGGCCAGTAGACGGTGTGGAACCGGATGATGTCCTTGCCGATCATGTGCAGATCGGCGGGCCAGTACTTCTCGAACGCCTCGGAGGCGGTGTCCGGGAAGCCGACACCGGTGAGGTAGTTGGTCAGCGCATCCACCCATACGTACATGACGTGATCGGGGTGATCGGGCACCGGGACGCCCCAGTCGAAGGTGGTGCGCGAGATCGACAGGTCGCGCAACCCGCCGGAGACGAAGCTGACGATCTCGTTGCGGCGCACATCGGGCCCGATGAACTCGGGGTGCTCGGCGTAGAGCGCCAGCAGGCGATCGGTGTAGGCAGACAGCCGGAAGAAGTAGGTCTGCTCCTCGGTCCAGGTGACCTCGGTGCCGGTCTCGATGGCGGTGCGCGTCCCGTTCTCGCCCACCTGGGTCTCGTCCTCGGCGAAGAAGCGTTCGTCGCGCACCGAGTACCAGCCCTGGTAGCTGCCGAGATAGATGTCGCCTGCCTCGTTCATCCGGCGCCAGATCTCCCGGGAGGCCTCGTAGTGGTCGGCATCGGAGGTCCGGATGAACCGGTCGTAGGAGGCACCGAGTCGTTCCTGCATGCGCTCGAAGACATCGGAGTTGCGGGTGGCCAGCTCGGCGGCGGTGATGCCGAGCTTGGCGGCCGTCTCCGCCATCTTCAGGCCGTGCACGTCGGTGCCGGTGAGGTAGCGCACGTCGTAGCCGTCGAGACGCTTGAACCGGGCGATGGCGTCGGTGGCGATGTACTCGTAGGCGTGACCGATGTGCGGATCGCCGTTGGGGTAGGCGATGGCAGTGGTGATGTAGAAAGGGGCGCCTGGGGTTCGCGTCCCCGCGCCGGGGAAAGACGTAGTCATTTGGCTCTCACCTTAGGGTGTGGGTCGTGAGCTCGAAGAGAGAGAAGCCGCCCGCCCCCGAGCCGCTGGCCCCGCTGATCGATGCGCACACCCACCTCGATGCCTGCGGTGCGCGGACCGCCGAGGACGTCACCGCCATCCTGGACCGCGCCGGTGCGGCCGGTGTCCAGGCCGTCGTGACCATCGCCGATGACCTCGACGCGGCCCGCTGGGCAGACGCGGCCGCCGACTGGGACCCGCGGGTGTATGCCGCCGTGGCGTTGCATCCGACCCGTGCCCACACCCTCGACGACGCCGCCAGGGCGGAGTTGGCGACGTTGGCCGCCCACCCGCGGGTGGTGGCGGTGGGCGAGACCGGCATCGACATGTACTGGCCTGGCCGCCTCGACGGCTGTGCAACCCCGGATCAGCAGCGCGAGGCCTTCGCCTGGCATATCGACCTGGCCAAGCGGACCGGCAAGCCGTTGATGATCCACAACCGCGACGGTGACGCCGAGGTGCTGGACGTGCTGGCGGCCGAGGGCGCCCCCGAGACGGTCATCTTCCACTGTTTCTCCTCCGACGCACAGATGGCCCGCACCTGTGCCCGCAACGGCTGGCTGATGAGCCTGTCCGGAACGGTGAGCTTCCGCAATGCCCACGCCCTGCGCGAGGCTGCCACCGTCATCCCCGACGAGTTGCTCCTCGTGGAGACCGACGCGCCCTTCCTGACCCCGCACCCGTACCGCGGGGCGCCCAACGAGTCCTACTGCCTGCCGTACACGGTGCGTGCGCTGGCCGACATCCTGGACCGGCCGGCCACCGAAGTGGCTCGCGCGACCTTCGAGAATGCGGTCCGGACCTACGGCTTCGGTACCCTCACGAGTTGGCGCGGTTGACCTAACTTCGTTACCGTCCTGTTATCGAACGCGGCGGGCCGGTTGGGCTGACGCAGATGCCGCGCTCAACTAGTCGGGAAACACAGCATTGAACGTTCTGAACAAACTGCATGAAACGCGCTCGCCCGCGCTACACCTTCTGGTCGGTGCGCTGCTGCTCACCCTGGTGTTTGCCGGGGGTGTGGCGGTGGCCTCCCACAAGACCGTGACCCTGAGCGTGGACGGTGCGCCGATCACCGTCGCCACCATGAAAAACCGGGTCATCGACGTCGTCGAAGAGAACGGTTTCACCGTCGGTGACCGTGACGATCTGTTCCCGGTGGCCGATGCCCAGGTTCACGATGCCGACACCATCGTGCTGCGTCGCAGCCGGCCCCTGCAGATCTCGATGGACGGACAGGGCAGCACCGAGGTCTGGACCACCGCGGCCACCGTTCAAGAGGCGCTGGCCCAGCTGTCGATGACCGATACCGCACCCGCCGCAGCCTCGCGCGGCAGCCGTGTTCCGTTGGCGGGCATGTCTTTGCCGGTGGTGAGCGCCAAGACGGTGCAGATCAACGATGGCGGCAACATCAGGACCGTGCGGTTGGCCGCGCCCACCGTCGCAGGCCTGTTGGAGGCCGCCGGTGTGCCGCTGCAACAGCGCGACACCGTGGTGCCGGCGGCGACGTCACCGGTGATCGACGGCATGCAGATCGCTGTGACCAGGATGCGGATCGAGAAGGTCACCGAGCAGATCCCACTGCCGCCGGCCAGTGAGCGGATCGAGGATCCGACGCTGAATCAGAGCCGCCAGATCGTCGAGGATCCGGGTACCCCGGGCCTGCAGGATGTCACCTTTGCTGTCGCGCGCGTCAATGGGCAGGAGACCGGCAGGCTGCCAGTAGCCAATGTCGTCGTCAATCCCGCGCGCGAAGCGGTGCTGAGAGTCGGGACGAAACCGGGCACCGAGGTGCCGCCGGTGTCCAACGGTCACGTCTGGGACGCCCTCGCCGGATGCGAATCCGGAGGTAATTGGGCCATCAACACAGGTAACGGATTTTACGGTGGCGTCCAATTTGATCAAAACACCTGGGAGCGACAGGGTGGTTTGCGCTATGCTCAGCGCGCGGATCTGGCAACTCGAGAAGAGCAGATCGCGATAGCTGAAGTAACGAGGGCGCGCCAGGGTTGGGGTGCCTGGCCGACATGTAGCGCGAGATTGGGGTCAAGATGACCATCCGGCTGCTCGGGCGTACCGAGATCAGGCATCTGGCACGGGAGATCGACTTCCGTCCCAGGAAGGCGTTCGGGCAGAACTTCGTGCACGATGCCAACACCGTACGCCGAATCGTGTCCGCATCCGGGATTCACCGGCAGGACTGTGTCGTCGAGGTCGGTCCTGGCCTCGGTTCGCTGACCCTCGGTCTGCTGGACCGCGGTGCCCGCGTGACCGCGGTCGAGATCGATCCCGTGCTCGCCAGGCAGCTGCCCAAGACGGTCGCCAATCACTCGCACAGCGAGATCGGTCGGCTGACGGTGCTCAACCGCGACATCCTCACGCTGAAGTCCGGTGATCTCGAAGAGCAGCCGACCGCGCTGGTCGCCAACCTGCCCTACAACATCGCCGTCCCCGCGCTGCTTCATCTGATGGCCGAGTTCCCGTCCATCAAGACCGTCATGGTGATGGTGCAGGCCGAGGTCGCCGAGCGGCTCGCCGCCGAGCCCGGTGGCAAGGACTACGGCGTGCCCAGCGCGAAGGTCCGTTTCTACGGCGAGGTGCGCCGTTACGGGATGGTCTCGCCGACGGTGTTCTGGCCGATCCCGCGGGTGTACTCCGGTCTGGTGCGCATCGACCGCTACGAGAACTCGCCGTGGCCGACCGACGCCGCCTTCCGCGAGCAGGTGTTCGAGCTGATCGACATCGGTTTCGCGCAGCGGCGCAAGACCTCCCGCAACGCCTTCGCCGAATGGGCGGGTTCCGGGAACGAGTCGGCCGAGCGCTTGTTGGCGGCCAGTATCGATCCGGCCCGTCGCGGTGAGACGCTGAGCATCGCGGACTTCGTCCGGCTGCTGCAGCGTTCGGGCGAGTTCACCCCGGCCGCCGCCCCGTCGCCGGCCGAACCGCGGCTCGAAACGCCCTCTGCGGCTAACTTGCTGAGCTGATCCCCTGGCCGCTTCACGGCCCTCAATGTGCCGTTGACAGCCGTACTCTTCGTCTCGGTGTGATCCTTGACACATTGCGTTGGCAAACGTTATTGTCGGCGTCAGCGGCGGGATCGACGAGGGGTATCTCACCACGTATGCGGTCGGTGTCGGTGTTGATTTCACCGGCGCAGCGGTAGGTTCGTTCGGTGTCTGCTTCGTCAGGGGATGCCGCCACCGAGTGGACAGGCACCGAGTCAGTCGGTTCGGTCACCGTCCGGGTTCCCGGCAAGGTCAACCTGTACCTGGCCGTCGGCGATGCGCGCACCGACGGCTACCACGAGCTGACCACCGTTTTCCACGCCGTCTCCCTCTTCGACGAGGTGACGGTTCGCGACGCCGACGTCCTGGCGCTGAAGATGTTCGGCGAGGGGGCCGAGGCGCTGCCGGCCGATGACCGCAACCTGGCATGGCGTGCCGCCGAATTGCTGGCCGAACACGTCGGCCGCGCCCCTGACGTGTCCATCTCGATCACCAAGTCGATCCCGGTGGCCGGCGGAATGGCGGGCGGCAGCGGGAATGCCGCGGCCGTCCTGGTGGCCATGAACGCGCTCTGGGATCTCGGTGTGCCGCGCCGCGATCTGCACGCGATGGCCGCGCAGCTGGGCAGCGATGTGCCGTTCGCCCTCCATGGTGGAACCGCCCTCGGCACCGGCCGCGGTGAAGAACTCGCCACGGTCCTGGCTCGCAGCACCTTCCACTGGGTCTTCGCCTTCGCCCATGACGGACTGTCCACGCCGGCGGTGTTCGCCGAGATCGACCGGCTGCGCGCCGATCCGCAGTGGAGCGGTCCACCCCGCCTCACCGATGCCGAACCCCTGCTTGCCGCCCTGGCGACCGGGGACCCGCACGTCCTGGCGCCGTTGCTCGGCAACGACCTGCAACCGGCGGCGCTGAACCTGCGCTCCGATCTGCGGCGCACCCTGCGGGCGGGCCAGGACGCCGGCGCCCTGGCCGGGATCGTCTCCGGGTCCGGCCCCACCTGTGCATTCCTATGTGCCTCCGCCGCGCACGCCGTCGATGTCGGCACCGCGCTATCGGGTGCGGGTGTCTGCCGGACGGTGCGAGTGGCCAGCGGGCCCGTGCCCGGTGCCCGGGTCATGTCCGAACCCCTGCGGTGAGGGCGGCCCGCGGGAAATCAAACCCGCACGCGGTGTGACACATGCCTCAATCGGCGCATCCGTTTGGCAGTTACTTAAGGGTTCTTTAAGATGGGTGCGGTGGAAACTGGCCTGTCCACAAAAGGCCGGTGACCACCGGAATGAGACACAACTGCGTCCCAATTGTGTGTGCGCGCCTCTCCTGAAGAGTGCACCTGCAGGCGGAATATAGGGAAACGCGCGAGGAACCTGGAGCCGACGACGACGTCGCTTCGGCCCCAGACACCCCAGGAGGTTGCCGTGAGCCGCTTTACCGACAAGATGTACCGCAGCGCCAAGGAGAGCACGCGGGGCATGGTCACCGGCGAACCCTACGAGCCGGTGCGGCACACCTGGGCCGAGGTGCACGAGCGCGCCCGCCGGGTGGCCGGTGGACTGGCCGCTGCCGGTATCGGTCCCGGCGACTCCGTCGGCGTGCTGGCGGGTTTCCCGGTGGAGATCGCCCCGACCGCCCAGGGCGTGTGGATGCGCGGCGGCAGCCTCACCATGCTGCACCAGCCGACCCCGCGCACCGACCTCGCCGTCTGGGCCGAGGACACCATGACCGTCATCGGCATGATCGAGCTCAAGGCCGTCATCGTCTCCGAGCCGTTCATCGTCGCCATCCCGGTGCTCGAGGAAAAGGGCATCAAGGTCCTCAAGGTGGCCGACCTGCTGGCCGCCGACCCGATCGATCCCGTCGAGACCGGTGAGGACGATCTGGCGTTGATGCAGCTGACCTCCGGGTCGACGGGATCCCCGAAGGCTGTGCAGATCACCCACCGCAACATCCACTCCAACGCCGAGGCCATGTTCATCGGCGCCGAGTACGACGTCGACACCGACGTCATGGTCAGCTGGCTGCCCTGCTTCCACGACATGGGCATGGTCGGCTTCCTGACCATCCCGATGTACTTCGGTGCCGAGCTGGTCAAGGTCACCCCGATGGACTTCCTGCGCGACACCCTGCTGTGGGCGCGCCTCATCGACAAGTACAAGGGCACCATGACGGCCGCCCCGAACTTCGCCTACGCGCTGTTCGCCAAGCGGCTGCGCCGCCAGGCCAAGCCCGGCGAGTTCGACCTGTCCACGCTGCGCTTCGCGCTCTCGGGCGCCGAGCCCGTGGAGCCGGCCGACGTCGAGGACCTGATCGACGCGGGCAAGCCGTTCGGGCTGAAGGCCTCGGCGATCCTGCCCGCCTATGGCATGGCCGAGACCTGCCTGGCGGTGTCGTTCTCCCCGTGCAACGCCGGTCTGGTCGTCGACGAGGTCGACGCGGACCTGCTGGCCGCGCTGCGCCGCGCGGTGCCGTCGAGCAAGGGCAACACCCGCCGGTTGGCCTCGCTGGGCCCGCTGCTGCGCGACCTGGATGCCCGCGTCGTCGACGAGGACGGTGCTGTGCTGCCGGCCCGCGGTGTCGGTGTCATCCAGCTGCGTGGTGAATCGGTCACCCCGGGCTACATCACGATGGCCGGCTTCCTGCCGACCCAGGACGAGAACGGCTGGTACGACACCGGCGACCTCGGTTACATCACCGAAGAGGGCAACGTCGTGGTGTGCGGCCGCGTCAAGGACGTCATCATCATGGCCGGGCGCAACATCTACCCGACCGATATCGAGCGGGCCGCAGGCCGGGTCGAGGGCGTCCGCCCCGGTTGTGCCGTAGCGGTGCGTCTCGACGCCGGTCATTCGCGCGAAACCTTCGCCGTCGCAGTGGAATCCAACGCATACCAGGATCCCGCAGCGGTGCGTCGCATCGAGCACCAGGTCGCTCACGAGGTGGTGACCGAGGTCGACGTGCGCCCGCGCAACGTCGTCGTGCTCGGACCGGGCACCATCCCGAAGACGCCGTCGGGCAAGCTGCGCCGGGCCAACTCGGTCGCCCTCGTCACCGGCTAGGCTCGCTCCTCACGTTTTCGGCGAGCGTGCGTGTCTGCGGGTGAACACGCCGCTGCGCACGCCGAGTTCTCGCACGCTCGACGCACCCGGGCGGTCCGTATCCTGGTGTGATGCAGCGATCCACCCACGTCCTGCTCGGCTGGTTCGGTGTGCTCGGTGCCGCCATCTCGGTGGCCGCCATCCTGTCCCTTGACGCGATCATCGGCGGCCAGTCGCACCGGCCCGGCCGCACGCTGCGCATGGCGACCATCTCCGAGTACATCTACACCAGCGGTGACTGGGCCTTCCTGACCGGTGTGCTGGCGCTCGCACTCGGCTCGATCCTGCTGCTCACCGGACTGGTCCACGCCGGGTTGGTCGCACCGCTGTCGCCCGGCTCGATCCTCATGTCGCTGTGGGTGATCGGGCTGGTCGGGATCGCCGCGTTTCCCAAGCACAATTGGGAGATCGGGCCCAGCACAAGCGGATCCATCCATCGGATGGCCACCCTGCTGGCATTCGTCTCACTACCCGCGGCGGTGCTGGCCATCACCCGCCGACATCGCAGCGCCCGGCCCGCGACCTGGCTGGCCTACGGATCGATCGGGTGGCTTGCGGTGTTGTTCGGGGCCATCGCGGTGAGCATGGTCACCGATCTGCGGTGGTATCGCATCATCCCGCTCGGCATCGTCGAGCGGGGGATCGTCGCCTTCGAGGTCGCGGCCGTCATCGCCGTGGGAGTCTGGTTGATCCGCGGGGAATTTCGCGACGAGCGTGCGCTGACTTCGAGCTGAAAGCGGTGTTTCGGGGTGCAGACACGCACGCTCGCCGGGAACGGGGCCGACAACGGGTCTACCAGGCGTGCACGATGTTCTGCGCAGGCTCCAGGCCCTGCTCGAGCAGCAGCTCGGTCGCGTCGGCGGCCTGTTCACAGATGATCGGAACCTCGGGCCGCTCGACGGAATTGAACGGCTCCAGCACATAGGCGGCCGGGTCCTTACGGCCGGGTGGACGGCCGACGCCGATACGCACCCGCTGAAAGTTCTTGGTACCCAACGCTGCCGCCACCGACTTCAGCCCGTTGTGGCCGCCCTCGCCACCGCCGAGCTTGAGCCTGATGCGACCGAAGTCGATGTCCAGTTCGTCGTGCAGGATCACCACATCGGCGGGGGCGATCGAATAGAACGCTGCCAACGGGCCGACCTGACGTCCCGACTCGTTCATGTAGACCCGCGGCTTGGCGAGCACAACAGGCCGGTGGCCGAGGCGACCCGTGGTCACCTCGGCACCGGACTTCTTGTGCACCTTGAATCCTGATCCGATGCGTGCGGCCAGGATGTCGGCCACCATGAAACCGAGGTTGTGTCTGGTCTTGGCGTAGTTGGGCCCGGGATTTCCCAGGCCCACCACCAGCAGGGGCTCGGCCATGACGGCAGCTGCGCCGGTTACTCGGCGGCTTCGGCTTCGGCAGCCTCGCCCTCATCGGCGGTCTCTTCGGCCGCAGCCGCACCCTCGGTGGCCTCGCCCGCACCCTCGGCCTCGAGATCTTCCTCGGTCGGGGCGGCGACGACGTTGACCACCAGGGTCTCGGCGTCGACGGTCAGGCTGACGCCACTGGGCAGCTCGATCTGGCCGGCGGTGATCTGGGTGCCGATCTCGGCATCCTCGACCGACACGGTCAGCTGCTCGGGGATCGACAACACATCGGCCTCGACGGCGATGGTGTTGGCTTCCTGGGTGACCAGGCTTCCGGGCGCGGCGTCACCCTCGACGACGACGGGCACGTCGACCTCGACCTTCTCGCCGCGCTTCACGACGAGCAGGTCGACATGCTGGATGTTGCGGCGCACGGGGTGGATGTCGAGGGCCTTGGTCAGCGCAAGCTGCTCGGTGCCGTCGATGTCCAGGGTCAGAATCGCGTTGGTGCCGGAGTGGCGCATCACGGCGGCGAAATCACGCGCGTTGAGCTCCAGGTGCTGCGGGTCGGTGCCGTGGCCGTACAGCACGGTCGGGATGTTGCCGTCGCGGCGGGCCTGGCGCGAGGCACCCTTGCCGGTGCGGGTACGCACGGTGGCGGTCAGCTTGTTGGGGGCCGAGTTCTTGGCAGCCATGTTGTCTCTCCTGTAGCCGGTTCACACACGGCCAGGGTCCAACGAAATGGGTTCCCGTCGATAACGGTGTTTTGGTAACCACCCTCGCCGTGACGTCGCCAAGGGTAGCCGACGGATGCCTCAGATCCGAAATTCGGTGTCGGTGAGGTGCGCGGACAGTGCCCACAGCGCCGAAGCCGTCGCGGAATTGCGGGCCAGCGGGCTGCGCGGGCTCGGACCGGTGGGCCCACGCATGCCGAAGCGCGGGCCGATGAAGGTGTCACCGGGGATGTCGGCGGCCGCCGCGTACAGCGTCTGGCGCGCCCCGAAGTCGGCGTCGGTGGCCAGCGCGTTGGCCGCCTTGAAGATCTTGTCACCGGTCGCGTTGCCGGTCTGGCCCTGCAGGTTGGTCGCGGAGTAGCCGGGATGGGCTGCCACCGCGCGCACCGGGGAGCCCGCGGCGCTCAGCAGCCGCTGCAACTCGGTGGTGAACAGCAGATTGGCCAGCTTGGACTGTCCATAGGCCAGCCACGCCGAATAGGGCCGGGCCCGCCAGTTCAGATCCTTGAGGCTGATGACGCCGAGCAGGTGCATCACCGAGGACACCGTCACGACGCGGTCGGTGATCTTGGGCAGCAGCAGGTTGGTCAGTGCGAAATGGCCGAGGTGGTTGGTGCCGATCTGGCTCTCGAAACCGTCTTCGGTCCTGGCGTAGGGCACCGCCATGATCCCGGCGTTGTTGATCATTACGTCGACGGCCTCGGTGCCGTCGGCGAATTCACGCACCGACGCCAGGCTCTGCAGGTCCAACCGCCGCACGTCGACGTCACCGGTCATCTGTGCGGCGGCCTCGGCGCCCTTGTCGGTGTTGCGGACCGCGAGCGTGACGGCCGCGCCGGCGCGAGCCAACTCACGCGCGGTCACCAGTCCGAGTCCGCTGTTGGCGCCGGTGACGATGACGCGACGGCCGGCAAAGGAGGGCAGATCGGCGGCGGTCCATGAGCTCATGGCAGCCACAGTAGCTACTTGGCCGTGACGTCGAACCCGGAGATGATCTTCTCGATGTCCGGACCGTGCTGTTGGGCGTCATCGGCGAAACTGGTGATGGTCAGTTGCACCAGGTACTTCTGGGCCTCCGGCTCGAGCTTGCCGGGCGCGGGCTTGTCGGGCATCGTCCCGGTGGCGAACACGATGCGGTTGTAGCTCTGCATCAGCTGCCCGCTCAGCTCGTAGGTGCCCTCGATCATCGAGGACGGGAAGCCCTTGAAGTCATCGCGGGAACCGTTGAGCTTCTTGAAGTTCGGTGACACCTCGGCATCGACGTCGGCATGCTTGAGTGCCTCGGCGGTGTCGAAATCGCCGTCGAGGGTGAAGACCATCAGCATCGCCGTGGGGTAGGTGTCGCCATCGGCGATCACCCGGGTGCCGGCCGCGAGGTTGGTGTTGGTGTAGTCCTGCCACCCTTCGGGGCGCGGCACCGTCACGGCGAGGTCGGTCAGCTTTTCCGGAGCGACCGGCTTGCCCTCCACGCCGACGCTCTCCAGATATGCCGACAGCGGGACCGTCTCGTCGGAGGTGGGCTGTGACGTCGGGCGGGTGGGGGTGGTGGCCAACAACGACTGGTAGTCGGGCGTGGCGTCACCGCATCCGGCCAGCGCCAGGCACGCCAACAGACCCGCGGCGATCTTCCTCACAACAGTTCGCGGATGTTCTCGATCGGGCGGGCCAGCCGGGTGCCCTTGTCGGTGATCACGAACGGGCGCTCGATCAGGATCGGGTGCTCGGCGAGCGCGTCGAGCAGTTCGTCATCGCTGGCCTGCGCCAGATTCAGTTCCTTGTAGAGGGATTCGCGCTTGCGCACCGCATCGCGCACCTCGATACCGGCATCGGCGATCATCGCCGCCAACTCGGCCCGACCGGGTGGCGTCTTCAGGTACAGCACGATCTCCGGTTCGATCCCGTTCTCACGCAACAGATCCAGTGTCTTGCGTGACGTCGAGCATTTCGGATTGTGGAAGATGCGGGCCGTCATGTCTGAATCACTCCTCGCGCAAACGCTCGACGCTAGGCCGACCCGTCGAACAGCCCGGTCACCGACCCGTTGTCGAAGACCGCACGGATCGTGTTGGCCAGCAACGGTGCGATGGACAGGACCGTCAGCGCCGGGAACCGCTTCTCCTCGCCGATCGGCAGCGTGTTGGTGACGATGACCTCGCGCGCACCGCAGTCGGCGAGCCGCTGGGCGGCCGGGTCGGACAGCACACCGTGCGTCGCGGCGATGATCACGTCCTTGGCACCGTCCTGACGGAGCAGGTTGACCGCGCCGGCGATGGTGCCGCCGGTGTCGATCATGTCGTCGGTCAGGATGCAGGTCTTGCCCTTGACATCGCCGACGACGCGGTTGGACTTGACCTGGTTGGGGACCAGCGGATCGCGGGTCTTGTGGATGAAGGCCAGCGGGACACCGCCGAGCGAATCGGCCCACTTCTCGGCGACCCGGACCCGGCCGGAGTCGGGGGAGACGACGACCTTGTCATCATCGGCATAGTTCTCGGCGATGTAGCCGGTGAGCAGCTTCTGGGCGCGCATGTGGTCCACCGGGCCGTCGAAGAAGCCCTGGATCTGATCGGTGTGCAGATCCACGGTGACGATGCGGTCGGCGCCTGCGGTCTTGAGCAGATCGGCGACCAGGCGGGCCGAGATCGGTTCACGGCCGCGGTGCTTCTTGTCCTGCCGGGCGTAGGGGTAGAACGGCAGGATCGCGGTGATGCGCTTGGCGCTTCCGCGCTTGAGGGCGTCGATCATGATCAGCTGTTCCATCAGCCACTGGTTCAGCGGGGCCGGGTGGGACTGCAGGACGAACGCGTCACAGCCGCGCACGGACTCGTCGAATCGGACGAAGATCTCGCCGTTGGCGAAGTCGCGCGCGGTCTGCGCGGTCACCGGGACGTCGAGTTCCTTGGCCACCTGCTCGGCCAGCTCTGGGTGCGCCCGGCCGGCGAAGAGCATCAGGTTCTTGCGATTGTCGGTCCAGTCGTGGCTCATCTGTTGTGCCCTGCCAGTCGGGGGTCGATTACGCGCCAATCGTACGTAGCTTTTCCTGGCAGTCGTGCACGGGTTACCAGATTGCCAACATCAGGCGTCGGGTTCGCTCGCCCCGGCCTTGCGCGCGGCCTCGGCGGACGTGCTCGCCGGACGCTTGCGCAGCACCCATCCCTCGATGGTGCGCTGGGTGTTGTCCGACACCGCGAGCGCACCCGGCGGGACATCGTCGCGCAGTACCGTGCCCGCACCGGTGTAAGCGCCGTCACCGACGCTCACCGGTGCCACGAACATGGTGTCCGAGCCGGTCCGGACGTGCGATCCGATGGTGGTGCGCTGTTTGGTCTCGCCGTCGTAGTTGACGAAGACGCTGGATGCGCCGATGTTGCTGTGCTCGCCGATATCGGCGTCACCGACGTAGGTCAGGTGCGGCACCTTGGTGCCCGCCCCGATGGTCGAGTTCTTGGTCTCGACGAACGCGCCCAGCTTGCCGCCGGCACCCAGCGTGGTCCCGGGCCGCAGGTAGGTGAACGGACCGACGGTGGCACCGGGACCGATCACCGAGAGCTCACCGTGGGTGCGGATAACGGTGGCACCGTCGCCGACCTCCATCGACGTCAGTGTGGTGTCCGGTCCGATGGTGCAGTTGGCGCCGATGGTGGTGACACCCAGCAGCTGGGTGCCCGGCGCGATCACCGTGTCGGGGCCGATCTCGACATCGACGTCGATCCAGGTGGTCGCCGGATCGGTGACGGTGACCCCGGCCCGTTGATGTCCGATGATGGTGCGCCGGTTCAACTCGGCACCCAGCGCCGCGAGCTGCACCCGATCGTTGACGCCGGAGACCAATGCGGTGTCGGCGACATGCTCGGCCTGGACGGGCAGACCCTGGTTGCGGATCAGCGCGATCGCGTCGGTGAGATACAGCTCGCCCTGGGCGTTGTCGGTGCGCAATTGGGTCAGCGCCGAGCGCAGGGCGGCGGCGTCGAACGCGTACACCCCGGAGTTGATCTCCGCGACGGCGCGTTGGGCGGCGTCGGCATCGGCATGTTCGACGATCGCGGTGACACCGCCGTCGTCATCACGGATGATCCGCCCGTAGCCGGTCGGATCGTCGAGTGTGGTGGTCAGGATCGTCACTCCCGCGCCGGCATGCGCTGCGGCCAGGCCGGACAGGGTCGCACCGTCGAGCAGGGGCACATCGGCGGTGGTGACGATGACGGTCCCGGCGAAATCATCGGGCAGCCCGGTCAACCCGACGCCGACGGCGTGGCCGGTGCCCAGCTGCTCCTCCTGGACGACGGCCGTGACGGTGACCGCGCCGCCGGCGAATCGGTCGATCTCGGCGCTGACCTGTTCCCGGCCGTGGCCGATGACGACGGCCACGTGATGCGGGTTCAGGGCGGTGACGGCGTGCAGGGTGTGGCCCAGCATGGTGCGGCCGCCGAGGGGGTGCAGGACCTTCGGGATGACCGAGCGCATCCGGGTGCCCGCGCCCGCGGCGAGGATGATCACGGCTGTTTCGGTGGACACGTATTCCTCCTCCGCGACCGAGGAGTGCCTACCCGCGGACACACCGTCGACGCTGTGGTTTGGGGTCGCTCGCGGCTGTTGAGCTCCGTCGCCAGGACTCGAACCTGAACTATCTGAACCAAAATCAGAGGTGCTGCCGATTACACCACGACGGACCGATCACTCCGAGACTCTAGTGCAAGCCGACTAAGGTCATGGGCGTGGCAGCACCCGAGAAAGACGTCCGTGCGCCGCGCGCCCGGATGACCGGCAGTGAACGCCGTCAGCAGCTCATCGAGATCGCCAAGTCGCTGTTCGCCGAGCGGGGCTTCGACGGTACCTCCATCGAGGAGGTCGCCCAACGGGCCAATGTCTCCAAGCCGGTGGTGTACGAGCACTTCGGGGGCAAGGAGGGCCTCTACGCCGTCGTCGTCGACCGCGAGATGTCGACGCTGCTGGACGGCATCACCTCCTCGCTGGTGAAGAACCGGTCGCGGGTCCGGATCGAACTGGTGGCCCTGGCACTGCTGACCTACGTCGAGGAACACACCGACGGGTTCCGCATCCTGGTCCGCGATTCGCCGGCGGCGCTCACCTCGGGCACCTACGCGACGCTGCTCAACGACGCCGCCAACCAGGTCGCCTCGATCCTGGCCGGCGATTTCTCCCGTCGCGGTCTGGATCCTGATCTGGCGCCGCTGTACGCGCAGGCGCTGGTCGGATCGGTCTCGATGACCGCGCAGTGGTGGCTCGACGTGCGCGAACCCAAGAAGGAAGTGGTCGCCGCGCACGTGGTCAACGTGGTGTGGAATGGGTTGACCCACCTGGAGGCCGACCCGCAGCTGCACGCGGAGTGAGCTAACTCGGCGCTGCCTCGCGCGCCTTGCGCTTGGCCTCGGCCGTCAGGTAGCACCCGGTGGTCACCTGCAGCGACGCGGCCACCATCGATCCGAAGGCCACCCGGCCGCCGTAGGCATCGCTGATGGTCAGGTCCTTGGCCTCGTCGTCGGTCGGGTTCTCGGTGCGGCCGGTGACATCGGTGAACCCGTACCGCGCCGCGATATCGATGACGGCCTGGGCGGCCTGCGGCCACAGGGCGGCGGAGACCGGTACTTCCGACACGTAGTTGCGGCTGAAATAGATGTTGCCGTCGGTGGAGCCGAAATCGCCGCAGTGGCTGCTGCGTTCGTCGCGATTGGGCAGCCAGCGCGATCCCGGAACGATCCGGCTGAGCTCGGTGGTCATCTCACCGATCATCCGGTCCCGGTCGGCCAACACCTCCTCGGCATCGCGGCGCTCCAGCAGGACGCCGAGTTCGGCGGGGCTGCCATGGCCGCTGTCGCCCTCGGCCGGGCCCTGGTACTCGGACTCAAACATCGGCCCGCACCCCGTCAGCAGTACCGCCAGCAGGAATGTGATCAGCGTGCGCCACATCAATCCTCCACTTTCACGTATCGGTCGTCCTGTCCCAGTCCGGCCACCACCACCGCCTGGTTGTACAGGGCCGTGGTGTCGACGAACGAGTACTCGCTGTGGCCGGTGGACTGGTTGCGCTGACCCAGCGGCGTGGCCTCGGCGTTGGTGGACAGGTCGATGAATCCCGGCAGCGAGGACGGGATGGCCCCGCCGAATCTACCCAGGTTGGCCACCACATCGTTCTCGGCGTGCTGGACGAAGACGTTGCCCTCGGCCATATGCAGGTCCGCGGGAGTCACACTGTCGAAGAATTGCAACGGGTTGGTCTCCAGCCCCGGGGACCCCATGAAGACGACATCGTCGGCGGCGGTGCCGCGTTGCAGCGCCTCGCTGGCCAGTGTCGATCCGTAGGAGTGGCCGAGCACGGTCAGGTGCGGGTCGGTGTCGCGCGAGCTGTCCAGGCCGTTGATGAACGACGCCAGTGCGGGTGCGTTGTCGTCGGCATAGTGTGCGCTGCCGGCCTGGGCGAGGTTGGCGGGCGGTTCGTAGCCGAGCCACGCGACGGTCGCGACGGTTTCGTCGCTCTTGCCGGCGTTGTCCAGCACCCGCTCGGTCTCGGTGCGCAGCCATTCGGATTGTTCGATATAGGTGGGCAGGTCGTTGCCGGCATTCGGCTTGTCATAGGGCACCGATCCGGTGCCTGGCACGTAGACGCTGACATGGTCGGCGGTGTCGACGTTGCCGGAGGCCACCGCCACCTTCGGATGTTCACCGTCGAAGTCCAGCACCAGCAGCTGGCGGTCCGGCTTGGAGATGGCATCGTCGACGGCCGCGATGGTGCCGCGTTCCTCGGCGGTGAGGTTCGGATCCTTGCGCAGCTGCGCAAGCCGATTACGGTTCGCCTGATCGCGTGCGGTGCCGGGCACCCCGTCCAGATTGCCGACCCATTCCGGTTTCTCGGCGATGATGCGTGCCTGGTCCTGTGGGCTGAGACCGTCCCACCACTGGTTGACCTCGGTATCGGTCGCGCCCTCGGGGGGCTTCAGTTCCTCGATATCGGGTCGGGTCGGCGTCTCGGTGGGCATCTCACCGGGCGTGCTCAGGGGAGTGGCACCGTCAATGCCCTGGGAGGTGGCCCGGTCGACAGCCCCGAACTGTGTCAGCATCGTCTTGAGCGCAGTGCTGTACGCGGCGGCGACCTCCGGGGTCATCGGACCGGTGCCGGACGGTGCGACGGTGCCATCCGCGCCGACGATCGCACCCAGCGCGGCGGCCTGGTTGGTGAGGTCGACGATCGCCTGGCGCAGCGGTGTCATGTTGGTACCACCGCCCTCGAGCGTGGTCGCGATCGTCTGCAGCCGGTCCCGCAGCTCGGTCAACCGGGCGGTGTTCTGCTCACCTCGGGCCTGCGCCGCCCGCGATGCGGTGCCCTGCCAGCCGCCGGCCAGATCACCGAGGGCGCTCCGCTGGGCGGCGATGAGGGAATCGACTTGGCCGATCTTGGTTTTCAGCTGTGCGGCCGCACCGGACAACGCAGCGGGGCTGCTGGCAGCGACGGCCGGGATCGTCAGCGTCACCGTCTCACCCCCGCCCCAGGAACCCCACCGAACACGCTAACACCGGGCGACCCGGCGATTGCGCACCGAATTTCGGACCGGACGCAGGCCGCCTACGATGGAGCCATCATGACCGCACCGGGGCACACTCATGTCCAAATCCCGATCGCGGGGCTCGTCGACCTGGCGCTCACCTCGCCCACCTTCCTGGATCTGATCGACCGCGCCGAAAGCCGGCCCGACACGCTGGCGATGGTCGGTCCGGCCAGCGCGCGGCTGTTCACCGCCGCCGCGCTGGCGCGTACCGGCCCGCTGCTCGTCGTCACCGCGACGGGTCGCGAAGCCGATGACCTGACCGCCGAACTGAAGGCTGTGTTCGGGGACGCCGTCGCGCTGTTCCCGTCCTGGGAGACGCTGCCGCATGAGCGGCTCTCACCCGGGGTCGAGACGGTCGGCGCCAGGATGTTGGTGTTGCGCCGGCTGGCCCGCCCCGACGCCGAGCACCTGGGTCCGCCGTTGCAGGTGGTGGTCACCACGGCTCGGTCGTTGATGCAGCCGATGCTGGCCGCTCTCGGTGAGATCGAGCCGGTGACGTTGGCCGTCGGCGCCGATTCGGATTTCGACGAGACGATCGCGCGGCTGGTCGAGCTGGCCTACACCCGGGTGGACATGGTGGCCAAGCGCGGCGAGTTCGCGGTCCGCGGCGGCATCCTGGACATCTTCCCGCCGACCGCCGAACATCCGGTGCGCGTGGAATTCTGGGGTGACGAGGTGTCCGAGATGCGGATGTTCTCGGTCGCCGACCAGCGTTCCATCACCGAGATCGAGATCCACCGCGTCGACGCCGTGGCCTGCCGCGAGATCCTGATCACCGAACAGGTCAAGCAACGCGCGGCCCAGCTCGTCGACGCCCAGCCCCAGACCGACAACACCATCGCCGGATCCATCGGCGACATGCTGGCCAAACTGTCCGAGGGCATCCCGGTCGACGGGATGGAGGCGCTACTGCCGGTGCTGGAGCCCACCGAGCTCACGTTGCTGACCAGCCACCTGCCCGAGGGCACCCCGGTGCTGGTGTGCGATCCCGAGAAGGTGCGCTCGCGCGCCGCGGATCTCATCCGCACCGGCCGCGAATTCCTGGAGGCATCCTGGTCGGTGGCGGCCATCGGTGGTGCCGCTCCGGTGGATGTCGAAGCGCTGGGCGGTTCGGGCTTCCGCGAACTCGACGAGGTGCGCGCCGGTGCGGCACGCTGGTGGACGCTGAGCCAGCTGACCGACGAGGGTGCCGTCGAACTCGACGTGCGACCCGCGCCGTCGGCGCGCAGCCAACACGCGGTCGACGAGATCTTCGCGATGTTGCGGGCGCACGTGGCGACCGGTGGCTTTGCCGTGGTGGTGACGCCGGGGTCAGGTACCGCGCAGCGCGTCGTCGAGCAGCTCGCCGAAGCCGATACGCCCGCAACGTTGTTGGAGGCCGGAGCGCAGCCGACCGCCGGTGTGGTCGGGGTGCTCAAGGGGCCGCTGCACGACGGTGTCGTCATCCCCGGCGCCAACCTGGTGATCATCACCGAGACCGATCTGACCGGTAACCGCGTTGCCGCCACCGACGGCAAACGCCTTGCCGCCAAGCGTCGTAACGTGGTCGACCCGTTGGCATTGACGGCCGGCGACCTGGTGGTCCACGATCAGCACGGCATCGGCAAGTTCGTCGAGATGACCGAACGCGTCATCGGCGGCGCACGGCGCGAGTACCTGGTGCTCGAGTACGCCTCGGCCAAACGCGGTGGCGGCACCGACAAGCTCTATGTGCCGATGGACTCGCTCGATCAGCTGTCCCGCTACGTCGGCGGGCAGGCGCCGACGCTGAGCCGGCTCGGGGGCAGCGACTGGACCAACACCAAGACCAAGGCGCGCAAGGCCGTTCGTGAGATCGCCGGTGAGCTGGTCTCGCTGTATGCCAAGCGGCAGGCCGCGCCCGGGCACGCCTTCGGTCCGGACACCCCGTGGCAGGCCGAGATGGAGGATGCGTTCGGGTTCACCGAGACCATGGACCAGATGACCGCCATCGCCGAGGTCAAATCCGATATGGAGAAACCGGTTCCGATGGACCGGGTCATCTGCGGTGACGTCGGCTACGGCAAGACCGAGATCGCGGTGCGCGCGGCGTTCAAGGCGGTACAGGACGGTAAGCAGGTCGCGGTCCTGGTGCCCACGACGCTGCTCGCCGATCAGCATCTGCAGACCTTCAGCGCGCGGATGGCCGGTTTCCCGGTGACGGTCAAGGGACTGTCGCGGTTCACCGACGCGAACGAGTCCAAGGCAGTGCTGGACGGAATGGTCGACGGCTCGGTCGATGTCGTGATCGGCACGCACCGGCTGCTGCAGACCGCGGTGCGCTGGAAGGACCTCGGCCTGGTCATCGTCGACGAGGAGCAGCGCTTCGGCGTCGAACACAAGGAACACATCAAGAGCCTGCGCACCCACGTCGACGTGCTCACCATGAGTGCGACCCCGATCCCGCGCACCCTGGAGATGAGCCTGGCAGGCATCCGCGAGATGTCGACCATCCTCACCCCGCCCGAGGAGCGTTTCCCGGTGCTGACCTACGTCGGCCCGCACGATGACAAACAGGTCGCCGCCGCGCTGCGCCGCGAACTGCTGCGCGACGGGCAGGCGTTCTACATCCACAACCGGGTCAAGTCGATCGATCAGGCCGCCGCCCGAGTGCAGGCGATGGTGCCCGAGGCCCGGGTCGTGGTGGCGCACGGCCAGATGGCCGAGGAGACCCTGGAGAAGACCGTCGAGGGCTTCTGGAACCGTGAGTTCGACATCCTGGTGTGCACCACCATCGTCGAGACGGGTCTGGACATCTCCAACGCCAATACCCTGATCGTGGAGCGGGCGGACACCTTCGGCCTTTCCCAGCTGCACCAGCTGCGCGGCCGGGTGGGGCGCAGCCGGGAACGCGGATACGCCTATTTCCTGTATCCGCCCGAGGTTCCACTCACCGAGACCGCCCACGACCGGTTGGCCACCATCGCCCAGAACAACGATCTGGGTGCCGGGATGGCGGTCGCCATGAAGGATCTGGAGATCCGCGGGGCCGGCAACGTGCTGGGTGTCGAGCAGTCCGGGCACGTCGCCGGTGTCGGGTTCGACCTGTACGTGCGGCTGGTCGGTGAGGCCGTCGAGGCCTACCGTGCCGCCGTCGACGGGAAAACCGTTGTCTCGCAGGAGGAGCAGAAGGACGTCCGAATCGACCTGCCGGTCGATGCGCACCTGCCGCCCGACTACATCGGCAGCGACCGGCTACGTCTGGAGGCCTACCGAAGGCTTGCCGCCGCGTCGGACAATGCCGGGGTGGCCCGCGTCATCGACGAGCTCGTCGACCGTTACGGACCGCTACCGGAGCCTGCTCAGCGTTTGGTCGCGGTCGCAAGATTGCGGTTGCTGTGCCGTGAGTACGGGGTCACCGAGGTGTCCACCGTCTCGGACTCCACCCTGAAGGTGTCGCCGTTGACCCTGCAGGATTCCGGTCAGTTGCGGCTCAAGCGCATCTACCCGGGCTCGGCCTACCGTGCCACGACATCGACGGTCCAGATCCCGATCCCGCGGGCGGGCAGTGGGGTCGGTGCGCCGCGCATCCGCGATCTGGACCTGCTGCAAGCAGTGGCGGGGATGCTGTTGGCCCTCGACGGCCGAGCGGCCGATGAGGTCGACATCACCGGCGGCACAGCACTATCCGAGCCGGGAGCGGACCGTTGACCACGGTCGTCCTCGTCGATCCGCGCCGGCCGTCGTTGGTGCCGGTGGAAGCCGTCGCGCTGCTGGTCGGCGAGGTCGCTTACACCGAGGAGATGCCGATCAAGGTGCCGTGGTCGCTTCCCTCGGCCCGGCCGTACCTGCCCAGTGCCGCCGGCGAGGCGCCGGTGCTGTTGTCCTCGGATCCCCAGCATCCCGCCGTGAAGGCCAGCCTGGCGGCGGGGGCCACCCTGATCGCGGCGCCCGGCCCGCAGGTCGGGGAACGGCTGGTCGACGCCGTGGCGGTCATGGACCGGCTGCGCACCGACGGTCCGTGGGAGAGCGAGCAGACCCACGACTCGTTGCGTAGGTACCTGTTGGAGGAGACCTACGAGTTGTTCGACGCGGTCCGCAGCGGCGACCTCGACGAGTTGCGCACCGAACTCGGAGACGTGTTGCTGCAGGTTTTGTTTCACGCCCGCATCGCCCAGGATGCGCCTGCGGGTGCCTTCGACATCGACGATGTGGCCGACGCGCTGGTGCGCAAGCTCGGTCACCGTGCGGCCGGGGTGCTCGCCGGCGAGTCGGTCTCCCTGGAACAGCAACTGGCCCAGTGGGAGGAACGCAAACGCACCGAGAAGGTGCGCGCCTCCTGCATGGACGATGTGCCGACCGGCCAGCCCGCGCTGGCGTTGACCCAGAAGGTTCTCGAACGGGTCGCCGGTGCCGGCCTGCCCGACGATCTGGTGCCCGCGGGGCTGCGGCAGGTGCATATCGGTCCGGATACCGACGCCGAGAATGCCCTGCGCACCGCGGTATTGGAGTTCATGGACGCGGTGCGGGCCGCTGAGAAGAACGTGCTGGCGACCCGCGGTGGCGCACCGATCGGGGATACCCCGCCGGAGCCGATCGGCGCCGACGAATGGCGTGCGCACTGGCCCGCGTAGTCGTGAGGCCGAATCTGAACTAGATCGCGAGATCTGCGCACAAAGGCGCCATGGACTTCAGATTCGGCGGTCGGGTCAGGAGAGCAGGGCGCGGCTCATGACGACGCGCTGGATCTGGTTGGTGCCCTCATAGATCTGGGTGATCTTGGCATCACGCATGAACCGCTCGACGGGGAAGTCCACGGTGTAACCGGCGCCGCCGAACAGCTGCACCGCATCGGTGGTGACCGCCATCGCGATATCGGAGGCGAAGCACTTCGACGCGGCCGAGATGAAGTGCAGGTCGGGCTCGCCGCGCTCGGCCCGAGCGGCCGCGCTGTAGACCATGAGGCGGGCGGCCTCCACCTTCATCGCCATATCGGCGAGCATGAACTGCACCCCCTGGAACTCGCTGACCGATTTTCCGAACTGCCGCCGATCCCGGGTGTAGTTGATCGCTGCCTCGAGGGCGCCCTGGGCGATTCCGACCGCCTGGGCACCGATCGTCGGACGGGTGTGGTCCAGCGTGGCCAACGCCGTCTTGAAACCGGTGCCGGGTTCCCCGATGATCCGGTCACCGGGAATTCGGCAGTTCTGGAAGTGCAACTCGACGGTCGGTGAACCCTTGATCCCCAGTTTGCGCTCCTTGGGGCCCACGGTGAAGCCCTCGTCGTCGCGATGCACCATGAACGCCGAGATGCCGTTGGCGCCCTTGTCGGGGTCGGTCACCGCCATCACCGTG
The DNA here is from genome assembly GCF_000691525.1 of Mycolicibacterium neoaurum ATCC 25795. Classification (GTDB taxonomy): domain Bacteria; phylum Actinomycetota; class Actinomycetes; order Mycobacteriales; family Mycobacteriaceae; genus Mycobacterium; species Mycobacterium neoaurum. The sequence goes on from NZ_JMDW01000003.1 coordinate 452,114, forward strand.
TACCAGGTCGACTCACCGCCGTTGGTGATCCAGGCCTTGGTCCCGTTGATGATCCAGTCCTCGCCGGCGGGTTTGGCGCGGGTCTTCATGCCTGCGGCATCGGAACCGGCCTCTCGTTCGGACAGAGCGTAGGAGGCCAGCGCCCCGCCGACCAGGTCGGGCAGAACCGTCTTCTTCAGTTCCTCGCTGCCCCGCAAGATCAACCCCATGGTTCCCAGCTTGTTGACCGCGGGAATCAACGACGCAGAAGCATCGACGCGGGCCACCTCTTCGATCACGATGCAGACTGCCACCGAGTCCGCGCCTTGGCCGCCGAACTCCTCGGGCACATGCACGGCATTGAACCCCGACATCGCCAATGCCCCCGATGCCTCGTGCGGAAACCGGGAATCCCGGTCGCACTCGGCGGCGTATGGGGCGATCTCTCTTTCGGCCAGCCCTCGGATCACCGCCCGCAGTTCCCGCAGCTCCTCCGGTAGCTGGAATAGATCGAATGACGACTTGCCTGACACGCTCATCTTCTCTTCTCTGTCTGTGGTGGCCGGCGCCGATCGGGACTATCCCTTGATACGAGTCGAATGCCCTTGCCACTCGGCGTCGCGAAGCGCGTTCTTGCGAACTTTGCCCGTCGAAGTCTTGGGCAGGGCGTCGACGAACTCGACCGCGCTCGGTGCTTTGTACGCGGCAATATGCGACCTGACATGGGCGATGAGATCGCCCTCTTCCAGGCGCTTCGCGTTCTTGGTCACCACGAACGCCTTGGGTCGCTCACCCCACTTGTCGTCGGGTGTGCCCACCACGGCGGCTTCGAGTACCGCGGGGTGCGACAGGATCGCGTGCTCCACCTCGATGGTCGAGATGTTCTCACCGCCGGAGATCACGATATCCTTCGCGCGGTCCCGGAGTTGGACGTATCCGTCGGTGTGCATGACGCCGAGGTCGCCCGAGTGAAACCAGCCACCCACGGTGGCGTCACGGGTGCCTTCCTCGTCGTCGTAGTAGCCCTTCATCACTCCGTTGCCGCGCATGACGATCTCGCCCATCTCCGTGCCGTCGGCGATGACATCGACCAATTCTCCTGTCGGAGAGAGCTCTTCACGAACCACGCGGACGCGCTCACCGGTGATGAGCCCGACTCCCTGTCGCGCCATCAGTTCGGCCTGACGGTCATCGTCGTCGTCGGCCCATTCGGGTTGCGGTTCGCAGACGCTGTACGGGCCGTAGGTCTCGGTGAGGCCGTAGACGTGCACGATGGTCGCGCCCAGTTTGCGGATCGCGGCGATGATGGTGGGGCTCGGCGGGGCCCCACCGTTGGAGATCGTCAACGGGGTGCGCAGCGGGTGAGACAGTTCGGCATACGCGAGGATCGTTAGAACCGTTGGGGCTCCGCTGAGGTGAGTGATGTGATGCTCGTCGATTGCCGCCCACACCGTCTCGGCGCGGACTGCCCGCAGGCAGAAATGGGTGCCCATCGCGGCGGTGACACCCCATGTCGCGCACCATCCGTTGCAGTGGAACATGGGCAGCGTCCACAGGTACTTGGTCGACTGGGTGAAGCCGGAATGGTGGATGCCGCCGAGCGCGCAGAGGTAGGCGCCGCGGTGGGAGTACATGACTCCCTTCGGTCGTCCGGTGGTGCCGGAGGTGTAGTTGATCGATATGGTGCGGGTCTCGGTATCGATGTCCCAGGGCAGATCGGCGCCGTCTGCCCGCGCCAGGAACTGCGGGTAGCCGACCGCCGGAGCGGTTGCCGATGTCGTGCCGTCGGCCGCCGGTAATTCCACCCATTCCTCGACGCCCGTGAAGTCGGGGTGGGTGGTGTCGAGGCCGTCCAGCAGCTCGCGGTCGCCGAACATGATCCGCGCACCGGAATGCCGGCAGATGTAGCCGATTTCATCGGGTGCGAGCCTGGTGTTGATGGCGACCAACACTCCCCGTGCCAGTGGAACCGCGTAGTGGGCTATCAACATCTCGGCGGAGTTGGTGGCCAGGACGGCAACGCGCTGGCCATCGATGACCCCGGACGCGTGCAACGCCTTGGCCAGTTGTTGCACCGCGGCGGCGAATTGGCGGTAGGTCCACCGGCGATCACCGTCGACGATCGCCATCTTGTCCGGCATGACATCGCTTGCACGTTGCAGGAAACGGACCGGGGTGAGGGTGACGTCAAGTCCTGCCATGGTGTTCTCCTCCAGATGAAGACGCTGTCGCTGAAATCGCGACGAGATGAGTGATGGATCAATAGGCCTGTTCGAGAACGTTCTTCGTGATCGCCGGCGGCCAATCGGGGGCCGAACCCGGGCCGGCCGGCAGCTGCAACAGCCGGCACGCGCTGGTCACACCATCGCCCGGCCATCCCACGACATGAGCTTTCTCGAGTCCGAAATACCGCATGAGCGCGGTGATACACCCCTGCGCCGTCTCGTCGTCGGACACCGCAGCGGTCCTGTCGGATTGGCCCGTGCGCAGATGGATCAGCATCCCGCCGGTGCTCTCTACTCGCTCGCGGTAGCCGTCGAACAGAGGTTGACAGTCGCAGCGCGGCCCGAACGGATCGCGGTGCCTACATTCGCCGACCACGTACACCGAGGGCACCCGTCGAGCCGGCAACGGCCCCACCATGACCGTGTGTCGGGCACCGGTCAACTCGTCGTCGAAGTCGAGGACACGGGTGGATCTGCTTCGGATCTGCCGGCCGGACGGGGTGATGCGGGCCGCGCGCCCCAATGTTCCCCTGCCGTGATGGATGAGGTGGCCGACGATGTCCTCGACGGTGACCAGCGTGGTGCCGTGCTCGCGGGCGAAAGCGACCGTGTCGTCACCTCGTAGCGGGCGTCCACTGTGTTCGTCGAGCAGGGTCGCCGTCAGCGCCAGCGGCACCAGTCCCGCACTGCCGCACAGATCGATCGCGGCTTCGGCAGCGGCACGCCGCTGCAACACACCCTGTTCGGCGGCTCTGATCGGCATCACGTGCCCGGGCCGGACCAGGTCCTCGGCTCGCGTCTCGGGGTCGGCCAGCACCCGACCGGTGTGTGCGCGGTCGGCGGCGCTGATGCCTGTGCCGATGCCCACCGCCGCATCCACCCCGACGGCGAATGTGGGCACCTTTGGACTCTGGCTCGTCGCAGGCACGATGGGTGGGAGGCCGAGTGCATCCGCGTGGCTCGATCGCATTGCGGCGCAGAGAAATCCCGAGGTATGCCGGATGGCCCAAGCAGTCCAGGCGGATGTTGCCAGGGCCCCCGCCAGCACCACATCGGTCAGTTCCTCACCCGTCCGACCGTGGTTGAGCAGGACGGGGCGGCCCAGCGCCAGGTCACCGACGGCGGAGATGACCGACTGGCTCGTCGTTCTCATGACGCGTCGGCCCCGATGAGGCTGTGATAGCGGCTGTCGTGGAATACCAGGGGAGTGCTCGACTCGTTGATGCCCGCGGAGTCCACCTGCAGGATGACCACATCGTGGTCACCGGCCGCGATGGCGGTCGAGATGCTGCAGTCGAACCAGGCCGCCGCGTCGTGGAGAAAGATGGCCTGCGAATCCGTGCTGAACCAGGACAGGCCGCCGAACCGGTCGGCGTTCTTCGCCGCGAGCTGGCGAGAGGCCGCCTGATGTGTGGAGGACAGTACCGAGACACCGAGGTGATCCCCGCTGGAGAGCACCGGCCAGGTGGTGGAGGTGTGTTGGACACAGACCGAGACGAGTGCGGGATCCATCGACACCGGCACGAAGGACGTCGCGACGATGCCGACAGGTTCGCCTTCCCGCAATGCACACAGCGCGGCGACACCGGTGGGGTAACGACCGTAGAGTCTGCGCAGTCTGGAGATGTCCAGTGCGAGGTCTCCCGTTCGGACGGGGTGAAGATTGTTCACGGCACGGCACCTTTACTTTTCGGGCCAAGTGTTTTCCGGTGGGATGGTTGCCGGTGGAGGTCAGGCGCCACGTTCGCGCGCGTAATCGGCGATCAAGGCCGAGACCGTCTCCAGACAGGCGGTCCCGATGGCTGCACAGGATCCGGTCGGATCACCGAGTATGCCGTTGGGAGAGACCGAGTGGATTCCGTCCCGCATCGCCGCGTCCACGATGGTGCGGTCGGCGCCGACGGGGTGTCCGGGCATGAACCGCTCGCTGCGCACCTTCTCCGGGTCCAGCACCAACATCACCGAGGTTTCGGCGATATCTGCGTGGCCGCCGACATTCTCACCCAAACCGGCGACCCTGGTCGCGCAGAGCCGCCACGAGTCCAGTATCGCCGCGGCGTCGGTGAACACGATGACAGCCAATGGGGCCAGCTGCTGCTGCAGTCGGGACTCGAAATCCCGCATCACAGCGTAGTTTCCGATATGCCCGGAGAACAAGATGACCCGCTCGAACCCGTGCTGGGCCAGATGCGCCGTGTAATCGACACAGATCGACTCCAGCGTGGATGCTCGAAGGGACAGTGTCCCAGCGAATTCCAGATGGTGCGGTGAGTATCCAACCCTGACGGTCGGAAGCACCAACGCATCGCCGAGCCGCCGGGCGATCAGCACGGCGAGCTCGTCTGCATGATCGGCATCCATGGACAGCGGAAGGTGGCTACCGTGCTGTTCGATCGCGGCCAAGGGCAGGATCGCCGTGCGGTATCCCGCCGTCACGGCCCTGCCGATCTCCGGGCTCGTGAGGTACTCGATGCGCACCTCCCCGGCCGGGACTGTGTCGATGCTAGGCACGGTCGCCCCTGATGAGGCGGGCCTGCCCGGCGATGACGTCTTGTTCGCTCCCGTCGTACATCTCTTCGACGAGGTGGGCGAACGAGGCAACCACATTGGCGCGGCGGATGGTGCCCTTGAGCGTGAGCTCGCCCGCTTCGGCCGACAGTTCTCGGGGAAGTACCCGGAAGTCCTTGATCTGCAATGGTCGGGAGAGTTCGGAGTTGACTCCCTCGATCCATCGGCGCAGCAGGATATCGCGCTCGTCGGTGCTCATCGACTGTGTTTTCGCGCTGACGGCCAACAGCGCAGTGAGGTACTTCCGTCCCTCACCCACCACGATGGCTTCTTCCAGCAGGGGACTGGATTTCAGCTTCACCTCGATCGGTTGTGGGCTGACCGATTTTCCGCCGCTGGTCTTGATCAGGTCCTTGGACCGGCCGATGATCTTCACCTCGGCATCTGCGTCCAGTTCAACCAGATCCCCGGTGCTGTACCACCCGTCGTGCACCGCTTCCGATGTCGCCTGTGGGTCATTCCAGTAACCGGTGAACAGACTCGGCGTGCGCACCTGCAGCTCGCCGTCGGCGGATACCCGCGCCGCCCAGCGCGGATCCGGCATGCTCTTGCCGATGGTGCCGGGCCGGGGAAAGGGCCGGTCCCACTGGGCCAGAACCGCGCCGCAGGTCTCCGTCGTGCCGTAGAGCTCGCGCAGATCGAGGCCCCACATGTGCCACAGCGCGGCCACATCGGGGGGCATGCTGCCCGAAGCGGTCCAGCTGACGTTGATCCGGTCCATTCCGACCCTCGCGCGCAGCGGCAGGAATACGGTCTTTAGGCAGATGCCGTAGAGCACATCGAGGTATCTGGGCGGTCGGCGATCGGCCCATCTTTGTGCACCGATGCGTCGCGCGATCTGCATTGCCGCCGCGTATTTGATGCCGAAGAGCCGTCCCGAGTGGGTGACGGTCTGCAGAACCTCGCTGGCCAGCTTCTCGTGCATGCGCGGCGGCCAGACCACGGCGGTCGGGCGCACCCCGATGAGGGCGGGCAGACGCTGTTCCATCGTGCAGTAGGTGATTACGAGCTTGGTCATGATCGGCGCGAAAACCCCGATGAGGGCGGGGGCGACGTGCGACAGACCGAGAAACCCGACGAGGTCATGGTGGGTACGACCGATATCGGGGTAGGTCATCGCCACACCCAGCACCGAGAACTGCAGAGTGCGATGGGTGTGCACGACTCCCTTAGGGATTCCGGTGGAGCCCGATGTGGAGAACAGCGCGGCCGGTTGGTCGATATCGCCTTCCGCCACGAGATCGGCGAACCGGCTTGGGTCGGCGGCTGCCAGCGTCCCGCCGGCAGCCAGGAGCGAATGCCACCCGCTGACCGAGACGCTGTCGGGCATGCCTGCGGGCTGTGCGTCGAACCCGATCACCGCGCGCAGGGTGTCCAGCCGGGGCGCTATCGCGGCCACCTTCTCCAGAGCGGGTTGACTCTCGGCGAAAATCGCAGACACCCCGCATGTTTCGAGCACCTGCGCGAGCTCCTGTTGCGAGCTTGTCGGGTACACCCCGACCAGCACGGCGTTCACGCTGAGGATGGCCAACGCTGCTACCACCCACTCCGCGCGGGCCGAGGACATGATGGCCACCCGGTCACCCGCGCCGACACCGAGGTTGTCCAGTTCGAGCGCGGCCCGACGTACGGATTCGGCGTACTCGCCCCAAGTGGTGGGGTGTTGGGCACCCGATTCCCAGGTATAGAAGGCGACCGAATCGGGCTCGTGTCGGGCTCGGTCGTGCAGCAGCTGGGCAAAGGTTCGTGGGACTGCCTCGAACCGCGACACGTCTTGGAGCACCGGTACCGAGTGGGTGCCGTTGCCCTCGGCCGGGTTCGATGAAACGGGAGTATCTGGTGCCATCAATGTGATTCCTCTGCCGGCCGCTCGTCATGCGGCGGTGGTGTGGCTGCGTGCGTACGTGCCCGATTGCGCTGGACGCTCCAGCCCCCGCGCAGTGCGCGGGCGACGGGATCGTCGAAGTAGGCGGCGGCGTCGGCCAAGGTGCTGCGCAGTGATCTCTCGTCCGCAGCGTCGTCCGGGCCGTTCACGCTGCGCTTGAGTGCGCGGTAGAGCACGCGCGCCTCGGCTGATGCTTGCTCGGCGACGGCGATGGCGGACGGCAGCAGTTGGGCGGGTTCGACGATCCTGTCGACCAGACCGAGTGCCGCGGCGCGCTGCACACCGAAGAGCTCTCCCGACAACAACATCGTGCGGGCGGCGCGGGCCCCGAGAATTCGGATGGCACGCTGGATGCCCTTGTCGGCGGGGAGGAGTCCGTGCTTGATCTCCGGGAAGCCGAACTGTGCATGCTCGACCGCCAATACGGTGTCGCTGAAGAGTGCGATCTCCATGCCGCCACCGACGCAGTACCCGTTGATGGCACCGATCACCGGACGAGGATACCGGTCCAGCACCACCAGCAACGCGTGGAAATCCCGCATTCTTCCGTCGATCTGGTCGGCAGCGACCCCGTCGAGTTCTTTGATGTCACCGCCGGCGCTGAAGAACCGATCACCGTGTCCGGTGAGGACCACCGCGGGGGCGTCGGCAGACGCGGTGCGCTCGGCGAAAAGGTGCGTCAGTTCACCGATGACGGAGCGGTTCAGTGCATTGGCAGGCGGGCGGTTCAGCGTGACCACGAGCACCCCGCCGTGATCGGCGAGTGTGAGCCCGGTCGGCGGCATGTCCTCGGGACTGGTCATCGTGGGCTCAGCCGACGGTGGCGTGGTCGGCTGCGGTCGATTGCGCGTCGTGGCCACCGGCGGAGGGAAACACCGGCGTGCGCCCCTCGCGGAAGGCTTGCCGAGCTTCGAGGTAATCGGCTCCGGCGAACCCGAGGGTCTCCAGGGCCGCTGAAAGCTCCTGTTGAGGAAGCGCGTTGGTGAGCCAGCCGGTATTCAACGAGCGCTTCGTCCAGCGGATGGCCTGTTGGGATCCGTGTGCGAGGTCGTCGGCGATCGCCAGCGCGCGATCCAGCACGGCCTCGGGGCGTTCGGTGATGCTGACCAGCCCGATGCGCTCGGCTTCACGTCCGGTGAGGCGTGCCGAGGTCAGCTGGTAGAACTTCGCTTTGGCCATCCCGACCAAGAGCGGCCAGATCAGTGAGGAGTGGTCACCGGCGACGACGCCGACCCGAGTGTGGCCGTCCATGAGGATGGCATCTTCGGCCGCGACGCTGATATCGGCAAGCAGCCCCATGGACAGGCCCCAGCCCACGGCCGGACCGTTGATCGCGGAAATGAGCGGCTTGTCCATGTTGAGCAGCGCGGAAAGGCGGCGTCGTTCCACCTCCATCAGTGCGATTGCGTCGTCCAGACTCGGGTCCGGCTGCGATACGTCCATCCCCGTGCAGAATCCGCGGCCGGCACCGGTGATGACGGCAACTTTGGTCAGGGGGTCACGGTCGATATCGACCCAGATATCGGCCATGTATTCGAACATGGGCATCGTCAGGGAGTTCAACTGGTCTGGGCGATTCAGCGTGATCAGCAACACCCCGTTGGGCTTTCGCTCGATCAGGATCTCATCGGGGTAGCGACGGTAGATGTCATCGGCTGCTGTCGTGGTCATCGGCTTTCTCCAACCTGGATGGTGTTGCCGTTCATGGCATGTGCAGATGTGAACGCTTCGAGTTCGGCGTAGTGCGCGGGCCGCAGGCCGCGGATGTCGTCCAAGATCGCCTCGGCGGGACGAACCACGGCGCGCGGGTTCTTGAATCGCGGGATGACGTACTTGCCGAAAAGCTCGATCGACTTCATCAATTCGGCGTGCGGCAGGCCGTCGATGCGCATGACCAGTGCATCGGCACCGAGATCCGCATACCGCTGGACCTGCGCTATGCAGTCGTCGGGGTCCCCGACGATGAAACCGGCCGAGTCCTCGAACATGTAGCGCTCATCGCTGAAATCGACGTTCTTGACCGCGCCCATGTACTGGTAGTCGGCCGACAGCTTCGACAAGCGCTCATAGGCGTCTGTCGATAGTGCGACCGTCTCGGTCAGGTGGCGCGCCCATTGATGGGCCTCCTCGCGCGTTTGTGCGCAGTGCATGCCGCCGGCAACGGCCACCAGCTTTTCGGCCTGGAGGGGATAGGTGTGGGTGGCCGAGGAAAGGGCCTCGTCGTAGATGCCGAGCATGTTCTCCAGGAAATCGAATCCCAGGTAGAAGCCACCGACGATGGCGCCGACGCCGAGTTCCGCTGCAGCTCTGACGGATTCGGGGCTTCCGGTCGCCATGTGAATCGGCGGATAGGGTGTTTGGATTCCTCTGGGGACCAGGCCGCGCGGCGGAATCTTGTAGTGCTCGCCCACGAAGGAGAAAATGTCGTTGTGTAACGCGCGGCGGATCACCTCGAGACCTTCGAGCTGCTGCGCCTTGTTCTCGGCCGGCGACACTTCGAACGCGCGTAGGGCGAGGGTGGTGTTGCCCCGCCCGACACCGAGCTCGACCCTGCCGTTGGACAGGATGTCCTCGGTGGCCAGTCGCTCAGCGACCCGGAGGGCGTGGTTGATGCGCGTCGGCAACAGGGTGACCAGGTGGACGAATCTGATCCTGCTGGTCAGCGCCATCAGGTAGGGGTAGATGACCTCGGGTGCGGACGTGGTGGCAGTGCCGATCGCCACGTGCTGCTCCGATGTGCCGAACGCGTCGAAACCCACTTCCTCGGCCAGTAGTACCTCGTCTATCAATTCTCGGTACCGATGCTCGTGGGTGTGACCCGGCGCCGTCTCGGCTTCGCTCATGAAGATGAACCGCATCGTTAGATCCTTCCGCGTGTGAGTGATCATTAACCTATGACCAAGGAAGAGCGCTGTCAATGCCGAAATCCGAAGCCCGGCGGTGTCATGTACCGATCAGATGCATTAAGCCTGTAAAAAGCCTATTTGCCGGTTCAATTTGCACAGTCTCAACGTGCGTGAGGGTGGTCGTTCCGCGCCGAAGCCGACATCCTGTGATGTTAATGCGTGTTAACGTGCGAGTCATGATGAGATCGCCGAAGGACGCGTCTACCACGCAGAGCGGGAGCCGAGCGGGTTTCGGGTCGGCCACGATGCGGAGCATCGGTGTTCCCGGGGTTACCGTGTGGAGCTATGAGATCTGAGAAGGGGGCAGCCGAGGCCACCGCGACCGATTCGCCGCGGCGGGAGAAGCTGCTCGCGGTTGCCGCAGAATTGTTTCTGCACAACGGTTACGACTCGGTCACCGTGGAGATGATCTGCGCGAAGGCCGGTATTTCCGGCCCCGCGCTCTACCGGCATTTTCAGAACAAGCAGGCGCTGCTCATCGCGGTGGTGGAAAAAGACCTGAAATCCCTTCATCGGTTTGCGCGCGAGACGGTGGAGTCCCAGCCGGATCCGGCGACAGCTCTGGCGATCATGGTGGAGCATCACATCTTGTCCGTCATCGACGCGCCGCCGACGCCACTGATCTTTCACAAGAACGAGCACGCGTTTCCCGAGGCGGATCGCCGACGGATCCGCCGCGAGATGAATTTGTATGCCGAAGAGTGGATCTCGACGGTATCGCCACTGCGGCCGGACCTATCCGAACCGCAGGTTCGCCTGCTCACCCAGTCCGTGTTCTCCATGCTCAATGCGGTGTCCACCCTGAACAAGGGGCTCGACCACGGGGCCATCGTGTCGACGATGTCCTACGCAGCGATCCAGGCGCTCACCGCGATTCCGTAGAACGGCGCTATTGCAGGCCTGGAAGGTGGTCGGAAGTCTTCGGCGCGCGGACCGCCAGGACAAGCACAAGGGTCGCGATCGCCAGGGTGCCTGAGGCGGCCCACGATATGGCGAATGCATTCCAGCTCGGCACCGCATCCGGGTCCACGGTGAGCACGGCGCCGGATACCTGGGCGCCGACGGTTCCCGCAACGGCTTGAATCGCGAAGTTCAATCCGTTGAACTGCGTGACCTTGTCGGCCGGGACGCCATTGATGACGAGGTTCAGGGATTGGGTCATCGCGACACTCAGCCCGAAGTTCACGGCCAAGGTGGCGATGAAGATGACCGCGATGCTGCCGCGGTGTCCCATCGTCAGCATCACCAGCGCGCCCGCGATGATCGCGATCGGACCGATCGACGACGGGATTCGGGAACCGATGGCTCTGTCCAGGGCGGAAATGAACGGGGCGGTGAGGCCTATCAGCATCGCCGACACCAGCAGCAGGGCGGTCACCGTCGCCGAGGCGCCAAGGCCGTAACCGGTCGACGCGGGCAACTGCATCTGCATGGGGACGCAGAAGAGAATTGCGTTGATGCAGTAGCCGGCCAAGAACATCAGCCCGGATGCGGCCACCACGGTGAAACTGCGCATCAGCCGCAGATCGACGAGGGGTTCGTCCACCGCCAGTTCGACGAGGACAAAGAGAAAGAGGGTGCCGACCCCGGCGCCGAGCAAGAGGAAGAATCCGGGTGACGACCAGCCCCACGAGGGCGCGAACGTCAGCGCGAGCAAGACCGCCGCAAGGCCCAAGGCCAGCAACGCGCCACCGACCAGGTCCACGCGGGCCCGCCCGTCGCCGGTCCTCGGCGTCGGGGGGACGAGGAGCCAGACGGCGGTCATGCACGCTAGCAAGGCCAGGAACGGCACCCAGAACAACCAGCGATAGGAGAGATGGTCGGCGATCGGACCGGCAATCATGGTTCCGGCCGCGGTGCTGCCAAAAATGGCTCCGACCATCAAACCGTTGGCATGTTTGGTCCTGGCTTCACCTTGTGTGTCACGAATGATGCCGATGGCCAGCGGGGCGGTGCTCAGCCCGATGCCCTGCAAGAGCTGGCCCGCGATCAACATCTCGATGGAGATCGAGAGCGCCGATATCAGCGTTCCCGCGGCGACGATCGCCAGTACGCCCAGCAGTGCCCTGCGCTTGTCCCATACTTCGCCGAGTCGGCTCACGAACGGTGTCGCGATGGTGCCGGTCAGCAGTACGCCGGTGAGGACCCATGAAATCGTGGAACTGGGCACGTGGAATTCGTTCTGCAAGATCGGCAGTGCCGGTGGCGTCACCGATTCGTTGAGGCCCTTGAACGCCGCGACGCACGAAACCGCCGTCGCGATGATGGCGCTTGCCCGTGCTCCGTTTTTGTGGTCCGCCGTGCGCAGTTCACGTAGATGCATGAAGCTTGTCCTCGTCAGTCATGGTCATTGAGTTACGGGGCGAATGTGTTGGGCGGTCGACGCCGGAATCGTCGGGCCTCGGCGTGCTGCGCCGTCAACCGGCAGTGACGTGTCCACCGTCGTGATGCTCTGGTGGTCACCGACCACAACGAACTGCCGAAGTCCGACGAGAGCATCGGGACAGCCTGTCTGGTAACGCTTCTCGCCATACCGGGACGGCCGGCAGTGCCTGGATGGAAATGGCATCCAGCGAATGTGATGTAGAACTAACCTAGGGTTGCAGTGTGACGTTGTCAACACTGAGGTCGATCCGGGCGCCGAAAGGCGAGACCATCGACGGAAATGCGCTATTGAACAGCCTTTTTCGCCTCGATGGGCCGGTTGTCACGTCTGTGTATGGAACACGCGTATCGCGTCGACCGCGTTCCCTTGAGGTTAATAGACGTTAACGTCTCATCGACGTGGCTGCCGTGCGACGGCCCGGTGCCAGACACTCGACCAGATCGGTCGATGGCGTACTGCTGTGGCATTGTGACAACGCCGTCCGGGTGGCGGACCCAGATGGTGCGCAGATTGCTCAATGCGCGCGGTCGGTATTGCCCGGAGTGCGATCCCATGGTCAACTGAACACCGATTTCTCGCAACGGATCTCGAGATCATCCGCAATGGAGAACAGCCACTGCGACGTGGCCCGCCGGGGGACCGCGTACCTGTCACGTCCGATCGATCCCACTCACCACGATGTCCGAGGTGGGTCTGATCTCCATACATACAGGCAAGGATCACAATGATGAACGGTGTTCGCACGATCGACCCGGCCGCGTCGCTGCAGGCGTCGGGAGCCGTGGATCGAGAAGCTCTGGTGGAGATCGAGAAACGCGTCCTCTGGTTGTCGACGGCGATGGTCCATCATGCCAACCGGGTTCGTCCCAATCCCACGGGGCTGAAGGTCGGCGGTCACCAGGCGTCGTGTGCCTCGATGGTGTCGATCATGACCTCGTTGTGGTTCGAACAGCTGCGGCCGGGCGACCGGGTCTCGGTGAAGCCCCACGCGTCGCCCGTGTTGCACGGCATCAACTATCTGCTCGGTGAGCTGGCGGAGAAGTACCTCACGACGCTCCGGGAGTTCGGCGGCCTGCAGTCGTACCCGAGCAGGGCGAAAGACCCTGATCCGGTCGACTATTCGACAGGATCGGTGGGCATCGGCGCGACGGCGCCGATCTGGGGTGCCATTGCCCGACGCTACGTGGACACCGTGTTCGGTGATGCCGGCACAGGTCGGCAGTACTCGCTGGTCGGCGACGCCGAGCTCGATGAGGGTGCGGTGTGGGAGGCGATCCTCGACACGTCGGTGGCCGAACTCGGCGAAATCGTCTGGATCGTCGATCTGAACCGGCAGTCTCTGGACCGCGTGGTGCCGAACATCGCGGCGGGCCGTCTGGAGGCGATGTTCTCGGCCGCCGGGTGGCAGGTGATCACCGTGATGTTCGGCAGACTCCTGGAGGATCTGTTCACGCGGGCCGGTGGACGCGCATTGCGCTCCCGAATCCTCACCATGCCCAACCCGGAATACCAGCGTTTGTTGCGCTGTGATGCCGCTGCGCTTCGGGTTCGTCTGCCCGGCAATGGTTCTGATGCGGGCGAGATCGCGTCGTTGTTGGACGACCTCGATGACGACACGCTTCTGCGGGCGATCCGGAATCTCGGCGGCCATGATCTCGACACGCTGCGTGGGGCGTACGAACAGATCGACGACACCCGACCCACCGTGATCATCGCCTACACCATCAAGGGACACCGGTTGCCCACCCAGGGTCACCCGCAGAACCATTCGTCACTGTTGACGATCGAGCAGTATGAACAGTTGGCGGCCGAACTCGGCATGGATCCTGCACACCCGTGGGTGCGCTTCGATCCGGACAGCATCCCCGGTCGAGTCTGTGCTGCCGCTGCGCAGCGGTTGCACCGAGAGTCCGTCGAGTTGGTCACCGCGCCGGTCATTCCGGCGGACATCGGCCGCACCCCGGCCGGGGTGTCGACGACGCAGGCCGCGCTGGGACGAGCGCTGCTCGATCTGTCCCGGCTGGCTCCGGATGCGGCCAAACGTGTGGTCACCGTCAGTCCGGATGTGTCGTCTACCACCAACCTGGCGGGTTGGCTGAACAAGGTGGGCGTGTGGTCGCCGAACGAACGGCGAAACTGGTTCGACGACGACGCCGAAACCATCATGCACTGGCGGGAGAAGCCCACTGGACAACACATGGAACTCGGTATCGCCGAGACGAATCTGGTCGGATTGATGGGCGAGCTGGGGGCCACCTGGAGTCGGTGGGGGCAGCCGCTGTTCCCGATCGGCGTGATGTACGACCCTTTCGTCGAGCGCGCCCTCGAACCGTGGTCCTACGGCATCTACGCGGGCGGGCAGTCGATCCTGGTCGGGACGCCGTCGGGGGTCACCCTCGCTGCCGAGGGCGGCGCGCACCAGTCGATCAAGACCCCCTCGATCGGAATCGAGCAGCCCGGCTGTGTCAGCTACGAGCCGGCCTTCGCGGTCGACGTCGAATGGACGCTGCTCGACAGCATTTCGCGGTTGGGACGTCCGGACGGATCGTCCTCGTATCTGCGCCTGTCGACCCGCCCCGTCGACCAGACTCTGGCCGGGGTCCCGACGGATCCGGCGGCGCGAGAACGGCGACGGCGTCAGGTTGTCGCCGGTGCCTATCCGCTCCGCCGGGCCGAGCAGCCTGCGGTCATGTTGGTCGGAGTGGGAGCGGTGATCACCGAGACTCTCGCTGCCGCCGATCGGTTGGCGGAGTTGGGTCTCGATGCCGACGTCGTATGTGTGACCAGCGCCGGGCTGTTGTTCGAGGCGGTGCAAGCGCGCCGCGGTCTGGCAGACGGGCCGTCGTGGATCCTGGATCAGGTGTTTCCGCCCGACAGGGCAGTACCCATGGTGACGGCGCTGGACGGGCACCCGCACACCTTGGCGTTCTTGGCAGGGATCAATCGTGTTCCGGCCGCAGCGCTCGGCGTCACACGATTCGGACAGGTCGGATCCCTCGACGATGTCTACCGCTATCACGGTATCGACACGGACAGCATCGTTCGCGCCGCGCTAGACCTCGTCGACTGAGAAAAGGGACCACTGGCATGCCCGATCCAGAAACCACCACCACGCTGGTGTTGCCGGCACTCGGCGATCACGTCAACGAGGTCACCATCACCCGGTGGCTCAAGAACACCGGCGAACGCTTCGAGCCCGACGAGCCATTGCTCGAAGTGTCCACGGACAAGGTCGAAACCGAGATACCCGCGCCGGGCGCCGGAACGCTCCTGGAGATCCTGACAGCCGAGAATGAGGTTGTCGAAATCGGGGCGGCGCTGGCCGTTCTGGCCGCATCCGAAGTCACGGATCCCGTTCCCGCGGCGACCGAGGTGATGCCGGCGCCGTCACCGGTGGTTGTCGATCCGCCACCATCGGTCGCGGTGGAGCCGGCGACGACCTCTACGGTGCAGAAGCTGCCCCGAATTCGTCAGACGATCGCGCGGCGAATGCTGGAATCACTGCAGACCTCGGCACAGTTGACGACGGTGGTCGAGGTCGATGTCACCACCATTGCCCGGCTGCGCTCGCAGGAGAAGGAAGACTTCCACCGACGCGCCGGAGTGAAACTGTCCTTCCTTCCGTTCTTCGTCGCCGCCGCGGTGGAAGCGCTCGCCGAGCATCCGGTGCTCAACGCCTCACTCGACGCCGACTGCACCGAGATCACCTACCACGCCGACGTGCACCTGGGGATGGCAGTCGACAGCGACAAAGGGCTGATGGTTCCGGTGCTCCGCGATGCCGCGACCTTGAGTCTTGTGCAACTGGCACAAGGCATTGCCGCGGTCGCGGACCGAGTCCGGCTCGGCACGATACGACCTGATGATCTGTCCGGCGGCACCTTCACCATCACCAATACCGGCAGCCGAGGCGCCCTGTTCGACACCCCGATCATCAACCAGCCGCAGTCGGCCATTCTCGGTGTGGGCGCGGTGGTCGACCGGGTGGTCCCGATTCGGCGCGAGGCTCCTGAACTCGAGATCGGTGTGCGGTCCATGGCTTATCTGTCACTGTCCTATGACCACCGCACCGTCGACGGTGCCGATGCCGCCCGCTATCTGACGGCCGTCAAGGGCCGACTCGAGCGGGGGTTCACCGCCGATGACCTCCGGTGAACGCACGCATCGACCGATCCCGCGCACTCCTCGACGGTCAGTTCAGGTCAGCAATCCCGAGCCCAGCCAGTCGCCCTCGGCCACCCCGGGCAGCATGGCGAAGGTCGCCGAGCCCACCGTGGTGATCCACTGATTCATCGCGTCGGACTCGGCCAATCGTGCCTGCACGGGAATGAACTGGCGCACCGGATCGGCGAGATAGGTGGCGAACACCAGCCCGCTGTCGGTGGTCGCCCCAGCTGGTGGCGGATCGTCGTAGTTGTACGGCCTGCGCAGGAACCGCTCATCGTCATTGCGGTGATGTGCCAGCGCGATATGCGAATTCGGTGGGATCACCGGAATTCCGTTGACCCGGGCATCCAGATCGGGTGCATCGTTCTCCCGGGTTCCGGTCAGGGGCGCCCCGGTGTCCAGCCGGCGGCCCACCGCGAATTCCTTGCTTGCGCGGTCGAGTTCGTCCCAGGTGTCCATCTCGGCGCGCACCCTGCGCAGTACCAGGATGGTGCCACCGGTGAACCATGGCTGGGCTGTCCCGTCGTCCCATACGTAGCGGTCGAACTCGGCCGGGGTCCGCAGGTTCGCGGTGCCGTCGACCTGCCCCATCACATT
This sequence comes from Mycolicibacterium neoaurum ATCC 25795, assembly GCF_000691525.1. Taxonomy (GTDB): domain Bacteria; phylum Actinomycetota; class Actinomycetes; order Mycobacteriales; family Mycobacteriaceae; genus Mycobacterium; species Mycobacterium neoaurum. The sequence goes on from NZ_JMDW01000003.1 coordinate 468,827, forward strand.
GCGCATCGTCGCCCCGGACGCGTCGGCGCCATGGGCATTGCGGAAACCGCTTTGCCGCCAGCGCTGCACCGTCATGGCGCGGACGTTCTTGAGTAGTACCCGGCTGGTGTGCGCGACCACCATCGGGTCGTCGGCGCAGATCTGCAACACGATGTCGCCGCCGACGAACCGTGGATCGAGCCGGTCGGTCCGGAACGGGGGCATGTCGATCGCGGTTGGGGGCCGTTTGTGCGCCAGGCCGATTCGGTCGAACACCGTTGGGCCGAGCCCCACGCTGACGGTGAGGCGAGCCGGACGAAGGGCAAGTTCGGGTTCGGTATCGGCCAACGCCGGCCGGCCCTGGGTCAACCGCGCGGCGTCGGCGCTCCACAACCGCAGGATCGCGGTCAGCGTGTCGCGCGGACCGCGGTGCGGGTCGTCGCGCAGGTCCAGCGCGACGAACAGCGCGTGCGCCTGCGGCGGCGTGTCGATCCCGGCCTGATGCGCACCGTGAAAGGGCTCGACCGTGCCGCCGAAACCGTCGACCGTCGCCGAATGTGCGGCACTGCACTGGGTCAGGGCGGCACCGGCGGCCAGGGCGGCGGCGCCTCCGGTGAGGAGGCGCCGCCGGTTGACGTCAACCATGGCTGCCGTGGCCGGGTTGGTATTGCTCGTTGGCGCCGGCGAAGTCACGTACCTGCGCGGTGACCGGCAGCGTCGAACCGTCCTCGAACTTGAGGGTGACGGTGACATCGCTGCCCGGTGACAACGGTCCGGTCAGATCCATCAGCATCACGTGGTCGCCACCGGGTGTCAGCTCATGGCTGCCGCCCGGGGTGATCACGAATCCACCGGCCTTGGGGCGCATGGTCTTACTGCCCGCCGCACCGGTGACCTCGTGCAGCTCCACCATGCCTGCCGCAGGCGAGGTGCCCGAGGTGATCCGCACCTCGCTGCTGCCGGTATTGGACAACGTCCCGAACAGCGCGGCCATCCCGCCGTCGGTTCCGGCGGCCCACTGGTCGGTGACGGTCACGCGCTCGGCCATCGGAGAGTCCTGTGCGGCGGGGGCGCCACACGCCGCCAGCAGCAGGGCCACGGCGAGGATGAGCACCTTACGCATCAGCGTTCTCCTTCCGGGACTTGGCCGCTCCCACGAGCACGTCGACCAGGACGAAGCCGGCCAACGAGAGCCCGAGCAGTGGCAGGAACCACCCGATGGCCGTCGCGGTGATGATGATGGTGCCGATTGCCCACGGCGGCAGTCGTTTCCACGTCCCACGCAATGGTGGTCTGCCCACTGCCCAACCGGATCCGCGGGTCGGGCGGCGCTGCCACCACATCCGGTATCCGCCGATGATCACGGCGACGAGGGCGACCGCGACACCGAGCAGGATCAGCTGGTTGGCCAGCCCGAACAGCAGACCCATATGGCCACGGATGCCCCAGTCGGCAAGCATCGCGACCACCGAATAGTCGCGCCAATAGTCGATCTCGCTGCTGATCGTGTTGGTGGCCGGATCGACCGAGGCCACGTTGGTGGTGAGCCGGTAGGGCTTGTCGAGCTCGGCGACCCGCACCCCGTTGCCCGCCTCGGTCGGCAGGGCCAGTTCGACGGGCTGGTGGACACCGGCGGTGGCTGCCGCCTGCAGCACGGCCTCGTAGTCGATCGCACCGGCCGGGGCACCGGGGGCATCGGCCCCGTGCTGACCGTGGCCCGCGTGTTCACCGTGGCCCCCGTGGTCGCCGTGTCCATCGGCGACTGCGGCGGCGGGATGCAGTGTGGTGTCCAGCACCGGTCGTTTCCAGTCCATGGCCGAGCGCAGCTCGGTGACATGCTCTCCGGCGTAGGTGGACCAGGTGATGCCGGTGGCGGACAGGAAAAGCAGTCCAGCCAGCAACCAGACACCGGTGGCGCCATGCCAATTCATGGTGCGGGCACGGCCCGTGGTGCTGCGATCGACCCGCAGGATGCGGCCAGGGCGTCCCCGGCGTCGTTGTGCGGCGGTCTTGGTCAGCCACAGCGCGAGCCCACCGAGGGCCACCACCCACAGCCAGGAGGCGGCCAGCTCGCTGTACACGCGGCCGGGTTCGCCGAGCTGGAGGTGCCGGTGGAAGCCGTCGAGCCAGGTGCTCACCGGCAGGTAGCCCAGCCAGGTGGCCTCGTCGCCGAGGACACGACCGGTGTAGGGGTCCACGAACACCGACCGCAGCAACTCCGGGTCCAGTGCGGGGTCGGCGAACTCCACCCGGGTGGATGCGTCCGCGGCGGCCGGTGGCCGCATGCCGGTCACGGTCAACGCCGGGAACGCCTGCTGCGCGGCGGCGACCTGTTGGGCCAGCGGCAGTGCCTGCCCGGTCGGGGTGACGGTCAGGATGTCGGCGTAGACGATGCGTTCGATCGTCGGTGCCATGGCGTAGAGGCCGCCGGTCGTCGCGGCGATCAGGATGAACGGCGCGATCAGGATGCCTGCGTAGAAGTGCAGGCGAACCACGAAGGGGCGCCAACTTCTTCGGTGGGCGACTGCGGGTGGGGGTGTGGTATCGGTCGGGTCGATATCGACGGTGTCGTCGGGAATGGTCATGACATGCCTTCGGCTGGAAACGACAGAGGGGGTGTGCGGACGCACGCAGCGCGCCGTGACCGGGGAACCGGTCACGGGCGTTTCGATTCGTCGGAGTCGTCGACCGTCAGACGGTCGCGACAGCACCCCTCGGCGGGGCCCGCATGCCGAGACCCGGAGCCAGCAGAACAGATTGCGCGACAACGTTGTCGGTGCGTCGGCGCGCCCGGTGTGCGGGCGCGGGAGCGTGCGCGGTGGCGAACAAGCGCAGCCAGCACAGCACCGAGGCGCATACGCGGTACAGATGTTCGACGGCGGCGATCGCAATGCCCAGCAGCACCGCGGCGACCGCGTGTGCGGCGATCATCGCCGGTGTCAGGCCCATGTCGCCGTGGTGCCCGCCGGCGACGGTCAACACGAGGTGGCTCAGCACCTGGGCGGCACCCAATGCCAGCGCCGGCACGATCACGCCGGCGTAGCGGCCGGCGACGGTGAGGCTGCCCGCGGCGGCACCGGAGGTGGCGCACACCAGCAGGGCGGCAATCAGGGCCGCACCATGTGGGACGGTGCCGGCCGCCGCAGCGTGTGCACCGACGGTGGTGGCGGCGGCACTGATCCCGACCAGCACGGCGCGCACCCCGTGCGCGTGTGTGGTCGGCATGCTCACCAGCGGGACTCTACTACGACGCCTAGTAGGTGCTCAGTCGACGAGCGTGTCGCCGAGGAACCGGTCACCGCCGGTCACACCGGGAAGGACGAAGAAGAAGCCGCCGCCCACCGGCATGATGTATTCCTCCAGTGGCTCGCCCTTGAGGCGCTCCTGCACCGTCAGGAAGCCCTTCTGCAGACTGCGCTGGTAGGCCACGAAGGCCAATCCCTGGTCCAGACGCCCGGCGCCGTCGAACCCGCGCGAGTAGTTGAAGCCGCGGCGCAGGATCAGGTTCTCGTCGGTCTCCGGTGTGCGGGGGTTGGCCAGCCGGATGTGCGCATTGAGCTTGATGCGCAGACCGTCGGGGTCGGCGGCATAGTCCGGGTCGTCGAATTCGCCGGCCATGCCCAACGGCGCACCGCTGACCTTGGACCGGCCGATCAGCGCCTCCTGCTCGACGAGCTGGGTGCGGTCCCAGAACTCGACGAAATTACGGATGATGCGGACCGCCTGATAGCTGCCCCCGACCGTCCACTCCGGTTCGCGGCCGGGGCCGACGTCATCGGGACCCACCCACACGTGGCGGTCCATCACGGCGGCATCGCTGACATCGAGGTTGGCGGTGCCGTCCTTGAAACCCAGCAGATTGCGCGGGGTGGTCGCCTCCGTGCCGTCATGGGAGGCGGCCTTGCCCGCGCCGATACCGCGCGCATAGCCGTCGATCATCCATTTGAGCACCAGATCGCTGCGAGTACGCCGCATCAGCTGCCGCAGCGCGAACTGCATGGTGTCGTTGTGACCGGACTCGAAGATGATCGAGATGTCCCCGTGCGACAGCTTGGGATCCAGCCGATCGTTGGCCAGGAACGGCATGGTCTCCAGCTCGCGCGGTTTGCGGTCGGCGAGGCCGAACCGGCCGTCGAACAGTGAGGCGCCCACGCCGACCACGATCGACAGATTGTCCGGGGGCGGGTGTTCGCCGAGGATCCCCGAATCCACCGGCGGGTAGGCCGGGTCGCGCTGCTCGGGCGGGCGACCGGCCATCAGACCGCGGATCTCGTCGGTCAGTTCCTGCAGCGTCGATTTCAGCTGCGCACGATTCTTGGCGTGCACATTGAACGACGCGATCAGACCCTGCTCGGGAATCGGCAGTGCGGTGATACCGGCCTGGTGCGCACCTTCGAACTCGACGAACCGCGCCGCGTCGGGCGGGGCGGCCGGTTCCTGGCCACAACCTGCCAGGCCGGCCGCGCCGACAGCCGCCCCGGCGCCCAACGCGCCGGCCACGAACCCGCGCCGAGAGATACCCCGGCGACTCACTGGAGTTTGAGCACTCCCGAGACCTGGGAGAGGTTCTCCGAGAGGCCCGCGAGTTCAGATTTGAGCGTGTCGATCACCTCGGGGGTCACCGTGACCTCCGGGCAGCGCGCCGACGGATAGGGGTCGTTCTCGGTGCAGAACAGCACCCAGCCGTCCCCGCGGCGCAGCGGGCCGAGGGTGTCGTACACCGAGTTGATGCCGGCCTCGATCTTGCCCAGTAGTGCCGGGTCGGCCTGCACGAGAGCGGGATTGAGCTTGCCGATGGCATCGCGGGCACCCTGCACGTTGGCGTCGAAGTCCCACAGGTCGGTCTTGGCGTACCGATCCTCTTCGCCGGTGATCTTGCCCTCGGAGACCTCTTCGATCAGTTCGGCCGCCCCGGTTGCGACATCGACCGGCTTCACCTCGACAGCCGGGAACTGGGCCTTGAGCTCGGCGATATCGGCGTCGAGCTGGTCGGCGAAGGGCGCGCCACCATCGGTGGTGTTCTTCTCGAAGAGCAGGTATTCCAGTCGGTGCCAACCGGTGAAGCCGGGATCGTCGACACCGGCGAAGTCGTCGACGCGGGCGTCGATCTTGCCGTCGATCTTTTCGACCAGTCCGGCGATGGGCTCGATGCGCTCCCACGGCGCGCGCGAGGGGGCGTAGGCCTCCTGGGCGGCCTTGAGGTCACCGGCGCGGACCGCGTCGGTGAACACCTTGACCGCGCCGACGAGCTCGTCGATCTGTGCGGTGGCGTAGGCCTTGTACTCGACGGCGGCCTTCTCGGTCAGCGGATTCGGGGCCGCTGCCGCCGAACTGCTGGTCGACGCGCCCGAGGTCGGACTACCGCTCGACGTGTCGGTTGCGGTGTTCGAATCACCGTTCGAACATGCGCTGAGCACGAGTGCGAGCGCGGCGATCGGTAGCTGCCAGGCGAAATGCCGTTTCATCGGGCCTCCTTGTGGGACTTCGAGCACAGTACATGTTCGAGCAGTATTGGGTAGGCATACCTGAGTCAACGTCGACGACCGACCGACCGTCGCGTTCTCACCGCTACTCTTGACCAGGGGGCGTGAGACTCCGTTGCGTTGTCACAGCGGGTGGTTTTGAGGGAGTGCTTTGTCGGACGTGCGGAGTGGGGCCGGGAGCGTGTCCTCCCCGGCACCGACCCTCGACCCGGAGCCGCCGGCCCCCGGCCGCTCGATCACGGCATTCTGGCGCGCCCGTTGGGTGCGCGCCGCGTTGGTCCTCGCGGCAGCACTGCTGTTGCTCGCCTCAAGTTGTTCCTGGCATCGCGGGGAACATATTCCCGACGGGGTGCCGCCGCCGCGCGGTGCCGCCGTCCCCGCCATCGACACCAATGCCGCCGGGCGCCCGGCGGATCAGCTGCGGGACTGGGCCGCCGAGCTGGCACCCAAGACGGGCATCCCCGAGCAGGCCCTGCAGGCCTACGCCTATGCCGCCAGGGTGGCCGAGGTGGTCAATCCCAAATGCAACCTGGCCTGGCCCACCCTGGCGGGCATCGGCATGGTCGAAAGCCATCACGGCACCTACAACGGTGCGGAGATTGCGCCCAATGGTGATGTGCGACCGCCCATTCGGGGTGTCCAGCTCGACGGCACCATGGGCAACATGGAGATCTTGGACACCGATCAGGGGCTGCTCGACGGCGATCCGACGATGGACAGGGCGATGGGGCCCATGCAGTTCATCCCCGAGACGTGGCGGCTCTACGGCGTCGACGCCAACAACGACGGCGTGATCAGCCCCGACAATTTCGACGATGCGGCCCTGTCGGCGGCCGGATACCTGTGCTGGCGGGGCAAGGACCTGTCGACCCCGCGAGGCTGGATGGAGGCACTGCGCGCCTACAACCTGTCCAACCTGTACGCGCGCAATGTGCGCGACTGGGCGACCACCTATGCCGATGCATCGACGTCCTAGATGTCGTCTCGACAGGCCCCTCATTGTCGTCCCGACAGGGCCCTGATTGTCGTCCCGACAGGCTTCTGATTAGGCACGGACACCGCCAACTGCGGCGACCTGGAACACACCGGCGCGACGCAACCCTTAGGCTCTTAACCGTTCGCATGCCAGCCCATGACCGATTTCCAGGAGGAACCCGTGCCCATCATCGAACAGGTCGGAGCCCGCGAGATCCTCGATTCGCGCGGTAACCCGACCGTTGAGGTCGAGGTGGCCCTGATCGACGGAACCGTCGCCCGCGCGGCGGTGCCCTCCGGCGCATCCACCGGTGAGCACGAGGCGGTCGAGCTGCGCGACGGTGGCCCGCGCTACCTCGGCAAGGGTGTCGAGAAGGCCGTGGAGGCCGTCCTCGACGAGATCGCCCCCGCCGTCATCGGCCTCTCGGCAGACGATCAGCGGCTGGTGGATCAGGCGCTGCTGGACCTCGACGGCACCCCGGACAAGTCCCGTCTCGGCGCCAACGCCATCCTCGGTCTGTCGCTGGCGGTGGCACGTGCTGCCGCCGAGTCGGCCGGGCTGCCGCTGTTCCGCTATGTCGGCGGACCGAACGCCCACATCTTGCCGGTGCCGATGATGAACATCATCAACGGCGGTGCGCATGCCGATACCGGTGTGGACGTGCAGGAGTTCATGATCGCCCCGATCGGCGCCCCCACGTTCAAGGAGTCGCTGCGCTGGGGTGCCGAGGTCTACCACTCGCTGAAGTCGGTGCTCAAGAAGCAGGGCCTGTCCACCGGGCTGGGCGATGAGGGTGGTTTCGCCCCCGATCTGCCCGGCACCAAGGCCGCGCTGGATCTGATCGCCACCGCCATCGAGGGCGCCGGGCTCAAGCTCGGTACCGATGTCGCGTTGGCGCTGGACGTCGCCGCCACCGAATTCCACACCGAGGGCAAGGGTTACGCCTTCGAGAAGGAGACCCGCACGGCGGCGCAGATGGCCGATTTCTACGCCGGACTGCTCGATGCCTACCCGCTGGTCTCGATCGAAGACCCGCTGTCCGAGGACGACTGGGACGGGTGGGTGGAACTGACCACCGCCATCGGCGACCGGGTGCAACTCGTCGGCGACGACCTGTTCGTCACCAACCCTGAACGGTTGGAAGAGGGTATCGAGAAGGGCGCGGCCAACGCGCTGCTGGTGAAGGTCAACCAGATCGGGACGCTCACCGAGACCCTCGATGCCGTCGCGCTGGCACACAACAGCGGATACCGCACCATGATGAGCCACCGGTCCGGGGAGACCGAGGACACCACCATCGCCGACCTCGCGGTCGCCGTGGGCAGCGGCCAGATCAAGACCGGTGCGCCGGCCCGCAGCGAGCGGGTGGCCAAGTACAACCAGCTGCTGCGCATCGAAGAAGCGCTCGGTGATGCCGCACGCTATGCCGGTGACCTGGCCTTCCCGCGGTTCACGCCCGCGGGCCAGTAACTTCGGTTCATGCCCGACGCGAAACGGCCCGATCCGCAGCGGAAGTCAAGCCGCGGCCCTGCCCCCAGGCCGGGCAAGGCGGGCGGGGCGGGCCGTCCGCGTGGGTCGTCGGTGCGGCGCGACCCCAAGGCCCGCGATCCCAAGGCCCGCGATCCGAAAGCCATCGAGAGCGGCCAAGCCCGCCAGGCGCGCGACGCCGCCGGCTTCGTCGATGACGCCGGCGCTCCCGACACCGTCGCCGAGGCCATCCGACGTTCCGTCGCCGAGACCGCCGACACCCACTCCGAACAGCGCTTCGGGTCGGCGGCCCGGCGCGCGGCCATTCTGGCCGCCGTCGTCTGTGTGTTGACGCTGACGATCGCCGGACCCGTCCGCACCTACTTTGCTCAGCGCACCGAGATGAACCAACTGAAAATGGTCGAGGCACAATTGCGTTCCCAGATCGCCGATCTAGAACAACAGAAGATCAAGCTCGCCGACCCGGTGTTCATCGCCGCGCAGGCACGCGAACGGCTGGGCTTCGTGATGCCCGGTGACATTCCCTATCAGGTACAGCTGCCCCCGACCGCCGCGGTGGAACCCGATACCGGTCCCGAGGCGCCGACGGCGATCAACACCGATCCCTGGTACACCTCGCTGTGGCACACCATCGCCGATCAACCGCACGGCATCACCCCCGCCCCGCCGCCGGCGCCACCCGCGCCCGGCGGTGCTCCCACCCCGGTGCCCGCCGGTGGTTGAGCAGGCCGACCTGGACGCCGTCGCCCGCCAGCTCGGACGCGAACCGCGCGGTGTCCTGGAGATCGCATACCGTTGTCCCAACGGCGAACCCGCGGTGGTCAAGACCGCGCCGAAGCTGCCCGACGGCACGCCGTTCCCCACGCTGTATTACCTGACCCATCCGGCACTGACCGCCGCGGCGAGCAGGTTGGAGTCCTCGGGCCTGATGCGTGAGATGACCGAACGGCTCGCCGAGGACCCGGAGGTGGCGGCGGCCTACCGGCGCGCACACGAGTCCTACCTGGCCGAGCGCGACGCCATCGAGTCGCTGGGCACCGACTTCACCGGCGGCGGTATGCCGGACCGGGTGAAGTGTCTGCACGTGGTCATCGCGCACTCGTTGGCGAAGGGCCCTGGGCTCAACCCGTTCGGGGACGAGGCGCTGGCCGTGCTGGCCGTCGAGCCGGGGATGGCGGGCATCCTGGACCGGAAGGTGTGGGCATGAAGGTCGGCGCGATCGACTGCGGTACCAACTCGATCCGGCTGTTGATAGCCGAGGGCGGTCCAGACGGACTGATCGACACCCACCGTGAGATGCGCATCGTCCGGCTCGGCCAGGGGGTCGACGCCACCGGTGAGTTCGCACCGGAAGCCCTGGCGCGCACCGAGTCCGCGCTGACCGACTATGTCGCGTTGATGCGCGAGCACGATGTGGCCCGGGTTCGGATGGTCGCGACATCGGCCGCCCGCGATGCCGGTAACCGTGACGAATTCTTCGCCATGACAGCGCGATTGCTCGGGACCGTCAGCGACGGGGCGGTCGCCGAGGTGATCACCGGTACAGAAGAGGCCGAGCTGTCCTTTCGCGGCGCGGTCGGCGAGCTCGATTCGGCCGGGGCGCCGTTCATCGTCGTCGATCTCGGCGGCGGTTCCACCGAACTGGTCCTCGGCGACGGTGCCGGGGTGAGCGCGTCGTTCTCGGCCGATATCGGCTGCGTGCGGATCAAGGAGCGTTGCCTGCCCTCGGACCCGCCGTCGGCCGAGGAGATCGAGGCCGCCCGAACCGTGGTGCGCGCCGCCCTGGACGAGGCGCTGCGGGCCGTGCCGGTGGAACGCGCGCGCACCTGGGTGGGGGTGGCCGGCACGTTCACGACACTCGCGGCGCTGGCGCACCGGTTACCCGCCTACGATCCGGCCGCGATTCATCTGTCCCGGACCGGTTTCGCTGATCTGTCGACCGTGTGCGCCGACCTGCTGGCGATGACCGCGCAGCAGCGGCTTGCGTTGGGCCCCATGCACGAGGGTCGCGCCGATGTGATCGCCGGCGGCGCGATCGTGGTGCAGGAGCTGGCCCGCGTGATGGCAGACCGAGCCGGAATCGACGAACTGGTGGTCAGCGAGCACGACATCCTGGACGGTATTGCGCTGTCCATCGCCTAGCGTGTACCGGTGAGGCTGAAGGAGGGAGAGGCGTGAGCACGTGGAATTCCGGCGGAGGGCCGCCGCCGATCGTCCCGCGTCCGCCGTCGCGCGGCGGCCCGAACGTGGCGCTGATCGCGGGTATCGCTGCGGCTGTGCTGGTCATCGGGGGCGGGGTCGCCTATTTCGTGCTCAGCCCATCGGATCCGGATGAGCCTGCCGGACAGCAGACTTCGGAGTCGGCGCAGACCTCGGATGCGCCGACGTCCGAGCAGAGCGAGGACGACAACGACCGCCTGATGAAGGTGCTCCCGCGCGGTTATCCCGACGGGGCGTGCAAGCCGGTGGCCCGCCTGGACGGTGCCCTGGCGACCATTGCATGCACCGTCAACAAGGACCCCGGCGGACCCATGTCGGCGACCTACTCGTTGCTGGTGGACAGTGCGGCACTCAAGACCGCGATCGACGACCTCGGCACCACCTCGACCGTGGTCGACTGCCCCGGCCGGATCCAGTCGCCGGGTCCGTGGCGACACAATGCGTCGCTGCACGAGGTCAGCGGCACGCTGATGTGCGGTATCCAGAACGACAACCCGATGCTGGCGTGGACCAATTTCGACGATCAGATGTTCGCGGTGGTGCAGGGCCGACCGGCCGGCCCCACCCTGGACAATCTCTACGCCTGGTGGAGCACCCACTCCTGAGTTCTGTTCTGCGACAGAAACACCGGCGCCCCGGATCCTTTCGGACCCGGGGCGCCGGCGTCTGGGAGATGGTGTGCGTCAGGCGGGAGGAGCCATGACCGGGGTTGTGGTGGGCGCGGCGCCGGCCGGCAGCGGAGTGCCCTGGCTGCCTGCCTCGGCGGGCGCCGGAGCGGCGCCCTCGACAGGTGCCGGAGCCGCGGCCGGGACAGCGCCGGGGGCCGGAGCG
>NZ_JMDW01000004.1 GCF_000691525.1 Mycolicibacterium neoaurum ATCC 25795
ACCGTGCAGGCCGGACAAACCATCGCCACCATCGAAGCCATGAAGATGGAGGCCTCCATCACCGCCCCCAAGGCCGGCACCGTCGCCCGCATCGCCGTCACCGGCACCGCCCAAGTCGAAGGCGGTGATCTGCTGGTGGTGGTGGGTTCGGCGGGTAAGGGCGAGGCGACCGGGGGTTCGAACTGACCCGGATCATTGCCGGAGCCTTCGGCGGGCGCCGAATCTCGGTGCCTGCCAGCGGGACTCGGCCGACCACCGACCGGGTGCGCGAATCGTTGTTCAGCGTGCTGACCACTCGGCTGGATTTTGACGGTATCGCGGTGCTGGACCTGTACGCGGGGTCCGGAGCCCTGGGCCTGGAGGCGCTGTCCCGCGGTGCGTCCTCGGCGCTGTTCGTCGAGTCGGATCGGCGGGCCGCTGCGGTGATCGAGGCGAACATCGACGCGCTCGGCGCCCACGGGGCCGCGGTGCGCCGTGCTCCGGTGGACAAGGTCGTCCAATCCAGCGGCCGGCCTGTCGATCTGGTGTTTGCCGACCCGCCCTACGAGGTGAGCACCGCCGCCGTCGAGAAGGTGTTGAGCGCCCTGCGCGCCAACGGCTGGGTGCGTGCCGGTGCCGTCGTGGTGATCGAACGGCCCGCCGGGGCGGCGGCACTGACCTGGCCGAGCGATTGGGAAGCCGATGACGAGCGTCGCTACGGAGACACCCGATTGGAGTTCGGCATCATCGCGTAGCGTCTCGGGTCATGAGTGGCGCCGTATGTCCTGGATCCTTCGACCCCGTCACCCTCGGCCACGTCGACATCTTCGAACGGGCAGCTGCCCAGTTCGACGAGGTCGTGGTGGCGGTGCTGGTCAACCCAAACAAGAAGGGGATGTTCACCGCGGCCGAGCGCATCGAGCTGATCGAGGCCTCGACGACGCACCTACCCAACCTGCGCGTCGAATCCGGGTCCGGACTGGTGGTCGATTTCGTCAAGGAGCGCGGACTGACGGCCATCGTCAAGGGACTGCGTTCGAGCACGGACTTCGAATACGAGTTGCAGATGGCGCAGATGAACAAGCACGTCGCCGGGGTCGACACGTTCTTCGTCGCGACCACTCCCGCGTACGCCTTCGTGTCGTCCTCGCTCGCCAAGGAGGTCGCCGCGCTCGGTGGTGACGTCAGCGAACTGCTGCCCGAACCGGTCAACGTCCGGCTGCGGGACAAGCTGAAGAAGTAGCGTTCCGCGACACACCGGTCGCAAAGCCGAGTCACACGAGTAACACCAGGCACACTGGTCACTAACAACGACGCCTGGAGGGTGCTGCCGTGTACCGAGTTTTTGAGGCCCTTGACGAGCTGAGCGCGATCGTCGAAGAAGCGCGTGGTGTGCCGATGACGGCCGGGTGCATGGTGCCGCGCGGCGACGTGCTGGAACTGCTCGACGACATCAAGGACGCGATCCCCGGTGAGCTCGACGATGCCCAGGACGTACTCGACGCCCGTGACGGGATGCTCAACGAGGCCCGTGAGCACTCGCAGTCGATGGTCGCCACCGCGACGGCCGAGGCCGACTCGCTGGTCAACCACGCCCGCGGTGAGGCCGACCGACTGCTGGCAGATGCCAAGGCCCAGGCCGACCGGATGGTCGCCGAGGCACGTGCGCACAGCGAGCGGATGGTCGGCGAGGCGCGCGAGGAGGCCGCGCGCATCGCGGCCACCGCCAAGCGCGAATACGAGGCCACCACCGGCCGCGCCAAGTCCGAAGCCGACCGCCTGATCGAGAACGGCAACCTGTCCTACGAAAAGGCCGTCCAGGAGGGCATCAAGGAGCAGCAGCGCTTGGTGTCGCAGACCGAGATCGTGCAGACCGCGACCGCCGAGGCGACCCGACTGGTCGACACCGCACACGCCGAGGCCGACCGGCTGCGCGGCGAATGCGATATCTACGTCGACAGCAAGCTTGCCGAGTTCGAGGATTACCTCAACGGCACGCTGCGTTCGGTGAGCCGTGGCCGCCATCAGCTGCGCACCGCGGCCGGCACCCACGACTACGCCACGCGGTAACCACCCCGCCGTTGCGTCAGAGCTGCCCGTGCCGTGGCGGCTTGGTGCCCGACAGGGTGTAGCGGCCGATGTGCTGCACCTTCCAGCGGGTTGCATCGTGCAGGGTGTGGGTGCGCGCATCGCGCCAGTAACGGGACAGGTTGGCCGCACCGGACGCGCTGCGGGTCCCGCCGAGTTCGAACAGCGTGCTCGACGCGTCGAGTGACGCCCTGGTCGCTGCCACCTTCGCGATCGCGACGGCTACCGAGGCCGCCGCGGAGCTGTCCTCGTCGAGATCGGCAGCCGCTGAATCGACCGCTCGAGCGGCCTCGACGAGCAACGCCTGAGCGCCGCGCACCGTCACCGTCAGCTCACCGGCGATCTGCACGACCGTCGGATCACCGGCCGCGCTGTCGACGCCGGCTTCGAAATGTGGTCGGGCCTTGGCGGCCTGCCGAACACCCTCGCCAAGGGCAGCGGTGGCGATGCCGACATCGAGTGCGGCGTGCAGCAGCTGTGCGCGCGCACCATAGGTGGTGGGCCGGGAGAAGATCGGGGTGAACGGCACCACCTGCGATATCGGCACGCGCACCTCGTCGAGGGTGACGGTGCCCGATGCGGTGGTGCGCTGGCCCATTCCGTCCCAGTCGTCGACGACCTGCAGGCCATCGGTGTCGGCGGCGATGAACGCCAACGCCTTCGGGGTCGACGAGGTCGGTGTCTGGCCGGGCCTGTCGGGCAGTGAAGCCCGCACGATCACCCAGTCGGCGAACAGCGCACCGGTCGAGTAGTACTTGCGGCCTCGGAGCACATAGTCCTCGCCATCGCGGATCAGTGTGGTCGCGTCCACGTCGATCGGATGCGGACCCTTTTCGGACTGGGCGTTGGCGAAAAGCGCTCCACCGAGCACCTTCTCGTAGAAGAACGCACGCTGGGCATCGCTGCCCTGTAAGCGCAGCGCTTCAAGGAAGGTGAAGTGCGAGTGCGGGATCTGTGCCAGCGACGGGTCGCCGTGCGCCAGCAGTCGGAACACCTCGGCGAGCACCGTGGCCGGGGCGGCGATCCCGCCGTACTCGATGGGTACCGACAGCGCCAACAGCCCGGAGTCCTTGAGGGCCTGCACCTGAGCGTGCGGCAGCTCCCGGTGGGCGTCCCGGGCCGCGGCGCCCTCGGCGAACGACGCCGACAGTTCGGCGGCCAAGGCCAGCGCATGGGCCGGGTCGGTGATGCGGGCGCCCGGTGCGCCGACAATCGAGTGAAGACGTGGAGTCACCTCGGGATCGTGCCCGCCGCCGCGTCGGTGGTGCACCCGTTCGGCTCAGCCGGATTCTAGCGTTGCAGGAAGCGGGCCAGGCTGTCGTCGACCCGGAAGCATTCGATCATGCTGTCCGGCAACGTGATCAGGGTGCGAAAGACCGGTAGCCGACGTAGAAGGCCAGGGCACGGTCCGGGGTGGAGAACAGGATCCGCGAACCCTTGGGGAAGAAGATGGCGTCCTTGGGTCCAGCGATCTGCACCTGCCCGGTATCCGGGTTCTCCAGTCGGAACTCGCCCTCCAGGACGACCTTCATCTCGTCGTAGGCGTAGTAATAGTCCAGTGGCGCATCGGTATTGCGTAGTTCGAAGTATCCCGAGCACATCGGCACGCCATCGGGATTGGCGTAGACGTCGTCGATGAATCCTTCGGTTCCGGGGTACTGCTCATCCGGCATCTGCGGAAGTGTCTGCCAGAAACCGGATGTCACCTGGAAGATGGGTGGGGCGGTGCTCGTCACTGGACCTCCATCGTGATCTCTCTCATGAAACTCGGTCTGATGAGAGGAAACCATCGGAGAATTTCGGCGAGATTACGCCGACGTTAGGGCTCCCGAACCATGCCCCTCAGCGCGCGCCGACAAACGGAATCGTCACGCTGGGCGCCTCGTCGGAGCCGGAATTGAACAATCCACGCCGACGCAGGATCGGCACCACGCCCTCACCGAACCAGAACAGCTCTTCCAGATGCGGGTAACCGGAGAAGATGAATTCGTCGATGCCGATGGCGGCGTACTCGGCGATGCGTTCGGCCACCTCGGTGTGACTGCCCACCAATGCCGTTCCGGCCCCGCCGCGCACCAGACCGACGCCCGACCAGAGGTTCGGTGCGATCTCCAGACTCCTTGCATCACTCCAGGTTCCGTTGGTCCGGTTGCTCTCGTGCAACGCCAACATCCGCTTCTGGCCCTCGGACTGGCTACGGGCCAAGCCGGCCTGCGCGCTCGCCACCGTCTCCTCGTCGAGTGCGGCGATCAGTTTGTCTGCCTGGGCCCATGCCTCTGCGGAAGTGTCGCGGGAGATCGTGTGCAACCGGATCCCGAAGCGCAGCTTGCGGCCCTCCTTCTCGGCCTCCGTGCGAATCCAGTTGATCTTCTCGGCCACCGCGGCAGGCGGCTCACCCCAGGTCAGGTACACATCGGCATGGCGCGCGGCAACCGGCCCGGCGGCCTGGGAGCTGCCACCGAAGTACAGCGGCGGGATCGGGTTGGGCGGTAATGCCAGGGCCGCCTCCTCGACATCGATATAGGAGCCCTTGCGGGTGACGGTCTCCCCGGCCCACAACCGGCGCACGACATCGAGGAACTCGTCGGCCCGGTGATAGCGCGCGTCCTTGTCCAAGTGGTCGCCGAAGGAGCGCTGCTCATGTGCCTCGCCGCCGACGACGACATTGAGCAGAATTCGTCCGGGCGCGTGCCGTGCGAAGGTCGCCGCCATCTGAGCAGAGAGGGTCGGGCTGACCAGACCCGGCCGGAACGCGACCAGGAAGGCCAGGGATGTCGTTTCGCGGGCCAGCAGGGCCGCGGTGATGAACGCGTCCTCACACCATGCCCCGGTCGGGATGAGCGCGCCGGTGAAATCGAAGCGTTCCGCTGCCCGCACGATCGACGCCAGATAGTCGATCGAGGCGTCCCGGTCGCCGCTCGCGGACCCCGCCGGGGTTCCGTGACCACCCCCGACGATCAGTCGGCTGTCGCCGTAGGTGGGCAGAAACCAGTGCAACTTCACGGTCACAAATCAGTCCTTACGCAGCCGAAGATCTCGTGGCGTCGAGTATCGACGCCGGATCGGGTGGCTGCGCGCGGTCAACCCTGGGGCGCGCCCGCGCGACCGATCTCACCGGGCACGGCGGGGCCAGAGACATAAAAATCTCGGTGATCCGGGATCGGCCCCCGGTCAGCGGTATGGGCCCCACGTAGAATCTAGAGCCATGTCCGCCAAGAGTCCGCTCGCGATCGACATCTCGCGCCTGGGTCGTCGGCCGGGCTCGTTGATGGAGGTTCACGAGACGGTGCCCGCACCGTCACGTATCGGCTTGGACCTGATCCGCATCGAGCAGGGCGCCCCGCTGGAGCTCGATCTGCGTATCGAGTCGGTGTCCGAAGGTGCCCTGGTGACCGGAACGGTCTCGGCGCCCACCAACGGTGAATGCGTGCGGTGCCTGGAGCCCGTCACCGGTGATGTGAGCATCGATCTCACCGAACTCTTCGCCTATCCGGGTAGCGCGACCGAGGAGACCACCGAGGAAGACGAGATGGGGCGCGTCGTCGACGACCGGGTGGACATCGAACAGGCGATCGTCGACGCCATCGGACTGGTCCTGCCGTTCACTCCGCTGTGCCGCGAGGACTGCGCCGGGTTGTGCCCGGACTGCGGGATCGTGCTCGCCGAGGCCGAGCCCGGACATCAGCACGAGAAGATCGATCCGCGCTGGGCAAAGCTCGCCGCACTGCGCGACGAGGTCGGGGACAGCAGTGACGGCTGAGCACGAGGCGCTGAGCGAGGCACTGGGTGTGCGGCTACCTGCCGATCTGCTCACCATCGCGCTCACCCATCGCAGCTACTCCTACGAGAACGGTGGGCTGCCCACCAACGAGCGCCTGGAGTTCCTCGGTGACGCGGTGCTCGGCCTGACCATCACCGAAGAGCTCTACCATCGCCATCCCGATCGCCCCGAGGGTGACCTGGCCAAGCTGCGCGCCAGCATCGTCAACACCCAGGCGCTGGCCGACGTGGGACGCAAGCTCGGGCTGGGCCAACACCTGCTGCTGGGCAAGGGGGAGGAGAGTTCGGGCGGTGCCGACAAGTCGAGCATTCTGGCCGATGGTGTCGAATCACTCTTGGGTGCAATCTATCTCGAATTCGGCACCGTCACCGCACGCGAGGTGATCCTGCGACTGTTCAGCGAACTGCTCGATACCGCCCCGACGCTGGGCGCGGGTCTGGACTGGAAGTCCAGCCTGCAGGAACTCACCGTGGCGCGCGGGCTCGGGCCGCCCACCTACACCGTCACGGCACAGGGTCCCGACCACGACAAGGAATTCACCGCCGTGGTGACACTGGCGGAGCGCGAGTACGGCCGGGGTGTCGGCCGAACCAAGAAGGAAGCCGAGCTCAAAGCGGCTGCGGCGGCGTGGAGCACGCTCGACGCCGCGGGAACCGACGAGACCGACGGTGCCGGAACTCCCTGAGGTCGAGGTGGTGCGGCGCGGACTGGACGCGCACGTGCTTGGTCGCACCATCGCCGATGTCCAGGTGCTGCATCCGCGCGCTGCCCGCCGGCATGTGGCCGGGTCGCTGGACCTGACCGCGCGCCTGCGCGGCACCCAGATCACCGGCACCGGGCGCCGCGGCAAATACCTCTGGTTGACGATGAGCAGTGGCGAGGCCATCGTCGTGCACCTGGGGATGAGCGGGCAGATGCTCATCGGTGAGGTGCCCAACCCCACCCACCTGCGCATCGCGACCACGTTCACCGACGGTAGTTCGATGAACTTCGTCGACCAGCGCACCTTCGGTGGTTGGATGCTGGCCGACCTGGTGACCATCGATGGCACCGAGATCCCGGAGCCGGTGGCACACATCGCCAGGGATCCGCTGGACCCGGCCTTCGACCGCGACGGCGTCGTCACGGTGTTGCGGCGCAAGCATTCCGAGATCAAGCGTCAGCTTCTCGATCAAACGGTGGTCTCCGGTATCGGCAACATCTACGCCGACGAGGCGCTGTGGCGGGCCAAGGTCAACGGCGCGCGACTGGCCTCGGCGCTGACCCGCCGACAGCTCGCCGAAATCCTCGATGCGGCGACCGAGGTGATGACGGGAGCCCTCGGGCAGGGTGGCACATCGTTCGATTCGCTGTATGTCAACGTCAACGGTGAATCCGGATACTTCGACCGGTCACTGGAGGCCTACGGCCGGGTGGACGAACCGTGCCGGCGTTGCGGTGCGCCGATGCAACGTGACAAGTTCATGAATCGGTCGTCGTTCTATTGCCCGAAATGCCAACCCCGGCCGCGGGTCCGGCGTACCGCTAGCGCTGGTTGAACTCCACCGCCGCTGACATGCAGACCTTCCACTGACCGTTCTCCTTGCGGAAATAAGCGGTCTCGAACGAGCCACCGGGCTCCACCGTCGCCGAAGCGACGTCACCCTTGACCTTGATGTCGGTTGCCTTCATATCGGTGGTCGGCGCGGTCTGCGGGAGCTCGATGCCCTCCAGGATCTGACCGAGCTCGCCGAGAGCGCCGAACATGGCCGCTTCGTTGGCGCAGAAGTACTGTCCCAACTCCGAGAACTTCCCGGTGTTGCCTGCCGCGCTGAAATCCTCGACCAGTTGCGTGATCTCGGCTTCATCGCTGGAGACCAGGATGTCGCCACCGCCGCGCACCAGGAACACCCCGCCGATCACCAAGGCGGCAACCAACATGACGCTCAGGACGCCGCCGGCGATCCACCACGCGGTCTTGCTCTTTGCGCGCGGCGGTTGGGGAGGCGAGGGATAGGGAGCCGGGTAGCCCTGCGGCGGAAGGCCATACCCGTAGGGCTGCCCACCGTAGCCCGGATACTCCGGATACTCGAAGGTCGGCGGCTGGGTGTTCGGCGGCCCCGGCGGGCCCCACGGGCCGGGCGGCCCCGGCTGCTGCGGGGGGTATTGCGTCACTGCGATGGCTCCTCAGCTGGTGTCTTTCAACACTAACTCCCGTGGCAACCATGCCGGCGTCCGTACACTCGCCGGCGGACACCAGTCGGATACGAGGAGATGCAGGTAGACGATGACCGAATTGTGGGTTGAGCGGACCGGCGTTCGCCGTTACACCGGACGGAGCAGCCGTGGGGCCGAGGTGCTGGTGGGCTCCGAGGACGTCGAGGGTGTGTTCACCCCGGGCGAGCTGCTCAAAATCGCGCTGGCCGCCTGCAGCGGCATGAGCAGTGATCATCCGCTGCGTACCCGCCTCGGTGACGACTACCAGGCCACCATCAAGGTTTCCGGTGCCGCCGACCGTGAGCGTGAGGTCTACCCGCACCTGGAGGAACGCCTCGAAGTCGACCTCTCCAGCCTGACCGAGGACGAACGCGCCCGACTGCTGACGATCGTGCGGCGCTCCATCGACAAGGTGTGCACCGTCGGGAACACCCTGAAAGCGGGCACCGAGGTCACGCTGGCGGTCACCGATGTCGGCCAGTCCTGACGTCCGACTCAACGCCTGGGTGCATGGTCACGTGCAGGGTGTCGGGTTCCGGTGGTGGACGCGCGCGCGGGCGCTCGAGCTGGGACTGACCGGGTACGCGTCCAACCGCCCCGACGGGCGGGTGCACGTGGTCGCCCAGGGCGCCAGGGCGGACTGTCAGCGTCTGCTGGACCTGCTGCAGTCCGGCGGCACGCCGGGAACCGTCGACAATGTGGTGGCCGACTGGGCCGAGGTGGGCGACCCGATCACGGGCTTCAGCGAACGCTGATCGCCCCGCCGGTAGGGTAACTCGGCATGCATCTCAAGAGTCTGACGCTGAAGGGCTTCAAGTCCTTCGCCGCGTCGACGACTCTTCGCTTCGAACCGGGCATCACCTGCGTGGTCGGCCCCAACGGCTCGGGTAAATCCAATGTCGTCGACGCCCTGACCTGGGTGATGGGCGAGCAGGGCGCCAAAACGCTGCGCGGCGGCAAGATGGAGGACGTCATCTTCGCCGGGACGTCCTCGCGGGCGCCGCTGGGCCGCGCCGAGGTGACGCTGACCATCGACAACTCCGACAACGCGCTGCCCATCGAGTACTCCGAGGTCTCGATCACCCGCCGGATGTTCCGGGACGGCGCCGGCGAGTACGAGATCAACGGCAGCCGCTGCCGGCTCGCCGATGTGCAGGAATTGCTCTCCGACTCCGGTATCGGCCGCGAAATGCACGTCATCGTCGGCCAGGGCAAGCTCTCCGAGATCCTGGAATCGCGGCCCGAGGATCGGCGAGCGTTCATCGAGGAAGCCGCCGGCGTGCTCAAGCACCGCAAACGCAAAGAGAAGGCGGTCCGCAAGCTCGACTCGATGCAGGCCAATCTGGCCCGGTTGACCGACCTGACCACCGAGCTCCGCCGCCAGCTCAAGCCGTTGGGGCGCCAGGCCGAGATGGCGCGTCGCGCCCAGACCATCCAGGCCGATCTGCGCGACGCCCGGCTGCGACTGGCCGCCGATGACCTGCTGCGTCGCCAGACCGAGTTCAACGACACCAACCAAGCCGAGACCACGCTGCGTCGCGAGCACAACGAAGTGACGTCGCGTCTTGAGGTGGCGACCGTCGAACTTGCTGCTCACGAGAGTGCCGTGGCCGAGTTGACCGAGCGGGCCGAGGCCGCCCAGCAGACCTGGTTCCGGTTGTCGGCGCTGGCCGAACGGGTCAGCGCCACGGTGCGTATCGCCACCGAGCGCACCCAGTTGCTCGACGCCGAGCCCGAGGTCGACTCCGGTCGGGACCCCGATGCGCTGGAGGCCGAGGCCGATCAGATCGCCGAGATGGAGCAGGAGCTGCTGGCGGAGCTGGAAGCGGCGCGGGAGACACTGGAGTACGCCCGTGCCGAACTCTCCGAGCGGGAGAATCTGGCCGCCGAGGCCGAACGCGCACATCGGGCGGCGGCGCGCGCCGAGGCCGATCGTCGTGAGGGGTTGGCCCGGCTGGCCGGACAGGTCGACACCTTGCGTGCCCGGGTCGAGTCGACCGATGAGACGATCGCGACGTTGGTGGCCCGCATCGAGGAAGCGGCCGCGCGCGTGCAGAAGGCGCAGGCCGAATTCGAGACGGTTCAGGCCCGCGTCGGTGAGCTCGACGAGGGTGAGGTGGGACTCGACGATCAGCACGATCGGTCGGTTTCCGCATTGCGTGTTGCCGACGAGCGAGTGGCCGAACTGCAGGCGGCCGAACGCAGTGCCGAGCGTTCCGCAGTGTCGCTGCAGGCCCGCATCGACGCCCTGTCGGTGGGCTTGGAGCGTAAGGACGGCGCGGCCTGGTTGCTCGAAAACCACTCGGACGCAGGCCTGTTCGGCTCGGTCGCGAAGTTGCTTCGGGTCCGCGCGGGCTACGAGGTCGCAGTCGCCACGGTGCTGGGGCCGGCCGCGGATGCGCTGGCCGCCGACAACGTCGGCACCGCGCGTGCCGCGGTCGCCGCGCTGAAGGAAGCCGACGGCGGCCGTGCGGCGATCCTGTTGGGGGACTGGCCGGCACATGGTAGCCGTGACGACGAGGTTCTACCGGCCGGTGCACAGTGGGCGGTCGATCTGGTCGAGGCGCCGGAACGGTTGCGGGGCGCCACCGCTGCGCTGTTGTCCGGTGTGGTCGTGGTCGATGAGCTTTCCGCGGCACTGGATCTGGTGGCGGCCCGGCCGCATCTGCAGGTGGTCACACTCGAAGGAGACCTGGTCGGCGCCGGCTGGGTCAGCGGCGGTTCCGATCGCAAGGTGTCCACCCTGGAGATCGCCTCCGAGATCGAGAAGGCCCGCACCGAATTGGAGGCGGCCGAGCGTCAGGCCGGTGAGCTTGCGGCCGCGTTGGCCGGTGCCAAGGAAGAACAGGCGGCCCGCCAGGACGCCGCCGAACAGGCGCTGGCGGCGCTCAACGAGTCGGATGCGGCGATCTCGTCGGTCTATGAGCAGCTGGGCCGCCTGGGGCAGGAATCGCGCAATGCCGACGCCGAGTGGCAGCGGCTGCTCAAGCAACGCGATGAGTTGGAGACCGGCCGCGCCGCCACCGTCGAGGAGCTCACCGAACTGGAATCCCGACTGCACAACGCGCAGCAGACGCCGATGTTCGAGGTCGACGATTCCGATGAGCGCCAGGAGTTCACCATGGCGGCCGAGGCCGCCCGCGCGACCGAGGTGGAGGCGCGGCTTGCCGTGCGCACCGCCGAGGAACGCGCCAATGCCGTCCGGGGCCGGGCAGATTCGTTGCGTCGATCTGCTGCGGCCGAGCGCGAGTCCCGCTTGCGCGCGGCACGGGCCAGGGAGGCGCGCGAGCACGCGGCAACGGTGGCCGCGGCCGTCGCCGATGCCGGTTGTACGGTGGCCGCTCGGCTGGCGTCGGCGGTGGCGTTGGCGTCGAGGACCCGCGATCAGCTTGCCGTCGAACGGAGTGCGCAGGCCGAGGCGTTGAACCGGGTGCGCACCGAGGTCACCGAACTGGGGGCGCGGCTGACCGCGCTGACCGATTCGCTGCACCGCGACGAGGTCGCCAAAGCCCAAGCGGCCCTGCGTATCGAGCAGCTCGAACAGCAGGCGCTGGAGCAGTTCGGTTTGGCCGCAGCGGATTTGATTGCCGAGTACGGACCGGATGTGCCGCTACCGCCGACCGAGCTTGAGATGGCCGAGTACGAGCAGGCACGCGAGCGCGGGGAACAGGTCACCGCGCCGGCGCCGATGCCGTTCGACCGGCCCACTCAGGAGCGCCGGGCGAAGAAAGCCGAACGGGAGCTCTCGGAGCTGGGCCGGGTGAATCCGCTTGCGCTGGAGGAGTTCGCGGCGCTGGAAGAGCGCTACAACTTCCTCTCGACGCAGTTGGAGGACGTGAAGGCGGCCCGCAAGGATCTGATGGATGTCATCGCCGATGTCGATGAGCGCATCTTGACGGTGTTCGCCGATGCCTATGCCGATGTGGAGCGTGAGTTCACCCAGGTGTTCGCATCGCTGTTCCCCGGCGGTGAAGGACGGTTGCTGCTGACCAACCCCGACGACCTGTTGACCACCGGTATCGAGGTGGAGGCTCGTCCGCCCGGCAAGAAGGTCAAGCGGTTGTCGCTGTTGTCCGGTGGTGAGAAGTCACTGACCGCGGTGGCGATGTTGGTCGCGATCTTCCGGGCCAGGCCGTCGCCCTTCTACATCATGGACGAGGTCGAGGCCGCCCTCGACGATGTGAACCTGCGGCGTCTGCTCGGCCTGTTCGAGCAATTGCGGGAAAAGTCGCAGCTGATCGTGATCACGCATCAGAAGCCGACGATGGAGATCGCGGACGCGCTCTACGGGGTCACCATGCAGGGCGACGGCATCACTCAGGTGATCTCGCAGCGGATGCGTGGTCAGGACCTGGTGGGGACCGGCTGATTTTGGTGTGCGCCGGGGGTCGGGGGCTCCGGTAGGGTTTTTGGGGTTGGAGGTGGCCCGATGGATCTCAAAGTTGACGCCGAACTGCTGAACGCTGCGGGTGAGCGGCTACTCGCCGCGGCGCAGAGTTTGCCGGATGCGCCCGAGCCGTTCACTCCCTCCTTGGGGTCCGATGCACTTTCCCAGGCGTTGGCCGCCGATATTCCCAAGGCCGAAGCGCCCATCATCGAGGGATTGCCCCCACTGAAGACGGCGGCGACCGGGACGGCCGAGTCGGTGATCGAGGCGGCCCGCCGGTACGGCCAAGGCGATGCGCACCTCAAGAGCAAGATCGAAGAGGCGATCACGCCGTCTGCTGCCGGTGCGCCGGGTGCCGGTGGCGGCGCCGCAGGTGGCGTTGCAGCTGCCGGGGCCGCTGGTGCGGCTGTCCCGGCGTCTGCGGCCGGTGCTGTAGGAGCCGCTGGTGCTTCTGGCGCCGGCGGGATGGGGCAGATGGGCGGCATGCTCGGGATGCCGATGCAGATGGCCCAGCAGGCCGCACAGATTCCTCAGCAGGTCGGTGGGATGGTGGCGTCGCTGCCGCAGTCGGCCATGCAGGGCGCCCAGCAGGTCGGGGAGCAGGTTCAGCAGATCGTCGAGCAGTTCTCCGACAAGGATTCAAAGGACGGCGAGTCGAAGCCCGAGGAGCGTTCGGAAGCGGGCGAGCGTGGTGAGCGTGCTCCGGTCGACAAGCCGTCGCGTGCCGCTGAAGACAACGCGGCGATCAATCTCTAGGGCGCGCTGTCGGCAGGCCAGGCGACAATGCCTCCGCGAACGTAGTACTACCCGTAGTACTGGTACTGCCTGTAGTACTACGTGTTTCAGCTGACCATTGCCGGTAGGGCTTCGGTGGTGAGCACGCTGATGTGCTGCCAGTAGATCCAGTCGGTGATGGCGGCGCGTTGGAGTTCGGGGTCGAGTGCGGTCTGCGCTTTGTGCAGGGCGACGGCTTGCAGGTGGTCGGCGTAGGTGATCATCGCTTTGAGGTGGGCGCCGGCGCGGTCGGGGTTGGCGCTCAGTAGCGGCTTGCACACTTCGAGCAGCAGGTTGATCCGGTTGTCCGGCGGTGGGGTGGCGTCGGCGGGGGTGGGCGGAAGGAGTTCGGCCAGCCCGGCTGGTCCCACCGTTGCGAGTTTGGTGGCGACAGCTGGAGCGATGACTTCAAGTCGGCTGCGGCCCTGCATCTTTCCGGTGTCAGGCATGTCTTCCGGGGTGAGGATGTCGCGGGCGGCGCCGAGGTCGAAGCCTTTGAGGTTTGCTTCGGTGCCGATGACGGCCTGCAGGGTGAGGTTGTGGTGGCGTGCCCATTCCTGCAGGGCGAGCAGGGGATAGGTGGCCCAGGTGCCTCGGGTGGAGGCGGGGATGGATTCGTCGGCGGAGACCATCTTGACCTGTGGTGGCAGTTGGACGTGCTCAGGGATGTAGGCGAGCCCGTAGTTGTTGGCGACCAGGATCTGACCGTCGCCGGTGACGCCGGTGATCCAGAACAGGCTGGGGTCGGTGATGTCGACGTTGAGTGCGGCGGCAATGTGCCTGGCCAGTTGGCGTGGATTGTTTCCCTTGCGGCGCAGGGCTCCTGCGGTCGCTGCGGCGGCAATGGCATCGCGTTCGGCGCGCGCGGCCGAGATCGGGACCGGGGCGGCCGCCGCGCCCGCGGCGCCTTGGCTGGTCGAGGTCGGTGCGATGGCGGGGCCGACGGATCCGGCCGCGGGTGCGACCGGTGCGGCCGGAGCCGGTGTCGATGGGGGAGCCAGTGGCATGGGCGGGGCTCCGGTCGGGGGCGCGGCGGGTGCCGCGGGTGCGGGAGCGCTGGGTGCTACGGGCCCACCGGTGTGGTTGACCGCGGCGGCCGGCGAGGTTGCACTGGATGTGTCGGGTGCCTGGTAGACCGCGGGTGCCGGTGTTGCGGGTGCCGGGGTCGGCTGGCCTAAAGGTGCTTGGGTCAGCGGAGGTTGCGTCGTGCCTGCGGCCTTGGTGATGTCGCTGAAGCCCTTTTGGAAGTCCTGCTGGGGCGTATTGACTGGCGCGGCACCAGATCCGGTACCGCTGCCGGCCGAGGCTGCGGGAGCTTGGGGGCTGCCGCCGGAAGCGCCTCCAACTCCGCCTGAAGTACCCCCGGCGCCCAAGCCGCCGCCGGATGACGAACCGCTGCCTGTCGAACTAGGCATAGATCCTGAGGTCCCACGAGGACCTGCGACTGGGGTCGTAGTACTGATTCCAGTCGAAGTGCCAGGAGTTCCGCCTATGCCAGTTGGCGTAGGCGGACCCGCGGACGGCGCTGTGATGTTGCCCTGAGCGGAGACAGGTTGCGGTACGGGTGCCGGCGTCGGCGTGTCTTCAGGTGGAGGCGGAGCAGTGAATCCGCTTTGATTCGCTACAGGCTGTGGCTGCCCCGCGGATTGTGACTGTTCGGATGGGGGGGAGCCTTGAGATTGTTCGTTTGGAGGAGAAAGCATGCTGCTAGATTGTTGCCCGGCCTTCTGCGGCGCCGCCGCTGGACCTCCTTGACTCACGAAATTTGATCTAGTGTTGCTAGCGGGCTCGCGTCCGGCAGCCGCATTTGATGACGCCGTGACTGGCGCAGGTCCGTTGTTGCGTGAAAGTCCCTCAAGGCCAGCTCTGATCTGCTCGTCCGTGAGATTCAAACTCGAATATTTAGATTCGGCCGCTGCCGAGGCGACAGCCGCAATGTTTTCTTCGCGTGTTTTATTTACTATCTCATCTATTCTTTTTTGTCGGACTTCAGGTCTTAGATCAGCACCGTCCAGCGCTGCAATCTGGCTCTGGGCGGTAGTAACGCGATCAAAAATGGAGACTTTTGTTGTTAGAACCACGCCGAATATAAAGTTCATCCAGGCTATTGCACGCGCTAGATCATATTGGGTCCGAGTCATTGACCGAATTCGGCCTTGTACAGCATCGGAACCAGCGGAAGCGCCAGCTCCGTACCAAACTACGCCAGCAGATAACTCGCTTCCCTCGCGCGACCATAGATCGGTGCTGTGTGAAAGCCCCTGCAGTATTTCACCGAGAGCCTCCGCGCGGTTCAGGTAATCCTGCTCGTCAACGTCGGGCCAACCGCCATCGCTGGTCATTTGGTCGGCGTAGTTGCCTGTAGGCCTGGCGAAGGTCAACTATTTGCCGTCCGAGTAGGCGCAGGCGTTGTACAAAATGAAGCCAGCCTGAGACGCTGCACTTGATAGATAGCTATCATCAGTCGTATACGAGGGGATGGCTTCCACAAAAGCGCGCCAATATTGTCCCGCGAGATTGGCGAAGTCATCAAATATCGCGCTGCCACTGTCCTTTCCTATGCGTTCCAGATCCTCTGCATACTTGGACATAACTGAAGCAATGTGTTCCATCGAACTTCGCTGCTCGGGTGTCCACTCGCTCGCCGGGATATTGGCATCCAAGCTGAACCAACTGGCTGCGTCGACATCGAACTGATCTAATCTGTCCTTCCAATCGTCGCACTTGCTGTTCGCTTCAGAATCCATGAACATGGTCGGATTCTCAGTCGCAAGTGGTTCGCTCGGAATCGATGGCGGCGCAGCTTGCTTCACGAGTGGGCTGCGCGCGGCTGCAGAGCGGTTGTTTACTGCTGCGCATATTGCAACAATTGCGCTTGATGATGCAGTCGCTACCCTAGCTAGCTCGTTGTCGATTGGCCTGTAAGTAGGAACACTATCCGCGTATGCGCGCCAGTAAGCTATGGATTGCTCATACAGTTCGCGCATAACACGATTCGTCGTCATCTTGGCAAGCGCGACGGACTGATCTGCCGCGCGACGCATGGCGGCGGCTACCGCTTCATGAGTTGCCCGTTCCGTTGCCGTCCAGGATGAAGCTGGGATTGATGGGTCTCGGGTGTGCCATCCCTGGCTTTCCTGCTTCGACAAAGTGTCAAGGATTGGACGCGACGGTGCGCACGACGGATCCTCCGTTATGACTCGAACTGGCCCGGAGTCTCGGATACTCGCGAAGCCGTTGGCGGCAGTATCGGCTCCATTCGGGGTGTGACCAGCGTTGCCGTCGCGGGTGAACAGCAGCGTGGCGCCAACTGAAATGGCGATGACTAGCAGTATTGCGACAGTTATTAGCGACCATTTCAGACCGTTGTTCTTGGCTGGCGCTGGCGGCTGTGGCCACCCAGGTGGTACAGGTGTACGTCCAAACTCATGCTGCGGTTGCCGACCAAAAGGATGTTGAGGACCTTGGTGAGGAGGTTCCCAACCGGGCGGCGGAGGATTCGTCACTGGCGCCACCTCTGAGAATCGCGCGCCGTCACGAATCCACCCCCATCGCCGTCGAGTCTCACCGAACCGATGCTAGCCATCCTGCCCGTTCCTCAGTTTAAGCCGAGGCGCAGTGCGTCACGTGCACTTCTTTCTTGCAGGACGAGCTTCGGTCAGTACCTACCGGATTCGTCGGTGTCTGTGCCATCGCTTTGTCACTTGACCGTGGCCGGCCAACCAGGGATCGCATCGCCGTGGGGCGGCGGCTTCTGGTGAAATCCGTTTGCCATCGCTTCGCGAGTGGCGGCGTCATCAGGCATGGCCGCTGCGCACTGCTTTTGAATCTCTGGTGTGACGACGTCTTCGGTGCTTTCGATCGTTCCCCAAACGCCTGAACTGCGTCCGGTTATGGACCAGTTGCCGAACACGTCACCCATGGGTGCCGGACGGGTGCCGATTTGCGGACCGTCAGGAGCCGAAGACTCAACGGCGACCTGCGGACCTCTGTTCGTTAGTTCGACTACCCAGACATCGACTCCGCCCTCACGTGCCTTGCCGCTGCCGGTGTACATGGCACGGCCAGTGGCCGGATCAGCTAGCGCCGACACGTACCTGTCTTGCGTGTCTCCGACGGTTCGGTAGACGGAGTACAAACCAAGGCAGACGGTTGCTCGGTAACTAGCGCCGTGGGGTTCGAGGCTCAGAACATGCGTTGGTTGATAACCGGCGACACGGCGATTGTCTTCATGCTCGACGTTCGATGTCGGTGGTGACGGCCTCACGTCAACGAGCTGGAAGAGCGGATCCGGATTGCCGGGGCTACCCACATTTGCTGGGGTAGCGCGGTCGAAGCCGGGGTACGTGGCTGTCTCTACGCCTGAGATCTGGACGAGTACGTAGGACTCCACATACGCCCGCAGCGCGACCGATGGGCCGGTCCCCAAGTCGATCGAAGGCGCCGCTGACCAGTGGAACCGAAATTGGTCAACCTGGGGCGGCCAATTAGTAAATTCGGTTTGAGGGGCGGTCATGGACCTGGTTGCGGGTTTTGGCCCTGAATCTCCGTGATTCCCGCAAGCGGTGACAAGCATGGCGGCCAACGAAAACGCTATCGTCCCCTTGAGTGAGAGTTTAGCGAACGACGTCACGATATGCCCTATCGTAGTCGTCCAGCGGATCGCTGATCGAGTCGCTCAGATTGCTGAAGTAGATATTTAAAGCATTTTGATAGCGTCCCGCAGACTCGTCATATACATCGTCGGACGGGATATTCAGTTGCCCGTCACCGTCAGAGTCGAAGGGTGATAGTCGGGCGATATCCGCGGGATCGCCAATCCCATTCATCATGAAAGCCGTTGCCAGCGCCGACTTCACGCCAACGGTACTCTCGATTGGAGTTTCACCTAGGTTGGCAGATTCGGGTCGGGGACCGAGAATCGCATCCTTCATAAGCACCGATTCCACTCCAAGCGCCGGGCCCGCGTGCGGCACGCCGCCTGCCAACGCAGCGAAAGCGTCGTAGTTGCGTGCCATCCGGTCCCAGGCGGCCTGTCGGGCCTTTGTGGCATCGGACTCGATGTCTGAGGTCGACATGAACGCCCCTTCGGCCGTGATGCCTTTCAACCTCCCGGCGGCTTCCATTGCTGATGAATCCGATAACTGTCCGTGGCTGTCGATCACCGAGTTTGCGTATTCATTGATGTAGGCGGCTTGGACCTCAGCAGACCGGCTGTCCAGGATGCGGGCGGCGTCCTCGCCGGTGCCGAGGACGCCCATCACATGGACAGCATGGGGGTAGGAAAGGTCAGAGGAGTTGTCAATGGAGTTCCATCCCGTTGTGCCTTCGGAACTGATGGGTCGACCAGCCATTTCGTCCATGTACGGGCTGATTGCATTTGCCAGACTTGTCGTCAGCTCCGGGTTCATCTGGCCCAAAGACATGTTTGGCTGGGAGCCTGTGCTGTTGTTCATGAGGATGTTCTCGTTCTTCGGGTCGCCAATGTACGAGGCGATGGCACTTGCGGTCTGACCCGCTCTTTCGCGAACATCGGGATCAGGCGAAGTCGATGAGTCGTGGATCCAGTCGGTCAGCGTGCGTGCTGATTGTCCGTCGTCCTGCCACTCATGTGTAAGAACGTCTTGCATGAAGTCCCGATCAGTGGTCAGCATGTCGTGCGAGACCACCGTGTCGCGTCCAGCTGTGTCAAATACTCGTTCGACAACCTCGTCGCCCCAGTGCTCCTGAGTTTGGCCGGTAGGGCCTTCCTGGGCCGCGAGCCACTCTTTCGCGTTGGCCATCATTTCGCGATCGAGCTGGGAACCTTGCTGGAAGCGCGGATCGCCCTCACCAATGATGTCGGCAAGGTTCTTCATATTGTTCGCGGCCGCCTCGCGATGTGGAGCTTCGAGGTCGGTATGACTGCCTGGGTAGCCAACGGACGGAT
This sequence comes from Mycolicibacterium neoaurum ATCC 25795, assembly GCF_000691525.1. GTDB lineage: Bacteria > Actinomycetota > Actinomycetes > Mycobacteriales > Mycobacteriaceae > Mycobacterium > Mycobacterium neoaurum. The sequence continues at coordinate 19,135 of NZ_JMDW01000004.1, forward strand.
CCGGCGGGCCCAAGAAGTTGCCACGCTCATTCAGCACGGCTTGGACGCCATCCGGCAAGGCGCCAGTATCCCCCGGCAGTACACCGTTGTTGGGCAGAGGGACGCCGGGGCCCGACGGAACAATTTGCGCGCCGTCACCATCGTGGCGAGGGTATGTAACGTCCGGGTCGCTCATCACGTGCATTGCGTTGATGAGAATGTTCTTGTTGTCGCCGAGCCGTTCCCGAGCCGCATTGAGGTCGGCCAAGGACATTGGCTTCATCTGTGCCTGCATCTGGCCTACGAGTTCGGCTTGAACAGGGGTTAGTGGGTTCTCTTTGCTGTGCGGGCCCAACTGATTTTCGTTTATTGAGTCGAGGATCTTGTCGACTTTGGCGGCCGCCTCTGGATTACCTTCTTGCACGGCCTGATGTACAAGCTCCTCCATGTCTTCGGGTTTCAGGTCACCGTCCTCGGCCAACGGCTCCTCGTTGCTCACCAGCTGCACTTCATCATCCCGCTGCTCGGGCTTGTCCTCCTTGCCCGCACCGCCGAACTTCTGGTCCTGCAACGCATCCCACTCGGTGCCCAGCTTGGTGATGTCACCGGCCACCCGGTTCAATTCGGAATTGGATGTGCTGACGATCCCGGACAGCTCGCCGAGGCCCTTCTGCACGATCGGCAGTATCAACTGCTCCCGGTTCTTTCCGGGTGGCACCGATGCCGCGGCGTCGACGACCCACTGGCGCAAGTTGTCGAGATTCTGCCGGCCGGTGGCGACCACGTTGGCCGACTCGTTGACGTGATTGGCCAACCGCCTGTCCAGTACGGCCAGCTCGCCCAGCACCCGGGCGTGTTCCTTGTTCACCTCGCCGTAGGCGTTGGCGGCCGTACCTGACCACGCTGACCCCGGTGCGGCGGTCTGCACCGTGGACTGCAGCTGCTGCAACTGTGCGCTCTGGTCGAACTGCTCACCGGTCTGGGGGACCCCCGCCCCGAACGTCTGGCGAGCCTTGTCCCACGTCGACAAGAATCCCTCGAGCGCACCCACCTGATCTCCGTCCCCCGATCCAGCCCTTTGAGTCTATTTGCCGGACGATGCCAGAAAGTGCACCTGTTTGGGAGAGGCTTGTCGAAACCAAAAAACGGCAAAAGTGACAAAACTTAAGTCGCTACATCGGTACCCTGCCGCTGTGGAGCTGACCTTGCAACGCATCGGCGCCTGGTGCGGAACCGTCATGATCCTGCTCTACGGCGCCAGCTTTTCCGGTATAGCCCAACTGTTCCCGCCGCTGTCGCCGGCCGACTCCGCCGACCAGATCGCCGCCTTCTTCGTCGACCACAAGCTCTGGATCCGGTTCGGTGTGTCGGGCGCACTGCTCAGCGCCGTTCTGGCACTGCCCTTCCTGGCCGCCATCATCCTGCGGATCCGACGTGCCGAGGGCGGCTGGGGCATGCTGTCGATGACCCAGTTGATGGCCGCAACCGTATTCGTGCCCGCCCTGCTGTTCCCGCAGTTCTTCCTCGGCGTCGCAGCCTTCCGTCCCGAGGAACGGTCCGCCGAACTCACCCAAGCCCTCAACGATGTGTTCTGGCTGTGGTTCATCGGCATCGTCGGCACCATCATCATCCAGAACCTCACGCTGGCTGCCGCCGCATTCATCGACAAGGGGGACCCGCCGACCTTTCCGCGCTGGTACGGCTACCTCAACCTCTGGGTCGCCACGCTCTCACTGCCCGGTTGCGTCGTGGTCGTCTTCAACGATGGCCCGCTGGCCTGGGACGGTGTCTTCGCCTTCTACATTCCCGGCCTGGTCTTGGTGGTGTGGCTGTTCAGCACCACGGCAGTGATGCTGAAATCGATCAGCGCCGAACAGGGCGCGCGGGCCCGCGCGTGAGCGCCATGGCCGCGCCAATCGTTAACCGGCGCATCCCCGGTGAAAGCGGCACCTGGGTGTTCCTGTTCGGCGACATGCTCGTGTTCGGCGCTTTCTTCGTCACCTTCCTGGTCGAACGCGCCACGGCGCCGGAGGTGTTCGATGCGGCGCGCACCACCCTGCACATCGGGGTCGGCGTCACCAATACCCTTGTGCTGCTCACCAGTTCGCTCTGCGTGGTACTGACCATCAACGCGATCCGGGCCAACCAGCACGCCCTGGCGACGAGGGCGGCGGCAGCTGCGATGGTGCTGGGCCTGACCTTCATCGCGCTCAAGGTCTACGAGTACGTCTCGCTGGGTGCCGCGGGACACGGGCCCGGCGCCAACGATTTCTACCTGTACTACTTCATCCTCACCGGCCTGCACCTGTTCCACGTGTGCCTGGGTCTGGGTGCGCTGGCTTTCGTGCTGAGCCAGACCCGCCGACACGACCTGAACGACACCCGCACCGCGCTGGTCGAAGGGGCCGCCTGCTTCTGGCACCTGGTCGACCTGCTGTGGATCGTCCTGTTCGCCCTGCTCTATCTGGTCAGCTGATGACGGCACTGAAACTACTCACCAATCGGGCGGGCGCCAGTTGGCTGTTCCTGGTCGCCGCGACCGTGCTGTCCTGGGCGGTCGGTGCCGAGCACGGCACCGGATCACTGGTGGCGGTGCTGGTGCTCGGCATCGCCGCCATCAAGGTGCGCCTGGTCGGGCTGGACTTCATGGAGTTGCGCCACGCACCGATCGCGCTGCGCGCGGCGTTCGAGGCGTACTGCGTGGGGCTGTGGGCCCTGTTGTCGGCGCTCTACCTCTGGCTCTAGACCCTGTCGATCCCGCCGGCGCGCAATGCCGCCAGATCGGGTGCGCCGCATCCGTGCAAACACACCCGCAGCTCAGCGATGAAACGCCCCAGCCAATCCTCGACCGCGGCGGCGGACTCGATCGCCGGCACCAACAACGGCTGCGCCACCGCGACCACATCGGCGCCCAGCGCGATCGCCTTGGCCGCATCCATCCCCGTGCGGATGCCACCGGAGGCGACCAGCGGCATCGACGGCAGCGTAGAACGGACCTCCACCAAGGCCTGAGCGGTCGGAATTCCCCACTCGGCAACATCCGGATCGGTCACCGAGCCGTAGCGCACGAACTGTTCGACGCGTGCCCACGACGTCCCGCCGGCCCCTGCCACGTCGACGGCGGCCACCCCGATATCGGCCAACCCGCGCGCGGCAACCCCACCGATCCCGTGACCCACCTCTTTGACCAGCACCGGATACCCGACCGACGCGATCACCTGCTGCAGTCGGGCCAGCGACCCGGCGAAATCGGTGTCACCCTCGTACTGCATCGCCTCTTGCAGCGGATTGGTATGCACCGCCAGCGCGTCGGCGCCCACCGATGCCAGCGCATCGCGCAACGACGGCACCACGTCCACACCCACCTGCGCCAGCCCGATATTGCCGATCAGCAGCACATCGGGGGCGATATCGCGCACATGAAAACTGGTGACCGACGCGTCACCGAGCATGATGCGCTGCGAGCCGAGCATCATCCCGACACCGAGTGACTGTGCGGCCGCGGCCAGATGGCGATTGATGGTGCCCGACAATTCCGAGCCGCCCGTCATGGCGCCGATGAGCACCGGCGCGGCCAGTCGCTCACCGAGGAACTGCGTGCTCAGGTCGATGCGGGCCAGATCGGTCTGGGTGAGCGCGTTGTAGGGCAGCCGGTAGCGCTCCAACCCCGTGCGCACCGACTGGTACTGGACGGCCTCGGATAGGCAGACGTCGATATGCCGACGCTTGCGCACCTGCATGCGGTCGTCGAAGCCGGGGCCGATGCTCACCGGATCGACATTGCCACATCCGGACCGACCCGGCGGAGTGCGCCAGGAACCCCGCCGTCGGTCCCTGAGACAATGACCGGGTGTCTGATGCCTTGTGGATCGCGCTCGCGGTCATAGCCGTACTGGTCGTCGTCGCACTGGTCGTCGGACTGGTGCGCTACCGGAAGCGTCGGATCAGTCTCTCCGCTCCCGAGACCACCACCGAGATCGACAAGTCGGGTGGTTACAAAGCCTCGACCGGCATCACGTTCAGCTCCTCGACGGCGGCGCCGCCGGTCGAACGGATCGACACCACCGGCCTTCCGGGCGTCGGCGACGACGCGGCCGTGCCGCGGGATGCGCCCAAGCGCACGATCTCCGAGGTCACGCTGCCCGAGCCGGCGGTCGAGACTCCTGCCGAGCCGCCGATCGACGAGCCCGCACCGGCTGACGAGCCCGCAGCCGAGCCCGCACCTGAGCCGGAGCCCGAGCCCGAGCCCGCACCTGAACCTGAGCCGGAGCCGGCCGCGGTCATCGAACCCATCGCACCCAGCGAGGGCCGCCTCGAGCGGTTGCGTGGCCGCCTCGCCAAATCGCAGAGCACCCTTGGCCGCGGCGTCCTGGGGCTGCTCGGCGGCGGCGACCTCGACGAGGACTCCTGGGAGGAGATCGAGGACACCCTGCTGATCGCCGACCTCGGCCCCGTCGTCACCCAGTCGATTCTGGCTTCGCTGCGCGCCAAGATGGCCAGCGCCTCGGTCCGCACCGAGGCCGACGCCCGCGCGATCTTCAAAGAGGTACTGATCTCCGAATTGCGTCCCGACCTGGACCGTTCCATCCGGGCGCTACCGCACCAGGACAAGCCTTCGGTGCTGCTCGTTGTCGGCGTCAATGGCACCGGCAAGACCACCACCGTCGGCAAGCTGGCCCGCGTCCTCGTGGCCGACGGCCGCCGCGTCGTGCTGGGCGCCGCCGACACCTTCCGTGCCGCCGCCGCCGATCAGCTACAGGCCTGGGCCTCGCGGGTCGGTGCCGATGTCGTGCGCGGGCCCGAGGGTGCCGACCCCGCCTCGGTGGCCTTCGACGCCGTCGACAAGGGTATTGCGACCGGCGCCGACGTCGTCGTCGTCGACACCGCGGGCCGGCTGCACACCAAGACCGGTCTGATGGACGAACTCGGCAAGGTCAAGCGTGTGGTGGAGAAGCGGTCCAAGGTCGACGAGGTGCTCCTGGTTCTCGACGCCACGATCGGCCAGAACAGCCTGCCGCAGGCCAAGGTTTTCGCCGAGGTCGTCGACATCACCGGTGTGGTGCTGACCAAACTGGACGGCACGGCCAAGGGCGGCATCGTGTTCCGCGTGCAGCAGGAACTCGGCGTCCCGGTCAAGCTGGTCGGTCTCGGTGAGGGACCCGACGATCTGGCCCCATTCGAGCCCTCGGCTTTCGTCGACGCGCTGCTCGGATAGCGCGTGCGCAACCGGGAAACACAGGTGTAACAGACAACGGGAATCCGTTCACGCACGCGAAACATCGGTGAACCACCGATGAAACGAGGGCAAAAGAGTCTCTTCGGGAGGCCGATTACAGCGGCGCATTTCCCAAGGAGGTTCATACAAAGTGGTTCCTGGCTTGCACGATGTGGCCCTGGCCATACCCGACGAAAATTTCCTGCCGTTCGGCCCCGGAGGCCTGGACTCCGGCAACACGGCATGGGTGCTCGCATCCGCCGCCCTGGTGCTGTTCATGACCCCGGGCCTGGCGTTCTTCTACGGAGGTCTGTCCCGGCAGAAGTCCGTGCTGAACATGATGATGATGTCTTTCGGTTCGCTCGGCTTGGTCAGCGTCATCTACGTGCTGTGGGGCTACTCGATGTCCTTCGCCTCCGCGCACACCGGCGAGACGCCCGGCCTGTTCTTCGATAACCCGTTCTCGCTCTTCGGGGTCAACCAGTTGACCGAGGTGCGCGAGATCAACGGCGCCGAGTCCTACGTTCTCGGTGGCTTCGGCACCGTCCCCGCCATCGTCTGGGTCGCCTTCCAGCTGACCTTCGCCGTCATCACCGTCGCCCTGATCAGCGGAGCGGTCGCCGAGCGCATGAAGTTCGGCACCTGGCTGGCCTTCGGTGGTCTGTGGGTCACCTTCGTGTATTTCCCGCTGTCGCACATGGTCTGGGGTGGCGGTCTGCTCTCCGGTAGCGATCAGGGCCTGGCGGCCAAGCTGTTCGGTGTCGACGAGGAAGGCGCGGCCAACGTCGCACCGATCGACTTCGCCGGTGGCACCGTGGTGCATATCAACGCCGGTATGGCGGCGCTGGTGCTCGCCATCCTGCTGGGCAAGCGGACCGGTTTCGGCAAGACCGCATTCCGTCCGCACAACATCCCGTTCGTGATGCTCGGCGCGGCCATCCTGTGGTTCGGCTGGTTCGGCTTCAACGTCGGTTCCGAGGGTGGTGCCGATATGGTCGCCGGCCTCGTGTGGGTCAACACCACCGCCGCCACCGCGGCCGCGATGCTCGGCTGGTTGCTCGTGGAGCGTCTGCGTGACGGGCATGCCACCAGCGTCGGCGCCGCCTCCGGTGTGGTCGCCGGTCTGGTCGCCATCACCCCGGCCTGCGGCAATCTGACCCCGGTCTGGTCACTGGTCGTCGGTGCGATCGCGGGCATCCTGTCGGCCCTGGCAATCGGGCTGAAGTACAAGTTCGGCTATGACGACTCGCTCGACGTCGTCGGCGTCCACCTGATCGCCGGCCTCTGGGGCACCGTGTCGCTGGGCTTCTTCGCCACCGAAACCGGGCTTTTCGTCGGCGGTGACTACAAGCAGTTGGTGGTCCAGGTCGTGATCGCAGGTGTGGCACTGCTGTTCACCGCGGTGCTGACGACGATCATCGCCTTCGTGGTCAAGCCACTAGGCTGGCGAGTCAGTCAAGAGGAAGAGGCCACCGGCATCGACGAGACCGAGCACGCAGAAACCGCTTATGAACTCGCATGATCGCGAACAATTGACTCCAGTCCTGGAAGGATCGACCATATGAAACTGATCACCGCGATCGTCAAGCCATTCACTCTCGAAGACGTCAAGACCGGTCTGGAGCAGACGGGCATCCTCGGTATGACCGTCAGCGAGGTGCAGGGTTACGGCCGCCAGAAGGGCCACACCGAGGTCTACCGCGGCGCCGAGTACTCGGTGGACTTCGTGCCCAAGGTGCGCGTCGAGGTCGTCGTCGACGACTCGGCCGTGGACAAGGTCGTGGATGTCATCGTCCAGGCCGCCCGCACCGGAAAGATCGGCGACGGCAAGGTGTGGGTGAGCCCGGTGGACACCGTCGTGCGGGTGCGCACGGGAGAGCGCGGAGTCGACGCCCTCTGATCATCCGGTGATGGAGGTCGTTTCCCGGCCATGTACGCAAGACCGTTCAACGTAGGGCCGGGGGAGGACCGAAATGACTGATCAGACACCAGATCCCGCCGCCGGGGCAGCCCGATGGGAAGCCCCGGCGGCGGGATCGCCGCGTCCGGCCACCGATTTGGCAAAGGCCACCGCACAACTTCTCAACACCGGCGGTAAGCAGTTGGATTCGGCGGGTCTGCGCGACGCGCTGCTCGACCTGCACGAGTTCTGGTTGTCCACCAAGGCAACCGAGATCGGTATCACCGCCACCAGCGGTTTCGCGATCGTCGCCACCGGGGGACTGGGTCGTGGCGAATTCTTGCCCTATTCGGATCTCGATCTGACGCTGCTGCACGACAACATGCCCGCCGATGTGGTCAGCCGGGTTGCCGAACTCCTGTGGTACCCGTTGTGGGATGCCAACATTCGCATCGACCACAGCGTCCGGACCGTTCCCGAGGCGCTGAAGGTCGCCGGTGAGGACATCGCGGTCGGCATGGCGATGCTCGACGCCCGCCACATCGCCGGTGATGCAGAGCTGTCCGCGCTGTTGACCGGCGGCGCCCGCCGACAGTGGCGGATCGGCATCGCCGGTCGCTTCGAAGAACTCGTCGAACACACCAAGGCGCGGTGGGAACGCAGCGGCGAGATCGCCCACCGAGCCGAGCCCGATCTGAAGAACGGTCGCGGCGGCATCCGTGACGTCCAGCTGCTCAACGCACTTGCCATCGCCCAGTTGGCCGACGTCTACCCGAGCCGGCTGCTCGCCTCGCCCACCGGAACGCTCGGCGGGGCGCACTTGTCGCTGCTCAACGTCCGCACCGAGCTCCACCGCGTCTCCGGGCGTGGACGCGAGCAGGTGCTGGCCCAGTATGCCGACGAGATCGGCGCGGCCCTGCGCATCGGTGACCGATTCGATCTGGCGCGCGCGATCTCCGATGCCGCCCGCACCATCAGCTACTACGTCGACGCCGGCATCCGCACCGCAGGAAATGCCCTGCCGCGCCGGGGTTTCGCCGCATTGCGACGTCCGACGCGGCGTCCCCTCGACGAGGGGGTCATCGAGTTCGCCGGTGAGGTCATCCTGGCCCGGGACGCCCGGCCCGAACGCGATCCCGGCCTGATCCTGCGGGTGGCCGCCGCCTCGGCGATCACCGGCCTGCCCATCGCGGCTCCCACGCTGAGTCGATTGGCCGGTTCGGCTCCCGAATTGCGTACGCCCTGGCCGCGGGAAGCCCTCAAGGACCTGCTGGTGCTGCTCTCCGCGGGCCCGACCGCGGTGCCCACCGTCGAGGCCCTCGACCGTACCGGGCTGTGGGGTCGGCTCTTCCCGGAATGGGGGGCCGTCCGTGACCTGCCGCCGCGCGATGTCGTGCACATCTGGACCGTCGACCGCCATTTGGTCGAAACCGTTTCCCGCGCAGCGGCATTGACCACCCGCGTGTCGAGACCTGATCTGCTGGTGCTCGGTGCGCTGGTGCACGATATCGGTAAGGGGCGCGGCGGCGACCACAGCATCATCGGTGCCGAGCTGGCCACCCAGATCGGCACCAGGCTGGGCCTGTGGCCCTCCGATGTCGAGGTTCTCTCGAAGATGGTGCGCTACCACCTGCTGCTTCCGGATACCGCAACCCGGCGAGATCTGCAGGATCCCAACACCATCGCCTCGGTGGCCGAGGCGCTCGGCGGCGACTCGCTGTTGCTGGAGCTGCTGCATGCTCTGGCCGAGGCCGATTCGCTGGCGACCGGGCCAGGCGTGTGGGGGGACTGGAAGTCCTCGCTCATCGGCGATCTCGTGCGGCGATGCCGACTCGTCATGGCCGGTGAACCGCTGCCCACCCCCGATCCGGTGGATCCGCGGTATCTGGAGCTGGCAGCCGACGCGGGGGTGCACGTAGAGATGGTCCCTGGCGAAGGACCTCACATCCACAACGTCACGATGATCGCCCCGGACCGGCGCGGTCTGCTGTCCAAGGCCGCCGGCGTGCTGGCCCTCAATGCGCTGCGGGTGCACTCGGCGTCGGTGAACAGCCACGAGGGAGTGGCCATCAACACCTTCGCGGTATCACCGCATTTCGGCACGCCGCCGGCCGCCGAACTGTTGCGCCAACAGTTCATCCTCGCGCTCGACGGTGGTCTGGACGTCGCCGACATGCTGGCCCGCCGGGACCTGGAGGCCGCGGCCGGGCCGGCGCGGGTGGGTGAGACCCCGGCCTCGGTGCCGGCCACCAGTGCCACGGCGCCGCCACGCATCCTGTGGTTCACCGGCGATGCCCCCGCCGAACTGGTGCTGCAGGTCCGCGCCGGTGACCGACCCGGGTTGCTGTCGCGGCTCACCGCGGTCATCGAGCGCCGTGGTCTGGACATCACCTGGGCGAAGGTGACGACGCTGGGTTCGGTGGTCATCGATGTGTTCCACATCGTGGTGCCTGCGCTGGGCGAGACGAAGCTCGACGAGGTGCGCGCCGAGATGGAACGCGAGCTCTACGCGATGCTGCCGACCCCGCCGCGCAAGGTGTCGGAAGCCAGTTAAGTCGCGGGCGAGACGGTCACCCAGGTGTTGTTGACCGCCGCCGTCCCGGTGTAGGTGTCCACCCGTGTCGGGTCGTGCAGTTCGTTGACATTGGCCCCCGGCAAGGTGTTGGCGTGCTGCCATCCCGTGTTGCGATGGCCCCACCCGTGCGGCACGGCAACGGTGCCTGGTCGCATCTCATCGCTGATGTCGACCGGGATCTCGATGCTGCCGACGTCGGAGGCGATGCGCACCAGCGCACCCTGAACCAGTCCCCGCGCACCGGCGTCCTCGGGATGCATGAGCACCGTGCACCTGTTGTTCCCGCCGGTCATGGTCGGCGCGTTGTGCAGCCAGGAGTTGTTGCTGCGCAGGTTGCGTCGGCCGATGAGCTGCAAGCGGCCCGCGTCGGAATCCTCGGCCGCAGCTGCCAATCGGCCCGCCGCGTCGGCGACGAACGCCGCCGGCGCCAGCTGGACCAGGCCGTCCGCGGTGGCGATGACCTCCCGCAGCCGGGGTTGCAGCGGCCCGAGGTCGATACCGCCCGGGCTGTCACGCAGCGCGCGCAGGGTGATGCCTTTGCGGCCGCGGCGCAGTCTGCCGTACGGGCCGGTGGCCAGCACCAGGGCTGCGGTGCGCATCGGGTCGATCGCCCTCATCAGCATGGTCCGCAATGTGGCGGGCATCCGCCGCAACGGTGCCGGCGCCAGCTCGAGGGCGAGTCGGGTGAGAATCTCCCAATCCTCCAACGCCCCGGTCGGCGGCTCGAAGGAGCGGTGCTGATAGCGGACATTGTTGCGCACGCTGTAGACGGTGGTGAGCAGGTTGACGTCCTCGCGCTCCAGCGGCGAGACGGGAGGCAGGATGAAATCGGCGTGCCGACTGGTCTCGGTGACGTACATGTCCACGGCCACATAGAAATCCAGCTGCGCCATCGCGGCGTCGAGGCGTCCCTTCTGCGGGATCGAGGACACCGGGTTACCCGCGTAGGTGACCATCGCGCGGATCCGGCCGGGACCGTCGGAAAGCATCTCGTCGGCCATCACGACGGCCGGCAGTTCGGATCGGAACGAACGATGCCGTCCCGAGCGGTCGGTGTAGGTGCCGTGTTTGATCGGAAGACGCTTGGCCAGACCCGGCACGTCGATGATCGGCGTCGCGAACATGGTGCCGCCGGGGCGGTCCAGATTCCCGGTCACCGTGTTGATCACCATCACCAGCCAACTGACCAACGTGCCGGTTTCCTGGTGGCAGATGCCGATTCGCGCGTAGATGGCCGCCGATTCGGCCGCGGCGTGATCGCGGGCAAGCGCGCGGATCTGTTCTGCAGTGACGCCCGCGCGCGGCGCCATGGACTCCGGGGTGGCCCCCTCGACCAACGCGGTCAGCTCCGTCCAGCCGGATGCGATCCGCGCCAGGGCCGCTGTGTCGCAAAGGTTTTCCGTGACAAGAACGTGCAGCATGCCCAGTAGTAGGAACAGGTCGCCGCCGGGGCGTACCGACACGTGCTGATCGGCCAGGCGGGCGGTCTCGGTGCGTCGCGGGTCGATGACGACGACCGTGCCGCCGCGCTCACGTATCGCCTTGATGCGTCGCTTGGCCCCCGGCATGATCGACAACGATCCGTTGGACACCGCGGGGTTGGCGCCGATGACGACGAGTCGGTGACAGCGGTCGATATCGGTCACCGGCATCAGGAAGTTCGAACCGAAGACCTGCCAGGCCGCGTACTCGTGAGGCATCTGGTCGATCGAGGATGCGGTGAAGAAGTTCGGCGTGCGTAGGGCCATCCGCAACAACAGTCCGTAGCCTGCGCCGGAACTGTGCGCGGCCGGATTGCCCAGATACATGCCCAGCGCGTGGGAGCCATGACGGTCGCGTACCGCGCGGAGTCGTCGGCCGATCTCGGTGAAGGCCTCATCCCAGCCGACCGGTTCGAACCGGTCGCCGACCCGACGCATCGGGGTCCGCAACCGGTCGGGGTCGTCGTGCAGCGCGCCCATCGCGGTCGCCTTCGGGCAGATGTAGCCCTTGGAGAAGACGTCGGCGGGGTTGCCGGCGATGCGGCTGACCCGACCGTCTGTGACGGTGACGTGGATGCCGCAATGCGCCTCGCACAGGGTGCACTGGCTGATGTGGGTGGTGCTGTCCGGCTCGGCCGGCGCGGCGCGCTGGGGGAGGGGGAGGTCAACGGTTGTCATGGGGGCCTCCGGCCGTTTCTGTCAGCGGGCGTTGACAGATTAACGCCCGCTGTCGCCCGAGGCCAGAGTGCGCCGTGAGTTCATCATGGCTGACCGTTACGCTTACCAGGTGTTTGAATCGCTGTCTGACCGGTTGACCGGTGCTCTCCAGGGGCTGCGCGCCCGCGGCCGGCTCACCGACGCCGACATCGACGCCACCGCGCGTGAGATCCGCCTTGCCCTGCTCGAGGCCGACGTCTCGCTGCCGGTGGTGCGCGCCTTCGTCGGCCGCATCAAGGATCGTGCCAAGGGTGCGGAGGTATCCGCCGCGCTGAACCCGGCCCAGCAGGTCGTCAAGATCGTCAACGAGGAGCTCATCGGAATCCTCGGCGGCGAAACCCGCCAGCTCTCCTTCGCCAAGACCCCGCCGACGGTGATCATGCTCGCCGGCCTGCAGGGTTCCGGTAAGACCACGCTGGCCGGAAAGCTCGCCAGATGGCTCAAGGCACAGGGGCATACGCCGTTGCTGGTGGCCTGCGATCTGCAGCGTCCCGGTGCCGTGCACCAGCTCCAGATCGTCGGCGAGCGAGCGGGCGTCTCGGTGTTCGCGCCGCATCCCGGGGTGTCGCCCGACGGCGCGACCATCGATGAGATGACCACCGGTGACCCGGTGTCGGTCGCGGCCGCCGGTCTGGCCGAGGCCAAGGCCAAACACTTCGACGTCGTCATCGTCGACACCGCCGGCCGTCTCGGCATCGACGAGGAACTGATGGGCCAGGCCGCGGCGATCCGCGATGCGGTCAACCCCGACGAGACGTTGTTCGTCCTCGACGCCATGATCGGCCAGGACGCCGTCACCACCGCCGAGGCGTTCGGGTCCGGCGTCGGATTCACCGGCGTCGTGCTGACCAAGCTCGACGGTGACGCCCGCGGTGGTGCCGCGTTGTCGGTCCGTGAGATCACCGGTGTGCCGATCCTGTTCGCCTCCAGCGGCGAGAAGTTGGAGGACTTCGACGTCTTCCACCCCGACCGGATGGCCAGCCGCATCCTCGGGATGGGCGATGTGCTCTCCCTCATCGAGCAGGCCGAGCAGGTGTTCGACGCCGAGCAGGCCGAGGCCACCGCCGCCAAGATCGGCTCCGGCGAGCTGACGCTGGAGGACTTCCTCGAGCAAATGCTGGCCATCCGCAAGATGGGCCCCATCGGCAACCTGCTGGGCATGCTGCCCGGCGCCGGCCAGATGAAGGACGCCCTGGCCGCCGTCGACGACAGCCAGCTCGACCGCGTGCAGGCCATCATCCGCGGGATGACGCCCGCCGAGCGGGCCGACCCGAAGATCATCAACGCCTCCCGCCGACTGCGCATCGCCAACGGATCCGGCGTCAGCGTCTCCGAGGTCAACCAGCTCGTCGACCGCTTCTTCGAGGCTCGCAAGATGATGTCGCAGATGGCAGGCCAGATGGGAATGCCGTTCGGGCGCAAGAACGCCCAGCGTAAAGCGGCCAAGGGCAAGAACAAGCAGGCCGGTAAGAAGAAGGGCCGCGGCGCCAAGGGGCCGACCCAGCCGAAGAACCCGTTGGGTGCCGGTATGCCCGGCGGCTTCCCGGACCTGTCCAACATGCCGAAGGGCCTGGACGAGCTGCCGCCTGGGCTGGCCAACTTCGATCTGTCCAAGCTGAAGTTCCCCGGACAGAAGTAGTCCGTGCAGCCGCTGCATATTCGAGGCCGAGGGTTACCCGACGGCGAGCAGGTGCAGTGGTGGGTGCACGGCGGCGTGCTGTCTGCCGAGCCGATCAGCAACGCGGACACCGTATTTGACGGCGGATGGATCATCCCGGGCCTGGTCGATGCGCACTGTCACGTCGGGCTCGGACCCGGTGGGCCGACGACGGTCGAGGAGGCCGTCGAACAGGCCGAGATCGAACGCGATGCCGGGGCACTGCTGTTGCGTGATGCCGGCTCCCCGGTGGACACCCGCAGCTTCGACGACCGCGAGGACCTGCCACGCATCATCCGGGCCGGCAAGCACCTGGCCCGGCCGAAGCGTTACATGCCCGGTCTGCCGATCGATATCGAGGACGAATCACAGTTACCTGCCTACGTCGCCGAGCAGGCCCGCTGGGGTGACGGCTGGGTCAAGTTGGTCGGGGACTGGATAGACCGAGGAGTCGGGGATCTGGCGCCGCTATGGTCCGACGATGTGCTGGTCGAGGCGATTGCCGCCGCCCACGCCGAGGGCGCCCGGGTCACCGCGCACGTCTTCGGCGAGGAGGCGCTGCCGGGGCTGATCAAGGCGGGCATCGACTGCATCGAGCACGGCACCGGTATCACCGAGGACACCATCGAGCTGATGCTGGAGCACGGCACCGTGCTGGTCCCGACGTTGATCAACATCGAGAACTTCCCGGGCATCGCCGACAAGGCGGCCAAGTACCCGACCTACGAGAAACACATGCGCGATCTGTACGCCTCCTGCCACCGACGGGTGGGTGCCGCGCACGAGGCGGGTGTGCCGATCTTCGCCGGCACCGACGCCGGCGGCATGGTCGCCCACGGTCGCATCGGTGACGAGATCGACGCGCTGCGGCGGGTGGCGATGACCGCGACGGAGGCTCTCGGCGCGGCGTGCTGGGACGCGCGGGCCTGGTTGGGCCGTCCCGCGCTGGCCCATGGCGCGTCGGCGGATCTGCTGTGTTTCCGCGAAGATCCGCGCGAGGTCGGCGTGAGCAACCCCGACCTGGTGTTGCTGCGGGGGCGGATCTGGCGCTGACCGCACAACGACGCCGGCCGGGTCAGTACACGTCGCGCACGTAGCGGTGACTCTTGATCAAGTCGTTGACGTAGGCGTGCGCACCTGCGGCGTCGAGACCGCCGCAGCGGGCGACGATATCGTGCAGGGCCGCATCGACATCCTTGGCCATCCGGTCGGCGTCACCGCATACGTAGACGTATGCGCCTTCGGTCAACCAGCGGTAGAACTCCTCGGCGTTCTCCTGCATCCGCTGCTGCACATAGATCTTGGTCTCCTGATCGCGCGAGAAGGCCAGGTCCAGCCGGGTCAGGACACCGGCGTCGGCGAACTTCTGCAACTCCGCGCCGTAGAGGAAATCGGTGTCGCGGCGCCGGTCACCGAAGAACAACCACGCGGGCCCGCTCGCCTTGGTCGCGCGGCGCTCCTGCAGGAAGGCGCGAAACGGCGCGATGCCGGTGCCCGGGCCGATCATGATGATCGGGACATCGCCGGCGGGCAGCCGGAAATGCGTGTTGGGACGCAGGTGCACCAGGACGTCTTGGCAGCGATCCGCCAAAAATGTCGATGCCACCCCGCCGTGGGCGCGCCCGTCGAGGTCGTAGCGAACGCTGGCGACCGTCAGGTGCACCGCGGCAGGATGCTCCAGTGGGCTGGAGGCAATCGAGTAGTCGCGGAACTGCAGGGGACGCAGGGTGTCGAGCACCTCGTCGACGTTCAGGGCGGCCAGCGTGACGATATCGAGCACATCCTTGCCGTACAGCCACGAGTTCTCGGTACCGCCGTGGGTATCGCCGGACTGCAGGGCCGCGGTCACCTCGGCGTCGGTGGTGCGGGTGGCGGCCAGATTCAGCAGGGCCCGCGACGGCGTGCGGATCTCGAAGTGTTCGGTCAACAGCACACCGAGCGGCTGCTCGTGTCCGGTGACGGCGTAGTCGGCGCCGACGCCGAACGCCGCCAGCAGCGCCTGAACCAGTGCAGGGTCGTTGGTGGCGTGCACTGCCAGCGAATCACCGGCCTGGTAGGTGATTCCGGTCCCGGTCAGGTCGACCTCGTAGTGGCGGACCTCCTTGTCCGACGCGGTCGAGTTGAGCCATCGGTTGACCGAGAGCCGGGCGCGCACCGGAACGTTGCGCTCGCGCGGTTCGGTCCGTTCGGGTGCTGACACCGCGGGCTGCGGTGCCGTTCCGCCCTGCTGTGCCGTCATCACCTTGATGATGTCGGCGGTCCACGCCTTGGCGGGCTCCTCGTAGAAGCCGTCGACGTCGACACGGTCGACCATGCGTTGGGCGCCGAGGGCCTCGAGCCGCTCGTCGAGCAGCTTTCCCGCGTTGCAGAAGAATTCATAGGAGCTGTCACCGAGTGCGAGCACCGAGAAGTGCAGATGCTCCAGCCGGTCGGTGTCGGCGCTGATGGCCTCCCAGAACAGGGTCGCCGAATCGGGAAACTCGCCCTCGCCGAACGTCGAGACCACCACGACGAAATGGGTGGCGTCCTGCAGTTGGCCGAGTTCGACCTGGTTGAGCTCCACGGCCTCGGCCTCGATGCCGATCTCGGCAACGGATTCGGCGAAGGTCATGGCGGCGTCCTCGGCGTTACCCATATCGGTGCCGAACGCGACGATCAACGAGATAAAAGCTTGGCCGGACAAAGAGTCCCCTTCGGTCGTGCGTGGGACGGCTGTCCGACGCTCAAATTAGGGTGACCTTACTTGTTTGTCCGCCGATTGTGCGAGCCACCCCGGTCAGGGTTGGCTGAAACCCCAGTCGAGGAGGCTGATCGCCTGGCCGTACAGATCACCCGAGCCGTACATCTGTACCACCACGAGCCTGCGGTCGCCGCGCTGGGCTGCGCCGACATAGGTTTTGCGGGCCAGGTTGGTGAAACCGGTCTTGCCGCCCAGATCACCGGGATAGCGGGACAGCAATTCGTTCTGATTGGTCAAGGTGCGCCCCGGAAATCCCGCCGATCTCGACCCCATGATCTGGGCGATCAGCGGATAACGCAGCGCGGCCCGGAACATGACCGCCAGATCATGGGGTGTGGTGACCGACTCCCAGCCCGGGCCGTCCAGTCCGGATGGCGAGGACGCTCGGGTATTGCGGGCACCGACGCTGGCGGCCTTGCGATTCATGGCAGCGACAGCATTGCGCTGGCCGCCCAGCATATCGGCCAGCATGTTCGCCGAGTCGTTGCCCGACACCATGAGCAGCGCGCTGAGCAACTGGGCCACCGTGTAGGGCTGGCCGGGAGTCAGTCCCACACACGAGCATTCGACCTTGGTGTGCGACGCGTTGGCCCTGGCGAAATTGTCCGGCCGCAGATTGTCGAGCACCGTCATGGCCAACAGCACCTTGATGGTGCTGGCCGGGGCGTAGGAGCCGTAGGGGTCGTTGGCGGCCAGCACCCGGCCGGTATCCAGATCGGCCAGCAGGTACGCCTTGGCCGGACCGTTGATGAACGTCTGGGCGCCGACAGGTTCCACCGCGGGCGCAGCCTGGGCGGGCGCCGCGATGACCGTGCTGAGGGCGAGCGCGGTCGCCGCGAGCAGATGCCGCACCCGCGTGAGCGTACGGCCGGCAGGACTCGAACCGGTCTCCCTCCGGTCTCGACTCCGACGCCGGTCGTCGATTAGAGCGCGCCGACGCTGACCGTCCGGTCCTGAGCGAACCCCCAGTCCAGTAGGGCCGACGCCTGATCCCAATAGGTCGGACCGCCCTCGCGGACGAGGCCGAACATCATCGCGACCACCAGGCGGCGGCCGTCGCGCTGTGCCGCGCCGACGAAGGTCTTCCTCGCCATATCGGTGAATCCGGTCTTGCCGCCGAGCATGCCGGGGTAGCGGGTCAAGAGCTCGTTCTGATTCACCAGGACCCGGTCACCGTTACGGCCGGGAAAGACAGCCGTCGGCTGCGCGGTGATCGCCGCGAACGCCGGATTGGCCATCGCCGCCCGGAAGATCACCGCGAGGTCGTGCGGCGAGGACCAGATGTCGATACCGGGCCCGTCCAGACCCGAGGGGGAGCCTGCGGTGGTGGCCCGTGCACCGATCGCCGCGGCCTTGGCGTTCATCTTCGCCAGTGCCGCCGGCCTACCACCCAGCATCGTCGCCAGAGTGTTTGCTGCGTCGTTACCCGACACCAGCAGCAGCCCCTCCAAGAGCTGGCGCAGCGTATAGGTCGAGCCGGGGGCCACACCCGCACAGTTGCACTCCACCTTGGTGTCGGCCTCATCGGCGACCACCGTCGCGTCCAGCGGCAATTCGTCGAGCGCGACCAGGGCCAGCAACACCTTGATCGTGCTCGCCGGTGGGTGTCGTGCGTACTCGTCCTTGGCCGCCAAAACCGCGCCCGAATCCAGATCCGCAACCACCCATGCCTGTGCAGGTCCGTCGGGTATCGGTAGCGAACCGACGGGCTGGTTCACCCCGATATCGGCACCCGCGGAACCCGTGCCGATGGTCACCAGGGACAGGGCCGACACGACAGCGGCGACAAGCCTTCGCATGGCTTGTGACCCTAACTACCTTTCGCACCCGGAGGTTTGGAAGGTGCCCTGACCGGTAACGTAAGACCAGCGCGAACCAGAGTGGCCATCGACCATCGAGGGGGACGAAAACAATGTGCGGCATCGCCGGCGAGGTTGCTCGCGGCCGGTCGGCAGATCTCGGAGCCATTGCCCGAATGGCGGAAACCATGGTGCCGCGGGGCCCCGACAGCGGAGGTTTCTGGTCCCAGGGCGGTATCGCCCTCGGGCACCGCCGGCTGGCGATCATCGACCTGTCCAGTCACGGGCAACAGCCGATGCACGACCCCGAACTCGGCCTGACGGTGGCCTTCAACGGGTGTATCTACAACTACCCGCAGTTACGACAGGAGCTGCTGGGCAAGGGGTACCGATTCTTCTCCCACAGCGACACCGAGGTCGTGCTCAAGGGTTACCGCGAGTGGGGTGACAAGGTCGTCGACCACCTGTACGGCATGTTCGCTTTCGCCGTCACCGAGGTCGACAGTGGTCGGGTGCTGTTGGCCCGCGACCGGCTCGGCATCAAGCCCCTGTACTACACCGATACCCCCGACGCCGTGCGGTTCGCCTCCTCGCTACCTGCGTTGCTGGCCGCCGGCGGCGTCGATACCTCGATCGATCCTGTTGCGCTGCACCATTATTTGAGCTTCCACTCGGTGGTTCCCGCACCGCACACCATCGTGGCCGGCGTCAAGAAGCTGCCGCCGGGCACCGTCATGCGGATCGAACCCGACGGCAAGCGGACCGAACACACCTACTGGGAGCCCGTATTCGAGAGATCGGCCGAGCGATCGGGATGGTCGGACACCGAGTGGGAAGAGGCCATCCTCGCCTCGCTGCGAACCGCTGTCGAGCGCCGGCTGGTCGCGGACGTCCCGGTCGGCTGTCTGCTGTCGGGGGGATTGGACTCCAGCCTGATCGTCGGGCTGTTGGCAGAGGCCGGACAGCACGGGCTGGCGACCTTCTCCATCGGTTTCGAAGCCGCCGGCGGCGAAGAGGGCGACGAGTTCAAGTACTCCGACATCATCGCCCGGCACTACGGCACCGACCATCACCAGATCCGTATCGACACCGCCCGCATGCTGCCCGCGCTGTCGGGAACCATCGCGGCGATGAGCGAGCCGATGATGAGCCACGATTGTGTGGCCTTCTACCTGCTCTCCCAAGAGGTCAGCAAGCATGTCAAGGTGGTGCAGTCCGGTCAGGGTGCCGACGAGATCTTCGCCGGCTACCACTGGTACCCACCGATGGCCCATGCTCCCGACGGCGATGTGACGGCCGCACTGGCCAGCTACCGCCAAGCGTTCTTCGACCGCGACCACAGCGCATTGAACGCCCTGCTGCAACCTAATTGGCGCTTGGATGCCGATATCGCCGGTGACTACGTCCGGAGTCATTTCGCCCACCCCGGTGCGGCGACGGCGACCGATCGCGCGTTGCGCCTGGACACCACCGTGATGTTGGTGGACGACCCCGTCAAGCGGGTGGACAACATGACCATGGCGTGGGGTTTGGAAGGGCGGGTGCCCTTCCTCGATCACGAACTGGTCGAACTGGCCGCGACCTGCCCACCGCATCTCAAGACCGCCTACGAAGGCAAGGGCGTGCTGAAAGAGGCGGCCCGCAAGGTCATCCCACACGAGGTGATCGACCGGCCCAAGGGATACTTCCCGGTACCGGCCCTCAAGCACCTCTCCGGGCCCTACCTGGACCTCGTGCGCGATGCGCTGCACAGCGACGGCGCCAAGGCCAGGGGCCTGTTCGACAAGAGCGAAGTCGACCGACTGCTGGCCGATCCGAACGGTTACCACACCCCGCTTCGGGGTAACCCCCTGTGGCAGCTCGGGCTGCTGGAACTCTGGCTGGCGCACCACGTGGATGGGGTAACGACGAGATGACCCTGGAGAAGGCGACTCCAGAGGGCGACGCTCCGCCCAAAGAGGTCATTCAGGATCTCGGTTGGGGCAGGCTGGTCTTCGGACAGACCTTCGACGATCCGGGTGAGCTCGGCACCGCGCTGCGCGCCGAGGCCAGCGGCCGCAGAGACATCGGGATGTACCTCGAGGCGCCGCACGTTTTCGTGGCACTCAACCCGCAAGAGTTCTTCATCGACCCGAGCTTCACCTACCGGTTGGACCTCACGACGCCGCTGGCCTACCGCCCCGAGGACCTACCGGGAGTGACGGTCCGGCCGGTCCGGTCCATGGCCGACTGTGCCGCGATCAACGAGATCTACCTGCAGTGCCGGATGGTGCCTGCCGACGTCGACCTGATGTGGCACAACAGCCAGTCCGAAGAGCACATGATCTACCTGGTCGCCGTCGACGACCAGAGCGGATCGGTGGTGGGCACCGTCACCGGCATCGATCACGCCCAGTTGTTCGACGATCCGGAGAACGGCTCGAGCCTGTGGTGCCTGGCGGTCAGCCCGACATTGTGTCGCCCTGGTGCCGGCGGACTGTTGGTGCGCTCGTTGGTCGAGGAGTTCATCGCCCGCGGACGAAGTCAGATGGACCTGTCGGTACTGCACGACAACGAGGGTGCCATCGCCCTCTACGAGCGAATGGGCTTCCAGCGTGTACCCGAACTCGGTGTCAAGCGGAAAAACGCGATCAACGAAAAGCTTTTTGCGCCCGCACAACCCGAGGAAGAGCTCGATCAACTCAATCCCTACGCGCGCATCATCGCCGACGAGGCCATCCTGCGTGGTATCGCCGTCCAGGTCCTCGATGCCCAGGGCGGGTACCTCCAGCTCACGCACGGGGGCACCACCGTCACCACGCGGGAGTCGCTGTCGGAACTGACCAATGCGGTGGCGATGAGCCGGTGTGACGACAAGCGCATCGCCCGCAAGGTGGTCGGCGAGGCGGGAATCGTTGTCCCCCAAGGTGTCACGGCCACCTTCGGGGAAGAGGATCATCGCTTCCTTGCCAAGGTGGGCTCGGTGGTGGTCAAACCGGCCCGCGGGGAACAAGGTGCCGGTATCACCGTCGGCGTGACTCGCCACGACGAACTGGACCGTGCGCTGCAGCTGGCCAGCAAGCACTGTCCGGACGTGCTGATCGAGGAACGTTGCGCCGGCGAAGATCTGCGCATCGTGGTGATCAACGGCAAGGTGATCGCCGCAGCGGTGCGGCGCCCGCCCGAGATCATCGGCACCGGAAAGCACACCGTGCGGTCGCTCATCGAAGCCCAGAGCCGTCGCCGGGCGGCGGCCACCCAGGGGGAGTCCCGAATCCCGCTGGACTCGGTGACAGAGGACACGGTGCGCGAAGCCGGCTGGGAGATGGACGATGTGCTGCCCGCCAACGAGCGCCTGGTCGTGCGGCGAACTGCAAACCTGCATACCGGCGGCACGATCGTCGACGTCACCGACGACCTGAACCCGTTGCTGGCCAAGGTGGCGGTCGACGCCGCCGATGCGATCGGCATCCCCGTGACAGGTATCGACCTGATGGTGCCGTCGGTCGACGGCGAGGAATATGTGTTCATCGAGGCCAATGAGCGTCCTGGGTTGGCCAACCACGAACCGCGCCCGACGGCGCAGGCCTTCGTGGATCTACTCTTTCCCCGGACCGCGGCGACACCCTGGGCGTGGCAGCCCGATCCTGTCGACCAGGGTTAGCGAATACGGGGACGCCTGGATCGTTCGGGCGTCCCAAATCTGATGCTTGAGAAGGAGGCATGGTGTCCGAACGTGCGGTGATGCCGGAAGAGACCCGAGCGTGGATGATCGACACGCTGTTGGGACTGCTGCAAACGCCCAGTCCGTCGGGTCGCACCGACGCCGTGATGCAGCTCATCGGTGACACACTGAACGAGATCGGCGTGCCGTTCACCCTGACCCGCCGCGGCGCGTTGACGGCGGTGCTGCCCGGTGAATCCAGCACCACCGACCGTGCGGTGGTGGTGCACGCCGACACCATCGGCTGCATGGTGCGTGATCTGAAGGACAACGGGCGCCTGGAGTTGATCCCGGTGGGCACGTTCTCGGCCCGGTTCGCCACCGGCGCGCGGGTGCGGATCTTCACCGATGATGCCGACGAGTTCTTCACCGGAACGGTGATGCCGCTCAAGGCTTCCGGTCATGCGTTCGGCGACGAGATCGACACCCAACCCACCGAATGGGAACACGTCGAGGTCCGCATCGATCGCAAGGTCACCAACCGGGCCGAGCTGGAACGGCTCGGCTTCCGCGTCGGCGACTTCGTTGCCTTGATCGCCGCCCCGGAACTGACCTCGGATGGCTACATCGTTTCCCGGCATCTGGACGGTAAGGCCGGTGTCGCGGTCGCACTCGCGCTCGCCAAGACCGTCGCCGAGCAGAAGATCGTGCTGCCGCACACGACGACGATCATGGTCACCATCACCGAAGAGGTCGGGCACGGCGCCAGCCACGGTCTGGACCCTGACGTCGCCGAACTGGTATCGGTCGACAATGCGGTGTGTGCCCCCGGGCAGCATTCGATCGAAGACGGCGTGACCATCCCGATGGCCGATCTGCACGGACCGTTCGACTACCACCTCACCCGCAAGCTGTGCCGGCTGGCCGAGGAACGGCAGATCCCGCATGCGCGCGATGTCTTCCGCTACTACCGCTCCGACGCGGCGGCGGCCATCGAGGCCGGTGCCAACACCCGCGCCGCGCTGGTCGGGTTCGGGCTCGACGGTAGCCACGGCTGGGAGCGCACCCACATCGACTCTCTTGAGGGGGTCTACAACCTGCTGTTCGCGTGGTTGCAGACGCCGCTGACCTTCGCGAAGTGGGATGCCAAGCCTTCCGGCCAACTGCGGGATTTCCCGTCGTCCAAGCAGCCGGCACCCACCGAACAGTGGGTACCGCTGTCCCGCGGCGACCATGCCGAGCCGGGCGAATGGTCGGGGGAGCACTGGCCACCCGCGGAAGGTCCCGCCGGCCAGCAGTGATGGATGGTTCAATCGAGTTGTGCTGAGCATCGAAGAGATCTCCGACCGTCTCGAAATACAGCAACTGCTCATCGCCTACTCCACCGCGATCGACTCGCGCCGGTTCGATGACCTCGACCAGGTGTTCACCGCGGATGCCTATATCGACTACCGGGCCATGGGCGGTGTCGACGGCCGCTACCCAGAGGTCAAGGCGTGGCTGTCGGAGGTGCTCCCCAACTTCCCGGCGTACGCGCACATGTTGGGCAACTTCGACGTGCGGATCGACGGTGACACCGCGACCTCGCGCACGCTGTGCTTCAACCCGATGGTGTTGGGCGGTGCGGAGGGCCAGGTGCTGTTCTGCGGGCTCTGGTACGACGACGAGTTCGTCCGTACCGCCGAGGGGTGGCGGATGACCAAGCGCGTCGAGGAGAAGTGCTTCGACCGGGTCGTCTGAGTCGGCACCGCCGACGTGTGGTCCGAGTCGGCGCCGCCGACGTGTGGTCCGAGTCGGCGCCGCCGACGTGTCGTCAGAATTTGGGCAGGCCCCGGCTGCTCTGGCACAATGGGCCGCTGTCCGTTCGCGACCCGTTAGATGCGCCGCGCGGCGGTCACACACGTAAGGCAAAACCGGATCCCGGCACCCCGCCGGAGATCGCCGAATTGCAGCGTGGCAATGCACAGGAGTGATTCATGGCTGTCAAAATCAAGCTCACCCGTATGGGCAAGATCCGCAACCCCCAGTACCGCATCTCCGTCGCCGACGCGCGTAATCGCCGCGACGGCCGTTCCATCGAGGTCATCGGCCGTTACCACCCGAAGGAAGAGCCGAGCCTGATCGAGATCGACTCGGAGCGTGCGCAGTACTGGCTGGGCGTCGGCGCGCAGCCGACCGAACCCGTCCTGGCGCTGCTGAAGATCACCGGTGACTGGCAGAAGTTCAAGGGCCTGCCGGGCGCCGAGGGCACGCTGAAGGTCAAGGAGCCCAAGCCCTCCAAGCTCGATCTGTTCAACGCCGCACTGGCCGCCGCCGATGACGCGCCGACCGGTCAGGCCGTGACCCAGAAGAAGAAGAAGGCCCCCAAGGCCGACGACACTGCTGAGGCTCCTGCCGAAGAGGCCGCGGCCGAAGCTCCCGCCGCCGAATGAGTTCCGTCGTCGTCGACGCCGTAGAGCATCTGGTGCGCGGGATCGTCGACAATCCCGACGATGTCCGGGTGGACATGGTCACCAACCGCCGTGGTCGCACGGTCGAGGTGCATGTGCACCCCGACGACCTGGGCAAGGTCATCGGCCGCGGCGGGCGTACCGCCACCGCGCTGCGGACCCTGGTCGCCGGGATCGGCGGGCGCGGGATCCGCGTCGACGTGGTGGACACCGACCAATAGCGTCATGGAGCTGGTCATCGGGCGGGTCGCCAAGGCGCATGGCGTCACCGGCGAGGTCGTCGTGGAGATCCGTACCGACGATCCGGAGCAGCGGTTCGTCCCTGGCGCGCAGTTGCGTGGTCGCGCGGCCAGGGGCGGGCCGGAACGGAGCTTTGTCATAGAGACGGTGCGTGAGCACGCCGGTCGACTGCTGATGCGGTTGACCGGCGTCTCCGACCGCAATGCGGCAGACGCGCTGCGCGGCACCCTGTTCCTCGTCGACACCGAGCAGCTGCCACCCATCGATGATCCCGATGAGTTCTACGATCACCAGCTCGAAGGGCTGGCCGTGCGCACCGTCGACGGCACGGTGATCGGCACCGTCGCCGAGGTGCTGCACACCGCTGCCGGGGAGCTGCTGTCGATAAAGACCCCAGAGGGTCGTGAGGTGCTGGTCCCGTTCGTCAGCGCCATCGTCACCGCCGTGTCGCTGGCCGACGGCACCGTGGATATCGATCCGCCCGACGGCCTGCTCGATATGGACTGATATGCGGCTGGACGTCATCACGATCTTCCCCGCCTATCTCAATCCACTGCATGAAGCCCTGCCTGGCAAGGCAATACAGGCCGGCATCGTCGAGCTCGGGGTACACGACCTGCGACGCTGGACCCACGATGTGCACAGATCGGTCGACGATTCGCCCTATGGTGGTGGTCCCGGCATGGTGATGAAGGCGCCGGTGTGGGGAGCGGCGCTGGACGAAATCTGTACTCCCGAAACATTGTTGGTGGTGCCCACCCCTGCCGGGCGGCCGTTCACGCAGAGCACCGCGCAACGGTGGAGCGCCGAGCGGCATCTCGTGTTCGCGTGTGGACGCTACGAGGGTATCGATCAGCGGGTGGCCGATGATGCCGCCCGGCGGATGCGGGTCGAAGAGGTCTCGATCGGGGACTATGTGCTTGCCGGTGGCGAATCGGCGGCATTGGTGATGATCGAGGCCGTGGTTCGGCTGATTCCGGAAGTGCTTGGCAATCCCGAATCGCACCAACAGGATTCACATTCCGACGGATTGCTCGAGGGGCCCAGCTACACTCGGCCCCCGGTCTGGCGTGAACTGGAGGTTCCGCCTGTCCTGCTGTCGGGTGATCACGCGAAGATCGCGGCGTGGCGCCACGATCAGTCGGTGCAACGCACCAGGGAACGCAGACCCGACCTCCTCGACTGATCCGGGCCGACGGTGTGCCACCACCAGTGGCCCGGCTGGCAACAGGGCAGCCGAACTCGCTTCCCAGCTGTTCTTGTCGGTGCCGGCCGACGGGCAGGAAAGCAGTGCTGAGAAAGCTGAGAGTTCTCTCAACGTAGGTTAGGCATACCTATTGTGTTCTCCGTACAGTGCAGCTAACGTTCCGACGCGTCTAGCTGACACCGCTGTCAAAAAAGGAGAATTCGTGCCAATGTCTCTACCTGCCGACTCATCGGAGCGCAGTTTCGGCTTCCCGGAAGAGTCGGCATCGGCTCCCCGTCCTGGCAAACTTCTTGCAGCCGGTGTGGCGATGGCGACCGCAGGCGCCCTCGTCGCCGCACCGGTGGCGGCGGCGCCGACAGCGCTGGCGGCCAGCACCCAGGTCCGTCACCAGGCCGTCGAACTGGCGGCCTTCGAAAACCCGTTCGTGGTGCTGCAGAACGCATTACAGGCCACCGGCAGCAACCTGAACACCCTCGGCGGCAATATCAACACCCAGTGGACCACGCTCGGTGCAACCCTGGGCACCCCGGCCGTCCAGGCTGAGCTGGCCGATACCGTCCGCAACGTGTTCAACCCCGGTCGCACCATCGGCGCGACCATCGCAGCTCCCGGGAAGTACGGCCCGCGCATCCTGGAGGGCGCGAGCGACATCGGCAGCGCGGCCTTCAATGCGCTGGCAGCGCTGGTGGTCAGTCGCCCGTCGTTCGACACCGCGGGCCGGCCGATCCTGGATCCGGAGACCGGTGAGCAGGTCATCCGCCCGGCGGTGCTGCCGTTGGTCGCGGGTCTGCTGGCGCAGGGCAAGGTCGTCGAGGCCTTCGGTGAACTGAATTACTGGTTCCTGGTGGACGGGTTGGTGCACCTGCGGGCCGCCTCGCTGGACCTGCTCCGCATCCCGGGTGACTTCCTCGACGATCTCGGCCTCGGCACCCTCGGTCGCATTCTCGGCACGTCGTGGATGACCACGGTCAGGCCCGACGGCGAGCTCGACGGCCCCGGCCTGTTGTCGCGTGGTGTGATCGGCAACTTCGGCAGGGCCATGCTGGCGCCGGCGGTGACGGCGACATTCCAGACCGTCGAGATCGTGCAGGCCACCATGTCGGCGGTGCTGAGCGGCAACCTTGTGGATGCTCTCAGCCATCTGGTCAATGCGCCGGTCAAGATCATGAGTGCTTTTGTCAACGGTTACGTGCCGGGCTTCCTCGGTGGCGACGATCCCATCTGGGAGCCGGGCAGCGGCCAGACCTTCCCGGGTCTGCTCTCCCCGCAGGGCACCTTCGACTTCTTCTTCGCGCAGCTGCCGCAGCAGATTGCCCGTGCTCTCAACTTCCCTCGGCCCGAACCTGTGCCCGAGGCAGCGGCAGAGCAGGCAGCCGATCCGGCCGCCGGCTTGGTGCTGCAGACGGGCCTGCGGTCCGATGCCGAGGGCGAGTCGCCCGAATCCGCCGAAGAGGTGACCGATCCTGTTGCGGGCGAGCCGACTTCCGAGGAGGCCACCGTCGACGAGGGCATCGACAGCATCGAGGTCATCGATGAGGTGACCGATGCGACCGACGGTGATGCTGCCGATCTCACCGATGCCGACGGCGGTGCGCAGGCTGGCGACCTGACCGATGGCCTGAAGGGCGACGAGGGTTCCGAGGATTCCAACGATGACCTGAAGGACGATCTGAAGGACGCGCTCAAGAACGACGTCAAGAACGAGAAGGCCGCGAGCGAGACCAAGGAGTCGAGCGAGACCAGTGAGTCCAGGGGTGCCAACGACTCCGGCGAGACCAAGGGCGCCAAGGATCCCAGTGACACCGATCGCGGCGACAACAAGTCGAGCGGATCCGGATCCGACAGCGGAGAGTGATCTCCGGCGACATGAGGTGAGAGGCCTGCTCTGAAGGTCTCATCCGTGGGGGTGACCGACAGGTCATCCCCACGGCTCGTTTCGACCCTAGAGGTGTCCGCCGGGGAAGATCGTGCGGACGGCATCGGTGATGGTTTCGCGCGCCGCGTCGTCGCCGGTGGCCTGCATGGAGCTGATGGCCATCACGAACCGGCGATCGGGGCCGATGACACCGGTGGACAGGTGCATCCAGTCAGCACCCACGCAGCACATCCAGCCCTGCTTGACCGCGACCGGCTCGCCGGGAATGCCTTCCGGGATGCCGAAGCGCTGCGGATAGACACCACCGGGCACCATGCCGTCGGGCGCGGTCGGGGTGGACTGGGACAGGTTGGCCATGATGATGCTGGCCCGCTCCGGCGGCAGCCCGCCCGTGCCGGCGAGCAGCTTGTCGTAGTAGCGGACCAGATCGGTCACCGTGCTCGTCGTGTTGAACCACCGCCCGTTGCCCGGCGCGCTGGTCGTCGACAGGCCATACCGCGCGACGACGCGATCGATGATGTCCGTGCCCCCGCTGCGATTCCAAAACACCTCGGCGGCACTGTCATCGGAGGATCGCAACATCACGTCGAGCATCACCCGGTCCTCGGGACTGAGTTCGGCACGCCCCTCGGACTCCTGCAGCAGCAGATCGTCGGCGATGAACAATTTCACCACCGAGGCGATCGCGACAGGGTTCGGAGCCCCGTTGGTCACCATCTGGCCGGTATCGCGGTCCAGGATCGCGACCGTCAGATCGGCGCCGGCCGCGGCGGCATCGGCGCTGGCCTTGTTGACCCTCGCCTGTAGCCCGTCGAAGGTTGCGGCCGGCTGATCGGGTGGAGCCTGGGGAAGTGGTGCCGCCGTCGCCAGGGGAGCGATCACGGTGAGCTGAGGTGCCTCCGGGGATGCCGCGGGTGCGCCGTACCCCTTCGCCTCACACCCGGCCATCAGAGCCGTCGTACACGCCGCTGCCAAGACCAGGTGGAAGGCGGTCACCGGCCGCGGCATGGAGTCCTCCAGATGGTCGAAGGGGTGGGGATCAGCGGCCACGGTGGCTCAGGCTCGTCATCTACCCCGGTGACCAGTAGCCTAATCACCGTCGAACACCACTGCAGCCCGGGCCGACCGATGTGCGATTTCGCCTGTCGCGCCTCGTCTGGCACAATTGAGCAGTTGCCTGCGCAGGGTCAGTCCCTGCTGCCTGGCACATCCAGTCAGATCCGCCCGAATACGTCGGCTCGGCTGCGCGAACGTTGCGCCGCCCGCGAAGAGCCGCCCACAGCAAGGAAGAGTCACCGATGAACACGCTTGACTTCGTCGACCAGGCGTCGCTGCGCGACGACATCCCGGTATTCGGCCCCGGCGACACCGTCAACGTGCACGTCAAGGTCATCGAGGGTTCCAAGGAACGTATCCAGGTCTTCAAGGGTGTCGTGATCCGGCGCCAGGGCGGCGGTTCCCGCGAGACCTTCACCGTGCGCAAGGAAAGCTACGGCGTCGGCGTCGAGCGGACCTTCCCGGTCCACTCGCCCAACATCGACCACATCGATGTCGCCACCCGCGGTGACGTCCGGCGCGCCAAGCTGTACTACCTGCGCGAGCTGCGCGGCAAGAAGGCCAAGATCAAGGAAAAGCGCTGACGCTGACCGGTCAGGTCATGACGACACGCCCGCCGGTCCGGCTGCTTTCAGCCATGCTGGCTACCCTGATGCCGTGACCGACGACGCCGAGGAAACCGCCAATCCGGAATCGGGTACCGATACCGACGGCGACCAGCAGCACAAGCCGAAGAAGAAGGGCGGCGCCCTGCGTGAGGGCGCCATCCTGGTCACCATCGCGCTTGTCCTCTACTACGTGATGCTGACCTTCGTAGCGCGTCCGTATCTGATTCCCTCGGAGTCCATGCAACCGACTCTGCACGGCTGCCCCGGTTGCGTGGGTGACCGGATCATGGTGGACAAGCTCACCTTCCGGTTCACCGAACCCGAGCCCGGCGATGTCGTCGTCTTCAAAGGCCCGCCGAACTGGAACATCGGCTACAAGTCGATCCGCTCGGACAACACGGCGATCCGCTGGATGCAGAACGCGCTCTCGTTCATCGGCTTCGTCCCCCCCGACGAGAACGATCTGGTGAAGCGAGTGATCGCGGTCGGCGGACAGACCGTCCAGTGCCGCGCGGCCACCGGTCTCACGGTCGACGGCAAGAAACTCAACGAGCCCTATCTCGACCCCACCACGATGAACGCCGACCCGGCGGTCTACCCGTGCCTGGGCAACGAGTTCGGGCCGGTCACCGTGCCCGAGGGCAAGTTGTGGGTGATGGGTGACAACCGCACGCACTCGGCGGACTCGCGCTCCCGGTGCGCGAACCTGCCCCAGGACGCACAGCGCGGGCTGATCTGCACCGGTGATCCGGAGGCCGGTACGGTCCCGGTCGCCAATGTCATCGGCAAGGCCCGGTTCATCGCCTGGCCGCCGGGGCGGTGGGGCGGCGTGGACAGCGTGAACCCGCAGGCCGACTAGGAGTCGGTGTCTTGCCGGCAAGCTGGCCGCCCAGAACCGTGATCCGCAGGTCCGGCCTGCGCACGCTGGAATCGGCGCTCTACCGCAGCGGTCTCGGCCCCGTCGCCGGTGTCGACGAGGTCGGCCGCGGTGCGTGCGCCGGACCGCTGGTGGTCGCGGCCTGCGTGCTCGGCCCCAACAAGTTCAAAAGCCTTGCTGCCCTTGACGACTCGAAGAAGCTGAACGAGGCCGAACGCGAGCGGCTGTTCCCGCTGATCCGTCGGTATGCGCTGGCCTATCACGTCGTGTTCATCCCGTCGGTCGATGTCGACCGGCGCGGGGTCCATCACGCCAACATCGAGGGCATGCGCCGTGCGGTGGCGGGGCTGCCGCTGCGCCCGGGCTATGTGCTCTCCGACGGCTTTCGGGTACCCGGGCTGCCAATGCCCTCACTGCCGGTGATCGGCGGCGACGCCGCGGCAGCCTGCATCGCCGCGGCTTCGGTGCTGGCCAAGGTCAGCCGGGACCGCTTGATGGTGGCGATGGATCGCGAACACCCGGGCTATGGCTTTGCCGAACATAAGGGCTACAGCACGCCGGTCCACACCGCCGCCCTGGAAACGCTCGGGCCGTGCGCCGAACACCGGTACTCGTTTGCGAACGTCCGGCGAGTCGCGGGCCAGGGCGCCTCGGTGCGCAGCTTTGATGGTGGCGCCGGGTGGGGAATGATGGATGCCAACCTAGACGAAGGACAGCAGAGCAGATGAGTGCCGAGGATCTCGAGAAGTACGAAACCGAGATGGAGCTCTCGCTGTACCGCGAGTACAAGGACATCGTCGGGCAGTTCAGCTATGTGGTGGAGACCGAACGACGGTTCTACCTCGCCAACAGCGTCGAGATGGTGCCCCGCAATGCCGACGGTGAGGTCTACTTCGAGCTGCGGCTCGCCGACGCCTGGGTCTGGGACATGTACCGCCCGGCGCGCTTCGTCAAGCAGGTCCGGGTGATCACGTTCAAGGACGTCAACATCGAAGAGGTCGAAAAGCCCGAGCTGCGGCTGCCCGACTGAGCCCGGGAATATGCGTCCGGCCGGTCGGGTATGTACCTGACATGGAAAAAGCAGACTTCGACGCGATGAATCAGGCCGTGATCGAGGAGTTCCGCACCACCGGCGGCAAGGCCGGCGGCGTCTTCACCGGTAAGCCATTGGTGCTCGTGCACCATATCGGCGCGAAGTCGGGCACCGAGCGGATCGCGCCGTTGGTGCCGTTGCTCGACGACGGCAAGGTGTACATCTTCGCCAGCAAGGGCGGCGCGGACAGCGATCCGGACTGGTATCGCAACCTGGTGGCCCACCCGCAGATCACCGTGGAGCTGGGCACCGAGACGTATCAGGCGTCGGCCCGGGTGCTCGAAGGGGCCGAACGGGATGAGATCTACGCCAAGCAGGTCGAGGTCGAGCCGCAGTTCGGTGACTATCAGCGCAAGACCAGCCGGGTGATCCCGGTGGTGGAGCTGGTGCGCTCCTAACCGCGTAGATGCGCGTCGAAGAAGGTGAACACCCGCTTCCACGCATCCTCGGCGACGGCGTCGTTGTAGCCGAAGCCGGTCACCCGCAAAAGCGCCTGGGCGGGCAGTTGATTGGCGAAACTGTGCCCCGCGTCCGGATAGACCTTGATATCGGCGTCGATCTGCTCGTCGGCCACCGCCCTGTTCAGTGCGGCAGGCGCGCCGCGGCCCAGCGGATCCTTGGCACCGAAGCTCGCCACGATGGGACAGGCGCCGCGCAGGGTATCCGCCAGATTCTTCGGCAGCGGCGTCCCATAGAACGGGGCCGCCGCGGCGAAACCCCTCGGCGACAGGATCAGTGCGAACTGCCCACCCATGCAGAATCCCGCGATCCCCACCGTGCCGGTGCAGTCCGTCCGGTCGACCAGGTACCGACGGGCGGCCATGATGTCGTCGATGGGCGGACCCTGCCGGGTCAATGCTGCCCGCATCACCGAGGTGATGCAGCGCGCGCGGCCGCCGCGGGAGTACAGATTCGGGGTGACGGCCAGGTAACCGGCCGCTGCGACCCGTTCGGAGACGGCCTCCTTGTCGGGACCGTAACCGATGGCGTCGTGCACGATCACCACGCCTGGCCACGGTCCGGTACCCGCGGGGGTGCCGACCAGTGCGTCGATGGTGCCCTCGGGAGTTTCCAGGGTGATGGTGCTCATCACCCAAACCTAGAGGCCGTAATGTCGCTTGTCGTGTCTGACTCCGTTGACCTGGCACCGGAGGTCGTCGTCGCGCTGCAGCGGATGCGTGAGCGTGATGACGTGCCGCTGCGCTGTAACAAGGGCCCGATCCGAGCGGCGGTCGCGGCCGCGGTGCACGCGCTGGCCGCCGACGAACTCGGCGCCCGGGTGCGGCCGTGGGATCTATCGGCGTTGCGACGGGCTGCGGCCGGGCTCGGGCCGGTGGATGGTGCGACCGTGCTGTTCGTCGACGACGACGTCCTTGTCGCGGAGTTGCGCCCGGACGGTAGGCGTATCGCCCTGCGCGGTGACGACGACAGCTGGCGCCTTGTCCGTTTCCTGACGACATCCGAGCGCCCCGATGCGGTGCGGTTGTCCGTCGAGATCTGCCGCGAGGTCGCATTGGATGGTTTCTCCGTCGAGGGTGTCCTGGCGGTGTTGGGCATCGACAAACCCGATGACGTCGAATTGGATGTCGAATCCGAGAAACTCGGCCACGGCGGAACCGAGATCCGCTACCGCTATCTGTTCACCGACCAGGGTCGTTCGGTGCTGGCCGAAGAGGTCACGTGTGAGTTCGACGACGCGCCGCCGAGCTCACGCCGGGTGCGGGGTGTGGTGATCGACAACGGTCGTGGCGCACTGCTCACCGGTAGCCGGGACCGGGCTGTGCTGATCCAGGGTTGATAGCTTGACCGCATGACTGGCGTGGCGCACGGACCTCTGGCCGGGGTGCGCATCATCGAGATATCGAGTTTCGTGGCGGTCCCGCTGGCGGGTATGACGCTCGCGCAGCTGGGCGCGGAGGTGATCCGCGTCGATCCCGTCGGAGGTGCCGCCGACTACCGACGCTGGCCCGTCACCGAGGCCGGTGACAGCATCTACTGGGCCGGACTGAACAAGGGCAAGCAGTCCGTCGCGGTGGACATGCGCTCCGCCGACGGCCGTCAGATCGTCCGCAGGTTGATCGCCGATGCCGGCATCCTCATCACCAACGTCGCTGGGCGGCAATGGCATTCCTATGACGAGTTGGTTTCGCTGCGTCGCGACCTGATCCACGTCGAGATCTCCGGTCGTGCCGACGGAGGAACCGGTGTCGACTACACGGTCAATGCCGCCGTCGGCTTCCCGCTTGTCACCGGGCCCGCCGAGTTGGATACGCCGGTCAATCACGTGCTGCCGGCCTGGGATGTGTCCTGCGGGCTCTACACCGCGCTGGCCGTGGTCTCGGCACTGCGCGCACGTGATGCCGGTGCGGGCGGACAGCGCATCTCGATACCGCTGGAGAACGTCGCGCTCGCCACGGCGGGCAACCTGAGCTTTCTCACCGAGGTGCTGCTCGGGGCGGGCGAACGTCCCCGCCTCGGGAACTCCCTGTACGGGCAGTACGGTCAGAACTTCACCAGCGGCGACGGTGCGGTCTTCATGGTGGTCGCGTTGACCGGCAGGCATTTTCGGGATCTCGCCGACGTCACCGGGACCACCGCGGCGGTCGACGCGCTCGGCGTCGCGTTGGGGGCGGATTTCACCGACGAGGGGCAGCGTTATCTCCATCGTGATGCCCTGACGGGTTTGTTCACCCTGTGGTTCGCCCAGCACAGCGCCGCGGAGATCACCGACGCCCTGACACCCACCTCGGTGCTCTGGGAGCGTTACCGCAGCTTCGCCGAGATCGCCGCCGATCCGCGCGTCACGGACAATCCGCTGTTTGCCAGCGTGGATCAGCCCCGGATCGGCCGATATCTGGCACCAGGGCTACCTATCGCCACCCACGGCAGCTATCCACCGGCGGTACCTGCACCGACGCTCGGTGACCACACGGCCCAGGTGCTCGCGACATTGGGTCTTTCGGCCACCGAGATCGAGGCGCTCGTCGGGTCGGGAGTCGTGGCGTGAGCGCCTTGTTGGACCTGCTGACCGTGCGGGAGACCGGGGTCGACCGCTGGCGTGGACCTGGTGCGGGACCCGAGGGTAAACGATCCTTCGGTGGGTTGTTCGCCGCGCAGAGCCTGGCGGCGGCGATCGCCACGGTGCCCGCCGAGAAGCGGGTGACCAATATGCACCTGCAGTTCCTGCGCGGCGGGGAGGCAGGTGACGGCGCGGACTACCGCGTCGAACGGGTCTACGACGGCAGGACCGCCGCGGCGCGCCGGGTCGAGGGCCGTCAACACGACCGCCTGCTCAACACGGCGACGGTGTCGTTCTCGGCCGAGATGGCCGGGCCCGAGCATGGCACGCACCTGATGCCAACGCCCCCGGAGGCATTGGACCCGGACCGATCCCTGGGCCCGTCGCCGTCGGTGCCGCTGCACGAGTTCGACATCCGGGTCGACGATCAGGGTGACGGAACGGACTTCGTGCGGCGCTTCTGGTGGCGCACGACGGTTCCGTTACCGGCAGATCCGGTGCTGCACAACCTGGTCGCGGTCTACATCACCGACCTCTACGGCGTCGACCCGATCTTCGCGGTGCATGGGCATTCGATGCGCGATCGCACCTACCGCGGCGGCACGACCGACACGTCGATGTGGTTTCACCGGCCCGTCTACGCCGATCAGTGGAATCTGTTGGAATCCCGATCCCCGGCGGCGGCCCGAGGGCGCGGCGTCGTCACCGCATCGCTGGTGCGTGCCGACGGTGTCGTTGCCGCCACGATGGTCCAGGAGGGGCTGGCCGCCAACCGCTGACGTAGTCGGCGGATCGCCTGGGCTACCCCGACTCCGACCGCCAGTGCGGCCAGCACACCCGCCAACCGGTGCTCACCGAACAGCGGGTAGATCTGGAAGTGCGTCAGATAGATGTAGAGCGAGGCATCGGCCAGCACCGCGAGCACGCCCGCGGCCGGTATGGGGCACCGCAGTGACGGCAACCAGATCAGCAGTGCCAGACCACCGAGAACCAATGTCTCCCGGACCGGGTCGGCGAAGTAGCCGTACACACCGACGGCGGTCACCACGGTGACCGCGGCACGTTGCCATACCGTGGTCGCCTTCGAGACCGCCCACCCGACGGCGAAGAACCAGAAGGCGGCCATGCTGAACCAGGCGGCCTCCCCGGTCACCAGGTAGCGCAGGATCAATCCGGCGACCAGGAACACCGCGGCAAAGCCGAAAGCGTGCGCTCGTTCGATCCGGTCGACCGCCGGCAGCGCCAGCGCCAGCGTCAGCAGCACCAGGATCCAGACGAGCACTTCGATGAACCACAACCGGCCCGCGGTCATACTGTCGAACGGGCCGACGATCTTGTTGGCCAGCAACAGATTCGTCCAGCCGTAGTCGTCGCTGAACGACATGGTGATCGCGATCCACAGGATGGTCGGCACCGCGATCCAGCCGATCGTGTTGCGGAGCCGGCGGATCCGCTCGGTGCGGGGGACGCCGGTC
This sequence comes from Mycolicibacterium neoaurum ATCC 25795, assembly GCF_000691525.1. Classification (GTDB taxonomy): domain Bacteria; phylum Actinomycetota; class Actinomycetes; order Mycobacteriales; family Mycobacteriaceae; genus Mycobacterium; species Mycobacterium neoaurum. The sequence continues at coordinate 54,742 of NZ_JMDW01000004.1, forward strand.
AGGCAGAACCGCCCGAAGTTGTATCCGGCGACACCGAGCAGGATGTGCGCACCACCCCACATCTCGAAGAGTTCGGCATGTGATCCGACGATGAGCACGATCGCCACGGCGCGCAGCGCCACGCTGGTCTCCATGGTGGCCGTCCACCGGCGGCGTCGCGGTTGCAGCGCTTCCAGTTCGGCCAGCGGCAGCTGCGCCCACTGCCGGGGCAGCCTGCCCAGCGCCCGTTCGATGCGCACCGACATGGCCACGTAGCTCAGCGAGTTGCCGCCGAGGTCGACGAAACTGGCGCGCGGATCGATGCCCGCAGGATCGAGATGCAGGACGTCGGCGTAGATGGCGCGTAACGGGGTGGGAGCGGCGGTCTGCTCGGTGTGCAGTCCTTGTACCGCCGGATAGTCGGGTTTTCCGGAGGCCAGCATGGGCAACTGCTCGACGGTGACGACATCGACCGACCCGGCGGGCAGACCCGCGATCTCGGTGACCGCGCTGCGCACCACAGATGTCGGGGCGGTGGTCGCGACCACCAACATCTCGCCCACCGCGGCGCACAGCGCGGGTAGTTCACGCTCGCGCAGCGCCATTTCGACCCGTTGCAGGTCGATCCGCAGGCCGAAAAGTTTGGCGATCCGATTGGCTCTGCCGACGACCTCGAAGAGACCGTCGGGACCGACACGCGCCAGGTCGCCGGTGCGTAGTTCGGTGATGACGCGGCCGGTCGCCAGGTCGGCGCGGTCGTGGGCGTAGCCCATCATCACGTTGGGTCCGGTGTAGACGAGCTCACCGATGCGCCCCGTATCGCCGTCGGCTATGTCTCCATCGACGCGCAGGTGCCCACCGGGAATCGCGCGCCCGATCGCCTCGGGGCGCTCGACGGCGAATTCAGGTGGCAGGTAGGCCATTCGGGCGGTGGCCTCCGTGGCGCCGTACATGACGAACAGGGCCCAGCCCTTGCGGCGTCCCAGTTCGGCGAAGGCACGCACCCGCTGCGGTGTCATGGCCCCGCCGGCTTGGGTGACGTAACGCAGGTGCGGTAGTTCCATCGACTCGAACCCGATGCGGTTCAACAGGTCGAAGGTGTAGGGCACCCCGGCGAACGTCGTGGCCCGGCGGGTGCGGAACAGATCCCAGAACTGTCCGTCGATCACCGAGAGCTCGGTCAGCAGCAGGGCCGCGCCGCGTAGCAGATGGCTGTGCACCACCGAAAGTCCATAGCAGTAAGACATCGGTAAAGTCGTTGCCGCACAATCGGTGTCGCGAATATCGAGGTACTCGGCTATGGAATGGGCGTTGGCGATGAGATTCTCGGCCGACAATCTGACCAATTTGGGCGAGCCCGTACTGCCCGATGTGGACATCAGCAGTGCAAGGTCGGGGTGCAGCTCACGCTCGGGCGCCCGGCGGGAGTGTGCGCCGCGCGCGTCGATGACGATATCGGGCCCATAGGTGTCCAGCAGATCGGTGTGGTCTGCGCCGGGCGGCACCGGGAGAACCACATGTCCCGCGGCGAGTGCACCGAGATACCAGGTGAGCGTGTCGATATCGTTGCGGGTCTCCAGCAGCACCAGCTTTCGGGGGCCGCCGAGTTCGGTGGCCGCGGTCTCGACGAGATCGGCCAGGGTCTGATAACTCACCGTGGTCTCGGCGGTGTGCACTGCCGGTCGCGCACCGTGCCGACGCAGATGGGGGATGAGATTCCTCATGGCAGCATCAGGGCGGTACCCATGACGGTGATGCGGACCTTGGTGTCCACCATCGGCGGGTCGATGCTGTGTTGACGCACCGTGATCGGAGCGGCCTCGCCGGTGTCGACGGTGAGCAGCACATCGTGACCGAGGAATTCGGTGGCCAGCACCGTGCCGATCCCGGGCTGAGGGTGCGGCCCGGCATCGGCGATCGCGGCAGCCACCAGCTGCTCGGGACGCAGTAGCACGGTGCCCGAATCTGCGGCGGGCGTCCCCGACACCGGTATCCGACCGAGCGCACAGTCGGCGGCTCCGTCGCGGACGGTCGCCTGCAGGAAGATGCAGTCGCCGAGGAACTCGGCGGTGAACCGATCGGCCGGGGCGCGATAGACCTGTTCTGGAGTGCCGACCCCGGTGAACCGGCCGGCCCGCATGACGGCGACCTGATCGGCGACCGACAACGCCTCGCCCTGGTCGTGCGTGACCAACAGGGTGGTGATCCCGGCCTCGGTGAGGACCTTCGTGACCGCACGCCGGGTGGCGGCACGCAGTCCCGTGTCCAACGCGGAGAACGGCTCGTCGAGCAGCATCAGGGCAGGCTTGCGTGCCAGGGCGCGCGCCAGCGCGACGCGCTGCTGCTGGCCACCCGACAGCTCATGGGGCCGACGCTGCGCGAAAGACGGTTCCAGCGAGACGGTTTCGAGTAGTTCGGTAACCCTGGACCGAACCTCGGCGCGGCGGGGCGATCCGTCCAGCCCATAGGCGATGTTCGCTCCGACGGTCAGGTGCGGGAAGAGTGCCCCGTCCTGGGCGACGTAGCCGACCGAACGACGATGCGGGGCAACACAGGACTGCGCCGAGGCAACCTGACTTCCGGCGATGTCGATGGTGCCGGAGTCGGGTTTCTCGAATCCGGCGACCAGACGCAGCAGGGTCGTCTTGCCGCACCCGGACGCGCCGACAACTGCCGTGATGCTGCCGGCGGGCAGCGTCAGGTTCACGTGGTCGAGAACCGTTGTGCCGGTAAAGGATTTGGAAAGACCCTGCACGGTCAGCGTATCGGTCATGAGTGCGTCACCTCGCGGAAGAGTGCCACCGTCACCGGGATGGAGAGCGCCACCAGGACCAGGGCGTACGGGGCGGCGGCGGCATAGTCGAGCTCGCTGGACAACGACCAGAACCGCATGGCCAGGGTGCGGGTACCGGTGGGCGCGAGCAGCAGGGTCGCGGTCAGCTCGGTGGCCACCGCCACGAAGACCAGGGCCGCTCCCGCACCGGCCGCCGGGGCGATCAGCCGCAATGTCACCCGCAGGAAACTTCGGGTCGGTGACAGGCCCAGCGACCGCGAGGCCTCCTCCAGCCCCGGCGGAATCTGGGCCAGGCCGGAGCGCAGGCTGACCAGCGCGCGGGGCAGGAACATCAGGATGTATGCGCCGAGCACGAGGGACACCGTTTGGTACAGCGGGGGAGCGAAGCGGATGGCGACGGTGACCAAGGCAAGCGCCGTGACGATTCCGGGCATGGAGCTGGTGACGAAGTTCGCACCCTCCACCGCGCGGGACAGCGCACCGCGGTAGCGCACGGCCAGCCACGCGAACGGGAATGCCGCGATGGTGGTCAGCACCGCGGCCACGGCCGCCAGCACTGCCGTCTGTCCCATGGCCTCGGTCAGGTCGGCGACGTCCCAGACCGCGACCCCGCCGATCCACAGCCAACGCAGCAGCGTGTAGACCGGGACGCCCAGCGCCAACAGGGCGCAGATCGCCAATGCGATCGATGCGGGAACGGTCCAGGCGCCCAAATGGATCGGAGTCATCACTCGCGGGGCGCCCGAGCCGACCCGCGCGAAACGTGCGTGGCCGCGCAGTACCGCCTCGGTGGCCAGCAGAACCAGACACAACAGGACCAGCACACCGGCCAGGGTGGCCCCGGCCGCACCGTCGAAAGTGGCCTGGAACTGCTCGAAGATGGCCGTGGTGAAGGTCGAGAAGCGCAGCATCGCGAAGGCGCCGTACTCGGCGAGCAGGTGAACACCGATGAGCAGTCCGCCGCCGAGAATGGCCAGCCGCAGCTGCGGCAGCACCACCCGGAAGAAGACGCCGACGGTTCCGGACCCGAGCGCCCGTGCGGACTCCTCGATGGCCGGGTCCAGCCGACGCAGGGTAGCCGCCGCAGGCAGGAACACGAACGGGAAGTAGGAGAGCGTCGCGACCAGCACGCCCGCCCCGAAACCGTGCAGTGTCGGCCATACGCTCACCCAGGCGTAGCTGTTGATGAAGGCGGGTACCGCCAGCGGTGCGACCAACAGCGGTCGCCACACTGCGGCGCCGGGCACGTCGGTGCGCTCCACCAGCCACGCCGCACCGACACCGAGCACGACGCACAGCGGCACCGTCACGACGACCAACCCGGTGGTGTTGAGCAGCAGTTCACCGACCCGGGGCCGCACCACGAGCTCGTAGATGCGGTCCGGTCCGGTGCTGACGACCGCCCACACCACATAGCCCAGCGGGATGAAGGTGGCGGCGACCAGCACGCCGATGGCGCCGGTGAGTGCCGGGCCGGGCCGTGCAGTGGGTCGCGGTCCGGGAATCGGGCGGTCGGTGTGCGTGGAAACCACCTAGAGCAGGCCAGCCTTGGTCATCAGGTCCGTCACCTTGGCCCCGTCGAGGGTGGACGGATCCACCGCAGGAGCCTGCAGGGTGTCCAGCGGGGGCAGCGCCGGATTGGCGGGCACGCCGCTGGCGACCGGGTACTCGAACGAGGTGCCCTTCTCCAGTACCTCCTGGCCGGTCTTGGAGGTGATGAACTTCAGGAACTGCTGCGCCTGATCCTTCTTCTTGCTGGACTCCAGCACGCCACCACCGGAGATGCTGACGAAAGCACCCGGATCCTCGTTGCGGAAGTAGTGCAGCGCGGTGTTACCGCTGATCTCCTTGGTCTTCGCCTGATCGCGGAACCAGTAGTAGTGGTAGATGATCCCGCCGTCGATCTCCCCGTCGTTCACCGCGCGCAGGGTGGCGATGTTGTCCTGCAGCAGGGTGGCGTCGGACTTCATGGCCGACAACCAGGCCGAGGTGGCCTGCTCCCCGGTGAGCTGCAGCATGGCCGCGATGATCGCCTGGAAGTCGGGCTTGGCCGGGGGTGCGCCCCAGCGGCCCTTCCACTCGGGCTTCTGCAGGTCCATGATCGACCGCGGCAGCTGCCCCAGCTGCACCTTGCTGGTGTTGTAGACGAACACGGTCGAGCGCGCCGCGACACCGGTCCATTTGTTGGTCGAGGGCCGGTACTGGGCCGGCACCTGTTCGACGGTGGACGGGTCGACGTCGGCGAACAGCCCGGCGTCCTCGACGGCGGCCATCGCCGGTGAGTTCTCGGTGAGGAATACGTCGGCCGGGGAGGAATCACCTTCGGCGATCAACTGGTTGCCCAGCTCGGTGTCACCGCCCTGGCGGTAGGTGACCTTGATACCGGTCTCCTTGGTGAAGGCGTCGATCCACTCCTTGGTGAGCGACTCGTGTTGAGCGTTGTAGACGAGTAGTTCATCGCTTTGATCGCTGGACGAGCACGCGGTCGCCGCCGATACGACAGCGAGGACGGACAGCAGTGCCATCACCCGTCGGAAGTGGATACCCATGGGGCAATCCTTACATCCCTACCTAGGCAAGGTTTGCCTTCCCCTGCTATTCACAGGCAGCGCAATGGGAAGGCATCCCGCTCGGCGCGCAGTAACGCCTCCTGATCGTCGAACACGGACTGCGGATCGACCCACTGGATGGACTGACTGTCGCCCAGGCGGCGGAAGTACAGGCACCGGCCCGGGCCTGCCGTGCGATCTCTGGCCAGCCGCGGCGGCAGCGGCAGCCGGTGGAGGCCGCCGCCGATCGCGGCGGCGCCGGCCTGCCGGGCGCTGTCGAACCTCAGGTAACGCAGCGCGACGGGTCGCTGCTCGCGAGTGCACCGCGACGAGATCATGCGCACGGACAGCTCGCCGGCGAGCACGCATCGGTACAGGGCCTCGTCGAACTCGACCCCGTGCAGGTGGAATCTCCCGGTGCCATCGGACCATTCGATCGCCGGGCGGCCGGTATCGCAGTGCACGACATCGCTGTCGGCGCTCTCGTAGCGGGTGGTGGGCATCGGGACCAGGAGCACTTCGCCGTGGATCGGCAGGATCCAGCCGAGACCGAGTTGCACCGCGCGACGCATGGGCTCGCAGTGGCGGGCCCAGCGGCGCGCCGAGACGATGGTGTTCGGTGGCAGCCACTCGGCTTCGGGCATGGTCGCCACGAAGTGGTTGTAGAGGGTGTCGCGCTCGTCGTGCAGCCGCACGGTGCCGGGGGTGTCATCGATATCGCGGTTGCCGGACCACCGCTGCATCCGGTGCCAGCGCGGATCCGGCCCGATGACCGAGGCGATACGCAGCGCACGATCCAGGGCCGCCACGATGGTGTAACCCGTCCGGTGGCCGACATCGTGGGTGACACAGAATTGCGAGACCAGCGCGATGGCGGCGTCGTCGTCAAACGACCCGGTGGGCGCGGTGATATCGGACCGGAGCACACGGGTGGGGTTGGACATGGGCGTCACGCTAGCGGCGGGGTCCGACATGTCCATTTCGCGACAACCGGGTGCACGGGTACCGTCGATCACGCAGGATCGAGGCATGAAACAGATTGCCACGCTCGCGCTCGCCGGCCTCGCCGCGTCCATCATCTCCGTCGCGGGCGCCCCCGCAGCGCAGGCCGCTCCGCCCTGCTCGGCGAGCAATCTGGCGACCGTTGCCAGCGGTGTGCTCGCGCAGGCCGGGGGCTATCTGGACACGCACCCGTCGGCCAACGATGTGTTGACCGCGGCAGCCAATCAGCCGACCAATGAGGCCGAGCAGTCCATCCGCGGTTACTTTCTCACCCACCCGGGTGAATTCCTGGACCTGCAGAACATCGCCAGACCGCTGATCGACCTGCGCCGCTCGTGCGGGGTGGCGGTCTCACCCGGTCAACTGGCGGCACTCATCGACGCCCTGAGCTGACGGGACCGGTGCGGACGGCTCAGAGCCGTCCGTACCGGCTGCGCACGAAACTGTAGGCGCCATAGGCGGCGATCCCCACGGCCGCGATGATCAGCAGGAACTTGCCGAAGGGTGCCTGCCCCAGTGTCTTCACCGCGGCGTCCAGGCCGGAGGCCTTCGCGGGGTCCGCCTGCAGGGTGGCGACGATGACGAGGATCCCGGCACCGGCGAGGACGAGTCCCTTGGCGGTGTAGCCGGCAATGCCGACCGCGGTGATACCCGTGCCGCCGGAGACCCGCAGGTCCTTGAAGAACTTCTTCGACACGCCCTTGTAGACGTGGTACCCGCCGACACCGAGAACCCCGAGTCCGATCCCGATCAATACGGCCTTGCCCCAACCGGACTGCATCAGCTGTGCCGACATACCCGAGTTCTGCTGGCCGCTGGATTTACCGCCGCCGGTGGCGAAACGCAACGCGGAGAAGGCGATTGCGATGTTCGCGACCGCAAGGCCGACGGATTTGGCCCGTTTCCAGGCCGGCGAGTCGTCGTCTCCGGATCGTTCGGTCGGCTTGGATCCGACCACGGCCTCGGCCAGGTGCCAGAGCCCGAGGGCGAACAATCCCAGCGCCGCGATCCACAGCATGACCTGGCCGCCGGTCTGGCCGGCCAGGGTGGCCAGCGCACCGGATTGGTCGGCGTTGCCGCCGCTGCCGAGCGCGAGCCGCAGGATGATGTATCCGAGCAGCAGATGTAGCACGCCGCTGGCCGCGAAGCCGGCACGGGCGCCGTACTGGAATGCGTCGCTGTCGGTGGCCCGGTCCACCGCCCCGTGGACCGGGCTCGCGCTCGTCTTCATGGTGTCTCCCCGTGCCGCCGATTGCCGTCTCCGATGGGCCCGGGTTCCCCCTTTTTGACGCGCGCGAAACCGTCAGCCGAAGATGAGGCCGCCGGTCTTGGTGGTGGCGCGTGTGTAGCGGTCTTGGACGTCGGCCCAGTTGACGACGTTCCAGAAGGC
>NZ_JMDW01000005.1 GCF_000691525.1 Mycolicibacterium neoaurum ATCC 25795
CTGCCCCTGACGCAACGTCGCCGCCAACCGCGGAAACACCTCCAAGCGTTGGGCAATGGCCACCACCACCTGCGCGTTGCGCGGAGACATCCCCAACCGCCACGCCACCAACTCCGACAACGACCGACACCCCGTATCACCCCACAACGACGGCCCATCGCCACCATCGATCTCGGCGACGATCTCCACCAACCGACCATCAAGGGCATTACGCTGACCCACCAACTCGGCGGCCTCGTCATAGAGCGCCAACAACCGATCGGACACCGAATTCACCGCATCAGCGGCGTAAGGCGTTGTCGGAGGAGGCATACCACAATCCTAAAGACAGGGTCCGACAAGTAGCGTGGGCGAAACCCCACCCCAGGGCTCGCGTTTCACGGACACTGTGTCTCGACTGCACAGTCCACCCGAGGAGAGTCAGATGGTACGCGCACCGGCACACCGGCGACGTCTGAAACCGCTGCGCCGATCACGCATCAGCGCCTACCGCGGCGGCTGGGCACTGGTCACCGGAGCGGCCCGCGATGTGGGCCTGGGATATGCCTTTTCGCGACAATTGGCCGCCGAGGGTCTCAATCTGATCCTGGTCGACATCCTCACTGATGAGCTGTCCGCACGCGCCGCGGAGTTACGCGGCGAGTTCGGCGTCGACGTGGTGGTCCTAGCATGCGATATGGCCGATCCCACGGCCATCGATCGGATCGAGCGCGCGGCCGACGGTGTCGATGTCGATGTGTTGGTGTGCAATCACATGTTCACCCCGCCGGAGACACCCAGGATCCTGGACATGCCGTTGGACACCCACCGCCGGATGATCGATATCAACTCTCGCGGTTATACCGACCTGGTACATGTGTTCGGCAACCAGATGCGCCGCCGCGGACGCGGATCGATCATCATGGTGGCGTCCGGGGTGGGCCTCACGTCCAGTCCGTTCACCGGCGCATACGGCGCCAACAAGGCCTTTCAGATCGGCCTCGGCGAGGCATTGTGGTACGAGCTGCGCGGCACCGGTGTCGATGTCCTGGTGATGATCGGCGGGCTGATGAACACCCAGGGCGACATGTTCGACCGGTATCCGCAGTGGCTCATCTCCGAGCCGCGTGATGTGGTCCGTCGGGTGTTCGCCGCGGTGGGCCGCAAGCACATGGTGGTGCCGAGCCTGCCCAACCGCTTGTTCCTGCTGGCCCAGACCCGGTTGATGTCACGCCGCCGGGCCGTCCTCTCGATCGGGGACTTCATGGCCAAAGGGTTGGGCAAGGAGGACTGAGCTGATTGTCGATTATTGACGGCAAGGTCAGGTGAACGTCCTACGCTGCGTAAATGACCGAGTTCGCGCCGTCGCTGCCCCCGACGCTCGATGACATCGTTTCTGCCGAGGGGCATGCGTTGCCCACCGGGGCAGAGCTGGCCGGCCGGCCATACGCGCTGCCGATCGACCTGCTGGGTGAGCGTTACGGGCCGATCTTCTACGCCGACTTCAACGGGTTCCGCAAGCTCTACGCCTGCTCGATGGATCTTGTCGACGAGCTCTGCGACGAGACGAGATTCGCCAAGAACATCACCCAGACTCTCGACCGCGTGCGGCCCCTCGCCGGCGACGGCCTGTTCACGGCATATCACGGGGAACCGAACTGGCAGAAGGCACACGATGTCCTGCTACCGGGATTCAGCTATGCCGGATTGCGCAATTACCACGAGGCGATGCTGGACATCAACGCCGAGCTGATCAGCCGGTGGGACGCTCGAGTGGGTCAGCGCCGGGTGAACGTCTCCGACGATCTGCAGAAGCTGGCGATGGACACCGTGGCACTGGCCGGTTTCGGCGCCCGGTTCGCGTCATTCGACCATGACGGGTTGGCGCCGATCCCGCAATGCTTCATGTCCGCGCTGACCGAAGCGGTAACCCACGGTGAGACAGCAGAATTCATCGCCGGCCGGACGTTGCTGCACAACTACTTCGATGAGCTGATCACCGGGCACCGCGCCGCCGGAGCCGGTGCGGATCTGCTCTACGTGATGCTGGATCACGATGGCGGACCGGCGCTCGACACCGCGAACATTCGCAATCAGATCATGACGTTCCTGATCGCGGGGCAACTCACCACGTCCGAGCTCATGCCCAACACCGTCTACAACCTCATCCACCACCCGGCGGTGCTGGCCCGCGTGCGCCGCGACGTCGACGCGGTATTCGGTGCCGACGACGACTACCTGCCCAGCTACGACGATATCGGCAAGCTCGGCTATCTACGCCAGGTCATCAGCGAGACGCTGCGGTTGTCCCCACCCGTGCTGACCTTCGACCGGATGGCCCTGGCCGACACCGTCATCGGCGGAAAATACCCGATAAAGGCCGGCGAGGCGGTTACCGTGCTGGTCGGTGCGCTGCATCGGCAGCCACAGTGGGGTGACAACGTCGAACTGTTCGACCCCGACCGGTTCGATCCGGATCAGACAGCCGGCCGCTCGCCTGCGTTGTTCAAACCGTTCGGCACCGGAGCGCGGTCCTGTATCGGGCGGCAGTTCGCCCTCCACGAAGCGACGATGCTGATCGCACGGTTGGTGCACCGGTACCACCTGGTGGACTCGCAACACTATGTCCTGCAATGGGAAAGCTCGCTGAGTCGGCGACCGGTCGGCTTTGAGGTCGATCTGGTGCGGCGGACCTCCGCAGAGCGCACCCCGACCATGTCGGCGGTTGCGGCACCGACGGCATCGGACGGCACGACGGCGTCCTCGCCGGTTCGGGCGGGCACGACACTGGCGGTACTGCACGGGTCGAACCTGGGGACGTGTCGGGCACTGGCCACCCAACTTGCCGAGGAGGCGGCCGATATCGGTTGCACCACTACGGTCGGACCGCTCGATGATGCGGCACACGGGCTGCCCGACGCCGATGTGATCCTCATCGTGGCGTCCTCGTACAACGGGCAACCCACCGACGACGCCAAGCAGTTCACCACGTGGCTGTTCGGCGACCACGCGGCGGTGTCTACCGACACCCGCTTCGCCGTCCTCGGCGTCGGGGATCACAACTGGGCCGAGACCTATCAGGCGGTGCCGATCGCGATCGACGACAGGCTGACCGACCTCGGCGCCCAGGCGTTGGTGCCCCGCGGTGCCGCCGACACCTCGGGTGACCTGACCGGTGCGCTGGAGGAGTTCACCTCGGCACTCTGGGCGGCGATATCCGAACTGTTCGGTGATCCGGATGCCGCGCCACTGACCGACAGCAACGAACCGTTGTACGACCTGACGCTCATCACCGGACCGATCACCGCCGCGATCGACGCCCGTTTTGCGGTGACCCCGATGACCGTCGTCCTCAATGACGAACTGGTCGGCGATGACAACTCGCTGGGTCAGGGCAAACGATATGTCCGAGTGACCCTTCCCGACGACGTCGACTACTCCACCGGCGATCATCTGACGGTACTGGCCGATAATCCCCCGGAGGCGGTGGAGGCGGCCGTGAACCTGCTGGGCATCGACCCGCAGCTACGGTTGTCGATCAACCCGCGGCGCACGTCGCGGCGGCTGATCGCACTCGACCGCGAAGTCAGCGTCCGCGAACTGCTCACGCACTTCGTCGAGTTACGTAAGCCCGCCACCCGTAGCCAACTGCGAAAACTGGCTGCCGCCAACCCATGTCGGCCCGAACAGGAACGTCTCCAGGCACTGGCCGAGTCCGACGAGGCGTGCCCTCTCAGCCCCATCGAGTGTCTGCAGGAGTTCCCCGCGTGCGCTCTGACCGGTGCCGAGCTGCTCGAAATGCTGGAACCCATGACCCCGCGCCATTACTCCATCGCGTCATCGTCACGGCTGTCGCCGAAGGAGGTGGCGCTGATCGTCAGCGTGCTGGATGCCCCGGCACGATCCGGTCGCGGACTCTTCAAGGGCGTGGCATCCAACCATCTGGCCGATATCTCCCCCGGTGCCTGTGTTCGTGCTCGCGTCGACCCGGCGCGGCAGGCGTTTCGTGCGGGTGCCGACCCGGAGAAGAACGTGATTCTGGTGAGCGCGGGGACCGGGGTGGCACCGTTCTGCGGTTTTCTCGGGGACCGGCTGGCGGCCAAGCAGAGTGCCGCCCCCTTCGCACCGGCGCTGTGCTTCTTCGGCGTGCGGGATCCCGACGTCGATTACATCTTCCGCGATCTGTTCGAGGATGCCGAACGGCAGGGCATCGTCGCGATGCGACCGGCATTCTCCCGGGCGCCCGAGGCCGGTGTGCGTTATGTGCAGGACCGGATCGCCGCCGATGCCGATGATGTCTGGGACCTCATCGGTGATCCCGCCAAGGACACCCATGTGTTCGTCTGCGGTGACGGGGCGAAGATGGCACCGGCTGTGCGCGAGGCGTTTCGGGATATCTACCGGGCCCGCACCGGTGCCGATGACGACCGGGCGCGTGACTGGCTGGAGGCCATGGTTGCCTCTGATCATTACGTCGAGGATGTGTGGGCTGGGTGATCGGGCGGGGTGATCCCACTCGCAGCCATTACACAGTTAGCTAAGGTAACCTTCTACACCTCGGACTGTAGGAGGGGCCACCGATGATCTGGGGCGAGCTGACAATCCTCGACGGCATCATGGCGGCGGTATTCGCCACCTGCGTCTTCGTCTACGTCACCCGACTGGAGAACCGGACGCCGCACCCGCTGGGTGAACAGGTGGGTGCCCACAAGGCGGTGCTGGCCAAGGTGCGCAAGCGCGAGCCGATCACCCAGGACGAGTACGACTACGCCCGCGAACTGGTCGCCGACGCGCGCACTCCCCTGGCGCTGGCCATCCCGGCCACGCTGTTCTGCATGGGCCTCTTCTACGTCGTCGGCTGCTTGTACGAGCTGCATGTGCACGGTGGCAATCCGTCGTTCCGCACCTTCATCGGCGGTATCCCCATGCTCACCTCGATGAACATGGCGGCCCAGTTGCGCCGCGTCGCGCGCATGGGGGGCAAGCTCGACGGCATCGCCGTCACGTCCTAGCCACCACCGGGTCGCCGTCCTCCCACAGCGGCAACTGCTGGTTCGTCGCGCGCGGGCGCACCGTCGCGCTGGCCGGCCGCTGCCGAACCCGCAGCGGCCACCAGAACCACCTGCCGAGCAACGCGGCGATGGCCGGCGTCATGAACGATCGCACGATCAACGTGTCGAACAACAATCCCAGCGCGATCGTGGTGCCGATCTGTCCGAGGATCTTCAGATCGGCGAACACGAAGGACGCCATGGTCGCCGCGAACACCAGACCGGCGGCCGTCACCACCGCCCCCGACCCGCCCATCGCGCGGATGATGCCGGTGTTCAAGCCGGCGTCGATCTCCTCCTTGAACCGCGATATCAACAGCAGGTTGTAGTCCGAACCGACAGCGAGCAACAGGATGATGGCCAGCGCCAACACGATCCAGAACAGCTCGGTGCCCAGGATGTCCTGCCAGATCAGCACCGACAGACCGAACGACGCGCCCAGCGACAGCGCCACGGTGCCGACGATGACCAGTGCGGCGACGATGCTCCTGGTGATGAACACCATGACCAACAGGATCAGGCAGAGTGCGGCGATCGCCGCGATCATCAGGTCGTACTTGGCGCCGTCCTGAATGTCCTTATACGTGGCGGCGGTACCTGCCAGGTAGATCTTCGATCCGGCCAGCGGGGTGCCCTTGACGGCCTCCTGTGCGGCGTGCCGGATCGCGTCGATATGCGAGATCCCTTCCGGGGTCGCGGGATCACCGTCATGGGTGATGATCATGCGGGCCGCTTTGCCGTCCGGTGACATGAAAAGCTTCATGCCGCGGACGAATTCGGGGTTGGTGAAGGCTTCCGGCGGCAGGTAGAACGAGTCGTCGGTCTTGGATGCGTCATACGCCTTGCCCAGCGCGGTGGCGTTCTCCAGGGCTGCTGCCGCCTGGTCGTTCAACCCCGATGTGGTGGCGTAATTGGTCATCGTCAGGTCGCGGTTGGTTTCCTGGCTCTGGATCTGCGGCGGGATGAGGGCCAGCAGCTTGGGTTGTAGCGCGTCGAGCTGGGCGATACTGCCCGAGACGTTGTTCAGCTGGTCGGTGAGGGCGTCGACACCGTCGAGCGCATCGAACAGCGACCGGATGGCCGCGCACATCGGGATGTCGAAACAGTGTGGTTCCCAGTAGAAATAGTTGCGCAGCGGTCGGAACTGATCGTCGAAGTTGGCGATCTTGTCGCGTAGGTCCTCGGCGGTCTGGACGGTCTGCTCGAAGGCTTTGGACTGGGCGTCGGTGACGGCGCTGGACTGCTGTTGCAGCGCATACTGCTGGCGCAGGATGTCGATCGAATTGTTGATCACGTCAACCTGTTTGAGCAGGTCTTGGCCGCGGGCCTGTTGGAAGGGCAGGTTGTTGATCTGTGACGCGCTGCTCGCGCTGATCTGGAACGGGATCGACGTGTGGTCCAGGGGCGTACCCAGTGGACGGGTGATCGATTGGACTTGGGCGATGCCGTCGGTGTGGAAGACCGCCTTGGCCACCCGTTCCAGCAGGATCATGTCGGTGGGATTGCGCAGATCGTGATCGGTTTCGATCATCAGCAGTTCGGGATTGAGTCTGGCCTGCGAGAAGTGTTGCGCCGCTGCCGTGTAGCCGACGTTGGCGGGAGCGCTCGCCGGCAGGTAGGGCTTGGCGTCGTAGCTCGTCTTGTACTGCGGGAGGGCAAGCAGACCGATGAGCGCGATGGCGATGGTGGCCGCCAGGATCGGCCCGGGCCACCGGACGATCGCCGTGCCGATCCGTCGCCAACCTCGGGTTTGCATGGGGCGGGCCGGTTCGAAAAGCCCGAAATGCCTGCCGATGGCGATAAGTGCGGGCGCCAGGGTCAACGCGGCGATGACCGCGACGAGCACGCCGGTGCCGGCCGGGACGCCCAGGCTCTGGAAGTACGGCAGCCGGGTGAAGGTCAGACACAGCACGGCTCCGGCGATCGTCAGACCCGAGCCCAAGATGATGTGTGCGGTGCCGTGGTACATGGTGTTGAACGCGTTGACACGATCCTGGCCGGCGTAGCGCGCCTCGTGGAATCGGCCGAGCAGAAAGATCGCGTAGTCGGTGCCGGCGGCGATGACCAACAGCGTGAGCAGGTTGGTCGAATAGGTCGACAATTCGATGATCCCGGCGTTGGCGAGCACCGCGACCACGCCGCGTGAGGCGGTCAGCTCGATCATCACCGTGAAGATCACCAGGAACACCGTCGTGAGGCGGCGGTAGAGCCAGAACAGCATGACCGCGATGACCAGGAGCGTGATGATGGTGGTCTTCAGCGTGCCGTGCCGGCCGACCTCGAACTGATCGGTGACCAGGGGCGCCGCGCCGGTGACGTACACCCGCAGGCCCTCGGGCGGCGGGCTGTCGGCAACGATATCGCGCACCGCGTCGACGGATTCGTTGGCCAGCGACTCCCCCTGGTTGCCGGCCAGGTAGAGCTGAACCAGCGCGGCCTTGCCGTCGGAGCTCTGGGAGCCGGCCGCCGTCAGCGGGTCACCCCAGAAGTTGTCGATGTGCTGAACGTGTGTGGTGTCGGCCGAGAGCTTGGCGACCAGGTCGTCGTAGTAATGGTGCGCCTCGGCGCCCAGCGGTTGATCACCTTCCAGGACGATCATCGCCGAGCTGTCGGAATCGAACTCTTGGAAGACCTTGCCGATCTGCTTGCTGGCCTGCAGGGAGGGTGCGTCCTGCGGGCTCAACGAGACGTTGTGCTGTTCGGCGACGGTCTCCAGCTGTGGGACGAAGACGTTGGTGACGACCGCCAGTGCCAGCCAGAACAGCGCGATGAGCACCGAGTACCGGCGGATGAGATCAGGAATGCGATTGCTGCTCATCCGGACTTGTCCAAGCAATAGGTGAAGGCGTTGACGTTGTCGGTGGTGCGCTCGTCCTTGACCGCGTCGTCGATGGTGATCCGGCAGCCGATCCAGTCGCCGGTGCCCTGGGCGGTGATGTTGACGAAGACCGCGGGTTGGGTGGTCGTCGCGTCGTAGGCCCAGGGCAGGCCGACGTTATCGGCGCGCTGCGGCTGGGCGTCGACGTCGAGGTAGGTGATGGTCGCCGCCGCCCCGGGCGGGCCGTACACCTCCAACACCACATGCTTGGGATTGAACGGGACGATCTGATCGGCCGCACCGTTGGGCGTGGAGACGACATCCTGCGATGCGAAGACACCGTTTAAGCGGTAGACGGCAAATCCGGCGATCGCGATGACCACGACCGCCGTGACGAGCGTCCACCGCCGCATCAAATGGCTTCCGAGGGAAACCCGTTGCATCCGTTACCCTTTCATCAGCGTCGACCGATGCCGGCAGCGGCAATCCCGTTAGGAACGCTAATAAACTTAGTTGACACTACGGTATGCAATCGGACTCCACAACAGATATCGCCGCGCCCGAAAGAGCTTCGCTCACAGGGATTTAGCAGCTGATCCACAGGATGAATGAGGGCGGGATTGCTTGGACAACCGGTCGCCGACCCCGACCAAACCCGCAAGCCCTCGACGGGCACCGGAACAGGCCTTCGTCATTCGCGCATTGATTGCGCTAACCCGCGGCGCCGCATGATGAGCACGATTCTCCAAGCTCCGACGTATGTCGGGATCATGATGATCCAGAACCATTTGCTGCCGATGGACACTTCCGGAGCCTGCATCCAGTCATCCAGCCACGTAGCGATGAGCATGACGGCCGCAGACCAGCCAAACATGATGCTGCAGCCGATCACGAATCGCTTGCGATTCATGATCTCGATCGCCACAGCAGAAGTGACGAAGAGGGAGAGCGCAGTGACGATCAGGACCACAGCCTGCCCTGGCGGCCGTCCGACATATCCGAGCGCCAGAGCGGCAAGATAGCCGAACCCACCAGTGATCAGGATCGACAGGGATCGGGTGACGACGTCGCGGTAGAAGGATTCTTCTCTCAGCCAGCCGCCCACGACGTCGGTGACTGGCCGCCTCCTCGACGGCTCACCGGTGGCCCAATCTGGTTCATAGAACGACATGCCGACTCCCCTTGCCCACTGTTGCTGGCCGTGCTGTCAATGGCCAAGTTGAAGTATCCGCTGGTGGCCAGGTGAAAGTATCCGCCCCGTGCGGTGGTTCCTAGGTTGTGCTGGGGTGCTCCTTTCGGTGGCGGGCGTCTTTCATGCGGTAGGAGTCCCCGTCGGTGATCACGACGGTGGCGTGGTGCAAGAGTCGATCGAGGATGCTGACCGCAGTGGTCTGCTCGGGTAGGAATCGGCCCCATTGTTCGAATGGCCAGTGCGATCCGATGGCCAGGGATCGGTGTTCGTAGGCGCCGGCGACGAGCCGGAACAGCAGTTGGGTGCCCGTGTCGTCGAGTGGGGCGAAGCCGAGTTCGTCGAGGATGATCAGATCGACCCGCAGCAGCGATTCGATGATCTTGCCGACAGTGTTGTCGGCCAGGCCGCGGTAGAGGGTTTCGACGAGATCGGCGGCGGTGAAGTAGCGGACCTTGTGCCCGGCGTGGATCGCCGCGGTTCCCAGCCCGATCAGGGTGTGAGATTTGCCGGTGCCAGCGGGTCCGATGATCGCCAGGTTCTGTTGGGCTCGTATCCATTCCAGGCTCGAGAGGTAGTCGAAGACCTTCGGTTGGATCGACAAGGATGCGACGTTAAATGAATCCAGCGTTTTGGGCACCGGGAACGCCGCAGCTTTGAGCCGGTTGACGATGTTGGAGGCATCGCGGGCGGCCAGTTCTGTCTCGATCAGGGTCGCAGCACTTCTTCGGGGGTCCAGCGTTGGGTCTTCGCAGTCTGGAGGACTTCGGGTGCGTTGCGCCGCACCGCGGCCAACTTCAATCGGCGTAGCCCTGCATCCAGATCAGCGGACAGTGGTGGGACTGACGGTGGCCCAACAGGTTTGGAATCAGTGATCGGTGTCGTCCTGGTCATGAGATCACCTCACCGTCGGCGACGGTGCTGACCTTGTAGGCATCCAGCGAACGCGTCGGAGCGACGGGCAGGTCCAGGACCAACGCATCTCCGGCCGGGCGGGGCACAGGTGCGCCCGTTCCGGCTGCGAGGATGGAACGCACGTCGGCGGCCCGGAACCGCCGGAACGCGACCGCCCGATGCAACGCTGCGATGAGCGCCTGCTCGCCGTGGGCCGCGCCCAGAGCCAGCAGGATCTCCAGCTCGGATCCCAGCCGTGTATTGCCGATCGCTGCAGCGCCAACTAAGAACGCCTGCGCATCGTCTCCTAGATCGCAGAACTGTTTTTCCACAGTGGTTCTCGGGCGAGGCCCACGATCGGGCGCCGGACGGGGCCCGTCGTAGTGGTCATCGAGGATCGAGGCTGATCCGGGTGCGGTGAGTTCATGTTCGGCCACAATCATCCCGGTGCTGGGTTCGATCAGACAGACCGCAACGTGATCGATCACCACTGCCACGTGCGTCCCGATCAGCCGGGTGGGCACCGAGTAGCGGGCCGAGCCGTACCGCACACACGAGAGCCGGTCGACCTTGCGTAGCACCGAGGCCGGCCCGACCTGCAGCCGCAGCGATGGCAGTGGTTGCAGCAGTTCGTGTTCGGTGACCAGTCGTTCGTCGGGAACAGCGCAGATTTCGGAGTGCATCGCGGCGTTGACCTCGGTGCACCACGCGGTCGCGGCCGTGTTGGCTGACCGGACATCGACGGTCACGCCGTCGATCGCGGCCTGGGTGAGCAGCGGGACGGCAAGGTCGCGTTGGGCGTAGCCGCACAGGTTCTCCACGATGCCCTTGGATTGCGGGTCGTTGGCGTGACAGAAGTCAGGGGCGAACCCGTAATGGGAGGCCAGACGCACGTAGTCCGGTGTGGGCACCACGACATTGGCGACCACGCCACCTTTGAGGCAGGCCATCCGGTCGGCCAGTACCCGCGCTGGGACCCCGCCGACCGCGGCCATGGCCTCGGCGATCAGCGCCAGTGTCGTGGTGGCCTTCTGGTCGGTGGCAAAGCGCACGAATCGCCACCGGGAGAACGCCAACACCGCGCAGAACAGGAACAACCCGGGTGCGGCCTGTGCCCAGTCGATGACCAGGTATTCCCCCGGTGACCACACCGCTGGACGGCGACCCGAATGATTCTCACTGCGCCACAATGCTTTCGACCCAGCAACTAAGCGACGGAAGTTGCGGGCTGATCCTTCATATCCCGCTGTTCGGGCGATCGGTAGCAGCCGCTTGGCCGAGATCCGCCCGTGCGACTTCTTCACTCGCTCGGCGACCAGGTCGGCTACCGCATCGTAGTTGTGGGGCCGTTCGGCCCGCGGTGGCGGCGGTATCCCTGCTTGGTCGGCTTCGAACTTGTCGATGACCTTCTTCACGGTGCGGTGAGTGGTGCCGCACTCCTCAGCGGCGGCCCGGTACGACCCGAGCTGTTGATAGGCAGAAATGATGTCCATGCGGTCCTTCGCAGACTTCAATGGAACTCCCCGATGGTGATGGCGATTGGTTGGCGCCTTCACCGTCACCATCGGGGCCCGCAGTTCCTGATCGACACGACGAACACGGGGTGGGTACTTTTACCTGGCCAAAACCGGATACCTCTACTTGGCCACCAGTGGGTACTTTTTCATGGCCACGGACACCGTGCGGGGCCACCGGCCGCAATTAACCTCTCCCCGAGCTGTTGCCGATAGCCTGCGTGCGATTCTGCACATCGAAGATTGAAACAGTTGCGCCGCGCCGGAGTGATCTTTGCCTGATCCTGTAGAGCCGCTCCCCCAGCTCGTGATGGTGTGGCCATCCCAGGAACCATCAGCCGGAGCAGAAAGCCACCCATCGACCGATGGCATAGACCTCTGACGTGGGGCTGTTGAGTGGGGCGGGCGGGGCTCGAACCCGCGACCAAGGGATTATCGGAAGCAGCATATCGCGGCAGCTCCACCGATTTCGGATCTAGCGCATACCTGTTGCAATACAAGCAATTTCAGTGATTATCATCACCCCACGCTACAAGAGGATCTCCGGACATCACGGTCATAATCGTCGAATAATCGTCGGGCAACCAAGGTCTTCATCGATAGTCGCGGCCTTGATGATTCGGCGATGGCTGTGGGTAGTTAGGCTGGCCTGCAGGTACCGACCCGGAGGAGATTGACGAGCACAATGCAGCAAAGTCGAATCGTACCTCGACGCGATGAGCGATAAAGAGCGGCAAGTATCCGCTGACGTATGCACTCATGCTCCCGGGGGGAGCTAGCTTCGAGCAGGATCCTCTGGCCTTCCGCCGTTGAGCACTTCGCTCAAGGCGGCGTGTGCAGCCTTGAGGATTTCGATTCCTTCCGGACTCGGAATGGCCAGGCCTTCCTCCACGAGGCGGCTCGCCACGACTCGCTTCCCTGGCAGCGGATGACCTGCAGATCGAGCCCAGCCCTTGATTGTCCTCGGCCACGGTGTTGTCGTGTGTGCCGGTAGATCCGGGAGGTCAGAGATGATCACTCGTTCCGCTCGCGCAGCCTCGTTGATCAGCTTCACGACGACCTGCTTGTAGGATTCCGGGTCGAGGACGTTCTCGAGGGTGAGTGCGCCGAGGGCGACGATGCGGTTCTCCGGGACACCAGCATCGATGAGCGCCTGGCGCAGCCCATGCCCGCCTTGGTCGCCGTCGACCAGATAGGCAACGCGCGCCCCTTCCAAATCCAACTCTGGGTACATCGAGACGGGAACCTCCGAGAGGCCCGGTGCAACTTGATAGTCCAGATCCTGGGCGTCGATTGCCTTTTTGATCAGCGACGGCAGCAACAACATCTCGGTGGCACCCTCTGTGAGCACCACCTTGCGTGCTGCCGAGAATGCTGCCGCACCCGCGCCCATGGCAAGCATCAGTGGCGAGTAACCGACGCCTTTTGTCCAGAAGCTGCCCTCAACTAGGCTTCGTTGTCCGTTGTCGGGGTCGGGCACCACGGCGCGGATATTGGTGCCGAGGTCGGGCGGTAGGCAGGCCGGTGAGTGGGTCGTGTAGATGATCTTCGCTGCCCTGGTCTGGGTCATGAACTCGTTCACAAGGTCGGCCTGTGCGTCGATGTGGAGGTGAGTCTCAGCCTCGTCGATCAAGAGGACCGGCGGCACTGCCTGCCCTCTGAGGTTAAGAAACGCCACCAGCGCCACGAACATCTGCAACCCCGCGCTGCGCTCATCGAATCGTGTGATCGCGTACCCATCCTGCTTGATCCGGATCTCCAGGCTCACACCGTTAATCTTCATGTGAGCCGCAACATTCGATTGATTCCAGGCCTGCGCGAACTTGCTCTGAAGCGTTTGATTCGCCAGCTCGATCAGCGTCTCGCGAGCTCCCTCGTCGCCGTTGTTAATCGCCTTCCACAGTTCGGCGAGCGAGAGCTCAGCCATTCTGCAGATGTTGTCCAGCGCTGCAGGCGGTGTGTCGACAATCTCTGCAGTTAGGTCATAGCTCGAAGCGAGAAGGCGATGATCGTCGGAGAACAACAGAATTTCCGGTGAGCGGCCCCAGAGAATGTTCGCAACCTCATCGGTGGGGTCACCTTTCTGGATCCACGCTTGTACTTGTTCTAGCGCCGACCGGATGGGCCCGCCGAGACCGTGCTCATCGAACTCCCCAATCCATGCGGCTGGGTCGAGTTCGACGGCCTGCTCTTCGGTGCCTAGTTCGCCACACAAATCGAGCGCGTCCAATGCCGCTTTCAGGCGGATTGAGAACGATGCGCGCCGTTGTTCGGGTTCCACCACATTGCCGTCCTCGTCCGGGTTGGCAGGCTCAAGATCTGCATTGCCGTCCTCGTCCGGGTTGGCAGGCTCAAGATCTGCGATGGCCGCATCGGTTCCCGCAGCCTTAAAAGCCTTCAAGGCCAAAGCAAGAGTGGCGAGATTCTTGTACGGAGCTGGAACGATCTCTTTGCCGATATCGCTCGGACCAGCCGTCCTGGACAGCCATAGTTCTGTTGGCTTCTCGTTTAGGTCGAGATGCGAAACGGCATCTTGGTCGTCACCGTTCAGCCGATATTGGACTCGAACGACGACATGATCGTCGAGGACGTCACCTGGAACACCGCGCGATCGCTGGACGAAAGAGAGCGACTCGCCATTATCGATGTAAGCCAGCGCGTTCAGCAGAGTCGTCTTGCCTGCCTCGTTGGGGCCGACAATGGCCACGACCTTATGGTCGAGATTAATCTGGGCATTCGCCAAGCGTCCAAAGCCGCTAAACTCTGCCTTCGTTAGTCGCACATCCACCCCCAAATTCCCATGCATTAGCAGTCGGCGTCTTCGCTGATGACCTCGAAGTGCAGCGTAGTTGCATTGGTCTTGGCGTAAATAGTGACCTCCAGGATGCAGTCAAGGCGGCGCAGGATGGTGAACGGCAAGATCCCCGTGCCGCCGTATTGATTGGGCTGATACGGCCCCCGCAGCGGTCTGCGATCTTCCAGATCAGGATGGCACTGGTCTGCGCCATAGCTGCGTGACTCTCCTCGCATTCAGATGTGACATGTTGACAATTACCGGTCGTGATGGCTCAGAGCGGTCGTTTGAAGCGGCGCGCGTCGCTAGAAGGCCGTCACCGAGGGCTTAGTGGGTGCCAAACTGACACTGTGCTCATCCCCATGTTCGCTGCCCGAATGCAACCGTCAGTCGTAGAGCATGGTTGTTGAACGCTCACCGGCTAAGTCCGAGTCAGTGGGTCGGCCTCCTCAGCCGTTGCAACGTAGTCCGATCTGGTCGCTGCTACAGGCGATAACAGGAGCTTTCTCCGGAGGAGTCGCGACGCCGGTCTACGTCGTGGCCAATGGCGATGAAAAACTCTGGCAGCTCGAAGCGCCGAACGAACTCGGCTTTGCCCGTCGAGATGCACCTTCCGAGGCCGAGTTGATTGCTAGCGTCAACTCAATACTGGAGACGCAGCCCGCGGTAGTCATCCCACCGTGGGACCGTCGACCTGGCGAGCAGATGGACCGGCACGAGGCTGTTGCTCTAAGTTGCACTGCACGACCTAAGCCACATGGCCTGACCATGGTGTTTCCAGCGTTTTCGTTGGTATCGAGTCGTGGCGAAACGTTTCGACGCCGATTCTTCGAGGCCTGGGAACCGACCACAGTCGCGTACATCGCCGGGGGCCTCACCGGAGTGCACCCAAGTTTCCGTACCGCCGTGGTTTCTGTGCTTCCGCGGACTGATGAGTCCCGGCTTCTGCGGATGTTCGAAACGCCGCCCGGTTGGGTGACGGGCGGGGACGATGTGTTTTCGGATATGTGCAGGCTGCTCCGGATGGACGGAGGGAGTACCCAATTCGGTTATGTGCTGCGCCAGCAACCTGAGGCTGGTGTCCGCCTTGGCTTTCGCGATCTCGACCCGCGTATTGCCCGCCGCCGCGATGGCCTGCGGGAATACGGGGACGCAGCAACCCTGGGAGCGGTTTTCCACATTTCTCGCGCTCGTTTACGTCCAACCGATCTTGTCCGCGACCACCGTAACGGCGCGGTGCGAGTGATTTCGGGGCGCGACATAAGGTCCGACGGCACGATTTCCCCGACAGAAACTGACCCTCGGTGGACACACGACAACGATCAGCCGCTTTTCGCGGGCGACATCGTTGTTCGAGCATTAAGACATCCCACCGACCGGCGAGGCTTCATCTGGGCGAGAATTTCGGATGACGACCTGCCTGCCGTCGCCAACACGTCCGTCATCACCCTTAGATCCAAGCATTTGCTATCACCGTTAGCCGAAGCATTCGTTCTGGAATATCTCCGCTCACCCTTGTCGACGGCACTAGGAACAGAACAGTCCGGTTCAACTATCAACGTTTCCCATCTCGCCGACCTACCGGTTCCGCTCCCTGACCACGACATGGAGACTGCGATGGCTGCAGTCCACCACGCGCTCAACCGTGCTGACGAATGGCGACAGGAGGCAGCAGACCTCCTCGACTCTGTCTTCGACGATCCCACCGCGGCCGCCAGCCGCATTCGCATCCTTACCGAAAGTCGGAGGCTGCGCTCAAAGATTGAAGCGGCAGAAGCCGTTGATGATTTCGGGCATAGGGTGCGAACGCTCTACCCGCACCCAATTGCGCTGCGATGGCGTCGAATTGAAGCCAACGCAGCCTCAAGCAGTGAGACAAATGACAATCTCTACCGTGAGATACTCCAGGCCGCCGAAGTTCTCCTCGCGTACCTCGCGAACATCGCACTTGCTCTCGCCCGGGAGTGCAATCTGCCCGTCGGCGCTGTTACGAATATCCGCGAGAACCTCGGCAGAGGCCATGGCCCCGGACTTGGCGACTGGGTCGCCGTACTAGATGAGATCTCGGGACGCCGCTTCAGCCCTATTGACCAACTCATAGGCTTGAGCGACTTACGCGAGTTCGTCGGAAAAGACGACGTAAGCCGAGCGCTGCGCGCATTGCGAAACCGACGCAACGACGAGTCTCACGTCAGAGGAGTAGACGCCCTGGAGCTGCCTACCGCCACCGCAGAAGCGCGCAACGAACTCATCGTGCTACTCACTGCCGCCGACTTCATTGTTGACCTGCCCCTCATCCTCGCCGAGTCCGACGAATGGGACGAACTGTCGAACGAAGGCAGGGTGACATTTCGACAGCTCAGTGGGGACCATGCTGTAGTGCCCGCCCAAGTTATGCGCTCAGATAGGCGAGTCGAGCGGCATAGTCTCTATCTGCTTGACGCCGAACGACGTCTGCATCTCTTGCGCCCATTCCTCATCGCCATGCAATGCCCGATCTGCCGCAACCCATCGACATTCCACATCGACCGGTTGACCTCAACGGGCATAGACGTCAAGAGTCTCGAAGATGGGCACACTACGGCTCGTCCAGACCTCCAAGAATCACTTCAGCGAGCTGGGATCATCAGCAACTCTTGAGTGTCCCGCAGGAAACGCGAATCGAGTGGGGCATGAATGTCGGACACCAACGCGGCTAGAGATCACCGCTTCGTCTTGCGGTCCGTCGCGGATTGTGAGATTCACCGGGTGGAATCCACTAGATGATCTTGCAACCATGCTCGACTGACGCGACCCATGGATACCGCCACTCAGCATCACCGTATCCATACGGACCCCAGACGCCGCTGCTGAAGAAGTAACCGACGTCGCCGCGAGTGAACTCGTGCACTTCATTAGACCCGCAATCAAGCGGAAAACTCTCGCGCCGTTGCTGCGTCGACACAACTCTCACTTCCAGCCGGTCATGTCTGCGTGGTCAGAGTCCACGATCGCGTGTCGATCACCGTCTTCGGTTGAGCAGTACTGAACTTGATATCTATCTGCAAACTGCTCCAGCTCATCGTCGGTCATGCCCTAACTTTTGCAGGCTCAGGCATCCCGGGCATCCAAACATGGAGATTTGCGCGAGGCCGATCTCGCCAAGATCTTTAATGTTCTCCGAATATCGGCATATCTTATTGTGAGACAGCAGCTTTCGACCTAATCTACCCACTGCACATCACCCGGCATCTCTCGCGTTGGGTAAGTCCCCTGGTGTGGTGGGATTTCGGGGGCCGGATGGAGTGTTGCGTTTCGCAACACCCTTCGGTGTTCGGGGTGTGTTGTTGACCTTGCTGGGGTGGGCCATCGCGTAGTGGTCAGTGAGTTACCGACCAAAGTGACTCACGCAAAGGACACACGACGCGATGACCCGGGATCATTCTGCCCTGCTCGCCCATCTCGATGCACTGAAGTCCGCTGATGCGGGCGCAGTGTTCGCCGAGCTGATCCGTAGCGGGCTGCAGCAGCTCATCGAGGCCGAAGCCAGCGCCGCGATCGGCGCCGGCCGCTACGAGCGCACCGACGGACGCACCGTGCACCGCAACGGGCACCGCCCCAAGACCATCGCCGCGACCGCCGGTGATGTCGAGGTGCAGATCCCCAAGCTGCGGGCCGGGTCGTTCTTCCCGTCGCTGCTGGAACGGCGTCGCCGCATCGACCGGGCGTTGCACGCGGTGATCATGGAGGCCTACGTGCACGGCGTGTCGACCCGCAGCGTCGATGACCTTGTCGCAGCTATGGGGGTGCAGACCGGGGTGTCGAAATCGGAGGTCTCGCGGATCTGTGCCGGCCTGGACAAGGAGGTCGAGGCATTCCGCACCCGCAGCCTGGCCCACACGACGTTTCCGTACGTGTTCTGTGATGCGACGTTCTGCAAGGTCCGCGTCGGGGCGCACGTGGTCTCCCAAGCGCTGGTGGTGGCCACCGGAGTGTCGATCGAGGGCACCCGCGAAGTGCTGGGCACCGCCGTCGGTGACAGTGAGTCCTTCGAGTTCTGGCGCGAGTTCCTGGCATCGTTGAAAGCCCGCGGTCTGTCCGGGGTGCATCTGGTCATCTCCGATGCCCATGCGGGACTCAAAACAGCTGTCGCACAGCAGTTCACAAACTCATCGTGGCAGCGTTGCCGGGTGCATCTCATGCGCAATCTGCACACCGCGGTCGCGGCCAAGCACGCTCCGGCCGTCACGGCGGCGGTCAAGACGATCTTCGCCCACACCGACCCCGCCGAGGTCGGCGCCCAGTGGGACCGTGTCGCTGATACCTTGGCCGCCAGCTTCCCGAAGGTGGCCGCGATGATGGCCGAGGCCAAAACCGACGTGCTGGCGTTCACCGCGTTTCCCAGGGCGCACTGGCAGAAGATCTGGTCGAACAACCCCATCGAACGGTTGAACAAGGAGATCAAGCGCCGCGCTGATGTCGTGGAGATCTTCCCCAACCCGGCAGCGTTTCTGCGGCTGGCCACCGCGGTGGTCATCGAGTCCCACGACGAGTGGCAGGTCACCCGCCGCTATCTCTCCGATGTCTCCATGGACGAGCTGCGGGCTGTGATCGCCGCGAAACAGGTTGCTGCAGCGGTTGCGAAACAACACCAAATCGCCTAGCGTTCACCACGACTCGTTGATCGCAACGCGTAACCACGCTCAGATCCGAAGTCCACCACTCCCCGGGGCGCTATCGCGACTGAAGATCCAGACACCGCTGCCCCGTCACCCAAGCGCCGGGCGACATGGTCGCTCAACGTCACCGCCCTAACAGTCGCCGGAAGCCATCGGTGGTGTCCCCTTGACGTCGGAACGCGATCCTCCGTAAGGCCATGTCCGATCGCTCGAAATGACAGTCCCTGCTCGCGCTCCCGCAGTATCCGATCCAGCACATCAGGAGGAAGTCGGGGAGCTGCACCCAATTTCTCACCGCGAGCACGTTTCGCGGCCAACGCATCTCGGGTCCGCTGGCTAATCAGTCGACGCTCGTACTGCGACCCCGAAATGATGATGGTCGCGGCCATCTCGCCCGCCGGGGTGCTGGTATCGATGTCGAGGTCAGCGAAGTACAGAGCCCAGCCCTCCCGCCGGGCTAACTCCATAAGACCTGCACCATCGACGACTGAACGGCTCAGTCGGTCCATCTTGGCCACGAGCAGGCCCGCAGCTCGTTTCGACCGGACCGCATCCAGCGCCGCCAACGCACCGGGACGTCCGCTCAAATTCTTGGCGCTGATGCCCTCATCGCAGAACTCCTCGACGACCTGCAGACCTTTACGCTCTGCATACGCTCGCGCTGTTGCACGCTGAGCTTCGATGCCTAGACCCGAAGCAGCCTGCTCAGACGTAGACACCGGGAGATAGACCACCACGGTGTCGGGCGGAGCGACACCTTTAGACCTTCGTTTCCCTGAAATCCCCACATAATGCATAACATTGAGGGACGTCAATGTTATTTCCGCAAGACACCCGGGAATGCCCATGCCCACTCGCCCGTAAGCTCGACACATCCGGCATATGTGCGAGAAAACAATCGCGCTGTGGCTCACATGGTATGCGCCGAGCCAAGCCGGTCTTCTCAATTCTACATTTAATAGCGATATGTGCCGTCGGGAATGATTGCGCCATTCTTTCGCAACGATTCGATCTTTAGCTGCGCTCGCTGCACCAAGGCTAAGTAGGACCGGGCACCACGAGCTTCAGGCTCAGCACCCTCGATCAATTCGAAGTAGGAAATAGCTTCACGAATCTTTGGTATGCCGATGTCGAATTCTCCTGTAGCGCACATCGCCATACCCAAGTTGTGATTAGCCCTTATACGCCCTTCTTTATTATGTTTGCGCGAATAAATCGAGACGGCTTCGGACAAAACGGCTTTCGCTCGATCGAACTTTGGAAAATCTTCGTTTTCATTCGCGATTACGATTAGAACCGTCCCCAGCTCGTTCAGAGAGTCTGCAAGATCTATCGCATCTCCAGAATTTCGCGCCATCTCGACTGACTGCTCAGCCGCCGATAAGGACGTCTGAGCAGTATTCGCAATTTGCATAGCATGGTACCCAGGCGTCCGCCGTCGTTCTAACGTCTCAGGGTCGCTACCCAGCGATAACGATTTAGTGTGTTTCTCACGAGCCATCTTAGCCAATTTTTGCGCATTTTTTTCCATGTCTAACCGCCCGAGACGCCCGGACACCTCTGCGGCCTGATCGAGCACACTCGCCGAGGCACTGAATGACAACTTTTCGTCCAAGTATCCCGAATACGCCGCCAGCGCCCGAACGCGCATTTCCGAATCTGGAATACGATCCAGCAAGCTGGCAAATACTTCCATTGTGGCGGCCGCTTGCAGCGCCCATCGATAATCACGACTAATCTGCTCGAATAGTTTTATTCCTATAGCGACTGCTGGTTCCGCTCTAGTATGTTCACGCGCGGTATGCTCTATAAAAGCTACCAAGCTATGTACATTTTCCTCGATCCAACACCATGCAATTTTTGCTGATTCAAATCGGTCTGTTGATATTTCCATCGGGGGGTCGAACCTCCAACCATCCACCGCACATAAATCGTCAAAGTAGCCAAGAGCCAAGCGCTTTAACGCCTCTAATTGATCGATACCGACTTCTGGCACTTTTTCCGCTGCATAGAGCCGGATTAGGTCGTGCATACTCCATCGATTATCGACATGTTGGACAACTAAGTGGCTCCGGACTAATGACATTAGCTGGGCACGCGCCGATGGCGGACGCAGATCCGCCATTCTGGCGGCAGCTTCAATGCTGACATCACCACCTGGCACCAGCGACATGAGTACGAATAGGCGACAAAGAGACTCGTCAAGCCGACGGAATGACATCGCTACAGCCGCTCGAAACGACAACTGATCGTCGTAGTGAAGCTGGTCGAGACGACTCTCCTCGTCCCGTAGCTCATCGACAAACAGATCGGCCGGACGTTCGGGCTCGTCGGCCATCAGAGCTGCAGCAATCTGCAGCACCAGCGGAGTGCAATCGCAGAGCGACGCTAATGCTACAAGGCCCGCCGTGTCAGCAATTCGCCTATCGCCTGGATTTCGAAATGAAAGCGATTGCGCCAATAATTCCCCCGCCTGGGCAGGTTGGAGTACTTTCAAATTTACTACCCTGCTCTTTGGTATTCGACCAAAGGTTTCCCTCGTAGTCACCACCATCTGATGGTAGTTTTTCCGGGGAATAAGCGAAAGAACCTGCTCCAAATCACTGACATTATCGGCGATTAATAGAATTCGACAGTATTGCCGTTCCAGAAGATCGAGCTGTTCGTGATACATTCTAAGTTGTTCACCGAAACTCGATGTCGGGGCACAGTCTGATACACCAATTAAGGGCAGTATTCGTCGCATTATATCGACAGCACCGACACGATCGTCAGGCGCATCGTATCCACGTAGGTCCACAAAGAGACTAAGTTTGAAGTGTCCTTTCAGATCACGTGCAGCATTCTTCGCAAGCTCCGTTTTTCCGATGCCGGGCGGTCCGCTTATCACCGTGGCGGAAGGAGCCGACAAGCCCGCACCATGTAGGGCCACCTTTAATTTTGACAATTCGTTCTCTCTGGCTACGAATGGCATGCCTTCGTAGTTCAGGTCGTCCAAGACGAACACCGCTGTGGACACCGTCGGCCGAACGGCATTCGGGTAGATCGCTTGAAAGTTCTTAATTGTGTGCGCGGCGACACTATTATCACGAGCTTCAACATGCAATCCCAGAGGATTTATTTTGCGGCGGCCAAAACGCCTCTTTTTAGCCATTATCGACTTACTTATCCTGAGCGCCAGGCATAGAGACTTTGTTTATCTTATAGGCTGCCACGGAATTATCGCGCGCTTTGATATTAACCTTAGTGAAGCGGCTTTTGAAACTTGGCGTCATTACTAACCGGCTAGACTCGCGTAGCGAAAATATTCCGCAAATCACTAGGCCGAGACTGCCGATACCCAGAGCGAGCCACCACCACCAGTGCGAGTCATCTGAAGTCAGAATATTCGTGGCGAATCCAATATCGACCGAACAAGCTGTCGACACCACTATCAGCATCGCGTTCTTTAATCTCATCGGCCGAGGCTCCCCGTCAGCTAGACATTCTGCCCTCCCACGACGATAGCGCAGCAGACTGCAGATTTCACGTCAAGTGCAGTATTCTGCGTCGTCCCGGCGTATAAACAAGGCCGCAGAATCTTTCAATACTCGTAGATGCGAAATGAAAGCCCTAAGGTTTGGCTTGCGGAGCATGTTGCTGCCCATCATGGATAGCCGACTTCCGGACATAACGTATCTACCGCCACATGCACGAGGCTGCCCATCTCAGCCATGCTGGACACCACACCCTGGGCATCCAGCGATTCCCAAATGACAATCTTTGCCTCATCGGAACTTTTACCTGAATGTCGTACAGAACACGCCAGATGCCCGAATTCTAAGAGACTTTGAACCTTCACACTCGGGTGCGCGGTCAGATAGATCTGGCTTATGAACGCCTGCTCGTCGGCACTAGCAATCGCTGGATTACCGACGCATACCCCAGCCACAGCCGCACCTGATAGCGCGACTAGCCCGACCAGCAAGCGTCGAAACATTGTTTCATCTCTCTCATATACGCGAAGGCGATCCGTGCGTTCTGACAACCCGGGTTATCGCCTGCACGCCGATTCAGGCACCGAATCCGTTGCTGCTAACGATCATCGAACCTCGGGACACAGAATCGACAGGGCTGCTGCGACGATCACCTTAGCCTCCGAATACTGATAAGGCCGTGCCTCATACTCACTCGTCACCTCGCCCATTGCCAGGCTGGCCTCGTTCATCCTCGGATACGTTTGGGCAGTACGGCATACATCGCGACCTAGCTGCACAACATACTCAGCCCCATAGATTGGAACTCCTTGAGCCTGCACGGCTGCCAGGTACGCATCTGACTGCGGCGACGCAGCGGCCACCGCCCCGCTAGACCAGACCATGACCACGGCAGCCACAACGGCAGCCCAAGACCTAGACACAGAAGCCTCCCCCAGCAACACGGTCTCCATATTGTCGCTCAGGCCAGCGTTCGCGCGCAGCAAGATTGAGATATCACCGACAGCAGAGCGTCAGCCCCTCTACCAGTGCTAACGTTTCGTACCGACCGGGCTAGATAACTGGGGGAGCATTGCGGAGAGTTCTTGCGATTGCACTTGCCTGTTCAGCACTCGGTGCGAGCTTCAGCACCGGGGCGCCTCTCGCGGCAGCCGCCGGGGACGAGATCGTCCGGACTCAGTCCGGCAAGATGCGATGCCTGGTCATGATCAACGATTCCGGTCGCGGCGGCGGTCCAGGCATAGCCTGCCAAGCAGACTTCTCGCCGGCACCGCGCTGGGCGCAAGGCTCCTTTGGCGAGCGGATGAACATCGCTGCGGTCAAGTACGACGGCGCCTTCAACTGGGACATAGGCAACATTCCAGGGTCCGATGCAGTGATGGCCGACGACATCGTCTTGACCTACGGATCGACCTACAAGATCAATGGCTGGACGATCCTCGCCGCCTTCGATGGCACCCGGTTCACCAACGATGCGACAGGCCGAGGCATGTTTGCCAGCATCGATCAGGTCTACGCATTTTAGGGCGCCAGTCCGAACTAGTCTTCGTTGATCAAGACCTCGGGGCAGAGGTCGACCCAAGCGGCGTTCACCAGCCATAGGGCCTGATCCGAAGCGGCGGGTTTCCGAAGTGACCCGAAATGCTCATCGATGCGGAGTGAACAGCATCGACGACAAAGGTTTGGGCAAGCCCTGCCTTAACATTGCGCAAGCCCGGTACCCCTCCGCTACCAGGGCATTACTGCTCGGCAACCCCACAACGCCACGAGATGCCATATCTTGCAGAAACTTCTGTTCACCTAGCGAAGAATCAGCTCCGGCAGTACTCGGCAGACCGATAGCGAGCGCGAGACTGAGAAACAACCAGACGCACGGTCCCCGGCGAGCAAGGGCCCAACGTCGTCCATTGTGACGGCTCGTGAAGTCTTGCTCGGGCAACGTACGGCCCGTCAATAGATCTTGCCGATGCACCTGTCCCCCTACCGCGCCTGCCTGACTTCATTATGCAGGCTGCATCCATGGCCTTGCGCTAAAACCGAGCAGCTCACCGCTGCCGTCAGGGACCTGTAGGAATTTCAGCCCTCTTTGTACTTATTTTTTCATAACGCTGTAGGCCTACTCAACGATCCGGACGCCAAGGTCGAGGTGGGCGTACCGAGATTGTCTGGGCATCTTTCGATCGTCCCACCGCAAAGCGGCCGGCCTACCAAATGTCTTCACAGATGTGCGTTGTGCTTCAGGACCTGTAAATAGACCTCAATCTCTGCATAAGCACCAGAGGGGAACAGCCTCCCGCTCCAGTGAAAGGACCGCGCCACTGTCGGTCTATAGGGACGAATCATGTCAATTTCAAGGCTATTTACCAGAGCTGAGTTCGCTCAGCTACTGGGAATATCCGAAAGCAGTGAGCTTAGAGGTCGAGCTCTACACCCAAACTGGCCGCCCCACATCCGTGTCGGAAATTTGGTGTTCTATCGCGAATCTGCTGTGGAGCAATGGCTTCAAGACCAAGAAGCCGCAAGCGCCACCGGCCTCGATGGCGAGCCGTTGAGCAACGAACTGCCGCTCCCCTGCGGCGCTGGTGGATGAGCACCTGCGCCGCCTCACCGAGGACGGCCTGTCCGTCGCCACACTGGGAACGTACACGTTCACCGCCGACAAGCTACGCAGATTCCTTGGCGGCGTACGGGTCCGCGAAGCCACCGTCGCCCGACTTGATGCAGCGCTGCGATCTATGCGTACCGCGCACGGCGCGACGATGGCCAAGCAATCCAAGACAATTCTCCGCGGAGCGCTACAGCTCGCCGTAATGGAGAGTGTTGTACCGGCCAACCCGGTGCGTGACGTGAACCCGATCAGGCCGCAATCAGCGCCCAAGGGTGCCGCCGCCCTCACGGCCGACCAGTTGCGATCGCTTCTGACTGCCGTGCGGGCATCGGCCTACTGTGCGCAGCACGATCTTGCCGACCCGATCACTCTTCTAGTCGCCACCGGCCTACGCCGGTCCGAGCTACTGGCGCTGCGGTGGTCTGACTTTGATGCCGATGCCGCGACGCTGAGCGTCACCGGCAAGCTGGTGCGAGCCACCGGACACGGGCTGCAACGCTTCGACTAGACGAAGACGGCCGCAGGCCAGCGAACCGTGGCGCTGCCGGCGTTTGCCGTCAACATGCTTACCGCGCGCCGGGGCCGGCAGTTCGTCGGCGAGCAGGAGATGGTTTTCCCGGCGACCTCCGGCACCTGGCGCGACCCGAACAACTTCGGCAAGGCATGGCGTACCGCGCGCGCCGACCTCGGGGTCCCTGAGGTCACCAGCCACGCATTCCGTAAAACGTTGGCCACACTGATAGACGACGATGGCTTGTCTGCCCGCGTTGGTGCTGACCAGCTCGGGCACTCAAAGGTGTCGATGACACAGGATCGCTGCATGGCCCGCGGCCGCGTACACACCGAGGTCGCCACCCTCTTGGACAGAGTCATAAACGCCGAATAGCCGCAGGATTTCTTATACCGATCTTGAAAAACACCACTTGAAGTGGGGCGGGCGGGGCTCGAACCCGCGACCAAGGGATTATGAGAACTTGATGCTCGCCGACAATCGGCCCAACTGGCGTGCCTGAAGATTCCCCCGGAGATACTTCAAACGCGATTGAATCCGTTTGTCTATCAATACCTTTCGATGAATCGAAGTGTCCAATCTGCCTTGGTGAATCAACGTCGCAGGTCAGACCCACCGGGGCGGTTGTGCGTAAGACTTGCGTAACGTCTCCCCCGCAACCAGGTTTGCTGACCGGATTGCGGATTGATTCGGCACACGTCCAAGTCCTTTGTTTAGCCGCGCTGCACACAATGCGGCATCCTGGCAAGATAGACCTGTACAATCACCGTTCACGAGTGAGGCCGAATCAATGGCGAACGGAACAGGAAGGCGCAATGTGGCGTCACTGATTGAAGACCCGAGGATGTCTCGCGCGGTCAGCAATATCTCAGCTCGATCTGAACGCGAACCCGACGTAACCGTTCTTCAAAATACATACGTCGAGACGGGCATTCTGCCTCAGTTAGAGAACTACAATAACCAAATTCTCTACGGTCGGCGCGGGACCGGAAAGACGCACGTCTTGCAGGTGCTTGGTCAAGAACTAGAGCGGGACAATGACACATATTCAATGTATGTCGATATCCGCCTCTTGGGCAGCTCGCATCTATTTACGGACAGCACTCGTCCTATTGCAGATCGGTGCGTTGCCGTATTTAAGGACCTTTTAGGCCTGATTCAGGCCCGCCTACTCGACATCGCTACCTCGCCGGATAACGACGGATCAGGACTGCAGGAAGTCAGCGATTTCGCAGATTTCATTGCTCAAAAAGCCGTTGAAGTGACGAAACGCGCGATAAAGGATAGCAATGCGACCAGCCGGAAAGATTCCACTAACGCTACAGTTGATGCGTCGCTAACCGGCGACATCAAGGCAAATTTAGGTTCTTCAGAATCCGATGAATACTCCGCATCACGCGAAGTCGAGTATGAAGAAGCTCTCAGAGAAAGTCTAGTGTTTAGCGAAGTCCAGCAACGCTTGAATTCGACTCTCTCCGCAATGAAAATAGGTCATTTCGTCTTACTGGTAGACGAATGGACGTCGCTGCCCGTAGAAATCCAGCCCTTCGTGGCCGAATTTATACGTCGATCATTCTTCACTTCAACTCGCGTCACCGTCAAAATAGCTTCGCTTGAGTATCGGTCGCGATTTTCACTCACGGACGCAGGCAACATAATAGGATTCGAACTTGGTGCGGATATAGCAGCTAACCTGGATCTAGATGACTTTTATGTATACGATCGCAATGAAGATAAGGTTGTATCGAATTTCCACGAATTGCTCTATAAGCACGTGACATCGGGGCTAGACCCTGAACTCCTCAAGCAACATACCATTCGCGATGCGACGTCCTTCCGGTCGAGAATATTCACAGAGCGCGCAACGTTTGTCGAACTTGTGCGAGCTGGCGAAGGTGTCGTTCGCGACTTCTTGGGAATATTTAGTGCCGCGTTCTTCAAGGCCATCACCACCGGCAGACAGAAAATCGACCTGCATTCTGTCGAAGAGGCAGCTAGAGACTGGTACGAGACTGACAAATCAACTGCACTTTCGGATAATCAGCGTGAAGCACTTCATCGAATAATTCAGGACGTGATCGGTGACCGATCGACGAAAATGTTCATGCTTTCGCGCTCTGACGCAAATCATCCAATGATTCAGTCACTTTTTGACCTCCGGCTGCTTCATCTTATTCTTCGCGGCTACAGCGACAAAGAAAATCCTGGCAAGAGATACAATATCTATGCACTGGATTATGGAACCTATGTCGACCTCAAAAGAACCAAGGCCGAGCCAGAAGGTTTGTTTGAGGTCGACGATGCCGATAAAGATCAGGAAAAGAAACCAGAGCAGTCAGCCGAAGATCGGATCGTACCTTTCAAGGATAAAAGAAGGATTCGCCGCGTGATCCTTGAGACAAGTATTTTTAACGACTTGATCTAGCTAGTTCGCCTTGCGGTCAATCGGCACAACATTCGACTGAATTGCAACAGGTCTCGCCATCCCCGCTGGCTGCGAAATATCGTCGTTGATGTAGTCGCCGTATACGTCCAATGTAAGCGTGAACGTGCTGTGGCCTAGCCACTTTGAGACGCGCTTGAAATCGACAGCAGGGCTCGCGCTCAGCAGATTCACCGCGAATGAATGCCGAAGGTCATGAAGCCGCGCAGCAGGCAAGGTCAGTGCAGACTCCCCCGGCTGCATAAACCGCTTGTAGAAGTTCGACGGGTCTATCGGTTCGGACCAATCGAACCGGTCAGCAGTGTCCTTGACGTTTCGGCCCGCAGCTTTAGCAGCCTTCAAATCCAGCCGACCGGGGAACAGTGGCGCGTTTGGATCATCGGCGCGCGGGTGGTTCTTCAGGTAGGCGCGTAGGTCATCGGCCAACCACGCTTCCAACGGCACCGTTCGCCGAGACTCATCAGTTTTTGGTGGTTCGGTCTGCCATGAGACAACACCGGTCGAATCATCACGGCGCTTGGTTTTCGTGCGATCCACTCGGACAGCGCCAGCTGTACCCGCAAGGTCACTCAGCGTCAGATCACGGATCTCTAGACCGGCAAGCTCAGCAGCACGCAGACCTGTGAAACCCGCGAACAGGATGAACAGACCGTAGGTAGCCAATCC
The DNA here is from genome assembly GCF_000691525.1 of Mycolicibacterium neoaurum ATCC 25795. Lineage (GTDB taxonomy): Bacteria > Actinomycetota > Actinomycetes > Mycobacteriales > Mycobacteriaceae > Mycobacterium > Mycobacterium neoaurum. Next base: position 28,602 of record NZ_JMDW01000005.1, read on the forward strand.
CCTGTCCTTGGTCACGTAGTCCGCCAAGGCGGCGATCTGGTCAGGTCGCAACGGCGTGTGAGTGAACCGGTTGCGAGCATTGCGCTTACTCGACGTGGAGAGCTTCACCAGGGCGGGGTTGGCAGTGATCGCGCCATCTAGTACCGCGACGTTGCAGATACGCCGTAGTACCCCAAGAGCCTGTTTCGCCGTCTTGGGGCTGCGCTTGGCCAATTGGCGATCTTCACCGGGTGCGGTCCCTGCGACGTACCTAGTGGACTCCCCCGACAACAGCGCAGAGAACCACGCCGAGACATCACTAGGCATGATCGAACCGACCGGTCTTGATCCAAAGACATCAGCGAGGTGGCACCGGTAGATGTCGCGATAGCGGTCATGGGTCACTTTGCCGATAGTTGACTCGCTGGCATCGAAGTACCGAGACGCATAGTTACCGAGCGGCAACGCGGCCTTGTCACGCTTGGACGATGGATCGGTGCCCGAATCAATCTCGCTCTCTATCGCCACCCGGCGACGTTCAGCCGCTTTGGCCGTGTCAACCGTCTCTGAGCGTTGTACGTACTGACCTCTGATCGGAGCGCCGAAATCGTCGGTAGCGTGCTCACGCCACAGAACGCGGTACTTGCCGTTGGGAAGCGCGCGAATGTACGCCATCAGTCGTTTACCGCCTTCGGTTCAACATCAACTTCCGACGTGTTCTGTTGTGCCGCTTTGCTTCTCTCACTTTTGATGATGTCGAGAACCTCAAGTCTGATCTGATGAGGGTTGTTTAGAGCGCGGCGCCTCTCGCCGAAAATGCGGTTCACAAGAGCCACCAGAAGCAGCGAAGCAACCGCAATCCAAGTGAGCCATTTCGCGGTAGCGGTGCCGTAGATGCCGGGCAGCATGGTCGATCCGAACAGCACCAGGTACACGCCGATGAACGTGACCGCAAATCTGCGGTACCACTTCAATAGCGGAGAGCTGACTAGTTCGATGCCCTTTAGCTCCTGAATCATTAGTCGTTCAAGGCTCTGGTCATGGTTGATCCAACTGGGAATCTTCTGCTCAATCTCCACTAGGTTCTTTAACCGTTCGACACGACGGCTACGGGTGTTGGCGAGAGCGAATGTCCCAGCGATGAGCGCACCGACGATGGGAACAACGCCAAGCGCAACGGTCATCCACAACGGCGCACCGTCAGTTGAAGCCATCAGGCCAAGCCCTCTTTCAATACTCGTTGAATCGTGCTCACTTGCCATATCAGACCGCCGCGCGCCGTTGGAACCTGGTCGGCTGTTAGACCTGTAGCGATTGCCCGCAGCGATCTACCGGCCTTGCGCTCTTTGCGTATACGTTTGAGCACTGCATCTGGCAGTTGCACAGGACGGCCCAACTTCACACCCTGGGCGCGCTTTACGGCCAGAGCTTCACGGGTGCGCTCGCTGATTCGGTCACGTTCAAACTGCGACACGCTCGCGAACAGTGAAAGTTGCAGCTTGCCCGCAGCAGTGGACGTATCAATATCCAGATCGCCGAACACAATTGACCAACCGAATCGGGTTGCAGCTCTATCGATTTGAACGGCTACAACTACGTCGCGAGCCAACCTGTCGAGTTTGGCGACAATGAGCCGGTCAGCACGGTTTGAATCAAGCTCAGCGATAGCAGCAGACAACGCCGGTCGAGCACTCAAATCCTTCGTACCGCTGACATTCTCATCTAGATACTCGCCCACAAGGACTAACCCGCGACTCCTGGCAATCAAATCGATTGCAGCCCTTTGAGCCTCAATACCTGTGCTCTGGTCGTCTGTGCTCACTCTTAGATAGGCAACGGCTCTATTGCCGTCCCTGATCCCCGGTGCGGTCATCTTAGCTCTCAGATCGTGTACGCGATTAGACCCTTTAGCGTACACCTGCGAGCCGTCTAGCTGCGCCGATTCGGCATATTCGCTGGTCATCGGCTGATCAGTCGCTCTCACCACGCGGCAAGGCGCGCTGATCTGCGGCGATCCGTAGCGCATCCTCTCCGACGATATGGCTACCCGGCTGGTGTGATTGCCTATGCGACCTAGCATCGCGAGCCTGCGGGGCTGGTGGCCGGTCAGAATCGGCATACCGGCCATAGTCGGCGTGGTCGGCGTAGTCATCCACCAGGGCGGGTGGTGATGGACTGCCCAGCACATGATCCACGAGGTTCGATGAGTCGATTTCATGATCTGGCGATTCAAAACCGCGTGCACGCCGTGACTCCGCTCTAGTACCGGTGAAGATGTCAGAGAAGATCTCTTCGGCTGCGGTGATCGGACCAACTTCCACTTGCTCACGTGGTTTCAGCCCAGCACGGTTCAGTGAATCTTTGATCGCATCTAGTTGCACCGCAGCAGGTTTCGTGTCATCAAAAGCGACCTCAATCAATTTGCCCATCAATCGGTTTGAAGCCATCTCCACGCGAACACGGGCCTTGGTCACCACTTGCCGCGCTGAACCGCCGTGATTGCGGCAGACCGATGAACCCATGATCGCGATCTTGCGGCAACGGTTTCCCTTGGCATTGGTTGCAGTGCAACGTCTTTCCGCATTCCTTTCAAGCATCGAATCGTGTTGTGCCACAGCAGCAGGATTCGTTGACTGTCCGTCGGGTGTTCGGTTTGGTTTTGACGGATAGGCATGGAAACCTCGCTCCATGCGTTCGCTCTCTCCATCTATTAACGCCGGAAGATTCAGCGTCTCCACAATCTCGGCATCAATGATCCCGTCGTCTTCAATCTGCCCATCTGGACTACTCTCTACGACAGCCACGTCAGATTTGGCCGGCGCTTCCCGTTTCTCTGAATCTCGTTGCCCTACAGCCTGATTAAGAGATATAACTCCCAGCTCTGCTGCGATCTCATCTTCGGACATACCAGTGTCTCGCAACGTTTGGATCAACTTGTCTCGGCGCGAATTCAGCCGGTCGCGCTTCGCCTTCGCAGACATTTGGACCTCTCTATCAATCATTAACTGCTATTTCACTTTGACTAGCTGAGCTAATCAATATCACGGTCAATATCACGGCCAGTCGCACCGTTGTTCACCGAGAAACACACTCTGACCTGCGCAAAGGTGAGAAAGGTGAGAATGTTTTCTTTATCGAACAAGCAAACTTCATTTGTGAATTGAATATCTCTATGGCGTAACCGATTTGATCTCACCTTTCCCACCTATTCCCTGCTCAGACCGTGTTTCCGAGGTGACCAGACCGCTGTGGCCGACTCCGACCGGCCCACCGTTTTCCCTGCTCAGGTCCACCCGCGACGGGTCCAGACGAACCCCAACTAGAACAGCGCGATTCGTTTGGTAGCTAAAGTTCTTCCGTCGCAACAAATCAAGAAACTGTTTCTTGGGCAACAGTTCTGCGCTGTCTTGAGATCGCACCCAAGTGTTGTAATCATCGAGCAACACAGTCGGTTTCGTCTTGAACAGATCGCCGTGACCGATCTGGCACCGTTGGTCGATCCACATTTGCAGCTTGTCCTGAGAGTGTCGGTATTCCAGACCGGCTGCCACCACCGACTCAGGTAGCGTCATCCGGTATCCGTCTTGCTGATACTTGCGCCAACCTTCGTAGGCCCACATGAAGATGCCGTCAGTTTCCGTCTTGAGCTTTTCGCGCAGGAACTTGTCTTGCTCGCCGGGTTTGAAGTACGTCGGGAAATCCACGATGACGAGGCGATCCCAAATATCGGCACCTTGGCTGGTCACACGTGGAAGATAGTTCGTGATCATCAGCGGCAACCACGTCATATCGAACCGAATATTGTTCTGCCGCATACGTCTAGCGGTATGAGTGCCGCCGCCGGTCATTTTCTTCAACAGAGCTTCCGAAAGCCTTGCATCGCTCTCGGTTTCGTCAATTACCGCCAACCGCGAACCCATTAAATCTGTTTGACTGGTGGTGTGCGCGTTCGGACTTGCGGTGAAAAGATCGCTGGCCGCTGCAACCGCATAATCTCCGAGGACGTGACGCATCACGTCTTCGAAGACGCCTTTGCCGTTTCGCCCGTTTCCCTTGAAGATCACGAGAATGTGCTCTAGCTGCGTACCGGCTAGCGCCAGACCCATCAGAACTTGCACGAACTCGCGTACTTCGCTATCCGGCAACACTTTTGTCAGGTATTCGAGCCACTGCGGGCACTGTGACGACGAATCATACTGTGCGTTAGCAATTTTGGTGATCAGATCGGCGCTGTCATGGTTTCTGGTCTCGCCAGTCTCAAGGTTCAGCGTCAGATTTTGAAGGTTCACCGTGTACGGGTCTGCATCGAGTGATGTGACTGGAGTCGCGAAGCCTTTCCACGTACGTGCGATTCTGGTGATGCCTTCGATTCCTGCTGCGCTTTGGCAGCTTTCGGCGTCCTGCCACAACTTGTCACCGTAGACCGTGTCTTCGTGATCACCTGACTGCATCCTCTTTCCGGCGATCTTCATCGCTTTCGCAATGGTCGCAAGGACAAATTGGGTGATCTTACCTAATGAGTCCTCTTGCCAACGCTTCTTATCCCACCAGTACCAACCGATTTCGGGAACGTATATGAGTTTGTCGTGATACGTATTGCAAAGACCGGCAGCCATCCGAACCTGGCCCTTCGAAAGGCTTTCCTCAATCGGCATATCCGAGACCTTGCGTTTGGCCTTCGGTGTGCTCACATCGGTTCTCCCTGTTGACGTTTGCTTCGACTGTTGCGACTTCTGCCAGCGCGATTGCCATCGCTCGCGTAGTGCGGTCTCGCTGATATTGGCCACTTGATCGATGGCGTACATTTGCAACTGTATGAATTCGGTAGCGGGAAGCAGATCGCCACGGGCTCTATACGCAACACCCGCCCTGGTCTTAATCTTTGCGACGGCCTCTGACCATGAGTATCGACCACCTTTTGATTCCCTTGCAGCCCAGCACAATGCGTCTCGACATGCATCATGAAGGCTCGCAGGTTCTTTGAACTCTCTATCCACTAGCCAATCAATAGCGTTGGACTGCTCTCCACCAACGTATTTCGCGGCGAATCGATCATTGATTGTTCGATCTGATTGCGGCAGCGCACTGCCACCGGCCTTGGTCGTCAAGTACGTCAAAGCTATTGGGGGTAGCTCTGGAACTTCACCCGTTTTAGCCCAACGGTATTCGCCACCTTGTTTCGAGTGAGGCGTGGGTGAGGCAACAAAGATGCGATTGCCAGAGAGGATATCTCCAACTTTGGTACCATCAACCTTAATCTTGCCGGAAGTGAAGACCTGAGCAGACCGGAACACATAGTGACCGCGTTCAGATTCACCAAAGCGGCTGGACTGGACAAGACCCGACCTGAGCCAATCAAGCTCGGCGGGAATAGAATCCACGTCTAGATCGAACACAACAAGATTGCTACGTCCTGCTACGATTCCGATTCCCGCGCTAGGATTGTCTGACCACCAACGTTCTAGCTGTGATGGATCACCGCTGGCCTTTTCGGGCCATCCCTTGCCCAAGATTGATCCGGCATCTTTCCCGTTCGGATCAATCGGAACCACAACCGCTTTCAAGCAATCAGCGTATTGCAGTGCCGCAGTGGGTAGGTCGGCACTCAGTTCGTCGGGAACGTATGGTGAAAGCGGTTGCGGTGTTGGTGTATTCGGCGCTACCATGACTCGTATCTGCCCTTCATGCCTTGTCGTGTGGATGCCCCAGTGAATAAGACCCCCGGTAGTCGCCCTACCTACCGGGGGTCTTCTCATGCAGCGGTCACCGTCTGTCCCAAAGGTCATCAAAGAAGGTGCGCGTGCGAAAATGCTCACGGTCAGGCTGACTGAACCATTTGCGGCAAGACTCGCACGTCTTGTAGATGCACACGAATTCACCGGACTTGATCGCGATGACAAGGCCTGCGTTGGTGCGCTCGCAGCCGATCGACACGTCAACATCACAAACTCGGTACCTGCTCAGGTACTTTTCTGACAACTGTCGCCAGGTGAAGTTTTCCGACAACGGGAAGATCACCTTCGTATCGAAGGCAAGTAAACCGTAGAGTCGATCCGCTGTTTGAAGAGACAGTGACGGGTCATGTTGTGGACCAGCATGTTCGCCGATTACGGTTTCGGCACCGGGCACATGCTCTACACCTTTGCGATGCAACAGAATCGTTTCGCGCGCCAGGTTGCGCGCCTCTTCGTCGTCGTCAAGAGCACTGATACGTCCAAACCCGTTGTTGGCAATAGTTTCTGCCATCTTGTCAAGCGCAGGCCAATCGAGCACCGCAGGCGCACCGGCTTGCGAATTGACCTGGTTGATTCGTTGGTGCCGTTCGTGATTCGGATCTAGATGCTTGAACGGATCATGGTTCGACATATCATTCCTCCCAGTTGTACGCAGGGTCATCAATAGCGTTGTCATTCAACTCTTCGGGATCTACTGTTTGCACGATGCGATCCACCGATCTACATCACTCTGTGCATACAGGACACGACCGCCAATTTTCGTTCGGCGCAACGGCCTATCGCCTTCATAGGTCGCACGCCGGATAGTCCCCGGCTTTACCGTCTTGATGTTTCGCTTCTCATGGCAGTAGGTCACCACTTCATCAGCGGTAAAATAGGTTTCGTTCTCTTCGATTGTGGACGCAGCACGAGACACGGCTATTCCCTCTCAATTGAACTGGCCTGACACGGCCTGAAAGCACGTCAGTGACAACGTGATCCACCGATCATATCGCGTGAAAGGGGCTGTCTGTCAAGGGATTCCAGCGTGTCGAGGGTTGACCGCTGAGCGGGCTTGAGAGACACTGACACCACGGGCATGGTGAAAGTCCTGTGAGTCTCCCCGAGGTCGCCGCAGCAGAGCGTGTGAGCACCGCCGTCGCCGGTAGCAGGTGAGTAGGTCTCCTACCTCTGAAAACCTGCTACCGGGTCGGACGGAATCCGTTCCTACGTTTGCCTTTTGATTTGGAGACTCACAGATGACCGTCCACACCACACCACGATTCAATCCCGTTGATTTCGAACAGCTTTGGTCAGTTCTGCCGTTCGGTTCCGAAGGTGGCTACGCCACAGAATCAGACGCCTTGCCGCGCGTGACGCATCTGGCCGATGGCGTGGCATTGGATGTTGTTTGGCGCGAAGTTCAGCAGATCATCAACGTATGGAATGAGCACCGCAGCGCACTTTCTAGCCTGCTGAGCTACTACACCACGGTTTCCGCCGACGCCATCCCGCAGGCACAAACGGAAGACTACTTCGAACTTGCTACTGAATTTGGCGAGCCTGAGAGCCTGCGCGCTCCCAGCGATCACCTGTTGGTCTCGTACACGCTGAACGATTTTGACAAGGCCAGTCGGTTCACCTGGCGCGCTCTGCGGGCGATGAGTCAGGAACAGGTGCGAGCGAACCTAAATTACGCATTGGAAGCCGACAATCGTCTTGTCAACGGTTCGATCCTGCTGCGCCTGTTCTCACCGGAACAGATCGAAAACGAGTTCGGCAGCGCCGTCTATGGGCTTTACAACGCCGACAACTTCAAACCGCCGACTCATCTGGGCAAGACGTTCGGCCCCAGTCATTCGCACTACCTTGTTTCAGGTAGTGACCAAGTGGACTCCGGCGACCTCGACACCCTGATTCGCCACGTCACCGAGCATGGATTCGGGATGGACAACGGTAGCCAGTTGGTTCTGCTGTGCAACCCGGCAGAAGCCGACACCATTTCCACGTTCCGTGTGGGTACTGAGTCTGCCACTGGTGTCTTCCCGCGCTATGACTTCGTGCCGTCCGAAGGTGCGCCAGCGTTCTATGCACCCGATGAAATCGTCGGCAAGCGTGCACCCGAGAAACTGAACGGTCTGCGTGTTTCCGGCTCCTACGGGCCGCTGTGGATCATCCCCGATGATCTGATCCCCGAAGGCTATGTCACCGCCGTCGCGACGTACGGACCCAACAGCCCGAGCAACTGCATCGCTGTCCGGGAACACGGACTAGCTCAGTACCGGGGTTTCCGAACCATTCCGGGCAGTGTTCCCGGTTATCCACTTTTGGAGAGCTTCTACACGCGCAGCTTTGGTACCGGTGTACGCCGTCGCGGCCAAGCTGCTGTCATGCAGATCAAAACAAGCGGACCCTACGAAACACCCGCGATTGCCGGCCTAGCACCTGGCGCGATGCTGGTCTGATCCGATGGCTAGACACTCAGAAACCGGTGTACGCGGTGGGATGCCCTACGGATTCGTTCCAATGGGCGCAGCAGAGATCCTGGCCGCAAGCGACGTTCAGTCAGAATTCAGCCCACCGGAACCGGATGAGTATTCGGGCACCACACCACCGATGGAACCAAACGTGCGTGTTGACTCAGATGGGCGGATCTAGTCCGAACAGATCCACTGAACGTAACTGCTGAATTCGTCGCATGCGGCCACAATGTTGGTCGGTGACGGATCATCGGCTACGACATTCAGAGCGTCTTGAGTCGAGACGCCAAGCATGGAACTGGACCGCCAACCCAACATGCCGGTTTCAAGAGCACGCTTCATGTCGTCGCAAAACTGCCCGATCATCATCTCTAGCTTTTTGGCCAGCAGATCGCCATCTGTGCCGTCAACAGTGCCGATGGGTTGCCCACAGTCACCGTGGATGAACTTGACCATCTCACCATTTTACATTGGAAATCTCAGGCTACGACTGAAGTCGGCAGAAATATCGGGAACGGCAGTAAACGTTCTCTGGAGAATGAATACCTTCCGTTCCAGCCGAGTTAGCAGCTATATACCCGAACTACTGACGGTCAGCGATATTAGCATCACCTCGTAATCGACCGTCTGGTCCGCGTAGTTTTTCTGGTGGGTAACTGACACGTGGTAGTCAGCGCGCCACCGCGTCTCACCTTCAAGTTCTTCTGCTGCGGCCAATATTTCGAAGGGGGTTGCTTTCAGTTCCGCCACAAGATGACTTGCCGAGAACGACAGCACATCGGGGTTATTCTGCAATAGGGTAAGCAGCTTTTTGGCTAGTTCTGTAAACATCGCAATCCTTATCTTCGGGACTATTAATGGGGTAATTGGTCGACCTACTCCAGCTTAACTCGAGTGCTTCGCCTTGACTAGGCGGATAAGGCGGCCTATTCCACCTGATATCAGGCTAGTTGACATGCAATCTCTTGCGAGTTACTTTTCGGGCCGCTGATTTATTTAATTTGAGAAATTGATCCTGGTTGATTTCTCACTGATTAGGAATCTGAGCAAAATTTGGCATTACAGACGTTATTGTATGCGCATGTTAATCAAGTGACCCGGCCCCCTGCGCCGGACTAACTCGTTCGTCGCTCTGCGGGCCATCTAGAAGCCATTGCGGACCACTGCGAGATATCCGCAGGTCAACCGACATGTTTGCTGTGCGGCCATTGTCGCATACTTTGTACCGTTTGATTGCGTAAGACTTGCGTAAATCTGCGCCATTCTCGACCTAGCTGACCGATACTGGCCCGTCGTCAGCAATATCTTGCAATGCTTCTAACTGCATCGAAGCAGTTTCTAGCTAAAGTGGGGCGGGCGGGGCTCGAACCCGCGACCAAGGGATTATGAGTCCCCGGCTCTAACCAACTGAGCTACCGCCCCGGCGCACTGCGCGGCACCTATGTTCGCACAGCGCCCACGGCGCGGTCGCACCGCGGTTAGGCTCAGCGCGTGGTCAGATTCCTGCTGCGCATCGCCATCTTCCTGGGCTCGTCGGCCATTGGGTTGCTGGTGGCATCCTGGCTGGTCTCCGGGGTGACACTGCGCCCGCTCGGGTTCGTCACCGCCGTGGTGATCTTCACCGTCGCCCAGGCGATCCTGTCACCGTTCTTCCTCAAGATGGCCAATCGCTACGCCTCGGCCTTCCTCGGCGGTATCGGGCTGGTGTCCACCTTCGCCGCGCTGTTCCTGGCCTCGCTGTTCTCCAACGGCATCAGCATCAGCGGTATCGGCTCCTGGATCGCGGCCACCGTGGTCGTCTGGTTGGTCACCGCGGTGGCAACGGTCGTCCTACCGGCCGTTTTCCTCAAGAAGAAGACGACGACGAGCTGACACCGTCGGACTCCTCGCGCGCCAACAGATCACGGGCGCTGGCCACGATATGGGTGTCCAGAGCCGCAACACGTCCCGCCGCATCCGCGCTGGTGATGGCATCCAGCAGCACCCGATGCTCCTGCAAGATCGCAAAGGGCGTGGTGTGCCGCTTCGCCAACCGGTGAATCTGCATCCTGATTCGCGGTTGCACGCTGGCCCAGAGTTGCATCGCATGCTCTGACCGTGCGCTTCGCACGATCGCCTCATGAAAGGCCACGTCCAATTCGTTGAGTGCGTCGAGATCGCCTGCGCCGGCCGCCTCGTCCATCGCTGCGACCACACGCTCCAGTTCGGCCACGACAGTGGGATCCGCGCTGGCGGCCTCGACCGCGAACGACTCGATCGCCAGCCGCACCGGCAGCAGCACGCCGAGCAACTCCGCAGGGCTCACCGACGCAACGAAGGCTCCCCGATTCGGGATGTGATGGACCAGCCCTTCGCTCTCCAACTGCCGCAACGCTTCTCGCACCGGTCCGGGACTGGCCCCCAGATGGGCAGCCAACACATCCTGCTTGAGCTGGGCCCCCGGCGCCAGCGCACCCTTGACGATCTGTTCACGCAGCCAGTCGGCCACCTGGTGACGACGCGATGACACCACCGGCGCCGCTACGGCCAACGATTGCACAGCCTCGATCACTAGACGTCACTCCGCTCCGCGGGCCGTCGTCCCGCGCACTCAGATCCTAATCCGCTCACCGCAGGGTTGCAGCGATCACAGATTATAGATAATCTCCAATCTGTTCCAAGACGTGCTGCCGATCACAGGCCGTCGCCTTCCCATCCGACACCCATCAGAGGAGAGTCATGCGTCGTCGCATTCGGGTCGCGATCACCGTTCTCGCCACCACCCTCACGCTGACCGCTGCGGGATGCACCTCGTCCGGCCAGCACGGACCCGCCCAGACCGGCGAGAGCACACTGACGAAAGTCCTTACCTCCAAGAAGATCTCGATAGGAGTGTTCGCCGACGCTCCCCCGTACTCGGTGCTCAACAGCTCGGGTCAATACGAGGGGTTCGACATCGACAAGGCCACCGCACTGGCCGAATCACTCGGTGCCGAAGTCGAATACGTGAGCACCACCAACGCCAGTCGCATCCCCATGCTGGAGACGCAGAAGGTCGACGTCATCATCGCCGCCCTGACCAACCTCGACGAGCGTGCGCAGGTCGTCGCGCTCACCCGCCCCTACGCATCGGAGGGTCAGCTGGTGGTCGTGCCGGCCGACAGCGATATCCGCTCCTACGACGATCTCGACGGCCGTGCCGTCGCCGCCACCCGCGGTAGCGTCCCGGCCACCATTCTGGAGACCCAGTTTCCGCAGGCGCGCGCAAGTCTCTTCGAAGCCGTGGCCGACTCCATCCAGGCGCTGCGGAGCAACAAGGTCGACGCCCTCATGGAGAGCACCGCCGTCGTCGCCGATATCCGGCGCAGCCAGGGCGACGCCGTCCGCGTCCTCGACGCCCCCGCGCTCTCGCCCTCGCTGGTGTCGTTCGGAGCGAAGATGGGTGATCAGCTATGGCTGAACTACCTCAACAACTTCATCATGAACTACAACATCAGCAAGTCCGCCAACGACTCCTACAACCGTTGGCTCGGGGTCGATGTCCCGGACCTGATCAAGTAGCCGACCGCCATGCAGCTCTACTACGGCGACCTCATCCCCTATCTACATCCCCTGTTGCTCGGGCTGCTGATCAGCATCGCGGTCAGTGCGGCCGCGGTGGTGGGTGGCGGCGGCCTCGCGCTGGTGCTGTACGCGGGTCGGTCCTCCACGGTCCGGGTCATCCGCGCCGCGGCGGCCACCTATATCGAGATCATCCGCAACACCCCGTTGCTGCTACAGCTGTACCTGATCTACTTCGCCCTCCCCCAGGCGGGCGTCAACCTCGACCCGGTGGCGGCCGGGGTCTTGGCGCTCTCCCTCAACAATGCCGCCTACATGGCCGAGATCTACCGGGCCGGATTCGAATCGGTGCCCGCGGGGCTTGCCGAGGCGGGCGCCGCCCTGGGCCTGAGCCGACGGGACACTTTCTGGAAGGTGCAGCTGGCGCCGGCCATGCGAAACGTGCTGCCCGCCATCACCAACCAGACGATCCTGTTGTTCCTCGCCTCGTCGATCACGTCGGTCGTAGCCCTTCCCGACCTCATGCACGCCATGCTGGGCATCACGTCGACGACGTTTCGCACCATCGAGACGTTCACCGTCGGTGGCCTGATGTACTTCGCCGTCGCCCTGCTGATCGCGAGTTCCTCTCGGCTCATCGAGACCCGATTCATCAAGTGGAAGGTGGCGTGATGTTCGAAGGACTCGGTCTGCAGCATCTATCGTTGATCCTCAACGGCGCCGTCGTCACCATCCAGATCTGCGTACTGTCACTGCTTTTCGGATCGATGCTGGGACTACTTCTCGGCTTGATGTCGACGGGCAGCATCAAGGTTCTGCGGATTGTCAGCACCGTGTACGTCGCGCTGATCCGTGGCATACCCGTTCTACTGATCATCTTCTTCGTCTATTTCGGCGTCCCCCTGCTCATTCCGGGGGCCAGCCTGCCCGACTACTGGGCGGGCGTCATCGCCCTGTCGGTCTTCGCCTCGGCCTACATCGCCGAACTGGTCCGCGGAAGCATCCAGGCGATCCCGCGCGGTCAGTTCGAGGCGGCGCACGCGCTCGGACTGTCCTATCCGGCCCGGATGCGCTGGGTCATCCTTCCCCAGGCAGCCCGCATCATGGTGCCACCGGGCGTCGGATTCCTGGTCATCCTCATCAAGGACAGCTCCCTTGTCGCGGTGATCGGCTTGGTGGAGCTCACCCGCGCCGGCAACATCGTCAGCTCTCTGACGGCGGAACCCATCGCGACCTACCTCATCGTCGGCGCCTGCTATTTCGTCATCTGCTACGCCCTCTCGGCCGCAGGCCGCCGCTACGAACGACGCCTCGGCGTACGGGTGCAACCGCCCGGTGTCACCGAGGCCCTCACCCCGACAGGAGCCAAATCATGACCGCCGACATGATCGAGATCAGCGACCTACGACTGAGTTTCGGTGACCACGAGGTCTTGCACGGCGTGTCGTGCCGCGTCGCGCCTCGTGAGGTGGTCTGCATCATCGGCGCCTCCGGTTCCGGTAAGAGCACCCTGCTGCGCTGCATGAACGGGCTGGAACGTCCGACTCACGGCAGTGTGGTCGTCAACGGACACGCGCTGGGTCCGCAAGACAAACGGACCGACCTCGCGATCGTCCGCCGCGATGTCGGGATGGTGTTCCAGCATTTCAACCTCTTTCCGCACATGACCGTCGCGCAGAACATCGCGTTGGCGCCCCAACGCGTCCTGGGCTGTGACCGCAAAGAGGCAACCCAACGCGCACACACTCTGCTGGAGCGTGTCGGATTGGCGGGCAAGGCCGACTCGTATCCCGACTCGCTGTCCGGCGGGCAGGCGCAGCGGGTTGCCATCGCGCGGGCCCTGGCGATGCAACCGAAGGTCATGCTGTTCGACGAGCCCACCTCGGCGCTCGACCCGGAGATCGTGGGCGAGGTACTCGCGGTCATGAAGGGCCTCGCCCAGGACGGCATGACCATGGTCGTCGTGACCCACGAGATGGGGTTCGCCCGCGAGGTGGCCGATCGCGTGATCTACATGGACGAGGGCAGGGTCATCGAAACCGGCTCTCCCAAAGATCTTTTCGGAACGCCACAAATGACACGTACCCGCGAGTTCCTGAGCAAGGTGCTCTGATACCGATGCTCGACACCCTCATCACGGGAGCACGGGTCATCGACGGCACCGGAGCACCCGGCCGGCCGTGCGACGTAGGCATTCTCGACGGCCGCATCGTCCATGTCGGAACGTCCCCGCACCACGAGGCCGCCGTCACCGTCGATGCCGGTGGCATGATCCTGACACCGGGTTTCATCGATCCGCACAGCCACACAGACTGGTCGGTGCTCGGTAACCCGGAGGCGCACAGCACCATCCGGCAGGGCGTCACCACCGAGGTGGTCGGCAACTGTGGCGTGACCTATGCACCATTGCATGATGCCGACGTGCCCGCGGCCCAGAGCGCACTTGCCTCCCTCGGGTATACCGAACAGATCACCTGGCGGAGCTTCGGCGAACTGCTCGACACCGTGCACGGCGGGGGCACCACCCAGAACCTCATGTGGTTCGTCGGCCACACCGCTTTACGCACCGCGGCGGCATCCCGTGCCGCCCACGACGGTGTCGACCGTCGCGCCGAACTCATTCGCCTGCTGGAAGCGGCACTGGAAGCCGGCGCCATCGGCTTCTCCAGTGGTTTGGAGTACGGGTCCGGGCGTTTCGCCGACACCGACGAGCTGGCCGAACTGGCATCGGTCTGCGGTAAGCGGGACGGCATGTACAGCAGCCACATTCGCAACCGCGATACCGGGCTGGCTGCGGCAGTGGACGAGTTCTTCGACGTCGTCCACCGCGGCGGAGTGCGAGCGCAGATCTCACATCTGAACGTGCGGCACGGTACCGGTGCCTCCGAGGGAGCCTGGCACGACGCCGTACAGCGCGTGGTCACCGAGCGTGAACGCGGATGCGCGGTGCTTACTGACATGACGCCCTACCCCGACGGTATCGGCATGGCCACAGGCCTGCTGCCGCCGTGGCTGGCGGACCGACCGGCCACCGATATCGCCGAGTTACTGCGCGATTCCGACATCCGCCGACGGGTGCGCGAGGACTCCGACCGCTACTGGCGTTTCATCCACCGCGGCCAGTGGGATCGGGTCCGGTTGGGGGTCAGTGCGACGCATCCCCAATGGGAGGGTCTGAGCTTCCCGCGTATCGCCGAACTGGCAGGGAAAGACGAATGGGATTGCCTTTTCGACGTCCTGTCGGCGGCCGGACCGGATATCGGATCCGTCCAGCTCCTCGGTGAGCTCTTCACCGAGGAGCACCTTGCCGAGGCGATCGGGCATGACCATTTCCTGCTGGGCGTCGACGCGTTCAGCGCGCGTTGCACCGGACCGCTGGCCGCCCGCACCCGGCATCCCCTGTTCTACTACGGCCACACCCACTATCTGGCCCACCATGTCCCGGTCGGAACGCTGACGTTGGAGGATGCCGTTCACCGGATGACCGGCAAGGTCGCCGACCACTTCGGCATCACCGGACGCGGTCGCATCACCGAGGGCCACCACGCCGACCTGGTGCTCATCGATCCCGACGTTCTGGCCCGCACCGACACCTGGTCTCTGCCCGATGGCTACGCCGATGCGGCGCGCCACGTCTGGGTCAACGGAGTCGCGGTTGTCACCGACGCCGTGCACACCGGCCGTCGGCCCGGACAGCTTCTGTCACGTACCTGATCCCCCGCACCATCACACGACGTCCGCCGGAACGGACGACAAAAGAGGAGCACGTTCACCATGAAGATCACCCGAATCGCCACCTGCGGACTGCGCGGCGCCACCCCGGAGGGGGGATGGTCCAACGAACTGCAACCCGATGACGTGGTCCACACGCTGGTCGCCGTTCACACCGACACCGGACACGTCGGGATCGGCAGCGCATTCACCTCGGAGGGACTGATCCGGGCGGCGTTGGACCTGCTGGCCCCGCAGATCGTCGGACAGAGTGCGCTGGAGGTCGAACGGCTGACCGAAACGCTGCACCAGGGCGCATTCTGGATGGGCCGCGGCGGCACCCTGACCCACGCCACGAGCGCCATCGACATCGCGCTGTGGGATCTCGCCGGCCAGGCACTCGGTCAGCCCGTCGGCCGCCTGCTCGGCGGGCGTTACCGTGAACGAGTACGCCCCTACGCATCGGTGTTGATGGACGAAGCACCGGCGATGTCGGAGAACCTCACCGATCTAGTGGAACAGGGCTTTTCGGCATTCAAGATCGGCTGGTGGAAGTTCGGCCGGGTGGACTTCTCCACCGACGAACGCACGGTCGCCGCCGCCAGGGCCGCAGTGGGCGATCGCCTACTGGCAGTGGACGCCGGTGGTTCCGAGGCGTTCTTCCCTGGGACGCTGTCCTGGGCGAAACGCACCGCCGATATGCTGGCCGACTACGAGGTCGCCTGGTTCGAGGAAGCTCTCGATCCTGACGACATCGACGGATTCGTGGCGCTACGTGCACACTCCCGCGTACCCATCAGCGGCGGCGAGGTACTCACCCGTCGACAGTCCTTCGCGCCCTATCTCGCCGCCGGCGCCTTCGATATCGTCCAGCCCGATACGACCAAGGGCGGCGGGCTCAGCGAATCGCGCCGAATCGGCTGGGCGGCACAGGATCGCGGGATCCGTCTGGTGCCGCACGGCTGGAACACCGCCGTGGGACTGGCCGCCGACCTGCACCTGGCATCGGCACTGTCGGGCACCGATCTGGTGGAGTACAAGACCGGAGCGGCCTATATCGACGAACTCGTCGTCGGTGGCTGGGAGCTGGACAGCGACGGCCTGCTCACGGTGCCGGACCGACCGGGACTCGGTATCGCGCTGTGCCCCGAAGCACTGAACCGCTACGGGACCAACCCGACATTCGCGGCGGCCGCGTGATGTCAGCGCTGACCGGGCATCCACTGCTCGATCATCCCGTCATCCCCCTGGCGACGGTGCGCGCCGAGGAACATATCGACGCCATCGGTGACGGTCTCGTCGCCGCGGGCCTGCCGGTGGTCGAGGTGGCGTTGCGCGGATCGCATGGCCTCCTGGCGATTCGGCGGCTCGCGGCGCGCGGTGATCTGCTGGTCGGGGCCGGAACCGTGCTGACCACCCGGCAGGCGGCCGAGGCGGTGGACGCGGGCGCCGGGTTCATCGTGGCGCCGGGTCTGGATGTCGAGGTCGTCGAGCGGGTCACCACCGCGGGCCACCCGGTGATACCCGGTGTGCTCACCCCCACCGAAGTGGCGGCCGCCGCGCGGCTCGGACTCACACACCTCAAACTGTTTCCCGCATCGGCCGTGGACGCCCGCCTGATGCTCGGCGCCTATGCCGACGTCTTCCCGGACACCCGATTCATGCCGTCATCGGGCGTCAACCAACACAATGCCGGCGAGTTCTCCTGCTTGCCATCGGTATTCGCGGTCAGCGGAAGCTGGATCACGGCCTCGGCCCCCGCGGGTGCGGCGGCCGTGGCCGAGGCTGCCCGCGCAGCCGTCGCCGCGTGCCGGACCGTGGGCCTGCCGCGATGACCGAGCCCCGCACACTCGATGTCGTCACCGTGGGCGAGAGTCTCGGACTGCTCAGCTGCGAGGAGCCGGGCGCACTGCGGCACGGAAGCCGGATGCGACTGACGTTCGGGGGCGCAGAGAGCAATGTCGCCATCGGTGTCGCCAGACTCGGTGGCGCGGCGGGCTGGATCGGCCGCCTCGGTGCCGACGCCGTCGGCGCGTTGATCCTGCGGGAGCTTCGCGCCGAATCCGTCCGGACTTACGCCACGATCGACCCGGTGGCTGCGACGGCGATCATGCTCAAGGAGCTGCCGGTGCCCGGGTCCAGTCGTGTGCGCTACTACCGGCAAACGCAGGCCGGCAGTCGGCTGACGGCAGATGATGTGCCCCAGGGTGCGGTCGCGTCGGCGAAGATCCTTCATGTCACCGGTATCTCGGCGGCACTCGGCACCGGCCCACTGTCTGCCCTCCATCGCGCGATCGATGACGCCAAGGACTCGGGCACGCTCGTGTCCTTCGATGTCAATCATCGTGGATCTCTATGGGCGGACGCGGAACTCGCGGCGAAGGCATATCGGGCCCTTGCCCGCCGCGCCGATATCGTGTTCGCCGGCGACGATGAGGCGGGGTTGCTCACCGAAAGCCGCGATCTGCGGGCGCAACTGGACACCCTGCTGGAGTGGGGCGCCGACCAGGCCGTCGTCAAACGCGGTCAGCGGGGCGCAGTGGCGGCAGCCCGTGAGGGTGACTACGACTCGATGCCGGCCGTCGAGGTACCGGTGATCGACACCGTCGGTGCCGGTGACGCATTCGTCGCCGGGTGGTTGGCCGAGCAGGCCCGCGGTGCCGCGCTACGCGTCCGCCTCGCTACCGCGGTCGCCTGCGGCGCGCTGGCATGTACCGCCCGCGGTGACTGGGAGGCCAACCCCACCCGTGCGGATCTGGCGCAGCTGCAACGCAGTCCCGCCGATCCGGTCAGTCGATGACGTCTCAGGAGCTGAACACCGGGATCCCGTCATCGCCCAGCCGGTAGATCTCGGTCCCCTCGGCCACCCGCGGTTCGTCACCGCCGAGGGCGACGGCGATCTTGTTGGTCGCGTTGCGCATCACATCCAGCGTGATCTCCACCGCTTGTTCGGCCGAGAAGTGTTCCAGCACAGCCGCTGCCGCTCCGTCGACCGCCGCCGGTGTCCAGATCAGCGCGTCGACATAACCCAATGCTGCCTTGTGCACCTCGGTCAGCCGCGCCGAACTCTGATACGCCTCGATATCGGCGTACAGCGATTCCGAACCGCCGGCCTCCAGCGCCGTCGATTCGCGCAGCGACCGGCACAACCGGCAGTTGTGCTGCACCGCCCCGCGCAACCGGATGATCTCGGTGATCAGCGGATCCAGCCCGCGCAGCGCACCGACCGCTCCGGTGAACCTGTTCAGCAGCGCGTCGGCCGGATGGGTCGCGTGATCCCAGCCGTCCGGGTCGGGGAACTCGACCCCGAGTGCTCCGAGCCCGGCACGCACCCGGGGCACGAAATCGGCGACGAACATCAGCGAGACCACGCTGAGCACATCGGCCCCGAACGTCGCTACCAGGGCGCCGCGTTGCTGCACCGACACCCCCGCGACATCGGTGCTGAACTGCTCGGCAACGGCCGCCAACATCGGCTCGGTACCCGACGAAGGCTCGGAAGTCTCCTCGAACGGCAGCGGCTCCAGTCCGAGCGCCCCAGCGCACGCGCTTCGCATCATCTGGTTCTCGTTGGTCAGCCCACCGGGCGACAACGCCACCAGGCCGGTCAGCAGGTCCATCACACCAGCGATTATGGCCTCGACCGGTCGGCAATATCGCAAAGTGCACAGATGCGACCGTTTACAGCGACCCGGATACGATCTTCCCTTCGAACATCACCGCGTCGCACTTGACCTGGCTCAGCGCCTCGGCCGGAACATCGAACAGATCCGCGTTCAGCACAACCAGATTCGCGACCTTGCCTGCCTCGATCGAACCCAGCCTGTCGGCGAGACGCAACTGGCGGGCGGCGTCGATCGTGTGACCCCGCAGCATCAGTTCTCGGGACAGCATGGCGTCGGCACGGGGACGGATGCTGTCCGGGTACACGGCGGGGTCCAGCGGATACTCGGGATCGACTCGCGTGGCGGCCACCTGCATACCGAACATCGGTGCTGCGCGGTGCAATTCGTATCCGGTGACGACATCGCTGCCGAACGTCACCACCGCACCGGCGGCGGCGATCTCATTGAACCGGTACATGCGGTTCCAGCGCTCGTCGCCGAGGTGCTGTCGGGCCTCGTCACCGAAGTAGCCGCCCGACCAGTGTGTCGTCCAGTTGACGAAGACACCCAGCTCGGCGGGACGCGCCATATCCGACGGATCGACCAGTTCACAGTGCGCCAGCGTCACCTGGATCATCCAGCGGTCGGCGAGCCGCTGCCGGGCGACCCCGACCGCGTCACAGGCCACCCGGAAGGCACGGTCGCCGACCAGATGGATATGCACGTCGACCCGCGCATCGTTGCAGAGAATCAGGCACTGGGTGAGTTCCTCGACATCCATCGCGATCTCACCGAGGCCGGCCGGGGCGTGCGAGCACATGGGCGCGATCACCGCGCTGTTCCCACTCTCGTTGGTGCCGTCGAGGAACAACTTCACGGTGCGGATCCTGATGTGCGCGCCACCGTAGCCGGCGTGCAACTCTTCGACGCGGGCCAGCACCTGCGGTAGACCTGCCAAATCCTGGAACTGAAGAGCCCCTTCGTAATACACGTTCAATTCGCCGCGGGAATCGAGTTCGTCAAGTGACTGCAAGAGCTGTTCGTCGGGCAGCAGCGCCTCGAACAACGAGGTCACTCCATGTTCGGTCATGAAGTCGAAGAACGGTTTGATCCGTTCGGGAGTCAGGTCCTGCGGCGGCCGCCATCCGATGCGCTCGTACATGCCGTCGAGGAAATGCCGATGGACGAACTCCCGCAACAGACCCGTCGGATTGCCGTCCTCGTCACGGACGAACATCTCCAGACCCGGCACCGGGTCCGGGGTGTTCTTGTCGACACCCATCAGCTCCAGCATCGTGCTGTTGACCCAATGCTCGTGATCGCTGAAGTCCTGGCACAACACCGGACGATCCGAGACCGCACTGTCGAGCAGTTCCTTGGTGGGGCCGCCGTCGCGGAACGTCGCACTCGGGTAGTACTCGAAGTACAGGAAGGGTGCCTCAGCGACGGGATGCGCCTGGGCGTACTCCCGGATGAAGCACAGGATCTCATCGACATCGGTCGTCCACGGAAGACGTACGTGCCAGAAGCTCTGTGACACCATCGACGGGTGCGTGTGGGCGTCGATCAACCCCGGGATGACGGTGCGCCCGCCGAGGTCGTACACCGGCAGACCCGCGACGTTCTGCCACGAATCCAGCTCGCCCACCCGCGTGATGACGCCGTCCTCGATCACGACGCCACCGACCACGGGCTGCTGTACATCCAAGGTGTACACCCGCGCATTGCTCAGCACCATTCCCATCGCTCGAACGTATCCACCCCAGATCGGCGGCAGCATGACGATGCGGTCGGCCTGAGAGGACTATTCGGCTTTCTGCGGCGGTCACTGCCTGCAATGAGCGTCATCGTCATGTCGATCGAGCCGAATGAGTCTGTCGGGTACCCGTCGTCACTCCCTACATTTGCCCGATGACCGAACTGAAGCGGGTGCTGACACTGCGGAATCTCGTGGTGTTCGGGCTGGCATACCTGGCACCCACGGTGGTGTTCAACTATTTCGGCGTGGTCACGACGTTGACCGGCGGCATGATGACGCTGGCCTATATCGCCACCACGGTCGTCATGTTCTTCACCGCGTACAGCTACGCGACGATGGTGCGCACCTTCCCGGTGGCCGGTTCGGCCTACACCTACGTTCGCCGCGCGGTACATCCACACCTGGGCTTTCTGACCGGGTGGGTGATGCTGCTGGATTACATGCTGCTGCCGATGGTCTGCTACCTGCTCATCGGGATCTACATGAATCAGTTCGTCCCCGGCGTCCCGGTCTGGGTCTGGGTCGTGCTGGCCGCGGCGCTCGGTGCCGTCACGAATGTGCTCGGGGTGAAGATCGCGGGCCAGGTCAACTCGGTGGTGATCGGTGCGCAGATCCTGTTCGCCGTAGGCCTGGTGGTGATCATCGGCGTGTATGTCAGCAGCGGCAACGGCGCAGGCACACTGTTCGATGGCACCGCACTGTTCAACCCACAGACGTTCCAGGCCCCGGATGTGCTTTGGGCCGCATCGATTCTCGCCGCATCCTTCCTCGGCTTCGATGCCGTCTCGACAATGGCCGAGGAGACTGTCGAACCCGCCAAGACGGTCCCGAGAGCGGTACTGCTCGTCCCGATCACCGCCGGAATCGGCTTTGCGGTGATCTCCTACTTCATGCAGCTGGCCTGGCCCGATGCCGCCACCGAGATCGCGGATCCGGATGCGGGCATCTTCGAGCTGCTCGGCCGACTCGGTGGTAACACCCTGTCCACGATGTTCCTGGTCACCGACAATCTCGCAAGCATGGTGTGCGCCATCGCCGGCCTGGCGGCGGCGTCACGCATCCTGTACGGGATGGGCCGCGACGGCGCCCTGCCCCAGCGCTTCTTCGGTGTACTCAACCGACGGTTCCAGACACCGGTCAACAACATCATGGTGATGACGGCGATCGCCCTCACCGCGATCTTCTACGCCGACAATCTGGTCGGCGCCGCATCCCTGGTCGCCTTCGGCGCACTGACCGGATTCATCATGGTCAACTACTCGGTCATCAGTCACTTCTACCTCCGCGGCCGACGGCGCTCGGGTGGCGATCTGCTGCCTTACCTGGTCATTCCCGCCATCGGCATGATCGTCTGCGCAGTGCTCCTTGCCAACGTCGACTCCACCGCGAAGATTCTCGGAGCGGTCTGGCTCGTGCTAGGCATCATCTATCTCGGCGTCACGACCAAGGGGTTCCGGCGGCCGCCGATCGAAATCGACGTGTCCGAGGACGCGGGGACAACGCCGACGCCTACCGGACCGGTGGGCTGAGGCGCTTCCCGCAGCGGTCGTACCCGCCGGGTCTCGGGTATACGTTGATCGGGTGCTCGACGTGGTGACGACGTTCGCCCCCGGCACCCGGGCGTGCACGTCGGTCCGGGCGGTCCGGCGCACCGCCATGCATGCGCATCCCGATGCGCTGGAGATCGTCTACGTCCTGGCCGGCGACCTGCACCTGCGGGTCAGTAGCGAAGACTTCGATCTGACCGCAGGTGACTATGCGGTCGTCAACCGGCTCGATCCGCATCTGCTCGACGGATCCGCGGACAACGTCACGGCGATCATCCATCTCGACCTCTGCGCGTTCACCGATATCGATCCGTTCATCGAGGACATCCTGTTCGCCTGTGAGTCGTTCGATCTTCCCCGCTTCCGCAAACAGGAGGCACTGCTGCGCGGCCTGCTGCTCGACATCATCGACCTCGCGGACGGCAGCGATTCGCACCGGCTCGACGCCCGGAGCTCCGAGCTGGTGCACCTGCTGTGTACCGGCTACACCATTGCCGACTACTACCAGCGTGACCGGCCGATGACCGATGAGCAGCGCAGCAAGCTACGCAGCATCCAGTCGGTCGCGCGCCACCATCTGGACAGTCGCGATGTGTTGCAGGATGTCGCTGCGGCGCATCACTATTCGAAGTCCTACGTATCGCACTTCGTGAAGAACCATTCCGCGATCAGTTTCAGCAGCATGGTCACGGCGCTCCGCGTCATGCACGCCGAACGATTCCTGCTCACGACCGACCACACGATGCGCGATATCTCTGCGCAGTGCGGGTTCTCCGATGTCAAATACTTCACCAGGTGTTACGCCGACTGGTTCAAACAGACACCCGCCGAGTACCGTGCGCGCTATCGGCCGCTGGTGCAGCGCGACGACATTGTCGAGCAGGTCACCGCCGACACAACCGCCGGGCTCATCGCCGAACATCGCAGCCGGGTCGCCAACCCGACCGACCCGCCGCGACTGTCGATCACGCCGATCCTGCTCAAGAACGTCGGTTCGCGGGCCGACCTCTTCGAGCGGATCAAGGGCCCCGAAACCGATGAGCCGGCGCCACCCGCCCCGTCCGCCCACGCGCGACGTCACCTGTTGCCGCTGCGCGTCGGCAGCGCCGAGATGTGCGACGACCATCTGATCCAGGGACTCAAGTCCTTCGTCGAGAACGGTTCGACGCCATGCCTGATGGTCGACTACGCCGGCAGGCAGACGACGCTCGACACCCTGTCCGCGTTGGCCGGGATACTTCGTGATACCCGCACTCGAGACGTGAATGTATGGCTGGTGTATCCGCGTCCGCATCTGCGTGATGACGTCGATGCGCTGATCGACACAATCGACGCCACGCACGGCCTGAATGTACAAGCCGTGATGATCGGCTGAAATCGCCGAAACTATTGCGCCTGACTGACCGAGGACATGTGGAAATCGGGGATCCGCAGCGACGGCATGGTCGCCCGGGTGGCCCAATCACCCCATTCCCTGGGCAGCGTCGGTTCACTGACCCCAGCCTCGGTGGCCCGGCGCAACAGATCCAGCGGGCTCTCGTTGAACCGGAAGTTGTTCACCGCGGCGGTCACTTCGCCGTCTTCGATCAGGTAGACCCCGTCGCGGGTCAGCCCCGTCAACAACAACACGGTCGGATCGACGGTGCGGATGTACCACAGCGTGGTCAGCAGCAGCCCGCGCTCGGTCGAGGCGATCATGTCCGCCGGCTCCGCGCTGCCACCGGTGACCAACAGGTTGTCGGCCGGAACCGCCACCGGCGCAGAGAATTCCGCGGCGGCCGCACGCGGGTAGGCCAGCGCGTTGATGACACCGTCGCGAATCCAGTCCACCCGGCCGATGTCCATCCCGTTGTCGAACACCGAGGCCTGGTCCGATGACGTCGGCACCGCGACGAACGGCCGGCATTCCTGCCCCGGCGCAGCCGGATCGGAGTACATGGTCAACCCGAGGTCGGTGAGCTTCTCCCCCACCCTGGTCCCACCCGGCGCCGACAACGCCGACCGGCCCTCCTGCGCACCGCGCCCGTCCATGCTCCAGGCCAGATAGATCAGCATGTCGGCGACCGTCGAGGGTGGCATCAGGGTCTCGTAGCGGCCGGCGGGCAGCGCGACGGCGCGCTCGGCCCAACCCAGGCGCAATGACAGGTCTGCCAACAGCGCATCGGTGGACACATCGGCGAAATCGGGTGTGCCGACACCAGCCCACGCACTGGCGCCGCCGCGTTTGGCATTGATCTCCACCGAACCGGTCGGCTGCGTGTAACGCCGCCGCAGGCCGGTCGAGGTGGCCACGAACGTCGTCTCCAGCACGTGGCGGGCATACCCGTAGAGCTGGTCGCCGGCGCCCCGGGCGGCACGGAAGCCGTGCACCAAACCCGTTGCCACATCGGTGAACACATCGGCACCGGTGCTGGGCACCGCGGCATCCCAGTCGGCGGGACCCGTGTCGGCGGGCAGGGCCGGCGCGGCATCACCGGCGGCGGGGGCCGCGGCGGCCGCATCCTGGGAGGCCGCGACCAGCGCGGTGATCGCCGCGGGATCGACCTCGGTGCTGCTCACCGATCCGACATGGGCCTGCTCGCCGCGCCGGATCACCGAGATGACCGTGGTGCTGCGCCCGACGGTTTCGCCGTTGGTGGTCATCGAGTTACCGGCCCAGCGCAGCGACGCGTCCGCGCGGTCGGTCACGATGACAATGGTCTCCTCGGCACGGCCGAGCCGGGCGGCCTCGGCGAGGGCGCGGTCGACGACCTGCTGTGGCGCGATCATGAGCGACCCGATTCTGCTTGGGTGTTCAGGACGTTGATACCGCGGAACAGCGCCGACGGGCAGCCGTGGCTGACCGGGGCGACCTGACCGGGCTGGGCCTTGCCGCAGTTGAACGCGCCACCGAGGCGCCAGGTCGACGGTCCGCCGACGGCCTCCATCGAACCCCAGAAGTCGGTGGTGGTGGCCTGGTAGGCGACATCACGCAGCTGACCGTCCAGCCGACCGTCGCGAATCCGGAAGAACCGCTGTCCGGTGAACTGAAAGTTGTAGCGCTGCATGTCGATCGACCACGATTTGTCGCCGACGATGTAGATGCCGTCGGACACCCGGGAGATCAGGTCGGCGGTGCTGAGGTCCTCGGTTGCGGGCTGCAGCGACACATTGGCCATCCGCTGGATCGGCACGTGCTGCGCCGAATCGGCGTAGGAGCATCCGTTGGACCGGCGCACCCCGAGCCGCGGGGCGAACACCCGGTCCAGCTGATAACCGACGAAAAGGCCGTCGCGCACCAGGTCCCAGCTCTGGGCGCGCACCCCCTCGTCGTCGAAACCGACGGTGGCCAGGCCGTGTTCGACGGTACGGTCGGCGGTCACGTTCATCACCGGCGATCCGTACCTCATGGTGTTCAGTTTGTCCGGTGTCGCGAAGGACGTGCCGGCATACGCCGCCTCATAACCGATCGCCCGGTCGTATTCGGTGGCGTGCCCGATGGATTCGTGGATGGTCAGCCACAGATTGGTCGGGTCGATCACCAGGTCGGACGGCCCGGCGGTGACGCTGGGCGCCTTGACCTTCTCGGCGAGCAGCGCCGGCAACTCGGCCAGTTCTGCGCTCCAGTTCCACACATCGTCGGAGACGACGGCTTCCCAGCCACGCCCCATCGGGGGTGCCAGCGTCCGCATGGTCTCGAATGAACCCGCCGCCGCATCGACGCTCACGGCGTCCAGCAGCGGCTGCACCCGCACCCGTTGCTGGGTGGTGGAGGTGCCGAAACTGTCGGCGTAATAGGTCTGTTCCTTGACCGCCTGCAGACTGGCCGACACGTGATCCACCCCGTCGGCGGCGAGCAGGCGCTCCGAATAGTCGCCGAGCACCGCGATCTTGTCCGCCGTCGGGATCGTGAACGGGTCGATCCGATAGCTCGACACCCAGCTCAGATCGTTATAGACCGGTTCCTCGGCCAGTTCGATGCGCTCGGCGTTCAGCGGTGCCAGCGTGGTGGCCACCCGGACGGCGCGGCGGGCCGTCTCGGCGGCCACCTCGGGGGCCAACTCGGCATGCGCGGCGAACCCCCAGGTGCCGTCGACGATGACCCGCACCGCCAACCCGACCTCGTGGTTGATATCGGCGGTTTCCAGGCTGCCGTCACGTAACTGGATGATCTCGGTGGTCAGTCGGTGGATCCGCAGGTCGGCATAGCTGGCGCCGGCCGCCAACGCCGCCGAGAGGGCGGCGTCGGCCAGTGCCCGGCGAGGTAACGCGAGAAAATCGGCATCGACCGAGTGGGCAGTCACGGCCCCCACCGTAGCGGGCCGTCGGTCAGCGTGTGTGCATCCCGTAGGGCACGGCCGAGACCAGCGTCACCGCCTGGAGCTGCCCCGTCGGCAGACGATACTCCCGCCTCTCACCGGATCGCGCACCGCAGATTGCCTCGCCGAGAGGCGAATTCACCGAGTAGACCTCGATATCGCCGTAGTCCGCGCCGCGCACGCCGAGCAGGAACGTCTCGGTTTCCGGGTTGGCCGAGCCGTCCTCGAAGCGCACGGTCAGCACCATGCCGAGTTCGGCGACACCGTCGTTGGGCGGGTCCTCGCCGACGACCGCGGCGGCCAGCATGTCGTGGATCTGTTGGATGCGGCCCTGCTGCGCCCGCCGCACCGCCACGGCGTTGCTGTCGGCGGCGTCGCTGTCGTCACCGTCGACGCCGGTGATCGACCAGGTACGCAGCACCTCCAACTCCTCGAGCAATCGGGCATGGGCGTCCGGGGTGAGCCAGACAGGCGTCGCGGCGGTGGTCATGGGAACTCCTCGTATCGATGGTTGGTCGTCAGGGGCGGGGATATCCCTCCGCCCCTGACGACAGGGTGAAAGTCGTGTCAGCGCAGCGGGTCGAACGCACGCAGCGCCTCGGGTTGCTTGCCGGTGGTGATCTGCTCGGTCAGCAGTCGGCCGGTCACCGGGCCGTGGGCCAGTCCCCACATGCCGTGCCCGCCCGCCACATAGACGCTGGGACCGACCTGACCGATCATGGGCAGGCCGTCGGCACTGACGGGCCGCGGACCGACCCACACATCGCGCGCCTCGTCCCATCGCACCCCGTCGAGCAGACGTGCGGCCGACCTGACGATCGAGCGGACCCGGGCCGGCGCGATGGGTGCCTCTGGTTCCCGGAATTCCATGGTGCCCGCCACGCGCATCGCACCCTGGTAGGGCGTGCATGCCACCCGTTCGGTGGGCAGGTAGATCGGCCCCGGCATGGCCCGGTCGATGGGCACCGTGAACGAGTACCCGCGGCCGGCCCGGACCGGGACTCGCACCCATGGCCGGGTCAGTTCGTTCAGCCACGCGCCGGTGGCGACGACGACGGCATCGGCGGTGTAGTCGGTGCCCCCGGCACCGCGGACGATGACGCGGCTGCCCTGCGGGCTCACCCCGATGACCTGGTCGACCGGCATTGCCGCGCCGCGTTCGGCCACCGCCTCACCGAGGGCGGTAACGAACCGTCCCGGGTCGATATACCGCTGCCGATCGACGGCGACGGCCACGGTGGCCACGCCCGAGGTCAGCGGCACGGCCTCGCGCAGACCGGCACCGCGAAGCTCGTTCACCTCGACGGCCAGGCCCGCCCGCTCCAGCATCGCGATCTCGTGCCGTAATTCACGGGCGTGGGCGTCGGTCTCGAACAACGCGGTGATCGCCGATTCGGTGACCGGTACATCCACCCCGTTGCCCGAAAGTACGTCGAAGGCCTCCAGACATTCGGCGTTGAAGGGCTGATTGGCGCGCACCGCGCGCTCGGCCGACGCCGTGGTGCAGTGCCGGGCGAAGGTGGCGAGGAAACGCGCGAGGCCGAGATCGGCTCGCAGCGGAATATGCAGTGGCGCAGACGGATTGAACAACGATTTCAGCCCGTATCGCAGCACCGCGGGCTGGTTGAGCGGAATGGTCAGCGCAGGTGAGAGCCAGCCGGCGTTACCCCACGACGCGCCGGCCGCCACCCCGGTCCGGTCGATGACGGTGACCTGCACACCACGTTCCTGCAGGAACCATGCGGTGGACAGCCCGACGATGCCGGCACCCACCACCACGACCTGCCGCGGTCCGCCGTCGATGCGATCGACCCCGGCCATCCCCTCGCCCATGGCGCGCCCTCCTGACTCCGATGCTTCGGAACGGCGTCGTCGTCCGACGCCGTACAGGGCCATCATGCGGCCGATCGGAAGGCCTGGTGTTGCGGTATCCGACAGTTGGGTACAAGCCGATTGTGGCGATCCGACAATCAGCCGCGGTCGAGGGTTGCCAGTTCGATCATCATGGCCAGCCGCTTGCGCGGATCGTCGACCTGCACTGCGGCCACCTCGGCCATCTTGCGCAACCGGTAGCGCACGGTGTTCTCGTGCACGCCGAGAACCGCGCCGGTGCGCACCGGATCACCCTGGCATTCCAGCCACACCCGCAGGGTCCGCACATAGGGAGTGCCGTGTTCGCGGTCGTGCCGGTCCAGATCGATGACCGGTCCCCGACTCGGGCCACGGCCGTTGTCCACGGCGGTGCGCAGACGCTGCAGGACCAGGTCGTCCCAGGATTCGTCATAGGCCGGCGGGGGTAGATCCGGCGCTCCGGCCTCGTGCAGGGCCAGACATTCGTCTGCCTCCCAGCGGGCGGCGGCCAGCTCGCCCGCCTCGGCGGCCCCGCTGATACCGGCCATCAGCGTCGCCTGCCCCGGCAGGACCGCGCGCAGTTCGTCCAGCCACGCCCGTGCGGTTTCGGCGCTCTCCCCCGGCAACACCGTGTACACAGTGTTCTCCGCCAACGCGCTGCGCCCGGGACGCGACCACCCGAAGCCGGCCGTGGCCTTCTCGAAGGTCACCAGCAGCGCGGTGTGCCGGTCGGGTTCCAGCCGGGCGCGCAATGCGATGACCCGCAGCGGCCCCAGCGGCAGCCCCACCCGGCTGGCCACCGCGACCGCATCGGCGGCACCCTCGAGCAGACGCTGCACCGATTCCGACTCCACCTGGCGCTCCAGGTCGGCACTGGCGCGCGAGCGCAGCAGATGCAACGCGACGGTGCGCACCCCGGTGCGCAGCGCGGTCAGCCCCGTCCCCTGCAACGGCTCGGAACAGGCCACCCACACCGAGCCCAACAGCTCGCGGCCGACCCGGGCGGCGACCACCATCCGTCCGGTCAGTCCGAGCTGCGGGTCCGGATCGACGAAGATCGGCTCATCGGAGGAGCCCAGATGCGCGAAGACACCGCGGCGGGCCAGCTCATCACGAACCCGCGCGGGTTGCTCGCGTCGCAGGATGGTCTCCACGCGCGCCGCATCGGCCGTCTGCTGCAATCGCGAATAGGCCAGCATCTGCGCGTGCCGATCCTCGATGATGACCGCGCCGCCGATCGCCGCCGCCAGGCTGTCCGCAAGCGCGAACAGATCGGTGGGACCGCGGCCCGATTCGGTCTCCCGGCCCTCCAGCACCAGCCCGTAGGCCACGGCCGCCAGCTCGCTCCACGGCAGCGCGGCGTCCACCAACAGCACCGCGACGCCATCGGGAAGCGACGCGGGAACCTCGTCATCGGCGCCCCGGACCAGGACCACGGCCGCATGCGCCGAGACCGCCAAGGCCAACGCCTGATCCACCGAGTCAGCGCCGATGGCCAGCAGCACGTCACCGAGCACCGGCTCGCCACCAGCGGTCTCGGGCAGCACCACGCTGCGCAGTTCGGTGCTGCGCGGCACCGCGCACAACCGCGTCACCACGCCATACCCGCCCAGCACATTGACCAGGCGATCCAAGGTGATCACGATCGCAGCCTAGGTGGTGGCCAGAAAGGTGAACCCCTCGATATAACCCGCGACCCCGCACACCAGCGCCAAGACGATCAGGGCGACCACATCGGCGGTGTGCAGCCGTGACGGGTGCGCAGAGAGCTGGCCGGCACCCCCGCGCGCGGTGATGGCATCACCCATCTCATCGGCGCGCCGCAGCGACACCGTCACCGTGGCGGCCAGCAGGTCGATCAGATCGGACACCTGCGCCTTCATGCGCTCGCGGCGGCCGTCGGGCAGTTCCCGCGGACGCAGCCGCCGCGCGGCGTAGAGGATGCGGAACTCGTCGATGAGCATCGGGAAGGCACGCAGCGACAGCGCCACGGTGGCGGCCCAGTCGTCGATCGGTAGCCGCAGCCAGCGCAACGGTCGGCCGAGCGTCGACACCGCGGGGGCGATCTCGGCGACGTTGGTGGTCCACGAGACCAGCAGGCCCATGCCCAGCAGGACGATCGACACCGCCGTCACGCGCAGGAACTTCAGCAGCCCGCCCAGCTCGAGCTCCAACCCGCCCAGCGTGACGATCGGGGTGCCACCGGCGAACGCTGCGGTCACCCCGCCGAGCAGGATGAGCAGCCAGATCCACCCAGGGATGCTCGGCAGCGCACCGCGCGGCACTCGCGCCAGCCCGATCGCGACGGCCAGCAGAGCCGTGATCATCGCGATGGGGATCCAGCCCGGGTAGAGCACCATCAACACCGCCAACGCGACGACGCCGATGAGTTTCGTGCCGGCCCAGAGCCGGTGGATGACCGTGTCGCCAGGCACCGGGCGGAGCAGGACCAGCGGCCGCTTCTGTTCGCTCATGTTGTTCGCTCGCAAGCTTCGCTCATGACGGCGTCCCCGATGTGCTCGCGGGTACCGGCACCAACACGCCGTCGCGCAGGTGCAGGGTGCGCGGGCACAAATCTTCCAGACCCGCGAAATCGTGGGAGATCACGATGATCGTCAGCCCGCCTCGGCGCAGCTCCTCCAGCAGCCGCAACAACCCGCGGGCACTGGTCGCATCCAGTCCGGCCAGCGGTTCGTCGAGCACGATGGCCCGCGGCGCACGTGCCAGCAGACCGGCCAGAACGACTCGGCGCATCTGCCCGCCCGAGAGCTGATCGATGCGCCGGTCGGCCAGTTCGGGTTCCAGGCCGACGGTGGCCAGCGCGGCGTTGACCTTGCCGCGGTCCCGCGCGGAAAAGCCGGCGGCCGAGGCGATCTCGCGGAACACGTGACTGCGCATCAGCTGCAGTCGGGCGGCCTGGAACGACAGCGCCACCGCGCCCACCTGCTCGGCCACCGGCCGCCCGTCGAGCAGGCAGGTGCCGGTGGTGGGCTCGGTCAGTCCCGCCAGGATCCAGGCGAGCGTCGACTTGCCCGAGCCGTTGAGCCCGTGGATCAGCACACCGTCGCCCTCGTATACGGTCAGGTCGATATCGCGCAGCGCCGTGGTGGCCCACGGGGTCCCGTCGCCGTAGCTGTGACCCACCCCGGAGAGTTCGAGGACCGGGACGTCGCTGGGACGCTCGCCGGTCGGCTCCGGCGGATCCGCGGACTCCACCATCGCCGATCCGCCGGTGAGGTTGACCACCCGTTCGGCGGCCTCGGCCTCGCCGTTGTAGTGGGTGATGTGCACGAGCGCCATGTTCCGGCGGCGGGTCAGCTCGGCCAGCATCGACATCAGCCCGTCGCGGCCCTCCTGGTCGACCATGCTGGTCACCTCGTCGGCGATCAACAGCGCGGGTTTACGCGCCAGCGCCGCGGCCACCGCGAGGCGCTGCAGTTCGCCGCCGGACAGGCTGCCGGTGTCGCGCTCGTCGAGTCCGTCCAGGCCGACCTCGGCCAGTAGGGCCGGCACGTCGACGGTCGTCCCGGCGGGCAGTCCCCAGACGACATCGTCGGCCACCCGGGTGCCGAGGATCTGACTTTCGGGGTGCTGCATGATCACCGCGGTTCCGCCGGGTGCCCCGAGCCCGACGGCGCCGGGGCGCTCGACGACACCCTCGGTCGGTGGGCGGCCGCAGAGCACCAGCATCAGGGTGGTCTTCCCGGAGCCGTTGGCGCCGGTGACCGCGATGTGCTCGCCGGACTGCACACTCATCGACACCGGTCCGAGCGCGTCGCGGTCGGTACCCGGGTACCGGAACACGACATCGCGCAGGTGCAGCGGTGTCGGTGCGACCGGATCGGACTCGTCCAGGGATTCCAGCTTGTGCACATCGGGAACACCCGCCAACCGGCTGAGCACCCGGGACAATGCCCACCACCCCACCAGCCCGACGAAAACGATGGCGATCAGACCGTAGGAGAAGATGAGGATCGGCCAGTGATCGAGCAGGAAGCCGAAGATCTCGCGCACCTTGTCGGCGAGCGGTTGCAGGTCGGGGACGTAGCCCAGGATCGCGACGGTGCCGTCCACGTTGGCGGTCATCGCGGCAAAGACCAGCTCGCGCATGCGGGTGGCCACCAGCAGCACCAGCACGACGGCCGCGCCGAACAGCGCGCCGGCGGCCGCGGAGACCACGAGCACGGTGGGTAGACCGCGACCGCGGCGTTTGACGAAGCCGACGAGCCCGCCGACATACGCGCAGTTGAGCACCGTCATCAGGCCGCCGATACCCGCGATGATGAAGGCCACCAACGCGCCGGCGACGGTCGCGGCCACCAGCACCCGCAACCGGTAGCGGTATGCGAGCAGCCCCATGGGCACGGTGGCCAGCAGGGACAACCCGGCGGCGAACGGGACCACGACGGCAATGATCGCGATGGCCGCGGACAGCGCGGCCATGACGGAGGCTTGTGCCAACTCCCCCGGAAGCAATGAACCGGCCCGACGGGGGCGCGGCGGACCTGGGGGCATCACCCGATTCTGCCAGTTGACAGCGGCGCCCCGGTTCCACGGACTGTGACGGTGACCACGCCGACAGATTTGCGGATGCATAGTAAATCTATGTAACCTTGGTCGAGTGGATCGCCAAGACCCCGCCGCCCTCGGCGCCGACCTGCTGGCCGTCGTCGCGCGCATCAACCGACTGGCAAACCAACGGATCGAGCTGCCGCTGCCGTTCGCTCAGGCAAGGCTGCTGGCCACCATCGAGGACCAGGGCCGAGCCCGGATCTCCGACCTGGCCGCCATCGACCACTGCTCACAACCGACGATGACCACCCAGGTGCGCAGGCTCGAAGACGCCGGGCTGGTCTCGCGCACCGAGGACGCCGCCGACGCACGGGTCGTGTTGATCGAGATCACCGACGCCGGCCGGGCCATGTTGAACCGGGTGCGCGCCGATCGCAGTGCCGCGATCAATCCCTATCTGGACCACCTCGACGACGCGCAGCGCCGCGCGCTCGTCGACGCGATACAGGTGCTGCGTGGGCTGCTCGACGACGCCCAGCAGGACCGCCGATCGAAGTAAGGAGTTTCACGCCATGTGGCGTCAACCGAAAGCCGTCTGGGCCGTTGCCTTCGCCTCCGTCGTCGCCTTCATGGGCATCGGCCTCGTCGATCCCATCCTCAAGCCCATCGCCGACAATCTGCATGCCACCCCGTCGCAGGTCTCCCTGCTGTTCACCAGCTATATGGCGGTGATGGGTGTCGCCATGCTGATCACCGGCGTGGTGTCCAGCCGCATCGGCCCGAAGAACACCCTGCTGATCGGCCTGGTGATCATCATCGCCGGCGCCGGGCTGGCGGGGATGAGCGAAACGGTGATGGAGATCGTCGGTTGGCGGGCGCTGTGGGGGCTCGGCAACGCGCTGTTCATCGCGACCGCACTGGCCACCATCGTCAACGCCGCCCGCGGATCGGTGGCACAGGCGATCATCCTCTACGAGGCCGCCCTCGGCCTCGGCATCGCGATTGGTCCGCTGGTCGGCGGCGTGCTCGGCTCCATCTCCTGGCGCGGACCGTTCTTCGGGGTGTCGGCGCTGATGGCCGTGGCACTGGTGGTGACCGTGTTCCTGCTGCCGTCCACCCCGCGCCCGGCGCGCGCCACCAGCATCGTCGACCCGTTCCGGGCGTTGCGGCACCGCGGCCTGCTGGCGGTGTCGGTGACCGCGCTGTTCTACAACTTCGGCTTCTTCACCCTGTTGGCGTTCACCCCGTTCCCGCTGGACATGAACGCCCAGCAGATCGGGCTGATCTTCTTCGGTTGGGGTGTCGCGCTGGCCTTCACCTCGGTGGTGGTGGCGCCGCGGCTGCAGCATCGGTTCGGCACCATCCCGACGCTGGTGGTCAATCTGCTGGCGTTGACGGCCACGCTGGCCGTGATGGCCATCGGGACCGCCGACAAGGCGGTGTTGGCAACGTGTGTGGTGGTGGCCGGCTTGTTCATCGGCGTCAACAACACGCTCATCACCGAGACCGTGATGAAGGCCGCACCCGTGGAGCGCGGCGTCGCATCGGCGGCGTACAGCTTCCTGCGGTTCGGTGGCGCGGCGGTGGCCCCGTGGCTGGCGGGCACGCTCGGCGAGCACGTCAGCATCCATCTGCCCTACTGGGTGGGTGCGGGTACGGTGGCCGTCGGTGCCGCGCTGCTCTTCGCCGCGCGCGGACACCTGACCGGGGTCGACGCGCCAGAGGATGAGATCGACGAACTGACCGACGAGGCCACCGCCGTCACCGTCGGCAACTGAGTCAGCCGTACTAACTGACGGTGCTCTAACCGACAGCGACCCCCACCACGGAACCCACCAGATAGGTGGCCGCTATCGCGGCGCCGCCCAACAGCAGCAGGCGCAGCGACGAGAACAGCGGCGGGGTGCGGGTGAACTTCGATGCGAGCGCGCCGGTGATCGCCAAACCCAATCCGCCGCAAGCCAACCCGGCCCACAACGAGGCGAATCCGAGCAAGTACGGGATCAGCGGCACGATGGCGCCGATGGTGAACATCACGAACGACGAGATCGCCGCCACCCACGGGGAGGGCTTCTCGCGCGGGTCCACGCCCAGCTCCTGGACGAGGTGAAAGTTCAGCGCGCGGTTCTCGTCGCGGTGGATCTCCTCGGTGGCGGTGGCCGCGGTCTGCGGGGTCATGCCCATCTCGACGAGCATCGCGGTGAGCTCATCGCGTTCGGCATCGGGCTGGTTGCGGAACGAGCGACGTTCCACCTTCACCTCGGAGTCGATCTGTTCGTTCGCCGTCGTCACCGAGGTGAACTCCCCCAGCGCCATGGAGAACGCGCCGGCCAGCAGGCCGGCGATACCCGCGAGCACCACGGTCTGCGGGCTGGCGCTGGCCGCCACGCCGGCTATCAGGGCGGTGTTGCTGACCAGACCGTCCATCGCTCCGAAGGTGGCCGCGCGCAACCATCCACCCGTCACGTCGGCATGCTTGTGGTCGGGCACATGAGGCAGACCCGTCGGCGACTGAGGATCGGACATGACGCCATTGAACGCTTGGCATTTCCTGAGGTCTTACTCAGGTTTGCCTTGCCGGGAGAACGGGCACGTTACCGTCTGCTATGACCACTACCGCTGATCACCTCCGCAACGCCCTCGACGGCCGCTGGCGAGACGTGAAGAACCAGGTCCGCACGGAGCTCTCGGGCGAAGTGTTCCGTCCGCACTACACCCCGAACACCGTCATCGCCCGAACCAAGGTCGCCGAGCAGCTGAAGATCATGGCCGCGCGCGGTGCCGCCGAGGACGGTTTCAAGAAGGAGCACGGCGGCAACGGTGATGTCGGTGCCGCCGTCACCCAGATCGAGATGCTCGCGATGAGCGATCTCTCGCTGATGGTGAAAGCCGGTGTGCAGTGGGGTCTGTTCGGCGGGGCCATCGAGAATCTGGGCACCGAGCGCCACCACAACGCCTACGTGCGAAAGCTCATCGATCTCGAGCTGCTCGGCTGCTTCGCCATGACCGAGACCGGCCACGGCAGCGATGTGCAGTCCCTGGAGACGACGGCCACCTACGACCCGCGGACCCAGGAATTCGTCATCGACTCCCCCACCCCGTCGTCCCGTAAGGACTACATCGGTGGTGCGGCGGAGACGGCGCGGGTGGCAGCGGTGTTCGCGCAACTGATCACCAAGGGCGAGGGCCACGGTGTGCACTGTTTCGTGGTGCCCATCCGCGATGATGCCGGCAACGACCTGCCGGGCGTCACCACCTCGGACTGCCACTACAAGGGCGGTCTGCCCGGCGTCGACAACGGGCGCATCCAATTCGACCAGGTGCGCATCCCGCGGGAGAACCTGCTCAACAAATACGCCGACGTCGCCGAGGACGGCACCTACAGCTCGCCCATCGAGAACAAGGGCCGCCGCTTCTTCACCATGCTGGGCACCCTGATCCGCGGCCGCGTGACGGTCGGCGGCAGCGCCGGTGCCGCCGCACGGGTGGCGCTCGACATCGCCACCCGATATGCGCTGGAGCGCAGGCAGTTCGAGGCACCCGGCTCGGAGAACGAGGTGCTGATCATGGACTATCTGGTCCACCAGCGCCGGTTGTTCCCGCTGATCGCGAAGTCCTACGCCCTGCAGTTCGCGCAGAACGAGTTGGTCGCCAAATGCCACGAGTTGCAGACCGCGGAGAATCCCGACGCCGAGGAGCAGCGCGAGCTGGAGTCCCGCGCGGCCGGGCTGAAGGCGGCCAACACCTGGCACGCCACCCGGGCCATCCAGGAGGCGCGTGAAGCATGCGGTGGCGCAGGCTATCTCGCCGAGAACCGGCTGATCGCCCTGAAGGCCGACACCGACGTGTTCACCACCTTCGAGGGTGACAACCATGTGCTGACCCAGCTGGTGGCCAAGGAACTGTTGACCTCCTACGCCGACGACATCAAGGGTATGAGCCCCGTCGAGTGGGTGCGGTTCGCGGCCAACTTCGCCGGCGAGCGGGTGCTCAAACGCACCGCGGCCCAGACCATCATGCAGACCATCATCGACACCCGCGAGGACAACGAGGAAGAGGGCTCGCTGTTCAACCGCGGCACCCAGGTCAAGATGTTCGAGGACCGCGAGGAGTACATGCTCGCCTCGGTGGCCCGCCGGCTGCAGAGCAAGGCCAAGGAGATGTCACCCTTCGAGGCGTTCAACTCGGTGCAGGATCACGTGTTGCACACCGCGCAGGCGCATATCGACCGCATCATCCTGGAGGCCTTCGTCGCCGGTATCGACGCCTGCGAGGACGAGCAGGCCCGCGAGATCCTCGGCCTGGTCTGTGACCTGTACGCGCTGTCGGTGATCGAAGAGGACAAGGCGTGGTTTGTCGAACACCGTTTCCTGTCCACCGAGCGGGCCAAGGCCGTCACCCGCGGTATCAACGACCGCTGCCGCCGGTTGCGCCCGCACGCGGAACTTCTGGTGGACGGGTTCGGCATCCCCGAGCAGTTGCGCTACGCCGAAATGCTGCATCCCGAGCACATCCCGGACGCCGACGAGCATCAGGAGAAGGACGCTGTCAGCTCCGGGACCATCGAACCCAAATAGCGTAGGTACCCGATCCCCGGCACGGCGAGCGTCTCACGGGCCGGGGATCGGATCCAGCGCCTGCAGCGAGCCGTCGTCGCCGATCTGGAAGCGCACCTGACCGATTCCGGTCGGGCAACACGGCTTGTCCTCGCCCTGCAGCCACTGATACTGCACCGCGGCCGTGGAGTCGCCCATCGCCACCACCGTGGTGTACGGCCGGGGCCGCGGCGTGGGCGGACCCAGCGGCTTGTTCTTGTCGAAGAAAAGGACCTGCACGGCCGCGTCCGGGGCCTTGTCGCCCGTGCCGATGACGACCCAGTGCAATCGGCAATCGCCGGTGTGGCCGCGCGAGGTTTCCGTCCAGCGCTCCCCCACACCCTGGATGGCCGTGCGCACGGTCTCGGCGGTCGGGGTGTCCTGGGCCGGGCAATCCGCGGAGGTCTGCGGCGCGGAGTTCTTCGGGCTCCAACCGCATGAGGCCAGTGCCGGCGCAGCCAGCGAGACCAGCAAGACCGCTGCGAAAGCGACGGTACGGCGGTGGATTCGGTGCGATCGCGACCGTTGCGTCGCTGTCGGCGGGTGCTGGCTCGTCAGTGACATGAGACGAGCTTACGACCGAGATGAAAAGCTCCCCCGATTGGACTCGAACCAATAACCGCCCGATTAACAGTCGGGAGCTCTGCCAATTGAGCTACAGGGGAATGAACCGAGGACAGACTTTAGCGCATGTACCCCGCGGTCGAAGAATCGACTGGTCAGAAGCCCCGTCACCACCTCCTCCGGCGCGTGAGGCAGGATGGTGGGAGTCCTGCTGTCACCGTGGAGGGAGCCTCGTGTTCCGGATCGTCTTCGTACTGGGTGTCGGCTACGTGCTCGGCGCGAAAGCCGGCCGCCGCCGCTACGAACAGATCACCGCGACGTACAAGGCGGTCACCGAGAATCCGGCCACCAAGGCCGTCCTGGACGCCGGGCGCCGCAAGGTCGCCGACCGGGTGTCCCCGGATCCACAGTTGGTGCGGCTGACCGCGATCGACGCCGAGACCTCGGTGCTCGCGCCCGAGGAGACCGGCGTCCGGCCGCGCAACGGCGCCAGGGACTGATTCCGGCTAGGGAGTGCCGCCCTCGGATCGCAGGGCGGCGATATCGGCAGGCGCCCCGTCCACAGGGGCTTCGCCACCGATAGGTGTCTCGCTGGGCGTCAGCTCCAGCGCCGCCCGCGGCGCGCGCCACTCGTCGTTGTCCAGGGTGCCGCCGTAGAGCGCGATACCGAGCGTGGTGACCACCGCGGTTGCCAGGACGCCGACCCCCTTGGTCGCCGGGATCGCGCGGTAACCGTCCTCAGCGCTCACAATCGACGCCTTCCTGTCGCGTACCCCTGGTGCAGATCGAGTCTTGAGTCTCGCGTCACCAGATAACGAAAGGGACGCGACACGGTGACCATTGGCACACGGTCCTCGGACGCCGAAAAAGTCTGGCCGGATCTCGGAAGTATGTTCCGGGACCCGGCCAGGTGAACGAAAGCAGCGGCTCGCTAGCCGATCGGGATGCTGGTGTTCCAGCTGGTGCCCGGCAGCACCGGACCGGAGTAGAGGCCCCCTGGGCCGATTCCGATGCGGGGCGTACCGACACCGACGCCGTTACCGTTCGAGTAGGACAGGCAGTTGCCGTCGTCCTTGTTGCCGAACCAGGCCAGGCAGGCCGGGGCCGCCTCCGCCGCCGGGGCGGGCGTGGTCGAGAAGGCCACCACGGGCGCCGCGGCGACGGCCGCCGCGAAGGTGCCTGCGACGAGGATCGTGCGTGTCCGATTGCTCAGGAATGACACGGTGGGACCTTTCTGGACAGTTAGCTGCGCTCTCACCATAACGGTTGTGTCGCGATCATGCAGTCAAGTCGTCGCCACTGGCCTGCTCGAGCAGACTGCGCCGGTAGGTCTCCATGGCCACCAGGTCGCCGAACAGTGCGTGGTATTCGTCGCTGTTGTCCACCGGTGACATCCGCTGCAACTTGGACTTGACCTCGGCGATCTGCCGTCCGATCGACACCTCCTGCAGCCTGGCCAGTACGCCGCAGATATAGCGGGCCAGCCGCTCGTCGTCGTCGATCTTGATGGCATCCACGCTGAGTTCGTTCACCAGCACCGCGGCGTCACCCGCCAGATCGCGCACCGTCTCGATCCACTGCGCCCCGGACAGTCCGGCGGACACGCCACCGGCCGCCGCGATCGCTGTCCGCACCGCCGCATAGGCCGGGTGGGTGAAGCTCTCCGGGCCGAGGCTGTCGAACACCGGGCCCGCCAAGCCCGGGTACTGCAGCGCGGACTTCAACGCCTCCCGCTGCGGACGCAATGTCGGGTCCATCGGGTTCGGCCGGGCGACGGATGCCTGGGCTCCCGGCGCGGTGGCGGCGCGCCGGTTGGTCTGCTGGCTGGCACGACCGGCCCTCGGGCCCTTGCGGCCGGCCTCCTCGCGGACCCGGCCCAGCACCTGCCCGACGTCCTCCCAGCCGACCCAGCCGGCCAGCTGGCGGGCGTACTCGTCGCGCAGGGTCGGATCCTTGATCCGCGACACCATCGGAACACACCGGCGCAGCGCGGCGACCCTGCCCTCGGCGCTGTCGAGATCGTGATCGGTCAGCGCGGTGCGGATGGCGAATTCGAACAGCGGGGCGCGGCGGGCGACCAGGTCGCGCAGCGCCCCGTCACCGGAGCGCAGCCGTAGATCGCAGGGGTCCATTCCATCGGCCGCCACCGCCACGAAGGATTGCCCGGCCAGATTCTGCTCACCCTCGAAGGCCTTCACCGCGGCGGCGCGGCCCGCGGCATCACCGTCGAACACGTAGATCAACTCACCACGAAAGAAGTTGTCGTCCATCATGAGTCGTCGCAGCATCGACAGGTGCTCGTCACCGAAAGCGGTGCCGCAGGCGGCCACCGCGGTGGTCACTCCGGCCAGATGCATCGCCATCACATCGGTGTATCCCTCGACGACGACGGCCTGATGACCCTTGGCGATATCGCGCTTGGCCAGATCCAGCCCGAAGAGCACGTGAGACTTCTTGTACAGCACGGTTTCCGGAGTGTTGACGTACTTGGCTTCCATATGGTCGTCGTCGAAGAGCCGACGGGCCCCGAACCCGATGGTCTCACCGGAGGACACCCTGATGGGCCACAGCAGGCGGCGATGGAAGCGGTCGATCGGTCCGCGCTTACCCTCCTTGCTGAGCCCGGCGGCCTCGAGTTCCTTGAACTCGAAACCCTTGCGCAGCAAGTGCTTTGTCAGTTTGTCCCAGCCCGACGGGGCGAATCCGCAGCCGAACCGGGCGGCGGCTTCGGCGTCGAAGTTCCTGTCGATCAGGTACTGCCGGGCCGGGGCGGCCTCCTCGGAGCGCAACTGCTCGGCATAGAATTCCTGTGCGGCGGCGTTCGCCGCGATCAGTCTGCTGCGACTACCGCGGTCGCGCTGCACATTGGTTGCCGCGCCGCCGGTATAGGTGACGGTGTAGCCGACCTTGTCGGCGAGCAACTCGACGGCCTCGACGAAGCTGACATGCTCGATCTTCTGCAGGAACGCGTAGACGTCCCCGCCCTCACCACAACCGAAGCAGTGGAAGTGCCCGTGATTGGGCCGGACATGGAACGACGGGGATTTCTCGTCGTGGAAGGGGCACAGGCCCTTGAGCGAATCGACCCCGGCACGTCGCAACTGCACGTAGTCGCCGACGATGTCCTCGATGCGGACCCGTTCCCGGATGGCCGCGATATCACGATCGGGGATGCGGCCCCGGCCGCCCCGCATCGCATCATTGGCCATCGATGCAGTCTATCGGCCCGTCACAGGGGCCGCGGCGAGCGCACCTCGTGCACCCTTTCCAACCGGGACTCGGTGTAGGACGCGATCTGATCGACCACCACCCGCAGCCGTGCGCCGTCATCGTCGGCGAGGGTGAACTCCGCCGCGAACTGGGGGTCCAGGCTGCTGGGGGCCTGCGCCCACAGCGTCAGCGCGACCTCCTGGATGAGTGTCCGCTGATCGGTCTGGATCTGCAGGTGCCGGTGGTCGGACATGATGAACTGCAGCGCCAGCATCTTGAGCACCGCGACCTCGGCGCGCACCTCGCCGGGCACGTGCAGGTCGGTATCGAAGCGTTTGAGCACGGGTGCACCGCCCACCACCGCGCGGGTCTGGGATATCGCGGCGTTGGCGAAGCGGCCGACGAGTTCGCTGGTCAGGTTCTTCAGTGCCACCGAGGCCGCCAGGGTGCCGTCGTACTTGCCGACGGCGGCCACCACCGGCATCTCCGAGAGGCGCTGCGCCGCGGCGAGCAGATCATCGTGTGAGACGGCCGGATATGCTCCGGCGCCGAGGCGGGCAAGCGCGTCGGCGGCGTCGCGGTCGGCCAGCACCCGCAGGTCGATACGCCCGGAGATGACGCCGTCCTCGACATCGTGCACCGAGTAGGCGACATCGTCGGCCCAGTCCATCACCTGCGCCTCCAGGCACGGGCGGTTGGCCGGTGCGCCGTCGCGCAACCAGTCCGCGGCGGTCATGTCGTCGTCGTAGAAGCCGAACTTCTTCGGGTTCTGCGAGCGCGCCCACGGATACTTGGTGACCGCATCCAGGGCCGCGCGGGTGAGGTTGAGCCCCGCCGAACGACCATCGGCGGTAAGGACTTTCGGTTCCAACCGGGTCAGGATCCGCAGGTTCTGGGCATTGCCCTCGAAGCCGCCGAACGGGGCCGCGATCTCGTTGA
This sequence comes from Mycolicibacterium neoaurum ATCC 25795, assembly GCF_000691525.1. Lineage (GTDB taxonomy): Bacteria > Actinomycetota > Actinomycetes > Mycobacteriales > Mycobacteriaceae > Mycobacterium > Mycobacterium neoaurum. The sequence goes on from NZ_JMDW01000005.1 coordinate 70,906, forward strand.
GCGCGCGTTCACCGTTGTGCCCGTACGGCGGGTGACCGATATCGTGGGCCAGGCCGGCCAGATCGACCAGATCGGGATCACAGCCGAGGCCGACGGCCATTCCCCGGCCGATCTGCGCGACCTCCAACGAATGGGTCAGGCGGGTGCGCGGGGTGTCCCCGTGGCGGGGGCCGACCACCTGGGTCTTGTCAGCCAGCCTGCGCAGTGCCGCCGAGTGCAGCACCCTGGCCCGGTCGCGGGCGAAGTCGGTGCGGTGCTCGGTGGCGTTATCGGCCAGCTTCGACGAACCCACGCCGGCACCCTTGGGCGCCTCCGGTACCAGCCGCTGCCGGTCGAAGTCGTCATAATCGGATGTGTTGCGTTGCGTGGCCACCGCCCGACAGTCTGCCAGCACCACAACCGCGGTTCGGACATGACTGCCGCCACATCGGCCGGCGAGTCACTAGATTGACGTGCATGCGCCTAGCCCGATTGCTCAGCATGCTGCTCGTGGCCTTGACCGCGGCCCTGTCGATGGCACCCGCTGCGCTGCTGGGGGCGCCCGACGCGGCGGCGCGACCACCGCTGCGGCTGCCCAACCAGATCGTCGACGAGTCCAACGTCCTGGGTGCCGCTGGTAAGGAGCAGGTCGGTCAGGCCATCGATCGGCTCTACCAGAACCGTCAGGTGCGGCTGTGGGTCGTCTACGTGGACAGCTTCTCCGGGCAGAACGCCGAGCCATGGGCGCAGGCGACCCTGCGAGCCAGCGATCTCGGCGAGTACGACGCGCTACTGGCCGTCGCGACCGTCGACCGGGCCTACGCCTTCCTCACCGGTTCCGCGGCGGCCAGCAACTCCGAGGCGAACACGCTGCGGCGCAACGAGATCGAGCCCGCATTGCGTGACGGGAACTGGGCCGCCGCGGCCGTCGCCGCCGCCGACGGGCTCGATGCCAAGACCACCAGCTCGTCGTCGGGTCTGAACTGGTTCGGCGTGCTGGTCGTGCTGGTCATCCTCGGGCTGGGCGTGCTCGGCCTGCTGCTGTGGTCGCGGCGGCGCACGCGCAAACGCCGCGAAGCCGATCTGGCCGCCGCACAACGCATCGATCCGACCGATCCGAGCGCGCTGGCCGCGGTGCCGTTGGAGACGCTGGATGAGTTGTCCCGGTCGATCGTCGTCGAGGTCGACAACGCGGTGCGCACCAGTGACAACGAGTTGACACTGGCCGTCGAGGAGTTCGGTGAACAGCGCACCGCGCCGTTCAGCGCCGCGGTCACCGCCGCGCGGACCGCGCTGACCCAGGCCTTCAACGCCCGGCAGATCCTCGACGACACGGTGCCCGAGACACCGGCCCAACGTCGCGACCTGCTCACCCGGGTGATCGTCGCCGCGGCCAAGGCCGATCGTGAGCTCGACACCCAGCGCGAGGCATTCGGTCAGCTGCGCGATCTGGTGATCAACGCCCCCGCCCGCCTGGACGTGCTGACCCAGCAGATGGTCGATCTGACCACCCGCATCGCGCCTGCCGAGCAGGCGTTGGCCGAACTGAACCGCCAGTTCGCCCCGACCGCACTGCATTCGGTGGCCGATAACGTCGACACCGCCAAGCAGCGCCTCGCCTTCGCCGACCAGAACATCAGCAACGCCCGGGCACTGGTGGCCCGGCCGGCCGGGCAGCAGGCCGGCCTGGTGGATTCCGTGCGGGCCGCCGAATCCGCACTGGGGCAGGCACGCACGATGCTCGACGCCATCGACAGCGCGGCCGGTGACATCAGTCGGGCGATCGCGACGCTGCCCGAGGAGATCGCCGATGTGCAGGCCGGTATCGCCGCCGCCGACGCACAGCTGAGCCGCGGCGGGTTCGCCGAGGCCGCCGAGCTCAAGGCCGCCCGCGATGCCGCGGCACAGGCGGTGGCGACGGCGCAGGAGTCCGGAAAGACCGACCCGCTCGGTGCTTTCAGCGCGCTGACCCAGGCCGACGCCGACCTGGACCGGCTGCTGGCGGTCATCGCCGAGGAACGGCAGGCCCAGGAACGCTTACGCCGGTCCTACGAGCAGGCGCTGGCCGCGGCGCAATCCCGGGTGCGCGGGGTCAGCGATTTCATCGACACCCGGCGTGGCAGCGTCGGCCCCGAGGCGCGTACCCGGCTGGCCGAGGCGGTGCGGCAGCTGCAGGCCGCACAGGACAAGGCCGCCGACAACTCGACCGAGAGCCTCCCGACGGCCATCGCGCATGCCAACAGCGCGACCTCGCTGGCCATGCAGGCCCAACAGCTGGCCAACAACGATGTCAGCTATGCCCATCAGGCCTACAACTCCCAGCACTACGGCGGTGGGTCGAATTCCGGTGCGGTGCTGGGCGGAATCATCATCGGCAACATCCTGTCCGGGGCGTTGCGCGGCGGTATCGGCGGCAGCGTCGGCGGCGGGAGTTGGCGGTCGACATCGTTCGGTGGATCCGGCGGCGGCTTCGGTGGTGGCGGTGGTGGTGGCTTCGGTGGTGGCGGCGGCCGCTTCTAGCAGCCCGATTTCCCGGCGAGCGTGCGTGTCTGCAGCCTGACACGCCGCCGCGCCGCGAAGTTCACGCACGCTCACGCCCCGCGAACGGGTCAGTCGCTCGGCGCCGCCAGCTGCTCGGCGAGCTTGTCCAGCTGGGCCTTGTAACCCATCTTCATGCCGAACGCCGCCATCTTGGCCTTGTCGCCGATCCTGGTGATGGTGACATCGAGGGTGAGCGTGGTCTGTCCGTCGCGCTCGGTCAGCGTGATGTCGTTGGTGTGCTCGATGGTCGAGGTCGCCTCCTGCCCGTCGGTCCAGGATCGTGCGTCATAGATCATCCTGGTGACGGGATCGACGCGGGTGAACGTGCCCGCCATCGGCCAGCGGGTGCCCGCGTATTTGCCCATGCCCTCGCCGGCTTCCATCACGACGTACACCTCACCGCCGACTCGGGCATCGATGCGACATTCGGGCACAAACGTGTCCTTCGGCCCCCACCACTGTTGCAGCATTTCGGCCTTGGTCCAGGCGTCCCACACCGTCGCGATCGGCGCCGGGTAGCTGCGTTCCAGAGAGAACTCTTTCTTCTTCTTGAAGAGTTGCAGAATCATTATTTCTCCACGTGTGCAATTGATTTCAAGAACTCGCCGAGAGAGTCGAGTCGCTCGTCCCACAACCGCTCGAAGGACGCGACCCACTGGCCGATGCTCTCGAACGGCGCCGCTTCGAGCTGGTAGATGCGCCGCCGCGCCACCGCCTGGCTGCTGACGATCCCCGAATCACCAAGCACCCGAAGGTGTTTGGACACCTGCGGCTGACGGATGCCGAGCGCCTCGGCGATATCACCGACCGAAAGCGGTCCGGCCCTGAGCAAATCGACGATACGCAGGCGACTCGGCTCCCCCAGCGCCACGAACACCGCCGCCTGCATGTCAGCCACCATAGGGCGCCCCACATATTCCCGTCAAGGAATATGTCAAGATTGATTCCCCCGCGAGCGTGCGTGTCTGCACCCCGACACACCGCCCTAGCTGCAAAGTTCGCGCACGCTCAGGCCGCCCGGGACCGCGCCAGACTGCGCTCGATCCGTCGCACAAGGGCATCCGGCGCACGGCGCACATCATCGGCCACGATCGTCATGACGGTCCAGCCCATCTCTTGCAACGCGGCGCGCTTCTGGCGATCCTTGGCGAAGCTGACCGGATCGCTGTGCCAGTCGAATCCGTCGTACTCGACCGCCAGTCCGCACGTCGGCCAGGCGAAATCCAGGCGCCACAGCCTGCCACCGAAGTCGACCACCTCATACTGCAGAACCGGCATCGGCAGACCCGCGTCGATCATGACCAGCCGGGCCTCGCTTTCCATCGGCGATTCCGCCTGCGGTGCCGCGTGCGCAACCAGCTCCCGGACGTTCACGATCCCCCGTCGCCCGTACTGTTGCACGACCGCGTCGACAAGCTCATGGCGAGTGCATGTATCGCTGCGCAACGCGGCATCCAGCGTGGCGAGAGCCCTCGGACGACGCAATGACCGCGCGACTTCCACCGCCGTCCATGCCGCGCTCGTCGCAGGCCTGCCGTCGACAACGGACAGCGGTGCACCCTCCCGCCGGTGGACGATCAGGCCGTCGGATGCCCGGAGCTGATGACCCACCGGGGTGAGCACGTGTAGGTCACTGGTGTCCTCGGTATCGAAACCGTATGCTGCGGCGGCGGTGCCGAGGCAGATGGCCACCGGCTCGCCTGCCCGCAGGTCGAGCCCACTGAGCCGGATGTGGTTATCGGGCTCCACGAGCGAGTACACCCCGGGCCAGGCCTTGATGAGCGCACCCGTGCGGATCATCGTGTCGAGACGGCTGCGGCTGACCTCGGCAAGCAACTGCGCAGTGCTCAGAACGCCACCCTGGCGCTCGGCCAGCATAACCAGCTCGGCCATCTGATCGGACATGTTCCCGATCGTCGATCAGCGGCACACGGCACGGCCATGCCGCGCGGTCAATCTGTGGACGAATCGCAGAATGTGGACAAACAGCCGCGGCGAGCGTGCGCAAACTTCCGTACAGGGCGGCGTGTCGACCCGCAGACACGCACGCTCGCCGGGAACGAAACTGAAAGGCTCAGCAGCCCTTGAGGCGCACCGCCAGGTAGTTCGACACCTCCGAGATCGCCACCCGCTCCTGGGTCATGGCGTCGCGCTCGCGCACGGTCACCGCGTGGTCCTCCAGCGAGTCGAAGTCCAGCGTGACGCAGAAGGGGGTGCCGATCTCGTCCTGCCTGCGGTACCTGCGGCCGATCGCACCGGCATCGTCGAACTCGACATTCCAGCTCTGACGCAGTTCGGCGGCGAGATCCTTTGCCTTGGGCGACAAGTCGGCATGCCGCGACAACGGCAACACCGCCGCCTTGACCGGCGCCAGTCGCGGATCGAGCTTGAGCACGGTGCGCTTGTCCACCCCGCCCTTGGCGTTGGGGGCCTCGTCCTCGCGGTAGGAATCCACCAGGAACGCCATCAGCGACCGGGTCAGGCCGGCCGCCGGCTCGATCACATACGGCGTGTACCGGGTATCCGAGGCCTGGTCGTAGTACGTCAGGTCCACCCCGGAAGACTTTGCGTGACTGGACAAGTCGTGATCGGTGCGGTTGGCGATACCTTCCAGCTCACCCCACGGGTTGCCGGTGAAACCAAACTTGTACTCGATGTCGGTGGTGCCCGCGCTGTAGTGCGAGAGCTTCTCCAGCGGATGCTCGTAGAGCCGCAGGTTCTCCGGCCGGATCCCGAGGTCGATGTACCACTGCAGGCGCGTCTCGATCCAGTACTTGTGCCACTCCGGCGCGGTCGACGGCTCGACGAAGAATTCCATCTCCATCTGCTCGAATTCGCGGGTGCGGAAGATGAAGTTGCCCGGCGTGATCTCGTTGCGGAAGCTCTTACCGATCTGCCCGATGCCGAACGGCGGCTTCTTGCGGGATGTCGTCACCACGTTGGCGAAGTTGACGAAAATGCCCTGCGCGGTCTCCGGACGCAGGTAGTGCAGACCTTCCTCGGACTCGATGGGCCCGAGGTAGGTCTTGAGCATCATGTTGAAATCGCGCGGCTCGGTCCACTGCCCCTTGGTGCCGCAGTCCGGACAGACGATCTCGGCCATCGGCACGGCGTCCGGGTCGGCCAGTCCGTCCTTGGCGCCCCGCTTCTCGAAATAGGCTTCCTGCAGGTGGTCCTGCCGGTGCCGTTTGTGGCAGTTCAGGCATTCCACCAGCGGGTCGTTGAACACCGCGACGTGGCCGGAGGCCACCCACACCTGACGCGGCAGGATGATCGCCGAATCCAGGCCGACGACATCGTCGCGACCGGTGACGACGGAACGCCACCACTGCTTCTTGATGTTCTCCTTGAGCTCCACGCCGAGTGGCCCGTAGTCCCATGCGGATTTGGTACCGCCGTAGATCTCGCCCGATTGGTAGACGAGGCCACGGCGTTTCGCCAGGTTTGCAACGGTGTCGATGATCGAAGGAGACGAAGCCACGGGTCAACAGCGTAGCGACGACCTGCGGCGGGTCGCGCCCGGGCTGGTGTGCGGCGAGCGTTGACATGCACGAATCTGCATGTATTCTGACTCGTAATGAAAACCATTTCCAATTCTGCCACGGCCGAGGACCATTCCGCGCACTCCCATCCGAGTACGCCGTTCCCCGAGTTGCCCGCGCGTGAGGTTCTGGACAACGCCGGCGATCTGCTGCGCGCGCTGGCCGCGCCCCTGCGCATCGCGATCGTGCTGCAGTTACGCGAATCGATGCGCTGCGTGCACGAACTGGTAGACGCGCTGGACGTGCCCCAACCATTGGTCAGCCAACACCTGCGGATCCTGAAGTCCGCGGGCGTGGTGGCCGGGGAACGCAGCGGCCGCGAGGTGATGTACCGCCTCGTCGACCATCACCTGGCCGAGATCGTCATCGCCGCTGTGACGCACGCTTCGGAGGACGACCGATGAGCACGCCGGTGCGATCGACCAAACAACGTGCGGCCATCTCGGCACTGCTGGAGAACATCGACGATTTCCGGTCAGCGCAGGAATTACACGATGAACTGCGTAAGCAGGGTGAGGGCATCGGGCTGACCACCGTGTACCGCACCCTGCAGTCGATGGCCACCGCAGGCCAGGTCGACACCCTGCGCACCGACACCGGCGAGTCCGTCTACCGCCGCTGCTCGGACCACCACCACCATCACCTGGTGTGCCGGGTCTGCGGCAGCACCGTCGAGGTCGACGGCGGTGCCGCCGAGGTGTGGGCCGACGAGGTGGCCGCCGAACACGGATTCACCGAGGTCTCCCACACCATCGAGATCTTCGGACTGTGCGGCCCCTGCGCGGTCAGCTGACCCGCACGAACTCCAGCACCGTATCCCTGGTCAGCGGGGCGAGCTCGATATCGCCGGGGTCGTGCGGATCGATCCACGCCATCTCGGCGATCTCGGCCGCTGCGGTCGGCGGACCGTCCAGTTCGACGAAGAAGAGGTCGGCGGCCACCCGGTGACCGGGCTCGTTGGCAGCGGCCGCATCGTGGTGGCCGAGCTCGCGCACCGAGTCGGCGACGATACCCACCCCGAGTTCCTCGGCGATCTCCCGGTGCAGGGCCTGCAGCGGCGTCTCCCCCGGTTCGAGCTTGCCGCCGGGTTGCATGAACGCGGTCGTCCCGCGCTTGCGCACCACCAACACGTGCGCACGCGCGTCGAGCACGACGGCCGCGACCACCCGGATGACGGCGCTCACGCCACCAACGTGCGACGCACATCGGCGCCGGTCGCCAGCACCATCATGATCAACGTGCTGAGCGCCTCATCGGTCAGCCCCGACGCGGGAAAGTTGTAGCGCAGCAGCACATCCGCCGACTCATCCTTCTCGATCAGCGAGACCGTGCCCAACAGGGTGTTCCTGGTGTGCCCGGCGACGATCCCGCGCAATGCGTCATCGAGCGGCTGGTCCCAGACCAGGATCTGGTTCAGCGAGACCATGTCGAGCCCCTCGCCGACACTGACCACCCGCAGCGAGGCGAACGTGCCGTCATGGTGCACGGTCAGGGCGCCGTCCTCTTCGCGGGTGGCAGGCAGCAAGGCCTCGACGACGGCCGCCAGCCGCTCCTGCAGATTCATCAGGCCCTCCCCCTCAAGCTCTGCCGAAGCGACGATTGCGGTGCACGTACTCCTCGCACGCCGCCCACAGATCGCGGCGATCGTAATCCGGCCAGAGCTTGTCCTGGAAGACGTACTCGGCGTACGCGGCCTGCCAGAGCAGGAAGTTGCTGGCGCGTTGCTCACCGGAGGTCCGAATGAACAGGTCGACATCGGGGATATCGGGCCGGTGTAGGTGCCTGGCGAACGACGCCTCGCTGATCCGGCCGGGGTTGATCTTGCCCTCCGCAGCCTCCTCGGCGAGTTGCCGTGCGGCCTCGACGATCTCGGTGCGTCCGCCGTAGTTCACGCAGTAGTTGACGGTGATGACGTCGTTGCCGACGGTCATCTGCTCGGCGATGTCGAACTCCTTGATGACGCTGCTCCACATCCGCGGCCGCGACCCGACCCAGCGCATGTTGACGCCCATCGCGTCCAGGTTCTCCCGGCGCCGGCGCACCACCTCGCGGTTGAAGCCCATCAGGAAGCGCACCTCCTCGGTGCTGCGCTTCCAGTTCTCGGTGGAGAACGCGTACACCGACAGGTGCTTGATACCCAGTTCGATGGCTCCGCAGGTGATGTCGATCAGCACCGCCTCGCCCATCTTGTGACCCTCGGTGCGGCCCAGCCCGCGCTGGGTGGCCCAGCGCCCGTTACCGTCCATCACCACCGCGACGTGGTTGGGGACCTGGTCGGCGGGGATCTGCGGGGGTACAGCCTTGGAGGGGTGCTGCGGCGGCCGGGAGAACCGGCCGTTGGTCTTGGGTGGCAGGTCGGGGAACACCACCGGCCACGTCGAGGTGTCCGGGAATTCCGGATAGTCCTCAGGCGCCGGGGGCAGCTGCGGGTAGATGACCTTGCCCCGTTTGATTGCCATGCGCCATATCCTGCCCGAACACCACGGTCCGGCGTTCAACGGCCGCACTATCAACCCGATAGACCCGCTCCACCAGCGGCAATGTCCGCAGCTGACGTTCCAGGTGCCATTGCAGGTGCGCGGCCACCAGCCCGCTGGCCTGGCTGCGGTGCGCGGTGGTGGAGGTTTGCGCAAACTCCCAGTCCCCGTCGTGCAGCGCAGACATCAGCTCCAGCACAGCTTGGGCAGGGGTTGCCGAGCCGGATGGTCGGCAGTGCACACACACGCTGCCCCCGGCGGCCACGTTGAAGGCCCGGTGCGGGCCCGGTGCGGCACAACGGGCACATTCGGTCAGCGCCGGCGCCCAGCCCGCGATTCCCATCGCCCGCAGCAGGTACGCATCGAGCACCAGCTCACGGGGACGTCGTCCCTCCGCGACCGCCCGCAGCGCCGCCACGGTGAGACCGTGCAGTTGTGGGACGGGGGCGCGTTCCTCGCCGGCGAGGCGCTCGGCGGTCTCCAGGACCGCGCAGGCGCAGGTGTAGCGGCCGTAATCGCTGACGATATCGACGGCGAAGGCGTCGATGGACTGCACCTGGGTGACGATGTCGAGGTTGCGGCCGGGATGCAGCTGAACGTCGATGTGCGCAAAGGGCTCCAGCCGTGCCCCGAACTTGCTGCGGGTGCGGCGCACCCCCTTGGCCACCGCGCGCACCACGCCGTGCTCACGAGTGAGCAGCGTCACGATCCGGTCGGCCTCGCCGAGCTTGTGCTGGCGCAGCACGACCGCTCGATCCCGGTACAACCGCATCCGCCCAGTCTCCCACCGCACTGTGACAACGGCGCCATCGCAACGCCGGATATCCTCAGACATCGTATGTCTGTCACCCAGAAGAATCCCGTTCGCATGCGCGTCTTTCCCACTCTCACCCAACAGCTCTACCGCCTCGCCAGCGGCGCTACGACCTCCGAGGAACTGGTACGCCAGTCCCTTACCGTTATCGAGGCCAGCCAGCCCCGCCTGAACGCGTTCCGTGTCGTGCTCACCGAACAGGCCCTTGCCGCCGCCGCCGAAGCCGACCGCAAACGCGCTGCCGGACAACACCTTCCACTGTTGGGAATCCCGATTGCGGTCAAGGATGACGTGGACGTCGCCGGTGTGCCAACCCGCTTCGGGACCGTCGGCAACCCGCCGCCCGCCACCGCCGACGCCGAGGTGGTACGCCGACTGCGCGCGGCCGGGGCGGTCATCGTCGGCAAGACCAACACCTGCGAACTGGGCCAGTGGCCGTTCACCAGCGGCCCCGGCTTCGGACACACCGCCAACCCGTGGTCACCGCGGCACAGCCCCGGCGGATCGTCCGGCGGCAGCGCCGCCGCCGTGGCCGCGGGACTGGTCACCGCGGCCATCGGATCCGACGGCGCGGGCAGTGTGCGCATCCCGGCGGCCTGGACCCATCTGGTGGGCATCAAGCCACAGCGCGGCCGGATATCCACTTGGCCGCTGCCCGAGGCGTTCAACGGCATCACCGTCAACGGTGTGCTGGCCCGCACCGTCACCGACGCCGCCATCGTGCTGGACGCCGCATCCGGCAACGCCGACGGCGATCTGCACAAACCGGCTCCGGTGCGGGTTTCCGACCACGTCGGCCGGGCGCCGGGCGCGCTGCGGGTGGCGGTGTCCACCGCCCTGCCGTTCACCTTCTTCCGGTCCACGCTGCACCCGGAGATCAGCGCGGCTCTGCAGCGCGTTGCCGGCCAGCTCGAACAACTCGGCCACCACACCGTCCGAGCGGACCCGGACTACCACCTCAAGATGTCGTGGAACTTCCTGGCCCGCTCCACCGCGGGCCTGGTCGAGTGGTCGCAGCGGCTGGGCTCCGATGTCGAGCTCGACAAGCGCACCGTCAGCAATATCCGCACCGGATGGGCGCTCTCCCAGAACACCCTGCGCAAGGCGCGCGCGGCCGAGGCCGATGCCCAGCGCCGCATCGGCTGGATCTTCAACATCGCCGATGTCGTGCTCGCCCCGACGACCGCCCAACCGCCGCCGCTGGTCAACGAGTACGACGATCGCGGTCCGCTGGCCACCGATCGGGCCATGATCCGCGCCTGTCCCGCGACCTGGCCGTGGAATCTGCTCGGTTGGCCCTCGATCAACATCCCCGCCGGGTTCACCGCCGAGGGTCTACCCATCGGGGTCCAGCTGATGGGACCAGCCGACAGCGAACCGTTGCTGATCTCGCTGGCCGGTCAACTGGAGGCGGTGAACGGCTGGATGGTCCAGCAGCCCGAACCGTGGTGGCAGGAGGAGGCGCTCACGTAATGTGCTCGTTCATGTCGTCGTTGCTGCCGTCGCCGCTGTTGATCTCGTCACGCCGCTGGGTGACCGCCCTGCCGGTGGTCGCGCTGGCCGCCGGGACGGTGCTGACCGCACCGTCCGCGCACGCCGACAACCGTCGGCTCAACGACGGCGTGGTCGCCAACGTCTACACCGTTCAGCACCAGGCCGGCTGCACCAACGATGTCAAGATCAACCCGAAGCTGCGGCTGGCCGCCCAGTGGCACACCAACGATGTGCTGAACAACCGAGCACTGAACGCCGATATCGGTTCCGACGGCACGACGGTCGCCGACCGCGCCCGCAACGCCGGGTACGCCGGTGCGGTGGCCGAGACGGTGGCGATCAACCCGGCGCTGGCGATCAGCGGTATCGAGCTGATCAACCAGTGGTATCACCGGCCCGACTATTACGCCATCATGGCCGATTGCACCAACGTCGACATCGGCGTGTGGTCGGAGAGCGTGCTGGACCGCACCGTGGTGGTCGCGGTGTACGGCAAGGGTGACGGTGCACCGCCGGTGCCCTCGAACATCCGTGACTTCGGGCAGGTTCCGGGCTGGACGCCCTAAGGCTCAGAACCCTAGGCGGCCAAGCTGTTTGGGATCACGCTGCCAGTTCTTGGCGACCTTGACGCGGAGCTCCAGGAACACCTTGGTGCCCAACAGCTTCTCGATCTGGTGACGGGCCGCGGTACCGACCTCGCGCAACCGCGCCCCGCCCTTGCCGATCACGATGCCCTTCTGGCTGTCCCGTTCGACGTAGAGGATGGCCCGCACGTCCAGCAGCGGGTCGTCTTCTGGTCGTCCCTCGCGTTCTTCGACCTCGTCGATGACGACGGCCAGTGAATGCGGCAGCTCGTCGCGCACCCCCTCGAGCGCAGCCTCGCGGATCAGCTCGGCCATCAGAACTTCCTCGGGCTCATCGGTCAGCTCGCCGTCGGGGTAGAACGCCGGCCCCGGTTCCAGATGGGAGACCAGCACATCGGTGAGGACATCGATCTGCTGCCCGGCGGTCGCCGAGACCGGGACGATATCGGCGGCCTTGGCGCCGAACTCCTCCTGGACGGCGATCAGTTGCTCGGCCACCTTCTCCCGGGACACCTTGTCGGTCTTGGTGACCACCACGATCAGCGTGGTCCGCGGCGCGACGGCGGAGATCTGTTCGAAGATCCAGCGATCGCCGGGACCGATGCCCTCGTCGGCGGGGATGCAGAAGCCGATCACGTCGACCTCCGAGTAGGTGTCCTTCACCAGCTCGTTGAGCCGCTTCCCGAGCAGGGTGCGCGGCCGGTGCAGACCGGGGGTGTCGACGAGGACGATCTGGAAGTTCTCCCGGTGCACGATGCCGCGGATGGTGTGCCGGGTGGTCTGCGGCCGGTTGGAGGTGATCGCCACCTTCTGCCCCACCAGCGCGTTGGTCAGGGTGGACTTGCCCGTATTGGGGCGGCCGACGAAACAGACGAAGCCGGAGCGGAATTCGTCGCTCACCGGGACTCCAGCGGGGTGCCCGCGCGGTCGGTGACGATGACGGTGGCACCGGACGACAGCTCGGTCACCGCGGCGATCCCGGCGTCCTGGGCCGAGCCTCCGACCAGCACCGCGGCCTCGAAACCGGCGGCACCGCTGGACACCGCGGCGGCCACCGCGGCCTGCAACGCGGTCAGCTGAAGCGCCGCGAGCCGGACCGGCGCACCGGCATAGGTGCGGCCGTCCAGATCGCGCACCGCAGCACCCTCGGGCGCCTCGGCGCGGCCCATCGCCCCACGCGCCAGCGTCACCAGCTTGGCATCCTCGTCTTGCACAGTCATGTACCGCTCTCCTCGCTGGGGCTGGGTTCCTCGGGGCTGATCAAAACGGTGCCGACGCGCACCCGGCCACGATGGTCCGGTCCGCCCTCGGCGCGCAACCGCAGCCCGTTCCAGCTGACCTGTGCGCCGGGCAACGGCACCCGGCCCAACTCGTGGGCCAGCAGACCGCCGACGGTGTCGACCTCCAGGTCCTCGTCGATGCGCAGATCGTCGTAGAGCTCGGTGAGATCCTCGATCGGCACCCGGGCCGACACCCGGAAGGTGCTGTCCCCCAGCTCCTCCCAAGGCGCCACTTCACCGGCGTCGTACTCGTCGTTGATCTCCCCGACGATCTCCTCCAGCACATCCTCGATGGTGACCAGGCCGGCGATGGCACCGTACTCGTCGACCAGCAGAGCCATGTGATTGCGGTCGCGCTGCATTTCCCGCAGCAGGGTGTCCAACGGTTTGGAATCGGGCACGAACACCGCGGGGCGCATCAGATCGGCGACCCGGATGTCCATCCTGGCGCGTTCCAGCCGGGTCTGCTGCACCAGATCCTTGAGGTAGATGACGCCGACGACATCATCGACGTTCTCCCCGATGACCGGAAGACGGGAATGCCCGCTGCGCACCGCCAGCGAGGTCGCCTGGGCCACCGTCTTGTCGCTCTCGATCCACACCATCTCGGTGCGCGGCACCATCACCTCGCGTGCCGGAGTGTCGCCGAGTTCGAACACCGACTGGATCATCCGGCGCTCGTCATCGGCCACCACGCCGCGCTGTTGTGCCAGATCGACCACCTCGCGCAGTTCGATCTCGGAGGCAAACGGCCCGTTGCGGAATCCACGTCCGGGGGTGAGCGCGTTACCGATCAGCACCAGGAGTCGGCTGACCGGGGTGAGCAGCACCGAAATCGCGTGCAATGGCAGCGCCGAGGCGAGCGCGATGGTGTAGGCATTCTGCCTGCCGACGGTGCGCGGTCCGACACCGATGACCACGAAGCTGACCACCACCATGGTGGCGGCGGCGGTGAACAGGCCCCATTCGACCCCGAGCGGGCCGTCCAGATAGGACACCAACAGCACGGTGGCGCTCACTTCGCAGGTGATGCGCAGCAGCACAACGAGATTGATGTAGCGAGGCCGGTCGGCCAGCAACCGGGCCAGCCGGATCGCACCAGGGCGCTCATCGCGCACCATCTCCTCGACCCTGGCCAGCGAGGCGGTGCTGATCGCCGCGTCGACGGCGGCGAAGAGTCCGCCGAGCCCGATCAGCAGCACGGCCCCGATCAACGGCGCTATCCCGGTCACGGCTGATCGAAGTATCGCGACCCGTCCAGCAGCCGGCGATCCTTCGCGTTCTGCAGATCCTGGCGATACGCCTCGACCTGGTCGGCCACCCATTCCTCGAGGAGGCGACGCTGCAAGGCGAACATCTCCTTCTCCTCATCGGGTTCGGCATGGTCGTAGCCGAGCAGGTGCAGCACGCCGTGCACGGTCAACAGTGCCAGCTCCTGGCCCAGAGAGTGGCCGGCCTTCTCGGCCTGTTTGGCGGCGAACTCCGGGCACAGCACGATATCGCCGAGCATCGAGGGTCCCGGCTCGGCGGCGTCGGGACGACCGCCGGGCTCCAGCTCGTCCATCGGGAAGCTCATCACATCGGTGGGCCCGGGCAGGTCCATCCAGCGCATGTGCAGATCGGCCATCGCGGCCTCGTCGAGCAGCACCATGGACAACTCGGCGGCCGGATTGACATCCATCTGGGCGATCACGAACTTCGCGACGCTGATGAGTTCCTGTTCGGAGACGTCGATGCCCGACTCGTTGGAGACTTCGATGCTCATGTCAGTTGTTTTCCGTCATTCATCGTCGCGGCCGACCGGCCGAGGAGCGCCGCTGCGCGCGGTTGACCAGATCGGGCTGCCCCTCGTGGCGCGAGTAGGCGTCCACGATCTCCGACACCAGCCGGTGGCGTACCACATCGGCGCTGGTGAGGCGGGAGAAGTGGATATCGTCGATACCCGCGAGGATGTCCGAGGCGGCCCGCAATCCGGACTGCGCGCCACCGGGCAGGTCCACCTGGGTGACGTCACCGGTGACGACCATCTTGGAGCCGAAACCCAGCCGGGTCAGGAACATCTTCATCTGTTCGGGCGTGGTGTTCTGCGCCTCGTCGAGGATGATGAACGCATCGTTGAGGCTGCGGCCGCGCATGAAGGCCAGGGGCGCGACCTCGATGACCCCGGCCGCCAACAGGTTCGGGATCGCCGCCGGATCCATCATGTCGTGCAACGCGTCGTACAGCGGGCGCAGATACGGGTCGATCTTCTCGGTCAACGTGCCGGGCAGGAAGCCAAGCCGTTCACCGGCCTCGACCGCGGGCCGGGTCAGGATGATCCGATTGACATCCTTGGCCTGCAGCGCGGCGACCGCCTTGGCCATCGCCAGATAGGTCTTCCCGGTGCCCGCGGGCCCGATACCGAACACGATGGTGTGCGAGTCGATCGCGTCGACATAGTGCTTCTGGTTGAGCGTCTTGGGCCGGATCGTCTTCCCGCGCCGGGACAGGATGTCCAGCGTCAACACCTCGGCCGGGGAGGCGTCCGATCCGCCGGTGAGCATCGACACGCTCTGCCTGATCGCATCCGGGGTCAGCGGCTGGCCGCGGGTCACCACCGCGACCAACTCGCCGACGACACGCTCGGCCAGTGCCACGTCGGCGGGCTCACCGCTGAAGGTGATGGCATTACCGCGGACATGGATATCGGCGGTGAGCAGTCCTTCCAGGGCACGCAGATTCTCGTCGGCCGAGCCGAGCAGGCCCACGATGGTGTCGGGCGGAACTGTGATGCTGCTTCGTACCGGTCCGGTGATCGGGCCAGCGGTCGTCTCGCGGGGCGTCACGTGGAGTTTCGTGCCTGCTTTCTGGTTTCTCGAAATCGTGCCTCGAATTGGTGCTGTACTGAGTTTACCGCCGGGCGCCGACGTGACCCAGTATCAGTTCTGCAGGTCCCAGCGGCCGCTGAGTACACCGATCGCCCCGAGCGCGACGGCCGCGGCCGTGGAGGTGCGCAGCACCGACGGCCCCAGCCGCACCGGCTGCGCACCGGCCTCGGTCAACGCGGCCAACTCTTCCGGGGCGATCCCACCCTCCGGCCCGATCACCAGCATCAACTCCTCGCCATCGGCCGGCAGTGCCTCGGCGATGCCGACGGTCGCCGACTCGTGCAGGACCAGGGTCGGGGTGCCGGCCACCCTGGCGAGCAGGTCCCTGGTGGACACCATCGCCTCGACGGCCGGGATGCGTGGGCGCCGCGATTGCCTGGCGGCCGCGCGGGCGACCGCCGCCCAGCGGGCCAGGCCCTTGTCGATCTTGGCCGGCGATTCCCAGCGGGCCACGCAGCGACCGGCCTGCCACGCCAGGAAGGCATCCGCGCCGGCCTCGGTGGCGAGTTCGACGGCCAGCTCGGAACGCTCGGACTTGGGCAGCGCCTGCACGACGGTCACCATCGGCCGCACGGGTGCGACCTCGGTGACGGCCAGCACCCTGGCCGCCAGCCGGCCTTTGGCCGCCTCCTCGACGACGACGTGCGCCAGCGTGCCCGCGCCGTCACTGAGATCGAGTTCCTCGCCGACGCGGGTGCGCCGCACCGTGGCGGCGTGATGGCCCTCGTCACCGTCGACCACCACGACTGCCCCGACATCGGGCAGCGCGTCGACGTAGAACAGGCTCCGCATCGCAGCTCAGGCCGCCGGATTCGGTTCGGTCACCGACCGGAGAAGGTCTCGCGCAGCCGGCTGAACAGCCCGCCGGCCGCACCGGCGGCCGAACCGTTGGCCGACTTCACCTCCGCCACATCACGGGAGCGGTGTTCCTTGAGCTTGGTCAGCAGCTCGGTATCGGTGTGGTCGAGCCGGGTCGGGATCAGCACCTCGACATGGGCGTGCAGGTTGCCGCGCACTCCCGAGCGCAGATGCGGCATCCCGTGCCCGCGCAGGGTGGTCACCGCGCCGGGCTGGGTGCCCGCCGGGATCTCCAATTCGATCGGGCCGTCGAGGATGGCGTCGACGGTGACCGTGGTGCCCAGCGCCGCGTCGAACATCGGCACCGTGACGGTGCAGTGCAGATCGTCACCGTCGCGGACGAACACCTCGTGCTGCTGCTCGTGCACCTCGACATAGAGGTCGCCGGCGGGGCCACCACCGGGGCCGACCTCGCCCTGGGCGGCCAGCCGCACCCGCATCCCGTCGCCGACGCCTGCCGGGATCTTGACGCTGATCTCGCGGCGGGCCTGCACGCGACCGTCACCACCGCAGCGATGGCACGGATCCGGGATGGTCTCGCCGACACCGCCGCAGACCGGGCAGGGACGCGAGGTCATGACCTGACCCAGCAGGGAGCGCTGCACGGTCTGCACCTCGCCCTGACCGTGGCAGGTGCCGCAGGTCTGGGGCTTGGAGTTGCCGTGGGTGCCCTTGCCCTGGCACAGATCGCACAACACCGCGGTGTCGACGGTGACCTGCTTGGTCACCCCGGTCGCGCATTCGGCCAACGTCAAGCGCATCCGCAGCAGCGAGTCCGAGCCGGGACGGACCCGGCCGATCGGCCCGCGGGATCCGGCGCCGCCGCCGAAGAAGGCCTCGAAGACATCGCCGAGACCGCCGAATCCGCCCGCGAATCCGCCACCGCCGGCGGCGGCGTTCTCCATCGGATCGCCGCCCAGGTCGACGATGCGGCGCTTCTCCGGATCGGAGAGCACCTCGTAGGCGACCTGGATCTCGGTGAACCGCGCCTGCGCCGCCTCATCGGGGTTCACATCGGGATGCAGTTCACGGGCCAGCTTGCGATAAGCGCGCTTGAGCTCCGAATCACTGGCGCCCTTGCTCACGCCGAGCAGACCGTAATAATCGCGTGCCACGCTTGAAACCTCTCTCGTACCGCCACCGGCGGTATGCCACTGCTGTTGACGCCCCGACTATCGGGTGCCCAGAACTTCACCTATATAGAGAGCAACTGCGGCGACGTTGGCGATCGTTCCCGGATAGTCCATCCGTGTGGGACCGACCACACCCATACCGCCGAACACCTTGCCCGAGCTGCCATAGGTGGTGCTGACCACCGACGTTCCCAGCATCTGCTCGGCCTCGGTCTCGTGCCCGATACGCACCGTGACCTTACCGGCCTCTTGCTGCGCGGCGAGCAGCCGCAGCACCACCACCTGCTCCTCCAGTGCTTCGAGCACGGACCGCAGAGACCCACCGAAGTCTGCGGTGTTGCGGGTGAGGTTGGCGGTGCCGCCCAGCACCAGGCGCTCCTCGGTGTGTTCGACGAGGGTTTCCACCAGCACCGTCGCGGCGCGGCCCACCGCATCACCGAGTCCACCGTGACCGTCGAGGGTGCTGGCCAGATCCGCCACCGCCACCGAGGCCGCCGACAGCGGCTTGCCCTCCAGTGCCGCGCCGAGACGCTCGCGCAGCTGCGAGAGCTGATGATCGTCGATGGCATCACCCAGTTCGACGACCCGTTGGTCGACGCGGCCGCTGTCGGTGATGACCACCAGCAGCAGCTTGGCCGGTGTCAGCGCCACGACCTCGAGGTGGCGGACCGTCGACGCCGACAGCGTCGGGTACTGGATGATGGCCACCTGCCGGGTGAGCTGCGCCAGCAGGCGCACGGCGCGGCGCAGCACATCGTCGAGATCCACCCCGGATTCCAGGAAACCCAGGATTGCCCGGCGCTCGGCGGACGACATGGGTTTCACATCGTCGAGACGGTCGACGAACTCGCGGTAACCCTTCTCGGTGGGCACCCGGCCCGAACTGGTGTGCGGCTGGGTGATGTACCCCTCGGCTTCCAGCACGGCCATGTCATTGCGCACCGTGGCGCTCGATACGCCCAGGTTGTGCCTCTCCACGAGCGTCTTGGATCCGATCGGCTCCTTGGTGGCGACGAAGTCGGCGACGATGGCTCGCAACACCTCGAAGCGACGGTCATCGGCACTACCCATACATTCACCTCCGGAAGTTCACCTGTTCTTACCCTCGATCTGGGCCGGTTATGCCGTCATTTTACGGGCATCAACTGCACGGATTCGCAGCGACGGCCGGGTACACCGGATCGAGCCGCGGGTGCGTGCTTGACAAGTCAAAGACATTGCCGACATTGCCGGTCGTTTGCGATTAACCTCGCCTTCATGGGAGACCGCCGGTGATCTTCAAAGGTGTCCGCGACGGGAAGCCGTATCCCGAACACGGCCTGTCCTACCGCCAGTGGGCGCAGATCCCGCCCCGCCAGATCCGGCTCGACGAATTGGTGACCACGACCACCGTGCTGGCACTGGATCGGTTGCTGTCGGAGGACTCCACGTTCTACGGCGATCTGTTCCCCCACGCCGTGCGCTGGCAGGGAATCATCTACCTGGAGGACGGCCTGCACCGTGCCGTGCGCGCCGCGCTGCGCAACCGGACCGTCCTGCACGCGCGCGTCTATGACATGGACGACCCGCTGCCGGCCTGACCGGATCGGCTCAGCAGGTAACCGGCGGTCATCAACTGCCAGGCGAAGATCGGGTACACCGCCGCGCGTTCCCACGCGCCGATCTGTGCGGGTCCGAAGACGGTGACAAGCAGCGCCGCCAGCCCGGTGAGGCCGAGCAGCGCCGAGGCACCGCGGTACCACCCCGGGGCGGTCCACCCGGCGCTGCTGAGGGCCGCGGCATTACCGCCGATGATCGCCAATCCCGCCCCGATGACATGCCAGGTGTGGCCCTGCCCGCTGTGCACGATCGCGATCGAGATGTTGCCGATGCCGTTGGCCGCCGCGAACGCCGAGAACCAGCGGTGTCGCCGCGATCGGTGGGTGGCCAGCAGGGCGGCCGCGGCGAAACAAAGACCCTGCAGGATGAACGCCGCGTTCATCCACGCGCCGCGTGGTGAGACGGCCGGGTTGCCCAGGGTGCTGATGTAGTCGGCGTCGTAGCGGTATCCCGGTAAGGCCGCGGCGGCCAGCGCCTCGGCGGCGAAGTATCCGGCGGCGCCGAGGATCCACAGCGCCGCGGCAGGCCTCACCCCGTCACCGGCGAGCAGTCTCATATACCCCTAAATGCCCACCTTTCCGGGGGTACATGCGTCTCCTCGCGAGAGAAAGGTGACCGTCAGGACATGGCGTCGCGCAGGCTCTTGGGCCGCAGGTCGTTCCAGTTCTCCTCGACATAGGCCAGGCAGTCGGCGCGCGTGCTCTCCCCGAACACCACGCGCCAGCCGGCAGGCACATCGGCGAACGTCGGCCAGAGGCTGTACTGCTCCTCGTCGTTGATCAGCACGAAGAAGACGCCGTCCTCGTCATCGAATGGGTTGTTGCTCATGGGCTTTCCTTCTGTTGTCGGTCTGTGCTGCGGTGGCGAAAAGGTCGGATCCCAGCACCCGGTCGGACAGTCGGCCCAGGCAGCTGAGGTTGGGGAAGCCGGGGCCCTGGGTCAAACCGGCGAGCCCGGGCAGGAACAACTTCGGGTCGACATCGTCGACCGACAGGTCATAGCCGATGGATTCGGCGATGCTGTCGGGTGTCAGCGGTCCGCCCAGTCCGAGCTCCAGCACATCGAGGGCGTCCTGCCGCAGCAGCGGGACGAACCACATGGCGTTGGCACCGGACCCGTCGATCACCAGGTCGAAACCGTGCACCGTCTCCAGCCGCTCGCCGCCGCGCTCGGTCTGCAGCGTGAGGCGGATCCGCTCGTCGCGGGCCACCGCATGGGCCACCCGCCCGCGCAGGTGCCGGATACGGTCATCGGCCAGCAGCGCATCCTGCACCCGCACCGAGAACACCCCGCGGTCGGTGCGGTTCATCGCATCGCGTTTCTCGGCGGGTGTCAGTCCGGCCCAGTGGATCGGATCGGAGTACAGCGAGTTCTCGAAAAAGCCCTCACCGCGGGTGAACAACGTGACCTGCGGTGAGATCACCGTGATGGTCGAAACCCGGTGCCGGAACAGCTCATCGAGCATGGTGCCTGCCGTCTCGCCGCCGCCGATGACGGCGACGCGGTCGGCCGAGATCAACTCGTTCTGGGCGGCCCGGTGCCAGAACTGTGCGATCGAGAGCACGCGCGGGTTGCCCGGTAGCAGGGACCGCTCGGCCTGCCCCGGTCCGGTGATCATCAGCGCGTCGGCATGCACGACGCCCTCGCGGGTGCCCAGCTCCCACCGGGTCGCATCGTCGGTGTACTGCAAACCGATCTCGGTGACATCGCCGGTGCGCACCTGCATCCCGATATTGGTCGCCACCCAGGTCAGGTACTGGCTCCATCGCTTGTGCGTCGGTGCGGGCCTGCCGCGGTCGATCCACTCGGCGAATTGACCCGATGAGACGAGATAGGACTGCCAGCTGTGCCGCATCATCCGCTGGTCGAGCTCGGCGTTGCGCCGCGCGACGAGTGCGGACTGGTACGGGAAACCGATGTCCTTCTCCGGTCCGGTACCCAACCGGTGCTGGCCGTCGGTCCAGCCGCCGGCGGCCTGCCAGTTGGCCGCCACCGCGGTGCGCTCGATCGCCACCACCTCGGGGGCGGGCACACCCATCGCCCGCAGCTCGGCGGCCTTGGCCGCCACCGCGATGGCCTTCACCCCGGCGCCGATGACGGCAAGGGTCTTGGTCATGAGATCACCTCGTTCAGTGCTTCCTGCCACAGCGCCTGCAACGTCGTGACGTCCTCTGCGGCGACGATGTCGGGCAGTGTGCGCCACTGGGTTCCGAGCACGGGTGCCCCGTCCTTCTCGACGATCAGCACGTTGAGCGTGATCTCGTGGCGGATGGCCAGATTCGGCTCGGGGACTCGGGATACGTCGTTGAGTAATGCGCGGTCGACCGTGAGCGCCGACCGACCGGGCACCTGACGGAGCCGGCCGAGATAGTTGAGCAGTACCTGCGGTTCGCGGTAGCCGCCGAGGCGTTCGGCCGTGTCACTGCGCAGGTATCGCAACAGGGCGTAGTCGATGCCGTCCCCGGGTATGGCGGCCAGTTCGGCGGCCACCCCGGTGGCGTCCTGGGAGGACAACCGCACCGGATAGATGGCGCTGAGCAATCCGACGGTATCGCCGGTGTCGATGTGGCGGTGGTCGTCGGCCAGTCCCTCCGAGACCGTGATATCCGCTCGGCCGTGGGTCTCGATGGCCAGCAGCGGCGTGCCTTCGGCATGCCCGTGCCGGCGCCGCCACGCGGTGATCGTGCGCGCGGTCGCCGCCGCCAGCACCTCGGTCACCCCGACCGGAGCCGCCAGCACCCGGGCGGTGAGCGCCCTGCCGACGAACGCCATGCTGATCTCGGCGTCGGCGGCCCGGTCGGTGTCCGGGCGTACCCGCCGGGCACCGAGATCGGGGTCGGGACCAGCGAGCTGACGCTCCCAGAAATCGCAGGTATCCAGTTTCAACGCGCGCTCGGCCAACAGGCTCGACCAACGCCGAAGCGAGGTGTGCTCGCGGACCGGCGCCGGATGATGATCGGCAGCCAATGCATGCCAACCGGTTTCGAGTTCCCCGAGCACGATCTGCCAGGAGGACGGATCCATCGCCAGCACATGCGCGGTCAACACCAGGACCTCGGCACCGCTGTCGTGGTGCAACCAGACCGCGTCGAACAACACGCCGCGTTCTGGATCGAGCCGCTGAATCGAAGAGTCGGTATGCGCGGCAACGGCGGCAACCAGTTCACCGCTCGCCCGCGCCTCGGTGAGCAGCTCCCGCTCGCGAGGCTGTTCGACCAGGCTCATCGTCGCCCGGTCGAGCCGGCACCGGAACACCTCGTGACCGTCGATCACATTGCCCAGCAATGTCTCCAGACGCTCCCGGGTGACATCGGCGGGCAACCGGATCGCCTCGGTCTGCGCCAGTCGACGCGCATCCCCATGCGCCAGCAACCAGTGCCCCGCGGGCAGCAGCGGGATCGGTCCGGTGCCGTCGGCGTCGACGGGATCGACGACGATATCGTCGTCGATCGCGCCCGCCAGCTCCCGCACGGTCGCGCATTCCAGCATCAGCCTGGCGCGCAACGGAATTCCGCGCCGGCGCACCGCCTGCACCACCGACAACGCCACGATGCTGTCCAGTCCGAGGTCCAAGAAATCGGCGTTGACGTCCACGATCCGGGCGTCGAGCAGATCCCCGAGCACCTCGGCGATCGCGATCTCGGTCTCGGTGCTCGGCGCGGCGAACTCCGCAGCCACCCCGACACCCCGATCGGCATCGAGTGCGGCCAGTGCCCGGTCGTCGACCTTCCCGTGGGCCGTCAACGGGATCTCATCGACATCGATGATGTGATGTGGGACAAGGTACTTGGGCAGCGTCGCGGTGAGCATCCTGCGCAGGTCCGAGGTGGCCACCTCGGACACCACATACGCCGTCAACCGCGGACCGCTGCGGTGCCTGCGCACCGCGACATGGGCGTGCCGCACCTCGGGGTGCCGGTAGAGCGCGGCCACCACCTCACCGGGCTCCACCCGGAAACCCCGAATCTTGACCTGGTCATCGCTGCGTCCGAGGTACTGCAGCGCACCCGACCCCGGTAGCCGCCGCACGACGTCGCCGGTGCGGTACATGCGGCGGCCCGGACGGATCGGGTCGGCGACGAACCGGGCCGCGGTCTCCCCCGGCCTGCCGAGATAGCCGCGGGTGAGCTGCCCACCGCTGAGGTACAACTCGCCGGCCACTCCGTCGGGAACCGGCCGCAACCAGGAATCCAGCACATGGACGACGCTCGTGGCCGTCGGGTCGCCGATGCACGGTTGCGGGTGGTCGGCGATCGCGGCCACCACGGCCTCGACGGTGGTCTCGGTCGGCCCGTAACAGTTGTGCGCGCGCATCCCGCTGCGCTCGCATTCGGTGCGGATGCCCTGCCAGGCCGCGGTGTCGATGTTCTCCCCGCCGAGGGCCAGCACGGCCAACGGCACGGTCGACAGCAGGCCGGCGGCACGCAACTGGCTGAACATCGACGGGGTGGTGTCGATCATGTCCACGCCGAACCTGCCGATCTCGGCGACCAGCGCCTCGGCGTCCCGTTGCACGCCCGAGCTGATGATGTGGACGCAGTGCCCCTCGAAGAGCGCCACCAGCGGCTGCCACGCCGCGTCGAAGGTGAACGACCATGCGTGCGCGATCCGCAGATCGCGGCCCAGCCGATTCTGCGCCGGGCGCAGCATCCGGGCCGCGTGGTCCGCTCCGTAGGCGAGTACCGCGTGGTGGGTTCCGATGACACCCTTCGGTTTTCCGGTGGTTCCCGAGGTGAAGATGATGTATGCGCCCTGTCCGGGGCGCACTGCCGCGGCGACCGCATCGGCGGCGAGATCGCCGACACCGGCCAGTAGACCATCGTCGATGACGAGTTCGGCACCGGTCTGCGCGACGATCTCCTGCACGCGCTGCGACGGCATCCCCGGGTCCAGCGGCACGATCAACCCACCGGCCTTGAGCACGGCGAGCATCGCCACCACGTAATCGGGTCCACGGCAGAGCAGTATCGGTACGGGCGTCTCGGCGCCCACTCCCCTGCGCTGCAGCTCCGCGGCCAGACGGTCGGCGGCGGTGTCGAGTTCGCGGTAGGTCAGGCTGCCGGAATCCCAGCTGAGCGCGGGCGCGTCTGGACGCTCGGCAGCGACCGCGGTGATCGCGCCGTGGATGCCGCCGTCGTCCTGCACCCACTCTGATTCGGGTTCGGGCACGTCGACCTCGCCGTCGAGGGTGACGGCGATATCCCGCAGCGGACGGTCCCAGTTGGTGAGCAACCGCTGCACCACCAACAGCACCCGCTCGGCGAGGGTTGACGGATCGAGCAGACCCAGTGCACCGGTGGTGGTTTCGACAAGCACCGTCAGGCGGCCGTGCGCCGGATGCGCGGCGATGGTCACCGGAAAATGCGAAAGGCTCTCCAGCGCCGCGGGCCGGATCACCGCATCGCCCATCTCGAAGTCGCCGCCACCGACCAGGCCGCCTGGCGGGAAGTTCTCGTAGACCAGCAGGGTGTCGTACAGCTCGCCGATGCCACCCGCCGTGCGCAGCTCGGCGTGACTGAGAAAGCTGTGCTCGCGCAGCTCGGCGGCTTCACGCTGGAGCGCAAGGCACTGCCTGCCGACGCGCTCACCCGGGTTCACCCGGATCCGCAACGGGACGGTGTTGATGAACAGGCCCACCATGGACTCGACGCCGGACAGTTCGTCGGGTCGCCCGGACACCGTCACCCCGAACACCACGTCGTCGCGGTCGGTGAACGCCGAAAGAATGGTGGCCCAGGCCATCTGGAACAACGTGCTGACGGTGACGCCACGGGCGCGGGCGGCCTCGAACAGGCGCTCGGTGGTCTGCTCGTCGAGTTCGGTCTCGGTGCGCTCGGGCAACCCACCGGCGATGTCCCCGGACAGCGCCGGTGTCAGCATCGTGGGTCCGTCGAGGTCGGCCAGGTGGGTCTGCCAGCGTTGCCTGCTGGCCGCCGGGTCTCGGGCGGCCAGCCAGCCAATGTAGTCGCGGTAGGGCCGGGCCGGCGGCAGCACGGCGGTGTCACCGCCGGCGCCGTAGAGCGCCATGAGCTCACTGACGAACACCGGCAGCGACCAGCCGTCGATCACTATGTGGTGGGCGACCACCACGAATCGCCACTGCGCGTCCGGCAGTTCGGCGAGCACGAACCGGATCGCCGGTCCGTGCGCCAGATCGAACGGTCGGGCACGGGCCTGCAGTTCCACCGCGGCGGCCTCGCCGGCATCGGCGGCCAGCACATGTTGCCACGGCAGGTCGAAGACCGCGGGGACCACCGCGACCGGTCTGCTGAGGGTGCCCTGGAAGAAGCTGACCCGGATGTTGGGATGGCGCTCCAGCATCGCCTCGGCACATGACCGCAGCAGCTCGACATCCAGCGCCCCGGAGACGTCGGCGGCCATCGCGATGATGTACGGGTCGGCTCCCGCCTCACTGTCGGTCAATCCGGCCAGCGAGTACAAACCCTGCTGCAGCGGGCTCAGTGCCATCACGTCGATGATGGCCGGTGCGTCACTCATGTCGTGTCACTCGCGGCTTGTCACTCATGGCTTTTCGCTTCCCCACCCCGCGGTCAGGGCGGCCAGCTCCTCGGGAGACAGCCCGGAGGCGGCCATCGGTGCATGGTGGGTGTCGATGTTCCCGGGGGCGGCGGCCTCGCGTGACCTCGCATCGACGGCGGCGCCGAGCTCGGCAAGGACCGGATGCTCGAACACCATCCGCGCGGTCAACGGCACACCGGCGTCGCGGGCGCGCGCGGCCAGCTGCACGGCCAGGATGCTGTCGCCGCCGAGGGTGAAGAAGTCGTCGTGACGGCCGACATCGGTCGCCGCCAGCAGGTCGGTCAGCAGGCCCGCCAGTGCGCGCTCGGTGTCGGTGCGGGCCGGCTCGCTCGGTGCGGTGGCGGTGACGACGGGGCGCGGCAATGTGTCGGTCAGCGTCGCCAGCACGGTGACCGGCAGCGTCGTGAGGTGCTCGGGCAGTGCGGTGCGGTCGAATTCGGCGCCGGGATCCGACAACACCACGTACCCGGCGAGCACCTGGCCGCTGCGGGTCTCCCAGGTCCTGGTCAGTGCGGCGGCCACCCCGGGCATCGCCTCCAGGGCAGCCTGTACCTCGGGATCGCCGCTCTCCAGGTACTGCAGCTCCCCGTCGGCGGTCCAGCGTGCCCGATCGCCGGTGCGGTAGAGATACCCGTTGCCGAACGGGTTCGCCGGGTAGCGGGACGCCGCGGCGGGCGACGCGGCCGCGGCCGCGGTGTCGATGGCTCCACCGGCGTAGTAGAGATCACCGGTGACACCGACCGCCACCGGGCTCAGCCATTCGTCGAGCACGAAGACCCGGTCGGCACCGGCGGTCTGGGGCAGCCCGGTCCGTGGCGCGATCTGGCGACTGAACCGCGTGACGGTCTGATCGTCTCTGGCGATGGCGATATCGCGCAGGGTGGCATCGGGGTTGTCGGCGAACGCCGCGATGACCTGCTCCAACCAGTGGACGAGGCGCGCCGCGGTGTCCGGCCGGTAGAGCTCGGTGCGGTAGATGACGGTGCCCTGGTATCCGGCCGGGTCACCGTCGCCGGTGGTCTCGGCGAAGAAGTTCAGCGACAGGTCCGCGTGTGCGACATCGAAGGTCGGTTCCAATGCGGTGAAACGGGTTTCACCGGCACCATCGGATCCGGTGGCGATGACCCGGTCGGCAGGCAGTTCCTCGCGGACGTGCACGACGACACCGAACAGCGGGTTGCGCGACAGCGAGCGCACCGGCGCCACCGCCTCCACCACCCGGTCGAAGGGCAGGTCCTGATGCGCGTAGGCGCCGAGGGCCATCTCCCGGGCCCGCCGCAGCACCTCCCGCACCGTCGGGTTGCCGTCCAGGTTGTTACGCAACACCAGGATGTTGATGAAGAAGCCGATCAGGCCGTCGAGTTCGGGTTCGGTCCGACCCGCCACCGGCGTGCCCAGCGGGATGTCGGTACCCTCACCGGCCTTGTGCAGCGCGACCGCGACGGCGGCCTGCAGCAACATGAACTCGGTGATGCCCAGCTCCCTGGTCAGTGCGGCGAGCTTGGCGCGGGTGCCGGTGTCGATGGTGAACGGCAGCGCGGCGCCCTCACCATCGGGCACCGCTGGCCGCGGGAAGTCCGGGCGCAACCCGTTCTCCTCGGGCAGCCCGGCGAGCTGCTCAACCCAGTAGTCGCGCTGGGCCTCGATGCTGGGCGTCTGGCCACCCAGCAGCTGCGCCTGCCAGGCCGCGTAATCGGCGTATTGGATCCGCAGCGGCGCGAAATCCGGTGTCTGCCCGGCGCTGCGAGCCCGGTAGGCGGTCAGCACATCGGTGAACAGCACGCCGGCCGACCAGTGATCGGCGGCGATGTGATGCACCACCAACGACAACACGTGTCCATCGCCGGTGCTGAGCACGGCTGCGCGCAGCGGCCGGTCGTTCTCCAGGTCGAAGCAGTACCGGCGCTCGGCGGTCAGCTCGGCCTGCAGCCACTCCTCCCCGTCACCGCGCGCCCGGCGCACCGGGACGTCGGCGACCGGGTTCACGATCTGGTAAGGGGCACCGTCGATTTCACGATAGGTGGTGCGCAGGATCTCGTGCCTGGCGACCACATCATTGATGGCCGCGACGAAGGCGGCCGGGTCGGCGGGGCCGGTGAGCCTGGCGGCGAACGGGATGTTGTTGACCGGGTTGGGACCGTCGATACGGAACTGGAACCATTGGCGCAGCTGAGCGGCCGACATCTGCAGCGGTCCACCGCGCGGCACCACCACCATCGGTGGGCGGTCCGAGCCGCCACCCGCGGCGATCACGGTGTCGATATGCCCGGCGATGGCGCCGACCGTGGCCAGCTCGAAGATCTCCTGCACACCGATGTCGACCCGGCAGCGTGATCGCACGGCGGCCACCAACTTGGTGGCCAGCAGCGAATGCCCGCCCAATTCGAAGAACGAGTCGTCGGCGCCGACCTGCTCCCGGCCGAGCAGCTCACCGAACAGCCCGGCGACCTGCCGTTCGGTATCGGTGGCGGGCTCGCGGAAGACGGTGGCCACCGAGATCTCCGGCTCGGGAAGGGCTCTGCGATCGATCTTGCCGTGCGCGGTGATCGGGATCTCGCCGATCTCGACATAGGCGGCCGGGATCATGTACTCCGGCAGGGCCGCCGCGACGCGGCTGCGGATCCGGTCGATCTCGACGGTGGCGCCGTCGGCGGCCGGGGTGACGTAGGCGACCAGACTCTTGCCGAGGCCGGGAACGTCGGCGGCGATGACGACGGCCTGCCCGACCGACGGGTCGACCGAGATCGCCGCGGATACCTCACCGAGCTCGATGCGGAATCCGCGGATCTTGACCTGCTCATCGGCGCGGCCGACGAACTCGATATCCCCGTCGGTGTTCCGCCGGGCCAGATCACCCGAGCGGTACATCCGTCGCCCGGGATTGAACGGGTCGGCCACGAACCGTTCGGCCGTCAACCCGAAGCGTTGATGGTATCCGTGCGCGACATGCGTTCCACCGATGTAGATCTCACCGATCACTCCGACCGGAACCGGTTGCAGGTGATCGTCGAGCAGGTGGATGGTGGTGTTGATCTTCGGCGTGCCGATCGGCACGATCCGTGATCCCTGTTTGCCGTCGACCTTGTACCGGGAGCAGTTGATCACGGTCTCGGTCGGACCGTAGAAATTGTGCAGCAGCGCGTCGAACATGGCGTGGAACTTGTCGGCGACCTCCCCGGGCAACGCCTCGCCACCGATCGGGACCCGTTGCAGGGTGCGCCATTCGTTCACGCCGGGCAGGGACAGGAACAGTCCCAGCAGCGAGGGCACGAAATGCATGGACGTGACGCCCTCGTCGCGCAGCAGATCGGTCAGGTAGCCGATATCGGTGAGGCCGTCCGGTTTGGGGATGACAAGTCGGGCTCCGGCGGCGAGCATGCCGAAGATCTCTCCGATCGACACGTCGAACCCCTGGGATGCCACCTGTAACAGCCGGTCGGCTTCGGTCACCCGATACTCGTCACCGAACCAGGCGAAGTACTCGGCGACCGGGCGGTGCGCGACCGGTACGCCCTTGGGCAGACCGGTCGACCCCGAGGTGTAGATCAGGTAGGCGGTGTTCTCCGGGCGCAGCGGACGCACCCGGTCGGTGTCGGTCGGATTGTCGGCGCGGTGGTCGGCCAACTCGGCGGGCAGTTCGCGCAGCACGACCTTCGGATCCGAGTCGGCCAGGATGTAGGTCAGCCGATCTTCGGGATAGCCGGGGTCGACCGGTAGGTAGACCGCGCCGGCCTTGATGATGCCGAGCGCGCTGATCACCAGCTCCGGGGACTTGTCCATGAGCACCGCCACCCGGTCCTCGGCGCCGATACCCCGGTCGATCAGCCAGTGCGCCAACCGATTCGAGGTTTCGTTGATCTCACGGTAGGTGTAGTGCCGCCCCTCGTAGACGACCGCGATGTTGTCCGGGGTGGCGGCCGCCTGATTCTCGACGGCCGCGGCCAGGGTCATCGGCGGAGTGTGGAAGTCCTCGCCGGTCGATACCGCACGCAACCATTCCGCATCGGCGGGTGACAGCAGATCCAGTCGGGCCAGCGGACGGTCGGGGTCGGTCAGCGCGTCCTCGAGCAGCACGGCGAAGGAATCGAGCATCCTGGCCGCGAGGTCGGCACTGATGATCTCGGTGAGGTGCTCGGCTTCGACGGTGACGGTTCCGTTTTCGCGTCCGTCCCATTCGACCATGAAGCCCAGCGGGAGCTGGGTCACGTGGCCGCGCAATTCACCGCGCACGCAGTGCACACCGTCGGGCCGGAAGCCGCCACCGTCGGGTTCGCGGAACCCGAAGCTGATGCGGGTCATCCTTTCGGCGCCGTGGCGTCGGTCGGGGTTGATCTCGGCGACGACGCGGTCGAGGTTGATGCGTTGGTGGGCGAAGGCACCGAGCGCGGTGTCCCGGGTTACCGCGAGCAGATCACGGAATCCGTTGCGGCCCTGCGGGCGCAGGCGCATGACGACGGTGTTGCCGTAGTAGCCCAGCGCCTCCTCGGAGCCGCGGTTCAGCACCGGTGTTGCCACCAGGAAATCATCGGTGTGGGTGTAGCGATGGATCAGGGCGCCGAAGGCGGCCAGCAGCACCATGTACGGGGTCGAGCCCGTGTCGCGAGCCAACTCGGTGACCTTCGCCGCGGTCGCCGGGGCGAGGGTGATGGTGGCGCGCTGGGAGCGGTACGCCGTCGGCACCGCCGAGCCGTTCGGTCCCGGAAGCTCCAGCGGCTCGGGCGGTTGCGCCATCACCTGACGCCAGTAGTCCAGGTCCTCGGAATCGTTGCCGGCGGGCACGGCCGCCATCGCCGGTGCGGGATCGAGCGCGGCGCCCTCGTAGGCGCGGGTGAGGTCGGTGAAGAAGATCCGCCAGCAGCCGTCGTCCCAGGCGATGTGGTGGGCGACCAGCAGCATCACATGCTCGTCGGCGCGCAGGCGTACCAGCGTGATGCGTAGCGGCGAGTCCGTGGTCAGGTCGAAGGCGGTGCCGAACTCGCGCTGGGCCAACACCTCCAGTCGCAGACCGCGGGCACGCTCGGACATCTCAGAGAGGTCGTGGAACGCCCACCCCGGCTGCAGATCCTCGTGCAGGGTCTCCTTCGGTTCACCGTCGGCATCGGCGCTGTATGTGGTGCGCAACAGCGGATGCCGCCGCGCGACGGCCCGCAGCGCGGTGTGCAGCCGCTCGGCATCCAAGGCGCCGGTGAGCCGGTAGGACAGGCTGATGTTGAGCAGCACTCCGGTCGGATCGAATGCCTGCACGAACCACATTCGGCGCTGCCCGTCGGACAGTCCGGTCTGTGCCGGTTGCGCCGGCGCGCTCGCCAGTCCACGTTCGGCGAGCTTGCGCCGCATCAGTTCCAGGCGTGCGTCGGTGGTTTCCCGGGGCGAGCGCAGCGATGTGGTCGTCGCCGGTGTGGTCGTGGTGTCAGTCACTGGGGCGTGCCTTCTGTCGTTCGTTGCATGTGCTCGATGACCTCGGCGACGGTTGCGCCGCCGAGGATCGCGGCCAGCGGCACGTTCGCGCCGGCGGCGTTCTTGAGCTTCTTCCGTAGGTCGAGCGCCAACAGGGAGTCGACGCCCAGGTCGAGCAGGGAGGCCGCGGGGTCGGGGGTGATCTCGTCGGGCAGCTTGAGCACCTCGGTGAGCGCCACCCGCAGCACGCCTGCCGCGTCCATGCCGGCCACCGAAGGCTCGGCGATGCCGTTGGTCACCTGGGCGGTCGGCACCGTCCCCTCGCCGGGGACACCGAGGAAACGGTGCAACCGTTCGGTGTCGGCGGTGAACACCAGCGGGTCGTCGGCAATATCGCGTAATACCGATTCGATGGCCCGGTCGGCGTCCATCGGGAGCAGGCCGGATCGCTGCACCCGCGCGATATCCGGTGTGTCGATGATCCCGCGGCCCGGCCATAGACCCCACCGCACCGCGGTGGCGTGCCTACCCTCGGCCCGCAGTTGCGCGGTCAGCACGTCGGCGAGCCGGTTGGCAGCCGCGTAGGCGGCGTGGCCGGCGCCGCCCCACAATCCCGACACCGACGAGCACACGATGATGCGGGCGTCGGCCTGCATCGGCCAGATCCTGGCGATATTGGCCAACCCGGTGACCTTCGCCGCCATCGTCGCGTCGATATCGGCGCCGGTGAGGTCGCGGTGGTCGGCGATGCGTGCCGCTCCGGCGGCATGGACCAGCAATGTGGCGCCGCCGCAGGCGGACTCGGCCGCGGCGGCGGTGAGCGCGGCGGGATCGGTGATATCGCAACGCGGGGCCAGCACCTCGACCCCTTCGATGCGCGGTACCTCGGCCGGGGTACGACCGAGAAGCACGATGCGCCGTGCTCCGCGGGCGGCCAGGTGGTGCAGGAATCGACTGCCGACCGAACCCGACCCGCCGGTGATGACGACCTCGTCGAACGTCATGGGCCTGTCTCGTGCCGCGCGAGCAGCGTGAAGGGCCGTCGGCGGCGCGGCCCCGATCATGCTGCGGCGCAGCAGTATCGGACCGTCGCCCGTGTCGCGTACCGCCAGTTCGGCGGGGGCGCCCAACAGGGCGTCGACGGCGAGTGCGGTGGTCGCCGGATCGGGTTGCCAGGACGGCAGGTCCAGGTGCCCGAACTCGTGATCGGGATGCTCCCATCCGATGCTGCGATGTATGGCCGCCAGTGCGGCCTGGGCGGGCAGCGGGCCCGGTTCGCCGTCGCGCACCTGCTCACCGCCGACGGTGACGAGCCAGATATCGCGTATCCGCGGCCCGGCATCGTCGGCGTAGCGCAGCAGGCCGCTGTCGACACGAGCGGCCAGTTCGCGTCCGGCGGCGGCGGCGTCGAGCTGCTCGCTGGCCGGGGCCAGCACGATCAGCAGATCGGCGTCCTCGGCCTTGACCATCGGCAATCGTTCCCGCAGTGCACCGGCGAGTTCGGCGGCATCCCCGAGGTCGAGCACCGTCGCGGCCCGGGCCTGGCCTGGCCGGGCCTGCTCCAGCTCCCAGGTCTCGGAGAGCACCTTCAGGCCGGGTATCGGTGGCAGCGGATCCGGGGTGGCCCAGTGATGTCGGGCCTGCATCGGCGCGAACGGGAAGTCCGGCAGCAGGGCGGGATTTCCGGGCAGCGGATCCGGCCAGCGGTGGTCGGGGTCGGAGATCGCCACCGCACCGAGGTTGGCGGCCAGCCGGTCGACGAGCGGTTCGTCGCGGCGACCGGTCCCGAGCACCAGTGCATTCCCGGTCCCGAGCCCGTCGAGGGTGTCACCGATGGCGAAGAGCAACGCCGGATGGGCCGACATCTCGATGTAGGTGCCGACGCCGGATTGCGCGGTGGCTCGGATCGCCTCGTCGAAGCGGACCGTGCTGCGTAGGTTGGTGTACCAGTACTCGGCGAAGTCGGTGCCTGCCTCGACGGTCCGTGCCGTGGCCGATCCGAGGAAGGGAATCATCCCCTCCTCGAATTTGCCTGCTGGGAGCAGGCTTTCGAGTTCCTCGCGCAGCGGGTCGAGCTTGGTGGTGTGTGCGGGGAACCACATCTCGATCTCGCGGGCGAACACACCGTCGGCGGTGAGACGGCCGACCACCGTCGCCACGGCGTCGGTGTCACCGGATACCGCCACCGAGGAGTCGGAGTTGACGACCGAGAGTTCCAGCCAGCCCGGGGTGGCATCGATCTCGGCCTGCGCCCGGTCCGGGCCGACGCCGAGCACCGCCACCCGGTAGGGGCCGGTCAATCGGTCCAGCAGGGTCGCGCGGGCGTGCACGATGCCCACCGCGTCGGCGAGCGTGACGGTTCCGGCGATATAGGCGGCGCCGATCTCACCGAGGCTGTGGCCAACGGTGAGGTCCGGTGTGACACCGATCGATTGCCACACCCTGGCCAGTGCGACGCCGTGCACGAACTGGGCGCCCTGGATCTGCACCTGGTTGAAATCGTTGGTGCGGGCACCGGCGTCGGCCATCAGATAATCCAGCGGCGAGGGATGGCCGGCGGCCCCGAACGCGGCGGCGCAGCGGTCGACTTCGGCGGCGTAGTCGGGCAATTCGGCGTACGCCTGCGCACCCATCGACGGCCACTGGCTGCCCTGACCGGGGAAGACGAAGGCGATGCGGCCGGTGTGATCGCGGTCGGCGCGGGTGACCAACGAGTGCTCGCCACCCGTCGCCAGCGCCTGCAGCGCGTCGGTGAGTTCGCCGATGTCGGCGGCGCGGATCAGGGTGCGATGCCTGCGAACGCGGCGGGTGCGCAGCAGTGTCGCGGCCACCCGGGAGACATCGGTCATCGCCGGCCTGCGCTGCAGGTAACCGGCGATGGCGGCGGCGTCGGAGCCGATCAGATCCTCGGCGTGCGCGCTCAGCACCACCGGGGTCCGGCCGTCCGGCAATGCGGTCCCGGCAGGTGTGTGTGGCATGGTCATCAGGCGGCCTCACCGTCATCGGGTATGGCCACGATGGCGTGGGTGTTCGTGCCGCTCATGCCGAATGCCGACACCGCGGCGATCCGCCGACCTTCGCGCGCAGGCCATTCGGTGAGTGTGGTGGCCAGCCGTAGGCCCTGGGCATCCCAGCCGATCTCCCGGCTGGGATGCGCGGTGTGCAGGCTGGGCGGAACAGCACCGCGCTGGGCGGCGATGATCACCTTGGCCAACCCGAGGGCGCCCGCCGCGGCCTGGGTATGTCCGATATTGGATTTCACCGAGCCGAGCAACGCGCCGGCGCCCGCGCGGGTGGTGTCACCATAGGTGTCGGCCAGCGCACGCAACTCGGTGCGATCGCCGAGCCGGGTCGCGGTGCCGTGTCCTTCGACCATGCCGACGTCGTCGGGGCGCACGCCCGCTCGTCGCAGTGTGCTGGCGAACAACCGCTGCTGGGCGGCGCCGCTCGGGGCGGTCAACCCCACGGTGCGTCCATCGGAGTTGACACCGGTCGCCAGCACCTCGGCCAGTACGCGACGGCCGTCGCGCAGCGCCGCCGACCGGCGCCCCAGCACGAAGATTCCCGCACCTTCGGCCCACACCGTCCCGCTGGCCGCGCTGCTGTAGGGCCGGCAGTGTCCGTCGTCGGATAGTGCATGCTGTTTGGAGAATTCGACGAAGTATCCCGGGCTTCCCATCACGCAGACCCCGCCGGTGAGCGCCATCTCGCAGTCGCCGTTGCGGATGGCTGCCGCGGCGGTGTGCAGGGCCGCCAAGGCCGAGGAGCAGGAGGTGTCCACGGTCAACGCTGGTCCGGCCAGATCCAGGGTGTAGGCGATCCGGCCGGATATGACTCCGAGGGAGGTGCCGGTGATGAGATGTCCACTGTGCTGGGAGTATTCGCTCAGGTCGGGTCCGTACTCCAGCGCTGAGGCACCGATGTAGCAGCCCACCTCCTGCCCGGCGAGATCGTCGGGGTTGATCCCACTGTGTTCGAGGGCACGCCAGGCCAGCCGCAGCGCCACCCGCTGCTGGGGATCCATCGCGGTGGCCTCCCGCGGCGAGATGCCGAAGAACGCGGGATCGAACTCGGCTGCGCCGGTGAGAAATCCACCCAGGTCGTTGATCTTCTTGAAACCGTCGCGGCGCGATCCGTCCAGCAGCTCCGCGATGGACCAGCCCCGGTCGTCCGGGAACGGCGTCAGCGCCTCCCGCCCCTGGGCCAGCAGATCCCAGTAGCTGTCGCAGGAGTCGACACCACCGGGGGCCTCCACGGCCATCCCGATGATCACAACCGGATCGGTGTTCTCAGCGCTCATCGCACGTGCTCATCTCACAGCGCATTCACAAGCTCGGCCACCTCGCCGGAGTGCTCGTCGAGGTAGAAGTGGCCGCCGTCGAACATCGAGACCGTGAAAGCGCCGCTACTGTGGGCCTGCCAGCGCCGCAACATGTTTTCGTCGATGCGGTGGTCACGCTCGCCACCGAGGGTGTGGATATCGGCGGCGATGCGGATATCGCCGCCGCACTCGTACCGATTGAACGCCGCATAGTCGGCGCGCACCGCCATCAGCAACAGTTCGACGAAATCGTCGTCGGCGAGCAGTTGCGGGTCGGTGCCGCCCAGATCGACCATCTCGGCCAGGATCTCGCTCTCGGCCATCGGCAGGTCGGGTGCGCTTGCCACCGCCGACGGTGCCTCACTGGCCGAGGCCCACAGTGCGTCGACGGTGACGCCGCGCTGCTCGGCCACCCGGGCGAACTCGAAGGCAACGACCGCGCCCATACAGTGTCCGAACAACCGCAGCGGACCGATGCCGGCCCAGTCGCCCGCGGCGAAGAGGTCTGTGGCCAACTCCCCCACCGTGGCGTGCGCCGGATGGGTCAGTCGGTCACCACGTCGGGGGTATTGCAGCACATAGGCATCCGATCCGGCAGCGGCCAGCGCGGTACCGAAGGAGCGGTAGGCCAGTGCGGCGCCGCCGGCATGCGGGAACACCAGCGTGGCACCCGCCCCGGTCGTGGCTGCCGGATACCGTTTGATCCAGGGAGCGAACGTCAGATCGGCGGCGGTCACGCTAGTCCCGCGCTGTGCAACTCGGACTGGACGGCGGCGTCATCCATTTCGGCGACCTCCAGGTACAGCTGGGCCACCAGCTCCAAGCGGTCAGCATCGGCCTCGCGTTCGGTCAGGCGCCGCGCCAGCGCGGCGACGGTCCGGGTGGCGAAGACGTCCGGCACCATGATGGTGGGTGTGTCCAGCCAGTCGCGCACATGCGCCACCACCTGTGTCGCCATCACCGAATCCCCACCGAGACCGAAGAAGTCGTCATCGACGCCGATGGTGTCGCGGCCGAGTAGCTCGCCCATGATCCGGGCCACCGCGGTCTCCAGCGCTCCGGTCGGTGCGCGGTAGCCGCGTTCGGCGGGTAGTTCGGCCTCGGCCAACCGCAGCGCGACGGCCTTGCGGTCGATCTTGCCCCCGATCGTGTAGGGGATCCGGTCACAG
The DNA here is from genome assembly GCF_000691525.1 of Mycolicibacterium neoaurum ATCC 25795. Classification (GTDB taxonomy): domain Bacteria; phylum Actinomycetota; class Actinomycetes; order Mycobacteriales; family Mycobacteriaceae; genus Mycobacterium; species Mycobacterium neoaurum. Next base: position 107,501 of record NZ_JMDW01000005.1, read on the forward strand.
CTGACGATCAACTGCGGAATCATGTGCGCGGGAACCAGATCGGCCAGCGCCGACGCGATGGCATCGGGATCGAGGGCCGGATCGTCAAGGCGAACCAGAGCCCCGAGCACATCGCCTGTGTGTCGGTCTGCGCCGCCCGGTGGAGCAACCACGGCCGCGACCGCCGCGGCGACACCGGGAAGACGGGTCAGGGCGGCCTCGACCTCACCGAGTTCGATGCGGTAGCCGCTGAGCTTGACCCGGTGATCGGTGCGGCCGATGAACTCCAGCGTGCCGTCGGGCCGGTAGCGGGCCAGATCACCGGTGCGATACCAGGTCCGGCCGTCGTATTCGACGAACTTCTCGGCGGTCAGGTCGGGGCGGCCACGGTAGCTGCGTGCGATCCCGCGGCCGGTGAACCAGAGTTCGCCGGGTACCCAGTCGGGGCAGTCGGCACCGGACGGGCTGACCACCCGGCATGCGTTGTTGTCGAACGGCACACCGTAGGGCACCGCGGCAGCGTTCGCCGGAAGTCCCAGATCGTCTCCCGCACCCGGCCCGATCTCGAAGATGGTGCCGTGCACGGCGGTCTCGGTGGCACCGCCCAGGCCGGCGAATCGCATCCGCGGTGCCCGCGCGCGCAGTGCGCGCACCATGTCCGGGCGCACCCAGTCACCGCCGGCGAGTACCACCCGCAGGGAGGACAGGTCACCGGGAACCTCGGTGAGCATCTGCAGCCATCCGGGTAGGAAGTTCACCACCGACACCCGGTGTTCGGCGATCAACCGTGCCCAGGTGTCCGGATCGCGGCGGTGTTCCTCGTCGACCATCACGATGGTGCCGCCGACGCGCAGGGTGCCGAAGACATCGGGCACAGACATGTCCGATTCCAGGTGTGACAGCGCCAGCGCGCGGGCATCGGCACCGATCTCGAAGTGCCGGTAAAGGAATTCCAGCGTGTTCATCACGGCGTCGTGGGTCAGTTCGACGCCCTTGGGTTCACCGGTCGACCCGGACGTGAACAACACATAGGCGAGGTCGTCGAGCGAAGTCTCGACGGTCTCGAAGGCGACGGTGGCGGTGCAGGCTTGCGTGACCGTGAGGTAGGGCAGGTCGGTCTTCGTCAGGACCTCGGGCACCTCGGTTCCGCAGACCAGCGCGCAGGCCACTCCCGCAGTATCCAGGATGCGGGTGGCACGGTCGGCCGGCTGGTCGATTCCGATCGGCAGGTAGGCCGCGCCGGCGGCCAGGATGCCCAGCAGGGCCGGGATCTGTTCGGCACCTTTGGGTCCCAGCACCGCGACGATATCGCCACGGCCGATACCCCTGGCCTGCAGTGAACCGGCCACCGCGACGACCTGGTCGCGGAGTTGGCCGTAGGTCAGCGCTCCGCCGGAGGCGATCAGTGCCGTGGCGTCCGGTGTCGCCGCGGCGTTGCGGAAGAAGCCGTCGACCAGATTCTCGCCGCTGGGCGGCGCGGTGCGGGAGTTGGCAGCGGCGCGCACGGCGCGCGATTGCTCGCTCAGCGCGGGTGGGTCGGGCTCGTCCCAGGCCGCGTCGTCGGCGGCCAGTCGGGCCAACTCGGCCACCTCGTAGGCGAACATCGCTTCCGGCACACCGGGTGGGAAGGCCTCGACGCGGACGTCCCAGTTGATCATCAGCCCATCGGCCAGCGGGGTGGCCTGCGCGTCGATGAGGACCTGCGGGCCCTGCGAGATGGTCCAGACGGGCTCGCCGAACTGGTCGGTGACATCACCGGCGAACAGATCGCCCAGCCCGAGGGCGCTGGTGTAGACGATGGTGGCCAGCGTCTGGGTGCCGCGATGCCGGCTCATATCGCGCAGCACGTCGAGCCCCGATACCGAAGAGTGCGCGGCGGTGGTGTGTAACACCTCCTGCACGGCGCGGGCGCGTGCCGCCGGGGTCGACGCCGCCCCGAGATCGATGTCGAGCATCAGCGACGAGGTGAAACATCCGACCAGCTTGTCGACATCCGGGTGGTAGGGCTCACGGCCGAACATCGGCAGGTTCAGCAGGAAGCGTGGGTCGGTGGACCAGCGGGCAAGGGCATTCGAATAGGCCGCGGCAACGGCCATCGCCGGGGTGATACCGCGTTTGTGTGCGTTGGCGTACAGCGCGTCCCTGGTCGGCACGTCGAAGATGTGCCACAACCTGATGCTGCGCAACGGGTTTTCCTGCTGATCGCGCGGAACCAACGGCAGCGCAGGCGGTTCCGGAAGATCGGGGATCCGCTCTGCCCACCACTGCCGATCGGCTTCCGAGGGCGGCGGGGTGGATGCGACCAACTGGTTGCGGTACTCGCGGTAGGTGTACCCGAGCTCGGGCAGGTCAGCACCGCGGTAGAACGCGGCCAGGTCGGCCATGAAGTTGCGGTAGCTCACCGCATCGGCGGCCTGCATGTCCATGTCCACGTGCAACCGGGTCTTCCCCCCGGGCAGCAGTGACAACGCGATCTGCAGCACCTCGTCGTCGAGCAGCTGATGGGACTTGTCGTCGCGGATGCGCTCCAGGCGTTCGTCCGCGTCGGCCACTTCGCGCAGGTCGTAGATGGTGACCGGAAGACCGCGATCACCGATCCGCTGGGTGCCGTCGGGCAGGATCTCCTGACGCAGCATGGGATGGCGGACAACGAGTTTCGTCGCCGCGCGCTGTAGCCGCTCGGGATCCACACCAGTACCGTCGAATTCGACGTACAGGTGCGCGGCCACCCCGCCGAGTTCCTGTTCACCGTGGCGACCCACCCACATCGCGTGGGCGATCTGCGCCAGCGAAAAGGGCGCGCCAGGTTCGTCTCCACCATGTGCCCTGGCGGGCATGGCCACAGGTGCCGCAGGTGCGTGCTTGGCGACGAGGTCCTGCCATGCGGCCACCGTGGGATTGGCGGCCAAGGCCGCGAATCCCACCTCGATACCCTGCTTACGCCACCGCCCCGACAGCGACATCATCCGGATGGAGTCGAGCCCGGAGGCGATGAGATCGGCATTCGGGTCCAGCGATTCGGCAGCGATTCCGAGGAGTTCGGCCACCTCGACCCGAACCGTTTCTGCTGTGGTCCCAGCGACCGCCACGCCGTGCCTCCGAAGATTTAGTACAGGCTTCCCTAACTGCAGTGAGGCTACCCTATATTCGTATCGGCATCGCACCTACCCAGAGACAGGGTTTATCCAGCATGAGCACGGTTTTTCCGAAGGAACGCGACGATCTGTCCGATGGCTTCGTGGCGTTTCCGGCCGATCGCGCCGCGGTTTATCGGGAGGCCGGCTACTGGACCGGCTCCCCCTTGGATTCGATACTCGCCGACGCCGCCACCCGGTGGCCGGACGCCCGCGCGGTCGTCGATGCCCAGCGCAGCTACACCTTCACCGAGCTGGACGCCGTCGCCGATGTGGTGGCCGCGCGGCTCGTCGAGCTGGGGCTACAACCCGGTGACCGGGTGCTGCTGCAACTGCTCAACACCACCCAGTTCGCCGTCGCGCTGTTCGGCCTGCTGCGCGCGGGCGTCGTACCCGTCATGTGCCTTTCCGGCCACCGAGCCGCCGAGTTGGGGCACTTCGCCGAGATCAGCGGTGCGGTCGGACTGATAATCCCCGATACCGCAGGCGGTTTCGACTTCCGCGACATGGCCGCCGCGTTGCAGGCCGAGCATCCCGCCTTGCAGCACGTGATCGTCGACGGGGACCCCGGCCCGTACCGGGCCTTCGCCACCCTGACCGAGCCCGGTCCGCCGCCGGTCACCGCGCGCCGGGTGGAGGTCGATACGTCCGGGCCCGCCCTGCTGCTGGTGTCCGGTGGCACCACCGGGTTACCGAAGCTGATCGCGCGGACCCACGACGACTACGTCTACACCGCCGTCGCCTCGGCGCGGGCATACGATATGACCAGCGCGGACACCTATCTGGTCGCCTTGCCCGCCGGGCACAACTTCCCGCTGGCCTGCCCCGGGTTGCTCGGCGCGATGACCGTGGGGGCCACCACCGTCTTCACCACCGACCCCAGCCCGGAGAACGCCTTCGCCCTGATCGACAAGCATCAGGTCACCGTCACCGGCCTGGTCAACGCGCTGGCCAAGGTGTGGGCGCAGGCCTGCGACTGGGAACCGGTGCTACCCACATCGCTGCGGGTCGTCCAGGTCGGCGGTTCACGGATGACGGCCGAGGAGGCGAAGTTCATCCTGGACAACCTGACACCCGGCCTGAGCCAGATCTTCGGCATGGCCGAGGGCATGCTGAACTTCACCCGCCCGGGCGATCCGGTCGAGGTGCTGCTGCACACCCAGGGCAGGCCGATGTCACCGCATGACGAGATGCGCGTCGTCGACGAGTTCGGTGTCGACGTCGCCCCGGGCGACGAGGGCGAGTTGCTGGTGCGCGGTCCGTACACCATTAACGGCTACTACCGCGCCGAGGAGGCCAATGCCCGCTCGTTCAGCCCCGACGGGTTCTACCGCTCCGGGGACCGGGTCCGCATCTTCACCGATGGAGCGAAGGCCGGCTACGTCGAGGTGACCGGTCGCATCAAGGACGTGATCCATCGTGGCGGTGAGACGGTGTCCGCATCCGACCTGGAAGAGCACCTGTTTGCCCATCCCGGGATCTATGCCGCGGCCGTCGTCGCGCTGCCCGACGATTATCTCGGTGAAAAGATCTGCGCCGCTGTGGTTTTTGCCGGTGCGCCCATCACACTGGCCGATTTGAACAGCTTTTTGGATTCCCGTGGGGTGTCCGCCCACACCAGACCGGACATGCTCGCCGCGCTTCCCACCCTGCCCAAGACCGCGGTCGGCAAAGTGGACAAGAAGCAGATCATCGCACAATTGAGTGCGTCGTGACCGGCAATGCACTGGCGCAGTTGAGTTTCCGGAGACCGATGTGCCCGGCGGCACACAGGGTAGCCCGCCACGGGGCCACGAAGCGTGCCACGATCGGTCCAAACGCACACCAGGTGAAGGATCTACAGCCGTGACGCTTGACCAGCAACCCGCCCCGGAGCCGGTCGCCATCATCGGTATCGGCTGCCGACTGGCCGGGGATGTCAACACCCCCAACCAGTTCTGGCAGTTTCTGCTCGACGGGGCCAGCGCGGTCGGCGAGGTCCCCGCCGACCGCTGGGAGCCCTATCTGCGTCGCGACCCACGCAATGCCGCCATCCTGAAGGCCACCACCACCAAGGGCAGCTTCCTGTCCGATCTCGCCGGTTTCGACGCCGAGTTCTTCGGTGTGTCACCGCGTGAGGCCGAACTGATGGACCCGCAGCAGCGGTTGGCACTCGAGGTCAGCTGGGAGGCCCTCGAGGATGCCGGTGTCGCCCCGCGCGCGTTGGCCGGCAGCGATACCGCGGTGCTGATGGGCGTCAACTCCGACGACTACGGCAAGCTCGTCATGGAGGACCTGCCCGGAATCGAGGCCTGGACCGGAATCGGCACCGCCCTGTGCGGGATCGCCAACCGGGTATCGCATCTGCTCGACCTGCGCGGACCCAGCGTCGCGCTCGACGCGGCCTGCGCGGCGTCATTGGTGGCCGTACACCAGGGTTGTCAGCTTCTACGGTCGGGTGAGACCTCGCTGGCCCTCGCCGGTGGTGTCAGCGCGCTGATCGGCCCGGGTTTGACCAGGGTGCTCGACGTGGCCGGGGCCACCGCCGCCGATGGTCGATGCAAATCCTTCGACGACTCCGCCGACGGGTACGGGCGCGGCGAGGGTGCCGCGGTGGTGGTGCTCAAGCGGCTCGCCGACGCCCGCCGGGACAACGACAGGGTGATCGCGGTGATACGCGGCGGCGCCGTGGCCCAGGACGGCAGGACCGTCGGCATCATGTCTCCCAATGGCGCCGCCCAGGAGGATATGTTCCGCCGCACCTGTCGCACCGCGGGTATCGACCCCGCGACCATCGACTATGTGGAGGCCCACGGCACGGGCACGCCGACCGGCGACCCGGTGGAGCTGACCGCGTTGTCGCGGGTCTACGGCCACGGCAGGCCTGCCGGCGCGCCGTGCGTGGTGGGATCGGTCAAACCCAACACCGGACACCTCGAGGGCGGTGCGGGCGTGGTCGGCCTGATCAAGGCGGCACTCGCACTGCAGCACAACATGATCCCCCCGACTGCCGGTGTGCGCACCCCGACCACCGCGGTCGACTGGGGCACCAACGGCCTGCGGGTCAATACCGACACCGAGCCGTGGCCACAGACCGAGACCCCGCGCCGGGCCGCGGTGTGCAGTTACGGCTACGGCGGCACCATCGCCCACGTCCTGCTGGAGGAGGCGCCGCAGAGCTCCCCTGGGCCGGAGTGGGAAACCCCTGCGCTGCACGTCATCCCGGTCTCGGGACGATCGGAGAAACGACTGTCGGCCAATGCCGGCGCCCTTGCCGAACACTTGCGTTCCGGCCATGACGCGATGGCCGATATCGCGGGCACCCTGTGGAATCGCCGTTCCCCCGAGCCGGTGCGCGCGGCCATCATCGCCGAGGATCACAGGGAGGCGGTGCTGGGACTGGACGCGCTGGCCGCCGGTGCCAAGCACAGTTCGGTGGCGACGGGGTCGGTGGTACCGGGCGCCGAACGCGGAGCGGTGTGGGTCTTTTCCGGGCACGGTTCGCACTGGACGGGTATGGGTGCGGAGTTGCTTCGCGAGGAGCCCGCTTTCGCTGCCGTCATCGATCAGATCGAACCGGTGTTCGCCGCCGAACTCGGATTCTCCGCGCGCCACGCCCTGGCCTCGGGCGAGCATGGCGGCACCGACCAGGTCCAGGCGCTGACCTTCGCCATGCAGGTCGGTCTTGCCGCGGTGCTGCGTTCACGCGGCGCTGCGCCTGCCGCCGTCATCGGGCATTCCGTCGGCGAGGTGGCCGCCTGCGTCATCTCCGGGGTGTTCGATCTGATCAGCGGTGCCAAGGTCGCCTGCTACCGCGCCCGCGGGTTCCGCACCGTGCAGGGTCACGGTGCGATGGCATTGGCCGCGGTGTCCTTCGCCGACGCCGAGTCCCGGTTACACGACCATCCCGGTGTGGTCGCCGCCATCAGCGCGGCACCCGAATCCACCGTCATCTCCGGCACCGCCGACGCGGTGCGCAGGGTGGTCGAACAGTGGTCCGCGCTGGGAATCGTGATGCGGACGGTGAACACCGATGTGGCATTCCACAGCCCGGCCATGGACGGGCTCACCGCCGAATTGGGCCGGCTCACAGCACAGTTGGATCCGCAGGACCCGGTCGTGCCGCTGTACACCACCGCGTCGGCCGATCCGAGGTCGACGGCCCGGCGCGGATCGGAGTACTGGATGGCCAATCTGCGCGGACGGGTCCGCTTCGCCGAGGCTGTCACCGCCGCCGCCGAGGACGGGCACCGACTGTTCCTTGAAGTCGCCGCGCATCCGGTGGTCTCGCACTCCATCGTCGACACGCTGACCCACGATGGCATCGACGATTACGGCGTTCTCCCACTGCACCGGCGCAACATGCCCGAGGTTCGGTCGGTGACCACGGCGATCGCCGCACTGCACTGTCACGGCGCACCCGTCGCGCTGGCGCCCGACCATTCGCGCTGGGCACCCGGCCTACCCGGAAACCAGTGGCAGCACCGACGTTTCTGGCGTACCCCGGCGACCCCGCCCAACGGCGGCGGGGTGCACGATCGTGACACCAACACCCTGCTGGGCGGTCGTCTGCAGGTGTCCGCGGGTGTCCCGGCCACGGTGTGGCAGACCCAGTTGGACATGTCCACCCGGCCCTACCCCGGTGATCATCCCGTGCGGGACACCGAGATCGTCCCTGCCGCGGTGCTGCTGAACACGCTGCTGACCGCTGCGGGCAGCGAGATCGTCGATATCCGGTTGCGCACACCGGTGGCGCCCGGTCGGGCCCGCAACATCCAGGTGGTTCGCCAGGACGGGACGCTGACGCTGGCATCGAGCATCCGGACCGAGGGCGACGATGCCACCGACGGATGGCTGACCCATTGCACTGCGGGTATCGCCGCTGCGGTGCCGCTGCCGGCCGATCTCGACCTGGCCGCGGTGCGCGCCCGGTGTACCGAGGCGCTGCCCGCCGGTCATGTGGTGGACACGCTTGCCGGTCTCGGTGTCGCGGCGATGGGTTTCGGCTGGGAGGTCACCGAACTGCGCCGCGGTGATGGCGAGTTCCTGGCCGTCGTACGCGCCGAGCCCGATGGCGGCACGCCCGCCACCTGGGCCGGCCTCTTGGACGCCGCCACTTCGGCCGCCTCGATCATCTTCGACGCCGCACTGCGCCTGCGAATGCCGGCCCGTATCGATCGGGTTGCGTTGCACGCCAACCCGATCGGCACCGCGGTGCTGCACATCCGGTGTGCCGGCGGCACCACGGCCGATGTCAGCATCGCCGACGAGACCGGCACGGTGCTCGGCGCCATCACCGGCATGTACTTCGATGAACTGGAGAACCCGGGCGGTAATGACGTCACCCGGATGATGCAGCAGCTGGCCTGGCACCCCGCGCCGTGGCAGACCGGCGCCCGCCCGCCGCAGCTGATCCTGGTCGGCGGTGATGCGCCGACGCTGGCCTGGTGCATGCGGGATCTGGCGGCGGCCGACGTCGCACACCGGCTGTGCACGACTCCTGAGGAGATCCCGGCGACACTGGCCCCCGGTGCGGTGGTGCTGGTGCTACCGCGGGCCGGTGACGCACCCCTGGACGCCGTCACCGCCGTACATCGCACGCTGACCACGCTGCTGGAGCGCACCACCGCGGCTCGGCTGTGGGCGCTGACCCGAGGCGTGTACGAGGGCAGCGATATCGACGGTTCACCGCTGTGGGGCTTCTCCCGGGTCGCCGCGGCCGAACACCCCGGCCTGTGGGGCGGGGTCATCGACGTGGCCGACGACCGCCTGCCGCTGGGCGTCCTCGCCGAACTGGCGGGCAACGGCGTCGTCGTCGTCCGTGACGATATCGCTCTGACCGCACGGCTGACGCGTGCCGAATCTCATCGTGGTCTGCCGCTGAGCTGTTCACCGGCCGGTACCTACCTGGTCACCGGCGGCACCGGCGCCCTGGGCGTCCTGGTGGCGACCCGGCTGGCCGATCTCGGTGCCCGGCGCATCGTGCTGTTGTCGCGGCGCGGGATCGCCGAGCGCTCGGCATGGGCTGCCGACGCCGAGCCCGCCCGCACCATCCTCGCGCTCGAGGAACGGGGAGTATCGGTGCGGGTGGCCGCGGTCGATATCGCCGCGCCCGGTGCCGCCGACGAGTTACGCGCGGTGCTGCGCGATCTACCCCCGGTGCGCGGGGTCGTGCACGCGGCCGGTGTCGAGGCCGGGGCCCTGCTCGCCAGCACAACGGCCGAGGACTTTTCCGCCGCCATGCGACCGAAGGTCGACGGCACGTTGGTCCTGCACGAGGTGTTCGCACCCGGTGAGCTCGACTGGTTGGTGCTGTTCTCGTCCTGCGGATACCTGGCTGGGTTCCCGGGTCAGGGCGCATACGCCTGCGCCAATGCCTATCTGGATGCCTTCGCCCAGCACCGTCGCAGCCTCGGTGACCGCACCACCGCGGTGGCCTGGACCGCATGGCGCGGACTGGGCATGGGCTCGACCTCGAGCTTCGTGGCCGCGCAGTTGCGCGCGCTCGGTATGGGTGTCGTCGGGCCCGACGATGCCATGCGCGCACTGGATCTCGCGATGCGCGCCGACCAGCCGCATGTGGTGGTCCTCCCGGTCGACGCCGATGCCGCCGCAGTGCCGATGCTGGCCGATATCGCCCCGGTCGACGGCGAGGACACCGGCGCGGCGGTCGTCCACCCCGGCCGCGATGGGGTGCCCTCCCCGGCGCGGGTGGCCGAATTGGTCACCGGCGCAGTGGCCGCCGAGCTCGGCTTGTCCGAGGATGCGGTGGATCCACGCTTGCCGCTGGCCGAGATCGGGGTGGACTCGATCATGACCGTGGCGCTGCGCAAACAGTTGGAGCGTGCGACCGGCCTCGCGCTGCCACCCACGCTGCTGTGGGAGCATCCCACCGCTGCGGCCGTCACGGCACGGATCGTGGAACTGCTTTCCGGGCAACAGGATCCAGCCGATCAGGAGATCCGCGAAGAGATCGACGAACAGATCGGCGCCTGCCCCTGATCAGTCGGCGAGCACATCGCGGATCACCGCGTCAGCGAGCAATCTGCCGCGGTCGGTGAGTACCAATCGGTCCCCGGTGTCGTCCAGCAACCCGTCGGCCACTGCGACCCCGGCGCGCACCGACTCCGCGTCGGTGAGCAGCGATCGTGGCACCCCGCTGCGCAAACGCAACCTCAGCATCACGTCCTCGATGTGTCGTGCGGTGTCGTCGAGTTCCTCGGAATCGGCGACCGGCAACCGGCCTTCGGCAAGGGCCTGCGCATAGGCCTTGGGGTGCTTGACGTTCCACCACCTGGTCGACCCGAGGAAACCGTGCGCGCCCGGGCCCGCACCCCACCAGTGCCCGCCGTCCCAGTAGCCGAGATTGTGCCGGCACTCCCCGCCTGGGGTGCTCCAGTTCGACACCTCGTACCAGTACAGCCCCGCCGCCGAAAGGGCGGCGTCGAGCAGTTCGTAACGATCGGCCAACACATCGTCGTCCGGGGCAGGTAACTCGCCGCGGCGCACCCGGCGGGCCAGCGCGGTGCCGTCCTCGACGATCAGCGCGTACGCCGACAGGTGGTCGATCCCGGCATCCAGCGCCGTCTCCACCGACAGCTTCAGATCGTCATCGCTCTCCCCCGGCGTGCCGTAGATCAGGTCGAGGTTGACGTGCTCGAAACCCTCCGCGCGCGCCTCGCGGGCGGCCGCGGGCGCTCGCCCGGCCGAGTGCACCCGGTCGAGCACCTTGAGCACATGCGTCGCCGCGGATTGCATGCCCAGCGACACCCTGGTGTAGCCGGCCTCGCGCAGTCGGGCGAACAGTGCCGGCGAACTGGACTCCGGATTCGCCTCGGTGGTGACCTCGGTCCCCGGGGCGAGGGTGAAGTTCGTCCGCACCGCGGCCAGCACGGCTGCGAGCCCGTCCCCGCCGAGCAGGGTCGGTGTGCCCCCGCCGACGAACACGGTGTCGACCGGCCGCGCTCCGACCCGTCGGGCGGCGAGTTCCAGTTCGACCTGCAGGGCGGCCAGCCAGCCGTCCGGGGTCGCATCCCCGAGTTCGGCCGGGGTGTAGGTGTTGAAATCGCAGTACCCGCAGCGCGTGGCGCAGAACGGCACGTGGACGTAGATGCCGAAGGGTCCGGCGGTGTCCGGCTGGGGGCTGCTCATACCCGGAATTGTCCCAGAACCCGTTTTGCTCACCCTGAGTCCAAAGCTGGCCCGGTTAGGGCGTCTGCAGCCGTCGTGGCAGAATGTCGCACGTGACCGCCGCCGTTGACAGCACCACCCGCATTGCGCTGGTGGTCCGGCGGCATGTCGACCTGAAGCGCATCTGTAGCTGTTGTTGTCTGCCCTGACCCGCGTCGATATCGGAATCAGCCTGCCCCACCCATGAGCCGGCCGCCGGATCTGCGCCGCCGGCCAGCCCCCGGCGATTCCGCGCGATCGGTGAGCCGCTCCCCGACAAGGAGCCTCGACAACATGACCGAAACGGTCTCCAACACACCCAAGCCTGTGAAGCGGCCCCGCGGCGAGGGCCAGTGGGCCCTCGGCTACCGCGAGCCGCTGAACGCCAACGAGCAGGCCAAGAAGGATGACAACCCGCTCAACGTGCGTCAGCGCATCGAGAGCATTTATGCACCCAACGGGTTCGAATCGATCGACAAAGGTGACCTGCGCGGCCGTTTCCGCTGGTGGGGCCTCTACACCCAGCGCCGGCCCGGTTTCGACGGCACCTGGACCGGTGACGAGAACACCGACATGCTCGAAGACGAGTACTTCATGCTGCGCGTACGCAGCGATGCCGGTGACCTGAGCCTCGCGGCGCTGCGCACCCTCGGTGGCATCTCCACCGAATTCGCGCGCGATACCGCCGACATCTCCGACCGGCAGAACGTCCAGTACCACTGGATCGACGTGCGCGATATGCCGGAGATCTGGCGCCGCCTCGACGAGGTGGGCCTGCAGACCACCGAGGCCTGCGGTGACTGCCCGCGCGTCGTGCTGGGCTCACCGCTGGCCGGCCAGCATCCCGACGAGGTCATCGACGGGACGCCCGCGGTGAACGAGATCGTCAAGCGCTATATCGGCAAGCCCGAGTACTCGAACCTGCCGCGCAAGTTCAAGACCGCGATCTCGGGTCTGCAGGATGTCGTGCACGAAATCAACGACGTGGCGTTCATCGGGGTGGTGCATCCCGAGCACGGGCCCGGCTTCGACCTGTGGGTCGGCGGCGGACTGTCCACCAACCCGATGCTCGCCAAGCGTGTCGGCGTGTGGGTGCCCCTGGAGGAGGTGCCCGATGTCTGGGAGGCGGTCGTCTCGATCTTCCGGGATTACGGATACCGCAGGCTGCGCGCCAAGGCCCGGCTGAAGTTCCTGATCAAGGACTGGGGCACGGATAAGTTCAGGGAAGTTCTCGAACAGGAATACCTGGGTCGGAAACTCATCGACGGGCCGGCGCCGACGCCGGTGACCCGGCCCATCGACCATGTCGGTGTGACCAAGCTCAAGAACGGTCTGAACGCGGTCGGGGTGTCCCCCATCGCCGGGCGCGTCACCGGCACCATCCTGACCAAGGTCGCCGACCTGGCCGAGGCCGCCGGTTCGGACCGCGTGCGTTTTACGCCGTATCAGAAGCTGATCATCCTCAACGTCCCCGACGACAAGCTTGAGGAACTGCGCTCGGGCCTGGACGCCCTGGGCCTGCCGTCGAGCCCGTCGCATTGGCGACGCAACCTGATGGCCTGCACCGGTATCGAATTCTGCAAGCTCAGCTTCGCCGAGACCCGCAGCCGGTCCCAGGTGCTGGTGCCGGAGCTGGAGAAGCGTCTTGAGGACCTCAATGCCCAGCTCGACGTGCCGGTGACCATCAACATCAACGGCTGCCCCAACTCGTGCGCCCGCATCCAGGTCGCCGATATCGGCTTCAAGGGCCAGATGGTCGACGAGGGCAACGGCCCCGAGGAGGGATTCCAGGTCCATCTGGGCGGCAGCCTGGGCCTGGACAGCGCCTTCGGCCGCAAGCTGCGCCAGCACAAGGTGCTGGCCACCGAGCTCGGGGACTACATCGAGCGGGTCGTTCGTAACTTCGTGAAACAACGCGAGCCCGATGAGCGTTTCGCTCAGTGGGCGGTGCGCGCCGACGAAGCAGACTTGAGGTGATGTGACATGACAGCGGTGACACGATCGGAAACCGAGCTGAAGGAGCTGGCGGAGCGCGGCGCGGCGGAGTTGGCCGGCGCCGGCGCCGAGGAACTGCTGCGCTGGACCGACGAGAACTTCGGCAACGGTTACATCGTCGCGTCGAACATGCAGGACGCGGTGCTGGTGGAGATGGCCGCCAAGGTCAGGCCCGGTGTCGACGTGCTGTTCCTGGACACCGGCTATCACTTCGTGGAGACCATCGGCACCCGCGATGCCGTGGAGGCCGTCTACGACGTGCGCGTGGTGAACGTGACCCCGGAGAACTCGGTGACCCGTCAGGACGAGCTGTTCGGCAAGGATCTGTTCGCCCGTGACGCGGGCGCGTGCTGCCGGATGCGCAAGGTCGAACCGCTGGGCAAGGCGTTGAGCAACTACTCGGCATGGGTGACCGGTATCCGCCGGGTCGAGGCTCCCACCCGGGCCAATGCCCCACTGATCAGCTGGGATGCCGCGTTCGGGCTGGTGAAGATCAATCCCATCGCCGCCTGGACCGATGAGGACATGCAGGCCTATATCGACGCCAACGGCATCCTGGTCAATCCCCTGGTATACGAGGGCTATCCCTCCATCGGCTGCGCGCCGTGCACGAGCAAGCCCGTCGAGGGTGCCGACCCGCGCAGCGGACGGTGGGCGGGTCAGTCCAAGACCGAGTGCGGTCTGCACGCGTCATGACCGCGACGGTGCCCGCACCGGTTCTCGTCCTGACCGCCCACGGCAGCGCCGATCCGCGTTCGGCCGCCAACACGCACGCGGTGGCCGACACGATCCGCGTCCTGCGACCCGGGCTGGAGGTCGTGCCCGCTTTCTGCGAGCAGAACGCGCCAGGCTTGGTCGATGTGCTGCGTCAGGTCGGCGATCGTGCCGTGGTGACGCCGTTGCTGTTGGCCAGCGCCTATCACGCTCGGGTGGACATCCCCGCCATGATCGCCGAGAGCGGTACCGCGGCGCGGCAGGCCGACACCCTCGGCGAGGATGACCAGCTGTTGGCCGTGTTGGGCAGGCGGATTGCCGAGGCCGGCGTGTCCGTCCACGACTCGGACGTCGGAGTGATCGTGACCGCGGTCGGTTCGTCGCGACAGGACGCGAATGCCCGCACCGCGACGGTGGCCGCTACAGTCGCACTCAACAGTGCCTGGGCGGGGGTGACGACCGCCTTCGCCACCGGGTCGCAGCGCTCGCTACCCGATGCCGTGCGCGGGTTGCGGCTGCGCGGCGCTCAGCGCATCCTGATCGCCCCGTGGTTCCTGGCGCCCGGGAAGATCACCGATCGGGTGGCGGATTTCGCTGCCGCACACGGTATTTCGATGTCCGCTCCGCTTGGTGCGCACCGCCTGGTCGCCGAGACCGTGTTGGACCGATTCGACGCGGCGATCGCGTTGTCTGTCGCGGCATAGCCGCATAGCGGTACCTAGTCGATCAGCCGGGTCACCGCGTCGACGAGCCTCTCGCGTTCGGCATCGACGAGGAACGCGGGGTCGGTGGCCAGCCTGCTCAGGAAGCCGTCCAGCAGCACCATGACCCAGGTGGCCAGTTCCGGCGCCGGCAGATCGCGACGCATACAGCCCCGTTGCTGTGCCCGGCGCACCACGTCGCGCAGGCCCGTATGCTGGGCCCGGTCGTCGGCTGCCAGCGCCTCGGCGACAGCGGGTTCGGCCATCACCGCACCGACCGCGCGGATGAAGCCGGGAACCCGCGCGTCCGCGGCGGTGTCGGCGGTATGCCTGACCCAGTCCAGCACCACCGCGAGCGGATCATCGCGAGGGCCGCGGTCGGAGAACCATTCCCGGGTCTGCTCGGTGCCCACTTCCAGAATCGCCACTAGCACATCGGTTTTCGTCGGGAAGTAGTGGAAGAACGTCCCTGAGCCGACGCCCGCCTGCGCACAGATCGCGGCGGTGGTCGTGGCGGCCACACCGCCGGCGGCGAAACAGGTCATCGCCGCATCGATGATGTGCGCGCGGCGGGCAGCATGTTTGACCGGGTCGACCGTGCGGGCCATCGGGCACCTCCTCAAGACTATTAATAGAGTATCCACTCCGATAATCTGATGTCATGCCGACACCGGAACGCTGGTATCTGGATGCCGACGGACACCGACATATCGTCGAGGTCGAACCCGCAGGCCTCGGGCGGCGGGCGACCTGGTCCGTCGACGGCACGACAGTCGCTCAGCGCCGCAGCGCCGCCGGCCGGATCACCCTCACCCCCGCGTCCGATACCGGTATCGCGGGATCGGTCCGACTGCGGTTCGGCTCGTTCGGTCCAGCCCGCCGGGTGTCCTGGCACCCGCGCAAGACCCCTCGGCCGCGGTGGGCCTGGGCGGCCAGGATTTCCGCGCCGAGGCCGGCTCACGCGCCGCCCGTCGCGACGCCTTCATCGCGGCCCACCCCCGCGCCTACACGGGATACCGCATCACCATGGCCATCGCGACGCTCGCCGTGGCGTTGGCGGTCGGCCCCATCGTCTCCTGGTTCGTCAACAACGTTCCCTGGCAGCACCTCCCGGCCATCCCCTGGCCCGACGTCCAGCTCCCCGATTGGTCTTTCCCGGACTGGCTCAGCGACGTCATCGACGCGATGAAGTTCGTCATCCCGGTCCTCATCGCCTTCGGGCTCGCCCGCCTGGAATTACGCAGACGCAGACAACAGCGCGAACGGCACCGGGGCTGAATTCGGCAGACATAGGGTGAGCACATGAGATTCGACGAGTACCGCAGCCACGACGCCATCGGACTGGCCGAACTGGTGGCAGCCAAGCAGGTCACCGCGGCCGAACTGCTGGAGCTGGCCACCGCGCGGGCCGCTGAGGTGAACCCGCGAATCAACGCGATCGTGCGCGATGTGCCCGCACAGCCCACCGACGACCTGAGCGGTCCGTTCGCCGGCGTGCCGTTCCTGATCAAGGACCTCGCCCAGGATTACGCCGGGCTTCCCAGCTCGGCCGGTTCCCGCTCGCTGCAGCACCTTCCGGTCGCCGAGCACTCCACCATCGTCTCGCGCTGGCTTGACGCCGGACTGGTGATCTTCGGCAAGACCAATCTGCCCGAGTTCGGCGCCAAGGGCATCTCCGAACCGCAGCTGTGGGGACCCGCCCGCAACCCGTGGGATCTCGATCGGACCCCGGGTGGCTCATCGGGCGGTTCGGCGGCGGCGGTCGCAGCAGGCATCGTGCCGTGCGCGGGGGCAAACGATGGCGGCGGGTCCATCCGTATCCCCGCCGCCTGCTGCGGTCTGGTCGGTCTCAAACCCGGCCGCGGCCTCACCCCGATGGGCCCGGCCAGCGGTGAGTCGATGCACGGTTCGGCCGTGCAGGGTGTCGTGTCGCGCAGCGTCCGCGATTCCGCGGCGATGCTCGACGTCATCGCCGGCGGCGAACCATTCGGCCCCTACTCGCCGGCCCCGGCCGCGGCGCCGTACGCATCGGTTGTGGGGCGCGACCCCGGCAGGTTGCGCATCGGAGTGCGCGTCCCGGCCGCCATCACCCCGCATCCACACCGAGAGGCGTACGCCGCGGTGGAGAAGACCGTCGAGACGCTCACCGCACTCGGCCACCATGTGCAGGAGTTGCCCGAGGCGCCCTTCGACGATGCCGCCCTGGCTCGCGACTTCCTGCTGACCTGGTTCGTCTACCTGGCCTGGGAGGTCGACGAGGCCAAGCGCGTCACCGGCTGCGGTGACGAGATGTTCGAACAGGACACCCTGATCATGGCCGCGCTCGGACGCGCCACCAGCGGCGTGGATTACGTCGACGCGGTGCAACGCCGCCACGAGCACACCCGCCGGCTCAGCACCTTCTTCGAGAGCCACGACCTGCTGCTGACGCCGACGCTGGCGACGCCTCCGCCGCGCATCGGCGAGTTCGATCTGCCCGTTGCGCTGCAGCGCGGCGCCGATCTACTACTGAAGACCCGTACCGCAAAACTGCTGCGCTACACCAAGATCGTGGACGATATGGTCGACAAGAATCTCGGCTGGGTGCCCTACACGCAGCTGGCCAACATCACCGGCCGGCCCGCCATCACGCTGCCGCTGCACTGGACCGTGGACGGGCTACCCCTGGGTGTGCAGTTCGTCGCGCCGCTGGCCGGCGAGTCCCTGCTGCTGACGTTGGCCGCCCAGTTGGAGCAGGCGCTGCCGTGGGCCGATCGAGTGGCCCCGCTCTAAGCCAACGCGTCAGCGCGAACCTCTGCGCTCTGCAGCTCACCGGCGATCGGCGGGACCCGGGTCGCCCGCACGTAGACGGTGTCACCGGCACGCAGGCCGAGCGCCTCGGCATCACCGCGGGTGATCTGCGCGGTGAACGGGGTGCCGTTGACCGCGCTGGTCAGCTCCACCCGTACCTCGAAGCCCAGTGTCACGATCCGGTCGATGGTGGCCTTGGTCACCCCCGTCGACTCGGCAGTGCCGTCACCCGCCGCGATGGCCAGATCGGGGTTACGTCCCACGCGGATATCGTGCGGACGCACCAGGATTCCGTTGAGCAACGACACGGTGCCCAGGAAGGACATCACGAACGGGTTGGCGGGGGCGTCGTACACCTCGGTGGGCGAGCCCACCTGTTCGATGCGTCCCTTGTTCAGCACCGCGATGCGGTCGGCGACATCCAACGCCTCGGCCTGGTCGTGGGTGACCAACACGGTGGTCACGTGGACGTCGTCGTGCAACCGGCGCAGCCAGGACCGCAGGTCCTCACGGACCTTGGCATCCAGCGCACCGAAGGGCTCGTCGAGCAGCAGCACCTCGGGATCGACGGCCAGCGCCCTGGCCAGCGCCATCCGCTGGCGCTGCCCGCCGGACAGCTGTGCGGGATAACGGTTCTGGAAACCGGCGAGGCCGACGACCTCGAGCAGGTTGTCGACCTTCTCCTTGATCTCGTTCTTCGGCTTCTTGCGGATGGACAACCCGAACGCCACGTTGTCGCGCACGGTGAGGTGCTTGAACGCGGCATAGTGCTGGAACACGAAGCCGATACCGCGCTTCTGCGGCGGCACGCCCGTCACGTCGCGGCCGTTGATGGTGATCGACCCGGTATCGGGCTGGTCGAGACCCGCGATGGCACGCAGCAGCGTCGACTTGCCCGAGCCGCTGGGCCCCAGCAACGCGGTCAGCGAACCCTTGGGCACCACGAAGTCGATATTGTCCAGGGCCGCGAAGTCACCGTAGTGCTTGTTCGCGCCCTTCACCGTGATCGCGGTTTCGCTCATCGGTCGGTCTCCTTCAGTCCTCAGTCTTGACGCGCGAACGTTGAGCGTCAAACAAAATCTGCGCCACCAGGACGATCAGCGCGACGGCCATCAGTACGACCGAGATGGTGTAGGCGCCGTAGGGATTGCCCAGGGTGTATCGGTCGTGCACCAGCAGCGTCAGCGTCTGCGACTGCCCGGGCAGATTCGACGAGACCATCAGCACGGCGCCGAACTCCCCGAGCGTGCGGGCCACGGTCAGCACCACCCCGTAGGTCAGCCCCCATCGGATCGAGGGCAGGGTGACCCGCCAGAAGATCTGCCACCAATTGGCACCGAGGGTGGCCGCGGCCTCCTCCTGATCGGTGCCCACCTCGTGCAGCACCGGCTCGACCTCGCGGATGACGAACGGGATGGTCACGAACAGGCTGGCCAGCACGATGCCGGGGAACCCGAAGATGATCTTCAATCCCCAACTGTTCTCCACGAACCCGAACAACCCGGCACTGCCCCACAAGACGATCAGCGCCACACCGATGACCACCGGCGATACCGCGAAGGGCAGGTCGATCGCGGCCTGTAGCGCGTTCTTGCCGCGGAACTTTCGCCGCGCCAACACGATTGCCGTGGGCACCCCGAACACGACGTTCAACGGCACCACGATCGCCACCACCAGCAGGGACAGCGACAGCGCGGACTGTGCTGCCGGGGTCGATATCGAAGCGAAGAACTCGCCGATGCCCGGCGCGAACGCCCGCCACAGGATGGCCCCGAGCGGCACCACCAGCAACGCCACGATGTACAGCGACGCGATGAGTCGCAGGATCAGCCGGGTGGACCGGGACAGCGTCATCGGGCCGACTCCTCCCGCTTCGCGGCCCGCGCACCGAAATAGCGCAGGATGAACAGCACCACGAAGGAGATCAGCAGCAGCACGATCGAGATCGCCGCCGCGCCGACCCGATCGTCGTTCTCGATCAGGGTGCGTATCCACTGCGAGGACACCTCGGTCTCACCGGGGATGGCGCCGCCGATGAGCACGATCGAGCCGAACTCGCCGATGGCGCGGGAAAACGCCAGTCCGGCCCCGGACAACAGGGCCGGAGCCAGTGCGGGCAGGATCACCCTGACGAATATCGTGAGGTTGTTGGCGCCCAGCGAGGCCGCGGCCTCCTCCACCTCATGGTCCAGCTCGAGCAACACCGGTTGCACGGCGCGCACCACGAACGGCAGCGTCACGAAGGCCAGCGCAAGCGCCACGCCCCAGGACGTGTGCTGGATGTGGATGCCCACCGGGCTGCCCGGTCCGTACAGCGAGAGCAGCACCAGGCTCGCCACGATCGTCGGCAGCGCGAACGGCAGGTCGATGATGGCGTCGACGACCCGCTTGAACGGGAAGTCGTCGCGCACCAGGACGAAGGCGATCAGCAGCCCGAAGACCACGTTGAGCAGGGTCACGCCGATCGAGATGGTCAGCGTCACCCGGAACGAGGCCAGCGCCGACGGTGAGGACACCGCCGACCAGAATGCCGACCAGCCGCCCTCGGCCGATGTCACCACGATCGCCGCCAGCGGCAACAGCACGATCAGCGACAACCACAGCACCGCCACCCCGACCTGCAGGGTGGCGCCGCTGGGGCGCGGCGACAATCTCCGCGGGGCAGGCTGGCCGCCCGGAGCAAGCTCCGGACGGCTCGCCTCCGGATTCGACTGAATCGTCATGTGCGAATCGCTTCGTCTCTCGCCCGGTACTGCCTAACCGGTGGCCTGCTTGTAGATCTTGGTGATCTCGCCGTTGTCCTTGTCGAACAGCTGCGGGTCGACCTTCGACCAGCCGCCCAGGTCGGCGATGGTCCACAACTTCTCCGGTGCCGGGAACTTGTCGGCGAAGTCCGCGGCGACGGCCGGATCGACCGGGCGGAAGCCCGCCTCGGCCCAGACCTTCTGCGCTTCCGGGGTGTACTGGAAGTTGACGAAGTCGGTGGCCTTGTCCAGGTGCTTGCTGGTGTTGACCACGGCGACGGGATTCTCGATCTTGAAGGTCTGCGGCGGGTTCACGTGTTCGAGGTCGTAGTGCAGGGCCTCGTTCTCGTAAGCCAGCAGCACGTCGCCGGTGCCCTGCCGGAACACATCGGTGGCCTCACGTCCCGAGCCGGGACGCAACTTGACGTGCTGGGTCACCAGTTCCTGGACGTAGGCGATACCGGCGGCGTGATCCTGACCGCCGTTGCTCTTGGCCGCATACGGGGCCAGTAGGTTCCATTTGGCAGATCCCGAGCTCAACGGGCTCGGTGTGATGACCTCGACACCGGGCTTCAGCAGATCATCCCAGTCGCGAATGTTCTTCGGGTTGCCGGGACGGACGGCGAAGGTGACCAGCGATCCGAAGGGCACACCCTTCTGGGCGCCCGCGTTCCAGTCCTCGTCGACCAGGCCGGCCTTCACCAGCCGGGTGATATCGGGCTCGACGGAGAAGTTCACGACATCGGCGGGCTTGCCGGACTCGACACCACGGGATTGGTCACCGGATGCGCCGTAGGACGCCGTGACCCCGACACCCTTGCCTTCCTCGGTCCCGGCGAAGACGGGAGCCACCTTGGACCAGCCCGGCTCGGGTACTGCGTAGGCCACCAGCGTCAGGGTGGTGTCGGCGTCGGGGCTGTTGCCGCCGCCGGCGACATCGCTGGCACCACCGCCGCAGGCCGCGAGCAGGGTGGTGGACAGGGCCAGCGCGGTGAGGGCGCTCAGACGTTTGGCGGTTCTTCCGGGGTTGCGCATCGATGACCTTTCCAGGGCGGGATTGGGGCAGGGCTGCCGTCTACACGGAAAGGTGATGGAAGGGTGCGCGACGGGGACCTCATGCCGCTACCAACGCCGAACCGCAGACGGGTGTGGTTTCAGCGACAACAACAGACATCGGCGACAGCGGAAAAACCCACGGCAATGAGGGCCAAGACATGGCCGCTCTTGTTGCCGGACGCTGCGCGCATGGCCGGAAGAGTATCAGAATCGCGAGGTGGCGCTTGCCGAGCAGCTATCGGGCAGCTATCGGGCAGCTATCGGGCTATGAACCACATGACGATGACCAGGATCACCAGCGCGACCAGCGCCAGGGTCACCCGCGAGCGGGGCATCTGGTTCACGACGGCTCCTGCTCTTCGTGGCGGGCCTTGCGCAGTACCTTGATGCCGTTACCGAGCGCTCCGTCGAGCACGACGGCGGTCCCCAGTGCCAGGAGTAGGACCACCGGCATCACGATGGCGGTCTGGGCGACGAACCCGAGGCCCGACAGCCACAGTTCGACACCGTCCCACCAACTCAGGAAATCGCCCATCCGTCCCACAGTAGTGCCAGGATGAAACGGTGCCGAAGGCCCCGCAGGATGCCCCCACCACCGGATGCGCGATCGTCGGCGGCGGGCCCGCGGGGATGATGCTGGGGCTGCTGCTGGCCAGGGCCGGCGTGCAGGTCACGGTGCTGGAGAAACACGAGGACTTCCTGCGTGACTTCCGCGGTGACACGGTGCACGCCAGCACCCTGCGCATGCTCGACGAACTCGGCCTCGGCGCGCGCTTCGCAGAAGTACCGCACCGGATGATCGAGTCCCTCGAGCTCAAGGTCCAGGGTGTCCCGGTCCAGGTCGACCTGCGCCACCTGCCGGGAGCACACCAGCACATCGCCCTGGTGCCGCAGTGGGACTTCCTCGAACTGCTGGCCGCGGCCGCCGCGCAGGAGCCGACCTTCACTCTGCTCCGCAGCTGCGAGGTGCTCGGCCCGCTGATGACCGGCAGCTCGGTCTCCGGGGTCCGCTACCGCGACGCCGCCGGGGCGATCCGTGAACTGCGGGCCCCGCTGACGGTGGCCTGCGATGGCCGTGGCTCGACGCTGCGCGACGCAATAGGGTTGACACCCAAGCGCTTTGGGGCGCCGATGGATGTGTGGTGGTTCCGGGTCCCCCGTCACGACAACGACCCGGCCGGGCTGGCCGGGGCGATGGGCCGAGGCCATATGATGGCGATGATCGACCGCGGGGACTACTACCAGTGCGCCTTCGTCATTCCCAAGGGATCCGATGCGGCCCTCCGTGCGGAGGGAATCGAGTCGTTGTACCGTCGGGTCACCGATGTGGTGCCGTGGGTCGCCGACCGCATCGCAACGGTCGCCTCGTTCGACGATGTCAAACTGCTCGACGTGCAGCTGGATCGGCTGCCGCGCTGGTATACCGACGGCGCGCTGATCATCGGTGACGCGGCCCACGCCATGTCACCGGTGGGCGGCGTCGGGATCAACCTGGCGGTCGCCGACGCGGTGGCGGCCGCCCGCCTGCTCGCCGACCCGCTACGCACCGGCTCGGTGCCCGCCAAAGTGCTCCGGCGCGTGCAGATCCGCCGGTGGCTGCCGACCGTCATCATCCAGAGCGTGCAGCGGATGGTGCACAACCGGGTGATCGCCGTCGCCGTCTCCGGAACCGGCCCCGATCGGCCGCCCGCAGCGGTTCGGCTGGTCAGCCGGGTTCCGATGCTGCGCAGGATCATCGGTTACGGAGTTGCCATCGGGCCACTTCCCGAGCACATACCTGCCTACGCGCGGCGCTGACGGCCGGGCTCGCGCGACTAGACGTGTGCGCGATCTGGACCGATGATGGGCGGCATGGTTCTGGAACACACCGATCACGATTCGATGCCGACGCCGTTCACCGCGACGGCGCCCATCGCCTACGCACCCACCGGAGCCTTGCGAAACCCGTTCCCGCCCATCGCGGATTACGGCTTCCTCTCCGACTGTGAGAACACCTGCCTGGTGTCCTCCGCCGGTTCGGTGGAATGGCTGTGCGTCCCGCGCCCCGACTCCCCCAGCGTGTTCGGTGCCATCCTGGACCGTGGCGCAGGCCACTTCCGGTTGAGCCCCTACGGCGTCTCGGTGCCCTCGGCACGGCGTTACCTGCCGGGCAGCCTCATCATGGAGACCACCTGGCAGACCCACACCGGCTGGATGATCGTGCGCGACGCCCTGGTGATGGGACCGTGGCATGACACCGAGACCCGGTCGCGCACCCACCGCCGGACCCCCACCGACTGGGATGCCGAGCACATCCTGCTACGTACGGTGCGCTGCGTCAGCGGTGTCGTCGAGCTGGTGATGAACTGCGAACCGAACTTCGATTACGGGCGCAGCCCGGCCACCTGGGAGTACTCCTCGTCCGCCTACGGTGAGGCGATCGCGCGGGCGAGCAAGGATCCCGACGCCAATCCGACCCTGCGGCTGACGACGAACCTGCGCATCGGCCTGGAGGGACACGAGGCGCGCGCCCGCACCCGGCTGACCGAGGGTGACAAGGTTTTCGTCGCGCTGAGCTGGTCGAAACATCCCGCGCCGCAGAACTTCGAGGAAGCCGCGGACAAGATGTGGAAGACCAGTGAGTCCTGGCGCCAGTGGATCAACATCGGCGATTTCCCGGACCACCCGTGGCGGGCCTATCTGCAGCGCAGCGCGTTGACCCTGAAAGGCCTCGTCTACTCCCCGACCGGCGCCCTGTTGGCCGCCAGCACCACCTCGTTGCCGGAAACCCCGCAGGGCGAACGGAACTGGGATTATCGCTATTCGTGGATCCGGGACTCGACGTTCGCGTTGTGGGGGCTCTACACCCTCGGCCTGGACCGCGAAGCCGACGATTTCTTCTCCTTCATCGCCGACGTGTCCGGGGCCACCAACGGTGAACGCCACCCGCTGCAGGTGATGTACGGCGTCGGCGGGGAGCGCAGCCTGGTCGAGGAGGAGCTCAATCACCTTTCGGGATACGACTATTCGCGACCGGTGCGGATCGGCAACGGCGCCTACAATCAGATGCAGCACGATATCTGGGGCACCATGCTCGATTCGGTGTATCTGCACGCCAAGTCGCGTGAGCAGATTCCGGAGGCGCTGTGGCCGGTGTTGAAGAATCAGGTCGAGGAGACCATCAAACACTGGAAGGAACCCGATCGCGGGATCTGGGAGGTGCGCGGGGAGCCGAAGCACTTCACCTCCAGCAAGATCATGTGCTGGGTCGCCATGGACCGCGGGTCCAAATTGGCTGAGCTGCAGGGCGAGAAGTCCTATGCCCAGCAGTGGCGCGAGATCGCCGAGGAGATCAAGGCCGACATCCTGGCCCACGGCGTGGATTCCCGCGGGGTGCTCACCCAGCGCTACGGTGACGATGCGCTGGACGCGTCGCTGTTGCTGGCGGTGCTGACCCGTTTCCTGCCTCCCGACGACCCGCGGATCCGGGCCACCGTGATGGCGATCGCCGAGGAGCTCACCGAGGACGGACTGGTACTGCGGTACCGCACCGAGGAGACCGACGACGGGCTGTCCGGCGAGGAGGGCACCTTCACCATCTGTTCGTTCTGGCTGGTGTCCGCGCTGGTCGAGATCGGCGAGGTGCGCCGGGCGAAGCGGCTGTGCGAGCGGTTGTTGTCGTTTGCCAGCTCGCTGCACCTCTACGCCGAGGAGATCGAACCGCGCACCGGCAGGCATCTGGGTAACTTCCCGCAGGCATTCACCCATCTCGCGCTGATCAACGCAGTGGTGCACGTGATCCGCGCCGAGGAGGAAGCCGACAGCACCGGGACCTTCCAGCCGGCCAATGCGCCGATGTAGCGCACCCGGTCACGCCGAGACGGTGATCTCGAACTCGATGACCGTCGGGGTGGGGATGGCCAGCGCCACCGGGGTCAGCCGTTCGTCCTCGTAGGCGATACCGGTCAGCACCCGACCACCGAAACCGTCACCGGTGGCGGGCACACGTGCGGTGATCGTGACGGCCGCGTTGCCGGTGTGACGAAGGTAGATGTCGGCGCCCGGTGCCACCGGACCCGCGATCGGCACACCGGCCGCATCGACGATCTGCCCGGCCGACGAGCTCAGCGCCGCCGCGTCGGTCGCATGAAAACCGAACGGTCCCAGCAGATCTGTCTGTACCGTCACCCGATCGGTGGTCAGCCGCGGCGCCACCGTGGCCCGGCGCGCGTTTTCCGCCCCGGCGATCAGGTGGTCGTAGAGCGCGACGACACGGTCGGCATTGCGGTACCGCCCCGAACCGTGCAGCGTGAAGCTCACATCGTCGATCGTCACCGATTCCCCCGACGATCCGACCTCGGTCACCACCTGCAACCGATAGAACCGGTAGCCCCGGTGTGCCTGTCCGGCCACGGCGTCCGAGGTGGTCGTGCCCACCCCGAGCCGGCGCCGGTGCGTGCCACGGCCGGCGGGCACGTTCAGGCCGGAGGCCGTCACATCGCGCCAGGTGATGCCATCGCAAGACTTCTGCAGCTGCATCGACACGGCGCGATCGGACGCCAGGTCCACGGTGTACCCGGAAAGCTGTGGCGTACCGTCGAACTCGAAGATCAGGGCACCCGGCTCTTCGGTCATCGCGACGGGCACATCGAGCGGCCGGTTGTCCAGACGCAACCCATTGGTGAAATGCCAGATCGCGGCCTGGGTGGCCGCGATGGCCTCGTGCTCGGCCAGATGTGCTGTGCCACCCAGGGTTCCGGCAGCGAACACCCGATGGCTCAGTTCCACCGTGCCCAGCGTGGGATACGAGTTCCTGATGATCCAGTCCACCTCTGCCTCGTATGCGCGCGCCGAGGAATTGCGCACAGCCGACCAATTCGCCGGGCGGTACCGCGACGGACGTGTCGGTGCGGCGCCCATGAAATCCACTGAGTAGGAGTCGATCCCGGGATTGAGCCGGATCAGGTCGGTGCGCGCGACACTGCCGTCGGTGAAGACCACGGTGTCCACGGTCGGCGAGTAGGTGCCGCCGCGATATCGGGTCATCCGTGGGATATCGGCGGTGCGGCGCACCGTACGACGCACCGACACCGGTGCGGTGCCGACGGGATGCAGAGCGAGAGCGGGCATTGCTGTGAGCTTTCTGAAGGCTATGAACTGCGCGAATCCGCATACCGCCGAGAGAGGGCGGGAACGGACGCGGGGGTCGACGTCAGAAAATCAACAACAACAACAACACGACACGACGACACAGCGCACCATGGCGGCACGCAACGAATCGTCGTGGGACATGAGCGCCACGATAGGCCCAAACCGGCGGAAATGCCAGTGGTGGGTTTAACTTCACCGTGCGCGCCAAGGCTGTCGGATTCGTTTTCGGGCCGTATCGTGGCCGCCGCATGATCACAACAGAACCCGTCGGAGGTAGCACCCCATGACGTCTGCCCAGAACGAATCGCAGGCACTCGGCGATCTCGCCGCGCGGCAACTCGCCAACGCCACGAAGACCGTTCCCCAGCTGTCCACCATCACGCCGCGTTTCCTGCTGCACCTGCTGTCCTGGGTGCCGGTGGAGGCGGGCATCTACCGCGTGAACCGCGTCGTCAACCCCGACCGCGTCGCCATCCATGCCGACGAGGGCGTCGGCACCGACGATCCGCTGCCCGAGACGTATGTCGACTACGAGACCAGCCCGCGTGAGTACACGCTGCGATCCATCTCGACCCTGCTCGACGTGCACACCCGCGTTTCCGACCTGTACTCCAGCCCGCATGATCAGGTCGCCCAGCAGCTGCGGCTGACCATCGAGACCATCAAGGAGCGTCAGGAGTACGAACTGGTCAACAACCCGGAGTACGGCCTGCTGTCACAGGTCACCCCGGAGCAGACGATCCAGACCCTGCACGGAACCCCCACCCCGGACGACCTGGACTCGTTGATCACGAAGGTGTGGAAGACGCCTGCCTTCTTCCTGACCAACCCGCTGGGCGTCGCCGCGTTCGGCCGGGAGGCCACCCGGCGCGGGGTTCCGCCGCCAGTGGTCAGCCTGTTCGGCGCGCAGTTCATCACGTGGCGCGGTATCCCGATCGTGCCGAGTGACAAGGTGCCGGTGACCGACGGGAAGACGAAGTTCATCCTGGTCCGCACCGGCGAGGAGCGCCAGGGCGTGGTGGGCCTGTTCCAGCCGGGCCTGGTCGGCGAGCAGGCCCCGGGGTTGTCGGTGCGCTTCACCGGTATCAACCGCTCGGCGATCGCGTCGTACCTGGTCACGCTGTACTCATCGCTGGCGGTGCTCACCGACGATGCGCTGGCGGTCCTGGAGGACGTCGGAGTGGACCACTTCCATGAGTACAAGTGACCTCCCGCTGAGCGAGGCCGACCTGTCGGCGCTGGCAAGCCAGTTGTTCGCCACGAGCCTGCGGCCCGGTCCGGACAGCCCACCCGCTACCACCGCGGTGGCCCCGCGTGGAGTCGCCCCGGATGTCACCAGCGCGACCTCGGCGGGCGCCGCGGTGAGCCCCGTGGTGCCGTTCGGTGGGTTCGAGGCATTCGCGGTGACGTCCGGGCTGGTCCCGACCACACCGGGTGTGCTCGCGACTCCCCCATCCGCACCGGCCGCGCCGAACCCTTCCCCGTCGCTTCGCTCGCCCCAGCGCGGTTCAGCGCCGTCCTGGCCCGGTACCGTCCCGGACATCCCGAACTTGGGGTGGACCGGCGCGGCGCCGGCATCGGCGGATGCCGACAGTTACTACTTCCTGCAGCGTCCCGAATCCAATATCGTTGCCGGTGAGCCGGTTCCGGCGATCCGCGATGACCACGAGATCTTCGATGTCAGTGCGATCCGGGCCGACTTCCCGATCCTGCGGGAGACCGTGAACGGCAAACCGCTGATCTGGTTCGACAACGCGGCGACCACGCAGAAACCGCAGGCGGTCATCGACCGGCTGGCGTATTTCTACGCGCACGAGAACTCGAACATCCACCGGGCGGCACACGAGTTGGCAGCGCGGGCCACCGATGCCTACGAGGATGCCCGTGACACGGTGCGACGTTTCCTCAACGCCGGCAAGAGCGAACAGATCATCTTCGTGCGCGGCACCACCGAGGCCATCAACCTGGTGGCCCACTCGTGGGGTGGCAAGCACCTGGGCGCCGGTGACGAGATCGTCATCACGCATCTGGAACATCACGCCAATATCGTTCCGTGGCAACTACTTGCACAGCGGACCGGCGCGGTGCTGAAGGTGGCCCCGGTCGATGATGCGGGCAATCTGCTGCTGGGTGAGTTCGAGAGGCTGCTCGGGCCGAAGACCAAACTGGTTGCGGCCACGCAGGTCTCCAACGCGTTGGGCACCGTGACACCGGTGCAGACGATCGTCGAACTCGGGCACCGTTACGGTGCCAGGGTGCTCATCGACGCCGCCCAGTCGGTCCCGCACATCCCCATCGACGTGCAGGCGCTCGGGGCGGACTTCGTGGCGTTCTCCGGGCACAAGATCTTCGGGCCCACCGGGATCGGGGTGCTGTACGGCACCGAGGAGGCGCTCGCGGAGACCCCGCCCTGGCAGGGCGGCGGCAACATGATCGCCGATGTCACCTTGGAACGTGCCATCTTCCAGGACATTCCGAACAAGTTCGAGGCGGGCACCGGAAACATCGCCGACGCCGTCGGTCTTGGCGAGGCGTTGCGCTACGTGGAACGGGTCGGTATCGAGCGGATCGCGGCCTATGAGCACGCGCTGCTCGACTACGCGACACCGCGGCTGGCCGATATCACCGGGGTGCGGTTGGTCGGTACCGCCGAGGAGAAGGCGAGCGTGCTGTCGTTCGTGCTGGCCGGTCACGAGCCCCTGGAGGTCGGCAAGGCGCTCAATGCCGAGGGCATCGCGGTGCGGGCCGGCCACCACTGTGCGCAGCCCATTCTGCGTCGGCTGGGTCTGGAGGCCACGGTGCGGCCGTCGTTCGCGTTCTACAACACCTTCGACGAGATCGACGTGTTCATCGACGCGGTCCGCCGCATCGCGGAGGGCTCCGCCTAGGCAGCCGGCGAGCAGGCCGGACCTGGGATGATCGACGGGTGAGCCATGACATCCGGGTGTTGACCGCCGAGGACGAGTTGATCGAGGCGGGCAACATCTTCCGCACCGCGATGATCGGTTTTCCGCCGCTCAACGAGCGCCAGCGCGGTGTGATCGGAAAGCTGTTGGAGCCGGGGCGCACGCTCGGCGTATTCGTCGAGGGCAAGCTGGCCGCCACCGCCGATTCCACCACCAGCACCATGACCCTGCCCGGTGGTGCGCGGGTGGGTCATGCCGCGGTGACCCACGTGGGCGTGCTGCCGTCGTACACCCGCCGCGGTATCGCGACCGCGCTGTTGCAGCATCAGTTGCGCGATATCGCCGATCGCGGGGAGGTGTTGGCCTCGTTGCGGGCATCGGAGGCAACGATCTACGAGCGCTTCGGCTACTCGGTCGCGAGCTCAACCGCCACCGTCGAGGTACGCACCGCTCGGGCCGCACTGCGTCCCGGGGTCGCGGCGGGCGGGCCGGTGCGGCTGATCGAACCCGGCCAGGAGTGGGACGCGCTGCCCCGAATCTATGCCGCGCACCGCGGCGTGCGCCCGGGGTCGATCGACCGTGACCCGCACTGGTGGCTCAATCAGCAGTTACGCGCCGAGAGTACTGTCGGTGCGCGTTTCGTCGCCGTGCATGGTCCGGCCGGCGAGGAGACCGGGTTCGTCCGCTACCACCCGGTGGGCACCGACACCTGGTTCACCAGCGATCAGCGCACCGTCGTCGTCGACGATCTGTTCGCCCCCAGCGAGCAGGCCTATGTGGGCTTGCTGCGCTTCCTGCTGGATCTGGATCTGGTGGACCGGCTGGTGTTCACCCAGGCCCCCGTGGACAGTCCGTTGCCATGGCTGTTGCGCGACCGACGTGCTGCCCGAGTCACCGGCGTGCATGACGAAACCTGGTTGCGAGTGGTCGATGTGGCACAGGCGCTGAGTCGGCGTACCTACGCCGGGACACGGAGTGTGACCGTGCAGATCGAGGATCCGCTGCTGAGTCACAATTGCGCGACGTTTGCGATCTCGGCGGACGGAGTTCAGACCACATCCAACCCGGCGCAGCTCGTCGCCGATATTGCCGGCCTCGGAGCCGCACTGCTCGGTGGCACGTCGTGGCGTGATCTCGCATCGGCGGGCCTGGTGGCTGTGCACGATCCGATGGCGTTGGCCGCAGCCGACGAGTTGTTCGCGGTGCCGCAGGAGCCGTATGCGGGGTTCATCTTCTGAACCATGCTGTCCCGCTCAATACGGCGGCGGGTTGGATGCGGACGTCAGCGACGCCCTACCAACCATGCCTGTCCCCCGCCCTCGCCGTCGGCGATCACATCGAGATGATCGAAAGCCGCACGCAATTCACCGGCAACCGCCCTGAATCGACCAGGGGTGGCGCCGACCTCACTGAGCACACAGATCGCCAACAGCCCGCCCGGCCTCAGCCGCGCAATCATCGATCCGTACAAGGCGGTATCGCGAAACTTGTGGCACAGCAGCACATCGACCGGTTCGCCCGACGGCAGACCTGCATCGAGATCGGCGACGTCGAAAGCGACCGGCACAGCGGTCTGTTCGGCGAGCCGACGCGCCCGGGCGATGGCCACCGCCGAGACGTCGACCGCGTGCACCCGAAGTCCGCGCTGCGCCATCCACACCGCGGCACCGCCTGTGCCGCAGGCGATGTCGAGGGCCGTACCGGTGCGCGGGAACACATCCTCCACACCGCCGAACACAGCCGGTAGCGCGGCCACGCGCTCAGCGTCACTCTCGGTGTACACCGTGTCCCAGCGGGCACGGTCCTCAGCGCTCACACCACACACCCTAGGACGGAGTGCAGGCGCCTACTTCGCGGCGTTCTCCAGCATCTTCGCGGTGATCTCCGCCGCTTCGTCGCCCGCGCCGTAACTACATGCCCAGGCCTCGACGGTGAGGTTGGATGCGAAGGACAACGCGTGCTGGCATTCCCAACCGTCGGCATTCTCCTGCGCGGTCACCTGGGTGAGCACGGTGCCGCTATCGGTCAGATCTTCGATCTGCCAGGTGTAGCTGTCGGTACCGTCGTCGATGTCGATGGAGGAGCCTGCGCATTTCTTCCACATCGACTGGGAGTCGTCGAAGAACTGCTTTGCGTCATCGGCGGAGGGATAGAGCACCGCGGTCTGCTCGACCCAGTGCGCGTTGTCCTCATCGGGTTCGCGCGAGACCTGATCGCGCACCGCCGTGTAACCGCTGTCGCCGTAGACCGGTTGCTCGGCCCCGAAGATCGCACCGAGGCACTCGGGATTGGACACGTCGCGCGAGTGGTCGACCATCTGGTCGAGCTCACCGGTCACCTCCATGGTGTCCGAGCCCATGATGGAGTTGATCTCGCTGATGGGCAGCAACACATCATCGAGCTGGCGCTCGCGAAGCAGTGGGATATCGGCGGGCACGGCATTCGGATCACGGATCGCCTGACCGCTCACGGTGCTGGTGCAGCCGGTGAGCAGCGCGCAGCCGACGGCAGCGGCCAGGACGGCATGACGGGCGTATCGCACGCGTGACGCGGCTGCTGTGTTCACCGCGCCATTGTGACCGATGACGCGCCTGCGAGTCACTTCTTGGCTTTGTCCGCGACGGCCTCGGTGGACAACGCCGCGACAAAGGCCTCCTGCGGGACATCGACCCGGCCGATGGTCTTCATCCGCTTCTTGCCCTCCTTCTGCTTCTCCAGCAGCTTGCGTTTACGGGTGATGTCACCGCCATAGCACTTGGACAGCACGTCCTTGCGGATGGCCCGGATGTTCTCGCGGGCAATGATTCTCGAACCGATCGCGGCCTGGATCGGCACCTCGAACTGCTGGCGCGGGATGAGTTCCTTGAGCTTGGTCGTCATCTTGTTGCCGTAGGCCGCGGCGCCGTCCTTGTGCACGATGGCGCTGAACGCGTCGACGGCCTCGCCCTGCAGCAGGATGTCGACCTTCACCAGGTCGGCCTCCTGCTCGCCGGCCTCCTCGTAGTCCAGGCTTGCGTAACCGCGGGTGCGGGACTTCAACGAATCGAAGAAGTCGAAGATGATCTCGCCCAGCGGCATGGTGTAGCGCAGCTCGACGCGCTCCGGGGACAGATAGTCCATCCCGCCGAGCTCACCGCGGCGGGACTGGCACAGCTCCATGATGGTGCCGATGAACTCGCTGGGCGCGATGACCGTCGTCTTGACCACCGGTTCGTAGACGGCGCGAACCTTGCCCTCGGGCCAGTCCGACGGGTTGGTCACCACCATCTCGGTGTTGTCTTCTTTGACCACCCGGTAGACCACGTTGGGGGCCGTCGAGATGAGGTCGAGATTGAACTCACGCTCCAGGCGCTCGCGGGTGATCTCCATGTGCAACAGGCCGAGGAACCCACACCGGAAGCCGAAGCCCAGCGCCACCGATGTCTCGGGCTCATAGGTCAGCGCGGCGTCGTTGAGCTGCAACTTGTCCAGCGCCTCGCGCAGCACCGGATAGTCCGAGCCGTCCACCGGGTACAGGCCCGAGTACACCATCGGGCGCGGCTCGCGGTAGCCGGTGAGCGCCTCGGTGGCGCCCTGGCGCGCGGTGGTGACGGTATCGCCGACCTTCGACTGCCGGACATCCTTCACGCCGGTGATGAGGTAACCGACCTCGCCGACCCCGAGGCCGTCGGAGGCCTTCGGTTCGGGCGAGACGATGCCGACCTCGAGCAACTCGTGCGTCGCACCGGTGGACATCATCTTGATCTTCTCGCGGGGATTGAGCTTGCCGTCCACGACCCGCACGTAGGTCACCACACCGCGGTAGATGTCGTACACCGAGTCGAAGATCATTGCTCGCGCGGGGGCGTCGGCATCCCCGACCGGGGCCGGGATCTGCCGGACCACCTCGTCGAGCAGTTCGCGCACGCCGACACCGGTCTTGCCGGACACCCGCAGCACGTCCTCTGGCTCACAGCCGATGATGTGCGCGATCTCCCCGGCGTACCGGTCCGGGTCGGCGGCGGGCAGGTCGATTTTGTTCAGGACAGGGATGATGGTCAGGTCCCGGTCCAGCGCCAGGTAGAGGTTCGCCAGCGTCTGGGCCTCGATGCCCTGCGCGGCGTCGACCAGCAGCACCGCCCCCTCGCAGGCCTCCAGAGCGCGCGACACCTCGTAGGTGAAGTCGACGTGGCCGGGGGTGTCGATCAGATGCAGGACGTAGTTCTCTTCGGTGCCGTCCTCGGCGGTGACCGTCCACGGCAGCCGCACGTTCTGGGCCTTGATGGTGATCCCGCGCTCGCGTTCGATGTCCATCCGGTCCAGGTACTGGGCCCGCATGTCGCGGTCGGCGACGACGCCGGTGATGCCAAGCATCCGGTCGGCCAGGGTCGATTTACCGTGGTCGATATGCGCGATGATGCAGAAGTTCCTGATCTGCGCCGGCGCAGTGAACGTCTTGTCGGCGAAACTACTGATGGGAATCTCCTGGTCGAAGCGCGATAGGTGGGTCCAGCGTATCGACAGCAGGCCGTCGCCTCACAATCGCGACCTATGCTCGTCACATGGCGTCGCAGTGGAAGACCTTCCAACGCTTCGCGGAGCACCTTGTCTTCAACGAAGCACCCAAGATCATCCGGCAGCTGCCCAAGCCCGAGCGGGTCCTGCAACAGGGGCTGAAAATCGGTCTGGACGCGTTGGCCGGCGCGCAAGCCGCCCAGCGGCCGCCGACGGCGATCACCGCCGGACGCCCGGTGACCAGCGCAAGTGTTCCGACCGCGCATCGGGCCAGGCGCATCGAGTACTCCCCTGACCTGGACGGCCGTGCCGACCCCGGCGAGATCGTGTGGACCTGGGTGGTCTACGAGGACGACCCCACCCGCGGCAAGGACCGACCGGTCCTCGTCGTCGGGCGCGACCAGCGCATGCTACTGGGACTCATGCTGTCCAGCCAGGACCGGCACGCCACCGACGGTGACTGGGTTGGCATCGGCACCGGCAGCTGGGACTACGAGGCCCGGCCCAGCTGGGTGCGGTTGGACCGGGTGCTCGACGTGCCCGAGGACGGGATTCGGCGCGAGGGCGCGATCCTGGAGCGCGAGAAGTTCGAACTGGTCGCGACCCGGTTGCGCGCCGAGTTCTCGTGGTCCTGATTTTCGCTGCCGCGAAGGCGTCCTGATTTTCGCTGCCGCGAAGGCGACCTGATTCAGGCCGGCACGCCCGCACGCACCAGCGGCAGCACGCCGTGGCCGACATGACGGATCTCGTCGGCCTGCGGGTAGCCCGAGAGCACGAACTCGCTGATGCCCAGCCCCGCGTATTCCGCAAACACCGCGGCAACCTGCTCGTAGCTGCCGATCGCCGCGGTACCCGCGCCGTCGCGTAACAGGCTCGGACCGGCCCACAGCCCGGGATGAACCTCGAGGCTGCGCGCGTCGACCAGGTGACCGGTGGTCAGCGCCGCCATCCGGCGCTGCCCCTCCGAGCCGCTGGACAGGTAGCGATCGTGGGCACGGCGCACGGCGTCGGGGTCCAGGCCGGCGATGAGTTCTTCGGCGCGCTGCCAGGCCTGCTCCTCGGTGGGCCGCGCCACGGTGTGCAGGCGCAGGCCGAACCGCACTTCCCGTCCGTGCCGTGCCGCCGCGACGCGCACCCGGTCGATCTTCTCCGCGACCTGATCCGGCGGCTCACCCCACGTCAGGTAGACATCGGCATGTTCGGCAGCCACCTCGATCGCCTCGGGTGAGGAGCCGCCGAAGTAGACCGTGGGCACCTGCTGCACCGGATAGGCCGTCCTGGCGTTCGCCACGTCGTAGAACTCACCGCGGAAGGTGAACTCCGGATTGCTCCATGAGCCGCGGACCACGGTCAGGAACTCGGCGGTTCGCCGATACCGCGCGGACTTGTCGATCGCATCGCCGTAGCGGCGCATCTCGGCATCGTCGCCGCCGGTGACGATGTTGAGGGCCAACCGGTTTCCGGTGAAGCGCTGGTAGGTGCTGACCTGCTGGACGGCCAGTGTCGGTGAGAGCACGCCGGGCCGGAACGCCACCAGGAATTTGAGCCGCTCGGTGTGTTGGGCCAATGCCGCGGTGGCCAACCACGAGTCCTCGCAATGGGATCCCGTCGGCGTGAGGGCGGCCTCGAACCCCAGATCCTCGGCGGTGCGCACCAGCGCGGTCAGGTTCTCCAGCGTCGGCTGCAGGTGTGAACGCGCACGGCTCGCCGAATCTCCTCGGTTGTCGGCGATCGTCGTGGTGTCGCCGTGCGTGGGCAGATACCAATGAAACTTCACCGTCACCACGTCGGCACCCCTCCGACGCTCCGCTTCATCGATACCGGGCAGAAATCCAGTCGCATCCGACAAATCTACTCAGCGACAGTGACTTTCGACAATTGTGACGTACTTCGGATCAATCAGATCGCTACGGTTCCGCGGCGGCGGCCCAGTACGTATCTTGAGCGGATTCGCGCAAAGGTGTGCCAGCGCTCCGTGCCGTCCGACCCCGGGGCGGATCAACCAAGAGAGTCAACGTGATCGAGATCGAGAATCTGACCAAGAGGTTCGGCGACCGCACCGTCCTCGACGATATCTCCCTATCGGTCGGCAGCGGTGAGATCCTGGCCGTCGTCGGACCGAGTGGCGCCGGAAAGAGCACGTTGTCGCGCTGTGTGAGTTTCCTGGAACGGCCAACCAGCGGCACCGTGCGGGTCGACGGCAAGGACTTCACCCGCCTCGACCGTGCCGAACTACTGGCCGCCCGCCGCAGTGTCGGCGTGATCTTCCAGACCGCCCCGCTGCTGCGCCGCCGCACCGTGGCCCAGAACATCGCGCTGCCTTTGCAATACCTGCACGCCACCGAGGGCTCCGCGGCCGCCCGGGTCGACAGACTCCTGGAACGGGTCGGACTCGGTGATCGTCGCGAGTTCTACCCCGCCCAGCTCTCCGGTGGCCAGAAGCAGCGGGTCGGTATCGCCCGGGCGCTCGCGCTCGGGCCGTCCAACCTGCTCTCCGACGAGGCCACGTCCGGGCTGGACCCGGCCACAACCCAGTCGATCCTTGGATTGCTCGGCGAACTGCGCGACGAGTTCGGCCTCTCGATCATCCTGATCACCCACGAGATGGAGGTGGTCCGTGAGATCGCCGACTCGGTGGCCCGCATCGACAACGGCCGCATCATCGAGAGCGGCTCCGTCGAGGACATCATCCTCGATCCGAATTCTGCTCTGGCACATGAATTGTTACCCGATCGTCCCAGCGCGCCCGTGCGCACACCCGGCGACGTATGGGAGGTCTCGTATGCCTCGCGCAATGTCCCGCTGGATTGGTTGACCTCCATCAGGTCCACACCGGGACTGGCCGGTGCACAGGTCAGTGTGCTCAGCGCCAGCGTGGAGGCGATCCGCGGCGTCGCGGTGGGCCGCGCCGTGCTCGCCATCTCCCCCGGCGCACCAGCCGGTTTCGCCGATCACCTGCGTGACCGCGGACTGCACGTGCGTGCCGTCGGCGCCGCCAGCGATGAGGAAGCGGCATGAACCTGCTTGCCGCCGAAGACTTCAGCACCCCATGGGCACGGGTCCCCGATCTGCTCCTACCCGCCTACGGTGAGACCTGGGTGATGGTCGGGGTGACGATGACGCTCGTGGTGCTGATCGGCACACCGGTGGGCATCGTGCTGCACAACACGTCGTCGTTCGGGCTGTTCCCGGACCCGCGGGTGTTCAACGTGCTGAACACGATCGTCAACATCGGCCGATCCCTGCCGTTCTTGATCCTGATGGCCGCGATCATCCCGATAACCCGATTCATCGTCGGCACCACCATCGGCATAGCCGCCGCGATCGTGCCGATGACGGTCGCCGGGATACCTTTCTTCGCCCGCCTCGTCCAGAACGCTCTGCGCGAGGTTCGCACCGATGTCGCCGACATGGGACTGGTCTCTGGCGGTTCGCACGTCCAGGTGATCCGGTCCGTGCAGCTGTCCGAGGCGCTTCCTGCGCTGGCCGGCGCCCTGACCGTCAACACCATCGCGATGATCGAGTACTCGGCGATCGCCGGATCGATCGGCGCCGGCGGCGTCGGACACCTCGCAATCACCTACGGCTACAACCGGTTCGACGACAACATCATGATCGCCACCGTGATCGCGCTGATCCTCACCATTCAGTTGGTGCAGTTCACCGGCGACCGCGCGGTCAAAGCACTCACCCGCTGACCCGACGAGAACAGAGGAACACATGACAGACCAGCACAGCCCGGCGGCAGACATCGAGATCAGACAGCGCAAGCGGTGGCCGTGGATCGCCTCGGCCGCCGGCATCGTCGCCGTCGTCATCGGCGGAATCGTCTACAGCCAGACCGCCAATCGAGACCAGCCCTTCGGCACCGAGCTCGAGGTGGCCACCTGGAGTACCGATATCGCGGCCGAGAACCTACTGGCCTATATCAGCGAAAACATCGCACCCGAGCACGGAATCACCATCAAACCCGTCCAGATCGACAATCTGATCGAGATCAACCGCGCGGTCGACGCCGGTACCGTAGCCGGCAACTTCTTCGAGCACCAGCCGTTCCTGAACGATGCCATCGCCGCCAACGGTTTCGAACTGACGCTGGCCGCACCGACATTCACCTGGGATCAGGCCACCTACTCCGACAAGTATGACAGCTGGGACCAACTGCCCGCCGGCGCCAAGATCGCCCTGCGCGACGATCCCGCCGGTCAGGCCATTGCCCTGTTGGATCTCGCCGAGGCCGGTCAGATCACCTTGGCGCCGGGCAAGGACACCGTCGAGGGGCTGCCCCAGCTCAGTGATGTGGCCACCAACCCGAAGGACTACGAGTTCGTCCAGGTACCGATCGGCCAACTGGCCCGCAGCCTGGCCGATGTCGACGCCGTGGTGGTGCACATCTCCGATGTGTATGCCGCGGGACTGCGCGAAGACCAGATCCTGGACCGCCATCCCGCGCCAGCAGGCAGCGAGGGCGGCCTGGTGGTCAGCAACAAACATCTCGACGACCCGAACGTCAAGAAGCTGATCGCCACCTTCTCCGACCCGAAGATCGCCGAATTCCTGCAGACCACCGACAACGCCCTCATCCGCGACACCCTGGGCCCGATCGGCGAATCGGTCTCCGCGGGACGCGAGACCAGCTCATGACCGACCGACGCACCAAGCCGCTCTACTACTCGGCATTCGTCATGAACACCGCATCCCATGTGCTGCATGGATTGTGGCGGGCACCGGAGGCGCGCAACCACGAGTTCAACTCCCTGCGGCACTGGACGTCGCTGGCCGCCGAGGTCGACAAGGCGGGCTACGATCTGCTGTTCTTCGCCGATGTCTTCGGGTTGCGCGCGCCGTGGAACGGCAACTGGCGCAAGTCCGTGGAGGCGGGCATCCAGATCCCGGTCAACGATCCCTCGGTGCTGGCCTCCGCCCTCGCCGCGGCGACGGAGAACCTCGGCATCGTGTTCACCAGCTCGATCATCCAGGACCACCCGTTCAACTTCGCCAGGCGGATGTCCTCACTCGACCATTACACCGAGGGCCGGCTGGGCTGGAACATCGTGACCAGCTTCAACGCCAACATGTTCCGTAGCTTCGGCCACGAGGGCACCCTCGCCCACGATGAGCGCTACGAGTGGGCCTACGAGTACGTCGACGTGGCCTACAAACTGTGGGAGGGCTCGTGGGACGAGGACGCGCTGGTCCAGGACAAGCAGCGCGGCGTGCACTCCGACCCGGCGAAGATCCACAAGATCAACCACATCGGGCCCCGGTACAGCGTCGAAGGCCCGCATTTCACCTCGCCCTCCCCGCAACGCACACCGGTGCTCTTCCAGGCCGGGTCCTCGCCTGCCGGTCAGCTCTTCTCGGCCCGCAACGCAGAAGGGGTCTACATCGGCAGCCCGACACCTGCGGACGCGCACCGGCTGATCACCGAAACCCGTTTGCTGGCAGCCCAGCACGGGCGCGACCCGTCCGACATCACGTTCGCCCAGGGCCTGTCGTTCGTCATCGGTGACACCCATGCCGATGCGATCCGGCGCAATGACGAACTCAAGCGCTACCTCGATCTGGAGGGCATCGCTCTGCACGCACTCGGTGACGCCGGTATCGATGCGGGCGGTCTGCCGCTGGATACCCCGATCAGTGAACTCGGCGAATTCACCGGCATCCAGAGTTTCACGCGTTGGGCCGCCGAGGTGTCGGGAAACGAGGAGCCCACCATCCGCGATATGGCCTGGGTACTGGAGGGCGCCAACCGGGTCGTCGGCACCCCCGAGGAAATCGCGGATCGCTTGGAAGAATGGCGGGAAGCCGGTGTCGACGGAATCAACGTCTACCACGCGACGGTTCCGCAATCCTTCCGCGAGGTTGCCGATCGGCTGTTTCCCACCCTGCGCGAGCGCGGCCTGCTCGGCACCGACAAGTCGGGCACGTTACGCCACAAGCTGCTGGGCAAAGGCGACCGGTTGCCCGACAGCCATCCTGCCGCACGCTACCGCGGCGCCTTCGCCGACAACTCGCTGGCCGATCGGGAGGCCCAACCGGTCGCCTGATCAGCCGGGCGCGAACCGAACGTGTGGCAGTCCGTCCTCGACGGTGACCCGGCATCGAACCCCGTAGACCATCTCGATCAGCTCTTCGGTCAGCACCTCGGCAGGAATGCCCGTCGCCACGACCACCCCGCCCGACAGCACCACGATGTGATCGCAGAACATCGCCGCCAGATTGAGATCGTGCAGCGCGACGACCGCCGTGATGTCCAACTGGCGGACCAGCGCCAGGATCTCCAACTGATGGGCGATATCGAGGTGGTTGGTCGGCTCGTCGAGTAGCAGGTGGTCCGGGTCCTGAGCCAGCGCCCTGGCGATCTGGACGCGCTGGCGTTCCCCGCCGGAAAGGGTGTGCCAGAAGCGCTCCGTCATGTCTGTCAGCCCGGTCGCCGCCAACGCTCGGTCCACCACCGCCGTGCCCTCGGTATCCGTCCCGATCATGCCGGTGTACGGGATCCGGCCCAGCCGCACCACATCGCGCACCGTGATGTGCAACTCGGTCTCTGCGTGCTGGGCGACCATCGCCACGCGACGGGCCAAGGCGCGCCGTGACATCCGGGATACCGGGCGACCATCGAGTTCGACCGTGCCGTCGTCGGGATGGTCGACCCCGGCGAGCAATTTCAGCAGCGAGGACTTACCGGATCCGTTCGGCCCGAGCAGTCCCACGGTGCTGCCCAGCGCGGGCTCCACGGTGACACCGTCGAGCACCAGCCGGCCCGAGCGGGTCCAGCCGACGCGGTCCGCGCGCAGGCTCATGCCGGTATCCCCCGGCGGCGCAACAGGATCAACGCGAACGCGGGCACGCCCAACAATGCGGTCACCACCCCGGTGGGCAGCTCCTGCGGCGCGAACACGGTGCGGGCCAACGTGTCGACCCACACCATGAACACCGCGCCGAAGATCGCCACCGTCGGCAGCAGGCGCAGATGCGCGGGTCCCACCACGAATCGAGCGGCGTGCGGTAACACCAACCCGACGAAACCGATCGCCCCGGCGGCACTGACCAGCGCGGCGGTGATCAGCGCAGTCATCACCAGCAGCACGATGCGGGCCTGCCGGACCGACACCCCGAGGGTGGCCGCGGCATCATCGCCGAAGGCGAAGGCGTCGAGCGCGCGAGCGTAGGCCAGACAGCACACCAGCCCGGCCCCCACCACCACGCTGCACACCGCGACATCATTCCAGGACACCCCGGCCAGCGAGCCGAGCAACCAGAACAGCACGCCACGGGTCTGCTCGGCGTCCGCCGACGACAACACGATGAACGATGTCAGTGCCGAGAAGAGTTGTGTGGCAGCGACACCGGCCAGCACCACGCGGTCGGTGCCGCCACCCGCGGCATGGGCCAACAGCAGCACCACCCCGAAGGACAGCACCGCGCCGACGAACGCACCGCCGGAGAGCGTCAACGCGCCCGCACCGACCCCGAGCACCGCGATCAACACCGCACCGGTCGAGGCGCCCGAGGAGACCCCGAGCACGAACGGATCGGCCAGCGGGTTGCGCAGCAGTGACTGCAGGATGGCGCCACACAGTGCCAACCCCGCACCGCAGACGGCGGCCAGTAGCACCCGCGGCAGCCGCAGCTGCCAGACGATGCCGTCCTGGATCCTGGTCGCACCCGAGGGGCCGGCACCCAGATGTTCGGCGACGATCCCATAGACGTCGCGGACGGACAGGGCCGCCGGGCCGATGGTGATCGCCACCGCCGCCGAGGCGACCAGCAGCGCCAGTCCCATCACCCACAGGACTGCCAGCGAGGGCGCGCGAAGTGTCAACGTTCGGCGACGTATCCGAATCGGCGCAGTCCGTCGGCGACCTTCTCGGTGCCGTCGACGGTGCGGATGGACGGGTTGAGGTCGGCGCCGTTGACCACGATGTAGCGCTTCTGCTGCACGGCGGTCAACCGGGAGGTCACCGGATTGGACTCCAGGAAGGCGATCTTGGCATCCAGCGCATCACCGTCGATGGTGCGTCGGCTCAGGTCCGCGAGCACCAGGACGTCGGGATCGCGTTCGGCGATCACCTCCCAACTGACCTGTGGCCACTCCTCGGTGGTGTCGACGAAGATGTTGCGCGCACCGACCGCGTCGGTGATGACTCCCGGCGAACCGCAGCACCCGGCGAAGTACGGCGCCCGGATATCGGAGAACCAGTACCCGAGATCGGCGTCGACCTGCAGCCGGTTGGCCTGCATCCGCTGTTCCAACTGGGCAATCAGCTCCTCACCACGGTCGGTGACGTCGAAAATGCGTGCCAGTTCCCGGATCTCGCGGTGGATCGCCGCCATGGTGAACGGTTCGGTGCGGGCACCGTCTTCGTTGACCGATACCTTCCCCTCGCAGTCACTGGGTGCCAGATAGGTCGGCACACCGAGGGATTCGAACTGATCGCGGTCTGCCACGCCGCCGGGCCCGAGCGTTCCGGCGAAAGATGCCGATACGAAATCGGGTTCGGTGTCGAGCACGGTCTCCAGCGACGGCTTGTTCTCCGCCAGTTTGGGAACCGTGGCATTGGCCGCCGCGAGGTTCTCCCGCACCGGGTCGGTCCAGGTGGCGGTACCGACCATCCGGTCGGCGAGTCCGAGCGACAGCAGGATCTCGGTGGAGCCCTGATTCAGTGAGACCGCGCGCTGGGGCGGCGCAGCAATGACGACGTCGCGGCCACAATTGCTGATCGTGATGGGATAGCCCGCGGCGGCGTCGTCGCGGGCGTGGACCTCCGATTGTCCGCAGGCGGTCAGTGCCGCCACGGCGGCGATGCCGAGCACGGTGCGCACGATCATTTCGGTTCCCCGATCTTCGCGAAGCCGTCGGCGAGTTTCTCCACGGCGTCGATCTGGCGGATACCCGGGTCGAGTTCGGAACCGGTCAGCACGACGTACCGGTGCTGTTGGACCGCCGTCATATTCCTGGTCACCGGGTTGGACTCCAGGAAATCGATCTTGGTGTCGAGGGCGTCGCCGTCGATGCGTTTGCGGCTCAGATCTGCCAGCACCAGCACGTCGGGGTTGCGGTCGGCGAGGGCCTCCCAGCTGATCTCCGGCCAGTCCTCGGCGGCATCGGCGAACACATTGGTGGCACCGACCTCACGTGCGTAGAGCCCTGGCGCCGAGCAGCAGCCGGCCAGGTAGGGGGTGCGCAGCCCGGAGAACCAGAACGCCACCGTGGCGTCGCGGGCCTCGATCCGAGGTGCGTCGTCCAGCCTCGTCCTGAGCCGGTTCACCAGTTCCGCGCCACGGTCCTGGACGTCGAAAATCTGCGCCAATTCGCTGATTTCGCGAAACAGGGTGTCCATCTCCAGAGGTGCGGTGCGTGTCACCGTCTCGCCATCGACGATGGCGTCGGTGCATACCGAGGGCGACTGGTAGGTGGGGATGCCGAGTTCGGCCAGGCGGCTGCGCTCACCGACGACGGCAGGGGTGAACGTATGGGCGCTCGCCGAGGTGACGAGGTCGGGTTCCAGGTCGAGCACCGATTCCAGGCTCGGGTCGTTGTCGGCGATCCGGGGCACCCGGTCGTTGTCGGCTGCCAACGCGGGCAGCACCGGGTCGAACCAGGTGGAGGTGCCCACCATGCGGTCGGCCAGCCCGAGGGAGAGCAGGATCTCGGTGGAAGCCTGATACAGGGACACCGCGCGTTGCGGCGCATGCTCGAAGGTGACCTGGACACCGCAGTTCTGCAGCGTCAGCGGATAGCTGGTACGGCCGGCCTCAGCGGCGGGGGCAGCGGGTTCGGCGGCCGGCGCCTCGGCTGTGCCACAGGCGGTGACGGTGAGGACGAGACAAAGCAGCGTGACGATGACACGCACGGCGGTGACTTCCTTCGGTACAGGGCCCAAACGCGGAGCCGTCGACGATTGCACGACCGCAGGCATTCGGGCTCGAGGCCGTGCCTCACACCGCTGCGCGTCAGCTCCGGATTGTCACCGGATTCCCCTGCAGGTCAGCACCGAACTCTACCGGCACCGCACCGCCGACGGGTTCACCGCGGGTCCCGCCACATCGGGTACATGACCGGTCCTCCGTCGGGGAGGGTTATCTCACCGGTGACCTCGAAGCCGAACCGCTGGTAGTAACCGATGTTGTCGGGGTTGCTGGATTCGAGGTAGGCGGGCGCGAACTCGGCATCACAGCGGTCCAGTCGCGACCGCATCAGCGCGTGCCCGAAGCCGTCACCGCGCACCTGGGGATCACTGCCGATCACCGCCAGGTACCAGTGCGGCTCGTCCGGGTGCGACCGCTTCATCAACTCCGACACCTGCATGCCGCGACGCACCGCTTTACCGAAGGTCAGCAGCATCGAGGGCGCCGCGCGCAATTCCTCGGCCGGGGTGTGGCGCCACTGATCCGGCGGATCCCACAGCGCCGCCGCCGCGATACCGGACTCCGCGCCGGCGATCTCCACCCCACCGCGGGCCAGGTGGTGATGGCGGGTCAGTCCGGCGAACAGCTTGTGCAGCTTGCGCCGCCGGGCCTGCGGGTCGGGCAGCATCCACGCCATCACCGGATCGTCGAAGAACGCCCTGCCCAGCACCCGGCACAGGGCATCGACATCGGACCGGGCGGCGGGTCGCACCTGTGGGTCACGCACCCGTCCATTCAGCCCTGCGTGATGTACGCCTGCAAGTACTCCGTGCTGGATTCGAGTTCCTGCATGCGGCTCTTGACCAGATCGCCGATGCTCACGATCCCGGCCAACCGTCCGTCCTGCAGCACCGGGATGTGCCGTACCCGGTGATGGGTCATCGCCGCACTCAGGCTGTCGACGGAATCCTCGGGCGCACAGAACACCAGATGCGTGGTCATGATCTCGCAGACCGGCCTGGTCAGCAGATCGCCGCCGAGAT
Organism: Mycolicibacterium neoaurum ATCC 25795; assembly: GCF_000691525.1. GTDB lineage: Bacteria > Actinomycetota > Actinomycetes > Mycobacteriales > Mycobacteriaceae > Mycobacterium > Mycobacterium neoaurum. Next base: position 152,190 of record NZ_JMDW01000005.1, read on the forward strand.
CATGCAGGCGGTGCACCACATCGCGCTCGGAGACGATACCGACCGGCCCGTCGGGCCCCACGACCACCATCGCGCCGATATTGCGACCGACCAGGCCCGCGAGCAGATCGGCCACCGATGTCTCCGGTGCGATCGTCGCCACCGACGATCCCTTGTTCCGCAGCACGTCGGCTATCCGCATGACACCCTCCCGCGATATGTGACCTCCGCCACATCCAGGCTACGTCGGATCGGCCCCGTGTGGACGATCGCGGCGGTATATGTGGGCCATGATCGAGGTGACTCTGCTGGGAACCGGCAGCCCCATCCCCGACCCGGACCGGGCGGGCCCGGCCACCCTGATCCGCGCGGGCGAGCAGACATTCCTCGTCGACTGTGGCCGTGGGGTGCTGCAGAGACTTGCCGCTGCGGGCTCGGGCGCACCCCAACTCAGCGCGCTGTTGCTGACCCACCTGCACAGCGACCATATCGCCGATCTGGGCGATGTCCTGATCACCCGGTGGATCGGTACGTTCAGCCCCGACCCCACGCCGCTGCCCATCATCGGGCCCCCTGGCACCGCCGACGTCGTCAGGGCGACGCTGGCGGCATTCGCCCATGACATCTCCTACCGACTCGAACACCACGCCGACCTGACCGAACCGCCCCGGGTGCAGGTGCACGAGTACACCGACGGGGCGGTATGGGACGAGGCGGGCGTGCAGGTGCGCGTCGCACCCACCGACCACCGGCCGGTCGCGCCGACCATCGCCTTCCGCGTCGATCATGGTGGCGCTTCGGTGGTGCTCGCCGGCGATACCGTGCCGTGCGCCACGCTGGACGCGTTGACTTCCGGAGCAGGTGCGTTGGTGCACACCGCGATTCGTCGCGATCTGATCGATGCAGTGCCCCTGCAGCGGGTCCGCGATATCTGCGACTATCACTCCACCGTGGAACAGGCCGCCGATACCGCCGCGCGTGCCGGGGTCGGCATCCTGATCCTGACCCATTACGTGCCCGCCATGGCACCGGGCACCGAGGATCAGTGGCGGGCGCTGGCCGCCACCGCGTTCGACCGCCAGATCGAACTCGGCAACGACCTGCACCGGGTGCAGGTGCACCCGGGAGTGTGCACCGGGACCGCCTGAGTCAGGCCAGCCGGGTTATCTCCACCACCACGTCCAGATCGGTGGAGCCCTCCCCGGAGTAGATGCCCTTCAGCGGGGCCACATCGGCGTAATCGCGCCCCATCCCCACGGTGATGTACTGCTCGTTGATATCGGTGTCGTTGGTCGGATCGTAATTCCACCAACCGCCGGTCCAGGCCTGCACCCAGGCGTGGCTCTGCCCGTCGATGGTGTCCCCCACCACCGCCTTGCGCTTGGGATGCAGGTAGCCCGACACGTAACGGGCCGGAATCCCCATGCTGCGCAACAGGATCAACGTCAGGTGCGCAAAGTCCTGGCATACCCCTTTACCCTCGCGCAGGGCGTCGAGACCCGACGAATGCACACCGGTGGTACCCGGGACGTAGTCGAGTTCGCTGTGCACCCAGTTCGCGGCCGCCACCACCGCATCCTGCGGTTCGTATTCCTTGGCGATCCGCTGCCCGACCCGATGGATGCGCTTACTGGCCGGGGTGTAATCGGTGGGGCTGAGCAGTTCGTCGAACTTGTCGATCACCGCCTCGGCCCGCAGGTCCTCCCAACTGACCGCCTCTTCGGGCATCTCACCGACCTCGGTCTCGACCACCGAGGACGAGGTGACCTCCAGTTCGGTGTGCGGGGCGTGCAGGTCGAACGAGGTCACCGCGGTGCCCCAGTAATCGACATAACGGTAGGACCGGGTCGCCGGGACGGTCTCCACCCTGTTGAGGATGACGTTCTGTCGGGAATCCGATCGGGGGGTCAGCCGGGCTTCGTTGAACGACGCCGTGACCGGGGACTTGTAGGCGTATCCGGTCGCGTGGACCACGCGCATCCGCCACATCTGTCAGATCTCCCCTTCTTCGATGACGACCGCACCGTGCTTGCCCGCATCGGTCCAGGCAACCCACGGAGCGGAGTGAAAGTACTGCACCGCCAGCGCCTCGCTGACATCGGCGCAGGTCTTCTGCAGACCCGCGAGGTGGTCGGCCAACGACTCCAGCAGCAGACCGGGTTGCAGGAACTCCAGTTCGCTGCGCGCCTGCCCGAGCAACCGCTGCGCCTCACCGGTCGAACCGATGCGGTTGTGCACGCCGTTCTGCAGCTCCTCCAGGCTGTGCTCGGCCAACCGCAGTGAATAGAACACCGACCGCGGGAACAGCCGGTCCAGCAGCAGGAACTCCACGACGCGGCCGGCGTCGAGCACACCGCGATAGGTGCGCAGATACGTGTCGTGGGCACCCGCCGAGCGCAGCACCGTCACCCAGGCCGGTGACGACGCACTGTCCCCGACGCGCGAAAGCAGCAGGCGCACCGTCATATCGACGCGTTCGATGGCACGGCCCAACACCATGAAGCGGTAGCCGTCGTCGCGGGAGAGCGTCGAATCGGCAAGACCGGCGAACATCGCCGCCCGGCCCTCCACATAACCGAGGAACTCATGGGGTCCCAGGCGCCGGGCGGCGCGCTCGCGCTCGGCCAACGCGTTGTAGGTCGTGTTGAGGCACTCCCACATCTCCGTCGAGGTCACCTCGCGCGCACCGCGGGCGTTCTCCCTGGCCGCAGAGATGGAGTCGACGATCGAGTTGCCGCCGTAAGCATCGCGACTGAAGGCGACCAGATCGGTGAGCGACCACACGTCGAGTTCCCGGTCCGGCGACTCGATTCCCAGCGCCTGCAACAGGACTCGCGAGGCCTGGTCGGGATCGACACTGGAATCCTCGAGCAGCTGGTGCACCGCCACATCGAGGATCCTCGCCGTGTCATCGGCGCGTTCGACGTAACGCCCGATCCAATACAGCGATTCGGCATTGCGTGCCAGCATCATCGCCTCCCGTGCACATCGTTGCGCGCCTGTTGCTGTTGCTGGTTCTGTTGTTGCTGCTGCGAGCTCAGCTCAGCGACTTGTTCTGCGCGAGGCACTTTCGCCGATTTGGTCTTGGCGGCCGGGACCAGTTCGGCGGCCGCCAACTCGCGATCGGCGCCGGAGGTCCGCGAGGCCAGCACCCAGGTGTCCTTGGAACCACCGCCCTGGCTCGAATTCACCACCAGCGACCCCTCGGGCAGCGCCACCCGGGTCAGTCCGCCGGGCAGTACCCACACCTCGTCACCGTCGTTGACCGCGAACGGCCGCAGGTCCACGTGCCGGGGGGCGAGCTTGTCGCCGATCTTGGTCGGCACCGTCGACAACTGCACGACGGGTTGGGCGATCCAGCCGCGCGGATCGGCGCGGATCTTCTTCGAGATCGCGGCGAGTTCCTTGGGCGAAGCATCGGGCCCGAACACGATGCCGTACCCACCGGAGCCCTCCACCGGCTTGATCACCAGTTCGTCGACCCGGTCGAGGACCTCCTCGCGCTCCTCGTCCAGCCAGCAGCGGAAGGTGTCCACGTTGGCCAGCAGCGGTTTCTCGCCGAGGTAGTACTCGATGATGGTCGGCACGTAGGTGTAGACCAGCTTGTCATCACCGACGCCGTTACCGACGGCACTGGAGATGACCACATTGCCCGCGCGTGCGGCGTTGAGCACACCGGCGACACCGAGCACCGAATCCGGTTTGAACTGCATGGGGTCCAGGAAGTCGTCATCGATGCGGCGGTAGATGACATCGACCTGGCGCTCACCCTCGGTGGTGCGCATGTAGACGGTGTTGTCGCGGCAGAACAGGTCACGACCCTCGACCAGCTCCACGCCCATCTGTCTGGCCAGCAGCGAGTGCTCGAAGTAGGCGGAGTTGTATACCCCCGGGGTCAGCACGACGACGGTGGGATCGGCCTCGTTGGTGGCCGCCGCCTTGCGCAGCGCGCGCAGCAGGTGCGACGAATAGTCGCCCACGGCCCGGACCCGGTGCGAGGCGAACAGGTTGGGGAACACCCGCGCCATGGTCCGGCGGTTCTCCATCACGTAGGACACCCCCGACGGCGAACGCAGGTTGTCCTCCAACACCCGGAAGGTGCCCTGGGCGTCGCGGACCAGATCGATCCCGGCGACATGGATACGTACACCGTTGGGCGGGACGATGCCGACCGCCTCGCGGTGGAAGTGTTCACACGAGGTGATCAGCCGCCGCGGAATCACCCCGTCGCGCAGGATCTCCTGCTCCCCGTAGATATCGTCCAGATAGAGCTCCAGCGCCTTCACCCGCTGGGCGATGCCTTTCTCCAGCCGCGTCCATTCGGCCGCCGAGATGACCCGCGGGACGAGATCCAGCGGGAAGGGCCGCTCCTGTCCCGACAGCGAGAAGGTGATGCCCTGGTCGATGAACGCACGGCCCAGCGCTTCGGTGCGAGCCTCCAACTCGCCGGCATACGAGGGCGAGAGTTCGGCGAAAATTCCCTTGTAGGGCGGCCGGACGTTGCCCGAGCCGTCGAACATCTCGTCGAAGGCCGCGCCGTAACCGGCCAGCTCGGTGTACCCGTCGAAGATCCCCACCTGCTGTTTTTTCGATCGCGTCGTCGAACGTGGCGGGCGTACGGTCTCGTTGGGCAGGGTTCGTAGGCTCACCGTGCACATGGTGCCGTAAGTCGGGCGTTTCGGCAGGCTGGTCCGGCCGCTTTTGGGGGATTGGTACACCCGCTGGTAACCTGAACCACTGCTGCCCAGCCTGCAATGCTGCGCCGGGCGCCAAATACTTAGCAATCACACCGACGGTGAGAAGGAACTACACGCGTGGCCAACATCAAGTCGCAGGAAAAGCGCATCAAGACCAACGAGCGCCGTCGTCTGCGCAACCAGTCGGTCAAGTCGTCGCTGCGTACGGCTGTCCGCGGTCTCCGCGAGGCCATCGACGCCGGCGAGAAGGACAAGGCCGGCGAGCTGCTGGTGTCGACCAACCGTCAGCTGGACAAGGCAGCCAGCAAGGGTGTCATCCACAAGAACCAGGCCGCCAACAAGAAGTCGGCGCTGACGCTGGCCGTCAACAAGCTCTGACAGACTCTATCGACCCGCGCGTCGACGCTCACGCGTCACGCGCGGGTTTTTGCGTGTCCGGGTAGCAGCTACCGGCCCCGCGCCTGATCACCGCGCAACGTCATGACGGCGCTGCTCACCGTCGCCACCCGCTTGCCGTCGGCCCTGGTGATATCGCACTGGAAATGACCGACCGTCCGGCCGGTATGCGTCGCGAATGCCGTCGCGGTCAGCCGACCACTCCACACCGGACGCAGGAACGTGGCGTTGGCGTCGATGCTGGTGAACGACTCACCCGGAGCGATGGTGGTGGATCGTGCTGTCCCGATGGCCGCATCCGCCAGCTCCACCAGGAACCCGCCGTGCACGGTCCCCTGTTGATTGCCGTGCAGCGACGTGTCGGCGTCCACCTCGAGCACGGCGTGTCCGATGTCGACGCTGACGACCCGGAAGCCGAGCAGTTGTGAGATGGCCGTCGGATAACGCAGATGGGTGCGATCGGTCGGTGCGACGCTGCCGTCCAGGCTCTTGCGCAGATAGTCGAGGACCGGAAGTTCGCGGACAGGCTCTGACACGGGCGGCTCCCTACGTAGATGTGAGACGCCCAGAACGCTAACGATCTGAATTAGGACAATCCACTCAATGTCATAGATACGCTCGGGGCGTGCGGCCTGCCACCTACAAACAGCTCGTCGATCGGTACGCCGGTGCGATCAGGCGCGGCGAACTCATCAGCGGTGCCAAACTCCCGGCGCACCGCACCCTTGCTCGTGAGCACGGGATCGCGCTGGCGACCGCGAGCCGGGTCTATGCCGAGCTCACCGCGATGGGCCTGGTCGTCGGTGAACCGGGCCGCGGCACCTTCGTGCGCGACCAAAGCGGCTACGCCGGTATCGATGCCGACCGCAGGCTGCCGTCCGACCGGCTCGCAGACCTGTCGTTCAACCAACCGCGCGCCGACGCGCCGACACCGATGCTTCGCGATGCACTGCGCCAGCTGTCCACGTCGGGCAATCTCGAATCGATCCTGTACCAACAACCGGCTGGTGGCCGCCGTCACGAACGGTCAGCCGTGGCCACCCACCTGCTCGATCGCGGCATCGACATCACGCCGGACTCGGTATTCCTGACCAACGGAGCCCAGCAGGCACTCGATGTCACGCTCATCACCACCACCCGTCCGGGCGATGTCATCGCCGCCGACGCATTGACCTATCCCGGATTGAAACTGCTGGCGGCGGCGCGCGCACTAGAGATCGTCCCGATTCCCCTTTGCGGCGACGGACCGGACCTGGCCGGTCTGGACAGCCTGTGCGCCACGCGATCGGTTCGCGCCGTCTACTTGATGCCCACGGTGCACAATCCGCTCGGCTGGACGCTGGACCTGGCGCACCGGGAACACCTGGTCGACATCGCCCGCCGCCACGACGCTCTGCTCATCGAGGACGGCACGTACGCCTTCCTGGACGTCGACGCCCCGGCCGCACTGCAGACCATGGCTCCGGAGCGCACCTTCCACCTGGCCAGCCTTTCCAAGAGTGTCGCCACGGGGCTGCGCTTCGGTTATCTGGTTGCCCCGGAGGTCTACGCCACCAGGGTGACGAGCGGTCTTCGGGCCACCGGGTGGGGTGTTCCCAGCGTGGTGACGGCACTGGCCACCGGCTGGATCGCCGACGGGACGGTCGCCCGACTGGAGGCGGTTCGCCGAGACGATGCCCGGGTACGGCAGGAGATCGCCCGGAATGCGCTGCGCGAGCTCACTTATCGCGCCCACCCGGTGTCGATGTTCGGCTGGCTGGAGTTGCCCGGCGAGGTCCGCGCGGACCTCGCCGCCACCCATCTGGCCCGGACCGGAATCCTGGTGTCGACCGCAGACGCGTTCGACACCACCGGCCACTGGCCGCATGCGCTGCGCCTCGCCCTGGCCACCGCGGCCATCGACGAACTCGGCGAGGTGCTCGAAACCCTGCGCACAACCGTTCTGTCGGTCCCCTGGTGAACCCAGGGGTTCGGCGAGGCTCAGCCGTCGGCGGCCAACTCGGCCACCCTGCGCACGGCCCGCTCCAGGGCGAAATCCGCATCAGCGGCCGCACCCTTGACATCGGCGTTGAGCGCGGCGACCACCCGGATGGCCTCGGCCACCCGATCCCGCGACCAGCGTCGGGATTGTTTCTGCGCCTTCTGGATACGCCACGGCGGCATGCCCAGCTCACCGGCCAGCCGGTAGGGGTCGCCGGTGATGGGGCCGACGCGGGCGATGGTGTGCACCGCCTCGGCCAGCGCGTCGGCGAGCACGACATGCGGTTCCCCGCTGTGCATCGCCCAGCGCAGTGCCTCGGCCGCGCCGGGCACGTCACCGGCGACCGCCTTGTCGGCGATCTCGAAACCCTTCACATCGGCTTTGCCGCTGTGATACTGCCGGACCGCGGCGACATCGACCTGCCCGTCGGTGTCGGCGACCAGCTGGGAGCAGACCGCGGCCAGTTCACGGATATCCGAGCCGACGGCATCGAGGATCGCCGTGACGGTGGCGTCGTCGACCTTCATCTTCAGCGTCCGGAACTCACGGCGGACAAAATCGGCACGCTCGGCCGGCTTCGTGATCTTGGCGCACGGATACACCTCGGCGCCAAGCTTTTTGAGCTGATCGGCCATCGCCTTGGCCCGACCACCGCCGGAGTGCACGACCACGAGCAGGGTGCCCGGCGGAAGATCGGCAGCGGAGCTGAGGATCAGCGCCACGGCATCCTTGCCCGCCTCGGCAGCCGCCTCCAACACCACCACGCGTTCCTCGGCGAACAACGAGGGACTGAGCAACTCGGCCAACTCGCTGGTGCTCACCTCTCCGGCCCGGAGCCGGTCCACCGGGACGTCGACGGTGCCCGCCCGCTTGCGTGCCGCGCGCAGCACATCGGCCACCGCCCGTTCGACCAGCAGTTCTTCGTCGCCGAGCACCAGATGCAATCCCTCGCTCACCCCGTGATCGTTTCACGCCGACCCGACGATGCCGGAGACGGTCCACGCCAGCAGACAGCAGAGACCCGCGACGGAGAGGTTGCGGCCCCACCGCCACCGCCAGGTCACGATCACCGCGATCGTGGCCGTCGCCACCAGGGCCATGCCGGGGGCACCGGCCGGGACGGGCACCGTGGCATCGGGCAGGGCGGCGATCCGCTCGGCGACGACAAGCAGCCACCAGAGCTCGGGGCCGGTGAACCGGATCATCAACTCGGCCAGCGGTGCACAGATCGCCGACAATGCCGCGGCCGCGGTACCGATCAGCGTGATCGGTGGGATGACCGCGCCGACAAGCACATTGGCGATGACTGCAAAGACGCTGACATTGCCCGAGATCCCGGCGACCAGCGGGGCGGTGACCGCCTGCGCGGCCGCGGCGATGCAGACCGCATCCGCAAGCGGCTTGGGCCAGCCCCAGCCGACCAGCCGGCGCGACCAGCCGGGGGCGATCACCACCAGCGCGGCCGTCGCCACCACCGAGAGTGCGAAGCCGACGTCGACGGCCAGTTGCGGGGCCACCATCATCAACGCGATCACGGCCGAGGACAACACCGGGATCGCCTGTCGCCGACGGTGTGACACCACGGCGAACAGGCCGATGCCGCCCATCACCGCGGCCCGCAACACGCTGGCCGAGGGTTCCACGACGATGACGAACGCGATCAGCACCACAAGCGCCAGCGCGGCCGCCGGCCGCGGACCCACCAGCGCCGCCGACAGCAGTGCTGCACCGCACACGATCGTCACATTCGCGCCGGACACCGCGGTCAGATGGGTGAGACCGGAGACCTTGAACGCCGCAGCCGTGGTGGCCGTGACCGCCGAGGTGTCCCCGAGCACCAGCGCGGGCAGCATCGCCGCCTGGTCCGCGGGCAGAACCCGGCGGGCCGCGGCCGAGAAACGATCCCGGACGTGCCCGGCCAGACGACGAACCGCGGGCGTCTCGCCCATGGTGGGTCGACCTGTCGCGGTGAGCACCGCCACCGTCAGGTCGGCGCGCAGCGGCCGCCCGATCCGGGCAGTGAAGGTGGCGGGGCGACCCACGACCAGGGTGGCGAATTCCGACACGGGTGCGAACACCAGAACCATCCCCGCCGATGGGGTGCCGTCCACCTCGCGCAAGCCGGCCCGAAACATCATCCGACCGCGCCCCAATGAGCGCGGTGACTCGGTGGCGGCGATCGTCACGGTCGCCCGGTCCCCATATCGCTCGGTGATCGGATGGTGCCGCACCTCGGCACTGCGCAACGCGACCACCACGCCGAAGGCGGCGCCCATCACCGCGACAGCGGCAACACCCGCTACACCCACACGAACTGCGCCACTGCGGGTCAGCAACCCGGTTATGGCACAGGCCACCAGCACCACCGCGCACGGCACCAGCCCTGGCCACACGATCCCCGCGGCCGTCACCGCCCAGGCCGTCAGCGCCGCGGGGACCAGTCGCACATCGACCGGACGCTCCCGGGCATCCGCCGTGGCCATTCACGCGACCACCAGATCACGCAGCTTGTCCAGGCGGGCCGGACCGATCCCATCGACGTCCCCGAGTTGGTCGACACTGCTGAACGGCCCGTTGGCATCCCGCCACGCGATGATCGCAGCGGCGGTCACGGGTCCGACTCCTGGCAACGCGTCGAGATCCTCGGCGGTTGCGGTGTTCAGGTTCACTTGGCCACCGCCGCCCGAACTCCCCGACCCCGTCGTGGCTGCGGTCGACGCCGGCCCGGGCCGGCCGGACGGTTCGGCCGCCGCGCTCACCGAGCTGCCCATCGGCGACGGCGATCCCGGCGCCGCCGCGAGACCGACGATGATCTGCTCGCCGTCGGCCACCCGCCGGGCCATGTTCAGACCGACGAGATCGGCACCGTCGAGGACTCCCCCGGCAAGCTCCACCGCATCGGCGACCCTGCCGCCGGCCTCCAGGGTGACCAGCCCCGGCTTGTTCACCAGGCCGACGACGCTGACCACGACGGGCCCCGGTGGTGCGGGCGAAGGCGAACTGGCTGTCGACACCATCTGTACCGGCGGCAGGTTGGCCGCACTCACCGGATGATCCGGACTCCGCACGACGGTGAACACCGTCACCAAGACCGCCATGACGCCGATGCCGACTAGCGCCATGACCCCGGCCCGCCCCGGATCGGCGCGCAGCGCAGCCACCCGATCGGCGAGGGTCCGCGACGCTGGTCCCTCCGGAAGCCAGCGCGCCAACGCGGCATCGGACTGCTGATCGGCGTCCTCGGCCTCGACCCCATCGACACCGCGATCAAGGCCGGGGCCGATGCGTCGAGAAAGTCGCTGAGCCGGTGATTCGGTGTCCATGCGCCCGACGGTAGGCCCGGGGCGGTGACCGGGAAGCCCCGTCACACCGCCGGAGTCAGGGGGCTGTGGATGAAGGCGGCATTGTGGATAACCGGCGAGTGCCGGCGGTCATCGTCCGTGCGAGGCCAGCACCGCGATCTGCGGATGTTCGGGCCCGTCGACCAGCAGGTAGGTCACCGCCAGACGGCCCAACTCGGCGCCCTCGGTATCACAGCGTACGAACGCCCCGCGGTAGAGGGCCGAGGACGCGTTCAGTTCGGTGACGGCCGCGCTGAGCAGTGTCGTGGACTGGTATCGCTGGGACCGCAGCGCGTCGACCTGGCTTTCCATCACCGCCACGACCTGGTCGGCGGTGGTCAGGCTGATCGCACCGGCATCGGTGGTCAGCGTCAGCGGCACGGCGTAGCAGTCCACCAGCTCGGCCATCGGTTTCGCACCGCGGACGACGGCGGCGAACACGTCCACGTAGCGGTCGAACCATTCCTGCACGGTCGTGGAATCCATTGCCATACCGAGAGTTTAGGGTGTGCCCGACAGGAGCCGTGCTCACAACGGGCACCGAAACCGACGAAACCGGCCCGACGCTGAACATATCGGCAATAGTGTTCACCCATGTCTGACTCAGCGCTCGCGGCCGACCCCCTCCGCGTCATCCAATGGACCACCGGCAATATCGGCCGTCGTTCACTGCACGCCATCATCGGCCGCGCTGACATGGAACTGGTGGGCGTGTACGCCCACGGTGCCGACAAAGTGGGTGTCGATGCCGCCGAACTCGCCGGCTGGCCGACCCCCACCGGTATCAAGGCCACCAATGACATCGGCGAGCTGATCGCCCTGCGCCCCGATGCCTGCTGTTACAACCCGCTGTGGCCCGATATCGACGAGTTGGTGGCCCTGCTCGAGTCGGGCATCAACGTCTGCTCCAGCGCGGCGTGGATCACCGGCGGCAAGCAGACCCCACACGACATCGAGCGGATCAAAAAGGCCTGTGCCACCGGCAATTCGACGATATTCGGCAGTGGCGCGCACCCTGGGATGACCAATATGGTCGGGATGGTGCTCTCCGGCTCCTGCGAACGTGTCGACCAGATCCGGATCACCGAATCGGTGGACTGCTCGACCTACGAGTCCGCCGAGACCCAGACCGCGATGGGCTTCTCACAGGATCCCGGCACCCCGGGCCTGGCCGAGAGCGTGCGCCGCGAGAGCGAGGTCTTCGCCGAGTCCGCGGCCATGATGGCCGATGCCATCGGTGCGAAGCTGGACCGGATGACCTTCGACGTCACCTTCACCGCGGCGACCGGCGATTCGGACCTGGGTTTCATGACGATCCCCAAGGGCACCGTCGGCAGCGTCTACGGTTACCACCGGGGTTGGGTCGGTGACCACAACGTCGTCAGCGTCGGCTTCAACTGGACCATGGGTGATCAGGTCACCCCACCCAAACCGCTGGAGCACGGTCATGTCATCCAGGTCTTCGGCATGCCCAACATGCGCACCGTGCTGCACTGTCTGCCGCCGAAGGACTGGACCGAACCCGGTTTCATGGGACTCGGGATGATCTATACCGCGCTGCCGGTGACCAACGCGGTGCCCGCGGTCGTGGCGGCGGCCCCGGGTATCGCCACGCTCAAGGACCTGCCCCCGGTGACGGGCCGGTTCAGTCCGCGAGGCTGACGCAGGCCCCGACCGCGCCGCCCCCGACGTGCACGGCGAGGACCGCACCCATATCGGTGACGGTCAGCCCCTGTAACTGCGGCAACCGGTCGGTCAGCGCGGCACCCAGAGCGGCGGCGGCGTCGTGGTTGTCGACATGGTGCACGGCCACGGTCGCCGGCCGCTCCCCCACCGCCGCGGCGATCGCGTCGACCATTGCGGCGTGCGCCTTGGACGTGGTGCGCACCCGCTGTGCCAGCACCAGCCGGCCGTCGACGTCCAGATGCAACAGCGGCTTCAGAGACAGGGCGGTACCCAACCACGACGCACCCTTGCCGATCCGGCCGCTGCGCCGCAGATTGTCCAGACGGTCCACCACGATGAACACGTGCCCGCGCGGGATGGCCGCCCGCGCGGCGGCCTCCACCGCGTCGAGGTGGGCGCCACCGGCCGCCGCTCGGGCCGCTGCCTGTGCGACGTAGCCGACACCCATCGCCGCCGATCGCGAATTGACCACGCGCACAGCGGAACCGAACTCTCGCGCCGTCGCGACCGCCGTGGAGAACGTGCTCGAAAGTGCCGCGGACAGATGGACCGCGACGACACCGTCACCACCGCTGTCGGCCAGTGCCTTCCGGTAGGCCGCCACCAGTTCCCCAGGGGAGGCACCGGATGTGCTCACGTGGTGACGCTCGTGGATGTCGTTGGGGATCGGGTCGATACCGTCACAGAGGTCATTGCCGTCGATCAGCACGTGCAGCGGCACCTGGCGGATCGACCACCGCGCCAGTGCATCCGGTTCCAGTCGCGCAGATGAGTCGGTGATCACCTGAACTGTCATGGAAGGGGTCGTATTCCGGGTTCGTATGCACCGGCCTCGGCGAGTGCGCTGAGCATCGACTCGGCCACCGCGGCGTGCGCCTCGAAGTTCCAGTGGATGCCGTCCGGGTTGCCCTGCCCGGTCATCACGTACTCACCGACGGCGGCCTTCAGATCGACCACCGGAATCCGGTGCTGCGCAGCCCATCCGGTGATCGCCGCGACGGTGGCGTCCCGCCAGCGGTGCGACTTGCCGTAGGTTTCGGCGATGTGCACCGAGGGAACTGTTGCCACCACAGGTATTCCCGGCCGGTTGAAGTCGATCGCCGAGCGGGTCTGTTCCAGGTATTCGACGCTCAGATGCGGGGGAAGCGCGGGCCGGGCCACCGGCGAGAGCCGCGGCTGTAACCAGCCGTAACCGTCCCGGGCCCAACGCCGCAGCAGCGGTGGGCGCACGTAGCGAATCAGCTCCCGCAGCGCGGTCGGCAGCGGTGACGGTAGCGAGTCCATCCCGCAGGTCGCGAAGATCACCGCACCTGCGCGCGGCAGCGCGGCCCACGAACGCGGGTCCTGGGTGGCCGCCCACCACACGTCTCGACAGGTCCAGCCGATCCTGCCGATCAGTTCGACATCCCAATCCAGCTGCTCGGCAACGATATTGGGCCATATTCGCGGATCGTCCGCGGGTAGCCCGCCGGTGGGTCCGTAGTAGGACAACGAATCACAGAAGACCAATAGTGTCTTGCGGCCGGATTTCTCAGAGGACATCGTTGGCCACCTGCGCGGAGGCGTTCCAGACATCCAGGCGCCAGGTGAGCCTGCCGTCGACGGGATGCCCCGACAGCTGCGCCCAGCTGGCGTTTCCCATCCCCCCGAGCACCGGCCAGTTGTCCACCGGCAGGTCCAGCAGCGCCCCGGTCAATGCGGCGATCAGGCCGCCGTGCGCCACCAGCACCACCGGCCGGTCGGAACCGTCCGCTCCCCAGCCGGATTCGGCGACCAGCAGCTCGTCGACCAGCGGTACGCTGCGGGCGGCGACATCGACCCTGCTCTCGCCGCCGTGCGGAGCCCACCGGGCATCGTCACGCCAGGCCAACCGGGCACCGGGAGCGCGCTCGTCGACCTCGATGTGGGTCAGACCCTGCCAATCCCCCAGATGGGTCTCTCGCAACCGCTGATCGACCCGTACCGGCACTCCCGCGCGGTCCCCCAGCGCAGTCGCGGTGTCCAACGCGCGACGCAGATCCGAGGACACGATGGCCAGCGGTTGCCGCTTGGCGAGCACCTCGGCCGCCGCGGCGGCCTGATTGCGTCCGAGTTCGGTCAGGTCGGTATCGATCTGACCCTGCATCCGGCTACCGGCATTCCACTCGGTCTGCCCGTGGCGCAACAGGACAAGGCGACGCACCGTCACTGCGCGCCGTCCCGCGGATCCCCGAGATCGACCGGGACCGTGGGGCAGTCACGCCACAGGCGCTCGAGGGCGTAGAACTCACGCTCCTCGGTGTGCTGGACGTGCACCACGATGTCGACATAGTCCAGCAGGGTCCAGCGACCCTCGCGGGTGCCTTCCCGGCGGGCCGGCTTGTGACCGGCCTCGCGCATCTTGTCCTCGATCTCGTCGACGATCGCATTGACCTGACGTTCATTGGACGCCGAGGCGATCACGAAGCAGTCGGTGATGACCAGCTGCTCGGAAACATCGATCACGACGACATCGTCGGCGAGCTTGTCCGAGGCGGCACGGGCCGCAATGGTGGCCATCTGTACTGCTTCTGCCGTTGCGGTCACGACCTGGCCTCCTCGGTGGTGGGTGTATAGAGATTGCGTTTGGATACGTACTGGACGACCCCGTCGGGCACCAGGTACCAGATGGGCCGGGACTGCTGGGCGCGCAGCCGGCAGTCACTCGACGAGATCGCCAGGGCGGGGATCTCCACCAGCGACAGCGCGTCGTCGGGGAGCTCTTTCATCGCCGCGGCGATATGCTCCCCGTCGAGTTCGTAGCCGGGCCTGCTCACCCCGACGAACCGGGCAAGAGAGAACAGTTCCTCCCAGTTCTGCCAGGACAGGATCGAGCCCAGTGCATCGGCACCGGTGATGAAGTACAGGTCGGTGTCCGGGTTCAGCGCCGCCAGGTCACGCAGCGTGTCCTTGGTGTAGGTGGGGCCACCGCGGTCGATGTCGACACGGCTGACCGAGAATCGCGGGTTGGCCGCGGTCGCGATCACCGTCATCAGGTAACGGTCCTCGGGCGCGGTGACCGCGCGGTCACGCTTCTGCCAGGGCTGGCCCGTCGGAACGAACACCACCTCGTCGAGGTCGAACTGATCGGCCACCTCGCTGGCGGCCACCAGGTGGCCGTGATGCACGGGATCGAACGTCCCGCCCATCACTCCCAACCTGCGTCGCGTGGCCACGAACAGGCAGCTTACGGGAGTGATCATGGCGGCCCGAACATGGCGAGCGTGCGCGGACTCCGCCACCGGACCGGCGTGTCGACGAACGGACACGCGCGCCCGCCGGAAACGGGGGGTGGATCAGACCGGGAGCAGGCCGTCGATCACCGAGGCCAACTGCTTGGCCGACCGGCACTCGTGCATCGGGATCAGGTCCTGGTAACGCGGCACGGCCGAGTCGCCGCTGCCCCACAGGTGCCTGGGCTCGGGATTGAGCCAGTGCGCATGCCTGCTGGCATCAACCATCCGCGTCAACAGGTCGGTCTCGGGGTTGCGGTAGTTGTTGCGGGCGTCACCGAGGATCAGCAGCGACGAGCGTGGCGAGAGCACATTCGGGAAGTTCTGGGTGAACGAGACGAAGGCATGCCCGTAATCGGAATGCCCGTCGCGGGTGTAGACACCGGCCTCCCTGGTGATCCGCTGCACCGCGACGGCGAGGTCGGCCTCCGGACCGAACATGTGGGTGACCTCGTCGGTGGTGTCGATGAAGGCGAACACCCGCACCCGGGAGAACTGCTGGCGCAGTGCGGACACCAGCATCAAGGTGAAGTGGCTGAAGCCGGCCACCGATCCGGACACATCGCAGAGCACCACGAGCTCGGGTCGGGCCGGGTGCGGCTTCTTCAGCACGACATCGATCGGCACCCCGCCGGTGGACATCGATTTGCGCAGCGTCTTGCGCAGGTCGATCTCACCGCTGCGTGAGCGGCGGCGTTTCGCCGCCAGCCTGGTGGCCAGCGTGCGGGCCAATGGCTGCACGGTCTTGCGCATCTGGCGCAACTGCTCACCGGAGGCCCGCAGGAACTCGACGTTCTCGGACAGTTGCGGCACGCCGTACATCTGCACGTGGTTCCGGCCGAGCTGTTCGGCGGTTCGGCGCTTGGTTTCGGCTTCCACCATCCGACGTAGCTGGGAGATGCGTTGTGCCGCCATCGCCTTGGCGATCTCCTCCTGCGTCGGAGTCGGTTCCTCACCATAAGGGGCCAACAGCCCGGCCAGTAGTCGCCCTTCCAGATCGTCGAGCGCCATCGATTTGAGCGCCTGATACGACGAGTAGGACGGTCCGCGGCTGGAGTTGTACCGTCCGTAGGCCTCCACGATCCGGGCGATCATCGCCGTCAGCCGGTCGTCGAGGTTCTCCAGTTCGGCATCGGAGCCCAGCATGTCGACCAGCGCCTGTCGCATGCTCTCGATATCCGCCTCGGGCGGGGGGTTCGGGTCGTTGGCGTCGCGCTCGTCGGCGTCCGCGTCGGCGATCACCGTGCGATCGCCCAGCGCCGCGGGCCACCACAGATCGAACAACGCGTCATAGGTGTCCCGGTGATCCGGGCGGCGCAGCACCGCACACGCCAGTCCCTCGCGCAACGCGCCACGATCACCGAGACCGAGCACGTTCATCACCCGGCCGGCGTCGACGGTCTCCGACGGCCCCACCGCAATACCGGACCCGCGCAGCGCTTCGACGAAATCCACCAGGTGGCCGGGGATTCCGTGTGGCGCCAACGGCTGCGGCGGGCGGATGCGTCGGGACATCAGTTCAGCCTCAGCTCTCCCGCCGCCTTGATCTGGTCGGACTGGTTCTTCAGGATGACACCGAGCGTTGCGGCGATCATCTCATCGTCGATGGTGTCCATACCGAGCGCCAGCACCGTGCGGCCCCAGTCGATGGTCTCGGCCACCGAGGGCAGCTTTTTGAGCTGCATGCCGCGCAGCACACCGATGATGCGGACCAGTTCGGCCGCAATGGTTTCGGGCAACTCAGGAACGCGCGAGAGCAGGATGCGCCGCTCCAACTCCGCGTCGGGGAAGTCGATGTGCAGGAACAGGCAGCGCCGCTTGAGCGCCTCGGAGAGTTCGCGCGTGGCGTTGGAGGTCAACACCACCAGCGGTGCCCGCTCGGCCTTGATGGTGCCCAACTCGGGCACGGTGACCGCGAAATCGGAGAGCACCTCCAGCAGCAGACCCTCGATCTCGATATCGGCCTTGTCGGTCTCGTCGATCAGCAGCACGGTCGGGTCGGTCCGCCGGATGGCGGTCAGCAGCGGCCTGCTGAGCAGGAATTCCTCACCGAAGACATCGGTCTTCGTCTGATCCCAGTCCTCGGCGGCGGTGCCACCCGCGGTGCCCGCCTGGATACGAAGGATCTGCTTGGCGTGGTTCCACTCGTAGAGCGCGCGGGATTCGTCGACACCCTCGTAGCACTGCAGCCGGACCAGTTCGCTACCGGTGGTCTGCGCGATCGCGCGGGCCAATTCGGTCTTGCCGACGCCGGCCGGTCCCTCCACCAGCAGCGGCTTGCCGAGCCGATCGGCAAGGAACACCGCTGTGGCTGTGGCCTTGTCGGGCAGATATCCGGTCTCGGCGAGTCGCTTGGCGACATCATCGATATCGGCGAACAAGGGCGCTGGGCGGGCGGGAACGCTCAACATGGTCTCTTTTCTGTCTGTCCGTGTGATCAGGCCGGACGGGTCTGGCCGTCACCCCAGACGATCCATTTGGTCGAAGTCAGTTCGGACAGTCCCATCGGCCCGCGGGCGTGCAGCTTCTGGGTGGAGATTCCGATCTCGGCACCGAACCCGAACTGCTCACCGTCGGTGAACGCGGTCGAGGCGTTCACCATGACCGCCGCAGCATCGACCTGCCCGGTGAAACGTTGGGCGGCAGCCAGTTCGGTGGTGACGATGGCCTCGGTGTGTCCCGTGCCGTAGGTGTTGACGTGGTCGATGGCACCATCCACGCCGTCGACGATCTGCACGGCGATGTCCATGGAAAGGAACTCCGCGCGCAGCTCCTCTTCGCTGGGGTCAAGGTGCACCGTCACCCCGGCGTCCTGCAGGGCGGTCACCAATCTGGGCAGCGCGGTATCGGCGACGGCGCGGTCCACCAGCAGTGTCTCGGCGGCGTTGCAGACACTTGGCCGACGGGTCTTGGCGTTGAGCAGGATTCGCTCGGCGACGTCGAGGTCGGCTGCGGCGTGCACGAACACATGGCAGTTTCCGACGCCGGTCTCGATCGTCGGCACGGTGGCGTCGCGGACCACGGCATCGATCAGTCCGGCCCCACCGCGTGGGATCACCACGTCGACCAGGCCGCGCGCCTGGATGAGGTGCGTGACGCTCGCGCGGTCCGCACTCGGCAAAAGCTGGACGGCATCGGCGGGCAGGCCCTCGGCGACCAGGGCCTCACGCAGCGCGCGCACCAATGCAGCGTTGGAGCGGGCCGCCGATGAGCTCCCGCGCAACAACACCGCGTTGCCCGACTTGAGGGTCAGACCGAAGGCGTCGACGGTGACGTTGGGCCGCCCCTCGTAGACGATGCCGACCACGCCCAGCGGTACCCGCTGCTGACGCAGCTGCAGCCCGTTGGGCAGGGTGTTGCCGCGCAGTACCTCCCCGATCGGGTCGGGCAGTCCGGCCACCTGTCGCAGACCGGCGGCGATACCGTCGACCCGCTGCGGGTTGAGGGCGAGCCTGTCCAGCATGGCCTCGGCGGTCCCGGCGGCGCGGGCAGCCTCCAGGTCCTCGGCGTTGGCCGCGAGGATCACCTCGACCTGGGCAAGCACGCTGTCGGCGGCCGCGTGCAGGGCGCGGTTCTTCTCGGCGGTGCTCAGGGTGGCCAGGCGGCGCGATGCGATGCGCGCCGCGGCGGCGGCATCGTGGACCTGCTGCTTGAGATCCGTATCCGTTTCCCGGGTCGCTGCGCTCCTGCCCTCCGAATCCGTTTCCCGGGTCGCTGCGCTCCTGCCCTCCGAAGCCTTAACGCTCATTGAGCCAGCGTATCGACCATCGGCCGAGATCGAGCGGTTGGGGTTACGGTGAGGTCATGACCCGGGTCTGCGTGGTGGGCAGCGTGAACATGGATCTCGTCTTCACCGTCGACGCCCTCCCCGAACCCGGCGCCACGGTGCTTGCCTCGGCGTTGGCGCACTCGCCGGGCGGCAAAGGTGGAAATCAGGCCGTCGCGGCGGCCCGCGCCGGCGCCACGGTGAGCTTCGTCGGTGCGGTCGGCGAGGATCCGGCCGCTGCCGATCTGCTGGCTCATCTGGAGGAAAACGGGGTCGATGTCAGCGGCGTGGTCCGCCTGCCGATGCCCAGCGGGACGGCAGGCATCCTCGTCGACGCCCGCGCGGAGAACACGATCGTCGTGGCGCCCGGTGCCAACGCGCACCTGACGCTGGATTCGCCAGGGATCCGCGAGCTCGTCGGGGGATGCGAAGTGCTGCTGGTACAGCTTGAGATTCCGTTGGAGACGGCACTGGCGGCCGCCCGGGTGGCCAATCATGGTGGTGCGACGGTGCTGCTGAATGCCTCTCCGGCCGGTGGTGACCCGGACCGGCTGGCCCGCATCGCCGAGGTGAGCGATGTCGTCATCGTCAACGAAACCGAAGCGCAGCAATGGAATTGGCCGGTCCCGAATCTGGTGACCACGCTGGGCTCGCGGGGCGCGGTGCTGCGCAGCGGCTCGGCCGAGATCCAGGTGCCCGCCCCGGCGGTGCAACCGGTGGACACCACCGGCGCGGGCGATGTGTTCGCCGGCGTGCTGGCCACGGCATGGCCCCGAGGAGCAGAACGCGCGTTGCGGTGGGCATGCGCGGCAGGCGCTCTGGCAACGACGGTGCCCGGCGCGGGGGGTTGCGCCCCGACCGCGGAGGCCATCGAGGACGCACTCGACTGAGCGCAACCCGCCGACTCCCGTCGTCGGTCCGTCAGCCCTCGGGGATATCACGTTCGATGGCGGCCAGCCAGATCCGCGCCGACATGTCCGACGGCGCCCGCCAATCCCCACGCGGGGACAGCGCACCGCCCGCAGAGACCTTCGGCCCGTTCGGCAGCGCGGAGCGCTTGAACTGGGAGAACGAATAGAACCGTTGGGCGAACACGGTCAGCCAGCGCCGGATCTCGCCCAACGAGTACTGCGGGCGCTTGTCCAGCGGATAGCCCAGCGGCCAATATCCGCGTTCGGCGTCATGCCAGGCATGCCAGGCCAGGAACGCCACCTTGGCCGGGCCGAACCCGTAGCGCAGCACCTGAAAGAGCGAGAAATCCTGCAGCACATAGGGACCGACCTTGGCCTCGCTGCTCTGGACCTCCTCGTCCTCGCCGGCCGGGACGAGTTCGGGAGTGATTTCGGTGTCCAGCACCGACTGCAACACCTCGCCGACGGACTCGTCGAACTCCCCGGCGGAGATGACCCAGCGGATCAGGTGCTGGATAAGTGTTTTCGGCACGCCACCGTTGACGTTGTAATGCGACATCTGGTCACCCACACCGTAGGTGGACCACCCCAACGCGAGCTCGGACAGGTCGCCGGTGCCCAGCACGATGCCGCCGCGCTGATTGGCCAGCCGGAAAAGATAATCGGTGCGCAGGCCGGCCTGCACGTTCTCGAAGGTGACGTCGTAGACCTTCTCCCCGCGACCGAACGGGTGGTCCATCTCGGTGAGCATCAGCTGGGCGGTATCGCGGATGTCGATCTCGGCGAAGGTCACCCCGAGCGCTTCGCTCAGCGCGATGGCATTGCCCTTGGTCCGGTCGCCGGTGGCGAAGCCCGGCATGGTGAAGGCGAGGATATCGCTGCGCGGACGGCCCTCCCGGTCCATCGCACGGGCGGCGACGATCAGTGCGTGGGTGGAGTCCAGCCCGCCCGACACCCCGATGACGACCTTCGGGTAGTTCAACGCGCGCAACCGCTGCTCGAGCCCGGACACCTGGATGTTGTAGGCCTCATAGCAATCCTGTTGCAGCCGTGCGGCATCCGAGGGAACGAACGGGAAGCGCTCCACCCGCCGCAGCAAGCCGATGTCACCGGTCGGCGGGTCGAGGCTGAACTCGACGCGGCGGAAATCCTCGCCGCCGCGGCGGGCCTCGTGTTGCGCGTTGTCGTCGAAGCTGCCCATCCGCAACCGTTCGGCCCGCAACAGCGACACGTCGACGTCGGCAGTGCTGCGCCGCTCCCCCTTCGGGAAGCGCTCCGACTCGGCGAGCAGCACGCCGTTCTCGTAGATCATCGTCTGCCCGTCCCAGGCAAGATCGGTGGTGGACTCCCCCTCGCCCGCGGCGGCGTAGACGTAGGCCGCCAGGCACCGCGAGGATGCCGATTTGGCGAGCAGTTTGCGGTCGTCGGCGCGGCCGATCGTGATGGGGCTGCCCGACAGGTTGGTCAGCACCGTCGCCCCGGCCAGCGCGGCCCGCGCGCTCGGCGGCACCGGTACCCACATGTCCTCGCAGATCTCGACGTGCAGGACGAAATCGGGCAGATCCGCCGCGTGGAACAGCAGGTCCGACCCGAACGGCACGGTGGCACCGTTCACCCGGATGGCGCCCGCGAGCCCGTCACCGGAAGCCAGCTGACGTTTCTCGTAGAACTCGCGGTAGTTGGGTAGATAGGTCTTCGGCACCACACCGAGCACGGCACCGCGATGGATCACGACCGCGCAGTTGTACACCCGGTTGCGGTGGCGCAGCGGCGCACCGATCACCAGGACCGGCAACAGGTCCGCGGACGCGGCGACGACCGTCGCCACGGCCTCTTCGACGGCATCGAGCAGGGTGTCCTGCAACAGGATGTCCTCGATCGAGTAGCCGCACAGCGTCAGCTCCGGAAAGACCGCCAAGCCCACGCCGTCGTCATGGCACTCACCGGCAAGCCGCAGTACCGATTCGGCGTTGGCGGCGGGATCGGCGAGCGTGGTGTGGTGCGTGCAGGCCGAAACCCGGACGAACCCGTGCCGGTAGGCGGAGTAGAAGTCCACCCGCTCATTCTGGCATTGCAGGCAAAGCGGGAGTTCACATCGTGGGCTGCGTGCGCCAGTCGGCTATCACGCCGGCCAGACCCTCGGCCAAAACCGGTAGTTGCGGTACCAGCACCACACAGCTGATGAACTGCAATGTGCGCGCGGTGTCCATCAGGCGCTGGACGGCCGGGTCGGTCCTGCGCAGACCGAGCGCCTGGGCGGCCGCGTCGTATTCGGCGACGGCCTCGGGTCCGAGCATCGCCAGATCCCACTCGACCGGACCCTGACAGACGTCCTCGAAATCCGCGAACTTCACCCCGGTGGTGGTGCGGATGACGTTGTGTGATGGCCCATCTCCCTGGAGCGCCTGAACCGCTACATCGGGATGGCGAGCGGCGAAGGAGGCGGCACTGCCCAACACCGCCGACAACTCGGCGAACTGTCCGCGGGCACGTTCGACGTCCTCGCCGCTCAAGAACTCCGAGGGCTCCAGTCGGTCGAACATGCCGGGCGCCGCCTCGGTGAACGGCGTCAGAAAGGGTAGTGGCGCAGGATAACCGGCGAGACCGGCATGCAATTCGGCACTCTTGGCGATCGGCACACCGGCATAGGGCTGATGATCGGGTGCGACGTCGGCGAGTGCCCAGAATGTCATGCCGAACCCACCGCACCGTACCGGCATGCGCTGCACCAACGGGCTGGGCGCCACCACCGGCACGCCGCGGGCATCCAACCAGGCCGCCACGTCTAGTTCGCGTTGCTGGCGCGCCGTCTGCAGCGCCGGGGTGTACCCGGGCGGCAGCACCACCGGGATCCGGGCCACCACCGGGGCGGGTTCCAGGTGCACCACGACCGAGAAGACGTCGTGCAGCACGGTGGCGCACTCGACCTCCAGCCCCGCCGCGCGGCCGGCCTCCAGCGCGGCGTCGGTGGCCCGACGGGTGCGGTCGGCAAGCTGGTCGGCACTGAGCGTGCCCCCCGGTCGCGGGGCGGATCCTGCCGTCATGGGTCCACCCTGCCATGGCGGCCTATCCTCGGATTCATGGAAGCCCCGGAACTGGTCGCCGCACTGGCGGGTCGTCGACTTGTGGTGCTCACCGGGGCAGGCATGTCGACCGACTCGGGCATCCCCGACTACCGCGGGCCGGACTCTCCGCCCAGCAACCCGATGACCATCGCGCAGTTCCGTTCGGACGCGGTCTTCCGGCAGCGCTACTGGGCCCGCAACCACATCGGGTGGCGTCATATGGACCAGACGCAGCCCAATGCCGGCCATCGCGCGCTCGCCGCACTGGAGGCTGCCGGGGTGCTGACGGGGTTGATCACCCAGAACGTGGACCTGCTGCACACCAAGGCGGGCAGCCGCACCGTGGTCAACCTGCACGGCACCTATCAGCAGGTGATCTGCCTGCAGTGCGGTTTCACCATGAGCCGCGCAGCGTTGGCCGACGAATTGGAAGCGTTGAATCCGGGTTTCGCCGACCGCGCCGAAAAGGTCGGGGGCATCGCGGTGGCGCCCGATGCCGACGCCGTCGTCGCCGACACCTCGAGTTTCCGGTACCTGGACTGTCCGCGCTGTGGCGGCATGCTCAAACCCGATATCGTCTACTTCGGTGAGAGTGTGCCCAAAGAGCGCGTCGGACAAGCTTTCTCGTTGGTCGATGCCGCCGACGCACTGTTGGTGGCGGGTTCGTCGCTGACGGTGTTCTCCGGTTACCGTTTCGTGCGGCACGCGGCCGCGGCCCAGCTGCCGATCGCGATCATCAATCGGGGGCCCACCCGCGGTGACGATCTGGCCACCGTGAAGGTCGACGGAGGGTGCTCGGAGCTGCTGGCGCTGCTGGCCGGTGAGCTGCCACTGATGATGGCGGCGCGCTGACGCCGGCACGTCGGCGCGCCACCATCGGCTAGAAGCTGCAGGGCAGCGAACGCACGGCGTGCACGAAGTTGCCCGCGACGTAGGACGGTTCGCCGACCTCAAGATCGGGGATCTGGCGCAACAGCTCACCGAAGATCGCCCGCAGCTGCGCCCTGGCGACATGGGCGCCCAGGCAGAAGTGCCGGCCACCGCCGCCGAATCCGACATGCGGGTTGGGGTGCCTGCCGAGATCGAGCCGGTGCGGATCGGTGAACACCTGGCTGTCCCAGTTCGCCGATGAATAGAACATGACGACCTTGTCCCCGGCGGTGATGGTGCGCCCGCCGAGCTCGTAATCGGTGGCGGCAGTGCGCCGGAAGGTCATCACGGGGCTGGCCCACCGCACGAATTCCTCCACCGCGGTTCCGATGCGGTCGTCGAAATCGGCCATCAGCCAGGCGCGTTGGTCGGGGTTGTCGGTCAGCGCCTTCATCGCATGGCTGGTGGTCTGGCGGGTGGTGTCGTTACCGGCTACCGCCAACAGCACGAAGAACGCCGCAACCTCCTGATCGGTCAGGCGCGACCCCTCGACCTCGGCCTGCACCAGCGCGCTGAGCAGGTCGTCACCCGGGTGCTCCCGCCGCTCGGCGGCCAGCGCGAGCGCCACCTGGTGCAGGTACATCTGGTTGGCCACCAGGACCTCCAACGGATTACGACCCGCCAGATACTCCGGATCGGCCCACGAGACCAACGCATCGGCCGCCGCGGCGACCTGATGGCGTTCGGACTCGGGGATGCCGACCATGTCCGACAGGGTGCGGATCGGCAACTCCTTGGCGCACAGGTCGACGAAGTCCGCACCACTGCCCGCGGCCCGCAGCTCGGAGACGATATCGGCGGCGTTGGCCTTGATGGAATCCTCGATGCGGCGCACCTGACGCGGCGTGAACGCCGAATGGACCACCTTGCGGATCTGGGTGTGCCGCGGCGGATCCATCGCCAGGAAGGATTGCGAGGCCTCCAACAGCTCCTGGGGCACGTTCTCGAACAGCACTCCCTGCCCGGACAGGAACACCTCGCTGTTGCGGCTGACCTCGACGACGTCGGCATGCCGGGTCACTGCCCAGTACCCACGGTCTGCCGGATCGGGCATGAGCGAATCCTCGACGGGCGGATGCCAGCTCACGGGGCGCTGGTCCCGCAGCTCGGCGAACGAGATCTCGCGGTCGGCCGCCGTGGTGGCCCAGAACGCCCGAGAGGAGAGGTCGATGGGGTCGAAAGCACGCTCGGTCGTTGTGATCGGTGACACAGTCATGTCGGCGACAATAGGTCTAGACATGTTGTCTAGTCAAGAAGGCCGTGAAGCCGATACGCTGAGCTCATGGCATCGGTGACGCGGGCGAGTCGCAAGCCCCAGGTCAAACGCCAGGAACGCCGCGAGCAGATCGAGCGCCAACTCCTGGAGGCGACGGACCGGCTCATGGCCGGCGGCGCGAGCTTCACCGAGCTCAGCGTGGACAAGCTGGCCACCGAGGCCGGCATCTCCCGGGCCAGCTTCTACATCTACTTCGAGGACAAGGGCGACCTGCTGCGCCGGCTCGCCACCCAGGTGTTCGGGGACCTGACCGCCGATGCGGCGCAATGGTGGACGGTGGCCAACCGGCGCGACCCGGCCGATATCCATGCGTCGATGACGCGGCTGATCGGCAGCTATCGCACACATCAACCGGTGCTGGTTGCGCTCAGCGAGATGGCCGCCTATGACGCCCAGGTCGGCGACACCTACCGCGAGCTGTTGACCGGTATCGCCGCACAATTCACCACCGTCATCGAAGAGGGCCAGGCCGACGGTTCCATCCGCGCCAACCTGCTTCCCGGCCCGACCGCGAGCAGCCTGGTGTGGATGGTCGAGCGGTCGTGCCAACAGAACCTGCCGAACCAGGCGGCGGAATACGATCCCCAACTTGCCACCGCACTGACCGAAATCATCAGGGGTGCCCTGTATCTGGATGGCTGAGCATCAGAAGCGCTCGGGGTGCCAGTAGACATCCTCAGCGGTGCCGTACAGGGCATGATCGACGGCCTGGCGACCCTGTACATATCCGTAATCCTGGTTCGACGACTCGTAGCGCCACCCGCCGAACCGGCCGCGGCTGTAGATGCCATGCGCCAGCAGCAATTTGTCGGCCTCGCGCAGCAGATCGTCGCGCCCGAGCGTCGGCACCGGGTAACCGAAATCCAGTGTCCTGACGAATCGGCCGGCGATCAGCTCCGGATCCGCACCCAGCTTGCACAAAGACGTCACCACACCGTTCACGGCCACCTCTGCGGGCAGCGGCTCGTGCGCGAAAACCGGTACCTCACAAAGGATGTTCCACCGTCCCGGACCGGCATTGGACGGGTCGTAATTGCTCAGCATCGTGGCGCGGTACCACGGCACCGTCTCGTCCGGGCAATACAGCCACGTCTTGTCGGCCAGCGCGGCCGGTGGCTGCCCGGTGAAGCCGATCCCGACCGCATGCAACCGGCTGGCCCGCAGCGACTCGGCGCGATCGATCCCGCCGATCCAGCCGAGCGCGCTGATGATCGGCGCGGTGCTGATGCAATACCGGAACTCCACGGTCGTCCCGTCGTCGAGCCGGGCGACCCGTGCCACCGGATCCACATCGAGCACTGCCGTGCTGAGCCGTACCGAGTTCGGTGTCATCAGTCGGTCATGGACGGCTTGCCACAGCGCGCCGGTCCCACCGACGGGATAGGGAAATGTCGACGCGGCCGGGGGCGCCGTGCCGGCCAGCGCCAGCGTGGGCACATTACGGGCCGTACTACCGCTGCGCAGCGAGGTCCATTGATCGTCGATCTGCTCAAGTGGCAGCGTCCACATCTTGCGGTTGTAGGGCTCGAAGAATTCGTCGTACAGCCGCCGACCGAAGTTGTTGCGGTAGTAGTCGGCCAGATTGTCCACCGGCCCGTCGGGGTCCAGATCCGTTGGCAACTCGGTGAGTTGCTGCTGGATGGGGGTGGCGACCAGACTCTGCGGACCGTCGCCGCGCAACCATACCCAGCCGTTGCGCGTCACATGGTTCAGCGCGATCCCGCTGGCCGCCACAGCCCGGTCGAAATCGGGAAAATGACTGTGCAGCACGTGTCCACCCAGATCCCAGGTGAATCCGGCATCATCGGTGACCGACGCCGACATCCCGCCGACCTGAGGTCCGGCGTCGACGACGAGGTGGTCGATGCCGAGTTCGGTCAACCTGACCGCTGCGCCGATACCGGTGCTACCGGCACCGATGATGAGAAATGTTGGCACTGACTAGAAATCGACGACCTGGCGGATCGGCTCGAATCCCTCGGCGAACGGGCGCCTGCACAGGAATCCATAATGCTCGGCCGAGCTGCGCACCCACGAGGCGCTGACCTTCTCGCTCGCCTCGGCCTGCGACACATGGCACATCAGCGCTTCGATCTTCTTGTCGAGGCAGTCGGAGATGTCGATGAACGAGGTCGGGTTGAAGCCCACCGCCGACGGACCGCCGTAGGCCATGATCGTCGACACCCAGCGCGCGGCACCCATGGTGCACCGCGACACGACACGATGATCCTGGTGACTGTCGTTGGCCATGTGGGTGTAGACCACCGTGGCCGAGACCTTGTCGATGGCGTCCTCGATCAGATGCACCAACTCGAACTCCTGCAGCGACACCCGGCAGTCCAGAAAGCCCTCGCCCCAGATCAGCTTGTCGATCCCGAGCGCATCGGCGGCTGCCTGCTGTTCGGCGACCCGCTGCGACGATTTCCCCGGACCCTCTTCACCACGGGTGACGACGAGCATCGTCACGTGATCCCCCGCAGCAACATGTTTGGCCAGCGCGCCCCCGCAGCCCAGCTCGATATCGTCGGGATGCGCCCCGACCGCGAGAACCGAACGACGTGTCATGCCCCCAGCTTCCACTTTGCTGACACCGAATTGGTGCGAGCATACCCCGGCGTACGGCCGAATGTCCGACTTAGCTCCAAGGAAAGCGTTTGCGGCGTTTATACGACCGATTGCGCGATATGGCAATTTTGACCAAAAGCGCCAGCAAATGGAGTAATTGACGTGTGAACTATTTGCTGGGCGATATTAGCTGATCGACGCGGATGAGAACTTCGGCCTCGGTGTGGCGACGAATCACACCGCGACCAGGTCATCGGCGTGCACCGCCGGCCTACGCAATTCCGGCGGAAGGTCGGGGGTCGACCGGCCGATCATCGCGGTCAGTTCGACCGCGTCATAGGCGACCACCCCGCGAGCGGCCACCGCCCCATCGGGCCCGCGCAGTTCCACGACGTCACCGCCGTGAAAACGGCCCGACACCGCGGTGATCCCGGCAGGCAACAGCGAACGTCGCCGCGTGACGACCGCACGCACGGCGCCCTCGTCGAGGGTCAGGACACCGGTCGCTTCTGCGGCGTAACGGACCCAGAACCGGCGCGCTGACATCCGCTCCGGTCGAGGCGCGAACACCGTACCCACCGACGCGTCGGACAGTGCTGCTGCGGCATCGGCGGCCGCGGCCAACAGCACCGGGACACCGGCATCGGCAGCCAGCAGCGCCGAGGAAAGTTTGGAGGCCATCCCACCGGTGCCCAGGCTGCTACCCCGGCCCGCCACGACTCCGTCGAGGTCACCGTCTGCGGCCACCTCGGGGATGAACCGCGCCGGGTTGTCGGCGGTGGCCTTGCGCGGATCCCCGTCGTACAGCCCATCGATATCGGAGAGCAACACCAGTGCGTCGGCACCCACCAGCTGGGCGACCAGCGCCGAGAGCCGGTCGTTGTCACCGAACCGGATCTCATTGGTGGCGACGGTGTCGTTCTCGTTGACGATCGCCACCGCGTGCAGGGCGCGCAACCGGTCGAGGGTGCGCTGGGCGTTGTTGTGCTGTACCCGCATCGCGATATCGTGCGCGGTCAGCAGCACCTGGCCGACCGTACGGTCGAACCGGGCGAACGCCGTGCTCCAGGCATTCACCAGAGCCACCTGACCGACGCTGGCGGCGGCCTGTTTGGTCGCCAGATCGGTGGGCCGCCGGGACAGCCCCAACGGCTCGATTCCGGCGGCGATGGCTCCGGAGGAGACGATCACGACATCCGAGCCCGCCCGCATCCGGCTCTCGATCGCCTCCACCAGGGCGGCCAGCCTGCCCGCGTCGAACACGCCGGTGGGTGTGGTCAACGCGGTGGTGCCGATCTTGACGACGACGCTGCGGGCGGTCCTGATGGCGTCCCGGTACGTCGAGGGCAGGCTCATTCCCGGTGCTCCCGACGTGCCTTCCGTGCCGCCTTGCGCTCGTCGGCAGATACCCGCTCGGTCTGTTCGAGGCGCACATCGGTGCCGCGGCCGGACATCATGGTGTCGACACCGGCCGGGGTCTGCGGCTCCCAGTCGAAGGTGACATCGCCGATCGTCACCGCGCACCCGGGAGTGGCGCCCTGCTTGACCAGTTCGTCCTCCACACCCAACCTGGCGAGCCGGTCGCCGAGGTAACCGACCGCCTCGTCGTTGTCGAAAGCGGTTTGCGCGATCCAGCGTTCGGGGCGGGTGCCGCGCACCACGAAACCACCCTGGCCGTCCGGGGTGACGGTGAAGCCCGTCTCGTCGATCGCGACGGGGCGGATCACCGGTCGACGTGGCGCCACCTCCGGCTGCGCCGCCCGATACGCCGCGACCATCTCCCACAGCCCGAAGATCAGGGGGCGCAAGCCATCTCGGCTGACCGTCGAGATCTCGAACACCGGCCAGCCGTACTTCTCGACGACGTCTTCGCGCACGAACTCGGCGAGCTCACGCGCATCGGGCACGTCGATCTTGTTCAACACCACCGCCCGTGGCCGGTCGGCGAGATCACCGAGGGTGGTATCGCCTTGGAGGGTCGGCTGGTAGGCCGCCAACTCGGCCTCGAGTGCGTCGATGTCGGAGATCGGATCCCTACCGGGTTCCAGGGTGGCGCAGTCCACGACGTGCACGAGCACGGCACACCGTTCGATGTGGCGCAGGAAATCCAGGCCGAGACCGCGACCATCCGAGGCGCCGGGGATGAGGCCGGGCACGTCGGCGACGGTGAAGGTGTGTTCCCCCGCGGACACCACGCCGAGGTTGGGGACGAGGGTGGTGAAGGGATAGTCGGCGATCTTGGGCTTGGCCGCCGAGATGGTGGACACCAGCGACGATTTCCCGGCGGAGGGGAACCCGACCAGGCCGACATCGGCGACCGTCTTCAGTTCCAGGGTCAGATCGCGGATCTGCCCCTTCTCCCCCAACAACGCAAACCCGGGGGCCTTACGCGCACGGGATGCCAACGCCGCGTTGCCGAGTCCGCCGCGGCCGCCCATCGCGGCCTCGAACCGGGTGCCTGCCCCGACGAGATCGGCGATCAACTTGCCGTCGGCATCGAGCACGACCGTGCCGTCGGGCACATGGACTTCGAGGTCGGCGCCTGCGGCACCGTCACGGTTGCTGCCGGCACCGGGCTTACCGGAGGGTGCCACGACGTGCGGATGGAAGTGGAAATCGAGCAGGGTGTGCACCTGAGGGTCCACCACCAGCACGACGCTGCCGCCGCGGCCACCGTTCCCGCCGTCTGGGCCGCCGAGCGGTTTGAACTTCTCTCGATGCACCGAGGCGCAACCGTTACCACCGTTACCGGCCTGGGCGTGGATGACCACACGGTCCACAAACCGGGGCATTGCGGGTCCTTCCGATGAAAACAGTGAAGCTGCTGCGAGTGTTCTCTAGAGAACTCGCAGCAGCTTCACTGTTCGTTGATACGGTCCCTGGAGGACGTCCTAAATAACTCAGGCCTCCGAGCGGACGAGGCGGACGATGTTGACCGTCCGGCGACCGCGCTTGGCGCCGAATTCGACCACACCGGGGGCGGTGGCGAACAGGGTGTCGTCGCCGCCACGACCGACGTTCACGCCGGGATGGAAATGGGTGCCGCGCTGACGGACGAGGATCTCGCCGGCCTTGACGACCTGGCCGCCGAAGCGCTTGACGCCGAGCCGCTGGGCGGCTGAGTCGCGACCGTTGCGTGAGCTGGATGCGCCCTTCTTATGTGCCATGTCTGACGACCCCTTACTTGATTCCGGTGACCTTGAGCACGGTCAGCTGCTGACGGTGCCCCTGGCGCTTGTGGTAGCCGGTCTTGTTCTTGAACTTGTGGATGCGGATCTTCGGGCCCTTGGTGTGCTCCAGGACCTCGGCGGCCACGGCGACCTTGGCCAGGTCGTCGGCCGAGGTGGTCACCTTGGAACCGGCGACGACCAGGGCGACCGGCAGCGAGACAGAGGCGCCGGGCTCGGTCTCCAGCTTCTCGACCTTGACAATGTCACCGACGGCGACCTTGTACTGCTTGCCGCCAGTCTTGACGATTGCGTACGTGGCGTTATCGGCTGCCATCGTGGATCTACCTCTGCTTCGTTCATCTGGGCGCGCGCATTATGGAACATGCACGTGCGGGTCTTGGGTGCGGGCCGAGCCAGCAGTTGCGGCTGCAAGCCCCGCGACAACTGGTCAAGGGTACGTGAGCAGCGTGGACAGGGTCAAACCGGCTGCTCGCCGTCAGTCCTCCCCTACCGGCGGGCCCGCCGGACGTGCCGCAGCACGGCGGCGCGGCCTGCGGACGGGGGCGACGACGGGCTCGACATCCTCGTCCGAGTCGTCCTCATCCGAATCGTCCTCATCCGAGTCGTCGTCGTCATCTTCGTCATCATCGTCATCGTCGAACTCGTCGTCCGAATCGTCATCGTCCGAATCGTCGTCCGAATCGTCGTCATCATCATCGTCGTCCAGGACGTCGATATCGTCGTCGATTCCCACCACGGCATCGTCGTCATCGGAATTGTCGTCATCGGAATCATCGGTGTCGTCCGAATCGTCATCGCCAGAATCGGTCGATTCCAGGTCCTCATCGACGGGTCCGCTGTCGAACCCATCGCCGCGCGGACCCTGGTCTTCGGCCTGTTCGGTGCCGTCGATCTCGAGCGACTCGTCGGTCTGGTCCTCGTCACCCTCTTCGCGGCCGGCCGCAGCCATCGCCTTGAACATCGGATGCTCACCCGAGGCGTGCGACGGCACCTTCGCCATCTGGATGGATTCCTGCGGCTCTTCGGGCTTGCCGCCCTTCTTCCCGCGCTTACCGCGACGGCCACCGCCGCCACCGTTACCGCCATTGCCGCCGCCGGAATCCGACTTGCGGCCATTACCGCTGGGCGCACCCGAATCCACCGGATCGGCATGCAGCACGATCCCGCGACCGGCACAGTGACTGCAGGTCGTCGAGAACGCCTCGATCAGCCCGGTGCCCAGCTTCTTACGGGTCAGCTGCACCAGCCCCAGCGAGGTCACCTCGGACACCTGATGGCGGGTCCGGTCCCGCGCGAGGGCCTCGGTCAGCCGGCGCAGCACCAGGTCGCGGTTGGACTCCAACACCATGTCGATGAAGTCGATGACGATGATCCCGCCGATATCGCGCAACCGGAGCTGGCGGACGACCTCCTCGGCCGCTTCCAGGTTGTTGCGGGTCACGGTCTGCTCCAGGTTGCCCCCGGAACCGGTGAACTTGCCCGTGTTGACGTCGACGACGGTCATCGCCTCGGTGCGGTCTATCACCAGCGTGCCGCCCGAGGGCAGCCACACCTTGCGGTCCATGGCCTTGGCCAGCTGTTCGTCGATGCGGTGCACTGCGAACACGTCCGGCCCGTCCGGCGAGCTGGGCTCGTACTTCGTCATTCGCGGGACGAGTTCGGGTGCCACCGAATTCACGTAGTCGTTGATGGTGTTCCACGCCTCGTCACCCGAGACGATCAACCCGGAGAAATCCTCGTTGAACAGGTCCCTGATGACCTTGACGAGCACATCGGGCTCCTCGTAGAGGGCCACGGCTGCGCCGGCCTTCTTCGCGGTCACCTCGGCGGCACTCGCCTCGATCTGGGCCCACCGCTCCTGCAACCGGTTCACATCGGTGCGGATATCGGATTCCTTGACGCCCTCGGACGCGGTGCGAATGATGACCCCGGCTCCGGCAGGGACCACCTCCTTGAGGATCTCCTTGAGGCGCTGGCGCTCGGTGTCGGGCAGCTTGCGGCTGATCCCGGTCGACGAGGCCCCCGGCACGTAGACGAGGTAGCGACCGGCCAGCGAGACCTGGGTGGTCAGTCGGGCGCCCTTGTGCCCGACGGGGTCCTTGCTGACCTGGACCACGACGTAATCGCCGGGTTTGAGGGCCTGCTCGATCTTGCGCTGGGCGCCACCGAGGCCGGCAGCCTCCCAGTTGACCTCGCCCGCGTAGAGCACACCGTTGCGGCCGCGGCCGATGTCGACGAAGGCCGCCTCCATCGAGGGCAGCACGTTCTGGACGATGCCGAGGTAGATGTTGCCGACAAGGGACGCCGAAGCGGCCGACGTCACGAAGTGCTCGACGACGACACCGTCCTCCAGCACCGCGATCTGGGTGTACCGCGCGCCCTCGTGCGGCGGTTCTGTGCGGACCTTGTCGCGCACGATCATGGTGCGCTCGACCGCCTCGCGGCGGGCCAGGAACTCGGCCTCGCTCAGGATCGGTGGGCGACGACGGCCGGCATCGCGGCCGTCGCGGCGGCGCTGCCGTTTGGCCTCCAGTCGGGTCGAGCCCGAGATGCCCTGGATCTCGTCGGGGTCTTTTCCGTCGCGGGATGAGGCCGCCTTGGACCGCGGCGCACGCTCGTGCACGACGGTGTTGGGCGGATCGTCGGGAGCGCCGTTGTCATCGGAGTCGGCCGAGCCGGACTTGCGGCGGCGGCGACGCCGGCGGCGACGGGTGCCCGCCTCACCGGTGCCGTCCTCACCACTGTCCTCGTCGGAGTCCTCGCCGTCACCTGAATCAGCGGCATCATCGGAGTCGTCGGCGCCTTCGGTGACCGACTCTGCCGGCTCGCCGTCGGCGTCGGCCTCGGCATCGCCGTCCTCGCCGTCCTCGACGTTCTGCTCACCGCGGCCACGGCCACGGCCACGGCGACCGCGGCGCCGCCGCCGCGCGGCGGGACGTTCGGAATCGTCACCGTCGCCGTCGGCATCATCGGCGTCGCCGTCGGTATCGGTGTCCTCGGGGTCCCCGGCCGGTTCGGCTGCCACGGGACGCGGTGCGAATTCGACTGGCTGCGGGGCCACGAACAACGGCATGTACGCGGCGGGCTCTTCGGCCGGCGGCGAGCTGGGCGGCGCTTCGAGGAGCAGCCGGGACTCCGGTTCCTCGACCGCCGGTGCCGCGAACACGGTGTCGGTCGCGGGCACCTCGGTGATGGTCTCTTCGACGACGACCATCTCTGCCGGGGTGCTGACCTCGACGACGGTGTCCGCGACGACGGTCTCCACGACGGGGGGCGCCTCGGCGGGAGTCTCGACTACAGGGGTCTCCACGGCCGGGCTCTCCACCGCGGAGGCGGTCGCCTCGGCGTTGAGCACCTCGCGGACGCGCTCGGCTTCTTCACGTGCGACGGTCGAGTGCGGGCTGCGCGCACGGCCGTCGAGTTGGGCAAGTGCGTCCACGATCCGCTTGCTGGTGGTGCCGAGCACCCTGGCCAGCGAGTGGACTCTCAGCTTCGCCGGCAGTTCCTCGCTGTGCGCGGTGTTTTCAGGTAGGTCTGTGTTGGGGGCATCTTCGGCCACGAATTCTCCTCAAGCCCCCGGGCGCGTCCGATGACGCGGCCACGCGAGGGCTTCCGCTATGGGTCCGGGGAACTTCTCCCGAACTTGTTATGGTCTCGCCCCGAGGGATCCATGACGAACCCGTTCGGCGCCTGGCTGAATGATGGCTGGACGCTCTGGCGCCGCACCGCTTGCGCGATGGTCGCACTCGTCGAAGTCTTCATCCGGGTTCCCGGCCCCTGTGTGGCGCCGGTCTCCCGAGGTCAGTATCCCATATCGCGCGCCCGGATCTGACCAAGGCGGCGAAAGCGGGCGCTAAGCGCCGGTCAGACCGGGGAACCAGAGCGCGATTTCCCGCGCAGCCGACTCGGGCGAGTCGGAGCCGTGCACCAGGTTCTCCTGGGTCACCGTGGCGAAGTCGCCGCGGATGGTGCCGGGCGTGGCCTTCTCGACCGGATCGGTGCCGCCGGCGATCTGACGGAACGCGGCAATGGCTCGCGGACCCTCGACGACCGCGGCCACAACCGGCCCGGAGGTGATGAATTCCAGCAGCGATCCGAAGAACGGCTTGCCGTCGTGCTCGGCGTAATGCTGCCGGGCCAGATCGTCGCTGACGGTCTTGAGTTCCAGCGCCGCGAAGGTCAGGCCCTTGCGCTCGATCCGGCCGAGGACCTCACCGATCAGGTTCCGCTGTACGCCGTCGGGCTTGATCAACACGAGAGTCCGCTCAGTCACGGCGCATAGCCTACCGGGCAGTAACGACTACTCGGCGTCGGGTCGGCGGGCGGCCTGCTGCGAGGGGAGCTGACCGCGATCCTGGCGCCGCTTCACCTCGGCACGCAGGTAGATGATCAGGGCCCACACCGCGGCGAACACCACTCCGATGAAGCCGATGGCGGCATGTATCAACGCGCCGGCGATCAGCACGAACTGCACCCCGAGGTTGACCCAGATGATGCCCGGCCTGCCCTGCACGCCCGACATGAGCACCAGCACCACGGCCGCACCGATCAGGAAACCGCCGCTGGCCGCCGTCAATCCGGCCGCACCGTTGGCCACCACCGGCAGCGCCAGCAACGCCACGATGGCTTCCAGGATCAAGGTGCCGGCCATGATGCCGCGGAAGCTCTTCCACGGATCGGGAGGTGCGGCGGGTGGGACCGGACGTTCGTTGGCGTCACTCATCTGGCTGCCTCGCAGGCTCGGCTGTCACATGTCCGACTGTCTGTTCGCTCGCAAGCGTCGCTCATGTCAGGCGGGGTCCTTCCCGAACAGGGTGCGAGCCGCACCGGCCGTGACGACGGAACCGGTGATGACCATTCCGCTACCGGAGAAACCCTCTCCATCGTTGCCGGACTCCTCGACCAGCGCGGTGGCTGCCTCGATCGCGTCGGGCAGCGTGGCAGCGGTGAGCACCCGGTCCGGCCCGAAGCGTTCTTCGGCTCGCGCCGCCAGCGTCTCCACATCCAACGCCCGCGGTGATCCGTTGTGGGTGACCACCAGCATGTCGAAGGCCGGCTCAAGGGCCGCCAGGATGCCGTCGACATCCTTATCGGCCATCACCGAGATCACGCCGACCAGATAACGGAAGTCGAACTCGGCGGCCAGCGCCTGGGTCAGGGCGGCGGCACCGGCCGGATTGTGCGCGGCATCGACGAACACCGTCGGCGCGCTACGGACCCGTTCCAGCCGGCCCGGACTGGACACCGACGCGAATCCGGCACGTACCGCGTCGATATCGAGCTGACGCTGCGAACCGGCTCCGAAGAACGCCTCCACCGCGGCCAGCGCCAGGACCGCGTTGTGCGCCTGATGCTCGCCGTGCAACGGCAGGAATATCTCGTCGTACACACCGCCGAGGCCCTGCAGGGTGAGCAGCTGACCACCGATCGCGATCTGGCGATCCAACACCGCGAATTCCGAATCTTCCCGTGCCACAGCGGCATCGGCGCGCACCGTTTCGGCGAGCAACACCTCCATGGCCTCTGGAGGCTGGCGCGCGATGAGGGCGACCGTGTCGGTCGGGATGAGCGCGTCCTGCTGCTTGTGGATGATGCCGGCCTTCTCCCCTGCTATCTCGGCGATGGTGTCTCCGAGATAGTCGGTGTGGTCCAGCCCGATCGGGGTGATGACCGCGACCGGGGCCTCGACGACATTGGTCGCATCCCACCGCCCACCCAGTCCGGTTTCGATGACGGCAACGTCGACAGGCGCGTCGGCGAAGGCCGCGAACGCCATCGCGGTGAGCACCTCGAACTTGCTCATCTTGGGGCCGCCGCCGGCTTCGGACTGCTGGTCGACGAGCTCGACGAACGGTTCGATCTCGCGATAGGTCGCCACGTATTCGGCTGGACTGATCGGCTTTCCGTCGATGGAGATGCGTTCGACCGCGGACTGCAGGTGCGGGCTGGTGGTGCGACCTGTGCGCCGGTGCAGCGCGATCAACAGCGCGTCGATGATGCGGGCCACCGAGGTCTTGCCGTTGGTACCGGCGATGTGGATCGAGGGGTACGCGCGCTGGGGCGCGCCCAGCAGTTCCAGCAGCGCGACGATCCGCGTGGTGCTGGGCTCGATCTTGGTCTCCGGCCAACGCTGGTCGAGTAGGTGCTCCACCTGCAGCAGCGCGGCGACCTGATCGGGGGTGGGTTGGCTCATGCGCGATCCGCTCCGCTGCTCGCTGGTCTCATTTCAGGTCGGCGAGTCGCGCGGTGATCCGTTCGACCTCCTCGGCCGCCAGCTGTTGCCGACCCTTGATCTTCTCGACGACGTTCTCGGGCGCCTTGGCCAGGAATTCGGCGTTACCGAGCTTGCCCGTGGTCTGCGCGAGTTCCTTCTGCGCGGCGGCCAGATCCTTCTCCAGGCGGCGCTTCTCGGCGGCCACGTCCACGGTCCCCGAGGTGTCCAGCTCGACGGTGACCGTGCCCGTGGTCAACCGCACCTCGACCGCTGCCGAGGCGGCGAAACCCTCGGCGGGGTCGGTCAGCCACGCCAGCGCGGTGACGGCTGGCAGCTGTGACTCGATATCGCTGGTATCGAGGCCGGTCAACCGCGCGGGCACCTTCTGCCGGTCGGCCAGCCCCTGATCGCTGCGGAACCGGCGCACCTCGGTGACCAGCTTCTG
This sequence comes from Mycolicibacterium neoaurum ATCC 25795, assembly GCF_000691525.1. Taxonomy (GTDB): domain Bacteria; phylum Actinomycetota; class Actinomycetes; order Mycobacteriales; family Mycobacteriaceae; genus Mycobacterium; species Mycobacterium neoaurum. Next base: position 189,884 of record NZ_JMDW01000005.1, read on the forward strand.
CATATCGGTGATGCGTCGGGTTGCGGTGGCGTCCACGCTGTGCGCGGTCGCCGTCGGCCAGTCGGCGATGACGACCGACTCACCTCCGGTGAGGGTTTTCCACAGCGTCTCGGTGACAAACGGCATGACCGGGTGCAGCAACTTCAGCAACGTGTCGAGCACCGCGGCCAGAACCGCACCGGTGTGCGAATGGCCCTGTGCGAGCTGAACCTTCGCCAATTCCAGGTACCAGTCGCAGAACTCGTCCCAGGCGAAGTGATACAGCGACTCGCACGCCCGGCTGAACTCGTAGGCCTCCAGCGCGGCATCGGCCTCGGCACGCACCTCCTCGAGGCGCCCGAGGATCCAGCGGTCGGCATCGGTGAGCTGGGTGGCGCTCGGCAGATCGGTCAGTTCGGCGCCGTTCATCAATGCGAACTTGGTGGCGTTGAACAGTTTGGTGGCGAAGTTTCGCGAGGCGCGGGCGTGGTCTTCACCGATGGACAGGTCACCGCCCGGGCTCGCACCGCGGGCCAGGGTGAACCGCAGCGCGTCGGCGCCGAACTTCTCGACCCAGTCCAGCGGATCGATGCCGTTGCCCTTGGACTTACTCATCTTGCGGCCGAACTCGTCACGGATCAGGCCGTGCAGGAACACATTCTCGAACGGGACCTGCGGCCTGCCGGTCGACGGAGCCGGCACGGCGTCGTCCCCGGAGACGAAGGTGCCGAACATCATCATCCGCGCCACCCAGAAGAACAGGATGTCGTAGCCGGTGACCAGAACCGTTGTGGGATAGAACTTCTGCAGCTCGGGCGTGGCCTCCGGCCAGCCCATCGTCGAGAACGGCCACAGCGCCGAGGAGAACCAGGTGTCCAGGACATCGGGATCCTGTTCCCACCCCGGCGGTGGGGTCTCGTCGGGGCCGAGGCAGACCTGCTGACCGTCGGGCCCGTGCCAGATCGGGATGCGGTGGCCCCACCACAGCTGACGCGAGATACACCAGTCGTGCATGTTGTCGACCCAGGCGAACCAGCGAGGCTCCAGGCTGGCGGGGTGGATCACGGTGTCGCCCTTGCGGACCGCGTCACCGGCGGCCTTGGCCAGGGCCTCGACCTTGACCCACCATTGCAGGCTCAATCGGGGTTCGATCGGTTCACCACTGCGCTCGGAGTGACCGACGCTGTGCAGGTACGGTCGCTTCTCGGCGACGATGCGTCCCTCGGCGGCCAATGCCTCGCGCACCGCCACGCGCGCGGCAAAGCGGTCCATACCGTCGAAGCGCGTCCCGGTGCCGGTGATGGCGCCGGTGGTGTCGAGGATGGACGGCATCGGCAGGTTGTGCCGCAACCCGATCTCGAAGTCGTTCGGGTCGTGGGCCGGGGTGACTTTCACTGCGCCGGTGCCGAACTCGGGGTCGACGTGGGCGTCGGCCACGATGACGATCTCGCGGTCCAGGTATGGATGCGGCAGCGTGGTGCCCACCAGTGCGCGATAACGCTCGTCGTCCGGATGCACCGCCACCGCGGTGTCGCCGAGCATGGTCTCCAACCGGGTGGTGGCCACCACGATGTGCGGCTCGTCATCGTTCATCGAGCCGTACCGGAACGAGACGAGCTCGCCCTCGACATCCTCGTATTTGACCTCGAGATCGGAGATGGCGGTCTGCAACACCGGCGACCAGTTGACCAAGCGCTCGGCCTGATAGATCAGCCCCGCGTCGTAGAGCCGTTTGAAGATGGTGCGCACGGCCCGAGAAAGGCCTTCGTCCATGGTGAACCGGTCACGACTCCAGTCGACACCATCGCCGAGCCTGCGCATCTGCCCGCCGATCGTGCCGCCGGACTCGCGCTTCCAGTCCCAGACCCGCTCGATGAAAAGCTCGCGTCCGAGGTCTTCTTTGGTCTTGCCATCTGCCACGAGCTGCTTCTCCACCACCGACTGGGTGGCGATACCGGCATGGTCCATGCCCGGCAGCCAGAGCACCTCGTAGCCCTGCATGCGGCGACGACGGGTCAGCGCATCCATCAGGGTGTGGTCCAGGGCATGCCCCATGTGCAGGCTGCCGGTCACATTCGGCGGCGGCAAAACGATGGAATACGGCGGTTTGTCGCTACCGGGATCCGCGGTGAAATAGCCGGCGTCGACCCAACCCTGGTACAGGTCGCTTTCTACCGCACCCGGCTCCCAGGATTTGGGCAGGGCATCGGCACGCGAAGAGGGGCTGGCAGTCACCTGGCCATTCTAGGAAGGCCGGTCGAGCAGATGCCGACGGCCCACCTTTGACCCAGCCGGCGCCGCGGCCGCACGGCACGGCCGGGTGCGGCGCCGCTCAGTCGAGTCGCGCCGTCTCCAGGGTGACCCCGGCCGCCGGTAGCCGGGTGAGCAGCGCCGAACCGGCCGCCGCGGCCGGCGTCAGCACACCGCGCAGATCCGAGAGCTGGTCACGGTCCAACGCCAAGGCCAGACCGCATTCGGCGAGCAGCACCGCGGTGGCCTTGTACCCCGGGTCGCCCTGCTGGGCGATGGTCGCCCGGTACCGGGCGCCGGTGCTGGTCGTGGTGTAGGTCTCGATGCGGTAGTGCCCGTTGTCGCGGGTGCGCTCGCTGGGTCCGCTGCCCGGCTTCGGCAGGATGCGCTCCAGCAATCCCGTGGGCACCTTGTTGATATAGCGGCTGCCCAGACTGAAGGTCGCCACGCTGGCGGCGGTCTCCAGCGCCGCCGCCGCGGGCGCCAACACCGAGGAGCCCAGGCTCATCTGCTCGGCATAGCGGAAGTTGCGCCCGTACGCCCAATCCAACAGCGCGTTGCTGCGGCGCACGATGCGCGAGTTCGGCGCGGCCATCGCGAACGCACCGGTCCAGATGCCGTCCAGTTCGGGCGCGATATCGCGTCCACGCCGCCAGGGGTTGTCGGACTGATGGCCCAGTTCCGGCTCCGCTCCGCGGTCGGTGGTGAGCGTGTACGGATCCTCCAGGTCGCGGCGGGCCTGCGGATCCTCGGCCGCGGTCCGCATGAACTCGATCATCGAGGCGGCGGTTCCGCCCGAGACCCCGCCGGCGAAGGTGCGCAACACCAGGTTGGTCTCGGTCAGCTCACCGGCGCCGTCGGCGGTCACCCGGTCGTGCAACGCGTACACGCTGATATCCGATGGCACCGAGTCGAATCCGCAGGAATGCACGATCCGCGCGCCGGTGTCGACGGCCTGCTTGTGGAACTGTTCGGCGCTGTCCCTGATGAACAGCGTCTCCCCGGTGAGGTCGGCGTAATCGGTGCCTGCAGCGGCGCACGCCTGCACCAGCGGCAGCCCGTATTTGGTGTAGGGGCCGACGGTGGTGATGACGACCTGGGTGCGGGCGGCCATATCGGCCAGTGTCGACGGCGAGTCGGCGTCGGCCTCGACGAGCTGCCAGTCCTCGGCCTTGGGTCCGAGGCTGTCACGGACGTCACGCACCTTGGTCAGCGAACGTCCGGCCAGCGCGATCCGCGCCCCCGAGTCGGCCAGTGCCAGGTACTGCGCGGTGAGTTTTCCCGCGAAGCCGGTGGCGCCGTACAGGACGATGTCGAATTCGCGCTGCGGTGAGGTCGGAGAGTTCGGCGAGGTCATGAACCCGAAGCTACCCGAGGAGTTCGGGCACAAACATGTCCCGCCCGAACAGGTGGTTGCCCAGGAAAGCCGAGACGACCTGATACCAGATCTTCGTGTGCTGCGGCGCTGCGACCCAATGTCCCTCGGACGGGAAGTACAGGAACTGGTGCGGGCTGGTGCCGTCCTCATCGGCAGGCAGCCCGGACCGGCTGAGCAGCTCGTACCACAATCGCAGGCCTTCCCCGATCGGCACGCGGTAATCCTTGTCACCGTGGATGACCAACATCGGGGTGCGGATGTCGCCGACGTGACGGTGCGGCGAATTCTGTTGTGTCATCTGCTCGGTCATTTGCCGTTCCCACCAGTACGCACCATCGGTGGTGGGCCCGAACTGGTCCAGTGCCCACAGGCTGGCGTGGCTGACGATCGCGGTGAACCGGTCGGTGTGCCCGGCGATCCAGTTCGCCATGTACCCACCGAACGAGCCACCCATCGCCGCGGTGCGCTGCCGGTCGATGCGGGCGTGCTCGCACGCGGTATCGGTGGCGGCCATCAGATCGGTGTAGGGCGGCCCACCCCAGGCACCCCAACCGCGTTGGATGAAGTCCTGGCCGTAACCGGTGGACAGCGCCGGGTCCGGAAGGAGTACGGCATACCCCTCCGCCGCCAGGAGCCACGGATTCCAGCGCCAGTGCCAGGTGTTCCAGCTGCCGAGTGGGCCACCGTGCACCCACAGCAGCAGGGGCGCCGGCTCGGTCCCGCCGGGCAGCACCAGCCAGGAGTGCACCGAGGTGCCGTCCGGTGCCTCAGCGGTGAGTTCCTCCACGGTGCCCGGCAGTTTCGGCAGCTCGACGCAGGGCAGGATCGTGATGGTTCCGTCGGGATCGATGCGCACCGGGTGCGGTGGCGCAAGGTAGGAGCTGCGCAGCGCGAAGATCACCCCACCCGGGGCGGTGCACACATCGCTGTAGGCGTAGGCGTCATCGGTCAATCGGGTCACCGTGCAGGTCGCGGGGTCGACGGCGAAGATCGGGTGCCTGCCGTTGTCATCCGCAGTGACGATGAGCCTGGACCCGTCGGCGCTCCATGTCACCGAGGCCGGCCACCGGTCCCATTCGGTCAGCTCCGTCCAAGCCTGGCCGATTTCGCCCCAGCACAACGTGATCCGTGGCGCCCGCTCGGGTGTCGAGGTGGTTTCTCGCAGAAAGGCCACGCGTCGAGCGTCCGGGGCGAGCACCGGTGCGTCGAGGTCCGCGCCGGGGTCGTCGGCGATCACGGTGCGCTGCCGGGTCGCGGTGTCGATGCGCACGATCTGCGAGCGCAGCGCCACCCCTGCGACCGGCTCGTTCCAGCTGCTGACCAGGAAGGTGCCATCGGCACTGACGTCCAGTGCGGTCTCCCGCAGCGCCGCACCGGGCTCGGGCGTGAGATCCCGCTTTCCGTCGGTGTCGAACAGGTGTGGCAGTTCGGGTCCCAGATCGTGATCCCACTGCCGGACCGGATAGCCGCGGTGCAGAATCGCCGAGACCTTGTTGTCCTTGCGCAGCGTCCGCAGCCGCTCGTCCTCGTCGATGCCGGCCGCCGAGCGCAGCAGTGAGGTGGTGACCACCGTTCGCGGCGCGTCGCCGGCGACGTGCACGGCCGACACCCCACCGGGCAGCGACAACTCCTCGACGGCCTCACCGCCCTCCTTGGGCAGTCGCCAGAGCGCGGCCGGCGCCGACTCCTCCCCCGACGTCGTGGGTCGGCTGGCAAGGAACAGCAGGTCCCCGTCGGAAGTGAAGACCGGTGCCGACTCGCCCTTCCCACCCCGGGTGAGCCGGCGCGCGGAGCCGATGCCTGCGGGGTCCAATTCCCATATCGCCGTGCGATATTCGGTACCCTCGGAGCTGAGCTCGCTGACGGTGGTGACGACCCGGTCGCCGGTGGGGCTGACGGCCAGCCCGGCAACCCTTGGCAGGGCGAGATAGCTGTCGAAATCGTCGAACGGTGTCATGGTGCCACCGTAGTGGGCCGGCTCAGACGATGTCGGTGACCGTTCCGGCGAGGTCGGTGCGGACCTGCTTGCTGCTGCGCTCGCCCTGGACGTTGAGCAGGATCTGCAATTGCTCGGTGAAGGGCAGGTTGCGCTTGACGACGACGGACTGCACGGTGCCGTCGACGATTCCGCTGGCGTCGACCGCATTGTCGATCGCGGTGACGATGGCGCCGGTCGGTACCTCGGCGACCGAGAACAGGTTCTGTCGCAACGCTTCGGCGTCATCGCCGTAGTCGACGGGCCGCAGCGGTCCCACCGCGCCTGCGGTGTAGGTCCACTGATTGAGCTCGGTGGGGGCGGCGGGATCGACGGCCTGCACGGTGACCGACAGCTCGGTGAACACCAACTCCACCACCTGCATCGGGTCGGCGCCCACCTTCGCGGAGATGGCCGCCATGGCCTTGTCGATGGACTCGGCCGCCAGCATGTCCTTACCTGCCGCATCGCCGAGGTGTTCGACCGCAGTACTGGCGACGTCGGTGAGTTGTTGTATCTGATCGATTTTCGAGCAACCGCTCAACAACGTGACGGACAGGGCGGCGAGGGCGAGGCCGACGCCGAGGCGCGGGTAGCTGGTCATGACGGTGACTGTGCCGCCGGCTGCCGGCTACCGATCCCAACTTCGACCCCCGATCGGTCTTCACAGGGAATTAACAGCCGATGACAACCGGGACACATTGGCGCGGTTACTTTCATCTCGGTACACCGTCAGTGCCTCCCGGCCACTGCGGATAAACCCCGGTCGCCCCCATCCCCCACACCTGAACGGCGGAGGTTGTTTTGACACCCGAAGTGGAGGACGCCCTCGCGACGATGGCGTCAGTGAACAACGAATTCTTCTACTGGATGTCCATCGCGCTGATGATGCTCATCCATGCCGGCTTCCTGGCCTACGAGGTCGGCGCGTCCCGGTCGAAGAACGTCCTGGCTACGGCAATGAAGAACCTGCTCGCCTTCGCGACCATCGTCGCATCGTTCTACTTCGTCGGCTGGTTCCTCTACAACGCCATGCCGAGTGGCTTCATCGAGTTCAACGACGCGGCCAAGGCCGCCTTGCCATGGGGCGACAACATGGGCCCCAACACCGCAGACTCCGCCAGCGGCATCTTCTGGGGCGCCTTCGCCCTTTTTGCGGCGACCACCGGCTCGATCATGTCCGGCGCTGTGCTCGAACGCATCCGGACCAGTGGCTTCCTCGTGCTGACCGTGTTGGTCGGCTCGGTCACCTGGATCATCGGCGCCGCCTGGGGGTGGCATGGCGCCGGCTGGATGCTCACCAAACTCGGCTTCCACGACGTGGGTGCTGCGGGCTGCGTGCACATGATCGCCGGCTTCGCGACGTTGGGCATCCTGATCAACCTGGGCCCGCGGATCGGACGGTTCGGCCCCGACGGCAAACCCGTCACCATCCGTCCGCACAATCTGCCGCTCACCATGCTCGGCCTGATGCTGATCTTCACCGGCTTCTTCGGCTTCCTGATGGGCTGCGTCATCTACGCCGGTGACGGCTTCGCCACCATCTACGCCAGCCCGACCACACTGAGCGCCTTCGCCTTCAACACTTTGATGGGTCTGGCCGGCGGGATCATCGGCGCCTACCTGACCTCCCGCGGTGAGCCCTTCTGGACCATCTCCGGCGGCCTGTGCGGCGTGATCGGCGTGGCATCGGGCATGGATCTGTACCACCCGGCGCTCGGGTTCGTCATCGCCTTCGGTGCAGGTGCGCTCGCGCCGTTCATCGGAAAGCTGTTGGAACGCTTCAAGATCGATGATGTGGTTGGTGCGGTCTCGGTTCATGGCGGGATCGGGATGTACTCGGTCCTGATGGCCGGCGTGTTCCTGTCCGGATACCCGAACACCGACGGCAACCCGTCGGTATCGCTGTGGGGTCAGATGATCGGCGCGCTGGTGTTCGCCACGCTCGGCTTCGTCCCGACCTATGTCGTATCGCTACTGCTGAAGAAGGTCGGATTGTTGCGCATTCCGGCCGCCGTCGAGGAACAAGGGCTCGATCTCAGTGAGGTTCCCGCGACGCCGTACCCCGAAGGCATTCCGGTCACCACCATGCCGCTCAACGGCGGCAAGGCATTGCTCATCGCGGAGGTGAAGTAGATGTTCAGTCCCATCGAGAACTACGACGAAGCCGGTGTGGTGTTCACCTTCGGCGGATACTCGTTCGGTGTGTGGTTGTTCTTCATCCTCGCCGTGTTGCTGTTCGTCGGATTCTTCGTCCGGATGATCCAGCACGAGAACAAGGCCTACAAGGCGATCATCGAACACACTCCGGTGGAACCCGGACCGGCCGCCGAGGGGGAACCCACGGCGTACTGAGTCGGCCCCACCACAGCAGAGAATGCCCGGATCGCAGAAGCGATTCGGGCATTCTCGTGCGTGCGTCAGCCTGCCGCCTGCAGCCACCGCACGGCGCGGTCGCGGTAGCCGATGATGCCCTTGTAGTCGGCCATGTCATCGGGCAGATCGGCAAGCACCGCAGCGGTGCGTACCCGCCATGGCTCCACCGCGGCGATATCGGCCAGCGGCAGCATGTAGGTGCGGATCAGGAAGCAGATCGCGCCGGACTCCGGTAACCGGATCAGATGCTGGACCTCGACCCGTAGGTGGACGAGCCTGCCGAACTCCTCGTCGCCCACCTGGGTGATCATCACGCGATCCGGCCCCCAGTCGGGGTAACGCTCGGTGGAGACGTCGAGGCGGCGTCCGATGGTCAACGTCCAGTTGGTGCGCCGGTAGGTTTCGCCGGGCTGCAGCCGCATCAGGAACTCCCTTGCCCGAGTGATCACCCCGGTAGCCCGCAACCGCGGGACCGGACCGTGGATCTCCAGGAACGACATCCCGACGTCGAAGCCGAACGACCAGTCGGCAGCGAAGGTCACCACTCCCGCGTCGCCGAACAGATCGCCCTCGCGCTGGTCCAGCAGCACGATGTCCTCCTGGACCTGACCGGCGATATAAGCCAGCGGCTCGACCGGAAGCGAACTGTCATCGCCGATGGCGAAGGTCTGCTCGATACCCAATCGCTGGTTTCGCCAACGCCAACGATCTCCGTCACGGCTCAATGACATGCTGTCGGGATAGGCGGCCGCCAGCTCCCGCATCAGCGTCATCATCACATCCCAGCACGCCGGCCGCATATGCGGCAGCACCGCGTACCTGGACGGGTCGGCCGCGAGAACCGCTGCCCGCTCGGCCAATTCATGTTCGTACTCGCTGTCGATATCGACCACTCGCTCGCCCCAGCGGCCCGCCGGGGTGGTGACCGGCGCGCCCGCCGGTTCCACGTTCGTCGTGTAGCGGTAGCTGTCCGCCGAGAACGGGTAGGGGAAGGTCTCGATCAGGTCGGTCGAGGAGATCATCTCGGTTGTCACAACGCCACCTCCAGTGTTTCACCGTCACCGCGAGACACGCACGCCATCAGCGTGTCGCCCGCTTGCTTGTCTTCGTCGCCGAGAAAGAGGTCACGATGGGTGATCGCGCCGCCGGCCACCGGTATCCGGCATTCACCGCATACGCCCTTGCGGCACAGGTTGGGAACGTCGAATCCACGGCGTTCCAACGCCTCGAGCAGCGACACCCCCGATTCGACGATGAACTGCTCCCCGGTCGAGGTGATCCTCGCGGTGAAGGGTTCGCCGGGGTCCAGTGCGGCGGAACCGAAGTGCTCGAGATGTATCCGGCTGTCCGGCCAGCCGAGTTCGACGGCCGTTGCCGTGACATCGGCGATGAATGCGGTGGGGCCACACACGTAGAGGTGCGCGCCGAACGGCTGGCCGGCAAGGGCGGTGCGCAGTGCCGTGTCGAATCCGGCCCGGCCGGTATGGATCGACACATCGTCGGCGAGCCGGGTGACGGTGTCGACGTGCACCGCACGCCCGGGTCGGTGGACATACAGCAGCTCGGTGTGACGGCCCCATACGCGCGCCGACCGCAGGTGCGACACCATCGGCGTGATGCCGATGCCCGCGGCGACGAGTAGGTGCTTGCGGGCCCGCAGTACCGGCGCGAAGGCACTGCGCGGCAGACTGGCGATCACGGTGTCGCCGAGGGCGACCCGGTCATGTAGCCACAGCGAGCCGCCGGATCCGTTGTCGCACCGGAGCACGGAAATTTCGTAGGAACACGGCACAGTGCCGTCCCCGGTCAGGGAGTAGGCGTTGGCGACCGCGCCACATTCCAGCACGATGTGGCTGCCCGGGGTGAAGGACGGCAGCGGCGCGCCGTCGGGATCGCTCAGCGTCAACGTCCGGACGTCCTCGATGCTGTCATCGATGGCGGTGACGACGAGCTTGAGGGTTCTCATGCTGGCATCTCCTCGGCATCGGCCATGAATCCGAGGTAGTTGCCGCGTCGTCGTGAAACGTGATAGTAGACAGGTAGATTACGGCCACAACCGGCACACGGCGTGACATCCTCCAGGTCCACCACGACGTGGTTGACGGTCGAGCAGTGCACGCACTGCACCGATCGCGCAGCCACCTCGGTGCTGGCGAACGTCATCTCGTCATCGGCGACGCCGAGTGACACCGCCTCGGCCCGCAGTGCCAGGCAGGCGCGTGCGGGACCGGCCACCATCAGCCGCCAGCCAACCGCCGCGTCGGCCAGGTCGGTCCGCAGCGCGGCGACGGCGTCGGCGATATCGGTGGCACGGTACATCCGCACCGCCGATTCCGCTGCCGCCGAGGCGATCTGACGCCGCCACTCGTGAGCCACTGCGATGGCTGCAGAATCGAAGGTGATGAGGGTCCAGGATCGTCCCCCGATATCGGCCGGCGGTGTGGTGGGCGCGATGGCACAGCCGGGCACACTGGTCACGTCCAGTTCGGGTTTCATGAGCCCCTTTCGGTCACCACGAGTTGACTGAGTTGCCTTTGAGGAAACCAGGTGTGCGTTTCGTCGGTGTGACCCGAATGTCTCGGCTTGTTGACACCTACGCTCGGGGCCATGCCACAGCGCTTCCTCGTCGTCGGCGCCGGGATCGCCGGCTTGGCCACCGCCGTCGCGTTGCGCCGGGTCGGTCACGACGTGCGGGTCATCGAGGGACGCGCCGAAAGCGAGGTCGGGACCGGGGCGGGCATCAGCATCTGGCCCAACGCGCTCGCCGCGCTCGATGTCCTCGGATTGGGTGATGAGGTCCGCGCGGCCGGTGGTCGGGTCGGCGCCGGCGCGGTCCGCTGGTGCGACGGCCGGTGGTTGCGGCGTCCGGCCACCGACCGGATGGTGCGAGCACTCGGCGAACCGCTCGTGGTGATCCACCGCCGAGCGCTGACGGACATCCTGGCCGCGGCACTGCCCACAGGCACCGTGACATATGACTGCACGGCGGCACGGTTGCAGCTGACACCGGGGGCCGCCGGGGTCGTGCTGTCCGATGGCGCGGTGCTCGACGCAGACGCGGTCATCGGAGCCGATGGTGTCGATTCGATTGTCGCCCGCCACCTCAACGGGACTCTGGCGAAGCGTTACGCCGGGTACACCGCCTGGCGCGGTATCGCCGAGCACGCGCTGGAACCGGACCTCGCCGGCGAGACGATGGGACCTGGGCTCGAGGTCGGCCACGTTCCGTTGGGCTCTCGCCACACCTATTGGTTCGCCACCCAGCGCGCGCCCAGGGGCGCCTTCGCACCAGACGGCGAGTTGGCTCACCTACAGAGAGTGTTCGGCGGGTGGCCGGAGCCCATTCCCGCGCTGTTGGCCGCGACCGACCCCGCGGCGGTATTGCGCAATGACCTCTACGACCGCGCGCGTGCCCGCCGATGGTCGAGCGGACGGGTGGTCATCATCGGAGATGCCGCCCACCCGATGCGCCCCCACCTGGGACAGGGCGGATGTCAGGGCCTGGAGGATGCGGCCATCCTGGCCGCCATGACCGCCGGGGGCGCCGATCTTCCGGCGGCCTTCGCCAGGTTCGCGGCGTTCCGCGGCCGACGGGTACGCGCACTAGTCGGCGAGGCGCGCACGATCGGGCAGATCGTCAACCTGCGGCCCGCGCTGCTGAGCGCGGCGGCCAGTCGGGCGTCGACGTTGGTGCCGGAGGTCCTGCTGGCCCGGCACCTGGCGAGCATCGCGGGGCGCTGGGCATTCGTCATGCCGGACTAGGTGAACCGACGGGTCGTCAGCGCGGCTGGAACGTGCGTCCCACGTTCTCCAGCGCCATGCACATCTGCCGGAAGTCGAGGATTCCCAGTACAGCCCCGCCGCGGATGGCTTGGCATCCCGTGGCCGTTGCCACCGGCGCGGGATTCTGCGGCAGGGTCGGCGTCCCCCAGACCGCGGGCGTGGCGCCGCGGGAGCCGCACTTGGGCCATGCCTTGAGCCCTTGGGTGCGCAGCACGTTCTCGGCAACCCGGATCTGCTCGGCACGTGAGGCACCGGCCGGCGAGCCGACGCCGCCGTTGGCGTTCCAGGTGGCCTGTTTGAACTGCAGGCCGCCGTAGTGACCGTTGCCGGAGTTGACCGTCCAATTACCGCCCGACTCGCACTCGGCGATGGCATCCCAGTTGACGGTGTCGGCGCTCGCGGTGGCGGTGAGGACCATCGGCGCCAGCGACAGGCCCATGGCTGCGGCGAACACCCACAGTGCCTTGGTGACGATGTTCTTGACGGTGCTGCTGTAGCTGATCATTCTGCGGTCCTTCCCCGACCGGTGACACGGACCGCGATTCGCGCGGAGAGCATGTGTGCGACGCGGTTGTCCCGTTTGTCGAGTGACCGATATCACCCGTTACGCAGGGGGCGGAAGTTTTAGCAGTTCCTTATGTGACGACAGGTATTTGTGAGAAAACAATGGCGCCGGGCGTAAAGCCCAGCGCCATTGTCGAAAATCGGTTATGTAATTCAGCCCCGGCGACCGCAGGACGGCCACGCGCCGATGCCCTGGCTGCGCAGGACATTCTCCGCGACGCGGATCTGCTCTTCGCGACTTGCGGCGTGCGGCGCACCCGATCCGCCGTTGGACTGCCACGTGCTCATGGTGAACTGCAGGCCACCGTAGTAGCCGTTACCCGTGTTGATCGCCCAGTTGCCGCCCGACTCGCAGGCCGCGACGGCATCCCAGTTCACGGAGTCCGCATGTGCGGTTCCGGTCGCCAACATCAGAGGGGCTGCGCTGAGCGCCCCGGCAATGGCGGCCATCCCGAACGTCTTGCGGATATTCTTCAACGTCGATCCTCTCGCGAAGCGCGCGCCAAAGAACACGTCCGCAACGAATGCGGACGCGGCATGCCTGAGTGTCAGGCGGCAAATTTGGGGCGTGCCGTCTCGGTCGGGCACGACAGTGGGAGACAAATCGGTGTCTTGCCGGATGACTCATCCGACGACCAGCGAGCGCTCAGCGCCTCGCATCGGCCCACTCACACGCAGATGCTTGGATATGAAATTGTTTGCTCCAGCGGAGTTGAAAATGAACGTACAAAAGTCCGAAGACGAAGTCACTTCGGTGTCGAACGTGTCGCGTTCAGATCACAGGATGATCACGGCGGCTCGAAATCCGTAACTGCGCAGGTCAGCCTGGAAATCGCAGCGGCAGGCTAAACCGCAGGTCGAGACACCATTGGTGGGGCAGATCACATGCTTTTTGTGGCCCCGACCACATATTTGTGGGCCCCATGCGCTCGTTTTCGACCCGCGTGCGGTTTGTGTACCCGATATCACCGTTCCCGACACCCGCCCCACAGGTCGGTTCACGGGCTGTTCGCTACACATCACCCTATCTCCGGACACCGAGGACGGCCTATAAACCGTTGTCCTACAATGGTTTACGTATATCCTGCCACAGGAGCCAACCACCGCTAGGCACAGCATGATTGGCACGTCACGGATCGAAAATTTCGTTGCCGCAATGTGTTTCACTGAATGTCGATCAGACTTCGAAGTGGCCAGCTCCACGCGGCGGCGCGAGGAGGACACTCGGCCACATTCGGCGCGCACAGGCAGCCGGGTCGATTTCGAGCAACCGCGAAATCCGGCCTGCCGAAAGCCAGTTCACACACCCACCTTTATCGATGGAAGCGCCTGCGCTACAGCAGATCTCACGCCCTCAAGGCTGCGATACGCAAGCATGCGAGTAAAAGCCGCACTGGAATTATCACACTTTCGGTTGCATGACATTGGCGCTGATGACGCCCGCAATGAGTCTTGTAATCGAATTCGGCCGCAAAGCCGCTTTAATTGCGAATTTGCTGGGTCCGGTGATACAGCTCAGACTTGCAGGTCATCCGGAGAGTTGACATTGGTGAGCGCGCGCTGGGGCTCGGTGACGATGCGCTGGGTGTCGACGGCATCGACAAGGGCCCGCATGCTGCGCTCTCCCCCGGCCACCAGATCATCGGCGACGCCTGCCAACGAGGTGCGATAGAGCCCGGCGAGATAGTGGTCACGGCCATCCCAGACCAGCACCACGGCGGCCTGGGTCGTCGCCGCGGGCTCCAACAGCTCGTCGATGAATGCCGCTGTCAAGTGAGGCATGTCCACCGCACACACGAAGGCCCACTCGGCGCCGGCGGCGGCAGCAGCGCGCAGACCCCTGGCGGTCGCGAGCAACGGGCCAAGGCCGCGCACTTCGTCGCGCAGGACCTGGGCGGGCACAGTCGGCAACGCCTGACCGGGCGCCGCCACGACAAAAACCGGATCACAGCGGGCCGCCACGGTGTCGACGACGCGCTCGACCAGCGTGCGTCCCTCGAACACCAGGGTCGCCTTGTCGCGGCCCATCCGCCGCGACGCACCACCGGCCAGGACGACGGCGGCCGGTGCTGTGCGCGTGGTCACACCAGCAGGTTAGTCCACCGACCAGGTGTCTTTACCGCGAAGCAGCGATTGCAGCGCGGCCGTGTCGTGCACCTTGGCTTCCCGTGCGGCGGCAACCTGCTGACGGGCAGCATCGTCGTAGGTGGGCTTGTTCACCTGCCGGAAAATGCCCATGACCATGTGATCCAGGTTCTGCTCGCTCAGGCGCGACAGCGCAAAGGCGTAGGCCGGATCGTCGATGGTCGCGTCGTGCACCACGATCTGATCGGCAGGCACATCGGCGGTTTTGGCGATCTCCAGCCCGAAACCGGACTTCACCACGGCGTATTCACCGTCGGCACCGAACGTGATCGGCTCACCGTGGGTGATGTTGATCAGCCGGTCCTCGGCACCCTCCTTGCGCAGGGCGTCGAACGAGCCATCGTTGAAGATCGGGCAGTCCTGCATGATCTCGACCAGGGCGGCGCCCCGGTGCTGCGCGGCACCGCGCAACACCTCGGTCAGACCCTTGCGATCGGAGTCCAGCGCACGGCCGACGAAGGTGGCCTCGGCGCCCAGCGCCAGCGACACCGGGTTGAACGGATAGTCCAGCGAGCCCATCGGGGTCGACTTGGTGACCTTGCCGACCTCGGAGGTCGGCGAGTACTGGCCCTTGGTCAGACCGTAGATCCGGTTGTTGAACAACAGGATGGTGATGTTGATGTTGCGGCGCAGCGCATGGATCAGGTGGTTGCCGCCGATGGACAGCGAGTCGCCGTCACCGGTGACGACCCACACCGAGAGGTCCTCGCGGGCGAGCGCCAGGCCGGTGGCGATGGTCGGCGCGCGGCCGTGGATCGAGTGGAACCCGTAGGTCTCCAGGTAGTACGGGAACCGGCTGGAGCAGCCGATACCGCTGACGAACGCGATGTTCTCGCGCCGCAGGCCCAACTCGGGCAGGAAGTTACGGATGGTGTTGAGGATGACGTAGTCACCGCAGCCGGGGCACCAGCGGACCTCCTGGTCACTGGTGAAGTCCTTGCCCTTCTGCGGCTGGTCCGTGGTCGGCACCAGCGCCGTCTTGCTGAGGGCTTCGGTCAGGCCCAGATCAGAGCCAACTAGGTCGGTCATGCTCCTGCTCCCACAGATTCCACGGTGGCCGCGGCCAACCGTGCGAATTTCGCCTTGTCAGTTTCCTTCTCGCGCAATGTGCCATCCAGCGCCGAATCGATGATGCCCTCGACCTCGTCGGCCAGGAAGGCCATGCCCTCGACCTTCGTCACCGACTGGATATCGACCAGGAACTTGCCGCGCAGCAGCAGGGCGAGCTGGCCGAGGTTCATCTCTGGCACGACCACCTTGGGGTACTTGCGCAGTACCTCTTCGAGGTTGGCCGGGAACGGGTTGAGGTGACGCAACTGGGCATGCGCGACCTTGATGCCCTTACGACGTGCCCGCCGGCACGCCTCGCCGATGGGACCGTACGAGCTGCCCCATCCGAGCATCAGCAGCTCGGTATCGTCGGTCGGATCGTCGACCACCAGATCGGGCACGGTGATGCCGTCGATCTTGAGCTGGCGCAACCGCACCATCAGATCGTGGTTCTTGGGCTCATAGGAGATGTTGCCCGAACCGTTGGCCGCCTCGAGACCTCCGATGCGGTGCTCCAGGCCCGGGGTGCCCGGCACGGCGAACTGGCGGGCCAGCGTCTCGGGATCGCGGGCGTAGGGCTCGAACGGTTCGCCGGACTTGGCGAACTTGTGCTCGATCGCCGGGTAGGTGCTGATGTCCGGGATGCGCCACGGTTCGGACCCGTTGGCGATCGCGCCATCGGACAGGATGATCACCGGGGTGTGATAGCCGATCGCGATCCGCACCGCTTCGACCGCGATATCGAAGCAATCCGACGGCGAGCACGGCGCCAGCACCGCGACCGGCGATTCACCGTTGCGCCCGTAGAGGGCCTGCAGCAGGTCGGCCTGCTCGGTCTTGGTGGGCAGACCGGTGGACGGACCACCGCGCTGGACATCGATGACGAGCAACGGCAATTCGGTCATCACGGCCAGGCCGATGGCCTCGGACTTCAGCGATACACCCGGACCCGAGGTGCTGGTGACGCCGAGCGCGCCGCCATAGGAGGCGCCGATGGCGGCACCGATACCGGCGATCTCATCCTCGGCCTGGAAGGTCAGCACGTTGAAGTGCTTGTACTTCGACAGCTCGTGCAGGATGTCGCTGGCCGGGGTGATCGGGTAGGTGCCGAGCACGACCTGGATTCCGGACAGGTGCCCCGCGGCGACCACACCGTAGGCCAGGGCAGTGTTACCCGAGATCTGGCGGTACTCGCCGGACTTCAGCTTGGCCGGAGCGACCTCGTAGGTGGTGGCGAACGCCTCGGTGGTCTCGCCGTAGTTCCAACCCGCCTTGAGCGCCAGCACGTTGGCCTCGGCGATCTCGGGCTTACGGGCGAACTTCTCCCGGATGAACGCCTCACTGGCCTCCAACTCGCGGCCGTACATCCAGGACAGCAGCCCGAGGGCGAACATGTTCTTGGCGCGCTGGCCGTCCTTCTTGGTGGCGCCGATCGCCTCGACGGCACCGAGGGTCAGGGTGGTCATGGCCACCGACTGCACGACGTAGTCGGACAGTTCCTCGTTCTCCAAGGGATTGGCGTCATAGCCGACCTTGGCCAGGTTGCGCTTGGTGAACTCGTCGGAGTTGGCGATGATCAGGCCGCCGCGCGGGAGGTCACCCACGTTGGCCTTCAGCGCGGCCGGGTTCATCGCGACGAGGACGTCGGGACGGTCACCGGCGGTCAGGATGTCGTAGTCGGCGATCTGAATCTGGAACGACGACACACCCGGCAGGGTGCCCTGTGGTGCCCGGATCTCGGCGGGGTAGTTCGGCTGGGTCGCAAGGTCGTTGCCGAAAAGGGCGGCCTCCGAAGTGAAGCGATCGCCGGTAAGCTGCATCCCGTCACCGGAGTCGCCGGCGAAGCGGATGACCACTTTTTCCAGCTTCTGCCGCGGAGCGCCGGTGCTGCCGTTCTGACCCACGACTTCCTGCCTTTCACACCCCGGCCGGTGGCGCGTGGCCAGGCGGGCGTTACGTCAAAAACTTTTGGTGTCACTGCGAGTAACCAGTATGGCACTTCTCTTAGGGTGTCCATTGCCACGCCAGTCGGCGACACGCAGGTGACACCGAGAAAAAGCTACTGGTCAGCGCTGTGTAGCGTGTGGCGGGCCACACATCCTGTGGTTTTCGTCACTTTCCGAGAATGTCGTTCTCTAAGGATCTGGTTACCGATCAGTAGCTCGTGGCGACCGTGGGGCCCGTCCGAGTTGACACCTGTCAAGTCTGTGCAGGTCAAGCCTTGGTAGACGGCATCTGCACACGCTTCTGCAGTTCCCGCGCGACCAACTCGCTGGCGATCTCGACCGCCCTGACCGGCTCGGCGCCCGCCGCGCGATGCGCCACGTAGCTCGCCGTGAACATATCGCCCGCACCGGTGGTCTGCACGTCCATCACGCGCCATGCGGCAGGCACCCGAACCACCGAGCCGTCGCGGTAGATATCGCAGCCCTCGGACCCATAGGTGACCAGGATCTCCGGTACCCCCAGGCGTGCCGCGGCGGCCAGGTCGAACGCACCGTCGGCGACGATCACGGCCTCATCTTCGGCCAATTTGAGAACGCTGAGGTGCCGCAACAACTCCGGAGAGAAGTCTCGATCCAGCACCAGCGGCCCGACCCGGTCGGCGCGCACCAAGCCTTGACCGTCATAGGCGATGCGGTGACCGCGCGCCGCCAGATGGGCCAGGGTGTCGGCCGGGAAATCGGTCCGCAGCAGCGGCGCCAGGTGGATCCAGGTGGTGCGCGGATCATCGGCATCGATATCACCGGGCCGCCACACCGGCCCGATCGCCGAGACGCCCATGTGCCGGTGGTCGGTGTCGTCGTAGTCGAGGCTGAACGCGCTGGTGCGATCGGCGGGAAGGAGCCGCACCAGCTCACCGAACCGGTCGAGCACCGGTCCGAAGAGTTCGTGATGTCGTTGTTCGCCCATGGCCGCGATATGCGTGCTGCCCGGCGCCGATTGCAGTGCCACCCCGGCAAATGATGCGCAGCCACCCGGACTCGGGGCCGCACCGTTGATGACGTCGATGGCGAGGTTGCCCAGCACCGTCACGCCCGGGACCAGTTGTGGCGCCATCAATCCGAATCCCCCGCCTGCGGTATGTCGTGTGGTCGACACACGGGTGACGTGGCCGAGCGGTGAAATGGTAGTCCGCATCGGGCGCTTTCAGCGATTCCGCAGCGCAGCCCCGTTCTCACCGATCCCGTCCCAGACCTTCCCAGCCGGGCACGTTGTAGGGCGTGATGACCTGGATCGGCGCGGGGCGCACGGACTCCTCGGGCAGCGCGCGGTGTCGGGCCAGGATCACCCGCATGGCAAGGCGGGCGTCGGCGCGCAGATCGTTGTGCAGCACCACCGACAACTTGCCCTGCCGCAGCAATGTGCGGTTGTCGGCGTCGAGATCGTGCGCGACGAAAACACGGCACGCGCGCCCGAGCTTCTCGAACGCGGCGACCGTCGCGGCGTTACCGCCGCCTGGCGAGTAGACGGCCTCGATACCGGGGTGGCGACGCAGCGCGTCCAGCACCAGCGCCTCGGTGCTGGCGTCGATGCCATCTCCCTCGCTGATCTCGACGATCTCGCGACGGGATCCCCGCAAGCCGGCCCGAAACCCCACCTCCCGTTCGCCTTCACCACGAAACACCGTGCGGCTCAGTGTGATCAGCACATCGGCCGGTCGCTCACCCAGCCACTGGTCGACGAGGTAGGCGGCCGTCAGCCCGGCCCCGTGGTTGTCGATGCCGACGTAGGCGCTGCGGTCACTGTTGGCCACATCGGAGGTGTAGGTGACCACCGGCACCCCGGCGGCCACCAGCCGGTCGACCTGTTCGGCTACCTCGGGCTCGTCCTGCGCCTTGAGGATGACACCGTGGCTTCCCTTGATCCGGCCCAGCGCCTCGACCGTATCTGCCGCCGAACCGGATTCCCACAGGTGGAAACGGGCCCGCACCGCCGCGGGCGCGAATGCAGGGAGCTCGGCCTCCACGGCGGCCCGGAACGCGTCGGAGAACCGCTGCGGTGTCTGCATCACGATGTCGATCAGGTAGCGACGGCCGTTGAGTCGTAACTGCGCGCGCTGTTTGTCCAGGTCGGCGATTGCCTGCAGCACCTCGGCTCGGGTGTTCTCCCGGACCCCGGGGCGGTCGTTGAGGACGCGGTCGACCGTCGCCTCACTCAGACCGCACTGCTGGGCGATCTCACGAACCTTGTATCGGTGCATCCCCTACCTCTTCCGCGAGCAGACGTAGACCTGCGCTTTCTGCGCTGATTCCGGCAGTTTTGCGTCTGCTCGCCGAAACACGTGATGGTTTTTTGATGGCTTTCTGCTGTTGATTGCGGTCGGTGTCACAGCAAGACTAACCGTGGTGTGCGCCCTGGACGCACCCGGACGAACGGAGAACCCCATGACCACGATCGGTGTGATCGGACTGGGCCGCATCGGCGCATTCCACACCGAAACCCTTGCCGGACTCGACGGGATCGACGGGCTGGTGATCACCGACGAACGCGCCGACGTGACCGCGGCGGTGGCCGCCAAGCACGGCGCCACGGCGGTCGGATCCGTCGAGGAACTGCTGGCGTCCGGTATCGACGGCGTCGTGGTCGCCGCCGCCACCCCGGCGCACGCGGAGCTCACCCTCGCCGCGGTCGAACGCGGGATCCCGACGTTCTGCGAGAAGCCGATCGCCTCGACCGCCGCCGAGAGCGCGCGGGTCGCCGAGACCATCACGCGCACCGGGATACCGGTGCAGGTGGGCTATCAGCGCCGCTTCGACGCCGCGTTCGCCGCGGCCAAGGCTGCTGTCGACAACGGCAGCCTCGGCATCGTGCACACGGTGCGCAGCACCACCATGGACCCCACTCCCCCGCCGCTGGACTACATCAAGGGCTCGGGTGGCATCTTCCGGGACTGCGCCGTCCACGATTTCGACGTCGTCCGGTGGATCACCGGCCAGCAGGCGATCGAGGTCTACGCCACCGGGTCGGTACAGGGCGACCCGCTGTTCGCCGAGTACGGCGATGTCGACACCGCGGCGGTGGTGGTGCGATTCGACGGTGGCGCACTGGGTGTCATCTCCAACGCCAGGTACAACGCGCGCGGTTACGACTGCCGCCTCGAGATCCACGGCTTCGACGATTCGGTGGCTGCCGGCTGGGACCAGGGGGCGCCATTGCGCAATGTCGATCCCGCCAACGAGTTCCCCACTGGACCGGCTCACAACTTCTTCATGGATCGCTTCACCGAGGCGTTCCGCACCGAGCTGGCCGGTTTCGTCGACGTCGCCAACGGCGGCCCGGTCCGCGGAGCGACCGTCGCCGACGCCGTCGAGGTGGCCTGGCTGGCCGAGGCCGCCACCGAGTCCCTGCGCCGTGGTACGCCGGTGCGCATCGATGAGGTCAAAGGAAAGGTGACCAACGCATGAGCATCAAACTTGCCGGAGCACCCATTTCCTGGGGTGTCTGCGAGGTTCCGGGCTGGGGTCACCAGTTGGCCCCAGCACAGGTCCTCGCCGAGATGCGTGGAGTCGGGCTGACAGCAACCGAACTGGGCCCGGAGGGTTTCCTGCCCGCCGACGCCGAAGAACTGAAGTCCGTGCTCGCCGAGCACCAGCTCAGCTGCGTCGGCGGCTTCGTCCCGGTGATCCTGCACCGCGCCGACCATGATCCGGCCGAAGACCTTGCCGGACCGCTGGATTCGCTGATCGCCGCCGACGCCGGCGTGGTGGTGCTGGCCGCCGCCACCGGTGCCGATGGCTACGACTCACGACCCGTGCTCGACGAGACACAATGGAACACGTTGCTGGCCAACCTGGATCGGTTGGCAGGCATCGTCGCCGACCGCGGCCTGTTGGCGGTGCTGCACCCACATGTCGGCACCATCGTGGAGACCCGCGCCGAGGTCGACCGGGTGCTGGCCGGTTCGTCCATCCCGCTGTGCCTGGATACCGGTCACCTGCTCATCGGTGGCACCGACCCCCTGGAGCTGGCCAAGGCCGTCCCGCAGCGCATCGCGCACACCCATCTCAAGGACGTCGACGCGGCGTTGGCCGCCAGGGTGCAGTCCGGTGAGCTCAGCTACACCGCGGCCGTCAAGGCCGGCATGTACACCCCGCTGGGCACCGGCGATGTGGATATCGAAGCCATCGTCGCTGTGTTGCGCGACAACGGGTTCGACGGTTGGTTCGTGATGGAGCAGGACACCATTCTCGACGGCGTGCCTGTCGATGACGGTCCGGTGGCCGATGTGCGGGCCAGTGTCGCTTATCTGAACGGCATCATCGCCTGACACCGAACACCGCAGACGACATCGCGACCCGACCAGTGTCGGGTCGCGATGTCGTTCTCGGGGTCAGTGCGTCAGATACCTGTCGGCGAGCCCGGTCAACGTCTTCTCGATGCCTTTCGCATTCTGCTTCTGCATACCCAGCAGCTCGATGACGAAGGGCACCTTGGCCGAGGAATAGTCGAAGGTCTCGGTGACCTTGGTGATGCCGGGACTCACCTCGGCGAACTCCCAACGCCACTTGTGACCGAGCGGGTGCTGCCACTCGACGATCTCGTTCTCCCTGACCGCC
Source organism: Mycolicibacterium neoaurum ATCC 25795 (assembly GCF_000691525.1). Lineage (GTDB taxonomy): Bacteria > Actinomycetota > Actinomycetes > Mycobacteriales > Mycobacteriaceae > Mycobacterium > Mycobacterium neoaurum. The sequence goes on from NZ_JMDW01000005.1 coordinate 211,944, forward strand.
GTCACCTTGGACGTGATCTTGTAGGGCAGCCCGTACTGGGTCATGCCGACCGTGAACTTGTCGCCCTCGGACAACCGGTGCGGACCCTTGACCTCGACATCGCGTACGGTCCCCGATCCGTCGATCTCGTGATGGCGGTGCGGGTCGGCGATCTGCTCGAAAAGCGTGGCCACCGGAGCGGTGACCTGCACGCTGCGGCTGACGGCCTGCTTGCCGGCGTCTTCTGTCTTCAGTGTCGTCGTGGTCATGGCCGTCGTTATACCCCCGCACCCGGTGGCCTACACGAGACGGCCGACCGGCGCGGGGTGACTCAGCGGCCGAGCTCGTGGCTGAGCGCCTCCAGCTCGTCACCACCGGCCATCTGCTGGGTCAGATGCTCCAGCGTGATGTCGTCATAGGTGCAGTCCAGCTTCTGCCGCCCGCGGTTGAGCAGCACGAAGTGGTCGCCGACCATATGGGCATGGTGCGGGTTGTGGGTGATGAAGACGACACCGAACCCGGCCTCCTTGGCCGCGGTGATGTATTTCAGCACCACACCGGACTGTTTCACACCCAGCGCCGCGGTCGGTTCGTCCAGGATCAGCACCCGCGCACCGAAGAAGACCGCCCGCGCGATGGCGACGCACTGGCGCTGGCCACCGGACAATGAGCCGATCGGGGCGTCGACATCAGGCAGCTCGATGCCCATCTTCGACAGCTCGGCCAGCGTGGTGGCGCGCATGGCGTTGGCGTCCAGCGACCACGGGAAAGACTTCTTGCGAACCTCCTGGCCGAGGAAGAAGTTGCGCCACACCGGCATCAGCGGGACGACGGCCAGGTTCTGGTAGACGGTCGCGATGCCCTTGTCCAGCGCATCGGCCGGTGAGGAGAACGTGGTGACCTCCCCGTCGACGAGCAGTTCACCCTCGGTCTGCTGATGCAGGCCGGCGATGATCTTGATCAGCGTGGACTTGCCTGCGCCGTTGTCGCCGAGGATGCCGGTGACCTCACCGGCGTGCACCCGCAGGCTGATGTCCTTGAGCGCGGTGATGTTGCCATAGGACTTGCCGACATTGCGCAGCTCGACCAGCGGCACCTTTTTGCCGCCGGAGGCCGCATTGCTGGGGGTTTCGACTGTTGCGGTCATCAGATCACTTCTTCGCTGCGTAGTTACGGAAGGCATTGTTGGCGATCACCGCGAACAGCAGCATGCCGCCGAGGAAGAACTTGAACCAGTCCGGATCCCAGCCCGCATAGACGATGCCCTGATTGGTCATGCCGAAGATGAACGCACCGATGGCGGCGCCGATCGCGGTGCCGTAGCCACCGGTGAGCAGGCAGCCACCGATGACTGCGGCGATGATGTAGAAGAACTCGTTGCCGATGCCCTGACCGGACTGCACGGTGTTGAACGCGAACAGCAGGTGCATGCCGACGAACCAGGCGCAGAACCCGACGAACATGAACAGGCCGATCTTGACCTTGGTCACCGGAATGCCGATGGCACGGGCACTTTCGGCATCGCCGCCGACGGCGAAGATCCAGTTGCCGATCTTGGTCTTGAACAGCACCCAGGTGGCGACCAAGGTGAAGACCAGCCACCACAGCACGGTGACCCGGATGCCGACACCGAACACGGTGAAGCTGGAGGAGAACACCTTCTGTGCAGAGTCCCAGCCGGCCATATCGCTGACACTCTGGGTGGCCACCTGTCCGGCAACCAGTTTGGTGACGGCCAGGTTGATACCGGCCAGCATGAAGAACGTGCTCAGCGTGATCAGGAAGCTGGGGATCTTGGTCTTCATCACCAGGAAGCCGTTGAAGAAGCCCACCACCAAAGACAGCACCAAGGCCAGCGCGGCCCCGACCCAGAGGTTGAGGTGCAGGTTGTAGGCGAGCATCGACGCCGCCAGCGAACTGAACGTCACCGCGACGCCGGCCGAGAGGTCGAACTCGCCACCGATCATCAGCAGCGCGACACCGCAGGCCATGATGCCGATGGTGCTGCTGGCGTAGAGCACGGTGGCCAGCGACGAGGCCTCGCGGAACGGAGCCGCCACCACGAGGAAGGCGATGAAGATGCCGATCGCGCCGATGCCGGCACCCATCTCCGGACGGATCAGTATGCGTTGTAGCCGGTTTCGTTCCTTGACGCGTTCGTCGCGGACAACCTTGTGGTTCTCGAGGGTCACCTCGGTCTGGGTGGACATCTCTGCTCTTTCCGACACTGCTAGCGAGTTCCGCCCTTGGCCAATTCGGCCACGGCGTCGATGTTCGTGTTGTCGATGAAGGCGGGGCCGGTCAACGTCGGCTTGCCGCCACCGATGACGTTCTTGTTGTTCAGGTAGAGCCAGAGCGAATCGACGGCGAGATAACCCTGTAGGTAGGGCTGCTGGTCGACCGCCCACTGGATATCGCCGCCCTTGATGGCGTCCACCAGCGCCGCATTGGTGTCGAACGTTCCGATCTTTGCCGAGCTGTTGGCGTTCTTGGCCGAGGTGACCGCTGTCAGCGCGAACGGCGCGCCAAGGGCGACGACCATGTCGATGGCGGGATCCTGCTGGAGCTTGGCGGTGATGGTCGATTCCACCGAGGGCATGTCCTTGCCGTTGACGTTGAGGATCTCGGTGGCCCCGAAGGTGTTCTTCATACCCGCACAGCGGGCCTCAAGGTCGACGTTGCCCTGCTCGTGGATGATGCAGATGGCTTTCTTCGCACCATCTTTGGCGACACGCTCGCCCGCCCCCTGGCCGGCGATATAACCGTCCTGACCGAAGAACTCCTGCACACCCATGTCCTGCCAGGTGTCCATGCCGGCGTTGAAGGCCACGACGGGGATTCCCTTGGCCGCGGCGGCCTGGACCGCGGCGCGCATGGCGTCGGGTTTGGCCAGCGTGACCGCGATACCGTCGACATTGGCGTCGACGGCGCTCTGGACCAGGTTGGCCTGGTTGGGCGCCTCCGGATCGCTGGAGTAGCGAAGCTCGACGTTGTCCTTCTTCGCCGCCGTCTCGGCGCCCTTGCGGATGAGATCCCAGAAGGAGTCCCCGGGCGCCTCGTGGGTGATCATCGCGATCGTCACGCGTGGGGTGTCAACCGTTCCGCCGCCAGAACCGTTCCCACCCGCGGTGTCCGGGTTTCCGCCGGTCGACGAACAGGCTGCCATTCCCAGCGCCAGCACACCCGCCCCGGTCAGTGCTGCCCATCGGCGCAACGACCGGATTCCTCGACTGTTCGCGCGAGCGGTCATCCCTGGCTTCTCCTTCGTCCCGCATCCGGGCTCGTGAACTTCAGCGTCCCGGCGGTCGCGGCATCCCGGCGACGCGCCAACATTGATGTAATACGGCTCACACCGGAAAGTCAACACTTTGTCCTGACATTAGGACTGCATGTCATATGCGAGCGGCGACTCCGGGCGTTCAGCTCACCGGTCGACGAGGGTTGTCTCGAAGTAGTACCGCGACGCCCGGTAGCTGTGACTTCCGAATTCGACCGCGCGCCCCGAATCGTCGAAGGCCGTCCGGCTCATGGTCAGCAGCGGGGCCCCGACCTTCTCTTCGAGCAACCGAGCCTCGGTGCGCTGGGCCGGCTTCGCACCGATCCGCTGGCGTGCCAGCCGGATGTGCACACCCCTACCACGCAGCGCCTGATACAACCCGCTTGCCTCGAGTTCCCCGGCGTCCGGGGCGATCTCGGCGGGCAGGTGGTTGGTCATGATGGCCAGCGGCTCCCCGTTGGCGTAGCGCAAGCGCTGCACGGTGACGATCTCGTGATCGGTGGCCAAGTTGAGCTCGGCGGCGATCTCGGCATCGGCGACGCCGCGGCGGTACTCCAACAGCTGCGTTGTCGGATCCTGTCCGGACTTCGCGAGATCGTCGAAGAGGCTGGTCAATTCGACGCGTCGGTGCACTGGGTTCTGCACCACCTGCGTACCGACGCCGCGCTTACGAACCAGCAGCCCCTTGTCCACGAGCTCCTGGATGGCGCGACGCGTCGTCGGTCGCGACAGCGCCAATCGGCCGGCCAGGGACAGCTCGTTCTCGAATCTGTCACCCGGGGCGAGTTCTCCGCTGCGAATCGCCGCCTCGATCGCCTGCGCGAGCTGGTAGTAGAGGGGCACAGGGCTGGACCTGTCGAGTTCGACCGCTAGGGGCACGTCCACTCCGATTCCGTCGGCGATGATCAGCAAGACTAACCGAACCTGCACACTATGACCGAAAGTTCGAATGTCAGGACAAACTGTTGACAGCGGTAGGTGATCGGGGGCACAGTGCTTGCGACAGAGCCCTGCACCCACTTCGGGAGATCACGTGTCGTCACCACCGCAGCCATCAGCCGACCCGTTCGATGCCATCGCCATCGGCCGCAGCGGTGTCGACATCTACCCGCTACAGACGGGTGTGGGACTCGACGAGGTGGACACCTTCGGGAAGTTCCTCGGCGGCAGCGCGGCCAATGTCGCGGTGGCCGCCGCGCGACTGGGTAACCGCACCGCCCTGATATCGGGAACCGGCGACGATCCGTTCGGACGGTTCGTCCGCACCGAACTGGCCCGTCTCGGGGTCGACAACCGCTATGTGGGCATCCACGGCCGCTACCCCACCCCGGTCACCTTCTGCGAAATCTTCCCGCCCGACAATTTCCCGCTCTACTTCTACCGCAAGCCCTCGGCGCCCGATCTGCAAATCGAAGCCGGTGACATCGACGCCGACGCCGTCCGCACTGCACGATTGTTCTGGGCCACGCTGACCGGCTTGTCTGAAGAGCCAAGCCGCAGCGCGCATTTCGCGGCCTGGACCGCACGCGACCGCACGCCGCTCACGGTGCTCGATCTCGACTACCGGCCGATGTTCTGGGCCGACCCCGCCGCAGCAGGTGAGCAGGCACTGCGTGCGCTGGGCCAGGTCACCGTCGCCGTGGGCAACCGCGAGGAGTGCGAGATCGCCGTGGGTGAGACCGTCCCCCATCGCGCCGCCGATGCGTTGCTCGATCTCGGAGTGGAGTTGGCCATCGTCAAACAGGGACCGCGCGGTGTGCTCGGCAAGACCAAGCACAGCTCGGTGACCGTCGCACCCAACGATGTCGACGTGGTCAACGGCCTCGGAGCCGGAGACGCGTTCGGTGGCAGCCTTATTCACGGTCTGCTACGGAACTGGCCACTGGAGAAGACCCTGCGCTACGCCAACGCCGCGGGTGCCATCGTGGCGTCCCGGTTGGAATGCTCGACGGCCATGCCCACCGCCGCCGAGGTGGCCGAACTCGCCGAGCAGAGCGCCGTGGAGGCCGTCAATGTCTGACGCACTGTGCCGTGACTACGCCGAGGTCACCGAGTTGCGCGCCGCCGACCCCGCGTCGGTGACGAAGGCCTGGCACGCCCGCACCACCCGGCCCACGGTGCGTGGTGACGGCAGGCTGATGATCGTGGCGGCCGACCACCCGGCACGCGGCGCGCTGTCGGTCGGCGCCCGGGCGACCGCCATGAACAGCCGCATCGACCTGCTCGACCGGCTGCGGACCGCGCTGGCCGATCCCGGCGTCGACGGTGTGCTGGCGACCGCGGACATCCTCGACGACCTGGTGTTGCTCGGTGCGTTGGAGGACAAGGTCGTGTTCTCGTCGCTGAACCGCGGCGGACTGGCCGGTTCGGTCTTCGAACTCGACGACAGGATGACCGGCGCGACCGCAGCCTCGACCGCCGATGCCCGTATGAACGGCGGGAAGATGTTGTGCCGCATAGATCTTGACGATCCCGGCACCGTCTGCACGCTCGCCGGCTGCGCGCAGGCCGTCGACCAGCTGGCCGCCCACGGGTTGATCGCCATGCTCGAACCGTTCCTGTCCACCCGAGTCGACGGCAAGGTGCGCAACGACCTCTCCCCCGACGCGGTGATCAAGAGCGTGCACATCGCCCAGGGTCTCGGCTCGACATCGGCGTACACCTGGCTCAAACTGCCCGTTGTGCCCGAGATGGACCGGGTGATGGAGTCGACGACGATGCCCACCCTGCTGCTCGGCGGTGATCCGACCGACCCGGACGAGGCCTTCGCAACCTGGGCGTCGGCGCTGGCCCTGCCCGCGGTTCGCGGTCTGATCGTCGGTCGCACCTTGCTCTACCCGCCCGACGACGATGTGGCCTCCGCGGTCGCCGGTGCCGTCGGGTTGGTGCGGTGATGAACAGCTCCTGGTACATCCCGGCGGGTTCGGCCGACGCTCCGTACACGGTGGCCGTCACCCCGCAGTCGGCGGGCTGGTCCGAATGCGGCCTGCACGTCCTGGATCTGGGCGCCGCCGGTTCGGTCACCCTGCAGACCGGCGACTCCGAGGTGATGATCTTGCCGCTGGCCGGAGGCGGCTCGGTCGAATGCGGTGACGAGGTGTTCGCACTCGGCCCGCGGACATCGGTGTTCGACGGTCCCGCCGACATGGTCTATCTGGGCATGGGCCAGTCCTATGTGGTGACCGGGCACGGGCGCATCGCCATCTGTGCCGCCCACGCCACCCGGGCCCTGCCCAACCGGCGGCTGGCGGCCGCCGATGTGCCGGTCGAGTTACGCGGGGCAGGTAACTGCAGTCGGCAGGTGCACAATTTCGGTACCGCGGACACCTTCGAGGCGGATTCGCTGATCGCCTGTGAGGTCATCACACCCGGCGGTAACTGGTCGAGCTACCCGGCCCACAAACACGATGAGGACAGCGACGTCGAGTCCCAGCTCGAAGAGATCTACTACTTCGAGATCGACGACAGCCCGGCCGGTACACCGGGATTCGGCTATCACCGCGTGTTCGGCACACCCGCGCGGCCCATCGAGGTACTCGAAGAGGTCCGCACCGGCGATGTGGTCCTGGTACCGCACGGCTATCACGGCCCGTCGATCGCCGCACCCGGTCACCACATGTACTACCTGAATGTCATGGCCGGATCCGGCCCCGAGCGGGCATGGCGGATCTGCGACAACCCGGACCACACCTGGCTGCGCGCCAGCTGGGATCACCAAGAGATCGACCCGCGCCTGCCGATGCGCACGAACCGAGGAGTTTGACCGTGGTGTCCACCGCCCCGAAAGCAGCCGACAAACTCGCGGATACCGAAGCGACCGTCCGTCTCACCGTCGCGCAGGCCACCATCGCGTTTCTGGCCGCCCAGTATGTCGAACGCGACGGTGAACGCACGCCGTTCTTCGCCGGATGCTTCGGCATCTTCGGCCACGGCAACGTTGCCGGCCTCGGGCAGGCGTTGTTACAGGACGAGATCGAGGCCCAGGCGGACGGCCGCGCACCACGACTGCCCTACGTGCTGGGCCGCAACGAACAGGCGATGGTGCACAGCGCCGTCGCCTATGCGCGGCAGAAAGACCGGCTGCAGACCTGGGCGGTGACCGCCAGCGTCGGACCCGGATCGACCAATATGCTCACCGGCGCGGCGTTGGCCACCATCAACCGGCTGCCGGTCCTGCTGCTGCCCGCCGACACGTTCGCCACCCGGGTCAGCTCGCCGGTGCTCCAGGAGCTCGAACTGCCGTCCTCCGGTGATGTCACGGTCAACGACGCGTTCAAGCCGCTGTCACGCTACTTCGACCGGGTCTGGCGGCCCGAACAGCTACCGGCCGCCCTGCTGGGGGCCATGCGCGTGCTCACCGATCCCGTCGAGACGGGCGCGGCCACGGTATCCATCCCACAGGACGTTCAGGCCGAGGCCCATGACTGGCCGGAATCCCTCTTCGCCGAACGCACCTGGCACATCGCACGTCCGCTGCCCGAACGCGCGGTGGTCGCCCGGGCGGCCGCCCTCATCGCCACGGCGCGTAGGCCGTTGATCATCGCCGGTGGCGGAGTGCACTATTCCGGCGCAGAGGCGGCGCTGGCCGCCCTGGCCGAGCAGACCGGCATCCCCGTCGCCGAGAGCCAAGCCGGTAAGGGGTCGTTGCACCACGATCATCCACAGAGCGTCGGTGCGGTGGGCTCCACCGGCAGCACCGCGGCCAACGCCCTGGCCACCGATGCTGACGTGGTGATCGGAATAGGCACTCGGTACAGCGATTTCACCTCCGCCTCGCGCACCGCTTTCAACAATCCACAGGTGCGTTTCGTCAACATCAATATCGCATCCCTCGACGCGGTGAAGCAGGGCGGGGTGAGTGTCGTTGCCGATGCGCGCGAGGCCATCGAAGCACTCGGCCCCGCGCTGGCCGATTACTGCATACCCGGCGAATACCGCTCCCGCATCACCGAACTGACCACCGAATGGAACGAAGCGGTCTCGGCGGCCTACGCCACCGCGGACGGCGCGCAGTTGAACCAGAACCAGGTGATCGGACTGGTCAACTCCCTGTCGGACCCGCGCGACGTGGTGGTGTGCGCCGCCGGTTCGATGCCCGGCGATCTACACAAGCTGTGGCGATCACGTGACCGCAAGAGCTACCACGTCGAATACGGGTTCTCCTGCATGGGATACGAGATCGCCGGCGGTATCGGGGTACGCATGGCAGCGCCGGATCGCGACGTGTTCGTGATGGTCGGCGACGGTTCGTATCTGATGATGGCCACCGAGATCGCGACCGCGGTGCAGGAAGGCGTCAAGGTGATCCCCGTTCTCGTGCAGAATCACGGGTTCGCCTCCATCGGCGGGCTTTCCGAGTCACTGGGCTCACAGCGCTTCGGTACCGCCTATCGGTACCGCGGCACCGACGGCCGCCTCGACGGTGACCGACTGCCGGTCGACCTGGCCGCCAACGCCGCCAGCCTCGGCGCCGATGTCATCGAGGTCTCCACGGCCGCCGAGTTCACCGATGCGGTCAAGGTCGCCAAGGCCGCCGACCGGATCACCGTCATCCACGTCGAGACCGACCCGCGGGTCTATGCGCCCGACAGCCACTCGTGGTGGGACGTGCCGGTGTCGCAGGTGTCGGCGTTGGAGTCGACACGGCAGGCCTACCAGCGCTACACGGAATGGAAGAAGGTCCAGCGCCCGCTGATCGCGCCGTCGGACGGCTGATCGCCGGGTGCGGGGGCTGCGGTCACCAGAGGCCCGGACGGGCCTGACCCCCACACCCGGCGATGCTTCATGTCGCCGAACTGCGTCTACAGGATGTAGAGCATCTCCTGGTAGGTGGGCAGCGGCCACAGGTCATCGGCCACCACACCTTCGAGTGCGTCGGCGGCCGCCCGCACGGCATCCATGGCCGGCAGCAACACCTTCTGCGCATGGGTGGCCTCCTCGAGCGCGGACTCCGCGGAGTGGTCCGCCAACCCGGCCTTGAGCGCACCGACGGCCGCGGTCAGCTCGGCAATCGGTGTCGAAACCGCTTCCAGCAGCGTGGTATCGGCATCGAGACCGGCCGCCTTGAGGGTGGCGACGTTCTGCGCCAGTTCGGTCTGGTAGCGGACGGCAGCGGGCAGGATCACCGTGGTGCCGAGTTCGAGCGCGAGCTTGGCCTCCACCGCGATGGTCAGCGCGTACTGCTCCAGGCGCACCTCGTAGCGGCTGTGCAGCTCGCGCTCGTTGAACACCCCGTACTTCTCGAACACCGCGACGGCCTCCGGGGTGATCAGCTCCGGGATGGCATCCAGCGTGGTCTTGAGATTCGGCAGACCTCGCTCGGCCGCCTCGGTCTGCCAGTTCTCCGAGTAGCCGTCACCGTTGAAGACCACCGCGCCGTGCTCGGTGATGATGTCGGTGAGCAACTGCTGCACCGCGGTGTCGAATTCGGTACCGTCCGCCACGGCCTTCTCCAACACCGTCGCCATGTAGTCCAACGAGTCGGCCATGATCGTGTTCAGCACGATCATCGGCACCGCCACCGTCTGCCCGGACCCGGGTGCACGGAACTCGAAACGGTTGCCGGTGAAGGCAAACGGGCTGGTCCGGTTGCGGTCGCCCGGATCGGTCGGCAGCTGGGGCAGGGTGTCGACACCGATGTGCATGACGCCCTTACCCTTCGACGAGGTCGCCGCGCCCTTGGCGATCTGCTCGAACACGTCGGCCAGCTGTGCGCCGAGGAAGATCGAGATGATGGCAGGCGGCGCCTCGTTGGCGCCGAGGCGGTGGTCGTTGGTGGCCGAGGCCACTGACACCCTGAGCAACCCGGGGAATTGGTGGACGGCACGGATGACGGCGGCACAGAACACCAGGAATTGCGCGTTCTCGTGCGGAGTGTCACCGGGAACCAACAGGGAACCGAGTTCGGAGTTACCGACCGAGAAGTTCACGTGCTTACCGGAACCGTTGACACCGGCGAACGGCTTCTCGTGGAACAGACATTCCATGCCGTGTTTGCGTGCGATGGTCTTGAACACGGTCATCAACAGCTGCTGATGATCGGAGGCGATATTGGCCCGTTCGAACATCGGCGCGACCTCGAACTGGGCAGGCGCCACCTCGTTGTGCCGGGTCTTGGCCGGGATACCGAGCTTGAACAGCTCGCGCTCGGTGTCCATCATGAAGCCCAGCACCCGCTCGGGCACCGCACCGAAGTAGTGGTCGTCGAACTCCTGACCCTTCGGCGGCTTGGCGCCGAAGAGCGTGCGGCCGGCGTTGATCAGGTCGGGCCTGGCCAGGAAGAAGTGCCGATCGACAAGGAAGTACTCCTGCTCGGGACCGCAGAACGAGACGACCTTCTCCAGGTTCTTGTGCCCGAACAGTGTCAGGATGCGCTCGGCGTGCACACCCATCGCCTGCTGGCTGCGCAACAGCGGAGTCTTGTAGTCCAGGGCCTCACCGGTCATCGAGACGAAAACCGTTGGGATGCACAGTGTGTTCCCGTTCGGGTTCTCCAAGATGTACGCGGGGCTGGTGACATCCCAGCCGGTGTAACCACGGGCCTCGAACGTGCTGCGCAGGCCGCCGGAGGGGAAGCTCGACGCGTCGGGCTCGCCCTGGATCAGCGTTTTGCCCGCGAATTCGGCCAGCGTCTGGCCGTCGGAGACCGGCTCAAGGAAGCTGTCGTGCTTCTCGGCGGTGAGCCCGGTCATCGGGTAGAACACGTGCGCGTAGTGGGTCGCCCCCTTGGACAGTGCCCAGTCCTTCATCGCCGAGGCGACGGCGTCGGCAACCGCCGGATCGAGGGTGGCACCCTTCTCGATGGTCGCCACGACCGATTTGAACACCGACTTGGGCAGCCGCAGCTGCATCTCGGCCTTGGTGAAGACGTTGGCGCCGAAGATCTCTCCGGGAGCCTCGGCAGGATCGAAGCTGATGGCCGGCGGCACATAGGCCTCGACGTTGTTGATGGCCTGGAGCCGGACTGCATTACCGCTCAATGTGGTTCCTATCGCTGCACGTGCTTGACCGGCCAACGGTAGGAATATTCGATGCCGAATCTGTTACGCGCGCGTCAACGTCTGAATGCGCGGTCTGCGCCCGGGAACTATCAGACTCAGAAAAATCTTCCGCCCCAGTACTCCCTGCTGTCACATTTCGACGCGATTTGTCGGATATCGCAAGTATGTTCGAATCATGACCACAGCGACGGTGCCAGCGACGGAGGCGGTGGCGGCTTTACGTGCCGCCTACGATGCGTTCGCCGCCGCCGATCTCGGGACGTTGTCCCGGGACGAGTTGGTCGCTGTGCTGGATGAGGTCGAGACGCTCACCTGCCGGTTACCCGCGCAGTGGCATCGCATGCTGGCTGCCTTGCAGGCCGAGGCGACGTCCCGCGAGATGGGTGCGAAGTCCTGGAACGAGGTGTTGCGGATCCGGTGGCGACTCTCGACTGCGGAGGCCGGTCGGCGTCTGCATGAAGCCGCCGACTTGGGGCCCCGACGGTCGTTGACCGGCGAACCCCTGCCTCCGCTTCTGCCAGTGGTGGCCGTCGCCCAGGCGGCCGGGCTGATCACCGGCGAACACGTCAAGGTGATCCGCGAGGCGGTGCAAGACCTACCCGGCTCGGCCAGTACCGCCGACCGAGAGAAGTTCGAGTCCGCCCTGGTGCGCGAGGCCGTGGGGGTGGGGCCCAAGGCCCTCGCCCAGTCCGCGGCCGACCGACTGTTCCTGCTCGACCAGGACGGCCCGGTGCCCGATGAGCGTGAGCGGCAACGCAAACGGGGGGTGATCATCGGCAACCAACGCCGCGACGGGACCACACCGATCACCGGGAATCTCGATCCGGAAGCGATGGCGGTATGGGAACCCCTCTTCGCGAAGTTCGCCGCCCCCGGGATGTGCAACCCGGCCGATGACCAGCCCTGCACGCTCGGCACCCCCAGCCAGGATCAGATCGACCACGACTACCGCACCCAGGCCCAGCGTCAGCACGATGCGATGATCGCCATCGGGCGCATCGCGCTGATGTCCAACCCCGGGCAGCTCAATGGCTTACCGGTGGCCGTGATCATCCGCACCACCCTGCAGGAATTGCACTCGGTCGCTGGGATCGGCACCTCCGGTGGCGGCACGAAGATTCCCATCCGCGATGTCATCCGGATGGCCGGACATGCCTCCCACCATCTGGCCATCTTCGATGACGCCACCGGTGCGGCCTTGAACTACTTCCGCACCCGGCGTACCGCCAACCCCGCCCAGCGCATCATGCTGATCGCTCGCGACGGAGGTTGCACCAAACCGTGTTGCACCAACGGCCCGTACTTCTGCCAGGTACACCACGGAGAGGCCGATTTCGCCCGCGGCGGCAACACCAATGTTGACGACATGACGCTGGCGTGTGGCTGCGACAACCGGATGGTCGACGAGAACGGCGGCTACACGACGAAGTTCAACGCCCGCAACGAATGCGAATGGCACCCACCGCCGGCCCTGGATCACGGGCAGGCCCGGGTCAACTACCACCACCGCCCGGAACTCCTCCGATACCCGCCGCAAGCTGGTTCGGAATGGGCCGACCGCATCGGGCAGCTGGATAGGCTGCTGGATCCAGCCGCGTATCCGCCCGAGGATGCGTCCGTGGACAGGTGCGATGACGCCGGCTGGTCTGAACACGATGGCTGGCCAGAAAAGGACGGCGACGACCTCACCGAGGAGAGATTGCTCGGCCAGTTCCGCGCAGTCACCGCCGATATCGACTTCTGGGAGCTGGTCACCGGCGACCACCACCACGGCGGCACCGGTCTGCGCGGACCGTGACTCACCAGCCGTCGAGGTGGGCCTCGATGTTCAGTCCGGCGGCCACCTCGACCAGCGCGGCCGCCACGATGGAGGCCGGCACCCGGTCGAGCACCACGAGACCGATTGCCGGCTGGGCACCGTGCTGCACCATCGGCCGTGCGGAAAATCCCTGCGGCAGGCCGAGAGTCGGCAACCAGGCCGTCGAGGCGATGGTCGCCCGGCCCGAACCGGTCAGATGCGCGTACAGCGCGTCGACCGAATCCGCCTCCACGGCAGGGCGATACTGCACACCCTCGGCGGCCATATTGGCGTCCAGGATCCGGCGATTGCGCATGGTGGTGGTCAGCACGCACAACTGCAACCTCGCGGCATCCACCCAAGCCACCTCTGGGGCTGCCACCAACGGATGGTCCGCGGGAGCCAGCAGCACATACCGCTCCCGATACAGCTCCACCGAACGGGTACCCGGCGGTGCCTCGTCATCGAGATACGTCAGGCCCGCGTCGATCTCGAAATCTGCCAATCGGCGTGCGATCTCCCGCGACGACAGCGCCTCGATGCGCACCGACGCCGCCGGGTTACGCGCAAGGAACTCCGCAGAGATGAACGGGCTGACCGGCACGGCCGTCGGAATCGCCCCGATGCGGGCTGTGACGGTCAACCGACCGCGCATCCGGTCGATATCGGTGAGCATGTCATCGCGCTCGGCCACGATGCGTTGGGCCCAGGCCACCACCCGGCGCCCTTCTTCGGTGAATCCCTCGAAGCGGTGGCCGCGCTGGACGATGACGATGCCGAGATCTTTCTCCAGCCGGCGGATGGCCACCGACAACGTCGGCTGACTCACGTGGCACCGTGCCGCCGCACGGCCGAAGTGCCGCTCGGCGGCTAGCGCCAGCAGGTAGTCCAGATGCTGCAGCTGGATATCGTTACCCATCGATAGCAAGCGTCTATCACTGCATGTGAAATGGCAAATATGATCTGGCCTGCACCGGACGCGGCCGGGTCTAGGTTGGAGTCATGACCGATGTCGACGCCATGTATTACGAGGACGATCTGGTCGTCAGCTCCCCCAAGGACGAGGCCGCCGGCGTCAAGGCGGTGATGGTCAGCATGCATCGGGCCCTTGAGCAGATGGGCCCGCTGCGCACGGCGGCCACCCTGACCAGACTCAACCAACGGCACGGGTTCGACTGCCCGGGATGCGCCTGGCCCGAGGAGCACGGCGGCCGCAAGGTCGCCGAGTTCTGCGAGAACGGCGCCAAGGCGGTCGCCGAGGAGGCCACCAAGCGGACCGTCACCGCCGATTTCTTCGCCAGGCACACCATCGCCGACCTGTCGGAGAAACCCGAGTACTGGCTGTCCCAGCAGGGCCGACTGACCGAACCGATGGTGTTGCGACCGGGCGACGAGCATTATCGTCCGATCGGCTGGGACGAGGCCTACCGGTTGATCGCCGACGAGATGCGGGCCCTGGACAGCCCGCACGAAGCGGCGTTCTACACCTCGGGACGCACCAGCAACGAAGCCGCCTTCCTCTACCAGCTCCTGGTCCGCAGCTTCGGCACCAACAACCTGCCCGACTGTTCGAACATGTGCCACGAGTCGTCGGGCACCGCGTTGATCGACTCGATCGGTATCGGCAAGGGCTCGGTCACGGTCGAGGATCTCACCGTCGCCGACCTGATCGTCATCGCGGGCCAGAACCCCGGCACCAACCACCCGCGCATGCTCTCGATTCTGGAGAAGGCAAAGGCCAACGGCGCCAAGATCATCGCCGTCAATCCCCTGCCCGAGGCCGGGCTGATCCGGTTCAAGGATCCCCAGAAGGTGCGCGGTGTAGTGGGCGATGGTGTGCCCATCGCCGACGAGTTCGTGCAGATCCGCCTCGGCGGGGACATGGCGTTGTTCGCGGGACTGGGCCGGTTGTTGCTCGAGGCCCAGGACGCGGCCGGTGACAGCGCACAGATCGTGGACCGGGACTTCATCGCCGAGCACACGTCCGGATTCGAGAGCTACGAGCGCCAGACCCGGGCGGTCGATCTGGACACCGTGCTGGCCGCCACGGGTATCGACCGCGCCCAACTCGAGAAGGTGGCCCATATGATGGCCACCTCCCAGCGCATCATCGTGTGTTGGGCGATGGGACTGACCCAGCACAAGCACGCCGTGCCCTCGATCGCCGAGATCACCAACCTGCTGCTGATGCGCGGCATGATCGGTAAGCCCGGAGCGGGCCTGTGTCCGGTCCGCGGGCATTCCAACGTCCAGGGCGATCGCACCATGGGTATCTGGGAGAAGATGCCCGATTCGTTCCTGGACGCCCTCGACGCACGTTTCGGCATTGTCAGCCCACGTGAACACGGCTATGACACCGTGGATGCCATTCGTGCCATGCGCGACGGCCGGGCCAAGGTGTTCATCGCGATGGGCGGCAACTTCGCCTCGGCCACCCCCGATACCGAGGTTACCGAGCAGGCGTTGCGTAATTGCGCACTGACCGTGCAGGTCTCGACCAAGCTCAACCGCAGCCACCTCGTGCACGGCCGGACCGCACTGATCCTGCCCTCGCTGGGCCGCACCGATCGCGATATCCAAGCCGGCGGCAAACAGCTTGTGTCGGTCGAGGATTCGATGTCGATGGTGCATCTCTCCCGCGGCAGTCTGCACCCGCCCAGTGATCAGGTGCGCAGCGAGGTATCCATCATCTGCCAGCTGGCGCAGGAACTGTTCGGTCCGGAGCACCCGGTGCCGTGGCGCACGTTCAACGCCGATTACGACACCATCCGGGACGCCATCGCCGCAGTCGTGCCCGGTTGCGAGGATTACAACCACCGGGTCCGCCAACCGGATGGTTTCCAACTCCCGCATCCGCCAAGGGATTCCCGCGAGTTCCCGACGATCACCGGCAAAGCCAACTTCGCCACCTACCCGCTGGAATGGGTACCGGTGCCGCCCGGCCGTCTGGTGCTGCAGACCATGCGCAGCCACGATCAGTACAACACCACCATCTACGGTCTCGACGATCGCTACCGCGGCGTGAAGGGCGGCCGCCGAGTGGTCTTTGTGAACCCAGCCGATATCGCCGCCCTCGGCTTGACCGAGGGCGATATGGTCGACCTGGTGTCCGAGTTCGAGGGTCAGGAGCGCAGGGCCGAGGCGTTCCGCGTGGTCGGCTACGCCACACCCGTCGGCAACGCGGCGGCCTACTACCCGGAGACCAATCCGCTGGTACCGCTGGACCATGTTGCGGCCCGGTCGAATACGCCGGTGTCCAAGGCGATCGTGGTGCGACTGGAGAAGTCGACCGTTGAGTCGACGGGAGGCAGCCATGGGTAGGGTCACCACGCGGGTGCGGGCCCAACACGTGACCGCCGGCGGCGCCGGCAATCCAGCCACCGTCGAACGCGCGGTCGCCCGGCCCGAAACGCTGGCCGTCGAGGAGCCGCTGGAGATCAGGGTGAACGGGACCCCGCTGACGGTCACCATGCGCACGCCGGGCTCCGATGTCGAACTGGCGCAGGGCTTTCTGCTCACCGAGGGATTGATCGGCCGCCGTGCCGACATCGCCACCGTTCAGTACTGCAACGGCGCGGGACCCGACGGGCTGAACACCTACAACGTGCTCGACGTGACGCTGGCACCCGGTGTTGCGCTGCCCGATGTCGATATAACCCGCAACTTCTACACGACGTCGTCCTGCGGTGTCTGCGGTAAGGCATCGCTGGAGGCGGTGCGGTTGAGCAGCAAGCATGGCCCCGGCGACGATCCGGTGATTGTCAGCACCGATACGCTGGCGGCGCTGCCCGACCGATTGCGCGCACGCCAGAAGGTGTTCGCCGCCACCGGCGGCCTGCACGGGGCCGCGCTTTTCGACACCGACGGGCAGCCGCTGGTGGTCCGCGAGGACATCGGCCGGCACAACGCCGTGGACAAGGTCATCGGCTGGGCACTCGAGTCCGACAGGGTGCCGTTGACGGGCACCGTCCTGCTGGTCAGTGGACGCGCCTCGTTCGAGTTGACCCAGAAGGCGGTGATGGCCGGCATCCCCATCCTTGCCGCGGTATCGGCGCCCTCCTCATTGGCGGTGGATCTGGCCAGCCAGTCGGGGCTGACACTGGTGGCGTTCCTGCGCGGGGACTCGATGAACGTCTACACCCGGCCCGATCGGATCGGCTGACCAGAACCACAGACACGCACAAAGGCCCCCGCCGATCCGGCGGGGGCCTTCGTGTACGGCTTATTAGGCGCTCTTGTCGCGACGTTCGCTGCGCGACGGCTTGCGCGGCACGATGGTCGGCAGCACGTTGTCCTGCACGGTCTCCCTCGTGACGACCACCTTGGCGACGTCATCGCGGCTGGGGATGTCGTACATCGCCGGCTGCAGGACCTCTTCCATGATGGCGCGCAGGCCACGGGCACCGGTGCCGCGGTGGATGGCCTGATCGGCAATGGCGTCCAGGGCCTCCGGCGTCATCTCCAGTTCCACACCGTCCATCTCGAACAACCGGGTGTACTGCTTGACCAGGGCGTTCTTCGGGGTGGACAGGATCTGGACCAGCGATTCCTTGTCCAGATTGGTCACCGAGGCGACAACCGGGAGACGGCCGATGAACTCGGGGATCAGACCGAACTTGATCAGGTCCTCGGGCATGACCTCGGCGAAGTGGTCCTGGGTGTCGATCTCGGCCTTGGAGTGCACCTCGGCGCCGAAGCCCAGGCCACGCTTGCCGACCCGGTCGGAGACGATCTTCTCCAGGCCCGCGAACGCACCGGCCACGATGAACAGCACGTTGGTGGTGTCGATCTGGATGAACTCCTGGTGCGGGTGCTTGCGGCCGCCCTGCGGCGGCACCGAGGCCTGGGTGCCCTCCAGGATCTTCAGCAGCGCCTGCTGCACACCCTCGCCCGAGACGTCGCGGGTGATCGACGGGTTCTCACTCTTGCGGGCGATCTTGTCGACCTCGTCGATGTAGATGATGCCCGTCTCGGCGCGCTTGACGTCATAGTCGGCGGCCTGGATCAGCTTGAGCAGAATGTTCTCGACATCCTCGCCCACATAACCGGCCTCCGTCAGTGCCGTCGCATCCGCTATGGCAAACGGGACGTTGAGCATCTTGGCCAGCGTCTGCGCCAGGTAGGTCTTACCGCAGCCGGTGGGACCGAGCATCAGGATGTTGGACTTGGCGAGCTCCACCGGTTCGGCGCGTGAGTCGCGGGACTTCTCCTGCGCCTGGATGCGCTTGTAGTGGTTGTAGACGGCCACCGCGAGCGTCTTCTTGGCGGTGTCCTGCCCGATGACGTAGCCCTCGAGGAACTCGCGGATCTCGGCAGGTTTGGGCAACTCATCGAGCTTGACGTCGTCGGCGTCGGCCAACTCCTCCTCGATGATCTCGTTGCACAAGTCGATGCACTCGTCGCAGATGTAGACACCGGGCCCTGCGATGAGCTTCTTGACCTGCTTCTGGCTCTTTCCACAGAATGAGCACTTCAGCAGGTCTCCGCCATCTCCAATGCGCGCCATGTGGGAGGGTCCTACTTCCTGTTTGCAGTCACTCAAAGGTGGGTTTCCCCGGGTATCAACCCGACGCTACCCGTTCGTTCCGTCACGGTGCGACCGAAGGGCCGAATCGCGTCGGTGGTATTTGTTCGCGTGCAGGAGAACATATCTCTCTTGTTGCCTTGCCACCCGGCGGCACGCGGACCGTGTCCCTGGCGTGTCGCCGCCGTGACTCCGATCGCGGTGAAACACCCAGGTCGCGCGGTGCAGTGCGCCGCTGTCCACAATACCGTCGGCGGCGACTGGCAAACATCGGTGTTTCGCGGTCAGCGTGGTCCCAGCCCACCCGGACCCACCGGCCCCGGTCCGACCGGCCCCGGACCCACCGGCCCCGGACCCACCGGTCCCGGACCAACCGGCCCGACACCCACGGGACCGACGACACCGCCGACGCCGACCGGCCCCGCCGGTCCGACGACGGGGTTCACTCCGTAGGGCAGACATTCCACCACCGCCGGGTTCCAATATGTGCCGGCCGGGCACACGGGTTCCTCGGCCTGCCCCACCGCCGGGTTGGCCAGCGTCAGCCCCGTCGCTGCGGCGATTCCCGCCATGGTCCATGCCAGCTTGCGCACACTCATCACGGTCCACTCCCCTCGGTCCTTCCCCGACCTGACGACAGCTTCGCATCACCGGCGCGCGAGCGCAGTCTTTTTGACGCACGCGTCAAGCGAGATCGACCGGGAAAGCACACGCCCCGGTCCGCGAGGCGAACCGGGGCGTATGTCGTGCGTCTGATCAGGCGTTCTGGGCAGAGAGCTTGCGGTACTCCAGCACCGTGTCGATGATGCCGTAATCCTTGGCCTCGGCGGCGGTGAGGATCTTGTCCCGGTCGGTGTCCTTACGGATGACCGCGGGATCCTTGCCGGTGTGCCGGGCCAGGGTGGTGTCCATCAGGCTGCGCATGCGCTCGATCTCGGCGGCCTGGATCTCCAGATCGGACACCTGCCCCTGGATCGCCCCACCGACGGCGGGCTGGTGGATGAGCACGCGGGCATTCGGCAGCGCCAGCCGCTTACCGGGGGTACCGGCGGCCAGCAGCACCGCGGCGGCCGAGGCGGCCTGCCCGAGGCAGACCGTCTGGATGTCGGCACGGACGTACTGCATGGTGTCGTAGATCGCCATCAACGAGGTGAACGAGCCACCCGGGGAGTTGATGTACATGGTGATGTCCCGATCGGGATCGAGCGACTCGAGTACCAGCAGCTGGGCCATGATGTCGTTGGCCGAGGCGTCGTCCACCTGCACGCCGAGGAAGATGATGCGCTCCTCGAACAGCTTGTTGTACGGGTTGGACTCCTTGACACCGAAGCTGGAGTGCTCGATGAACGACGGCAGGATGTAGCGCGATTGCATCGGGTTCATTTGATACCTGCTCCTGGTCCCTCGCCGTTGACGCTGACACTGGTGATGATGTGGTCGACGAAACCGTATTCCAGGGCCTCCGAGGAGGTGAACCAGCGGTCGCGATCGGCGTCGGCTTCCACCCGCTCCAAGGACTGACCGGTGAACTGGGCGTTGAGCCGGTTCATCTCCTTCTTGGTCAGTGCGAACTGTTCGGCCTGGATGGCGATATCGGCGGCGCTACCACCGATACCGGCCGACGGCTGGTGCATCATGATCCGGGCGTGCGGCAGGGCGTACCGCTTGCCCTTGGTGCCGGCGGCCAGCAGGAACTGACCCATCGACGCGGCGAGGCCCATGGCGTAGGTCGCCACATCGCACGGCGCCAGCACCATGGTGTCGTAGATGGCCATACCCGCGGTGACCGAGCCACCGGGTGAGTTGATGTAGAGGTGGATGTCCTTGGTGGGGTCCTCCGCGGCCAGCAGCAGAATCTGCGCGCACAACCGGTTGGCGATGTCGTCATCGACCTGGGTGCCCAGGAAGATGATCCGCTCGGCGAGCAGTCGCTCGTATACCGAATCGATGAGGTTGAGCCCCGACGTGCCACCACGCATGTCAGTCACGGCTGGATACCTGCTTTCTTCGAGTTGTCGTACTCGTTCACCGACATTAACGAACGCGCGGCGAAGAGCACGCCCCAACAGGCGCGCTTTCGCTCACAGCGTCACTCCGAGGAGTCGTCGCTCTTCTTGTCGGACTTCTTCTTGGCCTTCTTCTTGTCCTTCTTCTCCGCCTTCTCGGCGGCGGCATCCTCGTCGGCAGCGGCCTCGGACTCGGCGGCATCAGCGGCCGGAGCCTCGACAGCCAGGTCCTCGGCCGCCTCGGCATCGGCGGTCTCCTCGCCGCCGGCCGGTCCGAAGAACTCGGCGGTGTCGACCGCGTTGCCATCGGAATCGGTGACCGTGGCGCCCTGCACGACGGCGGCGATGGTCAGGCCGCGGCGGACATCGGCGAACATCGCGGGCAGCTGGTTGTTCTGCTGCAGCACCTGCAGCAGCTGCTGCGGCTCGATGCCGTACTGCCGTGACATCAGCACCAGCCGCTCGGTCAGGTCGGCCTGGCCCACCTGGATGTCGAGCTTGTCAGCGACGGCGTCCATCAGCAGCTGGGTCTTGACGGCCTTCTCGGCCTCGTTGCGGGTGTTCGTGTCGAACTCCTCGCGGCTGCTGCCCTGCTCGGTGAGGCTCTCGTTGAACTTGTCCTCGTCGTGGTCGAGACCGTGGATGGCGTTGTGCAGGGTGTCGTCGATCTGCGCCTGCACGATCGCCTCGGGCAGTGGCACCTCGACATCGGCGAGCAGCGCCTCGAGGGCCTTGTCGCGGATCTGCTCGGCCTGCTGGATTCGCTTGACCCGCTTGACCTGCTCGACAAGGCTCTCCTTGAGCTCGTCGATGGTGTCGAATTCGCTTGCCAGCTGCGCGAACTCGTCGTCGGCCTCGGGCAGCTCGCGCTCCTTGACCGATTTGACGGTCACGGTGACCTCGGCCTCCTGGCCGGCGTGCGGGCCGGCGGCCAGCGTGGTCGTGAAGACCTTGGACTCACCCGCTTTGAGCCCGATGATCGCCTCGTCGAGGCCGTCGATGAGCTGACCGGAACCGATCTCGTGGGACAGGCCCTCGGTGGCGGCCTCGGGCACCTCGGTGCCGTCGACGGTGGCCGACAGGTCGATGGAGACGAAGTCGCCGTCGGCGGCGGCGCGCTCGACACCGGTCAGGGTGCCGAAGCGGGCACGCAGGTTCTGCAGTTCGGTGTCGACCTCGTCATCGGCGATCTCGATCGGGTCGACGGTGATCTTCAGCGCGGTCAGGTCGGGCAGCTCGATCTCGGGGCGGATGTCGACCTCGGCGGTGAACACCAGCTCCTCGTTGTCCTCGAGCTTGGTGACCTCGATATCGGGCTGGCCGAGCGGCTGGATCTCCGCGGAGGTGACTGCCTCGCTGTAGCGGCTGGGCAGCGCGTCGTTGACGACCTGCTCCAGGACCGCGCCGCGACCGATGCGGGCCTCGAGCAGCTTGCGAGGGGCCTTGCCGGGACGGAATCCGGGCAGCCGCACCTGGCCGGCCAGCTGCTTGAACGCGCGGTCGAAGTCTGGCTCCAGCTCGGTGAAGGGCACCTCCACGTTGATCCGGACCCGGGTCGGGCTCAACTTTTCGACGGTGCTCTTCACTGCGTTACTCCTCGTAGATGGTTCGTTGTTGCTCGTACGGTCGGGGTGACAGGATTTGAACCTGCGGCCTTCCGCTCCCAAAGCGGATGCGCTACCAAGCTGCGCTACACCCCGTGCCTCTTCGTGCTTGTCTTCGGTCGACACGCACGCACGCCGACCACGCGAGATACTACGGGCATGTGTCGCGACGCCATCAATTGGATTTGATCGCGCCTTCGCTAGTACAGTCTCCGATGCACCGCATGCGGGCGTAGCTCAATGGTAGAGCCCTAGTCTTCCAAACTAGCTACGCGGGTTCGATTCCCGTCGCCCGCTCCACGCGAGAACGGTCCTACCGGCGGAAACGCTGGTAGGACCGTTTTTTCAGCGGCGTGGCCGCGGGTCGGCCGTCAGCCGCCGAGCTTGGTGGCCAGCTCGGGGCACTCGTACTTCACGGCCACCGTGACGATCGTCGTCAGCGCATCGGGCGGCAGTCGACTACCCATCTGGATCAGCACATCGACCACATCTGCGATGGAGTCGTTGAAGCGGCTCTCGCCCATGATGCAGGCCAGCGACAGCTGGTCGGCGATCGCGTCATCAGGCCCGTCGATACCGGCGGCGCGCAGCTCGTCCAGCGCCTGCTGCGAGACACCGGACGTCGGTCTCTGGCTGGTGGGCGGCGCCTTCGTGGTGGTGCGCTTCGGTGCGCTCGAGGTGTAGAGCGTGAGGTCATCCGGCGCCGTCGCCACCCCGGTGGTGCTGCCACCGCACCCGGCGATCAGGACCGCCCCGGCCAGCCCCCACGCCGCAACCGCTGCCTTGCCCGTTTTTGCGCTCCCCATATTGCCTCCCCCGCCCCGCCCCCCGCAGTGCGGATACAACCGTATCGCCGCCGTGGATGATCAGCCGCCATCATGAGCAAGATGCTTGTCGCCGAAAGGTTGTCGAGACGTCGACCGGAAGCCGATCGTCATCCAACCGCGATGCAACGGCAGTGCGGTCGTCACCTGGGCAGTCGGCGCAGGACGTACGGTGGCCGGAGTCATCGCAAGCGTCTGGAGGTCGAGCTGTGCACCGCTCCCCCGTCGCGCCACCCACCGTGTCCGTGGACGGCATCTGTGTCGAAGATTTCGCCGGCGTGCGAGCAGCGTTCGAACGTAATTTCACCGAACGCGGTGACATCGGCGCCGCGGTCGCGGTCTGGGTCGACGGCGATCTGGTGGTCAACCTCTGGGGTGGCAGCGCGGACGCGGCGGGGGTGCGACCCTGGCGGGCCGACACGTTGGCGAGCATCTACTCCGGGTCCAAGGGTCTGACGAGTACCTGTATCCACCTGCTGGCCGACCGCGGCGAGCTCGACCTGGACGCGCCGGTTGCCCGGTACTGGCCGGAGTTCGGCCAGGCCGGCAAGGAGAACATCACCGTCGCGATGGTGCTGGCCCACCGGTCCGGGGTGATCGGGCCGCGGCATCGGCTGCGCCCGGAACAGACGCTCGACTGGGACGGCGTGTGCACGCGGATCGCCGGGTCGCCACCGTGGTGGGAACCGGGTACCGCGCAGGGCTATCACATGGTGACGTTCGGGTTCATCCTCGGCGAGCTGGTGCGCCGGATCACCGGACGCACCCTGGGCAGGTATCTGCGCACCGAGATCGCCGAGCCGCTCGGTATCGACGTGCACGTCGGGCTGCCCGCCGCCGAGCACCACCGATGCGCGGAGATGATCAACAAGCCCCACATCCGCGACGTGCTGGCCGGCGGTGGCGCGCCGGGACAGCCGGCCCGTCTGGACGAACATCCGATGGCCGGGCTGGCGGTGGCCATGGGATTCGTGCCCGACGACGAGCTGGGTTCGACCGATATCGACAGCTGGCGCGCCGCCGAGTTCCCGGGAACCAACAGCCACGTCAGCGCGCACGGTCTCGCGACGTTCTACAACGCACTGGCGCAGGAGAAGCTGCTCAGCCGCGAACTGATGGAGCGAGTTCGGGTGTCCCAGGGCGGATTCGACACCGATGTCGTCCTCGGTGCACGGGTCGCCGACCACGGCTGGGGTCTGGGTTACATGCTCAACCAGCGAGGCGTGGCGGGGCCGAACCCGGCGATCTTCGGCCACGGCGGTTCGGGTGGGTCGTTCGCCTTCGTCGACCTGGAACACCGCATCGGCTACTCGTATGTGATGAACCATTTCGACGCCACGAAATGCAATGCCGACCCGCGCACCCTGGCGCTGTCCGACGAGGTCTATTCCGCGCTCGGCGTGAAAACGGCCTGACCGAGCCGGACTTCGCCGCGGGCTTCGCTGTGGTCGGGCTTCGCTGTGATCGAGCACAGGAAGCGCCTGCGGGCTGTCGGTACGCTGGGAACATGAACGGCGTACTCGTCATCCTCATCGTGCTCGTCATCGCGGCGATCGCCTTCGTCGTGTTCAACTCGTCGCAGGCCAACGACCGCAAGGCCGCCGAGTCACTGGCCGATGCCAAGGCCGACGCACGCCGGGTCATCGAACGCCTCGGCGGGCAGGTGCTCAACATCACCGGCAACGACGATGCCTCCAAGCAGGCGATGGCCGATGCCTCCGAGCGGTACACCGCCGCGTCCTCGCAGATCGAGCAGGCCACCACTGCCAAGCAGGCCGAGCTGGCCAAGGAGAGCGCCATCGAGGGCCTGTACTACGTGCGCGCGGCGCGCACCGCGATGGGCATGGATCCGGGTCCGGAGCTGGAATCCCTTGCCGGACAACGCACCGCAGGTGCCGTCACCGAGGATCGCCGCGTCGAATTCGAGGGCAGGCAGATCGAGGCTTCCCCGACACCCTCTGAGCGCACCCCGAACTACTACCCGGGCGGGCGCGTCGCGGGACGTCCGGTGCCGGCGGGCTGGTACTCCGAGCCGTGGTGGAAGCCGGCCCTGGTGGCCGGCGCCTGGGGTCTCGGTTCGGCCATGTTGTTCAGTGCCATGTTCAGCGGGATGTCCGGTGTCGGTTACGACGCCCAGGCGTTCGAGTCCGGATACGGCGACGGGTTTCAGGACGGGCTGGCCCAGGGTGAGCTCGGCGATGGCGGCGGTGTCGACCAGAGTGGCTGGGACGGTGGCGATCAGGGCGGCTGGGATTCCGGCGGCTGGGACGGCGGCGGCGATTTCGGTGGCGGCGATTTCGGCGGGTTCGACTTCTAGCCGCGACGCGAGATCGTTAGGGTGCCCGTATGAGTCCGAAGACGCATGAGGTGGGGCTGCCGGTCCCACCGCCAGCCCCGTAACTCCAGCATTTTGTCGGCACGCGTGTTCACTGCGCGCGTGCGGGTGCCGGCCGTGGTGACGAGATGAATCCCCGTACCTCTCACCGTGGAAGCGTCGATGTCTCGTACCCTCTATCTGCTTGCCCTGGCCGTATTCGCCATGGGCACTTCGGAATTCATGCTCGCGGGCCTGGTGCCCGATATCGCCGCCGATCTCGGCGTCCCGGTCGGCGCAGCCGGTCTGCTGACCTCCGTGTTCGCCGCCGGGATGGTGATCGGCGCACCGGTGATGGCGGCCTGCGCCCGCCGGCTCCCACTCCGCACGAGCCTGACCACCTTTCTGCTGGTCTTCGCGGCAGCACATGTGGTCGCGGCATCGACAACCAGCTTCGCGCTACTGCTGGGTACCCGGGTGCTCGCCGCCCTGGCCAATGCCGGGTTCCTCGCGGTGGCACTGCGGGCGGCCACCGCCTCGGTCGCGGCCGACCGCCGGGGGCGCGCGCTGGCAGTCCTGCTTGCCGGTACGACGTTGGCGATGGTGCTCGGCGTGCCCGCAGGGGCACTGCTCGGAATGCTTCTCGGTTGGCGGGCCACATTCTGGGCGGTGGCACTGTTGTGTGTACCGGCGCTCATCGGCATCGTCGCCGGGATCCGCAGTGGCCCACCACCCGAGCCCGAACGGGTCTCGCTGCGCGCGGAGTTGGCCCAACTCCGCTCCCCCGCGTTGGCTGTGGTGATGGTGCTGGCCGCCGCCGTCAACGGCGCGACCTTCGCGGCGTTCACGTTCCTGGCGCCCGTGGTGACCGACACGGCCGGGCTGGACCGCTCGTGGATCACCGTGCCGCTCATGCTTTTCGGGATCGGTTCATACCTGGGGGTGCGGCTGGCCGGCCGGTTGTCCGATGACCGGCCCGGCACCGTGATGTTCACCGGCGGACCGCTCTTGGTTCTGGGCTGGGTCGCGCTCGGGACCTGGGCCGGACATCCGTGGGCGCTGCTCGTCCTGGTGTTCGGCCAGGGTGTGCTGTCCTTCGCGGTGGGCGCCACGCTGATCACCCGCGTGCTCTACGCCGCGTCCGGAGCTCCGACGATGGCGGGTTCGTACGCGACGGCCGCGCTCAACCTCGGCGCGGTGTGCGGGCCCGCTGTTGCCGGGCTGACGTTGACCGGCCCCGCCGGCCCCCTCGGGCCGGTGTGGACGGCCGCCGCGCTGTCCACGGTCGGGGTCGTGTGTGCACTGTTCGCACCGCACCTGGTGGCCGGATTCAGAGGCGGCTCTCCAACCTCGCGGTGACACTGGCCTCCTGCAGATCGAGGCGTTCGAGCATGGCGCGCACGGCCTCGTCCTCGATACGGCCATCTTCCAGCTCGGCGATCAGCGCGGCCCGCTGGGCACCGAGCACCGCCCGGTAGACCGTCGAGAACACCTCGGCCCGTTTGGTGGGCGCACCCGGATCGGGCATCTCGTCGGCGTCCTGCGCGTGCCGGGCGATGACGGCGCGGATCTCGGCGACCAGTTCCTGGTTGATCCCCGCCGGCGGGTGGGCGTGAAAATCGGCCAGCACATCGTCGGCGGCCTGCTGGACCACCTGCTCGGCCTTGATCTCCTCGGCCCGGTCGGCGGCGTGGTCGTCGTTGAATCGCGACAGGTGCAGCCGGCGGATCAGCCATGGCAGCGTCGACCCTTGGATCAGCAGCGTCCCGACGCTGACCACGAACGCGATGGCCTGGATGGTGGCGCGCTCGGGAAACGGCTCGCCGTCGATCGTGGTGGCCGGGATGGCGGCGGCGGCGGCCAAGGTGACCACCCCGCGCATCCCGGTCCAGGAGACCACCACGTTCTCCTGCCAGCTCAGCGAGCGGCGGTCGATACGGGAGCGCCATTTGGCCAACGGCCGGCCCCGCGTCGCGCCGCGGCCGGTATCGGGCGCCGGAACGCTCCATTTCGCCTCGACGTGGCGGGCGAGCTTGCTGCGGCCGAACATCAGGAACACCGACACCGGCCGGATCACCAGGACAAGCACCAGCACGATCGCCGAGGCGACCGCGACCTGTGTCAGCGATTCGTGGGCCTCCTGCAGATCCTCCAGCACGAACCGCAGGTGCAGGCCGATATAGGCGAAGACGAAGGCCTCCAGCAGGACGTCGACGGAGTTCCACACATAACGTTCCTGCAGTCTGGTCTGGTAGCCGGCCGACAGGGTCCCGCTGCCGACGACGAACCCGGCCACCACGACCGCCAGAACCCCGGAGGCGTGCAGTTCCTCGGCCACGATGAACGCGGCGAACGGGACCACCAGCCCCTGCACCGTCTCCAATCCGGGGTTGGCTAGCCGTCGGCGGATCCACAGGGTGATCCACCCGAGCAGCGCACCGACGACGGGGCCCACCACGGCGCTGTAGCTGAACAGCAACACGGGATTGTCGATGAAGGTGCGGGTACCGGCCACCTGTGCCACCGCGATGCTGAACAACGTCAGCGCGGCGGCATCGTTGATCAGGCTCTCCCCGGTCAGGATCGCCATCACCTTCTTCGGAAGCCCGAGCTTGCGGCCCACGGCGACGGCGGTCACCGCGTCCGGCGGGGCGACGATCGCTCCCAGCACCAGTGCGGTCGCGAAGGTCAACGGCACCAGCACCAGCCACGCCGACACCGCCGCCACGGTGAACGCGCTGATCACCACCAGGCCCACCCCGAGGCCGAGGATCGGCCGGATGTTGCGCAGGAACGTCGGGAAGGAGAAGTTCAGTGCCGCCGAATACAGCAGGGGTGGCAGCACCACCGTGAGCAGGATGTGCGAGTCCAGCTCGGGCGGTTCGAAATCCGGCGCGAACGACACGGCAATGCCGACCATCACGATGATCAGGGCGGGTTCCAGTCCGCGCCGATGCGCGATGGCGGTCACGACGATGGCCCCGACGACCACGAGAATCAACTCCACCGCAACGATTCTCCCTGCCCGCCGACGGGTCTGCCCGGCAGGCTCAGCTCTGGCAGGTGGGGCACCAGAACACGTTGCGCGCCTCCAGTTCGGCGGTGCGCACCGGTGTCCCACACACCCGACACGCCTCGCCCGCGCGGCGATAGACGTAGGTGCGGGGCCTGCCCTCGCGATAGGAGGGCGCGCCGCGATCGTGTTCGGGACGGACGACGACGATCTTGCCGCGACGCACCCCGATCTTCATCAGCGCGACGAGGTCGGTCCACATGTCCTCGAACTCGTCGTCGCCGATATGGGTGCCCGGCCTGTACGGGTCGATCTGGTGGCGGAACAACAACTCGCTGCGGTAGACATTGCCGACCCCGGCCATCACCTTCTGATCCATCAGCAGCCCGCCGATGGTGCGGCGCGACTTGGTGATTCGCTGCCATGCCAACTCGGGATCGGCATCCGAACGCAGCGGGTCGGGGCCTAGCCGGGCGAGCACATCGTCGACTGCACCGTCGTCGATCACCTCACACGCCGTCGGTCCACGCAGATCGGTGTAGTGGTCGGCGCCGACCATCCGCATCCGCACCGCACCCACCGGCGCGGGCACTGCGCCGTCCTCGCCGAGCGGCGCCTCGGTGAAGCTGCCGTACAGGCCCAGGTGCACATGCACCACCGCACCGCCGTCGTAATGGTGGAAAAGATGCTTGCCCCAGGCATCGGCGGTGCGCAGCACCCGGCCGGAGACGGCGGCCGCGCCCTCGGTGAAGCGCCCCTGCGGGCTGGAGACCACGACCGGGACCCGGCCGAACCGCTTCTGGTGCAGCCGGGCCAGCCGGTGCAGCGTGTGGCCCTCCGGCATCGGTCAGACCGCGATCAGGCCGGCGCCCCGGGCACCGGCGGTGCGACGTGGTCGACCTCATAGGCGGCCAGGATGTCGATACGACGCTGGTGGCGTTCGGCCTCCGACCACGGCGTGGCAAGGAAGGCGTCGACGATCGCGAGCGCCTCCTCCTCGCTGTGCATGCGGCCGCCGAGACCGATCAGCTGGGCGTTGTTGTGCTCGCGGGCCAGTTTCGCGGTCTCCACGCTCCACGCCAGCGCACAGCGGGCACCGGGCACCTTGTTCGCGGCGATCTGCTCGCCGTTGCCCGATCCGCCGAGCACGATGCCCAGGCTGTCCGGGTCGGCGACGGTCTTGACCGCGGCGTCGATGCAGAACGCCGGGTAATCGTCATCGGCGTCATAGCTGTAGGCGCCGCAGTCGATCGGCTCGTGGCCGCTCTTCCTGAGGTGCTCGATGATGGTCTTCTTGAACTCGAACCCGGCATGGTCGGCACCGATATAGACGCGCATGGCGGTAACCCTACTAATCGGGCCCCACGTCCCCGCTGCCCACCTGGTGCGCGGACAGCCCGTCGAGCAGCACGCCCAGCAGGCGGGGCGTGCGTTCGGCCCACTCGTCGGCCTCGACGTGGGCGAGGAACCAGGACAGCAGGATGACGTCGCGGGCGTCGACATCGGCGCGCAGAACGCCGGCGTCCCGCCCGGCCGCGAGCAGGGCGCCGAGGGCGTCGCCGAGTTTGCCCGGTGTGCGCGAGGCGATGTCCCGCCAGACCGACGCCTCGACCGCGGCCATCACGCCGAACTTCACCCTGGCGTACTCGGCGAGGTGCCCGAACCATTGCCGCAGCGCCACCACCGGCGGCTGCGCTTCGACCAATGCGTATGCCAGCGCGACCAATTCGTCGATCTCGTCGTCGTAGAGCGCGCGCATCAGATCATCTCGGGTGGCGAAATGCCGGTACAGCGTGGCCTGGCCGACACCGGCGGCCCGCGCGACGGCACTGAGCTTCAGTTCCCCGGGTTCGGTGACCAGCCGCCGCGCGGCGTCGATGATGGCCGACCTGCTGCGCGCGGCATCGGTGCGCTCGGCCATATCCACTCCTCGCCTTGAAAACGGACAACTTGTCCACTTATATGGAAACGGACAAGTTGTCCGCATTACTCTGGAGGTTAGGCCATGAATTCACTCGCCGACAAGGTCGTGGCGATCACCGGTGCCAGCAGCGGTATCGGCGCCGCCACCGCACGGCGGCTCGCCGGCCGCGGTTGCGCCGTCGTCCTCGGCGCGCGCCGCACCGAACGGCTCGACGAACTGGCCGCCGAGCTGCGGGCCGCGGGCGGCCGGGCCGCAACCGTCCCCGTCGATGTCACCCGAGCCGATGATCTGCAGCACCTGGTGGACTCGGCGGTGTCCGAGTTCGGCCGTCTCGACGTCCTGGTCGGCAACGCCGGGATCGGCCCGATCTCACCGGTGAGGGCACGACGTCGCGGCGACTGGGACGCCATGATCGATGTGAACCTGCGCGGTGTGCTGCACGGTATCGACGCCGCCCTGCCGGTGTTCGAGGAGCAGGGCCGCGGCCACTTCGTCACCATCGTCTCGACCGCGGGCCTCAAGATCGCACCGACCATGGCGGTGTATGCCGCCACCAAGAACGCTGTCCGCACCCTGCTGGAGGGATTGCGTCAGGAATCCACCGACGGGACGCTGAAGACCACGGCCATCTCACCGGGGTATGTGCGCACCGAGTTCGGCGACTCCATCACCGACCCGGCCATCCGCGCCGAGATCGACACCGGCATGCAGGCTTTCGCCCTCGATCCCGACGCGATCGCCAGAACGGTCGAGTTCGCGATCGACCAGCCCTGGGAAGTCGAGATCGGCGAATTGGTGATCCGTCCGACCGTCCAGGGTTAGCCGACGGTGATGGCGTCCAGTCGCTCCTTGATGAAATCGGCCGAGGTCACCGGGTCCAGGCCGGCGACCCGTCCGATGGGCGGCTCCAGCGGAGTGACCAGCGCATCGTGGTTGGCCTCGTAGAAGTAGATCAGCGACACCAGGTCCTCTTCGGGAGCGTGGGGTTGTGGCGGCAGCACCCGATGCCGGCCCGAGGGCCAACGCCGCCCGCTCCAGTACTCCAGCAGGTCCCCGATGTTGACGGTGAGCGCGCCGGGCTCCCACGGCGCATCCTCCCAGCCGGCCTCCTCCGAATACACCTGCAGGCCACCGGCACCGGGCTCGCGGTCGAGCACGGTGACCGTGCCGAAATCGGTGTGCGGGCCGATTCGGAACTGGCCCGGTTCGGGCTCGCCGACCACGCTGACCGGCGGGTAGTGGTTGATGTTCATCGTCCACGTCGGCGTGCTGGCCAACGCCGCGAACGGGTTCTCGGACAGTCCGAGGGCGGCGGCGAACAACCCGAGCAGGTCATCGGAGAGCGTGCGCATCGCGGTGGTGTACTCGTCCACAAGGCCCTGCAGGTGCGCCACCTCGGCAGGCCAGACGTTGGGCGCAAACCAGATTCGATCGATCTCCGGGTCCCCGGTCGCGGTCTCCGCACCCAGGCTGAAGCTCTCCTTGAGGTCCGGCGGCGTCTCGGTGCCCTCGGCGTAGGCGTTGGCCTCCGCGCCCGGCCCGATCCACCCGTGGCCGCCGACGGGCACCGAATAGCGCTGCTTCACCTCGGTGGGCAGGGCGAAGAACTCGCGGCTGGCGGCACGCACCCGCGCGGCCAGGTCAGGATCGACACCGTGGCCGGTGACGATGATGAAACCCGCCCGCTGCAGGCCCTCGTCCACCTCGGCGGCGAGCGCCCGCGCTTCCGCACCGCCGGCGTACCAGCGGGAAAGGTCAACGGTAGCAATGGCACTCATTCAGCCACTCCGATATCTTCGTTCCACAGTTCCGGCCGGGCGGCGATGAACTCCGCCATCATCGACACGCACCGCTCGTCTTCGAGCAGCGTCACCTGCACGCCGTTCTCGGCAAGCCAGTCATGCCCGCCGGAAAAGGTCTTGGCCTCCCCGATGACCACCGCGCCGATGTTGAACTGACGCACCAGACCGCTGCAGTACCAGCAGGGCGAGAGCGTCGTCACCATCACCGTGGACCGGTAGTCGCGCTGCCGCCCGGCATTGCGGAAGGCATCGGTCTCGCCGTGCACCGACGGGTCGTCGTTCTGTACGCGCCGGTTGTGTCCGCTGCCGAGCAACACACCGTCCCGGGTGAACAGGGCCGCGCCGATCGGGATTCCACCCTCGGCCAATCCTTTTCGGGCCTCCTCGACGGCAACGTCGAGCATCGCCTCCGGGGTCACGCAGGCACCCGCTCGGCGGCGATCTTGGCACGGCACAGCACGAGATAGCTGCCCGCGGCCAGCAGGAAGCCCACGAAGAAGCCGATATCACCCAGATCGGGCACCGCCCGAACGACAAACCCCACGAACAACTCCTGATTGCAGAACAGCAGGAACGAGACCACCAGACCGATCAGGAATGACAGTAGCCCCGGCCAATTCGAATAGGAGTGGTCATAGAGGAATCCGTCCACCCGCTGCCCGCGGCGCAGGTACTGATCGGCGAACACCACCCCGAGCCAGGGACCCACCCAGTAGGCGATGAGCAACAGGAAGGCCTCATAACTTGCCGCGGCATCGGCCAATGCCCACCAGGCCACCAGAAAGCCCGCGATGCCGAAGAAGACCGTCGCCGTCGCCCGGGCGATATGCGCCGGCAGTTTCACACCGGTGGTGACGAAGGCCATCCCGGCCGAGTAGACGTTGATGGCGTTGGCGGCCACGGCACCGATCGCGATGGCCAGCAGGGTGGCGGCGGCCAGCGCACCGGGCAGCGAACTGGTGAAGACATCGGCCGGATTGTCCGAACTCGCGTTGGTGATGATGGTGACCGACGCCGCGCCGACGATCGCCAGCACCGAACTGGCCAGGAACAGCCCGCCGGCGGCGAAGAGGCCGGTGCGCGCCGGTGACACGGTGCTGGGCAGGTAGCGGCTGAAATCGGCGGCATAGGGCGTCCAGCCGGCCACGTAGCCGAAGGTGGCACCCACCGTCAGCAGGAAGCCGCCGACCCCACCGACGCCGCCCTCGACAGCGGGCGCGCCCAGGTCGGCCTTGCTCATGATGACCACCGCGGTGATCGCGAAGATGACCGCCAGCACCGGGAACGCCCACCGTTCGAAGGCCTGTACCAGGTTGTGTCCGAAGAAGGCCAGCGCGGTCTGCACGATGACCACCAGAACCAGCGCCCACACGGGGGCGATGCCGAACAGCGTCGCCAACGCGAAGGCCGCGCTGATGCTGTTCGTCGCGAACCAGCCGACGCCCGCGGTGATCGCCATCAGCGTCGACGGCACCGCGTTGCCTCGGTATCCGAAGGACAACCGGCCGATGACCATCTGCGGCACCCCGAGTTGCGGGCCGCGCGCGGACAGGAAGGAGTGCGCCGCCGCGCCGAGGCCGGCGCCGATGACGATGCCCGCGACCGCCTGCCAGAACGTCATGCCGAAGTAGGAGACCGCCAGCACGCCCAGGAAGATGGTGGCGAATTCCAGATTCGGCGACGCCCAGGTCCACAGCAGCTGACTGGGCCTGCCATGGCGATCGGCCTCTGCGATGAACTCGTTACCACCGGGTTCGACCGCGACGATCCGGTCCCGGTAGCTACCGTCGGTGGTGGGTTCGGCCGCTGTCATTCTGTGCACTTTGACGGCCCGGCCACCGGCGTGCAACCGGAACAACGGAATCTCACACCTACGAATTTCGTTGCCGGACACCTGCCGGACACCCGCGCGCCAACGCGTGTACACCGGCTAATGCGCTGTTGGACAGGCTTTCTGGTGAAAACGTGAGCGCGTTAGATTGACCTTCGCAATCGGCAGAGATGGAGACTGGCATGGGCAGCACCACCGCGACCGCACTACGCTCGGCGATCGCGAAACGGGATGTGGCCGCCTGGCTCAGATCGGTCAAGGACCCGGCCGAACGCACCCATCAGCTCGCCAAGTGCAGCGCCGAGGACCTACAGGCCCTCGGCCCGCTGCTCGACTCCGACGGCGCCACCGAGCTGTTCGAGTCGATCGACGACGAATTGTCGGCCTATGTGTTGGCCGCGATGGCCGCGACCGATGCCGCCGCGCTGGTGGACGCGCTCGACCTCGACCATGCCGCCGACGTGCTGCGCGATATGAAGGACGCACCGCGCGAGCAGGTCCTGTCGGTGCTGCCCCAGATCCGCGCCGACGTGCTGTGCGGGCTGCTGAGCTGGCCGCCCGATTCGGTGGCCGCACACATGGTGCCCGAGGCGCTGACCGTCCGCCCCGACATGACGGTCGGCGAGGCCGTCGCCTCGATTCGCGGCGATGCCGCAACGCTGCGCAGCGACTCTCGTACCGGTGCCTATGTCTACGTCACCGACGACGGCAACCGCCTGCTCGGCGTCGTCGCGTTCCGCGATCTCGTGCTCTGCGACACACGGGACACGGTCGCGGCGCTGACCAACCGCGATGTGCTGTCGGTATCGCCACTGACCGATGCCGAGGAGGCCGCCCAAGCCCTGGTGGACTACAACCTGGTCGCGGTGCCGGTGGTCGATGCCGACAACCGGCTGCTCGGCATCCTCACCGAGAACACCGCCAACGACATCACCGCCGAGGAGGCCACCGAGGACGCCGAACGCCAGGGTGGGTCGGAACCGCTGGAGGTGCCCTACCTGCGGGCCTCGCCATGGCTGCTGTGGCGCAAGCGGATCGGCTGGCTGCTGCTGTTGTTCATCGCCGAGGCCTATACCGGCACGGTGCTACGGCATTTCGAGGAGGAGATGGAGGCCGTCGTCGCACTGGCCTTCTTCATCCCGCTGTTGATCGGCACCGGCGGCAACACCGGAACGCAGATCACGACGACACTCGTGCGGGCGATGGCCACCGGTCAGGTGCGACTGCGTGACGTCCCGGCGATCCTGGCCAAGGAGATGTCGACCGGCATGATGATCGCGGCCACCATGGCGCTGGCCGCGCTGATCCGGTCCTGGACCCTCGGGGTCGGGCCGGAGATCACCTTGACGGTGACTCTGACCGTGGCCGCGATCGTGCTGTGGTCGTCATTCGTGGCCTCGATACTGCCGCCGGTGCTCAAGAAGTGCCGCATCGATCCGGCGGTGGTGTCGGCGCCGATGATCGCGACCATCGTCGACGGCACCGGGCTGATCATCTACTTCATGATCGCCCACGCCACGCTGTCACAACTGCAGGGGTTGTAGGTTCATCCCCCGAGTCGCTTCGCTCCTGCCCGCCGGCGCGGTCAGTCGAACTCGGGCGACTCGTGGCGGGTGCGCTTGAGTTCGAAGAAGTGCGGATAGGACGCGAAGATCACCGAGGCGTCCCACAGCTTCCCGGCCTCCTCGCCGCGCGGGATGCGCGAGAGCACCGGACCGAAGAACGCGACGCCGTTGACGTGGATGGTCGGCGTGCCGACATCGTCACCGACCGCGTCCATGCCCTCGTGGTGGCTCTTGCGCAGCGCCTCGTCGTAGGAGTCGGTGGTGGCCGCCTCGGCGAGTTCGGCGGGCAAGCCGGCCTGCGCCAAGGACTTCGCGATCACGTCGTCGAAATCTTTGTTGCCCTCGTTGTGGATCAGCGTGCCCATCGCGGTGTAGAGCGGGGACAGCACCTCCGGACCGTGGGCCTGTTCGGCCGCGATCGCCACCCGCACCGGGCCCCAGGCCTTCTTCATCATCTCCTGGTACTCCTCGGGCAGATCCCGGCCCTCGTTGAGCACCGCAAGGCTCATCACGTGGAAGTTGACCTCGATATCGCGGACCTTCTGGACCTCGAGAATCCAACGCGAGGTGATCCAGCACCACGGGCACAGCGGGTCGAACCAGAATCCGGCGACATCTTTCTGGGCCATACAGATCGATCCTCTCGATTGCGACGGAGTCCTCTTCTCGACGACACAACTCTTGCCGCCCGGCATATGTTCCCGCCAGGGGTCCAGGTCGGTCGACGTACTAAGTTGGTTCCGTGGCTCTCCCCAATCTGACTCGCGACCAGGCCGCCGAGCGCGCCGCCCTGGTGACCGTGGACAACTACCGCATCGATCTGGATCTCACCTCCTCCAGCGAGAAGACCTTCGGGTCGAGGACCACCGTGACGTTCTCGGCGCTGGCCGGTGCGGACACCTATATCGACCTGGCCGCGGCCACCGTGCACAGTGCGACCCTCAACGGCCATGCCATCGACGTCTCCGGGTATGACGAAGCACGCGGTATCGCCCTGACCGGACTGGCCGAGCACAACGAACTCGTGATCGACGCCGACTGCCTGTACTCCAACACCGGAGAAGGTCTGCACCGGTTCGTCGACCCCGTCGACAACGAGGTGTACCTGTACTCGCAGTTCGAGACCGCCGATGCCAAACGGATGTTCGCCTGCTTCGACCAGCCCGACCTGAAAGCCACCTTCGACGTGACGGTCAAGGCTCCGGAGCACTGGCAGGTGATCTCCAACGGCGCCACCGACTCGGTGGACAACGGCGTGCACACCTTCGTCACCACCCCGAAGATGAGCACCTACCTGGTCGCGCTGATCGCCGGGCCGTACGCCCGCTGGGACGATGTCTACACCGATGACCACGGGGACATCCCGTTGGGCATCTTCTGCCGCGCCTCGCTGGCCGAGTTCATGGACGCCGATCGGTTGTTCACCGAGACCAAGCAGGGCTTCGGGTTCTACCACCGCAACTTCGGTGAGCCCTACGCGTTCGGCAAGTACGACCAGCTGTTCGTCCCGGAATTCAACGCGGGCGCGATGGAGAACGCCGGCGCAGTGACCTTCCTGGAGGACTACGTCTTCCGGTCCAAGGTCACCCGATACAGCTACGAGCGCCGCGCCGAGACCGTGCTGCACGAGATGGCGCACATGTGGTTCGGCGATCTGGTCACCATGGCGTGGTGGGATGACCTGTGGCTCAACGAATCCTTCGCCACCTTCGCCTCGGTGCTCTGCCAGGCCGAGGCCACCGAGTACACCCAGGCCTGGACGACGTTCGCCAACGTCGAGAAGTCCTGGGCCTACCGCCAGGACCAGCTGCCGTCCACCCACCCGGTGGCCGCCGACATCCCGGACCTGCACGCGGTCGAGGTCAACTTCGACGGCATCACCTACGCCAAGGGCGCCAGCGTGCTCAAGCAGCTGGTGGCATATGTCGGCCTCGAAGCCTTTCTCGCCGGTCTGCGCGACTACTTCCGCGACCACAAGTTCGGCAACGCCACCTTCGGCGATCTGCTTGGCGCCCTTGAGAAGTCATCGGGCCGCGACTTGAGCGGCTGGGGCCGCCAGTGGCTCAAGACCACCGGTCTGAACACCCTGCGCGCCAGCTTCGATGTCGACGACGACGGTGCGTTCACCCGATTCGCGGTGCACCAGTCCGGTGCCGCACCCGGTGCCGGTGAGACCCGCGTGCACCGGCTGGCCGTCGGCATCTACGACGAGGATGATTCGGGCAAGCTCGTCCGGGTACACCGCGAGGAACTCGACGTCGAGGGCCCGTCCACCGACGTCCCCGGGTTGATCGGCGTCGGGCGCGGCAAGTTCATCCTCGTCAACGACGATGACCTGACCTACTGCTCGCTGCGGCTGGACCCGGCATCCCTGCAGACGCTGCTGAACCGCATCGCCGATATCGCCGAGCCGCTCCCCCGCACGCTGGCCTGGTCGGCGGCCTGGGAGATGACCCGCGAGGCCGAGCTGAAGGCCCGCGATTTCGTGACGCTGGTGATCGCCGGCGTGCACGCCGAGACCGAGGTCGGCGTGGCGCAGCGTCTGCTGATGCAGGCGCAGACCGCGCTGGGCTCCTACGCCGATCCGGAGTGGGCCAAGGAGAACGGCTGGCCCGCGTTCGGTGACGCCCTGCTGGACCTGGCCCGTGAATCGGCACCCGGTTCGGATCATCAGCTGGCGTTCGTCAACGCGCTGACCACCTCGGTGCTCTCCCCCAACCATGTGGCTGTGCTGTCCACCCTGCTCGACAACGAGCCCGCGGCGGTGAACCTGAGCGGTCTGGTGATCGACACCGATCTGCGCTGGCGCATCGTCACCGCCCTGGCGCGCGCCGGGGTGATCGACGCCGAGGGCGCCGAGACACCGTTCATCGATGCCGAGGCCGAGAACGACCCGACCGCCGCCGGCAAGCGCAATGCCGCCGCCGCCGCCGCGGCCCGCCCGCAGGTGTCGGTGAAGAACGCCGCGTGGCAGCGCGTGATCGAGGACGACACGCTGGCCAACATCACCACCCGCGCGATCGTCGGTGGCTTCGTGCAACCCGGTCAGGCCGAGCTGTTGACGCGGTTCCGCGACCTGTACTTCGCCTCGATCCCCGGGGTGTGGGAGCGGCGGTCCAGCGAGGTCGCCCAGACCGTGGTGATCGGGCTGTACCCGTCCTGGGATATCAGCACCGGTGGGCTTGGCGCGGCGGATGCATTCCTGTCCGGCCACGATGTGCCGCCAGCGCTGCGCAGGCTGGTACTCGAGGGTCGGGCCGGTGTCGAGCGAGCACTCAAGGCACGCGCCTTCGACGCGTCCTGACTCCCCCGGCGAGTGTGCGTGTCTGCTGCCCGACACGCCGCTCGCGCACCCGAGTTATCGCACGCTCGCCACGCATGATTTCCCGGTGGCCGTCAGCAACTCGCGCAGAGCCCGCGCCGCCCGTCGGCGCACCCGCCGCGTCAAGGCCGTCGTCAACGACCTCACCGCGGCACAGTGGGCGGCGATCCAGGACGCGTGGGGCGGCTGCGCCTACTGCGGGGTGACGGGTAAACCGCTGCAGCGTGATTGCGTCATGGCGATCTCGCGCGGCGGGCGCTACACGATCGAGAACGTGGTGCCCGCCTGTGGGGCGTGCAATGCCAGCAAGTGCAATGACGAGGTCACGGGCTGGATGCGGCGCAAGCGACTCGACGAGCGACTGTTCCTTGAGCGCTATGTCGCCATCCGCGCGCAGCTGGCCTGAGACAGCAATCGGCCCCGGTACCAGTAGGCACCGGGGCCGATCGAACAGCGTGGTCAGGCCGGCGAGATCGCCGCAGACATGACATTGACGGCGCTGACGAGCGCGTCGATGAGGTTGCCGTCGCGCAGCGATCCGAGCGCCGCGGAGATCCCGAGCGGTGCGGCGGTCTCGGCGCCGCGGCCCTTGACCTCGGAACCGTAGACGACCTCGATCGCCTTCTGGTTCGGCGAGACGGCCAGCAGCACCGCGTTGTCGGCGGTCGGCACCTTGGCCAGGATCTCGCGGGCG
Organism: Mycolicibacterium neoaurum ATCC 25795; assembly: GCF_000691525.1. GTDB lineage: Bacteria > Actinomycetota > Actinomycetes > Mycobacteriales > Mycobacteriaceae > Mycobacterium > Mycobacterium neoaurum. Next base: position 251,421 of record NZ_JMDW01000005.1, read on the forward strand.
GTGGCCGCGGTATCGGCACCGAGGTCACCGATGAACACCGCGAACCGGGCCTTGGCGTAACGCGATCCGTACTTCAGCGCGTTGTCCAGGGCGACCAGATCCTTGACCGAGAACGGGTAGTGCACCGAGAGCTCGCCGGGTTCGGTGACACCGGAGATGCGGCCGCTGCTGGTCAGCGCGTAGCCGTAGGGCAGGTCGACATCGGTCGTCGTCCTGGCGATCTCGTTGGTATGGCTACCACTTGCCACTTGCGCCACCTCCCACCGTCACGTGATCGCCGTGGCCGCCATGGCCATGGTCGGCAGGCTCATCGGCGGCCCACAGGATGGGATCGTGGGTCCACTCGTCGCCGAGTTTGTATGACTTCGGGTGCGGTCCCTTGTGGCGGTAGGCCAGCGCGGCCAACACCAGAAACAAGACCAGCGGGACCCCACCCAACAGGGAATGGGTAAGTGCTGTGCTCACATGCCAAACCTAGCGCAAGCCTCGGTCACGCCGCGCCTTCACCCAGATATCTCACCCAGGCCGGATCGAGTTCCTTCACCGAGGACAGCAGCCGCCAGTGCTGCCCCTTGGGTGGCATCGGGATGGCACGCAGCGCCCAGCCCAGCTCGGAGAGCAGCCGGTCGGCCTTGCGGTGGTTGCAGGCCGAGCACGCCGCGACGCAGTTCTCCCAGGAATGCTCGCCACCGCGGCTGCGGGGGATGACATGGTCGACGGTGTCGGCCTTACCGCCGCAATAGGCACATCGGAACCGGTCCCGATGCATCAGCGCCGCCCTGGTCATGGGGATGCGGGCCCGGTAGGGCACCCGGACGAAGGTCCGCAACCTGATCACCGAGGGCACCACGATGGTGCGCGTGGCGGAGTGGATGACGGGCCCACTCGGGTCATCGTGCACGACATCGGCCTTACCGCACATCAGCATGATGACCGCACGCCGCATCGGCAGCGCGGTCAGCGGCTCATAGGTGGAGTTGAGCAGCAGGACCCGACGCCGACCCCACACCGAACCGGGATGGACGGCCGTTGCGGCCTCGGCAACCTGCAGGGCGCGCGCGCCGGTAGAACCGACCACGGCCGTGGAGCTCTGGTAGCCCGCTCGTCGAGCAGGGCTTTTCGTGCGCTGCGACATTCGTCCTCCGCAGGACAGTCCACCACGATTTGTCACCGCTCGCACGGCTATTTCGTCGGTGTTCGCTGGTCAGTCGGGTGAACTTCCGGTGACCAGCCCGTTGGCCGCACCAACCGACGGGCTGCACAGCCTGCGCGAACCGGATCGGGAACAATGGGTGCGGTGACCCAGCCGCAGCATTCGTTCTACGACGACGTCGGTGGCCACGAGACGTTCACCGCGATCGTGGCCAAGTTCTACGAACTGGTGCGCGAGGACGAAATCCTGCTCCCGCTCTATCCCGAGGACGATATCGACGGTGCCGAGGAACGGCTGCGGCTGTTCCTTGAGCAGTACTGGGGCGGGCCGCGGACCTACTCCGATCAGCGCGGCCACCCGCGGCTGCGGATGCGCCATGCACCGTTCCGGATCGGCTTCCTTGAGCGCGACGCCTGGCTGCGCTGTATGCACACCGCCGTGGCCTCGATCGACGCACAAACCCTGGACGACCGGCACCGCAAGGCGCTGCTGGACTATTTCCAGATGGCCGCCGACTCGATGGTGAACTCAGCGTTCTGATGGGCAGCACCAAATGGTGGTCGCGGGCGGTGTTCTATCAGATCTACCCACGGTCGTTCGCCGACAGCAATGGCGACGGGGTCGGTGATCTCGACGGCATCACCGCCCGGATGGACTACCTCGCCGCACTCGGCGTACAGGCGCTGTGGCTCAACCCGGTGATGGTCTCGCCGATGGCCGACCACGGGTACGACGTGTCCGATCCGCGCGATATCGATCCGCTCTTCGGTGACCTGACCGCACTGGACAGGTTGGTGGCGGCGGCCCATGGTCGCGGTATCCGGGTGACCATGGATCTGGTGCCCAACCACGTCAGCTCGGCACATCCGTGGTTCGTCGAGGCATTGGCCGATCCGTCCCGGCGCGACCGGTTCATCTTCCGCGACGGCACCGGAGCCGATGGTGCGTCACCACCCAACAACTGGGTGTCGATCTTCGGCGGTCCGGCCTGGACCCGGGTGCCCGACGGGCAGTGGTATCTGCATCTGTTCGACTCGGCCCAGCCTGATCTGAACTGGGAGCACCCCGAGGTGTTCGCCGATATCGAGGCGACACTGCGGTTCTGGCTGGACCGCGGCGTCGACGGGTTCCGCATAGACGTGGCGCACGGGATGGCCAAACCGGCCGACCTGCCGGATATGGACCTGACCGAGAATCGGTTGCTGCGCAACAAGGCCGACGACCCGCGGTTCGACGACGAGGCGGTGCACGATATCCACCGGTTCATCCGCGGGGTGCTCGACGACTATCCGGATGCGGTGACCGTCGGCGAGATCTGGGTGCACGGCAACGAGCAGTTCGCCAAGTACCTGCGGTCCGACGAACTGCACCTCGGTTTCAACTTCCAGCTCGTACAGGCCGATTTCACCGCCGACGCGGTACGTTCGGCCATCGACAACTCGCTCGCCGCAGCCGCACTGGCCGACGCACCGCCGACCTGGACGCTGTCGAATCACGATGTGGTGCGCGAGGTCTCGCGCTACGGCGACGGCACCTCGGGACTGGCCCGGGCGCGGGCGATGGCACTGGTGACGCTGGCGTTGCCCGGCTCGGTGTTCGTCTACAACGGTGCCGAACTCGGCCTGCCGAATGTGGACCTGCCCGACGAGGTGCTCCAGGACCCGGTCTGGGAGCGCTCGGGACGCAGCGAGCGGGGGCGCGACGGTTGCCGCGTGCCGATACCGTGGAGCGGCTCCCGCCCGCCCTACGGGTTTTCCGACATTGCGGATACCTGGTTGCCGATGCCCGACGGCTGGGAGTCGCTGACCGTGCAGGCGCAGTCCGGTGATCCGTCGTCGACGCTGGAGCTCTACCGGCGCGCGATCACGTTGCGCTCCACCCGACCGGAGTTCTCCGGCGCCTCGGTGGAATGGATCGGCGAGTCGACGTTTCGCCGGCCCGGCGGACTGATCTGCGTGCTCAACACCGGCGACGCACCGTTGCGGCTGCCCGCCGGTGAGGTGCTGCTGACCAGCGGCCCCCTCGCCGACGGTGCGCTGCCACCGGACACCGCCGCCTGGGTGGTGTGATTTCGGCGCGCTCGCGATCGGTGAGCGAGCGTCAGCGCGCCGAAATCAACGCAGCACCAGAGCCGGATCGCCGAGCCGCCGGTAGACACTGCCGAACCGGGCATCGATGCGCAGCCAGGCCGGGTGGGCACGCACCCGCACGATCTCATCGGAGGCCAGCACATCGGCATTGGGCGGCAGGAACCCCATGGCCGTCAGCGCGAACACGCAGCGCATCGGGATGCCGACACTGGACTCCCCCTCGCTGACGGCCAGCACCTCCTGGTCCAGTAACGATGCGGGTGGACCGTGCGCGCTGCTGTGCTCCTTGGCCAGCGCGGTCCCCCGTTCGGCGAGGTCGAGAATGGCCCAGGCAGGCACATCGTCGTAGTGGGCGAATCCGGTGTCCGGCGGCAGCACACCGCGCCACGCCGAATCCATCGCGAAGCCCGGTTCGACGAAACCCGTTGCGTCCATGGCGGGCAATGTCCGCGACAGCGTGTCGGCGCCGGCGGACAGATCGGTCGGGCGCACCCGGCCGTCGACCACCCGGCAGGCCAGCACATCGAAACCCGTCGACACCCAGGCCACCACCTTGCCGGTGCCGGTGCGTTCCCGGAACCGGATCACCGCCGCGTCGTCGAGGCGCAGCGCACGGTCGACGAATGTCGCGAGATCGTCGCGGTGAGAGCCGTTGTCGAGCCAGAGGCCGCGCTCGGGTGAGCTCACCGCTGCCATTTCCTCTTCGCGCAAGCGCTCATCGCTGCCATTTCCTCTTCGCGCAAGCGCTCATCGGCGGTACCGCTCCAGGTACTCACGGTGGTGCGGCAGCAACCGCACCAACTTCTGTTCGGCGATGTTGAACGCCACCAGCTGTGTCTCGGCGATGACGGCCGGTTTGGAGTCCGGACCGGCGCCCGCGGAGCGCACCTCATAGCCCAGGGTGAAGTCGACCGTGCGCAGCCGGTTCACCCAGATGGTCACCTGCAGCGGCGAATCCATCAGGCGTACCTGGCCCTTGTACTTGACGTTGACCTCGGCGATCAGCAGGCCGATGGTGTCGATGTCGTTGACGAACGGCTCGTGCAGGAAGGGCACCCGTGCCTCTTCCAGCAGCGTGACCATGGTGGCGTGATTGACGTGCTGATACATGTCGATGTCCGACCATCGCACAGCCACCGGCGTGACGAAACGTTCAGCCACTTGTCCCCGTTCCCGAAGTCCTTGTCATGCTACGAATTTGGCGGGCCGCCACCGACAGCGTGGCGAGGTCACGCTGCCCCTCGGACTGGATCTCGTCGAGCGTGCGCTGCGCGCGATCCACCCGGGAGCTGTTGGTGAACTCCCACTCCTCGATCTTCTGCTCACCGGTCTCATCCGGTTCACCGACCGCGAGCACATCGAAGCACAACGCCCGCAGCGAGCCGTAGATATCGTCGCGGATCGCCAGTCGCGCCAACGAATGCCAGCGGTCATCGCGTTCCAGGCCCGAGATCGCGGTAAGCAGTCCGTCGATACCCAGGTGATCCATCAACGCGAAGTAGGTGTCGGCCACCTCCACGGCGTCCCGGTCGGCGATATCGGCGATGTCGATGACGTCGAGCAGGCTGTACCGGTACAGACCGTTGGCCACCGTGTAGGCCAACTCCTTGGACACCCCTTGGGCCTCGAACTCACCGGATTCCTTTGCCACGATCGCCTTGTCGTCACCGCGCAGCCACTGCGGCATCAGGGGGGTCAGCGTGGCCACCTGCTCGGCGAAACGATTGATCTCCGCGCCCACGGCCAGCGGTTGTGGGCGGTAGTTGACCAGCCAGCGTCCCGCCCGGTCGATGAGCCTGCGCAGATCCAGGGTCATCCGGTCGGTGACCGCGGTGGGCAGTCCGCCGATCCCGGCCTCCTTGATATCCCGCCACACCTCGCCGACCTTGAAGATGGCATCCGTGGCGGCATAGGCGCGCACGGCGTCGACCGGTCCGACGCCGGTGTCCTCGGTCATCCGGTAGGCGTAGGTGATGCCGCTGGTGTCCACCAGATCGTTGACCAGCATGGTGGTCACGATCTCGCGGCGCAGTTGATGCGAGCGGATCTCCCCGACGAACCGGTCACGCAGCTCGACGGGGAAGTACTGCGGTATCCGCGCCGCGAACACTTCTTGGTCGGGCAGGTCGGTACGCAGCACCTCGTCCTTGAGCGTGAGTTTGACGTGCGCCATCAGGGTCGCCAACTCTGGCGAGGTCAGCCCGATCCCGATCTCGCGTCGGCGCAGGATCTCCTTCTCCGATGGCAGCGCCTCCAACTCGCGGTTGAGCCCGCGCTCGGTGACGAACTCGCGGATCTGGCGGGCGTGCACGGCCAGCAGGCTGGCCGCATTCGCCCGGCTGGTGCCCATCAGGTCGTTCTGGTCGATGTTGTCGGCCAACACGAGTCGGCCGACCTCGTCAGTCATCGACATCAGCAGCTCGGTGCGCTCATCGGCGCTGACCTTGCCGGTGGTGACCAGCGAGTCGACCAGGATCTTGATGTTGACCTCGTGATCGGAGCAGTCCACCCCGGCCGAGTTGTCCATCGCGTCGGTGTTGATCCGGCCGCCGGCCAGATCGAATTCGATACGACCGCGCTGTGTCACACCGAGGTTGCCACCCTCCCCGACGACCTTGACGCGCAACTGATTTCCGTTGACGCGCACGGCGTCGTTGGCGCGGTCGCCCACATCGGCATCGGATTCGGATTCGGCCTTGATGTAGGTGCCGATGCCACCGTTCCAGAACAGGTCCACCGGCGCGAGCAGGATGGCCTTCATCAGGGCGGGCGGGGTCATCTCCTCCACGCCATCGGGTAGGCCGAGCACCTCTCGCACCTGCGCGCTGATCGGGATCGACTTCTGCGCGCGGCTGAACACGCCGCCGCCCTCGCTGATCAGGCTGGTGTCGTAGTCGGCCCAGCTGGACCGCGGGAGCGCGAACATCCGCTCGCGCTCGGCCCATGAGGCCGCCGGGTCGGGATCGGGGTCGAGGAAGATGTCCCGGTGGTCGAAGGCCGCGACGAGCCGAATGTGCTTGGACAACAACATGCCGTTGCCGAAGACGTCACCGCTCATATCGCCGACACCGACGACGCTGAAGTCCTGGGACTGGGTGTCCACCCCGATCTCACGGAAGTGCCGCTTCACCGATTCCCAGGCACCCCTGGCGGTGATCCCCATCGCCTTGTGGTCGTAGCCGACCGAGCCACCGGAGGCGAACGCGTCACCGAGCCAGAAGCCGTAGGACTTCGCGACGTCGTTGGCGATATCGGAGAAGGTCGCGGTGCCCTTGTCCGCGGCGACCACCAGATAGGCGTCGTCACCGTCGCGGCGCACCACCCCGGCAGGGGTGACCACCTCGCCGGTGGACTTGTCGACATTGTCGGTCAGGTCGAGCAGCCCCGAGATGAACAACCGGTAGCAGGCCACGCCCTCGGCGCGGGTGGCGTCACGGTCGACGGCCGCGTCACCGGTGGGCACCGGCGGCGACTTGACCACGAACCCGCCCTTGGCGCCGACCGGCACGATGACGGCGTTCTTGACCGCCTGCGCCTTGACCAGACCGAGGATCTCGGTGCGGAAGTCCTCGCGGCGGTCCGACCAGCGCAACCCGCCGCGGGCGACGAAGCCGAACCGCAGGTGCACTCCCTCGACGCGCGGCGAGTAGACGAAGATCTCGAATTTGGGTCGGGGCAGCGGTAATTCGTCGATAAGACCGGGGTTCAGCTTGAACGACAGCACGTCCTGGGCCCGCGCCGAGTCCGGTGAGCCGACGAAATAATTGGTACGCAGGGTGGCCTGCACCAGGCTGGCGAAGGCCCGCAGCACCCGATCGGTGTCCAGGCTGACCAATGCGTCGATATCCGCCGCGACGGCAGCAGCGGCGGCCTGCGCATCCAGCGTCCGGCCGGATTCGGCGAGATCGGCTTCCGGGGTGAACAGCGCCTCGAACAGTTCCACCAGCGACCGCGCGGTGCTGGGGTTCCCATTGAGCACTCCTTCGACGAAGGACTGGCTGTACGGGAAACCGGCCTGCCGAAGGTATTTCGCGTAGCCGCGCAGAATGGTGACCTGTTGCCAGGTCAGCCCCGCGCGCAGCACGAGTTCGTTGAAGTGGTCGATTTCGGCGCGGCCGTGCCAGATCGCGGTGACGGTGTCGGCGAACCGGCGCGCCACATCCTCGATCTGCGAGTCGGGAGTCGACGGGATCGACTGATGTGGGGACACCCGGAACTGATAGATCCATACCGGCAACCCGTCCGGGCGGGTGACCATGAAGGGGCGTTCCTCGAGCACCACCACGCCCATGCACTGCAGCATCGGCAACAGCTCCGACAGTGACGCCGAACGCCCGCCCAGATACCAGGTCAGCCAGTCGACGCGGTCCTGACCGCCGTCGCGGAACACCAGCTTGACCGAATTGTCCTGCAGTTCATCGATGATCGCGATGTCATCGATGGCTTCCTGCGGTGTGAACGCCTGCTTGTACACCTCGGGGAAGGCGTTCGCGTAATGCTCCGCCGACCCCTGACTCAGGGAGCCCGACTTGACCGATCCGATCAGCCGGTCCGCCCAGGTGCGCGCCGCCTCGGTCAGCAGTTGTTGGATCCGGTCCTCGTTCTCCGCCGAGGTGTCGATATCGGAGCGTTGCGCACCGTCGGGCATCTTGACGGTGAAGTGCACCAGCGCCCATGGTGATTCGCTGACCCGCGCTGCGTAATCGATGCTCGCGCCACCGAGTTCACGCACCAGGATGTCCTGCATCGCCAGCCGCACCGCGGTGGTGTAGCGATCGCGCGGCAGGTACACCAATGCCGAGACGAAATGGCCGAGCTGGTCGGCGCGCAGGAACAGCAGGGTGCGCCGCAACGACCCGAGATCGACCACGGCCCGCGCCATCTCCATCAGGTCCGGGGTGTGCAGCGCGAAGAGCTCGGAACGCGGGATCGTCTGGATGACATCGAGCATCAGTTGGCCGGGATGGCTGGGATCCGAATGCGACTGCGCCAGCACCTCATCGACCCGCCGAGAGATCAGCGGGATCTCCAGCACATTGGCGTTCATGGCGGCGATGGTGAACAGCCCGACGAATCGGTGCTCGATGGCCTGACTGGACGAAGATCCCGCCGGGTTCTCACGGACCACCACGATGTAGGGATAGGCGCCGTACCGGACGAAACTGGGCATGGTGGCCTGGGCGAGCACCAGCAGGTCGTCGGTGTCGGTGAGCTGGGGCAGCACATCGGTGCGCAGTTTGAGCACGCCGAGGCGACTGGCCGGATCGACGGTTGCCGCACCGTGCTGCACCGCGCAACGTTGATAGCCGAGCAGGACGAAGTGACCGTCACCGAGCCAGTGCAGCAGGGCGGCCACATCCCGGCGGTCCGGGCCCAGGAAATGCCCGGCATGGTCGGAGTCCAGCGCATTGGCCAAGCCGATCAACGTCGCGTTCAACGCCGCCGAATCGGCGGCCACCTCACGTGCGTCGGCCAGTACCGAGGGCAGCAGCTCGGTGACCCGTGCGACGGCATCGGCATCGGCGGAGGCGGCCAGCCGGATGTGCACCCACATCTCGTGCGTTCCGTCGACCGCCGTATCGGGATCTCCCGCCGGCGCAAGCGCCAAGAGCTCGCCGTCGCTGTTGCGGCTGACCCGCAGCACCGGGTTCATCACGCCGACATAGGCCACGCCGAGCCGGTGCAGTAAGACCGTCACCGAGTCCATCAGCATCGCGCTGTGGTCGGTCACGATCTGGATGGCCGGACCGAAACCGGCCGGGTCGTCGGCCGGGTACACCGCGACGACGGTCTCTCCCGGTGTGCGGCGATGACCGAGCTTGGCGTGGGCGGTGATCAGCTCCGGGGGCACCGCCGTGGTGGTGGGCCGCGCGATCGGAGCGGTGACCGCGGTATCGGCGGTCGGCGCGTCACCGAAGGGGCCGTGATGGGTCTCGGCGTAGGCGTCGGACAGCCGCGCCAGGGCACCCCGATCCAGATGCCACTGTTCGGTCGTTCCGGGGTTCACCGTCATGGGCGAAGGCTCCTCACTGAGACTTCTTGGGGACTACTCGGGGACTTCTCGGTCGTACTCGTTGCCTGGCGCAGCAACCACACGAGCGACCCTATCCCCCTCGCGTGACCTTTGGTCGCAGTCCCACACGTTCAGCCCCACCTGAACGACGAAATGGTCGCCGGATGTCATCATCCGGCAACCATTTCGTTGTTTTCAGTCTCCGTGACCGAGGTTTTCAGTCGCGAGTCAGCTTGCGGTGCGTGACCCGGTGCGGGCGGGCCGCGTCGGCACCCAGACGGGCGATCTTGTTCTCTTCGTAGGCGCCGAAGTTGCCCTCGAACCAGAACCACTTCGCCTCGTTGTCGCTGTCGCCCTCCCACGCCAGGATGTGGGTACAGGTGCGGTCCAGGAACCAGCGGTCGTGGGAGATCACCACCGCGCATCCGGGGAACTGCTCGAGCGCGTTCTCCAACGAGGAGAGCGTCTCGACGTCGAGGTCGTTGGTCGGCTCGTCGAGCAGGATCAGGTTGCCGCCCTCCTTGAGGGTCAGCGCGAGGTTCAGCCGGTTGCGCTCACCACCGGAGAGCACACCGGCCGGCTTCTGCTGATCGGGTCCCTTGAAGCCGAACGCCGACACGTAGGCCCGCGACGGGATCTCGTTCTGCCCGACCTCGATGTAGTCCAGCCCGTCGGAGACGACCTCCCAGACGTTCTTCTTCGGGTCGATACCGGAGCGGCTCTGGTCGACATAGCTGAGCTTGACGGTCTCGCCGACTTTCACGGTGCCGCTGTCGGGCTCTTCGAGGCCCACGATCGTCTTGAACAGCGTGGTCTTACCGACACCGTTGGGGCCGATGACGCCGACGATGCCGTTGCGGGGCAGGGTGAAGGACAGGTCCTTGATCAGGATGCGGCCGTCGAAACCCTTGTCGAGGTGGCTGACCTCGACGACGGTGTTGCCCAGTCGCGGCGGAGCCGGAATCTGGATCTCCTCGAAGTCGAGCTTGCGCGTCTTCTCGGCCTCGGCGGCCATCTCCTCGTAGCGGTCCAGTCGGGCCTTGTTCTTCGCCTGGCGCGCCTTGGCACCCGAGCGCACCCAGGCAAGTTCTTCCTTCAACCGCTTCTGCAGCTTCTGGTCCTTCTTGCCCTGCACCTCCAGTCGCTCGGCCTTCTTCTCCAGGTAGGTGGAGTAGTTGCCCTCATAGGGGTAGGCGCGACCGCGGTCGAGTTCCAGGATCCACTCGGCGACATTGTCCAGGAAGTAGCGGTCGTGGGTGACGGCCAGGATGGCGCCCTTGTAGTCGGCGAGGTGCTGCTCCAACCACAGCACGCTCTCGGCGTCGAGGTGGTTGGTTGGCTCGTCGAGCAGCAGCAGGTCCGGCTTGCTCAGCAGCAGCTTGCACAGCGCGACGCGACGCTTCTCACCACCGGACAGGTGGGTGACCGGCTCGTCGGGCGGCGGGCAACGCAGCGCGTCCATGGCCTGCTCCAGCTGCGAATCGATATCCCACGCGTCGGCGGCATCGAGCTCTTCCTGCAGCTGGCCCATCTCCTCCATGAGCTCATCGGTGTAGTCGGTGGCCATCAGCTCGGCGACCTCGTTGTACCGGTTGAGCTTGGCCTTGATGGCGACGCCGGCCTCGACGTTCTCCCGGACCGTCTTGGTCTCGTCGAGCTCGGGCTCCTGCATCAGGATTCCGACCGTCGCTCCGGGCTGGAGGAAGGCGTCGCCATTGTTGGGCTGATCGATGCCGGCCATGATCTTGAGGACGCTGGACTTACCGGCGCCGTTGGGGCCAACCACGCCGATCTTGGCCCCCGGCAGGAAGTTCAGGAAGACGTCGTCAAGGATGACCTTGTCGCCGTGCGCCTTGCGCACCTTGCGCATCGTGTAGATGAATTCGGCCATGCCGTCGTCATGCCTTTCGTCTGGCTGCAGATCGCGTAAAACTCGCATCCCATCCTAGGCACCGGCCGAACACCCGGTTACGCCGACAGGGACAGCCCCTGCTCGGCGACCACATCGGGAGCCCTATCGGGGACCGCGTCCTCGGCGTCGGATTCGTCATGTGGTGCCGGGGTCTCGACTGCACGGGTGCGTTCCAGCTTCGCGCGGCATCTGCTGAGATCGGGACCCACCGAGTTGGCCCGCACCTCGACCGAGGTCCGGCGGTTTCCGTCCCTGTCCTCGTACTCGTCGGTGTGGATGTACCCGACCACCACGACCGGATCGCCCTTGTAGAGCACGCTGGTGATCCCCTCGGCGACCTTGCCCCAGCAGTTGACGGTGACGAACAGCGAGTTGCCGCTCTCCCAGCTGCCATCGGGCATCTTGCGCCGCGAGTTGCTGACCACCCGGAAGCGGACGAAGTCCTGATCACCGACGCGCCGGGCGGCGGGGTCGGTGGCGACGGTGCCGACGATGGAAAACGGGGTCTCGAACATGGCATGCCTTTCGGGTCGTGCGCGGCGCCCGGTGGCACCGGCCTGTGCACCTATTGACCCGGCGTGAACCGACACCGCGGCGCGACACACGCACGCCGCGGGTGATGCTGTGGATGAATCCGCAACTGTGGATAACTGCCGGGTTACCGCCCACCGGCCACCCACCGCGATGCTTTGCGCGATGATCGACGGTGTGGCAGATGAGGGCACCGCAGTGATCGGACGCGCGCAATGACGATGCCGCAACGTCTGACGGACCGCTATGAGCTGGGCGAACTGCTCGGCTTCGGTGGCATGTCGGAGGTGCACAGGGCGCGCGATATCCGGCTGCACCGCGACGTGGCGATCAAGATCCTGCGCGCCGATCTGGCCCGCGATCCGAACTTCTCCCAACGGTTCCGGCGTGAGGCTCGGCACACCGCGGCGCTGAACCATCCGTCGATCGTCGCGGTGTACGACACCGGCGAGGCACAGACCTCGACCGGCAGGTTGCCGTTCCTGGTCATGGAGTACGTCGACGGTATGACCGTCAGCCAGCTGATCCAGCAGCACGGGACATTGCCCCCGGCACAGGCGATGGCCATCATCGACGGGGTCTGCACGGCGTTGGAGTTCAGCCACAGCCGCGGCATCGTGCACCGCGATATCAAGCCCGCCAACATCATGGTCACGCCCAGCGGCGCGGTGAAGGTCATGGACTTCGGGATCGCCCGCTCGATGAACGCCACCACCGGTGACCGGCTTACGGCCACCTCGGCGGTCGTCGGCACGGCGGCCTACTTCTCCCCCGAACAGGCGCGCGGTCAGCAGGTCGACGCCCGCACCGACGTGTACTCGCTCGGCTGTGTGCTCTACGAGATGCTCACCGGGCAGGCGCCCTTCACCGGCGACACCCCGTTGTCGGTGGCCTACCAGCACGTGCGGGAACGCCCGGTCGCGCCGTCCAAGCGTCACCCCGGCATCTTCCCCGAGCTCGATGCGGTGGTTCTGACGGCACTGGCCAAGAAGCCGGGCAAGCGCTACCAGAGCGCCGCCGACCTGCAGGCAGACCTACGCCGGGTCAGTGCCGGCGGCAGCCCGGTGGCCACGGCGCCGCAAGCCGACGAACTCGATACACCCGATGCCGGTGAGCCCGCCGGGCCGATCACCCTGCAGATGCCCGCGCAGCCGGCCCGCGGCAGGACTCGGCGCTGGGCCATCGCCGGTGCGCTCGCGGCGGTGCTGGCATTGGTGGCCGGCGGCGTCTACGTCGTCGGCGCACTGAACCGGGTCCAGGTGCCCGATGTGACGGGCCTGGATCGTGCGGCGGCGGTGAGCCAATTACAGGACCGCGGCCTCGATCCCACGGTCGACACCATGCCCGACGGCACGGTGCAGGCCGGTCAGGTGATCGGTACCGATCCAGCCGCGGGTTCGTCGGTCTCCGAGGGCGGCGACATCACCGTCAACGTGTCGACCGGGCCGGAACAGCGTCGGGTGCCCGATGTCGCGTCGATGTCCTACGAGGATGCCGTGCGGGCACTGCGGGATGCCGGTTTCGACAACGTCCGCCGCCAACCGCAGGCCTCCTCGGCCGAACAGCTCGACCGGGCCATCGGCACCGAACCCGCCGCCGGTCAGGATTCGGCCACCAGCAACGAGATCGTCATCATGGTCGGGTCGGGGCCATCCTCGCGGCTACTGCCCGATGTCACCGGCCAGACCGTCGAGCAGGCCACCAAGAACCTCAACACCGCCGGTTTCACCACGATCCTGCAGGCCGATACCGACGGTGTGCTGGCCGCCGGTGAGGTGGCGGGCACCGATCCGGCGCCGGGGGCATCGGTCGCCACCGACGCCCCCATCACGCTGAAGGTGTCCCGCGGGAATCAGTTCCCGATGCCGGACCTCACCGGGTTGTTCTACGCCGACGCCCTGCAGCAGCTGCAGGCGCTCGGCTTCACCGGCCGACTGCTCAAGGGCCCCGATGTGGACGCGGGCGGTGACCGGCGCGCCCGGGTGGTGCGCCAAGACCCCGCGCCGCGCGCCGGGGTGAACCGCGACGGGACCATCACGGTGAGCTACGGCAGCTGAACCGGCTACCGGGTCTTCGTTACGAGGTCTTGTTGCGGCTGTCGATATCGGCGAGCTTGGCCAGCATGTTGTTATAGGCCGCCAGCTCGGCGTCCTCGTCGCGATCGGCGGCGCGGTCGAGTCGTTTGGCCGCACGGTTGTCGCTGCGTCGCCACTGGATCAACAGCGCGAGCATCACCAGCACCAACGGAACCTCACCGGCCGCCCAGGCGATACCTCCGCCGAGCTTCTGGTCGGCGAGCAGATCGGGATTCCACGGCAACTGCAGCGAGCGGTAGAAGTCACCGGCCAGCACGGTGTTCATCCCCATCATGACCACGCCGAAGAAGGCGTGCAGCGGCAGTGAACCGAACACCATGGCGAGCTTGCCCAGCGGCGGAATCGGCCGCGGGGTGGGGTCCACCCCGATGACCACCCAATAGAACAGGTAACCGCTGAGCAGGAAGTGCACGTTCATCGCCAGGTGCGCACCGTGACTGTCGGCCGCGGCGTCGAAGATGCCGCCGAAGTACAGCCCGTAGAACCCCGCGACGAAGATCGCGGTCGACACGACGGGGTTCGTGAAGAACTGGGACACCTTGCTGTGCAAGGCGGCCAACAGCCACTCACGCGGCCCGGGCGGCCGACCCTTGCCCGCGGTGGGCAACGCGCGCAGCGCAAGCGTCACCGGCGCGCCGAGCACCAGCAGCACCGGCACCAACATCGACAACAGCATGTGGGCCGTCATGTGCATGCTGAACATCGCGGGCATATACCGGCCCAGACCCGATGACGTCGTGAACAGCAGCGCCGCACATCCCAGTAGCCAGGCGAGGATCCGTCCGGCGGGCCAGCCGTCACCGCGTCGGCGCAGCCGCACCACCGCGAGCACGTAGACGGTGGCCGCGATGATCGCCGCGGTGCCGAAGATCAGGTCGAGGCGCCATTCGAACAGGATTCGGGCCAGCGTCGGCGGGCCGGAGAGGTCGTAGCCGATGGCGACCTCGGTGATCGACGGCAGCCGCACCGGCGGCGGTGGCGGGGTGCGGCCGAGCGCGACCGCGAGCCCGAAGGTGATCCCGAAGATCAGCGATTCGACCAACGCCAGCCGGATCAGCGGGCCGCGCGCGGTGGGGTCGGCCGCCAGCGCGGTGACGCTGCGCCTGCGCTGCAGCCAGCCGAGGACACCGAGTGCCACCAACGCCGTCATTTTGCCGACGAGTAGCCATCCGTAGGTCTGGGTGAACAGGTCGGACGGTTGGATCCGAACCAGCGCGTTACCGACACCGGACAGCGCCATGGCGAAGAAACACCACACCGCAATCCGGGAGAACCGCCTGGCCGCCAGGTCGGTGTGCTCGCCCCCGCGAAACGCCAGCGCCCACAGCGCCAGCAACCCGCCGGCCCACAGCACTCCGGCGATCAAGTGGATGAGCAGACTGTTCGTGGCGATGTCGTGACTGCCGCCGGAGGACGAGTGTCCGGTCAAAGCCAGCGGCAACAGGGTGATCAGGGAGCCGGCCAGCAGCACCGGCGTCCACGACCAGCGCAGCACCGGGATGCTGGCGACCGTGACGATGGCCGCGAGCAGCGCCGTCCACCGCCAAGTGCCTGCGGTCTCGACCATGCTGGCCACGGTCCAGATATCGACCGGGTTGAGTCGGTCGACCAGCGGAGCCCCGGTGATATCGGAGACCGTCAGCGGCACCAACAGCACCGCGCACACCGTCCAGGCGCCGGCGGCGACGGTCCCGGTCCGCAGTGCCCGGTACCCGGCCACGTCCAACACACCGCTGCGTTGCGGCGGGACAAGGAACGCGGCCATCAGGAAGGAGCCGACGGCGACGGCGGCCGCGATCTCACCGGCGGCCCGGACGAACGGGAGCCCGTATGTGGTGGCCGGGCCGGGGTTGGGCAGCCCGGTGGCGGCCAACGCGTCGACCAGCGACAGGCCACCGATACCGGCGGCGACCGCGCCGGCCAACAATGCGACACCCCACAGCGTCGGCCAGACGGCGCGCACGCGCACCGGGGCGGCAACGGTAGTCATGCCGTCAAGGGTAGGCGGGGGTCTCAGCCGTCCGCGGGGCGGCGTGACTCCCGCTCGCGCCGGCGGTACTGGCGGAACGCCGTCTTCTCGACGGTGTTCAGGTCGGCGAGGATCCCACGGATCTCGGTGAGGAAGCCCTGACGCCGTTCGGACAGATCGGGCGCACGACGCAGCAGGTTCTGATCGGCGACCACCTGCCGGGCCGTGGCGAACAACAATGCCGATACCGATTCGGCGCTGCGCACCCTGCCCTGGGCGACGTGCTGACGTCCGACGCCGAGCGCGAGCTTGGTCAGATCGGGTTCGGAGATCTCGGAGGAAGCGTCGCGCAGCACGTCGGCGACGATCTCGTAGGCCTCGAAGAACGGACGCAACATGGCCGCACCCAACAGTGGCTGCTTGACGCGTAGCAGCTCGAGGATCGACGCGGGACCCTCGGCGATGCGCTCCTCCCAGCCGTCCACCCAGCTCATCTCCCGGGTGACATTCTCGCGGAAGGCCACCGAGTCGGCGAAGTAGAACTCGAACTTGAGCAGGTCGCGCAGCCGCAGCACCTGCGACCAGAACGCGTCGAGCCAATCGGACTCGGCGGTCGCGGCGTGCGCGAGTGCCAGTTCGATGATCGAGGTCTCCAGGAACGCGTAGATGATCGAGTTGCGGTAGAACGCCGCTTCGTGTTCGTTCTCCGGCGCGATCCGCCACACCGGTTCGCGGCCACCGTCGACCCTGGTGACCGGATGCCCGCCGGAGAGCGCATCCACCGCGGCGCGCACCCCCTCCTTGGTGCGCAATCGCAGCACGCTGTTGGTCATCGGGATCTCGCGGCGCTCAAGGTAATCCAGGGCGTCAGCGAAGGTGTGGTGCAGTTGGTCGACGGTCAGGGCCACCCCGCGGGCGGCCAGCAGCAGCGCCGAGACCAGACCGGTGGCATTGACCGGGGTGACCTGCACGATGCGCCAGGCCACCTCGAAGGCCATCTTCTGCATGGCAAGACGTTTCGCCTCGGGGCTAGCGGCGATGGGACCATTGGGTTCGCCGAGATACTGCCGCATGGACACCGCTTCGGGGAACCGGACGTAGATCTTGCCGTAGTTGCGTTCGCCCTGCGCCTTGATGAAGTTGTAGAGCCAGCTGACGCTTTCGGGCGTCTTCTCCCCGCCGCGCGCATACTCGGCGTATTCGGCGGTCTCGTGCAGTTGGTCGAAACTGATCGACACCGGCTGCAGCAGGATGTCCTCACTGCGGCCGTCGAGATAAGCGTCGGCGACGTAGGACAACAGACCGAGCTTGGGCGGCAACATCTTTCCGGTGCGCGACCGGGTGCCTTCGATGGACCAGTTGAGGTTGAACCGCTTCTCCACGATATAGCCGACGAACTGGCGTAGCACGTACTTGTACAGCGGATCGTCGAGTTTGCGGCGCAGGAAGATCACCCCGGAGTGCCGGAAGATCGGGCCCATGAAACCGAATGACAGGTTGATCCCGGCGAAGGTGTGCACCGGCGGTAACCGGTTCTCCTGCATGGCAACCGGGACGATGACACCGTCTAGATAGGAGCGATGGGAGAACAGCAGCACGGCGGGATGGACCTCCAGCGCCCCGCGCATGGCCTCGATCTCGGCGCTGTCATAGTCGATGTGCGGATCGAAACCGCGGCTGAAGATCGCGCGCCCCAGGGTGGGGATCAGGTCGACCGAGAACCGGCTCCAGCCGGTGGAGAGCTCGTCGAGCATCTCTCCGGCCTTCTCGATGGTGGCACCGGGGATCTGGTCCAATCCCTCCCGGAACCGCGCTGAGGCCAGCATTTCCGGCTTCACCAGCCGCGGCGACTTGTACTCGGGCCCGAGCAGTCGCAGTTCGACCCGTTCGATCGCCAGAATCGCCCTGCGGATGACGAAACGGGCGAATTCGCGCGGGTTCTCGGCAGTGGTGGTGTCCTGCCACTGCTGGCGGAGCTCGGAGACCTTAGCCGGTTCACCGGCAACCACCCGCGCCCGGGCCGGGTCCTTCCGAAGGATTCGGCGCTGCAGCAGTTCCGGCGGCCGATAGGTGTCGCGCCCGGAGATCAGGGCGACCACCTTGGAGCGGGTGGGCAATCCGCCGGGCACCCAGAAGATGCGCACCGGCACAACGGATCGGTCCGGGTCCGCCGAGAGCAGTTGGACCAAGCGGGCCATCACGGTGGCGGGCGGATCATCGGAATGATCGGGCAGCAGCAGCACCTCGACCCGGGCCTCGGGCCGCTCGCGCTGCTGTTGGGCCAGCCAGTGGTCGAGCAACTCCTGCTCGGCGGGCGAGCCGACCGCGGCCAACACCAGGGTGTCCCCGGTCGGACTGAAGGTGGCGAAATCCTCAGCGACCGGTTTCACTGGCGCCCTTTCCGATTGCGATAGACGGCGTGGTCGGGCAGATCGCCGACGGGCCACGATGCCAGCGTGTCCAGATACAGCTGGCGCACCTCGGCGATCCGCTCCGTCAGATTGTCCTGGTTCCAGTCGTCGACGGGTATCGGCGGGAAGACGGCGACATCGACATTGCCTGCGTTGAACGTGCTGGAGTCGCGGGCGGCGATGACCTCTGCGTTGCGGATGACGATCGGCACGATCGGGATGCCCGCGGCCATCGCAATGCGGAAAGGCCCCTTCTTGAACGGGCCCACCTCGGTGGTGTCCAGCCGGGTGCCCTCCGGCGCGATCAGGATCGAAAGCCCCTTCTTGGCAAGCTCTTCCACCTTGTGCAGGCCCTCGACCGCAGACTGGGTGTCCTCCCGGTCGATGAACGCGGCGTCCATCACCTTGCCGAGCGGACCCATCAGCGGGTTGCGCTCGAGCTCCTTTTTCCCCACCCCGGTGAAGTCGGTGTTGACCAGATGGCCGGCGATCATCGGGTCGGCCTGATTACGGTGGTTGAAGATGAACACCGCAGGCCGTTGTTTGGTCAGATTCTCCCTGCCGAGCACATTGAGCCCGATGCCGGTGGTCAGCATCAGCAGCTTGCTCCAGTTGGAGGTGAAGAAGTTGACGCCGACCCGTTTGTTGCGCGTCAGCAACCCCAACCCGATGGCACCGGCGGCCACCGTGGGAATGGTGGCCAGGCTGGCCAGGGTGCGGATCTGCGAGATGGGGCTACTGCCGCTGCGGCTGGTGAACTTGAGGATCGGCCATCCCCGCTTGGCAGCCACCGCGGCCAGTTTCCCGGCCGGGTTGGTCGGCCGCGGGTTACCGACGAGGTACATCAGCGCGACATCTTCGTCGCCGTCGGCATAGAAGTAACTCTTGGCCAGATCGACGCCGTTCTCGGCCGAGAACTTTTGTACCGCATGGGCTTTGCCGGGTCCCCAGATGATCGGCTCGGCGACCTCACCGGTGATCAGTCCGTCATCGTCGGCGATGAACTTGTTGCTCAAGATGTTGTCGATGCCCAGGAATTCGGCGACGGGCTCGACCTGCACGGTCAACGCACTGGAACTCAGCACGACGGTGTGTCCGCGGGCCTGGTGGGCACGCACCAACGCGCGCATCTCGGGGTAGACACGGTCCCGGACATGCTGGACGAACAGCCGCTCGCCCAGCTCGTCGAGATCAGTGAGCGAGTTCCCGCGCAGCATCCGGGCACCCTTGCCGATCAGATCCTCGAACTCCGAACGACCGAGTTGATGGTTGATACCGGCCTGCACCATCCCGATGAACTCGCCCGCGCTCATCTGGCCGCGGCGCAGCCGGTCCTGGGTCATCAACACGCCCGTGAACCCGGCCACCAACGTTCCGTCCAGGTCGAAGAAGGCACCGACCTCGGGCCCCTCGGGGCTGGCCTCGATCTCGGCCACCGTTCCTGGCAGCCGCATCACCGGCGATTCGCCGTCGGCGGGACTCATTGCGCGGCACTCCCATTCGACGGTGCGGTTTCGGACAAACTGAACGACGCGGCCACGGTCCGACCTGCGCCGCCGAGGGCCAGGACCTCGTCGAAGCCCTCGACGAGACTGCGTCGCCACAGCTCTCCGTCGATGATGGCGGCCCTGTCGTAACGCGTGGTGACCGTGACATATCCGCCACGCGAGACCAGCACCGCCATCATCGCCACACCCGGTAACGGACCAAGTCCGTAATGCCGCAGCACCTTTGCCCCGGCGATAAAGGTGTCGCCGGGATAGACGGGCACATTGGAGGCCTGGACATCGGAGTTCACCACCGAACCGGCGACCGATTCGAGCACAGCGTCGGGCAGGAAACTGGCGATCGGAGCGATCGAACCGACCATGTCGATCGCCCGTTCCTCGCGCTTGCTGGTCATCTGCGATCGAATGGCCTTGATCCGGCGTTCGGGGTCGGCGATACCGATCGGTGCGGCGAGATTGATACCGGCGAAACGGTTTCCGCCGGCCGGGTCGTCGTCGGAGCGCAGATTGACCGGTACGGCCATGGGCAATGTATCGATCGGCATGCCCTTGGCGACGTGGTAACGCCGCAGCGCCCCGCACAGGCCGGCCAGGTAGGCGTCGTTGATGGACCCACCGACGGCCTTGGCGGCCGTGTGCAGATCGGCGAACACGATATCGATCGCCTCGCTGTGCGAGCTCAGGCTGCGCCGACGCAACAACGGTGAGTGGTCGGCCACCGGCCGCGAGACCCGGGTTGTCGACAGTGCGTAATCGACGAAGCCGCTGACCGCCGCCGCCGGATCCTTGACGACGTCGGTAACCGCATGCAGCGCACCGCCGACCAGACCCAGCACGCTGTTGGTGATCTTCATGGGCATCCGATTGAGGCCCAGTTTCATCAGGTCGTTGGACGACAGATCCTGTGGAATCGGCAGCGGCGCAAGCTGGCCGATCTCGACATCGCGCTCCAGATTGTAGATGTGGGCGAACATCTCGACGGTGCCGACACCGTCGGCTACGGCATGGCTCAGGTGCAGGATGGTGGCGGACCGACCGTCGGCCAGACCCTCGACGAGGGTGGCGCTCCACAGTGGTCGGGTGATGTCCATCGGCGACTGCAGCGCGATCTCGGCGATGTCGAGGACCTCGCGCAGGGTGCCCGGTTCGGGTGCCCGCACCCTGCGGACGTGGAAGTCGAGGTTGAAATCCGGATCGACCACCCAGCGCGGCGCCGCGGTGGGCAGCGTCGGCATCACCACCTTCTGGCGTAGCCGAAGCACCTTGCGGGATGCCTGCTCGAACACTGCCCGGAACCGCTCCCAATCGGGCGTCGTGTCAAGTAGTTCGACACCCATGATCCCGGACCGCGTCCGCGGGTTGGCCTCACCGCGGTGCAGCAGCGTATCGACGCCGTTCAGTTTCTGGGGCAGCCCCGCCGCATCCAACGGCACTCTGCTCATCGCGCGAACTCTCCTCCTGATAACGCCCCTCGTGCAGCGTCCACGCTAGTCGGCGTCACGGCGACGCGACGCCCCTTTCGCTGGGAGCGCGCAACCTCACAGCCATCACGCCGACACGCGCGCGCCCCCGGGTGGCTCCGGCAGATCGCGGAACGCCGCGGCAGCCAGGATCCGCTTCTGCTGACCATTCCTCGGCGCGGCGATCCGCAAGTTCACCGAGACACCGTGATCGGTCGGCCGGATGTAGTAGCACTCGTCGGTGTCGGGGCAGTAGATGCAGATGACGTCGACGGCGTCCTTGTCGATGGGCGTCCGATGCACTCCGTGGCGGTCAGTCCAGTTCGAGCTCAACTTGAGCGTAACCACGCCTCGTCTCATCGATCGGTACTTCACCTGGACGCGGTAGAACACCCCTGAGGAGTACGCCACGAGGTCGAACGGAGCATGTTCAGTCGCCGGGAAAAGGACGTCGAACCCTTTTGTAACCAGGTCCGCAAACGCTTTCGCGACCCCGAGGTCGCCCTTGTCCTTTGTGTGGTGTTTCGCCATCGATTGCCCATCCATCGAATCTGGCGCGTTCGGCTAGGGTGATTGCGCCGCCCCCGTAGCTCAGCGGATAGAGCAGGCGCCTTCTAAGCGCTTGGCCGCAGGTTCGATCCCTGCCGGGGGCACTTATTTGTACAACCGCGTGTGGCATCGCGAGCCGGGTGCGCTGTCTGTTAAGAGGGTTTGCCACCGTCACCTCCCTATTTGAGAGTGACCATAGCGCCCACTACCGACAGGTCGCGGCGAACAGGCGTCAGTCCCCGGTGGCCCGTAGCTCGTCGAACGCCGCACCCAGATTCGGTCGGATGGTCAGGACATCCGCCAGGCCGACCAGTTCAAGTGGTCGACGGGTGATCGGCCCATCGGCCACGACCACCAGCGGAACCTCCGGGATCAGCTGCTGATGCGTCTCCACCAGTACCGACATACCGTAGGAGGCGAGCAACTCGGTATCGGTCAGATCCACGATCACGGCCGTCGGTTGTTTCTTCAGCGCCGTGGCGATGACCTGCTGCAACGTCGGCGCGGTCACCATATCGATGGCACCGGCGCAGCTCACTACCACCGTCGTGTCATGCCACGATTCGGAGCAGACACACGGGGACGGGATGGGCTCAACTCGGTCGGGCATGGGTACCTCGCGCAAACGTCGACTCAGGGCGCAATGTCTCGCGGGCTGCTTCTTAACCAAACAAGCTAGAACGCCGAGTACTACGAGCCTAACGTAAAGATCCGGTTCCAATCGTGTCGCGGCACCCGAGCGGACGGCAATTCGCCGACCTGGCACGCTGTGCACCGTAGTCGGGGAGAGAACGGGGAGGTCTACCCATTTCGCGTCAGAATGATGATGACGTCGCCGTCGGGGGCCTCCTGCCGCCCGGCACCGTCATCGACCTGGACAATTGTGCGCGCGAGCCCATCCACATCCCCGGTAGTGTCCAGCCGCGCGGTGTGCTTGCAGTGGTCCGCGAACCCAGCTTCGAGATCCGCCAGATCAGCGCGAACGTCGACGACCTGCTGGGACGTTCCGTCGACGAAGTACTGAACAAGGACCTGTCGGCTCTCATCGGCATCGATCAGGCCAACCTGATCAGACAGGCCGCCGCCACCTTCGGAGACCTGCGCCAACGCAACCCCCTCGAGCTGACCATGGCGGTGCGCGGCTACACCCGGCCGTTCGACGCGCTGCTGCACCGCGAACCCGGCGGCATCCTGCTCATCGAAATCGAGATGGCATACGGCGAGCGCCCCTTCTCCTTCCCCAACACCTACCAGGCCGTCCGAAACTCGGTGGAGGAACTGAATCGCGCCGACGGGCTCGGGCCGCTCTACGACACCGCGGCGCGGGCGGTGCGCGAGCTCACCGGGTTCGACCGCGTCATGGTGTACCGATACGACCGCGACTACAACGGTGAAGTCGTCGCAGAGAACAAGCGTGAAGACCTCAATTCCTTCCTGGGACTTCACTATCCAGCCAGCGACATACCCGCCCAGGCACGCGCGATGTATGAGAAGAGCTGGCTGCGCCTGATCTCCGATGTCGATTACGCGCCGGCGCCGTTGGTGCCGCCGATGGACCCGGACAGTGGGACACCGGTGGACCTGACCCACGCCACCCTGCGCAGCGTCTCCCCCATTCACATCGAGTACCTGAAGAACATGGGCGTGCGCGCGTCGATGTCGATCTCGCTGTTGCGGCACGGACGGCTATGGGGTCTGATCGCCTGTCATCACTACGCAGGGCCGCACCTGCCGCCCTACGGTGCGCGCGCCGCCGCGGAGTTCCTCGGCTCTACATTGTCACTGCGGATGGTCGACCGATTCGACGAAGACCAGCTGCGCGAACAACTCGCCGCCCAATCGCTGTTGAGTCATCTGACCGCGGCGACGCACAACGACGCCGAACCGCTGGCCACCACACTGCTGGGCGTTCCCAGCGTGCTCGACCTGTTGCCCGCGACGGGGGTCGTGGTCAACGTCGGCGGTGAGTACGGCACGCTGGGTTCGCCGCCGGCTCCTGACCACGTCGCCGCCATCGCCGCGTGGGCCCGCAGCACCGGTGAGGACATTGCGGTCACCGAATGCCTGTCGCGCGATGTGCCCGCGGTGCCGGTCGATCCCCAGATCGCGGCCGGGGCGCTGGCGCTGAACCTGCCGGACGACCAGTACGTCATCTGGTTCCGCGATGAGGCCGTGCGTTCGGTGGATTGGGGTGGCGATCCGCACAACAAGGCGATCGCCGTACAAGAGGGAGATCAGGTCCGGCTCAGCCCGCGCAAATCATTCGACCGCTGGCGGGAAGTGGTCGACAAGTGCAGCGAGCCGTGGGCGCCCATCCAACTGGAGTCGGCCGAAGGGTTACGCGCCAATCTCGTCGAGGAGCTGTACCGCCGCACCCGCAGCGCGCTTCGGGTGGCCGAGGTGTTGCAACGCAGCCTGCTCCCGGAATCCATCCCGGCCGTCGAGGGTTGGGAATTGTCCGCCGACTACCGTCCTGCGGCCGGCGGACGAGTCGGTGGCGACTGGTACGACGCGTTCGAACTCCGCGATGGCCGGCTGGTCGTCCTGCTCGGTGACGTGGCCGGCCATGGCCTGGCCGCCGCGGGGACCATGGCTCAGTTGCGAAATGCTCTGCGGGCCAATCTGTTCGCCGGCGCCGCGCCCGGAACGGCCATCAGTGATCTGAATTCGTTCAGTGTCCACCTGATGCCCCGCACGTTCGCCACCGTCATCGTCGCCCGGATCGATATCCGCACCGGCCATGTGGAGGCGTCCTCCGCCGGTCATCTCATGCCGTTCATCACCGGGTCGGTCGACAACACGCCCACTGCGGCGCCGATCAAACTGTCGCCACCGATAGGCGTCCGGGGCGCGACCTACGTCACCAGCGAGTTCGTCCTGGAGCCCGGCCAGTTCATGGTGATGTTCTCGGACGGGCTGGTGGAACGGCGGACCGCCTCGATAGACGAAGGTCTGCAGCGCTTGGCGTCCCAGCTCGCGGCGTCCCGGGATCGACGTGCGCCGACGGTGTCGGCCGCGATGACGCCCAACGACACCGATGATGACGTTACCGTCATCAGCCTGGGCCGCCGGTGAACGCCGGTACCGACACACCTTGAGGAGATTGCAATGCCGGTGACCGTATTCCTCGAACTCCACTTCCAGCCGAGTGCCGTCGCACATGCCCGCGAAGTCATGGGGCGGGCGCTCCAAGACACCCGAGCGTTCGCCGGCAACATCGGCACCGAAGTTCTGATCGACGAGGATGACGAAACGCATTGGGTGATAAGCGAAGTGTGGGAGTCAGTCGAACATGACGAGGCTTACCGAGCGTTTCGCGCCGGCGCCGGCAAGCTCGCCGAGCTGCCGTCACTGCTGAGCGCGCCACCGAAGAAGACGCGGTACGTCACGTCCGACGTGTGATGCCGGTGGCCGCAACGGATGGCTACTGGAATCACAACACGGCTTACCATCCGTGGCTGCTCAAGCTTGCCCGTCGAGACGGTCATGCACTCGATGTGGGGTGCGGCGATTGCCTGCTGGCACAGCGCCTTGTCACGGTGTGCCGAACGGTGACCGCCCTGGATCCCGATTCGGCAGCGCTCACGCGGGCCCGGGAGCGGGTCGGAGCCGAGACGCGTATCTCGTTGCAGAACTGCTCATTCGACGAGTTCGAGCCCGGCGATTCGCGTTTCGACCTGATCACCTTCGTCGCAAGCCTGCATCACATGGACCTGCGTACGACGTTACAGAGAGCCGGCGACCTGTTGGCGCCCGGCGGGACCATCGCCGTCGTCGGGCTGAGCGCCAATACCTCGGTCAGTGACTGGCTGATCTCGGCCCTGTCCCTTCCCGCGGTGCGCCTCGGATCACGTTGGCACCGGGAGCAACCCGATATCGGCGTGGTCGTCGCCGACCCGCGCGAATCTCTATCCGAGATTCGACGCGTGGCCGGCGACGTCCTGCCGGGCGTGACGATCCGCCGAGCCCTTTACTACCGATACCTGATGCGCTGGACGCTGTCCGACTGACCGGTCACCAGTCGTCGGAGCGAATGCCCGCCGTGGCGTCGGGCATGACGCTGCCGGTGCCCGGTGTCGACAGGGACCATCCGCCGACTCCCTCGCACACCAGATCGGTCGGCATCGACACCTGCGATGGCACCGGGACACCCAGCCCTGAGATGCCCGGCATGTTCAGCTGCGGGGTGGGCAGCATTCCGGTCACTCCGCCGACGCCCGACGGGGCAGCCAGCGAGGGTTGCGGCAGCATTTCGGCCAGCACTCCCGTGACGCCGGCCAGTGGTGCCATCACCATGCCCGGCAGACCGGACGCGGCGCCGGCCGCCGGGAGGATCGCACCGGGAATCCCGGCGAATGCGGTTCCACCGCCCGCTGCCGCGGCGGGTGCGCCGACTCCGACCGCACCGGCGGGAGCAGCCGCCTGGACTGCGGCCACCGCAGGTGCGGTCACCGCCTGGACGGCTCCGAGGCCGCCCGTACTGGCCATCAGGGGGCCGACCGCGGCGGCATTCACACCACCAGCACCGCCCGCGCCACCGCCAGCCGCACCGCCAGCACCAGCCGCGCCGCCACCGGCACCACCCGCAGCGCCGCCACCAGCGCCGGCACCACCGGCAGCCGCACCGCCGCCCGCTCCTGCGCCGCCCGCACCGCCCGCTCCTGCGCCGCCCGCTCCTGCGCCGCCTGCACCACCGGCACCTGCACCACCCGCGCCGCCGGCAGCGCCACCGCCACCAGCGCCACCGGCACCACCCGCAGCGCCACCGCCACCGGCACCGCCAGCACCCGCGCCGCCTGCTCCGCCACCGGCGGCACCACCGCCGCCACCGGCACCACCCGCACCACCGGCAGCTCCACCGCCACCAGCGCCACCCGCACCACCGGCACCGGGGATCGCGACCGCCGCGGCATCCTCGATCGGTGCACCGATCGGCGCACCTGCGGCACGCGCAGCGGCATCGTCGAGGGCCGCGCCGGGCAATCCACCAGCACCAGGGGCACCACCTGCGCCGGGCAGACCGGCACCGGGCGCACCTGCCGCGCCCGCGGCGTCGACGAGCGCCGCCGCGGGACCTTCACCATTGAGTCCTGTGCTGGCCAGTAGCGGCCCTACACCCGCACTATCCATCAGGGGGGCGCCGCCTGCCGCATCGGCAAGCGGTGCGCCAAGCGCCGCGGGCGCTCCACCCCCGACCGGGGCACCGCCACCCACCGGAGCACCGCCACCCACGGGAGCGCCACCACCCACGGGAGCGCCACCACCGACCGGAGCGCCACCACCCACGGGAGCACCACCACCGACCGGAGCACCACCACCCACCGGGGCACCACCACCCACGGGAGCACCACCACCGGCAGGAGCGCCACCACCGGCAGCACCACCAGCCGGGGCACCACCACCGGCAGCACCACCCGCCGGGGCACCACCACCAGCAGCACCACCAGCCGGGGCACCACCGACTGCAGCCGCCGCAGCACCGGCACCGCCGGCGCCCGCACCGCCACCAGCCGCGCCGGCACCACCTGCGCCACCACCGGCCGCGCCCGCGCCACCGGTACCGCCGGCAGCCTGCAGCGCCGCACCGGATCCGCCACCGGTCGCCGCGCCCGCGTCAACGATCGCCGCAGCAGGTGCACCACCGACAGCGGCCCCCGGAGCGCCGCCAACCACCGCGCCGGGGGCACCGCCCCCTGCTACGCCGGGGACGCCGATACCCGGAACGCTGACGCCAGGAATGTCGACATCAATCGGCACCGACAGCTCCACCGGTGGAGACGAGATGTCCGCGGGCGGGCCCGACACCTGCACCGGCGGGGCATGCACCTCGACCGGCGGGGCCGCAACTTCGACAGGGGGTGCGTGCACCTCGACCGGCGGCACCGAGACCTGCGCCGGAGGCAACGCCACCTCGACCGGAGGAGCGGCCACCTCGACCGGCGGAACAGCGGCGGCTAGTTCAACCGGCGCACCGGCCACCCCGCCGCCCTCGACAACTCCGCCAGCAGGGACGGCACCTGCGCCGCCCACACCACCGCCACCGGTGGCGCCGCCACCAGCTGCACCGCCACCACCAGCACCACCGCCGGCCGCGCCGCCACCGGCACCACCGGCTCCTCCGCCGGCCGCTCCACCACCAGCGCCCGCTCCACCAGCACCACCACCGGCCGCTCCGCCACCAGCTGCACCGCCACCGGCGCCACCGCCGGCAGCGCCGCCGCCACCAGCCGCACCACCACCGGCACCGCCACCACCGGCACCACCACCAGCCGCTCCACCACCAGCGCCGGCGTCAGCACCACCGATCGCTGCCGCGGGGGCCGCACCTTCGCCGCCGCCGACCACCGGTGCGGCGGCGGCAGCAGGGGCAGCCGCCCCACCGTCGACCACTGCCGCAGCAGGGACCGGCACCTCGATCGCTGGCGGCGGTGCCACCGCGGCCGCGTCGACCAACTCGCCCGCGGGGGCGCCTGCCGGAGCCGCCACACCGGCAGCCGGATGAAGTGCGGCACCGCCGGGAGCACCACCGGGAGCACCGGGGGCTCCGCCGCCTGCACCGGGAGCTCCACCGCCACCAGCAGTGGCCGCGGCGTCAGCAAGCGGAGCTCCACCGGGAGCTCCGCCGCCACCGGGCGCCGCACCAGCGGCATCGACGATCGCTGCGCCCGGCGCTCCGCCGGCCCCCGGAACACCGCCTGCCAACGGAGCACCTGCTCCCGCGGCATCGACCAACGGAGCGCCTGCCGCGACGGGAGCACCGGCGCCCGCTCCACCGGCTCCACCGGCTCCCGCTCCGCCGGCTCCACCGGCTCCGGCACCTGCGCCGCCGGCACCACCCGCACCAGCACCACCCGCGCCGCCACCGGCCGCACCGGCACCACCACCAGCTCCGCCACCGGCAGCACCAGCGCCGCCAGCTCCACCGGCACCACCCGCGCCGCCGCCGGCAGCACCAGCACCGCCGGCACCACCTCCGGCCGCACCAGCTCCACCGGTTCCACCGCCGGTCACACCCGCCGCCGGGAATGCACCGGCCGCGGTCGCCGGGGGCACGACAACCGGCGCTGCTCCGCCGCCGGTGAACGGCGCGGCGATGCCCTGCAGCGACTGGCCGAGATCAGGCGGCGACGCGGCGAGGTTCTGCACCATGCCGACACACGGCACGCCGCCGGCGCTCGACTGCAACGCAGGTTGCGCATCGGCCGTCGCTATCAGCAACAGCGGCGGCGTGCACAAAGCCGCCGCAGCAAAAATGCTGACAGCCAAACGATTTGACCTACTCACCATGTCATCCCCAAGCGTTTTCAAATTGACGTCGCAGTCAGGGAAGAAGGTAAATGACATGCATGAAACTCACAGGCGCGCCAAACGGGACGGTTACCGTTCCGATGCAAAGGAGATCTGGGCCCGTGACAGAACAGCGGCGAAGTCCCAGGAAACCGCCGAAACGCCGTCACCACCTGGACACCGACTCGGCCGTCCCGAACCGTAGCCTTGTCGGCATGACCGACCTCGTCCTCGTCGATATCGCCGATCGCATCGCGACCATCACGGTCAACGATCCCGATCGGCGCAACGCCGTCACCGCCGAGATCTCGGCAGGCCTGCGCGCCGCGGTCGACGCCGTCGAATCCGACACCGACGTGCATGCGGTGATCGTGACCGGAGCAGGCAAAGCGTTCTGCGCCGGCGCCGACCTGACCGCGCTCGGTGCGGCGGCCGAGGACGGATTGCGCGTCATCTATGACGGTTTCCTGGCCGTGGCCGACTGCGCCCTACCGACCATCGCCGCGGTCAACGGTGCCGCGGTCGGCGCGGGCCTGAACCTGGCACTCGCCGCTGACGTCCGCATCGCGGGCCCGGCCGCATTGTTCGACCCCCGCTTTCAGAAACTGGGCATCCATCCCGGCGGCGGCGCCACCTGGATGCTGCAGCGCGGAGTCGGACCCCAGGTGGCCCGCGCCGCGTTGTTGTTCGGCAAGCGTTTCGACGCGCAGGAGGCGGTGCGGTACGGACTGGCGCTCGACGTCGCCGACGACCCCGTGGCCGCGGCGCGTGAACTGGCTGCCGGTCCCGCCGGCGCGCCGCGCGACGTCGTGATGGCGACAAAGGCCTCGATGCGGGCGACCGCGAATCCCGGTGTTGTGGACAGCGACCAGCACGCACTCGCTGTCGATATCGAAATCACCCCGCAGGCGCGTTCCATCGAGTCCCCGGAGTTCCAAAACCGGTTGTCCGCGGCCAAGCAACGCTAGAGATCGGCCAGCGCCAGCTCCGGTGCCTCCACCAACTCACGCAGATCGGTCAGGAACGCCGCAGCCTGCGCGCCATCGATGATCCGGTGGTCGAACGCGCAGCTCAACTCCATCGTCGCGCGAGCCATCACCGCGCCGTCGACGACCACCGCACGGGGCTTCAGCGAGCCCATACCGAGGATTGCCGCCTCGGGATAGTTGATCACCGGTACGCCCGAATCCAGACCCAGCGCACCGAAATTCGACACGGTGAACGTCGACCCCATCAATTCGGCCGGACGCAAAGTGCCGCCGCGCGCGCCGTCGATGACGCGTGCCAACTCGCCGGCGAGCGCACGGGTGGTGCGGTGCTGCGCGTCGGTGACCACCGGAACCAGCAGTCCGCGCGGCGTCGCCACACCGACGCCGAGGTGCACCGCCGAGTGCCGGTGGATCCGCGGACCGTCGGCGGTGTCCACCCACGTCGCGTTCAGCAGCGGATGTCGCGTCAGCACCAGTGCCAACAGCCGCAGCGTGAGCGCGAGCGGCGTGACATCGAGTCGACGAGAGAGCTGCTGCAACGCTGTCCCATCGACCACCACGGCGGCATGAGCATCCGGAATTCTGCTCCGCGACAGAGCCATCCGCTTCGCCATCTCGGTCTGCACACCGGAGAGCGGCGCCATGTCCGGGGTCGTCGAGGCGGACAGCACGTCACCGCGGGTGACGATGCCGTCGGGCCCGGTCGGCGTAAGCGAGGTCAGATCGATGCCATTGTCGCGAGCCAA
This sequence comes from Mycolicibacterium neoaurum ATCC 25795, assembly GCF_000691525.1. Classification (GTDB taxonomy): domain Bacteria; phylum Actinomycetota; class Actinomycetes; order Mycobacteriales; family Mycobacteriaceae; genus Mycobacterium; species Mycobacterium neoaurum. Next base: position 282,135 of record NZ_JMDW01000005.1, read on the forward strand.
CTTTCGGACCGAAGGCTTGGCGCGGGCACGACGGGACGTGTCCAAGAGATCATCGGCGCCGTAGCCCACCAGCACCGGACCGGATCCCGAATTCTCGGCGACACCTATTCGCACCAGGACGGCACCGACGGCAAGCGTCTCCCCCACCGTCCCGCCGAGTTCGATGATCCGGCCGGCGTGTGGGCTCGGGATCTCGACCTCGGCCTTGTTGGTCTCCAATGTGCACAGCACCTGGTTGAGTTCGACGGTGTCACCCACCGCCACCGCCCAACCGGTGATGGTGGCTTCCTCCAACCCTTCACCAAGGTCGGGCACCCGGAACTCCCGGCCGCTCATTGCGCCATCACCTTCTCGACGCAGTCCAACAGCCGATCCACCCCTGGTAACCACAGTTTTTCCAGCCGCGCCGGTGGGTATGGGGTGTCGAATCCGGTGGCCCGCAACACCGGAGCCTCCAGGTCGTAGAACAGCTCCTCGGAGATGCGGGCCGCCAGTTCGGCACCGAAACCCAGCGTGCGCGGCCCCTCGTGCATGACCACGCACCGGCCGGTGCGCCGCACCGAATCGGCGATGGTGTCGAAGTCCAACGGGTTCAGCGTGCGCAGGTCCACGACCTCGACGCCGACACCTTGCTCGGCCGCCGACTCGGCGGCGTTGAGGGCGACATCCACCAGGCCTCCATAGGTGAGCACCGTGACGTGTTCACCGCGACGCCGGATGGCCGCACGCCCGAAAGGCAGCTCAGCAGCCTCGGTGTCGACGATTCCCCGCGTCCAGTACCGCCGCTTCGGCTCCAGGTAGACGATCGGATCCGGGCAGCTGATCGACTGCCGCAGTAGCCAATACGCGTCCGACGGCGTCGAGGGGACCACCACCTTCAGGCCGGCGGTGTGCAACCAGTAGGTCTCGGTGGACTCCGAGTGGTGCTCGACCGCGCCGATTCCGCCGAACGACGGGATGCGCACGGTCACCGGCATGTCGACATCACCGTGGGTACGCATCCGATACTTGGCCAGATGGCTGACCATCTGGTCGAAGGCCGGGGCGGAGAACCCGTCGAACTGGATTTCCGGCACCGGGACGAAGCCACGGATCGCCATCCCGATCGCGATGCCGATGATCGCCGACTCGGCCAGCGGCGTGTCGAAACAACGCCGCTCGCCGTATGTTTCGGCCAACCCATCAGTCACCCGGAACACGCCACCGAGTCGGGCGACATCCTCGCCGAACACCAGCACCCGATCGTCGGCGGACATCGCGTCATGCAGTGCCTGATTGACCGCCTGTGCCAGCGTCATGGTCAGCAACGACGGCCGGGGTTCTCCGAAGTCACCCGTCGGCGGTCGTTCGATGATCTGGGTCATCTCAGGACTCCTTCCCCAGCTCGACGAGCAACTCCTCACGTTGGCGCGCCAGCTCCGGGGTGATGTCGCGGTAGACGGTGTCGAACACCTCGGCGATATCGGGGTCGGGTGCTCCGACCAGCGCCGCCCGCAATTCCGTGCGCATGCGCGCCGCCCTGGTCGCGACCCGCTCGGCGAGCCGGTCGGTCAGCACTCCGGTCGCTTGCAGATAGGCGGTGTACCGGGCGATCGGGTCGCGGGCTGCCCAGTCCTGGACGTCCGCGTCGGTGCGGTAGCGGCTGGGATCATCGGAGGTGGTGTGCGGTCCCATCCGATAGGTGACCGCCTCGATGAACGTCGGTCCGCCACCATCGCGGGCACGCTGGGCGGCCTCGGACATCACGGCGAAGCACGCCAGGACATCGTTACCGTCGACGCGGACCGCGGGCATGCCGTAACCGGCGGCCCGATCGGCCAACGAGGTCGCCGCGTGTTGGCGGCGCTCCGGCGTCGAGATGGCGAACTGATTGTTCTGGATGAAGAACACGGTGGGCGCGGCGAAGACCGCGGCCAGGTTCAGCGCCTCGTGCGCGTCGCCCTCGGAGGTGGCGCCGTCACCCATGAACGCCACCGTCACCGAATCCTCGTCGAGGCGTTGGGCGGCCATCGCGGCGCCGACGGCGTGCAAGCCGTGGGTGCCGATCTGAATGGAGATCGGCGCGCAACATCTCTCGGTGAACGACAGTCCGCCATGCCAGGAACCGCGCCACACCGCGCCCATCTGTGCGGGTGAGATACCGCGGGTCAGGAACGCCCCCAGCTCGCGGTACTGCGGGAACAGCCAATCGGTCTTGCGCAGGCTCGCGGTCGCGCCGACCTGCGCCGCCTCCTGCCCGCGGCAGGAGGCGTAGAGCGCGAGCTCGCCCTGGCGCTGCAGGTTCACGAACTCGATGTCGAGTTCGCGGGTCAGCACCATCAGCTCATAGAGCCAGCTCAAGGTCTCGGGTGGGAGATCGCGCCGATAGCGCGTCTCGGAGGTCGGGGTGCCATCGGCACCGACCAGTTGTAGGGGTGCAGAAATGACAGCCATACCGCCTCCTTCAGGGTGGCGGCATGTTCGGCCGCCGTTTCCTCGAGGTGCTCGGCACGGAGGCGGTGGTCGCGACCCCCTGGTCAGGGGCGCCGGCTAGCTACCGGGGTGGGGCGCAAGCTGGACTATCCGCTCGGCCCGCCGCAGTACCGGGGCATCCACCATTATGCCCTCGAAGGCGAATGCGCCCCGGTGGTTTGCCGCTGCGGCCAGGACGTGTCGCGCCCACCGCACCTGCTCTCCCGTAGGCGCGTAGCCGTCCCGGATCACGCTGACCTGCGTCGGGTGTAGCGCGACCTTGATATCGAAGCCGACGGCGACGGCGTCATCGGTCTCGCGCCGCAGGCCGTCGAGATCCTTGATGTCGATGTACACCGAGTCCAGCGCGAGCTTTCCGTGGGCCTTGGCGGCCAGCAGCGACTGCGACCGCACGTGCTTGGCGACCTCGCGGTAGGTCCCGTCGGCGACACGGTTGGTGGTACCGCCGAGGGCACCGAACAGGTCCTCCGCACCCCACATGACGCCGATGGTGTTGGCCGCGGCGGCCGTCTCGGCCACCTTGAGCGCGCCCAGTGGGGTCTCGACGATGAGGACCACCTGCAGCGGCGCCAGCGCGGTCACCTGTTCGGGTGCCTCGCATTTGGGCAGCATGACCGTGGTGTAGTCGGTGCGGCCCAGGGCCTCCAGATCCAGCCGCTGGTCTTCGGTGCCGTGCGGGTTGATCCGGATGACGGTGCGGGCCGGATCCAGTGGGGTGTCGACGATCGCGTCCCGCGCGGCGGGTTTGTCACCGGCGCCGTCCTCAAGGTCGAGGATGACGACATCGGCGGCGGCCGCGGCCTTGGCGAAGCGTTCGGGACGGTCGGCCGGGCAGAAGATCCATGCCGGACCATTGTTGGCAAAGCTCACCGGTCCTCCTGAGGCCTTTTGCGCACCATGGTCTTTCGCGATGCGGTGGCGACGATGTCACCGTGCTGGTTGCGGCCGACGTGGGAGAAGGTGACGATCCCCTCGCCCGGACGGCTCTTGGATTCCCGCTTGTCGACGACCTCGGACTCGGCGTAGAGCGTGTCACCGTGGAAGAGCGGCTTGGGGAACGCGATCTCGGAGAATCCGAGGTTGCCGACGATGGTGCCCTGGGTCAATTGCGCCACCGACAGCCCGACGAGCGTCGACAGGGTGAACATGGAGTTCACCAGTCGCTGGTTGAACGGCGGCAGCGCGTCGGAGAAGGCCGCGTCCAGATGTAATGCCTGGGTGTTCATCGTCAAGGTGGTGAACAGGACATTATCGGCCTCGGTGATGGTGCGGCCCGGCCGGTGCAGATACAGCACCCCGGTTTCGAACTCCTCGAACCACAGCCCGCGCTGCTCGACCGTTCGTTTCGGCGTCTGGTCACTCATCAGAGGCCCAGCCCACGCGCGATCAACATCAGCTGCACTTCGGTTGTGCCCTCGCCTATTTCGAGGATCTTGGAGTCCCGGTAGTGGCGTGCCACCGAGTACTCGTTCATGAACCCGTAGCCACCGAAGATCTGAGTGGCGTCGCGAGCGTTGTCCATTGCCGCCTCACTGGACACCAGTTTGGCCACCGAGGCCGCCTTCTTGAACGGCTTGCCCGCCAGCATGAGTGCGGCGGCGTCGTAGTAGGCCGTGCGCGCGACATGCGCGCGCGCCTCCATCCGGGCGATCTTGAATGCGATGGCCTGATATGTGCCGATGGCCGCACCGAAAGCCTCGCGTTCCTTGGCGTACTTCACGCACTCGTCCACACAACCCTGTGCGGCGCCCACCGACAGCGCGGCGATCGCGATGCGGCCCTCGTCGAGGATGCTCAGGAAATTGGCGTACCCGCGGCCGCGTGCGCCGAGCAGATTCTCGCGAGGCACCCGCACATCGTCGAAGCTCAGCGGATGGGTGTCCGAGGCGTTCCAGCCGACCTTGTTGTAAGCCGGTTCGGCGGTGAACCCTGGCGTCGGAACCGGCACCAGGATGGCCGAGATCTCCTTCTTGCCATCGGTCTCACCGGTCACGGCCGTGACGGTGACCAGCTTGGTGATATCGGTCCCGGAGTTGGTGATGAACTGCTTGGAGCCATTGATCACCCAGTCCGAACCGTCCTCCTTGGCGGTGGTCTTGGTGGCGCCGGCATCGCTGCCGCCGCCGGCCTCGGTGAGCCCGAAAGCACCCAGGGCCTTTCCGCTGGCCAACAGCGGCAGCCACTGCTGCTTCTGCGCGTCATTGCCGAACCGGTAGACCGGCATGGCGCCCAGGGAGACACCGGCTTCCAGGGTGATGGCCACGCTCTGGTCGACCTTGCCGAGTTCCTCCAGCGCCAGGCACAGCGCGAAATAGTCGCCACCCATGCCGCCGTACTCCTCAGGGAACGGCAGGCCGAACAGGCCCATCTCGGCCATGCCATCGACGACCTCGTACGGGAAGCTGTGTTCCTCATCGTGTGTGGCGGCCACCGGCGCCACCACGCTCTGCGCGAAGTCACGCACGGTCTTGGCCAGCTGCGCGTAATCGTCGGGCAGTGTGCCTGTGGAAAGGTAATCGGTCATTGTTGAGACTCCTTGCTGGCGGTGACGCGGGCAAGCGGCTGCCCGACCTTGACCTGGTCGCCGACGGCGACGAGTAGCTCCACGACACCGTCGACCGGTGCGGAGAGCGCGTGCTCCATCTTCATCGCCTCGACGGTGACGACGACCTCGCCCGCGGACACACCCGCTCCGTCCTCGACACCCACGGCAACCACCGAACCCGGCATGGGACTGTGCAGTTCGGCGTCGCCGGCGTGCTCGTCGTCGGCGCGTACCGGCGCCTCACGCACCTCATGCACCACGACGGTGCGGGCCGGGCCGGCCAGCCAGATGTCGGTGCCGTCGGCGGCCGCGATGTATTCGGTGCGCAACCCGTCGACGTCGATGGTGAGCACCCGGCCGGACAGGGTGGCGCCGATGCGACAGCTCTGCCCGTGTTCGACGGAGGCCGTTGCCGATTCGGGCACGCCCGTGAGGCTGACGTGCTCGACCCGCTCCCCTGCGCCCAGACGCGCTACGGTCGGGGCGTGGGCGCCCGTGCGCCACCCCGAGGGCGCCGACCACGGATCATCGCTGCGAGTCTGCCAGGCCTGCAGCCAACAAAACGTCGCGGCTGCGATCAGGTCTGTGTCATCGGCCTGCGGGGCAATGTAATCCGGTAGACGTCGATCCAACAGTCCGGTGTCGAGGCGGCCCGCCTGCACATCGGGATCGGCCAGCAGGAACCGCAGGAAATCGATGTTGGTGGTGACGCCCAGGACCGCGGTGTCGGACAGCGCACGGTCCAGACCACGCAGTGCCGCATCGCGGTCCGGTCCGTGGACGATCACCTTGGCCAGCATCGGGTCATAGTCGCTGCCCACCACCGTGCCGGGAAAAATCCCCGAATCGATTCGGGTCGTGACGATTCCCCTGGTGCCGGCCGGTTCGACGACATCGAGCACCGTGCCACCGGTCGGCAGGAATCCGCTGCCGGGATCCTCGGAGTACACCCGCGCCTCGATGGCATGCCCGGTCAACGTGACGTCCTGTTGGGCGATGTGCAACGGGTCGCCGGCGGCGATGCGGACCTGCTGTTCGACGAGATCCACCCCGGTGACCATCTCGGTCACCGGATGCTCGACCTGCAAGCGGGTATTCATCTCCATGAAGAAGAACTCGTCGGGACGGTCGGCCGAGACGATGAATTCCACGGTGCCCGCGCCGGTGTAGTCGACGCTGCGGGCGGTGTTGCATGCCGCCTCGCCGATACGGGCCCGGGTGGCCGCATCCAACAGCGGCGACGGCGCCTCCTCGATGACCTTCTGGTGCCGACGCTGCAGACTGCATTCACGCTCACCGAGGTGGATCACGTTGCCATGGTTGTCGGCCAGCACCTGGACCTCGATATGCCGGGGATTCAACACGAACCGTTCCAGGAACAGCGTGTCGTCACCGAATGCCGACGCTGCTTCGCGCCGCGCCGAGACCAGGGCCGCCGGTAGCTCGGCGGCATCGCGCACCACCCGCATACCCTTGCCGCCACCGCCCGCGGAAGGCTTGACCAGGACCGGAAAGCCCACTTCCGGTGCGCCGGCGATCAGCTCGTCGTCGGTCAGCCCGGGCCGCGAGATGCCGGGCACCACCGGGACGTCGAACTCCGAGACCGCTGCCTTGGCCGCGATCTTGTCACCCATCGTCTTGATGGCTTTCACCGGCGGACCGATGAACACGATGCCCGCGGCGTGCAGGGCGGCCGCGAAATCTGCGTTCTCGGCCAGGAATCCGTATCCGGGATGCACGGCCTGCGCACCGGTGCGCCGGGCGGCATCGACGATGGCATCGATGTTCAGATAACTCTGCCGGGCCGCGGCCGGACCGATGCGCACGCCCGTATCGGCCTCGCGGACGTGCCGGGCACCGGCGTCGGCGTCGCTGTAAACCGCGACCGATCGGATGCCCAGCGCGCGCAGCGACCGGATGACGCGGACGGCGATCTCCCCGCGGTTGGCGACCAGCACAGTGTGGAAGAGTTGGGTAACCATCTGCATCACATCCTGAAGACGCCGTAGGACACCGGCTCCAACGGAGCCTGTGCGGCCACTGACAGGGCAAGTCCCAGAACCGTTCTGGTGTCGGCAGGATCGATCACGCCGTCATCCCACAATCGAGCGGTCGAATAGTACGGATTGCCCTGGTGTTCGTACTGCTCACGAATCGGCGCCTTGAAGGCCTCCTCCTGCTCCGGTGTCATCTCACCTCGCACCGTGGCCAGCACCGAGGCGGCCTGCTCACCGCCCATGACCGAGATGCGGGCGTTGGGCCACATCCACAGGAAACGCGGCGAGTACGCGCGTCCGCACATCGAGTAGTTGCCCGCACCGTAGGACCCACCGATGACCACGGTGAGCTTAGGCACCCTGGCGCACGCGACCGCGGTGACCATCTTGGCACCGTGCTTGGCGATACCGCCAGCCTCGTAATCGCGGCCCACCATGAATCCGGCGATGTTCTGCAGGAACACCAGCGGGGTGTTGCGCTTGTCGCACAGTTCTATGAAATGTGCACCCTTGACCGCGGATTCGCCGAACAACACGCCGTTGTTCGCGATGATCCCGACGGGGTGACCATGGATGTGGGCGAAGCCGGTGACCAGCGTGGTGCCGTACTCGGCCTTGAACTCGGCGAATTCACCGCCATCGACGATCCGGGTGATCACCTCGTGCACGTCGTAGGGCACCCGCGAATCCACCGGGACCACATCGTAGAGCTCGGTTTGGTCGGCGATCGGATCGACGGCGGGCCGCATCTGCCACGGTGGGTCCTGTCGCGGGCCGACGGTGGACACGATGCGGCGGACGATGCGCAGCGCGTCACGGTCGTCGTTGGCGAGATGGTCTGTGACACCGGAGGTCTTAGCGTGCAGGTCTCCGCCGCCGAGTTCCTCTGCGGTGACCACTTCACCGGTCGCGGCCTTCACCAGGGGTGGCCCGCCCAGGAAGATGGTGCCCTGGTTGCGGACGATGACGGCCTCATCACTCATCGCCGGGACGTACGCGCCACCGGCGGTACAGGATCCGAGCACCGCGGCGATCTGCGGGATGCCCTTGGCGCTCATGGTTGCCTGGTTGAAGAAGATCCGCCCGAAGTGTTCGCGGTCGGGGAACACCTCGTCCTGGCGTGGTAGGAAGGCGCCGCCGGAATCGACGAGATAGATACACGGCAGCCGGTTCTGCGCCGCGATCTCCTGGGCCCGCAGGTGCTTCTTGACGGTGATCGGGTAGTAGGTGCCGCCCTTGACGGTGGCGTCGTTGGCCACCACCATGCATTCCCGTCCGCTCACCCGGCCGATACCGGCGATCAGCCCGGCCCCGGGGCATTCGTCGTCATACATGCCATCGGCGGCCAGCGGCGCGATATCGAGGAACGGACTACCCGGATCCAGCAGGGTGTCCACCCGCTCCCGAGGTAACAGCTTTCCCCGCCCGACATGGCGGTCCCGCGCCTTGTCCGGTCCGCCCCGTGCCGCGGTGGCCAGTTTGGCGCGGAGTTCGGACACCAGCGCGGTGTGCGCTTCACTATGCGTCATCGATGAACCCGTCCATTTGAGTTAATCATGATTAACTCGTGGTATGTTAATCGGAATTAACTCAAATGTCTACGTTCGAGATGGATCCGGGGATGCCCACTGAGACTCCGCGCAGCAGAGCCAAATCCGACAGGCGCGACCAGTTGATCGCCGCGGCGGAACGATTGGTAGCCGAACACGGGTACCTGTCGGTCCGATTGGAGGACATCGGCGCGGCGGTCGGCGTCAGCGGTCCGGCGATCTACCGTCACTTCGCCAACAAGGAGGCCCTGCTGGTCGAGCTGTTGGTCGGGATCAGCACCAGGTTGCTGGCCGGCGGACAATCCGTCGTCGCCGAGGCAGCCGGGGCACGCGACGCCCTGGACGGCCTGATCGAGTTCCACCTCGACTTCGCTCTCGGCGAATCCAATCTCATCCGCATTCAGGACCGCGACCTGAGCCACCTGCCGACGGCCGCCGCGCGGCAGGTACGGAAAGCGCAGCGGCAGTACGTCGAGATCTGGGTCGACGTACTGCGCCGGATCGACCCCGATATCGACGAGGCCGACGCCCGCGTGATGGCGCATGCCGCGTTCGGCCTGCTCAACTCCACTCCGTACAGCCTGAAAGCCCCGAGCACCACGCACTCGTCCAGGCCGGTGCTGCGGGCGATGACGGTCGCCGCATTGACCGCCGCCCACCGAAATCCGTAGCCGCGCGGGTACCGTGGGGCCCATGAGGTGGGCATGACCGAATATCCCCGTCGGGACGAGCCGACCCGTCGGCTCGACGGTGGCCAATACGGCTATCCCGGGTACTCCGATCCCGCGTACGCGGGGCAGAGCCCTTACAGCGCTCGGCCCACCGAGCAGATCCCGGCCTATCCCGCCTACGGCTACGACCCCTACACCGGTCAATACGGTGGCACACCGCCTCCCCCGCCGCCCGGCGCTCCCGAGCCACCGGAGCCGCCACGGACTCCGCGTTGGTTGTGGGTGGTCGCCGGTATCGCCGTCGTCACCGTCATCGGGTTGGTCATCGCGCTGGTGATCGTCAACAGCAGCCAGCAGCAGACCGTCATGGCGCCCGTGCCCTCGCTGACCGAACCGATCGTCACACCCTCGCCGACCACCACCACCCGGCGCCCCACCACGACGACGACCAGCCCCCGCACCGCCGCACCGGCGCCCAGCACGACACCGTCGACCACCGCGCCGTCAACCCCGGGCACCACCGAAACAGTCGTCTACACCGTCAGCGGGCAGGGCCGGGCCATCAACATCACCTACGTCGACAACGGCGGCGTCCTGCAGACCGAGTTCAATGTGGTCCTGCCCTGGAGCAAAGAGGTGTCGCTGCCGGGCCCGGCCAACCAGTCGGCCAGCGTGAGCATCATCAACGTCGGCCGCGAGGTCACCTGCTCGATCGACATCGAGGGCGCTCAGGTTCAGCAGCGCACCGGCTCCGGCCTGACGATCTGCAGCCCGCTGCCCTAACGCGCGCTGACCCGCGGCGTCTTGACGCCCAGCATCAGGATCAGGCCGAGACCCAGCACCGCGCAGAGTCCGCCCATGCCGGCCCGGTCGGTGCCGAACGCGTCGATGAACAGGAAGAACAGCCATGGCGCGAGCGGGGCGGCAGCCCGGCCGGTGGTCATGTACAACCCGAACGCGACACCCTCCTTGCCCTCGGTGGACATCCGCAACATCTGGGTGCGTGCTGCCGAGAGCGTCGGGCCGATGAACAGACACAGCAACAGCCCGCACACCCAGAACGCCAGCTGACCCGACAACGTCATCAGCGTCAGCCCGACGACGATCATCAGCGACAGTGCACCGAGGATCACCGGCTTGGCCCCGAACCGGTCGTCGAGCAGCCCGCCGACCACCGCGCCCAGCGCAGCAACCAAGCAGGCACACACCCCGAACAGCAGCACGCTGGCCGGAGAGATGCCGTACACGTTCACCCCGAGCACCGCGCCGAAAGTGAACACCCCGGTGAGACCGTCGCGGAACACCGCGCTGGCGACCAGGTAGTAGACGACGTTGCGGTCACGACGCCACTCGCTGCGCACCTCGTGCCACAGCTTGCGGTAGGAGGCGATGATGCCGATCGGCCGATGTGCGGCGTCCGCAGGCGGATTCGGCCCCTTGAGCACCAGCGGCAGCGCGAACACCACGAACCAGGCGGCGGTCAGCAGCATCGCGGCCCGCACATTCTGGCCGTCGTCGGTGGGCAGCCCGAGCAGGCCGCCGTCACCGGAGATGAACAGGGCGTAGACGATCAGCAGCAGGCCCACGCTGCCGCCGTAGCCGACGGCCAGTCCGGCACCGGAGATGCGTCCCGAGGTTGCCGGCGTGGACAGCTGGCTCAGCATCGCGTTGTAGGGCACGGTCGCCAGGTCGTTACAGGCGGCGGTGATGGCCAGCAAGGCCAACCCGGCCCACAGATACGTGTAGTCGGTGCCGATCAGGCTCATGCTGGCGACCAGCATCACGACCGCCCCCGTCAGCAGCGCCAGGGCGCGACGGCGACGGTGCGGCGCGTCCACCCAGATCCCGGTGATCGGCGCGAGCAGCGCGACGATCACGCCGGCCACCGTGAGCGCGCGACCCAGCCAGCTCGACGGTGAGGTGTCCCCCGGCAGACCCTCCCCGACGGCGTTGGTGAGATAGACGGAGAAGACAAAGGTCACCACGATCGCGTTCACCGCGGTGGCACCGCAGTCGTAGAGAACCCACGATCGGACCTGGGACCGCCGGGCCGTATCGGGCGCCGACCCGGGGCTGCTCATGGCCGTCACCCTAACGGTCCCTACGATTTCTCCCATGCCAGTACCCGCTCCCCATCCCGATGCCCGCGCAGTCGTCACCGGCGCCTCGCAGGGCATCGGTGAGGCCCTCGCCTTCGATCTCGCCGGACGCGGCCACCATCTGATCGTCACCGCGCGCCGCGGTGACGTGCTGACCGAACTCGCCGAGCGCATCACCGCGCGCCACGGTGTGACGGTCGAGGTGCGCGCGGTCGATCTGGCCGACCCGACCGCCCGCGAGGTGTTCTGCCAGGAGCTGGCCGGGCGCAACATCTCGATCCTGTGTGCCAATGCCGGCACCGCCACCTTCGGCCCCCTGGCCAAGCTCGATCCGGCCGGCGAGAAGGCTCAGGTACAGCTCAACGCCATCGCGGTGCACGATCTGTGCCTGGCCGTACTGCCGGGCATGCTGGAGCGCCAGGCCGGCGGGATCCTGATCTCCGGCTCGGCGGCCGGGAACTCCCCGATCCCGAACAACGCCACCTACGCGGCCACCAAGGCCTTCGCCAACACGTTCAGCGAGTCGCTGCGCGGTGAGGTGAAGAAGGACGGCATACACGTCACGCTGCTGGCGCCCGGACCGGTGCGCACCGAACTGCCGGATGTCTCCGAGCAGTCGTTGGTCGAGCGGCTGATCCCGGATTTCCTGTGGATCAACACCGAGTACACGGCCAAGGTGTCGCTGGACGCTCTTGAAGCCAACAAGATGCGCATCGTGCCGGGTCTGACGTCCAAGGCCATGTCGGTGGCCAGCGGGTACGCCCCGCGCGCGATCGTCACCCCGATCGTCGGCGCGGTCTACAAGAAACTCGGCGGCGAGTAACGATTTCGGCGCGCCGGCGCTCGGTCAGCGAGCGCGAGCGCGCCGAAATCACTAGCGCCGCCGACGCCGGCCGGTACCGAAGATGCTGCGGGTGATCTCCCGCCCGATCACCGTGCCCGCCGAGCGCATGGCGCTCTTGAACGCCGGGCTGTCCACCACCTTGTCCAGCAGGCTCGGCTCCATCGGGGCCGGCGGCGGGTAATCGGGGATCGCGACCGGATCCGGATACAACGGCGGAGGCAGATCAGGCACGGTCGCGGTCGGCGGGACCGGCGGCGGGGCGGTCACCGGCGGCGGGGGTGGCGCCAGTCGCGCGGTGAGCAACTCGTAGGCCGACTCGCGGTCGACGGTCTGCCCGTAGGTCGCCTGTAACGGACTGGCCTGCGCCGCCGCCCTGATCGCGTCCACACCGATGGTGTCCATCAGGGAGCGCGGCGCCCGCATCCGGGTCCAGGCGACCGGGGTGGGTGCGCCGTTCTCCGAGAGCACGGTGACGATGGCCTCCCCGATGCCCAGCGATGTCAGCGCCGACTCCAGGTCATAGGTCGTGGTCTTGGGATAGGTGCGGACGGTCTTGGACAGCGCCTTCTGGTCGTCAGGGGTGAACGCACGCAACGCGTGCTGCACCCGGGCGCCGAGCTGGCTGAGCACGCCGTTGGGCACATCGGTGGGGAGCTGGGTGCAGAAGAAGACGCCGACGCCCTTGGAGCGGATCAACTTCACGGTCTGCTCCACCTGAGCCAGAAATGCCTTGGAGGCATCCTCGAACAGCAGGTGCGCCTCGTCGAAGAAGAACACCAGTTTCGGCTTGTCCAGGTCGCCCTCCTCGGGCAGCGTCGTGAACAGGTCGGCCAACACCCACATCAGGAAGGTCGAGAACATCACCGGGCGGGCCGCCTGCGCACCGAGCTCCAGCAGCGTGATGACGCCGCGGCCCTGTGCGTCGACCCGGATCAGGTCCTTGGGCTCCAGCTCCGGCTCGCCGAAGAAGGTGTCCGCGCCCTCGGCCTCCAGGTTGACCAGCGCGCGCAGGATCACCCCGGCCGTCGTGGTCGACACCGCGCCCAGCGCCTTCAGTTCGGGTTTGCCCTCGTCGCTGATCAGGTACTGGATGACCGCGCGCAGGTCTTTGAGATCCAGCAGTGCCAGCCCCTTCTGATCGGCGAAGTGAAAGATCAGTCCGAGCGTCGATTCCTGGGTTGCGTTGAGCCCCAGCACCTTCGACAGCAGGATCGGGCCGAAACTGGTGATTGTCGCGCGCACCGGGACGCCGATCCCGTCGGTGCCAAGGGACAGGAACTCGACCGGGTAGCCGGCCGGCGCCCAGGTATCGCCGGTGTCGGCGGCGCGTTGCAGGGTTCGGTCACTGGCGGCGCCCGGCTGCGACAAGCCCGACAGGTCGCCTTTGACATCGGCCATCACGACGGGCACCCCGGCGGCCGAGAGCTGCTCGGCCATCAGCTGCAGTGACTTGGTCTTACCCGTGCCGGTGGCGCCGGCGACCAGACCGTGCCGGTTCACCATCGCCAACGGGATGCGCACCGCGGCGCCCGGATCGACGACCCCGTCGACGACGACCGCGCCGAGCTCCAGAGCCTGCCCCTGGGTGGCGTAACCTGCGGCGATCTGCTGTGCGGGGGTCTGCTCGGGCTGCACCGTCATGCGGCAGACATTACTGAAGTGCACCCCGTGGGGGCGGGTTCGCGCAGCTGATCATCGGCGGTGGGAATACTGTGGATCGCTGTGCGTGAAGAACTGGTGTGGATCGACTGCGAGATGACCGGGCTCGATCTGAAGTCCGACAAGCTCATCGAGATTGCCGCGTTGGTCACCGATGCCGACCTCAACGTCCTCGGCGACGGTATCGACGTGGTGATCCACGCCGAGGCCGATGACCTGTCCGGCATGGTCGAGGTGGTCGCCAAGATGCATGCGAACTCCGGGCTGGACAAGGAGGTGCTCGCCTCCGACATCGACCTCGCCACCGCCGAGACGATGGTCCTGGACTACATCCGCAGCCACGTCAAGGCGGCCAAAACCGCTCCGCTGTGCGGTAATTCGATCGCGACCGATCGAGGTTTCATCGCCCGCGACATGCCCACCCTCGACGAATACCTGCATTACCGGATGATCGACGTCAGCTCGATCAAGGAACTGTGCCGGCGCTGGTACCCGCGGATCTACTTCGGTCAGCCCGAGAAGGGTCTGGCCCACCGGGCACTGGCCGATATCCACGAGTCCATCCAGGAGCTCAAGTACTACCGGCGCACCGCGTTCGTGGCCGCACCCGGGCCCTCGACCAGCGAGATCGCCGCGGTCGCCGCCGAGCTGGGCCCCCGCGGCAGCGCGCCGAACCAAACCGATTCGGTGTAACGACCCTCATGCGGTTAAGATCGTCAACGCCGCTCACGCGGCAATGGTGGCTGTAGTTCAGTTGGTAGAGCACCAGGTTGTGATCCTGGCTGTCGCGGGTTCGAGTCCCGTCAGCCACCCGGTAACGGGAACGCCGCCCACTCAGGTGGGCGGCGTTTTCGCGTTCGAGGTCCCGGTTCGGAGAAAAAGCGGCGCGTTTCCACGTTTCCGTCACGCACCCGCAGGATGATCTGGCAGGTGGGAACCTCCAAGACCGTCGCAGGGCTGGCATGCCTGGCACTGCTGGCGGCCGGCTGCGGCACCGCGGTCTCCAGCGGGCCCACCGTCGCGCATGATGTACCCACCCGACTGATCGACCGTGACGTGCCGTGGGCGCAGGTCGGATCGGGCTGGACGCTGGCCACCTGGGCCGAAACCCCCGACACGACCACGCTGACACTGGTCAGCCCGGCCGGGGGCCGGCATCGGATCACCGAACTGCCGGCGAACTATCGGCTCACCGACTGGTCCGGTGACGGCAGGCGCGCGCTGTTCAGCACCAGCGATTACGACGCGGGCACCTATGGCACCACGACGCTCACCGAACTGGACCTGAGCAACGGCGCCACCACGGTCACCACCATGGAGGGACGCGTCGCGGCCCGCTACACCCGACCCACCGGCAAGGCCCTTTTCGTCACCGACGAGGACCGCAGGACCCTGCGCCGTGTCGACCTGGGCGGCGTCGAGCAGCTCTCCTACCCGACCGACCGGCTCGGAGCGGCGGGCAGTTTCAACGGCCACCACCTGGCCAGCATCGACGGCACGCTGCTGGTGCTCGGCGCCGAGAAAGGCCTGGCCGTCGTCGGTAACAACGGCCGATTGCGCAACCACCTCGACCTGCCGGGACCGAACACCAACTGCGTGCCGGTGCGCTGGTGGAACAGCGGCGCCGTGCTGGCCCGCTGTTCGGATGCCGAGCTCATCGGTAACCAGTTGTGGCAGATCCCGCTGGACGGGTCGACGCCCACCGCGCTCACCGCCTTCAGCTCGGGCCGCCGCGATGACTACGGTGATGTCGCGGCCTGGCGGCTGCCCGAGGGTGCCTTCTTCCAGTCGCTGGGTGCGTGCGGGGCCACCTCGCTGGTGCGTGGCACCGCCCAGCGCCGCGACGCGCTGCTGGCGGTGCCCGGGGTGGACGCCGGCAGATCCGTGGTGGTGGTCGGCGCCAGCGGCGGGACGCTGCTGCTCCGGGTCACCGATTCCTGCGGGCCGGGGATCGCCCTGATCGCCTACGACACCGCCGCCAGGACCTCGAGGGTGCTGCTGGGTCCCCCGGCCACCGCGGGCCGGGTATCGGCAGCGTTGGCGTTCAGCGACGACCGCTAGGACCGTCGAATTCGCGGTGCCAGCTGCACTATCTCCGGTACGACGCTGGGATTCAGATATGCCGCGCCGACCAACGAAACAAGGGTGTTGGCAACATCATTGAGCGCAGACATCTGCTCGGGCAACTGTCCATGCCGTTGCCACGATTTGAACAACAGGCTCAGCAGTTCACGATCTGCGCCGCGCAGTATCTCGGTGTCTTCGGTGGGTCCGATACCGACCCGCACGATCGCGAGGTCGGGGTGCTCGCTGCGCCATGAGTGCAAGATCTCGTTGAGTGCGGCCTTGCTGGCGTTGTACGCCGCCACCCCGGCGCGCGGGCGGCCCACATCGTGGCTGGAGGTGATCAGCACGACACCGGTGTCGGACAGGTGCGGCCGCACGGCCCGGAGCACGTTGTGCGCGCCGAGCGTGTTGACGCTGTAGGCGTGGAGCCAGGTACCGAGATCGGTGTCCTCGATATGCGCCATCGGCGCGACGGTGCTGGTGAACACCACTGCATCCAGGCCACCCCCGAGGGCCGCGACCACATCGTCGACCACCTGCGGGATCGACGTAGGGACCTCGACGTCGAGCTCGTGTGCCGACCCGCCGATCTGCTCTGCCAACGCGGTCAGCAGGTCGGTGCGGCGCGCCGCAACGGCCACCTTCGCACCGCGCCCGGCCGCCTGCCGTGCCACCGCGTGTCCGATCCCGGAGGACGCACCGACCACCAACAGTCGCAAACCGGTGATATCCGAACCTTCACCACTCATCGTTGTGCGACTCACTTTCCCGTCATGATGTGTCTTAGGACACCCTTTGTAATCGGACAGTACCGCGCGCGATGACTTCCGCCCGTGACCCGGGTCTACTCAGTGAGCATCGGTCGCAGGTAAGGAGACAACATGACCGCCAAACCACCGGTGGTGGACCAGGACACCTGGCGCACGGCGTTGGAGGATCTGCGCCGACGGGAGAAGGCCGCCACCCGCGAGCTCGACGCCATCGCCGCCCAGCGCCGCAGACTGCCGATGGTCGAGCTGCCCGAGTACGTCTTGACCGGAGCCGACGGCCCGGTCCGGCTGGCCGACGTGTTCGCCGGGAAATCCCAGCTGATCACCTACCACCACATGTGGAGCGACGGGGTGCAGTGGCAGTGCGGCGGCTGCACCGGTTTCACCTCGCAGTTCACCCGGCTGGATTTCCTGGACAACTACGACGCACGTTTCGTCATCGTCACCAACGGACCGATCGAGGAGGCGCTGGCCTACCGGGACCGGGTCGGTAATGCCATGCAGTGGTACTCGGCGGCCGGCACCAGCTTCGGCGCCGATATGGATGCCGCACCCGGCGAGGGATTCACGGTGAATGTGTTCATGCGCGACGGGGATAAGGTCTACCGCACCTGGCACACCAACGGCCGCGGCACCGAACAGCTCAGCCATTCTTTCGCACTGATCGACCTGCTGCCGTGGGGCAGACAGGAGGAGTGGCTGGACTCCCCCGCAGGTTGGCCGTCGCGTCCGACATACTCCGGATGGTTGGACAGCCCCGATATCGCACGTCTCTACGGAAAGGGTTCCGCGCAGTGAGCACCACCGAGCGTTATGTCGTCACCCGCACCATCCCCGCCGCACCGCAGCGCATCTTCGCCGTGCTGTCCGACCCGGACCGTCACCAGGACATCGAGCCCAGCGACTGGGTGCGCGACGCGGTCAGTCAGGATCCCATCACCGAGGCCGGGCAGATCTTCGTGGTCAACATGTTCAAGGACTTCGTCGGCGGGCACTACGTGATGCACAACCTGGTGACCGATTTCGAACACGACCGCCGAATCGGTTGGTTGCCCGGACAGCTCGACCAATCGGGCCAGCACCAGCCCGGCGGGTGGTCCTGGCGGTATGACCTGGCCCCCAACGGAGACGGCACCGACGTCACCATCACCTACGACTGGTCGGGCACACCGCAGAGCTTCCGCGACCGGATCGGCAGCATGCCCCCGTTCGGGCCGCAGTACCTCGAACAATCCCTGGCGGCGCTGGAACGCTCGACGGTCTAGGTGCTGGCGTTGCCGGCCTTCCACTGCGGCCACGGGATGTTCCAGTCCCCGAGGCCGTCGGTGCCGGGTAGCACCGAACCGACCGTGCCGACGACCTCGACGATGTCCCCGCGTTTGGTGTTCTCGTAGAACCACTGCGCATTCGCGGTGCTGACGTTGAGGCAGCCGTGGCTGACGTTGCTGTAGCCCTGGCTGCCCACCGACCACGGCGCCCCGTGCACGTAGATACCGCTATAGGACATCTGCGTGGCGAAGTCCACCTCGGTGCGATATCCGTTGGGCGAGTTCACCGGAACGCCATAGGTCGACGAGTCCATCACCAGCTCGGCGAACCGGTCACCGATGATGTAGGTCCCGTTGTTGGTCGGGGTGCTGTCCTTGCCCATCGAGATCGGCATGGTCTTGATCACCTCGCCGTTGCGCCGGACGGTCAGCGTCTTGGTGGAGTCATCGGCGGTGGCGATCAGCTGGTCGCCGATGGTGAAGTCGGTGCCGGCGTTGTCCTGACCGAACAATCCGTCACCCAACTGGACGCCGTAGGTGTTGACGGCCACCTCGACCTTGGTGCCGGGCTTCCAGTATTGGGCTGGGCGCCAACGGACTTCGCGATTGTTCAGCCAATAGAAGGCACCTTCGACCTTGGGCGTCGTGGTGACCTTGATGGCCTGCTCGGCGGCGGACCGGTTGGCGATGTTCTCGTCGAAGCGGATGGCGATCGGCTGGCCGACGCCGACGACCTCGCCCTTGTTGGGCAGCACGTAGGGCATGGTCAGGTTCTTCGGCGAGTGCGTCTCGAAGGTCATCTGCGTCGACGCCGCGCCAGCCAGCCCCTGGGAGCTGGCCGTCAGTGTGTAGCTGGCGTTGTAGTCCAGCGGATCGGTGGTCGACCAGGTCAGCCCGTCCTTGCTGAGCTGACCCGCCACCGCCGAGCCGTTTTCGTCGACGAGGTTCACCGACCCGAGCACGCCGCCCTCGGTGCTCACCGTCACCGGTTCTTCGACCGTCACGCCGACGGCGCCATCGGTCACCGAAGCGCTCAGCTTGGGCACCAGCAGATCCCCGAAGGGGGTGCCCTTGTCGGCGATGGTCCTCGGTTGTTCGGGGGCCTGTTGAGAGCTGCAGGCGCTCAACGCGATGGCGGCCACCAGCCCCATTGCGATCGCGGTCCCCCACGTCCTTGCTCGACGCACGCCCACCCGCGGCGAATCCTGCACCATCTTCCAGCCCCACCTCATGCCACGGACCCGCTGGGTCACAAACTTCTTGGCGATAGTCTAAGGGAACCACCGACAACCGGTCGGCCGACGAGCGCATAAACCGGCTCTGTAATGCGGATTTCACCTCTGCGCGCCGGTGCTGTTATTGTTTCACCCGCGCGCCGTTAGCTCAGTTGGTAGAGCAGCTGACTCTTAATCAGCGGGTCCGGGGTTCGAAACCCTGACGGCGCACCAAAAACAAAGGCCCTGCTTCGGCAGGGCCTTTGTTTTTTGGGCCAAGTCGTTCTAGGGGCAAGTCGTCGGGACCCGGCCGCTCAGCGCTCCCCGCGCAGCGCCCGGCTGATCCTGGCCGCCGCGTCGCGCACCTTCGCCCCGAGATCGTCGAAACGTTCGGCGCAGATGCGGCTGGACGGCCCGGACACCGACAGCGCGGCGACCGGCCCGGCAGGCCCCACGATCGGGGCCCCGAGGGATGAGATGCCGACCGAGAGCCCACCCTCGTTCACCGAGTACCCCCGCTCGCGGATCTCGTTGACCACCGCGCGGATCCGGTCCGGATCGGTGAGGGTGTCCGGCGTCTGGGCCGGGAGCGCGCCGGATAGGTAGCGATCAAGGTAATCCGGATCGCACGCGGAGAGATAGGCCAGCCCGGTGGCCGACGCATGCAACGCGATCCGCTCACCGAGCGCCAGGAATGCGCGCAACCGGTGCGGGGTATCCAGGCGCTCCACCAACACCAGCGAGTCCCCGTCGGGCGCGGCGAGGTGGACCGTCTCGGTCGTCGCCAACTGCAGCTCGTTCATCACCGGCAGCGCGATATCGCGCAGGCTCTCCCCACCGCCGGCGCGGCCGACCACCGCCACCACGCGGTAGGTCAACTGCCAGCGGGTCGGGGTCGTGTCCGTCGGCCGCAGCCAACCCACTTCCTGCAGGGTGAGCAGCGTGCGCTGCACCGTGCTCTTGGGCAGTTCGACCCGGCGAGCCAACTCGGAGAGCCCCACCGGTTGCGCCTCGGCAACCGCCTCGAGCACCCGAAACGCCGACACGACACTTTCTGTGGCCACGGTTGCCTCCTTGCGCTGATGTGAGTTAGGTTACAGCGGTTCGGTCTACCAGACGAACCATTGGTCCATTCTATGGACCGATGTCAAGAGCAAACAGGAGGTGCTCGCCGTGACGGCACAACTGGTCGCACTCGGGATCTTCATCGCGGTATTCGCGATCGCCGCCATCCGCAACGTCAACATCGGCATCGTGATGTTCCCCGTCGCCTGCGTGGTGGGACTCTGGCTCGCCGATCTGAGCCTGAACCAGGTCATCGGCGAGTTCCCGCTGAGCATCCTGGTGCTCCTGGTCGGGGTGACCTACTTCTTCGGTATCGCGCACAGCAACGGCACCATCGAGTGGCTCATCCAGGCCTCGCTGGCGCGGGTGGGCAACCGCGACGCCCTCTTCCCCGCGGTGTTCTTCGCGCTCACCGCCGTCATCTCGGCCATGGGCGCACCACTCGGCGGTTTGGTGATGGCACCGATGGGCATGAGCATCGCGCACAAGCGCGGTATCGACCCCATGTTGATGGCCCTGGCCATGGGCGCCGGCCTGAGCGCCGGCGCGTTCGCGCCCACCAGCCTCTTCGGCATCATCACCTGGGGCACCGCGAACGAGGCCGGTATCGCGCTGAGCCCGCTGCTGCTCTTCGGTGTCGCGCTCGCATTGAACCTCGTACTGCTCGCGGTGGCCTATGTGATGTTCGGACGCAAGAAGGTCATCACCGCCCAGGCGCCCGCCTTCAGCGAGGTCATGGTCGCCCGCGGCACGGCCCTGCCCCAGTACGGCGGCTCCACCCTGGATATCGGTGACGGTGACACCCCGGGAGGCGACGACGAGTTGCCCGCCCCCGAACGTCCCACCGGCATGCAGATGTTGACCATCGCCATGATGGTGGTGCTCGTCGGCGCGGTCGTGGTGATGTCACTGATGGGCCTGACACCGGATATCGGCGTGCTGGGCTACGGATTGGGCGCCGTCGCCGCCCTGCTCGACGCTTCCTCGGGCAAGAAGGCGATGAGCCGGATCGATTGGGGTTCGGTGCTTCTGGTCGGCGGCATCATCACCTACGTCGGTGTGCTGACCGAGATGGGTGTGGTCGACATGCTCGGCGAGGGTGCGGTTCATCTCGGCTCACCCCTGGTGGCCGCGGTGCTGCTGTGCGCGGCGGCCGGCCTGATCTCGGCCTTCGCCTCCACCACCGGCATGCTGGCTGCCCTTGTGCCGCTGGCCCTTCCGCTGATCGCCGACGGTGGCATACCCGGCTGGGCGCTGATCTGCGCCATCGGTGTGTGCGCATCGATCGTCGACGTCTCCCCGTTCTCCACCGTCGGGGCCACCTACGTGGCGACCACCGTCGACGAGGACGCCCGGCCCCGGATGACCAAGCTGCTCACCCGGTGGGGCTTGTCGATGGTGGTGGTCGGACCGGTGGTCCTGACCCTCGTGCTCATCGTGCCCGGGATGGTCTTCTCATGACCGCGCCTCTGCTGCGCGCATTGCTCGACGATGACGTCGCCGACGATGACAAGATGATCACCATCGACGGACAATCGCTGTCGCGCAGACGACTTCGTGACATCGCATCGTCCTTCGGCGCCGAACTGCGCGCCGGCAGCCCCGCCCCGGTGGTGGCCGTCGACGCCGAACCGACGCTGCGCACCGTCGTGGCGGTGACCGGCTGTCTGCTCGCCGGCATTCCGGTGGTGCCGGTGCCACCGGACGCCGGACCGGCCGAGGTGAACCACATCCTGGCTGATTCCGCTGCCACCGTATGGGTCGGCACTGCGCGCCAAGGTGTGGAGCTGCCCGTCGCCGCGCCCGACCTCGACCGGGCATCGACCGCTGAATTGGAACCTGTTGACCCGCAGCAGGTTGCGATCATCCTCTACACCTCCGGAACGACCGGCGCACCGAAGGGTGTGCTGTTGAGCCACTATGCGATCGCCGCCGGCCTTGACGGCCTGGCGCAGGCCTGGGCGTGGACCTCGGCCGATACCGTGGCCCACGGCCTCCCGCTGTTCCACACCCACGGCCTGATCCTCGGCGTGCTGGGATCACTCCACATCGGCTCCCGTCTGGTCCACACCGGCAAACCGACCCCACAGCGCTACGCCGAGACCGCCGCCACCATGTACTTCGGCGTGCCGACGGTGTGGACCCGGATCACCCGCGACGAGCCGTCCGCCAGGGCGCTGTCCTCGGCGCGGCTGTTGGTCAGCGGCAGCGCTCCGTTGCCCGTCCCGGTGTTCGAGCGGCTGCGCGAGCTGACCGGGCACGCCCCGGTCGAGCGGTACGGCATGACCGAGACCATGATCACGCTGAGCACCCGCGCAGACGGTGAGCGACGCCCGGGCTGGGTGGGCCTGCCGATAGCCGGCGCCCAGACGCGCCTGCGCGCCGACGACGGCAGCCCGGTCCCCCACGACGGCGAATCGATCGGTCGGCTGGAGGTCCGCGGTCCCATGCTGTTCGACGGATACCTCAATCTGCCCGAGGTCACGGCATCGTGCTGGACCGAGGACGGTTGGTTCGTCACCGGCGACCTGGCCGCGATCGACGAGCGCGGCTTCCACCGCATCGTGGGTCGGGAATCGGTGGACCTGATCAAGTCCGGCGGCTACCGGATCGGCGCCGGGGAGATCGAGACCTCGCTGCTCGCCCTGCCCGCGGTCTCCGAGGTGGCAGTGATCGGCGCACCCGATGACGACCTCGGACAGCGCATCATCGCCTTCGTCGTCACCGACTCCCCGGCCGCCGACGAGGTGCTGGCTGAGGAACTCATCGCACACGTCGCCGAGGACCTGTCCTGGCACAAGCGTCCCCGTGAGATCCGATTCGTCTCGGCCCTGCCGCGCAACGCGATGGGCAAGATCCAGAAGAAAGCACTGATGTGAGCACCAAGGCACCGGTCGACCACTACGCCCGTCACCTCGGCATCGTCGTCGAGAACTTCGACAACGGTTCGGCGACCGCGTCACTCACCGTCGGTCCGGAGCACCTGAATCCGCACGGCACGGCACACGGCGCGCTGTTGTTCAGCGTCGTCGGCGCGGCGCTGGCGGCCGCGGCGAACAATTCCACCCACAGCGGCGTGGTCAGCTCAATCCACATCGACTATCTGGCACCCGCGCACGAAGGCGACGCGTTGGTGGCCTCCGCATCGGTCGACGAGCGGCTCGCCCGCGAGGACATCTTCGTCGTACGACTCGTGAACGCCACGGGCGGCACGGTCGCTCGCGCGACCGGCAGGGCCACCCGCCGCGCCAAACATTCCACTCCGTGACAAACATGGCCGATAAAGCACGCGCAACACGACACGCCGTGTAAGAATTCAATCCGTTATCGAATTGCAGTGTCCGCTATATTATTTCCCGCTCCGTAAATAAAAGTGGCTTGATTCGTCGAATTGAATTTCCGGCCGAGTACCGGCCGGTGGCGCAGTGACAGATCCGCCGGGATACCGGGAAGGAGCGGGATGGTGCGCTCGACGCGAACGCCTGCTCGCCCATTGCTGCT
Organism: Mycolicibacterium neoaurum ATCC 25795; assembly: GCF_000691525.1. Classification (GTDB taxonomy): domain Bacteria; phylum Actinomycetota; class Actinomycetes; order Mycobacteriales; family Mycobacteriaceae; genus Mycobacterium; species Mycobacterium neoaurum. The sequence continues at coordinate 305,857 of NZ_JMDW01000005.1, forward strand.
CTCTGTTCTGGTGTTGTCCTGCCTGAGCACCGCCGCCTGCGGTATCCGGGTCGAGAACATCGCGGCGCCGGTGCAGCTGCCGGCGGCGACCGGTACGTCGGCGCTGCGCGACCCGGCCGCGAGCGTGATATTGACGCCCTGCATTCCGGGCGAAGGGCGACCGCACGCCGTTTCCGAAGTCGGCGTGATGCTCCTCGGCAAAGACCTTTATGCCGTCGATTGCGAACACCGCGTCAATTCCGGCACCATTCCCACGGCGCGATCCGATAAAGACGTCAACGCTGATCTCGCGATCACCGACGAATTGGTCAGCGCGGTGTTGGTCGGCACCGGCGGGTTCGGGTATCAACCGGTCATCGGCCTGTCGGGCTGAGCTCCGTCGATCCGCCGTGATTGCCGACCGTTGCGGCCGGAGCGTGTGAAGTTGCCGCACGACGCCGTCATCCAGTACGCGCCGAATGTGCTGGGATTGTGCCGTCCGGCGCAATTATTGACCTGCGGCGGCAGCGCAATGCGAGTTGCAGATGACAAAAACCCTGGTCGTTCACGTGAAAACCAGCAAACGCCGCTACCGCGGCCATGCTAGGCTCAAGTTAGCTGACTTCCGCGAGATCGGGTGTCAGCTATGTGTCGGGGGACGAAACGAGGTATTAGCTGATGCCGAGCGATAGCGCATCGAGGCCGGCGGCCGCCGCAACCGAGGCCGCCGCGGCCACCGTGAGCGCCGTGGATGTCATCAGTTGCAGCCGCCTCGGCCGCACCGCAAATCCGCCGACCCGGTCGATCCTGGACTGGTGGCGGTCGCGCCGAAATCGCTACGACGCAGTCAGCGGCGCCTGATCCCGCGGATCACCAGCACCACCACGACCACGCCGACACCGGCCAGCGACACCAGCACCGGCGGCTTCGTCACGAACGCCAGCGCCTTGGCCTTGGCATCATCGGCCAGCCGCTGGGGGTTCGCGCGCACGGCCAGTGAGTCCACCGTCGCCGCCAGTTGATCACGAGCCTGGTCGATGTCCTTCTTGATCGCCTCGGGATCCCGATCAGCCACTGTGTCCTCCATGTCGTCGGCGTACCGAATTACCCTAGAGCAGCCGGAGCCAACCACGTTGCCCCGGTCGATAAAGAAAGGCGTATCCAGGCATGGCACAGACCCCTCGGCTGGCAGTCGGCGACAAGGCACCGGACTTCAGCCTCCCCGACGCCGACGGCAACACCGTCGCGTTGTCCGACTTCGCGGGCCGCAAGGTGATCGTGTACTTCTACCCGGCCGCGTCCACGCCCGGCTGCACCAAGCAGGCCTGCGATTTCCGGGACAGCCTGGCGGAACTCAACGAGGCGGGTCTGGACGTCGTCGGCATCTCACCCGACAAGCCCGAGAAGCTGGCAAAGTTCCGCGACGCCGAGGGACTGACGTTCCCGCTGCTGTCGGATCCGGACAAGAAGGTGTTGACCGCCTGGGGCGCTTTCGGCGAGAAGAGCATGTACGGCAAGACCGTGCAGGGCGTCATCCGCTCGACGTTCCTGGTCGACGAGAACGGCGTCATCGAGGTGGCCCAGTACAACGTCAAGGCCACCGGTCACGTGGCCAAGCTGCGCCGCGACCTATCGGTCTGAGCCCAGGGCTTTCAGGAAGAGGGCCTCTGATATCGCGGCGCGCTCCAACACGCCAAGGTCCAGGCTCTCGTTGATACTGTGCGCCTGGGTGCCGGGATCCTCCACTCCGGTGACCAGGATCTCGGCATCCGGGAAGGCCGCGGCGAACTCGGCGATGAACGGGATCGACCCGCCCATGCCCATATCGATGGGCTCGCGACCCCATGCGGTGCGGAACGCCTGCCGGGCCGCCTCGTACACCGGTCCCGTGGCATCGATGGCATACGGCTGACCGATATCACCGGGGGTCACCGTGACCCGGGCGCCCCACGGCGCGTGCGCCTGCAGGTGTCGGGTCAGCGCGGCGAGGTGTTCGCGGGCGTCCCCACCGGGGGCCACCCGCATGCTCACCTTTGCCCGGGCGCTGGGCACCAACGTGTTGGACGCCTTGGCGATCGGGGTGGTGTCGATCCCGATCACCGTGATCGCCGGACGTGCCCACATCCGTTGCACCACCGGTCCCGACCCGATCTGCTGCACCCCGTCGAGCAGGCCGGAATCCGCGCGCACCCGTTCGTCGCTGAACTCGACGTCGGCGGCCGCGGCTTCGTACAGTCCCTCGACGGCGACATTGCCCTGATCGTCGTGCAGGGTGGCAAGCAGTCGCACCAACGCACTGAGTGCGTCGGGCACGACCCCGCCCCACAGCCCGGAGTGCAGACCGTGATCCAGCGTCGACACCTCCACGACACAGTCGGCGAGACCGCGCAGCGAGACCGTCAGCGCCGGGATGTCGACAGCCCAGTTGTCGGAGTCGGCGATGATGATGACATCGGCGGTCAGCAGGTCATGATGTGCCGCCAACAACGCCGTCAGAGATGGCGAGCCGGACTCCTCCTCGCCCTCGACGAACACCGTGACGCCCACGGGGAGTTCGTCCCCGAAGGCCCGGATGGCCGCCAGATGTGTTGCGATACCGGCCTTGTCGTCGGCGGTGCCGCGGCCGTAGAGCCGACCGTCACGCTCGGTGGGTTCGAACGGCGGCGAGTGCCATTGCGTCGCGTCACCCTCGGGTTGCACATCGTGGTGGGCGTACAGCAGCACCGTCGGTGCCCCCTCGGGTGCCGGGCGACGGGCGATCACGGCGGGGGCGCCGCCTTCGGCAACGATCTGGATATCGTCGAAACCGGCCTGCGACAACAACGTTGCCGTCAGCTCGGCAATGCGGTGCACCTCGGGCCTGCGGGCCGGGTCAGCCCACACCGACTCGATGCGGACCAGATCCTCCAGATCGGCCCGCACCGAGGGCAACAACTCACGGACACGCGCGGCAACATCGGTCATGGCTCAAGGCTAGTCCGCTGCCGTCGCCGCGCGAGCGTGCACAAACTCCCGCCCGCGAGCGGCGTGTCCGGCAGCAGACACGCACGCTCGCGGGAAACGGGAGATCAGGCCTCGAGGATGGCCACCGCCGCAGCGGTATCCGCCTCGTGGGTCAGCGACAGATGAATCGTCACGTCCTTGAGGTGCTCGGCGATCGCACCGGTCAGGCGCACCTTGGGCCGACCCCACATATCGGTGACCACCTCGATATCGCGGTGGATCCCCTCGGGCAGCATCGGCCGCTTGGAGAACCGCGACCCCGACCAGGCCTTGATCACGGCCTCCTTGGCCGCCCACCGCGCCGCGAGGTGACGCGCCGCCGACGAACTCTTGTCCGCGGCGTCGCGCCTCTCCCCCGGTGTGAACGTCTCGGCGAAGACCGTTCCCGGCTGATCGACCTGCTCGGCGAAATCCGGTATCGAGACCAGGTCGATCCCTACTCCAACGATGCCCATTCCGGAAACGGTATCCGACGTCTGCTCGCTCACTTCGCGTAGTGGTTGTCAGCGCCGAGGCGCGCCTCGGGATCGAGCAGCATCGCCGCTTCCTGAGGCTTCTCCGGCCCGTCCCCGCCGAAGCGGCGATCGGCCGGCTTCTCGTACAGCGCGGGTCCGCCGGCGATGGCCGACGCCAACCGATGCTGGCCGTCCAGCACACGGGCGTTGGCCCGGGCCTGGTAATCGGCCCGCTGATCGGCGGGCAGGGCCGCCAGCAGCGCCTGCGGGTGCACCAGCGCCACCAGACCGGACACGTGCCCGAAGCCCAGACTGGTCACCAGACCGGCCTTGATCGGGAACTTCTCACCCAGGTGCAGCGGCTCACGCAGCCACACGAAGTGCTTGGCGTGGTCCAGCTCGCTGTCGACGCAATCCAGGCTGCGGTTCGGCGGGATGACACCGTCGCGCAGGATCTGGCACAGGCCCATCATCTGGAAGGCCGCCGCGCCGCCCTTGGCGTGCCCGGTGAGGCTCTTCTGGCTGACCACGAACAGCGGCGCGCCCTTGGACCTGCCCATCGAGGCGGCGAGCCGCTCATGCAGCTCGGTCTCGTTGGGATCGTTTGCCAGCGTGGAGGTGTCGTGCTTGGAGATCACCGCGATGTCATCGGCGCCGACGCCCAGCTTGGCCAGCGAACGGGCCAAGCGGGACTGCGTGCCGCCGAGACCGGATGCCAGCGCACCGAGGCCGGGAGCCGGGATCGAGGTGTGCACACCGTCACCGAAGGAGGAGGCGTAGCCCACCACGGCGAGCACCGGCAGACCCATCTGGACCGCGAGGTCGCCTCGCGTCAGCAGAATCGTTCCGCCACCCTGGGATTCGACGAATCCGAGGCGCCGACGATCGTTGGCGCGGGAGAACTTCGAATCGCTGATCCCCTTGGCGCGCATGACCTCAGTATCGGCGGTGGCCGACATGTCACCGAAGCCGGTGACGGCCTCCAGCGTCAGGTCGTCGTATCCGCCGGCGACCACGAAATCGGCCTTACCCAGCTTGATCTTGTCGACGCCCTCCTCGACCGACACCGCCGCCGTCGCGCAGGCCGCGACCGGGTGGATCATCGAGCCGTAGCTGCCGATGTAGGACTGCACGACATGGCCGGCGAAGACGTTCGGCAGCACCTCCTGCAGGATGTCGTTCGGCTTGCTCTGACCCAGCAGGTTGCCGTGGAACATCCGCTGCATGGACGTCAGCCCACCGATACCGGTGCCCTGCGTGCAGGCCACCAGGCTCGGATGCACCCAGCGCATCAGCTCGGCCGGGGTGAAGCCCGCGGTCAGGAACGCGTCCACCGTGGTGACCAGGTTCCACAACGCGAGGCGATCGACCGAACTCGCCATGTCCTGGCTGACGCCGTACACGGTCGGGTCGAACCCGGTCGGCACCTGCGCGCCGACCGTGCGGGACATCTTGGCCTTGCGCGGCACCCGGATCTCGGTGCCCGCCTTGCGGGTCACCAGCCAGTCACCACTGTCGGGGACCGGCGCGATCACGGTGTGTTCCGGATCGGACTGGGCGAAACCACGCGCGTCGCTCTCCGAGGACACCACGAAGCTGAAGTCCTTGTCGAGGAACACCGAAACCAGCAGCGGTGTGGTGTGATCCGCGGTGATCGCACCATCGTCGATGAACTCGCGGATACCGACCTTGGCCACCACGGCGTCGTGGTAGCGCTCGACCAGTTCGGATTCGTCGACCAGGTCACCGGTCTCGGTGTCGTACCAGCCCGGCTTGGGATCGTCTTCCCACTTGACCATTCCGGTGGTCCAGGCCAGTTCCAGGACGCCGGCCGCGGACAGTTCGCCGTCGACCTCCATCTCGAAGCGGGTCCGCGACGAACCATACGGGCCGAGTTCGGCACCACCGACGATGACGACCATATCGGCCGGATCGACGTCCAGATCGTCCCAGGCCGGAGCCGGGGCCGCCTGGTAGCCGCGCGGCGGCGAGGGCAGCGCCCGGATGGTCCCGGCCTCGTCCTCGTCATCCTCGTCGGAACCGGCCGAGGCCATTTCCTCACGAGCCTTGGCGGCCAACTCCGCCATGTCGATCTCGATCTCGCCGAGGCCGCCGGTCATGTCGACCTGGATCGGCTCACGCGCGGCGGCGACCTTGGAGTTGATATCGCACAGCGACAACAACATCGAGGCCATCTCTTCGGTCGTGTAGGTGGTCAGACCCGCCTCTTCCACCGCGCCGACGATCGCGTCGTTGTGACCCATCAGGCCGGTGCCCTTGGTCCAGCCGATCAACGCGTGCGCCAGCGAAACCCGCTGGCTCCACGAGGATTCGGCCTTCCACCGGGTGACGACGGCGTCGAGGGCCGCCTTGGCCTCGCCGTAGGCGCCGTCCCCGCCGAACATGCCGCGGTTGGGCGAACCCGGCAGCACGACGTGCAGGCGGGAGGCGATATCGCGCTCGGAGCCGATGTGCGACAGGCCGGCGATGAGCCGCTGCACGGCCCACAGCAAGACCTTCATCTCCATCTCGGAGCGCGCACCCGCCTCCGACAGGTCCCCGCTGACCCGCGGTGCGGCGAACGGGAACAGCAGCGTCGGGTTCTGCGCGTCCTTGAGGTGGATGGCCTTGGGCCCCAGGTTCTCGGTCTGCTCGCTGCCGACCCACTCGACCAATGCGTCGATATCGGCGTAGGAGGCCATGTTGGCAGGCACCACCCACAGCGTCGCGTCGAAGCGGGCACTGTCGCGATACAGCTTGCGGTAGAACGCCAACCGATCGTCGTCCAGGCGTGAGGTGGTCGCGATCACGGTCGCGCCGCCCTCCAGCAGCTGGGCGACCACCGATGCGGCGATCGAGCCCTTGGAGGCACCGGTCACGACGGCCACCTCGTTGGCGTAGCCGCCCTTGTCCGGGTTCTCCGCACCGGCGGCAGCGCGGCCGTACAGCGCAGCGTGGACATTGCGGCCGGCGGCCAGGGCCTTGCCCTGCCACCAGCTGGCCTGGGTCCCGACGACGTTGCCGGCACCCTCGAAACGCTCGGACAACCGCTGCCAGTCGGAGTCGATCTCGCTCTCGTCGAGCAGCCACAGCCGGGCCAGATCCTCACGGGCGCTTGCCCACCGGTCGTCGAAAACGACGGCCTTGCGGGCGTCGAATACCGGGGAGACCAGGCGCGGCCAGTCCGATCCGAGTTCGGTGGTCACCAGGTCGATCAGATCGGCGTCGCTGACGGTCTCCGGAGCGCTGACCGGGCTGTCCAGGCCCAGCTGGCCCAGGATGGTGCGGGCCGCGTTGGCCAGCACACCGTTGGGTCCGGTGACCTGCTCGGCGAATTCGCCGAGGGCTGCCGAATCCACCACGCCGCCACCGGCGGCGCCGGAGGACGGCAGGCTCACCGCGATGCCCTTGCGTGCACCCACCGCGGCGACCGCGGCATCGATGACCTTGTCGACCGAGGCCGCATCGGCAAGGGCGCCCTCGTGCAGACCGCCCATGTTGCCACCGCGGACGCTGGAGCCCTCGCGGGTACCCAGCGCGACCTCGGCGGTCACGTGCTTGGCCCAGCCCGGCCCCAGTTCCCATGTCTTGGCGACACGTTCGGCGATGTAGGCCGGACGCTTGCCCGAGGGGCCGAAGACGGTCCGCAGCTGATCGTTGATCGAGTCCGACAGCACCGGGCCGAACGGCTTGTAGGTGCGGGCCAGCTTGGTCACCTGCGTCTTGAGACCGGACAGATCGGCCTCGGCGGCGCCGTCGATGGCGCCGAGGTTCAGCTCGGAGCCCAGGTCGACCAGCATCTGGTTGCGGCGCGAGGACGCGCCGTCGGTGATCGACTCGATGGAGTCCAGCGGTTCGATCTGGTCGATGCGCATCTTCGCTGCCAGCGCGATGAGCACCAGCGTGGCATCGGCCGCGTCGAAGGTGATGTCATCCGGACGCGGTCCACCCGACGGGGCGGCCGCGGGGGCCGGGGCGGCGGCCGGAGCCGCTGCCGCGGGCGCCGACTCGGGAGCCGAGGCAACCGCCGGGATCTCCTCGACCTCGGGCTCGGGATCGGTGTCGGTGGCGAACAGCACCGCGGCGTCACGCTCGGCGTTGAGCACCTCGGTGGTGCTGTGCGAGTACTCCGGCAACTTCAGCGTGTTGGTCGCCAGGCCGGCCACCGTCGGCGCGGTCTTCACACCGATCTCGACGAACCGCTCGACACCGAGGCCACCTGCGGCCTCCTCGATGAACAGCAGGTCCTGGGTCTCGATCCAGCGCACCGGGCTGGCGAACTGCCAGGCCAGCAACTCGATGACGATCTTGCGCATCAGCTCACGCGGACGCTCGTTACGCCAGGTGTCGTAATCGGCGAGCACCTCGTCCAGCGGCTCGGCGGGCACCAGATCGCGGATCTCCTGGATGAAGTCACGATCCAGGGTGAACGGACGCGGCACCAGGTTCGGGATGTACTTGCCCACCAGCAGTTCCGGGTCGGCATCGGTGGGCATCACGCGCTCCAGCGAGCGCCGGAAGTCGGCGACGCCGACACGCAGCACCTCGGAGTGGAACGGCACGTCGATACCGGGAACCAGGATGAACGACCGCTTGCCGCCGCTGATCTCGCGACGCCGCTCGATCTCCTCCTCCAGGGCCTCCAGGCCGCGGACCGTACCGGCGATGGCGTACTGGGAGCCACGCAGGTTGAAGTTCACGATCTGCAGGAATTCCCCGGTGCGCTCGGAGATCTCGGCGACGAAGGCGGTGACGTCGTCATCGTCGAGGTCGATCTGCGACGGTCGGATCGCGGCCAACCGGTAGTTGGACCGACCCTTCTCGTCACGCGGGACGATGTCGTGCATCTTGGAGCCGCGGTGGAACACGACCTCCAGCAGCGCCGGCAGTTCGTAGACGCCCGACACACAGGCCAGCGCGGTGTACTCACCGACGGAGTGACCGCAGGCGATGGCACCTTCGACGAACGCACCCTGCTCGCGCATCTCGGCGACCTGCGCGGCGGCCACGGTGGCCATGGCGACCTGGGTGAACTGCGTCAGGTACAGCACGCCCTCGGGATGGTGGTAATGCACACCGGAGGCAATCAGGCTGGTCGGGTTGTCCTTGACCACGTGCAGCACCGAGAAGCCCAGCGTGTCGCGGGTGAACTTGTCGGCGATGTCCCACACCTTGCGGGCGGCCTTGGACCGGGCCCGGACCTCCATGCCCATGCCCTTGTGCTGAATGCCCTGACCGGGGAAGGCGTAGACCGTCTTCGGCGCGGCCAGCTGCGCCGAGGCGGCCATCACCAGATCGCCGCCGACCTTGGCGGTCACCTCGATGATCTCCGCGCCGCGGTCGATGCCGACCCGGTCGACACGGAACTCGATCTCGTCGCCCGGCAGCACCATGCCCAGGAAACGGGAGGTCCAGCCCACCAGACGAGCCGGCGGGGTGGCGCGGCCGTCGGTGGCGGTGACGACGTGCTGCGCGGCGGCCGAGAGCCACATGCCGTGCACGATCGGGCCCTTCAGGCCCGCGAGAAGCGCTGCGGCGCGGTCGGTATGGATCGGGTTGTGATCACCGGACACCACGGCGAACGCGCTCATATCGGTGGGCGCGGTCAAGGTGACGTCACGACGACGGCGACGCGGGGTATCGGTCGCGTTGTCGGTCATCGCACCACCGGCGCGAATCGGATCCTCCAACTCGACGGCTCCGGTGCGGCCACGGATGGCGAAACGCTCGACCAGCCGGGCCAATTCGGTGCCCTGCGCGTCACTGATCACGACCTCGACCGGCACGACGCGGCCGACCTCGGTGTCGATGGCGGCCGAAGCCGTTGCGGTGACCGTCAATTCGGCGGCGTCCTTGGGCATCGGCGCCAGCAGGTGGGCGGCGTGATCCAGGTGCACCAGGCTCAGCAGCCCCTCGATCACCGGGAAGCCTGCCTCGGTGACCGCGGCGCCGATGGTGGCGAACACCGCGGGCCAGCACTTGCCGACCAGGGCGTCCGGAACCAGGGTCAGTCCGGGGGCAAGCGGGGCGCCGAAGGTGGCGGTGACACCGGTGTGGTCGGCGACCTCCTCGGGATCCCAGCCGACGGTGACGGTCGCGGTGTTGTCGACGACGGCAGGCAGTGCGTCGACACCGTCGACGCCGGCGGCGATGGCCAGCACGGCGCGCATGGCCGCGGCGGCATCCTCGGTGGTGACGACCGGCATACCACCATTGACGGTGGCGGCGGGCAGCGTGAGCTTGATGTCGATCCAGATGTCGCTCAGCGGAACGCTCAGCGTCACACCCTCGTCGGTGAGCTCGAGGCGAGAGCCGGTGGACGGGTGTGTCGCGGCGCGGTTCTCGTTGACCTGCCATTCGCCCGGGGCGCCGATCCGGTGCACCGGGTTGATCGCGGTGCGGCCTGCCCACAGCACATCGGGCGAATCCAGCACCACCGCAATGGGTCCGGTGGCACCGGGATTGGCCTGCCGGCGCGAGACGACCGGCACCGGTGTGGCGCCGGAGGCGACGACCTCGTCGATCGCGGCCTGCTCGAAGCGATCGAGCAGTTCACCGACGGGCTCGTCGACGCGGGTGATACCCGCGACGGCGGCGGTGCCGGGGATGATGCAGACCTGGTCGGCGGTGTAGCGGGCGTCGTGTGCCTGCCACAGCGAGTCGCTGCGCCACCAGCGGCGGACGTCCTTGTCGATCACGGGCACGAAGTTCACCGGCTTGCCCGGCGTCTTGCACAGCGTGACGAAGAACGGGACGTCGGCCGGGTGCAGCTTGAGGGTCTCGGCGTCCGGGTACCGGTTGAGCAGCGTGTCGACGGCGGCGGCCGGATGCTCCAGCAGCGCAACACCTTCGGGGCTCTTGGCGAAGAGGGTTTCGATCGGGCCGGAATCCTTGGGATGCAGGCGGGCCTCGGCGCGCTTGAGCATCTCCTCGAAACGGTCGCGCCAGGTGATGTCCAGCCACGGCGAGTCCTCGGACTTGGTGTCCGCGGTCGAGTCGCCGTCGCCGATGGCCAACTCCACGTAGCGGTCCAGCCACTGCAGGTAGGTCATATCGGCGAGGTCACCGAAGTACGGCTTGGCGGTATCGGCCATCGCGGCGATGATCTCGTCGCGGCGCTCGGCCACCGCGTCGGCGTCGCCGGCGACATCGTCGAGCAGCCGCCCGCAGCGGGAGGCGGTGTTGTCGATCTCGTGGATGTCGGCACCGAGCTGGCTACGCCCGGATGCCATGCCGCCCTGGGCCTTTCCGGCGCCCACCCAGACATCGGTGCCCTTGGTGTCGACCAGCAGTTGCTTGACCGCCGGTGAGGTGGTGGCCTCAAGGGTGGCCATCGCGGCGGTGCCGACGAGGATGCCGTCTACCGGCATCAGCGGGAAGCCGTAGGTCTGCGACCAACGGCCGGCCAGGTAGTCCGCGGCCCGCTCGGGGGTGCCGATGCCGCCACCGACGCAGATGGTGATGTTGGACAGCTTGCGTAGGTCGGCGTAGGTGCTCAGGAGCAGATCGTCGAGGTCCTCCCACGAGTGGTGACCACCGGCGCGGCCGCCCTCGATATGGGCGATGACGTCCTTGTCGGGCACCTCGGCGGCGATCTTGATGACGGCCTTGATCTGGTCGACGGTGCCCGGCTTGAACACCACGTGGGTGATGCCGATCTCGTTGAGCTCCTCGATCAGCGCGACGGCCTCGTCGAGCTCGGGGATGCCAGCGGTGACGACCACACCGTCGATGGGCGCACCGGACTGGCGCGCCTTCTGCACGATGCGCTTGCCGCCGAGCTGCAGCTTCCACAGGTAGGGGTCCAGGAACAGCGAGTTGAACTGGATGGCCCGGCCCGGCTCCAACAGCTCGGCCAGATCCTCCAGCCGGTCCTCGAAGATCTTCTCGGTGACCTGGCCGCCACCGGCCAGCTCGGCCCAGTGGCCGGCGTTGGCCGCCGCGGCGACGATCTTGGCGTCCACGGTGGTCGGGGTCATCCCGGCCAGCAGGATCGGCGACCGGCCGGTGAGGCGGGTGAACTTGGTGGACAGTTTCACCGAGCCGTCGGGCAGGGTGACCGTCGACGGCGCGTAGCTGGTCCACGGGGCGGGCACCTCGGGCACGGCGCCCACGGTGAACAGGCTGCGCTGGCCCGCGCGGGTGGCGGCGGGCACGATGCCGATGCCGAGTCCGCGGATGACCGGCGCGGTCAGCCTGGTGAGGGTGTCGGCGGGGCCGAGGTCGATGATCCAGCGGGCGCCCGCGGTGTGCAGCGCCTCGACGTCGGCGACCCAGTCGATCGGGCTGACGAAGATGGACTCGGTCATCGCGTGGGCGAGTTCGGTGTCGATACCGCACTTGGCGGCCCAGCGGTCGACCAGCGCGACACCGTCGGCCAAGCGCGGGGTGTGGAAGCCGACCTCGACCTGGATGGGGTTGAAGACGGGCGCGAACACCGCGCCACCGCGCAGCTTGTTCTTGCGCTCGGCCTCTTCCTTCTCGGTGATCTTCGAGCAGTACAGCTCGAAGCGACCGAGCTGTTCGGGTGTGCCGGTGATGACCACCGAGCGGCGGCCGTTGCGGATCGAGAGCACCGGTGGCAGCACGGTGCGCACGTCGGTCGAGAAATCTTCGAGCAGTTCGGCGATCCGGGCCGGGTCGACGTTGGTCACCGAAACCATCGGCGACTTGTCACCGCGGCCGACCATGCCGCGCCGGCGCGAGACCAGCGAACCCGCGGCACCGATCAGCTGCAGCAGGGCGAGCAGCTCCGCGTCGCGGGTGCCCTTCGCCTTCAGCGACTCGACGCCAAGGATGCCCTGGGAATGGCCGGCCATGGCGACCGGCGGGGTGCCCATCAGGTCGAGGCCCTGACGGGTCAGCGCACGGATGGCGGCCATCTGGGTCAGCAGGATGCCGGGGCCGGAGATGGCGGCGGTGGTGAGCTGCTTGGTGTCGGGCAGCGGTTCCTCGGCGGCCAGCGCGCGAACCCACTGCAGCGGCTCGAAGCCGATCGGGCGGACGACGACGAGCTCCCTGGCGACGGGCTCGAGCAGTAACGCTGCCTCGCCGACGAGTTCGCTCAGCTCGGACTCGATGCCGGCGGAGCTGACCAGCTCCTCCAGGCTCTCCAGCCAGGCGCCGCCCTGTCCGCCGAATGCCACGGCATACGGCTCGCCGGCATTGAGCAGATCGACCAGAGCGTGCGCGCCACCCAACGAACCATCCTTCAAGCCGTTCTTACCGGCCGTCACCCTGTCGTGTTCGTTGATCGTCACGTCGTGTTCTCTCCCTCGGTGCAGTCTTTGTCGCACTCACGCTTGTCGTACCCGTGTGCCGCGGCGTCGCGGCGGGAAGCGAATCGGTCCCCCGCGGTCCGATTCGTCCGGTGGTCTGTGGTCTGTGTGACGATTCAGCTCTGAATCGTCGGCGGGCCGGTGTACGTCCGGGGCTGTCCGGGTATCGATGGATCCGGTCCTGGACGTGTCCGACGGCCAATCCCGCCCCACTAAGAGTGTCATAAGGATCGGGGTCGTTTTTCGCGTTCAAATGGTTACTGGCGAGTTCTACGCCTGGGTAACCAGATGTTGGGTAACGATGGTCACAACGGTGTTCAAAGGCGTCCGGGACAAACGTCCTGCATGCGGGTGGTTACGGTCGAGTAGCTATAACTTCCCAGATCAGCGCGATGCCGTTATCAAATCGTTATCTAAGAATTCGGCGGCCTGCGCCGCCGCATGGCGCGTCGGCGAGCTCGGCTGAAAAGAGACACTCGGACCGAAAGTGTCTGTTGTCGCGATCCGATGAGTTTGCCGAGTTTGCTGGAAATTATTACTGATCGGTAAGTTTTGGTTCGCATCCGGACGCCGTCGATGCCGCTTCGGACAACCGCTCACGCATCAGCCGCTCCACCCGCCCGGTCACCAGACCGATCAGATCCTCGGCACCGACGACGCCGGGGGGCGCGAGACGCCACGCAGAGACGGCCTCGGAAGCCAACGAATCCGCGCAGTCGCCGATGGTTTCGGAAATCGCGGCAGAAGCGTCTGCGTACTCACGCGGATCGAGGTGCACGCCGTCGGCGGGTTGCCGCGGTCGCAGGATCGCCGCGTCCAACCCGAGTGCGTCGCGCAGATCGCGACCGGCACGTGCGGCCTCGAAGAATTCGGCGATGTGTGCCGACGTGAAGCCCCGTGCGAGCAATCGATTGATGGCCTGCAGCTGGACCAGATGCACGGCATCGTAGAAAGCCGCACGCCCCACCCGGCGCGGCGGATCCAGCAACCCACGTTCGCGGTAGGCACGGATATTGCGCGCGCTGACCCCGGACGCACGCGCGAGGTCGTGCAGGCGATATTCGGTCAGCGCCAAGCGGTCACCACCGCACGCAAGCCGCCGACAAGCACGGTCATGATCACACTGTAGCGCGCAACTGTGCAGGTTGAGCAAACTGATAAAAGGCTTAGAAACAGCACCGATGCCGGACCTGGCAACCCGGTGAGAGATGTCACCGGAAAAAGATTCGCAATTCATCCCATCAATTTGGGACCATCTTTGCAGCCAAAGTGATACGACCACCCGAGACGACGGAAGGGGCCGGTGCCGTGCGTCCGTGGATCGTCTGGGCCACCGGACTGCTGGCCTATATCGTGGCCGTGCTCAACCGCACCACTCTCGGCGTCTCCGGCCTCGAGGCGGGCGAACGCTTCCACGCCGGCCCGAGCGTGCTCTCGACGTTCGTGGTGCTGCAGATCATCGTCTACGCCGCCGCGCAGGTCCCTGCCGGCGTGTTGCTGGACCGGTACGGGTCCAAGGTGCTGATCATCTCCGGCGCTGCTCTCATGGCAGGCGGGCAGCTCGCCATCGCGCTGACCCAGTCCCTGCCGATGGCACTGACCGCCCGCGCCATCGTCGGGCTCGGTGATGCCATCACCTTCATCTCGGTGCTGCGCCTGGTGCCGCACTGGTTCCCCGCCCGGCGGGTGCCACTGCTGACCCAACTCACCGGCATCAGCGGCCAGTTCGGCCAGGTGCTCTCGGCCGTGCCGTTCCTGGCGCTGCTGGGCGTCGCCGGATGGACCTCGGCATACCTGTCGGTGGCGGCCTTTGCCGTGCTCGCTCTGGCGCTGGCGGCGGCGTTGATCCGCAACACCCCGGATGGCCGGCCTGCCACCACGTCCACGCTGAGCGTCCGGTCCACCCTGGCCAACGTCCGCACCGTCTGGCTGCGTCCGGGTACCCGGCTGGGTTTCTTCACCCATATGGGCACCCAGTTCTCGGTGACCGCGTTCGCCCTCATGTGGGGCGTCCCCTACGTGACCACCGCGCAGGGCCAGACCCGCGGCATTGCCGGCATGCTGTTGACCATCTCGGTCCTGACGGCCGTGGCCGCCGGGGTGGTGCTCGGTCTCCTGTGTGGCCGATTCCCGCATCGCCGGTCCCGATTCGTCCTGGCGATCATCGGCAGCAACGCGGCCATCTGGACGATCGTGCTGGCCATGCCCAATCAGGCACCGTTGTGGCTGTTGGTCGTGCTGGTGGTGATCATCTCCGTCGGCGGGCCGGGTTCGATGGTCGGTTTCGACTTTGCCCGCACGTTCAATCCCAGCGCGACCTTGGGCACGGCGCAGGGCATGGTCAACATGGGGGGCTTTCTGGCCTCACTGATGCTGATGCAGGCCATGGGCTGGATCCTCGACGTCGCGGGCGGCTACTCCTCCGAGTCGTTCCGGCTCGCCTGGACGGTTCAGTACGTGGTGTGGGCGGTCGCGGTGATCGGCATCCTGGTGACCCGGCGTAAGACCCGGCGGCAGCTGGGTCTGCAGGGCAACGCCTCCGACCGATGGTTGCTGGAAACCTTCGATCCCGAGCCGACCGACATCAGCCGCTGATCCGCGCCGCCAGTGCCGCCGTGGTGTGCCGGTGCCCGACCGTCTCATGGCCGATCACCACCACGACCGGTGCCAGCGTGGCCACCAGCAGGCAGACCGCGATGGGTACACCGGACGCCGCGAGCAGGACCGAACCGGCCAGCACCGCGCTGGCCAGCAGGCTGAGCATCAGATGCACTCGGCTGGTGGCTCGCAACATCAGCGCGTGCAGGAGGTAGATCAGCCAGATGTAGACCGCCACCGGAACCGCCACGGTGGCAACGCACGCCGCCGACCCGAGCGCGGAGTGCTCCTCCAGGTAATAGGCCGCCAGGTGCAGACCCGCGCCGGTGCCGACGATCGCTCCGTACAACACGATGGGCAGATAACCGAACCAGAACGAGGTCTCCCGGTGGGCGTGCAACAACTCTCCCGCGGGCACCATGAAGTACATCCACCACATGCCGAACGTCAGGCCGACGCCGGAGACCGCGACCAGAATCGCCTCGGTACTCCAGCCGTGGTCGGAGACCACCGCGGTCAAGGTCGCCACCGTGCCGACGACACCCTCGCCGAGCGCGATGATGGCCATCAAGCCGTACCGCTCGGCTATGTGGTGGGCGTGCCACGGTGTACCGCCCGCGCGGCGTTCGGCCACCACCGGCCCTGCCATCTCGAACAGGGTCAGCGCGATCACCAGCAGGCCCGTCACGAGCAGCCCGGTGTGCAGCAGAATCACAGCGATCCAACCGATCTGGGCAACCGAGATGATCGCGGCGTAGGTCAGGCAGGCCTGCCGCCGCGCCGGATCCTGGCGCGCTGCCCGCAGCCATTGCGCCACCATGGCGACGCGCATGACCACATAGCCGGCCACCATCACCACGTTGTCGACGTGCCCGCCGTGCTCCAACGAGGCGAACATCGCGGGCAACCCGAGCGCCAGGATCAACACGCCCACCATCTGCAGCATGGTCGTCAGCCGGTACACCCAGTCATCGGTGTCGTATGCCGATGCGAACCAGGTGAAGTTGATCCAGGCCCAGCACACCGCGAAGATCGCGAAGGCGAACCCGGCAAGACCCGCGCCGACGTGACCGGCGGCGAAAGCATGCGCGAACTGCGATGCCGCGACTCCGAACGCGATGACGAACGTCAGATCGAACAACAACTCCAGCGGGGACGCCACTCGGTGCGATTCGTGCGGATCGCGCCCGGACATCACCGATATGCCGCGTCGCCGCTCATCAGCAGTGCTCACACGGACTCCCCTCCCACCGGCGCGCGCCGGTCACCGACAAGATTCAACACGCTAGCGTGGGCGCGTGCCCCCGACCGGTGACCCTGCCACTGCCGTCGGCGTCGTGCTGGCCGCAGGTATCGGCTCACGCGTCGGAGCCGACGGGAACAAGGCCTATCTGACGCTGGCAGGCAGGCCGATGCTGGCCTGGTCGCTACGCGCGGTGGCCGATACGCCGGAGATCGGCCGGGTGATCCTGGTCTACCGACGTGGTGAGTTCGATATCGCCGAAGCGATGGTGCGCGCGCAGATCCCCGACCGCCGCATCGAACTGGTCGAGGGCGGTGACACCCGGCACGAATCCGAGTTCAACATGCTCTGCCATATCGCTGCCGATATCGAATCCGGCGCCGTGGACGTCGTTCTCATCCATGACGCCGCGCGTCCGTTGGCCGGGCCGGACATGATGCGCGCAGCCCTGTACACCGCACGGCGCTTCGGCGGTGCGGTCCCGGGAATCCACGCGGTCGGACTGGCCAGTGCCGGGCAAGACGGTCTGCATCCGCTCGCCGAATCGGTGGTTCGGGTGCAGACGCCCCAGGCGTTTCGCGCCGAGGCCCTGCTGGCGGCCTACCGCCGCGCCGACGCCGAGGCATTCGACGGGACCGACACCTCGGCCTGCGTGCAGCACTTCACCGATGCCGATGTACGCGTATTTCCTGGTGCAGCAAGCAATCTCAAGGTGACGTACCCGCCGGACATCCGACTGGCCGAGCACCTGCTCACCGGCAGGCGATGATCGCCTCCAGCAACGCCGCATCCGCGGGCAGCTGCACCGACACCGCGTCGGCGTCGCCGTCCACGGTGACCGCGCCGGCGAGGCTTTCTTCGGGTAGCCGATCGGCACGCATTCCCCGCGGATACTGCAGCAACCGCAGGGTGGAGCGGTCCACCGTGGCGGTGATGGTGCCCCCGGCATCGACGGTCTTCACGGTGTCGGTGACAGGGAGCACCGGCACCACCAGGTCGGCGCCGTCGGCAAGGGCCGCGACCACCCTGTCGATCATGTCCGCCGCCATCAGCGGGTGACGCTGATCGGCCAGTAGCACGTGGGTGGCGCCCTGGCAGCCGGCGCGCACCCCGACCAACGAGGGAACAGCCAACGAGCGACCGGCCAGCGCAAGGCAATCCGCGCGGGTGGCGGACCCGTCGACGGTCAGGATGTCGACGGTCAGTCCGGCCAGGGCTGCACGGAACCGGTCCGCGATCGCCTCGTCGACGACGACCAGAACCTGCCCGGCCACCCGGGTCAACGACCGCACCATCCGGCACACCGCCGGTTCACCGCCCAACGGGGTGAGCGCGGCGGCCGGATTCTCGGCGGGCGGCATCGGCAGGATCGCGGCGAGTCTCACGCCGGCCAGGTTAACGTCACACCGGGTCGAATGACGCGATCCGCCATGCGCCATCGACCTTGGCGAGTCCCACCTTCACGCTGCTGGTCGAAAACGACCCATCGGGATTCTCTGAGCTGGTGGTGGACTGGTTCAGGAAGACAAGTACGACCGCGCGGTCCGGATACAGTTCGGAGACAGCCGCATTGACCACCGAAGCTGAGGTCGTGACCCCGTTCTTCTTGGCCGCGGGACTGACGATCTGTTCGGTGAACTGGTTGTAATAGTTCAGGAAGTCACCGGTCAGGTGCGAACGCGCATTGGTGAAATCCGTTTCCAAGTTCTGCGGCGAATAGGACAACAGCGCCATGGTGCCGTCTGATGCTGCCTGCACCGCGGCGTCCGCCGCAGCGGTACCGGTCGCTTGGTCGAATCGATACTTCGTCTGATACAGCCATCCAGTGACGCCGCCGGCGGTGACCAGCAACACCACCAGCACGATGGCGACCCAGAATCGACGAACACCGCCCAAAACCCGCGGGGCGAGGCCCGCGGTCACGGCGCGAACTCCACTTTTGCCACCTTCAGTTGACCTCCATCGCGAGCCATGCTGACGATCAACCGCCAGGTTCGGGGTTCTTCCTTGGCCCCCTGTGCGTTCGTCACCGTGGAATACGCGGCCACCAGTACATCGGCGGTGTCGTCGGTCATGTTCTTGACACCGGTGGCTGTGACGGTGGCGTCGGTGATGACCTTGGACTCTTCGGCGACCCGGATGAAGTCCTTTGACTGGGCCTCGAAATCCTGCTTGAACTGCCCGGTCGAGTTGTCGACGATCCGTTGGACGTCATCGGCGGCTCGATTGAAATTCAGCGACATCAGCGTCACCACGCCTTGGCGAGCGGCGGCGGCGAACTCGGCGTTACGGCTGCGCTGTTGCTCAGCCTGCTGGTGACTGACGACAATCCAGGCGCTGGTACTGGCCAGTCCCGCGATGCCGAGCACCGCGATGATCACGGCGATGGCCTTGGCGGCGAACACCATCCGGCGACGGCGCACCGGCACGGGCGCTGCCTCCGCGTCGCCGGCATCTCCGTCGCCGGCCTCGGTTGTCTCGCCGGTGGCATCGGAGTGCTCGGTATCGGAGTGCTCGGTATCGGAGTGCTCGGTAGCGGATTCCTCGACGGGGGCGGGCGCGGCGGGCGACTCGGCCTCCCGACGCAACCGCGCCACCTTGGCGCGCGCGGCCTCAGCAGCGGCGGCCGCCTCGGCGGCCAGCGCCTCGGCCTCCTCCGCAGTCAGGCTTTCGTCGGCGCGCTCCATCGACCCGACCATACCGTTCATCGCGCCGGCTCCCCGAGACGATCCTTCATCACCTTGCCGGTCGCGTTCAGCGGTAGCTCGTCGAGGAATTCGACCGTTCGGGGCACCTTGTAACCTGCCATCCGCGTCCGACTCCAATCGATCAGCTCGGCCTCGCCGATGCCGACGGCCTCGCTCGCCCCCTGGTGCAACACCACGAACGCGTTGCCGACTTGGCCCATCCGGTCGTCGGGCACCCCGATCACGGCGGCCTGCCGGACCGCAGGATGTTCGAGCAGGTATCCCTCGATCTCGGCCGGGTATGCGTTGAAACCACCCACGATGAACATGTCCTTCTTGCGGCCGACGATCCTGAGGCGTCCGCCGTCATCGAGGTTTCCCAGATCCCCTGTGTGCAGCCATCCCTCCGCGTCGATGGCTTCGGCGGTGGACTGAGGGTCGTCGAAATAGCCCTGCATCACGCTGTAGCCGCGCACCAACACCTCGTCGTCTTCTGCGATGCGCACCTCGACACCGTCACACGGCAGGCCCGCCGTGGTGGCGATGTCCTCGAAGGAATCTCCGGGCCGTGACAGGGTCACGGTTCCCGCCTCGGTCAGCCCGTAGCCGGTGGCCAACGTCCGAAACGGAAGCTCCTCGTGCACACGGCGGATGAGCTCCACCGGAATGTCGGCGGCTCCGGTGACTCCGGACCGCAGCGTCGCCAGCCTCGCCTTGTCCGGCACAGCCAGCAGTTCGTGATAGAGAGTCGGCGCTCCCGGCAGCATGGTGACCCGCTCCGCTTCGATGAGGTCGACCACCGTCGGTATATCGAAAACGGGGACCGGCAGAATCGTCGCGCCGCGGATCATCGCGGCGATGCAGCCTGCCTTATAGCCGAAGGTGTGGAAGAACGGGTTGACGATCAGGTATCGGTCACCCTCACGCAGATCGGCCAACTCACACCATTCGGTGTAGAGCCGCAGCGTCTGTTCGTGATTCATCATCACCCCCTTCGCACGCCCGGTGGTGCCGGAGGTGTAGATGATGTCCGCGATATCGGTGCCGCACAATCCGGTCGCTACGTGGGGGCTTCCGCTACTCAGGAAGTCCGACGCGATATCGATGGCGGGCACACCGGCCGGGACCGTGAATTCCTGCCCGAGGAAGCCGTTCTGGATAAGGACCACCTTGGCGCCGCTGCGGGTGATGATGTCTGCGGCTTCGGCGGTCCTGAATCGGGTGTTCACCGGCACCAGGATCGCGCCCGCGCTGACCGCACCGAATGCCGCGATCAGCCAACCCGCGGAATTGGGTGCCCAAATGGCCACCCGATCACCGCGTTCTATCCCCAAACCGGCGAAAGCACCTGCTGCTCTGCGGATCCGGTCGACGAGCTCGACGAAGGTGAGCCGCAATGAACCGTCGACGACCGCCTCGGCGTCACCGAAGCGGTCGCCGACGCTCATGACCATGTCGGCAATGGTCTCCCACTCGGGGCGGTAAGCCACTGGTCAGACTATGTGGTGATGAGGCGACCCAGATTGCCACCCATGATCTTTGCCTGATCCTCCACCGACAGATGGTCCAGCGCCGTCACGTAGTGCGTGGGTTCGGCAAGGCCCTCGGGGTGCGGCCAGTCCGAACCATAGAGCACCTGGTCGACGCCGATCAGGTTGATCAGGTCGTCGATGCCTTCCTCATAGAACGGGCTGACGTAGATCCGGTTCTTGATCTCCTCCATCGGATTGCCCAGGAACGCCTCCGGTGCCTTCTTGTAGACCTCGGTCATGGAATCCAGCAGCGGGAACATCCATTTGGAACCGGCCTCGACGATGCCCACCTTGAGCTTGGGATGGCGGAACAGCGCTCCGTGGATCACCCACGACGCCACCGCATCCTGAATCGGGCGCCACTCGTTGAGGATGTTCATCGCGTTGGTCTGGAACGGCAGCATCTCCTGCGCGACACCGTCCCACTCAGAGGTGTAGCGCGAGTAGCCGGAATCCGAGGAGTGCATGCCGACGAAGATGTCGTGTGCGACGCACCGTTCCCAGAACGGATCGAACTCGGGCAGCGCGAACGAACGCGGCCCACGGAAACCCGGTACCGGCGCCGGACGGATCAGGATGGCCCGGGCACCCCGCGCCACAGCCCATTCGAGTTCCTCGATCGCCTTCTCCACGATGGGCAATGTGATCACCGGGGTGGTGAAAATGCGGCCCTGATAATTGAATCCCCACACTTCGTGCAGCCATTCGTTCAAAGCATGCACGATGACGTGGATGGCCACCGGGTCGTCGGAGAGCCGTTCCTCGATCAGGCTGGCCAGGGTGGGGAACATCAGGCTGCGATCGACGCCCAGTTCGTCCATCACCTTGATCCGGGGTTCCGGCTCGAAGAAGGCGGGGATGGCCTTCATCGGCTCACCGAACAGCTCCCGCTTGCTCTTACCGTCGGGGTTGCCGTACTTGAAGTACTCCTCCCACGCACCCGGTTTCGCCACGACCGAGAAGGTGGGATTCGGGATGTAGTTGGAGATCTGCCCCTTGATCGCGATCTTGGTACGTCCGTTGACCTCGACGTACTGAACGATGTCCTTGTACTCCTTGGGGAGGTACTTGGTCATCGCCTCCGGCGGCTCATACAGATGGTTGTCCGCGTCGAAGAGCGGAAATGGAATGTCGACCTTGTGCGACAGCTGCCCCATGAAATTCTCCCTTCCAGTTCATGAGAACCATATTCTCATTGTTTGATCGCCGCAATGCCCTCGGGGCGTGCGGCGGCGAGCTCCTGGCGGACCCGGAACTTCTGCACCTTCCCGCTGGCGGTGCGTGGCAGATCCATGTCTGGGGGCACCTCATGCAGTTCCTCTGGCCATTTCTGCCGAGCCACCCCGGCCCGCTCGAAATGCGCACGCACCTCGGTCAGGGCCGGCATGGACGCACCGTCCCTGATCCGCAGTACGGCGGCGACCCGTTCGCCGAGCCGGTCGTCCGGCGCCGCCACCACCACCGCCTCCACCACGGCAGGCATCGCCAACAGCGTCTCCTCGACTTCGAGCGCGCTGATGTTCTCGCCACCACGGATGATCAGGTCGGCGGTCCGGTCGGTGATGGTCAGATAGCCATCGGCATCGAGCACCCCGATATCACCGGTCCGATACCAGCCGTCCTCGTCGAAGGCGGCTGCCGTCAACTCGTCGTCGGTATAACCCAGGCACAGGTCGGGCCCGCGGCTGAAGATCTCCCCGTCCGGTGCGAGCCTGATCTCGACACCGGTGCGGACATTGCCGTCGGTGAACAACCGCTTGTCCTCCGGGGCCGTCGGTCTGGACCCGGTGATCGAGGGATGCTCGGTGCTGCCGTATGCGCGGAACACGAACAGACCCAGATCCGCCAGCCGTCGGGTGACCGCCGACGGCACCGTGGAGCCACCCAGTCCGACGGTGGTGAACTTGGCCAGATGCTGCTCACCGAAGCGTGGATGATCCATCAGGCTGGTCACGAAGTACGGCGGACCGCCTCCGATGGACAGCCCGTCTCGTTCGATCAGATCCAGCACCTTGCCCGGATCCCAGACGTCGCAGAGGTCGATCGGCGCACCCTCGATCACCGGGATGAGGAACGCGCCGACCATCCCGATGAAATGCCCGACCGGGGTGGCGGTGAGCTGCCTACCGCGGTCGGGCGGGTAGTTGGCGAGTAACTGGCGGGTCTCGAATGCCAGCGTCTGGTGACTGTGGACGACACCCTTGGGTTGTTTGGTGGTGCCGGAGGTGAAGGCGATCAGGGCCGGCGCCCCCGGATCGGCGGGCAACGCCTCCGCCAGGGGTTCGTCGGAGAGGAGATCGTCGAAGCCGGCCTGTCCCACGAGCCCGACCACCGGGATGTCGGTGCACAGATCCGGCTGGAAGGCCATCCGACCGAACCGCTCTGCGGACAGGAACACCTTGGGCCGCGCGGTGCCGATGATGTGGGCGAGTTCCTTGCGCCCGTAGAAGTGCACGATCGGCACCGTCACCGTGCCGAGCAGGGCCGATGCCCAGAATGCGGCGGCGGCTTCCATCCAGTTCGGCAGCTGCATCGCGATGACGTCACCCGGTCCCACGCCGCGGTCGCGCAGTCCGGCAGCCAGTCGCCGAGCCTGCAGCTCGACGTCGCCGAACGTGCCCCGGTAGGGCCGCACATCAGAGTGCACGCAGAAGCCGACATCCGGGTGCGCAGCAAGGCCTTCGGCAAGCATCTGGCCGAGCGTTTCCGGACGCCACCAGCCCTGTTCGACGTAGCGTTCGGTCAACTCGGCGGGAATGTGACGCACCATGGTGATGGTATTCTCAGCAGACGAGAATGCCAATATCAATTACGGAGAATGGTAGATGGTTGACCTCGATATCGAGGATGAGTTGGCGGTCATCACGATCGATCGCCCCCACGCCCGCAACGCCATCTCGCTGGACACGATGGACGAGCTCGGAAAGGCGCTCGACGGGGCTGCCGGCGCCGCAGCCCTGGTCATCACCGGCGGGGGCGAGAAGGCATTCGTGTCCGGGGGCGACCTGAAGGAGCTCGCGGCGCTGCGGACCGAGGCCGAAGCCGCCGAGATGGCGTGGCGGATGCGCACCATCTGCGATCGCATCGCCGGATTCTCCGGACCCGTCGTCGCGGCGTTGAACGGACACGCGCTGGGCGGAGGGGCGGAGGTGGCGGTGGCGGCCGACATTCGCATCGCCGCTGCTGACATCAAGATCGGATTCAATCAGATCTCGCTGGCGATCATGCCCGCCTGGGGCGGCGCCGAACGCCTCGGCAGGCTCGTGGGACCCCACCGCGCCCTACTGCTGGCCGGCACCGGCCGGATCCT
This sequence comes from Mycolicibacterium neoaurum ATCC 25795, assembly GCF_000691525.1. Lineage (GTDB taxonomy): Bacteria > Actinomycetota > Actinomycetes > Mycobacteriales > Mycobacteriaceae > Mycobacterium > Mycobacterium neoaurum. The sequence goes on from NZ_JMDW01000005.1 coordinate 329,942, forward strand.
GGATGCCTCGGCAGCCCAACAGGTCGGGCTGATCGACGAGGTGGTGCCGCGCGCGGATTTCGACGCCTCCTGGCGGGAGACCGCGCGCCTGCTCGCCCGCGGTCCGGCAGGTGAGATCAAACGCGTCATCAACGGCGCGACCACCACCGAGGCGGTGGCTGCCTTCGCGCGGCTCTGGGTGTCCGATGCGCACTGGGCGGCCGCCGACAAGGTCATGAGGAAGGCGCCATAGTAGGCAACGCCGATCTATGTCGCGGCGTTGCCGCCGAGCTTGCCCGATGCGGCCTCGAAACCGCTGCCGGCAAGATCACCGAAGATCTGCTCAAGCGGCAGCGCCTCCCCTTCGAGTTCAACCAGCCACCGCTCGACGAACTCCAGGGTCTCAGCGTGTCCGGCCGACATGCCCATGGCCTGCTCCATGACCAGCGCCCAGGACAGGCTGGTGCCGATCACGGCCCACACCACCGGCGGAACGTCGCCGGGGTCCACTCCGTAGCGTTCCAGCGCGGCGGCCAGCGCCACGCGCTGATCCTCGCGGAAACGCTCGGCGTAATAAGCGATTTCGGCTCGCAGCTCCTTGCGATGGTTGGCCAGCCCCATGAACTCCATGGTGAGCCGCGTCGACGCGGGATCGGTGCTGAACAACCAGATGGCACGCAGCGGCTGCGCCGATTTCAACGCCGCCTCCAACACCACCAGGCCCTGTTCGGCGCGGCGGCGGAACACCGCGAGGAACAACTCGTCCATGGTGCGGAAGTAGTAATGCACCAGCTGCGGTTTGAGGCCGGCCCGCTCCGCGACGCGGCGCGAGGTCACTGCTGCGTAGCTCTCCTCGATCATCAGCACCTCGGCGGCGTCGAGCAAGACACCGCGGTTCTTGGCGTCCGGCGCACCGATCCTGCGCGCTGTGGCCATGTCACCTCACCGTCATCTGCGGGTCCGCACTACCAGCGAATCGTAACGATCCGCCGATTGTGATCTTGACCACGACTCTACCCTCATGCTAAGCAGGTGCACAGCAGTTTTCGGCGAAGATCCGCCTCCTACCCCACAGCCCGGGAGAATAACCCCATCATGAGCGAATACGCGACGCTGGATTTTCTGACAGACCAGTCGCTGGTGCCCAATCCGTACCCCTATTTCGACTATCTGCGCGAACAGAATCCGGTGCTGCAGGTCCCGCCGTGGGGTTGCTATGCGGTCACCGGTTACGAGGAGGCGGTCGCGGTGTACAAGAACACCGACGCGTTCTCCAACGCGGTCGCCCTCGGTGGACCGTTCCCGCCGCTGCCCTTCACCCCCGAAGGGGACGACATCTCCGAGCAGCTCGAGGCGCATCGGCATCTGCTGCCGATGTTCGAGCACATGGTCACCATGGATCCGCCTGACCACACCAAGGCCCGCTCCCTGCTGAATCGGCTGCTGACCCCGCGCCGACTCAAAGAGAACGAGGACTTCATGTGGAAGCTGGCCGATGTCCAGCTCGACGAATTCCTCGACAACGGTAGGTGCGAATTCCTCGCCGAGTACGCAAAGCCCTTTTCGCTGTTGGTGATCGCCGATCTACTCGGCGTCCCGGAGGAGGACCACAAGCAGTTCCGCACCAAGCTCGGCGCCGATCGCCCCGGGGCCCGGGTCGGCTCGCTCGAGCAGGAGGTGGTCGACGAGAATCCGCTCCAGTTCCTCGATGACAAGTTCATCACCTACCTCGAGGATCGCCGCGCGGATCCACGTGAAGACGTGCTGACCTCGTTGGCCACCGCGCTCTACCCGGATGATTCGGTACCACCGGTCATCGAGGTGGTGCGCTCGGCGACCTTCCTGTTCGCCGCGGGTCAGGAGACCACCACCAAACTGCTCAGCGCCGCGATGCGGGTGCTTGCCGAGAACCCGGAAGTGCAACAGAAACTGCGCGACGACCGCAGCCTCATCCCAACCTTCATCGAGGAATCCCTGCGGCTGGAGAGCCCGGTCAAATGCGACTTCCGACTGGCGCGCAAGACAACCGAGGTGGCAGGAGTTCGCATTCCGGCCGGTTCACCGGTGATGGTGTTGCCGGGTGCGGTCAACCGGGATCCGAACCGTTTCGAGAATCCGCACGAGTTGCGACTGGACCGGAAGAACGTTCGTGAGCACATGGCGTTCGGGCGCGGTGTGCACTCCTGCCCCGGCGGACCGTTGGCCCGCGTCGAGGGCCGGGTGTCCATCGAGCGGATCCTGGACCGGATGGGCGATATCACCGTCGATCCGGAGAAGCACGGGCCGATCGGTGACCAGAACTTCAACTATGAGCCGACATTCGTGCTGCGGGGCCTCACCGAGCTGAACATCAACTACACCCCGCTGAGCTGACACTCGACCGACAGCCGGCGCGTCGACGCTCACGAGCGAGTATCTGTCGGCGACCTTCGAAAGTGGAGAACAGCATTCGCATCGGGAGTACGGCGCAGATTGCCGATTTCCCTTGCCGGGCAGCGCCGGCAATCTATGCTCGGCCCCACACGCCGAACCGTGGAGGAAGACTGTGAAGTCCGTCGTGGTGCATATCGCGGTCCTCGCGGCGGTCTCCGGTCTGGCCGGTGCGCCTCCGGCGGCCGCCGAACCTGTTCTGCACCATGTGAAATACACCGTGGGTGCGAGCGAGTCGATGCAAGCCGTCATCTACTACCGCGACACCCAACCCCCCAGCTGGGCGGATTACAGCCACAACCCATACCTGTTCAGCCCGAAAGCCGAGGCCGAGCTGGGCCCCGGAAAGCCGTGGGTGCTGGAGGCGACGTTGGCCGACCCGCAGCAATGGGCGATGGTCATCGCCACGACGCCCCCGCACGCCCCTGCGTTGCCGGAACCCGGATTCGTGTGCGAGTTGCGGGTCGATGACGTCGTGGTCGCCACCGATGCCGGGCCGAAGGGCGCACTCTGTTCATTGCGCACCTGGTAGCGACATCGGCTCGGGCCGGTACTCGGGTAGCGTGAGCAATCGATGGTTGTTGCCCTGAGAGACAGGAGGTCCGGTGCGTTTCCGTAAAGCCGATACCCCGGCGAGTCCTGACGATTCGACCACCGGCGCCCAGGAATCGGAGCCCGAGACTCCAACCGATCCGGATGCGGCGCTGGCACTCGCCGAGGCCGAGGCCGCCGCGGCGGAAGCCACCGCCGAGGCCGCTCGTGCGCGCGCCGAAGAAATCCGGCTCAGGAGTGAAGCCTCCGACGGGGACTCCGAAGAGTCCGCAGAACCCGCAGAGTCCGAATCCGGCGATATCGACTCAAGCGCTGCGCCACCGGGTGTACCGGCGCGGCCGACCGGCGGCGGCGGTCGGGCGCTTCGCTGGGCCGCTGCCGCCATCGCGATGCTCAGCGCCGGTGCACTCGTCGCCCTCAGCGTGCTGATGGTCATCCATCACCGTGGTGTCCAGGCCGAACAGCGGCAGGCCGAGGAGTATGCCGCCGCGGCAAAGCAGAGCGTCGTCACCCTGATGTCGCTGGACTTCACCAGTGTCGATGACGATGTCCAGCGCATCATCGACAATTCCACCGGGGACTTTCGCAAGCAATTCGAAGGCCAGGCAAAAGATTTCGCAACCGTGGCAAAGGATTCCAAGGTGATCACCGAGGCCACCGCCACCGCCGCGGCCGTCGAGTCGATGACCGAGAACGATGCTGTCGTCCTGGTCACGGCCACTTCGAAGGTCACCAATACCTCAGGCGCCGAACAGGAGCCACGCACCTGGCGTCTGACGGTGAACCTGACCCGTGACGGTGATCAGATCAAGATGTCGAGAGTCGAGTTCGCACCGTGATGCCACGAGACCGAAATCCGATGGTGCAGCGATTGCTGGCTCCCGCACTGCTCGTTGTGCTGGTGCTGGCTTCGGCCGGGGTGGCAGCGTGGCTCTATTTCACCGATTACCGGGCCGATCAACAAGTCGATGACACCGCCAGACAAGCGGTACTGACGGCCGCCTCCGACGGAGCAGTGGCGTTACTGTCCTACTCACCGGCAACGCTCGACGCGGACTTTGCTAACGCCAAGGGCCGCCTCACCGGTGATTTCCTCGCCTATTACACCCAATTCACCGATGAGATCGTCGCTCCTGCCGCCCGCGAGAAACAGGTTCAGACATCGGCCGCGGTCGTTCGCAAGGCCATCATCGACATCGAACCAGACCGCGCCGAGGTGCTGCTGTTCCTCAACCAGACGACGACGAGCAAGGACAGTCCCGATGGTTCGTACTCGGCAAGCGCGGTGAAGGCCGTACTGGAGAAACGCGACAACTCCTGGCTGATCTCGGCATTCGACCCGGTCTAGAGACGGACCAGGGCGAACGTCCAGACATTCATTCCGGGAGGACCGTTGAAACAGCCGACGTCGAATCGCGATTCGACAGTGCCCGCCAGCGTGACCGTATCCCAACTGTAGGTGTCCTTGGTGGGCATGACATGGCCAGGGCAACGGAGTCCGTCGGGGACGTCGGTCGTATAGGACCAGCGGCCGTCCACCAGATGCGCCTCGCCGCCGTAGTACGCGCCGAACTTCGGGCGGGGAATGGCCTGTACCAGTGCGCAATCCGGGGTGGGCGTGTCGTATTGATCGTGGTCCTCGCATGGGTAGACGGCCCATATCCAGGAGGCGTCGGTCCAACGGTTACTCCACACTTCGTAGTTGCCGAGCTGCATCTCCGCGGCCGCGGGAGGCGCCGACAGAGCCACGGCGGCGGGTATGAGCGCGATGGACAGCAGTGCAGTCTTCATGGTCGTCCTCTTCGGCGGGGTCATCGTGGGATGGGATCAGAGGCCGAGACGTCCCCGCGCAGCCAGCGGCTGAAACCGTTCTTCGTCACGCAGGTGAGGAACAGGCCTTCGGGTGACTGCGCCATCTCGCCGTCGAGGCTCGGGCACTGCGCTCCCTCGGCCTTGACCCCGTGCATCTCGGTTGCCCGGAACCATCGCGGCTCGTAGCGGCGCGGCGAACCGCAGAACACCAGCCTCCCCCACGACGTCACCCCGAACGCGTAATAGGTGGTGTTGCTGCAATAGGAACCAAGGACGATATTGGGTGCGATACCGGGTGTGCACGCGGGTTCGTTGCAGTCGTGCAACATGGGTGGTTCGACGGACGGCGGTCCCGGCGGATTCGGGTCGGCGCCCGCCACTGGAGCTGAAATCATCGCAGTCACAGCGGATGCCGCGGCCACCAGAATCCTGAGGACACCCATGATGCTCACCTTTACATATCGCGGTAACAAAGTTCTCATAAATGGCGAGGGTCGCTCTACCCCGGTATTACGCTGGACCCCAAGAGAACCTGATGAGTGTGAGGAGTCGCCATGCGCGGACGGACCATCGCGGCAGGGGTCGCCGCCATCGCGGTCGGCACCGTCGCCGGGTTGGCTGCCGTACCGACCGCCAACGCCGACCTCGACATCGCACTCAACGGCACCTACCGGGTCATCTCCAACGGCGAGTGGGCCAAGACGAACGAGGTCTACATGGACGAGGCGGTTCAGGTTTCGATGTGGACCTTCGCCACCAGTTGCACCGATGCACAAACCTGCAGTGGCACGGTCAGCAGCGACAAAGGCTGGACGGTCCCGGCCGAGTATCGGGTCAATCGGTGGCTCGTCAGACTCCAGCACCCGAACTGGCTGCGGTGCCCGGATGGCAGCACTGCGCCCGGTTATCAGAGTTTCCGGTTCAACGGTGTCGACGGTAGCGGCCAGATCGATATCGACAACCTGCAACTCCTGGCAGGCTTCGACCGGACCGAGGGCCCCGGCGGTGCCTGCGGGCGTAACACGCCCACGGTGATCGAGATGCCACTTCGTCTCGACAGGGTCTGAGGTCCTGGCGCGGCACCACGGCATGCCGAGCAACCCCGGCTCCGCGACCGCGGTTGTTCCCGTCTGATGGCGTCTCGCCATCAGGTCGGCATCAGATCCTGCCACGACTTCGGAGCACCTCCGGCAATGAGATTGGTCTGCTGCTCATATCGGCCGTCCGGGGTCATGTACTTGCCCGTGTTCGGGTCGTACGGGACCACCGCGACCGAGGGCCCGTTTCCGGCGGTGCCGCTGGGCGCCACCGGCAATGCACCGGCGGACGGGACCACGGGAGGGACGGGCACACCGTTGACCGAGTTACCGGCCGGCGGCGGCGGAATGTAGGGCTGCGACGGAACGGGGGCAGGATCCTGGGGTGCGAACACCGGTGGCGGGGGCGGTCCTGCCGGGCCACCCGGCGGTGCGCCGGACGGCACCGCTCCGGGTGGCAACGCAGTGCCCTCGATCGGCGCGTGGATCTGCTCCTCGAAGGTCGTCCGGTCATCCGGCGGGATGCCCTGGGCAATCAGATTGGGATCGAACGGCGCCGGGCCGGTGATGTGCTGGCGCAACGCCATCGGCACAAAACCACGCGGGTCGTTGCACAGTTCCACGGTTGGCGCCCGCTTGCCCGGATGCTCCATGCAGGGAATGTTGCGTGCCCCGCGTACCGAGACGGGTGAATCCTGCGGCAGCTTGCAATAGAGGTTGTCCGGGGTGTCGATGGTGGTCGTGTCGGCCGGCGAGCGCCACTGCGACGGAGGTAGAAAGCCCACCGTGCAGGGATTCGGGTCACCGACGGTCAGCGTGAAATCGCCCATCGGTAGACCCGTTGCATTGTTCTTCGGCAGACCGAAGGACTGCTGTGACGCAATGTAATTGGGCAGCAGCACAAGCAACTGTTCCACCGCCGGGTTGTAGGTCAACAGGATCTGACCGATCGTCGTCATATTGGCCAGCAGCACCGGCAGCGTCGGCTTGATATCGGTGAGCAACCCCGACACTTCCTGCGCGAACCCCGGACCTCGCTGCAACACGGTGCGGATCTGCGGATCGTTGGCGACCACCTGATCGGTGATCCCGGCCAGGCTGCGCGACCAGGTGCGGATGGCATCGGTGGTCTGCACCTGGGTGTCCAACAGCGGTACACCGTTGTCGATCAGTGAGCCCATCTCCCCGGAGACGCTGTCGGCATCCCGGGTCAGTTTCCCCGCCGAGTCGACCAGCGACTGAAAGTCGTAACCCGCACCGTCAAAGGCCTGATACGTCTCACCCAACAGATCGTTGAGTCGATCCTTGGGTATCGACTGCACCAGCGCACTCATCCGGTCGAGCATCGGCCCGACCTCCTGCGGAATGGTGGTGTCATCCGCCGCGATCACCGCGCCGTTCTCCAAGTACGGACCCGATCCGGTGTTCGGGCGAAGATCGACGTACTGCTCGCCGACCGCCGAGACACTGAGCACGTGCGCGGTGAGATCGACCGGAATGCGCGGTGACCGGTCCAGCGACAGCGTCGCGCGCGCCCCGGTATCGGTCAGCTCTACCCCGGTGACCCGGCCGACCTGCACGCCGTTGTAGGTGACATTGGAGAACCGGTACAGGCCGCCGGTCGCCGGCAGATCCAGGCTGACGGTCAGCCGGCCAACTCCGAGCAGCGTCGGCAACTGCATGTACCCGAACACCATCACCGCGACACCGACGACGGATGCCACGGTGAAGATGACCAGCTGCGTCTTGACGAAGCGAGTCAGCATCTACCCACCACCCCCCTGGGAACCTGCGGGCACATACGGCCCGGCGAAGATGGGTGCCGCAGGCGCCGGAGCGGCATTCTGAGGACTCTGCGGCGGCGGTGAGACCGGCAGGATCGGGCCTGGCGCAGGGAGCGTACCGGCCTGCGCGGGCTCTCCGGCGGGCGGGGCCGCCGGGGGCGGCGCAAGCGGTGCCGACAATGGATCGTAAGAATAATTGAAGTACCACGGGTCACCCGGCGCGGGAATGAGTTTCGCGTCCTCATCCCCCCACCGGGTACCCAGCAACAAGGACCGCTTGAGTCGAGGGTAGGTCAGATCGAAGACGGCGTACAGGTTGAGGTAGTCACCCTTGACGGCGCGATCGATCAAATTGGGACCATAGGGGAAAGCCGAGCCGTACACCAGTCCGCCGACGATATCCGGCCCGATGTCGGCCAGTGAACGCAAAGCCGGCTCCAGGTTGGCCAGGTCCGAAACCAGCTCCTTACCGGCATCGTTGACCAGACCTGTTGCGGTGTCACTGAACTGACCCAACCGGTCGAGCGCAGCGGTGAATCTGGGGCGGCTGTCGATCAACACGTCCAGAGCCGGCGGGATGTCCTTGAGGGCGCGGTCGATCTTCTCGTTCTGCGCGGCAAACGTACCGGCCACCGAGTTCAACTGCTGGATGGAAGCCACGATATCGGCACGCTGGGTATCGAGTACGCCGACGAACCTGTCGAGCCGGATCAGCAGATCGCGAATCTCGCTCTCCCGTCCGGACATTGCGGTGCTGAAGTTGTGGATGATGTCGCCCACCTGACCGAGACCGCCGCCGTTGACCAAGGTCGACAGTGATGTCAACGTCTGTTCTGTGGACGGGTATGTCGACGTGTCCGCCAGCGGGATGGTGGAGCCGGACGGCAGCTGACCCGACGGGCTCTCGCCCACCGGCGGCCCGAGTGCCAGATGCATCGATCCCAGCAGACTCGTCTGACCCACGGTGGCAACAGAATTGGCCGGGACGACAACACCGGGATTGACACGGATCCTGACGTCGGCATGCCAATCACGGACCGTCATGTCGCCGACACTTCCCACCACCGCATCATCGATCAGCACCGGCGAATTCGACTCCAACGTACCCACGTTGACCACTTGCACGGTGAACTGTTGAGCGTCGGCGCTGTTGCCCTGGACACCGGGTAGCGGAAGCGAATTCACCCCGTGGAAGGCACACCCGGTGCCTGCCAGCGCCACCATGGCGGCCAGCACCGACGCACGTATGCACCCCGTGCCGATCATGCTGGGGGTGTCCCTTCTGCAGGCAGCAGCGGGGCATCGGGAGCCGGTCCCGGCGGAGGAGCGCCGTAGCCAGGCAGCAGCATGCCGTCGAAGGTCGTCGGGCTGGGCTGGGGCGCATCGGGAAACAATGCCGCGTGCGGAGTGGCGGGCAGCCCGTTGGGCACGTAGGCCCCGCGGTCCGGTGCCTGCGGTGCATTCCAGCCCGGTGGCGGCGGAACGTCCCCCGCGCCGGTGTAGGCGGAGACCGTCGGAGGCGGCTCCGGCGGCCTGGGGATGCCCCCACCATTGGGTGCGAGCCGCATATCCGAGTAGATCAACCTGTCCGGCCTTGCCGATTTGGTCAGATAGGGATTGATCGGGAACGGGAACCCGTTGAAGTTCAGCAGACGCAGCGCGGGTCCGAAGTACTGCTCGCACAGTTTCGCGGTCTCCGGGGCGGTGGCATTCTCGACAGCACCGACCATGCCGCAAACCGCCTGAACGGGATTGCTGAAGTTCGTGAAAGCGAATGCTCCCACCGGAGTTCCGGTCGACACGTTGCGGATGTTGAGCGTGTTCGCGATCGCGGTCGGCGTGATGTGCAGGATGTTCTCGATCGCCATCCGGCTGTCCACGAGATTCTGCATGACGTTGGAAAGGCGAGTCACCTGTTCGGTGGTCTCATTGCGGCTGCCTGACACGAACCGCTGCACATCGTCGATGGCCACCGACAGATCGTTGAGCATGCTGTCCAGGCTGGACCTGCTGTCGTTGACCACGCTGGTCAACGTCGCCAACCGGTTCTCGAACATGACGATCTGCTCACTGCTGCCGCGGATGGCATCGACGAACACATGGAGGTTCTTGATGGTGTCGACGATATCGCCGCTGCCGTTCGCCATCACCCGGGCGACCCCGGAGAGCTGGGACAGCGTCTCGCGCAGTTTGGCGCCGTTACCGTCCATGGCGTTGGCGGCGCTGTCGATGAACCGCGACACCGATGTGCCGTCGACACCGCTCTGCGGTCCCAGTTCCGTTGCCAACCGCTCCAATTGCGTCTTCACCTGGTCCCACTCCACAGGAATCGCGGTGCGTTCCCGTGGGATGACCGCCCCGTCTGTCATGGCATCGGAATCCCCATCCCGGAATGGCGGTGTGAGTTGGACGAAGCGAGCCGCGACGAGGTTCGGCGCCACGATGATCGCCTTGGCCTGCGCCGGAACCGATACTCCCGGGTCGATCGCCAGGGTCATTTTCGTCTGCTGACCCTCGGGGTCGATCGCCTTGATGGAGCCGACCTTGACGCCGGATACCCGCACCTCGTCGCCAGGATAGATGGCCGTCGCGGTCGGAAAGTACGCGGTGATCGTGGTCGGCTTGAAAAGCAGCTGGCGGACCAGGACACCGCCGGCGACTACGACAGCCACCGCGACGACGACAGTCAGTAATTTGGCGCGTGTCCTCATCGTGGCGCCTCTCCGGGTAACGGCGGGATGACCGGCGGCGGGAAGGAACGTGGCGGCAGGTCACCCGGTTGAGGAATCCCGTTGACGGGAAACGGTAGTTCGGCCCGCGGACCGGCACTGTCCGGCGGCTGCCCGGCATTGACCCCACGCCGGAACCCGAAGGCGTAGTCGAGGAACGGCTGCAACAGTTGGCCGAAAACGATGTTCGGGATGTATGCGCTGTAATAGAAACCGTTCGACACGGCCTCCCCCTGTGTCAGCTCGTATTTCGCCAGGCCCGGCAGCGCCTTGGCGATGTTCTCGCGGTTCTTCTCAAGAACGGCACTGACGGAGTTCAGACGATCCAGTGCGGGTTTCAACTGTGCTTCGTTGTCGGCCACCACCCCCGACAGCGCCCGGGATACCTCGGAAGTGTTGGCCAGCAGGCTCACAATCGCCTCGCGGCGGTCGTTGAGCACCCCAACCAGATCGTTGGCATTGAGAATCAGGGTGTTGATCTGTTCGCTGCGCTGCGACAGCACCCCGGTGACATCGCCGGCACTCTTCAGCAGGTCGCCGAGACTCTCGTTGCGACTGTTCAGCGAACGCGACAACCGGCTCAGGCCATCGAAGGTGGGACCGAGCTGCGGCGCGATCTGGTCGACGGTCTGCGCGAGGGTGTCCAGGGACTGGTTCAGTGACTCGGTGTCGGTGCCCGCGGTGTTGGTGGTCAACTCGCCGACAGCATCGGTGAGCGAATACGGCGAAGAGGTTCGTGTCAGCGGGATCTCGTCCAGCGCACCCATCCGGCCGCTGCCTGCCGGCTCCAGCGCCAGAACCCGCTCACCCAGAAGTGTCCCGGTGCGGATGTGAGCCTCGGTCTCCGACCCAAGTCCGTATTTTCCCTCCAGGGTGAACAGCACCAGCGCGTCACCGTTGTCCAGACTGATATCGGACACCGATCCGACCTTGATGCCGGCCAATGTGACGTCGTTTCCGACACTGAGTCCGCCTGCTTCGGCGAACCGGGCCTGGTAGCGGACCGAATTGGCCCATTCCGAGAGACGTTCGGGCTGCAGGCCGACCGCGATGACGAGCACCATCAGGACGACGCCCATGATTCCGGTCCGGACCAGATGACCTCCGCGATACTTCAGCATCGAGGGTCGACCCTCCTTCCAGGGCGCGGTTCGCAGTGAGTCATGGCGTATCCGTGCATCTGCCCTCCTCCTGTTTGATCCACGGGAAGACCACCGTCCGCCCCTGCAAATCGCTGGCGCGGAATGACACACCGCAGATGTAGTACTGGATGAAGCCGCCGTAGGCACCCAGTCGAATCGCCTTGCGGTAGTTTTCCGGAGCCTTCTGCAGGGCGGTGTCGAGGGACTCCTTACCGGCGTCGATGTTGGTGGCCAATCGATTCACCTGAGCAATGGTGCCTGCGAGGGGTTGACGAGCGTTCCCGAGGAAGTCGGCCAGCGATGCGGTGCCATTGTCGAGCGCCTCGATCGCAGTGGCGATCGGATCGCGATCGTCGTTCAGACTGCCCACCAGACGCTGGATGCGGTCGACGGCGCCGGAGAATCGGTCACCGTCCTTGGCCAAAGTGGCAAGTACGGTCCGCAATTCGTCGATCAGCGATTCGACCACCCGGCTGTTGTCGGCCAGTTCGGTGCTGAACGACGAGGTTTTCGACAGCAACGACTCGATGGTCCCGCCCTGGCCTTGCATGATCTGGATCAGCGACGCCGTCAGCGCGTTCACATCCTTCGGGTTCAGACCTTGGATCACCGGTTTGAGCCCGCCCAGCAGCAGGTCCAGATCCAGCGCCGGCGCGGTGCGCTCCACCGGGATCTGTGCTCCCGCCTGCTGCACCTCGGTCGACCCCGGCCCGTCGAGCAGTTCCAGGTAGCGGTCGCCGACCAGATTCAGGTATCGGACAGCCGCTTTGGTGCCGGTGGTCAGCACGACCGATCGGTCGGCATCGAACTCGACCAGCACCGTGCCGTCGGACTGCAACGACACGCCGTCGACGGTGCCCACGCGAATACCGGCAACACGCACGCTGTCGCCTGCCTTGAGTCGTGACGCGTCGGTGAACACGGCCGAGTATCCGTGGGTGGAACCTGTACGCACCTCGGAGAACACTGCGAACAGTGCACCGGTCAGCAGCACCATCACGAGTGCGAAGATGCCGAACTTGACGATGACTCCACGTGATCCCGTCATCCTGGCATCCCGATCTGCGCACTGTTTCGGGGTGGCCCACCGAGCGGGCCGAACAACATCTGTTTGAGCCCGTCGGAATTGAGCAGAATGCCTTGATTGCCATACTGATAGGGGTTGGATCCGGTATCGGCGACCAAAGCGGGCACCCGAAACTCCGGCGGCACGTCGGGCAGCCCGAACTCCTTGCAATAGGACCGGTCCGCCTTGGCGGCCACCCGAGGGAGATCTTGCGGGTAGCGGTACCGTTCCGTCCCCAAGACGAGACTCGCGGACAGATGCAGACCCGGGACGAGGAACGGAGGTGACTTCGAGAACGGGACCAGACCGCCGACCGCGCAACCCAAGTCCTCGTGGTACTTGTCCAACAGTGTGGTGGTCGGTAGCAGGATGTGGGCCAGATCGCGCAGTGCCTGCCGGTTCCCGCCCACCACTTCGATACCGACATCGGCCAACCCGGTAGCGCTGACCAGGAAGGCATCCAGGTTGTTCTGCTCTTCGACGATGCTGTTGCTCAGCCTGCTGGTGTTGTCGACAGCGGTGATCACGTCCTGCGCACCGTCCGCGTAGGCGGTCAATACCGGTGGCAACTGCCTGGTGATCGTCGACAGATTGTCCAGGCTCGGTTCGATCTTGGCCAGGAAACTGTTGAAGTCCGAGAGCGTGCGACCGAACTGCTCCCCACGCCCATTGAACGCATCCGAGATCGCACCGAGGGTCTCGTTGACCTTGAGTGGGTCGATCGAGTCCAACAACTGGGTCAACTGCTGGAACACCGTGTTGATCTCGACGGTGACGGTGTCACCCTGCAATGTGGCCCCGGCCTGCACCGGCTCCGGGGACGGGTCGGCGGGAGCCTGTAGCTGGACGAACTTGGCTCCGAAAACCGTGGATGCCGCGATATCGACCTTGACATTGGCCGGAATCCGTTCGAGCTGTGCGGGATCCATGGCCAGATGCAGGACTGCCATCCCGTCCGGCCTGCTCTCGATGGCAGCCACCGTGCCCACCTGCACGCCACGCATCTTCACTTTCGCATCCGGGTTCATCACCAAGCCGGCACGCTGCGAGATGATGGTCAACGGAACGGTCTTGGTGAAGCTGCCACGGAAGAGACCGACCGACAACCCGACGATCAGCACCAGCGCCAGGACCATGCCCAGTCCGGCCAGCACACGCACTCTTTCTGTCTTCGTCACGGTGCCCCTACCCCGACAGATTGAAGTTGCCGTTGGAGCCGTAGATGGCCAGCGACACCAGCAGTGTCACCGAGACGACCACGACCAATGAGGTACGCACCGCATCCCCCACGGCCGCCCCGACCCCAGAGGGCCCGCCCCTGGCGAAGAATCCGAAATATGTGTGAATGAACAGGACTGCCAGCGCCATCAGAATCGCCTGCAGGAAAGACCACAGCAGATCGATGGGGTTGAGAAATGTATTGAAGTAGTGGGAGTAGAGACCACCCGACTGCCCGAACAACACGGTCGTGGTGAACTGGCTCGCCAGGAAGGACAGCACGACCGCGATGGAGTACAGCGGGGTGATCGCGATCATGCCTGCGATGATGCGCGTCGAGACGAGATACTCGACAGGCCGGATGGCCATCACTTCCAACGCATCGATCTCCTCGTTGATGCGCATGGCGCCCAGCTGTGCGGTCACCCCGGCTCCGAAGGTGGCGGCCAGGCCGATCCCCGCGATCACCGGTGCGGCAATACGCACGTTGATGAATGCCGACAAGAAGCCGGTCAGCGCCTCGATACCGATATTGCCCAAACTCGAATAGCCCTGCACCGCAAGCGTCCCGCCGGTGGCCAGCGTGAGGAAACCGACGATCACCAGCGTCCCACCGATCATGGCGAGCGCTCCGGCGCCCATCGAGATCTCGGCGATCAGCCGGATGACTTCGCGGCGATAGCGCATGGCGGCCAGCGGTATTCCCGAGATGGCCCGGCCGTAGAAGAGCGTGTGGTCGCCCACCGTGGCGAGGGTGCGAATGGGCCGTTGAACGCTGCGCGCCAACCGTGGATAGGTCGATTTGATGACCGCGAGATTGCCCATCAGATCACTTGTCCGTCATCTGGATGCCGATCGCGGTGACCACCACGTTGACCACGAACAGAGCCATGAACGCGTAGACGACGGTCTCGTTGACCGCATTGCCCACCGCTTTGGCGCCACCTCCCGAGATCGTCAGACCCCGATAGCAGGCGATCAACCCGGCGATCAAGCCGAACAATCCCGCCTTGATGCAGGAGATGATGACCTCTGGGAGTCCGGTCAGCAGTGTGATACCCGCGGCGAAAGCACCCGGATTGACATCCTGGACGAACACCGAGAACAGGTATCCCCCGAGGATCCCGATGATGACGACCAGGCTGTTGAGCAACAGGGCGACCAGACCGGCGGCAAGCATGCGCGGGGTGACCAGGCGCTGCACCGGGTTGATGCCCAGCACCTCCATGGCGTCGATCTCCTCGCGGATCGTGCGTGATCCGAGATCGGCACACATGGCGGTGGCACCTGCCCCGGCCACGATGAGCACCGTCACCATCGGGCCCACCTGGGTGACTGCGCCGAATGCCGCACCGGCACCGGACAGATCGGCCGCACCCAGCTCACGCAGCAGGATGTTCAGGGTGAAGGAAACCAGCACCGTGAAGGGGATCGCCACCAACAGCGTGGGCCCCAGCGACACCCGCGCGACGAACCAGGCCTGCTCCAGGAACTCCCGCCAGAAGAACGGCCGCTGAAAGAGGTATTTGACGGCATCGGCGCTCATCGCGAAGAGCCCGCCGACAGCCTGCATCGGTCCCGAGGCATTGCGCGCGATGGATACACCCGGGGACCACCGGTCCGGACCTTTACCTGCCATGCCCACCAGGTCCTTCCAGGATCGTCACCGCTGCCACTGCTGTCGGGCCGCCGACGTTGTGCGCCAATGCGACTCGGGCGCCGTCCACCTGGTTGGCCGCCTCGCCGCGCAACTGTCCGAACAGCTCGACACATTGCGCTACACCGGTGGCACCTGGCGGATGCCCCTTGGCCTTCAGGCCCCCGCTGGGATTCACCGGTAGCGCTCCCCCGACGCTGGTGACTTCTGCCTCCGCGAGCTTGTACGCGTCAAACCGGTCGGCGAAGCCTAGATCTTCATAGCTGATCAACTCGATCCCCGTGAAGAAATCGTGGACTTCGGCGACGTGAATATCGGCCGGTGTCATATTTGCCATGGCGAAGGCTTGTTTGGCTGCACGGACCGTCGCCGGGAAGGTCGTCAGATCGGCCTTGTGTTGATGCATCACCGAATCCAGACCCAATCCGACGCCGCGAATCCACACCGGCCGGTCTGTGTAACGTTCCACCACATCCTCGGCCGCGATCACCAGGGCAGCGGCTCCATCGCTCTGCGGGGCACAGTCGTACACGTGAAACGGTGTCACCACCACGGGCGCTGCCAGCGCCTGTTCCATGGTGATCTCAAAACGTAAGCGAGCCTTGGGGTTGTCCAGGCCGTGCCGGTGATTCTTGACCGCGATCATCGCCAGGTGCTCACGGGTGGCCGGCGACTCGTGGAGGTACCGGCGCACATGCAGGGCGAACCCGGCCGGGGCGACCAGCCCGAGCGGATAGTCCCAGGCCTTGTCCCTGGCCATCGCCTCCCATTCCCACAGCATGTCTGCCGACGTAGTGTCGCGAAGTTTGTCGGCACCCATCACCAGCGCGACATCGAAAGCGCCTGACGCCACCGCAAATAACGCGTTCCGTACCGCGTCGTTGCCGGTGGCGCAGGAGTTCTCGATGCGGGTGACGGGAAGGTCGGGCAATCCGAGTGTGTCGGCAAGTATCCCGGCCGGGAACCCGTCGGCGGTGCCCATCGAGCCGTACCAGGCGGCCTGCAGGTCGAACTTGTCCAGGCCCTTGTCGATGCTGCGTACGCAGTCGGCGAAGGCCAGTGGCAGTAGATCTTTGAGCCCGAGCGCAAAATGCTCTCCGAAGGTGGTCATCCCCGCACCGACAACGGCGACACGTCTCACGACCTGCCCCCGATGACGCCGCGGACTCGCTCGAACGACACCGGACATGGGCATCGAGGTTTGCTGAAATCGCGCACACACGTCGCGCGATCGTCTGTCCGAGCCCACCTGTGACTCATGCCGCGACCTCGTCCGGCGAAAAGGCGTAGCCATAGTCCGGCACGCCGGAGCGCATCGCGACGCGGCGCAGCGCCATCCGACCGCGGGCACCGATGTCGACGGTGCCGGGCTCCACGCCGGTCACCTTGGCCAGCGCCCGCACCCCGACGCCGTCCAGTTCGACGATCACCAGCGAATAGGGCGTCCGCAGCCCAGGCACGGGCACATGCACCGTCACCTCCGTGTACACGGTTCCGGTACGCGGCAACGGCACCAAGGCGTACTCGGTGGACAACGTGCCGTCCCTGGCGACCCGGAAGCGCGGCGGGAAGTCCAGTTCGTCGCTTCCGGTGAAGGTTCCAGCTTCCCAACGCACCTTCGCCTCGAAGGCTCGCTCATAGGCGGCCAAAGAGATCGGGATGTCGCTGCCCTTCACATAGGTGTACGTCGGCACCGGGCGGGCGTGCGTTTCACGCCGGTGCACGGCGGCCGCACCACCGCTCACGGTCAGGCCCGACAGGATCGCCTGCTCGACAGCGACCAGCGCCCCGGTCCGGCCCGCCTCGGCCATCCCGGCGAGCGCGAAGAAGCAGGCGCTGGCGCCCACGGTCGGCATCTGCGGCGGGCCGGGCAGGCACAGTTCGAGGGCACGGTCGTGGCTCACCCCGGCCACTGCCACCGGCGTGTCCAACCACGCCGCCTCCAACGAGGCGATCAACCCACGCTCGTGCACCAGCCGCGGATCCCCGTAGTCCTGCACGTCACCGGCTTCGGTACGAATACGCACCGGCAGACTGCGGGCCACCCGCGCGGCGGTGCGGACCCGCAGCCCGAGTTCACCCGTCACCAGGGCGGCAGCCCCGGCCGGGTCGAGGTCCACGCCGATGATCAGCGTCCGTGGTCGCGCCGAGCTCACCGCGTCGGCGGCGGCCGGTGCGCCACCGAGCCTTTCGTCGACCTCAAGCTCGGGGTCCAGGCCGAGCCCGGCCAGCAGCACTGCGGCGTTGCTGCTCTCCACCAGCGGCAGGTTCCGGCTCACCACCACCACCCGCTCGACGGCCGCGGCCGATTCGAGCGCGGCCCGCCCCGCCTCGACCGCCATGGTGATGGCGTCCTCATCATCGCCGGCGACCCGCTGCCAGGGTGTGCCCCAGCACGGCAGGTAGGTGCCGATGGCCGAAACGTAGGGCATGGGCTGTGTGACTACCTCTCTGGGAAGCCGTCAGGTGACGGCGCCTGCGGTCTTCAGCTCGATGATGCGATCCCAGTCGAGACCCATTTCGAGCAGGATCTCCTCGGTCTGCGCCGCGAATTCGGGAGCCGGACCGCTCACCGGAGCGGTCACATCGAATTGCACCGGGTTGGCGACGAGTTCGAGATCGCCTGCCTGGACCAGGTATTCATTGGCCCGGATCTGTGCATCCTGGGCGGCTTGCAGGGTGTCCTGGACGGGGGCCCACGGCCCTGCCAGGGTCGAGAACCGCTCACTCCATTCCGGCAGCGTGCGCTTCTGCATGGCGGCGGTGAGTATCTCGTTGGCCGCTGCGGTGTTCTCGGCGATCGATTCGGCCGTGGCGAAGCGCGGGTCGTCGATCAGGTCCTTGAGGTCCATGTGCTCACAGACATCGGCCCAGAACTTCGTCGGTTGCATCATCACGAAAGAGATGTAGCGGTCGTCGGCGGTCGGGTAGAGCCCGACGAGCGGGTTGAACGGCGAACCCTGCGTCCCCGGTGGGACCGCCTCCATGCGCTCGTTGAGGTGGTTGGTCAGTGCGACGGTGTGCCCCATCGACCACAGTCCGCTTCCGAGCAGCGAGACGTCCACGACGGACGGCTCTCCGGTGCGCTCCCGCTTCACCAGGGCCGCCGCAACGCCGCCGGCCAGGTTCGTGCCGGAGATAGTGTCGCCGTATGCCGGACCGGGGGGACCGATCATGCCCGGCGTGCCCGGCGGGGTGATCGTCGCGGCGGTGCCTGCCCGGCACCAGAATGCCGTCATGTCGTACCCGCCCCTGCCTGCTTCCTCACCGCGCGGACCCAGCGCGCTGCCCCGCGCATAGATGATGGATGGGTTTACCGCACGGATGTCCTCGACATCGATACCGAACTTGGCTCGATGGCCGGGCAGGAAACTGGTCAGGAACACATCGGCTCGCTTGGCCAGTTCCAGCAGTACCTCCCGCCCCTCGGGGACCGACATATCCAGCCCGACACTGCGTTTGAGCCGATTGGCGTGCTCGATGTTCGGATTCGGATCGCCGTCGACGCGCAATCGGCCGGTCTGGCGCAACCCGCGCTGGGGGTCACCGGTGACGGCGTGCTCGACCTTGACGACGTCGGCGCCCCATTCTGCGAGCACCGCGCCGGCCGACGGCACGAAACCGTACATCGCGACTTCGAGGACCCGGATTCCATCGAGTGGCTTGGACATTATGCGGTCACCTCGCAGGCTCGGTCCCCGAATGGGACTGCATTTTTCGCTCCGCAAGCTCCGCTCATGCGCCCACCACCGGAACGGCGAAGGTCTTGGCCTCCAGGAACTCCTCGAGTCCGGCCGTGCCCATCTCGCGGCCGATACCGGACTGCTTGAACCCGCCGAAGGGGGCGTCGGGGCTGAAGTAGTTGCCGCCGTTGATCGAAAAGGTGCCGGTCCTGATCCGGCGGGCCACCGCGAGGGCGCGATCTTGGCTGCCGAACACCGCACCGGACAGGCCGTAGATGGAGTTGTTGGCGATCCGCACCGCGTCGTCGTCATCGTCGTACGCGATCACCGCAAGAACGGGACCGAAGACCTCTTCCTGAGCGATCTCGCTGTCCGGGTCCACCCCGGTCAGCAGTGTCGGGGTGTAGAAGTAGCCCGGCCCCTTCTTCTCGCCACCGGTGACCAGCGTCGCCCCGGCCGCCACGGCGCGCTGCACCATGGCGTCGACCTTGTCGCGTTGCCGCTCGCTGATGAGCGGTCCCATGTACGTGCCCGGCTCGTTGGGGTCGCCGTAGCGGACATGCCCGAAGTTGGTCTTGACCAGTTCCACGATCTCGTCATGGTGGCTGCGCGGCACCAACAGCCGGGAGGTCAGCGCGCAGCCCTGTCCGGCGTGGGTGACCATGCTGAACGCGGAGAACAGCGCCGCCGTCCCGAAGTCGGCATCATCGAGAACGATCGCCGCGGACTTGCCGCCGAGCTCAAGGAACACCTTCTTCAAGGTGCCGCTTGCCGCTGCCATGATCGCGCGTCCGGTCGGCGTCGACCCGGTGAAGGTCACCATGTCGACATCCGGGTTGGTGGTCAGTACCGCGCCGACCCGGGGTTCGGCACCGCTGATGACGTTGACGACGCCGGCCGGGATGTCCGTGTGGGCGGCGATCAACTCACCGAGGGCAAGGGTGATCAGCGGGGTGTCCGGCGCGGCCTTGAGGACGACCGTGCACCCGGCGGCCAGGGCAGGCGCCAGTTTGGCCAGTGCCAACTGATTTGGATAGTTGTAGGCGATGATTGCCGCCACCACGCCTGCGGCCTCCTTCTCGACCCAGCGATGGTGCTGCATCCCGCGACTCTCGACGTTGCCGAGGTCCTGGGTGAAGGGATAGTCGCGCAACAGGTTGAGGTAGTACTCGACGATCGCGATGGGTTGGTCGAGCTGAGCACCCTGGGTGAGCGCGGGTGTGGCCCCGACCTCGGCAATGGTCAGCGCCGCCAACTCGTCACGGTTTTCGACGAGCGCGGCGTGGAACTGTTCGAGGCAGCGGATACGCAGTGCGACATCGGTCGCCCAGCCCGACGTGTCGAAGGCCCGCCGGGCTGCAGCGACAGCCGCTTCCGCATCGGCCACGGAGGCGTCGGGGGCGTGTCCGAGCACCTGACCGGTTGCCGGGTTGACGGATGCGAACGTACTGCGGGTCTCGACCAACTCTCCGTCGATCAGCATCCGTTTGGCGGTGATCGTGGCCATCTCGGACATTCGACTCCTCACTGTGATGGAAATTTCATTCTCATCGAACGCGAATACTACATCCGAAGTATGAGAACGCAATAAAGCCTAGCCACGCTAGTCGAACGCACCCGACAGCCACCGATGCTCGATTGCGCGTGCGGACATTCGAGACTCCGAGTCTTGCTATGGGCACCCGACCGAGAGTAGCGTTCTCATAATCGGAAGGCTGATTCTTAGGAGGCTCGCAGGTGAAGAATGCTGTCGTGACCGGTGGCGGGTCGGGTATCGGGCAGGCCATCGCCGACCGACTGCGCGCCGACGGCTACCACGTCGCCATCCTGGATCTGAGCCCATCGGACACACCGAACGCGTTCGTCGCCGACGTGACCGACCGGGCTGCCGTGGATACCGCGCTGGAGGCCATCCGGGCCCAGCTCGGTCCCGTCACGATCCTGGTCAACGCCGCCGGCCTGGACAGCTTCCGCAAGTTCACCGACACCTCGTTCGAACAGTGGCAGCGTGTCATCGACGTGAACCTCAACGGCACCTTCCACTGCATCCAGGCCGTGCTGCCCGGCATGGTCGAGGCCGGCTGGGGTCGGATCGTGAACATCTCGTCGTCCAGCACGCATTCGGGCCAGCCGTTCATGGCGCCTTACGTCGCGGCCAAGTCGGCGGTCAACGGCCTGACCAAATCGCTGGCACTGGAGTACGGCCCGATGGGTATCACCGTCAACGCCGTACCCCCCGGTTTCATCGACACCCCGATGCTGCGCAAGGCCGAAGACCGGGGCTTCCTCGGCGACACCGCCAAGCAGATCGAGCAGACCCCGGTGCGCCGGATGGGCAGACCCGAGGACATCGCAGCGGCCTGTGCCTTCTTCATCTCCGAGGAGGCCGGCTACATCACCGGACAGATCCTGGGCGTCAACGGCGGCCGGAACACCTGAAAGCGAGAGGGCTATTCATGGGTACGACAGCAAGCAGCGCAGGCCGGGTTGCCGGGAAGGTCGCTTTCATCACCGGCGCTGCCCGCGGCCAGGGCCGCAGCCACGCGATCCGGCTCGCCGAAGAGGGCGCTGACATCATCGCCGTCGACATCTGCAGGAACTACGACACCGTCGGCTACCCGATGGCCACCGCCGAGGATCTCGAGGAGACCAAGAACTACGTCGAGAAGACCGGTCGCCGCATCGTCACCGCCCAAGCCGATGTGCGCAGCGAGACCGAGCTTCGGACGGCGCTGGACGCCGGGCTGGCCGAATTGGGCAAGGTCGACATCGTCGTCGCGCAGGCCGGTATCGCCGCAATGAAGGGCCAGCCGGGGATGCAGGCATGGACCGACGGCATCAACACCAACTTCGTCGGCACAATCAATGCCATCCAGGTCGCGCTACCGCACCTGAACGAGGGCGCTTCCATCATCGCGACGGCCTCGGCGGCGGCCCTGATGGACGCACACAACAAACCCAATCCGGGCAACGATCCCGGCGGCATGGGCTACATGGTCAGCAAGCGGCTGATCTCGGAGTACGTGCACTACCTGGCCACCGAGCTGGCCGTGCGGGGCATCCGCGCCAATGTGGTCCATCCGACCAACTGCAATACCGACATGCTGCAGAGCGAGCCGATGTACCGCTCGTTCCGTCCGGACCTGGAGAACCCGACCCGCGCCGACGCCGAGCCGGTGTTCAGCGTGCAACAGGCCATGAAGGTCAACTACATCGAACCCGAGGACATCAGCAACGCCGTGTTGTGGCTGGCCTCGGACGAATCCCGGTTCGTCACCGGTATGCAGCTGCGGGTCGACGCCGGTGGCTACCTCAAGTGGTACGACTACCACGTCTGATGCTTTCAGCAGAGAACCGAAAGGGGCTGATCCAGTGAAGGTTTCGGTTGACGGAAGTCGCTGCCAGGGCCACACCCTGTGCGCGATGATCGCGCCCGACGCGTTCGAACTCGACGATGTCGACGGGCATGCCTCACCCGCCTCGGATGTGGTGCCCGCCGACCAGGAGGACGCGGTCCGCGAGGCCGTCCACTCCTGTCCGGAGCAGGCCATCATCATCGAATGACGCTGCCGCCCAACCCGACAACGCCATGAAAAATGGGCCACGAAGAAAGCAAGCAATGACCATCGATGACATCTCGGCCGACGAGGACCGCAAGAAGAACACCTACCACTTCGACCGGCACACCCCGGAATATCGGCTGCAATTCGAGAAGATCACCGAGGAGATGCAGTCCAAGTGCCCGCTGGCGTGGACCGACGTCTACGACGGGCACTGGGTTGCCGCCGACAGTAAGCATGTCTTCGAGCTCGCCCGCTGCCCGGCGGTGTCGAACCATCACGACATCTCCGGTGAGACGCCGTTCAAGGGCATCACCATCCCGAAGGCCAGCCGTGCCACCGTGGTGCGCGGCGGCATCCTGGAGATGGACGAGCCCGAGCACAGCGCCTATCGGGGCGCGCTGAACCCCTACCTGTCCCCCGCCGCGATCAAACGCTGGGAACCGTTCGTCGACGAGAT
This sequence comes from Mycolicibacterium neoaurum ATCC 25795, assembly GCF_000691525.1. Classification (GTDB taxonomy): domain Bacteria; phylum Actinomycetota; class Actinomycetes; order Mycobacteriales; family Mycobacteriaceae; genus Mycobacterium; species Mycobacterium neoaurum. Next base: position 353,051 of record NZ_JMDW01000005.1, read on the forward strand.
CACCCGCGCCGCACTCGACGAACACATCGAGTCGGGCAGCATCGACTTCGTCGACCACCTGGCCAACGTGGTGCCCGCGGTGTTCACGCTGGCCATGATGGGCCTGGATCTCAAAAAGTGGCAGGTTTACAGCGAGCCCACCCACGCTTCGGTCTATACCCCCGAGCACGCCCCGGAACGCGAGAAGATCAACGAGCAGCACCGTGAGATGGGCATCGACATCATCACCAACATGATGGAGATCCGTGAGAATCCACGACCGGGCCTGGTCAACGCCATGTTGCAGCTGCGCATCGACGGCGAGCCGGCGCCCGACATGGAGATCCTCGGCAACCTGGGCCTGGTCATCGGTGGTGGATTCGACACCACCACCGCGTTGACCGCACACGCCCTGGAGTGGCTCGGGGAACATCCCGACGAGCGCGAGCGGCTCTCCCGCGACCGCGACACGCTGCTGAACCCGGCCACCGAGGAGTTCCTGCGCTTTTTCACCCCCGCTCCGGGCGATGGCAGGACCTTTGCCGAGGATGTCGAGGTCGAGGGACAGCAGTTCAAGCAGTACGAGCGGCTGTGGCTGTCCTGGGCGATGGCCAACCGCGACCCCGCGGTCTTCGACCAGCCCAACGAGCTGATCATGGACCGGAAGGGCAACCGGCACTTCAGCTTCGGGATCGGAGTGCACCGCTGCGTCGGTTCCAACGTGGCCCGCACGGTGTTCAAGTCCATGCTGACCGCCGTGCTGGACCGGATGCCGGATTACGTGTGCGACCCCGAGGGCACCGTGCACTACGACACCATCGGGGTGATCCAGGGCATGCGCAACCTGCCCGCGACCTTCACCCCGGGCAAGCGGCAGGGCCCCGGCCTGGACGAGACGCTGGACAACCTGCAGCGCATCTGCAACGAGCAGGAGCTGGCCCGGCCGATCACCGAGCGTAAGGAAAAGGCCGTCATCGACTGGAAGTGACCCGCCGCCGCCCCCACCGACGGCGGGAATGAGCTGCCGTTTTGGCAGCGTTGCTGCCGGGTAAAGGACTTGCATGGATCAACGGCGATCCTGTTAGCCTTTTGATCACAAAGATGTGTAACAAATCAGATGCCCTCCACGACAAGGAGGATGTCGCCCGAATCAGTCGGGTGGGGAAAGGTATAAACCACATGCTCAAGGTGTCGCGCACGAAGCTGGCCGTCGTGATCGGCGGGATCGCAGTAGCGCTGCCGATGTCGGCCGGGATCGCCTCTGCCCAGCCCGACCTCAGCAATGTCGTCAACACGACCTGCACGTATGACCAGGTGATGGCCGCGATGAACGCCCAGCAGCCCGACCTGGCCGCCCAGTTCAACGCTCAGCCCATGGCTCTCGGGATGCTGCGGACCTTCCTGTCCTCCGGTCCCGCCGAGCGGCAGAACACGGTCAACCAGATCGCCGCCTACCCGGGCGCTGCGAGCTACCTGGGTGCCGTGCAGAACCTGGCGGGTACCTGCAACAACTACTGACCCGCAGAACATGAGAACGTCCCGCCCTCCGGTCCGGAGGGCGGGACGTTTTCTGTATGACGTCGTCTTGCGCGGTGACCTGGTTTCAGCCGCATCGGTGTGTGCTGCGTCTCGGCTGAAGCCGGGTAGCCCGCGACGACGAGATACCTACCTGGGTTCAGCCGACTCGGATGAACGCGCGCTTCGGCTGAACCCAGGTAGGGCCGCCGCGCGACCTCAGCCGCGCGGCAGGCCGAGCACCTGCTGGGCGATGATGTTGCGCTGGATCTCCGATGTGCCACCGGCGATGGTGCCCGAGAAGCTGCGGGCGTACCGCTCGAACCAGCTCGCGTAGTAGTGGTCCAGATTCATGTGCGCGTACGGACCGCTGAACGACGGATGGATCAACCCCTCGGCGCCGGCGGCGACGAGCGCATTGTTCGATGCCCGCAACTCGGCCTCGGCGCCGAGCAGCTTGGGCACCGACACCGACGCGACGTCGACCTCACCGCGGGCGGCCTTCGCCAGCCCGACCGATCCGAGCAGCCGTAGTGCCTGGTAGTCCATGATGGTGCTGGCAAGCTGATCGCGTTCCAGCGGAGTGGACGGGGTGAAGTCGCCGATGGAGTTGGCGATCCGGTCGGCGAAGCCCAGCCACATCATGGTGCGCTCGTGTCCGAGGGAGCCGTTGGCCACCTTCCAGCCGCCGTTGAGCGGCCCGACGAGGTTCTCGGCGGGCACCCGGACATCGGCGAAGAAGACCTCGTTGAAATCCTTGTTGCCCTCGCCGCAGATGTCGGCGAACGGTCGGCACACCACGCCCTCGATGTCGGTCGGGATGATCAGGACGCTGATTCCCTTGTGCTTGGGCGCATCCGGATCGGTGCGTACGAACGTCAGCAGCCAGTCGGCATCGTGGGCACCGGAGGTCCACACCTTCTGTCCGTTCACCACGAAATCGTCACCGTCACGAACTGCCTTGGTGCGCAACGAGGCCAGGTCCGATCCGGCACTGGGCTCACTCATGCCCAGCGATGCGGTCTTCTCACCGCGCAGCACCGGGACCGCCCACTTCTGCTTCTGCTCCTCGCTGCCGAACGAGATCAGCGACGCGGCAATGATGTTGACGCCCTGGGGGTTGAAGCTGTGGTAGATCCGGCGACGGCACAGTTCTTCCAAATGCACGTAGGTCTGCAACACCGTGGCGTTGCGGCCGCCGAATTCGGGGGGCTGAGCGGGCAGCAGCCAGCCGTTGTCGAACAGCAGTCGCTGCCAGTCGCGGGCCCACTGCGGCATGTGCGAGACCGAGCGCGGACGCTCCAACGTCTGCGCTGCGGAGGGCAGATGTTCGTCGAGGAAAGCCGAGAACTCGGCACGGAACTCCTCGACTTCGGGATCAAATTCGAGTTGCATCGAACTCCTCGGCGATGAGAGCGCGGTGTTGCGCGGCGCCGCCGAGCAGAAGCTCGCCGGCCTTGGCGCGTTTCAGCGCGAATTGAAGGTCGTTCTCCCAGGTGAAGCCCATGGCTCCGAAGGTCTGCAGCCCGTGCTGGAACACCAGGGTCTGGCACTCTCCCGCGCTGGCCTTGGCCATGGCAGCGGCGATCCGGCGGCGCGGGTCGTCGGCGGCGATGGTGAGCGCGGCGAAGTAGGACAGCGCCCGCGCCCGCTCGATCGCCACGTACATATCGGTCGCCTTGTGCTGGATCGCCTGGAACGAGCCGATCGGCACACCGAATTGATAGCGGCTCTTGGCGTGATCGAGAGCCAGATCCAACACCCGTTGGCAGGCACCGACCATCGTGATCGCCATGCCCATCAGCGCGATGTGCCGGGCATTCTCGACCAGTGCGCGGGTGTCCGACGGGTCCAGGTCCAACCGGTCGGACTCCTCGACCCGCACGGAATCGAAGCTCACTTCCGCCACGTGCAACACCGGATCGAACACGTCGCGGCGCCGGCGCGCGGCCACGCCCGCATCGATGACGAACACTCCGGCCGGGGCCACCACCGCCAGCCGCTCGGCGCGGTCACCGTCGAGGACGAATTTGGAGGTGCCGTCGAGGACCCAACCGTCGACCGACCAGTTCGCGCTGACACCGTCGTAGACCGCCGCCCCCGCGGTGTGCGGATCGAACCGATCACCGACCAGCGGCGCGAATTGGGACAGCGTGGCCAGGAACGGGGTCGGGTCGGTTGCGCGGCCCAGTTGCTCCAGCACTATCGCGAGTTCGACCGCGTTATCGGGATCGGTCAACTCGGTCCAGCCCGCCTCCAGGTAGGAGCGCCACAGTGGCTCGGCACCGTCATGTTTGCCCTCTGCAATGGAGCGCACCAAGGAAGGCGGGCACTGCTTGTCCACCGCATCGCGCACCGTCTCTTGCCAAAGCCGCTGATCAGCGTCGAACTCCAGAAGCATCCGGCACCTCCCGCCTCTCCCTTGTTCCGTCCGTGCGAGAATACCATTCTCATATTGCGATGCATCATTCTCACCAAGCATCACCGCAGACTTGGGGCCAGTGGGTCACCCCGACAGTCCTTGATCATTGCTACCAGCGGGGATGCGAATCGGACGGCCTGAGAACATTATTCTTGCTATCGAAGAACAACGATCTACACTGATGTCATGAGGGACCTGCCCGACGGTGCCGGCGGTGTTGTGCGCACACCCGTGATCGATACCAGCGTGCACATCTTCGTCGAGTCGAACAAAGACCTGCGCAAGAACTTCCTGCAGGAACCCTTCCGCAGCCGCGGATTCCCGGACTACGAAATGGACTGGTACGGCGCACCCGGTGGCGAATATGCTCCTCGCACCGAAGGTCCCGATGGTCGGTACCCGGGCTCGGACCCCGCGGTCGCCGCGCAGCATCTATTCACCGACCGTGGCGTCGACATCGCGATCCTGCACCCGATGACCCGCGGCATCATGCCCGATCGCCACCTGGGCACCGCACTGGCCGCCGCGCACAACGAGATGATGGTGAGCCGCTGGCTCGAGCATTCCGAGTTCGGCGAGCGCTTCCGCGGCACCGTCCGGGTGAACCCGGACGATATCGCCGGGGCGCTACGTGAGATAGCGAAGTACAAGGACCATCCGCGCGTGGTTCAGCTCGGAATCCCACTGCAGTCCCGTGAGCTCTACGGCAAACCACAATTCTGGCCGCTCTGGGAAGCCGCCGTCGACGCAGGCCTACCGGTGGCCGTGCATTTCGAGGTCGGCTCCGGAGTGATGCTGCCGCCGACCCCGAACGGGCTGACCCGCACCTACGAGCAGTACGTCGGCTTCACCGCATTGAATTTCCTCTATCACCTGATGAACATGATCGCCGAGGGTGTGTTCGAAAACTGGCCGGAGTTGAAGTTCGTGTGGGCCGACGGCGCCGCCGACCTGTTGACCCCGTTCATCTGGCGAATGGATTGTTTCGGTCGGCCCCATCTGGAGCAGACCCCGTGGGCGCCGAAGATGCCCAGCGATTATCTGCCCGGACATGTGTTCTTCGTCGAGGGCAGCCTCGACGGCCCCGGTGACGTCGAATTCGCCGGTGAATGGGCCGGTTTCACCGGAAAAGATGACATGGTGATGTACGGCTCCAGCTATCCACACTGGCAGCTCAACGAACTGAGCGTGCCCGGCGCCTACAGCGCCGAGCAGCGCGACAAGTTGTGCTGGCGCAATGCCGCTGCGCTGTACGGGATCGAAGTCGGGGCAATCGCGAACGAGGAGGCACGCCTATGACCACCACCGCCAATGCCCGGGTGCCCGCCGCCGAACGCATCGGGGTGCGCTGCGTCGACTCCGATGTCCATCCCGCGCCACGCTCCGGCGACCTCGGCCAGTACATCCCGGAGCCGTGGCGCAGCAAGTACTTCGGCACCCATAAGGTCGGCGACCAGATCTACTACGACGCCCCCGACTATGCGCACTCCTACGCGATGCGCCTGGATGCCTTTCCCGATGATGGCGAATTCGCTTGCAGCGATCCCGAACTCGCGTTCAAGCAGCTGATCATGGAGGCCGGTGCGGATATCGCGATCCTGGAGCCTGCCGCGTACCCGGCGCGCATCCCAGAAGCTCAGCACGCGATGTCGGTGGCGCTCAACCACTGGCAGGCCAACCACTGGCTGGACAGCGAGAACAACTGGCACGAGCGATGGCGGGGCTCGATATGCCTGGCGATCGAGGAACCGGAACGCAGCGTCGAGGAGATCGAGAACTGGGCCGATCACCCCTACATGTCCCAGATACTCATCAAGGCCGAACCGCGACCGTCGTGGGGCAACCCCAAGTACGACCCGATCTGGGCCGCCGCGACCAAGCACGACATCCCGGTCAGCTGTCACCTTTCCCGGAGCCACTTCGACGAGTTGCCGATGCCTCCGGTCGGATTGCCCAGCTACAACCACGATTTCATGGTCACCTACTCGCTGCTGGCGGCCAACCAGGTGATGAGCCTGATCTTCGATGGCACTTTCGACCGGCATCCGACGCTGAAGATCGTCTTCGTCGAACACGCCTTCACCTGGATCCTGCCGCTGATGTGGCGGATGGACGCGTTGTACCAGGCCCGCAAGTCCTGGGTGGAGATCAAGCGCAAACCCAGCGAGTACGTGAAGGACCACATCAAGTTCACCACCCAGCCACTGGATTATCCGGAGAACAAGACCGAGTTGACCCGGGCCTTCGAATGGATGGAGTGCGAGAAGATCCTGTTGTTCAGCAGCGACTACCCGCACTGGACCTTCGACGATCCACGCTGGCTGGTCAAGCACCTGCCCGAGCACGCCCGCGAACCAATCATGTTCCGCAACGCGCAGGCCACCTACCGAAATGTGCCGGACACCGTGCCGGCGCTCGAGGGCCAGGTCAGGGTCTTCTGACCGATGGAGCAAGAGAAGACAACCCACCTCGAACCGGGGCAGGCCCCGCGGTTGGCACAGGGGCGTGAACACATCGTCGCCACCGTCGACGAGATCCCGCACGGCGCACACAAACTGGTCCCGATCGGCCGCCACGGCGTCGGGGTGTACAACGTCAACGGCACGTTCTATGCGATCGCCAACTACTGCCCGCATGAGGGTGGCCCGCTGTGTGCCGGCCGTGCGCGCGGACTCAACATCGTCGACGAGAACGTGCCAGGAGATTCGGTCATGGTGCGCGACAAGGAGTTCATCTTCTGCCCTTGGCATCAGTGGGGTTTCGAGTTGGCCACCGGCACCACCGCGGTCAAGCCCGAATGGAGCATCCGCACCTACCCGGTGCGGGTGGTCGGCAACGATGTCCTGGTGCAGGCATGAGTGAAGCTTGCGAACGAATCATGACTCAGAGTGAAGCTTGCGAACGAATCATGGATCTGGAGTGCGGGAACCGAGCCTGCGAGGTAACCGCATGAGTGGGTTGACCCTGGGCCCCGGTGAACAGTCCATCGAGATCAACGGCGGCGATGTCGTCTACGAGATCCTCGGCGATACCGGGGAACTGATCGCACTGACCCCGGGTGGCCGGTTCAGCAAGGACATCCCCGGGTTGCGGCCGCTCGCCGAGGCGCTGGTGGCCGGCGGCTACCGGGTGCTGCTGTGGGACCGACCCAACTGCGGCAAGTCCGCGGTGCAGTTCTACGGCGAGAGTGAATCGCACATGCGCGCCGAGACGCTGCACAGGCTGGTCACGGCGGTACACGACGGCCCGGTCATCGTCCTTGGCGGCTCGGGCGGGGCCCGCGACTCGATGCTCACCGCGATGCTGTACCCGGAGGTCGTCCGGAAACTGGTGGTGTGGAACATCGTCGGGGGTGTCTACGGATCCTTTGTGCTTGGCGGGCATTACGTGGTCCCCAGCATCCTCGCCGTCCGCGGCCTCGGCACCGAGGGGCTGCTGAACGTGCCCGAATGGCGCGAGCGCGTCGACCAGAACCCGGACAATCGGCAGCGGTTGCTCGCCCTCGATGCCGATGCCTATCTGAAGGTCATGCGGCGCTGGCTCAACGCCTTCGTGCCCAAGCCGGGCCAGACCATTCCCGGCGTGCCCGACGAGATGTTCGACAACATCACCGTGCCCACTCTGATCATCCGGGGCGGTGAGAACGACTGGGACCACCCAAAGCGCACCTCGTTGGAGGTGAGCTGCCTGATCAAGGACTCGACGCTGATCGATCCGCCCTGGCCGGAGGACGCCTGGGAGCGAGCCGGTGAGAAGTTCGCCCGCAGTGGCGGAAAGACGTTCTGCCTCTTCGACACCTGGGTGCAGGCCGCGCCGCCGATCCTGGACTTCCTGCGTTGACGGACTCAGGTTGCCACGATGCGCACCTCGCTGTTGAGCGAGGCTTCCAGCGCGGTGTGAATCCGACTCTCCGGCACCCGGCGCAGATCGGCTCGGCTCAACGTCACCTCCACCACGTCCCAACCCTGGCCGCTGGGATGGCGGCGCACCTGACCCGTCAACCCGAAACCCGCCAGTACGCCGTGCGCGTCGTCATCGGTACCGTGGCTGACGAAGGTCAGCACCCCCACGACCGGATCGGTGCCGAAGGCGACCGCGCACATGGCCAGCGCCCGCTGCTGCAGGACTGCGGTATCCGTGCCATCCATCAGGATCTCGGCCTCCCGCGAATACTCCAGACCGTTGTCGATCACCCGGGCATCGGTCTCCGCGGCCAGCCTCACCAATTCGGCCTTACCGCTGCGCAATTGCTCGGCGGTCAGACCACCCGCCGGGTCGACCCCGATCCGCACCACCGCCGTCCGCATGCAGGGAAGGGTAGCCGGATATGAGTACGGCGATGAACACCGAACTGACGGTGACCGTCTGGCCGGGTCTGACCGCCCGCCTGCTGCGCACCACCGGGGGACGCGAAACATTGGCGCAGTATCGCGATTCGGGGGGTTACCGTCCGCTGTCGGATCCCCAGGTCCTGCTCGCCGACATCGATGCCGCGGGTGTTCTCGGGCGGGGTGGCGCGGCCTTTCCGATGGCCGTCAAACTCACCACCGTGCGCCGGGCAGCGTTGCGCGGGCAGGACACCGTACTGGTCGCCAACGGCGAGGAGGGCGAACCCGCCTCGGTGAAAGACCGCTGGTTGCTCCGCAACCGTCCGCACCTGGTGCTCGACGGCCTGCGGCTGGCCGCACAGATCGTCGGCGCCCGGCATGCCCATGTCTATGTCTCGGACCCGGCATCGAACGATGCCGTGCACGCCGCACTCGCCGAACTCGACGGTGAACTCGACGGTGTGACGGTCGGCGTGCGCACCGTGGCACCGGCCTATGTGGCCGGCGAGGAGTCGGCGGCCGTGCGCGCCATCAACGGCGGACCGGCCAAGCCGACCGACAAGCCGCCGCGCGTCTTCGAGGAGGGTGTGGGCGGCCTACCGACCGCGGTCTGCAATGTCGAGACACTGGCCAATCTGCCGTTCGTGCACCGGCACGGGGCGGCGGCCTACCGCGAGGTGGGCACCGAGGACTCCCCCGGCACATACCTGGCCACCGTCACCGGTGGCGGTCGCGCGCCCGGGCTCTACGAACTGCCCCTCGGTGTGCCCGCGGCCGACCTGTTTGTCCGGCACGGTATCGACACCGACCAGGTGCGCGGCGCACTGATGGGCGGGTACTTCGCCGGCATGCTCGATCGGCGCGTCCTCGACGCCACCTTGGACCACGCGTCGCTGCAGGCGCTCGGCAGCGGACTCGGCTGCGGCGCAATCTCGGTCATCACCGATGAATGCCCCGTCGCAATCGGCGCGGCGGTGCTGGCCTACTACGACCGGGAAAACGCCGATCAATGCGGCTCGTGCTTCAACGGCACCGCGGCGATGGCAGCGGCGGCGGCGGCATTGCGCGACGGCGTCGCCGACACCGACGATGTGGCCCGGCTGCGGCGCTGGTCGACGGTGCTGCGCGGGCGCGGCGCCTGCGCGACGCTGGATGCCGCGTGCAACATCGCCGCGAGCATGCTGACGATGTTCGACGACGACATCGCCCTCCTACTCGGCGGTGATCGCGGCGAGGCCAAGCGCTATGACGTATTGCGGCCCTTCGAAGTGGAGCCCCTGTGAGCGACCGAATGCGGATCAAACTCGACCGGACGCTGTGCGACGGGTTCGGCATCTGCGCCAGGCACGCCCCGACGTACTTCTCGCTCGACGACTGGGGGTACGCCGTGCTGGTCGGTGACGGGATCATTCCCGAGCGGGATCGCGCGGACGTGCAGCGGGCGCTGCTGGACTGTCCGGTACACGCCATCCTGGAGATCGCCGAGCGGCGCCCCGACGACCCGCCCCCACCCCTGCTGCAGGAACCCGACCTGGACAACCTGCGTACCGATACCGATGCCGCACAGTGGGATATGACACGATGAGCCGACTTCCGTTGCCGCAGATCACCTTCGACAACGAATTCTTCTGGACCTCCGGTGCCGACGGCGTGTTGCGCATTCTCGGTTGCGACGACTGCTCGTCGCTGATCCACCCGCCGCAGCCGGTGTGTCGATACTGTGGGAGCCACGATCTCAGCCCGAAGGAGGTGTCCGGGCGGGCCGTGCTGTCGGCGTTCACCGTCAACGAGCGTTTCGCCATCCGCGGCCTTCCTGCCCCGTACGTCGTCGCGCAGGTGGCGATCGAAGAAGATCCTCGGGTTCGCCTCACCACCAACATCATCGAGTCCGATCCGGGCGAGCTGGAGCTGGGCCGAGTCATGGAGGTGGCCTTCGAGCAGCATGACGACGTCTGGCTGCCGTTGTTCCGTCCGACCACTGAGCCGGAGATGGCTGCGCTGCCCGAGGACGAGATCGCTCCGCGCGACTTCGGTAGGCATGTCCGGACCCGGCTCACCACGGAGAAGTTCGAGGATGCGGCGGCCATAACCGGCATCGGCGCGTCCAAACTCGGCCGCCGACTGATGGTTTCGCCGTTGTCGTTGACCATCGAGGCGGCCGAGGCCGCCATCGCCGATGCCGGGCTGACGATGGCCGATATCGACGGTCTGTCGACCTACCCGGTCCTGGATGCGATGGGGATCGGCGAGGGCGGGTGCACGGCGCTGGAGAACGCGCTGGGGCTTCGGCCAACGTGGATCAACGGCGGTGTGGACACCTTCGGGCCCGGCGGTTCGGTGATCGCCGCGATCATGGCGGTGGCGACCGGAATGGCGCGGCATGTGCTGTGCTTTCGCACGCTGTGGGAAGCCACCTTCAATCAGCTCGTGAAAGAGGGCAGGGTCACCCCGCCCGGCGGCGCCCGGGTCAACAACTGGCTGGCACCCTTCGGAGCCACCTCCCCGGCGCACACGCTCGCACTCAATGCCCAGCGGCACTTTCACCGATACGGCACCACGAAGGAAACCCTCGGCTGGATCGCGCTCAACCAACGCGCCAACGCGGTGCTCAACCCGACGGCGATCTATCGAGATCCGATGACGATGGCGGATTATCTCAACGCCCGACCGATCACCACCCCGTTCGGGCTCTACGACTGCGACGTGCCATGCGATGGTGCTGTCGCCGTCGTCGTCTCCGCCGTCGACGCCGCCGCCGACGCCCCCAAGAAACCCGTGTACTTCGAGGCAGTCGGCACTCAGATCATCGAACGTACGGACTGGGACCAGACCACGCTCACCCACGAACCGCAGGTACTCGGCCAGGCCGCGCATCTGTGGACTCGGACTTCGTTGCGGCCCAGCGATGTCGACGTCGCCCAGCTCTATGACGGATTCACGTTCAATTGTCTGTCATGGCTGGAGGCGTTGGGATTCTGCGGGATCGGCGAGGCGAAGGACTTCCTGGACGGCGGTGGCGCGATCGCGCGGGACGGGATCATTCCGCTCAACACCCACGGCGGACAGCTGTCCCACGGCCGCACCCATGGTATGGGCCTGATACACGAGGCGGTATCGCAGTTGCGCGGTGAGGCCGGCGACCGGCAGGTCACCGACGCACGCGTCGCCGTCGTCAGCAGTGGCGGTTTGACGCCGTCCGGGGTGATCCTGCTGCGTGCCGATGGCTGACGGCATCCACCGCGAGCGGCGGCCGGGCATGACAACCAATCGGGTCGTACTCGTCGACGCGGTGCCGATGTCAGCCCGCGTCGCAGCGGTGCCGGATCCCCGTTCGGTCATCATCGCCATCCACGGTGGTGCGACCTCGTCGGCGTACTTCGATTGTCCGAACCGCCCGGATCTGTCGTTGCTGCGGGCCGGTGCCGCGGCCGGCCACACCGTTGTCGCTCTCGATCGTCCGGGTTACGGCGCATCCGGGCTCTATCAGGACCAGCTCGACGATCCGAGCCGACGGGTGGCGCTGGCCTGCGGAGCCGTGGACAAGATCCTGGCCGACAGTCCGCGCGGTGCCGGATTGTTCTTTTTCGCGCACTCGCTCGGCGGCGAACTGGCACTCAGGATGATCGTCGACCGCGATGATGTCGTCGGCCTCGAACTGGCGGGCACCGGTCTGCGCCACCAACCTGAGGCGGCCGAGATCCTGGATACTGCCACGCTGACCCACCGGCCGTCCGGCCTGCGCGAATTGTTGTGGGCACCATACGATTTGTATCCCCCCGAGGTGTTGACCGGAGCGCTTTCGGCCCCCAGCGTCGCCTACGAAGCAACGGTGATCGCGAACTGGGCCCGGCGGGGCTTCGCCGAAGTCGCTGCGCGCGTGCGGGTGCCGGTACAGTACAGCGTCGCCGAGCATGAGAGGGTCTGGGACACCTCCACCGAGGCGCTCGCCGCCATCTGCGGACTGTTCGCTGCCTCACCTCGGGTGAAGGTGAACCACGTGCCGGCCAGTGGACACAATCTGAGCGTTGGGCTGTCGGCGCAGTCCTATCACCGTCGGGTGCTGTCGTTCCTCGAAGAATCCATCGACATGAAGGAAGCGGAGGTCGGTTGATGCGTGTTGGTTTCATCGGGCTGGGTAGTCAGGGCGGGCCGATGGCCCGCCGCATCGTCGACAGTGGCTACGCGTTGACGTTGTGGGCGCGACGGCCCGCTTCGGTAGAGCCGTATGCGGACACCGCCGCCAAGGTGGTGAGCACCCCCGCCGAACTCGGCGCCAACAGCGACCTGGTGTGCCTGTGCGTCGTGGGTGACGATGATGTCCGGGAGGTGATCACCGGCAATGACGGTGTGCTGGCCGGCATGGCGGACGGTGGCATCATCGCGATCCACAGCACCATCCACCCCGAGACCTGCCGCGAAGTCTCTGAATTGGCAGCGGTGAAGGGCGTTTCGGTCATCGATGCACCCGTCAGCGGCGGTGGGCCCGCGGTGCAGGAGGGCACCCTGCTGGTCATGGTCGGCGGCGAGGAGGCCGACGTGGAGAAGGTGCGACCGGTGTTCGCCACCTACGCTGACCCGATCGTGCACCTCGGCCCACTGGGCAGCGGCCAGGTGGCCAAGATCCTCAACAACCTCTTGTTCACCGCGAATCTGGGCGCCGCGATGAGCACGCTGGAACTCGGCGAGGCACTTGGCGTACCGCGTGAGCGACTCTGTCAGGTGATCACTCGCGGTTCGGCCACCAGCAAGGCGTTGGACAGCATCGCGGCGTCCGGCGGATCACTGGACAGATTGGCCCCGATCGCCGGGGCGCTGTTGCAGAAGGACTGCCGGCATGCGGCCACGCTGGCCGGCCATGCGTCCGCACCCGAGGGTGCGGTGTTCGATGCCGCCGACGCCGCACTGCGACTGATGCAGCATCCACGGCCGTGACACGCATCGGCTTCATCGGGGCGGGGCGGATGGGGTCGCCGATGGTGGGCCGCCTCATCGAAACCGGTCATCGGGTCCTGGTGCTGGGACGGGACGACGAAAAGCGCCGTGCCATCGCGGAGCTCGGCGCGACACCGGTATCCGAACCGACCGATGCGGTCGCCTCCGCGGAGGTGGTGGTCATCTGCGCCTTCACCGATGACCAGGTGAGGGCGATCGCGACACCGCAACTGTTGGAGGCCATCCCGGCCGGAGCCACGCTCGTCATCCACACGACCGGTAGCCCGGGGACCAGTGCGGTCATCGCGGCTTCGGCGCCCCACATCGGTGTGCTGGATGCCCCGGTCAGTGGCGGGCCGCACGATATCGCCGCCGGCCGGCTGACGGTTTTTGCCGGCGGTTCGGCCGCCGATCTCACCCGCGCATACCCGGTGCTGTCGTCCTACGCCGACCCGGTTTTACACGTCGGACCGCTCGGGGCGGGCCAGCAGGTCAAACTGGTCAACAACACGATCTTCGCGGCGCAGATCGGCCTTCTGGCCGCAGCGGTGCGGTTGGCAGAGCAGCTCGGTATCGACGAATCGGCCCTGCTGACGGCGCTACCACACGGCAGCGGGGCGGGCCGCGTGCTGGAAAATGTCGTGCGCGCCGGTTCGACAGCGTCGTTCATCAGCGCGGTCGGCGAGTTCGTCGGCAAGGACGTGGCGGTCCTGCGCAGCACTGCCGCCGAGCTCGGAATCTCCCTCGGGGCACTCGATCCGGTTGTCGATTTGGCGGTTTCGCGTCCACCCGGAGAGGCTTACAGTTAGCGTTACAGTTTCACAGCCCTGCGTAACGCAGAGGAGTGCCGATATGACCACCACCGACCTCGCGTTCGACCCGTTTTCTGCGGAGTACTTCGACAACCCCTTCGAGATCTATCGGCGCATGCGTGCCGAAGCTCCCCTGTACTACAGCTCCGAACGCGACTTCTATGCCCTCACCCGGCACGAGGACGTCTCCGCAGCCCTGCGGGACCACGACTCGTTCTCGTCGTCGCGGGGATGCGATCTGGCCATGGTGCAGAGTGCGACACCGCCACAGAAATCGATCATCTTCATGGATCCACCCGATCACCGGCACATGCGCAGTCTGTTGAACAAGGCGTTCACGCCCCGCGCCGTTCAGGCGCAACGGGACACCATCGTCGAGCAGGTCGATCGCCATCTCGGCCGAATCATCTCCGCGGAGTTCGACATCGTCGAGGATTTCTCGGGTCCCTTCCCGGTGGAGGTCATCACCCGGATGGCCGGCGTCGAACCCGAGTACCGGCAGATGGTGCGGCACTGGATCGACACCAGCCTGTCGAGGGAGCCCGGCCAGTTCAGCACCTCGGCGGCCGGCGTGCAGGCCATTCTCGATACCGCGACGTACTACTACTCGCTGGTGCAGAAGCGGCGGCAGGTCCCTACCGACGATATGATCAGCCGGTTGATCGCTGCCGAGATCCCCCGCGAGGATGGTGACCTGCACAAGCTTGATGACATCGAGATCACCGGTTTTGCAACGCTACTGGGCGGGGCGGGTGCCGAGACCGTCACCAAGTTGATCGGCACCGCGATGGTGCTGTTCGCCCGCAATCCCGAACAGTGGCAGAAACTGCTCGACGATCGTGGGTTGGTACCGGCAGCCGTCGAGGAGTTGCTGCGTTTCGAGGGGCCGGTGCAGTACAACGTGCGCTACACGCTCAAAGATGCGCATGTGCCCAGCGGCACCATCCCCGCAGGAAAGCCGGTCTTCCTCATCAACGCCGCCGCCAACCGCGACACCGACGCCTTCACCGACGCCGACACGTTCGACATCGAGCGCGACCGCACCGAGGCGCAGAACCTGGGACTGGGGTACGGAATCCACAGCTGCCTGGGGGCTGCACTCGCCCGCCTTGAGAGCGTCATCGCCCTGGAGAAGCTCCTCGATTTCATGCCGCGCTACGCAGTGAAATGGGATGGCCTCAGACGGGTACACATGCAGAATGTGGCCGGGTACTCCCATGTTCCGGTACGGAGACTGCCATGATCGACCTTGATGGAGCGAATCGTCATGCGACGCCGGCCAATCGACCTTACGAAGTCATCGAATGAGTCGCGTCGAAGTCGACTTCGGCCTGTGCGAGAGCAACGGTGTCTGCATGGGCATCATCCCGGAGGTTTTCGAATTGGATGCCGAGGACCAGCTACACGTGCTCACCGACGAGGTGACAACGCACAACGAGAAGCAGATGCGCGAGTCCGTTCGACAGTGCCCCCGGCAGGCGATCACGATCGTCGAGTAGGCGGATGCGATTCCCGTTCTTTGGCAGCGGTTTTCACCGGAGGCACTCGGTACACCATCCCTTAAGCTGAAGTTGACAAGTACTTGACGTAGAGGAGCGCGTCCCCGTGGAACATCTGCACCTGGTCTCACCGCACTCCGAAGAGCATCTGGCCGATGTCCCGATTTCCACACCCGAACAGATCGACACCGCGGTCTCCGCGGCCCGGGCCGCCGTCGACACCGGAGCGTGGTCGCGGACCTCGCCGGCCGAACGCATCGACGTGCTGCGCCGGTTCGCCGCACTGTACAAGGCCCGAGGTCCAGAACTGGCCGAACTGATCACCGCCGAGATCGGCGCGCCCATCACCTTCGCCAAGCGTGCCCAGATCGGCCTGCCGACGATGATGATCGGCGCGTTCTGCGATACCGCGGCAGCCTATGACTGGCAGGAGATCCGACCCGGTTACTACGGCACCGACATCCACATCCACAGGGAGCCGGTCGGGGTGGTGGCGGCGATCGTGCCGTGGAACATGCCGCAGTTCCTCACCATCGCCAAGGTGGTACCGGCGCTGTTGGCCGGCTGCGCGGTCATCATCAAACCGGCACCGGAAACGTCCTTGGATGCCGTGCAATTGGGCTCGCTGTTCCGCGAGGCGGGCCTGCCCGACGGCGTGGTGTCCGTGCTGCCCGGCGACGCCGGCGTAGGTGAGCGACTTGTCGGTCATCCAGGGATCGACAAGGTGTCCTTCACCGGGTCCACGGCGGTGGGCAAGACGGTCGCCGCGGCGTGCGCGACCAACCTGACCAAGGTCAGCCTGGAACTCGGCGGCAAGTCGGCGGCGATCATCCTCGACGACGCCGACCCGGCGACGGTGGCCGCCGGAGTGCGGTCGGCCAGCCTGTCCAACAGCGGCCAGATCTGTAATGCGTTGACCCGGATCCTCGTTCCGGCGGACCAGCAGGCGCAGTTCGTCGACGCGCTGGCGGCCGAGCTGGACGCGATCAAGGTCGGCGATCCCACGCAGAAGGACACCCAGATGGGCCCGCTGGTGAACCGGCGGCAGCAACAGCGGGTACTGGACTACATCCGTATCGGTCAGGACGAGGGCGCCCGGGTGGTGGTCGGCGGTGACTCGCCACCGGAGGGAATCGACCGCGGCTGGTACGTGCGCCCAACGCTGTTCGCCGAGGCGCAGAACTCGATGCGGATCGCCCGGGAGGAGATCTTCGGCCCGGTGCTGACGGTCATCGCCTACACCGGTGACGACGAGGCGGTGCGGTTGTCCAACGACTCGGGGTACGGGCTGGCCGGTTCGGTGTGGACGGCGGATGTCGAACGGGGGCTGGGCATTGCGGCACGGATCGAGACCGGTACGTTCGGGGTCAACCAGGGCTACACGATGGACCCCTTTGCGCCGTTCGGTGGGGTGAAGGACAGCGGGTACGGCCGCGAACTCGGTCGCGAGGGCCTGGAAGGCTATCTGGAGACCAAATCGATCGCCGTTGCGACAGGAGCGTGAAACAGGTGTCCCCCATGGATTCGGAGATGTTGAACTTCGATGGTCGGGTCGTGGTGGTGACCGGTGCGGGCGGTGGCCTGGGTCGCTGCCACGCACTGGAATTCGGCAGGCGCGGAGCGCATGTCGTCGTCAATGATGTGGGCGCGTCCGTCGACGGGACCGGTGCATCGACCTCGGCGGCGCAGGCGGTGGTCGACGAGATCACCGCCGCGGGTGGTTCGGCGGTGGCCAACACCGATTCGGTCGCCACCGAGGACGGCGGCAAGGCCATCATCGGGTCGGCGACCGATGCGTTCGGCCGGGTGGACGTGCTGATCAACAATGCCGGGATCCTGCGGGATGCGGCGTTCAAGAACATGACCGCCGAACAGGTGGACGCGGTGCTCGATGTCCATCTGCGCGGAGCGTTCAATGTGACGCGCGCGGCGTGGCCGGTGTTCCGCGAGCAGGACTACGGCCGGATCGTGATGACGACATCGGGATCGGGGTTGTTCGGGACGTTCGGGCAGTCCAACTACGGCGCGGCCAAGACCGGGCTGGTCGGATTGATGAACGTGCTGGCAATCGAGGGACAGCGCAACAACATTCGGGTCAACGCCATCTCCCCGATCGCCAAGACCCGGATGACCGAGAACACCATGACCGAGCTGGTGAAGGATCTGGCCCCCGAGGATGTCACCCCGGTGGTGGTGTACCTGGCGCACGAGAGTTGTGAGCGCACGGCGAACATCTACCGGGTCGGCGGCAAGCACGTATCGCGGGTGTTCATCGCCGAGACCGCCGGGGCCGACCTGCAGGCCCAGACCGCCGAGGCATTCGCCGCGAACATCGACGCGATCGACGATGCCGGGTCGTTCACGATCCGGGGCGGACCGGCGCGGGCGTAGCTCGGGGCGCACCGGGCGTCCGGCAGCCCTATTGGATCGGCTCGTTCCCGAGCACGGTGGTGCGCAACATCTCTCGCGGAGAGTTCGCTTCATAGGGCGCCGCCCGGTGCAGCACACCCTGGTTGTCCCAGATGACGGTGTCCCCCACCGACCACGTGTGGCTGTAAACCTTGTCCGGCGTCGTCGAATGCTCCAGCAGTTCGGCGAGCAGGCTCCGGCCCTCGTCGAGGTCCATGCCGACGATATGATCCGCCGACGCGCCGAGCACCAGTGACTTGCGGCCGCTGCGGTGCGTCCAGATCAACGGGTTCTCCTGCGTGGGGCGCGATTTCCAGCGCGCCAGCTGTTCGGGGGTGGGGTCGGGGTACACCCGGCGCTGCGACGCCTCCAGGGAGTGCACCACCCGCAGCCCGGCGTAGCGCTCCTTGTCCCCCTCGGTCAACGTCTCGTAGGCGGCATAGGAGTTGGCGAACTCCGTCTCACCGCCGCGGGCGGCGACCTGCAGCGCCGAGAGCACCGTGGCCTTCTGTGGGCATTCGTCGGGAGCCGAGGGCGTACATCCGTCGATATGCCAGTCGAAGGTCGCCTTCAGATATTCGGCAGCCTTGTTCTTCGACTTGTCCAGTGTGATCGGGTAGATCCCCGACACCGGGTGGTGCCCGTCGGCGGACCGGTCGATCTCCCCGAGCCGCTCACAGAATGCCACCTGGGCTTCGGGATTCAGATGCATGTCGTGAAAGACCAGCACCCCGTTGTCCTCCAGCGCCTCCAGGATCGCCGTCGCCAGTCCGTCATCGGTGGCCAGCCGGTCCGGGTCGACACCGGTGACCTCGGCACCCACCGAGGAGGTGAGCTTGTTGATGGTGAGCACGCTCATGGCGTGTCCTTTCGTCAGGGTGCGGGTTCGCCGGTGCGGATCATCACCGCGTCGGCGGCGTCCACAGGCGCGGGTTGGTGCATGATCTCGATCGCCATCGCGACCATCACCAGTGAATAGATCAGGCGCAGCAGGTTCAGCGCGTCGTCGGGCACATCGTCGAGTGGGTACTTGTCGCAGTACTCGATGGCCTCTTCCAGTCGCGGGAAGAACGCGTCGTAGAACTCCTGCATCGCGGGCATCGTGCTGGACAGCCTTCGTTCCCAGCGCTCGGTCTCGGTGGCCAGACACCAGGTGTCGGCGAAGGCCTCCAGCTCGGCGAAGGCGCTCGGTAACCGCTTGGTGCTCATGGGTTCTGGTACTCCTCGACCCAGTCGACGGCCACCTTGTGAAGATGCCGCACCAGGATCTCCTGATCGTTGATCGGGAAGTCGTCGATCACGTCGTACTCCAGCGCGGCCTGGGTGCCGCCCAGCATGCCGGCATCCTGCAGGGCGAACTCCTTCAACACCACCGCGGCCACTTCGTGCTCTATGCGCTCGCGCACGGTGCGAGCCGGGTGGAAGTAGGTGTACGCCTCGAACCGGTGGGTGTTGTGCGAGGTCGGCCAGTACCGATACAGCAGGTACCAGCCGCCGTAGATCAGGATCTCCAGATTGGGGAAGATCTGAAAATTGCTGATCCCCCACGGCTCGATACCGCCCGGGTTGAGGCCGGCGGGTAGGTCTCCGATATCCGGTGTGCGCCAGGGCCCGACGAGTCCGCTTTGGGTGGCGCGCTCGATGGGGTACATGTACTCCGGCGCCAACAACCAGCGCCGGGTGCCGGCGGTGGAGACCAGCCGGTGCGGCCCATCGAGCTGGAAATGCCCACAGGTGAAGCCGGCACTGGGGTTTCGCACCTCGGCAGGCACCTGCTGGGTGTGCAGCGAGGGCACGTGGTAGTACTCCTGGAAGGCATCGGCGAAGATCTTCCAGTTGCTGTTGTTGTGCGCCACCCAGTCGTAGCGTTCGGTGAGCTTGCCGAACGGGTAGTCGTCGAGGCCGGTGATCATCGGTCCGAGGAACTCTCGCAGGGTCTGCCTCGGCCGGACGTCGAAGTTGATGAAGACGAAGCCCGCCCACACATCGCAGTGCACCTCGAGCAGACCGTAGTCGGCGATGTCGAGATCGAAGTATCGCTCGATATTCGGGACGTGGAGCAGCCTCCCGTCCAAGCTGTAGCGCCAGCCGGACTGCGCACACACCAACTCCGGCACCACGCCGGCGCCCTCGACCAGCTTGGCACCACGGTGCCGGCACACATTGTGGAACGCCCGCACCCGGTCATCATCGCCGCGCACCAGTACCAACGTGGCATTGGCGGCCTCGACCTCCTTGGTGAGATAGCTACCTACCGAGGGGATGTCCTCGACCCGGCACAGATTCAGCCAGGCGCGCTTGAACACCGCCTCGCGTTCCAACTCGTAGAATTGCGGTGAGGTCGAGTCGCGGAACGAGATCGGACCGGTTCCCAGCTCCGGGTAGTGCTCGGTCCAGGATCCCTCTTCCGGTTTGGGCCATTTGTTTGTCGCTGCACGTGTCGTCACATCACACCTCCACCGTTGACGCCGAGGGTCTGACCGGTGATGTACCCGGCCTGCTCGGAGCACAGAAACGCCACCGCCGCCGCGATATCGGCCCCGGTTCCCAGCCGACCCATCGGGATGTTCGCCGCGATCTCCTCGTTGCTCTTGAGGAATCCGGCCGCCTGGCCCTGATGCTGCATCGGCGTCTCGATGCCCGACGGCGGGATGTTGTTGACCGTGATACCGCTCGTGGCGTATTCACGGGCCAGCGATTTGGTCAATGTCAGCAGCGCGCCCTTGGAGGCCGCATAGTGGGCGGCGAACGGTGATCCGCGTTGCGCACTGGACGATGAGATCATCACGATCCGGCCCCAGCCGGAGGCCACCATGTCCGGGAGCGCCGCCTGACAGCAGTGAAAAGTCCCGGTCAGGTTCACCGCGATGATCCGGTTCCAGGATTCCAACGAGATCTCCTCGAAGGGCGCGAAGCCGAACAGTCCGGCACTGGTCACCAGAATCTCCACCGGTCCCAGCTCACTTCGAACCTTGGCGTACGCGTCGTCTACGGCCGTCCGGTCGGAAACGTCACCGGCCACCGCCAGCGCGGTCACCCCGTCGGCCCGTAACTCCTCGGCGACCCGCTGCGCCGCGGTGGCATTCACGTCGAACACGGCAACCTTGTGCCCCCGCCTGCCCAATTCGTGGCAGGTGGCCTCGCCCATACCGGACGCCCCGCCGGTCACCACCGCAACGCGACTCATCGACCCTCCCTACTCGTAGACAAACCGGATCGTGCGACTGGTCGGCAACGCCTGACAGGTGACGACGAACCCCTCGGCGATCTCGTCGTCATCGAGCGCGTCGTTGTTCAGCAGCCGCGCACTGCCCTCGGTCACCTGCGCGATACACGTTCCGCAGGAACCTGTCTCGCAGGACGACGGCGCCTTCAGCCCGGCCATCCGCGCGGTCTGCAGCAGGGTGTTACCCGCCCGGTAGCCGACGGTGACGGTCTGCCGGTCGAGTTCGATGGTGACCTCTTCGGTGACCGGCACCTCGTCGTCGACCGGCACCGGCGCCGCGCTGAACCGCTCCAGGAACAGCTGATCGGCCGGCACCCCGGCAGACAGCAAAACCTTCTCGACGGTGTCCATGAACGGCGCCGGGCCGCAGACGTAGTAGTCGGCACCGGCGACATCGTCTGTTGCGCCGAGGAATTCGGTGATGATCTCGGCGGTCACCACGCCCTGTTCGGCATCGAGGTGATGCTGCAGGACGAACCTGTCCTCGTGTCGATCGGCGAGCCCGGCCAATGCATCGGCGAAGATGACCGACTCGGCGGCACGGTTGGCGTAGAGCAGTCGCGCCCGGCCCGCCGCGGCAAGCACCGTCTGGATCAGCGAGTACACCGGCGTGATCCCGCTCCCGCCGGCGAACGCGATGAGCTCGCGATCGCTGTCGGATCGGACGAACCGGCCCGCCGGCGCAGCGACCTCGATCTGATCTCCCGGGGCCACATGGTCATTGAGCCAGTTCGACACCACACCGGCACCGTCGCGCTTGACGGTGACACGCAGATCCTGCTGCAGCGCCGGGGATGACGACATCGAATAGCAGCGCCGATATTCCTGACCCCCGACGGTGACGCGCAGGGTGAGGAACTGCCCCGCCTGATAGGTGAACCGCCGCTGCTCGGTTTCCGGGATGTCGAGCACCAGCGACAAGGCATCACGGGTCTCCCGCACCACCTCTTTGATGCGCAGCGGCGAAAATCCGTCGACGGGGTTCATCCCGCCGAACATATCAAGTACTTGTCATATATCTCAAGTACTTGGCATCAATCGATATGATCGGCATACAAGGTGTGCCCGGTGCCCTGCTCGACGACCCGGCTGAGCAGCTCCCGCAGCTGTTCCTGCTCGGCCCGGCTGAGCACGCCGAATACGGCGTCGTGCGCCTTGACGGCGTCGCTGACCACCGCGGCGGCGATGCTGCGCCCCTCATCGGTGAGAAAGGTCTGCAGGATCCGGCCGTGCTGCGGATCCTGCTTGCGCTCGACCAGCCCTCGCTTCTCCAGCGCGGTCACCGCGAGCTGCACTCCCTGCGGGCTGATAAGCAGCCGGCGGGCCAGCTCGGCGGCCGACAGGCCGGGCTGGTTCGCCAGCTGGCGCAGCACGCCTATCTGGGCGGTGCTGACACCATGCGGTTTCACCGAGTCGTTGACCGAGGTGAGGGAGAAGTAGAAGGCCTGCTTGAGCAGCCAGAGAATGTTGTCGGTCAGTTCAACAGCAATATCGTCGCCCATCCCAGCCGCCCATCCTCTAACCCTTGACGACCACGCCATCCTTCATGACGAACCGCACGTCCAGCGTGGCCGAGATATCGCGGGACACATCGCCCGGTACGGCGATGATATCGGCCAGATAGCCCTCGGCGAGGCGTCCCAGTTCGTGTTCGGCGTCGACGAGCTCGGCCGCGATCACGGTCGCGGACCGGATCGCCTGCATCGGCGTCATCCCACGACCGACCAGTGCGACCAGCTCCTTGGCGTTCTGCCCGTGCGGGATGGCCGGCGCATCGGTGCCACATGCGATGCGGACACCGGCCTCGATGGCCTTGGGCAGCATCGCCTTTGCCCGCGGGAACACCTCGAGCGCCTTCTCCCGCAGCTCCGGCGCGATCCGGTCGATCGCCATCGCGTCGGTGAGATAGGTGGTCGACACCAGGAAGGTGCCATGGTCGACCATCATCTGGATCGTCTCGTCGGTGGCCAGGAATCCGTGCTCGATACAGTCGATCCCGGCTCGGATACACGCCCGGATGGCGCTGTCGCCGACCGCGTGTGCGGCCACCTTCACCCCCGCCCGGTGCGCCTCGTCGGCGATCGCCTCGAACTCCGCGTCCGAATACTGCTGCGCGCCCGGTGCCGTGCTGTGGGACATCACACCACCGGAGGCGGACACCTTGATCAGCTTGGCGCCGTGCCGAACCTGGTACCGCACGCAGGCAATGACATCCGGCACCCCGTTGGCGATCCCCTCGGCCACCGAGAGTGGCATGACGCCCGGGGCGAGCCGTTGGAAGACAGTGGGATCCAGGTGTCCGCCGTACGGTGTGACGGCGTGCCCGGCGGGGTAGATGCGCGGGCCGGCATGCCAACCCTGGTCGATGGCGCGCTGCAGCGCGACGTCGAGCAGGTACCCGCCGGTCTTGACCATCAGACCCAGGTTGCGCACGGTGGTGAACCCGGCGTCCAGGGTGGTGCGCGCGTTCACCGCCCCGCGCAACGTCCGGTAGGCCGGATCGTCCTGTACCCCGTGCATCGGGGTGGGCAACCCCTCCGGACTGCCCGGCCCGCCGATGAGCAGGTTGAGCTCCATGTCCATCAGACCTGGCAGCAGTGTCACGTCACCGAGGTCGATCACGATGGCCGAATCCGGTAGCGGTCCCTCGGGATTCACCGCGGTGATGCGATTCTCCTCGATCACGATCACCGCGGGTGAATGGATCTCGCCGGTGTCGACGTCGGCCCACCGCGCGGCCTTCAGAATGGTCGGGGCGAGCGAAGCGACGGGAGATGAAGACGTCAAGGGACGGGCTCGTAGACGCAGTCCAGGCTGGTGGCCCCGGAATCGGGCACCCTCGGTTGCTTCCAGCATTCGACGGGGAAGGACACCGTGACCATCGAGTACAGCAGCTGCATGAGGTGCAGCACATCCTCGGGCATGTCGTCGAGGCTGAACTTGTCGCAGTAGGAGATGGCCTCCTCGGCGCGTGCGGTGACGGCCTCGTAGAAGGCCTGCATCTCGGTCATGGAACTGTCCAACCGCTTGGCGTACCGCTGCGCCTCGGTGGGCAGGATCCACTCCGAAAACTGTTCCAGATCGGCGAATTCGGCAGGCAACATGGCCCTCACACCCCCGCCGTCTTGCGCTGGTAGTCCTCGATCCAGGCCGCGGTCTCCTTGTGCAGGTGGCGCAGCAGGATCTCCTGATCGCAGTAGAGGAACTCGTCGACCACCCGGGATTCGATGCTGGTCTGGGTTGCCTCCAGGGTGTTGGCGTCCTGCAGGCCGTATTCCTTGAACGAGGCCGCCGCCAGTTCCTGGGCCAGCCGTTCCCGCGGTGTGCGTGGCTGCGGGAAGTACAGCGTGCACTCGAAGGTGTGCGTGTTGAACGATGTCGGCCAGTAATGGTAGGTCAGATACCAGCCCTGGCCCCAGAACAGGATGACGAAATTCGGGAACAACTGGAACGAATCCAGGCCCCAGGGATCGCATTTCGCCGGATTCAGACCGGCCGGCATCGCACCGAGATCAGGTTTGTCCCATGGACCGAAGAGTCCGCTCTGGCAGATGTCCTCGATGGGCTTGCGCATCTCGTCGGCCATCTCCCACGCACGCACCCCGGAGGTACTCACCAACCGGTGCGGTCCCTCGATCCAATAGTGCGGCGCTTCGAAACCGGCCTCGGCGGCGGCCTTGGAGTACCCGGTCGGCGTCTGGTTCGCGTGCAGCACGGGCGCGTGGTAGAACTCCTGGAACGCGTCCATGTAGAGCTTCCAATTCGCCTTCACCTCAGAGCGATAGGTGAACCGCGAGGTCATCTTGCCGAACGGATAGCCGGACAGGTCGGTGATCATCGGGCCGAGGAATTCGGTCAACGTCTGCTCGGGTTCGGGCGCGAAGTTGACGAAGATGAACCCCTCCCACACCTCGCAGTGCACCGGCACCAACCCGTAACGATCCTTGTCCAGGTCGAAGAACTCCTCCTCCTGCTGGACGTAGGTCAGCGTGCCTTCCAGGTCATAGCGCCAGGCGTGGTACTTGCAGATGAACTGACGACAGGTGCCGGCAGTCTCCTCCAGCGGCATATCGTTCCACACCAGCTTGTTCCCGCGATGCCTGCAGATGTTGTGGTACGCCTTCACCTCACCTTTTGTCGTGCGGCACAAGATGATCGAGGTGTTGGCGGCCTTCATCTCCTTGGTGAAGTAGCTGCCCTTGCGAGGCAGCAACTCCACCCGGCCCACGTTCAGCCAGGCCCTCTTGAAGATGGCCCGACGTTCGAGCTCGTAGATCTCCGGGTTGATCGAGTCCTCGTAGGAGACCGGTCCGGTACCCAGATCCGGATAGTGCTCGGTCCAACTACCCTCTGCCGGTTTCGGGAAGCGCGCCATGCTCTGACGGTAGCGCCCACCCAGTTGAATGACAAGTAGTTGATACTCCCGATTGCCAGGTTAGAAGCCGGCGATGATCGCTCCGTTGCAGTCGGCCGCGGCCTGACGCAGCTTGACCGCCTCCTGGTAGGCGTCGGAGTAATACCACTCCCTGGCCGCCTCGACGGATTCGAATTCCAGCAGCACCGTTTGGGTTCCGCGCCACTCACCCTCGAGCGTCTCGACGGCCGGGCCGAAACCCAGCACTGTGGCACCGGCCATCGCCTTGCTCGCCAGCTTGCCGTATTCGGCCATTCCGGCCGGGTCCTTGATGTCTTCGGTGATGATCACGTAGCCCTTGGCCATGGCGTGAAACTCCTTGTCGGTGAATGGGTGTGGTCAGAGCTTGCGGATGGCGTTCTCGGGACAGCAGGCAATGGCCTCTTCGACGGCCGCCTCGTGTTCGGTCGACACCTCCCCCGGCGCGGCGACCGCCCAGCCGTCGTCGGACAGGTCGAAGACCTCGGGACACAACGTCAGGCACATACCGTGGCCCGCGCAGCGGTCCTCGTCCACTTCGACCTTCATTTGACGTCGAACTCCAGGTGCAGATGAGTCAGCCCACGCAAGATGAACGTCGGGATGTAGTTGTAGTCCCGCTGCCCGGCCGGTCCGTGCTTGTCCTCCGAGATGCGGATGTCGGTGGTGCGGTCCAGCAGCCGTTCCAGTCCGACACGCGTCTCGGCGCGGGCCAACGGCGCCCCCGGGCAGGAATGGATGCCACGCCCGAACGCCAGATGCTGACGGGCGTTCTTGCGCGCCGGGTCGAAGGTGTCCGGATCCTCGAACCGCCGCGGATCCCGGTTGGCGGCGCCGTTGACCACCATCACTGTGCGCCCGGACGGCAACTCCTGGTCCCCCACCGTCACCGGGGTCCGCGACAACCGGAAGTCCCCCTTGACCGGACTCTCGAAGCGCAGCGCCTCTTCGATGAAGTTCGGCAGCAGGCTGCGGTCGGCACGCACCTGCTGTTGCACATCCGGACGATCGCCAAGCACCTTCACCGCAGTACCCAACAGCCGGACCGTGGTCTCCTGGCCCGCCGAGAAGACATTGGTGGCGACGCGGGCCACGTCACCCGGACTCGGGGTGGTGCCATCGGGGAACAATGCGGTGGCCATGCCGGTGAGGATGTCCTCGCGCGGATTGATGCGGCGGTCCTCGATGTAGGCCTCGAACTGACCGTAGAGGAACTCAAGCGGGCTGTGCGAGAGTGACTCGCTGCCGGTGCTACCGACGCCGCCACCGGAGTTCTGCGAGATGCCGTCGACGAACGCATTGCGGTCCTCGGGCGGGATGCCGAGCAGGTCGGCGATCACCAGCAGGGTGAAGGGACTGGCGAAGCCCTTGATGAACTCACCGTGCCCGGCAGCGAGGTACTCGTCGAGCACCTCGTCGGCGAGCTGCCACATCGCGTCCTCGTTCTCCTTGAGTCGTTTGGGCGTGATGAGCCGCATCATCAGCGAGCGATGGTTGGTGTGCACCGGTGGGTCGAGCGTGGGCAGCTGATCGCTGAACGGCAGCTCGTCCCGGTGCTTCTCGATGAGCTCGGCGACATCATCGCGGCCTTCCAGCGGCACAGGGAAACCGGGGAACGGACCCGTGACCGATGTGCACGAGGAGAAGGTCTCCTCGTCGTTGTATACCGAGACGGCTTCTTCCCAGCCCGTCACCATGGTCACGCCATAGATGTCCTCTGGCTGCACCGGGCACTTGTCCCGCAACGCATTGAAATACGGATAGGGATCGGCTACCAGCCGCGGATCCTTGAACCAGTCGATGCCGGCTGGGTCGATCGCCATGTTCACTCCGTTCCTGCGCGATGAGAATGCGCCTCTCATAGTTGAGTATCACATTTCCACAGGCGCAGGCCGCCGTCAACGAGTGCAATTGCGGCCTTGACAAGCACATGTTCGGCAATGCTGAGCATTCGCACAACATCGGGCGGCGAACCGCCTACCCTGACGACGCATGACAGCTGTTGCCGAGACCGGGAACACCGAGCCCGCCCTGGCCCAGCCCTGGGCACCGCATAGACGTCGGGCCTACATCGCACTCACCGCGATCACCGGATTCGCCTTCACCGCTGCGGTCATCGGCGTGGGTACCGGACTGCTGCCGCCGAGCTTCACCGTCGACGTCGTCGCCAACCTGGCCTTCGGGCTGCCCGTCATCGTGCTACCGCTGGTGTACTTCTGGACAGGTCACGGTGAGCAGCGCACCCGGCTTCAGCGGGCATCCGAGCTCACGCTGATCTATCTTCCCTATACCGCAGGTAGCCAGCTCGGCTACGAGACGATCTTTCTGATCGGCCATCCGCTGAACTGGTGGACGCCGACCACAGACCCCGGCTGGAGGTGGCTGTGGTGGCAGTACGGACTGGCTGACACCCGCTACACCAGCGGCAATACCTGGATCTTCGGGTTGGAGTTGATCGGCGTCCTCACCGGCGCCATGTTGTTCGGCGTGTGGCTCAAGTTGATTCGCACCGATCTGCCGACCGAGTCCCGAATCCGATACCTTTGGTTGGCGTTCGCCGGTTGCGCGATGCTGATCAGCAGCACCGGAGTGTACTTCGCATCCGAGGTACGTGCCGGCTTCGGCGATATCGGCCAGGGCGCGTTCGGCTTGTGGTTCAAATTCATCGCAGAGAACGTGCCGTTCATGATCCTTCCGTTTTTCGCCTTGATCGCGATACACCGTCAGATCGACTATCTGACAAGGAAGTCCGGCCCAAAGCCATGAGCACGCATAACCCGACCGCGCAGGCGAACACCCCGAGGACCAGGTGCCGCGGCCAATCGGTGACCGCATAGGCCCACAGCTGTATGCCGCCGGCGCCGAGAGCGATCAGTCCGAACGCCGTACCTGCGATGCGTAACCCCATGAAACCAGTCTGCCAGCATCGTCGGTTCGACTATCGTTCTCGGCGCGGGACACCGAAGGAGCCAGCCATGGCATGGGATTTCGAAACCGATCCGGAGTTCGCCGAACTCCTGGCCTGGGCGGACGCCTTCGTCCGCGATGAGGTCGAACCGCTGGATCTGATCTGGCCGCACCTGCAGTTCACCCCGCTGGACGAGGCCCGCCGCGCCGTCGTGGACCCCTTGAAGCACCGGGTGCGGGACAAGGGTCTGTGGGCCACCCACCTGGGACCCGAACTCGGTGGTCAGGGTTTCGGACAGCTGAAATTGGCTCTGCTGAACGAGATCCTGGGCCGCTCCCAGTGGGCGCCGATCGTGTTCGGCTGCCAGGCACCCGATACCGGAAATGCCGAGATCATCGCGCACTACGGCACACCCGAGCAGAAGGAGCGCTATCTGCGCCCACTGCTCGACGGCGAGGTGTTCTCGTGTTACTCCATGACCGAACCGCAGGGCGGGGCCGACCCCACCCAGTTCCGCACCGCTGCCGTGCGCGACGGTGACGACTGGATCATCAACGGCAACAAGTTCTTCTCCTCCAACGCCTCGACATCATCGTTCCTGATCGTCATGGTCGTCACCAACCCCGATGTCAGCCCGTACCAGGGCATGTCGATGTTCCTGGTGCCCACCGACACCCCCGGCGTCACCATCGTGCGCAACTCCGGCCTCTACGGCGAGGCCGACGGCGAGGGGTCACACGCGCTCATCCACTACGACAACGTCCGGGTGCCGGACTCCGCGCTGCTGGGCGGTGAGGGCCAGGCCTTCGTCATCGCCCAGACCCGGTTGGGCGGAGGTCGCATACATCACGCGATGCGCACCATCGGTCTCGCGCAGAAGGCGCTCGACATGATGTGCGAGCGCGCGCTGTCGCGGCACACCGCGGGCAGCCTGCTCTCCGAGAAGCAAGCCGTGCAGCAATACATCGCCGATTCCTACGCCCAGCTCAAGCAGTTCCGACTGTTGGTGCTCTACACCGCGTGGGAGATCGACAAGTACAACGACTACAAGAAGGTCCGTAAGGACATCGCTGCGGTGAAGGTGGTCATGCCCACCGTGCTGCACGATATCGCCTGGCGGGCAATGCAAGTGCACGGTGCGCTCGGCGTCACCAACGAGATGCCGTTCCTCGGCATGGTGACCGGGGCCGCGGTGATGGGGCTGGCCGACGGTCCGACCGAGGTGCACAAGACCACGGTGGCCAAGCAGGTGCTGCGGGACTACACCGCCACCGACGGGCCCTGGCCGACCGAGTGGATTCCCGGCAAGCGCGACGCGGCCCGCGCCAGATTCGCCGAACATCTGGAAGCCGAGGTGGGCAACCTGTGAGCACGCCGGCGATCGACGTTGGCCGCCTTGCCGATTGGATGGACCACGCCGGACTGCCCGGCACCGGCGCACCACTGAACGCCCGCTTCCTGTCCGGCGGCACCCAGAACGTCATCTATGAACTCACCCGCGGCGAGCACCGCAGCGTGCTGCGGATGCCGCCGCCGGGCGCCCCGCCCGACCGCGACAAGGGCATCCTGCGGGAATGGCGCATCATCGAGGCACTCGACGGCACCGACGTCCCGCACACCGAGGCCGTCGGCGTGTGCGCCGACCCGGACGTGCTCGGCCGGTCGTTCTACCTGATGGGTTTCGTCGACGGCTGGTCCCCGATGGACCAGCACGGTCGCTGGCCCGACCCGTTCGACGACGATCTCGACGCCCGGCCCGGTTTGAGCTACCAACTGGCCGAGGGCATCGCACTACTGTCCACGGTCGACTGGAAATCCCGTGGCCTCGGCGATCTGGGCAGGCCCGATGGCTTCCACGAGCGTCAGGTCGACCGCTGGATCGGCTTCCTGGAGCGCATCAACAAGCGGGAACTGCCCGGGTTGGAGACCGCGACGGCCTGGCTGAAGGCGCACAAGCCACTGGATTTCATCCCGGGGCTGATGCACGGTGACTATCAGTTCGCCAATGTCATGTACCGGCACGGGGCGCCCGCGCAGCTGGCGGCTATCGTCGACTGGGAGATGGGCACGGTCGGTGACCCGAAACTCGATCTGGGCTGGATGGTGCAGAGTTGGCCTGCACACGAAAACGACCACGCCGCGATGAATTACGTCGACATGCGCGGGGCGCCGACCCGCGACCAGGTGGTCGGTCACTATGCCGAGGTGTCCGGACGGCAGGTCGATGATCTGGACTACTACCTGGTGCTGGCGAAGTGGAAGCTGGCCATCGTGCTGGAGCAGGGGTATCAACGCGCCGGTGACGACGAGAAGCTGCTGGCATTCGGACCGGTGGTCACCGATCTGATGGCCTCGGCGGCCGAACTCGCCGAGTCCAGCGACTACCGGTGAGGGCCGCGGTCTGCCCGGCGCACGGTCCGCCCGAGGTGGTCGAGGTCCGGGAGCTGCCCTCCCCCGCACGTGCCGACGGACAGCTGCGTGTGCGGGTACGCGTGGCGGCGGTGAACTTTCCGGATGTGCTACTGGTGGCCGGCCGATACCAGGTTGATGTCCCACCGCCGTTCGTGCCGGGCAGCGAGTTCACCGGTGTGGTGGTCGAGACCGACGGCATGGCATCGGCTTTCGCCGTCGGTGACCGGGTGACCGGAACCGCGATGTCCGGTGCGTTCGCCGAGGAGATCTGCCTGCCGCCTGCGGCGTTGACGATGGTGCCGATCGGTACCGACGACCGGATCGCAGCCGCATCTGGCGTGGCGTTCCGTACGGCGTATCACGCGCTGCGTTCGGTAGCGCGGGTGACACCGGGTGATGACGTCGTGGTGCTGGGCGCCGGCGGCGGCGTGGGCCTGGCCGCCGTGGCGTCGGCAACCGCTCTGGGCGCGCGGGTGACAGCCGTGGCGTCGAGCGTCGAGAAGCTCGCGATCGCGTCCCGGTACGGTGCCGTGCACGGTATCGACCACCGCGGCGGGGATCTGCGCCAGGCACTGCGCGCGGCCCTGCCCGGCGGGGCCGCCGCGGTGCTCGACCCGGTGGGTGGCGCACTGGCCGAGCCCGCGCTGCGTTCCCTGCACAGGGGCGGGCGTTTCGTGACGGTCGGATACGCCTCGGGCGACATCCCGCGAATTCCGTTGAACCTGGTTCTGGTCAAGGGCATCACCGTCGCGGGCTTCCAATTCCGGGATGTGTCCGCCGACGAGTTCGCGCGCAACGAATCGGAGTTGCGCCGGCTGCTGGCAACGGGTGCCATCACCCCGCACATCGGTGCCGAGTTCCCGCTCGCCGAGTCAGCGGCCGCCTTGAGGCATGTCGCAGACGGACACGCTATTGGCAAAGTCCTGGTGCGCATTTCGCACTCTTGACCCCGCCGGCAGAACTCTGTTAGGCAGATGCTCAGCAGCCCACCATTTCGTCAGGAGACGCATGAGCGCACCGACCGAGGCCGACCTCTATTACGACCCATACAACATCGACCTCAACATGAACCCCTTCCCGGTGTTCGCCCGGATCCGGGAGGAGGCCCCGCTCTATTACAACGAGCAGCACGACTTCTATGCATTGAGCCGTTATGACGATGTCAACAGGGGCGTCGTCGACCACGAGACATTCATATCCGGGCGCGGTGCGCTGCTGGAGCTCATCAAGTCCGGTATCGAAATACCCCCCGGCACTCTCATTTTCGAGGATCCGCCGATTCACAATATTCACCGCAATCTGCTGTCTCGGATGTTCACCCCGCGCAAGGTCTTGGGTTTGGAACCGCAGATCCGGGAGTTCACCACCAAGTGCCTGGACAAGATCGCCGGCGCGAGCCGGTTCGATTTCGTCAACGATCTCGGTGAGCAGATGCCCATGCGCGTCATCGGTATGTTGCTCGGTATCCCGGAGGACCGGCAGCGAGCCATCACCGATCACGGCGAGGAGACGCTGCAAGGGACGACAGTGGACGCCCTGGCCACCGGTGAGGTGTTTGCCGAGTTCATCGACTGGCGTTCCGAACACCCATCCGACGACATCATGACCGACTTGCTGAACGCCGAGTTCCAGGACGAAACCGGCACCGTGCGCAAACTACGCCGTGACGAGCTGCTGTTGTATCTGACGGTGATCGCCACGGCCGGGTCGGAGACCACCACCCGGATGTTGGGTTGGGCGGGTAAGACATTGGCAGACCATCCCGATCAACGCCGCGACCTCGTTGAGAATCCGGCACTGATACCGCAGGCCATCGAAGAGATCCTGCGTTGGGAGCCGCCCGCACTGCAGATCGCCCGCTACGTCACCCGCGACGTCGAGTATTACGGCACGACCGTGCCGGAGGGTTCGGCGATGCTCATGCTCGTCGGCGCCGCCAATCGCGACCATCGCCGGTTCGCACCCGACGGGGACGTCTTCGATATCCACCGGGAACAGAAGTCGCACATGACGTTCGGCGCCGGAACGCACTTCTGCATGGGCAACGCGCTTGCCCGGCTCGAGGGTCGGGTCGCGCTGGAAGAGATACTCAAGCGATTCCCGGAGTGGGAAGTGGACTGGACCGGGGCCATCCCTTCGGAGACGGCGGCGGTCCGCGGCTGGTCGGCGATGCCGACACTGGTCTAACTGGCCGGCACCAGGTCATCTGCTACGGACGGACAAGACATCACACCGCAGCGGAAGACCTCGGTGCGGTCCACCGGCGCACTCTCACCGGCGGCGGCCAGCGCCTGAGCCTTGAAGGCGCGCGCCGCCGCACTGAGCTCGTGCTGGACGAAATCCACTGTGCTGTCGAGTTCCTGGGGCCAGCTCTCACCCCACAGCGTGACCTCTGTCATGCCCTGGTCCAGCGCCCCGAGTACTCCTTCGCGCACCCGGGCGTCGCTGACGAACAGATCGGCCGCCACCGCCACGGTCTGCGGGTGGGGACGGCCCTCCCACATCTGCACCGCCGTCTCCAGATCACCGATGGCAACCCCGAGGATCTGCAGTGGGCGGACATCTACATCCGCACCGGCGATCAGCACGGTCACATCCCAACCGGCCATCACACGGTCGACGAGCCAACCGCCGGCATTGCGGACCACCTCGGTCACACCGGGAGACACCACATCGAGCCGGTATCTCATGGCGAACTCCTGTCCGTTGTCACCCCCGGATCGAAATCGCGAGCCAGCGCCTCGGTGTACCCCTTGAACACCTCGGCGAGCGGAATCGAAGGATCGAGTAGCCATGCTGTCTCCATTCCATTGATGAAAGCGAGGATCTCCACGGCCTTCACGGCCGGGTCGAGGTCTGGGCGGTACCGCCCGTCCGCCTGTGCGCGCCGGATGGCGTCGGCGACGATGGCGACGGCGGCCTGCTGGCGAGCGACCAATCGGTCGTGCAGTGGGGCGTCGGGCTGAATGTTCTCCACCAGCAGCACGGTGAAGGTGCCGACCAAGGCCGGAGCCCGGTGGAACCGCTCGGCCACCCGTCCGATATTCGCGACGAGATCGCCGTTGCGGTCGGCGTGAGCGTCATCATCGAAATCCCGCGCATCGAGCACGGCGTGCAGGAGTTGCTCCTTGGATTCGAAGTGGTGCAACAGACCGGCAGCACTCACCCCGGCTTCTCGGGCGATCTGTGCCAGCGACGTGTTCCGCCAGCCATTGCGCGCCAGCAGGGTCTCCGCGGCGGCGAGAATGCGCTGCTTACGGTCCTCACCCTTGGCCAGCAGCGACTCATACGGCCGAGGGCCGGATGCGGCAGATGTCGTCGTCACCGCTCTCCTCGTCACGTTCGCAACCAACCAACTGAACACACAGTAGGTTGGTTTGCCGACCTGTGACAAGGGTCTCACCGAACAATTTTTTGGAGCTCTCTCACGACGTCCGGCGTTACACCCGAGCCGTGAAGTGTCTACAGGCCGAGATCCTTGGCGATGATCACCTTCATGACCTCGCTGGTGCCGGCGTAGATCCGCGCAACCCGGGCATCGGTATACAGCCGGGCGATCGGATACTCCATCATGTAGCCGTAACCGCCGAACAATTGCAGACAGCGGTCGATCACCCGGGCCTGCATTTCGGTGCAGAACAGTTTCACCCTGGCCGCGTCGGCCGCCGACAACTCGCCATCCACGTGCAGTGCCACCGCCCGGTCCAGCATGGCCTGCGCGGCCTCCACCTCCGCCGAGCAGGCGGCCAACTCGAACTTGGTGTTCTGAAAGGACGCAACCGGCGTGCCGAACGCCTTGCGATCCTTGGTATAGCCGATGGCCGCTGCGATGGCCGATCGCGCCTGCGCCACCGAACCCACCGCGACCGTCAGGCGTTCCTGGGGCAGGTTGTGCCCGAGGTAGCCGAACGCCTCACCTTCCTCGCCGAGCACATTGGCCGCGGGCACCCGGACGTCGACGAACGACAACTCGGCGGTGTCCTGCACTTTGCAACCCATCTTCTCCAGTTCCCGGCCACGCGTGAAGCCGGGCATGCCGTCTTCGACCACCAGCAGCGTGAGCCCCTTGCGCCGGTTGTCAGGATCGGTAGCGGTGCGCGCGACCACGACGACCAGATCGGCCTGCATACCACCGGTGATGAAAGTCTTGGCCCCGTTGAGAACCCAATCATCCCCGTCACGCACCGCGGTGGTCCGCATACCAGCCAGGTCGGACCCGGTACCTGGTTCGGTCATTGCCACCGCGGTGAGCAACGTTCCGTCGGCAAGGCCAGGAAACCAGCGTTTGCGCTGCTCCTCATTCGCGTAGTGCAGGAAGTACGGCAGGATCACCTCTAGCTGGGTACGCACCGTGGACAACGTCACCAGCGCACGCGCGGCCTCCTCCTGCAATACCACGTTGTAGCGATAATCCGGGGCGTCACCGCCGCCGTACTCCGCAGGGATGGCCATGCCCAACATCCCTAGGGCGCCCATCTTCTCGAACACTGCACGCGGCATGCGCCCACCCTTCTCCCAGGCGGGATAGGCCGGCACGACTTCCTTCTCGACGAAGTCACGGGCCAGTTCGCGGAATGCCTCATGGTCCTCGGTGAAGAGATTGCGTTGCATCCAAAGTTCCTTTCGCTCAGGCTACGAGCTCGACCAGCGTGGCGTTGGCGGTGCCGTCGCCCTCACACATGGTCTGCAGTCCGTACCGAATTCCGTTGTCCCGCATGTAATGGATCATCCTGGTCATCAGTACCGCGCCGGATGCACCGAGCGGATGCCCCAGTGATATCGCTCCACCGAGCGGGTTGAGTTTTTCCTCGTCCACCCCGGTCTCAGCCAGCCACGCCAACGGCACCGGCGCGAATGCCTCATTGACCTCGAACACCCCGACCTCGTCGATGCCGACGCCGGCCTTGCGCAACACCTTCGACGTGGCCGGGATGGGACCGGTAAGCATCAGCACCGGATCGGCACCGGTGACCGCGCCCGCGCGGTATCGAACAAGCGGGGTAAGGCCGAGGTTCAAGGCCTGGTCGGCCGTCATCACCAGCAGTGCGGCTGCACCATCGGAGATCTGCGATGAATTTCCGGCGTGGATGACACCGTCGTCGGTGAAAGCCGGTTTGAGACCAGCCAGCTTTTCGACCGTGGTGCCGCGACGGACGCCCTCGTCATCGGTGATGACGTCGGTTTCGGTGAATATGGGCACGATCTGGTCGATGAACGCGCCGGCATCCTGGGCGGCGGCCGCGCGCTCGTGTGACCGCACCGAGTACTCGTCGCAGCGGGTGCGCGAGAGGTCCCACTTCTGGCATATCAGCTCGGCCGAGATGCCCTGGTTGAACGAGAAGTCGTCGTACCGGACGAACACCTTCGGTCCGTACGGCTGACCGGTGGTTCGTGCCGCCCCCAGCGGAACCCGGCTCATCACCTCGACCCCACCGGCGACGACGATATCCTGCTGGCCCGACATCACCGCCTGCACAGCGAAATCCAGCGCCTGTTGGCTCGATCCGCAGGCCCGGTTGACCGTGGTCCCCGGTATGGACTCTGGCCAACCTGCGGCCAACACGGCGTAACGACCGATATTGCTCGACTGGTCACCCACCTGTGACACACAGCCCCACACCACATCGTCGACCAGTCCCGGGTCGACGCCGGTGCGCTCGGCGAGCTCGTTGAGCACGACGGCGGAAAGATCGGCGGCATGCTGGTCGGACAGACCGCCGTTTCGCTTCCCGACCGGGGTTCGCACGGCTCCGACGATGACGGTCTCGCGCATCTCTACGACTCCTTCGTACTGTGTTTTCCCCCGGGTCGCTCCACTCCTGCCCCAGAGGAAGGGGGCGGTACAGCCCAGGTTCCGGTGAATGACGGATCTCGTTTGGCGCCGAAGGCCGCGTATGCCTCCGCCGAGTCGGCGGTGGCGAAATTGCCTGGCTGAGCCCGCGACTCGTTGGCCAGCGCTTCGGCGAAGGTAGCTGAGGCACCATCGTTGAGCAGCGCCTTGCTCTGTGCAAGTGCATATGGCGGGCCGTCGGCCAGACGGCGCGCGAGGGTGTCGACGAACCCATCGATCTCATCGGCCTCGCGCACCCAGGTGACCAGGCCGAGCCGGTGCGCCTCGTCGGCCTCGAACATATCGGCCAACAACACAAGGCGTTTGGCCTGTTGCAAGCCGACGAGCTTGGGCAGCAACCAGGATCCCCCGAGATCAACCGAAAGACCCCGCCTGGTGAAGATCTGACTGAACCTCGATTCCGGTGTCGCCACCACCAGATCGCATCCCAGCGCCAGATTCCAGCCTGCGCCGACCGCGACGCCCTTCACCTTGGCGATCGTAGGTACCGTCAGATTGTGCAGTGCCAGCGCGACATCGGTGAGGCGCTGCAGCTTGCGCCGCGGGTGCACCGCCTCGCCGGTGCCGATGTCGGCTCCCGAGCAGAACGCACCACCGGCCCCGGTGAGCACCACCGCGCGCACGGCGTCGTCGGCGTCGACGGCACGCAGAGCGGCAGCCAGTGCATTCCAGAGTTCTCCATCGATGGCGTTCTTGCGGTGCGGTCGGTTAAGCGTCAGGGTGCGTACCCCGCCACGGTCATCGATCAGCAGCGCGTCGCTCATTCGTACTCCGGTCCGATCGCTCCACCGGCCCGCAGATCGGCGAGTTCCATGGCGCTGTACCCGATTTCAGCCAATACGGCCTCGGTGTGCTCACCCAGTCCGGGCACCGGCCCCATGGCCAACTCATGGCCGCTGATCACCGGCGGCGGCAACAGCGCGTCGATGTCCCCGTTGGGCGTGCTGACCCGGCGCCAGCGGTCACGTGCCTGTAGGTGCGGATGGGCGATGACCTCGCTCGGTTTGTTGTAACGCGAATTACCGATGCCGGCAGCATCGGCGGTCTCCTGGATGGCATCGAGATCATGATTCAGACACCAGGATTCGATGGCAGCGTTGAGTTCGTCGCGATGCGAGCAGCGCTGCGCATTGGTGGCGAAGCGGGGATCATCAGCCAGGTCGGGACGCTCGATGATCTCACGGGCCAGCCGTTGCCACTCCCGGTCGTTGGTGGTACCCAACACCACGGTCTGCCCATCTCGGGTGCCGAATGACCCGTACGGCGCGACGGCGGGAGAGCTCATACCCAGCGGTTCCTGGTCGATGCCCGAATGCTGGGTGTAGGTCAACTGGTATCCCATGATGTCGGTCATGGTGTCGAACAGGCTGACCGCCACGGACGGTGCGGCATCGGTGGCGCCGGATCGAGCCCGACCCAACAACAACGCCATGATCGACAAGGCCGAGTACAGGCCGGTGGTGATATCGGCGACCGGCGCGCCGGGCTTGGCGGGCATCCCGGGATATCCGGTGGCCGCACACGATCCGGACTCCGCCTGGACCAGCAGGTCATAGGCGCGCTTCTGCGACAGCGGACCGCCAGGGCCGTAACCGTCGATCTCCAGCGGGATCACCTGTGGGTGGCGCCGGCGCAGGTCGTCGGGTCCAAGACCCAGACGGGCGGTTGCTCCTGGCGCGAGGTTGGAGACGAAGGCATCCGCGCCGTCGAGCAACCGATGCAACACATCCATACCGGCCGGCGACTTGAGGTTGAGTGTGACGGATTGCTTGCCCCGATTGGCCCAGACGAAGTGCGCGGCCATCCCGTTGACGACGTCATCGTAGTCACGGGCGAAGTCGCCGCCCGTGGGATTCTCTATCTTGATGACTCGAGCACCGAAGTCCGCCAGCACCCTGGTGCACATCGGCGCCGATACCGCCTGCTCCATGGCGATGACGGTGATCCCGTTAAGCGGTGCGCTCACAGCCCTCACATAACCATGCCGCGTTCGGCCCGACGAAGGGGCCCCATCAGTAGCTCTTGGGCAGGCCGAGGACGTTGGCGCCCAGGAAGTTCAGGATCATCTCCTGGCTCACGGGGGCGATCTTCATCAGGCGCGACTCTCGGAAGAACCGGGAGATGTTGTACTCCTCGGAGTAGCCCATCCCCCCGTGTGTCTGCAGGGCGCGGTCCGCTGCCGAAAATCCGGCATCCGCGCACAGATACTTCGCCATATTGGCCTCGCGCCCACAAGGTTTGCCGTTGTCGTACAGCCAGGTTGCCTTGCGCAGGATCAGCTCGGCCGCGTCCAGGCGGGCCAGCGAGTCGGCCAGCGGGAACTGGATGCCCTGGTTCATCCCGATGGGCCGGTCGAAGACCACCCGCTCGTTGGCATACTTCACCGCCCGGTCCAGTGCCACTCGTCCGATACCCAGTGCCTCGGCGGCGATCAGCATCCGCTCCGGATTGAGTCCGTGCAGGATGTAGGAGAACCCCTTGCCCTCTTCCCCGATGCGGTGGTCCGCCGGGATTCGCAGGTCGTCGATGAACACCTCGTTGGAGGACACCGCGTTGCGGCCCATCTTCTTGATCGGGCGGATGTCGACATGATCGCGGTCGATGTCGGTGAGGAACAACGTGAGCCCGTCGGTGGGCTTGGCCACCTCGTCGCGCGGCGTGGTGCGTGTCAGCAGCAGAATCTTCTCGGACTCCAGCGCCTTGGAGATCCACACCTTACGTCCGTTCACCACATAGGTGTCCCGGTCGCGTCGGGCGAATGTCGTGATACGCGAGGTGTCCAGGCCCGCACCCGGTTCGGTGACACCGAAGCAGACGTGCAGATCGCCGTTGGCGATGCGCGGCAGCGTCTCTGCCTTCATCTGATCGGACCCGAAGACGACGACCGGTTGCATACCGAATATCGACATATGGATGGCGCTGGCGGCATTCATGCCACCCCCGGAGCGGGCCACCTCCTCGGCCATGATGGTGGCCTCGGTGATACCGAGACCGTGGCCGCCGTACTCCTCGGGAATGGTCATTCCCAGCCAGCCGCCGGCGGCGATGGCCTCGTAGAACTCGGTGGGGAACTCGTGGGCCTGGTCTTTCTCCATCCAGTAGTGGTCGTCGAACCTGGCCGACAGCGCGGCCACCGACTTTCGGATCAGCTGCTGATCTTCTGTCAGTTCGAAGTTCATTCCGGACACTGTTCTCTCCTCAAAAGTGACGCCACCTGCTCGGGCACCGGCACGCCGCACTGAGAGCCGGTGTCATCGTCCAGATCGCTCTAGTCCTCGGCGCCCGCGATGGCCCGTGCGCTGGCGGCGAAGTCCGCGACGCTGGACCCACCGCGGCTGTCGTGATTGCTCAGTGCCCGGATCGAGACATCATGCCCCTCAGCCTGTTTGCGTAACGAACCGACGGTCGCGTCCTCGCGAGGGACGTGCGTGAAAGGTTCGAAGTGGTACAGCCGCATCGCGTTCTCGTGGGTGATCTTGTTGATCTCGTCATCGGGCACCTCATAGGTCTCGAAGACATCGTGCAGTTCCTCTGGCGCACCCGGCCACATCGAGTCCGAGTGCGGATAGTCCATCTCCCAGCAGATGTTGTCCACCCCGATCAGGTGCCGGTTCTTCACACCGACCGGGTCGGAGATGAAGCAGGTCATGAAGTGTTCGCGGAACACCTCCGAGGGCAGCTTGTCACCGAAGTCCTGATGCGTCCACGTCGAATGCATCTCATAGGTGCGGTCCACCCGGTCCAGAAAGTACGGAATCCACCCCGTTCCACCCTCACTGAGGGCGATCTTGAGGTCCGGGTATGCCTTGATCGGCGCCGACCACAACAGGTCGGCGGCGGCCTGAACGATGTTCATCGGCTGCAGCGTGATCATCACGTCCATCGGTGCGTCCGGGGCAGTGATCGCCAGCCGTCCCGAGGATCCGATGTGCACATTCATCACCGTGTCGGTGTCGACCAGTGCATCCCACAGCGGCTTCCAGTACTCCATGTCGTGGAAGCTCGGATATCCCAAAGCCGAAGGGTTCTCCGTGAAGGTCAGCGAATGCACACCCTTCTTCGACACCCGGCGGACCTCGTCGGCGCACAGTTGCGGATCCCAGATCGCCGGGACGGCCATCGGGATGAACCGCCCGGGATGCGAACCACACCACTCGTCGATGTGCCAATCGTTGTAGGCCCGCACCAGCGCCAGCGAGAAGTCGGCATCCTCGGTGGCAAACAGTCTCGCGGCAAAGCCCGGGAAGGACGGGAAGTTCATGGTGGCGAGCACGCCACCAGCATTCATGTCCTTGACCCGCTCGGCCGCGTCGTAGCAGCCTTTGCGGATCTCATCGAGCCCCTGGGGCTCCAGGCCGTACTCCTCCTTGGGACGGCCGGCCACCGCGTTGAGCGCCACATTCGGGATCACGGTGTCACGGAACTGCCAGGTGTCCGAGCCGTCGGGATTGTGCACCAGCCGCGGCGCCTCGTCCCGGTACTTCGCCGGCAGATGGTTGGCGAACATGTCCGGCGGTTCGATGATGTGGTCGTCGACGCTGACCAAGATCATGTCGTCGATACGCACAGCTGCACCCCTCCGACCGATCCCGGTTGTCGATTCTCCATCAATGCAAACTAACTTCTCTGTCTGTGAGAATCAACGTCCAACAAGCTGACAATGGTGCCTGACCGCGATATTTGGCCGCCTGCGGCGGCGGTGCCGACATGTTGACCAGGCCCGACTATTGACCCCCAGGCGGGAAGGTGGAAATCTATTAGTCAGATATGAGAATATGATTCTCATAGTGGAGAGGGCAGCCTCGGTCCCCGGCCGAGTTCGTCGTCACCTCATCGCATATCGGACGCACACAGGAGAGGTACACCGTGGCATTTTTCCCGAAGCCGGCCGCCGGCAGCTGGACCGAGAACTGGCCCGAACTCGGGACCGCCCCGGTCAACTACGAGGACTCGATCGATCCCGAGCACTGGAAGCTCGAACAGCAGGCCATCTTCCGCAAGACGTGGCTGCACATGGGCCGGGTCGAGCTCATCCCCAAGAAGGGCCGATACGTCACCCGCGAGTTGCCGTCCGTGGGGCCAGGGGTATCGATCATCATCGTCAACGACGGTGATGAGATTCGTGCCTTCTACAACATGTGCCGCCATCGCGGTAACAAGCTGGTATGGAACGACTATCCCGGCGAGGAGGTGTCCGGCAGCTGCCGCCAGTTCGTGTGCAAGTACCACGCGTGGCG
This sequence comes from Mycolicibacterium neoaurum ATCC 25795, assembly GCF_000691525.1. Classification (GTDB taxonomy): domain Bacteria; phylum Actinomycetota; class Actinomycetes; order Mycobacteriales; family Mycobacteriaceae; genus Mycobacterium; species Mycobacterium neoaurum. Next base: position 394,974 of record NZ_JMDW01000005.1, read on the forward strand.
CTACGACCTCAAGGGAGACCTGACGTTCGTACAGCAGGAGAGCGAGTTCTTCGACCTCGACAAGGCCGATTATCCGCTCAAGCCGGTGCGTTGCGAGGTCTGGGAAGGGTTCATCTTCGTCAACTTCGATGACGAAGCGGTGTCATTGGAAGAGTATCTCGGCGATTTCGGGAAGGGCCTGAAGGGCTATCCGTTCCACGAGATGACCGAGCACTACAGCTACCGCTCGGAGATCAAGGCCAACTGGAAACTGTTCATCGACGCGTTCACCGAGTTCTATCACGCGCCGATCCTGCACATGAAGCAGGCGGAGAAGGAGGAGGCCGAGAAACTGGCCAACTTCGGCTTCGAGGCGCTGGCCTACGACATCAAGGGTGACCACTCGATGGTGTCGTCGTGGGGCGGCATGTCCCCGCCCAAGGACCTCAACATGGTCAAACCGATCGAACGCATCCTGCACAGTGGCCTGTTCGGCCCATGGGACCGGCCCGATATCAAGGGCATCTTGCCCGACGAATTGCCACCGGCCATCAACCCGGGGCGACACAAGACTTGGGGCACAGACTCTTTCGAGTTCTTCCCGAACTGGACGCTGCTGTTCTGGGTGCCCGGTTGGTACCTCACGTACAACTATTGGCCCACCGGGGTGGACAGTCACATCTTCGAAGCCGACCTGTACTTCGTGCCGCCGAAGAACTTGCGCGAACGGCTGTCACAGGAGCTGGCCGCGGTGACGTTCAAGGAGTACGCGTTCCAGGACGCCAACACCCTGGAGGCCACCCAGACCCAGATCGGCACCAGGGCCGTGCTCGACTTCCCGCTGTGCGACCAGGAAATCCTGCTTCGCCATCTGCACATGACGGCACACCAGTACGTCGACCGGCACAAGGCCGAACAGGCAGCCAAAACCAACGGTGCGAGCAACGGTGCCGCCAGCGGTGCGAAGGCACCGGAAAAGGAGCAGGTGAATGTCTAAGTTGCCGGAGGAGTTCGCCGACCTGGAGCGCTTTGCCGACTGGTGCCTGCCCACCGAGGAGGAGCGCTACCAGAAGCGGCTGAACTCCACGATGGCCGAGATGCAGCAGCTCTACGACGCCGGCATGGCCCGGCTCGAGGACATCATGGTCTACGTGGATGCCCGCTTCCCCCTCAAGGGCATGCCCGATGACGCGAAAGCACTGGTGCACCTGGGCCAGTCGATCGTGATGGTGAGCTTCCCTATCGAGGTGTGGAAGCAGCCGCGCGTGCTCGACAGCGGCGCAGCCTATATCAACCTCATCAAGGAGCCGGTGGTCTAGTCGTGTTGACCCTCAAAGCTGCGGGTCTGGTCGACGTCGATGCCGGGGCGATTGTTCGCCCCGGCATCGTTCGTGTCGATGGGGACCGGATTGTCGGAATCGGCGGGGAGCCCGAGGGCGAGGTGATCGACCTTGGTGACGCGATCCTGTTACCCGGCCTGATGGACATGGAGGTCAACCTGCTGATGGGCGGGCGGGGCGAGAACCCCGGTCTGTCCCAGGTGCAGGACGATCCCCCGACGCGGGTGTTGCGCGCTGTCGGCAATGCCCGCCGCACCCTGCGCGCCGGGTTCACCACCGTGCGAAACCTCGGCCTTTTCGTCAAGACCGGCGGTTACCTACTCGACGTAGCCCTGGGCAAGGCAATCGACGCCGGCTGGGTCGAAGGACCACGTGTGGTCCCCGCCGGCCATGCCATAACGCCGACCGGAGGCCACCTCGACCCGACCATGTTCGCGGCGTTCATGCCCGGTGCGCTCGAACTCACCGTCGAGGAGGGCATCGCCAACGGTGTCGACGAGATCCGCAAGGCGGTGCGCTATCAGATCAAGCACGGCGCCCAGCTCATCAAGGTGTGCGTGTCCGGTGGCGTCATGTCACTGACCGGCGAGGCCGGAGCCCAGCACTATTCGGATGAGGAACTGCGCGCGATCGTCGACGAGGCGCACCGGCGGGGCCTGCGCGTGGCTGCACACACCCATGGTGCCGAAGCGGTCAAGCACGCGGTGGCCTGCGGAATCGATTGCATCGAACATGGCTTCCTGATGGATGACGAGGCCATCCAGATGTTGGTCGACAACGATCGGTTTCTGGTGACCACTCGCCGGCTGGCACAGGCCATGGATGTTTCCAAGGCGCCGAAGGTACTGCAGGACAAGGCCGCAGAGATGTTTCCCAAGGCGGAGACGTCGATCAAGGCGGCGTACGAGGCGGGCGTCAAGATCGCCGTCGGTACCGACGCCCCGGCGATCCCCCACGGCAAGAACGCCGACGAACTGGTCACCCTCGTCGAATGGGGTATGCCGCCGGCGGCGGTGTTGCGCTCGGCGACCACCATCGCCGCCGATCTGATCAATGCCAAGGACCTCGGGCGGCTGGCGGAGGGATATTTGGCCGACATCATTGCCGTGCCCGGGGACCCCCTGCAAGACATCACCGTTACACGAACGGTTACATTTGTAATGAAGGGTGGGAAGGTCTACAAGAATGAGTACGCCGATGACTCCACGTCACACTGACGACCTGATCGAGATTCAGCAGGTGCTGGCCAAGTACGCCGTCACCATCACTCAAGGTGACATCGACGGCCTTGTGAGCGTCTTCACCCCGGATGGCACTTACAGCGCATTCGGCGAAACCTATGCGTTGGAACGATTTCCGGTGCTTGTCGACGCCGCTCCCAAGGGCCTGTTCATGACCGGTACCGCGCTGATCGATCTGGTCGAGGGTGCGGATGAGGCGACCGGCACCCAACCGCTGTGCTTCATCGAGCACTCCGCGCACGATATGCGCATCGGTTACTACCGTGACACCTACGCGCGTACTGAGGACGGTTGGCGGTTGCGGACAAGAGCCATGACGTTCATCCGCCGGAGCGGTGCACACGATCACGGCAAGCCCCATGCGATCGGAAGGCCATCGGCATGAGCGAGCGAATCATGAGTCTGCAATGCGAGAGCCGAGCATGCGAGGCAATCGCATGAGTGAGCGAAGCGAGCGAATCATGAGT
>NZ_JMDW01000006.1 GCF_000691525.1 Mycolicibacterium neoaurum ATCC 25795
GCCCGACCAAGAAAACCCGCTCTGACCTCGGTCGGAGCGGGTTTCGTCATTTCGGCGGGCCGCAAGATTTTGCCCAGTGTCCCAACAGTGTCCCAAGCGGATCTCAGTGGGCCAAGGGTCAGCCGAAGAGGGCGGCGCCGGCGGCGCGTAGATCGTCGCGCTGAGCGTCCGAGTAGATCGACAGCGACACGGCGGGGTCGTGCCCGTGCCACGCGGCAACGACGTGGACCGGCAAACCACCGGCCAGCATCAGACTGACGCTCGTGTTGCGGAGACCCTTGAGGTGGAGACGACGCAGGCCGGCGCGGTCACGTAGCCGCTGGAACTCATCGGAGTACCACTCATGGCGGATGGGGGTGCCGTCGGCCCGGACAGCGATCAGGCGGTCATCGGACCACGCGTTACCCGCCGCCTGCGTTTCTTTCTGCTGCCGTGCCTTGAGTTTTTCCAGAGCTGCCGCCAGTTCCGGAGGTAGCGGCAGCTCGCGGAGGCTGCGTCGAGATTTGGGCATGCCCTCGACGGCGTCGTTGCCGACCAGGACACGGCTCCGACGAATGGCCAACGTGTCGCCCTCGAGGGCCGACCATCGGATGCCGAGCACCTCCGACCGGCGCAAGCCGTAACAGCTCAGCAGCCAGCAGGCGAAGAGCCGTTCATCGCGCACTGACTTACGGAACTCGTCGACTTCGGCGAGTGTCCACGACTTGGCCGTCGCGGGCTTGTCTTCAACGAGAGGGTCGGCTGGCCGCTCGACCAGTGCGATGACATTGCGACTGAGCGTGCCCTGGTCGACAAAGGACTGGATGACCATGCCGAAGGTGGTCAACGTCGAGCGGACAGTGATGGGTTTGACTCCGGCGTTCGAAGTGTTCTCTGCCTCGGAGTCTTGAACGACGTACATGCCTCGGCTGGGACGTGCGACGCGTTTCGCTCGCTTCAGACCGGACAAGCACGTGTGCACGTCCTCGTTGGGGAATGCGGCGACGAGATCGGCCGCGGAGATGCCTCCGGGATGCGCCGAAATTTGCTCGATGACTCGTCCGGCCAAGCTCCCGGGCTGATAACAGCGCCGAGACCTTCGACCGCTGGTCAGCATGTAGTCCACAAGTGCATCGCCGTCAGCTTTGGTGAGCTGCTGGAGCTTCCTGCCGCCGAGGAATCGCTTAACGACGGCGAGGTCGTGCCTGTAGCCCTGCAGTGTGACGCTGCGGATTCCCCGGCGTCCCGCCAGCCATTCATCACACGCCTCGGCCACGGTGAGTGTCGACTTTCGTGCGTAGACACCGATCGTGACTTCAGTTGTGATACGACGGTATTCGCGCTTCGCTTCGGTCAGGGTGCGGTAGGTGAACCGACGTCTGTCTCGGCTACCGTCCGGCTTGCTGCAAACGTCGGCGCGGAACTCATAGCTGATCGAGCCATCCTTGGACGTCCGTTTGGTGATCGGCTCAGCTCGACGGGCACGTTTCGACCTGTCGTGCTTCGACTGACCCGGCGAGGCGTTGGGGATTGAATTCACGAGACCGATCCTGCGGGAGTGAAGGCAGTGGACCACGTGTGTCTACTGCGGCGCTGGGAAGCCTCGTCTCAACAGAAGCCGCGCGGATACCGCGCAGCGACGAGGATCTCTCGATTATGCCGCAATGATCTGACGAAGTTCGGCGGTTACGACGTAGACACGTCCGCCGAGTCGCTTTGACGGAAGTTCGCCTGTGGACACGAGCCGGTATGCCGACGCGCGACTGATACCCAGCAGTACCGCTGCGCGCGGTACCGGAAGGAGTAACGGAAGGCCATCTAATGAACTGTTACTCAACGCTATTCACCTCCTCAAAAGCCAGAGAGGCGACGTTGCCTCAGGGCCAGTGCTTGGGCTTCGCGCGTCTTTCACAAGATTCGTTCGGCTTGATTGACGGTATGCGCAATCGTGACGTGCTGTCCACCGCGCTAGGCGTATCCGCTGCGAAATTATTCTGCAATAGCGAGTTTTCGCCGGTTGTCCGCAAACGAAGGAGACAAATGGAGAAGAATTTTGTTCTGGAGTGACTGCAGATTCGATCCGGCTCCTACTGAGTCGCGCCGTCTAATAATGAAGTCGATGAGTCAGGAGGGATGCTTATGCAGCGTTAAACTTTCTCGCTCAGTCGTCGACCCCGAAATCAATGAGTTCGTATAACTCGCTTCGCAAAATCGCGTGCAGCGCCTTCGTACGTGCGGCGCCGAACATCTGACGCTGAGTTTCCAAACTCGGCGGGATGCCGTTTTGCTGAGTCCATTGATCGATCAGTTCGTCGCCAATGGTGCCTGCCTGTGCGCGAACCATCCACGTAATTTTCTCAGCTTCAGCATTCAGGAAATCTGCACGGCGAGAATGAGTCCAATCCTCTGGGAGACCGAGGTCAGAGCTGTAGACGGCCTCAACCGTGCTCAGGACCTCCGGATCAGCAACCAGTGGCATCGCCTCGGTGTCACACGCTCGTACTCCTGACGTCCGATGCCGCAGTGCAAGGGCGTGTTGCCCGGTCATGATCGTCCCCCGCGACCCGGGGCCTCGTGGCGGTAGCCGCCGTGAGTCGAACGGTAGAGAAAGGCTGTGCGTGCCATTCCTTCACAGTACGCCGAAATATGTTGGACAGCAGCGAATTCTGCCTATGGGTGCGTCACGACGAAGCGTCGCAGAAGCTAGTCGTCGATGCTCGCGTCGAGATCTTGTTCCCGATCGTGACGGGGGGTGTTCCAGGAGAGGGTGAGTTGTAGTCGGTGTGCGGAGCGGATGGCGCGGGTGGCTGTGTCGTAGTCGTTGAGCAGGTGCCGCCAGTCGTTGCCGAGTCGGGTGCGGTCGTGGCCGGCGGCGAGCGTGATGGCTGGCGTTGGATTGGCCGCCCGTCGGTGGTCGGTGGGTCCGAGTTGTGTGGCCCAGGGCAGGGTCGTGGCCAGTAGTCGCAGAGCGCTTGAGGCTGGTCCGGGTGTGCTGGTGCTGGGGTCGAGGATGATGGCGCGGGCGTTGTTCGCGGTGACACATCGGAGGACGTCGGCGAGATGGCCGGGGTGGGTGTGTGTGGGGTTGTCGATGAGGACGATGGTGTGCGGTCCCTGGGCGCGAAGCACTTCGGCGAGGCTGTCGGTGCTGTTGTCGAGTGTGAAGGTGCTGTCGGCAGCATCGAGCCGAGAGTCCTCGTCTGTGATGTTCTCGTTGGTGCTGAGCCACAGTACTTTTCGATCACTGTTGTTGGCTCCCGCCCGCAGGGCGTGTAGGGCTGCAGCGGTGCCTGGATGTGAGCTGTCGGCGTGGAGGTAGCCCACGAGGTACGGCTGGGCGGCAAGTGTTGTGAGCTGCGCGGCAATAGCGGAGTCGATCGAGATCAGCGCAGAATCGGCGATGGCGAGCGGCGCTTGGTCGATATCGACGTGGCGTGCGGCGCGCAGGACGTCGAGTTCTGCCTCTGCGGGTTCGCGCAGTGCCTCCAAGGTAGTTTCGGCGGCAGCGTGCGCGGATGCGAAGGCGCGGGCGATATCGCGTTCGGCGCGTTTGATCTGTGTGGTCAGGGTGTTGCAGCGCACGCGTAACGCTGTTCGGGCGGTGCGGTCGTCGTTTCTGGCGGTATTGCGGAGTGCGTCGATGTCGCGTTCGGTGGCTATCGGTTTGCCTCCGGCTGCGTGCGCTCGCGCGGCGCGTGCCTTCTCGAGCAGTGGCTGGAACTGCGCAGAGGGGTCGGTCTCGGGCAGGAATTCGTTGTGGAACGCGAGATCGGCTTGGGCGGAGGCAATATCGAGTTCGTCGGCGTCTGGGTCGACGCGCAGCGATAGCAGTCGATTCTGGGTGTGCTTGACCATCAGCAGGGCATCGTTGAAGGCGGCGTCGGCCTCTGACCACTGCGCGACGATCTCGGTCACGGCATGTCGGTACGGTCGGTCGGCATCGACCTGGCGACGCATGCGCGCCAGTTCTTCGGCGGCGGCGTTCATGGCGGGGCCGTCGTCGGCCTTGATCTGGGTGTCGATGATCTTCAATTGCTCACTGGCGGTGCGGTATTGCTGTTGCAGAGAGTGCAGGAGCTCGATGGTGACGAGTGGTTCGCGGTCCGGCGGGGTGGTCGTGAGGTCTTCGAATCGAAGTCCGTCGATGGGGCCGGTGCCATATTCATAGACCTGCCCTCCGTCGGCGGACAGGACCTCTTGATCAAAATATGAGGCACAGTCGTGGGGCAGTGCGGGGGCGGGGTAGGCAGGGTCGGGCGGGAACAGCGCCTCTTCCTCGAACGGGTCGGCCGGCACGTCATCAGGTAGGGGTACCTCGGCAGCGCCGGGGTGTAGTGCCGGGCGGTGAGTGAAGGCGTCGACGGTGTAGGTGATGAGTCGGGCGTAGTCGGCGGCGGGGATCGGTTCGTCGTCGTCGTTGAGGTGCTCGGCGGCCAGTTGCAGCAGGTCGCGTGGGGTCCAGGTGTGTGGGTCGGCGGCGCTGATGGCGGCGACCAGGCCGGGCCAGGCGGGGTCGGCGCAGATGGTTTCGGCCAGCGCGGTGCCGAAGGTGTCGTCGAGGTCGCGCAGCCAGGCCGGCCGTAGCCGGGAGTGGGTGGTGGCCAGCGTGGTGGTGGGGGACAGTGCGCCGATGATGCGCCACCACAGTGCTGCAGCGGGTTGTTCGTCGGGCAGGGGCTTTTGGTGCGCCGCATTGATGAGGGTTTCGCGGAAGTGCGGGGTGGTGCGGGCGGCGTGAGCGAGTTTGGTGGCCAGTTGGGGCCAGTAGGCGTCTGCGCGCAGTCGCGGGTCGAGGTGGTCGATGAGGTCGTTCCAGCGGGTGGTGTCTGCGCTGTGTCGGCTGATGCCGGCTGCGGCGTGGCGTTGCAGCAGTGTCTGGACGGCGCGGGTGCGGACGGGGCGTTGCGGAGCGCCGGTGAGGCGGGTGTCGGAGTCGGGTATTCCTGTGGCGCAGCGCAGGACGGCGATCTCGGCGGTCAGTGCGGTGTTTACGGTGATGAGGGGTCCTGCCCAGGCGGGTGCGGTGGCGTGGGTCCAGTCGCGGGCGCGGGCGCGGATGTCGTTGGCCAAGTCCTCGACGAGGGCTTCCCTGCGCCTTAGGTAGTTGCCCCAGTGCGGGTCGTGGGTGAGGGTGTCGGGGATGGCGGGAAGCCAGCGTAGGACGCCGACGCCGGCGGAGTGGGCGCCGGCGGGGTCGATGCGGTAGTCCAGGACGGCGGCGGGGTCCGCGGCGTTGTGGATGTCGCCTTTGGCCAGGGCGTCGGTGAGTAGTTGGCGGGGGTCGGCGCCCTCCACCGCGTGGAGGGCGAGGCGGCGGCGCAGCACCGGCCAGGCTTCTCGGGTGCTGAGTTCGGGCAGGACGGTGTCGGCGAGGGTGTCGAGGTGGTCGCGGGTGCGGGGTCCGAGGTGGTGTTCGGCGGCGACGCCGAGGGCGTCGTAGAACATGTCGGCGGCGGCGTGCAGGCGTGTGGCCGGGTCGGCGGCCTGTCGGGCAGCGGTGGTCGCCGAAACCTGTGCGCCGTCGCGTGCCAGCACGCGGGTGAGGACGTCGACGGCGGTGTCGGGGTGGGTGGCTTTGGGGGAGAGCAGGCGGTGGGGATCGGCTTCGGCGGTGGACAGGTAGAGGTGGTTTTCGTCGGTGCCGCGGGTCATCGCGACGTAGAGGTGTTGGCGGGTCAGTTGGTCGGAGCCGACGATGTGGCAGGTGCCGGTGGTGGTGCGGCTTCCGGCGGTCAGGCCTTGTGCGGAGTCGATGGTGGCGGCGTAGCCGAGGGTGACGTGTTCGGCGAGGTAACCGGCGGGCAGGGTGACGTGGCGTCCGCTGCGCAAATGGTGGGCGACGATGGCGCCGTCGGGTCGGACGTCGGTGATGGTGTAGCGGTAGCCGTTGCGGACGTAGTCGTCGCGGCCGATGGGGATGCGGCGGTTGTTGCGGCGGGTGCGGATGGTGTCGCCGACGCTGGCGTGCAGCCCGTCGGACAGGACGACGGTGGGTTGGTGTTGTGCGTGGGGGGTGGTGGCGATGCGGTCGGCGCGGGCGCGGGCGTTGAGGGTGGTGATGATGTCGTTGGTGGGGGCGAGCAGGATGGAATCTGTGCCGGCGGCCAGATCGTCGCGCCATGCCCGGTAGGCCATGTCGGCGGCGGTGTCTTCGGTGCCGACGTGGATGCGGTGGTGGTCGATGTAGAAGGCGATGCCGGCGGGGTCGGCGTCGTGCAGTGCGAGCCCGGCAGCGGCTTCGGCGGGCGATTTGAAGCGCACGACTTCGGTCAAGGTGAGAGCGTCGGTGGCGTCGGCGATGTCGCGCAGGACACCGCCGGCCGAGATCGAGGAAAGCTGTCCGTCATCACCGATGAGACGCACGCTGGCGCCTTTCGATAGTGCATCGGCGATCAGGCGGTCGAGTCCGACGGTGGAGGCTTTTCCGGCTTCGTCGACGATGATCAGCGTGTCGGGTCCGACACGGCGAAACCAGCTGGGCTGTGCGTTGGCCGGCTGGTCGATGGTGTGCACGTACTTGTCGATGGTGTCGGTGCGGGATTTGAGGTCTTCGTCGAGGACGATTGCCGCTTCGGCGGTGGGGGCCAAACCGAGGACGTGGCCTCCGGAGCTGCGCCACGCATGGGCCAGGGCAGCCATGGCGGTGGTCTTGCCGGTGCCCGCGGGTGCGAGCGCGAGTGCCAGCCGCCGCCCGCACGTCGCCATCTCCGCGACGAGTGCGACCTGGCCGGGGTTGAGAGTGCGTCCGCGCAGCTCTGCGTCGGCGCGGGCGAATTCGACATCGAGGTCTGTGGCGCAGCGGCCGTCGACACGTGCGACAGCGGTCAGGATGCGGCGTTCGGCGGCCAGGATGTCTCGGCTGGTGAATGTTTGCGTTCCGTGGCGGGTGTAGACACTTGCGCCGTCGCGGCGGCGCAATGCGACAGGCTCACCCAACAGGCCGTCCCCGACACTGGCGTGCGGCACCGAGAAAGATTCCGACAGTGCGGTATCGGTGATGCGATCGACGAGTCCGACATTGTGCGACACGTTGTGGTGGCGGACAACGCGCAGTGCTTCGGCGCGGACGTGGTGGCGCTGCCAGGTCGCGCGATTTTGGGCCACCGTCGCGATGATCTCGTCGGCGCGCGCCGACACCCACCGATCATCGGTCACCGGGACCCGATATTGCCGCGCGGGGTGGTCGAGGATGTCGGCCAGCATCCGCTGCACGCCGTCGCGGCCGAGGACCTCCACGGCCTGGTTCCGCCAGGTCGCGCGCTGCTGGGCCAGCGAGCGGGGCTCGTGCTTGTCCTCGCGCGTTTCCAACGTTGCCTGTTGGGCCAGTGCGATGATCTCGACATGTGTCGGTTCGCGACCATGATCGGTCTGAAACTGCTTTGCGAGCTCGGCTGTGCGGCCTTCGATCATGGCGCGTCGGCTCGACCACCTGGATAGCAATTCTCCGGGCAGTCCGACGATTTCGCGGACGGGTCGTTTCCCGGCGCCGCGCGACTTTTCGGTGAACGACACACCCAAACTGGAAGACAGATGAGCTTCCAGGCGCGTGTTGTACAACTCGGAGGCGGCGACCACGGTTCGGTGCAGCGGTTGGCCGTCGAGGGCGAGCCAGCGGCGCACGCCGTTGGCGTCGACGTGGCAGACCTTGTTCGAGACGGCGATGTGGGTGTGTAGGTCTGGGTCCCCGGCGCGCGAATCGCGATGGGTGAACGCCGCGGCGATCAGTCCTTCGGTGTCGACTTGAGCGACACCGTTGGTACCCAGCCGGGTGAACGCCGCATGATCCTGCAACCAGTCAAGAACCTCGGCAACGGCGGCATCGTGGGCTGTCTCGATTTTCTCCGCGACAGTCAGTGGCGCGATAGCCCACAGTGCGGAAACGGATTTCACGGGGGAGAAGGTCAGGTCGTACCCGGCGACAGCGGTCGTACGGGCGCGGGTATTGCGGGCGATGAAGCCTGACAGTTCACGATCATCGGCCGGTGGGCGGGCGTACTGCTCGCCAAACATGTCGACAGCGATACCGGTGCGGAGGCGAGCACGCAGGTCAGCGTCGATCGTGGTGTTCCACTGGGCACCGGCGGCAGTGTTGTGTTCGCGGTATGCGACCGCGAGCCGTCGAGCGAACTCGGGTTCCCCGTCACGGACGTAGAACTTGCGGCCCAATCGGCCCGCGGTGCGCTGAGAACCGACTCCGCGGCCGGCGACGAACCGTTCGATGCGATCGGCGTTGGGGTGCAGGCCTTCTCCGAAAAGGGCACGCATCTGTTCCTCGCCGACATCCGATCCCGCCTCGACCGACCAGATGTCGTGACGGACATGCGAATCAATATCCGTCCCGCTGGTCTCGGATAAAGCGGCCAAACCGCGCCCGAGCCAGCGGCCCGGCGCTTCGCCTTTCGCCGAGTAGTAGTCGGCCAATGTGGATCGGCCGCGCTGAGTATCGTCGGCTGCTGCGACTTGGCGCACCAGGTACAGGTATCCGTCCCCGGCGGTCAGCTTGTGCAGCGTCATCACCATGACGCGCACCTGGATGCCACCATGTCCGGGAGGAAACTCCGTTGGTTTCGAAATTTCCACCACCAAACCGGCAGTTCTTAAACAACTCTCAGAAAGTACTGGCGCAGGGGTCGTATTCATTCGGGGTGAATACGCCCTCACGCTGGTCGGCATGTAGCGCCGGGTATTGCTCTGTTCGCTTCTCACCTCTCCTGGACCAGCACGTGAGGTGCGTCCTTCATGCCTCCTGCGTTGGTCTGACCACGTCGCGGGTTTGTTGCTTTGGTGGGCCACCAGCTGGCTTCGCGTAGGAGTGTGGCGATGGCGGGCACGGTGAGGGTGCGCACGAGGAAGGTGTCGAGCAGCAGCCCGAAGCCGATGATGAGGCCGGCTTGGATCATGATGGCGACTGAGCCGACCATGAGGCCGAACATGCTGGCGGCGAATATCAGGCCAGCGGAGGTGATGACGGCTCCGGTGTTTGCCACGGTGCGCAGGACGCCGACGCGGATGTTGGTTCCGGATTCTTCGCGGAGCCGTGAGACGAGCAGCATGTTGTAGTCGGCGCCGACGGCGACGAGGATGATGAACGCCAGCAGCGGTACGGGCCAGGCGATTTCGTGGCCCAGTCCCCATTGGAAGACCACAACGCCGATGCCGAGCGAGGCGAGGTAGTTCAGCACGACGGTGCCTAGTAGGTAGAGGGGTGCCAGGAGTGCGCGCAGCAGTAGGACCAGGATGACGCCGACGATGATTATGGTGGCGATGGCCAGTTGTGCGAAGTCGGCCCATAGGAGTCGTTGGATATCGGAGTTGACGGCGGGGAAGCCGGCGACGGACACGGTGGCGTCGGCGAGTGACGTGTTGGGTCGTGCGGTGTTGGCGGTGTCGGTGATGCGGCTGGCGAGGTCCATCGCTTCAACGCTGTATGGGTCGTGGCTGCTTTCGATCATGAACCGCGCTGTTTTGCCGTCCGGTGAGAGGAATTGTTCGGCGACGTCGGTGAATTGCCGGTTCTCGAATGCGTTGGCGGGCAGGTAGAAACCGCTCGAGGAGTCGGAGTCGGCCGCTGCGCGTGAAGAGTTTTGCAGTTGGGTGGCGATCTGGCTCATGCCGGACAGCATTTCGATGTTGCTGTCGGCGAGGGTGCGGACGCCGGTGGCGAGTGCTTGGGCGCCGGAGGCCAGCTGTCCGATTCCGTCCTGCAATCGGCGGAGGTTGGTGGCGAGGTCGGCGGGGTCACCGAGGGCTCCGAATGCCTTGTCCAGCGAGGCGACTGCGTTTTGGACGTTGGCGAGGGTGCCACCGACTGTGGCATTGGTGGCGGGATCGTAGCGGTCCCCGAGGTCGGCGATCTGGGTGAAGAATCCGCTGTCGCGCAGAGTGACCAGGATCTTCACCTGGTCGCGGATTTGGGCGCATTGCGGGGTGGTGGCACACCACGGTGAGGTGTTGAGGGCGCCGACGAGTGGGTCGAGCTGGGTGATTGCGTTTTGGGCTTGGTTGGCCAGCGGTCGTAGTCCTGGGCCGGATTGGATGGCTTGGTCGACGGCGGGGGCAGTGGCGGAAAGCTGTTGCAGCAGTGGCCGGAATTGGTTGACCTGAGTTCCTGCGGATTGGGCTTGGGTGAGGATTCCGGCCAGTGGTGTGAGGGCGGTGCGCACGGTGCTGTCGAGTTGGGCGAGGCCGTCGGCGAGCTGGTCGGCGCCGCCGGTGAGTTTGGCGAGGTCGTCTTTGCGTGAGTTGCCCTCGGCGACCGCGCCGGCCATTTTGTCGCCGATCTGGCCGTTCTGCCAGGCCAGTTCTGCTTGGTCGAGGCGCTCTCCGGTGGGGCGGGTGACTCCGGAAACTTTGGTGACGCCGGGGATCTGGGAGACGCGGGAGGCCATCTCGTCGAGGTCGGCCAGTCCTTTCCCGGTCCGCATGTCGGTCGGGTTTTCCACGACGAGGAATTCGCTGATGACGACGTCTTTGCGGAAGTGGCGGTCCAGCAGGTGGTAGCCCTGGTTGCTGGCTGTGGTGTCTGGTTGTCCCTTGCGGTCGTCGTAGCTGATTTTGATGGTTGCAGCGGCTGCTGATAGGGCGAGCAGGATGACCAGGCTGACGATGAGTAGTGGCACGGGACGGCGGACCACGGCGACGGCGACGCTGTTCCAGTAGCGGCGGGTGCGGTCGGGTTTGGGTTCACCGATGCCGCGTTTGGCGGCTAGCGACAGCACGGGTGGCAGCAGGGTGACGGTGGCCAGAAATCCGAACAGCACGGCGATGGCGCACGCGGGGCCTAGGGCGGCGAAGACGCTGAGCCGCGCGAAGACCATGGCCAGGAACGCGAGTGCGACGGTGGCGGCGGAGGCGAGGATGACGCGCCCGATGCTGGCGGTGGCGTGGATGATGGCCTGATCGGCGGGTACTTGGGCGCGGCGCTGCTCGTGGTATCGGCTGATCAGGAACACGGTGTAGTCGGTTCCGGCGCCGAGCAGGATCGCCGTCATGAAGGCGACGGTGAACTGGGAGACCGGCATGCCCATCTCGCCGAGGGCGGACAGCACGCCGCGCCCGACTGCCAGGCTCAACCCGATTACCAGCAGCGGTAACAGCGCGGTGAACACCGACCGGTAGACGATCAGCAGGATCAGGGCGATCACGCCAGCGGTGGCGATTGAGATCAGCAGCAGGTCGTGCTCAGCGGAGGCGATCATGTCGCTGAAGGTCGCCGGTGGTCCCGTCACTTGCACGGTCGTGGTTGAGTCGGTGAACACCTCCGCGGCGATGTCGCGCACCGCGTTGACGGATTCTGCGGCCGTGGGGTCTCCGAGGGTGCCGGCGACGCCGACGGGCAGGTACCAGGCTTTGCGGTCGACGCTGACCGCCTGGGCTTCGGTAATCGGATCGGCCAGTAGGTCTTGCACCAGCAGGACGTGGTCGCCTTCGGTCTGCAACCGGCTCACGAGTTCGCCGTAGCGCTGCCGTGCAGTCGGAGTCAACCCATTGGGGTCTTCCATGGCGACAAACACCATGGTTTTCGAGCCTTCTTCGCCGAACGCGGCGCTCATGCGGTCAACCGTCTGCAAGGACGGCGCATCGCGAGGAATGAGGTCCACCGACTGTTGGCGCACCACGGTTTCCAGCTGGGGAAACAGCAGCGCGAGAACCACCGCGGCGCCCAGCCATACCCCGATGACCAGCGCTTTGTGCCGGAGGGTGAATCGGGCTAGCGCTGCCAACCGTTCGCTGTACTCGCGGGTGTCGGCCGGGTCGGGGGATCCGTTGGCGCGCCGACCAGAACGCGTGGCCTGGCTTGGGGAATCTGCAGTGCCGTCGGTCACTAGACCTCCACTGGTAGCGTAGCGATACTGTCGGTATCGCTACGCTACCGCATGTAGTGCACGTGGTGGCGGCCGCTATCGAGTAGGCCCGCGGCCGCGGTCACAGTAGGCAGAGGAATGGTCGAACACTCAGTTGGCTTCTGGAAGCCAAGGCCGACGCTGTTCAGTCGACGACACTGGCCTTGGATGTCGTTCAGGGTCTTGCTGTTGCTGGTCCTCGACGTTGACATCGAATGCACGGACGGCCACATCGCGTAGCGGGGCCGCGGGCCGCTACCTGTGGGGTCGGGCTTCGGTTGTGGCCGACTGGTCCGTGTTCTGCAGCAGCACGTAATTGCCGAGGCTGCCCAGGAAACCTGCGCAGTGCTGAACGAGTTCATCGGTGGTGAACTCGAGTTCTCCGTCGAGTCGGCGGCGCAAGACTTCGAATAGCCCTCCCACGCCCAAGGTCGAAGCCAAATGGGCAACCCCAACGGCGGAGTCGGCGATGTCGAGGTGGAGTCTGGCTTCGCGCAAGACGAGGTCGGTGAAACCCGCCATCAGTTCGCTGCGTAGCTCTCGGAGCAGCGGCTCGGTTGCAGATTCCACGAACAGGATCCGACCCAGCCGAGGGTCGTTGTCGATCATGCTGACCAGCCTGCGGATCGGCGCGTACGCCAGCACCTCCGGTGGCTCGCCGGCATCGGGGATCGCGTCGACTATCACCTCCTGGAAGGTGGCATAGAGCTGCTGGTAGACAGCCCGCAGGAGGGCGTCTCGGCCGGAGAAGTGCTGGTAGAAGTAGCGTGACGTGACGCCTGATTCAGCGCAGACGGCAGTCACAGTGGCGGCGGCAACACCGCGCGTGCCGATCAACTCGGTTGCGGCCTCGATGAGACGGGTGCGCCGGTTCCGGTGACGCTCCTCGGCGGACATCCCGCTATACACCCGCGCCGAAACCACGTGGATAGCTTGCCATCTAATTCTGACAAGGCTTAGAGTCAGATTGCCAGCGTGCCTTTGACGAACGGGAGAACAACATGAGCGACGATTCGTCCACACGGCCCACCACGCGGGTCGTCCCGAAGCCCCGCCGTGTTCGATTCGACATGCCTGCCGGGACCAGTCGGCAGCACTTCGTCGATGGCGACTTGGTGATGAGCCACTTTGTGTCCACCTTGTCGGCCACGTTCCCCGAAGGGGAAGACTTCTTCATCCGGTCAGTCCGCGAGTACCGGGACCACATCAGCGACGCTGACCTCAAGGAGGCGGTCAAGGGATTCATTGCACAAGAGGCCACCCACCGACACCAGCATCAGCTGCTCAACGATCGGCTCCAAGCGATGGGCTATCCCACCGAGGGGATCGATCGGCATATCAAGAAGTTGGTTGGCCGACTTGAGAAGCGTTTTTCTCCCACGATGCGCCTGGCTGTGACGGCCGCCCTGGAGCACTATACGGCGACATTCGCCGAAATCATTCTCACCAGCGACGAAGCTCAAGAACTCATCGGCTACACCGAAGTGCGGCCTATTCTGCTCTGGCACGCACTGGAAGAATGCGAGCACAAGGCCGTCGCTTTCGATGTCTATGAGACGGTCGGTGGAAGCGAACGCACCAGGGTCTGGGGGATGCGGATCGCCAGCCTCCTCTTGTTCAGCGAGTTGGTCATCCAGACCACCCGCTCTCTGGCCGGTGACCGTGCCGCCTACAACCCGGTGCGGTTGCTGCGCAGCCTTCGAGCCTTCCGGCATAACCCGCTATTCAGCTCAGCAGCAATTGAGCGCTTTCGTTCCTACACCCGCGGCGGATTTCATCCCGACGACTGGGACAGCGCAGAAATCCTCGAACGCTGGACCAAGGAACTCTTCGACGCCGATGGTGGCCAACAAGTGCGTAGCAGCGTCTAGCTCGACCAGAGCCTGTCGCGGTCTATTCGGCGTGCCGAAAGGCGTTGTGAGGGCCTCCTCTTAGTCATAGGCAGCGTTTCAATAACCTTGGTGGGGCCCACTTTTACTGGCCGCTCGACGCTGCCCGATCACGGCGGGGGCTGGAGGATGCTTCGGCCGAGGAACTCGGTGACGGCGGAGCTGAAGGCGTCGTTGTCGTCGCCGGCGATCATGTGTCCGGTACCGGATACGTCGACGGTCTCGGCGTGGGGAACCAGTTGCTGGAACTCGTCGACGGTGGCTTGGGAGACCACGTCGGACAACAGGCCCCTTACGAGAAGTGTTGGGGCGCTGACCCGTCGGGCTCCGTCGATCAGCAGGTGGCTGATCGCGTCGAATTGCTCCGTTCCCGTGGTCGATTCGTCGCGGAGGAAGTCGAAGTTGGAGTGAATGAATGCCGGGTCCCACCGCCAGATCCAGCGGCCGTCGTGACGCTGCCGTAGCACCTTGCGCAGGCCGTCGACGTTGGCCGGGCGCGAGCGATGGGGGTTGTACGCGGCGATCACCTCGGCGGCGTCGGTGAGGGTGCCAAAGCCGTCGGGATGTGCGGCCATGAACGTCACTACGCGACGAGCGCCCTGGAATTCAAGCCGCGGGGTGACGTCGACCAGGACAACCGCCGCCCACAACGCCCCGGATGTCAACAGATGCGTGCCGAGCACGGTCATGCCCCCAAGGGATGCACCTACGACGGCAGGGGCGATATCCGCGCTGAAGTGCTCACGCACGGCGAGCAGATCGGTCGCGAGTCGCTCGAGGTCGTACCTGCCGGCGGGGTCCCAGTCGCTGTCGCCGTGACCGCGGGTGTCGTAGGCGACGACTGTGTATCCGCATGCCTGGAGGCGACGCGCTGAAGTGCTCCACGCGTGCCGGTTCTGGCCGCCGCCGTGCAGGAGCAGCACGACGGGACGGGCGTCATCGTGGTCGTAGCAGTCGGCGGCCAGGGTGATCCCGTCCTGGGTTCGGACCCGATGCTGCACGGCGGAGGTCATGACAAATTCCTGGCGAGATCGGAGTCCGCCCGAAGCGTGCGACCGGCTACAAGCGCCTTCATTGTGCGTTGCCCGCGGCGTTCACGATCGTGACCGTGCCCTGGGCTACGCAGACGGCTTTGTCGCCGTTGCTGATGTCGATGCGCGCTACTCCGCTGCGCTTGCCCAGTGACACGATGTCGGTGACGGCGACACACACACCGGTGGACACGGGTCGCAGCAGGTTCAGCTTGAATTCGGTGGTGGCGACCCATGATCCGGCCGGAATGACGGGGTAGAACACGACTCCGAGACAGTGGTCGACCATCGCCGATAGACATCCGCCGTGCAGGGTGCCAAAGGGTGTGAGCAGTTCGGCGCGGGTTTCCATCTCTGCCACCAGCCGACCGGCGGCGAGTTCGGTGTGCCGAAAGTTCAGGAACGTCGACAGTCCACCGGCTGTGGTCGCCGATCTGAGCAGCTGGTCGGCGATCTGCTCATCGAAGTGCGCGAATGTCATTGCCACCACCATGCCCCTTTCTCCTGTCCGGCCATGGGTTCAATCACCGTTCGAGCCTGCGAATCGTTTGAGCATGTCGCCGAATGCGCCGAGGTCGACGGCGCGGCGGAGTGCTCGACATCGACGGCGATGAACCTGGCCGTCGCGGTGAAGCACACGACGCGTCGTCGAAGAGGGGCACGGGCTAGACCGGTGTGGTCCAAGTGATGGGCAGCGATGTGTAGCCCCGGATCGGCCCGGACCGCAGCCGCCGCGCCGATTCAAGATCGACCTCCCAGTCAGGCACCCGGTCCAACAATGCATCCAGAGCGTTGCGGGCCTCCATCCGCGCCAGCGCCGCACCCAGACAGAAGTGAATGCCGCGACCGAAGGCGACCTGGTGCTCACTGGTGCGCTCGATGTCGAACACGTCCGGATCGGGGAAGGCACGCTCGTCGCGGTTGGCCGACCCGAACAACAGCAGCACCTTCTCACCTTGACGCATCGTCGTGTCGTGCAGGGTGACGTCGCGGGTCAGGGTTCGTGAAAGTCCCTGTGCAGGTGAGTCGTAACGCAGCAACTCTTCCACCGCAGGCCCCAACAGTGTTCGATCGGCGGCTAGGCGTCGGCGGGTTTGCCGATGCTGGGCCAGCACGACCGCGGAGTTCCCCAGCAGATTGGTGGTGGTCTCGTAGCCCGCGACGAGCAGCAGCGCGCAGAAGCCGAGGACTTCCTCGTCGGTCAGTCCGATCCCGTCGACTGTGGCGTTGGCCAACGCCGACATCAGGTCCTCGCGGGGGTTCTTGCGGCGGTCGGCGAGGAAGTCGGTGAAGTAGGCGTAGATCGCGGCGGCGGCGGTCAGTGCGTCGGTGGTTTGTCCGTGGTTGACGTCGACCTGGACCAGTTGGCTCGACCACAATCGGAACTGATCACGATCGGTGGCGGGAACGCCCAGCAGATCGGCGATCACCGCGGCGGGCAGGATCGCGGCGAAGTCGGTCACGAAGTCCGCCGATCCGGAACCCTCGTCGAGGCGCTCGAACAACTCCGCGGCCATCTGTGTGATGGCGCCCTGCAGCCCGGCCACCCGCCGGGGAGTGAACGCCCGGCTGACCAGGGCACGCAACTGGTCGTGGCGCGGAGGGTCCATCACGATCATCATCGGCAGGAACGAACCGATGAAGTCCGATCCCGGCGGGGTGGGGAAGATGCCGTCCACCGAGGAGTACGTGCCGTGATCCAGTGCTGCGGCCTGGACATCGGCGTGGCGGCTCAACACCCAGGTATGGGATTCCTCGGCGCGGTACACCGGAGCCGCGTCACGCAATAACCGATACGTCGGATAGGGGTCGTTGAGGATCGAGGCGTCGAACGGGTCGTAACGAATCTGCACCGAGACCACAAGACCTCCTACCACCAAAGTAACGACGGTTTAGACTGGCAGTCTAAACCGGCCGAACGGGACAGGTGGGGCAAATGCGCAAGATTCCACGTCAGATCTCTGACCGGCTTCCCGCCGCGGCGGACTTGTTCGCCGAGAAGGGGCTCAACGACTCCAAGATCGAAGACGTCGCCGCGGTGACCGGTGTGCCGAAAGCGACGCTGTACTACTACTTCGCCGGCAAAGAGGACATCCTTGCCTTCCTGCTCGAAGACCTCCTCAAGGACATCTCCGATGCCGTGACCGCGATCGTGCACACCGACGGCTCCGGTGCCGAACGCCTCGCACTTGTCATCCGCGCACAACTGCGGGCAATGGCGCAGCGGCCAGCGGTATGCCGGGCACTCATCGGCGAACTGGGACGAGCGGCCCGCATGCCTGCCATCGCCGAGATGATCAATACCGCCTACCAACAACCCGTTGAAACTCTGCTCATCGAAGGAGCCCGCGACGGATCCCTCGTCGCCCAGCCCGATGCACGATCGACGTCCATTGCGCTGTTCGGCGCGGTCACCATCAATGCACTCATGTACCTGGTCACCGAGAACCACCTCGACGAGACGGTGGTCGCCAGCACCCTCAGCGCCGTCATGTTCGACGGCCTGCGCCCGCGCACAGGAGACCAGTCATGAGCACCTACGGCCTGTCGGTTCTCGGCGCGGATTTGAAGTCACTGGCCCAGACCGCCCAGGCCGCCGACGCGGCCGGGTTCGACGCCGTATGGGCCTCGGAGTTCTACTCCCGGTCCGGATCGATCTCCATGGCCGCGATGGCCAACAGCACACAGAACTGCTGGATCGGTTCCTCCATTCTCTACGGCGTCGGCCGAAGCCCCCTGGTGCTGGCCACCGAGGCGCGTGATCTCGACGAACTCTCCAACGGACGGCTGGTACTCGGAATCGGCAACGGCACCAAACGGATGATGAGCGACTGGCACGGCGTGCCCGACACCTCCGCGCCCGCGCTGCGGATGGAAGAACTCGTGATGCTGCTGCGCCGGATCTGGAACCTGCATGAAGGGCCGATCCATCACGAGGGCCGTTTCTACAGAATGAATCTCACCCCGACCGGCGACGTGGGACCCCCCAGCCGGCCGATCCCGATCGTCACTGCCGGTGTCCGGCCCCGGATGTGCGAGGCGGCCGGGCGGGTGGCCGACGGCCTGGCCGGACATCCCCTGTTCACCACCACCTACGTCGAGGAGATCGTCCGGCCCGCTATCGCCCGGGGTGCCGCGCACACCGGCCGCGACCCCAATGACGTGGAAATCATTTCCATGGTGATGTGCGCCATCCACGACGACGCCGAGGTCGCCAGGCGCGAACTGGCGCAGCAGATTGCGTTCTACTCCTCGGTCAAATCCTACGAGACGGTACTCGATGTGAACGGATTCGCCAGCGAAGGCCGAACCATCCGGGAAGCATTCGCCCAGCGCGATTTCCCGGCGATGTTCGCCGCGGTGTCCGACGAGATGATCGACACCATGGGCGTCGCCGGGACGGCACACGAAGTCCGTGAACAACTGAGACGCTACGACGGCGTCCTCGACCACATCATGCTGTATTCACCATCGGTCGGCATCGCTGCGGAACGCGTGCAGCAAAACCTCGACAGCATCATCGGGGAATGCTCGCCCGCCTCGATGTCGCCAGGGCAGTCCGGTCCACGTTCAACCTGATCCACGCATTGCCGCCCACGTCGACCCGTCGCCGCGTCCGCGGCCGCATCAGTGGCTCTGCCGCGCCGACCCCGCCGATGATTGCGTGGCGCTGTTGACGATGTTGGCGTCGTCGGTGTCGGGGAGGTCATGGCGGACCACGCGAACCCGTCCTTGAGGTAGGCAGGCCATGTAGCCGTGGCGCATGCCGTAGAGTTCCCACGCTGTCTGTTCAGTGTCGGGATCGACATCGATGCGATGTCCGCGCGAGAAGCTCAGGTGTAGTCCTCCATCGTCGCTAGAACAGGCCTGGGTGCACACTGCGCCGGCGAGGTTCAGCAGTGGGCGTTCGTGGGTCGCGATCCTGAGGGGGTCAATGCGCACCGCCTCGATGGGGTAGGTGCCGACGGCCGGAAGGGTCAATAGCAGGGGGCAGGAGATGACGATTTCGTTGTAGTCATCGAAATCCAGAACCAGGCCGCCATGCAGCGAGAGGCGTTGTACGACAAGGTTTTCGATCCATTGGGTGTACATGGCAGTCTCTTTTCGACGCATCGTTGAGCCGTATCCCCAAAGAGTACGCTAAGTAGCGCTGCGATACCAGTAGTATCGTTATCGGTTGGCGGTGGGCCGAGCAGCGTTGGTCACGACGCGCCTGGTGGCTCGGTCAATGCGGTCGCGGGTGTCGGCGGCTGTCGCGCGGTCGCCGCTGAAGGCCACGAGGTTGGCCAACCAGATGTCGGAGATGACCCCAGCGACGTGCAGATCGGCGGGGGTGGGTTCGCCGCCCCTGAGCGTGCGGGCTAGCAGGATCTGGATCTCATCGGCCGCGCGGTCGAGTTCCGCGGCGGCGCGGGTGTCTGCGACGGCGAAGGCCCGTGTCATGGCCGTCGTCAGCCATGGGTCGCGCTGCCAGCGGTCATGCAGATGTGCGGTGAGCCGTTCGAGCCGTTCCAGCGGTGTGCCCTCACCACCCGCCCAGTCGCCGGCCGAGTCGAGTCGACGGAACTCGCGCGTCAGCGCTGCTACCAGCAAGTGGGTTTTCGCCGGGAAATAGCGGTAAAGCGTGCCGACGGCGATGCCGACCCGCTCGGCAACCGTCCGCATCTGAACCGCCTCGTAACCACCGGCCGCGGCCACGGCCAAAGCTGCATCCAGAATCGTTTCCCGGCGCCGTGCGGAGGCGCGTGAACGCGACGCGTTAGCGGCCCGCTTCTCTGCAGCGACCGAGTTCGCTTCCGAAGGCAGGGTTTTCCCGCGGCTGCGCGCCTGAGGGAAAGTCATGACGGCCCCGGGTCCAGACCGCCGCGGCGCGAGAACTGCTCCAGAAGATCGCCGAAAGCGCTGACATCGCCGTGTGCGGCGAAGTGCTCAGGGCTGACGACAATGAACACTGCACTGGCGGTGAAGCGGGCGATCCCACCCTCACCCGTGCCTGTCGCCGTGACATGCAGCGCCCGCCCTTCACGAGAGACGATGTGGGCAGTAATCCGGTGGGTCTGATGCAGCGGCACCGGCCGCAAATATTCGACCGTCAGGGTGCGGGTCACCGCCGGGGTGCCGGCGATCCACAACGTGAAGCCCAGGACGTCATCACATGCGGCGGCCACTGCCCCGCCGTGAGCCAGGCCCGGGGCCCCGATATGCCGCTCGTCGAACCTCACATCGGTGTACACCGCGTCGCCGCTGCGATGCACCACTAGCCGCAGTCCGTGAGGGTTGTCCGGGCCGCAACCCATGCAGGTCGTGGTGTGCGAGGGCAGCCGCTCCGGCGGCAACACGCTTTTGGGCACCATCACCCCCCAATACGATCGGTTTCGCTGCGCTACCGTTAGTACCACACTGCTAGACTGCCAGGACAACATCGCGTGAAAATCGACCGCCCGAGGTGAATGAGTGAGCAACAGTCAGTCAGCGCCAGTCCCTGACGATGACGTGGACCCGCGGCGCATCCGGTCACGCACCCGGCTGCTGGATGCTGCGGCAACGCTACTGAGCACCGGTGGGGTGGAAGCGGTCACTATCGATGCCGTCACCAAAGCATCCAAAGTGGCCCGAACCACGCTGTACCGCCACTTCCACAGTTCGTCGCATCTGCTCGCAGCCACGTTCGAACGCCTACTTCCGCAAGTGACCACTCCGGCACCGACCAGCGGACCCCTCCGTGAGCAGCTGATCGAATTGCTCAGCCGCCAAGCCGCACTCTTCAACGACGCACCGCTGCATGTCACGACACTCGCGTGGCTCTCATTGGGGCCCACCGGCTCCACTAACGAAGCGGATGAGCGCCACACATCCGGGGCGCTACGGGCCCGAGTCGTTGACCAGTACCGTCAACCATTTGACGCCATACTCACCAGCCCGAGAGCACAAGCCGAACTCGACGACTTCGACCGGGAACTGGCGCTCTGCCAACTCGTCGGACCACTCGCCTTCGCCCGAATGACCGGGCTTCGCACCATCACTCACAATGACTGCGCGAACATCGTCGATGACTTCCTCGCCGCCCACCGCAAGACCGATAGCGACGCCAAAGAGTCGAAGATCGCCACCAAGAAGACGGGCCGCCCCGCGCGCTTAGCTCGCTAGGCACAACGAAATCACAGCGTCCAGCCGGCTGGTCTTCGGGCCCTTTTCGCCTTCTCGCAAATCGCGTCGGCGATGGCATCGAAGGACCGTTCGTCGCCATCATCGGCGAGGCCGTGCGCGCAGATTCCATGGGCATCCGCGTGACGATTCGTGCCGGCAAAGTGAGTGCACCACCTCAGTGTTCGGACCGCCGTTTCCCGCGTTGAGAACTCTTCCCCCTACGTCCGTGAGGTGTCTCGCGGGCAACCCCTCGCATCCGCGGTCTCGCAATCCTTGGGACGCGGGGTGTCTGCGCCGCGGATCTTTATCCGGATATCGTCCGTCGTTAAGTGATCGTGCTTATTGGCAGAGGGGTCGAATTCCGAGTGGGGTGAATGCCCAAATCAGAGGTCTGTTCGAGGGCGAGTTTGTTCGCTGCGTCGCAAGCGCTGGCTGTCGGTGTCTCTTGATAAGACTGTTGCGAGCTGACTGCGTACCTGTGGTCAACAGGCAGGAGGATCCGATGTACTTCAAGGTCACGGTCACTGGTGACGCCAACCGCTATCCCACGTGGGCCTTGTACGGCGACAACCATGAGATGGTCGCCTGGGCAGGCGAAGGCTTCGAATCGCAAGCCAACGCCACCAGAGCGGCAAATGCCTTCAAGTCCGGCGGGTCCGCAGCACGGTATGAGACATTCCAGGACGTCGGCGGAAGCTGGCGGTGGCGCGCATGGCGGTCGAGTGACAAAGTTGCCGCCTCAGGTGAGTCGTTCGCCAGCTCTTACAACGCGGAGCGCGCCGCCGAGAACGTGCGGGCGAACGCGCCGTATGCGACTGGGCCCTGAGCTGCGTACATGGGTGACAATGACGATCTGAAGTTGAATCCACGGTTCCTGCGGCGAGCAGCGGAACAGGTGCGCGACTTTGAGCGGGCGTTCAGCGCCCTGCTCGAGCTGTGTCAGTTCACCGCTGGGCTTCGGGCGATGGCTGGTCCCGACCTGCCTGACGAGGTACTTGCCGGCTACGCCAGTCTGCCCGCCGTGACACCGAGATCTGATGTGTCAGACGACGAATGGGTGGCGGCGAAGGGCCGCTGCTCACGGACAGCTGGCCGTATTGCGCATCTTCCCGACATCACCGGTGTGCGGATATCCCGCCCGGGATTCGGCGGTCCGGTTAACCCGTTCGAGATGTGGATAACTGTCACCCAGCCGCACTCGCTCGTACAGCCGGACGACATCCTCGCCGCGTCCGAACACACCATCGGCATCCTTGAATCGATGGTCGACCGTGTCGATGTCACCGGCGACATCAGCATCGAGGATATGCACCCTTTGGTCTGGGGCGCGGCTCGAGGCCAATGGCGCATCGAGTTGTACCGCGAAGCGGTGTCATCCGCCGTGGGCGCTGTCATCGACCACGTCCGCCAGCTCACCGGAAGGACTGACCTCGACGACAAGGACGTTTTCACGCAGGCCTTCTCGCAGAGTCCACCCAAGGCTGGTGCTCCGCGATTGCGCTGGCTCGGAGGTAATCAAGACCAGACCGTCATATCGATGAACCGCGGCTTGTTGAGTTTCTCGACGGGCGTCCATGCTGCGATCCGAAACCCAACCACCCACGACCGGACGCAGCTATCGGCGCAGGAGGCCGCCGAGAGGCTCGCCGCTTTAAGCCTTCTGGCGACTTGGGTGGAGAAGTGCAGGCTCGACAGCGTCGACGCCACGCAGTGAACAATCACTCGCGAGAACTCAAGCGCTGGAACCGCCGCCGCGAAATCCATCTGAGGCACAGCGATACGGTCAGCGGGCTCTTTCGGCGATGTAGGCGGTCCAGTCGCGGGCAGCAAGTCTGGCCCAGTCGGCGGCGTTTTTGTCGGTGAGCCCGAGCAGTTCGGCCAGGACTGGTGCGGGCATGTCGCCGGAGAGGTGGAAGAGGGTCGCTTTGCGGTTCTCGTAGGGCTTGATCCCGATGGCGACGAGCTGGGAGCGGATGTTCTCGGTGGCGAGGTGCGCTGCAGGGTTGCCGCCGCGGAACAGCCAGCCGGTTCCGCGTGAGGCGTAGAGGCTTTTGCCGCGGTGCTCGAGGTGCTCACGGATGAGGTCGTCGAGGAGCGGCGGCATCTGGACTGGAATCTTGCTGAAGGTGACGTGCACGGCCCGGTCGTCGGTGATCGCGACCTGACTGGTGCGCATGGCGACGATGCGTGAAAGCGGCTGTGCGAACAGCAATGTGAGCAGGCCCGCAATTCGTGTATAACGGCGCACGGTCGTGTCGTGCAGCAGACGCTCTACGGCCGCCCACCGCTGCGTATCGGAGACGGTTACTGAGGGCGGTGACTGCGGGACGTCGGGGACTCGGAGTTTGGTGTTGGTGCGGGATTGGCGTAGCCAGACGATGAAGGCGTACTCATGGTTCAGCATCCTGCCGACGTGTTCTTGGTAGCGCTCCAACAGATCCTGGGTCGCGGTCGCCGCACTGGCGTCATGGCGGGCGAGGAAGCCCACGAACTCGATCGCGACGCGGATGCGCCGTCGACACGCATCGGCCATCGACTTGGTCAACCGGTCTTCACGGGCGGCCTTGCGCATTCCTCGCAGCACCTGCCAGTGCGCGAATCGGCGAATCAAGGCGGCGTCCTCGGCGGGCAGTTCGGCGACGATGTCTTCGATCCAGGGCAGCATCCGTTCGATGCGGATGTCGAACGGTTCCAGGACACCGACCGCGACGAGAAGACTGCGAAGGTAGTCGTGGGCACGATCCGAGGGCAGGGTGCGGAAGGTGTCGTGGCTGATGTCGACCGCGCCGCAAGCCATCTGCCCGAGAAGTTGGGGGCCGATGCCAGGTTTCTTGCGCAGCCACCACAGCCCTGTTTGTGGGCGTTCGGAGTTCACCAGCTCGTCGAAGACCGGCCGCAATTGGCGGTGAATCTGGCCGGTCGTCGGGTCGGCGAGCAAGTCGCTGAGGCGTTCACGCAGGAAGCATCGCGCGCACCGATTGTGCCCGTAGGGATGGTCTTCGCGCCCGCATTCGCGGCACCCGAAGATCGACTCGACACCGGCACATGACGCGCACACCACCGTCTCGCCGCGTCGCCATGCCAGCGGCCGCACGACATGGCAGCCCGGACAGGTTTCGGGGTGGTAGTGCCGCCTGCGACGGCAGCCGACACAAATGCGACACCCATGCGTCAGCCGGGTCAGGTAGTTGGTGCTTGCGCACTCCCAGCAGGCTCGTCGATTCACTCGTTGTCGCCGGGGCGGCGGATCCTGGCGCGGATCGGCCGCAGGTCGCCGATCCCGGACCCGCTGTCGTTGACTGCGGGTGCCTCGCGGATCTGTTCTTGGGCGAGCTCGAACAGATCGTTGGGGGTGCACGCCAGGATGTCGCACAGCGCCGCCAGCAGGTCGAGATTGATGCGCTGTGGAGGCTTGGTAGCGATCCGGTGAACCATCTGTCGGGAGATCTCCACGCCACGTTCGTGCAGCGGTGCGACGAGGTCGGTGGTGGCGAACATGCCGTTCTCGGCCATCAGGCGGCGCAGGTTCCACCGGAGGACGGTTCTAGTGCTCATCCTGGCTCCCTTCAGTCGTCGCGGATCCGTAGACGCGGCGCAGCGCCGCCTGCAACGTTTTGGTCTTGAAGTCGTTGGACACCGAGGTGTAAATCGCGGTGGTCGAGGCGTAAGAATGTCCGACCTGCTCGGTAACGAACCGTTCCGGGTAACCGAACTCGATCAGGTGGGTCACATAGGAGTGCCGCAGGCAGTGCAGGGTGAGGTCTTGAGGCAGACCGGCCTGCGCCCGCAAGTAGGCGAATCGCTTGTCCATTTGCTTGGTCGCCACCCGCTGCCGACGCTCAGTCAGCCACAACTCTTGACGGCTGCCGGGACTCAGAAGCGGCCGGGCTTGATCGACCCATTGGCGCAGTCCGTCGATCACCCAGTCGAACTCGGGAACGGCCAGCACCGTGCGACGCCGAGGGGCGCTGCCGCGGCTGGACTTGGCATACCGGACGTGGACGGCGCCGAACGTTCCCCACGCCGGCATCCGCGGGTTGGGACGCAGGTCGGCCACGTCGAGGTAGCACAGCTCTCGACGGCGTAACCCGAAGGCGTAGGCCGTCTTGATCATCTGCGCGTCGCGCAACGCCGCCAACGCGCCTTTGCGACCCGAACGCGCAATGATGTCCACTCGATCGGCAAGGAACGCGAACAACGTTTCCACCTCGTCGTAGGTGAACGGCCGGCGGGCGGGCTTGCCCTCGTATTCGACCAGATGCGCCGCGGTGTTGAAGTCATGGCAGACCTGCGACGGGATCCTTTCGAACCGCTGCTCGCACTGCGAGATCCAGCCATAACGGCCATCGAGTAGGTAGTCACAAAACAACCGCAGCGTCATGTGGTAGCCGCGAATTGTCGAGGGCGCCTTGCGGTTGTTTCCCGACATCAGAGCCGCCGTGAAGTCCTCGACATCGCCGGCCGTCCAATCCCACGGATGCGTCTCGGCGAACGCAGCGAACCGTCGCACGAACGCCAATCGCGATTCGATCGTGGCCTCGGCAAGCAGCCGGGACTTCTGCTGGCGTCGCCACCCCGACAGCATCGCTTCAAAGACCGCGGACGGTTCATCAAGATGGACCACGCCCGCGGCGAGAACGAGGTGCGCCGAACCTGGAACGCTCAACTGAAGGCCTCCAGACGGTCAACTCACAGTTGTCAATGTCAACGGCAAGTTACCACGATCTGGGCCGAAATCGCTCATCAGCACAAACGGGAAATGGTTCAATGGCGGCTTGGCGGCTCTCGCCCCAAGCGCCACCCGCGTGCGTCAACTTTAAGTTGATTGGCGATCTTCCACCCCTAAATGCAAGAGGTGTGTTGGCTTTGAGGGAACGCAGAAGCAGGGGTGATGGCGAGGCAGCTGGGGTACGGCGGCGGGGTGGCGGTCAGGCGGAGGGTGAATGTCGGGCGAGGTGTGGCATTGGTTCTTCAGGCGCGCCGGCAAAAATTGGTGGACAGCGAATGTGGCTGTGGTGGTGGCCGTCACGCCTCGGTTGCTCCTAGTGTCGCGGTCATGACAGCTGCAGGAACGTCCAAGGTGGAAGCCCGGCGACGAGCGCGCGAGGCGACCAGGCGCGCCAACGAGGCCCGCGCGGCTCGGGAGAAGGCGAACATCGAGAACGCGGCGAACTACATGGTGGCCAAGGCTCGGCTGGCCGAGATCGACGCCTGGGAGACCGAACGGTTGGCCGCGGTGACCGAACTGGTACGCGCCGAGGCCACCAAGCGGCGTGCCGGCACTCGGGCCGCGGCCGGCGCGGCAATCAGGCTGTTGCGGGAAAGTGGTGAGACGCTGACGACGATCGCTGAACTGACCGGCGACGGTCTCGGCGAAGTCAGGGCCATGCTGAGGCACGCACCGAAGATCGAGAAGCGCACGGCGAGAAAGGGTTCGCATGCACTAGGCGGCTTTGGTGTTGTCGGTCCGTCAGAAGGCCCCGGCGGCGGAGCTACAGACAATCCCGAGGCGGCCTCGGCGTGACAACTACGTTGACGGTCGGCAATGGGCTGACAACGTGGAGCACGGGAGGCGTGACCACCCGGCCGCGGTGCGCGGCGCGCGACGGCTCCCGCCAGGAGCAGCACGGTGCTGGCGGGGCAGTGATGAGCAGACCGACGTGCGTTGAGGAACCACACCTGGCAGCGGTCAGCTCCTGGTCCACGGTGGCCGGCCTGTGGTGTCTTCGAACGCCGATTTGGCCGCGCCGCGTGTTGGTGTTGGTCGAGGGCCAGGAGAAGCGCAGGCCAACTCATCGTCGGTCGACGGCTGCACGCCCCCGAATGTGCGCTACGAGAGTCACGCGGTTGCAGCCCAATGCCTTCAGACTGCATATCTGGACCGGGGCGATCGGCAAGAAACGCTTACGGCCTCTTTTTGACCCGCGACGGCGCGGGGTTCTGCGTGCGTCCGCGTCAGTACGCGTTGGCGATCGGCATCGGAAGCATGGCCGTGAGAGTGCTGGGTTTGCACGAGTGCCGGTGTGCGTGAAGATCGCGGCTGACCCAGCGCGTCGTTTCGAGCTCCCAGGGCGACAACAGGGTGCGGGTGGCGCGAATGTGTCGCGGCGGCCGGCATGCGGTGCGGCGCTTCGCTAGTCGCGGCGTGCGGCGCGCATGATCGGTGGCGCTGCGCGATGCGATGCGGCACGACTGGGATGCCGCCGCGGTGCAGGCGGCGCTGCTTGGCGCCCAGCCCACACCGTGGCAAGCAATTGCGGTCGCTGATGTGGTCTCCTGCGGTCTCGGCGGGAACGCCCTGGGCGGTGCTAGACGGGCCGTGGCGGCGGTTGTCGCAACGTGTCGAGCCGAGGAAGCTGGAACGGTCGACGCGAGGCTTGCGCTGGGGCGCTCAGCCGCGCTGGAGGACCACCGCGGTGGGGGCGGCTCCGTGGGGCGTCGAGCCACGGCCAGGGCGGCGACGCCGGCTATCCGGGCACAGCAGTGTGGCGCGCATCGTCTCTCGACGAAGATCGTCGATGTAAACACGCAGCGAGTTGCTGAAGCTCAGCAGGGTAAGGCGGCGGTCGGCCCCGCCTTGTTGCCCAGCTGGTTTAGGGACAGACCAGTTGTCTGGTGGATGCTGACCGAGGTGGATGGCAGCCGCGGACCCCAGGTCAAACGTGCGATGGGGGACAGTCGAGAGAACGGGTCCACGCACAGCTGGTGCGACAGTCCGGAGACCCAACTCGGCCATGTCTCGTAATCGCGGCGCGCGGTACATGAGGGGTGTCGAGACCTCAAGAAGAGGGCCGTCGCCCCGTTGTTGCCGGCTGGACAGCAGCCCGGCGACCTCGTAACCTAACCGTGACCTACGTACCTGCTACGTACTTTCGTACCTCACCGAAGGTTTCCGCTGTTGTGACTTTGCCTGTGCTTGAGGCCCCATCGCGCGCGCTGGGTAAACGGCTCGCCTTCATCTTGGCGGCGATCGGTATTGTTGCTGCGCTTCTGGCGACCGACGTGAACGCTGAGCCTGCGGCTGATGCGCTTGCCGAACTGACCGAATTATCGCGTGTTGCTGAGCAGACCACAGAGCAGATTCACACCGCGCAAATCGACCTCGACGAGAAGCTCGCCGCTCAGCAGGTCGCGGAGAAAAAGGCGGCCTCTGATCGTGCGACCGTCGATGTGGCGTCGGCCGATCTGGCGACGTATCAGGCTGCAGTCGATGAGCTGGCCGCCTCTGCATACATGGGTGGCCGTACCGACACCTTGGCGGCGGCATTGACGGCAACGTCTCCCCAGGACCTCATAGATCAGCTGGCGGTCCAGAAGACGGTTGCCTCGGAGCTGACTGTGCAAATGGCCGCGTTCCGATCGGCGAGTACGCGTGCAGCCGCAGCCGCAGACCAGTCTGCGAAGTCGGCAGCACAAGCACGGATCGCGTCCGACGAGGCCGCGGCGGTGCGAACGGACCTCGATGCCAAACAACGCCGAATGCAGGAGCAGATTGCTGCCGTGCAGGCTCGCTACGAGGCTCTGACGCCTGATCAGCGGGCCATCTTGGCCGATCCGGGGCCGCCGCCCCCACCGCTGCCGCCGTCCTCGCCGTCGAACGATCCAAGCATCGTGGCCATGCCGGGCCCGGCCGGCGGCGAACCCTTCGGGGGCGGAACTGCGGTCGTGCAAGCTGCCCTGACACGGGTGGGATCACCGTATTCGTGGGGCGCCACAGGCCCGGATGCGTTCGATTGCTCAGGGCTGATCAAGTGGGCGTTCCTGCAGAACGGGAAGTCGTTGCCCCGGTCAAGTCAAGCGCTCGCGCAGGGCGGGCAGGCGGTGGCTGTTTCTGATATGCAGCCCGGTGACATCGTGACCTTTTATGGTGATGTCTCTCATGCGGGGATTTACATCGGTGACGGGATGATGGTTCACGCGTCCACGTTCGGAACGCCGGTGAAAGTCGCGCCGATCTCTTCCGCACCAATTCACAACGTCCGGCGGTACTAGGCCGCCGCCGCGGCGCTGGCGTCAATCGTTGAAGAAACGGGTGGTGATCTGGGTCCATTCGCGGATCTCGTCGATGGTGTGTGCGACGTGCAGGGTCGAGTCGGGGATCAGATCAGCGAGGCGCTCGGCGGTAGAGATCGGGTGCAGGGGGTCGGTGTCCCAGGCCAGGACCAGAGTGGGCTGGCGGATCTGGGTGAGTTGATCAGGGTCGGGTAGGTCGGAGGAGCCAACCCCGCGCATGGCGGCGGAGACCACATCGTCGTCGACGCCGGGTTCGAACTTGCCTTGCCGGTAGTTGGCGAAGATCGGCAGTGGGGGAGCGTCGGCCCATTGTTGTCGCCACGCGGTTGGTCCAATGGAGTCGATGAGGTCAGCGGTGTCGAAGTACCACTGGCGCGTTTGTTGGGGCCCTGTTTCCCAGGCGACGGGAGGGATCACCAGCGCCAGCCGCCTGAATCGGCGAGGAGCGTTGAGGGCGGCATGCAGTGCAGCAGCGGCTCCGAGCGAGGATCCGGCGAAATCGATGGGTTCGTCGAGGCCGGCCGCGTCCAGGACGCGCAGGAGGTCGTTGGCTGCTTGCTCGAAGCGATAGTCCTCGGGTTCTGGGCGGCCCGGTGATGCGCCGTGTCCGCGCTGGTCGTAGGTGATCAGGTGGCGGCCCTCGGCGATAGCGTCGACGTCGAAGATGCCCAGGCCGCGCACGATCTGCCGGCTCATGAGCACGCCGTGCCCATAGCCAATCGGTACCGTGTTGGGGGGTCCGCTGAGCTGGTAGGCGATGGTGGCGCCATCGGTGATGAGATGGTGGTCATCCGGCATTGCGGCTCCTCAGATGCGTTGGTGCGACGTTCCGCGGGGGTTTCGGTTGTTGGCCGTCTATTCCACAGCGGTGAGGACGTTCACCGTGGCACCGTCGTCGGTGGAGGTGTAGATAGCGGTATCTGTGGCGATGTAGACCTGGCCGTCGCCGGCGGCGAGAAGGGCCTGAGGTTTGGCGCTGAGGGTGTGTCGTGGTTGCCAGGTCTGCCCGTTGTCGGTGCTGGTGTAGAGGGTTCCTTGGAGGTCGACCCCGAGCAGGGGGCCGCGCTGGGGCCAGCTGACGAGTGCCAGTGCCGGTGTATCGGTGATTGCGGCGAATGTCATTGCGCCGTCGTTGCTTCGGAGGAGCCCTTGGGGTGTGGCCGCGAGGATCTCGTCGGCGTCCGCGGGTGATACTGCGAGGTCGGAGGCAGGGATTTCTGCACGCCGCTGCCAGGACTTCTGATCGAGGCTGACCATCACCGTGCCCGACTGGCTGTCGTGACCATAGACCCGCCCGTGGCGGTACTCGAGTGCATGAAAATCGGCGCTGCCGTGCAGCGACAGAGATTCCCAGGATTGACCGGCGTCGCTGCTCTTGATCAGACCCAGATGTGGTGGTTGTTGACGGTCAGCCGGATCGGGGTGGCCGCTGGCCAAGAATTCGTCGGGCCCGGTGACGGTGAAGCCCATGAAGTCCTGGACGAGATCGCCGACTCGTTGTGGCGCCTGATCGGGCTCTGCCGTGTAGAGGCCGTAATGAGTTGCCACATAGAGGGTTTCATTGGACGGGTTGATGCCAAGGCCGTGGATGTGCACCATGCCCGGCACAATGGCGGGCGGCGCACTGTCGGGAGCGTTCGACGAACACGCCGTGGCCAAGGCTCCGGTCAGAATTGCGGCGAGGACTCTACGGAGCTGCACACTGACCCCTTCCGGTCACGGACAATCTACGTAGTGCAATAGTAGATGGGTGGCACGGGGCAACGGTGCGACGCCGGGTTTGACGCCCTGGGCGGCGCTGCGGGTACCGGCGGGCCGGTAAAGCGTCTTCATCAAATCTTCATCGGAACACGAGCCGACCCATATGCGAAGTCCTGAAGCTGGACAGAGGCGGCGAGAGCGCTCGCTGCGTGGACGCTTGGCGTCACGAAGATGTGTGAGAAAGGATGTGCGATGCAGCACAAGCGATTTGGAGTTGGGGTGGCGGCGCTGGCGGTGTCGGCCCTGTTTATCGGCGCCTGTTCGAATGCGGCAACAGACTCTCAGTCATCGACCAGCACCACCTCGGCGGCAGCATCGGCATCGCCGAGTGCTGCGAGCAGCGACGCTACCCACAACGACGCTGATGTGGCGTTCGCCCAAGGCATGATTCCTCATCATCAGCAGGCGATCGAGATGAGCGACATGCTGCTCGGTAAGCAAGGCATCGATCCCGAGGTCATCTCGTTGGCGAACGAAATCAAGAACGCACAAGGCCCTGAGATCGAGACGATGCAGGGCTGGCTCCAGGAGTGGGGAGCGTCGTCCTCGCCTGCACCTGCGCCGACCAGCACCGCAATGCCTGGCCACAACATGCCGGGCCATCAGATGCCTAGCGGCGACATGGGCGACATGCCTGGTATGGGCGGCGGCCACGGCATGATGTCGGAAGCCGACATGGCTGCGCTGCAGAATGCGCAGGGCGCGGAAGCGAGCCGACTTTTCTTGACGCAGATGATCGCCCATCACAAGGGCGCAATCATGATGGCGCAGGAGGAGATTGAAATTGGCCAGTTCCCGGCGGCGGTGGAGATGGCGCGCGCCATCGTGTCCTCTCAGCAAGCGGAGATCGACACGATGCAGGGGATGCTGGACAAGTAATAGGTCAGCGGCGCGACGGTCAGGTCCGCGCTGAGGCCCCCGCAACAGGGAACTTCTCGGCGCGTACCTGAGCGACGGGTAAGTCGACGGTGAATGTTGCGCCGGCGCCAAGTCCAGCGCTCGCTACGGAGATGGATCCGCCGTGGGCCTCGACCAGCGCTTTGGCGATGGCGAGCCCTAAACCTGCGCCGCCATGCTCGCGGTCGCGGGCGGCGTCGGCTCGATAAAACCGCTCGAACAGCCGGGGGAGGTGCTCGGGGGCAATTCCTTCACCGGTGTCGGCGACGGCGATGCTCAACCGTTCACCGTCGCGGACACAGCTGACGTCGACCGAACCGCCGGACGGAGTGTGTCGCAGCGCATTTTCCAGCAGATTGCCCAGGACTTGGGAGAGCCTTTGCTCGTCGGCCCACAGCGGCGGCAGCGCCTGCTGGAGGCGTAGGCGTAGTGCGACCTCTTTGGTGTCGTAGCGTTCCTGGGCCGCGGCGACGGATTGGCGCGTCAAGCGGTCGACGTCAATGGTGGCGTACGACATGGAAACCGAGCTTTCCTCGGCCTTGGCCAGCGCCGCGACATCATCGGAGAATCGAACCAGCCGGCGGGTCTGGTCGCGCAGCATGGCCGCCGTTTGCGGTGTCAAAGTACGCACGCCGTCTTCGAGGGCTTCGATGTAGGCCTCCAGCACCGAGACTGGTGTGCGGATCTCGTGGGCTAGGTCTCCGAATAGTCGCTGTCGTGTCGAATCAACCGCTTGGAGCCGGGAGGCCATCTGATTGAAGGCGGTCGAGAGCGCGTCGAAATCGTCGCCGAGGCGCGGCGATGACACACGAATCTCGTAATTTCCTTGAGCGACATCGGTGGCGGCGGAGGCGACCTCGGTGATGGACCGTTGGAGCCGTCGACTGACGTAGAAGCTGACGGCGAGCGCGGCTAACGCCGACACCGCCAGGGCGCCCCCGATGGACATGACCG
Organism: Mycolicibacterium neoaurum ATCC 25795; assembly: GCF_000691525.1. GTDB lineage: Bacteria > Actinomycetota > Actinomycetes > Mycobacteriales > Mycobacteriaceae > Mycobacterium > Mycobacterium neoaurum. Next base: position 32,515 of record NZ_JMDW01000006.1, read on the forward strand.
TGGCGTAGCCGTAGGCCTCCTCGGCATGCACTTCCTCCGGCGAGTCCATGGGCACGCCCGCGAGGTGAAGGTGCTCACGAAAGAGGGGTGGGCCAACGACGGCGGCCACCACTGCGGTCGTCGCGGCCCCAGCGACCAACACGATGGCTTGGGCTGCCAGCAGCCGCAGGCCGATACCAGGGCGACCCCATCGTCGACGTCGGCCAGGTGTGGGTGCAGGTGGGGGAGTCACTGTCCGGTTCCCATCCGGTATCCGACTCCTCGCACGGTGGCGATGTAGCGGGGAGAGGCTGCGTCGTCGCCGAGTTTGCGCCGCAGATGGCCGATGTGGACGTCGACGAGGTGCTCGTTGCCGACCCAGGGTCCGTCGCGCACGATTTCAAGTAGTTGTCGCCGGCTGAGCACATTGCCTGGCCGGCCGGAGAGAGCTTCGAGAATGTCGAATTCTGTGCGGGTCAACAAGATTTGTTCGTCGTCGATGCGGACCTCGCGGGCGGCGACGTCGATGCTCAGTGCGCCGAAGCGACGAGGTGGCGTGACGTCAAAGTCGGCGGTTGTGGTGGCTGATTGCAGGACGCGGGGCCGACGCAGCATGGCGCGAATGCGCGCGACGAGTTCGCGTGGGCTGAAGGGTTTGGTGATGTAGTCGTCGGCGCCGACGGTGAGGCCGAGGACTGTGTCGATTTCGGTGTCGCGGGCGGTGAGCATGACGATGTAGGCGTCGGAGAATGTGCGTAGCTGTCTGCAGACTTCCAGTCCGTCGATGCCGGGTAGGCCGATGTCGAGGATGACGACATCGGGGTCGAGGTCGCGGGCGACGGCGATCGCGTCGACGCCGTTGGCGGCCACGACTGCCTCGAACTGCTCGCGTTCGAGATAGCTGGCCACCACTTCGGCCAGGGGCAGTTCGTCGTCGACGACCAGGGCGCGGTATCCCTTCGCCGTGTCGGGCGCGGTACCCGGGTGGTGCTCCATGGTCATCATGGTGCCTGTTGATGTGGGTGCGGCGGCGCGCGACTGCCGGAGTGGCGGCGATCTTCAGCAGATCTTTATCAGACTCATACCGATTGCGTCCTGGAGGCGGGAGACGCTCACTGTGGAGGTGGGCCTGACATGCGCTGGCTGATGGACGTCTGCCCGGACAGTCTCGGATGGGAGGTGCGGCTGATCCTGTGCGCCGTCATTGTCGTGCTGTGGGCCGCCGCTATCGCCGGGGCGACGGCTCTGTTTCAGGCGTCTGGGCGGCCGTGCCGCAGCGAGCGGCGTGAGGCACCGGAGGAACGCGCACCGACGGCCTCTCCGGAGGGGACTGACCCGTCAGAGGAGCACCCGGCCCTTGGCTCGCCGCGAGGTGTTAGTACTCGATCAAGCGCGTGACGTAGGGCGTCATGCCGGAGGTGCGTACGGGGGAGATTTTGACCACTGACCCGGTGTAGGGAGCTTCGATCATCATGCCGTCGCCGAGGTACATGGCTTCGTGCTGGCTGGCGTTGGGGCCGTAGAAGATGAGATCACCGCGTTGCATCTGCGATGACGGTACTTTGCGGCCGGCGTTGTACTGAGATCCGGAGTAGTGGTCGAGCTTGATGCCCACGCCGGCGAAGGCGTACAGCATGAGGCCGGAGCAGTCGAAGCCGACGGTGCCGGCTCCTTGATCGATTCCCCGAGCTGGTCCGTTGGCGTTGCCACCGCCCCATGAGTAGGGAACGCCGAGCTGGGACATGGCGCGTCGGATCACGAATTCGGAGGCCTGGCGGCCGTACAGGCGTGGGATGCGTCCGTTGGTGATGCCGGGATCGGCGGCGGCGGTCGCCGGGGATAGGATGCCCAGTTTGACGAGGAAGTTTCGACCCATGTCGGCAGTGAGTTGCAGCGAGGTCGCCATGATTTTGAGGACGGCGTTGATGATGGCTATCGGGTCGCCGGCCACGTTGGCGCTGGGCACCATCGGCAGCGTGGTGTCCCACTGGCCGGTGCCCGAGCTGTCTGCCGGTGCCGGGGTGGAGCGGTCCCATTGGCCGCTCGGCGGGATTGCGGTACCGGGTTGCGCGGCGGTGGGCTGGTGAGTGGTAGCTGCTACCGGTCGGGCAGTAGTGAGTCGGTTTTGGGCGGAGTCGCGTTCGGCGGCCAACCGGGTGAGATCGGACTGTTGATCGGTGAATGCGCGTTGCGCGGCAATGAGTTCGGCGACTGCGTGGTCTTGTCGTCGTTGCGCGTCGGCTGCTGCTGCGTCGGCGTCCAGGCGGGCCTGCTTGGCGGCTGAGAGTCTGTTGGCGCGTTCGGTCTGGCTTTGGCGAAGATTGTCTCTGACCCTGCTGAAGGCGATGAGATAGGTCTGCTGCGTCGATGCTGCTGAGAGGATGTCTTCGGGGCTGGTTGCCAGCGGCAGTGCGCGGGAGGGACCGTTCATGTAGGTGGAGGCGGCGACCTCGTCGAAACGCTGCTGCGTGGCGTCGATGGCGGTCTGGCTGTCGGCGAGCGCTTTCTCGCTGTCGGCGAGTCTGCGGTGCGCCTCGGAGACCGCCTCGCGGGCAGTGGCGAGCTCCACCAGGGCCCGATTGACGCTCTCCTGTTGGTGTTGGATGTCCGCGCCGATGTCGGCGACGTGCTGATTGGCTTCGGCGACGGCGGCGACAAGTCCTGCGACCGTTTCGCTGTCACCATCAGGTTCGCTTCCGTGCCCGGCCGTGGCGATCCCCGAGGGGTGAAGCACCAGCATTGACGCCAACGCCCCAGCGGTAAGAAGCGACGTGAACCGCTGCATCAGTTCTCCTGTGGGGTGGCTGCCGGTGGCCGCGAGTCGGTCTGGCCAGTGCGCCGAGGTGTCATATCCCACTGCCTTCTAGCGCCATCTATCTACGTAGTTGCTCAGTACGTAGTTGGAACGTACATCACTGCAGCATCAGGAGAAACGCCTGTCACAGTCTCAACTCGGTAACACCTGAGCGGGCGGCAGCATGTGCTCTTGGGTCCGATGAGGCCGAGGCCTTGGACCGATTTCGATGGCGCACGCATGAGCGGATCGACATCGGTGGCGCAGCCGCGGTGAGGTCCCGGCATCTGAGCTGTTGGCGGCTACATTAGGGAGCTGCAGGTGCCGCGCTGTGCGAATCGGCCACCTCGTCAGAGCGGGCAGGAGATGCGGCGGATGGAACAGCGAGCTTTCGGCGATCTCGAAGCGGTGGTCATGGACTGGGTGTGGGATCACCAGGAGCCGGCCACCGTGCGTGACGTGTTCGAGGATTTGGCTCAGCAGCGACCCATCGCGTACACCACCGTGTTGTCGACCATGGACAACCTGTATCGCAAGCGGTGGCTCAAGCGGCAGCGCAGCGGCAAGGCCTACGTGTACCGGGCGGCGATGACTCGTGAGGAGCGGTCAGCGCGTCTGATGAAAGCCGCATTCGACTCCGGTGGCGATACCAACACCGTGCTGGCATTTTTCCTTGAGCAGATGAGCGCAGAGCAATCCGCGCAGCTGAAGGCGGCCCTGCGTAAAGGCCGGCGGTCATGACGACGGCGCTGTGGCTGGTGCTCTACGGCGCCGTGCTGGCGTGGCTTGCTCCACCGGTACTGCGGCGCCTCACCGGTGGCGGAGTGAGTCCGTCTATGGGTGTGGCCGCCTGGCTGGCCACGGTTGCCGCCGTGCTTGCGGCGTGGCTGGCGGCAGTGGTGCTGGTGGTCAACGCGACGTCGAACAGCGTGCTGGACGGCTCGGTCGTGACCCTCTGCCTGGAACTGTTCGGGTTCTCCGATCACACCCCGCTGGCGGGACGCCTCGGGTCCATTGCTCTTATCGGTGGGGGACTGCTGACTTCGGCGGTCGTGGCGCTGCGACTGGGACGCTGCCTGGCCAGGCTGCGCACCCGAAGCCATGAGCACGCACAGGCTGCGCGGATCGTCGGTCGGCCCACCGACCATCCTCACGTCGTTGTGGTGGAGGCCGACCTTCCTGCCGCCTACTGTGTCATCGGTCGCCCCCATGCGATCGTTGTGACCTCGGCGGCCGTGAAATCGTTGAACCGGTCGCAACTGAAAGCGGTTCTTGCGCACGAGGATGCCCACCTGTCAGGGCATCATCACCACATTCTGATGGTGCTGCGTGCCCTCGCCGCCACCCTTCCTCGCCTTCCTTTGTTCGCCTGCGCGCATCAGGCTGTGGCGGAACTGCTGGAGATGTGTGCCGACGACACCGCCGCCCGTCGCGTCGGGACTCGTCCTTTACTCACGGGGTTGCTTGCGCTGGCCGGTCACCGACCTCCTGTGGCTGAAGGTCTGGCCGCGGCGGCGACAGCGGTCATCACCCGAGCCGAGCGTCTGGTCACCCCGACCCGTCGGCACGTGCGGTGGCGTCACCGCGCTCTGCTGGTCGCCGCCATCACCACCATGCTCGCCACGCCGGCATTCATTCAGGTGCTCTGCCACCACTAGGTGCCGGTTGAACCAATCCGATTTGGGTGCGGGTCGGTGATGCGCACCTGGACGGACGAGGACCCTTCAGCGGTCAGGTATCTGTCCACTCAGCAAATCTCAACCAGGCCGCCTGATGCCTGGGTCCACAGTGCCAATTATCTCCGTAGTCAAACCGTAGATGACCAGTGCAAAGGCCGGTGTCACCGAAGTTCGAGTGATGGCATGCACAGCGCCGAAATAGGCAGTACGGCAACGCTATCGGGCGAATGATGCAAAGGCGCCGATTCCTTCGCGCGGGCCGCCGATGAGGACTGTCGCGGGCAGGTCACGACACGGCGTCAACTGCACGGCCGCAACTCCGTTCGCCGATCCGCTGCTACAGTCGGCAACATCGTGAGCTATATCGACGGGAGTTCCTCGCAGCGGCGACGCGCAGTCGTCGCTGTGTTCCTCGCGTTCTGGACCATCATTGTGGCTGCGGAATGGGCGCTGCCGGGGACCGAGGCGGCGCCAGCCCACGGACCCCACCCGCTTGCGAGCGCGGTGGGCGCGCCGGTGGCCGTCCAGCTCGACCATCCGCACATCTCCCAGGGCGGAAGTGCGCCGTCACCGGAGTCTTTTGCTGAAGCCGTTCTGCCGCGGGGGACAATCACGCTGATTGCCCTGGCCTTGGTCAGCGCTTTGGCTGTGTTGCCGGCGCTCTGGCGCTACGCGCCGCTTGCTCCTATTCGCGGTCCTCCGCGCTCACCCGTCGCGCAGACCGGACGCGACGTGCTTGTCCGGCTGTGCATCGCGCGTCGCTGATCGGCTAGCGTCAGGCCCCGCCTTCTGGACCGGGGGCCGGTGACCGCTGCCCGCCACCAGCAGCCGCGCGACAATCGCGGCGTCAACAGAAGCGATATCCCCGACATGAATCACGCCGTTTCGATCAACCATGCCCACGACACCGACCAATTCGAGCACCTACGGCTGGGCCGCTTTGAGCGGCCGGCCACGATGGTCGGGCAGACGCCCGTCCTGAGGATCGGCGCGCCGTTCACCACCGCAGGGCAGGGCTTTTGGGCCAAACTTGAAGGCTTCAACCCGGGCGGAATGAAGGACAGGCCCGCCCTGCACATGGTCGAACGCGCCCGAACCCGCGGGGTGCTCGCCCCGGGCGCACGTATCGTCGAATCAACCAGTGGCACATTAGGATTGGGACTCGCTCTCGCCGGCACAGTGTACGGTCACCCCGTCACCTTGGTCACCGACCCCGGCATGGAACCGATCATCCAACACATGCTCGCCGCGTTCGGCGCGCACATCGAACTGGTGACCGAGCCCCACGAGCGCGGCGGCTGGCAGCAGGCCCGCACGCAACGCGTTAAGGAGATTCTGGCCACCGATCCGCACGCGTGGCATCCCGACCAGTACAACAATCCGGACAACGTGGAGGCCTACCGCGGGCTGGCGGTCGAATTGAATGAGCAGCTGGGATCTGTGGATGTGTTGGTGTGTTCGGTGGGCACCGGGGGACACTCGGCAGGCGTGGCCCGGGTCTTGCGGGAATTCAATCCCGGCCTGCAGCTGATAGGCGTCGACACGGTGGGCTCGACCATCTTTGGGCAGCGCGCCACCACTCGACTCATGCGCGGCCTCGGCTCCAGCATCTTCCCGGGCAACGTTGATTACGGCGCTTTCAATGAAGTGCACTGGGTCGCGCCGGCGGATGCGGTATGGGCCTGCCGAACCCTGGCGGCCACTCACTATGCCAGTGGCGGGTGGAGTGTCGGCGCGGTCGCGTTGGTGGCCGGGTGGGCTGCGCGCAACAGCGGCCCCGGCACCACGGTCGCCGCCATTTTCCCCGACGGCCCGCAGCGGTATTTTGACACCGTCTATAACGACGACTATTGCCGCACCCATGGTCTGTTGGACAAGGTTCCGTCCAATGAACCAGCCACCATTGACGACCCGCTGGCACACGCGGTCACGACCTGGACGCGGTGCCCCGTGGTCGTTGACCCCACGCAGGTGGTGCCGCGATGACACTGCTGTCCGGGTTCCGCAGCTTCGGCTGGCCAAGCCGCATGCTGATGATCAACCAGTTCGGGATCAACCTCGGTTTCTACATGCTCATGCCCTACCTGGCTGGCTATCTGGCTGGGCCCCTGGGCCTGGCGGCATGGGCCATCGGGCTCGTGCTCGGGGTCCGCAACTTCTCCCAGCAGGGCATGTTCATCATCGGTGGCACGCTGGCCGATCGCCTGGGCTACAAACCCCTCATCGTGAGCGGATGCGTGCTGCGCACCGCAGGATTCGGGCTTCTGGTGGTCGCCGACTCGCTACCGGCAGTGTTGGTCGCCTCGGCGGCAACGGGTTTCGCCGGAGCACTCTTCAACCCGGCTGTGCGTGCGTACTTGGCCGCCGACGCGGGCCCTCGACGGGTGGAAGCGTTCGCGCTGTTTAACGTGTTCTATCAAGCGGGCATCCTCGCGGGGCCGTTGGTGGGCCTGGCGTTGATGTTCGTTGACTTCAAGATGACTGCTGCGGCCGCGGCGCTGGTCTTCGCGGGGCTGACCGTGGCGCAGCTGTTCGCACTGCCGCAACGTGCTGTGACTCCAGCACAGGAGAAGACCTCGGTACTTCAAGACTGGCGGGCAGTCGCGGCCAATCGCTCGTTCCTGCTATTCGCCGTGGCGATGATCGGGTCCTATGTGCTGTCGTTCCAGGTGTACCTGGCGATGCCGCTGCAGGCGCGATACCTGTTTCCCCAAAGCGACTCCGTGGTCACCGCGATGATTTTCGTTGTCTCCGGAGTGGTGGCGGTGATCGGACAGATGCGGATCACACGGTGGTTTGCGCGGCGTTGGGGTTCGGGGCGGTCGCTGGCCATCGGCATGCTGATTCTGGCGTTGTCGTTTCTGCCGCTGATCGTGTTGCCTGACGATCAGCGCGCCGGCCGTGTTGCTGCAGCGACAGCGCTGCTCATCGCGGCGGCCGTGCTGGCGGTCGGCTCGGCTGCGGTGTTCCCGTTCGAAATGGATACCGTCGTCTCCCTGGCCGACAACCGGCTCGTCGGAACTCATTACGGCTTCTACAACACGATCGTCGGCGTCGGCATCCTCGTCGGCAACCTGGCAACAGGCTCGTTGATGCAACTCACCCGAGAGGCGGGGCGGCCGGAACTTCTGTGGGTGTTGTTGACAGTCATCGGATTACTGTCGGCGGTTGCGCTGTACCGCCTGGATCTGCGAGGACGGCTGGGGTCAGCGCCGGAGGCCGTAACCGAAGCGAACCGACGGTGAACCTTCCGGTCGGCGCGTCATCTACGTAGTAACTACGTAGATGACGGTAGGCTGTCTCGTGGGCGGTTCAAGAGGAATGCGTGAACGTTCGTTGGTTTTCTTGAGCGGCGAGGAGAGTGCCACGACGATCGAGTCGCACCGTCTTGTCGCTGACTTTATACCTCCAGCGGCGGCCGCCGGCCGCATCCGTGTGCTGCTAGTGGAGCCTCGACGCATCTATGCGACCACTGTGGCGCGACACCTGCTCGCCGGCGATTTCGCCGTGGAGGTGGCCTACTCACCCGGTGCTGCACTCACAGCACTGCGCGAGCGTGATCCTGATGTGGTTGTCGTGTGCCTCGGTACTCAGGGGCCGGGTACGGTCATGCTTGACCGCATCCGTCAGGAAACTCAGGTCGGCGTGGTTGCTCTCAGCGACGGCGATGTCACCCCCCTGCTCCTTACCGCCGGCACCGTCTCGGTGGACGACATCGAGGCGCTGAACGCGCGAATTCGGTTGGCGCTGAGACGGTGCCATGTCCACGGCGAACGACGTGACGACAGCCACCGTAACGAGACGCATCGTCGTGAAATCGGAGATCTGCTTATCGATCTGGCCGGGCGTCGGGTGTTTCTCCGCGGCGAGGCGCTGCCACTCACCCGTACAGAGTTTGAGGTTCTCTCCACGCTGGCGGAAAGTCCCGGTGAACCGGTGACCTGTCGCCAATTGCAGCTGAGCCTGTGGGGGGATGCGTCTGCCGGCGGCCGGAACACTCTGGGGGTGCATGTGGGCCATCTTCGGCGCAAGCTGGGTGACGATCCGGCATCACCGCGGTACCTCCGTACGGTGCGCGGGACCGGCTACTGCCTCACAGCCGACGGGGGGCAGCGAATGCCGGGTGCCTTGTAGCGATCCAACTGGTGACCGGTTGCGGGGGAGCAGTCAGCTTTCGATGATGCGAACGACGTACGGAGTCATCCCTGACATGCGCACCGGTGAGATTTTGATCGGGACGCCCGTCTGCTGCGCCTCAAGCATTTGGCCGCCGCCCAAGTAGATTGCTTCGTGCTGACTGCCGCCCGGCCCCCAGAACAGCAAATCGCCTCGCTTCGCTTGGGCGGGTGGCACTTTGCGGCCGGCGTTGTATTGGTCGCCGGACCATCGCGGGAGCAGCATTCCGACGCCGGCGAACGCGAACCGTGTCAGACCAGAACAGTCAAAGCCCACGGTGCCTGCCCCCTGGTCGACGCCGCGGCTGGGACCGGTGAGGCTTCCGCCACCCCAGGAGTAGGGAACACCAATTTGTGTTCCCGCCCTGCGAATCACGTACTCGATCGCTTGCGCACCATTGACCCGATTGCCACGCACGCTCGTCGACGGATCCGCGGCGGGACTGACAATTCCCAGGCTGCTGAGGAAGCTGCGACCCATGCTCATGGCTGTCTGCGTCGCCATGGCCGTTGCCTGCAGGGATGCGTTCGCGATGGCAACCGGATCGCCGGGAGCGCCCGCGCTCGCCATCTTTGGCAGCAGTGGGTCCCACGGGCCGGCGGCAGGTTGGGCCGACGTGATCGGTGCGCACGCGAGGAGGAGCGCGACGACGATGGCGATCACACCGGGGAGCCGTCGAACGCGGCCCGCTACACGAGTTGCGGGGTCGCAGCGATCGGCACGGGCAGCTGCCGCACCCTTGCTTCGAACGTGTAATCCCATGTCTTCTCCTCGGTGCTCCGCGCGGTGAGCTATCACGCACCACTAGCGGGGCTGAATCGCATACGCACGGCGCAGCACCAAAATACGTAGCTCCTACGTAGAAAAGCGTAACTCACAAAAGCCCCACCAGTAACAGCAGCCACATAATTACAATGGTGAAATTCGCTGCGGCAGTTGGCGATTTGGATGCTGCATTACCGGGCTCAGGCGTTTCGCGGTCGGGAAGGCGCGCGTGAATAGCGACTTGGGTGAACGCACATTGTGCGAGCTTCACGGAGAAGGGGGCACTATGGACGGTCGTCGGGGTCAGCCGTTCTGCCCCGAGCGGTCACGTGAAGCATCGTCGGCGGCAGCGCACCGCCTTCGGTCACCGGGGAGTTGACGGGCTCCAGCTGCGCGACAACCGCCCGAATGGCGACGGCCCCTCGGAACGGAACTCAAAGGTACTGCGGGGCAATGGCGTTCACAAGTGTGCGTGCAGTGAAGCAGTGTCGGCTTGTCAAGCACCTTTCGATGGTCAGAGGTTGGCGTTTCCGGTCTTCCATTGCTCCCAGGGGACGTTCCAGTCGCCGAGACCGTCGGTTCCTGAAAGGGTGGGGCCGGTCGTGTTGATCACTTCGACGATGTCGCCGCGTCGGGTGTTGTCGTAGAACCAGCGGGCATTCGCTGGATTGACGTTGAGACATCCGTGGCTGACATTGGCGATGCCTTGGCTGCCCACCGACCATGGGGCCGAGTGCACGTAGATGCCGCTGTAGGACATTTGCGTTGCCCATTCGACTTCGGTGCGGTACCCGTCGGGTGAGTTGACGGGGACTCCGTAGGTGGACGAATCCATCACCAGGAATGAGTAACGGTCGCCGATGATGTAGGCGCCGTTGTCGGTGGGTGTTGTGGCTTTGCCCATAGAGATGGGCATGGTTTTGACGACTTCGCCGTTGCGCCGCACGGTCATCGTCTTGGTGGCGTCATCGGCGGTGGCGATGATCTGGTCGCCGATGGTGAAGCGCGTGGTGACGTCATCCTGGCCGAAGAGCCCGTCGCCGAAGTCGACACCGTAAGCCTTAACTGACACCTCAACCTTCGTGCCGGGCTCCCAGTACTCGGCGGGGCGCCAGCGGACTTCACGATTGCTGAGCCAGTAGAACGCACCCTCAACCGATGGGTTCGTGGTCACGGTGATCGCCTGCTGGGCCGCCGCTCGGTTCGTGATGTTCTCGTCAAAGCGAATCGCAATGGGTTGACCCACGCCCACCGATTCGCCGTCATTGGGCAACACGTAGGGCATCGTCAGGTTTTCGGGGGAATGGGTTTCGAATGTTGCGCTGGTGCTTGTCGTTCCGCCAAGTCCTTGTGCGTGCGCCTGCAGGGTGTACTGCTTGTTGTAGCCAAGCGGTTCCGCCGAGGACCAGGTAACGCCGTCGGGGCCCAGCTGCCCGTCGACAAGTTCGCCCGCCTCGTTGGTCAGCGATACTTGGCCGAGAACACCGCCGCCGGCGGTAACGGTTACGGGGGAGTCGACAGCGACGCCGATTGCACCATCGGTGACGGACGCTTCGAGTTTCGGTACGAGCAAGTCTGCGTAGGGCGTGCCCTTGTCGGTGATGACGTCGGGGGTGGGCGCCGCCGCCGGAGTCGAGGTGCAGGCGGCCGCTATCAGCAGCACCGCCACCGCGACGACGGTCGTGCGCAGCCAGTGCGTCGTCGCTCGAAGCTGTGGGGGACAGCCTGTCTGCGGCATGAGTGGGGCTCTCCGTATCGGGTTGTCGTCATCGGCTTACGGGCGGGGCACCCTCTGGCGCGTCGTGAGGGCCGGTCGCGGGCGACGGCGCACCGTTCACGGGTATGCCCTCAGTGTGCTGATGCGTCGTTTGGCTTTCTTAGTCCTTCGATGAAGATTCGATAAAGGCGCCGCGTTGGTCTGCAAAGTGTGTTGGCGGACTGCGGGGACGGGCCGGGTGCGCGCGGCGTGCGGTGTTCACACATCGTTCGCTTGCATCTTGGTTCGATAGTCGTCAATATCGATGTATGTCGAATCCGGAGGGACTGGCCGCAGATGCTTGCTGCGTCACGCCACCGCTGTTGCGCGAGCCACTGACTGAGCCGGCGGCTGCCGAGATGGCCAAGAAGTTGAAGGCGCTGGCTGATCCGGTGCGGCTGCGGCTGTTCAGTGCGATCGCCAGTCATTCCGGTGGGGAGGCGTGCGTGTGTGACGTCTCGGGTGGCATCGACGTCTCCCAGCCCACGGTGTCGCATCACCTCAAGGTCCTGCGTGCCGCCGGCCTGCTCACTTCTGAGCGTAGGGCGTCGTGGGTGTACTACGCCGTGGTCCCGGAAGCGCTGCGTGACCTCTCGGCGTTGTTGGATCTCAACGCGGCCGCGCTGGCGGGGGTGACGGCATGACCGACACGGTGGCCTCGAGTTCCTCAGCGCCGGTGATCGCCAAGTTGTCCACTTTGGACCGCTTCTTACCTGTGTGGATCGGTGTCGCGATGGTCGCCGGCCTGCTGCTGGGTCGATGGATCCCGGGTCTGAATACCGCGCTGGAAAGTGTGCAGATCGACGGGATTTCGTTGCCGATCGCCCTGGGCCTGTTGATCATGATGTATCCGGTGCTGGCCAAGGTCCGCTATGACCGCCTCAATACCGTGACCGGGGACCGCAAACTGCTGCTCAGCTCGTTATTTTTGAACTGGGTGTTCGGGCCGGCGTTGATGTTCGCGCTGGCGTGGCTGATGCTGCCCGATCTGCCGGAGTACCGGACTGGGCTGATCATCGTCGGGCTGGCGCGCTGCATTGCCATGGTCATCATCTGGAATGACCTGGCCTGCGGCGATCGGGAAGCCGCCGCCGTGTTGGTGGCGTTGAACTCGATTTTTCAGGTCATCATGTTCGCGGTCTTGGGCTGGTTCTACCTGTCGGTGCTGCCCGGCTGGCTGGGTCTGGAGCAGACCACCATCGACACTTCGCCGTGGCAGATCGCCAAATCGGTTCTCATCTTCCTCGGTATCCCCCTGTTGGCCGGGTACTTGTCGCGTCGGATCGGCGAGAAGGCCAAGGGCCGCGACTGGTACGAGTCGAAGTTCCTGCCCCGGATCGGGCCGTGGGCGCTCTATGGGCTGCTGTTCACCGTCGTGATTCTCTTTGCGCTGCAAGGTGAACAGATCACTAGCCGGCCTCTCGACGTGGTGCGGATCGCGCTGCCCCTGCTGGTGTACTTCGCGATCATGTGGGGCGGTGGCTATCTGCTGGGCGCCGCGATCGGCCTGGGCTATCAACGAACCACCACCTTGGCGTTCACCGCGGCGGGCAACAACTTCGAGTTGGCCATCGCGGTCGCGATCGCCACTTACGGCGCCACCTCCGGGCAAGCCCTGGCCGGGGTGGTGGGCCCACTGATCGAGGTTCCCGTGCTGGTCGCCTTGGTCTACGTCTCGCTGGCGCTGCGCCGACGCTTCCGCGACCACACCACCGAACCCGCCGCAATCCACCCGTCCACGACACAGGAGTCGTAACACCATGTTTGACAGCCCCGCCGCCCTGCGTTCGCACCGCGACCTCTCGATCGATCAACAGCACGCACTCAAGACCGCGGCCACCCGGTTGGAACGCGACTTCGGCGCCAGCTTCGGCGTCGAGACCATCGAGAGGTTCCTGAGCACCTCCTATGACCAGTTCGCCGGCCGCGCCACCGTCCCCAACTTTCTGCCCTTATTAGCCGAAAGGTTCGCCCGTCAACGCCTGCACGCCCTGGCCCGAGTCGAGGGCAAGATCAGCGACGGCAAGCCCACGGTGCTGTTCCTGTGCACCCACAACGCCGGCCGGTCTCAGATGGCGCTGGGCTTCTTCACCCACCTCGCCGGCGACGACGCGGTGGCCTGGTCGGGAGGCTCCGAGCCTGGCGATGCCATCAACCCGTCCGCCGTGGCGGTGATGGCCGAGGTCGGCATCGACATCACCGGCGAGTTCCCCAAGCCTTGGACCGATGAAATCGTGCAGGCAGCCGATGTGGTGATCACCATGGGCTGCGGGGACGCCTGCCCGATCTTCCCCGGCAAGCGCTATGAGAACTGGGACCTACCCGATCCGGAAGGCCAGGACGTCACCGCGGTCCGCCCGATCCGCGACGACCTCGAAGAACGCGTCCGCCGCCTCCTCGCGGAACTCAACGTCATCGCACGACAGAATTAGGAGCACAGGGCCCGATGACTGACTCGACACCGTCGGTGTTGTTCGTGTGCGTGAAGAACGGCGGCAAGTCGCAGATGGCGGCTGGGCTCATGCGCCAGCTCGCCGGCGACACCGTGGCTGTGCATTCGGCCGGGACCAAACCTGGTGCCGCGGTCAACGATCTATCCGCCGAAGCACTTCGGGAGGTGGGCGTCGACATCGCCGGTGAGCAGCCCAAGCCGGTGGACTACGAGCTGGCCCGCGACGTCGATCTGGTGGTCACCCTCGGCCGGGAAGCCCAACTCGATCCGCTACCAGGCATCCGGGTGGAGAACTGGGACACCGACGAACCCTCTGACCGCGGCATCGACGGCATCGAACGCATGCGCCTGGTCCGCGACGACATCACCGCCCGCGTCCAACGCCTCCACACCACGCTCACCAACGGCACTGCCTGACACTCAGCCCGCTTTCACGCTGCAGCGCGGCAGCACCCACCCTTCCACTCGATATACCGAGGAGACTTCGTCATGCCCGCACGCCATATCGTCGCCATCGGCGGCAGCGACGCCGGAATCAGCGCTGCCCTGCGCATCCGTGAACTCGACCCCAGCACCGAAGTGACGGTCGTCGTCGCCGACGCCTACCCCAACTTCTCCATTTGCGGCATCCCGTACTACGTCTCCGGGGAGGTCACGCACTGGACCAATCTGGCGCATCGCACCGCTGATGACCTGGCCGCCACCGGCATGCGGGTCCTCACCGACACCCGCGCCACCCGGATCAACGTCGCCGAACACACCCTCGACGTCCTCGACCCCACCGGGGCGCCCACCGAACTGTCCTACGATGCCCTGATCGTGGGCACCGGCGCCGTCAGTGCCCGCCCACCGATCGACGGTCTCACCGGACCAGACGCCCTCGGCCCCCAAGATGGCGTGCACCTGCTGCATTCGATGGGCGACACCTTTGCCGTCATGGAGTCCCTTGAGCAGCGCGGCCCTAAGACCGCGGTCATCATCGGCGCCGGGTACATCGGCCTGGAGATGGCCGAAGGACTCACCACCCGCGGTATCGCCGTCACCCAGATCGAGGCGCTACCCGAAGTGCTGCCGACCGTCGACCCCGAGCTGGGCGCCCTGGTCCACGACGAACTGGAACGCCACGGCGTTCAGGTCCTCACCAACACCACCGTCTCCGCCGTCGCCCGCACCGACGCCGGCGCGTTGACGGTGACTGCCTACTGTGGCGGCGAAACACTGCAGCAGACAGTCGATTTCGTGCTCGTCGTGGTCGGTGTGCGACCGGACGTGGAGCTGGCCGCCGATGCTGGCGCCGAACTCGGGATCCAAGGTGCGATCGCCGTGGATGAGGCGATGCGCACGAATCTGCCGGATGTGTTCGCTGCCGGGGACTGCGTGCACACCCACCACCGCCTGCTCGGCGTGACGTGGCTGCCGTTGGGCACCACCGCTCACAAACAGGGCCGCGTCGCCGGGGAGAACGCCCTCGGCGGTAACGCCCGCTTCGCGGGCAGCCTTGGCACCCAGGTGGTCAAGGTCTTCGACCTGGTGGCCGCCCGCACCGGGCTGCGCGACCACGAAGTGCTCGCCGCAGACCGCGGGTGGACACCGGTCACCACCGCAGCCACCCCGGATGACCACAAGGCGTACTACCCGGGTGCGACCCCCATTCACATCCGGATCACCGGCGACGAACGCACCGGCCGGCTGCTGGGGGCGCAGCTCGTCGGGCACCGCAGCGCCGAGGTGTCCAAGCGGGTCGACACCTACGCCACCGCACTGTTCCACGAGATGAGCGTCGAAGGCTTCTCCGAGCTGGACCTGTCCTACACCCCGCCGCTGGGATCACCCTGGGACGCAACCCAAATGGCCACCCAGACCTGGGCCCGCCACCTCCGGGCGAAGGCATTCAGCTGACCTTCTGGGTGCACGGGATCGGATCGCGCGCCAAAAGCCGCTAGACCCGGACGACCGGCACTGGGGTCGCGACTCGCGGCCTGGTGGCCACCGCCATCAGTGCCCCCGCCGCGGCGATAGCGCCGAGGGCGACGAACATCGCGGCGTACCCGCCGAGCAGGCTGGCCAGCGCCGCACCCACGAAAGGTCCGACCGCGGTAGCGATCATGATCGGCGCAGACAGGATGCCGCTGAGATGGCCGTAATGGGCCGAACCCCAACGCTCGGTGACCGCGGTGGCCTGCAGCAAGGTCATGATGCCGCGGATCACTCCCGCCCCGATCGCCACCACGACCAGCGCAGCGAAACTGCTGAACAGCCCCAGCAGCGCGGTGGTGGCGGCGACGCCGGCCATGACGAGCACCGTGCGGGGCACGACACCGACGCGGCGCACCAACCTCTGATAGCCCAGGCGGCCCAACACCTGCCCGGCGCCGCCCAAGCCAAGCGCAACCGCCGCGGCACCGGTGCTGATGCCACGTTGACTCATCAACGGCACCAGGTTCGCGATCACCGCATACGAGGCGAGCCCGGCGAGCGCGAACGCCGCGATCAACGCCAGGAACGGCCCGCTCCGAGCGGTGCGGGTCGGCGCCTCGACATGCTGATGCGTGGTGGTCACCGCCGGCCATGGGCGCCGCAAGCCGAAGAAGTGCGCCGGGATGGTGATCACCGCCATCACGGCAGCCAGAACAAGATACGTGTGACGCCAACTCATCTGGGCTGACAGTGCCGCGGTTAAAGGGGCGAACACGGTGCTGGCGAAACCAGCCACCAGCGTCAACGCGGTCAGTGCACGCACGGCGTCGGTGCCGAAGAACCGGGTCAGCGCCGCGAACGCGGGCGCATAGAACACCGCGCTCATCGCCACCCCGGCCAGCACCCAGGCCGCGACGAACCAGCCGTAGTTCGGCGCCGTCACAACCGCCACCACCGCGAGGCTGCCCAGGATGGAGCCGGCGGTCATGATCCAGCGCGGACCCACCCGGTCCAACCACCGCCCAATAGGGATGCCCACCAATGCCGCGGTCACCAACCCCGCGGAGAACGCGGCCGTCACCGCCGGCGGGGACCAGCCGGTGTCGGCGCTGATCTGCTCCGAAAGCACGGTGAAGGCGTAGTACAGCACGCCCCAGCTGCTGATCTCGGTGACACACAACGTCACCAACACCCAGCGCAGCCCGTGAGCTGCACCGGGCGCCGGATGAGGATTGGCCTGGGTCATCCGCCAATGGGGTTCAGCGACAACGACAGCAGCTGCGGTGCCGAGTTCTGCGACGTCGGGGCTGGTCCGCAGCACCCGCCCCCGGCGTTCTCGCCCTCGGGGCTGTCGAACAAGCCCGCCCCGTTGCACACCCCGGTATCGGGCAACGTCAGCTCGACCCGGCTCGCGGCCTCGTGGTCGCCGGCCAGCTCGGCGGCGATGCTGCGGACCTGCTCGTAGCCGGTCATCGCCAGGAACGTCGGCGCCCGGCCGTAGGACTTCATGCCCACGATGTACAGATTCGGCTCGGGGTGGGCCAATTCGGCGGCGCCGTGCGGCAATACGCTGCCGCAGGAGTGCATGTTCGGATCGATCGAGCCTGCCAGGTTGATCGGGGCCTGCAGGATCGGGTCCAGCGCGATGCGCATCTCCGACAGGAACGACAGGTCCGGCCGGAACCCGGTGAGCACCACCACGTGATCGGCTGGCGCCAAAGCGCGCCCGTCCTCGGCGGTCACCACCGCGCGGCCGTCGACCAGATCGATGCGCTCGGTGCGGAATCCGGTCGACAGCGACACCCGGCCCGCCTCGACCGCTTCCTTGGATCGCACACCCAGAGCGCCGCGCTGGGGCAGTTCATCGGCGGCGCCCCCGCCGAAGGTGTCCTCGGAGACCCCGCGGCGCAGTACCCACGTCACCGTCGTCGAGGGATCCTTGCGGACCACCTCGCCGAGCTGGATCACCGCGGTCATCGCCGAATGCCCGCTGCCGACCACCACCACGTGCTTGCCTGCCAAACTTGAGGCCTGCGCGAGGGTCGGCGGAACATAGGTCAGCACCCCGGAGGTCGCTGCCGCGCGTTCCCCGATCGCCGGAACCCCGTCAGCGCCAGCAGGGTTGGGCTGGCCCCAGGTGCCCGAGGCGTCAATGACCGCCTGGGCCTGCACCCGGCACTCCGTTCCGTCAGCGTTGCTCACGTGCACGACGAACGGCGTCTCGGCACGACCAGGCGTGACGAGCCGGTCCCGGCCCAACCGGGACACCGCCTCCACTCGCGCGCCGTACTGGACCCGTTCACCCAAGGCGCCCGCCAACGGTGCCAGGTAGTCGTCGATCCACTCCCGGCCGGTCGGGAATCCGGAAGCGGAGGCCGTCCAGCCCGTCGGCTCCAACAGTCGTTCGGCGGCGGGGTCCACCAGTTCGGGCCACGGGGAGAACGTGCGCACGTGCTCCCACTGCTCGACGGCCGATCCTGGACCTTGGCCGGCCTCCAACACCAGCGGGGTGAGTCCGCGCTCCAGTAGATGCGCGGCCGCCGCCAGACCCAGCGGTCCGGCCCCGATCACTACGACGGGCAGCTCTGACATGCTCCACTCCTCTCATCGACGTTCTTCGATGGGACTGATCGTGCTTGACGCATCGACGTTTGTCAATGCGTGTGCCATCATGAGGACATGGCAACCGCGACCGCACCGTTGACCTCAAGTGATGTGGCCAGCTGCTGCTCACCGCTGACCGGCGGCGTGCTGGACACCGCTGCCGCCGAACGACTCGCCTCGGTGTTCAAGGCGCTTGCCGACCCGGCACGGGTCAAACTGGTGTCGCTCATCGCCGCATCAGACGGTGGGGAAGCCTGCATCTGCGACCTCACCGAGCCACTTGGGCTGAGCCAACCCACGGTGTCCCATCACATGAAGCTGCTCGTCGACAGCGGCCTCGTCAGCCGCGACCAACGCGGCAAGTGGGCCTACTACCGCGTCAATGTCGCAGCCCTGGACCGCATCGCCACCGCAATGTCGACGCATTCAGAATGACCATCGTTCGATGGCGATGAATAGGTCCGGCCTTGATCTCGGCGTGGAGCCGCGCTGGGGCGGTGCGGCACTGCTGCGTCCGGGGGTGTTGGCGTTCACCGGGTCCATCGGCACCACCGATGCCCACGCCCATCACGCCGTGCAGATCATCACCGCGACAACGGCGTTCACGGTGCTTGACGAGCACGGCGCGCGGCACCGCGGCACGAAGGTGGTCGTGCCCGCCGATGCCCCCCATCGAGTCGAGGTCGGAGCGCCGGAGGGCACGGTGGTGTTCCTGGAGCCGGAGTCCGCGCCGGGACGGTCTGCGCAGCTGCGTGCGGTCCACTCTGGGTGGACTGTTGCCCCGGTGCTGACGTTCACCCGTCGGCGAGCGCTGGCCACGGTGGTCGACGAGCTGATCGCGCACCTGGCGCCCGTCCTTGCCGTAGACGACAGGGCGCACCATCCCGCCATCGTTGACGCGTTGCGGCTGTTGCCTGACCTTGTGGCGGCGGGCCCGGTCAGCGGTACAGAATTAGCTGCACGGGTCGGGATTTCGCCGAGTCGGCTGACGCATTTGTTCACTGAGCAGGTCGGGATTCCGTTACGCCGTTACGTGTTGTGGTCGCGGCTGCGGATCGCGATCACCCGCGTGCAGTCCGGGGACGACCTCACTGGGGCGGCGCACGGTGCGGGTTTCGCCGATAGCGCGCACCTTTCTCGCACGACCCGCGAGATGTTCGGCTTGGCGCCCTCGGTGTTGAGCCGGCACGTGTCCTGGGATCTCGACAGCACCGGTTAGCCGAATCGTTCAAGCCCCGCCGTGGCGGCGGCCGCGACGATCAAGGCATGAGTACGACTTCCATGACATCGATGGCCACCAGCGCGGTTCAGGTGGTGGCCCGGTACGGCTATGTGCCGTTCATGCTGATCGGCCTCAACGGCGCGGGTATCGCCGTGGCCGCGGCCGGGGCACCGAAGTACTGGTTGATGGTCATTCTGGTCGTCGCGATCGCGACGGCGTTTCTGGTCGAACGGGTCATCCCGTATGACCCCGAGTGGAACCACGACCGTGCCGATAGCACCCGCGACCGCATCCACGTCGCGGTCAACGAAACCCTCATCCTGGGCAGCGTGGCCGCCATCCCGCTGCTCGCCGCGATCGTGCCCGCGCCCCAGTTGTGGCCGTACAGTTGGCCGTTCGTCGCACAGGTGCTAGCCGCGATCCTGGTCGCGGATTTCGGCATCACCGTCGTACACCTGGCCAGCCACAAGATCGGCGTGCTGTGGCGATTCCACGCGGTGCACCACAGCATCACCCGCTTCTACGGCCTCAACGGCCTGATGAAACACCCCCTACACCAAACCGCCGAGATGGCCGCCGGCGTGGCCCCCCTGATCCTGATCGGCCTGCCCGTCAACGTGGCCTCCGTGTTGGCGCTGGCCGTGGCAATCCAGCTGCTGTTGCAGCACTCCAACGCCGACTACCGCATCGGTCCCGCCAAGTACGTCCTAGCCCTCAACGAAGGCCACCGCTTTCACCACCTCAAGTGGGCCGGCATCGGTGACGTCAACTTCGGACTGTTCACCCTGGTGTGGGATCACCTGCTGCGCACCTACTCCTACGACCCCGCCCGACGATTCGACTCCACCCAACTCGGCATGGCCGCCAAACCCGACTACCCCAGCGGCTACCTGCGCCAGATGATCTACCCGTTCACCCGCGACGGCGGATGCACCCTCACACCCACCGCCACCGCGGCGACGAACGGCACCGAGACGTCGACGCCCGACCCCAGCGAAAAGTATCGCTGCTAACCGGTCATAATCGTCATATGGCGATGAATAAATCGGATGCGTGCCTCGGCGGCAGCGCCCCAGGAAACTCCTCGAATCTGGATGCGGCGGTGGCGCTATTTCACAGCCTCTCCGATTCGGCTCGGTTGGCGATCGTGCGCCGCCTCGCTGACGGGGAGGCCCGCGTGGCCGACCTGATCGGAGAGCTGGGGTTGGCCCAGTCCACCGTGTCGGCGCATGTGGCGTGCCTGCGGGACTGCGGGCTGGTCACCGGCCGCCCCGAGGGCCGGCAGGTGTTCTACTCGCTGACCCGCCCCGAACTGCTCGACCTGCTCGCCTCCGCCGAAACACTGCTCGCCGCCACCGGCAACGCCGTCGCACTGTGCCCCACCTACGGCACCCGCTCCCGCACCGACGCGACGACCAGCACGAAGGAGACTCGCTGATGAGCGACGCCTGCGGCTGCGGCAACGACGAACCCCGCGGCGCCGACGAGGAGGAGCGTGAGCCCGAGCGGCTGTGGCAGATCAAGGAACTGCAGTTCGCCGCCATTTCGGGGGTGTTCCTGCTGGCAGCGGTGATCGCCGGGTTCCTCGACGTCGCCGAGCCGGTCGTGCGCACGCTGGAAGCGGTGGCGCTGCTGGCCGGCGCCTATACCTTCGTGCCGTCCACCCTCACACGGCTGGCCAAGGGCAAGATCGGCGTGGGCACGCTGATGACCATCGCCGCCGTGGGCGCGGTGATCCTCGGCGAGGTGGGTGAGGCCGCCATGCTGGCCTTCCTGTTCTCCATCAGCGAGGGACTGGAGGAGTACTCGCTGGCGCGCACTCGCCGCGGACTGCGCGCACTGTTGTCGCTGGTGCCCGACGAAGCGACAGTGCTGCGTGACGGTAGCGAAAAGACCGTGGCGACAGCCGATGTGCGGATCGGCGACCGGATGCTGGTCAAGCCCGGTGAGCGCGTCGCCACCGACGGCATCATCCGCGACGGCCGCACCGCGCTGGATGTCTCGGCCATCACCGGTGAGTCGGTCCCCGTGGAGGCTGGGCCCGGTGATGAGGTATTCGCGGGGTCGATCAACGGCACCGGGGTGCTCGAGGTGGAGGTCACCACCACCGCCGAGGACAACTCGCTGGCCCGCATCGTGCGCATCGTGGAGGCCGAACAGTCCCGCAAGGGCGCCTCCCAACGCCTGGCTGACCGCATCGCCAAACCCCTGGTTCCCGGGGTGATGATCGTCGCGGCGCTGATCGCGGTGATCGGCAGCCTGCTCGGGGACTCGGCCACCTGGATCGAACGTGCCCTGGTGGTGCTGGTCGCCGCCTCGCCGTGCGCCCTGGCGATCTCGGTGCCCGTCACCGTGGTGGCCGCCATCGGCGCCGCCAGCAAGCTCGGTGCGCTGGTCAAGGGCGGCGCCGCGCTGGAAGGGCTGGGCAAGATCCGCGGTGTCGCGTTGGACAAGACCGGGACGCTCACCGCGAACCGGCCCGCAGTCATCGACGTGGCCACCACCCACGGCGCCACCCGCGAGCAGGTGCTGGATCTGGCTGCGGCTCTGGAAGCGCGCAGCGAGCACCCGCTGGCCGCGGCGATCCTCGCCGCCGTCGAGGACGTCATCCCTGCCACCGACGTGGAGGCCGTCACCGGCGCCGGGCTCACCGGACGCCGCGATGGGCACACGCTTCGTCTGGGCCGCCCCGGCTGGCTCGACCCTGGCCCGCTCGCCGAGGAGGTCGCGTGCATGCAGCAGGCGGGGGCCACCGCCGTCCTCGTCGAACACGACAGCCAGGTCATCGGTGCCATCGCCGTGCGCGACGAGCTGCGCCCCGAGGCCGCCGAGGTGGTCGCCCGGCTGCGCCGCGACGGCTACCACGTCGCCATGCTCACCGGCGACAACCAGGCCACCGCAGCGGCTTTGGCCCGCGACGTCGGGATCGACGCCGTGCACGCCGAGCTGCGCCCCGAAGACAAAGCGCGACTGATCGAAGAGCTGCGGGCCCAGCGCCCCACGGCGATGGTCGGCGACGGCGTCAACGACGCTCCCGCGCTGGCCACCGCCGACGTCGGTATCGCGATGGGCGCGATGGGCACCGACGTGGCCATCGAAACCGCGGACGTGGCGTTGATGGGCGAAGACCTGCGCCACCTGCCCCAGACGTTCACCCACGCGCGCCGGGCGCGGCGGATCATGCTGCAAAACGTCGGCCTATCCCTGGGCCTGATCATCGCGTTGGTGCCGCTGGCACTGTTCGGGGTGCTCGGGCTGGCCGCCGTGGTGCTGGTCCACGAACTCGCCGAGATCGTGGTCATCGCCAACGGTGTGCGGGCTGGGCGCACCAAGCCACTGGCCGCTGCGCCGGTCGATCCGGCCGCCAGCGACACCCGCGCGGCGCCGGTGGGCGCGCCGTCGTGACCGCTGGCCACACCGGCGCCGAGGCCAGGGTAATTCGGGGCCGGATCACCCTGGCCGCCACGGCGGTCATCGCCGCCGGACTTGATCTGGGACTGAAGACGTGGGCCGCCCGGGCGCTGAACGATGGCAGCTCAACAGATCTCGGTCTGCTGCACCTGCGGCTGGCGTTCAACCCCGGGGTGGCATTCAGTCTCGGCGACACCCTGCCCCCAGCGGTCCTGCTCGGCGTCACCGGCGTGATCGTGGTCGCACTCGCGGTGTTCGCGGTCCGCGTCACTCGCACCGCCGCGCTGCCCGTCGTGCTGGCGCTGGCCGCGATGCTGGGTGGCGCGGTGGCCAACCTGATCGATCGCGCCGCTGACGGACTGGTCACCGACTACCAGCACACGGGCTGGTTTCCGACCTTCAACCTCGCTGACGTCTTCGTCGTCGGCGGCGGAGCCGTCCTCGCTGTGGCGAGCTGGCGCACCAGCGACACCGCAGCCACGGGGGCCGGCGCATGATCCTGTCGTCAGTTCTGCCCGCGATCGGCCTGTTCATCGTCACCAACATCGACGACATCATCGTGCTGTCGCTGTTCTTCGCCCGCGGCGCGGGGCAACGCGGAACAACGGCCCGGATCACCGCAGGCCAGTACCTAGGGTTTGCGGGGATTCTGGGCGCGGCGGTGCTGGTGACGTTGGGTGCCGGGGCGTTCCTTCCCCCGGAGATCATTCCGTACTTCGGGCTCATACCCCTGGCCCTGGGACTGTGGGCGGCATGGGAAGCCTGGCGTGGAAACGACGATGACGACGACGACGATGGAAGAGTCGCGGGTAAGAACGTCGGCATCTGGACCGTCGCGGCAGTCACCTTTGCCAATGGCGGGGACAACATCGGCGTCTACGTCCCGGTCTTCCTCAGCGTGGGACCCGCGGCCGTGGTGGCCTACTGCGTCGTCTTCCTCGTGCTCGTCGCGGTCCTCGTCGTCGCCGCCAAATTCGTCGCCACCCGCCGGCCGATCGCCGAGGTCCTCGAACGCTGGGAACACGTGCTGTTCCCGATCGTCTTGATCGCCCTCGGCATCTTCATCCTGGTCAGCGGCCTGGTCTTCTCAGAGTGAGGCAGGCCCCGCCCGCGCGCCACATCAACGCCAGAACGCTTGTGGTGAAGGAGGTTTCATGCGTAGCGTCAGGCAAATAGTGGCCGTTGCGGCAGCCCTTGTCATCGCGGCAGCCCAGGTCACCGGCTGCACCACTGGTGAGGATGCCGTCGCCCAAGGCGGTACGTTCGACTTCGTTTCCCCCGGCGGCCAGACCGCGATCTTCTACGACCCACCTTCGAGTCGGGTGACGATCGGCGACCTGAACGGCCCCGACTTGTTCACCGACGAAACGATCTGGCTGTCGGATTTCACCGGGAAGGTGGTCCTGATCAACGTGTGGGGCTCGTGGTGTGCGCCCTGCCGCACCGAAACTCCGGAACTGGAGACGGTCTACGCCGAATACCGCGACCGCGGTGTGCAGTTCCTGGGTATCGACGTACGCGACAACAGAGATACTGCACGCGATTCCGTCACTGACCGCAACGTGCAATATCCCTCCATTTTCGACCCCGCAATGCGCAGCCTCATCACCCTGGGACGCACCTATCCGACCAGCGTGGTCCCCACCACGATGGTCCTCGACCGCCAACGGGTCGCCGCGGTGTACCTCATGGCACTACTAGCCGAAGACCTACGGCCTCTACTCGATCGGCTGACCACCGAGCGATGACTCCTCACTGGACAGCAGCTTTGAGTGCGAGATCGCCGTGGCGGTGTTCACCTGCTGGTTAAGACTGCGGCGAGGTCGTCGGGGACGGGCATCGGTGTCATCAGCCCCGCCGTGACACGGCCGGTGTTGCCGACGGGATACCGACCGGTCATCGACCCAGGGGCAGCGACCATGAGGCGCAGCACCTGCCCGAGCGCTTCGCGGCGGTCGTGCTGGCGCACGGCCAACACCAGCATGGCGGCGTGGTTGCAGGTGTGCAGCCATGGATCTGGCTGCGACACGATGTGAGCCCTCTCCAGATGTCGCCATCGCACCAGCGAATCCTCGGCTTTCATGGCGGCGTCCATTTCGCTGCGATACACCAGGCGGGCCTGCGCACTGATCCTTGGCATCACACTCGCTCCTGTCGTACGGTCGGCAGTGCGGTCACGACCGCAAGACGGCCACCGCCACCAGCGGCATTCGTTACTTGTCAACACTTTCAGGACCCGCCCTGAACTCGGCATCGGATTACGGGCTGCAGCACGCATCAGCCACGATTCGGACTCTCTCCAGCAACCGCGGCCACACCGGACAACACCGCGGCCGTCAACTGGCGCCCACGCTCGGTCAGCCGATACATCACCAACTTCCCCTGGCGCCGCGAGGACACCAACGACGCATTCTTGAGCTGACGCAGATGGTGTGACACCAAACCCTGAGACAACCCCACCACCCAGGCCATGTCGCAGACGCACAATTCCTCGCCAGTGGCCAACGCGGCCGCTATGGACAGCCGGGTGCCGTCCGCCAGGCCACGCGCGGCTGCGGCTGCGGCCTGCACGGTGGCGTTGTCGGGCACCGCGGCCCGGATGGAC
Organism: Mycolicibacterium neoaurum ATCC 25795; assembly: GCF_000691525.1. Lineage (GTDB taxonomy): Bacteria > Actinomycetota > Actinomycetes > Mycobacteriales > Mycobacteriaceae > Mycobacterium > Mycobacterium neoaurum. The sequence continues at coordinate 57,875 of NZ_JMDW01000006.1, forward strand.
TCTGCATGCGGGAGGTCCAAACACAGCAGGTCGCAGGTGTCCACCGGCTCGGCCATATCGATATACTAAAGTACGTTGATATGAAGATGAAAGGCCCCGGCTCGATCCTGGCCAGTACCCGCGTGCTCCTCACGCTCTTGGTCATCGCGGTCGCGACCGTGGGGACCGTCGTGTTTCTCTCCGTGCGCGATACCGGCTCAGCTCCCGACATCGCAGTCGACGACGGGTCAGCCGGGCAGACGGTCCGGGAAAACAGCCACCGGCTCAACTCGGTTCCCGACAGCGAGGTCTACTTCGTCGAGTTTCTCGACTTCGAATGCGAAGGCTGCCGGGCACTCTATCCCGCCATCGAGCAGCTCCGCGCCGAGTACGGCGACCGGGTGAACTTCGTGCTGCGCTACTTTCCGCTGCGCTCGCACTTCAACGCCGAACGCGCCGCACGCGCGGTGGAAGCCGCCGCCCAACAAGGTCAACTCGAAGCCATGTACCGCAAAATGTATGAGACACAAGCAGAGTGGGGCGAGCAACAAGTTCCCGCCGACGACGTCTTCCGGGGCTTTGCCCAACAGCTGGGCTTGGAGATGGAGGCCTTCGACGCCACCTACAACGACCCCGCAACCCTGCAACGCATCCAACTCGACATCGCCGACGGCACCGCACTCGGTGTACAGGGAACACCCACCTTCTTCATCAACAACGAGCGGATCCAGCCGCGCAGCTACGACGACCTGACTACGGCACTCGACCAAGCTCTGGAGCGCGGATAAGGCGCCCTTGTCTCGTTAGAACCAACGCGGCGATCCGTTTGCTGTCTCACATTAGTGCCCACGCATCGGTTAGCTGCGCGACTGTCGGCGCCGCAACGCTTCGTTCAGCTGGGTGACCGTTGGCAACCCCATCAGTCCGGTATCGGTCTGATACACCCGGCACGCCAACTCCGTCACCGGTACCGCATCGTCAAAAGCGTCTGTGCCGTCGATGAGGATGGTGGGAGAGCCCGCGAACGGCAAGGCGGCTGCCTCTTCGTCCGTAGTGACCCGCCGATACGTGATCTCGACGTCGGCCAATCCGGCTGCTGCCGCGCCCACACGAGCACCGGCTTCCTGCCAATTCGGGCACCCGTCGAAATAGACAATTTCCACTCTCATATGCCGATTGTGCGCGTAAAGAGCCGGCAAGCGCTTCACCTTCAAGTACGGACGTCTCCGCACGATCTCCCCTGCTGTCTCGTTTTTAAAGAAATGAGACCGCCCTGGGCTGCCCACGTTGCCGGCCGCATAGCGCCAAGTCGCGATGTCTCATTTCTTGTCCCACACGGCGTGTCTCAGATCCTCGATGGCGGTAAGCAGTGAGAAGTCATTGCAGGACGGCGATCCTCGGCTACGTCCGAGTTTGCGCCACTGGCCAGGTGCTCGACGCGCAAGTAACGTTGCCGCGACTGCCGGCGTTGATCTGTACCGCTGACGGGGCCTGCGAAGATAGGGCTGGCAATAAGCGCGTAGGCGCCGAATGGCAGAGGTTGGCGACAAACGTCTGACATGTCGCACATTGTGCGGGGATACCCCCGAGGGGTACTTTGCGGTTGTATCCACGGCGGGTACCTCGTCGACTGGGAGGCCTATCGTTCATGACGGCACAAGAGAAACTCCGGCGGCTCACCCAGAGTTCAACCATACGGTCGATCGCCAAGTGCGTGGCCCTGTGCACGTTTAGCCAAATCGCCGGCGGGCGCCGCCCTATCAAGGCCGATACGGGGAAATCCTGCTGCAGCTAAGGGCCTGCGGACCGCGGCCACCTCGGTGTCCCTGACGGGCTGCGCCGCTATTTGATGGCCTTAAATGTCCCGGTCCGACGTGGCGAGGAATTGTTCGATTGCCGGGCCGAAGGCGCGCGCCAGGTCTTCAGCGTTGGCGAGCAGGTCGGACATCGCGACCTCGGCAAGCTCTCCGTGCGGAAGGGCGTCGGCGAGGGTGCGCGCGAGTTGCGTAGGGTGGCGTGAGTAGTCGCCGGCGATGATGAGCGTCGGCGTGTTGATGCGCCGGAGTTCCTCGACAGTCGCGAAAGCGCGGTCATGACCGATTGTCGCTGCGGCAGCGGCACTTTGAGCGTCAGCGCGCGGAATGGCCTCGGTGACGAGGTTGGCAATGAGCGGCTGAAGATGAGGGACAAACAGCTCCCAGGCGGCCTGTAAACCGCGGGAGCGGGCGCGGTTGGCGAAACGGTCCATCAGCTCTGTGTCGGCAGCCTTGTCCTCGTCGTCCTCGATAGCTTCAGCACTGATGATGACTGCGGACCGGGCGACATGGCGGTGTTCCAGACATGTCCGCAAGGCAATCGTGCCGCCGAGGCCGGCGCCGACAAAGTGGGCGGACGTGGCGTCGAGCGCGTGCATGATCTCAATGGCGTCGGTGACGTACTGATCCCAGCGGTGCAACGTCGGGTCGGGGCATCGCGATGCTCCATATCCTCGAATATCCGGCAGCGCAACGCGATACCGGCCAGCAAGTCTATTGGCAAGCGGCCGCATGCTGTAGTGGTCGGGCCCACCGCCGTGCAGCATGACGATCAGCTCGCCGCGGCCGACGACCTCGCCCATGAGCGGCCAGCCGTCATCCCCGGCGTGCAACGTTCGCACCCCCATCGGTTCTCTCCCTTCGTCGCGGATTCCTCGACCGGCGTCGACGCGGCATCGCCAAGGGTCCGAGGAACCCGCCCTTGCAACATACCCTCTAGGGGTATAGGTTGGTGTACGCATACCGGGTAGGGGTATCACGCGTTGAAGATGGGAGTTCGGTCATGAGCACGATCACGTACGCCGTCACGGGAATGACCTGCGGGCACTGTGAGCTGTCGGTGCGAGAAGAAGTCAGCGAGGTCGCCGGGGTTCAAGACGTCGAGGTGAGCGCTTCGACGGGCACTCTGATCGTGACTTCCAGCGGTCCCGTCGATGACGCCCAGATCCTGCATGCGGTCGACGAGGCCGGTTATTCGGCGGTGCGTGTCGCATGAACGCTGCGGGACGGTTGGCCGCTTTCGGTGCGGGACTGGCGGTGGCGTTCACGGCTGCGTACGTCACCGCCGCGGCGGTCGACCCCGACACCGCGGTGACGGCCACTCAGCACGTTGGCGCTGAGCCCGCGGTTGATCACAGCGCGCCGATCGAGCAGGCGTTGCCGGTATCTCCTTTGTCCGCTGATCCGCCGGGGTTGTCGCTCGCCCAAGACGGATACGCGCTCAGCGCGGTGCGGGCACCCGGCGCACCCAACGATCGTGGCAGTTTGAGCTTCACCATTGCTGATCCCAGCGGTGCGCCGCTTCTGGACTACGCGACGGTGCACGACAAGCAGCTGCATCTCATCGTCGTCCGTTCTGATGGTGAGCATTTTGCGCATGTACACCCGGTCCTGGATCAGGCAACCGGCATATGGTCGACGCCTTGGACGTGGAAGTCCGCCGGCACCTATCGGGTGTTCGCGGACTTTCAACCTGCCCTGGCCAGCAGCATCAAACTCACGCTCACCCGCACCGTCGACGTGGCCGGCGAGGTGGTCCCGTCGCCCCCGCTGACGACACGCACCTCGGATGAAATTGCCGGGTACACCGTGGAACTCGACGGTGCGCTCACCGCGGGCGTCTCGAAGAAGCTCACAGCAATGGTGACTCGTGACGGCGAGCCGGTGACGACATTGCAGCCCTACCTGGGGGCCTATGGGCACCTCGTCGCGCTGCGTGAGGGCGACCTGGCGTATCTGCATGTGCACCCTGAGGGCGCTGAGCCGGTTGGGGGCCGTACCGGTGGGCCTGGGGTGTCGTTCGCGGCGACCGCACCCACCGCCGGTCGCTACCTGCTCTACCTCGACTTCAAGGTCGACGACACCGTGCACACCGCCACGTTCGTCGTCGACGCCGCACGCGGCGACACCAATCAGCCCGCGCCAGAACCTTCGCGCGACGCCGGCCATGCCGGCGGGCACTGACGACTTCCGCGCGACGCAGAATCTGAAAGGCAGTGGCACACATGACGACATCGACACCGGTGTCCGGCCCGAGCGTTGAGCTACGCATCGGGGGAATGACCTGCGCCTCATGCGCCAACCGCATCGAACGCAAGCTCAACAAGATCGATGGTGTCGCGGCCACGGTGAACTATGCGACCGAGAAGGCCACCGTCACGGTGCCCGACGGATACGATCCCGCACTACTGATCGCTGAGGTGGAAAGCGCCGGCTACAGCGCCGTATTACCCACACCGACGAAGCCCGCCCCGCCTGGGGCGACAGGCCAGACCGACGACCCCGGCATGGTGTCCCTGCGCCACCGGTTGACCGGTTCGGTGCTGTTGTCGGTGCCGGTCATCGCGATGGCGATGATCCCCGCGCTGCAGTTCACCTACTGGCAGTGGGCCTCGCTGGTGCTGGCTGCGCCGGTGATCGTCTGGGCGGCGTGGCCGTTTCACCGCGCAGCCTGGGCCAATCTGCGCCACGCCACGGCGACGATGGACACGCTCATCTCCCTGGGCACGTTGTCGGCCTTCCTGTGGTCGCTGTACGCGCTGTTCTTCGGGACCGCCGGCACCCCAGGAATGAAGCATCCGTTCGAGTTGACACTGGCACCTTCTCACGGCGCCGCCAACATCTACCTCGAAGTCGCCGCCGGTGTAACGACATTCATCCTTGCTGGGCGCTATTTCGAGAAGCGGTCCAAACGGCAGGCCGGTGCGGCGCTACGTGCCCTCCTGGAGATGGGCGCTAAGGACGTGTCCGTGCTGCGCGACGGCGCGGAATCGAAGATCGCCGTCGAGGACCTGATCCTGGGCGACGAGTTCGTAGTGCGCCCGGGGGAGAAGATCGCCACTGACGGGGTGGTGGTATCGGGGACATCAGCGGTCGATGCCTCGATGCTGACCGGCGAATCGGTCCCCGTGGAGGTCGGCCCAGGGGACACCGTGGTCGGTGCAACCGTCAACGCCGGCGGGCGGCTGGTGGTGCGCGCCACCCGTATCGGTTCCGACACCCAGTTGGCGCAGATGGCCCAACTGGTGGAGAACGCACAAACGGGCAAAGCCCAGGTCCAGCGGCTGGCCGATCGCATCTCCGGTGTCTTCGTCCCGATCGTCCTCGTGATCGCGGTGATCACGCTCGGCGCATGGCTGGGCGCGGGATTCGAAGTCGCGGCGGCCTTTACCGCCGCCGTGGCGGTACTGGTCATCGCCTGCCCCTGCGCATTGGGTTTGGCCACACCGACGGCACTATTGGTGGGCACCGGTCGCGGCGCGCAAATGGGCGTGTTGATCAAGGGCCCGGAGGTGCTGGAGTCCACCCGCAAGTTCGACACCGTGGTGCTGGACAAGACTGGCACCGTCACTACCGGCAAGATGACCCTGGTCGACGTCGTTACCGTCCAGGGAACAGAACGTATGGACCTGCTCCGGCTGGCCGGGGCAGTGGAGAACGCCTCAGAGCACCCGATCGCCCAAGCCATCGCCACCGCCGCCGCCGAAGAACTCGGGACGCTACCCACCCCCGAGGATTTCGCCAACGTCGAAGGCGAGGGTGTGCAGGGCGTCGTCGACGGCCACGCCGTCGTCGTGGGGCGCGAATCACTGCTCGCCGACTGGTCCCAACACCTGAGCCCAGAGTTGGTGCAGGCGAAAGAAGCGGCCGAAGCGCAGGGCAAGACGGTGGTCGCCGTCGGCTGGGACGGTCAGGCTCGCGGAGTACTCGTCGTCGCAGACACTGTGAAACCCACCAGTGCGCAGGCAATCTCACAGATGCATGAGCTTGGTCTGACGCCGGTGCTGCTCACCGGGGACAACGAAGCCGTCGCCCGGCAGATCGCCGCCGAGGTCGGCATCGACACCGTGATCGCCGAGGTCATGCCCAAAGACAAAGTCGACGTCATCGCCCGGCTGCAAGCCGAGGGCAAAACGGTGGCGATGGTCGGCGATGGCGTCAACGATGCGCCCGCCCTCGCCCAAGCCGACCTCGGCTTGGCTATGGGTACCGGAACCGATGTCGCGATCGAAGCCTCCGACATCACCCTGGTGCGCGGTGACCTGCGCAGCGCCGTCGACGCGATCCGGCTGTCCCGCAGAACACTGTCGACGATCAAGACGAACCTGTTCTGGGCGTTCGCCTACAACGTCGCCGCCATACCGGTAGCAGCACTGGGCATGCTCAACCCGATGCTCGCCGGCGCGGCCATGGCATTCTCCAGCGTCTTCGTCGTGGGCAACAGCCTGCGGCTGCGCGGCTTCACCTCCACCTCCTCCGCCCCTACCCACTAAGCCCTACTGGACTAAGGAGAACCCATGTCCGACAGCAAGAACGTGACGTCGAGCTGCTGCTGCAGCGGCTCAACACCAGACCTCGACACGACGGTCATCAATCCTGCGGCCACGAACCTCCTCGACCCCGCAACGGACCGGGCAACATGCCCGGTGATGCCCGGCACGCCGGTGGACAAGGCGGCCGCCGAAGCCGCGGGCCTGTTCCGCGACTACCGCGGCCGAAGGTATTGGTTCTGCTGCAAAGGATGTGGCCCACGGTTCGACCGTGACCCCGACAAGTACGCCGGCGCGGCGTGACTGACATCTCACACACCGGCCGCCGAGAGCCCGGCGGCGGTGCCCACGCTCACCGGAACGAAGGATCTGCCATGACGCACGTCGATGACGCTGATGACTGCCCGGCATCGGGTTCGGTGAACCACGGCTACATCACCGACAAAGACAAGTACCTCAAACGCTTGAAACGCATTGAGGGCCAAGCCCGCGGCATCAGCCGGATGATCGAGGAGGAACGCTATTGCATCGACATCCTCACCCAGGCTGACGCGTTGACCAAAGCCCTGCAGAGCGTCGCGCTGGCCCTGCTCGACGACCATCTACGACACTGCGTTCGAGACGCCGCTGCCGCCGGGGGAGCGGCCGCTGACGCCAAACTCACCGAAGCATCCGAAGCCATCGCCCGACTCGTGCGGTCATGACCGCGCAACGGCGGTGCACCGGCGCCGCCGCCTCGCTGCTACACAGCCCCGCGAACGAACACGTGAGACTCCTCAAGGAGACACAACATGACTGACCACGACGAGCACGCCAGAGCGACATCGCACACCGGCGTGCACGCCGACCATGCCGATCACGACGGCGGCGAGCACGGCGTTCACGACACCAGCGTCCACCAGGACGACCATGCTGACCACGGGGGCCATGCCAGCCATGGAGCCGATCATGTTGCTCAGTTCAGGAAGCTGTTCTGGATCAACCTGATCATCGCCATCCCTGTTATCGCGTTCTCGACCATGTTCGCCATGCTGCTCGGCTACGAAGTGCCTGACGTCCCCGGCGGCCGCTGGATCGCGCCACTGCTCGGTACGGTCATGTACGTTGTCGGCGGTCGCCCCTTCCTCACCGGCGCTGTCAGCGAAATTCGTTCTCGCACACCGGGAATGATGTTGCTCATCGGGCTGGCGATCACCGTGGCCTTCTTCGCCTCCTGGGGTGCGAGCCTGGGTCTGCTCCACCATGAACTGGAGTTCTGGTGGGAACTGGCGCTGCTGATCGTGATCATGCTGCTCGGTCACTGGGTCGAGATGCGCTCCCTGGCTCAGACCACCTCCGCACTGGATTCCCTGGCCGCCCTGCTTCCCGACGAGGCCGAGAAGGTCGACGGCGACCGCATCATCACCGTCTCACCCGCCGACCTGCAGGTGGGAGATCTGGTGGTCGTGCGACCCGGTGGCAGCGTCCCCGCCGACGGCAGAATCGTCGACGGACAAGCGGACATGGACGAGTCGATGGTGACCGGTGAATCGCGGCCGGTGAACCGCGGCGTCGGAGATGCGGTGACAGCCGGAACTGTCGCCACCGATTCCGGTTTGCGGGTCGAAATCACCGCCACCGGCGACGACACCGCCCTGGCGGGAATTCAACGCCTGGTCACCGAAGCGCAGAACTCGTCCTCCCGGGCCCAGCGCCTCGCCGACCGGGCAGCGGGCTGGCTATTCTGGTTCGCTTTGGGGACCGCCGCCATCACCGCCGCGGTGTGGTCGATCGTCGGCGACCCCGACGCCTCCGTCGTCCGGGCGATCACCGTGCTCGTCATCGCTTGCCCCCATGCGTTGGGATTGGCCATACCACTGGTCGTCTCGATCGCCACCGAACGCGCCGCGCGGGGAGGCGTGCTGATCAAGGACCGCCTCGCCCTAGAAGGAATGCGCACCGTTAACGCTGTGCTCTTCGACAAAACCGGCACCCTCACCAAGGGCGAACCGACCGTGACCGCGATCGAGGCCATCGGCGACCTCGACGACGACAACGTGCTCGCCCTGGCCGCCGCCGCCGAGGCCGACAGTGAACACCCCCTGGCACGGGCAATCGTGAAAGCCGCCGAGGAGCGGGGACTGACTGTGCCACGCGCGAACGGTTTCTCGTCGTCTCCCGCCGTCGGGGTGACTGCCACGGTCGACGGACACGAGATCCGCGTGGGTGGCCCGCGCCTGCTCGAAGACATTGGCGCGCAGGAAGTTCACGCGGCGACCTCGTGGCGCGAGGAGGGCGCGATCATTCTGCACGTGATCCGCGACGGCGCTGTCGTCGGCGGGCTGCGCCTGGCCGACGAGATCCGCCCCGAATCACGCGACGCGGTCGATGCCTTGCACAAGCTCGGCGTCGAGGTGGTCATGATCACCGGTGACGCCGAGGCGGTCGCCCAGGCGGTGGGCTATGAACTCGGTATCGACCGGGTGTTCGCCGGCGTACGCCCGGAGGACAAGGCGTCGAAGGTCTCTGCCCTGCAGCGTGAGGGCAAGAAGGTCGCGATGGTCGGCGATGGTGTCAACGACGCCCCGGCGTTGGCGCAGGCCGACGTTGGCATCGCGATCGGCGCCGGCACCGACGTCGCCATCGCCTCTGCCGGTGTCATCTTGGCCAGTTCCGACCCGCGCTCGGTGCTGTCGGTGATCGAGCTGTCCCGTGCGAGCTACCGAAAGATGAAGCAGAACCTGTGGTGGGGGGCGGGCTACAACCTCATTGCAGTGCCGTTGGCTGCCGGTGTGCTCGCGCCGATCGGGTTTGTGCTGCCGATGTCAGTCGGTGCGATCTTGATGTCGTTGTCGACGATCGTCGTGGCGCTTAACGCGCAACTGTTGCGCCGCCTCGACCTGAGCCCTGCGGCCAGCACACGCGCAGTCCTGGATCGCTGACACGGCAGGCGGCGCGTTGGCACGCGCGGCCTATCCGGTCCACGGCACTTTCGAGGATCGGTCGGCGGCGGCAGCGACGAGGACATCTGCCTACCGGGCCACATCAGCGCCGAGATCAGCTGTTTACTCACCGTGATCGTGATCGCTGTGGTCGTCATGCAGCGGGACCGCGGCTGGGGCTGGAACATCGGGTGAGGCGGGAACTTCGGTCGGCGTCGGAACTTCGGGTGGTGTGGCCGATTCGCCGGCAGGCTCGTTCACCGGCGCCGGGGTGGCCGGTTCGTGGTTGCTGTCAGGGCTATGGACATGCTCGCCGGTCGTCCCAGGGTCATCGTGCTCCTCGGGCTTAACGTCAGCGCCGTGGTGATCGCTATGCGCATCCTCGGGGGTCGCCCCGTGGTGACCACCGTCTGCGCTCGCTGGCCCATGATGGCCGTGCTGCAGACCTGAAGCAACACCCACCGTGGACGCCAGCGCCACGACACCGACTGCGCCCATGAGCACTACTGCGCTGCCGAACAACGGTACCGGCTCTCCTTGCAGGCCGCGGTACCACACCCAGCTGGCGCCCATCACGACGTAAATTTGAAGCAACAGTGCGCACAGGTCCGCGGCTTGGATCAGTTCCGCTTCCCCGGCGTGGGGGCCGAACGGGGCTCCCGCGGTCCTGGACATGGCCCACAGCGCAATGGCTCCAAGGTTGAGCATGGTGCCGGCAGCAAGCACAGGAGTCGTGGTTCGTGTGAGAACCAGCCGCGCCCACAGCAGTTGGGAGAGGGCGATCGATGTGAAAAACACGCCAGCGGGCATCCACTCCTGCCAGTGGGTGGGTACGACGGCGAAGTGGATAACCGAAGCGCCCAGCGAAGCGAGCGCGGCTAGCCGAGCCGCCAACCGGCTGTCGGTTTTCTTCGCTGTCTTTGGCGCCACCGAATTAGGATGACAGCGCCATCCGCGACAGCGGTTGCATGACATCACATCTCAACCCGACCGAGATTCATTCGTCATCAACTACGGTCCTTCTACGTAGATGAGGTCGATGTCAGCTTCTGAGGGGACTGCCCCGGGGCAGTCCCCTTTTCGCTCATCGTTGTTTATCGATCGGGCGTTTTCCAGCGAGGCGTTATCGGCGAAAGCCCGAAGATCTATCTCAGGGTCGTGCACGGTGCATCATGCCGAGCCAGTGTCTCGTATCTGCCCCATGCGGCGTGTCGACTACGTTCATCGCTTGCGCCAGTCACCGTCACTTCTCAAGGTTTGAGCCGTCGGCGCTCTCGATGGGGAAAACGATCACTTCAATACCTCTGGCACGAAGGTCGTCGACCGTCCTAACCAGGGTGACCTGGCTGAAGCTGAACAATGATTCGGGATCGAATTGCTCACCCGCAGCCTTTGCGATGGCGAACACTACCGCCGAGGGCTTTTCTCTAAGCAAATCCGTGTTGCCGCCCTGCTTTTGGATGAGCTCGCGAAACTTCTCCCGCGCCTCGTTGTCATGAGTGAGCGAGTGGGCTGAGTTATGGCCCTGCGCAAATAGGTGGCTCAGCGGCGCCGAGGCATCGGACTTCTTCACGTGCACCAGTGCACCGTCGGGGGCGAGGATGTCGCAAGTTTCGAATCCCCGCCGGTTCTGGGTGGTCCTGATTAGTCGACGGTCTAGGACAACTCCGCCAATTTGTCGCGCCGCCTCCTTGTTGTAATCTTCCTCATCGACCTTCTTGCCGTTCTCAATCTGCCAAGCTGGAAGGGTCAATCCCCAAGTAGTGCTGAATATTTCGCGTACCCGGTCCTGCAGTTGCGAAGCGTACTTGTCGTCCATGAGGTACCACATACCGTCGTGTAGAAAGTATCGACGGCCATCCAAGAGGGTCTCGTACGCTACCCACTTGCGGACTGCAATGTCAGAGCTGATCGGGTTTTGGGCCGCGGGGTCACTGAATAGCTGGATCCGTTGGCGTGTAAGCGATCCCAAGGGATCGGCCGGGTCGACCGCCTGACGAATGGTCTCAATTGTGGGCACGCCGTCCTGCGGGGCCTTTGGGCCTCGGCGACCTTTCAATTTGTATGCTTCGGGTGTTCCATTTTCGTTGATGGCTTCATGTGGCCACGCCACGCTGACCTTGGTGTCGGCACTGTCGAGCAAAGCTATCGCCAGCAGACCGTCGAGTCTGATCGCTTCGGGGCTGTCCTTCTTGAAAGCGACGAGTTGCTCGAGAATCTGAAGTTCCTGAAGCGGAGGTTTTCGAAGAGTTTCCTCGAGCGCGGATAGATCGGCTAGAAAGCTCTCAGGCGTATGGGCCAGCGGCAGGTTTAGCGCGTCGGCACCGCGCAGGGTGAACGTCTTGCCGACGGTGAGACCTGTGATTTCGGCGGTAGCTACTATCCGTGTCACGAGCTCCCCGAAATCCCCAAGTCCGAAGCCACTCAGCTGCGATCCGGACGGGATTGACGATCGGTCCACTTTTGCGCGACTGTCCATAGTCTTACTAGTAAGTGAGTTCAAGCTGTCCGGGTGGGCAACCCGGATTGCAATCCGCTGGCCAAAACCGGGATCAACGCGTGCTTGCTCGAGAAGATGGAACCCCATCCCGTAGGTGACTGCCCACGCCGTGGCGCCCTCGCCTCTAATGACAAGCACTGCGGCCGCGTTCTGGTTGGCGGCATCGAATGGAACATTGATCAGGGATCCGAGTCGATCTGCCCAACGGGCGCGATCGGTCTTCATATGTCCATGAACCAACAGGGCTGCACGATCGCCGACCGTGCAGTCCACTTCTGTGAACTTGGCATCATCGTCGAGGTATTTATCGCGTATCGCGTCCTTGAGTTTGGGAACCGCAGTCAGCCGGTACAAGGTAGTTGACGTCGCTGATGCCTTGCCAGCCACGGAGGTTCCTTTCTGGTTAAGACGCACGGCGAGCCTGACCGAGGGTGGCGGCGCCGCGGATCTTGATGTTCGAAGATCGAGCAATTTGCAAAGTTGCCAATTAAACAGCGGTCTACCAGATCTGCTCGTCCAACTGAGTGCGCATCGCCGACAGCGCGTTGGTGAATTCGTCGTTCAGGTCAGCCCCTACACCGCTCGAGCAAAGATCCATCCTTGATCGCCTGGCAGTGCACATAGTCCGAAGCCGCAACTGGACTCGAAGCTGCACACTCGTGCGTTTACCGCAACTTCAATCCAGGACGGAAATGCCATTGACCGGAACTTTATGGAAACTAATGGCGACGCAGGGGTCAGTGGCGCAGCATTTCTAGTCGGCACCAAAAGAAGCGACAATAGTTGTGCTTTTCACCACGTTGACCTAATAAACGGGCGAGCTGTCGCGGGCGGCCATGGCGCATCGCGACTGCCGGCCCGGGCCGCTGTTCGGACGAGCGCTGAACACCCGAAGTCGTTAGTCGAGTGCTGCTGACGCGCAGATTGAGCTCTGTCGCTCGTGTGCCCGACTGCAGCTCAGCTAATGAGTTTGCGCTTGGCGATTTCGAACTCTTCGGAGGTCAACACTCCTGTGTCTCGCAAAGCTGCGAGTTTGGCGAGCTCGTCCACCCACGATGTGGTGGGCGTAGCGGTGGAACTGGCGCCGGGCGTCGATTGATGGACGTTGGTCCCAAATCTCGGGTGGGCGCGCAGCACCTGTTCAATCTTGGCGGCGGTCCCGTGGTTTACCGCGACCTCTGCGAGGGTCGTTCCTGAGCCCTGCACGACAAACACCTGTTGCAGCGCTGACGCGTCGAGTCGCTTCTTGTCGTCGCGTGTCACTTTGCGGACTGAGAAACCGGTGATGTCTGCGACTGTCACCCGGAAGGCCGGGATCAATTTTCCGGTCTGGCGGTACTCGACGCTATCGCCGTAGTCGATCACGCTTCCATTGCCGAACCCGAGCCCGATCGAGTTGCCCACTTCTCGCGCCACGCTGTCCCCATCCTAAGTCAATAGCCGGCAATGATATCGACGACCCATGACAGGGAAGTGCAGATTGCTCACCCTCTGGCGGGCCGCGCCCGTGATGATCGGCCTCAGTGGCTTTGTGCCATCGATCAACGCGGGAGGCGCGGCCCAGACGGCTACGGCAAACATTCGGAAACTGGCGGGCTGATAACAGAGATTCCGCTCCGATTTGTAACTTCGGTCCAGCTCCGGGCACCGCGTCTGGTCCTAGGGAAACCTGCACAGTGTCCCAAGAGTGTCCCAAGACGTGTTCAAACAGCCCGGACGCGGCGAGACGCTTGAGACGCCAAATGGCCTCTGAACTGCACAGATGAGACGCGCTGAGACACGACGAGACGGCATTGAGCTCCCTGGGGGTCAAGTGGTCGCAGGTTCAGATCCTGTCAGCCCGACCAAGAAAACCCGCTCTGACCTCGGTCGG
>NZ_JMDW01000007.1 GCF_000691525.1 Mycolicibacterium neoaurum ATCC 25795
CCCACGCCCGCCGCACCATGACCGACCTACCGGCAGCTGCCTAACGCAAAACCGAAGCGCACCTTGACAACTGAACAGTGAGTCGGCTGCGGCCGGGGCGCGGTCGAATGCTAGGCCGTCAGCCCGCGGGCGATCACCAGGCGCTGGATCTGGTTGGTGCCCTCGAAGATCTGGGTGATCTTGGCTTCCCGCATGTAGCGCTCCGGTCGGAAGTCGCGGGTGTAACCGACGCCGCCGAGTACCTGCACGGCATCGGTGGTCACCTTCATGGCGGCGTCTGTCGCGATCAGTTTGGCCACCGATGCCTGGGTCGAGTACGGCAGGCCGAGGTCGCGGCGCCGCGCGGCGTCCAGATAGGTGGCGCGCGCGCTCACGACCGCGGCGGCCATATCGGCAAGCACGAATCCCAATCCCTGGTGGTCGATGATCTTGCGGCCGAAGGTGGTTCGTTCATTCGCGTACCGGGTGGCCTCATCGAGTGCGGCCTGTGCGATGCCGACGGCGACCGCGGCGATGCCGAGTCGGCCGGCATCGAGGGCAGAGAAGGCGATCGACAGGCCCTGTCCTTCGGTACCGATCAACCGGTCGGCATCGAGGCGGGCATTGTCGTAGAACGCGGCAGTGGTTGGGACGGCGTGTAGGCCCATCTTCTCCTCGGGCTTGCCGAAGCTCAAACCGTCCAGATCGCCGGGCACTAGGAAACAGGAGATGCCCTTTGATCCGTCACCGGTTCTGGCGAACAGCGTGTAGAAGTCGGCCTTGCCACCGTGGGTGATCCACGCCTTCGAGCCGTTGATCACGTAGTGGTCGCCGTCCCTGGTCGCGGCACAGCGTAAAGCGGCCGCGTCGGAACCCGCCTGCGGTTCGGACAGGCTGTAGGCGCCGATCTGGTCACCCGACAGCATGCCGGGCAGCCAACGACCCTTCTGTTCCTCGGTGCCGAAGGACAACAGGGCGTGGGTGGAAAGGCTGTGCACGCTGACCGCCACGGCCACCGTGGCCCAGCGGGCCGCAATCTCCTCGAGTACCTGGAGGTACACCTCGTAGGGCTGCCCGCCGCCGCCCCATTGCTCGGGCTGGGGCAGGCTGAGCAGCCCGGCGGCCCCGAGTTGGGGGAAGACGCCGTCGGGATAGGTCTCGGTCCGCTCGTGCTCGTCGACGATCGGGTCGAGCACCTTGTCCGCGATATCGCGGGTCAGTGCGATCAGTTCGGCGGCGTCCTCGGACGGAAGCAGGCGTTCGACGGGCACGGGTTCACCTCTCAAAACAGTACTGCGATGCGGTTCGCAGTATCGTCAAAAGAGTACTGGAATAGCCGCTGAAGTACTATCGGAGAATGTCCGAGCTGGTCGAGAGTGGTTTCGCAACCCGCAGACAGATCCGACTGTTCGACGAACTGCTGGAGTTGATGCTCGCCGAGGGATTCGGCCACCTGACGCTCGACGAGATTGCCGCCCGGTTGCGCTGCTCGAAGACCACGCTGTATGCGTTGGCATCGAGCAAGGATGAGTTGGTGCGTCGGGTCACCGTGCACTTCTTCAAGCGGGCGACGATCGCGGTCGAGACCAGCCTGGCGCGGACGGGCAACGCACGCGATCGCGTGGCGGCGTATCTGACGGCGGTCGGAGCCGAGTTGGCCGTGGCATCCGAGGCGTTCATGGCGGATATGAACGCGTTCGCTCCGGCGCGCGAGGTCTACGAAGCCAACACCGCGGCCGCCGCGGAGCGGGTGCGCCAGCTCATCGAGGAAGGGGTCACCGCGGGAGCGTTCCGCTCGGTCAACGCCGCCTTCGCCGGAGATCTCATCGCCACCATGATGGTGCGCATCCAGCAGCGCGAGGTGGGTGCGGCCACCGGGCTCAGTGATGCCGAGGCCTACACCGAGTTGGCGACCCTGCTCACCGACGGTTTACGGGCCTGACCCGACCGCAGAACCGGCCGGACCGCAGAACCGGAGAACCGGACTGACGCAAAAACGACATGGTCGCCATCACCTGAGGCAATGGCGACCATGTCGTGGAATCCGGCGAACGGGATGCCGGGCCGAGTGGTTACAGCGCGGCGTTGATCGCGTCGACGCGATCCTTGGCATCACCGAAGAGCATCTGGGTGTTCTCCCGGAAGAACAGCGGATTCTGCACACCGGCGTACCCGGACGCCATGGAACGCTTGAACACGATGACGTTGTCGGCATTCCACACCGTCAGCACCGGCATACCAGCGATCGGTGACCCCGGATCCTCGGACGCAGCCGGGTTGACGGTGTCGTTGGCGCCGATGACCAGCACCACCGAGGTGCCGTCGAAATCGTCGTTGATCTCATCCATTTCGAGCACGATGTCGTAGGGCACCTTGGCCTCGGCCAGCAGCACGTTCATGTGCCCGGGGAGTCGGCCCGCGACCGGGTGGATGCCGAAGCGCACGTCGACGCCGCGCTCGCGCAGCTTGCGGGTCAGGTCGGCGACTCCGTACTGGGCCTGCGCCACGGCCATGCCGTATCCCGGTGTGATGATCACCGAGGAGGCATTGGCGAGCAGTTCCGCGGCGCCCTCGGCGGTGATCTCGCGGTGTTCGCCGTAATCCTTGTCCTCCGCGGGGCCGGCTTCGATACCGAAACCGCCTGCGATGACCGAGATGAACGAACGGTTCATCGCCTTGCACATGATGTAGGACAGGAACGCACCGGAGGAGCCGACCAGCGCGCCGGTGATGATCAACAGGTCGTTGCCCAGCAGGAAGCCCGATGCTGCGGCGGCCCAGCCGGAGTAGCTGTTGAGCATCGAGACAACGACCGGCATATCGCCACCGCCGATCGAGGCGACCAGATGCCAGCCCAGCAGCAGCGCCAGCACGGTCACCACGACCAGCAGCCACAGCTGGGGCTCGATGACGAACCAGACCGTCAGCGCGATGAAGACCACCAGCGCGCCGACGTTCAGGAAGTTCTTGCCAGGCAACATCAATGGCGCGGATTTGATGCGGGCCGACAGTTTGAGGTTGGCCACGATCGATCCGGTGAATGTCACCGCGCCGATGAATACGCCGATGAACACCTCGGCCGAATGGATGCCCAGCATGCCCTGGCCGGCAAGATGCGCGGCCTCGGCACCATCCGGATGAGCCTCCACGTGCAGGTAACCGTTCCAGCCGACCAGCACGGCGGCCAGGCCGACGAATGAGTGCAGCAACGCGATGAGCTCGGGCATGCCGGTCATCTCGACGATCTTGGCCCGCCACAGACCGATCGCCGCACCGATGGCCATGGCGCCCACCAGCAGGCCGAGACCGAGCGGTTCGATATCACGGCCGATGGCCAACACGACGGTGGCGATCAGCGCCACCGCCATGCCCGCGATGCCGAAAGTGTTGCCGGCCTTGGATGTTTCGTGTTTCGACAGGCCCGCGAGGGCCAGGATGAACAGCAGCGCCGCGACCACATAGGCCGCGGTGGCCGCGGTTTCCAGAGAAAGCATGGGGAATCCGTTCACAGAGAGTGTCGTGAGAAGTGGGAGGGCAGCCCTAGCTGCGGGAGAACATCGCGAGCATGCGGCGGGTCACCGCGAAACCACCGAAGACGTTGATGCTGGCCAGCAAGATCGCGATGGTGGCCAATACGGTGATCGCCAGATCGCCGGTGCCGATCTGCAGCAGCGCGCCGACGACGATGATTCCCGAGATCGCGTTCGTCACCGACATCAGTGGCGTGTGCAACGCGTGGTGGACACCGCTGATCACGTAGTAGCCGATGACGATGGCCAGCGCGAACACCACCAGATGCACCTGCAGTGCGGCCGGCGATATCGCGATCAAGGCGAACAACGCTGCCGCACCGGCGAACGTCAGGCCGAGCCTGCGCTGAGCCGACATCGGCGGCTTGGGAGCCGGTTTCTCGGCAGGGGTGGCGGCCGCCGCGGCGGCAGGTGCCGCGGACACCTGCACAGGCGGGGGCGGCCAGGTGACCTCGCCGTCACGCACCACGGTGACCGAGCGTTGGACGACGTCGTCGAAGTCCAGCGTGAGCCGGCCGTCCTTCTCGGGCGTCACCAGCTTGAGCAGGTTCACCAGGTTGGTGCCGTAGAGCTGCGATGCGGTGGCCGGCAGACGGCCGGCCAGGTCGGTGTAGCCGATGATCGTCACGCCGTTGTCGGTGACGATCGCCTGATCCTTGACGGTGCCCTCGACATTGCCGCCATTGGATGCGGCCATGTCCACGATCACGCTGCCCGGGCGCATGGAGGCGACCATCTCGGCGGTGATGATCCGCGGCGCAGGCTTACCCGGGATCAAGGCCGTGGTGATGATGATGTCGACCTCGCTGGCCAGCTCGGCGTAGAGCTGCGCCTCGCGGGCCTTGTAATCCTCGCCCATCTCCTTGGCGTAGCCGGTGGCCGACACCTCGGCGGCCGCCGGGTCGACCGAGACGTACTCGCCGCCGAGGGACTTGACCTGGTCGGCGACCTCGGGCCGCGGGTCGGTGGCCTTCACGATCGCACCGAGGCTGCCCGCGGCGCCGATCGCGGCCAGCCCGGCCACTCCGGCACCGACAACCAGGACCTTGGCCGGCGGCACCTTGCCCGCCGCGGTGACCTGGCCGGTGAAGAACCGCCCGAAGCTGTGCGCGGCCTCGACGACGGCCCGGTAGCCGGCGATATTGGCCATCGAGGACAGCACGTCCAGTGACTGCGCGCGTGAGATGCGGGGCACCGCGTCCATCGCCAACACCGTGATGGGACGCGCCGACAGCTTCTCGACGAGGTCGGGCTTCAGCGCCGGGGAGATCAGACTGACCAGCGTCGCGCCGTCCTTGAGCGCCGCGATCTCGGTGTCATCAGGGGCATTGACCTTCAGTACGACGTCGGCCGACAGTACTTCCTGGGTGGTGCCGATGCCGGCGCCGGCCTCTACATAGGCGGCGTCGGAGAAGCTCGAGGCCGCACCCGCGCCGGTCTCTACGACGACGTCATAACCCAGCTTGATGATTTGCCCAACGGTCGCAGGCGTCGCCGCGACCCGTGTCTCGCCCGCGTGAGTTTCGCGCGGAATGCCGATGATCATCGGAAGAGTCTCGCATTTGCCCGCGCATTGCGCGTATGCCCCTCATGCGGTGAGCGGTCAGCCGACGTCGCCCAGCGTGGGCAAACACGCGAAACACGGTGCGCCGGCGTGCGCCAGCTCACAGCGGGACTACAACCAGTCCCGCCTGCGGAACATCACGTACAGGATGGCGACCAGCACGACGATCAGTGCCGAACTGGTGATGAACCCGGCGGTCGTCTCGATGCCCGGGTAGAGCACGTTCTGGCCGTAGAACCCAGTGATGGCCGTCGGTACCGCGATGATCGCGGCCCAGCTGGTCAGCTTCTTCATCACGGTATTCAGCCGCGCGTCCTGCAAGGAGAGGTTGGTCTCGAACACGGTGGTCACCATGTCGCGCAGCGACTCGGTCCATTCCGAGGCGCGCAGTACATGGTCGTAGAGATCGGCGTACAGCGAGTCCAGTGACGGCGCGCTCGAGGGCGATTCCCCGTCGAGGCGCCGGTGCTGGATCGCGCCGACCACCTCTCGCATCGGCAACACGGCGCGACGAAGTTCGACGAGTTCCTTACGGAGCCGGAACGTCCGGCGCTGCAGGCCGCGCCGTGGCCCGCTGTCGTCGAAAAGCTCGTCCTCCAGTCCTTCGATGGCGTCGTCGAGGGACTGCACCGCATCGAAGTGTCCGTCGACGACGACGTCGAGCAGCGCGTGTACCAGGGCACCCACCCCGTACTGCTGGCCGCCGAGTTCGTCGAAGCGTTGCGAGACTTCGCGGATGTCGAAGTGCACCTCGGGGTGGTTGACCGAGGGCAGGCGCACCGTGATCAGCCCGCGGGGCAGCACGAACGCCGAGATGCGGTGTTTGACGAGGGTGGAGGTGATGGATTCGTCCTCACCGGTGCCGAGGATGTCCACGGCATAGACCGTGAAGAACGTGTGCGTGCGGTACACGCTGGCCTTGGTCCGCTCCTTGGGAGCCACGGCGTCCTCGACGGCCCACATGTCCAGGTGCAGTTCGGCGGCGAGCGCCGCGAGCGCTTCATGGTCGGGGTCGTAGATATCGGCCCACACCAGGCGGTCCTCGGATGCCAGGCAGTCCGAGATCGCCTCGAAGGTGAATTCCTCGTCATGGGATTGCCCGTCCCGCCACAACCGACCGGTCACTGTCGTCACTCGGCCATCATTCACCGGATTCCTGGGCATCCAGGTAATGGACAGGCTTGCAGAAGATAATCCGAGGCACCACCGACGAAGGAACTTCCATGTCCGATATCGAGACCGTGATCGTCATCATCGCCGCGCTGGTCGCCGTGACGGTGGTCGTGACGCTGCTCGTCAGCACGTCCAAGGGCCGCAACGGCCGTCGCTAGCTCGGCGCGCGGAGTTTCGCCGCGCAGTCGGCTGGGCACCCGCAATTAGCGCGCGCGTCGATAAGCGCGGCGTCCGTAGCCCAGCAAGGAGCGAAAGATGTCTGACACGAACACGTTGTGGATCGTCATTGCCGCGGTGGTTGTCATCGCGGTCGTGGTGGGTCTGGCCCTGGTCGCGAGGCAGAAGCGACGTCGGGTCGCTGCCGAGAAGATGCGCACCGAACTGGAGGCCGAGCGCGAGCAGGTGGCCAAGCGGCAGGCGCTGGCCGACGAGACCGACGCGCGGGCGCGGGCGGCCGCGGCCGAGGCGGAGGCGAAGGCAGCCGAGGCGCGCAGGCTCGCCGACCGGGCGTCGTCGCATCAGCAAACGGTGGCCGAGCAGCAGGAGGAACTCGAGGAGCGCAGCAAGCGCATCGACAAGCTGGACCCGGACGTCAAGACCGGCAAGCGAGACGACCGCGCCGAGGTCGGCGACGCGAGCACCGGTGACACCCCGCGGCGGGTCGACAATCTGCGCTGAGCGGTTCGGTCTCGGATGTGCGGCGAACACGTATCGACATGGGGCGAACCATGTCGGCGGTGGCGGCGCGCGTCCCACCATGTTGGGCATGGAAATGGTGATCGAACGCGGGCAGGCCCGGTGTCCCTTCTGTGTATCCGTGGCCGATTACCGATTCATCGAGAACGACCGCAGCCTGGTGCGCTACGAGGTGCACTGCCGATCCTGCGGTGAGCGCTATCGGGAGAAGCTGGGTCTGGCCGCCGTATCGAACGCACCGGCAACGCAACCGTGGCTGCCCGAACCCGCGCAGCTGCCCGCGGTGCCGCTGAGCGAGCGGCTGCGGGCTGTCGCCGCGGGTGCCCGTGAACGCTCGGCGGCGGTGTCCGCGGCCGTGGCAGCCTCCACCGCTGCGGCCTGGCAACGCCGGGATGTACTGCCGTGGCTGGCCGGCGCGTTGGCGCGGGCCCAGCGCGGATAAAACTCACCCCGATTCCAGACCTTCTGCCATCGTCCCCACCCGGGTAGCAATACGCGGGTGAACACGACGCGGTCCGCCGACCCCTGCTGTTGCTGCTGAACTCGTCCGTTCAGTCCTTTTCCAGCAACAGAAAGTCGGCCGCCCGTGTCCGTTTTCGTCGATATCGTGCCCGACCCATCGGCTGTCGACTCGCCACGTCCCGCGGCGCCCCGTCGCCGATTGCGCGCCGTCCTCACCAAGGCCGGGCTGCCGTTGCTGTCGGTGCTGGTGTTCTTCGCCGTCTGGCAGGTGGTCGCGAGCGCCGGCATCTGGAACCAGACGTTCGTGCCCTACCCGAGCACGGTGTGGCGCGCGTTCCTCGACGTCTCCACCACGCATGACGGCGTGCGCGGCTACGCCGGTTACCTGCTCTACGAACACCTCTACATGACGCTGCGCCGGGTGCTGGCCGGCGTGGTCATCGGTGTGGTGTTCGGCGTGCTGCTGGGTTTGTTGATGGGGTCGGTGGGCTGGCTGCGCAGTGTGCTCGAGCCATGGCTGACGTTCCTGCGGGCGCTTCCGCCGCTGGCCTACTTCTTCCTGCTCGTCATCTGGCTGGGTATCGACGAGGCGCCCAAGATCACCCTGCTCGCCCTGGCGGCGTTGCCACCGGCCGCAGTGGCCACCACCGCCGCCGTCGTGGCGGCGCCGGTCGGATTGCAGGAGGCGGCCCGTGCCCTTGGCGCGACCCGGGCCCAGGTGATCCGCGATGTCGTGGTGCCCGCGGCGCTGCCGGAGACCTTCACCGGCATCCGGCTGGCGGTCGGCATGGCCTATTCGTCGGTGGTCGCCGCGGAACTGTTCAACGGAATCCCCGGTATCGGCGGATTGGTCAAGGACGCAAGTAACTACAACAACACCCCAGTCGTGCTGGTCGGGATCTTCGCCATCGGATTCTCGGGGCTGGTCATCGACGGATTGCTGCGGTCGCTGGAACGGCGTGCCGTCCCCTGGAGAGGAAAAATCTAGATGAAGTTCAAATCCCTGATGGCCGTGGCCGCCGCGAGCGTGATCGCGCTGGCCGGTTGCGCGGTGGACAACTCCGGATCCGGCGGTGGCGGAAGTGACCCGGCCAAGCCCACGCTGCGCATCGGATACCAGACCTTCCCCAGTGGCGATCTGATCGTCAAGAACAACAAATGGCTCGAAGAGGCGTTGCCCGACTTCAACATCAAGTGGATCAAGTTCGATTCGGGTGCCGACGTCAACACGGCGTTCATCGCCAAGGAACTCGATTTCGGGGCGCTGGGCTCCAGCCCGGTCGCCAGGGGGCTGTCCGCGCCGCTGAACATTCCCTACAAGGTGGCCTTCGTGTTGGATGTCGCCGGTGACAACGAGGCGCTGATCGCCCGCAACGATGCGGGGGTCAACAGCATCCCCGATCTGCGCGGGAAGCGGATCGCCACGCCGTTCGCCTCGACCGCGCACTACAGCCTGTTGGCAGCGCTGGCGCAGAACAACCTGTCGCCCAACGATGTTCAGCTCATCGACCTGCAACCACAGGCCATCCTGGCGGCCTGGGAGCGCGGGGACATCGACGCCGCGTACACCTGGTTGCCGACGCTGGACCAGTTGCGCAAGACCGGCAAGGACCTGATCACCAGTCGTCAGCTGGCCGCAGACGGTAAGCCGACCCTCGATCTCGGTGTGGTCGCCGACGCGTTCGCCCGAGAACACCCTGAGGTGGTCGACACCTGGCGTCAGCAGCAGGCCCGTGCGCTGGACACCATCTCCGACGATCCGGCCGCGGCAGCCAAGGCGATCGCCGCCGAGATCGGTCTGCCCGACAGCGAGGTGGCCGGACAGCTCAAGCA
The DNA here is from genome assembly GCF_000691525.1 of Mycolicibacterium neoaurum ATCC 25795. Taxonomy (GTDB): domain Bacteria; phylum Actinomycetota; class Actinomycetes; order Mycobacteriales; family Mycobacteriaceae; genus Mycobacterium; species Mycobacterium neoaurum. The sequence continues at coordinate 9,238 of NZ_JMDW01000007.1, forward strand.
GGGTGTGTACCTGACCCCGGCCGCCGTCGCTTCGCCCGAATGGCTGGGCTCGGATGGGGCACCGGGCAATATCGCCATCAATCTGCAGAGTGCATCGCAGTTCCTCGCCGACCAGAAGCAGATTCCGGCGGCCGCGGACCTGAAGACCTTCCAGGACGCCATCTATGTGAAGGGGCTTCCCGGTGTCATCACGGGCGGCTGAGCCGGCGGGTGGGTTGCGTATCGCCAACGTGGCCCACCGCTACGGCCGCGGCGCCGATCAAGTGACCGCGCTGGGGCCGGTGGACCTGGAGGTGGAACCGGGGGCCTTCCTGGTCCTGGTCGGTGCCTCCGGGTGCGGGAAGAGCACCCTGTTACGGCTCATCGCCGGGTTCGAATCGCCCAGCGAGGGCGAGGTTCAGGTCGGTGGGACGGCGCCGACACCCGGGGTCACCTCCGGGGTGGTGTTCCAACAGCCGCGGTTGTTCCCATGGCGCACCGTGGGCGGGAACGTCGACCTCGCGCTCAAGTACGCCAAGGTGCCGCGCGAACGACGCGCCGAGCGCCGCGAGCAACTGCTGGAGCGCGTCGGGCTGGACGGCACCGCCGACCGCAAGATCTGGGAGATCAGCGGCGGGCAACAACAGCGCGTCGCGATCGCCCGCGCGTTGGCCGCCGAGACGCCGCTGTTCCTGCTCGACGAGCCGTTCGCCGCGCTCGATGCGCTGACCCGTGAGCGGCTGCAGGACGATGTGCGTCAGGTCAGTGCCGAATCGGGGCGCACCACGGTGTTCGTCACCCACAGTGCCGAGGAGGCGGCGTTCCTCGGTTCGCGCATCGTGGTGCTCACCCGGCGGCCGGGCAAGATCGCCCTGGACCTGCCCTCGGAGCTGCCACGCACCGGTGTCGACGCCGACGAGCTGCGGCGGTCACCGGAGTTCCTCGAGCTCAGGAATGCCGTCGGCGAGGCCGTGAAGGCGGCCGCGGCCTGAGTGCAGAGCCAAAAAAGCACCCGCACGCATACGGCGTGCGGGTGCTTTTTACGTCTCGTTAGACCGGGGGATACGCCGGTGGCGGGTACACCCCGCGCAGGCCCCAGGCCAGCCAGCTGAAGAAGAACTCGCCCTCGTCACTGATGTCGTAATCGGGATTAGGATCCATAGTCGCCTCCGCCGCAGCAAGCCCTGTTTGGCAGAAGTCTAAACCCACTGGGCGATCCCAGGACAGTCAAACCGCCCCATTGCCTACACTGGCCAACCAGTTGATTGGTCAACCCCGGGTCGTCCGGGTCTGCAGATAGTGAGTTGCCATGTCCACCGAAGCCGCATCCAACGGTTCGTCACGGCGCGACGAACTGCTGGCGGTCGCCGCCAAGCTCTTCGCCGCCCGCGGCTACCACGGCACCCGGATGGACGATGTCGCCGACGCCGTGGGCCTGAACAAGGCCACGGTGTACCACTACTACGCAAGCAAATCGCTGATCCTTTGGGACATCTACAAGCGGACGGCCGACTTCACCGTCGGGGCGCTGCACGACGATCCGACGGCCACCGCGCGCGAGACCATCTACCACTTCACCCGGCGGCTGCTCACCGGCATCGCCAACGACCTGGAGGCGGCCGCCGTCTACTTCCAGGAGGGTCCGTACATCTCGGAGTGGTTCACCGAAGAGCAGGTCGCCTACATCCGGACCGCCGAGGCCACCGTGTACGAACACGTTCGGGATGTCATCGACCGGGGGATCGCCAGCGGTGAGTTCTTCGACTGCGACTCCCACGTCTTGGCGCTGGGCTATATCGGTATGACCCTGGGCGCCTACCGGTGGCTGCGCCCGCATGGCCGCCGCACCGCCCAGGAGATCGCCGTGGAGTTCAGCACCGCACTGTTGAGGGGACTGATCCGGGACGAGGCTGTGCGCACGGACGAGCCACTCGGCGGGGCCCAGTAGTTGAGAGGACCTGGAATGACCGACTTGTTCCGCCTCGACGGCAAGGTCGCCGTGGTCACCGGCGGTGGCCGCGGTATCGGCGTGATGATGGCCCGCGGTCTGTTGCAGGCCGGCGCGGCCAAGGTGTACCTGGCGGCGCGCAAACAGGCCGAACTCGACGCGTCGGTGGCCGAACTGTCCGCCCTCGGTGAGGTCGAGGGCATCTCGGCCGACCTCGGTACCGCGGACGGGGTCCAGGCTCTCGTCGATGCCGTCGCCGCGAAGGAGGACGCGGTCCACGCGCTGTTCAACAACGCGGGCGCCAACTGGGGTGAGCCCTTCGAGACATTCCCCGAGTCCGGGTTCGACCGGGTCTTCGACGTCAACGTCAAGGGCGTCTTCCTGCTGACCCGCGCGCTGGTGCCGCTGCTGACTGCCGCCGCCACCGACGACGATCCGGCTCGGGTGATCAACACCGGCAGCGTCGACGGTTTCCACGTGCCCGAACGCGGTCGCAACAACTTCTCGTACGCCGCCAGCAAGGCCGCGGTCCACACGCTGACCCAGCACCTGGCCGGCGAACTGGCGCCCAAGATCCTGGTGAACGCCATAGCGCCGGGGCTCTTCCCGTCGCGGATGACCAAGGTGCTGTTGTCGGCGGGTGAGGAGGCCGTCGGTGCGGCGCTACCGCTGGGACGCGTCGGGCAGCCAGACGATATGGCCGGTATCGCGGTCTTCCTGGCGAGCCGCGCCAGTAGCTATGTCACCGGCACCGTGATCCCGGTCGACGGTGGAGTCAGCACCATCCGCTGAGGCGCAGAAGAAAATGTGTGAACTGCGTCGCACCTGGGTAACTGGGTGTACATGTGTTCACTTGATCTTCGCGGGCTGACGAAATGGAGCCAGAAGCCCGCGCGTGACATCGCGACGGCGTCGCCTGACGGCGGCTCCACGATCAACATGATCCGCGGGCTGGCGGCCAGGGCCACCACTCCGCTCCTTCCCGACGACTACCTCAAGATGCTCAACCCGCTGTGGACTGCCCGCGAGTTACGCGGTGCGATCGTCGACGTCCGCAAGGAGACCGAGGATTCGGCCACCGTGGTCATCAAACCGGGGTGGGGTTTCGCCGCCGATTACCAACCCGGCCAGTACGTGGGAATCGGTCTGCGCGTCGACGGCCGGTGGCACTGGCGGTCCTACTCCCTGACCTCGGTGCCCGAACGCGACGGCAAGCTGATCTCGATCACCGTCAAAGCCACCCCCGAGGGCTTCCTGTCCACCCACCTCGTCAACGGTGTGAAACCCGGAACAATTGTTCGCTTGGCGGCACCGAAGGGGCAGTTCGCCTTGCCCGATCCGCCGCCGGTGAAGATGCTCCTGGTCACCGCCGGCAGCGGGATCACCCCGGTGATGGCCATGCTGCGGTCCATCGCCCAGCGTGGTCAGACCAGCAATATCGTGCACATCCACTCGGCGCCGTCGCCGCAGGATGTCATCTTTCACGACGAGCTGATCGAGATGCAGGACGGCAGGCCCGACTACCGGCTGCACCTGCAGATGACCGACCGGATGGGCCACCTCGACCTGGACCGGCTGGCCGATATCGTCCCCGACTGGACCGAGCGGCCGACCTGGGCATGCGGGCCACCGGCCATGCTCGACGATATCGAGCGGGTCTGGACGGCGGCCGGGCTGCCCGAGAACCAGTTGCACATGGAGCGATTCGTCATCGACCGGACCGACAAGGGCGGTGAGGGCGGCACGGTGACGTTCGCCATCTCGGACAAGACGATCGAGGTCGACGGCGCCACGTCCCTGCTGGAGGCCGGCGAGCGCCTCGGCATCCAGATGCCCTTCGGATGCCGGATGGGAATCTGCCAAACCTGCGTGCTGCCACTGGAATCCGGGCATGTGCGCGACTTCCGGTCGGGCGCCGAGCACGGCGAGGGCGACCGGATCCAGACCTGCGTCTCGGCCGCGTCCGGCGACTGCACCATCAACGTCTAGGAGGAATCGCATGGCCATCACCGATATCAAGGCATACGCCCACCTCACATCCGAAGATGTCGACCAACTCGAACGCGAGCTCGACGCGATCCGCGCCGAGGTGGAGGAATCCCGCGGCGAGCGCGATGCCCGCTACATCCGCCGGTCCATTCAGCTGCAACGCGCGCTTGCCGTCGGCGGACGCATCGCATTGTTCAACAGTCGCAACAAGATCTGCTGGGCGGCGGGCACCGCGATGTTGGGCGCGGCCAAGATCATCGAGAACATGGAGCTCGGGCACAACATCATCCACGGCCAGTGGGATTGGATGAACGACCCGGAGATCCACTCGACCGAATGGGAATGGGACACCACCTCACCGGCCGTGCACTGGAAGAAGTCGCACAACTACATCCACCACAAGTACACCAACGTCATCGGCCTCGACGACGATATCGGCTACGGCATCATGCGGCTCACCCGCGACGAGCCGTGGGAGCGCTGGATGATCGGCAACTCGCTCTACAACTTCCTGCTCGGCACGTTGTTCGAATGGGGTGTCGCCTTGCACGGCGTGGAAACCACGAAGTGGCGCAAGGGCGAGAAGACCATGGCGGAGATCCGAAAAGATCTGCGGATCATCGGCAAGAAGGTCGCCAAGCAGGTCGGCAAGGACTACGTGATCTTCCCGGCGCTGTCGGGACCCAACTGGAAACACACCCTCGGGGCGAACGCGGTCGCCAACCTGATCCGCAACTACTGGGCGTATGTGGTGATCTTCTGCGGTCACTTCCCGGACGGCGCCGAGAAATTCACCCGCGAGGAGTTCGAGCGGGAAACACATGGCGAGTGGTATCTGCGCCAGATGCTGGGATCGGCGAACTTCCACGCCGGGCCGGTGATGGCCTTCATGAGTGGCAACCTCTGCTACCAGATCGAGCACCACCTCTTCCCGGATCTGCCGAGCAACAGGTACGCCGAGATCGCAGTGAAGGTGCAGGCGTTGTGCGACAAGTACGACCTGCCCTACACGACGGGCTCGCTTGCACGGCAATACAGCCAGTCGTGGTGGACGATCGCCAAACTGGCACTGCCGAACAGATTCCTCAAGGCCACCCCGGATGATGCACCGGAGACCAACTCCGAGCTGAAATTCCGGATCCGCGACGGCGTCCGGGAATCCTTCGGGATCGATCCGGCCACCGGTCGGCGCCGTGGCCTGCGCACCGCATTGCGCGAGCTCAGGTCGGGGGAGATCGCGGCCGCTTGAGCGGGGGTTAGCCTGGCGACATGAAGTCGACCATCCTGTCCCGGCGCGACCTGGAATTTCTGCTCTACGAATGGCTGCGGGCCGAGGAGTTGACCTCACTGCCGCGTTTCGCCGAGCACTCCCGGGAGACGTTCGACGGTGTGCTGGAACTGTGTGAACAGCTGGCCGAACGGTATTTCGCGCCGCACAACAAGCTCAGCGACGCCAACGAGCCCACGTTCGACGGCACCACCGTCACCGTCATCCCCGAGGTGAAAGTGGCGCTGGAGGCGTTCGCCAAGGCTGATTTGGTCGGGATGTCCTTCGACGCCGAACTCGGTGGCGCGCAGCTGCCGACCGCCGTCGCCCAGGCCGGGTTCGCGTGGATCTCGGCGGCCAACATCAGCACTTCGGGTTACCTGATGCTGACCATCGCCAACGCCAACCTGCTCGCGGAGTTCGGCACGCCCGAGCAGATCGACAGGTTCGTCAAACCGATGCTGGCGGGCCGGTTCACCGGCACCATGGCGCTCTCGGAAACCCAGGCCGGTTCCTCGTTGGCCGATATCACCACGCGCGCCGAGCCGCAGGACGACGGCACCTACCGGGTGTACGGCACCAAGATGTGGATCTCGGGCGCCGAACACGAGATGAGCGAGAACATCGTCAACCTGGTGCTGGCGAAAATCCCCGGCGGCCCGGCGGGGACCAAGGGCATCTCGCTGCTCATCGTGCCCAAGTACATCGTCGACGCCGACGGCACCGTGGGTGCGCGCAATGCGGTGGCGATCTCCGGCCTCAACCACAAGATGGGGCAACGGGGCATCACCAACACCGTGCTGAACTTCGACGGCGCGGTCGGATATCTGGTCGGTGAACCGCATCGCGGACTGGCCTACATGTTCCACATGATGAACGAGGCGCGGCTCGGGGTCGGGATGGGCGCGGTGGCACTGGGTTACACCGGCTATCTCAAGTCATTGGACTACGCCCGCGAACGGCCGCAGGGACGCCTGGTGAAGGATCCGGCCACTCCGCAGGTCCCGATCATCGCCCATGCCGATGTCAAACGGATGCTGCTCGCGCAGAAATCCTATGTCGAGGGCGCCTTGGGGCTGGCGCTGTATTGCGCGAAGCTCACGGACCTCGGTGAGCGCGAGCTGCTCGACATCCTGACCCCGATCGCCAAGAGCTGGCCGTCGCAGTGGTGCCTGGAAGCCAACAGCCTGGCCATCCAGGTGCTCGGCGGTTACGGCTACACCCGCGAATATGACGTCGAGCAGCATTATCGGGACAACCGGCTCAACCCGATCCACGAGGGCACCCACGGCATCCAGAGCCTGGACCTGTTGGGTCGCAAGGTCACCCAGAACGGCGGGGCGGCCATGACAACTCTGGCGGCCCGGATCACCGATACGGTGACGCGGGCCGGTGACGATCCGCTGGCCGCACAACTGGCCGCCGCGTGGCAGCGCCTTGTCGAGGTGACCGCCACCATGTTCGCCGGCGACGACCCTGCGGTGACGATGGCAAACAGCGCGGTCTATCTGGAGGCCTTCGGTCACATCGTCATCGCATGGGTGTGGCTGGAGCAACACCTCGCCACGTTTGCCAAAGATGGGGATTTCTACGAAGGTAAACGGCAGGCCGCCCGGTTCTTCTACCGCTACGAGTTGCCCAAGGTATACCCGCAACTGGATTTGCTGGCGAGCCTGGACCGTACGACGCTCGATATGCAGAGCAGTTGGTTCTGATTCGACCCGGAATGGTCATTCGGTAGCTACCTGGCGCGTACCCTTCCTGACGTAACCGTCAATACCCGAGCTGTCGATGTACCGGGAAGGGCCCTCATGGGGATGTCTGCCACTCGTTCACTGGCCGCACTCGCGGCGGCCGCCGCGTTGGTGGTCACCGCATGTGACGGTGCGCCCGCCGATGCCTCGAGCGCGGCCGAGGGCGTTTGGCCCACCGGTGCGGTGGACATGCTGGTCGGCTATGCCGCCGGCGGGTCCAGCGATCTGATCAGCCGTGCCGTCGCCAAGGGACTCGCCGCCGATCTGGACCAGCCGTTCCGGGTGACCAATCGCCAGGGCGGTAACGGCGCCGCCGCGGCGGCCGATCTCGCCGGTGCGCCCGCCGACGGCACGATGCTGTCCATCCAGAACGCGTCGCTCTACACCATCACACCGCTGGCGGTGGCTCCGGACGAGGCCCGCCACATCGGCGACGTCGATGTGGTGCACGGCATCTCCAGCGAAAACTATGTGCTGGTGACCAGTCCGGAGACGGGCCTGCGCACCATCGCCGACCTGCAGGCGGCGCATCGGCCGTTGCGGTACGGCACGACCGGGGTGGGTACCGGAGCTCAACTGTGTGGGGCGCTGCTGATGAAGGGCGCCGGCGTGCTGTCCGAGGCCGTGCCGTTCAGCAGCGGGGCCCCGAATTTGGCGGCCGTGCTGGCCAACGACGTCGATATCGCCGTCATCCACGTGGGCGAGGCGATCGAGAACATCGACTCCGGCAAGCTCGTCGCACTCAACGTCTTCAGCCCCGAGCGGATCGATTTCCTGCCCGACGTCCCCACCGCCAGGGAGCTGGGCTACGACGTCGTGGTATCGCAGTACCGCTTCATGACCGTGCCCAAGGGCACCCCCGCCGAGGTGACCGGCCCGCTGGTCGCGGGCCTGAAGTCGACCTTCGCCAGCGCGGCCTACCAGCGATTCAACGAGCAGAACAGCCTCACACCGATGGAGATCCCCGGCGAGCAGGTCCTCACCCAGCTCACCGATGATGCCCGTCGCTACGCAGAGATGGTGGCCACAGCCGGCATCGATCTGCACGATATTGGGTAAACCCCTGATGTGTTTCGCATCTCTTTCGCGTGCCTGAGGCCGCCCGCAAGCCGACTCAGTATGTGAGTGCAGGCGGAGGAGATGACTATGGCCGAGCAGCGGCTGCTGGTCGAAGGGGACACGTGCTGGCGCACGGTCGAGGCAGAGCGCTTCGCGCCGATCATCGACGGCGCGGATTATCTGGCCCACGTGAAATCGGCGATGCTGGGTGCGGAGAACCGTATCCTGCTGGTCGGGTGGGATTTCGATGCCCGGACCACATTTGAACCTGGCCGTGGCACGCTGCCCGGCCCCAACCAGCTCGGACCGTTCCTGTTCTGGCTGCTGTGGCGTCGCCCGCATCTCAAGGTGTACGTGCTCAAGACCAACCTGCGGCTGCTGTCGGTGTTCGAGCGCTACTGGTACAGCATCGTCCCGGTCGAGTGGCTCAACCGGATCACCTCCGAGCGGATGCACCTCGCCGTGGACGGCGCGCATCCCACGGGCGCGGTGCACCACCAGAAGGTCGTCGTCATCGACGACGCGGTGGCTTTCTGCGGGGGCATCGATCTGACGTTGGGCCGGTGGGACACCCGCGATCACACCGCGGACAACCCAGGACGCCGCGGCGGCGGTGAATCGTACGGTCCGCGGCACGAGGTCGCCGCCGTCGTCGACGGACCCGCTGCCCAGGCCCTCGGCGAACTTGCCCGCGACCGTTGGCGGCAGGCCACCGGCGAGGAACTGCCACCCCTGGGACCCGGCGCGAGTGTCTGGCCCCAGCACTGCGAACCGGCGTTGCGCCACGTCGAGGTGGGCATCGCCCGCACCCTGCCTTCGTTGCCCGAGCGCGAGGAAGTCCGCGAGGTGGAGGCGCTGAACCTGGCCGCGATCGCGGCGGCACGCGACATCATCTACCTGGAGAACCAGTACCTGGCCTCCCGCGGCATCTGCGAGGCCCTCGCCGACCGTCTGCGTGAGCGCAACGGCCCCGAGGTGATCGTCGTGCTGCCGCGCACCTCGGAGAGTCCGCTGGAACGCGAATCGATGGACAGCGCGCGTGAACGGATGCTCCGATTGTTGTGGGAGGCCGACGAACACGACCGGCTCGGGGTCTACTGGCCTGCCGTGCCCGGTGGGCAGTCGCTCTACGTGCACTCCAAGGTCGTGGTCATCGATGACCGGTTCCTGCGTATCGGATCGTCCAACCTGAACAACAGATCGCTGGGCTTCGACAGCGAATGCGATCTGGCGCTGGAGGATTCGCCGGATCGCGAGGACATCCGCACGCATATCGCCGATATGCGCGACGGTCTGCTCGCCGAGCATCTGCGGCTGCCGCTCGACAGCGTCCGCGCCGAGATCCGGGCCAGAGGGTCGATCCTGAAGGCCGTCGACACCCTGCGCGGGCGCTCGCTGCGCAAGTTCACCCCGCACATGGTCTCCGCCGACGCGGGCCCGTTCGCCGAGAACGACCTGATGGATCCCGTCCGGGTGCCCACCTCGCTGGCCGTCAGCGTCGCCTCGGTGGCCATCGCCCTGGTCACCTGGCCGTTGGTCAAGGGCGCCCCGGGAGCGTGGTCGGTGGTGCGCGCCGTCGGCAAGCGGGTCGGTCTGCCGATCTGAGGCTAGAACTCGATGATCTGCCGCACCGCAAGGCCATCGGCGAGGGCGTCCATGCCCGCGTTGATCTCATCGAGGGTCAGCGTCGCCGACACCAGCTTCTCCACCGGAAGCCTTCCGGCCCGCCACAATTCGACGAAACGCGGGATATCGCGGGCCGGCACCGCCGAACCCAGATAGCTGCCGATCAACGTCCGCCCCTCGGCCACCAAGCTCAACGGCGACAACGAGATCCGGGCGTCCGGCGCCGGTAGCCCGACGGTGATGGTCCGCCCGCCGGGGGCGGTCAGCCCGATGGCGGTCTCCAGCGCGGCCGCATGGCCGACGGCCTCGATGACGACCTCGGCGGTGAAGTCGGCCTCGTCGGGGGTGGACACCGCATGGGCGCCCAGCTCGCGGGCCAGCGCCAGCTTGTCCGGCAGCCGGTCCACCGCGACGACCCGGACATCATCATGCGCCAGCGCGGTGAGCATGGCCGCCATCCCGACACCGCCCATGCCGACGATCGCCACGGTCTGGCCGGGTTTCGGATCCCCGGCGTTGAGGACCGCCCCGCCGCCGGTGAGCACCGCGCAACCCAGCAGCGATGCGACGACCGCGGGCACATCATCGTCCACCGGGACGACCGACCGCCGGTCCACCACCGCGTGGGTCGCGAACCCGGACACCCCGAGATGGTGCAGCACCTGCTCGGCATCGGAGGTCGCCAGCCGGACGGCGCCGCTGAGCAACGTTCCCGCGCCATTGGCCGCACTGCCGGGGATACACGGGGCCAGACCGTCGGTCGCGCACGACCGGCACTGCCCACAGCGCGGAAGAAATGTCATCACCACGCGTTGGCCCGGCGCCAGATCCGAGGAACCCCCGACCTTCTCGACGATGCCCGCGGCCTCGTGGCCGAGCAGCATGGGGATCGGACGGACCCGGTTACCGTCGACCACGGAGAGATCCGAGTGGCACAGGCCGGCGGCCTCGATGCGCACCAGCAGCTCACCGTCGCCGGGATCGGCGAGTTCGAGCTCGGTCACCGTGATCGGTCGGGAGGTGGAATACGGACGGGCCGCGCCGATGGACTCCAGGACTGCGCCGCGAATGTGCATGGTGCCAGCCTGACATGCTTGCCGCATGGAGTACACGACCGCGGACTTCGGGGTGCACTGGCCGGTGCAGACACGATGGGCCGACAACGACATGTTCGGACATCTCAACAACGCCGTCTATTACCAACTCTTCGACACCGCCATCAACGCCTGGATCGGGCGTCGCGCCGGAGTCGATGCGATGGCGGCGCCGTGGCTTGCGGTGGTCGCCGAATCAGGTTGCCGCTACTACTCCGAACTGCAGTTCCCCGCTGACCTGGTGGTCGGTCTCGCGGTGACGCGGTTGGGCAACAGCAGCGTCACCTACCGCACCGGACTGTGGGCCGGAGGGGATACGCGGCCCGCCGCCGGACTTGATACGCGGCCCGCCGCGGTCGGCTCCTGGGTGCACGTCTACGTCGACCGCCGGACCCGCCGCCCGGTACCCATCCCGGATGCCGTGCGCGCCCTGCTGCAAACCGCAGTCCACGACGCGACGCCCGACTGACGGGCCCGTTTCCGTCGCGCCAGACGGGGTAGCCGCCGTGAACCAGCCACGGAGGAGGCGCCATGCGCGCAATGGTCTACCGCGGGCCCTACAAGGTTCGGGTCGAAGACAAGGACATGCCGACGATCGAACATCCCAACGATGCGATCGTCCGGGTCACGATGGCGGCGATCTGCGGTTCGGATCTGCACCTGTACCACGGGATGATGCCTGACACCCGGGTCGGCACGACGTTCGGACACGAGTTCATCGGCGTCGTCGAACAGGTGGGCCCATCGGTGCGCAACCTGAAACGCGGTGACCGGGTGATGGTGCCGTTCAACGTCTACTGCGGATCATGTTACTTCTGTGCCCGTGGCCTGTACTCCAACTGCCACAACGTCAATCCGAATGCCACCGCCGTCGGCGGCATCTACGGCTACTCCCACACCTGCGGCGGTTACGACGGAGGGCAGGCCGAGTTCGTCAGGGTGCCGTTCGCCGATGTGGGGCCCGCGATCATCCCGGACTGGATGGATGACGAGGACGCGCTGCTGTGCACCGATGCGCTGGCCACCGGCTATTTCGGTGCGCAACTGGCCGATATCGCCGAAGGGGATGTGGTCGCGGTGTTCGGAGCAGGGCCGATCGGACTGTACGCGGCCAAATCCGCCTGGCTGATGGGCGCGGGTCGCGTCATCGTGGTCGACCATCTGGAGAACCGATTGGCCAAGGCGCGCATATTCGCCCACGCCGAAACCCGCAACTTCGCCGAATACGACGACATCGTGGTCGAGATGAAGAAGGCCACCGGCTGGCTGGGTGCCGACGCGGTGATCGACTGTGTGGGTGCCGAGGCCGACGGCAACTTCACCCAGCACGTCACCGCAACCAAATTCAAGCTGCAGGGCGGGTCCCCGGTGGCGCTGAACTGGGCCATCGACTCGGTCCGCAAGGGCGGAACGGTATCGGTGATGGGTGCCTACGGGCCGATGTTCAGTGCCGTGAAGTTCGGTGACGCGATGAACAAGGGCCTGACGTTGCGGATGAACCAATGCCCGGTGAAACGCCAGTGGCCGCGACTGTTCTCACATATCCAGAACGGCTATCTCAAACCCAATGACATTGTCACTCATCGTATTCCGCTGGAGCATATCGCCGAGGGCTACCACATCTTCTCATCCAAGCTCGACAACTGCATCAAGCCGGTCGTTCTTCCGAACGCCGGCTGACAGGAGCGCACCATGGTGTACACACCCGACCACCCGTCCGTCCCGGACAGCGCCGACCTGCGCGCCCGCATCCCCGGCTGGGGTGCGGATCTCGATCCCGCCGATCGCCCCGCCGTGCCCCGGATGCGGTTCGACCCCGCTGTCACCGGTGCGCACTGGACGCTCCCCGAACAGCAACCCGAACGCCGGCCACGTGAACGCTCGATCGAACATGCCAGGCTCACACCGGTTTTCGGGACATCGGCACCGTTGCACGGACTTTCGGGCATGGTGCGTCGGTTCGCCTATCGCCGTTACAGCGAGGGACGTGCCGCGCACTGGCTGCTGTTGATCGGCGCCGACCGCATCGACACCGCGGAAAGTCGCCTGGGCGCATTGGTGCGGCTGCGCCCGGACAATCCGATCACCGAGACGGGCATCACCACAGAGTTCACCCATCACGGGTGGCGGTCCCGGGTCGGCACCACCCGGGTGGACACCTCGCACACCTGGATCGACCCGCTGCTGAACACCGCACCGTGGCTGCTGGCCGGTGTGCTCGTCGCGCGGGCCGCCCGCCGAAGGGCCGCCCGATGGACCTGACGGTCACCTTCATCGGCAATGCCACCACGCTGATCTCGGCCGGTGGCATCACCGTGCTGACCGATCCGAATTTCCTGCACCAGGGCCAGCACGCCTACCTGGGCTACGGCCTGGTCTCGCGGCGACTGCATGCGCCCGCCCTGAGCATCGACGAGCTACCGCCGCTGGATGCGATAGTCCTCTCACACATGCACGGTGACCACTGGGACCGGGTCGCGCAGCGCGGTCTCGACCACTCGCTACGGGTCGTCACCACCCCACATGCGGCAAAACGGTTGGTGCGCCGCGGTTTCAACGGTGCGCGCGGGCTGACCACCTGGGAGCACCGCGATATCGTCAAGGGGTCGTCCACGCTGCGGGTCACCGCCCTGCCCGGCAGGCACGCACCGACCTGGACGCAGCGGCTGCTGCCCCCGGTGATGGGCTCCATGCTGGAGTTCGGCACCACCGAGCATCCCGCGCAACGGCGGCTCTACATCTCGGGGGACACCCTCTACATCGAGGACCTCAGGGACATCGCCACCCGCTTCGAGACGATCGAGGCGGGCGTCCTGCATCTGGGCGGTACCCGGTTGCCTGCCGGCCCGCGGTTGCCGTTCGGGCTGACCGTCACGATGGACGGCCGTCAGGGCGCCGATGCGGTCGAGGCGGTCGGGCTGCCCAAGGTGATCCCCGTGCACTTCGACGACTACGGGGTCTTCGCGTCCCCGCTGAGGGACTTCCGCGCCGAGATGGAGCGCCGCCGCATGGACGACCGCATCGTCGAGCTCGCCAGGGGAGAGACGGTCCAGATCTGAGGCGCCCCGCCGTGACTCGCTATGCTCGCCCGATGCCGATCGTCAGCAAGACCGTCGAGGTTGCCGCACCCGCCGCCGCCATCATGGCGATCGTGGCCGACTTCGAGGCCTACCCGCAGTGGAACGAAGAGGTCACCGGAGCGTGGATCCTGGCCCGCTATGACGACGGGCGGCCCAGCCAGTTGCGATTGGACACCAAGATCCAGGGCATGGAGGGCAGCTACATCCAGGCTGTCTACTACCCCGCTGACGGACAGATCCAGACCGTGATGCAGCAGGGCAATCTGTTCAGCAAGCAGGAGCAGCTGTTCGCCGTCGTCGACATGGGCCCGAGCAGCCTGTTGACCGTCGATATGGACGTCGAGGTCGATATGCCCGGCGTGCCGGCGATGATGATCAAAAAGGTCGTCAACGATGCGCTGGAGCACCTGGCGAACAATGTGAAGAAGCGCGCCGAGCAGCTGGCCTGACGCTCATTGCGGCTTTGAAGGCACGGGTCAGGTCCACAGCCCGAGGCTGTCGAGGAGGCTGGTCAGCCGCCGCGCGCCGTCGTCGAATTGGCTGCGGGTCAGTCGCACCACCTCGTCGACCTCGCGGCGACGCATGGCCGCGGTCAATTGTCGGTGGTTGACCACCGCGTCCTGCCCCCACGTCGGGTCGGAGGCATAGATGTGCGGTGGCAGGTAACGCGCGGCGTGCAGCAGGAACCAGGCAAGCTTCATCCGATTGGTCGTCCGGTTGAACGCGCGATGGAAGTGGAACTCCGCACGGGCGATCGGTTCGACATCTCCGCCGCGGACGGCCGCGGCCAGGTCCTCGGTGAGCCGCTCCAGCTCGTCGATATCGGCATCGGTGGCCCGCTGTGCGGCCGTCGCGGCCAACTCCGCGGCGATGGCGCCCTGCAGCCAGAAGATGTCGGCGATGTCATCGCGGGTGAACGGTGACACCATGTGCCCGCGGTGTGGTTCCAGCTGCACCATGCCCTCACCGCGCAGGGTCCGCAGTGCCTCGCGCACCGGGGTGATGCTGACACCGAGTTGGGCGGCGGTCTCGTCGAGCCGCACGAAGGTTCCCGGCCGCAGCGTCCCCGACATGATCGCGACCCGCAGATAACCGGCCACCTCGTCGGAGAGCTGTTCGCGGCGGCGGGCGGGACCCAGTTTGGCGGGTGCGTTCATGCGGGTGCGGTGGGTCCTCTGCGGCTGGTCGTGGGTTCCGGGTCATCGCGGTGGTGAAAAGCTTGTCCAGAAGCGGGTCGGCGTCATAGTGTGACCCCGACTACATAATGTTTGATCAAATATCAACATTGCGCAAGCGTATTGCGCGGCCGCCGATCGAAAGAGCCTCTGCAGTGACAGTTCAGTCTGCAACTGAGTCCGCACCTCAGTCAGCGACGTCCAGTACCGAACAGCCCTATCTGGCCAGGCAGCAGAACTGGTCCAACCAGCTCTCCCGGCATGCGCTGATGCAGCCGGACAAGACCGCGCTGCGCTTCCTCGGCCAGACCACCACCTGGGCCGACCTCGACCGTCGCGTCGATGCGTTGGCCGCCGCACTGCACAGCCGCGGTATCACCGCGGGTGACCGCGTGCTCATCCTCATGCTCAACCGCCCGGAGTTCATCGAATCCTTCCTCGCGGCCAATCGGCTCGGAGCGATCGCGGTGCCGGTCAATTTCCGGATGACCCCGCCCGAGATCGCCTTCCTGGTCAGCGATTGCGCAGCGCGGGTGGTCGTCACCGAATCGGTGCTCGCGCCGGTGGCGATCGCGGTACGCGACCTGGACGCGACCCTGAGCACTGTCATCGTTGCCGGGGCGGGCAGCGAGGACGGTGTCCTCGGCTACGACGATCTGCTCGCCGAGCAGAACCCGACGCCCGAGCCGGTGGACGTCCCCAACGACTCGCCCGCGCTGATCATGTACACCTCCGGAACCACCGGGCGTCCAAAGGGTGCGGTGCTCACCCACACCAACATCAGCGGTCAGGCACTGACCCACCTGTTCACCAACGGTGCCGACCTCAACCACGATGTCGGTTTCATCGGTGTGCCGCTGTTCCACATCGCCGGTATCGGGAACATGATCCCGGGCCTGCTGCTGGGCAGGCCGACCGTGGTCTACCCGCTCGGCGCCTTCGATCCGGGTGCGCTGCTCGACGTGTTGGAGGCCGAAGAGGTCACCGGCATCTTCCTGGTCCCCGCGCAGTGGCAGGCGGTCTGCGCCGCCCAACGCGCGCAGCCGAGGAACCTCAAGCTGCGGGTGTTGTCCTGGGGCGCGGCGCCGGCCTCCGATACGTTGCTGACAGATATGGCGCAGACCTTCCCCGGAGCCAACATCCTGGCCGCCTTCGGTCAGACCGAGATGTCGCCGGTGACCTGTATGTTGTTGGGCGAGGACGCAATTCGCAAGCTCGGCTCGGTGGGCAAGGTCATCCCGACGGTGTCGGCGCGCATCGTCGACGAGGACATGAACGACGTCCCGGTCGGCGAGGTCGGTGAGATCGTCTACCGGGCGCCGACCCTGATGGCCGGTTACTGGAACAACCCGAAGGCCACCGCCGAAGCGTTTGCCGGCGGCTGGTTCCACTCGGGGGATCTTGTGCGCCAGGACGACGAGGGTTACATCTGGGTGGTCGACCGTAAGAAGGACATGATCATCTCCGGCGGGGAGAACATCTACTGCGCCGAGGTCGAGAATGTCTTGGCTGCTCATCCCGCCATTGCCGAGGTCGCGGTGATCGGCCGGCCGCACGAGAAGTGGGGCGAGGTTCCGGTCGCCGTGGTTGCTCTGGCGGCGCGGTCCGGCGAGCCGCCCGAGAGCGTTCTGACGCTTGCCGAACTCGACGATTTCCTCACCGAGCGGTTGGCTCGATACAAGCACCCGAAGGCCCTGGAGATCGTCGAGGCGTTGCCACGCAACCCGTCGGGCAAAGTGCTCAAAACCGAACTACGAACCATGTTCGGCAGCTGAGCGAAGATTGACGCGGGCGAAAGGCGTGTCGAGCCAACGGGTTTACCACAGAACCCGGTGTCTCGCCGCGCAGATCGAATTTGCTAACAGTTGCGATATGAATAGAGCCGATGCGTCACCTGCCTGGTCACCGATCGGGTACAGTCCTGTGGTCCGAGTTACTACCGACCGGTAGGTAGGGCGATGTCACAGGTCATGGAGACGGGGCTCCGCGAGAGTAGAGGAGGGGGCGTGCAGCTAGTTCCGCCGCACTTGGAACTCGCCTCGGTGGTCGCGCTGTGACGGCGGGCAACGGCCTGGTCGACTACGTCAAGGACCAGTTGGACAAACCACTGACTATGGTCGGTGGCTTCTTCAAGATGTGCGTCCTGACCGGCAAGGCGCTCCTCACGAGGCCCTTCCAGTGGAAGGAATTCATCCTTCAGAGCTGGTTTCTGATCCGGGTCGCGTTCCTGCCCACGCTGGCGGTGTCCATCCCGCTCACCGTGCTCATCATCTTCACGTTGAACATCCTGCTCGCCGAGTTCGGTGCGGCCGACGTCTCCGGTGCCGGCGCGGCGCTGGGCGCGGTCACCCAGCTGGGCCCGCTGGTGACGGTGCTCGTCGTCGCCGGAGCCGGGTCCACCGCCATCTGCGCCGACCTCGGTGCGCGCACCGTGCGCGAAGAGATCGACGCCATGGAGGTGCTGGGCATCGACCCCATCGAGCGCCTGGTGGCTCCCCGCGTGGTTGCCGCCACGTTCGTCGCCTTCCTGCTCAACGGCGCGGTGATCACCATCGGCCTGGTCGGCGGGTACTTCTTCGGTGTCTACATCCAGAACGTCAACGCCGGCGCCTATGTCGCGACGCTCACGCTGCTCACCGGTTTCCCGGAGGTCATGATCTCGGTCATCAAGGCCACCCTCTTCGGTCTGATCGCCGGGCTGGTGGGTTGCTACCGCGGGCTCACCGTGGCGGGCGGTTCCAAGGGCGTCGGCACTGCGGTCAACGAGACGCTGGTGCTGTGCGTCGTCGCGTTGTTCGCGGTGAACGTCGTGCTGACGACGATCGGTGTCCGGTTCGGGACGGGAGGCTAGGCCGCGTATGAGTACAGCCGCAGTTCTACGCGCCCGGTTCCCGAGGGCGTTCGATCGCACCCGCGGATACGCCGGCGCGCCCGGCCGGTTCCTCGACAGCATCGGTCACGTCGCCTGGTTCGTCGTGCAGGCCGTCGGGCATCTGCCGCATGCGTTCAAGCACTACCGTCGCGAGTCGCTGCGACTGGTGGCCGAGATCGGCATGGGCACCGGCGCCATGGCCGTCATCGGGGGCACCGTCGCCATCATCGGTTTCGTCACCCTCTCGGCGGGCTCGCTGATCGCCATCCAGGGTTTCGCCTCACTGGGCAATATCGGCGTCGAGGCCTTCACCGGCTTCTTCGCCGCGCTGGCCAATATCCGCGTCGTCGCCCCGGTGGTCACCGGCCAGGCGATGGCCGCCACCGTCGGCGCGGGAGCCACCGCCGAGCTCGGCGCCATGCGCATCAGCGAGGAGATCGACGCGCTGGAGGTGATGGGCATCAAGTCCATCTCGTATCTGGTGTCCACCCGGCTGATGGCCGGGGCCATCGTCATCGTCCCGCTCTACGCGATGGCCATTCTGCTGTCGTTCCTGTCCGCGCAGTTGGTCACCACGGTCTTCTACTCGCAGTCGGTCGGCACCTACGAGCACTACTTTCATACGTTCCTGCGGGTGGATGACGTCATGTGGTCGTTCCTGGAGGTGATCATCATGTCGATCATCATCATGTTGAACCACTGCTACTTCGGTTACTTCGCCAGCGGTGGCGCAGTGGGTGTGGGTGAGGCGGTCGGTCGCTCGATGCGCACGTCACTGATCGCGATCGTGCTGGTCGTCCTGCTCGCCTCGTTGGCGCTCTACGGCACCGACCCGAACTTCAACCTGACGGTGTAGCCATGACCCAGCCCTCCGCACCCCTGGTCAAGCCGAAGACGCCGCCGTACAAGGTCGCCGGTGTCGTCCTGCTCCTCGTCTGCGCCCTCGTCCTGACCCTGACCTGGTTGCAGTTCCGCGGCTACTTCGAGAAGCGCGTGCAGCTGACCGTCATGGCCGAGCGGGCCGGCCTGGCGATGGACCCGGGCTCGAAGGTCACCTTCAATGGTGTGCCGATCGGGCGGTTGGCCGAGTCCGGCGTCGTCACCGTCGGCGACGTCCCGCAGGCCAAGCTGACCCTCGACGTCGACCCGAAGTACCTGTCGCTGATCCCGGCCAATGTGCAGGCCGAACTGCGCGCCACCACGGTGTTCGGCAACAAGTACATCTCCTTCCTCTCCCCGCCGAACCCGTCGGCGCAGCGGTTGGCCGGTGGGGACACCGTGCAGGCCACCGGCACCACCACCGAGTTCAACACGCTGTTCGAGACGATCATGAAGATCGCCCAGCAGATCGACCCGGTGAAGCTGAACCAGACGCTGACCGCCGCGGCCCAGGCACTCGACGGACTCGGCGACAAGTTCGGACAGTCGCTGGTCGACGGCAATGACATTCTCGGCGAACTGAACGCGCGGATGCCGCAGATCCGGCGCGACGTGACGGGGCTGGCCAATCTGGCCGAGGTGTATTCCGATGCCGCGCCCGATCTGTTCGACGGTCTGACCAACGCGGTGACCACCGCGCAGACCCTCAACGCCGAGCAGGGCAATATCGACCAGGCGCTGATGGCCGCGGTCGGGTTCGGCAACACCGGCGCCGACATCTTCGAGCGCGGGGGTCCATATCTGGTCCGCGGGGCCCAGGACCTGCTGCCCACCTCCAAGCTGCTCGATTACCACAGCCCCGCCCTGTTCTGCACCATCCGCAACTACCACGACAGCGCCCCGAAGCTGGCGGATGCCCTCGGCGGTAACGGCTACTCCCTGCGGACCAAGTCGTCGGTGGTCGGTGTGGGCAACCCGTATGTGTTCCCGGACAACCTTCCTCGCGTCAACGCCACCGGCGGACCCGGCGGACGTCCCGGTTGTTGGCAGCCGATCACCCGTGATCTGTGGCCGATGCCGTACCTGGTGATGGACACCGGTGCCAGCCTCGCACCGTACAACCATTTCGAACTCGGACAGCCGATCATGCAGGAATACGTCTGGGGACGCCAAGTGGGGGAGAACACGATCAACCCATGAGCGAAGCGATTATTCGACAGGTGCGTATCCCATGAGCATCAAGGGAACCCTCTTCAAACTGGGCGCCATCTCCGCGGTGCTGCTGACCTTCACCGCGGTCATCTTCGTGGTGTTCGCCCAACTGCGGTTCGACCGCACGACGGGATATTCGGCGATCTTCGAGAACGCCAGCGGTCTGCGCACCGGCCAGTTCGTGCGCGCCTACGGTGTCGAGGTCGGCAAGGTCGAGGGCGTCACCCTCATCGACGGCGGCCAGCGGGTGCGCGTCGACTTCGAGGTCGAGCGCGACCTGCAGCTGTTCTCCGAAACCACCGCTGCCATCCGGTATCTCGACCTCATCGGCAACCGCTACGTGGAACTGCGACGCGGTGACAGCAACACCGTGCTGCCCGCCGGCAGCACCATCCCGCTGGAACGCACCGAGCCGGCGCTGGACCTCGACGCGCTCGTCGGTGGCTTCCGGCCGCTGTTCAAATCCCTTGACTCCAACAAGGTCAACAACATCGCGAACTCGATCATCACGATCTTCCAGGGCCAGGGCGGCACCATCAACAACATCCTGGACCAGACGGCCGAGCTGACCTCAGCGCTCGCCGACCGCGACCAGGCGATCGGCGAGGTGATCACCAACCTCAACACCGTGCTGGACACCACCGTCAAACACCAGAAGCAGCTCGACGAAACCCTGGTGAACTTCGAGGCATTGATCACCGGCCTGAAGAACCGGGCCGACCCGATCGGTGCGTCGGTGGCCGATATCAGTGATGCCGCAGGCTCGTTGTCGGATCTGTTGGCCGACAACCGGCCGCTGCTGCGGGATTCCTTCGGTTACCTGGAGACCATCCAGCAGCCACTGGTCGACCAGCTGGACCAGGTCAACGACATCGTGCAGAAGATCCCGGCCTCGCTGAAGATCATCGGCCGCGCCGGTGGCATCTACGGTGACTTCTTCAACTTCTACGCCTGCGATCTCTCGCTGCGGCTCAACGGTCTTCAGCCGGGTGGACCGGTCCGCACGGTGCGGGTCACCACCCAGCCGACGGGAAGGTGCACGCCGCAATGAGGACCATCCAGGGCAACGACCGGATCCGCAAGGGTCTGATGGGCGTGGTGACCGTGGCGCTGGTCATCGGCGTCGGCTCGTCCATCACCAGCGTGCCGATGCTGTTCGCGGTGCCGGAGTACTACGCCCAGTTCAACGACACCGGCGGTCTCAACGTCGGTGACAAGGTGCGCATCGCGGGCGTCGACGTCGGCACCGTCCAGAGCATGGAGATCAAGGGCGACCGCGTCGAGATCGGCTACACCCTCGGCGGAATGCAGATCGGCACCGAGAGCCGGGCCGCGATCCGTACCGATACGGTGTTGGGCCGCAAGAACATCGAGGTGGAGCCCCGCGGCGACGAGATCCTCAAACCGCGTGGCTTCCTGCCCGTCGAACAGACCCAGACGCCGTACCAGATCTACGACGCGTTCCTCGACGTCACCCAGGGCACCGCGGGCTGGGATACCCAGGCGGTCAAGCAATCTCTGAACGTGCTGTCCGAGACGGTCGACCAGACCTATCCGCACCTGAGTGCTGCCCTGGAGGGCGTGCAGCGGTTCTCCGACACCCTCGGCCAGCGTGACGAGCAGCTCAAGCAGCTGCTCGCCAACGCCAACAAGATCGCCACCGTGCTCGGCGACCGCAGCGGTCAGGTCAACGCACTGCTGGTCAACGCGCAGACCCTGTTGGCCGCGGTCAACGAGCGCAGCTACGCGGTGAACATGCTGCTGGAGCGGATTTCTGGTGTGTCCCAGCAGGTTTCCGGTCTGATCCAGGACAATCCGAATTTGAACAAGGTGCTGACCCAGCTCAACACCATCAGCGATACGCTCAACGAACGTAAGCAGGACCTCGCCGACACGCTGTCCATCGCCGGCAAGTTCATCACCTCTCTGGCCGAGGCGCTGGCGTCGGGCCCGTACTTCAAGGTGATGCTGGCCAACCTGCTGCCGCCCACCCTGTTGCAGCCGTTCGTCGACGCCGCCTTCAAGAAGCGCGGCATCAACCCGGAAGAGTTCTGGCGTAATGCGGGCCTGCCGGCCTTCCAGTTCCCCGATCCCAACGGGCAGCGTTTCGAGAACGGCGCACCGCCGCCGGCCCCGCAGGTGACCGAGGGCACCCCGGAGTTCCCGGGTCCCGCCGTCCCGCCGGGATCGCCGTGCTCGTACACCCCGCCCGCCGACGGCCTGCCCCGCCCGGGCAATCCGCTGCCGTGCGCGCAGCTCAGCCAGGGACCCTACGGTCCGGTGCCCGGCGGCTTCGCCCCGCCGGTGGGCGTGCAGACCTCGGATCCGAACGTGCACGGACTCGGACCGACACCGGGTGTCCCGAGTGCGGGTATTCCAGGTCAGTTGCCGCCGAACGTGCCCGGCACACCGGTGCCGTTGGTCCCGGGCCCGCCCGGAGCACGCACCGTGCCGGTCGGTCCGCCGGGGGCTCCGGCCCCGCCAGGACCGATCCCGAGCCGCGCGCCGTTGCCGCCGCCGCTGCCGGGACCGCCGCCGCCACCGGGACCAGGTGAGCAGCTCTCGCCGGCGGGCACCGCGCCGCTGCCCGGTAATCCGCCGTTCCTCCCGCCCAATTCGCAGGAAGGGTAGGGCGCCGACATGTCGACGATCTTCAACATCCGCAACGTCAAACTGCCACAGCTTTCCAAGGCGAGCGTCATCCTCGGCGTGATCGTGCTCGTGGTGGCCGTAGGTGCCGCCGCGGTCGGTTGGAATGTTTACAAGAAGCTGACCACGACCACGGTCACCGCCTACTTCCCGCAGACGCTGGCGCTCTACCCCGGCGACAAGGTGCTCATCATGGGCGTCAAGGTCGGGGCCATCGATTCCATCGAGCCCCAGGGCGACCGGATGAAGGTGGTGCTGCACTGGGACAGCAAGTACAAGGTGCCCGCGGACGCCAGTGCCTCCATCCTGAACCCGTCGCTGGTGGCCTCCCGTGTCATCCAGCTCTCCCCGCCCTACACCGGCGGTGAGGCGATGCAGGACGGTGCGGTCATCGACGAGGACCGCACCCAGGTCCCGGTCGAGTACGACCAGCTGCGCGACCAGA
This sequence comes from Mycolicibacterium neoaurum ATCC 25795, assembly GCF_000691525.1. Lineage (GTDB taxonomy): Bacteria > Actinomycetota > Actinomycetes > Mycobacteriales > Mycobacteriaceae > Mycobacterium > Mycobacterium neoaurum. Next base: position 32,266 of record NZ_JMDW01000007.1, read on the forward strand.
TCACCCGGCTGTTGGCCGATCTGGGCCCCACACCCGAGCAGCCCAAGGGCCCGTTCGGCGATATCGTCGAATCGTTCGCCGACGGATTCGAGGGCAAGGGCGAGCAGTTCAACAAGACGCTCACCGGGCTCTCGGATGCCCTGACCGCGCTGAACGAGGGCCGCGGTGATTTCGTCGGCATCGTCAAGAGCCTCGCGGTGTTCGTCAATGCGCTGCACAAGAGCGATCAGCAGTTCGTGGCGCTGAACAACGACCTGGCGCAGTTCACCAACTCGTTCACCAACACCGACCGCGAGGTCGCCAACGCGGTGGACGATCTGAACACGTTGCTGTCGACCACGCGAAAGTTCCTCGACGAGAACGCGACCCCGCTGACCAACGACATCAACAATCTGTCGGATGTCACCACCGCGATCCTGCAGCCCGAGCCTCGCGACGGTCTGGAGACCGGTCTGCACGCGTACCCGAACCTGGTGGCCAACGTCGTCAACGTGGTGGCGCCCAACCAGGGTGGCATCGTCGGTCTTCCGGTGCTGCCCGGCGTCACCAACTTCTCCAACCCGCTGAACTTCATCTGCAGTTCCATCCAGGCCGGTAGCCGGATGGGTTACCAGGATTCCGCGGAGCTCTGCGCGCAGTACCTGGCGCCGATCATGGACGCGATCAAGTTCAACTACCTGCCGTTCGGCATGAACCTGGCGGCCGGTGCGATGACGCTGCCCAAGCAGATCGCCTACTCCGAGCCGCGGCTGCGTCCGCCGCCGGGGTACAAGGACACCACGGTGCCGGGCATCTTCTCTCGTGACACCCTGTTCTCGCACGGTAACCATGAGCCCGGCTGGATCGTGGCACCCGGTATGCAGGGGGTCGAGGTGCAGCCGTTCACCGCGAACATGCTGACCCCGGATTCGTTGGCCGCGTTGCTGGGTGGGCCCGATATCGTGCCGCCGCCGGCACCGCCCGCCTTCGGCGTGCCCCCGGGTGGCAACCTGCCCGGACCGCCGAATGCCTACGACCAGAACAATCCGCTACCCCCGCCGTGGTATCCGCAACCGGGACCGCCGCCGGTCCCGGCACCGGGTGTCATCCCGGGTGACCCGCCGCCGGCCGTGCCCGTGGGGGCGCCGGTCGCACCGGCGGCCCCGGCCGGACCGCCGCTGCCGGCAGAGGCAGGTGCACGATGAAGCTGAAGAAGATCGCCACGCGTGCCGTGGCGCTGGCCGTCGCCGGGTTGATGCTCACCGGGTGCGGGCAGTGGCGAGGTATCGCCAATGTCCCGCTGCCCGGTGGCCCCGGCACCCAGGACGGCAGCACGACGATCTACATCCAGATGCCGGAGACGTTGGCGCTCAACGCCAACAGCCGGGTCCGGGTCGCCGATGTGTTCGTCGGCCGGGTGCGCAAGATCGAGCTGAAGAACTGGACGCCGTTGCTGACGGTGGACCTGGAGCCCGGCGTCGAGTTGCCCAAGAATGCGCTGGCGCGCATCGGGCAGACCTCGCTGCTGGGTTCCCAGCACGTCGAACTCGACGAGCCGGACGACCCGTCGCCGGAAAAACTGCGCAACGGGGACACCATTCCGCTGGAACGATCATCGGCGTTTCCCACCATCGAGCGGACGCTCGCCAGCATCTCGGGCATCCTGACCGGCGGTGGCATCCCGAACATCGAGGTGATCCAGAACGAGGTGAACGCCATCCTGACCGGGCGTTCCGGCGAGATCCGGGAGCTGTTGAACCGGCTGGACACCTTCACCTACGAGATGAACCAGCAGCGTGAGGACCTGACGCGCGCCATCGACTCGACCAACCGGCTGCTCGGTATCGTCAGCCAGCGCACCGAGACCCTGGACCGCGTGCTCACCGAATTCCCGCCGCTGATCAAACATTTCGCCGATACCCGGGACCTGTTCGCCGATGCGGTGACATCGCTCGGGCGGCTCAGCGCGACGGCTGACGAGACGCTGAGCAACACCAACGCGAACCTGAACACCAACCTGAAGAATCTGCAGCGGCCGCTGCGGGAGCTGGCCAAGGCTTCCCCGTATCTGGTCGGTGCGCTCAAGCTGTTGCTCACGGTGCCGTTCAACATCGAGAACATCCCGAAGGCGATCCGCGGTGACTACATCAACGTCTCGCTGACCATCGACCTGACGCTCAGTGCCATCGACAACGGTTTCCTGTCGGGTACCGGTATCTCGGGCATGCTGCGGGCACTGGAACAGGCCTGGGGTCGTGATCCGGCGACGATGATGCCGGATGTGCGGTTCACCCCCAACCCGAACAGTGCGCCCAACGGTCCGCTGATCGAAAGGTCGGAGTGAGTCATGCTGCTGACCCGAATGATCAAGACGCAGTTGCTCATCTTCGTCGTGCTGACGTTGGTGGCGCTGGTGGTGTTGTCGCTGGGCTACCTGCGGCTGCCGACCTATGCCGGCATCGGCATGTACCGGCTCTACGCGGACCTGCCGAACTCGGCAGGTCTGTACAAGACCGCCAACGTCACCTTCCGCGGCACCACGGTCGGCAAGGTGATCGAGGTGGAGCCGACCGAGACCGGCGCCAGGGTCACGATGGACATCAACAACGACACCCAGGTGCCCATCGACGCCAGCGCCGATGTGCACTCGGTGTCGGCCGTCGGTGAGCAGTTCCTCGACCTCGTATCCCCCGATAACGTTCCGCAGCACTTCAAGGACGGGGACACGATCACCAAGGGCACCGTGCCCGCCGAGGTGGGGCCCGCCCTGGATTCCGCGCAGCGCGGCCTGGCCGCCCTGCCGGAGGAGAAGATCGGCGTCCTGCTCGACGAGACCGCCAAGGCTGTCGGCGGGTTGGGCCCTTCCCTGCAGCGCCTGGTCGATGCGACGCAGAACCTCGCCGGTGATTTCCGGGAGAACCTGCCCGCACTCACCGATGTCGTCGACAACTCGGCGCCGATCATCGAGTCCCAGGTGAACTCCGGTGACGCCATCTCGCGGTGGGCGGCCAACCTGAACACGATCAGCGCGCAGACCGCGGAGAAGGATGCCGCACTGCGCAGCGGGTTGCAGCAGGCGGCGCCGACGGCCGATCAGCTCAACGCGGTCTTCGGTGATGTGCGCGAGTCGCTACCGCAGACGCTGGCCAATCTCGAGATCGTTCTCGACATGCTCAAGCGGTACAACAAGAACGTCGAGCAGGTGCTGGTGGTGCTGCCGCAGGGTGCGGCGATCGCCCAGACGGCGACGATCTTCGCCCCGGAGGGTCTGCTGCATTTCGGTCTGGGGATCAACTCGCCGCCGCCGTGCCTGACCGGCTTCCTACCCGCATCGCAGTGGCGGTCACCGGCGGACACCAAGACCGAGCCGCTGCCGTCGGGGCTGTACTGCAAGATCCCGAAGGATGCCCCCAATGCGGTGCGCGGCGCGCGTAACTACCCGTGCGTCGACGTCCCCGGCAAGCGCGCGGCGACGCCACGGGAGTGCCGCGGTGAGGATCCCTATGTGCCGCTGGGCACCAACCCCTGGTACGGCGATCCGAACCAGATCGTGGACTGCCCGGCCGCCGGCGCACGCTGCACCCGTCCGGTGAACCCCGGTCAGGTCATCCCGGCGCCGTCGATCAACAACGGGATGAATCCGCTACCGGCGAGCCAACTGCCTCCACCGCAGACCACGCTGCCGACCAGTGACCCCCTCACCCCGCCTGGCCAGGGCACGGTCACCTGCAGTGGACAGCAACCCAATCCGTGCATCTACACTCCGGCAGCAGGTCCTTCCGCGGTGTACAGCCCGTCCAGCGGTGAAGTGGTCGGACCCGACGGCGTCAAGTACTCCGTCAACAACTCGAGCAATCCAGGAGATAACGGATGGAAGGAGATGCTGGCACCAGCCGGCTGAACCCCACCGACGAAGAGATCCAGGCCGCTGAATCCGCGGCCGACACCGACAGCGATGCCGGCAGCGCCGACACCGACAGTGATGCCGGTTCGGCATCCGTTGCCGGACGCCTCGGCGGCGGCTGGGTGGCCGCGATCGCTGCGGTCCTGATCATCGTCGCCGCCGCCCTGACCGGGGTTGGCTATCTGTTGCTCCAGTGGAACGCGCGCAGTGACCAGATCGCCCGCGACGACGCGGTCGCCCTGCAGGCGGCCAAGGATTGCGTCATCGCGACCCAGGCACCGGATCTGGCGTCGATGGGCGCGGCGCAGGGCCGCATCGTCGACTGCTCGACCGGAGACTTCGGCGCGCAGGCCGTGTTCTACAGCTCGATGATGATGGAGGCCTATCAGGCCGCCAACGTGCAGGTGGAGGTCGCCGATCTGCGGGCCGCGGTCGAACGCCACCACGATGACGGGTCGGTCGATGTGCTGGTGGCGGTGCGGACCAAGGTGACCAACAGCGAAACCGCCGACCAGGAGCAGGGGTACCGGCTGCGGGTCACCATGCAACGCGACGACGGCACCTACAAGATCGCCAACCTCGTACAGGTCACCACGTGACGGCAGTTCTCGACGACGCGGTCGAGCTGGAACCGCTGCCGCAGGAGCCCCCGGCGTCCTGGGGGGCCCGAGCGGCCGCATTCGGTATCGATGTCCTGTTCGGTGCGGTGCTGATCGGCACCCTGGCGATGCTGGCCTGGACCGCGCCCTTCCTCGGGACGCTGTGGTGGGTCTACACCGGCTTGGCGGTGCTGACCGGACTGGTGCTGATGGGCAACCGCTGGGTGCTGCCGGTGCGGACCGGCTGGACGGCGGGCCGCGCGGTCACCGGGATCCGGGTGTTCCGCACCTCCGGCGATGGGAACCCGCCCGACACCGGCAGACTGCTGCTGCGCGATATCGCCCATCTGCTCGACACCGTTCCGCTGCTGGCGGGGTGGTTGTGGCCGTTGTTCGACCGTCGTCGTCGCACTTTCGCCGACCTGCTGCTGCGCACCGAGGTCCGCCGCGTCGGCGAGCCGGACCGCGATGTGCGCCGACCGGTGGCGATCGGCCTGATCGCGGTGGCGCTGGTCGGTGTCGGGGCGTCGACCGCGGGCTATTTCGTGGTGTACCGGGGTGACCGTGCGTTGGAGGATGCCCGCGGTCAGATCGCCGCCCAGGGCGCAGGCATCGTGGAGAAGATGCTGAGCTACAACCCGGACACCGCGGAACAGGATTTCGAGCGTGCCCGCTCGTTGGCCTCCGAGAGTTACCGGCCGCAGTTGATCGCCCAGCAGGACGCGTTGCGCAAGGCCCCCCTGGTGTCCAACGAGTACTGGTCGGTCAACAGCGCGGTGCTGGAGTCGCCGCCGCCGACGACGACCACCGCATCGATGCTGCTGGCCATGCAGGGCCAGCGTGGCAGCAATCCCGGCGCGATGCGTTTCATCACCGCGACCGTACGGGTCGATTTCGTCAAGGCCGGTGATCAGTGGCAGGTGCAGAACCTGTCGGTGCTGACGCGGCCACAGATGCAGGCGAGCGGCGGATGAGCCCGCGCCGCATTGTCGATCCCGACCGGCCCGAGTATTTCGTGGCGCCGGAGCGCAGGCCGCTGCGCTGGGGTCTGCCGTTGGTGAGTGGACTGGTCTCGATGCTGATGGCCGCCGCGCTGGGCTTCGCCTCCTACCTGGTGGTCACCCACGAGTCGGACCGCCAGACCGCGATCCGCGATGCCGACGCCCTCGGTTACGTCCGCGCGTTCATGACCTCCTACACGACGCTGGATCCGTTCAACGCCAACGACTATGCGGATCGGATCAAGGCCGAAGGCACCGGCGAGTTCGCGACCACCTTCACCGAGAAGCAGAACGAGATCGTGCTGCAGGTGGCTCGGCTGGAGCCGACCACCGGCACGGTGTTGGAGGCGGGCGTCCAACGGTGGAACGATGACGGAAGCGCCGATGTGCTGGTCGCCACCAAGATGACCAGCACCACACCCGACGGCAAACAGACCATCGAGACCGGAAGTCGTTGGTTGGCAACGACGATCAAGGAAGGACAGCAGTGGAAGATCAGCCGACTGATTCAGGTGATCTGACCACCGGGTCCGGGAGCGGGACCGATCCGGGCCCCGTGCCGAAGACGAAGTCCGAGGCCAAGTCCGAGGCCAAATCCGAGGCTGAGGCCACGGCGTCGACTACCGAGCCGGAGGCAGCGGCCGATGAGCCGGCCGTCACCGACTCCGAAACCGAAGTCGACACCAACACCGACAGCGAGCCCGATACCGATACCGAGGCTCAGGCCGAACCGGTGTTGGTGGCGCACCGGCCGCCGGGTCGACGCGTCAAGATCCTGGCGGCCGTCGGAGCCGTCGCCGTTGTCGCGGCCGCCGCATTCGCCGGTGCCACCGCCGCGCCCTATCTGGTCGACCGCGCGCAGGTGCAGGTGAAACTGGACATCGCCGGCACCGCCGCCGATGCCATCAGCACCCTGTGGACCTATACCCCCGAGGACATGGAGGCGCTACCGGACCGCGCCGCGAAGTATCTCGGCGGGGATTTCCAGGTCGAGTACCGCAAGTACATCGATGCGATCGCCGCGCCGAACAAGCAGGCACAGGTTTCGAACAACACGCAGGTCCTCGGTGCCGCGGTCGAATCGATGGACGCGAACAACGCCTCTGCGATCGTCTACACCAACTCGGTGGCCACCAGTCCGGTGACCAAGAACATCCCGTCGCTGCGGTACCTGTCCTACCGGTTGATCATGGAGAAGCACGGCACCCGCTGGCTCATCACGCAGATGGACGCCATCACCTCCCTGGACCTCACCCCGCGACTGTGACTTCCCGGCTGTAGCTTCCTGGCATGGAATCGCCGGTATCACAGCGCCGCACGGTCACCGTGCTGTTGTTGCTGACGTTCGCGACCGGGCTGGTCGATGCGGTCAGTGTGTTGGTCCTGGGACATGTGTTCGTCGCCAACATGACCGGCAACGTCATCTTCCTGGGATTCTGGTTCGTCCCGCATTCCGGTGTCGACGTGGCGGCGGCCTTGGTCGCCTTCCTGAGCTTCGTCGCAGGGACGATGGTGGGCGGGCGGATGGTCCGTCACCTCGGCACCGTGCGCAGATGGATGTCGACGGCGTTGACCGTCGAGGTGCTGGCGTTGACAACGCTCGCCGCCTTGGCCGGCAGCGGTGTGCTGCGCTACCACGACGACACCAAGTTGATCCTCATCGCCGGGCTGGCCGTCACCTTCGGGATCCAGAACGCTGCGGCCCGACAGGTCGGCATCGCCGAACTGTCCACCACGGTGCTCACCCAGACGATCGTGGGCATCGGCTTCGACAGCCGGCTCGCGGGCGGCACCGGCCAACGCGAGAAACTGCGCTACACGGTGGTCCTGACGATGTGTGCCGGCGCCGCCCTGGGCGCCACCTTGACGCTTTACGTCGTCGCACCCGTCATCGGTCTGGCGGCGGTCATGGTCGCGACGGCCGGTCTGGTCTTCGCGCTCGGACCGGATGCTGGCCAGCCCGGCTAGTCTGAGCCCATGCCCACAGTTCTGGTCACCGGAGCCGGCCGAGGAATCGGCCGCGTGATTGCCGAGCAGTTGGCCGTCGCGGGATGGGACGTCATTGCTGGCGTGCGCAACACCGTCGACGGTGCGATGCTGACGGCCACCCATCCACAGCGCATTTCATCGGTGATCCTCGATATCACCGATGCCGAGCATATCGCCGCCCTCGATGCCGTCCTGCCCGCACAGCTGGATGCGGTGGTCAACAACGCCGGCATCGTCGTGGCCGGACCGGTGGAGACCGTGACCGCCGACCAGTGGCGTAAACAGCTGGAGGTCAACGTCATCGGACAACTCGCGGTGACGCAGGCCGTGCTGCCGAGGCTGCGCGGCAGCCAGGGCAGGGTGGTGTTCATCTCCAGCGTGAACGGCCGGCTGTCCACGCCGATGGTCGGCGCCTACGCCGCTTCCAAGTTTGCGCTCGAGGCGGCCGCCGACGCGCTGCGAATGGAGTTGCGGCCGTGGAGTATTCCGGTGGTACTGATCGAACCGGCGCAGACCGACACCGATATGTGGCGCCGCGCGCCTGCGATGGTCGACGACGCGGAAGCGGCGCTGTCGCCGGAGCAGCGGGCGCTCTATGCCCGGCACATCTCCGGCATGCGCAAGTCGATACCGGTGTCCCAACGAATGGCGGTGGATCCGAAGCGCGTTGCCGAGGTGGTGATCAAGGCGCTCACCGAAAAGCGGCCTCGCGCACGCTATGCGGTGGGGGCCGGCCCGAAGCTGCAATTGGCTTTGCTGACACGGCTGCCGGCAACCATCCGAGACCGCCTGTTGCGCAGCGTTATGCGCCAACCCTGATGCTTTCCTGAGCAAAAGCTTCAGAACGCCCGTGAGGCGATGCTAAGTTCCTGCCCAGAACTCGTCGGGGAGGCATGAGGTAGATGGCTGGCAAGCACCGGAGAACGGCACAGCGCGCCAAGCGGGTGGCAATGGTCACGGCGGCAACGGCGACGGCAACGGCGATGACGGTGGGGGCGGCAGCACCCGCCCCGCTGCCCCGCCCCGAGGAGCACTACCTGCGGGTGGTGGAGCAACCGGTCGATCTGACCGCCGGAGTGAGTCCGTTCGGCCCGCCGGGCAGCCTGCCGGATGTCACCGGTGGTGCGGGCCGCGCCGGTTACGACTCGCTGCAGGCGTTCATCGAGGCCTACGAACGGGCCATCGCCGGTATCAACATCGGCGGCGGGTTCGGGCTGAACATCGAGGATCTGCTGAGCAAGATCCCGCTCGCGTTCCTCGACGACATCCTGGGTGCGGTGCCGATCGGGCTGGAGCCGGTGCTGGCACCGATCCTCGGTGCGGCCACCCCGCTGCTGATCGGCATCCTCGACCTGCTCAACATCACCGATGCGCAGGGCAACATCACGCTCTCGGCGCTACTGGGGCTGGTCGGACTGGACCTGTCCGCCCCGCTGAATCTGGCCGCACTGGACATCAAGGGGCTCAACATCATCACCCCGGGTGAGCCCTTCACCCTGCTCAAGGCGCTGGCCGGACTCGACCTCGGGTGGACTCCCGGGACGGCGAATGCCGTTGCCGATGCCATCAATTCGACCTCCTACCTGCAGGTCGGGGTGGAGACCCTGCTGGACTCCGTGCTGGGCCTGGCGCGTGGCGCCGTCGGACAGATACCGCTGCTGGGACCGTTACTCGACGGTGTGGTGAACATTCTCATCGGCATCGACCTTCCGGACCTGAGCCTGATGGACGTGCGGATCCCGCTCGTCATCGGCTACGGCTTCGGGGCGATGGCCGCGGGTTCGGCCTACCAGCAGGTGCTGGCCGACCTGGCCAACCAACCCCGGGTGGGTGGCGGTGGCGGACCACTGGGCAGCCTCACGCTGTTGCCGATGATCCTGGCCAACAATGTCGGTCGCGCAAACGGCGGCATGCTCGCCAGGTTCTACCCGTTGTTCGATCTGCTGGGCATCGACGTCCGCACACCCGATGTGGCCGCGACCAACGAGGGCGTGGGAATACCGGTTCTGGGCACCGGGATCGAACTCGGCGCGGCCAACCTGGTGCCGATCAAGATCGATGCCACCGTGCAGTACCAGCCCTTCTCCGACTTCGCGGCCTGGCCGAATCCGGTGTCGCTGTTCAACAATCTGCTCGCCGGCACCATCGGTGCGTCCTACATCCTGCGTGGGGTGGATCTCGACACCGCGCTGGACCAGATCCTCGGTGAGGTCGGCGATACCGTCGCCGGCGCGCTCGATCTGGGCAGCCCGCTGGACATCAACATCTATCTGACCCTGGCGACCAGGACGTTGCCGCTGCTGGAACCGCTGTACCTGATCGGCGATGTGCTCAACACCGTCAGTTTCGGCACCCTCGGCACGGTGGCCTACCGCCTGGCCAATGCGTTGTCGCCGGCCCTGACCAGTCTGGTCAACCTGGGATACACCGATGTCGTGCGCAATGCCGACGGCACCTGGACCAGGACCCTGGACGAGGCGGGCAGCGCGACACCGTTCATGTCCTTCCCGACGGTGGACTGGGGCCAGGCCATGAACGACGTGTTCACGTCGTTGGTCAACGGTTTCCAGAAGGAGTTCTTCAGCGCCAACCCCACCGCAGCACCGCCCAACGTCCTGGAGAACCTGGGCAAGCTCATCCAAACCCTCACCGGCGGGCTCAATCTCGGCGGACTGCAGGCAGGTATCGACGCACTGCTCGCCTCGGCGCAACCCGCCGCTCAGCCTGCCGATGCGCAGCGTCAGGCAGAGGCCGACCCCGGCACGCTCCCCGACAACGATTCCGCACTGGTGACGCTGTCGGTGGATACCGGCGCGGCGGAGTCCGCGGGTAAGCATGCCGCCGATCCCAGCGCACCGATTCCCGAGGATTCGGGCGCCGAGCCCAAACATGCTGCGACAGGGGGCGAGTCGGTGGACCCCGAGGTTTCAACCGACGACGAGGTCGCGGATGCCACCGAAGCGGAAGTCACCGACGACGAGGTGATCGAGGACGTCACCGAAGAGGTCACCGACGAAGCCGAAGAGGACGTGGCCGAGGGCATTGCCGACGAGACCACCGACGAGACCACCGACGACGACACCACCGAACGGGAGATCGGTGACGAGGACGACCGGAAGTCGATCGCCGAGGACGATTCCGACGTAGGGTCCGTCAGCCCATTCGGTGGGCGTCGGGCCGCCGAGTCCGCTGCGTCCGTCGATCGCACGCCCGCTGCTGCGGGTGCGGATGCGAAGGGCGACACAGCCGACCGCGATTCCGACCGCGCGGCCTCATCGGACGGTGCCGCGGCGGCCTAGCTGTCAGCACATCTGGCCCGCCCTCAGTTGAAGGCCAGCCAGCTCGGCAGGGCTCGTTCCTTGGAATCGCAGAGCACCTGTTGAGTGTCACACGATCCCTTGGGCACACCGGCGCCGGCCCACATGCCACCGGTGTCGCGGCGCAGGACGATGGCCGAGGAGCCGCCCCCGTCGAGCAGGATGGCGGCATCAGATCCCAGGCCGCGGAACAGATCCTGGATCTGGTCGGGGGTGTAGCTGCCGCCTTGGAACACGTAGAACTCGTCGCGGTCGCGAACGTAGCCCAGCGCGGTGCGGGCCGCCGACGGGCCTGGATCGTTCATCTGACCGGTATCTCCGGGAGCCAGTAGCCCGAGGCCCGCGACGGCGACGAAGCGGGTGCCCTTGCTGATCAGGTCGGCGATCACCGGAGTGGCCGCATCGAAATCGTCGGCCGAGCGTGGCATCACCATGAAGGGGGTGCCCGAGGTCGGCATGATCATGGTGGCGAGGGGGGTCCAGATCTCGTTGCCGCCGGAAAGGCCCTGTTTGCCTGCGTAGGCCAGGGTTCCGGTCAGCGGCAGGTTGAGCTTGCCGAGTCCGCGGGTGTTGTCGACATAGGCGCCCAGCGGCGAACTGCATCCGGTCGTCTTCCATGACCCGCCCTGTTGGCCACGGATATCGAAGAAGTTGGCGTTCACCGCGATGGTGGGCTGGCCGAGCGCCTGCCACGCGGCGATCGGGGTATAGATCTCGGATGCCTGGACCAGGCCCTCGCCCGTCCGGGCGCCCGGGGTGCGTTCGCAGCGCGCCTGATAGCCGTTGTGGGTGTCCACCAGCAGCCGCGGCGCCAGCCGCTGTGAGGCGCCTTTGATGACCATCACCCGCCCGCCATTACCGGCCTCGTACCAACGACCGGCGGCGTCGAGCATCGGTGCGGGATAGCCGCCGCCGAAGTTGTACACCAGATAGGAGCCTTTGGTGTTGGCGATCGCGGCGGCCAGCAAACTGCGGCCATCCGCCGCCGATGCGGTGGGTGACCCGGTGCATGTTGCCAATGCCGCTCCGACCGCGAGTGCGGCGGTACCAGCGAGGAAACGCCGGAGGCGGGGGGCGACGGTGGGCACGGCATTTCCTTCTGATGCGGGACGCAGACGATCACTTTCAATCACAGCAGCAACACTGTCAACTTTCGTCACAGGTGCGTCACGGTTGCGCATCGGGTTATCCGCTTGAGCGTCAGTGTCTTTGGGTACTCCTACGGGCATCAGTCAACAGGCTGTGCCACGCGAGCTAGGAGCAGCAATGATCGGAACAATCCTCGGCGCCCTCATCGTCGGACTGATCGTCGGAGCGCTGGCGCGCCTCATCATGCCGGGAAAGCAGAACATCGGAGTCCTGATGACCGTGCTGCTCGGCGCGGCAGGATCGCTCATCGGTAGCTGGGTGACCTACCAGGTCGGCTACGCCAACTCCAATGGCGGATTTGCCATCATCCCGTTCCTCGTCGGTATCGCGGTGGCGATCGTGCTGATCGCCATCTACGTCGGCGCCACCGGACGGCGCGGCACGCCGGTCAGGTAGGCGGGGTCAAACGGTAGACCGCGTCGGCGTAGTCGTCGGTGATGTACACCGAGCCATCGGGTCCGGCGACTGCGGCGACCGGTCTGCCCCAACGTGTCCCATCGTCGGCCTGGAACCCGCCGACCAGGGTCTGCTGGTCGCCGAGTTCCCCGTCGCGCCAAGCGAAGTAGGACACCTCGGGGGGCTGCGGGTTCTGGCGGTTCCAGGAACCGTGCACACCGACCAGTGCTCCGCTGTCGTATGGTCGGGGCAACTGGCCGGTGCTGAAGCTCAGACCCAACGGCGCCGAATGCGCACCCAGGCTCTGCTCGATGGGCGGCAGCGCCGCGCAGTCCATCCGGCTGCCGTCGGGGTTGGTCTGGACATCGCGGATCAGCGGCAGGTTGGCCGGGCCGCCATCGGGATTGCAGTAGGGCCAGCCCAGTTCGCGTCCCGGGCTCAACTTGGCGACAGACTCCGGGGGGTTGTCGTCGACGTATGCGGGATCGACCTGTCCGGTCGATGGGTCGGCGACGTTGTCGCGGTTGTTCACCGCGGTCCACACGGCACCGTCGGGCGCGACGGCCAGCCCGGTTCCGTTGCGGACACCGGTCGAAAAGGGTTGGGCCGGACCGCCCTCGGGCGCAACCCGCATGATGGTGGCACGTGGCGGTGTTGCAGTGCGGTCCTGCTCGGAGATGTTGCCGGTGGACCCGATCGAGAAGTACACCGCGCCGTCGGGTCCCACTGCGACGCTCTTGAGGGCATGGGAGTAGGCGCCCCGCAGGTCCGGGCTGCGGCCATCCGGCAGGTCGTCGGCGATCACCCTCGGCTCGACGGCAGCACCGTCGCGGTAGGCGTACGAGCTGATCCGATTGCTCTCTGCGATGTACAACCGGTTCGCCGCGAAGGTGAGCCCGTGCGGTTGGGTGAGCCCGTCGAGCAGCACGGACGCATTCCCGTCCCGCATCGAAAGCACCTGTCCGGTACGGGGAATGGAGACCAGCAGGGCGCCGTCGGGCGCCCACGCCATCAACCGGGGTTTGTCCGTTCGCGCCCAGACCGACAGTGTCCACCCCGCCGGCACCATCGCCCGGCGGGGCTCGTCGAACGGCGTCGCGCGCATCCCGTCGGGAACGTCGACGGTCACTTCGGTCAGTTCGGCGGTACGCGGCGCCGACGGGGGCTCGCCCGTTGTGGTGGTGGCGGAGGTGCCCGACTGCGCGGTGCCGGGTGCGGTGTCGGTCGAGCATCCGGTGACCAGTGCTGCGCCCACCAGGGCACAGGTGATTCGGTGGCTAACCTGCCAGACCGGCATGCATCTCCCAGAGCAGTATTTCCGACGGTTCCGAGGCGGTGACCCGCTGGCCTCCGGTCGCGGTGAGTCGGGCGGCATCACCCGCCCCGAGTTCACCGGCACCCTCGAGGGTGACGGCGCCGCGCGGCACGAACAGATGCAGATACGGCGCCTGCGGCAACTGCACCGTCTCGCCGGCCTGCAGACGGGCGCCGTGTAGCGCGGCGTACTTGTTGCCGATCGTGATCGCGGACTGGTCGCGATGCTCGGGCATCCCGGATGCGATGGTCACCAGCCCGCCGCGCAGGAGTTCGTCGTCGATCTCCAGCTGTTGGTAGCCCGGATCGCGCCCGGACTCGTCGGGGACCACCCACATCTGCACGAAATGCACCGGTTCGCTGTGGGTTTCACTACCGGTAAGCCGCCACGAGTCGTTCTTTTCCGAGTGCAGGATGCCGCGACCGGCCGACATCCGTTGTGCCAGACCCGGATAGATGACACCGGAGTTACCGGTCGAGTCCTGGTGGACCAGCGAGCCCTGCATGACCCAGGTGACGATCTCCATGTCCCGGTGCGGGTGGGTGTCGAATCCCTTCGCGGGGGCGACACGGTCGTCGTTGTTCACCAACAACAATCCGAAATGGGTGTTGGCCGGGTCGTAGTGGTCTCCGAAGGAGAACGAGTGTTTGGAGTCCAGCCACGAGATCTTCGTCGCCGCGCGGTCGGCGGCGCGCCGGATGTCCACGGATGCAGTGCGGGTCATCGATGCTCCTCGATTTCACATGCCAGCCTAGGTGGCGGCTATGGACAGCACAACTTAGATGATGTGTCATGTATTCCATGTGGTTGAACGCGCAGGAACAGGCGATGTGGCGCAGCTACCTGGAGATGACCGGCCTGCTGCAGACCGCGATGAACCGGCAGTTGCAACGGGACTGCGGGCTGTCGTTGGCCGATTACGACGTGCTGGTGGCCCTCGACGAGGCACCAGGGTGCCGGGTCGCCGATCTGGGCGCGCGGCTGGGCTGGGAACAGAGCCGGGTTTCCCATCAACTGGCCAGGATGCGGACGCGCGGGCTGGTCGGGCGGCGCGGCGCCGACGATGACCGCCGCGCCGCTGTAGTCGATCTGACGGCCGACGGGAGGGCGGCACTGCAGTCCGCCGCGCCGGCGCATGCCGCCCTGGTGCGCGCGACGGTCTTCGACGGGATGACCGAGCCGCAGGCGCGCGCCGTGCAGCAGTGGCTGTCCGCGGTGCTGGCACGGCTGCGCTGAACGAGGGCGGGCGATCAGCGGCGGTCCTGGTTACCATCGGCCCATGAGCCCGGCGGACGAGGACTACCCCGATGCGCCGGACTTCGACGACATCTTCGACGACGTCGAGGACATCCCGCCGCGCCCCAGCAAGCGCGGGCCGGTGGCGATCTTCCTGCTCGGATGGCTGTGCCTGCCGTTCTTTGTCTACCTGCTCGGTGAACTGCACAGCCCGTTCTACGAGATGGCCTGCGTGGCGATGCTCGCCTTTGTCGCCTTGTTCATCTGGGCCATGGTCCGGGTGGTGCGGACCTTCTGAGGTTTGGGATTCTCGGTCGGCATCAACCCACCGGTCGGGAGGCCTTAGTCTGTCGACGTGGATATCAATGGAGCTAGCGCAATCGTCACCGGTGGCGCGTCGGGTATCGGCGCCGCTTCCGCCCGTCAGCTGGCGGACCGGGGTGCCCGGGTCGTCGTCGCGGACCTCAACGCCGAACGCGGTGAGGCACTCGCCAAGGAGATCGGCGGTGTGTTCGTCACCGTCGACGTGACCAAGACCGATCAGATCCTGGACGCGGTCAACACCGCCGTCGATCTGGGCCCGCTGCGTGCCCTGGTCAACTCGGCCGGTATCGGCTGGGCCCAGCGGACCATCGGTAAGGACGGCGAGTTCGACTCGGCGCACAACCTGGACGCCTACAAGAAGGTGCTGGAGATCAACCTGGTCGGCACGTTCGACTGCATCCGGTTGGCCGCCACCGCCATGAGCCGCAACGAGTTCACCGAGACCGGTGAGCGCGGCGCGATCGTGAACCTGACCAGCGTGGCGGCCTTCGACGGCCAGATCGGCCAGGCGGCCTACTCGTCGTCCAAGGGTGGCGTGGTCGGCCTGACCCTGCCGGTGGCCCGGGATCTGTCCGCCGCGGGTATCCGCGTCAACACCGTCGCGCCCGGCCTGATCGACACGCCGATCTACGGCGAGGGCGAGGCGTCGGAGGCGTTCAAGGCCAAGCTCGGTCAGTCGGTGCTCTTCCCGCACCGCCTCGGCAAGCCCGAGGAACTGGCCTCGATGGTCATCGAGTTGCTCACCAACTCCTACATGAACGCCGAGGTCGTCCGCGTCGACGGCGGCATCCGGATGCCACCGAAGTAACCAATCCTCGCGAGAAGACGCCCATGCCCCCAGGATCACCGGATTCTGGGGGCATAGGCGTCTGTTGGCCGAAAAGGCCTACCAGTCGGACTCGTCGAAGCGGATGACGCCGCGAATATTGTTGCCGTCCAACATGTCCTGGTAGCCGGTGTTGATGTCTTCCAGCTTGTAGGTGCGGGTGATCATATCGTCGATGTTGAGCAGGCCCGACTTGTACAGCGCGGCCAGGCGCGGGGTCTCCACATGTGAGCTGCCGCCGCCGAAGATGTTGCCCTTCAACGTCTTCTGCAACATGGTGAACAGGAACAGGTTGAGCTTGACGTCGGCGTCCATCATCGAACCCATTCCGGTCACCACGCAGGTGCCGGTCTTTGCGGTGAGGATCATCGCCTCTTCGATGTACTCGCCCTTCATCTCACCGACGGCGATGATCACCTTGTCGGCCATCAGGCCGTAGGTCGCGTCGATCACCGGTCCGATGGCCTCGGCCATCGACGGATAGACGTGGGTGGCGCCGAATTTGATCGCCTGATCGCGTTTCCACTCGTTGGGGTCGATCGCGATGACCTGCTTGGCGCCGGAGATCACCGCGCCCTGCAGCGCGCTCATGCCGATGCCGCCGACGCCGACGATGATGACGGTCTCGCCGGGCTTCACCTCGGCGACATTGGTGGCCGATCCGAAGCCGGTCGGCACCGCGCAGCCCATGATCGCCGCCGTCTCGAACGGGATGTCGTCGTCGATCTTGACGACCGAGTCCTTGTGCACCGTCATATAGGGAGCGAAGGTGCCCAGCAGGTTCATCGGCGAGACCTCGCGGCCGCCGGCGTGGATGCGGCTGGTGCCGTCGGCGATCGCCTTGCCGCCGAGCAGCACCGCACCGCGGTCACACAGTGAGCGGAAACCCTTCAGGCACGGCGGACACTGACCGCAGGCCGGGATGAACGCCAGGATGACGTGGTCGCCCTCGGCGATGCCGGTGACATTCTTGCCCACCTTGGTGACGACGCCGGCGCCCTCGTGCCCGCCGAGTGCCGGTAGTCCGATCGGGGTCGCCCCGGTGGTGATGTGGTAGTCGGAGTGGCACATGCCGGCCGCGTGCATGCGGATCTGTACCTCGTCGGCGACCGGATCTCCGAGATCGATCTCGTCGACCGTGAACGGCGAATTGAGCTCCCAGAGCAGGGCACCTTTGGTCTTCATGGACAGCAATAATAGAACACGTTCCAAATCGGCGGCTTCCATGACGCTGAACTGGCAATTCAGTTGCTTTGATGTGTCGTCGTGTGGACTCGGCGATGAATTCGGCCGGAAGACCGGGTCGATATCGGCATGACTGAGATCACCGCACGCATCGTCCCGAATCTCTGGTTCGACCGCGAAGCCGAGGAGGCGGCCGCGCATTACATTGCGGCCTTCGGCGGCAACGGCAGGATCGTCGCCACCCATGCCCCGCACCCCGACGCTCCGTCGCCGCAGGACGTGCCCGTGCTCGTCGAGTTCGAACTCGGCGACCAGCTCTTCGTCGGCATCAACGGCGGACCCCATTTCACGTTCACCGAGGCGGTGTCGCTGGAGGTGCGGGTCACCGGTCAGCAGGAACTGGACCGGGTGTGGGCCGCGCTGGTCGCCGGTGGTCAGGAGCAGCCGTGCGGTTGGCTCAAGGACAAGTACGGCCTGTCGTGGCAGGTCACTCCGACCGAGTACTTCGACATGATCGGCCGCGGTGACGTCGAGGCCAATCGGCGACTCGATGCCGCGGTGCTGGCGACCTTCGGCAAGTTCGATATCGCGACCCTGACGCGGGCCTACCGATCAGAGACGGTCGGGTAGCCCGAACGCCGGGAACAACGTGGTGTCCAGGAAGGCCACCACGTGGGTGATACCGGCGGCCGTCATGTCGATGACGTGCAGCTGAAACGGTTCGTGCACACCGGTTTCCGGGTTGCGCAGATACATCCCCGCCGCGGTCTGGCCGTTGGCGGTGGTGGCGATGAATCGCATATCGCCCGCCCGCTCGGCCGGGCACTTGTCGCGGGACAGCGCACCGATCGCCGCCGGGCCGACGTACCAACTGTCGAAGGGCGGCATCTCCCAGATGGCGTCGTCGGTGAACAGCTTCTCCAACGAATCGATGTCGTAATCCTCGAACGCGGCGATGTAGCGGGCCAGCAGTTCCCGGGCTTCCGGGGACTCCGGCGCCCGCAGCACCTCGTCGGCGCTCGGGCCGACGGCCTCGAGCTGGGCGCGGGCGCGCTGCAGCAGGCTGTTGACGGCCGCGGTCGTCGCGCCCACGGCATCGGCCACCTCGGCGGCCCGCCACTGCAACACATCGCGGAGCACCAGGACCGCCCGCTGCCGGGCCGACAGGTGTTGCAGCGCCGCCACGAAGGCCAGCCGCACCGACTCGCGGGTGCCGACCACCGTCTGCGGATCCGCCGGATCCTCGGCATCGGGCAGCGGCTCCAGCCAGGGCACCTCATGCCGCTCGTGGATATCGGCGTGCGGGTCGGCGTTCTGGGTGCCCAGCCCCGACGGCAATGGCCGCCGCTGCTTGCCCTCCAGTGCCGTCAGGCAGGTGTTGGTGGCGATCTTGTACAGCCAGGTGCGCACCGAGGACTTGCCCTCGAACCGGTCATAGGACTTCCACGCCCGGAGATAGGTCTCCTGGACCAAATCCTCGGCATCGTGCACCGAACCCGTCATCCGGTAGCAATGCGCCAACAGTTCCCGCCGATACCGCTGCGCATCGGCGAGGAAGGCGTCCTTGGAGTCGAATCTGTCGTCTACCGCTGTGAGGACGGTCACCCACGGGAGCTTACCGACCGGGACCGACAAGCGGGGCCTGCGGCGGTGTGCCGATAGGCTCATCGCGTGGCCACCACGCGCAGTGAACGCACCTTCGACGGTGTTTCCGGAGTGCACATCGTCTACGACGTGTGGACACCGGGGACCGACCCGACCGGCGTTGTCCTGATCTGTCACGGCTACGCCGAACACGCCCGCCGGTACGACCACGTCGCCCAGCGCTTCGCCGAGGCCGGGCTGATCACCTATGCCTTGGACCTGCGCGGGCACGGACGCTCGGGCGGCAAGCGCGTCTACCTGAAGAACATCTCCGAGTACACCGACGATTTCCACCATCTCGTCGGACTGGCCACCGCCGCGCACCCCGAACTCAAAAGGGTGGTGCTCGGTCACAGCATGGGTGGCGGCGTTGTCTTCACCTACGGGGTCGAACATCCCGACGATTACGCCGCCATGGTGTTGTCCGGACCGGCGGTGTATGCCCAGGATGCCGTGTCGCCGCTGATGATCGGTGTGGCCAAGGTGCTGGGCAGCCTGCTGCCCGGGTTGCCCGTGGAGAACCTGCCTGCCGACGCGGTGTCTCGTGATCCCGAGGTGGTGGCGGCCTACGAGGCCGACCCGATGGTGCATCACGGCAAGCTGCCCGCCGGTATCGCCAAGGCGCTCATCGGAGTCGGAGAGACCATGCCGCGCCGCGCGGCCGTGCTGACCGCGCCGCTGCTGGTGGTGCACGGCGGGCAGGACTCGCTGATCCCGGTCGCCGGCTCGGAGCTGCTGGTCGACCGGGTGGGCTCGGCGGATGTCAACCTCAAGGTCTACCCCGAGCTCTACCACGAAGTGTTCAACGAACCCGAACGCGCCGTGGTCCTCGACGACGTCACCTCGTGGATTGCGACCAGACTGTGAAAAGCGCTGTCCGCGTCATCGTCTCGCTGCTCGCGGCGCTGCTGTTGGTCGCCGGGTGCTCGTCGGGAGAGTCCGGGAACGGTGACGCCCAGCAGGGCTGGGTCGAGGATGACGTGTCCTTCACCGATGCCGCCGGTCTCACCATCCACGGCACCTACCGCCACCATGGCGAGGACACCGGTCCTGCGGCACTGCTGATCTCGGAGAGTGGTGCCACCGACCGCAACGGGGACAATGCCGTGGCCGGTCCCGTGGGCAACATGCGTCAGCTGGCCGAGTACCTGTCTGGCAAGGGCATCGCCTCGCTGCGCTATGACAAGGTCGGCACCGGCAAGACCGGTCTCGGCCCGTACGCCACCAATCCCGCGAATGTCGGCAGTGCGGCCTACACGGCGGGAGCCCGAGCCGCGGTGCGCTATCTGGCGGGCCGGCCCGGTACCGACGCCGACCAGATCTCGGTGTACGCAATCGGCGAGGGCACCATCCACGCCATGACGCTGGCCGACGATATCGACCCGGACGCCCCGAAGATCCACGCCCTCGGGCTGCTCCAGCCGTTGCCGGGACGGTATCTCGACATCGTCAGCGATCGGGTGCGCGTCGATGTCGAGGCCGCCCGCAGTTCGGGCGCCAAGACCGATGAACAGGCGCAGCAGGTGCTCGCCGCCTGGGCCGCGGCCGTCGAGGAGGCCCGCACTCGCGGCACCGCGCCCGCGCAGCTGCCGGACGGGCTCGGCACGATCCTCAACGCGGGCAATGTCAAGGCCGTCGTGGAGGCGGATTCGATCGACCCGCTGGCGTTGGCGGCGAAGGTGCCGACCGCGACCCGGGTGCTGCTGACCTGTTCGGA
Organism: Mycolicibacterium neoaurum ATCC 25795; assembly: GCF_000691525.1. Classification (GTDB taxonomy): domain Bacteria; phylum Actinomycetota; class Actinomycetes; order Mycobacteriales; family Mycobacteriaceae; genus Mycobacterium; species Mycobacterium neoaurum. Next base: position 52,847 of record NZ_JMDW01000007.1, read on the forward strand.
CACCGACGGGCAAGCCCCGTGCACGGCCGTTCGTCCGTTGGTCGACGCGCTCCGGCGCACCGCGCTGACCGTCGTCGAGCTCAAGGGCGTCAACCATGTCCTGCGTGACGACCCGACCGACAGCGTCGCCAACTACGCCAAGCAGGATCCGCTGTCACCGCAGTTGGTCGCGGCATTGGACACCTTCGTCCAGCCATGACCCGCGGCCTGTGGATAACCGTGCCCGAGCGGGCTGCGTTGTCGGGGCGACTTCGTAGCCTGGCCCCATGAGTAGCGACAAGATGCTGGCCCGCATCGCGGCCCTGCTGCGGCAGGCCGAGGGCACCGACAACCAGCATGAGGCGGACGCGTTTCTGGCTGCCGCGCAGCGGCTGGCCACCGCCACCTCGATCGACCTGGCGGTGGCCCGTGCGCACACGGCGACCCGTACCGCCGCACAAGCCCCGGTGCAACGCACCATCACCATCGGTGATCCGGGCACCCGGGGCCTGCGCACCTACGTCCAGTTGTTCGTCGTGATCGCACTGGCCAATGACGTGAAATGCGATGTGGCATCGAACTCGACATTCGTCTACGCGTATGGCTTCGCCGAGGACATCGACGCCAGCCACGCGCTGTATTCGAGCCTGGTCATGCAGATGGTGCGGGCGTCCAAGGAATACCTGGCCACCGGCGCGCACCGGCCGACGCCGACGATCACCGCCCGGATCAACTTCCAGTTGGCCTTCGGTGCGCGGGTGGGGCAGCGGTTGTCCGAGGCCCGCGAGGAGGCTCGGCGGTCGGCCACCGAGGGCGCCGACGGTGTGCCGGGCACCGCGGTGGCCTTGCGCAACAAGGACCTGGAGCTGACCTCGTTCTATCGGAAGGCCTCGGCGGCGCGGGGGACATGGCGGGCCAGCAGTGCCACGGCCGGGTACTCGTCGGAGGCTCGCCGGGCCGGGGATCGGGCCGGTCGTCGGGCGCGGCTGGGTCCGCCGCAGGAGTTGTCCGGGGCGCGGGCCCGCCTGGAGCGCTGATGCGCGATGCGCAACGGGCAAAGGTCTATGCCGCAGAGGAATTCGTGCGGACACTGTTCGACCGCGCCGACGGTCGCGGCTCGCTGGATTTCTTCGGTACCGCGCTGACCCTGCCGCCGGAGGCGCGGTTCGGGTCGGTGGACGCGGTGCGGCGCTATGTCGAGGATGTCCTGGCAATGCCCGCCGTGCGGCAGCGCTGGCCCGCGGCGGGGACGTGCGCGGTGCGGTCGCGGCGCGGGGTCACCGCGGCACATTACGAACCCGGCATGATCGCCGTGCCGGACGGTCAGAGCCGGTGGGCGCTGCGCGAGCTGGTGGTCCTGCACGAACTGGCGCATCACCTGACCGACGATCTGACCGACGACGGTGAGCCGCACGGTCCCGGGTTCGTCGGCACGATGGCCGATTTGGCAGGGTGCGTGATGGGACCGGAAGTCCAGCACGTGCTCCGGGTGATCTACGCAAAGGAAGGGGTGTCCGGATGAGCGATTACGCCGCGATGGACGCACTGTACGACGAGTTGCTGAACACCGAGGACGAGGCGCTGCGCGCCGCGCGGCTCTCGACGGGCCCGGCAGGCATGCCCGCCATCGAGGTCTCCGCGCAGCACGGCAAGCTGCTGTCGCTGTACGCCCGGCTCACCGGAGCCCGCCGCGCCCTGGAGATCGGCACCCTGGCCGGCTACTCCACCATCTGGCTGGCGCGCGGGGTCGGCCCGCAGGGCAGCGTGGTCACCCTCGAGTACGACCCGCGGCACGCCGAGATCGCCAGGCAGAACCTGGAGCGCGCCGGCGTGGCCGACCGCGTCGAGGTGATCGTCGGCGCCGCGCTGGACACCTTGCCCACACTGAAGGGGCCGTTCGACCTGTTCTTCATCGATGCCGACAAGGAGAACAATCTCGCCTACCTCGAGGCGGCGATCGCCCTGTCCGAACCCGGTGCGCTGATCATCGTCGACAACATCGCCCGCGGCGGCCGGGTCCTGGATCCCGACCCGCAGGATCGACAGGCGACTGCGGTGCGCGACACCATCGCGCTGATGGGCAGCCATCCCCGCTTGGACGCCGCCGCCATCCAGACCGTCGGGGCCAAGGGCTGGGACGGGTTCGCCGTCGCGCTGGTCACCTGAGCCCGCGTTATCCCGATGGCCGAACCTGCGCGGTTCGGACAGCGCGCCGGTGGGTACCAGCACAGCCGTGTGGACGGCGAAGCGAACGGTCGATGCCCCCGCCGATGCGGTGTGGGAGCTGCTCACCGATCTGGACGCGTGGCCCCAGTGGGGTCCCACGGTCTCGCGCGCCGAACTCGACGGCACCGCCGTCCTGCTGGGTGCGACCGGACGGGTCTGGACACCGGTCGGGATTCCGCTGCCGTTCGTCATCAGCGCATTCGATCCCGGCCACAGCTGGGGATGGGATGTCGCCGGCGTACCGGCAACCCAACACGGTGTCGAACCGCGACCCGGCGGCTGCACGGTGTGGATGACGGCGCCGTGGTGGGCGCCGGCCTACCTGCCGGTGCTGGAGGTGGCGGTCCGTCGTATCGAGTCCATGGCCGCCGGGAAGCCGTTCACGAACTGACCCGATCCGCCGTGGGCGGTGCCGCGAATGACAATTGACGTGGCCGACACGGTGGAAGGAGTCCTGGCATGGCGGTGATCCTGGCGTACACGGCGCCGGCGCTGGGGCACCTCTATCCGTTCTGCGCGCTACTCACCGAACTCGCCGGTCGCGGTCACCGCATCCACGTGCGCACGCTCGCCGACGGCACCCGGTTGTGCCGCAGGCTAGGATTTGCCGTCGAACCCGTGGACCCCACGATCGAATCGGTCGAACACGACCGCGACGAGGCCGATATCTCAGTGCTGCGGGCGGCCACCGACACCGTGCGGGTGCTCACCCGGCGCGCCGCCCTGGAAGTCGCCGATATCCGGCGGGCGGTCGAGGTGGTGCGTCCCGATCTGGTCATCGTGGATTCCAACTCCTGGGGTGCGATCTCCTATCTGGAGGCCGAGGATGTTCCCTGGCTCGTCCTGTCGCCCTTCACCCCCTATCTGCGGGCTCCCGGTCTGCCGCCGTTCGGCGCGGGAGCCCGGCCGTGGCGGGGGCCATGGGGCCGCATCCGTGACCACGGCATCGGCACGGTGACCCGCCGGGTCTTCGACCGACCTTTTGCCGAAGGAATCGCCCCGGTCCGCACCGACCTCGGACTGCCCGCCGTACAGACCGCCGACGAGCTGCTGCGGCGCGCCCCGGCGGTCCTGGTGGCCACCGGCAAACCCTTCGAGTACCGGCAGACCGATTGGGGGCCGAACGTGCACATGATCGGCCCCGCGGCGTTCGACCCGGTGGGTGATCAGGAGCCGGCCTGGTTGGCCGATATCGACCGCCCGATCGTCCTGGTGACCACATCTTCGGTCCCACAGGCCGACGCCCGGCTGGTGGGGTCGGCGATCGAGGCATTAGAAGGCTTAGGCCTGCACCTGGTGGCGACCTCGCCGGCCGGTCCCGTGACCATCCCGGGCAGGCCCGGTGTCACGCTGGCCAGTTTCGTCCCGCATTCGCTGCTGCTGGAGCACGCCGTCTGCGTGGTCACCCACGGCGGCATGGGAATCACACAAAAGGCACTCAGCCGCGGGATACCGGTATGCGTGGTGCCGTTCGGGCGCGATCAGTTCGAGGTCGCCCGCCGCGTCGAGGTCGCCGGCTGCGGAACCCGGTTGCCTGCGCGTCGGCTTACCCCAGCCAGATTGCGCACCGCCATCCTCGACGCGATGTCGATGTCCGGCGGTGCGGCCACCGTCGCCCGCGGATTCACCGATACCGGGGGAGTGCCCCATGGCGCGGACATCGTGGAGGCCCACCTACACCGCGGCGGCGCCGCGGTGTAGGTGATCCGTCAGTTGCAGACCGCGCCAACGGCCGCGGACTGCACCAACTTGGTGTACTTGGCCAGCACGCCGGTGGTGTACCGCGGTGGCAACGGCTCGAAACCAGCCTTGCGGGAGGTCAATTCGGCCTCGTCGACCAACAGGTCGAGGGTGCCGTTGGCGACATCGAGACGGATCCGGTCACCATCGCGGACGAACGCGATCGGGCCGCCGTCGACGGCTTCCGGCGCGATGTGCCCGACGCACAACCCGGTGGTGCCACCGGAGAACCGGCCGTCGGTCATCAACAGGACGTCCTTGCCGAGGCCCGCACCCTTGATCGCGCCGGTGATGGCCAGCATCTCGCGCATACCCGGTCCACCCTTGGGGCCCTCGTAACGGATGACGACCACGTCACCGTGGGTGATGGTGCCGTCTTCGAGGGCATCCAGTGCGGCCCGCTCGCGCTCGAAAACCCGTGCCGTGCCTTCGAATACATCCGAGTCGAAGCCGGCGGACTTGACGACCGCGCCCTCGGGTGCCAGCGAGCCGTGCAGGATGGTGATGCCGCCGGTGGGGTGAATCGGGTTGTTCATGGCGCGCAGCACCTTGCCGTCGGGATCCGGCGGCTCGATATGGGCCAGGTTCTCGGCCATCGTCTGACCCGTCACGGTCAGGCAATCACCGTGCAGCAGGCCGGCATCCAGCAACGCCTTCATGACCACCGGCACACCGCCGATCTCGTCCACATGTTTCATCACGTGCCTGCCGAACGGCTTCACATCGGCCAGGTGGGGCACCCGGTTACCGACACGGGTGAAGTCCGCCAGCGTCAGTTCGACCTCGGCCTCGCGGGCGATGGCCAGCAGGTGCAGCACCGCGTTGGTGGAACCGCCGAAGGCCATGACCACCGCGATCGCGTTCTCGAACGCCTCCTTGGTCAGGATGTCGCGGGCGGTGATACCGCGGCGCAGCAACTCGACGACGGCCTCGCCGGACCGGGCCGCGTACTCGTCGCGACGCGAGTCGATGGCCACCGGGGATGCGCTGCCGGGCAACGAGAGTCCCAGTGCCTCGGCCGCCGAAGCCATCGTGTTGGCGGTGTACATGCCACCGCAGGCGCCCTCACCGGGACAGATCGCGCGCTCGATGATGTCGACGTCCTCGCGGGACATCAGGCCACGGGCACACGCACCGACGGCCTCGAAGGCGTCGATGATGGTGACCTCTTTCTCGGTGCCGTCGGTCAGCTTCGCCGTTCCGGGCATGATCGAGCCGTTGTAGAGGAACACCGATGCCAGATCGAGGCGGGCCGCCGCCATGAGCATGCCGGGGATCGACTTGTCGCAGCCGGCGAGCAGCACCGATCCGTCGAGGCGTTCGGCCTGCATGACGGTCTCGACGCTGTCGGCGATCACCTCGCGGGACACCAGGCTGAAGTGCATGCCCTCATGGCCCATGGAGATGCCGTCGGAGACCGAGATGGTGCCGAACTCCAGCGGATAGCCCCCGCCGGCGTGCACGCCACTCTTGACCGCTTGCGCGAGCCGCTGCAGCGACATGTTGCACGGGGTGATCTCGTTCCAGGATGAGCCGACGCCGATCTGGGGCTTTACCCAGTCGTCGTCACCCATACCGACGGCGCGCAGCATCCCGCGGGCGGCGGTCTTCTCCAATCCGTCGGTGACGTCGCGGCTGCGGGGTTTGATATCGACCCCGGGACGGGCCTGCGGTGCTGAGGGCATGCAGGTAAGTATGCATTCGGCCCACGGGCATCCCAAACCCCCGCTGATACCCCTCTGGGGTACCGGTAACCTGGCTGCATGAGACGGGTGCTGGTGCTGGTGGCGGCGATGCTGGCCATCCTTGTGCCGGCGTGTGGCAGACAGGCCGGTGCACCTGAGGCGCCGAGCGCCTCCACCGCCTCGGCGACATCCCCCGCGCCGGGCACTCCGGGCGTCAATGCCATCGATCGCGCCTTTGCCGATGCCCTGCTCGCGCAGCGTCCGCGTATCGACCAGATGATCGCGTTGGTGCGCACCAACTCCGACGACCCACGCATGCAGGCGCTCGCCGACGTGCTCGCCGTCAGCGAGAAACAGCAGACCGACACCGTGAACGCATTGCTGGTGCAGTGGACCGATGGCCAGCAGGGCGGCCAGGGCCCGGTCCCGCAGGGGCCCAACCTGTTCGACGAGGGCGCCATGCAGCGGCTCGCGGCGCTGCGCGGCCCGGAGTTCGACAGATTGTGGTTGCAGGCCATGCTCAACCACCACCAGGCCGTCCTGACCATGGCCGCCACCGAGATCCAGGAGGGTCAGGACGCCAACGCCAAGACGCTGGCGCAGGGCATCATCAGCACGCGCCAAGAGGAGGCCGGTCACATGCAGCAACTGTTGGGAGGCGGATAGTCGATGACCGATGCAGAACACGGCTATTCGCCGCAGAAGGAGAACTACGCCAAGCGGTTGCGGCGCATCGAGGGGCAGGTGCGCGGTATCGCCAAGATGATCGATGACGACAAGTACTGCATCGACATCCTCACCCAGATCAGTGCGGTCAACAGCGCGCTGCAGTCGGTCGCTCTGGGATTGCTCGATGAGCACCTCGGCCACTGCGTCACCCACGCGGTTGCCGCGGGTGGTGAGGAGGCTGAGGTCAAGCTCGCCGAGGCGTCGGCGGCCATCGCCCGCTTGGTCCGCTCCTAGCCGCCGTCAGCCCTGTTCGGCGTTCTCGATCGCGGACTCCAGGCGCGCGAGCTTGCCGTCGAGTTCGCCCTCGTGGCCCGGTCGGATATCGGCCTTGAGCACCAGTGAGATCCGGGTGCCGAATGGTGCCACCGCGTCGGTCGCACGTTTGACGACGTCGAAGACCTCGTCCCAGGAACCTTCGATCTCGGTGAACATGCTGGAGGTCCGGTTGGGCAGCCCCGACGCGCGCACCACCCGCACCGCGGCGGCGACGGCCTCGCTGACCGAGCCGTCGGAGCGGCCGGTGCCCGACGGGCTGATGCTGAAGGCGATCATCGCGCGTCCTCTCGGTTCGGGGCGGCCACGGCATTACCGTGGCTTTCCAGCATGACCGTGAAACCGTACGCGCAACTGACGGTGCTCGCGGCCGCCGCGTTCGTCTACGTCACCGCCGAGATCCTGCCCGTCGGGGCGCTGCCCGCCATCGCGGCCGACCTCGACATCGCCCCGGCGACGGTGGGGACCCTGCTGGCCGGCTATGCGTTGATCGCCGCCGTGGCCACCCTGCCGTTGGTGCGCTGGACGGCGCGCTGGCCGCGGCGCCGGGCACTGTTGTTGACCCTGGTGTGTCTGACGGTCTCACAAGCACTTTCGGTGCTCGCGCCGAATTTCGCGGTGCTCTCGGTGGCGCGGGTGCTGTGCGCGCTCACCCACGGTCTGATGTGGTCGGTGCTGGCCCCGATCGCCGTCCGATTGGTGCCTCCCGGGCACGGCGGACGGGCGACCACGGCGGTGTACGCCGGCACCGCCCTGGCCCTGGTGGCGGGCAACCCGATGACGGCGCTGCTATCTCAGGCGTGGGGGTGGCGGACCGCGGCCGCTGTGGTCATGGTGGCGGCCGCAGCGGTCACCCTGGCCGCGCGACTGCTGTTGCCGGTGCTGCCTGCCACCACGACGGGCCCGACCGGTCGGGTGAGCCGCCGCCGGTGGCACCGCAACCGCGCGCTGGCCACCCTGTGCGGACTCACGCTGGTCGGTGTCAGCGCGCACTTCATGTCCTACACCTACATCGCCGTGGTCGTCGGCGAGGTCACGGGCACCGCCACCGCTCCGGTGCTCGCGGGATTCGGGGTGGCCGGACTGGCCGCCATGGCGGTGTTCGCCCGCCCGCTGGACCGGTGGCCGCGACCGGTCCTGATGACCGCGCTGGCAGGACTGGTCGCCGCGTTCGCGGGGCTGGCGTTCGTGGCCGGTGGCGACCCGCGGCCGGTCCTCGGCGTCGTCGGGATGCTGGCGTGGGGCGCCATGTCGACGGCGCTGCCGCCGATGCTGCAGTCCGCTGCGATCACCAGCGCACCCGAGGACCCCGACGGTGCGTCCGGGCTCTATGTGGCGATGTTCCAGGCGGGCATCGTCACCGGCGCCCTGGCCGGTGGCGCCCTGTTCGGGGCGGGTGGCGCGTTCGCCGTGCTCAGCGCGTCGGCGGCCTTGACCGCGGTGGTATTGATCGCCGTTGCCGCACTGCCGTGGTTGCTCGCCCCTGTAACGGCAGGGCTCACACCGGCGATAAACGTCCCAGGTCAGTGGTGCAGGTCGGACGGTGATGAGGGGTCCGTCCGGCCTCGCCAGGGTTAGCCGGTAGACGTGCTGTGCCAGACTGGTCTGCAGATATGCCAGTGGAGGTGACATATGTCGCAGCGGACGAGAAGGAAACTCGCCAGCGCGATCTTGGCGGCCGCAACGGTCGTCGCAGCAGGTATCGGTAGCCCGTCGGCTCTGGCGGAGCCCGTTCCGCCCGCGCCGGCACCCGCGCCGGCCCCGCCCGCATTCCCCAACCCGTTCGCGCCGCCGGCTCCGCCCGCGACGCCCACCGCAGCCGATCCGTTCGCACCGGTCGGTGGGCCCGGCGCGCAGCCGTTGCCCATCCCGCCGGGAACCCCGCCGGGACAGAACCCGAATCCGTTCCGCGGTCTGCCGCCGTTCGTGCCGCCATCGTTCAACCCTGTCAACGGGTCGATCGCCGGCGCGGCGAAGCCGATCTACATCAACTTCCAGCGGCCCATCGCCAACCGGCAGATGGCCCAGGACGCGGTGCACATCACCTCGAACCCCCCGGTGCCCGGCCAGTTCTACTGGGTCACCGATACCCAGCTGCGGTGGCGTCCCCAGGACTTCTGGCCCACCGGCACCGTGGTCAACATCGACGCCGCGGGCACCAAGTCCAGCTTCACCGTGCCCGAGCAACTGGTGGCCACGGTCGACGATGCCACCAAGACGATGACGGTGGTGCGCAACGGCGAGGTGGAGAAGGAGTTCCCGGTCTCGCTGGGCAAGTCCGGCCACGAGACCAAGAACGGCACCTACTACGTGCTGGAGAAGTTCGCCGATATCGTGATGGATTCCTCCACCTATGGGGTTCCGGTGGATTCCGCGGAGGGCTACAAGACCCACGTCAAGGATGCCGTGCGCATCGACAACAGCGGCATCTTCGTGCACGGCGCGCCGTGGTCGGTGGCCGACCAGGGCAATACGAATGTCAGCCACGGCTGCATCAACCTCGCCCCCGCCGACGCCAAGTGGTTCTACGACAACTTCGGCTCCGGTGACGCCGTCGTCATCAAGAACACCGACGGCGGTCTGTACAACCAGCCCGACGGGGCCTCGGACTGGCAGATGTTCTGACGATCCTGTTCACACAGAACGGCCCACTTTCCCAGGGAAAGTGGGCCGTTCTGCGTCAAGGGGTCGCGGTCACATCGGCCGGGTTTCAGTCGCTTCGGGCAGACGGCCGCGAAGCTGAATCCAGGTAGCTCTGCCGGCAAGATCCCCTACCTGACTGCAGTCCTCGCAGGGACCCAGCCTCCTTCGACTGAAGCCTGGTAGGTCGCCGAGCCGGCCCCCGCTACCAGATGCGGACGCGGCGTTCGGGTTCCAGATACAGCTCGTCATCGGTGCCGACCTCGAACGCCTCGTAGAACGCGTCGATATTGCGGATGACACCGTTGCAGCGGAACTCCGGCGGCGAGTGCGGATCGGTGGCCAGGCGTCGGATGGCCTCGGCATCACGGGATTTGGTGCGCCACACCTGGGCCCAGCCGAACAGCACCCGCTGCACGCCGGTCAGGCCGTCGATCACCGGGGCTTCCTTACCGTCGAGGGACAGCTCGTAGGCCAGCAGGGCGATGGACAGCCCGCCGAGGTCACCGATGTTCTCCCCGACGGTGAAGGCACCGTTGACGTGATGGGAGGAATCCAGTGCCCGCGGGGTGAACTGCTCGTACTGGTCGATCAATGCCGTTGTGCGCTGCCCGAATTCGGTGCGATCGGCATCGGTCCACCAGTCGACCAGGTTGCCATCGCCGTCGTACTTGGCGCCCTGATCGTCGAACCCGTGCCCGATCTCGTGACCGATCACCGCCCCGATACCGCCATAGTTGGCGGCGTCATCGGCCTCGGCGTCGAAGAACGGCGGCTGCAGGATGGCGGCGGGAAAGACGATCTCGTTCATGCCGGGGTTGTAGTAGGCGTTCACCGTCTGCGGGGTCATGAACCACTCGTCACGGTCCACCGGGCCGCCGAGCTTGGCCAGGTCACGGTCATACTCCAAGGCGTAGCCGCGCCGGTAGTTGCCGTACAGGTCGCCCGCGTCGATCACCAGCTCCGAATAGTCCCGCCATTTGGCCGGGTAACCGATCTTCGGGGTGAACTTGTCCAGCTTCTCCAGCGCGCGGGTGCGGGTCTCCGGGGTCATCCACGGCAGGCTGGTGATGCTGACCCGGTACGCCTCGCGCAGATTGGCCACCAGCTCGTCCATCCGGGACTTGGCCTCCGGCGGAAAATGCCGTGCCACGTAGAGCTTGCCGACGGCATCGCCCATCAGGCTCTCGACCAGGCCGACGCCGCGCTTCCAGCGGTCCCGGATGGCCTCGGTGCCCGACAGCGTGCGACCGTAGAACGCGAAGTTCTCGGCCACCAGGTCGTCGGTCAGCAGCGAGGCGCGCGCGCTGATCAGCCGCCAGCTCAACCACTGCTTCCACAACTGGAGGTCTTCGCTCGCCCACAGCGCGGCGAACGCCGTGAGGTAGTCCGGCTGGCGGACCACCACTTCTTCGGGACTCGCGCCCAATGCGCCCACCCAGCCCGCCCAGTCGAATCCCGGTGCTTCGGAGGGCAACTCGGCGAAGGTGCGCAGGTTGTAGGTCAGGTCGGCATCACGGCGCTTGACGACATCCCAGTGCGCCGCGGCCAGCTTGCTCTCCAGGTCCACGATGCGCCGCGCGGTGGCGGCATGGTCACCCTCGCCGTGGACGAGGGTGAGCATGCGGGCGATGTGCTCGGGATAGGCGGACAAGATGGCGGCATGGGCGGGGTCGCGGTAGTACGACTCGTCGGGCAGGCCGAGCCCGGACTGGGAGATGTGCAGCAGATAGCGGGTGGAGTCCTTGGAGTCGGTGTCCACGTACACCCCGGCGCCGCCGCCGACGCCGGTGCGCTGCAGGGCGCCCACCACCGCTGCCAGTGCGTCCCGGTCGGCCGCGGCGGTGATGGTGTCCAGCTCGGCGCGCAGCGGGGCCACGCCGACCTGTGCGACGGTGGCCTCGTCCATGAACGACGCGTAGAGATCGCCGATGCGCTGGGCATCGGGTCCGTCGGCCGCCGAAGCGGAGGTGATGATGTCGCGTACCTGCTCCTCGGCGCGGTCGGCCAGGGTGCGGAAGGCACCGTCGGTGGCGCGGTCGGCGGGGATCTCGTAGTCGGTCAGCCAGCGTCCGTTGACGTGGCCGAACAGGTCGTCCTGGGGGCGCACATCGGCGTCGACGTATCGCAGATCGATGCCGGAGCGGAGTTCTGTAGACGTCACACTCTCATGGTGCCAGAGCTCACCGGTAGCCTCACGGCCATGCCCGATGAGCAAACCAGGGTGCTGTCCCGCTACGGCATCGCCGGCATCGTGTTCGGTGTGATCGCCCTGGCCGCCACGGCGCTGGGCGTCATGGTGTGGACCGGACACCGCGCCGATGTGGTCGAACGCACCCACCAGAGCGAGGTCCTGCAGGCGGCGGTGGACTGGACCGCGCTCCTGATCAACATGAACTCCGAGAACGCGCCGCAGAACCTGCAGCAGCTACGGGACGGCACCGTCGGCCAGCTCAACGTCGATTTCGACGCCACCATGACCCCGTTCGCCGATCTGGTCGGCAAGCTGAAGTCCCAGACCGTCGGCCAGGTCGAGTCCGTTTCGATCGAGTCCATGCACCGGGTCCCCGACGGTGCCAAGGACACCGATGCGCCTCCTGCCGAGCTCGCCACGGTGGCATCACGCACCGACACGGTGCTGGTGGTCGCCACCTCGGTCAGTCAGAACGCCGGCGCCCAGCCGACCACGGTGCGCTGGAATCTGCGCCTGGGTGTCTCCGATATCGACGGTTCGCTGCTGATCTCGCGACTGGAGACCATCCGATGATCAACCGGGTGCGGGTCGCGGGCGTCGACATCCTGGCGCCGGCGTTGGCGATCCTGGCGCTGGTGTTCATCGGCAGTGCGCTGGACTGGCCGCGCTGGTGGGTTGCGGTGTGCACGGCGCTGTGCATGCTGATCCTGCAGGGCGTGGTGGTCAACGCGGTGCTGTTCCGTCGTGACGGCGTCACCGTGGGCACCGACGACGACGGGCCGCTGCTGCGGCTGGGGGTCGTGGCGACCGCCACCGTCCTCGCGGTCGCGGCCGTCTTCGTCGGCTACATCCGGTGGACTGTCCCCGACCGCGACCTCGGCCGTGACAGCGCCGAGGTCGTCGGCATCGCCAGCAGCGTCGCGGAGGCCTCGGCGACGTTCAGCCCGAGCAGCCCGAACACCGGCATCGACCGTGCCACCGCGTTGATGTCGCCGGAACGGGCCGAGAGCTACCGCAACGAATTCCAGGCCGTGGCAAAGGATCTGACCAGCCGCAATGTCTCCGGTCAGGCGCAGACGGTATCGGCAGGGGTGGAGGCGATCGGTCCGGCAGCGGCCAGCGTCGCCGTTGTCATGCGAGGTACCCAGAATGCCCCGGGCAAACCGGCCGATGTGGCGGTGCTGGCACTGCGGGTCACGCTGGCCAAGACCGACGGTAAGTGGCTGGTGACCGATGTGACGCCGATCAACGCCCGCTGAGCGCAGCCCGCTCAGCGTTCGGCGGATGCCTGGGCGCGCTGGGCGCGGATCCTGGCGAACCGGTCGGAGAGCCTGCGCATCCGGATCATCAGGGTCGCCGGTGGCGAGCCGTTCTCTTCCAGCCACCCGGTGAGGTCCTCGCTGGGCACCCCGATCCGCGACGCGAATTCCGGGACGCCGAGCCCGGAACGTTCCAGGAGTTCGCGGATATGCCGGGCCACCTCGGCGCGCTCATTGGCCTCCAGATGCGCCCGGGCCTTGTCCAGCACCTCGGCGAGTGCCTTGGACACCCCGTAAGGGTGCGCGGTGTCGAGCACCTCTTCGACCTGACGCGCCGTGCGGCCGAACGGATCCCGCTTGATCGCCGCGGCGATGCGCTGCCATACCGCCAGGTCGTCATTGTCCAGCGCGGCGCGGATGGCCGAGGTCGGCCAGAATTCGACGGGCCGTCCGTCGGCCACCGGGGACACGTCAGCGGGCTGAGCTGCCACCGTCACCTCGCCTCCTCCAGCTCTGTTCTGTCGAGCATCGCCACCGCCACCGACAGGCATCGCTGCCGAACCTGGTCCCAATCGGTCTCGACCGGTGCGTCCGGGTCGTCCGAAGGCCGTGGGTCGGCAAGCCTGCGGACGAGCTGGGTGGCGACCCAGTGCGTCCGAGTGCGCTTTCCACAGTAATACCGGTCCATGCCGGTGAGGACGCGGGCTGCGGTGTCGGTTTCCATGGAGTCGACCAGCCGGGCGAACTCGGCATAGTCGCGGGTGGTGTTGCGACACATCAACAGATAGCTCTTCATCCGCAGTGTCTCGGCACCGGTCGGGATGAGCAACCGGTCGCCGGTGGGCAGCTGCACGGTGGTCGCCTCGATGGGGCTGCGGCGTTGGACGGGCAGCCGCTCTGAATCCGATGCGGTCTCCAGTGCGTCGAGCGCGACGTTGATCCGGCCGCGCCACATCGTCACCGGGTGCACGGGCCGGGTGACCGAACCGGTCGAGGTGATCGTGGGCAGTCGCCCGGACAGTCGGCGTTCCCCCGGGGCGGGTCCGCAGCCGGTGAAGGCCAGCGGATCGGCGACCACGACGGTCTGCGGGGCCAGCCGCTTGAGTTTGGCAGCGGACTTGACCACCATGCGCAGATCGGCGCCGGGCGCGGCGAGGGCCGTCTCGGGCACCAGCACCAGGTCGCTGATATCGACCTTGGGCAGCGGCTTCTCGAAGTCCACCGACGGCAGGATGCGGTCCAGCCAGCGCGGCAGCCACCAGTTCCATTCGTCGAACATCGCCATCAACGCGGGCACCAGGACCAGCCGCACGATCGTGGCGTCGACCGCGATGGCCGTCGCACAGGCGACACCGATCTGGGCCACCAGCGGCATGCCCGCGAAGGCGAATCCGATGAACACCGCGATCATGATCAGCGCGGCGCTGGTGATGGTGCGCGCGCTGGTGGAGATGCCGTAGGCGACCGCGTCGCGGGTGTTGTTGGTGATCAGGAAGCGTTCCCGGATGCGGGTGAGCAGGAAGATCTCGTAGTCCATCGAGAGGCCGAACGTCATCGCAAGTACCAGCGGGGGCACCGTGCTGTCCAGCGATTCCAGCGGGGCGAACCCGAGGTCCTCCAACCAGCCCCACTGGAAGACGACCACCAGGCTGCCGTAGGCGGCCGCGACCGACAGCACGGTCATCAGCACACCCTTGAGCGCGAGGAACACCGACCTGATCGCGATCAGCAGCATCACGAAGGCGATGACGGCGACGAAGACGAACACCCACGGCTGGGCCTTGGACACCTGGTCGTCGAAATCCTTGATCAGCGCGGTCGGCCCGCCGACGTCGATCTGCGCATTGCCGATGTCCAGCTTGGGCAGCTCGGTACGCATCCAGTCGACCGCGTCGCGGGCCCGGAAGTCCTCGGGGTCGACCGAGAGCACCGCCGACAGCAGCGCGCTGTCGTTGTCCTTGCCGAGTACCGGCGGAGTCACGGCCGCGACATCGGGTCCCTCGGCCATGGTGCGGCCCACGGCGGCCAACGCGGCCTGTGCGGCGGGGCCGTCGGCCTGACCGTCGGGGAAGGTGACCATCACCCGCACCGGGCCCAGCGCGCCGGGACCGAGCGCCTCGGCGGCGGCGTTCACCCCACCACGGATCTCGTGACTGGGGTCGAACTGGCGCAGCATGCTGTTGCCCAGCGTCATCCCGAACGCGGGGGCGGCCATCACCAGCAGCATCACGGCCGCACACGAGGCTGACACCCACGGCCGGCGCATCACCGCACCGATCCAGCGCGTCCAGAACCGCGACTGGGTGGTGTCGGGGCGCCGGGACCAGTGCAGCAGCCGGGATCGTTTGGCCGCCGAGCGTCCGAAGGTCGCCAGCACCGCAGGGATCAGAGTGGTCGAGGTCAGCACCGCGACCGCCACCGCGAGGATGGCTCCGGTGGCCATCGATTGCAGGATCGGGGTGTTGATCAGATAGATGCCACTGACCGAGGCGATCACGGTGAGGCCCGACAGCACGACCGCCAGCCCCGAGGTCGCCATCGCCCCGTCGATGGCCTGCGCGGAATCCCGTCCCGCGCGCAGTTCCTCCCGGTAACGCATCAGGATGAACAGCGAGTAGTCCACCGCCACCGCGATGCCGAACATGGACACCGTCGAGGTGGCGAACACCGACATGGCCATCACATGGGACAGCAGGAACACCACGCCCATGGTGACCACCACGGTGCAGATGCCGAGCAGCAGCGGCATGGCGGCCGCCGCCAGCGACCCGAAGACCGCCAGCAGGATGATCAGGACGACCGGTGCGTTCCACTTCTCGGCCTGCGCGATGTCATGTTTGGTGGCCTGCTGCGCGGCGGCACCGAGCGCGCCCTGACCGATGACGTAGAGCCGGACCTTGCCGTTGTCGGACAGGCCCGCCTGCTCACCTTCGATACCGACCTTGTCGCGCAATTGGTTGGCGATATCGACCGCGCCGCTGTTGTTGAAGTCCACCTTCAACTGCACGACATAGGGCCGGTCGGGGGCGGGCGGCGGTTGCTGCGGGTTGGGTGCCTCGGTGACGGAGGGCACTTCCCCGGCGATCCTTCGCAGCTGCGCGACGGCCTCGTTCATATCCTCGAAGGACGCGTCGGCGCGCGGCACCGCCACCAGCGCCAGCGGTGAGGCGCCCTGGTCGGGGAACTGTTCTTCGAGCTGGTGCTGGAGGTCCAGCGATTGCGATCCCGCGACTTCGAACCCGCCGCCGGTCAGCCGGTCGGAGTGGTTGATGGCCAGGTATACGGAGGGCACGAGAAGCAGCACCCATACGACAAACACCGCCCAGCGATATCTGCGCAGGCTGCTGCTCAAGCGCATCATGAACTGCTGGATGGCGCCCCTGGCCTTTCTCCCCGGATGCTGGTAAGCGAGAGCGTACCGCAGCTTGCTGTGCGGCGAACGGTGCCCGATCCGGGTTGTGACCACCTCGCAACGTCCGCCCCTCAGCGTCACCTGCGAGTTTGCTGTGCCGGTTGGCTCGGTGATCGGGCAGATGGCATGATGGCGGCTGGTCGTTCCGGGTCGGGGATACGGGCCTTGTCGAAAGTGGGAGTTCGCAAGCCATAGCAGTGGTGTCCCACCCGAAGGAGATTTCCGATGAATCTGATTCCCAGTCGCTCCGCCGCGCTCCGTCGCGGCCTGTGGGCGACATTCGCTGGCTGCCTGGCCGCCGGTGGCGTGGCGGCGGTCATCTCGGCGCCGGGCGCCGGGGCGGAGACCGATCCGTGTGAGGCGAGCGAGATCGCCAAGACCATCGGTTCGGTGGCCACCTCGATGGGCAACTACCTCGACACCCACCCCGACACCAATCAGGCGCTGACCACGATCGCCGCGCAGCCCGCCGGGCCGCAGTCCCTCGCCGCCGCCAAGGCCTACTTCGACGCCAAGCCGGGGGCGGCCAAGGATATGCAGCGCCTGCAGGCGCCCCTGGTGCGGTTGTCGGCACAGTGCCAGCTGCCGATCTCGCTGCCTCAGGTGCTCGGTCTGATGCAGGCCGTGCAGCAGCCGGCCACCGGCCCGACCGGTGCCGGATCATCCACGGCCGGATCGTCCACGGCAGGATCGCCGGTCGCGGGATCACCCGCAGCCGGGGACGCGGTCAGTCCCGTCGCCCAGGGCACCGGCACCCTGCCCGGCCCGGTCCTCCGCGCAATCCCGTAGCGCACGCCATAATCCAGGGGTGCGCACCACGCTGGAACATTCCCCATCCGAGAGCACCGGCCGCACGGTGCTGATGGTCGACGACGACCCGGATGTCCGGACCTCGGTCGCGCGCGGTCTGCGGCATTCCGGGTTCGACGTGCGGGTGGCCTCCAACGGCCGCGAAGCGCTGCGACTGCTGGCCAGCGAGGCCCATGACGCACTGGTGCTCGACGTGCAGATGCCCGAACTCGACGGCGTGGCGGTGGTGACGGCGCTGCGGGCGCTGGGCAACGAGATCCCGATCTGTGTGCTCTCGGCCCGCGATACCGTCAACGACCGGATCGCCGGTCTGGAGGCCGGCGCCGACGACTACCTGACCAAGCCGTTCGATCTCGGTGAGCTGGTGGCCCGGTTGCACGCGCTGCTGCGCCGCGCCAGTCACGCCGAACGCGAATCCGATGTGATGATCGTGGGCCCGCTGACCATCGATACCGCCCGCCGGTTGGTCTATGTCGACGGGGAGCGGGCCGATCTGACCAAGCGTGAATTCGACCTGCTCGCGGTGCTGGCCGAGAACGCGGGTGTGGTGCTGTCCCGGCAGCGGCTGCTCGAACTGGTGTGGGGATACGACTTCGACGTCGACACCAACGTCGCCGATGTGTTCATCTCTTACCTGCGGCGCAAGCTGGAACGCGAGGATCGCCCCCGGGTCATCCACACGGTCCGCGGAATCGGTTACGTGCTGCGGGAGGAGGCGTAGTCCGTGGCTCGGCTGTCACTGCGCACCCGGGTCGCCATCGCCTCCGCCGTCGCGGCGGCCGCCGTGGTCGCCGGATTCACCGTGCTGACATCGGTGGTGCTGGCCAACAACGATGCCGCCCAACTGGATCGTCGCCTCGATTCGATCGTGGAGGCCAGCATGTTCCCCGAACAGCTGTCCGACCCCAGACGCGGGGTGCTGACCACGGGCCGGTCACGCTCCACCGGCCAGGTGGTCTTCCAGCGCGGCTTTCAGCTCCCAGCCCTGGCACCGGGCACCGAGACCGTGGAGGTCAACGGTGTCGAGTACCGGGTGCGGACCATCCCGATGGACCAACAGGGTGGCGGCATCCTGCTGTCGCTGGGTATCCGTGCCGACAGTATCCTGTTGAGCCCCACCAGGATTCCGGTGTATCTCGCGGTGGGTGTGCTCACCGTCCTGGTGGCCGGTGGGTTCGGCTGGCTGCTGGCGGGCCCCGCGGTGCGACCGCTGCGGCGGTTGACCGAGCAGACCAAATCGCTTGGCAGCGGCGGCGTGCCGAATGTCAAGGGTGCCCGCGAGGCCGAGGAACTCTCCGACGCGATGGCGGGCATGCTGAGCAGGTTGGCCGCCGCGCAGCAGGCCACCACCCGATCCCTGCAGGCCGCTCAGGATTTCGCGGCCAATGCCGCTCACGAACTGCGCACGCCGCTGACGGCCATGCGTGCGGATCTGGATACGCTGCGCATCCACGACCTGCCTGCCGAGGAGCGTGACGAGGTGGTCGCCGACCTGCTGCGCGCCCAGCGTCGGGTGGAGGCCACCATCACCGCGCTCGGGCAGTTGGCCTCGGGTCAGCTCGCCCAGGCCGAGGACCGTGAGCTGATCGACGTGACCGACATGCTCGACCGGGTGGTGCGGGAGAACGCGCGAGTGCACCCCACCGTCGACATCACGGTGGCCGACGATGACCACGTCACGGTGTGGGGTTGGTCTGGCGGGCTGCGGCTGGCGGTCGACAATCTGGTGCGCAACGCGGCGACCCACGGTGGTGCCGGCCGGATCACACTGACCTGCAACCGGTTACCCGATCGGCTGCAGATCGTCGTCGACGACGACGGCTGTGGCCTGCCCGCCGAGGAGCGCACCGCGGTGCTCGGCCGGTTCTCCCGTGGCAGTACCGCCGCGCCCGGCGGTTCGGGCCTCGGGCTCGCGCTGGTCACCCAGCAGGCCGCCCTGCACGGTGGACGCCTCGAACTCGATGACAGTCCGCTGGGCGGTCTGCGTGCCACCCTGACCATCTCCGAACGGGCACCCGACCAGATCACCTAGCGGTCGAAAGCTCGCCCTGGCTCAGGCCGGTGATTCGGCGGGCAGCACGTCGGTGCCGGACCCCTTGTTGGACGCCTTCGCGCGCTTCTCGGCCCGCACCGCGCGCTTGCCGCGCACGTAGCCCGTGGCCGATACCTGTGCCGACAGCAGCGAATGCTCACCCGCGACGAACGGGTGGAAACCGACACCGGCGCCACCGCGTCCCTTGACCGGGATATCGGCGACTTCGGTGACCTTCCAACCCTTTTCCGAAATCGAGAGGATGGCCTCGCCGTTCTGGCAGGACAACGGCAACGCGGCGATCACCTCGTCCGGTGGCTCGCCGTCACCGCCGAGCTTCACCCCGGCCACGCCGTTGCCCGCCGCGCCTTGCGGGTTCACCGCGGCGGGATCGATGCGCAACACCTTTCCTCGCCGCGTCACCAATGCGAGGTGGTACCCCTCGCTGAGTACACCGGACCGCAGCAGCCCGGTGATATCCGGTGCGACGGGGATATCCCGGATTTTGAACGGCAGGCCGTTGCCGTTGGTGAACTTCACGCGCCCATCGGTCCATACCGCCCAACCGAGGCCGGAGGTCAGCAGATCGCCGTGGCTGTCGGAGAACACGCCGCGGTCATCCAGGCGCCAGGCGGTGTTGACCTTGCGCTCACGTGGGCCGTCCTCATTGGAACCGGCGGTCACCGGCGTCGCCTCGGCGTCCAGTACGGTGCGGCGGTCGAACTCGGGACCCTTGAACAGCTTGGCGGTCTCGACCAGTTCCTTGTCGATGACCTTGCGTCGCGCATCGGGATCGGTGACCAGCTCGGTGAGCTCGGCGAACTCGGCGTCCAGTTTGTCGGCCTCGGCCTGCAGTTCGATGACGTCGAGCTTGGTCAGTCGGCGAAGCTGCAGTGCCAGAACGTAATTGGCCTGCTCCTCGTCGATCTCGAAGCGTTTCTGCAGGCCGTGCCGGGCATCGTCGACGGTGTCGGAATTGCGGATCACCGCGACGGCGGCGTCGATGTCCAGGTGGATCTTCATCAGGCCGGCCACCAGATGGCGGCGGGCGGTGACCTTCTCCAACCGGTACTCGCTGCGGTGCAACACCACCGAGTCGCGCAGGTGCAGGAACGCGCCGATCAGCTCGCGCACGTTCCACCAGCGCGGCACCCGGTCCTCGTCGAGGGCCACCAGGCTGGCGGCGAAGGTGGACTCCAGCGGTGTCAGCGCCAGCAGTTGATCGCGGATCTGTTCGGCGCTGTACCCGCGTTTGGCGGTGACGACGATGCGCAGGCCGTTGCGGCGGTCGGTGAGGTCCGACATGTCCGCGACACCGGACATCTCCCCGGATTCCACCAGTGCCCGAATACGTTCCTGCACAGTGTTGCTCGCTACACCGGGCGGCAGTTCGGTGATGACGCAGTTCTTGCCGTCGACGCTGACGGTGCCGCGCACGGTGAGCTGGCCGCGGCCGGTGGTGATGTATTCCCGCAGTCCTGCGGTACCGACAACGGTTGCCCCACAACCCCAGTCCGGACCAGGGATAAGCTTCATCAGGGTGTCGTCGGTGGTGTTGGGTCTGGCGAGCAGAGCCCGGCATGCGGCCATCACCTCGCGCGGGTTGTGCGCGGGAACCTTTGTGGCCCAGCCTTCGGCGATACCCATCGCGCCGTTGCACAGCAGCACCGGCCATTGCGCGGGCAACATGGTGGGCTCGACCCACTCGCCGTCGAAGGTCGACACCATCGGTACCGCGTGATCGTCGAGTTCGGCTGTCAGCGCCGCCCCCGGCGCGGACAGCCGCATCTCGGTGTAGCGATCGGCGGCGGGGATGTCGCCCTGGATGCGGGGGAAGGCGCCCTGTCCGTCGATGACCTTCACGCGCTGGAATTCGGCGGCCATCAGCGCAGCGGCACCGTACATCGAGGCCCCGCCGTGCGGGTGCAGGTTGCCGGTCACCGCCGAGCAGATCTTCGAGGATTTCTGCGGCTTGTTCCCCGGCAGCAGCCGGGAATCGTGCATTTGGTAGAGCAGGCGGCGCTGACCGGGCTTGAGTCCGTCGAACGCCGAGGGGATGGCGCGGTCGCTGACGCTGTAGAGCGCGAAGGTGAGCTGGTAGTGGTTCCAGTAGTCATCGGCGCTCTGATCGAGCACCAGATCGGGATTCTGCTCTGGTACGTCCAGGGTGGCGGTCACGGTGATCTTCCTAGGTCAGGTCCAGAGCGGCGGTGTCGACACGGGCGGCGACATCGGCCATCCACGTGCGCCGGCCTTCCGGTGGTCCGCCGAACAAGATGTGATGCAACTTCTTCTCGGCATCGTCGGGATGAAGCCGAATGACGGTGCGCCGCTGCGGGTCCAGCACGGTGTTCCAGAAGTCGTCGGCATCCATCTCACCGAGACCCTTGTTGCGCTGCACCTCGACCTTGCGCTTGGACCTGGCCTTCAACTCGGCCACCGCGGCATCGCGCTCGGATTCGTCCTGGCAGTAGATCCGCTCGTTGCCGTCCTTGACGACGAACAGCGGGGGCAGCGTCACGTAGACCATCCCGGCCTCGACCAGCGGGCGGTAGAAGTCCAGGAACATCGAGATGAGGCTGGAGTTGATGTTGCCACCGTCGGGGTCGGCGTCGGAGGCGAACAGGATGCGGTCGTACCGACACAGCTCTGGATCGCAGTTGTCGCGCAGGCCGCAGCCCAGTATCCGCTCGATCGAGTCGAACTCGTCTTTGACCCTGGCCTTGCTGATGGCGAAGCCATATACGTTGGGCGGCTTGCCTTTCAGCGGGAAGGCCGCCTGGAAGGTGGCGTCCCGGGCGGCCTTGATGGTGCCCAACGCCGAGTCACCCTCGCACAGGAACAGTTCGGCACCGGACCCGCGGCCGGTCTCCCGGCTGGGCAGCAGCTTGGGCGGAAGGGACAGGTTGGTGCCAAGGCCCTTGGCCTTGGATGCCGCGCGTGAACGGGCCTTGGCGCCCTCCGCGCTACGCCGGGCCCTGGCCGATTCCAACGCAAGCTTGGTCCACAACGAGACGGTGTCGCCGTTGGCCGGGTTGGCCGCCCAGATGGTGACGCTGCGGGCCACATCGGGGGCCATCGCCACGTTGAGCGACCGCGAGGACACCGCCGTCTTGGCCTGGGAGTCCCACGCCACGTCGGGTGCGCGGGTGTCCACGGCCAAGGCGGTCACCGCCACGAAATCCTGGGGCTCCGGGCCGTCCTCGCCCTTGGCCAGGCCCAGATCGCGGATCCGGGATGCCCGGTCGGCCAGTGCCTCGGACAGCCCCTTCATGGCGGCCGTCAGGTGCGAGCCGCCACCCGGGGTGCGCACGGTGTTGCAGAACGCGGCAACGGTCGCCGGTTCGGCTGGGCCCGCAGTCAGCGACCACCGGAACGGGGTCGGCCCGCGTCCGGTGGTGTATTCGCCGCGGCCCTCCACCACGGCCCGCACCGCAGGTGACGGGGTGCCCGCCGCGGTGCACATGAGGTCCAACAGCGTGTCGCTGCCCCACGGTCCGTCGAACGGCTCGAGCAGTGCGGCCGGGATCTCCTCGCCGGGCCACCCCTCGTCGACCACGGCAAGGTGCACGCCGGGTGACATCCGCGCCGCGGCGTGGGCGCGTAGCAGCACCTCGCCGACATCGATGCTGGAGTCCGGGACGACGGCCTTGTCGAAAAGGATGCGCACCTCGGTGCCGTGCGCATCGGGTTTGCGGTTGCCGACACCACGCAGCTTCTGGGCATCGGCCCGGGTGAAGGGCGCGTCGGGATCGAAATCCTTGCCCTCGAAGGTGCCGGGATAACCGGCGCCGAAGCTCTGCAGATAGGTCTTGCCGGCGCGGCGCACCGTCACATCGGTGCGGGCGGAGATGAACACCGCTGCCGCGGCGCCGATCCCGTTGAGTCCGGCGCCGGTGCTGGTGGCGTCGGTATGCGCAGAGAACTTGCCGCCGGCGCGGGCGGTGCCCAAGGTCTTGACGATGCCGTTCTTCCCGGTCACCGGGTCGGAGTCGACGGGAAGCCCGCGGCCGTCATCGGCGACGGTGACCGAACCGTCGGCGTGCAGGGTGATGGTGACGGTCGATCCGCCGTGGCTGGGGTCGGCGACCTCTTCGATCGCGTTGTCGACCAGTTCCCGCAAGGCGGTGTTGAGGACGTCGAGGCCCAGGTTGACCGCCGGCCGCAGACGGGTGTGCTGGACATCATCGAGTTCGGTGATGTCTGCGGCGTTGTAACTCACTGCTCGTTCTCTCCATCGGGGCCGGGGTGCCGGGGGAATCGTAGTCCGCCGACCCGACATCTCCGTGCATCCGACCGGGGTGGACACCGGGACCGGTGGGCAAAGGTCATGCGTGGTCAGCCAGTGTGAGACCGCGCACAGCCGACTGGGCGGGACCGGCGGAACCACCGATCGGCCTGCCGCGGACTGATCAGCCGTCGTCGCGTCCGTGAGATCGGCGCAGCAGCCGACCCCGCGTGATATCGGCCTCCTCCTTGGCCCGGTTCTTCCGGCTGACCCGGCTGTCGCGCGGTGGTAACTGCAGATCGCGTTCGGCGGCGATCCCGGCCTGCAGCTGTCTGCCCCGCTCGAGTTCGGCGTCGAGTTCGGCACCGAAGAGCAACGCCAGGTTGGTGATCCACAGCCACAACAGGAAGACGATCACGCCAGCCAGCGCACCGTAGGTCTTGTTGTAGCTGCCGAAGTTGGCGACGTAGAAACCGAAACCGACCGAGGCGACGACCCAGATCACGATCGCAACGGCGGCGCCGATACTGATCCAGCGGAACTTCGGTTGCTGCACGTTCGGGGCCGCGTAGTAGAGCACGGCGACGGCACCGGTCACCAGGATCAGGATGACCGGGAAGCGGGCGATGGCCCAGGTGGTGGCGGCGGCCGGACCCAGTCCGACCGCGTCGCCGACCGCGGCGGCCAGGGGTCCGCTGACTGCCAGCAGGAACGCGACAGCGGCCGCAGCGACCAACCCGGCGAAGGTCAGCAGCAACTGGACGGGCCGCAACTTCCAGGCCGGCCGCCCCTCCTGCACCTCGTAGATCCGGTTCATCGCGCGTCCGAATGCCCCGATGTATCCCGACGCCGACCACAGCGCACCGGTGATGCCGACGACGAGTGCGATTCCGGCCGACGGGGCCTCGACCAGCTGTTGGATGGGTGCTCGCAAAGTGTCCACCGCCGAGGACGGTCCCAACTCGTCGACGATCTGCAGAACGGCATCGGTGGTCCGTTTCCCCTGACCGAAGACGCCGAGCAGGGACACCATCACGACAAGTCCGGGAAAAAGCGACAACACCGCGTAATAGGTCAACGCGGCTGCGAGGTCGGTGCACTGGTCGGAACCGAACTCGCGCGCTGTCTTGCGCAGGACATAGAGCATCGACGGTCTGGTCAGGTCCGCCGGTGAATCGGGCTTCGCCGGGTCGTCTGGGTCGGGTGCGTCGTCGGGATCCGGCTCGTTCGCCGGTACGGGGGCGGGCTGCGCCGACGCGGTGACCGCCGGCGGATGTGGGGACACGGTGGTGCGCCTGCCGAGCACGACACCCGCCAGCAGTCCGCCGACCAGGGCCACCAACGTCTTGCGCACCGACACTCCCGAGATCGACGGGTCCGAACCGCCCAGGACATGCCCGCGGGCCCTCGCCGCCAAACAGCCTGGCTGCCTGCTCTGACGGCGCGTGCCGCACGTTCTGGCATCGTGACCCACGTCGGGTTTCCCGACCAGATGTGCGGGAACCCGACGGATATGTCAGGTATGGACTGGAGGATCCGATGAGCACGCCGACCGAGTCGAATGCACCCGTCCTGCTCTACGACGGTGTGTGCGGGGTCTGCAACAGCGCGGTGCGGACCATCCTGCGCTTCGACACCCGCGGAACACTGCGGTTCGCCGCGTTGGACAGTGACTTCGCGCGCGACATCATCGCTCGGCACCCGCGCCTGGCCGACCTGGACACCGTCGTCTTCGTGCGCGACCCGGGAACGGAGCGGGAAGCGGTGAGCACCCAGTCGGCGGCGCTGCTACAGGTGGCCGACTATCTGGGTGGTTTCTGGAAGCTGGCGGTGGCGGCGCGGGTCATTCCGTCCGACGTCCGGGACCGGCTGTACGCCGCGTTCGCCAAGGCGCGCTATCACGTCGGCGGTCGGTACGACACCTGCCCCATCCCGTCTCCCGAGGTCCGCAGTCGGTTCGTCGACGCCACCTACGGCTGAACCGAGCGGGCCGCGAGGTGCTCGGCCCGCTTGCCGCCACGCGGCCAGAAGTAACTGCCCGGCTTGCGCGCCTCCTTGGCCAGGAAGTTCAGTGTCCCGGCGCACACCGACTCCTTGATGGTGGCGGCCAACCGTCCCCCGATGTGCAATCCGATGGCGGTGTCGTCGAAGCGGGACAGCTGGATGGTGCCCGCGTGCCTACCCAGGCTGATGCATTGACCCACCGACGCCGGATTGAGCACACGGGGTTGTCCGCCCTCGATGTGCGCCAGCACCGTGTCGGCGGCCTGCGCAGCCAGCGGCATGGCGAGTTGGCAGCTCATCCGCAACGGCAGCGCCGACGGTGCGGCCGCATCACCGGCGGCCACGATCGACGGATGACTCACACTGGTCAGTGTCTCGTCGGTCACCAGGCGACCCTGCGCGTCGGTGGCCAATCCACTGGCGACGGCCAGGGTCGGGACGCCGAACCCGGCCGTCCATACGGTCACCTCGGCGGGCACCTCGCGGCCGTCGGCGAGCGTCACGTGATCGGCGGTGATGGCGGCGACCGGGGAGTTCTCCACGACATCGACGCCGAGTTTGTGCAACCGCTTGGCCACCGAACGACGGCCGGCCTTGGCCAGCGACGGTCCGAGCACATCGGTGATGAGGGTGACCGCGCGACCGTTCTCGGCGAATTCGGCGGCGGCCTCGATGCCGGTGAGTCCACCGCCCACGACCACGATCGGTGCCGACGGCGTCAGCGCTGCCATCCTGGTGGCCAACCGGCGGGCAGCCTCCAATTCACCCAATGGATAGGCGAATTCGGCCGCCCCCGGTACCGAGGCGGGCACCCCTGCGGTGCTGCCGACGGCGTAGATCAGATGGTCGTAGGCCAGCGCCGATCCGGATGCCAGCATGACCTTGCGGGCATCGGCATCGATCTGTTCGGCAGAGTCCACGATCAGGCGAACCCGGGGTGACAACACCGCCGAGTAGTCCGCCACGGCATCGTCGTTACCGGCGACCAGCTGGTGCAGCCGGATGCGTTCGACGAATTCGGGACGTGGATTGACCAACGCGACCTCGACATCGGCCCGCTGGAGCACTCTGTTGGCGGCCAGCACACCGGCGTATCCGCCGCCGATGACAATGATCTGGGTGGTAGGCATCGCGCATCCCTTTCCTCGATGAGATATCTCGACAGTGACATCCGCACTTGGTCACACGGACCACGGAAAACCCGTAGTCCGTGTTTCCCTTCGCCGGTTCGAGGGCACCTGAGGTCTCATCATGACCAGTCACCCAACATTTGGCGTCGAGGAGGAATTCCTCCTGATAGATCCCCACTCGGGGGCCCCGCTGCCGGTCAATCGCCTGGTCGCCGAGCAGGCCGAGCGCAGCGGTGTCGACCTGCAGCTCGAACTGACCAGCTGCCAGGTCGAGACCGCCACCGAGGTCTGTGACAGTCCAACTCAGTTGTCGGGACAGTTACGCAGGCTGAGGCGGGTGGCTGCCGATGCCGCCGATGCCGCCGGGGCCCGACTGCTGGCCGTGGGTTTGCCGCCGACCCTGCCCGAACACTTCCCGGTCACCGATACGCCGCGATACCGGCAGATCGCCTCCCGATTCGGGATGATCGCCCGGGAGCAGGGCATCAGCGGTTGCCATGTGCACGTCGCGGTTCCGGATCGCGATGCCGCTATCCGGGTGAGCAACAGATTGCGTCCCTGGCTGCCGTTGCTGTTGGGCCTGACCGCCAATTCGGCGATCTATCGCAACGCCGACAGTGGGTACGCGAGTTGGCGTCACATCCTGTGGTCACGCTGGCCCAGCGCCGGACCGACCCCGTACTTCGCATCGGCCGATGACTACGACGGTGCGGTTCAGATGATGGTGGAATCGGGTGCGATGCTCGACGACGGGATGGTCTATTGGGATGTCAGGCCGTCGGCGAATTTCCCCACCGTCGAGGTGCGGGTGGCCGACGTGCCGGCGACGGTCGCCGAGACGGTGTTGCTTGCCGCGCTGATCAGAGCTGCCGTGATGACCGCCCTCGATGAGGACGAGCGGGGAACGCCGTTGGTGCAGTGGGATACTCACGCTTTGAACGCCGCGTACTGGCGATCCGCGCATGACGGGTTGGCCGGCGAGGCAGTCGATCTCGGCGGCCACGGGTGCGCTCCCGCGATCGACCTGCTCAGGTCGTCCGTCGATCACATCACGCCCGCGCTGCGCACCGTCGGCGACCACGGCTTCGTGGCCGACGAGTTGGAACGCGTCTACCGCTCCGGCAACGGTGCGATGCGCCAGCAGGGTGCGTGGCGCCGGCGCGGGGAGGTCGCCGATGTGCTCGATGAGGCCGCCGTGGCGACCGTCGAGGGTTGCTAGGTGCCGAAGAGTCGCGCGGCCAGCGCGACCAGGGGCGCGTGCAGTGACCGGACGTCACCGGAGTCGCTGTCGGCCAATTCGTGGGTCGCCAGCGAGGCGATCGCCGCGACGAGAGCGCGGCACGCGAACCGTCCCTGCTCGTCGTCGATCCCGAACACCTCCTGGACGCTGTCGACCGTCCGCTGCTGCAACTGCATCCGGGCGTGCAGGGCTTCCGGGCCTGCGGCGTAGACCTCGACGAGGTAGACGCGCGCCATCGCCGGGTCGCGGGCCAGGGTGTCCAGATAGTTGGTCAGGACAGCGCTGAACACGTCCAAGGGGGTCGCTTTGTCCGGCAGGGTGCCTGCGGCGAGGCTGACCCGGTCGTGTATGCGCGCGTAGGCATCGAGGAAGCAGGCCTGCTTGCTGTCGTAGTGCTCGTAGAAGGTCTGTTTGGAGACCCGGGCCCGCTCGGAGATGTCGGTGACGGTGGTGCCCGCAAAACCTTTGTCCTGCAACACCTCACCGAGTGCGGCGATCATCCGTCGGCGTTGGTCGGCGGCGACCTCTTCGCGCGTGAGGCGGTGCCGTCCCGGCGGCAACTTGGCAGCCACTGTGCATCCCCCCGGACTCCGCATGTCTCAATTGTGTACGTAATCGTTTATGATGCTACGTGCAGCAGTCGGCGTCGAGGGGTCGTCGACTCTGCGTCAACCGTTTCCCGACAGGTCGTGGTCCACCGATGACGAACCGTGTCCGGCTCTGCCGCGTGATGGGCGCCATCGGAATCGTGTCCGCCATCGCGGCAGTTACCGCCTGTGGCCAGCAGGATCACCCCCGGCCGGCCTACGCTCCCTCATCGGCCCCGTCGACCACCGGTTCGGCTGCGCCCACCGCGCCACCTGCACCTATCGCGCCCGCCGCCTTCGCCGCGCTGAGCAGGGCCGTCGACGATTCGATCGCCGCGCACCGATTGCCTGGAGCGGTGATCCAGATCGGACACGGCGGCACCGTGGTCTTCCGCAGCGCCTTCGGCGTCCGCAAGCTGGCCGGCGAACCGGGTCTGGACGGGGCGCCGGGTCCCGCGGAGCCGATGACCATCGACACTCTTTTCGATCTGGCCTCCCTGACGAAGAGCCTGGCCACCGCGACGGCGGTGATGCAACTGCACGAGCAGGGCAGGGTCGACCTCGACGAACCGGTGCAGACCTATCTGCCAGGGTTCAACCCGACGGGAGATCCGCGCCGCGCGCTGGTGACCGTGCGGATGCTGCTCACCCACTCCTCGGGTATCGCGGGAGACCTCAGCCTGGACGGCCCCTGGGGGCTGGCGAAACCGGACAAGGCAGAGGGCCTCCGCCGCGCGCAGGGTGCATGGGTGGTGGCCGTACCTGGTCAAGGATTCCACTATTCGGATATCGGTTTCATCCTGCTCGGCGCGATCGTGGAGAAGTTGACCGGCCGCGATATCGACGAGCAGGCCGCCGCTGCGGTGTTCGCACCGCTGGGCATGGCCGATACCCGCTATCTGCCGCTGGCGAAAGCCTGTGGGCCGCATGGTGTTCGCGGTGGCGCCGTGGTGCCGGAACCGGACGATCCGGGGGCAGATCGGTGTGCGCCGGGAACCTGGTCGACCGGCCTGCTGGGGCGTATCGCACCGACCTCACACGACGGGGACACCCCGGGACGCAATCCCGATTTCGGCCATCTGCTGCGCGGCACCGTCCACGACCCGACAGCCCGCCGGATGGGCGGCGCGACGGGCAGTGCCGGTGTCTTCACCACCGCCGGCGATATCGGCCGGTTCGCCCAAGCGTTGCTCGACCGGCTGGCCGGCCGTGAAAGTACGTTCCCGCTGTCACGGGCGTCGGCGGAACTCATGACCCGTGGCCAGGAGCTGCCCGACGGAAATGTGCGCGCCCTCGGCTGGGATGTCGACACCGCGCATTCCGCACCGCGCGGGTCGCTGCTGCCCGTCGGCAGTTTCGGCCATACCGGCTTCACGGGTACCTCGTTGTGGATCGATCCCGGCTCGGACACCTACATCGTCGTGCTCGCCAACGTCATCCACCAGCCGGGCGGTCCGCCCATCGGATCCCTCGCCGGCCAGGTCGCCACCGAGGCAGCACGTGCTCTACATCTCTATGGCTGACGGCGGGAATCAAATCGACTGCGGGTGCTGTTGAAGCGGATATCGGAACAGCAGTCACAAGAAAGAGGCGAGACCGATGAAGAAGATCGGATTGGCGGGCATGATCGCCGGAGCATTCACCGCAGCGGTCGTCGGACTGGCAGGTCCCGCACAGGCGCAGGCACCCCTGGACATGGTGCCGCAGACCGACGGTATCTACTACCCGGACAACAACGACTACTACCCGTGGTTCAACCAGCTGTACCCGACGGTCAAGGTGCCCCAGGTCGACACCTCCGTTCGGCACTGACACTCAACACAGCACATACAGCGAGGGCGCCCGCAATGCGGGCGCCCTCGCTGCGTTGTAGCCCAACGGCGTTGTGCCTGAACGGCTTTGTGTCTGGACGGCTTGGGACGTCAGGCGGTGGGTACCGGCGTCCGGTGCTCGGCCTCCAGTTTGGTGCCCTCGATATCGAGATCGGGAACGTACCTGTCGAACCATCGTGAGTGTGCCCACATCCGGTCGCCCAGGATGGCCATCACGGCGGGGATGAGCGTCAACCGCACCACGAACGCATCCAGGAACACCCCGACGGCCAGCGTCAGGCCGACGGATTTGATGATCGGGTCGTTGCCCGCGACGAACGCGATGAACACGCCGAACATGATCAGGGCGGCCGCGGTCACTACCCGCGCCGACAGGCCGAGCCCGCTGCGCACCGCATCGATGGCTTCCCCGGTCCGGCCGACCTCCTCCTTTATCCGGGACACCACGAAAACCTCGTAGTCGCTGGACAAACCGAAGATGATCGCCAGCACGATGATGGGCAGGAAGCTGATGGTCTCTCCGGGCGTGATGCCGAGCAAGCTTGCGCCCCAACCCCATTGGAATACAGCCACCTGGACGCCCATGGCCGCGAAGACCGAGAGCAGGAATCCGACGATCGAGGTCAGCGGCACCAGCGCTGCGCGGAACGCGATTGTCAGCAGGATGAATGCCAGACCGACGACGACCACGACGAAGATCGGCAATGCGGACGCCAGTTTGTCGGAGGTGTCGATATTGGATGCGGTGTTGCCTCCGACCAAGAACGTCGCGCCGGTGCCCGTCTGGATGGCATCACGATCGGCCCGGATCTTCTTGACGAGATCCGCGGTGGCGGTGTCGTTGGGGCCGGTCTCGGGAATCACCTGGATGAGCGCTGTGCGCTGGTCACCGCCGGCCGGGGCAGCGGCCACCACGCCTGGCTCGCGATCGATGTTGGCCGCGATGGTCTGCGCGGCGTTCGGGTCGGTGGCCCGCGAGATATCGGCAACCACCAGCAGCGGGCCGTTGAAACCTGGGCCGAGGTGCTCGGCGGTCAGACCGTAGGCCTGGCGGGAGGTGTTGGACTCCGGCTGAGACGCCCCGCTGGGCAGACCGAGATGCATTCCCAGCGCGGGCAACCCGATGATGATCAGCACCGCCGATCCGGCGATCAGCAGTGGCGCTCGGAAGCGCACCACGAATCGGGCCCAGGCGGCACCCAGGGTGCGCTGTGGCGTGTACGCCGCGACCTGGGCCACTTCCTTGGGCCGCCCCGGCTGCAGCGGCGGCTCGATGAACTTGGCCACCTTGCCGCCGGCGAATCCGAACAGGGCGGGCAGCAGGGTCAGCGCGATCAGCATGGCGATGAACACCGAAACCGCCGCCGCCACACCCATGTAGGTGAGGAACGGTATGCCGACGACCCCCAGACCGCACAGCGCGATCACCACGGTCAACGCGGCGAAGACGACGGATCCGCCCGCCGTGCCTGCCGCCAGGGCGGCAGCCTCCTCGCGGGGTCTGAGCAGCAGCAGGTTGGTGCGGTATCGGTTCAGGATGAACAACGCGTAGTCGATGCCGCAGGACAGCCCGAGCATCAGCGCCAGCGACAGTGCGGCCGTGGGCATGTCGACGACGGCCGCGGAGATGAAGATGCCCAGCGCACCGATACCGACACCCACTGCGGCGGTCAGGATCGGCAGACCTGCGGCGACGACGGACCCGAATGTGATGAGCAGGACCAGGAACGCCACGCTGATACCGATGATCTCGGGAAGATGCGGGACGGCGACCTTGTAACCGGGGAAGACCGCACCGGAGTACTCCACCTGCAGGCCCGCGTCCTCGGCAGGTTTCATGGCGTCTTCGAGGGCAGTGAGCGCGGAATCGCTCACCTCGCCGATGGGGGCGCGCCATGCCACGGTGCCGAGCGCGACGCGACCGTCCGGGGAGACCTGGCCGGTCTGGCCCGGACCCGCCGCCACGGCGATGTCCGGTATCGAGCCGAGCCCCGCCATTGCCCGTTCGATCGCCGGGCCGAGGCCCGGATCGGAGACCACCCGTCCCTCCGGAGCGGCGAAGGTGATCTGCGTCTGTGCACCGCTGTATGCAGGGAGCCTCGTCTGCAGCTGTTCGACGGCGCGCTGGGATTCGGTGCCGGGGATGGTGAAGTTGTCGCTGGGCTCCCCGCGGAATCCGACGAATGCGGCCGCCACGCCGATCAGGACGACCAACCAGGCACCGAGCACGAGCCGGCGGCGACGGAAGCTGAAACCGCCCACCGCGAACAGGAATCGGGACATGGCGCCTCGTGTTCCCGATTGGAGCTCAGCTCATGCAGACAATTTGTGTGATCTGTATCTTCCGCCCCTGAACTGGTGCTTCAGCGCGGTTTGGGCTCTTCGGCGGTCTCCGGCTCTGGCGTGAGCTCCGGATCGACGGTGGTCGGAACGGGGCCACCACCCACCTGATCGGCCAGCTCCAGTCCGGCACCGGCATATACGTTGAAGGCGATCTCGACACCCTGCTCCTTGGCCCACGCCACCTCGTCGTCGTAGCGCGCCACCGCGGCGACGGTGCCGCTGAAACCCGATTCGCGTAGACAGTCCAGGGCGGTCACGTTGGCACCGTGCCGAGGCATGGCCAGTATCGCGATGCGGGCCGATTCGGAATGCCGTAGCCGGTGCCAGAAATCCAAGTCGGTGGCATCACCCTCGACGACCCGCAGCCCGTCCTCCGCGAGCCGCTGGATGCGGCGTCCGTCATAGTCGACACCGACAACCCGCAAACCGTAGTGATCGGTGAGGCGTTGATATGCGGCGAACCCGACGCGGCCCATGCCGATCACGACGACCTCGGCGTCGCCGGCATCGACGGGCCGCTCCTCGGGCTGCAGTTTCTGTTCGTCCTGGGCGGGTAGCCGGGCGGCGATCTTCTCCACCATGAGGTGCCCGCGACCGTTCACCAACGCCGAGACCACGAAGCTCAGCGCCACCGCGATCGACATCTCGACCAGCCAGGCGGGTGCCAGCATGCCTGCCGAGACGCCGACCGAGACCACGATCAGCCCGAACTCGGAGTAGTTCATCAGGCTCAGCCCCGCCAGCAGCGAGGTGCGGTGCCGCAGCCGCATCAGCGACAGCAGGACGACGTACCACCCGGCCTTGAACGGCAGCAGCAGCACCATGAGCACCGCGACGCCAATGGTCGGGAGGTCGGGCAGTCCGGTCAGCCCGATCGACACGAAGAAGCCGACCAGCAGCAGCTCCTTGATGTGGAACAGCGAACGGGCCAGCTCCGAGGATGCCGAATGCGATGCCAGCAGGACTCCGATGATCAACGCGCCGAGGTCACCCTTGAGGCCGACGGCCGAGAACAGCGCGTAGCCGGGGACGAAGGCCATCACGATGCCGAACAGCGATTGCATCTCGCCGTGTCCGAGCCTGGTCCAGACCTTGCGCAGCACCCGGGTCAGCGGCCACAGTCCGACCAGTGCCAACGCCCACGGGCTGGGTAGGTGGCCACTGGTCGCGGTCAGGAACACCACCGCGACGATGTCCTGCATGACCAGGATGCCGATCGCGACGCGACCGTACAGCGCGTGCGATTCACCGCGCTCCTCCAGCACCTTCACCACGAAGACGGTGCTGGAAAAGGACAGCGCGAAGGCCAGCAGCGCAATGGTCTGCACACTCTGCCCGGTCAGCATGGACATCCCGGCCACCGCCGCCAGCCACAGTGCGGCACCACCGAACACGACGCTGATCAGCATGTGCACCGATGTCGTCAGCCACACCTCGCGCCGGAGCAGGATCCGCACGTCGAGTTTGAGCCCGATGGCGAACAGCAGCAGGGTGACGCCCAGGTCGGCCAGGATCTCCAACTGCGGGATGTGCTCGACATCGAGGGCATTGATGACGAAACCGGCGGCCAGGAATCCGACCAGCGGGGGCAATCGGAACGCCATGGCGAGTCCGCCGAGCCCGAATGTCACGACGAGGTAGATGGCAACAGTCGTCATGGGCGGCTCGGGTCCTCCGGAACGCTCGTCGGGGTGTGGCGAGCCCTCAGTATCGCGGCAACGGCCGCAGATCTCTCACCGGTTACGGTGCCGAACCGAGGTGGGCGAACACGGTGGCGACGGATTCGGCCATGGTGCGCGCCTTACCTGCCGCCCACCGGCGCCAAGCGAGGTCGAGGCAGGCCAGGGCCGCGACGATGACCGGTCGGGCGGCCTCGGGCGTGTCGATGCGGGCGGCCAGCACCGGGGTGAGGGCGTCTTCATAAGCGAACCGGCGCTGCGCCATCCGGGTCCGCAGTGACACGGTGGCGTTGATCATCTGCACGCGCGAGCGTTCCAGTTCGGAGTGCTCGTCGATATGGGTCAGCGCGCCGACGAAGGCCCGCTGCATCAACTGCCATGGTGTCTCGCCGGTCCGGGGTGGCAGATCCCGCAGAGCCGCGACGTAGTCGATCGAGGACGCCTCGATGGCCGCGAGGACGGCGTCCTCCTTGGAACCGAAATAGCGGAAAAACGTGGCTCGGGAGATGCCGACCTCGCCGGCGGCCTCTTCGACCGTCACCGCATCGAATCCCCGCCGGGCGAACAATTCGCTCATCGCCTGCGCGATCTCGGTGCGCAGGGCTAGACGTGCGCGCTCCCGTACTCCGGCGGCCATGGGGCAAGACTAACGCAACTGATGCGGAATATCAGAAGAGGAACTGCAGCTTCAATTTGATACTCAGTCTCACGCGACGGTAGCG
The DNA here is from genome assembly GCF_000691525.1 of Mycolicibacterium neoaurum ATCC 25795. Classification (GTDB taxonomy): domain Bacteria; phylum Actinomycetota; class Actinomycetes; order Mycobacteriales; family Mycobacteriaceae; genus Mycobacterium; species Mycobacterium neoaurum. The sequence goes on from NZ_JMDW01000007.1 coordinate 87,591, forward strand.
TGACTCGGGCCAGGCGAGGGAGGACATTGATGACAGTCGATACCCGGGCAATGGTGGATACCCCGCCCGATCCGGCGGTGCCCGACGTGCGCAGCGGCCGGGTTGTCGGGGCGCTGGCCTTTGCCGGGATGACGGCGGCCTTCACCCAGACCATCCTCATCCCGATCCAGGGTGAGCTCCCGCAGCTGCTCGACGCGTCCAGCGGCCAGACCGCGTGGGTCATCACCATCACCCTGTTGGTCGCCGCCATCTGCACACCGATCTCCGGGAAGCTCGGCGACATGTACGGCAAGCGCCGGATCGCGCTGAGCCTGCTCGGTGTCCTCATGTTCGGTTCCGTCGTCGCTGCGCTGTCCTCGACGGTGGTCCCGCTGATCGTCGGCAGGGGACTCCAGGGTGTCGGCATGGGTGTCATCCCGCTCGGTATCGCCATCCTGCGCGATACCCTCACCGCCGACCGGCTCGGCTCGGGCATCGCCCTGGTCAGTGCCACGCTCGGTGTCGGTGGCGCGCTCGGGCTGCCGATCAGCGCGTTCGTCACCGAGCACTTCGACTGGCATGTGTTGTTCTGGCTCGCCGCCGGGCTCGGCGCGATCGCCTTCTCCCTGATGTGGACTCTGGTGCCCGCGAGCGGAATTCGAGCAGGCGGCCGCGTCGACGGGATCGGCATTCTCGGGCTGGCGATCGGATTGTCCGGTGTGCTGCTTGCCATTTCGCAGGGCAACCAATGGGGATGGACATCTCCGCTGACCGTGGGGTCCATGGTCGGCGGTCTGATCGTCCTGCTGATCTGGGGTTGGCTGGAGCTGCGCGTCCGGGAGCCGTTGGTAGATCTGCGGGTCAGTGCCCGCGCCCCGGTCCTGCTGACCAATCTGGCCTCGATCGCCATGGGCTTTGCGCTGTTCTCATCGCAGATCGCCTTTCCCCAACTCCTCGAGCTGCCGGTCGAAGCGGGCGGCTTGGGGATGCCGCTGCTGCAGGCCAGCCTGTATCTGATGCCGGCAGGTCTGGCGATGCTGGCGATGTCCCCGATCTCCGGTCGACTGATCGCGCTGTGGGGACCCAAGCCGCTGCTGATCGCCGGCGCGGCGATCATGGGCTCCGGTTATGTGGTGGCGGTGCTCGCCGACCTGCATGCCACCCACATCCTCGTCATCAACATCCTCATCGGGATCGGGATCGGGCTCGGCTATGCCGCGATGCCGACACTGATCATGCGCGCGGTCCCGGCATCGGAAACCGGTGCGGCCAATGGGCTCAACACGTTGATGCGTTCGCTCGGGACGGCCACCGCCGCCGCGGTGATCGCCGCGGTGCTCACCCGCTCCGCGGTGGCGGTGCAGGGTGTGCCGGTTCCCAGCGCCACGGGATTTCACGCGGCCTTCCTTTTCGGCCTCGGTGCCGCCGTGCTGTGCACGGTGATCGCGGTATTCATTCCGCGGTCCCGGCCGCTCACCGATGAATGAACCTTGTTGTACACAGCCCCGGTTCCTGCCGATTCGCTGTACGCTTTCATCTATCCGATGAAAGGACCCTTGTGATCACGTCACGTTTGACCGTTGCTGCCCTGCTCGCCGGCGCAGGTGCTGTCGGCGCAATCATGGCCGCCCCGCTGGCATCTGCCGAGCCCAGTTGCACGCAGGCCGGCAGCATCGTCTCCGGATCCAGCACCGTGTGCCAGACGCCTGGCAACGCTCAGATCACCAGCTCACCGGGCGAACTGGGTGAGACCCAGTGGGGCATGTGGCCCTGGGGCTACGGCGGCTACGGGGGCATCGGGATTCTCTGAGCCCAGTTTTCGGCAAGCGCCGGCATCCGCGTCATGCGGGTGTCGGCGCTTGCTTTTTGAGTGGGTGGGCCTCCACCGAAACGCCGAAACCCGGATGGCGCGTAAGGCGCTCATCCGGGTTTCGGCGTTCAGTGCCCCGTCGGGCGGTGCACTATGACGGAGATCCGCTGTGGGTCAGAGGATGTCGACGTCCCCGTCGCTGTCGACATCGCCGCAACGAAGGCGGACGTCCTGCAACGGCTTACGGATGTTCTTCAGCTCCGCGCCGATCTGCGGGTTGGCGTTGAAGTAGTCGTTGACCTTCTGCTCGATCTGGTCGTGCGGCAGACCGTGCAGGCTGGTGAAGAATTCGTTCACCTGCGGACGGGTGAACAGATAGGCCGACGTCGCAGCCGACACACCGGATTGCACGCCCGCCAGGTCGGCTGCCGTGCAGTTCGGCGGTGGGACGGGCTCGGCGAATGCCGACGGGGCGGCACCGAGCAGCGCCGCGCCGGTGACCGCGCCGGCTCCCAAGATTCCGACTACCGCACGACGGGCATTGAGCAACATTGATCGGCTCCTTTATAGATCCGTGGTCGGGACGTGACGACGCGCCAGTGTGGTGCTGACCTTCACAGCTAATCAGATTTTCGGTGCAGTTTCTCGACTTGGGGCCACTCCGGTGTCCGTCGTGGGCAGGGACTGCGGCGGTAGACGTGCGGGCGGGAAGACGGGAACACTGCCGGCGCCGCGACCAATTTGACGTACATGACTATTTGCTGACGGATGACGATGGGCCCGATTGCTCAGGATATTCACAGCGAGGGCATTGCCTGATCGTTGCGAAATCAATATTTGTTGGTCATAACGCTACTTCGGTATCGGAATCACCCCTACAGTCTGGGAGGCCGAACAACGCCTGGTACATCAAGTTCGGTCGACGGCATCGCGGGATCGCGGGCGCAGGGGAGCCGCGCGCGATCTCGACTGACACGGGGGCATGGAACAGAGCGTTGGAGAGAACTTCTATGTGTGCAGCCCCGGCCCGTCACCGCGTCACCCGAAGCGACCAGTCGACCTGGCAGGCCAGCAGGCTCCTGGAGTCCGGTGATGACTCGGGCCAGGCGCGCCACGCCCGCAAGACGACGTCTGCTTATGCACTGCATATCGGGCGCGTCGGCGCGCTAGCGGTGTCCCTCGGTGTCGGCTTCGCCATCGCCGGGACCGCCCAGCCCGCATATGCCGACACCGGTACCGAGTCGCCGTCGCGGTCCGACAGCGGCAGTGACTCGGCCTCGAACGACTCGAAGAACGCCCCGGCCGCCGGCCCGGTGTCCGGGTCCGGCCTCGATTCGGACCGCGACACCGACTCTGCGCACACACCGACCGGCGGTGCTTCGGCAGGGCAGGCCGGCGACAAGGACGATGCCGGGGCCGCTGACGACGACGCCGCGATCGATCCCGGCCGTGTCGACACCGAGATCGACGACACCGAGATCGACGACACCGATGAACCCACCGACGAACCCGCAGAGGTCATCGTCGATCCCGCCGAACCGGTAGACACCAACGACACCGAGAACGATCCCGGCCGCAAGTCGCGGTCGCCGGTCGCATCGGTCGAGCCGGCATCGGTCGTCACGACACCCTCGGGGCACACCGACACAGCTGCCGATGCCGAAGAGTCGATTCCGGAGTCCGAGGCCCAGGAGTCCGTACCGGCCCCGCTCGAGCAAGAGCCGACCGAGCAGGGCCCGGGCACCACGGTGGCCCCGGCGCCATCGGTGCGGGATTCCGCCGTGTCCGGTGGCGCCGATACACCCAAGATGTACGCGGCCACCGCCACGGCCAACGAGTCGGCGAACCCGCTGTCACCATTGGATGTCCTCGTGAACACGATGATGGCCTGGGTTGCGCGGCAGATCAGCCACACCTTCGTCAACCGGACGCCGGTGGCCGGGCCGATCGTCTACGAACAGAACGTCCTCGGCCAGGTCTACATCGATCTCAATGCCACCGACCCCAACGGTGACATCTTGACCTACGACATCATCCAGCCCGAGAAGGGCTGGGTGTACCGCGACCTCATCAGCGGGAAGTTCGTCTACACCCCGTACGCACTGGTGACCGGGCAACCGCTGGTGGACAGCTTCAAGATCGTCGTGCGCGACGATTCCGAGCACCTGCCCGGTGTCCTCGGCCAGATTCAGACCCTCGTCGAGCAGGTCACCCGGTTCCTCGGAATCGCCGAGGCCGACAACCTGACGGTCACCGTGCCGGTCACCGTCGATCCGGTCTATCAGGCACCACCGTTGGTGACCCCGATCGTGGGCGGGGGCTACAAACTCGGTGAAGAGCCCACCCATATCGTCTCGACGGTCGACATCGTCGACGGTGATTCGACCAGTCTCAAGCGGGTCGTCATCAAGATCGCCACATTGGCGCAATCCGGTGACACCCTTTCCTATACGGCCCCCACCGACAGCCCCATCCTCGGAACCTGGGATCCCGACACCTTGACCCTGACGCTGGAGGGCACGGGGACCCTCGCCGAGTACGAGGCGGCGATCAAGGCGGTGAAGTTCTCGGCGACCGAGGGCGCGCTGCTGGTGCGTGGTCTGACGATATCGGCCACCGACTCCGACGATATCCCCAACATCGCACCGGGTTTCGTGACCGTGGCGGTGTGGCCGGCGTCCGCCCTTCCGCCGCTGGTGACTCCGATTGCCGGTGGTGGTTTCACCATCGGTGGTAATCCGTCGAAGATCGTGTCGGCGGTGGACATCGTCGATGGTGATTCGGGCAGGTTGTCCAAGGTCGTGGTGAAGATCGCGACGCTGGGTCAAAGCGGTGATGTGTTGGGTTATGTTGCGCCGTCGGGTAATCCGGTGACTGCGACATGGGATGCGAACGCCCGGACGTTGACCTTGGTCGGTGAGGGGACGCTGGCTCAGTACGAGGAGGCGCTCAAGGCCGTGACGTTCAGTGCCACCCAGGGTGCGGCGCTGGTGCGTGGTCTGACGATCTCGGCGACCGACGAGCACGGCATCGAGAACATCGCCCCGGGGTTCGTGACCGTCGGCGTGTCCTCGCCGACTCGGTTGGTACCACTGGTCACCCCGATCGGCGGTCGGTCCTACACCATCGGTAACGCACCGGTGAATCCCGTCGCGGCGGTCTCCATCGTCGACGGCGACTCCAGCCACTTGCAGCGGGTTACCGTGCGAGTCACGACGTTCGGCAAGGACGGGGACACCCTGACGTACGCGGGACTGCCGGACAACCCGGTGACCGCGACCTACGACGCCGCGAGCAGGACGCTGACCCTGTCGGGTATTGCGACCAAACAGCAGTACGAAGATGCCCTCAAGGCGGTCACCTTCACTGCCACTCAGGGAGCGTGGACGACCCGCACGATCCTGATCGTCGCGACCGATACCGACGGGGTGAACAGCGCGGCAGGATCGTTGACCTTGTCGGTCTGGTAGCCAACGATGGGGTGGTGGACCCGGCGCTGGTAACTCTCGAGCAGATCACCGCGGCAGCCGAGCTGCTGGCCCCGGTGGTCCGGGAGACCCCGGTCATCGCATCGCGGGTGTTGTCCGACCGCACCGGCCAGCAGGTGTGGCTGAAGTGCGAGAACCTGCAACGCACCGGCTCCTTCAAGCCGCGTGGCGCCTACAACCGCATCGCCAATCTCGATCGTGAGCAACGCGCACGCGGTGTGGTGGCGGCCAGCGCGGGCAACCACGCGCAAGGGGTGGCCTGGGCGGCAACGGAGTTGGGCATCGAGTCGACGGTGTTCATGCCCGAGAACGCCGCGCTGCCGAAAGTGGTCGCCACCAAGGCCTACGGTGGTCGGGTCCATTTGGTCGGGGCAACCCTGGCCGATGCTCTCGACGCGGCGGCCGAGTTCGCCGCCGAGACCGGGGCGGTGCTTATCCACCCCTTCGACCACCTCGACATCATCGCGGGACAGGCCAGCGTGGGGCTGGAGATACTGCGCCAGATACCCGATGTTTCGACGATTCTGGTACCGACCGGCGGTGGTGGCCTGGTGGCCGGCATTGCTGCGGCAATGCACCATCTGGCCCCGCGGGTACGTGTCATCGGCGTGCAGGCCGCCGGTGCGGCGGCCTGGCCGGTATCGCTGGGGCGCGGTGAACCGGTTCGGATGCAGTCGATGTCGACGATGGCCGACGGGATCGCGGTTCCGCTACCGGGGCAGGTGCCTTTCACCCATGTGCGTGAGCTCGTCGACTCGGTGGTGACGGTGTCCGAAGAGGCGCTGTCGGGAGCGCTGCTGCTGTGCCTCGAGCGCGCCAAACTGCTGGTCGAACCGGCCGGAGCCGCCGCGGTCGCCGCGCTGATGACCAGCACATCGCAGGTCCGCGGACCGGTGTGCGCCGTGCTCTCCGGCGGCAACATCGATCCGCTGGTCCTGACCCATGTGATGAACCACGGGCTGCGGGCCGCCGGCCGGTATCTGGTCGTCAAGGCGGTGATCCCCGATCGGCCGGGCGGTCTGAGCGGATTGCTCGGTGTCGTCAGCGCCAGTGGAGCCAGCGTGCTCGATGTCGTCCACCGCCGGACGGCGCCGACGTTGGGGCTCGACGAGGTGGAGGTGATGCTGACCGTGGAGACCCGGGGCAGCGCCCATCGAGAGGCCGTGCTTGCCGCGCTCGCCGAGGCCGGCGTGCGGGCCGGCGTCGACGAGCACTGAACTCAGCTGAACCGGGCGTTGAGCGTCGCCAAACCGAAGATCTTGCGTCCGCCGGACTTTGCCCCGAGCAGCAGCACGCCGCTGCGGGTCTCGGGGTCCAGTGATTTGATCTTCCCGGTGAACTCGATCTCGGTGCCCGTAGCGGGCACGATCGCGGGCTGGGAGAGTCGCACCGCGTAACGGGTCGCCGCGCCCGGGTCGCCGGACCATGCCGAACCGAAGCTGTTGCCCAAGCCCATGGTGAGCATGCCGTGCGCCAGCACATCGTCCTGACCGGCAAGTCTGGCGATGTTCTCATCCCAGTGCAGTGGGTTGGCATCACCGGCCACGCCGGCGTAGTTGACCAGGTCACCTCGGGAGAGTCGCGCCTGCTGTGTCGGTAACACGTCGCCGACAGCCACATCGGCGAATGACCGGGACGTGAGAGTCCGCGAGCTGCCGTCGGCGATGGTCACGGTGCCCTCCGGGCGCACCGATTTTTCATACGGTGCCCCGGAGTCCTCGGCGCCGAGCATGTTGATGCCGTGCATCATCACGCCCTGAACTGCCGGCCGGATCGCCGGGTCGACCTCCTCGGCGCCGATACCCATGACGGTGGTGTGCAGGGTGTGTACCACCTCGCCCGCGGTGTCGGTGAAGGTATTGGTGACGGTGATCAGGTCACGGCCCGCGACGTGGCGCACCGACGTCAATTCGACATCGATGGTCAGCTCGTCACCCTCGACGATCGGGCGGTGCTGCTCGAAGACCTCCTCGGTCTGCAGATACATGTCGTAGCCGACGACGATCTGCTCGAACATGCGCTGGTTGCAGGCCATGGCGGGAGCCGATGTGAAGGTCATCGGTGCGACCAGACCGGGGTAGCCGAGTGCGCGGGCCGCGTCCAGGTCCCAGTGCGCCGGGTGCTTGTCCTGCACCGCGCGGGCGAACTCGCGGATCTTCTCCCGACCCACCAGATAGGTACCGTCCATCTGGTAGTAATGGCCGACTCGTTCTTGGAGTGCCGACGCTTCTGCTGCTGCGGTCATGTGGGGCTCGCATCTTCTATCTGCAAATTTGCCGAAGTTGTCTCCAGCACCCTAACGCGGAACGGCCGTGGCTCCGGAATCCGGGGATCGACGAGGCGAGCTCACCGCCCCGGGTGTCCCGGCTATCCCGACTCCGTGCGGGGCAGGGCCTTGCTGAAGAACACCCGGTCGAATCCGTCGTCGATGCGACGATCGACCTCGGTATAGCCCAGACGCGGGTACAGGGTCAGGTTCTCGGTCATCGCCGCGTTGGTGTAGAGCCGCAGCGCCGGCAGGCCACGGCGCCGCGCCTGCTGCTCGGCGTACTCGAGCAATCGTCGTCCGAATCCACGCCCGTGGTGGCGCGGATCGACGGCGACATTGTCGACCAGCAGGTGATCGGTCGCGGGGATCGCGACCAGTACCCCGGCGACGGCGTCGTCGTCGGTCAGGACGTGGGTGTGCGGCAGCAGCGCGCGGTAGTCGGCGGTCATCGGAGCGGGTGCTCGGCCGATGCGCGCGATATAGGGACGGTAGGCGAGCGCGACGATCTGCTCGACGGCGGCGATATCGTCGGCCGTCGCCGCGCGGATCGAGCTGCTCATGGTGAGCGAATCTAGTGGTGGCGTTCTGGTGGTGGCGGTGTGGACGATGCGATCTCTCTAGGCTGGAGCCGTGCTCTTCATCTTCGGCTTCGGCACCAAACAGAAGCTGCTCGGCGAGGCCGGCGTCCGGACCTGCCCGCGCTGTCACAACACCACGGCATGGTCGCGGGTACGCCGGTACCGGCAATTCACGCTGTTCTTCGTCCCGATCGCGCGCTGGGGGCGCACGCAGTTCGAGGTCTGCGGCATCTGCGGCGCGAGTGTGCCCGCATGACCGCCACCCTCGTGGTCAAGGACGTGGCCGGCGGGTACGCGCACCGGACGTTGTTCGAGAACGTGAACGTGACGGTGAGTCCGGGCGATGTGCTCGGTGTCGTCGGGGCCAACGGTGCGGGCAAGAGCACCCTGATGCGGATCCTCGCAGGAGAGCTGTCGCCATTGGACGGCATGGTCAGCCGTGCCCCCGCCGACGCGTTCATCGGCTGGCTACCGCAGGAGCATGAACGTGTCGCCGGTGAGAGCGTCGCGGCCTATATCGCGCGGCGGACCGGATGCGCGGCCGCTACGGCCGCCATGGAGGCTGCGGCGGAGAAATTGTCGGAATCCGATGCCGCCGCCGATGCCTACGGCACGGCGCTGGATCACTGGCTGGCCACCGGTGCGGCCGACCTGGAGGAGCGGCTGCCGGTGGTCTTGGCGGATCTGGCACTGGACGTCGAACCGGATTCCACACTCATGACGGCTCTTTCGGGTGGCCAGGCGGCCCGGGTCGGATTGGCGGCCTTGATGCTGTCCCGGTTCGACATCGTCCTGCTCGATGAGCCCACCAACGATCTCGATCTCGACGGTCTGGAACGACTCGAACAGTTCGTGCGGGATCTGCGTGGCGGGGTCGTGCTGGTCAGCCACGACCGGGAGTTCCTGACGCGCACGGTGACTCGCGTGCTGGAACTCGATATCGCGCAGAACCAGACCACGGTCTACGGCGGTGGTTATCAGAGCTATCTCGAAGAGCGCGCGGTTGCGCGCAGGCATCGCCGCGAAGAGTACGAGGAATTCGCCGACCGGAAAGCCGATCTGGTGGCGCGGGCGCGGACGCAGCGAGAGTGGTCGAGCCAGGGTGTGCGTAACGCGATGCGCAAAGCTCCGGACAACGACAAGAATCGCCGCCGGGCGCAGACGGAATCCAGTGAGAAGCAGGCGCAGAAGGTCCGGCAGATGGAGAGCCGGATCGCCCGTCTGGAAGAGGTCGAGGAGCCGCGCAAGGAGTGGTCGCTGCAGTTCAGTATCGGTGCCGCACCGCGTTCCAGCTCGGTGGTCGCGACGCTGGACGATGCTGCTGTGCGGCAGGGCGATTTCCTGTTCGGTCCGGTATCGCTACAGGTCAGCGCGGGCGATCGGATCGGCATCACCGGCCCCAACGGCGCGGGAAAGTCGACCCTGTTGCGGTTGCTGCTCGGTCGCCGAGCACCCGACAGCGGAAGGTCGAGCATGGGTGTGAGCGTGGCGATCGGTGAGATCGACCAGGCCCGAACCGAATTCAGCGGCCCCGGGCGCTTGGTCGACCGTTTCGAGGAGCACGTGCCGGACTGGCCCACCGCGGATGTGCGCACGCTGTTGGCCAAGTTCGGCCTGCGGGCCGACCATGTCGAGCGTGAGGTGGATGATCTCTCCCCGGGGGAGCGGACGCGTGCCGGGATGGCGCTGCTCCAGGCACGCGGCACCAACGTGCTGGTGCTCGACGAACCGACGAACCATCTGGACCTGCCCGCCATCGAGCAGCTGGAGCAGGCGCTCGACGGTTATGACGGGACGTTACTGTTGGTCACCCACGACAGGCGCATGTTGCAGAACGTCCGCCTGGATCGGCACTGGACGGTCCGCGACGGGCAGGTCAGTGAGGTGACGCCGTGACAACCGATCGGTTCCGTTCGGATCGGATCAGCCCCCGCTGAGCTGCTGCAGCACGGATCCGCCGCTGTGCTCGGCGATCCAGTCGTGGATCGCCGAGACCGCGGGTTTGGCCACCCAGTTGGTGTCGTAGATGCCCCACGGCGTCTCGTTCGGACGGTCCGACAGCGAGTAGATGAACATCGGCCCGACGCCGGGCAATTGGGACCACGTGTTGGCGAAATCGATGATCCAGGCCGCCTGCGTTGCCGCGTCCACCGCCGAGGTCGGCACACCGTATTCGGTGGTCCAGATCAGCTTGTCGGTGTCACCGGCTTGGTCCATCAACTGCCGCATCGACAGGTATTGCCGATACGGGGTATTCGCGTACGGCATCCCGGCGGAGAAGCTGCTGGAGAAGTTGTACGGGTGGAAGGACAACGCGTCGAAGTAGCCGCGTGCGCCATTGGCATACATCTGGGTGAGGTAGTCGACCGGATTGATGGTCCACGTCCCGAAGCTGAGCCCCGCGCCGAGGACACCGCCGACGATCAGTGCGCCGGGCTCGACGGCCTTGATCGCGGAATAGGCCGTTTTGAGCAGATTCGTGTAACCGGCGACATTGGGTTCCGGTGACCAACCGATGTTCGCATTGGGCTCATTCCAGATCTCGTAGGCCGCGATCCGGGGCCGGGCGCTGCCCGCGCCGTAACGCATCGCCACCTGCGTCATGAAGGATGCGTAATCGGCGGGGTCGCGCGGGGCGGCATTCGGCAGCCAGAATCCGTTGTCAGCGGCCCAGATCGGGGTACTCGTCACCGCGCCGACCACTGCGATTCCCTTGTCGGCCGCAGCGTCGAGAATGCGATCGGATATCGTCCAGTTATAGGTGCCCCGTGACGGCTCCATGGCTCGCCATGGCAGGAAGATCCGGATCTGGGTGACTCCCATGACCTCGAAAGACGCTATTGCAGTGGATAATTCGTCCGGTGACATGAAGTAGAGATTCGATTCCGCGATACCGAGCGCGCGTGCCGAGGCGTCGACCCGCGGCGGTGCCGCGGCATGTGAGATGGGTATCTGAACCGAGGTTGCACACAGCACAGCCGCGATGAATGCGACGATTCGTGCTCGTCGTGTGGCGCGGCGGAATGATGGAGACAGCATGACGGCCTCTCTGGCAGTCCGGAGCGGAACAAGCTGTGACGGCCATCAATGTAAGCGGCGCAACAGCATTCCCGCAGTGCAGGTTGTGGACCGGATGTTCGGCCACCGGTCGCCACCGCGGCCCGAGCCCCGAGGGGGACCAGCAAAACCGCACGTGATCACTCGGGTGGACGACTGTCGGCCAGAGATGGCGTGGTCAGGTGCGGTGGCGAGGCTCGTTCCAGCTAGTTTCGATCGCAACTACCTTCGTGGGCGTCGAATTGTCCGATATGTCAAAATGTGCCCACGGCTTCGGGGGTAAACTCGGGCGGGGTTCTCGGCGTGCGCTCAAGGCGCCTCGGATACGGCGAATTACGTTGTCGACGTTGCAGATAACGTCATGCAACCGTGACCGCGCTGTTGGTTTACCGAGACCGTTCGCCGTCCGGAGTGACCGGTCGGTGCGGTCGAACGGTACCGCTAGCGGGTATCGACGACTACCGGTGGCCGTCGTCGGCCTTTGGCGTCAGCGGTGCAGACGTGGAATGCGGCTGCGCGACACGATTGCACGCATCACCAGCTGTGACCGCCAAGGAGCCCCCATGGATGCCGCCCTCGCCGACGCTTTCGACCACGATGTGCGCGAGCATCTGGATGTGTTGCGCCGCGGCGCGTTCCGCCTGACGCGCAACCGCGCCGATGCCGAGGAGCTGCTGCAGGAGACGTTGTTGAAGGCGTTCGCCGGTTTCGAGGCGTTCGAGCCTGGCACGAATATGCGGGCTTGGTTGTTTCGGATCATGACCAACACCCATATCGGCAACTACCGCAAAAGCGTGCGGCGCCCGGAGTTTCTCTGCGATGACGTCTCCGCGGTGAGCGCGGCGCGCCGGATGAGATCTGCAGAGGCCGAGGTGCTGGAGACCATGCCCGACGACGCGGTGGCTTCGGCGCTTGCCGCGTTGCCCGAGCAGTTCCGCGAGGTGCTCTGCTACGCGGCCATCGACGGTTACTCCTGTCGAGAGATCGCCGAAATGATGCACACACCCATGGGAACGGTGCTCTCGCGTCTGCATCGCGGACGTACTCTGCTGCGCGCGGCGCTGGCCGTGCCGGCGGCGGTGGCCGCCTGAACGTCGCCCGCGGCACTTGTCGGTGGTCGAGTGTATGTTCGGTTAACGACGGCGGCGGCGGGGGTGATGGCGGCGATGGCGGGCTGCGGGCCGCCCTCGATGCGTCCACTGATTGCGACCTCGGTGCGTTGTCACGTGATGAGTGGGTCGCGCTGATCGACGAGTTCTCCGATGAGCAGGTCCTCGTGCAGTTCCGCAGAATCACCGAGGACGCCGACTTCTGGCACTGGGCCACCGCCGACCACGAGCACGGCAGCACCGGGCTCCGCGGACCGTGACGACGCTGCGCGGCGGGCTCCCGCTGCAACCCGTGGTGCTGCTGTGACTACCCGCAAATTGACGTTGATGTGTTGCTGGCCGGCGCAGTGCGGCCGTGGAGTGGCACGTGGCTTCGCGCGGGGCCGACAACCACGAGTTTGCCATGGCGCGAAATGGCCCGTGACCAGGGCGTGAGCGATTGGCCTTCAACACCGAGCCGCACTAACTTTTGTGGATGTGATGTCCTCTGCTGCTGGCACCGTCGCGCGGTGGCTTGCCCCCTTCTTCGCCATCGCCGCCTTCGTCGCCGTCGGCCTCCCGGTGGTCTCCGTACCGCAGGTGCGGTTGGCCAGCGAGGCGAACCCATTGGCCGGCAGGCCCTTCTATGTCGATCCCATCTCCAAGGCAATGCGGGCCGCGCAGGCGTCGCCGGGGAACCCGCAGCTCGACTATGTGGCCAATACCCCGCAGGCCTATTGGCTGGACCAAGCCTTCCCCGCATCGACGGTGTCGGCAACGGTCAGCAAGCTCGTGGGTGCCGCTCAAGGCGCCGGAGCGACACCGGTGCTCGCGATCTACGCGCTGCCGCACCGTGACTGCTACAGCTTCGCCGCCGGCGGGTTCGGCTCCGGGGACGGCTACCGCCAGTGGATCGACGCCATCTCAGCGGGGCTCGGCGGTGCGCCGGCCGCCATCATCCTGGAGCCGGACGCGCTGGCGATGGCGGACTGCCTGTCCGGCGACCAGCGCCAGGAGCGGTTCGACCTCATCCGGTACGCGGTGGACACCTTGACCCGCGATCCCGCGGCCGCTGTCTACATCGATGCCGGACACTCCCGGTGGGTCGACGCGGGCGAGATGGCCAACCGGCTCAACCAGGTCGGCATCGAGCGTGCGCGTGGGTTCAGCCTGAACACCACGAACTACTTCACCACCGAGGAACAGATCGGCTACGGCGAGGCCATCTCCGGGATGACCAACGGTGCCCATTACGTCATCGACACCTCCCGCAACGGGAACGGACCGGCGCCGGACAGCCCGCTGAGTTGGTGCAACCCGCCGGGGCGCGCGCTGGGCGTCCCGCCGACGACCGCGACCGCCAACCCGAAGATCGACGCCTACCTGTGGGTCAAACGGGTCGGGGAATCCGACGGTTCGTGTGATCGCGGTGAGCCCAGCGCCGGAACCTTCGTCAACCAGTACGCCATCGACCTGGCCCGCAACGCCGGAAAGTAGCGTCGTGACGGTCGCCCGCTAGCCCATCGCGTACCGGGTGATCGTGTCCGGGTGGATGACCAGCCGCAACAGCTCGACCGACTGCATCGCCGCCAGTTCCTGGGCCCGGATCGGATCCTGCAGATCCCAGTAGCGGACCGCCAGCCTCGCCGCCAGCTCGGCCGCCCCGTCGGTGTGGATGTCCACCCTGCCTGCGACCGACACCCAGTGCTCCCGTTCGCCGACCGGCGCGGTGACCACGAGCGAGGCGCGGGCGTCCCGCCGCAACCGGCGCACCTTGACCGAGCGGGCCTCGGTGAACAGACCGATCGTGCCGTCGTCGGCGTACTCGTACCAGACCGGGCGTGGCTGTGCGGGATCGGGACCGCCTGCGACAGTGAGGAATCCGTACAGTGGCCTACGTAGCAGGGCGATGTCTGCTGCGGTGAGGGCGCTCACCGGTCCCACGCTCCCGCCGCGGCCGCACGGGTCACGTAATCGGTGAAACCGCGTGGTTCTCGTCCGAGGACCGCGGCGACCTCGCCGGTGGTGCCTGCGATCCCGCCGTCGGCCATCAGCGTGAACATGGCCGCCACGTGCTCGGCGTCCTGTTCGTCGGCGCCGGACTCGACGAGGGCGGCGATGTACTCCTCGGCGGTCACCTGCTTGTACGCGATCGGCAGACCCGTTGCCCGCGAGATCAATTCGGTGGCAGCGGCGAAGGTCACCGGTTCCGGACCGCTCAGCTCGTAGACCTTGCCGGCATGCCCCGGTTCGGTCAATACCCGCGCCGCGACGTCGGCGACATCATCGACGTCGATGAACGGTTCGGGTACATCACCGGCGGGTAGCACCAGCTCTCCCGCCTGCAGTGGTGCCCGGAACAGGTCCTCGTCGAAATTCTGCGCGAAGTTGTTGGGCCGCAAGATGGTCCATTCCAGTGTCGAGTTCCGCGCGGCGGCCTCGGCGGACCGCATATCCAGCCCGAAGGTGGACTCGCCCCACTGGTCGGCGCCGCGACCGGACAGTACCGTCACCCGGCGCACCCCGGCCGCCTCCGCGCGGGCCAGGAAGTCGGCCGCCGGTCCGGGCCATGGCGGTGCGACCAGATAGATCGCACCCACGCCGGCCAATGCGTCGTCCCAGGTATCCGGGGCCGACCAGTCAAAGCGGGTGCCCCTGGATCGCGAGGCGGCCCGTACCGGCACACCCATCAGTCGCAACCGCGGCAGGAGACGGCGCCCGGTTTTGCCGGTGGCGCCGAGTACGAGGATGGTGTCGTTGCTCATGAGTGACAGTCAACCGTGCAGGCGTGGACGATTCCATGGTTGAAAAGCCAGATTTCATGTCCAAACCTCTATGCAGCCTATGCTGGTCGGCATGGACGCCTTCGGAGACCTGTTCCGCGGGGTGCGCGCCAACGGCTCACTCTTCGGTGGGTCCACCCTGCAGCCACCGTGGAATCTGCATTTCGTCGACGGTGCACCGCTGACCCTGTGCACGGTGCTGACGGGAGGCGGCTGGATCGTCACCCAGGGCGGGGCGACCGAACCCCTGCGGGCCGGCGACACCGTCATCGTCCGTGGCCCGCAGACCTTCACCTTCGTCGACGACCTCGACAGCGCCGCGGACCCCGTCGAGTGCGGCACCGAATGCGCCGTGCCCGAATGCGGCGGCACCCGATATCGATTGGGCTGGAGTGATTTCGTCGACCGCGGCATCGACGCCACCACCGCGATCGTCGGCGCGTACCCGGTGCGTGGCGAGATCAGCCGACGACTTCTCGACGAACTGCCCGACGTGCTGCGGGTGCCGGGTGGCGGCGAGGGTGACGCTGTGCTCGAGCACTTGGCCGCCGAGGTTGCCATCGATGCGCCCGGCCAGCAGGTGGTGCTGGACCGGCTGCTGGACTGGATGCTGGTGTGCACCCTGCGGGCGTGGTTCGACCGTCCCGGCGGGCAGCCGCCGGCCTGGTGGGCGGCCCAGCGTGACCCGGTGGTCGGTGATGCCTTGCGGCTGATCCACGACGACCCGGCGGCACCGTGGACGGTGGCAGCCCTGGCCGAACGCGCCGGGGTGGCTCGTTCGACACTGGCCAAGCGGTTCGCCGACCTGGTCGGCGAACCACCGTCGAGCTACCTCACGACGTGGCGGATGACCCTGGCCGCCGACCTGTTGATCGAGAACCGGGCCACCGTGGCGGAGATCGCGCGCACGGTCGGCTACTCCGATCCGTTCGGGTTCAGTTCGGCGTTCAAGAGGGTCCGGGGTGTCAGCCCCACCGAGTTCCGTCGGGCGATGGTGCACCTACCGGCGTGAGCAGGGTCTCGTGCGATACCGGTAACGCCGGCCCGCCCCGGCACCGATAGAACCCATGTGATCCTCCGACTTGGGGCGGCCGCGCTGATGGCCGCGACGGCGCTGGCCGCAGCGCCCACCGCCAACGCCGAGCCGGCCTGCGCCGACGTGCACTGGATCGGCGCCGCCGGTTCCGGTCAACGCGACGGCGCCCAGCTGGTGTCCAACGCCGGTATGGGTGATGTGGTGTACGCCTCCTACCAGCAGCTCAGCAATGCGCTGGCGGCCGGCGGCCGCACCATGACCGCCGAAGCGGTGCAGTACCCGGCTGCGCCCGTACCGCTAGCCGGTGGGCTCGGCGGCTGGATGAACTTCATGGACAGTGTCGAAGACGGCACCGACGCGACCGCAGAGCAACTCGAGGCCTATACGGCCCGGTGCCCGCAGTCGAAGGTGGTGCTGGCCGGCTACTCCCAGGGCGCCATGGTGGTCCACCGCAATCTGCATGATCTCGCCGACAATCCGCAGGTCGTCGCGGCGCTGCTGGTGGCCGACGGTGACAGGCTGCCCGCCGACACCACCATCAACCTCGGCTCGGCGGCCGCGGTGCCGGGCCCCGGCAAGGGCGTCGCGCAGGAGCATTCCTTCTTGGCCTCCACCGACACCTCTCCGCTGGACCCGCGGATGGGCGCCCGCACCGTGAGCGTGTGCGATGTGGGCGACCCGGTATGTGACTACAACCCCGACCTCGAGGAGATCCCCGCCTCCTCGATCGCCATCCACACCGCCTACGAACCGGCGACCAGCGGCCCGCACGCCTGGGGTCTGCCGCTGTATCAGCTGGTGATGAACTCCGTGAGCGCCTCCGCACCGTCGCTGTAGTTAGGGATCGCTGCGCGGCGGGAAACCCGTCGGCGACCTCCGAAACGAAAAGGACGACATGTGGGCACCGTGAAGGGCGGCTCTCGGCTGGGCACCCGGTTCGGACTCTACGAGCTGCAATCCGTGCTCGGCGTGGGTGGCATGGGCGAGGTGTACCGCGCCTACGACACCGTCCGCGACCGGATGGTGGCGATCAAGCTGCTGCGCGCCGACCTTGCGACCGACCCCAGCTTCCGGGATCGGTTCCGCCGGGAATCCCGGTTGGCCGCGCGGTTGCACTCGCCGCACATCATCCCCGTGCACGACTTCGGTGAGATCGACGGTGTGCTGTACATCGACATGCGCCTGGTGGAAGGCCCCAGCCTCAAGGACATCCTGCGGGGCCAGGGTGCGCTCGCGCCGCGCCGCGCGACGTCGATCATCGCGCAGGTGGCCACGGCGCTGGACGCCGCACACGCTGCGAACCTGGTGCACCGTGATGTCAAACCCGAGAACATCCTGCTGACCACAGAGGATTTCGCCTACCTGGTCGACTTCGGCATCGCGCACGGCGGGGGAGAACCGTCGGTGACCTCGACAGGGCTTGTCGTCGGTTCCAGCGCCTACCTGGCACCCGAGCGTTTCAGCGGTGATCGCGGTGCGCCGGCGGCCGATGTCTACTCGCTCGCCTGCGTGCTCTACGAGAGCCTCACGGGTCTGGAACCGTACGCCGCCGACGATGTCCGGCAGGTGTGGGCCGCACACATGTTCTCCGCACCGCCGCGGCCGAGCATCATGCGCCGTGGGGTCAGCCGGGCGTTCGATGACGTGATCGCCCGCGGGATGGCCAAGGACCCGAACCGGCGCTACCCGACGGCGGGTGAGTTGGCCAGGGCGGCCGTGCGGGTCGTCGACGACGCGCGATCGGCGGTGCCCGGATCAGCCGGCCCGCCGGCGGTGCCCCATCTCGCCGGCTCGCCGGCGGTGCCCGGATCAGCCGGCTCGCCGGCGGGAACCCAGCGATACTCCGCGGTGTACCCGACGCCGCATCCCTCGGTGGTGACACCGCTGCCGCCGCGCACCCGGCGCCGCATATCCACCCGGTGGATGGTGGCGCTGGCAACCATCGGATTGTTCGCCATCGCAGCGGCTTTGGCATCGGCACTGGTACTCGGCGGTGACGACACGCCGTCATCGAGATCGCCACTGGCCGCGCCGGCACAGTCATCGGAACCGACAGGGCCGTCGCAGGCGGGCCGGTCGACAGCCGCCGTCGACGGGGTATCCGGAACGGACTCACGAGGTTTCGTCGGGCATTCGGCCCGCTGCGACAGCTCCAGCTCGCCGGTCGCACTGATCCGGACCGCCCAGTCGCTGGCGATCATCTGCCAGACCACATCCGGCGACTTCTATTACCGCGGTGAACGCTTGCGGGACGGCGCCAACCTCGAGATACGCAACGCGCAGCGGTCCGGCCCCGGATTCGTCGCCGTCAATCCAGCCGACGGCGCCCGCTACGCGGTCATGCCCGACCTGTTGACCATCTCCAGCAACGGGCGGGTGGATTCCTCCGAAAGCGCACTGGAGTACGGTGCGGCGCAATGATTCGCCCCTAGCCAGGCACACGGGCCCGCACCCGGGGTTAGGGTCTGTGCGTGAAGAGGATGGGTGTGTTCCCCGCCGCAGTCGGCACCGCTGCGGTCATGGTGATCCTGACCGGATGCGCGTCTCCGCAGCCGCCGGCGCCGGGCGGTCCGGCGGCATCGACGCCGCAGACCTCGCTGCCCCCGATCGTCGGTGCGGCGCAGCTGGATGCTGGTAGGTATCCGACCGCGCCGCGTCCGCCGCTGGGCCGGGCCGGTGACCCGAAGCTGGGGGCGGTGGTCGACGCCCAGCGGCTGGCCGATCACGTCGTCGGTCCGTGGGAGGCCAACCGTGAGCTGATCTCCCCGTACCTGAGCACCTTCTACCTGCTGGATGCTCCCACCCAACTGTCCCAGTTCTCACCCGACAGTGTGGCGCAACGGGCGCAGGGGCACGGCTTCGTCAACGGTTTCGCCTCCGCGCGAGAGGCTCCCGACAAGGCCATCATGATCAACGCGGTCATGCGATTCCCGGATCCGGCCGCCGCACAGGCGGCCGCCACCGATATGAACAGCGCGACCGCCGAGCAGTCGGTGCGTGGTGCCACGCCGGTCCCGGCGACCATTCCCGGCCATCCCGAGACCCTGGCATTCACCTACCCGTTCACCCCGACCGGATCGGATCGGCCGTGGGCGGTCATCCGATCCTTCACCCCACACGGTCCCTTCGTGTTCATGCAACTCACCCAGTCCGCCGATGGTTTGGACGCGGCGGCGATGCTGGTGCAGAAGGTGGTCGAACTGCAAGGACCGCGGGTCGACAAGTTCGCTCCTGCCGATCCGGGTGCGCTCGCCGAGGTCGAGCTCGACCCCACCGGTCTGCTTGCCAAAACGCTTCCGGCGGAGTCCAATCCGAGTTCGACAAAGAATGCCGTGTACGACGAACGCGGCGCCATGCACTTCCAGACCAACCCGCTGGAATCGAAGACGCTGTTCTCCGACACCGGCGTCACCTCGGTCGCGATGGCCGCTGCGAGTGTGTATCAGGCCCGCAACCCGGGGTCGGCGTTGATGATCGTCAATGCGTTCAGCAAGGAGATCCTGAACCAGGGCGAGGCCGTCGAGCCGGTGCCGCAACTGCCGGAGAGCCACTGCGCCACCCGCGGGAAGTCGTTCTACTGTGTCGCGCTGGCCGGTGAGTACGCGGTCGAGGTGAACGGGGACGCGCTGCCCGATGTGCATCAGCGCACCGCGGCCCAGTACATCCTGCTGACAGCCGGTTGAGCCATCACGGCCAGGACTACGGGCTTTCCGTGATACGGATGACCCCATCGCGGTGCGAATCTCTTCTCAGCTGTCCATGCCACTGAGGAGACGACGATCATGACCACCGAGAACATCACCGTCATAGGTGCCACCGGGCAGATCGGTGCACCGCTGGTCGACATGCTGACCGCTGCGGGGTACCGGGTGCGGGCCGCGTCCCGGCGATCCGGGGTCGACGCCGCCCTCGGCACAGGCCTGGTGGAGGCGCTGTCGGAGGCGGACGTCGTGATCGACGTGCTGAACTCGCCGACGATGGACGATGACGCCGCGCTGGCGTTCTTCACCGCGGCCGCTGCCAACATCAGCGGTGCCGCGAAGAAAGCCGGTGTGGGCCATTACGTCCTACTGTCGATCGTCGGTGTCGACGGCCTGCGCGGCGGCGGATATCTGAGCGGAAAGGTCGTGCAGGAGAACACCATCGCGCAGTCGGGCGTGCCATACACCATCGTGCGGGCCACCCAGTTCCACGAGTTCACCGAGATGATCGCCGCCTCGCTGATCACCGACGGTGTTGTCCGCGCACCGGATGCGCTGATCCAGCCGATTGCCGCGGCCGAGGTGAGTGCCGTGCTGGCGCGGGTCGCCGGCGAGGCTCCGATCGACGGCGTGCACAATCTGGGCGGACCCGACACCTTCTCGTTCGCCGAACTCGCCGAGCTGGTGCTTCCGGGTGCCGACCAGTTGCGCATCGTCACCGACCCGGAGGCCACCTATTTCGGCACCCCGGTCACCGCGACGAGCCTGGTGACCGGTCCCGGCGCGGAGCTGGCAACGACCCGGCTGGTGGATTGGCTCGGTGCCCGATGAGCACCCTCGCCGATGTCGTCGAGCACCGTCGATCGACCCGGATGTTCCTGCGCGACAAACCCGTTCCGGTGGAGTTGCTGACGGAGTCGCTGGCGTTGGCCATGCGGGCACCGTCCAATTCCAACGTGCAACCGTGGCGGCTCTACCTGGCCACGGGTTCCCGCCGGGAGTCTCTCGGCGCCGCACTGTCGGCCGAGGCGCGGACGAACCCGCCGGCGAACCTCGGTCTACCCGACTCGTTCGCCGCGCTCCGACGTGAACTGGGAGCGCTGGTCTACGGTTCGATGGGGGTGGCGCGAGACGATACCGAGGCCCGCTGGAACGCGCAGTTGCGCAATTTCGACTTCTTCGGGGCACCGGTGGCGGGCATGGTGTGTATGCACCGCGATCTCGGGCTGCCCGACGCCCTCGGTGTCGGCATGTTCGTCCAGACCCTGCTGCTGGCGCTGACCGACCGCGGCATCGACAGTTGTGTGCAGGTATCCACCACGTTGTATCCCGACCTCGTCAAGCAACACCTCGGTATCCCGGACGAGCTGATCATCCTGTGCGGACTGAGCATCGGTTATGCGGACCCGGCCTTCCCGGCCAACAACCTGACCATCCCGCGAAACGAGCTCGCCGACAATATCGTGATGCTGGGCGACTGACCCGGTGCACGAGCCGTCTCAGATATGTGTCCTGAGCTCACGACGCGAGCGGATATTCAACTTGGCGAATACCTTTCGCAGGTGATACTCCACCGTGTGCGCGCTGATGAACAGCTCGCCGGCGATCTCCTGGTTCGTCAGTCCGCGACCTGCCAACTGCGCGATCTGCTGTTCCTGGGAGGTCAGTGCGTCACCGGCCGCGGTCGGTTGCTTGCGGGTCTTGGTGCCGGTGGCCTGGAGTTCACGCCGTGCGCGTTCGGCGAACCCGGCCACGCCCATCCGGTGAAACGACTCATGTGCCACGCGTAGCTGTTCGCGGGCCAGTTTGGCGGAACGATTGCGACGCAACCATTCTCCGTACAGCAGGTGTGTCCTGGCCAGCTGTGCCGCCTGCCTGGTCCTGCCGAACTGGTCGAGCGCCTCGTCATAGAGCTCCGCGGCGGCCGGTCCGTCGGCGAGCAGTGCCCGCGACCTAGCGAGTGACCCCAGCGCCCGTGGGGTCGAGGCGGCCAGTGTGCGTGCCTGCAGATGTTCCATCGCTTCGGCGGCCCGCTCGGGTTGGTCGCAGCGGACCGCGGCCTCGATGAGCTCCAACAGCATCTCGTTGTAGAAACCAAGGTCCTCATAGGCGAAAGCGCGCAACCCCGCGTCCAGCGCCTCCTGGTAGCGGCCCCTGCCGTTGTTGAGCACGGCGGCACCGTAATGAGCCAATCCCGTGATGCGGCCCTCGCCGCGGGCGGTGCTGTCCTTGAGTGCGGCGTCGATGAGCCGAGACGCCTCGACGTCATCGCCGGACCACGCCGCAAGAACGAGACGGTGATACCGCGGCGGCGTGTATCCGGTGGCGACCGAGATCTCGTGTGCCTTGGTAACCAGGTCACGCGCCGAATCCAGTGCACCGGCCTCCATCTCGGAACCGGCGCGGGCCAGCAGGGATGCGGGCAACAGGGTGAGTGCGCCGCGCTCGGTTGCGAGCTGGATGGCGTATGCGGAGATATCGCGCCAGCCCTCGTCGTCCCATGCCTCGTGGATCAGGGATTCGTGCACGACCGGGAAACCGAGCCAGAACCAGTCGTTACCGGCACCGGCGACCTCGTCGCGACCGGCCGTCTTCAACGCCTCCAGCGCCGTCTGCACGGCGGGCATGGCGGCCTCCGCACCCGATGCAAGCCGGTCGGCCAGCGCCCTGGCGACCTGATCGAGCGGGCGACCGCCCTCGACGGCGGCGAATGCGGTGCGGGCGGCCGCACCGATCTCGGCGGCCTTGGTGCCGCCGTGGCGGCCGACGTACATCGCCGCCGTCATCGCCTCCAGATAGGCTGCCCCGGCCATCGCCGGAGCAAGCACCTGCAATTGTTCTGCCACCGTGCGGAACTGGTCGACCGCAGACAACAGCGCCTGGGCGTCGCCCCTGGTCCTTGCCGAGACGAACGTCAGGCGGGTCCGCAACTGCGCCCACTGTGCCTGCTGCAGGTCCGACAACGGGCACAGCTGCGCGGTCGCCAACAGATGCCTTGCGGAGTCGAACGATGCGACCTCGCGATGCGCTTCGGCGGCCGCCAGTGCGCGCGCGCCGCGGATCGCCGGATCGGGTGTCAGCTCGACAGATCTGGTGAGAAAGGCTGCCGCCGCGGCCGTTCCACCGCGCTGACGGGCGCGCCGCGCCGAGGCCTCCAGTTCGTCGGCCACCTCGGCGTCGACACCGTCGGCCGCCAGCGCCAGGTGCCAGGCGCGGCGGTCGGGATCGACGGTCGGGTCGGTGCCGGCGGCCAACGCGCGGTGGGCGGCCCGACGTTCGTCGGTGGTGGCCGAGCGGTAGGCGATACTGCGTGCCAACGGGTGCTGGAACTGCACCCGGGTGTCGACGGTGATCAGCCCGGCATCCCGCGCGGCCGTCTCCGCCGAGGCAGGTACCTGCTGCACCTCCATCGCACGACGCAGCAGCGACGGATCACCGACGGGTTCGGAGGCGGCCAGCAGCACCACCCGGCGGGCATCTGCAGGCAGGGACCGTAGCGTCGACAGATAGTGATCCTCGATCTCGGCGACCACCGGGCGCCGGTCGGGGCGCTGGAAACCGCCCGCCAGGTCGACGGCATTGAGTCCCTGTGAAATGGCCTGCAGAGCAAGGGGATTGCCGCGTGCCTCGGCGACGATGCGGTCGCGAACCGCCGGGTCCAGGCGGCCGGGGAACACCGACTCCAGCAGCTCGCGTGCGCTGTCGTCGGCCAGGCCCGGAACGGCCATCGCAGGCAACCCGGCGATACCGTCGATGGGCGTACGCAGCGCAAGGACAAGGCCGACCCGGACGTCGGGCAGCCGGCGGGCAACGAAGAACAGCGTCTGTGCCGACACGGTGTCCAGCCACTGCAGATCATCGACGACCAGCAGCACCGGACGCCGCGCGGCGGCGTCGACGAGCAACCCTATGACGGCGAGGCCGACCAGGAAGCGGTCCGGGGCGGGCGCGGTGTCACTGAGCCCGAAGGCGCTCTCCAATGCCGCGCGTTGCGGGGCAGGCAGTGCGGCGCGCAGGTCCAGGATGGGCGCGCACACCTGATGCAGTCCCGCGAATGGCAGTTCCATCTCCGACTCGATGCCGGTGGCCTCGAGGATCTGGAAGTCGGCGGCGGACGCGCGCAGATGACCGAGCAGGCTGGTTTTTCCGACGCCGGCCTGTCCGAGCAGCACCCGGACCTCGCTGTCGCCGTCTCGGACGGTGCGCAGGAGCGCTTCGAGCACTTGGCATTCGGCATTCCTGCCGATCAACGCGGACATCGAAGCCGATCTTTGCACGGTCGCCCGCGGCGGGTCGACGCGGCGCGAGGCCGGCGAGGGTCCGAGATCAGAGGCCGTGTCGGGCCGCGTACTCGCAGACCTTCAGGACCCGCCGCACCGGTGCGCCGGTCAGCAGCGTCAGCACCACGTCGGCCAGTATGCACCGGTACTCCAGTGTCTTCAGCATCGTGTACCCGGCACAGCCGAAGAAGTCGATATCGGTGAGGTCCAGCACCATCCGTTGGCACAGCACGACCTTGCTCAGCGCGTAGTCGAGAAGGATATCGGTGTTGGTCGCGTCCAGTTCGCCGGTCACCGTCACCACTGCCAGATCGAAATCCTGCCAGTGCGTGGTCATCTGCAGAGCGCGCCGGGCGGTACCGACGGGCAACGGGGTGTCGCTGGGAAGTGTGTCTGTCATGACGCCCTCACTCGAAGCGGGGTGTCGCTGAGGCGACCTGTGCGGCTGCTGCTCAACCGGCCTCCAGGCTACCGGGATACTGAATCCACATTGCGACGATCATCGGCCGCTGGGCGAAGCGCAGGCGCGCCTCACCGCCGTAGCGTCTCGTGCGGACTCTCGCCGTAGGTCCGCCGATACAGCACGGCGAACCGGCCGGTATGGGCGAAACCCCACCGCGCCGCCGTCGCCGCAACCGTGGTCACCGACCGGTCGCCGGCGATGAGTTCCTTGCGCGCCTGCGCCAGCCGGATGGTGCGCAGATAGGCCGTCGGCGTGGTGTTGAGGTGCCGCCGGAACAGGTACTGGACGGTTCGCGGCGACAGGTACAGGGCCGCCGCGATGTCTCGGACACTGATATCGCGTGCGGCGTTGTCCTGGATGAAGTTGACCGCCTGGCGCAGCAGGGCGGGCTGGTCGGCACCGGCACCGGCATCGGCATCCGGGGATCCCGTCGGCAGGTCGTTGGGGAAGGTGCTCAGCACCGCACTGGCCAGCATCCGGCCTGCCGAGCGCAGCACGATCGGGTCGTCGGTGGTGTTGTCGGAGGTCAACAAGCTGTCCAGGAACCGTTCGGTGGCCTCCAACGCATGCGTGGCGTGCGACTCATCGGGTGTGAGCGCGGTGAAGCGTGGTACCGACGGGGACTCGGTGTCTATCGCCGCGACCTCGGCGAGCAGGGCCTTGGACACCACCACCGACCGCAGCTGGGCATCGGCGAGGACCACGCGCACGGGGCCGAGGCCGCTCGAGGCCAGGATCCACGTCCCGGGTTCCGCCACCGTGGCGAAGCCGCCGTGCTGTACCTCGACCCGGCCGGCCAGGACGTGCAGCGCGACGACCGCTGGGACATGCTCGGCGCGCAGCTGCACCACTCCGGTGTGCCGGATCTCCTCGATCGCGAAGGTGTCGACATCGACCCTGGAGTGTGTGCACGAGCATGGCCCGTGATCGGCGCCATCGGTGCGGGTGATGCTGAATCTGGTCGAATAGCACTGGTCCAGATACTTCTGGATCAGCTCGGGATCGCTGGAGTTGATGCCTGCTCGCTCGGCCAGGGCGGCAGCAACGGGGTCGGACGTCATCTGGGCTCCACAAAAATGGCTCCGGATGGGCGTCGTACCTGAACCCACGGTCTATGGGTTCAGTTTACCCACGTGAGGAAATTCAAACGGGTCGGTCCTCCCCAGTCCTGGAATCGATGACCTTCTCGGCGAGTTCGACCAGGGGCGTATTGCTCTCCTGGGAGAGTCTGCGCAAGAGCCCGAAGGCACCGGCCGCGTCCACCCCGAAGCGCTCCATCAGGATGCCCTTGGCCTGGCCGATCAGATCTCGGGAAGCCAGTGCGCTGCGGAACTGCTCGTCGCGCACCAGCAGATTCCAGGCGACCGCGGTGTGCGTGGCAAGGATCAGCCCCAGCTCGACGGCGTCGTCATCGAAGGCATCGGTCTGTTCTCCGTAGAAGTTCAGGGCTCCCATCGCCTCACGGTTGCGGAACAGCTGAAACGCCAGGGAGGACCGGATGCTGGTGTTCTGCCGCGTCTCCTGGCAGAACAGCGGCCAGCGCTGTTCGGTCTCGACATCACGGATCCGCATCGTGTGCTGTTCCCAGGCGGCCTCCAGACAGGGCCCCTGCTTGGTGCGACGCTGGATGTCGTCGATCTTGTCGGCCACCGAATCGGTTGCGGCCACCGACTTGACCTCACCCTCGCGGGTCGCGACCGTGATGCTCGCCGACACGGCGCCCGGCAGCGCGGCTGCTGCATTGACGGTCAGCTCCCGCAGCGCGGTCTCGGTGTCATTGGGTTGCGTGCGCTCCAGATCGCGAAGCAACTCCGCGAAGCGGAGGGCGACCGCATCACGTTCGGCATTGAGCATGAGCCACAAAATAGCGCGGATCCCGCCGACCGGCTCATGGGTATCCCAAACACAGCGCCCAGCGGTGCCCGGGCGTGTGGTGTCAGTGCGCGACGGGTGTTCTCGGCGTCGTGTGCGCGGTCTTGGTCGAGCGCGCCGCGCTACGTGCGGCGAGCACACGACGCCGCTGGCGCTCATCGCGGTTCATGCGCCGGCAGAGCGCGCGCAGCTTGCCCGCGGACAGCCCCCGGTGGCGGTCCACCAATTGGTCGAGCTGCTCCCAACTCAGGCCGTCCAGATCGCCGTCGGCATCATGGCTGGCGATCACCACGGCGCCACGGAGCAGGGGCACGTTGCCGGCGCCCAGTGCGGTGGTGGCCATCAAAAGCTCGGTGGCGGTGCGGTTGACGCGCCGTTGGCAGCCGCCGGCCGAGGGGCTGAACCAGAAGTCGAACTGATGATCGGCGCTGGTCAGCGCCTGAAGTCCCTGGGCGTTGACGAGTTCGGTGATATCGGCGGTGGTGTAGGCGCGGGTCTCATAAATGGCGCCACTGGCGCTGAGGAAGAGGACTGTGTTCATGGTGGTGATCCATTCGGCTCTTTCGTAGTTACCGGTGTGACGCTTTGCTGCGCCTGTTACCAAAGTTACCCGTGTGACAAACGGGCCAAACCTTGATAACAATCCGGTTGCCGAGAAATTCCGCTGCCGGGCGGCGGTCAGGGCACGGGGCCGGTGAGCGTCGCGGGTCGGCACAACACCGCCACCGTCAGGGTGAGCGCGGCCGCGACCGCAAAGGCCGCCTGCACATTGACCGCATCTGCCGTTCCGCCCAGTACCGCCGCCGCGATCGGACGTGACCCCAGGAAGCCGACCATCCAGAGCGCCATGATCCGGCCGCGCAGATCCTGTGGTGCGCGCTCCTGCACAACCGTGGTCAAACCGGTCAAGGCCCAGCCGAAGCCCAGCCCGGCGAGAGCGAAGCCGCCCATCGCGACGGCCGGTATCAGACTGCCGGCCAGTACGGCACACCCCAGTCCCAGCCCGGTCAAACCGAGGAATGACACCCGCGCGGACGGGAGCCGGCCGCCGATGATGGCGAGTGCGCCCATACCCACCGCTGCACCGACTCCGAAGATGGCCGAGAGCATTCCGACGAGCTGGGTGCCTCCGCCGAGCGCATCGGCCAGCGCGGGTGCCAGCGTGATCGACGGATCGGCAGCGACGCCGACGGTTGTGACCGCCAGCAGGGCCATCAGCAGCGGGCGATCACGCCAGACGTGCCGCACCGCGGCCCGCACCCGGCGGTCGGCGTCGGCGGCCCGTGCCGGGGGTGCGGGCAAGCGCACCGCGATGATGAACACCGCGAAGACCAGGTGCAGGCCGGCGCTCACCGCGAATCCGGTCGCTGCACCGAAATGGGCCGCCAGGTACGCCCCCGCGGCCGGCCCGGCGATGCGACCGATGGTCATCGGAATGCTGTTCAGCGCCATCGCCGTCGACAGCTCGCCCGGCCGGATGAGGTCCGGCACGATCGACTGCATCGCCGGCCCACCCACGACGAAACCGACGCCCACGATCAGCGACCCGAACAGGACCGCCACCGCCGCCGGCGTGCCCTGTTGCTCTGGTTCCAGGAACATCCAGCCCGCAATCGAACCCGATCCGGCCATGCACAGCACCCGGCCGAGCAGGATCTGCCTGCCGGGATTGCCGGAATCGGCCCAGCGGCCGCTGACCGGGCTGAGCAGCAGCTGCGGCCCGAATTGGAAAACCCCGACCAGACCCACCATCAGGGCCGATTCGGTGGCCTCGTACACCACGACGGCCGCGATGATGCTGTGCGTCCACACCGCGACGATGGAGAACATCCGGCCCCAGAACAACGTTCCGAAAACCGGGTCCAGCAGCAACCGGACCGGTCCGCGCGGGCGCGCTTGCGCAGCAGGGTCGGTGAGCTGTGGCACCAAACATGTTTAGCAAACGTAGCTAAATTCACACAGTCGGTGCGATGGCCCTGGTCGGCCCGGATACGCAGTGACCCCGCGCCGTGCGGGATTCGCCGGCATAGCTTGGCGATCGGCCAACATGGGTATTCGTGGCCGGCCATGCAATCCCCGGAAGGATCTATGACCGCTTCGCATCTGCAGCCCTCCGACGGGGCGATCGGTGATGCCAGAGATGTCGCCGCTGCGGTGGCATCCGAATTCTCCACCAAGGTCGTCGGGCAACATCAGCTACGGGAATCCCTGCTGCTCGCCCTACTTGCCGGCGGTCACCTGTTGGTCGAAAGCGTCCCCGGCTTGGCGAAGACCACCGCTGCCCGGGTGGTCGCGGAATCCATCGACGGCAGCTTCCGGCGCATCCAGTGCACCCCCGACCTGCTGCCCAGCGATATCATCGGTACCCAGATCTACGAGGCCGCCAGCAACTCCTTCACCACCAGACTCGGCCCGGTACACGCCAATATCGTGCTGCTCGACGAGATCAACCGGTCCAGCGCCAAGACCCAGAGCGCCATGTTGGAGGCCATGCAGGAACGCCAGACCACCATTGCCGGCGTGGAGTATCCGATCCCGGCGCCGTTCGTGGTGATAGCGACCCAGAACCCGGTCGACCAGGAAGGCACCTATCCGTTGTCGGAGGCGCAGACAGACCGGTTCATGCTCAAGGAACTGGTGCAGTACCCCTCGGTCGCGGACGAGGTCGAGATCATCGAGCGGATGGATGCCGGACTCTACGACCGCGACCACCCCGCCCGTGCCGTGGTCACCGTCGATGACATCCGCCGCGCTCAGACCGCCGTGCGCGCCGTGCACATGGATCGGGTGCTCGTCGAATACGCGGGCCGGCTCGTCGGCGTGACCCGCGACCCGGACGGCCACCTCCCCGCGAGCGTGGCCCGGCTGATCGAATACGGTGCCAGTCCGCGTGCCACCATCGCATTCTGCCGCACCGCAAGAGCTTTGGCGGTCCTGCGCGGGCGCAATCACGTGCTTCCCGACGACATCGCCCGGCTGGCACACCGCGTTCTGCGACATCGGATGGTCCTCGGGTTCGAGGCGGCCAGCGCCAGGGTCACCCCCGATGCCGTGGTGGACGCGGTGTTGCGAGCCGTCCCGGTGCCCTGAGACGGCAATGGGTAAACATCTCGATGCGGCCAAGGCGTTCATGGGTAGGGACGCGGCGGGCATGCTCGCCGGTGGCCGGTACGCCCTGGTGCACACCAGGAGCCTGGAATTCGACGAGCTGCGGCCCTATGTGCCCGGCGATGACGTCCGCGATATCGATTGGAAGGCCACCGCTCGTTCGGGGCAGCCGCTGGTCAAACAGTTCGTCACCGAGAAACACCACAAGATCCTGGTCGTCGCCGACGCCGGCCGCAATGCCTGCGCCGACACGCCGACCGGCGAGCCGAAATCACAAGTGACGTCCCACATCATCGGTGCCATCGGATTGATCACCTTGCCGCGCTCGGACGAGATCGGGCTGGTCACCGGCGACCGCCGCGGTTGCGTCGACATCCGGCTGCGGCGCGGTGAAACCCATATCGAACGCATGCTGCACCGCTATCACCAGCATGTCGGCGCCCAACCGGATGCCAGCGATATCGTGGTCCAATTGCGGTGGGTGGCCAGCCATCAGCGACATCCGCTGCTGATCATCGTCGTTGCCGACGAGCCCGATATCAGCGACCGGTTACGGGACGTGCTGCAGTCACTCGGTGCGCGCCACGATGTGCTGTGGGCCATGGTCGGCGACCGGCCCGCGGTCGATCCCGGCTATCCGGGCACCGGGTACGACGTCGCCGACGGTCGCCGGGTGCTCGGCGCCGATGTCCTCGGTGATCGCGTTGTGCGTGCCTACCAGCGGTCCGAAGAGCAACGCCGACAGGAGCTCTCGGAGTTCATGACAGAACTGCGGGTGCCGCATGCACGGATCGCATCGAGCGCGGGCATCGCTGCGGCGCTGGCGGCGATGACAGGGGTGTACGCCCGTGCCGGATGACCTGTTGAGCTACCTGATGGATGCGCCGCCCGCGTCGGTGGGATGGCTGTGGGGTGTCGGGAGCATCGTCGCCGCGGTCGCCGCTTGGTACCTGGGCGTGCTGTGGTGGACCGCACCGGGGCGAAGCGAACCCGCCGTCGTGGGCGCGGCGCGGGCGGCGATCATCCGGCGCCGGGCGTTGCGAGCCATCGCTGATACCAAGATGCGTTACCGCGCAGCCGATATCAGCGCACCTGTCGCCGCATCGCACCTCAGCGGACACCTGCGCCGCTTTCTGCGGGAGACCACCGGGCAGCGAGCAGAGTATCTGCAGCTCCCCGAGATCGCCGAGGGCGCGCTGGCCCCCGCGGCGCCCGTCCTCACTTCCCTCGACGACATCCAGTTCAACCGGACCACGATCGCCGATGTCGAGGTCGCGGCCTCTGCCGCCGAACGGCTGGTGCGCGAATGGATCTGACATGGTGGGCCGTCGTCGTCATCGCGTGCGTCGGACTGGCCGGATGCATCGGCGCCGCGCTGCTCCGGCCGTCCAAGACGCCCGAGCGTCCGCCGCGTGCGCTGGCCAACACCCGGCGGCTGACCGCCCTGCCCGAGTACGTGCGGGCCGCACGACTGCAGGCCATCTCGGCCGCGCTGAGCATCCTGTTGCTGTTGGCGGCCTTCGCCGCAGCGGCGCTGGCCGCCGCGCGACCGAACGGGCTGCCCATACCGCAACGCCAGGTCGCGGCAGACCAGCCCGAGGACATCATGGTGTGCGTCGGTGACGCACGCGATGATGCCGCGGTGCAGGCGACCATGCGGTATTTCGCCGAGACGGTGCGCGGATTCGGTAGTGAGCGCATCGGTCTGACCTCGGCCAACCGACGGGTCATCCCGTTGACCCGCGACTATCAGTACGCCGCAGCACGGTTCGCCGATCAGGCAGCGCTGACCTCCAATGTGTCCTATGTCGACTATGCCCCGACGGTATCGGACATCCTGGCACTCTGCCTGACCGGTTTCCCGGACTTCGGATCTGCCGCACCGCAACGCCGGTCGCTGATCTATGTCGGCCCCGCGGCGCTGCCGGACGATCCTGCACCGGCACTGTTCAGTGATACCGCCGTGCGCGCGCTGGCTCGCGATGGTGCCGTACAGGTCAACGCCATCAGCACGGGTGCGGGTCTGCCCGCCGAGCTGGCCGAGGCCACCGGGGGACGCGCGTATCCCGCAACGACCGATGTGGGAGCCCGGCTCGCCGAGATCCGCCGCAATCAGCCACCGCCGGTGCCCGCTGCCGACGGTGCGGCAGCGTACGCGTCCGAGACCCCGGACCCGGCGGTCCTTGCCGCGCTTGTCGCGATAGCCGCCGTGCTCCTGATGCCGGTGGTGATCCGGCGATGACGTTGCAACCCGCGCTGCCGGTATGGCTTCTCATCACCGCAGCCGTGCTGGTGATCGCCGTGGGCGTGCTGGGCGTGCGGGGCAGGCGCCGGGCATTGGTCGCGGCGGCACTGCTGTTGTTGTGCGCACTGCTGCGACCGGTCATCGGTGGATCCGAGCAGGCGGTCACCAGCGTCGCCGGTGACCGTGACCCGAACATCTTCCTGGTCGTCGACCGGTCGCCCGATATGGCCGGACCATCGGTCATCCAGGCACGCAACGATATCGAGGCACTGATCGACCGCTATCCCGACGCCCGCTTCGCGGTCATCGGCTTCGCGGCCCGGCCATCCCTGGACTGGCCGCTGTCCGCGGATACGTGGAGCCTGCGCCCGGTTGTCGCCGATATCGGCGTCGATGACACCGCAACCGCCGACTCCGCCAATGCCGGCGCCGCGGCGACGGTGTTGCGTTACCAACTCATCGCAGCGACCCAACAGTTCCCCAGGGCTCGCAATCTGGTGTTCTATCTCGGTGCCGGGGCGCCCGGATCCGATTTTCCGGCACGGGAATTCGCGCTGCCCGAGAACTCCGTGGACGGTGGTGCCGTGCTGGCCTACGGGATCGCGGGCCGATCGACCCTGCAGACCGTCGCCGATCAGCTCGGGGTGCCCTACCTGCCACGCGAACCCGGCAGTTCCGTCGCCGATCAGCTCGATGCCGACGATGTCACGGCGAGTGTGCCCGCGGCGACCAAGCAAACGGCATCGGGATTCGAACTGTACTGGGTGCTCAGTGGTGCCGCGGCGATCCTGCTGCTCGGTGCGCTTTACCACGTGCTGCTCGAGCTGCGCCGCACCAGGCTGGACCGGGTGGAGGTGGGTCGGTGACCCCCCTACGCAGGCGAGCGTTGCTGTTCTCGGCCCCGGTGGTGCTGATCCTGCTGCTCATCGCCTGTCGACTGGCGTGGACCGGCCTGGCCGAAGACGCGGCGGCGCAGAGGTTCTCGGCGGGTGTCGCCGCGGCGCGTGATGACCGGCTCGTCGAGGCCGAGGAGGACTTCGTCTCCGTGCTGGATCGCGTCGATGACGGTAGATCCTGTGCGCTGAGAGTCGATCTGGTCCTGGTGCGTGAGACCCTCGGCGACCGGGCGGTCGTGGATGCCGAGGCCGATGACGCCCGCGAGCACTACCGCCGCGCCCGCGAGGTCGTCGTGCAGGCGCCGCGGGGATGCTTTGCCGAGAACACCGATGCCGATCCCGGTCGTCGGGAGGTTCGGGCGCAATCGGCGGCCCGGCTCGATGCCAAGATCGCTGCGCTGTCGCAACCGCTACCACCCGCTCCGCCGCCGCCTGCCGGTGCGCCGCCGCCGCTGACGACAACCCCGGGCAGCGCATCGACCCCCGATGTCCAGGAGCGCCGACTGAATCCCGACGAGGGCGATCCGCTCGACCGTCTCGGTGACATCTTGCGCGATGCCTGGTCCTGATGGGGTACGCACCCATCGGGCGGGCGTGACACCGAAGGCCATGTCTGTAATGTTCATGAGCTACCGTCGAGTGATGGATACGGTAGCGGTGATCACCGGTGGGGCAGGCGGTATGGGCGTGGCGACGGCGAGGATCGTCGGACGCAACCAACACGTGGTGCTGGCTGACGTGAGGGCCGACCGACTCGACGCTGCGACGGCAGCACTGGCGGAACTCGGTATCGCCGCGACCGGTGTCCATTGTGACGTGACGGACCGACAGGCCGTCGACGCGCTGTATGCCGCCGCGACCGCCCTGGGTCCGGTGACGGCCGTCGTGCACACCGCAGGGGTCAGTCCTGCGATGGGCGATGCCGAATACATCATGCGCACCAACGTGTTCGGCACCGTTCACGTCAACGAGAAGTTCTATGCTGTCGCCGGATCGGGAGGCGCGATAGTGAACGTCGCATCGATGGCCGCGCACATCCTGCCCGAGTCCCTCATCCCGGTGGACCGGTTCCCGCGTGCGCTGCAGGATGAGCAGACGTTCCTCGCCGATGTGCTGCCCTCCTGCGATGTTGCCGGTGACAGCAGGCGTTCCGGCATCGCCTACGGCATCAGCAAGAACTTTGTGAAGTGGTACAGCAGTGCCAACGCCGAGCGCTTCAACGGCCGCGGTCTGCGCATCGTGTCGGTGTCTCCGGGATCGGTCGACACCGAGATGGGCAGGCTGGAGGAGGCAGGCGGCGCCGGCGCTTTGGTCGCCGATGCCGCGGTGCCTCGGTGGGGCACGGCCGAGGAGATGGCGGAGCTGTTCGTGTTCTGCGTCAGTGACCGTGCGGGCTACCTCACCGGAACCGACATCCTCAACGACGGCGGTGTTGTTGCCTCGATCCGGGAGCGGGCTCGGGTCGGCGTACCCGGCACCTGAACAGGTGTAAAGCGCTCACTGCCAGGGTAATAGGACGCATGCGGTTGCGGCGGAGTGTTCTCGACGGTCCGGGTATCACCCGGCTGCGCAAGGGCAAGGGCTTCACCTATCGGGGGCCCGACGGTGAACCGCTGGCGGACGCCGACCACTTGGCCCGCATCAAGGATCTGGTCATCCCGCCGGCCTGGCGCAAGGTGTGGATCAGCCCGTACGACAACGGTCATATCCAGGCGGTGGGCACCGATGCCGCGGGCCGCAGGCAATACCTGTACCACCAGGCATGGCAGGAAGAGCGTGCCGAGGAGAAATTCGACAGGGTGCTGGAGATGTCGACCGCGCTGCCCGCGTGGCGGGAGCGGATTGCCGCAGACCTCACCGGGCGGGGACTGTCCCGCGATCGGGTGTTGGCCCTGGCGTTGCACCTTCTCGACCTCGGCTACTTCCGCGCCGGTGGCGAGCAATACGCCGAGGAGCATGAATCCTACGGACTGGCGACCCTGCAGTGTGAGCACGTCACCCTGCGAAAGGGCGCTGTGGCCTTCGATTTCCCGGCCAAGAGCGGTGTACGCCGGATATGGGAGATCGACGATCCGGAGGTACTGCGTGCCGTGCGCGCGCTGTTGCGTCGGGACGGCCGCGCCGATCGGTTGCTGGCGTGCCGCAACGGTTCGAACTGGGTCGATATTCACGCATCGGACCTCAACACGCGGTTCAAGGAGCTGGTCGGTGACGAGTACAGCGTGAAGGACCTGCGTACCTGGCACGGTACGGTCCTGGCGGCAGCCGCTTTCGCCGAGGCCGATCCGGGTGAGACCGAACGCAAACGCAAGCGCGCGGTGTCTGGGGTGATGAAACAGGTATCCGAGGAGTTGGGCAACACCCCGGCGGTGGCGCGTAGCTCATATGTCGACCCGCGCGTGGTCACCGGTTACGAGCACGGCGTCACGATCGCCGCCGCGGCCAGACGCGCAGCGCGAGAAAAGGACCGGGCTGCCGGTGTGGCCATCCTGGAGAAGGCGACCCGCAGCCTGGTCCGCAAGGTCGCCAAGGGCTGACGGTCCCGTTTCACCCGGCTTGTCGCCGGGAATCCCACCGCATGCCGAATTCATCGATCAAGAACGAGAAAATGTACGAAGACCTGCGAGATCAGGGAAATTCGAAGGAGAAAGCGGCGCGGATCTCCAATGCGGTCGCCGCGCGGGGTAAGTCCGCGGTGGCACGCAAAGGGGGCAAGTCCGGGTCCTACGAGGACTGGAACGTCGCCGATCTGAAGAAGCGCGCCAAGGAGCTGGGTATGACCGGATACTCCAAACTGACCAAGGACAAGCTGGTCGACAAGCTTCGTAATCACTGACCGGTCAGGCCGAGACGGTCGGCAAGGACGAGGAAGGCGACCGCGTAATCGTTGTGCGCCGTCGCGTCACGCAACTCGCTCCAGCACACCTGCTCGCGCACCGCACGAACCGGTGGGAGCAGTGCTGCGAAATCGCAATGATGTTCGTTCAGGGCACGCAGCTTCTGGGTGAGCACGACGGTGACCGGCAGGACGGGCATCCGGATCGCCAGCACATCACACGGCTCGGCACGGTGGAGCAGCTCGGCGGTCACGGGTTCGGCGTTGACGCGGTGCAGCACGTCGACCAGCGCGCCGCCCAGGTACGCCTTGAACAACCAATCCTCGGGCGGACGTTCGATGTCGAAACCCGCCTTGTCGAGGGTGTGCGCCGCGGCGTCGGCATCCTTTTCGGCTACCACGAAGTCGACATCGTGCACGGGCTCCGGCCCGCCTGCCACCCACAGCGCGAAACTTCCCGCCAATGCGAAATCGGGTCCCTGCTCCTTGAGCGCCGACCCGGCGGCACGCATGGCCGCGCGCAGCTCCTCATGTGTCGACATGCGATGCTGGGTACCCATTGAACATGCGGATCGCCACTTTCAACATTCTGCACGGGCGCACCGTCGGAGACGGCGTACACCCGGAGCGCCTGGCTGAGTGCATCAAACGCCTCGACCCGGACATCCTGGCGCTGCAGGAGGTCGACCTCGAACAACTTCGATCAGGCCGCTCCGATCTCACTGCGGTGGCCGCGGAGGCGATGGGTGCGGTGGCGCACCAGTTCGTCGCCGCGATCGCGGGCACTCCAGGTGCGACGTGGATGGCGGCCGACGGTGCCGAACAGCCTGGGACCGCGGCGTACGGTATCGCCTTGCTGTCCCGATACCCGGCCATCAGTTGGCAGGTGGTCAGAATGCCCCGCATCCCGGTGCGATTTCCGCTGTACCTTCCGGATCCGAAAAAGGTCGTGCTGGTGAAGGAGGAACCGCGCGCTGCCGTGATCGCGGCGCTGGACACGCCGCTGGGGCCGATATCGGTTGCCAATACCCATCTCTCCTTCGTCCCGGGATGGAACCGTCGGCAGCTGCGCCGCTTGGTCCGTGATCTGCGGGGTCTGCCCGGCCCGCGGATCCTGACCGGCGACCTGAACCTGACTCCCGAAGCGGTCGCCCGCAGCACCGGCTTCCGATCGTTGGCGAGTGCCGCGACGTTTCCCGCGGACGCCCCGACCAAGCAGCTCGACCACATCCTCACCGACGATGCCGCACTGCGCGCGCACTTTGCCGACGCCCCGGCCGTCGAGCTGTCCGATCACCGTCCGCTGGTCGTCGATATCGCCCTCGGTTAGTCGTCCTCGCTGCGCGCTTCGGCTCCGGTCTGCCCGGAGTCGAAATCGTCATCGGAAAAGGTGCGTCCCACATAGGAGCCGCCGTCATCGCCGTCGGCGCGTGACCCGGCAACCTTGGGGTCATCGTCGACGTCGGACTCGCCGTGCTCAGACTCGCGCTTTTCGGGATCTGGGGCTGTCATCGGCACCGGATACCCCCTATGACGTAGGCCAATCGGCAGCTGCCAACCAGGGTTAACGGGAGCAAAAACGGGAACGTAAGGCGCTATGGCTACTTATCGAGTTCTGAACCCACACGGCGACGTGGTCGACACCAAAGACATCGAGAGCGCGCAGGATGCACACGCCTGGTTCGTCGATTCCAAGGCAGACAATTCCGAACTCGGATGGCGCATGGAGGTCAAATCCGATGACGGCTGGGCCTTCTTCGATGACAGTGAGGGCTCGCCGGACTGATACGGAGCGGCAACGCCGTTTGCGTCTCGCGTCTTCGGGTATCGCGGCCCGATGACATCGCTATGGTTGGACGGCCGCGTCGAAGCCGTTGATCCGAACGTCCCGCTGAAAGATGACACATTCGACGTCGCGGTGGTCGGCGCCGGTATCACCGGCCTGACCACCGCGCTGTTGTTGGCGCG
The DNA here is from genome assembly GCF_000691525.1 of Mycolicibacterium neoaurum ATCC 25795. Classification (GTDB taxonomy): domain Bacteria; phylum Actinomycetota; class Actinomycetes; order Mycobacteriales; family Mycobacteriaceae; genus Mycobacterium; species Mycobacterium neoaurum. The sequence goes on from NZ_JMDW01000007.1 coordinate 125,048, forward strand.
GGCAGGCAAGAAGGTGGTGGTGCTCGAAGCCCGCCACGTCGGGGCCGCCACCACCGGGAACACCACCGGCAAGGTCAGCCTGCTGCAGGGCACCAAGCTGTCCAGGATCAGGTCCCAACACGACGACCGGGTGCTGCGCGACTATGTCGAGGGCAACACCGAGGGACGCGACTGGCTACTGCACTACATGGACGCCCACGGGCTCAGCGTGCAGCGCGAGGACGCCTACACCTACGCTCAGTTCGAAGCCGGAATCGACTCGGCCCGAGCCGAACTCGCTGCCTGCCGAGCCGCCGGACTACCGGCCGAATGGGTGGACTCTGCCGATGTGCCCTTCCCGTTCGCCGGTGGGGTGCGGCTGCCGGAGCAGGCCCAGATCGATCCCATCCCGCTGCTGGACAGCTTCGTCGTCGAGCTCGAGCAGCACGGTGGCACGCTGGTTCAGGGCGCGCGGGTGCGATCGGTGTCGGTGGGCACACCGGTCCGGCTGCGCATCGACCGCGCAGGTGAATCCTCGATGGTGACCGCTGCGCACTGCATCCTGGCGACCGGCGTTCCGATCCTGGACCGCGGTGGCTTCTTCGCAAAGGTCAGTCCGCATCGATCCTATTGTGTCGCTTTCGACGTGCCCGGTGACATCACTCGCCCCATGTTCCTGTCCACGGACTCGCCGTCCCGATCGGTGCGCTATGCCCCGACCCCGGGAGGAGATCTGCTCATCGTCGGCGGCGGTAGCCACACTGTCGGCAGGGCCCGGGACGCGGCCGGTGGGGTGAGCGAGCTGGTGCACTGGGCCAAACAGCATTTCCCGGGTGCCGTGCAGACCCACTATTGGTCTGCACAGGACTATTCGCCGATCGACGAATTGCCCTATGCGGGACCGATTCTTCCCGGCACCCGGCATATATGGGTCGCCACCGGATTCGACAAATGGGGTATGACGAACGGGATCGCTGCGGCACTTGCACTGTCCGGACAGATTCTCGGTGGGCACATGCCGTGGGCCGGCGCTTTCGCCGCATGGAGCCCACACGAACTGACCGGACTGTCGACCGCGCTGAAGCACAACCTCTCGGTGGGCTATCACCTGGCCAAGGGGTGGGTCGAACCCGTTACCCGGCATGCCGAGCCCGACGAGGGCCACGGCGTGGTGTCCGGACCGCCATGGCGCCTGCACGCCGACAGTGTCGTCGACGGGATTCGGCGAACGGTGTCGCCGGTGTGCCCGCACCTCGGCGGCATCGTGTCCTGGAACGACGCCGACTGCGCATGGGAATGCCCCCTGCACGGATCCCGATTCGCGCCGGATGGAACCCTACTTGAGGGTCCGGCCACCCGAGGCCTGACAGCACAAGGGCATTCTTGAGACCTGACCCGTTTCGGGCGGTGGCTCCCGGGTATCGCCTGCTGCATGAAAGCTGTCACCTGGCAAGGAAAACGCGATGTTCGGGTCGAACAGGTACCCGACCCGAAGATCGAACAGCCGACCGATGCGATAATCGAGGTCACCTCCACCAATATCTGCGGCTCCGATCTGCACCTCTACGAGGTGTTGGGCGCCTTCATGAATCCGGGTGACATCCTCGGCCACGAGCCGATGGGGATCGTGCGGGAGGTCGGCGCCGATGTCCCCAATCTCAAGGTCGGCGACCGGGTGGTGGTGCCGTTCCAGATCTCGTGCGGCTCCTGCTACATGTGCGATCTGGACCTCTATACACAGTGCGAGACAACTCAGGTACGCGAGCACGGCATGGGGGCGGCACTATTCGGGTACTCGGAGCTCTACGGGCAGGTACCGGGTGGTCAGGCCGAACTGCTGAGAGTGCCGCAGGCACAGTTCACCCACATCAAGGTGCCCGAGGGGCCGCCGGATTCGCGGTTCGTGTATTTGTCCGACGTCCTGCCGACCGCCTGGCAGGCGGTGGCCTATGCGGGCATCCCTGAGGGTGGTTCGGTGACGGTGCTCGGCCTGGGGCCCATCGGAGACATGGCTGCCCGGATCGCAGCCCACCTGGGTTACGACGTCATCGCGGTGGATCGGGTGCCCGAACGTCTCGCGCGTGCCCAACAGCGTGGGCTGCGGACTCTCGACCTCGAACAGAACCCGGATCTGGGTGAAGCCATCCGGGAGCTCACCGGTGGTCGCGGCACCGACTCGGTGATCGACGCCGTCGGTATGGAAGCGCACGGTTCGCCGATAGCCAAAGTGGCACAACAGGTCAGCGGGCTGCTACCGGATGCTTTGGCCAAGCCGCTGCTGGAGAAGGCGGGCGTCGATCGGCTGGACGCGCTGTTTTCCGCGATCGACATCGTCCGCCGCGGCGGCACGATATCGCTGATCGGTGTGTACGGCGGCATGGCCGACCCGATGCCGATGCTGACGTTGTTCGACAAGCAGGTCCAGCTTCGGATGGGCCAGGCCAATGTCAAGAAATGGGTGGACGACATCATGCCGCTGCTCGACGACGAGGACCCGCTCGGCGTCGACACCTTCGCCACCCACGTGCTGCCACTCGATCAGGCGCCGCATGCCTATGACATCTTCCAGCGCAAGGCCGACGGCGCGGTGAAGGTGATTCTCACGCCCTGAGTAGTGACAACACATCGGCCCGGCGCACCCAGCGCCGGGCCGATTTGTGTACGCCGGTGCCGATGTGGGTACGGTACGGCTGTCCGGGGGATCGATGACCACTGCGAAATCGAAGGACGACAACTTGGTACGTGATCTGAGACACACCAACGGGATTCGGTCAGATCGAACGGTGCGCCGCAGAACACTCCTCAAGGTTCCGTTGCTCGCGGCACCTGCGGCCGCGGCCCTGTCGGCGACGCCCACCGCCTCGGCGGCAATGGCGGGCCGATGGTCGACCGATCGTGCGCACCGGTGGTTTCGCGCACAGGGTTGGTTGGTCGGCGCCAACTACATCACCTCGAATGCCATCAACCAGCTGGAGATGTTCCAGGCAAAGACCTTCGATCCGGCGCGCATCGACAACGAGCTGCGGATGGCCCGCTCGATCGGATTGAACACGGTGCGGGTATTCCTGCACGATCAGCTGTGGACGCAGGATCGGGTCGGATTTCACCGTCGCCTCGGTCAATTCGTCGATATCGCCGCAAAGCACAGAATTCGGCCGCTGTTGGTTCTTTTCGATTCGTGTTGGGATCCGCTGCCGCGCAGCGGGACGCAACGCGCCCCCGTCCGCGGGGTGCACAACTCCGGTTGGGTGCAGAGCCCCGGTGCTGAACGCCTCGACGACCGGCGCTACCGGCAGGTTTTGCAGGAGTACGTCATCCGAGTGATCAGCCAGTTCCGCAACGACGATCGGGTGCTGGGCTGGGATCTGTGGAATGAGCCGGACAATCCCGCCGCGGTCTATGCGAAGACCGAACGCAAGGACAAGCCGGAACTGGTGGCCGAGCTGCTGCCGCAGGTGTTTCGCTGGGCCCGCACGGTGGATCCGGTCCAACCGCTGACCACCGGCGTCTGGGAAGGCGAATGGCGTGACGCCGCCCGGCGTAGCGAAATGGCGTCCATTCAACTCGATCTCGCCGATGTGCTGAGTTTCCACAGTTATGACAACCCTGCCGGCTTCGAGAGGCGAATCGAGGAACTCCAGCCATGGGGCAGACCGATGATGTGTACCGAATACCTTGCGCGCACCGAAGGCAGCACCATCGAGGGCGTGCTGCCGGTGGCGAAGCGGCGCCACGTCGGCGCATACACCTGGGGGCTGGTGGCGGGTAAGACGCAGACCTACCTGCCCTGGGACTCCTGGGACAAACCCTATCTCGACCCACCACGGGAGTGGTTCCACGATCTGATATTCGACGTCGGTCGGCCATACCGACCGCGGGAGATCGACACGCTGCGCAGCCTCACCGGATCTCCGTGAGCTCCGGCGGCTAGTCCGTCCCCACGCTGATCAGGCGGACCACCGCTGCACCCTCCTCGTCGGACGCAGCCAGGTCGATCTCGGCAATGATCGCCCAATCATGTTCGCGTGCAGGATCGTCGATGATCTGGCGCACCTCCCATCGGCCGGGTTGGCGATCGATGATCACCATGGCGGGTCCGCGTGCGTCCGGACCGATGCCGATATCGTCGTGTTCGTCGAAGTAGTCCGCGCCGGCCTCCGCCCAACGCTGGGCGTTCCATCCGGAGCCGGAATCGAGTTCACCCAGTTCGGTCCAGTTCCGCCGCGCGAAAAGCTCCACCCGGCGGAAGAGGGCATTGCGCACCATGGCGGTGAAGGCGCGGTCGTTGCCGGTCAGCGGCCGCGGCCGCGCCGGTACCGCCACCGGGACGTCATGGGGTAGTTCGGGGCTGGTCAGCTGCTCCCACTCGTCCAGGAGGCTCGAATCGACCTGGCGGACAAGCTCACCGAGCCACTCGACGATATCGTTGACCTCTTCGGTGCGCGCCGCCGTCGGCACTCCCGAGCGCAGCGCCTTGAACGCATCCGACAGGTAACGCAACACCGCACCCTCGGAACGGGTGAGCCCGTACTGGCTGACGTACTCCCGGAACGTCATGGCCTTTTCCCACATCTCGCGGACCACGGACTTGGGCGACAGCGCCCCGTCGGCGGCCCATGGATTGGTCTGCAGATACACCGCGAAGGTGTGCTCCAACAAGTCGGCCAGCGGCTTCGGATAGCTGATCTCATCGAGCAGTTCGATACGCTCGTCGTACTCGATGCCCTCGGCCTTCATGGCCGCGACCGCCTCGCCCCTGGCCTTCTTCAGCTGTGCGGCCAGGATCTGGCGAGGATCCTCCAGTGTCGCCTCGATCACCGAAACCACATCCAGGGCATAGGTTTCGGCCTTTGCGTCCAATACGCCCACCGCGGCGAGAGCGAAGGTGGACAGCGGCTGGTTCAGTGCGAAGTCGGCCGGTAGATCGACTGTCAGCCGGTAGCGTCGTCCGTCGGGCTCCGGGGTGTCGAGACGCTGCACGATACCGGCCTGTAGCAGGGAACGGGCGATGCCCAGCGTCTCGCGGATCAGTTTGAGCTGCCGCTTGCGCGGTTCGTGATTGTCGGTCAGCAACCGGCGCATCGCGGTGAATGGATCACCGGGCCGGTCGACGATATCCAGCACCATGGCCGTCGAGACCCGCATGCTGCTGGTGAGCGCCTCGGGGCTGGCCTCGACGAGTCGGGTCATGGTTTTCTCGCTCCATGGCACCATCCCCTCGGGAACCTTGCGCCGCACCAGCTTTCGTCGCTTCTTGGGATCATCGGCGACCTTGGCGAACTGCTTCAGGTTCTCCACCTCGTGCTCGGGCGCCTGCACGACCACATTGCCGACGGTGTCGAATCCGGCGCGTCCGGCGCGACCTGCGATCTGGTGGAACTCGCGGGCGTTGAGCAACCGGGTCCGGGTGCCGTCGTATTTCGACAGTGCCGAGAACACCACGGTGCGGATGGGCACATTGATCCCGACACCGAGGGTGTCGGTGCCGCAGATCACCTTCAACAGACCCGCCTGGGCGAGTTGTTCGACCAGCCGTCGGTATTTCGGCAACATGCCTGCGTGATGGACGCCGATACCGTGGCGCACCAGCCGCGATAGTGTCGACCCGAACGACGTGGAGAACCGGAAGGCGCCGATGTGTTCGGCGATGGCGGCCTTCTCCTGCTTGCTGGATACATTGACGCTCATCAGTGCCTGCGCCCGTTCCAGCGCCGAGGCTTGGGTGAAGTGCACCACGTAGATCGGTGACTGCCGGGTGTCCAGCAGCTCGCCGATCGTCTCGTGCATCGGCGTGGTGGCGTAGGAGTAGAACAGCGGCACCGGACGCTCGGCGCCGGTGACGAGCGCGGTGGGTCGACCGGTGCGGCGGGTGAGGTCCTCGCGCAGGAACGTGACATCGCCGAGGGTGGCCGACATGAGCAGGAACTGGGCCCTCGGCAATTCCAGGAGCGGGACCTGCCAGGCCCAGCCGCGGTCGGGGTCACCGTAGAAATGGAACTCGTCCATCACCACCAGACCGATATCGGCAGCGGCGCCCTCCCGCAGGGCGACATTGGCCAGGATCTCCGCGGTGCAGGCGATGATCGGGGCATCGGCGTTGACCGCCGCGTCCCCGGTCAGCATGCCGACATTGTCTGCCCCGAACACCTCGCACAGGGCGAAGAACTTCTCACTGACCAGGGCCTTGATCGGGGCGGTGTAGAAACTGACCCGGTCGCCGGCCAACGCGGCGTAGATGGCACCGGTGGCCACCAATGACTTACCCGATCCGGTCGGCGTCGCCAACACCACGTTGCTCCCGGAGACCAGCTCGATCAGCGCCTCCTCCTGCGCTGGATAGAGCTGGGTGCCGTTGGCCGCCGCCCACTCGCCGAAAGCGGTGAACAGTGCGTCTGGGTCGGCATCCGGGTCGGGCGAAAGGGGAGGTGTAGTCATGTCGACCACCAGCCTGCCGGACGGGGCCACGACGGCGGGGCTGGGGGTTGTTCCGGTTCAGGTGGGCAGGCGCATCGTCTGGCTGTCACCGGGCCAGGTCAGCGCGCTGTCGGCGATCAACAACAACTCATCGCCCGCGGCGAACACGTCGTCGGGCCGGGGTACCAGCACGGTGCCGGCGCGCACCAGTGTCACGAGTGCGGTGTTGGCCGGCAGATCGAACTGGTCGACTCGACGTCCGACCAGCGGATCGAGCTGGGGCAGTGTGATTTTCGTCAGCGCCGCGCGGCCCTCGCGCAGGCCCATCAGGCGGACGAGGTGTCCCACGTCGATGGCGCCCTCGACGGCGGCGACCAGGGCGCCGGGCGTCGATACCGCGACATCGACACCCCATGCGGGACCGAAGAGCCACTGATTGTCGACATCGTTGATCCTGGCCACCACCCGGGGCACGCCGAACTCCGTCTTGGTCAGCAATCCGATGACGAGGTTGGCCTTGTCGTCACCGGTCGCGGCGATCACCACATCGCAGGAGTGGACACCGGCCTCCTCCAGCGTGGACAGCTCACAGGAGTCCCCGAGCAGCCAGTCCGCGGCAGGCACCGAATCCGGTTCGAATCGGCGTCGCTCCCGTTCGATCAACAGCACCTTGTGGCCGTAACCGGCGAGCTCGCCCGCCACGGATCTGCCGACGTTGCCCGCGCCGGCCACCCCGATCCGCATCTTGCGCACTGCCACCCCGCTAGTTTGACTTATCGCGGTAAGGGGGCGGGGGTGAAATGACGCTGCACGAGCTGTACCTGGCGCTGCTCATCGGCGGTCTGGTGCTGCTGGCCAGCATCGTCGGCACCCGGGTGGCCACCCGGGTCGGTTTCCCGGCCCTGCTGTTCTTCCTGCTGGTGGGCGTGGTACTCGGCGAGGACGGGCTCGGCCTGGAGTTCGACAGCGTCGAAGCCGCGCGCAATATCTGCACCGCGGCCTTGGCGGTCATCCTGGTCGAGGGCGGCTTGACCACCCGATTCGCCGATATCCGAAAGGTGTTGGCACCCGCCGCAGCGCTGGCCACGGTCGGGGTTGTCGTCAGCACCGCGCTCACGGCGGCCGGAGCCCACTTCCTGCTCGGCTTCGATTGGCAGCTGGCACTGCTGCTCGGGGCGATCGTGTCCTCCACCGATGCGGCCGCGGTGTTCTCGGTACTGCGGGTGCTACCGCTGCCCCGCAGGCTGGCCGGGCTGCTGGAGGCCGAGTCCGGATTCAACGACGCCCCCGCGGTCATCCTGGTGCTGATGTTCAGCGTCGTGCCGTTCGTTTTCGAACCGGGCGGCACCCTGTGGGAGATCGTCTTCGAACTTGTCGCGGGCGCGGCGATCGGGCTCGCCACCGGCTTCGTCGGCGCGGTGACACTGCGCCGGATGGCGTTGCCGGCGTCCGGGCTGTACCCGATCGCCACCTTCGGATTGGGTGTGGTGGCCTTCGCCGCCGCAGGCAGCGTGCACGCCAGCGGTTTCCTGGCCGCCTACCTGGCCGCGGTCGTGCTGGCCAATTCCGGGCTCCCGCACCGGTCGACGACGAGGTCCTTCGCCGAGGGTCTTGGCTGGCTGGCCCAGATCGGGTTGTTCGTACTGCTGGGTCTGCTGGTCGACCCCAGCGAGTTGGGCCGGGACCTGCTGCCGGCGATCGTGACCGGTCTGATCCTGCTGTTGGTGGCCCGCCCGGTCTCGGTGGCGGCGTCACTGGTGGGCTTCGGAATCCCGCTGCGCGAGCAGCTCTTCCTGTCCTGGGCGGGGTTGCGCGGCGCGGTGCCGATCGTCCTGGCGACCTTCCCGATCGTCGCCGGCGTCTCCGGCAGCTCGCGGCTGCTGAACATCGTGTTCGTCCTGGTGGTGATCTTCACCCTGATCCAGGCGCCCAGCCTGCACCTGGTCGCTCGGCTGCTGGGGCTCACCGATTCCGGCGCCACCCGCGAGATCCAGGTCGAGGCGGCGCCGCTGGACGTTCTGGATGCGGAGCTGTTGACGATGACGGTGCAGTCACCGTCACGTCTGCACAATGTCAGCATTCTTGAGCTGCGGTTGCCCGATCCGGCCGTGATCACCCTGATCATCAGGGACGGCAACACCTTTGTCCCACTTCCGGACACCCGCATCGCCACGGGTGACGAACTGCTGATCGTCACCACCGCAAGGATGCGGGCCGCCGCCGAGGCCCGGCTGCGCGCCGTCTCCCGCCGGGGCAAGCTGGCCCACTGGTTCGACGAGTACGGCGAGCAGTAGCGGACCGCCGGACCCGGGTGACCACCGGCTGTTGGCCGTCAATTACGTCCACCGACGGCGCGTCGGGTGGCCGAAACACACCCGTGCATGGTCAGCTGGAGTCGATGTCCGCCACGCCCGCTATCCGACTGTCCGCCGCCGCCGCCGCGGTGGCCGGTGCCGCGCTGCTGGTGTTCTCCGGTCCGGCCGGCGCGGCCCCCGAATCCGACGACCAGGGTTACCTCGGTTCGTTCGCCCGCTGCGCGTCCCCCGACACCGCGGTGATCTTCGGGGCCACCGAGACCTCCCGGGTGGCCATCTGCGCAGAGCCCGACGGTGGCTTCGAATACCGCGGCGTCCGGGTGCGCGACGGTGCCCGACTGGTGCTCTCGGCCACCCGCTCCGGCACCGGATACGTGGCCTTCAACGAGGGACAGTCCTACACCGTGACGCCGGAATCGTTGGTGTTCAGCATCGGCGACGATGTCATCCGGGCAGAGCCACTGACCGACGTGCACGAACCCGGCACCTCGGGAAGCTCGTCTTCCACGTCCACGACATCCACGTCGACATCGTCCGCCCCGACGTCCTCCACATCGACGTCGTCGGCCCCCACCACCACGGCGACCACCCGGCCTACGACGACGGTCACGGTGACCACCCCGCTGCCGCCGCCGGGACCCGCAGAGGTCGGCGGACAGCTAGGTGAGATTTTCGGCGGGTCGTGACGACTGCAGCATCCGCTGCGCACAGTCCAGCAGGATCCGGTGCAGGTCCGCGTCGGCGATGTCCTGCAGGCGCGGCTCTGCCGTGCTGCCGAAGATGCCGGAGGTGATCATCCCGATGGTCACCCGGGTTTCGGCGTCATGGGTGGTACCGATCAGCAACTCGCGCAGACTGTCGGTGATCTCCTCGAACTCACGATGCGACTGCACCAGCGTCAACACGGCCGGGTCGCCGTAGAACATCGACCCGATGCGGCGGTGCCGGACGGCGAGTTCGACGAATCCACTGATCGCGGCGTCGCGCCGGGAATCCGCCGAGGAGATCGACTCGGCGATGCGGACCAGGCGCTCCATATCGTCGAACACCGGGCGCACCACTGCCAGCACGATGTCGTCCTTGGTCTGGAACTGGTAATAGATCGCGGCTTTCCGGACACCGAGGTGATCGGCGATCATCTGCAGCGAGGTGCCGTTGACGCCCCGCTCGGCGAAGAGGTGCAGCGCGGCCTCGATGACCCGCTCGCGCGCGAACCCGCGCTGCGACACCGGCTTGGCCACTGGGCACCTCCTCCTTTCCCGGACACTCTGGCATGTCGCTTCCAGCGTTGCGGCAGATGAGTAGCGCTCGTCACATTTTCTAGCCGTGCGACTTGTAGAAGCTTAGCCGCATGGCTAACCTGACCGCAGTCGGACAAGGCTACTCTGACCGGCGTCCGGGCGTGGGCCCCACGCGGTATGAAAGGTCACAGAGCGAATGGCATCTCAGCAGTGAACGTGCTGAAGAAGATCTGGATCCCGCTGGTGATCCTTGCGGTCGTGTTCGTCAGTACGTTCACGGTGATGCGGGTGCGGACGTTCTTCGGGACCGGTCCGGGATATGTGTCCACCGAGAACAGTGCCGCCGACGACACCGAGCCGTTCGATCCCAAGGTCGTCAAGTACGAGGTCTGGGGTGAGCCCGGCGCGACAGCCAACGTCAACTACATGGACCTGGACGCCAAGCCGGTACGCGCGGACAACGTCACGCTGCCCTGGGAGATCACGCTGAGCACCACCGCGCCGTCGGTGTTCCCGACGATCTCTGGCCAAGGTGACGGCAGCACGCTGTCGTGCCGGATCACCGTCGATGACGAGGTGAAGGACGAACGCACCGTCAACGGCGTCGGCGCGCACACCTACTGCCTGGTGAAGTCGGCATGACCATGACCGACGGCGGTGGCGAACCCCGTACCGACGCCATCCCGGTCGCGAAGGCCCACCGCGGCGACGGTATCGCCCGCTGGATCCGGACGCTGGCTCTGCCGATCATCATCATCTGGGCGGTGCTGATCGGGCTGCTGAACGTGGCTGTCCCACAGCTCGAAGAAGTCGGCCAGATGCGGTCGGTGTCGATGAGCCCGTCGAACGCCCCGTCGGTGATCGCCGTCAAACGTGTGGGCACCGTCTTCGACGAATTCACCTCGGACAGTTCGATCATGATCGTGCTGGAGGCCGATCGTCAGCTCGATGAGGCCGACCGCGACTTCTACAAGGAGATGATCGGCAAGCTCGAGGCAGATCCCGAGCACGTCCAGCATGTCCAGGATTTCTGGGGTGACCCGCTTACCGCGGCCGGCGCTCAGAGCAGCGACGGCAAAGCCACCTACGTGCAGGTGTACACCGCGGGCAACCAGGGTGAGGCGCTGGCCAACGAGTCCATCGAGAAGGTCCAGGACATCGTCTACGGTATGCAGCCGCCGCCTGGGCTGAAGGTCTTCGTCACCGGCCCCGCAGCGTTGGCCGCCGACCAGCAGATCGCGGCCGATCGCAGTCTGAAGATGATCGAGGGCCTGACGTTCCTGGTCATCATCGTGATGTTGCTGCTGATCTATCGCTCGTTCGTCACCATGATCATCACCCTCGTCATGGTGGTGATGTGTCTGCTCGCCGCGCGCGGGGTCGTGGCCTTCCTTGGCTACCACGAGATCATCGGCCTGTCGGTCTTCGCCACAGGCCTGCTGGTGACGTTGGCGATCGCCGCGTCCACGGACTATGCGATCTTCTTGCTCGGTCGTTATCAGGAGGCCCGCGCCGAGGGTGAGGACCGGGAAGCGGCCTACTACACGATGTTCCACGGCACGGCCCATGTCGTCATGGGATCGGGTCTGACCATCGCGGGTGCGACGTTCTGCCTGCACTTCACGAACATGCCGTACTTCATCACCCTGGGGATCCCGCTGGCGATCGGCATGATCGTCGTGGTGCTCGCCGCGCTGACCCTGGGGCCGGCGATCGTCAGCATCGCCTCACGGTTCGGCAAGACCCTGGAGCCCAAGCGCGCCATGCGTACCCGCGGGTGGCGCAAGATCGGTGCGGCCATCGTGCGCTGGCCCGGCCCGATCCTGGTGAGCGCCATCGCCATCACGATGGTCGGGCTGCTGGCACTGCCGGGGTATGAGACCAACTACAACGACCGCAATTACCTGCCAAAGGATCTACCGGCGCAGGAGGGTTACGCGGCCGCCGAGCGGCACTTCTCGCAGGCGCGGATGAATCCGGAACTGCTGCTTGTCGAAAGCGATCACGATCTGCGGAACTCGGCGGACTTCCTGGTGATCGACAAGATCGCCAAGGCCATCTTCCGCACCGAGGGCGTCGGCCGGGTACAGGCCATCACCCGACCACAGGGCACGCCGATCGAGCACACCTCGATCCCGTTCCAGATCAGCATGCAGGGTACGACTCAGAAGATGAACGAGAAGTACCAGCAGGACATGATGGCCAACATGCTCAAGCAGGCCGATGACATGCAGACGACCATCACGAGCATGGAGAAGATGAACTCCATCACCGTGCAGATGGCGCAGACGACGTCGTCGATGGTGGCCAAGATGAAGAACATGTCGCTCGACATCGCCGAATTGCGGGACAACATCGCCAATTTCGACGATTTCTTCCGGCCGCTGCGCAACTACTTCTACTGGGAACCGCACTGCTTCAACATCCCGGGCTGCTGGGCGATCCGGTCGATCTTCGACACCCTCGACGGTATCGACGTGATGACCGACAACTTCGAAGAGATCATCCCGGACATGGAGCGTCTCAACGCCCTGATGCCCCAGATGGTCGCGCTCATGCCGCAGATGATCGCGACCATGAAGAACATGCAGCGCTACATGCTGACCATGTACCAGACCCAAAAGGGCATCCAGGACCAGATGTCGGCGATGCAGGACAACTCGTCGGCGATGGGTGAGGCCTTCGACGCCGCCCAGAACGACGACTCGTTCTATCTCCCGCCGGAGACCTTCGAGAACGAAGATTTCAAACGCGGCATGAAGAACTTCCTGTCCCCGGACGGGCATGCGGTGCGCTTCATCATCAGCCACGACGGGGATCCGCTGAGTCCGGCCGGAATCGCCCGTATCGACGCGATCAAGAACGCCGCCAAGGAGGCGATCAAGGGCACCCCGCTGGAGGGCTCGAAGATCTACCTCGGCGGTACCGCCGCCACCTACAAGGACATGCAGGACGGCGCGAACTGGGATCTCATCATCGCCGGGATCGCCTCGATCGCATTGATCTTCATCATCATGCTGCTCATCACCCGCAGTGTGGTGGCCGCCGCGGTGATCGTGGGAACCGTCGTGATCTCGCTCGGTTCGGCATTCGGGATCTCGGTGCTGATCTGGCAGCACATCATCGGTATCCCGCTGCACTGGATGGTCCTGCCGATGGCGGTCATCATCCTGCTCGCGGTGGGCGCCGACTACAACCTGTTGCTGGTGGCCAGGCTCAAGGAAGAGATCCACGCCGGCCTGAACACCGGGATCATCCGCGCCATGGGCGGGAGCGGTTCGGTCGTGACGGCCGCGGGCCTGGTGTTCGCCTTCACGATGATCTCGATGGCGGTCAGCGAACTGACGGTGATGGGACAGGTCGGCACTACGATCGGTTTGGGTCTGCTGTTCGACACCCTGGTGATCCGGGCCTTCATGACACCCTCGATCGCCGCGCTGTTGGGTAAGTGGTTCTGGTGGCCCCAGCAGGTCCGCCGGCGGCCGCCACCTGCCCCGTGGCCGACGCCGCCGACAGAACCGGTGTCGGCCGGTGCACCGGAGAAGTGAGGAGTTCGTGATGGTGATGACGAGATTCACCGCAGTGATGGTCGCGGCACTGGCGGCCGGTTCGCTGGCCTTGGCGGCGCCCGCGCAGGCCGACCCGGACAGTGACTTCGCCAAGGAACTGCACACCTACGGCATCTACGGGCAGAAGGACTTCAACGCCTGGATCGGCAAGATCGCCTGCAAACGTCTCGATCGGGGTGTCGATGCCAATGCCCAGGACTCGGCGAAGTTCGTCTCCGACCAATTGGCGCGTGGCACCAGCACCCAACAGACCTACCAATTCCTCGGCGCCGCGATGAACTACTACTGCCCCGACAAGCGCGTCCTGCTCACCCAGTAAGGGAGACAACGATGATCAAGAAGCTGACATTGGCCGCGCTGGCCGCCGCGGCGGCGCTGACGCTGGCACCGGTCGCCTCCGCCGATGCCACCGACGAGTACCCGATTCCCAGCAAGATCCTCAAGACCCCGTGCACCGCCGAGCAGATCCTGGCCGCGACCCGCGACACCAATCCGGTCTACTACGAGCGTTACATGATCGACTACAACAACAAGTCCCCCGAGGTGCATCGCGCCGTCCAGGACCGCATCCACTGGTTCTTCGCCATGGACTATGCGGGCCGCCGCCAGTACTCGGAAGACACGGCCACCAACGCCTTCTACGAGCAGCTGGCCTGGAACTGGCCGAACTGGGCCAAGATCTTCTTCAACAACAAGGGCGTCGTGGCGGCGTCGACCGCGGTCTGCCAGAACTACCCGCCCGACGATATGTCGGTCTGGGTCTGGTAGCCCGTTCCTTCTCCCTTGTGCCGAGTGTGAAACCTCATCGGCCCGCCGGCCGAACCGCCGCAGCGGATTCACACTCGACGTCGTCACGATAGATTGGCGGCCGTGCAGAAGCAGCGGGCCGCCCTCCTCCTGACCATCGTCGGGGCCCTGCTGTGCGCGGCCGCGGTCGGTGGTTTCGTGTTCTACCGCTTCTATCTGTTGCGGCCCTACCTTTTTCACCCGCTGGCGTTCGCGGCCGCGGGTGGTGCGGCGCTCGCCGTGGCCTGTGTGCTGGGACTGCGCAGACCGTCGGTGCGCTGGGGCGGGGCGCTGGTGTGCGCGCTCGGCGCCGGGGCGGTCGCCTTCGCCGGGTGGTTCGCCACGGCGTTCCAGTCCGATCTGACGGTGGATTCCCGACAGGCCGCCCCCACCGGTGGGATGGAACTCGTCGTCCTGCGCGGTAACGCCTTGATGGCGCCGGACCCGGTGTGGGAGCTACGGGTCCGCACCGACGCCGGCCTGCTGTCCCGCGAGTACGACCTGGGTTGCGTGAACGCGGATATGGTGTCGCTCAACGGGATCGGGTGGGCCGGGCCGGGTGTCATCCGGGCGGTGCTGTCCGACGGGATCGTCGACATCGCCGTCGACGATGCGGGCCGGCCGGCCCGCACCGTCGACGGCGGTTGTTAGTCTCCCCCGCAAGCGGGAGGTACCCCCAGCTCGCCGAGGAAGGGAGCGGTCAGGACAGGTGGTGCACCTCCTGTAGCCCGTACACCGGCGTCGGCAGCCCCTCGTAGCGGGCCTTGAGCTGCAGCGCCAGGTACAGCGAATAGTGCCGGGACTGATGCAGATTGCCGCCGTGGAACCAGAGGTTGGGCTGCTGGGTGGGCTTCCACATGTTGCGCTGCTCGCCCTCCCACGGGCCTGGATCCTTGGTGGTCTCGCTGCCCAGGCCCCACACCTTGCCCACCCTGTCGGCGACATCCTGGCCGATCAGGTCGGCCGCCCAGCCGTTCATCGAGCCGTAACCGGTGGCATAGACCACCACATCGGCCGGTAGTTCGGTGCCATCGGCGAGGATCACCGAGTCCGCCGTCAGCCGCTCGACGTCGCCGTGGGCGAGTTTGATGCTGCCGTCGGCGACCAGATCGCAGGCGCCGACGTCGATGTAGTAGCCCGACCCGCGCCGCAGGTACTTCATGAACAACCCGGAACCGTCGTCGCCCCAGTCCAATTCGAACCCGGCCGCCTCCAGACGCTGGTAGAACTCCTTGTCGCGCTCACGCATCTGGTCGTACAGCGGGATCTGGAACTGGTGCATGATCCGGTACGGCAGGGAGGCGAATGTGAGGTCGGCCTTCTCGGTGGTCATCCCGTCGGCCAGCGCCTGCTCGGAATACAGTGCGCCCAAACCGATCTCCATCAGCGAGTCCGATTTGACGATATGCGTGGAGGATCGTTGCACCATGGTGACGTCGACACCGTTCTCGAACAGCGCCTTGCAGATATCGTGTGCGGAGTTGTTCGAGCCGATCACCACGGCCTTCTTGCCGACATAGGCGTCGGGACCGGGATGCGCCGAGGAGTGGTGCTGATCGCCGCGGAACTCGTCCTGGCCAGGGAACACCGGCACATTCGGCTTACCGGACATGCCGGTGGCCAGCACCAGCTGGGTGGGATGCAGGGTGAGCCGCTCGCCGTCGCGATCGACCTCCACCGTCCAGGTCTGGGACTCGTCGTCGAAGGTGGCGGACAGGCACGTCGTCTTCGACCAGTACGGCACCTCCATGACCCTGGTGTAGAACTCCAGCCAGTCGCCGATCTTGTCCTTGGGTGCGAACACCGGCCAGTTCTGCGGGAAGGGCAGGTAGGGAAGGTGGTCGTACCAGACCGGATCGTGCAGACACAGCGACTTGTAGCGCTTGCGCCATTGGTCGCCCGGCCGCTCGTGCTTGTCGACCACGATCGCCGGAACACCGAGTTGACGCAGCCGCGCGCCGAGCGCGATACCGCCCTGGCCACCGCCGATCACCAGCGTGTACGGCTGGACGGTGCGGCCCAGCTCGGCGTCCTCGGCGGCCTTGCGCTCGGCCCATGACCGCGGATCCGGATCGCTGCCGTGCACCGCGCCCATGACGCGACGTGTTCCCTTGGGTTCCTCGTATCCCTTGAGCTCCTGCAGCGCGGTCAGCAGCGTCCAGGCGCGGTCGGTGCCGTCCTCGTCACGAAGCCGCAGATGTCCGATGCCCCGGCCGGCGGCGGTCTCGAACTCGATGAACGCGGTGACGACGCCGTCCTCCTCGGTGGGCGTCTCGCGGGTACGCCACCGCGCCGGATCGGTGTCGGCGAGGCGTTCGGTCAGCATGGCGGCGATGTGTTCGCGCCCCTCGAGCGTCTTCAGGTTCCAGGTGAAGGACACCAGGTCACGCCAGAAGCTGTCGACGGCGAACAACCCCACGGTGCGATCGATATCGCGAGTGGCCAGCGCGGCCTCGAATTCGGCGAGCCAGGCATCCACCCGGTCTTGCGGTGAGCGGACTGGGGTGGGCGCATCAATCATCTGAGTCATGTGCGCCAGCTCACACCCGAGGCTCGCGGCGGCGCAAGGGCTGCAACCCCCTGCAACCCTTTCGGCTGTGCGCCAGCTCACATAGGAATGTGAACATGAAAGCAGCTGTGTACTACGGACCCAACAAAGTGGATGTCACCGACGTTCCCGAACCGGACCCCGGGCCGGGAACGGTGAAGGTGCAGGTCGGTTTCAACGGCATCTGCGGTACCGACCTGCACGAGTACTACGCGGGCCCGATCTTCGTGCCGACCGAACCGCATCCGTTGACCGGTGCGCAACTGCCCATCGTCATGGGCCACGAGTTCTCCGGGACCATCACCGCGCTCGGCGACGGGGTCACCGGGTGGGCCGAGGGCGACCGGGTCGCCATCGAGCCGATCTACCGCTGCGGACGGTGCGGACCGTGTCGGGCCGGTACCTACAACATCTGCGCCCAGATCGGATTTCACGGTCTGATGTCCGACGGCGGGATGGCCGAGTACACGGTGGTGCCGACCGACATGCTGCACAAGTTGCCCGACAATGTTTCGCTCGAACTCGGGGCCCTGGTCGAACCGATGTCGGTGGCCTATCACGCCGCCACGCTGGGAGATCCCGACCCCGACCGCACGGCCATGGTGTTCGGTGCCGGACCGATCGGGATAGGCCTCTGGTTCGCGCTGCGCGGCAAGGGAATCGAGGATGTCTTCGTCGTCGAGCCCTCGGCGACCCGCCGCTCGGCCATCGAGGCGCTCGGTGCCCGCACGCTGGACCCGACGGCACTGGACGTGCCCGCCTTCATCGCCGATCACACCGACGGGCGCGGCGCCGGCGCGGTATACGACGCAGCCGGTGTCGCACCGGCGGTCGAGACCGCGCTGGCATGCGTCGGGGCGCGCAAGGCGATGGTCAGCGTCGCGATCTACGAGAAGCCGTTGACCACCCCGCTGCTGAACCTGGTGATGAACGAATCCCGGATCCAGGGCTCATTGTGTTACACCGCAGCGGATTTCCAGGCCGTCATCGGCCTGATGGCCGAGGGCGCCTACGACACCGCCGGTTGGGTGACCGCCATCGGCATCGACGATGTCATCGACGAGGGCTTCGAGGCCCTGCATGCCGGAACCAAGATGAAAGTACTGGTGCAACCATGACGCAGACAGATATGACACGCACGATCCCCGCCCCGCTGCTGGGCGAGGTGGCCCTGGTGACCGGCGCGGGCCGCGGCATCGGCCGCGGTATCGCCCATGAACTGGCAGGCCAGGGCGCCGATATCGCGCTGGTCGACATCCATGCGGACGCGCTGGCCCAGGTCGCCGACGAGATTACCGAAATCGGTTCCAAGGTGACCACATTCGTCGCCGACATCGCGGACCGCGATGCGGTGTTCGCCGCCGTCGAGCATGCCGCCGCAGCGCTCGGCGGATTCGACATCATGGTCAACAACGCCGGTATCGCGCTGGTCGGGCCGATCGCCGAGGTGACCCCCGAGCAGCTCTCCCGGTTGTGGGCCATCAACGTCGACGGTGTGCTGTGGGGTATCCAGGCCGCCGTCGCCAAGTTCATCGCGCTCGGTAACAAAGAGCGCGGCAAGATCAGCCGGATCATCAATGCCTCGAGTATTGCGGGGCACGAGGGTTTCGCGATGCTCGGCCCCTACAGCGCGACGAAGTTCGCGGTGCGGGCGCTCACCCAGGCCGCGGCCAAGGAGCACGCAGCCGACGGCATCACCGTCAACGCGTACTGCCCAGGCGTGGTCGGCACCGATATGTGGGTCGAGATCGACAAGCGGTTCGCCGAGTTGACCGGCGCGAAGGAGGGGGAGACCTTCGAGAAGTTCTCGGCCACCATCGCCCTCGGGCGGCCGGAAACCCCGGAAGACGTCGCCGGATTCGTCGCCTACCTGGCCGGACCCGGCGCGGACTATATGACAGGTCAGGCCGGGTTGATCGACGGAGGCATGGTCTACCGGTGACCCGCACGTGACAGCCCGTGTGACGGGGAGCACAATCGAAAGGGTGGCAGGCGTCTCGAACCCCGAGCCCGCGGTCGCCGTCGGTGACGACCCGCGTCGCTACGCCATGCTGCTCTCCGAGGTCTACGACGCGACAATGGCCGGCGGGCGATCGCCGGCCAAGCCTCGTCCGGTGATCGCCGAATCCTGGAACCGGTTGCTGGACAGCGGGATCGATCCCGAGCGTCACGACCCGCCGGATATCGACCGCAGCGGATTGGATCTGCTGCGCCAGTCCTCGGGGCTGGTGACGGTGTTGGAGGACATCACCCGCGGGTTGGAATCGGTGATCGCCGACGGCAGCAACATCCTGGTGGTCGCCGACGCTCGCGGCCGGGTGTTGTGGCGGTCCGGGACACCGCGGGTGCTCGGCAACGCCGACCGGCTGGGGTTCGTGGAGGGTGCCGACTGGGGTGAGTCGGCGGTCGGCACCAACGCCATCGGCACCGCCCTGGTGTCGCGGCGTGCGGTACAGATCTTCTCCGCCGAGCATTTCCTGCGCAGCCATCACGCGTGGACCTGCGCGGGTGCGCCGATCCGGGATCCGCGCACCGGGCATGTGATCGGCGCTGTCGACGTGTCCGGCCCGGCATCGACGGTGCACCCCACCACGATCGCACTGGTGGACCTGGTGGCGCGGCTGGCCGAATCGCAGCTGCGGGAGGCGCACGCCAGGACACTGGACCGGCTGCGGGCGGTGGCGGCCCCGATGCTGGCCCGGTTGGGCGAGCCGGCGCTGGCCGTCGATCCGGAAGGGTGGGTGGCCGCGGTCGACTCGATGCCGCCGCACAATCGGATCATGTTGCCGCAGAAGGCCGGACCGGGCAGGACATGGATACCGGCGCTGGGGGCGTGTGAGTTGGAGCCGCTGTCGGGCGGGTGGTTGGTGCGCCCGGTCTCCGATGCGGCCCACGACGAAGGCGCAGCCGCCGCCGAGTTGACGCTCGACCTGCGCCAACAGCCGGTGCTGGAACTGGCCGGGCCGTCGGGGGCGTGGCGGCAGGACATCTCGCCCCGGCACGCGGAGATCCTGCTGGTGCTCGCCGTTCATCGGGCGGGACGTACCGCGCCGGAGCTGGCGGCCGACCTCTACGGTGACCGGAGTCGGGTGGTGACGGTGCGGGCCGAGATGTCACGTCTGCGTAAGCAACTCGTCGGCATCATCGAGGCGCAGCCGTATCGCTTCGGTGACGGCATCGGGGTCCGGGTGCATCGCCCGGCGGACCCCGCGGCGTTGTTGCCGTCCTCGACCGCCCCGGCGGTGCGGCTGGCCAGGGGTCAGTCCGCGACGTAGGACGTCATCGACAGCGAGCCGTAGCTGTATCCGTCCACCAGCACCGATGCCGGTCGGGCGCCGGCGATGCCTGCGAAGTACAGCATCGGGATGAAGTGATCGGGCGTCGGGACCGCGATCGGGTAGTCCGGATGGTCGCGAAGCCGCAGTACCTCGGCGGGGTCGGTGGTGAGCAGCTCCCGCGCCGAAGTGTCGAACCGGGCTGCCCAGTCGAATCCGGTATCGGCAAATCCGGAGTCCATCAGGCGCAGGTTGTGCACGATGTTGCCGCTACCGAGCACCAGCACCCCGGCATCGCGCAGCGGCGCCAGGCGCGCCCCGAGATTGAGGTGGTACTCCAGCGGTTGTTCGGCGTTGATCGACAGCTGGACCACGGGGATGTCCGCCTCGGGGAAGGCGTGCACCAGCACCGACCAGGCCCCGTGATCGATACCCCAGCTGTCCTCGTCGGCACCGATCCAGGTGGGTTGCACGATCTCGGAGATCTCACCGACCAGATCGGGTAAACCCGGTGCGGGATAGCGAATGTCGTAGAGCTCGCGGGGGAAGCCGTAAAAATCGTGGATGGTGCGCGGCCAGGACATCGCGGTGACGGCGGTGGCGTTGATGTACCAGTGCGCGCTGATGACGAGGATGGCCCGCGGCCGGGGGACCGACTGCCCGAATGCCCGCCACGAAGCGGTGTATCGGTTGTCGTCGACGGCGTTCATCGGGCTGCCGTGCCCGATGAACGCTGCGGGCATGGCGTTCATGAGTCGACGCTACCGCCGGATGCCTACGGCCGCCCGGGCTGTGTGACCGAGGTCTCGGAGGTAGGTCTTGCGGTACGCACGTACCAAGTTAGGGTCACCTTACCTACGTCTGGAAGTGAGGGCTCGATGCGGAAGATCCGTGTGGCGGTCATCGGAGCCGGCCCGGCAGGCATCTATGCCTCCGACATTCTGACCAGCGAATACCCGGACGCTCGGGTCGATCTGTTCGACCGGTTGCCCGCCCCGTACGGGCTGGTCCGCTATGGCGTGGCTCCTGATCATCCGCGCATCAAGGAGATCATCAAGGCGCTGCGCAGAGTGCTCTGCCGTGACGAGATCCGGTTCATCGGCAACGTGCACTACGGCACCGACCTCTCGCTGGCGGACCTGCGCAGTCACTATGACGCCGTCATCTTCTCCACCGGAGCGCGCCACGACCGACCGCTGGACATCCCCGGTATCGACCTGCCGGGCAGCCATGGCGCGGCGGACTTCGTGTCCTGGTACGACGGTCATCCCGACGTGCCGCGCGACTGGCCGCTGGATGCCCGCGAGGTCGCGGTCCTCGGCGCGGGCAATGTGGCCCTGGATATCGCCAGGGTGCTGGCCAAACCTGCCGACGAACAGCTCGGCACGGAGATCCCCGGCAATGTCTACGCCGGGCTCGCGCTCAACCAGGCCACCGATGTCCACGTCTTCGCACGGCGTGGTCCGGCCCAGATCAAGTTCTCGCCCATGGAATTTCGTGAACTCTCGCACTCGCCGAGCGTCGACGTCATCGTGCACCCCGAGGGTTTCGAGATCGACGAAGCGAGCCAGAAGGCCATCAACTCGACCAAGGCGACCAAGCTCGTCGTCGACACCATGATGAAGTACATGGACAGGGAGCCCACCGGCGCCCCGCACCGCATCCACATCCATCTGTGCCAGGCTCCCGTCGCGGTGCTGGGCACCGATCAGGTGGAGGGACTGCGCACCGAACGCACCGAACTGATCGGTGACGGCACCGTCCGTGGCACCGGCGAATTCACCGATTGGCCGGTGCAGGCCGTCTACCGTGCGGTGGGGTACATGTCCTCGCATCTGGCCGATCTGCCGTTCGACCACCACGCCGGCGTGATTCCCAACGATGCCGGCCGGGTGCTCGATGCCGATTGGATGGTGGTCGACGCCACCTATGTCACGGGATGGATCAAGCGCGGACCGATCGGGCTCATCGGGCACACGAAATCGGATGCGGCCGAGACGGTTTCCAGCCTGCTTGCCGACCTGCCCGCCATCACCCCGCCCGAGGTCACCGACCCCGACGCCGTTCTGGAGGTGTTGGCCGGCCGAGGTGTGGACTACACCACCTGGGCCGAATGGGAACGTCTCGACGCCCACGAGATCGCGCTCGGCGCCGAGCAGGGCCGCGAGCGGGTCAAGGTGGTGCCGCGCGAGGACATGATCGCGGCAGGGCGCGCCTGATTCACCCGCCCAGGTAGGCGTCCGCCCAGGCGCCGATGATCCGGCCGGCACGCTTGGCCTGGCCGGGACCGGTCAACAGATGCTCGGAACCCTCCAGGGAGACGAAGCTGCGCGGATGCCGGGCGGTCTGGAAGATATCGCTGGCGTTCTGGATGCCGACGGTGTTGTCGGTCGGGGAGTGCAGGATCAACAGCGGCAGCTTCAGGTCCCGGATCTTGTCGCGCAGATCGGCACGGCGGACATCCTCGACGAAGGCCCGCTTGAGGGTCAGTGTCTTGCCGCCGACCATCCACTGCCCGCTGCCCTCGGCGAACACCTGCTCCAGGCAGGCGTCGTACTGATGCTCGACATGGGTGGGGTCGAACGGCGCACCGACGGTCACCACCGCACGCACCCCCGGGCAGTCCCGGGCCGCCGCGATGGCGGCGGCCCCACCCCAGGAGTGGCCCACCAACAGGTCGGCGGGGGTGCCGCGGTCGGCCATGAACCGACAGGCTTCCATCAGATCGTGCACCTTGACGGTGAACGAACCGTCACCCCAGTCGCCCCGCGAACCGCCCAGCCCGAGTGCATCGAACCGCAGCATGCCGATGCCGTCGGCGGCCAGCTGTTTGCAGATCCGGGCCGCCGCCGGTGAGTCCTTGCCAAGGGTGAACCCGTGCGAGAACACTCCCCACCCGCGCACCGGCCCCTCGGGCAGGTCGATGATCCCGGCTAGCTCCGGACCCGTCGCGCTGGGGAAGATGCAGCGTTGTGCCATGGGTGGAGGTGTATCACGCGGGCACCGCGCCGTTTAGGGTGGCGGTCGTGCCGCTTCACACCATCGCACTCGAACTCGTCCCACCGAACGTGGAACGGGGTGCGCAGTACGCCGTCGACGAGGCGGCCAAGGTGCGGGCACTGTCCGCCGAATCGGGCGTGTCCCTCGGACACATCATGATCCCCGGGATGATCGACGAGGACGATGACCGTCCCGTCGAGATGAAGCCCAAGATGGATGTGCTGGAGTACTGGTCGCTGATCCAGCCCGAACTGCCGCAGGCGCGCGGACTGTGCACCCAGGTGACGTCCTTCCTCGACGAGAGCGCCCTGCGCGGCCGGCTCACCGAACTGAACGCGGCACACTTCGACGGCATCGCCTTCGTGGGCGTGCCGCGCACCCTCAAAGACGGCGAGGGCGGCGGCGTCGCCCCCACCGATGCGCTGTCGACCTTCGCCTCGCTGGTGCCCAACCGCGGTGTCATCCTCATCCCGACCCGCGAGGGTGAGCAGGGACGTTTCACGTTCAAGCTGGACCAGGGTGCGACCTACGGCATGACCCAGCTGCTGTACTCGGATGCCATCGTGGGCTTCCTCACCGAGTTCGCCGCGTCCACCGACCACCGCCCCGAGATCCTGCTGTCCTTCGGGTTCGTGCCCCAGATGGAGTCCAAGGTCGGCTTGATCAACTGGTTGATCCAGGACCCCGGTAATGCGGCCGTGGCCGCCGAGCAGGAGTTCGTGACGCGTATCGCCGGGCTGGACCCGGCCGAGAAGCGCCGCGAGATGCTCGATCTGTACAAGCGGGTGATCGACGGCGTCGGCGCCCTCGGTTTTCCGCTCAGCGTGCACTTCGAGGCGGCCTACGGTCCGTCGCGGCCGGCCTTCGAGACCTTCGCCGCGATGCTCGACTACTGGTCGCCGGGCCGCTCCGGCTAGCCTCGTGTGAGTGTCCGACCCCGCCATCCGTGAGCTGTACGCCCGTCTGGACGGTCTGACCTACCGCGACGCGTCCCGGTTGGGCCGCCGGCTCAAGGGCCTGCGCGGTGACCCGCCGGAACAGTTGCTCGCCCAGTTCGCCGCGGCCGAGGCCCTGGTGCACACCCGGACGTCCGCGGTACCGCAGATCACCTACCCGGATCTGCCCGTCTCCGACAGCCGCGACGAACTGGCGAAGGCGATCAGCGAGAACCAGGTGGTGGTGGTGGCCGGCGCCACCGGATCCGGCAAGACGACGCAGCTGCCCAAGATCTGCCTGGAGCTCGGCCGCGGCATCCGCGGCACCATCGGGCACACCCAGCCGCGCCGGCTGGCTGCGCGCACGGTCGCCCAGCGCATCGCCGACGAACTGGGCACCCCGCTCGGGTCCACGGTGGGCTACACGGTGCGCTTCACCGATCAGGCCGGCGACGCCACCCTGATCAAGTTGATGACCGACGGCATCCTGCTCGCCGAGATCCAGCGCGACCGCCGGCTGCTGCGGTACGACACTCTGATCCTCGACGAGGCCCACGAGCGCAGCCTGAACATCGACTTCCTGCTCGGCTATCTGCGCGAGCTGCTGCCGCGCCGTCCCGACCTCAAGGTCATCGTCACCTCGGCCACCATCGCGCCGGGGCGCTTCGCGGAGCACTTCGCGAT
Organism: Mycolicibacterium neoaurum ATCC 25795; assembly: GCF_000691525.1. GTDB lineage: Bacteria > Actinomycetota > Actinomycetes > Mycobacteriales > Mycobacteriaceae > Mycobacterium > Mycobacterium neoaurum. Next base: position 149,794 of record NZ_JMDW01000007.1, read on the forward strand.
CGACGGGGTGGCCGCCCCCATCGTCGAGGTGTCGGGGCGGACGTATCCGGTGGAGATCAGGTATCGGCCGCTGGAGGTGCCGGTCCTCGCCTCGGACGAGGACGGCTCGGGTGACCCGGACGATCCCGACCACGAGATCGTGCGTACCGAATCCATGGTCGGCACCGCCGAGGTGGTGCGGGACCCCACCGAGGCGATCGTGGACGCGGTCCGCGAGCTGGAAGCCGAACCGCCCGGCGATGTGCTGGTGTTCCTGTCCGGGGAACGCGAGATTCGCGATACTGCCGATTCTCTGAAGGATCTACCCAACACCGAGGTGTTGCCGCTGTATGCGCGGTTGCCGACCGCCGAGCAGCAGAAGGTGTTCACCCCCGGCCGCTCCGGCCGGCGGATCGTGCTGGCCACCAACGTCGCCGAGACCTCGTTGACGGTCCCGGGTATCCGCTACGTGGTCGACCCGGGTACCGCGCGCATCTCGCGCTACAGCCGGCGCACCAAGGTGCAGCGCCTGCCCATCGAACCGATATCGCAGGCCTCGGCGGATCAGCGGGCGGGCCGGTCGGGCCGCACCGCGCCAGGCGTGTGCATCCGGCTGTATTCGGAGGCCGACTTCGAATCACGGCCGCGCTATACCGATCCGGAGATCCTGCGCACCAATCTGGCCGCGGTGATCCTGCAGATGTCGGCACTCAAACTCGGTGACGTGCAGGACTTTCCGTTCCTGGACCCGCCGGATGCGCGCAGTATTCGCGACGGCGTGCAACTGCTGCAGGAACTCGGTGCCTTCGACTCCAGCGGTGCGCTCACCGAAGTAGGCAAGCGCCTGGCGAGGCTTCCGCTGGACCCGCGCATCGGCCGGATGATCCTTGCCGCCCACGACGAGAACTGCGTGCGCGAGGTATTGGTGATCGCCGCCGCGCTGTCCATCCCCGATCCGCGTGAGCGGCCTGCCGACCGGGAAGAGGCGGCGCGGCAGAAGCATGCCCGCTTCGCCGACGAACAGTCGGACTTCGTGTCCTATCTGAATCTCTGGCGGTATCTGCGGGAGCAGCGCAAGGAGCGGTCCGGCAGTGCATTCCGCCGGATGTGCCGCGAGGAGTTCCTGCACTACCTGCGGATCAGGGAATGGCAGGATCTGGCCGGACAGCTGCGCAGCATCGCCGGGGATCTGGGCATCCGCGAGGTGTCCGAGGATGCCGACCCGAGTCGTATCCACGCCGCGTTGACCGCTGGATTGTTGTCCCACATCGGATTACGCGAGGGTGACGGTCGTGACTACCAGGGGGCCCGCAACACCAAGTTCGTGCTGGCGCCGGGCTCGGTACTGACCCGCAAACCGCCGCGCTGGATCGTCGTGGCCGATCTGGTCGAAACCAGCCGCCTGTTCGGCCGGACGGCGGCCCGCATCGATCCCGACGCGATCGAACGGGTCGCCGGGCACCTGGTGGCGCGTACCTACAGCGAACCGCACTGGGACGCCCGCCGCGGCGCGGTGATGGCCTTCGAACGCGTCACTTTGTACGGGTTGCCTTTGGTGCCGCGCCGGTCCGTCGGATACGGCCAGATCGACCCTGAAGTCTCGCGGGAACTGTTCATCCGCCATGCCCTCGTCGAAGGTGACTGGCAGACCCGGCATCACTTCTTTCGGGACAACGCGAGGCTGCGCGCCGAGTTGGAGGAGGTCGAGGAGCGGGCACGGCGCCGCGACCTGCTGATCGGTGATGACGAGCTGTTCGCCCTCTACGACGCCCGAATACCGCCGGAGGCGGTCTCGGCCAGGCACTTCGACGCCTGGTGGAAAAAGCAGCGGCACAAGACACCGGATCTGCTGACCTTCACCCGAGATGAACTGCTGCGCACCGAGCAGTCCGACGAGCATCCCGATACCTGGCGCACCGAGGATCTGGCACTCCCGCTGACCTATCGCTTCGAGCCGGGTGCGGCGGACGACGGTGTGACGGTGCACATCCCGGTCGAGGTGCTGACCCGCATCGGTGGTGACGGATTCGCCTGGCAGGTGCCCGCATTGCGTGAGGAGCTGGTGACCGCGCTGATCAAGTCACTGCCCAAGGATCTGCGCCGCAACTTCGTTCCGGCACCGGATACCGCCAGGGCGATCTTGGACGACCTGCACCCGGAAAACGGGTCGCTGTTGACCGAGGTCGCCAGGGAATTGCGCAGGCGCAGTGGCGTGGTGGTGCCGGTAGAGGCCTTCGACGCGGCCAAGGTGCCCGCGCATCTGCGGGTTACGTTCGCCGTGGAGACCGCCGAGGGTGCCGAGGTGGCGCGCGGCAAAGATCTTGCCGCGCTGCAGGATCGACTGGCGGCACCGGTTCGGCGGGCGGTCGCCCGCGCGGTGGCGGGCTCGTGGGAGCGCAGTGGCCTCACCGGTTGGCCCGCCGATCTGGACGAGTTACCGCGCAGCGTGGAGCAGGTCAGCGGCGGGCACACCGTGCGCGGGTTCCCGGCCTTCGTCGATACCGGGGCCGCCGTGGATGTGAAGGTCTTCGCGCTGGCGGCCGAACAGGCCGCCGTGATGCGTCCGGGGCTGCGCCGACTGGTGCGGCTGTCGGTGCCCTCGCCGGTCAAGGCGGTCGAGCGCGGACTGGACATGCGCGCCCGCTTGACGCTGAATACCAGCCCCGACGGGCCGCTGGCCGCATTGCTCGACGATTGTGCCGATGCCGCGGTGGACGCGCTCGCCCGCGAAGTGGTCTGGGCACGAAAAGATTTCGAGGCACTGACGGCACAGGTCGGGAGGTCGTTGGCCACCACGACGATGGATATCGCGCGACGGGTCGAGAAGGTGCTGGCCGCCGCGCACGAGGCGCAGGTGGCCATTCCCGACAAGCCCGTGCCAGCCCAGGCCGATGCGGTCGCCGATGTCCGCGCACAACTGGATCGTCTGCTGCCCAAGGGTTTCGTGACGCTGACCGGTGTGACCAAATTGGCAGACCTGACCCGTTACCTGCTGGCGATCGGCAGGCGGATGGAACGACTGCCGCACGGACTGGTGGCCGACCGGGAGCGGATGGACCGGGTACACGCCGTCGAGGACGCCTACGACGACCTGCTGCGCAGCCTCTCCCCGGCTCGCGCCGCCGGGCAGGATGTCGCCGATATCGGTTGGCAGATCGAGGAATTGCGGGTGAGTCTGTGGGCTCAGCAGCTGGGGACCCCGCGGCCGGTCAGTGAACAGCGGATCTACAAGGCCATCGCGGCGATCCGGTAGCGGGGCCACCGGGTATCGCGTCGAATGTTTTATTTGTCGCGCATATCGCTATTCGCATTTATTCGAATTCTTGTGCCGAATAACTAATTCAAATTAATCAATATTGCTATCAAAACGTGTTGAATATGTGCACGGAATTTCAAATTCGGCGGGTTATCTTTTCTGCGTTCCGCCGCGGCGTTGCTTTCCGGCCACGCCGTAACCCTCACCGTTTGGGAGAAAGTAATGCGATCGAATACGTCCACGATGCTTCGCGTCGGTGCGGTAACCCCGATGGCGCTCGCTGCCGCCATGTGTTTCGTCGGAGTCGCGAACGCGGCCACGACTGTCAACTGGAGTTGCCAGGGGACCGTCCTCGGTGTGTCTCAGACCTCCAGCATGAACACTTCGGTCGACGGCGCCGCGCCGGCATCGGTGACCGCGGGATCGCCCGTGGCCATCACCCTCACGCCGGGTTCGTCGAGCGTGCCGTCGTCGGCCTCCGGTTTCACGGTGACGAACATCAGCAATCTGAAGATGATCATCCCGGTCCCGGCGAACTCGACATTCGTCTCCACCAGCACATCTGGTGGAACCGTGTCCGGCTCGGCGGCTCTGGTGGGCTCTGATGTGGTGCTCACCGTTCCCGGGCCGATCAGCGGTGGCAGTAGCTTCACGCCACCCGCGGTGACCATCAACGTCACGGCCAATGCTCCCGGAACGATCACCAGCAAGTACGCCGGCACGAGCTACTCCAGTCCCGGCATGACCATGACCACTCGGGTGTCACCCGGTATCAACGTTGCGACGTCGTGCTACCCGAATCCGTCGCCGACGCTCACCACCACCAACGTCACCTGATCGCCTGACCGCACAATTCTGCGGCTATACATGACGGAATAGTTGTGCAATGGCCCTCGGTCGGAAGAATTCCAGCCGAGGGTCATTGTCGTCCTTTCTCTGCGAAGATCTATTTCGATGAGGTGAAACTCCCGTGCCGCGGGACCGCACAAAGTGGGCCCCGCTCGTTCAGGAGCGGGGCCCACGAGTCGTGACGGCGCGGTCGTTATGCCGCGGCGCCGGAGGACCCACTTGCCGACGTGCCACCGCTGGACTCCGGGCCGCTGTTGCTGCCCGACTTGCTGGTCTCCGAGCGATCCTCGCGGCTGCTCGGCCGAGCGGAATCGGTGGACTCCGTCGGCCTGCTGCTGCGGGCATTTCCGGTGCCGAGGTCGCCATCAGTGCTCTCAGCCGACGGAGACCGCAGATCCTGGTATCCGGATTCGCGCTCGGACTCGGCCTCGGTGTCGGTGGGCTCTGCCGAGAGGGACTCGGTCTGGTCGGGCACGGTCAGGTCGGGTTCGGTGATCTCCGGCTCGGTCAGGTCGGGTTCGCTGGCCTCCGGTTCTGCTGCCAGCGGCTCGGCGGGAGTAGTGCCGTCGATTGCAGGTTGCTCGGCGCCGGGTTCGACGGCGGCGGAGCCTTCGGTGTTCTCAGGGCTCGCTGCGCCCTCGGTGCGCAGGACCACCGTCGTCACGTTCGACTCATCCGCAGGCAATGCCGACGGTCCCAGGTCTGACCCCTTGGCCACCAGCGGCGCGGCCATCGCCGCCGCCGGGGGTGCGGCGCCGAGCGCCTCAGCGATCGAGTTCATGGCTTTGAGGGCCATGTCGATCAATCCGTCGGGGCTCAACAACCCGGGGTTGAAGCCGAATCCGTTGAAGAAGGCGCCGACCATCGCGCCGGGTACGCCGAATGCGTCGTTGATCGCACCCAGCCAGTCTCCGGTTTGTACGGCGTTCAAGACGGATTGGAACTGGACCGCAGTGGCCTCGACGATGGCTGGAGGAATGGCGAGAGCGCCGAAGACCAGCCCAAGAGCGCCCCGCACCCCGGCCTCGACGGCATTCGCGAAGTTCTGTGCCATCGTGGAGGGAATTTCCAGCAGATTGATCAGCGGGAAGGCGCTGAAGAGTACGTAACCCGCCACCGCTGAGTAGATTGCGGGCAGACCATTGGCGATGTCACCGGCCAGGATCTGATCCCAGGCGTTCTTCAGATTCATCGGCAGGCCGCTGGGGTTGTCGAAGCGCAGGTTGTCGATCAACGCGGTCACGGTCGATTGCAGCGCGGTGAACGTCTGCTCGCCATAACCGATTCCGTTCAGAATCAGCTGCCGCAGGATGGGTGCGGGATTGGCCAGGTAGGTCTGGGCGAGCGCACCACCATTGGCGACGGCGGTGTTGATGATCTGCAGCCACTGCTCGATCGGGTTGGTCGTCGCGCTGAGCGCTACCGCCGCCGTGGACACCGAACGCGCCAGCGGCTCCGCGATATCGGGCATCGGCTGAATGATCGGGGCGAGCGCTATCGCGCTGGCACCTGCCACCGCAATGCCGATCTTCAGACGTGGTTGTACGGTCGCGCTCATGCATTCTCCTGGTAATTGTCGGGCTTGGTAGCTGGAAGTTACCTGAGAAAATCGGCAGCAAGTAAGGAATGGTGATATCCCGAGCATGAACCGCATTAAGCAAAATCTTTGAGGTGAAAAGTACCAGGTTAAGCCGTATCAAATAGCATTCTGGCAAATCCTTTATATGTGTTCGGTACTTACCAAATAACAACTAAATGTGCTTAATTAATCATCGAAAGTATTTGCACGAAATTCCGCCCTGCGTTGTGTGTTTTGGTCACGCCGAAATAGGGGCGGCGTGCGGTGCTCGACCATGGCCACCCCGAGGGTGCGTCGCACGGAGGGAAGGGATACCGCGGGGCGTGTGTCAGCGCGGTGGTGTTCATGCGGACGTGTCTAGTGTGGGTAGGGGTCCAACTCGCGCAGATGGTCGAGATGCTCTTGCTGGAGTGCGATGGTGCGATTGAGGAACTCGACGACGAAGGCGATCTCCCGCGCGTCGTAATCGCTGGCCAGCAGCTTTCCGCCACGGTCGAGTAGCGGGTGGAGGAGTTCGGAGATCCGGCGCGCTGCCAGGTCGGTGGCCAGCACGATGACGCGCCGCCGATCGGTGGGATGCAGCGATCGGCTGACATAGCCCATCTTCTCCAGGCGGTTGAGCACGATCGTGGTGCCCGCGGCGGTGAGGCCGAGCCTGTCGGCCAGTATTCCCGGGGTCATGGACTTCTCGCCGGCCAAGATGATGAGTTCGAGGGCCCGCCGATCCGTCTGGTTCACCCCGAGTACTCGAACCAGTTCGCGTGCCAAGTCGTCGATGGTCCCGAGGAGCGATTCCATGGTCGTCCGCAGGTCCGCGGAGATCCGCGTCAGTTCCGTTGCCATCGGACGAAAAGACCTCCCCCGGTGTGGTCTTGGCTCCATTCTTGCGGACGCCGGTCGCACAGCAGACATCCCGTGGACAGCGCCCTTGTTTTCGATCGTGACGGATTTTGACTATACCGATGTACCGGTGCCTCGCGGGGCGAATATCGGCGCTTTGCTTCCGCTTTGCTCCGGCTACCGTCGATATATCCTTGCCAACAACGTATCTCGATGCCATCAGATGGGATCAGCTGGCGTTCAGCCCGATTGACGCATGTTGCTGTTCGAACACGTCGGCAAGGCCGACGGTGGTGTCGTGGTGCGGGACACCCGGTCTGCACCGATTATCTAACCGCGGAATATAACGAAAAGCAGAAAGCTAATTGGAGAAAGGCTTTGTTTCGCCTTGAGTGCATTATTGCCGCTCGACGGTTCTAGGTGATGAGGTGCTCGACCCGGCCCACCCCGTCGAGGGTGAGCGTCAGCGTGTCGCCGGGACGTAACCAGTGCCCGGTTTCCATTCCGGAGCCACCGGTCAGGGTCCCGGTGGCGAACAGCTCGCCGGCATGCAGCTGTTCCGAACGCGACGCGTGCGCCAGCGCCGCACCGATCCCGTGCGCCATGCCTCCGCTACGGACGACACTGACGGTCGCGCCGTTGACGGCGACCGAACCGGTGAGCGAGTCGATGCGCGGTAGTACCTCATCGGCGGTGACGGCGGTATCCGACATCGAGCTCAGGAAGTGCTTGGACTTCTGGGGGCCGAATCCGCTGTCCATCTCGGCGCGCTGGACATCGCGCGCGCTGAAGTCGTTGACGACGACAAAGGCGCCGATCGCCCGCTCGGCTTCGGCGGGCGTGGCGTCGAGTAGAGGCGCCGACAGTACGAACCCGAGCTCCAATTCGAAGTCCAGGGCGGCGGAGTAACTCGGTGTGGCGACCGGCGTGCCGGTCGGAACAAATGTGTGGGCATTGCCCATGTAGTAGATCGGCTGGCGGTAGAACAGCGGCTTGGGCCGAAGCTGCGGAGCGGGGCGGCCGGTGACCTTCTCATATGCCGCCGCGGCCCGGTATAAACCGGGGTGGAATCGGCGGATCAGACCCCGGGCGGCATCGATATTGTGCTGTTCGTACAGCATGAAGTCGCGGAAGGACAGCGGCTGGAACGGCAGCAGAAATGGACTGTGCTGAAGGTGCCGGTCCGCCTGTTCGGTTTCCCAATCGGCGTCGAACACCCGCCCGCCCAGCGCGGTGTTGCTCGGCGCCGGCCGCCAGTCACCCTCGGGAGCAAGGTATTCGATCTGAAGGCCGGTCTGGGTGCGGGTGCGACGCAGCTTCACCTCCGCGATTCTACAAAAAGCGCCGCCGGCGGCCGGAACGACGATTTCTCCCGAACTCTCCGTGGTTTTCCCGACAACCCGCGGTCCGGCGGCGAAGATGACGGCATGCAGCGTGTTGTGGTCGCAGGTCTGGGCGACGCGGGAATACTGACCGCGATCAAGCTTGCGAAGCATTTCGACGTCGTCGGCGTCTCGTCGAAGCCCGGTGTGGTCAGTGGCCAGGAGCTGGGGATCCGCCTGGCCCGTCCAGAGGAGTGGGCTCGGCACTATTGGATCGATTTCCACCGATACCGAGCGCTCGACCCGGTACGCACGGTGCACGGCACCCTGACCGGGGTTGACCTGGGCGCACGCACCGTGTCCGTCGATACCGGTGCGGCGACCATCATGGAGCCCTATGACGCGCTGGTCATCGCTACCGGCGTGCGCAACGGCTTCTGGCGGCAGCCGCGACGGCAGTCCAACGATCAGATCGACGCCGAGCTGCGCGCCGCCCATGCGCGGTTCGCCGCGGCGTCGACCATCGCGGTGCTCGGCGGGGGTGCGGCCGCGGTCAGCGCGGCGGCAAACCTGGCCGCGGCGCTGCCACGGGCGAACGTCGCGCTTTACTTTCCGGGCGACCGCGCGCTGCCCCAGCATCACGACCGGGTGTGGCGCCGGGTGCAGCGCCGACTGCTCGACGCGGGCGTTGCGCTGCATCCTCGGCATCGTGCCATGGTGCCCGAGGGATTCCAGTGCGACGAGATCACCAGTGGCACAGTTCAGTTCAGTACCGGCCAGTCGGATACGCACGCCGATGCCGTGTTGTGGGCGATCGGTCGGGTGCGGCCGAATACCGAATGGTTACCCGAGGAGTTGCTCGACGAGGCCGGATTTGTCGATGTCACCGATGAGCTCCAGGCTCCTGGTCACCCAGAGATCTTCGCCATCGGTGATGTTGCGGCCAGCGATCCACTCCGGTCCTCGGCACGTAACCGCGCCGACGGTTTGGTCGCCCACAATGTCCGGGTCCAGCTCGACCGCCGCGGTACCCCGCGCCGGTTCCGCCCGGCGGCGCGGCGGTGGGGCTCGGTGCTCGGCGCGCAACCCGACGGTCTGGAGGTGTTCACCCCGACCGGACGCGCGTTCCGATTCCCGGCCTGGTCGATCGAGCGGGTACTCCAGCCGTGGATCGTCAAGCGGGGCATCTACGGCGGTGTCCGCGACCGCTGAGCGGTTGGGTCCAGATCCTGGACCGAGGCGATAGCCTGATCGCGTGCACCGCCTGCTGCTCCGGAGTGTGCCACTGATGTTGACGCCGGTGCTGCTGGCGGTGAGCACCTTTCCCGGGCAGTTCCGTGTCTCGTTGCCCTTCTGGTTACTGGCCTGCGCGTCGGCGGCGGTCTTCCTCTGCGGTGAGCGCCGGCCGTTACCGGTATCGCTGATCCTGTCGGTACTTGCGGTGCCGATGTTCGCCGATCAGGCCTGGGGCCTGTCCGGAGTGGTGCCCTATCTCGGTGCGATCGCCCTGGCCGACCTGACCGCCCGAGTGGACAGCAACCGGGTCGTGGCGGTGGCAAGTGCGGCCTGGCTGGCCGCGCTGCTGCTCGGTGTGGAGCTCGATGAGCACGCGCAGCGCTGGGGTGCGGCCGATCTGACCACGGTGGCAGCGGCTTTGGGACTCCCCCTGCTGCTCGGCCTGTATCTGCGCAGCCAACGTCAGATGCGGGCGGCCGCCCAATCGCAGGTCCGTGCCCAGGAGCGCACCGCGATGGCGCGTGAACTGCATGACCTCGTCGCGCATCACATGGCATCGATCGTTCTGCGCACCGGAGTCGCCGAACACGTGATCGATGGTGCCGATCCGCGGGTCGCCGAGGTACTCGGCGACGTGCACCGCACGGCCACGGACGCATTGGCCGATATCCGCAGATGGCAGAGCGCGCTTCGCGATCCGGACCTGCACGAGGTCGCCATGGTGGAACCCGAGGCACTATGGACTGAGATCGACGCCGCAGTAGAACGCACCCGCGCCGCGGGTTTCGCGGTGACCGCCGATATCGACAGGGACGGCACGGGTCTGGATGCGATGGCCAGGCTCACGGTGCTGCGAGTGATCCAAGAATCGCTGACCAACGTGATGAAACATGCCGAGCCCGCGGGCCCGGTGACGCTGAACATGACACGACGCGCTGGTGGCATCGATATCCGGGTGGACAACGCCGGTGGTGACGAATCGGCGGGCGGGCTGGGGATCGTCGGGATGTCGGAGCGGTTGGCACTCATGGGCGGTGATTTCCGCTCCGGTCGCGGTGAGCGGGGATGGGAGGTGCGGGCATGGTTACCCGTGTCGTGATCGCCGACGATCAGCGCCTGGTGCGAGCGGGTCTGCGGATGCTCTGCGATTCGACCGAGGACATCGAGGTGGTCGCGGAAGCTTCCGATGGGGCGCAGGCCGTCCGTTCCACCGCTGAACTGATGCCGGACGTCGTGCTGATGGATCTCCGCATGCCAGGGGTGGACGGCATCACCGCGACCGAGCAGATCCGCTCGGCACGGGCCGATTCCAAGATCCTGGTGTTGACCACATTCGATGACGACGAGCACCTGTACCCGGCGCTGGCCGCCGGCGCGTCGGGGTTTCTGGTCAAGGACACCGAACCGAGTGAACTGCTCACCGCGGTGCGACGAGTGGCCGCCGGGGAACTGGTGTTGTCGGCGCATGTGCTGCAGCGCTTGGTACTTCGGGCCGTTGACACGCGCGGCACCGCGGGGGAACCGGTCCAGCTGACCGAACGCGAAGAGGATGTGCTGCCGCTGGTGATCGAGGGCTTGTCCAATCAGGAGATCGCGGCACGCCTGCATCTGGGGGTGACGACGGTCAAGACCCATGTTGCGAACCTGATGACCAAGCTGGGCGCCCAGAATCGGGTACAGCTCGCGGTGTACGGATATCAGCGCATGGCGTGACCCGCCATCGGGGTCGCCGGCGGACCCGCCGGCTGCTGCCCGGGGCCGAGGACGAGGAACTGTCCCATCATCCCCTGGTCCTCGTGCCAGGCAAGATGGCAGTGGTACATGTACGGCCACGTGGGATCGGTGTAGTCGGTGAAGCGAACGGCGATCCGTATCCGTTGCGCCGGAGCGATGTACACGGTGTCCTTGAAGCCGGCAAGGTGTGCCGGTGGCGCGGCACCATCGATGTCGATGATCCGGAACTGGGTGTCGTGGACGTGGAAGTTGTGCGGCCAATTGTCGACGTTGCGCACGGTCCAGATCTCGTCGGTATCCACCGTCGCGTGAAAATCGATGCGGTTCATGTCCATCCGATTGCGGTTGATCATGAACCATTGCAGGTCGAACTGCCGCCGCACCGCCGCCGCATCATCCGGCAGCGCCGGTAACGCGGCCAGCGTCGCGGGTAACACCGGACTGCGACCGAGCGTGTCGTCGGCATGGATCGTCAGGACGGTGAAAGCATCGTCCACGCCGAAGCGGGCCGCTTCGTCATCGTCCAGTCCGGCCCGGTTCTCGATGGGGAACGACTGCAGCGCAACGGATTCACCGGGCCGGAAACCGACGACGATTTCGGCGCGTTCCCCTGGGGAGAGCTGGACGCGGGAGGCCTCGACGGGAGCCCCCAATAGTCCGCCGTCACCGGCGATGATGTGGAACCGGCGATCATCGCCGAACCCGAAATTGTAGAGCCGCCCGCCCGACCCGTTGAGCAGGCGCAACCGCACATGCTGCGTGGTCACCGGAAGATGGGCGCCGGTCATGCCGTTGGTCAGGATCGTGTCACCGAGAAGTCCGATATCGGTGGGGTCGGACTCGTCGAGCGCTCCCGCAGCGGTGAACCTGCGGTCCTGGACGATCAGCGGGATATCGTCGATACCGTAGTCCCGCGGCAGTCCGTCGACGGTGTCGTCATCGATCAGGAACAGCCCGGCCAGTCCTCGGTAGATGTGCTTCTCGGTCGCACCGTGCGGGTGCGGGTGGTACCAGAGCGTCGCCGCGGGTTGTTTTATCTGCCAACGGGGTTCCCAAGAACCACCGGCCGGCACGGTCTGATGCGGCCCGCCGTCAGACTGCGCGGGAACGTGCATGCCGTGCCAATGCACGGTGGTCGGCTCGGCCAACTCGTTCTGCACGCGCACCGCGACCTGTTCCCCACGGCGCGCGCGCAGTGTCGGGCCGAGGATGGACCCGTTGAATCCCCAGGTCGCCGTTCGCACGCCCGGTTGTATCTCGGTGTTCCCGGACATCGCCCGTAACACGAACATGCGGGTCCCGTCGACGACGGTGGACTCCGCCTGCGGCGGTATCGGCAGCGGACGGGTCGAGCGTTCGGCGGCGGTGGTGCGCGAGCACCCCATGCTCAGGACGAGCGGGGCCGCGGCGATACCGAGCAACAGTTGTCGGCGGGTCGGTGAGAGCACCCCCTGAGTCTTCGGAATTGGGCATCCGCTGCACTCAGCCGTCCGGTCCGAAAACTCGGCCCGCCAGCACCTTGTTTCGGTCGTGAATGTCTGCTAACGCCCGGTCGCGACCCGCGGCGGCTTCGGCTCGGCGGTGTCGAGCACCAGTTCGGCAACCCGATTGCGATGCGCCTCCGCGCTTCCCAGCAGGGCGGAATCGGTGGTCGCCCGCTTGAGATAGAGGTGTGCCTGGTGCTCCCAGGTGAAACCGATGCCGCCATGGACCTGAATGGTGTCCGCGGCGATACGACTGAAGGCCGCCGAGGCGACGGCCTGGGCGATGCTGGCCGCCAACGCCGGGTCGTCGGACCCGTCCCCGATGGCCCATGCCGCGTGATAGGCGGCCGAGCGGGCATGCTCCAGGTCGACCATGCCCTCGGCCAACCGGTGCTTGACCGCCTGGAACGAGCCGATGGGCCTGCCGAACTGCAGCCGCGACGTGGCGTAGGCCACCGACAGATCGAGCAGATGCTGCGCGGCGCCGACCTGCTCGACGGCCAGCAGGGCCGAGCCGACCTGCAGGGCATGCGATATCACCCGGTCGGCCTCGTCGGGTCCGGCGAGTAGCCGTGCCGGGGCGTCCTGCAATGCAATATCGGCCTGCGGTCGGGTCAGGTCGAGGGTGACCAACGGGGTGCGTGACACACCGTCGGCGTCGGCATCGACGGCATACAACGACACCCCGCCGTCGCCACGCGCCGCGACGAGCAGTTCGTCGGCGGCGGCACCGTCCACGACGCGTGCGACGGTGCCGGTGAGGCGATCGGCCCCCGAGACGGTGACGGCGGCCGGATCGAAGGCGCCCGCCCGGTCGGGCACGGCGAAGGCAGCGGTGCGGGTCCCCTCGATCAGGGCGCCCAGCAGCTCGTCACGCGCGGCCCCGGCCGGTGCCGCCACCAGCGCCGGGATCGACAGATAGACCGTCCCGAACAATGGCCCGGTGGCCAGTGCGGCACCCAATTCCTCGACCGCGATGGCCTGGTCGACGAGCGTGCCGCCGAATCCGCCGTCGGATTCGGGCACCGTGAGGCCGAGCACGCCGAGTTCGGCGCCCAGCCGTCGCCATACCGCGCGGTCGAACCGCGGCTCGCGCTCCATCTGTGCCCGAGCGCCGGCCTCGCCGAAGTTGTCCGCGGCGAACTTCTTTACCGCGGAACGTAACTGGTTCTGCTCATCGGTGAACACGAACTCCTGATCCGTAAACTCCTCAGCCCTACTGTTGGGCTGATCCGTGAACTCCTCAGCAGTCTTGTCGGGCTGATCCGTGAACTCCTCAGCAGTCTTGTCGGGCTGATCCGTAAACTCCTCAGCAGTCTTGTCGGGCTGATCCGTAAACTCCTCAGCCACGCGGAATCTCCTTCCACGGCATGCCCGCGTCAGCTCGCAGATCCCCGGGCAACCCCAGGATGCGTTCGGCCAGGATGTTGCGCATCACTTCCGATGTCCCGCCTTCGATCGTGTTGGCCTTGCTGCGCAGGAAACGCTGCTGGACCGGACCCCGCCAGTCACCGTCGTCATCGCGTTCGAGCGCGTAGCTGTGGTACAGGATGCCCTCGGCGCCAAGCAGATCCATGCACCACGTGTAGATGTGCTGATTGAGCTCGGCGCCCACGAGCTTGCCGATCGACCCCTCCGGGCCGGGGCCGCCCACGCTCGCGGTCGCCCGTGATCGCTGCGCGGTGAGACGCTGGGCCTCCGAGCGCAACCACAGTTGGGTCAATCGGTCGCGCAGCACCGGGGTCTGCAGGTCCGGACGGGCCGCCCACAGCCCGACGGCCTCGGAAATGGTGCCCGCGCCGCGCCGCGATCCGCTACCGCCCAGCGCGCTGCGCTCGTTCATCAGTGTCGTCATCGCGACACCCCAACCGTTGCCGATCGCCCCGAGCCGGTGGGCATCCGGGATGCGGGCATCGGTGATGTAGACCTCGTTGAACTCGGCCTGCCCGGTGAGCTGTCGCAGCGGTCGGGTTTCGACGCCGGGGGCGTGCATGTCCAGGACGAAGTAGGTGAGCCCCTTGTGCTTGGCGACCCCGGGATCGGTGCGGGCCAAGAGCAGGCCCCAGCGCGCGCGGTGCGCCAGGCTGGTCCACACCTTCTGGCCGTTGATCACCCACTCGTCGCCATCGGGCACCGCCGAGGTGGCCAGGCCGGCCAGGTCGGATCCGGCGCCGGGCTCGGAGAACAGTTGGCACCAGATGTCCTCGGTGCTGGCCAGCGGCCGCAGCCAGGACCGCTTGAGTTCCTCGGATTGCGCGTGTTCCCGCACCGTCGGTGCGGCCATCCCGTAGCCCATCGGGTTCAACCCCAGCGGCATCGGCCCGCCGGCACCCTGCAGGACGGCGTCGGCAACGGCCTGCAGGCCCCGAGACACCCCCATCCCGCCCAGACCCTCGGGGAAGTGCACCCACGCCAGACCGGCGTCGTAACAGGCGGCCAGGAACTCCGGGATGGGCACCACCTTGGGGTCGTGCTCCTCGACGACTCGCCTGGCACGGTCGGCGACCCGTTCGGCATCTGCTGTCGCACTCATGCAGTCACCCTAGGCAAGAGTGATCGACGTCACGTATGCGGGTCTACCAACCGGTGGGGCAGGATGGCGTTCATGCATGTGACCGCGCACGCCACCGTCGACACCGATATCCAGAAGGTGTGGGACACCCTGACCGACCATCTCGGCATGGCCGGCTGGGGGCCCGGAATCAGCGTCACCCTGGGCCGCCCGGGCGCTCCCGAGCCCAATGGCCTCGGAGCCGTGCGCCGGATCAGCACACCCGGGCCGGGACCGGACATCGTCGAAGAGGTCACCACCTTCGAGGCACCCCATGTCTTCGGCTATAAGGCGCTGTCGGGCACGCCGTTCCCCGGCTACACCGGCGAGGTGCGGCTGAACCCGTCCAGGACCGGGACGCGGATCGACTACACGATCGGCTCGACCGCCTCGTTCCCGCTCGTCAAGGCGCCGCTCGCGGTCATCGCGCAGGTGCTGCTGCGGCTGCTGGTGCGCGCGGCGTCGCGCGCCTGACCGCGAGGCAGCTACCGGTTCGGCGGACCGTTCACGCCGTAATCGAACACGCGGGTGGCTTCTCCGACCGCAGCCGTGGCGGCGGTCATGTCCAGCGGCTGCAAGGCCACCTCGATGAACACCAGGCGATCGGTGTCCGCCGCCGCGGCGAGTGCGTCCTGTAGTTCAGAACGCGTGTTGCAGACCGCGGTCAAGAGCCGGTCGTCGTCGATACCGAATGCCCGCGGCACATCCGGGTACGCCCAGTCGGCGACGTCGTTGTAGGCCGAGGTGGCCCCCAGGATCGATCGTTCGATGGTGTACCCGCGGTTGTTGAGCAGGAATATCACCGGTGCGAACCCGTGCCGGATCACCGACGACAACTCCTGGACCGTCACCTGGAACGAGCCGTCGCCGGTGCACAGCACATGCCGTCGGTCCGGGCGGGCGACCAGGGAACCGAACAGGGCGGGGAGCGCGTACCCGATTGAGCCCCAGCTCGATTGGTTGATATAGCTGACCCCCTCGGGCAGCGACATCCCGACGGTGTTCTGGGCCGAGGTGCCGGTTTCGGCGACCAACACATCGCCGCCGCGCAGGAACCGTTGCAATTGCCCGAAGAAGAATTCCTCGGTGAGTTCGCCACCGCCGGGCTCTACGGCCCGGCCCCGTGCCGTGGTGGGCCACCACCGCGGGCCGGCGGCGCTATCGACCGAATCCAGGACCGCGTCGATGGTCGTGCCGTAATACACGGTGCTATCCGAGAATTGGATGTACGTGGGCTCCAGCCGCACGACCGACCTGCCCGCGAAGTCCAGTGTGAAACACGCGGTGGTGACATCGGATCTGGTGAAGCCGCAGGTGATCACCAGATCGCTGTCGTCGAAGATGGGCTGACCCGCGGAACCAGGCAGCATGCCCTGATACTGCTCGGCCGTGGGGTCGGCGTAATGCACGGCGGGCAGGGTGCAGAAGTACGGAATGTCCCGCTGGGCACAGAACCGCTCGATCGCGGGCAACGCACCCCAACGCACGGCGGCCGCATCGAACACCAACACGGGCCGGTGCGCCCGGGACAACATCTCGGACAGCTGTCCGGCCGCGGCGAGAACTTCCCGGTGCGCCGGTTCGGCGTCACCGATGGCCAGTGCGTCCTCGGGTGTGGCGATGTCGACGTGGGTCAGATCCGAGGGCAACTCGAGGCGGACTGGCCGACGTGACCGGAACGCCGCCCGCAGGGCGTGGTCGATGACCTCGACCGCATTGTCGGTCGAGATCGTCGCCGAGTACTCGGTGAACTCGGCGAACGCCCGGTGGACGTTGCGATAACCCCCGTCGAGCAGGCTGTGGTGCAACGACTTACGGTCGCGTACCGCGTGCGCGGGTGGCGCGCCGGAGATGTGGATGAGCGGGATGTGTTCGCAGTACGCGCCGGCCACCCCGTTGAGCGCACTGAGGCAGCCCACGCCGTAGGTGGTGATCAGCACGCCCGGCTTTCCCGAGCGTGCGTAACCGTCGGCGGCGTAGGCGGCGTTGAGCTCGTTGCAGTTGCCCATCCAGCGCATCGTCGGATGTGCCTCCAGCTGCTCCAGGAACGACATGTTGTAGTCACCCGGCACACCGAAGGCGTGTGTGGTGCCGACCTCGGCCAGCCGACGAAGCAGGAACTCCCCGATGTTCATCCGACACTCCTTGCGATGCTGCGGCCCGCGGCGCGGCCGGTGAACAGGCAGCCGCCGACGAATGTGCCCTCCAGGGAACGGTGGCCGTGGACCCCGCCGCCACCGAACCCGGAAACCTCGCCCGCGGCGTAGAGGCCCTCGAGCACGGTCCCGGTCTCGGTCAGCACTCGGCCCTGAAGGTCGGTTTGTACCCCACCCAACGTCTTCCGAGTCGTGATGTGCAGCTTGACCGCGATCAAGGGACCGGCCTGCGGATCCAGGATGCGCCCCGGTTTGGCGACGCGGAAACGGTCGGGCCAGTAGCGGCGGGCGTTGTAGATCGCGGCCAGCTGGGGATCCTTGCTGTAGCGGTTACCCACCTGGGAGTCGCGGGCGGTGATCTGGCGTTCCAGGACAACCGGGTCGACGGACATCCGGGCGGCCAGTTCATCGATGGTGCTGGCCTGCACGAAATCAGCTCCGCGGTCCAGGAATTTCTCGGCGAAACCGCCCAATCGGGGAAGCAGCAGACCGCGTATCACCCCCAACGGGTGCTTACCGGTGATCGCCGGGTTCAGTTCCTGACCGGACATCGCGAACTCCTTGGCGAAGATCTCGGCGTTCATCACCAGCCACGAGTGGGTGTGGCCGGAGGCCATCACATACCGGACGGCTCCCACGGTGTCGAAGTTGGGGTACAACGGCGGAGGTAGCCGGATGCCGCTGCCGTCCAGCCACAGCGCCGACGGGCCTGCGGTGACATGGATTCCGTGGTTTGGCCAGACCGGATCGATGTTGGTTACGCCATCGGGATAGAACCAGAGCCGGTTCTCGTTGGCGATCTTCGCCCCGGCCCGTTTGGCGACGGCGATCATGGATCCGTCGACGTAGGCGGGATTGCCGCAGAGCATGTCGTCGGGAAAGGTGCCGAAGCTCTCGGTGAACAGTCGCCGCACCATCGTCGGACTGCCACCGACGCCGCCGGTCGCCAACAGCACAGCGCTTGCGGTGGCGCTGAATTCGCCCACCGCGGTCTCGCTCGAACGCGCGCCACGCCGATGTGGGGATGGCTCGAGCAGTATTCCGTGGACACCGGTGATGCGGCCGGCGGTGGCATCCAGACCCGTCACGCGGTGACGGAACAGCCGGGTGACCAGACCGCGCGCCTGGGCGTCGAGCACCCGGCGGGCGAAGACATCGACCAGACCCGGGCCGGTACCCCAGGTGATGTGGAAGCGCGGCACGCTGTTTCCGGAGCCGAGTGCGCCGTGCCCACCCCGTTCCGGCCAGCCCGGGAGCGGGAAGGCGCGCCAGCCCAGACCGCGCAGCCAGCGGCGCTTCTCGCCGGCGGCGAAGTCGACATAGTGCGCGGCCCACTGCCGCGGCCAATGATCATCGTCGCCTTCGGAGAACTGCGCCGAACCCAACCAATCCTGCCACGCGAGATCGCGCGAATCCCGGATCCCACACATCCGCTGTTCGGGGGTGTCGACCATGAACAAGCCCCCGAACGACCAGTAGGCCTGACCGCCGAAATCGACGGGCCCCTCCTGGTCCAGCAGCAGAACGCGTCTACCCGCCTCGACGAGCTCGTGGGTGGCCACCAGACCTGCCAGTCCGTGACCGACCACGATCGCATCGGCGGACGGCGGCGTCATGGGGATACGGGTCTCCGGTCTGTTGTCTGTTCCCGGGACAGTACCGACCGCGATGCCCCGGTGCGGGTGGAATGCGACGCACGCCTGTGCCACGCGTCCCGCTGCTGCCGCCGGACCGGGTGTCTGCACCGACATAGGCGTGGCGTCAAGAGTGTGTCCGCCGACATTGTCGGCCGGGCCACGTCACCCGCATCGTGTTCTCGTGACGACCATCACAGGAATCAGACTCGCCAGGATCACCGCTGCGCTCACCTCCGTGCTCACCATCGCCGCTGCCACGGCATGCTCCGCAGGCCTCGGCGGTCCGGCCTCGTCCCGCTCGGCCCAGGACGGTGTCATCCGGTTCACCTTTGCCCCCGACCCGATCTGGGACTACATGCATGACACCGGGGTCATCGACGAATGGGAACGCGCCACCGGCTACTCCATCGAAACCAGCGCCACCTGGGACGAATTCGGGTTGTTCGCCGGCGGGCACGCCGACATCATCTCCTCGGCGTCCTTCGAGGTCCCGGCCCTTGAAGAGCAGACCCGCCGCGAGACCGTCATCATCGGCCGCTACAACGCCGAGCGCAGCCGCATCCTGGTCCGTGCCGACGATCCCGCCCGGTCGCTGGAGGACCTGCGCGGTCGACGGCTCGGTGTCTTCACCACCGTGTCGGGCACGTTGGTGTGGAGTGCACTCGCCCAGCAGATGCACGGTATGAATCTCGTCGCCGCGGGTGAGCGCCCCGGCGATGTCGACGTCGTCGTCGCCGATATCCAGAACCTGTCGAATCTGTTGGCGCGCGGCGAGATCGACGCCTGCATCTGCTATCCCGACCTGTCGGCTGGTGAACTGCGCGACGGTTCGGTGCGGGCACTCTACGACGGCAAGTCCTCGGCCGACCTCTTCGCAGAACTGCAGGCACCCGGCCACGACGGTCCGATGGGCAACGTCTTCGTCGCCCGCCGGGACTGGGTGGACGGGCACCCCGGTGAGGTGGCGGCATTCCTGGACCTCTGGGACCGCGGACTCGCCGAATGGCAGGCGCACCGCGACGACATGATCGAGCAGTACCCACAGCACTTCGCCGTCTCCTCACCCGAGGACATCGAGTTCATGAAGGGCTATGTCGCCCAGCATGACTGGGTGGTCGACGACGTCCGCTTCGACGCGCAATGGGCCGATGACGAGAGTTCGATATTCGACCTGATGCGCAGCACCGGCGTCATCGGCGACGACATCGCCGACCCGCGATTCCACGCAACCCAAGGAGCTCCGCAGTGACCCAGACCGTGACCCCGCCGATGCGGCCCGTCGTCCGGCGACCCGTCCGCGTGCCGCCCCAGCATCGGCGTTGGCTGGTCTCCGGTCTTGCGCTGCTGTGCGCACTGGGCCTGTGGGCGCTTGCCGCCGTGATCGTCGACGATCCGATCCTGCCGAACCCGGCCGATGTGGTCGTTCGCGTGATGGACATCATTGCCTCCGGTGAGGCATTCACCAACTTCGCCGCCAGCATCGCCAAGATCGCCGCGGGCTTCGCCATCGCGATGGTGGCCGGTCTGCTCATCGGATTCACGATGGGCCGTTCGCGATTCATGACTGCTTATTTCTCGCTGCCGCTGTTCGTACTGGGCAATATGCCGGGCCTGACCTATGCGGTGTTCGGCCTGCTCATCTTCGGCGTGGGCTCCGGTGGTCCGATCGTGGTGTCCGCGCTGGTGGCCACCCCGTTCATCGCGATCAACGTCGCCGAGGGCGTGCGCTCGGTGGACGGCAAGCTGCTCGCCATGTGCGGGGCGTTCGACCGTGGCCGCACCGATATCCTGCGCCACCTCTATCTGCCGGCGCTTACGACCTTCGTCTTCGCCGGTGTCCGATATGGATTCGCGATGGCGTGGAAGGTGGAGGCGCTCACCGAGGTGTTCGGCGCCAGCAATGGCGTCGGCTTCATGATCCGCAGGGCCTACCAGGAGTTCCGCGTCGACGACATGCTCGCCTGGACCGCACTGTTCATCGTCACCATGGTGCTGATCGAGCGCGGTCTTGCCCACCTGGAAACCCGGTTCTTCGCATGGCGCAAGGAGATCGCATGACCACCATGACCGTCCGGCAGTTGCGCGCCCAGACCGGCACGGCCGCAGCGGTACTCGCCGCCATCGTCACCATCATCGGTGCCTGGCAGCTGGCCGTGGTGGTCGGCAATCGGGTGCCCTCGTTGGCCGACAGCATCGGCCGGCTCCGGTCCGAGGCCGCCATCGGTGAGTTGTGGACCAATCTCGCCATCAGCATGAACCGCTTCCTGCTCGGGCTGGCCGCGGCGCTGATCGTCGGTGCGGCGATTGGGGTGCTGATGGGCCTGTCCCGGGTCGTCGATCTGGCCTTCTCCGATCTGAATGCCGCGGCCCTTGCGATTCCTGCGGTGATCTGGGCGCTGCTGACCACGATGTGGTTCGGCTTCGGCTGGTTGACCCCGGTGGTGACGGTGTTCCTGTCCGGATTACCGTTCGTGATCGTCAACATCGCCAAGGCGACTCGAGCGGTACCGGCCGATCTGGTGCTGATGGCACGGGCTTTCGGGGTCTCCCGGACGACGGTGCTGCGCCAGATCGTCGCCCCCGCCGTCGCCGGATCCACAGTGGCCGCAGTCAGATTCGCGATCATGAGTGCCTGGAACGGTTTGCTGCTGGCCGAGTGGTTCGGCTCCACCTCCGGGGTCGGTTGGCGCTCCCGGTACTGGTACGACGCCAACCAGCTCGATGGCTTCCTGGCCTGGGTGCTGGTCTTCATCCTGCTGCTGGTCATCGCCGATCTGGTGATCCTCGGACCGATCGAACGCTATGCCACCCGCTGGCGCACCGTCTGACCATCCAACCGAACCGAACTCAAGGAAAAACTATGGCCTCCATCGATATCCAGAACCTGGTCAAGGAGTACACCGACCGCCGCGGCAACGTCACCCGCGTCATCGACGGGGTGGATCTCACCATCTCGGGTGAGACGTTCGTATCCGTTGTCGGGCCGTCGGGTAGCGGAAAGACCACATTGCTCAACATCGTCTCGGGTATCGAGACTCTCACCTCGGGCAGCGTGCGGTTGCGCTCGGGCGCCGACGAGGCCCGGGTAGGCTATGTGTTCCAGGATCCCCGACTGCTGCCGTGGCGCACCGTGATGGCGAATCTGGGCTTCGTCCAGCACGAACGCGACGGGTGGCAGCAGCGGGCCGAACACTATCTGGACCTGGTCGGACTGAGCCACTGCGGCAACAGGTTTCCCGCGCAACTATCGGGCGGTCAACAACAACGGATCGGGATCGCCCGCGCATTCGCCGTCGAACCGGATGTGTTGTTGATGGACGAACCGTTCAGCCACCTCGACGCGATGACCTCGCGGACGCTGCGCGAGCATCTGGAACGGATCTGGCTGGAGTCCCGGCGCACCGTCATGTTCGTCACCCATGACGTCACCGAGGCGGTGCAGTTGTCCGACCGGATCGTGGTGCTCGCGCCGGGTGGACGCATCCACGAGGTCATCGACGTCGATCTGCCAAGACCCCGCAAGGCGTCCGACCCGGCGGTCGCGGTGCTGCAGGCCGAGGTGCTTGCCCGCTTCGAGGCTCTCGAGGCAATGGCTTCGGTCTGAGCAGGCGCGCGGGCGAACTCAGTGCGTCAGGGCCCTGGTCACGCCCGCCGCCACGACCTTCTTGGCGACCGGGTGCTTCTGCCGACGTGCCTTTCCACGATTGCGGCGGACCACCAGGAGGGCGACGACAGCCAGGCCGGCAACGACCGCGATCGCGACACGGGAATCGGCCTTCTCGGCGACGACCTGCTTCACCTCGTCGGTCTTCTCCGCAACAGCCTGCTTGGCATCCTGGGCCTTCTCGGTCACCGCCTCCTTGGCGTCCTCGGCCTTCTCGGTGACGGCCTGCGCCGCGTCCTCGGCCTTGTCCGCGACCGCGTCCAGCCCCTGCTTGACCTGTGCGGTCGCCTTGTCCGCGGCGCCTTCGGCCTTCAGGTCGTCATTGCCGACCAGATCCCCGACGGCCTCCTTGGCGCGGCCGGCGAACTCCTCTGCCTTGTTTGTGATGTCTGCCATGATGGGCGTCCTTTCTCGCTTCGTTGCTGACTGTTGGTCGTGACGAAGCGGCGAAAGCGCATGCATTTTGGGTGGTGAGGCTGCTCACAGCAGCCGAGAGGTTCAGTAGACCCGCGGGATCTCGGCGTTGATCCGGTCCAACAGCGCCGGATAACGCTTGGCTTCCGGGTGGCCGCTCGGCTTGCCGCTGCTGATCACCGCCACCGACAACGCGCGCTGCGGATCGGCCCACACCGCGATGTCGGTCAGCCCCGTGTGCCCGAAGGCTCCGCCGGCATCCTTGCCGAACGGGCCGAACCGCTTGGACCCCAGCATGTAGCCGGTGCCCCAGCGCATCGGCTGCAAACCCGTCGCGAGATCCGGACGCAGTCGGCGGGCTTCGGCCGTCGCCCGGTGCAACGTGTCTGCCGTCAACACCCGGTGCCCGTCGAGTTCACCACCGCGGACCAGGATCTCGGCGAACCGCGACAACTCGAATGCGTTCGAGACGGTGTTCGAGGACGGGATGACACCGGTGAGGAACTCGGGCGTGTTGGAGAACGGGATGATCTGTTGGGGGGTACCTCCGACAGCTGTCTTGAACGCCTTGGCAATCGGTGCGGGCAACGGCTTGCCCGTCACATGGCTCGGTGCAACCAACGGAACATCTTGGGGTGCAACGCCATAATTGGTCCAACGGAAACCGAGCGGGTCGAGGATCTCCTCGGCGAGGATATCGCGGATGCTGCGTCCGGTTGCGGCAGAGATGATCTCACGCATCAGCGGCCCCCACGTCACACCGTGGTAGATGTGGACCAGACCGGGCCGGTACACCGGCTTCATCCGGCCGAGCATTTCGCGCGCGTACTCGCTGTCGTCCATCCGCTTCAGATCGGGGCGCGGCCCGGTGGCGAACGGGATGCCGGCACTGTGGGTCAGCGCATGCCGAATGGTGGTGCGGTCCTTGCCATGACTGGTGTAGTCGGGCAGGTAGTCACACACGCGATCCTCGAGGGAAAAGGCGCCGCGTTCGACCAGCATGTGGGTCACGGTGGTGGTGATCGCCTTGGCGGCGGAGTACACGCAGTACGGCGTATCGGTGCGCACCGGGATGCGCTCGGCATCGGCAGGATCGTGCGGCCCGTTCCCCCAGGCGTGTCCGATGGCGCGGTTGAGGATGACCTTGGAGTTGCGGCGCAGGCAGACCTGGATGGCCGGGTGCATACCGGCCCGATACCAATGCGTGGCAGCATCCCAGATCCGTTCCACCGCAGCGGAATCGACCTCGTCGGTATCCTCGATGCCCCGATCGGTGATCGCGTCGAGGTCGTCGGGCACCCGGATGCGACCCTCGTGAACGCTCACGGGGCGTCCTTGCGCAGCACCGCGGACAGGTGGTGCTGCAGTGGCTGGCCGACGGCGGCCATCTGGACGGTGTAGCTCAACTCCTCACCGCGCAGGGTGAAGGTGCGGGCCATGGCGCTGACATCCTTGGCCGAGGACGACCGGCCGATGATGGAGGTCATCGTCATGGTCAGTGCGCCGTCGTCGGCGATCTGCAATGGTCCCTCCATGACCTCGACGATGCCGGTGGGGTGCGCCAACACCCATTCGACGCGGCCGGGTTCGGGTATCCGGATGTAACCCGTCTCGGCGTGCAGCGGTCGGCCGTCGGCGCGCGAACGCGTGTGCTGGTTATAGGACAGGAACGGTTTCCCGACGTGACCGAAGGTGATCGACTCCTGGTACTCGAATGACGGGATCGTGGGGTACTCGCCCGCGCCGGGCCCGGCCCAGATACCCAGCAGAGGCTCCAGGACCGTCATCGCGGGATGCAGGTCGACCATGCTCGTCACCCTACGTCGTGATCTACTTGCGCCGATATGAGCCAGCATGATCATCCCCTCGTCGCACCCATCCAGCGCCCGCACCCCGCCCGCTCGGACAAGGCGCTCTACCCGGTGACCGGGCTGGCCATCGCCCGATACGGTGACGTCGACGCCAACGGACACGTGAACAACCTTGCCCTGGAATCACTGCACGAGACCGCTCGGGCGGAGTTCAACGCGCAGATTTTCCCCGACATCTACCGGCCGGCATCGCGCACGGTCCGGCTGGTGTCGGCCAGCAACGTCGTGCACTTTCTTGCCGAGGTGCACTGGCCGGCGACCATCGAGACCGGGCTGGGTATCGGCAAGCTCGGCCGTACGTCCTATGTGGCGTCCACCGCCCTGTTCGTCGACCAGACGTGCGTCGGCCTGTGCGACACCGTGCTGGTGATGCTCGATGACGACGGGCCCACCCCGATCCCCGACGAGGCGCGCGAACTGCTCGGCGGATACCTGCTGGCCTGAAACACCGCCTGAAACACCGATGGTCGTGCACCCGGTTGGGTGCACGACCATCGATGTGTATGAGTACCTAGGCGTCGGCCTCGCTGAGTGCGGCATCCAGGATGGCCAGACCCTCGCGGACCTCGTCATCGCTGATATTGCAGGCCGGAACGGCGTGGATGCGGTTGAAGTTCGCGAACGGCAGCAGTCCGCCGGACTTGCACGCCGCGATGACGGCGTTCATGGCCGGGCTCGACCCGCCATAGGGCGCCAACGGTTCCCGCGTCTGCTGGTCGGCCACCAGCTCGACGGCCCAGAACACGCCGAGGCCGCGCACCTCGCCGACACAGCGGTGTTTGGCCGCCAGGTCGCGCAGGCCGGGACCGAGCACGTCGGCGCCGATGCGCTTGGCATTGGCCACCATTGCCTCGTCTTCCATCGTGTTGATGGTCGCGACCGCGGCCGCGCAGGCCAGCGGATGGCCGGAGTAGGTCAGTCCACCGGGGTAGGCGCGGTCGGCGAATGTCGCGGCGATCTTCTCGCTGATTGCTACGCCACCCAGCGGGACGTACCCGGAGGTGACGCCCTTGGCGAAGGTGATCAGATCCGGTGTGACGTCGAAGTTCTGGATCGCGAACCACTCGCCGGTGCGCCCGAATCCGGCCATCACCTCGTCGGCGATCATGACGATGCCGTACTTGTCACAGATCTCCCGCACACCGGCCATGTAGCCGGGCGGCGGCACCATGATGCCTGCGGTGCCCGGCACCGATTCGAGGATGATCGCGGCGAACGACGACGCGCCCTCGTGCTGGATGAGGCGCTCCAGGTAGTCGAGCGCGCGCTCGGATTCCTGCTGCTCGTTCTCGGCGTGGAACGACGAGCGGTACAGGAACGGTCCGTTGAAGTGCACGACGCCGGCGCTGGCGTAATCGTTGGGGTAACGACGTGGGTCGCCGGTCAGGTTGATGGCCGTGTCGGTGCCGCCGTGGTACGAGCGGTAGCGCGAGAGCACCTTGTACCGGCCGGTGTGCAGCCGGGCCATCCGCACGGCGTGCTCGACGGCGTCGGCACCACCGTTGGTGAAGAAGATCTTGTTCAGATCGCCGGGCGTGCGCTCGGCGATCAGCCGGGCGGCCTCCGAACGGGCGTCGTTGGCGTGCTGGGGTGCGATGGTGCACAGCTTGGCGGCCTGGGCCTGGATCGCCTCGACGACCTTCGGATGCTGATGCCCGATATTGGTGAAGACCAGCTGGCCGGAGAAGTCGAGCAGCTTGTTGCCCTCACCGTCCCAGACATAGGAGCCCTCCGACGCGACGATCGTCATCGGCTTGATCTGCGCCTGCGCGGACCAGGAGTGGAACACGTGGGCGCGGTCGAGTTCATAGGTGCGGGCGGCTTCGGCGCGGGCCTGATCGACGGTCAGACCGTTCGGCAGCGTCGCGATGTCAGGGGTGGTCGTCATAAGTCCATCTTTCACTCAGTGCGGCGGCAGCGGGTAACGGATTGCCCGGCGAGCGTGCGCGGACTTCTGTCCGCGAGGGGTGTGTTGGGGTGCAGACACGCACGCTCGCCGGGGTGGGGGGTCAGGCGTTCTCGGGGAAGCCGAGGTTGATGCCGCCGTGGGAGGGGTCCAGCCAGCGGGTGGTGATGGCTTTGGTGCGGGTGTAGAAGTGCACCCCTTCCATTCCGTGGGCGTGGGAGTCGCCGAAC
>NZ_JMDW01000008.1 GCF_000691525.1 Mycolicibacterium neoaurum ATCC 25795
GGTGACAGTTGGTGTATCAGGACATCGGTGACGGTTTCCCGGTTTTGGGGCGTGGTCCTCTGGGGCGTCCGTTGCCGACGTACTTCACGCCAGGTGCGGGTCTGGTGTGTTCGATGAGGACTTCGCCATCGAGGTCGGCCACGGTGAGCTTCTCACCGTCGATGACGACTAGGACCTGCTCGAAACCGAGCCCGCCGTCGACTTGATAGCGAACTCCGCCGAGGACGTACGCGCCGGCGCTGGTCAGGGTGGCGACGGTGACGCCGGCAGGCAGGTCGGTGGGTGTAGATCGGCGCGGCGTGGTGACCGCGGGAAGGACCGGAGTCTCGGGTCGGGGTCGCGGAGGGTCAGCTTTGGGGATTGCCTCCCACGCCGTCAGGGGTGTGACGCGTCCGGGCAGCCCTTGGTCGGGGCGTTCGGTGTTGAAGATGACGTCAAACGCGTCGACCTGGGCCTGCAACTCGGCCAGCGTGCTGGCCAGCGGTTGCTTGTCGAGGTAGCGGAACAAGGTCTGATGGAAGCGTTCATTCTTGCCCTGGGTGGTGGGTTTGTGAGGTTTGCCGGTGATCGCCTGCACCCCTAGTCGTGTGAGGTGTTTGACGAGTCGGCCGAGGTAGCCACGCCGCGTTGGGTTGAGCGCAATTCCGTTGTCTGACAACAGCCGTTGAGGAACGCCGCAAGCGGCCACGCCCTTGTCAAAGACTGCGATGGCCGCCTCGGCGGTCTCGCTGAAGGCCACGTGGGAGGCGACCGCGTAACGAGAGTGGTCGTCGATGAGTTGGAAGATCACACACGTGCGTCCCCCGGTGAGCACGTATCCGGTGGCATCGAGTTGCCAGCACGCATTCGGGGCCGGGTAGACGAACCGTCGCCATGCCGAGCGGGGCTTCTTCTTTGGCTCAAGACGGGCCACACCGGCCTCGCGGAAGATCCGCGCCAACACTGCGATGGAAGGGACCTGGGGCAAGCCCATCGCGCGCATCTTGTCGTACACACTGATCGGGCCGTGGTCGATACCGGAGGCCTCCAGGGCCGCGCGCACGGCCATAGCCTGCTGCCTCACCTCCTCAGTTAACTTCGACGGGCTCGACTTCGGCCGCCGAGATTTGGGTTCGAGCACTGCGGCCTGCCCATCGGCCTTCGCGCGCTGGCGCAACGCGTAGAACGACTTTCTGGAGATGCCGTGCTCGGCGCAGAACGTAGTGACTGCTCCGCGCGGCGCGTCGTCAGGCCACCGGGAGATCTCCAGGCGGACTCGAGGATCGATGGGTTCATTGGCAGCCACCACCCGAGCTTCGAGGCAGAAGTGTCACCACCAAGAACGCTCAAAGTGTCACCGATGTCCTGATGCAGAACTGTCACCGATGTCCTGAGACATAACACCCCGACAAGTGAAATCGAGTAATGAAACCGCAGTTCAAGGCATATTTCGGCCTACCCACACGGGATGATTCCGGCGCATGCCGCGGCGGTCGCGGCGTCGACGTCGGAGAACACGTTGAAGTAGTGGAATCCCACCCGAAGCGCACCGCCCTCGGTGGTGGTGGCCCGGATGCGGTTGCGCCGCAGGGTGGCCGCATCGACGCGATGACGTGGTGGTGGGGAAGCGACCACAACATGTGACGGACGCCCGAGGTTGAGGATGCGGAACCCCGCCTCGACCAAGACTTCCGAATAGGCGTTCGCAAGATCCAGAACATGCTCTCGGCAACGCTTCTCATCCAACCGGCCGAGAAGATCCAGGGCGGCGCGAGCGCCGATCCAGGACAACCAGGCAGGCGAGGCATTGCACCGACTCATCGTTGCCGATTCGCTATACGGACCTCCGAAGTAATGCGGCGGTGAAGAGGCGGTCTTCCAGCTGGGCGTATGGGCGCGCATGAGTTTCAGATCGGGATCGGCGACCAGCCATGTCGTGCCACGTGGACACAGCATCCACTTGTAGCCATGTGTGGCGATGATATCGGCGGGATGGCCCGAGAGATCTGAGACCAGTACGCCCAGCGTCTGGGTGAGGTTGGCGAACACCAGCGCGCCATGCCGATGGGCGGTAGCGCAGATGGCATCGAGGTCGACGAGTTCGCCGTCGTTAGTCAATACTTCGCTCACGAGGACGAGCCCGGTGGTCTTGTCGATCGCGTCTAGGAGTTCGGTGCTGCGGCTATGTCCTGGTTTGCGTTTCACCACTCTCACTGACGTGCCGGTGGACGCGGCGTAAGCAAGGGCCGGGAACAACACACTTCGGAACTCGTCGCCCGAGACCAGGATGGACTTTCCGGGTGGTGTGCAACGGACGGCGGTCGCCGCTGCCTCGGCGAGTGACCCCTGGGAGGCGACATGGCTCGGGGCAATTCCGGTGTAACGGGCAAACTCGCCGCGCGCGTGGTCGGCCGCTGAGTCCCATTCGGTCCACTCGAATGATCCCGAAAGCCAATCGTCCAAACTGCTTGTGAGGCTGTCCACGACGCGGCGGGCTCCCGGTGGAGCCCCTGGGGTATCCAGCCATATCCAGTCTGTCAGGGACGGAAACTGGGCCCGAAACTCTTCAGGTGTCATCGTGGCAGCGCGACGACCGCTTCGATCTCGACCTTGAGGCCAGGGGCCGCCAACTCCGAGACGGTCGCCGCGGAATGCGCGGGGTACCGGCCAGTCGGATACCACCGTCGGAAGACCTCGTCACGCGCTCGGGCGAACTCGGTGAATCCGTCGGTACCGACCACGAGTGTGAGGAGTTTGACGATGGCACTGGGATCCACGTCGAGGTGTGAAACAATCGCTTCGATGTTCGCGAACGCTTGTAGCGTTTGCTCGTAACAGTTTTCGCTCACGAGCTCACCCGTCACGTCCGCGCCGATCTGTCCGGAAATGTACGCGGCAGTGGATGTGTGGGGCAGGATGGCGACGTGGCTGAAGGCGCCCATCGGGGGTGCGATTGCGGCGGGATTGACGGTGGTCATCGGGCCTCCGCCACAGGTGATTCCCACGTTGTGATGCCGCCAAGCGTGAAGACGGTCTTGCCGAACGCGACTCCCGACGCCATCTCGCGCAGTGCGTCCGCGGCCTCGGAGAGAGGGCGCACGGTGTGCACGGTCGGTCTGATCTGGTTCTCGGTGACGAAGCGGAGCATCTGGTCGAACTCGGGCGCACTTCCCATGGATGTGCCTTCCAGTGTTACCTGTCGAAAGAACAATTCCCGCAGCGAAAGACTGATGTCGGGTGCGGTCGTCGCTCCGAAGGAGATGACGCGACCTCCGGGGCGCAGTGCCTTCAAGGCGGCGGGGAAGGCCGATGCGCCTACGCTGTCGATGACCAAGTCTGCTGGAGTGTGGAGCTTTTCATCGAAGCCGTCGATTCCGACGACGACGTGTGATGCTCCCAGCGCGATGGCCTGTGCAACTTTGCTCGAATGCCGCGTCACCACGGTGACATGCGCCCCAGCGGCCGCGGCCATCGAGACGGCCAGGGTGCCTGCTCCGCCAGTCGCGCCGGTGATCACGACATGCTGGCCTGCCTCGAGTCGGCCCTTGGTGAAAAGTGCTCGGTAGGCGGTCAATCCAGCCAGCCCGAGTGCAGCCGCTTCGATTTCGGAGAGGTGCGGCGGAACGGGGTGAACGTTGACGCTGGGGACCGTGATGAACTCGGCGAACGTGCCCGGGATCGGTCCTCCGATGATGGTCGGCACTTCAGGCACATCTTCGGTACGCGTCCATCCGATACACGGATTGATCAGCACGATATCGCCGATCCGTTGTTCCGCGGTGTCACCGGTGGCGACGATCGTTCCGACGGCGTCGGCGCCGACGATCTTCGGCTCGTTGTCGGTGTGTGCGTCGATGACGAAGAGCTCGTGTCGATTGAGGCCGGCCGCGGCGATCCTGACGAGAACGTCGTTGTCCCGGGCTTCGGGACGAGGCACCTGTGCCAACCGCAGTCCAGCGGGTCCTGCACAGCCTGCGTGCACCAATGCCTGCATGGTGAGATTTTCTGACATCTAGTTCTCCGTCGAAATATCTTGGTGATCAGTGGGGTCGACCTGCGCGCAAGTAGGTGTCAATGGCCGACCGCTGCGGTGGCGTAGACCTTGGACAACACGTCTCGCAGGATCTCCAGAGCGGTCTGTGCCTCGGATTCGGTCACCGTCATCGGTGGTGTCACTCGCAGAACATTGCCGGCAAGCCCACCCTTGCCGATCAGCAGCCCGGCGGCCCTCGCCTCGGCGAGTGCGGCATTGGTGTGCCCGACCGCGGGTGTGCGGGTGTTCGGTTCGACGAGCTCGACGCCGATCATCAAACCTGATCCGCGAACCTCCCCGATGAGTGGGCACGTCGAAGCGATCTCCTCGAGCCCGGCACGCAGGATCGCTCCGACCCGGTCGGCATTGTCCTGGAGGTCGTGCGACTCGATGTAGTCCAGTACGGCATTGGCAGCCGACATCGCGATGGGGTTGCCGCCCGCGGTGGAAATGGAATTCGCTGTGAGACAGTTCATCAGGTCGGCCTCGGCCACCACTCCGCCGATGCTGATGCCGTTGGCCAGCCCTTTCGCGAAGGTGATTGCCTGCGGACGTATCCCGTAGTGCTCGATACCGAAGTAGGACCGCCCGGTGCGGCCCCAGCCTGACTGTACTTCGTCGGAGACGAAGGGGATGTCGTAGCGGTCGAGCACCGACTTCATCGCGGTGAAGAAATCGTCTGGCGGCGTGGCGAATCCACCGGCGCCCTGGATGGGTTCGGCGATGTAGCAGGCGATGTCACCGGAGGTCGATGTGTCGATCATGGTTTGTAGCTCGTCACGACAGGCGGCGGTGAACGCTGCATCGTCGAGATGGGCGAACGGACTTCGGTATTTGTAGCCGGAGTGGCTGTAGGTGACCTGGAGTGGGCTGAGGGCGGTGGCCGACCAGCCTCGGATGCCGGTGGCGGCGACGGTTCCGAAGGAGCGACCGTGGTAGCTGCCCCGCAAGGCGATGACCTGATTGGAGCGGCGTGCCGTCGTGGTGAGCAGGAAGGCGGTTTCCACAGCTTCGGAGCCGGAGTTGACGAAGAACACTCTCGGGTTGTCGACCGGGGCGCGGCGGGCGATCTTCTCGGCGAGTTCGATCTGGCTGCGGATCAAATACAGCGTGCTCGAATGGAGTAGCCGTCCGGCCTGACGCCGGATGGCCTCGGTGATCTCCGGGATATCGTGGCCGACCATTGTGGCCAGCAGCCCCCCGAAGAAGTCGAGGTATGTCCGACCGTCACCACCGGTGACGTGTCGGCCTGAACCCTCCACCAATTCCAGTGGATCGTCATAGTAGGTGGTCAGCCAACCCGGCATGACGGAGCGATGCCGCTGGTGCAGGGAGGCTTCGGCGTTGTCGACGGTCATATGAGTGATCCTTGTGGTTGGAGTTCAGTGCGGGCGGCCACTGAGATACGCGGCGACTTCGGCGCCGAACGTGGTGACCTTCTCGGCGGTGGTTGACGATGGTCGGTATGCGACCACGAGCTTTGCGCAGGCGCGCACTGCGACGGTCGGGTTACCGAAGCAGTCTCGTTCGGCGACAACCTCATCGGTGGGTGGGCCGACGGTCAGGCGGGCCACCGCATCGGGGTGCGGAGGCGTGTAGAACATTGCTCGGCTAGCGCAGAGGTGCACCTCGAGCCGAAGTGGGTGGGCAGTAATCTCCGGGCTGTTCGACGGGTCCGTTGCGCCGTCGAGAATCCGGGCGATGCCTGATGCGGAAAGCCGTCGTGCATCCTCGATCACCACACCGGGCCGACCGGTCGAAATGCCGTACACCACCACGTCCACCCGATCCGCGCACCCGAGACCGCACATCCCACCGGCGGCCTCAGCGGCCGCGGCGACGAGCGCTCCGACTCGGGTGTGCTCTCGACTGGCCCACTCCGATCCGGGACCGAGGACCGCCCTCGTCACGAGATAGCCTACTTCGCAGCCGATTACGGATACCTCTGCCTGCTCGTCATTGACCGACTGGCGGAAATCGGATACGGGGCGTGACGTGATCCAGCCGGCCAGTCCGGTCCTGGCATAGGTGGATTCAGGTGGTGCCTGGGTGAGATATCCGTCGGTAGTGGCGACCACATCGGTCTCCGTGCCGAGAGAATCGGACATTTCGGCGACGACGTCGAAGCGGTGCACGCGCTCACCGTCGGCAACGAACCACTTGGTGACCGAAGCGGTGTCCTGGTGTAGGTGTGCAGAGGCGCACAGCTCGTGGTTGTCGATGGAGGCTGTCATCGAATGGATACCGGTGAGCGGAACATCGCACGTATCCGATCGACGATGGTGTCGACGCCGGGTATGACGGCCTTCAGTAGTTCGGGGGCCGCCGGAATCCGGGTGTCCGGCGTCGCGATTCTGACCGGCGACCGGGTCCCGAGCAGACCCCGTTCCGCGACGGCGGTGACGAGTTCGGCTCCGAGACCGGCGAACTGGTGTGCTTCGTGAACTACGACCAGAGCCCCGGTCCGCTCGACGCTGGAGGCAACGGAGTCCACGTCGAGGGGTCGCAGCCAGCGCATGTCGAGCACCTCCGCCGAGATGCCGTGCTCTACCTCCAGGATGTGTGCCGCGTCGAGAACCTTGTGCTGGATAGCACCCCACGTCGCGATGGTCACGTCGCTTCCCTGTCGGCGCGTGGCCGCGCCGTCAGGCCCGAGTATCGGCCCGTCGAGCGCAACGGGCTGTTTCGCTCCGTGGTAGAGGTTGCGGTTCTCGATGACGACGGTGGGATCGTCGCGTTGGATGCTTGTCAGGAGCAGATCGTAGGCATCCTGATGAGTCGTCGGCATACACACCTCGATGCCCGGTATGTGGGCGAAGAGCGCCTCCAGGCTCTGCGAATGCTGGGCACACGCGCCAGGTCCGCTTCCTTGTTGCGTACGGATCGTCAGCGGTGCGGTCAACCTGCCACGGTTGAGATACCGGACGTTGGCGGCTTGGTTGACGATCTGGTCGAAGGCGACCAGCGCGAAATCCGCCCACATGATTTCGACGATGGGTCGTCTGCCCACCAGGGCGGCACCAACCGCACCACCCAGGATCGCCGATTCGGAGATGGGGGTGTCGAACACCCTGTCCCCGAACGATTTCTGGAGTCCCTTGGTCACACCGAACACCCCACCGGGCAGGGCGACGTCCTCACCGAACAGAAGTGTGCTGGGATCTTCGGCCAGTGCTCGACGCAGGGCACGGTTGACGGTTTCGGCGTAGGTGAGGTCTTTGTGCTTGCTGGTTGGGTCAGGCATAGAGATGCTCCAATGCGGTCGCAGGGTCGGCAAGCGGCATTGCCTGCGCCCGTTTGCTCGCGGCCAGGACGTCGGCCGTGGCGCGAGCCACGGTCGAGTCGATGCGCGCCTGGTCGACTCCCTTTTCGGTCAGCTTCGTGATCAGACGGGTGATCGGTTCGGCCGATGTGATCCGATCGAGCTCACCGTCGGCGCGGTATTGCTGCGCATCTCCGATGTAGTGGCCGACGATCCGGTCGGTCATGGCTTCGACAAGGGTCGGACCTCGACCTTCGCGTGCGTGTCGCACCGCGTGTGTCATCACGTGCCGGACCGCCGCGGGGTCGTTGCCGTCCACGCGCACACCCGGCATGCCGTAGGCTGCCGCGCGTTTGAAGAGTCGGTCCGAGGTGGTGGTCGCGGTGATCGGGGTCAGTTCGGACCAATGGTTGTTCTCCACGACAAAGATCACCGGAATGGCCATCACAGCCGCGAAGTTGAAGGCTTCATGGACCGAGCCCTGATTGACCGCACCATCGCCGAAAGCGGCGACGCATACTCGACCGGAGCCGTCGAAGCGGGCGGCCAGAGCGGCACCGGCGGCGATGGGCGCACCGGCTCCCACGATGGAGTTCTCACCCATCATCCCTACTTCGGGAACCGAGAGGTACGCCGATCCCCCTCGGCCACCGTTCACGCCCGACTCGCGGCCCATGAGTTCGGCGAACATCCCGTCCAGCGAAGCGCCGCAGGCCAGCGCCCACCCGTGCCCGCGGTACGTGGGGAACACCAGGTCTCGTTGCGGGTCGAGCGCGGCGGTGGCGCCGGTGTAGATCGCTTCCTGGCCACTGCAGAGGTGCACCGACCCGACAATCGTCCCGTCGCCTCGTAGCCGGGCGACTTCTGTCTCGAACTCTCGGATGCGGACCATGGAGCTCAGGTATGTGAGCAGGGTGCCGGAGTCGACCGATTCAGACGGGGGTGGGTGTGTGGTCATGTTTCCTCGGAATATGGTTGTGGAACAGCGGGTTCGAGCGATGACTACAACGAGCGGGACTCGGGTGAATTCGGTGCTGCGGTTATCACCAGCCGACCGGTCTTCAGCAGATTGGTGGCCAAGGCGCCTGCCTCACGCACTTCGGTGGACAGGGCCGTACGGGTCTGCTGGAAGCGGGACACCGGTACCGAGACGCTGAACGAACCGGCAGGTGTACCCGACGGGTCGAAGAACGGGGCGGACACACAGCAGACGTCCTCGGCGAATGCCTCGATATCCAGTGCGTAGCCGCGGCGCCTGATGGTTTCGAGTTCGTTGGTCAGCTCGTTGAAATCCGAGATCGTGTTGGCGGTCAGCTTCGTCAGCGGCGTTCCGTCGAACATCGTGGCGACCTGGCTCGCCGGAAGGTGCGCCAGCACGGCCAGACAGGATGCGCGGGCATGCATGTTGCCGACGTAGCCGACATCGAGGTTCTTGACGGTGAGGGAATGCAGGCCGTGAAGGACCTGTTGCATCAGGATCGTGCCGTGATACCAGCCGCAGACATACGAGGTTTCCCGCGTCTTGTTGTGCAGTCGGGTGAGTATTGCCGAGATTTCGGGTGCCGGCCCGGTGCGCGCCGAGAGGTGCTTGCCCAGTGTCGACCCGCGTGGACCGATATCGAAGTTCCCGCCGGGCAGCCTCACCACGTAGCCATCCGCGCGCAGCGTCCGCAACAGGTGGTAACAGGTGCTCTGTTTGATGCCTAGCTGACGTGCCAGTGTTTTCGGTGTCGCGGTGCCGTTACCTTCTGCCACCGCTTCGAGTACTCCGAGTCCCCGGGCAAGGGTCTGGAGGACCGTCGCTTCGCCTGAGACCGGTTCGGCGGATGGGTCTTCGGTGCCACCGGGCTTGCTGACGGTCATGAGATCGTCCCGCGCAGATGATGTTCGGCCCACGCCGCCAATGCGTTGGCGAGGATGAGCGCGGCGTCGACGACGTCGCGCTCTGCGATCCTCTCGTCGGGGCTGTGGGCGTAGCGCATCTCTCCTGGGCCGAACACGGCAGTGGAAACTCCTGCAGCCGTGAGGATCCCGGCATCGCAACCAGCCGTCATGCCTTCTATCTTGGGAGCGAGTCCGGTGCGCCGTCGACCCTCGTCCAACGCGCGGACCACAGGGTCGGACTCGGGAGTCTCCCAACTCCGCAAGCCCTCGTTGTCCCATCTGATAACCGGTGGGTTGTTTCGTAGCCATTCGTCACGGGCCACCACACCCTGGACACAGTCGGTGAGTGCGGCTCGGACATCGCTGACATCTTCACCGGGCATCACTCCGATGCGGCCCGACAGGCTGCCCCTGGCGGGCACGGCGGCCCGCCACCCACCGATGTCCACAGTGCCGATGGCGAGTGGGACAGCGCTCGGGAACGGCATGCGCGGATCGGTGAGCCGAGCGGCTCGCTCTGCACCCAGATCCTGCAGTGCACGGTAGATGTCGATCAGCTTGGGTCCCACGTCGATGCCATGCCAGGGAACGGAGGTGTGTGCGGCCCGGCCGGTCACTTCCACCGTGAAGAACAGCAGTCCGGAGGCCACGGTGACCACAGCGCCTGCCGTGGGCTCCAAGACGATGGTGCCGAGTCGTTCGGGCATACGCTCCAACGCCGCGGATGTTCCCACGCCCGTGGTCTCTTCACCCACCACGAGCTCGACGGCCACATTGAACGGCAACTGCACGCCAGCCCGATCCAGTGCATCCAACGCCCACAGCGCTGCGGCGATCCCGCCCTTGGTGTCCACCGACCCGCGACCGTGCACGCAACCTTCCACGCGTGCTCCGGAGAACGGGTCACGCGACCATTGATCGCCGTCGAGGACGGGCACCACGTCGATGTGCCCGTTGATGACAACGGTGGGTATGTCCGCGCGGCATCGTTGGTAGTAGCCCACGACGTTGGCGCGTTCCTGCGTCCTGGCCTCGCTGCTACTGCGTTCGCCGCGGACGACCCGGGACTCGGCGAGCGGGTGCTTCTCGACCGACCACCCGCGGGATGCGAAGAATGCCGCGTAGAGCTCGGCAACGGTGTCTTCGTGGCCGGTCACACTCGGCCTTTGCACTGTTCTCGACAGGAAGTCGAGCATGGCGTCCGTCGATTCGCGGATCGAGTCCGAGATTGCTTGCTCGTTAGTAGATTTCACGAAATCCGTCATTGCCGATCTTCTCCGTGGTCGCACCGCGCGACATCCCTTGCATCTTGGGGAGCGCACGCCAGATTGATCCAGCATATGAGCAGAAGTTTCGACTATTTGAAAGATTGCTACACGCAACCGGTTGAACTGGGTGTTTCCGGTATCGATACCTCGGTGTGAACCAGGTCATAACAAATTTTTCAGATAGTTGACATCGACTTCCATCTGCTGGTGTTCGCCGCGATGTTGATTCATCTTGAAACGGCCGACGCACGGATCCCCTGCACAAGGGTGAAACCGTCGGCGTCTGAACTTGACCTGTGTCGAACACCGAGGAAGAAGGACCCTGTGTCGTCCATCCCGTCGCCACACCGCTCAAACGCTGATTCCATGACCGCGAGTGCGATGCCGGCCTTCGCGCCGCTTTTCGTCCCCGGCGTGGAAACTGTTTCGGTCCGCTGGATCTCGGTCGTGTACCGCACGAGCGCGGCGGTCGTCGACGCGGTGCTCCCGCGTCCGTTGGTCGCCGGAGCCGCGCCCGAGGTCATCATCTGGATCGCCGAGTTCCGCGGTGCGCGTTTCACCGGGGCTGGTGGTGCCGTGGAATGTCGCCCCGACTACATGCAGGGTGGGATCAATCTGCGCTGTCGCCGCGGAGTGGTCGAGGGTGCCTACGCCGTCGAGACGTTCGTGGAAGGAATCAACCACGGGATTCTCGGGCGTGAGATGTTCGGCCTTCCCAAGAAGCAGGTCCGCAGCGTCACCCTCGTGGACACGCCGACCGGAGCCGAGTTCGCGTTTGTCGATGCGCACGGGCAACAGCTACTCCGCGGATCGGCGAGTGCAGGACGAACCGGTGCCGATCGCATCGTCCCCGCGTGGTTCGACACGCAGTACACCGCAAAGTTGATACCCAGCGCCGAAGGACCGCACTACGACATCAGCCGGCTGGTCCAGATTCCCTTCCGGCTCGAGGCAGCTGGTCCGCTCCGCACCGGAGATGCCACCGTCGAGTGGCTCGAATCATCGAGTGACCCTTTGTATCTACTCACACAGTGTGCTGCACCGATCGCCGTGTGGGGGGTGGCGCAGCTCGATATCGACTATGGCACCTATGTGGCTGAACTGGCCCCGTCCGACATCCCTGTCATGGGTTCACCGCGATGGTGAGCAGGCGCAGATCCGATACCGGCACCCACGCGGTGGACGCTGTGCAGCCAGGCCTCACGCCCGGACGGCGCAAGGCGATCATCGCGGCCTGCATCGGCAATTTCCTGGAATGGTACGAGTTCGTCCTCTACGGCTACTTCGCAGGCATCTTCTCGGTGCTGTTCTTCGTCGACGAGGATCCCGCGGTGGCCATGATGCTGACCTTCCTGGTCTTCGGTATCAGCTTTGTCGTTCGCCCGCTGGGGGGAATCCTCTTCGGGTACATCGGCGACAGGTACGGCCGCAAGGTCACGCTCTCGGCGATCATCCTGACAATCTCGCTGGCGACGGCGCTCATGGCAGCGGTACCTCCGTACGCCAGTATCGGGATCGCGGCACCGGCGCTGATCCTGCTGCTGCGGTGCCTGCAGGGCCTCTCGGCCGGCGGCGAGTGGATGGGTGCCGCCGCCTACGTCGTGGAGTCGGCACCTGCGCACCGTCGCGCGTTCTACGGGAGTTGGCAGACGATCACCATCACCCTCGGCATGTTCACCGCCGCACTCACATCCCTGATCCTGTCCGCAATGCTCGACGGTGAACAGCTCCTATCCTGGGGCTGGCGAATCCCATTCCTTGCCGCATTACCGCTGGGCCTGATAGGTCTCTACATGCGGCTACGACTCGAAGAGTCCGCCGAGTTCGGAGAGATGAGCCAGAGTGCGCGGCGCGAGAAATCCCCGTTGCGGCGAGCCGTCACCGAGAACTGGCGTTCGATCCTGTTGGTGTGCGGCCTGGTGTGCTCACCCACGATGTGCACCTATGTGTTGCTGGTGTTCGGTCCCACCTTTCTGTCCGGTGAGATCGGCATGGATGCGACAGCGGCAAGCGGAGCTTGTCTCATCGCGATGCTGGCCCTCGCCGTACTCGTCGTGCTGTTTGCTCGGCTCTGCGATCGCGTCGGTCGCAAACCTTTCGTTCTGTGGGGTGCGGTGCTGGTCGCCGTCACCGCTCCGCTCGGTTTCCTACTGATCCACCAGCGCTCCTTCGTGGCGGTGATCGCCGGCATGATCCTGATACTCATCGGAGATGCGATGATGCTGGCTCCGCAGCCGGCGCTGTTCTCCGAGCTGTTCCCCACATCGCGCAGATACAGCGGTCTGGCCCTGGGATACAACCTCGGCGTCGTGCTCTTCGGTGGCGCTGGCCCGTTGATCGCCACCGCACTCATCGCGGCCACCGACACCACGTATGCACCCGCCATCTATCTGACCGGCGGGGCATTGGTGAGCCTCGTCGCAGCTGTGCTGGTCCCGGAGACGCTCGGCGTATCGCTGCGGACAGGACGGATCGAATCCGCTAGCGCCCCTCAACCGAAAACACCGGTCTAGTGCCGCCGCAGCCACTTTCGATCCCGAAGTTCGGCACCGAGTGACATTCATACCCACCGAAGAAATGGACGACGCATTGGACTCCGAGAAATGCACAGCGGCACTCCGAGAGCTGTTGGCGGAACGTGAGATCGCACGACTACACGCGCGGTACGCGCACCTGTGCGACTCGGGCTATCCTGCCGACGAGATCGCCGACCTCTTCGTCGAACAAGGACTCTGGCAATCAGACCCCGGAGGCCGGGTGTTTCGGGGCCGCGATCAGATCCGCGACCACTTCAGCACCGCTTCCGCCGGCTACCCATGGGCCTTACACGTCAACGCCCTCTTGCACATCGATGTCTCACCTGACGGGTTGAGCGCACGAGGCGCGTGGTACCTGCTGATGCCCTGTGTCGACGCGACAGTCGCGGCACCCACCGCCGCCTGGCTGGCGGGACGCTATGACAACACCTTCGTCAAGACCGACGCCGGATGGCGATATGAACACCTGCACATCAGATTCGGGTTGATGAGCCCCCATTCCGCCGACTGGGCGCAGGAAAGACACGCACTTGCCGGGACCGCTGCAAGAACTGAGGAGATCGGATGAACGTCACGCACATGTTGAGGACTGTCACCGCGGGCATCTTGTGCGCACTGCTGGTGGGTGGGTGTCAGTCACCGCCGCCCACCCAGGCGGGAAATGAGCAGGCCGCGGCGGCTTTGGCCGCGGAGGCTCGGGCCCGGGTGGACGCGGCAAAGGCCTCCGTCGCCGGGGGCGTCCCAGTCAGCAGTCCGCCTGTGCAATCCGGCAAGTTCGTGATCCTCATTCCGTGTTCGCAGGCATCCGAGGGATGTGCGCAACCGGTGAAGGGTGCGGCGGAGGCAGCTCGGGAAATCGGCTGGCGAACCCAGATCATCGATGGAAAGGACACCGCCAGCACCCAGAACGCCGCAATACGCCAGGCAATCGCACTCAAGCCCGATGGCATCATCACCTTTGCCATCAACCCGAGCAGCGTTCAGGGTGCACTCGCCGAAGCCCGAAACCAGGGTATCCCCGTGGTGGCGTCCTCGGCCACCGCGTCGAACATGGTGGCGTTCTCGGACAATCCCACGCCTGAGGCCTGGCGGCAGAGCGGTTCGCTGCTCGCGGACTACGCCATTTCCGAGACCCGAGGACAGGTGAAGGCATTGGTTCTGCACGACACGGGATTCGACGTGTTGGACAACCGCCATGCCGGTTTCGTGGAGCAGCTACAAACGTGTTCGACCTGCCAGATTCTGGAAGATCAGACGTTCACGTTCTCGGATCTGGCCAACTCCGTACCTCGACTGGTGCAGCAGATGGCCCAGCGGCATCCGGATTTCAACACCATCTACATCGACTACGACTACGCGGTGCCGACTCTTCTCCAAGGTCTGCGATCGGTGAATGCGCAGGACAAGATCGTGCTGGGGTCCGACGGTACCTCAGCGGCCATCAAGTTGATCCGCGACAGCGGTGGCCAGACCGCCACAACCGCTTTCGCGCTGGACTGGTTGGGGTGGTCGAGTGTCGATGCACTGAACCGAGTTTTCGCCGGTGGCGACCCGCAGGAGGCGGCCGGTGCGATTTCGGTCAAGCTGATAGACCACGAAGTGGCACAGGGGATTTCGGGGCTGTGGACCGGGGATATGG
Source organism: Mycolicibacterium neoaurum ATCC 25795 (assembly GCF_000691525.1). Taxonomy (GTDB): domain Bacteria; phylum Actinomycetota; class Actinomycetes; order Mycobacteriales; family Mycobacteriaceae; genus Mycobacterium; species Mycobacterium neoaurum. Next base: position 14,603 of record NZ_JMDW01000008.1, read on the forward strand.
ATTTCCGCGACGGGTATCGGACGATGTGGGGCGCCGAATCGTGAGCTCGTCGGATGCGGTGGTAAGCCTGCGGGGCATCACGAAGACCTTCGCCGCGCAGGTGGCGCTCGAGCACATCGGCGTCGACTTCGCGCCGGGTACGGTGCATGCGTTGGCGGGTATGAACGGATCCGGTAAGTCCACGCTGGTCAAAGTCCTTGCCGGGGTGCACGCCCCCGATGCCGGCACGATCGAGGTGGCTGGCCGGCGGTTCCCAGCACTGACTCCGAAGCTGGCGCACGAGTTGGGTTTCCGTTTCATCCACCAAGACCCGGGATTGTTCTCCGATCGGTCGGTGGCAGACAACATCGCGGCGGGTGCTCGCTTCCGACACAGTTCGCGGCTGCGAGTCCGTGACGGTGCTGAACGCTCGGCGGCTCGTCGGGCCCTGGAAGAACTCGGCGTCACCCATATCGACCCGCGGACGATCATGCGCGACCTCTCGCCGACTGAACGGACGATGGTGGCCGTCGCTCGCGCAGTCCAGGACCTCTGGGACAGAATCGACCTCAGGTTGCTCGTGCTCGACGAGCCGACGGCGTCGCTGCCGGAGAAGGAAGCCACTCGCGTCCAAGAGGTCGTGACCTCGATCGCAGCGAAGGGTGTTGCCGTCGTGTACATCACCCACGATCTGACGACACTGGTCGGTCTTGCCCAGTACGTCACGGTACTGCGTGACGGGTGCAAGGTCGGTACCGTCGAATCTCGGTCAATCGACGACCGACAACTGGCCACGATGATGGCCGGCGCCGAACAGGAACTGCGTCCGGTGGTCCGTGGCCCCCGATCGACCGAGGTGGTGCTCGACTGTGTCGGATTGTCCGGTGGCCGTGTCGGCGGTATCGACATACAACTCCATCGGGGCGAGATTCTGGGCCTGGCGGGGCTGCTCGGTTCGGGCCGCAGCACCACATTGCGGCTGATCGCCGGGGTTCAGGAACGCAGCACCGGCACCGTCGAATTGGAGGGTGCCGCGGTCGTGGCCGGGCGACCGCGGGCCGCTGTCGAGCGGGGTATCGCGTTGGTTCCCGAGGACCGTCGTGCGCACGCGGCATTCAACGGGATGTCGATGGCGGACAACCTGATGATGGCATCGCTGCCGACAGTGGCCTCACCTTTTCGTATCGATCGGCGCGCCGAACGCGACGCTGCAGTGCGCTTGTTGGCCGACTATGACGTGCGGCCCGCAGACCCGGACAAGCGCTTCTCCTTGTTCAGCGGTGGCAATCAACAGAAGGCGATCATCGCTCGCTGGTCTCGCACCGCACCGAAGGTGCTGCTGCTCGACGAACCCACTCAAGGCGTCGATGTGCACGCCAGACACCAGATTCACGATGCGATTCGTGCGTTGTCCGACACCGGCATGAGTGTGATCGTCGTGTCGTCGGATTTCGCGGAACTCGCCGAGCTCAGTGACCGAATCCTGATCCTGCGCCAAGGCCTGGTGAAGTCCCAGATCGTCGGAGAACGGGTCGACGAAGAAACCATCCTGCACCTCGCCGGTACCGCCTGAAAGATTGGAACCAACTCCGATGTCCCTTGATCCCAACCCCACCGATGCACCCCCACAACGTCGTCGGCTCCCCGACGAACCCCCCAAGGCAGCGTCGCGACGAATGCATGCCGCACTGGCACCACGGTGGCTGGGGTTTTACGTTCTGGTCGGGCTCATCATCCTGTTCAGCACGTTGTTGCCCTACACGTTCCCGACGACCGCCAACGCCAGCGCGATTCTCGGCAATGAGTCAGTCGGGATGATGCTCGCCATCGCCCTGCTGATTCCGGTGGTAGCCGGACATTTCGATCTCTCGGTGGCCAGCATCCTGACACTGGCGATGATCGCATCCATCGGGCTGTTCCAGTTCTTCTCGGCTCCGGTCTGGGTGGCGTGTCTCGCGGGGCCTGTCATCGGCGCGGGTATCGGCTTGATCAACGGCTTTTGCGTGGCGTGGCTGAAGATCAACTCGCTGGTCGCCACGTTGGCCACCGGCAGTTGCGCGTTGGGCGCGGCATTGTGGTGGACCAATGGTTCGATCTTTGCGGAGAACGTACCTGCCTCATTCAGGGCATTGGGTGAACGCGTGCTCGGCATTCCCTTGCCGGTCGTCTACACGCTCGTCGTGTGCATGATCGCGTGGTGGACACTGGAGCGAACCCCGGTCGGTCGCTATCTGTACGCCATCGGTGACAATCCTGACGCGGCGCGGCTGGTCGGCCTACCCACAGCGGGACTGACGACCGCGTCCTTCGTGGCATCCGGCACCATCGCCGGAACGGCCGGTGTCATTCAGGCGGCGATACTGGGCTCGGGCAATCCGCAAGTGGGCGCCAGCTTCCTGTTGCCGGCGTTCGCAGCGGTTTTCCTGGGAGCAACCGTCTTCCATATCGGACGCTACAACGTCGTCGGCACCGTGGTGGCCGTTCTGCTGCTGGCGGTGATGGTCGCCGGTTTGCAGCAGTTCGGCTTGCCGTTCTATATCGAACCCTTGCTCAAGGGCGCCATCCTGTTGGCGGCAGTGGCATTCACAACCGGTCGATTCTCGGGAAAGGCGCAACAATGACCGACCCCATGGCCGCCGTGCGTCAACGCCTGGACCTACTGGAGGCCCGTGAAGACATCCGTCGTCTCAAACACCGCTACGCCTACATCTGCGATACCGGTTACGACGGTGAGGCCTTCGCCAATCTGTTCACACCAGAGGGTATTTGGGAATCGAACACGTTTGGTCTCGTCCGCGGACACCGGGAGATCCGCGATTTCATCAACAGGATCGGTGATACCGAATACTCCTGGGCAATCCACTATATGACCTGCCTGGAGGTCGATCTCGACGAGAGTGCGACCGTCGCTACGGGAACCTGGCAGCTGCTTCAACTGTGTACGCGGATCTCCTCACTCGAGCCCGAACCGGTGCTCGCGACAGCGATCTACCACGACGACCTCGTCAAAACCGACGACGGATGGCGATTCCGAAAGGTGTCGGCCACCTTCCAACACGTGACCGACATGCGGAGCGGCTGGGGGCCAAACCTGCTTCCCGGGCTGGTGAAGTGAGACCCTCGGTTATGGCCGACGAGCACTTGGAGTTGACGACGTTCGCGGATGCCATCGCATCCATGCTGGATTCCCTGGCCGACGTCGCGCCGCTTCCGTCCGCGGCCACGACGCACCGAAAGGATCTCGGTCCTGCGCGTCATCACGAAGATCCCTGTAATGCGTTGGTGCGCCGAACGCACGTGGTCGGGACGGCTCCAGGGCCATTGAGCGATATGCGCGTGAGCGTGAAGGACTCCATCGCGATGGCGGGCATACCGTTGACCTGTGGCTCAGCGGTATTGCGGGATTTCACGCCTACCGGCGATGCAACAGTCGTACGCAGATTGCTCGACGGGGGCGCGACAATCACCGCCGTCACCAACATGGACGACCTTGCCTTCGCAGGCTCAGGCGACACCAGCGTCTACGGTCCGACCCTCAACCCCCACGACCGGTCATTGTTGGCAGGCGGTTCCTCGGGAGGGGCCGCCGCCAGTCTGCTCTACGAGGACGATGATCTGGCCGTAGGTACGGATCAAGGAGGATCCGTCAGGGTCCCCGCCTCCTGGTGCGGAACTCTCGGGTTCAAACCGACACACGGCCTGATCCCGTACACGGGTGTCGCTCCGATGGAGCCGACATTGGACCACGTCGGGCTGTTGTCCCGGTCGGTCGAGCCCTTGACCCGGGCGCTGACAGTCGTAGCGGGACCCGACGGACAGGACCTGCGCCAGCATCGGTGTCCCCGCTCAGTGCCGTCGGCGCTGACCGACCGTTCATCTGTCGACCTCGGCAACACCCGGCTACGGATCGTCACCGTGACCCGCAACGCGGCAGATGCGCCCGTCCGCGCTGCCTTCGATGACGTCGTCGAGCGGCTGCGCTCCGCGGGAGCCAAAATCGGGACAACCGAACTCGATCCGGCAGAACTCGGTCCGGTGGGCACCGGGCTCTTTGTCGAAGGTATGCGGCACACCATCGAGGGCGTCCACCCGGCTTACGGGGGATCCGAATACCAGTGGGTCGAGTACACCGAGGCCCTGCGCAAGGGCATCCGCGATCGTCACGATGAGCTGAGCCCCCAGATCAAGGCGACGCTGTTGGCAGCCGGGACCTTGCAAGGTTCCAGTCCGAACCGTGCCTACAGTCGCGCGGTGATGGCGGCTGAGCGTCTGCGGACGAGCTATCGCGCCGCACTCGAGGAGGCCGATTTCCTGATCGAGCCCACGGTGCCCTCGCTGCCGGTGGCAGTTTCGGGCGGACCGACTTCAGTGGCAGGCCTGGCAGACCGAGCGTGGGCACCGCTGGCGAACACCGTTGGCGCCAACATCGCCGGACTACCGTCCATCTCCTTGCCGCTGGGAACGAGTCACGGTCTTCCCGTCGGAATCATGGTCACAGGTAAGCCGTGGCACGACTGGGCCCTGCTTGAGTTTGCCGCGTCCTGTGAGCAACAGCTCGGTTGGGTGAAGCCTGCGTGACACGGAACCGGCGCGGTGTCAGACCGCCGCGACGTCCGGCGTCAGCAGAAACAGCCCGGCGACCGTCTGGTCGTCGCGGAAGGTGATGCGCGCAATGTAATCACCGGCTTCGAACTGGAGAGGCGTGTTCGTCGTGGTGAAGTCGCCGGCGCGCATCATGTCGACATCGCCGTGGCCCTCGTAGGCCCCGGCCAACCCGACGATGTGCACCCATGCTTCGGCGAGCCCGGCGTCGGTGAGCCGATCGCGCATGGTCTCGTCGAAGCGTGCGCTGACATCGGCCCACCGGGCGTTCGCGAGATCATCGATGATGGCCAGTGCCAGCTCCGCGGCCTGTGGAAGTGGCGTCGTGGTCATGGCTTCTCCTGTGCGCGGATCGATCGGCTTACCGAACCGCTGGAACGCGGCCTGACGGGTGATACCGAGTACTTCGCCGATCTGCTGCCAGGTGTGGCCGGCCGCGCGCGCCTGATGCACGGCAGCAGCCAGCAGGCTCTCGGCGTCCTCCTTGACCTCGCGCGCGACACTTACCGTCGCGAGTGGGTCTTGGTCGGCGCTGAGAATCGGCGCAGCGACCAGTTGGCCGAGTCTGCTGTGCAGTACTTGGGCGGCGGCGAACGGCGAATCCGACATGTTGTCAATGAGTAATTGACAAATGCCCACCTGTCAAGAAAATCTTGACGCTCTACTCGACCACCGTGATCGCGCCCGCCGGGCACAACTGCGCGGCACGACGGGCGCGCGTTTCCTCGTCGGCGGGAACATCGGCGGCGAGCACCACGACGATGCCGTCGTCGTCCTGATCGAACAGGGCATCGGCGGTCATCACGCAATTGCCGGCCCCTATGCAGCACTCCCGGTCAGCTTCGATACGCATCGTTGTCACCACCGCACCGATAGCGACCGCAGGCCGTAGATGAAGTGGAACGACCGGTAGTCGATATCGTCGGCAGACTCGGCCACGGCCAGCCCGGGGAAGCGGCGGAACAGCGCGGGGAAGGCGATGCGCATCTCCATCCGCGCCAGCGGGGCGCCCAGGCAGTGGTGGATCCCGTGTCCGAAGGCCAGATGCCCCGCGGCGCCGCGACGGATATCCATATCGTCGGGGGAATCGACGAAGGCGGGATCACGATTGCCGGCGGGCAGCGAGGCGAACACCAGCATGCCCGCCGGTATCGTCACCCCCGCGACCTCCACCTCGGCGGTGGTGAACCGCGGAATCGCATGGTGTACCACCGAAAGCCAGCGCAGCAACTCTTCGATCGCCGGGCCGATCGCATCCGGGTCGTCACGCATTATGGCCAACTGCTCCGGCGCGCGCAGCAGCGCCAATGTGCCCAAGCCCAACATGTTCGACGTCGTCTCGTGCCCGGCCAGCAGCAAAAGCCCTGCGATGCCCACCAATTCGTCGTCGGTGAGTTCCGCGCCGTGCTCGCGGATCAGCATCCCGAGGATGTCCTCACCCGGCGTGCGACGCGCCCGGCTCACCAGGCTGTGCATGTACTCGCGGCTTTGGCGCTGCAGTTCCATCCGCTCGGCTATCGGCAACGCCAGGTCGAGCTGACGCGCCGAGCGTTGCTCGAAGTCGGGCCGGTCCTCGACGGGGACACCGAGTAGCTCGCAGATCACCAAAGACGGTACCGGCAAGGCGAATTGGGATATCAGATCGGCGGGAGGGCCGGCGGCCGCCATCGCGTCGAGGCGATCGTCGACGATTTCGGCGATCCTGGGCTCTAGCCGTTTCATCCGCCGGATGGTGAACTCCGGGGTAAGCATCCGGCGCAACCGCTGATGCTCGGGCGGATCGAGCCCGAGCAGATTCCCGGCGCGGGCGCGGGCCAGCTCCTCGTCGGACATCGGCGGCGCGCCGGGAAGGGCGAACCCCGGCGGGCGGGAATTGGAGAAATGCTCGTGATCGGCGAGCACCGCCTTGACGTCCTCGTAGCGGGTGACCAGATAGACCGGATTACCCAACGCGCTGACCACCGACTGGACGCCGGCACCGTCGCGGATCTCGCCGAGTTCGGGGACCGGATCGAAACCGTTGCGCCGCATGTGGACCGGTGGCAGCATTTGGCTGGCTGTCATGTCCACACGCTACGCGCCGAGCACAAAATCCGAGATCAGGGCGTTGACGAGCGTCGGATTCTCCAATGCGGCCAGATGGGCGACCCCGTCGAGGACCACGCCCGACGCCCCGGGGATCGCCGCGGCCATCGCGAGCGTCTCGGCCACCGGGAACGTCGCATCCTCCGCCCCGGCGACCACCAGCACCGGTGTGCGCACGCGACCCAGCACCTCCCGTTGGTCCGGACGGTCCGGCACCACGCTGGTGACCGCCCACGAACAAGATTCGACGTCCACCGACCGGACCGCCGCGCGCACATACCCGGCCACCTCGGGACGCTCCCGCATGGTCGTCGGACCGAGAAAGGCCTTGAGTACCTCACGGGTCAAGGGTCCGCGGATGCCGCCGAGCGCTCTGGCCACCCGCAACAACGCGCCGTACTCAAGGCGCTGCCGCCATCCGGCGGCCGAGGCGGTGCAGTTCATCAATACCGAGAACCCGGCCCGCTCGGGGTGTAACGCGGCGAACGTGCCGCCGATCATGCCTCCCCACGAGTTCCCCACGAAATGTCCCTGGTTGGCGCCCAGCGCGTCCAACACATCCACCACACACTGTGCGCAGTCCTCGAAAGTGAACGGTGCGGAGAGCTTTTCGCTCGCACCGTGACCCGGCGGGTCGACCAGCACGACCTTGAGGTGATCGCGGAACGCCGCTGCCTGCGCCGACCACATATCACCGGTCATCAACAGGCTCGGCCAGAACACCATTGCGTCGCCGGCCCCGTCCACCTGGATCCGCAGCCGCCCCAACCGCGTCGCGACGGTTCGTGACTCCACGGATCACACGCTAGCGTTCCGGACGCAGCGCGGGCCACCAGATGCGCGGACCGATCAGCGTGAACAGTGCCGGGATGATGACGGTGCGCACCACGAAGGTGTCCAGCACGATCCCCAACCCGACGATGATGCCGATCTGGGTGAGCACGATCAGCGGTAGGACGCCCAGCACACAGAACACCGCGGCCAGCACGATTCCTGCGCTGGTGATCACCGCACCCGTCGCCGACACGGCGCGGACGATGCCCTGTCGGTTGCCGTACTCAGGGGTCTCCTCCTTGGCGCGCGTCACCAGGAAGATCGTGTAGTCCACCCCGAGGGCGACCAGGAAGAGAAACGCGAACAGCGGAGTTCCGTTGTCCAGCGCGGGGAAACCGAACAGGTGCACGCTCGCCCACCCGCCCAGGCCCAGTGCAGCCAGCGCGCTCAGCACGGTGACCGACACCAGGATCAGCGGTGCCAGCAGTGAACGCAGCAGCACGAACAGCACCACCAGCACCACCGCGAGGATCGCGGGGATCACCACCATGCGGTCGTGGCGGGCCGCGGCGGCCGCGTCCCTGGCCTTGGCATCGGAACCGCCGACGAGGGCGTCCGGACTGACCGCGTGCACCGAACTGCGCAGGGCGTCAACGGTATCGAAGGCGGCATCGGAGGCGGGCTCGGCTTGCAGTACCGCCGACCACTGGGTCAGCCCGGTGTCGGATTCGGCGGTCGGCCGAGCCGACACCACCCCGGGTGTCTGGCCGATTGCCTGGGTGACCGCGGCGGCATCCGAACTCGGGGCGATCACCAAGGTCGGGTCGGTCAGGCCACTCGGGAAGTGCTGCGACAGCGTCTCGAACCCCGCCACTGACTCGGCCTGGACGCGGAATTGTTCGGTCTGGGTCAACCCGACCGGAGTTCCGACCAGGCCCAAGCACAGCGCCGCCAGCGCTGCCAGCGCACCGCCGGAGACCCAACCGGGCCGCGCCGCGACCCAGGATGCGATCCGATGCCAGACCCCGTTGTCGGTGAGTGACTTGGCGCCCACCTGTGGGATGAACGGCCAGAACAGCTTTCGGCCGAACAGGCCGAGGAACGGCGGCAACACCAACAGGACGAAGACGGCGGCGACCACCAGGCCTGCAGCGGCTTGCACACCGAGACTGCGATTGCTCGGGGCGGTCGCGAAGGCTAGCGTCAGCAATGCCAACACGACCGTGGCATTGCTGGCCAGGATGGCCGGAGCCGCCGCCCGCACCGCGACTCGCAGTGCCTCGCGGTGATCCACGCGTGCGCCGAGTTCCTCGCGATAGCGCGAGATGAGTAGCAGCGCATAGTTCGTGCCGGCACCGAAGACGAGCACGCTGGTGATACCACCGGTGGAACCGTCCGGACTCAGGCCCAGGCCTGCGGCCACCGCGGTCCCGACCACCGAGCCGACCCGATCGGCGAAGGCGATCACCAGCAGCGGCACCAGCCACAGGATGGGGGAGCGGTAGGTGACGATCAGCAGCACGGCCACCACTGCGGCCGTCACCGCGAGCAGGGTGAAGTTTGCTCCGGCAAAGGAATTCGCGATATCGGCGCCGAAGGCGGGCCCGCCGGTCACCTCGGCCTGCAGGCCGTCGGGCAGGCGTTGCGCCGTCGAGGTCCGCAGCTCCTGCACGGCATCGTCGAGGGCGAACCCGGAGAGGTCGGCGGGAAGCGGGGCCACCGACAACGCCGCCTTGCCGTCCTTGGATACCTGTGCGCCCGGCCCGGCAGCGGCGATATCGGCCGCGCCCAGTGGTGCTCCGTCGGTCCGGCTGAACACGATGATCGCCGGGGCCTGATCGCCCCCGGGGAATTGGGCGCGCAGGGCATCTACGCGTGCCGATTCCGCGCCGGCCGGCACGGACACCGGGGATTGCGATGCGGAATCCCCGCCGCTCAGCAGTGCCATTCCAGCACCCGACGCCAGGATCACGAGCAGGGCCACAAGCCAGGAAAGTCGACCGGACATGATTCCAAATATTTCAGATACTTAACTAATAATCAACCCTGGCCGATATGATCGACGGGTGACACGTGAGGACCTGGAGCGGCTGATCGCCGGCGACGTCCGTGCCTTGACCGCCGAGTCCGACCAGATCGGTCATGAGTTCGCGCGTCGGCATGACGTGAGCGCCAACGACTTCCGGGCGCTGCTGCATGTGATGGTCGCCGACGCGGCGGGGGAGCCGCTGACGGCCGGCGAGCTGAGCAAGCTGATCGGCACCTCCGCCGCCGCGGTCACCTATCTGGTGGAGCGGATGATCGCCTCGGGGCATCTGCGTCGGGAAACCCACCCGAAGGACCGGCGCAAGGTCATCCTGCGGTACGACGATCACGGGCTCGCCGTCGCGACAGACTTTTTCACCCCGCTGGCGAGAATCAACTCCGCTGCGCTGGCGGACCTGCCGGACAGCGATCTGGAGGCGGCGCACCGGGTGTTCACCGCGCTGGTCGGTGCCATGCACCGGTTCCGCACGGTCAACGACGGTTGAGAGTGGCCTCTTCGAGATCGAGGCCGCGCAGCACCTCGCGCAGAACCTCGTCATCGATATTGCCCGCGTCGCGTTCGGCGATGAACACCGCTCGTTCGGCGGCCAGCATCTCCAGCCGAAGGCTGCGGAACGCCGAGGCCGGGCTCTGCCCGATCTCCTCCTCGCTGCGCCCCAACCGCTCCCATGCCGCGTTGCGCCGGGCGGTGTTCCAGCGGCGCAACACATCGGCTGCGCTGTCCTGGATGGCGGTGCCGTCGGCGCGCTGCTGCTCAAGCAGTTCATCGAGCCGGTGGGCCGCCGCGCGGGCCGCCTTGTCCTGTGCTGCGGCCTGCGCCAACGCATCCGAACGCGCGTCATCGCCCTCGACACCGAACCGCCGGATCACCCACGGCAGCGTCAGACCGTGCAGCAACAACGTCCCCACCACCACGACAAAGGTCAGGAACACCAGCTGATCCCGACCGGGGAAGGCGTCCCCCGCCAACGTCGTCATCGGCACACCGAAGGCGGCGGCCAGCGATACCACCCCGCGCATCCCGGCCCACGCCACCACGAACGTCTCTCCGACAGTTGGCCGAGGTGAACGCAGGTAGGCGAAGGCGTACACCCACACCAGACGGACGGCGATCGTGGTGGCGAGCACGGCGAGCGCCGACATCGCGATCCTGGCCGGCGAGAATCCTGCGAGCTGGTCCACCACGCTCGGCAGCTGCAGCCCGATCAGCAGGAAGGCGAACGATTCGAGGATGAATTGCAGCGCCCGCCACACCGCATCGTCCTGCAACCGGGTGGCATACCCGGCGTGGGTGGTGGTGCGCCCACCGATCATCACCGCTGCGGTGACGACGGCCAGCACGCCGGAGGTGTGCGCCTCCTCGGCCAGCAGGTAGACGACGAACGGCGCCAGCAGGCCGATGGCGCTTTCGACGACGGGGTCGTCCAGGCGGGCACGCACGAACGTGATGGCCGAACCCCCGAGCGCCCCGACCACCACACCACCGGCCGCGGCCAGCACGAAGGTGCCCAGTCCGGCGGCCCACCCCGTCGACGCGCCCACCGCGGCCGCCAACGCGACCTTGTATGCCGTCAGCGCAGTCGCGTCGTTGAGCAGGCTCTCGCCGCCGATCAGCGTCATCACCCGGCGTGGCAGTCCCAGTCGACGGCCCACCGCGCTCGCCGACACCGCGTCCGGCGGGGCGACGATGGCGCCCAGCGTCAACGCCGCGGCGATGGTGAGTTCCGGGACCACGCGGAACGCCACCAATCCCACCGCCAGCGTGGTGACCAGCGGGAGTCCGACGGCCAGCGAGCCGATCGAGCCCGCGTTCCTGCGCATGTTGAGATAGCTGCTCTCCAGACCGGCCGACCACAGCAGCGGCGGCAGGATCACGAACAGCACCAGGTCGGGGTCCAGTTCGACACCGTCGAAACCGGGGATGTACGAGGCGGCCAAACCAACCACCACCAGCGCCAATGGCGCCGACACGTCGAGGCGGCGGCTCACCGCGGCCAACAACACGGCGGCTACCGATACCGCCAGCAGTGTCACTCCCACCGCATCCACCTATCCTCGTTCACCATGCTCAAGCGTTCACGACGGCAGTCACCGACTCCGCAGTGTGAGCATCTCCGGGCGATACCCCACAGCGCAGAACCGGCCCCGGTTACTCCCGGCCGGTGTCAGGAATGCGCCGAGCACGGCGAGAACACCTGGGCCCACCTGCGGATGTGCCTGTCCTGTGGTCACGTCGGATGCTGTGATTCCAGTCCGCACCAACATGCCACCGCGCATTTCCGCGAGACCGGCCACCCGGTGATGTGCAGCATCGAACCGGGGGAGTCGTGGCGGTGGTGCTATGTCGACATCCGGCTCGGCTGAAAAATCTGGCAGGCTGGTCTGGCGATGACAAGGCACGCCGAAAACGCTGACACCTACGCCGACCCACGGGCGCCCGTGGTGCTGCTGCGCGAACCCGGGGAGACCGGCCGCGAGCAGGCGCTGGCCTTCGAACGGCTGGGTGCCGTGGTCACCACGAACCCGGCCGACGACGCCGATTTCGTGGTCGCACCCGATCTCGATCTGGATCGCGAGGGTTTGCGCAGGCTGGCGGCCGACGAGCTGGGCCTGCCCACCGCGCCGTTCTGGTTCGCCGGAACGGCCGCGGAGTTGGCCGCGATCGCCGAGCACGCGGGCTACCCGCTGGCCGTCACGCCGGTATCCGATGATGCGGACACCGGGCGGTCGGTCCTGCTGCGGACCGAGGATGTCGGTCCGGCCTGGGATCGTGCAGCGGCCGCGGGACACCAACGGGTGATGGCCGAGACCGTCGTCGAGGTCGACGACGAGGTCACGCTGTTGACCGTCCGCACCGCCAGCGCGGCAGGACCGGTCGTGCACTTCTGCGAACCGATCGGGCACCGAGTCGCAGGCGACGGCACCGTGTCGGCCTGGCAGCCGCACCGGTTGGCCCCTGCCGCGTTGGATGCCGCCAAGTCGATCGGCGCGCGCATCGTGAACTCGCTGGACGGGCGCGGCGCCTACGCGGTGGAACTGTTGGTGCGCGGTGACGAGGTGTACTTCGCCGATGTGCGTCCTCGTCCCGTCGACGCCACCCTGCTGACCTTGCGCACGCATCGGTTGTCGGTGTTCGACCTGCATGCGCGCGCGGTGCTCGGACTTCCGGTCGACACCATCATGGTGTCCCCGGGAGCCGCCGTGGTGGGACGCGCAGGCGACGCCGTGTTCGACGCGACCGCGGACAAGGCCACGGCGCTGGCGGTGCTGGCGCAGGCCCACGAGGTGGCGGAAAGCGATGTCTGGCTTTTAGGTGACGGGCTCGGCGCGGCCTTCGCGACCGCTCAGGACGTCACCATCGCGCGTGACCGTGCGCAACGCACCGCGGTGTCGCTGCGTAGACTCTGGCAGTCGTGAGCGGCGACGAAGCAGACCGGGACAGGCCGACGGCGACGCCGTTCCTGCTGGCCCTCGTCATCATCGTGGTTGTGATCACCGCGATTCTTGTCATCAATCGCGGCGAGGGCGACGGTGATCCCCAGCAGATCGGGCGGGCGGTGGTCGCCCAGAACGACGCCCTGCAGCGGCAGGACTATGAGGCGTTCAAGGCCAACACGTGTGCGGCCAAGCACGGCACCGAAAAAGAGGTTCTTGACCGGCAGCGGGATTCGGTGGCCAAGCACGGCGATCGCTATGTCGACGGAGCGGGAAACATCGCCGTCGTCGGCGATACCGCCACCGCCACCGTCAAGTACCACTTCGGCACTGCCGACGAAACGGACACCCAGGTCAGCGCCGACATGATGTTCACGCGCGAGGACGGTCAGTGGAAGGTTTGTTCGCAGGGTCCGGCCTAGCCGTTACGGTAGTGCTGTGTCCACATCCGATAGTCCGGGTTACGCCGGTGACATCACGCCCGAGCAGGCATGGGAGCTGCTGTCCGACAATCCCGAAGCCGTCCTGGTCGACTGTCGCACCGAGGCGGAGTGGCGGTTCGTCGGTGTTCCCGATCTCGCCCCGCTGCGGCGCGAGGCGGTGTTCGTGGAGTGGAACAGGGCCGACGGCACGCACAACGACGCCTTCATCGACGACCTCGGTAGGTCGGGTATCGCCCCTGGGACGCGTCCGGTGGTGTTCCTGTGCCGCTCGGGTAACCGATCCATCGGCTCGGCGCAGGCCGCGACGGCCGCCGGTATCGGCCCGTCCTACAACGTGCTCGACGGGTTCGAGGGCAACCTCGACGAGAACGGTCATCGCGGCGGCACCGGTTGGAAAGCCGTCGGACTTCCCTGGAAGCAGAGCTGAGAGCAGCCATGAGTGATGTTCCCTCCGTGCGGATTCCCGCACCGCTGCCCGACGGGGTCAGCCAGGCCACCATCGGCGTGCGCGGCGGACTGCTGCGCTCGGGTTTCGAGGAGACCGCCGAGGCCCTGTACCTGACCTCGGGTTACGTATACGAGTCCGCCGCCGATGCCGAGCGCGCGTTCACCGGGGAGATCGACCGGTACGTCTACTCGCGCTATGGCAACCCGACCATCTCGATGTTCGAGGAGCGGTTACGTCTCATCGAGGGCGCGCCGGCGGCGTTCGCCACCGCCACCGGTATGGCGGCGGTGTTCACCGCCCTGGGTGCACTGTTGGGCGCAGGTGACCGACTGGTCGCCGCGCGCAGCCTGTTCGGCTCGTGTTTCGTGGTGTGCAACGAGATCCTGCCACGTTGGGGGGTGGAGACCGTCTTCGTCGACGGTGACGACCTGTCCCAATGGGAGGAAGCGCTCAGCGTGCCGACCCAGGCGGTGTTCTTCGAGACCCCGTCGAATCCGATGCAGTCGCTGGTCGATATCGCCGCGGTCGCCGAGCTGGCGCACGCGGCGGGTGCAAAGGTGGTGCTGGACAACGTATTCGCCACCCCGTTGTTGCAGCAGGGGATCCCGTTGGGTGCCGACGTCGTGGTGTACTCGGGTACCAAGCACATCGACGGTCAGGGCCGCGTCCTCGGCGGAGCCATCCTGGGCGACAAGGAATACATCGACGGCCCGGTGCAGAAGCTGATGCGCCACACCGGCCCGGCGATCAGCGCCTTCAACGCCTGGACGCTGCTCAAAGGCCTCGAAACGCTGGCGGTCCGGGTCGACTACGCGAACCGCTCCGCGCAGCGCGTTGCCGAATTTCTGGAACAGCAGTCCGGCGTGAATTGGGTGAAATATCCGTTCCTGCAGTCACATCCGCAGTACGAGCTGGCGCAGCGCCAGATGCGCGGCGGCGGAACGGTGGTCACCTTCGAGGTGGACGGTGGCAAGGACGCGGCCTTCAAGCTGCTGGACAAGCTGCGCGTCATCGATATCTCCAACAACCTCGGCGATGCGAAATCGTTGATCACGCACCCGGCCACCACCACCCACCGGGCGATGGGACCGGAGGGGCGGGCGGCGATAGGCCTGGGCGACGGCGTGGTGCGCATCTCGGTGGGCCTAGAGGGCACCGAGGATCTGCTCGCCGATCTGGACCAGGCGCTGAGCTGAGCCGTGTCGAAGTCCTCGGATGCGAAGAAGGCGCGTCGCAAGAAGCGCAAGACGGCCGGTGACGCGCGCTGGGTCCCCGACGCGGTGATCGACCAGTTGTCGGCCATCCAGGACGCGGTGGTCGCCGACCTGGCCGAGTTCGACGAGCGGATCACCGAGCGCGGCTGGACCTTCGACGAGGAGGAATCCGATGACGACTACGCGATCTGGTTCTACGAGCCGTCCGGCGCGCAGGTGGACGACGGTATCCCGGTCACCTCGCTGTGGCTGGACGCGGCCGAGGACGGCGCCCTGGTGCACGTGACATTCGTCGGCACCACCGAGAAACACACCTTCACCCATGAGGAACTGTCCGCGCGGCTCGACGCCATCGAGTCCTACCGCAACGGTGACCCGACACCGGAGTGAGTGACGTCACGCTGCGGCAGCTCCGCTACTTCGCCGTGCTGGGTGAAGAGCTGAACTACCGCCGCGCCGCGGAACGGCTGTTCATCACCCAGCCCGCGCTGTCCACCGCGATCAAGCAGCTCGAGCACCAGTTCGGTGTGGTGCTCTTCCACCGCAACACCCGTGAGGTCGCGCTGACCGACCTGGGTGCGGCGTGGCTGCCGCAGGTGCACCAGGCGTTGTCGGGGGTGGAGGCCGTTGTCGACAACCTGCTCCTGCTCTCGGGCACCCGGCGCGGGGTGCTGCGCGTCGGCTATCTGATCGGCACCGGCGCCGATCTGCTGTTCCGCCTGGTCCGCCACTTCGAGTCCGCCTACCCCGAGGTCACCGTCGAACCGATCGAGTTCGATTTCGCCGATCCGACGGCGGGCCTCGCCGACGGCAGCACCGAGGTCGCGATCATCCGCCCGCCGGTCGACCTGCCCGAGCACCGCATGCTCATCCTGGATTCCGAGTCGTGGGTGGCCTGCTTGCCGCGTGATCACCGGCTCGCCGACCGCACCGAGGTGGGTATCGCCGAGCTGCTCGACGATCCCATCGTGTGCGCCCCGCTCACGGCCGGCACGTGGCGGGACTACTGGCTGGCGATGGACGTCCGGGGCAACCGGCCACCGACCATCGCCGCCGTCGCCGCGACCTACGAGGCCGAGACGACGGCGATCGCGCGGGGACTCGGGATCAGCTTCACCACCTCCTCGGTCGCGCGCTTCTACGACCGGCCGGGGATCGTCTACGTGCCGATCTCCGACCGTCCGCTCAGTCATACCGCCCTGGCATGGAACCCCGCGGATCTCACGCCGCAGGCAGATGCCCTGGTGAGGCTGGTGCAGGCGCGCTGGGGAGTCGGCGGCGCCGACGATTCTGTCCAGGACTGATAAACCCTGCTTATAAGCAGATCAAAACAACAAACTTCCGATGTCCGTCGGATGACGGTTGTCTGTCCTGGAGGAGTTCGTCCCCACGTCCTGACCTGGAGTGACCATGACCGACGCAATAGCTCCACCGACTCATTCAGATAAACCTGCCGCCCACAACTCCGGCAACACTGTCGCCGCGCCCGGCTCCGAAGACGCCAAGCTGGCCGAACTCGGCTACACCCAGAAGCTCGATCGCTCGGTCGGCACCCTGGCCTCCTTTGCCATCGGCTTCGCGACCATCAGTGCCACCACTGCGGTGTTCACCGGGTTCGGTGCGGGCTACTTCACCGCAGGCGCGCCGTTCGTGTGGACGCTGCTGCTGGCCGGTGCGGTGTTCGCGCTGTGGACGTTCATCGCCGCCGATCTGACCGCCAAGCTGCCGCTTGCCGGCTACTCCTATCAGTGGATCAGCCGGATCAACGGGCCCAATCTGGCCTGGTTCACCGGCTTCATCGCCCTGATGGGCTGGGTGTGCGGGATGACCGGTGTCGGGTTCATCCTGTCCGGCTATCTCGGCGGACTGCTGGGCTGGAGCATGACGCAGACCACCCAGATCCTGCTGGCCATCGCCGTGGTGTTCCTCTGCGTGCTGATCAACATCTACGGCGTCCGGTTCGCCACCATGGTCAACAACATCGGCGTCAGTCTCGAACTCGTCATCACCGTCGGCGCCACCGCGCTGATCGCCGGCATCGCCTTCTCCGCCCCCGAGAACCACCAGCCCATCTCCACCCTGTTCACCGGCGGCGAATCCGGCGACAAGGACTCCTACATGTTGGCCTGGTTGGCCGCCGCGCTCGGCCCGTTCTTCGGTCTGATCGGCGTCGAGTCCGGCGCCGATGTGGCCGAGGAGACCAAGAATGCGCGCCGGGTGGTCCCCAAGACGATGTTCTATGCCTTGATCACCTCGATCGTCATCGAGTTCCTGATGTACGTCGTGTACGTGCTGGCCATCAAGGATCCCGCTGCGGTGGAGGCGAATTCGGCCGCACCGATCGAGGAGATCATCACCCAGCAGGCCGGACCCGTCGTCACCAAGATCGTCGTCGCCATCGCGCTGACCAACATCCTGGCCTGCCTGCTCGCCAACATCCTGGTGGCCACCCGGCTGACCTACTCGATGGCCCGGGACAACATGCTGCCGTTCTCGCACGTCTGGCGCCACGTGTCGCCGAAGAGCAAGGCACCCACCTACGCAGTCCTCGGATTGGGTTTCCTGTCAACGGTTTTGCTGCTATCGGCGCTGGTCAACGAGAAGGCCTTCAACTACATCATCGGTATCGCCTCGCTGCTGTTCTTCTTCGTCTATATCCTGCAGACCATCGGCCTGCTCGTCGGCTACAAGCGGGGCACGATTCCCGCACCCGAGCCGGGCACCTTCGATCTGGGCCGGTTCCGCCTTCCCCTCTATGTCACCGCGCTGGTGGTGTTCCTCGGTGTCGCCGTCGCGCTGCTCTTCTTGCCCCAGTTCACCACCAACAAGTGGGTCTTCCTTGGCATCGTCGTGATCGCCGCCATCTGGTGGGCCACCGGTCTGAAGTCACGGCTGAGCCGTGGCGATGCCGGTGCCGATTACGCCAAGACCCACAACCTCTAGAAAGGACCGCATCATCATGAGCACAGGAACCTCCAACCTCGTGGCCGTCGAACCGGGAGCCATCCGGGAGGACACCCCGCCGGGTTCGGTGATCCAGTACAGCGATTACGAGCTGGACCACAGCAGTCCGTTCGCCGGCGGCGTCGCCTGGATCGAAGGAGAGTTCCTGCCCGCCGAGGACGCCAAGATCTCCATCTTCGACACCGGCTTCGGGCATTCCGATCTCACCTACACCGTCGCACATGTATGGCACGGCAACATCTTCCGGCTGGGAGATCACCTGGACCGGTTGCTCGACGGGGCCCGCAAGTTGCGTCTGGACGCCGGTTACACCAAGGACGAGCTGGCAGATATCACCAAACAGTGCGTCTCGATGTCGCAACTGCGGGAGTCCTTTGTCAATCTCACCGTCACCCGGGGCTACGGAAAGCGAAGGGGCGAGAAGGATCTGTCGAAGCTGACCCACCAGGTGTACATCTACGCCATCCCGTATCTGTGGGCGTTCCCGCCGGCCGAGCAGATCTTCGGGACCACCGCCATCGTGCCGCGCCATGTGCGCCGGGCCGGTCGCAACACGGTGGATCCGACCATCAAGAACTATCAGTGGGGCGACCTGACCGCGGCCAGCTTCGAGGCAAAGGACCGCGGAGCACGCACCGCGATCCTGCTCGATTCGGACAACTGTGTGGCAGAGGGGCCTGGCTTCAACGTCTGCATCGTCAAGGATGGCAAGCTGGCCTCGCCGTCGCGGAATGCGTTGCCGGGCATCACCCGCAAGACGGTCTTCGAGATCGCCGACCAGATGGGCATCGAGGCCACGCTGCGTGACGTCACCAGCCATGAACTCTACGACGCCGACGAACTGATGGCCGTCACCACCGCCGGCGGTGTCACTCCGATCAATTCCCTTGACGGAGAAGCGATCGGCAACGGTGCGCCCGGTCCGATGACGGTCGCCATCCGAGACCGTTTCTGGGCGTTGATGGACGAGCCCGGCCCGCTGATCGAAGCGATCGAATACTGAGATCGGGCCGGGCCGTCCGCGCTGTTACTTGCCGTCGGATTCGATGACGCCCTGGGCGGCCCTGGCCCGATCTTCGTAAGCCTGTCGCTTGGCCCGGTCGAACTCCAGGAACACGGTGTCCAGTCCGAGCGCCTTGTTCATCGCGCGCCGGCCCTTGGGTGGCAGCATCTGCGCGGCCTGTGCGGTGAAGCGCAGCGGCGGCGGCACCGAGACGTGGGTCTTGGGCTTGTCGAGCGTCTTGACGATCGCGGCCGCGATCTCCTCGGGCTCGACGGGCTTGATGGCGCCGCCGGACTTGGTGCCCGAGATCAGGTCGGTGTTGGTGAACGGTGGCATGATCACCGAGACGTTGACACCGTGCGGCGCCATCTCGTCGGCCAGCGCGGTGGTCAGGCCCACCACGGCGTACTTGGCGCCCACGTAGACCACCTGTCCCGGCAGCGGGATCAGGCCGGACAGCGAGGCGATGTTGATGATGTGACCGCTGCGGCGGCGCACCATGTCCGGCAGCGCGAGCTGGCAGCCGGTGAGCACGCCGTAGACGTTGACCTCCAGCGAGGACCGTACCGACTGCTCGGTCTCCTCGAGGAACGGGCCGACGGGCATGACCCCGGCGTTGTTGATCAGCACGTCGATATGGCCGCCACCGTCGGTGCGGGCCTTGTCGAGGAAGGTCTCGAACGATTCGCGGTCGGTGACGTCGAGCGGGTAGCCGGAGACCTGGCCGAGCTTGGTGAGCTCGACGACGGCAGATTCCTGCAGTGCGACGTCCCGGTCGCCGATGACTACGCGTGCCCCGCGTGCCAGCAAAGCCTTGGCGGTGGCATAACCGATACCGCGAGCGGCACCGGTGATCGCGATGGTCTTGCCCCTGATGTTGTCCATGGCGGCGAACTTTACACCTGTCAAGTTTTTGGTGGAAGAGGGGTTCGCCAGCCGGTATTTACGATCAGGACGAGCTGATGGCGGCTCCGGAATGCGCGGAGCCGCGCCGCGTTGGACATTCGTGTGATGGCAGGAGCAATGGTGAACACTCTGCGTTTCGTCCCGGTGTTGCAGACCGACCCGCTGGCCGAACCGCTACTGGCCGAACTCGCCGTCGAGTACTCCCGCCGCTATGGCGGCACCGAGGCCGGCGTGGCCCGCTGGTTGCGGGCACACCCGGCCGAGGAGTTCGCCGCCCCGCACGGCGCGCTGCTGATCGGGCTCGACGACGGTGTCCCGGTCACCGGCGGGGCGTTCCAGCGCTTCGATGCCGATACCGCCGAGCTGAAGCGGATCTGGACCGCCGGAGAACACCGTCGGCGCGGCCATGCCAAGGCACTGCTGATCGAACTGGAGACGCTGATCGCCCAGCGCGGGTATCGACGGATCTATCTGACCACTGGCGACCGCCAACCCGAGGCCGAGGCGCTCTATGCGGCCAGTGGCTACACGCGACTGAGCGAGCCGCTGCCGAAACAGGGTGACAGTTATCCGATCGCATTCGAGAAGGTGTTGGGGTGACCGCCGCACTCTCGGTGCTCGACCTGGCCCCGGTCTCGGCGGGCGACACCGCGGCGGGTGCGCTGCGCAAGACGGTCGATCTGGCCCGGCACGCCGAGCGATGGGGATATCGGCGGTACTGGGTGGCCGAGCATCACTACTCCGCTGTGGCCAGCGCCTCGCCTGCGGTGCTGATCGGCCAGATCGCCGCCGCCACCACGACCATCCAGGTCGGCGCTGCCGCTGTGCAGCTCGGCCACACCACCGCGATCGCCGTCGTGGAGAGCTTCGCGACGCTGGACGCCTTCCATCCGGGCCGCATCGACCTCGGTGTCGGGCGATCCGGCCAGCGCCGCGCCGAGGCCATTCGGCAGACGCCACGCGCGCCGCGCCCGCCGCGGGTGCGGCACGAGGTGGACGGCGTCGTCGTGCCCGCGCCATTCGACCTCTCGGTCCAGTTGCGCAATCCGCGGCTCCGGGCGACCCTGGGGACGCTGCAGCAGCCGGAGGCCGTCGCCCCGGATTTCGGTGATCAGGTCGAGGACATCCTTGCGCTGCTGAACGGCACCTATCACGTCGATGGTGTTGCCGCGCATGCCAGCCCGGGTGAGGGCACGGCATTGCGGCCGTGGGTCTTCGGCACCAGCAGAGGGCAGAGTGCGCGGGTGGCGGGCAGCCTCGGGCTGCCGTTCGTGGCCGCGTATCACATCGTCCCGGCCACCGCGCTGGAGGCAGTCGAGGCCTACCGCAACGCTTTTCGGCCATCGGATGTGCTCGCCGAACCCTATGTGGTGGTCTCGGCAGACGTGTTGGCCGCCGACGACAGTGCCCGGGCCCACCGACTGGCCAGGGGCTTCGACCACTGGGTGTACTCGATCCGGGCCGGTGGCGGTGCGGTCCCGTATCCCGATCCGGACACCCTCGGCCCGTTGACCGACGAGCAGCTGGCCGTGGTGGCGGACCGTCTGGACACCCGCTTCGTCGGGTCCGCCGACGAGGTCACCGAGCGGCTTGCCGCGCTGGCGCGGGTCACCGGCGCCGACGAGCTCGTGATCACCTCGGTGGCATTCGACCACGCCGACCGATTGCGTT
The DNA here is from genome assembly GCF_000691525.1 of Mycolicibacterium neoaurum ATCC 25795. Taxonomy (GTDB): domain Bacteria; phylum Actinomycetota; class Actinomycetes; order Mycobacteriales; family Mycobacteriaceae; genus Mycobacterium; species Mycobacterium neoaurum. Next base: position 36,173 of record NZ_JMDW01000008.1, read on the forward strand.
CCCATGAGTTGATCGCCGCGGCGTGGGGGAGCTGATTTCGTAAGCTGATGCGGTGTCACTGCTCATCGTCGGACTGCTGATGGTGGTCGGCGCCGTCGTGGTGCTGCTGCTGGGGCTGGGCGTACGCACCCTGATCGGTCGCCGGGCCGACGCGGCGGACAGTGCCGAACTCGACGAGAAGATCCTGATGCCCACCATCGTGGTGGCCTGTGGTCTGGTGGTCACCGCGGCCTTCGTCGTCGGCTATGACCTGATCGTGTGAGACCTGATCGTGTGAGACCTCACGGTTCGGGTGACGGCGTGCACAGCACAGCCAGCGCGTCATTGGTCGCCTGGACGCCGCCGGTACCGATCAGCGCGGTGAGCCGGGTCCGCAGACGCTCCTGATCGGCCGCGGGCAGCCGCAGCACATTGGAGTAGGTGGTGACCATCTCCACCCACTCGGCGCAGGAGTAGCGCGGATTCTCCACGTAGCGTCGACGATCCTGGCTCAGCCCGGCAGCTGCCAGCAAGGGGTCCAGGTCATCGCCCTCGATATCGGCAGAGGGCCTGCTCGGTTGGTCCACCAGACCGGCATAGGCACCCGCGAGGATCTCGGGGGACGGCGCGACGGCCACGATCCGATTCCAGACCAGCGCCAGCCGGCCGCCGGGGGCCAGCAGGGTCCGCACCTTGTGCAGCGCCGGCAGCGGATCCACCCAGTGGAACGACTGCGCGAACACCACCAGATCGAAGGTGCGGCCGCGGGGTTCCCACTCCTGGAACGTCGCCAACTCGACGGCCAGCCCCTTACGTCCTGCCACCTCGGCCATCTGCGGATCGGGTTCGACAGCCAGCACATCGGCGCCGACCGCGCGTAACTGCGCGCTGGCAATACCGGTGCCGGCGCCCACGTCCAGCACTCGGATCCCCTGGTGGACAACGAGATCGGCGATCAGCGCGGCGGGATAGCCGGGCCGGTGGCGGTCGTAGCGGGCCGCGGCCGAACCAAAGGATTCGGCCCGTTGCCGATCGGCGTGCAGCGGGGTATCCCTCATCGGGCCGCGATCTCGGCGGCCTTGCGGATCGAGCCACGCCACAGCGGGCCGTGCCCCGGCACCAAGACCTCGGTGTCCAGCAGGCCGAGCGCGGCCAGGCTGCGCAGGCACCCGTCCTGGTCGTGGTTGAAGATCGTCGGCAGCAGCTGCGGGCCGTGTCTGCTGCTCAACGGATGCCCGGTGATCAAGGCATCGCCCGCGATCAGGACACCGTCGACGACATAGGAACAGTGCCCGCCGGTGTGCCCGGGGGAGGGGATCGCCGCCGGTGCGCCCGGTAGCGACGCCGCGATGTCCTCGTCGAGGGCCAGCGCGGAGGGAATGCCCTCGTGGGTCAGCCCACCCTTGCGGGCCAGCGCCAGCGTCCAGGCCAGATAACGCGGTTGCCACGCGCGGGTCAGCACGTCGATCGGGGACACCTGCTCCAGGTACTGACGCTGCGCGTGCCCTACCTCGGCGGCATGTGTATACACCGGCGTCCCATGGGTTTTGGCAAACCAGATGGCCGAACCCAGGTGATCGACGTGCGCGTGGGTCAGCAGGATCGCCCGGACATCATCGGGACCGAAACCGAGCTCGCGCAGCGAATAGAGGACCTCCTCACGCTGTCCCGGATAGCCTGCGTCGATCAGCAGCACCCCGGATTCGTCGGTCACCAGGGTCCAGTTCACCAGGTCGGTCTGGGCGAGGTGGACGCGTTCGGTGACGGCCGTCAGAACCGGAGCCATGTTGTGAGTGTAGAAACATAGATATGGCTGAACTGAAACTGGGCTACAAGGCGTCGGCGGAGCAGTTCGCGCCCCGTGAACTCGTCGAACTCGCCGTCGCGGCCGAAGAGCACGGCATGGACAGTGCCACCGTCAGCGACCACTTCCAGCCGTGGCGGCACGAGGGCGGCCACGCCCCGTTCTCGCTGGCCTGGATGACCGCCGTCGGCGAGCGTACCCAGCGCCTGCAGCTGGGCACCTCGGTGTTGACCCCGACCTTCCGCTACAACCCCGCCGTCATCGCCCAGGCGTTCGCGACCATGGGCTGCCTCTACCCGGGGCGCATCTTCCTCGGTGTCGGCACCGGTGAGGCACTCAATGAGATCGCCACCGGGTACGAGGGCGAATGGCCCGAGTTCAAGGAGCGCTACGCCCGGCTGCGTGAATCGGTGCGGCTGATGCGCGAACTCTGGCTCGGCGATCGCGTCGACTTCGAGGGCGAGTACTACAAGACCAAGGGCGCCTCGATCTACGACGTGCCCGAAGGCGGTATCCCGATCTACATCGCCGCGGGCGGCCCGCAGGTCGCCAAGTACGCCGGTCGCGCCGGGGATGGTTTCATCTGCACCTCCGGTAAGGGCGAGGAGCTCTATAAGGAGAAGCTGATCCCGGCCATGCGCGAGGGCGCCGAGGCCGCGGACAAGAACCCGGACGATGTCGACCGGATGATCGAGATCAAGATCTCCTACGACACCGATCCCGAACTCGCGCTGGAGAACACCCGGTTCTGGGCACCGTTGTCGCTGACCGCCGAGCAGAAGCACTCCATCGACGACCCGATCGAGATGGAGAAGGCCGCCGATGCACTGCCGATCGAGCAGGTGGCCAAGCGCTGGATCGTCGCCTCCGATCCGGACGAGGCCGTCGCCAAGGTCAAAGATTATGTCGATTGGGGCCTGAACCATCTGGTGTTCCATGCGCCCGGCCACGACCAGCGGCGCTTCCTGGAGCTGTTCAAGCGGGATCTGGAACCGCGGCTGCGCAAGCTAGCGTGAGCCCGGTGCTGCTGGTCGCGGTCAGTCGGACCCGGTCGGCGCGGAACAGGTCGTAGGCGTACTCGAACGGCACGCCCGAGGTGGCCCTGGTCACCCGGGTGATGGCCAGCAGTGGTTTGCGGCTTCCGATATCGAGGCACTGCGCCTCGCGGGGGCTGGCGCTGACGACCTCGATGGTTTCGGTGGTGCTGGCCGGCGCCAACCCGTAACGGGTCCGGAACAGTTCGTAGAGCGATCCCCCCAATGGCTGTTCCAACAGATCCGCGGCATGCGCCGCGACGAAACAGGACTGGTCCACCGACAGCGGAACTCCGTCGGCGTAGCGCAATCTGCGGATGACGACGACCGGCTCGCCGTCGGGGATCTCCAGCGCGACGGACTCGGCGTCGGTTGCCGGTCTGCTGTCGGTCGCCAGCACCTTGGTGTAGCTGCTGTGCCCGCCGCTGTGCAGCAGCGCGGGCAGACCGGCCTGCTCGGCCGCGTGTCGTTGGACGATATCGGCACGCACGAAGGTTCCGCCGGCCCGGCCGGTGCGTCGTTCCAGCACCCCGGCCTGGCTCAGCGGAAGCAGTGCGCTGCGCAGCGTCGCGCGGGAGACGCCGAATCGCTCGGCCATCTCACGCTCGGTGCCCAGCCGCGAACCGGGGCGCAGCGCGCCGCTGGACAGCATGGACAGAATTCGGCGGCGCACATCCTCGGCGACCGCTCCCCCCACGGTTTCCTCCACGATCAGGTGGCGATCGCGTCCAGCGATTCGGGGAGCACCTGCCCCCCGTCGACGGCGATGGCCTGCCCGGTGATGTAGGCCGCTTCCCTGGTGGCCAGGAACGCGGCGAGATGCCCGATGTCCTCCGGGGTGCCGAGCGCGCCGGCCGGGATGGATCGCGCCATGCTCGCCAGGTACTCCTCACCGTTGTCGAGCAGCCCCTCGGTGAGGATGTTGCCGGGCAGGATCGCGTTGACGGTGATCCCCTTGGGTGCCAATTCGATTGCCGCGGTGCGCATGAAGCCCAGCTGAGCGGCCTTGGTGGCACCGTAGTGCGACCAGCCCGGGTAACCGGTGATGGGTCCGGTGATCGAGGAGGTGAGGATGATCCGGCCCGCGCCCGAGGCGGTCAGCGCATCCAGACAGGCCTGCACGGCGTAGAACGTGCCGTGGACGTTGACGCCCATGATCTCGGTGAGCTGTTCTTCGGTCATGGTGGCCAGTGGGGCGTCCGGGAAGATTCCGGCGTTGGCGCACAACACATCGAGGCCGCCGAACGCATCGACGGCGGCCGCGGCCATCTCGGTGCAGGATTGCCGGTCGCTGACATCGACGCGCACACCGAGCACCTTGCCCGCGCCGAGCCCGTCCAGCGCGGCGACGGCCTCGTCCAGACCGGAGGCTGTGCGCGCTGCGATCGCCACATTGGCTCCGGCCTTGGCGAACACCGACGCAATACCGCGGCCTATGCCCTTACTACCGCCGGTGACCAACACCGAGCGGGACTGCAGGTCGAACATTTCTCTCCTCACCGTAACCAGCTGTGGTCGATCAGGTAGCGCTCGGCGAGCCGGGCGGTACCGAGTGCATAACCGGGGCCGATCGCGATCGCGGCGTCGGCATCGGCGTGCGAGGCGATCCAGGCGGTGAGCTGGATGCGTCGCAGCATCACGAATGTCGGGATGAGTGCCAGGTGTTCGTCGGCGAGCGTGCGCACCTTCGTGTAACCGCGCAGCCATTCGGCGATGATGCGTTCGGCTTCCGGGGTGTCCTCGATCCAGGAGACCACTGCGCCGAGGTCGGCAAGGTTCCAGCCCCAGCCGGCATCGTCGAAATCGATCACGGTGATACCCGCCGATGGCGCCGCCGGATCGACCATCAGATTGGACAACCGCAGATCGGCGTGGATGAGCCCGAATCTGTCTGCGCCGGTGCCGTATTCGGCAAGTCGTTCGGTGATCTGGTGGGCCGCGCGCTGAATGCCGGCTCGGTCCTGTTCGGACAGGCCAGGGGCCGCGCGCCAGTCGCCCCAGCGTGCGCCGGGGCCGAGGATATCGTCGAGGTCCCAGCGGAAACGGGTGAAATCGGGCGGGGCCGCCCAGTTCAGCACATGCTCGTGCATGATGGCCGTCAGTTCACCGAGCTGGGCGAAGCCGACCGCGTGCGGGACCTCCTCGGCGGTGCATCCCGAGATCAGCGATACGGCGTCGACATGCAGTTCGCGTTCGCCGACCGAGGCGGTGACGACATCCTCGCCGCCGGTCGAGCACACCAGCTCCGGGGTCTGTACCGCGGTGTCGCGGCGCAGCGCGGCCATCCAGGCCAGCTCGGAGCGGATGCCCTGCACGGAGTGGTAGCCGGGCCGGTGCACGCGCAGCACGATCGGGTCGTCGTCACACACCAGGTAGGTCGCATTTTCGGACAGGCTCAACAGGCGCAGTGCGGTATCGGGTGCACGGCCGTAGGCGGGTAACGCCGCCCTGGCGAAGAGCTCATGGTCGGCAGGCAGTCCCGGCATGGCGACCAGTGTGGCGCAATGGTCGGGTCCAAGCAGACCAAATCGGTGTTTTTAACGCAGTCGTTGCACCATTCCCAGGTTGGAAACCTGCTCGAAACACGGCTGGTGGATGCCCGAATCCACCAGTTGACCAAGCGATCTGGGGAGGGTAACAATTGCCGGCGTCGTTCTTGTCGAAGACATCGGTGCCTTCGACACTTCAAAGACCAGACCAAATAATGGTCTGGGATATGCCCTCAGATTGGGATCCAATGAGTGAGACTATCCAGCGACTCAAGCCGAATGCGGTCGGCTTGGTCGGTGTGCTGTTCATGGCGGTCGCCACGGCAGCCCCCATCACCGCCATGGTTGGCAACGTTCCGATCGCGGTCGGCTTCGGCAATGGTGCCTACGCGCCCGCCGGCTATTTCGTCGCCACCATCGTCTTGACGCTGTTCGCCATCGGCTACGCCGCGATGAGCAAACACATCACCGCCACCGGTGCGTTCTACGGTTACATCTCACATGGCCTCGGGCGCATCGTCGGCCTCGGTGCGGGATTTCTGACCGCACTGGCCTACATGGTGTTCGAGGCGTCGTTGATCGGCATCTTCAGCTTCTTCGGCACCGACCTGTTCTCCTCGCTGTTCGGGGTGGACGTGCCCTGGCTGGTGTTCGCGCTGGTGATGCTCGCGGTCAACGCGTTGCTCACCTACTTCGACATCAACCTGGCGGCCAAGGTGCTCGGTGTCTTCCTGGTGACCGAGATCGTGATGCTGGCCGCGATGGCGCTGTCGGTGCTGTTCACCGGCGGCGGACCGCAGGGATGGTCGTGGGGATCGCTGAACCCGCTCAACGGTTTTCAGAGTCTGTCCGGCGTCGTCGAGGGTGCTGACGGGTCCACCATGGCCGTCATCGGGTCCGCGGGCGTTGGGCTGTTCTTCGCGTTCTGGTCCTGGGTCGGTTTCGAGTCCAGCGCCATGTACGGCGAGGAGTCGCGGAATCCCAAGAAGATCATCCCGATTGCGGTCGTGAGCTCGGTGATCGGCATCGGTGCGTTCTACGTCATCGTGTCCTGGCTCGCGATCGTGGGTACCGGTCCGGAGAATGCCATTGCGCTGGCGCAGGATTCGGCCACCGCGGGCAACATCTTCTTCAACCCGGTGCATGACAACCTGGGCCAATGGGCGGTCGACCTTTTCAAGATCCTGCTGATGACCGGCTCATTCGCCTGCGGTATGGCATTCCACAACTGTGCCGCCCGCTACCTGTACGCCCTGGGTCGTGAGGATGTCATCCCCGGGATGCGCAAGACGCTCGGCGCCACCCATCGCGTCCACGGCTCACCGCATATCGCCGGTTTCGTGCAAACCGGCTTCGCGTTCCTGGTCGTCCTCTTCTTCGACCTGACCCATCGCGACCCCTACACCGGTCTGTACGGTCTGATGGCCCTGCTGGGAACCACCGCCATCATGATCGTCCAGGCGCTAGCGGCCTTCTCGGTGATCTCGTACTTCCATGTGCACAAGCGGCATCCGGAGACGGCCAACTGGTTCACCACCTTCCTCGCGCCACTGCTCGGCGGCCTCGGGATGGTGTACGTGGTCTACCTGCTCGCCAAGAACGCGTCCTTCGCGGCGGGAGCTGCGGCCACCGACTGGATCTTCGCCGCCATCCCGTGGGTGGTCGGTATCGTGGGTATCGGTGGGGTGCTGCTGGCGCTCTTCCTTAAGTACAAGGATCCACAGCGCTATGCCGAACTGGGCCGTACGGTGCTGGAAGAAGCCCACGAACGCTGACGGGAATCATGTCTTTCTCCAACATCATGGACTCGAACAGCTATCGGGGTGGTCACCTCGGTGACCCCCTGATAGCTGCTCGCGACCGGGTGCTCGGGCCCGCCTACCGGTTGTTCTATGACAACCCGGTGCACCTGGTCCGGGGCCAGGGCACCCGGCTCTATGACGCCGACGGAAACTGCTATCTGGACGCCTACAACAACGTGGCCAGTGTCGGGCATTGCCATCCGCACGTGATCGATGCCGTGACAAGGCAATTGGGTACGCTGAACACCCATACGCGGTATCTCCACGAAGGTATCGTCGACTATTCGCAGCGGTTGTTGGCGACGTTTCCCGGCGCGGGATCGGACGGTAGCTATCAGGTGATGTACGCCTGCACCGGATCCGAGGTCAACGATCTGGCTCTGCGGGTGGCCGCCGCGTACACCGGAGCGCGCGGCGTGATCGTCACGACCGAGGCCTACCACGGCAACACCGAGGCGGTGACCGCCGTCTCGCCGTCACTCGGCGGCATCGCCTCCCTCGGCGCCCATGTGCGTGCCGTCGATCCGCACCTCGACGGCGTGGCCGAGGCGATCGCCGACCTCAAGGCATCCGGATACGGAGTGAGTGCGCTGATCGTGGACACCATCTTCTCCTCCGACGGGATCTACCCCGATCCCACCGTTCTGGGGCCTGCAGTCGAGTTGGTGCACGCGGCCGGTGGCGTGCTGATCGCCGACGAGGTGCAGCCCGGGTTCGGCCGCACCGGTGCCGGTATGTGGGGCTTCGATCGGCACGATGTGGTGCCCGATCTGGTCACCATGGGAAAGCCGATGGCCAACGGCATGCCGGTGGCCGCGATGGCTGCCCGCGGTGAGGTGCTCGCACCGTTCGCCGAGAGCGTGCCGTACTTCAACACATTCGGCGGCAATCCGGTGTCCATGGCGGCCGCATCGGCGGTGCTCGACATCATCGAGGACGAGAAGCTGATCGCCAACGCCGCCACGGTCGGTGAGACCCTGTACTCAGCGGTCGCCGCACTGGCGGATCCGCGGATCACCGAGGTACGCGGTGCCGGGCTGTACGTAGGTGTCGAGTTGGTGGACCGCGAGACCGCACGCCGGGTGGTCAACGGTATGCGCGACCGGCGCGTGCTCATCTCGGTCTGCGGGGCCGGCGGAAACGTCCTCAAGATACGGCCGCCGATGGTGTTCTCGCCGGCCGACGTGGACTGGCTCGTTGCCGAACTCGAGCAGGTACTGGCAAGCTTGGCGGAGTGACCGCGCCCGCTGCTTCGGCCATCTATATCGCCTCTCCGGAGGGTGACACCGGAAAATCGACGATCGCGCTGGGGATTCTGCACCGACTGGCGGCCACGGTGGCGCGGGTGGCGGTGTTCCGCCCGATCACGCGTCAGGGCGACCGCGACTACATCCTCGAGTTGCTGCTGGCGCACACCACGGCCGGGCTGAGCTATGAGGAGTGTGTCGGCGTCGGCTATCAGCAGATCCACGAGGATCCGGATGCGGCGATCGCCGATATCGTCGAGCGGTTCCACGCCGTCGCCGAGCGCGCCGACGCGGTGGTGATCGTCGGCAGCGACTACACCGATGTCGCGACGCCCAGCGAACTGAGCATGAACGCCCGCATCGCGGTGAATCTCGGTGCATCGGTGGTGCTCGCGGTCAAGGCACAGGATCGCACGCCTGCCGAGGTCGCCCAGGTGGTCGAGTTGTGTCTGGGCGAGTTGGCCGCCCAGCATGCCCATACCGCGGCGGTGGTGGCCAATCGTTGCGATCCGGGGCAGCTGGTTGCCGTATCCGAAGCGCTCAACGCACTGGAGCCCAAGAGTTATGTGCTGCCGGAGGAACCGCTGCTGGTCGCACCGTCGGTGGCCGAACTGTGTGCGGCCGTGCACGGCCGGCTCACCGGAGGCGACGAGGAGCTGCTCGGCCGCGAGGCGATGGGTGTCCTGGTCGCCGGGATGACCGCCGAGCACGTGTTGGAACGGTTGCGCGACGGGATGGCGGTGATCACCCCCGGCGATCGCTCGGATGTGGTGATGGCGGTGATGGGGGCACATGCGGCGGCGGGTTTTCCGTCACTGTCCTGTGTGGTGCTCAACGGCGGTCTTGCGTTGCATCCCGAGGTGGCCCGATTGGTGGATGGTCTCGGCTCACGACTGCCCATCATCAGTACCGAGCTGGGCACCTACGACACCGCGCGTGCGGTGGCCTACACCCGAGGTCGCGTCACGGTGAACACGCAGCGAAAGATCGACACCGCGCTGTCGCTGATGGAAGAGCATGTCGACGTCGCCGATCTGATTGCGCGCTTGTCGATCCCGATTCCCAGCGTGGTGACACCGCAGATGTTCACCTACCAGCTGATCGATCAGGCCCGTGCTGATACCAGGCGGATCGTACTGCCCGAAGGTGACGACGACCGGATCCTGCGGGCTGCGGGTCGGTTGCTGGCGCACCGGGTGGCCGAGCTGACCATTCTCGGCGACGAAGCGGCGGTGCGGGCCAGGGCGGCCGAGCTCGGGGTGGACATCTCGGCGGCCACCGTGCTCGACCCCAAGACCAGTGCACTGTGTGACCAGTTCGCCGAACAGTACGCCGAGATGCGCAAGCACAAGGGCGTGACGGTGGACCAGGCCCGTGAAATCATCCACGACGTCTCGTATTTCGGCACCATGCTGGTGCACAACGACATGGTGGACGGGATGGTCTCCGGTGCGCGGCACACCACCGCGCACACCGTGCGACCGGCATTCGAGATCATCAAGACCCTGCCCGGGGTGTCGACGGTGTCCAGCATCTTCCTGATGTGTCTGGAGGATCGGGTGCTCGCCTACGGCGACTGTGCCATCGTGCCGGATCCGACTGCCGAACAGCTGGCGGATATCGCCGTCTCCTCGGCCCGCACGGCGGCCCAGTTCGGTATCGACCCGCGGGTGGCCATGCTGTCCTACTCGACCGGCACCTCAGGTACCGGTGCCGATGTCGACAAGGTCCGGGCGGCAACCGAACTGGTGCGTGGACGCGAGCCAGAGCTGCTGGTCGAGGGACCGATCCAGTACGACGCCGCGGTGGACCCGGCCACCGCGGCCACCAAGATGCCCGATTCGGAGGTGGCAGGCCGGGCCACCGTGCTGATCTTCCCGGATCTCAACACTGGCAACAACACCTACAAGGCCGTGCAACGCAGTGCCGGGGCCATCGCGATAGGTCCGGTCCTGCAGGGGCTCAACAAGCCGGTCAACGACCTGTCCCGGGGTGCGCTGGTCGAAGATATCGTCAACACCGTGGCGATCACCGCGATCCAGGCGGCACACCGGTGACCGCCCGTTCGGTGCTCGTCCTCAACAGTGGGTCGTCATCGGTGAAATACGAACTGGTGGAGCCTGACTCGGGTGTCTCGCTGGCACACGGCATCGTCGAGCGGGTGGTGGATTACGGCCAGGCGCTCACACAGGTGTTCGCTGAGCTGCCGGACCTCGACGGGCTGGTGGCCGTCGGGCATCGGGTGGTGCACGGTGGGGACAGGCTGCACCGGCCGACGCTGCTCGATGACGACACGATCGCCATCATCGAAGAGCTGGCACCGCTTGCCCCGCTGCACAATCCGCCCGCACTGCTCGGTATCACCGAGGCGCGCAAGGCGTTACCCGACCTGCCGCACATCGCGGTGTTCGACACCGCGTTCTTCCACGATCTGCCCGCCGCCGCGGCCGACTATGCCATCGACCGCGATATCGCCGAGCGTTGGCGGATCCGTCGCTACGGATTCCACGGCACATCGCATCGCTATGTCAGCGAGCAGGCGGCCGCATTCCTGGATCGGCCGGTCGACGACCTGAATCAGATTGTCCTGCATCTGGGTAACGGAGCCTCGGCATCGGCTATCCGGGGCGGGCGGGCCGTGGACACCTCCATGGGCCTGACCCCGATGGAGGGCCTGGTGATGGGTACCCGCTCGGGCGATCTCGACCCGGGCATCATGTTCTATCTGTGGCGGACGGCGCAGATGAGCGTGGAGGACATCGAGACGATGCTCAACCGTCGCTCGGGCGTGTACGGACTCGGCGGTGAGACCGACTTCCGCGAACTCCACAAACGCATCGACGGCGGGGACGAGCAGGCGCGGTTGGCATATGAGGTCTATATCCACCGGTTGCGCAAGTACGTCGGCGGCTATCTCGCGGTGTTGGGGAGCACCGATGTCATCACCTTCACCGCCGGAGTCGGGGAGAACGATGCCGCGGTGCGCCGTGACGCCCTGGCCGGGCTGCAGGGCCTGGGGATCCAACTCGACGAGAGCCGCAACACCGCGAAAAGCCATGATGCGCGCCGCATCTCGGCCGACGGTTCACCGGTACAGGTGCTGGTCATCCCGACGAATGAAGAGCTTGCGATCGCCCGATCCTGTCTTGCCGTGCTCGACGATCGGTGATCTCCAGGGCGATCAGCACATCGGCGGTGGTGATCAACAAGCCCCACCAGTACATCCACTTCATATCGTGATTGGGCGTCGCGCCGAAGTAGATCAACAGGAAGATCGGTCCGACGATGCCGTAGACGAAAAGCTGGCCCTGGATCTTCAGATACGTCGTCAGGGTGGACGTCTTACGGGTGGGCGTCTTGAGGGTGGACGTCTCAAGGGTGGGCATTGTCAGGCATCGTCAGAAGGTACTCATCGGACGCACGCTGTTGGCCAGATCGACCAGCGCGTAGCGGTGCTCCTGGGTGGGGGCGACGCGGGCGAGCTGCCGCAGTGCTGCCTCCACCCCCAGCTGCAGGCCGTGCTGGGTGAACGGGAAACCGAGGATGTGGTTGGTGCTCGCGGAGTTGTCGGCCAGCCAGTCCATGGCCGTGCCGAGCACCAGCGCGCGGATCTGCAATACCCGGGGCTCGCTGTCCGGCAGTGCCTCGACTCGCCGTGCGGCACTGCGGATCTGTTGCTCGGTGACCTCGCTGGTGGACCGGCCGGAAAGCAAGGTCACCGAACTGGTCAACCGCGCGGTGGTGAAGTGCCGAGAGGTCGGCGGCACCTGGTCGAGTGTGCGCACCGCATCGTCACGTTCCCCGGCGGCAGACTGGGCGCGGGCCAAGCCGAATCCAGCCGAGATCACCCCGTTGTCGGTGCGCCACACGGTCTGATAGAACCGGCGTTCGTCTGAGGTGCCCGCCAACTCTGCCGTCGCTGCCAGCGCCAGCTTCGGCGCCAGCTCTCCGGGCAGGGTGTCCAGAACCTCGCTGAAATGCTTTGTGGCCGTGTCATAGTCGGCGGTCAACATGGCCGCCACGCCACGGAACCAGGACAGCCGCCACCGCCAGCCCACCCGCTCGGTCAGCTCGTCGAGTTTGCGGGTGGCCTTGGCGACATCGCCGAGATCGAGCAGGGCGCGGGCCTCCATCAGGGGGAGCTCCACCGAGTCCGACAGATCCACCCCCTCGGAGTCCAGCGCACCGTGCCGGGCCGCCCGCAGTGAATCCAGGGTCTGCACAGGCTCACTGAGCACGGTCGCGGACAGGATGGGGGCGCCGACATCGGCCGGATCGACGAGCGGAACCTGCAGTGCCTTGACGATCTCGGCGGCGGTCAACTTCTCCGAGTGCACCTGCCCGTCGAGATAGACGTCGGTGTGTGCGACCAGCAGATCCACCCCGAACGTCGAGCGCGGCGGGCTGAACACCGTGGACAGACCCGGACGGGGCACCCCGGTGTCCTGGGCGACCACTTCGCGCAACACGCCCATCAGCTGACCGGACATCTCCTCGGCGCTGGCGAACCGTCGGCGCGGATCCGGATCGATGGCGCGGCGCAGCAACCGTCCGAACGAGTCGTACTTGGCCAGTACCGGATCATCCTCGGGAAGCCCGTCGACATAGCGTCCCTTGCGGGTGCGCAGGTTCAGGGTGAGTGCGGCCAGCGTGCGACCCACCGTGTAGATGTCGGTCTGCACCGTCGGGCCGGTACGGACGATCTCGGGGGCCTGGTAACCGGGTGTGCCGTAGAGGTATCCGAACGAGTTGATCCGCGACACCGCACCGAGGTCGATCAGCTTGAGCTGCTCCTCGGTGACCATGATGTTCTCCGGCTTGAGGTCGTTGTAGACCAGGCCGAGGGAATGCAGATAGCCGAGCGCGGGCAGGATCTCCAGCATGTACGCGATGGCCTGGGCGACCGGGAGTTTGACGCCCTTGGCCTGTTTGAGCGAGGTACCCCCGACATACTCCATCACGATGTAGCCGACCGGCTCACCGTGCTTGTCGTCATGCTCGACGAAGTTGAAGATCTTGACGATGGCCGGATGGGTCACCTCGGCCAGGAACTGCCGCTCAGCCATCGCAGTGGCCTGAGCCTCGGCATCCCCGGAATGTACGAGGCCCTTGAGCACCACCGGCCGTTCGTTGACGTTGGTATCGAAGGCGAGGTACACCCAACCCAGTCCGCCGTGGGCGATGCAACCCTTGATCTGGTACTGCCCGACCACCATGTCACCGGGACTCAGTTGTGGCAGGAACGAATACGGGCTCCCGCAATGCGGGCAGGTGCCCTCGGAGCGGCCAGGCCCCTCGCGGGTGGCCCGGCCGACCCGTTTACCGCAGTTCCAGCAGAATCGCTTGGATTCGGCGACCACCGGATTGCTCATCAGGGCCGTCAACGGGTCGCGCTCGTAGACCCGCGGCACCTCCACAAGTCCGCCGCCCAACTTGCGGATCGGTGAGCGCGGTCTGGTCAGCACGCCCATCGTGGTCGCCGACGGCTCGGTTGCCGCGGTGGTCGAGCGGTCGGTGTCGTCGAAATCCGGTCGGTAGACGGCCTGGGTGGCCATCGGGCGCACGGTGGCCACCGACTCGTCGTCCAGCTCATCGAGGTCGGCCAGACTGGCCGGCTGGGTGCCAGGGTCTTCGCTCATCGGCCGATGTCGTCCATCAGTTGTAATACCTTGCCACCGGCGGGGCCGGCGTCGGGCCGAGCACCGTCAACCACTTGCGGTAGAGCGTGTTCCAGGTGCCGTCGCGGCGGATCCGTTCCAGGGTCCCGTTGACGAACCGCACCAACCCGTCGTTGTTCTTGTTGATCCCGATGCCGTAGGGCTCGGAGTTCATGCTGGGCCCGACGATGTGCAGATACGGGTCCTGGCTGACCAGGCCCGCCAGGATGGAGTCGTCGGTGCTGACCGCGTCGACCTGACGTTGCTGCAGCGCGACAAGGCAATCGGCCCAGGTGATCACGTCCACCAGGTCCACCGGTGGCTGGATCTGCTGGACGCGCGTACGCGAGGTGGTGCCCTTCACGGCGCACACGCGCTTACCGGACAGATCGGCGGCCTGCCGGATGCGCGAATCGCGGGCGGCCAGGATGCGCTGGTTCGCCGAGAGGTACTCGGTGGAGAACGCCACCCGCTCCCTGCGCTCGCAGGTCATGCTCATCGTCTTCACCACGATGTCGACCTGGTTGTTCTCCAGTGCCTCGATACGGTCGGCCGAGGACAGGATGCGGTACTCCATCTGCGATGGCGTGCCGAAGATGTCGCGCGCCACCTCACCGGCGATGTCGACGTCGAAGCCGGTGATCTCGCCGGTGATCGGATCACGGAACGAGAAGAGGTTGCTGCCGATGTCCAATCCGACGATCAACCTGCCGCGGTTGCGGATGTTCTCGACGGCCGCCTCGGCATCGGCGCGGTCGGCGAACGGCCGCAGGCTCGCGGTGCGATCGCAATCGTCGTTGTCGGGCAATTCGGGCACCGGCTCCGGTGGGGCGGTCTCCATCCCGGCCGGCGTCGGCGGCGCCAACGTCAGCTCGGGGATGGGTTCGACCTGGGTGTTCTGCTGGCAGCCCGCCAGCAGCGTCGCGGTGACCAGCACGCCGGCCAGACGGGCGATCACCGGTACTCACTCAGCCGCGGCCACAACCCGAGGGTCACCGCGAACGCGGCGATGATCGACAGGGCGGCGGCGCCGACGGTGGTGCCCGAGAGCACCCGGCGGGCGTTGACGATATCGGTGCGCAGCTGGCTGCGGCTCTGCTCGATGGAGCGCGAGAGCGCTTCGTCGAGGGTGCTGAAAGCCGGGCTGGAATCATCCTCGCCGGTGCCCAGCGCGACCTGGGTGGCGGCCTGATAGTTGCCCACCGAGATGTAGGCGTTGATCCGGTCGTTGGAGGCCCGCCACTTGCGCAGCAGGTCATCGGCATCGGCGAGGTCGGCCTTGTCGATGTCGTTGTCCGCGGCCAGATACGCCTTCAGCTGTTCCTGGATCGTCTCGATGCGCTGGTAGTACGACTGCTTGCGGACGTCCTCGTCACCGCGGCGGACCAGCGCCAGGGTTTCGTCGGCGCGGGCCTGCTGGGCGGTGATGGCCATCGTGGTGACGGTCTTCAGCGACTGCGCCGCAGTGTTTTTGGCGCTGCGGCTGTCCGCCGTCGAGATGACAAGAGCGGTGCCCACCCAGACCACCATAATCAGTACCGCCAACCCACCGGCGACGAAACCCATGTTGATCCGGCGCCGGGTCCGCTTGCTGAGCCACCGGTTGGCGAACAGCCCGAACAGGATGGTGGCGAGCACCACCAGGATGACCGGGGCGGGAATGCGCGTGGACGCGGTCGTCTCGGTGTCCACCCGGGCCGAGGTCTCCTCGTACAGTCGCTGGGCCTGCGGCAGGATCTCCGACTGCATCAGTGCCGATGCCTCGGACAGGTAGGACGAGCCGACCGGATTGCCCGCGCGGTTGTTGGTCCGGGCCGTCTCGACCAGACCCGTGTAGACCGCCAGTTCGGCGTTGACCCTGCCGAGCAGTTCGACCATCGGCTCGGTGGTCAGCCCCGCCGAGGCGCGGGTCACCGCGACGGAGGCATCGGTGATCGCCTGTTCGTAGCGCTCCCGTACATCCTGAGGCTCGGCACCGGCGATGAAGGCGGTCGCCGCGGCGGCGTCGGCGACCGAGAGCTTGGTGTAGAGCTGCCCGGCCGCGAAGGCCAGCGGCTCGCTGTGGTCGAGGACTGTGGTCAGTGCTTCCTGCCGGTCGGTGATCGTCGTCGAGGTGGCGAAGGCGCACGCCATCACCAACGCCGACAGCACGATGCCGATGGTCAGGATCCGCCCCGGCGTGGTCCACAGGAACCACCAGCGGGGGTGTACGGGGCTCGTCGGCGAACGGGATGCCAGCGGCTCGGTCGACGGGTGCGCCAACTCCACGGTCACGTGTCCGCCAACCTCCTCGGTATTTCTAAGAAGTCTAAGAGACATTGGTGTGACGTGTGGGAATTCGCGAACCCCTATTCTGAACGTGTGCGCGGTGACGGTGACGGTTGGGTGTTGTCGGACGGCGGTGCGCACTTCTGGGGCCGCCACGGCGCCGCGGGACTGCTGCTGCGCGCACCGGACACCGACGGCGGATTCGCCGTCCTGCTCCAGCATCGCGCACCGTGGAGCCATCAGGGCGGGACCTGGGGATTGCCCGGCGGCGCGCGCGACAGCCACGAGACGGTCGAGGAGGCCGCGGTGCGCGAAGCGGCCGAGGAGGCCGGTCTGCAGGCGGGGCAGTTGACCGTTCGGGCCACCGTGGTCACCCACGAGGTTCCTGGCTGGAGCTACACCACCGTGATCGCCGACGCGGCCGAGCAGCTCCCGACGATCGCCAATCGGGAGAGCGCCGAGCTGCGCTGGGTGGCCGAGGCGCAGGTCGCCGCGCTCCCGCTACATCCCGGCTTCGCGGCCAGTTGGCAGCGGTTGCGCGAGGTCACCGCCGAACTGCCGCTCAAGCCCTGAGCGCGGCCTTGAGCGCCGCCTTGAGTGTCAAGGCCGCCGCCTGCGGATCCTCTGCCTCGGTGATCGCCCGCACCACCACGATGCGTGTCGCACCCGCGTCGAGGACCTCCGGCAGCCGTTCGGCGTCGATCCCCCCGATGGCGAACCATGGTTTTGTCGGTGCCAGCGAGGCAGTGTGGCGCACCAGGTCCAGACCGGGCGCGGGACGGCCGGGTTTGGTCGGCGTCGGCCAGCACGGGCCCACGCAGAAGTAGTCGACGTCCTCGTCGAGGGCCCGGGCCACCTGCTCGGCATCGTGGGTGGACCGGCCGATCAGCGCGTCCGGCGCGATCTCGTGCGCGACCGGCAGCGGCAGATCGTCCTGTCCGAGGTGCAGCACATCGCTGGCCGCCGCGCGTGCGATATCGGCGCGATCGTTGACCGCCAGCAGCGCGCCGTGGCGGCGGGCCGCGTCGGCGAGCACCGCAAGGGCATCGAGCTCCTGGCGGGCCTCCAGCCCCTTGTCCCGCAGCTGGATGATGTCCACCCCGCCGGCCAGCGCCGCGTCGGCGAACTCGGCGAGATCACCGCGTTCGGCGCGGGCGTCGGTGCACAGGTACAGCGAGGCGGAATCGAGTCGGGACACCCGAGTATCCTTTCAGCAGACACGGGAGTCCCGGGAGCGGGGACTGAGAGTGGGCGCGCACCGGCCTTGACCGTCGTACCTGATCCGGGTCATGCCGGCGAAGGGAGAGGAAGAATGGGCAGTACGTCGAGGGTCCGCTCGTTGGGCATCGTGGGCGGTGGCGTCATCGGTCTTGCGGTCGCGCGCCGGGCCGCCGCGGACGGCTGGGACGTACGCGTGCACCGCACCGAGCAGCGCGGCGCCTCCTGGGTCGCCGGGGGCATGCTCGCCCCGCACAGCGAGGGCTGGCCCGGTGAAGAGGCCCAGCTCGCCATCGGGCTGGAATCGCTGAAACTGTGGCAGAACGGGTTCCTGGCGGGACTACCCGACGATATCGTCACCGCGCGGCGGTCATTGGTGGTCGCGGTCGACCGTGCCGATGTCGCCGATCTGCGGACGGTCGCGGACTGGCTGTCCGCCCAGGGGCACCCGGTGACTCCGACCACCACCGCGCGGGACGTCGAACCCCTGCTGGCCCAAGGTATCCGGCACGGGTTCGTCGCCGATACCGAACTGGCGGTGGATAATCGGGCGCTGGTGGCGGCGCTCGAGACGGCCTGCGTCGATGCCGGTGTGCGCTGGGCGCCCCCGGTTTCCGACCTCGACGAGGTCGACACCGACGTCCGGGTGATCGCCAACGGTATCGACGCGCCGACACTGTGGCCGGGCCTCGCCGTCCGTCCGGTCAAGGGTGAGGTACTGCGACTGCGCTGGCGCAAGGGCTGTATGCCGCTGCCGCAGAGTGTGATTCGTGCCCGTGTGCACGGCAGGCAGGTCTACCTGGTGCCGCGCGGCGACGGCGTGGTGGTGGGTGCCACCCAGTACGAACACGGTCGCGACACCACCGTGGTGGTGACCGGGGTGCGTGACCTGCTCGACGACGCGTGCGCGGTGCTGCCTGCCCTCGGCGAGTACGAGCTCGCCGAATGCGCGGCAGGTTTGCGTCCCATGACCCCGGACGGTCTCCCGTTGGTGGGTAGGCTCGACGAGCGGACGCTGGTGGCCACCGGCCACGGGCGCAACGGATTTCTGCTGGCACCGTGGACTGCCGAGCAGATCGCCAGGGAACTCGCGGCACTCGGAGGGACACAATGATTTTGCTGGTCAACGGCGAAGACGCCGATGTTCCAGACGGCACCACCATCGAGGAGCTGATGGCGCGGCTGGGTTTCCCGGACAAGGGCATCGCCGTGGCGGTCGACTGGGAGGTGCTGCCGCGCTCGTCATGGCACACCGTGCTGGCCGACGGCGCCAGGGTCGAGGTCGTGACGGCGGTGCAGGGTGGCTGATTCGACACTCAAGATTGCCGGCCGCGAGTTCGGCTCGAGGCTGATCATGGGCACCGGCGGCGCGGCGAATCTGGCGGTGCTCGAGGAAGCGTTGATCGCCTCGGGAACCGAACTGACCACGGTGGCGATGCGCCGCGTGGACGCCGAGACCGGCACCGGTGTGCTGGACCTGCTCAATCGGCTCGGCATCGCGACGCTGCCCAACACCGCGGGATGCCGCGGTGCCGCCGAGGCGGTGCTGACCGCGCAGCTCGCCCGCGAGGCCCTCGGCACCGACTGGGTGAAGCTGGAGGTCATCGCCGACGAACGCACTCTGCTGCCCGATGCCATCGAATTGGTCAGGGCCGCCGAGCAACTGGTCGACGACGGTTTCATCGTGCTGCCCTACACGAACGACGACCCGGTGCTGGCCCGCAGGCTGGAGGACACCGGGTGCGCGGCCGTCATGCCACTGGGCTCACCGATCGGCACCGGGCTGGGCATCTCCAACCCGCACCACATCGAGATGATCGTCGATGCGGCGAATGTTCCGGTGATCCTGGACGCCGGAATCGGCACGGCCAGCGATGCCGCGCTGGCGATGGAACTCGGCTGTGATGCCGTGCTGCTGGCGACCGCGGTGACCAGGGCGGCCGACCCCGCCACCATGGCGTCGGCGATGGCCTCGGCCGTCACCGCCGGGTATCTGGCCAGGCAGGCCGGCCGTATCCCGAAACGGTTCTGGGCCCAGGCGTCCAGTCCGGCACTGTGATCGAACTGGTCGGACTCACCAAGACCTACGGGCGCAGCCGGGCGGTCGACGGGCTGAGTTGCACCATCAAACCGGGTGTGGTGACCGGTTTTCTCGGTCCGAACGGCGCGGGCAAGTCCACGACCATGCGGATGATCGTCGGGCTGGACCGGCCGACGGCGGGGACCGTAACCATCGGCGGACGCCGGTACCGGGATCTGAAGCAGCCGCTGCGCACCGTCGGCGCCCTGCTGGATGCCCGTCAGGTCTACCCGAACCGCACGGCGCGTGCCCACCTCAGCTGGCTCGCGGCGACCAACCGGATCCCGCAGGCGCGGGTCGGCGATGTGCTCGAGCAGGTGGGCCTGACCGCGGCGGCCGGCAAGGCCGCCGGGTCGTTCTCCCTCGGCATGCTGCAACGCCTGGGCATCGCCGGGGCGCTGCTCGGCGATCCGCAGGTGCTGCTGTTCGACGAACCGGTCAACGGTCTGGACCCGGAGGGGATCCGGTGGATCAGGACGTTGATGCGTGACTTGGCCGCCGAGGGGCGCACGGTGCTGGTGTCGAGTCATCTGCTGGCCGAGATGGCCAACACCGCCGACGAGCTGGTGGTGATCGGTCGCGGGCGGTTGATCACCGCGACCACGATGGCCGATTTCCTGCGCAGGGACGCCGCGGTGCGGGTGCGTAGCCCGCAGCTGGACCGGCTGGCCGCGCTGCTACCCGACGCCCGCCGGGAGGGCGATGCGCTGCTGGTGCCCGGTAGCACCGAGCGCATCGGTGAACTGGCGGCCGAACACGGGATCGTGCTGCACGAACTGAGTGCCCGGCAAACCTCCCTCGAGGAGGCCTACCTCGGGTTGACCGATGATGCGGTGCAGTATCGCGGTGGGGGAGCGTCGTGATCGGCGCGCTGGAGGCGGAGGTCCGCAAACTGGCGACCACCCGCTCGGCGCTGTGGTTGACGCTGCCCGTGGCGGTACTGGCCCTGGGGCTCGCCGCGATGTCGAAGGACCCGTTGCTCGGGGTCGCCAACTTCGGGGTTCCGGTGCTGATGATCCTTTCGGCACTGACCGTCACCGGCGAGTACCGCACGGCCATGATCCGCACCACGTTCCTGGCCACCCCGCGCCGCCATCGCGTGCTCGCAGCCAAAGCCCTTGTCACCGCGGCGTTCTCTGCGGTGGTGGCGGCCGCCATGACGGCCGGGTCGATCGTGATCGCAGGGTCGGGGCGGTGGGCCTCGGTGGGCGCGATCGCGTTCTACGCCGCCACCGGTGCCCTCCTCGCGATCGGGGTGGGGGCGTTGTTGCGATACACCGCCGCCGCGGTCGCCATGCTGCTGCTGGTGCCCTTCGTGGTCGAGCCCATGCTCAGTGTCAACACCGACATCGGGGACACCGTGGGTCCGCTACTGCCCTTCGTCAACGCCGCCGCATTCACCGGCGCATCGATTTTCGGCTTTTTACACAGCTTTTCGATGTGGTGGGGTCCGGAGGGTTCGGCGCTGTACTTCGGCGGCGTCGCCCTGGTGGTCTTCGCGGCGGCCGTCGTCGTGGTCGATCGCCGGGACCCCTGAGCTACCGTGGGGTCCATGCAGCGCAGATCACGGTCCCTGGGGGCTCTGTTGGCCCTGACCGCCCTCGTCGCCGGTTGCGGATCGCCGAGTGCGCCCGAGTCGTCGCCGACGGCCGATGCCGACGCCGCCGGCTACGCCGACGAGATCAGCAAGCGGGTTCAGACCGACGCCATGATGGCGCATCTGACCCGGCTGCAGGAGATCGCCGATCAGCATGACGGTAACCGCGCGCTGGGCACACCCGGGTACCAGGCCAGCCTCGACTATGTGGTCGACGCACTGCGCGACAAGGGTTTCCAGGTGCAGACCCCGGAGTTCGAAGTGCGCATCCCGTTCGCCGAGGACCCCACCGTCGAGGTGTCGGGTACCGCGGTGGCGGCCCTGCCGATGAGCTTCACCATCGGCACGCCCGCCGACGGGGTGCGCGGACCGCTGGTCGCCGCACCCGTCGACGACACCCCCGGTTGCGCCGATGCCGACTATCAGGGCCTGCCGGTGCAGGGTGCGGTGGTGCTCGTCGACCGCGGCTCGTGCCCGTTCAGCGACAAGCAGGCCGTCGCCGCGAAACGGGGAGCGCTGGCCCTGTTGGTGGCCGATAACGAGGACCGTCCCGTCGAGGACTTCGGCGGCACGTTGGGCAGCGGAACGGACGTCAAGATCCCGGTGCTCGGCATCACCAAGAGTGAGGGCGCGCGACTGCGGGCGAATCCGGGCCAGACATCGATCCGGCTGGAGGCCGGGGTGAACGTCAAGCGCTCCAACAACATCATCGCCCAGACCAGCACCGGCGCGACGGACAACGTCGTGATGCTCGGCGCGCATCTGGACAGCGTGCCGGAGGGCCCCGGTATCAACGACAACGGATCCGGGGTGGCCGCTGTGCTGGAGACCGCACTACAGATGGGCGATGCCCCCGATATCCGCAACGCCGTGCGCTTCGGATTCTGGGGTGCCGAGGAGGTCGGTCTGGTCGGGTCCGACCGCTATATCTCCTCACTGAATGCCGAAGAGCTGAAAGATATTGCGCTGTACCTGAATTTCGACATGCTCGGGTCCCCGAATCCTGGATACTTCACCTATGACGGTAACCAGTCGGCACCGCCGGCCGCCGACGGTAGCGTGCCCCGGGTCCCGGAGGGGTCGGCGGGTATCGAACGGATGCTGGTCGATTATCTCGACGGTGCGGGTAAGCCGGCGCAGGACACCAACTTCGACGGCCGTTCCGACTACGACGCGTTCACCCGGGCCGGAATCCCCTCGGGTGGGCTGTTTTCCGGAGCGGAAGAGAATATGACAGCCGAGCAGGCAGAGCTCTGGGGCGGGCGGGCCGACGAGCCCTTCGACCCGAACTACCACAAGGACACCGACACCCTGGACAAGATCGACACCACCTCCCTTGAGATCCAGGGTCGCGGCGTCGCATACGCCGCCGCGCTGTACGCCCAGGACATCAGCGGACGCAATGGCGTTCCGGTCCGCGAGGATCGGACGCGTCACGTGCTCGCCGAATCATGAGGCGCCTGTGTGTGGCGGCGGCGGCCACCGCGCTGCTGCTGACATCCGCCTGCAGCACACCCGAGCCGGCTGCACTGCAGGCCGACGAGCTCGCCGCCCGGGTCAGTGCTGATGCAATCTTCGCCCACCTGGAGCGGCTCGCCGCCATCGCCGATGACAATGCCAACAGCCGGGCCGTCGGTACCGCGGGCTACGACGCCACCGTCGAGTACATCTCGGAGGTACTCCGCGATAACGGGTTCGAGATCAGCACACCGGAATTCGAGTGGCTGAAGATGGGCGATCCCGGCAACCCGACCCTGGAGGTGGCCGGGCGCAGCTACCCCGTCACACAAGCCTCCCCGCTGGCGTCCACCCCGCGCGGGGGGCTGAGCGGGCTGTCGCTGCGTCCGCGCACCAGCGACGGGTGTGAGCGCGCCGACTACGGCAACGTCCGGGGCGCACTGGCGATCGTCGACGACACGGGTTGCTCGGTTGTCGTCAAACAGAACGCCGCGGCAGCCAATGGTGCGGTCGGTCTGCTGGTGATCAGCGCCGGCGGCACCAAGGGGCTCTTCGAACCCGGGTACTACCAGAAGCTGACCATGCCCGTCGCCGTGATCGATCGCACCACCGACGCGGCGCTGCGCCGGACCAACGACCCGGTGCGCCTCGTGCTCGACGGTCAGGCCAGTGTGGCCAGATCCAAGAGCGTCATCGCCCAGACCTCCACCGGGGACACCGGCAACGTCGTGCTGGCCGGTGCGCATCTGGACAGCGCGCCGCGCAGTCCGGGCATCAACGACAACGGCAGCGGGGTGGCGGCGTTGCTCGCCATCGCCGATGCGATGGGCTCCGCGCCGCGGATCGACAATGCGGTGCGATTCACCTTCTGGGGGTCCCAGCGGCTGGGGGCCGCGGGCAAGTACCTGGCCGGCCTGGATGACGGCGGTCGCGCGGATATCGCCGCGTACCTGGATGCCACGATGATCGGCTCCCCGAACCCGGGGTACTTCACGCTCGACGGTGATCAGTCGGGGCAGGCCAATCCGGCGATCCCCGCCGATACCGTGCCGGAGGGCTCGGCAGGTATCGAACGCACCTTGGCCGGTTACCTCAACCAGGCCGGTGTGCGCCCTGCCGATATGCCGTTGGACACCGCCGGTGACTACGCGGCGTTCCTCAACGCGGGAGTGCCCGTCGGCGGCCTGACCACCGGTGCCAACCAACAGAAGACGCCGGTGCAGGCCCGGCTGTGGGGTGGTCGCGCCGGGGCGCCGTTCGACCCGAACGCCGGCGGACCGCGAGACGGGATGGACAACGTCGACCACCGGGCGCTGTCGATCACCGGTCCGGCGATGGCCTTCACCATCGCCACCTACGCCCGCTCCATCGAGGGCGTCAACGGCGTACCTCCCAGAGACCGCCGAAATCGGTAGGCATCGGGCACCATGTTCGGGTGGACAACCCCGGCGTGCTCGAACGCCTCGCCCGCTACGCCATGGCGGCACCCAGGCGCATCCTGGCGATCGCCGCGCTGTGTGCGATGGCCGCGGCGATCTTCGGGGTGCCGGTCACCCAGGAGTTGAGGGCGGGCGGATTCACCGATCCTGACGCCGAGTCCTCGCACGCTGCGCGGTTGCTGACCGACAAGTTCGGGCAGGGTGACATGCAGTTGCTGATCATCGTCTCCGATCCCACCGGCGCGATGAGCCCGGCCGCGCGCCGGGTGGGCACCGAGATAGCCACGGCGTTGGGCGAATCCGAGCATGTGGCCCAGGTGAGTTCGGCATGGAGTGCCCCGGCGGCGGCGTCGGCGGCACTGCTCAGCAGGGACGGTACCGCCGGCCTGATCGTCGCCGGTATCACCGGCGGTGAACAGCACGCCCAGGACCACGCCAAGGAGCTCACCGACCGTCTGGTCCACGACCGCGACGGCGTGCGGGTGCAGGCCGGTGGTGTCGCCATGGTCAACACCCAGATCACCGAGCAATCCCAGCGCGACCTGTTGGTCATGGAATCCATCGCCATCCCGTTCAGCTTCCTGGTACTGGTGTGGGTGTTCGGCGGGCTGTTGGTCGCGGCGGTGCCCGTCATGGTCGGCGTGCTGGCCATCCTGGGTTCGCTTGCGGTGCTGCGGCTGATCACGTTCGGCACCGACGTGTCGGTCTTCGCGCTGAATCTGTGCATGGCGATGGGGCTGGCCCTGGCCATCGACTACACGCTGCTGATGGTCAGTCGCTACCGCGACGAACTGACCGAGGGGGCCACCGCCGAGGACGCCCTGGTGCGCACCATGGTGACGGCCGGTCGCACGGTCGTGTTCTCGGCGACGACGGTGGCGCTGCCGATGTCGACGCTGGTGTTGTTCCCGATGTACTTCCTGAAATCGTTCGCCTACGCCGGGGTGGCGACCGTGGTGTTCGCCGCCATCGCCGCACTGGTGCTCACGCCGGCCGCGTTGGTGCTGCTCGGCGATCGTGTCAACGGCCGCCGGTCGGGCCCACCCAAGCCGGTTGAGCGGCAGTTCTGGTATCGGTCAACAAAATTCGTGTTGCGTCGGGCACTGCCGATCGGCCTGGCCGTGGTGGCGCTCCTGGTCCTGCTCGGGCTGCCCTTCACCGGCGTGAGATGGGGCTTTCCCGATGATCGTGTGTTGCCGTCGTCGGCATCGGCGCATCAGGTCGGAGACCGGTTGCGGACGGACTTCGTCGACAACTCGGCCACCGAGGTGAGCATCGTGATCCCGGAGTCCGACGGGCTGACGCGCGAGCAGTGGGACCGCTACCTCACCGATGTGGCCGGCGCACCGGACGTCCTGGCGGTGGCCGCGCCGATCCAACGCGAGGACAGCGCGTTCATCCGGGTGTCCAGTTCGGCCGACCTGTTCTCGGCTGGTTCGGCGGCACAACTTGACCGGCTGCATGCGATTCCCGGCCCCGGCGACCGGCAGGTGCTGCTCGGCGGGGTGGCCCAGACCGATCGCGACAGCGTGGCTGCCATCGGTGCGAAACTGCCGGTCGTGCTCGGCCTGATCGCGGTGATCACCTTCTGTCTGCTGTTCCTGCTGACCGGCAGCGTGGTCTTACCCGCAAAAGCCTTGGTGCTCAACATCCTTTCGCTGTCAGCCGCGTTCGGCGCCATGGTGTGGATCTTCCAGGACGGGCACCTCGGCGCCTTCGGCACGACGGCCACCGGCACGCTGGTGGCCAACATCCCGGTGTTGCTCTTCTGTATCGCGTTCGGTCTCTCGATGGATTACGAGGTCTTCCTGCTCGCGCGGGTCCGCGAGTATTGGTTGGCCTCCGGCCGCACCTCCGCCGATGTCGGTGAGAGCGTGGCGCTAGGCCTGGCACGCACTGGCCGGGTGGTCACCGCCGCGGCGCTGGTGATGTCGATCTCGTTCGCAGCACTCATCGCGGCGAACGTGTCGTTCATGCGGATGTTCGGTCTGGGTCTGACGTTGGCGGTGCTGATGGACGCCACCCTCGTCCGGATGGTCCTGGTGCCTGCCTTCATGCAGGTGATGGGCCGATGGAACTGGTGGGCGCCCGCCCCACTGGCGCGCCTGCACGACCGGATCGGGCTGCACCACTGAGAATGTCGCACCGGCCGGTGCTCAATGAACTCGGCGTCCGGCCCCCAGCAGCGTCATGCCGTGGTAGACGACGAGTGCGGCGATGGACCCCAGTGCGATACCGGTGAACGTCAACGAGCCTGCCTGCCAGGTGAAGTCGGCGATGCCGATGATCAGCGGGATGGCAGCCGTCATCTGGTTGACCGGCTTGGAGAAGTCGACGTGGTTGGTCAGCCAGATCCGGACACCCAGCACCCCGACCAGGCCGTAGAGCACGATCGTCGCACCACCGAGCACGCCGGGCGGGATGGCCGAGATCGTCGCACCGACCTTGGGGCACAGGGCCAGCACGATGGCCACCACGGCGGCCACCCAATAGGCGGCGGTCGAATAGATGCGCGTCGCTGCCATCACGCCGATGTTCTCGGCGTACGTCGTGGTGGCCGAGCCGCCACCCGCGCCGGCCAGCACGGTGGCCACACCATCGGCGGCCAACGCCCGGCCCATCAGCGGATCCAGGTCCCTGCCGGTCATCTGGCTCACCGACTTCACATGCCCGATGTTCTCGGCGACCAGGGCGATCACGGCCGGCAGGAACATCGGCAGGACCGCGAGGCTGACGGTCGGCGTCTGGAACTCCGGTAGGCCGAACCACGCCGCCTGCGCGATCCCGGAGGTGTCGACCTGACCCAGTACCAGTGCCAGCACGTAGCCCAGCACTACGGCCAGGAAGATGGCCAACCTCCCGAGCAGGCCCTTGAAGAAGGCCAGCGCGCCGACCAGCAACACCAGGGTGACCATCCCGACCACGGGACCCTGCTCGAAGTTGTTCTTGGCCGCCGGCGCCAGGTTGAACCCGATGAGCGCCACCACCGCTCCGGTGACCACCGGAGGCAGCACCACATCCAGCCAGTGCGTGCCGACCAGGTGGACCACCGCGCCGATGATGATCAGCAGCAGACCCACCGCGATCAGCCCGCCGAGTGCGCTGCCGGTGCCCTGTGCGGTGACGGCCGCGGTCACCGGAGCGATCACCGCGAAGCTGGACCCCAGATAGCTCGGCAGCCGGTTACCGGTGATGAGCAGGAAGGCGATGGTGCCGACACCCGAGAACAACAGCGTCGTCGCCGGCGGAAAACCGGTCAGCACGGGCACCAGGAAGGTCGCACCGAACATCGCCACCACATGCTGGGCGCCGATGCCGAGGGTGCGCGGCCAGCTCAATCGTTCGTCGGGGGCGACGATATCGGCATCGGGGCCCACGGGCTTCCAACGCGGCGTCACAGACAGCTTTGCCATCAGGACAAGGTAGCCGGGCTCGATTGCTATTGCAGCAGACGGATGATCTTCCGGGACAGCGCGGTGTAGGGCGGATACACCAGCCGCGGATCGGGGCGCGTGGACTTGGCCAGTACCGCGCGCCGATGCGACAGTGCCTCGAAACCCCACCACCCGTGATAGGCGCCCATGCCGCTGGGGCCGATCCCGCCGAACGGCAACTGCGGCACCAGACAATGCATGATCGCGTGATTGACCACCGCACCACCGGATTGGGTCCGATCGATCACGTCCTCGGCCAGCTCCGGCGTCTCGGTGAACACGTAGAGGGCCAGTGGCCGTGGCCGGTGCCGGACGAAGTCGACGGCCTCGGAAACCGAGTCGACCGTGATGATCGGCAGGATGGGACCGAAGATCTCGTCGGACATCACCGCATCACTGGGCCCCGGATCGAGGATCACGGTCGGTTCGATGCGCAGGGACACCTCATCGGAGCCGCCACCGGTGACCACCTGACCACTGGTGTCCGCGATCAGTGCCGTCAACCGATCGAACTGGCGTCGGTTGACGATGGGCAGGTCGGGCGTGCTACTGAACTCGGCGATCGTCGCGCACAGCGCGGTCACCAGCTCCGCGGCGACGGACCGCTCGACGAGGATGTAGTCCGGCGCGATGCAGGTCTGCCCCGAGTTCACCAATTTGGTGTGCGCCAACCGACGGGCCGTGACCGCGATATCGGCGTCGGCTGCCACGATCGCCGGGCTCTTGCCGCCCAGCTCAAGGGTGACCGGTGTCAGGGTGGGTGCGGCACCGGCCATGATCTTCCGCCCGACCTCGGTGCCGCCCGTGAACAGGACATGATCGAAACCCTGTGCCAGCAGGTCCTGGGTAACCCGGGCGTCGCCCTCGACGACGGTGATCGCCTCGGTGTCCAGATAACGCGGCACCAGCCGGGCTATCAGCGCGGAGGTCGCCGGGGCGAGCTCCGATGGTTTGATCACCACGGTGTTGCCGGCCGCCACCGCCGATACCACCGGCGCCATCGCCAGGTAGAACGGGTAGTTCCAGGGACCGATCACCAGGACCGCACCCTTGGGGTCGTACTGCACCCAGGCGCGAGCCGGATGCTGGCTGATCGGAACCGATACCCGCCGCCTGCGCATCCACCTGCGAATTCTCTTGCGCGCGAACGCCGCCTCGGCCTTGGTGGGTTGCACATCACCCATCCACGCCTCCATGGCCGGGCGGCCGAGGTCGGAGAGCAGGGCCGCGGCGATGGCCTGCTCCTGCTCGTCGCACATGCGCTCGATGGCGCGCAATTGCTCGATGCGCCATTCCGCAGGGCGGGTGCGCCCGGTGTCGAAGACCGTGCGCGCGTGCGGGGTTCGAAGCTGTGTGCTCATGGGCATGCCCTAGCGCATTTCCGGTGCGGGGATGACGCCGGCGGCAACCGCCGCCATGCCGCCACCGTCGACGGCCAGTGTCTGACCGTTGACCCAACCGGCGTCGGCGGAGATCAGATAGGCGACCGCCCCGGCGATGTCCTCGGGTGTGGCATGCCTGCCGAGCAGCGCCTTGGCACCGTCGAGGGTGTCCTTGCCCATCGTCTCCTCGAAATCGGCGAGGATCGGCGTTTCCACCGGACCGGGCAGGACCGCGTTGATACGCAACCCCCGTTGCGCGAACTCCAGGGCCTTGGCCATCGTGTAGACGGTGGCGACCTCCTTGGAGAAGTTGTAGGCATTGCCCGTCTGCGGGTTCTCGGCGAACCAACGTGCACCCTCGACGAAGCCGTCGGTGGCCAGCAGCGCCTGGATTGCGGGCATCCTTGCCGGCCAGCCGAATCCGGCGATCGAGGACACCACCACCACGGAACCGCCGTCGCGGAGCCGGTCGATCAGGGATTCGGTGAGGTGGCGCACCGCCAGCACGTTCACCGCGATCACCGTGGCCGCGGGTGCGGTGCCGGGGACGCCTGCGACGTTGATCAGCGCGTCGAACGAACCGTCCAGCTGGGCCACTGCGGCATCGATGCTCTGCGGGTCCGCCAGATCGACCGCGATATGGTGCTTGACCGCCGCCGACGGGGTGTTGCGGTCGAGGCTGATCACCTCTGCGCCGCCGGCGACCAACCGTTCGGCGACGGCCTGCCCGATACCGGATGCGGCGCCGGTGACGATGTAGCGCTTGTGGGATGTGGCGGTCATGCCGGGCTCCTCGTGGTGTCGGTGTAGCGGGCTTTGAGCTTGCCCTTGATCAGTTTTCCGGTGGGTGTACGTGGCAACGAGTCGACGAAGTCGACCGTGCGGGGTGCCTTGTAGTGGGCGACGCGGTCGCGGACGTAGTCGATGAGATCCGCGGCGAGGTCGTCGCCCGCGCTGAATCCGGGCCGGAGTGCGACGACGGCCTTGACCTGTTCCCCCATCTCGGGATCGGGGACACCGATCACTGCGACGTCGAATACCGCCGGGTGCATGGTCAAAACGTTCTCGGTTTCCTGCGGATAGATGTTCACCCCGCCGGAGATGATCATGAACGACTTGCGGTCGGTCAGGAAGAGATAACCGTCCTCGTCGACGTAGCCGAGATCGCCCACGGTGGTCCAGTTCTCGTGCCTCGGGTGCTGGGCCTCGCGGGTCTTGTCCGCGTCGTTGTGGTAGACGAAGGGCATGGCTTCGCGCTCGAAGTAGACGGTGCCGACCTCGCCCGCCGGGAGTTCGGCACCGGCGTCATCGCAGATGTGGATGGTGCCCAGTACCGCACGTCCCACCGACCCGCGCTTGGTGCCCCATTCCGCGGAGTTCATCATCGTCATCCCGTGCGCCTCGGTGGCGCTGTAGTACTCCACCAGGATCGGGCCCCACCAGTCGAGCACGGCGTCCTTGACTTCGGGTGGGCATGGGGCGCCGGCGTGGACGACGGTGCGCAGCGAGGACAGGTCATACCGCGACCGGATCTCGTTCGGCAGTTGCAGCAAGCGGACGAACATCGTGGGCACCATCTGCGTCATGGTCACCCGATGGGTCTCGATGGCCGCCAGGATCTTCTCGGCGTCGAACTTCTCCATCAGGATCACCGTCGCGCCGAGCGCCTGCATGCCTGCGCAGTATTTCAGCGGTGCGGCGTGATAGATCGGGGCGGGGGAAAGGTAGACGGCGTCCGGCCCGATATCGAAGACGTTCTGCAGCACCGCCAGGACCGGGTCGCCCGGCTCGTCGACCTGGATGGGCAGCAGGTGCGGTTTGATGCCCTTCGGGCGGCCGGTGGTCCCCGACGAATACAGCATGTCCGCACCGCGCGGTTGATCGGTCAGCGGGGGAACCGCCGCGTCCAGCAGTTCGCGGTAGGGCCGGTAGCCGTCGATATCACCGCCGAAGGCATAACGCGCCACGTCGCCCGGTATCTCGTCGAGCACCAGTGCACCGAGCTCTGCCAGTGCACCCGAGACGAAGAATGCCTTCGCTCCGCTGTCGGTGACGATGTATCCGGCCTCGGGCGCGGTCAGGTGGTGGTTGACCGCCGTCGCATACAGACCCGAACGCAATGCGGCCCAATAGATGACGAACACCTCGGCGGTGTTGTCGGCCAGGATGGCGATGACATCGCCGCGGCGCAGGCCCGCGGCATGCAATGCGGCGGCGATCTGGGCCGAGCGGGTGTCCAGGTCGCCGTAGGTCAGGGTGTCGCCGCTGCCGGCCATGACGACCGCGGGTCGGTGCGGATCGGCGGCGGCGTGAGTTCCGGGAAACACATATCTCCTTGCGGTGCGGGCGCGAGCGGTGCCCGCTCATCGTGATCGGCGCCACAGCCCGCGACGCTAGGACGGTAAACGCTGGCGAGACAGTATGTCAAGACACACTGTCTAATTTTGGTGCCGGACGGCCGGTGGCTATGCCCTGGAGCGGCGGACCAGGTACAGGGTGACGCCGAGCGCGATCACCGCGGACCCGATGAGGACCGAATCGGTGGGCAGGGTGCATGCCAGCACCGCACATCCGGTCAGCCCGATCGCCGGGATCACCCGCCGGGACGGCTGCAACGTCCAGGCGCTGGCATTGGCGATGGCGTAGTACACCAGCACCGCGAACGACGAGAACCCGATCGCCCCACGAAGATCGACAACCGCCGCCAGGACCGCGACGACGACTCCGACCGCGATCTCGGCGCGATGCGGTCCGCCGAACCGCGGATGCACCGCGGACAGCGCACCGGGCAGGTGCCGGTCACGTGCCATTGCCAGCGTGGTGCGAGAGACGCCGAGGATCAACGCGAGCAGCGATCCGAGGGCGGCCACCGCGGCTCCGACGCGGACGACCGCAGCCAGTTCGGGATGTCCGGCCACCGATACGGCCTGGGCCAATGGCGCTGTCGCCATGGCCAGGCCGGTACCGCCGAGCACCGAGAGCACGGCGACGGCGACCACTGCGTACACCAGCAGCGCGATGCCCAGTGCGATGGGTATGGCGCGGGGAATGGTGCGGGCCGGATCGCGAACCTCCTCACCGAGGGTGGCGATGCGGGCATAACCGGCGAACGCGAAGAACAGCAACCCGGCGGCCTGCAGGACACCCCATGAGCCGGTGTCGGTGTCGAGCGCCAGATTCGCGGGAGCTCCGGCGCCGCTCAGTACGATCGCCACGACGGCCAGCACCGCGAGCACCATGGCGACGATCACCCGGGTCAGCAAAGCCGACTTCTGCACGCCCGCATAGTTCACTGCCGTCAGCGCGACCACCGCGGCGACCGCCACGGCATGCGCATACTGCGGCCACGCGTAGACGCCGACCGTCAGGGCCATCGCGGCACACGAGGCCGTCTTCCCCACGATGAAACACCAGCCCGCGGTGTGACCCCAGAACGCGCCGAGGCGTTCCCGGCCGTAGACATAACTGCCACCGGACTGGGGATAGATCGCGGCGAGCCGTGCCGTGGACGTCGCGTTGCAGTAGGCCACCACCGCGGCGACGGCCAGCCCGATCAGCAGCCCGGAGCCGGCGGCTGCGGCGGCGGGCCCGAGTGCGACGAAGATGCCGGCCCCAACCATCGATCCCAGGCCGATGACGACGGCGTCGAACGTGCCGAGCCGGCGCTGCATGTGCACGCGGAAAGTGTAGAGCCGCTACCTGTTCCGTGCAGCGTTGAAGCCCAGGTACCCGACGTAGCCCACCGCGCCGAGGAGCGCCAGCTTGCGCGTCTTGGGCACCAGCAGGCCCACGCCGAGGGCGGTCTCGATGGTGCCGTTGGTCTTGATGTGGCGCGCGGTGTCGGTCGGGAAAGCAGGCTTGGTGATCGATTCGAACAGTTGCGGTGCGACGAAGTGGGCCAGACCGGCGCCGACCAGTGACACCCCGGCGAACGTGACGCCCGGCGAACTCTTCTTCTCGGTCAACGGATTTCCTCTCGGCAGTTGGTTGGTGGCTCGTTCAGCTGATGGCTTGTTCAGTTGATTGCGTAGTCGCTAAGGGGGAACTCGGAGGCTTCCCGGATGGCGGTGTCGGTGGTGGTGGGCCGCAACAGCGTGGGCTCACCGGCGGGGTTGTAGTAGTAGGACCGCGCGCTGGCGCAGTTGCCCAGGGTGAACAGCGAATTGCCCAGCAGATCGGTCATCCGGTCCAGGTAGCGGCTGTTCGCCTCCTCGGTGACCTCGAAGGTGGTCGCGCCGCGGCGCTGCACCTCGGAGAACAGCCGGTCCATCAACCGCATCTGGTACTCCATGGTGTTGAAGAAGTTCAGCCCGAGGAAGGCGTACGGGCTGGCCAGACTCAGGTAGTTCGGGAAGTACGGCATGGACACGCCCTGGTAGGCCTGGAAACGCGTTTCGCGCCACCACTTCCCGAGGTTGCGGCCCTCGCGACCGATGACCTCGATTGCCGGGAAGTTGGCCTCCCACAGATCGAACCCGGTTGCCAGCACCAGGGTATCGACCTCGTTCTTGGTGCCGTCCTTGGCGACGATGCCGTCGGTTTGGATGTGATCGATCCCGGCATCCTGCAGGTGGACGTTGTCCCTGGTGAATGCGCGGTAGTAACCGTTGCTGAATGTCGGTCGTTTGCAACCGAAGTCGTAGTCCGGGGTGAGCCGCCGCCGCAGATCCTTGTCCCTGATGGTGAGGAAGCGGTGCAGCTTGGACAGGTCGGCGGCCGAGATGTTGCCGCGTCCGCGGAAGGTCTTGTAGTAGACGACGCCGATTGTCACCATCCACTCGTAGATCGAGTCGGTGAGCCAGCGCAGCGCCCGCTGGGTGGCCGGGATACGGGCGAACAGCTTCTTGGTCCGCGGGCCGAAGCGCAGATCGATCTTGGGCACCACCCAGATGGGGGTTCGCTGGTACACCGTGAGGTCGGCCGCGGCTTTCGCCAGCTCCGGGATGAGCTGGACTGCCGTGGCACCCGTGCCGATGATCGCGATACGCCGGCCGGCCGGGTCGAAATCGTCATCCCACTGCGCGGTGTGGATGACGTTGCCCGCGAAGCTGTCGATGCCCGAGATATCGGGCAGCTTGGGCTGGGACAGGAAACCGGTCGCTGTGATGAGATACCGGGTCGTCAGCGTCTCGCTCGTCGACCCATCGGAGACGACGCTCACCTGCCACGCCTTGGCATCCTCATCCCAACGGGCACCGTGGACCACGGTGTTGAACCGGATGTGGCGGCGGACGTCGTACTTGTCGGCCACATCGTCGGCATACTTCTTGATCTCCGGACCGGTCGAGAACAACCGCGACCAGTTCGGGTTCGGCTCGAAGTAATAGGAGTAGGTGGTGGTCGGGACGTCGACGGCCAGACCGGGATAGTGGTTCACATACCAGGTGCCGCCGAGATCGTCTTCTCTGTCGAGCAGGACGATGTTGTCGATCCCCAGCCGTTTGAGCTGGATGGCGGCACCTATACCGGCGAAACCGGCGCCCACGATGACGGCGTCAAACATGGTTGAAACGGTACCTCGCTACTGCTGCAGCGATCCGGTGCGTGGGACGTCGGTGGTGGCGATGCAGGTCACGGCGCGATCGCCGCGCTTCCAGGAGTCCTCGGTCGGGTAGAGCACGAACATGCCCACCTCGGGATCTTCCATCGCGGCCGGAGCGAAGTCCTGCAGTGCGGGCGCGCAACGATCCTGGTAGTCGATGATCGCGGACTGGCCGGGGAAGCTGCCGCCCGGCACATCGATGACGAAGTAGACCTCACCCTTGTGCGGTTCGGCACAGCTGACCGTCTTGACCGAGGCCACCAGGCTGGCGTCCGACGGGATCTCCGAGAGGCAGTCGCCCAGCCCGATATCGGCGGCGTTCACCGAGTTCGGATCGAAGAGATCGGCGAACTCACTGTCGGCGATCTTGTCCTTGTTGGCCGCCACCAGCGCGAACACGGCGATCAATCCGACAATCCACAGCGCCGAGAGGACCAGGCCCGCAATGGCCATCCCGCGGCCGCCCTGGCCCTTCTTGGCCTTGTTCAAGCCGACGATGCCGGCGACGACGCTGATCAGCACGCCACCGATCACGCCGAAGATCAGCGAGACGACGGCCCACCAGTTCGTCCCTGGCGCCTGCTGCGGCGGGTAGGGCTGGCCGTACTGATCGGTGTAGGGCAGCGGCGGTGGGGGCGGCGGGTACTGGCCACCGGGTGGGGGCGGCGGATACTGGCCACCGGGCGGGGGTGGGGGGTATCCCTGGGGCTGCTCCGGCGGCTGCGTCATGAGAGAAAGATAGCCGCGGCGGCGACCGCAAGCGCGGGCACGTCCAAAGTCTTGGAACCGAGATCATGGCGGGCGCCGGTGACCTCGACGATTCGGGTAGGTCCGGCAATCAGCTCCGCGGCCGCGCGCAACTCCTCGATGGTGCCGAACGGATCGGCGGTGCCGTGGGTGAACACGGTCGGCACGGTGATATCGGGCAGGTGTTCGGTGCGGGACCGCTCCGGCTTGCCCGGCGGGTGCAGCGGGTAGGAGGACAGCGCCAGCACATCGGGCCGCTCGCTGCGGTTCGCGGTGACCATCGATGTCATCCGGCCACCGTAGGAGTGCCCGCCGGCGATGACCGGTCCATCGGTCTGGGTGCGCGCCCAGGCGATGGCCTCGGCGATACCGGCCTGGTCACTGGCGGCGGAGTTCGACGGCGGGCCCTTGGGCCTACGACGCCGGTAGGGCAGGTTGTAGCGGATGGCCAGATAGCCCCGTCGTGCCCACTCGTCGCACAGGTCGACCAGCAGCGCAGCGTCCCGGTTGCCGCCGGCGCCGTGGGTCAGCAGCACTATGCCCGCCGGGATGGTTGCCGGTTCGTGGGCTATCCCCCCGATGTCTTCGACGCACTTGATGCCTTCCGGCCCCTGCAGCGTCATGCCTGCAGCCGGAACAGCGGGTTCACCGGGCCGTGGCCGTGCCCCAAGGGGTACGCCGCGCGGATGCATTCGGTGATCCACGACTTGCCGAAGGCGACCGCGTCGGGCACCGAGAAGCCATGTGCCAGAGCGGATGCGGTGGCCGCGGCCAGCGTGTCACCGGCGCCGTGGTCGTGTCCGGTGTCGACGCGGGGTTCGCTGAACTCGTGGAACTCGGTGCCGTCGAACAGCAGGTCGGGACTGAGTTCGGAGGATCGTAGGTGCCCACCCTTGACCAGGGCCCACTGTGGGCCGAGGTCGTGCAGCGCCCGCGCGGCATCCCGCTGGGTGTCGGTGTCCACCACGTCGATACCGGTAATCAGGCGGACCTCATCGAGGTTCGGGGTGACCAGGGTGGCCAGCGGGAACAGTTCGGTACGCACCGAATTCAGCGCCGACGGATGCAACAGCGGGTCGCCGTGCATGGAGGCGCACACCGGGTCGACGACCAGGGGCACGGTGCCGGCCAGGCCCTCGGCCCGCCAGGTCTCGGCGACCACACCGATGATCTCCGCGGAGGCCAACATGCCGGTCTTGGCGGCCTGGATCCCGATATCGGAGGCCACCGCGCTGATCTGACCGGCGATGATGTCCAGCGGGATCTCGTGAAAGCCCTTGACGCCTACCGAGTTCTGCACGGTCACCGCGGTCATGGCCACCGTGCCGTGGATGCCGAGCATCGCGAAGGTGCGCATATCGGCCTGGATGCCCGCGCCGCCGCCGGAATCGGACCCGGCGATCGTCATCACCCGCAGCGGGGTTGCCCCTGGCCGGGGCAGCGGTAGAAAGTTCATGGCACCAAGGGTAGATAGACGCGATTTCCGTGTTCGGCGAACTCCACCGATTTGTCCGCCATGGCGTCGCGAATGTCCTGTGTGATCCGCATGGAGCAGAACTTCGGGCCGCACATCGAGCAGAAATGCGCGGTCTTGGCCGGCTCGGCGGGCAATGTCTCGTCGTGGAACTCGCGTGCGGTATCGGGGTCCAGCGATAACGCGAACTGATCGGCCCAGCGGAACTCGAACCGGGCGGTGCTCAGGGCGTCATCGCGTTGCTGGGCGCGCGGATGGCCCTTGGCCAGGTCTGCGGCGTGCGCGGCGATACGGTAGGCGATGACCCCGTCCTTGACGTCCTTGCGGTTGGGCAGGCCCAGGTGCTCCTTTGGGGTGACGTAGCAGAGCATGGCGGTGCCGGCCTGGGCGATGATGGCCGCGCCGATGGCGCTGGTGATGTGGTCGTAGGCCGGGGCGATATCGGTGGCCAGCGGGCCGAGGGTGTAGAACGGCGCCTCTTCGCAGAGTTCCTCCTCCAGGCGGACGTTCTCCACGATCTTGTGCATCGGCACGTGCCCGGGTCCTTCGATCATCACCTGTACACCATGAGATTTCGCGATCTTGGTGAGCTCGCCGAGGGTTTCCAGTTCGGCGAACTGGGCGGCGTCGTTGGCATCGGCGATGGAGCCGGGGCGCAGGCCGTCGCCGAGGGAGAAGGTGACGTCATAGCGGGCGAGGATCTCGCAGAGCTCCTCGAAGTGGGTGTACAGGAACGATTCCTGGTGGTGGGCGAGCATCCAGGCGGCCATGATGGAACCGCCGCGGCTGACGATGCCGGTGACACGGTCGGCGGTCAGCGGGATGTAGCGCAGCAGGACCCCGGCATGCACCGTCATGTAATCGACGCCCTGCTCGCACTGTTCGATGACGGTGTCGCGGTAGGACTCCCAGGTCATCTTGGTGGGATCACCGTTGACCTTCTCCAGCGCCTGGTACATCGGGACCGTCCCGACCGGGACGGGGGAGTTGCGCAGGATCCACTCCCGGGTCAGGTGGATGTCCTTACCGGTCGAGAGGTCCATGATGGTGTCCGCGCCCCACCGGGTGGCCCACACCATCTTGTCGACCTCTTCGGCGATGGAGCTGGTGACCGCCGAATTGCCGATATTGGCATTGACTTTCACCCCGAACGCCTTGCCGATGATCATCGGCTCGCTCTCGGGGTGGTTGTGGTTGGCGGGGATGACCGCGCGGCCGCGGGCGACCTCGTCGCGCACCAGCTCCGGTGACACCGCCTCGCGTTCGGCGATGAACGCCATCTCCGCGGTGATCTCACCCTTGCGGGCGCGCTGCAACTGGGTGCCGCGATCGCGGATGACGTTGGCGCGCTTGGGAAGTCCGCGCTGCAGGTCGATGACGGCGTTGTCGTCGGTGTACGGGCCGGAGGTGTCGTACAGGTCGAAGTGCTCACCGGTGCTCAGGTGCACCCGGCGCGACGGCACTCCGTTGGGTGAGTAGACCTTGGAGCTGCCGGCGATGGGGCCGGTGGTGACATCGGAGGTACGAGGGTCGACAACAGCACTCATTACACATCTCCCTACGCCGGCATTATCCGGTCAGGTTCGTACGGTCGACGGCCCTAGCCGTCCTCTCAGCGCGCTGGTGCGTGCTCCCGTGTGGACCCGTTCACGGTAGCGCATGCTCGACCGATTGCCGAGCAATCGTTTGTATAGCTAATATATGTTTTTGCCGATCGTAGGGATTTGAGTGCCGATGACCCTTGAGCTGGAAAAGATCCACCAGCACCCCCGCTACAAGTGGGTCGTGCTGTCCAACACGACGATGGGCATCCTGCTGGCGTCGATCAACGCCTCCATCGTGCTGATCTCGTTGCCGGCGATCTTCCGCGGTATCGGGCTCAACCCGCTGGACCCCGGCAATATCAGTTACCTGCTGTGGATGCTGATGGGTTATCTGGTGGTCACCGCCGTGCTGGTGGTGCCGTTCGGACGGCTCGGTGACATGTTCGGCCGGGTGCGGATCTACAACCTGGGCTTCGTCGTCTTCACCGTGGCGGCGGTGGCACTGTCCTTCGACCCGTTCCAGCTCGACGGCGGGGCGATCTGGTTGATCGGGTGGCGGGTGATCCAGGGCGTCGGCGGCGCGATGCTGATGGCCTCGTCCTCGGCGATCCTCACCGATGCGTTCCCGGCCAATCAGCGCGGCATGGCGCTCGGGGTGAACATGGTGGCCGCCGTCGCGGGCTCCTTCCTGGGACTGCTGATCGGCGGGGTGCTCTCCGAATGGCACTGGCAGGCCATCTTCTGGGTGGGCGTGCCGATCGGTGTGCTCGGAACCGTGTGGAGCCTGCGGTCCCTGGTCGAGCTGGGGGTGCGCACGCCGGGCCGGCTGGATTGGGCGGGGACGCTGACCTTCGGTGTCGGCCTGACGGTCTTGCTCATCGGTATCACCTATGGCATTCAGCCGCATGGCGATTCGAGCACCGGCTGGACCAATCCGTGGGTGCTCGGGTCGATCATCACCGGTTTGGTGGTGCTGGTGGTGTTCTGTGTGATCGAGTTGCGGGTGGACCAGCCGATGGTCGATATTCGGTTGTTCCGGTCGGCGGCCTTCGGCATGGGGAACCTGGCCGGGTTGATGTCCTCGGTGGGACGCGGCGGTCTGCAGTTCATGCTCATCATCTGGCTACAGGGCATCTGGCTCCCGTTGCACGGGTACAGCTTCGAATCGACACCGCTGTGGGCCGGCATCTACCTGCTGCCGGTCACCATCGGCTTCCTGATCGCGGCCCCGCTGGCCGGGTCGCTGGCCGACCGGTTCGGCGCACGACCGCTGACGGTGGGCGGCATGCTGCTGATGGCGGTGTCTTTCGTTGCGCTGTTGCTGATCCCGGTGAACTTCGACTACTGGGTGTTCGCCATGCTGGTGTTCCTCAACGGACTGGGCGGCGGCATCTTCACCGCACCCAACACCGCGGCCATCATGTCCAGCGTGCCCGCGTCGCAGCGCGGCGCCGCCTCTGGTGTGCGCGCCACCTTCTTCAACGCCGGATCGTCACTGTCGATCGGAATCTTCTTCTCGCTGATGATCGTCGGGTTGGCCAATGCGCTGCCCTCGGCGATGAGCAGCGGGCTGCAGGCCCAAGGGGTGCCGGCCTCGGTGGCCCACGAGGTGGCCAACACGCCCCCGGTCGGCAGCCTCTTCGCGGCATTCCTAGGCTACAACCCGATCGACGAACTGCTCGGTCCCTCGGGTGCGCTGTCGGATCCCGGGGTGAACGCCGAGGTGCTCACGGGTAAGACCTTCTTCCCCGAACTGATCACCGGTCCCTTCCATGCCGGGCTGACGGTGGTGTTCCTGGCTGCGGCGGCGATGATGCTGATCGGTGCGGTGGCGTCGATGTTCAGCGCGGGACGGTACAGCGCGGATGTTGGCGGCGACGGCGATTCATCGGCTCGGTGACCAGTCACCCGCGGCGATACGGGCCGACAGTTCGAAGAGCCCGATGGCGCATCGGTGCAGATGTTCGCCGACCTCACGCGGGGCTCGACCGGATAGTGCGCGTACCCAGGTTCCCTCCAATACCACGGCCATCTTGAAGCCGGCCAGCGCTGTGTACCAATCGATCTCGTCGGCGCTTCTGCTGCTGGTGGCCGCGTAGGCCTCGATGACCTGGCGCCGCGACGGTAGCCCACCCGCGGCCGCCAATCGTTCCCCGGTGGCGACCGGCGCCGGGTCCTGCGGCCAGCAGGCAAGCAGCCAGCCCAGGTCCAGCATTGGATCGCCCACGGTACACATCTCCCAGTCCACGATCGCGGCGACCTCGGGGCGGTGTGCGTCGAGCAGCACGTTGTTGAGGTGGAAATCGCCGTGCATGATGCCCGGTCGAGGATCGGCGGGTTGGTTGGCGCGCAACCACTGCACGGTCCGCCCGACATCGGGTAGATCACCGGCTCCGGCACGGCCGTAGTCGTACCCGGTGAGCACGCCGACCCACTGGTCCACCTGGCGGTCGAGGAAGCTGCCCGGTTTGGCGAACCCGGCCATCGGGGTGCCGGTCGGATCGAGATCGCCGAGTACGGCCAGCGCGCGTGCCACCGCCAGCCCGGATTCGTGCCGGGTCGCCGCGTCCGCGCTGTAGTGCTCGCTGATGCTGTCGCCGGGGTTGAACCCGTCGACCTCTTCCATCAGATAGAACACCATGTCCATGACGGCGAGGTCCTCGCAGCACACGACCAGCCGAGGATGCGGAACCCGCGAGCCCGCCAGCGATGTCAGCGCCGCGACCTCGCGCAGCATCGTGCGGTTGCTCGACGGTCGGGGGTGTACCGGCGGGCAGCGCAGGACCAGCCTGCGGCCATCCACCTCGAGCGCGATCACCCTGTTCTGGGTCCCACCGGTCAGCGCACGGGCATCGGTGATCGAGTCACCGATGCCGCGTTCACGGAGCCAGGCCTGCACCGGGGCGAGGTCGATACCGAGATTCATTGTGGTGGTGTGCCTTTCGTGCTGTCGACCCGAAGGGATCGCAGTCGGCGCGTCTCGGCGGATACCGGGGCCAGCAGCTGCCCGGCCGCGACGTCGATCAGGTGGCTCAGGAACAACGCGTGTTCGGTGCGATCGGTACGGGCCCGCAGGGCGAGTTCGACGACGACGAACCGGGTGGTGAGGAAGCGGCGGTGCAGCAGTACGGCTTCGGGTTCCAGCAGCGGTTCGAGCATTGCGCGCCAACGCTGCATGCTGCTGGTGGGGGAACCCACGCCGAGCGGTTCGACCGAGGGGTCCGGTCTGGTCAGCAGATCCGACATGGTCCGCAGGAAGCCGGCACCGGCGATGCCCTGATCCAACTTGGCGCCCAGCGGCCGGACCAGCGCGCCGGCCAGCAGGGCGACGTCGTCGGTTCCGGCTGCCTCATACGCGTCCAGCAGGGCGTGCCGACGGCTCTCGATCTCGGGATTGTGCTTGTCCAACAACGCTTTGACCAGACCGTCGCGATCCCCGAACCAGTACTGGCCGGCGACGACGTTCTTCGATCCCGCTTCGCGACTGATCTCCCGCATGGGCACCGCGTCGACACCGCGTTCGGCGAACAGCCGTTCCGCGGCCTCCAGCAACCGTTCGCGGGTCTCCTTGTTCGGGGCGCTCATCCCAGTCCGCTGGCCATGCCGCCATCGACCTTGAGGATGGCGCCGGTGGTGAACGAGGCGTCCGGACCGGCCAGGTAGGCGACGGCGCCGACGATCTCTTCGGGTCGGCCGATGCGTCCGAGTGGTACCGACTGCTCGATCCGGTGCACCGTGTCATCGTTCCAGGCCGCGGTGACGTCGGTGTCGAACGGACCGGCCATCACGGCGTTGACTCGCACGGTGGGCCCGAATGCGCGGGCCAACCCGCCGGTGACGGTGTTCAGCGCGGCCTTGGCGGCCGCATACGGCAGGTCGTACGGCGCGGGGTGCACCGCGGCGATGCTGGTGATGTTGATGATGGACCCGCCGTCGCCCCGGCGCAT
Source organism: Mycolicibacterium neoaurum ATCC 25795 (assembly GCF_000691525.1). GTDB lineage: Bacteria > Actinomycetota > Actinomycetes > Mycobacteriales > Mycobacteriaceae > Mycobacterium > Mycobacterium neoaurum. The sequence goes on from NZ_JMDW01000008.1 coordinate 78,315, forward strand.
CAGGTCGCCGGCGCGTACCGCCAGCCGGAACGGGCCGCCGAAGTTCACCCCGACCACCTTGGTGAAGAGTTCCTCGCTGAGCTCGGGCAGTGACGGATAGTGCGGGGACATCCCGGCATTGTTGACCAGGACGTCGATTCGGCCGAATCGCTGCTCGACGAAATCGATCAGCGCGTCGCACTGGTCCCAGGACGCGACGTGGCAGCCGAAGCCGACGGCGTCCACCCCGTGCGCATCGCGTAGTTCGCGGGCGAGCGCGTCGCAGGCATCGGCCTTGCGACTGGAGACCACCACGTGGTCGCCCGCGGCGGCGAAATGGCGACACATCGCCCTGCCGAGACCGCGGCTTCCCCCGGTCACCACGACAACTCGTCCGGCCATCTGGCGGGCACCTTCCTCGAGCCGATACAGTCGCATCGAAGTTTAATGCAATTGTATTGGAGTGTAGCTGATGTGGGACTTCTCGACGGAGCCGGAGTTTCAGGCGAAACTCGACTGGGCGGATGCCTTCGTGCGCTCGGAGGTGGAGCCGCTGGACCATGTGCTCGGCGATCCGTATGACAAGAGCGACGCACGGGCGATGCGGTTGATCGCACCGTTGAAGGAAGAGGTTCGGGCTCAACGGCTCTGGGCCTGCCATCTGACCCCCGAACACGGCGGACAGGGCTACGGCCAGGTCAAGCTGGCGCTGCTCAACGAGATCCTGGGGCGCTCGCGCTGGGCGCCGTCGGTCTTCGGTTGCCAGGCGCCGGATTCGGGCAACGCCGAGATCCTGGCCAAGTACGGCACCGCCGAGCAGAAGGCCCGCTATCTGCAGCCCTTGCTCGATGGCGAGATCTCGTCCTGCTACTCGATGACCGAACCGCTGGCCGGCGCCGATCCGACCCTGTTCACCACCCGCGCGGTTCTCGACGGTGACCATTGGGTGATCAACGGCGAGAAGTGGTTCTCCTCCAACGCGCGGTACGCCAGCTTCCTGTTGGTGATGGCGGTGACCGATGACGGTCCCGACCGGCACCACACGATGTCGATGTTCATCGTGCCCGCCGATACCCCCGGGGTGGAAATCATCCGTGACGCCGGGGTCGGTACCGAGGACGCGGACCGTTCCAGCCACGCCTACCTGCGGTATCGCGATGTGCGGGTGCCCGCCGATCACCTGCTCGGCGCGCGGGGTGCCGCCTTCGAGATCGCCCAGACACGGTTGGGCGGCGGACGCATCCACCACGGCATGCGCACGATCGCGCAGGTCCGCAAGGCGTTCGATCTGATGTTGGAACGTGCCGCGTCACGCACCACTCGGCACGGTCGGCTGGCCGACCTGCAGGCCACCCAGGAGAAGATCGCCGACAGCTGGATCGACATCGAACAGTTCCGGCTACTGCTGCTACGGACCGCGTGGTTGATCGACAAGCACGACGACTACCGGGCCGTCCGCAAGGACATCGCCGCGGTGAAGGTCGCCATGCCGCGGGTTTTCCACGATGTGGTCCAACGGGCCATGCAGTTGCACGGCGCACTCGGGATCTCCAACGAGATGCCGTTCTCGGCCATGATGGTCGAAGCGCAGGTCATGGCGGTGGCCGACGGGCCGACCGAGGTACACAAGTGGACCCTGGCCAAGAGCTTGTTACGCGACGCGGTCCCGGGGGAGCCGAAGTTCGGCTCGGGTCACCTGCCGACCCTGCGCGATGCCGCACGCGAGCACCTCGCCGAGCGGCTCGAGGCGGCGGCGGCCGACCTGTGATGCGTGCGGCGGTGCTGGCCGGGGTGGGAGCCCCGCACCTTGTCGATATCGCGGTTCCCGAACCGGGGCCCGGTGAGGTGCGGGTGGCGGTGCGTGCCTGCGGGGTCTGCGGTTCGGACCTGCACCTGATCGACGGGGATATTCCGGTGCCCGAGATCCCGCTGATCCTCGGACACGAGGCGTCCGGCGTCATCGACAAGGTCGGTCCAGGGGTGTCCGCCCCGGTGGCAGCCGGGGACCGTGTGCTGGTCAATCCCATCGTGGTCTGCGGGACATGCCGGGCCTGCCGCGCGGGCCGGACCAACCAGTGCCCCGACAACATCGTGCTCGGGGTGGCGCGCGCCGGCGCGGCGGCCGACTACGTGGTGGTACCGGCGGGCAACGTCCACCGGATACCGGAGTCGATCGACTTCGCCACCGCGGCGATCATGGCCGATGCGGTGGCCGGGCCGTTCCATGCCATCCGGACCGCCGGGGTGCGCTCGGGTGACACGGTGGCGGTGTTCGGACTCGGCGGACTCGGCATCCACGCGGTCATGATCCTCAAGCAGGTGGTGGGTGCCCGGGTGGTCGGCGTCGATACCTACGACGCTGCGCTGCAGCGGGCGGCCGGGTTCGGGGTGGATATCGTCGTCGATGCCCGGGCGGGCCTGCCGAGTCGGCAGATTCACGCCGAAACCGGCGGTGTCGACGCCAGTTTCGAGTTCGTCGGCCGGGCCGACACGGTCGAGCAGGCAGTCCGCAGCCTACGGCCGGGCGGGCTGTGTTCGGTGATGGGAATCGGAACCGACAAGCTGGGCGGCAGCATGTCGGTCTCGACGTTCGTCGCCAACGAATGGACGCTGCGCGGATCCTACGGTTATGTCCCCGCCGACCTCGATGACCTGATCGAGCTGGTGGGCAGTGGCACGCTGCGCATCGCGGGGACCATCAGTCACCGCATGCCACTGCGCGACTACCAGGAGGGGCTGGCCACCCTGCGCGATCGCAGCCGTAACCCGATCCGGGTGGTGATCGATATCGACGACAAGCGCTGAAGCGCGGCCACCACCCCGGCTGGCGAACGTGGTGCGGCGCGATCCGCGCCTACACTCGGGCCGATGACCACCATCCAGCGCCGCGCCTTCAACGATGCGATCACCAAGTTCTGGAGCTTCGCCGCGCCGGCCTATGACACGGCCTGCCTGCAGCGGTTCGTCTACAAGCCCGCCCAGGACGAGGTCATCGAGCAGTTGCGGCAGCGTGGCGCTACCCAGATCGCCGATATCGCGTGCGGAACCGGAATCCTGGCCGACCGCATCCAGCGCGAACTGCGCCCCGACGAGGTCTACGGACTGGACATGTCCGACGGCATGCTGGCCCAGGCCCGCAAACGCTCCGACCGCATCCGCTGGAAGACCGCTCCCGCCGAGCAACTGCCCTTCGAGGACGAATTCCTCGACGCCGTCGTCACCACCTCGGCCTTCCACTTCTTCGACCAGCCCGCCGCACTGCGGGAGTTCCACCGGGTGCTGCGCGCCGGCGGCATGGTGGCCGTCACCACCATGAGCCCGCGGCAGTCCTTCCCGCCGCTGCACGCATTGTCGGCAGGACTCGGCGCACCTGCGCACGCGCCGACCCCGGAGGCGATGCGCGCCCTGTTCACCGATGCCGGATTCGAGATCGCCGATCAGCACCGCGTGCGGCGACCGGTGTGGACACCGATCTCGGATCTGATCACCGTGGGCGTGAAGCCTTCGTGAGCCACTTCTGGCCGGCCTTTGCCGCGCGGTGCAGGGCCCCGTACTCGCCGAGATAAGCGGCAACCGCACCCACCACCGGCAGCATCCCGACATAGCGGAACACCGCCCGCGGATGCGGCCGCTTACCCAACTCGCCACCGATGGCGTTGAGAATGCCCGCCAGATGCCACACCTTGGCCACCACATTGTCCGGCCACGGCTCGTCGGTGTCGGGCATCGGCGGGTCCGGGATCTCACGGCCGCACAGCACCGAGGCCAGCATGCGCACCGTGTCCCGCCGGTCGGTAACCCCGTACTCGCGGGCCACCGCGCACAGGATCAGCGTCTGCGAGGCGAACCCGAGCATGTCCTGGATCGGCAGCCGGCTGGCCAACGCCCCCAACGCTCCCGGCCATGCGACCGCGACGGTGTCCAGTGCGCCGACCCGCCAGATCCACCAGCCGATCCGCTCGTCGCGGTTCTTCTGCTGCCAAGCCTCGGTCCCTGGCAGCCCCAGGAACTCCAGATGCCGACGCACACCGAGCGGATCGAACCCGGCGAGCACATCGAGGATCAGATCCGACAGCGCCACCGCCCGCGCGAGCGCATCGGCGACATCGTTGTCGGAAAGCTCGACCTTCGGTAACAGCTCCATCACGTCAACTCCACGAGTACGGGCGCATGATCACTGGGTGCCTTGCCTTTTCGTTCGTCACGGACGATCTCGGCGTGCGTCACCCGCTGCGCGAATTCGGGTGAACCGAGAATGAAATCGATCCGCATGCCCTGACGCTTCGGGAAACGCAGCTGTGTGTAATCCCAGTAGGTGTACACGCCCGGGCCGGGGGCGAAGGGTCGCACCACGTCGGAGTAGCCGGCGTCCAGGATGGCCTGGAAGGCCGCGCGTTCGGGTGCGGACACATGGGTGGAACCCTCGAACACCGCCGGATCCCAGACATCCTCGTCGGTGGGTGCGATGTTCCAATCACCCACCAGCGCCACCGGTCCGGTCCACGACGTCGCGACATCGCGAAGGGCGGCAAGCCATTCCAACTTGTACGGATAATGCGGGTCGGCCAGCGTTCTGCCGTTGGGCACATACAGGCTCCACACCCGCACCCCGCCGCAGGTTGCTCCGATGGCGCGTGCCTCGGCTACGTCCTGCCAAGACGGTGCACCGTCGAACCCGATCTGGACATCCTCCAGACCCACGCGGGAGGCGATCGCCACCCCATTCCACTGGTTGAGCCCCACATGCGCGATCTCGTATCCCAGCGCGGCGAACGGCATCGTCGGGAACTGGGAGTCCTTGCATTTGGTCTCCTGCATGGCCAGCACGTCGACATCGGCGCGCGCCAGCCAATCGGTGACCCGGTCCACCCGCGTGCGGATCGAGTTGACGTTCCAGGTGGCGATGCGCATTAGACAGGCTCCGGGACCTTGAGTTCGCGCTTGAGCGCGGTGAAATCAGAGATGGTCTTGGTGGTCACGTGCGCGACCGGCCGGGCATTGCGACCGCTGGCCTCGGTCTTGGACACCATCACCACACCGTCGATATAGGGCTGGATGGTCGTGGCGTTCTGCACGGTGGCCACGATGACGAGCTGGAAACCGAACTTGCGGAACGCCTGCAGCGCCTGCTGGGCGAACTGAGGATCGGACTTGGAGAACGCCTCGTCGAGCATCAACTGGGCGAACACCGGCTTGTTGTCCCCGCTGTCGGGGTTGGCCAGGTTGAAGCTCAGTGCTCCGGCGAGGCAGAACGCCATCAGCTTCTCCTGCTCACCACCGGAGTTGTCGCCGGCGTTGCTGTGCGTGCGGATCAACTCCTCGGTGCGCATATCCCACTCCGCGCAGTCGAAGGTGAACCGGTTGCGCACGTCGAGCGCATCGCGGGTCCACACCCGGTCCTCGGGGGTGTTGCCCGCCAACCGGTTCCGCAACCGCAGGATGTCCGCGTACTGCTCCAGGATCGCCTTCTTGTCACCGAGGCCGACCTCGGCGATGCGCCGCGAGATGGCCTTGACGATGTCGGTCAGCTCGGTCACCGCGGTCAGACTGCGGGGCGTGGCCCGCAGTGTCAGCCGGGTACCCCGGTTGAACTCCACCGCACCCAGGCCGGTGTTCACCCGCTCGATCTGCTCGGCGATGCGGCGGGCCTCTTGCTCGGCGATCCGGTGCAACGTCAGGATCGCATCGGGGGCCTGCTCGGTGATCAGCCGCATCATCCGCTCGTAGGCATCGGGGAGTTCGCGCTCGTCGATGTGGCGGCACACCGCGACATAGTCGTGCACCCGCTCGTCGAGATCATCGGAATCATTGGGTATGGCATCGGGGAACGACGAGTCGTAGGTGGCGATGATGCGAGCCAGCTCATCGTGAGATCGCCTGCGGCTCTCAGTGAGTCGGTCCCTCTCCCGCCGGATCGCGTTGAACAGCGCCTCTCGGTAGGGCTCGGGGTTGAGCAGCTCCAGGCTCACCGGGATCTGCGCCGCGTAGCGGTTGAGCAACTCGGTGGCCTGCTCGGACACCGCCGCCGGATCGAGGCGGTCCTGTAGATCCAGCAGCCGGGTACGACGCGAATCGAGATCGTCACGGCGGGTCTGGATGGCGCCTCGCCGGGTCATCAGAACCTGAATATCGTTCCAGCACTCCTCGGCCCGCGCGCTCAGCGCCTCGACATCGGGATTGTCGGCGAGCAGCAACTCGTACTGTTCACGCAGCCGGTCGGCGTGCCCGTCCGCGGTCTCGGTGTCGATATGGCTCCACTGGGGGAACTGTTCACAGATGGCCTTGCAGGCCGCGGCCTGATCACGCCAGTGTTGCCTGCCCGCGGCGATCTCGTCGGCGGCCGTCCGCGCCGCGGCGAACACCTCTTCGGCCTCGGTCAGTTCGGCGGTCAGGGCGTCCAGCTTGGCGGTGATATCACCCTGGTAGATGTACTCCGAGGGTTTCAGCGGGCGGCGGTCGTCCTTGATGGCCAACCGGTCGGAGTCCTTGTACAGACCGGTATCGGTGACCGCGCGGCGGAACCTGGCGAACAGATCCGGGCTGTCCACGCAGATGTGATCACCGGCCGCGGCCAACACATCCAGCGCCTCGGCGGCACACGGGTGGCTCGGGTTCACCACGAACAGCTTGCCCGCCAACGTGTTCGGCTCGGGACGCCGATCGGGGGCATTGACCCGAACCTGGTGCAGCGCCAGCCTGCCCCGCATGTTGTTCTCGTTGACGAAGCGCAACACCTTGGCATAGTGCTGATCGGGAACCAGCAGGCGCAATCCGACCGAGCGCAGCACCTTCTCGACAGCGGCGCGCCAGCGGTTCTCCTCGGGCCGCAGGTCCATCAGTTCGGCGACATAGGGCAGCGCCGAGGGGTCGATACCCAATGTGGTGCAGATGTGTTCGCGCATGGCGACGGCGAACTCGGGAAGCGCCGACCCGACGTGTTCGACGCGTTTGAGTTCCTTGGCCGCGTGATCGCGGGCCATCCGGGCGGCCTTCTGGGCGTACTCGGCATCGGTGGAGGACTCCCGTCCGCGGTCGAGCTGGACAGCCAGACCGGCGGCCTGTTTGGACAGCTCCTCACGCAGATTCCAGAACTCGTCCGCGGTCTCGGGCACCTCGACACCGTGCGCGCGGACCATCTCCGCGTAGGCGGCGTACCGGCGGGTGACCTCCTCGGCCTGCGCCTCGGCGGCCGCGACCTGGGACTGCAGCGGACCGATGCTGGCGCTGGCCCCGCTGATCTGCGCGTTGAGGGCGTCGCCCTCGGCCTTGGCGAGATTGAGCTGACGGGTGATGTCGCCGTACTCGTTCTCCAACTGGTCGATGGTGCCGTCCAACGACTCGATCTGGGCCGGGCACTGCTGTAGGCGCTGGTGATCGGTGTGCGCGCGGACCATCGGCATGTCGACCAGATCGATGATGCCCAGGTCCGAGGATTCGGAGGCATAGCGCAGTTGGATCGCCTCGATATCACCGAGCACCTTGCGCTTGCGCTGGGCAACCGCCAGCAGCTCGCGCGCCTCGACCAGGGGGTCGATCTGCTTGAGTGCCTCGGGAAGTCGGCTCAGGCTGTCCGGTTCGTCGAGCATGAAATCGCGGACGAACTGTTCCAGGCCGCCGACGCTCTTGAGTGACTTGGCCTTGCCCAGCAGCTGCTGGGCCGCCTCAGAGGCCCGGATGCCGATGGCGGCGTAGAGCTGGGCCAGGTACTGCGATTCGACCTTGGTGGAGAACCGCCAACCGTACGATGCCCCGTCGCTTCGCTCGCCCCGGGAGTCGGTGAACACCTTGCTGTCGAAACGTCCCGCCGCCCACCGATTGCAGACACCCTCGATGTCCAGATCGCCGTCGCCGAGCACGAACCGGCTCGACGAATCCGAACGAGACTCTCCGGTAAGCCATTTGAGTACCAGGCCGGTGATGGTGCGCCCGGTGTTGGAGGTGTAGGTGACCGCGACGGCCGACCAGGTGGTGCCGTCACCGCGCAGATACATCACCTGGCTGGTGCCACCGTCGCTGCGCTGCCCCCACGCACCGCGGACGTACTTGTCCACGGTGCGCCGCCCGGCGCTGGAGCCCGCGGCGGTGTTATCGCCCGAGGCGTTGAAGTTACGCCGGTTGAACGGCAGGAATCCGAGTGAGATCGCATCCAGCAGAGAGGATTTACCGCTACCTGAGGATCCGGCGATCAACGAGCCGCCGGCGTTGATGGGGATGGAGTGGTAACCGTCGAAGACGCCCCAGTTGATCACCTGCAGGCGGGACAGATGGAACTGCTCGCTCATTCGGCACCGCCTTTCAACAATTGCTCGAACTGCTGCTGCAGCTCGGTGATCACCGAGGCCGTCATGATCGCGGTGATGACGGGGCTGACGGTGTAGGAATCCTCGTCATCGCGGGTGCGGCGCAGGATGTCCAGTCCGGCCAGCCGGGCGATCGCGGCATCGATGCGCGCGGTGAACGTGACGGTGTCGCGGTCGGTGTCATTGAGTACCCCGGCGAACAGGCCGTGCACCTCGTCACGGGTGATCAGAAAGCTGACATCGCCGCCGGCGCGCATCATCTGCGCCAGGTGCAGCGCCAGGATGGAGTCGTAGGTGCCCAGCGGCTCGCGGCGCAGAAGCTTTGCGCCCCTTGTCGGTTCATAGCGAGCCTGTTCGATGTAGGCGATGTCGACCTGCGCAGAGATCTGCAGTTGCAGATCCAGTTCGGAGAGCCGGACGGCCAGATCGTTGCGGTACTCCAGGATCCAGCTGTAGATGTCCGGATCGGCCTCGCCGCTGACGTAGCGCCGGGTCAGCAGATGCTGCAGCGCCCAGCAGGCGCGATCGGGCAACGCGCTGACATCACCGTCGAACCGTGGCTTGCGTGTGCCGGTACTGCGGCCGGAGCGGTCGACCTCGGGCAGGGAGGCGAAATCGACTTCTGGAGTGGAGGTCGTGGCGTCGGTCATGAAGCAACCTCGGTGACGGGTTCGGTGAACATCAGGTGCGGGACCTCCATCTCGCGGTCATGCCCGTCCAGCGAGTGGAAGCGCACGGTCACCGACTCGGTGACCGCGGGGGCCGGTTGTTTGAGCGCCCAGGACCACAGCACGATGACATGACCGAGGTAGGGCGCGTCGAGCATCGCGCACGCGTCCGGAAGGGACACCGGCAGAGCGGAATTGAGCATTTTGGTCAGTGCGGGTGCGTCCACCTGGGTGGTGAGCGAGGAGAACGTGGTCAGGTCGACTTCGCCCTGGGCGATCTCGGCCGGCTTCGGCGAGGACAGGTCGTTGATACGGAAGCTCAGCGCGCCGATCGAACTGATCGCATGCCGGGCCAGCGGCACCTCGATGTCCAGGCGGGAGTCGGTCAGCGACTCCTTGAGCAGCGTGCGCGCGGCACCGATGGCCTCGTTGAGCTGGCGGGCCACGCCACGGCTCTGCTCAAGGGTGCCGAAGGCGGTGAACCGCTTGACCCGCTGAGCGCAGCGCTGCTGGATGCGTTCCACCTCGTCGATCTGGTGGCCGACGAGTTCGAAGAAGTTGGCCATCACCTTGCGCAGGGCCGGGTCGAGCTCGGGCAGTTGCGATGCCACGGTGGCGATATCGGCCTCGAACTCGGCGCGCTGCTGCGGATCGTTGATCATGTGCAGGAACGCGCGGTGCGAGTCGCGGCCCGCGGAATCCCAGGCGGCTTGATAGTCGGCGTACATCTGACGCTGCCGGTCGCGGTATTCGAGGTTGGTGTCGATCGGGTCGTCGAGCGCGGCGGTGGCCTGCTCGATCATGTTGCCGTACAGGCCGATATCGGTGATCAGCCGTTCCATCTGCATGGCAATCGCGCGGGCCTCGTCGTACATGGCGACGGTATCGGGCTCCGGGCGGGTTCCCGCGTCGAGTTCGTCGAGCTCGGCGTGCAGGGCGGCGATCTCGGCCTCGATACCGGCCCGGATCCGATCGGGATCATCGCCGGCGCGGGTGGCGACCTGCTTGAGCCGGGCGGCGATCCCGTGGATGGACCCACCGGTGGCGATGGTGTCGTTGCGGCGCACGCCGCGCACGAAGTCCAGCGCCCGGCGGGCATCCTGGGTCAGATAACAGACGTTGCGCTCGACACCCGCGTGTTGGCTGGCGACCCGGTGCAGCCAGCCCTGGCTGGCCCACGACTTGATCAGGGCGAGGCCGGACTGTTCGCCCACCTCGTGCAAGGTCTCCAGATCGCGCTCGAGGCGGACGACAAGCTCGGTTTCGCCGACCAGTCCGTCGAAGAGATGGCGTTCCATCAGCGTGGCGTAGACCGCGAGATTCGACGTGGCCAGCAGGCGCAGCGCGCGGGACGCCTGCACCTCGCGATTGGCATCGAGTAACTCACGCATGGAGCACGAGGCTATCTGCGCGCACGTAGCGATGCCGGTGGTGGAGTGCGAACCCCAGCGACTCATACAGTGCCTGGGCGGGCGCGTTGTCCCCGAGCACCTGCACATATGCCCGGGTCGCACCCTGTTCGGCGCCCCAGGTCGACAGGGCGGCGAAGACCCCGCGGGCCAAGCCCTGCCTGCGGGCGGACTCGGCGACACGCACGCACGACACGCCGAGCCAGCGGGTGCCGTCCGGTGCGGTGGTCACCGCGCCCCGCCCGACAGCCTCACCGACGGTCGCGAAGACCACCGTTCCGTCGACCACGGCGGTGAGGATGTCCGGCGGTACGTCACGTTCGTAGACCCGCAGCCACTCCTCGTCGGGAGCCGCTGCCAACGCGACGCCGGGCGGGAGCGGCGCGGGGAACAGATCGCGGACGAGCACGCGGGTCTGCTTCACACCCGGGGACTTGATCGGCAGCAGCCGTTCGGGCAGCGTCAGCCACGGGGGCAGGCCGCGCCCGGCATACCAGGAGACGATCTGCGACAACGCCTCCGTCGACGACGAGAACAGCAGTGGGACAGCCGAGTTGGCCCGGCTGGTGTGACCGGATCCGGCCCGCAACAGCCAGCCGTCCTGCCAATGCTGCTCGGTGCCGGGCCAGGCCAGCGCCGCGGCGTGCTCCAGGGCGCGGATCTCGGAGTTGCGCACCGGGCGGTGGGACAGCTCGCGCACCGACACCACGTCGGCGGGATCGATCTCGACGTCGTCACCGGATTTCGGCCGGACGATCACGGTGGGGGTGAGTGCCTCCAGATGGCCGACCACATCGGTCAGGCCCTCGGAGGTCCGGTAGCGCAGGGAGACCCTACTGCCGCGGGATGCCGCGAAAGGCACGGCTAGTGGCCGAAGGGGTCGGGATCCTCGCCGGGCAACCAGCTCAACCCCGGAACCCCCCACTTGTTGGACTTCACCATCCGCTTCGCCGCCCGGGCATGCCTGCCGATCAGCCGGTCCAGATAGGTGAACCCGTCCAGGTGTCCCGTCTCGTGCTGGAGCATCCTGGCGAACAGCCCGGTTCCCTCCAGGGTGATCTCGGTGCCGTCGGCGTCCAGACCGGTGACCCGCGACCAGGACGCCCGCCCGGTGGGGAAGGACTCGCCAGGCACCGACAGGCAACCCTCGTCGTCATCGTCGGGATCGGGCATCGTCTCGGGGACCTCGGAGGTCTCCAGCACCGGGTTGATCACGACGCCGCGCCGGCGGGTGGTCTTACCGCGATCATCGGCACAGTCATAGACGAACACCCGTTCGGTGCGCCCGATCTGGTTGGCCGCCAGGCCAACCCCGTTGGCGGCGTCCATCGTGTCGAACATGTCGGCGATGAGCGCCGCCAGGTCGGCGGGTAAGGTCCCGTCGGCGCCAACGGGCACCGGCGTGGTCGGAGTGTGCAGGACGGGATCTCCCACGATGCGGATCGGTACGACAGCCACGATTGGCAAGCTTAAGTCAGCCGACTCGCGGGTAACGATCACGCCTCAATCTCCGGCGCCGTGATTGAATGAGCGCCGAACAACACCATTGTCATTTGCGAGTGATCGGAAGGGTCCAAACAGCGATATGGATGGCGCCATCGCGCGGACCGGCCAATCCGGGGACGACTCCGAACCTGCGGACGGGCTGACCCGCCGCGAACACGACATTCTGGCGTTCGAACGCCAGTGGTGGAAGTACGCAGGGTCCAAAGAAGACGCCATCAAGGAGCTCTTCTCGATGTCGGCGACCCGGTACTACCAGGTACTCAACGCGCTCGTCGATCGGCCCGAGGCATTGGCCGCCGACCCGATGCTGGTCAAGCGGCTGCGCCGGGTGCGCGCGAGCCGGCAGAAGGCCAAGGCCGCCCGGCGGCTCGGTTTCGACATCACGTGAGCCGTTAGGCTGGCCCCGATGAACCAGCGAGACTCTTCCGGGCTGCCCCTGCGCGCCATGGTGATGGTGCTGCTTTTCCTGGGTGTCGCGTTTCTGCTGATCGCATTCCAGTACATGGGATCCGATGACGACGACGCCTCGGATGAATCGGTCGCCATCAGCGCCACGACGACCAGCAGTCCCACCTCCAGTGCCGAACCGACGCCCGCGGCCCGCGATGCCGAGGTGCGCGTCTTCAACACCTCCGAGGTCGCCGGCGCCGCCGAGGGAGCAGCCGACCGGCTGCGCAGGGACGGCTGGAACGTGACCGAGACCGGCAACCTCGTGCTGGAGGGTCTACCTGCGACGACGGTGTTCTTCGGCAGCGAGCCGGGGGAGAAGGAAGCCGCCGAGGAGGTCGGCCGTCTGCTGCAGGCCCCCGTCGAACCGCGGCGCCCCGAACTGACTGAACAACCGCCGGGCGTCATCGTGGCGGTCACCGGCTAGGCTCTCGGACATGCCGATCTCAGCTCCGATCCGTCTTCTTGCCGCCGCCGCTCTGACCGTGCCGATTGCCGCCGCCTGCGCACCGTACGAGCCGGAGGCCACCTCGCCGGGAACCACACCGCCGGTGTGGACCGGATCGCCGTCGCCGAGTGCGCCGGCGGCCGGCGGACACGGTGAGGGTGAGGCGCACGGATCGGCGGCCGGCGCCGAGACGCTGACCGCGGAGCTGAAGACCGCCGACGGCACCGACGTCGCCAAGGCCACCATCGACTTCGCCGGTGGATTCGCCACCGTGACCGTCGAGACCACCACGGCCGGTGAGCTGACCCCCGGCTTCCACGGTCTGCACATCCATCAGGTCGGCTCCTGTGAGGGCGATTTCACCAGCGCCGGTGGGCACTTCCAGGCCGAAGGCCACTCCGGGCATCCCTCCAGCGGCGATCTGAGCTCGCTGCAGGTGCGCAGCGACGGTTCGGCCAAGCTGGTCACCACCACCGACGCCTTCACCGCCGAGGAACTGCTGGCCGGTACCAAGACCGCGATCGTGATCCACGAGAAGGCCGACAATTTCGGCAACATCCCGCCCGAGAAGTACCAGCAGATCAATGGAACTCCCGGCCCCGACCAGCAGACGCTGGCCACCGGTGACGCGGGCGGTCGAGTGGCCTGCGGTGTCTTCTCCGCGGAGTAAGAACCGCATCGACTTCGCCGGGTCACCCCGGCCGACCGTCGGTGTCGAATGGGAGTTCGCGCTCGTCGATCCGGTGACCCGTGACCTGTCCAACGAGGCAGCCGCGGTGATCGCCGAGATCGGCGAGACCCCGCACGTGCACAAGGAGTTGCTGCGCAACACCGTCGAGGTCGTCACCGGCATCTGCGAGACCGTCCCTGAGGCGATGACCGATCTGCACGACACCCTGGTCCCGGTGCGGCGTATCGCCCGCCAGCGCGGGATGGAGTTGTTCTGCGCCGGAACGCACCCGTTCGCCGAGTGGGAGATGCAGCAGCTCACCGAGGGACCGCGATACGCCGAGTTGATCAAGCGCACCCAGTGGTGGGGCCGACAGATGCTCATCTGGGGCGTGCATGTGCACGTCGGGATCTCCTCCGGGCACAAGGTGATGCCCATCATCACTTCACTGCTCAACCACTACCCGCACCTGCTGGCGTTGTCGGCCTCCTCGCCCTTCTGGGACGGTGAGGACACCGGGTATGCGAGCAACCGGGCGATGATGTTCCAGCAGTTGCCGACCGCGGGTCTGCCGTTCCACTTCCAGAAGTGGTCGCACTTCGAACGGTTCGTCCACGACCAGAAGAAGACCGGCATCATCGATCACATGAACGAGATCCGTTGGGACATTCGGCCGTCCCCGCATCTCGGCACCATCGAGGTGCGGATCTTCGATGGGGTGTCCAACCTGGCCGAACTCGGTGCACTGGTGGCACTGACGCACTGCCTGATCGTGGACCTGGACCGCCGGCTGGATGCCGGTGACCAGCTGCCCACCATGCCGCCCTGGCATGTGCAGGAGAACAAGTGGCGCGCAGCGCGTTACGGGCTTGATGCGGTGATCATCCTGGACGCCGACAGCAACGAGCGGCTGGTCACCGAGGATCTCGACGACCTGCTGAACCGACTGGAGCCGGTGGCCGACTCGCTGGGCTGTGCCGACGATCTGCGGCGCGTCGAGCGGATCTACCGCGACGGCGCCTCATATCAGCGCCAGCGCCGGGTGGCCGAGGAGCACGACGGTGACCTGCGCGCCGTGGTCGATTCATTGATCGGTGAGTTGGAACTGTGAACAGCCCGCCGCCGACAGCCATGTTCCCGCTGGAGGCGGCGATGCTTCCCGGCGAGGAACTGCCGTTGCGGATCTTCGAACCGCGGTATTCGGCAATGATTTCGGACTGCCTGGCCGGGACCGGTGAGTTCGGGGTGGTGCTCATCCAGGCCGGCCGTGAAGTCGGCGGCGGCGACGTGCGCAGTGACGTCGGTGCGCTGGCGCGCATCGTCGAGCACACCGACCTGGGCGGCGGGAAGTACCGCCTGCGCGCTGTTCTCGGGGAGCGCATCCGGGTCACCCAGTGGCTCGATGATGACCCGTATCCCCGTGCGCGCACCGAGACATGGCCCGACGAGGACGGCCCGACGGTCACCGGTGGAGACATCTCCGATGTCGAAGACACCGTGATGGCGCTTTTCGAGAGAATCGCCGCCGCCCGGGATGCGGTGCTGCCGCCGCGTGAGGTACTGCTCGGTGGCCCGGAGCCCGGACAGAGACCAGGAGATCGGTTGTACGCGTTGCCCGCCCGGATACCGATCGGTCAGGCCGACCGGTACGCCGTGCTGGCCGCCCCGCACGCCTCTGCGCGGCTGGCGGCGCTGCGCGAAGCCGTCGAGACGGTGGCGGCACTGGTGGAGTTCCAGCTGTCGGAGTGACTACTCAGGGTCGGGCAACGGGTTGTGCTTCAACTCGTCGGCAACCAGGCTCTCCTGCACATTCTGTTCGCGGTAGGCGAGCTGGCCGACCCGATTGGCGACCACGGGCGCGGTGAAGAGGGTGAACAGCCCCGCCAGGATGATCATGCCGACATCGGGATGTCCCCGCAGCTGCACCGCCGCACCGGCCAGCACCAGCAGTAGACCGAGCACCTGTGGCTTGCTCGCGGCGTGCATGCGGGTCAACGTGTCCGGGAAGCGCACCACCCCGATTGCGGCGGTCAACGCCAGCCCAGACCCGCTGAGGATGAGAACCGCGGTGATGACATCGGCGATGGTCATAAAGCCCTCCGCTCGTCCGGATCGCGGTCGGGCACGCGGAAACGGGCCACACTCACCGAACCGACAAAACTGATCAGTGCCAACGCCGTCAGACTGTAGGTGACGGTGCTGTCCAGACTGAACGCCGCCCAAGTGCCGATGCCGCACATCGACACCGCCACAAAGGCATCCAACGCCACCAGCCGGTCCAGGGTGGTGGGCCCGGCGAGCAACCGGTAGACGGTGATCGCTGCGGCGGCCGAGAGCATGACCGCCGCAGCGATCCATACGATGTGCATCAGCCGTCCTCCTTCGACGCGGAAGGTTGCCAGTCCGTGTCCCGTTCGAATGCCGCCACCATGAGTCGCTGCAGGGTCTCGGCCTGCCGGTAGAAGGCCGAGACCGCCTTCTCCGACCCGACATCCAGGACGTGCAGGTACACCAGTCGACGCTTCTGGTCGATCTCCAGGACCACCGAACCAGGGATCAGGGTGAGGATGCCCGCCGCGAGAGCAAGCACCAGATCGGACTTGACGGCAAGGTGGACGCGCAACACCGCGGTCGCCGGAGGTGGTCCCGGTCGGATGGCCAGCCAGGCCACCTGGAACGAGGACACCACCAATTTGACGATGACATAGAGGATCAGGCGCACCAAGGACAGTGGCCGGACCCGGCCCTCGACGGGCACCCGCGGCAGCGGCAGCAGCAGGGTGATCACCAGGGCGACCGTCAAGCCACCCAGGATGTTCGCGGCGGAGAAGGTGCCCCACAGCAGCACCCACACCAGCGTCAGCCAGCACAGCGTCCAGATACGTAAGGTGATCTTCCTCATTGCAACACCGCCGAGATGTATTGCTCGCGATCGAGTATCTGTTCACCGGCTCGCTCGCTGTAGGCGTAGATGGGTCCGGCGAACACCGTGAGCGCGAGCCCCACCGCGATCAATGCCCCGGTGGGCAACAGCATTCCCAGCGGCATCTTGCCGACATCGTTGCGGTCGGCGAAGGCGATATCGTCGTCGTCGTCGATCAACGCCGCGGGCACCGTGTTGGACAGGTCGCCCTCGGGGGCGTCGGCGCGGGCCCGCCAGAACGCCTTGGTCCACACCCGTGTCACCGCGTAGAGCGTCAGCAGGCTGGTGGCCACACTGCCGCCGACCAGGACCCAGGCCAGCGTCGTGCCGGACTGGGCGCCGGCCTCCAGCAGGGCCACCTTCCCGATGAACCCGGAAAACGGCGGAATACCACCCAGATTCAGGGCCGGGACCACGAAGATGAACGCCAGTAGGGGACTGGCCGCCGCCAATCCGCCGAGGCGCTGCAGCGTCGACGCGCCGGCCTGGCGTTCGATCAGGCCGACCACCAGGAACAGGGTGGTCTGCACGACGATGTGGTGCGCGACGTAATAGACGGCGCCCGACATGCCGAGGGCGTTACCGAGCGCGACGCCGAAGATCATGTACCCGATGTGGCTGACCAGGGTGAACGACAACAACCGCTTGATGTCGTTCTGCGCGATCGCACCGAGGATGCCGACCACCATGGTCAGCAGCGCCGCGACGAGCAGGACATCGTCGAGGCCGCCGTCGGGGAACAGCAGGGAATGCGCCCGGATGATGGCGTAGACACCGACCTTGGTGAGCAGGCCCGCGAACACCGCGGTGACCGGCGCGGGTGCGGTCGGATAGGAGTCGGGCAACCAGGCCGACAGCGGGAAGACCGCCGCCTTGATGCCGAACGCGACCAACAGCACGGCGAACAACGCCGTGCGGGTGCCGGCGGGCACATCGGTCAGCCGGACCGCGACCTCGGCCATGTTCAGGGTGCCGGTCGCTGCGTACACCAACGCGATGCCGGTCAGGAAGATCAGCGACGACACCATCGACACCATCACGTAGGCGATACCGGCGCGCACGCGTTCGGCACTGCCGCCGATGGTCAGCAGCACGAAGCTGGCGGCCAGCAACACCTCGAAACCGACGAACAGGTTGAACAGGTCACCGGCGAGGAAGGCCGTGCACACACCCGCCGAGAGGATCAGGTAGGTGGGCTGGAAGATCGAAACCGGTTGACGTTCATCGCCGTCGCTGATGCCCTGTCCGATGGCGTAGAACACGACCGCCAGCAGCACGATCGAGGACACCACGAGCATCAGCACCGAGAGACGGTCGGCCACCAGCGTGATGCCCAACGGGCCCATGCCCGGTTCGCTCTGGCCCCACCCGCCGACCTGTACGGCGACGGTGCCGTCACGGTCGACGAGGTAGAGCAGCAGGGCGCACACCGCCACGACGGCCGAGAGCGCGGTCAGCGAAATCAGTTGCTGGATACGGGGACTGCGGCCGGCGACCATGGCGATGGCCGCGGCGATGGTGGGAATCAGCACCGGCAGGGGAGTGAGGATCTGCGCGAGGGCCATCAGCGGGACCCCTCCGCACCCGGCAGGGCGTCCAGTTCGTCGGGGGCGTCGGTGTCCCGCGAGGGCACCACATCCGGGATGTCGCGGTCCACGACATCTTCGTCGGCGCGCTCGGCGACCCTGGTGTCCTCGGGATCGTTGCTGACCTCTTCGACGGTGGTGAGCTGATACGAGCGGTAGGCGAGAGCCAACACGAAGGCCGCGACACCCATGGCGATGACGATTGCCGTCAGGATCATGCCCTGGGCCAGCGGATCGGCATCGGTCTGGGCGCCGTTGCTGGTGCGCCCGTACACCGGCGGATTGCCCGACGGACCACCGACATTGAGGATCAGCAGGTTGACGGCGTTGCCGATCAGCAGCAGCCCCAACAACATCCGGGTCAGCGTGCGTTCCAGCAGCAGGTAGACACCGGTGCTGGTGAGCCCGCCGATCAGGATCAGAGGAACGACGTAGGTGGTCATTTCTGCACCCTTTCCGCATCGACCCGGGCGCCGAGGCTGCGCAGGATGTCCAGAACCAGACCCACCACGATCAGGTAGACGCCGATGTCGAAGAACAACGCGGTGACGAGCTTGATGTCACCGAGCACCGGAATCTCCAGATACAACACCGCCGAGGAGAGCACCGGGGCGCCGAGCGCCAGTGAAGTGATCGCCGTGCCCGCCGACATCAGCAGCCCGGCGCCGAGGATCTTGCCGGCATCCAGCGGCAGGGTCTCGCCGAGTTCGTATCGGCCACCGGCCAGATAGCGCAGTACCAGCGCCAGCCCGGCGGTCAGGCCGCCGGCGAAACCACCGCCGGGAGTGTTGTGCCCGGCGAAGAACAGATACACCGAGAGCACCATGATCAACGGGAAGATGATCCGGGTGGCGACCTCCAGTACCAGCGACCGATGTCGCGGGTCGCGCAACTCGCTACCGCGCAGCCAGGTGACATCGCCGGCGGCCGGACTGTAGGCGGTCACCAAGCCGATATCCGGCTGGCCCGCGACGCTGGGTTTGGCCTGCGATACCCGCGGGGCCGCACCGAAGCGCCGGTTGCGGAACACCATCGACGCCACCCCGGTCGCCGCGACGACCAGCACCGAGATCTCGCCCATGGTGTCCCAGGCGCGGATGTCGACCAGCAACACGTTGACCGTGTTGGCGCCGTGCCCGCGGTAGTAGGCGGCGTCGGGTAGCAGCGCCGCGATCGGCCTCGTGTCACGGGCGGCCATGGCGAACACCGCCAGCGTCGTCACCGCCGCGCCGACCGCCGCCGACAACACCGCCCGCGGGGCGCGGCTGCGGGTGACGTTGGACCGATCGGCCTCCGCGGGCAGGGTGCGCAGCACCAGCACGAAGATCACCAACAGCAGCGTCTCGACCAGGAATTGCGTCAGCGCCAGATCGGGTGCGCCGTGCAGGGCGAAGATGGCACCGCAGCCGTAACCGGTGACGCCGACCAGCAGCACCGCGGCCAACCGGTTGCGCATCACCGTCGCACCCAGGGCGGCCGCCAGGATGACCGCGCCGATCACCACCTGCAACGGCGAGTCCCACAAGGCCATCTCGGGTCGGTTGCGGGCGCCCAGGCCAAGCATGACCAGCGGCAACACCACAAGGGTGCACAGGATGACCGACTGGGTGGCGGGCAACGAACCGCGCTGGGTCTGCGCGGTCACCCGCACCGCGAGCAGGTCGAGCCCGCGCATCACCTCGTCGTAGATGCGGTCGGCGTTGCCCAGCGGGGTGAACCCGGTGCGCGCGCGAGGCAGGCGCTGTCGGCCGAAGAACACCACCGCACCTGTGACCAGGATGAACACCGACAGCAACAGCGGAATCCCGAACCCATGCCACAGCGCAAGGTAGTAGTCCGAACCGCCGGGGATGGTCTCGGCGTAATCGTCGAGCACCGCGTCGATGCCCGAGGGCCACAACCCGAACACCAGGCCGGCGGCGGCGAGGATCGCCGGCGGCAGCAGGAACGTCAGCGGAGGCCGGTGCATCTCGGCAACGCGGACGCTGGGCTCCGCGGCACCCTTGTCGGCGAACGCGCCCCACAGGAAGCGCAGGGTGTACATGGTGGTGAAGACCGAACCGAACACGATGCCCGCGAGCACGAAGGGAGCGGCGCCGCCGAGGACCTCGCTGTGCAGCACGGTCTCGAGGTCGGCCTCTTTGGCGATGAAACCGAAGAACGGAGGCAGCGCGGCCATGCTCGCGCTGGCACCGGCCGCGATGATCAGCAAGGGGCGATGTGCCCGGCCCAGCCCCGAGAGCTTGCGGATATCGCGGGTTCCGGTCGCATGATCGATGATGCCGACCACCATGAACAGCGCCGCCTTGAACATCGCGTGCGCGCACAGCATGGCCAGCCCGGCCAGCATCATGTCGGGACCGCCGGTGCCGACCATGATGGTGATCAGACCGAGCTGGCTGACGGTGCCGAAGGCCAGGATGAGCTTGAGGTCGTACTCGCGGATGGCGCGCCAGCCGGCCAACAGCATGGTCAGCAGTCCCAGCCCGACCACCATGGGTCGCCAGAAGGCGGTGTCGGCGAAACCGGGGGTGAGCCGGGCAACCAGATAGACACCGGCCTTGACCATGGCCGCCGCGTGCAGGTAGGCGCTCACCGGTGTCGGCGCCGCCATGGCGCCGGGCAACCAGAAGTGCAACGGCACGATCGCCGATTTCGACAGTGCGCCGACGAGGATGAGTGCGATGCCGACGCTGGCGGCGAGGCCCGTCGGCGGGGCGGCGATCAGCTCGGAGAGCAGGTAGGTCCCCGACATCTCGCCGAGAACGACGATGCCGACCAGCATGGCCAGGCCACCGAACGTCGTGACCAGCAGCGCCTGGGTGGCGGCACGACGGCTGGTGGCGCGTTCGGCGTAGTGCCCGACCAACAGGAAGGACAGCACCGTCGTGGTTTCCCAGAAGATGTAGAGCAGCAGCATGTTGTCGCTGACCACCAGACCGAACATCGCGCCGGAGAAGGCGACGAGCTCGGCGGCGAAACTTGGCAGCCGCTTCTCGATGCGGCCCCCGTGATGATGGAAGTACTCCGCGCAGTAGAAGAGCACCAGCGCGCCGATGCCGAGTACCAGCACGCTCATGATCGCGGCAAGCGAGTCGAACCGCAGCGTGATGTCCATCGACAGCATCGGAAGCCACGGGATGTGCACGGTCGGCACGTGCTCATCGGTGGGCCAGTTCAGGCCGACCCAGAGGAGTGAGAACAGCGGGACCAAGGCCAGCGGATAGAACGCGAGGCGTCCCCAGCGGGCCACCAGAAGGGGCGCCACCGCGGTGGCGATGACGTGGGCGAGCAAAACGACGAGCATGGCACTCCGATCGGGTTGGGTCGGGGTGTCAGTGACCGATGAGCACCCGAAGAGGGCGCAGCGGCGAGTATGACCGTTGGTACGAACTCATTCTACGTGCACGGTTTTGAGTTCATCGAACCCAGCCTGAACGGTCAGTGGCCGTCCGCGAAAGCCCGCAGCGAATCGACCTGTTCGGGATCGAGCGACGGTCGCACGTTCTCGCGGGCGGTGGCGACATCGGCGGCGGTGACGTCGGCGGCGTCGATCGATCGCCGCATGGCGGTCAGTGCGGCCTCGCGCAACAGGGCGACGCAGTCGGCCGCGCTGTAGCCCTCGAGATCATCGGCCAGGGTGTCCAGGTCGACCTCCGGGGACAGCGGTATCGACTTGCCCGCGGTCCGCAGGATGTCGCGGCGCGCGTCGGCATCCGGCGGCTCGACGAACACCAAGCGCTCGAGCCTGCCCGGTCGCAACAGGGCAGGGTCGATCAGGTCCGGTCGGTTGGTGGCACCGAGCACGACGACATCACGTAACGGCTCGATACCGTCCAACTCGGTCAGCAGCGCGGCGACCACTCGATCGGTCACCCCGGAGTCGTGGCTCTGCCCGCGCCGCGGCGCCAGCGCATCGACCTCGTCGAGGAAGACCAGCGACGGTGCCGAATCGCGGGCTCGGCGGAACAGTTCGCGCACCGCCTTCTCCGAAGACCCGACCCACTTGTCCATGAGTTCGGCACCCTTGACCGCGTGCACGGACAACCGTCCCGAACTGGCCAGCGCGCGCACCACGAACGTCTTGCCGCACCCGGGCGGACCGTAGAGCAACACACCGCGCGGGGGCTGCACGCCGAGGCGGGCAAAGGTGTCCGGATGCTGTAGTGGCCACAACACGGCCTCGGTGAGCGCCTGCTTGGTGGCGACCATATCGCCGACGTCCTCGAGGGTGACCGACCCGACTGCCACCTCCTCGGTGGCCGACCGTGACAGCGGGCGGATCACCGACAGAGCGCCGGCAATATCGTCCTGGGCCAGTGCGGGCGGCGCATCGTCGGCGCTGGCCCGTGCGGCGGCACGCAGCGCCGCCTCCCGCACCAGGGCGGCGAGATCGGCCACCACGAACCCAGGGGTGCGCTCGGCGATGGCGTCCAGATCCAGTTCTGCGGCAGGCACGCCGCGCAACAACACCTCCAGCAGCGCCTTGCGGGTCGCGGCGTCGGGCAGGCTCAGCCCGAGTTCGCGATCACAGAGATCCGGGGCGCGCAGCCGCGCGTCGACGTTGTCCGGGACCGCGGAGGTGGCGATGAAGGCGACATCCTTGGTGGCCACCGCTTTCCGTAATTCGGTGAGGATGAGCGTCGCGACCGGTTCCGGCGTGGCCGGTAACAGGGCATCGATATCGGTGATCAGCAGCACGCCGCCGGACTGCACGGCGGCCACCGCCGCGGTGACGCTGCCCAACCGGTCGTCGGCGGCCAGGGCGCCGACCTCCGGGCCGTCGAGTTCGACGAGCGTGCGCTCGGCGCACACCGCACGCACCAGGGTGGCCTTGCCGACACCGGCTGGTCCGGATACCAACACGCCGAGATGTGCTGTCGCGCCGAGCTTTTCGAGTAATTCAGGTTGGTCGAGGGCGAGCTTGAGCCACTCGGCGAGCTTGCCGGCCTGGGTGTGGGCGCCCTTGAGGTCATCACGCGGGACGGCAGGCTCGGCGGGCGCCTGACTGGGCGTCGGTGCGACCGACACGGTGCCGTCGCCCCAACTGACGTTCGAATTGGGTTGCACGCTTACGGTTCCGGCGGGATCGACACCGGTGACGGTAAGCAGTTCGGAGGTCCAGGTGATGCCGACCGAGGTGGTCAACGCGGTCGTCGCGGCCGAGGTCGAGGTGCCCGGACCCAGATCGCGGGGCAGCAGTGACACCGTGTCCCCGACGGTCAGCACCTTGCCGAGCAACGCCATCCGCAACGTAGAAGAGGTGACCGACTGCGTGGCCAGGCGGGAACCGGCCAACGTCACCGCGCGGGCGCCGTGCACCGTCACCGGCGCCACCACGACGCCGGTGTCCTCGCGCAGCCCCGCATTGGACAGCGTCACATCGTCGAGCAATGCCACCCCGGCAGGGGTGCCGGCAGGTGCGATCCCGACGACGGCGGCGGTGCTGCGCGACCCCAACAGCGATACCGCGTCCCATTCGCGGATCCCAAGCGCGGCGATGGCCTCGGGGTGCAGGCGCACCACGCCGCGGCGGCTGTCGGAGGCCGACGTGTTCAGCCGGGCGGTGAGCGTCAAGCTCATGGGCGGCCCGGCGGCTTGCGCAGGCCCAGCCGCGACATCGACCGCCGGTGGGGCTGCGCCCGACGGATCTCGCGGCGCTGGGCCCGACGCTCCTTCGGCATCGCGTCCCAGGCCTCCGGGCGGGCGGCCACCCAGCGTTGGCTGCGCACGGTGAACGGGATGATCAGCAGGTAACCGATGATGATCAGCAGCACCAGCACGTAGGGGAACAGCAGCAGCGCCGCGGCGGCCGCGGCGATCGCGATGAGCAGGATGGGAGCGGCGTTGGGCGGCATCGACACCGACTTGAGCGCCAGCGTCGGCACCCGGCTGACCAGCAGGGTGGCGTTGGCGGCGAACCATAGGCAGACGAACCACTGCGAGGTCCACCAGCCCTCACCGAACTGCAACATGGCCGCCAGCGGGCCGATCACACCGACCGCCCCGCACGGCGCGGGCATTCCCGTGAAGTACTGCCGGGTGTAGGCGGGTTTGGAGGTGTCGTCGAGCAAGGCGTTGAAGCGCGCCAGCCGCAGCACGATGCACACCGCATAGAGCAGCGCGAAGATCCAACCCACCGGCGAGGTCGGCAACAGCGTCACATAGACGACAAGCGCGGGCGCGACGCCGAAGTTCACCGCATCGGCCAGCGAGTCGATCTCGGCACCCATCCGCGACTGGGCATCCAGTGCGCGGGCGATCCCGCCGTCGATACCGTCGAGCACGGCGGCGGCACCGATCAGGGCCAGCGCGATATGCGGTTGGCCGTCGAGCGCGAACTTGATCGACGTCAGACCACAGCAGATCGCCAGGACCGTCGTGGCGCTGGGCAGGATCTTCATCGCCGCCGGCCGCTGCTTGGTGGGCATCAGGGCAGCTCGGCCAGGATCGTCTCGCCGCCGATGGCGCGCTGACCGGCCTCGACCAGGATCCGCGAGCCCTGCGGGAAGTACGTGTCCAGCCTGGAACCGAACCGGATCAGTCCGTACGTTTCACCCAACTCCAGCGCGTCCCCGGTCCTGGCGGTGCACACGATGCGGCGCGCCACCAGGCCGGCGATCTGCACGGCGACGATGTCGACATCTTCGGGGGTACGGATCCACAAGCTGTTGCGTTCGTTGTCCGCGCTCGCTTCGTCCTTGTCGGCCGAGAGGAACTTGCCGGGCCGATGCACCACGCCCATCACCCGACCGGCGACCGGCGCCCGCTGTACGTGGGCGTCGAAGATGGACAGGAAGATGCTGATCCGGGCCATCGGGGTGTCCCCGAGACCGAGTTCGGCCGGCGGAACGGCGGTGTCCAGCAGGGTCACCAGGCCGTCGGCGGGAGCCACGACGGCACCCGGTCTGCTCGGCGGCACCCGCGGCGGGTGCCGGAAAAACAGTGCGCAGAAGCCGGCCAGGCCGAGCCCGGTGTTGCGCAGCCAGCGGCGGTTCCTGCCGGCGGCCGCCACGCCGAGACCGCCGGCGATGAACGGGAGGCCGGCCGGATGCAGCGGCGGGACGGTGGAACGGACCAATTCGACGAAGCGTTGGGCTTCTGAGCTGTGGTCATCGGGTGAACGCGCAGGTCTGGCCATGTTGGCTCCCGATTCTACGTTGATTTTCGGGCGGGTCAGCAGCCGGACATGTCCCACACGTCCAACTGCGCGCCCGCGGCCAGTTGATCGACATCGGCCGGGATGTCGAGCAGGCAGTTCGCCGAGGCCAACCAGCGCAGATGATGGGAGGCCGGCGGTCCGTAGCTGGTGACGGTGGTCCCGGCGAGCACACCACGCCGGAACTGCCGCTTGCCGCGCGGTGAGGTCAACCCCTCGGTGAGCGTGGCGCTGATCCGCGGCCGGTCGGGCAGCAGCCCCATGGCCGCGCGCAACGGCGGACGCACGAACACCTCGAAGGACACCAAGGCACTGACCGGGTTACCGGGCAACGTGATGATCGGGACGTCCCCGACCCGCCCACACCCCTGGGGCATCCCGGGTTGCATCGCCACCTTGGTGAACTCGACCTGTCCGCCGAGGGCATCCTTGACCACCTCGTACGCGCCGGCGCTGACACCACCGGTGGTGATGATCAGGTCCGCGTCGGCGACGTGCTCGTCGAGAGCGGCGCGGAACGCGGCCGGATCGTCGCGCACCATCGGCGCGGTGACCGCCTCGGCACCGGCCTCGCGGACCGCGGCGGAGAGCATGACGGCGTTCGATTCGTAGATCTGACCGGGCTGCAGCGCGACGCCGGGAGCGACCAGTTCCGAACCGGTCGACATCACCACCACGCGCAGCCTCGGCAGGGTGTTCACCCGGTCCAATCCCAACGCGGCCACCAACCCCAGCGCGGCCGGGGTCAGCAGCTGACCGGTGCGCAACACCGCGGTTCCGGCCGCGACATCCTCCCCGGCGCGGCGGATGTGCTGGCCGGCGACGGTGGCCCGCCGGATCGCGACCTGGGTTGCAGTGGTGGTGAAATCGGCATCGGTGCCCTCCACCGGCACCACGGTGGTCGCACCCGCAGGAAGCGGGGCGCCAGTCATGATCCGCGCGGCAGTACCGGGTTGCAGTGGACGGGTATCGGTTCGGCCGGCCGGGATGTCGTCGACGACGGGCAAGGTCACCGGCGTCGAGTCCCCGGCGGTGGCGATATCGGTGTCGAGCACCGCGAAACCGTCCATCGCGGAGTTGTCGAATCCGGGCAGCGAGATCCCAGCCACCACGTCCTCGGCCAACACCAGACCCAGCGCCGCCGCGGTGGGCACAGCGGTGGCCGCCCGGGGGCGGATCAGCTCACCGACGATGTGCTGATGCTCCTGGACCGACCGCATCAGAGATCGATGTGCACGTCGGTCAGTTCCTCGGATACCTGCCACAGCCGCCGGGCGACCGCCACGTCGTGGGACTGCTCGCTGGAGGTCACCAGCTGGGGGTGCCCCACCAGCCCGAATGCGGCCACCGGGAAGGCCGGACCGTAATACTGGCCACCGCGCACCGCGGGGTCGGTGGCCGCGCGCAGCGTCGCCAGCGCACCGACCAGCGGCGAGTTGGTGACCAGGCCGGTGAGCGCGCCCACGCCCGGCAACGAGCTGCCCGGGGTATGCCGCATCAGTTCGGTGTTGGAGATGCCGGGGTGCGCGGCGACCGAGAGGGTCGGTTTGCCGGCCAGCCGCCGGTTGAGTTCATAGCTGAACATCAGGTTGGCAAGCTTGGACTGGCCGTAGGCCGCTACCCGGTTGTAGGGACGACGCTCCCACTGCAGATCCTCGAAGTCGATCTCGGCCTGGATCCGGTGGGCGATGCTGGCGACCACGACGATGCGTGAGTTATCCACGGCCAGAACGTTTTCCAGCAGCAGTCCGGTGAGGGCGAAGTGCCCGAGGTGGTTGGTGCCGAACTGCAACTCGAAACCGTCTGCGGTGGTCTGCTTGGGCGGGTACATCACGCCGGCGTTGTTGATCAGCAGATCGATGCGTGGATGGTCGGTCTTGATGCGCTCGGCGGCAGTGCGGACCGACTGCAGCGAGCCCAGATCCAATTCGAGCACCTGCAGGTCGGCCTTCGGGGTGGCCGCGCGGATTTTCGCGGCCGCCTGGTCGCCCTTGGCGGTATCGCGCACCGCGATGACGACGCGCGCTCCGCGGGCGGCCAGCACCCTGGCGGTTTCGTAGCCGAGCCCGGTGTTGGCGCCCGTGACGATCGCGGTGCGGCCGGACTGGTCGGGGACGTTCGATTCGGTCCATTTCTGGCTCATGACCTAGAACATACGGCGGCCGGCGACCATGCTCGAGGGATGGGTGCTCCCGTGATTATGGCCGATCCCACTCATCCGCCCAGCCGTAGTGCGCCGCTGGCTTGGGCGTTGGGGGCGGCGATTCCCTGGCTGATGGTGGCCACCGCGCAGGTGGTGTGGTTCGTTCTGGATGGCCGGATGCCGTGGTTGCACGCCGCGGTGGCGCTGGCAAGCGTGCTCGGCATGCTGGTCTCGGTGGTGGTGGTGCCGATCTGGCGGTACCGGGTGCACCGCTGGGAGATCAGCCCACAGGCGGTGTACACCCGAACCGGCTGGTTGGTGCAGGAGCGGCGGATCGCCCCGATCTCACGGGTGCAGACCGTCGATACCTACCGCGGTCCGGTGGATCGACTGTTCGGCCTGGCGAACGTGACGGTGACGACGGCGTCCTCGGCCGGCGCGGTGCGGATCGTCGCGCTGGATGCGGTGGTGGCCGATCAGGTGGTTGCCCAGCTGACCGACATCGCCGCGCTCGGTGGGCACGACGCCACATGAGTGATACCGGGTGGCAACGCCTTTCGCCACGCATGTTGCTGGTCCATCCCGTGCACGAGGTACTCAACCAACTTCCGCTGTTGATCGGGGCGATCGTGCTGGGGTCGACCACCCAGAATCCGCTGTGGTCGCTGCTGGGTGTAGGTCTGATCGTGGCACTGGGCCTGACCCGCTGGTTCACCACCAGCTACCGCATCGACGAGCAGGAACTCTCGCTGCGCAGCGGGGTACTGCATCGCAACGAACTATCCCTGCCGCGCAACAGGATCCGGTCGGTCAGCACCGAAGCCAGACTGTTGCACCGATTGCTCGGCTTGACCGTGCTGCGGGTCAGCACCGGCCAGGAAGCCAAGGGCGAGAGTGAGTTCAGGCTTGACGCGGTCCGGGCCGAGCAGGTGGCCCAGCTGCGCACCGTGCTGTTGGGTGTGCCCGACGAGATCGACCGGGGAGACGAGCTGGCCAGGTGGCGGCCGAGCTGGTTGCGCTACAGCCCGTTGAGCCTGTCGGGGTTGGTCGCCGTCGGTGCCGCGGTCGGGATGGCCTATCAGGCCGGATTCGGTGACCGGTTGCACGGTTGGCTGGTGGTGGCGCTGTTGGCGGGGTCGGTGCCACTCGCCGTCGGCCGATCGCTGCTGACCTTCGGCAACCTTGTGCTGACCCGTCGCGCCGACACACTGCATCTGGTGCACGGATTGGTCCGGATCCGTGAATACAGCTATGACCTGCGCCGGTTACGCGGCGCGACGCTGCGCGAACCGCTGCTGGTCCGGGCGCTGGGCGGTGCGCGGCTGGATGCGGTGATGACGGGCGTCTCCGGGGCGGGGGAGTCCTCGCTGCTGCTGCCACCGTGCCCCGCCGACACCGCCAGGGGCGTGCTGACGCAACTGGCCGGTCGTGCCGATGTGGTCACCGGCCCGCTGGTATCGCACGGGCCCGCGGCGGCCCGCAGGCGATGGGTGCGGGCGATGGCGGTGCCGGTGTTCGCCCTCGGTGCGCTGCCATTCCTACCGGCGTGGGGATGGGGGCTGTGGGCGGCAGGCACCGCCGCTGCGGTGTTCCTGGCCGCGGATCGGGTTCGGGCGCTGGGACACCGGGTGGACTCCGAATGGCTGGTTACCCGCGGGGGCAGCATCGAACGGCATCGCGACTGTGTGCAGACGGCCGGCATCATCGGCTGGACGGTGCGTCAGAGCTGGTTCCAGCGCCGCGCCGGCGTCGCCACCCTGGTGGCAGCCACGGCAGCGGGAACCAAACGCTATGTGCTGATCGACGTGCCCGCCGGTATCGCGTGGACCGTGGCGGCAACAGCCTCCCCGTGGGTGGCCGACCGACAGTGGTGCGCTTAGTCTCGCTGCATGGCTACCGGCGGAGTGCTGTTCGACATCGATGGTGTGCTCGTCACCTCGTGGCAGCCG
Source organism: Mycolicibacterium neoaurum ATCC 25795 (assembly GCF_000691525.1). GTDB lineage: Bacteria > Actinomycetota > Actinomycetes > Mycobacteriales > Mycobacteriaceae > Mycobacterium > Mycobacterium neoaurum. Next base: position 107,502 of record NZ_JMDW01000008.1, read on the forward strand.
ATCGACGGCGCCCGGGAAACCCTGCGCGCGTTGGCGGCCAGTCAGATCGCTCGCGCGTACCTGACCAACACCACCACCCGGACCCGGGTGCAGATCGCCGATCAGCTGACCGAGGCCGGGATGGACGTCACGCCCGACGAGGTGATCACCGCGGCGGTGCTGACCGCCGATTTCGTCAGGGACCGTTATCCCGGGGCCCGCTGCTTCCTGGTCAATAGCGGGGATATCGCCGACGATATGCCGGGCATCGACCTGCAGGCCTCGGTGGATACCCACGACGGACCGATGCCCGACACCCCCGACGTGGTGCTGCTCGGTGGCGCGGGTCCGGAATACGACCATGTCACCCTGTCGTGGGTATATGACTGGATGGCCCAAGGTGTTCCGGTCGTGGCCATGCACCGCAGCATGTCGTGGACGACCACCGAGGGCCTGCGGATCGACACCGGCATGTACCTGGCCGGTATGGAGGAGGGCTCTGGTCGAAAGGCCACGGCCGTCGGAAAGCCGGCGCCGGAGGGCTTTTTGGCCTCCGCCGCACGCCTAGGTGTCGAGCCCGACGAGATGTTCATGGTCGGCGACGATCTGAACAACGATGTGTTGGCCGGGCAGGTGGTAGGGATGACCGGTGTGCTGGTGCGCACCGGAAAGTTCCGGCAGCAGACGTTGGATCGTTGGGCTGCAGACGAATTCGCGATGCAACCCAATCACGTGATCGACTCGGTGGCCGATCTTCCGGAGCTGCTGGGTCTTTAGCGCTGCGAGGACGAACGCAGGCTGCGCACCGCATCGATGCGCGCCTTGATCTGCTCGCCGGTGGCCGCGGCCAGCACGGGGCCGCCGCAGAGCTGACGCAATTCGTTGTGAATCTGCCCGTGGCTCTTGCCCGTGCGGTGATGGGCGATGGACACCAGCGCATTGAGTTCGCGGCGCAGTTCTTGCAATTGACCGTGGGTGGTGCGCGGCGGTGGCGGACCGCCGGCGGCGGCGGCCGCCGCGGTGCGCTTCTGGAGTTGCTCGTCCTGGCGCTTGCTGAGCAGATCGCGCATCTGCGTGGCGTCCAGCAGACCGGGGATGCCGAGATAGTCGGCCTCCTCCTCGCTACCCGCGGCCGCGGCGGTACCGAACGTGGAACCGTCGAAGATCACCTGGTCGAGCTCGGCGTCGGCGCCCAGTGACTCGAAACCGCGGTCCTGATCCGACTTCTCGTCCTTGGTCTTGTTGGCGTCGGCGATCAGTTCGTCGTCGAGGCCATCGGATTCGCGGTGCGGCTTGCCGAGCACGTGGTTGCGCTGCGCTTCCATCTCGCTGGCCAGCTGCAGCAGATTGGGCACCGAGGGAAGGAAGATGCTGGCCGTTTCGCCGGGGCGCCTGCTGCGCACGAAGCGGCCGATCGCCTGGGCAAAGAACAGTGGCGTCGAAGCACTGGTGGCGTAGACGCCGACGGCCAGCCTCGGCACGTCGACACCCTCGGACACCATCCGCACCGCCACCATCCAGGGCGTGGACGCCTCGGAGAATTGCGAGATCCTGCTCGACGCCGTCGGGTCGTCGGAGAGCACCACCGTCGGCTCCTGCCCGGTGATGGTGGTCAGCAGCTTCGCGTAGGCGCGGGCGGTGGTCTGATCGGAGGCGATGATCATGCCGCCGGCGTCGGGCACGTGCTCGCGCTTCTGCATCAACCGCTTGTGGGCCGCCGCGATCACGGCGGGCATCCACTGGCCCTCCGGGTTGAGCGCGGTGCGCCACGCGCGGGCGGTCTGCTCGGCGGTCAGCGGTTCCCCGAGCCGGGCGGCGTGCTCCTCACCGGCGCTGTCCCGCCAGCGGGCCTCCCCGGAGTAGGCCATGAACACCACCGGCCGCACGACGTTGTCGGCCAGCGCGTCGGCATAGCCGTAGACGTGGTCGGCCTTGGAACGCTGGAAACCCGCGGCGTCGGTCTCGTAGGTGACGAACGGGATGGGACTGTCATCGGAGCGGAACGGTGTTCCGGTCAGGGCGAGTCGACGGGTCGCATCGTCATAGGCCTCGCGGATGGCGTCGCCCCAGGACTTGGCATCGCCGCCGTGGTGGATCTCGTCGAAGATGACCAGCGTCTTGTAGTTCTCGGTGCGCACCCGGTGCCGCGTCGGGTGACTGGCCACCTGTGCGTAGGTGACCACGATGCCGTGATAGTCGCTGGAGGTGTGCGAGGCCGAGTTGCTGAACTTGGGATCCAGCGCCAGCCCGAATCGGGATGCGGACTGCGCCCACTGGGTCTTGAGATGCTCGGTGGGGACGACCACCACGACCTGGGTCACGGTGCCATCGGCCAGCAACTCCGAAGCGATCCGCAGAGCGAACGTCGTCTTACCGGCGCCAGGGGTGGCTACAGCCAGGAAGTCCCGCGGCTTGGCCGCCAGGTACTTCACCAACGCCCGACGCTGCCAGCTCCGCAAATCCTGGGTGCTGGGCGCTGCACTAGCCGACACCCGAGACTCCTATCTGGTCGAAGGGCAGTCTAGGGCAAGGGGTTCCGGGTTCGCATATCCGCTGCGCGAGTCCCGCTTCCGGCGGCGTGTCAGACGAAGAAGTTGTCGTTGTCGATGAACCACTGGGTGCGTTCGTCGTCGGTCAACTCGCCGAGGCGGGTCAGGTTCTCGAAGTAATGCTCGCGTGGCGCGCCTGGAGCAAACAGCATCAACATCGCCGCGGGCGCGTCGGCGGTGTTACGGAAGCCGTGTACCCCGCCGGGCGGGACGTACAGGAAATCGTTGGGGCCTGCCGTCGACCAATCGGCACCGTCATAGATCTCCACGTCACCGGATAGCACATAGAACGCCTCGCTCATGGCGCGGTGGAAGTGCGGTCCCGGTCCACCGGCCCGCGCGCTGAGCTCGATGCGGTAGAGCCCGTAGTCGCCACCGGTCTGCTGCTGGTTCGCCAGGTAGTGATAGCGGACCAGGCCGAGCGAATCGTGGTCGGCCGGAGTGTCAGCGCGGCGCACCCAGGCGCTGACCTCCGGCTCGTCGGCGGTGTAGCGCGGCGGGGGATAGGGCGGTACGACCAGGGACACGCCCTCCACGCTAGACCGCGAAGCTGACCCCGGTGAGCTCTTCGGACACCGACCACAGGCGTTGCTGCAGGGCGACGTCGTAGGACTGGTCGCTGGAGGCGACGACGACCGGCGCGCCGCGCCACTGCGCCAGGTTCGCGGGCCCGTAATACTGACCGCCCAGCACGCCGGGGTCGGTCGCGGCGCGCAATGTCGGCAGGGCTCCGTCGGCGGCAGGTTGCGCGGCGACCTTGGTGACCAGTTCGGTGACCGGCCGGGCCAGCGAGGGCAGATGGCGGGCCAGCTCGGTGCTCGAGGTGCCCGGATGTGCGGCGACGGCGATGGTGGTGCCACGTGGGGCGAGCCGGCGCTGCAGCTCATAGGTGAACAGCAGGTTGGCGAGCTTGGACTGGGCATAGGCGCCGATGCGGCTGTAGGAGCGTTCCCACTGCAGATCGTCGAAGTGGATGGCGCCACCCATCTTGTGACCGTTGCTGCTGACCGTGACGACGCGGGAGCCCGGCACGTCGAGCAGCCTGTCCAGCAGCAGGCCGGTCAGTGCGAAGTGACCCAGATGATTGGTGCCGAATTGCAGTTCGAAACCGTCGGCGGTTGTGCTCTTCGGCGGGGTCATCACACCCGCGTTGTTGATCAGCAGATCGATGCGCTCATGGGACCCGCGGAGCTCGGCAGCGGCGGCGCGCACCGATTCCAGCGACCCGAGATCGAGCTCCTGGACGCTGACATCACCGGTGAGCTGGGCGGCGGCGCGTTTGCCCTTGTCGGTATCGCGGACGGCGAGGACGACATGCGCTCCGTGTTCGGCGAGTGCCTTGGCGGTCTCGAACCCGAGTCCGGTGTTGGCTCCGGTGATGACGGCCGTGCGGCCGCTCTGGTCGGGAATATGGTGGGTGGTCCAGCGGGTCATGGGAAACTCCTGAGTCGGGCGGGTTTCGGTCATATACGGAACGTGCGCCCCGCTTATCTGGTTCCCGGGAGGTGGTGACGAATTCATGCGAGCCGATGCCGCTCGTAACCGCGCCCGGATCCTGCAGGTCGCCTACGAAACCTTCGCCGCCGACGGCCTCGGGGTTCCCATCGACGAGATAGCGCGTCGCGCAGGTGTCGGGGCGGGCACCGTGTACCGCCATTTCCCAGCCAAGGAGGACCTGTTCCGTGCGGTGGTCGCCGACCGGATCCGAACGCTGGTCGATCAGGGCCGGGAGTTGGCCGAGGCCGACCCCGCCGGCGGGCTGTACACCTTCCTGAAGTCGATGGTGCTGCACTGGGGCGCTGCCGACCGCGGCCTCGTCGACGCACTCGCCGGGATGGGCATCGACGCGAATGCGGCGATGCCCGAGGCCGAGGGTGACTTCCTTTCCATGCTGGCCGACCTCGTCGACGCCGGCCAGCGGGCCGGAACGGTCCGCCCGGACGTCACCGTGCCCGAGGTCAAGGCGTTGATGGTCGGCTGTCAGGCCGCCCAGGCCTACAACCCCGACGCGGCAGGGCACGTCACCGACATCGTGTTCGACGGACTCCGCCCGCATTTGCAGTCACGCCGATCGGAACCGTAGGCGGCGCAGGTCGGCCGCGGCATCATGGCCAGTCATGGTCACCCAGGTCGCGGCGATTCCGCACGCCCGGCACGTGTTGCCGTGGTGGCGACGCCCGGGGTTCCTGCGCTCGATGGCGCCGATCGCACTGCTCGTGCTGTGGCAGCTGGCCAGTCAGAGCGGGTTGCTCTCGGCCAAGATCCTGCCCGCGCCGTCGGCGGTGTTCGAGGCGGGCGTCTCGGTCATCGAGTCCGGTGCACTCGCCGATGCGCTGCTGGTGTCCGGTCAACGGGCGCTGCTGGGCTTCGTCCTCGGCGCGACGGCCGGGATCGGGTTCGGGATCCTGGCAGGCCTGTCGAAGATCGGTGAGTACGCCGTCGACCCGCCGTTGCAGATGCTGCGCACCATCCCGCTGTTCGGTCTGATCCCGCTGTTCATCATCTGGTTCGGCATCGGCGAGGAACCGAAGGTCTATCTGATCGCGCTGGGTGTCGCGTTCCCGCTGTATCTGAACACCTTCGCCGCCATCCGCCAGCTCGATCCCAAACTCGTCGAACTCGGCGAGGTGCTCGGGCTGAGACGTGCCGAGCGCCTGCGCCACCTGGTGATCCCCGGTGCCCTGCCACAGATCCTGGTCGGCATGCGGCAGAGCCTCGGCATCGCCTGGCTGTCGCTGATCGTGGCCGAACAGATCAACGCCAGCGCCGGACTGGGTTACATCATCAACAACGCCCGCGAATTCCTGCGCACCGACATCGTGATCTTCGGACTGCTCGTCTACGGGCTGCTGGGTCTGGTGACCGACGCGATCGTGCGCTGGCTGGAGCGGTGGGCGCTGCGCTGGCAGCCGGGTGGGTCGCGATGAGCGCCGTCGTACGTGGGCTGACTAAACGGTTCGACGGGCGCACGGTGCTCGACGGTATCGACCTGAGCGTGGGGCGCGGCGAGATCGTCGCGCTGGTGGGACGCAGTGGATCCGGTAAATCGACCCTGCTGCGGGTGCTGGCCGGGTTGTCCGACGACCACGACGGGCATGTCGACGTCCAGGGCACCCCGACAGTGGTGTTCCAGGAACCGCGGCTGGTGCCGTGGCTGTCGGTGACCCGCAATGTCGCGCTCGGTGATCCGCAGCGCCGCCGCAAGCGCGCGGCCGAGGAGAACGCGCGTCGGGTAATCGAAGAGGTCGGCCTGTCCCATCGCGTCGATGCCTGGCCGTTGACGCTGTCCGGCGGCGAGGCTCAGCGGGCCGCGCTGGCCAGGGCCTTGGTCGCCGAGCCCACCCTGCTGTTGCTCGACGAACCGTTCGGTGCGCTGGATGCCTTGACCCGGCTGGCGATGCACGACCTGTTGCTGGGGTTGTTCGCCGAGCACGGATTCGGGGTCCTGCTGGTGACCCACGATGTCTCCGAGGCCGTGACGTTGGCCGACCGCGTCCTGATCCTCGACGAGGGCCGTATCGCCCACACCGTCGACATCGACCTGCCCCGGCCACGCAGCCATGCCTCCCCGGAGGCCGCCGTGTTCACGGCTCGGCTGCTGGAACTGCTGGGTGTCGACGTCCTGCAACGACAACACTGAGGAACATCTGGTGAAGATCGCATCGCTGTTGGTGGCCATGATGATGGCTCTGACGGCCTGCGCGGGCGGCTCGGACAAGGCCGCGCCCGCGGGTCCCGTCGACCTGTCGACGGTGACGCTGAAGGTCGGTGACCAGCGCGCGATCTCGATCGAGGTGCTGATGAAGGCTTCCGGTCAGCTCGCCTCGTTGCCCTACAAGGTCGAGTTCTCGACCTTCACCGCAGGCCCGCCGCTGGTGGAGGCGGCCAGTGCGGGCGGTATCCACCTGGCTCAGGTAGGCAATACCCCCGGCGTGTTCGGGGCGGCTGCCGGCGCAGACATCAAATTCGTCGGCGCGCTGCAGGCCACCGGGAAGGGTGACGCGATCCTGGTGGCCAAGCAGTCACCGGTGGTGGGGGTGGCCGACCTGAAGGGCAAGAAGGTCGCGGTCACCAAGGGCAGCTCTGCCAATGCCAATCTGTTGTTGCATCTGAAGAAGGCCGGCCTGGGACTCTCCGATATCGAACCGGTGTACGTCGCACCCGCCGACGGCTATGCCGCGCTGACCCGTGGTGAGGTCGACGCGTGGGCGGTCTGGGATCCCTATACGGCGATCGCCGAGCAGGAGATCGGTGCCCGGATCATCGCGGCAGCCGACACCGCGGGCAACGGCTACAACTTCTGGGTCGCCTCGGCGGGTGCACTGGACGACGCGGGAGTCAGTGCGGCGATCGCCGACTTCCTGGATCGTTACGCGGTGGCCACGAAGTGGTCCGAGGACAATCTGGACAGATGGTCGGCCGATTACGCGAAGCTGACCGATATCAGCCCGCAGGCCTCCACGATCACCTGGACGCGGTCGCTGAAACGGCCGGTCCCGCTCTCCGCCGACGTGGTGGCCTCCGAGCAGCAGATCGCCGATGCGTTCACCGAGGCCAAGGAGTTTCCTGGCGCGGTCGAGATCGCCGATTTCGTCGACGACCGCTTCCAACGCGAAGGCGGCCAGTGACCTTGCACTCGCCATGCCCGAGTGCTAAAAATGAACTTGGCACTCTCGATCTGTGAGTGCCAGGTCGGGACGGTGAGGCGGGGAGCACACCCACGCCGTCCGTCGCGGGCACTGAACCCGACCAATGAGACGTGCAATTCCCAACCGGAGGAATCACTTCGCAATGGCCAAGACAATTGCGTATGACGAAGAGGCCCGCCGTGGTCTCGAGCGTGGGCTCAACGCCCTCGCCGACGCCGTAAAGGTGACGCTGGGCCCCAAGGGCCGCAACGTCGTCCTGGAGAAGAAGTGGGGCGCCCCCACGATCACCAACGATGGTGTGTCCATCGCCAAGGAGATCGAGCTGGAGGACCCGTACGAGAAGATCGGCGCCGAGCTGGTCAAAGAGGTCGCCAAGAAGACCGATGACGTCGCGGGCGACGGCACCACCACCGCCACCGTGCTGGCCCAGGCCCTGGTTCGCGAAGGTCTGCGCAACGTCGCGGCCGGCGCCAACCCCCTCGGCCTGAAGCGCGGCATCGAGAAGGCCGTCGCGGCCGTCACCGAGCGCCTGCTCTCGACCGCCAAAGAGGTCGAGACCAAGGAGCAGATCGCTGCCACCGCGGGCATCTCCGCCGGTGACCAGTCGATCGGTGACCTGATCGCCGAGGCGCTGGACAAGGTCGGCAACGAGGGTGTCATCACCGTCGAGGAGTCCAACACCTTCGGCCTGCAGCTGGAGCTCACCGAGGGTATGCGCTTCGACAAGGGCTACATCTCGGGTTACTTCGTGACCGACGCCGAGCGTCAGGAAGCCGTCCTGGAGGATCCCTACATCCTGCTGGTCAGCTCCAAGGTCTCGACCGTCAAGGACCTGCTGCCGCTGCTGGAGAAGGTCATCCAGTCCGGCAAGCCGTTGCTGATCATCGCCGAGGACGTCGAGGGCGAAGCCCTGTCGACCCTGGTGGTCAACAAGATCCGTGGCACCTTCAAGTCCGTCGCCGTCAAGGCCCCGGGCTTCGGTGACCGCCGCAAGGCGATCCTGCAGGACATCGCGATCCTGACCGGTGGCCAGGTCATCAGCGAAGAGGTCGGCCTCTCGCTGGAGACCGCTGACCTCGCCCTGCTGGGCCAGGCCCGCAAGATCGTCGTCACCAAGGACGAGACCACCGTCGTCGAGGGTGCCGGTGACTCCGACGCCATCGCCGGCCGGGTGGCCCAGATCCGTGCCGAGATCGAGAACAGCGACTCCGATTACGACCGCGAGAAGCTGCAGGAGCGCCTGGCCAAGCTGGCCGGTGGCGTTGCCGTCATCAAGGCCGGCGCTGCCACCGAGGTGGAGCTCAAGGAGCGCAAGCACCGCATCGAGGACGCCGTCCGCAATGCGAAGGCTGCCGTCGAAGAGGGCATCGTCGCCGGTGGTGGCGTGGCCCTGCTGCAGTCGGCTCCGGCCCTCGACGAGCTGAAGCTCGAGGGTGACGAGGCGACCGGTGCCAACATCGTGCGCGTCGCGCTGTCGGCTCCGCTGAAGCAGATCGCCTTCAACGGTGGTCTCGAGCCGGGCGTCGTCGCCGAGAAGGTGTCGAACCTGGAAGCCGGTCACGGCCTGAACGCCGCGACCAACGTGTACGAGGACCTGCTGGCCGCCGGCGTTGCCGACCCGGTCAAGGTCACCCGCTCGGCGCTGCAGAACGCGGCGTCCATCGCGGCGCTGTTCCTCACCACCGAGGCCGTCGTCGCCGACAAGCCGGAGAAGGCCGCCGCACCTGCGGGCGACCCGACCGGTGGCATGGGCGGTATGGACTTCTAAGTCCAGTTGTTTCGGAAAGCCCGGTCCCGTTCGCGGGGCCGGGCTTTTCCAATGTTCGCCTGACAGCGCCGTCGTGCCTATATATCCACGACGCCGCTGTCAGCGGAACATTGCGTCGGGCCGCGATGCACGCGGCGGCGGATGACGGCCAGGATGTCTTCGACCACCACGTCCCAGCGGTAGACAACATCCTCATAGGTCAGCCGAATCACCAAGAACCCCAGGCTCGTTGCGACCCTGTCCCTGGTCCGGTCGTTCTGGTAGTTCGGGAGATGGTGCTCGCGGCTGTCCGCTTCGATGATGAGTCGCCGGCCCACGAGAAAGTCGACCCGACCGACACCGGGAATGTCCACCTGGGTCCGGAGCCGGATGCCGAGGGCGCGCAGCCGTAATCGGATGATCGTCTCGGTTCCCGACTCACTGCGTGCGTCACATCGCTCGGCGAGGTTCAGGCGCGCAAGAGGGGATGCCGCGACGATCGACCTCGCGTCGGCCATCTCGATCATCCGCTTGTTCAGCATCGAGTCCAACACGATGACGAGCTGCTCGGCGTCGAGGCAATTGGCCGCCGAGGCCACTGCGATGTCGACCGGGTCGACGGCGGCGCGGATCGGTGGGTCGAGGCGGTAGGGGTGGCAGGATCGCACGCCCGGGCGGCGCGCACGTTTGGAATAGCGCACGTGTAGCGCCGGATCGAGGATCCAGACTCGACCCAGGCGCAACGCCGAGGTGCAGCCGAGGACGCCGCCGGCCGATACGGCGCGGACAACCTGCGGATCCGCGGTCGGGCCGGCGTACCAACCGCGCCGCAGCCGCATCCAGGTCGGCGGTGGCGCTACCCCAGCCGCCCGCAATTGCGCCACCGACAGCACCCCGCCGTTCGCGGCGAGGGCACGCTCGATTCCGGCCACGCTCCGATCTCAGCTCACCCCGGGGCCGCGCGACAGCCCCCACCGTCACCCTGTGGATAACTCAGTGTTTGAGCGGGACGCAGTCGTGCAGGCCGCCGGGGTCGGTGCCGGCGCGGGGCTCGATCGCACTTCGGTGCAGCACCGCGCGAGTGGGCGTCAGGCGCACACCGTCCTCGGTGACCTCGGCAGTGCCGTCGACGATCAGCGAGTACCCGGTCGGCTCGCGGGGCGGCCACAACACGGTGACGGCCTCATGCGATCGCGCATTGCGGCGGGTGGTGTTGCCCAGCGGCCCGATGGTGAAGACACCGTCGGCGAGGACCGGGGCGACGGCCACGGTGTGCGCGCGGAAATCGTCACCGACGGTGATCAGATAGCCGAACGGAAAATCGGCAAGGGTCTCGGCGAGCTTGTCCAGATCGACCTTCACGCTCATGTTGTCGGCGCCTTCTGACGGCCGCGGACCAGTCGCCCGGGCCGGGCCGCCGTAGGCACACCGTGCTCGGCGATGATCTCTCCGGACACGATGGTCGCAACGTACCCCTCGGCGGACTGGTCGAGTCGGCGACCGCCGGCAGGCAGATCGGCCTTGACGGTCGGGCGGTGCAACCGCATGGCGGCGGTGTCGAGGATGTTCACATCGGCCTTGTAGCCGACCGCGAGCTGGCCGCGGTCGGCCATCCCGGCGATCCGGGCGGGTACCGATGTCAGCTCGCGGATCACCTGCGGCAACGGCAGCCGGCCGGTGGGCCTGTCGCGCACCCAGTGCGTCAGCATATAAGTGGGAAAGCTTGCGTCGCAGATCATCCCGTAATGGGCGCCGCCGTCGCCGAGGCCCAGGACGATGTCATCGCGCTGGATCAGTTCGGCGACGGTGTCCAGTGAATTGTCGCGGAAGTTGGCCAGCGTCACCAACAGCATGGCGTGCCCGTCGTCGTCGAGCAGTCGGTCATAGGCTTCTTCGAGCGGGTCGACACCGCGGGCCCTGGCCCGTGCGCCGATCGAATCCTGCGGCGAGGGTTCGTAATTGGGTGGATCGCCGAGTGGGTACATGTAGTCCCAGGCCTGGGCGGCGAACATCAACGGGTGTCCGTCGGAGGCCGGTGTGTCGGTCAGGATGCGCTTGCGCACCTCGGGTCGACGCATCCGCGCGACACGCTCGTCCAGTGGTAGGTCGGCGATCTCCCGGTAGGACGGGTACATCACGAACGGATTGCCCGACAGCTCCAGGCCCAGCACCAGGCCGATGGGGCGCGGGAAGATCTGGCCGGTCACCAAAGGTCCAGCTGGGCCTGCTTGCGCATTGGCCTTCTCGACCATCCGCAGTGCATCGAGATGCAGCGGCGGGCCGGCGTTGCCGATCGCGAGCGTGAACGTCACCGGCAAGCCGACGTCGGCGGCGACGTCGAAGACGGCCTTCAGCGCACCCTCGTAGTCGCCGGCCATCAGGTCGGGCACGAACTGCAGCAGTCCGCCACCGGCGTCATCGACGCCGCGGGCGATGGCCTCGATCTCGGCGTGCTGCGCCTCGTAACTCGGAATAGGTTGTCCGCCGGCGGTTTTGTGCAGCGTCAGTCGTGACGAGGCGAATCCGACGGCGCCGGCGCGGACGGCCTCCTCGGCCAGCTTGCGCATCATGGCCAGGTCCTCGGGGGTCGGGAGCTCGCGGTCGACCCCGCGCCTGCCCATCACGTAGACCCGCAACGGGGAGTGTGGCAGGAAGGCGGCGACATCGATATCGCGCTGTCGCGAATCGAGGGCGTCGAGGAACTCCGGGAAGGTCTCCCAGGTCCAGGGCAGGCCGTCGACCATGACCACGCCCGGGATGTCCTCGACACCGGCCATCACGTCGACCAGCGTGTCGTGGTCCTCGGGCCGGCACGGCGCGAACCCGACGCCGCAGTTGCCCATCACCGCGGTGGTGACACCGTGCGCCGAGGACGGTGTCATGCGGTCACTCCAGATGGCCTGCCCGTCGTAATGGGTGTGCAGGTCGACGAATCCGGGCGTGACGTGCAACCCGGTGGCATCGATCTCACGATCGCCGGGGGCGTCGACGGCACCGATCGCGCGGATGGCGCCGTCGGCGATGGCGATGTCCCCGACATAGGGCTCACCGCCCAACCCGTCGACGATGGTGCCGCCCCGGATGACGAGATCGAATGTCTTCGCGTCGCCCTCGTATGTCATACCTCGAATGTACGGTCACCACGTGATAGATCACTTTGGAATCAACTGTGCGGATTGGGAGCGGTCGAAGGCCTTCTACGACAAGGTGCTCGGCGTGCTGGGGTTCACCAGGCAGATGGATTTCGATGTCGCGATCGGCTACGGCGTCGAGGGCAAGCCAGACTTCTGGATCGCGGATATGAACTCGGGGGAGGCGACGGGCCCCAACCGGGAGACGCATATCGCATTCCAGGCCGCCGACACCGACGGGGTGCGTGCGTTCTACGACGCGGCAGTGGAGGCCGGTGCGGAGTCGCTACACGCACCGCGGCTGTGGCCCGAGTATCACCCCGGCTACTTCGGGGCGTTCGTCCGCGACCCGGACGGCAACAACGTCGAGGCCGTATTCCACGGGGCCGCTTAGGGCGGGCGCGCCCCGGGTACCTTCCCGATATGTCTGATGCTGCGAGGGAATTGCTGCGCGACGCCTTCACCCGGCTCATCGAGCATGTCGACGAGGTGACCGACGGGTTGTCCGACGAGGTCTCGTCCTGGCAGCCGGTCGCGGGCGCCAACAGCATCGCCTGGTTGGTGTGGCACAGCGCGCGAGGACAGGATCTGCAGGTGTGCGATATCGCCGGCACCGAGCAGATCTGGACCCGCGACGGGTGGCGGGAACGGTTCGCGCTCGACCTGCCCGGCAACGATATGGGCTACGGGCACACGCCGGATGAGGTGGCGAAGGTGCGTGCGCCTGCCGATCTGCTCGCCGGCTACTACCACGCCGTGCACAAGATGAGTCTGGAGTACATCGCGACCGTCGATGACGCCGAGTTGGCGCGCATCGTGGACGACGGATGGGACCCGCCGGTGACGGCCTCCGCCCGACTGGTGAGCATCGTCGACGACTGTGCCCAGCATCTCGGTCAGGCCAAGTACATCCGCGGCACCCTCCTCCAGGACTGACCGAACTTGACAGGTGTCAACCCCGGTGCGAGATAGGTCACAGCCCCGGTCTAGCATGTGGCTATGACTGCAACAGCAGACCGTTCCGACGTGTCGACCATCCTGAATCCAGCAACCGGTGCGGTCGCGGGCCAGGTGCGCTGGACCAATCCCGCCGATGTGCCCCAGATCGCCGCCGGCCTGCGCGAAGCCCAACAGGGCTGGGAGGCGCGCGGCGCCAAGGGCCGGGCCAAGGTGCTGGCCCGCTACGCCGTGTGGCTCGACGAACACCGTGACGAAATCGAGCGGCTGCTGATTGCCGAGACCGGCAAATCGACGACCGATGCCGCTCAGGAGGTGTTGCTGATCAGCATCATCCTCTCCTACTACATCAAGACGGTGGAGAAGGCGATGGCGCCCGATCCCCGTCCCGCCCCGCTGCCCTTCCTGTCGGTGAAGAAGATTGCCGTCCATTACCGGCCACGGGCGGTCGTCGGCATCATCGCGCCGTGGAACTATCCCGTCGCCAATGCCCTGATGGACGCCGTGGGCGCGCTGGCCGCCGGTTGTGCGGTCCTGCTGAAGCCGTCCGAGCGCACGCCCTTGACCGCCGAGGTGCTGCTGCGCGGCTGGATCGACTGTGGCGCCCCCGAGGTGCTCGCTCTGGCCCAGGGTGCGCGCGAGGTTGCCGAGGCGGTCATCGACACTTCCGACTACATCCAGTTCACCGGATCGAGCGCCACCGGCGTCAAGGTGATGGAGCGGGCCGCTCGCCGGCTCACCCCGGTCAGCCTGGAACTCGGCGGTAAGGACCCGATGATCGTCCTCGATGATGCCGATATCGCGCTGGCGGCCAACGCCGCGGTGTGGGGGGCGATGTTCAATGCCGGGCAGACCTGCGTCTCGGTAGAGCGGGTATATGTCATGGACTCGGTCTACGACCAGTTCGTCGCGGCGGTCGTCAAGGCCGTGGAGAACCTGAAGATGGGTGCGGGCGCTGGTTTCGACTTCGGTGCCCTGATCGACGACTCGCAGGTCGCCGTCACCGCGCGCCATGTCGACGACGCACTGGCCAAGGGCGCCAAGGCGCTCACCGGCGGCAAGCGCCCGGAGGGCAAGGGCAGCTTCTACCCACCCACGGTGCTCGTCGACGTCGACCATTCGATGCTGTGCATGACCGAGGAGACCTTCGGGCCGACACTGCCGATCATGAAGGTGTCCTCGGTCGGCGAGGCGGTCCGGCTGGCCAACGACAGCCCCTACGGTCTGAGTGCCTCGGTGTTCTCCAAGGACGTTGAGCGGGCCGAGGATGTGGCCGTCCAACTGGAGTGCGGGGCGGTCAACGTCAACGACGTGATCTCCAACCTGATGCTGCCGACCGCTCCGATGGGTGGCTGGAAGACCTCGGGGATCGGCGCGCGGTTCGGCGGGCTCGACGGGGTGCGCAAGTTCTGCCGTCAGGAGACGGTCGTCGTGCCGCGTACCGCGGCGGGGGCAGGCAGCAATTACTACAACCACACCGTCAAGGCGCTGGCCCGCGGCAACAAGTTGATGACCAAGTTCGCTCAGATCCGTCCGCGCCGCGAAGCCAAGTAACCCCTGCTGTTCACCCGGGCGTCACCGTCACGTACGTCCGGGTGGATAGCTTCGGCGGGTGACCCTGGATGCCGCCGGCTACGCCGTCCGTGACGATGACGACGACGACCCCGAACTGTTGCTGTTGCCCAGCGGCGACGTCGTCGACACCTGGCGGGAGAACTATCCCTACGCCGAGCGGATGAACCGCGCCGAGTACGAGGAGCAGAAGCGGCTGCTGCAGATCGAACTGTTGAAGCTGCAGAAGTGGAGCCAGGCCAACGGCCTGCGGCACGTCATCGTCTTCGAGGGCCGCGACGCCGCAGGCAAGGGTGGCACCATCAAGCGGTTCATGGAACATCTCAATCCGCGCGGTGCCCGGGTGGTCGCCCTGGAGAAGCCCACCGAGAAGGAACGCACCCAGTGGTACTTCCAGCGCTACGTGCAGCATCTGCCCGCCGCCGGTGAGATCGTGCTCTTCGACCGGTCTTGGTACAACCGGGCCGGTGTCGAACGGGTGATGGGCTACTGCACACCCAAGCAGCACGCGGAGTTCATCCGGCAGACGCCGCTGTTCGAGCAGATGCTGGTCAACGACGGCATCAGCCTGACCAAGCTGTGGTTCTCGGTGACCCAGAACGAGCAGCGGACCCGGTTCACCATCCGCCAGGTGGACCCGGTCCGGCAGTGGAAGCTCTCACCGACCGACCTGGCATCGCTGGACAAATGGGGCGACTACACCGCGGCCAAGGAAGACATGTTCTCCTGGACCGACACCGAGACCGCGCCGTGGACCGTGGTGAAAAGTAACGACAAGAAACGCGCCAGGATCAACGCGATGCGCCATGTCCTGAGTAAGTTCGACTACGACAACAAGGACTACGACGTGGTCGGCAGGCCCGATCCACTGATCGTGGGACGCGCGCTATCGGATTGATCATGAAAGGGGCGGCATGCGTTCTCTGCTGGCCGCTCTGCTCTGGCTCGTGACCACGGCGCTGCTGGTCGTCACACTGCCCGCGCTGTGGGCCCAGCAGCACATCGTCAGTGAGGACGGTTATGCCGACCTCGCGGCATCGGCGGCCAAGGACAGTGCCCTGCAGCAGCCGATGGCCGCCGAGCTGACCGACCGGATCACGGCAGCGACCGGAACCTCGGGCACCCAGGCGACCTTGATCGGCGCCGCCGCCAACGGGTACACCTCCAGCGACGTGTTCCCCGGACAGTTCGGCGCGATAAACCGGGTCGCACACCGCTGGCTGTTCACCGACGACGCGCAGGGCCGGTGGGTGGTGGACCTGTCCCCGATGCTCGACGACGGTTCGATCCGCCAGACGCTGGCCGATTTCGGTGTGCAGCCACCGCAGGATCTGCAGGTGGCGATCACCGAGGATGCCTCCGGCGGGCTGCGTCCCGGACAGCTGCGCCCCGCCGCGGTGTGGGGGCCGTGGGCGAGCATCGGGGTGGCGGTGCTGACCGGGGTGTTCGCGTTGCTCACCCTCGCTGCATCACGTCGGCGGGGCAAAATGCTTGGGGCGCTCGGGGTTTCGGGCCTGCTTGTCGGTGCGGCCGGCTGGGCCGGTATCGAGATCGGCCGCCGTTACGTCGACACCGCGCTGGACCGCACCACCGGCAACATCCGCGAGATCGCCGAGGTCATGGTCGAGCACGCCATCTCCGGCATGCATGTCTGGCTCAACCTCACGCTGACCATCAGCGGCGGCGTCGTGATCATCGGCATCATCGTGTCCCTGCTCAGCGGACTCGGGGGAGCTCGTCGCGAAGAGGTGCCGGTCAACCGGAAACGGTGACGCTCACCGGCGTCCGCGGGGCGGCACCCGCTTACCCGGTCGTGGTTCGGCCAGACCGGCGCCCACCTCCAGGTCGTAGAGCGCCGGTTCGATCAGATCGGCCATCTTGTGGATGTCCGCCGCCACCTCCGGGGTGGTGATGAACCCGAAATCGACCGAGTCGCAGTAACTGAAGCACGTGACGTTGAGCGCCACGTCGAACAGCAACGGCCCCAGCGGCATCAGGCTCTCGACCTTCGCCCCCGCCAGGTACAGCGGAAACGGCGGCCCCGGCACATTGCTGATCACCACGTTCATCGGCGCGATCGAACTGCCGATCCCACTGGCCGCATAGGCGCGGGACGCCAGTGCCAGCAGGCCGGGTGGCGTTGTCTCGGTATAACCCATGATCTGGTTGGCCGTCAGCGCCTTGGCCATCTCCTTGGCGCCCTGGGTGTAGGCGTAGATCTTCTTGATCCGTTCGGCCGGATCGGCGATATCGCTGGCCAGGACGACGGTCATCGCCGACACCTGGTTGCCCACGGCATTGTCGGCATCGGTGCGGGTGGACACCGGCACCTGGGACACCAGCGATTTGTCCGGTAGCTCGTCGCGCTCCTTGAGATAGTCGCGCATCGCCCCGGAAACCAGCGCAAGGACGACATCGTTGAGCTTGACCCCGTAGGCCTCCTTGACCTTCTTCACCCGGTCCAGTGGCACCCGGGCCCCGGCGACCCGTCGGTGCGGCGAGATCGGGGCGTTGAATCGGACAGTCGGAGAATCGAAATAGCGTGGCGGCTTGTTGTCGATGTTGCGCACCGCGATCTGTTGGCGCACCGTCTGTTCGACCAGGCGGGCGATCCGGTATGGCGTCTTCACACCGATGTTGATCAGATCGTTGATCAGCTGCAGCTCCGGTCGCGGCAGCCGCTTGCCGACCAGGGAACCGTCCACGTCGACGGCCGGCGGGCGGGGCTCGGGCGTGACGTCGAAGAGGATCTCGGTCAGACCCGCACCGGAGACACCGTCGACGACGGCGTGATGCATCTTGGTGATGATCGCGACGCGCCCGTCCCGAAGACCCTCGATCCACCACAGTTCCCACAGCGGCTTGGACCGGTCGAGCTTGTAGGACATCAGCCGCCCGGCGAGCTCGTCGAATTCCTTGCGGCCGCCGGGTGCGGGCACCGCGATCCGCCGGATGTGGAAATCGATATCCAGGTCGTCGTCCTCGACGAACCACGGCCGGTCCAATCCCATCGGAGACCCGGTCACCCGCCACCGCAGCTGCGGCAACTCTGGCAACCGGCTGGCGACCAGATCGCGGACCCTCTCGAAGGTGAAATCCGGTGCGTCCGTTGGATCACACACCGCACAGGCGCCGATATGCATATGCCAACCGTTGGTTTCAGCGAACCAGAAGGCTGCATCGACGCTCGATAGCCGGCTCATGGGCATCAGCGTACGGAAGCGCTGCGCTGCGCGGATACGTTATGCGTCAGAGCGACGGGTGAGCGCCTCGGTGATCCCGAGCGCGATGAGGATGTCGGCGACGGTGACCAACAGCCCGGCCCAGTACATCCACTTGATCGTGGCATCGGGTTGGGCCGCGAAGTAGACGAACAGGAAGATCGGCCCGACGATGCCACACACCAGCGTCATCGACTGGATGACGAGGTAGCGCTTGAACACCGTGAGCCCGGACATCGGCGCCAGCCTAGTTGCCGATGGTCTGCCACAGATAGCGGTAGATCAGCGCCGAGCGGAACGCCGCCTGCGAGTTGTCCGCCGCCCCGCCATGGCCGCCCTCGATGTTCTCGTAGTAGCTCACCGGGTGCCCGGCCTCTTCCAGTGCCGCGGTCATCTTGCGTGCATGCCCCGGATGCACGCGATCATCGCGGGTCGACGTGGTGATCAGGATCGGCGGGTACGTCCGATCGGCCGAGATATTCTGATAGGGCGAGTATTTGGAGATGAACTCCCAGTCCCCGGGATCGTCGGGATTACCGTACTCGGCCATCCAGGATGCACCGGCCAACAACAGATGAAAACGCTTCATGTCCAGCAGCGGGACACTGCAGACCAGGGCGCCGAACCGATCCGGGTATCGGGTCAGCATGATGCCCATCAGCAATCCGCCGTTGCTGCCGCCCTGAGCGCCGAGGCGATCCACCGTGGTGACCCCGCGTGCGACCAGATCGGCGGCCACCGCCGCGAAGTCCTCGTCGACCAGATGCCTGCCCTCGCGCATGGCCTGGGTATGCCAACCCGGCCCGTACTCACCGCCGCCGCGGATATTGGCCAGGACATAGGTGCCGCCGCGGGCGAGCCACAACCGACCGAGCACACCGTCGTATCCTGGCGTGCGCGACACCTCGAATCCGCCGTACCCGCCCAGCAGCGTCGGCCCGGCCGCGCCGGGGCGACCGACCACGAAATAGGGAATGGAGGTGCCATCGGCCGAGGTCGCGAAGTGTTGACTGACCTGCAGTCCGGTGGTGTCGAAGAACCCGGGCGCCGCCTTGATCGGGCTGACCGGTCCGTCGGCCGTGCCGTGCAGCAACTGCGATGGTGTCAGGAATCCGCTTGAGTCCAGGAAGATTTCGTCGCCGTCGGAGTCTGCCCCCGCGATGACGGTGTTGGTGTTGGGTGGCACGCCGGCCAGGTCGACCGCGGTCCACGTCCCCGGCGTGACGATCTGCACGTGGCTGGCCACATCGGCCAGCGTGACCAGCACCAGCTTGTCGCGGGTCCATGAGTACTGGTGCAGGCTGGTGCGCTCGTCGGGCTCGAAGACGACGGTGAGATTCTTTGTGCCGGAGACAAACTCGTCGTAATCGGCGGCCAGCAGCGAACCCGCGCGGTAGTTGTCCCAGTCGGTGCGCAGCTCGATCAGCAGCCAGCCGCGATGCACCGACAGTGAGGCGTCGGTCGGCGCGTCGATGCGCACCAGCTGCTCGCCGCGCAGCTCGTAGATCTCGTCATTGAAGAAGTCGACCGCGCGGCTGATCAAGGTGCGCTGGTAGCCGGGTGTGCGGTCCACCGACGCCGCGACGATGACGTCGGTCCGCTCGCCCGCGTAGACCTGGACCGCATCGGCGAGCGGGGTACCGCGTCGCCAGCGCTTGACCAACCGAGCATAGCCCGAGTCGGTCAACGAGCCTTCGCCGAAGTCGGTGCCGACCAGCAGGGTGTCTTCGTCCTCCCAGCTGATCTGGGTCTTGGCCTCCGGCAGCTCGAAACCGCCGGGGACGAATGCACGTGTGCGCATGTCGAATTCGCGCACCACGACGGCGTCCGCCCCGCCCCGGGACAGGCTGATCAGGGCCAGGCTGTGGTCGGGTTCGATGACATCGGCACCGGCCCACACCCAGTTGGTGTCGTCGGTGCGGGCGAGTTCATCCACGTCGATGACGACGTCCCAGTCCGGCTGCTCGGTGCGGTAGCTCTCCAGCGTCGTGCGCCGCCACAACCCACGCGGGTTGGTCTCATCGCGCCAGAAGTTGTAGAGATACTTCCCGCGCCGGCGGACATAGGGGATGCGGGCATCGGTGTCGAGGACCTCGAGGGCCTCGGCGCGCATCGCCTCGAATTCGTCGTCACCCAGCTGCGCCAGGGTCGGTTCGTTGTGGCTGCGAACCCAGTCCAGGGCGGCGTCGCCGGTGACGTCTTCGAGCCATAGGTACGGATCGGCGGGGGAGTCGGCAGAAGTCACACAGACATTCATACCCTGCGCGTAGCGTTGAGATATGACCAGCCGAGCCCTCATCACCGCACCGGCCGCCGATCTGCTCGCCACCTTGCAGAACCAGCACGGGGCGTTGATGTTTCACCAGTCCGGTGGTTGTTGTGACGGTTCATCGCCGATGTGTTACCCGGAGGGCGATTTCATCGTCGGTGATCGCGACATCCTGCTGGCCGTGCTTGATGTCGGGACCGGGGTGCCGGTGTGGATCTCCGGACCGCAGTTCGACGTCTGGAAACACACCCAATTGATCATCGATGTCGTGCCAGGCCGGGGCAGTGGATTCAGCCTCGAGTCACCGGAGGGCAAACGCTTCCTCAGCCGTGGGCGGGTCTTCACCGACTCCGAACTCGCCGAACTGGAGGCGCGCCCGCCGATCACCGGCGCCCGCTACGAGGCGGGCGAACGGCCGGACGACCGGGATACCCGGATCGTGTCCGAAGCGGCCGAAGCCTGCCCGCTGCCCTCAGCTCCGCGCTGAACTTTTCCGCACATCACGCTGTCGGTCAGGTGGAGCGCTTGCGCAACGTGAACTGCACGACATCGGTCTGCCGTTTGCGGAATGTCTCGGCGCAGCCGGTGAGGTACTTCATGTAGCGGTCGTAGACCTCTTCGGACTGGATCTCGATCGCCTGCTCGCGGTGGGCGGCGAGGGCCTCCGCCCACCGGTCCAGCGTGAGCGCATAGTGCGGCTGCAGCGACTGTCGCCGGGTGAGCTCGAAGCCACCGGCCGCCGAGACCTCCTCGACCATCTCGACCGACGGGAGCCGACCGCCGGGAAATATCTCGGTGATGATGAACTTCACGAACCGCGCGAGCTCGAAGGTGACGGGAATGCCCGCTTCCTTCGCTTTCGCCGGGTTGAACGCGCAGATGGTGTGCAGCAGCATGACGCCGTCGTCGGGCAGGGCCTCGCGGGTCATCCGGAAGAAATCCGGGTAGCGGTCGAAGCCGAAGTGCTCGAACGCCCCGATCGACACGATGCGGTCTACGGGTTCGTCGAACTGTTCCCAGCCCTGCAGCAACACGCGGCGCTCGCGGGCGGAGTCCATGGCATCGAAGCTGCGCTGCACGTGCTCGGCCTGGTTCTTGGACAGCGTCAGGCCGATGACGTTGACGTCGTATTTCTCCACGGCGCGGCGCATGGTGGCACCCCAGCCGCAGCCGATATCGAGCAGTGTCATACCCGGTTGCAGGCCCAACTTGCCGAGTGCGAGGTCGATCTTGGCGAGCTGGGCCTCCTCCAGCGTCATGTCATCACGCTCGAAGTAGGCGCAGCTGTAGGTCTGCGTGGGGTCGAGAAAAAGCCGGAAGAACTCGTCGGACAGGTCGTAATGGGCCTGGACGTCGGCGAAGTGCGGGGTCAGATCCTTGGGCATGAACTGCCTTCCTGGCCGCCCGAGCGGCGATGGCGTATGGGTTGGGCGGGCCGCCGGCTCAGCCTTTCGCGCCCTTTTCCAGGGTGAACTGCACGACGTCGATCTGACCGTTGCGGAACAGGTCGGCGCAGCCGGTGAGGTACTTCATGTACCGGTCGTAGACCTCTTGGGACTGGATGGCGATGGCCTCCTCGCGGCGCGGCTCCAGCGCCGCGGCCCAGTGGTCCAAGGTGATGGCGTAGTGCTGCTGTAGGGAATGCTCGCGGGTGAGGGCGAAGCCGGCGTCGGCGGCGTGTTCCTGCACCATCTCGCTGGTCGGCAGCCGACCGCCAGGGAAGATCTCCTCGGCGATGAACTTCGCGAAACGGACCCCATCCATCGTCAGCGGGATGCCTTTGGCCTGCACGGCTTCGCGGCTGAAGTTGCAGATGCTGTGCAGCATCATGACGCCATCGGCGGGCAGCGCTTCATAGGTCATCCGGAAGAAGTCCTGGTAGCGGTCGAAACCGAAATGCTCGAACGCGCCGATCGAGACGATCCGGTCCACCGGCTCGTTGAACTGTTCCCAGCCCTGCAGCATCACCCGGCGCTCGCGGGCGGAGTCCATGGCATCGAAGCTGCGCTGCACGTGCTCGGCCTGGTTCTTCGACAGGGTCAGGCCGATGACGTTGACGTCATACCGCTCGACGGCCCGGCGCAGGGTGGCACCCCAGCCGCAACCGATATCGAGCAGCGTCATGCCGGGCTGGAGGCCGAGTTTGCCGAGGGAAAGATCTATCTTCGCGAGCTGGGCCTCTTCCAGCGTCATGTCCGGACGCTCGAAGTAGGCGCAGCTGTAGGTCTGCGTGGGATCGAGGAACAGCCGGAAAAACTCGTCTGACAGGTCGTAATGTGCCTGGACGTCCTCAAAGTGCGGGGTCATGTTCTTGGCCATGGGATTCAACTTCCTGGTCGAAGAGCGGCACATCTCAAGGTATTCGGTACAGCCCGAGACCCGGATGGGTTTTTGCTCGACTGAACGTACCCATCTTGCCTGTCAACCAATCGCGGTCGCCATCCGGCCGGATCGGCAACGGCGATAAGCTGGTGTCGTGACCCACTATGACGTCGTCGTACTCGGAGCCGGCCCGGGCGGATACGTGGCTGCCATCCGCGCCGCCCAACTCGGTCTCAACACCGCGATCATCGAACCCAAGTACTGGGGCGGTGTCTGTCTGAACGTCGGGTGCATCCCGTCCAAGGCGCTGCTGCGCAATGCCGAACTGGCGCACATCTTCACCAAGGAAGCCAAGACCTTCGGCATCAGCGGGGAGGCGAGCTTCGACTTCGGTGCAGCCTTCGACCGCAGCCGCAAGGTCGCCGACGGCCGCGTGGCCGGTGTGCACTTCCTGATGAAGAAGAACAAGATCACCGAGATCCACGGCTACGGCAAGTTCACCGATGCCAACAGCATCACCGTCGACCTCAACGAGGGCGGCACCGAGCAGGTCACCTTCGACAACGCCATCATCGCCACCGGTTCGTCGGTGCGGCTGGTGCCGGGCACCTCGTTGTCCGAGAACGTCGTCACCTACGAGAAGCAGATCATGACCCGCGAGCTGCCCTCCTCGATCATCATCGCCGGCGCCGGTGCCATCGGCATGGAGTTCGCCTACGTGATGAAGAACTACGGCGTCGACGTCACCATCGTCGAGTTCCTTCCGCGCGCGCTGCCCAACGAGGACGTCGAGGTCTCCAAGGAGATCGAGAAGCAGTACAAGAAGCTGGGCGTGAAGATCCTGACCGGCACCAAGGTCGAGTCCATCGAGGATTCGGGCGACGAGGTCACCGTCACCGTCAGCAAGGACGGCAAGACCGAGGAGCTAAAGGCCGACAAGGTGCTCCAGGCCATCGGTTTCGCCCCCAACATCGAGGGCTACGGCCTGGACAACACCGGGGTCGCGCTCACCGAGCGCAAGGCCATCGATATCGATGACCACATGCGCACCAGCGTGCCGCACATCTACGCCATCGGCGATGTCACCAGCAAGCTGCAGCTCGCCCATGTCGCCGAGGCCCAGGGCGTGGTGGCCGCCGAGACCATCGCCGGCGCGGAGACGCTGACCCTCGGCGACTACCGGATGATGCCGCGCGCCACGTTCTGCCAGCCGCAGGTGGCCAGCTTCGGGCTCACCGAAGAGCAGGCGCGCGACGAGGGGTACGACGTGAAGGTCGCGAAGTTCCCCTTCACCGCCAACGGCAAGGCGCACGGACTGGCCGATCCGACGGGCTTCGTCAAGCTGATCGCCGACACCAAGTACGGCGAGCTGATCGGTGGGCACCTCATCGGACCCGACGTCTCCGAGCTGCTGCCCGAGCTGACGCTGGCCCAGAAGTGGGATCTGACCGTCAACGAGCTGACCCGCAACGTGCATACCCATCCGACGCTCTCGGAGGCGCTGCAGGAAGCCATCCACGGCCTGGCCGGCCACATGATCAACTTCTGACGGGGAGCGCGTGCCGACCAGGGCAGTGATCGTCGCCGCCATCGGCGGTCTGGTGATCGGCCACATCCTGTGGCTGGTGGCCATCTCACTGGCGATCAACACCAGCAATGTCCCGTTCTGGGTGCTCGTCGTATCCGGTGTGATCACCGTGCTGGCGGGTGTCATCGCGGCGCTGGGCTGGCGGGCCCACCAACGGAAGGACCGGGTCGCCACCGCGTTCCTGTGGTCGGTTCCGGTCGCGCCGATGTTGCTGACGTTGACAGTTCTGGCCGTCACGTACTTGTAGACGTTTGCTTTCGGTAAGAATGACCCCGTGGGGGATGGCGCGCGGGGTGAGCTACTTCTTCAATGGTGGCGTCAGCGTGACGACTACGAGTGGCGGATCGAGTTCCTGCGTAGCCGTGGGATGCTCCCGGTTCTGCGCTATCTGATCGCCGGCATCGGCGCCGTCATGGGCGTGCTCGGTGCTGTCAACATCTTCGTTCCCCCGGTCAACGACACGACGCTGATCCGGGCCGGGTGGGCGGTGGTGTCTATCGGCTCGCTGGCATGGTCGGCGCGCTGGGCGTTGCGGCCCTGGCCCAGCGAACGTGTCTCGGCGCTGCTGGTCGCCTATGTCGACGTCATCATGACGCTGTCGGCGTTGCTGTTCGGCGACCCCAACCTGGCGATGTCGGGTATCCCGATCCTGCTGTGCGCGGGCGGTTACGTCGTCTTCTTCCATGGGCCCAAGCTGCACGTCGCCCACATTGTGTGGTGCGTGGCATCGGTGCTGGGCATCGCGGTGTGGATGCTGCTGAGCGCCGACAGTTATGGCCTGCAGGTCGCCGTGTCGCGCTCGGTGATCGCGCTGGCGGTGACGGTGTGCATCCTGCCCGCGCTGCAATTCGGTTTCTGGCTGCTACAGGGCAGCTCCATCCAGTCCGTCACCGATCCATTGACCGAACTGACCAATCGGCGCGGCCTCGACGCTGCGGTGCGTCGGCTCAACGAGTCCGCACCACCCGATACCGACCTGTGCGCGCTGCTGATCGACGTCGACGGTTTCAAGGCCGTCAACGACGACCTCGGCCACGTCGTGGGCGATCAGGTGTTGATCCGCACCGCCCGCCGGATCAGATCCAGCGTCTGCCCGCACGCGGTGGTGGTGCGCTGGGGCGGGGAAGAGTTCTTGGTGGTCGACCGCATCATGGCCGATCAGGCGCACTGGGTCGCCGAACGCATCCGGGCCTCGGTGGCCGTGCCCGACGAGCCGCGGGTGACCGTCAGCGTCGGCGTGGCGGTGTGCACCGAGCCGGTCTCCGGGCTCGACGGTGTCATCCCGGCCGCGGACCGGGCGATGTACGAGGCCAAGGCGCTCGGCGGTGACTGCGTGGTGATGGCCGAGAAGGCCCACTAGTCCGGGAAGTCCAAGGGAATACGCAGCGTCTCCATGGTGGCGGCCAGCGCGTCGTACTGGCCGGCCAGTGTGCAGAACTCGATGATCTGCGCGCGGTCGTAGATCTTCGACAGTGCGCTCCAGGTCTCGGGGGACATCGACCGGGTGACGACGAACTCGTCGGTCGCGGCGATGAGCACCCGCTGGTGCGGGGTCAGGCCGTCGGCGTCGGGACCTTCGAAGATCGCGGCCTGCACATCGGCCTTGAGGCCCCGGCTGCGCGCCAGCCGCCGGTGCTGTTGTAGCTCGTACTCACAATTGCGCAGGTGCCCGACCCGCAGGATCACCAGCTCGGCATCCTTGCGATCGAGCTTGCCCGCATAGAGCAGATACCCGGAGAACGGCAGCCAGGCCAGGAACAACAGCCGATGCTGGCCGAGCACGTTGAACAGATGGAACTTGGGGGCCCGGATGCCACGGGCGCCGATCTTGGCGATCGCCCAGTTCAGCGGGCCGAGCTCACGGAATCCGCCGGGCGGGATACGGGCAGGTGCGGTATCGGCGCTCACGCACCCGAGTCTAGGTAGTGCGCACCAGATACGGGGACACTGTGCTGCGGTGCTCGTCGAGGTCGAGCGCCTTACCCAGGGCGGGGAAGGCGCGCTGGGTGCAGTTGTCGCGTTCGCAGACCCGGCAGCCGGCGCCGATCGGAGTGGCGGTGACCCGATCTCCCGCCAGGTCCAGACCCTCGGAGTAGACCAGCCGGTGGGCGTGGCGCAGTTCGCAGCCCAGGCCTATCGCGAACGTCTTCCCGGGCTGGCCGTAGCGCGCCGCGCGTCGTTCCACGGTGCGTGCGACCCACATGTAGTTGCGGCCGTCGGGCATCTGGGCGATCTGGACAAGGATCTTGCCCGGGTTGGCGAAGGTCTCGTAGACGTTCCACAGCGGACAGGTGCCGCCGCTGGACGAGAAGTGGAAACCGGTGGCCGACTGACGCTTGGACATGTTGCCCGCCCGGTCGACGCGCACGAATGACAGTGGTACGCCGCGCATATCGGGTCGTTGCAAGGTCGAGAGCCGGTGTGCGACGGTCTCATACGATACCGCGTAGTGCGCCGACAGCCGCTCGACGTCGTACCGGAAATTACCTGCGATCTCATGGAACTGCCTGTACGGCAGCACGATTGCCGCGGCGAAATAGTTCGCCAGTCCCAGCCTGGCCAGGGTGCGCGACTCGTCGCTGGTGAAATGGCCGTCCTCGACCAGCTTGTCGATCAGATCACCGAATTCCAGGTGGCCCAGTTCGGCTGCCAGCTTGAAGACGAACTGCCCGCCCGACAGGTGGTCACCGACCTGCAGGGTGCGGGTCTGTGGGTCGTAGCGGTGCAGTACGTTGTCGCCGAGATCGGTGCGCCGCACGATGCGAACCCCGTGCACGCGGGTAAGCCGGTCGGAGAGCTCGCGGGTCAGCTCGGCGCGGTGCATGCGCATCCGGATCGTCAGATCCTCTGCGGCGGTGTCGAGTTCGTGCAGGTAATTCTGCCGTTGGTAGAAGTAGTCGCGGACTTCTTCATGCGGCATGGTGATCGCACCGGAACCGGATTCCGATGTGCTGAACCGGCCTTCGGTGGCGGCGGCCAGCTGGGTGGTGGTGAGCCGGTATCGCTGATGCAGGTTGACCATGGCCCGTGCGATTGCCGGATGGGCGCTGACGATATCGGCGAGTTCGCCCGCGTCGATATCGATGTCCAGATCACGGTCGAGGGTGACCTCGCGCAACTCGGCGACCAGGCGGGTGTCGTCCTGGGATGCGAAGAACCCGGCGTCCACGCCGAACACCTCGGTGATGCGCAGCAGCACCGACACCGTCAACGGCCGGACGTCGTGTTCGATCTGGTTGAGGTAGCTGGGGGAGATGTCGAGCATCTGAGCCAGCGCGGCCTGGCTGAAGCCGCGTTCCCGTCGTAGCTGACGGACCCTGGATCCGACGAAGGTCTTGGCCACCCGTCCAGCCTAATGAGCGTTGCAAAGGTTGGCTTTGCATTCTTCGCAGGCCATATTGGAGGAATGACCGGCTTGGCCAAGACCATGATGCCCGTGCCCGATCCGCACCCCGATGTGTTCGACACCCAGTGGCCGCTGCGGGTCGCCGACGTGGACCGGACCGGCCGACTGAAATTCGATGCCGCCACCCGGCACATCCAGGACATCGGGTCCGATCAGCTGCGGGAGATGGGTTATGAGGAAACTCACCCGCTGTGGATCGTGCGGCGCACGATGGTCGACCTGATCCGGCCGATCGAGTTCAAGGACATGCTGCGGTTGCGGCGCTGGTGTTCCGGCACGTCGAACCGATGGTGTGAGATGCGGGTCCGCATAGATGGCCGTAAGGGCGGACTGATGGAATCGGAGGCGTTCTGGATCAACATCAACGCCGAGACGCAGGGACCGGCTCGGATCTCCGACGACTTCCTGGCCGGTCTGCGCCGCACCACCGATGTCGACCGGCTCCGCTGGAAGGCCTACCTGAGGGCCGGCGACCGCGCGGATGCCGAGGAGATCCGGCCCTATCCGGTCCGCGTCAGCGATATCGACATCTTCGACCACATGAACAACTCGGTGTACTGGAGCGTCGTCGAGGACTTTCTCGGCACCCGGCCGGAACTGCTGGAAAGGCCGCTGCGGGTGACCATCGAGCACGACCTGCCGGTGGCGCTGGGCGACGAGTTGGAGATCATCCGGCACACCTACCCGGCCGGTTCAACCGATCGATTCGGTCCAGAACTGACCGACCGGACTGTTACAACGCTCACATATGCCGTCGGCGACGAGACCAAAGCGGTGGCGGCGATCTTCAATCGGTGACCCCCGCCGTTTAACAGTACGGGCGTACTGACCAGCGCAAACTGGCTACCGATCGGTAGGTTCTGAACCGGTAAAGCGGACTCACCGATTTGCAAAGTTAGCAACATGGCTGACCGTGTTGGACAAAATTGGCAAGCGAAACGGGTGGACCTGCGGATATAGCGTGAGGCATGCTCGACGTATCAGCTCAGTGGAAATCGCTGCAGCGTTAACAAAATCGAGTTGCCGAATCGATAGGAGCAACCATGTCCACCGTTGGCACGCCGAAGAGCCCGGAACAGATCCAGCACGACTGGGACCACAACCCCCGCTGGAAGGGCATCACCCGCACCTACACCCCCAAGGACGTCGTCGCGCTGCAGGGCACCGTCGTCGAAGAGGCGACGCTGGCCCGCCGTGGTGCCGAGGTGCTGTGGGAGCAGCTCCACGACATGGATTTCGTCAACTCGCTCGGCGCGCTGACCGGCAACATGGCCGTGCAGCAGGTGCGTGCCGGCCTGAAGGCCATCTACCTGTCCGGGTGGCAGGTCGCCGGTGACGCGAACCTGTCCGGTCACACCTACCCCGACCAGAGCCTGTACCCGGCCAACTCGGTGCCGCAGGTCATCCGCCGCATCAACAACGCACTGCTGCGTGCCGACGAGATCGCCAAGGTCGAGGGTGACACCTCGGTCGAGAACTGGTTGGCCCCGATCGTCGCCGACGGCGAGGCCGGCTTCGGTGGCGCGCTGAACGTCTACGAGCTGCAGAAGGCCATGATCGCCGCCGGTGTCGCCGGCTCGCACTGGGAAGACCAGCTGGCCTCGGAGAAGAAGTGTGGCCACCTCGGTGGCAAGGTGCTCATCCCCACCCAGCAGCACATCCGCACGCTGACCTCGGCGCGCCTCGCGGCCGACGTCGCCGACGTGCCGACCGTCGTCATCGCCCGTACCGATGCCGAGGCCGCCACCCTGATCACCTCCGATGTCGACGAGCGCGACCAGCCCTTCATCACCGGTGAGCGCACCGCCGAAGGCTTCTACCGCGTGAAGAACGGCCTGGAGCCGTGCATCGCCCGTGCCAAGGCCTACGCGCCGTACTCCGATCTGATCTGGATGGAGACCGGCACCCCGGACCTGGAGCTGGCCAAGAAGTTCGCCGAGGGCGTCAAGAGCGAGTTCCCGGACCAGATGCTGGCCTACAACTGCTCGCCGTCGTTCAACTGGAAGCAGCACCTCGACGACGCCACCATCGCGAAGTTCCAGAAGGAGCTCGGCGCGATGGGCTTCAAGTTCCAGTTCATCACCCTCGCCGGCTTCCACGCCCTGAACTACTCGATGTTCGATCTGGCCTACGGGTACGCCCGCAACCAGATGAGCGCCTACGTCGAGCTGCAGGAGCGCGAGTTCGCCGCCGAAGAGCGTGGCTACACCGCCACCAAGCACCAGCGCGAGGTCGGCGCCGGCTACTTCGACCGGATCGCCACCACCGTGGACCCGACCAGCTCGACCACCGCGCTGGCCGGTTCGACCGAAGAGGGCCAGTTCCACTAGGAATTGCTGTTGATAGCGTCAGGCCCCGTCCGTGCATTGCGGGCGGGGCCTGACGGCTGTCCGGAGTCAAGGAGAAACAGTTGAGCATCGAACGCGTGGGTGTCATCGGCGCCGGGCAGATGGGCGCCGGGATCGCCGAAGTGTGTGCCAAGGCCGGAGCCCAGGTGCTGGTCTTCGAACCCAATGACGATCTGATCGCCGCGGGCCGCACGCGGATCACCGCGTCGCTGGACCGGGCCGCCGCCAAGGGCAAGCTCAGCGAGGCCGACCGTGATGCGGCCGTCGCGCGATTGGCCTTCACCACCAGCCTGGCCGATATGGCCGACCGGCAGCTGACCATCGAGGCGATCGTCGAGGATGAGAACGTCAAGGCGAAGGTCTTCGCCGAGCTCGACCGGGTGATCACCGACCCCGATGCGGTGCTGGCGTCGAACACCTCCAGCATTCCGATCATGAAGATCGCTGCGGCGACGCAGAACCCGCAGCGGGTGCTGGGTCTGCACTTCTTCAACCCGGTGCCGGTGCTGCCGCTGGTCGAGTTGATCTCGACGCTGGTCACCGACGAGGCGGCCGCCGCACGGGTCGAGGATTTCGCCGCCAACGTGCTGGGCAAGCAGGTGGTGCGGTGTTCGGATCGCTCGGGATTCGTCGTCAATGCGCTGCTGGTGCCGTTCCTGCTGTCGGCGATCCGGATGCTCGAATCCGGTTTCGCCACCGTCGAGGATGTCGACACCGCGGTCGTCGGCGGGCTGTCGCACCCGATGGGCCCGCTCCGCTTGTCCGACCTGGTCGGACTCGACACCCTTAAGCTGATCGCCGACAAGATGTACGAGGAGTTCAAGGAGCCGCTGTACGGCCCGCCGCCGCTGCTCCTGCGCATGGTCGAGGCAGGTCACCTCGGCAAGAAGTCGGGTAAGGGCTTCTACGATTACTGAGCTTGGCTAACGATCTGGCCGAGCCGCATGGGGTAAAGTCGTCGAATGCGATACGGGGGCCGCTGAATCGTGAGCGCCTGCCAACGTCATTTCTGATCAACACCAGGGGTTGTTTTCGTATGTCGAAGGTTGAGTCCGGTCTGGAGCCGTACTACGAGGAGTCGCAGTCCATCTACGACATCTCCAACGACTTCTTCGCACTGTTCCTCGGACCCACGATGGGCTATACCTGCGGCTATTACGAGCGCGAGGATATGACCCTCGATGAGTCGCAGAACGCCAAATTCGATCTGGCGCTGGGCAAATTGGCGCTGGAGCCGGGGATGACGCTGCTCGATATCGGCTGCGGCTGGGGTGGCGCGCTCGAACGCGCGTTGATCAACTACGACGTCAACGTCATCGGCATCACGCTGAGCAAGGCGCAGTCCGAGTACGCCCGCGAGCGGCTGGCCAAGATCGACACCAAGCGCAACGTCGAGATCCGGCTGCAGGGCTGGGAAGAGTTCAACGAGCCCGTCGACCGCATCGTGTCCATCGGAGCGTTCGAAGCTTTCAAGGCCGAGCGCTACCCGCTGTTCTTCCAACGTGCCTACGACATCCTGCCCAGCGACGGCCGGATGCTGCTGCACACGATCCTGGCCCACACCCAGGAGTTCTTCCGCACCAACGGCATCAAGGTCACCCTCAGCGACCTGAAGTTCATGAAGTTCATCGGCGAGGAGATCTTCCCAGGCGGCCAGCTGCCTGCCGTCGAGGACATCGAGAAGTTGGCCGCGGACACCGGGTTCGATCTGCAGCGCATTCACCTGCTGCAGCCGCACTACGCCCGCACGCTGGACATGTGGGCGGCCAACCTGGAGGCGGCCAAGGATGAGGCGATCGCCATGCAGGGCCAGGAGGTCTACGACCGGTACATGAAGTACCTGGTCGGCTGCGCCGATTTCTTCCGTCGCGGTATCACCAACATCGGGCAGTTCACGCTCGTCAAGTAGGCGCATTCCGCGTCGAAAGTGCACTCAGATCGAGAAATCAGCCGATAACTCGATCTGAGTACACCGTCGCGGCCGGGGTCCCTCGGCTCGAAAGTCAGGCCGAAGCCAGCCGCTTCTTCTCGGCCTCGACGTCGAACTCGGCGGGCGGCCAACTCAGATCCAGGCTCTTGAGGGCCTCGATCAGCAGCTCCAGGACCGCCAGCCGGCTGTACCACTTCCGGTTGCACGGCACGATGTGCCACGGTGCGTAGTCGGTCGAGGTCTTGTCCAACATCGCCTGGTACGCCTCTTGGTACAGCGGCCATTTCAGCCGCTCGTCGATATCGGCGGGGTTGTACTTCCAGTATTTGTCCGGCCGGTCCAGGCGGTCGGCCAACCGCTGCTTCTGTTCGTCGAGCGAGACGAACATCGCCACCTTGACGATGGTGGTGCCGGTGTCGACGAGCTCGCGCTCGAAGGCGTTGATCTCGTCGTAGCGCGCGCCCCAGACGTCCGGCGGTACCAGATTGTGCACGCGCACGATCAGGACGTCCTCGTAGTGCGATCGATCGAAGACGCCGATGTGCCCGGCCGACGGCAATGCCTTGTTGATCCGCCACAGGTAGTGGTGCGAGAGCTCTTCCGGCGTCGGCTTACCGAAGCTGGTGTACTGGATTCCCTGCGGGTTTCCAGCTCCCACAACATGTTTGACGATTCCGCCCTTGCCCGCGGTGTCCATGCCCTGTAGCACCAGCAGCACCGAACGCCTGTCACCACTGCGGCTGTTGGCGTAGAGCATCTCCTGCAGACCTGCGAACCGCTCACCGCGCTCGGCGGCCAGGGCAGGGGCGTCGGACTTGGACCCGGTGAACCCCGGGGTGGCCTCGGCGTCGATCTCGGAGACCTTGTCACCGGGGCGGAACTTCAGGTGGGTGTGGGGTTCGTGGCTCCACAGCTTCGACAGTTCGGAGGTGTTGTCCTGGCTCACAACAGCTCAGTCAAGCAGGTGTGGCGGCAGCGCGGGTGGCGGATGGGCCTGGGCGTTGAATCTCTCCAGCGATCCGCCGACCTCGACGATGCCGCGCAGCGCGCTCCAGGACAGCATCGTCAGGTAGTCGATCAGCTGATCGGCGCTCATCCGCTGGTTGGACATCCACGAGTGGGTGGCCAGCTGCACCCCACCGACGATGTGGAACGCCCACGGCTCGACCCCGCCGGTGTCCATGCCCGCGGCCTGCATCCGGCGACGCAACATCACGGCCAGCATCCTGGCGATGATCTGCTCGGAATCGTTGATCGCCTTGGTCCGCGCCGAGGAGTTGTTGGACATGACGAATCGGTACGGCTCGGGCTCGGAGGCCACCGTGTCGACGTAGACCCGGATGATCTCCCGGACCAGCGCGTAGCCATCCAGATCGGTCGACAGCGCGGCGGCCATGTTGGGGATGAGGGTGGTCTGGGCGAAGCGCATCATGACCGCGGTCGTCAGATCGTTCTTGTCGACGAA
Source organism: Mycolicibacterium neoaurum ATCC 25795 (assembly GCF_000691525.1). Classification (GTDB taxonomy): domain Bacteria; phylum Actinomycetota; class Actinomycetes; order Mycobacteriales; family Mycobacteriaceae; genus Mycobacterium; species Mycobacterium neoaurum. The sequence goes on from NZ_JMDW01000008.1 coordinate 140,635, forward strand.
ATAGCGGTAGAGCACCGTCTTGGAGACGCCGATCTCGGCGGCGATCTCGTCCATGCTCACATTGGCGCCACGGCGGCGGATGGCCTCCAGCGTGCCGTCGACGAGCTCATTGCGCCGTTCGACTTTGTGCTGATGCCAGCGTCGTTTGCGGCCGTCTGTCTTCACCGCCGCGGAGCCCTGCTGTGCCACCGTCGAGAGTTCCATTCCGTTCACTAGGTCGCCTTGATACTACGGTGGACGAGCCGGCTGCGCGTTGGCGGATGATGGGGGAGTGGTGCGGACAAGTTTTGCTGAGTCGCTGGCCGGTGCCGATTCGGTGGCCGACGAACAGCGCAGGCTGGCATTGCGCCGGATGAAGATCGTGGCGACCGGTTTCCTGGTCGGTGCGACCGTGGTGTTCCTGGCGTGCACCTGGCTGCAGTCGCGCGGTGACGCCGCGCCGTGGGTGGGTTACGTGCGGGCCGCGGCGGAGGCGGGCATGGTCGGCGCGTTGGCCGACTGGTTCGCGGTGACCGCGCTGTTCAAGCATCCCCTCGGTATCCCGATTCCGCACACCGCGATCATCAAACGCAAGAAGGACCAGCTCGGCGAGGGGTTGGGCACCTTCGTGCGGGAGAACTTCATGTCCCCCGATGTGATCGAGACCAAGCTGCGTGACGCCGACGTCGCATCGCGCACCGGCAAGTGGCTCGCCGATGAACGCAACGCCGAGAGGGTCGCCGCTGAGGTCGCGACGGTGCTGCGGGTGTTGGTGGAGATGCTGCGCGATGAGGATGTCCAGCAGGTGCTGGACCGGATGATCGTCAAGCGCATCGCCGAGCCCCAATGGGGTCCGCCGATCGGCCGGGTGCTCACCAGCCTGCTCGACGAGGGGCGCCAGGAGGCGCTGCTGCAACTGCTGGCCGACCGCGCCTTCCAGTGGTCGCTGAACTCCGGCGAGGTCATCGAGCGGGTGATCGAGCGGGATTCCCCGACCTGGTCGCCGCGCTGGGTGGACCACCTGGTCGGCGATCGCATCCATCGCGAGCTGATGGACTTCACCGACAAGGTGCGCCGCGACCCCAACCACGAGCTGCGCCGCTCGGCCACGAAATTCCTCTTCGAGTTCGCCGGTGACCTGCAGAACGACGCCGCCACCATCCAGCGGGCCGAGAACGTCAAAGAACAGATCATGGCCCGCGACGAGGTCGCCCGCGCCGCCGAGACGGCGTGGACGGCGGCCAAGCGCATCCTGCTGGAATCGGTGGAGGATCCGTCCTCGGCATTGCGCGGTCGGGTGGCCGACACGGTGATCCGGATCGGGGAGTCGCTGCGCGACGACGCCGACCTGCGGACCAAGGTCGACGCCTGGATCGTCCGGGGCGCACAGCACCTGGTGTCGCAGTATGGGACGGAGATCACAGCGATCATCACCGAGACGATCGAACGCTGGGATGCCGACGAGGCGAGTCGGCGAATCGAGCTCCATGTGGGCCGTGACCTGCAGTTCATCCGTATCAACGGCACCGTGGTCGGATCGTTGGCAGGCCTGACCATCTACACCATCGCGCAGGTGCTCTTCTGAGACTGCTAGCAGACTGCTTGCAATAGTTAGCACTTTCGTGCCACCGTGGAAACCGTCAGCCACAAGCGACGGATGAAGGAGGCACCATGACGCAGGACGACAACCTCGCCGGCGTTGTGGCCAACGCTGCGCAGGACATCGGCAGCTACATCAGGACTCAGCGTGAGGCGGCGCAGGTATCGGTGCGCCAACTCGCCGAGAAGGCCGGGGTCAGCAATCCCTACCTCAGTCAGATCGAGCGGGGACTGCGGAAACCGTCGGCTGATGTGCTCAACCAGATCGCCAAGGCACTCCGTGTCTCTGCCGAGGTGCTCTACATCCAGGCCGGGATGCTCGAACCCAGCGAAGGCAACAAAGTGCGCGACGCCATCGTCACCGATACCGCCATCACCGAGCGGCAGAAGCAGGTGCTGCTCGACATCTACACGTCGTTCTGCCAGCAGAACGAAGCGGAAGCCGAGGCCGCGCAGAAGGCCGACGCACAGGCCGAGATCGCCCATCTCGACACCGAAGACGCCGCACCGCCGCAACCGTCCACTGTCTGAAAGGAAACGTCATGACCGAGAAGAATCAGCCCACCATCGAAGACCTCAAGGCCCCGCTGCTGGCCGCGGTCGGCGCCGCCGACCTGGCACTGGCCAAGGTCAACGAGATCGTCGAAACCCTGCGCGACCGCGCCGGTGATGCCCGCTCCGATGCCGAGACCCGCGTCGAGGAAGGCCGCGCCCGGCTGACCAAGCTCCAGGAAGACCTGCCGTCGCAGTTCGACGAGCTGCGCGACAAGCTCACCTCCGAGGAGCTGCGCAAGCTCGCCGACAAGTACGCCGACGAGGCGCAGAGCCAGTACAACAAGCTGGTCGAGCGCGGTGAGGCCGCCCTGGAGCGGCTGCGCAACCAGCCGGCGCTGGAAGAGGCAGCCTCGCGCGTCGAAGAGGTCACCGACCAGGCCGTCGAGCTGACCCAGGATGCGCTGGGCACCGTCGCCAGCCAGACCCGCGCGGTCGGCGAGCGTGCCGCCAAGCTGGTCGGCGTCGAGCTGCCCAAGCGCGCCGAGGCCGCCGAGCCCGCCAAGGCCGCCCCAGCCAAGAAGGCGCCGGCGAAGAAGGCCCCGGCCAAGAAGGCCGCCGCTCCGGCCGCCAAGAAGGCTCCGGCCAAGAAGGTCACCCAGAAGTAGGTTCGCCAACAAGGTGGCACCCGCATAGGCTGCAAGTGTGATGCTTGCAAACCTGGCGGGTGCCATTCTTTTTGCCCTGGGCATTGTCGTCGCCCTGGTGGGCCTCTACGCGTTCATCCACGCCGCGATGCAGCGCCCGGACGCCTACACCGCCGCGGGCAAGCTCACCAAGCCGGTGTGGCTGCTGATCCTCGGTGCCGGAGTGCTGTTGAGCCTGCTGATCAGCGGCGGGTTCGGCGCCGCGATCGGTGCCTGCGCCGCCGGCGTGTATCTGGTCGACGTGCGGCCCAAGCTGCTGGAGATCCAGGGAAAGTCGCGCTGAACAGATGCGTCACAGCAATATCGCCGCCGTCGTCCTCTGTTCGGCGGGACTGCTGCTCGGTACACCGGTGGCGCATGCCGGGCCGGCCTATGTCGACCACACCGAATGGGTGCAGTGGGGCGATCTGAAGAGCCTGCGCGTGTATCCGACGGCCCTCGGCCGGGCGCAGGCCGCGATTCCGGGCACCCAGATCCAGCAGGATCAGGCCTGGTCGCAGGTGCTGTCCTTGTCGCCCGAGGCCGATATCCCGGGCATGCAGTCCCAGTTCAACTGTCACTGGCAGTTCGCCGAGTTCGTCGAGCCCGGTAAGACGAGCTGGAATCTGGAACCGTGGCGGCCCGTCGTCACCGACGCCGAGATGGTCGCCGCCGGCTGTAATCCCGGCGGCACCGAAGAACCCTTTTAGGGCAACCCGGCGAAGCAGGGGTCGCCGCCGGCGCCGCTGCGGCCCGGGGGCATGACACCGTTGCGGGTGGAGAACTTCGCGACCACGCCGGTATCGGTGACCTCGACGCTGTCGGCGTGGATGCCCATCGGATAGTTCTCGGTCATCTGCTTGAGGAAGGCGTCCAGCGCCGGCTGCACGCTCTCCCGCGGGAGCACGAAGCCGAGGCCGGTCAACCGCTCCACCGTCAGCGTCAGCTCCTGGTTACGCACCTCGGGCTTGGCGACGATGCTGCCCAGCGTGCCCTGCAGCTCCACGGTCCCGTCGGCGGGATTGGTGGTCACACCGTTGACGAAGCTACCGACCAGCGGCACCGCGTTCTGGATGGTGCGTTTGATGCCGTCCGCCGACCACGTGATGGTGGCGTCCAGCGCCCCGACGGTGCCGGGTGACTCGGGGTTGCCGGTGACCCGGACGTCGTTGATGACGATCTCGGCCTTCATCCCCTCGGCCTCACGGATGCGGTTGCCCGCCGTGGTCGCGGTGATGTTGTTGTAGTTCTTGGCGAAGTGCTGCAGCAGGAACGGCCGGGGGCCGAACGACACGTCGACGTTGTCCTGCACGACGCAGGAGGTGACGCGCGAGACGGTGTCGTCGGCGATCTTGCGGGCGATCAGCTCGGCGCCCACGACGCCGGCCAGGGCCAGGGCGCCGACGATCACCACCACCAGCACGATCGACAGCGGATCGCGGAAGAGCTTGGTGAACTTGTTCGAGTTCGACGGCGGTGTGCTCGACGGGGGAGTCGATGCCGGGGTCGATGTGGACGTCGACACCGTCGGTTCGGCGGGCATTGCTGCCGGCGCTTCGGACGGAGGCGGGTTCACGCCGTCGGTGGGGCGGGCCCAGGGATCGGTCACGCAGTCGATTGTGCCTTAGCGAATGGGACGCGGTTAACCAGCACCGCGATGGTGTCCCGGGCCTTCGCGGCCGCCGCGAGGTCGATATCGGTCACCACCAGCTGCGGATCGGCGTGCGCCGCGGCGATGATCTCGCCGGTCGCCGAGGCGACCAGGCTGCCCCCGACGCCGGTCGGGCCCAGCGCGGCGATCGCATCGCCGGGGTAGGCCTGCCCGACAGCCGCGACGATGCCGGTGGTGTCGATGGCCCTGGCCCGTGCGAGCAAGGTCCACTGGTCGAGCTTGCCGGGGCCGTTGCCCCATGACGCGTGCACCGTGATGAGCTGCGCGCCACGGTCGGCGAGCTCGAGGTAGAGCTCGGGGAAGCGGACGTCGTAACACAGCGTCAGCCCGACACCCACCCCGTCGACGTCGATGACGGTCGGCTGCGAGCCCGCGGCGACGGTCGCGGACTCGGTGAAGCCGAATGCGTCGTAGAGGTGGATCTTGTCGTAGTGCGCGTCGACCCCCGCGCCCACGGCCAGCAGGGTGTTGGTGACCCGACCGGCGGGCACCTCGTCGGCCGGGCGGAACATGCCTGCCACGACGGTGACGCCGGTGCGCGCGGCGATCTCGCGCACGCCGTCGGCCCAGCGACCGTCCAGCGGCTCGGCGACCGGTGCCAGCGGCACCCCGAACCGGCACATGGTCGCCTCGGGGAACAACACCAGCCGGGCGCCGGCGTCGACGGCCTCGGTGGTGTACCGGTCGACCAGCTCAAGGTTGGCCGCCGGGTCGGTGCCGGACCGGATCTGAGCCAGGGCAATCCGCATGGCTCGAGGCTAGCCGTGCCCGGCGACGGTCGCCCACGGCACCGAGAGCACACCGTCGCGCAATCGCCGCCGCGGCGGGTCCACGGCGAAACCCTCGGCGCGCAGCTGTGCGAGCATCGCCCGCCAGCGGACCCGCGGGCCGAACACCCCGTGCCCGGCCGCACTGGCCCAGGCCCGGTCGGCGGCCGCCAGCAGGGCGTGGATGGGTTGTCCGTCGATGTTGCGGTGGATGAGGATCTTGGGCAGTCGCTCGGCCAGATCCGACGGCCTGTCGATATCGAACGGGTCGCACGCCAGGGTCAGGCTGACCGGCCCGTCGGCGTCCAGAAGCACCCAGCAGCAGCGCCGCCCGAGCTCGTCGCAGGTGCCGTCGACCAGCAGGCCACCCGGGGCCAGCCGCCCCAACAGCTGCGTCCAGGCCGGCTCGACCTCCTCGACCGGGTACTGGCGCAGCACGTTGAACGCCCGCACCAGTACCGGTCGCAACCCGGCGAGTTCGAACCCGCCGAGCCCGAATTGCACTGTGGCAGTGGCTGATTGCTGGGCGAGGCGGACCCGGTCGGGATGGATCTCCAGGCCCGTCACCCGCACGTCGGGGCGCACCGTCTGCAGTCGCGCTGCCAACTCCAGCGTCGTGATCGGCAGTGCGCCGTAGCCCAGATCCACCACCAACGGGTCGGGTGCGGCGTGCAGGGCGGTCCGCACCCGGGGTGAGTGCACTAGCCAGCGGTCGCTGCGGCGCAGCCGGTTGTACCCCGTGGTGCCACGGGTCGGTTTGCCCTGTGGTGAGCCGACCGCTCGATTCAGCTGTGGTCCCTGACCCACGTCTCGGTGAACTCCTGCTCCAGGCGGACCATCTCGGCCAGTTGGCCGCCGATGAAGCCCTCGATCTTGCCGCCCACCAACGGGATGCGCACCTCGGTCACCACATGCACGTTCAACTGGGCACCCTCGGCGCTGTCGCGCAATGCGGCCTTCCCGGTGACCCGCACCGGTGCACCGGGCACCGTACCGGTGATGGTGCCCGAGGTCCGTCCGTCGATGATCGGGGCCCACGATTCGGTGCGCACGAGCGTGAGGTCGCCGGAATGGAGTTGGCTGACGAAGCCGGGCAGTCGGTGAAACCGCACGGTCTGGGTGGTGCCGATGTCGAGGCCGCCGTCCGGGCGAGTGGCCAGCTCGTCGAGGTTGACCGCGTCGCAACCGGACTTCTCCAGCCGCTCGAGCCAGTACGTCCGGTCGGTGAAGGCTTCGAACAACTGCGCGACGCTGCATCCGTACGCGGCCGCCATGTCATGGGTACGCGGCATAGTCGGCACGCTACCGTTAGCGTCCGTGGTCAGTCCGACTTTCGCCGGTGCGGCGGTTGCCGAGAACATCGCCATCGCCCCGTGGACGACATTGCGCATCGGTCCGGTGGCGCGGCGTCTGATCACCTGCGAGACCACCGAACAGCTGATCGCCACGCTCTCGGCGCTACCGGTCACCGAGGACGTTCTGGTGCTAGCCGGCGGATCCAATGTCGTCCTCGCCGATGATCTGACCGGGCTGATGGTGGTCCGGATCGCCACCACCGGCATCTCGGTGCACGGTGCGGTACTGCGGGCCGAGGCGGGCGCGCAGTGGGATGACGTCGTGGTGGCCGCCCTGGAACACGGTCTGGGTGGCCTGGAGTGCCTGTCGGGCATCCCCGGATCCGCAGGTGCCACCCCCGTCCAGAATGTGGGCGCCTACGGCGCGGAGGTCGCCGACACCATCTCCCGGGTGCGGATCCTGGACCGCCGGACGGGGCTGGCCGAATGGGTGGATCCGCAACGACTGGACTTCGGCTACCGGCACAGCGCGCTGAAATATCAGTCGGCCGTCATCGTCGCCGAGGTCGAGTTCACCCTCAACGCCGACGGCCTGTCCGCGCCGCTGCGCTACGGCGAGCTCGCCACCCGCCTCGGCGCCGAGCCGGGGGAGCGAATCGAGCCCGACCGGGTGCGCGCGGCGGTGCTGCAGCTGCGTGCTGCCAAGGGCATGGTGCTCGACGATGACGATCACGACACCTGGAGCGTGGGGTCGTTCTTCACCAATCCGGTCGTTACCGAGCAGGCCTATGAGCGAGTGCGGGACGCCGTCGACGGGCCGGTTCCGCGCTATCCGGCCCCCGACGGGGTCAAACTGGCCGCCGGCTGGCTCGTCGAGCAGGCCGGTTTCGGCAAGGGGTATCCCGGCGACGACGCTCTGGCGCGGTTGTCCACCAAGCACGCGCTGGCACTGACCAACCGCGGCGGTGCCGGCACCGCCGATGTCCTGGCCCTGGCCAGGACCGTTCGGGATGGCGTGCGTGCGCGTTTCGGGATCGAACTCACACCCGAGCCCGTGCTGGTCGGGTGCGCGCTCTAGGTACTCTTGGTCCACGTGAGACCACCCGCCGAGTCCGAGAACGCACCGCTGAGCCGGCGTCGTGCGCTCGCAGTGCTGGGCCTGGGCGGTGCCGGACTGCTGGCGGCCTGTGCCGGTAAGCCCGCCGGAACTCCGCAGGTCGAGGAATCCGCCGCAGCCAAGGCGCCCACCTTCACGCTGACCCCGGACGACGCGGCCACCGACATCACCCCGACCTCGCCCGCCGGCGTCGTCGTCAGCGACGGCTGGTTCCAGAAGATCGCGCTGACCAACGCCAACGGCAAGGTGGTCGCCGGCAAGCTCAACCGCGACCGCACCGAGTTCACCGTCTCCGAGCCGCTGGGCTACGGGGCCGAATACACCTGGTCCGGTTCGGTGGTCGGCCAGGACGGCAAGGCGGTGCCGGTCACCGGCAGCTTCCGCACGGTGAACCCGCAGACCACCGTCAACGGCCAGTTCCAGTTGTCCGACGGTCAGACCGTCGGAGTCGCGGCGCCGATCATCCTGCAATTCGACGCGGCCATCGCCGACGAGCACCGCGCCGACGTGGAGAAGGCGCTCAAGGTCACCACCACCCCCGCGGTGGAGGGCAGTTGGGCCTGGCTGCCGGATGAGGCAGGCGGTTCGCGGGTGCACTGGCGGACCAAGGAGTACTACCCGGCAGGCACCACCGTGCACGTGGACGCCGACCTCTACGGGGTGAAGTTCGGGCCGCAGGCCTATGGCGCGGCGGATTCGACTCTGGACTTCACCATCGGCCGCCGCCAGGTGGTCAAGGCCGAGGCGTCCAGCCACCGCATCCAGGTGCTCGACGGGACCGGCGCGGTCATCATGGACTTCCCGTGCAGCTACGGCGAGGGCGACCTGGACCGCAACGTGACGCGCAGCGGTATCCACGTGGTCACCGAGAAGTACGAGGACTTCTACATGACCAACCCGGCCGCGGGCTACGCCAACGTGCGGGAACGCTTCGCGGTGCGCATCTCCAACAACGGTGAGTTCATCCACGCCAACCCGGCCAGCTCGGGCGCCCAGGGCAACAGCAACGTCACCAACGGCTGCATCAACCTCTCGCTGACCGATGCCGAGCAGTACTTCCAGACCGCGATGTACGGCGACCCGGTCGAGGTGACCGGCACCCGCATCGACCTGTCCTACGCCGATGGCGACATCTGGGACTGGGCGGTGCCGTGGAGTGAGTGGCAGGCCATGTCCGCGCTGAGCAAGAACAGCCCGCCCTCGGGCATCCCGGTGACCGCCCCGGTCACCCCGAGCGGCGCGCCGACGCCGTCGGCAAACCCGACGACTTCGACTTCGACGCCGACGACCGCGGGCCGTTAGGTCCGGCGGTTGATCCGGGAGCCGGTCGCGCCGGTCACCTGATCGCGCGGCCGAACCACGATCAGGTCCAGGTCGACGTGCGACGGTCGGCTGGCGACGAACCCGATGACCTCGGCGATGTCCTCGGCGACCAGCGGGGTCACCCCGGCGTACACCTTCTCGGCGCGGCCCTCGTCACCGTCGAAACGGTTCAGCGAGAAGTCGGTCTTGACCATTCCCGGCGCAACTTCGGTGAGCCGCACCGGCTTTCCGAACAATTCACTGCGCAGGGTGCGGTGCAGCACGCCCTGGGCGTGCTTGGCCGAGGTGTAGCCCGAACCGTTGTCGTAGGTCTCCAGCGCGGCGATCGAGGTGACGGTCACGATGAGCCCGTCACCGGAGTCGATCAGCTTTCCCAGCAGTGCCTTGGTGACCTGCAGGGTGCCCAGCACGTTGGACTCCCACATCCAGCGCCAGTGCTCGATATCGGCCTCGGCCACCGACTCCAGGCCGCGGGCGCCGCCGGCGTTGTTGACGAGCACGTCGACGCGATCCAGCTGTTCGGCCAGCGACGCGACCGCGACCGGGTCAGTGACGTCCGCCACAATCGCGGTGCCGTCGATCTCGGCGGCCAGCGCTTGGATGGGACCCTCGCGACGGGCTACGCAGACCACGTGAAAACCAAGGGACGCAAGGTTTTTGGCTGTCGCTTCGCCAATGCCGGCACTGGCGCCGGTGACCACCGCGACGCGGCGCTTGTCGGTTGAGGTCGTCATGGTGACAACACTAGGCCGCGATATCCACCCGTCGCGCAGGACACGATCCTCGTGTTACCTTGACGCCGTGATCTCGATCAGCCAGGCGAGCCGTCTCGCCGTGCGGAGTGCGTGTTGTTGTTGCGCACCCGCCGCGCCTTGCTGACCTGAGGACCTCGTTCGTCCCGCTGAGTCGCCGGTGTGGCAGAAGCCCACCCCTTCCGCACTCAGCCCAGAGGACACCATCGTGAGCACCGCCACCGTCGTTCGTCAGACCCCCGCCGCACATGCCAAGCGCGCCCTGTTGGCCCGCCATCACATCGTCGCGCCGTCACTCAAGGTCGCCGAGGTGGCCGCGGCATCGGTCTTCGGCGCAGCTCGGCAGCGCGGCCCGATCGCCCGTGACGCGATCGCCAGGGTCACCGGCCTGAGCATCGCCACGGTGAACCGTCAGGTCACCGCCCTGCTCGACGCCGGTGTGCTGCGCGAGCGCGCCGATCTCGCGGTGTCCGGGGCGATCGGCCGTCCCCGGATCCCTGTCGAGGTCAACCACGAGCCGTACCTGACCCTCGGTCTGCACATCGGTGCCAAGACCACCAGCATCGTGGCCACCGATCTGTTCGGCCGCACCCTCGACGTCGTCGAGACGCCGACCCCGCGCGGCAGCCAGAGCGCGGCGCTGGCTTCCCTGGCCGGCAGTGCGCGTCGGTACCTCAGCCGCTGGCACCGGCGCCGCCCGCTGTGGGTCGGCGTGGCCAGCGGCGGCGTGGTGGACAGCACCTCGGGTTACCTCGATCACCCGCGGTTGGGCTGGGCCGAGGCGCCGGTCGGGCCGGTGCTGGCCGAGACACTCGGGTTGCCGGTCTCGGTCGCCTCACACGTGGACGCCATGGCCGGCGCCGAACTGCTGCTCGCCGTGCGCCGTCCGAACACGCAGGCCGGAACCAGCCTGTATGTCTATGCCAGGGAGACCGTCGGCTACGCGCTGTCCATCGGCGGCCGGGTGCATTCCCCGGCCAGCGGCCCAGGCACGATTGCCGCACTGCCGGTCAGCTCCGAATTGCTCGGTGGCTCAGGGAAACTCGAGTCGACCGTCAGCGACGAGGCGGTCCTGACCGCGGCAAGGGCGCAGCGCATCATCCCGGCCGAGGGCCCCACCTCGACGATGGCGACGGTGCTGCGCGCCGCGCGCGGCGGGCACGAGGGAGCGCGCGCCCTGCTGGCCGAACGGGCCCGCGTGCTCGGCGAGGCGGTGGCCCTGTTGCGCGACATGCTCAACCCCGATGATCTTGTCGTCGGCGGGCAGGCCTTCACCGAGTATCCCGAGGGAATGGAACTGGTGGAGCGGGCCTTCGCGGACCGCTCGGTGCTGGGTGCGCGCGATATCCGCGTCACGGCGTTCGGCAACCGGGTGCAGGAGGCCGGCGCCGGTGTGGTCTCCCTCGGCGGCCTCTACGCCGACCCGATCGCCGCGATGCGACGGGCGCAGCAGCGCCGCAGTGAGGCCGGGGTGCTCGGCGCGTCCTGATCCCGCAGGTTTCGCCGGTCCGCCGCAGGTGTAGACATGAGCATGTGCGTGTCGTACCCGAACCGTCCGGACTGACGGAGGCCCGCCGCGTCGCGGTCCTGTCGGTACACACCTCACCGCTGTCGCAACCGGGTACCGGCGATGCCGGCGGAATGAACGTGTACGTATTGCAGACCGCGCTCGAACTGGCCAGCCGCGGTGTCGAGGTCGAGATCTTCACCCGCGCCACGTCCTCCTCGGATGAGCCGGTGGTCCAGGTGGCGCCCGGGGTTCTGGTGCGCAACGTCGTGGCGGGCCCGTTCGAGGGACTGGACAAGAACGACCTGCCCACCCAGTTGTGCGCGTTCACCGCGGGGGTGCTGCGCGCCGAGGCCACCCACGAGCCCGGCTATTACGACATCGTCCATTCGCACTACTGGCTTTCCGGCCAGGTGGGGTGGTTGGCATCCGATCGCTGGGCGGTGCCGCTGGTGCATACCGCCCATACGCTGGCCGCGGTCAAGAACGCGGCTCTTGCCGAAGGTGACACCCCCGAGCCGGTCCTGCGTTCGGTCGGTGAACAACAGGTCGTCGATGAGGCGGACCGGTTGATCGTGAACACCGAAATCGAGGCGCACCAACTGGTTTCGCTGCACAATGCCGACCCGGCCAGTATCGACGTGGTGCACCCCGGCGTCGACCTGGCGGTGTTCACACCCGGTTCGCGGCGTCAGGCCCGTGCGGCACTCGGCCTGGCCGAGGACGACAAGGTGGTCGCGTTCGTCGGCCGCATCCAGCCGTTGAAGGCGCCGGACGTGTTGCTGCGGGCCGCGGCCAAGGTCCCCGACCTGCGGGTGCTGATCGCCGGCGGTCCGTCCGGATCCGGCATGGACACTCCGAACGGGCTTGTTCGACTGGCGGCCGAGTTGGGTATCACCGATCGCGTGACATTCCTCCCACCACAATCACGCGACGAGTTGGTCGGTATCTACCGCGCTGCCGACATGGTCGCGGTGCCGAGCTACAACGAATCCTTCGGACTGGTCGCCGTCGAGGCGCAGGCCTGCGGTACCCCGGTGGTGGCCGCCGCCGTCGGCGGTCTGCCGGTGGCGGTGCGCGACGGCGTGACCGGCGCACTGGTCGACGGCCACGATGCCGGGGACTGGGCGGCGGCGCTGCAGTCGGTGCTCGCCGGTGACGCCGATCGACTCAGCACGGCCGCCGTCGCGCACGCGGCGACCTTCTCCTGGGCACACACCGTCGACGGGCTGATGGACAGCTACGGGCGCGCCATCACCGACTACCGGTCCCGGCATCCCCGATCGGCGACGCCGACCCGGCGGACGGGCCGTCGTTTTGCGCTGCGCCGGGGGGTGCGGGCATGAGTGTCACCGCGAAGTCGCGCGTGAGTGAGGATCGCAGCGAGGTACGAGCGAGGACCGGAGCGAGGGTGGGACGAGCATGAGTGTCACCGACATCATCGAGGAGACGCTGGCCGCCAACGACCTGGAATACACCCATCACAAGGGCGTCAAGGGCGGTCTGCCCGGCCTCGTGGTGGCGCTGCCGGGGGAGCGCAGGCTCAAGACCAACACCATCCTGAGCGTCGGCGAGCATTCGGTGCGGGTGGAGGCCTTCGTCTGCCGCCGTCCCGACGAGAACTTCGAGGCCGTCTACAAGTTCCTGCTCAAGCGCAACCGCAGGCTCTACGGGGTGGCCTACACGCTGGACAATCTCGGCGATATCTACCTGGTGGGCTGGATGGCCAACAGTTCGGTGACCGCCGAGGAGATCGACCGCGTGCTCGGACAGGTGCTCGAGGCCGTCGACAGCGATTTCAACACCCTGCTGGAGTTGGGCTTCCGCTCGTCCATCCAGAAGGAATGGGAATGGCGGGTTGCCCGCGGCGAATCCCTGAAGAACCTCGAAGCCTTCGAGCACCTCATCGAGGACTGACCGGTCATGGCAAGATTCCAGTCATGCCGACCTTGATCCTGCTGCGCCACGGCGAGAGCGACTGGAACCAGAAGAACCTGTTCACCGGGTGGGTCGATGTCGACCTCACCGACAAGGGCCGGGCCGAGGCGGTCCGCGGCGGCAAGCTGCTCGCCGAGCAGGGCGTGTTACCCGACGTGCTCTACACCTCGCTGCTGCGCCGCGCCATCACCACCGCCAACCTGGCATTGGACGCGGCCGACCGGCACTGGATCCCGGTGCACCGGGACTGGCGGCTCAACGAGCGGCACTACGGCGCGCTGCAGGGCCTGGACAAGGCCGCCACCAAGGAGAAGTACGGCGAAGAGCAGTTCATGGCGTGGCGGCGCAGCTATGACACCCCGCCGCCGCCGATCGAGAAGGGCAGTGAGTTCAGCCAGGACGCCGACCCGCGGTACGCCGACATCCCGGGCGGGGCCCCGCTGACCGAATGCCTCGCCGATGTCGTCGAGCGTTTCGTGCCGTACTTCGAGCAGGCCATCGTTCCTGACCTCAAGGCCGGTAAGACGGTGCTGATCGCGGCGCACGGCAACTCGCTGCGCGCCCTGGTGAAGTATCTGGACGGAATGTCCGACGCCGATGTCGTGGGCCTGAACATCCCGACCGGTATCCCGCTGCTCTACGAGCTGGACGAGAATCTCAAGCCCACGGTGGCCGGCGGGAAGTACCTGGATCCCGAGGCCGCCGCCGCCGGGGCCGCGGCCGTCGCGGCGCAGGGCGCCAAGTAGCGCACGAAAGGTGAGCGCCAGGTAAACGGCCGCCGAATACTGGTCTTTCTGCGTGTGACTTGTCCCGGTTTGGCTGCTTGCTGCTGGGATGTCGTTCACCCGATGCGTACGATTTTCGCGTGAGTGTCGGTTCCGCGCTGCTGTTGGCGGCAGCGCTGGCAGTGCTCGCGCTCGGAATCGGCGTCGCCGTCGGCATGGTGGCGATGCGCAAGATCGCCGCCCGCCGGACCGAGCGCGACATCGAAGAGGGCGGTGGGATCACCGTCTCCCAGATGCTCAGCCATATCGCCGCGATGTCGCCGATGGGGATCGTCGTCGTCGACACCTTCCGCGATGTCGTCTACATGAACGACCAGGCCATCGAACTCGGCCTGGTGCGCGACCGGCTGCTCGACGACCGCGCCTGGCAGGCGGTGCAGCGTTGCCTGGCCACGGGCGCCGATGTCGATATCGACCTGTCCCCGCGCAAACGCCAGAAGTCCGGCCGTTCGGGTCTGGCGGTCCGCGGCCATGTGCGGTTGCTGGTGGAGGGCGCACATCAGTTCGCGGTGGTGTTCGTCGGGGATCAGTCCGAGCAGGCTCGGATGGAGGCCACCCGCCGAGATTTCGTGGCCAACGTCAGCCACGAGCTCAAGACCCCGGTCGGGGCCATGGGTGTGCTCGCCGAGGCCATGCTGGCCTCCACCGAGGATCCCGAAACGGTGCGCCGGTTCGCCGAGAAGATGATCATCGAGTCGGTGCGGCTGGCCGACATGATCGGTGAGCTGATCGAGCTGTCCCGGCTGCAGGGCGCGGAAGCGCTGCCGGATCTGGAGAGCGTCGACGTCGACGATGTGGTCGCCGAGGCGGTCTCGCGCTACAAGGTCGCCGCTGACAGCGCGCACATCACCATCACCACCGATGCGCCGACGGGTTTCCGGGTGCTCGGCGACGAGCGGCTGCTGGTCACCGCGATCGCCAACCTGGTGTCCAACGCCATCGCGTACTCCCCGGACGGATCGGACGTGTCGATCAGCAGGCGTCGCCGCGGCGACGAGATCGAGATCGCGGTGACCGACCGCGGAATCGGTATCGCCCGCGCCGACCAGGAGCGGGTTTTCGAACGGTTCTTCCGGGTCGACAAGGCGCGCTCACGCGCCACCGGCGGCACCGGTCTGGGGTTGGCGATCGTCAAGCATGTGGCGGCCAATCACAACGGATCGATTCGGTTGTGGAGTCAGCCGGGCACCGGTTCGACGTTCACCCTGTCGATTCCGGCGATACCTGAGGGCCATTCGGCCGATGATGAAGAATGAGGAAGGTTGCACGCTGATGACCAGTGTCCTGATCGTGGAAGACGAAGAGTCCCTTGCTGATCCACTGGCGTTCTTGTTGCGCAAGGAGGGGTTCGAGGCCACCGTCGTCTCCGACGGCCCCTCGGCGCTGGCCGAGTTCGAGCGTGCGGGCGCCGATATCGTCCTGTTGGACCTCATGCTGCCCGGAATGAGCGGCACCGATGTCTGTAAGCAGCTGCGGTCGCGGTCCAGCGTGCCGGTCATCATGGTGACCGCGCGGGACAGCGAGATCGACAAGGTCGTCGGCCTGGAACTCGGCGCCGACGACTATGTCACCAAGCCGTACTCGGCCCGTGAGTTGATCGCCCGCATCCGCGCGGTGTTGCGCCGTGGCGCGGACAACGACGATGCCGGTATCGCCGACGGGGTGCTGGAGGCCGGCCCGGTGCGGATGGACGTCGAGCGCCATGTCGTCAGCGTCAACGGCGAGCAGATCACGTTGCCGCTCAAGGAGTTCGACCTGCTCGAGTATCTGATGCGCAACAGCGGGCGGGTGCTGACCCGCGGACAGCTGATCGACCGGGTCTGGGGTGCCGATTATGTCGGTGACACCAAGACCCTGGACGTTCACGTCAAGCGGCTGCGCTCGAAGATCGAGTCCGACCCGGCCAGCCCGGTACACCTGGTGACCGTCCGCGGGCTCGGTTACAAGCTGGAGGGCTGAGACCCGTCCTACTCGGCGGCGCGGGTCGCCGGGTGTACGGCGACCAGTCCTAGTTGTCCTCGGCGCCGGCACATCGCGGCCAGCTCGGCGTAGGCCTTCTCGCCGAGCAGCTCGGTGAGTTCGGGTGCGTAGGACTGCCAGACCGGCTTGGCGCCGACATGGGCCGCCGGATCCCCGGTGCAGTACCAGTGCAGATCGGCACCGCCTTCGCCCCAGCCGCGCCGATCGTATTCGGTGATGACGGTCTTGAGGATCTCCGAACCGTCGGGCCGGGTCACCCAGTCCTGGGTGCGACGGATCGGTAACTGCCAGCAGACCTCGGGCTTCATCGTCAGCGGTTCGACGCCCAGTTTGAGCGCCTTGGAGTGCAGCGCGCAGCCGATACCACCGGCGAAGCCGGGCCGGTTCAGGAATATGCAGGCGCCCTTGTACTTTCGGGTCCGCTGGTTGGGTTTTCCGTCGTACTCGTCGTCTTCCAGATAACCCTTGCGACCCAGCCCCTTACTGCGGAACTGCCAGTCCTCGTCGGTCAGCTTGGTGACCGCATCGTCGAGCATGGCGCGGTCGTCGTCGTCGGAGAGGAAGGCGCCGTGCGAGCAACAGCCGTCATCGGGGCGGCCGGCCACCGTTCCCTGGCAGGCGGGCGTGCCGAAAACGCATGTCCAGCGCGACAACAACCACGTCATGTCCGCGCTGATCACGTGGTTGGAGTCCTCGGGGTCGTAGAACTCGACCCATTCGCGCGCGAAGTCGAGCTCGACTTCGCCACCCACTCCTCCGAGTTGCCTACCGCCGACGGGTGACGTCTTCACAGTTGTCAACGGTAAACCCATTAACCTTGGTCGCGTGCGATTGGGCGTGCTGGATGTGGGCAGCAATACGGTTCATCTGTTGGTCGTCGACGCCCGCCGCGGTGGACACCCGACGCCGATGAGTTCCACCAAGGCCGCGCTGCGGTTGGCCGAGGCGATCGACTCGACCGGAAAGCTGACCCGCAAGGGCGCGGACAAACTCGTCAGCACCGTCGACGAGTTCGCCAAGATCGCGACCAGTTCGGGATGTTCGGAATTGATGGCCTTCGCCACCTCGGCGGTCCGTGACGCCACCAACTCCGAGGCGGTGCTCGCGCGGGTGCAGTCCGAGGCCGGGGTGTCGCTGCGCGTGCTCAGCGGTGTCGACGAGTCGCGCCTGACCTTCCTGGCGGTGCGGCGGTGGTACGGCTGGAGCGCCGGGCGCATCATCAACATCGACATCGGTGGCGGCTCGTTGGAGTTGTCCAGTGGGGTCGACGAGGAGCCCGAGGTGGCGCTGTCGTTACCGCTGGGAGCGGGCCGGCTCACCCGCGAGTGGCTCGCCGAGGATCCGCCCGGTCGTCGGCGGGTGGCGATGCTTCGTGACTGGCTGTCCACCGAACTCTCCGAGGCGGGATCGGTGATCCAGTCGGCGGGCACACCCGACCTCGCGGTCGCCACATCCAAGACGTTCCGGTCGTTGGCGCGACTCACCGGCGCGGCGCCGTCGGGAGCGGGGCCGCGGGTCAAACGAACGCTGACCGCGAGCGGTCTGCGCCAGTTGATCGCATTCATCTCTAGGATGACAACGGCCGACCGAGCCGAGTTGGAGGGGGTGAGTGCCGAGCGGGCGCCACAGATCGTGGCGGGGGCGCTGGTTGCCGAGGCGAGTATGAAGGCCTTGGGTGTCGAAACGGTGGAGATCTGTCCCTGGGCGTTGCGGGAGGGACTGATCCTGCGCAAACTCGACAGTGAAGCCGACGGAACCGCCCTGGTCGAGACCATCCCAGCCACTCCCGAGGGCAAAAGACGATGACTGATACCAACAGCAACGCAGACAACACGGCCACGCGACCCATCTCGGTCGCCGAGCTGCTCGCCAAGAACGGGTCGATCGGAGCGCCCGCGCCCGGTGGGCGTCGCCGGCGCCGTCGTGGCAACGCCGATGCGGTGACCGTCGCCGAGCTGACCGGGGAGATCCCGATCGTCTCGATGACCGACGAGCCGCCGGCGCCTGCCCCCGAACCGCCTGTCGACGAGGTGGCCGCCGAGGCTCCCACGGCCGAGGAGACCGCCGTCGACGCACCCGTCCTCGACGAGCCGGAAGCCGAGGCCCCCGACGAATCTGAAGTCGACCAAGCTGAAGTCGACGAATCTGAAGTCGTCGAGCCGGAAGCCGAACCAGAACCGGATGCCGAGGAGGCCGCCGCCGTCGACGCGGCGGCCACCGATTACGACGCCCACCTGCAGCAGCGCGAGGCCGAGCCCGAGCCGGTGGCCTTCCAGCCCCGCCGCCGCGCACACGGGTTCTCCCGGCGGACCGCCGAAGCCGAGTCCACCGATGCGGCGACCGCCGAGGCGATGAGCCCGGACCCGCTGCTCGACGACGACGGTGCCGGCGCGGCCGACCGGCCGTCCTATCTGAAGTCTCCCTCGGACACGCTGTTCGGCGGCGATTCGGTGGCCGACGAGGCGACGCGGCGCACCCGGACTCCTGGCCCCGAGGACATCGACCTGGAAAGCGGCGATCTGGATCGCAGCGATCTCGACGACACCGAGCTGCTGCTGATCGGCGACGCCGGCGACGCGCACGAGGGTTCGGCATTCATGCGCGGGCTGTGGGTCGTCGTGCAGAGTGTGCTGGCCGTTGCGCTCGGCGCCGGGCTGTTCATCGCCTTCGACCAGCTCTGGAAGTGGAACAACATCGTGGCGCTGGCGCTGTCGGTGCTGGTGATCCTGGGCCTGGTCGTGGGTGTGCGGGTGGTCCGCAAGACCGAGGACATCGCCAGCACGCTGATCGCTGTAGCGGTGGGCGCCATGGTCACTCTCGGTCCGCTGGCGTTGCTGCAATCCACCTGATGACGAGCTAGTGCGTCCCGCGATCAAGGTCGGGCTGTCGACGGCCTCGGTATATCCGCTGCGCACCGAGGCGGCGTTCGAGCACGCCGCCCGCCTCGGCTACGACGGGGTCGAGCTGATGGTGTGGGCGGAGGCGGTCAGCCAGGACATCGATGCCATCGAGGACATGTCGCAGCGGTACGGTATCCCGGTGCTCTCGGTGCACGCGCCGTGCCTGCTGATCTCGCAGCGGGTCTGGGGGGCCAACCCGATCGCCAAGCTCGAGCGCAGCGTCCGCGCCGCCGAACAGCTGGGTGCCCAGACCGTCGTGGTGCACCCGCCCTTCCGTTGGCAGCGCCGCTACGCCGACGGGTTCAGCGCGCAGGTCGCGGCCTTGGAGGCAGGCAGCGACGTTTACGTCGCAGTGGAGAACATGTTCCCGTTCCGCGCCGACCGGTTCTGGGGGACCGGCAAACCGTCGATCGAGCGGATGCGCCGGCGCGGCGGCGATCCCGGCCCGGCGATTTCGGCCTTCGCACCGTCCTATGATCCGCTCGACGGTGGCCACGCGCACTACACGCTCGATCTCTCGCACAGCGCCACCGCGGGCACCGATGCCCTCGAGATGGCCCGCCGGATGGGCGAGGGCCTGGTGCACCTGCACCTCTGCGACGGCAGCGGGGCGTCCACCGATGAACACCTCGTTCCCGGTCGCGGTAACCAGCCCGCCGCGCAGATCTGCAGGCAGCTGGCGACGTCGGATTTCACCGGTCACGTCATCCTTGAGGTCACCACCTCGGGCGCGCGCAATGCCGCCGAACGGGATGCGCTGTTGACCGAGTCACTCCAATTCGCAAGGGAGCACCTGTTGAGATGAGTGTGTTGTTCAGCGACGCGATGCGGTTGGAAACCGCGGGCGACGGGGTCTACACCGGGGCGCTCAACGAGCACTGGACGATCGGGCCGAAGGTGCACGGCGGGGCGATGCTGGCGCTGTGCGCCAATGCCGCGCGCACCGAGATCGGCGTCCCTGGCGTGGAACCGATCGCGGTGTCGGGCAACTTCCTGTGGGCGCCGGACCCTGGCCCACTGCGGGTTCTCACCGATGTGCGTAAGCGGGGTCGTCGGATCAGCCTGGTCGACGTCGAACTACGCCAGGGCGAGCGGGTCGCCGTGCGCGCGGCCATCACGCTCGGTGTGCCGGAGAACGACACCGTCCCGCTGCTGTCGACGAATCCGGTGGTCCCGTTGATGACCCCGGAACCACCGCCCGGGCTGGAGCCGATCGGGCCGGGACATCCGATGGCCGATGTGGTGCACCTGGCCCACGGCTGCGATATCCGGCCCTCGCTGACCACCATGGCGCCGCGTTCCGACGGTGGCCCGCCGGTGATCGAATACTGGGTGCGGCCGCGCGGTGCCGCCCCGGACGTCCTGTTCGCCCTGCTGTGCGGTGATGTGTCGGCCCCGGTGACCTTCGGGGTCAACCGGCTGGGTTGGGCACCCACCGTCCAGCTGACGGCCTTCCTGCGGGCCGTTCCGGTCGACGGCTGGCTGCGGGTGCTGTGCACGACGACCCAGATCGGGCAGGAGTGGTTCGACGAGGACCATGTCGTGGTCGACGCGGGCGGCCGGATCATCGTGCAGAGCCGTCAGCTCGCGTTGGTGCCCGCGTCCTGAGCGAACTCATGTCACGTTCCGTGACATGCTTTCCCGGTGGCGAGAATTGCGATCATCGGCGGAGGAAGTATCGGCGAGGCCCTGCTCTCGGGGTTGTTGAGGGCGGGCCGTCAGGTCAAGGATCTGGTGGTCGCCGAGAAGCATCCCGACCGGGCCCGGCAGCTGTCGGAGATGCATCAGGTGTTGGTGACCTCGGTGCCCGACGCCGTCGAGAATGCGTCCTACGTGATCGTGGCGGTCAAGCCCGGTGATGTCTCCGCGGTGACCGCGGAGATCGCCGAGGCGGTCGCCAAGGCCGACAACGACAGCGACGAGACGGTCTTCGTCAGCGTCGCCGCGGGTGTCAGCACGACGTTCTTCGAGAACAAGTTGCCAGCGGGCTCTCCGGTGGTGCGGGTGATGCCGAACGCGCCGATGGTGGTCGGCGGCGGCGTCAGTGCGGTGGCGGCCGGCAGGTTCGCCACCCCGGAGCAGCTCAAGGAGGTCGCGGCGATCTTCGACACCGTCGGCGATGTGCTGACCGTGACCGAGACGCAGATGGACGCGGTCACCGCGGTATCGGGTTCGGGTCCGGCGTACTTCTTCCTGATGGTCGAGGCGCTCGTCGACGCGGGCGTCGCGTCCGGGTTGTCACGGGAGGTGGCCACCGAGCTCGTGGTGCACACGATGGCGGGGTCGGCGGCCATGCTGCTGGACCGCCGGGATTCGGCACCGAATGGCGTAATGGACACCTCTGCGACCGCGCTGCGGGCTATCGTGACCTCACCGGGTGGTACCACCGCGGCTGGTCTGCGAGAACTCGAGCGCGGCGGCCTGCGCAGTGCCGTGGCAGACGCCGTGCAAGCGGCGAAAACACGCTCTGAGCAGCTAGGAATTACATCAGAGTAGTTCACCAATTTCGGACTTATTAGCCCACACCCGTCGCAATAACCCCAGTGGCCACGCTATTCTCCTCGTGTATGCACGCGTGCGTGCCAGCGGTGGGGAAGCCGCTGGCCCGGCCGTGCCTTATGGATTGGGTTGCGATGACGTCAATGAACGGGCCATCGGCGCGGGATTCCGCTGGCGACGGCCAGCCGAAGGCTCAATTTCTCACCGTCGCAGAGGTCGCCAGCTTGATGCGGGTCAGCAAGATGACCGTGTACCGCCTGGTGCACAACGGTGAACTGCCTGCGGTACGGGTGGGTCGCTCGTTCCGCGTACACGCCAAGGCGGTGCACGACCTCTTGGAGACCTCGTACTTCGACGCCGGCTGATTAGTTCCGGGCCGGGGCACCCGGGTAAGGTGACCCGGTCAGTTCACACATCGGTAGGTAGCGGAGTTCATGGGTTCAGTAATCAAGAAGCGGCGTAAGCGCATGTCGAAGAAGAAGCACCGTAAGCTGCTTCGTCGCACCCGGGTCCAGCGCAGAAAACTCGGTAAGTAGCTTTCGGCTCCGGCCGCTAGGCTGGCCCGATGGATGAGCTTGGTTCCGCACCGAAAGTCGTCCTGGTCACCGGGGCCTGCCGTTTTCTCGGCGGGTACCTGACTGCACGCCTGGCGCAGAACCCCGCGATCGACCATGTCATCGCGGTGGATGCGATAGCACCGAGCAAGGATCTGTTGCGGCGGATGGGGCGCGCCGAATTCGTGCGCGCCGACATCCGCAACCCCTTCATCGCCAAGGTCATCCGCAACGGCAACGTCGACACCGTCGTCCACGCCGCGGCGGCCTCCTACGCGCCGCGTGCCGGTGGACGGGCCACCCTCAAAGAGCTCAACGTGATGGGTGCCATCCAGCTGTTCGCGGCCGCGCAGAAGGCGCCGTCGGTGCGCCGCGTCGTGCTCAAGTCCACCTCCGAGGTGTACGGGTCCACGTCGCGCGATCCGGTCCGGTTCACCGAGGACGGCAGTGCGCGCCGACCGCCGACCGATGGTTTCGCCCGGGACAGCATCGACATCGAGGGTTATGCCCGTGGGTTGGCCCGGCGACGCCCGGATATCGCGGTGACGATCCTGCGGCTGGCCAACATGATCGGTCCTGCGATGGACACCGCGCTCTCGCGCTTCCTGGCCGGCCCGGTCGTGCCCACGGTGCTCGGCCGCGATGCCCGGCTGCAGCTGTTGCACGAACAGGACGCGCTCGGTGCGCTGGAACGGGCCACCGTGGCGGGCCGACCCGGCACCTTCAATGTCGGTGCCGACGGCATCATCATGATGAGTCAGGCGATCCGCCGTTCGGGCCGCGTCGCGCTGCCGGTGCCGCGTTCGGCGCTGGCCGTCATCGACTCGCTGCGCCGAGCCACCCGTTATACCGAGCTCGACCGCGAGCAGCTGAACTATGTGAGCTTCGGTCGGGTGATGGATACCACCAGGATGCGAAACGACTTAGGCTATATCCCGAAGTGGACCACCGCGGAGGCATTCGACGATTACGTGCGGGGACGTGGTCTGACGCCGATCATCGACCCGAAATGGGTACGCTCTGTGGAGGGTCGGGCAGTGGCGCTGGCGCAACGCTGCGGCGGCTAGGGGACGACGTGACGTCGGGTTGGGGAGAGGTTGTTCGGTGGCGGGTGAATCAAAGGCGAAAGTGATTCCGCTGCGCGCGAATTCGGGTCGTTCGACCGCCGCGCGCCGCGCCGCTCAGCGTGCCGATGGTGCGCGCAGGCATCCCTCCCTGCTGTCGGATTCCGACGAGCGTGCCTCCGCCGAGGAGATCGCCGCCGTCGTCCGCGAGATCGACGAGCATCGGAACAACGGCGCGGCCGCCGCCGAAGAGGACGTCCCCAACGAACTGTCCAAGGCCATCTCCGCGATCGCCGATTTCGCCACCCGCCGGATGACCGGTGACTACACCGTCGACGAGTTCGGTTTCGATCCTCATCTCAACGACAACGTCGTATTGCCGCTGCTGCGTGGGCTTTTCAAGAACTGGTTCCGCGTCGAGGTCAGCGGTATCGAGAATCTGCCGCTGGACGGGGCGGCGCTGGTGGTGGCCAATCACGCCGGCGTGCTGCCCTTCGACGGGCTGATGGCGTCGGTGGCGGTGCATGATCACCATCCGCGTCAACGGGCGTTGCGTTTGCTGGCAGCGGATCTGGTCTTCGACATGCCCGTGGTGGGCCAGGCGGCGCGCAAGGCCGGACACACCGTGGCATGCACCTCCGATGCGCACCGGCTGCTCGCGGCCGGTGAGCTCACCGCCGTGTTCCCCGAGGGTTTCAAGGGGCTGGGTAAGCCCTTCAAGGATCGCTACAAGCTGCAACGGTTCGGCCGCGGTGGCTTCGTCTCGGCCGCGCTGCGCGCGCAGGTGCCCATCGTCCCGTGCTCGATCGTCGGGTCCGAGGAGATCTACCCCAAGATCGGCGACATCACGTTGCTGGCGCGACTGCTGGGGCTGCCCTACTTCCCAGTGACGCCGCTGTTCCCACTGGCGGGTCCGCTGGGATTGGTGCCACTGCCGTCCAAGTGGCACATCAAGTTCGGCGAGCCGATCTCCACCGACGGCTACGACGAGGGTGCGGCGGATGACCCGATGATCACCTTCGAGCTGACCGACCACGTCCGCGAGACCATCCAGCACACGCTGTATCAGCTGCTGGCGAGTCGCCGGAACACCTTCCTGGGCTGAGCCCTTTACAAGGCGGCGCGAGATCGACGTTTATGCGGTCGCAGATGTCGTCAGAGGACCGAAACGTCGATCTCACGAAATCGATGGAGCCGTTCAGGCAGTCGCTGCGTCTGATCCAGCATGCGCATCCCATTCGTCGGCGCCGACGCCGTCGCTTCCGGTGAGTTGACGCCGTTCGCGCTGCGACGCCGGTATCGGCCGATTTACCGGGGGATCTATGTTCCCGCTGAGCACGAGGTGTCGCTCCGCGATCGCATTGTCGGCATCGGATTGGCAGCACCCGACGCCGTCATCGCCGGCGTAGCCGCATCGGCACTCTACGGCTCGAAGTGGGTCGACGCCGATGAGCCAATCGAGGTGGTCATGGGTGGACGTCGTACCCAGCAGGGTCTGATCGTGCGCAACGACACCCTGCAACCGGACGAGATCGCGACGATCTCGGGAATCCGGGTCACCACCCCGGCACGTACCGCCTTCGACCTGGCGAGGTACCTTCCGCGTGATCGGGCCGTCGCCAGGCTCGACGCGTTGCAACGTGCGCGACCGTTCTCGGTCGAGCAGGTCGTGACGATCGCCGCGCGGCATCCGCGGGCGCGGGGGTCGACGCAGCTGCGGACGACTCTGCCGTTCATCGACGGCGGAGCGGAGTCCCCGAAGGAGACCTGGCTGCGATTGCTCTTCATCGACGCCGGCCTGCCCAGACCCACAACGCAGTTCGTGGTGTACGACGAGGAAGGCCGCTATGTCCGGCGAATCGACATGTGCTGGAAGGAGTTCAAGGTCGGCGCTGAGTACGACGGGCAGCTGCACCTGACGAGCCGACACGACTACGTGAACGATGTGAAGATCGGGCGGGTGTTGCGCCGGTTGGACTGGCGGATCCTGCACGTGATCAAGGAGGACCGGCCGGTCGAGATCATCTCCGAGGCCCGGACGGCACTCCTGTCGCGGGGCTGGCGTCCGTGAGATCGACGTAGCTGTCGTCGCAGGCGTCCTGAGACCACAAAAATGTCGATCTCAACTCACAACTAGCTGTTCTGGTTGGCGACCATCCGCGCGATGGAGGCGTCCCGGGCCGCCGCGATCTGGGCGGTGACCTCGTCGGCCTCACCCTCGTGCTCGGCCTCTCCGAGGATGGTGATGACGCTGGTCAGCACCGGATTGCCATCGTCATCGGTGACCTCGGCGCGCACCTCGGTGAGGATGGCGCCGTGCGATTCGATGACCGAATCCAGGTACGAGTCGAACCACAGTTTGTCGCCGGCCTTGATCGGGCGGTGGAAGACGAGCTTCTGATCGCGGTGCAGCACCCGCTCGAGGTTCACCGGCACATCGAACTGGTTGAAGATCTCCAGCTGCACCCGCCGCCCGGCGACCGCGATGAACGTCAGCGAGGCCACGAGGCTGTCATGACCGTGCTCGGCGGCACCTTCCTCGCTGTGGTGGGCGGGGTGCTCATCCTTGACCGCGGTGGCGAACTCGCGGATCTTCTCGCGGCCGACCTCGAAATAGTCGGGGTACCGGTAGTGGGTTCCCACGATCTCTTCGGCAATGCCCATGGCGGGTCAGCCTACCGTGCGGGCGCTCAGTGACCGGCGTCGCGGCGAGAGGCGACCGCGGCCAGGGCCCCGCCGACCGCACCGAGGGCCAGCGCCGAGGGCACTCCGATGCGGGCCGCCTTGCGGGCGGTACGGAAGTCGCGGATCTCCCAGCCCCGCTCGCGGGCCACATCGCGCAGCGCCGCGTCGGGATTGATCGCGACCGCGGTGCCGACCAGCGACAGCATCGGCACGTCGTTGAAACTGTCCGAGTAGGCGGTGCATCGACGCAGGTTGAGGCCCTCGCGGATGGCCAAGGAGCGGACCGCATGGGCCTTGCCCGCGCCATGGAGGATGTCCCCGACGAGCCGGCCGGTGAACACGCCGTCGACGGATTCGGCGATGGTGCCCAGCGCGCCGGTCAGGCCGAGCCGACGGGCGATCGTGTCGGCGAGCTCATATGGCGTCGCGGTCACCAGCCACACCTGCTGGCCGGCGTCGAGGTGCATCTGCGCCAGTGCGCGGGTGCCCGGCCAGATCCGGTCGGCGATGATCTCGTCGTAGATCTGTTCACCGAGCTCGACCAGTTCGGCGGTGGAACGGCCCTCGATGAACGCCAGCGCCTTCTGCTTGCCCTCGGCGACGTCGTCGCTGTTCTCCTTGCCGGTGAACTGGAACTTGGCCTGCGCGTAGATGATCCCGGCGATATCGCGGTAGGTGAAGTACTTGCGCGCGGCCAGCCCGCGGGCGAAGTGCACCAGCGATGATCCGTGCACCAAGGTGTTGTCGACGTCGAAGAACGCCGCCGCGGTCAGGTCCGGCGGTGGCGGCGGAGGCGTGTCGGACACCGTTCAACATTAAGTCACCGGGGGCCGATACTGGGGGCGTGGACCATCAGGTGTTGTTGCTCACACGTGCCGGATGCAGCTTGTGCGCGGCGGCCGCCGCGACGCTGGACGCACTGGCCGCCGAACTGGGCGTGCAGTGGGAGTCGGTCGATGTCGACGTCGCCGCCGACGCGGGTCAGCCCGCATTGCGCGCCGAGTATGGCGATCGGCTGCCGGTGGTGCTCCTGGACGGTGTCGAACACAGCTACTGGGAGGTCGACGAAGCGCAGTTACGAAAAGATCTCAGCTAATTTGGTCGCTGCGCAGGTAAAGGCTACTTTGGACCGTGGCCTAGGGCGAGTGACGGGAAGAATCTGGGTGATGATGCCGTGAGCGTACTGCTATTCGGAGTGTCGCACCGCAGTGCGCCGGTTTCCGTCCTGGAGCAGCTCAGCACCGACGAGGCCGACCAGGCCAAGATCGTCGATCAGCTCCTGCAGTCGTCGCTGGTCACCGAGGCCATGGTGCTCTCCACGTGCAACCGGGTGGAGATCTATGCCGTCGTCGACGCGTTCCACGGTGGCCTGTCCGTCATCGGCCAGGTGCTCTCCGAATGCTCCGGCATGGGACTGAACGACCTCACCAAATATGCCTATGTGCGCTACGCCGAGGCCGCCGTCGAGCATCTCTTCTCGGTCACCAGCGGGATGGATTCACTGGTGATCGGTGAGCAGCAGGTGCTCGGTCAGGTGCGCCGCGCCTACGCCGCCGCCGAGGCCAACCACAGCGTCGGCCGCACCTTGCACGAACTGGCCCAGCGCGCCCTGTCCGTCGGTAAGCGGGTACACAGCGAGACCGGCATCGACTCGGCCGGCGCGTCGGTGGTGTCGGTGTCGCTGGAGATGGCAGAACGGCGCATCGGTGGCCTCGCCGGTCGCCGGGCTGTGGTCGTCGGTGCGGGCGCGATGGGTGCCCTCGCCGCCAAGCATCTGGTCCGCGCCGGTGTCGAACGTGTCGACGTCGTCAACCGATCGCTGCCGCGCGCCCGCAGGCTGTCCCAGAACATCGCCGATCTCGGCGTGGCGTCGCACCCCTATCTGCTCGATGATGTCGCCGCGGTGCTGGCCACCGCCGATGTCGTGGTCAGCAGCACCGGTGCGGTCCGCCCGGTCATGACGCTCGCCGACGTGCACCATGCGCTGGCCGCCCGTGACGACGACGATCGGCCGTTGGTGATGTGCGATCTGGGCATGCCGCGCGATATCGACATCGCGGTCAACGGTCTGCCCGGCGTCCACGTCATCGACATGGAGCGCATCCAGCGTGAACCGCGGGCCCGCGCGGCGTCCTCGGATGCCGAGGCCGCGCGCACCATCGTCGCCAACGAGGTCGCCAACTATCTGGCCGGCCAGCGGATGGCCGAGGTCACCCCCACGGTCACCGCGCTGCGTCAGCGGGCCGCCGACGTCGTCGAGGCCGAGCTGCTGCGCCTCGACAACCGGCTGCCGGGGCTGGATTCCACGCATCGTGACGAGGTGGCCCGCACCGTCCGCAGGGTCGTCGACAAGCTTCTGCACGCCCCGACCGTGCGGGTCAAGCAGCTCGCCGGGGCGCCCGGCGGGGACAGCTACGCCGAGGCGCTGCGCGAATTGTTCGAACTCGACCCGCAGGCCGTCGACGCCGTAGCCGGCGGCGAACTGCCGTTGATCGCATCAGATACCGATACTCAGTGATCCGAATCGGCACCCGGGGCAGCCTGCTGGCGACCACCCAGGCCGGCTTCGTCCGCGACGCGTTGATCGCCAACGGACACGAAGCCGAACTGGTCATCATCTCCACCGAGGGCGACCGCAATCAGGGCCCGATCGCCGATATCGGCGTCGGTGTGTTCACCGCGGCGCTGCGCGAGGCGCTGGCCGACGGTGAGGTGGACGCCTGCGTGCACTCCTACAAGGATCTCCCGACCGCCCGGGACGAACGGTTCACCATCGCCGCCGTGCCGCCCCGCGAGGACTCCAGGGACGCGCTGGTGGCGCGTGACGGACTGGTGCTCGGTGAGCTCCCGGCGGGCTCGGTGATCGGTACCTCGAGCCCGCGACGGGCCGCGCAGCTTAGAGCACTGGGTCTCGGTTTGGAAATCCGCCCCCTACGAGGCAACCTAGACACCAGGTTGAACAGGGTAAGCAGCGGTGATCTCGACGGCGTCGTCGTCGCCCGAGCGGGCCTGGCCCGCATCGGACGGCTGGACGTTGTCACCGAGGCCCTGGAACCGGTGCAGATGTTGCCGGCACCGGCTCAGGGGGCGCTCGCGGTCGAATGCCGTGCCGCGGATTCCGACCTCGTCGCGACATTGGCGGAGTTGGAAGATGCCGACACGCGCGCCGCGGTCATCGCTGAACGTGTCCTGCTCGCCGAACTGGAGGCGGGTTGCTCCGCACCGGTGGGTGCCATCGCTGAGGTGGTCGAGTCCATCGATGAGGAAGGCCGCGTCTTCGAAGAGCTGTCGCTGCGCGCGTGCGTGGCGGCGCTGGACGGATCCGACGTGATCCGTGCGTCCGGTATCGGGACTCCCGAGCGGGCACGGGAGCTGGGGCTCTCGGTGGCCGCGGAGTTGTTCGAACTGGGTGCACGCGACGTGTTGGCAGACGCTGGGAGTGACAGATGACTGGGCACGCAGGTAACCGGGGCCGCAAGATTCGGCCCGGCCGCATCACATTCGTGGGCTCCGGCCCAGGTGATCCGGGCCTGCTGACAACGCGTGCGCGGACCGTGCTCGCCAATGCGGCCACCGTGTTCACCGATCCCGATGTGCCCGAGTCGGTGCTGGCGCTGGCCGGTTCCGAGTTGCCGCCGACCTCGGGTCCCGAGCCCGCCGCCACCGAGACGCCCGACGGTGAGACCGTCGCCGCGGTGGTGCCTGGTGGTCCCGACGTGCGACCGGCCCTGGGCGATCCCGCCGAGGTGGCCAAGACGCTGGCCGCCGAGGCGCGAAACGGCGTCGACGTCGTCCGCCTGGTCGCCGGTGATCCGTTGTCCGTGGACGCGGTGATCGCCGAGGTCAATGCGCTGGCTCGGACCCAGCTGAACTTCGAGATCGTGCCGGGCCTGCCGGATACCACCGCCGTGCCGACCTACGCAGGCCTGCCGCTGGGCTCGTCGCACACGGTCGCCGATGTGCGCGACCCGAACGTCGACTGGGCCGCACTGGCCGCCGCCCCCGGGCCGCTGATCCTGCACGCGACCGCCGGCCACCTGGCCGATGCGGCCCGCACCCTGGTCGAGTACGGCCTCGCCGAGAACACCCCGGCCGTCATCACCGCGCACGGCACCACCTGCCAGCAGCATTCGGTGGAGACCACGCTGGTCGGCCTCGGCGATAAGGCGATCCTGAACGCGGCCGAGCCCTCCGGTGGCACGCCGGGCCCGCTGTCGGGTCCGCTGGTTGTGACGATCGGCAAGACGGTCGCCAACCGCGCGAAGCTGAACTGGTGGGAGAGCCGGGCGCTGTACGGCTGGACCGTGCTGGTGCCGCGCACCAAGGATCAGGCCGGCGAGATGAGTGACCGGCTGGTCACCCACGGCGCGCTGCCGGTCGAGGTGCCCACCATCGCCGTCGAGCCGCCGCGTAGCCCGGCCCAGATGGAAAGGGCCGTCAAGGGTTTGGTGGACGGCCGGTTCCAGTGGGTGGTGTTCACCTCCACCAACGCCGTGCGCGCCGTCTGGGAGAAGTTCAACGAATTCGGTCTGGACGCCCGAGCGTTCTCGGGTGTGAAGATCGCCTGTGTCGGTCAGGCCACCGCCGATCGGGTGCGTGCCTTCGGTATCAACCCCGAATTGGTGCCCGCCGGTGAACAGTCCTCGCTGGGCCTGCTCGACGAGTTCCCGCCGTATGACGAGATCTTCGATCCGGTGAACCGGGTGCTGTTGCCGCGCGCCGATATCGCGACCGAGACGCTGGCCGAGGGTCTGCGTGAACGCGGTTGGGAAATCGAGGATGTCACGGCCTACCGCACAGTGCGTGCGGCCCCGCCGCCGGCGCACACCCGCGAGATGATCAAGACCGGTGGGTTCGACGCGGTCTGCTTCACCTCCAGCTCGACGGTCCGCAATCTGGTCGGCATCGCTGGTAAGCCGCACGCGCGCACCATCGTTGCCTGTATCGGTCCCAAGACCGCCGAGACGGCAGTCGAATTCGGCCTGCGCGTCGATGTGCAGCCGGAGACGGCCGCGGTCGGCCCGCTGGTCGAGGCGCTCGCCGAGCACGCCGCCCGGCTGCGTGCCGAGGGGGCACTGCCGCCGCCGCGCAAGAAGAGCCGCCGCCGGTAAATGGGTTTCCCCAGACATCGTCCCCGTCGGCTGCGTTCCACGCCGGCGATGCGAAGGCTGGTCGCGCAGACGACGCTGGAACCCCGGCACCTGGTGTTGCCGATGTTCGTCGCCGACGGGCTGACCGAGCCACGCCCGATCAGCTCGATGCCGGGAGTCGTTCAGCACAGCCGTGATTCGTTGCGTCGTGCGGCCGCCGACGCGGTGGCCGCCGGGGTGGGCGGGCTGATGCTGTTCGGCGTTCCGCAGGCGCAGGACAAGGATGCCTCCGGCAGCGTCGGCATCGATCCCGACGGTGTGCTCAACGCCGCGCTGCGGGACCTGGCGGGCGACCTCGGTGATGCCACCGTATTGATGGCCGATACCTGCCTCGACGAGTTCACCGATCACGGTCATTGCGGTGTGCTCGATGCACACGGCCGGGTCGACAATGACGCGACCAACGATCAGTACGTCAAACTAGCTGTCGCACAGGCGCATTCCGGTGCTCATGTGGTCGGGCCCAGCGGCATGATGGACGGCCAGGTCGCGGCCATCCGGGACGGTCTGGATGAGGCGGGGCACGAGGACGTCGCGATTTTGGCGTATGCGGCGAAGTTCGCCTCGGCGTTCTACGGCCCGTTCCGGGAGGCCGTGGATTCCAGCCTGTCCGGCGATCGGCGTACTTACCAACAGGATCCGGGTAATGCGCGCGAGGCCGTGCACGAGGTCACGTTGGACATCGATGAGGGTGCCGACATGGTGATGGTCAAGCCCGCCATGAGCTATCTCGATGTGGTGGCCGCGGCTGCGGAGATCTCGCCGGTGCCCGTCGCGGCGTATCAGATCTCGGGGGAGTACTCGATGATCAGCGCCGCCGCGGCCAACGGTTGGATCGATCTGCGGGCCGCCGCACTGGAATCGCTGACCAGCATCCGCCGGGCGGGCGCCGATATCGTGCTCACCTACTGGGCGGCCGAGGCTGCCGGCTGGCTGAAGTGACCGAGCCTGCCCCTGCCGAGAACGTGCGCCCGGAAGACGTCGACACCGGTGCCTGGTTGTGGGCGGCCGCACTGATCCTGATGGTGCTCGGCTACCTGATCGATCTTTTCACCGCACCCATCGAGGTGGCCTGGTACATCTACGCGGCGTCGGTGCTGTTCGTCGTCGTGATTGCCGCGGTCGTCGCCGCGTTCACCTGGTTACTGCGCTTCGGCTACCGCTGGCCCCGCACGTTGTTGACGGCGGGCGGACTGACCGCGGTGGTCTATACGGTGACCAGTCTGTTCACCGTCGAGCGCAGTGCTGCCGTGGCCGCCTTCGGGTACGCGGCCTGCACCATCGTGGGTTCGGTGCTGATACTGGGCGGAGTGGTGCTGCTGCACCGCAAGGACGCCCACGAATACCTCACCCGCTAGGCTGCCGGGATCATGACCGCACCCTCGTCACCCGCGCGTCCCGGCATCGTCAACATCGCATTCTGGTTGGTCCTGGTGGGCTCGGTCTTGCTGCTGTCGGGTGGCCTGTTGGGCCTGAGTGTGGCGGTGAGTGCCGAGGACGCGGTGTTCGGGAAGGACGTGTCACCCGAGACGGTCCAGAACCTGCGGATCCTGTTGGGTGGGCTCAGTGTGTTGTGGGCCGTGGTCGGGATGGCGCTGAGTTTCCTGGCCGGGCGCGCACGCAATGGCGACCTGCGATTCCGTCGGTCGGTCGTGGTGATGGCCGCGGCGGTCGTGCTGATGGTGTTCCTGTTGACGCTGCTGGCTCCGTTCACCATCACGTTGCCCACCCTGTTCGGGGTGGTTCCGGTGGCCATCGGTGCCACCCTGTTCATGCGGCCGGCGGCCACGGACTGGTTTTTGGACATGCAATGACCGAGGACGAACCGATCGACAAGGGTCCGACCGAGCCGCGTGCCGAACAGGTGCTCTTCCACGAGCCCGGCGGCACCTGGTGGTGGCTGCTGGCCGGTCCGATCGCGGGGTTGGCAATGGCGCTGATCCAGGTGTCCGGCGGTGCCGGATGGCGCCTGGGCGTGCCCGCGGTGTTCTGCATATTGGTCAGTGGTTTCCTGGCGATCCAGATCAAGGCCGCCCGTATCCACACCTCGGTGGAGTTGACGCCGACGACGTTGCGCCAGGGCACCGAACGGATACCGATCGCCGATATCGTGCAGATCTATCCGGAGCTCAAGCGTGGCGAGAGCGAGAAGTGGCAGACCTACCGCGCCTTTGGTGAGCTCAGCGGGATTCCGCGCGGCCGGACCGGTATCGGTATCAAGTTGACCGACAAGCGGACCGGGCAGGCATGGGCTCGTAAGCATCGCACTCTGCGCACGGCCCTGGTCGGACTGGTCGAGGAGCAGATGCCGTGAGGCGCACCGCAATGATCCAATTGGGTGCTGCGCTGCTTGCCCTGGTCGGTTGCGTGCTGAGCTGGTGGGCATCGCGCTCGGACGCGGAGTTACCGCCGGTTCTGGAGGGTGAGCCGACGGTGGCCACGGTCATCTACTATCCGCCGCTGATCCTGCTGGCGCTGCTGCTCGCCACCGTCGCCGGTGTGCTGACGGTGCTGGGCATCGTCAGATTGCGGGCGTCGCGCACTTAGAAGTCCGGTTGTCCGCGGGCGTTTTCGAGGGCGAGTTCTCCTGCGTTGCGGGTTCGTTCGGCGTTGATGCGGTATTGGCGGTCGTGTTGTCGGGTGCGTTGGCGTCGTGGGATGTCGGGTTCGCGGTCGCCGAGATTGCCGCGCTCCCCGATCAGGGTGATGTGCCGTGTTCTTGTTATCGGGGTGTCGATGGTGTTGTGCGGGAACAGGACTGGCCCCAGCGGCTTTGTCGTGTAGGTGTGTCCGTTCGGGGCGGTCCAGGTGGTGGTGCCGTCGGGGTGCGCTTTCGGGGTCCACCCAACTTTCACGGTTTTCAGTAGGTGGTGTTCACGGCACAGTGGGCGCAGGTTGCCCGGATGGGTTGCCCCAGCAGGCCAGGGGGTGACATGGTCCAGGTCGCAGCGTTGGGCGGGTTGTCCGCAGCCGGGGAAGCAGCAGGTCATGGCGGTCATGCGGACATAGGCCGCCAGCTTGGCTGAGGGGCGGTAGCGGGGTTCGGAGCCCAGGTCGGTTGCGCTGCTCAGGGGCCGGACTTTCGCTCCACCGGCGATGAGGTCAGCGACGAGGTGGGCGGGGATGATCGCCCCGTCCAGGGTGATGCCGGCACCCACGCCAGGTCGAGTGCTGGCGGCCGGGGCAGCGGGGCGCGGATCAGAAGGTCGCGGATGGGTACTGCCTTCTTTCGCGGCGGGCTGCTCAGCCGGCGGCGCGGCCACCGACTGTTCCTCAACCCCATCGCCATCGGGCGTGTCAGGCACCGGACCCGACTCGGGCGTAGGCCCGTCATCTGGTTTCGCCCCGTGCCCGGTGTCGGGTTCTTGTCCGGTGAGCACGTAGATGGTGACCGCACCGGCCCGAGGATCCTTGCCCGACCCGGTGCAGTCGGGGTCACCGCACAGGCACGTCAAGGTTTCGGCGCCGGCCAGGACGGCGGCCAGGGCGTCGGCGCGGCGTTCGGCCACGGTGCGGGGATCACCGTCGCAGACACTGTTGGCGAGGTCGTTGAGGCGGGTGTCGCTGATCGCGGCGTCGGTGGTGCGCATGCGTCCCCAGAACGACACGACCCCGTCGGGGTCATCGGTGTCGCCGAAGTCGATGTAGCGGTCGTTGGCCGCGGCCTTGGAGCGGATGACCGCGATCGGATCGAACTTGTGCACCCAGAAGTCGACCGCCCGGATCAACGCGGCCTCCGAGAGCGCCCCGTACTCGTGGGCGGTGCCGGCGATCCCGGCATCGATCAACCCCAACGCCTCCTCATCGCAGACCAGTTGGGTCCGCCAAGTGATTGCATTGATGACCTTCGCCGACACCAACCCGCGGGCGAACACCTCCGCGGTCCTCGGCAACCGATCACGCAGGGCCATCGCGATGCGCATCTGGGCGCTGGCGGCCCGGGGACCGAGGGTGCAGGCGGCACTGATCTCGGCCTTCGCGAGTGCCCACCCGTCGATCAACTTCAACGCCGACGATTCGTCTTCGTCCTCGCAGTGTCGTGCGGTGACCTCGGCCACCAACGCAAGCCGCCGGGCCGCCGCGGCCGCCTCGGCGCGGGTGGCATCGGTGACCGCAGCGATGAGCTCCTCATCGCTCAGCTCCGACAACCCCGACTGTTCGAACATGTGTTCTATGCTACCCGCGCCCACCGACGTGACAAGGCCGATCGCGCCCCCTGTGGATAACTGCGTATGGGCTGATCAAGGTGCCGAAAGGGCGGTGATCAGCATGGGATCCGCCGTCTGCGCAAAGGGTCGTTGCCTCACCGCAGAATGCGCGCGACTGGCGTGGCTCGAGCGCAGCCTGTTCGCCGAAACGAGCCAAGATATGACCCCCGCCACACCACGTTGGAACAAAGTGCAAAATCTGTAACACTGTTTCGCATGACGGAACTGGTCGAAAACACGCCCGAGGCGCTGGACGATGCGCTGCCCCTGGGTCCCGACTCCCTGGTGTGGAAATACTTCGGCGACAACCGGATGTATCTCATCGGCCCCCGGCCTGCTGTCCTGCAGAACATGCTCGCCGAACTCGGCCAGGGCGTGCTCGATCACTCCACGTTCTTCTCCGATACCGCCGAACGGCTCAAGCGGACCATCCCGCCGATCTTCAAGACGGTCTACGGCTCCGAGGACAACAACGCGGGCACCCAGGTGCGCGACTTCCACACCAATATCAAGGGCGCGATGCCCGGCCCCGACGGTCAGCCGGCCGGCCGCTACCACGCCCTGGACCCCGAGACCTACTACTGGGCGCACGCCACCTTCGTCGAGCAGATCTACTACTTCGCCGACACCTTCGTGAAGCGCCTCACCGATGCCGAGCGTGAACAGATCTGGTTGGAATCCAAGACCTGGTACCGCCGCTACGGAGTCAGCGACCGGCCAATGCCCGCGACCTACGCCGAGTTCGTGCAGTACTGGGACCGGATGATGAATGAGGTTGCGGTACCGCACAAGTCGGCCAAGTACGGCGTCGGTTACGTCACCAAGGGATTCCCGTGCCCGAAGGGTGTCAACCCCACGGCATGGAAGATCATCGCCAAGGTCTTCGATCCCGTCGCGGCGTTCCTGACCACCGGCGGCCTCCCGCCGCGGGCGCGTGATCTGCTGGGGCTGCCGTGGACCGAACGTCAGGAGCGCAATTACCAGCGGTTCGCCGCCTTCTGGCGCTCGAGGCCGGTCAATTGGATCTGGGACCGGTTGCCGATGTCGGTGCGCTACAGCAAGTTCGCCCGAGTGGGCTATGCCCGCGGCTGACGCCGGGGCTGCGATCCTCGACGCGGCGCTGGTCGAGCTGGAACGGCATGGCTTCCGGAAGGTCGCCTTGGACGATGTCGCGCGCCGGGCCGGGGTCAGCCGCACCACCATCTATCGCCGGTTCGCCAACCGCGACGAGCTCGTCGGGGCGGTCATCGAGCGCGAGAATGTGGCATTGTTCGCCGATATCGCCGCGGAGCTGAAAAGCGCCAAGCCGCAGGCGAATTACTATGTCGAGGCGTTCACGCTGTCCATCATGCGGTTTCGCCGGCACCGGGTCCTCAACCAGATGATCGTCGACGACCCCGCGCTCGCCCAGGAACTGCTGCATCGGCACTACGGTGCGGCGGTGGAACGGATGGCCGCCGCACTGCGGGTCATCTTCCCCGAGGGTTTCGCCGACCGGATCGGCGCACCCGCGGTCAACGATCTGGCCGACACCATCCTGCGCTACGCGGCGATGGTCCTGTTGCTGCCGAGCGTGCAGCCGTTGCAGACCGCCGACGAGGTCCGTGCCTTCGCCACCAGGCATTTCCTGCCCAGTCTGCCCGCCGCGCTGCGATCGGTGTCGGCGTGAGTGTTTCGTAGCTCACATAAGCGGGCAGCCGGGGGTAATGACACAAGCACCGGATCCCGAGAAGACGGATCACCCGGACGCCGACCCGGAAAACAAGGACATCTTCGGCGATTACGACGAACCCCGCCCTACGGCGGTGCTGCCCGGTAGTGACGGCACCGTCACCGGAACCGCCGTCAACGACTGGTTGGACGACGACGGAAATCCGATCTACGGCAAGGATGAGGCACCTAAAGTGACGGAGTGACCCTCTCCGAGACCGCGCCCGCGTTCGTGAACATGGCCCACTCGATCGTGTGGGCTTCGGTGGCCACCGTCGACGCCGACGGCAAACCGCGCAGCCGGGTGCTGCATCCGTTGTGGGAGTGGGACGGTATTGACCTGCTGGGCTGGATCGCGACGGTGCCGTCGCCGGTCAAGAAAAGCCATCTCGCGGTCCATCCCTATGTTTCGGTGAACTATTGGGCACCCAACCAGGACACGTGCAGTGCCGATTGTCTGGTCGAGTGGTACCTCGACGACGAAACACGCACTGCGGTCTGGGACAAGTTCGTCGACGCACCCGAACCTCTCGGCTACAACCCGACCATCATCCCCGGCTGGGATTCGCCGACGTCCGCGAGTTTCGCGGTGCTGCGCCTCACGCCGTACCGGCTGCGTGTTCAGCCCGGCAGCATGATGACGCGCGGCGAGGGTGCGGTGCTCAGCTGGAGCGCGTGAGCAACAGTGCCGACTTGACCGGTAGGGTCCGCAGCAGCCGCTGCCATGGCCGACGGGTGACGGCGGCGGCCTCGTCCGTCGACACCACACGCGGATCGCGGACCTGAAGGCTGCGGCCACCGATCACCACGGTGCCCGTTCCGGCGGCCTGCAGATTGCGGACCCAATCGGTGTCGACGCCGTAGGGCAGCAGGATCGCCACCCCATCGGTGGTGGGGAAGGCCGTCACCGGGGTGCGGTATCGCCGCCCCGACCGCCGGCCGACATGGTCGACCGCGGACCACAGCGGCAGGTGCCCGGCCAACGGCCGCACGACGGGGTTGACGAAACGTCGGTTGAACTCGGCACGTCGGCGCGCGAATCGCATGAATGGATCATATGGTCCCGCGACCTGGGAAAAGGGCCGAAAGATCGGTTGCCGGCCGCAGCCCACTACACCCTGTAGTTGACGGGTTTGCCCGGGCTGGGAGACTGGAAGCCATGAGCAGCACCGTGTCGTCCGTTTCGGCGTCGGCTGCGTTGTTCGCCGATGCCTCCTCGGTGATCCCCGGCGGGGTGAATTCACCGGTACGCGCATTCAGCGCCGTCGGCGGCACGCCCCGCTTCATCACCAGCGCCGGTGGCTACTGGCTGACCGACGCCGACGGCAATCGGTACGTCGACCTGGTGTGTTCATGGGGGCCGATGATCCTCGGCCACGCCCGGCCCGAGGTCGTCGAGGCGGTGCAGCGGGTTGCCGCCGACGGACTGTCCTTCGGCGCGCCAACCCCCGCAGAGACCGAATTGGCCCGCGAGATCATCGACCGGGTCGCGCCCGTCGAGCGGATCCGCTTCGTCAACTCCGGTACCGAGGCGACGATGAGCGCCATCCGGTTGGCCCGCGGCTTCACCGGCAGGCCCAAGATCGTCAAGTTCTCCGGTTGCTATCACGGTCACAGCGATGCGCTGCTCGCCGATGCCGGGTCCGGGGTGGCCACGTTGGGACTGCCGTCCTCGCCGGGTGTCACCGGCGCGGCCGCCGCCGACACCATCGTGCTGCCCTACAACGACGTCGCCGCCGTCGAAGAGGTCTTCGCCGCGCACGGCGAACAGATCGCCTGCGTCATCACCGAAGCCAGCCCGGGCAACATGGGCACCGTCGCACCGCTGCCCGGCTACAACGCCGCGCTGCGCAGGATCACCGCCGAGCACGAGGCGCTGCTGATCTCCGACGAGGTGATGACCGGCTTCCGGGTCAGCCGCGCCGGCTGGTACGGCCTGGATCCGGTGGACGCCGACCTCTTCACCTTCGGCAAGGTCATGAGCGGCGGGCTGCCCGCGGCCGCGTTCGGTGGCCGCGCCGAGGTCATGGAGCGGCTCGCCCCGCTCGGTCCGGTGTATCAGGCAGGCACGCTGTCGGGAAACCCGGTCGCCATGGCCGCCGGACTGGCCACCCTGCGGGCCGCCGACGACACCGTCTACCAGACCCTCGACGCCCACGCCGACCGGTTGCACGCGCTGATCGCCACAGCTTTGACCGAAGCGTCGGTGGCACACCGCATCTCGCGGGCGGGTAACTTCCTCACCGTGTTCTTCGGCGAGGAGCAGCCGACGAATTTCGCCACCGCCAAGGCGACCGAGACCTGGCGCTACCCGGCCTTCTTCCACGCCCTGCTCGACGCCGGTATCTACCCGCCGTGCAGCGCCTTCGAGACCTGGTTCGTCTCGACGGCACTGGACGAGACCGCCTTCGAGAAAATCGCCGAGGCGCTGCCGCACGCCGCCCGCGCCGCCGCCGAGGCCAAGCAGTGACCGCAGTCCGGACCACCGTGCACGTGATGCGCCACGGTGAGGTGCACAACCCGGAAAAGGTGCTCTATGGCCGGCTGCCCGGGTACAACCTGTCCGAGCGCGGCAGGCTGCAGGCCCAGGCGGCCGCGGATTGGCTTGCCGCCCATGACATCACCTATGTGGTGGCCTCGCCGTTGGAGCGCGCGCAGCAGACCGCGGCACCGATTGCGGCCTCGCACGGGCTGGACATCGACACCGACGACGATCTGATCGAATCCTGGAACGATTTCGAGGGCAAGCGGGTGGCCCCTGGCGACGGCGCGCTGCGCGACCCGCGCAACTGGCCGCGGCTGCGCAATCCCCGCAAGCCGTCCTGGGGTGAGCCGTATGACCAGATCGCCCCGCGGATGACCGCGGCGATGCACCGGGCACGTGTCAAAGCCGAAGGCCACGAGGCGGTGTGCGTCAGCCACCAGCTGCCGGTGGAGACGCTGCGCCGAGCCATGACCGGACGTTCGCTTGCGCACCTGCCATTACCGCACAGCCGACTGTGCAATCTGTCGTCCATCACCTCGTTCACCTTTGACGACGACCGTCTGATCCGGTGGAGTTACACGGAGCCCTGGGGAATCTAGTGAAGTGGTTGGCCGCGCTGGCGGTGCTGATGGTGGTGCTCACCGGTTGCGCGACCGGTGACGACGCCGTCGCCCAAGGCGGCACCTTCGAATTCGTCGCCCCGGGCGGTAAGACCGACATCTTCTACGATCCGCCCGAATCACGCGGCACGCCGGGCAAGCTCGCCGGACCGGATCTGATGGATCCCGACAAGACGCTCTCGCTGGCGGATTTCGCGGGCAAGGTCGTCGTGATCAACATCTGGGGACAGTGGTGCGGCCCGTGCCGCTCGGAGATGCCGCACCTGCAGCAGGTGTACGACGCCACCCGGGACCGGGGTGTGCAATTCCTCGGCATCGACGTGCGTGACAACAACCGCACCGCCGCAGTCGATTTCGTCACCGACCGAGGTATCACCTTCCCGTCGATCTACGACCCCTCGATGCGCACCATGATCGCCTTCGGCGGTAAGTACCCCACCACCGTCATACCGTCGACGCTGGTGTTGGACCGTCAGCATCGGGTCGCCGCGGTGTTCCTGCGCGAGCTGCTGGACACCGATCTGCAGCCGGTCGTCGAGCGGTTGGCTGCAGAGAATTGACCGATCTGATCACCGGCGGCCCGCTGCTGCTGGCAGTCGGGCTGAGCCTGCTGGCCGGTCTGGTTTCCTTCGCCTCGCCGTGCGTGGTGCCGCTGGTGCCCGGCTATCTGTCCTATCTCGCCGCCATCTCCGGCGGCCCGGGCCGGTGGCGGGTGGCCGGTGCGGCCGGGCTGTTCGTCGCTGGCTTCACGGCGGTCTTCCTGCTCGGCAGCGTCGCGGTGTTGGGCATGACCACCGCGCTGATCACCAATCAGGAACTGCTGCAACGCATCGGCGGCGTCGTCACGATAGCGATGGGTCTGGTGTTCATCGGCTTGGTCCCCGCACTTCAGCGCGATACCCGGTTCGCGCCGCGTCAGCTCTCGACCCTGGGCGGCGCGCCGCTACTGGGCGCGGTGTTCGCCCTCGGCTGGACGCCGTGCCTCGGGCCGACATTGACCGCGGTGATCGCGGTGTCCTCGGCCACCGAGGGATCGGCGGTGGCGCGCGGCATCACGTTGGTGATCGCGTACTGCCTCGGACTCGGACTGCCGTTCGTCCTGCTTGCCTTCGGGTCGGCGCGGGCGGTGCGCGGGCTCGGCTGGTTGCGCGAGCACACCCGCGGCATCCAGATCTTCGGTGGTGTGCTCATGATCGGCGTCGGGGTCGCGCTGGTCACCGGACTGTGGGGTGATTTCGTGGCCTGGGTGCGCGACGCATTCGTCAGCGATGTGAGGTTGCCGATATGAGATCGCTGCAATCCATCTGGGCGTTGTTCCGGAACACCTGGCGCACGCTGACCTCGATGGGCACCGCGCTGGTGCTGCTGTTCCTGTTGGCCCTGGGCGCCATCCCCGGCGCGCTGCTACCGCAGCGCAGCCTCAACGCAGGCAAGGTCGACGAATATCTGGCCGATCACCCGACACTCGGGCCGTGGCTGGACCGGGTGCAGGCCTTCGACGTCTTCTCCAGCTTCTGGTTCACCTCGATCTACGTCCTGCTGTTCGTCTCTCTGGTGGGTTGTCTTACCCCGCGGATGCTCGAACACGTGCGCAGTCTGCGCGCGGTGCCGGTGCCCGCACCGCGCAACCTGAGCCGGCTGCCCAAACACCACGAAGTCGATATCGACGGGGATGCAAGCCAATTGGCGGCGCAGGTCGACGAGCGGTTGAAGGGCTGGCGGCGCATCACCCGCCGGGACGGCGAGGTCACCGAGATCTCGGCGGAAAAGGGCTACCTGCGCGAGTTCGGCAACATCGTCTTCCACTTCTCGCTGCTGGGTCTGCTGGTCGCCATCGCCGCAGGCAAGCTGTTCGGCTACGAGGGCAACGTCATCGTCATCGCCAACGGCGGACCCGGGTTCTGCTCGGCATCGCCGGCGGCCTTCGACTCGTTCCGGGCGGGAAACACCGTCGACGGAACCTCGCTGTACCCGATCTGCGTCAAGGTCAACGACTTCGACGCCGACTATCTGCCCAGCGGACAGGCGGTCAGCTTCGCCGCCAACATCGAGTACCAGGCCGGCGAGGACCTGCAGAACGACGTGTGGAACGACTACCGACTAGAGGTCAACCATCCGCTGCGCATCGCCGGGGACCGCATCTACCTGCAGGGCCACGGGTACGCACCGACCTTCACCGTCACCTTCCCGGACGGGCAGACCCGCACCAATACCGTGCAGTTCCGGCCCGATGATCCGCTGACGCTGTTGTCCTCCGGTGTGGTGCGCGTCGATCCGCCGGCTGGCACCTATCCCGACCCCGACGAGCGTCGTAAACACCAGATCGCCATCCAGGGCCTTTTCGCGCCGACGGAGTTCCTGCACGGCACCCTGCTGTCGTCGAGCTTCCCGGCGCTGAACAAGCCCGCGGTGGCCGTCGACATCTACCGCGGTGACGCCGGGCTGGACACCGGACGGCCCCAGTCCATCTTCGATCTGGACCCCCGCCTGATCGGCCAAGGACGGTTGAACAAGGAAGCCCGCGTCAACCTCACCGTCGGGCAGGAGACCCGGCTGGCCGACGGGACCACCGTCCGCTTCGACGGCGCGGTGCCGTTCATCAACCTGCAGGTGTCCCACGATCCCGCCCAGGTGTGGGTGTTGGTGTTCGCGCTGACCATGATGGGCGGGCTGCTGGTGTCGCTGGTGGTGCGCCGGCGCCGCGTCTGGGTTCGAATTACCCCCGCGTCGGCGGGTACCGTGAGCGTCGAGCTGGGTGGACTTGCCCGCACCGACAACTCCGGGTGGGGCGACGAGTTCGAGAAGCTGACCGACCGGCTGCTCGCAGTAAAGGAATGAACACGTGAACAGCACCGACATCGACCTCGGCCTGGCCCGCTATTCGGACTGGGCGTTCACCTCGTCGGTGGTGGTGCTGACGCTGGCACTGTTGCTGCTGGCCGTCGAACTGGCCTACTCCCGCAGCCGCAAGGTCGAGGCACGGGAACTGGTGG
This sequence comes from Mycolicibacterium neoaurum ATCC 25795, assembly GCF_000691525.1. Classification (GTDB taxonomy): domain Bacteria; phylum Actinomycetota; class Actinomycetes; order Mycobacteriales; family Mycobacteriaceae; genus Mycobacterium; species Mycobacterium neoaurum. The sequence continues at coordinate 183,395 of NZ_JMDW01000008.1, forward strand.
GTGCTGCCGGCGGGCCCGCCATCACTGTCGACGCGACCAGTGACACCCCCGGTCGCGTCATCGAGGGGCCGGTCCGTTCGGCCGACGAACGCATCGGTCGTGCCGGGGTGGCGCTGAGCTACGCGGGCATCGTCCTGCTGGCGACCTGCATCGTGTTACGCGGTCTGTCCACGGCGCGCGTGCCGTGGGGCAACATGTACGAGTTCATCAACCTGACCTGCTTCTCGGGCCTGGTCGCCGCCGCGGTGGTGCTGCGCAAGCCGCAGTACCGGGTGCTGTGGGTTTTCGTGCTGGCGCCCACCCTGATCCTGCTCACGGTGTCGGGGAAGTGGCTCTACACCCACGCCGCGCCGGTGATGCCCGCACTGCAGTCCTACTGGCTGCCCATTCACGTCTCGGTGGTCAGCCTGGGATCCGGGGTGTTCTTGGTGGCCGGCGTCGCGAGCCTGCTGTTCCTGCTCAAGATGTCGCCGCTGGCCGAGAAGAACAACGGGCTCGGCCGAGTCATCGAGAAGCTGCCCGATGCCCAGCTGCTCGACCGCATCGCCTACCGCACCACCATCTTCGCGTTCCCGGTCTTCGGGTTCGGCGTCATCTTCGGCGCCATCTGGGCCGAGGAGGCGTGGGGCAGGTACTGGGGCTGGGATCCCAAGGAGACGGTGTCGTTCATCGCCTGGGTCGTCTATGCCGCCTATCTGCACGCCCGGTCGACCGCGGGCTGGCGGGACAAGAAGGCCGCCTGGATCAACGTCGTCGGCTTCGTGGCGATGGTGTTCAACCTGTTCTTCATCAATCTGGTGACGGTGGGCCTGCACTCGTATGCGGGGGTGGGCTGACCGGTGTCTTTCGGCGGCGAACAGCAGCACGTGAGCTTCCGTGATCAGCAGCGCTTTGTCGATCCGGCGCAGGAGGTGCCGCCGGAGTGGACGGCGCCGACGCCGCCGCGCGGATTCCCCGCGCTGACGCAGGAACCGCCGCCGCAGACGAGCCCGGTGCCGTTGCCCGCCCCGTATCTGGACCTGTCCACCGTCGCACTGCTGGGCAGGCCCGAGCAGGCACCGTCCCGCGGCTGGCGGCGCTGGGTGTATCTGGCCTCGTTCAAGCACATCAACCCCGGTGAGAGCCCGAAGGTCACCGATCAGCTGGCGCTACGCGAGCAGGCCGCCCGTCCGCTGCGCGGCTGCTACCGCATCGCGGTGCTCTCGCAGAAGGGCGGTGTCGGCAAGACCACCGTCACGGCCACGCTGGGCGCCACCTTCGCCGCGACCCGCGGTGACCGTGTGATCGCGGTGGACGCCAACCCCGATCGCGGCACGCTCAGCCAGAAGGTGCCGCTGGAAACCCCGGCGACCGTGCGGCACCTGCTGCGCGACGCGGAGGGCATCGCGAGCTACAGCGATGTCCGGCGGTACACCTCGCAGGGTGCCAGCCGGCTGGAAGTGCTTGCCTCAGAATCGGATCCGGCCGTCTCCGAGGCCTTCAGCCAGGAGGATTACACCAGGACCGTCGATCTGCTGGAGCGGTACTACAGCCTGGTGCTCACCGACTGCGGCACCGGCATGCTGCATTCGGCGATGGCAGCGGTGTTGTCGAAGGCCGATGTGCTGATCGTGGTCAGTTCCGGGTCGGTGGACGGTGCGCGATCGGCGTCGGCAACCCTGGACTGGTTGGACGCGCATGGCCATCAAGATCTGGTGCGCGGTGCCATCGCCGTGGTCAACGGGGTGCGCCCGCGCTCGGGCAAGGTGGATCTGGAGAAGGTCGTCGATCATTTCGCCCGGCGGTGCCGAGCGGTGCAGCAGTTGCCCTTCGACCCGCATTTGGAGGAGGGCGCGGAGATCGAGCTGGAGAGGTTGAAGCCGCAGACGCGTGAGGCGTTGTTGCGGCTGGCCGCGGTGGTGGCCGCCGGGTTCCCCGGCAATTGAGCCCCGCCGGGTTCCCCGGGCTCGCTTAGCTGCGTGGGTTGTCGCCGGGGTTGATCCGGCGCAGGAAATCGGGATCGTCATCGGGCCCGATCACGCGCGGGCGCGGGCGGTTTGCCGACGCGCGCAACAGTCGCCATGTCACAAGGGCTAGCCCGGTCACTACCAGGACCAGGAGTAAGTACTGCAACGAAAACCTCCTTACTCCGAATATACGCGCCCGCTCGGTAGGCTCGGGCCGTGTCTGATTCTCGACCGGGTGCCCGGATGCTGCGTGACGTCGGAGCCTATCTTCTGGCGCGGTTGGCCTTGGCGGCCGTGTTGACCGCGGTGATTCTCGGTGCGGGACATCTGGTCGGGTTGCGCGAGTTCCCCGTCGTCGTCGCGGTGTTGTTCGCCATCGTGTTGGCGCTGCCGTTGGGTATCTGGGTGTTCGCACCCCTGCGTCGCAGGGCCACCCTGAGCATTGCCGAGTTCGACGAGCAACGCCGCCGGGACAAGGAGACATTGCAGGCCCGGTTGCGCGGCGAGGACACCACCTGACTTGAGTGTGCCGTAGCGTCCGGGTGTTGCATGGCCCTCGTGACGACGACGTTGAGCGACTCCGACTACGCCCGTGCCGAACAGATGCTGGCCCCGTACCGGGCGCGGCGGGTGCCAGGAAGCAAGCTCGTGCCGCAGTGGATGGCCGCGGGGGAACGCTTCTGGTACCAGGTGGGCAATCGTTACGTGGCGGTCGACCCGGACCGCCGAACCCGCGCCGACGCCTTCGATCACGACGGGTTGGCCGCGGCGCTGTCGGTGGCTGCCGGGCAGCCCGCCACCGGCGCCGACCTGCCCATCTCGGCGGTGGAGATCGGCGCTGACGGCTCGGTGGTGTTCAACGCCTTCGGCGCGCGCTGGCAGTGGGCCGACGGACAGCTGACGCCATCCACCGCGCAGGCACCGGTGCCCGGCGAGGTGCCGTCACCGGACGGCACGTGGATCGCGTTTCGCCGCGACGGCAATATCTGGGTCCGCGACTCCGATGGTGCGGAGTTCGCGCTGACCGATGATGCCGCAGATGATTTCGATTACGGCGGATTGCCTGGGACGACCGGGATGCGTTCACTGTTCCGGTTGCTCGGTCTACCTTCTCCGGCGGTGTTGCAGTGGTCGCCGGACTCGACCCGAATCCTGGTGCAGCGCATCGATCAACGTGAGGTTCCCGAGCTCGTGCTCGTCGAATCGAGCCCGCCCGACGGTGGCCGGCCGGTCGAGCATCGCACCAAATACAGCATGCCCGGCGAGCCGACCGTCGCGACGATGACGTGGAATGTTCTCGACGTGCGTGAGCGCACAGTCGTTCGGCAGCAGGATGTCCCGAGGATCATCATGCACAACACCGCGCTGGTGTACGCCTGGTGGAGCGGTGCGAATGACATCTACTACCTGCACCACTCCCGCGATGCCCGCACCCTGGAATTGCGTCGCCTGGACCCGATGACAGGCGCGGTTACCACACTGATCAGTGAAACGGGCTCGACCCGGGTAGATCCGACCGTCCTGCTGGGCGACCCGCATATGGTGCGCATCCTCGGCACCGGCGAGGTGCTGTGGTGGTCGCAACGTGACGGTTGGGGGCATCTGTACCTGTACTCGGCGGACGGTGTCGAGTGCTCACAGATCACGAAGGGGCAGTGGCTCGTTCGCTCGGTGCTCTGGGTGGACGAGAACGCCAGGCAGGTGTGGTTCGTCGCCGGCGGGCTGGTCGACGATGATCCATACGTTCGGCAGATCTGTCGAATCGATCTGGACGGCACCAATTTCACCCGGCTGACCGACGACACTCTCGATCACGACGCGGTCGCCCCGGCCGAGGGCGGTTACCTCGTGGACCGGGCGTCCGGCCCGAGCAGGCCGCCGCGGTCGGTGGTCCTGGCCGGCGACGGCCGCGAGGTGGTCGTCCTGGAGGAACCCGGCACCGAGGCGCTCGAGGCGCTCGGTTGGCGCCCGCCGGAGCGGTTCCGCGCCACCGCCGCGGACGGTCAGACGCCGATCTACGGGCTGCTGTGGCGGCCACACGAGTTCGATCCACAGCGGCGGTACCCGATCATCGAACACACCTATCCAGGACCGCAGAACTACCGCGCCGAACCGGTTTTCGATGCCATGCACCACGGCGAACCGGAGGCCTACGCCGCCCTCGGGTTCGCGGTGGTGGCCGTCGATGGTCGGGGAACTGCGGCCCGTGGCAAGGCCTTTCACGACCACTCCTACGGCGACCTCGGCAATGCCGGCGCCCTCGACGATCATGTGGCCGCCATCAGGCAGCTCGGTCACCGGCATCCGTGGCTGGACACCACCCGCGTCGGTATCACCGGCCAGTCCGCGGGTGCCTTCGCCGCCGCGCGGGCGCTGCTGATGTACCCCGATTTCTATCGTGTGGCCGTGGCGACCTCGGGTAATCACGACAACGCTGTCAACCTGGCGATGTGGGCCGAGCACTACCACGGTGATGTCAGTGCCGAAGGCAAGCGGGCGATCTCGAACGCGAGCCTGGCCGAGAACCTGCGGGGCAAGCTGCTGTTGATCCACGGTGAACTCGACGACAATGCCCACCCGTACATGACCATGCGACTGGTCGACGCCTTGATCAAGGCGGACAAGGATTTCGACCTGATCATCATCCCGGGTGCCGAACACGCGCTGATCGGCAGGCAGCACTACTTCCTGCGGCGCACGTGGGATTACTTCGTGCGGCACCTGCACGGCAGCGAGCCGCCCACCTACCGGCTCGCGCCGCTACCGTTGCCCACCCTCGGCCTCTAAGGCCCGCACGATCTGGTCGGCGCGGCGCAGCACATCGAGCTGGGCGGGGTTGTACAGATCGGACATCGCATCGGCAATGGTCTTCTGGGCGAAGTGCGCGCCGCGGGGAGCATCGGAGCGAGCCTCCCGCAGCGCGGGATGGTCCTGGCGAACCTGCCAGATATAGGGCGCCAACCGCTGCGCGAGGTCGGCGCGGGTGGTCTCGTCGGCGTCGGCGGGCAGGCTGTCCAGTTCGGTGGCGGCCGGATCTTCACGGGTGTCACCGATCAGGTCGGCATAGGCCTGGCGGCCGCGCGGGCCGAGCACCCGGCTCAGCACGACCACCAATTTGCGGTCGGCATCGGTCATCGAGGCCGCCGCGGTCGGTGCGGCGAACTCGGTGGGCAGGTCGGTCGGCGCGGAGTGGGTCAGGATCTCGGCGAGCTCGTCGCGCGCCCGCTGCAGACGCGCGATCGTCGCCGCCAGTTCGTCGTCGAGCTCCCGCAACGCTTGTTCGGGATGTTCGTCGGTATCGCCGAGCGCCGCGATCTGAGGCAGCGAGAAACCCAGGTCCACCAATCGCTTGATGCGTACCAACCGCACCAGGTGCGCGACGCCATACTGCTTGTAGCCGTTGGAGCGGCGCTGCGGTTGGGGTAGCAGGCCGACCTGGTGGTAATGCCGGACCGCCCGCAGGCTGGTGCCGGCCAGGTCAGCGATCTCCCGGGTGCTCCACGCCACGGCTCCATCTTGGCCCATCGCGGGCGACTTGACTGTGCCGTTAGGTCCGAGTGTGCGATATGCCTGTGTCCGAAAAATGCATGTCCGAACAATGCGCGACCGAACAACCAAGCGCGTCCGACCAACCATGCGCCACCGAAGAGCGGGAACCGACCATCCTCGAGCGGGCCGGCGGCGTCTCCGGGTTGGTCCTCGCCGCCGTGCCCACGTTCGCCTATGTCATCGTCGACGCCGTCGCGGGCCTGACCGCCGCGGTCGTGGTGGCGCTGGCGGTATCGGTCGGGTTGGTCGCCGTGCGACGTCTACGCAAAGAGCCGATCCAACCGGCGGTGTCCGGGCTGCTCGGTGTCGCGCTCGCGGCCGGGATCGCCTACGTCACCGGTTCGGCGGAGAACTACTTCCTACCCGGTATCTGGATGAGCCTGCTCTGCGCGGTCGCGTGCACCGTCTCGGTGCTGCTCCGCCGCCCCGTGGTCGGGGTGATCTGGAATCTGTTGCGCAGCAGCGGTCCCGATCCGGACTGGCGAACCGATGCGACGGTGGTGCGGGCCTTCGATATCGCGACCCTGGCGTTCGTGGCACTGTTCGCCGCGAGATTCGTTGTGCAGCAATGGTTGTTCGACGGCAGTCAGACGGGGTGGTTGGCGGTGGCGCGCATCGCGATGGGCTATCCGCTGCTCGGACTTGCCCTGCTGGTGGTGTTCTGGGCGGTGCGGCGGGCCAATCGGAAGAACGCGTGAGAGTGACGTTTCGGTGGTCCGCAGCGTCGTCAGAGCGCAGAAACGTCTGTCTCGCCGCCGTTACGCGAGTGCCAGCGCCGCTGCCACAGCCACCGACCACACCAGCATCGTCAACCCGGTGAACTGCAGCACCGGGATCAGCGCCGCGCCGCCGAGCTTGTTGCGCACCGGGGCCGCCGCGCGGATGGCGAGCGGCGCCGCCAGGAATCCGACGGCCGCCCACGGGGTGGCCAACATCAGGACCAGGGTCAGCGCGAAGGTGAGCGCGACGAGACCGGAGAACAGCAGGCGGGTGCGGGCATCGCCGAGGCGCACCGCCAGAGTGATCTTCCCGGACTCGGTGTCGGTGGGGATGTCTCGCAGGTTGTTGGCCACCAACACCGCCGAGGACAGCGATCCGACGCCGACTGCCAGCGCCACGCCTACCCAGTCGACCCGCAACGCCTGGGTGTACTGGGTGCCCAGCACCGCCACCAGTCCGAAGAACACGAAGACCGCGACCTCCCCGAGACCGCGGTAGCCGTACGGCGTGGAACCGCCGGTGTACAGCCAGGCGGCCGCGATACAGGCGGCGCCGACGGCGATCAGCCAGGGTTGGCTCACGATGGCCAGCGCCAGTCCCGCCAGCGCGCCGATCGTCAGGCTGATGATCGCGGCGGTCAACACCGCGCGCGGGGTGGCCACCCGGGAGCCGACCAGCCGCATCGGCCCACTGCGCACATCATCGGTGCCGCGGATACCGTCGGAGTAGTCGTTGGCGTAGTTCACCCCGATGATGAGGGCCACGGAAACCACCAGTGCCAGCAGCGCCTTCCACCACACCGCGGAACCCAGCCAGGCGGCCGCACCGGTCCCGGCGATCACGGGTGCGATCGCGTTGGGGAGCGTGCGGGGGCGGGCGCCGGAGACCCATTGCGCGAAGCTAGCCACGCGGATCATCGTTGCATGGGCGCCGAGCAGGCTCCTGAACAGGGGTGACGCGGCGCACCTTGTCACATCGTGTGGTGCGCATGAAACTGATCACATGACCGACCGACTCAGTAAGACCGAAATCGCCAAGGATGCCCTGCAGGAGGGCGTGGAGTCCGTGGCCTCCACGGTGGGTGAGGTCGCGTCGATCATCACCACCGCTGTCAAGGACGTGGCGGGTGCACTCGGTGGCCTGGCCACCGACGCCTTCGCGATCCGTGATGCCGCCCGCCAGGCCGCCGAACGCGCCGAGCTGGACGGTGAGCCGCACGAGTGATCGGCGTCATCGGCGGTAGCGGCTTCTACACCTTCTTCGGTGCGGACGCGCGCACGATCAATCTGGACACCCCGTTCGGTGAACCCAGTGCGCCCATCACGGTGGGCGAGGTGGCCGGCCACGAGGTGGCTTTCCTGCCCCGGCACGGCCTGAAGCACGAATTCTCGCCGCACACCGTGCCGTATCAAGCCAACATGTGGGCGCTGCGTGCCCTCGGCGTGCGCCGCATCTTCGCCCCGTGCGCGGTGGGCAGCCTGACCCCCGAGCTCGGTCCGGGTGCCATGGTCGTCCCCGACCAGCTGGTCGACCGCACCAACGGCCGGGGGGACACCTACTTCGACTCCGGCGGTATCCACGTCGGGTTCGCCGACCCGTACTGCCCGACGTTGCGGGCGGTGGCCGCGGATCTGCCGAACGTTGTCGACGGCGGCACCATGGTCGTGGTGCAGGGTCCGCGCTTTTCCACCCGCGCCGAGAGCCAGTGGTATGCCGGGCAGGGCTTCACGCTGATCAACATGACCGGCTACCCGGAGGCGGTGCTCGCTCGGGAACTCGAAATGTGTTATGCGTCAATAGCGTTGGTGACCGATCTGGATGCCGGTGTCGAGGCGGGTGCCGGTGTTCGGGCGGTCGACGTGTTCGCCGAATTCGAGCGCAACATCGGCGGGTTCAAACAGCTCGTCCACGAGGCGATCGCCGGTGTCGCGCCCGAACGCACCTGCACGCACTGTCTGGCACACGAAGGCGTGTCGTTGCCGTTCGACCTGCCATGAGGGTGCTGCTGACCGGCGCGGCCGGTTTCATCGGCAACCGGATCTGGGCGCGGCTGACCGGGGCGGGTCACGATGTCGTCGCCGTAGATGCCATGTTGGGTGCCGCCCACCGCGAGGGCGCCGCACCGCCGCCGGGCTGTCGTCGGCTCGACATCCGGGACGCCGACGCGGTGGCCGATATCCTGGCAGGCATCGACGTGGTGTGTCACCAGGCCGCTGTGGTCGGCGCCGGCGTCGACGCCGCCGACGCCCCGTCCTACGGCAGCCACAACGACTATGGCACCACCGTGCTGCTGGCCCAGATGTACGCCGCCGGATGTTCGCGGCTGGTGCTGGCGTCCTCGATGGTGGTGTACGGCCAGGGTGGATATGACTGCCCCGAGCACGGCCGGGTCGAGCCGCTTGCGCGCACCCGCGAGGACCTGGACAGCGGCGTCTTCGATCATCGCTGCCCGATCGGCGGCGAGCCGCTGCACTGGCGGTTGGTCGACGAGGATGCGCCGCTGAAACCACGCAGTCTGTATGCGGCGAGCAAGACCGCCCAGGAACACTATGCGTTGGCGTTCAACGATTCTGTCGGGGGTTCGGTGGTCGCGCTGCGCTATCACAACGTGTATGGCCCCGGCATGCCGCGGGACACCCCGTACTCCGGCGTGGCAGCGATCTTCCGGTCGCAGCTGGAGGCCGGTGGTGCGCCTCAGGTGTTCGAGGACGGCGGGCAGATGCGCGACTTCGTCCACGTCGATGATGTGGCCGCGGCCAACCTCGCCGCGGTGGAGGCCGACCTGGACGGCTTTCATCCCGTCAACGTGTGTTCGGGGCGGCCCGTGTCGATCCTGGATGTCGCCACCAGGCTCAGCGCCGCGCGTGACGCCGCGGCGCCGCAGGTCACCGGGCAGTACCGGCACGGCGACGTGCGGCATATCGTCGCCGACCCGGCGCGCGCGCACGCCTTGCTCGGCTTCCGCGCCAAGGTGGATCCCGATGCCGGGCTCACCGAATTTGCCTTTGCGCCACTTCGGGATTAACGCGGTTCCGCGACCGGCGACCCTGGCGCGACGGCTGTCACACGCCTAGCGTCGGGGCATGACCGATGCGGGCGAGCCTGAGGTGACCGTGATCCTGCCCTGCCTGAACGAGGCGCAGTCGTTGCCTGGTGTGTTGGCGGCCACACCGAGTGGGTATACGGCGTTGGTGGTCGACAACAACAGCACAGATGGCACCGCGGAGGTGGCCCGCGCGCACGGCGCGATGGTGGTGACCGAGCAGCGCCCGGGTTACGGGTCGGCCGTGCATGCCGGCGTGTTGGCGGCCACCACACCCGTCGTCGCGGTTCTCGACGGCGACGGTTCGCTGGACCCGCGGGAATTGCCCGCGCTGGTCGCCGAACTCGACAAGGGTGCGGATATGGCGATCGGCCGTCGGCGCGCGGCACCCGGTCTGCGGTGGCCCTGGCACGCACGCCTCGGTACCGCCGCGGTGTGCTGGCGACTACGCCACCGCTACGGGCTGCCGGTGCACGATATCGCGCCGATGCGCGTTGCCCGCCGCGATGCCCTGCTCGGCCTCGGGGTCACCGACCGGCGCTCCGGCTACCCGCTCGAGCTGTTGGTCCGTGCCGCGCAGGCCGGGTGGCAGGTGGTGGAGCGCGACGTCGGCTACGGCCCGCGCATGGGCGGCAGATCCAAGGTGAGCGGCTCGGTACGGGGCAGTGCCGTTGCCGCACTGGACTTCTGGCGGGCGATGTGACTCCGACCGCCACCGTACTGGTGGTGGCCAAAGCCCCTGTCCCCGGTTTGGCAAAGACACGATTGGCCGCCGATGTCGGTGCGCAGGTGGCCGCCGAGATCGCCGCGGCCGCGCTGCTGGACACCCTCGACGCGGTGGCAGCCCTGGAGGGGCAGCGCCGGGTGGTGGCGATGACCGGAGACCTGTCACGGGCGTGTCGCAGTGACGAGATCAGCCGCCGCCTGCTCGATTTCACCGTGATCACCCAGCGCGGAGCGGATTTCGCCGAGCGCCTGGTGCATGCCCATAGCGATGCCGCGGCCCCCGGCGCACCCATCGTGCAGATCGGGATGGACACTCCGCAGGTCGGTCCCGACCTGCTCGCCGAGTGCGTCACGGCCCTGCAGGCCTGCGATGCCGTGCTCGGGATGGCCGAGGACGGCGGGTGGTGGGCGCTGGGGGTGCGCGATGCCAAGATGGCGCGTTGCCTGCGCGATGTCCCGATGTCGCAACCTGATACGGGTGCGCTGACGCTTGCCGCCCTGCGTGCCGACGGACTCGACGTGGCCCTGGCCACCGAGTTGTCCGATGTCGACACGATCGCCGATATCGATCGCGTGCGGGCCATGTGTCCGCCGGGCGGACGATTCGCCGAGGCGACGCGGATGGTTGGGGTCTGAGGTGCACGGACAGCTCTACGACGAGGCGTTGGACGGCCGTCGATGTTGGATCCGCGACGAAGACGGTGACCTCACGCAGCTGCCGGTGCAGCACTGGATGGTGGGCGGGCAGACCGACCAGGTCTTCGATCAGGCCATCGTGGGATTGTGTTCCGGGCCCACCATCGATCTCGGTTGCGGACCGGGCCGCCTGTTGGTCGGTCTCGCCCAGCGCGGACTGCCCGCGCTCGGCGTCGACAAGTCCTCCGCAGCAGTGGAATTGGCGCGCAACAGCGGAGTGACCGCGTTGTGCCGGGACATGTTCGGCCCGCTACCTGGGGTGGGCCGCTGGCACACCGCCCTGCTGGCGGACGGCAATATCGGCCTCGGCGGTGATCCGTGGCGGGTGTTGCGTCGTGCCGGGGAGATGCTGCGGGCTCGCGGCGAGTGCCTCGTCGAATTCGATCCGACGACCTCTGGCGTCACCTCCCGCTGGGTGCGACTGGAATCGGCCTTCGATATCGGTCCGTGGTTCAAATGGGCGTCGGTGGGTCTGGATTGCGCGGCGCGCATCGGCGCCGATGTCGGGTTCACCTTGCGCACAGTGCATCCCATCGGTGATCGGGTGATCGTGAGGCTGGTGACCCGGTGACCGGCGGGCGCGATGTCGCCGTGACCGCACGGGTCGGCGTCGCGCTGGGGATCGCGGTGGCGGTGTGCTTCGTAACGGGACTGCTCAGCCACGCCATTGCGCACCCACAGCCCTGGTTCGGCTGGCCGACGGCCCCGGTGTGGTTGTACCGATTCACCCAGGGATCTCATGTCGCCAGTGGTATCGCGGCGATCCCGCTCGTGGTGGTCAAGCTGTGGTCGGTGTGGCCCAAGCTGTTCGAGCGACGCCGCGGACGTGGCGGAGCCGGCGTGCTGGTGCGATTGCTGGAGCGCGGATCCATCCTGGTGCTCGTCGCGGCCATCCTGTTCGAGCTGAGCACCGGGCTGCTGAACATCGCGCAGTGGTACGTCTTCGGATTCTATTTCCCGCCGGTGCATTACGCGATGGCGTATGTCGCTGCGGGTGCGGTGCTGGTGCACCTCGCGGTGAAGCTGCCCGTCATCCGCCAGGCGCTGGGTGAGCCCGTCGACGCGTCCAGCCCCACCGGGCCGAGTCGGCGGACCGTGCTGCGCGCAACCTGGCTGGCCGTGGCGGTGGCCACCGTGGCTACCGTCGGTCAGACAGTCCCGCTGCTGCGGCGGGTCTCGGTGCTCGCGCCCCGTTCCGGTCAAGGGCCACAAGGGGTTCCGGTCAACCGAACCGCGCGTGCCGCGGGTGTGGTCACGGCCGCCCCGGCCGTCGACTACCGGTTGACCGTGGTCGACGGTTCGCGCACAAGGGCCTTCACCATCGACGAGTTGCGGGCCATGCCCCAGACGACCCAGCACCTGCCCATCGCCTGTGTGGAGGGATGGAGTGCTGGTGCGCAGTGGAGCGGTGTGGTCCTTGCCGAACTGCTGGCCGCCGTCGGTGCGGACACCGACTCCGATGTTCGGATGGTATCGCTGGAGCCCCCGGGGCCGTACTCGCGGACTGTGCTGCCGGCTCGGCACGTGCGCGACACCCGGACGCTCATCGCCCTCCAGGTCAACGGCGAAACGCTGAACCTTGACCACGGCTACCCGTGCCGCCTGATCGCGGCGAGCAGACCCGGAGTGCTGCAGACCAAATGGTTGTCGCGTATCGAGGTGCTGCGATGACGCTCGTCCGCGTCACCCTTGCCCTGGCCGGTGTCGTCCTGGCGGGATACGGGATCGTGCTGTTGTCCGACAACCCGCCGGCAGTTCTCTCCCGCATCCTCATCTGGGCGGTGGTGGGCGTGGCCGTCCACGATCTGGTGTTCGCGCCGCTTTGCGCAGCGGCCGGCTGGGCCGGCCGACGGGTGCTCCCGCCGGCATGGCGGTCACCCGTCGCGGTGGCCGGTCTGTGCAGTGTGGTGCTGGCGTTGTTGGCGATCCCGGTGTACGACCGGCCGGGTCTACGGCCGGACAATCCGAGCGTGCTCGACCGCAACTATCCGCTCGGGCTGTGGCTGGCGTTGGCGGTGGTGTGGTTGTGCGTCCCGGTGTATCACCTATTGCGGCGACTACCAGTTCGTGAAGATCAGGTGGTTGATCGCCAGCGCACCGATGATGTTGAGCCCCAACCACCATCGATGTGAGCGGACCGGCAGCAGCGCGGCGGCCGCGGTCAACCACACCGTGAACGGCAGCCAGATGCGTTCGGTCTCGGCTTTGCTCAGCATGCTCAGGTCGGCCAGCACGATGGACAACAGCGCGCCGGTCAACAATACGTGCATCCCCGACCGGCTGCGCAATGCTGTGATGTCGAGGACCCGGCCGAGGCCCGCCACGCTGCCCAACCCGATGGCGCAGATCGTGGACGCGAAGTTGGCCCAGCCCCAGTACTGGAACGGCCGGTCGTTGGCGATGCCCTGCCAGTACCGCTCCTGAACCAGGACATAACCGTCGAACCACCAGAATCCGGTGGCATAGAAGACCGCGACCACCGCCAGCGCGGCGAGCACGGCCGCCCCCAGACTGCGCAGTGCCGCCCGCACGCTGGGCGCGGTGATCAGCACCGCGACGGCGGGCACCGCCATCAACCCCAGTCCGTAATTGAGGAAGATGCCCCAGCCCAGCAGCAGTCCCGCCGCGGCCGCCGTCGGCACCGGCCACCGCGTGGTGCCGTGCACGGCCAGCGCCAGCAGCGCGATACCCCAGGCCGCGATCCCGGCGAAGTACCCGTCGGCCGATACCGCGATCCAGATCGCCGTCGGCGCCACCGCAACGAACGGCGCGGCGCGGCGGGCCGTCGATTCGTCGGCGACGGCTCGCAGGGCGATCAGGATGGCGGCCGCGGCGCTGGATCCGACCAGCAGACAGAGCATTCCGGCCCAGGCACCGCCACCCAACCCGATGCGGTCCAACCAGACGAAGGTCAGCAGCGCGCCGGGGGGATGGCCGGAAACGTGGGTGATCCACGAATCTGGTTGATAATCGAGGATTCTGGAGGAGAAGGTGCGCAGCGCCTCGGGTATGTCGGTGATGCTCGGCACCTGGCGCAGATATTCGTGGCGTGCGGTCAGGCGCCCGGCGAAGCCGCGCTCCCAGCCGTCGATCATGGCCAGCGAAAACGCCCACAGCGCCGAGGTGCCCCAGGCCGCGGCCACCAGCGCCCGCCATGGCAGCCGCGCGGCCACCGCCGGGCCCCACAGCACCGCTGCGGCACCGATCAGCACGGCGCCGAGGGAACCCCAGCCGACGTGGGGATCCCACCATCCGAAGATCGGCGCGGTCTGCGCGAAATCGCGGATCCGCTGGGGTGTGCTGTTGATCAGCGGTGTGATGGTGCCGAGATCCAGATGCGGGACCACGAAGGCCGCGACCAGCACGATCACTCCGATGGTCAACGCTGCGAGTTCGCGTCGGCCGATGCGCATGGCTCCACACTATGGGCGCCCGCGGTGGGACCCGGTGCCGAACAAACTTGACACGTGTCCATAATGAGCGGATGGCACCCACATCCACGTCGGACTTCTGCGCCGCCTATGGCATCGACTTCCCGCTGTTCGCCTTCAGTCACTGCCGCGATGTCGTCGCCGCGGTCTCCAATGCCGGCGGGTTCGGCGTCCTCGGTGGCGCGGCGTACTCACCCGAGCGGCTGGACCAGGAACTGACCTGGATCGACCAGCACGTCAACGGCAAGCCCTACGGCATCGACATCATCGTGCCCGCCAAGTTCGAGGGCAAAGGCGAGACGTTGTCCACCGATGATCTGGCCTCGCGCATCCCGGAGAGCTACCGCGACTTCGTCAACAAGCTGCTGGTCGACCACGGCATCGAACCCGACACCCGGGTGCGCACCGGCAAGCCCGTGCTGTCCGGCGGCAACGGTGCCGAGCTGCTCGAGGTGGCGATGAGCCATCCGATCAAGATGATGGCCAACGCCCTCGGTGTGCCGCCGGACTACATGATCGAGGCCGGCCGTGAGCGCGGGATCCCGGTCGCCGCGCTGGTCGGTGCCAAGGAACACGCCGTCAAACAGGCTGCCGCCGGGGTGGACCTGATCGTGGCGCAGGGCACCGAGGCGGGTGGGCACTGTGGCGAGGTGAGCACGCTGGTCGTCGTGCCCGAGGTGCTCGACGCATTGGCCGAGATCGGCAGTTCGACTCCGGTGCTGGCCGCGGGTGGCATCGTCACCGGCAGGCAGATGGCCGCCGCCGTCGCGCTGGGCGCGGTCGGCGCGTGGACCGGCTCGGTATGGCTGACCACCGAGGAAGCCGAGACCGAGCCGCACACCGTCACCAAGATGCTGGCCGCGAGCTCGCGCGACACCGTGCGCTCGGCTGGTCGTACCGGTAAGCCCTCGCGACAGCTGCGGTCGGACTGGACCGACGCCTGGGCACCCAGTCCGGGTGGTCAGCAGCCGCTGCCGCTGCCGTTGCAGAACATGCTGTCCGAGCCGGTGTTGCGGCGTATCGACGCCCTTGCCGATCAGGGGCACGAGGGCGCTCGGGCGCTGTCGACGTATTTCGTCGGCCAGGGTGTGGGACTGATGACCAAGGTCAAACCCGCCCGTGATGTGGTGCTGGAGTTCATCGAGGATTATCTGGCCGCCACCGAACGGCTCAGCGGCTCGCTACCCGACTGAGGGCGACGCCGGGCGATAATCGAGGCGTGCCGACAACCGAGATCGTCCTGCTGGTGGTCGTCGCAGTGCTCGGTGCGGCGCTGATCACCTTCCTGGTGCTGTTCCTGGTGACCCGCCGTCGTCTCGGCAGGACCCGCGCGCAGCTGGCCGAACTGTTGGCCGAGCAGGAGGGGCGGCGCCGCCGCCGGCGGCGCGGGGTGGCGCCGATGGCCATCAAGACCGTGTTCCAGACGGCGGACATGATCATCACCAAGGGGTTGGGCGCCACGGTGCGCAACTCGATCGAGGACCTGGCCGGATGGGCGCGCGTGGAGCGGCCGGATCTGGCCCGCCTCACCGCGGACGGCCGGGTCGTGATCGTCTTCTCCGATATCGAGGGCTCCACCGAGGCCAACGCGGCGATGGGGGACCGGGCTTGGGTCCGGCTGCTCGGCAAGCACAACAAGTTGGTCGAATCGCGGGTCGAGAAGCATGGCGGACACGTCGTGAAGAATCAGGGCGACGGTTTCATGATCGCCTTCGCCGACCCGGAGAACGCCGTGCGGTGTGCCGCCGAGATCCAGGAGGCCCTGGCCGACGCGTCGCGCTGGGAGTCCATCCGGGTGCGCATCGGTGTGCACATGGGCACCTCTGTTCGGCGCGGCGATGATCTGTTCGGCCTCGACGTGGCGATGGCGGCCCGGGTCGCCGGTCAGGCCGAGGGCGGCGAGATCCTGGTCAGCGAGCCGGTGGCCGCCGCAGTCGGCGATCTGGACGACATCGCGCTCGGGTCACCGCGGGAGACCGAACTCAAGGGGCTGCGCGGGACGCACTCGCTGTATCCGCTGCTTCCGCTTGCCGAGTTGCCGGCTTCGCAGCTTTGACCAGCTTGGCGGTCCATTCGGCACCCAGCTTGACCAGGCCCGACTCCGGATACTGGACGTGAGCGTCCCAGTCCCTGCCCAGCGAGCAGACCGGATCCGCCGGCGCGCACAGATCGGCCGTGCGGGCGCCGAAGATCGTGCTCATGCGGGTCAGCGGATTGCCGATCCGTGCCGAGGGGTTACCGAACACCACGATCGAGGTGATGTGCGGCGCGGCGGCCGCGGGCAGCGGCGCGGTGTAACCCAGTCCGGCGATCGGGGCGGTAGCGACGACGTCGACCACGGCGGCGCCCTGGGAGTAGCCGCCCAACACGATCTTGGTGTCCGGGCATTGCGCGACGATGGTCTGGACGCGCTTGCTCATATCGTTGGCGCCCACCGCCGCCTTCATGAAATCCCAGCTGGCGGGGTATTTCACGGCGTATGTGGTGATGGTCTTGCCCTTGAGCATGGGGCGCAGCGATTCGACGAACGCCTTGCCGACCTTGCCGATACCGGCCGGTTCGTCGGTACCGCGGGCGAACACCACCTCGACGTCGGAGCACTCGGGGGCGGCCGATGCGGTCGCGGCGGTGGCCGGACTGAGCAGCAACGCGAGCGCCAGTCCGGCGGTGGCGAGCATGGTCGGGAATCGCGCGGCCATTTCTCTCCTCGGGGTGGCGCCGGCCCTCTACCGGCACCTCATAAGTTCCCATTATTCACAAAAATCACTCTATTAACATCCGTGACAGTTATTTGTGGGCACCGACACGCGCGCGTGTGGTGGTACAGCGCACAGTTTTCAGCGCCAGATTCAGTGCAGATACGAGCACAGATCAGTGCAGCGAAGGATCGGCCTGCGGCGTCTCACCGCGGGCCTGGAAGATCACCTTGCGAGCGATCTCGACAGCATTGTCGGCGAACCGCTCGTAGAACCGGCCGAGCAATGCGACATCGGAGGCGGCCTGCACACCGTGGGGCCAACGATCGGTCAGCACGGTGGTGAGCAGCTCGCGGTGCAGGTCGTTCATCACGGCGTCGTCACGCAGCAGACGTTCGGCCTCCGCGGCGTCATCACCAAGCACGGCACGGTGGGCGGTTTCGGCCAGGGAGACGGCCTGGCTGCCCATCTGGGCGAACAGATCGCGAGCCGATTCCGGGGCGGGACCTGTCTTGGCGATATTCGCCGCCAGCGCACCCATTCGGTCGGCGTTGGCGGCGATGGAGAATGCCGACATCACGACTCGCAGGTCGTGTGCCACCGGCGCATGCAGGGCCAGCAAGGCGAACGCACTCCTGTCGATACGCCTGTTCAACTGGTCGAGCCGGTGCAGGGTGGCGCGCACCCGCGGCGCGGCCTCGAAGTCTGCATCGACCACTGCCGCCGTGGCATCGGCGGCAGTGACGGCGGCCAGCGCACACATCTGCCCCAGATCGGCTGTCAGCCGATCGATCTGAGCGATGAAGGCGGTACGCATGATCGGCCGGGCTACCCGCAATCGGGGGCTGCCAAACTGGCCAGATGTCGGTTTTGCGTGTGGCGGCCCCGATCGGGCTGGCATTTTTGCCGTTGGGGGCGGCGCTGGGATTCCTGGTGGTACACGCCGGCCTGGCGTGGTGGTGGGCCCCGGTCTTCGCCGCGGTGATCTATGCCGGCTCGCTGGAGTTCCTGATGGTGGGCCTGGCCGCCACCGCGGCCCCCGTGGCCGTGGTGGCGTTGACGACGCTGATCGTCAACTCGCGGCACGTGTTCTATGCGCTGTCCTTCCCGCTGCACCGCGTGCGCGGTGTTCCCGGCAAGGCGTACAGCACCTACGTGCTCTCCGACGAGGCGTTCGCCGTCGCGGTCAGCCCGGCGGCCGCCACCTGGACCTCCCGGCAGATCCTCGGCATGCAGTGCGGATTGCACCTCACCTGGACCCTGTCGGCGGGCCTCGGTGGCCTGCTCGGGTCGGCGCTGCCGATCGAACGCCTCAGCGGGCTCGAATTCGCGCTGACCGCACTGTTCATCGTGCTGGCCATCGAGGCCTACCGGCAGCATCCGGACCGCGGCACCGCACTGGCCGCAACTGTCTGTGCGGTCGGCGCCTGGCTGCTAGCACCTGAGCAGATGCTGCTGTGGGCGTTCGCCGCATTCACCGTCCTGCTGGTGGTGCGAATGAGGGTGACCCGTGCCTGACACCGGATACATCGCGCTGCTGGTCGGGGTGGCCGCGGCGCTCACCTGGGCACTGCGGGCGTTACCGTTCGCCGCGCTGGCCCCCATGCGGCACAGCGCCGTGGTGCGGTATCTGAGCCTGCACATGCCGCTGGGGGTGATGGTGATGCTGGCCCTCTACACCGTGCGCGATGCCCCGGAAGCCACTGGGCGGCAACAGCTCTGGCTGCTGATCGCGATCTTGGTGACGGTGGGTCTGCAGCTGTGGCGGCGGCACGCGCTGTTGTCCATCTTCGCGGGCACCGTTATTTATGTGGCGCTGATGTCGTTGTCCTGACAGAGTGTGGCGCCGTGAGTGTCCTGTTCTGTGGCATCGAGTTGGCCCGGCGTATCGAACATGCCGAGGCCGCGCTGATCAGCGCCGTGGTGGCCGTGGCCATGCGGCGCGGCACCGGCGGTTTCGCCATACCGGTGGCCGGCGGGGTCGCCGCCTACGGCGAGCCGGACGCACCCTTCAACAAGGTCGCCGGGCTGGGATTCGCCGGGGTGCCCACCGGCGCCGAACTGGGCGCGGTCGAACGTGCCAACGGTGAGCGCGGCGCGCCCACCGTGGTCGAGCTGAGCAACCTGGCCGACCCGGAGGTCTTGGAACTGCTCGCCGGTCGTGGGTACCGCGTGCTCGCATTCGAGGATGTGCTCGGCCGCGCTCTCGATGGTGCGACACAACCGATTCCGGACGGCATGGACATCCGGCCGGCACGCGTCGACGAGATCGATGCCTGGGTGGACGTGATGACCGACGGATTCTCCCATCCCGACGGTGAGGGAGTGCCCAGCCCGGAGGAGTTCAGCCGGGACGTGATCGAGCGTGCCCAACGGGATTTCACCACCGCGGGCGTGGTCGCCTATGTGGCGGTGCGCGACGGGCAGATCGCCGGGGGCGGAAGTCTGCGCATCACCGATGGGGTGGCTCAGTTGACCGGGGCGGCGACCGCACCGGCGCACCGGCGCCGCGGAATTCAGAGCGCCCTGCTGACGGCCCGGCTGCGCGACGCGGCGGCCACGGGTGCCGATATCGCGGTAGTCACCACCTCGCCGGGCTCGCGATCTCAGCAGAACGTGCAGCGCAGCGGCTTTCACCTGCTCTACACCAGGGCCATCCTGGTGCGCCCACCCGATCAGTAGAGCTGCCTGCGGTAGTTCTCCTCGCTGTAATAGGCCTCCAGTTCGGCAAGTGTCTGTTCGGCCTTGAAGGACTTGGCCAGCTGCGCGGTGCTGGGCACCGATTCCGGGTTCCAGGTCTCGGGCTTCCAGGCATCCGAACGCAGAAACGCCTTGGCGCAGTGGAAGAACACCTCCTCGACCGCGATCTCCAGGGCCAGGATCGGTCGTTTGCCCTGTACCGCTAGCGCATCGAAATAGTCGGCGTCCGAGACGATTCTGGCAGTGCCGTTGACCCGGACGGTGTCGCCACGGCCGGGGATGACGAACAGTGTGCCCACATGCGGGTTCTGCAGGACATTCAGATAACCGTCGACGCGCTTGTTGCCGGGCCGCTCGGGGATAGCGATCGTCGAGTCATCGATGATGTGCACGAACCCGGGCGGATCCCCCTTGGGGGAGACATCGACGCGGCCCTGGGCGTCGGTGGTCGCCACGAAGCACAGCGGTGAGTTCTGCAGCCACACCCGGTGCACATCGGCCAGCGCGCCGGCCACCTTGTCGGCCACCGCCTGGTGCGGGTGCCCGACGATCGCTCGGAGTTGTTCGACGGTGGTCACCTCAGTTGCGCTCACCGGACCCATCATGCCCGCTGAAGCGTTCGATCAGGGCGCGCCGGTCGAGCTTGCCGATACCGCGCCGGGGCAGGGCGTCGACGATGTGCAGCTCGCGGGGCGCGGCCGTCGGGGCCAGCGTCAGCCCGACGTGGGTGCGCACCGCGTCGATATCCGGTGCGCGGTGTCCGGGAGCCGGCACGATCGCGGCGACGACCCGTTGGCCGAGCCGACGGTCGGGCACCCCGAAGACCGCGCACTCGGCGATCGCGGGGTGGGTGGCCAGCGCATTCTCCACCAGCTGTGGCAGCACGGTGAGGCCGCCGGTGCTCACCGCATCGTCGATGCGGCCCAGGATGCTCAGCGTCCCGGCGTCGTCGAGGACGCCGATATCGTCGGTGCGAAACCAGCCGGGCTCGGCGAACGGGTCGGGCGTGACGGGATTGCGGTATCCCGAGGCCACCGCCGGCCCGCCGAGCACGACCCGACCGTCGTCGAGCCGGATCCGCACGCCGTCCAGGGGCAGCCCGTCGTAGACGCAACCGCCGGCGGTCTCGCTCATGCCGTAGGTGCGCACGATCGGTACCCCGGCGGCGGTGGCCCGCTCGCGTATCCCGGTCGGCAGCGGGCCCCCGCCGATCAGCACGGCGTCGAATTCGGCAAGTGCCGCGGTGGCAGCCGGATCGGCCAGCGCCTTGTCCAGCTGGTTGGACACCAGTGAGGTGTAGCGCCGTCCAGGACCCATCCGCGCCGCGGCGTCGACCAGATCGGGCGGGGTGAAGCCCGCGGGCAGGGCCACCACGCTGCTGCCCGCGACGATGCTGCGGATCAGCACCTGTAGTCCGGCCACGTGGTAGGCGGGCAGCGCGAGCAACCAGTTGCCGGGTCCGCCGAGACGGTCATGGGTGGCGTTCGCCCCGGCGATCAACGCCTTCGCCGAGAGCTGGGCGCCCTTGGGTGTGCCGGTGGTACCGGATGTGGACACCACGACCGAGATGTCCTCGGCGATGGGCTCTCCCACGCGCAACGCCGATTCCAGCAGCTCATGCTGGCGGGGGTCGTCGACGGGGACCGGCAGCAGCGCCCCGGTGCCGTGCAGGGCGGCCTCCAGCTCCGGCAGGATCGCCGCAGCGGCGGCACCGGTGCCGACGGGCAGTGCGGTCAGGACGGTGATGGCGGATCCTTGGGTTCGGGTGGGCGCGGATCGTCGAGCGGCCAGCCCTGCATGGCCAGCCGACGTCGCACCCGTTCGATGTCCTCGGCGCGGGGCAGTTCGTCGGTGATCCCGGTGATCATCACCTTGAGATCCACGTGATCGACAGGGCCGCCGTCGAGATGTGCGCGGTTCATCAGATCCTGCGCGACGGCCTCGGCCTCCTCGTTGGTCAGCCTGCGGGTCAGCAGCGCCATCAGCGGGACACGGTCGGGCCCCGGCACCCCTTCCGGGTAGCCGGCGGTCAGCCAGGCGGCGATGCGCGCCAGGAAACCGTTCACGCATCCGAAGCCTGCCAGATACCAGCGGAATCCGCCGCCTCGGCCCGCCAGTCGAAACGGCACGGGGCGCCCAGATGAACGTTTGGTGAACAGGGTCACGAAAACAGCTGAAATCCCAGGTCAGCGATGACAGGCAAGTTGGCCGTAATTACGCGAAACGCTGAGGGATGTCTCAGGATTAGGGCCATGAGCGCAGAGCTGATCATCCTGGTGCTGCTGATTGCCACGGCACTGGCATTCGACTTCACCAATGGCTTTCACGACACCGGAAATGCCATGGCCACGTCGATCGCCACCGGCGCGCTCAAGCCCAAGACCGCTGTGCTGCTGGCCGGTGTGCTGAACCTGATCGGTGCGTTCCTGTCGGTGGAGGTCGCGGTCACCGTCACCACCTCGGTGCTCAAGGTCCAGGACAGCAAGTCCGGTCAGCTGCTCCCGGGCATCGATGCCTCGACCGGTTTGACCATTATTTTCGCCGGCTTGATCGGCGGCATCCTCTGGAACCTGCTCACCTGGTTGTTCGGCATCCCCTCCAGTTCGTCGCATGCGCTCTTCGGCGGACTTATCGGTGCCGGTCTGGCCGCGCTCGGACTGGCCGGGGTCAACTGGTCCGGCGTCACGCAGAAGGTGCTTATCCCGGCCGTCGCCGCCCCGGCAATCGCCTGCTTGGTGGCCGGTTGCGGCACCTGGCTGGTCTACCGGTTGACGCGCAACGTCGCCGAGAAGCGGCGCAAGGACGGTTTCCGCTGGGGACAGATCGCCACGGCCTCACTCGTCGCGTTGTCGCACGGAACCAACGACGCGCAGAAGACGATGGGGGTCATCGCACTGGCGCTCATCACCACCGGGCACCTCACCGGTGATGTGAAGGAACAGGGTCTGCCGTTCTGGATCATCTTCAGCTGTGCGGTGGCCATCGGCCTCGGTACCTACCTCGGCGGCTGGCGGGTCATCCGGACGCTCGGCAAGGGCCTCGTCGAGATCGAGTCCCCGCAGGGTTTTGCCGCCGAGGCCTCCTCGGCTGCCATCATCTTGAGCTCGAGCGCGGCGGGTATGGCGTTGTCGACCACCCACGTCGCCACCGGCTCGATCCTCGGCAGCGGTGTGGGCAAGCCCGGCGCGGAGGTGCGGTGGGCGGTGGCCGGCCGCATGGCGGTGGCCTGGCTGATCACGCTGCCCGCCGCCGGTGTGGTCGGCGCGTTGTCCTACTGGTTGTCCCATGGGGTCAAGACCCTGACCGGGTCGGCACTGGTGGGCGACGGTCTCATCTTCGCGATCCTGGTCGCGCTCTCGGGCTACATGTGGTGGCGCGCCCAGCAGCAGAAGGTCGACCACAGCAACGTCAACGCCGACTGGGACGACTCGACCAACTCGGTCATCCCTGCCGATCTGCGCGATGCCGCCGTCGCAAAGCCCACCGCGTCGGTCTGAGCCGGCCCCGATAGTCCACTGACTCAAAGGATTTCACATGTCTTACCTGGAGAGCATCCTCAAAGTGCTCGGCGTCGGACTGGTGCTCGGTGCGGGTCTGCCGGCGATCTTCGCGCTCGGCCTGGTGGCCTACTCGCGTGGTGCCGACGGTGCCGCCGGTGGTGATGCCACAGCTGCGGCGCCCAACCCGGCGTTCAAGTTCCTCGGTATCGGCCTGTTCGTCTTCGTGGGATGGGTGATCCTCACCGCCGTGCTGTGGATCACCAGGGCGACGATCATCCATCACACCGGAATCGACCTGTTCCCGTTCCTGCCGAAGAAGTGAGACTGCGATGACGGAAAACAAGAACGTCCTGGAGAACGTCCTGAACTGGCTGCACCAAGGCTATCCGGAGGGCGTGCCGCCGACCGACTACTTCGCGCTGCTGGCGCTGCTGAAGCGCTCGCTGACCGAAGACGAGGTCGTGGCTGCCGCGAAGTCGGTGTTGCGCTCCAGCGACGGGATCAGCCCGGTGACCGAGGCCGAGATCAGCGGAGCCATCCAGCTGGTCACCGACAAGGAACCGAATCCCGAAGAACTGCACCAGGTTGCGTCGCGGCTGGCATCGGTGGGCTGGCCGCTGGCGCCGGCTCCGGCCCGCTGACGCACGACAGGAAACCCCGAAGAAGGATCTCGTGTAGATCCGCCGCCGGGATGTCCTGCAATCCCGGGTCGGTCGTACAGAAGTAGAGGCCGGCGCAGGCCACCGACAGGGCCACCCGTTCGCTGTGGGTGGGATCGGTACCCGACAGCAGTGACCGCATTCGCTCAGCGAGTGCCACCAACTCCCCGTGTCGGCTGACCAATTGGTCGACGGCTGGGTCCCCCCGGAACAGGCAGCAGGCGCGCCGCTGGTCGACGGCCACGCCGACGAGGCCGCGGATCGCGGTATCACGACGGCGCTGCGGTGACGATTGCGCCTCGCCTTCTTCGACGACCCGCGCGATGGCATCGAACAGCGGTGTCAGTAGGGCCAATACGATGTCGTCCTTCGACCGGAACTGGTAGTACACCGCGCCTTTGGCGACGCCGAGCCGATCGGCGATCATGCGCAGCGAGGTGCCTTGAACGCCGTGTTCGGCGAACAGTTCGACGGCGGCATCGATGACGCGCTCGCGCGCGGTGGTGCGTCCGCCGAGCATCTGGCCCCCTTCACGGTATGCCGTACGACTTGTCCATATTCAAGCATGGGCTACGCCACAATTAGCCGTACGGCTTGCTTGAAGTTGGCCAACTGTATAACTTGTGTGAGTCCGATGGCCAATGAGTGCTATCGGCCGTGTGTTGGTCGGCACTGCGGAAGGACGTCGGGAGAATGCAGCTGCTCAAACGGGTGTGGTTACCCCTGGTCATCGTCGTGGTCGTCGGAGTCGGCGGCTTCTCGGTGGACCGGATACGCGGAGTATTCGCCTCCGACCCCCCGCTGGTAACTCCGGTGAACTTCGCCAACGACCCCGAGCCGTTCGACCCGAAAGTGGTGACCTATGAGATCTTCGGCCCGGAAGGCGCTGCTGTGGACGTGAACTACGTCGATCTCGCCGGTGAACCGCAACGGGTGGACGGCGCTATCCTGCCCTGGTCGGTCGTCCTGCAGACCACCGAGCCCTCCGCGGCGGCCAATATCGTGGCGCAGGGCAAGACGAGCTTCTTGGGTTGCCGCGTGCTCGTCGACGGCGAACTCAAGGACGAGCGCACGGTCTCCGGCACCAATGTCCAGACCTTCTGCATCGTGAAGTCCGCATGAGCGGGGCGCATGCCGGCGCCGAGCCGCCACACAGCGCCGACGCGCCCACCGGCCCGATCGCGGTGCAATCACCGCATCAGACAGCACATTTCGGCCGCGTCGCGCGGGTGTTCCGCAAGCTCGCGGTGCCGTTCATCCTCGGCTGGATCGCCGTTGCGGTCTTCCTGAACGTCGCGGTGCCTCAGCTTGAGGCGGTCGGCGAGCTGCGGTCGGTCTCGATGAGCCCCAAGGAAGCCCCTGCGGTCATCGCCACCGAACACATCGGCGAGGTCTTCCAGGAATACGAATCGAACAGCTCGGTGATGATCGTGCTGGAGGGTCAGGAACCCCTCGGTGCGGACACCCGCCGGTACTACTCGGAGCTGATCGCCAAACTGGAGGCCGACAAGGCCCACGTCGAACACGTTCAGGATCTGTGGAGCGATCCGCTGACCGCGACCGGTGTGCAGAGCGGCGACGGCAAGGCCGTCTACGTCTCGGCGAACCTGGCCGGAAACCAGGGCGAGGCAAAGTCACTGGAGTCCATCGAGGCCGTCAAGAACATCGTCGAGAGCATGCCGCCACCCGACGGCGTGCAGGTGTTCGTGACCGGATCGGCGGCCATGACGGCCGAACAGACCGAGGCCAGCCACGGCAGTATGCGACTGATCGAGGCACTGACCTTCCTGGTCATCATCGTCATGCTGCTCATCATCTTCCGCTCCGTCATGACGATGGTGCTGATGATCGTGATGGTGGCCGTGAGCCTGCTGACGGTGCGGGGTGCGGTTGCCGCGCTCGGGTATTACGAGATCATCGGGCTCTCGACGTTCGCGACCGGTCTGCTGGTCACCTTGGCCATCGCGATCTCGGTCGACTACGCGATCTTCCTCATCGGGCGGTACCAGGAGGCCAGGAGCGCCGGTGAGGATCGTGAGCAGGCGTACTACACCATGTTCGGCGGCACCGCTCATGTGATCGTCGGCTCCGGGCTGACCATCGCCGGTGCCACGTTCTGTCTGAGCTTCACCCGGCTGCCGTATTTCCAGACCCTCGGTGTGCCGCTGGCCGTGGGCATGCTGGTGCTGATCGTCACGGCCATGACCTTCGGTCCGGCCATGATCACCGTCGGCGGACGGTTCCTGGATCCCAAGCGTGCCACCCGCGTACGTGGCTGGCGCAAGGTCGGTGCCGCGGTGGTCCGCTGGCCCGGACCCATCCTGATCACCACCATCGCGGTCTCGCTGATCGGTCTGCTGGCATTGCCCGGCTACAAGACGAGTTACAACGACCGCCTCTATCTGCCGGACGACATCAGCTCCAACGAGGGTTATGCCGCCGCCGAACGGCACTTCTCGCCGGCGCGGTTGAATCCGGAGATCCTGATGATCGAAAGTGACCGGGACCTACGCAATCCCGCCGACTTCCTGGTGATCGAGAAGATCGCGAAGGCCATCTTCCAGGTCGACGGAATCGGGCGCGTGCAGACCATCACCCGGCCCGACGGCACGCCGATCGAGAACACCTCGATCCCGTACATGATCAGTCAGAACAGCACGCTGCAACGGTTGAACGAGAAGTACAACCAAGACCGCACCGCCGATATGTCCAACCAGGTTGCGGACATGGACCGGACCATCGCGAGCATGGACAAGATGCAGGCCATCACCGAGCAAATGGCCGACACCACGTCCAAGATGGTGTCCTCGATGGACCTCATGGTCGGTGACATCGAGGACATGCGGGACAGCATCGCCAACTTCGACGACTTCTTCCGCCCGATGCGCAACTACTTCTATTGGGAACCGCACTGTTTCAACATCCCGATGTGCTGGTCCATCCGGTCCGTCTTCGACGTGCTCGACGGCATCGACGTGATGACCACCAACATGAACGACATGATGCCGCAGATGCATCGGCTCAACGAACTGATGCCGCAGATGATCGCGATCATGCCCGAGATGAAGCAGACCATGGTCAACATGAAGGAGATGATGCTGACCATGCAGCAGACCCAGGCGGGTATGCAGGAGCAGCAGCGCATCATGAGCGAGACCTCGACCGAAATGGGTAAGGCCTTCAACGATGCGATGAACGACGACTCGTTCTATCTGCCTGCCGAGGCGTTCGACAACCCGGATTTTGCAAAGGGTTTGGAACAGTTCCTGTCCCCGGACGGGCATGCGGTGCGGTTCATGATCAACCATGAGGGCGACCCGATGTCGGCCGAGGGTATCGAGAAGATCGAACCGATCAAGACCGCGGCCAAGAATGCGATCAAGGGCACCCCGCTGGAGGGCTCGACGATCTATCTGGGCGGCACCGCGTCGACGTTCAAGGATATGGCCGACGGTACTCGCTATGACCTGCTGATCGCCGGTATCGCGGCCATCTGCCTGATCTTCCTGATCATGCTGCTGCTCACCCGGGCCATCGTGGCCGCGGCGGTCATCGTGGGCACCGTGGTGCTCTCCCTCGGCGCGTCCTTCGGAGTGTCGGTGCTGCTGTGGCAACACCTGCTCGGTATCGAGTTGCACTGGATGGTGTTGCCGATGGCGGTGATCATCCTGCTGGCCGTGGGTGCGGACTACAACCTGCTGGTCGTGTCGCGGCTCAAGGAGGAGATCCACGCCGGGTTGAGCACCGGGATGATCCGTGCCATGGGCGGTTCCGGCTCGACGGTCACCGCGGCCGGCATGGTGTTCGCGTTCACCATGATGGTGATGGCGGTCAGCGACCTGACCATCATGGGCCAGGTCGGCACGACGATCGGGCTGGGTCTGTTGTTCGACACCCTGGTGATCCGATCGTTCATGACACCCTCGATCGCCGCGCTCATGGGCAAGTGGTTCTGGTGGCCTCAGCAGGTGCGCCAGCGTCCCAAGCCGCAACCCTGGCCGCCCATTCAACGACGACCTCAGGATGTGTTGGTGTGATGAGGAATTCACGGATCGCATCGATGCTGGCCGCCGGTGCCGCGGTGACCGCTTTTGTGGCCGCACCGGTCGCCCAGGCAGATCGTGACGAGGCCTTCGCCGATCAGTTGCACACCTATGGCGTCTACGGGCAGAAGGATTTCAACGCCTGGATCGCCAAGATCATGTGCAAACGCCTGCACCGCGGGGTGGACGCCGACGTGTACGCCTCGGCGAAGTTCGTGCACGACCAATTACAGAACGGGTCGAGCACCGAACAGGCCTGGCAGTTCGTCGGGGCCGGTATCCCGGCGTACTGCCCGGAGCTCACCCATGTCTTGACCCAGGCCTCCACTGATAAGGAGTAACGCCATGAGCCGTAACAGGTTTGCGCTGGCCGGGTTCGCCGCCGCGGCCGTGGTCACGCTGACGCCCGGCGTGGCTGCTGCCGATGCCACCGACGAGTACCCGATCCCGAGCAATATGCTCAAGACCACGTGCACGGTGGATCAGTACATGGCCGCGGTGCGCGATACCGATCCGGTGTACTACGAGCGCTACATGATCGACTACAACAACAAGTCGCCGGAAGTGCAACGGGCCGCACGTGATCGGATCACCTGGTTCTTCTCGATGGACTATGCCGGGCGCCGGCAGTACTCGGAGGACACCGCTACCAACGCCTTCTACGAGCAGCTGGCCTGGAACTGGCCGAACTGGGTCAAACTCTTCTTCAACAACAAGGGCGTTGTCGCGCACGGGACCGAGGTCTGTGCCGGCTATCCGCCGGCCGATCCCGGTGTCTGGGTCTGGTGAGCGCGGCCGTCAGTCGAAATATGCGGTGTCGCGCAGCAACTGCTGGGTCGCGGCCAGCAGCGTGCGGTGCAGATCCTCGTCACTGACATCCTCGAGCGCCTTATCGGTGACCGCGGCGTACACACCGTTGGTGACCATCGAGATGACCACCCGCCCTGCCGGGCCGTGCCCACCGCCCAACAACAGATTGGTGAAGCGCTCCACCAGGTCACTGAGGTCTTCGCGGGCCTCGATCATGCCCTCCAACACCGGATCGCCTGCCAACACCGCGGCCAGCCGACGGTTGCGGACGCTGAACTCGATGAATCCACTGATGGCGATCTCACGGCGGGTGCGCGGGTCGGTGACCGCCTCGGCGATCGTCACCACCCGGGCCATATCGTCGAACATCGGCTGCGCCGCGGCGGCGACGATCTCTTCCTTGGAATGGAACTGGTAGTAGACCGAGGCCTTCCCGACCCCGATACTGTCGGCGATCATCTGCAGCGTGGTGCCGCTGACACCGTGTTCACCGAACAACGTCAACGCAGCCTCCAGCACCCGGGTCCGTGCCGTGCCGCGTCCCAACACCGATTTGGCCACTGTCAGCTCCGGGTGTCGCGACGCAACGGATGGTCGTCGGGAATCTGGACGAAGATCAGCGTCACCCCGTCGGGATCGCAGACGTGCATCTCGTGCAAACCCCACGGCTCCCGGACCGCGGCCCGGGCGATCTCGACACCGCGACCGGCCAACTCGTCCTGGGTGGCATAGACGTCGCGCACCTGCAACCACAGGCTCCCGCCGGCGGACGGGCCACCGTGGCCGGCGATTTCGATCAATGACTGGCCCGCATAGAAGACGGTGCCGCCGGTGTACTCGCGTGCGACGGCCAGGCCGATGCGATCGCGGTAGAACTCCACCGATCGCCGATAGTCGGCCGGCCGCATCAGCATCCGGCTGGCCAGGATCTCCATACCCAAGTGTCTATCACGCGATCCTGCGTTCCGGTGGCAGCGACTGCCGTCCTCAAGCACCACGGTCGGCGGCCCGCAGGCCGATGGTGAAAGCGGCCTGGTCCTCGAAGTCCAGTGGGTTGCGTCCGGTGATCTGACGGATCCTGGCCAGCCGGTGCCGCACGGTGTTGGTGTGCAGGAACAGCTCGCGGGCGGTGTCGATCAGCGAGCCGTTCGCGGCAAGGAACACACGCAGGGTGCGGATGTGTTGGGTGCCCCGATCGCGATCGAGCGCCAGCAGTGGATCGATCAACTGGGTCTTGAACGGTGTGAGCCGACTGGGCGGCAGCCCCTCCAGCAGGCTGGTGAAGGTGCTCAGCTGGTCGGGCCCGATGCTGCCGCCGCGCTGCCTGGCCAGATCGAGCGCGACCCGGGCCTGGCTGATGGACGTGCCCAGCTCGCTCAGGGGTGCCGCGGTCGCGTGCCCGGAGGGCATGGCCAGATCGGTGGCCGTCTCGATCGGTTTGTCGGCCCCGGTGCTGAGCACCAGGCACACCTCCGGGGCGTCGGCGACCAGAGCATCGGGAAAGGCCATCGACAACAACGCCCCCGCACCGGCAGGCCACGCCGAACAGTCGATGTCCGGGGCAGCCAGGCCCGGCCAGTCCAACAATTGGTGCAGCGCGTCGGGGAGCAGCATCCGTCGTTCGACGAGCGACAGCAGCTGGCCGATGCGTTCACGGGAGAGTGCGGCCTCGATATCGCGCTCACCCTGGGAAGCCGCCAGGAACCGGGCGATGACCTCCAGGACGGCCGCCTCGGGCGGTTCGCCGCGCCCGACCCACGCCAGCGTGCCCATCCCGTCGACCGCCGCGGTTACCGCGCCGGATTCGATCGGCGCTCCCGGTGGCTCCAGTAGGAAGTAACAGCCCAGCACCTGCCCGGCCCGGTCCAGCAGCTCCCGACTCGACTCGCGTCGTCGCTGGGAGGAAAGCAGTTCGGGCACAAGCGCGTTGGTGGCCCGTGCGGTGGCGACCGCACCGCCGAACCGGAAGTCGGCGATATAGCGGCTCACCATGGCGAACGGCACCTCCGGCGGTGCGATCAGCAGTGGCAACCCGTGGTCGCGGCACGCATCGATCAGAGCCTGCGGCGCCGCATCGTGCACATCGCCGATCCCGAAACAGATGCCGGCCGCCCCGGCGGCGTGCGCCGAGGCGACGAAGGCGGCACTGTCGGTGGGGGCCTGCAGGCTGATACCGACGGTGCAGACCAGCTCACCGCCGCGCAGATACCGCGACGGGTCGCGCAGTTCGGTGGTGTGTGACCAGGTGATCTGGCGGTCCGTGGCGGCCGGCCCGGTGTCGATGCGGTGCAGTCCGAGCCGGGAGCGTTCGAGCAGGTCGGTGAACGTCGGCGCACGCGCGTCGTCGTCGCGGTCGGACTCTGCCATCGGTCGATCGTAACGTCACCGTCATCTGCACACCCGGTTTGGTTGTGCGATCCTCCAATGGTCGGCGGCGCCGGTGGTGGGTTCGCAGCGTCTTCGCCGCCAACGATGGCGGCGGTACGGCCGGGGGCGTGATAGTTCGTTGATGACCGAGCCACAGGTATTGCGCCGCGAGTTCTCCCTCTGGTCGGCGTTTGCGTTCGCCTTCGCCTTCATCTCGCCGATCGTCGCGTTGTACGGAATCTTCGGGTTGGCGTTGTCGGCGGCCGGTCCGAGCTTCTGGTGGGGCTTCGGACTGGTGTTCGCAGGCCAGTTCCTGGTCGCGCTGGTGTTCGCGATGCTGGTGTCGCGCTGGCCGTTGGAAGGGTCCATCTACCAGTGGTCGCGACGGCTGCTGGGCACCACCTACGGCTGGTTTGCGGGCTGGGCCTATATGTGGACGCTGGTCATCGCGATGGCCACGGTCGCCCTTGGCGCGGCTGGCTTCACCGCCAACATCTTCGGTGTCGAGGAGCCCTCGGGGACGACGCTGGCGCTCATCGCGCTGGCCATCCTGCTGGCCGGCACCGCGGTCAATCTGGCCGGCCGGCAGGCGCTGAAGATCTTCATGGTCGGCAGCATCATCGCCGAGGTCATCGGCTCGGTGGTGCTGGGTACCTGGCTGCTGCTGTTCCATCGGCAGAACTCGCTGTCGGTGCTGTTCACCGGTGGTGGCCCCGAGGTGGACATCTGGACCTGGCTCAGTGGGCCGTTCCTGCTGGCGGTGGCCTTCATTGGGTGGTCCTTCGTCGGTTTCGAGAGCGCGGGGTCGATCGCCGAGGAGGTGCACGAACCGCGCCGATACCTGCCCAAGGCCGTGCTGTTCTCGCTCGCGTTCATCGCGCTGGTCGTCGGCTATTCCAGCCTCGCCATCATCTTGGCCATCCCGGACCTGGACGCCGTCGCGGCCGGCGCGGTCGGCGATCCGGTGTACGAAACCCTCACCGTCGCACTCGGTCACGGTATCGCGCGTCCGGTCGAGGTGATGTTCGTCATCGGTTTCCTGGCCAGCTTCCTGGCGCTGCAGACCTCGGCATCGCGGGTCATCTGGGCCTATGCCCGCGACGGGGCGTTGCCTGCCTCGGCGGTGCTGTCCCAGCTGCGCGGTCCGGCCCGAATACCGGTGGTGGCGATCGGGGTCACCACGGTAGTCGGCGCCGCCCTGTTCGGCCTCAGCATCGTCGCCGGGGATATCTACTCGCTGATGGTCAACTTCACCGCGGGTGGTTTCTATCTGGCATTCCTGTTCCCGCTCATCGGATTCCTGGTCGTGCTGGTGCGTAGGGCGTGGACGCCTGCCAACTTCTCGCTGGGCCGGGCCACCCTGCCCGTCGCCGCGGTGGCCGTGGTGTGGGCGGTACTGCAGTTCGTCAACATCGCCTGGCCGCGAGCAGCTTTCGAGCAGCGCTACCTGGACTGGTCGGTCTGGATCGGCATCGCGGTGCTGCTGGTGATCGGCACGGCGATCCTGGCGACCGTGCGCTCGCGTATCGTCGAAGCCTCGGTGATCGACGAGGTGGAATCCCGTGACGAGTTCGCAGACGCCCATGAGTGACCCGGGCCCGGTGGCCGTCGTCACCGGTGCTGCCAGCGGTATCGGCGCGGCCGCCGCCGAGGCGCTGCGCCGGCGCGGCTACCGGATCGGTGCGCTGGACCTTTCGGCCGATGTTGACGCCGATCATGCTGTGGCCGTCGATGTTTCCGATCACGGCGCGGTGGCGGCGGCCGTCGCCGAGATCCGTTCGACCCTGGGCCCGGTCGCCGCGCTGGTGACCTCGGCCGGATACTACGAGATGGCATTGATCGACCAGGTCGATGCGGCGTCCTGGCGACGGATGCTGCGGGTGCACCTGGGCGGATTGTTCAACGCGACGCGCGCGTGCCTGCCCGACATGCTGGCGGCCGGATCGGGTGCGGTGGTCGCGGTGGCCAGCGAGCTCGCCGTCGGCGGTGGTGACCAGGAGAGTCACTACGTCGCGGCCAAGGGGGCGATCATCGGTCTGGTCCGTAGCCTGGCCGCCGAGGTCGCCGGATCCGGGGTGCGGGTCAACGCCGTCGCACCCGGGCCCACCGACACCCCGCTGCTGGATGCCGATTCCCCGTGGCGGGCAAAGGAGTATCTGGATACCCTGCCGCTGCGCAGGCTTGCCACCCCGGTCGAGGTGGCTCGCTGTGTCGAATACCTGGTCTGCGACGCGACGTTCAGCGTCGGTGATGTCGTCAACGTCAACTCCGGAGCGGTGATATGAGCAGGGTCGCGCTGATCACGGGCGCGGCGCAGGGGATGGGTGCCGCGCACGCACGCCGGCTGGCCGGCCGGGGAATGACGGTCGCCGTCAACGATATTCGCCCCAGCGTTGGCCTGGAAGCGCTGGCCGAGGAGATCGGCGGATTCGCCGTTCCCGGTGACGTTTCCGATCCGGGGGAGTGCCTGCGCATCGCCGACGCGGTGGCCGCGCGCACCGGTCGCCTCGACGTGTTGGTGGCCAACCACGCCTACATGACGATGTCCCCTCTGCTCGAGCATGACGAGCAGGACTGGTGGCGCATCGTCGACACCAACCTCGGTGGCACCTACCACCTGATACAGGCCGTGCTGCCGCACATGCGGGCTCGATCCGAGGGCCGCGTCGTGGTGATCGCCAGCGAGTGGGGTGTCACCGGGTGGCCGGAGGCCACCGCCTACGCGGCCGCCAAATCCGGTCTGATCGCCTTGGTCAAGGGTCTCGGCCGCGAACTGGCGCCGGAGAGCATCATCGTCAATGCGGTCGCGCCGGGCGTCACCGATACCCCGCAACTCCAGGTCGATGCCGATGCTGCCGGAATCGACCTGGTGGACATGCACGCCCGGTACGCGGCGGGAATTCCGTTGGGCCGCATCGGTCGACCGGATGAGATCTCGGCCGCGGTCGAGTTGCTCGCCGATTTCGAGGTGGCGGCCGTCGTCGGGCAGGTCATCTCCTGCAACGGCGGATCGACCAGGAGCAGAGCATGAGGGAGAGGGAGACGGTGGACGGCCAGGACAGCTACGTGCGGTCGGCGTCGGGCAATATCGGGCAGGTGAACGCGCAGCAGGTGCCGCGCTACGCCGGGCTGGCAACCTTCGCCCGCCTGCCGCAGCGTCACGAGGTTCAGCGTTATGACATCGCCGTCGTCGGGGTGCCGTTCGACAGCGGGGTCACCTACCGGCCCGGGGCTCGGTTCGGTCCCGCCGCAATCCGCGAGGCATCCAGATTGCTCAAGCCCTACAACCCGGCCTTGGGCATCAGCCCGTTCGCACAGGCACAGGTGGTCGACGCCGGGGATATTGCGGCCAACCCATTCGATATCGATGCCGCGGTCGACGAGGTGCGCGAGGGTATCGCTGCCCTGTTGACCACCCCGCGACAGCGGGTGCTGACCTTCGGCGGTGATCACACCATCGCGCTGCCCGCGCTGCAGGCCGTCAATCGGGTGCACGGGCCGGTTGCCCTGGTGCACTTCGACGCCCACCTGGACACCTGGGATACCTACTTCGGTGCGCCGTGCACACACGGCACGCCGTTCCGCCGGGCTGTCGAGCAGGGTCTCTTGGTCAAGGGGCACTCGGCGCACGTCGGGATCCGCGGATCGCTCTATGACAGAGCCGATCTGCTCGATGACGAATCGTTGGGATTCACCATCGTGCACTGCCGCGATATCGACCGCATCGGGATCGACGGTGTCATCGAACGGATCCGAGAACGGGTGGGTGAGCATCCGGTCTACGTGTCGATCGATATCGATGTTCTCGACCCGGCGTTCGCGCCAGGGACCGGTACCCCGGAGATCGGCGGGATGACCAGCCGGGAACTGGTGGCCGTCCTGCGGGCGATGCGCGGTTTGCACATCGTGGGCGCCGACGTCGTCGAGGTGGCGCCGGCCTATGACACCGCCGACGTGACGGCGGTGGCCGCGGCCAATATCGGATACGAGCTGATCACCCTGATGGCCGAAGATGTCTGAGTTCGGTCCGGGCGAGCACAGCGACGGGAAAACACCCTGGGGCGAGCGCAGCGACGGCAAAATATCCTGGCCCGCAGGGAAAGTGGCGGCCGCGGCGTTCACCTTCGATGTGGATGCCGAGTCGGCGGTGCTGTGGGGCAATGAGGCGGTGGCCGCCAGAATGAGTGTGATGAGCCACCAGGCCTACGGCCCGCTGGTCGGTATCCCGCGCATTCTCGACCTGCTGGAGCGTCATCAGATCCGGTCGACGTTCTTCGTGCCGGGGCATACCGCGCATCGCTATCCCGAGGCGGTGCGGTCGATCGTGGCGGCCGGGCACGAGATCGCCCATCACGGGTATCTGCACGAGCAGCCGACGGCGCTGACGCTGGGGGAAGAGATCGAGGCGCTCGATCGCGGGCTGGAGGCGTTGGCCGAGGTGGCCGGGGTGCGTCCGAGTGGCTACCGTGCGCCGATGTGGGATCTGTCGTGGCGGACACCGGAACTGCTCGCCGAGCGCGGATTTCTGTACGACTCATCGCTGATGGATTCCGACCATCCCTACGAGCTTGCGGTGGGGGAGGGGTCGCTGGTCGAGATCCCTATCCAGTGGGCACTCGACGATTGGGAGCAGTACTGCTACCTGCCGGACATCTACAGCGGAACCATCGAGAGCCCGCGCAAAGCCCGCGAACTGTGGCAGCTGGAGTTCGATGCGCTGCGGAGCGCCGGCGCGTGCTGGGTGCTGACCAATCATCCGTTCCTGACTGGACGGGCTTCGCGCGCAGCCGAACTCGGCGATCTGATGCGCTACGTCGTGGAGCGCACCGACGTCTGGACCACCAGCCTGGGTGAGATCGCCACGCACGTGCGCACGCTCGGGTTGACGCCGCGCACTATCACCCGTCCCTGACCTCAGCCGCGCGGATACAGCAGCTCCAGCTCGCCCAGATGGGCCGCGACGGTCAGCAGTGGCAGCGCCGCCGATACCGCGAGATCGTCGCGGGTGTTCTCGGCGCGCAGCGCCAACACGAAATCATCGCTGATCGGCGGCCCCGACACACCCTGCTGGCACACCGCAGCGGCATGCTCCTCCAGCAGTTCCCGCGCTCGCGGATACACCCCGTGCGGCGGTGGCATGACATCGGCGATCAACTCGGCGGCCGCCCGCAGCCGGACCACCCGATTGGCCGCCCGCACCGTGGGAGCCCGTCGGTCGGCATGCCCACCGTTCTCCGAAAGATACTGTCGCAGCGTGTCATCGAGTATCCGACTGGCCTCAAGGGCGCGTCGGCTGAGCGTGAAGACACGGTTGTCGGCCGTCTCGGAAGCTCCCCGGATGACCCGCAGCACACCGGCTTTGAGCAGCTCCGCACCGGCGGCGTGGGCCCGGCCGACAGCCTTGCTGACCTGGGTGGACGCGCCGCGCGGCCACAGCAGCACCGATACGGCGACACCCACGAGCGCCCCGACCACGACATCCTCGACCCGGATCAGTCCGACGGCCCACCCCGACGGCTGGATCAGGTTGAAGATGATGAGCACCATCATGGTGAACGCTGCCTGGCCGGCGACGAACGACGCGATCTCGGGTACGAAGGCCGAACCGAAGGCCACCACCGGCAACAACATCCACATGACGACGGGATCGACGCCGACCAGTTCGATGACCGCCACCCCGATGGCGAAACCCAGTGCCGTCCCCGCCACGGCGCGCAGCACCCGGGTACCTGTGGTCAACGCGCTGCTGCGCAGCACCGACAACGCGCCGAGCACCACCCAGAATCCGTGCTCCACCGGGAACACGTGGGTCACCGCGACGGCCAAGGCCAGACCGAGGCCGGTGCGCACGCTGTTCCGCACCACCAGTGCGCGCCCGGCCAGGAATCCCTTGGTGATCTGCGCGACGGCGGTGGTCTCGGGCATCACCCAGTCCGCCGCACCGGTGCGGGGCAGGCCCCGGCCCAGCACACGCGCCCAGACCGGCCGGGCGTCGGCCAGCGCGGCGTTGCGGATGATGCGCCCGGTGACCCCGACCGTCGCCGAGAAGGTGCGGCGCCCCAACAGGCTGCGCCCGACCTCGACGGCGGTCTCGTCATTGGGTATCGCCAGGATCTGCTCGATGTCCTCGCGGTAACGGCCTTGCGCGACCTTGCGTAGTTCGTCGAGGGCGGTGCTGAGTTCGGCACCCCGGGCCGCACGCAGCCGAGGATCGGAGATCTGTAGGACCGCCGCGCAGTCGCGGAGCACCGCGACGATGGCCGGCCGCATATCCCCGAGTGCCGCGCCGGTGCGGTCGGTGATCTGATCGGCCAGCCATCCGAGGTCGTCGACGACGCGGACCAGCGCCCGGCTGCCGGCCGTCAGGGCAACCGGCCGGAAGTCGGCGTTGACGAAGTTGGCCCACAGGGCGTTCATCGCGCGGGTGACATCTTTGGTCGAGCCCGCCCCCTCCAGACAATCGGCGAGCGCGCGGCACACTCCCGCCGCGTGCCGGCGCAGGTCGTCGTGATGCCGCGGCGGGAACAGGAACAACGCGGCGGGCACACACACGGCCAGCGCGACCAGCCAGCCGGTCAGGCGTTCACCGATGGGACCCGGCGCGGTGCAGGCCGGTAACACGAAGGTCAGCAGGGTGGCACGCTGTCCCGCCGCGACGGTTTCGCTGAGCACCCCGCTGAACATCACGGTCACACCGAGCACGAACATCAACCCGACGCTGAGCCACGGGTACGGCGCAACCAGCGTGCCCGCGGTGATCAACACCGCGCCGTTGAATCCGAGGCCCGCGTAGGCCAGCGCGCGGGCCTCCCGGTTCCCCGGGAAGTCGGTGATGATCAGCAGCGCGACGGAACCGAAGATGGCGAACATCGGGGCCTGGCTGTCGCCGGCGACCAGGAAACTGGCGGCCGCGGCGATGGGCACCACGATCGCGGCCCTGGCGGCTCGGCGCAGCGCGTCGTACTCGGGGTCGCGCTGCTGTAGCCACTCCAGGATCCGCATCGGTGACGAGTGTCTACGACGAATCGGTGACGCCGCGCTTCATGAAGACGCCGAGCAGACCCGGCGCCACGCTGTCGATCGCCTTCGCGGTCACCGCCATGCGCGGGGCGATGCGCACCGGCCGGGTCTTCGCCGCGGTGACCATCCAGTCGGCGGCCTCCTCGGCGGACAGTCCGGGCATGGCCACGAACTCCTTGGTCGGCTCGATCATCGGCGTCTTCACCAGCGGGTAGTACAGCGTCGTCGAGTGCACGCCCTTGCCCGACCATTCGGTCTCGGCCACCCGGCTGATCGCCGTCAGCGCCGCCTTGGAGGCCTGGTACGCCCCGAACAGCGGGGAGGATTCGTTCATCACGCCCCAGGTGGAGACGTTGATGACGTGGCCGTCGCCGCGGGCGATCATGCCGGGCACCAGGGCACGCATCAGCCGCAGCGGGGCGTAGTAGTTGAGCGTCATGGTGCGCTCGAGATCGTGCCAGCGGTCCAGCGACTCGATCAGCGGGCGGCGGATGGACCGTCCGGCGTTGTTGATCAGGATGTCGATGCCACCGTGGCTGTCGAGGGCCTTGGCGGCGAGCGCGTCGACGGCGTCCAGATCGGACAGGTCGGCGGTGACCGCCTCGGCGATGCCACCGTTGTCACGGATCTTCGCGGTGACGGTCTCGAGCAATTCGGCGCGGCGAGCCACCACGATCACGCTGGCACCGAGCTTGGCCAGCTTGATCGCCGACGCCTCCCCGATACCGGAGGACGCTCCGGTGATCAGGATGCGCTTCCCGCGCAGTTCGACCTCGGGGCCGCGGCCCAGATACTCGGTCAATGGGGGGCGCATGCTGGTCAACAGCACCGCGTCCGAGATCCGGCGCAGGGGGTTCTTGCTCACCGCGACAGTCTAGGGACTGCGATTTCGGTGAGGATACGTGCTCCTACCGCACGTTTCCTCACCGAAATCGCGGTTCAGAAGTAGCGCGGGAAGCCGCTCCAGTCGGGATCGCGCTTCTCCAGGAAGGCGTCGCGGCCCTCGACGGCCTCATCGGTCATGTACGCCAACCGGGTTGCCTCACCGGCGAATACCTGCTGGCCGACCAGCCCGTCGTCGATCAGGTTGAAACCGAACTTCAGCATCCGGATCGCCTGCGGGGACTTGCCGTTGATCTCGGCTGCCCACTGCAGGCCGGTGCTCTCCAGCTCGTCGTGGTCGACGACCTCGTTCACCGCGCCCATCTGATACATCGTCTCGGCGTCGTAGGCGCGGCCGAGGAAGAAGATCTCGCGGGCGAACTTCTGCCCGGTCTGGCGCGCCAGGTAGGCGCTGCCGAACCCGCCGTCGAAGCTGCCCACGTCGGCGTCGGTCTGCTTGAAGCGGGCATGCTCGCGGCTGGCCAGCGTCAGATCGCAGGTGACGTGCAGGCTGTGCCCGCCGCCGGCGGCCCAACCGTTGACCAGGCAGATGACGACCTTGGGCATGAACCGGATCAGGCGCTGAACCTCCAGGATGTGCAACCTCCCGGCCCTTGCCGCGTCTACGGTGTCGCCCGTCTCTCCGCTTGCGTACTGGTAGCCGCTGCGGCCGCGGATGCGCTGGTCACCGCCGGAGCAGAACGCCCAGCCGCCGTCCTTGGGCGACGGGCCGTTACCGGTCAGCAGGATCACCCCGACATCGGGGGACATCCGGGCATGATCGAGCACCCGGTAGAGCTCGTCGACGGTGTGCGGACGAAACGCGTTTCGCACCTCGGGACGGTCGAACGCGACCCGCACCGTCGGTTGCGGCTTTCCGTCGATGACGTGCCGGTGATAGGTGATATCGGTCAGCTCGAAGCCGGCGACCGGCTGCCACAACGCAGGGTCGAAAGTCATTCCCCGACTGTATTCACGGTGTTTCGCCGGAGACAGTGCGGGGTACAAAGCGCGGCGACGAAGAGAATGGGGCGTGAGTCGGCGCCATGACAAGGAGGACACGATGAGGCGTACAGCGGCGGCAATACTGGCGGCTGGTGCGGCGACCGCGATGTTGGTCGGCTGTTCACCGTCGGTCACCGGTGGTGACACCGCGTGCAAGGACTTCACCGGTGCCGACGAGAAGACCCAGAACGAAGCCATCACCAAGATGCTCAAGGACGAGAAGGGATCCGACCCGCAGCAGGTCGAGATCAGCGGTACGCGACTGGCCGTGCAGACCTGGTGCCAGACGCTGGGCACCCCGGATTCCAAGATCAAGGAGGCTCCGCACCTGTAGCGGAGCCCGGTGTCTGACCAGCCGTCAGTCGGAAACGGCGGCCCTGTTCGCAGGGCCGCCGTTCTGCTGTTCGGCGCCGGAGGGCACGAGATCGGCACGCCGGCGGTAGCGTGCCGACCATGAAGTCGACCGCCGGCCGCCTCGACCGTGGCGCCCGGATCCTGGTGGTCCTGGTCGTCATCGGCGTCGTGATGGCGTGCAGTGTCGGTGGGTTCCTGGCCAGCCGCTCCTACACCCAGCAGTCCTCGGTCCCCTTCGGCACCGAGGATGCCGACAGCCCCGACGTCGTGCTGATGTCGATGTACATCACCCGGGTCGACGTTCACGACCAGTCGATGACGGTGGAACTCGATGTCAGCGACGATCCCGTCGGCGGCGTCAGCGACGGGCTCACCGAGGACATCACCGTCGAGACCAACTCGCGCCGCTCCAGCGTCGTGAAGTTCAGTGAGGGCGACCGGTTCCACACCGTGATCCAGGAGTTCGCCCTCGGTGGCAGCAGCACCGACTTCCCGTTCGACACCTACCAATCCTTCCCGGCCATCCAGGTGCTCGGCGCCGACGGCGCACCGCTACCGCTCGAGGTGACGGTGTCCAACGGTGACGCGTTCTTCGCCGTCACACCGGCGCTTTCGCCAGACCAGGGCTGGCTGTCGCTGACCCTGAAGGCCGAACGCAGCGTGCCCACCATGGTTTTCGGCGTGTTCATCATGGTGCTGATGCTGGGCCTGGCAGCCTCTGCCGCGGTACTGGCCTCCTACGTGGTGCGCACCCGCAGGGGCGTCGAGTACGGCGCCTACTCGGTGATGGCCGCGTTGCTGTTCGCGATGGTGCCGCTGCGCAACGCCATTCCCGGCGATCCGCCCATCGGGTCGTTGATCGACTTCTCCGCGTTCTTCATCGCCGAGGCGGTGATCGCGGTCTCGCTCATCACCAGCGTGGTCGTCGGGTACCGCAATCAGTTGTCCGTCGACTCGCGCTAGCCACCTCTAGAACGTGAATCCGTGCGATCGCAGCGCGGTGCGCAACCCGTCGGGACGCCGTGCGGTCGGTAGCGGGTCCACAAGGGCGAAGGCGCAACCCACGGCGCGCGCGCCGCCGTCGGCCTCCTCACTGTCACCGACCATCAGCGTCTCTTCGGCGTCCACACCGAGGCGTTGCAGCGCGATTCGGAAGATGGCGGGATCGGGTTTGACGGCGCCGACCTCGAATGACAACACGTACTCGTCGGCACCGGTGCCTGCGGCGGCCAGCGCGGGCCGTAGGTCGAAGGCGATGTTCGACACCACGGCCGTCTTGATCCCTTTGCCGCGCAGTCCGTTCAGGGCCGTCGCGGTGTCGGGGTAGGGCGTCCAGGAAGCCGGGTCCACGAGCTTCGGGTACAGGGCGGCCGCATCCGCGCCGGTGAGACCGGACTCGCGCAGCACATGCAGGTACGCCTCACGGTGTAGGTGCGGTTCCAGGTCTCGGTTGGCCCAATTGTGTTGCTGCTCTGCGTTCATGGGCACTGTGCTTCCGGTCGGCGCGGTCACACGACGCATCAGCTCGGCCTGCACGTGACCCTGCACCGCTTGTTCGTCGACGGTGATGCCGTCGAACCAGTCGTCCTGTTCCTCGAGACGGAACAGGGTGCCGGAGAAATCGAAGAGTACGGCGCGGATCACGGAGCCGTCCTTTCTCAGTAGTGGTCGGGGATGGCGGGCGCCACCGGCCAGCCGAAGCCTGCGGCCGCACGGTGTACCGAACCGGCGGTCAGTTCGTGGACCAGACCCGCGCCGGCGAGGTGGGAAAGGTTGATACCGCCGAGGTACACCGCGCCGAGGTCACGCGCGCTGATGGTGATATCGGCAGGCGCGTCGGTCTTTTCGCACGCGGCGCCGTTGAGATCGCCCCGCAACCGGTACCGCGCGGTGTTCCACGGGCAGAACTCGTCGCGCACGTCGAGAACCGTATCCACCGGTGCGGCATACCGGCGCAGCGCGAGTGCCTTAGGAACGTCGACGAGCCGGACGAAGATGCCGTCGGCGATATCGCAGCGCAGCGCTCGGCTGTCGGCCACCAGCACGCGCAGCGGTTCGTCGACCGCGGCGTCCTTGAAGACCAGACGTCGAACCAGGTCGATCTCCAGCAGGAATCGCCAGAGCTTGGCGTAGGCACGCGGATTGGTGGCGCGCACCTCCTCCACATGCAGCTCTCCGGTAGGGCCGCTGGTATCCCACGCCGACTTCGTCCGGTACCGCGCGAATCCGCTTGGCGTACCGTCGGGTTCGCGGTGCAGAGCGAATCGGATGCTGCCGCTGTTCTTGCGGCGCTCGTCGTTGTCGAAGACCTGGTAGTCCCACCACGGACGCGGCCGGTCCATCCGGCCCGGCAGATCGGCCACCGCCCGGTCGTAGATGGCGGGTCCGACGTCCAACAGTGTGTCGACGTCGATCTGCGAGACGGCGCCCGCACCGAGGTCGACATCGGGGCGGAAACCGAGATCACGCACCTGGCCGGACAGCGTGGCGTTCTGGCTCGCCAACCCGTACCCGAAGCGGCCGTAGATCGTCGTCTCGGAGGCGAACAGCATGGCCACCGCCTCGGTGCCGCGGTCGCGGATGGTGTCCAGTTGGTGGCGCATCATCCGGCTGAGCAGTCCGCGCCGCCGGTGGTCGGAGGCGACGCTCACGCCGGTCACCGCGGCAACGTCGGTGCGTGTACCGCCCGGCAAGACGACGTTCTTCCGGTAGTCCCCGGCGGTGGACACCCATCGGGTCCCGTCGTGAAACCCGAACATCCGGTCCAGATCGGTGAAGGCACGGGCGAGTCTGATGTCGTCGGGCTGGGGGTCCTCCAGGAAGGCCCAGGCCATCGCGGTGTTGAAGTCCTGGTAGTCGGTCTCGTCACGCAGGGCGCGCAGGGTCAGCTCGGGCACATACCCATGTCTACCGTGACGGGGTGATCGGGCGCGCGTCATTTTCTCGCCCGCACATCCGGCTAGATCGGCACGACCACCTCGTTGCGGCGCCGGAAGGGCAGCGTCCAGGGCGGATCGTAGAACCATGCGACCGGCTCGCCCGCCGGTTCGATGCCGTTCGCGGCGAGTGTGTCGACGAGGTCGGCGGACTGTTGGGCGACGGCCGCCGGGCTGCGGTCCCCGGTGAAGCGGATGACCGCGACGGTTTCGGGCGGTACGGACACCAGGTCGACGTCCGGGTCGTCGGGCTCCGGCAGGGTTTCCAACGTCCATTCCGACGGCATGAAGAACCGGATGGTCCAGCCCTCTTCCGCGCTGCCCTGCTGGCTCACCGGCGCGGTCATGGCGATCTCCTGGGAACCGCCCTGTTGGCTCACCGGGGCGGTCATGGCGATCTCCGTCCTGCGTCGGTTTCCGCCGAAGATGTAGGACGCCAGCGTGCGGAATCCGGCGTTCAGGGCCCGTTCTCGGTCGCCGGTGACGGTGGTCTGCGCCGCAATGCGGCGGCTGTACCGCCTGATCTCGACGTTGCCGGTGAGCGGGCGGCTGATGTAGCGCGGTTCCTCCACGGTTCGTACGCCCACCACCGACGGCACCGATTCGACTATCTGACCTGCCAGTTTGACGAGATTCACTGCCACGCTCCTTCCTGCTGAAGGTATTCGCGGCAGATCGGGTGACGGATGGGTCGACCGCCGATCAGCTTTCGCCGAATTCGTCGGCCTCGGCCTTGAAGAAGAACATGCTGACCACGAAGCTGGTCAGCGACAGCAGGCCGACTCCGAAGGTCAGACCGATGCGTTCCAGGCCGAAGGCTCCGATGGTCAGGGCAAACCCGATGATCCCGATCATCGACAGGAACAGCGCTCCGGTGCTCAGTGCCTCGGAGGTGGCGGGGCGGGAGGCGACTGCGACGCGGTCGTCCATCGTCGGGGTTCCTATCTCGGGATGCCTATGTTGTCAGCGCATCTGTACCCCGGACCGACCCGCTCCAATCCTCGGCGGGAAACTCAGCCGACCGAGCGGCCTGCACCCTCCCAGAACTGCGCACGTACCGCCTTCTTGTCCGGCTTGCCCAGCGCGGTCACCGGCACCGAATCCACCACGACCACCTGCTTGGGCACGTGCACCGAACCCTTGCGTTCCTTCACCGACGCCTGGATCTCGGCGATCATGACGTCGACCGCGGACTCGTCGGACGCGGCATCGGGACGCAGCACCACCACCGCGGTCACCGCCTCCCCCCACTTCTCGTCCGGCGTGCCGATGACGCACACCTGGGCCACCGACGGGTGTTCGGCCACGACGTCTTCGACCTCACGCGGGAAGACGTTGAAGCCGCCGGTGACGATCATGTCCTTGGTGCGGTCGACGATGAAGTAGAAACCGTCCTCGTCCTCACGGGCCAGGTCGCCGGTGTGCATCCAGCCGTCCTTGAACGTATCGGCGGTGGCCTCCGGCAGATTCCAGTAGCCGCCCGACAACAGCGGGCCGGCCACGCAGA
Organism: Mycolicibacterium neoaurum ATCC 25795; assembly: GCF_000691525.1. Taxonomy (GTDB): domain Bacteria; phylum Actinomycetota; class Actinomycetes; order Mycobacteriales; family Mycobacteriaceae; genus Mycobacterium; species Mycobacterium neoaurum. Next base: position 227,985 of record NZ_JMDW01000008.1, read on the forward strand.
TCTCACCGACCTCGCCCTGGGGCACCGGCTTGCCGTCATCGCCCAGCAACGCCACCTTGGCGAACAGTGTGGGCCGTCCGCATGAGGTCAGGCGCTTCTCGTCGTGGTCCTTCTTGGCCAGGTAGGTGATCACCATCGGCGCCTCGGACTGCCCGTAGTACTGGGCGAAGATCGGGCCGAACCGCCGGATCGCCTCGGCCAGGCGCACCGGATTCATCGCCGAGGCGCCGTAGTAGACGGTCTCCAGCGACGACAGGTCGCGGGTGTGACTGTCGGGGTGGTCCATCAGGGCGTAGATCATCGACGGCACCAGCATCGTCGCGGTGATCTTCTGTTCCTCGATCACCCGGAGCACCTCGGCCGGATCAAATTTCGTCAGCACGATCAGCTCGCCGCCCTTGACGATCACGGGGGTGAAGAACGCGGCGCCGGCATGCGAGAGCGGGGTGCACATCAGGAACCGCGGATTCTCCGGCCACTCCCATTCGGCCAGCTGCACGGTGGTCATGGTGGTGATCGACTGCGTCGTACCCATCACGCCCTTGGGCTTGCCGGTGGTGCCGCCGGTGTAGGTGAGGCCGCCGATGTGATCGGCAGGCAGATCGGCGGCAACCAGCGGCGTGGGGTCGTACTTGGCGGCCTCGGCGCTCAGGTCGACGGCCTTCACACCGGCCTCGGTCAGTTCGGCGGGGACGGGCCCGATGGTCAGGACCTGTTCCAGCGACGGGACCTTCTGCACCAGTCCGATCGCTCGTTCGACGAACATCGGCTGCGGGTCGATGATCAGCGAGGTGACCTCGGCGTCGGAGAGCACGTAGGCGTGGTCGTCCAGCGAACCGAGAGGGTGTAGTGCCGTGCGGCGGTAGCCCTGGGTCTGGCCGGCTCCGATGATCATCAGCACCTCGGGACGGTTGAGGGAGAGCAGTCCGACGGCGGCTCCTGTCCCGGCGCCGAGCGCCTCGAAGGCCTGAATGTACTGGCTGATGCGGTCGGCGAGCTCGCCGCCGGTCAGCGTGGTGTCACCGAGGAACAGCACCGGCCGGTCCTTGTGGCGCTTCAGCGCGCCGACGGTGAGGTGGCCGGAGTGCAGGAAATGGCGCAGCTGCGAGTCGCTCATGACATCAGATTAGAACGTGTTACAGATTTAGTTTCAAGGTCCGGTGTTCACTGGAGGGGTGAGCCAGAACCCCGAGCTGCGGCGCGCGATCCTGTCCCTGGCCCGGGAGCGCGGCCCGGACAAGACCATCTGCCCGTCGGATGCCGCGCGTGCCATCGGCGGTGAGCGGTGGCGCGAGCTGATGGAGCCGGCCAGGGATATCGCCCGCGACCTGGCGCGCGACGGTGTGGTCGAGATCAGCCAGCGCGGCACGGTCCTCGACCCGGACGCCGGCTGGCGCGGTCCGATCCGGATCAGGGCCATCGGCTGATCGATGACGACCGAGTCGTTCGTTTCGCCCGGGGACGACTCGGTCGGCCTCTAACCTTGGCCCATGTCAGGCCCCGATACGCCGGCCGATCTGGTCATCACCGGCACCATCCTCACCGTCGACGATGCTCGCCCGGAGGCGCACAACCTGGCCGTCGTCGGGGGTCGGATCGCCGCCGTCGACCTGGCCGAGGACGAACTCCAGACCTGGATCGGCCCCGATACCACCGTGCTGTCGGTCGGTGACGGGTGCGTGCTACCCGGTTTCGTCGAGGCGCACGGCCATCCGTTGATGGAGGCGGTGGCATTGTCCGAGCGGATGGTCGACATCCGGCCGGTGACGCTGCCCACCGCCGAGGAGGTGGTGGCCGCGGTGCATGCCGAGGTCGCCCGCCGCGGCGCCGACGGTGCGTATCTGAACGGCTGGGATGCCCTGTTGCAGAAGGGTTTACCTGATCCGACATTGCAGTGGTTGGACAGTGTCGCCGATACCCCGCTGGTGATCATGCACAACTCGGGCCACAAGGCGTTCTTCAACAGCGCGGCGGCCCGCAAGGTCGGGATCACAAGGGATACACCCGATCCCAAGGGGGCCCGCTACGGCCGCGACGCCGATGGCGAACTCGACGGCACCGCCGAGGAATCCGCCGCGGTGTTCCCGTTGATCGGCGGGGCCATCGCGGTGGCCGACTACCCAGCGATGCTGTTGGCCGAGTGCGATCGGCTGAACCGGGCGGGCCTGACCACGTGTTCGGAGATGGCCTTCGACCCGATGTTCCGGCCCGTGCTGGCGGCGATGCACGACCAGCTGACGGTCCGGCTGCGCACCTACGAGATGTCGACGGCCGATCTGCACACCGACGCCCGGCCGTTCGACGGTGACGATCTGGTGCGTCAGATCGGTATCAAGATCTGGGTGGACGGGTCACCGTGGATCGGCAACATCGATCTGAGCTTTCCGTACCTGGACACCGAGGCCACCCGCACCATCGGTGTCGTCCCCGGCTCATGCGGGCACGCGAACTACACCCGCGAGCAGTTGGCCGAGATCGTTGGCACGTTTTATCCGCAGGGCTGGCAGATGGCCTGTCATGTGCAGGGCGACAACGGGGTCGACACCATCCTGGATGTCTACGAAGAGGCCCTGCGCGCCCATCCGCGCGATGATCACCGCCTGCGCCTGGAACATGTCGGCGCCATCACCGATGCGCAACTGGCGCGCGCGCATGCCCTGGGGGTGACCTGCAGCCTGTTCGTCGACCAGCTGCATTACTGGGGTGATGTCATCGTCGACGGGTTGTTCGGGCCCGAGCACGGCGAGCGGTGGATGCCGTGCGGTTCGGCGGTGGCCACCGGTATGCGCATCTCCCTGCACAACGACCCGCCCGTCACCCCCGAGGAGCCGTTGCGCAATATCAGCGTCGCCGTGACGCGCACGGCCCCGAGCGGACGGGTGCTCGCACCGCAGGAGCGCCTGACCGTCGAACAGGCCATCCGCGCCCAGACCATCGATGCCGCCTACCAGCTGTTCGACGATGAGCGGATCGGCTCCATCGAGGTCGGCAAGTATGCCGATCTCGTTGTGCTGTCGGCAGATCCACGCACGGTCGACCCGGAGGAGGTGGCCGATCTGGAGGTCAGGGCCACCTATCTGGCGGGCAGGCAGGTCCACCCGAAGCCGGCATGAACCCGTCCGCACACCGCCGCTAGCATGGATGCGCCCACTGGTGACCTTGGGAGGATCGCGATCGCGTCATCGTCTGAGTGTCCGCCGCTGGATGACCTGCTGGAGCGTCTGCACGTCGTCTCGCTGCCCATGCGGGTCCGGTTCCGTGGCATCACCGTCCGTGAGGTCGCACTGATCGAAGGGCCGGCCGGCTGGGGCGAGTTCGGCGCCTTCACCGAATACGAGCCCACCGAGGCCGCGCACTGGCTGTCCTCGGCTGTCGAGGCCGCCTACCGGCCCGCACCCGTCGCGCATCGTGACCGCATTCCCGTCAATGCGACGGTGCCCGCGGTGGCCCCGGAACAGGTCCCCGAGGTGCTGGCGCGTTTCCCCGGTGCCCAGACGGCCAAGGTGAAGGTCGCCGAACCCGGACAGCGCCTGGCCGATGATGTCGCCAGGGTCGAGGCCGTGCGGGAGCTGGTGCCCATCGTGCGTGTCGACGCCAACGGTGGCTGGAGTGTGGCCGAGGCGGTGGAAGCGGCCGGCGCGCTCGGCGAGCTCGAATACCTGGAGCAACCATGCGCCACCGTCGAGGAGCTCGCCGAGGTGCGCCGCCGGATCGACACCCCGGTCGCGGCCGACGAGTCGATCCGCAAGGTCGTCGACCCGTTCCGGGTCGTGGCGCTCGGTGCGGCCGATATCGCGGTCGTCAAGGTGGCGCCGCTGGGCGGCGTGCAGCGGCTGCTGGTGATCGCTGCGCGCATCGGCATCCCGGTGGTGGTGTCCAGTGCACTGGACAGCGCGGTGGGCATGTCCCGCGGGCTGCTGGCCGCCGGGTGCCTTCCGGAGCTGCCCTATGCGTGCGGGCTGGGAACCGGGGGGCTGTTCGTGGAGGACATCGTGGATCCGGTGGCACCGGTCGACGGCTTACTCCCGGTCGGTCCCGTGGTCCCTGACCGCGCGCGGTTGACCGCGCTGGCGGCAACCCCGGAGCGACGGCAGTGGTGGATCGAGCGGGTGCGGCGCTGTCACGCGCTGCTGTGACCGGGCGCCGCGGTGACCGGCCGAGATGCTCCTGCGGACGTGGTACTACCGGTGGTACTGCACGCGACGGTAGTACCGCCGGTAGTACCACATGTGCGAGTCCATCATCGGGTCAGAAGCCTCGGGAATCGGTGCGGCCGACGAGCTTCTGTACCACCCACTGATTCAGTGACACCCGTTGTTCGGTCGCCTCGACGGCCTCGCCCGCCGTCTCCCTGTGTTGCCGCAGCCCGGGGAACTCCAGACAGGTCCCGACATAGGATCCCGCGGCGGGCGACCACATCGCCCGGTACGTGTATTCGGTCATGCCGGCAGCATGGTCCCGGCATCCGACATGTCCTGATCTGTGGGATGCGTGGCGTAGACGACACGGGGTCGGGCCCGCGACGATGAGGGCGTGACGCGATCGGTGGTGATCCTCGGATTCGACGGTGTGCAGGCATTGGACATCGCCGGCCCGTTCGACGTGTTCACCGGAGCCAATATGCAGCTGGCCGCGATGAGCCGGCCGGACCGCTACGACGTGCGGTTAGTATCGCTGGACGGGTCGCCGATCCGCACCATGACGGGCCTGGAATTCGGTGCGGCGGCGCTGCCCGAGACCGCGGCCATCGACACCTTGATCGTGCCCGGCGGGTTCGGCACCGAGACGGTGCGCAAGGACGCCGCGACGGTGGAGTGGATACGCGCCGTGGCCGAGACCGCACGCCGGGTCGTCACGGTGTGCTCGGGTGCCTTCCTCGCGGCCGAGGCGGGCCTGCTGGACGGCTGCCGGGCCACCACCCACTGGGCGGCCGCCGGCCACCTGGCCGACCAGTACCCCGGCGTGACCGTCGACCCCGAACCCATCTTCGTCAGGAGCTCGGAGCAGGTGTGGACCGCCGCTGGTGTCACCGCGGGCATCGACCTGGCCCTGCATCTGGTCGAGGACGATCTCGGCACCGATGTCGCGCAGACGGTGGCCCGCTGGCTGGTGCTCTATCTGCGCCGTCCCGGCGGTCAGACCCAGTTCGCGGCACCGGTGTGGGCGCCCCGGGCCAAACGCCAACCGATCCGTGACGTGCAGGAGTTCATCGAGGCCGAACCCGGCGCCGTGCTCAGCATCGGCGAGCTCGCGCGGCGCGCCGCCATGAGCCCGCGGCATTTCACCAGGGTGTTCACCGATGAGGTGGGGGAGGCGCCGGGCAGCTATGTCGAACGCATCCGCACCGAGGCGGCCCGCCGCCAACTCGAGGAGACCGATGACACCGTCACGGTCATCGCCGGCCGGTGCGGTTTCGGCAGCGCCGAAACCCTGCGCCGTAATTTCGTTCGACGCCTTGGCATTTCGCCCGACCAATACCGCAAGTCATTCGCCTAGGAGGCATACATGCAGATCGCCATCGTGCTCTACCCCGGCTTCACCGCACTGGACTTCATCGGTCCGTACGAGGTGCTGCGCTGGCTGCCCGAGGCCGAGGTGCGCTTCGTCTGGCATGAACCGGGACCCGTCGCCGCCGATTCCGGCGTCCTCGTGATCGGCGCCACCCATTCGTTCGACGAGACACCCAGCCCGGACATCGTGCTCGTCCCCGGCGGTTTCACCACGATGGAACACGCCCGCGACGAGCGGGTCCTGGAGTGGCTGCGCCGCACCCACCAGAGCACCATCTGGACCTCGTCGGTGTGCTCCGGTTCGGTGCTACTGGCCGCCGCCGGCTTGCTGGACGGCAAACGGGCCACCTCGCACTGGGCCGCCGTGCAGTCGTTGCGGGCATTCGGCGTGACGCCGGTGGGCGATGAACGCATCGTCCGGTCCGATGAGCGCATCGTGACGTGTGCCGGAGTGTCGGCCGGCATCGACCTCGGATTGTGGCTGGCCGGGGAGATCGGCGGAGAAGCCAAGGCCAAGGCCATCCAGCTGTCCATGGAGTACGACCCGCAGCCGCCCTTCGACTCCGGGCACATGTCGAAGGCCTCGACGGCCACCAAGGCCGCGGCCACCGCGCTGATGGCTCGCGAACTGGCCAGCCCACCTGCGCTGAAGGCGACCGTGGGCCTGCTCTGGGATCACGCAATCAGGAGAGCTCGCAGCCGCAAGTAGGCTCGAGCAAATGAATCTGGCATATGTCGACAAGGGCGGCACCGGCGAACCGGTGCTCTTCATCGCTGGCCGGGGCGGGGCCGGACGCACCTGGCACCTACATCAGGTCCCGGCGTTCCAGCGGGCCGGCTATCGCGTCATCACCTTCGACAATCGTGGCGTCGGCGCCACCGAGAACGCCAGCGGCTTCACCACCGAACAGGTGGTCGCCGACACCGCCAACCTCATCACCAAGGTCGTCGGCGGCCCCGTTCGGGTCGTCGGCGTCTCGATGGGTTCGTTCATCGCTCAGGAGCTGATGGTCTCGCGCCCCGAGTTGGTCAGCCAGGCGGTGTTGATGGCCACCCGCGGCCGCCATGACAAGGCGCGTGAATTCTTCAACAGGGCCGAGCGCGACTTCCACGCGGCCGGGATCACCCTGCCGCCCAGCTACGACGCGAAGATCCGGCTGATGGAGAACTTCTCGCCCAAGACCCTCAACGACGACCGGGCGGTCCTGGACTGGGCCGAGATGTTCACGATGTGGCCCACCAAGTACACCCCGGGGCTGAAGAGTCAGCTGGCCATCGCGCCCGAGGGCAACCGGCTGCCCGCTTACCAGCACATCAAGGTTCCGGTGCTGGTGATCGGTTTCGGCGATGACGTGTTGATGGCCCCCCATCTGAGCCGTGAGGTCGCCGACGCCATTCCGGGCGGGCGGTACCTGGAGATCCCCGATGCCGGGCATCTCGGGTTCATCGAGCATCCGGAGACCGTCAACGAGGCGATCCTGGAATTCTTCGCCGAAGCCAAGACATAGGCTGTTCGAGTGAATGCCTCGACGATCCAGGCCCGCATCGTCGTCGACGAATTGATCCGCGGCGGTGTCCGCGATGTGGTGCTGTGCCCCGGATCACGCAATGCCCCGCTGGCGTTCGCGCTGCACGATGCCGACAGGGCGGGCCGGATCCGGCTGCATGTGCGCATCGACGAACGCACCGCGGGGTTCCTGGCGATCGGGCTGGCGATCTCCGGGCAGGCGCCGGTGCCCATCGCGATGACCTCGGGCACCGCGGTGGCCAATCTCGGTCCGGCGGTCGTCGAGGCCAACTATGCCCGCGTGCCGCTGATCGTGCTGAGCGCCAACCGGCCCTATGAACTGCTCGGGACCGGTGCCAACCAGACGATGGAGCAACTCGGGTACTTCGGGTCCCAGGTGCGGTCCAGCATCAGCCTCGGGCTCGCCGAGGGACCGGGCGGAGATTCCGGCGACATGGCCGCGCTGAACGCCCAGTGGCGTTCGGCGACCTGCCGAGTCTTGGTAGCGGCCAAGGGTTCTCGCAGCGCCAACGCCGGACCGGTGCACTTCGACATCCCGTTGCGTGAACCACTGGTGCCCGACCTCGACGATGCCACGCCGACGCCTGAGGGTCGGCCCGACGGCCGCTCCTGGACGCACACCCCGCCGGTCACCTTCGACCAGCCGCTGGACATCGATCTGAGTGCGGACACCGTGGTGATCGCCGGACACGGTGCCGGGGTGCACCCGAACCTGGCGGGGCTGCCCACCGTGGCCGAACCGACGGCACCCGCGGCGGCCAACCCGCTGCACCCGCTGGCACTGCCCCTGTTGCGGCCCGCCCAGGTCATCATGCTGGGCAGGCCCACTCTGCACCGCACGGTGTCCGCGCTGTTGGCCGATCCGGCGGTGCCGGTGTTCGCGCTGACCACCGGCCCACGCTGGCCCGATGTGTCGGGCAACTCGCAGGCCACCGGTACCCGCGCGGTCACCACCGGTACACCGGACCCACAGTGGTTGCAGCGCGCCGACGACCTGCACCGTCGCACATTGGAAGCGGTGCGCGCCCAACTGGCACAGCATCCGCACACCACCGGGCTGCATGTCGCGGCGGCGGTGACCGCAGGCCTGCGCGACGGTGACCAGCTGGTGCTCGGCGCCTCCAACCCGGTCCGCGATATCGCGCTCGCCGGGTTCAACCAGCCCGGGGTCAAGGTGCGCTCCAATCGCGGCGTCGCCGGGATCGACGGCACCATCTCCACAGCCATCGGCGCGGCGCTGGCGCACGAGCGCAGCGGCAGCGGAACCACCCCGTTGAAGACCGTGGCGCTGGTGGGTGACCTGACCTTCGTCCACGACAGCTCAGGGCTGCTGATCGGTCCGACCGAACCGGTCCCGCGCAACCTGACCATCGTGGTCTCCAACGACAACGGCGGGGGCATCTTCGAGCTGCTCGAGCAGGGTGATCCGCGGTTCTCCGATGTGTCCTCCCGCGTGTTCGGGACCCCGCACGATGTCGATATCGCGGCGCTGTGCCAGGCCTATCACGTGCCCAACCGGCAGGTCGATGTCGATTCCCTGACCGAGGTGCTGGCCGAACCGGTCGAGGGGATGCGGGTATTGGAGGTCAAGGCGGACCGGACCTCGCTGCGCGCGTTGCATGCCTCCATCCGGGCGGCGCTGCAGTGACGTTGCGGGCGGCGCTCGCCGAGTTGTGGCGCCGGATGCCGCGAATGTTCGGTGACGGCACCGAAACTCGTCGGCAGCGCGTCATCCGCCGGGTCCGGGTCGGCATCGTCATCGCGGCCTGTGTGGTGACGTTCCAGTCGGTCCTGCTGGTTCTCGGTGCCTGGGAGAATGACCGGCGCATCGAGAGCGATATGGGGGTGGCTGCCGCCGAGGTGCTCGACGCGGGACCGCGCCGCTCGACCATCGAATTCGTCACCCCGGACCGCGTCACCTATCGACCCGAATTGGGCGTGCTCTATCCCTCCGAGCTGGAGCCCGGGATGCGCATCTATGTCGAATACGACCGCAGCGACCCCGATCTGGTGCGCGTGCAGGACCGTAACGCCGCGCTGGCGATCATCCCGGCGGCCTCGATCGCGGTATTGGGCTGGCTGATCGCCGGGGCCGCATTACTGGTCGTCGCCGTCATCGCGCGCCGCGTCGAGGACGACGAGCCCGTCGGCGATCCAGCCGGTGGTCAGGCCGGTGGTCAGGCTGAGGACATCAGCTTGTCGAGCCAGTCCGCATCGTAGATGTCGACGGTCTCGTCGGTGTTCAGGTTGTACACCGTCGGGGTGCCGGTGTACATCGGATCGACCAGATACAGCAGGTCGTAGTTGGCGGCATCCATCTCGACGGTATCCACCGCGGTCTCGCCGCGTGCGATGCGTCCCACCACATCCTCGGGTAGCCCGGCGGCACCGGCCTTTTCGGCGATGTCGTCATCATCGGGTCCGCGGCCGGAGGGGTCCTGATCGGCCCAGAGCGCCTCGACGAACCGCTGGAACGCCACCGCGGGCGAGTCAGGCTGCGAGGCCGCCACGAACAGCGCATTGCTGACCCGGGCCGAGTAACCGAGATCGCCGGTGTCCAGGAAGGTCATCGGGCGGTAGGTGACGGCGAGCTGGCCGAGGCCGATGTAGTGGGCCAACCCGTCACCGACATCGCGCTGCAGGTCCGCACAGTGTGAGCATTGCGGCTCGGCGAAGATCTCGATCTGCACCGGGGCGTCGGCGAATCCGGCGGTCAGGCCGTACCCGTCCTCGCTCACCTGGGTCAGCGGCGCGTCGGGATCCGGCTGGGCGCTGCCCTGGATCTGTTTGGTACAGCCCACACCGGCCAGCAGCGTCAATCCGGTGAGCAGGGCCATCATTCGACGCACGCCGACCACCGTACCGCTGTCGTGCTGTTCGCATGCCGGACGCCCGCACGCAACCGTGTGGTCAACCGCCGCTGCGACAGTCGGGACGTGCGCGTTGCGATCGTTGCCGAATCCTTCCTCCCGAATGTCAACGGCGTCACCAACTCGGTGCTTCGGGTGATCGAGCATCTGCGCCGCACCGGACACGAGGTGCTGGTCATCGCGCCGGACTCGCCGCGCGGGCAGCCGCCGGCGGACCGGGTGCACGATGGTGTGCGGGTGCACCGGGTACCCTCTCACATGTTCCCCAAGGTCACCTCGCTCCCGCTGGGTGTTCCGCGGCCGCGGATGGTCGGAGTGTTGCGCGGCTTCGATCCCGATATCGTCCACCTGGCCTCACCCGCGCTGCTCGGCTGGGGCGGTGTGCACGCGGCCCGCCATCTCGGCGTGCCCACGGTCGCGGTGTTTCAGACCGATGTCGCCGGTTTCGCCGAGAGCTACGGGGTCGGCGTGTTGTCGCGGGCATCGTGGGCGTGGACCCGCCGGCTGCACAGCAAGGCCGACCGGACCCTGGCCCCGTCCACCTCGGCGATGGAAAACCTTGCCGCCCATGGTGTCCCGCGGTTGCACAAATGGGGACGCGGGGTGGACATCGGTGGCTTCGTGCCGTCGGCGCGTGATGACGCACTGCGTCGGCGTTGGTCGCCCGCGGGTAAGCCGGTGGTCGGTTTCGTCGGCAGGCTGGCCCCGGAGAAACATGTCGAGCGGCTGGCGGTGCTGGCCGCCCGCGACGACCTGAAGGTGGTCGTCGTCGGCGACGGCGTGGACCGGGCCACGCTCGAATCGCTGATGCCGACGGCGGTGTTCACCGGTGAGTTGCGGGGAGCCGCGCTGGCCGCCGCCTACGCCAGCATGGACGTGTTCGTCCATCCCGGTGAGCACGAGACCTTCTGCCAGGCGGTCCAAGAGGCCATGGCATCCGGGCTACCGGTGGTGGCACCGAATGCCGGTGGTCCGCGCGACCTGGTGGTGCCGATGCACACCGGGCTGCTGCTCGACGTCGACGATTTCGCGACGCGACTCAGCGATGCGGTCGATCATCTGATCGCCGAGCGGCCCCGTTACTCGGCAGCGGCCCGGCGCAGCGTGCTGGCCCGCACCTGGCCCGCGGTCTGCGATGAGCTGCTCGGACATTACGAAGAGGTCATCGGAACGCGGCGCAGCCGGGCCGCCTGAGCCTCGCGATCAGCCCTGCGCCTCGACTGAGACCGGTTGCCACTCCCGCCAGGTTGCCAGGCGCTGGGCGTAGTCGGCCTCGGCGAGCTGCAATGGCAACTCACCGAAGAACACCCGCAGCGGCGGCTGCTCGGCGTCGACGATCTTGAGCACGGCGGCGGCCGAGGCCTGCGGATCGCCCGATCTCGCGGTGCGCTTGGCGCGGGCGTCGGCGGCCTGCTGGTGGGCCTCGGCGTAGTCCGGTATCGGGGTGGCCCGTTTGGCCGAAGAGCCTGCCCAATCGGTGTCGAACCCACCAGGTTCGATCAGCGTGACGTGGATGCCGAAGCCGGCAACCTCCTGGGCCAGCGACTGTGAGAAGCCCTCCAGCGCCCACTTGGACGCGTGATAGATGCCGACGTTCTGGAATGCCGTGATGCCGCCGATCGAGGACACCTGCAGGATGTGTCCGCTGCGCTGGGCCCGCAGGAACGGCAGCGCGGCCTGGGTGACCCACAGCGCACCGAACAGGTTCGTCTCGATCTGGTCGCGCGCCTCGGCCTCGGACAACTCCTCGATGAAGCCGAACTGCCCGTACCCGGCGTTGTTGACGATGATGTCGAGCCGGCCGAAATGCTCGTGGGCGCGCTGTACCGCGGCGAAATCGGCGGCCCGGTCGGTCACGTCGAGCTGCAGCGGCAACAGTGCGTCACCGTAACGGGCCACCAGGTCGTCGAGGGTTGCGGTATCACGCGCCGTCGCGGCGACCCTGTCCCCGCGTTCGAGGGCGGCGATCGTCCACTCCCGGCCGAAGCCGCGGGATGCGCCGGTGATGAACCAGACCTTCTCAGCCATGTGCTTGCCTTTCTCGGGGAGTGTTCTTCCCGCCAGCAGACGCGTGTACCCCCATCGCAGGCCGAAACCAGGGGAACAGCTGTCTGCTCACGCCAAGGTTCAACGTCAGCAGACGCGGCCCATTCCGGGAACCCCGAGACTCACAGGTAGTTTTGATCTGGTGAGCCGGGCGTCGTTGGAGAAGAATCCGCATGAGGTGGCGTCGATGTTCGACGCCGTGGCCCGCCGCTACGACATCACCAATACGGTGATGTCGCTGGGTCAGGACCGGTTCTGGCGGCGTCAGACCCGCGCGGCGCTGGGGATCGGGCCGGGGGACAAGGTGCTCGACCTGGCCGCCGGGACGGCGGTGTCGACGGTAGAGCTGGCCAGCTCGGGCGCGTGGTGTGTGGCCGCGGACTTCTCGGTCGGCATGCTGTCGGCCGGGGCATCGCGGCCGGTGCCCAAGGTGGGTGCCGACGCCACCAGGCTGCCGTTCGCCGATGATTCCTTCGACGCGGTGACCATCAGCTTCGGCCTGCGCAACGTCGTCGACCACGTGGCCGGACTGCGTGAGATGGCGCGGGTGACCCGCCCGGGCGGCCGGCTGGTGGTGTGCGAGTTCTCCACACCCACCAACGCGCTGTTCTCAACTGTCTACAAGGAATATCTGATGCGGGCGTTGCCGGGAATGGCCACGGCGGTGTCGAGTAATCCCGAGGCCTACGTCTATCTGGCCGAGTCGATCCGCGCCTGGCCGACGCAGGCCGAACTTGCCGCGCGTATCCGCGAGGCCGGGTGGGATTCGGTGCGCTGGCGCAACCTCACCGGAGGGATCGTCGCGCTGCACGCCGCCGTCAAGTGAAGGCGATGGGGAGTGAGCATCGTAGCGAGGTACGAGCGAGGAGCGGAGCGAGCCGGAGCCGAGCTATGAGACGCAAGCCGTGAGATGCACGCCGTGAGCGTTCCCGTCCTGGCCATCGCCGGTTTCCTCGGCGCCGGAAAGACCACCCTGCTCAACCATCTGCTGCGCAACAGCCGCGGGGTGCGAATCGGCGCGCTGGTCAACGACTTCGGCGCGGTCAACATCGACGCGATGCTGGTCGCCGGTCAGGTCGACGCGATGGCTTCGCTGTCCAACGGCTGCATCTGCTGTGCGGTGGACGCGTCGGAGGCCGCCGAGATGCTCGGCAAGCTGGCGGCCGTGCGGCCCGCGCTGGACCTGATCGTGGTCGAGGCCAGCGGTGTCGCCGAGCCGCAGGTGCTGGCGCGCACCATCGCCACCGCCGAGGACGACCGCTTCCATTACGCCGGGCTGGTGCTCGTGGTCGACGCCGTCCAGCCCGCCGATCTGGGCCATGGTGTGGCGGTGGCGGATCTGGTGGTGCTCAACAAGATCAGCGAGGCGTCCGGCGATGACGTGGCCGCCCGGATCCGCGAGCTCAACCCGCGGGTGCCGGTGCTGCCCACCGATTTCGCGCGTATCGACCCCGAGCTGCTGATCGATCCGCCGGTAGCGCGGAAACCGCCGGCGCAGTTGTCGTTCGACGAACTCCTGCACGATCACGACGACCACCACGATCACCACCACCCCGAGTATCAGAGCGCGCAGTTCTGCACCGGGGACACGGTCAACCCACGGCACTTCCTGCAGTTCCTGCAGGGACGCCCCCAAGGGCTGTACCGGGCAAAGGGTTTCGTCGATTTCGGATCCAACGGCCGGTTCCTGGTACAGCTGGTCGGCAGCTCGCTCCGGTTCCAGAAGGCGCGCGGCCGCGGTACCGAGCTGGTGTTGATCGGCACCGGGATGGACGTCGCCGCATTGGAGGCGGACCTGGTCGACTGCACGCGTGAGCCGGCCGACGAGAACGCGATGTTGGGGCTGGCCAAATACGTGGTGTGAGCACCGGAGGACTACGGACTTTCCGGGACGCTCTCGACCTGCGGTGGTGCCAGCCTGGATGGGTGAACACGTCGAATATGAGGATCACCGTCGTCGGCGCCACCGGTCTGATCGGACGCCAACTCGTGCCCTTGCTGCGTGGCCGCGGCCACGATGTCGTCGCCGCCTCCCGGGCAACGGGTGTGGATCTGCTCACCGGTGCCGGTCTCGCCGACGCGCTGACAGGTGCCGATGTGGTGATCGATGTCATCAACGCCCCGACACCCGAGGACTCGGCCCAGCAGTTCTTCGAGCAGACCTCGTCGAACCTGGCCGCCGCGGTCCGCGCGTCCTCGATCCGGCACCATGTCGTCCTGTCGATCGTCGGAGCCGACATCATGGCCCGCGACGCCGGGTATCTGCGCGGCAAGCTCGCCCAGGAACAGGCCGCCGCGGGCTCGGGGGTGCCGTGGACGGTGCTGCGGGCGACGCAGTTCCACGAGCTGGCCGAACCCATCACCGAATCGATGATCCGCGACGGCGAGGTGCGCGCACCCATCGCCGCGATCCAGACCGTCGATTCCGCCGAGGTGACCGCCGTCCTTGCCGGGATCGCCACCGGCACACCGGCTGACGGGGTGCGTGAGGTCGGTGGGCCGCAGAAGATGTCGTTCGCGGAGATGGCCCGCGTTGTGCTGGGTCGGCAGGGACACGAGCTGCCGGTCGTCGACGATCCGGCGGCCACGTATCACGGCATCCCCGTCGACCAGACCACGTTGGTCACCGGTGCCGGGGCCGAGCTGTGCCCCACGCGGTTGGCCGACTGGCTCGTGCGGCACTGACACCTCAGCCCAATAGTGGGGTGCGGCCCTCGGTCATCTCGGTCAGCGCGCTCTGCATGGCCGACTCGACCCTGGCCGCGTACTCCGCAGGCTCCTCACCGGATTCCGCCGGCATGACGGGTAGCACCCGGGTGTGCAGCTTGGTGGGCAGCGGCAGATAGGGCAACAGCCCCACGACACCGATGTTGAGCCCCCACGGCAACGAGACGCTGATCGGCGCCGACTTCAGACGCAGCAGCTTGTCGAGGCGGGTGGCCCGGGCCAGGCGTTCCCCGCTGGAGATGACGAACAGGGACTCACCCGCTCCTGCGGTCACGATCGGGACGATGGGGACGCCGTTGTCGATGGCCAGGCGGGCGAAACCGGCGCGCCCACCGAATTTGATCCGGTTGCGGTCCTCCCAGGCCTTCGCGGCGTCGATATCGCCGCCCGGGTACACCGCGACATGCTCACCGCGGGCGAAGGCGTCCTGCGCGGATTCGACGCTGGCGGGCCGGGCACCGATGGGTTCGATGAAACGCCCGACGCCGAGGGTCCAGGCGAGCTGATGGGTCAGGATCGTCACATCGCGATCGAGGTTCAACTGCTCCAGCGCGGCACTGGTCGCGAAGACGTTCAGGTCGAAGATCCCGCCGAAGCCGTGGTTGGCGACGAACAACACCGGATCGTCGAAACTGTGCTCGGTGGTGTCGATTTCGAGCCGGTTGTACTTGCGGACGAACTCGATACCCAGCTTGCGGAATGCCGCCATGGTGGTGCGTAGGAGCTCCGGTGCGGTTTCGGAAACGCTGCCCTCGATGGCATCGAGTAGGGCGTCGGCGAGGTTCTCGGAATCGGTCCGGTCCGGTTCGTCCGACATAGACATGGTGGTCTGCTCCCTCGGGGTGGCTGATCGGGACTGTCGATGCTGCCGCATCGGGTCCTCGGCGTCCTTCGATTCGGTCGATCCTGTGCTATCCCCGTCGGCCCGGTGCGCTGTAGGCCACCACCACGACCTCGGCGCCGGTGTCGCCGATCTGCCGTAGCTTGTGCGACACCGAGGCGTCGAAGTAGGCGCAGTCCCCGGTCTGCAGCGATACCACGGTGCCGTCGAGATTCAGCTCGACGGCACCGGCGTGCACGAAGACGAACTCCTGGCCGGGGTGGCTGGGATGGGGGTGCGCGGTGAACTGGCGGCCGGGTCGGACGACGAACGGCGACATGGCTTTGCCCAGCATCCCGGCGGCCACCGCGTGATGACGCTCGGTGCCGCGGTCGGCGGCCCGTTCGACGGTCAGTGACGAGACCTCGGGATCGTCGGAGAACAGTTGTGCCACATCGACGTCGAGTGCGCGGGAGATCTTCAGTGCGGCGGCGATCGATGGCACGCTCTGGCCGCGTTCGACCTTGGACAGATAGCTCTTGGTCAGACCGGTCGCCGCGGACACCTCGTCCAGCGTCATGCCCCGCTGCTGGCGCACGGCGCGTAACAAGCCACTCACGAATCAGAGATTACCGCATTGACGATATGACACAAAGTGTCCTATCGTTCTCGTTGTGTCATCACGAGAGGAGATCGCCACGATGACGAGCACCCTGCAGGATTCCAAGTCCGAACTGATGCGCCGTGCGCTCGACGGCCTCGGTCGGAACATCGCCGATACCGGTCTGAGTGCCCGCGAAAAGGTCGCGCTGACCTGCCGCGCGTTGTTCGACGCCGGACACGACTCCGGCCTGGCCGGCCAGATCACCGCTCGCGCCGACGAGCCAGGCACCTACTACACCCAGCGCCTCGGCCTCGGCTTCGACGAGATCACCGCCGGCAACCTGCTGCTGGTCGACGAGGACCTCAACGTTCTCGACGGTGACGGAATGGCCAACCCGGCCAACCGTTTCCACTCCTGGATCTACCGAGCCCGCCCCGACGTCGGGTGCATCGTGCACACCCACCCGTTCCATGTGGCGGCGCTGTCGATGCTCGGAGTGCCGCTGATGGTGTCGCAGATGGACATCGCGCCGCTCTACGACGACTGCGCATTCCTGCCGGACTGGCCGGGCGTGCCGGTCGGCAACGAAGAGGGCGAGATCATCTCGGCCGCACTCGGGGACAAGAAGGCCATCCTGCTGGCCCACCACGGGCACGTCGTCGCGGGCGCCAGTATCGAAGAAGCGTGCTCGCTGGCCATGCTCATCGAACGCGGCGCCAAACTGCAGCTGGCCGCCATGGCCGCGGGAACCATTGCCGCCCTGCCTGATCGGCTGGCGCGCGAAGCCCACGACTGGACGCTGACCCCCAAGCGCAGCCTGGCCAACTTCGCCTACTACGCGCGCCGCGCGCTGGCCAACCACCCCGATACCCTCACCGCCTGAAAGGTCGCACCATGACGAATATCCACGGCATCATCGCCTATCCCATCACCCCGTTCACCGCCGACGGGTCCGGTGTCGACGCCGCCGCGCTCACCGCGCTCGTCGATCGACTGGTCGGCACCGGCGCCCATGCCATCGCGCCGACCGGTAGCACCGGCGAATCCGCCTACCTGACCGAGGACGAGTTCGACACCGTCGTCGACGTCACCGTGGGTGCTGTCGCCGGTCGTGTCCCGGTCATCGTCGGCGCCTCGGAACTGACCACCGCCAATACCGTCCGCCGCGCCCGCTATGCGCAACAGGCCGGCGCCGATGCGCTGATGATCCTGCCGGTGTCCTACTGGAAGCTCACCGAACGCGAGATCATCGCGCACTACGCCGCCGTGGCGGCCGCCGTCGACCTGCCGATCATGGTCTACAACAACCCCGCGACCAGTGGCATCGACATGAGCCCCGAACTGCTGGTGCGGATGTTCGACGAGATCGACAACGTCACGATGGTCAAGGAGTCGACCGGTGACCTGATGCGGATGCGGCGCATCAAGGAGCTCTCCGGCGGCGAACTGCCCTTCTACAACGGCAGCAACCCGCTGGTGCTCGATGCACTCACCGAAGGGGCCGCAGGTTGGTGCACCGCGGCGCCCAACCTGCGACCGCAGCCCTGCCTGGACCTCTACGACGCGGTGCGCGCCGGTGACGTCGATCGCGCCCGGCAGATCTATGACGATCTCGCGCCGCTGCTGCGGTTCATCGTTGCCGGGGGTCTGCCCACCACGGTGAAGGCCGGCCTCGAGCTGCTCGGCAGCAATGTCGGCGATCCGCGGGCACCGCTGCTGCCGCTGGATGCGTCCGGGCGCGCTGAGCTGCGGGCGATGCTCGCCGGGGTGTGATCCACCGTCCGGGGAGCGGGTCGCTAGTCTGCGCGCATGTTCAAAGTCAACGAGTACTTCGACGGCGCCGTCGCCTCGATCGCCTTCAGCCCCGCCGATGGGCCGGCGACCGTCGGCGTGATGGCGGTCGGGGAGTACGAGTTCGGGACCTCCCAGCTGGAGATCATGCACGTGATCAGCGGGGCCCTGACGGTCCGGTTGCCCGGCGCAGACGAGTGGGAAACCTTCTCGGCGGGTGCGCAATTCACCGTGCCCGCGGACAGCAAGTTCGGGGTGCGGGTCGAGGTCGAGACCGCTTACCTCTGCCAGTACCGCTGAGGAGAACCCCTCCTGATGTGAATCGCGCTTCTGCCTACGGCTGCGCCCGGTTGGAGTGGTTTACGCTGATGAAATATCGAAAATGGTTGCTTGATGTGAACCTCGATTAGTCGCAACGCCGGTTTTTCGATGTATGCGTTACCGTGGGTACATGTCAACAGTCGGCCGCCCGGTGCCGGCTGGTAGACGTGCTCCCGACCGCAGGGCGCAGATCGTGAAGGCGGCCGCGGACGCGTTCAGCGCGCTCGGATACCACGCGGTCAGCATGGAGGACATCGCATCGCGGGTCGGCATCTCCGCGGCTGCGTTGTACCGGCACTCGCCCGGGAAGTACGAGCTGTTCCGCGAGGCGGTGGTCGCGTTGGGGCAGCAGCTGGTGGACGGTACCGAGATCATCGATCCGGATGCCGATCCGACGATCCGGCTCGACGACCTGGTGGGTGCCCTGGTCGATATCGTCATCGCCAACCGCAGCTCCGGAGGCCTGTACCGCTGGGAGGGCCGCTATCTCAACGATGCGGACAAAGTGGTCCTCAACGGGCAGATCGAGCTGGTCAACCGACGCCTGCAACAACCGCTCAAGCAGCTGCGTCCGCACCTCACCTCGAAGGAACGCTGGACGCTGTCCTCGGCGGCCATCAGCGTGATCGGCAGCATCACCGACCACCGGGCCGCGCTCCCGATCGGCGAGTTACGCACGCTGATGGCCGGCCTGGCATCGGCGGTGCTGTGGGCCGAGCTGCCCGCCCCCGCCGGATCCGGCGAGCCGGCGCGGCCGCTGCGCAGCGGTGCTGCGGTCGGCGGCAAGTACGAAATCCTGCTACACGAATCGCTGCTCTTGTTTCACCGCAAGGGTTTTCGCGAAACCAGCGTGGAGGACATCGCGGCGGCCGCGGGTATGCAGCCCTCCGGCATCTACCGGTTCTTCCCGAGCAAGGGGGACATTCTCGCCGCATCGTATCGGCGCAGCGCCGACCGGGTGTCCGGGGACATCTCCAGCGTCCTTGCCGTGCAACCAGATCCGAAACGAGCGCTGGCCGAACTGGTGCACCGGTATGTCGACCGATCCTTCGGTGACCCCGAATTGGCCTATGTCTACTACACCGAGCGCACCAACGTTCCCGAGGCCGACCGGATGGTGTTGCGCAACATCCAACGCGCCACCGTCGACGAGTGGGCGCGCCTGCTGTCCGAGGTTCGAACCGAATTCAGCCACGCCCAAGCACGTTTCGCCGTGCATGCCGCATTCGGACTGGTGGTCGATCTGGGTCGGCTGGTGCACCATGAGGACACCCCGCATGCCCGGGCCGGTGTTCGACTGCTGATGGAGCTGACGCTGCTGGGCCGACCGTCGCGCTCGCTCAGCTGAACGGTGCGCGCTGGTCGAACCGCCGCGATGCCAGCCCCGCCGAGCGCCACGTCCGTGCGATCCAGTCGGTGTCCTCTTCGGTCACCAGATTGCCCATCATCCGCACGGCGACCTTCATCAGGAAATGTGAACGCATCGCCACCGGTCCGGCGACGGGCAGGAATTTCGGCAACGTCAGCAGCAGCGCCAGTCGGCGTGCGGCGGAGAACCCGCGGGCGTAGTGCTCGGTCAGCACCGCCGGCCAGGCCGCGCCGAGATCACCGGAACCCAGGAGTTCGGCGGCCAGTCGTCCGGTTTCCAGGCCGTAGTCGATGCCTTCGCCGTTGAGCGGGTTGACGCATGCCGCGGCGTCACCGATCAGCATCCAGTTCGGCCCGGCCACCCCGCTGACCGCACCGCCCATCGGCAGCAGGGCCGACAGGCCCGCTCGGGGTTCGCCCTCGAAACCCCACTCGTCGCGGCGCAGACCCGCGTAGTAGGACAGCAGGGGACGCAGCGCCGCATCGGCGGGGCGCTTGGCCGTGGCCAGCGCACCGACGCCGATGTTCACCTCACCATTGCCAAGGGGGAAGATCCAGCCGTATCCGGGCAGCACCTCACCCTGCGGAGACCGCAGCTCCAGATGCGAGGTGATCCACGGTTCATCCGAGCGTGGTGTGGCGATGTACGCGCGAATGGCGGTGCCGTACACCGTCTCGCGATGCCAGACCCGACCCAGCGCGCGGCCCAGTGTGGACCGGGCGCCGTCGGCGACGATCAATTCGCCCACCCGGATCTCCGAACCGTCGTCGAGCAACAGCTCCGATACCCGCCCGGACGGATCGTGACGGACGTCAACGGCTTTGACGCCGAGCATCATCTTGGCGCCCTCGTCGGCGGCCACCATCCTGATCCGGTCGTCCAACTCGGTGCGCGGCACCGCGCTGCTGGTCGCCGGGAACGAAGGACCGGGCCAGCGCACTTCGACGTCGGCGCCGAAGCCCGACATCCGCAGGCCGTGGTGAGTGATCCGGCCGCTCAACCAGTCGCCGAGGCCCAGCTGACGCAGTTCGGCGATGGCGCGTGGGGTCAGCCCGTCCCCGCAGGCCTTGTCGCGGGGGAACTGCGCCGAGTCGATCACCAGGACGTCGCGACCGGCCCGGGCCGCCCAGGCGGCGGCCGCCGAGCCCGCGGGCCCGGCGCCTACAACAACCACATCTGCTGGACTCGGCACCCTCCCAGTATGTTGGAACAATGAGGACACCGGCGAGCGTGGTGGCGGGCGTGGATTTCGGGGACCCCGATTTCGCGACGCGGGTGCGTGACGGCGTGGAACGCGTCGAGGATCTGATGTCTACCGAGCTGGGCAAGGCCGATGTGCTGATGGCCGAGGCGGTCCAGCATCTCTTCCAGGCCGGCGGCAAGCGCTTCCGCCCGCTGTTCACCGTGCTGGCGGGTTCGCTGGGACCGCGGCCGGAGGATCCGGAGGTCACCATCGCCGGCGCCGTCATCGAGCTGGTGCACCTGGCCACGCTCTATCACGACGACGTGATGGACGAGGCCCAGGTGCGGCGCGGTGCCGACAGCGCCAACGCCCGCTGGGGCAACAACATCGCCATCCTGGCCGGTGACTACCTGTTCGCAACCGCCTCCCGATTGGTCTCCCGACTCGGCCCGGACGCCGTGCGGGTGATCGCCGATACCTTCGCCCAGCTGGTCACCGGCCAGATGCGGGAGACCCGCGGAGCTGCCGAGGGCACCGACGAGATCGAGCACTACCTCAAGGTGGTCTACGAGAAGACCGCCTGCCTGATCGAGGCATCCGGCCGGTTCGGGGCGACGTTCTCCGGTGCCGACACCGAGCAGATCGAGCGGTTGTCCCGGCTGGGCGGCATCGTCGGCACGGTCTTCCAGATCTCCGACGACATCATCGACATCGACAGTGACCCGGACGAATCGGGCAAGCTGCCCGGGACCGACCTGCGCGAGGGTGTGCACACCCTGCCGGTGCTCTACGCCCTGCGCGAGGACGGCGCCGACGCCGACCGGTTGCGGCTGCTGCTGGCCGCGCCGCTGACCGATGACGCCGAGGTCGCCGAGGCGCTGACCCTGCTGCGCCGCTCCCCGGGCATGGCCAAGGCCAAGGAGAAGGTGCGCGAGTACGCCGGACGGGCCCGCGACGAGCTGGCCAACCTGCCGGCCGGACCCGGCCGCGACGCCCTGGCCACACTGGTCGACTACACCGTCAACCGGCACGGCTGAGTCACCGGAACCTGAAGCGGTCGTCGGCCGTTGAATCAGCGAAGACTCTCGGAGGAGAAAAGCTGATGACCTGGCATCCCCATGCCAATCGATTGAAGACGTTCGTGCTGCTGGTCGGCATGTCCGCGCTGATCGTCTTCATCGGTGCCCTGTTCCAGAACCAGTCGATCCTCATGCTGGCCGTGCTCTTCGCCGTCGGCATGAACGCCTACGTCTACTTCAACAGCGACAAGATGGCGCTGCGGGCCATGCACGCCCAGCCCGTCAACGAGATGCAGGCGCCGGCGATGTACCGGATCGTGCGGGAGCTCGCGACCGTTGCGCGCCAGCCGATGCCGCGGCTCTATATCAGCGATACCGCCGCGCCCAACGCATTCGCCACCGGTCGCAACCCGCGTAATGCCGCGGTGTGCTGCACCACCGGCATCCTCGGCATCCTCGACGAGCGCGAGCTGCGTGCGGTGCTCGGCCATGAGCTGTCCCACGTCTACAACCGCGACATCCTGATCTCGTGTGTGGCCGGAGCGATGGCCTCGGTCATCACCGCCCTGGCCAATATCGCGGTGTTCGCCTCGATGTTCGGCGGTAACCGCGAAGGTGGCGCGAATCCCTTTGCGATGCTGCTGGTTTCGATGCTCGGTCCGATCGCGGCGACCGTCGTCAAGCTCGCGGTGTCACGGTCGCGGGAGTACCAGGCCGACCAGTCCGGCGCCGAGTTGACCGGTGATCCGCTGGCCTTGGCCAGCGCCCTGCGCAAGATCGCCTACGGTGTGCAGGCCGCGCCGCTGCCGCCCGAGCCCCAACTGGCCGATCAGGCGCACCTGATGATCGCCAACCCGTTCCGGGCGGGGGAGAAGATCGGCAAGCTGTTCTCCACCCACCCGCCGATCGAGGACCGCATCCGTCGGCTGGAGCAGATGGCCGGCCGCTGAGGCTTTGCGATTTCGGTGAGGATACGTGTGGTCTGCGCACGTTATCTCACCGAAATCGCAGCGCGGGTGACTGAGATGACCCGATCCGGATACTCGACCAGGTCCAGCCAGGTGAACCTGATCACTGTCCATCCGTTCAGGACGAGGTAGTTCTGCCGACGACGGTCTTTGACGAACTTGTCCGGGTCGCTGTGAAAAGCCCAGCCATCCACCTCGATGGCCACCATGAGATCTGGAAAAGCGACGTCAACCTTGTACGGGCCGACCTGATGGTTGGCCACCCACCCGGTGATGCGGTGCTCCACGAGCAGAGAGATCATCAGCCGTTCGGCCTCGGATTGGGCGCCGCTTTCCGCCGCGCGCAGTAGTCGTCGTGCGGCGGGTGACCCATATCGGCCCTTGTTCCGCATGTGTGTCTGCCAAAGCTCGGGCAGGGTGGCGCTCGCCTGCAACGCCGAGTCCATGATCTTCGGCCCGCCGGAACGGCGGGTGGCTGCTTCGACGGCCGTCAACGCCAGCGTGGTGACGCGAAGACCGCGCAAGCCGACGACATCGCGAGAATCGAGATCGCGACGTCGGGGGCGGCAACCTGGCCTGGCGCGGCCGTATCCGTTGCGCGCCAACGTCACTTCCACGATCTTGGGCGGGAAGCGGGTGAGCTCGTGCCACCATGCGGCGGCCAGTCCGCTCGCGCACGCGGCGGGCCCATAGGACCAGACCGCGGCCCGGATACGTGCTGCATCGTCGAATGGACGGTCGTCTGCGAAGTACACCCCCGGCGCACATCGGCGCCACGACCCAGCGCGCACCCGCCGCCGCACCGCGTCTGGACTCAGGCCCAACGAGCGCGCCTGTGCCAGCGTGATGACGCCGTCATTGCAACGCACGTGGTCGTTCAGCATGCTTGATTCGACGCAGCGTCGCGGTGTCCGGTTCCACTCTTTGCGATTTCGGTGAGGATCCGTGCGGTGAGCGCCTGAATCCTCACCGAAATCGCACGAGGGGATAGGGTGTGGCGCATGCGTACCCGAGGTGTGCTGAGTGCCGTGGCAGCCATGGCTGCGCTGAGCGCCCCCGCGATCGCGGGAGCCGAACCCCCGCCGCCGCCTCCTCCGCCACCGGCGCCCGATATCGGCGGCTACGCATTGGTGAAGCCCTCGGAGTACGCGGTCAACGACGGCAGCATGTATGCCTTCACCGCTGGCGCGGGCATCACCTGCGTCATGAGCCGGGCCAACGGCAGCTACGGCTGCAGCGGACCGCCCTTCCCCGGTGCCCCGGGCGGCGCCAACGTCGTCACCGGCGCGCAGATCGGCGCTCCGGGATTCGCCGTCGCGGCCAACCCGGTCTATGTCGGCGACAAGCCGGCGCTGCCGCTGCCCGCGAACTCGCGCATCAGCTTCCAGCACGTCACCTGTGGCACCGATGGTGCGTTGATCACCTGCCAGAACTCGTTCGACCAGTCCGGATTCGTCATCAGCCAGGGCGGCAGCTGGATCGTCAACCCCACCAACCCACTGCTGGACCGGCCCGAGGGACGCAACCCCTACTTCAACTGAGCCGACCGGTGGGCTCAGAACCCGGAGCCGTGCACCTCGTGGCCCGGGTTCTCCACCATCAGCCCGCGGTAGGCGTCCTCGACCGTGTGCCCGTGATTGATGACACCGTCGACCTCGCGGGCGATCGGCATGCTCAGGTCGTACTTCTCGGCGAACTCCATGATGACCGAGGCCGCCTTGACGCCCTCGGCGACCTGATTCATCGAGGCGATGATCTCCTCGACGGTCTTCCCCGAACCCAGCTGCTCACCGACATGCCGGTTGCGGCTGCGCAGCGAGGTGCAGGTGACGATCAGATCGCCCATGCCGGCCAGTCCGCCGAAGGTGTCCCGGTGCCCACCCATCGCGACGCCCAGCTTGGACATCTCGGAGACCGCGCGGGCCATCACCATGGCGCGGGTGTTCTCCCCGATGCCCAGCGAGTAGCCCATGCCGACGGCGATGGCGTAGACGTTCTTGAGCGCGCCCGCCATCTCGACGCCGACGACATCGTCGGTGGTGTACGTGCGGAAGCGCCGGGTCCGGAACAACCCCGCCAGGTTGGCGGCGAGGTGCTGATCGGGCATCGCCAGCACGGCCGCGGCGGCATAACCCTCGGCGACCTCGCGGGCGATGTTGGGCCCGGCCAGGATTCCCGCCGGATGCCCGGGCAGCACCTCGTCGACGATCTGGCTCATCCGCATGTTGGTGCCCTGCTCAAGGCCTTTCACCAATGACACCACCGGCACCCACGGGCGTAGCTCGCGCGCCAGCTCGATGAGCACCCCACGGAAGCCGTGCGAGGGCACGCCCATCACGATGACGTCGGCGCGCTGGGCGGCCTCCGAGAAATCGGTGGTCGCCTGCAGTCCGTCGGGCAGCACGCACTCGTCGCCCAGATACCGGGAGTTGCGGTGGTTCTCGTTGATGTCCTTGGCGGTCTCCTCGGAACGCACCCATTGCAGGGTGGGCCCGCGCCGAGCACAGATGGAGGCGACGGTGGTTCCCCAGGAGCCGCCGCCGAGGACGACGACGTTCGGTTCGCGTTGTGCAGGTGCCATCCGGTCAGCGTATTGCCGCGACGGTGCCGGTGAGCCCGACTTGCCGAACTCCCCGGGGCCGAAGCGCTACCGGTAGTTGACGAACTGCAGCGCCACCGGGAGGTCGGCCCCGCGCAGCAGCGCCTGCACGGCCTGCAAATCGTCCCGCTTCTTCGAGCTGACCCGGATCTCCTCGCCCTGGATCTGCGCCTTGACGCCCTTGGGGCCCTCGTCGCGGATCAGCTTGGTGATCTTCTTGGCGTTCTCGCTGTCGATGCCCTGCTTGATGCTGCCGATGATCTTGTAGGTCTTTCCCGAGGGCTGCGGGTCGCCGGCATCGAAGGCCTTCATCGAGATGTCGCGGCGGATCAGCTTCTCCTTGAAGACGTCGACCGCGGCCTTCACGCGCTCCTCGGTGGAGGAGGTCAGGATGATGCCCTCCTCGCCCTGCCACTCGATGGTGGTGTCCGTGCCGCGGAAGTCGAACCGGGTTGCCAACTCCTTGGCCGCCTGGTTGAGCGCGTTGTCGACCTCCTGGCGGTCGGCCTTGCTGACGATGTCGAAGCTTGAATCCGCCATTGGACCCTCCTCATGGTGCCGTTTTCGTCTTCGGTACATCCTCGTTGTAGTCTGCTACTCGCACCAAATCCGGCAGGTTGCCCGAGCGGCCAATGGGAGCGGACTGTAAATCCGTCGGCTAACGCCTACACAGGTTCGAATCCTGTACCTGCCACACTGGTCAGGCCCCCTTTCCGAGGGGGCCTGACGTGTTTCTATCGCCCGCGACGCGCCTCCGTCCGCCGATCGGCTGAATCTCTGGACGCCTGTCAAGGTGTGTTCTCGATCTCAGCAACCTCACAGCGGCCGCACCGCCGGCGGCCAGGCCCTGCGACGGGTAACGCGTCACCAGCCCCGGTGATGTGGCGCGCCGGGTCGCTGGCGGCGTCGCGGCCGCGCGTGATCCTGGACCGACGGAGCCGACGGGGGGTTGCCGACAACTGCAGGCCCCTGACGGCCGAGCTACCTATCGGTGCGCCGAACAAAGCGAATCGCCCAGCCTCGGTGGCGAACCCGGACGCGCGAGTTCAGCAAACTCGGGGCCGCGAGCGCGAGCTGCGCAGATGTGCGCTGTGGCCCTACTATTCGCCGCAAGAGATCGGTGTCACCGCGAAAGATGCACCCGCAAGTGCAGATTCAGCAACTCGTGGGCACCGTCGGGGGATCATCATGAAGGAGTCTGGGGTGAACAAGCGTCACCGAATCAGTCGTGTCGCCGTCGCGGTACCCGCGGTGGCCGTCCTGCTCGCCGCAGGAGTCGTCGACCACACCGTGCCGGCCGCCCCCGCGCCACCAGTGGTCCAGCAGCACCGCACCCTCTCCGCCCAAGCCGTCGAACTGGCCGCGCTGGCGCTGTTCGCCGTGCCCGGCGCCGGTGTGCAGTTCCCGGCCGGCGCCCTGGACACCCAGGATGGTGGCGTCTGGCGCCGCATCCCGGACGTCACCGTCCTCAACGACCCGGTGCGCTATCCCGGCAGCGTCACCGCGGCATCCGTTGACGCCGGGGCGACCTGGCTCACCGAACTGCTCGCGGCCCGTGACCCGGCCACCACCGTCAGCGCCATCAATACCGGATCGTTCGGCGGCCGCGTCGCCGCCGAGGCGCTGAACAGGCTGGCCGCCACCGGTTACGACATGTCGAGCGTGTTCGGCGTCTTCTACGGCGACTCCAACACCCCGGGCACCGGCATCTTCGCCCGCTACGGCCCCGACGAGCCCACCTTCGGTTCCGATGTGTTGGGCGGCGCCATCGCTTTGCCCGACGGCACCTATCTGCGCCTCAACCGCGAGTACGACCCCATCGCCTACTTCCCGCGGTATCTGTTCAACCCGATGAGCTGGATCCAGCTGGCCGCCGGGTTCATCTTCGAACACTCCCGACTGCAGGATTTCGACTTCGAGGATCCCGAGAACGTGGTCACCGTCGACGGAAACGTCGTCACGGTGCGGGTGCACAGCCCGGTGATGCCACTGCTGACGCCGCTCAAGCTGCTCGGTGTGCCGACCCAGTTCATCGACGCCCTGCAGGCGATCCTGCAGCCGATGGTGGAGAGCACCGGCATGTACGAGACCGGCCGAATCCAGTTCCTGCCCACACCGCAGCAGGCGTTCACCCACCTGCAGAACATCGCCGCCGGCTTCGCGCGGGCGGGCGAGATTCTTGCCGGGACGGCGCCGACGCCGGAACCACCGAGTGCGCCGCCAGTGGTCACCGCGCCGGACACGACCTCGGAGATCATCGACGCGATGGAGGATCGGGACGCCGAACTCAACGGCATCACCTCGAAGCCTGAACGGCAGGCGCTGACGGTGGAGTCCGAGGACGACGAATCCGATTCCGAGGAACGCACATTCGAGCGCACAGAGTTCACCGATTCTGACAACGATCCCGATGCGCTGACGGCCGCCGATCCCGATCCCGAGGTCGTCGAACCCGACCCGGGTCCCGAGCCGTCCGAGCCCGCCGATACGGCACCGCCGCCCTCAGACGACGACGGCGCCGATCCCGAGTAGAAACCAACACGATCGAGGCCCCCTCGCCAGAGGGGGCCTCGATCGTGTCGGGATCAGCCGACCTGCGCTGCCGCCTGCACCATGGTTGCCGACGGGGCTGCGGCGCCGAGGCGCCCGACCACGAAATCGGCTGCCTGATTTGCCATTCCGTTGCTCTTGTAGGAGCTGTGTGCGGCGCGGTCCCACCCGCCGGGGAAGCAGACCGGGTCCCCGGCGGCGCACAGCTGCAGGCTCTTGCCGGCATACAGGTCGCCGATCGCGATCGGGGGAGCGCTGCGATCGGCCAGGCTCAGGAACCAGTTGTCGGGGGTGCCGAACAGCACGACCGCGGACACATGCGAGGCGACATCGGCGGGCATCGGCCCGGCCAGTCCGGCGGGCAGGGTGTACCCGGCGGGCACGCTGCTGCTGGTGCTGTAGCCCGCCACCGCGGCGCCCTGCGAGTACCCGCCGAGCACGATCTTGGTGTCGGGGCAGTCGGCGGCGATCTGCTGAATGTGATTGGTGGCGTCGGCGATACCGTCGACGGCCCGGCCGAAGTCCAGCGATGCCGGGTAGTTGACCCCGTACACGCTGACCGACTGGCCGGGTAGCCGCGCGTTCAACGCGTCGACGAATGCCTGACCGGTCGCGCCGACGCCCGGGGCCTCGAAGGTGCCGCGGGCGAACACCACGGCGACATCCGCGCAGGAATCGGCGGCGGCCTTCGCGGTGGCGGCGGGACCGGCGAAGAGTCCGGCGACGACGGCGAAGACGGCCAGGGCTGCGAACAGTGCCGAGCGTGCGGCCCGCGCCGCCCAGGTCTGTGGCGATGTGCTCATGAGTTTCCCCGTTCTGGAATCCGATGTGCCATCGCTGCGAGTAGTGGTGGCAATTACCTGCTACAAGCCCAGTTCGGCGGGCAGGATTCCACGGCTGTCAAGTGATCCATCTCACCTGAGTGCACGGAATCAGCTCTAGCTTCGCGGGGTTGGATGCTCGGCAAAATGGCGACTTCTCCGTACCGGCCCCTGCGCAGGAGTACGGTCGAGACGGACCTCCGTTCGAGCGGGCATTCAGGCGAGCAAGCGCCAGAGGGGCGTTGCGGTTCACTCCGAAGTTTCACCATGCCTCGCGAAAAAGAGAGTCCGCCGTGTATCAAACACTTTCTGTGTCCCCGCCACCCGTCCGCGATGTCTAACGATGGCCAACCATCGATTGAAGGGCACTCGGCTCGGCACCATCAGCTACGAGTCCGACCGCAACATGCCGCAGCAACCACGGCAGATCGCCCGCTATCGCACGACGGACGGCGCCGAATTCGACGTGCCTTTCGCCGAAGGTGCTCAGGCACCTGGCCGCTGGCTGTGTCGCAACGGCATGGAGGGAAGCCTGCTCAGCGGGGAAGCCGAAGAACCGAAGAGGCGCAAGCATGTTCGCACGCCGTGGGACATGTTGCGAGAGCGTCGAACCATCGAGGAACTCGACGAACTGTTGGCCGAGCGGTTGGCCATCATTGGTGCGCGCCGGCGCGGTGCTGACGGCGCGCGGGCTGGCTCAGCGGCCGTCGACGGCTACTGATCGGCGTCGTTCACCACCAACCGGTCGCGGCGGCCAACTGCCGGCCGAGTTCGTCGGCCATCGTGCGGACATAGGTCGCCGAGAGGTGATGCGCGTCGTGGTAGATCAGCACATTGCCCTCGGCGGCGCGGCAGATGTCCGGCCTGCACACGACATCGGAGAGGTCCAACACCTGCAGCAGCGGATAGTCCGGCGCATGGTCGAGTGTCGGGTTGCGGTCGGCCAACGCCTCGGTGCGCGGCACCCCGCAGGTGTCGGCGTCCTCCCCGGATGCCAGGCAGTCGACGGGGGAGAAGAACCGGCCGTCGCGCAGCATCCACGGGGTATCCCGGATACCGAGCATGCCGATGCCGTTGTCGGACAGCTCGTCCCAGACACCGAGGTAATAGTCGGGCACGTAGTCGCCGTCCCCGTCGAGGATCGGCCGGGTGGTGGTGAAGAAGACGTAATCGGGCCGCTCCGCCACGATCTGGGCCAACGCGTTGTCCGACCAGGTGCGGCACGAGGGGTACGGCGTGAACGGCCCGGCGATGATCGGGACCTCGGCCGTGGTCAGCGGGCACCCCATCTTCATGTAGGTGGTCACCTTGAAGCCGTGCTGGCGGCCCAGTGCATGCAGCGCGGTCAGCCAATGCTCGGAATGCGAGCCGCCGGCCAGCGCGATCGTCCGGGTGGCTTTCGGGTCACCGTAGACGCAACTGACGACCTCCTCACCGCCGAAGTCGGCAAGGCACTGGTCGAGGGTCGACGGCGGTACGTCGTCGGGCGCTTCCAGCCCGGTCGGGCGCATCGGCAGTGTGGCGACCCGTCGACCATCACCGAGGGCCAGCGCGCCCGGGTAGTCGCGCAGCGGCAGGGTCGCGAGCTCGGTGCCGCTGGCCCGGATCTGTTCGACATGCTCACGCCAGCCGACCGAGGCGGCGGCGAGCGCGACCACCAGGACCGTGGTGGTGGCACCGGCGAGCACCGTGCGCCAGGCGCTCGTCCCCGCCGGCACCGCCAGCCAGGTCAGCCAGGAGGCCAGCGCCGCAGCACCCAGGATGGCAGCCGCCTCACCGATGCCGACGGTGTCGTCGTTGGTGTGGGCCAACCAGAAGATCAGCATCGGCCAGTGCCACAGGTACATGGCGTAGGCGCAGGTGATGACGGCAGAAGACGATGTGCCCGACGGTCCGCTGATGATCATGAGCACCGTCGCCGACACCGGCACCAACGCCCACGGCCCGGGATAGTCGACGACACCGTCGACCAGTAACCCGGCGCCCACGATCGCGATGACGCTCACCACCACGGCCGCCAGCCGCAGCCACGACGGCCAGGCCCACCGCCCGGCAAGGGCGGCGGCCAGAACCCCGGCGAGCAGCTCCCAGGCGCGGGTCAGCGTGCTGTAGTAGGCGACGGTCTGGTCACTGGAGGTCTGCACCACCGCCCACACCAGGGACGCCGCGGCGGCCAACCCCACAACAGCGAGCAGCGGCCCGCGCCTGCGGATCAACCAGGCCGCCACGACCAGCGCCAGCATCACCTGCCCCGCCACCGACAACGCCCACAGGTGCTGCAGCGGGGTGACGGTCTGGCCGGCCTGGAAGTAGTCGCCAACGGTCGTGGCCAGCAGCCAGTTCTGATAGAAGCCGAGGCTGGGCAGCGTCTGCTCGGCGAAGGACTCCCAGCGGGTCTGCGGCTGCACCAGCACTGTCAGCACGGCCGCGACGGCAAGCATCAGCACCAGCGCGGGGACCAGCCGGCGGGTCCAGCGCCACGCCTCGGCCCACACCGATCCCTGGCAGCCGAGGATGCGCGAGCCGAAGAAGTAGCCGACCAGCACCAGCAGGACGTCCACGCCGCCGGACACCCGGCCCAGCCACAGGTGGCCGATGACGACCAGGGTCACCGCGATGACCGTCAACGCGTCGAGGTCGGGGCGGGCATGCCGCCCGACGGGCGCAACGGGAACGGGGGTGGGGTGTGTGGTCTGCAAAGCGCCCCGAGCATAACGGGGCCGCGGAGGGGAGGTGGCTACGCAGGGTCGGCGATGGACACCCGGTCGCCGCCGTCGTGTTTGGCGCGGTACATGGCGGTATCGGCCTTGTGCAGCAGCCGCTCGAAGCACTCCATGCTGTGCACCGGCCCGCATGCCGCACCGATGCTGACCGTCACCCCGGGCGGCCCCACCTCACCGATCGCCGCCCGCAGCAGCGATCCCACCTCGGCTGCCCGATCGGCCGCCATGGCGTCGACGGCGACGAACTCCTCGCCACCGGTGCGGGCGGCCAGCGCAGGCTCGCCGAGCACCCGACGCACCTGCGCTGCGGTCTGGACCAGGATGTCGTCGCCGACGGCGTGGCCGTGCCGGTCGTTGACGTTCTTGAACTTGTCGATGTCGATGACGAACACGCACAGGTCGCTCAGCGGTTCGCCGGTGCCGATCAGTCGGGACATGTGGGCGCGCAGCCCGCGCCGATTGGCCAGCGTGGTCAGCGGGTCGAACAGCGATTCCACTGAACTGTTGCGGATCAGCCAGAAGGCGAACTGCGCGAACGGCAGGATGAACACCGTGACCAGCAGGGCCACCGCGGTCTTGCCCACGGTCAGCGGCAGCGCCTCGGGATAGTCCGAGACCGCGAGCCGCGCCGCCAGCGCAGCGATCGCCACGACCACGATCGCCAGATGCGCGACCATGGCGCGGGCCCCGTGGAAGAACAGGATGTAGATGCCGGTCACCGCAAACACCGGTGTCGCAGTCAAACCGGCCAGTGGATCGCGGTGGGCCAAGCCGGCCACCGCGATCCCGATGTCGATGAACAGGAACAGCGTGATCGACATCCGCGGGGTCGGCCACGGGCCGAACAGCCAGTAGAACGGCCAGGCCACGGCGACGACGGTGATCCCGGTGACCAGGACCCGCATCGGTCCGGCCGGGTCGGCCAGGTCGGTGGCCAGCAATGCCAGCAACGCGACGGCCATGCCCGCGCCGACCAGAGCGATGACCACCCGCAGCGAGGTCAGGAAGCCACGTGCCCGCAGAAAGTTCAGCAGGAAGTGGTGGTCGACGTCGTCGCCCCACCACAGCCGGAACTGATCGGTGTAGTGCGGCGCACCGGCAAGGCGCCAGACCGTGGAACGACGTCGCAAGTCAGCGACGGTTGAGCACCCAGATATGGGTGGATAAGGCGGTGGCGAAGGTGCACCACAGCGGATAGAGGCCCAGCGGCGCGGCCTTGGCGCCGCGCACAGCCACGGCGCGGCGGGTCAGGTCGGCGCTGCTGACGGCCAGCGCCCCGGCGGCGATGGCCGATGCGCCGAGCTTGCGCCGGTTGAAGAACAGCCAGGACCAGCCGCCGTTGAGGATCAGGTTCAGCACCAGGGCCCGGAGGTAGCCCCGGCGCACCTCCGGCGGTGCTTCGTCGAGCGTCTGGGACGAGACCACGGCGATATCGGTGTAGAGCGAGGTCCACGCGACCGGGAACGCCGCTCCCGGCGGCTGGTAGGGCGGCTTCTTCAGCTTTGCGTACCAATCGGATTCGACGGCCGGTTTGCTGGCCAGGCTGCCGACCACGGCCGTGGCGGCGACGGCGAGTGCAGTCGGTGCAAGCGTGCGAATCTGCAAGGGATGCTCCAGGCTTGTGGGGGACGTGCGTGTCCCTGTCCAGTATCCACCCGGCCGAAGGGTGAAACCCTCAGATCATGTCCTTGCGGGTCAGCCAACGCATCACGGGCCAGCCCACGAACACCGGCAGCCAGCAGGTCAGCACCCGGTAGAGCAGCACCGCGGGCACCGCCACGGCGGCCGGGACACCGAAGGCGGCCAGCCCACCGATCAGGGCGGCTTCCACCGCGCCGACACCGCCGGGGGTGGGGGCGGCGGAGGCGAGCGTGCCACCGATCATCGTCACGACGGTGACCGTAACGAACGAGGTGTCCCCACCGAAGGCCTCGATGCTGGCCCACAGCGCCAGCGCCGAGCCCAGCGTGGTCCCCGCGGCGCCCAGCACGATCAGGGCAAGGCGTTTGGGTTCCTTGGACAGCTCCCAGAGATCGGTCTTGACCTCCTGCACCTTGGGCGCCAGCGACGAGGCCAACCACCCCCGCAGCTTGGGCACCGACAGGAACACCCCGACCAGTCCGAGAGCGACACCGGCGACCAGATAGAGCACGGTCGCGCTCGGCACGAAATGCGACAGGTTCGCCGACGCGCCGGCGATGGTGGTGAACAGGATCAGCAGCACCACGTGCACCAGCACCTGCACGCTCTGCTGCAGCGCCACCGCCGCGGTGGCGCGCATGGTGGACAGTCCGCCCTTCTGCAGCACCCGGGTGCTCAGTGCCAGACCGCCGACACCGGCGGGCGTCGTGGTGGCGGCAAAGGTGTTGGCCACCTGCATGATGGCCAGGTGGCGGTAGGAGACCAGCCCGTCGGCGCACGCCCACAATGCGCCGGCCGCACCCAGATAGCGCAGCGCCGACACCCCGAGCCCGACCAGCGCCCACCACCAGTTCGCGTTGCCGAGCTCGTCGAAGAACGCGGGCACGGTGCTGATGAACGGGTAGGCCACGTAGACCAGCGCCACCAGCAACACCAGCTGGATGAGCTGGATGCGGGTGAACCGGGTGATGGTCTCGGTGCGGATGTTGTCGGCCCCGGTCTGGTGTTGGACCTGTGCACGGGCCGCCTCGATGACGGCCTTCGGGTCGTCCACTGAATCCCGGATGCGGGCGGGCACGGCGGTCTTGGTGAGCCGTCGCGACGCGGTGAGCACGGTGTCGCGGCCGAGGGTCTCGATGGCCGCGGCGACCGCGGATTCCGGTCCGTACATCGCCGAGGTGGTCACCAGCAGCTGGGCGATATCGGATTGCAGCTGCGCGTCCGTGGCGCCGTATTCGGCGTTGACGAACCCACCGAACTGCACCTGTCCGTCGTGCACGGTGATCTCGCCGCAGCACAGGTCGCCGTGCGAGATCTGGTTGTCGTGGAGCACCCGTAGCGCCTCCCACACGGCGGTCACGGGCGCGGCCTCGGCGCTCAGCGGGACACCACGCGCGGGTTTGCGGGCGTACAGCGTCCAGCCGCGGTCGAGTGCGCTGACCGATACCGAGGAGATGTTGGACCGCCCGAGGGTGTCGATCGCGATGGCCATCAGCGCGCGGTGCTCGATGGTGCGCCGCATCGAGGCGTGCAGCGGGGCGGTTTCGTCGCTGCGCAGCCGGAACTTTCGCCACAGCTGGCTCAGCGCGCCACCGCTGCGCTGGTTGGGGCCGTACAGCTCGACGACGGCGGTGCTGTCGGGTCCGGTGGCCGCCAGCACCAGCGCGCCCTCACTGGGCGCCCGGATGACGGCCAGGGCGGAGACGACGAAACCGCGGCGGGCCAGCGCGCGCACGGCGCCGTCGAGCGGGACCTCCAGTGCGGGGGTGCCGACGACCCAGACCACCAGGGCGCCGACGAACCAGCCGACGGCCAGCCCGAGCAGTGTGCGGGCCGGCACGACGGCGCTGACGAACAGGTGGATGGGCACGAACGCCAGCAGCAGCGCCCACCAGTACCGGCGCAGTCGGCGGGACAGCCACGGGCCCGAGACGGTCAGCACTGCGGCCAGCAGGGCGACCCAGCGCGGATCGTCGAGGAACTGCGAGAGCTGGGTGTCGAGCCGGTCGCCGAGGTCGAAATGCCACTGCGGCGCCGCGATCCCGCGGCCGGTGATCGACAGCGCCAGCACCGCGATCAAGCCGGCGGCTCCGTAGGCGGCCAGCAGCCGCCAGTGCCTGCCGATGATCAGCTGCACCAGGATGACGAAGGGCAGCGCCAGGATGGCGACCCCGTAGGCCAGGTAGACCAGATTGGACTGGGTGGGTGTCAGCACGCCGATGATCTCGGAGATGGACCGTTCCAGGGCCACCCAGTCGTTACGGGTGATCAGCGAGCTGGTGATGACGACGGCAAGGAACACCGCCGACAGCACCACCCGAAGGATCTCGTTGGTGCGCCGGGTGAGCGGTTGCAGCAAGCTGCCGGTGACGCTGATGTCCCGACCGTCGACTCGCACGGGGACAAACGTAACCGGGGCGGGCGGATCGGTGCGCGAGGCGGGACACACGGCGCTGTGAGAGAATTCCGGTCATTCGCAGCCGGCGTGGGTTCTTCCGCCTGGCGCACAGCACCGAGAAAGAGACTGTGGGGGCCTCTATGCGTGGCGAGAAAATCGGGGAGCCGCTGATGGGCGCGGTGGCCGCGCTGGTGAGCGGGCTGGCGCTGGCCGGTTCGACGACCTGGCCGACGGCGGCGGTGATCGCGGCGGCGCTGGCGTTCGGGGGCGTGTTCTGGGTCGTGGTGTGGGCCGTGACACAGGGCGCGGCCACGGCTTTCGGGGCCCGGGTCGCCGTCGCCGTCGCGGCGGGCCTGCTGCTCGGTGAGCTCGCGGCGGTGGCGGTGTTCGGCGGACAGATCGACGAGGTGCTGACCGCGCGGGATTCCCCCGCCGAGGCGACGGCGACGGCGGCACTGGATCAGGCGCGGGCGGAGCGGGCGGGTCTGGACGAGGCCGTCGCGCAGGCCAACCGTCATCGCGACGAGGCGCTGATCGTGGCGCGCTGTGAGGTCAATCCGTCCGCGGCGTGCCCGCAGATTCGCATCACCGGGGTGCCGGGCAGTGGGCCGGAGGCCCGCACCGCCGCTGCTTTCCTCGACGACGCCCAGCGTCGCCTCGACGCCGCGGTCACCGATCGGGACGGCCGCGCGCCGGTGTTGGACGATGAGGTGCGTATCAGGGAGCAGGCGCTGGCGCAGGCGCGGCAGGACACGCTGACCGGTGGGCTCGGCGTGCGTTGGCAGGCGATGAACACCTATGTGCTGGACCATCCGGGGTCGGTGATCCTGCGGCTGCTGGTGGTCGGCTTCTTCACCGTTCTGACCGTGCTGCCGCTCCTGTTGAAGCGGTGGCGCGGCGCGACGGCGGTCGAGGCGGATTCGGCGGCCGACACGGCGATCGCGGTGCATCGCGCACAGGTGCGTGCCCAGGTCGATCAGATGTGGGCCGAGCAGGAGCTGAACAGCGCGCGGATGGCGGTCGCGGCGCAGAACGAGATCGACGCCGAGCGCCAGCGCCGCCGGGTGGCGCAGGCGTGTGCGGCCGAGCCCGAGGCGGTCCTGGTGTCCGGGGCGCCCGAGGCGGTGGTGGCCGAGCGGGTGGGCCACGCCGAGCTGCCCGCGCCGGTGCAGCGCTCCGCCGAGCCCGAGC
Organism: Mycolicibacterium neoaurum ATCC 25795; assembly: GCF_000691525.1. Classification (GTDB taxonomy): domain Bacteria; phylum Actinomycetota; class Actinomycetes; order Mycobacteriales; family Mycobacteriaceae; genus Mycobacterium; species Mycobacterium neoaurum. The sequence continues at coordinate 264,664 of NZ_JMDW01000008.1, forward strand.
CGCAGCGCGGGATGCCCGTCATCGGTGAGGTCACCAACGCCGCGGCGCGGCTGATCATGCCGTTCGTCCCGCCGATCGTGGCCGGGGCTGTCGACAACGTTTCCAGGAATGTCGCGCGGACGGTGGGCAAGCCGCTGCGCCAGGTGTTCACCGAGACCGAGGAGTTCCACTTCACGCTGCGGCGCACGCATCGGGTGACCGTCGAGTCGGACGCCGAGGCCGAGGGTGCCGAGCAGCCGCGCCAGGTCACCTCGCACCGGGAATGGGTGGATGCGAACGGGCCGCACATCGAGTCACGGCGCACCCTGATTCTCGGCGAATCCGACGGGCCTGCGGAGCTGACCTCGGATGCGGGTCCGCGGCAACTGCCGCCCGAATAACGTCATGTCATGACGTCTCGTCATGACATTTTTGCCACCTGTGATGTAACTTCGATCGACAGCACGAGGCCCGCAGGCCTGCGCCGAGAGGAAAACAGGTGGACTCGACGCCGTTCGGCCACTATCAGCTGCGGGGGCTGATCGGCCGGGGCGGTATGGGCGAGGTGTACCGGGCCTACGACACCAAGACCGATCGCGTGGTGGCGTTGAAGGTGCTGCCGCCGCAGATGGCCCAGGACAAGGTGTTCCAGCAACGGTTCCGCCGCGAATCGCAGGCCGCCGCCGGGGTCAACGATCCGCATGTGGTGCCGATCCACGGTTTCGGTGAGATCGACGGCCGGCTGTACCTGGACATGCGCCTGATCGAGGGACGCACGCTCGGAGAGCTGTTGTCCGAGACCGGCAAGCCGTTGAATCCGACGTTCGCGGTACAGGTGGTCGAACAGATCGCCTCGGCGTTGGATGCCGCCCATCAGCAGGGTCTGATCCACCGCGATATCAAGCCGTCCAACATCCTGTTGACCAAGGCGAATTTCGCCTACCTCATCGATTTCGGTCTGGCCCGCACCGCGGGGGAGACCGGTATGACGACGGCAGGCAGCACGTTGGGGACGCTGGCCTACATGGCGCCCGAACGGTTCGACGGCGGGTATGCCGACGCCCGCGCGGACACCTACGCGCTGACCTGTGTGCTCTACGAATGTCTCACCGGTGCCAGGCCGTATCCGGCCGACAGCCTGGAGCAGCAGATCGCCGGGCACATGGTGTCGCCCACGCCGAAACCGTCGGAAACGAATCCCCGGCTGGCCCCGTTCGACGAGGTGATCGCCACGGGCATGGCCAAGAAACCGGAGAAGCGGTATCAGACCGGTGCCGAGCTGGCGGCCGCGGCGACGCGTGCGCTGCGGGCACCGGTGCGTATCACCGGGTCGGGTCGACACACGGCCCGGCGGCGGGCACCGCAGTCGCGCCGGCCTCCGCGCCGGGCGCTGGTGCTGGCAGGGGTGCTGGTGCTCGTCGGTGCCGGTGTGGTCGGGGTGTGGAAGTGGCAGGAAACCCGTGACGCCGGACAGTGGCCCGAGGGCGCGGTGCCCGCGATCGCCGCCGCGGTTCCCGCCGACGTGCGGGCCGCAGGCACCCTGGTTGTCGGTGTGAATGTGCCATATGCGCCAAATGAATTCACCAATTCCGACGGTGAGATCGTCGGGTTCGACGTGGATCTGCTGGATGCCGTCGCGCGGACGATGGGGCTGACCACCGAGTACCGCGAGAGCGAGTTCGACGACATCATCCCCGCGGTGCAGGCCGGAGCGGTCGATGTCGGGATGTCCTCGGTGACCGACACGGTGGCCCGGCAGAAGCTGGTCGATTTCGTCACCTATTTCCAGGCGGGCACGTTGTGGGCGCAGCGGGCCGGATCGTCGGTGGATCCGACCGCCGCATGCGGGTTGCGAGTGGGAGTGGCCCACAGCGTAATTCAGGAGACGGTCGAGATCCCGGCCAAGAGCGACGAATGTGTGGCCGCCGGGCTGGCCCCGATCGAGAAGGTGGTCTTCGGCAGGCAGGACGATGTGACCGCAGCGCTGATCGCCGGTGACATCGATGCGATGAGCGCGGATTCGCCGGTCACGGGTTTCGCCATCAAACTCAGCGGCGGCGCCTTGGTGCCGGCCGGCGAGGTGTTCGACTCCGCCCCCTACGGGTGGCCGGTGGCCAAGGGATCGGAACTGGCCCGGCCGTTGCTACAGGCCGTCACCCATCTGATCGGCACCGGTGAGTACCGGACCATCGCGACCATGTGGGGTGTGGAGCGCGGGATGATCACCGAGCCGGTGATCAACGGCGCCGCGCGCTGAGTTTCACCGCTTCTTGGGGTGCAACACGTCCTCGGTCGTGTGGGAAGACTCACCGGCACGCTTGGCCGCGCGTTTCTCTTTGAGCGATTTGCCGGACTTTTTGGTCATGCTCTGACGTGGTGACTTATCGGCCATGATGGCCCTTCTGACGAGAGGGCCTGTGTGGTCCCGCTCCTTCGACCATACACGTTGACAAGCGCGGGCCATCGGCGTTGACTGGGGAGGTGGCCGAGTGAATTTTCTTGCGCTTTCGCGATTTTCGCGTCGGCTGCAGGGAAGAACGGACATGCCACACTTCTGCGAACCGCGCCCTATGGTTAATGACACGGACATGTGTTCGTCGTCGGCGCACACCAGCCCGCGGTCAGCCACAGCCCTGGCGACCGCCCCGGACACCGACGCCGTCGATCGATCACGCAGCGACTCCTCGGCGGCCGAATCGCGATGGGACTCCGAGGGTGGCCACCTGGCGCGCTGATCGTCAGTCGGCCTGGCGCAGCCGCACCAACCTCGTCGTCGAGCTCTCGTCCAGTTCGACCAGGTCGGTGCGTGAGCGGAGGAAATCGCTGAAGGACTTGAAGCCCAACGACTTTTCGTTGAAAGACGGGTCCATCCGTTTCATCTGCGCTTTGACCGCCGAGTTGTGCAGCCATTCGACGTCATCCTTCTCCGTGCCGATATGCAGCGCGCGAGTGAGCAGTGCAGATGCCAACAGCTGGGGATCGGGCTCGTCGGATCTCTTGGTGCGTCGGGTCGCTTTCTTGGGTTGGTCGCTGGGCTCGAAAACCGGCACCCCGGGCAGTGCGTCGTAGACGACGAACTCATCGCAGGCCGAGGCCAGTGCCTTGCTCGACGACCCGGCGACACCGATACCGACGACATAGCGGCCCAGACGTTTACAGCGCTGGGCCAGCGCGATGTAGTCCGAGTCGCCGGCGACGATGACGACATGGGTCAGGTCGGGAAGTCGGAACATGTCCTCGACGGCGTCGACGGCCAATCGGATGTCGGCACCGTTCTTGCCGTAGGCGGCTGCGGGGAACAATTGCACCAGGTCGACAGCGCGTCCGACCAGCTGCTCACGGTAGCCGGCATTGACGTCTGCCGACCAGTCGGCATACGCCCTGGTGAGGACGAGAGTGCCGAAGGACGATGCGAAATCAAGAATCGCGCCGACATCGACCGTCGCGCGCGCCAAGGCGTCATCGGTGAGCCCCTTTGCTTTGTCCCGCTGGAATGAGTTGCGCCCATTGACTTGGTCGTACCTGGAAATCACGATGTTGTCGAAGTCGAGGTAGACCGCGACACGGGTTGCGGCGGTTTCGGTCATGACTCCAGTCTGACCCATCCGGATGTCGGCATGGCACAGACCTGCCGTGGGGCATAGGCTGAGACGAACGCTCACGAGGTGGCCCCGACCCTGCCGCCGTACCAACGACGGACCGGGATCGACATGGCAGTTTCCGATATTGCGGCATACGCGAACTTGACGAGTGAGGATATCGAGGCCATCGGATCCGAGCTGGATCTGATTCGCCAGGACATCGAGGAGTCCCTGGGTGCACGCGACGCCGCGTACATCTATCGGGTCATCAGGTTTCAGCGCACACTGGATATCGCGTCGCGATTGGTGATCGCAGCCAGTCAATCCAGGGTCGGCTGGCTGGTTGGGACAGTCTCACTGGCATATGCCAAATCCGTCGAAAACATGGAGATCGGGCACAACGTGGGGCACGGCCAATGGGATTGGATGAACGATCCCGAGGTCCACTCGACCACGTGGGAATGGGACATGGCCGGTTCGTCCCGGCAGTGGCGTTACTCGCACAATTACCGCCACCACGTCTTCAGCAACGTGCTCGGCGTGGACGACGATCTGGGTTTCGGTGTGCTTCGGGTGACCCGGGACCAGCCTTGGAAGCGTGAGCACCTGTTCCAGCCGTTGCGGAACTTGTTGTTGGCAGTCGTCTTCGAGTGGGGTATCGCTCGGCATGGCCTGCATGCCGAGCGAGACCGTGCCCTCTCCGAGGTCGACAGGCAGGCAGTCACGCGGACGATGCTGACCAAGGCTGGACGTCAGATCACCAAGGACTACCTGGTGTGGCCCGGACTGAGCCTGCACCGCTGGCGGCGGACACTGGCCGCCAACATCACCGCCAACCTGCTGCGAAATCTGTGGGCCTATGTGGTGATCTTCTGCGGGCACTTCCCGGACGGCGTCCAGCAGTTCACACCGGAGTCGCTGGACGACGAGAGCAGAGGGCAGTGGTATCTGCGCCAGATGCTCGGAGCCGCCGACTTCACGGCGGGCCCATTGCTTGCCTTCTCAAGTGGAAATCTGTGCTACCAGATCGAGCATCACCTGTTTCCTGATCTGCCGAGCAACCGATACGAGCAGATCAGTCACAGGGTCCGTGCGCTGTGTGAGAAGTACGACCTGGACTATGTCACCGGGTCGCTACCCCGGCAGTACCTGCAAACGGTTCGCACCACCTTGCGCCTCGCACTCCCGGACGGCGGTTTCCGGGCCGTGTTCCGACCATCCGGTTCCGACGATGTCCGTGCACACACGCGGTGATGAATATGCCTGCAGTGCAACGGTATCAGCGAATCACACCTTGAAATGCTCGGTAACCCTGTCCGCTGTCCGCTCGACGGTGTCCTTTCCCTTTTCGATTTGGCCTTCGTCCCGAAGGCGGCGATCACCGGTCAGGCGGCCGACTCCGGTCTTTGAAGCGGCGGACACACTCTTGATCGTTCGTGCGATGGATTCACGGATGCTCATGCTGGAGTTCCTTTCGGTACCGCCGGAACGGCGGAGTGTTCGGTGTGACGGCCATGAGATCGAGATGATCTCGACATTCGCCGGATTCTGGAGCGCAGATGTGCACGTACAACCGATCTTGGTATCGGAAATTCTGACGCGACCGCGTGGTGGCGACGCGGCGAGCAATCGCTGCGTGCGTTACTCCAGTGCTGCCCACGCTACACGCTCCGGGGGCCGCGCAGGGTCGACGCGAGGTCGACAGATACCCCGACCGGCTGGTGCACGCGACATCCAGCGGGGGCGTCGGTGATGACGGGCCTTCGCGTGGGCGATGACGACGATGCCGCGACTGCGGATCTGCAGGCCGGTTTGGTCCGATTGGCGGGTCTGGTGGCGGACACGCTCAGTCTGCAGCAGGTGCTCTCGGAAGTATCGGCGGCGGCAGTGCGCGCGGTACCGGGAGCCGAGGGTGCCGGCTTGGCGATGGTCGGCCCCCCGGATGCCAGGGTCGTGGCGTCAGCATCCAGCGCGTCGTTCGTCGCCGAGCTCGATGCCCTGCAGTACCGGTCCCTGTGGGAAGGGCCGGGAGTCACCGCGATGGACGATCGGCGCTCGGTCTGGTCGAATTCACTGGGCGGAGAACGGCTATGGCCGCATTTCGGTCCGCGCGCAGGACGGGCAGGTGTGCACAGCGCCCTGGCCATGCCGTTGACCGTGTCCGATCGGATGGTCGGTGCCCTATGCGTTTATGCCAGGGGTAAAGGTGTTTTCGACGATTCCGCTGCCGGTATCGCGGAGTTGTTCAGTGCCCCAGCCGCAGTCGCCGTGCACAACGCCCGCGTTCTGTCGGATGCCCGTGCACTGGCCGGTCAGCTGCGTGCCGCGTTGTCGACCAGGCCGATCATCGACCAGGCCATCGGCATCATCCGATCGCGAACCGGCAGGACTGCGGGCGAGGCATTCGATCAACTGCGAGATCTGAGCCAGTCGGAACAACGCAAACTGTCCGATGTCGCCGAGCGAGTAGTCGAAGAAGCCGTGCGTCGGGTCCGGAACCGCCATTGAGCCGGTCGTCAGGGCGGTGGGGGTGTAGCGTGGGAGTAGTTGGGAACCCAGCCAGTCCGGGATGAGTCGACTGTCCGCCGTCGACGTCACCGAGCAATCGCTTGCGCCGGACATATCGCGCTTCGAACTGTCTGGATCGACGTGAACGCTTTTCCCCATTCCCCGCTGTCATTTGCATCGGTGCTCGAACCGGCCCGACCGCCAGCCCCAAGCTTCAGCATTCTCAGCACCTACCCACCGACGCCGTGCGGCCTGGCGAATTTCAGTGCTGCGCTGGCCGATGGATTGTCGGCCAGCGGTTCTGATGTCCACGTCGTCCGTGTCGCCGATGGCTCCCGGCACGACGCGGGCCGAGTGGTGGGTGAGTTGGTCAACGGGTCGGTGGCTTCGGTTGCGGCATGTGCGGAAATGCTCAGTGAGGCCGATATCGCGTTGATCCAACACGAGTACGGCATCTTCGGGGGCCCCGATGGTGATGAGGTGCTGGACATTCTCGGTGCATTGACCGTGCCTGCCATCGTGGTTGCCCACACAGTGCCGTCCACACCCACTCGAAACCAGCGCGCAGTACTCGAATCGGTTGTGGCAATGGCTGACAAAGTTGTCGTGATGTCCGATGCCGCCGCGATTCGGTTGCGGACGCATTTCGATGTCGAACGGCGCAAGATCACCACCATCCCGCACGGAGTGCGGCTGCCACGAACCACTCACATCAAGCGAGCCCAGCAACCGACGTTGCTGACCTGGGGTCTGCTCGGACCTGGCAAGGGGGTCGAGCGCGTCATCGATGCGATGGCTTCGTTGCAGCAACTCCCGAGCAATCCGCGCTATCTGATCGCGGGCCGGACACATCCGAAGGTGCTCGCCGCCGAAGGTGAGGCATACCGGCAGGCGCGTGCTGCGCAGGCCGAACGTCTGGGGGTGGCGAGATCGGTGTCCTTCGACGCCAGTTATCGCGATGTGGCGTCGCTGACAGCATTGGCGCAGTCCTCGGCGGTGGTGGTGTTGCCCTATGACTCCACCGAACAGGTCACCTCCGGGGTGCTGGTCGATGCCATCGCCTGTGGTCGACCGATCGTGGCGACAGCGTTCCCGCACGCTGTCGAACTGCTGCGCAGCGGCGCAGGCATCGTGGTCGAGCACGACGACCCAGCAGCGATGACGGCGGCGCTGAGAACTGTTCTGAGCGACCCGAGGGCGGCGGGGGCGATGTCGGCCGAGGCTCGTCGGATGGCACCCGGCATGGCGTGGTCAGTGATCTCGGCGGCGTATAAAGATGTGGCACATCAAATTCTGGCTCGAAAGATCGGTCACGCGCGGTGGATCTGATACCTCGCTTCGACCATCTACTGGCGATCTCCGATCACCACGGCACCTTCGAGCACTGCTGCGGTCCGATACCCCGGCGCGAGCACGGCTATTGCACGGACGACATGGCACGAGTCCTCGTGGTCACCAGCCGGGCTTCGGAGGGCGGAGACGCAACGCGGGATCTGGCCGCGCGCGCGCTGCTGTTCCTCGACGGCGCGGTGTCCGTCACAGGAAGTTGCCGTAATCGTATGGACCACCGGGGGCGTTGGACCGACACGTTCGCGGAGAAGGACAGCTGGGGTCGCTGTCTGTGGGGCCTCGGAGTCGCGGCCGCGCACAGTTCCGACGCGTCGATCCGTCGTCGGTCGACGGTTCAGTTCGAACGTGCCGCGCGCGGACGGTCGGCGTGGCCCCGGGCGATGGCCTTCGCAGTGTTGGGTGCGGCCGAGCTGCTTGGTGTGGAACCTGGAAATGCCGTTGCCAGAGCGTTGATCGGAGATTATGTCGGTGGTTTGCCGGCACCGACCGGTGACCCGTGCTGGCCCTGGCCGGAGCCACGCTTGAGTTACGCGAACGCGGTGCTGGCGGAGGCGATGATCGCCGCCGGCGACGTCGTCGGCGACGGCGGTCTTCGTCGGCGCGGCCTGGACATGCTGGGTTGGCTGATCGAACGTGAGACCAGCGGCGGGCATCTGTCACCCACCCCCACACACGGTTGGTCTCGGGGTGAGCTGCGGCCCGGGTTCGACCAGCAGCCGATCGAGGTGTCCGCACTGGCAGATGCCTGCGTTCGTGCCGCCGAATATGATGCTGGGGCGATCTGGCCAGATACCCTGCGGGCGGCTGCCGCATGGTTCCAGGGTGACAATGACGCCGGTCTGTTGATGTGGGATCCCGAGACCGGCGGGGGCTATGACGGCTTGCATGCCGACGCGGTGAACCTCAACCAGGGCGCGGAGTCGACCCTGGCGTTGCTGTCGACCTTTCAACAGGCGCGCCGGTGTGCCGGTGTCTCTCCGTGACGGCAGCGCGGCACGTCGTGGCGTCCAGGGGCAGGCAACGGTTGGCAGCGGATCCGTCACGAGTGATCACCAGACTGTTCATACCGGGCCAAGAAGGTTTCGAGGCCCATGATTCCCGGGCCGGGAGTGTGGTGGAGCGGATCCTGGCACTGGACGACGCGCAGGTTCGTGCCGCACTCGATGACGTACTGGAGCGCTTCGGTGATCGTCATCGTGATCTCGTGGTCACGTTCGGCCGACATGCGCATGAACTCGCCGACCGGCTCGATCCAGGGATCGAGCTCAGTGAGGATCGAATGCTGTTGATGGGAGCGACTTTCACCAACGAAGTGAGTATCGAGGGTGCCGCACTCTGTAACCCGAGCATGGTCGCGCATCCCGACCAGTCGGACGTGCCGGCCGGTGGCCTGCGCTTCGTCATGAGTGTGCGCGGCATCGGCGAGGGGCACCGCTCGTCCATCGGCTTCCGCACCGGCGTCATCGACGGCACGGGTGAGGTGACCGTCGACGGGACAGCTCCGGTGGCGACATCCGGCACGGTGATACCCACCATGCTCGATGCGGCCCTGTTCAACAGCGAACTCCATGACGGACACGTCGATGAGGCCACCGATTATGTACTACAGGGTCTCGAAGCGCGGTTCACCCGAGCCGCGCTCGATGAGCAGTTGGAACGGCTACACCGACACCGAGCGACGTGGGCCCATGCGAGCGAGACCATCGCATCGATGCGTTCGATAGCCGACAGGGCGTATGCCGTCGAGTTCGCCTCCGCCACCGAGGTTTCCGAACGGGTGCTGTGGCCGGCGACCGACGCCGAATCGGTCGGCATGGAGGACGCGCGATTCGTTCGCTTCGTCGAGGACGACGGATCGGTGGCCTATCACGCCAGCTACACCGCTTACGATGGTGCGCGGATCAGTCAGCAAATGTTGACGACGACGGACTTCCGGTCCTTTGTTTCGACACCGCTGGTCGGTGACGCCGCCGCCAACAAGGGCATGGCACTGTTCCCGCGTCGGATCGCGGGTCGGTTCGTCGCGCTGTCGAGATCGGACCGGGAGTCGAACTCCGTCGCGGTCAGCGACGATCTCTCGGTGTGGACCACGGCGACGCCACTGCAACAACCGGCGGAGCCCTGGGAGATTCTGCAGCTGGGAAACTGTGGCCCTCCGCTGGAGACCTCGGCGGGGTGGCTGGTGCTCACACACGGTGTCGGGCCCATGCGCACTTACCGGATCGGTGCGATTTTGCTGCGGCTGGAGGACCCCACGCAGATGATCGGCCGGCTGCGGTCGCCACTGTTGAGCCCGGGGATCGGCGAGCAGGACGGCTATGTGCCGAACGTCGTGTACTCGTGCGGAGCTCTGCTACATGCGGACACCTTGGTGCTGCCATACGGGATCGGTGATGCCGCGATTGGGTTCGCCTCCGTCCCGCTGCCGCGGCTGTTGGCGGCGCTTGTCGGCTGACGACGGTGCCGTGGTGTCCGCCGATCGGGTGTATCCGATGGGCAAGCCGAAAGCTGCGTCATCTCTCGGTTCGCCTGGGCGAAGCACCATCAGCTCGGGTGTAAAAGTTAGGTCGCCTTACTAGGCCAGCTGAGCGAGGTGTTACGACGAGCTAAGGAAAATCCCGCACGGGATCGTGTCGGGACCTGCCAGTTTCGGTGTGCGCGTACGGATCAGCGACCCCCAGATCGATACCCGGATGACTGTGATTCAACACACTCGATGAGTTACATTGTGATCGCAGTCATACGAAAGAGGTCGACATGAGTGGTGTTCTCTTAGGCGTCATCATGGTTCTGCTCGGTGCCGGCGCTGTCGGCGCTGTCGTGGTCGCCGCCATCCTTGGCTACGGCACCGCGGCACTGGCCATCGGCATCATCTCCAGCGCAGCCTTCGCCGCGCGGACCGTCTGAGACCGCCTACCGGCGCAACCGCAGCCCCAGGCCTGTCGCCCGGATGGCCTGGCGGGAGATCGCTGCACGCACCTCGGCTTCCGAGCCCACCACCCGCACCCGGTGCCTGGCCCGGGTGACCGCGGTGTAGAACAGCTGCCTGGTCAGCAGTCGAGAATCCTCGGCGGGGAGCAGTACCGTCACCTCGTCGGCCTGGCTGCCCTGGGCCTTGTGAATCGTCATGGCGTGCATGGTCTCTGCCTCGGCCAGCCGGCCCGGTGCGAATGTCTGGTCACCGACGGCCACCCGCAGCCCAGCGGGCGAGGCCACCGTCACCCCGGTGTCCCCGTTGTAGAGCTTGAGCCCATAGTCGTTGGCGGTCACCAGGATCGGCCGACCGGCGTACCACGTCGCCCACAACGGATCACCGGTCGCCTCGGTCAACCAGCGCTGCACCTGGCGGTTCCAGTGCGTCACCCCCACCGGGCCGTGCCGGTGCGCGCACAGCAGGCGGTGCTCGTCCAGGGTGGCCTGGGCGGTGTCGATATCCCCGAGAATGCAGGCCTCGCGGAGCCGGAGCGCCTGCGGTAACAGCACATCCCGCAGTGCCTCGGTCGATGCCGACCATTCAACATGGGCTCCGCCGGCAGCCAACACATCGAGCGCGGCATCGGCATCCCCGGTGCGCACCGCGTCGGCCAGCGTCCCGATCTGCGCCCCGAACCGGTGTGAAGTGCTCAGCGCGGCGACTCGATCGGGGCCCAGCCCGTCGACCAGGTCGGCCAGTACCGCGCCGGCCTCCACCGAGGCGAGCTGATCGGGATCGCCGACGAGCAACAGCCGCGTCTGGGGTCGCACCGCCTCCAACAGCCGGGCCATCATCGTCAGCGACACCATCGACGTCTCGTCGACCACGATGACGTCGTGCGGCAACCGGTTTCCGCGGTGGTGGCGAAACCGGGACGAGGTGTCGGGTCGGGCACCGAGCAGCCGGTGCAGGGTGGTCGCCGTCAGCCCCTGCAGGCGGGCGCGATCCTGCGGGTCCAGACGGCCGACCTGTTCGGCGACCGCCTCCTGCAACCGGGCCGCCGCCTTGCCGGTCGGTGCGGCCAGTGCGATCCGCGGCGCGGCCCGGCCGGCCAACGCGGCCTGCTCGACCAACAGCGCAAGCAACCGGGCCACCGTCGTGGTCTTGCCGGTGCCCGGACCGCCGGTCAGCACCGTAAGCCCCTGGGTCAGTGCTCGCCGGGCCGCCGCGCGCTGCTCGGCCCACTCGTCGGGGAACAGCCGCAACACATCCGGGAGCTCACCGGGCGGCCGGGTGGACACCAGGGCCAGCACGTCGGCGCAGACCTGCTCCTCCTCCAACCAGTAACGGTCGAGATAGAGCAGGTCGCCGAACAGCCGCAGCACGGGCGGGTCGGCGGCCAACGGGCTGGCCGCGACTGCGGCCAGCCACTCCTCGGCCACCAGGCCGGCCTCCGGCGCGGCGGCGCGCAGATCCACGCATACCGAACCGCCGCGCAGCGCACGTACCGCCAGTTGCACCGCCAGCGTCACCTCGGCCGAGGTTTCCCCGGCCAGGGTGGTCAGTCGTTGTGCCACATGGATATCCGCGGCCTCGAACTCGGTGATCACGATCCCCTCAGCACCTCGGCGATGGCGACGACGAGCGCCGCGGGCGGTTTCCAGCTGAACACACCGGCCGGGTTGCCGTCGGTCACCGGGGTGTCCGGTCCGCACATGCCGCGCACGAACAGATACAGCACGCCGCCCAGATGTGTCTCGGGGTCGTAGCCCGGCAGTCGCCAGGACAGATAGCGGTGCAGCACCACGCTGTACAGCAGTGCCTGCAGCGGATAGTCCGAATGCAGCATCGCCTCGGCAAGCCGCTCGGGGCCGTAATCGGCCGCGGTCAGTGCTCCATCGCCCGCGCCGAGCCAGTTCGTCTTGTAATCCACCACCAGATAGCGCCCGTCGACACGCAGCACCGCGTCGATGGACCCGGAGAGATACCCGTGCAACGGCTGGGCGCCCAGCGATCCCGAGGACAGCCGGTCGACGTAGCGGCGCATCGGATCCCCGGCGGGCAGGTGCGTGCCCAGCAGCGTGGCCAGGTCGGTCAGCCTGGCGAACCCGCCGACGGTGCCGTCACCGCCGGCCAGTGGAATCTCGAAGTCCAACTCGCGCAGCCGATCCGACAACCCGATCTGGCGCAGCGTGACACCCGGAGCAAGCGGGCCCAAGTCGGTGTCGTGCAGCGGTACCAACGCCGCCGCCAGCTCGGCAGCGGGCACCGTCACCGGCCACTGCGGGCTGTGGCGTTCGATATGGCCGAGCAACTCGGCAGCCAGGTCGACGGCGTGCGGGTCGGCGGTCTCCAGGACGGCGTGCACCAGCGATCCGAAGGCCGCGCCGACGGGCAACTGCGCCATCGGGGAAGGGACGTCTTCGCCGGTGGCCGGCGCCAGCACGGCGAGATCGGCCACCTCGTCGTCGAGTTCGGCGATCTCGGGCTCACTGGATACCGGCGCCTCCTCTGCCGAGCGCAGCAGACCCGAGTACGAGGTGCGGCGCCATGACAGATCGATGGGGCGGTGAAAACGTCGGATCGCGAGATCATCGGGTGTAGCGACGAGGTCGGGGGCCGGGACGGACTCGATCACCGAATCCTCCAACACGGGTCCACCCGCATCGGCCCATTCCTGCAGCCTGGCCCTGGCATCGGCGTCGGAGAGCCGGTCCGGGGAGCACACGGCGGGCACTTGGGCCTCCCCGGGCCTGCGTCCGCGCAGCAACCGGGAGAGCCCGCCGTTTCGTTCATCCCATGACGGCGCCCACCAGGCCACCACCTGAGAGCAGGCCCGCGTCATCGCCACATAGGTCAGTCGGCTGTCGTTGGCGGCGGCCTCGGCCTTCCCCGCGCGCAGGACGTCCGGACCGGCCTCGCCGACATGTAGGCACCGGGTGTCCCCGTCGTGATAGAGCACCGGGTTCGGTTCGGGTGCATACCGATTGAAGGCGAACGGCAGATAGACCACCGGATACTGCAATCCCTTGGACACCCACACAGTCATGATCTGCACGGCGGCCGCATCACTGTCCAACCGCCGGTTGCGCTCGGTGGCCCCGCCGTCCTCGCCGGTCTGGGTGCGTAACCAATCCCGCAGCGAGGGAAGGCCGTGACCCTCCCGGTGCGCGGTCTCCTGCAGTAGCTGCGTCACATGCGCCAGGTCGGTCATCAGCCGCTCACCACCCTGCCAGGACAACACCTGCGTGCCCATCCCGGCCAGCTGAGCCGCCTCGAACACCGCAGCCACCCCGCGCTCGCGGGCGTGCCCGGCCCAGCTGCGCAACTCCTCGGCCACCCGGTCGGTCAACGCATCGCCGCCTGCGGCAAGGGTTTCGGCCGTCTCGCGGAAGAACAGCGTCGACGCCGCGGCGCGCACCAACCCGGACCGGTGCGGCTGGTCGAACGCCTCCAGCAGGCACAGCCAGTCGTGTGCGGCGCGGGAGGCGAACACGTTCGAGTCCCCGGTGTAGACCGCCGGGATCCCGGCCTTGGCCAGCGCCGCATCACAGGCCCTGGCATCGCGGTGGGTTTCGACGATCACCGCGATATCGCGCGCCTGCAGCCGTCGGCCGTCGAAGGTGGCCCCGCTGTTCAACAACGCACCGATATCGGCGGCCAGATCGTCGCCGATATGGGTGCGCAACCGGTCCATCGAGATGGTGCGGGTGCCGGTGCCGGTGCGCGAGACCACCCGCAACCGGAACGGGTCGTTGCGCGGGGCGCCGGCCAGCCGGCTGCCCTGATGGTGGGCCTGAACTTGGTGCACGACGATCTCGGGACCGCCGAGCTGGGCGCCGCCGAGCACCACCTGCAACCGTTCGACCAGAGCGGCATCGCTGCGCCAGTTGGTGCCGAGGGTCTGCTTGTCGCCCGCGGTCTGCGCGGCGCGCAGGTAGGTGTCGATATCGCCGCCGCGGAACCCGTAGATGGCCTGTTTGGGGTCACCGATGAGCACCAGCGTGGACTGTCCGGCGAAGGCCCGTTCCAGGACCTGCCACTGCACCGGGTCGGTGTCCTGGAACTCGTCGACCATCACCACCGGCCAGCGCTGCGGCATCTGTACCCGTGCCGCGGAATCGGGGTCGTCGAGGGCATCGGCCAGCCGGGTCAGCAGATCGTCATAACCGAGAATGCCGTTTCGGCGCTTCCGGATCTCCAACTCGGCCAACACGTCCCGGGCGAACGACAGCGCGATGGCGGTCCCGGAATCGGGATCGGGATCGGACGGGCGCAGTTCGGCGGCGGGGTTGCGGACGACCTGTTTGGCCAGCTGTCGGGCGTCGCGGTAGGTCAGCGCGGGGTGGTCGCCATCCTGGCCGAACCGGGCCAGGTAGTGGTCGTCGACGATCTCGGACACCAGCTCGTCGAGGTTCTCCACCAGGGTCAGACCGCTGTCGCTGTCACCGGCCACGCCGAGCGATTTCAGCACGATGCTGCAGAATTGATGGGTGGTTGCGATGGTGGCCGCGTCGAAACCGGCAAGCGCATCGCGCAGGCGTTGCTGCCTGGCGTCGTGATCGTCGGCGATCAGGTGCCGGAGCAGATCATTGTTCGCCAGGCTCGGATCTTCGAACGCCGCGATGGCTTCGACGATCTGGCCACGTACCCGCTCACGCAGTTCCTGGCTGGCGGCGCGGCCGAAGGTGATCAGCAGCATCTGGTCCAGCCCGGCCCGATTCTCGGCGACCATCCTGGTGACCAGACCGGCCAGGGCGAACGTCTTCCCGGTGCCCGCACTTGCCTCCAGCACCGTGGTGCTTCCCGGCGCCGGCAGCGGACCGGTCAGATCGAAAGTCTTCACCGCACCGCCTCTTCGGCGTCCAGCAGCGGTAGCCACAGCCGGGGCGCATAGTCGGAGAGACCGTCGAGATCTTCCAGTGCGGCGTCGCGGCCCCAGACCCGCTCGATGGCCGGGTCGTCGCGCTCGTTGCGCCACCGGTAGGAGGCGGGCTGGTGCGGATCGTCACCGGCCTGGCGGGCCGCGGCCCAGGCATAGCTGGTCTTGATGGGGAGCGGCAGCGGACGACGCCGGCCCTCGTCGTACATCGACACCAGATCGCGCAGCAGGTCCGTGGCGCCCTGCGGCGCGGCCAAACCCGTCACGCGGGGCTGGACGCCGCGCGGCGGGCGGCCGATGCAGACCGCCGACCAATGCGCACCGCGCGCAGCGGTCAAGGCCAGCAACGGAATCCAGGCCGCCAGCAGGTGTTGCCCGCCGAGCTTGGAATAGGTGACGCTGACCAGGCGGTCGCCGAAGACCAGCGGCACCGTGCCGGTCAGGCGACGGCCCGTGCCCAGGTCGATGTCGACGTCGAAGGCCTGACCGTCGGCGCCGCGGTAGCGCAGCGCCTCGGCGGCCAGTAACGCGACCTGATCGCGCAATTCGATGGCGCGCCGCCAGCCGAGTTTGCCGGGAGGCAGTGTGCCGCGGCGCCATTCGGCCTGCTGGGCATCCTGGGGTGTCATACCGCGCATGATGTCGCCGAGCATGCGGTCACCGACCGTCCACTCCGCAAGGGCATCGATCTCGACCGGCATGACATCGGAGACGCCGTCGACATCCCAGGGCAAGGTGTAGTCCAGGGCGCGGAAGAAGCCCTTCACCGGATTCTTGAAGAAGGCGACCAGATCGGCCAGGGATACGTCACCGACGGCCGTGTCGGGCAGCGGCCCGGACACGAAACTCGGCTGGGGCCGGCGCCGTCCGGCCATTGCCTCGGCGGTGTCGAGCACCGTGCGATCGAAGCTGAACGGCCGGTCCGGGATCAGGCTGCCCGGCCGGACATTCTCGATATCGAAGGGCTGCAAGGGGTGGCGTGTCACCACGGTGTCGGGGTGCTCGACCGATTCGGCGGTGGCGCGGACGGCGTCGAGCAGTTCGGCGATCGGCACGGCGGGCGGGCGGGGCTGTCCGGTGTATTCGTTGGCGCCGGTATAGGTGATCACCAGATTCTCGGTGGCCGCCCCTATCGCGTCCAAGAGGAGCTGCCGGTCCTCGGAGCGGGTATCGCGTTCACCGGTGTGTGGGTCGCGGGCCAGGATGTCGTCACCGTCGACGACACCCCGTCGCGGGAAGACGCCATCGTCGAGTCCGACCAGGCACACCACCCGATGCGGAACCGAACGCATCGGCACCATGGTGCACACCGTCAGCGTGCCGGTCCGGAAGTTGGCGCGGGTCGGGCGACCGGCCAGGTTGCGGTCGAGGAGGGCGCGAATATCACTGAGCCGCAACGCCACCGTGGATCCAGCCGCGTGCTCGGCGATGCCGGCGAACTCGCGGTGCACCTGGGCCGCCGGCCAGTCCTCCTCGGCGAGGGCCAGGGATTCGATCGCCTCGGCGAGGGTCTGCAGCCAATCGTCCAACGGCCGGCTGCCCGTCATGGCGCGCACCGCGTCGGTGAGCCGCTCGACGAAATCGGCGAACCGACCGGCGAGCTCGACCCGATTGCTGCTGACATCGTCCAACGGCAGTGTGGTGCCCAGCCACGCGTGCGAATCATCCGACATCGCGACACCGGCCAGAATGCGGTCCAGTCCGAATCGCCATGTGTTGTGCAGGTATTCGACCCCGTAGGGCCGGCGGTGGTGCTGGTCGAAACCCCAGCGGATGTTCGCTTCCCGCACCCAGGCGGTGATGGTGTCCAGATCGTCATCGGTGAAGCCGAACCGCAACCGCACCGGCGCCGCGCCGGCGAGGTTGAGCACCTCGCTGGCCTGGGCGCGCCCACCGGCGAGCGTGAGCAGCTGGCCGGCCACGCTCAGCAGCGGATTGGTCTGCACCAGTGCGCGGTCGGCGAGGCGGACGCGCAGGCGGTGCGCCGGGTGCGCGTCATGCACGACGTCACCGAGACCGAATCCGGCGGTGATCAGCGGGGCGTAGGTCTCGATGTCCGGGCACATGACCAAGATGTCGCGTGGCTCCAGAGTGGGGTCGTCGGCGAGCAGACCCAGCAGGACCTCGCGCAGGACGTCGACCTGACGAGCCGCGCCGTGGCAGGCGTGGACCTGGACGGAGCGGTCGGTGCGCAGGTGCCGCCGGCCCGCCGGGCGCACCGCGTCGGCGGCGATATCGGACTGCAGCCAGCCCAGCATGGTGTCGGGATAGCTTGTCGCGGGCAGGTATTCGTCGGTGTCCGGCACCGGCAGGCCACGTTGCAACTCACGCAGGTCACGGCCCAGGGTGGCCAGCAGCGGATGCCCGACGGCGCGATGGCCGGTGTCCTCACGGCGCGGGATGCTGCCGCGCCGGCCGGCCAAAGCCCGCCACAGCGGGTCGCTGGGATGGGGCAGCCACAGGTGCAGATCGTGCTGCGCGGAGACCGCCTGCAGCAATTCAATCTCGGTGGCCGGGATGCGGGTGTGCCCGAACAGCGATAACCGCGGCGGCAGCGCGCTCGGCGTGGTGCGCAACTCCGCGACCGCGTCGCGGTGCGCGATATGCGGCGGGTCGGCCTCCAGGCGTGCGATCAGCCGCTCCCACAGCGGGCGCTGCCAGGCCAGATCGGTGGGCATGTCCGCCCAGTCGATCAACAGGCCGGGGCGTTGGCGTGCGTAGGAGGAGAACAGCCCGGCCAGCCGACGAGCGACCGCATAGCGGCGGCCGTGGCGCAGCTCGCGTTCCTCGCCGTCGGCGAAATGGCCGAGGTGGTTGGCCAGCGTCGTGCACCAGGGCTCGTCGAGGCTGTCGTCGATCACGGCAAGCAGCGGCCACACCATGGCGTCGGGGGACCACGGATCGACCGTGGCGACACCGGTGAGCTCGGCCAGCAGGGAGCGCGGGTTGCGGAACTCGATACCTGCGCACACCCCGAGCCGGTTGGCCAGCCGCTGACCGAGCCAGCGCTCGACACCCTTGGCGGGCACCAGCACCAGCTCGGTGGCGAACGGATCGGCCATCGGCTCGGCGAGCATCGCTGCCAGGCCATCGGCGAGCACATCGGTGCGCTCGGCACGGTGCAGGTGCAAGGCCATCGCCGCCCAGCGTAACGGGCTGGGCACAAAGCAGGACATGACAGGTGAAGGTCGGGAAAACACCCGCGCGGTCGGTCTAGGCTGCCGGGGACGACGACGCGTGCCACGGCACGACGACAGAGGGAGTTGGCGTTGATCAGGACACTTGCAGTCAGCGGAGCTGCGGTCCTTGCGCTGTCGGTGGCGGGCGCCCCGACGGCTTCGGCTGCGACGGCATGGACGATGCCCAACTTGCGGGGGCTGAGCCTGGCCGATGCGCAGGCGCTGTACGACACGACGGTCAAGGACGCCGGCGGTCCGCAGCTGGAGGTCATCAACGCCTACGTCGAGAGCTGGACCATCCGGGCGCCGAGCATGTGGGATGTCTGCAAGCAGCAGCCGGCGGCGGGCAAGAGTCTCAGCGCCAAGACGTGGACCGCGATCGCGGTCAACAAGCGCGGCGACTGCTAGTAGGTAGGGCGGGCCGGCGCACCCGGGAGCGGACCGCCAGCAGCGCGCACGCGATGACCGCGGTGCCACCGATGAGCGTGGCCGCGGTGATGGGCTCCTGCAGCAGTAGCGCGGCCCACCCGATGCTCAGGATCGGCTGTGCCAGTTGGATCTGGCTGACCTGTGCCAGCGGGCCGATCGCGAGGCCGCGGTACCAGGCCACGAACCCGAGGAACATGCTCACCACGCACAGGTAGGCAAAGCTCGCCCACTCGGTGGGCGTGCCCGCGGGCGGTTGCGACACCATCGCGTACGACGCGAGGGCCGCCATGATCGGGGCGGCGGCAACCAGCGCCCATGAGATCGTCTGCCATGCGCCGAGGCTCCTGGCCAACACGCCACCCTCGGCATAGGCGATGGCACAGACCAGCACGGCCGCGAACAGCAGCCCGTCGGCCGGTTGCAGGCGTCCCACGCCGCCCGCATGCACGGCCGCGAAGGCGACGGCCGCGACCGCCCCGGCCCCGGCGGCGCACCAGAACGTCACGGCCGGGCGTTCCCCGGTGCGCAGCACGGAGACGACGGCCGTGGTCGCGGGCAGCAGCGCGATGACGACCGCGCCATGGCTCGCGTGGGTCTGTGTCAGCGCGAACGACGTCAGGACGGGAAAACCCAGCACGGCGCCCGCCGCGACGAGGCCGACGCTGATCCACTGGCCTCCGGTGGGCCGGTGCGAGCGGGTGACCAGCAATGCCAGCGCCGCGATCGCGGCGGCGACGACCGCACGTGCGCTACCGACGAAAAGCGCCGACAGGTGACCCGCCTCGACCGCGACGCGGGTCAGCGGGACGGTCAACGAGAACGCCAGGACACCGGCACATCCCCAGGCGAGTCCGGTACGCGAGTGCGATAGCGGCGAGGGGCAATGCGCAGTAGCGCTACTCTGATCCTTCATGGTCGACAGTAGCAGTGTGCGCATCGAGCGGGAACTCCAACGGTGGGTGGCCGCGGCTTCCCCAGGTGAGCGACTGCCGTCGACGCGGCAGCTGACCGCCCGCTACGGGGCCGGCCCGGGCACCGTCCAGTCGGCACTGCGATCGCTGGCCGCGCGTGGGCTCATCGAGACCCGACCGGGCGTCGGCGCCTTCGTCAGCGCGGTCCGAGCCGTCGGACCGCGCGATTACTCGTGGCAGACCGGCGTCTTGCGATCGGGCGCCACCGCCGCACACACACCCGCGGCATTGCGTTCGGCTCGCGCTGGCGCGATCGCGCTGCACTCGGGATATCCCGATCGCGAGCTATTGCCCGAACGGCTCGTCCGCGTGGCGCTCACCAGGGCAGCGCGCGGCGATGCGGCGCTGGGGCGCCCCGAACCCGAAGGCATGGCGAGCCTGCGTGCGTGGTTCGCCGCCGAGCTCGCGTCGCAGACGCCCGCGCATCTCACCGCCCCGGCCATGCGCGATGTGATCGTGCTTCCCGGCAGCCAGCTCGGACTCGGCGCGCTGTTCCGCAGCATCGCCGGGCCAGGGGGCGCACTGCTGATCGAGTCACCGACCTACTGGGGTGCGATCATCGCCGCGCGGCAGGTCGGCGTGACATTGGTTCCGGTCCCCGCCGGGCCGCAGGGTCCCGATCTCGATTCGTTGGAACGGGCCTTCGCCGACACCGGGGCCCGTGCTTTCTACGCACAACCGAACTACGCGAATCCGACTGGTGCACAGTGGAATCCGTCGACCGGATCGGATGTTCTGGAAATCGTGCGACGCCATCGCGCCTTCCTCATCGAGGATGACTGGGCGCACGATTTCGGGATCGACACCGACGCGACCGCGCTGGCGGCCCGAGATGACAGCGGCCACGTCGTCTACCTGCGGTCCCTGACCAAGAGCATCTCGCCGGGCATCCGAGTTGCCGCGGTCATCGCGCGAGGCCCGCTGCACACCCGCCTGCTCGGCGAGCTGCAAGCGCAATCGATGTATGTCAGTGGGCTGCTGCAGGCGGCCGCCCTCGATATCGTCACCCAGCCGGGGTGGCAGACGCACCGCCGCGCCCTGCGCAAGATGCTGCGCGCCCGACGCGATCTGCTCGTCGACGCGGTCACCACCCACGTCCCCGACGCGATGATCTCGGCGGTACCGCCCGGCGGGCTCAACCTCTGGGTGCGACTGCCCGACGGGGTCGACCTCGATCGGCTCGTCAAAGACACCGAATCGCGGGGTCTGGTCATCGCCGGTGGGGACCAATGGTTTCCGGCCGAGCCGACCGGGCGCTACCTGCGCCTGAACTTCGCGGGCCCGGACCCGGCGGCCTACGACGACGCCGCCGTCATTCTCGCCGAATCACTGGCCGCGCAGGGCTAGCTGACCGACTTCTTGTACTCCTCGGCCAGCCCGTCGATGCCGGCCTGGATGGCGTCGATCGCGATCTGGCGGGCCTTGACCTTGCTGGCCAGGTGGGCCTTCAGGTTCAGGGTGGCGGCGTACTCGGCGCCGATCTCCTGGGCGCGGGCGAGCACCGCGTCGTGCTCGACGATCTCGTCCGCCCAACCGGCGTCGATCGCCGCGTCGCCGGCGAACACCGCGGCCACCGATACCGCGCGCGAATAGGCCGGCGGTGTCAGCCGCATCCGCATGATCTCCAGTGCGGCCTGGGGGATGACCATGCCGATGGCCACCTCGTTGGCCTGGAAGCGCGACTTCACCGATCCGACCCGGTGGTCGCCGGTCAGCATCAGGAACGATCCCATGGCGATCGCCGGCCCGGTCGAGGCCATCACCACCGGGGCCGGGAAGGTCAGCACCCGCAGCGCCAGTTCGAATCCGCCGCGCAGCATGCCGTACCCGGCGTCGGCGTCGCCGGAGGCGAAGACGCTGAGTTCGAATCCGGCGCTGAACACGCGGCCGTTACCCGCCAGCACCACGGCCTTGACGGTTCCGGCGGCGACATCGGCGGCCGCCTGATCGAATGCGGTGTTGATGGCGGCCTGCATCGCGGGTGAGAGCGCATTGACCTTGCCGTCGTCCAGGGTGATGGTGGCGACGGATTCGTGCACGGCATAGGTGGCGGTCATGGGTCCGGATGTTACGGAGCGTGCTCGCGAATTCCGATGGCGGGGCTGGAGTGATGCCGTCCGGTGGGCTGCGGGTGTGCGGACTGCCGGCCGTTGTTCCACGGGAAGTCGAGCTGGGCGGTTTCGTCGCTCTGCCGGGTGCGCCACCGGTCCTGGGTCTCGCGGACCGCCTGGTTCATCCGCTCGATCTCCGCGCGGTACACCTCGGGTCGGGTCTCCTTGGAGGCGTAGTGGAAGTAGGTGAGAACGGTGCGCAGCAGCTCCAACTTCTGTTTCTCCCGCTTGGCCAGGTCGTGGGTGGTCAGCAGTTCGAGGCGTTGCACGGGTTGCAGTGTCGCCCAGTCGAGGACGACGGCGGATTCGAAATGGCGGGCGTCGGCCCGGTATCGGACGGTGCCCTCGAACCGGGAGCCGATCTGTTCGCCGAACTCCGCACGGCTGATCGCCGAGTCCCAGACCGTTCGCCACTCCTGTCCGGGTGCCAGCTGAGTGAGTTCGCTGGGTAGCGTCAGTTCGGCGATCTCGGGCAGCCGGTCGGGGTACCCGTCCTCGTAGCGCCCGACGGTGAGCGGGCTGCTGAACTCCAGTCGGATGTCCTGGGCCGCGGTCTGTCCGAAGTTGCGCACCACCAGCTCGATGACGTGCCAATCCGTCGGGTGAGGTTCGAGGAAAACTGCCACGTGGGGCCGCAGTTCATCGCTCTTGAGCTGGCGGTTTCGCTTCACCGTGCGGGCAGTGAAGATCAGCGCCGCCATGGCGAGGGCCAACCCCGCCCATGCCGCGACCGCCAACCATCCCGCCGAGCCGAGGCCCGACAGGTCGGCCCACCGATCTTTGAACCAGTCCACCGTGACCTCGTGTCGTCGAGAGCGAATACAGAACTTCGCTGATGATCGCACACGATGGGGTATACGGCGTTGCTAGGACGCCTTCTAGGAGGCGGTGGCCAGCACTCTCGCCGGTGTCGGTGCGGTGCGTTCG
Source organism: Mycolicibacterium neoaurum ATCC 25795 (assembly GCF_000691525.1). GTDB lineage: Bacteria > Actinomycetota > Actinomycetes > Mycobacteriales > Mycobacteriaceae > Mycobacterium > Mycobacterium neoaurum. The sequence continues at coordinate 287,495 of NZ_JMDW01000008.1, forward strand.
ACAGCCAGCAGCCGCTCGCCACGGTCGAGCCAGTCGAGGTCGTGCCACTGCACGCGGGCGGGCAGTCGCCGCCAGTACCGCGGGTGGTTGTGCAGGTGCATCTGCACGCTGGCATGGACCGCCGCGGCTTCAGGCAGCCTGCGCAGCGCCAGTGTCAGCGCCGAACCATCGGGCTCGGCGTGCACCGACGGGGCGGTGTCCAGTCGCAGACCGGCCTGCGCGGCGCCGTCGAGCATCCACTCCAGGGTCAGGGCGCCGCCCACGATGTCGCGGTGGGTTCCGCGGAACCACACCTCGTCCACGCCGTCGACACGCTGCAGCGACGGGCCGCCGTCGATGGCGAGGGCGTGACGGCCCTCGACGACGTCCACGGGTCCGCCGGCACCGCGGATGGGCGCGCTGTCCCATAAGCCGAGGAAGCGCACGGGCACCGCGATGTCGTCGCGCTCGGCCAGTCCGGCGGCCACCTCGGTGACGCGGCGCCATTCCTGTGCCGAGCGTTCGGTGCGCGGCAGCGCGTAGGTCGACAGCATGTAGTCGCGCAGTTCGCCGTCGAGCACGCCGATGGTGCCCAGCAGCCGCGCCAGTGCCTGTGCACATGCCGCGCCGCTGCCCGCTCCGAAGACGTAGACCGGGTCGCCGGGATGCCAGTGTTCGGTCAGGAAGTCATATGCCGCCGCGACCGCCTGGCGGGCCTGCTCGGCGCGTCGGCTGGTGTGCCGGTGCCAGCTGATCTGGTCGGCGGGATCGACGCGGCGGAACACCGCCGCGGCGTTGGTTTCCTCCGCTTGGTCGAAGCACAGCACGATATTCGTCACGGCAACCCCCCGGTATGCACTTGATTCGAATCCTGGCGAATCATTCTGCCAAGCTCGCGCGACGCAACCAAGGCGGAATCTCGCCCATGACGATAGCTCTACCGACGAAATTCGGTGTCAAAACCACCATGTGCGACGGAATTCGTCGGAAGTCGGCCGGAAAACGCACGGCCGGCATCCGACCGAGCTATTTCGGTCAGTTCAGCGCAATCCGTGCACCCGGGCTGCCGAGGTCGCCGGACACCTGGATGAACTCCGGGTTGCTGTCGGCAGGGATGTCGTAGGCGACGGTCACCTGCACCGGCTCGCCCGGATACAACACCGCCGAGATCCCGTTGAGGTAGAAGGTCGCCTCGGTATCGGGCGAGTACGGCTGCCCGCCCGCGGTCAATACCTGCTGGTCGGACAGGAACGTGGCGGGGGACTGGCCGTTGTTGAGGAACGTCAGCTTGACCAGGACGAACTTTCCGGTGGCCGTCTTGGTGAGGAATTCGTTGTCGACCGCCGATACCGTCGGCACGGTATCGACGCCGTTCTGGGTGATCGTCACGTCACCGTCGACCACCGACCCTTCGGCCGGGGCGGGCGCGTCACTGGCTTCGTCGGAATCCGTCGTGGGAACTGCGGGCGCAGTGGCCCCACCGGTCTCCACGGTCCCATCCGTACCGGCGGCGTCGGTCGATCCGGAGCCGGGATCGGCGAACGCGAAGGCCCAGACGAGCACGCCGATCAACACGATCAGCAACGCTGCGACGCCCAGCAGGTAGCCCTTGAGCGGGCTCTTGGGCGCCGGTTTGGCCTCGATGGCCCCGACGTCCCCGAATGCGGAGTCCCCGAATGCGACGGGTTCGGCGGGCGGCGGAAGGGTCGGCACCACCGCGGTGGTCTGGTCGAAGGCGGGGGTCGTGGGCGTCACGGTCGGAATGGTGAGGTCCGGCTGCGGCCACTGGTCGGCGGGTGGCTCGACGGGTTCGGACACCTCGGCCGGTGCGTCGATGCCGGGTTCGGCTTCGGGTTCGGACTCGTGCTCTGCGGCGGCCGGCGGGTCCGGCTCATCGGCGTCCGCTGGCTCGGTCTCGGCACCAGGCTGCTCGGTCTCGGGTTCGGCGTCGGGTTGCGGGTCGGCGTCGATGACGGGCGGCTCACCCTTGCCGGCGTCCTCCCAGGACGGCATCGCCATCACGTCTTCGGGCCAAGGCGGCAGCTCGGCGGGCCAGGCCGACGTCTCTTCGGTGAACTCGGGTCCCTCGGGGCGCTGGGCGGTCCACTCCGTGCCGTCCCAGTAACGTTGACCTCCGGAACCGTCGGGATCCGGGTACCAGCCGGCCGCGGTCGGCGGTGTCGTCATGCGGGGTTTCCTCCCTTACGCGCGCCCGAGAGCGCTGTGACCTCGCACAATAGTCCAGCCAGCAAACGGTCGCGAAATTATCGCCGGTCAGCGGACCAGGTCAGCCGCCCATCAGCATGCGCCACTGGTCCAGATTGCTGGCGCGGTAGACGTAGTTGGAGCGCTTCACATCCGACAGCGGGGCGCTCGGCTCGGCGGAGTACCAGTGGCCGGGGAACACGGTCGGATCGCCGGGAAGCGTCGAGAGCTTCTGCAGGCTGTGGAACATATCGTCGACGTTGCCGCCGGGGAAGTCGGTGCGTCCGCAGCCCTCCAGGAACAGGGTGTCGCCGGCGACCAGTCGGCCGTCGAGCAGGAAACACTGGCTGCCCGGTGTGTGTCCGGGGGTGTGCAGCAGTTCGATGTCGATACCGCCGACGCTGACCTTGTCGCCGTGCTGGTGGCCGGTCAGCTCGCTCATCGCGATGCCGGTGACATTGGAAACCCATTCGGCCTCAAGGGCATTGACGTGCACCGGGACGGTGACCCGCTCCAGCAGCTCGGCGACACCGGCCAGGGTGAAGCCCATCATGGTGCCGCCGACGTGGTCGGGGTGGTGGTGGCTGACCAGCACGCCGGACAACCGCATGCCGTCGGCCTCCAGTGCGTCGACGAGTTCGCCCGCCGAGTACGCGGGGTCGACCAGGACGGCGTCGCCAGTTTCGCGGTCACCGATCAGGTAGGCGAAGTTGCGCATCTGTTGGGCGATCGGGTCGGCGGCCGCGAAGTCGCGACCCGACAGCAGCTGGCGGAAGTACAGGCGATCAGCGTCGGAAGCCATGCGCAACACCTTATGGGTAGGGGCGTGGACGATCGAAACCGCAGGTCTAAAAACCGCACGTCAGCGCGTGTTTAAAGCCACTGCCCCGTTATCTGGTATTTCAGATGCAGGATTTGTAGCGTCAGCGCCATGCAACTCACCCGGTTCACCGACCTGGGTCTGCGCACGATGATGCTGCTGGCCGCGGGGGACGCCGCCGACCGCCGCATCACCACCCGCTCGATCGCGACCGGCGCCGACGCCTCCGAGCATCACGTCGCCAAGGCCGTCGCCCGGCTGGTCGAGCTCGGCATGGTCAACGCCAAACGTGGTCGCGTGGGCGGACTTTCGCTCACCGAGGACGGGCGCACGGTCTCGCTGGGCTGGTTGGTGCGCCGGCTCGAAGGTGACGCCGAGGTGATCGACTGCGCCGGGGACCGGCCGTGCCCGCTGATCGCCGGATGCCGATTGCGCCGGGTGCTGGCCGAGGCCAAAGAGGCCTTCTACCGCGAACTGGACAACCACACCCTCCAAGACCTGACCGGCAGCGGCTTGTTGCCGGTCGTGACACTCCCGTTGGAAATCGCAGGAAGGAACACCCCATGACCGTCGTCGCTGCCCCCGAGGAACTGCAGCCCGCCCACGCCGAGATGATCAGGGCGACGCTGCCACTGGTCGGCGCGCATATCGACGCCATCACCAGCTCCTTCTACAAGCGGCTCTTCGCCGCACACCCGGCGCTGCTGCGCAACCTGTTCAACCGGGGTAATCAGGCCCAGGGTGCACAGCAGCGGGCGCTGGCCGCATCGATCGCGACGTTTGCGACCCATCTGGTCGATCCTGATCTGCCGCATCCCGCCGAGCTGCTGTCGCGGATCGGGCACAAGCACGCGTCGCTGGGCGTGACGGCCGATCAGTACCCGATCGTGCACGAGCATCTGTTCGCCGCGATCGTGGAGGTACTGGGCGCCGAGACCGTCACCGCCGAGGTGGCCGAGGCCTGGGACCGCGTCTACTGGATCATGGCGAACACCCTGATCGACATGGAGCGCGGCCTCTATGAGCAGGCCGGGGTGCCCGCCGGCGACGTCTACCGACGCGCCCAGGTGACCGCCCGGGTCGACGACCCCTCGGGCGCGGTGTTGGTCAGCGTCGCCTCCGATCTGGACTTCGGCGCCGGACAATATGTTTCGGTCGGCGTGACACTGCCCGACGGGGCTCGCCAGCTGCGTCAGTACAGCCTGGTGAACAAGCCGGGCGACGGGCAGCTGACCTTCGCGGTCAAGCCCGCCGGTGAGGTGTCGGAGTGGATCCGCGACAACCTGCGGGTCGGCGACCTGCTGGATGTGACGGTGCCCTTCGGCGACCTGCCCGCGCCCACGCCCGGTGTGCCGCTGGTGCTCATCTCTGCCGGGATCGGCATCACCCCGATGATCGGCATCCTGGAAGCGCTGCCCGCCGATGCCCGCGTGCAGGTGTTGCACGCCGATCGCAGCGAGCAGACCCACCCGCTGCGGGAACGCCAGCGCGAGCTGGTCGACGCACTGCCCAACGCCACGCTGCAGCTCTGGTACGAGGACCTGATGTCCCTGGACGGCGTGGAGCTGCCCGAGGACGCCGAGGTCTACCTGTGCGGTAACGACGGTTTCGTCCGCGCCGTGCGCGATCAGCTGCTGGCCCGCGGCGTCACCCGGGTGCACAGCGAGCTGTTCAGCCCGAACGACTGGCTGCTGTCGTAGTTCGGATCTACGTGGGTTCAGTCTGACGACGGAGACGGCCGATCAGACTGAACCCACGTATGCGTTTGGGGCCAGATTCCTACCTGAGCGCAGCGGGTCGACCGACAACCCGCGTCAGACTGAAGCCAGGTCGCTTATCCACAGGCGCGGCCGCCGGGGTGTTGTCGCGTCGTCCGCGATGCCAGCATCGGTGCATGGGTGGGGTCTTCATCGGCAGCGAGGCTTTGGGCGCGGGCCTGGTGACACGCCACCAACTGCGCACGCGGTACCGGCGCATCTTTCCCAACATCTACGGTCCGCCCGAACCGTCGGTTCGCGACCGGGCGCGCGCCGCGTTCCTGTGGTCGGGGCGTCGGGGTGTCATCGCGGGCGTCGCGGCGTCGGCGCTGCACCACGCGAAATGGGTCGACGACGACGTCCCCATCGAGTTGTTGTGGCGCAACACCCATCCGCCGACTGGCCTGATCGTCCGCAATGAGTCATGGTCGGCCGGTGAGGTGATGACGATTGCCGACGTCAGAGTCACCACCGCGGCCCGGACGATCTTCGACCTCGGCAGGCATCTGCCCCGCAACGAGGCCGTCGCCCGCATCGACGCGTTGCTGACGGTCGGGCGGATCACCATCGACGATGTCGCGCCGTTGCTCGTGCGCCATCCGCGCGCCACCGACATCCGCCGGCTCACGACAGCTCTGGCACTGGTCGACGCCGGTGCCGAGTCACCCCAGGAGACCCGGCTGCGCCTCGCGCTGACCGATGCGGGCATGCCACCCGACCGGACTCAGATCCCGGTCGTCGACGGCCAGGGGCGGATCGTGGCAAGGGTCGACATGGGCTGGGAGCACCTGCGGGTCGCCGTTCAGTACGACGGTCGGCATCACCAGACCGATCGAGCGACATACGTCAGGGATCAGAAGGTCAATCGGGCGCTGGAGGCTCGTGGGTGGGTGGTGATCCGAGTGATCGCCGAGGACAGCCTGGCCGATGTGGTCGGACGCGTCGCCGCAGCGCTGTACGGGCGTGGCTGGCGGGCGGCGTGAGTGCATGGTTTCAGCGAAAGCGCTCCACTGCGCCGCAAAGCTGAACGGAGGTAGCGCTCAGGGCCGGATCGCGTACCTGGGTTCAGTGGCAAGACCCAAGCGCTGTTGACGGCTGAAACCAGGTACCAAGCGACCCGGCGTACCGTGGTGAACAGCGGAAAACCGGCCTCAGACCAGCCGTTTTGGCAGCAGGAACAGCGAGAATGTACCCTCTTTAAGGCCCTACGGCCGAAGGTAGTGCAAGGCCCCCTTAGCTCAGTCGGCAGAGCGTTTCCATGGTAAGGAAAAGGTCAACGGTTCGATTCCGTTAGGGGGCTCGGTGGACGCGCCTGGCGGAGCTCCGCCTGCGTCGATCGGGGCGGTGTAGCTCAGCTGGTTAGAGCGCACGACTCATAATCGTGAGGTCGGGAGATCGAGCCTCCCCACCGCTACAGGCAGAACAACGAGAGGCAAGAGACGTGGCGTCGAGTACCGACGTACGGCCGAAGATCACTTTGGCCTGCGAGGTGTGCAAGCACCGTAACTACATCACCAAGAAGAACCGTCGGAACGACCCCGATCGGCTGGAGATCAAGAAGTTCTGCCCGAACTGCGGTCACCACCAGCCGCACAAAGAGTCCCGCTGACCGTTCGTCGTGGCTCTGTCGACCGATATCGTCGGGATGCATTATCGCTATCCCGACGCATATGAGGTCGGACGCGAAAAGGTGCGCGAGTACGCCGTAGCGGTCAAGAACGACTCCGCGTACTTCCAGGACGAAGCTGTCGCCGCCGAGCTGGGCCACCCGGCCCTGCCGGCGCCGCTGACCTTCATCAGCATCTTCGGTTACACCGCCCAGTTCGCGTTCTTCGAGCACGCCAACATCGGTATCCACGACGCCCAGATCGTTCAGGTCGATCAGGCGTTCACATTTGTCCGGCCGATTCTCGTAGGGGACCGGCTGTACTGCGATGTGTACGTCGATTCGGTGCGTCAGGCGCACGGCGCCGACATCATCGTCACCAAGAACATCGTCACCAACGACAAGGGTGAGGTTGTGCAGGAGGCCTTGACGACCCTTGCGGGGCGTTCGGGCGACGGAGAAGAGGGCTTTTCAGATGGCACTGCGTGAATTCAGTTCGGTCAGCGTGGGAGACACCCTTCCGGAGAAGGTGATTCCGCTGACCCGTCAGGACCTGGTCAACTACGCCGGGGTGTCCGGCGACCTGAACCCGATCCACTGGGACGACGAGATCGCCAAGCAGGTCGGTCTGGACACCGCGATCGCCCACGGCATGCTGACCATGGGCCTCGGCGGTGGCTACGTCACCGAATGGGTCGGCGACCCGGCGGCGGTCACCGAGTACAACGTGCGGTTCACCGCGGTGGTCCCCGTTCCCAATGACGGCGTGGGAGCCGAGCTGGTGTTCAACGGTCGGGTGAAGTCGGTCGACGCCGATGCCAAGTCCGTGACCATCGCGCTGTCCGCGACGACCGGCGGGAAGAAGATCTTCGGCCGCGCCATCGCCACCGCAAAGTTGGCCTGATCCATGGCGCTCAAAGCAGACATCCGCGGGATGGTCTACAAGTACCCCGAGGTCTTCATCGTGGGTCGCGAGCAGGTCAAGATGTTCGCCAAGGCGGTGAAGTCGGAGCATCCGGCGTCGCTGCACGAGGAGGCGGCCGCTGAGCTGGGTCACGACCGGTTGGTCGCAGGCCCGACGTTCGTCTCGATCCTGGCCAACCTGGTGCAGCAGGACTTCTTCCGCAATGTCGACGTCGGCATGGAGACCATGCAGATCATCCAGGTCGATCAGCGGTTCGTGTACCACCAGCCGATCCGGGTGGGCGATCACCTCAATGCCGAGCTGGAGATCATGTCCGTCGAGAATCGGTTCAACGCCGATATCGTCGTGACGCGCAATATCCTTCGCGACGAGAACGGCGTCGTGGTCATGGAGGCGTACACCACGCTGATGGGTCACGAGGGCGACAACTCGGTGTCGGTGCGCTACGACCGTGAGTCCGGCCAGGTGCTGCGGACCGCGGCCGGGTAGAGCGCGCAGGGACGAGGGGATTAGTAAGTAGTACTTGGACCGATGTACACTCGGTCCTCGGGGTTTTCCCACTACAGCGCGCTGTCCGTCGGTTCGTCAATCGGCCGATCGGAGAGCGCGCAACTGTGTGAGGCCCTGAACAGAGGGGCGTAGCTCAATTGGCAGAGCAGCGGTCTCCAAAACCGCAGGTTGCAGGTTCAAGTCCTGTCGCCCCTGCTCAACTGAATACTCGACAAGTGTGGACACTGGAAGGTGACCACACGTAACCAGACGAAAGGCATGCGGTGAGCGACGACAAGCCGGCACTGGGGCCTTCGGCAGACGAGGCGCCCGAGGGCGGCGAGACGGCCGGCCAGCCCGCCGCAGCAGCCCGACCGCTGCGCCCGACCGGAAAGCGGACGCGTCGCGCGGCCGTCGGCGTCATCGATGACGATGCCGACACCACCGCCGACTCTGCGACCGCTGACGCGAGTGACGCAGGCACCGACTCGGACGAGAAGGCCGCCAAGCGTACGAAGGCGCCCAAGGCTGCGAAGAAAGAAGGCTCGCGGGTCAACCCGTTCGTCTTCGTCTGGAACTACCTGAAACAGGTCATCACCGAGCTGCGGAAGGTCATCTGGCCGAACCGTAAGCAGATGGTCACCTACACCACAGTGGTCCTGGTGTTCCTGGCGTTCATGGTGACGCTGATCGGATTGGCTGATCTCGGGCTCGTGCGGCTCGTGGGAATCATCTTCGGCTGACCCGGAAGTTTGAGAGAGGACTGACAACCGTGACTAGCTTCGACGGCGACGAAAACTTCGACGCCGACACCCCCGAGGGTGAAGCCATCGTCGACGTGATCGATGAAGCGGCAGCTGCCGAGGAGATCACCGAGACCGAGGCTCCCGCGGCCGAGGCTGCCGAGGTTGCCGAGGATGAGGATCCGGCGACCGCCTTGAAGAAGGATCTGCGGACGCGTCCCGGCAACTGGTACGTCATCCACTCGTACGCCGGTTACGAGAACAAGGTGAAGGCCAACCTCGAGACCCGCGTGCAGAACCTCGACGTCGGCGACTACATCTTCCAGGTCGAGGTGCCCACCGAAGAGGTCACCGAGATCAAGAACGGCCAGCGCAAGCAGGTCAATCGCAAGGTGCTGCCCGGTTACATCCTGGTCCGGATGGACCTGACCGACGAGTCGTGGAGCGCGGTGCGTAACACCCCCGGCGTCACCGGCTTCGTGGGTGCGACGTCCAAGCCGTCGCCGCTGTCCCTCGATGACGTGGTGAAGTTCCTGCTGCCGCCTGCCGCCGCCAAGAAGCCGGCCTCGACCAAGGCCGCTGCCGCCGCATCGAGCGAGGCGACGCTGGAGCGTCCGGAGATCCTGGTCGATTTCGAGGTCGGCGAGTCGGTGACCGTGATGGACGGCCCGTTTGCGACGCTGCCGGCCTCGATCAGCGAGGTCAACGCCGAGCAGCAGAAGCTCAAGGTGCTGGTGTCGATCTTCGGCCGCGAAACGCCGGTCGAGCTGACGTTCACCCAGGTCGCCAAGATTTAGTTTTCGGGCCCGGATATCGGCTGGGCCCAAGAGAGAAGGAAAAACCAGAGCATGGCCCCGAAGAAGAAGGTCACCGGGCTCATCAAGCTCCAGATCCAGGCCGGGCAGGCCAACCCTGCCCCGCCCGTGGGTCCGGCGCTCGGTCAGCACGGCGTCAACATCATGGAATTCTGCAAGGCGTACAACGCCGCGACGGAGTCCCAGCGCGGCAACGTCATCCCGGTGGAGATCACGGTTTACGAAGACCGCAGCTTCACCTTTGCGCTGAAGACCCCGCCGGCCGCCAAGCTGCTGCTGAAGGCAGCGGGCATCCAGAAGGGTTCCGGCACTCCGCACACCACCAAGGTCGCTGAGATCACTTGGGATCAGGTGCGGGAGATCGCCGAGACCAAGAAGGAAGATCTGAACGCCAACGATATCGACGCCGCCGCGAAGATCATCGCCGGCACCGCCCGCTCCATGGGCATCACGGTCAAGTAAAACCAAGCAACTCGTGGGAGGGCCCGCTTCGGCCCGCCAACCACACCCTCTGAACTGGAGACACCAATGAGCAAGAGCAGCAAGGCCTATCGCGAGGCCGCCGAGAAGGTGGACCGCGACAATCTCTACACCCCGTTGCAGGCGGCCCGCCTGGCCAAGGACACGTCGTCGAAGAAGCAGGACGCGACCGTCGAGGTCGCCATCCGCCTCGGCGTCGATCCGCGTAAGGCAGACCAGATGGTGCGCGGCACCGTCAACCTGCCGCACGGGACCGGTAAGACCGCGCGCGTCGCGGTGTTCGCCGTGGGTGAGAAGGCCGAGCAGGCTACCGCTGCCGGCGCCGATATCGTCGGCAGCGATGACCTGATCGAGAAGATCCAGGGCGGTTTCCTGGACTTCGACGCGGCCATCGCGACCCCTGACCAGATGGCCAAGGTCGGGCGTATCGCCCGCGTGCTGGGCCCCCGTGGCCTGATGCCGAACCCGAAGACGGGCACCGTGACTGCCGATGTGGCCAAGGCCGTCACCGACATCAAGGGCGGCAAGATCAACTTCCGCGTCGACAAGCAGGCCAACCTGCACTTCGTGATCGGCAAGGCGTCGTTCGACGCCGAAAAGCTGGCCGAGAACTACGGCGCCGCCCTCGACGAGGTGCTGCGTGCCAAGCCGTCGTCGTCGAAGGGTCGCTACCTGAAGAAGGTCACCGTCTCGACCACGACCGGCCCCGGCATCCCCGTGGATCCCTCGGTCACCCGCAACTTCACCGCGGACGAGCAGGCCTGAGCCCGCTTCCCCAGTTGAGCTGAATGCCCCCGCACTTCGGTGCGGGGGCATTTTGCTGCGCGTCGGACGACGGCGTGACCGGGAATCATGCTGCAACGCTTAGGATCGGCCCGGTGAGTGGCGAAATCTGTCGGTGCGGGCATGAGCGTGCCGCGCACAAGCACTATCGTCCCGGCGCCGAGTGCGCGATGTGCCCGCCGGGGGAGTGCACCGGCTTCCGGCGCCCCGGGGTGCTGGGGGTGTTCCTGGGTTGGGTGCGCGGGGGACGCCGTTGAACAGGTAAGCACTTCCCGGTGGTTTCCGCCTGACTGTGTCACCATGTGCCGGTGAGGGGAATCATTCTGGCCGGTGGATCGGGTACCCGCCTGCACCCGATCACGGTGGGGGTCTCCAAGCAGCTGGTCCCGGTCTATGACAAACCCATGGTGTACTACCCGCTGACGACGTTGATGTTGGCGGGGATCCGCGACATCTTGGTGATCACCACGCCCCACGACGCCGACCAGTTCCATCGCTTGTTGGGCGACGGCTCCCAGTTCGGAATCTCCATCAGCTATGCGCAGCAACCCTCGCCGGATGGGCTCGCCCAGGCGTTCACCATCGGGGCCGATTTCATCGGCAGCGAGAAGGTGGCGCTGGTGCTGGGCGACAACTTGCTGTACGGGCCCGGCCTTGGTGCCCAACTGTCGCGGTTCTCGGACATCGATGGTGCAGCGATCTTTGCGTACTGGGTTTCTGACCCCGGGGCTTTCGGTGTGATCGAATTCGACGGGAACGGATTGGCGGTGTCACTGGAGGAGAAGCCGGCACACCCAAAAAGCAATTATGCGGTGACTGGTCTCTATTTCTATGACAACGAAGTCGTTGATATCGCAGAGGGTTTGACGCCGAGCGACCGCGGTGAGTACGAGATCACAGACGTGAATCTCGCCTATCTGAAGGCAGGCCGGCTGTGCGCAGAGGTGCTGCCGCGTGGGACAGCGTGGCTGGACACAGGCACTTTCGACGCGATGACCGATGCTGCCGACTTCGTCCGCACCATGGAGCGGCGTACCGGCCTCAAGATCGGATCTCCGGAGGAAGTCGGCTGGCGACAAGGCTATCTGTCCGACGATGATCTACGGGTGCGCGCCGAGAAGCTGGTCAAGTCGGGGTATGGGCAGTACCTCTTGGAGTTGTTGAGCAGGGGTCGATAGTCGTGCGACTACTCGTCACCGGCGGCGCGGGCTTCATCGGTTCCAACTTCGTCCGATACGTCATCGCCAACACCGACTACAACGTCACGGTCCTGGACAAGCTCACCTATGCGGGGAATCGCGCCTCACTGGCCGAATTGCCGGGCGGACGAATGGAATTCGTCCACGGGGATATCGCGGATGAGGTTCTTGTCGACCAGCTGATGGGCGCAGTAGATGCCGTCGTGCACTACGCCGCCGAGTCGCACAACGACAACTCCCTGCATGATCCGGGCCCGTTCCTGCACACCAACCTGGTGGGCACGTTCACGCTGCTGGAGGCCGCGCGCAAGCATGGGACGCGGTTCCATCACATCTCCACCGACGAGGTGTACGGCGACCTTGAGCTGGATGACCCGGCCAGGTTCACCGAACACACGGCGTACAACCCGTCCTCGCCGTACTCCTCGACGAAGGCCGGCAGTGATCTGCTGGTACGGGCCTGGGTGCGGTCCTTCGGTGTCGCGGCGACCATTTCGAACTGTTCCAACAACTACGGCCCGTATCAGCATGTGGAGAAGTTCATTCCACGCCAGATCACCAACGTCCTCAGCGGAAGACGTCCGAAGCTGTACGGCGCGGGTCAGAACGTACGAGATTGGGTCCACGCCGATGACCACTCGTCGGCGGTCCTGACGATCCTGGAGCGCGGTCGCATCGGCGAGACCTACCTGGTCGGTGCCGACGGTGAGCGGACGAACAAGGACGTTGTCGAACTCGTCCTGTCCCTGATGGGCCAGCCCACCGATGCTTACGACCATGTCACCGATCGGGCGGGCCACGACCTGCGCTACGCCATCGATTCGACGAAGCTACGCCAAGAGCTCGGATGGACGCCACGCTACGGCGATTTCGAGCTTGGACTGGCCGCCACGATCGAGTGGTACCGCGACAACAAATTGTGGTGGGAAGCCGCGAAAGACGGTACCGAGTCGTTCTACGCGACCCTCGGACAGTAGGGCCTGTAGCTGTGGCGAAGTACGGAAAAGAACTGTGCGCCAAGACCACTCAGATCCCAGGTTTGATCGTCTGGGACCTGCCGGTACACGGCGATAATCGCGGCTGGTTCAAGGAGAACTGGCAGCGCGGGAAAATGGTGGCAGCCGGGCTGCCGGATTTCGGCCCGGTGCAGAACAATGTGTCCTTCAACGAGGCCGCTGGCACCACCCGCGGTATTCATGCCGAACCCTGGGACAAGTTGATATCGGTGGCCACCGGCCGGATCTTCGGTGCCTGGGTGGACCTGCGTGAGGGACCTACCTTCGGTGCCGTGCACACCGCCGAGATCGACCCCTCGCGAGCGGTGTACGTCCCGCGCGGGGTGGGCAACGCCTTTCAAACGCTCGAAGACGGAACCGCGTACATCTACCTGGTCAACGCTCACTGGCGTCCAGATGCCCGATACGCGCCTGTCCATCTCGCTGATCCCACGTTGGCGATCGCGTGGCCGATCCCCTTGGCTAACGCCGAATTGTCCGAGAAGGACCGCAACCATCCGGCCCTCAGCGACGTCCGTCCGGTGACTCCGCGAAAGACACTCGTGCTGGGAGCAGCTGGTCAGGTGGGTCGAGCGCTCCGCGGGGCTTACGCGGGTGCCCGTCACGTCGAGTTCGCCGAGCGCTCCGAGATCGACCTCGGCGTAACCGATATCGAGACAGCACGCACGTGGAGCGAGTTCGACACGATCATCAACGCCGCCGCCTTCACGGCGGTGGATGCGGCGGAGACAACGGAGGGGCGAGCGGCGGCGTGGGCCGCCAACGTCACCGGTGTACGTCAGCTTGCAGCAGTAGCGGCCGAGCATCGGATCACGCTGGTGCACATATCGAGTGATTACGTGTTCGATGGGGAATGTGAGCGGGCCTACCGCGAAGATGACCCGATCTGTCCGCTCGGCGTGTACGGACAGACCAAAGCAGCGGGCGATCAGCTGGTGGCGACCGTCCCGCAGCACTACGTGGTGCGGACGTCGTGGGTGATCGGCGACGGGAACAACTTCGTCCGCACCATGATGTCGCTGGCAGAACGCGGCATCGACCCATCGGTGGTAGATGACCAGCATGGACGCTTGACGTTCACCGATGAGATCGCCCGCGCGATTCGTCATCTCGTGGACAACAGGGCGCCCTTTGGGACCTACAACGTGACCGGCGGCGGGCCGGCAATGACATGGGCAGACATTGCTCGGCAGGTTTTCGAGATGGCCGGGCACGATCCTGCACGGGTTGGTGCGGTCAGCACCGACGTTTATTTCGCATCGTCGAATGCACCGGTGGCGCCGCGACCGCGTAACAGCGTGCTCGATCTCACCGCGATCGAGAGCCAGGGCTACGTGGCCCAGGATGTCCAGAAGACACTGGCGGAGTACGTGCAGGGACTCCAGAACGGTATGGCGCCCAGGTAGCGGCCGGGAGGGCGCCCGCGGTGTCAGGGGTTGTCTGGGTTCACCGGCAACGCGACGGTGGCCAAGAGCGCCCGGTGGTCGGAACCGGGCACGTCGACGGTGTGGATGGACATCGCCGTGGAGTTGCGGGTCAGCACATGGTCGATCGTGATCAGGGGCGGGATGCGCGGGTGCGGTGAGTACGTCGGGCCGAAGCCGGCGCCGGTCTGGCGGACCGCCTCCTGGTATCCGACGTCGAGCAGATCGCGGAACTGACGCATGTCCACGGTGCTGTTGAAGTCGCCGGCGATGATGACCGCGGCCGGACCCGCGGCCTCGGCGTAAGCAGCGAACTCGGACCTGGCGGCGGTGATCTTGCGATTCCAGTCGGCGAAGGTGTTCTCATCGCCGGCGATGGGAGACATCAGGTGGACGCTCGAAACGATCGGATCCTGTTGAACACCCGGGATGGTGAGGCGGGCCGCCGCTGAGTTGCTTTCATATTTGGAACTCGACAGCGGGGCGATGGGATATCGGCTCCAAAGTCCGATACCGCCCGCTCCCGGCCGCGGTGTCAACGACGCGTATGGGAACGTCCGGCCAAGGCCGGCCTGATTGAATTTATCGACGGCTTCGGCCGTCAGTTCCGACACAGTTATGACATCTGCACTGGTGTTGGCAAGTTCGACGAAGAAAGCCGGATCGGCCTGTCCATAACGCAGGTTCGAGGACAGAACCCGGATAGTCAGATGTTGGTCGGTGTCGGCTGTGTGTCCGCCGAAGTACCAGGGAAACTGCACGGCGATGGTTATGGCCAGGATGGCCGATGCTGCGAGAACTAGAAAGACTCGTCGGCACAAGGACAGCATCAACACTGCGGCCAGGACTCCGAAGGGCACATAGGGGAGGCTGACGACGGCGAGCAGGGCTGGCAGGTTCGATAGGGGCAGCGCCCGGATAAGCACTGCGATGACGGCGTAGACGAGCGCCGATAGGGCGAAAGCCATGGTCAGAGGCGCGCGCCGGGTCCAGGTGGGTCCGCGTCGGCGGTCTTTGGTACGCAAAGCCATTAAGAGCGGCAAAGTTCTAGTATCGGCGGTACCGCCTCGGCGATCTGGTCGCCGATCGCGGCGAACACCGCCGGACTTTGGCCTATCGGGTCGCTGATATCAATGGTGTCGTTCGCCCTGATGTACGGCCGAAGGTTAGCGAGGTCTGCAAGTGTCCGTGCATTTTGCTCGGTAACCAACCGTGCCGCCTCGAGCAGGGTGAAGGTCCTATTCAGTCTCTGCGGAGCGATCCCGAGGACGGTGTCTCGGTGGGCTCTGGTCATGGTGAGAATGAGGTCTGCGCCTGTCGCGATTCTCCCGGTGAGGTGCCTTGCAGCAAAGTTTGAAGGGTCGCCGCCCAGGGTTACGAGCACGTGTTCGGCATCAGGATGAAATGGGTGTCCGACCACCGCTCTGGTGCCCGCGCTGGATGCCTCGAACTCGGCGACTCCGGATGCGGCTGCTCGGGCTCTCGACAGGCGCTCGGCAGTTGGTGACCGGCAGATATTGCCGGTGCACACAAAGAGGACGTGCAGGGAAGTGCTCCTTCCGGGTGGTAGCGCGAACTGTCTTCGCGTACATTGCCTTTCATTGTTGGTCGTGCACCAGTATCGGGGTGGATGCCGCGTTGCGCCAGCGGTGTGTGTTTTGCACGCATTGGTTCAAGAATGGCAAATTTGAGGTGGGCCAGTTCCGTAAACAAACGACCTCCCGTTGCGGCCTATCGGATGCGTACCGTCCGTGGACCGAGACGGTGTTCAGAAGATCTCGTGAAGACACGTCTGGTTGATGTTCGGAGCCTGCTACCGGCGACCAGTTGTGTCGCCCAGTGCGAAGTTTGCTGACACACCCTGGTCGAGTTGGGTAGTCGCGGGCTACGGCAAGTGCTGGTCGAGCGTGTGAGCCGCGAAGGGTGAGTGAAGTGACAAAGCGGGAGCCAGTAGCTGGTTCCCATAGCAAATTTTGAAATGCCTTCTTTGTGTACGGTCGTGCAAAATTGACGCGCACGAAATCCGCTCGTGTACTCCGATCGGCTGACCAGTATGCGAAATAGCCCGTGACCAGGTCATATGGTTTTCTGCTGTAGGTGTCAACCACGTTATCTGGGTTAAGTCTTCAAAAATTCCGGCAAGTGGCTGTCCGTCGACCCGAAACAGCACTAACATCCTGCTCAATGGATCTTCAGCCGGTTCCGGTGGCGCCAGCGATCAGTGCAATTACCGATTGCGGCACATGCATACCGCCAGCGGACCTGGGCAAAGTTATGGCAGGCAGCGACAGGGGGTCGTCAGCGTGATGCACGATGTGGGGATCGGATCTCGGCCGAGGGGTTGCGCCACGAGAAATCGAGTTGTGGTGACGGTGGATTGGCATTTGCCGACTGACGTGGCCGTAAATAGCAGTGCGGACAGGGTCGGTGCCGGGCGATGACGGTGGTCGATCCAACTCCATTGGCTCTGCATCTAGACAACCGGGACGCGACGGTCGCCCCGAAAGCGCTTAGCCCAACATCGAGCACGCTTTCTGCTACGGCTGAGGATGTCGCGGACCAGCTGCTCGTCGGGCCTCTTCCGCGTGGGCGAATTGCTTCGAGTTCGACAGATGGCTCTTCGCGCCGGCGAGAGCGCTCTGTTGAGCGGCAGCTGCGAAGAGTCCGCGCCTGGATGGTGGTACCTGCGGTCGACTTCCTGATGCTGACGATGCCGCTGTTATGGCGCCCACCGCAGCCTCTAACGGTTCTAACTATGGCAGTGCTGGGCACACTGTTGTTGAGCGGTGGAGCGCGCTACGTGGCCCCTCTCCATCAGAGCGTCTTGGACGATTTGCCCACTATCGTCACCCGGCTACTTGCGACCGTCGCCGCAGTTGCCGCGGTCGTCCTGCACTTGCACGCGAAACCCCAGGTGCTTGTCTTTATCGAAACTGCTTGTCAAGCGGTCGCGTTGGTGATCGTAGGTCGCGTTGTCACTAGTCGATTGGTGGCTTTCGGCCGCAAGCACGGGATTGCCAGGCATCACACCGTTCTGATCGGAGGTGGACGAACTGCATTCGAACTTGCGCGGACTCTATGCGACCATCGCGAATACGGGCTAGTGCCAGTCGGTTTCGTCGACGATGAAGCCGATGCGCGCATGCTGGACGTGCTGCCACGACTCGGTCGTCTTGCCGATCTCGATATGGCCCTGATTACGACTGGGGCTGACACGATCCTGGTTGCCGATGGCGAATTCGATGAAACAGCGCTGATTGAAGCTGTCCGCTCGAAGGCGGGGTTAACGGCCGAGCTCCTCGTAGTGCCTCGCTTACATCACTTCCACACGCTCACCGGCACCGCCGACCATATTGGTTCTATCCCGATCATGCGCATCCGTAACCCCAATCTGCGTGGCCCGGCGCGCATCATTAAGCGTGTCTTCGATGTAGGTGCATCAGGAGCGGCCCTGGTGGTACTGGCACCGGTACTGGCGGCCGCCGCACTAGCTGTGCGATTGGAGGGTGGCCCGGGAGTCATCTTCCGCCAGGTTCGCGTTGGCCGAGACGGAAAGCAGTTCGAGCTGCTCAAGTTCCGATCCATGCGGCCGGCAAATGAGGTCGAGTCGCAGACTCAGTGGAACGTGGCGGCAGATAGTCGCGTGGGGACAGTAGGGAAAATCCTTCGATCAACGTCTATCGACGAACTCCCGCAGTTGTGGAACATCTTCCGGGGAGACATGACCGTGGTAGGCCCCCGGCCCGAGCGGCCACACTTCGTTGAACAGTTCTCTACCCAGTACGACCGATACGCACATCGCCACCGCGTGCAAGTGGGCCTCACAGGGTTTGCCCAAGTCAGCGGCCTTAAAGGCGACACATCCATCGCCGATCGCTGCCGCTACGACAACTTCTACATTGAGAACTGGTCACTTTGGCTCGATATCAAAATCATTATTCGGACATTTCGTGCGGTTGTATTATATCGCGAACGATAGGCAAGGTTCCATCGAGCTTCGACTACGAACGTGATGCACAGCTTGTATCGTCAAGGTTTTCTTCGACAGTTTGCATTACATGCTCTTCCAGCAGTTGGCAAAATTGTCGGTTCATTATTCCGCGCCTTCCGAAAGGCGTCGGCAAACAAAGGCTGCCTAAAGGACTGCATCGATCGAAATGCACCTTTCCACGTAGACAACTCGCCTCGGGTCGCCAAATCGACATCTGTTTTAAAGCGGCAGCGCGTGAGTGCGGTTGCACATCGGCGAGCAGGCGAGACAGAGGGGTAGTGGCGTGAAACGTATCCTCATCACGGGTGGAGCCGGATTTATTGGGTCACGGCTGGCCAACAAGTTGCACACCCTTGGCCACGCAGTGACAGTTCTTGATTGCCTATCGCCGCAGGTCCACGGGTCAAATCCTTCCAGTAGTGAACTATTGGAGGCAGCAAAGCGCGGCGGCACAGTTATCGTTGGCGATGTTACTGACCGTGACGTACTTGCCGAAGCGCTGGCGGGCCAGGACGTAGTCATCCATCTTGCAGCTGAAACAGGTACTGGCCAATCGATGTACCAGATCGAACGCTATTGCCGAGTGAATGTAGGCGGTACTGCGCTGCTACTCGACATTCTGGCTAACGACCCAGAGAGATCTGTGAAAAAGTTGCTTGTGGCTTCGTCGCGCTCAATCTATGGCGAGGGACGATATCTGAGTAAAGAGCTGGGCTACGTCTATCCGAAGTGCAGAACTGAACAGGATCTGCTGTCGGGCCGATTTGAGCCTACTCATGAGAACGACATATCTGGACTCACATTGACCCCGACCACGGAAGATTCAAAAATCCATCCCTCTTCGGTATACGGGATAACAAAGCACACGCAAGAGTCGCTCGTTATGACTGTCGGTCCGACAATTGGTATTGCGCCAGTCGCGCTTAGGTATCAAAACGTGTACGGCCCTGGCCAGTCGCTTGCCAATCCATATACCGGCATCTTATCTATATTTTCAACGTTGATTCGGCAAAGTAAGAGAATAAATGTATTCGAGGATGGGATGGAAAGCCGCGACTTCATATTCATAGACGATGTGGTGAATGCAACCTGTCTCGCGGCACTACGTGCCGAGGCAGACGGCAGGGTCTTGAACATCGGAAGTGGCGTGGGAACGACTGTGCTCGAGGTCGTGGAAGAGCTGATGTGCGCCTACAACCGGCGTGTTCCGGTGGACGTAACGGGAAATTTCCGTCTCGGCGATATCCGTCACAATGTCGCGGACATTACTCTTGCTCGGAATGTGCTTGGATTTCGACCTGAAGTCAATTTTCGCGAGGGAGTTCGACGCTTTGCCGAATGGGTCCAGAGTCAAGAAATAGCAGATGGAGGGTACGAAGCGTCGTTGGACGAAATGCGTGTCCGGAAGCTACTAAAGTGAAAGAAGGTCCGTTTAGAGCTAAAGCTCTACTCATCACTCCTTCATTCTTCGGATACGAGCGGGATATAGTAGCTGAACTTGAACGGCAAGGATTTCAGACAACTTTTCTAGATGAGCGTCCGTCAAACGGATCTGTCTTAAGGGCGGTACTTCGTGTCCGGCGCGGCTTGGTCAAGGACCTCGTGGAGAAGTACTATAGAGAGCAATGGCAGCACTTAGCGCTTGAGCCATTTCAACTGATTATTGTTATAAAGGCAGAGGTCGTACCGGGATGGTTTCTGGACGGGTTGCGGCAGGCGAACCCGGGCGCGCGAATGGTCTTCTACAGCTGGGACGCTATTTCAAGTGTAAAAAACTGTACGACGGTTTTTGAC
Source organism: Mycolicibacterium neoaurum ATCC 25795 (assembly GCF_000691525.1). Taxonomy (GTDB): domain Bacteria; phylum Actinomycetota; class Actinomycetes; order Mycobacteriales; family Mycobacteriaceae; genus Mycobacterium; species Mycobacterium neoaurum. Next base: position 307,521 of record NZ_JMDW01000008.1, read on the forward strand.
TATTTCGACGAGCTATTTAGCTTTGACTCTGACGACGTGGAAAAGTGGGACAGATTCGAGTACTTGCCACTGTTCTATTGCTCCGAATTCGACGCGAAATCTGATTCGAGTAGGCTCAAAAGCCGGAAGTGGGAACTGAGTTTCGTCGGCACTCTACATTCCGAGCGCTATCTCTTCGCACAGAGTCTTTTTGCAAGACGCCGAAATACGTTTGGCTTCTTTTATGTGCAGGCAAGATGGCTTTTCGCCATTGAGAAGTATGTAACGCGAAAAAATTCGCACGTTCCCTGGGGTAGTGTCTCGTTCCGGAAGCTGAGTCGCAAGCAGGTTGCGCAGATATTCCGCGCTTCTCAAGCGGTGCTTGATATGCCGCGCGATGGGCAATCGGGACTGACAATTAGAACATTCGAGGTGTTGGCTTCGGGGGCTGCTTTAGTAACTACGAATACTGCCATCACACGTGAACCGTTCTATGATCCGAAGCGGATAGTAGTGCTGCCAGGCTCGATCGGCGAAATCGATTTGCAAAACTTGAGTAAGCAATTGGAAACCATAGATACTGGGTCGGGTCCGCCACCTTGTTTTGAACAATATTCATTAAGTTCTTGGGTTCGCAGGCTATCTGGTCCCAAGTCGCCAGCAGGGATCAGCGGATGCGCCAATTCTCAAAACTAGGTCAGAAGGTCGTTCGAAGCGCGCCCGCGCTGGCCCGTGCGATCCAGCTGAACTGTCCGGGTAGGAGATCTATCGTCGCGACGTGCCGTCAGGGAGCTGATAATGCTGGCGGCAAGTGCGACGTGCTGCCGGGACATTGGTTGAGTGTTGCTTGTATCTTTGGTCTACGCGACTCCTCGCATTTTCGGAAACGCGTGCATTCGCGTCTGTGCGGCGGTCGCTCGTCGAGGATTTTCGCACGATGAGATATGAGCATCAACGCAAGAATAAAAACCCAGACATCCAATCTCTGGGTAGTCGTATTTCTGTAATTGGCCCGCTTCCGCCACCTGTTCACGGTCAATCTGCGGTGACCTACCGTGTGGTTTCACGGCTTAAGAGGCGGAGTTCGAGCGTCCGTATCGCCAATACGAGTCAGGGGACGTCTTGGGGTTTGACGAAAATTATCGTGAAGCTTGGGCGTGCACTGGCTGCGATGTGGGCATTACGGATGTCCGATGATGTCGTGTATATCGCAGTAAATGCCGGGCAGGGCATGTGGCTCACTGTCGTACACGCGACTCTGGCGAGAGCTGGCGGTGCGCGGGTAGTTCTCCATCACCACTCATATTCGTATGTACGTGCGCGGAAGTTTCGGATGGTTGCGCTGGCTCGGGCTGCTGGTCCGCGGGCATGCCATATCGTCCTCTCTCGCACGATGGCACGCGATCTCAGGCTGGTGACACCCGAGGCCGTGGAAACTTTGGTGGTAGGTAACGCAGCCTTGGTGGATCAGGAGCTGCTCGAGCTTCCGTTGAAATCGCCCGGGCCTGTGGTGCTAGGGCACATGAGCAACCTCTGCATTGAAAAAGGTCTTAGCGAAGTCGTCGACCTAGCTATCTCTTTGAAAAGAAGCGGTCATATTTGTCGCCTTATTGTCGGTGGCCCGGTGGTCGATGATAAATCGCGGCAACATCTTACCCGCGCAGCTGCGGAACTCGAAAGCTTTTTTGAGTATCGTGGTGAGCTTCATGGAGAAGCTAAATCAATGTTTTTCTCCGAGGTCACGCATTTTGTATTTCCAAGTCGCTACGTGCACGAAGCGGCTCCGCTAGTGCTTTATGAGGCTCTCGCTGCGGGTGTAGTCTGCGTGGCAACTCCGCAGGGATCCATCGCTGAACAGCTGGCCTCTAGTCCGTCCTTCGTTGCCAGCCAGGTGGAATCCTTCGGGGACGAAGCGCTCACATTCATGAAGACGGCTGAAGTCGGACGTCGCACTTCGTACGACTCCAGGAAGGCATATCTCGATGCACTGCAGGTAGCTGAAGGTCAGCTAGAAGACCTTGTCCAACTGATGGTCGCTCACGGTGAACAATGACTCATCCACTCGCACTGTTACCGCAGCTAACACAAAATTCGGTTAGAAACGGGAGAGAACCACGCCTTGAACGATGACCACGAGCAGATTGGCCAGAAGTCAATTTGGATCATCCAACCTTATGTGCCCACCTATCGCGTTGCGTTTTTTGAGCATCTCGCGGATCGACTGCGGCGCCAAGGAATCGATCTGCATGTCGCAGCTGGCTCTCCCACGGGCGAACAGGCGGAGCGCGGCGATTCAGTCCGACCGGATTGGCTGGTTCCAATCGCGACGCGAAAGATCGGACCTGCGGTGCTTTCTCTAGCCTGGCCCCACTACCGGCATTCTGAGGCGGTGATCTTCCCGCATCAGGGTACGTGGCTTGAGCTAAATGTGCTTCTGTTCTTCCGGCGCTTTATTTTCCGGTCTGGACGCGTAGGTGTGTGGGGACATATTGCGTCCTACATTGCCGATGCGAACTGCCTAGACGCCGCTATCGAACGTTGGCAACTGCGCCGAACTGACCGTGTGCTTGCCTACACTGATGGGGGAGCTGAGTATGCCCGTGCCGTTGGTTTGGATCAGTCGCAGATTACTGTTCTCGCGAATTCTATTGATACCGGCGAGCTGGAGGCGGCCCTAGACAGTATCGAATCTGAAGAAGTCAAGCAGTTTCAATTTAGGTTTGATCTGGACCCGAAGTCAACTGTGGCTTATATCGGGGGCCTTGATAAATCGAAACGCGTAGATATCTTGGTTGAAGCCTTAGAAGATCTGTGGGACGAAGACCCTAGTATTCGGGTTTTAATCGGAGGTCGGGGTGCTGACAGCGGCCTACTCGAGTTCGCCGAAAAGCGCGGCCAGGTCATTTTGCTTGGCTACGTCGGTCCCCGTGAGAAGGCTCTCATCGCTCGGACTGCGAGACTGCTCGTGAATCCCGGGCGCGTAGGTTTGATCGCCGTGGACGCACTTCTCATGGGTTTGCCGATTGTCACCGCTAGTCGTAAGTATCACGCTCCCGAAATAGAGTATCTCACAGAGGGGGAGACCTTGTTTTTCTCTGCAGAGACGGGTTTAGATCTCGCAAGAACTATCTGCTCTCTTCTGCGTGAACCACCATCTAAGTCAGCGGTGCAGAAGTTGCCGACCCTGGACAACTTTGTGTCTAACTATGTTCGGGCCGTCGAGGAAATTTTACGATAGATGGCGAGAGGGTGGACGGAATGTCCAGCTCTAGTCTTGGACCTTCTCGCCATTTTGACATTAGGGTCTTTCGCTATGGAACGAACGCTTCCTGGGTGGATGAAAGATGTTGCGTGAAGAGCGGATTGGAGTTTCGCATTGTCTCCTTACATCGAGGTTGTCATACCAACACGCAATCGCTCTGACCTGGTAGTAAAAAAGGTACTCAGTCTGCTCGAGCACCCGCGCGTCGGAGAGGTCATCGTTGTTGCCGATGGCTGCACCGACGATACGGTTGAACGTCTTCGAGGTCTGGATACTGACCGGGTTGTGGTGGTTCCTTTAGCTGAGCATTCGGGCCTGCCGGCAGCTCGCAATGCGGGTATCAGGCGAACATGCAGGGAATGGGTACTCCTTACAGACGACGACGATGTGTTGTCGGACAACTTCATCGACGAGTGCCTCGAGGTTGCGAGTGCTGCGCAGGCAGATGTGGTGGGTGCTCCGTGGCTTCATCTCGGCGCAGGCGAGGACGTACGTGGTGCCCTCGCGCGAACGCCGCGCCGCGGGCCGGGTCCCGAGATTGACCGACCATCAACATTCCCTGCGTCGCGATGGCATACGAATATCTGGTTTACCCCGAACATGTTGATCTCCCGAAGAGCCGCCGGACTTTTCTTCGACGAGTCTTACAGAGGAAATTTCTATCGCGAAGATTCAGATTTTATCGTCCGCGTTGCTCGCGCGGGAATGAATACAGTAGTCGCAGGGAACGCCTACACGTACTCAGATGACAGACGTGCCGGCGGGGGGATACGCAGGGACACCCTCAACCTTCGCTTGCGATACGAATACTGGGCGGTACGTAACACTGTTCGATTTCTTCTGCGCCATGGAACGTGGCTATCCAAGGAAGGCTATGGCTGGCCCCATGCGCTGTTCATGCAGTTCGCGATAAAGCGGGCCGGGTTGTTGCTGGGTGGGCGCGTCGGGACGCTACTGGGAAGGAGCGACCTATGAGAGTTGCCCTCGTCAGTCCCAACCCGTCGAGCGACGGGGGAGGTGTTGAGCGGTTCTGTAACATGCTGCGGTCTTGCCTGGAAGTTCGTGGACACGACGCGGTGGTGGTTGGGCCAGCTGATGGTCAGACTGGCGCAGATATCGTGGTGACGAACGGTATGACTGGTTGGTCCCACGATCGAAAGGCTGTGCGAGTCCATGTCTATCATGGCTCGTGGCCTTCACATGTACTTCGTGGTGGACTCGACGGGAGCAGCCGACGGTCGTCGCTCCGGCGGTTGTTGCAAGGCGCTGTTGCCGAGTTTCGGGCGGGCGTTGGAGCCGACCGCGTCGCGGTGTCAGCTAGCGCCAAATGTGAAGTTCGACGTTGGTACGGCCTAAATTCCACGGTCATCGAGAATGGAGTCGACACCTCGGTTTTCCGTCCGGGCGACCGTGAATCAGCGAAACTTGCAGTTGGTTTGGATGTGTCTCGGCGGTACGCGTTGTTCGTCGGACGTCCCGAGAAGCGTAAAGGTGGCGTGCTTGCGCTTCAGGTTGCAGCCAAGGTCGGAGTCGATCTGCTGCATGCAGGCTATCCGCAGCTGCCGAATTCTATTTGGTTAGGAGCCCTTTCGCCAACCGAGCTCGCGACTGCATTGGTCGCGTCGGACGTCGTTATTCTCCCGTCTTTTTACGAAGGCTGCAGCTTCGCGGTGCTCGAGGCGCTGGCGTCCGGGACGCCGCTTGTGTCGACCAGTACAGGCTGGATTCCAGACCTCGTGCAAGCCGTGCCTGAATTTAACCGCTATGTTGTCCAGCCTGGCGACTTGAGCGGATTGATCTTGGCTGCGCATCGTGCGCTGGGTGATGAACCTTCAGTACAGCAGCAAGCCCATAGTGTCGTCTGCCGAGATAATAGCGTCGAGGCGTTCGGAAATCGTTGGCTGAGGTTCCTCGAATTAGCTTTGGAGTCCAGAAGTGCGCCCGAGAGAAGGCTGCTGGGCCTAAGTAGAAGTGGAACACGGTGGCGGAATCGCGGCTTAACCGACCGTGGCTCTGTGCCTTGACAGCCGGGAACTCTGTGTAGGCGCTGGGGTGCTTGAATCGAACTGAGGTGAGATGTGTTCTTGCGTTCCAAAGCTCCAAATCGGTTCTGCGGTGGGGATTAGAGGGATGTAAGCATCTTCGTCGAGTGGCAAGTTGTCGAATTCTTCTCAATTGGCTGGAAGTTTCTGTGAGTGGGGAGGTGCTTTGTGAATCCACAGCTGCCCAGCCCGCAGGCAGGGGAGCCTCGGTCGAGGCGAAATGTAGCGATCGGTTCGGCGATGCAGGCGGTTGTGCGCCTAGTCGTAGTTGTTAGCGGCGCCTTCGCCGTTGCCCTTCAGGTGCGGACGCTGACGGTCGCAGATTATGGTGTGTTCGTCACCATACTTTCAATCATCACATTGCTCTCTGCATTTACTGACGTTGGTCTCACAAACACGGCTGTACAGCGTATTGCGCGAGATCCGCTGCGGCAGAGGGTCGTAGCTGGCGGCTTACTTATAGCGCGGACTACCCTCGGTTTCTTACTTGCGCTAATTGGAGCTGTCGTAGCCCTGTCGCTCTTTCGTACCTCGGCTGACAGGCTCTCTGCAGCTCTAATGATTGCATCAATCCCGCTTGCGACTATGACTGCTTTGCAGGCAATCTCAATCGCGAGACTCCGTCTGATGCAGCAGAATCTACTTCTTGCGACGCAGGGCTTATTCTGGCTGGTCATCGTCATTGTTCTGAGCGCGACCGGCGCTGATCTGGTCATGTTTGCGGCAGGCTTTCTCTTGTCCGCGGTGCTACAAGGATCACTGGTATGGGCGATTCTGGGCCGAAAAGGGAACGTCGACTTCCGCCTCGGGGTTCGAGAGGTTCCGAGCCTTATGCGGCAAGCCATCCCACTCGGATTGGGGGGTATAGGCACAACCGCCTACTATCGACTGTCTGGCGTAATCTTGTTCGCCACAGCGGGTCCCGTCGCCGCCGCGTCCTACGCGGCAGCGTTTAAAGTGGTCGACATGCTGCAGGCAATCCCGGCAAGCTTGCTGGCGCCCTTGATTCCGCTCCTTTCAAGGGCTTTGGAGAGCAACGACGCTCGTCGAGTTGATCGCCTTTGGGATCTGGCCTCGAGACTCGCGTTATCCGTTTCGATGATGGTATCTGTCGGTGTCGCCGTCACGGCGCCACAGATCGTGACTCTGCTCTTCGGGAGCGCTTACGCGGATTCGGTGGATCTGCTGCAGGTAGTTGTACTCGGTTTCATCCCTATCTGCCTAGGCTGGGTCGCGACGGGAGCGCTGACTGCAGCAGGACGGGTGAAAGGTTACGCAGTAGTGACACTCAGTGTCGCAACGGGCAGTGTAGCGGCTGGCCTGATTCTCATGCCGCGTTTCGGTGCGGCTGCAGCAGCAGCGATCTCATTCGTGACCGAGATGCTCGTTGCGACTGGTCTGCTGTGGGTTTTGTGGCGTGAGACCCAGCTTCGGATACGTACATCGGTTTGGGCAAGGGCCGCGTTGGCGGCGAGCTTGATGGGCACAGCAGTGTGGTTCGTCAAGCCGCCGTTTGCCGATTGGATTCTGCTGTTAGTGCAGATCGGGGTTGGTATCGTTGTCGCCTCTGCCGCACTCTTTCTGTTGCGCGTGATCACAATCCACGACATACGAGCGGTTTTCAGCAAGAGCGATATCATGGAGAACCGAGTATGACGGGAACGGTGACGCGGCACAGGCTCGTTGTACGTGGCTGGCCTGCCCGGCGAAACAGGGACCACAACGCGTTTCAATCACTTTTGTCTGATGCTTTGGAGCAAGTTGACCCTCGGATCACCGTAGAGGAGTTCGTTCCAAGGCGGCCGTGGCAGAGAGCCGATGTCTGGCATTGGCATTGGCCGGACTCCTTACTGAACGGGTCCACGCCAAGCGCGGCGGCCAAGGTCCTGTACATGCTGACGTTGGTGCGCATAGCGCATTGGCGGAACATACCGATAGTCTGGACAGCGCATAATTCTGTATCGCACGCAAGACGACATCCGCGTCTTGAACGTCTGCTGTGGGCAGAATTCGTGGACCGTGTGGCAGCGGTTCATTACCTCAGCGAATCGTCCCGTCTTGAGATATCGCGCCATTGGCCAAGATTGAAAACAGTGCCAGCGATCGTGACTAAGCATGGAGCTTATCCCGTCGCCCGGCCCGTACCCGGGCCAAAGGTTCCAGAAGGCGCGTTCGTTGTGGCGTTTGTCGGCAAGATTAGCCATTACAAAGGGGTTCCGGATCTGGTTGCGGCGTTTGATGCGCTCCGCGGCAGCGATGTTCACTTGCTGGTGGCCGGCGCTCTCAACCCAGAGCTAGGTGATTGGCTCGAACGTCGAAACCGCGACGACACACGCGAGACATGGATCACTCACCTACTCACCGAACCAGAATTGGCTGGGGTGTACGAAGTTGCGGACTTGGTCGTATTTCCCTATCGAGCGGTGACGAACTCTGGCAGTGTTATCTATGCACTATCGGCAGGCAAGCGAGTCCTGGCTCCCGCCCTGGGTTCAATTCCTGAGGTCGCAGCGACTGTTGGTCCACTTTGGCTCATGACATACGAGGGCAAGATCTCATCAAAAACCCTGGAGGCTGCGATCTGTAGAGTGCGCGATACTCCGAAGGTAGATGGTCCCGACTTGCAAGCGTTCCAGTGGAATGAGATCGCCGAGGCAGTAGCGAACTTTTACTGGAAGATATCGAGAAGGGGCGTGGGGTGACACCCCATAACAGGCCAAAAGTGCTGTTAGTGACTCCCGAGTCGCCCTGGCCGCCGCTGCACGGGGGAAGGCGACGCGTCGCAGAGTTGGCCTCTGCCATGGCTACGCGTCTCGACGTGACCGTGGTTCACACGTCCCGCGGTGATGATGCGACACACGACGATCCGCACCTTCGTACTGTCGCAGTGTCATCAATGAACTGCAATGCTTTCGCCGGCCGATTGGTGGGCCCGCGACTGGGAGAGCTCTTCGCGGCTCCCTTGTTGCCGGAGATTACGCGGTTGGTATCCGCTGGTGCGGACGGGATAGTCTGGTCACATTCCTACCTTGCGGCCTACGGCGTACGCCGGGTGTCTGCGCCTGTGCATGTCATCGATTTTGCCAACATTGAGAGCGAGCGCTTCCGCTCGTTCGCGCTGGGCGCTGGCACACTGAAATCTCGCAGTTCGTGGCTCCTGGAGCATTTGAAAGCCACTGTCTGGGAGCCGAAGACTGCGCGGCGGGCCGACCTGTGTCTAGGCATATGCGAACAGGACATGCAGTGGCTTAAAGCTCATCGAGCGCGCGCTGTACTCGCACGAAATGGTTTGGCACCTGCCATAGCTGTCGCGCGATCGCCGACAGATGGATTCGTTCTTGCGGTCGCGAATTGGGCTTACAAGCCCAACCGCGAGGGAATGCTCGACTTTCTTGATCGGGTGTGGCGGCGGGTGCGTTCAGAGGTTTATGGTGCACGCCTTGTGATTATCGGTGCCGACGGCCAGTGCTTTGCAGACGCAGTGAGCGACACTAGTGTAGTTGCGCCAGGATTCGTACCAGATCTAGCGGGCTGGTACGCAAACTCAGCGGTCGTGCTTGCTCCCGCAAAGTCTGGGGGTGGAAGTCAGCTGAAGGTTGCGGAAGCATGGGCCCACGGGCGAATCGTTGTTGGTCCTCCGTACCTCAGTCGAGAGCAGCGAGAAGGGCTGCCCGAAGGGGCGTTGCTTGCAACGCCAGATCTCGCGAATGTAGTTGTTCGTACACTCACGGATGTTTCGGCCCGACACGCTGTTGAATCTGCGTTGGCGGGATATGTTGGGCAACATACTTGGGGCAACGAGCTCGGTGCAGCATTGAACGAAGTCTGCGCCGTGGTTGCTGGAGGCATGAGTGATCGCGGATTGGACCCATTGTGACGTCGTTGAGAGCCACCAGGAGCCGTTCATCGACGCTGCTTGTAACTTTGGCCGTCGTCGCCTCGACGCTACTGGGCTTCGTGTGGCTATTTCTTCCCGATGTTGCAGTGCCGCTTGCCGCTGGGTTGGCGGCGGTGGGAGCAATCCTCGCGTTTTTTAAGTATCCATTATCCGTGACGGTTGCCCTTCTCTTTCTGGCACAGGAAACCGTTCTTTCCCGGCAGTGGCTGATGACACTTGGCAACGACATCTACTACGCCGAGATACTGTCAGTTCCAGTAGTCCTAATTATTGCATTGTCGGCATGGGCGGTTGCAGTATTCAGGGAGTCTGTCGACGGTGAAACCGTTCAGGATTTGGCCAGCACCGTGCGGGTTGCGGTAGCGCTGCTGTGTATTGCGTTTGGCATAGCCAGTATGCAGGCGGTTGTATCAGGTATGTCTGTGTTAAATACGGCTAGGCAGATCGCATATCCCGTAATCGCAGTGCTGGTGATGATGGAGGTGGCTAGGCGACGGTTCGCCGTGGAAGCTCATGCGCTCATGCGGGTCGGCGCAACGTGCACTATCGCGCTGGCAGCTCTTGGGCTCATCACAGCAGCAGAAACAGGCGATTCGTTCGTATTTTATGATTCGGCAACGGCTTTCATCGCTGTTGCTGTGATCTGCGTCATTTTTGTGTCCGATAAGCTTCAACTCCTGCACGTGCTAGTACTGGTGTGTGCAGTTGCTATTATTGCGCTGTCGAATCGGCGAAGCATCGTCGTGGGCTTACTTATCGCGCTGATTATCTTCGCTATATCAAAGCGGGGAAGAGTGGTGCGTTCTCGAATTGTTCTTGGATCCACACTTGCGATCGGGGTGCTATCTGTTGTTGCAGGCCCAGCATTGGCGATAACCTTGCAGCGGCTTAACGTCGGGCTAGACACAATTCGGGGACTGGATGCAGACGTTTCAACCCGGGAGCATGTCAGTGATCTCTCTATCGGCCTAGAACATGCTCTTAGATACCCAGGTGGATTCGGCGCAGAGGCAGCTCAGTTGGGTGGTCTGGCTGCGGTGCGCTCGCAGCAGATCTACGTTCATAACGAGTTCCTACAACTCTGGCTTAAGCACGGGATCCTGGTGTCAGGATTGGTCGCAGTCGCGATCGCATTGCTTACCACGCTAGCCTTCAGGTCCTCGCAGCGTCCAATTTCCTGTGATCCCGGTCATTGGGCTCTTGCCCGTGGCGTAACCGCCGCTTGGCCGGCACTGTTTTTTGCGCTAATGACGGCGCCGTTTATATCCACGACCGCGAGATGGCCGGCGCTCATCGGCATTATGGTCGTGCTACTAAGCGCATCGGTGACCCTTCGCGAGATGGGCGGCGAAAAGGTGATGAAGTCGATGCCATCGGGTTCAAGTCACGCGCTCGACCGCAGATGAGGGCCCAAAGCTGGCCGGCGCCAGTTTCATAACTTCAAGATACAGTTTTTGAACTGACGATCGAATGGCGCGTCAGCGTCGGCAGAGTACTCTAACAAACGGGCCAAAATGTTTTGGGGCCAGACACATTAAGTCAGTGCTTTTGCAACACATAGAACCGAGATGACGGCCGGACCTTATGCCAGCGATTAGTGGCGTGGTAGCGACGGTTCCAGTCGGTGAGTCTGCATAATAGGCTGTCGAGCTTGACGCCTTTGGGGTTACCGACTCCCCATCCATATTTGTTTAAGATGCGCGTGGTCGGGAAGATGCATGGTGACTGATGCAAAATTTCGAATCGTGCTGACTCGAAAGCGCGATCAAGAATCTTGCTCGGTATTCCACGTTCTCGTAGCGTAAGCCCCGGCCTACGTGTTCTCCAATCGCCCATTGATATTACAGGCTCTCGAACAAGCGCGACGCCGCCTGGAGTGGTAACGCGACCGATCTCGCGTATCACATGGCTGACGTTCGGAACATGATGTAACACTCCAAGCGACAAAACTAAGTCAAACGTTTCATCCGGAAAAGCCATGCTTCCAGAGGCGGCCGGATCAACGTACTCTATCGGTAAACCTGCAATCTCGCTGCTGCGGAGCTGTTGAGATGGCTCAAGTATCGTCAGCTTTTCGATGCGGTCGATGAGCGGAAGGAACTCAGCGCCATACGCGCTGCCTAGACCTAACGCATGCCTGTAACGCATCGGCGGCAGATGGCGGAATCCGTGGAACTGGTTCAGAGAGTGGTAGAAGTATGAGTCGACTGAGCCGTGCTCGGCTGCTCCGAGTTCCGCATAACCCTCTTGCTCGTCGACAAACCAATCGTCGATCTGTTCCTGATCGAAATCGTCCCCGTACAGCTGCGCACCGGAGAAGTATGGCTCCATATTCGTCATTGAGGGTCCCCTCTCCAAGGTTGTCAGTAAGCCACACGGGTTTTCATCGGCGCGAAATTGCGCGAACTACGTCTCTGTTCGAGGTGCGCGATGACCTCGGTTGCGCGGCGTGATTTTGTCGCGCAAAGGCATGACATCGACTTCACCTCCCGGTTCAGGATTCGGGTCTTTCGCAGCGGTTGTGCCGTACCCGTACGAGTAGCTGTACGAAGATGCTCCCCGGGGGGGGAAGCAGCGTCAGAACTGCGCCAAGGAGGGTCGCACCGACGTCGCGAAGGCTGCCAACAGCTTGGGCAAGCTGGTCCCTTTTGGTCCGGCCGTACCGGGCCATGATTAATGCACCGTCAGCGCTTGCCGCCAAGATGGCCGCGTCGGTGACCGCAAGCAGCGGGGTCGAGTCCACGATGACGTAGTCATAGCGGGATCGCAGCTCGGTCAACACATTCTTCGCTGCCTGCGAACCAAGCAACTCGCTGGGATTCGGCGGAACAGGACCAGATGTGAGCACGGTAAGTCCAGGGAATCGAGTCTTCTGTAGCGCGTCGTCAAGAGTGGCTCGGGCGCTTAGTACGGTGCTGAATCCCACGGTCCCGACTAGGTCGAGGTAGTTATGCAGCATGGGGCGCCGGAGGTCCCCATCCACAAGCACCACGTTGTGATCGGCCTCCGCGAGCGAAAGCGCAATGTTGATCGCAGTTGTTGACTTGCCCTCGGACGGCATCGAGCTGGTTACAACTATGACACGTGGTTTCTTGTCAACCGCCAAGAACTGCAAGTTTGTGCGGAGCTTGCGGAATGCTTCCGAGATCCCTGAATTCTCTACATCAAACGAAATCGCAGCGTCTTTTGCGCGCTCTTTGTCTAGGGGGATGCTGCCTGCGACGCCGGTACCGGAGATTTCTTCAAGAACTTCGCGAGACTTAATCGTGTTGTCGAGCAGGTCGCGGAGGACTGCCAGGCCAATTCCAAGCGCAATGCCTAGTAGGAGTCCAACAGCGATGTTGCGAGTGGCCTTTGGTGTCACCGGGTTTTCGGGAATCGAAGCCCGTTGCTCAACTACTACGCGGGCATCGGACGGTGCACCACTCTCCGGGGTCTCAAGTTCGCGGACTAGTTGCACGAATTCGTCAGACAAGGTGTTGGCGATATCTCGGGCACGGACGGGCGATTCATCCATCACCTCGACGTTGATCAGAACTGTGTCCAGTTTGGTGCTGGCCGATATTTTCGCTTGTAACGTCTCCGCGTCCATGTCAAGTGCAAGTTTGTCGATTGTCCGTTGCGCCAGCGTTCTGCCCATGATCAGTTCGGCATACGAGCCGACGCGCTCCTGGGAGAACTTGTTGCCCTGATAGGCCTCGGACACAGACGAATGTGTAGTGGTCGATACGAACAGCCTCGTGTTCGCTTGGTATTGCGGAGTCGTCAATAGGGTGACTGCAGTAGCCGCCGCTACCGTAGTTAGCGCAACCACACAGATGGAAATCCATCGAGTACGGAGCAACTTCAGGAAGTCCTGAATGTTCATATCTCTCTCCCTACCAGTGTTTGCTCGATGACGTTGGGAAAGCTGGATGAGTTGTTCAGATGGACCGTCTCGTCTCGACTCAGCCGGTGCATTCAGGCACCGAAACTACGGGTACGACCGGATCAACCAATGGTTGAACCGGCACAACCGCCTGTCCAGAAGTCACAGGTTCAGACAACCGGAAAGTAAGTTCGCCTGCCTGGCCGGGCGGTATTACGACTTGAATCTCGAAGGTTGGATGATTCCGCTCCGTTCCGGAGAACACCTGTGTACGTTCGCCATTCGCAAGCACACTTTCCAATGTGGCGCCCGGACTTGCGAGCAGACGTACCGATGTGAGCATGGTCCCGGCAGTTAGTTGAACCGGCAAATCCGAACTGACTCCGCCCGCGCGCGCCACATAGTCCGGTAATTGCCCAGCCGGCGCTGCGTTCTTCAGCCGCACCGTGACTGTAGAGTTTCTGGTCCCTGCGACGCATCCGTCGGCGACGTACTCGATCTGACGCTCAAGATAGTAGTCCATCTTGTTACCACCAAGATTGTTGATCACCACCTCGGCATATGGACCGGGGTCCTCAGGCACGATGTGTGCTAATGGCGTTTCCTCGAGCTTCTCTTGCTCTGCAGGCACTGCACTCCACACAGCGATCCGCCGCTCGCTTACGGCGCGGCCGAGTGCTTCAAGTAGTGCTCTCGGAGAGCCGCTGGCGCCCGTTACCTTCTTCACAACCTCGCTGGCGATGTCCTGTAGATAGCGTTTGCGCGCGGCCTGGTCGGTGGGAAACCGTGCGTAGGCGGTCGATTCGGTTAACTCAACAACGTTGTCTTTGGTCACTTGCTCCCCGTCGGGCATGGTCACCGGTCCGACCGCGCCCAGGATGTAGCTCAGGGCGAATGGGTCGAGGGCGATGACACCGTCGACATTCATTCCGGTCTGCTGTGCCCACATCGACTTCCATATTTGTGCTGCATACGGAAAGTGCGAACTCAGATTGCTATTCCGGAAGTCACCAAACGGGTTGGCATACCCATAACTCTGGTTGAACTCTGCGCCCAGATCGATCGGCGCGAAGGGTTTGTCCAACTCGGTGTTGGCGCCGAGTGTGTCGACGGTGGCAACACCATTGTCGAATCGCAGGACTCCGAAACCGCCCAGCAGACCGCCAGTCCCGCGCGCCTCCGCGTTGGTCTGAAACGCCATGAAATAGGAACGTGCGCCATCCGCTCCCATCATCGGCGGGACCAGCTGAGAGGCCAGGGCCGTGTTCTCCAGCAATCCGGTGATCTGAGCCGTCTGCTCCTGCAGTTGTGTGCGGGCATCGGACAGCATCGACACGTACCGGGGATCCGAGATTGCCTGCGCCTCGCTGTTCAACCGGGTCGCCGCCTCCGCCAGAGACGTCAAATTCGGCTCCTCCGAGCGCAGCAACGCGACGTCCACCCGGCTACCGTCCACCAGACGATCGGGTGACAGCGCCGTGCCGGCCTGGGCTGCGGGTTTGAGTACATCGTTGGCGAGGCCGAGGACCACATCGGAGATCTGCTGGCCGGTGCGGAAGGGTCCGCCCACCCACGGGATGGCCGAGGTGACCGTCCAGGGCAGCGAATGCGTCGCGTCGCTGGCGGCCTGCGCGTGGTACTGGGCATGGTCGACGAAACGAGACGCCGCCTCGGAATCACCATGCTGCAGAGCATCTTTGGCTTGCTGAGCGTTGCTGCGGGCCTGCTCCAGTGCTGACTTGGCGTCCAGCCCACTTTTGGCCAGCCATCCAACGAAAGCGACCACGATGGCGAGGGTCACCAGCCCGCCGATGATGACGGATCGGCGGTGTCGTTTCAGCCAGGACCGTGCGTCACCAGTCCTTCCGCGATGTTCTCTCCCTGAAAATTCATTGTCGTCACCATCGACGGAATCATCCTTGGGCACTCAGCGCGCTTTCTACATAGATCGGCGCGGACCCACTGAGTGGATCCGCGCCGATGAGATTAGCTTCTGGGCAGAGCTCAAAGTCAGGCGCAACCACGCCCGACGGAGAACGTCGTGGTGCCGTACGGCCCCACCCGCAGCGATGCACCGAAGACGCAGGCCTCAAGGTTGAGGTTCTGGGTGAACCAGCCGTACAGCGGCTTCGCGAATCCGGGCACCAGGCTCAGCGGCTCGAACGTGAAGACCGGCGAGCTCGGTGGGGGAGTGGGATTGGCGGTGCCGAACCACCAGAGGTTGTTCTGGAAGATGCCGCGGATGGCCTGCTCCGGCGTGGGGAGGGCGGCCTGAGCGGGCACGCAACTCGGGTCAAGCGAGGGATCGCACTGGGCGGCGCCGACTACCGACCCGACCACGGGATTCGACGGCGCGGCGTGTGCCACCGTGACCGGTGTGAGCGTTGCTGCGGCGGCCAGTGCGCCGGCCGCCAGGCCCATGCTCACCTTGCGTGAAACTGCTGACATTTCTCCCCCTTGGATGGGCCTTTGAGTTGCGGAAAGCATGTCAGATTGGGAACGTCCTGTCAACACGTTTTCGCAGGTTGCACCGCTACATTGTCGCAGCTGGCAACTGTTTACAGGGTTCATGCGGATGTAACCGATCGGCGGCAAAAATTGCATACGCAACCGTCGCCAGTGGCCGTCCGGCGAGTTCGATCCGAGTCGAATATTCCCCCTCGAAAAGTTTGCCAGCCGGGAGCGCGCGTACAGTGGCCTTCGAGTTAGCTGTGATTGCAACCACACGTCGTGTTGCGGCAGCAGGTCAGCTGATTTGTCCAGTACGGGGACTCGCGGTGCCGTGATCGCTGTCGGACCGAAATTTGGGTCCGCAGTAGCCGTTTCTGCAGCTTGTCGTCGAGTGGTAGCGGGGCCGTCTGGATATTGACGTTGCTGTTCATTAAAGGTCGGGTCATGCTGCCCAGCCGCGGAGGCCCCCCGCCGTTCGCTCAGAACCCCAATTGTTGCGGCCGACCGTGCCGACGAGCCCACGTGAGCGTGCCGATGCCGCTGCGTGATTCGGCGAGATCTCAGTCCACGACCACGGTTGCGGCCACCGCGCGGTGGTCCGAACCCGCCACGGCGACCGCCCGAATCGCCGTCACGGTTGCCTTGCGGGTCAGCACATGGTCGAGCGCCAACATCGGTGGGATGCCGTAACGGCGTAGATGGTTGGGATAGGTACGTATCCGCCCGGCGCCGGCCTGGGCGGCACCGCTGCGGTAACCGCCACTACCTAATAGGCGACGGAACTCCACGACATCGGGGGTGGCGTTGAGATCGCCCCCGGCGATCACCGGTCCGGTCGCCGGCAGCTCGCGCAATGTCGGGCCGAGCCGCACGATATCCGCGCGCCACGACGGGAACGCCGAGCGCGGCGGCGGCATGTGGGTGGAGATGAACGTCGGTTCGGCATCGGTGCCCGGCAGCCGAACCCGTGCCCATAAGAACCCACGGGTGAAGCTCCCGTCGGCGCCGGACGCCGTGATCGGATAGCGGCTCCACAATCCCACCCCGGACGCACGCTCCTTCGGGCGCTGCTCGCAGTGCGGAAAGTCTTGTGCCAGTGCGCTCGAGAGCGCCTCGGCCAATTCCGGCGTCAGCTCCTGCACCGCGATCACATCGGCATGCTCACGGGCCAGCCGGGCCACGGCCTCCGGGTCGGCCTTGCCCATCAGCAGGTTCGCCGAGACGAAGCGCACCGACACACCGTCCTCGGGCCGCGGACTGCGTCCCCGCAACGGAAGCAGGAAGGCGATGGCAGCTGTGGTCGCAACGGCGGCGACGGCGGCCGGCACCCAGTGCCTGCCGAGCGTGAACATGACAGCCGCCGCCGGCGCACCGAGCATCAGATATGGCGACAATGCCGCCATCGCGAGCAGCAGCCGAGCTGCAGCGGGCACCGACCGTGCGACCGCGGCGATCACTGCGCACAACAGCAACAGCGAGCCGAGTAACAGCGTCATTGACTACGGACTGATGTCGCCGTCGCGGGGCAGGCGGGACTACGGCTTGACGTAGGTGACCAGGCTGACGTCGAGCGCCTCGTCGACGTAGTAGTACTGGCAACCGGTGAGGTAGCGCATGTAGTCGTTGTAGTGCTGCTCGCCGGCCGCGGCGATGGCTTGATCCTTGTTGTGCTCCAGGCGCGCGGCCCAAATGCCGAGGGTCTTGATGTAGTGATTACGCAGCGACAGCACCTCGGTAACGGTGAAGCCGGCCTTCTCGCCGTGTTCCACCAGCATCTTGGTGCTCGGGATCCGGCCGCCGGGGAAGATCACCTCGGCCATGAACTTCGCGAACCGGGCCAGCTCGAAGGTGAGCTTCTTGCCGCGCGCGCGCAGATCGTCGGGGTGGTACCCGCAGCTGCTCTGGATGGTCATCCGGCCGCCGGAGGGCAGAATGTCGAAGCTGTTCTTGAAGAACTCGTCGAAGCGCTCGAACCCGAAGTGTTCGATGGCCTCGATCGACACGATGGCGTCGACGGGAGAGTGGAACTGCTCCCAGCCTTCCAGCCGCACATCGAAGGTGCGCTCGGAATCGATGGAGCTGAGCAGCTGATTGCAGTACGCCTGCTGATTCTTGCTGAGCGTCAGACCGATGACGTTGACGTCGTACTTCTCCATGGCGCGCTGCAGCGTGAGCCCCCATCCGCAGCCGACCTCCAACAACGTCTGGCCGGGCTGGAGGTTCAGCCGGTCCAGGTGCTGGTCGACATTGGCGATCTGGGCCTCGGACAGCGTGACGCTGGGTCCGGTGAAGAAGGCGCTGCTGTACTTGCGCGTCGGGTCCTGGAAGACGCCGAAGAAATCATCGGACAAATCGTAATGAGCCTGGATGTCCTCGAAATGCGGCCGCATGTCCGTGGTGCCGCTCGACTTGTCAGACATAGAGGTGGCCTGCCCTTCTCGGTGGGTTCCGACTACGCCGTCCACCACATCACGGGTGCCCACTTGTGTGGGCACCCTACTCGCCGCGAATCCGGTCCCCCAGGAACTCCGCAGCGTGTCTCTTCAAAACGGATGTGATCGCCATCGCGCCGTTGCTCATGGCGATCCTGCTTTACTCGACTCTATCGTCCGCGACGGCCGATCCCGTGCGGATGGTGGATATGTGTCCTGTGGTGCGCTGCGCGGACGTCATTGCGGAAAAGGGTTGTCGCGCGCCGTTTTCGCGCCTGCAATGCAGGTGGGGAGCAAATTGTCCGGGCTGTCAGTGCCTTTGCTGAAACCACACCTGATCGACGGTGCGAGCCTGCTGACCTGCTCTGCCACGTTTCGCTATTCAGTGGTCCCGACGCGCGGTCGAGCGGGCAGCAAGTTTGCCCCATACGTGATTGATCTTGATTTACAACAGCTTTCACCGCGCCCATCGGGGCACGGCTCACTTGACCATCGTGAACTGGTTGACGTCGATGTAGCCGGTGCGGAAACCGTTCGCGCAGCCGGTGAGGTACTTCATGTAGCGCTGATAGACCTCTTCGGACTGGATCTCCACTGCCTGATCATGATGCGCTTCGAGCGCCTCGGCCCACAGATCCAGCGTGCGCGCGTAATGCGGCTGCAGCGACTGGCGTCTGGTCACCGTGAACCCGGCGGGCACCGCATGCTCCTCGACCTTCTCGATCGAGGGAAGTCGACCGCCCGGGAAGATCTCGGTCAGGATGAACTTCACGAACCGCGCGATCTCGAAGGTCAGTGGGATGCCCTCGTCGATCATCTGCTGAAAAGGCTTGCCGCAGATCGTGTGCAGCAGCATGACACCGTCGTCGGGCAGCACGCTGTAGGCCATCTCGAAGAAGTCGTCATAGCGCTCGAAGCCGAAATGCTCGAAAGCCCCGATCGACACGATGCGGTCGACGGGCTCGTCGAATTCTTCCCAGCCCTTGAGGTACACCCGCTTGTCCCTGGTGGACTCCGATTTGTCGAACTCGGCTTCCACGTGGGCTTTCTGGTTCTCGCTGAGCGTCAAACCGATGACGTTGACGTCATAGCGCTCCAGTGCGCGCGTCATCGTCGCGCCCCACCCGCACCCGACGTCGAGCAGCGTCATGCCTGGTTCGAGCCCCAGTTTGCCCAGTGACAGATCGATCTTGGCCAACTGCGCCTCGTGCAACGTCATATCGTCGCGCTCGAAATAAGCACAGCTGTATGTCCTGGTCGGATCCAGAAACAGAGCAAAAAAGTCATCTGACAGGTCGTAATGCGCCTGCACGTCCGAGAAATGCGGTTCGAGCTTCTTGCGTCCGGTCAATTCTGTTTCCCCACCGCGACCTGCTGCGTCCCCCCAGGTCATCGTTGACCCGGCCTTTGCGGCGACTCTACGCGTTGAACGAGCGCAGGCCGAACTTATGCGGAAAAGTTTGCTTTGAGTGTACCGACGATATCGTCCCAGAGCGGTTCGGGCAGTTCGTGGCCCATCCCGTCGAATAGCACCAGCCTTGCTCCGGGAATCGCCCGTGCGATGGCTCGGCCACCGGACGGGCGCATCAGCTTGTCGGCCTTGCCGTGGATGACCACCGTAGGTGCGGTGATTTGTCGGTCATAGGCCAGCAGACTGCCGCTGCCCATGATCGCGGCGAACTGCCTGCCGACCCCGGCCGGGTAGTACGAGCGGTCGTAGCTTTCGGCGGCCTCGGCCCGTAGCTGTTCGTCGGATTTGGGATACCCGGGGCTGCCGATGATCTTGGAAACGCGAACCGTATTGGCGATGACGCCCTCGCGGCTGGTGTCGGCCGGCTTGGACAGCAGCGTCAGCAGCTGGCGCGGACCCGGCGGCGGTAGGAAGGACTGATTGTTGCTGGAGAAGATGACGGCCAGCGACCGCGTGCGGGCGGCATGCCGGGCGGCGAACACCTGGGCGATCATGCCGCCCATCGACGCCCCGACGATGTTCGCGCGCTCGATCTGGAGATGATCCAGCAGCCCTGCCGCGTCATCGGCCATGTCCTCAAGGGTGTATCCGGCCGGACTCTTCATCCCCGCCAGCGACCGGGCCATCCTGGGGACCAGCGGCGCACCGCTGCGGGCATGGGGCAGCTTCGACGAGAGCCCGACGTCGCGATTGTCGAATCGGATGACGCGCAGCCCCTGATCCACCAACTTCTGGCAGAACTCGTTGCGCCACAACACCATCTGCGCACCGAGACCCATGATCAACAGCACTGCCGGATGGTCCGGGTCGCCCATGTCGTCGTAGACGATGTCCAGTTCGCCCGCGCGCGCGACACCCGTACGAAATCGCATACCTGACCTCCAGTTCGCCCGCATGCTCAGCGCAGCGAGCGTCAATGCCGTTACGGCGGTGAGACTTTGGGTGCTAGCTGTCCAGCTCGTCGGAATGCTCCCGGCTGACCTCGACCATGAAGTTGGCGAAGTAACCGGTGAGCTGCGGATCGCTCATCATCTGCCAGCGCGGCGCCAGCAGCTTCATATAGCGCTCGACGTAGAGGAACTGCTTGCCGATCAGCACCAGTTCTCGCGGCAGCTTCACGTCGTAGGCGTCGGCCAGCGCCGAGAGCTGCTTGCCGATCTCGGCGTAGCTCATATCGCCCAGCGAGGACATGGTCAGCGGGGTGGCGAACTTCTCCAGGTCCTTGGCCGCCTGGGCCTCCGGCTTGACGGTGCCGACCGCGCCCATGAGCACGACGATCTTGCCCGCCGCGGCGTGGTCCTTCTTGACCAGCAGCGCGTACACCAGTTCGCGCAGCAGCCACCGGGTCCGCGGATCGATGCGGCCCATGATGCCGAAGTCGAAGAAGACGATCTTGCCGGCATCGTCGACATAGAGGTTGCCCGCGTGCAGGTCGCCGTGGAACAGGCCGTGGCGAAGCCCGCCCTCGAACACACTGAACAACAAGGCCTTGACCAGCTGTTCACCATCGAAGCCCTGCTTGCGGATGGCGGCGACATCATCGATGCGGGTGCCCTGGATGCGCTCCATGGTGAGCACTCGCTCGCTGGTCAGATCCCAGTAGACCTGCGCGACGCGGATGTTCTCCCCGAGCGGGGAGGCGTGCATATGGGCCACCCAGGCGTCCATCGACTGGGCCTCCAGCCGGAAGTCCAGCTCCTCGGCCAGGTTGTCGGCGAAATCGGCGACGACGTCCTGGGCGGACAGCCGCTGGCCGAGCTTGGCGAACTCCACCAGCCGTGCCCCGCGCTTGAGGATCTGCAGATCCGCGGCGACCCGGCGCCGGATCCCCGGTCGCTGGATCTTGACCACGACCTCCTCGCCGCTATGCAACGTCGCGTAGTGCACCTGGGCTATCGAGGCCGACGCGAACGGCTTCTCATCGAAGGACTTGAAGAGGTTCTGCGGCTCGTCGCCGAGT
This sequence comes from Mycolicibacterium neoaurum ATCC 25795, assembly GCF_000691525.1. GTDB lineage: Bacteria > Actinomycetota > Actinomycetes > Mycobacteriales > Mycobacteriaceae > Mycobacterium > Mycobacterium neoaurum. Next base: position 328,884 of record NZ_JMDW01000008.1, read on the forward strand.
TCCTCCTTGAACAGTTTGTGCACGGCCGCCGAATCGGCAGGCGGGACGCGGTCGAGCAGGCCGCGGAACTCGCGGCTGAGGTGTTCGCCGAAGGCGCCCGGGCTGGAGGCGATGATCTGGCCGAACTTGACGTAGGTGGGGCCCAGGTCGGCGAAGGTCTGCGGAATCTGCTTGATGACCTTTTGTTGCAGCGACCCTTTGCGCAGCAGGCTGCCGGCGACGCGGGCGCCGGTGCGGGTGACCTGCCAACCCGTCGCGCCGACGCGGGCGGCCTCCACCGGCAATGGCACCCGGTCCAGCCGGGCTCCTTCTCGGTGTTGGGTACTCATCTCTGCAGTGTCTCAAAACCGGCGGTAGCGGTAAAAACACGGGTGGCCTGCATCACACGAAGGCGCGCTCCACCTGGTCACGGCTTAGCTCGGGATCGCTGCCCGGCACATAGCGCGGCTCGGTGTGCGCGACGGTGGTGCCGCCCGCCACCCGGCGCTGGGCCTGCCGGAATTCCGGGGCGGCGCCCGCGGCGGTGTGCAGCCCGTTGATCACCGACCAGACGATGGCGCGCCGCCCCGCCCGCTCGATGGGGTTGGGATCGGTGTGCCCGATGAGCTGTTTGGCCCACCGCGGCATGGTGTCGCGGATCGCCCAGTCGACCGCGCTCTGTGGCATCGGCAGATTGGGTCCGGTGGCCATCGCCGCGCCGTGGGTGAGGGCAAGGCGCGGGAGGTAGGAGTGCAGGCACTCCAGCGTCTCGGCCTTCGTGGTGGGCAGGTCGGTACCGCCCAGAGCGTGCCCGACCCTGGTGAACTCACCGTAGTAGCGGTCGAGTTTCTTGCCGCGCAACGGATTCGGATGATAGAGCTCGTGGGCGGTGGCCAGTCCCCACACCACGGTGGCGTAGTTCCAGCGCAGCCAGTCGGGATCGTCGGCGTCGTAGGTGGCGCCGTCGGGTCTGGTGCCCTTGATGGTGTGATGCATGGCGCGCACGGTTCGTGCGACGCGTTCGGCGGTCTCGGTGTTGCCGTAAGCGGTGCCGATGAAGAAGGCGATCGAATGGCCCAGCCGGATCGCGGCGCCCTCGGGGTCGATGACCGGGATGGCGGTACCGTCGGCCTCGCGCTTGACCAGGCGTGAGTGGTGCATGCCCATCCAGTAGATGGACGGGTCGAGGCGTTCCAGATAGGCCGCACATTGCAGGCCGAAGATCAGCGCCTCGGTGTGGGAGTGCACGTGCCAGACGGCACTGCCTGGTCCGAACCAACCCGGATCGCCCTCGGGGCCGGCGAACTCCAGGCCCTTGAAGAAGTGCCTGCGGAAGGTCTTGTCGTAGCGGCCCTGCAGGCCTTGCTCCAGCACCTGATGCGGCATGTCCACGGGTGAGCCCCTTTCTGGTCACGGCTGTAGCCAGAATACATTTTGGATACAGGAGTGACCAGATTTAGTCTGATGCGATGACTCGCTGGGCGGGCGTCGCACTGACCGACCGGCGCGCGGAGCGTCGTGCGCTGCTCATCGACGCCGCCTACGCGCTGTTCGGAACGGGTGGCGAGGCCGCGCTGACGGTGCGGTCGGTATGCCGGGAAAGCGCTCTGAACACCCGCTACTTCTACGAGAGCTTCGCCGATATCGGCGAGCTGCTGGGCGCGGTGTTCGACAAGGTCGCCGCGGAACTCGGTGCGGCCGTCGACACCGCGATGACCTCGGCCGGGGACTCCCTGAGTGCGCGCACCCGGGCCGGCGTCGCGGCGGTCCTCGGCTTCAGCTCTGCCGACCCGCGCCGCGGCCGCGTGCTGTTCACTGATGCCCGCGCCAATCCGGTGCTCACCGAACGGCGCGCCGCCCTGCAGGACCAACTCCTCGATGCCGTGCTCGCCGAGGGTGCGCGGCTGCACCCGGGCTCTGATCCCGTCGCCGCCCGCGTCGGTGCGGCGATGTACACCGGCGCGATGGCCGAGCTCGCCCAGCAGTGGCTCTCCGGCGCGCTCGGTGCGGACCTGGATGTCGTCGTCGACGCCGCGGTGCGGTTCTTCTGAGCCCTCTCGGCCGCCGAGAGTGACGCAATGGTCGCTGTAGGTCACGCAGGAGCGACCACTACGTCACTCTCGCGCTGGTATGGATCCGTCCGGGCCGCCGCTGCGTCCAAGCAGATGTGCACATTCCCTTCGACGGAGCCGCCGCGATGTCGGCCGGCGCGCTGACGCGAGGACAATTACGGCACCGCTACCAACCGCTCCTGCGCGGCGTGCACATCCCGCGCGGTCATCTCCCGACGCTGCGCGAACGGATCGATGCCACGCTGCTCGCCGTCCCTGACGGGGTCATCGGTGGGGTGGCGGCCGCCGCGCTGCACGGTGCGCGATGGGTCTCCGATACCGAGCCGATCGAGGTCTTTGCCCGCTGTCGACACCAGGCCGGCCTGGTCATCCGCAAGGACGTGCTGCCCGGCGCCGAGATCACGATCGTCCGCGGCATCCCGACCACGACGCGTGAGCGCACCGCCTTCGACCTCGCACGTCGATGTCGGCGTAGTCCGGCGATCGCGCGGCTGGATGCCCTCATGCGGGATGCGCCCTACCGGATAGAGGACGTGCTGACGCTGGCCGAGGCTCATCCAGGCGTCCGTGGCCTCGTGCAACTGCGCGATCTGCTGCCGTATGTCGACGGCGGTGCCGAATCGCCGCGCGAGAGCTGGCTTCGGCTGCTCTTCCTCGATGCCGGACTGCCAAGGCCACGAACGCAATTGGTTGTCTACACCGCCGAAGGTCGCTACATCAGGCGGGTCGACATGGTCTGGGAGGACTACCGGGTGGGCGTCGAGTACGACGGAGAACAGCATCTGAGCGACCGCGCCATCTACGCCCGCGACGTGTGGGTGGGTCGCGAACTGCAGCGGGTGGGATGGCACCTCATTCGCGTCATCAAGGAGGACCGCCCGAGCGACATCATCGGCCACGCCAGGGCGACCCTGCAGTCTCGCGGCTGGTCCGGGACTGCGCGAGAGTGACGCAATGGTCGCTGTAGGTCACGCAGGAGCGACCACTACGTCACTCTCGGCGCACTACGAGACCGCCTCCTTGCCCCACGGGGTCAGCCACGGCGTCGGCTCCCAATCCTCAAGCCCGGCCAGCAACTCGTAGAGGGTGGCACCGTCGATGCTCTCCCGGATGATGTCGCCCTGCCCGGCGTGGCGGGCCAGTTCCTCGATCATGTGGAAGATCACCCAACGCACCGACCATGCCGCGACATCCTTGGGGAACCACGGCACCTCCTGCGGAACCGGCACCGCCGCAGCCAGATCCGCGGTCTCGATGAGGCGGATGGTCTCGGCATTCTGTTCGTCGAACGCCGCCAGGATCCCCGCGAGGGTCTCGTCCTCGCGCATCACGAACTCTTCGGCATACTCGGCCTGCACGTCCTCCATCGGGCGGTCGTCGGCCGCGGGCAGCTGCGGGGCCGCCGCCACCCGCTGCATCCACCCCTTCTGACAGCTGGTGACGTGCTTGATCAGCCCGCCGATCGACAACGCGCTGACACTGGGCGTGGATCGTGCCTGCTCGTCGGTCAGGCCGAAGGCGATCGCCCGGAAGGCGTATTGCTGGGCGGCGACGTACTCCTTGAGTCCGGCGCGTTCGTCGGCAACGGGAGGGGGCATGGCGGGCATCTCAGTTCTCCTTCTGGGTGTGGGTGAAAAGATCTCGTAGCAGACAGATTTCGGCGCCGTGGTGGATCACCTCGCGGTTGATGTGCAGCACCAGCACGGCCATCGGATACTCGGCATACGGGCCCTCGGCGGGGCCACAGGGGCGCTGCAGATCCGCATCGGACAGGGCGCGCACCCCGGCCATCCACCGTGCCTTCTCCTCGTCGAGCTGGGCCAGCGCGGTCGCGGCGTCGGTGGCATACGGCCAGGTCTGGTAGTCGGCGGCCGGCCCACCGAAATGGGAATGACTCCGCATGGCCAACACGCCGACGATCACATGCGCCATGCGCCACGCGATGGTGGTGAACGGTGCGGGCTCGGGCTCCGGGTAGACGAAATCCACCCGGCCATCCGGACCGATCGTCCAGCAGTCAGCCGCCGGCGACCAGAAGTACTCCTCGTCGGTGAGGCCGGCAAGCCTCGGGCGCAGCTGGTGATCCCAGTGGAAGTCCAGCTGATCGGCCAGCAGTTCGGTGTTCATGGCTCAAAGACTCGCACCCGTATAGGACAGTTTCGGTCCTATGAGTGCGGCAGCATGATGGACATGAGTACCGCCCGGGTTCTGCAACTGCTCGGTCTGCTGCAGTCGCGTCGCGTGTGGACCTCCGAGGAGCTGGCCGAACGCCTGGAGGTCACCACCCGAAGTGTCCGGCGCGATGTCGAGCGGTTACGCGAACTCGGCTATCCGGTGCACGCCAGCAAGGGCCACGGCGGCGGCTATCAGCTGGGCGCCGGCGCGGCGATGCCACCACTGCTGCTGGACCCCGACGAGGCCGTCGCGATGGCCGTCTGTCTGCGGCTGGCCGCCGGCGGCAGCGTGGCCGGCGTCGGAGAGTCCGCGTTGCGCGCGCTGTCCAAGCTCGACCAGGTGATGCCCTCGCGGCTGCGCTCGCAGGTCGCCGCGGTACACGACAGCACCGTCACCCTGACCCCGACCCACAGCGACGCCCCCGTCGATCCCGAGGTGCTGATGACGCTGGCCAGGGCCTGCCGCGACCACGAACATGTCGGTTGCGGGTACACCGATATCCGCGGCGCGACATCGCAACGCCGCCTGGAGCCCTACCAACTGGTCACCACCGGACGCCGGTGGTACCTGCTGGCCTTCGATAGGGACAAGCAGGATTGGCGCAGCCTGCGCCTGGACCGGATGGACACCGTCCGTGCCATCGGCAGTACCTTCACCGCACGCCCGGCCCCCGACGCCGCCCAGTATGTGCAACGCGCCATCACCAGCTCGCCCTACCGCTATATCGCCAAGGTTCGCTATCAGGCACCGCGCGATGTTGTGGCACAGACCTTCTCGTCGGCCTCGGTGCACATCGAGCCCGACGGTGCCGACGCCTGCATCCTGACCACCGGCGCCGACGATCCGCGGGTGATGGCGCTCTATCTGGCCATGCCTGGATGTGAGTTCGAGGTACTCGAACCTCCCGAAGTCGCCGACGCCGTGCGGAGCGCGGCCGAACTGCTGCAGCGGGCAGGCACCCGAACGTAGGGTGCGGAGCATGCGTGTGACAGCTGCGGAGTCGACGGAGTTGTTCGTCGGGCCGCCGGCCGCCCCGCTGCAACTCGTCCGCGCCCACCACACCGCCTGCGCGGTCCCCACACCGGTGCGGGTGAGCGGGTACGGCATCCACGGTGAGGCCGTCGCCCAACCGGGGGATACCTACGTCGAGATCCCGGTCTACGTCGACGACCCCAGCCCGGGCCGGCGCCACAACGCCCGAATCGGCGACACCGCCTTCGAGTTCGTGGTCGCCGAACCAGGCTGGACCATGCACATGATCAGCCACTTCCACTACGACCCGGTGTGGTGGAACACCCAGGCGGCCTACACCAGCCTGTGGACCGAGGACCCGCCCGGAGCGTGCCGGCAGACCAATGGCTTCGACCTCGTCACCGCCCACCTCGAGATGGCTCGCAGGGTGCCCGAATACAAGTTCGTGCTCGCCGAGGTCGACTACCTCAAACCGTTCTGGGACACCCACCCCGAGGAACGCACCGATCTGCGCCGGCTCATCGAAGAAGGCCGCATCGAGATCATGGGCGGCACCTACAACGAACCGAACACCAACCTGACAAGTCCCGAGACGGCGATCCGGAATATCGTGGCCGGCATCGGTTTCCAGCGACATGTGCTCGGCGGTGACCCGGCGACGGCCTGGCAGCTCGACGTGTTCGGCCACGATCCGCAGTTTCCCGGGATGGCCGCCGACGCCGGACTGACATCCAGTTCGTGGGCGCGGGGACCGCACCACCAGTGGGGCCCGATGGCCGATCACGGTGATCCCGAACGGATGCAGTTCGCCAGCGAATTCGAGTGGACCGCGCCGTCGGGACGCGGGCTGCTGACCCACTACATGCCCGCGCACTACGCGGCGGGCTGGTGGATGGACTCCGCGCCCACACTCGCCGACGCCGAGGCCGAAACCTACCGGCTGTTCACCGAACTGAAAAAGGTCGCGCTGACCCGCAACGTGCTCCTTCCTGTCGGCACCGACTACACGCCGCCGAACAAGTGGGTCACCGAGATCCACCGCGACTGGAACGCCCGCTACACCTGGCCTCGGTTTGTGTGCGCGTTGCCGCGCGAGTTCTTCGCCGCGGTCCGTGACGAACTCGACCGGACCGGGCGACGGGCGTCGGTGCAGACCAGGGATATGAATCCCATCTACACCGGCAAGGACGTCTCCTATATCGACACCAAACAGGCCAACCGCGCCGCCGAGAATTCCGTGCTGGAGGCCGAGCGCTTTGCTGTGTTCGCCGGGGTGCTCGGCGGGGTGCGGTACCCGCAGGCCGCGTTGACCAAGGCCTGGGTGCAGCTGGCCTACGGCGCCCACCACGACGCCATCACCGGGTCCGAGTCCGACCAGGTGTACCTGGACCTGCTGACCGGCTGGCGCGACGCGTGGGAGATCGGCCGAAACACCCGCGACAACGCGCTACGGTTGCTCTCCGGTGCGGTGAATGTCCCGCTGGTGGTGTGGAACCCGCTGGCGCACAACCGGACCGATATCGTCACCGCCGAGCTGGATCACGACTTCACCGGCGTGGTCCGTGACGTCGACGGCACCGAGTTGCCGACCTTGATCGAGAACAACCGGGTCAGCTGGCTGGCCGAGGGTGTCGGCTCGCTGGGTTGGCAGGGCTACCGCCTCGACACCGAAGGGCGCGGGTCACGTTGGGAACCGCACGACGGTGTCACCATCGGCACCGACCGGCATCGGGTGACCGTGGACCCCGACCGCGGCGGCGGGGTCAGCTCCTTGATCACCGACGGCAGGGAATGGATCGCAGCCGGGTGCGTCGGCAACGAACTCGCGGTCTACGACGAGTATCCGGCCCACCCGCAGGCCGGTGAGGGACCCTGGCATCTGCTGCCGCGCGGGCCGGTGACCACATCGGCCGAACATCCCGCGGCGGTCCAGCTGTGGCGGTGTGCGCTCGGTGAACGGCTGGTCGTCACCGGGCATATCGGGGATGGGGTGAGCTACACCCAGACCATCACCGTCTGGCACGGTGTCGAGCGCATCGAATACCGCACGGTCATAGACGAATTCACCGGTTCCGATGATCTGCTGCGGCTGCGCTGGCCATGCCCGGTGCCCGGCGCCATGCCTGTCAGCGAGGTCGGTGACGCCGTCATCGGTCGCGGGTTCGGACTGTTCCACGACGGAGACCGGGCGGTGGATGCCGCCGTGTACCCGTCCACCTTGGACAACCCCGCCTACGGCTGGTTCGGCCTCTCGGCGACGCTGCGGGTGCGCGTCGGGGAACAGGTCAGGGCGATCTCGGTGGCCGAGCTGGTGGTCCCTGACGACGATTTCGACGCCCGCGACCTGATGGTCGCGCTGGTGCGCACGGGTGTCACCGCCACCTGCACCGTCGCCGCGCAACCCCGCTACGGGGATCTGGCGGTGGATTCCAACCTACCCGACGCCCGACTGGCCATCGGTGGACCGGACGAGAATGCCTTCACTGCAGCGGTATTGGCTTCCGCGCCGGACTATCGCCACGAGTTCAACCGCCAGCTTTCGGCGACCGGCGCGGCGCGCGTCTGGGTTCCCGCGGTCGCACCGCTGAAACAGCAATGGGTGCCGGGGGCCGACCTGCGCGGCGAGCGCGCGCTGCCGGTCCTCGTCATCGCCGGCGGGCTCACCGCACTGATCGACGATATCGCCGACGCCGAGATCGCGGTGTCACAGCAGACGCCGGCCGGGATGGAACCCTTCGAACCGGCCACGGTCGCGCTGCTCAACCGCGGGGTGCCCGGCTTCGCAGTCGAACCCGACGGCACGCTGCACACGTCGCTCATGCGCTCGTGCACGGGTTGGCCCTCGGGAACCTGGATCGACCCGCCACGTCGCACCGCGCCGGACGGATCCAACTTCGGGCTGCAGCACTGGACGCACACCTTCGACTACGCGCTGGTCGCCGGTTCTGGTGACTGGCGGGACCGCGGAATACCGCGCTGCAGCGCAGAATTCGGCCACCCGTTGATCGCGGTGGTGAATCGGCGGGCGGGAGCGGATCTGCTTCCCGCGCACGGCGCCCTGCTCGATGTCGACGCCGAGGGTGTTCAGCTCGGCGCGCTCAAGGCCGCGGGGAACCCGATGGCGGCAGGCGCGCTCGCCGGTGTCGACGCCGGATCGGTGGCCATGCGGCTCGTCGAGACGCATGGCAGGCACACGCCGTTCGTCATCCGGTCGGGTATCTGCGCGGTCTCCGGTCTGCGCCACGGCGACCTGTTGGAAAACGATTCCGGCCCGGCAACCGATGCGCTGCACGGTTATCAGATCGCCACCATGCTGGCGCACCTGGACGCGGTGCAGATCCTGCACGCCGACCACGACCCCATCGGCCCCGAAGCCGAAGCGGCGCAACCGGTCTACGCGCGATACTGGCTGCACAACCGCGGCCCCGCACCACTGGGCGGGTTGCCCGCGGTCGCCCACGTGCATCCCCGGCAGGCGCAGGTGCAGCCGGGCACAGCGCTGCAGCTACGACTGACCGCCGCCAGCGACTGCACCGATGCCGCACTGCGCGGCCGGGTCCGGCTGATCTGCCCACCGCAATGGTCGGCCGACCCCGACGAAGTGACCTTCGTGTTGCCGCCGGGGGAGTACCTTGACGCCGAGGTCACCTTGGCGGTACCCGCTGCGGCGCAGCCCGGTCTGTACCCGGTGCGTGTGGAGTTGGCGCTCACCGGCGGGCGAGGTCTGCCGGCCGCGTGGCGTCAGGTGGTCGAGGATGTCTGCCTGGTCCACGTCGGCGAGGCGACTGATCAGGAGGTGCTGCGGTTGGTCGACGGGCCGAAGCAGGTGCGGGTCCGACCCGGCGGTCAGGGGCGACTGAGCGTCACCGTCGGCACCGACGCCCGCGCCGACCTCTCGGTGGAGGCGCATCTGATCAGTCCATGGGGCACCTGGGAGTGGTTGGGGCCCGCCGTGATCGGCGCGGAACTGCCGGCAGCGGGTCGGGTCACCCTGGACTTCGACGTCACCCCGCCGGCCTCGGTGGCACCGGGCCGATGGTGGGCGCTGGTCCGGGTGGCCGCGGCGGGTGCGCTGGTCTACTCGCCGGCCGTCGCGGTGGTGGTGACGTGACCGCGGCGCTGGTGGGCGGTGTCGCGATCACCGTCGCCGCAGTCGACGAAAGGGAAAAGCAACTACGAGAAGGTAATTCGGCGGCTGCGCTGCCACGGCCGGGTACCAGCGAGGGCCGGCAGCTGCGACGCTGGCTGACCCAGCTGCTGGCCGCCGAACGGGTCGTCGAACTCGAGACGGGCACCCCGGGCCACATCCCGACGCAGGAGGAGATCCTGCCCGATATGACCGCGCGCCTTGAGATCGGCAGCATCGCCGCGGCCGTCCTGAGCACGTCCGCGGGTCGGGCCGCGTTCGCCGCTGTCACCGCCCGCGTCGACGTGACCGATATCGAGATCGCCGACTACCACCGGCGCAACCCCGGCCGGTTCGGGCCACGCCGATCGGTGCCGCTGCCGCTGGATGAGGCCTATCTGCTGATCGCCGAGCACCTGCGATCGGCGGCGCAGCGGCGCGTGTTCCGACAATGGCTGGACGTCCGCACCGCCGAACTCGTGCAGCTGGCACCCGGATACGAGCACCCCGGCGATCCGCGTCAGCCCGACAACACCCACCGGCACTGATGACGGTCCTCGCGATCGACATCGGTGGCACCAAGATCGCCGCCGCACTGGTCGACGGCAACACCCTGGTGCACCGGACCCAGGTGCCGACACCGCAGACCTCGGCCGAGGACGCCTGGCACGCGACGGCCGACCTGATCACGACCACCCTCGGCGCCGGTGCCGGCGGGGCGGTCGAGGCCGTCGGCATCTCGTCGGCCGGACCGGTGGACCTCGGCGCCGGGGCGATCAGCCCGGTGAACATCGGTGTGTGGCGGGACTTCCCGATCGTGGCACGCGTCGCGGAGCTGACCGGGCTGCGCGTACGACTCGGCGGTGACGGGCTGTGTATGGCGCTCGGCGAACACCGGTACGGCGCGGGACGGGACGCACAGTTCGTGCTGGGCATGGTGGTCTCGACCGGTATCGGTGGGGGACTGGTGCTCGACGGCATGCCCTATGACGGCCGCACCGGCAACGCCGGGCACGTCGGGCACACGGTGATCGAGCTCGACGGGCAGCGCTGTCCGTGCGGGGGCCGCGGCTGCGTGGAGACGGTGGCCTCCGGGCCGTCGATGACCCGCTGGGCCCGCGCGCAGGGCTGGGCGGGCACCGATGCCAGAGAGCTCGCCGCGGACGTCCAACGCGATGATCCGATCGCCGTCGAGGCGTTCCGTCGCGGTGCGACCGCGGTGGCCGCGATGATCGCCTCGACCGGCGCGGTATGCGATCTGGATCTGGTGGTCATCGGCGGCGGGGTGGCCAAAGCCGGGCCGGTGCTGTTCGACCCGCTGCGCGCGGCGCTGGCCGACTACGCCGGGCTGACGTTCCTGCGCGATCTGCGGGTGGTGTCCGCCGAGCTGGGGTCGGATGCCGGGCTCATCGGGGCGGGGGTGCTGGCGATCACCTGACCCGGCGTTCGGCGCTGATTTGGGCTGAGGCCGCCGGGCAGGCTATCCTTCTGCAGTTCCACCGAAGACCGTAGGTCACCTGGTAACAGGTTGAAGGTCCGGGATTTCCCGGCGGCCCACGCAGGAGGACGAGGTAGAAGCATTCTTGCGCGCCCCGACCTTTCTGTGTCGGGGCGTTTGTGATTTCTGGCCCCTCATGCGGTGGACGACCCAACCATCACGAGGAGGCAAGCATGGCCAAGGCTGAAAAGGCCACCGCGGTCGCCGACATCGCCGAGAAGTTCAAGGAGGCGACGGCCACCGTCGTCACCGAGTACCGCGGCCTGACGGTGTCCAATCTTGCCGAGCTGCGCAGGTCGCTGGGCGACGGAACCACCTACACGGTTGCCAAGAACACCTTGGTCAAGCGTGCGGCTGCCGAAGCCGGCATCGAGGGTCTGGACGATCTGTTCGCCGGCCCGACCGCCATCGCGTTCATCAGCGGCGAGCCCGTTGACGCCGCGAAGGCGATCAAGAAGTTCGCCAAGGACAACAAGGCACTGGTCGTCAAGGGCGGCTACATGGACGGAAAGGCTCTTTCCGTCCATGAGGTCAACCGCATCGCCGATCTGGAATCGCGCGAGGTCCTGCTGTCCAAGCTGGCCGGCGCGCTGAAGGCGAAGCAGTCCCAGGCCGCGGCGCTGTTCGTGGCGCCCGCGTCCCAGATCGCCCGTCTGGCCGCAGCTCTGCAAGAGAAGAAGGCTGGCGAAGAAACCGCCGCCTGAGTCCGCACATACCACCACCACCCACAGAGATAAGGAATCACCATGGCAAAGCTGTCCACCGAAGAATTGCTCGACGCGTTCAAGGAAATGACCCTGCTGGAGCTCTCTGAGTTCGTGAAGCAGTTCGAGGAGACCTTCGACGTCACCGCCGCCGCTCCGGTCGCCGTGGCCGCCGGCCCCGCCGCCGGTGCGCCCGCCGAGGCCGCCGAAGAGCAGAGCGAATTCGACGTCATCCTCGAGGGTGCCGGCGACAAGAAGATCGGCGTCATCAAGGTCGTCCGCGAGATCGTCTCCGGTCTGGGCCTGAAGGAAGCCAAGGACCTCGTCGACGGCGCGCCCAAGCCGCTGCTGGAGAAGGTCAACAAGGAAGCCGCTGACGATGCCAAGGCCAAGCTCGAGGCCGCCGGCGCCACCGTCACCGTCAAGTAGTTCACTCGCACTACGGGCCGGGTCGATCATTCGACCCGGCCCGCAGTCGTTTCCGTGCCTGCGCAGGGCAACCGTTCGTAGTTGCTGGAAATGCGCGTAGGTTACAGTGACTCAAGCCACAGGTGCCCCAGGCGAGTGGTAATACCCGGGCTGCAATCGGAAGGAACATGTATGGGCGTCCAAATCGACGTGAACAACCTGAGCAAGTCGTTCGGGTCGTCGAAGATCTGGGAAGACGTCACGATGTCGATTCCCGCAGGTGAGGTCAGCGTTCTGCTGGGCCCCTCGGGTACGGGTAAGTCGGTGTTCCTGAAGTCGCTGATCGGTCTGCTGCGGCCTGAGCGCGGCTCGATCATCATCGACGGCACGAACATCCTGGAGTGCTCGGCCAAGGAGCTCTACGAGATCCGCACCCTGTTCGGTGTGCTGTTCCAGGACGGTGCGCTGTTCGGCTCGATGAACATCTATGACAACACCGCCTTCCCGTTGCGTGAGCACACGAAGAAGAGCGAGTCCGAGATTCGCAACATCGTCATGGAAAAGCTCGAGCTCGTCGGTATGCCCAACGACGGGCACAAGTTCCCCGGTGAGATCTCCGGTGGTATGCGCAAGCGTGCCGGCCTGGCCCGCGCGCTGGTGCTGGACCCGCAGATCATCCTGTGCGACGAGCCGGACTCCGGTCTGGACCCGGTCCGTACCGCCTATCTCTCGCAGTTGCTGATCGATATCAACGCCCAGATCGACGCGACGGTGCTGATCGTGACGCACAACATCAACATCGCCCGTACGGTGCCCGACAACATCGGCATGCTGTTCCGCAAGCAGCTGGTGATGTTCGGCCCGCGCGAGGTGCTGCTGACCTCCGAAGAGCCGGTGGTCAAGCAGTTCCTCAACGGTCGCCGTATCGGTCCGATCGGTATGTCCGAGGAGAAGGACGAGGCGACCGCGGCCGCCGAGCAGGCCATGCTGGAGCAGGGGCAGCACGACGGTGGTGTCGAGGAGATCGAGGGTGTGCCGCCGCAGCTTTCGGCCACCCCCGGCATGCCCGAACGTAAGGGTGTGGCCCGTCGTCAGGCTCGTGTGCGCGAGATCCTGCACACGCTGCCGCCGGCCGCCCAGGAGGCCATCCGCGACGACCTGGAGGGCACCCACCAGTACGCCTCGCACGAGCCCGGCCACGTTGCGGCGCGTCCGCACAACCAGGAGGACGACGCCCCGACGCAGTCCATCCCGGTGAGCAACCAGTAGAACCTGATCCGACAAAGAAACCGCGCGGGCTGTCGCCCGGGCGGTTTCTTTGTCGTGGCCGGACGCAATGTTCCGCTGACAGCTCCGTCGCGGATATATGGGCACGACGCGGCTGTCAGCGGAACATTGCGCCGAGCAAATCTGAAAACTCCACAGCCGACACGGCCTTATCTCTTGACGGACGGAGGCAAACGGGCCAGTCTGTTGGGCAGCAATGTATGAGGAAGAGTGCAGGATCCAGACGCCAGCCAGCGCCGGATGCACCCCATACATGCCGTGGTTGAGGAATGCGCCATGTTCCGCTATTGTTGGACGTTGCGCTGGCTGCATCCTGCCCACCCTTCTGTGCACCTGACATCGTGGACCTAGCCTGAGCCCTGCTCAGCGATCTAGACGCGTGCCGTGGTTCCCCGAAGATTCGGGCTTGAGAGCCAGCCGAACCGATGCAGATATAGCTGGAAGGGTGCATCTTGGCAGTCTCGAGCCAGAGCAAGTCAGATTCCACTAATAGCTCCGTTCCGGGAGCGCCCAATCGTATTTCCTTCGCCAAGCTCCGCGAGCCTCTTGAGGTTCCGGGGCTGCTCGACGTTCAGACCGACTCGTTCGAGTGGCTGGTCGGTTCGGACAAGTGGCGCACCAAGGCAGTCGACCGCGGCGACGTGAACCCCGTGGGCGGTCTTGAAGAGGTCCTTGCCGAACTCTCCCCGATCGAGGACTTCTCCGGCTCCATGTCGCTGAGCTTCTCGGATCCGCGCTTCGACGAGGTCAAGGCCCCGGTCGACGAGTGCAAAGACAAGGACATGACGTACGCGGCCCCGCTGTTCGTCACGGCCGAGTTCATCAACAACAACACCGGCGAGATCAAGAGCCAGACGGTCTTCATGGGTGACTTCCCGATGATGACCGAGAAGGGCACCTTCATCATCAACGGCACCGAGCGTGTCGTGGTGAGCCAGCTGGTCCGCTCGCCGGGCGTGTACTTCGACTCGTCGATCGACAAGGCGACCGAGAAGGACCTGCACAGCGTCAAGGTCATCCCGGGCCGCGGCGCCTGGCTGGAGTTCGACGTCGACAAGCGCGACACCGTCGGTGTGCGCATCGACCGCAAGCGTCGCCAGCCGGTCACCGTGCTGCTCAAGGCGCTCGGCTGGACCAACGAGCAGATCACCGAGCGCTTCGGCTTCTCCGAGATCATGATGAGCACGCTGGAGAAGGACAACACCGCCGGTACCGACGAGGCGCTGCTGGACATCTACCGGAAGCTGCGCCCGGGCGAGCCCCCGACCAAGGAGTCGGCGCAGACCCTGCTGGAGAACCTGTTCTTCAAGGACAAGCGCTACGACCTGGCCCGCGTGGGCCGGTACAAGGTGAACAAGAAGCTCGGCCTGAACGCGGGCCAGCCGATCACCAACTCGACGCTCACCGAAGAGGACGTCGTCGCCACCATCGAGTACCTGGTGCGTCTGCACCAGGGCGACAAGGTGATGACCGCGCCCGGTGGTGTCGAGGTGCCCGTCGAGGTCGATGACATCGACCACTTCGGCAACCGTCGTCTGCGCACCGTGGGCGAGCTGATCCAGAATCAGATCCGGGTCGGCCTGTCGCGCATGGAGCGGGTCGTGCGCGAGCGCATGACCACCCAGGACGTCGAGGCGATCACCCCGCAGACCCTGATCAACATCCGTCCCGTCGTGGCGGCGATCAAGGAGTTCTTCGGGACCAGCCAGCTGTCGCAGTTCATGGACCAGAACAACCCGCTGTCGGGTCTGACCCACAAGCGTCGTCTGTCGGCGCTGGGCCCCGGTGGTCTGTCCCGTGAGCGTGCCGGACTTGAGGTCCGCGACGTGCACTCCAGCCATTACGGCCGGATGTGCCCGATCGAGACCCCTGAGGGTCCGAACATCGGTCTGATCGGTTCGTTGTCGGTGTACGCCCGGGTCAACCCGTTCGGCTTCATCGAGACGCCGTACCGCAAGGTCACCGACGGTGTGGTCACCGACCAGATCGACTACCTGACCGCCGACGAGGAGGACCGCCACATCGTGGCGCAGGCCAACTCGCCGCTGGATGCCAACGGCCGCTTCGAGGAGGACCGCATCCTGGTCCGCCGTAAGGGCGGCGAGGTCGAGTTCGTCTCGGCCGACGATGTGGATTACATGGACGTCTCGCCGCGCCAGATGGTGTCGGTCGCGACCGCGATGATCCCGTTCCTCGAGCACGACGACGCCAACCGTGCCCTGATGGGTGCCAACATGCAGCGCCAGGCCGTTCCGCTGGTCCGCAGCGAGGCCCCGCTGGTCGGTACCGGTATGGAGCTGCGCGCCGCGATCGACGCCGGTGACGTGGTCGTCGCCGACAAGACCGGTGTCATCGAAGAGGTCTCGGCCGACTACATCACCGTGATGGCCGATGACGGCAGCCGCCAGACCTACCGGATGCGCAAGTTCGCCCGGTCCAACCACGGCACGTGCGCCAACCAGCGCCCGATCGTGGACACCGGACAGCGTGTGGAGGCCGGACAGGTCCTCGCCGACGGTCCCTGCACCGAGAACGGTGAGATGGCCCTCGGCAAGAACCTGCTCGTGGCCGTCATGCCGTGGGAGGGTCACAACTACGAGGACGCGATCATCCTCTCCAACCGTCTGGTGGAAGAGGACGTGCTCACCTCGATTCACATCGAAGAGCACGAGATCGATGCCCGCGACACCAAGCTGGGCGCCGAGGAGATCACCCGGGACATCCCGAACGTCTCCGATGAGGTGCTCGCCGATCTCGACGAGCGCGGCATCATCCGCATCGGCGCCGAGGTCCGCGACGGCGACATCCTGGTCGGCAAGGTCACCCCGAAGGGCGAGACCGAGCTGACCCCCGAAGAGCGCCTGCTGCGCGCCATCTTCGGTGAGAAGGCCCGCGAGGTCCGCGACACGTCGCTCAAGGTGCCCCACGGTGAGTCCGGCAAGGTCATCGGCATCCGCGTGTTCAGCCGCGAGGACGACGACGAGCTGCCCGCCGGTGTCAACGAGCTGGTCCGCGTCTACGTGGCCCAGAAGCGCAAGATCTCCGACGGCGACAAGCTCGCCGGACGCCACGGCAACAAGGGCGTCATCGGCAAGATCCTGCCCGTCGAGGACATGCCGTTCATGCCCGATGGCACCCCCGTGGACATCATCCTCAACACCCACGGTGTGCCGCGTCGTATGAACATCGGTCAGATCCTGGAAACCCACCTCGGGTGGGTGGCCAAGGCCGGCTGGAACATCGAGGGTTCACCCGAATGGGCGGCCAACCTGCCCGAGGGCATGCAGTCGGCCCCGTCCGACTCCATCGTGGCGACCCCGGTGTTCGACGGCGCGCAGGAGAAGGAGCTCGAAGGCCTGCTCGGCTCGACCCTCCCCAACCGCGACGGCGATGTCATGGTCAACGCACAGGGCAAGGCCGAGCTGTTCGACGGCCGCAGTGGCGAACCGTTCCCGTACCCGGTGACGGTCGGCTACATGTACATCCTGAAGCTGCACCACCTGGTCGACGACAAGATCCACGCCCGTTCGACCGGTCCGTACTCGATGATCACCCAGCAGCCGCTCGGTGGTAAGGCGCAGTTCGGTGGTCAGCGATTCGGTGAGATGGAGTGCTGGGCCATGCAGGCCTACGGCGCGGCGTACACGCTGCAGGAGCTGCTCACCATCAAGTCCGATGACACGGTGGGCCGCGTGAAGGTGTACGAGGCAATCGTCAAGGGCGAGAACATCCCCGAGCCGGGCATCCCGGAGTCGTTCAAGGTGCTTCTCAAGGAGCTGCAGTCGCTCTGCCTGAACGTTGAGGTGCTGTCTTCGGACGGCGCGGCGATCGAGATGCGGGACGGAGACGACGAGGACCTGGAGCGCGCCGCTGCCAACCTCGGAATCAACTTGTCGCGCAACGAATCCGCCTCTGTCGAAGATCTGGCCTAATTAGTATTTCTAGTCCCGCAAGGGGAAAGGGAGTTACGTGCTAGACGTCAACTTCTTCGATGAACTCCGCATCGGTCTGGCGACCGCGGACGACATCCGCAACTGGTCCTACGGCGAGGTCAAGAAGCCGGAGACCATCAACTACCGCACGCTCAAGCCGGAAAAGGACGGCCTGTTCTGCGAGAAGATCTTCGGACCTACTCGCGACTGGGAGTGCTACTGCGGCAAGTACAAGCGTGTCCGCTTCAAGGGCATCATCTGCGAGCGCTGCGGCGTCGAGGTGACCCGCGCCAAGGTGCGTCGTGAGCGGATGGGCCATATCGAGCTGGCCGCGCCCGTCACGCACATCTGGTACTTCAAGGGCGTCCCGTCGCGCTTGGGCTACCTGCTGGACCTGGCCCCGAAGGATCTGGAAAAGATCATCTACTTCGCGGCCTACGTCATCGTCGCGGTCGACACCGAGATGCGGCACAACGAGCTGTCCACGCTCGAGGCCGAGATGGTCGTCGAGAAGAAGGCCGTCGAGGATCAGCGTGACGCCGACCTGGAGGCCCGGGCCCAGAAGCTCGAAGCCGACCTGGCCGAGTTGGAGAAGGAAGGCGCCAAGTCCGACGTGCGCCGCAAGGTGCGCGACGGTGGCGAGCGTGAGATGCGCCAGCTGCGCGACCGGGCCCAGCGTGAGCTGGACCGGCTCGACGAGATCTGGACCACCTTCACCAAGCTGGCCGTCAAGCAGCTCATCGTCGACGAGGTGCTCTACCGCGAGCTCGTCGACCGCTACGGCGAGTACTTCACCGGCGCGATGGGTGCCGAGTCGATCAAGAAGCTCATCGAGACCTTCGACATCGACGCCGAGGCCGAGTCGCTGCGCGACACCATCAAGAACGGCAAGGGCCAGAAGAAGCTGCGTGCGCTCAAGCGACTGAAGGTCGTCGCCGCGTTCCAGCAGTCCGGCAACTCGCCGATGGGCATGGTGCTCGACGCCGTTCCGGTGATCCCGCCGGAGCTGCGCCCGATGGTCCAGCTCGACGGTGGCCGCTTCGCGACCTCCGACCTGAACGACCTGTACCGCCGCGTCATCAACCGCAACAACCGACTCAAGCGACTGATCGACCTCGGTGCTCCCGAGATCATCGTCAACAACGAGAAGCGCATGCTTCAGGAGTCGGTGGACGCGCTGTTCGACAACGGCCGTCGTGGCCGGCCCGTCACCGGGCCGGGCAACCGTCCGCTCAAGTCGCTGTCCGATCTGCTCAAGGGCAAGCAGGGCCGCTTCCGTCAGAACCTGCTCGGTAAGCGCGTCGACTACTCCGGCCGTTCGGTCATCGTCGTCGGTCCGCAGCTCAAGCTGCACCAGTGCGGTCTGCCCAAGCTGATGGCACTCGAGCTGTTCAAGCCGTTCGTGATGAAGCGTCTGGTCGACCTGAACCACGCGCAGAACATCAAGAGCGCCAAGCGCATGGTGGAACGTCAGCGTCCCCAGGTGTGGGATGTCCTCGAAGAGGTCATCGCCGAGCACCCGGTGCTGCTGAACCGTGCACCTACGCTGCACCGCCTGGGTATCCAGGCCTTCGAGCCGCAGCTGGTCGAGGGCAAGGCCATCCAGCTGCACCCGCTGGTGTGTGAGGCGTTCAACGCCGACTTCGACGGTGACCAGATGGCCGTGCACCTGCCGCTGTCGGCGGAGGCGCAGGCCGAGGCACGCATCCTGATGCTGTCCAGCAACAACATCCTGTCGCCCGCGTCGGGTCGCCCGCTGGCCATGCCGCGTCTGGACATGGTGACCGGTCTGTTCTTCCTGACCACCGAGATCGACGGTGACAAGGGCGAATACACCCCGGCCGCCAAGGACACCCCGGAGACCGGCGTCTACAGCAGCCCGGCCGAGGCCATCATGGCCATGGACCGCGGTGCGCTGAGCGTGCGCGCCAAGATCAAGGTGCGGCTGACCACCCTGCGTCCGCCGGCCGACATCGAGGCACAGCTGTTCCCCGAGGGCTGGAAGCACGGGGATGCCTGGACCGCCTCGACCACGCTGGGTCGGGTGCTGTTCAACGAGCTGCTGCCCAAGGGCTACCCGTTCGTGAACGCGCAGATGTTCAAGAAGGCGCAGGCGTCGATCATCAACGATCTCGCCGAGCGTTACCCGATGATCGTCGTCGCGCAGACCGTCGACAAGCTCAAGGACGCCGGCTTCCACTGGGCGACCCGCTCGGGCGTGACGGTCTCCATGGCCGACGTGCTCGTGCCGCCGCAGAAGACCGAGATCCTGGAGCGCTACGAGGGCGAAGCCGACGCGATCGAGAAGCAGTACCAGCGCGGCAAGCTCAACCATGACGAGCGCAACGGCGAGCTGGTGAAGATCTGGCAGCAGGCCACCGAAGAGGTCGGTAAGGCGCTGGAGGAGTACTACCCCTCGGACAACCCGATCATCACGATCGTGAAGTCCGGCGCCACGGGCAACATCACCCAGACCCGCACGCTCGCGGGCATGAAGGGTCTGGTGACCAACCCGAAGGGTGAGTACATCCCGCGTCCGATCAAGTCCTCGTTCCGCGAGGGCCTGACCGTGCTGGAGTACTTCATCAACACCCACGGTGCCCGTAAGGGTCTGGCCGACACCGCGCTGCGTACCGCCGACTCGGGTTACCTGACCCGTCGTCTGGTGGACGTGTCGCAGGACGTCATCGTGCGTGAGACCGATTGCCAGACCGAGCGCGGCATCAACGTCACGCTGGCCGAGAAGGCAGAGGACGGCACGCTGGTCCGCGATCAGCACATCGAGACGTCGGCGTACGCCCGCACGCTGGCCACCGACGCGGTGGACGCCAACGGCAACGTCGTCATCGAGCGTGGACATGACCTGGGCGACCCGGCCATCGACGCGCTGCTGGCCGCCGGCATCACCGAGGTCAAGGTCCGCTCCGTGCTGACCTGCACCACGGGCACCGGCGTCTGCGCCATGTGCTACGGCCGCTCGATGGCCACCGGCAAGCTCGTCGACATCGGCGAGGCCGTCGGTATCGTCGCGGCGCAGTCGATCGGTGAGCCCGGCACGCAGCTGACCATGCGTACCTTCCACCAGGGTGGTGTCACCGGTGGCGCCGACATCGTCGGTGGTCTGCCGCGTGTGCAGGAGCTGTTCGAGGCCCGCGTTCCGCGGAACAAGGCCCCGATCGCCGATGTCACCGGCCGGGTGCAGCTGGAGGAGACCGACAAGTTCTACAAGATCACCATCGTTCCCGACGATGGTGGCGAGGAAGTCGTCTACGACAAGCTGACCCGTCGTCAGCGCCTGAAGGTGTTCAAGCACGACGACGGTTCCGAGCGCCTGCTCTCCGATGGTGACCACGTCGAGGTCGGCCAGCAGCTCATGGAAGGTGCTGCCGATCCGCACGAGGTGCTGCGTGTGCAGGGCCCGCGCGAGGTGCAGATCCACCTGGTCCGTGAGGTCCAGGAGGTCTACCGCGCCCAGGGTGTGTCGATCCACGACAAGCACATCGAGGTCATCGTGCGGCAGATGCTGCGTCGCGTGACGATCATCGATTCCGGTGCCACGGAGTTCCTGCCCGGATCGCTGACCGAGCGCAGCGAGTTCGAGTCGGAGAACCGTCGCGTCGTCGCCGAGGGCAACGAGCCCGCGGCGGGACGTCCGGTGCTGATGGGTATCACGAAGGCATCGCTGGCCACCGATTCGTGGCTGTCGGCGGCGTCGTTCCAGGAGACCACTCGCGTGCTGACCGATGCGGCGATCAACTGCCGCAGCGACAAGCTGATGGGTCTGAAGGAGAACGTGATCATCGGTAAGTTGATCCCGGCCGGTACCGGCATCGCCCGTTACCGCGACATCCAGGTCAACCCGACCGAAGAGGCCCGCGCTGCGGCGTACACGATCCCGTCCTACGAGGATCAGTACTACAGCCCGGACTTCGGCCAGAGCACCGGCGCTGCCGTGCCGCTGGACGATTACGGTTACTCGGACTACCGGTAGTTCGTTTCGGAGAAGGCCCTCGGGATTCGTCCCGGGGGCCTTTTTCGTGCCCGGGTGCCGGCGAATTTGAATCGTCGTCGGAAACTTGGGCGACTTTCCGCAGCGGTTTCACACTCGGCGCTGCCACGCGTCACCGAGTCGGATCAGGACGCTGTCCTCAGTGTCGGCGGCCGTGACCCGGATGATGGTCCAGCCCTGATGCGTCAGCTCTTCGAGGCGGTGGATATCGCGCTCATAGGTCAACGGGTCGCTCTGGTGATGCCGCCCTTCGTATTCCATACCGATCCGGCGGTCGATCCAGCCGAGGTCGACGCGGGCGAATTCGTAGCCGTACCGATCGCGGATGCGGACCTGGGTCTGTGGACGTGGATAACCGGCGCGGATGACGACCAACCGTAGCCAGGTCTCGCGCGGTGACTCCGCTCCGGCGTCCACGAGGTCGAGGATTGCGGGTGCCCCGCGCAGCCCGCGCCTGCCCGGATACCGGGCCATCAGCTTCTGCACGGCTGTCAGGTCGAGCCGTGTCGTGTGGGCCAGCGCGTCGAGCGCAGCGACCGCCCGGTCCGGCGGGTATCGGCAGGCGATATCGAGTGCGGCCCGCGCCGGTGTGCACGTTGGCATCCCGCGTATCTCGACGATCTCGTCGTCCGCGATCCGATCGGCCCAGGTGTGGATACCCCGCGGTGGGCGACGGTTGGCGTGTATCAATTCTGCGGGGCGATGGGCGTCGACCCACTTCGCGCGATGCAGGGCAGCCGCCGAGTTGCCTGCGACGATGGCGCGGCGCCGGGACCACAGCCACGCGGCCTCGGCGCGCAGAGCCGCGGTCAACGCGATGTCCCTCTGGAGGTAGACGTTGGGATAGAGGGCGTCATGGTGAGTCCGTAACGAGTGGGCCGTCACCCTGCCTTGCGCGACGGCGTCGCTACCGAGAAACGGTCTGCTCATCGACCCAGTCTCGGGCCGCCCAGGTTGTGAGACCTCTGAGAGATCTGCCGCGCGCCGAGTGTGAATCGTCGTCGGACTTTCGGCGGGAACACCGCAACAGATGCACATTCGACGTGACGCCGCCCCCGTAGGCCCGTCGGTGCGCGCGCCTAGACTGGCCGCGTGCTCATCGGATCGCATGTGAACCCCGACGACCCGCTGGCCGCGGCCGCCGACGAGAACGCCGACGTGGTGCAGTTCTTCCTCGGTAACCCGCAGAGCTGGAAGAAACCCAAGCCCCGCGAGGATGCCGAAGCCCTCAAGGCCGCGGCCGTCCCGCTGTACGTACACGCGCCGTACCTGATCAACGTGGCTTCGGCGAACAACCGGGTGCGCATCCCGTCCCGCAAGATCCTGCAGGACACCTGCGATGCCGCCGCCGAGATCAACGCGACCGCGGTGATCGTGCACGGCGGGCACGCCGACGACAACGACATGGAGGCCGGGTTCGAGCGCTGGGCCAAGGCGCTGGACTACCTGGAGACCGACGTGCCGGTGTACCTGGAGAACACCGCGGGCGGCGACCATGCGATGGCGCGTCATTTCGACACCATCGGCCGGTTGTGGGAACGCATCGGCGACAAGGGGATCGGGTTCTGCCTGGACACATGCCACGCATGGGCGGCCGGTGAGGCACTCATCGACGCGGTCGACCGGATCAAGGCCATCACCGGCCGCATCGATCTGGTGCATTGCAACGACTCCCGCGACGCGGCCGGCTCCGGCGCCGACCGGCACGCCAACTTCGGTACCGGGCAGATCGATCCCGACCTGCTGGTGGCCGTCGTGAAGGCCGCCGATGCCCCGGTGATCTGCGAGACGTCCGAGGACGGCCGCAAGGATGACATCGCGTTTCTGCGCGACAACATCTGACACCACACCGCAACCTCGGGCAAACGCCGGGTGACCAGCAGGTGAACTAGGCTCCCGTAACGTGGCCACGATTGACGAGGAACAGTCGATCGTTTCGCTGCCGGACGGTACCGACCGTCGGCCTCAGCGCCTGCGGTACCTGCGCTACGCCGCGATCGCGATCTGGGCGGGCGTCGTCATCTATCGCACGGTGACCGACGGCTTCGCGTTCAACCGCGAGCTGCTGCTGGTCTATATCGGCACCGGTCTGATGGCGGCCAGCATCGGTCAGGGTCGTGCGGTGCTCTACGTCATCCGCGACTGGTTGCCTTTTGCGTTGCTGCTGATCGCCTACGACCTGAGCCGCGGGGCGGCAGATCTGGTCGGCAGACCGACGATGTGGCACTGGCAGGCCGACGCCGATCGATGGATGTTCTTCGGCCATATGCCGACGGTGTGGCTGCAGGAGCGACTCAAGCTGCCCGAGCCGCCGCTGTGGGAAGTGCTCATGAGCTCGGTGTACATGTCCTTCTTCATCCTGCCGTATGTCATTGCCGGCGTGCTCTGGCTGCGCAACCGCGACGAGTGGAAGAGTTTCGTCAAACTGTTCGTTGGCCTGAACTTCGCAGGCCTGCTCATCTACGCGCTGGTGCCCGCGGCGCCGCCGTGGGCCGCCGCACGGTGCACCGCGGCCGATGTGGCCGGGGGACCGTCGGGACCGGAGTGCATGTTCGGTTCCGCGCGTGGTGTGCCCGACGGCGGGGTGTTGGGCGCGATGAGCACCAGCATGGACGGCGCCAACGAGTGGATCGAACGCATCGTCGCGCGGGGCTGGCGCGCGCTGGATCTGCACACCGCAACGGCTCTGCTCGACCAGGGCCAGGCCAGCGTCAATCTGGTCGCGGCCATCCCGTCGTTGCACGCCGGCATGTCGGCCGCTCTGGCCGCCTTCCTATGGACCCGGCTGAGCCGGCGCTGGCGGCCGGTGCTGATCGCCTATCCGCTGGTGATGGCGTTCACCCTGGTCTACACCGCCGAGCACTATGTCATCGACGTCCTGCTCGGCTGGGGGCTGGCCGCGGTGGTGTTCTACGGCCTGCGGGTGCACGAAACGCGCCGCGCCGCGTCCATCGCGGTGGGCTGACCGAACCGCTCAGACACCGGCCGCGGCGATGACCATATCGGCCAGCACGGCGAGGTCGGCCTGCGCGCGCTCGTCGTCGGGGTCACAGGCGTACTGCATCGTCAGCCCGTCGACGCCGGCCAGGATGAGCCGCGCCAGCTGGTCGCAACCGACCGCGCTGTCCTCACCTGCGTTGGTGGCCGCACTCTGGCACCACTGCGCGATGGCCTCGGCGTAGCGCTGGTACTCCCATTGCGCCAGATGCTCCAGACCCGGCTGCCGCAGTGCGTAGTTGACCAGTTCGAATTGCATCAGCTGGGAGTCGACCTGTCCGATGACCAACTCGGACCAGAAGACCGTCAGCCCCTGTCGGATGGCATGTGCCAGCCCCCGGTCGACGTCGACGCTGGCGGTGAGGACGGTCGAGATCTGCTCGATGACGTCCTCGATGACGGCCCGCAGCAGCAGTTCCTTGCTGGGGAACACGTACTGCAATGTGCCGAGTGGCACCTCGGCTTCGGCGGCGACGGCGCGCAGCGCGGTGGCCGCGACACCCTGACGTGACATGACGGCGCGTGCTGCTGCCACGAATTGCTTGCTGCGTATGGACGCCTCGACGTAGGGCATGGCTAGGTGAGGTAGATCTTGCGCAGGGTCTCGGTGACCGTCCACGTGGTGTGAGCGCCGGCGGCGAGACGCCCGACGTCGCCGGCTCGGAGCTCCAGGGTGGGGGAGCCGTCGGCGAAGTCGACGGTGGCGGCGCCGCTGAGCACGACGAAGATCTCGTCGGCCTCGATGTCGGTCATGGTGCCGACGGACATCTCCCAGACGCCGACCTCCAGGCCGCCGAACCGGGTGAGCGCGGACGCCGCGGTGCTCGGATCGCCCGCGACCGATTGCCCGGCGGGCACCGGCTCATGGTCGAGCGGGAGGTCGACGGCGTGGACGACGGTGTTGGGTTGCACCGCACGAGTATGCACCTGTTACGTATCTTGTGCAGTTGTCGAGAAAATGTAACAGTGTCCGTATGGCCACTCATGTCGTCACCAATCAGGTCCCGCCGCTGCGCGACCATAATCCCGCCTCATCACCGGTGCTGATGGAGGCGCTCGTCCGCGAGGGCGGCGGCTGGGGCGCCGACGAGATCACCGAGCTCGGGGCGCTCAGCGGCACGGACAAGGCTCAGCGCTGGGGCGAGCTCGCCGACCGGCACCGTCCCGAGTTGCACACCCATGACCGGTACGGGCACCGCGTGGACGAGGTCGAATACGACCCGGCCTATCACGAGCTGATGAACGTCGCGGTCGGCCACGGCTTGCACGCCGCGCCGTGGGCCGATGACCGCGCCGGATCGCATGTGGTGCGGGCGGCCAAGACCTCGGTGTGGACGCCGGAGCCCGGCCATATCTGCCCGATCTCGATGACCTATGCCGTCGTACCCGCGCTGCGGTTCAATCCGGAGCTGGCCGCCGTCTACGAACCCCTGCTGACCAGCCGGGTCTACGACCCCGAGCTGACGGTGCCGAGCACGAAAGCCGGTATCACCGCGGGAATGTCGATGACCGAGAAGCAGGGTGGCTCCGATGTCCGGGCCGGCACCACCGAGGCGGTGCGCAACGCCGACGGCAGCTACACGCTGACCGGTCACAAATGGTTCACCTCGGCTCCGATGAGTGATGTGTTCCTGGTCCTTGCCCAGACCGCGCAGGGCGTCAGCTGCTTCTTCCTGCCCCGGGTGCTGCCCGACGGCACCCGTAACCGGATGTTCCTGCAGCGTCTGAAGAACAAGCTGGGCAACCACGCCAACGCCTCCAGTGAGGTCGAGTACGACGGCGCGACGGCGTGGCTGGTCGGCGAGGAGGGCCGCGGGGTCAAGACCATCATCGAGATGGTCAACCTCACCCGGTTGGACTGCACACTCGGCAGTGCTACCAGCATGCGCACCGGTCTGGCCCGCGCCGTGCACCACGCGCAGTACCGAAAGGCATTCGGCGCCTACCTGATCGACCAGCCGCAGATGCGCAACGTGCTGGCCGACCTCGCCGTCGAGGCCGAGGCGGCCACCATGTTGGCCATGCGGATGGCCGGCGCCACCGATGCCGCGGTACGCGGTGACGAACGGGAATCGCTGTTGCGCCGCATCGGTCTGGCGGCTGCCAAGTACTGGGTGTGTAAGCGCGCCACCCCGCACGCCGCCGAGGCGATGGAATGCCTCGGCGGCAACGGCTATGTCGAGGATTCCGGCATGCCGCGGCTCTACCGGGAGGCCCCGCTGATGGGCATCTGGGAAGGGTCGGGAAATGTCAGCGCGCTGGATACGCTGCGCGCGATGGCCACCCGGCCGGAATGTGTCGACGTGCTGTTCACCGAACTTGCGCAGGCATCGGACCCCCGCCTGAACGCCCATGTGGCACAGCTGAAGACCGCGCTCGGCGACTTCGCCGATATCGAGTACCGGGCGCGCAAGATCACCGAGGACATCGCGCTGGCATTGCAGGGTGCGCTGCTGGTGCGCCACGGGCATCCGGCTGTCGCCGAGGCCTTCCTGGCCAGCCGCCTCGGCGGACAGTGGGGCGGGGCGTTCGGCACCCTGCCGACCGGATTGGACCTGGCACCGGTGATCGAGCGCGCGATGGTCAAGGGATGAGCGTCGACTCGCTGGAAACCATGCCCTTGAAGACGATGACCTACGAGGTGACCGACCGGATCGCCCGGATCACCTTCAACCGCCCCGACAAGGGCAACGCCATCGTCGCAGACACCCCGGTGGAGTTGGCGGCCTGCGTCGAGCGCGCCGACCTCGACCCGAACGTGCATGTCATCCTGGTTTCCGGTGCCGGAGAGGGGTTCTGCGCGGGATTCGACCTGGGCGCCTACGCCGACGGATCATCATCGCCGGGTAACGACTACCGCGGCACGGTGCTCGATGGAAAGACCCAGGCCGTCAACCACCTGCCAGACCGGCCCTGGGATCCGATGATCGACTATCAGATGATGAGCCGGTTCGTCCGCGGCTTCGCCAGCCTGATGCACTGTGACAAGCCGACGGTCGTCAAGATCCACGGTTACTGCGTGGCCGGCGGCACCGATATCGCGTTGCACGCCGATCAGGTCATCGCGGCATCGGATGCCAAGATCGGCTACCCGCCGATGCGGGTGTGGGGTGTTCCCGCGGCCGGGTTGTGGGCGCACCGACTCGGTGACCAGCGCGCGAAAAGGCTGCTGTTCACCGGGGATTGCATCACCGGGGCGCAGGCCGCCGAATGGGGGTTGGCCGTGGAGGCGCCCGAGCCCCAGGATCTCGACGAGCGGACAGAACGGCTCGTCGCGCGCATCGCTGCCATGCCGGTCAACCAACTCATCATGGCCAAGCTCGCCTGCAATACCGCACTGCTGCAGCAGGGTGTCGCCACCAGCAGGATGGTGAGCACCGTCTTCGACGGTATCGCCAGGCACACCCCGGAGGGGCATGCCTTCGTCGCCGATGCCGTCGAGCACGGTTTTCGCGAGGCGGTCCGCCACCGTGACGAGCCGCTCGGCGACCACGGTCGCCGCGCGTCCGGAGTCTGATGCGGCTGACTGCGCGGTCGGTGGTGCTGAGCGTGCTGCTCGGCGCGCACCCGGCGTGGGCATCGGCAGCCGAGTTGATCACGCTGACATCCGATTTCGGCATCCGCGAGTCGACGCTGCGGGTGGCGCTGACCCGGATGGTCGGGGCAGGGGACCTGGTGCGTTCGGCCGACGGGTATCGGCTCTCGGATCGGCTGATGGCCCGCCAGCGCCGACAGGATGCGGCGATCGAACCGCGGGAACGTGACTGGGACGGGGTGTGGACGACGGTGGTGATCACCCGGGTGGGTGCCGATGCCCGCAGCCGCGCAGAACTCCGGAATATGTTGGCGCAAAATCGCTTCGGCGAACTGCGCGACGGGGTGTGGCTGCGGCCGGACAATCTGGAGGTGGCGCTACCTGCCGACGTGCTGGCCCGGACGAGGGTGTTGCACAGTCGTGACGATGATTCCGCCGGGTTGGTGACGCAGTTGTGGGATCTGGATGGTTGGGCAACCGAAGGTACCCGCCTGATCGACGAGATCGACAGCGCGGAGGACGTCCCCACGCGTTTCGTCGCCGCCGCGGCGATCGTGCGCCAGCTACTGACCGACCCGGTCCTGCCGGCCGACCTGCTGCCGGCCGGCTGGCCGGGGGAGCGGTTGCGCCGCGCCTACCGGAACTTCGCGGCCGAACTGGTCGCGCGGCGCGACGAGAAAGTGGAGGCGATATGAGCGCGGAGACCGGTTCGGTACGGGTGGAGCGCAATGGGCCCGTGACGACGGTGATCATGAACAGGCCCGCCGCACGCAATGCCGTCGACGGGCCGACCGCGGCAGAACTGTATGCGGCTTTCGAGGAGTTCGACGCCGATCCGGACGCCGCGGTGGCGGTGCTCTGCGGCGACAACGGAACATTCTGTGCCGGAGCAGATCTCAAAGCGATGGGCACCCCGCGCAGCAACCGGGTACGCCCCGACGGGCCAGGGCCGATGGGCCCGACGCGAATGGTGCTGTCCAAACCGGTGATCGCGGCGGTCAGCGGATATGCCGTGGCGGGCGGCCTGGAACTGGCGCTGTGGTGCGACCTGCGCGTGGTCGAACGAGATGCCGTGTTCGGGGTGTTCTGCCGGCGGTGGGGAGTCCCGCTGATCGACGGCGGCACGGTGCGGTTACCGCGGCTGATCGGACACAGTCGGGCGATGGACCTGATCTTGACCGGACGCGCGGTCGATGCCGACGAGGCGCTGCAGATCGGGTTGGCCAACCGGGTGGTACCCACTGGTCAGGCGCGTGCGGCGGCCGAAGAGTTGGCGGCCCGGCTCGCCGCGCTGCCACAGGGCTGTATGCGCGCCGACCGGCTCTCGGCACTGCACCAGTGGGGTGAAACCGAGTCTGTGGCAATGGCTTTCGAGTTCGACAGCCTGGAGAAAGCATCGGCCGAGCTGCTGGCCGGTGCCAAGCGGTTCGCCGACGGAGCGGGCCGGCACGGTGAGCAGGCCTGAGCTGTCGGGCTAACCCTTGTCGACCTTGTTGCCGCTGCCCAGATCCTCGATCTTCGGGTCCCCGGCGAGGTAGACGACGGTGTTGTCCAGGCCGACCACGCTGATCTTGGTCTCCACGTTGTCCAGCGTGATCTTGTTGTCCGCACCGCCCACGTTGACGCTCGAGCACGTCCCCTTGACCGTCAGCACGTTGTTGGACCCACCGATGTTCAGCGACTTGCCCTCGGCGCAGTCGATATCGGCGGTGGTGCCCACCGACCCGTAATTGATGGTGTTGCCGATCTGGACCTGCGCACCCGAGGTGCCCGCCGTGACCGACGCCCGGCCCGACTCGTCACCGGATCCGCACGCGGTCAAGCCCAGTGCGAGCAGAACCACCGCCGATACTCCGACGATCTGAGTGCGCATGCTTCCTCGATTCTCTTGGATGTGTGCGGCTAGCCGAGCGGCACGTTGATGATCGGTCGCGGCGCTCCGGCGCCGGGGCCATCGAAATGCCACCACTCACCGTCGTACACCGACAAACCGCCGGCGGCCATGGCCGCACGCAGCACGGCCCGGTTGTGCTGTGCGGCCTGGCTCACACCGGCGGTGGCGTAGGCCAGCGCGTCGGGGGTGAAGGAGTCGAAATCGGTGCCCATATCGGTCAGACCCGTCGCGCCATAGGTCGTGACGTCCACCGACCGGCCGGATTCGTGGCTCTTGGAATAGTCGCCGGGGCGAGCCACCCACGCCGGATTCGAGACGACCTCGAACATCCGTACCTGCACGTCATGCGGCCGGTAGCAGTCCCAGAACACCAGCCGCAGGCCTTGCGCGCGCAGTTGCGCGGCGGCCACGGCCAAACCCTGTGCCAGCGACTCGTGCACCAGGCAGCGGGCTCCCTGCGGGTACAGCGGCACCCCCACGAAGTTGTTCGGGGTGGCATAGCGCAGATCGATCAGGGCGTCGGGTACGGCGGCGCGGACGTCGATGAACCCGACGGCGCGGGCCGCGGCCGATACCGGGGGCACCGGTTGCGCGCCGGCCGCCGGGGACAGCTCGGGAGTCACAGCGAGGCCACCTATTCCGCACAGCAGGGCGAACAGTGTGAGGAGTCGGCGCACGGGTCAGGCGGGTGCCCAGTTGATCCGGTTGGTCATCCCCAGTTCGCGACCGCGGTCGATCAGTGCGGGCGCGCCGTTGTGGTAGATGACGGTCTGGTCGTACCCGTAGACGGTGATGTCGTTGACGACATTGTCGGCGACGACGATGTTCGACGAACCCTGCAGCGTCACCGCCCAGCAGCTGCCCTTGGCGTAGATGGTGTTGCCGGTGCCGTTGACAAGCAACGTCGCGTTGTTGCAGTCCAGCGTCTGGGTGATGCCCTGACCGGTGATGTGGGTGTCGCCGTTCTTGGCCTCGGCGGCAGGGGCGCCGGCCAGCGCCATGGCTGCGGCAAGGACACCCGCGGTCGCGGACCGGCTACGGACTGAGAGGCTCGCCATGGGTCAACAGCGTACGGTGCCGCGCCGCGGTCGTGGCAGGTCTGCGCCTAATCGCCGTCGGATCGTGTGACCGAGCTGAATCCGGTCCCGGTGAACTAGAGTCATTCGTCAGCCTCGCTAAAGATGTAGCCGGGGACGGGTGGGACTTCGGAAGGGGTAGCGATGGCAACGCGGGCGACCAAACTGAGCCGCGACGCCATCGTCAGCGCCGCGCTGGCGTTCCTGGACCGTGAGGGCTGGGACGCGTTGACCATCAACGCGCTGGCAACGCAGCTCGGCACCAAGGGCCCGTCGCTGTACAACCACGTGCAGAGCCTGGAAGACCTCCGCCGAACGGTGCGTATGCACGTGATTCAGGACATCATCGGCATGTTGCGGGCGGTCGGGGAGGGGCGCACCCGCGATGACGCGGTGGTCACCATGGCCAGCGCCTACCGCAGTTACGCCCACCACCATCCGGGTCGCTACTCGGCGTTCACCAGGATGCCGCTGGGCGGTGACGATCCGGAGTACACCGCGGCGGCCAGGGAGGCCGCGGGGCCGGTGCTCGCGGCGCTGGCTTCCTACGGATTGGCCGGCGATAACGCGTTCTATGCGGCCCTGGAATTCTGGTCGGCGCTGCATGGTTTCGTCCTGTTGGAGATGACCGGGGTGATGGACGATATCGACACCGACGCGGTCTTCACCGATATGGTCTTGCGGCTCGCAGCGGGCATGCAACAGCGGGAGCCGCAGCCGGGGCTCCGGTAGGCTCGAAGTTGGGTGCTGCGACGGGCGTAGCGTCTGACCTGCGATAAGGCCGCTACGCACGGGTTTGGTTCGGCGCGCCCACCCCTGGTATCGTGGAGCCTCGTGCCTGGCTGTCAGGGGGCACATGTGTCCGCTTTGTGGACCGCATCCCCTGCAGGTCGGGCGAATTCGTGTGTCTTCGTACGTCTGTCGGATGCATCGGGGCGAAAGCCGTGGTGCAGGCGCGTGCGACACGCCCGAACGCGGGGGACGCGATCGGGCGAAAACTGCAGTACAGAGACTTAGAAGTTCGAATAGCAACACAGAAAGCCGGTACATGCCAACCATCAACCAGCTGGTCCGCAAGGGTCGCCGCGACAAGGTCGCCAAGGTCAAGACCGCGGCCCTCAAGGGCAGTCCGCAGCGTCGCGGCGTGTGCACTCGCGTGTACACCACCACCCCGAAGAAGCCGAACTCGGCGCTTCGCAAGGTCGCCCGCGTTCGCCTGACCAGCGCGGTCGAGGTCACGGCCTATATCCCCGGTGAGGGCCACAACCTGCAGGAGCACTCGATGGTGCTGGTCCGCGGCGGTCGTGTGAAGGACCTCCCGGGTGTGCGCTACAAGATCATCCGCGGCTCGCTGGACACCCAGGGTGTCAAGAACCGCAAGCAAGCACGTAGCCGTTACGGCGCCAAGAAGGAGAAAAGCTGATGCCGCGCAAGGGCCCCGCGCCGAAGCGTCCGTTGGTCAACGACCCCGTCTACGGGTCGCAGCTGGTCACCCAGCTGGTCAACAAGGTGCTGCTGGACGGTAAGAAGTCGCTCGCCGAGCGCATCGTCTACGGCGCTCTCGAGCAGGCTCGGGACAAGACCGGCACCGATCCCGTCGTCACTCTCAAGCGCGCGCTCGACAACGTCAAGCCCGCCCTCGAGGTGCGCAGCCGCCGTGTCGGTGGCGCCACCTACCAGGTGCCCGTCGAGGTGCGCCCGGACCGGTCCACCACGCTGGCGCTGCGCTGGCTGGTGAGCTTCTCCAAGGCGCGTCGTGAGAAGACCATGGTCGAGCGCCTCGCCAACGAGATCCTCGATGCGAGCAACGGCCTCGGCGCCGCGGTCAAGCGTCGCGAGGACACGCACAAGATGGCCGAAGCAAACCGGGCCTTCGCGCACTACCGCTGGTGATCTTGTCCCTTTTGGGCACACCGGATAGCAATCAAGCAAGCGAAAGAGTGGGAATCTAGCCGTGGCACAGGACGTGTTGACCGACCTCACGAAGGTCCGCAACATCGGCATCATGGCGCACATCGACGCCGGCAAGACGACGACGACCGAGCGCATCCTCTTCTACACCGGTATCAGCTACAAGATCGGTGAGGTGCACGACGGCGCCGCGACGATGGACTGGATGGAGCAGGAGCAGGAGCGGGGTATCACCATCACCTCGGCTGCGACCACCTGCTTCTGGAACGACAACCAGATCAACATCATCGATACGCCGGGTCACGTCGACTTCACCGTCGAGGTGGAGCGTTCGCTGCGCGTGCTCGACGGTGCCGTTGCCGTGTTCGACGGCAAGGAAGGTGTCGAGCCGCAGTCCGAGCAGGTCTGGCGGCAGGCCGACAAGTACGACGTTCCCCGCATCTGCTTCGTCAACAAGATGGACAAGCTGGGCGCGGACTTCTACTTCTCGGTGCAGACCATGAAGGATCGCCTGGGCGCCAACGTCATCCCGATCCAGCTGCCGATCGGCTCCGAAGGAGACTTCGAGGGCGTCGTCGACCTGGTCGAGATGAAGGCCAAGGTGTGGAGCGGCGAGACGAAGCTCGGCGAGAAGTACGAGACCGTCGACATCCCGGCCGATCTGCAGGAGAAGGCCGAGGAGTACCGGACCGCGATGATCGAGGCCGTCGCCGAGACCGACGACGACCTCATGGAGAAGTACCTGGGCGGCGAAGAGCTGACCATCGAGGAGATCAAGGGTGGCCTGCGCAAGCTGACCATCACCTCGGCGGCCTACCCGGTGCTGTGCGGTTCGGCGTTCAAGAACAAGGGCGTGCAGCCCATGCTCGACGCCGTCATCGACTACCTGCCCAACCCGCTGGACGTTCCGGCCGCCGAGGGACATGTCCCCGGCAAGGAAGACGAGATCATCTCTCGTAAGCCGTCGGCCGACGAGCCGTTCTCGGGCCTGGCGTTCAAGGTCGCCACGCACCCGTTCTTCGGCAAGCTGACCTACGTGCGCGTGTACTCGGGCAAGGTCGACTCCGGTGCTCAGGTCATCAACTCGACCAAGGGCAAGAAGGAGCGGCTGGGCAAGCTGTTCCAGATGCACTCCAACAAGGAGAACCCGGTCGACACGGCCAGCGCGGGTCACATCTACGCGGTCATCGGGCTCAAGGACACCACCACCGGTGACACCCTGAGCGATCCGAACAACCAGATCGTGCTGGAGTCGATGACCTTCCCGGATCCGGTCATCGAGGTCGCCATCGAGCCCAAGACCAAGAGTGACCAGGAGAAGCTGGGCACGGCCATCCAGAAGCTGGCCGAAGAGGACCCCACCTTCAAGGTGCACCTGGATCAGGACACCGGCCAGACCGTCATCGGCGGTATGGGTGAGCTGCACCTGGACATCCTGGTCGATCGGATGCGTCGCGAGTTCAAGGTCGAGGCCAACGTCGGCAAGCCGCAGGTGGCCTACCGCGAGACGATCAAGCGGGCCGTGCAGAACGTCGAGTACACCCACAAGAAGCAGACGGGTGGCTCGGGCCAGTTCGCCAAGGTCATCATCAACCTGGAGCCGTTCGAGAGCGAAGACGGCGCCACCTACGAATTCGAGAACAAGGTCACCGGTGGCCGCATCCCGCGTGAGTACATCCCGTCCGTGGATGCCGGTGCGCAGGACGCGATGCAGTACGGCGTGCTCGCCGGCTACCCGCTGGTGAACGTGAAGGTCACCCTGCTCGACGGCGCATACCACGACGTCGACTCGTCGGAAATGGCCTTCAAGGTGGCCGGTTCCCAGGCCCTGAAGAAGGCTGCCGGACAGGCGCAGCCGGTCATCCTGGAACCGATCATGGCCGTCGAGGTCACCACGCCCGAGGATTACATGGGTGACGTGATCGGCGACCTGAACTCCCGCCGTGGTCAGATTCAGGCCATGGAGGAGCGCAGCGGTGCGCGCGTCGTCAAGGCGCAGGTGCCGCTGTCGGAGATGTTCGGCTACGTCGGCGACCTCCGGTCGAAGACCCAGGGCCGGGCTAACTACTCCATGGTGTTCGACTCGTACGCTGAAGTTCCGGCGAACGTGTCGAAGGAGATCATCGCGAAGGCGACCGGAGAGTGAGAATCGAGGCCGCCCGCGGCCGAGGCTCGGAGCGATCCGGGTGCCGAGCAGACGGCCACGCTAAGGCGACCGGAGAGTAATCCCCGGTGGTCTTGGCAGACCACACAACTGAACATCATCAATCTGCTTTGTAAGAGCACCAACAAGTCCAGGAGGACACAGAAGTGGCGAAGGCGAAGTTCGAGCGGACGAAGCCGCACGTCAACATCGGGACCATCGGTCACGTTGACCACGGCAAGACCACGCTGACCGCAGCAATCACCAAGGTGCTGCACGACCAGTACCCCGATTTGAACGAGTCGCGCGCATTCGACCAGATCGACAATGCGCCCGAGGAGCGTCAGCGCGGTATCACCATCAACATCTCCCACGTGGAGTACCAGACCGAGAAGCGTCACTACGCGCACGTCGACGCCCCCGGTCACGCTGACTACATCAAGAACATGATCACCGGTGCCGCGCAGATGGACGGCGCCATCCTTGTGGTCGCCGCCACCGACGGCCCGATGCCCCAGACTCGTGAGCACGTGCTGCTCGCGCGCCAGGTCGGCGTGCCCTACATCCTGGTCGCGCTGAACAAGTCCGACATGGTCGACGACGAAGAGCTGCTCGAGCTCGTCGAGATGGAGGTCCGCGAACTGCTGGCCGCTCAGGACTTCGACGAGGAGGCCCCCGTGGTCCGCGTCTCGGCGCTCAAGGCGCTCGAGGGCGACGAGAAGTGGGTCAAGTCGGTCCAGGAGCTCATGGCTGCTGTCGACGAGTCGATCCCGGACCCGGTTCGCGAGACCGAGAAGCCGTTCCTCATGCCCGTCGAGGACGTCTTCACCATCACCGGTCGTGGCACCGTGGTGACCGGTCGCGTCGAGCGTGGCGTGATCAACGTCAACGAGGAAGTCGAGATCGTCGGCATCCGCCCGGAGACCACCAAGACCACCGTCACCGGTGTCGAGATGTTCCGCAAGCTGCTCGATCAGGGCCAGGCCGGTGACAACGTCGGTCTGCTGGTTCGTGGCATCAAGCGCGAAGATGTCGAGCGTGGCCAGGTCGTCGTGAAGCCCGGCACCACCACCCCGCACACCGAGTTCGAGGGCAGCGTCTACATCCTGTCCAAGGACGAGGGTGGCCGCCACACGCCGTTCTTCAACAACTACCGTCCGCAGTTCTACTTCCGTACCACGGACGTGACCGGCGTGGTGACCCTCGCCGAGGGCACCGAGATGGTGATGCCCGGTGACAACACCGACATCTCTGTCAAGCTGATCCAGCCGGTCGCCATGGACGAGGGCCTGCGGTTCGCCATCCGTGAGGGTGGACGCACCGTCGGCGCCGGCCGTGTCACCAAGATCATCAAGTGATCTAGCCTCAACAAATCAGAGCGGCGCTCACCCGAAAGGGTGGGCGCCGCTTTGTTGTTCGGGTCACACGGAGGTGCGGTCGGCTGCAGCTGGTTCGGCGGTGACGGGTTCGGGTACGTCGGCTGCCGCGCACCGCACCGTCAGCCAGGCCATATCTGAGGTGATGGTCAGTTCCAGATCGTCTGCCCCGGCGGGCACGTGCGCGTGCAGACCGGTGGTGTCCTGGAGATCAGGACACACGATGCTCGCGGTGAGACCGTCCCGATCGCTGGTCAGTGCGATGCGTGCCGACGTGCGCGACAGTCCGAGGGCATAGCTCAGCACGTCGACGACGCGATCGATGGCGTGCTCATCGAGAGCGGGCACCGCACCGTCAACGTGCACCGAGACGTCGATCCCGCGGCTCTCGGCATTGTCGATGGCGGGCCGAAGCCGTTGCAGCAATGGATGATCGAAGCTTGCCGACTGGTCGAAAAGTACGCGCATGTGCTGACATTCCACGCGGGCCTTGCGGCGGAACGTCTCATCGAGCGGTTGCATGGTCGTCAACTGCTCAAGGAGCGGAACGACATTCGCGATCAGCTGCGCGTAACGACGGTTGTACTCTGCCGACAGTGCCTGCGCGACCTGATCTCTGGCCAGCAGCTGCACGCCGCGCACGGTCTCGGTGTGCGCCGCGGTCCCGGCGTCGGCAAGCAGACCGTAGATGAGCAGAACCCATACCTGGACGGTGAGGATGCTGGCGGTACCCAATCCGATGTTCACCAGCGTCTCCGCGCTCGGATTGCGGATCAACACCGCCACCGCAGGGATCACCCAGTACAGGATCAGGATGACGGCCGCACGCGGTGTCGGCAGCTTCAAGAGCAACGGCAGCAGGCACCAACCGGTCGCTCCCTGTGACCAGTGTGCCTGGGTGCCCACCGCGTCGGCAGGAATCGACATCGACTGGACGAGCATCAGTATCAGCAGGATGACCATCCCGATGGCCATCGGGATGCCGCGCCGTCCCAGCAACGCGGGCAGCGCGCTGAGAGTACAGGCCACCGCGCCCACGGCCAGCCAGCCCTGTAGTGCGCCGTGGTTCACCGAGAAGGGCGCCGTCGCAAGCACATTCAATACGGCATAGGCTGTCATCACCAGGATGAATCGGGTCCTGGTTCGTGCTATGAGGCGGTCCGGATCTTCGATGTCGGCGGAGCGATTTGCGTCGGCAAATTCCAGCTCGACGGTGGTACCCGCGCTGGGGCTTGAGTCTATCGTCGCGGTCCCACCACACTGCGTCATCCGCCCATGCACCGACGCCGAAAGGCCGAACCCGGCCGGAGTCATCCCGGCGTCGAAACCCACACCGTCATCAGTGAATCTGACTCGGCGCTGGTCGACATCGATGGTCACCAAGGTCGCCCGGGCATGCCTGTCTACATTGGTCAACGCCTCCCGGCTCGCAGCGATGACCGCGTTGGCGATGGGACCGTCCAGCCACATCTCGGCTCGGCCGGTGAACCGTACCGGCGTGGCCAGATGAGCGGCGAGGTCACGCAGCGCACCGACGAGTTCGGTGAGTCCCGCCGGGGGTTGTACCGGTTCGCGAGCGAGGACCGCCAGATCACGGCGGGCCTGTTCGGCAAGCCTGACGGCTGGAACGTCGGCGTCCTGGCCCGCCAGTAGCAGTGTCGAGGCCACCGTGTCATGGAGCAACCGGGTCTGCTCACGGTCGTAGGCGCGTACGGCGGCGCTGACGGTCTCGGCGATCTCGGCGGCTTTCCTGGCGTTGCGGGCACTGTCGACGGCGCCCGCCACCCGCAGGACGACGAACCGCATCACATACGACGCGGCCCATTGCAGTGCGAAGTAGTACAAGTTGAAGATCTCTTGGACGTGTGACCAGCCGATCACCTGGGCGGACCCGTAGGCGTACGCCGTGGCGATCGTCAACGTCATCGGTAGTGAGACGCGGGCAGGCAGCGAGAGCGTGAAGGAGATGACGGCTGTACCGGCGATGGCGACCGGCGCGCAGTTGGATCGGTGGAAGTCAGGCCCGGACACCAGCAGCGGGACAGCCATGCACACGGCCACGGTGACGAGGAAATCCGCTGCGATCAGCGCGCGCCGCGGTGACCGGGTCAGCAGGCGGTATATGGACCAGCCGCCGATGCCGATCAGCAGCAGTCGGCCCGCCGGTGCCGCCATGTCGGTCAGGTCCACGGCCACCGTCAGCGCGACAAGGACGTTGGCGGCGTGCCGCATCAGGAACGCGGCCGTACCGGTTCGTTCGAGGATATGGCGCCGCGCGGAATCCCGTGCGGCGCCCAGCGATATGGTGCTCACCTGGTCAGGAACAAGACGACGACCCCCCGGTTGCGTATTGCCGCATGGTAACGACGCGTCAACCGCTGTGCTGTCCTCCCTTTGACGTAATCACCGCAGCGGGCCTGCGATTCGCGTCACAGGTCGTCGACGTTGATCATCCCGTCCTGGATGGCGCGCGCAACCAACGCGGCCTTGGTCGGTGCCGGTCGGCCGGCGGCGGCGTACTTGGCCCGGATACGTTGCAGATGTGTGCGCACGGTGGCAGGGGAGATGAACAATCGCTGGCCGACGAGGTCCTTGCTCTCGGTCTGGAACCAGGCCACCAACACCTCGCGCTCCCGTGCGGCCAGCGCAGGCCGGCCCGCACGGGAGTCGCTGTGCAGGGCACCCGCCATCCGTGGCCCGACATAGGCAGTGTCGGTGCCGGCAGCGCGGATTGCGTCGATCAGGTGGCGTTTGCCCTCTGACTTCACCAGGTAAGTGACGGCGCCGTAGTCGAGGCACTGCAGGATCACCTCGTTGTGTTCCAGATGCGAGTAGACGACGACCCGGTGGCCGGCGTCAGCTATCCGGGCTATCGCTGCGAAATCTGGCTTTCGGCTGGTGAGTTCGAGATCCAGCACCACCGCCTGCACGTCGGCCGACGGGTGCGGGTGAGCCGCGAGGAAGGACTCGGAATCGAAGTAGCAGTCAGCTACCGCAATCGGAGGATCGGCGGCCGCACACCAGGATCGCACACCGCTGTGGATGACGTCATGGTCGTCGACGACGGCGATGGACAGCGTGGCGGTCGAGAGATCGGAACGGTCAGGCAATGCGGTAGCTCCCCCGGTGGTGACGACGCAAGGTGGTGACGACGCAAGGTGGTGACGACGCAGCACTATCGCATGAGCATCGGCGGCTACAGATCCTCGATGCTCAGGATCCCGTCCTGCACCGCGCGCGCGATCAGCGCCGCCTTGGTGGGTGCGGGCCGTCCGACCGCAGCATACTTCGCCCGGGCGCGTTGCAGATGCGTTCGCACCGTGGATGGTTCGATGAACAGTCGCTTCGCGACGAACTCCTTGTTCTCGGTCTGGAACCAGGCGATTAGCACCTCGCGTTCGCGGGTGCTCAGGCCGGGTCGTCCCACGGTCCGGTCGTTGAACAGTGCCTTGGCCATCCGCGGCCCCACATACGGGGTGTTGGCCCGCGCCGCGTAGATGGCGTCGAAGAGGTGCTGCTTGTCCTCACTCTTGGCCAGGAAAGTGCTGGCGCCGGCGTCGAGGCTGGTCAGGATCACCTCGTCGGTGGCCATATGTGAGTAGACGATCACCCGATGCCCGGCCTCGCAGACCTCGCTCAGGGTGTCGAACTCCGGCTGGAAGCGGTCGTACTGCAGGTCGAACACCACGACCTCGATATCGTGGCCGCCCTCGGGGTAATCGGTCAGGAATGTCTTCGGATGGTTGTATTCGGCGACGAGTTGTATCGGCGGATCTTGTTCGGCAAACCACGCCCGCACGCCGGCGTGGATCACGTCATGGTCGTCGATCAACACCACCGACACGGCGTCTGTCATGCTCCCCGCCCTGCGACTTACCGTCTCCATCATGTATTTCACCCAAGAATCAGCGTTCCAGCAAGTGGTCCGCACCCCGTCCCCGTGAGAGGACTGTACTACTCGCGCGCGCGTTTTGTTGCCCAAGATGAAGTTATGGCTAACTGAATTGTCGCAGCGGTAGATATTCAGGCGATATCGACGCGCTCGGCGTCGGCGGCGATCGCGTTGTCTTCCCGTTCCAGAAACCGGTGGTGGACACTCACCCAGATGGTGTCGTCGATCTCGGTGACCTCGATCCGCGGTGTGTCCGGGCCGCCGGGATGGGAGGTGATGTCGGTACCGCTGCTATCGCAGATGATGCTGGCGACGACCTCATCGGGTGCCGAAACCAACCCCACCCTGGCATGCCGGGCGGCCGTCGCCAGCGTGGCGGCCACCGGTTCCAACAACCGGCGGCGCTCCTCGGCGGCGAGCTCGGGCAGCTCGTGGTCGGTGTTCAGCGACACCACCACCCCGCGCTGGTCGGCGGCCTCGATGGCGGGGCGCAGGTCGGCGACCAGCGGATTGCCGGTGGTGCGGGCCTGGTAGATGTAGAGCCGGAGGCGGCGCGACTCGATACGCGCGCGCCACCGGGTATCGGCGTCGATGGTGCCGGTGCTGAGGGTCTGCAGCAGCGGGAAGACGCCCTGGATCAGTTCCGAATTGCGCCGCATGTAGTCCTCGTGCAGCGCTTGGGCGATACGTCGCTGGGCATCCTGAGCCCAGCGCTCCCGGCTCTCCTGCACGGCGGTGGCGTGGGCGCGCCGCAGCCACGCCGGGAACGCCAGGACCAACAGCTGCACGACGAACACCCCGGCGGTGTGCAGAGCGAGGTTGAATGCCGCCGCCATGCCCGGATACTGGACGAAGTTCAGTATGCCGGTGGTCAGCCAGAACAGCACCATCACCGACACCGAGATCTGCCAGGGTCTGCGCAGCAGGTAGGGCAGGACGCACAGCGTGGTCGCGGCCAGGGTCCACTGGATGGGGCTGCCGAGTTGATCGTCGGGCAGCAGCAGGGACTGTGCGCCGACCACCACACCCATGGTGGCCATGGCGGGGACCGTCAGATCGGGCGCGCGGCCGAGAACAGTGGGCAGCGCACCGAGGGCCACCAGCACCGCGATCGCGCCGAGGACCAGGTGCACAATCGGATCAGGGGTGCGAAATGCCGTGTTCGGCACCGCAACCGCGAGCTGCAGCACGGCGATCGCGATGATCGCGATACCGAATCGGACCAGGATGCGCTCGGTCAACTGGTCGACATACGCGGGTAACGGATCGTCGGCCGCTGTGCGTGTGCGATTCCAGGTGAGGGTGATGGCGGTGCCTTCGCCGGGTGCCGAGCGCACCGATGCGTTGCCCCCGGCGCGACGCATCCGGCCGACGATCGATTCGGCAACCCCATGGCCCAGGCTGGTGCGCATCGGGTCGAAGCCGACGCCGTCATCGGTGACGACGATGCGCGACGGTGTGATGTCGATCGTGATTCGTGTTGCGCGCGCGTGGCGTTCGGCGTTGTTCAGCGACTCGCGCACCACCGCGACGACGGCATGGGCGGACCTGCCCGCCAGGACGAGTTCGGGCACCCCGGTGAGATCCACCGGGGTGCTCACATGTCCTATCTCGGCCCGCAATGCCGCGACGATGTCGATCTCGGCATGCGGCGGAGCGCCAGGATTGTCCTGCGCCAGCAGAGCCAGGTCGCGTCGGGCCTGCGCGGCAATGCGGTCGGGGGAGATCTTGGCGCCCTCGCCGACGAGGTGCAGGGTGGAGGCCGCGGTGTCGTGCACGAGAGCCATGTGTTCGAGTTCGTTGTCGCGCATCGCCGCGGTGAGGGCATCGCGCAGGGCGGCTTCGTTGTTGGCGCTGCGCGCCTGGTCGACGCGGCGCGCGACGGAGCGTGCGGTCAGCAGCAGTGCGGTGGTGGCCACCCACTGGATGGGCAGCACGTAGTAGATCGTCGGCAGGTGGGCAACCCCGGCCCAGCCGATCACCTGCGCGCAGCCCGCGGCATAGGTCGCCGTGATGGCCAGTGCCGCAGGCAGACTCCATTTCGGTGGCGCGGCAAGGGCGACACAGATGACCCCGGTGCCGGCGATCACCTGCGGGACGGAGTTGGTGTAGAGCAATTGTGGGTCGAAGCCGAACACCGGGACGGTGGCAGAGACGGCCAGCACGTACCCGAAATCGATGGACAGTTGCAGCGGTGCCGTGGACCGGGTCAGTAAGCGGTAGATCGCCCACCACACCAGCAGCGCCAGCCCGATGACACCCACCGAGCTCTCTGGTGTGCCGGGTAGGAGCAGTGCGCTACCGCAGGCGACGAGGGTGGCGCAGTTGAGCAGGATGACTGCGATTTCCTGTGCACCGTTGACGACCTGCCGCTCGGACACGTCCGCTGCGAGGTCGTGGCCGCTCCTGGGCACAGGCATGTTCTTACCAAACATTCACGTCTAGGTCAGCCATATGGCCGACATCGCCATATGTTAGGGGCATCCGCAGAGCCTGTCCTGCGCTGCGGGTGATGCTCGTCTCCGTCCCATTACGCTGTGCCCGTCGAGGTGAGGAGCGTGCGATGGTGTGGCGTTACGTGAAAGCCCAGGCCTGGGTTCTGCTGTGCGGTGGACTCGTGGGGCCGATCTTCCTGGCCGTCTACTTCGGCACCGGCCAGAGCGAGCTGATGAAGTGGATGTTCTGGGTGGGCCTGTTGATCACCGCGATCGACGTGTTGGCCGCTCTAGGCCTGGCGACGTACGGGGCCAACGTGCAGGCCCGCACCGAGGCGCTGGAGGCCGACGG
The DNA here is from genome assembly GCF_000691525.1 of Mycolicibacterium neoaurum ATCC 25795. GTDB lineage: Bacteria > Actinomycetota > Actinomycetes > Mycobacteriales > Mycobacteriaceae > Mycobacterium > Mycobacterium neoaurum. The sequence continues at coordinate 371,657 of NZ_JMDW01000008.1, forward strand.
GGTGCTGGCGCTGGCCACGATCACCGGCTTGGCCGAGACGAACACCCGCATCAACGATCGACCGCTGGTGCGTCTGCAGTTGAACATCGCCGGGCCCGGCATCGCGCCGTTCGCGGCCGAGGATCAGGTGATCGCGGGGGTGGACCGGTTGCCGATGCTGACGGCACGTCGGTTGGTGGTGCTGGTCGATCCCGCGACGCACAAGTTCCAGATCGATTGGAACAGGTCGGGTTTGATCAACGGTTTGATGCCTGCGACGTTCTCGATCGCCGAAGACAACCGGACCTACGATCTGTCCGGCCAGGTGCAACCGCTGATGGAGATCCTGCAGATCCTGAAGGCCAACGGTATCGGGATGAACAGCATGGTGGACTTGCGTGACAATCCCGTCGCGCGCGCACAGGTGCAGGCCGTGGTGCGTCGCGCGGCCGCCCAGCGTGCGGCGGCACCCGAACCGCCGGCAGGCACTACCGCCGCGCCGCCGCAGCCCACTCCCTCGATCAGTACCGCCCAGCGGTTGCAGGAGTTGGAGACATTGCGCGCGACCGGCGCGATCACCGACGAGGAGTACACCGCCAAACGCCGGCAGATCATCGCCGAGTTGTAGCGCGCGGAAATACTAGAACACGTTTCAGTTTGGCTGCTAGCCTTGGCCCTCGTGAGTTCGGCGTACGAGGGAGGACCGGTCATGGCGGCAGAGAAGGCACTCGAGGGCCGGGTGGCATTCGTGACCGGGGCCGCGCGCGGCCAGGGACGTGCGCACGCGGTGCGGCTGGCCAACGAGGGTGCCGACATCGTCGCCTCCGACATCTGCGCGCCGGCGTCTCCGACGGTCACCTACCCGGCGGCCACCCCGGAGGATCTCGCCGAGACGGTGCGCGCGGTGGAAGCAACCGGACGAAAGGTGCTCTCGCGCGCCGTCGATATTCGTGATCTGGAAGCCCAGCAACAACTCGTCGCCGACGCCATCGAACAGTTCGGCCGCCTCGATGTGGTGGTGGCCAATGCCGGTGTGCTGAGCTGGGGCCGGATCTGGGAGCTGACCCCCGAGCAGTGGGACACCGTCGTCGACGTCAATCTCAACGGCACCTGGCGCACCATCCGGGCGACTGTGCCCGCCATGATCGAGGCCGGCAACGGCGGGTCGATCATCATCGTCAGCTCGTCGGCCGGGGTGAAAGCCACCCCCGGCAACGCCCACTACGCCGCGTCCAAGCACGGCCTCACCGCACTGACCAATTCGCTGGCCCTGGAGGTCGGCGAGTTCGGGATCCGGGTCAATTCGATCCATCCGTATTCGATCGACACACCGATGATCGAGCCGGAGGCGATGGGGGCGATGTTCGCCAAGCATCCCAGCTTCCTGCACAGCTTCGCACCGATGCCATATCACCGGGTGACCGACGGCAAGAGCGAAGGACTGGCCGCCTTCATGGCGCCGGAAGAGGTGTCCGATGTGGTCGCATGGCTGGCCGGCGACGGTTCGGCGACCCTGTCGGGCAGTCAGATCGCCGTCGATCGCGGCGTCATGAAGTACTAGCCAGCGCCTCGGCGAATCTGTCCAGCGCCCAATCGATCTCGTCGGCGGTCACCACCAGCGGGGGAGCCAACCGCAGGGTCTGACCGTGCGTGTCCTTGACCAGGACGCCCCGTTCGGCCAGCCGGCGGCTCACCTGTTTGCCGGTTCCCAGTGCCGGGTCGATGTCCACTCCGGCCCACAGGCCCTTCCCGCGGACCGCTCTCACCCCGGGGATCTCGGGCAACCTTGCATGCAGCCGTGCGCCGAGTTCGGTTGACCGGGCCTGGTATTCGCCGGTGCGCAACATCGACACCACGGTCGAGCCGACCGCTGCCGCCAACGGGTTGCCCCCGAAGGTCGAACCATGCTCACCGGGGTGCAGCACGCCGAGGACATCTGAGTCGGCCACCACCGCGGACAGCGGAAGGACACCGCCGCCGAGCGCCTTGCCGAGCAGATACACGTCCGGCACCACACCCCAGTGTGCGCAGGCGAAGGTCTGCCCGGTCCTGGCCAGGCCCGACTGGATCTCGTCGGCGATCAACAGCACGTTGTTCTGTGTGCACAGTTGCCTGACCCTAGGTAGGAAATCGTCGGGTGGCACGATGATGCCCGCCTCGCCCTGGATGGGCTCTAACAGGACCGCGACGGTGTTTGCGCCGATCGCGGCGGCCATCGCATCGGCGTCGCCGAATGGGACGGCACGGAAGCCCGGGGTGAAGGGCCCGAATCCGTCACGCGCTGCCGGGTCATCGGAGAAGCTGACGATCGTGGTGGTGCGACCATGGAAGTTGTTGCGCGCCACGATGATTTCCGCGCCACCGGCCGGAACGCCCTTGACGTCGGTGCCCCACTTGCGAGCGACCTTGATGGCGCTCTCGACCGCTTCGGCACCGCTGTTCATCGGCAGCACCATGTCCTTGTCGCACAGTTGGGCCAGGGCCGCGCAGAACGGGCCGAGTCGGTCGGAGTGGAAGGCTCGGCTCACCAGGGTGAGCATGTCGAGCTGGGCATGCGCGGCGGCGATGATCAGCGGATGGCGGTGGCCGAAGTTCACGGCCGAATAGGCGGCCAGAAAGTCCAGGTAGCGGTTGCCCTCCACATCGGTGATCCACGCGCCCGCCGCCGACGCCGCGACCACCGGTAGCGGTGCATAGTTGTGTGCGACGTGGCGGTCGTCGAGTTCGATGGCCGCCTGGGTGGCGCGGTGGTCGGCGAGCACGCTCATGAAAAGACCTCCAGCGTGCAGCACTTCACCGATCCGCCGCCCTTGAGCAGCTCGGAGAGCTCGATGCCGATGGGTCGGAATCCCGCGTCCCGCAACTGCGCGGCGAATCCCGTCGCGGCCGCAGGCAGCAGCACATGGCGACCGTCGGACACCGCGTTCAGACCCAGGACGAAAGCGTCGGCGGTCCCGACGGTGAGCGCATCGGGAAAGTGGCTGCGCAACAGAGCGAGTGCGCCATCGCTGAATGCCGGCGGGTAGTAGGCGATCAGCGGGCACGGGCCGTCGGTGAGCACCGTGAGTGCGGTGTCGAGATGGTAGAAGCGCGGATCGATCAGCTCCAGGCTCAGCACCGGCAGGCCGGTGATCTCGGCGATCTCGTCATGGGCTCGACGGTCGGTACGGAACCCATAACCCGCCAGCACCATGGTGCCGGCGACCAGGAGATCGCCCTGTCCCTCGTTGCGATGGCGAGTCCGCCGCGGTTGCAGGCCCGCCGCACTCATCCATGCGCTGTAGGCGTCGGCCTCGGCGGCGCGTTCGGGATAGGTGAAGTTGGCGACGATGGCGTGACCGTTGACCACCAGGCCACCGTTGGCGGCGTACACCATGTCCGGCAGACCGGGCACCGGGTCGACCAATTCGACGGTGTGCCCGAGCTCGGTGTAAGTGCGCCTCAGCCCTTCCCACTGCGCGACGGCGCGGCCGACATCGACTCCGATGGTGGGGTCCATCCACGGGTTGATCGCGTAATGCACGGCGAAATGGGTGGGTGCGGTCATGACGAAGCGGCGGGTGCGGGCTCGGCGGGTGGAGTCGATGGCGCTGGTGAGGTCGGAAACCGTCATGACCATGACGATATTGACCGCACATCACGCAATCAATCGCCAAATCTTGCGTTATATAGACGTATACATTGTGCGTGGAGGAGATTGTCGGTGATCCATTGTTCCGAGAAGGGAATGCTGATGGATGAGGTCGATGAGCGCATCATCGCCGAGCTGACCGACCACGCCCGCGCGACCTTCGCCGAGATCGGTGAGCGGGTGAATCTGTCCGCTCCCGCGGTCAAGCGCCGGGTGGACCGCATGCTCGACACGGGCGTGATCCGTGGTTTCACCGCCGTGGTCGATCGCCAGGCGCTGGGCTGGACCACCGAGGCCTATGTCCAGGTGTACTGCCACGGCACCATCGCGCCTGCCGAGTTACGGCAGGCGTGGGTGAACATCCCAGAGGTGGTCAGCGCGGCGACGGTCACCGGCACGGCGGACGCGATCCTGCACGTGCTGGCGCGCGATATGCGACATCTGGAGGACGCGCTGGAACGCATCCGGGCCAGCGCCGATATCGAGCGCAGCGAGAGCATCGTGGTGTTGTCCAACCTCATCGATCGAGGTAGATCCTGACGGGGTAGGCGGACCACACGAGCCGGTGGTGGTGTATGAAGACCCACGTGGCAAATACTGGTGAAATCGTCATCGTCGGCGGCGGCCTGGCGGGTGCCCGCACCGCCGAACAACTCCGTCGCGCCGAGCACGACGGACCGATCACCATTGTCAGCGACGAGCAGCACCTGCCGTATGACCGGCCGCCGCTGTCCAAAGAGGTGCTGCGCAATTCCGATCATGATGTCGTTCTCAAGCCGCAGGAGTTCTACGACGAGGCCCGGATCACGCTGCGGCTCGGCAACGGTGTGACCGCCGTCGACACAGCCGCGAAGACGTTGACGCTGGCCGATGGCTCGACGCTCGGATACGACGAGCTCGTCATCGCGACCGGCCTTGAGCCCAAGCGGATTCCGTCATTCCCCGATCTCGAGGGCATCCGGGTACTGCGTTCGCTCGGCGAGAGCGCCGAGTTGCGTGAGCATGCCTCGAGCGCCCGCAAGGCGGTCATCATCGGTGCCGGTTTCATCGGCTGCGAGGTCGCGGCGAGCCTGCGCCAGCTCGGCGTCGACGTCGTGATCGTCGAGCCGCAGCCCACCCCGCTGGCCTCGGTGCTCGGTGAGAAGATCGGTGCGCTGGTCACCCGGCTGCACGAGGCCGAAGGTGTGCAGGTCCGCTGCGGTGTCGGCGTCGATTCGGTGTCCGGTGACGGCAAGGTCGAGAAGGTGGTGCTCTCCGACGGCACCGAACTGGACGCCGACATCGTCGTCGTGGGTATCGGATCGCGTCCGGTAACCGGCTTCCTCGACGGCAGCGGTGTCGAGGTGGACAACGGTGTGGTGTGCGACTCGGCCGGTCGTACCAATGTCGAACACGTGTGGGCCATCGGCGATGTGGCCTCGTGGCGGAACGAGGCGGGGCATCAGGAGCGCGTCGAGCACTGGAGCAACGTCGCCGAGCAGGCGCGCGTGCTGGTGCCCGCCCTGCTGGGCCGGGAGCCCGCGTCGGCGGCCGTCTCCGTTCCCTACTTCTGGAGCGATCAGTACGACGTCAAGATCCAGTGCCTCGGTGAGCCTGCCGCCGATGATGTCGTGCACCTTGTCAGTGATGACGGCCGCAAGTTCCTTGCCTACTACGAGCGCGATGGTGTGCTCACCGCGGTGGTCGGCGGCGGGATGCCCGGCAAGGTGATGAAGGCGCGCGGCAAGATCGCCGCGGGCGCCCCCATCGCAGACGTCCTCGACTGATGAGCCTGCGATTTCGGTGAGTATGCGTGCGGTGAGCGTACGCATCCTCACCGAAATCGCTCAGAACTCGCCGAGGTAGAACACGCTGCCCTGGTCGTCGGTGCACAGCGCCGAACGCCCGTAGGACTGTGTCGAGGGTTCTTCGAGGATCGTGCCGCCGGCCGCGCGGACCCGCTCGGTCGCCGCCTCGATATCCGTGACGGTCCACATCGGCACGGCCGCAGGTCGATCCTGGCCCCCCACCATGCCCGCCATCGGGTGTGTGCCCTGGATTTCCCAGCCGTCCGGAACGCGGCCGTTGTCGAAGGTCCAGAACAGGAATCGGCTGTAGAACGCCCGGAATGCCGCAGATTCCTGCGCGTGGTAGGTGATGTACGAAAGGTCGCCGGAGCCTGCGCCGTTGAGTTCCGGGCGCGGGGTGCCGGGCGCCGGGCGGTACACCGCGAACGGCGAACCGGAAGGATCGGTCGCGTCGAGCGTCGTGCCGTACACGGACTCGGCTTCGACGCCCACCGCCCCGCCGCCGGAGATGATCGCCTGACGGACGCCGGCCAGGTCGTCGACGGCATAGCAGCAGCGCATCGTCGGGGTTCCCGCGCTGCGGGACAGCGTGATTCGAGTGGCGGTGTTGCTCACCCGGTCGGTCGCGGCGTCGAACTCCCAGCCGAGCACCCGACCGTAGAAGGCCGCGGCGCGTTCGGTGTCGGGGGTGCATATCGACACGACGCCGACATCGCCGTGCTGGATGCTGACCGCGGCACCGGTGATCGGTCCGGTCAGCATCCACCGGTGCCCGGACGGATCGATGATGGTCGCGGTGCGCGACCCGTGCGCCTCGTAGGGTTGGCGCTCGACGGTGGCGCCACGGCCGGCCGCGCGCAGCAGCGCCGCATCGGTGTCCGGCACCTGCAGCATCAGGCTCACCGAGACCGACTGTGGGGCCGGTGCTTTCAGGCCCATCTCGGGGAATTCGTCGGCCAGGTAGAGCACACCCGCGCCGATGGTGAGTTCGGCGTGCCCGACCCGACCGTCGTCCATCAGGATCGGGTCGCCCAGCAGCGTGGCGCCCAGTGCGTCGACATACCAGTCGATGGCAGTGCGGGCGTCGCGGACCGACAGGTAGGGCAGCGCTGCGGGGCGGGGCATGCCGGGCTCGGCGTTGTTCAGTTCGGCGATGGCGGTATCGGTGCCACTCATCTGGACTCCTCGGGTGTGGTGGGGGAGGGCGAGGGCCGATTCCAGGCGGGCGCGCAACCGGGCCGCGAACGCCGGATCGGGTGCCACCGGAAGCTCGTCACCGCGCAGTGCGGTCAACGGATCTGGTTCGTCGATCACGGGGTGCCTCCTTCCGGTGTCGGGTAGTGCGTTCGAAAAGCGCGGCGGGCGCGCACCAGCAGGGCTTCGGTCGCGTGCACGGTCCGCCCGAGCAGTTGTGCGCATTCGGGTACCGAGCAGTCGTCGAGATAACGCAATGCCAGCACGGTGCGGTGATGTTCGGGCAGTCGGGCCAGCACCGACTCGGCGACGATGCGGTCCAGTTCGATGTCCCAGTCGTCCACCGGGGCGGTGTCCGGCAGATCGGCGACCGGCACGGTGAATCTGTCATGCCTGCGGCGGTAGTGGTCGGCCAGTTTGTGTCTGGCCACCCCCACCAGCCAGGGCACCGTGATCGGCGGCGGCGTGGCCCGGCGGGCGGCATCCATGGCCGCCAGGAAGGTCTCCGACGTCAGATCTTCGGCGGTTGCGCGATCACCGCAGCGCCGGGTGAAGTATCCATACACCACCGGCAGCGCCTCGTCATAGAGCTCCAGGAGCTCCCGGGGCGCGTCGCGGGGTTCGGCGTGGACGCTCACACCCATATCGTCGCCGCCAGGGGCTCAACTCCGACACCCCAGTTTTCTGGGATTTGTGGAGTCTCGGCCGCCTCCAGCGCGGGCGAGACTCCACAAATCACAGTTCGGTCAGCCCGCGGCCCACCACATCGAAGGAGTCGCCGAGCAGTCTTGCCAGTGACACCGACTCGTCACCCAACCACTGCTCATAGGCGGTCAGCGCGACGCCCAGCAGGGTCCAGGCAGCTGTCTGGGGGACCAGGCCGTCGGGCTGCTCACCGCGGCGGCGTGCCACGTATTCTGCGACCACGGCGCGCCAGCCGGCATACATCGTCATCGAATGCGCCTGTAGTGCATCGGTTTTGAGGATCAACCGCATGCGTCGACGGTGCCGATCCTTATCGTCGAATTCGTTGAACGCGAGCAGTGCGGTGCGCAGTGCCTCGCCGACGCCGGCGGTCGGGTCGGCGTCGTCGAGCAGTTGGCGCATGTGGTTGAGATAGGCGTCGAAATCTCCCCATGGGATCGCGTTCTTCGACGGGTAGTAGCGGAACAGCGTCCGCCTGGCGATGCCGGCGGCCTTGGCGACATCGTCGACGCTGACCTCATCGAAGCCGTGGGTGGTGAACAACTCGAGTGCGACATCGGTGATGTGGTCCTGGTTCGTCGACGGGCGCCGGCCGACGCGAGACGCCACGTGAACCACCCCTTCCATTTGTGCACTGGATGCCATATTGTGTGCGACACAGGTCACACTCATCGAACATGGTGACCTGGTAACAGCCTAGAAAGGTATGACATGGACCAGAACCAGCAGGCCGAGAACACCACCGAACTCGTCACCGAATCGCTCGTCGAAGAGGTCTCCATCGACGGTATGTGCGGGGTCTACTGATCGTGACCGCACCCACTGCTGATGCAGTGGCGTTCGATCCCGATCGCGGCTGGCGGCTGCACCACCAGGTGGCGGTGCGGCCGGAGCCGTTCGGGGCGCTGCTGTACCACTTCGGTACCCGCAAGCTGTCTTTTCTGAAGAACCGGACGATCGTCGCGGTGGTCAACTCGCTGCCCGAGCACCCCGACGTCCGATCCGCCTGCCGCGCCGCCGGTATCGACGACGCCGCCCAAGGCCCGTATCTACATGCGCTCAGTGTGTTGGTGAAGTCCAACATGCTGGTCGCCAAGGAGACCTCATGACCGCCGTCCTGCCCCCGGCGCTTGCTCCCGTCAAGGTCGCTGAGCCGACCAAGGTTCCCAAGCTCGTCGAGCAGTTCGAACGCGGCCTCGACGCGCCGATCTGCCTGACCTGGGAACTGACCTACGCCTGCAACCTCTCGTGCGTGCACTGCCTGTCGTCCTCGGGTAAGCGCGACCCGCGCGAGCTGTCCACCCAGCAGTGCAAGGACATCATCGACGAGCTGGAACGTATGCAGGTGTTCTATGTGAACATCGGCGGCGGCGAACCGACGGTCCGATCGGACTTCTGGGAACTCGTCGACTACGCCACCGAGCATCACGTCGGGGTCAAGTTCTCCACCAACGGCGTGCGTATCGACAAGAAGGTGGCCGCCAAGCTCGCCGCCAGCGATTACGTCGACGTGCAGATCTCGCTGGACGGCGCGACCGCCGAGGTCAACGACGAGGTCCGCGGGCCGGGTTCGTTCGCCATGGCGATCCGCGCGCTGGAGAACCTGCGTGAGGCGGGCTTCAAGGACGCCAAGATCTCGGTGGTGGTGACCCGCCACAACGTCCGACAACTCGACGAATTCAAGGCGCTGGCAGACACTTACGGCGCCACCCTGCGCATCACCAGGCTGCGCCCATCCGGTCGCGGTGCCGACGTCTGGGACGAGCTGCACCCGACCCCCGCCCAGCAGGTCGAGCTCTACAACTGGCTGGTCGCCCACGGCGAGCGCGTGCTCACCGGTGACTCCTTCTTCCACCTGTCGGGTCTCGGGGAACCGGGTGCGCTGGCCGGACTGAACCTGTGCGGCGCCGGCCGGGTGGTCTGCCTGATCGACCCGGTGGGTGACGTGTATGCCTGCCCGTTCGCCATCCATGAGAAGTTCCTGGCCGGAAACATCCTGACCAGCAACGGTTTCAAAGATGTGTGGCAGAACTCGGTGCTGTTCAACGAGTTGCGCGAGCCGCAGTCGGCCGGTGCGTGCGCCAGCTGCAATCACTACGACGCGTGCCGGGGTGGCTGCATGGCCGCCAAATTCTTCACCGGTCTGCCGATGGACGGGCCGGACCCCGAATGCGTCCAGGGCTACGGCGAACCCGCCCTGGCCGCCGAGCGTGACAAGCCCAAGTCCAGCGTCGACCACTCCCGTAGTGGCGGGAGGAAAGGTCCCATCCCGCTCAAACTCCTCACCGTCCCTCCCAAGAAGTTCTGTAACGAAAGTCCTGTGTAGAGATCATGGCCCGTGATACCTGGTTCGAGACCGTTGCCATCGCCCAACAGCGCGCGAAAAAGCGGCTACCCCGCTCCGCCTACTCCTCGCTGATCTCGGCCAGCGAGAAGGGCGTCTCGGTCTCCGACAATGTCGAGGCGTTCTCCGAATTGGGCTTCGCGCCCCACGTGATCGGCGCCACCGAGAAGCGTGAGATGTCAACAACCGTGCTGGGACAGGACATTTCGATGCCTGTCGTCATCTCGCCGACCGGGGTGCAGGCCGTCGACCCCGACGGAGAGGTCGCGGTGGCCCGTGCCGCCGCCGCCCGCGGCACCGCCATGGGGTTGTCTTCGTTCGCCAGTAAGCCGATGGAGGAAGTGACCGCGGTCAACGACAAGATCTTCTTCCAGATCTACTGGCTTGGCAGCCGTGACGACATCCTGGCCCGGATGGAGCGTGCCCGTGCCGCCGGGGCGAAGGGCCTGATCCTCACCACGGACTGGAGCTTCAGCCACGGCCGGGACTGGGGGAGCCCCAAGATCCCCGAGCAGATGGATCTGAAGACGATGATCAAGATGAGCCCGGAGGTCATCACCAAACCCCGCTGGTTCTTCAGTTTCGCCAAGCACCTGCGTCCGCCGGACCTGCGGGTCCCCAACCAGGGGCGGCCCGGCGAGCCCGGCCCTACCTTCTTCGAGGCCTACGGCCAGTGGATGGGCACCCCGCCGCCCACCTGGGAGGATGTCGCCTGGCTGCGCGAACAGTGGGGCGGTCCGTTCCTGCTCAAGGGCATGGTCCGCGTCGACGATGCCAAACGTGCTGTGGATGCCGGGGTTTCGGCGATCACGGTGTCCAACCACGGCGGCAACAACCTGGACAGCACCCCGGCCGCCATCCGCTGCCTGCCTGCCATCGCCGACGCGGTCGGCGACCAGGTGGAGGTGCTGCTCGACGGTGGTATCCGCCGCGGTAGCGATGTCGTCAAGGCCGTCGCACTCGGTGCGCGCGCGGTGCTGATCGGGCGGGCCTATCTGTGGGGCCTGGCGGCCAACGGGCAGGCCGGTGTCGAGAACGTCCTGGACATCCTGTCCGGTGGTATCGACTCCGCACTGCGGGGGCTCGGCAAGTCCTCCATTCACGACCTCACCCGTGAGGATGTGCTGATACCGGAGGGCTTCACCCGCACGCTCGGTGTCTGACAGCCTCGACCTCGATGAAACGGGCGTGGCTGACGTTACGGACGTGACCGAATGTCCGCCGAGTGGGCGACAGTGCCACCACGATTTCCGTCGCATGCGCCAACAATCGGTGCATCACAGGTGAACTCGGCCTACCATCGGCGGGTGGCTTTACCCGCCGATCTCGGTAGCGAGACGTCGACCGGACTCGTCGGTGGCACATCCGGCGACAGGCCGGCGCTGATCATCCCGGTCGGGTCCCTCGAACAGCACGGACCGCATCTTCCGTTGGATACCGACACCCGCATCGCAGCGGCCGTCGGGCGGGCGGCGGCGGCTAGGCTGGGCGACGGCTGGCTGCTGGCCCCCGCCCTGAACTACGGCGCCAGCGGTGAGCACGAGGGTTTCGCGGGCACCATCTCGATCGGCACGGCCGCCCTGCAGCAGGTGTTGATCGAGTACGGCCGGTCAGCCGGGATCTGGGCGGGCCGGATGGTGTTCGTCAACGGACATGGGGGCAATGTCGAGGCGTTGGCCGGGGCGGTCAGCGTGCTGCGCTATGAGGGCCGCGATGCCGGGTGGTGTTCCTGCACGGTGCGTGGTGCCGACGCGCACGCCGGGCACACCGAAACCTCGATATTGCTGCATATTTCACCCGAGGATGTGCGTGCTGACGCCGTGGTGCCCGGGAACAGCTCCCCGCTGGCGGAGCTGATGCCCGCCATGCGGGCGGGCGGGATCGCCGCGGTGAGCGCGGTCGGCGTCCTCGGCGATGCCACCACCGCCACCGAAGCCGACGGCGCCCGATACGTTGCCGCTATGGTCGACGAGTGTGCCCGCAAACTGTCGGCCTGGGCACCGAACGGACGGGGGATGCTGACATGACGGGGCCGCGGCTGCCGGACGGATTCGTCGTCCAGGTCGACCGGCGGGTCAAGGTGCTCGGTGCCGGCTCGGCGTTGCTCGGTGGTTCCCCCACCCGGTTGCTGAGGCTGGCGCCGGTGGCCCAGACGATGCTCGACGATGGGCGTCTGGAAGTCCACGATGCGCTCTCGGCGCAATTGGCGCGCGCTCTGCTCGATGCCACCGTGGCTCATCCGCGCCCGGCGACGGGTCCATCGCATCACGATGTCACCGTGGTGATTCCGGTGCGCAACAATATCTTCGGAGTCAGCAGACTCGTCAGGTCGCTGCGCGACATGCAGGTCGTGGTGGTCGACGACGGGTCGACGGTGCCCATCTCGGAAGCGGACTTCGCCGGGGCGCACTGCCCGGTGCGGGTCGTGCGGCACCAGCGCAGCCGGGGGCCCGCCGCCGCCCGGAACACCGGTCTGCGGGCATGTGACACCGATTTCGTGGCCTTTCTGGACTCCGACGTGGTGCCGCGGCGCGGTTGGCTGGAAGCCCTGCTGGGCCACTTCTGCGACCCGGCGGTCGCCCTGGTGGCACCGCGCATCGTGAGTTTGCGCGAACCCGAGAACCTGCTCGCCCGCTATGAAGCCGTCCGCTCCTCGCTGGACCTCGGCATGCGTGAGGCGCCCGTCGTCCCGCTGGGATCGGTGGCCTATGTGCCGAGCGCGGCCATCATCTGCCGACGCTCTGCGCTGATCGAGGTGGGCGGATTCGACGAGACGTTGCGTTCCGGTGAGGATGTCGACCTGTGTTGGCGGTTGGTGGAAGCCGGCGCCCGGCTGCGCTACGAGCCCATCGCGCTCGTCGGCCACGATCACCGCACCCAGCTGCGGGAATGGTTCGCGCGCAAGGCGTTCTACGGTGAGTCTGCCGCGCCGCTGTCGGTGCGCCACCCTGGCAAGACGGCGCCGATGGTGGTCTCGCGCTGGGTGCTGTTGTTGTGGATGCTGGCCGCGACGGGGTCGCGCCTAGGGTACTGCGCGGCCGCGGCGATCGCCGTGCTGTTCGGACGCAGGGTGGCCAACTCGCTGGAGACGGTCGAGACGGCGCCCCGCGATGTGGCCACTATGACGGTGCACGGTCTGTGGGGTGCGGCGTTGCAGGTCGCCTCGGCGATCTGCCGGCATTACTGGCCGGTGGCGCTCATCGCGGGGGTGTTGTTCCGGCGCTGTCGCCGAGTGGTGCTGACCGCGGCGGTCCTCGACGGTCTGGTCGACTGGGTGAGCCGGAACAACAGCATCCCCGAGGACGCCCGGCGGGTCGGATTCCTGAGCTATCTGGTGCTCAAGCGTCTCGACGACATCGCCTACGGGTTGGGGTTGTGGACAGGGGTGGTCCGTGAGCGCCACCTCGGTGCGCTCAAACCGCAGATCCGTACCTGAGCGCCTGTGCGCATCGTCATCGTCGGAGCCGGTAGCGCCGGTTCTGTTCTGGCCGAGCGGCTTTCCCGCGACCCCGATTGTCAGGTGACCCTCTTCGAGTCGGGACCGCCGGCCGACGGTCCGGGTTTGCGGGCAGCCCACCGACTGCCGATCGAGCCGGCCAGTCCGGTCGCCGCCCGATTCGCGGCCACGCTGACCGATCACCCGGCGAGGCCGGTGAGCCTGGTGCGAGGCGCGGTGGTGGGCGGATCGGGGGCCATCAACGGCGGTTACTTCTGCCGCGGCCGGGCGGCCGATTTCGACGGGTGGAAACTGCCGGGGTGGTCCTGGGACGATGTCCTGCCGGATTTCCGCGCCATCGAAACCGATCATGACTTCACCGGCCCGCTGCACGGTGCCGATGGTCCGATCCCGGTCGTCCGTACGCGCCGGTTCGGTGCCGGCACCGAGAGGTTCGTGGAAGCGGCGCTGGCCCATGGCTTCCCCTGGATCGACGACCTCAACGGTGCACCTGATGGGGACGGGGTCGGCGCTCTCCCACTCAACGTCGTCGACGGTCAGCGGTGCGGGCCGGGCGCGATGGCACTGGCCCCGGCGTTGGACCGACCCAACCTCGATCTGCAGACCGGCACCCGGGTGGTGGCGGTCCGGTTCGCCGGGCACCGGGCGGTCGGTGTGCAGGTACTGGGGCCCGATGGGGCGGCGGTGTGGGACGCCGACCGGATCGTGCTGTGCGCGGGCGCCATCTCCACCGCGCAGCTGCTGATGCTCTCGGGGTGTGGACCGGCCGGGGTGCTGTCGCGGGTCGGGGTGCCGGTGCGCGTCGACCTTCCCGTCGGGCAGAACTTCGCCGACCATCCGGAGTGGTTGCTGCCGACGAGGTGGCCCGCGACCTCCGGGCGTACCCCGCTTGAGGCGGCGCTGTCGCTGGGCGACGTCGAGATAAGGCTCTACACATCAGGTTTCGCCGAGATGGTCGGTGATCCACCGGCGGATCCACCACATCTGGGCGTGGCTCTTATGCGTCCCAGGGTTCGTGGCACGCTGACATTGGTGTCGGCGGATCCACTGGTCGCGCCCGAAATCGCACACCACTATGACTCGGTGGCCGCCGATGTCACCGCTTTGCGGGACGGGGCAGAGCTGGCGCGCGACCTCGCCAGGCTCGGCGATGTCGAGGCCAACTGGTCCACCACCCAACATCTTTGCGGCACTGCGCCGATGGGATCTGTACTCGATGCACAGTGCCGGGTACTGGGAGTCGACGGACTGTGGGTCGCCGACGGTTCGATCATGCCCACCATCACCTCGCGTGGGCCGCATGCCAGTATCGCGATGATCGGCCACCGCGTCGCCCCGTTCGTGGCGCGTTAGCGGCGATGCCTGCCCGAGCGGCGCAGCCTTCGGACCAGGGCCAGCTGCCGGCCGTCCCGACCCGGTGCCCACAGTCCGATGGCCACGGCGCTGATGCCCACGATGATGGCCAGCCCGAGTACCGATGAGGCCATCGACTCGACGAATGCCGTCCTGGCCAGGTCGGCGATACCGATGCCGGGGGCGCCCAGCGTGGACGCCACCTCCAGGGCTTGGCCGAGCGAGCCGACCGCAGCGTCACGGACGGGCGGGGGTAGTTCGGCTGGCAGTCGGGCTGTGAGCGTTTCGCTGTACGTGGCCGCCAGCAGTGATCCGGCCAGCGCGATGCCCAGGGCGGCGCCAACCTCTCTCGTGGTGTCGTTGACCGCTGACGCGACGCCCTGTTTGTCATCGGGCACCGTATTCATGATCGCCGAAGTGGTTGGCGCGGTGAGCAATCCGATTCCGAGGCTCAACACCAGCATTGGCCAACCCACGGCTCCGTAGCCATCGTCGGCAGTCACGCGGGCCATCAGCAGGAAACCCGTCGAAATCAATGCCAGACCCGTGAACACCACCAGACGCAGGCCCAGTCGCGGTAGGTACCAGAACGACGTCGCTGACAGCAACATGACCGGGCCGATCAGTGGCGTCAGCGCGAATGCGGTTCCGATCGGCGTGTAACCGAGGATCAACTGCATGTGTTGCATCGCGATGTAGAAGTATCCGAACATCGACAAGAAGAACACCGTGATGGCGGCGGCGCCGGTGGCGAAGGTGGGATTGGCGAACAACCGGATATCCAGAAGTGGATTCCGACAGCGTGTTTCGACAATTCCGAAAGCCACCGACAACAGGACGGCCACGACGATACATCCGATGACCAGTGCATCGGACCAGCCGCGGGCGGGCACCTCCAGGATTCCGAACACCAGGGCCGCGACAGCGCCGGCGATCAGCACCGCTCCCCGCCAGTCGAGCGGTGTGGCCACCGATTCCTTCGACGTCGCAACGGTCAGTCCGAGAAGGAACAACACGCCTGCGGTGCCGGCGAACGCCCAGAAGATCGCTTGCCATGGCCAGAAGTGCAGTAGGGCGCCGGTTCCGAGCATGCCGACGATCGCTCCGGAACCGGCCGCCGCCGCCCAGACGCCAACAGCCTTGTTGCGCTGGACCTTCGGATAGGCGGCAGTGATCAGGGACAGCGTGGCAGGCATGACGAACGCAGCACCCGCCCCGGTCACCCCGCGCGCGATGATCAGGTGCATCGGGTCCGACCAGATGGCCGGCGCGATCGAGGCGATCCCGAAGATGGCCAGACCCAGCAGTAGCGCGCCCCGGCGGCCATAACGATCACCCATGGCGCCGGCGGGCAACAACAGGCAGGCCAGCACCAAGGTGTAGCTGTCCACGATCCAGGTCAACTCGGTCTGGGTGGCCGAGGTCGCGGTCGCGAGATCGGGAAGGGCGGTATTGAGCGCGACCATCGACGAAACGACAAGCAGAACACCGAGACACGCGACGAGTAGTGTCCAGGTGCGGGCTCGGGGTGAAAGATCTGCCAGAGCTGCATCGGTCGGCCGGTCCGACTCGGCGATTGTGTCGACCATTGTCCCACTTTCGACGAGTGCGTTATTTTTGGTACTGCCCGTCTAGTTTCGAGACTAACAGTCTCGTAGGTGTGGTGGGAGGGAGAATCGCAATGTCGTCCGAGCACGCCGACCCACGGCCCGCGCGCTCGCGAGCGCGCCTGCTGGATGCGGCGACCACGTTGCTGCGCACCGGCGGGCCGAGCGCGGTCACCGTCGACGCCGTCATCCGCGCATCCAATGTCGCGCGGGCCACCCTCTACCGGCACTTTCCCAGCGGTAACGACCTGCTGGCAGCCGCATTTCATGCGCTCATCCCGCCGGTGCCACCGCCGCCGGAGGACGGCACCCTGCGTGATCGGTTGATCGCCGCGCTGGACGGTTTCGCGACACTTGTCATCGAGGCCCCGATCAGCCTGGCGGCCACCTCGTGGTTGGCCCTCGGGGGTGGACTGGAGTCGTCGTGGTGGCCCCGGGGAGGCCCCGATACGGAAAGCGCCGAGGTGCGGACGTTGCGAGAGCGCGTGGCCGAGCAGTACGCGGCACCGTTCGATGCCATCCTCACCAGCCCTGATGCGATCGCCCAGGTCGGCGATGTGGACCGCGCGCAGGCCGTGGCCCTGCTGTTGGGTCCGGTCGTGCTCGGCAAGCTCAGCACCCTGGCCGATTTCGACTACCACCAGGTGGCCAGGGCCGCCGTCGACGGCTTCCTGGCCACGCACCGCCAGGGCGGGAAATCTAGCGCAGCGAGTACCGGATCGGTAGGTGCTTGAGCCCGCCGACGAACGTTGTCGCCGACAGTTCCGGGGTGCCGGCCAGTTCGATCGAGTCCAGGCGGGGGATGAGCTCGGTGAACAGACTGTTCATCTCCATCCGCGCCAGAGCCGCCCCCAGACAGAAGTGCACCCCGTAGCCGAAGGACACGTGCTTGTTGTTCTCCCGGCCGACGTCGAAGCGGAACGGCTCGGCGAACACGTCCTCGTCCCGGTTCCCCGAAGCGTAAGCCAGATAGACGGATTCGCCCTCGGCGATGGGTACCCCGCGCACCTCGGTATCGGCGGTGGCGGTGCGCATGAACTCCTTGACCGGTGTGGTCCAGCGGATCATCTCCTCCACCGCGGTGCCCATCAGATCGGGATGGGTACGCAGCCGGTCGAGTTGGTCGGGATTCTCGATCAGCGCCAGCAGGCCGCCCGAGATCGCGTCCTTGGTGGTGTCATGCCCGGCGCTGGCGACGATCACGTAGTAGGAGGCGGTGTCCACATCGGAGAGCGGTTCACCGTCGATGCGGCCGTTGGCGATCGCCGAGGCCAGGTCCTCGGTCGGATTGGCCCGCCGTGAGGCGGTGAGGGTGGAGAAGTAGGCGAAGAAGTCCATCAGCACGGCGAGCTGGTCCTCCAGCGAGCCGCCATCGCGCTTGTACTCGTCGTCGTCACCGCCGAACATCTCCTGGGTCAGCATGTGCATGCGCTCGTAGTCCTCTTCGGGCAGTCCGAGCAGCGACATGATGACGTAGAGCGGGAACTGCACGGCGATCGCGGTGACGAAATCGCATTCGGGCCCGATATCACGCATCCGGTCGACGTAGCGCTTGGCCAGCTCATCGACGCGAACCTTGAGGTCGCGCATGGCCTTGGGGCGGAACCAGTCCGCACCGATGGCGCGCACCTTGCGATGGTGCGGATCATCCATGTGGATCAGGGTGCGCAGGCCCATGCCCGCCTCGAGCTGTTGCTTGGCCAGGTCGTCGGCGGCCGCGGTGGCCAGCAGTGGCCGCGGCTCGCTGATGAACAGGTTGTTCTCCCGCTCGACGGCCATGATGTCGGCGTGCTTGGTGATGGCCCAGAACGGGCGATACAGCCGCGACTCGACCTTGACCACGGGTTCGTGGCGGCGCAGGTAGGCCATGGCCTCGTGCAGCCGCGCATCGTCGGCGTACGCCTTCGGCTCGACGAAAACCTTTGCGTACTCACTGGCCCGGCCGTCCTTGGTCGGAGTGCTCATCACGGGGCTCCTTCGTGGTGTCTTGACGGCTGTCAAGTCCGAGTCTAGGCGGGCTCCGTAGGAGGCACGGCCAGATTGTCCGAATCGTCGTCAGTAGGCTCGATCCGTGCTCCTGTCGTCGCGATCCGTCTTGCGCGCGCTGGCGCTGCTGGTGGCCGTGCTGCTCGCCTCCGGGTGTGGACTGGGCGGTGACGGCGAACGGGCATCGTTGCCGCCCGACCCGTCGGTGGTCCGGACCGCCGACGGCCTTGTCCGTGGGGTAGCCACCCTGGACAAACGCAATTTCGCGGGAATCCCTTATGCGGCACCACCGGTCGGTCCGCTGCGTTGGCAGCCTCCGCAGCCGGTCGCCCCGTGGCAGGGCGTCCGCGACGCGACCAAGGCCGGCCCGCGGTGCCTGCAGGGCGAGAGCGGAGAAGTGGAGTTCGGCAAGCAGACCGACGAGGACTGCCTGACGCTCAACGTCTGGACGCCGGCACCCGAGAACACCCTCCGACCGGTGATGGTGTGGATCCACGGCGGCTCCTTCGTCAACGGTAACGGCGCCATGTACGACGCACGCTGGCTGGTCGACCGTGGCGACATCGTGGTGGTCACCCTCAATTACCGGTTGGGCGCCTTGGGATTTCTCGCCCATCCTGCGCTGGGGGAGCCGGGCAGCGTCGGAAACTACGGACTGGCCGACCAACAGGCGGCGTTGCGCTGGGTGCACGAGAACATCGCGGCGTTCGGGGGCGACCCGGACAAGGTGACCATCGCCGGGGAGTCGGCCGGCGGGATGTCGGTGTGCGATCACCTGGTCGCCCCGCAATCCCAGGGCCTGTTCCGGGCTGCGATCGTCCAGAGCGGACCGTGTCAGGCACAGGTGGCGCTACCTCGGGCCGAGAAGATCAGCAGCGACTTCGCTCGGGATGTGGGGTGCGGCGACCCGGCCACCGCTGCCGCCTGTCTGCGCGCCCTGCCGGCCCATCAAGTCGATAAACCGGTGTGGTACGGCCGAATCGGCGAGGACACGCTCAGTGGACCGGTCTACGGAAGCACGACGTTGCCCGAAGACCCGATGGTGGCGTTCCGCGAAGGTCGCGCGGCCGACGTGCCGATACTCATCGGCACCAATCGCGACGAGTTCACCCTCTTCGCCGCCCTGCAATACCTGCGCGGGGCCAGGCAGTACGCCGCCGGGGAGTACCCCGACCTGCTGGCCGACACCTTCGGCGCGGATGCCCCGGCGGTCGGGGCCCGTTATCCGCTCGACAAGTACGACGGCAGTGCGGCACTGGCGTACTCGGCGGCGGTCACCGACGGCGTGTTCGCCTGCGTCGCCCAACGGATGGCCGGCCAATTGGCCTCGAGCCGGTCGATTTTCGGCTACCAGTTCGACGATCCTCGACCGCCGACTCCAGAACCGATGCGCACGTTGCCGTTTCCGGTCGGTGCCAGTCACTCGTTGGAACTGCGCTATCTGTTCGACGTCGGTGGGGCACCACCGTTGAGTCCGGCCCAGCAGCAACTGTCGAACCAGATGATCGACTACTGGGCGGCGTTCGTCCGTTCCGGTGCGCCCGATGCCGACGGCGCACCG
Organism: Mycolicibacterium neoaurum ATCC 25795; assembly: GCF_000691525.1. GTDB lineage: Bacteria > Actinomycetota > Actinomycetes > Mycobacteriales > Mycobacteriaceae > Mycobacterium > Mycobacterium neoaurum. The sequence goes on from NZ_JMDW01000008.1 coordinate 391,261, forward strand.
GACTGGCCGGCGGTGGCCGGTTCGGGTCCGTGGATGTCGCTGCGACCCGACGGATCGCGGATGGTCACCGGTTTCGGAGCCGAGCACCGATGCGATTTCTGGGCAGGCCTGTCCGGCCGGTAGGCCGACGCGGTCAGGACGTCCGGCCGGCGGGGGTGACCCAGGTGGTGATCTCGGCGTGCACCACCTCGGCACCGGAGCGGTCGGTGATGCGGACCGGCACGACGATCTCGGTGCCGTCGGTGATGGTGGCGAAGTCCGGCGGGTCGAACCGGGCCGTGGCGCGCAGCGAGGTCGTCGCCTTGGCCAGGTACTGGACCGTCATCCCTTTCGGGATCCAGCGATGGGTGGCCGGCACGGTGGCCTCCATGGCCATTCCCATCGCCACCTCGGCCGCATTGCACGACGCGATGGCGTGCACGGTGTGCAGGTGGTTGTAGACGTAGAACCACTTCGGTACGTCGACCTCGGCCAGGCCGGGCTCCATCCGGCGGATGTGCGGGAGGACCGATGCGAAATAGGGGACCCGGACCATCGCTGCCGCCGAGAACAGGCGGCTACCCAGCGGTTTGTCGGCCAGCTGCTGCCATGCGCGGTAGGTGGGACTCGTCATGTTCGGCAACCTTACTCGGCGGTAAGATCGGTCGGTCCCGCTGCGCCGAGCGCTCCGGCCCGGCGCCCGGCAGGTGGGCGGTCGACCAGGTCAAACGGAGATTTGTGGGACGCCGCGATCTGAGGCATACTGTTCGGGTTGCCTTGAGCCGGGTTCGCCCGGGCGAGGCATCCGACCGGCGCCCTCGCGGGCGCACCCGGTTCCCAATTCGATCGCGACAATTTTCGACGCGGACGAGTATGCGCGAGGGCGACACGCCCGAGTGCGGGGGTCGGTGAACCAGAGACAGGTAAACAGCGGCGGCAACAGGCTGCGCGCGCCCCGGGACACCGGAGCACGCGCACCGAGGCCAGACCAGAGACAAGGCCCAACCATGGGCCCGTTAGTAGTGAGGTAGGAGAAGCGTGGCGGGACAGAAGATCCGCATCAGGCTCAAGGCCTACGACCATGAGGCGATTGACGCCTCGGCGCGCAAGATCGTCGAGACGGTCACCCGGACGGGTGCCAGTGTGGTTGGCCCGGTGCCGCTGCCGACCGAGAAGAACGTGTACTGCGTCATTCGGTCTCCCCATAAGTACAAGGACTCGCGGGAGCATTTCGAGATGCGTACCCACAAGCGCCTTATCGACATCCTCGACCCCACGCCGAAGACCGTTGACGCCTTGATGCGCATCGATCTGCCGGCCAGTGTCGACGTCAATATCCAGTAGGAGATTCCAGAACTCATGGCACGAAAAGGAATTCTGGGCACCAAGCTGGGCATGACGCAGGTGTTCGACGAGAACAACAAAGTCGTCCCGGTGACGGTCGTCAAGGCCGGCCCCAATGTGGTGACCCGCATCCGTACCACCGAGCGTGACGGCTACAGCGCCGTGCAGCTCGCCTACGGCGAGATCAGCCCGCGCAAGGTGAACAAGCCGGTCACCGGTCAGTTCGCCGCCGCCGGTGTGAACCCGCGCCGCCACCTCGCCGAGCTGCGTCTTGCCGACGAAGCTGAAGCGGCTGCCTACGAAATCGGCCAGGAGCTGACCGCCGAGATCTTCGCCGACGGTGCTTACGTCGACGTGACCGGCACCAGCAAGGGCAAGGGTTTCGCAGGCACCATGAAGCGGCACGGCTTCGCCGGCCAGGGCGCCGCGCACGGTGCCCAGGCTGTGCACCGCCGCCCGGGCTCGATCGGTGGCTGTGCCACCCCGGGCCGCGTCTTCAAGGGCACCCGCATGTCGGGCCGGATGGGTAGTGACCGCGTCACCACCCAGAACCTGAAGGTGCACAAGGTCGATGCCGAGAACGGCGTGCTGCTGATCAAGGGTGCCGTCCCCGGACGCAATGGTGGACTCGTCGTGGTCCGCACCGCGATCAAACGAGGTGAGAAGTAATGGCTCTCAAGCTTGACGTTCACACTCCGGACGGCAAGACGGACGGTTCCGTGGAACTTCCCGCTGCCCTGTTCGATGTGGAACCCAACATCGCTCTGCTGCACCAGGTGGTGAATGCGCAGCTGGCCGCCAAGCGCCAGGGCACGCATTCGGCCAAGACCCGCGCCGAGGTCTCCGGTGGTGGCAAGAAGCCGTACCGCCAGAAGGGCACCGGCCGCGCCCGTCAGGGCTCGACCCGCGCACCGCAGTTCACCGGTGGTGGCATCGTGCACGGACCGAAGCCGCGTGACTACAGCCAGCGGACCCCCAAGAAGATGATCGCCGCCGCCACCCGCGGGGCGCTCTCGGACCGGGCCCGCAACGACCGCATCCACGCCGTCACCGAACTGGTGGCCGGTCAGACTCCGTCGACCAAGTCGGCGAAGTCGTTCCTGGCCAGCCTCACCACGAACAAGAACGTGCTGATCGTCATCGGTCGCAGCGATGAGGTCGGCGCCAAGAGCGTGCGGAACCTGCCCGGCGTGCATGTCATCTCGGCGGACCAGCTCAACGCGTACGACGTGCTGCACGCCGACGACGTGGTGTTCTCGGTCGAGGCCCTGAACGCCTACATCACCGCGCACACCAAGAAGGAAGAGGTGTCTGCCTGATGGCCACGATCACCGACCCTCGCGACATCATCCTCGCGCCGGTCATCTCCGAGAAGTCCTACGGGCTGATCGAGGACAACGTGTACACGTTCGTCGTGCACCCGGATTCGAACAAGACGCAGATCAAGATCGCCATCGAGAAGATCTTCTCCGTCAAGGTCGACTCGGTGAACACGTTGAACCGCAACGGCAAGCGCAAGCGGACCCGCAGTGGCTACGGCACGCGCAAGAGCACCAAGCGCGCCATCGTGACCCTGGCCGCCGGCAGCAAGCCGATCGACTTGTTCGGAGCGCCCGCCTAGCGGCAGGCAGAGAGACTCAGGAACTTAGAAATGGCAATTCGCAAGTACAAGCCGACGACCCCGGGTCGTCGCGGTTCGAGCGTCTCCGATTTCGCCGAGATCACTCGTTCGACTCCGGAGAAGTCGCTGATCCGTCCGCTGCACAGCACGGGTGGACGTAACGCGCACGGCCGCATCACCACTCGTCACAAGGGTGGCGGTCACAAGCGTGCCTACCGGCTGATCGACTTCCGTCGTCACGACAAAGACGGTGTCAACGCCAAGGTCGCGCACATCGAGTACGACCCCAACCGCACCGCGAACATCGCGCTGCTGCACTACCTGGACGGCGAGAAGCGCTACATCATCGCCCCCAAGGATCTGAAGCAGGGCGACGTCATCGAGCAGGGGCCGAACGCCGATATCAAGCCCGGCAACAACCTGCCGCTGCGCAACATCCCGGCCGGTACCGTCATCCACGCAGTGGAGCTGCGGCCCGGTGGCGGTGCCAAGCTCGCCCGCTCCGCCGGCGTCAGCATCCAGCTGCTCGGTAAGGAAGGCAGCTACGCCTCGTTGCGTATGCCGTCCGGTGAGATCCGGCGCGTCGACGTGCGCTGCCGCGCCACCGTCGGCGAGGTCGGCAATGCCGAACAGGCCAACATCAACTGGGGCAAGGCCGGTCGTATGCGGTGGAAGGGCAAGCGCCCCACCGTCCGTGGTGTCGTCATGAACCCGGTCGATCACCCGCACGGCGGTGGTGAGGGTAAGACCTCCGGTGGCCGCCACCCGGTGAGCCCCTGGGGTAAACCCGAGGGCCGCACTCGCAAGCCCAACAAGGCGAGCGACAAGCTCATCGTCCGTCGCCGGCGCACCGGCAAGAAGCGCTAGGAGTAAATAGCGATGCCACGCAGCCTCAAGAAGGGCCCGTTCGTCGACGACCACCTTCTCAAGAAGGTCGACGTCCAGAACGAGAAGAACAGCAAGCAGGTCATCAAGACCTGGTCGCGCCGGTCCACCATCATCCCGGACTTCATCGGTCACACCTTCGCCGTCCACGACGGTCGCAAGCACGTGCCGGTGTTCGTCACCGAGTCGATGGTCGGGCACAAGCTGGGCGAGTTCGCCCCCACCCGCACGTTCAAGGGTCACATCAAGGATGACCGGAAGGCGAAGCGCCGGTAATGACTACTGCAATTGAGTATCCGTCCGCGAAGGCGGTGGCACGCTTCGTGCCGTTCTCGCCGACCAAGGCGCGCCGGGTCATCGACCTGGTCCGTGGCAAGTCCGTGGCCGAGGCGCTCGACATCCTGCGGTGGGCACCGCAGGACGCCAGCACCACGGTGGCCAAGGTGATCGCCAGCGCGGCCGCCAACGCGCAGAACAATGACGGCCTGGACCCGGCGACCCTCGTGGTCGCCACCATCTACGCCGACGGTGGCCCGACCGCCAAGCGCATCCGTCCGCGCGCCCAGGGGCGTGCCTTCCGGATCCGCAAGCGCTCCAGCCACATCACCGTGATCGTGGAAAGCCGTCCGCCCAAGCAGAAGGGTGGCGCGTCGACCTCGACCGCGCGTACCCGTCGTGCGCAGGGCAGTAAGGCTGCTGCTGCGAAGGCCACCGATTCGAAGGAGGGCTCGGAGTAGTGGGCCAGAAGATCAACCCGCACGGCTTCCGGCTCGGTATCACCACCGATTGGAAGTCCCGCTGGTACGCCGACAAGCAGTACGCGGACTACGTCAAGGAAGACGTCGCCATCCGCCGTCTGCTGGCCACCGGTCTTGAGCGCGCCGGCATCGCCGACGTGGAGATCGAACGCACCCGCGATCGCGTCCGGGTGGACATCCACACCGCGCGTCCGGGCATCGTCATCGGTCGCCGCGGCACCGAGGCCGACCGCATCCGGACCGACCTGGAGAAGCTGACCGGCAAGCAGGTCCAGCTCAACATCCTCGAGGTCAAGCAGCCCGAGGCCGTCGCCCAGCTGGTCGCGCAGGGTGTCGCCGAGCAGCTGTCCAACCGTGTGGCGTTCCGTCGTGCGATGCGCAAGGCCATCCAGTCGGCCATGCGCCAGCCCAACGTCAAGGGCATCCGGGTGCAGTGCTCGGGCCGCCTCGGCGGTGCTGAGATGAGCCGTTCGGAGTTCTACCGCGAGGGTCGAGTCCCGCTGCACACGCTGCGCGCCGATATCGACTACGGCCTCTACGAGGCGAAGACCACCTTCGGCCGGATCGGTGTGAAGGTCTGGATCTACAAGGGCGACATCGTCGGTGGCAAGCGTGAGCTGACCGCCGCCGCGCCGGCCGCCGACCGTCCGCGTCGTGATCGTCCGTCGGGCACCCGTCCGCGCCGCAGTGGCGCGTCGGGTACCACCGCGACGAGCACCGAGGCCGGTCGGGCCGCGAGCGATGACACGGCGGGCACCCCGGCAGCAGCCGAGGCGTCCGCAGAAACCACCCCAGAGAATTCAGGGAGCTGAAATGCTTATCCCCCGTAGGGTCAAGCACCGCAAGCAGCATCACCCCAAGCAGCGCGGTACCGCCAGCGGCGGCACCGCGGTGAGCTTCGGTGACTACGGCATCCAGGCTCTGGAGCACGCCTACATCACCAACCGGCAGATCGAGTCCGCTCGTATCGCCATCAACCGGCACATCAAGCGTGGCGGCAAGGTCTGGATCAACATCTTCCCGGACCGCCCGCTGACCAAGAAGCCCGCCGAGACCCGCATGGGTTCGGGTAAGGGTTCGCCGGAGTGGTGGGTCGCCAACGTCAAGCCGGGTCGCGTGCTGTTCGAGCTGAGCTACCCCGACGAGAAGATCGCCAGGGACGCGCTGACCCGCGCGATCCACAAGCTGCCGATCAAGGCACGCATCGTGACCCGAGAGGAGCAGTTCTGATGGCAGTAGGAGTTTCGCCGGGCGAACTGCGTGAGCTCACCGAGGAGGAGCTCACCACGCGCCTGCGTGAGTCGAAGGAAGAGCTGTTCAACCTGCGCTTCCAGATGGCCACCGGCCAGCTGACCAACAACCGTCGGCTGCGTGTGGTGCGCCAGGAGATCGCACGGGTCTACACCGTGCTGCGTGAACGTGAACTGGGTCTGGCTTCCGGACCTGTTGGTGAGGATTCGTAAGACATGGCAGACACTAAAGGCCCCAACCACACGCCGGCCACCGAAACGCCGCGTGGCCGTCGCAAGACCGCGATCGGCTACGTAGTGAGCGACAAGATGGAAAAGACCATCGTCGTCGAGCTCGAGTCGCGCAAGAGCCATCCGCTCTACGGCAAGATCATCCGGACCACGAGCAAGGTCAAGGCCCACGACGAGAACGGGGACGCCGGCATCGGTGACCGCGTCTCGCTGATGGAGACCCGCCCGCTCTCGGCGACCAAGCGTTGGCGCTTGGTCGAGGTCCTCGAGAAGGCCAAGTAACCTCGACGCCAACGCTTTTGGCGTTCAGATCCCCGGTACCGCAATGCGGTGCCGGGGATCTTTGCGTTCGCGTGATCGTTCGACATGCGGCGTGTCGGATGCTGTTTGCCCGACGGGTGTCCAATGGCGTTTACCCTTTGTAAGGCCAGGTATCTGCGCGTGGAATCACTTTGCTGTATCTGCATGTGGACGTCATGTTGTTGTGACTTCAACGAAATCGGTGCCTCCCAGGGTCATCTGACCTAGCATCGCGCTCATGACGTGCAGTTTCGAGGTGGCCACGGGGTCGATGCGGCGGTGTCGCCGTAGCGACAAACAGGCCGGTAAGCGCACGGCATCTCCGGGCTGACCGGCCGATGGACACCTCCACAGCGGCCGCGGAAGTCGCCGCACCCGAACCGAAGCCGTTCCTGGAGCGCTACTACGATCTGCATCCGGCATTCCGGGCGACACTGCGCTGGGGACTGATCCTGGCGCTGTTCATCCTGGCGTTCCACGACTCGATGATCAGCCTGGCGCACACCACCGCTGCGGGCGGCATCGGCGGCTACATGTGGACGGTGCCGATAGTCTCCCTCCTGGTGGCCATCGCCGTCGCCCGTCGCCACCGCACCGAACTACCCATCCATGATCGCCAGACCGACATCATCACCGGCGGCATGGCATTGGTGCTCGCCGTCGTCATCGAATCCCAACTGCTCGACCGCTATGCCCTGTACTTCCATCTGCTGCGGCTCGACGTCGTCGCCGCGTGGCTGTTCCTATCCGGCTCGTGCGTCGTGCTTTTCGGTCTGCGACCGGTCACCCGGTTCGCCTGGGTGTGGGGCATCTTGTTGATGGCGCTTCCGTTGCCCTACTACATCGTGGTGGTGTTGCTCGGCGGAACGTCGTTCGCGGCCGGGGCGGCGAACCTGCTGGTCGCCGCGATCGGCACCGCCGTGGCGGTGGGCCGGACCTGGCGGCGCGGGGTGATCGGGTCGCTGCGGGCCTGGGCGGTCGGCTTCGCGGTGCTCATCATCATCGAGCTCGCCTTCCCGGATGCGCCGATGATCGTGTACCAGCAAGTGCCTGCGGTGACCGCCATCAGCGTGGTGGGGACGGTCATGTTCCTGCAGGCCCGCCGCGGCGCGCCGAAGAAGATCCTCGACCGCAAGGTGGAGCCGTTGGCGTCCCGGCAGGTCTGGGTGGGCGTCCCGGTGGTGGTCGTGACTGCGGTGGCGCTTGCGCTGTGCCATCTGCCGAGCGGGACGTCGACGTCGCCCGTCGCCGTCGCGGCGCCGGGCCCATTGGAGCCGGGCCGGGGGCTGACCGCGCCCTACGGATGGACGGTCACCCAACAGCAGCAGTTCTCCGATGTCGACCGGCTCTACGGCGACGGCGCCACGCTGGTCCGCCAGTACCTCGTCGCGAATGTCGGTACGGCCCGGTGGGACAAGTTGTCCCGGCCGCGCACCCTCGTGGTGGACAGCACCGTGACCCGACGCCCGTTCAGTCTCGACGTCTACCCGGGCCGGGTGTTGTACAGGCTGACCAGCGCGCGCATCAGCGAGCCGCGATACTTCGACCTCGGACACGGGGTGCAGGGCCGGCTGGTCTCGGTGGTCGACGACAGGCTGCTGGTGACCTGGAACTCGATCCAATTCGCCTGGGGAGACAAGGATCTCGCACAGCGTGTATCGGTGTTCGCGGTGGACAATCACGATGCAGATGCCCCCTTCCCGACACCGTCGACCAGTGTGGCATCCAATATCGGGGCGTTGTTCACCCTGTTGTTCCGCGGTAACGGCGTACTGGATCAGCGCACGCCCGTCTTCAAGGACGAGGACATGCTGCTGAGCTTCACGAGGTCGCTTGTGACGGCGCAATTCCCATGACCAGACCCGACGATTCTCGGGTGTCCGACAGATATCCACGCATGATGGGGAGTTCGATGAGTTCAACACGGGACGACGCCGAAGTCGGCCACGGTGTTCGGGGGATACCGCGCCTGCTGGCGGTGACCGCCGCCGTCCTGCTCGCCGGCGGACTGGCATTACCGGGGATCGCATCGGCAGAACCGGAGGCCGAGACATCGTTGGCCAACTCACCCTCGCTGAGCCTGCGCGTACTCGGCGGTGATCCGACCATCACGCTCTACGGCGTCGAGGGCACACAGACGGTGTCGATCCCGGTGCAGGCCGGGCTGCTGCCCACCGAACTGAACGTGACCGCGCGGCTGCCCGTCAACGCGCTCGGCGGCACGATCGAGGTCATCCAGGACGACCGGGTCATCTCGCGGGTGCCACTTCCTCCCGACGACGGCCGGTTTGCGATCCCACTGATCGGCGCTCGGGTGGTCGACAGTGCGGTGACCGTGCAACTGCACAGTTTCCTCACCCTGCCGGAGGGTAATTGCGTTTTCGAGGCCGACAATCCGCTGCGCCTCGGCGATGCGGAGGTCCGGTATGCCGGACAGGAGGTTGCGCCGAACTCGGTGGCCGAATTCCTGCCACCGATCCTGCGCAAACTGACGATCTTCGTTCCGCGTGAGCCGTCCTCGGCGGAATCCGATGCGGCACTGAAGCTTGCCACCGCGACCGTCGCCAGGTACGGCACCCAACGCATCGAGGTCGAACTCGTGGAGAACGACGGCGCCGCGGTGCCCGCGCCCCAGCCCCTCGAGCGTCAGATCGTCGTGCGCGAGGGCGGGGACGCAAGGCTCGCGCTGACCGGGACGAACGCGGTGCGCGCGCTGTCGGTTTCGGGCAGCGCCGGTGATCTGGCCAACCAGACCCGGTTGCTGTCCAGCGACCTGGCCCAATTGGCCGTCCAGTCCGCCGCGGTCGTCGGCCCGCTGTCGGCCGCACCCGTCCTGCCCAGCGACCACACCACGATCCGGGGGCTGGGCCAGCCCGGCGTCAACGCCACCGCGTTGGTCAACCCCAAGGTGACCATCCCGCTTGACCAGACCCGGCTGGGCCGCGCGGTCGAGGATGTGCGGGTGCATCTGCAGGGCTCCTACACCCCGCTCCCGTCGGGACTCGCCGGCCAGGTCGTCGTCAGTGTGCGCGGGGAGGTGCTCGACCGGTGGCCGACCGAGTCCGCCGGTGCGATCGATCGCTGGGTGAACGTGCCCAACCGGCTGCTGGAGCGGTACACGAACCTCGACGTCGAGGTGAACGCCGCGGGCAACACCGGCCGGTGCGGTGAGTTCCAGCCCATCACGTTGACCATCGACGGTGAGAGCGCGGTGGAAAGTGCGCCCGCCGATCCGCCCACACCGCTGGGCTTCCAATCGTTGCCCCAGGCTTTGATGCCGCGCATCGAGATCGGCGTCGGCGACGGCACCTCGGTGGAGTTCGCCGATCTGCGGCGGGCGGTCTCGATCCTGACCGGTCTGCAGCGACTCAGTGGCCTGCCCTTCGACACCGCCGTGGTATCGACCGACGACGCCATCGCGTCGGCGAATCCGGCGGTCGTGGTGAGCGCCGACGGGTGGGCCGCCGACAACGTGACACTGCCCGTCGCCGTGAGCGCCGATGGTGTGATCACCGTCGAGAACGTGGACGGCACAGGCAAGTCCACCACTTTGGCGCTCGACCCCCAGGTCGGTTTCGGTTCGCTGCAGGCCCTTTACAGCGGAGGGCGGACATTGCTGGTCGCGACATCATCCGATGCGCCGGGCGAGTTGGACCGGCTATTGCAGTGGCTGGATACCGACGTCATGCGCTGGTCCGGTCTGCGTGGCAACGCCTTGATCGCGGTGCCCGGCCGGGACGTCATCCAATTGACCACGCCCGAGTCCGTACAGCCGGATGCAGCGGCAGGGGCCGATCGAAGCTCGCGGTACCTGCTCGCCGGCGCGGCCGCGACGGCGGTGGTGGTGATCGGGGCGGGACTGGTGCTGCTCCGAGCGCGCCGATCTCGGGGCGCCGCGGATCCGTCGTGACCATGTCAGCACGTCCGGAAGATCCGGGGAGCCTGCCGTGAAGGTACGGGAAATCCTCGACGCGCAGACCGTCACCGAGGAGCAGCGGCAGTATGCGCTGAACACGGCGATCAACGGCCTGCGTGATGACGACCCGCGCGCATCGGCGTCGAAACCGTTGCTCGGCTGGCAGAAGCCGGTGCTGCTGACGATGCTCGCGCTGGTGGTGGTGCTGGCGATCTGGCGGCCGATGCAGACCACCGTCGTGGTGATCGGGCTGTGCACGGCGGCCTACCTGGTGACGCTGGGCGACCGGGTGCTGATCTTCCGGCGCGGTCTGGCGTCACGCCCCATCGCGGTCCCCGACGATATCGCCCGCGCCATCCCCGACAGCGAGCTCCCGCGCTACACCATCCTGGTGCCCGCCTACAACGAACCCGAGGTGGTCGCCGACCTGATCGGGGCGATGGATGCGCTGGAGTACCCGCGGGACAAATTGCAGGTGCTGCTGCTGTTGGAGGCCGATGATCAGGTGACCATCGATGCCGCCGAGGCGTGCGGTGAATCGGAGATCATCACGATCCTTCTCGTTCCCCCCGCCGATCCGCGCACCAAGCCCAAGGCGTGCAACTACGGCCTGCATTTCGCCACGGGGGATATCGTCACGATCTTCGACGCCGAAGACCTGCCGGAACCGCTGCAGTTGCGCCGCGTCGTTGCGGCGTTCCGCGATCTGCCCGATGACGTGGCCTGCATACAGGCCAAGCTGGTCTACCACAACGGGCATCAGAATTTGCTCACCGCGTGGTTCACCGCCGAGTACGGTCTCTGGTTCGGTTATCTGCTTCCCGGCATGATGGTGAGCACCTCACCGATCCCGTTGGGCGGCACCTCCAACCACCTGCGCCGTGACGTGCTGGTCGACATCGGGGCCTGGGATCCCTTCAACGTCACCGAGGATGCCGATCTGGGATTGCGCATCGCGGCGCACGGTATGCGCACCGCCGTCATCGACTCCTACACGCTCGAGGAGGCCAACAGCGACCCGATCAACTGGGTCCGGCAGCGATCCCGTTGGTACAAGGGCTATCTGCAGACGTGGTTGGTGCACATCCGGCGACCGGTCCAGTTGTATCGGACGTTGGGGCTACGCGCCTTCATCCGGTTCACACTGGTGCTGGCGGGCACGCCTATCATCGCGGTGCTCAACCTGTTGTTCTGGTTCATCACCGCGCTGTGGTTCCTCGGGCAGCCTGCCATCGTCGGCAGCGTCTTCCCGCCGTTGATCTATTTCCCGGCGCTCGTCGCCATGATCATCGGCAACTTCACCGTGATGTACATGAACATGATCGCGCTGCGCGAGGACGATCGCGCCGACCTGCTGCACGCGGCGCTGACGGTGCCGTTGTTCTGGGTGATGATGAGTGTCGCCGCTGCCAAGGGCTGCTATCAGATGATCCGGCAACCATCTTTCTGGGAGAAGACCTTCCACGGACTGGCAGAGAAGCCAGACGAGAAGACCGCACACGAAAAGGTGGTCGGCTCGTCGTGACGAACCGGCGGCTGAAATTCGTCATCTTCGCGTCGACCGGGATCGTGTATCTCGGTGTCGGGTGGTGGCTGCAGATCCGGCACGGCTACATCATGGGCGACACGTTGTCCCGAGTGGCGTCCACACAGGCGGTGTTGTTCAGCCGCGATCCGCACCTGGCGGCCATCGGCTTCATCTTCACCCCGGTGGCGGCGATGGTGCAGATTCCGGCCATGCTGTTCAGTGACATCTGGACCGAACTCGCCGAGCGCGCATTCTCCGGCACGTTGATGTCGAGCGTGTTCATGGCCGGAGCGGCGGTGCAGATCTTCAGCATGGGTTCCGATCGTGGTCTGCCCCGGTGGTATTCGCTCACGATCACCGCACTGTTCGCCCTCAACCCGATGATCGTGTTCTACGGATCCAACGGGATGAGCGAGGCGCCCTTCATCTTCTTCATGACCTGGGCGGTGCGCAGGCTCATCACCTGGATGGTCGACGACGATGTGCATCACCTGGTCGCCGCCGGTGGTATCGCGATGGGATTGGCCTACCTGACGCGCTATGACGCGCTGGCGTCGATCGGTGCGGCCGGTCTGATCGTCGGTGCCACCACCTATCTGCGGGCCAGGACCGCGCCGCGGGTGCGTCGGGCCGTGCTGGACATGTTGATCGTCAGCGGACCGGGCGTGGCGGCGTTCCTCGGCTGGGCCGCGGCGGGTTGGTTGATCACCGGGGAAGCGTTCGCCCAATTCACCTCGCAGTACGGCAACACCGCGATCCTGGAGCAGTCCGGCCAGACCGCACCGAACTTCGCCGAGGGTCTCGGGTTCGCCGCCGTGTGCGTCATGCTGCTCGCCCCGACACTGGTTCCGCTGTTGCTGTGGGCGACGATGCAACGCTGGGGCACACCCCGTTGGCCGATGTTGGTGGTGCCGCTGGGGATGTACGGTGCCGTGCTGGGGTTCCAGGCTTTCAGTTATGCGAACGGATCGACGTTTCCGTTCCTGCGGTTCTTCATCATCGCGATCCCGATGGCGGCGACCCTGGCCCTGCTCGGCGTGCCCGACGGCGTGCTCGCCCCGGCGAAACGACGCGGGCGCTATGCCCCGGTCGCGGCAGCCGCTCCGGTTGCCCGCCGTCGGTCTCCGGCGCCCTATATCGCGGTCGCGGCGACGCTGGCCGTCGGCATCCCGGTCACGGTGTTCGGGATGGGGCAATCGGACTATGCGCCGCAGGAGTACGGCCTCGGGGCGGTGCTGAATCCCCAGCCCGACGATGTCAGCGCGCACAAGGCCGTCGAGCACCGCATCGCCCGGACCTTCCGCACCGAGCGGCGCATCGCCGAACATCTCGATTCCCTCGACCTTCCGGAGAGCTCCGTCATCACCGACACCGTCTATGGGTTCGGCGTGCTGGCCGCCACCGACCGGCCCAAGGTGTTCGTCATCCCATCTGACCCGGATTTCACCGAGCTGCTCAACGACCCGGTCGCGAATGGCATCAAGTATCTGTTGGCGGTGCCGCCGATCGGCCGGGGTGCCTCGGACGCGCTCAATCTGCGGTATCCCACGCTGTACGACACCGGTGCGGAGGTGGCGGCACTGGAGCTGGAGATCCCCAATGACGGCGACGGACAGCCCGATTGGCGGTTGTACCGGGTGAACGAGCCGGCCTGAGCTCGATTGCACCCGCGATGCGGCCTGCGCGGGTGTACTCTCCGGTCGATGCCGATCCCCGGGAGGGCCGATGACCGCTGAATTCAAGGGCACGATCGCGCTCGACATACGCGACTCGGAACCGGACTGGGGACCTTATGCCGCGCCCAGTGCACCCGCGGATGCGCCCAACGTCCTGTATCTGGTCTGGGACGATATCGGCATCGCGACCTGGGACTGCTTCGGTGGTCTTGTCGAGATGCCGGCCATGAGCCGGATTGCGGACAAGGGCGTGCGGTTGTCGCAGTTCCACACGACCGCACTGTGTTCCCCGACGCGCGCCGCATTGCTCACCGGCCGTAACGCGACCACGGTGGGTATGGCCACCATCGAGGAGTTCACCGACGGGTTCCCCAACTGCAACGGTCGCATTCCCCGCGAGACCGCGCTGCTGTCGGAAGTGCTCGCCGAACGCGGTTACAACACCTATGCCGTCGGGAAGTGGCATCTGACCCCGTTGGAGGAATCCAATCTGGCTGCGACCAAACGCCATTGGCCGCTGGGGCGCGGTTTCGAGCGTTTCTACGGGTTCATGGGCGGCGAGACCGACCAGTGGTATCCGGATCTGGTGTATGACAATCACCCCGTCACTCCGCCGGCAACCCCGGAGCAGGGCTATCACCTGTCGAAGGACCTGGCGGACAAGACCATCGAATTCATCAGGGATTCCAAGGCAATCGCGCCGGACAAACCGTGGTTCACCTACCTGTGCCCCGGTGCGGGGCACGCACCGCATCACGTGTTCGAGGAGTGGGCCGACAGGTACGCCGGCGCCTTCGACATGGGGTACGAGAAGTACCGGGATATCGTGCTGGCCAATCAGAAATGGCTCGGCATCGTCCCGCAAGACACCGAGTTGTCGCCGATGAACCCCTATCTCGACGTCACCGGACCCGGGGGAGAGGCGTGGCCGGCGCAGGACACCGTGCGTCCGTGGGACAGCCTCGACGACGAGGAGAAGCGGCTGTTCGCCCGGATGGCCGAGGTGTTCGCCGGCTTCCTGTCCTACACCGATGCCCAGATCGGGCGTGTGCTGGACTATCTCGAAGAATCCGGCCAGCTGGAGAACACCATCATCGTCGTCATCTCCGATAACGGCGCCAGTGGCGAGGGCGGACCGAACGGATCGGTCAACGAGGTGAAATTCTTCAACGGGTACATCGACACCGTCGCCGAAAGCCTGCGCTTCTACGACCAGCTGGGCGGCCCGCAGACCTACAACCATTACCCGATCGGTTGGGCGATGGCATTCAACACTCCCTACAAGCTGTTCAAGCGCTACGCATCCCACGAAGGGGGTATCGCCGACAGCGCGATCATCTCTTGGCCCAAAGGAATTGATGCTCACGGCGCTGTTCGTGATCACTACATCAACGTCTGTGATGTGACCCCCACCGTGTACGACCTGCTCGGCATCGCCGAACCCGCCGAGGTCGGCGGTATCGCGCAGAAGCCGCTCGACGGTGTGAGTTTCAAGTCAGCTCTGGCCGATCCGGACGCCGTCACCGACAAACGCACGCAGTTCTACGCGATGCTGGGCACCCGGGGCATCTGGCATGAGGGCTGGTTCGCCAACACCGTGCATGCGGCATCGCCGGCGGGGTGGGGGCATTTCGACGACGACCGCTGGGAGTTGTTCCACATCGACTCCGATCGCAGCCAATGCCGCGACCTGGCGGCGGAGAACCCGGAGAAGCTGGCCGAACTGCAGCAGCTGTGGTTCGCCGAGGCGGCGAAGTACAACGGTCTGCCGCTGGGGGATCTGAACATCTTCGAGACGTTCGGGCGGTGGCGGCCGCTTCTGGTGTCGGGCCGCACCACATTCGTCTACTACCCGGACAACGCCGAGGTGGGCCTCGGCGCGGCCCCGGAACTGCGCGGACAGTCGTTCTCGGTGCTGGCCGAGGTCACCGTGGACACCGCCGACGCCGCGGGGGTGCTGTTCAAACAGGGCGCCGGTCACGGTGGGCATGTGCTGTTCGTCCAGGACGGCCATCTGGAGTACGTCTACAACTTCATGGGCGAGGACGAACAGCGGGTGACCGCGCAGACGCCGATCCCGTTGGGCAGTCACGTGTTCGGCGTCCGATATGAGCGGACCGGCACGGTCGAGGGCAGCCATACGCCGGTCGGGCAGGTGTCGCTCTACGTCGACGACGACATCGTCGGTCGGGCCGACGGCGTGCGTACCCATCCGGGTAGCTTCGGGCTGTCCGGCGGTGGAATCAAGGTCGGCAGCAATACCGGGCAGGCCGTGTCCGGTGCCTATTCGGCACCGTTCCCGTTCGCCGGCGGAACGATCGCCAAGGTGGTGGTCGACATCTCCGGCACCCCGTACCTGGACGCGGAGCGCGAGCTCGCACGCGCCTTCGCCAAGGATTAGCCGGTGCGTCGCGGCATCGCCGCACTGGGGTGTGTGCTGGTGACCATGGGATCGGTGCCGGGTTGTGCGCGTCCGGGTAGCGGGACGCCGGTTGCGGATACGTCCGGCACCCAGTCCGGCGCCGCTCAGCCGACCAGCATTCACCCGAGCCGCACGACGACGGCCACGACGGGGACGTCACCGGCCGGTGCGCACCCGGATTTCGGTGTGGTCCCGACCAGCGAACCGATCCGTACCGGCGCGGTGACCTGCCAGCCCTCCCAGCGTCCGCCGGTGGGGGTGACTGCGCAGGTCGCCGATCCTGGCGCACCTTTACTGACCATCGCCGTGCCCGACGGGTGGACGATGCAGGGCGGAACGGGTGACATCGGTGCGCGCATGGCCGGGCCCGAGCAGATGTCGGCGACGGTCACCATTGTGGCGACGGCGCTGTCCCCGCAGGCCGCCTTCGCCGACTACGCCGACCGGCTGACCTCGGGTTTCTCGGTCAGTTCGTTGAGCGTGCTGCCTGCCGAACTCTGTGACTACAGCGGACAGAAGATGACGGGGGTGTTCTCCGGCGGTGCAGGCGCGGCGACCGAGTTCGCCGACCGGGTGGCGCACATCCCCACCGGTAGCGGAACCTATCTGGTCTCCGTGCATACCGAGGCGCCCGTCGGAAATCCCGCATTCGACGCCGCCAGTGCCGAGCTGACCGGGCAGATCGAGGTCACGATCCCCTGACACATCCGCCCGCTGACGTGCGATTTGGGTGAGGTTTCGTGTCCCCAGCGCACGAAACCTCGCCGAAGTCGGCGGGGCATCGGCGGCGATTTGGTGCAAAGCACGTGCTCACCTAGTATGTAGGGGTTGCCTCGGGCAGACCTCGGCTGGCGTGTGCAGTTTTACTGTCAGCCCTGCGTGCCCTGAAGTGACAAAGACCGCGTACGTCCAGGTCGGTATCTGGCGTGCATACAAAACCAGGTCAGGAGATCGAGTGATTCAGCAGGAATCGCGGCTCAAGGTCGCCGACAACACGGGTGCCAAGGAAATCTTGTGCATCCGGGTGCTCGGTGGCTCGTCGCGGCGCTATGCGGGTATCGGCGACATCATCGTCGCGACCGTCAAGGACGCCATCCCCGGCGGCAACGTCAAGCGTGGCGACGTCGTCAAGGCAGTGGTGGTGCGCACCGTCAAGGAACGCCGCCGCGCCGACGGCAGCTACATCAAGTTCGACGAGAACGCCGCCGTCATCATCAAGAACGACAACGACCCGCGCGGTACCCGCATCTTCGGGCCCGTCGGTCGTGAGCTGCGCGAGAAGAAGTTCATGAAGATCGTTTCGCTGGCCCCGGAGGTTTTGTAATGAAGGTGCACAAGGGCGACACCGTGCTCGTCATCTCCGGTAAGGACAAGGGCGCCAAGGGCAAGGTCATCGAGGCCTACCCGACCCGCGAAAAGGTTCTGGTCGAAGGTGTGAACCGGATCAAGAAGCACACCGCGCAGTCGCAGAACGAGCGCGGTGCCTCCTCGGGCGGCATCGTCACGCAGGAAGCGCCGATCCACGTCTCCAACGTCATGGTCATCGACTCCGATGGCAACCCGACCCGCATCGGCTACCGCGTCGACGAGGAGTCCGGCAAGAAGGTCCGGGTCTCCAAGCGCAACGGCAAGGACATCTGAGAATGACCACAGTAGAAAACTCCGCCAAGGTTCAGCCTCGGCTGAAGCAGCGCTACCGCGAAGAGATCAAGGACGCGCTCAACAAAGAGTTCGATTACGCCAACGTGATGCAGATCCCGGGCGTGGTCAAGGTCGTCGTGAACATGGGTGTCGGCGACGCCGCCCGCGACGCCAAGCTGATCAACGGTGCGGTCAACGACCTCGCGCTGATCACCGGCCAGAAGCCGGAAATCCGCAAGGCGCGTAAGTCCATCGCCCAGTTCAAGCTGCGCGAGGGCATGCCGATCGGTGCCCGCGTCACGTTGCGCGGCGACCGGATGTGGGAGTTCCTCGACCGCCTGGTGTCGATTGCCCTCCCGCGTATCCGCGACTTCCGTGGCCTGAGCCCCAAGCAGTTCGACGGCAGCGGAAACTACACCTTCGGCCTTTCCGAGCAGTCGGTGTTCCACGAGATCGACGTGGACTCCATCGATCGCCCCCGCGGCATGGACATCACCGTCGTCACCTCGGCGACGAACGACGACGAAGGCCGTGCGCTGCTGCGCGCTCTGGGCTTCCCGTTCAAGGAGAACTGAGCAATGGCAAAGAAGGCTCTGGTCAACAAGGCCAACAAGAAGCCCAAGTTCGCAGTGCGCGCCTACACCCGGTGCAACCGGTGCGGTCGTCCCCACGCGGTGTTCCGCAAGTTCGGCCTGTGCCGTATCTGCTTGCGGGAGATGGCGCATGCGGGCGAACTGCCCGGTGTGCAGAAGTCCAGCTGGTAACCAGCATTCATTACTGATGACAAAACTCGGCAGGCCCGCTGTGTCAATTGACCAGGTGGGAACCGCCGCGAGGAAGGTGAACCGGCTGTCATGACGATGACCGATCCCATCGCAGACTTCTTGACGCGTCTGCGTAACGCCAATTCGGCGTACCACGACGAGGTGACTCTGCCCCACTCGAAGATCAAGGCCAACATCGCCGAGATCCTCAAGACCGAGGGCTACATCTCCGATTACCGCACCGAGGATGCTCGGGTCGGCAAGGCGCTGGTGGTGCAGCTCAAGTACGGCCCCAGCCGTGAGCGCTCCATCGCAGGCCTGCGCCGGGTCAGCAAGCCCGGTCTGCGGGTCTATGCAAAATCCACCAATCTGCCCCGGGTGCTCGGCGGCCTGGGCGTGGCGATCATCTCCACGTCCTCAGGCTTGCTCACCGACCGCCAGGCAGCTCGATCGGGCGTGGGCGGCGAAGTCCTCGCGTACGTCTGGTAGGGGGACGAGAACATGTCGCGTATTGGAAAGCAGCCGGTTCCGGTTCCCGCCGGAGTCGACGTCACCATCGACGGTCAGAACGTCTCGGTGAAGGGCCCCAAGGGGACCCTGACCCTGGACATCGCCGAGCCGATCCAGGTGTCGCGTAACGACGATGGCGCCATCGTGGTGGCGCGTCCGGACGACGAGCGGCGCAGCCGTTCGCTGCACGGTCTGTCCCGCACCCTGGTGGCCAACCTGGTCACCGGCGTGACCGAGGGCTACACCCAGAAGATGGAGATCTTCGGGGTCGGCTACCGCGTCGCGCTCAAGGGCGCGAACCTGGAGTTCGCACTCGGCTACAGCCACCCGGTCCTCATCGAAGCACCCGAGGGCATCACGTTCGCGGTCGAGACACCCACCAAGTTCTCGATCACGGGTATCGACAAGCAGAAGGTCGGCCAGATCGCCGCGGTGATCCGTCGTCTGCGTCGCCCCGACCCGTACAAGGGCAAGGGCGTTCGCTACGAGGGTGAGCAGATCCGCCGCAAGGTCGGAAAGACAGGTAAGTAACCCATGGCTACCACGAAGACCGAAGCTCCCACCCGGAAGCCGGTGGGGCAGAACATCTCCGAGACCCGTCGGAACGCCCGTATCCGCCGTCACGCGCGTCTGCGCAAGAAGGTCGAAGGCACCGCGGAGACCCCGCGTCTCATGGTCAACCGGTCGGCACGGCACATCCACGTGCAGCTGATCGACGATCTCGCCGGCGTCACCGTCGCGGCGGCCTCGTCCATCGAGGCCGATGTCCGTGCGGTCGAGGGCGATAAGAAGGCACAGAGCGTGCGGGTCGGTCAGCTGATCGCCGAGCGCGCCAAGGCTGCCGGAGTCGAGACGGTCGTGTTCGACCGTGGCGGCTACACCTACGGTGGCCGGATCGCCGCGCTGGCCGATGCCGCGCGCGAAGGCGGGCTGAAATTCTGATGACTGACAACGAGAGGACTGCATGATGGCCGACCAGGCTGGCGCCGGTTCGGCGCAGGACAATCGCGGTGGCCGCGGCGATCGTGGCGGCCGAGGACGCGACGACCGCGGTGGCCGCGGTCGCGGCGACGACCGTGGCGAGAAGAGCAACTACATCGAGCGCGTCGTCACCATCAACCGCGTCTCCAAGGTGGTCAAGGGTGGTCGGCGCTTCAGCTTCACCGCCCTGGTCATCGTGGGCGACGGCAACGGCATGGTCGGCGTCGGGTACGGCAAGGCCAAGGAAGTTCCGGCCGCCATCGCCAAGGGTGTCGAAGAAGCTCGTAAGAACTTCTTCCGGGTTCCGCTGATCGGTGGGACGATCGTCCACCCGGTGCAGGGTGAGGCCGCAGCCGGTGTCGTGATGCTGCGTCCGGCCAGCCCCGGTACCGGTGTCATCGCCGGTGGCGCGGCTCGTGCCGTACTGGAATGCGCTGGGGTGCACGACATCCTGGCCAAGTCGCTGGGCAGCGACAACGCGATCAACGTGGTGCACGCCACCGTTGCCGCGCTGAAGATGATCCAGCGTCCCGAAGAGGTGGCGGCCCGTCGCGGTCTGTCCATCGAGGACGTGGCCCCGGCCGGCATGCTCAAGGCACGCCGCGAGGCCGAAGCCGTTGCGGTCGCTGCGGCTCGTGAAGGAAGCGCATAGTCATGGCAGACCTGAAGATCACCCAGGTGCGCGGAACCATCGGCGCACGCTGGAAGCAGCGCGAAAGCCTGCGTACGCTCGGCTTGCGGAAGATCCGCCAGTCGGTCGTGCGTGAGGACAACGCCGAGACGCGCGGTCTGATCAAGACCGTGCATCACCTCGTCACGGTTGAGGAGGTCTAGGACGATGAGTGTTATCAAGCTTCACGATCTGAAGCCGGCGCCCGGGGAGAAGACCGCCAAGACCCGCGTCGGTCGTGGTGAGGGCTCCAAGGGTAAGACCGCCGGTCGCGGTACCAAGGGCACCAAGGCGCGCAAGAACGTCCCCGCGACGTTCGAGGGTGGCCAGATGCCGATCCACATGCGGCTGCCGAAGCTCAAGGGCTTCCGCAACCGCTTCCGGGTCGCCTACGAGGTCGTCAACGTCGGCGATATCGCCAAGGCGTTCCCGCAGGGTGGCACCATCGGTGTCGACGAACTGGTCGCCAAGGGCCTGGTTCGTAAGAACTCGCTGGTGAAGGTGCTCGGCGACGGCAAGCTGGCCGTCAAGGTCGACGTCACCGCCAACAAGTTCAGCGGCAGCGCCCGCGAGGCCATCACCGCCGCAGGCGGTTCGGCCACCGAACTGTAGGAAGCTGTACCCGAGAGGCCCCCGCCACGGCGGGGGCCTCTTGCGTTCCTGGTGTCCGCCGAATGTGCGTCCTCGTCGGCATCCGGGGTGATCTGCCGTCGACATTTCACGTTCGGCGAAAGAGCCGGGTGAAAAACCGCCGGTAGTCTCGAAAGATGTTCGGACTGCTGACCAATCTGCCCGGCCTCCTGCCTGATGCCGAGGATGTCCGCGACCTGATCCGCAAGGTCGACACCGCCCGCCACAACGGCGTCCCGCGCGGTTGTGTGCTCGAACTCGATCTCCAGCTCGCCCCGCCGGAGACAGTGGGGTTCGACCCGTTGATGCTGATCAACCTGGGCGGCAAGCCGCTGACCCTGCGCCAGGCCGTGGCTGCCATCCACCGCGCCGCCGAGGACGACAGGGTCGCCGGGCTGATCGGCCGGATCCAACTGTCCGCCGCCCCGCCCGGACCGATCCAGGAGCTGCGCGATGCGGTCCTGGCCTTCGCTGCGGCCAAGCCCACCCTGGCCTGGGCCGAGACCTATCCCGGCACCCTGTCGTACTATCTGGCTTCGGCGTTCGGCGAGGTGTGGATGCAGCCCTCGGGCACCGTCGGACTGATCGGGTTCGCCACCAACGCGCTGTTCCTGCGCGACGCGCTCGGCAAGGCCGGCGTCGAGGCGCAATTCGTCGCGCGGGGCGAATACAAGTCGGCGGCAAACCTTTTCACCCAGGACAGCTACACCGATGCGCACCGTGAAGCCGATGCGGCGTTGATCGGCAGCCTGCACACGCAGGTCACCGCCGCGGTCGCCGACGCCCGTGGCCTGGAGGTCTCGGCGGTCGACGCGCTCGCCGACAGGGCACCGCTGCTGCGCGCCGATGCCGTCGCCGGCGGTCTGATCGACCGGATCGGATTCCGGGACGAGGCCTACGCGCGGATCAGCGAGCTCGCCGGCGCGGCAGCGACGGCCGACGGACCGGACACCGCGCCGCGGCTGTACCTGTCCCGCTATGCGCGCGCCACCGCCGCCAAGCCGGGCCCGTCGATGCCCGGGCGCAAGAAGCCCACCATCGCGGTGGTGACCCTGCACGGCCCGATCGTCAGCGGGCGTGGCGGGCCGCAGGTGCTGCCGTTCGGCAACTCCAGCGCCGGTGGGGACACCATCGCAGCGGCCATCCGGGAAGCGGCCGCCGATGACGAGGTGTCCGCCATCGTGCTGCGTGTCGACAGCCCCGGCGGCTCGGTGACCGGCTCGGAGACGATCTGGCGCGAGGTCGTGCGGGCTCGCGAAGCCGGAAAGCCGGTGGTGGCCTCGATGGGTTCGGTGGCCGCTTCCGGTGGTTACTACGTCTCGATGGCGGCCGACGAGATCGTCGCCAACGCGGGCACCATCACCGGCTCCATCGGTGTGGTGACCGGCAAGCTCATCACCCGGGGACTCAAGGACAAGCTGGGCGTCGGGTCGGACTCGGTGCGCACCAACGCCAATGCCGATGCCTGGTCGGCCGACGCGGCGTTCACACCGGAACAGTACGCACAGGTCGAAGCCGAGGCCGACCTGTTCTACACCGACTTCGTCGAGCGTGTTGCCCAGGGCCGCAACATGAGTGTCGATGCGGTCGACACCGTGGCCCGCGGCCGGGTGTGGACCGGTGCGGATGCCAAGGAGCGAGGCCTGGTGGACACCCTCGGCGGGCTGCACACCGCGATCGATCGGGCGAAGGTGCGTGCCGGGCACGACGCCGATACGCAGGTGCGGGTGCTCAGCTATCCGGGCTCCTCGGTGCTGGACATGTTGCGGCCCAAGCCTTCTTCCCAACCCGTCGCCGCGACCCTGACCGAGGCCGTCGGGACGGTGCTCGGCCGGTCGGTGGTGGGGGCGGTCGACCAGGCCGAGCGGAGCCTGACCGGGGCTCACGTCCTGTGGTTGGGGGGCTACCGGTTCTGAACCCGGGCGTACCGGGTGAATGCCCGCCGGGATTGGGTCTATCGTTATCGCGGCGGAATCGGTCGGGCGAAAGGCGGGCTCCATGAGTAGTTCGCCGGTGACATTGGCGATCGTCAACGATTACGAGTTGATCGTCGCGGGCCTTGCCGCCTTGTTGCGGCCCTACGCCGACCGGGTGCGCATCGTCGAGCTCGACTCGCGCACCGAGGTTCAGATCCCCGTCGACGTCATCATCTGGGACACCTTCGCTGCAGCGCAGGGGGACCGCACCGATGTGACCGATCTGGTGGGCAACAACCACATCGGCCGGGTTGCGGTCTACTCCTGGAACATCGACCAGCTGTTGATCGACCGTTCGCTGGCCGGCGGTGTGCACGGTTACCTGGCCAAATCGTTACCGGTCGACAGGCTGGTCAGCTGCCTGGAACGCATCCACGCCGGGGAGACCGTCGTCGAACGCGGTGACGGCAGCATGTCCATGCCGATGGCGTGGCCGGGCCGGGACGCGGGTCTGTCCGCCCGGGAAGCCGAGGTGCTGGCGCTGATCACACAGGGTCGCACCAACAACGAGATCGCCGAGCGGTGTTACCTGTCGATCAACACCGTGAAGTCCATCGTCAGATCCACCTACCGCAAACTGGGAGTTACCAGGCGGTCGCAGGCCGTCGCGTGGGGGATGACACACGATTTCCAGCCCGATGTGATCCGGATCCACCCCTAGGGGTGTAGTCCGCGGGGAGGTCGAACCCGTTCAATCGACTCAGTGCAACACCTTGTCGACGAACAACTGAGAATGCGCCTGTCGGTGCTTACCGATGGGCCGGTCGAGGTGTCCACGGCATTGGGTATCGCCGGAGAACTGTCCGGGCAGCGCCCCGGCGACGGCCGGACGCTGGAATATCTGCGGGTGTTGGTGACCCTCGGTGTCGTCGACGCGTCATTGGCCCGCATCGTCGAACCGCATCTGGACGCACTGGCCATCCTGCACCAGGCGGGTGTGCCGGCCGAGAAGGGTTCGACGTGGGGCGTATACGCCTCCGGTACAACAGGTTTCGGGCTCGTCGCCCGCCGGGGTGCGCAGGGGTGGGTGCTGAACGGGACGAAAGCGTGGTGTTCGTTGGCCGGGCGGCTCTCGCACGCCGTGGTCACCGCGGAGGTCCCGGGCGCCGGGCAGCAAGCATTCGCGGTGCGCTTGGATCCGCGGCATGTCGAAGTGCAGCCGACGCAATGGGTTTCCCGCGGCCTGGTGGCCATACCGAGTGGGCCGATCACCGTGGAGGATCTTCCTGGGATACCGCTCGGCGGTCCGGGGTGGTACCTCGACCGACCGGGATTCGGTTGGGGTGGAATCGGTGTCGCGGCAGTCTGGTTCGGCATCGCGATCGGCGTGCGGGAGCGGGTACAACGGCATGTCGACGCGCACCGTGCATCGCCCATCGGGCTCTCCCAACTGGGCAGCATCGACGAAGAGATGTTCGCCGCCCAGACCTGCCTGCTGCACGCCGCGGCGGTCATCGATGATGGGATCGCTTCGTCGGCGCTGCTGGCCCAGCGGGTCCGGGCGGTGGTGGCACGGACATGTGAGAACACCGTGCGCAATGCCGGATACGTGCTCGGACCCGGCCCGTTGGTCGGTGAGGAGCCGTACGCCAGGCGGATCGCCGACCTGACCGTCTACCTACGTCAGCATCACGGGCCGCGCGACCTGGCCTATCTCGGCGAACTCGTGGTGGCCGCCGGGCAGGTGAGCCATGGTTGAGGCCAGGCCGTTCACCCATCGTGAGGCAGGCACCGACGAGCCGACCTGGTTGCTGGCCCCCGGTTGGGACGATGTGCCGCGACTGGATCTCGGTGCGCTCACCCGAGGCTGTACCCGGTTCGTCGTGCTGGCGCCGCACCCCGACGACGAGACGCTGGCACTGGGGGCGACGCTTGCCGACCTGGGGAGCGCGGACGTCGAGGTCGTCGTGGTCTTCGCAACCCACGGTGGGCGGGGCCCCGGCTCGACGCCGCGCCGCGTCGAGGCCGAACGCGCGATGGCCACGCTGGGCGCGCACGTGCGGGCCGTGTGGTGGGATCTGCCCGACGGGGGTCTGCCCGCCGCGGAGCAGGAGCTGGCCCGCCGGTTGGCGGAGTTGGTCGATGCGCACACCGTGCTGCTCGCCCCTGCCGAATGTGACGGGCACTCCGATCACGATGCTGCCGGCCGCGCGGCCGAGGCGGTCGCCAGGAGTTCGTCGGCAACACTGCTGAACTATCCGGTGTGGATGTGGCACTGGGCCACCCCGGCAGACATCGACTGGGAACGGGTGCGCACGTTGTCACCCAGTCTCGTCGCCCTGCGGGTCAAGGAATCGGCCATCGACTGCTACACCAGCCAATTGGATTCATCCGGGGATGCCCCGATCGTCGGAGACTCGGTGCTGCGCCGCGCCCACCGGTCGTTCGAGACGGTTCTGCTCCCGACGGACCCGGATCTCAGGCGCAGGGCGGCCGGCCACGTGCTCGGCGGCCGAGCCCGAGATGATGTGGCACAGCCCTTCGACGCCATGCTTGCCGGTGGTGAAGATCCTTGGCATCTCGATGATTTCGTCTATGAGCGACGCCGACTGAGTCTGGTGCTTGCCTGCCTCGGCAGGGAGCGATATCAGCGCGTGCTGGAGATCGGTTGCGCAACCGGTCAGTTGTCGGAGGAACTGACCGGCCGTGCCGACGTCGTTGTGGCCCTCGATGCCAGCGCGGGTGCCCTCCAGGTCGCACGTCAGAAAACCGATGCTGTGCAATGGATCTGGGGGGCTGTGCCGGCAGACCTTCCGAACGAGCGCTTCGACGCAATCATCCTTTCCGAGGTCGGGTACTTCCTCGACGGTCCGGAACTGGTAGCCACCCTGCGGGCCGCCCGGCGACGGCTTACCGCCCGCGGCGAGATCGTGCTGGCGCACTGGCGCGGACCGACGCGCGACATCCCGCTCGACGGGCGGGCAGTGCACCGGCAGGCGGCCGCACTGATGGATCTGCCGCTGCGCGCACGCTACGAGGACGTCGACCTGATCGTGGAAGTCTGGGGTGAACCCGTGTCGGTATACCGAGAGTACCGGGGTGCATCATGACCGCTATTCGCCATGTCGAGGTGGTGGTACCCGCCCGGAACGAGCAGGAGCACATCGACAATTGCCTGCACAGCGTCGTGCGCGCCGGTGCGGCCCTCGGCGCCGAGCTACCGGGAACGTCGTGGGCGATCACCGTCGTGCTCGACTGCTGTACCGATGACACCGGACCGCTGGCCGCCCGAT
Source organism: Mycolicibacterium neoaurum ATCC 25795 (assembly GCF_000691525.1). GTDB lineage: Bacteria > Actinomycetota > Actinomycetes > Mycobacteriales > Mycobacteriaceae > Mycobacterium > Mycobacterium neoaurum. The sequence continues at coordinate 417,576 of NZ_JMDW01000008.1, forward strand.
TCGGTGTTCACCTACTGACCACCGACACCTGCGTGGTCGGTACCGCGCGGAAGGTGGGTACCGCGGCGGCGATCAACCGCGCGGCCGGTTGCGGGCGCGCACTCGACACGATCTGGGTGGCCTGCACCGATGCCGACACCGTGGTGCCCGAGCACTGGCTGACGCGGCAGCTCGCGATGGCGGCCGAGGGCGCGGACGCGGTCATCGGGACGGCCGTCCCCGCCGGGGTGGGTCCGGAAATATACCGCCGCTGGTTGCGTCGGCACGAGCTGACCGAGGGTCACCCCCATGTGCACGGCGCAAATCTCGGATTCCGGGCCGATGTGTACCTGCGCGCGGGCGGATTCCCCGATTGTGCCGCCGGGGAGGACGTGAAACTGGTGGAGCGGATCCGCGCGATCACCCCGCGCTGGGTGGCCACCCATCACACCAGCGTGCGCACATCGGGCCGGATCGACTCGCGGGTCGAGGGTGGATTCGCCTCATTCCTGGCCGAACTCGGGAGGGAGGCGAGCTGATGCGCATCGCCGTCATCGGCCCGTCCCGCAATCCCGTCGCCGCACCCTACGCCGGTGGCCAGGAACGCTTCACCGCAATCCTGGCCGACGGACTGCGGGCTCGTGGTCACCGCATCGAGCTGTGGGCGCGCGCGGGAAGCGACCCGATGCTGGCCGACCGGCTCCATGTCATGCCCGGCACGCCGGATCTGTCGTCCGTGGCGTCGCAGGACCCGAACATGCCAGAGCCGAGTTTTCTCGACGACCAGGTCGCCTATCTGGCGGTGATGCGAGATCTGTTGTGCCGGAGCGATATCGATATCGTGCTCAATCAGAGCCTGCATCAGTTGCCGTTGGCCCTGGCTCCCGCCTTGCCGGTACCGGTGGTGACCACATTGCACACCCCGCCCTTTCCGTGGATGGAAATCGGAGCGTGGTTGGCGGGCCCGGACGCGCACATGGTGGCCGTCAGCATGGCATTGCGCGCACAGTGGGAGACCGTGCGTCGGGTGTCGGTGATCCCCAATGGCGTGGACCCACAGATGTTTCCACCCGGACCCGGTGGCGATCACCTTGTCTGGGCCGGGCGGCTCACCCCGGAGAAGGGGGCCGATATCGCCATCTCCGCGGCGCGGGCGGCGGGCCTGCCGTTGCGGCTGGCCGGACCCATCGCCGACCCGCTCTGGTTTGGCGAGGTGATCCGTCCGATGCTCGGGGGCCAGGTCGAATATCTCGGGCAACTGGCTGACTCAGAACTGGCGCAGATGTACGGCGCCGGCCTGGCGACGCTGGTGACGCCATGCTGGGAGGAGCCGTTCTGTCTGGTGGCAGCCGAATCCCAGATGTGCGGGACGCCGGTGGCCGGCGTGCGCCGCGGCGGCCTCGCAGAAGTGGTCCAGGGTCCCGGCGGGGTCCTGGTTGACCCGGGCGACGGGGTGGCCGATCGGCTGGCCTCTGCGGTCACCGCGATGGACGCGGTCGATCGGCACGCGGTTGCCGAGTCGGCGCGGAAACGCCTCGACTGCGCGCGCACCGTCGATGGCTACGAGCAACTGCTCTGCGCCGCAATTGGATTCAATACAGTGGAGGTGCCAGCTATGTGCTGTACATATGCATCGGTCGGAGAGCCCGATGGTTAGCGGATCGCACTGTGATATCGGGCTGCGGCAGATCGGCACGGTCACGGTGGTGGGGGTTGTCGGCACCCTGGACTCGGTGACCGCTCCGCAGTTGGAGTCGGCCATCGCCGATGCCGTGGCCACCGCATCGGATGGCGTCGTCATCGACCTGGGCGGCGTGGACTTTCTGTCCTCCGCGGGAATGGGTGTGCTGATGGGCGCACACGCGGACATCACCCCGGCACGCCGCTTCGCGGTGGTCGCCGACGGACCGGCCACCAGCCGACCGCTCAGGCTTGTCGGCATCGCGGACGTGGTTGGTTTGTTCGCCACCCTCGATGAGGCACTCGATACGGTGACCGGAGGTGATGTTTAGCGCCTCTACGTCACGGGCACAGCCTCCAAGACGCGGCGCGCAGACCCGTGCGCGCGACGAAGGAGCGAGTTCACCAGTGGATACGTCCACCGATACGTCGACCGAGGCCGCCGAGCCGCCACCCGCGGAGGTGAGGCGCGCGGTGGCCGCCTCCGCCATCGGTAACGCCACCGAATGGTTCGACTATGGGATCTACGCCTTCGGTGTCACCTATATTTCGGCGGCGATCTTTCCCGGCGACACTCAGCGGGCCACCCTGTTGGCGCTGATGACCTTCGCGGTGTCCTTCCTGGTGCGTCCGCTGGGCGGCTTCGTCTGGGGACCGCTGGGTGACCGAATCGGGCGCAAACAGGTTCTGGCGCTGACCATCCTGCTGATGGCAGGTGCCACGCTGGGTGTCGGCCTCGTTCCGTCCTACGCCACGATCGGGATGTGGGCCCCCGTGCTGCTGGTGTTCCTGCGGATGGTCCAGGGCTTCTCGACCGGTGGCGAGTACGGCGGCGCGGCGACCTTCATGGCCGAGTACGCGCCGGCACGGCGACGCGGATACTTGGGCAGCTATCTCGAATTCGGGACCCTGGCTGGATTCTCGCTGGGAGCATCGCTGATGCTCGGCTGCTCGCTGGTGCTCGATGAGGATCAGATGAGCTCCTGGGGGTGGCGGCTGCCGTTCCTGATAGCGGCGCCGCTGGGGTTGATCGGGATCTATCTGCGCTCGCGCCTCGATGAGACACCGGTGTTCAAAGAGGTTGCCGATTCTGCCGATACGGCCGCGGACACCACAACTCAGTTCAGAGAGTTGATCGCCGACTACTGGCGGACCATTCTGCGTCTCGGTGGGCTTGTCGTCGCGCTCAACGTCGTCAACTACACGCTGCTGACCTATATGCCGACGTATCTGGAAGGCACGATCGGCCTGTCGAAGGACGTGTCGCTGGTGGTCCCCATCATCGGCATGGTGTCGATGATGGTCTTCCTGCCGCTTGCCGGCATGTTGTCCGACCGGCTGGGTCGAAAGCCGTTGTGGTGGTTCTCGCTCGCCGGGTTGTTCGTGGCCGGGGTGCCGATGTTCATGTTGATGGGCACCGGTCCGGCGGGCGCGATCATCGGCTTCGCAGTGCTCGGCCTGCTGTATGTGCCGCAGCTGGCCACGATCTCGGCCACCTTTCCGGCGATGTTCCCGACCCAGGTGCGCTTCGCCGGTTTCGCGATTGCCTACAACGTGTCGACATCGATCTTCGGCGGAACCGCGCCCGCCGTGAACGAGTGGCTCATCGGTGCGACCGGAACCAACCTCGTCCCGGCGTTCTACATGATGGCGGCGTGCGTGATCGGTGCGGTCGCGCTGGTCGGGATGCCCGAAACCGCGCGATGTCCCATCGACGGCACGCAGACTCCCGGAACCGCTACTGCGCCACCGCCGCTGGACTACGAGGTCAGCTCAAGCGGCCGCTGATATAGACGATTTCGCCCAGCACGTCTCCGGCGCCGAGGTCTGGTTTGCCAAGGCCGTAATCGGTGAACAGCTCGGCTCTGGGCTTTTGCGTCATCTGCCAGCCTCGGGACCGGAGATAGTCTGCGGCGGAAGTGCGTTCACCCCGGTAGACCAGGGACGGCATGTCCATCTCGAGGCCCAGCTTGCTGAACGTCGCGGCGGCCGCGCGGGCTTTCTCCGGGTCGAAGTCCTTCATGCCGGGTACGAACTCGGTGGCCACGGTGCTTCCCGGGGCACTGAGCGCGTGAATATTGTCGAACAGCCGATCCTGCGCCTCCGGTGGCAGGTAGATCAGCAGCCCCTCGGCGCACCACGCGGTGGGCTGGTCGGGATCCAGCCCGGCGGCCCGCATCGCGGTGGGCCAGTCGTCGCGCAGATCCACCGGCACCGTGCGTCGCTCGGCGGTCGGTGCGGCACCGAGGTCGGCCAGGGTGCGGGTCTTGAATTCGATGACTGCGGGCTGGTCGACCTCGTACACGGTGGTGCCGTCGGCCCACGGGAGCCGATAGGCACGTGCATCCAACCCCGCGGCCAGGATGACCGCCTGGCGTACCCCGGATTCACCCGCCGCCATGAAGTAGTCATCGAAAAACTTTGTCCGGACCGCCATCTCGTCGATGTTCGACCGAACCTGAGCCGCGGACTCTGGAGCGATCTCGGCCAGGTCGACGGAACCGTCGACCATCATGGTGAAGGCCGGGATGCCGACCGCACGCACCAGCGGCGCGGCGTACGGATCATCGATGAGCGGATTCTCGGCCGCGCTGGCGATGGCCCGGCCGGCCGCCACCATGGTCGCCGTGGCACCCACGCTGGATGCCAGATCCCAGCTGTCACCCTCGGTGCGCACCATCTTCGCCCTACTGCTTGATCGCGGTGATGTAGGACGGGTGCCCGAACTGCTCCTGCTCGTCGGGCACGGGCAGGCCGTAGCGCTCCAGCAGAGCATTTGTGGTGAGGGCGGAGGTCTGCCAGCCCAGCTCGACCAGATGGGCGTCGGCATCGGTGCGGTCCCCGAGATAGACCAGTTCACTGAAGTCCAGATCGAACCCGTGATCGGACCATTGGTCGCGGACGGCCTGCATCCGTTCGCGTGCCTGCTCCTGCTGCTCTTCGGAGATTCCCGGCACGGCCTCGGCGGCCAATCGACTGCCCGGCGCGCTGTGTTCGGTGATGACCGCAAGGAGCCGGTCCTGTGCCTCGGGTGGCAGATAACCGAACAGCCCCTCGGCGATCCACGCCGTCGGAGCCGACGGGTCGAAACCGGCCGAGCGCAACGCGGTCACCCAGTCATCGCGCAGGTCGACGGCGACGGTGCGGCGGTCCGCGGTGGGCGTGGCACCCAGGTCGGCCAGGGTGCGGGTCTTGAACTCGATGACCTCGGGTTGGTCGACCTCGAAGACCACGGTGCCCGCCGGCCACGCGAGCCGATAGGCGCGCGCATCGAGGCCGGCCGCCAGGATGACCGCCTGGCGCACGCCGGCACCGGCCGCGTCGGCGTAGAAGTCGTCGAAGAACCGGGTGCGCGCCGCCATACCGTTGGCGAAGCGGGCGATGTTCATCTGCGGGTCGTCGCCCAGCTCGGACTCGGTGATCTCACCGTCGACGAGTTTGGTGAAGAAGTCGACGCCGACGGCTCGTACCAGGGGAGCGGCGTACGGATCGTCGATCACCGGCGTGGGTCCCGACGAGGCCATGGCGCGGGCGGCGGCCACCATCGTCGCGGTGGCGCCTACGCTGGAGGCCAGGTCCCAGGTGTCGCCGTCGGTGCGTGCCATGGATCCTCCTCGGATTGCGTTGTCAATCCATTTAATTAGATGACGTAAATATCACCATCGACTGTACGCCGCTCCCTAGATCGTGCCCAGTCCGCCGGATCGGTCGCCGGGGGCGAACCGTGCGTCGGCGGCCCAGGACGGCGGGATCAGGGTTGCGCGACGATCCTTGCGCAGGCCAGCTGCGCGTTCTGTGCGTCGGTGTTCATCTGCGAGGCGGCGGTGTTGAGTGCATCACCGCCGCGGTGTAAGCCCATGTCCAGGAGAAGTTTCGTGGCATGCAGCGACCAGGCCTGCATCGGATCGCTGATATCCGGCGGCAGCCCGGGCGTGCGGCCGGCCGTCAAGGCGGTGGCGGCAGCCTCGCGCAACGCGGTACGCCCGGTCGTGTTCGAGTCGACGACATCGGGCTTGCTGTAGTCGACATGATTGCCGGTTCCTGCGGTGGCGTAGGCGAAGTCCTCATAGTTGGTGGTGGCGTAGTTCAGTGCCGAGGTGAACTGTTGGCAGGCCGCGGATGTGGAATCGGATGTGGGGTCTGTCGGTGCAGCGCCCGGCTGCGCGGCATCGGACATCGCCGGTTCGAATGGTGCCGCAGGAGTGGCAGGACCGGGCTCGACGGGCTCGGCAGCCGCGACACCCGCCGTCGCCGGGATGAGTGTCATGGAAATGGCCATAAACGCCCAAGCGGCTGGTCTGCTCAGCACCGGAATTCTCCCGAGATCGATGTCGTCAAATGCAGTGACAATATAAGCAGTGGGCCGCAATCCGGCAAACGCTCCGATCGCCATTAGTATTTCGAGACAGCGCGATTTTTATATTGTCGAGCGTCGCGGGTCAAGCTCCTGTGAGCGGCGTCATGCCGTGAGCTGTAATCCGACGTCGAAACTGTGAAAATGCCGTTTTTACACAGGTTTTCGGTAGCGAACAAACAGCGGATGTCCATTTCGGCGGCGCGATCACGACTTGTACTGTTCACCGTCAATCTACCGATCCGACACGCGTCGAAGAAAAGATCTCGGATCAGATTGCCGGTTTTCTGCTGACAAAAGTGAGGGAATTGCATGCATTACTTGGCGCCGAATACACCGAAGAAATGGCATCGCATTCCTGCGATCGTGGCGGCCTGCCTGGTCGCCACCACCGCCGGGGCCGGGCCGGCATCGGCAGACCCGTCGACCGATGCCGCGATCGCTCCGGTCGCGGCGAACTCGGATGCCACGGACGCTCCGCCGCCCCCGCCGCCAGGGGCCATGCCTTCGGCCGCACCCGGAGTTCTCACCACACCGGACGGGTGGGTGCTCAATGTCGTCGGAAAGGACGAGTCGCTGGCGCCGGTCGCCCCGCTGACCGGTGCCCCCACCTCACGCGAGTATCTGGTCGACGGGACCTTCACCGGCTCGATCACCGGCTCGGGGAGCACTGCGTTGGCCGGCGGCACGCTGGAGGCCGGTTACCAGATCGGTTGCGGTATCGCCCAGGACGATATCGAGTCGATCACCGGCGGGGGGATCTCGCCGTTCATCACCCCGCCGTTCGGCTTCAAGTCGGGCCTGCGACCCGAGTTCCTCTTTCCGATCGGTGTCACGGCCAACCTGAGTCAACAGATGAAGATCGACCTCAAGCCCGGGACGGTCAACATCGTGCCGGTGGGCAAGAAGTCGTTCAAGGGCGAGAACCCTCGAGTCTCGATCACCGGTTTCCGGATCAAGATCGACGGATGCGCCGGGCAGTCCTTCATCAGGTCCTACGCCACGCTCACCAGCTCGACCGACAACACCGATGACGTCATCACCTATCTCGGCGTGACCAAAGCCGTCTGACGGCAACTACTCGAACTTCGACATGGAGGCTGTCTGATGAACCTGCACCGTTTCGCCGCGATCGCCGTGACACTTGCGCTACCCCTGGCGATCACCCCCGTTGCGGCGGCCGACCCGGCCGACGATCCCGCGGCGCCGGGCGCCGACCCGCTGTCCGCGCCGGCGGTACCCGGGCCGGCACCCGATACCGGCGCCGTCGCCTCCGAGGTTCCCGGAATCGCACACACCCCGGACGGTCGGACACTGACCGTGCTGGCCAAGGAGGAGACCCAGCTGCCGGTGGCACCGCTGACCACCTCGCTGTCGTCGAGAGAGTGGTTGGTCGGTGGCACCTTCACCGGCAGCGGCATGGGTTCGGTCAAGGGCGGCACCTTGGAGGTCGGCTACCAGATCGGCTGCGGTATCGAGATGGACAAGGTCAAACTCAACGGCTCGATCGGCGTCAGTGGCGGCAACATCGCCGTCGACAACGGCGGCAGATTCTCCGACTTCGGCGCGCTGAGCTTTCCCATCTCGGGGCAGATCGAGGTCGAACCCCGACCGGGCACCGTCACCAACGTGCAGGTGGACAAGAAGTCCTACAAGGGCAACGAAGTCCGCGTGACCGTGAAGGACGTGCACATCAAGGTGGACAACTGCGTGGGTGCGTCGTCGTTGCGGTCCTATGCCGTACTGACCAGCTCCGGTACCGACGCCGACGATATCGTCGCGTACTACGGCGTGGCGAAGGTCTTCTGATGCGGGCCATCGTCCCGCTGGCGGTGGCCGCGACTGTCGCGGCCACCCTGTGCACCTCGGCCACCGCAGCCGCCGATCCGGGCGCGGGCGAACCGCCCGACCCGGCGGTGCCACCCGCGCCGGCTGCCCCGCCCCCTGCCGATCCCGCGGCGCCGCCGCCGGGGCCGGCATCAGCACTCGGTCCCGCGCTGCAGGGCCCGGTGGCGGCACTCACCCAGAACACACAGGAACTGATGCTCGGTCAGTACGCGGTGCCCTCGGTACCTGGATCTACCCCGGCCCTGGCCCCCGATGCCTCGGTGCTCGCCATAAGCCAGTTCCTGAACCCGCTGAACTTCCAGGTCCAGCATCCCGGTCCGGACGCGGCACCGACCTCGCCGTACCCCCTCGATCCGATGCAACCGGGCCCGTTCGACCGCGTGAACGACCTGCGTGCCACCCATGCGATGGTGCACGGCGCGCTGGGCCGGATGAACATCGCCGACCTCGGTCAGCCGCTGCCCGGTACCGCACCGCCGGAGGGGACGAACATCCCGCCGGGACCGGTTCAATTTCTGCCCGACCCCGCCGGGCCCGAGGCACCGCTGCCCTAGGGCTCTGGGCGACGCCTGTCCCGAGTCGTCGCGACCTTGTCACGCACCCTGTCACGCACCCTGTCACGCACCCTGTCACGCACCCGCGCATGCCGGGGCGGTTGGATTGCGCGACCGGTTTTCCTGCCGGTCGATTCTCTGCGAGCCGTCGACGCCGGCGGCGATCGGTACCGGGCAGACGGCGCGCAGCTGTTACTCTCGTAGACTGTTTGACGCACGCCTGCGTAGGTTGCAAACCTGCAGCTAGGTGGCGCGAGACTTTAACCAGACGCTGGTAACGACCAGCCCCATCGGCACGCCGCGTAACGAAGCCGGCCTGCGCAGGAGGAAGAGTGCTTTCGGCTTTCATCTCGTCGCTGCGGACTGCCGACCTCCGAAAGAAGATTCTCTTCACTCTCGGTTTGGTCGTGCTGTACCGCGTCGGCGCGGCGGTTCCGTCGCCCGGCGTGAACTACCCGAACGTCCAGCAGTGCATCGAGCAGGTCTCCGGTGGTGACTCGGCGCAGATCTACTCGCTGATCAACCTGTTCTCCGGCGGCGCGCTGCTTCAGCTGTCGATCTTCGCGGTGGGCGTCATGCCGTACATCACCGCAAGCATCATCGTCCAGCTGCTGACCGTGGTGATCCCGCGTTTCGAACAGCTGCGGAAAGAGGGTCAGGCCGGTCAGGCCAAGATGACCCAGTACACCCGCTATCTGTCGGTCGCGTTGGCGATCTTGCAGGCCACCAGCATCGTCGCGATGGCCGCCAACGGCGCACTGCTGCAGGGCTGCTCGCTGGAGATCATCGACGACTCCTCGATCTGGGGCCTGGTCGTCATCGTCCTGGTCATGACCGCCGGTGCGTCGCTGGTGATGTGGATGGGCGAGCTGGTCACCGAGCGCGGAATCGGCAACGGCATGTCGCTGCTGATCTTCGCCGGCATCGCCGCGCGCATCCCGTCCGAGGGCAAGATGATCCTGGACGCCCGCGGTGGCCTGGTCTTCACCTTCGTCTGCATCGGTGCCCTGGCCATCCTGGTCGGCGTCGTGTTCGTCGAGCAGGGCCAGCGCCGCATCCCGGTCCAATACGCCAAGCGCATGGTCGGCAGGCGCATGTACGGCGGAACGTCGACCTACCTGCCGCTGAAGGTCAACCAGGCCGGCGTCATCCCCGTCATCTTCGCGTCCTCGCTGATCTATATCCCGCAGCTGATCACGCAGTTGATCGACAGCGGCCGCAGCAACCCGGGCACCGGCTGGTGGAGTTCGTTCGTCGCCAATCATCTGTCGAACCCGACCAGCATCACCCACATCGCCATCTACTTCGGCCTGATCGTCTTCTTCACCTACTTCTATGTGTCGATCACGTTCAATCCCGAGGAACGTGCCGACGAGATGAAGAAGTTCGGCGGCTTCATCCCGGGCATCCGCCCCGGTAAGCCGACCGCCGATTACCTGCGCTACGTGCTGAGCCGGATCACCCTGCCGGGGTCGATCTACCTGGGCGCCATCGCCGTCCTCCCGAACGTGTTCCTGCAGGCCGGTAGCGGTGGTGCCACCCTGCAGAACCTCCCGTTCGGCGGTGTCGCGGTGCTGATCATGATCGGCGTGGGTCTGGACACCGTGAAGCAGATCGAGAGCCAGCTGATGCAGCGCAACTACGAAGGATTCCTCAAGTGAGAATTGTTTTGCTCGGTCCCCCCGGCGCCGGAAAAGGCACCCAGGCGGAGAAGCTCGCGGCCCAGCTCGGCATCCCGCAGATCTCGACCGGCGACCTGTTCCGCCACAACATCAGCAATGGCACCCCGCTCGGTGTGGAGGCCAAGAAGTATCTCGACGCCGGTGACCTGGTCCCCGCCTCGCTGACCAACGCGCTGGTCGACGACCGTATCGATCACGACGACGCGGCCGGCGGGTTCATCCTCGACGGTTTCCCGCGTTCGGTGGAGCAGGCCGAGGCGCTCAAGGAGATGCTGGCCAAGCGCGGTCTGAAGCTGGACGCCGTGGTCGAGTTCCGGGTGCCCGAGGACGAGCTGGTCGAGCGGCTCAAGGGCCGCGGTCGTGCCGACGACACCGAGGAAGTCATCCGCAATCGCTTCAAGGTCTACCGCGACGAGACCGCGCCGCTGCTGGACTACTACGCCGGTGAACTGAAGACCGTCGACGCCGTCGGCAGCCTCGACGAGGTGTTCGCCCGGGCGCTGGCCGCCCTCGGCAAGTAACAGACCGCCGGTGATCAACGTGCCAGGCCTGCGTCGCAAGGTCGTCCCGCAGCGCAGCCCCGGTGAGCTGGATGCGATGGCCGCGGCCGGAGCGCTCGTCGCCGCGGCATTGCGTGCCGTGCAGCAGGCCGCCGAGCCCGGCGTCTCCACCGGAGAACTCGACCGCGTCGCCGAAGCGGTCATCCGCGACGGGGGCGGCGTGCCGTCCTTCCTCGGATATCACGGTTTCCCGGCCACCGTCTGCGCCTCGGTCAACGACCGCGTCGTACACGGCATCCCGTCGGACACCGAGATCCTGGCCGATGGTGGCTTGGTCTCCATCGACTGCGGGGCCATCCTCGACGACTGGCACGGCGACTCGGCGGTCACCTTCGGGGTGGGCACCCTGATCGAGGCCGACGAGAAGCTCTCCGCGGCCACCCGGTTCTCGATGGAGGCCGGCATCGCGGCGATGCTGCCCGGCAACCGGTTGACCGACGTCTCCCACGCCATCGAGAAGGGCACCCGCGCCGCCGAGGTCCGCGACGATCGCCGCTACGGCATCGTGGCCGGCTACGGCGGACATGCCATCGGCCGCGAGATGCACATGGACCCGTTCCTGCCCAACGAGGGATCGCCCGGGCGGGGCCCCTACCTGGAGATCGGTTCGGTGCTGGCAATCGAGCCGATGCTCACCCTCGGCACCACCAACACCAAGGTGCTCGACGACGACTGGACCGTCGTCACCACCGACGGCTCGCGGGCGGCGCATTGGGAGCACACCGTCGCCGTCACCGCCGACGGGCCGCGCATCCTCACGCTGTAGCGCTCAGCCCGGCTCGCTCGACCCGTCGAGCAGGGTCAGGGTCTCCCAGTTCTGCTGGGTCGCCGCAGCCGCCGCCTCGGCGTCGCGGCGGCGGCAGCACTCGATGATCCGCTCGTGTTGGGCTATCGACTGCCGGCCCGACAACGAGGAGAATCGCTGGTACTCCAGGCGCCGCAACACCGGGGTCACCGTTTCCAAAGCCACCGAGATCGCGTGGTTGCCACTCGCCGCCACGGCGACATCGTGAAAGCGCGCATCGGCGCGCATGGCGGCGGCCGGATCCTCCAGGTCGAGTGCGTCGGCGAACTCGGCATTGGCCGCGACCATGGCGTCGATATCGGCTTCGGTCAACACCGGGACGGCGAGCCGGACGGCCAGCGCGTGCATCGCGGCCGCGACGGCCTGGGCGTCCAGGGCCGCCTTGCGTTCGATGGTGGAGACCACCGTCGAACGACCCGGCATCGTCTCCACCAGACCGGCGGTCTCGAGCCGGGCGATCGCCTCCCGGATCGGGGTGCGGCTGATCCCGAGCCAGCGTTCCAGCTCGGGATCACGCAGCTTCTCCCCGGGTGCCAACGTGCCGTTGACGATGGCGTCCCGCAGTGACAGGTAGGCCTGATCACGCAGCAGCGACCTCTTGTGTCTACCCTGTTCACCCGGCACCGGCATGCACCGAATCCTATGTCGGGGTGCAGATGCCACGGATGAGGTCGGCGGCCTTCTCACCGATCATGATGGTCGCCGCGTTCGTGTTCACCGACACGATGGTCGGCATCACCGACGCATCGGCCACCCGTAGGCCCTGCAGGCCGTGCACCCGTAGCTCGGGGTCGACGACCGACTCCGGGCCGGTGCCCATCGCCGCGCTGCCGACCGGGTGGTAGTAGGTGCTGGTCGCCCGCACGACATGGCGGCGCAACCCGACCTCGTCGACGGTGTCCGGGCCCGGCAGCACTTCGCGGCCACACCAGGGCGCGAAGGCATCGGTGGCCGCGATCTCACGGGCCAGCCGGACGCCCTGGATCAACCTGCGCACGTCGGATTCCGTGCCCAGATAGTTCGGATCGATGAGCGGGGCCGTCTCCGGATCCGGTCCGGCGAGCCGGATACTGCCGCGGGCGTGCGGGACCGCCGCGACGGCGATCGTAAAGCTGTTGGCCGGCGAGCTCAGATGTGGCGGATGGAACGGGACATGGATGAACATCAGCTGCATGTCCGGTCCGGTCAGCGCTGCGTTGCTGCGCCAGGCGAGCGATGTTTCGGCATGGTTGGTGAGCCCGGGTGGGATGGGTCGCGACGCCTCGAACACCACCGGACACAGCGGATGATCGTGCAGATTGCGGCCAACACCGGGTAGATGGTGGCGCACCGATATGCCGACCGATCGCAGTTCGGGGTCCGGGCCCACCCCGGACAGCAGAAGTAGACGAGGGGTGTCGACCGCCCCGGCACTGAGGATCACCTCGGCGTCGGCCATACCGCGGCACAGGCGGCCATCCATCGCGAATTCCACACCGATGCAACGGGTGCCGGAGAAGAGGAGTCGTCGTGCGCGAGATCCGGTGGAGATGGTCAGATTGGGGCGGGCCCGCACCGACGGAGGCAGGTAGGCCACGGCGGTACTCTGCCGGCGTCCCTGTGCTATCGCCAGATCATGCCAGCCTGCGCCCTCCGGGTCGGCGCCGTTGAAGTCATCGGTCACCGCGAAACCCGCCTGCTGTGCGCCGTCGAGGAACACCTGGGACAGCGGATTCGCGGTGTCGGGTGAAACCGGGGCCGGTGACATCGGGCCGCCGGTGCCGCGGTAGCGGACATCGCGCCCTGGCACGGTTTCCATGCGTCGGAAGTAGGGCAGCAGCGACGCGTGATCCCAGCCGTGGCAACCGGCCTTCGCCCAGGTGTCGAAATCGTCGGGATGTCCACGCAGGTGCACCATGGCGTTGATGCTGCTGCTGCCGCCCAGGGTATTTCCCCGTGGCCAATTATGTTGCAGTCCATCGGTTCCCGGCTGAGGGACGGTGCGGTAGTTGTGGTCGACCGGGCTGCCCCACAGCGTCGGCCATGCCGGTGGCGTGGCCACGGCCGGGTCGGTGTCCGGCGGGCCGGACTCCAGCAGGAGCACCGTGGTGCCGGGATCTTCGGAGAGTCGGCTGGCGATGACACTGCCTGCCGAACCGGCGCCGATCACGACGAAGTCGTACGTGTCGTTGATGGCGGTGTCGGTGGTGCGGATGGTCATGGGAACCTCTCGTGGTCGGGAAATGCAATATATTGGATATCGCTATTCGGACGGAGTTTGTTCCCCGTCGCGCCGATCCCGCTCGGTTTTGTCTCGTCAGGTGGTCAGACGGTAAGAAAAGGGATGCCCTCACACCCCGGTAAGCGCGACCCGATAGCTCTGGCGCGCGCCAACTGGGAGCGCGCCGGCTGGTCCGATGTCGCCGACGGCATGGTGGCGGTCACCTCGGTGATGCGGGCCCACCAGATCCTGCTGGCGCGCGTGGAGAACGCCCTGCGCCCCTACGATCTGAGCTTCTCCCGCTTCGAGCTGCTACGGCTGTTGGCATTCAGTAGGAACGGCGAGCTGCCGATCACCAAGGCCTCCGACCGGCTCCAGGTGCACGTCACCAGCGTCACCCATGCCATCCGACGGCTCGAGGCCGACGGGCTGGTCGAACGGTTGCCGCACCCGACCGATGGCCGCACCACCTTGGTGCGACTGACCGACCTGGGTCGATCGACGGTCGAGGACGCCACCGAGACGCTCAACGCCGAGGTGTTCGCCGATATCGGCATCCCCGACGAGGATTCGCGCTCGCTCGCCGCGGCGATCGAGGCGCTGCGCCGGCACAGCGGGGACTTCTGACAGCCCGCGAGACTACGGGTTCTGCTGCCCGGCGGCGGATTCCCCAGCAAAACCCGTAGTGTCGGCGGCCGGGATCGGGATGCTGGCGGTGACAGTGGTACCCGCGCCCGGCCGGGACCGGATATGCAGGCGACCGCCGACGATCTCGGCGCGCTCGGCCATCGACAACAATCCGTAGCCGCCCATCTCGTCGCCGCCGAGGGGATGCTCGAATGTGTCGAATCCGATTCCGTCATCGGTGATTTCGAGTCGGGCCTGCTGATCGGAGACCGAGAACGTGAGTTTCGCGCGGGTGGCGCGGGCGTGTTTGACGACGTTCTGCAGGCATTCCTGGGCGATCCGGTACAGCGCGAGCTCGATATGGTCGGGCAACCGTCGATCGGCGAGTTCGACCGCCAATTCGAGCTCGGGGATGGAGCGCGCCAGACTGGCCAGTCCGCCGGCCAGGCCGAGATCGTCGAGCACCGGCGGGCGCAACCCGCTGATCGCCGCGCGTGCCTCCTGCAATGTCAGGTCGGCCAATTCGCGGGCCTTGGCCAACTGGTCGGCCGCGGTCACCGGATTGTCGGCGACGGCGCGCCCCGCGGCATCGAGCCAGTAGGACAGCGTCACCAGGCGCTGGGAGATGCCGTCGTGGATATCGCCGGCCAGCCGCCGCCGTTCCAGCTCTTGGGCCTCGATGACCTGCTCGACGAAATTCTCGTGGGCGCGTTCGCGGGCCACCAACTGGCGGTGTAGGCGGGCCTGGTGCAGTGCACCCGCGATGAGCCGCCCGATGACCAGCAACAGCTCGACATCGCGTCCGGTGAACTCGCGGCGCTGCACGGTGTGCACATTCAGTACGCCGACCAGACCGCCCGGATCGGTCTGCATGGGCACCGAGACCATCGAGGTGAAATCCGAACCGCGCAGCGACTCGAAGGGCAGGTAGCGCGGATCGGATTCCTTGTCGTGACCGATCACCACCGGCTGACGGTTGCTGGCGACCCAACCGGATATCCCGTGGCCGAGCGGCAGGCGGATCTTGCCGACCTCACTGTCGAACGGAGGGGTCGCGCCGGTCAGCGTCAGCGACCGCTCGGTGTCGTCGAGCACGTGCACGAAACACACGTCGGTGGCCGTGGCATCGGTGATCATCCGGGCGGCGGCCGCAGCCAACGGCTCCACACCGGGACCGCTGGAGGTCGCCTGGATCAGTTCGCGCAGCAGGGCCAGCTCCCGGTCGGCGGTCAGGATGGGGCTCGTCACCGGTAGATGCCCTCCCGTAGAGCGGTGGCCACCGCGCCGGTGCGATCGCCGACGCCGAGCTTGCGATAGATCGAACTCAAGTGGGTCTTGACCGTTTCCTCACCGATCACCAGCTTGGCGGCGATACCGCGGTTGGACAGCCCGCTGACCACATACGACAAGATCTCGCTCTCACGCTGGGTGAGCCCCTGCCGGGCACCCGGCCAGAACTCGTCGCGCTGCAGGCGGGCCGCGGTATCGGCGGCGCGTGCCGCCATGCCGGGGTCGATGGCCGTCTGGCCGCGGTGGGCCAGTTCGAGCTGGCGGACCAGTTCGTCACTGCTGATGCTCTTGAGCAGATAGCCCGATGCGCCGACCCGAAGTGCCTGGAACAGGTACTGCTCGTCCTCGTATACCGACAGCATGACGATCTTGCGGTCGGGATCGCGCTCCCGCAGCGCCAGGCACAGATCCAAGCCGCTGGACCCCTGCATCCGGACATCGCACAGCACGATGTCCGGGTCCAGTTCGGCGACCACCACGAGGGCCCGTTCGGCGCCGACGGCCTGCCCGACGACCTGCACACGATCCTCGAAGCTCACGAGCATGGCCTTGAGCCCCTCGATGACCATCTCGTGGTCGTCGACCAGCACAAGGCGCATCGGGCTGGACGGCGCCATGCCAACAACCATAGGGTCGCCGGGCGGCCGGCAGACCCAACTTGGCCCACCCAATCCCCCTTCTGGGGGACGCGCCACAAATGTGAGCTGGGCCACTCTTGTGCGATGACGACGCCACTGGATAGTGCCGGACCCGCCGCCACCTACCTGTTCCGCCGTACCGACCCGTTGCGCGCGCTGGTGCTCGATCTCGATGCCCTGGCCGACCTGCGTTTCGATGGCTACCGCGCGGTGTTCAACGCCGCCTTCGCCGCCCTCGGCCTTCCCGTGCAGTGGAGCGTCGAGCGCTACCGGCAGCTCCTGGCGCTGCCCGACGAACGGCTGCGGGTCGCGGCCGAGCTGCGTAAACGATGTATCGGCACCGACTGCGATGTGCTGGTGCGGGTCCTGGTCGAGCAGGTGTGCGAGACCAAGGAGGCCCTGCTGCAGCGGGTGATGCTCGACGCGGGGCTCAGCCCGCGCACCGGGCTCAACGATCTGGTGACCGATGCCTTCGTCGCGCAGGTGCCGATCGCGGTCATCACCGACGGCCGCCGGCGCTGGGCGCAGCCGCTGGTGAGCCAGCTGGTGGGGGCCGGTCTGGTGGAGGCCGTGGTGACTGCCGACGATATCGGTGTGCCGCCGCGCGGGGATGCCCTGATCCGGCAGGCGCTGGTCGAACTGGGCGTGGCGCCGCATGACGCACTGGCCATCGTCGGGTCGGCCACCGGCCTGCGCGGCGCCGACACCGCGGGCCTGGCCACCGTGCTGATCGACGGCGACGCGCACCCCGCGGCCGCGGTTCCGGCTGCCGCGGCCGCGGTGCGTCGCGATTACAGCGGGACCGACGGCGGCCTGCGGCTGGCCCAATGCCGCCGACTGCACGCGCAGTGGTGGGCCGAACACAACGTTCCGGCGGCCTGACCGCGCCGACGCCGCTTGTCGCCGGTGCCTGCGATCACAGCGGCACCCAGATCCCGAAGAACCAGAACCCCCACTGGTTGAACCCCGGGTCCCAGACCGGAGTCACGGTCTGTCCCCAATAGTCGAAGGGTGCCGGTGGCGGCGCCCACGGTGGCGGGGGCGGGTCGAATCCCCACGGCCGCGGCGGTGGGGGCGGTGGTCCGAAACCCCATGGGGCCGGCCCGTTGCCCCATGGCGGGGGATGTCCGTGCCAGTGCGGGTCACCGGGCGGACCACCGGGACCACCCGGATTGCCAGGCCCACCCGGGCCACCAGGGCCACCGGGATTGCCCGGCGGGGGCGGTGGCCCGGCCGGGCCACAGTGCACGCCAGGCGGACCGCATGGTGGACCCGGTGCGGCGTAGGCCACGCCGGACCCCACCCCGATGGCAGCCATACCGATCACACCGGCCGCGCCCACGGCGAGCAGCCCCGCCGTGCATCGCTTCGTCACGCTCATGTCGAACTCCCTCGACGATCAGGTTTCCCGACCTGGAGTCCACAGTCACCCTCGAACCTGCAAGCAGGCTGTGACTATCCCGCGCGCAACGCCTCGATGACGGCGCTGAAATCCAACCCGCTGTGCTCGGCGTTGAAATCCGCGTAGATCTGCGCCGCATGAGTGCCCAGCGGGGCGTTGGAGCCGGTCGATTCGACCGCTGCCATCGCCAGCCCGAGGTCCTTGTGCATCAGGGCGGTCGCGAACCCGGGCTTGAAATCGTTGTTGGCCGGTGAGGTCGGAACCGGCCCTGGCACCGGGCAATTGGTGCTCACTGCCCAGCAGTTACCGGTCGCCCCGGTGATCACGTCGAACAGCTTCTGTTTGTCCAGATCCAGCTTCTCGGCCAGTACGAACGCCTCACCGATGGCGATCTGCTGCACGGCAAGGACCATGTTGTTACACACCTTGGCGGCCTGGCCGGCGCCCGAGCCCCCGCAGTGGATGATCTTGCCTGCCATAGGATCCAGCGCCGCGGTGGCTCTCGCGAATTCCTCCTCCTCGCCACCGACCATGAATGCCAGCGTGCCCGCCGCGGCACCCTTGATGCCGCCGGACACCGGGGCATCGAGCTGGGCGAAGCCGGCGTCGAGGGCCTGCCGGTGGATCTCGCGGGCGTCATCGACGGAAATGGTGGAGGTGTCGATGAACAACGCACCGGCCTTGGCCGCCGGCAGCACCTCGGCATAAACGGACTTCACGATGGCACCGTTGGGCAGCGAGGTGATGACGATATCGGCCTCGGCCACCGCCGCGGGGCCGGTGTCGAAGGTGATGATGCCCTTGCCGGCCGCGGCGTCCCGCAGGTCGGCAACGGGGTCGTACCCGTGCACGGTGAAGCCGCCCGAGACCAGGTTGGCGGCCATCGGACCGCCCATGTTGCCCAGCCCGAGAAATGCGATGGTGCTCATCTGCTGTCGTCCCTTCTATCCGGCGGCCCGGGCCCGCGCGGCTTCCGCCCGGCCGATGACCACCCGCATGATTTCGTTGGTGCCCTCCAGGATTCGGTGCACCCGCAGGTCCCGGACGATCTTCTCCAGGCCGTACTCGTTGAGATAGCCGTAGCCGCCGTGTAATTGCAGTGCCGAATCGGCGACGTCGAAACAGGAGTCCGTGACGTAGCGCTTGGCCATCGCGCACAGTTCGACCTTGTCCGGTGCGTTCGCATCGAGTGCCGACGCCGCACGCCACAACATGTTCCGGGATGTCTCCAGAGCGGTGGCCATATCGGCCAGGGAGAACCGGATGGTGGGCTCGTCGATGAGTGCGCCGCCGAAGGCCTCCCGATCACGCAGATAGGCGGCCGCCTTCTGATGCGCGGTCCGGGCGCCGCCGAGTGAACAGGCGGCGATGTTGATGCGGCCACCGTTGAGCCCGTTCATCGCGATACCGAACCCGGTGCCCTCACCCTCGGGCCCGCCGAGCAACGCATCGGCGGGCACCCGAACCTGCTCCAGGATGACCTGCGCGGTCGGCTGGGTGTTCCACCCCATCTTTGCTTCATTCGGTCCGAAACTCAGTCCAGGGGTGCCCTTTTCGACAAGGAATGCCGAGATGCCCTTCGGGCCCTCCGCGCCGGTGCGCGCCATCACCAGATAGACGTCGGACACTCCCGCACCCGAGATGAACTGCTTGACACCGTCGAGCACCCAGCCGTCGGAGTCGCGAACCGCCTTGGTACGCAATGCCGAGGCATCCGAACCGGCACCCGGTTCGGTCAGACAGTAGCTCGCGATGGTCTCCATGGTCGCCAGCCGCGGCACCCAGGTCTTGCGCTGTTCCAGGTTGCCGTAGGTGTCCACCATCCATGCGCACATGTTGTGGATGGAGATGAACGAGGCAAGTGCCGGATCAGCCGCGGACAATTCCTCGAAGATCCGCACGGCATCGATGCGACGCAATCCGCTGCCGCCGACATCTTCACCGCAGTAGATCGCGGCCATGCCCAGCTCGGCGGCCGCGCGCAGCACATCGGTGGGGAAGTGCTTGCTGTGGTCCCACTCCAAGGCGTGTGGCGCAAGACGTTTGGCGGCGAACGCGGCCGCCGTCTCGGCGATCACCCGTTCGTCGTCGGTCAGATCGAATATCGACATGCCGGCACTATTGCATCGTGGGAATGACGAACTCGGCGCCGTCCTTGATGCCCGACGGCCAGCGCTCGGTGACGGTCTTGACCTTGGTGTAGAACTGGATCGAGGCCGGACCGTGCTGGTTGAGATCGCCGAAGCCGGAACGCTTCCAGCCGCCGAAGGTGTGATAGGCCACCGGGACCGGGATCGGCACGTTGACGCCGACCATGCCGACCTGAACGCGGGAGACGAAGTCGCGGGCGGCGTCGCCGTCGCGGGTGAAGATCGCGACACCGTTGCCGTATTCGTGCTCTGTCGGGAGCCTCAACGCGTCCTCATAGTCCTTGGCTCTTACGATGCACAGCACCGGGCCGAAGATCTCGTCGGTGTAGATCGACATGTCGGTGGTGACATGGTCGAACAGGGTAGGGCCGATGAAGAATCCCTTGGACAGATCCTGACCGTCGAAGCTCAGTTCGTCGGTGGCGCGCTCGCGACCGTCGACCACCAGTTCGGCTCCGGCTTCTACGCCCTGGCCGATGTAGTCGCGCACCCGCTCGAGGGCGGCACCGGTGACCAGCGGTCCGTAATCGGCCTTGGGATCCAGGCTGTGCCCGACGCGCAGCTGGTTGACGCGCTCGACCAATCGATTTCGAAGCCGTTGCGCTGTCTCTTCGCCCACCGGGACCGCGACGCTGATGGCCATGCACCGCTCGCCGGCGCTGCCGTACCCGGCGCCGATGAGTGCGTCGACGGCCTGGTCGAGATCGGCGTCGGGCATTACGATCATGTGGTTCTTGGCGCCGCCGAAGCACTGGCTGCGCTTTCCGTTGGCCGCGGCCGTGGAGTAGATGTACTGGGCGATATCAGAGCTGCCGACGAAGCCGACGGCCTGGATGTCGGGATGGGTCAGGATCGCGTCGACAGCCTCCTTGTCGCCGTGGACGACCTGGAAGACGCCTGCGGGCAGGCCCGCCTCGACGAACAATTCGGCCAGCCGCACCGGTACCGACGGGTCGCGCTCGGAAGGCTTGAGGATGAAGGCGTTGCCACATGCGAGCGCCGGACCGGCCTTCCACAGCGGGATCATCGCCGGGAAGTTGAACGGCGTGATCCCGGCGACCACACCGAGCGGCTGACGGATCGAGTACACGTCGATACCGCCTCCCGCGCCCTCGGTGAACTCACCTTTGAGCAGGTGCGGGATGCCGATCGCGAACTCGATGACCTCGATGCCGCGCTGGATGTCGCCCTTGGCGTCGGGCACGGTCTTGCCGTGTTCGATGGAGAGCAGCTCGGCCAGCTCGTCGACGTTCTCGTTGACCAGCGCGATGAACTTCATCAGCACGCGGGCCCGCCGTTGCGGGTTCCACGCCGCCCATTCCTGCTGGGCGGTCACCGCGGAGGCGACCGCGGTGTCCACGTCGGCCTTACTTGCCAACAGGACCTGTGCCTGCACCTCGCCGGTGCTGGGGTTGAGGACATCCGCGGTGCGGGTGGAGGCGAGATCGCTGCGCTTGCCGTCGATGAAGTGCTGAATTCTGGTGGTCATGAGATCCGTCCGAAGTGTGCGTGCCCGATGTGATCCAAGATACTTGGATATCCTAGTAATGGGTCGGGCCGCACGCAAGGAGCGGGGGTGAAGGCTCAGCCGATCCGGGCGCGCAGCTGCTCGACGTAGGCCCGGGTGTCCGCCCACGACGGCAGCACACCCTGGGCGAGCGCCTCAGCGAGGGTCGGCGCGGCCGCATCGCGCTCGGAGAGGATCAACCGATGCTGCAGGGGCCAGTCGATGCCGACGGATGTGGGTGAGATGGTGCGCTCGCGATCCGGGGCGTACCCGGCCGAGCACAGATACATCACGGTCGAATCATCCTCCAGCGCAAGGAAAGCGTGGCCGAGTCCCTCCGAGAGGTAGACCGACCGTCGCTGCCGGTCGTCGAGCAGCACCCCGTCCCAGTGCCCGAAGGTGGGCGAGCCGACCCGGATGTCGACCACCACGTCGTACACCGCGCCGCGCAGGCAGGTGACGTATTTGGCCTGGCTCGGCGGGACGTCGGCAAAGTGCACACCGCGCAACACCCCGGCCGCCGAGATCGAACAGTTGGCCTGGTGCAGCTCGAAACGGTGACCGGTCATCGCCTCGAAGGACGCGTCGGTGAACCACTCGAAGAAGGCCCCCCTGGCGTCGCTGTGCACCGTCGGAGTGATCTCCCACGCTCCGGGAACCGCCAGTTCCCGTGCGCTCACTGGCCGCGCTCCGCGTACTGTGCCTCGATCGTCGATTTCAAGGGCCCCCACCACTTTTCGTTGTTCCGATACCAGTCGATCGTGGCCAGCAGGCCTGCCTCGAAATCGGTGTGCATCGGAGCCCACCCCAGCTCCTCGCGCAGCACCGACGCATCGATGGCATAGCGCAGATCATGCCCCACCCGGTCGGTCACCTGGTCGAAATCGTCGGGATCGCGGCCCATCAGCGTCAGCAGCGTCCGCAGCACGCTGCGGTTGTCGCGCTCACCGTCCGCCCCGATCAGATAGGTCCGGCCGGGCGTGCCGTCGATGAGGATGCGCCACACCGCCGCATTGTGATCATCGACGTGGATCCAGTCGCGCACATTGGCGCCGGTGCCGTACAGCTTGGCGCGTCGGCCGGTCAGGATGTTGGTGATCTGGCGAGGGATGAACTTCTCGACGTGTTGGTATGGGCCATAGTTGTTGGAGCAGTTGGAGATCGTGGCAGCCACGCCGTAGGAGCGAACCCAGGCGCGCACCAGGAGATCGGCGGCCGCCTTCGTCGAGGAGTACGGACTCGACGGGTTGTAGGGGGTGGACTCGGTGAATCGAGCGGGATCGCTGAGCGCCAGGTCGCCGTACACCTCATCGGTCGACACATGGTGCAGTCGTGTCCCGTGCCTGCGCACCGCCTCCAACAGCGTGAAGGTACCCAGCACATTGGACTGCACGAACGGCGTCGGGTCGGCGAGACCGTTGTCGACATGGGTCTCGGCGGCGAAGTGCACCACCGCATCGGCCGCCGCGACGAGATCGGAGACCAGATCGCTGTCGGTGATATCGCCTTCTACCAGCCGGATACGGTCGGCCATCGGCGCCAGCGACTCACGGCTACCGGCGTAGGTCAGCGCATCCAAGACCGTCACCTGGGTCTCGGGTCGTTCCCGAAGGGTGAGGTGCACGAAGTTGGACCCGATGAAACCGGCGCCCCCGGTGACCAGCAACCGCATGGCCCAACCCTAGAGGTGCTCCGCCCCGCCGATCTAGGTCAGGCCCAGCGGGCCGGCCAACTCGGTCAACGTCGGCAGCAGCTCATCCCAGCCGCCCAGCACCTGGATCGCCACATGATCGGCGCCGGCATCCAGATGCTGGTTCAGGCGCGCGGCGACATCGGCCGCGGTGCCGTGCGCGACGACGGCGTCGATCAACCGGTCGCTTCCCGGTTTGGCGATATCGTCCTCGGTGAAGCCAAGGCGGCGCCAGTTGTTCAGGTAATTGCTCAGATTCAGATAGAAGTCCACGGCGCCCCGACCGATCTCACGGGCGTGCTCGACATCGGTGCTGAGGACGACCTTGTGCTCGGGCGCCAAGAAGACGGTGTTACCGATCAGGTTGTGGGCCTGGCCGGTGTGCTGCGGGGTGGTCAGGTAAGGGTGGGCACCCGCGCTGCGGGCGGCCGCCAGCTTGAGCACCTTGGGCCCCAGCGCGGCGATGACCCGCCGACTGGTCGGCACATGCGCGGCGTCGAGTGCATCCAGGTACTCGACCAGTACGTCATAGGGTTTGCGGTATTCCTCGGTGTGCTCGGGATGACCGACGCCGATACCGAGCAGGAAGCGACCCGGATGAGCCTTCTCCACCCGGTGGTAGGCCTCGGACACCTCACCGGAATCCGCCTGCCATACGTTGATGATGCCCGTGGCGACCTGCAGATTGTCGGTCGCCTCCAGTAGCGGCTCGACATAGTTGAGGTCACCCTTGGGCGACCCGCCGATCCACAGCGCGCCGTAACCCAACTTCTCGATCTCGGCCGCCTGCTCGGGCTTCGGCACACCGAAGGTCCAGACGCCGTAGCGACCGAAGTCGGGTTTGAGGGTCACGGCGTCGGTCATGGCGATCTCCATCCTCGTCGGTGTGTCATGGCCCGGTTCATCTCACCGCAGGCCCAGCGGTCCGGCCAACTCGGTGAGCGCCGGCAACAGGTTGTCTGTACCCGTCAGCACCTGAACCGGAACATGATCGGCCCCGGCGTCGAGATGTTCGGTCAACCGCGCGGCGATCGCATCGGTGGTGCCGTGGGCGACCACGGCATCGACGAGCGCATCGCTGCCGGGCTCGGCGAGATCGGCGTCGGTGAAGCCCAGCCGTTTCCAGTTGTTCAGGTAGTTCGCCAGATTGAGGTAGATCTCCAAGGCCTTGCGGCCCACCTCGCGGGCGTGTGCCTCATCGGTGGTGAGCACGACTTTGTGTTCGGGCGCCAGGAACGCGTCGGGTCCGATCAGCGCGCGCGCCTGGGCGGTGTGTTCGGGGGTGGTCAGATAGGGATGCGCGCCGGCACTGCGGCGTGCGGACAGTTTGAGCACCTGCGGGCCGAGCGCGGCCACCACCACCCGATCGCGCGGAACGCCGTGACCGTCGAGTGCATCCAGGTACTCGACCAGCGCGTCATAGGGCTTCTTGTACTCCGAGTGCGCCTCGGGATGGCCGACGCCGATACCGAGCAGGAAGCGGCCGGGGTAGCGCTTTTCGATGCGGTGGAAGGAATCGGCCACCGGCGCCGCCGGTGCCGACCAGATGTTGACGATGCCGGTGGCCACCTGCAACGTTTCGGTCGCGCCCAGGATCGGATCCACCCAGTCCAGGTCGGCGGGCGGTGAGCCGCCCGCCCAGATCGCACCGTAACCCAGCGATTCGATCTCTCGGAGCTGTTGTTCGGGGAGCTGCCGCCACTGCTCGTAGTGACCGAACACGCCGAACTTGCCCAGAGCTGGTTTCGTCATGGTCGGCACAACCGCCGAAAGGGTGCTGCGCATTCCGAGCGGCGCACGCTGTGTGCTTCTGACGATCGATGGCCGGCCCGCGTATCGCGGACCGGCCATCGACGTGCTGCGCGTGCGTGCTAGGTGATCGGCACCGTGACGCTCACGGGGGTGAGTCCGCCGTGTCCGTCATCGAGCATCACGATGAACGTGTCGGACTGATCGGCTGCCGACGCCCCCGCAGCGGTGGCTGCCGCCCGCGCCGCGGCGGTCGGGGTGTAGGAGAAGGAACCGGTCGCCGAGTCGAGGATGACCGTGCCCTTGCCCGTGCTGCCCGGTCCGGTGTAGGTCAGGGTGTCGCCGTTGGCATCGCTGCCGGTGACGGCCCCGTTGACCACGCCGGTCGGGTTGTTGTTGTTGAGCACCTTGACGTTGTCGATGCTCAGCCGCGCCCCGGCCGCCTCACCTCTGGTGGCATCCCAGGTTCCGGAGACGAACACGAACCGGTAGTTGCCTGTGGTGTTGACCAGATAGTTGACCACCGTCACGGGTTGAACGGTCTGCGCGTTGGCGCCCGTGGCATTGAGCATGATCTCGGTGCGGCCGGTGTCGACGTCGACGATGTAGCCCACGACATCGAAGGCGTCCCAGCCGCCGCTGGCCTCCCAGTCGAACTGCACCGTGGCCCCGGCGTAGATCGCCAGCGGATTGTTCGACACCACGACGGGTCCGTGCACCACGCCGCCACTACCTGCCGGGGTGTTGCTGACCCCGCTCAGTTCGGAGACCATGACGGCCCGGCCGTTGGTGACCGTCGTGGTGTAGGTGCCGGTGCCGCCGGTGGATTCGATACCCCCGTCGGGTGCTCGGGTCGGGTCGACCGGCGTGGGCCATCCGGCGACGGTCCCGGCGCCGCCGAGTTTGACCCGGCCGTCGATGGCCGTCCAGCCCGTCAGGGAGTTCGAGAAGTCGCCGTTGGGGAAGGTGTTGATACTCGCCGTTCCCGTCGGGGCGGTGTTGCTCGGGCTGATGGTGACGCTGACCGGCACCACGAGCGTGCCGCCGTGGCCGTCGCTGATGGTCACGTTGAAGGTGTCGGTCAGTGCCGACGCCGGGGCGTTGGCGGCTGCGGCGTTGTGCCGTGCCGCCGCGGTGGGCGTGTAGCTGAACGTCCCCGTCGTCGTGTTGACCGTGACCGTCCCGCCGAGCGCGGTCGTGGTCGATCCCGAGAACACCGGGGTGTCCTGATCGGCATCGGTGACGACGACCGACCCGGTGACGTTGCCATTCGATGCGTTCGGGGTGTTGACGTTCACCGCCGCTGTCGGCGTGCTGTTGGCCGGGTCGACATCCACCAGGATGGTGACCACCATGGTGCCGCCGTGGCCGTCGTCGACCGTCAGGTCGAAGGTGTCCTTGCCCGCCGATGCCGGAGCGCCGGTGGCTGCGGCGGCGTGGCGGATGGCGGTGGTGGGGGTGTAGGTGAAGGCGCCGGTGGTGGGGTCGACGGTGACGGTGCCGCCCTTGGTGCTGGTGAGCGGTCCGGTGATGACGGGGGTGTCGTTGTCGTTGTCGGTGATGTTGAGGGTTCCGGTGACGGTTCCCTGTGTGCCGCTGGGGTTTCCGATGGTGGCGCTGACGGTGGGTGCGGTGTTGGTCGGGTCGATGTCGACGGTGACCGCGAGGGTGGTGGTGCCGCCGTGGCCGTCGTCGACGGTGATGGTGAACGTGTCGGTCTGGTCGGCCGTGGTGGCGCCGTTGGCTGCGGCGGCGTGGCGGATGGCGGTGGTGGGGGTGTAGGTGAAGGCGCCGGTGGTGGGGTCGATGGTGACGGTGCCGCCCTTGGTGCTGGTGAGCGGTCCGGTGATGACGGTGGTGTCGTTGTCACTGTCGGTGACGTTGACGGTCCCGCTGACCGCACCGCCGGGCCCACTGGGGTTGCCGACCGACGTCGACACCGATGGTGCGGTGTTCGACCCGCTGACCTGAACGGTCACCGGTACTTCGATGGTGCCGCCGTGTCCGTCGCTGACGGTGATGGTGAAGGTGTCGGTCTGATCGGCGGTGGTGGCGCCGTTGGCTGCGGCGGCATGCCGGACCGCCGCCGACGGTGTGTAGACGTAGGTTCCGGTCGACGGATCGATCGTGATCGTGCCGCCCTTGGTGCTCAGCGCCGGTGCGCTGTAGCTGGGAACGTCGTTGTCCGGGTCGACGATGCTGACCGTCCCGGTGACCGTTCCCGCGGGGCCGCTCGGTGAACCGACCGTTGCGCTGCCCGACGTGGGCCCGGTGTTGGTCGCGCTCAGTGCGATCACCACCACCACCGATGTCGTGCCGCCGTAGCCATCGCTGACCGTGGCGGTGAACGAATCCACCAGATCGGAACCGGACGCGCCGAGGGCCGCGGCCGCATGCCGTGCCGCCGCGGTGGGCGTGTAGACGAATGCGCCGGTGGCCGCGTCGATGGTGACGGTGCCGCCCTTGGTGCTCAGCGTCGACCCACCGAAGACGGTGGTGTCACCGTCGGAATCGGAACCGGTGATGGAACCGGTCGCCGTGCCCGTCGTGTGGCTCAGACCGGTCACGGTGGCGCCGGCCACCGGTGCGGTGTTCGCGGCGACGATCGACACGCTGACCGGCACTTCGACGGTGCCGCCGTGTCCGTCGCTGACGGTGATGGTGAAGGTGTCGGTCTGGTCGGCGGTGGTGGCGCCGTTGGCTGCGGCGGCGTGACGGATGGCGGCGGTGGGGGTGTAGGTGTACGCACCGGTGGTCGCATCGACGGTGACGGTGCCGCCCTTGACGCTCGTGGCCGGGCCGGAGTAGCGCGGGGTGTCGCCGTCGGCATCGGTGGCGCCGCCGACGCTGCCGGCGACCACGCCGGAGCCGCCGTTGACATTGGTCACCGTCGGGGTGCCTGCGGTCGGGTTGGTGTTGAACGACGAGATGCCCACGGTCACCGGCACTTCGATGGTGCCGCCGTGTCCGTCGCTGACGGTGATGGCGAAGGTGTCGGTCTGGTCGGCGGTGGTGGCGCCGTTGGCTGCGGCGGCATGTCGGATGGCGGCGGTGGGGGTGTAGGTGTACGCGCCGGTGGTGGGGTCGACGGTGACGGTGCCACCCTTGGTGCTCGACGTCGGCCCGGTGAAGCGCGGGGTGTCACCATCGGCGTCGGTGACCGAGACCGCACCGGTGACGGCACCGTTGGTTGGATTGGTGATGGTCGTTCCGGGCGCTCCGACAGTGGGATTCGCATTGTTGGGAAGGATGTTCAGGCTTACCGGCACCGTGAAGGTGTTGTATCCGTCGGTGACGGTCACCGAGAAGGTGTCCAGCTTGTCGGCGGCGCTGGCCGCGTCGGCGGCTGCGGCGTGGCGGGCCTCCTCGGTGGGGGTGTAGGTGAAGGCGCCGGTGGTCGGGTCGATGGTGACGGTGCCACGGGTCGGGGCACCGGTGCCCAGCGTGTAGGTCAGGGTGCCGTTGGCGGGGTTGTTGACCGTGACGGATCCGGATGTGCTCCCCGTGGTGGGGTCCGAACCGGTTGCCGTATAACCATTTCCGGCGGAGCTGGGCAGAATGGGGTCGACGTGGACCACGATGGTGGTCTGGCGGGGCCCGAGCCAGCCCAGCAGCCCGAACAGTCCGCGGAAGTGCGTCGGTGTGCCGATGATGTCGTTGACGATCACGCTGAACTGATCGTTGCCGCCGAGGGCTGCGGTCTGTGCGTTGGGGGTGTAGGTGAAGTTGCCATTCGCATCGACGGTGACCACACCGTTCTTGGGCTGGCCGGCGACCGTGTAGACCGGTGCCGCGTCGTCGTAGTCGACGGCGTTCAGCGAGCCGGTGATGGTGCCGTCGGCGGCTTGTCCGAGGACGATCGGATTCACGGTGGCGCGCTGGTTGTTCCAGGTGTATTGGAAGGTGCGGATGGCGTTCCACAGCGACACCACGGGCTCAGGCATCGCGATGGCGGGCATCGGCAGCCGGTTGGCCAGCCAACCGAGGCCGACCCAGCATGGCGTCACTGATCATGCTGCCCAGCGTCACCTGGGCCAATTGGCGTCCGGCGGTGGGAAGCGGTGCGCCAGTGAGCGACACGTTGACGATGGTGTCGAGAGCGCTGTCGTTGGCGAACAGGTCGAGCAGGCCCGCCCGGTGCGGTGCGTTGCCCGGCTTGTCGTCGATGGTGACGGTGAAGGTGTCGAAGAGTGCGTTCGTCCCGGCAGTCGGGGTGTAGACGTAGTTGCCGTTCGCGTCGATGGTGACGGTCCCGTGCGCGGGCCCGGCGCTGACCGTCTAGGTGATATTCGTGTCGTCGTAGTCGGTGCCGTTGAGGCTGCCGGTGATGGTGCCGTTGGCGCCGGGGCCCGATGTGGTGGGCGCGGCGGTGGGCCGCTGATTGTTCAATGTGTAGTTGATGTTCCGGACGAAGAGCCATAGTGACTCGACGAACATTCCGACCGGGCTCGGTGGGACCGGCAGGTTTGCCGATAGTGAGCCGAGACCGATCCAGTGCATGATGTCGGTGAAGATGCTCTGCAGCGTGACATCCGTCGCCTGCCGGATGACCGTCGGTGCTGCCGCGACCGCGGTGGTGGACGCGGCGGCGGTGGTGGCCGCCGCCGCCGATCGCAGGGCGATCGGGGCCACGGTGGTGGTGGCGGAACTCTGCGGTTGGGCAAGACCGCCGCCGCCGGTGGACTGCCCGGATACCCGCGGGGTCGCGGTGCTCTGCACCGCGGCAGGGCTCGTCGTGGTGGGTGACGCGTCCGGAGTGCTCTGCGTGTGTCCCGCACCGCTGGTGCCCGTGTCGGGAACCTCGATGGTGGGCTGAACCGTGGGCGGAGTGGATTCGCCACTGCCGGAATCACTGCCGGAATCGCTCCCGCCGGGGCTGACCTCGGTGCCACCGGTGCTGCCGGGTTCGGTCAGCTCACCGTTTGACGGGTCCGGCTCGGCGAGCTCGCTGTCGGCGTCGTCGGAGGCCCCGGTATCGGTGTCAGTGTCGTCGGCGGTGTCGTCGGCGTCATCGTCGAAACCGTCGAGACCGGACGCTGATTCCCTGCCGTTCGGCTGTTTCGGGGATTCCGGCTCGGTCGAGGATCCGGTGGCCGAGCTCTCCGATGCCGAGCTCCTGGAGTCGTTGCGATCGTCATTCGCGGAGGACTCACCCGCCGACGAAGACGAAGACGAAGATGAAGAAGACGACGACGCACCGGAATCCGGCGTATCAGCCGCCGCGACGGCCGGAGCGGCGAACGCGCTGGCGCCCAAGGCAAATGCGACGGCGCCCACGCGCAGCCATCGGGCGAAGGACTCGTAATCCAACCCGGTTCCTGCGTGCCGATGCACGAGGTCATGGCGTGAGATATCGGCGCGTTCTTTCTTCATGGGATCCCCGGTCTGTGATTTCTCGGTGTGTGGTGCTGAACAAAGAAGCTGAGGGAGCTGAGGGCGCTTAGGCGGGCACCGAACGGGGTGCTGAATGCGACGGTTTCCTGAGTTTTACCTGAGAATCTTGCTCAGGAGTCGAAAGTTAGCACATCAAATTCCGACTGTTCAACGATTTATCTAATAAATGTTTTGTGAGGAGCGTTGCTGGTTAAATGGCCGAGAGCGGAATGTGAAAACAGCATTATGCCAATATGTTTGGCTTCCCTAACTGGGCACTCTGGTTAAGGCAACAACGTGTACCGGGCGTCAAGAAAGACACGTTGTTTATTGAGTAATAAATATCGCAACCGCGCATTACTCGCCGGACCCATTCGGCAATTCGATAAGACCGCGGCATGCGCGTATATCCGAGTGGGTCGGTGTGATCGGTCGATCGGCGACGGTCCGGGGCGCATGAGCGCATCGAGAATGGGTCGCCGGGAGGGCCCGCCGATGGGGCTGTATGTGACGTCGATGGCCGATCGCCGACAGGGGCGCGGCGCGTGCCGACGTTCTTATGGGAGCGCCGTGATGGGCCCGTGTTCCCTTCCCGTGAGGGTGGTGCGTTCGGCCGCTACCGGCTGCGACACGGATCGGGTGGGGCGGAGCATGCTCGCGTGACGCTTGCTGGCGTCGGCGGGGCCGCCGCGAAAAGCGTTACGAGTCATGGGCATAAGGGTATAACGCACGCGTCAATTAAATAGCGTTTGGAAAATTTTCCCACGCCCCTCGGCGGCGCATTACCCCCGTCCAGGGGGTGAATTTCCCTGGACGGTCAAAATCAGCAACGTTGGCGACGGTGTTCGCGCCGCCGGTTGCTGTGCGCTGTTCGACGGGCCCAAACCGCCTACGGTGGACCCGCTTTGGCCACCCGACCAGCGCATGTCGTGAGTTGCTGGCGACCAACAAATGCGGCCGTGGAGGACTGTGCCGAGCGACAGCGGCTTCGCACGCACCGCCGCGTGTTGATTCAGCAACAAATCAGGTGGCATGGGCAGCGATCGGCCGTTGGTGAAAAAATCTCACGCAGGGCGACCACGCAGCGGGCCGCCGCACGCCGAGCAGCTGCTACTCGGTCCCCGCTGCCGACAACTCACCCGGGGTCGGGATCACCGGAGCCGGCGCCACCAACGGCAGGCACACCGCGAACCTGGTGTCGCCGGGCTTGGACTGCACCGAGATGTTGCCCCCGTGCTTCTCGACCACTATGCGCCAGGCCAGATCCAGTCCGAGACCGGTGCCTTCGCCGAAGGGCTTGGTGGTGAAGAACGGCGTGAAGATGCGGTCGATGACGTCCTCGGGGATGCCGGGACCGTCATCACAGATCTCGACGCGGATCATCTGCTCGTTCTCGCGGCTGGTGCGGATGGTCAAGGTGCCGTGGCCGCCCATCGCCTGGATGGCGTTGTCGATGATGTTGGTCCACACCTGGTTCAGGTCGCCGGGATAGCACTGCAGTTCGGGCAGCGTCTTGTCCAAGTCCTTGACGATCGTCACCGGACGATCCTTGCCCGGTCCGCCGATCTTGTCACCGAACATCATCACGGTGCTGCGGATCAGTTCGTGCACATCGGCGCTGCCGTAGGAACCGCGGTCCATCTGCGAGTACTGCTTGGCTCCCGCCAGCAGCGCCGAGATGCGCTTGCTCGCCTCGGCGATCTCGTTCATCCGCAACTCGTTGTCGATGGTGTACTTCAGCCAGCCGATGGCGCCCTGCAGCGAGGCGGTGGAATCCAGATCATCGACCAGTGCCGACACCCTCTCCAACCAGTCGGTGTCCAAACCTGCCTCGACGAACGTCGGAGCGTAGTCCCAGGCGCCGGCGATACCGTGATCCTCGAGCCAGTCACCGAGTTCATCCTCGCGATCGGAGGCTTCCAGGGCGGTGAGTTCCAGGTCCTTGTTCTTGGCGACCTGTTCGGCGACCTGATCCTGGATGTTGACCAGGGCGCGCAGCGATTCGGGGCTGAACTTCGCCTCGGCGACCATGGCGAGTTTGTGGCGCATGTGACCGACGCTTTCGCGAAGGTCGGATACCGCGCGCGCGGTGGCGGCCGCCGGATTGTTCAGCTGGTGGGTCAGCCCCGCGGTGATGGTGCCCAGTGCCAGCAGCTTCTCCCGCTGACCGATGATCTGGCTCTGTCGGCGGCCACCGACGAGCTGGCCTTCCATGAGGTGCACGGCCATCGGGAACTGCGCGCGCATGAACTCGGCGAACGCCCGCGCCTCCAGCACGAACACCCGTGACTCGGACACCAGACGTACCGAGGCCTGGTAGAGCTGCTCCTCACCGGGGATGTACGCCGACCAGGCACCGAAATAGACGCCGCGTTGCGAGGTCCGGTTGGTCTGGATGTCGACGCCACCGGAGCGCTTCGACATGATCAGTTCACCGTCGATCAGCACGTAGAAGCACGTCGCCTGGTCGCCCTCCTGCACGATCGGGCCTGCCGGGAACGTCTCGATGGAACCCGCCTGGCAGAGCGTGTCGAGCTGCTCGTCGGTCAGATGCTCGAACAGGAACAGGGTCCGCAGTTCGTCGCGCACACACGTCTCGCCCATATGTCTCAAGCCCCTCTACGCCTCGGCCAGGTACCGGTGCACGAACATCACCGCCATCGACCCTTCGCCGACGGCCGCGGCAACCCGCTTGGCGGATTCCGAACGCACATCTCCTGCAACAAACACACCGGGCACACTTGTTTCCAGGTGGTGCGGAGGACGGTCCAGGCTCCAGCCGCACACGTCGCGCAGATCGGGGCCGGCCAGGATGAAACCGCGGTCGTCGCGGGCCACCACCCCGTCGAGCCAGTCCGTGCGCGGAGTGGCGCCGATGAAACAGCACAGCCTGTTGGCGGGGACATCCTCGGTCTCACCGGACTTGCGGTCGGCCAGTGTGAGGCCGACGAGGTGGTCATCGGCGGCCGTCGTGCCCACCACCTCGGTGCAGGTGCGGACCTCGATCTTGTCGTTGGCCTCGATCTGCTGGATGAGGTAATACGACATCGACGCTTCCAGCGAGGGGCCCCGCACCAGCATGGTCACCCGCTTGGCGGTCCTGGACATGAACATCGCCGCCTGGCCTGCCGAATTGGCGCCTCCGACGATGTAGACCTCTTCACCGGCGCATTCGGCGGCATCGGATACCGAGGCGCCGTAGTAGACGCCGCGCCCGATCAAGTTGGACTCCTCGGCGGCCGAGCAGCCCGTCACCGCCAGCTCGCGGTAGTCGACACCGGTGGCAAGGATGACCGCCCGCGCGCCGATGGTGCGCTGGCCCACACCGTCACCGGAACCGTCATCGGAGAAGGTGATCGTGCGCGCCGTCCCGATCTCACCGGCTTGCAGGTGCAGAGCCTGGCGAGTGGTGATCACCTCGGCGCCGAAGCGCTCGGCCTGCCGACGTGCCGTGGTGGTCAGATCGACTCCGGAGATACCGTTCTCGAAGCCGAGATAGTTCTCGATCCGGGAGCTGCGGCTGGCCTGGCCGCCCGTCATCGCACGCTCGATCAGGACAGTGTTGAGGCCCTCGGACGCGCCATAGACCGCGGCGGCCAGCCCGGCCGGCCCGCCTCCGATGACCGCCAGGTCGTACATCTCCAGGGACGGGTTGGTGGACAGGCCGAGCATGGTGGCCAGCTCGGTGTCGGTGGGTTCGACCATCGGCTTGCCGTCCTCGGTGATCACCACCGGCAGCTGCCTGCCATCCAGCCCGGCCGCCTCGAGCAACTGGCGGCCCTTGGGTTCCTCGGCGGTGAACGCCTTGAAGGGATAACCGTTGCGGGCGAGGAACTGACGCACATCCCAGGACCGCGGATTCCACTGGTGGCCGATCACCTTGGTGTACGGGATGGCGTGATCGCCGGCGGCATGCCAGGACTCGAGCAGACCGTCGATCACCGGGTAGAGCTTCTCCTGGGGCGGATCCCACGGCTTGAGCAGGTAATGGTCGAGATCGACGACGTTGATGGCGTCGATGGCGGCCGTCGTATCGGCATATGCGGTGAGCAGGACCCGTCGTGCCATCGGATACAGGTCCATCGCGGCCTCGAGGAACTCGATTCCGCTCATCTGCGGCATCCGGTAGTCGGCCACGAATACGGCGACGGTGTCACCGCGCAGTTTCAGTTCGTGCAGCGTGTCCAGGGCATCGGGACCGGATTCGGCACGCACGATCCGATATCGCTCGCCGTAGTGGCGGCGCAGATCGCGTGCCACGGCGCGGGACACGGCCGGATCATCGTCGACCGACAGGATCACGGGCTTGCGGGGTTGGCGCTCGGCGTCAGGCATCACTGATGATTATGCGCTGGACGTCCACTTCTTATCCCCACCTGATCGCTGACGGCGAAACGGTGCGCATCGTCGGCCTAGACTGCCGCGTGTGACGGCGCTCGAGTACTCCGATTCCATCCACCTCACCCTGGACGCGAAGGCGACCTACGACCTGGTTTCCGATATCACCCGGATGGGCCAGTGGAGTCCGGTGTGCAAGGAGTGCTGGTGGGACGACCCGGCGGCGGGTGCGGTGGCCGGGGCATGGTTCACCGGGCGGAACGTGCTGCCCGAGCGCACCTGGGAGACCCGCAGCCAGGTCGTCGCGGCCACGCCGGGTCGCGAGTTCGCGTGGGAGGTCAACGATGGGTGGGTCCGGTGGGGCTTCACCATGGAGCCGGACGGCCAGGGCACCACGCTGACTCAGTACTGGCGGTTCCTGCCCAAGGGCATCGAGGGATTCCGGGAGCGTTTCGGCGCCGATGCCGACGCGCAGATCGCGACGCGCTCGGAACTGGCGCTCAGTGGGATCCCGCAGACCCTGGCGGCCATCAAGGCCAGTGCCGAGGCACAGTCCGCCTAGGTCCAGCTGGTCGGGGTGGTCGGCCACCGCCCGTTCAGCGTGGGCGGGCCACCAGGACCGGCACCCGCGCCGCCTGGACCACGGCATTGCTGACCGAGCCCAGCAGTACCGAGGCCACGGCGCCGTGGCCGTGACTGCCCACGACGATCAATTGCGCGGCCGTCGAGTGCTCGACGAGCCGGGCGGCGGGCCGGTCGGGAACCACGATGCGGTCCACGTCCACGTGCGGGTATCGGTTCTGCCAGGGGGTCAGCATCTCGCGCAGTTGCCGGTCGACCTCGGGGCGCAGTGTCTCCCAATCGAAACCAGGCATCTCGAATGCGCCGGGGGACCACCAGGCATGCAGGACGGCCAGGCCCACACCGCGTCGGGACGCCTCCTCGAAGGCCAGGGCCGTCGCCGACTCCGATGCCTGCGAACCGTCGAAGCCGAGCAGGACCGGGGCGGTAGGTGCCGGTAGTCCGTCGTCATCGCTGATCACCACCACCGGGCAGTGGGCCCGATGGAGCAGCCCCGTGCTGACGCTGCCCAGCAGGTGACGCGAAAGCGCACCCCTGCCACGGCTTCCCGTGACGACCATGCCCGCCGTGCGGGACGCGTCGACCAACGCGGCGGTGGGTGTCGCGACGACCAGATCGGTGGTCACCGTGGTGTCGGTGAGGGTGCGGACCGAGTTCGCGGTCTCCTCGAGCAGATCGCGCCCGAGCTGCATCTGCCAATCCAGGTAGTCCGCAGGCGCAGGAACCGCGGGCCAGGCGCCGACCGGCATGGTGTTCGCGTGCAACAGCACCAACGGGATGCCCCGCAGCCCGGCCTCGGTGGCCGCCCACTGCACGGCGATCCGAGCAGACGGTGAATCATCCACTCCGACAACGATGTTGTCGACGTCAACCCGCTCGGTCATCTGTGTTCCTTTCACCGAGGCCATGGTCCCCGGTAGCTCTGGTCCCGATCAACGCCAGGGCCGGCCGACCGGGGTGCGGATGCCGGGCGGCAGCGGCAAGATGCTCGATCGTTCGGGCGATCCCGTGGGTGACATCGTCCGCCTCAGGGAACGTATCGCAGTCGGCGGTCAGCCCGAAGAACAGATCCGGACCGTAGGTGAGGAGTATGACGGCGACCTGGCCCGGCGGGGGGACCGGTGGAACACCCACCATTGCCACGATCGGACGGCCCAGCATGTCCCCAGGACGACGAGGGCCCGTGACGCTGGTCATCGCCACCAGAAGATCGTCCCGGGGCGGGTCGGTCACCATCTTGAGTGCCCGCCGTGCCAGCGCGACGGGCATCAGCGCGGTGGCGGGCAACGACCAGGGGGACCGGTGTCGCGCGTCGGCCTTGAAATCGGCCAGCGTGCGGTGCACGGTCCGTAGCTGCCGCAGCACATCCGGTTCCTCGACCGGTAGCGCCCGTCGTAGGACCGGTATCCGCCGGCTCATCCTGGCCGCCGCAGCACCTGCCCTGGCCGAAAGCGGCTGCCGCGTGCGCACAGAGATCCGCCGCGGATCCCGGCCCCGATGTCGCAGCGCGGACCGCAGACCGTTGGTGACCGCCGTCAGTGCCAGCTCGTTGAGCGTGACGTCGAAGGTCTTGCAGACCGATACCGCGTCGGCCCGTGCCACCTGGACGGCGCTGAAGCTGGTGGGTCGACCCGGCGGAAGGGTGCTCGGCTGCGGCGCACCGACCGTTGCCGATACGGCACTGTCGGTACCGAGCCCGGCAAGGACGTCCGTGACGATGCCGGCATCGGCAATATCGTGCCGCGCCGCCAACAGCACGGCCCAGCGGTGATCGCTCAGACCCGCCACGGCCCAGCACCGCCACTGCGGACCGGGTTCGGGGCGGGGCCGGATGGCCTGCGTGACGAACGCGAACAGGGCCTCGTCGTCACCGGGTTCGGCCAGCTCGACCGCGAGGAGGTCGGCGGGCCTGCCGAGTCGGTCGTCCAGGGCTGCCGCCAGCTCTTCGTGCGCGGGCATCGGGCCGGTCATGACGGCGATGACGCCGACGTAGGGCACCAGGTCGGGATCGGAATGCGCACCATCGCGGGAGTCGGAGTACGCGGCACCGGGGTGATTCACCCCTCGACTATCCGGTGCGGGAACATCCCTGCGACAGGGTCGTAGGTCCTCGATGTGATCCGACCGGCACGGCCCGCGGCCGGCCGGCCGGCTTACGTCATCGTGGTGGGCGCGTCGAGCTGCAATTTCGTTGATTTTGGGGTACGGCGCGGTGCGGGTAGTATGGATCGACGGTGCGGCCTGCGCACCGACTCTTTGCGTGCCTCGTCTGAGAACCATAACGATTTCGGGTCCGGCTCACACGTCATGTAGTCGGTGAATCGGTCGTGCCGGGGCGTAGAGATACGAAAACGAAGACAAGGATCGCTAAGACAGTATGGCCAAGAAAGACGGTGCCATCGAGGTCGAGGGCCGCGTGGTCGAGCCTCTGCCCAATGCGATGTTCCGCATTGAGCTGGAGAACGGACACAAGGTTCTGGCCCACATCAGCGGCAAGATGCGGCAGCACTACATCCGCATCCTGCCCGAGGACCGCGTCGTGGTGGAGCTCTCTCCCTACGACCTGTCCCGGGGCCGCATCGTGTACCGGTACAAGTAACTGCCCACCATCAAGACCATCCGAGAGAACAGGATCGCGAAGCCGTGAAGGTGAACCCGAGCGTCAAGCCGATCTGCGACAAGTGCAGGGTGATCCGCCGGCATCGGCGAGTCATGGTGATCTGCTCCGACCCGCGCCACAAGCAGCGTCAGGGCTAGGTCTCTTCCCGAGGCCGACCGGCACCACCCATAACTGAATGCAGACATCCCAGTACCACTGAGCAGATTGGCTGCTCACCACGTCCGGCACGGAGGCCGGACCCCGACCGGGGAACGGACTGGGAACAGACCTCCGCAACGAAAAGGAACACTGCCTGATGGCACGTCTCATGGGCGTTGATCTCCCGCGCGACAAGCGCATGGAGATCGCGCTGACCTATATCTACGGCGTTGGCCGTACCCGCTCCCAGGAGATCCTGGACGCCACCGGCATCAGCCGGGACCTGCGTACCAAGGACCTGACCGATGATCAGGTCTCGCAGCTGCGCGATTACATCGAAGGCAACCTCAAGGTCGAGGGTGACCTCCGTCGCGAGGTGCAGGCCGATATCCGTCGCAAGATCGAGATCGGCTGCTACCAGGGCCTGCGCCACCGTCGCGGCCTGCCCGTGCGCGGACAGCGCACCAAGACCAATGCGCGTACCCGTAAGGGCCCCAAGCGCACCATCGCCGGCAAGAAGAAGGCCAGGTAATCCCGGATGGCACAGGCTAAGAAGGGCGGCACCGCCGCCAAGAAGGGTCAGAAGACCCGTCGTAGGGAAAAGAAGAACGTCCCGCACGGCGCTGCTCACATCAAGAGCACCTTCAACAACACCATCGTCTCGATCACCGATCCCCAGGGCAACGTCATCGCCTGGGCATCCTCGGGTCACGTCGGGTTCAAGGGTTCGCGTAAGTCGACCCCGTTCGCCGCGCAGCTGGCCGCCGAGAACGCGGCTCGCAAGGCGCAGGAGCACGGTGTCAAGAAGGTCGACGTGTTCGTGAAGGGCCCGGGCTCGGGCCGCGAGACCGCGATCCGTTCACTGCAGGCCGCCGGCCTCGAGGTCGGCGCGATTTCCGATGTCACTCCGCAGCCGCACAACGGCTGCCGTCCGCCCAAGCGGCGCCGGGTCTAGGGAGGATCTAGAAAATGGCTCGTTATACCGGACCCGCAACCCGCAAGTCGCGTCGCCTCGGCGTCGACCTCGTCGGCGGCGATCAGTCGTTCGAGAAGCGCCCTTACCCGCCCGGTCAGCATGGCCGTGCGCGGATCAAGGAGAGCGAATACCGCACCCAGCTGCAGGAGAAGCAGAAGGCTCGCTTCACCTACGGCGTCATGGAGAAGCAGTTCCGCAAGTACTACGAAGAGGCCAACCGGCAGACCGGCAAGACCGGTGAGAACCTGCTCCAGATCCTGGAGAGCCGGCTGGACAACGTCATCTACCGGGCCGGCCTGGCCCGCACCCGTCGGATGGCGCGTCAGCTCGTCAGCCACGGCCACTTCCTGGTCAACGGTGTGAAGGTGAACATCCCGAGCTACCGGGTGTCGCAGTACGACATCATCGACATCAAGGACAAGTCGATCAACACGCTGCCGTTCGAGGCCGCGCGTCAGGCCGCGGGCGAGCGCCCGGTCCCGTCCTGGCTGCAGGTCGTCGGCGAGCGTCAGCGCATCCTGGTCCACCAGCTCCCCGAGCGGGCGCAGATCCAGGTGCCGCTCACCGAGCAGCTCATCGTCGAGTTCTACTCGAAGTAATCAGGTAAACGTCCCAGGCCGCCGCCAACATCCAGGGGGCCTGGGACGCCCAGACGGCATCAAATAGCGGGTGCCGAGAAGGAGATAGAAAACAATGCTGATCTCACAGCGACCCACACTGTCCGAAGAGTCGTTGGCCGAGAACCGGTCCCGGTTCACCATCGAACCGCTGGAGCCCGGCTTCGGTTACACCCTCGGCAACTCGCTGCGGCGCACGCTGCTGTCGTCCATCCCGGGCGCAGCGGTCACCAGCATCCGCATCGACGGTGTGCTGCACGAGTTCACCACCGTCCCAGGGGTGAAGGAAGACGTCACCGACATCATCCTGAACCTCAAGGGCCTCGTCGTGTCCTCCGAGGAGGACGAGCCGGTCACCATGTACCTGCGCAAGCAGGGCCCCGGTGCGGTCACCGCCGGTGACATCGTGCCGCCGGCCGGTGTGACCGTGCACAACCCGGATCTGCACATCGCGGCGCTGAACGACAAGGGCAAGCTCGAGGTCGAGCTGGTCGTCGAGCGGGGTCGTGGCTACGTCCCGGCCGTGCAGAACAAGGCCTCCGGCGCCGAGATCGGCCGCATCCCGGTCGACTCGATCTACTCGCCGGTGCTCAAGGTGACCTACAAGGTGGAGGCCACCCGCGTCGAGCAGCGCACCGACTTCGACAAGCTCATCCTCGATGTCGAGACCAAGAACTCGATCAGCCCGCGCGACGCCCTGGCGTCGGCCGGTAAGACCCTGGTCGAGCTGTTCGGTCTGGCCCGTGAGCTCAACGAGGCGGCCGAGGGCATCGAGATCGGCCCGTCGCCGGCCGAGGCCGATCACATCGCCAGCTTCGCGCTGCCGATCGATGATCTGGACCTGACGGTCCGCTCGTACAACTGCCTCAAGCGTGAGGGTGTGCACACCGTCGGCGAGCTCGTCTCGCGGACCGAGTCGGATCTGCTCGACATCCGTAACTTCGGGCAGAAGTCGATCGACGAGGTGAAGATCAAGCTGCATCAGCTGGGTCTGTCGCTCAAGGACTCGCCCGCCACCTTCGATCCGTCCGAGGTGGCCGGCTACGACGTGGCCACCGGCACCTGGACCGGAGACTCCGGCTATGACCTGGACACCGACCAGGACTTCGCCGAGACCGAGCAGCTCTAACGCTTTTCATTTCAGTTCCGTCCCGGCCCTACCTGATACGGGGGCCGGCCCCACAAGGAGATAGTCGCAATGCCCAAACCCACCAAGGGTCCCCGTCTCGGCGGGTCGTCCTCGCACCAGAAGGCGCTGTTGGCCAATCTGGCCACCGCGTTGTTCGAGCACGGCCGGATCAAGACCACCGAGCCGAAGGCCCGGGCGTTGCGTCCGTACGCCGAGAAGCTGATCACCCACGCCAAGAAGGGTGAGCTGCACAACCGGCGCGAGGTCATGAAGAAGATCCGCGACAAGGATGTGGTGCACACCCTGTTCGCCGAGATCGGTCCGTTCTTCGCCGACCGTAACGGTGGCTACACCCGCATCATCAAGATCGAGAACCGTAAGGGCGACAACGCCCCCATGGCGGTCATCGAGCTGGTGCGGGAGAAGACGGTGACGTCGGAGGCCAACCGTGCCCGACGTGCCGATGCCGCGCAGAAGGTTGCGGCCGCCGCCGCACCGCAGGCAGCTGTCGAGCCCGAGGCCACCGACGGCCCGGCCGCTGACGAAGCCGTGACCGAGGAGACCACCGACGCCGAGGCCACCGAGGCCCCCGCCGAGGAGTCCACCGAGGTCGAGGGTGCCGCCGAGGACGCGAAGTCTGACGACAAGTAGTCACGCTGTGAACGAACCCGCCACCTCCACAGGTGGCGGGTTTGTTCGTCTGCGCCTCGATATCGCCTACGACGGAACCGATTTCGCTGGCTGGGCCGCCCAGGCGGGGCAGCGGACGGTCGCCGGTGTGCTGGAGGACGCGCTGTCCACGGTGTTCCGCACCCCGGTGGTGCTGCGGGCCGCCGGCCGCACCGACGCCGGCGTGCATGCCACCGGGCAGGTGACCCATGTCGACATCCCCGATGAGGCGCTGGCACAGGTATTTCCGCGCAGCCCGCGCCCTGCCGGCGAACCGGAGTTCCTCCCGTTGACGCGGCGGCTGAGCCGTTTCGTGCCCGAGGAGATCCGGGTGCTGCGGATCGAGCGGGCCCCACAGGGATTCGACGCGCGGTTCTCGGCGCTGCGTAGGCACTACGCGTATCGGCTGGGTGTGGCGCCGTACGGCATGCTGCCGCAGCAGGCCCGGTTCGTCACCCCGTGGCCCCGACCGCTGGATGTCGAGGCCATGATTGCCGCGTCACGGCACCTGGTGGGGCTGCACGATTTCGCCGCCTTCTGTCGGCACCGTGAGGGCGCCACCACGATTCGGGATCTGCAGCGGCTGGACTGGGAGCGCACGGATGAGATCATCACCGCGCACGTCAGCGCCGACGCGTTCTGTTGGTCGATGGTGCGCTCGCTGGTCGGCGCGCTGCTGGCAGTCGGGGAGGGCCGCCGCCACCCGGATTGGTGCGCGGGACTGCTCGATTCGACGAAGCGCTCCAGCGATTTCGCGGCCGCCCCGGCCCGGGGCTTGACCCTGGTCGGGGTGGACTATCCGCCCGATGATGAACTCGCCGCCCGGATCGAGATCACCCGGGATCGGCGCACGCTGTAGTCGGGACCGCCCAGACTGCGGGTTGTGGCGACAGATCGGCTGAACTGCGCCAGAAAACGTCGTCTCGACGCAGAGAACTCAGATCCGTGGTGCGACGAAATCGGCTGCCTGGGTGACCATCCCCGCCTTGATGTAGGCCGGCGCCAGATGGTCGGCCCAGTAGTCCTGCCAGTTCTCCGGATCGGTCGGGTTGCAGATCGGATCGTCACCGTGGCAAAGCTCGATGGTGCGTTCCTTATAGATCGGATTGAAGTTCGAGATGGGACCGACCCAGGCAATACCGTTGCCGAACAGCGCGACGGCGGCCACCTTCTGATCGAGGCCCGGCGGCAGTGGATTCTTGAAGCCGAAGAAACCGAACGGCACCGCCAGCACCACATCGGTGACCGCGGCCCCGAGCGAGTAGCCGCCGAGCACCAGGCGGGTGTCGGGGCAGGACGAGGCCATGTATTGGACGCGGGCGCTCATATCGTTCGCGCCGATGTCGATCTGGGTGTCGGCGGGGTACTTCACCGCATAGAGAGCGACGTTCTTTCCTGTCTTGGAGCGCAACGATGCAACGAGCGCATTGCCGATCTGTCCGGCGCCCGGGGACTCCATGCGCCCGCGGGCGAAGATCAACTCGGCATCCGGGCAGTTCGCCGCCGAGGCGACGGGCAGCATCGGTGCGGTCAGCGTCGGTATGGCCACGGTGGCCAGCGCCAGGAGCGCGGCAACGGCGAGCACGGTGAAGCGGCGGACCGGACCCCTCGGCGTCAAGATCACCGTGCCGATTGTAGCGGCGGTTTTTGACGCCGGTGTAGCCGAAGCAGGCCGATCAGCGCACGCGGGCGGCCGCGAAGTCGGCGGCCTGGTTGATCAGATCCGAAC
Organism: Mycolicibacterium neoaurum ATCC 25795; assembly: GCF_000691525.1. GTDB lineage: Bacteria > Actinomycetota > Actinomycetes > Mycobacteriales > Mycobacteriaceae > Mycobacterium > Mycobacterium neoaurum. Next base: position 460,462 of record NZ_JMDW01000008.1, read on the forward strand.
CGATGTAGGCGTCCTGCCAGTGGTTCGGCCACACGTTCTGCAGATCCTCGAAGCCCGTGGGCAGGGAGTCGCCGCAGACCGGGTCGGTCGGGACACACACGTTGATGGTTCGGTCGCGGTAGGGCGGACCGATCTCGTTGCCCACCATCCGCCGGGTGATGTTGGCGACCAGCACGACGGCCGCCACATGGCCGGACATCTCCGGCGGCAGCGGACGGTCGAAACCGAGTCCCGACTGGGTCGCGGACAGGGCCAGCGCAGCAGAGGCGGCGCCGAGGGAGTATCCACCGACGATGAGCCTGGTGTTCGGGCAGGCTCCGGCCATGTACTGGATCCGGTCGCTGATGTCGTTGGCGCCCACCGGAACCTCGAAATCGGCGGGATAGTTCACGGCGTAGACGCCGACGGGTTGTGGCAGCCGGGCATTCAGGGCGCCGACGAGCGCGTCACCGATGCGGCCGATCCCGGGAGCCTCGCCACGCCCGCGCGCGAAGATCAGCTCGACGGGAGCGCACGGTTCGGCCGACGCGGTGGGCAGTTGACCGGCAGGGGCCACCGCGATGGAGGCGACAAGCCCACCGGCGGCGGCCGCAGCGGCGGCTACGGCCGCGATGAATCTGCGCGCGCGGTGCTTTGCTGGGAGCGTTCGGCTGGACACCAGACGAGTGTACGGGGCCGGCTCAGAGCAACCCGGCGACGAAGGTGGCCGCCTGATCGGCGGGGGCACCGTCGTAAGCGCGGTGGGCGGCGACGTCATCGCCACTGGTGCAGACCGGATCGCCGGGATTGCACAGGTCTATCGCCCGCGGCCCCCAGACCGGGCTCACGGTCAGCGGCAGGCCGACCTTCGCCGACGGGTTGCCGAACACGGCCAGCGCCGCGACGTGCTCGGGGGTGTTCGGCGGGAGTGGGGCGGTGAAACCGATGGCGGGTACCGGTACCGCGGCGATGACGTCGATGACCCCGGCACCCTGGGAGTAACCACCGAGCACCAGCCGGGTCGTCGGGCAGTTGTTGATCATCCACTGGATGTGGGCACTGGCGTCGTTGGCGCCTGTGGCGGCAGCCAAGAAGTCGTAGCTGGCCGGATAGTTCACCGCATAGGTGCCCACCGACCTGCCGCCGACCTTGCCTCGTAGCGACTCGACGAAGGCCGCGCCGATGCGGCCGAGACCGGGATCCTCGTTCGTGCCGCGGGCGAACACGACCTCGATATCGGGGCAGGACTCGGCGGAGGCGGGTGTCGCCGGCGTCAGGAGCAGCGAGCCGATGGCCGCGGTGACGGCGGCGAGCAGTACCGAGCGGCGACGAACAAGATCAAAGCGCACGCCACATGGTAACGCGAAGACGTCGAGAGCAAGCCTGGAGTCAGACCCGGCCCGCGATGAAACCGGCAGCCTGTGGGATGAATCCGGAGGACTCGTATCGGGTGTGCGCAAATGGGTTGCGGCCGCCGGAACAGATCGGGTCACCGTCGGCGCACAGGTCGATACCCCGCCCGCTGAACGGAGGCCCCGCGGCACTCACCGGATAACCGAACTTGGCACCCGCATTACCGAACGCGGCGATGGCGGCGACATTGCCGGCCAGGTTGGAGGCCAGCGGGGGAGCCGAACCGATATCGCCGATGCGGTCACCGACCGGCGGAAGCCCCACCAGCATGTTGACGATGGCGGCGCCCTGGGAGTACCCACCGAGCACGACGCGGGTGTTCGGGCAGGCGTCGGCGAGGTAGGCGATCCGCGCGCTGGCATCGAAGGCGCCGTCCGCCGCGCGCAGGAAATCGTAGGTCGCGGGGTAGTTGACGCCGTAGGTGCTCAGCGTGCGGCCACCGAGCTGCGGGCGCAAGGCGTTCTCCAGAGCAAACCCGACCCGGCCGATACCGGGTGGCTCGCTGGTGCCGCGGGCGAAGATCAGTTCGACGTCCGAGCACGCCGGTTCGGCAGAGGCGACCGGCGCCGGAGCCGCCAGCACGGCCAAGGTGGAGACCATTGCCGAGCCCACCGCGGCCCACCGGGCCGCCAACTTGCGCAACTTCACGAGCCCATCTTCACATCTGATGGTCAGGTATGAGCAATCGGTCGTTCGGCAGGCGGCGGCACGTCCGGCCAATTGGCCTGCGCCACCTGGTCGGACCGGTCACCGTGGCGGGCAAGGGCCAGGCCCATCAACACCACCGCGCCGCCGACGGCCTGGGTCGGCGAGACCGATTCGCCGAGCACGACCCAGGCTATGAGCACCGCGAACAGCACCTCGGACAGGCCCACCAACGAGGCGAACCGGGGCTGTAGCCGGGCGATGCCCATGATGCCGAGCGTGTACGCGATCGCCGTCGGGATGAGCGCCAGGGCGATCACCGGGACGTACCAGGGCACGGTGAGACCGGCGACGACGGCGTCGGCGGCAGTGAAGCGCAGCGGCATCACGCCGGTTGCGCCGAGTCCGGCCACCGCGAGGGCGCCGATGACGAGGCCTGCTGCGGCCAGCGTGACCGGGCTCAGGCCGGTGCCATCCGAGCTGGCCTTCTCCGACATCATGAAGTAGCAAGCGGCGCAGATCGCCGCGGCCAGGCCCCAGACCACCCCGGTCGAGTTGATATGGGCACCGGCGAAGACGTCGAGGACCAGCACGATGCCGGCGACCGCCAGTGCCGCACCGGCGAGAGTCAGCGCGGCGGGCCGACGCCGCGTGGTGGCCCACAACCAGCCGACCACCAGGATCGGGGCGGTGTACTCCAGCAGTAGCGCCACGCCGACCGACAGGTGTGAGACGGCGTTGTAGTAGCAGAGCTGCGCGCCGGCGATCGGGATCAGGCCGTACGCGATGACGGTCGTGCGATGCCGCAGGGCCTCGCGGACCCAGCCGGGCCGGTAGTAGGTCGCGAACGCGGCCATCGCCAGTGCGCCACCGGCCAGCCGGGCTGTGACGGCCGCGGTCGGGGTCCAACCGGCCTCCATCAGTGCCTTGGCGAGCGGGCCGGACATACCGAAGGTGAAGGCCGAGGTGATCGCGAAGATCAGACCGACCCGAAACCTGGTCGTCGCGCGCGCGTCGATCATCGTCATGGGGCACTCCGGACTGTAATGAGTAAAATGGAAGTTGCTCATGACACTAACGGCGACGGGAGTCACGCGTCAAATGATTTTTACTCATGACACGGAACTCACACTCCGGGCTGCCTGCGTGCTGATCAACAGTGATCGCGTCGATGGTGACGAGCTCGCCGATCTGGCCGGACTGGAGGCCTATCTGGCCGAGTTCGGCTGGACCGGCCGCCGTGACCGTGACGCAGGGGAGCTGGCCGCCGTGCACCGATTACGCGAACGACTCGGCAGGCTCTGGGAGGGCGCCGACGACGAGGAGCGCACGGTCGGCCAGGTCAACGCCCTGCTGGCCGACACCCAGGCCTCGCCGTGGTTGACCCGGCACGCCGAGATGCCGGAGTGGCATCTGCATCTGGCCTCCGTCCGGGATCCGCTGGCCCAGCGGATGGGTGCGGAGATGGCGATGGCATTGGCGGACCTGATCCGTGGTGGCGAGCTGCGCAGGCTCAAGGTGTGCGCGGCACCGGACTGCACGGCGGCGTTGTTCGACGTGTCCCGCAACCGGTCGAAGATCTTCTGCGACACCGGAAATTGTGGAAATCGTCAGCATGTTGCCGCTTATCGGGAACGTCGCGGCCGGGACGGGTAGCGTCGATCCGCATGCGCGCCCGGCGTGATCTGGACATCGTGCTCTACGGTGCGACGGGCTTCGTCGGTCGACACGTCGCACGCGCACTCGCGGCCGCCGGCGCAGGTGTGCGCATCGCCCTGGCAGGCAGGTCCGCCGACCGGATGACCGCACTGCGCGATTCGCTCGGTACCGGGGCGCGGGACTGGCCGGTGCTTGTCACCGGTCTCGACGAACCCGGACCGTTGGCGAACCTGGCAGCGCGGACCCGGGTGCTGGTCAGCACCGTCGGTCCCTATTCGACGGTCGGACTGTCCCTGGTGGCCGCCTGCGCGCATGCCGGCACCGATTATCTGGACCTGGCCGGCGAAATCCCGTTCGTGCGCGCCAGCATCGACCGCTATCACCGCATCGCGGCGTCGACGGGTGCGCGCATCGTGCACTCCTGCGGATTCGATTCCATCCCTTCCGATCTCACCGTCTACGCCCTGCATCGCCGTGCCGTCGACGATGGTGCCGGGGCGATGGGCAGGACCACGATGGTGTTGCGCGCCTACTCGGGCGGGTGCTCGGGCGGTTCGTTGCGCACCATGGTCGAGCTGATGCGCGCCGCGTACACCGATGCGTCCCTGCGCGCAGTTCTCGACGATCCCTACAGTCTGTCGCCGGACCGGGCCGGCGAACCGGATCTCGGTGCGCAGCCCGATGTCCCGGTGTTCAGCGGATCCGAGATCGCCCCCGAGCTGGCCGGGTTGTGGACCGGCGGCTACCTGATGGCGTTGTACAACACCCGGTGCGTACGACGGACCAACGCGCTGCTCGGCTGGCCGTACGGCCGTGGATTGCGCTACACCGAGACGTTGAGTTACGGATCCTCGCCGATGGCGCCGTTCCTCGCGGCGATGAGTGGCCCGACCATCACCGCGGCCGCGCGCCTGGGTGGGGCCTACCTGGCCACGGTGCCCTCGACGGTGGTGGATCGTCTGCTTCCGGCCTCGACCATCGGCCACGATCACGGTGACCGCGGCCGGTACGTGGTCGAGACATACACCAGGACGGCCGCCGGACACCGTTACGTGGCGACCATGGCACAGCCTGGTGATCCCGGATACTCGGCGACGGCGACGTTGATCGCCGTGGCGGCGATGGCAATGGTCACCGACTCCGCCCGGCTGTCCGCGCTGCGCGGTGTCCTGACCCCGGTCGCGGCGATGGGCGACCTGCTGCTGGAAAAGCTTCCCGGACAGGGAGTCACGTTGACGGTGACGCCGCTGGGGCGCGGTCAGGGCAGGTAGAAACCGCGGATCCGATAGAACCTGCTCCGGCCGAGCAGTGCATTCGCCGCTTGCAGCCCCGACATGACGGCGGCCTCGATACACCCGGCATTGATCCCGCAGTCGGTCCAGTCGCCGGCCAGAACCAGATTGTCATAACCGCTTTCATCTGGACGCAGCCGGTACTTGTCCGAACCGGGGACCGACTGCACGTACCGGTCCGAAGGGTCGATGTTGACGCTCACGTGCTGGGTTTCCAGCGCGGCAGGTCCACGCAGACTGCCTGTGCCGCAGAGCATCTCCCAGGCGAAGCCATCCGCGGCGACGGCGCCCGGCAGGTACAGCCCGACGTGGCGGTCCAGATACTCGGTCGCGGTGGTCAGCACCAGGTCCCGAGACCTGCGCCGATATTCCTGGTCTTCGGTATCGGGTGGCCAGGGGGCGTCGAGAACCCCGCAGAAGTAGGCCACCGTCTTCGGATCGTCCTCGGCAGGCCAATTCTCGGCCCACAGCGTCTGCGGCATCGACGCCCAGGTGTCGAACGGCGCGACGTAGCCACTGGTCGTCACGCCGGGCCGGAACCAACCGAGACTCGACTCGTCGGGGTGGATCCACAGCTGGAATGCCTGGGTGGCCACCGTCCTGACGTGGCGCGTCATATCCCGCCACTCGGGGCGATCCGCGATCAGCTCGCCACAGATGATCTCGACCATCCCCGCCGACGCGGCCAGCACCACGTGGTCGAAGTCCGTACCGCACCGCAGGATGCGCTGCCCGGCATCACGCCGCTCGGCGAAGTGCGTCTCCAGATCGCGCATCGGCTGGCCGGCGTCGACGATCTGCTCGCGCAGGGGCTCGGCGGGGAACACCGGCAGCCCACCGACGCGGATCAACGGATCGTAGGGCGTCGCCGGGTCGACGAGGTCGACCTGGCGTCCCATCGAGATGGCGTCCACCCGGGTGCCTGCGGCGTCCAGATGCAACGCATCCACCCGGTGGAAGAACTCGAATCGCACACCACGGGCGCGTAACGCCAGATAGATCGGGGCGATCACCACATCACCCATACCGGCAGTCATCTTCCAGAAGAACGCGCCCTTGTACTGGAACAGCGCGATGCCGGTCAGCAATACCGCCAGACCTGCGGCGAACGACGGCCGGCTGCAGTCGCCGTCCTCGTATCCGAAGACCATGTCGTACAGACCCCGCACCAGGGCGAAGTCCAGCACGTCGGGGTGGGCGCCGTGGCGGCGCAACCAATTCCCATATTCCTCATCGTTGATCGCCCGGAACCCGGCCGGGTCGGTCAGCAGATCATCGGCGATCAACCCACGCGCGGTAGCGGTCAACAGCGACAACAACAGCCAGAACCGGCGGTGCTGTGGTCGGTGCTCGTAGTCCAGCGCATCGCGCAGCGCCTGCAGCGGTTCGTCGAGCGGCCCGCCGGCCGACGCAGACCCGGACCGCGGGGCCGGCCCGGTCAGCACATCGCAGAGGCTCTCGCCGAGCATGGTCGAGATGTGGATCAGCCGGGCCGCGGTGTCGTCGTCGGTGCCGACGACGCTGTTGTCGGCACCGAGCGAGGCGGCGAAATCGGAGACCAGTTGCAGCACTCTGCGCAGGAACCCGATGACGGTCAGCTCCCGTCCGTCGGCATCCGGTTCGCCGGGTAGGTCGGCATTCCGGGAGAACCGGCCGGGCCACACCGACCATCGGCCTGCCCAGTTATCGGCCATGCCCAGTTCGTCGGCCGGAATCAACGCCTGATCCCAGGTCTGGATGGGGCACTCGGGATCTTCTGTCGCACGGTCGATTTCGGTATAGCATTCGCGAAGAAGGGTGAATGCGTTCTCGTAGGACCCGAGCCAGATGTGTAGGCCGTGCTCCTCTATGCGGTCATGCACGCCGCGGCTGGAAGCAGCCTTACCGCCGAGTCGCCAACCGCGCTGATAGACGGTGATGGCATCGAAACGGTCCTGCCAGCCCGGCGAACTCAGTCGCCATGCCGCGCTGAGCCCCGCCATCCCGCCGCCGAGTATCGCGACCTTCCCCCGGCTCGGCATCAGTGCAACAGCGCGCGCGCCTCGGCGAGTGCGGGCCAGTCCTGGTCGGCGGGTAGTCGGGCGATGACCTGCTCCAGATCGGCGCGGCAGCGGTCACCGTGGATCCGTAAGCGATCGGCGGCCACCGCCAGTTCGAGTACCACCGCGCCCTGGGTGCGGGACAACTCCAGGGCGTTCTCCAGGTCGGCGTCCCGATCGACGGCCGAGTCCTGGGTGTGGGCGCGCAGCCGCAGTAGCTCGGCGTCGAAAAGATGCCAGGACGTCTCCGCCGACATCTGCAATGCCATGTCGAGCTGGCGGCGCGCGCCCTGGACATCACCGGCGCCGAGCAGGGCCGCCGTCAGCCCGGCGTCATACCAGCACAGGAATGCTTTGAGCTCGAAATCGCGCCAGACCTGCACCAGGGTCGCCAGCGTGGCGGTGCTCTCGCCCAGCGCTGCCATATCCGGTTGCGGCCCGGCCAGTGCGGCCTTCGCGCCGGCATTGGCCGCGGCGGTGGCCGAGATCATCACCCACTCGTCAAGCCCGTTCTCGGTGGCGATCTCGGCAATGCGTCCGGCGAGCTCCATCGCCTGGGCACATTGTCCGGCATGGGTTCGCACCACGGCCTCCTGCACTCTGCCGTAACACTCGGTGAACGGGCCGTGCGGGAAAATCAATGCCTGACAACGCTTCTCCAGCTCGGCGAATGACTCGACCGCCGATTCGAGATCACCCTGCAGATAGCGGGTCAGCCCCAGCAGCGCATACATCCCGCCGACCGGGTCGTTGGGTGCATACCAATCACCGTCGATCTCCGGCGATTCCATCTCTGCGATCGCCGCTGCCGCCGACTCCAACCAACTCCGCGCGTCGTTCAGCTCACCACGGAACAGTGCCAGTGAACCGACCACCGCATCCATGACCGCCTGGTACCACTGCGGCATATCGGCGATGTTGGTGCGCAGCGCGTCGACCAGCTGGGCGGACCTGCGTAGATCACCGCGCGAGGCGAAGAAACTCCACAGGGCGCTGAAGGTCGCGAACATCTCCACGCCCGGGTGGTTGTCGATGATCTGCAGGCAGCGTTCGAAGTCGGCGGCCGCATCCACGCTGGCGTGGCCGGCGGCGGCGAATCCGAGAAAGCCACGCTCCAACCGAATCGCCACCTCGCGAGCATCCCGCGCCTGGGTATCGGGCGGCAGCTTGGCGGTACTGTCCAGTGCTCGGCTCAACAGGGACCTGGCCTCGTTGAGCGCACCGCGTCGCCGTGCATCGGCCGCGGCCTTCTCATAACTGTCGGCGGCCTCGTCGAACTGCTCACCCTGTTCGTAATGGTGTGCCACCAGGGGCCATTCGGGTGTGCCATCGGCCGCCGAGCTGACCAGTGCGGTGCCGATCCGGGTGTGCAGCCGCTTGCGCGCGCTGGGCGGCAGTAGCTCGGCGGCCACCTCTCTGAGCAACTCGTGCCGGAAACGCCAGCCGCCGTTGCCGAATGGCTTCATGACGCGGGTGCGGGTCAGCTCGTCGAGGATGTCCTCGATCGCCCGACGGTCGAGTTCGACGACGGCGGCGAGTAGCGCCTGGTCGACCTGACTGCCGATCAGCGCGGCGGCCTCGATCACGTGCCATGCCCGCTCGTTGAGTCGTAACCGTGCCACCAGCGCTTCGTAGAGGGTGTCCGGTACGTTGCCGGTCTCCGTCGACTCCGCGGGCGCAGACCGCATCTTCGCCACGACTTCTTCGATGTAGAGCGGCATTCCGTCGCACCGTTCCACCACCGCTCGGCGGGCGAGGTCATCGAGATCGGGATGCAGTGCGGTGACCAACAAATCGGAGTGGTGGTCCTCGAACGGGGTGAGCTCGAAAGTGGTGCAGTGGGTCAGCGCCGGTACCTCACGACCGGTGATGACGACCATGAGTCGCCCCGGAGCCTCGCTCAACACTGCCTGCAGGATCTCCACGGTGTCCTCGTCGTACCAGTGCACGTCCTCGAACACCAACATTGCCGGTCCGTCACCCGTCGCCGCGATCAGATATCTGCGGACGGTATCGGCGATCTGGTCGTAGAGGCGTCCCGCTGTCGCACTCGGGGGCTGATAGTCGACCCCGGGCGCGATACCCAGCACGGGCGCCAGCAGGGGTACGGCCTGCTCAGGATCGAGACCGTGACGGATGACCTCGGATCGCAACTGTCGCAGGCCCTGGGCCGGATCGGAGTCGCGGGCAATACCGCTGGTCGCCTCCAACAGTCGCCGGATGGGACGCAGACCGATATCGGTGTGGAAGGACGAGCCGTAGATGCCGAGCACCACGGCGCCCGATTGACGGGCCATCGCGATGGCGGCATCGGCCAGCCTGGTCTTGCCGATACCGCCCTCACCCTTGAACACCACGCCGGGCACCGCCAGGGTCCCTGTCTGCGCGGCCTCCCAGCAACGCCGCAGGTGGGCCACCTCCTCGTCACGTCCGACCAGCGGACCCGAGAGCAGCGGCGCCTCCGTACGCTCGGCCAGCACCCGGAAATGCTCAAGGGGCTTGTCGAAACCCTTCACCGATCGGGGCGGTAGCGGCTCCAGCGTGAAGTCCTCGCGCAGCACGCGTCGCACCGCCTCGGAGATCGCCACGGTGCCCGGTTCGGCCAGGTCGCAGACCCGCGAGGCCAGGTTGGCGCCGACTCCGATGACCTCGTCGCGCACCGGGTCGATGGTCACCACCCCGCGGTGGACACCCACCCTGACCTCGATGCCGAAGCCGAACTTGCGGCGCAATCGTCTGCTGAGGGCGGCCACCTCCGAGGCGATGTCCAGACCGGCCGACACCGCACGCTGCGCATCGTTCTCATGTGGTGTGGGATGTCCGAAGGTGATCAGCAGCCCGTCGCCCTGGGCCGCACCGATATGACCCTCATAGGTCGCGACGATGCGGTGCACCTCGTCGCGATAGCGCCGGATCACGGTGCTGTACATCTCGGGCTCAAGCCGGGTCGACAGGCCCACGGAGTCCACGACGTCGACGAACAGCAGTGTCAGCCGCTGCACGACGGAGCCGTTGTCCGAGACCGCCATCAGTTCCTCGGCCTCGAGATTGTCGCGGTCTACCGCGAGGACCTGGCGGGCCAGCGATCTGGCGCTGCCGTGGTCCTGGCGGTTGATGGCCTCGACGGCGCTGTCGAGCAGTTCCTCGATCGTCGGTCCGGTGGTGTATTCGTTCACAGGCCTACTTCGATGGTGACCGGCGGTCGGTCGGCACCGCGCCCACCGGGCTCACGATGCCGGAACCCGACCGTTCCGAGATAGTTGGCGCCGATGTAATCCGCATCCGTCAGTTTTATCCGGAACGTGGTCTCGCCCGCACGCAGGGTCGCAGGCTCGAACTCGATGGCCCGGTCCGGGATGCACTCGTCCTCGCGCCCGATGCGCCGGAAGGGTCCGGCCACGGTGAGCACCCGCTCGTAGGGGGCTGCGGCGATGGTGATCTCCTCCGACAGGGCGTGGAACCGTTCGACCGGGCGGCGCCACCACGGACCGGCCAGACCCAGCGCCACGCCGTTGGCCGCTGTCCGGATCTGCAGATCGATCAGATCATGGATGATGGTGATCCACGGGTCGATTCCCCACACGCCGCGTTCGTCGGTGCGGGCGGCCTTCTCGACGATGGTGTTCAGCTGGCCCAGGTAATGGTGCGCGGCATTCGTCGCGTGGACGACCGGTGAGTCCTTGTCGGGCATCTACGGGCTCCGGTGCCGGGATCGGTACATGGCATCCAGAAAGGTCAGCGGGGCGGCCGCCAGCCGACTGCCGACCCGGCCACCGAACTCGGTGAGATCGGCGGCATCGATGCCCCGGTCCCACCACTTGCCGGCGAGTTCGGCGTAATCCCCGGTGACACCCATCATGGTGTCGGTCCAGATCTGTACCGCGGTGGGCACGGCGTGCCGCGGCCGCGTGGCCGGGGTGTCGTCGATGTCACCGACTGCCTCATCGGTGTCCGGGTAGTCGAACGGTTCGGCGGTCGGGTAGGGCGGATCGGCCCTGCCGAGCAGGAAATCCGACGACGCGGTGCCATAGCCGCAGATACACACCAGACGCTGCTGGGCGTACGGGCTGATGCCCTCGATGTGCACCACCTTGCGGGTGCGAATCCGGACCCCGCCATCGTCGGGATCTCCGATGGCGGTCATGTTGATGTATCCATGGTCCACCCGCACCCGTCCGTCGCCGGTGTCGAAGCGCGAGATGTCCAGGTCGTAATCGAGGCGTGCTGTGGTGGGGCCGGCCGTCGGATTGAACTTCAGCGGGGTGTTGAGTTCGAATCCCTCGACGAACGAGACCGTCTCCAGGACCCGCCGCCAACCGTCGGGACTGTGTGTCGGACCGTTGTGCGACATCCTGAGGAAGAACTCCGGATAGTTCTCGTTCCAGTTGTACGGGTTGACGACGCGTTTGAGGTTGTTCAGTGACACCGAGTCCGAACTGAACTCGGTGTCGACGACGACCGCGTCGAAGCCCCGATAGTTGACGACCCCGGCTGCGCACAACGGCATCGTCGCGGTCTGTTCGCCGATGGCGCCCGCCCGCAGCGCGGCGGCACGCACATCGTCGAATGCGGAGCGCGTGACGAACGATTCCGGAACTGCGCGGGCGAACTGATCGTCGAAGAACGCCCGTGCCCGGTCGCGGCACTGTCCAGGGCTCGACGAACCCGGTCCGGCCGCCGCCAGGGCCTCGATGGTGAGGTCGCGATGCTCGTCGGCGCACAGCGCGGGCAGCGGGTTGTCGGGTTGCAGTCGGTTCACCCGGGCGATCACCGCCAACGCCAACAGCAGCCGGGCCTTCTGCGGCTGAGGTAGCCGGATGTCGTCGGCAGCCTCGGTGGCGAGTGCGATCAGCGCCTGTTCGGTATCGGGTGGTCCGCCGGGATCGGTGGGATGCAGGAAGTGGTCGACTTCGGAATACCAGTCGGGGTGCGCCGAGTAGCCGGGCAGGAACTCGTCGACGGTCGCCCCGAAGTCGTTTCGATCGAAATCTCTTACCGCCGCCGAAATTCCGCCATACACCGCGAGCAGGTGTCGCACGCCTTGTCTGCTGGACGACATCACCCCTCCTGGCGGTGTTGGCGCAGTTAGCATACCGCTCAGGGGACCCGTCTGCGGCCGGGTTGACGGGAGGAGAGCGTCGTGGAAAACGGTACTGGCAACGGGCTTCCCTGGGCGTCGGTCTTCGATTCGGCTGCCAACATGCGGGCGCTGACCGCGATCCAGGCCGAGGGTCTGCGCGCTGCGAGCACACTCGTCGACCGCTTCATCACGGCGGCCTCCGACAGCGTGAACACCTTTGGTGGGGCCGCGGGTTCGCGTTCGGCGCTCTCGGAGGACCAACGCGCCGACCTCTGGGGCGCCACCGATCTCGAACCCTTGCTGGCATCCTGGTGGAAATTGGTCGACCAGTTCGGCCGTGGGTTCGCCTCCGGAGACCGCGAGCCGCAGGGAACCGGTGACGGTCCGCCCGTCCTGGATGTCACTGCCGGATCGGCCACCGGCCGGATTGCCATCGGCTCGGTCCGCGGTGATACCGCCACCGCCGAGATCTGGCTGGACAACCGGGGCGTCGACGACGCCGGCGAGATCCGGTTGCGGATCGGCACCCTGGAATCAGACGGGGGCAGTGTCATCCCCGCCGTGGACGTCGACCTGCGTCCCGCCACAGTCGCGATGCCTGCGCGCTCGGGTCGCGGGGTCGTACTGCAGATCCACACCCGCGTGCCGCCCGGGGTGTATCGCGGGGTCCTCTTCACACAGGGACATCCCGACCTGTGGTTGCCGATCGAGCTCGCCGTGTCGGATCAACCGGAATGACTTCCACAGCCGACCGACCCGATCTCGTCGAGGATGTCGAGAACCGGTTGCGTCTGGTCGGTCGCGATGTCCGTCGCGCGATGCTCGATGCGATACCCGACGGTGAGCCCGTCCAATGGCTCTACGCGCCGATGCGGGAGTATCCGTTGCGACCGAGCAAGTCGTTGCGTCCGGCGTTGTGCCTGTCCAGCGGGCGGTGCTTCGGCGCGGATTCGTCGGCTCTGACCGGTATCGCCGTGGCGATCGAGCTGCTGCACAACGCTTTTCTCGTCCACGATGACATCGCCGACGGTAGTGAGATGCGCCGGGGTCGGCCCACGCTGATGGCCGCCTATGGCACGGCGGCGGCGCTCAACGCCGGCGACGCCCTCGCCATCGTGGCCAGCCAGGTGTTGCGGCGCGCCACCCGGCAGCTGGACCGCGGCCTGGCCGAGCAGGTGATGACGGAGTTCGACACCATGGCCCTGCGCACCCTGGAGGGTCAGGCCACCGAGCTCGGATGGCAGCTCGACAATGTCGAAAACCTCACACCGTCCGACTATCTCGACTTGATCATGCACAAGACCTGTTGGTACACCACCATCTACCCGTTGCGCGTCGGAGCCCTGGTCGGATCGAACGGCACCGCCGAGCTGGCACCGCTGATCCGGTTCGGATTCCACTTCGGGGCGGCATTCCAGATCCGCGATGACCTGCTCAATCTGATCGGCGAGGAAAAGACCTACGGCAAGGAGATCCTCGGCGATCTGTACGAGGGAAAGCGGACCTTGACGCTGGTACATCTGCTGGACGTGGCGCGCGGCCGCGACCGTGCGGTACTGCGCGATTATCTGCGCTGTGACCGGGCGGACCGGGACAAGGCCATGGTGTACAAGGTGCGCTCGTTGATGGACGACTACGGCAGCATCGCGTTCACCCGCGAGTACGCCGAAGGCATCCTGGTGGTGGCAGAAGGGTATTTCGAGCAGGCGTTCGCCGATGCCCGTCCGGGACCGGATCTGGATTTTCTTCGCGCTCTGGTGCCGTATGTATGGGCGCGCTGGCGCTAGAAACTCCCGCGTTCGGGTGATCCGGAACTGCGTTAGGGTCGAACCGGGGGTCAGATGGCGCGACGTTCGGTTTCACGGTTGGAGGTCAGCGGATACCGCTTCCTGACGCGCAGGATGGAATACGCGTTGGTGTGCCGGGACACCCGGATGCTCGACGATCCGATTCGCACCCAACTGCTTTCGCTGGCCTCGGGGATTGCCGTTGCCGCCATCGTGCTGGCGGTGTGTGCCGTGCTGGCGCTGCTGCGACCGCACGGCCCGCTGGGTGATGACCCCATCGTGGTCGTCAAGGAGTCCGGCGCGATGTACGTCCGGATCGGCGATACCGTCCATCCCACACCGAATTTGGCGTCCGCTCGGTTGATCGCCGGTACCCCGGCCCAGCCCCGCGTGGTCAGTGCTGCGATGCTCGACGATGCCCTGATCGGTCCCGCGGTCGGAATTGCGGGCGCCCCGGGCAGCATCGGGACAGCGCTGGATGTCGAGATGACCGCATGGACCGTCTGTGACGGCGCCCCCGAACGTGCCACCACCCTGCTCATAGGTGCCCCCGTCGCGCCGCCGGTCGCCCCGCCGATGCTGGTCACCGCCCGCGGATCGGCGCGCACCTACCTGCTGCACGACGGACGCAAGCGTGCGGTGGACCTCCGAGATCGCTCTGTCGTCGAGACGATGCGATTGGAAGGCGTTGTCCCACTCAATGTGTCGCGGGTGATGGTCGACATGTTGCGCGAGGCAACGAACCGCGCCACGGCCCCGACGGACGCGCCGGTGGGTGCGGAGTTCGGGGAGGTGCTCTGTGCGCAATGGCGCTGGACCGGAATCGGGCAGCCCCCCGAAACCACCTTCTTCACCGCAACCGCCGTACCCGCGGGGCCGTCAACTGTCGCTCTCGCACAATCCGACGGCCCGGGTCCACATATCGACGCGGTGTCGATCCCGCCGGGGCACAGTGTCTATGCCCGTGCCGCCGGATCGGCCGGGGACGGGTCGACGACCGGCCCGCGCTATCTGATCACCGGGACCGGGGCGGCTTTCGGCATACGTGACGACGAGTCGGCGGCTGCACTCGGGTTGCCGCAGGTGCCCGGTGCCGCGCCGTGGCCGGTGCTCGCCGTGCTACCGCGCGGACCCGAACTCGCCATCGACAGTGCCCTCCTGATGCGCGATGTCCTCACCCCGCCGTGACCTGACCGGTGGCAGCAGTCCCGCGCCGACGGCAAGGGCGGCG
This sequence comes from Mycolicibacterium neoaurum ATCC 25795, assembly GCF_000691525.1. Taxonomy (GTDB): domain Bacteria; phylum Actinomycetota; class Actinomycetes; order Mycobacteriales; family Mycobacteriaceae; genus Mycobacterium; species Mycobacterium neoaurum. Next base: position 475,587 of record NZ_JMDW01000008.1, read on the forward strand.
CACAAGGCCGCTCCGATAACCGCGAAACGGTTGCCGGGGCCGGCATGCGCCGACGCGGGTGGGTCCGCCGGGTGGGCGGTGCCGGTCTGCGCTTCACCGATGCCCTCCAGTGCGGCGAGCACATCGACGACCCCGTGCCCGATCAGCGGATCCCAGCCCGCGCCCGGGTGCCGCGCGGTGCTCTCGATCCGGTCCATCACCTGTCTGGCGGTCAGTTGCGGGGCCACCGACCGCAGCAGCGCCACCACCCCAGACACCACCGGGGTGGCATAGCTCGTTCCGGAAATCGGTTGTGGCCCTTCCTGTCCTGGCATCGCATCGACGGTCCCTTCGCCGGCCGGGCTCAACGACACCACGCCCTCGCCGGGGGCGGCGACATCCACCCACGGGCCGCCGAGGGTGAACCGCGACGGGCTGCCGTCGGTGTCGACCGAGCCGACGGTGAGCACCAGATCGTCATACCAGCTCGGGCTGACCACCACATCCACCCGATTCCAATCGGGTTCATGCCGACGAGCCGGGTCCGGGGTGGGGTTCTGCTTCGGGCAGGTGCCACGGCCGCCGACATTGCCTGCCGCCGCGACCACCACCACATTGCGTACGTCGACCGCGTAGGCCAGGGCCGCACCGAGTGCGCGGTCGTCGAGGTCGGTTGCGGCATCCAGGCATGCCACCGAGGCGATGTTGATGACCGTGGCCCCCTGGTCCGCCGCGCTGCGCACCGCGGCCGCGAGCGAATCGACATCGCCGATACCAGCGGGTGCGGCACCCTCGCTGTCACGGAACGTCATCGACGATTGCCGGATCGCCAGGATCGTCGCCTCCGGTGCGATACCCCCGAAACCCGATACCGGATCGTAGGTCGCGCCGACCAGTCCGGCCACGATGGTGCCGTGCCCGTCGCAATCCTGGGCGCCGTCCCCGGTCGACACGTAGTCGCCACCCGGCAGCAGACGAGGCAGCAGTCGATGCGGGTTCACGCCGGTGTCGATCACGGCGACCACCTGGCCCGCCCCGCGAGTTCGTGCCCAGGCTGCCTGCAGATCGGGCCGTCCAGGACGCACCGGCGGCGGCGTCGCGGGCAGCGCTACGCATGGTTGGGTCTGCTCGGTCCGGCCGCGTGGCGCGGCGGGCCCCGGAGCGGGTACCCGGGTCATGTCGATCGCCGGCGGTCCTACTGCGGCGGCCGGGGCGGCGATGACGACCGGTGCGATCACCATCATGATTACCGCGGCCATCCCGCCCACGCGCCTCATGGCAGACTCGTCGATCGGACGAGGTCGAATACGCCGCCCGCCCAACAGGCCAGCGGTATGACCGCCGCCGATGCCAGCGACTCGACAACATCACCAACCCTGGCAAGCAGCGGGTTTCCCGGTGCGCCCCGTCCCCGGTACCAGGCAGCCGCGCCGAACGCGGTGACCGCCGACCAGCCGGCATGGACCGGAACGGATATCGCCAACAGCACGAAACCGGCTGTCGCGCAGATCAATCCGGACCAGCCTACCGCGTGCCTACACCGCGGGTCGGCGTATGACCGCATCCGCAGCGATAGCACCACCGCAATCACCGCGACGAGTACCGCCGTCGCCGGCCATGTGTGCTGTTCCAACGCAGCGCTTGCCGCCACCGATATCGCCGCCACGGTGGCGGTCGCCGCGAACCCGGATACCAGACCGGCCAGGCGGTCCCTGGCGCGGTCGGCATGCAGGCCGGAAAGTGGCCGGCCGGGGCGGATGCCGTCGATGAGCAGGGCCAGGCGTCCCGACACGGCCAACCCACCCAGCGCCACCACCGCCAGGGTGGCGCCGTGGGTGGTCAGATCCATCGGCAACGCCAAGGCGGTGGCGGTCACCGCTGCGATGGCGGTGGCCCCTGCGGCGATGGCGGTGAACAACCGGGTGCCGTGCTCGCTGACCCGCAGCAGCATCACCGACACGGACGCACAGACCGCGGACGTCAGCAGCAGGTGTCCGGCACCGGGCCGGCCGGGAGTGGCGAGGAATGCCGCCGCGCCGGCGAACACGATGCACAGCAGCATGGTCCAGACGTGTCCGGTGCGCATCCCGATGCGCAGTGCACCGACCGCGACCACGGCCGCGAGGATCGCGGTGGCCGGCTGGCTCGCGCCGTTCACCCCGGACAGGACGAGGACGGCCGCGGCCGCGATGCCTGCAACGGTCCAACCGACCGCCGAACCTGTCGGCGGCGGCGGATCCAGTCCGGCCGCCGACAGGGTCACGCAGGCTTCCCCGGGCACCGGTCCCGGCGCGGCGGACTGTGCCGGTGCGAGCACGATGACATCCCCGTCGTGAACCCCGTTGTCGTGCAGGCTCCTCGACTCGTCGCAGCGGTCGCCGGTGATCCGGTCCAGTCGCCAGGCGGTCTGCGGCGGATCTGTCCCGACCACCAGCGCGACGATATCGGGGATGAGCAGCCCGAGCCCGGCATGTCGCGGTATGGACAGATCGACAGCGCGCGACGTGTGCGCACACTGAATCGTCACCCGGCACAACGGATCATCCATGACAGCCCCCCGATTCCCACCGTAATCGGAGCGCAGGCCATCGCCGCGCACCAGAATTCCGGTGGAACCGGACACCGTCGGGCTGCGTCAGTGGTGGCATGGAGTTCGTCAGCGACCACCGTGCACCGCCGCCGCCGGTGCCCTCGGGTGCGGTCCGGGTGCACACACCACCGGAGGTGCCCGCCGTGCCGCCGGTCAATCCGCTGGTGCGGTTGTTACCCGTCGTGATGCTCGTGGCGGCCGGCGGCATGGTGATTCTCTATCTGTCCGGCGACCGGCTACCCACCGCGCGCAGCCCCATGTACCTGGTGCTGCCCGTGATGATGCTCGTCTCCGTGCTCGCGACGGCGACCCACGGTATGCGTGGACGCAGCACCGAACTCGATGCGGTACGTCGTGACTACCTGCGCTACCTGGACGAGGTGGCCGGGGACGCGGCGGCCACCGCCGGTCATCAACGCGCCAACCTGTATTGGACACACCCGGATCCCGCCGCGCTGTGGACCGTCGTCGGTACCGCGCGAATGTGGGAGCGTCGTGCGAGCGACCCGGATTTCTGCCAGGTGCGAGTCGGCATCGGCCCGGCGGTCCTGGCGACACCGCTGATCGTCGAGGACGGTTCGCCGGTCGGTGAGACCGACCCGGTCACCCAGACCGCCCTGGATGCGCTGCTGGCAGCGCACGCAATCGTGCCGGGACTGCCGGTGGTCACCGAGCTGTCCGGCCACCTCGGTATCGGTGGTATCCCGGCCGGCGCCCGTGATCTGGCGCGGGCCATCGTCTGTCAACTTGCGGTATGGCACAGTCCGGCCGATATCCGGATCGTGGCGCGGGCCCGGGACGGTGACCGGTGCTGGGATTGGCTGAAATGGTTGCCGCACCACTCGACTGCGTCGAGCACGGCGCGCACGGTGCTGATCGTCGACGACGGCAAACCGGTCCCGGCGGGGACGGCCGAGATCGTGTTGGAACTCGGCGGGCGGGGTGACCGGCGGATCGAATCAGGGCCTGGCTCTGACGCATTGTCAGCCGAGCTGGCGCAGCTGTGCGCGCGCCGGCTGGCGCGGTGGCGCCCCGGCGCGGTGTGTTCGGGCGCGCCGGTACCCGGCTGGGCAGAATTGGTGGGAATGGGCGGTCCGTCCGACCCCTCGCCGGATCGGATCCCACTCCGCGTGCCGATCGGAACCGGCGACGGGCCTCGAAACCGCGGTGCGCCGGTATATCTGGACATCAAGGAGGCGGCCGAGGGTGGGATGGGCCCACACGGCCTGTGTGTCGGCGCCACCGGGTCGGGCAAGTCCGAGTTCCTGCGGACCCTCATCCTCGGGTTGGCCGCGACGCACACTTCCGACGAACTGAACTTGGCGCTGATCGACTTCAAGGGCGGGGCGACGTTTCTCGGATTCGAGCGGTTGTCTCATGTCGCCGCGGTGATCACCAATCTCGCCGAAGAGTCGCATCTGGTCAGCCGGATGCAGGCCGCACTGACCGGAGAGATGCAGCGCCGACAACAACTGCTGCGCGCGAGCGGTACCGGCAGCATCGCCGAGTACCGCCGTGCGCGCGAGGCCGGCCGCGAGCTGGTCGTGCTCCCGGTGCTGTTCCTGGTGATCGACGAGTTCTCCGAACTGCTCACCCAACATCCCGAGTTCGCCGAGGTGTTCCTTGCCGTCGGCAGGCTCGGCCGTTCGTTGGGGGTGCACCTGCTGCTGGCGAGTCAGCGCCTCGATGAGGGCAGGCTGCGCGGTCTTGAGACCCACCTTTCCTATCGGGTGTGTCTCAAGACGTTCTCCACCAGTGATTCTCGTTCTGTCATCGGAGTTCCCGACGCCTACGAATTGTCCGCCGAGCCGGGATCTGCCTACCTCAAGACCGTCGACGGCGATTTGGTGAGACTGCGAACCACCTATGTCTCCGGGCCGACACGACAAATTGCCGAGGAGCCGGTCGGCGTGGCGTTGTTCACCGCGGACCGTCCACCCGCCCCGCCGTCGGCCGGCAGCCCGCTGCAGGTACCCACCATTCTCGAAACCGTGCTGGATCGGCTGGCCGGTCGTGGACGCCCCGCGCACCGTATCTGGTTGCCGCCGTTGTGCGCGCCGCCGACGCTGACCGAACTGCTGGCCGAAAATGAGTGGCCGACGCTGACGGTGCCGATCGGTCTGGTGGACAACGCGTTCGAACAGCGTCGGGACCCACTCACTGTCGATCTGACCGGCGCCGGTGGGCATGTGGCGGTGGTGGGGGCGACCCGGTCGGGTAAGTCCACCGCGTTGTGCACCCTGCTGCTGGCCCTCGCGCTGCGGCACGGCCCCGGTGACATCCAGTTCTATTGCCTGGATTTCGGCGGGGGCGCCCTGGCGCGGCTGCGTGAGCTCCCTCATGTCGGGGTGCTTGCCGGACGTGATGAGCCAGAGCTCGTCGGTCGCACCATCTCGATGGTCCAGGCGCTGATCCGGCGGCGCGCGGCCCAGCCTGCGCGAGCAGACGGCTACGGCGAGGTCTTCCTTGTCATCGACGGCTGGGCGGCCCTGCGCCAGGATGGGGGCGCCGCCCAGGACGCGGTCACCGATATCGCGGCGCATGGTCTGGCTCACGGTGTGCACGTCGTGATCTCGGCGGCGCGGTGGGCCGAGCTTCGACCGGCACTCAAGGACCAGCTCGGCAGCCGGGTGGAACTGCGCCTCGGTGAGCCGGGGGAGTCCGAGATCCATCGGACGGCGGCCCGGCAATTGGCAGGCAGCCCGCCGGGAACCGTGCTCACCCGTGACGGGAATCTGGCCGCCTTGGCGTTGCCGTACCTGGACGCAGTCGACGTCGCCGGCTCCGTCCGCTCCGTCCTGGCCCGGCACCCCGGTCCTGCGGCACCCCCGGTGCGGTTGCTCCCGGCGCGCCTGGACCGGGAACGGCTACCCCGGTCGGTGCGCCCGCGGACACATGTCGTCATCGGTGTCGGTGAATCCGAACTCGGTGCGGCAACCGTCGATTTCACCGATCCGGCACATCTGATGGTGCTGGGCGACAGCGGTTGTGGGAAAACCGCGCTGCTGCGGACCCTGTGTACGCAATTGACGAAGGCGTGTGGGCCCGGCGAGGTGCAGCTCTATCTCGCCGACGTCCGGCGAACCCTGCTCGGAGTCGTCGATGGTGCTCATCTCGGTGGATACGCGATATCTGCGGCCATTCTCGGCGACCAGCTCCGGGGGCTGGTCGACATGCTGCGCGAACGACTGCCCGGGGCCTCGGTTTCTCAACAGGAGCTGCGGGACCGGTCCTGGTGGTCCGGACCGGAGGTCTACGTCATCGTCGACGACCACGATCTGCTGGCCACCGGCACCGACCCGTTGAACCAGCTGCTGGAATTCCTGCCCTATGCCAGGGATATCGGGCTGCACCTGGTCATCGCGCGCCGCGCCGGGGGAGCGGCGCGCGCACTCTACGATCCGGTGCCCGCGATGATGCGCGAGCTCGGTAGCACGGGGTTGGTGATGAGCAGCGCCACCGAGGAGGCCCCGTTGCTCGGCACCGTCCGACCCGTGGTGTTGCCGCCGGGGCGGGCGACGCTGGTGCTGCGCGGGACCGCCGTCGAACGCGTCCAGATCGCCTGGACCGATCCGCCGTGACGGTCGTCCTGGTGGTCGGCCCGGCCACTGTGCACGGATCTGTGCACGGATCGGTGCCGGTGTCCATCGATCTGGCAACGGCGGCGTGTGCAGCGATCGATGATCGATACACCATCGTCGATGACAGGCCGGTCGATGTCGACGACCTGTGGCGCACCGTTCTGCGGGTCGATGCCGAACGGACGGGTCCGGTACTGCTCATCTGTCCAGGATGGTGGCATCCGCGGCGAATCGACCGGATCCGTCGTGCCATCGGTGGTGAACCCGTTGTCCGGCAACGCCATACCGCGCATCGCAGGGTGGTGGATGTCATCGTCGAGATCGCCGAGGAGTTCGTCCTCGTCCGGGTCGGCGATCGGGTGGCGGCCTCGGTGCCGCGGGTCGGAGACACCGTCGCCGCGGAGGTCGCGGCACACATCACGGTGGGAGCGTCGGTTCTGCTCGACGCACCGATCGGGGTCTCCGGTGCCCGACGACTGGCCGAGACCATCGCCGGCGACGTACTGGCCGGTGGCCGCGATGCCGTCATCGTCGATGACCACGTGTTGGTGCGGGAGACCATCGGAGCGGCCCGGCCCCGACGGGTGCGCATGTCACCGGCCCTGGTCGGTGTCGCGGTGGTGGCGGTGTGCGTGATGTGGATGAGCTGGCGGGTGGACCGCCCACCTCCGGCGCAGGACGAGCTGGTGGTCGAGGGCCGGGTGGCGCTGCTGCTGCCCGCCGGATGGGAGCGTAGTCGCCTCGTCGATGGTCCGGGTTCGCCTCGGCTGCAGTCGATCTCGGCAGAGCATCCCGATGCGGCGATCCTGCTCACCCAGTCACCGGCCGGTCCGGACGCGGCCGGCGTGCTGGCTGCGGCGCTGGCGGTGCAACCCGACGGGGTTTTCACCGACTTTCGGCAGCATGACCGGCGCGCGGAACGCGATGTCATCAGCTATACCGAGAATCGACCCGGCCGGACGATCGAGTGGGTGGTGTTCACCGACGGACCGGTGCGGATCGCCATCGGTTGCCAACACCCCGAGCCGATCCGCAGCCAGTGCGACCTGGCGATGCGCTCGGCGCATGCGGCGTCGACCGACCGAAATCCGAAAAAGAGTGGAACCGGATGACCGTCAGCTGCGTCCAAGACAGATAGAGCACGTCTGACACCTGATGGCACTTACCGAGGAGGACACCCGAATGCCCGCTCTGACCACCGACCTGGACCTCATGCATGCGGTCTCAGGTCAGATCGACGCCCGCAACGATGAGATCCGGGCGATGCTCGGCTCGTTCATCGGACGGATGTGCAGCGTGCCGGCCTCGGTGTGGGGCGGTGCGGCGGCGGTGCGCTTCCGCGAGGTGGTGGACCGCTGGAATACCGAATCGATCGCGCTGCATGCCGCCCTGGGACGGATCGCCGAGACCATCCGCCTGAACGAACAGACCCTGCGGGAGGCCGCCGAAAGCCACTCACATCAGCTCGCCGCCGTCGCCAACCAGCTGTGAAGGACAAGCCATGGACATGATCCTGACCTACAACTTCGACGAGATCGAGCACACCGTGCGGCGGGAGATCCACACCGTCTCGGCCCGGCTCAATGCCGCCCTGGAGGAGCTGCGCGCGCAGATTGCCCCGCTTCAGCACACCTGGACCGCCCAGGCCGCCGAGGCCTATCGGGCCGAGCAGGTTCGGTGGAACCAGTCCGCGGCCGCGCTCAACGACATCCTGCTCCGGCTCGGCAACGCGGTCCGCGACGGCGCCGACGAGGTCTCGGCCACCGACCGGCGGGCCGCCGGCGCCTGGGGCTGACCGGGCCGGCCGAGGCCGTGCCGGACACGATTGCGACGCCCGGAGTCGACGAACACCGCTGCACTGTGACGCGGTCCACTATCCTGGCTGCAGAGTGCGGTGCGTCCGGCGATCGGCGCACCGCGGGGAGTGTGAGCATGGTGGTAGCAAGGACGTCCGGCAGCCGAGTGCAGCCGGCGAAGGTGCGTGCCGTCCACGACCTTTTCGTCGCAGGTCAGGTCGACGCGGCCTATCTCGACGCGGCTCCGCTGCGCCGGATCGTCGCCGAGAGCTGGCAGCGCAGTCTGGCGACCGGGGTGGACCCGGATACCGGCGGGCGGGCCACCGAGGCGGCCAAGGCCCTCGAGGATCTGCGTAGATCCCATCCGCTGGCGCCGACCCTGCCGCTGATCCGGCGGCTGCTGGTCGAGGATGCCGTCGACGCGGGTGTCGTGGTGGCCATCACCGCCGCCGACGGCACCCTGTTGTGGGTCGAGGGTGACAGCCGGGCCATCCGCAAGGCCGAGGCGATGAACTTCGTGCCGGGTACCGACTGGAGCGAGCACGCCGCCGGGACGAATGCGCCGGGAACCGCCCTGGCGCTGGACCGCGAACTACAGATCTGCGGTACCGAGCACTTCTCCCGGATCGTGCATCCGTGGAGTTGTACCGCCGTACCGGTTCACGATCCGCGCAGCGGTGCGCTGCTCGGAGCGATCGACCTGACCGGCGATCTGTCGGTCGCCACACCGCAGACGCTGGCGCTGGTCCGGGCCACCGCGGTTGCCGTCGAGAACCAACTGGCCCTGCTGCGACTGTCCGGTCCCGACGACGGCGCCAGGGAGGGGTCGATGTTGTCGGTGCTCGGTGCCGAACGACCGCGCTGGCAGGCCGGTTCCGCCGGCCCCGTCGTGCTCACCGGTCGCCATGCCGACATCCTGGTGCTGCTGATCCGTCATCCGGAGGGATTGAGCGCCGATCACCTGGCGATGCTGCTCGATGACAAGGATCTCGACGTCGTCACCATCCGTGCCGAGATGTCGCGGCTGCGCCGGGTCATCGGCGGTGACCACATCGCATCGCGCCCGTACCGACTGGTCGGGCCGGTGGCCAGTGACATGGGTGATGTGCTCGATGCCCTGGAGGCCGGGGATGTCGCGGGTGCGCTGTCGGCATATGCCGGTTCACTGCTGCCGCAGTCGGTGTCACCGGCCATCGCACGGTTGCGCACCGAATTGACCACCAGCCTGCGCGGTGCGGTGCTCGCCGAATCCGCCCGCGGAAACCTCGCGCTGTTGCGGCATTGGCTCGGTCTTCCGGACGGTCGGGACGACCGACGGGGCTGGCAGTTGCTCGCCGAGCACGGTGCCGTCGACCCCGTCGAACGGGCTCGCGCCCGGGCACATCTGATCGGACTCGACGCCGAACTCGGCTGAGTAAAACTGCGTTGCCAATTGCAACCGTCATGCAACGTTGCAACCCCTAGGTTGAGTGACGACCGACACACTCGAAAGTGTCCGAACGCAGGAGAATGCCATGACTGTTTACGCACGTCCGGGCGCAGAGGGCGCCCTGATGTCGTTCGACGCCCGCTATGACAACTACATCGGCGGCCAGTGGGTGGCCCCGAACGCGGGCCGCTACTTCGAGAACCGCACTCCCGTCACCGGTGAGGTGTTCTGCGAGGTCGCCCGCTCCGACGAGTCCGATATCGAGAAGGCTCTCGACGCCGCGCACGCCGCCGCGCCGGCCTGGGGTAAGAGCACCGCCGCCGAGCGCGCGATCATCCTCAACAAGATCGCCGACCGGATCGAGGAGAACCTCGAATCGATCGCGCTGGCCGAATCGTGGGACAACGGCAAGCCGATCCGCGAGACGCTCAACGCCGATATCCCGCTGGCCGTCGACCACTTCCGCTACTACGCCGGTGCCATCCGGGCGCAGGAGGGCTCGCTGTCGGAGATCGACAACGACACGGTGGCCTACCACTTCCACGAGCCGCTCGGCGTCGTCGGACAGATCATCCCTTGGAACTTCCCCATCCTGATGGCGGTCTGGAAGCTGGCACCCGCGCTGGCCGCGGGCAACGCCATCGTGCTCAAGCCCGCCGAGCAGACCCCGGTCTCGGTGCTCTACCTGATGTCGATCATCGGTGACCTGCTGCCCGCCGGTGTGCTCAACGTGGTCAACGGTTTCGGTGTCGAGGCTGGTAAACCGCTGGCCTCGTCCAACCGGATCGCCAAGATCGCCTTCACCGGTGAGACCACCACCGGCCGGCTGATCATGCAGTACGCCAGCCAGAACCTCATCCCGGTCACCCTGGAGTTGGGCGGAAAGAGCCCCAACATCTTCTTCAACGATGTCCTCGCCGCCAACGACGACTACCAGGACAAGGCGCTGGAGGGCTTCACGATGTTCGCCCTCAACCAGGGCGAGGTGTGCACCTGCCCGTCGCGCAGCCTGGTCCAGGCCGACATCTTCGACGAGTTCCTGGCGATGGCCGCCATCCGCACCAAGGCGGTGCGCCAGGGCGACCCGCTGGACACCGAAACGATGATCGGTGCGCAGGCCTCCAACGACCAGCTGGAGAAGATCCTGTCCTACATCGAAATCGGCAAGAGCGAAGGCGCACAGGTGATCACCGGCGGCGAGCGGGCAGATCTGGGCGGTGACCTCAACGGCGGTTACTACGTCGCCCCGACGATCTTCACCGGTCACAACAAGATGCGGATCTTCCAGGAGGAGATCTTCGGACCCGTTGTCGCGGTGACCTCGTTCAAGGACTACGACGATGCCATCGATCTGGCCAACGACACCCTCTACGGCCTCGGCGCCGGAGTGTGGAGCCGCGACGGTAACACCGCCTACCGCGCCGGCCGGGATATCAAGGCAGGCCGGGTGTGGACCAACTGCTACCACCAGTACCCGGCACATGCGGCGTTCGGCGGTTACAAGCAGTCCGGCATCGGACGTGAGAACCACCTGATGATGCTCGATCATTACCAGCAGACCAAGAACCTGCTGGTGTCTTACAGCAGCAAGGCGCAGGGCTTCTTCTAAACTGCACCCACGATCTCCGCGGGCGTGAGCTTGGGTTCGAAACTCCCCCCGATCTCCGGCTCAAGCTCACGTCCGCGGCTGCACCACCCTCAACTGCAAAAGAACCCATCTCGGCGTCAGGAGCAGCGTTGCCCAAATTCGTCGCGGCCATCGACCAAGGCACCACCAGCACCCGTGCGATGATCTTCGATCACGACGGAGCTGAGGTGGGACGCCACCAACTCGAGCACGAACAAATCATGCCGCAGGCGGGCTGGGTCGAGCACAACCCGGTGGAGATCTGGGAGCGCACCGCATCGGTGCTGACCTCGGCGCTCAACAAGACCAACCTGCAAGCCGAAGATATTGCGGCACTGGGCATCACGAACCAACGTGAAACCACGCTGGTGTGGAACCGACACACCGGGCGCCCGTACTACAACGCCATCGTCTGGCAGGACACCCGCACCGACCGCATCGCCACCGCACTCGATCGCGACGGCCGCGGCGACGTGATCCGGCAGAAGGCCGGCCTGCCGCCGGCGACCTACTTCTCCGGCGGCAAGATCCAATGGATCATCGAAAACGTCGAAGGGGTACGGGAGGCCGCCGAAAGCGGCGATGCGATCTTCGGCAACAGCGACAGCTGGGTGGTGTGGAACCTGACCGGCGGCCCCCGCGGTGGTGTGCACGTCACCGACGTCACCAACGCCAGTCGCACCATGCTGATGAACCTGGAGACCTTGGACTGGGACGACGAATTGTTGTCCTTCTTCGGGATTCCGCGCCAGATGCTGCCCCAGATCCGGCCGTCGTCATCACCGGAGCCCTACGGGATGACGCTGGCCACCGGTCCGATGGGCGGCGAGGTACCGGTCACCGGCATCCTCGGCGACCAGCAGGCGGCCATGGTCGGGCAGGTGTGTCTGAAGGCCGGCGAGGCCAAGAACACCTACGGCACAGGTAACTTCCTGCTGCTCAATACCGGTGAGAAGATCGTCCGATCCGAGAACGGGCTGCTGACCACGGTGTGTTACCAGTTCGGCGACGCGAAACCGGTGTACGCACTGGAAGGTTCGATCGCGGTGACCGGTTCGGCCGTGCAGTGGTTGCGCGACCAACTCGGCATCATCAGCGGTGCGGCGCAGAGCGAATCACTGGCCCGGCAGGTGGAGGACAACGGCGGGGTCTACTTCGTTCCGGCGTTCTCCGGCCTGTTCGCCCCGTACTGGCGTTCGGACGCGCGCGGCGCGGTGGTGGGACTCAGCCGCTTCAACACCAACGCTCACCTGGCCAGGGCGACCCTGGAGGCGATCTGTTACCAGAGTCGCGATGTGATCGACGCAATGGAAGCCGATTCCGGTGTACACCTCGATGTCTTGAAGGTCGACGGCGGTATCACCGCGAATTCGCTGTGCATGCAGATCCAGGCCGATGTCCTCGGTGTCGACGTGGTCAAGCCGGTCGTCGCCGAGACCACCGCGCTGGGTGCCGCGTATGCCGCGGGGTTGGCGGTCGGGTTCTGGGACAACCCTGATGACCTGCGCGCGAACTGGCAGGAGGGGCAGCGCTGGAGCCCGCAATGGTCCGAGCAGCAGCGCGATGACGGATACGCGGGCTGGCAGAAGGCCGTCAAGCGCACGCTCGACTGGGTCGACGTCTCCTAGCCTGCCGAAACGGTAGTCAGGCGAAGACATTTCAGCCCTGCGGATCCGGCGATCCGCAGGGCTGAAATGTGTTGAGACTCAGAGCGCGGCGACGCCGGCCTCGGCCACCGTGACGTCCTGTTCGACACTGCCGGCACTCACCCCGATCGCGCCGACCACCACGTCGTCGACGACCAGCGGGATGCCCCCGCCGAAGATGACCAGTCCGCCGCTGGTCTGCTCAAGGCCGTAGAGTTCGGCGCCGGGCTGGGCCAGCGGCATCAGGGCGCTGGTCGGAGCGTTCATCAGGATCGACGTCCGTGCCTTGCGGGTCGAGATGTCGATGCTCGCCTTGATGGCGCCGTCCATCCTGGCGAACGCGATCAGATGCCCGCCGTCGTCGACGACGGCGATGTTCATCGGTTGGCCGATCTCGTGGGCCTTGGCAATGGCGGCCTCCAGGACCGCCTGCGCTTTCTGTAGGGGTAGCGAGGTCATCTAGGGCCTTTCGGAACAGGTTCGGCTGCAGGCAAATCGGGCAGCATCAGGCAGGATTGATGGCACTGACGATTCTAGAGCGCGGCCGGCGGTGGGGGACAGGTTCGCCACCGGCCGATGACCGGTCCTAATCGAAAGTTCAGTATGGCGGACAGTAAATCGGTTGGTAGCTCGGGTGAATCATCACATCGGCGGCGCGGGCGCGAATACTTTTCCCTTGAATCGTCATCGCGATCGGGGCCCGTCAGGAGGATTGCTGTCAGTGTCCAATATCGACATCTTCATTTGGGAGTTCCTCGGCACGGCGGTGCTGTGCCTCATCGGTAACGGTTCGGTTGCCGCCGTCGTCCTGAAGAATTCCTACTCGCACGGCGGCGGGGGAGACTGGCTGGTCATCGTATTGGGTTGGGGCTTCGGGGTGTTCACCGGAGCCAGTATCGCCAGCCCGGCGGGTGGGCACATCAACCCGGCGGTGACACTGGCAGTGGCGATATCCGGCGACGTGCCGTGGTCGAGCGTGCCGGTCTACTGGGCCGCACAGCTCGCCGGCGGCTTCGTCGGCGCGGTACTGGGCTGGGCGGTGTTCAAGCTGCAGTACGACAACAACGATGACAACAGCGGCACCCGCGGAATCTTCTGCACATATCCGGCGGTCCGCAACATCCCGTGGAACATCGTCACCGAGGTCATCGCGACCTTCGTGCTGATCTTCTGGGTGTTGACCAATCCCGCGGATGTCAACAGCGGATTGGGTTATGCGGCGGTCACGTTCGTGGTCATGGCGATCGGATTCGGGCTCGGTGGGCCGACCGGTTACGCGATCAACCCCGCCCGTGACCTCGGTCCGCGCATCGCCTACGCCATCCTGCCGATCAAGGGCAAGTCCGATGCCGGCTGGGATTACGCCTGGGTGCCGGTGGTCGCACCGCTGATCGGTGCAGGCCTGGCCGCAGGCCTCGCCCTGGCCATCGTCTGAACCGGCACAGTCTGAACCGGCACAGTCTGACCTGACACAGTCTGAACCAAGTGAGTGCGGGGTACACACCATGGCAGTGCATTTGACCAGGATCTACACCAGGACCGGTGATGCCGGGACGACCGCGCTGGGGGATATGTCGCGGGTCGCGAAGGCAGATGTCCGGGTCGGCGCCTACGCCGACTGCGACGAGACCAACGCGGTGATCGGAATGGCCATCGCCGCCGGCGGTGTGGGTCCGGCCACCCGGGCGGTGCTGCAGCACATCCAGAACGATCTGTTCGATGTGGGCGCGGATCTGTGCACCCCGATCACGCCGGACCCGGAGTATCCTCCGCTGCGGGTCACCGACGAACAGGTGTCGCAGCTGGAATCCTGGTGCGACGAGTTCAACGCGGGCCTGGCCAAGCTGAGCAGCTTCATCCTGCCTGGTGGCAGCACGGCCTCGGCCCATCTGCATCACGCTCGCACGGTCGCCCGCCGCGCCGAACGCAGCGCCTGGATGTTGGCAGGGGAGGCAGAGGTCAACGATGCGGCCCTGCGGTACCTGAACCGGCTGTCCGATCTGCTGTTCATCCTGGCCCGCGTGGAGAATCCCGGGGGCGATGTGCTCTGGCAGCCCGGCGGCGAGCGTGCCGCGTCGGTTCCGCGTGACGAGGAGAGATGACATGAGCGCACGACAGGCGATCGCGGAGTGGAACGGCGCATTGGTGACCGGTTCCGGCACGATCGAGCTGGCCACCTCCGGGCAGGGGCAATTTCCCTACTCGCTGCCGGCCCGGGCCGCCGACGCCGCCACGATGACCTCGCCCGAGGAATTGTTGGCCGCGGCATACGCGTCCTGTTACGCCATGCAGTTGACCGCGTTGCTCGACGCGGGCCCCGATGACCCGGTCGGCCTGCACGTCGAGGTGGTGGTGACCCAGGGCGGTCCGGAGGTCGACTTCGGCATCGCCGACGTGGCGCTGACGGTACGCGGCCGCGGTATCGGCCGCAGCGCAGAAGAATTCGTCGAACTCGCACAACAGGCGGCCCAGGTCTGCCCGGTCGGCCGCGCACTGGCCACGGTGCCCAAGACCGTGGACGCCGCCCTCCAGAACTGAACCGCGGGAGCGGGTCAGGCGTGGGTCTGGGCGACCCGCTGCGCCGGCGCCCGGCCGGGCACGAACCCGGCGACCGCGCCGATGACCGTTGTCGCGGGCGGTTCGATACCCGCCGCGCGGGCCAGCCCGGCGATGGTGCCCAGCGTGCCGCGCACCTCGTGCTGGCTGGACAGGCTGCCGTCGGCGACGACCGCGGCCGGGGTGGCCGGGTCCATCCCCGCCGCGGTCAACGCCGTGGCGATGGAGGCCAGGTTGGCGACCGCCATCATCAACACCAACGTCGTATTGGCCTGTGCCAGGGCGGCGTAGTCGACGGTGCACTCGGGATGGCCGGGGGGCACATGGCCGGACACCACGGTGAAACCTTGGGTGAGCCCGCGATGGGTGACCGGGATCAGGGCCGATGCCGGTGCGGCGATCGCCGAGCTGACGCCCGGGATCACCTCGACCGGCACTCCCGCCTGGACGCAATGGTCGAGCTCCTCGCCGCCGCGGCCGAAGACGAACCCGTCACCCCCCTTGAGACGCACCACCACCTGGCCGTCGAGTGCCCGGGAGACCAGCAGCGCATTGATATCCCATTGTTCGGTGCGCCGCCCACCGGGGATCTTCGACACGTCGATGATGTCGGCATGCGGGGCAAGCCGTTTCAACGCACCGACGGGGGCGAGCCGATCGGTGACGACGGTATCGGCGGCGACGATGGCGTCCCGGCCGGCGACGGTGAGCAGGCTGGGATCGCCGGGGCCGCCTCCGACCAGGATCACCCGGCCCATGCCCGGCCGCCCGGTGCGCTGTCCGGTCGGTCCGTTGTCGACGACGCAGAGCACCGCAAGCTCGCGTGCCGTCTCGGCGATCCACCGATTGTGGTCGTCGTCATCGGTGGAGGCGAAAATCATTGCCGCCGAATCGATATCGCCGGGCTGAATGCTCCGGTACAGGACGGTGGCCAGGCCCCGCTCGGCGAGGTCGCTCAGATACGGCGTGGCGTGCGTGCCGATCACCGTGACCAACGCGCCCGCCTCGATCAGTTCGGCCACGGTGACGGCCGCGCGCGCGGTGGCTCCGACGACCGTCACCCGGTGTCCGCGTAACGCCAGTTCGACCGGCAGCGTGCACGGCACCCGCGTCGAGGGTGAGCTCGTGGTCATCGTCGGATTCCTCGGGTCGTGGTGGTCGGCAGGTGTCGTGTCGGGGGCTGCCTCACCCCGTGGTGTCCCCACCGCGCAGGGCCGCCGCGATCAGCGCGGCGCGTTTGTGCACCCCGAACTTGTTCATGATGTTGTGCAGGTGGAACTTGACCGTCGCCTCGGAGACGAACAACCGGCCCGCGATGGTGCGATTGTCCAGGCCTTCGACCAGCTCGTTGAGGACGTCTCGTTCACGGGCGGTGAGCAGTCTGGTGTCGCCCGCTGTGCGGGGCACCGCCGGGGAGCGTAACTCGGAGATCAGTGATTGCACGCTGAGCGAGTCGAGGGCAGGCTGCCCGCTGACGACCTTGGCGAAGGTGGCGCGCAGCTCGGTGGCCGATGAGCGGCGGTCCACCAGGGCGTCGGCACCGGCACGCAGGAGCTCGACGGTGTTGTAATCGGCGTGCTCACTGTCGGTCACCACGACCACCTTCACCGCGCTGTCGAGTTCGGTCAGCAAATCGATCAATGTGCCTGCCGGTGGCATTCCCAGGATCAGCAGTTCGGGTTGCAGCTGGCGGATGCGTTCGACGAGTTCGGGACCGTGTCGAAGATCACCGACGAATTGGATCTCCTCGATGCAGGACATCACGTGTGTCAATCCGTGCCGAACCAGTTCGTCATCGAGGACAAGGGTTGTCCGCAGTCGTTGGTGATCAGTCAAATCACCACGAGCAGAGGCTATTTCGTATGTGTTGCTGGTGCCACGGCGGCGTCGTGGCGGTGGAATCGGGACGTATCGGTGGGGTGACAAACTCATGACTGACTCCGTCCTGCCATTGGCGGCCGAAGGATAGCGATGATGGCGTTGCAGCAACGTTGCATGCGTCGTGCTGCCGCACCGACTCACGATCGCGCAACGGGCAGGACGCAATCTCCGCAGAGCCCGCCGCCGGGTGCCTGATAGAACAGGCAGCAACTGTTCCTGGTGAACGTGCCCCGTCCGAAATCGCCGGTGTCACGCAGTGGGGCATGACGGGTCAACGCGGCGACCAGTTCCCTGCCTGCGGGTTCGAGGTCGGGGCGGGTCATCGCCAGGACGGTGACCGCGCCGTTGGCCGCCGATGTCAGATTGCCCAGCGCCACCCGGGTCGGGAGCCCGGCCACCGAACGCAGCGCGTGATGCAACGGGTCGAAGAGATCGGGCAGTAGCGCGCAGATCGCCGCGCCGGCAGCTGCCGGACCCGCGGTGACCCGTAGTCCGTCGACGGTGGTGCCGAAATCCGGGTGGTGCGCGCTGACCCGATAGAACACGTTGTCCGGCAGGAGGATCGGAATGCGTTGATGGCACAGTGCCGAACCGACCAGCGGCGACAGCAGCCGCGCGGCGACACCCAAGTGGAACGATGATGCGGCCACCCGCACCGGGATCGACTCGATGTCGACCGCCATCGATGCCGCGATCGCTGCCCTGGTTGCCGCGACGAACCAGTGCGTCGTCTCCGGGTCCGCCAACTGCGCGAGCTCCACAGAGTCGGGATCATCCCGGGTCTTCAGTGCGAAGTACCCGCCGAGCCGCGGCAGCTCGGAAAGGGCATCGACGACTGTGTGGCGACTGTCCATCAGGCACCGACCCTAGCCACAATCGGCCGCCGCCCGTGATCGCGTCCGCGCATTCCGGTGCCGACAACTAGCCGAACGGTCAGTGCGATGCCCTCCGGGTGGACGGTGCAACCCTCGTGCAACGTGACGGGCGACACAATGGGCGATACGTGCCGGCGACACGTCACACACCCCGCGGCGGAGCGCCTCCCGCCCCGAACCTTTGGGAGAGTTCATGACGGAACCAAACCTGGACCCGGCGGTGGACTACCCGCTGAGCGTGCATCGCAGCGATCTGCTGTTCACGCCGACCGGTAAGCCGTTCGACGCCGTGACGATGGATGCGGTGATCGCCGGTGATATCGAGGCCGCCGATCTGCGCATCACCCCGGAGGCGCTGCGCCTGCAGGCGCAGATCGCCGAGAAGGCCGGGCGCACCCAGATCGGGGCGAACATGCGGCGGGCCGCCGAGATGACGGCCATCTCCGACGAGCGGGTCTTGCAGATCTACAACGCGCTGCGCCCCAACGCATCGACGAAGGCCGAACTGGACGCCATCGCCGACGAACTGCTCGACACCTACAACGCCGAGCATCTGGCCACGTTGGTGCGTGAGGCCGCCGAAGTCTACGAACGCCGCGACATCTTGGCCGAAAGCGAATAGGAGCCCCTGGACAATGACCGCTTCAGCAGTCCCGCACGATCCCGCCACCGGCAAGGATGGTGTCCGCCACTCGCACCGCACGATGTTGTTGGAGGACCGCCCGGTCAACCTCGACGGCTTCGTGGAGGAATGGCCCGAGGTCGGCATGGTCGCCATGGAGAGCGCCTTCGATCCGGAGCCCAGCGTCCGTGTCGAGAACGGCGTCATCGTCGAGATGGACGGGGTGGCGCGCGCCGATTTCGACTTCATCGACCAGTTCATCGCCGACAAGGCGATCGACGTCGAGACCACCGAGGCCTCGATGGCGATGCCGGCGGCCGAGATCGCGATGATGTTGGTCAATCCCACCGTCACCCGCGCCGAGGTCATCGCGGTGACCAAAGGACTGACGCCGGCGAAGCTGCTGGCAGTGGCCAAGACGTTGAACATCGTCGAGATCATGATGGCGATGCAGAAGATGCGGGCCCGCCGCACGCCGGCCAACCAGGCCCACTGCACGAGCGCGCGGGACAACCCGGTGCAGGTCGTCTGCGAGGCGGCCGAGGCCTCCATCCGCGGATTCGCGGAGATGGAAACGACTTTGGGCGTGGTGCGGTACGCACCGCTGGTGGCCATGGCCCAGCAGATCGGCAGCCAGGTGGGCACGGGTGGACCATTGACCCAGTGCGCGCTGGAGGAAGCGACCGAACTCGATCTCGGTATGCGCGGGATCACCGCCTACGCCGAAACGATATCGGTGTACGGCACCGAACCGGTGTTCGTCGACGGTGATGACACGCCGTACTCCAAGGCGTTCCTGGCCTCGGCCTACGCATCACGCGGGATCAAGATGCGCTTCACCTCGGGCACCGGCTCGGAGGTCCAGATGGGTAACGCGCAGGGTAAATCCATGCTGTACCTGGAGATCCGCTGCATCCTGGTGACCAAGGGTGCCGGCGTACAGGGGCTGCAGAACGGGTCGATCTCCTGTATCGGTGTGCCGGGCGCGGTGCCGGGTGGTATCCGGGCGGTGGCCGCCGAGAACCTCATCGCCTCGGCAGTGGATCTGGAATGTGCTTCGGGTAACGACCAGTCGTTCTCGCATTCGCCGATGCGCCGGACCGCGCGGCTGATGCCCCAGATGATGCCCGGAACCGACTTCGTCTGCTCGGGCTACTCGGCGGTACCCAACTACGACAACATGTTCGCGGGATCGAACCTCGACAGCGACGACTTCGACGATTTCAACACCATCCAGCGCGATCTGCAGATCGACGGGGGTCTGCGCCACGTCAAGGAAGCCGACATCCTGGCGGTACGCACCCGCGCTGCCAAGGCGTTGCAAGCGGTGTTCGCCCACCTCGACCTCCCGCCGATCAGCGATGCCGAGATCGATGCCGCGGTGTACGCCAACGGAAGTCGTGAGTGCATCCCGCGCGATGTACTGGAGGATCTCAAGGGCGCTCAGCAGGTGATGGACCGCGGCATCACCGGCCTGGATCTGGTCAAGGCGCTCGAGGCCACCGGCTTCTCCGATATCGCACGGAATCTGTTCACCGTTCTGCGGCAGCGCATTTCCGGTGATCTGTTGCAGACATCGGCGATCATGACGCGTGATCTGCAGCCGTTGTCGGCGGTCAACGACGCCAACGACTACAACGGCCCGGACACCGGTTACCGGCCGACGGGGCAACGGTGGGAGGAAATGAAGCGACTGCGCCATGTGACCAGCGCTGCCAACCCGGAAATGGAGGTGGAGTGACCATGTCGACCACAATCGGTGAAGAACAGCGTTCACTCGCGTTCGAAGAGGTCGGACCGGCGCAGCGCGGAACGCGCAGTGACGAGGTGGTGCTGGCGATCTCGCCGGCCTTTGCCGACTTCTTCAGCAAGACCATCGTCGACACCCCGCATGCCGAGGTCATCCGCCAGATCTTGGCCGGTATCGAGGAACAGGAGGTGGCGGCACGCTGCATCCGTGTCCGGCACAGCGCCGATCTGGCCGTGTTGGCGCACACCGCTGCCAAACTGTCCGGCTCGGGCATCGGGATCGGGATCCTCTCGCGCGGTACCGCGATGATCCATCAGCGCGATCTGCCGCGATTGTCGAGTCTGGAACTGTTCCCCCAGTGCCCGCTGCTCACACTGGACACCTACCGCAGTATCGGTGCCAACGCCGCGCAGTACGCCAAGGGTGAATCCCCGGAGCCGGTTCCGACGCTCAACGACCAGATGGCCCGCCCGCGGTGGCAGGCCAAGGCGGCGCTGTTGCACCTCAAGGAGACCGAGCAGATCCGCAAGGGCAACAAGCCCGTCGAGGTGACACCGAAGTTCAGCGTCGCCGCCGCGGTCTGATCGCCGGGGCGGGCGTGCAGCAGGGAGGTTAGGTCTTGGTGAGTGTCACGGTGGTCGGGGTCGATATCGGTAACTCGACAACCGAGGGCAGCGTCGCCCGGATAGACGAGACCGGCTCGGTGGTCTATCTCGGCGGCGCGCTGACCCGCACATCGGGGATCAAGGGCACCGTCCGCAACGCCGAGGGCGTGGTCAAGGCGGTCACCCGCGCCGTGCAGAATGCCGGGATCACGGTGGACGAGCTGGATCTGATCCTGCTCAACGAGGCCACCCCGGTGATCAGTGGACTGGCGATGGAGACCATCACCGAGACCATCATCACCGAGTCGACGATGATCGGACACGACCCGCGCACGCCCGGTGGCCGTGGGCTGGGTGTCGGTGTCATCGTCGATATCGGGTCGCTGGACGACGTGCATCCTGGTGATTCCGTGATCGTCCTGGTGCCCGGTGGCGCCGATTTCGAATGGACTGCCACCACCATCAACAAGGCCGTCGAGCGCGGTGCGGACGTGACCGGTGCGATCCTCGGCAACGACGACGCGGTGCTGGTGGCCAATCGGTTGGCCACCAAGATCCCGATCATCGACGAGGTCTCCCGCGTGGACGCCGTCCCGGTCGGCATGCTCGCGGCAGTCGAGGTCGCCGGACCTGGCCAATCCATCCGCACGTTGTCGAATGCCTATGGATTGGCAACCATTTTCGAGCTCGATCCGGACCAGACCCGGGTGGTTTCCCCGGTGGCCAGAGCGCTGACCGGTAACCGGTCTGCGGTGGTGGTGCGCACCCCGTCCGGTGATGTGGAAGACCGCACCATCCCGGCAGGTTCGCTGGAGTTCATCGGCGCCTCCAAGCGAGGTCTCATCGACGTCTCCCGCGGTGCTGCCGAGATCATGGCCGAGGTCGAGCGCGTCAGTCCGCTCCAGGATGTGCTCGGGGAATCGGGCACCAACACCGGTGGCATGATCGCCAATGTCCGACAGAGCATGGCGGATCTGTCCAAACACGCGCTGGCCGATGTGCGCATCCAGGATCTGCTGGCGATCGACACTCTGGTTCCCCAGGAGGTGCGTGGCGGGGTGGCCGGTGAGGTGGCCCTGGAGAACGCGGTCGCATTGGCGGCCATGGTGCGCACCAAGGAGAGCGGGATGCAGGCCGTCGCCGACGCGGTTGCGACGGCATTGCGTGACGCCGGTGCCACCCGCATCTCGGCGGTGGTGGGCGGAGTGGAGGCCGAGATGGCCGTGCTCGGTGCGTTGACCACACCGGGCACCGAAAAGCCCTTGGTCGTCCTCGACATGGGTGGCGGATCGACCGATGCGGCGGTGATCGAGCGCTCCGGTGATGTGCAGGCCGTCCACCTGGCCGGCGCCGGGGACCTGGTGACCAAGCTCATCGACGCCGAACTGGGCTTGGACAACCTGGAGCTGGCCGAGGACATCAAGCGGTTGCCGCTGGGGAAGGCGGAGAGTTTCTTTCACGTCCGGCTGGAGAACGGCACCGTGCAGTTCTTCGACAAACCGCTGCCGCCCAACGCCTTTGCGCGAGTGGTCACCCTCTCCGAGACCGGGATGAGCCCCATCCCGACCCGGCACTCACTGGACCGCATCCGCACGGTCCGCCGGACTGCCAAGGAACGGGTCTTCGTCGTCAACGCCCTGCGCGCGTTGCGCGCGGTCGCGCCGCACGGTGACCTCCGCCAGATCGGCTTCGTGGTGCTGTTGGGTGGATGCGCGCTGGATTTCGAGATTCCCGAGCTGATCGCCGATGCGGTCGCACCCTACGGAATCGTCTGTGGGACTGGAAATGTGCGCGGAACCGAGGGGCCGCGCAATGCTGTGGCGTCCGGTCTGGTGGCCTCGTATGCCGCCCGGTCGCGTGAGCGCGACAGGGCGCCGGTCGATGCTTGAAGGGGGACAGCCCGAGAAACCGGCGATCCTTGTCCTGAGCGCGGGTGGCGCACTGGAGAGTGAGGTGCTGGCCGGTATCGAGGAGGAGGGCGTGCCCTACCTCGTCGAACGGGTGGCCCCGGACGGCGACAGCGATGCGCAACGGCTGGCGCGACGTGCTGCGGCACGGTCGTCGTTGGATGTGGGCGTGGGCATCGACGCCGACGGCGGGGTCGCGATCCTGCACGACAAGTTGCCCGACGGGGTCGAGGGTCTGTCCGCCGCGCAGCCGGCAACCCCGCGCGAAGGCCGGGTCGCCGGGCACAATGCCGCGCGCATCGTGGTGGGTGTGCCTCTGATGGATGTGCCGAGATGACCGATGTGGCCGCACAAGCCGTCGACGTGTTGACGGCGCTGGAGGCTTCGGTCAAGTCGCACAGTGCGTTTGTGAGCAGCTGTTGCGATGCGGACTGGATCGACGAGGACGGCCGGATTGCGGTGCGCTGGCTGTTGTCGGCGCTGCGGGAGCACCGACGCAGATTGCGGCGGGCCATCCGATTGTGGCGGACACTGTCGGTCGCCGATCCGGTGGACGGCGCGTTGGTGACGGCGACCAACGAGTTGTTGGACGAGAACCGGTTCTTCACACCGCATATCGCACGGTGGCGGTCGGCGGCGGTGGGTTCACTCCAGATCGACAGGGTCGGCTTCTGGCGCGATATGGCCGCCTTGGCTGCGGCCAATCTGCAGGAAGCCGAAAAGGGTTGCCCGACGGCGCCGCTGCCGACCTCCGCACGGCAATGGCCCCCGGTATCCCGGCGAACTGCATAGATTCGGTGCGTTTTCGAGGCCATGTTGGGCTGGACAGCGCGCCGGTAACGGGTGATACTACTTAACCAAAGGTCGGCTAACCGACCTTTAGGCTGACTCGTACAAGGCAGTCGAACGCTTCCCGGTCAGCCAGCGGCTGGCAGATGCGGAGACGCCCGTTCCGGCGCCCCCGATCACCGTCGATCGAGCGCAATTGCACTGTCAATGAAGGAGTTTTGAAGTGGCCGGTGTCGAAGAACACCTCGAGAGCGCAGACTATCTGCAAAAACGACAGCTCAAATCGGGCACCGCGGGCTGGGTGCTGCTGGCCGGGCTGGGCGTCAGCTATGTCATCTCCGGCGATTACTCGGGATGGAACTTCGGGTTGGAACAGGGCGGCTTCGGTGGGCTGGCCATCGCCGCGGTGATCATCGCCGGCATGTACCTGGCGCTGGTGCTGGGGATGGCCGAACTGTCCTCGGCGCTGCCCGCGGCCGGCGGTGGCTACACCTTCGCCCGGCGGGCGATGGGGCCGTGGGGTGGTTTCGCCACCGGCACAGCGATTCTCATCGAGTACGCCATCGCCCCTGCCGCCATCGCCACCTTCATCGGTGCCTATGTCGAGTCGCTCGGGCTGTTCGGTATCACCGACGGCTGGTGGGTATACCTGGCCGCCTACGCCTTGTTCATCGGTATCCATCTGGCGGGTGTGGGCGAGGCGCTGAAGGTGATGTTCGTGATCACCGCGATCGCCCTGGTGGGTCTCATCGTCTTCGCGATCGCCGCGATCGGGCATTTCGACATCGCCAACCTGACCAATATGGCGGTCGACGAGACGGCAGCGGGCGCGTCGAGCTGGTTGCCCAACGGCTACCTCGGAATCTGGGCGGCGTTCCCGTTCGCCATCTGGTTCTTCCTGGCCATCGAGGGCGTGCCGCTGGCGGCCGAGGAGACCGCCGATCCGGAGCGCAACGTCCCCCGCGGCATCATCGCCGGGATGGGTGTCCTGCTGGTCACCTGTGCGACGGTTTTGATCCTGACCACCGGTGCCGGTGGTGCCGACGCGATGTCGAGCTCCGGCAACCCGTTGGTCGAGGCGCTCGGTGACGGCACCGCGGCCAAGGTCGTCAACTACATCGGCCTCGCCGGTCTGATCGCCAGCTTCTTCTCGATCATCTACGCCTACTCGCGGCAGCTGTTCGCGCTGTCCCGGGCCGGGTACCTGCCCAAGGCGTTGTCGGTCACCAACTCTCGCAAGACGCCGACGCTGGCCCTGATCGTTCCCGGACTGATCGGGTTCGGGCTGTCACTGACCGGACAGGGCGCGACCCTGCTGAACATGGCCGTCTTCGGCGCCGCGCTCAGCTACGTGCTGATGATGATCAGCCACATCGTGCTGCGCCGGCGCGAACCGGACATGCCGCGGCCCTACCGCACCCCCGGCGGTGTGGTGACCACCGGTTTCGCCCTGGTGATCGGTGTCTTCGCCGTCATCGCCACCTTCCTCGTCGATCCGGTCGCCGCCGGCATCTGCCTGGGCGTGTTCGCCGCGTTCATGCTGTACTTCGCGGTCTACAGCCGGCACAAGCTGGTGGCCAACTCGCCCGACGAAGAGTTCGCGATGCTCGCGAAGGCGGAGAGCGAACTCAAGTGATCTACCGGCAGCAGGTCTCGGGCGTGAACTACGCCTTCGACGGACTCGTGGAGCTCTTGGCCAAGGCGACACCACTGCGCTCGGGCGACCAGCTCGCCGGGTGCGCCGCCGAACACGACGCCGAACGCGCGGCCGCCGCGTGGGTGTTGGCGGACCTGCCGCTGGAGACCTTTCTCAACACCGAGGTCGTGCCGTATGAGACCGACGAGGTGACCCGGCTGATCATGGACAGCCATGACCGGCGGGCCTTCGCCCCGGTGTCGGGGCTGACGGTGGGCGGTCTGCGGGACTGGCTGCTGGAGACGGCGTCGCGGGACGATGCCGCGGTGCGCATCGCGGCGATCTCTGCGGGGTTGACCCCGGAGATGGTGGCCGCGGTCAGCAAGATCATGCGCAACCAGGACCTGATCGCGGTGGCGGCGGCATGCACCGTCACCGCGGCATTCCGCACCACCGTCGGCCTACCCGGCACGCTGGCCACCCGACTGCAGCCCAACCATCCGACCGACGATCCGCGCGGTATCGCCGCAGCTGTCCTCGACGGTCTGCTGCTGGGGTGTGGTGACGCGGTCATCGGGATCAACCCGGCCACCGATTCCCCGCAGGCGACCGCGGATCTGTTGGATCTGCTGGATTCGATCCGCACCCGCTACGACATCCCGGTGCAGTCGTGCGTGCTCTCGCACATCACGACGACCATCGGACTGATCGAAGCGGGTGCGCCGGTGGACCTGGTGTTCCAGTCCATCGCGGGCACCGAGGGTGCGAATTCCGCTTTCGGAGTGAATATTTCGTTGCTGCGCGAGGGGCGTGATGCGGCGCTGGGTCTGCAGCGCGGCACCGTCGGCAGCAATGTCATGTACCTGGAGACGGGGCAGGGGTCCGCGCTGAGTTCCCACACCCATCTCGGTGTTGGCGGCAAGCCGGTCGACCAGCAGACGCTGGAGACCCGCGCCTACGCCGTCGCGCGCGACCTCGATCCGCTACTGGTGAACACCGTCGTCGGATTCATCGGACCGGAGTACCTCTACGACGGTAAGCAGATCATCCGCGCCGGGCTTGAGGATCACTTCTGCGGCAAGCTGATGGGCCTGCCCATGGGCGTCGACGTCTGCTACACCAATCACGCCGAGGCCGACCAGAACGATATGGACACCCTGCTGACGCTGTTGGCGGCGGCCCGTGCGGCGTTCGTGATCACCGTGCCCGGCGCCGATGATGTGATGCTCGGGTACCAGAGCCTGTCCTTCCACGACGTGCTCACCACCCGCCGGACCCTTGGACTGCGGCCCGCCCCGGAGTTCGAGGCCTGGCTCAAACGCGTCGGGATGGTCGATGACACCGGCCGGCTGACCCCCTTCGACCTGACGCACTCACCGCTGCGTGCGCTGACCTCCGCACCATGAGGAGTGCCATGCGCGATACACCGACAGATGTTGCCGTTCAAGAGTTCTGGGACGAGCTGCGCAAGACGACCCAGGCCAGGATCGGGCTGGGCCGGGCCGGCACCGCGCTGCCCACCCGGCAGGTGCTGGAATTGGCCGCCGCACACGCCGCTGCCAGGGACGCGGTCCACATACCGCTGGACACCGACGAACTCGCCGACGCCGTGCGGGCGGTGGGAATCGGGGAGCCTGTGGTGGTGTCCAGCCGGGCCGGTTCCCGCGAGGAGTACCTGCGCAGGCCCGACCTCGGCAGGATGCCTGCCGAGTCCCTCGAGGTCCCGGCGAGTCCCGCCGATATCGGTTTCGTGCTGGCCGACGGGCTCTCCCCGACGGCATTGAGCCATCACGGTGCCAAACTGCTTGCCGCGCTGGTCTCGGCGCTCGGCGACCGCTACTCCATGGCCCCACCGGTGATTGCGACCCAGGCCCGGGTCGCCCTCGGCGATCACATCGCCGCGGCCCAGGGGGTACGCACGCTGTTGGTGATCATCGGCGAGCGGCCCGGTCTGAGCGTGGCCGACAGCCTCGGCATCTACCTGACCCATCTGCCGCGGCCGGGGCGCACCGACGCCGACCGCAACTGCATATCCAACATCCATCCACCCGACGGGCTCGGCTATGCCGAGGCGGCCCGGGTCGCCGCCGGCCTGGTCGGCGGAGCCGTGGCGCTCGGACGTTCCGGGGTGGATCTCAAGGACACCTCACGCGCACTGGCCGCGGCCGACCCCGACGAACTGACCTGATCCGTCCCCCACTCAGGAGATGACCGTGTTCACCCATGTCCGCAGGATGGTCCTGCCCGTCTTCGCCGCCACGGCGGTTGTGACCCTGGCGCTGTCGGGGTGTAGCTCCGACAGTGGCGAACGTGCTGACGGCCAACGTGCTGACGGCCAACGTGCTGACGGCCAACGTGCTGACAGCACCGCACCCGAGAGCACGGGTGCCGCGAGCACCACCGGTGCGGCCTCGGCTCCGGACTGTCGGGTGCTGGCCGAGGACCCGGGCTGGTACGGCGACAATCGCGCGCGTATCGACGCCATGATGGCGGAGATCGGACGCTGCGGTGCCCCCGGCTACATCGCCGAGGGCGCTCCGCTGGCGCTGTTCGACTGGGACAACACGGTCGTCAAGAACGATATCGGCGATGCCACCTTCTTCTGGATGGTTCGCAACGGGAAACTGCGCGCGCCGAAGGGCGGGGACTGGTCCACCACGAGCCCCTATCTGACGCCCGCCGCTGCGGGAGCCTTGTCGCGGGCCTGCGGTGCCGCCGGTCCCGGGCAGCCGATGCCCACCGATACCGATACCCGCTGTGCCGACGAGTTGGTGTCGGTCTACAGCGAGGCCGAGACCACGGCCGAGGAGCCGGCGTTCGCCGGGTTCAACGCCCGCCGGATCGAACCCGGCTATGCCTGGGCGGCGCAGATGCTCGCGGGCTGGCCGGAAAAGGAGCTCGAAGGATTCGTCGAACAGGCCCGCCGGGAGAACCTGGATGCCGCCGAGGGCACCGAGCAGAAGGTCGGGACCACCGAGCAGACCGGGTGGGTGCGCTATTACCCCCAGATGCGCGATCTGATCGGTGCGCTGCAGGCCAACGGTTTCGACGTCCGGATCATCTCGGCCTCGGCCGAACCGGTGGTCCGGGTGTGGGCCGCCGAGTTGGGTATCCCCGCCGACAAGGTGATGGGCGTCCGCACCGAACGCGACGGGGACGTGGTGACCTCGCGTCTGGTCCCGTGCGGCGGCGAGCTCTCCATCCCGTACATCGAAGGCAAGCGCTGCCGGGTCAACGAGCAGGTGTTCGGGGTGAGCGGGCCTGCCGCCTATCAGCAGCAGCCCGAACCTCGCCGGGCCGCGTTCGGCGCCGGGGACTCCGATACCGATATCAGCTTCCTCGATGACGCGACCGTCCTGCGGCTGGCGATCAACCGGAACAAGGACGAGTTGATGTGCACGGCCTACGACAACGCCGACGGGCGCTGGATCATCAATCCGATGTTCATCGACCCCGCCGAGCAAGCCGAACCGTACTCATGTGCGACCGAGGGCTATATCGAACCCGACGGCGGCACGGGCCCGTTGCGCCGCGCCGATGGCACCCTGGTGCCCGACCAGACCGATTCCGTCCACTGACGGTGCCGTTCGCCCGCTGGGACGCGTTTTGACCTGGGCAGATGTCTGCCGGTAAGCTCCACCGTCGGCGTGTGCTGCCCTTTCGAGGGCATACGGGCCCCGGGTCAATGTCGGTCGCCGGGAGCCTCATCGCATGCGCCGGACCGGCACGTAACCCGAGAGAAGAGAAGGTAAGCACTGTGCCTACTTACACGCCGAAGGCGGGTGACACCACGCGTTCGTGGTACGTCATCGACGCCCAAGACGTGGTGCTCGGCCGGCTCGCCGTCGAAGCAGCAAAGCTGCTGCGCGGCAAGCACAAGCCGACATTCACGCCCAATGTCGACGGTGGCGATTTCGTCATCGTCATCAACGCCGAGAAGGTCTCCCTCAGTGGAGACAAGCTCACCAAGAAGTTCGCTTACCGTCACTCGGGTTACCCCGGTGGCCTGCGTCGGCGCACCATCGGCGAGCTGCTGGACAAGCACCCCACGCGCGTGGTCGAGAACGCCATCGTCGGGATGCTCCCGCACAACAAGCTGAGCCGTCAGGTGCAGAAGAAGCTGAAGGTGTACGCCGGCCCGGAGCATCCGCATGCCGCGCAGCAGCCGATTCCGTTCGAGATCAAGCAGGTGGCGCAGTGACCGAAGCCGAAGTGACCGAAGTGACCGAAGAGGTCGTCGAGACCCCGACCGGTGAGTACGTCGAAGAAACCGTCGTCGTCGAAGAAGGTGTCGAAGAGGCCGCCCCGCGCGAGCCCGTCTACATCGATCGCCCCATCCAGACCGTCGGCCGCCGCAAGGAGGCCGTGGTTCGCGTGCGCCTGGTGCCCGGCACCGGAAAGTTCAATCTGGACGGCCGCTCGCTGGAGGCGTACTTCCCGAACAAGGTCCACCAGCAGCTGATCAAGGCTCCGCTGGTGACCGTCGATCGGGTGGACAGCTTCGACATCTACGCCCACCTCGATGGTGGCGGCCCGTCCGGCCAGGCCGGCGCGCTGCGGCTGGCGATCGCTCGTGCACTGATCCTGGTGCAGCCCGAGGATCGTCCCGCACTGAAGAAGGCCGGGTTCCTCACCCGCGACCCGCGTGCCATCGAGCGCAAGAAGTACGGCCTGAAGAAGGCCCGCAAGGCGCCTCAGTACAGCAAGCGCTGATCTGTCGTCTTTCGGCCGCCGGGTGTGGAGCAATCCACACCCGGCGGTTTCTTTTTATCGTGACCTTCTTTGCTCTGTCACCGTCTGCGCTGGTCACACGCCGCTCAAGCCGGTAGCCCGGGGGCCATACCGAGAGTGATCCAGGTCTCTTCCGGGTTTGATTCCTCGACGCGATGGTGAACCGTGGGGACCGAGGAGCGGGGGCGCGCTTGCGCGTCCGGGCAGATCCGATCTGCCGTCGGTACGAGTCAGTCAGCTCGTAGTGAGACCGAACCGCTCCCGCTGACTGAAAGGATGCTCGATGAAGAACACCATGATGACGCGTATGACCGCCGGCGCCGCGATGAGCGGGGCCCTGCTGTTGTTCGGTGGCGCAGCCGTTGCCGCCGCCCAGCCCGAGGACGGCAAGGTCGACCTGTCGATCGGTACCGCAGGCGTGCTGACCGACGTGCCGGTTACCACGGCCGCGCAGATCGCCGCGGACCTGTGCAAGACGGATCTCGGCGAAGTGACCGTGACCGCGGAGAGCGTGGACACCGCCGGTGCCCAGCAGAGCGCCTGCACCAACGCGACGGTGGGTCAGGTCGACTTCCGACAGAACGGCCAGCAGCCCGGTGAGGCCACCACGCCGGCCACCCCGGCGCCGGCCACCGCCGAGGGCGCGTCGTACTCCGAGGAGCCGGTCCAGACCGACGAGCCGGTCACTGACGAGGCCACCGCGGGCTCGACCGATGAGGCCACGGAGACCACCGTGACCCCGGTCCCGCAACCGGAGCCGGCCGGTTGATCTGATCGCCGTATTTCAGCTCGCTGAAGCCACTGCCCGCGTCCATCGGACGCGGGCAGTGGTGTTTCTCCTGGGATTGGTGGGAATTCTCAGCCGGCCGTCGGGCTGTCAGTTCGCTCTGGGGCGCCCGGGTATGAGAAATTTGACGTCATGGCTCGACTGTTCGGCACCGATGGCGTGCGCGGAGTCGCCAATCGGGATCTCACTGCGGAACTGGCGGTGGCGCTCGGTTCGGCGGCCGCGCGGCGGCTCGGCTCGGTATCGACGACCGGACGCCGGGTAGCGGTCGTGGGACGGGATCCGCGGGCCAGCGGCGAGATGCTCGAGGCCGCGGTCATCGCCGGCCTGACCAGCGAGGGCGTCGACGCTTTGCGTGTCGGCGTCCTACCCACTCCCGCGGTGGCCTATCTGACCAGTTCCTACGATGCCGACTTCGGCATCATGATCTCCGCATCGCATAATCCGATGCCCGATAACGGCATCAAGATCTTCGGGCCGGGCGGGCACAAGCTCGACGATGCCGCCGAGGACCGCATCGAAGAACTGGTCAGTTCCGGTCCGGGACAGCGTCCGGTCGGGGCCGGTATCGGTCGCGTGGTGGACGCCGAGGATGCGCTGGAGCGCTACCTGCGCCACGTCGCCAAGGCCGTCACCACACCGCTGGACGGCATCAGGGTGGTCGTCGACTGCGCCAACGGTGCCGGTTACGCCGCCGCTCCGCTGGCCTACCGTGCCGCGGGCGCCGAGGTGATCGCCCTGAGCGCGGAGCCCAATGGTCTCAACATCAATGCCGATTGCGGTTCCACGCACATGGAGGCGCTCGCGGAGGCGGTCGTCGCGCACGGTGCGCACCTCGGTCTGGCTCACGACGGTGACGCCGACCGCTGCCTGGCCGTGGATGCCGACGGCCGCATCATCGACGGTGACGCGATCATGGTGATGCTGGCCCTGGCCATGCAGGAATCACAGGAACTTGCGTCCAACACGCTGGTCACGACGGTGATGAGCAATCTGGGCCTGCATGTCGCGATGCGTGCCGCCGGCATCGACGTGCGCACGACCGCCGTCGGTGATCGTTATGTCCTCGAAGAGCTGCGGTCCGGGGAGTTCTCGCTCGGCGGTGAACAGTCCGGACACATCGTGCTGCCCAGCTTCGGCACCACCGGCGACGGGATAGTCACCGGGCTGCGGCTGATGTCCCGGATGGCCCAGACCCGCAGTACCTTGGCGGACCTGACCGCGCCCATGCAGACGATGCCGCAGGTGCTGATCAACGTCGCCGTGCACGACAAGGCGACGGTTGCGCAGGCCCCCGCCGTCCAGGAAGCCGTCGCCGAAGCCGAGGCAAAGCTCGGCGATACCGGCCGGATCCTGTTGCGGCCCTCCGGAACCGAGCAGGTGGTGCGGGTGATGGTCGAGGCCGCCGATGCCGATACCGCCCGCCAGCTGGCCGCACAGGTGGCCGAATCGGTGAGCCGACACACCTAGCCGCGGAAATCGATCCGCGAAGAGTCGACAGATATCTGAGACGCTTATCTACTCGCCCGAATGCCCAAGTTCGTAGCGCTACTCGGAGAACCATCACCCGTCTAGTCCGAGAAGCGATGCGCCCCGCGGGGTGAGTCGGAAGCGTAGTGGTTTCCGCGTCACTGTTTCGATGATCCCGGCGTCATCTAGCCGCTGGAGTCGCGGGCGGGCAAACTGGGTGGATCGACCCATCACATCGGCCAGAGTATGCAGTTTGACGGCACGGTTTACGTCGAAGTGGTGGGCCTGGCCCAGGGTGAACAGGATTGAGGCGATATCCCCGGGATCCACGGGAGGAGCCGACTCACGATCGAGTCCGATGCTCAGCGGAAATTGCTCGTCCGTCACGAGGGCGCGGAGCCGCGCCTCTACTGCGTCGATCTTCTCTCGACGCTCGGAGAGGTCGAGCAGCAGGCGATGTTGTGCCTCGGCGATGATCTCCAGCATCGCGATCAGGTAGCGCGTCAGATCGCCACGGTTTCAAAGGATTCTCGGCATCAGTGAAGGCTCGGTAGTAGCGATCTTTGTTGTCGGCGACCGTTGCCGATAACGCCAGGCTTGCGTATGGAGCCAGCACCTGACGGAGGTCCAGAGCCAGAAGGTAGCGCCCCGTCCGGCCGTTGCCGTCGTAGAACGGGTGCGCATACTCGAAGATGAAATGCGCGGCGGCAGCCCTGATCAAATGAGGGATTGAGTCGTCGCGACCTTGGCTCAACATGACAGTGAGCGCGTCGTCGATCGCCGATTCGGGCATCACTCCGGTGTGTACGATCTTGGTCCCCGACTCGACCGACACCGGACCTTGCCGGAACCGCAGGCCGTCGGGGGCGTCTTCGTCGCGAATCTCACCTGCGGTGACCGCATCGTAGATTCCCCGGACGTCGTCGAGCGTCTGCGGGCCTTCAGCTTCGTCGCTCCCGATGTCCAGGTAGAGCCGCACCATCTCCATGAATCGTTTGTTCTCGGTTGGTCGCTCCGCCTGGACCGCCTTGATCGCCGCGCTGATCTCCTTCCGGGTCGAGCGGACCTGTTCGATCTCGTTGGTCGCCTGAATCTCGTCGATCACCATGCGGTGTAGGTAGTCGTCTCGCGCCCTTCCCGGTAGCCCATCCCACTGGGCCTGAATCTTCGGTTCGAAGCTCATGATCCGTTCGATCAACGTTGCGACTTCGGGTGTCATCAGCGCGAACATCTGGAAATCGCCGATCATCAGATCCCAGTGGATGGCGGCAGGAGACTCCCGCCGAGATCGCTCCTCGGCTTGTAGCCCAGCACGATCCCGCTGATAGAAGATCGACTTCAACGTTCTGTACGTCACTGATCTATCTCCGCATGTGCACTTGATAGCAGCTCGACGGGCCATGCATATTTTATGCAAGGTCCATACTGGATCAAATAGAACCGAGGCGCGCGGTGTCTATGTCGCATTTGCAGGCAGGTAGACGTCCGTGCATGCCCTCACCGTCGCCGACATACATGACCTTTACGCATGCCGCGTCCATCGCTGCCGCCACA
The DNA here is from genome assembly GCF_000691525.1 of Mycolicibacterium neoaurum ATCC 25795. Taxonomy (GTDB): domain Bacteria; phylum Actinomycetota; class Actinomycetes; order Mycobacteriales; family Mycobacteriaceae; genus Mycobacterium; species Mycobacterium neoaurum. The sequence goes on from NZ_JMDW01000008.1 coordinate 509,398, forward strand.
CACTGGCCGCGGATTGGATGGAACCGCGGCGGTGCCCGGTGCGTCCTATTCCGTATGGGATACATCGACTCGGCGCGGATGGATGTCACCGTGATCCTCGGTGCCGCGCAGCGGTATGACAGTGTGGCCGGCCTCCTCGATGATGCCGCCGGCCGCGCCCATATGGTGTTCGGTGCCGCCGGGGCGGGGCGGGAGTACGCCGACTGCGGCGCGCTCGTGCAACGCGTCGTCACCGAAACCGTGGGCCAGCTCCGGTCTTGGGCTGCGGCGAATCGTGAGATTGCGTCGAGTCTGCGGATCTCGGCTGCCGATTACGCCGATATCGACGCCCGCGCCGCCCGCCGGATCGGGTGAGCGGTGTTGGAGCAGGGGATGCCCGCCGTCGAGGTGCTGACCGAGTATGTGCGGGCCTGCCGCCGGCTCGGGCACGACACGCCTGACCCGGTGCTGCTGCACACCGCCTACACCGCAGAGCAGTCGCTGGATCTCGGCGCGCTGGCCGCCGACTGCCGGACACTGTCGGCCGCTGCTGCCGTTGCCGAAGAGGCGCTGACCGAACAGGAGCGCGCCCAGAATGCGGTGCTGACACAGTGGCACGGTGTCGGCGGTGACGTCGCCGCCGACTTTCTACGCAGGCATGCCGATGCGGCGGTTGCGGCCGTCGGGAATCTCCGTTGCACGGCAACAGCATTGCGGGATCTCACCGATCGCCTGCGACAGCTGGTCGAGGAGAAGGTCGACGCCACCACCGATATCGAGGCGCGTGGTGTTCGCGAGGTGTGGCTCGGGGCGGCGCGGACGGTGACCACCGGCGCCGGCGACCGCTCGACGGCCAGCGAGCTGGTGGATCAGCAGGTGGCACCTTTTGTCGCCACCGATATCGCCGGTGACTGGGTCCTATCCATGCGGTCGACCGAGCGGTCCATCCGCGATGCGTACCGCTCGGCTGCCGATGCGGTGGGCGCGGCCGTCGTGTTCACCGGTCCCGGCCGTCCGGCGCTGCCGGCGCCGGTGACGGTGGAAAGTACTGCCGTGCAGCCAGTCTCGTATTCTTCACCGGCGACGGTACCCGCGGGGTTCTCGGCCGAGCAGCTGGCGACGCCCGTGCCGTCTGTGGCCCCGGCCGCTGTGGCGTCACCGGTGGCACAGCCCGTGGCGCCGCCGGAAACGCCTGCCGCCGCATCGCTGCCCCCGGGCGGCGGAGTGGGTGCCATGCCGTCACCGGCCGCGGGATTGTCCGGCCTGTCGGGTCTGGGCCAGCCGTTCGCGGACATGCTGGGAGGGCTGTTCGGATCGGGTGCTTCCGGCTTGTCGTCGGACCCTTTCGGAGTGGACGATCCCTTCGACACCGGCGATGACGCGGCGGACGAAGCGCTCGACGAGGAGGACACCGACACCGAGGAGGAGGCCGATGACGAGGGCGCCGAAGACGAGCAACCCGAAGATGACGAGCCCGAAGAAGAAGCGTCCGAAGATGACGAGTCCGAGGAGCACGGGCCCGGGGCCGTTACGGCCGATGAGGTGCCGCTCGGTGCCGCCGAGGCAGCGCCGGTTGCCACCCCGGTACCCACGGCATTGCCCGAGCCGCCGGTCGATCCCGCTGCGCCGGTTGCACCGCCGCCCGCCACACCATGCGAGATCGCTGCCGATGCCCTCCCGCAGGCGGGACCGTGAGCTACCGACCGTTGTGCGCTCCGGCGATCCCGCGAACAGACAGGTGTTCCCCCTAGAACCGTGATTCTAGGGGGAACACCTGTCTGCTCGCGGGGCGGAGAAGGTCAGCGCGGGGAACCGGCGCCGCTTCGGCGCGGCCGGCCACGACGTGCCCCGGCGTTCGCAGCAGGGGAGCCGGAACCGCCGGATCCACTGTGCCGTGCGGGCTTACGCCGACGGCTGGACTGTCCGGCGGGACGCGCGGCGGGTTGCTCGGGCACGTCGAGCACGATTGGGCCGCTGAACGTGCGCTCGCCGGGGGCGATCTCCTGCAGCACCGGATGGTCCGCACCGCGGAACTTGGTCACGGTGGCCTTCACACCCGCCTTGCGGGTGAGCACCTTGACGTCGGAGACCTGGCTGTCCAGCATCAGCGTCACCACGGTGCCCTCGCTGCCTGCGCGCGCGGTCCGGCCGGACCGGTGCAGGTAGGCCTTGTGCTCGACCGGCGGATCGGCGTGCACCACCAGGTTCACATCGTCGACGTGAATGCCGCGAGCGGCGATATCGGTGGCGACCAGCACGGTCGCCGAACCATCCGAGAAGGCACCGAGGTTGCGGGTGCGCGCATTCTGGGACAGGTTGCCGTGCAACTCTACCGCCGGTACACCGCGCGAATTGAGCTTGCGGGCAAGGCCTTTGGCACCGTACTTGGTACGGGCGAAGACGATGGTCCGACCGGGTGATGCGGCGAGGTCGGCCAGCACCTCGAAGCGGGCGTCATGCTCGACGTGCAGCACGTGGTGCACCATCGCCGAGACGGGCGACTGCTCGGAGTCCACGCTGTGCACGACCGGGTCATGCAGGTACCGCTGGACCAACACGTCGATGCCGTTGTCCAGGGTGGCCGAGAACAGCAGCCGCTGGCCGTCGCGAGGCGTGCGGTCGAGCAAGCGCTTGACCGGCGGCAGGAAGCCGAGATCGGCCATGTGGTCGGCCTCGTCGAGCACGGTGATCTCCACGCCCGACAGGTCGGCGTGGCCGGACTTGACGTGATCTTCGAGCCGGCCGGGGCAGGCGATGACGATATCGACACCGTCGCGCAGCTTTTGGATCTGCGGCTGGGCGCCGACGCCACCGAAGATGGTCACCGACTTCAGTCCGGTGGCCTTGGCCAGCGGGGCCAGCGAGGCGTCGATCTGGCTGACCAGTTCCCGGGTCGGGGCGAGGATCAGGGCGCGGAACCGGCCGGATCGGCGAGGCTGCGGCGCGGCGGTGAGTCGTCCGACCACCGGCAGCAGGAAGGCGTAGGTCTTACCCGATCCGGTCTTGCCGCGGCCCAGGACATCGCGGCCGGCCAGTGAGTCGGGCAGCGTCGCAGCCTGAATCGGGAAGGGGGACTCGATGCCGCTGGCAGCGAGTGTGGATACAACGGCCTCGGGCAGGCCGAGGTCGGCAAAGGTGGGCACGTAAAAGCTCCAGATAGATAGAGTGCGGTCGTCCTGCCCGGCGCGGGTGATCCCGCGGCGCTCGGTGTGACGATCGGCCACGGCGTAGAAATCGCCTTGGCGAAGCGGCAAAAGGCAGAACAGACGATGCCGCTGGGAACCACCCTACCCAATGAGGCATGCGCGCCCCAATTATGAGGCGCGCATCACCCTCTCAGAGGTCGCTGGTAAGGGCGATCAGTTCCTCGGTGAAGCGGTGCGCCTCGGCGCCGTCGAGGGCGAGCGGGTGCACCAGCATGGTGGTCACCCCGGCCTCCTTGTATGCCGCGAGGCGCTCCTTGACGTATCCGCGCGGACCGACCAGCGAGACGTTGCGGACCAGATCGTCGGGGACCGCGGCGATCGCTTCTTCCTTCTTGCCCGCCAGGAACAGGTCCTGGATCTGATCGGCGACCTCACCGAATCCGTAACGGGTGGCCAGTTTGTGATAGAAGTTCTGTCCCTTGGCGCCCATACCGCCGATGTACAGCGCCAGCTGGGGTTTCGCCCACGCCAACCGGTCTTCGACATCGTCGCCGATGGCGAGGCTGGCGCTGACCATGATGTCCAGCGGGCCGAGTGCGGGGTCACGTTTGGCGTAGCCGGCTCGCAGGGAGTCGCCCCACACGTCGTCGGACCTCTCCGGGTAGAAGAAGATCGGCTGCCATCCGTTGGCGATCTCGGCGGTCAGCTCGACATTCTTCGGCCCGAGCGCGGCGATGTTGATCGGGATATCCTCGCGCACAGGGTGATTGATCAGCCGCAGCGATTTGCCCAGCCCGGTGCCGCGGTCGGCGGGCAGCGGGATCTGGTAGTGCTTGCCGTCGTAGGCGACCTTCTCGCGGCGCCATACCTGTCGGCAGATGTCGACGATCTCGCGGGTGCGTCCCATCGGCGCATCGAAGGGCACACCGTGAAAGCCCTCCATCACCTGCGGGCCGGAGGTGCCGATGCCGAGGCGGAAACGGCCATCGGAGACGTAATCGAGACCGGCGGCCGTCATCGCCAGCAGAGTGGGGGTTCGCACGTATATCGGGACGACGCCGGTGCCGAGTTCGATCGTCGAGGTCTTAGCCGCCAGATAGCCGAGCTGGCTGATGGCATCGAACGAGTAGGCCTCGGCGACCAAGGCGATGTCGACGCCGATCTTCTCCAGTTGGACGACCTGCTCGGCGGCCTCTTTGAAACCGCCGGCGTAGCTGAGGAAGATGCCAGTGCGCATGGCTGCGTTTATATCACCAACCAGTTGGTTGGACGCTTGTCGGCCGGACGTTTCGGGCGTCAGCCCTTCAGTAGCGCGACGACCTTGTCTTCGAGAGTCGGCTGCTCTGCGTTGGGATCCAGTGCCACCGTCTTGGGCAGCGTCACCTCGGGATCGGCGAAGTCGCGGTAGGTCTTGTCCCCGGCGAGGACGAACAGCAGATAACCGGTCAGCAGCGCCCGTACCGCCTTCTGGGTGCCCTTGTCGGCGCCGGGCAGGCCCACGGCCTTGGCCAACCGCCTGCCCTCCACGAGGCCACCGGACTCGCCCTTGCTGACGATCCGCAGCGTCGAGGACGTCCAGGCCTGCGCCAGCGCGTCCGCATTGGAACGGAGGGAACTCGAATCCGCTGAGGCCCGCAGGATCAGTCCCGGAAGCTCCAGCCCGGCAGCCGGTTGCTCGGCCGGGGGGCTGCTGACCGCGGGAAACAGGGCCGCAGCGGTCTTGAGCCGCGAACCCATGCCTGCCGCGGCGAAGACGGCGGCAGAGCCGCCGAAACCATGCCCGACGACGCCGAGCTTGCTGGGGTGAACGCTGATCTTGCCCGGCCCCAGCCGCACCCCGGCGATGATGTCCAGTGTGGTGCCCAGGTCGACGGCGAGGTTCAGCACCGACGGCGCGAACGTCTTCTCGGTATCGGGGGCCGCCGCGACGATGCCCCACGAGGCCAGATGCTCCAACGTGCCCGCATAGCGGTCGCTGCCGGTCAGCCAGTCGTGACCGAAGGCGATGCCCGGCAGATTGAACCCCGATTCCGGGGTATAGACGACGCCGGGCTGGCCGGCGAACGCGAGGTCCCCACGCAGCACACGGTGCGGTCCGCGCCGGGTCAGGGCTGCGAAGAGCTTCTTCGTCTTGGCCACGCATAGACCCTAGTCGACGCGCGTGGACGGGCGGCGGATCGGCACTGCACTACCCTGGGACGCTATGTGTGGAATCGTCGGCTACGTCGGACGGCGCCCTGCCTGCGAGATCGTCGTCGACGCGCTGCGCCGGATGGAGTATCGCGGATACGACTCGTCAGGTGTGGCCTTGCTCGACGGCTCAGGTGGGCTGATCGTGGAACGCAAGGCGGGCCGGCTGGCCAACCTGGAGGAAGCGCTCGGCGAGGCCGGTGGTGACGCGCTCGTCGGCAGCACCGGGATGGGGCATACCCGGTGGGCCACCCACGGGCGGCCGACCGATCGCAACGCCCACCCGCACCGCGACAGCAGCGGGAAGTTCGCCGTGGTGCACAACGGCATCATCGAGAACTTCGCCGGGCTGCGCGCCGAGCTGGAAGCCGTCGGTGTCGAGTTCGCCAGCGATACCGATTCCGAGGTCGCGGTGCATCTGGTGGCCCAGGCCTACCGCCACGGTGACACCGCCGGTGACTTCGTGGCGTCGGTGCTCGCGGTGCTGCGCCGTCTGGAGGGGCACTTCACCCTCGTGTTCGCCTTCGCCGACGAGCCGGGGACCATCGTGGCGGCCCGGCGCTCGACCCCGCTGGTGGTCGGTGTCGGCGACGGCGAGATGTTCATCGGTTCCGATGTGGCGGCGTTCATCGAGCACACCCGCGAGGCCGTCGAGCTCGGTCAGGACCAGGCCGTGGTGATCACCGCCGACGGTTACCGGGTCACCGACTTTGCCGGCCAGGACGCGCCTGCCCGACGTTTTCATGTCGACTGGGATCTCAGCGCCGCCGAAAAGGGCGGTTACGAGTTCTTCATGCTCAAGGAGATCGCCGAGCAGCCGACCGCGGTCGCCGAGACGTTGCTCGGGCACTTCGAGGGTGGCCGCATCGTGCTCGACGAGCAGCGGCTCTCCGATCAGGAGCTGCGCGAGGTCGACAAGGTGTTCATCGTCGCCTGCGGTACGGCGTATCACTCCGGGTTGTTGGCCAAGTACGCGATCGAGCACTGGACGCGGCTTCCGGTCGAGGTGGAGCTCGCCAGCGAATTCCGTTATCGCGACCCGGTTCTCGATCGCAGCACGCTGGTGATCGCCATATCGCAGTCCGGTGAGACCGCCGACACCCTCGAGGCGGTCCGGCATGCCAAGGAACAGAAGGCCAAGGTGCTGGCCATCTGCAACACCAACGGCAGCCAGATTCCGCGCGAGGCCGATGCGGTGCTGTACACCCGGGCCGGGCCGGAGGTCGGGGTGGCGTCCACCAAGACCTTCCTGGCGCAGGTGACAGCCAATTATCTTGTCGGCCTTGCCCTTGCGCAGGCCCGTGGCACCAAGTACGCCGACGAAGTCGCCCGCGAGTATCACGACCTGGAGGCCATGGCCGCTCAGGTCGAACGGGTGCTCGGCTGCATGGATCCGGTCACCGAGTTGGCCCACAAGTTCGCCAACTCCTCGGCGGTGCTGTTCCTGGGCCGCCATGTCGGCTATCCGGTGGCGCTGGAGGGTGCGCTCAAACTCAAGGAACTCGCCTATATGCACGCCGAGGGTTTCGCGGCCGGCGAGCTCAAGCATGGTCCGATCGCGCTCATCGAGGACGATCTGCCGGTCATCATCGTGATGCCCTCGCCGAAGAGCGCGGCAACGCTGCACGCCAAGCTGCTCAGCAACATCCGGGAGATCCAGGCACGCGGTGCGGTCACGATCGTCATCGCCGAGGAGGGTGACGACACGGTGGCCCCGTACGCCGATCACCTGGTCGAGATCCCGGCGGTGTCGACGCTGTTCCAGCCGTTGTTGTCGACGATCCCGATGCAGGTGTTCGCCGCGGGTGTCGCGCAGGCGCGTGGTTATGACGTCGACAAGCCGCGCAATCTGGCCAAGTCGGTCACCGTCGAGTAACGCTGTGGGAGTCGGGCATTGGCGCAGTGATGCGGCGCGTGCCCACTTCGCGGCCGCCTACGACACGGCATTGGCGCGGCTTCCGGCTGTCGACCGGATGTGGGATGTGGACACGGCATTCGGCACCGTGCGGGTGTATCGGTTCGAGGGCGGGCCTGGCCGGCCGGTGGTGTTGCTGCCCGGCCGTAACGCCTCTACCCCGATGTGGGCGGACAATCTGCCGGGCCTGCTCGCGCATCGCCCGGTGTACTGCGTCGACCTGCTGGGTGAGCCGGGAATGTCGGTGCAGCGCAAGCCGATCACCGGCGCCGATGACCAGGCGCGCTGGCTGGACGATGTGCTGACCGGTATCGGGGAGGAGTCGGTCCACATTCTGGGGGTGTCGTTCGGTGGGTGGAGCGCGATGAACTACGCGTTGCGCCGACCTCAGAAGGTGGCGTCGCTGGTGCTGGTCGACCCGGTGCTGACCTTCGCGTCGATCCCACTCCGGACCATGCTGGCATTCCTTCCGATGGGGCTGCCGGGCGTCCCGGACAGATTGCGGCGCAGCATCTTGCGGTGGATATCCGGGGGAGCCAAGGTCGACGAATCCGATCCCGTGCTGATGCTCATCGACGCGGGTACCGCCGACTTCGCGCTGCAACAGCCTGCGCCCACCAGGTTCAGTCCGGAGAAGTTACGCGCACTGCGGGTCCCCGTCCTGGCGATCATCGCCGGGCGCAGCGTGATTCACGATGCGCGCCGCGCGGCCGCCACGGCCCGCTCGGTGCTGTCGGCGGGACAGGTCGAGGTCTGGGAGCGGGCTTCACACGCGGTGACCGGGGAGTTTCTCGACGAGATCGCTTCGCGGACAAGCGAGTTCTGGGCAGGCGTCGACCGGTAGTTGCTGCGCGAGGTGGGCCCAGTTCAGATGGGCCGCCGGACGGTGGTGGCGTCGATGTCGATTCGGTGACCGTGCGAGTCGGTCGGGTACAGTTCGGCCAGCGGGCCACCGTTCTCGTCGACGAGGACTGACCGCGGTTCCTTGTCGGCGAAGGTATGTCGCTCGCCCCATTGGCGCATGGCCACGATGACGGTGAACAGGTCGCGGCCTGCGTCGGTGAGTACATAGATCTGGCGGCGCCCCGATGCCGCGGTCTCTCGGGTGAGGATGCCGTGCTCGACGAGTCGGCGAAGCCTGTCCGTAAGGATGTTGCGCGCCACGCCGGTGCGGTGCTGAAAGTCGGTGAAGGACCGTGCGTTGTCCATCGCGTCGCGAATGATCAGCAGGCTCCAGCGATCTCCCACGAGGTCGAGCGTGCGCGCGACCGGACACGTGGGGTCGGTCCACGTCACATCGTCGACGGGTACGACGGGCTCCATCACGCCTCCCGATGAGTTGCGAATTAAAACTATTCTGCCATAGTGGGAAATAGTTGCGAATTGCTACTGATTGGGGACGTTGTGAGACTCAGGCAGAGAACCCTGCTCGCGATGGTCTGCGCCGTCGCTGTCGCGACGGTCTACGTCGCCCAGCCGGTGCTCGCGCAGATCGGGCGAGAGTTGGGCGTGTCCGAATCTGACCTGGGATGGATCGTGGCGGCAGGGCAGATCGGCTACCTGGTCGGCCTGGCCGTCCTGGCTCCGTTGGGTGACATGCTGGACCGGCGCGCGCTCATCGGCGGCCAACTCTTCCTCGCCGCGGGCGGGATGCTGGTGGCCGCGCTCGCACCCGGTCTGTGGTTTCTGCTCATCGGTCTGGCCGTGACCGGGTTCTTCGCCGTGGTCGTGCAGACCACCGTCGCCTTCGCCGCCGATCTGTCGACGCCCGCGGAGCGGGGTCGCACACTCGGGATGGTCACGTCCGGTGTCGTCATCGGCATTCTCGGCGCGCGCATCCTGGCGGGGATTCTCGCCGACCAGTGGGGATGGCGAAGCGTCTATGCCGCGCTCATGCTGCTACTCGTCGTGCTCTCGATCGCGGTGCTCACACAGCTTCCGGCAGAGCACAGGTCGCGTCGCAGGTCCTACCGCGATGTCGTGGCGTCGCTCGGGAGCCTCTTCGGCGAACCGCTGTTCGTCTCCCGCGGGCTGATTGCGTTCTTCCTCTTTGCGTCGTTCGGCACGCTCTGGAGCGGACTCGCGTTACCTCTCGCCGCCGAGCCGTGGCAGCTGAGCCCGGCTCACATCGGCGCGTTCGGGATCGCCGGGCTCGCCGGTGCGCTGGGAGCCGCGCGGGCAGGCCGATGGGCAGACGCCGGTAGGGCCGACATCGTGACCGGGGCAGCGCTGGCCTTGTTGGCGCTGTCCTGGATGGCAGCTGGGCAGGCGAGCTGGTCGCTCTGGCTGGTGATCGTCGGTGTCATCGTCTTGGACTTCGCGGTTCAGGCCGCCCACGTCAGCAACCAAGCCCTTCTCGCTGCTGCCTACCCGCACCAGACCAGCAGCGCCATCGGCGGTTACATGATCTTCTATTCGCTGGGCTCCGCGCTCGGCGCGACCGCCACCACCGCGATGTACGCAGTCCGCGGGTGGACGGGGTCTACCGTGATCGGTGCGAGCTTCGCGCTCTTCGGGCTGTGTGCCTGGGCGCTCGGCCGGCGCACGGTGGCGGCGCCGCGTTGATCCGCTGCGGTGTGGTCAGCCGGCCCGGCGTGCGCGTTCACTCGGCGGGACACCGTACTGGCGGCGGAAGGCCCGGTTGAACGTTCCCTGGTCGGTGAAGCCGCTCGCCCGGCACGCGTGGCCGACCGATGAGCCTCGGGCGATCAGGCTGTCCGCGTGTTCGAGTCGGTGGCGCCGGATCTCGCTCGCGGGCGACCGGCCGTCCTCGGCAAGCAACTGCTGAACCGAACGCAGCGACAGGTGGAACTGTGCGGCCAACCGGGCCGCCGTGAAATCCGGGTCGTGGAAGTGCGTGCGGATGTACCCGAGCAGCCGGGCGCGCAGTTCGGAACGTGTCGGGGCAAGGTCGTGGTGATCGGGCGTACGGGTTGTCGCTGCGATACGTTCGGTCGCGTCGACGAAGGTCAGTAGCCGAGCGCCGGTGGTGCCCAAAGGTTTTGCCGACAATGTCACCGGGATGGGCTGACCGGCCCGGGTGATGAACCACTCGTGGGCGGTCATACTCGTCGAGCCGCAGCCGTCCAGGATCGGGCAGGCGTGCGACGGGTATCGCGATCCGTCGGGATGCCATTCGTGCAGCGTGTCGTGGCTGGGCGCTCCGATCACGTCATCGACGGATCGGTACCCCAGCATGGTCAGCGCGGCCTGGTTCGCCAGGGCCACCGCGCCGTCCGGCCCGATGACCCACAGCGGGGTCGGGGCCACGTCGATGACCGCCGACAGCGTGCCGGCATCGAGGGCAGTCTCGTTCACCACATCCCACCTGGATTCCGATATTGGAGCCGACACTAGGTTGCGTGCGTTTCGGGTGTGTTTCGCCGGGCGTTACGTTGCGGTTAAACGACATCCGTCGTCGTGGGCGTTCGCGAAATGCCGGATTTCCTTCGCCTTCTGCCATGGGCAGCGGGCGTGAACGCGGGTGATATGGACATGAGCCTTTTGGGACCGCCAACCGCATGTGAGGAGATCGCGCATGGCATATGACGTTGCCTCGCCCGTCATCACCGAGATCGAACAACGACGTTCCGAAACCGGGATCAGCTGGCAGAACATCGCCGACCATATCGACCGCCCGCTGGTGTGGACCGTGGCGGCCCTGCTTGGCAGCCACCCGATGCCCGCCGAGCAGGCCGGCCGGGTCGGCGAGCTACTCGGTCTCAGCGCCGAAACCGTTGCCGCGCTTGCGCGTCAGCCCTATCGGACCGCAGACCCTGCCCTGCTCACCGATCCGACCATCTACCGTTTCGTCGAGTTGGCCAACGTGTACGGCCCGACGTTCAAGGCCCTCATCCACGAGGAGTTCGGGGACGGCATCATGAGCGCCATCAACTGCAATGTGTCCTTCGCGCGCCGGTCCGATCCCGACGGTGACCGAGTTGTCCTGACGATCGACGGCAAATTCCTGCCGTACCACTGGTAGGGGAGACCGGATATGTCGTACGTCAAACCCGCCGAACTCGCGACCCGCATCATCGACGCCGGTGAGTCGAAGGTGTTCATGTCTACCCGCGACACCCTGATACGTGCCTACATGGCGGGTGCCATCCTGGCACTCGCGGCAGCTTTTGCGATCACCATCTCGACGAAGACCGGGGAGCCGCTGCTCGGTGCAGTGCTGTTCCCGGTCGGCTTCTGCATGTTGCACCTGCTCGGATTCGATTTGCTGACAGCGGTATTCACGTTGGTGCCGCTGGCCTGGCTGGACAAGCGTCCCGGGGTCACACTGCGGCCGATGCTGCGCAACTGGGGCCTGGTGTTCCTCGGGAATCTCCTCGGGGCGCTGACGGTCGCGGTGTTCATGGCGGTGTATTTCACCTACGGGTTCAGCGTGGCCCCCGATGCCGTGGGGCAGGCGATCGGGGAGATCGGCGCCGGGCGGACGGTCGGCTACGCCGATCACGGTGCTGCGGGCATGCTGACGTTGTTCCTGCGCGGGGTGATGTGCAACTGGATGGTGTCGATGGGTGTGGTGGGTGCCATGATGTCGGACAGCCTGCCCGGCAAGGTGATCGCCATGTGGATGCCGATCATGGTGTTCTTCTACCTCGGTTTCGAGCACTCCATCGTCAATATGTTCCTGTTCCCGTCGGGGTTGATGCTGGGTGGGGAGTTCACCATCGTGGATTATCTTGTGTGGAACGAGATCCCGACGGTATTGGGCAACCTCGTCGGCGGACTGGCCTTCGTCGGGCTTGTCATCTATGCCACCCACGGCAAGACCGGACCGTTGCGTCCGCGGCCGAACGAGCTCGTCTCGGTCGACGCCGTCGCAGGCCCCAACCGGGTGTGATTGCCGCCGGACTCGCGGGGCGGTCTGCAACCCCGACCGCGAGTCCGGCCGTGATCAGGGCGATACCGGTGAGCAGGCCGGCCCGGCCTGCATCATCGGCCGCACGCTGATGGGTCGGACATGATTCTGTTGTCAGAGGTGCGGAGTAACCTCGGGGACATGATCGAACACCAGTTCGAAGGACCGGGGATGGTGGTCGCTGACCACCTCGATGCCGCGCGCGATCAGCTGCGCACCGAACGGGTCGCCGTGGCGGCCAAGATTCTGGCGGCGGGCCGGTTCGCGCTGGCGCGGATGGCTGAGCTGGGCCACGCCTTCGAGGACCTGATCGTCGATGACTGGGAACTGGCTGCCGCCGAACTGGGCGCCGAGCTAGGGATCAGTCGGGGTCGGGCCTGCACGCTGATCACCCAGGGCCGCGACCTGATCGTTCGGCTCCCGGCATTGGCCGACGTGTTCGCTCAGGGGGCGGTGGATCTGCGGGTGCTGCGGGTCATCCTCCATCGCGTCGCGTTGATCGTGGACCCCGACGTCATGTCGGTCATCGACACCCAGCTCGCAGGACAGGCCACCTCGTGGAACGCCATGTCCGATGAACGGATCGGTGACTTGGTCGACTGGATGGTGGTCGATGTGGACCCCGAGGCGGTCCGTCGGGCCCGAGAGGCGCGGCGCGGTCGGCGTATCACGGTGGAGCCCGTCGGGGACGGCATGGTCGAGATCTACGGCCGCGTCGATGCCGCCAAGGGCGCGGTTTTCGATCAGGGGTTGGACGCGCTGGCCCGCACCACGTGCGCAGCGGACCCGCGCACCTTCCAAGAGCGGCGCGCAGATTCGGTGGACGCGCTGACAGCGGGTGCGAAAAGCATCCCGTGCCTGTGCGGACGTCCGGAATGTCCAGCGGCCGACAATGAGGTCGCCAAGGGACACTTCGTGATTCACCTGCTGGGCGAACGGGACTCCGTTATCGAAGCGCACACCGGACATGCTGACGAACCCTCTGATGACGATCAGCGCACCGACACCACCCCCGTGGACCCGGTTGAAGCAATCCAGCCGGCGCGACCGACCCGGCCCGCGCTGATCCCCGGATACGGTGTGATCACAGGCGAAGCTCTGGCCGACCTGATCCCGCAGGCCACAATCCGGCCCGTCCCCACGGCGACCGATCTGGGCACCGAGCGCGGCTATCACCCGTCGCGGGGGCTGACTGATTTCGTCGGCTGCCGCGACCTGACGTGTCGCTGGCCGGGCTGCACCGTGGCGGTGGCGCGCTGCGATATCGACCACACCACACCCTGGCCGGCCGGTCCGACGCATCCGTCGAACGCCAAGCTGTACTGCCGCATTCACCATCTGATCAAGACATTTCACTGCGGGCCCGGCGGCTGGACCGACCAACAACATCCCGACGGCACCCTCACCCTTACCGCCCCCAACGGCCGGGTGTACACCACCAAGCCCGACGGCGCGTTGTTCTTCCCGCAGTTCACCGTGGCTACCGCCGGTCTCGGCGCCATCGATATCCCGCCACCGATCCCGGGCCGAGAACGGGCCGCCCCCAAGCGGTCCCGCACCCGCGCTCAGAACCGGGCCTACCGAATAGCCCACGAGCGTGCGCTCAACCGCGCGGCCATCGCGGCCGATCCGCCGCCCTTCTGAGCGGCAGCGCCGGTGGAGTCACACCCGGATGACGTTGGGGACCAATGACTCGTAGCGGTGTGCTTCGGGTGCCGACAGTTCGGTGCCCGTGATGATCGTCTGGAAGTCGGCAATATTGGCGAATCGGCAGAAGTGCGATTCACCGAACTTGGAGTGCGCCGCCACCAACACGCGCCGGCTCGAAACCTGGACAGCCGTCTTCTTCACCGCTGCAACCGCCGGATCCGGCGTGGTGATGCCGTGCTCGGTCGAAATACCGTTGGTGCCCATATAGGCCACATCGATGACCAGGCTACGCAACCGCTCCAGCGCCCATTCGTCGACACACGCCAGCGTTCGCCCGCGCATCCGCCCACCCAGCAACAACACCGTGACCGTCTCGCTGTGTGCCAGGGCCTCCGCCGCCAGCAGCGACGCCGTAACCACGGTGAGTTGTCGGTCGGCGAGCAGCTGTGCAATCAACCGCGGGGTGAACCCCTCGTCGACATAGACGGTTTCGGCGCCGTGCAACTGTTCGACCGCCGCACCCGCGATCCGATGCTTCTGCGCCAGATCGACCTGGCTGCGGAATTCGACGCCGGATTCGAACGCCGCGGTCTCCAACGGCACGGCGCCGCCGTGCACCCGTTTGAGCAACCGCCGACCCGCGAGCACCTTCAGGTCGCGACGGATGGTCTCCGTCGCGACCTGAAGTTCTTCGGCCAAGGCCGGCACCTCGACCCGCCCACGACTACGGGCGAACTCGACGATCTGACGCTGGCGGGTGTCCGAATCCACGGTGGACATTCTCCACCGACAACTAGTCGCCGGATGTCAGCACGGCACGGATCTCCTCGGCGCTGGTCGCGGCGCGCAGTCGGGCAACCTGCTCCTTGTCCAGGAACACGTGCGCGATCTTGGTCAGCAACGCCATATGGTCATTGCCCGCCCCCGCGATACCGACCACGAACTCCGCGGGTTTTCCGTTCCAATCGATCGGTTCGGCGTAGCGCACAAAGGAGATCCCGGTCTTGCGGATCGCGGTCTTGGCATCGTTGGTTCCGTGTGGGATGGCCAGGCCGTTGCCCATATAGGTCGACACCGACTTCTCGCGCTCGTGCATGGCGGTGACGTAGCCGGGCTCGACCGCGCCGGCAGTGACCAGCAGCCCGCCGGCCTCGTCGATGGCCGCCGACGCCGTGCTGCCGGTACCGCTGAGCACGATCGAGGACAGTGGCAGCACATCGTCACCGGGCGAGTCCGATGCGGGTGCGGCAGCCTCCTCGACCGGGGCGGACTCGGCTCCGCCGTTGGTCTTGCGCAACAACTCGACGATCTCGTCATAGGCGGGGGTGCTCATGAAGTCCTCCACCGAGACATGCACCGCCGAACCGGTTCGCTGCTTGGCCCGGTCGGTCAGGTCGCGGTGGGTGACGACCAGTCCGTAGCTGTCGGTGAGGTTCGCGATGGACTGATTGGTCACCTTCACATCACCGAACCCGGCGGCGTTGACCTTCTTGCGCAACACCGAGGCACCCATCGCCGAGGAGCCCATCCCCGCATCGCAGGCGAAGACGATGTTCTGGATGCGCCCGCCCCCGGTCAGCATGCCGGACACGCTGGACTTCTTGCCCTTCATCGACTCCATGGACGCGGTGGCCGCGGTGAGATCACCGTCGTCGGTGGCCTTGTCGGTCTTGAGCAGGAAGGCCGCCACGACGAAGGACACCGCGGCAGCACCCAGCACCGACAGGGTGACACCGAGGAAGCTTCCGCTGGCGGTCTGGGCGTAGATCGCGATGATCGACCCGGGTGCGGCCGGGGCGCGCAGGCCGGAACCGAACAGCACGTTGATGAACACACCGGTCATGCCGCCCAGGATGGTGGCGATGATCAGCTTGGGCTTCATCAGCACGTACGGGAAGTAGATCTCGTGAATGCCACCGAAGAACTGGATGATCGCCGCACCGGGAGCCGATGCGCGGGCCGCGCCCTTGCCGAAGAACATGAACGCCAAAAGCAATCCCAGCCCGGGGCCCGGATTGGCCTCGAGCAGGAACAGGATGGATTTGCCGGTCTCCAGCGCCTGAGTGGTGCCCAGCGGCGTCAGCACGCCGTGGTTGATGGCGTTGTTGAGGAACAACACCTTGGCCGGCTCGATGAGAATCGAGGTCAGCGGCAGAAGATTGTTGTTGACCAGGAAGTCCACGGCGCTGCCGGCGCCGCGGGTGAAACCGGAGACGATCGGTCCGATCCCGAAGAACCCGAAGATGGCCAGCAGCATGCCGAGGATGCCCGCGGAGAAGTTGTCCACCAGCATCTCGAAGCCGGGCCGGATCTTGCCTTCCCACAGCGCATCCAGCTTCTTCATGCACCAGCCGCCCAGCGGGCCCATGATCATCGCGCCCATGAACATCGGCACGTCCGCTCCGGCGACGACGCCCATGGTCGCGATGGCGCCGACCACCGCGCCGCGGTTGCCGTGCACCATCCGGCCGCCGGTGAACCCGATCAGCAACGGCAGCAGGTAGGTGATCATCGGGCCGACGATCCCCGCGCCGTCATAGCTGCCCCAGCCGCCGATCTTGGCGACCCAGCCGTCAGGATCCTGCAGGCTGGTGAAGAGGGCCTGCAGCCAGCCCTGCTCGATGAACAGCGCCGTGATCAGGCCCCAGGCGATGAACGCGCCGATATTGGGCATGACCATGTTGGACAGGGCGGTACCGAGCTTCTGCACGCGTACCCGCGCTCCGGTCCGCGGGGCGGGGGACCCATCCACTGGTGCGTTGGCGAGGGACATCCGATGACCTCCGGTTCACTGCAGTTCCGAACCGGACGCTTCGGTGACGCCGGTCACATGCATATCTAGTAATACGCATACCTGGGCAGCAATGCAAGAGATTCGGGCAAAAACGGGCGAACAAATCTGTGGTTTTATGACCGAATTGCGGTTAGGCTCCCAACCAACACATCGCTGCGAAGGTCGACAACCGAAAGGACCGCGCATGTTAGCCCTGCGTTTCTATGCCCCCGAGGACGTTCGCCTGGAAGACGTGCCCGAGCCGGAATGCGGTCCCGACGAGGTGAAGCTGCGGGTGCGCAACTGCTCCACCTGCGGCACCGACGTCAAGATCTTCCACAACGGGCACCAGAACCTCACCCCGCCGCGCACCATCGGTCACGAGATCGCGGGCGAGATCGTCGAGGTCGGCGCCGATGTGAACGCGACCTACGGCAGCGACTGGGCGGTCGGCGATCGCGTCCAGGTGATCGCCGCGGTGCCGTGTGGGGAATGCCACGAGTGTCGCAAGGGCTGGATGGCCGTGTGCCAGAACCAGACGTCGATGGGCTACCAGTACGACGGTGGTTTCGCCGAGTACATGATCGTGCCCCGACAGGTTCTCAAAGTCGATGGGCTGAACAAGATTCCGGACAATGTCGGATTCGACGAGGCCTCGGCGGCCGAACCCTTCGCCTGCGCGATCAACGCCCAGGAACTGCTCGGCATCGAAGAGGGCGACACCGTCGTGGTCTTCGGTGCGGGGCCGATCGGATGCATGCACATCCGAATCGCGCGTGGCGTGCACAAGTGCGGGCCGATCTATCTCGTCGACGTCAACGACGCCCGACTCAAGATGTCCGCCGACGCGGTCAACCCGGACGGTGTCATCAACGCCGCCCAGGTCGACGTCGTCGAGAAGGTCATGGAGCTCACCGGCGGTCGCGGTGCCGATGTCGTGATCACCGCGACGGCCGCCAACATCGCTCAGGAGCAGGCCATCTCGATGGCCGCCCGCAACGGCCGGATCTCCTTCTTCGGTGGACTGCCCAAGACCGATCCGACCATCACGTGCGACTCCAATGTCGTGCACTACCGCCAGTTGCACATCCACGGCGCCAACGGTTCGGCCCCCGAGCACAACAAGCGCGCCCTGCAGTACATCTCCACCGGGCAGGTTCCGGTCAAGGATCTGATCACCCGGCACATCCCGCTGGAGAACGTGCTGGACGCCTTCGACATCGTCAAGAACGGCGAGGCCATCAAGGTCACGGTCGAACCGTCCTGACCGGTCGGCCGGGTCAGCCGCCCACCGCGATGATGTAGCCGGCGATCCCCGCCACGCAGGCACCGCAGCACAGGACCAGGGTGCCGATCGCGAACGGCCAAGCCCTGCTCCGTCGCACCAATCTGACGATGGTGAACACGGTGCCCGCCACCCACAACACACCGGCGGTGATGAACCCCGCGAACATCGCGCTGACCCCGGCGTCGATATGGCAGGTGGCCGGCGGGCAGTAGTCGGTGAACGCCATGAAGAAGATGCCGAAGAACGCTGCCACCGCGCCGCCGGCGACGGCCAGCAACAGTGCCGTGATCGAGATCGCGATATCGATGCCCGACACCGGAGGTTTCTGCGGCGGGTACCCGTACGGGTAGGTCATGACGCCCGATCGTATGGCCTGACCACGTGTGGCGACGGTGAACGCGTAACGTGTTGGCGCGCGGGCACGAGAGGGGACGGCAGCCGATGCGGAACTATTACACCGCCGATGCTATTCGCGCCGCCGAGGCGCCCCTGCTCGCATCGCAGCCAGAGGGGACCCTGATGCGTCGCGCCGCGTACGGTCTGGCGGGCGTCGTCGCCGCAGAGTTGCGCCGCCGCACCGGCGGCATCGCCGGACGCACGATCTGCGCCGTGGTCGGTTCCGGTGACAACGGCGGTGACGCGCTCTGGGCGGCGACCTTCCTGCGGCGTCGTGGTGTCCAGGCTTCGGCAGTGCTGCTCGCGCCCGATCGCACCCACCGCCGGGCGCTCGCCGCGTTCTGCAAGGCCGGTGGCCGCATCGACGAGACCATCCCGGCGACAACAGATCTGGTCATCGACGGGGTGGTCGGGATATCCGGTCGCGGCGCGCTGCGTCCCGATGCCGCCGCGGTCTTCGCCGCCACCGGCGCACCCGTCGTCGCCGTGGATCTGCCCAGCGGTATCGACGTGCACACCGGCGCGGCCGAGGGCGCGCACGTGACGGCCGCGGTCACCGTCACCTTCGGCGGACTCAAACCCGTTCACGCACTCGCCGATTGCGGCCGGGTCGAACTCATCGACATCGGTCTGGACCTACCGACCTCGGACATCCTCGGACTCGACGCCGCCGATATCGCGGACTGCTGGCCGATCCCGGGCCCGCACGATGACAAGTACAGCCAAGGCGTGACCGGGGTGATGGCAGGCTCGGCGACTTATCCGGGCGCGGCGATCCTGTGCACGGGAGCGGCCGTCGCGGCGACCTCCGGAATGGTGCGTTACGCGGGAACCGCGGCTGCAGAGGTGGTTTCGCACTGGCCCGAGGTCATCGCGACGTCCGATCGCGAGTCCGCGGGCCGGGTGCAGGCCTGGGTGGTGGGCCCGGGACTCGGCACCGACGAATCGACTGCCGAGGCGCTGCGGTGGGCGCTGCAGACCGACCTGCCGGTGCTCGTCGACGCCGATGCGCTCACCCTGCTGGCCGCCGCACCCGAGCTGGCGGCCGACCGCCGCGCGCCCACGGTGCTCACCCCGCACGCGGGTGAGTTCGCCCGACTGGCCGGTGGACCGCCCGGTGCCGACCGGGTGTCGGCCACCCGTGGCCTCGCCGACCGTCTCGGCGCCACCGTCCTGCTCAAGGGCAATGTCACGGTGATCGCCGACCCCGGCTCGAACACGGTCTACCTCAACCCCGCGGGGCAATCCTGGGCTGCCACGGCGGGTTCCGGCGACGTGCTGTCCGGCGTGATCGGCGCACTGCTGGCCGCCGGACTGCCTGCCGGCCGCGCCGCGGCAGCAGGGGCATTCGTGCATGCCCGCGCGGCCCGTGCCGCCGCCGAAGACCCAGGGCCTGCGCCGGTACCGACATCGGCCGCGGCGATTCTGGCCCATCTGCGTGCCGCGTTGGGCTGCGTCCTCTAGAAAGGACACATGCCCAACGTCTCCCGTCATTCCTCGCTGAGCCCCGCCTACACCGGACGGCTGTCGACCAGCCCGATCCCGGCCCTGCGGTTGCCGGACGAGTCGATGGAGCCCGAGCAGACCTATCGCTTCATCCACGACGAGCTCATGCTCGACGGTAGTTCGCGGCTGAACCTCGCGACGTTCGTCACCACCTGGATGGACCCCGAGGCCGACCAGCTGATGTCGGAGACGTTCGACAAAAACATGATCGACAAGGACGAGTACCCGGTCACCGCCGCCATCGAGCAGCGTTGCGTGTGCATGGTCGCCGACCTTTTCCACGCGGAAGATCTGCGCGACGATGATCCGTCGACAGCGGTCGGGGTGTCGACGGTCGGCTCAAGCGAGGCGGTCATGCTGGCCGGTCTGGCGATGAAATGGCGGTGGCGCGCCAAGATCGGGGGCGCGAAGGGCGACGGGTGGAAGGGCCGCACCCCGAACCTGGTGATGGGTTCCAACGTCCAGGTGGTCTGGGAGAAGTTCTGCCGCTACTTCGATGTCGAGGCCCGGTATCTGCCGATGGCCGAAGGCCGCTACGTGATCACTCCCGAACAGGTGCTCGACGCCGTGGACGAGGACACCATCGGCGTGGTCGGCATCCTGGGCACCACCTACACCGGCGAGTTGGAACCCATCGGCGAGATCTGCGCCGCCCTGGACGGCTTGGCCAAGGACAAGGGACTCGACATCCCGGTCCACGTCGACGCCGCCAGTGGCGGTTTCGTCGTCCCGTTCCTGCACCCGGACGTGGTGTGGGATTTCCGGTTGCCGCGCGTGGTGTCGATCAACGTCAGCGGCCACAAGTACGGGCTGACCTACCCGGGTATCGGCTTCGTGGTGTGGCGCAACAAGGAATACCTTCCCGAGGAGCTGGTCTTCCGGGTCAACTACCTCGGCGGGGACATGCCCACGTTCACGCTCAACTTCTCCCGCCCGGGCAACCAGGTGGTCGGCCAGTACTACAACTTCCTGCGCCTGGGCAGGGAGGGCTATCTACAGGTGATGCGCTGCCTGTCGGAGACCGCGCAATGGCTGGGCAGGGAACTCGCCGCGATGACGGTGGACCACAAGCAGTTGTTCGAGGTCATCACCGACGGATCGGCCATCCCGGTGGTCGCGTTCAGGCTGGCCACCGACACCCCCTACACGGTGTTCGACATCTCGGCGATGTTGCGCAGCTACGGCTGGCAGGTCCCGGCCTACACCATGCCCGACGATGCCACCGACGTCGCGGTCCTGCGGATCGTCGTGCGTGAGGGGTTCTCGGCGAACCTGGCCCGCGCACTGCGCGACGATCTGGTCGAGGTGCTGGGCAAACTGTCCAAGGTCGGCATCGGCGGCTTCGCCGACGAGGAGCATTTCGCCCACTGATCCGGGGTTTGGGACAATCGGAGCAGTGATCACCACCGAGAACGTCCCGCGCGCGATCGTCGACCTCGACGCCATCGCCCACAATGTCACCGAACTGCGCGAACACGCCGGTTCGGCCGCCGTGATGGCCGTGGTCAAGGCGGACGGATACGGACATGGCGCGGTCCGCGTCGCGCAGGCGGCACTGGCCGCAGGCGCCGCCGAGCTGGGCGTGGCGACCGTCACCGAAGCCGCCGCGCTGCGGGCGGGCGGGGTGACCGCACCGCTGCTGGCCTGGTTGCACGCGCCGGACACCGATTTCGCCCCCGCGGTGCGGACCGGGGTGCAGCTGGCGGTGTCCTCGGCCGCCGAGCTCTCCGGCGTGCTCGACGCGGTGCGGCGTACCGGCGACAGCGCCACGGTCACCGTGAAGGCCGACACCGGGCTCAGCCGCAACGGGGTGGCGCCCGCCGAATTCGACGCGGTGCTGGCGGCCCTGGCCACCGCCCGCGCCGAGGGTTCGGTGCGGGTACGTGGCCTGATGTCGCACCTGGCGCACGGGGACACCCCGGACCACCCGTTCAACGGCATCCAGGGTGACCGGCTGCGTGAGCTCGCGGCCCGGGCCCGGCGCCACGGTATCGACTTCGAGCTGCTGCACCTGGCCAATTCGCCGGCTGCGCTGACCCGACCCGACCTGGCCTTCGACATGGTGCGCCCGGGAATAGCGGTGTATGGACAGACCCCGATCCCCGAACGCGGTGCGATGGGACTGCGACCGGCGATGACGGTGGCCTGCCCGGTGGCCAAGATCCGGGAACTGCGGGCAGGCGACGGTGTCTCCTACGGTCACACCTGGGTCGCCGACCGCGATACCACGGTGGCGCTGATCCCGGCCGGCTACGCCGACGGGATTTTCCGGTCGCTGAGCAACCGGCTGGAGGTGGCCATCAACGGCCGTCGGTATCCCGCCGTGGGCCGGATCTGCATGGATCAGTTCGTGGTGGATCTGGGTCCCGACGGGGCCGGGGTGAATGTGGGGGACGCGGCGATCCTGTTCGGCCCGGGCGACCGTGGCGAACCGACGGCGCAGGATTGGGCCGATCTTTTGGGCACCATCAATTACGAGGTGGTGACCAGTCCGCGCGGGCGCATCGTGCGCAGCTACACCGGCGGACGGGAGGGCACCCCGTGAGCGGGCTGGCGCGCTGGCTCGCCGGAGCGGCCGGGCTGACCGCGGTCGGATCGCTGGCCGGAGTCACCGTCGCGCGGTCGCTGACCCGCCGGGTAAGTGCCGACGATCCCTATGCCGGTGAAGATTTCAGCCTGATGTACGCCGATCGCAGCGTCGTGGTGACCACCGCCGACGGGGTTCCGCTGGCGGTGCGCGAATGCGGACCGCCCGATGCGCCGCTGACCGTGGTGTTCGCGCACGGCTTCTGTCTGCGGATGGGCGCCTTCCACTTCCAGCGTGACCGGCTGGCGCGGCAATGGGGTGACCAGGTCCGGATGGTGTTCTACGACCAGCGCGGCCACGGTCTGTCCGGAGATGCCTCCCCGGACACCTTCACTGTGCCGCAGCTGGGTCAGGACCTGGAATCGGTACTGGCCGTCCTGGCACCCAAGGGGCCGGTCGTGCTGGTCGGGCACTCCATGGGCGGCATGACGGTGCTCTCGCACGCCCGCCAGTACCCCGAGCGCTACCGCACTCGTATCGTCGGTGTCGCGCTCATCTCCTCTGCGGCAGAGGGTGTTTCGCGATCGCCATTGGGTGAGATCCTGCGCAATCCGGCACTGGAGGCGGCCAGGTTCAGCGTGCGTTACGCGCCGGGGCTGTTGCATCGGGGCCGCGGGGTGGTGCGCTCGGTGATCGCACCGATCCTGCGTGCGGCGTCCTATGGGCGTGAGGACATCAGCCCGTCGGTGGTGGCGTTCAGCGAGTCCATGATGCACGACACCCCCGTGCACACGTTGGTGGGTTTCCTGCACGCCCTGGAGGTACACGACGAAACCGAGGCCCTGCCGGTGCTGGCGAAGATTCCGACGCTGATCGCCTGTGGCGACCGGGATCTGCTGACACCGCTGGAATACTCGCAGGAGATGGCCGCGCAATTGCCGAAATCCGAGCTCGTCGTGGTCGAGGGTGCCGGACATCTCGTGCAGCTGGAACAACCCGACATCATCGACGATGCGCTGGTGCGACTGGTCGAGCGGTCCACCCCGTCGAAACTGGTGGCGCTGACCCGACGGCTGCGGGATCGGGCACGTCATGGCTGAGCGCGCCGGCGGCACCGCGACACTTCCCACCGCTGAGGACACCGTTGCGCTGGGGGCAGCGCTCGGTGCGGACCTGCGGGCCGGTGACGTGGTGGTGCTTTCCGGGCCGCTCGGTGCCGGCAAAACGATGCTGACCAAGGGAATTGCCCGCGGCATGGATGTCGAGGGTCCGGTGACCTCACCCACCTACGTATTGGCCCGGGTGCACCCACCGCGACGTGCCGGGGCGCCCACGCTGGTCCACGTCGACATCTACCGGCTGCTCGACCATGGCGGGGATCTGCTCGCCGAACTCGACTCGCTGGACCTCGATACCGATCTCGACGATGCCGTGGTCGTCGTCGAGTGGGGTGAGGGTCTGGCCGAACGACTCTCCGACCATCATCTCGACATCCGGCTCGACCGCGATGCCGACTCCGAGGAACGCACGGTGACCTGGCAGTGGAGCACATCATGAGTCCCCGTCACTTCACCGGCCCAACGGACGCGACCCTCGTACTGGCCATCGACACCGCGACCCCTGCGGTCACCGCGGGCGTCGTGCGGGTCGCCGACGACATCACCACGCTGGCCGAGCGCACCATCGTCGACCACCGTGCACATGCCGAGCGGCTGACCCCGAATGTGGTTGCCGCGCTGGCCGACTGCGATGCGTCGATGGCCGATCTGGGCGCGGTGGTGGTCGGCTGCGGTCCCGGACCCTTCACCGGCCTGCGGGTCGGGATGGCGACCGCGGCGGCCTATGGGCAGGCGTTGGGTATCCCGGTGTTCGGGGTGTGCACGCTGGACGCCATCGGCGGTGCCACCGACGGCGAGGTCCTCGTCGTCACCGATGCGCGCCGCCGCGAGGTGTACTGGGCGCGCTACCGCGACGGGGTGCGCACCGGCGGACCGCAGGTCGGTCCTGCCGCGGACGTGGACAGCGCCGGCGTGCAGAGCGTGGCCGGATCACCCTCGCATGCCGGGTTGTTCGGGCTGCCGGTGATCGGCCCGGAGATTCCCTCGGCCGCCGGACTGGTCGCCGCCGTTGCCGATTGGACCGTCGAGCCCGACCCGCTGGTCCCGCTCTATCTGCGCCGACCGGATGCCAAGACGCTGGCCGAACGAGGACTGGCGTGACCGAACCGAGCACGGTGAAGATCGACGCGCTGACCAAAGCGGATGCGGTGCGGTGTGCGGAACTGGAGGCGCAGCTGTTCGCCGGTGACGATCCGTGGCCACCGGCGGCCTTCGTGCACGGGATCGCCGGGAAACACAACCATTACATCGCCGCGCGCGAGGACGGCAAACTGGTCGGCTACGCCGGGATCTCCCGGCTGGGCCGCATCCCACCCTACGAATATGAGGTGCACACCATCGGTGTCGACCCGGCTTGGCAGGGCCACGGTATCGGCCGTGCACTACTGGATGATCTGCTCGCCTTCGCCAAGAGGGGAGAGGTGTTCCTGGAGGTCCGCACCGACAACGAGCCGGCCATCGCGCTCTACACCAGTGTGGGTTTCGTGACGGTCGGGGTGCGCAAGCGGTACTACAAGGTCAGCGGCGCCGATGCCTACACCATGAAACGGGACGCGACATGATCATCCTGGCCATCGAAAGCTCCTGCGACGAGACCGGAGTCGGGATCGCCCGGTTGCAGGACGGCACCGTCACGCTGTTGGCTGACGAGGTCGCCTCCAGCGTCGACGAGCACTCCCGGTACGGCGGGGTGGTCCCCGAGATCGCCTCCCGGGCGCATCTGGAGGCGTTGGGGCCCACCATGAAACGCGCACTGGACGCCGCGGGTGTGCAGCGTCCGGATGTGGTCGCCGCGACCATCGGCCCCGGCCTGGCCGGCGCCCTGCTGGTGGGGGTGGCCGCGGCCAAGGCGTATGCCGCGGCGTGGGAGGTGCCGTTCTACGCCGTCAACCACCTGGGCGGTCACCTGGCCGCCGATGTCTACGACCACGGGCCGCTGCCGGAGTGCGTCGGGTTGCTGGTGTCCGGCGGGCACACCGAATTGCTGCATGTGCGCTCGCTCGGCAAACCGATCGTCGAACTCGGCAGCACCGTGGACGATGCGGCGGGGGAGGCCTATGACAAGGTGGCCCGCCTGCTGGGGCTCGGTTATCCCGGCGGGAAGCCACTCGACGACCTGGCCCGCACGGGCGACCGACGCGCGATCGTCTTCCCGCGCGGCATGACCGGCCCGCGCGATGACCCCTACGCGTTCAGCTTCTCAGGTCTGAAGACGGCCGTGGCCCGCCATCTTGAGAAGAACCCTGATGCCCCGCCCGCCGATGTGGCCGCCGGCTTCCAGGAGGCGGTCGCCGATGTGCTGACCGCCAAGGCGGTGCGCGCCGCAACCGACCTCGGCGTCTCGACACTGCTGATCGCCGGCGGGGTGGCGGCCAACTCGCGTGTGCGCGAGCTTGCCGAGGAGCGTTGTGCCGCAGCCGGCCTCACGCTACGGGTGCCCCGTCCCCGCTTGTGCACCGACAACGGCGCGATGATCGCCTCGTTCGCCGCGCACCTCATCGACGCCGGTGCGCCGCCGTCGGGATTGGACGCGGCGAGCAACCCGGGGCTGCCGGTGATCCAGGGGCAGGTGGCGTGAGCGAAGACCGGAGCCGACGCGAAGACCGGAGCGCCGAGAGTGCCTACAGATCGAGAAAACGGCCCGTGGCTCGATCTGAGCGCACCGTCGACGGAATCAGGCGGCGATGAGTAGGGACCAGATCACCGAATTGCTCTACCGATACGCCGAACTCATCGACGCTGGGGACTTCGACGGTGTCGGCGCCCTGCTCGGGCGCGGGAACTTCATGGGTGTCGCCGGCCCGGCGGCCATCGCCGAGCTGTTCGCGGCCACGACGCGCCGGTTCCCCGAACATGGCAACCGCCCCCGCACCCGGCATCTGGTGCTCAACCCGATCGTGGACATCGATGCCGATTCGGCAAGGGCGCGTTCGACCTTCGTCGTCGTGCAACAGACCGACACCGTCGCACTGCAACCCATCGTCGTCGGCCGTTACGCCGACACCTTCGCCCGCGACGAGCACGGGTGGTACTTCACCGAGCGCACGGTCGACGTGGAGATGATCGGCGATATCTCCGATCATCTTTTGATCGATCCACGGTCATTCGGGTAGCCGGGAACCGACACGCGCCTCGTTGATCTGGTGCACGCGCACACTGACTTCCAACTGGAAACGGTCGGCCGGGTTCTTCAGGGACAACCCGGTGAGATCCTCGATCAGCTTGATCCGGTACAGCAGCGAATGCCGATTCAAGAATAGCGCCCGCGCCGCGGCACTGGTGTTGATGGCCTCGTTGAGCAGGATCTCCAGTGTGTGGACGAGCTGGCCGCGGCGGGTCTTGTCGTAATCGATCAGCGGCTGCAGGGTTTTCAGGATGGTGGCCATGCTGCGCGGGTGTTGGCGCAGCACCTCGGCGAACTGCAGCGGTCCGATCGGCGCGTCCGGCACCGAGGCCGTGGCCACGGTCACGGAGTGACCGTGCCCGGGCGGGAGTAACACCCAGCTGATCAGCCCGTCCGGCAGACCGCTTGCCTGCCAAGCCGACTCGACCAAGGCCGAACCGGTCGAGGCCGGCAGCGCTGCCGAGAAGTGACTCATCACCAGATCGTCGGTCACCGACGTCTTGGACGTGACACCGGCGGCGCGCGCCGATCGGGCCAGCGTGTCGGCGAACGTATGCGCGTGCTCGGGCCAACGCGGGTCGTCATCCTCGCGCCTGCCGATGACCATCTGGATGGGCCGGTCGTCGGGGGCGGGTGTCACCAGGGGCAGGAGCTGGCGCTGGATATCGGCGAAGGGCACCTCCCACGGCAGCATCACCAGCGGGAAGTCGTGCTTGTCGGCCAGCGGGACCAGTATGGCCAGCAGCTCACGGGTATCGACGTCGGGTGGCCCGCCGAGCGCCACCCCGGCGGCCGGTGAGGACATCAGGAAGGTGAGGAACTCGCGGACCCCGGGCTGGCGGATGTCGGTGCCGGTCGTCAGGACGAAGTCGCCGGGCCGGACGAAGTCCTCGGCGGGTGCGTGCATGATGTCGACCCAGAGCACCTCGCGGGTCAGTCCGCGGTGCCCGCCGAGCACCGAGCCCTGATCCAGCGGCGGGATCGTCAACGCCGCTGCCACGGTCAGTGGCGCACCCGCAGACATGTCGGCCGTTTCCTCTCGAACTCGGCGGGCCGCTGATACCGCCGTATTTCGACGGTATCAGCGACCCGCGACGCGCTGAGGGACTCCCGGCGATCAGGACTTGGGAATCGACAGGTCCTCGGGTGCCCGTCCGCTCAGCGCGGCGCCGATACCGAGGAACACCACCGGTGCGATACCGAAGATGATCGCCAGCGTCGTCGACCCGCCGACCACCAGGGTCAGGTTGGCCACGATCAGAGCCACCGCGGCGGCGAGTGCGATCGTCCCGACGACCGCCAGCACGATGATGTTGACCGGCCCGCCGCGCCGCTTGAAGAACAGGCCCACCGAGATCGTCGTCAGCAGCCAGAGGATGGACAGGCCCCAGATGCCCAGGCCGCCGAGCGGTCCGAAGATCTGCAGCACCGGGTCCAGGCCGAGCAGGACGAACACGCCCATGATCACCATGGACACCACGGTCACCAGGACCGAGGCATTGGCCGGCGATCCCAGCTTCGGGTGCACCTCACCGAGCTTGCGGGGCAGCACGTTGTCGCGGCCGAGCACGAAGGTGTACCGCGAGCAGATGTTGTGGAAGGCCAGCGCGCAGGCGAACACGCTGACGAACCAGAACAGTGTGGTCAGGTCCTTGCCGAGCATGCCGAGGTACTTCTCGGCGGTGTTGACCATGAAGTTGTCCGGGTCGTCCTTGGCCACCTGGATGGCGTCGTTGCCACCGTTGCCCTCGACCAATGCCCAGCTGGAGAACGCGTAGAAGCTGGCGACGATGCCGACGGCCCAGTAGGTGGCACGCGGCACCGTGCGGTCTGGGTCACGGGCCTCGTCGCGGAACACGGCTGTGGCCTCGACTCCGACGAAACCCCACAGTGCGTAGAGCAGCGCGATGCCGAAGGCGCCGGAGATGCCCGACGGGGTGAACGAGTCACCGGTGATGCCCTTCTCGCCGCCCTGGATGACGATGACGAAGTCCAGCACCACCAGGATCGCGACCTCGGAGACCAGGAAGATGCCGAGCACCTTGGCGGACAGTTCGATATCGCGGTAGCCGAGGAAGGCGATGATCAGCAGCACCAGGCCCGTCAACACCCACCACGGCACCGCCGGTGCACCGATGATCTCCAGCAGACCGGCCAGGATGACGCCGTCGTAGGCGGCCACCGCCAGCAGGGTCGCCATGTACGCGGGCAGCGCGAGTACCGCCGCTCCGGTACCGGCGGCCTTGCCGAGGCCCTTCTGGATGTAGGCGTAGAAGGCGCCGGTATCGGTGACGTACTTCGACATCGCCACGAAGCTCGCGGCGAACAGCAAAAAGATCACACCCGCGACGAGAAACGCCACCGGGATGCCGGTCGATTCACCGAGCACCATCGCGATCGGGACGTTGCCGCCCACCGTCGACAACGGGGCCGCCGCCGCCACCACCATGAGCACGATGGCGGGTACACCCAGGTTGCCGCGCAGCCGACCGCGACTGTCCGGCGGCGTTGCGCCGCCGGGTTTGTCGCCCGTATTGAGCACTTCGGACATGTAAGGAACCTCCTCTGCGCACGGAGCAGGCGTTCGTCGGCTCCGAGTCCGGGGAAAGTCTGCGACCCGCACGGGGTGTCTGCCAGAGGTCTGCATCACTTTCCAACATCTTGTTGTAATCCAGTCACAGCTGCCGCGCCGGTGGTGTGTTCTTCTCACACAGGTTGTTGGAAGCTCGCCGCGTCCCGTTGTCCGCCCCGCACCGCTGGCCGATGCTGTACCCACCCCGCGACGAGAGAGGTCATCGTGAACAGCCCCGAACCGGAGCCGGACCACCGGCTCGGACGCATCCGTCTGCTTGATGAGCAGCGCGTCAACCTCGACGGCTTTGCCGAACCCGATCCCGCGCTGGGCATGATCTCGCACCTGTCGCCCAACGATCCGGAACCGTCCTGGGTGGTCGGCGACGACGGCACCGTGCTCGAGATGGACTCCACCCCCGCCGCCGATTTCGACGCCATCGACGAGTTCGTCGTGCGCTACGCCATCGACCACGCCCAGGCGCCGGTGTCGATGGCCATGTCGGAGGTCGAACTCGCGCGCCTCATCGTCGATTCCAGCGTGCCGCGCGCCGAGGTGCTCACGGTGTGCTCGGGGCTGACGCCGGCCAAGATGGCCCGGGTGGTGGCCGGGCTGCACCCGGTCGAGATCCAGATGGCCATGATGAAGATGCGCGCCCGACGCACCCCGGCCAACCAGGCGCACGTCACCAATCGGCTCGATGATCCGCTGCTGATCGCCGCCGACGCGGCGACGGCGGTGGTGTACGGCTTCCGGGAGCTGGAGGCCACCGTCCCCGTCCTCGACGACGCGCCCGCGGTGGCCGTCGGGCTGCTGATCGGCTCGCAGGTGCCCGCCCCCGGCGCGTTGACCCAGTGCTCGGTCGAGGAGGCCCGCGAGCTGGAACTCGGTGTGCGCGGGCTCGTTTCGTACGCCGAGACGGTATCGGTGTACGGCACCGAGCAGGTGTTCACCGATGGTGACGACACGCCGTGGTCCAAGGCGTTCCTGACGTCGTCCTACGCCTCGCGCGGTATCAAGATGCGGCTGTCCAGCGGTGCCGGCTCCGAGGTGTTGATGGGGGCGGCCGAGGGCAAGTCGATGAACTATCTGGAGTCCCGCTGCGTGGCGCTGGCCAAGGGGATCGGTGCCCAAGGCGTACAGAACGGCGGCGTGGACGGTGCGGCTATCACCGCCTCGGTGCCCGGTGGGGTCAAGGAACTGCACGCCGAGAACCTGATGGTCATGTTGCGCGGGCTGGAATCCTGCAGCGGCAACGACTCGTTGATGAGCGAGTCGACCATGCGCCGGACCAGTCGCACGCTGCCGACCCTGTTGTCCGGATCGGATTTCATCTTCTCCGGGTTCGGCTCGATCGTGTCCTACGACAACATGTTCGGCCCGTCCAACTTCAACGCCGACGATCTCGACGACTACCTGGTGATGCAGCGCGACTGGGGCGTGGACGGCGGCCTGCGGTCGTGCGACCCGACCACGTTGGAGGCCATGCGCCGCCAGGCCGCCGAGGCCACCCGGGCGGTGTTCGAGTATCTGGGGCTCGCCGATTTCGACGATGATCACGTGGAAGCCGTTGTCGCCGCAGCAGGTTCGAAGAACCTCCCGCAGACCGACGGAGTGCAGGTGCTCAGCGCCGCCCGGATGATCGACCAGTCGGGTCTGACGGTGCTCGATATCGTCACCGCACTCGCCGAGACCGGATTCACCGAGCTGGCCGACCGAGTCCTCGGCATGGCCAAGGCCCGGGTCAACGGTGACTATCTGCAGACCGCCGCGATCTTCGACGAGCAGATGAATGTGCTTTCCGCACTGGAAGATCCGAACGATTACCGCGGCCCCGGCACGGGCTACCGGCCGAGCCCGGAACGCCAGGCGCAGATCGACGCGGTGCGCCAGGCCCGGTCGGTGACCGACCTGGTGCGTGAGCAGGCGACCTTCGCCGAGCCCGACCGCCTGCGCATCCTCGGACCGGCCGACTTCGGCACCGATCCGCGCGAGGTGGTCGTCGGTGTGTCACCGGCGTTCGGCACCAAGCTGTTCTGCACGCTGTCCGGGATGACGATCTATGAGGCCCTCCAGCAGATCCTGGCCGGGCTGGAGGAGGAGAAGTGCGTGCCGCGGGTGGTGCGCATCGCCGACAGCATCGACCTCGGGATGATCGGCAAGTCGGCGGCCGGCCTGTCCGGGTCGGGTATCGGAGTGGGGCTACAGGCCAAGGGCACCACGCTGATCCACCGTCGCGACCTGCCACCGCTGGCCAACCTCGAATTGCTCAGCGTGGCTCCGCTGATCTCACCGGAGATGTACCGGATCATCGGGATCAACGCGGGCAGGCACGCCAAGGGCGCGACCCCGTCACCGATGCGCAACGCCTACACCGACGAGGCCATCACCGCGCGCTACCACACCAAGGTGGTGTCGATGGTTGCCATCGAACGGGCCGAGAGCCTGGCCCTCGACGGCGGCGAACGCCGCCGCAATATCGACATGGAGTTCACCCGATGACCGCACTTTCGCACTCCGGGCGCAGCATCGACGATGTCACCGTCGAGGCCGCCTGCAACGGTGAACTCGTCCTCGACGACATCCGGATCAGCCGCGACACCCTGTTACGCCAGGCCGAGAACGCCGAACGCAGCGGATCCCTGCAACTCGGGCTCAACCTGCGTCGGGCCGCGGAGATGACCGCGCTCACCGCCGAGGACATGCTGGCCTCCTACGAGGCGCTGCGGCCCGGCCGGTCGTCGTTCGAGGAACTCGAGGAACTGGCGGCCCGATTGGCTGCCCAGGACGCCCCGACGTGCGCCGCGCTGGTGCGCGAGGCCGCCGTCGTCTACCGGCGGCGCGGCCTGTTGCGATGACGGTGTGGGCCGGTGTCGACATCGGCAACGCCACCACCGAGGTGGTGCTGTGTCGTGATCGCGATGTGGTGGCCAGTGGGCGGACGCCGACCCGCGGCGGGAAGGGTTCGGCGCGGGCGATTCAGGGTGCGGCGCAACTGGTCCGGCGACTGGCCGACAAGCACGGGCTGACCGTCGAACGGGCCGCCTTCGCCCCGACCCCGCCGGTGCATTCGACCGTGGAACGGGTTCGACTGCAGGCCCGGCGCACGGGTCGGCTGGCCATCGTGCTGCGCTCGGCGGCCACCACTGCCGGTGACGCCGCGGGCGTGGGTGTGCCGGTCCCGGTCGAACGGCTGGCCGCGGTGGATGCGGGTGTATCTGTCATTGCCTGTGCCGCAGCAGAATTCGGGTATGCCGAGGTTGCCGCACTGGTGAACGACGCGATTGCCGCGGGCTGCGATATCGCCGCGGTGCTGACGGCCAACGACGAGGCCGTGCTGATATCCAACCGACTGAACAGCCCGGTGCCGGTGGTCGACGACGTCGAAGTCCCGCGGGTGCTCGCATCGACCCTGGTCGCGGTCGAGGTGCGGGAGGGCATGTCCCCGCTGCAGCGCCTCACCGACCCGTTCTGGCTGGCCGATGTCTTCGCCCTCGGCGATGACGAGCGCGCCGACGCCCGCACCGTGGCCGACCAGCTGTTCGACAGCGTGTGCGCGGTCGTCACATTGGATGCCCAGGCCGATGCCGACGAGCCTGCGGCCGAGCCCGAGCTGCCCGACGGGCTGGTGCACATCGTGCAGCTGGCCGATATCGCCGCGGCGGCCAATGCCCGCCGCGGCGCGGTCGCCATCGACAGCCTGGTCATGGCGACGATGGGTGGCGACGACGTCTCGCCTGCCGATGCCGACGCGCTCGCCACCGCGCTGGGGGTGCCGGTCACCCGGATCGACTCAGAGGCCGCCGCCGCGCGGGCGGGTGCGCTGACCACGCCGGGGCTACCTGCCGATGTGGTGGTCGTCGACGTCGGCGGCGGCACCGTCGATGTGGTGGCCGCCGGTGACCGAGTGGTGCTGCCGGGGGCCGGGCAACTGCTGACCGCGGCGACCGCCGCCGCGCTGGACATCTCCACCAGCGCGGCCGAGTACGCTAAGCGCGCCGAGGCGGTGACCGCGGTGACGGTGCAGCTCGTCGAGGACGAGCACGGACGCCGCCGGTTCCTGGACACCCCGATCGACGGACGCTCCACGGGGTGGCTGTTGACGGCGGCGCCCAGCGGGTTGCTGCCCTTCACCTCGGCGATGTCGGCCGCGGAGTGGCGCGGGTGGCGGTTGGCAGCCAAGCGGCTGGTCATCGGCGGCAACGTCACGCGCGGTGTCCAGCAGGTCGGCGCGGGAGCGAGCGCGGTGCTGCTGGTCGGCGGCGGCGCCGGTGATGACGAGCTGGTCCGGGCGCTGGCCGAACGGCTGGGCCACGATGTTTCGGTGGGCCGCGGCAATGTCGCCGGCGAGCTGGGGCACCGGTTCGCGGTGGCGTACGGGCTCGTCGTCCTCGCGACGGCCGGGACGGGATAGCACCTGCACAACCCACCCTTGAGTGCTAGCACTCGCGTGTATAGAGTGCTAGGTGGCACGCGGCCACACCCGGCGCCGGCACCCGCGACGACGGTGCGAGGGCTCGGACGCATGCCGAACACCTAAAAATCATGGACCCGGAACATTCCCGGTCTCCGATACCTAGTGGAGGGCTCCAATCGTGGCAGTCAACATCAAGCCACTCGAGGACAAGATCCTCGTTCAGGCCAACGAGGCCGAGACCACGACCGCTTCCGGTCTGGTCATCCCGGACACCGCCAAGGAAAAGCCGCAGGAAGGCACCGTCGTCGCAGTTGGCCCCGGCCGCTGGGATGAGGACGGCGAGAAGCGGATCCCCCTGGACGTTTCCGAGGGTGACACCGTCATCTACAGCAAGTACGGCGGCACCGAGATCAAGTACGGCGGCGAGGAGTACCTGATCCTCTCCGCGCGTGACGTGCTGGCTGTCGTCAACAAGTAAGCAGCTGTGTACCGCCCCGGAAGTCCCCGTCGATGGGTGACGTCCGGGGCGGTCCGCTTTGCCCCCGGCACATCAAAGGACATTTATGAGCAAGCAGATTGAATTCAACGAAACTGCGCGCCGCGCCCTGGAGGCCGGCGTGGACAAGCTCGCCGATGCCGTCCGCGTCACCCTCGGCCCGCGCGGCCGGCATGTGGTGCTCGCCAAGGCGTTCGGCGGACCGGTCGTGACCAACGACGGCGTCACCATCGCCCGCGAGATCGACCTGGAGGACCCGTTCGAGAACCTGGGTGCCCAGCTGGTCAAGTCGGTGGCCACCAAGACCAACGACGTCGCCGGTGACGGCACCACCACCGCGACCGTGCTCGCCCAGGCCATCGTCAAGGCCGGCCTGCGCAACGTCGCCGCCGGTGCCAACCCCATCGCCCTCGGCGCCGGGATCAGCAAGGCCGCCGACGCGGTGTCCGAGGCCCTGTTGGCCGCGGCCAAGCCCGTCAGCGACAAGACCGCGATCGCACAGGTCGCCACCGTGTCCTCGCGTGACGAGCTGGTCGGTGACCTGGTTGGCGAGGCGATGACGACCGTCGGTGCCGATGGTGTGGTCACCGTCGAGGAGTCCTCGACCCTGGAGACGCTGCTCGAGGTCACCGAGGGTGTCGGGTTCGACAAGGGCTTCATCTCGGCCTACTTCATCAATGACTTCGACGCCCAGGAAGCGGTGCTCGAGGACGCGCTGGTGCTGCTGCACCGCGACAAGATCAGCTCGCTGCCCGACCTGCTGCCGCTGCTGGAGAAGGTGGCCGAGGCCGGCAAGCCGCTGCTGATCATCGCCGAGGACGTCGAGGGGGAGGCGCTGTCGACCCTGGTCGTCAACTCCATCCGCAAGACGCTGAAGGCCGTCGCCGTGAAGGCGCCGTTCTTCGGTGACCGCCGTAAGGCGTTCCTGGAGGATCTGGCCGTCGTCACCGCCGCCCAGGTGGTCAACCCCGATGTGGGTCTGACGCTGCGCGAGGCGGGCCTGGACGTGCTGGGTTCGGCCCGCCGCGTCGTGGTGACCAAGGAGAGCACCGTGATCGTCGACGGTGCAGGTACCCAGGACGCCATCGAGGGTCGCAAGGCGCAGCTGCGCAGCGAGATCGAGGCCACCGATTCGGACTGGGATCGCGAGAAGCTCGAAGAGCGCCTCGCCAAGCTGTCCGGCGGCGTCGCGGTCATCAAGGTCGGTGCGGCCACCGAGACCGACCTGAAGAAGCGCAAGGAAGCCGTCGAGGACGCCGTGTCGGCGGCCAAGGCAGCGGTGGAAGAGGGCATCGTCACCGGTGGTGGCAGCGCGCTGGTACAGGCCCGCAAGTCGCTGGACAGCCTGCGCGGTTCGTTGACCGGTGACGAGTTGCTCGGCCTCGAGGTGTTCTCCTCGGCGCTGTCGGCGCCACTGTTCTGGATCGCCACCAACGCCGGGCTCGACGGCTCGGTCGTGGTGAACAAGGTCAGCGAACTGCCTGTCGGGCAGGGCTTCAACGCCGCGACGCTGACCTACGGCGACCTGCTTGCCGAGGGCATCGTCGACCCGGCCAAGGTGACCCGCTCCGCGGTGCTCAACGCGGCGTCGGTCGGCCGGATGGTGCTGACCACCGAGACCGCGGTCGTCGACAAGCCGGCCGAGGAAGAGGATCACGCCGGCCACGGACATCACGGCCACGCGCACTAGGTAGTCAAACCAGAACACCCCCGGTCCTGTTGGGCCGGGGGTGTTCTGCTGTGTAGCGGACGCACACGTCGATTCTGCGTCCACGGCGCGTTTGTTCGAGTGGTCGGCGCCCAGACCGCAGAGTCAACGCGCGAAAGGCGGATCGACTACGGCGACGTCGGTTGGATCGATACCAGCTGATAGGGCGCGTCGCCCTCACCGGAGGTGAAGGACACCACGAGGGTGTCGGGCGGGAACCCGGTGGCCAGGTCGTTGAGCGTGCGGGGCAGGAACACCTTGGCCTTGGCATTGCCGTACCAGTTGGGGTCCGACGGCGAGACGTCGAGCGGACGCACCTGATCGATGGTGCTGTCCCACGTGCGCACGGCCTCGGGTGCCTCGACGAATCCGGTGGATTTCAGGTAGACCTCGCCCTGACCGGTGAGGGTTATCGCGGGACCGCCCCCGACAGGTGCGCCGGTGATCGTGCCGTCGACGGCGTCGGCGGTCACCGACGCCAGGCGGACGGTGCAGACGTGGTCGGACGCGGGAACGCAGAACTCCGGCAGTGGGAGCGCGTGTGCCGGGGCGGCGCCGGCCAGGGCCAGGGCGGCGAGGACGGGCAGGCTGCGAAGCATCACGAATCGTCTATCGGGGCGTCCGTCGACGGAGTTACACGGGCACCCGTCGGATCAGGTCGTCGAGCGCCACCAGATCCAGATAGGCCACCACCCGGGCGATCTCTCCGCCACGCATCGTCATCGACCAGGCGTACTCGTTGACATAGGGCTTTCCGTCCAGCGCGGTGGCGGTACCGCGCCACAACGCCACCACTCGATCGCCGTCGGTCACCAGATCGTGCACGGACGCCTGGATGGGACCGGTGAGTCGGTCCAGAACGGGTCGGGCGCCGCGGTCGAGGAACTCCTGCCGCGAGGTGTAGACCGACGGGTTCTGCGCCCTGGCAACGGTCCAGTGCACATCCTCGGCCAACAGCGCGTAGAAGCTCTCCGGCCCGCCGACACCGCGCGCGAACGCGTCGCGGATCCGCTGTTCGGCATCCGGTGGTTCGGCATGTGCCGAACCCGTGCTCGCCAACATGGAGAACAGGAGTGCCACCAGCACAGTCGTTTTGGCGAGAAGTTCCATGATGTCAACGTATGCACACTGAACGACGGGCGACAGGGTGCATTGCACCCACCGAGAGCTGACCGGATTTGGGAGCGGTTGACCTCAAGTATTGTTGAGGTTGCACACTGCAGGCATGTCAATGCCCATCGCCCAGATTCGATTCGCCCGCCCCACCGACCGACTCGCCGAGGTCGAGCAGTTCTATGCCGAGCACCTCGGTCTGCCCGTGCTCTACCGGTTCGAGAATCACGCCGGCTACGACGGCGTCATGCTGGGTCTACCAGGCACCGATCAGCATCTGGAGTTCACCGCACATGTCGACGGAAGCCCTTGTCCGGCACCGACAACGGACAACCTGCTGGTGCTGTACTTTCACTCCGAAGCGGAGATGTACGACATCGTGGAACGGTTGGGGGCCAACGGTCATGAACCCGTGGAGCCGGAGAACCCGTATTGGACCGGTGTGGGAGCACTGACCTTCGCCGACCCCGACGGGTGGCGGGTGGTCCTGGTGCCGCGGCCGGTCTTCTGAGCCGGTTCAGGCCGACCGGCGCATCCCGCGCTTGAGCAGAAGCTCCCGCTCGGATTCGGACAGACCGCCCCAGATGCCATAGGGCTCGCCGACGGCCAACGCGTGGGAGCGGCACTGTGTGATCACCGGGCAGGTCCGGCACAGTTCCTTGGCCCGCATCTCACGTTGCGCGCGGGCTCGGCCGCGTTCGCCATCGGGGTGGAAGAACATCGAGGAATCGACGCCTCGGCAGTGGCCCTTCATCTGCCAATCCCAGATGTCGGCGTTGGGTCCGGGCAGTTGCTGCGGCTGTGGCATGTCAAAACCTCTCTCTTCGAACCCATTTCGCGAGACCACGCGAGTGCGTGATCCGCGGAACTGAACCGAGTCCGTGTCGCCGATGACTGCTCGTGAACACAAGGTAGAAGCGCGGGAGAAAAATCGTCAATAGGCGACCTCACCGCGCAAACGCATAACTGCAGGGTGCGAATTTACGTCACGTTCATCATGTTCACTTGCGAGA
Organism: Mycolicibacterium neoaurum ATCC 25795; assembly: GCF_000691525.1. Classification (GTDB taxonomy): domain Bacteria; phylum Actinomycetota; class Actinomycetes; order Mycobacteriales; family Mycobacteriaceae; genus Mycobacterium; species Mycobacterium neoaurum. The sequence continues at coordinate 547,202 of NZ_JMDW01000008.1, forward strand.
AATCCGAAGAGTGCTTCGCGTCCGGGTGTCCGGCGCCCAACGCGTCGGTTTTCCCTGCTCGCGTCAATATGGCCGGTTTGCCGCCTCGCGCCCGGTTGATCTGTTCGTAACGTGGCGACCATCAAGTGTTAACCAAGGTCGAATTGGTCACGTTTTTGCCCGCATTGATAGCGTCCGAAGGCGATGGCGACCCCCACGATCACCCCTTCCGCCCTGCTGGCGGACGCAGCCTTCGGTGCCCAACCGCAGCTCTGGCCGCTTCCGCAGGCGCACGATCCGCAGCAGCGATGGCTGCGCGCGATCGCTGCCGGCGGCCAGGGGTACTACGGGACTGCCTTCGCCGAACTCGACGAGATCATCCGGCAGCGCTGCGACGAGCCGACCACCGCGTTGGCCTACAGCACGAGGGCGTCCTTCCTGCGACAGCTCGGCGGGCATCGCACGGCGCGCCGGTGGGACGGTCACGCGCTGGTGTCGGCCGGAACCGACCCGCAGGCGCGCGCCGACGCGCTCGTCGGGCTGGCGGCCGATGCGCTCGGAATCGGCAGGTTGGCCGCCGCTGCCCGGCTGTTGCAGCGCGCGACCGGCGACTCCGGCGTACCCCGGCAATCCGTGCGCAGGCACTGGGTATCCGCCGAGTTGGCGATGGCGGGCGCCGACGGGCCGGCGGCGATCGGCCATGCCGAACAAGCGGTGCAGGACGCCGACACGCTCGGGTCGGTGCGACACCGCGCCAAATCGCAGGTGGTGCTGGCCGCCGCCCTGTGTTGCACCGGTGACCTGAACGAGGCGCGTCGTGTCGCGGACGCCGCCTTCACACTCACTGCCGAGTTCGGGCTGGTCCCGCTGCATTGGGCGGTCGGTTGCCTGCTCGCCGACATCGGCAGCGCGGGCGGATCGGCAGCCGCCATCACGGCCGCACGGGACCTGGCCGCCGAGACCATCCGAAACCGCGGCGGCGTGTGGTCGCGCCACTGAACCGTTCCGCCCGGTTGCGATCGTTAATGTTTGTGTGGCGCACCCGCCCGGTTGCGTCCCATCCGTAACGCTGGAGAGATCACCCACGATGACCATTTCGGGAGAACGTCTCGATGAAGTCGTCGCTGATGCTGTGGCGGGGGACAGGGACGCTCTCAGGGTGGTCTTGGAGACCATCCGCCCGATCATCGTCCGGTACTGCCGGGCCCGGATCGGGTCCGCTGAACGAAGTGGTCTGTCCGCAGACGACATTGCGCAGGAGGTGTGCTTGGCCGCCATCACGGCGTTGCCGCGTTACAGAGATCAGGGACGTCCGTTCCTGGCCTTTGTGTACGGCATTGCTGCGCACAAGCTCGCCGATGCGCACCGGGCGTCGGCGCGCAATCGCGCCGAGCCGACCGACAACGTGCCGGAGCGTTTCTCCGGTGAGGCCGGGCCCGAACAGCTCGCCCTCGACGCCGACGCGTCGGCTCGGATGGAGAAGCTGCTGGCCATCCTGCCCGAGAAGCAGCGCGAGATCCTGATCCTGCGTGTGGTGGTCGGGATGAGCGCGGAGGAGACCGCAGAGGCGGTCGGCTCCACACCCGGTGCGGTGCGGGTTGCCCAGCATCGCGCATTGGCCAAACTCAAGACACAGATTGCGGGAGGAGGGGAAGAATATGCCTGATTTCGGTCGCTGGACCGCCAACGGCGGTGACCCCTCACTCAACGACATCAACCGCGCCGACCGGTTCCTGGATGCGCTCGCGGGCGAGCAACCCGTGTATTCCACCGACCGCGGCGACGCCGAACTGGCCGCCCTGCTGTCCGGTTGGCGCGACGAGGTCCGGCACGTCCCGATGGACCATGTCGTCTCGCCCTCGCAGGCCACCGCCGCACTGTTCGACGCCACCAACCGGCCGAGAGGCCGAAACCGCTTCGGGCTGGCCGTCGTCGGCTCCGCGGCCGCGGCCGTGCTCTGTCTCGGCGGGTTCGGCACCGCGGTGTTCGCCGCGGGCCCCGGCGACGTGCTGTACGGCGTCCGCACCATGATCTTCGGCGAAGAGCGCGCCACCCGCGACGATGCCGTGGTGCTGGCCGCCCAGACCGAGCTGGCGCAAGTGCAGCAGCTCGTCGAAAAGGGGCAGTGGGACCAGGCCCAGGAGAAGCTCGCCGCGCTGTCGTCGACGGTGCAGAGTGTGGGCCCGGTCGAACAGAAGCAGGATCTGATCCAGCAGTGGAATGCGTTGACCTACAAGGTCGTCGCGCAGAACCCAGCCGCAACGCTGCCACCTCCCGGTGAGCCGATGCCGGTCCTGCCGCCGTCCCCGCTGACCCTGCTGCCGGTGCCGGTGATCGAGGAAACCCCCACCGCCACCACCACACCGGGTCCCGAGGTGCTGGCCACGACGACGACCACCGAGACCACCGGGCCGACCACCACCGGGCCGACCACCACCGGGACGACCACGGGGACGACGACCGAGACCAGCCCGTCCGGCACCAGCTCCACCGAGACGAGCCCGGCCACGACGAGTCCGTCCGAGGGAAGCACGTCCGAGCCCGCGACCAGTCCGTCGGATGCCGCCACCACGTCGCAGGCACCGTCGAGTGCGCCGACCACCACCGCGCCGAGCACGTCCTCGACGACGTCCGCACCCGCTGCGACGACGACCACCGCACCATCGACGACCACCACGACAACGGTGGCACCGACCACCAGCACCACCGTGGCACCGCCGGCGACGAGCGCCGCACCGGAGCCACAGCAGGAGGCGCCCGCTCAGTCACCGGAACCGGCGGTCACCACCGAACTCGAGCAGTCAACCTCGGCGGTCGTGACGACCACCACAACGGCGCCGGTCGGCGCGGGCGAATAACCGCAGGTCAGCGGAAGCCGTCGGGCTCCGTCGTCGCCTCGTTCAGAGAGGCATCGGCGTAGCCGCGGCAGTAATCCCAGGTGACGTAGGCGTCGGGCTCGGGATCATAGGCAGGCTCGTGCGGGCGGACCGTGCCGTCGACCAGCAACTGCAGCAGGTTGGCCCGCAGCATGTCCCAGTCGTGATAGTGATCCTGCTGGCAATCGTCGCAGCAGACGACCAGACCGCGAATGCCCTTGTGCGCCAACAGCGCTTCATACACCGCCAGATCGGCCAGATCGGCTTCTACGGCGCTGCGCTCCTGCGGGTCGAGTGGGAGACCGGGTTCGATCGCATCAAGAGCCGCCGACGGATCGGACGGGTCATCGGCGAACGGGTCAGGTGGCAGGCCCGGCGGGAGGTCATCACGCACGGATCTAGCCTACGCAGCCGCGCTGGCTTCGCGCCACCGGTTGCGCGGCGTGCCGCGCCCGGGCCGAGCCTGGAGGTCATTGCCGATAGGATGGCCTCTTAGATTCACGACTGTTGCTAGTGGAGGCTCCACCCATGTCGATCGCTGAAAGCAGCGTCCCGCTCGCCTTACCGGTCCCTACCGGCGGTGACGATCCGACCAAGATCGCGATGCTGGGCCTCACCTTCGATGACGTGCTGCTGTTACCGGCCGCGTCCGATGTCGTGCCCGCCAACGTCGACACGTCCAGTCAGCTCACCAAGCGCATCCGGTTGCGGGTGCCGCTGGTCAGCTCGGCAATGGACACCGTCACCGAGGCGCGGATGGCCATCGCGATGGCGCGCGCCGGGGGTATGGGTGTGTTGCATCGCAATCTGTCGATCGCCGAGCAGGCCGGACAGGTCGAGACCGTCAAACGGTCCGAGGCCGGCATGGTCACCGACCCGGTGACCTGCTCGCCGGACAACACCCTCGCCGAGGTCGACGCCATGTGCGCGCGCTTCCGCATCTCCGGTCTGCCCGTGGTCGATTCGGCGGGCGCCCTTGTCGGGATCATCACCAACCGCGACATGCGCTTCGAGGTGGACCAGTCCAAGCCCGTCTCGGAGGTGATGACCAAGGCGCCGCTGATCACCGCCCACGCCGGGGTCTCGGCCGAGGCCGCCCTGGGGCTGCTGCGCAGGCACAAGATCGAGAAGCTGCCGATCGTCGACGGCAACGGCAAGCTGACCGGGCTGATCACGGTCAAGGATTTCGTCAAGACCGAGCAATTCCCGCTCTCGACCAAGGACAGCGACGGGCGGTTGCTCGTCGGTGCCGCCGTCGGTATCGGTGACGATGCCTGGACACGCGCCATGACGCTGGCCGACGCCGGTGTCGATGTGCTGATCGTCGACACCGCGCACGCGCACAACCGGCTGGTGCTCGACATGGTGAGCCGGCTCAAGGCCGCCGTCGGTGAGCGGGTCGACGTGGTCGGCGGCAACGTCGCGACACGCGCCGCCGCCGCCGCGTTGTGCGATGCGGGTGCCGACGCGGTCAAGGTCGGGGTCGGCCCCGGCTCGATCTGCACGACGCGCGTCGTCGCCGGCGTCGGGGCACCCCAGATCACCGCCATCCTGGAAGCCGTCGCCGCCTGCTCGCGCAAGGGCGTGCCGGTCATCGCCGACGGTGGCCTGCAGTACTCCGGCGATATCGCCAAGGCGTTGGCCGCCGGCGCCTCCACCGCCATGCTCGGATCCCTGCTCGCCGGCACGGCGGAATCCCCTGGCGATCTGATCTTCGTCAACGGTAAGCAGTTCAAGAGCTACCGCGGGATGGGCTCGCTGGGTGCCATGCAGGGACGCGGAAGCGGAGGAGCTTCACGGGGCTCATTCTCGAAGGACCGCTACTTCCAGGACGATGTGCTCTCCGAGGACAAGCTGGTGCCCGAGGGCATCGAGGGCCGCGTGCCGTTCCGCGGACCGCTGTCCACGGTGATCCATCAGCTGACCGGCGGGTTGCGCGCCGCGATGGGCTACACGGGTTCGGACACCATCGAGCATCTCCAGCAGGCGCAGTTCGTGCAGATCACCGCGGCCGGGCTCAAGGAGAGCCACCCGCATGACATCACGATGACTGTCGAAGCCCCGAACTACTACGCCAGATAAGGCGCCCGATCAGGCCCGAAAGGGGCTTTCCACATGCGTGACATGGTCGAAATCGGCATGGGCAGAACCGCCCGCCGCACCTACGAACTCGACGACATCAACATCGTCCCGTCCCGGCGCACCAGGTCCTCCAAGGACGTTTCGACGGGCTGGCAACTCGACGCCTATCGGTTCGAGATCCCGGTTGTCGCACACCCCACTGACGCGCTGGTGTCGGTCGAGTTCGCCATCGAGATGGGCAAGCTCGGCGGTCTCGGTGTGCTCAACGGTGAGGGCCTGATCGGTCGGCACGCCGATGTCGAGGCCAAGATCGCCCAGGTCATCGATGTTGCGGCCGGGGCGTCCGATGAATCCGCCGCGATCCGCCTGCTGCAGGAACTGCACGCCGCACCGTTGGACCCCGAACTGTTGGGGGCGGCGGTCGCGCGCATCCGGGAGTCCGGGGTGACCACCGCGGTGCGGGTCAGTCCACAGAACGCCGCCGCGCTGACGCCCTCGCTGGTGGCCGCCGGTCTGGACCTGCTCGTCATCCAGGGCACCATCATCTCGGCCGAGCGTGTCGCCAAGGATCACGACGACGCCGGCGAACCGCTCAACCTCAAGACCTTCATCTCCGAGCTCGACGTGCCGGTGGTGGCCGGTGGCGTGCTCGATCACCGCACCGCACTGCACCTGATGCGCACCGGAGCTGCCGGTGTCATCGTCGGGTACGGGTCGACCTCGGGGGTCACCACCTCCGACGAGGTCCTGGGTATCAGCGTGCCGATGGCGACCGCGATCGCGGATGCCGCGGCAGCCCGGCGCGAGTATCTCGACGAGACCGGCGGCCGCTACGTGCACGTGCTTGCCGACGGCGATATCCACACCTCCGGCGACCTGGCCAAGGCGATCGCCTGCGGCGCCGACGCGGTGGTGCTGGGTACGCCGTTGGCGGTGGCCGAGGAGGCCCAGGGCGGTGGCTGGTTCTGGCCTTCTGCGGCGGCCCATCCGTCCTTGCCGCGCGGCGCGCTCCTGCAGGTCGGGCTGGGAGAACGTCCGTCACTGTCGAAGGTGCTCAACGGCCCGTCGGATGATCCGTTCGGCTCGCTGAATCTGGTCGGCGGGCTCCGCCGTTCGATGGCCAAGGCCGGCTACTGCGATCTCAAGGAATTTCAGAAGGTCGGCCTGACGGTCGACGCGTAGTCGATCGGGGCGCCGGCCTCGCCGGATGTTAAAGCTCACATCGGCCGGGCCTCGGGGTGTGCGTGCCGAAGGTTTGTGGGTAGATGGCCGGGCAGTGTGGGCGTCTCGTACTGGTGAATTGTGGTTTGCGCGCCCACACCATTGACAAGAAGTGAACTGCCTCACATACTCGTATTCGGTTTGTTAACGTTCATATTCTGTAACCCGGCCGCTCCTTCTTCTCGCAGCGACCGAGGTTGACGGTCGAGGAGGAACCGATGCGAAAGCTGTCCTGGTGGATCGCACTGTTGGTGGCGATCGCCACCGCCATGACGCTGACAGGATGTGGCAGGTCCACGGAGAGCACGGGCGCCGGCGGGCAGGAGAAGGGCACCATAGGCATCGCGATGCCCACCAAATCCTCGGAGCGTTGGGTCGGTGACGGGCAGAACATGGTCGCCCAGTTCGAGGAGCTCGGCTATCAGACCGACCTCCAGTACGGCGACGACGTCGTGCAGAACCAGGTCTCCCAGATCGAGAACATGATCACCAAGGGTGTGCAGCTGCTGGTGATCGCGCCGATCGACGGTTCGTCGCTGACCAACACCCTGCAACGCGCCGCCGATGCGAACATCCCGGTCATCAGCTACGACCGACTCATCAAGGGCACCCCCAACGTCGACTACTACGCCACCTTCGACAACTTCAAAGTCGGTGTGCTGCAGGCGCAATACATCGTCGACAAGCTCGGGTTGGCCAATGGCGCCGGACCGTTCAACATCGAACTGTTCGCGGGATCGCCCGATGACAACAACGCCACCTTCTTCTACGACGGTGCGATGAGCGTGCTGAAGCCCTACCTGGACAGCGGCAAGCTGGTCGTGCCCAGTGGCCAGACCACCTTCGACCAGGTGGCGACCCTGCGCTGGGACGGTGGGCTGGCGCAGTCCCGCACCGACAACCTGCTGAGCCAGGCATACACGACCGCTCGCCTCGACGCCGTGCTCTCGCCCTATGACGGCATCTCCCGCGGTGTGCTCTCCGCGCTCAAGAGCGCCGGATACGGCAATGCCGCCAAACCGCTGCCCATCGTGACCGGACAGGACGCCGAAGTGGCCTCCGTGCAATCGATCATCGCCGGTGAACAGACCCAGACCGTGTTCAAGGACACCCGTGAACTCGCCGAGGCCGCGGTGCAACTCTCCGATGCCGTCATCACCGGCGGCACCCCGGAGGTCAACGACACCGAGACCTACGACAACGGTGTGAAGGTGGTGCCGGCGCATCTGCTGCAGCCGGTCAGCGTCGACGCGTCCAATTACCAGCAGGTCCTCGTGGATTCGGGCTTCTACACGCCGGAGCAGCTGCAGTGACCGCACCGCCATTGCTGGAAATGCGGGGAATCACCAAGGAATTCCCGGGGGTCAAGGCGCTCTCGGATGTCGACCTCACGGTGGGCAACGGCACGATCCACGCGATCTGCGGCGAGAACGGTGCGGGCAAGTCGACGTTGATGAAAGTGCTCAGCGGGGTCTACCCGCACGGCAGCTACACCGGCGAGATCCTCTTCGACGGAACACCGTGCGAGTTTCGCGATATCCGGTCCAGTGAACGGTGCGGTATCGCCATCATCCATCAGGAGCTGGCGCTGGTGCCCTATCTGTCGATCGCCGAGAACATGTTCCTCGGCAACGAGATTGCCCGCCGCGGCGTGCTGCGCTGGGACGAAACCATGCGCCGGGCCGAGGAACTGTTGGACCGGGTAGGTCTCAAGGAGAGTCCGCAGACCCGCGTCTCCGATATCGGAGTCGGCAAGCAACAGCTGGTCGAGATCGCCAAGGCGTTGTCCAAGGACGTCCGCCTGCTCATCCTCGACGAGCCGACGGCCGCGCTCAACGATGCGGACAGCCGACACCTGCTCGACCTGATCGTCGGGCTGCGCAGGCAGGGGATCACCTCGATCATCATCTCGCACAAGCTCAACGAGGTCATGCAGGTGGCAGACAGCGTGACCACGCTGCGCGATGGCCGGACCATCGGGACCGTACCGGTCGACGACGAGCTCACCGAGGACGCCATCGTGCGCGCGATGGTCGGCCGGGACCTGACCGACCGATTTCCGCCGCGGGAGGGTGGCGAGATCGGCGATGTGGTGTTCGCGGTGTCGAATTGGACCGTACGTCACCCCATCGACCAACAGCGCAAGGTCGTCGACGATGTCACGCTGAATGTTCGTGCCGGTGAGATCGTCGGGATCGCGGGACTCATGGGCGCCGGACGCACCGAGCTCGCGATGAGCGTCTTCGGCCGATCCTACGGTCGATATGAGAGCGGCACGGTCTTCAAGGGTGATCGCGAGATCGACACCAGCTCGGTGCCGCGTGCCATCGACAACGGCATCGCCTACGCGACCGAGGACCGGAAATCGTTGGGGCTGAACCTGATGGACAGCATCGCGACAAGTATCAGTCTGGCATCCCTGGACAAGGTCAGCCGCAGATCGGTCATCGACCAGCACGAGGAGACGCGGATCGGTGAACAGTTCCGCCGGTCCATGCGGATCAAGACCGACTCGGTGCAGACCGCCACCGGCAAGCTCTCCGGCGGCAATCAACAGAAGGTCGTGCTCAGCAAGTGGCTGTTCACCGACCCGGACGTGTTGATCCTCGACGAGCCGACCCGCGGTATCGATGTCGGTGCCAAACACGAGATCTATGTCCTGATAAACGAACTCGCCGCCCGCGGCAAGGCCGTCCTGGTCATCTCGTCGGAGTTGCCGGAACTGCTCGGTCTGTGCGACCGGATCTACACCCTCAGTCAGGGCCGGGTCACCGGTGAGCTGCCGCGCGCCGAGGCCACCCAGGAAACCCTGATGTACCACATGATGAAAGGCTCCGCGTGACCATCACCACCAAACGGCCGGCTCCGGCGTCGGGCCCCGAACGCAACGGTCGCACTCCACGCCAAGGCGGTAACCCGCTGGGGCGCTTCCTGATGGCGCATGTGCGCAAGTCCGGGATGATGGTGGCGCTCATCGCGATCCTGCTGCTCTTCCAAATTTGGACGGGCGGGATCGTGCTCAAACCGCTCAACGTCACCAACATCATCCAACAGAATGGCTACATCCTGGTGCTCGCCATCGGGATGGTGATCGTCATCATCAACGGGCACATCGACCTGTCCGTCGGCTCGGTGGCGGCATTCACCGGCGCGATGGCCGGTGTGCTGATGGTGCGCAGCGATATGCCTTGGCTGCTGGCCACCGTGCTGTGCATCGCGATGGGGGCGCTCATCGGTGCCTGGCAGGGATTCTGGATCGCCTATGTGGGTATCCCGTCGTTCATCGTCACCCTCGGCGGCATGCTCATGTTCCGCGGCGCAACGCAATACGTCCTCGAAGGACAGTCGATCGCCCCGATGCCGCGCGGGCTGGAACAGATCAGCAGCGGATTCCTACCTGAACTGGGCAACGCCGCCCTCTATCACTGGCCGACGGTGATTCTCGGCGCGATCGCGGTGCTGGTCACCGTCGTCATGCAGATCAAGCGGCGCCACAGCCAGATGCGCTACGGCCAGGAAGTGTTGAGCCGTCCGCTGTTCATCGGCAAATGTGTGGGCATCGTGGCGGCGCTGGGCGCGGTCACACTGCTGCTGGCCAGCTACCGGGGCGTGCCGATCGTCGGCATCATCCTGGTCATCCTCACGCTGGTCTACGCATTCGTCATGCGCAACACGGTCTTCGGCCGTCAGGTGTACGCCGTGGGCGGTAATGCCGCCGCGGCCAGTCTGTCCGGGGTCCGCAACAAGCGCGTCACCCTGCTGGTGTTCGTCAACATGGGGATGCTGGCCGCCGTCGCCGGCCTGCTGTTCGCGGCCCGGCTCAACTCGGCGACCCCGCAGGCCGGTATCAACTTCGAGCTGGAAGCGATCGCCGCGGCATTCATCGGCGGTGCATCGTCCAGCGGCGGGGTGGGCACGGTGTTCGGCGCGATCATCGGTGGGTTGGTGCTCGGCGTCCTCAACAACGGGATGTCCATCCTCGGGATCGGCAGTGACGTGCAGCAGGTCATCAAGGGCCTGGTGCTGCTGGCCGCTGTCGGCTTCGACATCTACAACAAGCGTCGCGGCGGAAGGTGATCCGATGCTGGCCGATACCGCCCAGCTCACCGCCGGTGGGCATGCGGTGCGCAAGACCGTCACCAAGCTCGCCGACGGCAGGCAACTCATCTACTTCGACGAGGTCGATGCCGACGGACGCATCCGGCGAACCGGCGGTCTGACCGACACCCGTGATCTGGAACCGGCTCAACCGCAGGCACATCTGCGTTTCGACGTGCTCACCGGTGAGTGGGTGACGATCGCCGCCCAGCGCATGGACCGGACGTTCCTGCCCGAGCCGGGTTCCTCCCCGCTGGCACCTACCAGACCCGGTGCCCCGGCCACCGAGATCCCGGCTGCCGACTATGACGTCGTGGTGTTCGAGAACCGGTTCCCCGCGTTGTCGCCGCGTGCCGCCGCGATACCGACCGAGGTAGACGGCGAGTCGCTGTGGCCCCAGGCGCGCGCAGCGGGCAGCTGTGAGGTGGTGTGCTTCACCAGCGACCCGCACGCCTCGTTCGTCGACCTGGGTTGGCGCCGCGCGCGCACCGTGATCGAGGCCTGGTCGGATCGGACCGCCGAATTGTCGTCGTCATCCGATGTCGCGCAGGTGTTCTGCTTCGAGAATCGGGGTCGTGAGATCGGCGTGACGTTGACCCACCCGCACGGTCAGATCTATGCCTATCCCTTTCTGCCCGCACGCACCACCGCGCTCATCGCACAGGCCCGTCGGCACGCCACCGAGACCGGTGGCAACCTGTTCGTCGACATCCTCGATGCCGAACTCCGCAGCGGGCGGCGCATTCTGGTGACCGGTGAGCACTGGACGGCCTTCGTGCCCGCCGCCGCGCGCTGGCCCGTCGAGATCCATCTCATGCCCCACCGCCACGTCCCGGACTTCGCGGCGTTATCGGTGTCCGAACGCGATGAGTTGGCCACGGTCTATCTGCAGCTGCTGGGTCGGCTGGAACGGTTCTTCGACGGCGTGAGCTCGATCCCTTACATCGCGGCTTGGCATCAGGCGCCACTGGGTGCCGATCGCCCGTTCGGGCGCCTGCACCTGCAGCTGTTCTCCCTGATGCGTGCGCCCGGCCGGATGAAGTACCTCGCCGGTTCGGAATCGGCGATGGGCGCCTGGGTCAACGACACCACACCGGAACTGATCGCCGATCGGTTGCGTGCCCTCGGATGACACGGTGGGCATACCGGTGATGAGGACGTCGACCAGAGCATTGGCGACGAGGGTGAAAACCGTGGCACCGGAGCATCTCGGCGAGCGTGCGGCAGACCTCTTCGGTGAGCGCTTCGGAACCGTTCCGGACGGCGTGTGGATCGCCCCCGGGCGAGCCAACCTGATCGGCGAACACATCGACTACACCGGGGCGAAGACGATGCCCTTTGCGCTGCCGTACGCGACCGCGGTTGCGGTGCGGGTGCACAGTCACGACCGGTTGCGGGTGGCGTCCACCGCCTACGAGGACGTGTGGGAGGGGGCGGCCAGCGAGGTCGAGCCGGGCCACCCGAACGGCTGGCCCGCCTATGTGGCCGGGGTGCCATGGGCGATGACCTATCACGACACCATCGCCCGCATGCCGGGCTTGGACATCGCGGTCCACTCGTCGGTGCCCGAGGGCGCCGGGTTGTCCAGCTCGGCGGCACTGGAATCGGCCGTCGCACTCGCGATCGCAGAGCTGTTCGGGGCCGCCACCGATGATGCCGGACGCCGCACGCTGGCCAGGGATTGCGTCACCGCCGAGAACATCGTCGCGGGTGCGGCCACCGGCGGGATGGATCAGTCTGTCGCGTTACGCGCGCGCCAGGGTCAGGTGATGCTGTTGGACTGCAGCAGTTTCGCCGTCGAGTACCTCTCGCTGGATCTCGCGGCGGCGGGGTTGGCCCTGCTGGTGATCAACACCAACGCTCCGCACCGGCTTGTCGACGGCGGGTATGCGCTGCGCCGGTCCACGGTGGAACGCGTGTGGTCCGGTATCGGTTGCGCGGCGGTCTCCGAGGGCACCGATATCGACGAGGTACTCCGCCGCGCGGCCGTCGACGACCCGATGCTCACCGGCGCGCTGCGACACGTGTTGACCGAGATCCGTCGCGTCGACGCGGTGGCAGCGCTGCTACGCGCCGGGGAACTCGCGGCCATCGGGTCACACCTGACCGCCTCGCATGCGTCCCTGCGCGACGACCTGGTGGTCAGCTCCGTGGAATTGGACTGCGCGGTGGCCGCCGCGCTGGCAGCCGGTGCGCTCGGCGCGCGGATGATCGGTGGCGGCTTCGGCGGATCGGTGCTGGCGCTGGTGCGGCTCGACCATATCGGCCTCACCATGGAGTCGGTGCGACGTGCGGCCCACGACGCCGGCCTGCCGGAGCCCGATTTCCTGCATGCCACGCCGAGCGGTGCCGCCAGGCGGGTGTGCTGACTCAACCGAAGGTGATGGACCAGGACGCCGACCATGTCGTCGACGGTGCCACCCACCGCAGTCCTCGACCACTGTTGAGGGCGTCGGCGGGTGCGGTCATGGGTTCGATGGCCACCGCGGTGCCGAGGCCGTCGGCTGTCGGGTAGCGGCGGGTGGTGAACACGTGGACATACCCGAATTGTTCGTCGGCCCAGAGTGATACCGTCCGACCGTCCGGGGCCCGCAGGGTGTGGGTGCTCCCGCCGTCGACGATATGCAGGTCGGTCCACGAATCGTCGAGGTCCAGATCGGCGACCCGTCGTCCGGCGCGTAGATCCCAGTTCCCGTCGCTGACTGGACCGGACCCGACCGGGTTGAGGCGGTCGTCGACGTCGATATGGGTGTCGGCGCGGACCGTCAGGGTGAGATCGGCTGCCGGGACATCGCCGATGCACAGGAATGGGTGTGCACCGATGGCGACCGGCGCGGGTCGGGATCCGGTGTTGGTGACCGAATGGGTCACCTGCAGGCCATCGCCGACCAGTGTGTACCGGACGGTGGTCGCCAGGGTGAAGGGATACCCATGCTGCGGAAAAACCGTCGCCGCCAGGGTGATCGAGGAATCGGTCTGTGCGACGGGTTGATAGGCGGTGAAACACAGCAACCCGTGCAGCGCGTTACCGTGCTCGGGTTCGGTGATGTCGAGGCGCTGCGGTTCCCCGTCCAGAGACCAGCGACCGTCGCGGACCCGGTTCGGCCACGGCATCAACACCGCGCCGGCATAGTACGGTCGCACGACATCGGCGCGATAACCCGGGGTCAGGTCGATACCGTCCACCGACAACTGCCGGATCCCGGCGCCGACCGCGGTGATGACCGCCCGTGCCGAGTCTGCGTTGAGTGAGTACTGGTCCCCGTGCGCTTTCATCGGAGTGCGCTGGTGCTGTCCCGCACGATCAGATCCGACGGCAGCAGGTCGATCGAGCATTCCGTGCCGGCAAGGCGGGCCTGCACCATCGCGATGGCCTGGTGTCCGACAGCGGCGAAATCCTGGCGGATGGTGGTCAGTGCCGGGATGAGATAGGGGGCCTCTGGAATATCATCGAAGCCGATCACGCTGACATCCTCGGGTACCCGGCGGCCGGCTTCTGCCAATGCGTGCAGCACCCCGATCGCGGTGTGGTCATTCGCGGCGAAAACCGCGGTGATGGAACGATTCTCGGCGATCTGGCGGCCCAGCTGGTAGCCGCGGGCGGCGCTCCAATCGCCCTTGAGTTCCGGTCGTGGCGACAGCCGCGCGGCCAGCATGGCATCGAGGTAACCGCGGGTGCGGGCGTGTGCCTCCGGCCATCCGTCGGGTCCGCTGACATGCGCGATATCGGTGTGCCCGAGGTCGATCAGGTGCTGCGTGGCAACCCGTGCGGCACCCACCTGGTCGACGCCGACGGACATCCCCGAACCGCTGAGGTCACCCTCCACGATGATGACCGGTACGCCGAAATCCTCGGCATAGACGACGTTCAGCGCGTCCTGCTGAGCGGCGATCATCACGATTGCCTCGACCGCCAATCGCGAGAGATGATCGAGGGCACCCCGGATCTCCTGTCGGGTCACCGCCGCCAGCGTCACCGAGCTGGAGAAGAAGCCCGCCGCCCGCGCCGATTCCTCGACCGATCGTTGGATGCTCGACGGACCGTACTGACCGGTGCTCGACCCGATGATGCCGATGATGCCGGACCTGTTGGTGACCAATGCCCGTGCCACACTGTTGGGCCGGTAACCGAGCTGGGCGATGGCGTGCTCCACACGCGCCCTGGTTTCGGGCCGGATACTGCTGGCGCCGTTGATCACCCGCGAGACCGTCTGGTGCGAGACCCCGGCAAGCCTGGCGACGTCGGACATCACGGGCTTGCGGGTCATCGCCCCATTATTGCCGCGACTCATCGGCTCAACCGACCTCGGACACGCAGGTGGTCGGCATCGGCCGTGGTGGGCAAATCGTGGAGCTGTGCACCTGGTGCCGTCCGTTCCCGGGTCGTCGTCGGTCGAGATCGGTATGGCCCGATCGCCAATGTTAACGATCACCTTAACGCTTCTCTGAACGTGGCGACGGCCATTTGCAGATCCTGAAGAAGCCGGGCCGCCCATTGACCCTTTTCATATGTTCACGTTAACATTCGCGTTGTGATGTGGAGCACAAACGGATATCGGGCCGGTAGGGAGCGCGGATGAGCGTGCAGAAGTACGCGGTCGGAATCGACTTCGGAACACTGTCCGGACGCGCCCTGGTGGTGCGTATCGCCGACGGGTCAGAACTCGCCTCTGCCGAACACGTCTATCGGCACGGTGTGCTCACCGAGGAACTGCCCGGCGACATCGGTGTGCGGCTGCCACCGGACTATGCGTTGCAGGTTCCCGAGGACTACGTCGACGTGCTGCGCTATGCGGTACCCGAGGCGGTGGCCCGCGCAGGTATCGATCCCGCCGACGTCATCGGCGTCGGCACCGATTTCACGGCGTGCACCATGGTTCCCGCACGCCGGGATGGCACCCCGTTGTGTCAGCTGCCGGAGTACGCCGACCGGCCGCACGCATACGCGAAGTTGTGGCGGCATCATGCCGCACAACCACAGGCCGATCGCATCAACACCCTCGCCGCGGTCCGCGGTGAGTCCTGGCTGCCGAGGTACGGCGGGTTCATCTCCAGCGAATGGGAATTCGCCAAGGCGCTGGAGATCCTGGAAGAGGACCCGAGCGTCTACGCCGGCATCGAGCACTGGGTGGAAGGCGCGGACTGGATCGTCTGGCAGCTCACCGGGAGCTATGTGCGCAATGTCAGCACCGCGGGTTACAAAGCCATCCGTCAGGACGGCGCGTACCCGTCACGGGATTTCCTCACCGCGCTGAATCCGGATTTCGCGGATTTCGTCGCCGACAAGGTGGATCAACCCGTCGCCGTGCTCGGTGCCGCGGCGGGCGGACTGACCGCGCAGGCCGCGGCCTGGACAGGACTGCCGGTCGGCACCGCGGTGGCGGTCGGCAATATCGATGCGCACGTGACGGTCGCCGCGGCCGATGCCGCCGAGCCGGGACGGCTCGTCGCGATCATGGGAACCTCGACCTGTCACGTCATGAATGGCCGGGCGGTGCAGGACGTTCCGGGCATGTGTGGTGTCGTCGACGGCGGGATCACCGCCGGACTGTGGGGCTATGAAGCCGGGCAGTCCGGTGTGGGCGACATCTTCGCGTGGTTCGTCAAGAATTGTGTCCCTGCCGAATTCGTGGACGCGGCGGCACAGCGCGGCATGTCGGTTCACGACCATCTCTCCGAGAAGGCGGGCGAGCAGATGGTCGGCCAGCACGGTCTCGTTGCGTTGGACTGGCACAGCGGCAACCGGTCGGTGCTCGTCGACCATCAGCTGTCCGGCGTCATCGTCGGGCAGACCTTGGACACCACCTGCGTCGACCAGTACCGCGCACTTCTGGAGGCCACCGCCTTCGGCACCCGGATGATCATCGAGACCTTCACGCGCGCCGGGCTTCCGGTGGACGAGCTGGTGGTGGCCGGTGGTCTGGTCAAGAACCGCGTGCTGATGCAGATCTATGCCGATGTCACCGGACTACCGCTGTCGGTGGTCACCTCGTCGCAGGCCCCCGCGCTCGGTGCGGCCATCCACGCCGCCACCGCCGCGGGCGCCTATCCCGACGTGCCGACCGCATCGGCGCGGATGGGTGGCCGCAAAGCCGAGGCATATCTGCCGATCCCACGCAACGCGGCCCGCTACGACGAGCTGTATGCCGAGTATGTGGCGCTGCACGACTGGTTCGGCCGGGGCAACACCCTGATGCGCAGATTGCGTTCGCTGCGCGTGGCACGGGACGCCGAACACGAGAAGGTGGGTAGCGAGCAGTGACCGTCTTGTCCGATGTCGAGCAGGCCATCACCGACCTGCGCCGCCACGTGTGCGAACTGCATGCGGAACTGACCCGCTACGGCTTGGTGATCTGGACGGCAGGCAACATCTCCGCCAGGGTTCCCGGCCGGGATCTGCTGATAATCAAGCCTTCCGGGGTCTCCTATGACGCGATGCGACCCGAGCACATGGTGGTCTGCTCGCTGGACGGTGACCTGATCGACGGTGACCTGGCGCCGTCCTCGGACACCGCCGCACATGCTTACGTATACCGGCACATGCCCGAGATCGGCGGAGTGGTGCACACCCACTCGACCTACGCCACCGCATGGGCGGCGGTTGGGGAGCCCATCCCGTGTGTGCTGACCATGATCGCCGACGAATTCGGCGGGGAGATACCGGTCGGGCCCTTTGCCGCCATCGGCGACGACTCGATCGGCCGCGGCATCGTGGAAACGTTGCGTGACAGCAGATCCGCGGCAGTGCTCATGCGTAACCACGGGCCGTTCACCGTTGGTGCCGATGCCCGCTCGGCGGTCAAGGCCGCGGTCATGCTCGAGGATGTCGCCCGCACCACCTTCATCAGCCGCCAGCTCGGCACCCCACAGTCGCTGCCGGCGGCCGTGGTGGACGGTCTCTTCGACCGTTACCAGAACATCTACGGACAGAGGAAAGCCTGATGGCATACAGCACCACGACACCGATCGCGCCCGCCAGCGTGCGGGAGATCTGGTTCGTCACCGGGAGTCAGTCACTGTACGGTCAGGAGATTCTGGACCAGGTCGCCGAGCAGTCTCGCGCGATCGCCGAGCGTCTCGATGGTTCTTCGGACATGCCGGTTCCGGTGGTATGGAAACCCGTTGTCACCACCGGCGATTCGATCTACCGCCTGCTCAGTGAGGCCAGCGCGGACGAACAGTGTGCCGGTGTCATCGCCTGGATGCACACCTTCTCACCCGCGAAGATGTGGATCCGCGGCCTCAACGCGCTGCGCCGTCCGCTCTTGCACTTCCACACCCAGTCCGGCGTCGAAATCCCCTGGGAAACCATCGATATGGATTTCATGAACCTGAACCAGGCGGCACACGGGGATCGCGAGTTCGGCTATATCCAGACGCGGCTGTCTGTCTCAAGGGCGACCATCGCGGGACATGTCACCGATCCGGACACGACGGGCCGGATCGGTTCCTGGGCGAGGGCGGCCCTGGCCGCGGCGGATCTGCGGGGTCTGCGACTGGCCAGGTTCGGTGACAACATGCGCGATGTCGCCGTGACCGAGGGTGACAAGGTGGAGGCCGAATCCAAGTTCGGCGTCTCGGTCAACTCCTACTCGATCAACGATCTGGTGGCCTCGGTCGACGCGGTGCCCGACCCCGACATCGACAAACTCGTGCAGGAGTACCAGGACCTCTACCGTGTCGCGGATGACCTGCTCCGCGGGCGGGACAGGCACGACAGTCTGCGGGAGGCCGCGCGCATCGAGATCGGGCTGCGCCAGTTCCTCGACGACGGGCATTTCGGTGCGTTCACCACCAACTTCGAGGACCTCGGCGGGTTACGTCAGCTGCCGGGTATTGCGGTCCAGCGGTTGATGGCCGACGGCTACGGGTTCGGCGCCGAAGGGGACTGGAAGACCGCCGCCATGGTGCGCGCCGTCAAGACGTTGTGCCATGGTCTGCCCGGCGGCACGTCGTTCATGGAGGACTACACCTACGACCTGACCCCCGGAGCGGAGACGATCCTGGGAGCCCACATGCTCGAGGTGTGCCCCAGCATCGCCGCAGGCACCCCGACGGTGGAGGCGCATCCGTTGGCGATCGGTGGACGCGAAGACCCGGTCCGGCTCCGGTTCACCGCGGCTCCCGGCGAGGCCGTCGTACTGGGAATCTGCGATCTGGGCGGCCGGTTCCGGCTGGTGGCCAACGATGTGCACGTCATCGAACCGCCCACACCGTTGCGGAGCCTGCCGGTCGCCTGCGCGGTCTGGGAACCCGAGCCGTCCTGGTCGACTTCCACGGAGGCGTGGCTGATGGCCGGCGGCCCCCACCACACCGTGTTGTCCACCGCGCTCCCGCGGCCGGCATTGCGGGACCTTGCGACGATTCTCGGGACCGAGCTGGTCAGCATCGATGCCGATACCGAGGCGTACGCCTTCCAGCGCGAACTCCGGTGGAACGCGGTGTACCACCATTTGGCGGACGGAATCTGACATCCACGATCTCTTTACAAGTTAGGCGTCCCTGTCTAGCTAGTTACCCGTCGGTAGGCCCATAATGGTCGGATGAAGCCTGACTATGACGTCTTGATCATCGGTTCGGGATTCGGCGGCAGCGTCAGCGCGCTGCGCCTCACCGAAAAGGGCTATCGGGTCGGGGTACTCGAAGCCGGCCGACGATTCGCCGACGAGGACTTCGCCAAGACCTCGTGGAACCTGCGCAAATTCCTTTGGGCGCCGCAGTTCGGCATGTACGGCATCCAGCGCATCCACCTGCTGCGCAACGTCATGATCCTGGCCGGCGCGGGTGTCGGCGGTGGATCGCTGAACTATGCCAACACGCTCTATGTGCCGCCGGCGCCGTTCTTCAACGACCCGCAGTGGAAGGACATCACCGACTGGCAGTCGGAGTTGATGCCGCACTACGACCAGGCCAAGCGCATGCTCGGCGTGGTCACCAACCCCACCTTCACCGACGCCGACCGGATCATGAAGGAGGTCGCCGAGGACATGGGCGTCGGGGACACCTTCGTGCCAACCCCGGTCGGAGTGTTCTTCGGTGAGAACGGTGAGAAGACACCCGGAAAGACCGTGCCCGACCCGTACTTCGGCGGGGTCGGCCCAGCCCGCACCGGTTGCATCGAGTGCGGCGAGTGCATGACAGGTTGCCGGCACGGCGCCAAGAACACCCTGCTCAAGAACTATCTCGGGTTGGCCGAGCGGGCCGGCGCGCAGGTGCATCCCCTCACCTCGGTGCGGGAGTTCTCGCAGCGTCCCGACGGCGTCTGGGAGGTGCACACCGTGCGCACCGGGGGCAAGCTGCGCCGGCGGAAGAAGACCTTCACCGCCAACCACCTCATCCTCGCGGCCGGCACATACGGCACCCAGAAGCTGCTGTTCCGGATGCGCGACAAGGGGAAACTGCCCCGCCTGTCCGACCGGCTCGGCGTGCTGACCCGTACCAACTCCGAGTCCATCGTCGGTGCCGGGCGGCTCACCGTCGGTGAGGATCTCAACCTCACCCATGGGGTGGCGATCACCTCGTCGATCCACCCGACCGCCGACACACACGTCGAACCCTGCCGGTACGGCAAGGGCTCGAATGCGATGGGTCTGCTGCAGACGCTGATGACCGATGGCACCGGGCCGGAGGGCACCGACGTGCCGCGATGGAAGCAGCTGCTCGAAACCGCGCGAAACGACCGGCGCGGCACGCTGCGCCTGCTCAACCCGCGCAAGTGGAGTGAGCGCACGATGATCGCGCTGGTCATGCAGCATCTGGACAATTCGATCACCACGTTCAGCCGCAAGACCTGGTTCGGCTACCGCATGCTCGACAGCAAGCAGGGCCACGGTCTGCCCAACCCGACCTGGATTCCCGCGGGTAACGAGGTGACCCGACGGATCGCCGAGAAGATCGACGGCGTTGCCGGCGGCACCTGGGGCGAACTGTTCAACATTCCGCTGACCGCGCACTTCCTCGGCGGCGCGGCCATCGGCGACAGCCCCGAGCATGGCGTCATCGACCCCTACCATCGGGTGTACAACTATCCGACGCTCTACGTCACCGACGGTGCGGCGATCTCGGCAAACCTCGGGGTCAACCCGTCGTTGTCGATCACCGCCCAGGCCGAGCGGGCCGCGGCGTTGTGGCCCAACAAGGGCGAGGACGACCTGCGGCCTGCCCAGGGTGAGCCCTACCAGCGACTGGACCCCATCGAGCCGGTCAAGCCCGTCGTCCCGGTCGAGGCACCCGCCGGGCTGCGGCGACTGCCCATCGAACCGGTGTCGAAGCTGTCACCTTCGGCTTAGCACCACGCACGACGGTGCGCGCAGATCGAGATCCTTGCGGGTTTCTCGATCTGAGCGCACCGTCGCGGTGGGTGGGCGGCTACTTGACTGCCGCCTCGACGCGGTCGCCCAGGTCCTTGTCGACATTGCGCCAATATTCGAACGCGCGTTGCAGCACCGGCTCGGACACCCCGTCGGACAGATGCCCGGCGATATTGGTCACCAGCCGATCGCGCGCCGCGTCATCGAGCACATCGCGCACGAGCGTCCCGGCCTGACCCCAGTCGTCGTCCTCGGCGTGCAGGCTGTACGCCGCCCGCACCATATCGCCGTCGGCATGCCAGAGCGGTTCGGCCGTGCGGGCCGGATCGGCTGCCGGACCGCCGTAGGAGTTCGGCGCATACACCGGGTCGGTGACGTTGGTGACCCGCATCGCGCCGTCCTTGGAGTAGCTGTGCACCTCGGTCTTCGGCGAGTTCACCGGGATCTGCTTGTAGTTCACCCCGAGCCGGTGCCGGTGGGCATCGGCATAGGCGAAGTCCCGCGCGAGCAGCATCTTGTCCGGACTCAATCCGGTGCCGGGCACCGCATTGTTGGGTTCGAAGGCCGCTTGCTCCATCTCCGTGTGGTAGTCGGTGACGTTGCGGTTCAGGGTCAACCTGCCGACGTCGATCAGGGGATAGTCGGAGTGTGGCCACACCTTGGTCAGGTCGAACGGGTTGAACCGATAGTCCTTGGCGTCCTCGAACGGCATGATCTGCATCTTGAGTGTCCAGCTGGGGAACTCGCCGCGTTCGATCGCATCGAACAGGTCGCGCTGGTGGGCGTCGCCGTCCTTACCGGCCATCTCGTCGCCCTCGTCCTGGGTGTAGAACTCGATGCCCTGATCGGACTTGAAATGGTATTTGACCCAGAAGATCTCGCCATCGGCGTTGATCCAGCTGTAGGTGTGGCTGGAGTACCCGTTCATGTGCCGCCAGGTGCGCGGGATACCGCGGTCACCCATCAACCAGGTCACCTGATGCGCGGATTCCGGTGACAAGGTCCAGAAGTCCCACTGCATGTCGTGGTCGCGCAGGTTGTTGGCGGCGCGCCGCTTCTGGGACCGGATGAAGTGCTGGAACTTGAGTGGATCGCGGATGAAGAACACCGGTGTGTTGTTGCCGACCATGTCGAAGTTGCCGTCTTGGGTATAGAACTTCACGGCGAACCCGCGCGGGTCGCGCCAGGTGTCCGGGCTGCCGCGCTCGCCCGCGACGGTCGAGAACCGGGCCAGCGTCTCGGTCTTCACCCCGGGTTGCAGAAACGCGGCCTTGGTGTAGGCGCTGACATCGTTGGTGACCTCGAAGTGGCCGAACGCGCCACCGCCCTTGGCATGGGGTTGGCGCTCCGGGATGCGTTCGCGGTTGAAGTTGGCCATCTGCTCGATGAGGTAGTGGTCCTGGAGCAGGATCGGTCCGTTCGGACCGATGGTCAGGGAATGCTCGTCGCTGGGTACGGGGATTCCGGCATCGGTGGTGGTGGGTTTGGGCTGGGTGTCGGTCACCGGGGTGTTCCTCTCGCGCATGGCTACAGGCGTCCGGGGCGGGTACCCCGCCCGCAGGGTATTGACACCACATCCGGGTCGGTGCCCGAATACCGTTCTCGGACTGAGATATTCGCGTACCCGGTGCGTCGGCCGTCGCGCTGATACGATGCGAGGGACAAACCAGTCTCTGGTTGCGCGATGGTGTTCTGCGAAGGAGTCGACGTGGGAACGGATCGCATCGGCGCGCGCCACATCCGGCTGACATCGCACAGCGGTGGACCGCTGGCGCCGCCTATCAGGTGGGGAGCGCCCACGGCTGCCGAACGCGGACCGATCGTCGGCACCACCGGTAACCGCGCACATCGCAACGTGATCGGCACCCACAGCGGGTCCTACGGTGTCTACCGCGCCCTGGCAGTGGCCGCCGGGGCGCTGTCCCCGCAGCACCGCGCCGACCTCACCAACACCACGCCGACCGATGTCATCGGTCCCCACCCGCAGTGGCAGAACTCCGAGGCCATCGTCAGCCTCGATCCCTGGGGTGCGGCGGTGGCCGATGTGTTCGCCGACCAGCTGGCCGCCGATCACGATATCCGGCCGACGATCGCGGTCACCAAGGCGCACGTGATGCTGCCCGAGGTCGCCGAGGCGATGCAGAAGGGCAGGCTCGTCCCGGACGGGACGGTCCTGCTCGACGGGGGTGCCGCAGTGGTGACGAAGGTGGCCGTCGAACCGGTCTGGTATCTGCCGGGAGTCGCCGCCCGGTTCGGGTGCACCGAGGCCGCGCTGCGGCGGGCGCTGTTCGAGGAGACCGGTGGGATGTATCCCGAACTGGTCACCCGTGGCGACCTGGAGGTGTTCCTTCCCCCGATCGGCGGCCAGACGGTCTACATCTTCGGCGACCCGCGACACCTCGCCGATCCGACGGTCGAGCTGACCGCCCGGGTGCATGACGAATGCAACGGCTCCGACGTGTTCGGCTCCGACATCTGCACCTGCCGGCCCTACCTCACGCACGCCATCGAGGAGTGCATCGCGGGGACGCAGCGCGGCGGGGTCGGGTTGGTCGCCTACTCGCGCAAGGAGGGCCGCGCCCTCGGTGAGGTCACCAAGTTCCTGGTCTACAACGCCCGCAAACGTCAGGAGGGCGGCGACACCGCAGACCAGTACTTCGCGCGCACCGAATGCGTTGCGGGCGTGCAGGATATGCGCTTCCAGGAGCTGATGCCCGACGTCCTGCACTGGCTGGGCATCACCCGAATCCACCGCCTGGTCTCGATGAGCAACATGAAGTACGACGCGATCACCGGATCGGGGATCAGCGTGGGGGAGCGGGTCAACATCCCCGACGAGCTGATCCCGGCCGACGCCCGTGTCGAGATCGACGCCAAGATGGCTGCCGGTTACTTCACCCCCGGCCCGGTGCCCGATGCCGACGACCTGAAGAGGACGATCGGTCGGGGGTTGGTGTGAATCCGGCGCAGACCCTGCGCAGCACCACCGAGATCCGCGCCAGGGCCCACCATCTGCTGGCCCGCGCCCGCGCCGGTGACTCCGCATGGTTCACCGTGCACGACGATGCGCTGCCCGGCGCGGCCGCCGAGGTCGCCGATCTGACCCTGCGCCGCTTTCCCGACCTTGATATCCCGTTCCACAGCCGGTGGCGGCACTTCGAGGCCGGCGGAGTGCGGCGCCGCCTGGACCTCGACGGCCTCGACCCGGTCGGACGCGCCCGCGCGATGATCGACCTGGCGGTGGTCAGCGTCCTGCTCGACGCCGGGGCGGGCCCCGACTGGCGCTATCACGAGGACGGCAGGGAGTTCAGCAGGTCCGAGGGACTGGGCGTCGCCAGCTGGCACGCATTCACTTCCGGGGTGTTCTCCTCGGAACCGGACCGGCCGCTACAGGCCGACGCGGCAGGTCTGATCGGACTGGACGCCGACGCGTTGGCCACCGCGATGCAGGTGGGCCCGACCAATCCGCTGGTCGGTTTCGACGGCAGGGTCGACGTGCTGCGCCGCCTCGGTGCGGCCCTGGCCGAGAGGCCCGACGCGTTCGGCGAGCCCGGTCGTCCCGGCGGACTGTACGACCTGTTGATCACCGATCCGGCGGCCCCGACGATCGCCGCGCACGACATCCTTGCCGTGCTGCTTGCCACACTGTCGCCGATCTGGCCCGCCGACAACACCATCGACGGCGAACCGCTCGGGGACTGTTGGCGTCACGGTGCGGTTCCCGGCCTCGGGGCGACCGCCGGCTGGATGCCCTTCCACAAACTGTCCCAATGGCTGACCTACTCGCTGCTGGAACCGTTCACCTGGGCGGGGGTGCAGGTGACCGGCATCGACGCCCTGACCGGGTTGCCGGAGTACCGCAACGGCGGGCTGTTGCTCGACACCGGTGTGTTGACGCTGCGCGATGCGGGCTGGGCATCGCAGACCTGGGCACCGGCGGATGAGTTGGTGGTCGAATGGCGGGCCCTGACCGTCGCGTTGCTCGACGAGGTGGCCGACCTGGTGCGCGCCCGGCTGGGACTCGGGGCGGACCGGCTGCCGCTGGCCTGCGTACTGGAGGGCGGAACCTGGGCCGCAGGCCGCGAGCTGGCGCAACGGTTGCGCGGCGGGCTGCCACCGTTGACCGTCAGCAGTGACGGCACCGTCTTCTGAGAATCCGAAAGGAGCGTCGATGTCCCTGCCCTCCCAGGTGCATGTGATCGACCACCCGCTGGTCACCCACAAACTGAACACCCTGCGCCAGAAGGACGTCTCCACCAACAGTTTCCGACGATTGGTCAGCGAGGTGTCGGCGCTGATGGCCTACGAGGTGTTGCGTGACATCCCGCTGCACACCGAGCAGATCGAGACGCCGCTGGAGACCATGACCGCGAGCGTGATCGACGGCAAGAAGCTGGTGTTCGTCTCCATCCTGCGCGCCGGCGGCGGAATCCTGGACGGCATGCTGAGCCTGGTACCGAGCGCCCGGGTCGGCCATATCGGCCTCTACCGTGACCCGAAGACTCACGTCGCCGTCGAGTACTACTTCAAGGTCCCCGATGACCTTCGCGAACGCGATGTCGTCGTGGTCGATCCGATGCTGGCCACCGGACACACCGCGATCGCCGCGATAGACCGGCTCAAGGAGCACAGCCCGCGTTCGGTCAAGTTCGTGTGCCTGCTCACCTGCCCGGAAGGGCTGGCCGCCCTGCACGGAGCGCACCCCGACATTCCCGTCTACACCGCGGCCATCGACCGTCAACTCGACGAACACGGCTATATCGTTCCGGGCCTCGGCGATGCCGGGGACCGGCTCTTCGGCACCTGAGCACTAGACTGTCCGGGTGGAATCAGCCTCAGTACGTCCGGTGCTTGTCATCGACTTCGGTGCGCAGTATGCCCAGCTGATCGCGCGACGGGTCCGCGAGGCGCGGGTGTTCTCCGAGGTGATCCCGCATACCGCGACCGTCGAGGAGATCAAGGCGCGCAACCCGCAGGCGATCGTGCTCTCCGGCGGGCCCGCCAGCGTCTATGCCGAGGGCGCGCCACGGTTGGACCCCGCGCTGTTCGATCTGGACCTGCCGGTCTTCGGTATCTGCTACGGCTTCCAGGCCATGGCCCAGGCGCTCGGCGGCACGGTGGCCCACACCGGCACCAGCGAGTACGGCCGCACGGAGCTCAAAGTCACTGGCGGGGAACTGCATTCCGAACTCCCCGGGATCCAGCCGGTCTGGATGAGCCACGGTGACGCCGTCACCGAGGCGCCGGAGGGATTCGACGTGGTGGCGGCCAGCTCGGGAGCTCCGGTCGCAGCCTTCGAGAATCGGGCGCGGCGGCTGGCCGGCGTCCAGTACCACCCCGAGGTGCTGCATTCGCCGCACGGACAGCAGGTCCTGAGCCGGTTCCTGCACGAATTCGCCGGAATCGGGGCCAGCTGGACTCCGGCCAATATCGCCGACCAGCTCGTGGCGCAGGTGCGTGAGCAGGTCGGCGACGGCCGCGCCATCTGTGGTCTGTCCGGTGGGGTGGACTCCGCCGTCGCCGCCGCGCTGGTGCAGCGGGCCATCGGTGACCGCTTGACCTGTGTGTTCGTCGATCACGGACTGCTGCGTTCCGGGGAGCGGGCGCAGGTGCAGCGTGATTTCGTGGCTGCCACCGGCGCCAAGCTGGTCACCGTCGACGTCGCCGACCGGTTCCTGGAGGCGTTGAGCGGGGTGACCAACCCCGAGGGCAAGCGCAAGATCATCGGCCGCGAGTTCATCAGGGCGTTCGAGGGTGCGGTCCGCGATGCGGTCGACGTATCCGGTGGCGAGGTCGACTTCCTGGTGCAGGGCACGCTCTATCCCGATGTCGTCGAGTCCGGCGGCGGCTCCGGCACCGCGAACATCAAGAGCCATCACAATGTCGGCGGACTGCCCGACGACCTGAAGTTCACCCTCGTCGAGCCGCTGCGGCTGTTGTTCAAGGACGAGGTGCGCGCGGTCGGTCGTGAGCTGGGTCTGCCCGAGGACATCGTTGCGCGGCAACCCTTCCCGGGGCCGGGACTCGGAATCCGCATCGTCGGGGAGGTGACCGCCGAGCGGCTGGACACGTTGCGACGGGCCGATGCCATCGCCCGCGAGGAGCTGACCTCGGCCGGACTGGATCATCAGATCTGGCAGTGCCCGGTGGTGCTGCTCGCCGATGTGCGGTCGGTCGGGGTGCAGGGTGACGGGCGCACCTACGGTCACCCGATCGTGTTGCGGCCGGTCTCCAGCGAGGACGCCATGACCGCGGATTGGACGCGGGTGCCCTACGAAGTGCTGGAACGCATTTCGACGCGGATCACCAACGAGGTACCCGAGGTCAACCGGGTGGTGCTCGATGTCACGAGCAAGCCGCCGGGCACCATCGAGTGGGAGTGATCGCGCTGCGCTCCTGAAACGTCCCGGCCGACGAACGGGATCTGCTAATTTGCCGTCATGGTCAATAAGTCGGTTCGTCGAGGTGTGCTCACTCTTGCCGTGTTGGCACTGCTTGGGGCCGGTTGCTCGAAGAAGGCCGCCGAGCCGACCGCCGCGCCTGCCAGTTCGGTTGCGGCGGAATCGCATTCGGGCTGCAGTACGCGCGCCACGCGTCCGGTGCAGGTGCGTGTCAAGCAACAGGAGCAGGCGCCGGAACCGGAGGCCAAACCCGAACCGCCGGACGGTGTCTACGGAGACCCGGAGGCCGCGAGCCGCTACTGGGCCCAGCAGTCCCAGGGTGATTGTGGGCTGATGGCCACCCGGATGGTCATCGGCGAGGTCAATGGCAACCCGCCCTCGGAGCGGGAGATGATCGATCTGGCGGCGGCCACACCCAGTGAGTGCAGTCCCGGCGAGCCCGTCTACGACGAGAGTTTCGATCCGAGCGACGGCGGCATCGGGCACGGCACCTGCACGACCGACCTGCTGCTTCTGCTCGATCACTTCGGGATCGAGGCCGACTACACCAACGATTCGGTCGCTTCCGAGGGCGGACTGGACACCGGGATGGACGCGCTGCTGGATTATCTCAACGATGACCGGCAGGCCATCGTGTGCGTCAACTCGAAGATCATCTGGGACACCGAGGGGGATCGGACCGGTTGTGGTCACCTGATCACCGTTGCGGCAGTGGATGTTCCGAACGATATCGTCTATCTGGGCGACAGTGGCGGTGATGACACGCGCGGCGAACAGGTCAGTACGGATGTGTTCGAGCAGGCGTGGAGCGCAGGCGACCACGAGCTGTTGGTCACCGGTTGAGCTAGTCGGATTGCTGCTCGGCCTCTTTCTCGATCAGGTCGCCGAGAATCTGGCCGACCGCCGACTCGATCGTCGACTCGATGGAGAACGAGAGCGTCGAGGAGACCGCGGAGACGGCCTGGGTGCGAAACCGTACCAGCGTGGTCAGCAGTTCCGCGATCTCGGTGTCCGGCGGCAGTGCCGCACCGGGGTTGATGCGGTGCAGCACCTCCTCGATCCCCGCCTGAACCAGGATCGCGCTGATCTGGTCCACCAGCGGGGCGATCTGCTCGTGGAGACCGATGAGCTTCTCGGGTGCCACGCCGTACTGGCGGAGCTCGTTGAACGTCTCGATCAGCTTGGGGCGCACGATGATCGCCACTTCTTCGTCCTGCGCGGTGTCGGCATCCTCGATCTTGACGATCCCGAGGTCGACCATGCGGGCGAACCCGGCATCGTCGTCGACGAGGTCACGCGCATCCGACAAGCTCATCCGTTCCGGCTTCTCGGCGGCCCAGCTGCCCGCGATCGCCGATTCCAGTCCGAGCAGCTCACCCACACCCTTGCCCTGTTCCCACGCGGAGAGCATCTCGTGCACATGGGCGATGTTGTAGCCGCGATCCAGCAGCGAGGTGATCAGCCGCAACCGGGTCAGATGGGTGTCGTTGAACAGTGCGATCCGGCCCACCCGCAGCGGTGGGTGGAGCAGCCCGCGGTCACGGTAGACCCGGATGTTTCGGGTGGTGGTTCCGGCCAGCTGAGCCAGCTCCTCGATGCGGTACTCACCAGAGGCGGCGACGCCGTGCGGTTGCACGGCGGCGTCGAAGAGTTGGGTCACCGCGTTCTCGACGACATCGCGGGAACTGCGCCGGATCTGGCGCGGCGCCCGGCGCAGTCCGAGCAGAATGGTCGAGATCGCGCCTGCGGACTGCCGCGGGGGTTTGGGCGCCGTCATGCGATCGCCGTCATGAATCGGACACCCCGCATCAGTCGAAGATACCTCCCGGCCTCAGCCGACGGCGCGGACCGCGTTTCGTTGCAGCGCCTCGGTGATGAAGGCCGTGATGATGCGCATCGCCGGTACCGCCTCGGGGGCGAGTCTCGGCAGGGCCTGGAAGACGTGCACCTGGTCGGGCCATATCTGCAGTTCGCTGGTGCCACCGGCGGCATGGATATCGGCGTGCAGGGTGCGGGCATCGGATTGCAACATCTCCGCGCCGCCGGCTTGGATCAGCGACGGTGGCATCCGCCGGCCGCCCGCGACGTCGAGAGTCAGCCGGACGTCGGCGACGTCCGCTTCGGCGCAGTACAAGTTGATCAGCCGGGCGGCGTCGGCGGCGCGGATGGCGGGATCGGCACGCAACACCTCCCGAGTGCGCGCCAATCCGAAGGTCAGGTCGACCAGTGGCGAGAGCAGCACCATGGCGGCCGGATGCGGCACGTCGGCCTGGAGCAGCATGTCGACGGTCAGGTGACCCCCTGCGGAGTCCCCGGCGATCACCATCTGGGCCGGGTCGAATCCGCCCTCGGTACACAGCCAGTCCCATCCCGCGCGCACATCGTCGGCGGCGGTGGGGAAGCGGTGTTTCGGCGCCAGTCGATAGTCGACGCAGAACACCGGCAGCCCGGTGAGTCGGGCCAGCCAGCCGGTCAGTCGCCGGTGCGTGCGCGGGGAGCACAGCGCGTAACCGCTGCCGTGCACGTAATAGATGGCTTGGTGTGCCGTGCGGTCGGCGCCCTTGGAGCCGTGCACCCATTCGCCGACCACACGCCGGCCGTCGGCCAGCCGGATGTCGACGGGCTCGGCCTCGACACCGTGCAATGACGGTCCGAAGGTGTCCATGACGCGTGCGATGATCTGCCGGGACGCCCACAGTCCCCACGCTCGTTCGGGTGGGAGAACCGCGCTGATCTGCCGCAGGGTGAGGCAGCTGATGGCTGCGGCACCGCGGGATCGCAGCGAACCGCGGGTGGGGAGAGCGTGGTCGGGCATCCGGACCTCCGTGGTGGGAACGTCCGACGAGTACACCGTCAATTGGTGACATTTGTCAATGTCACAATCTTGCGTGTGGGCGGTTACCGGGGTGGGTCGCCGCGCCAGCTGAAGCTGTTGACGTACTTGCCCATGTCCAAGGCAAGCTGCAGGTTCGCCGCCGACGGTTTGCCCGACCCGAAATCGGGGCCGAATGCGCGATATGGGCCGATGGCACCCGCGACCAACGCGAGGTCGTTCTTGACCGCGACCATGACGATGATGCGCATCCTGGCCGAGCTGCTCATTGCGCCCTGCGGCCAGTAGTCGGCGGCCATCCCGTAGCCGAGCTGGTATCCGACCATCGTGTTGGGGATCTCGTAGGCGGCCTGGGTATCGGGGAAGGTCTTGTTCACCAGATCGACCGCGATGTCCTTCGGTCCGCGTCCGGCGGCCGGTTCACTGAACAACTGCATGGTGCCGCCGTCGCCGGCCTGCAGCACCGCGGTGATCCCGTTCGGATTCTTGGTGACCCGGTAGGCCGCATTCTCGACCGGGTAGGACACCGAGAACGATCCGTCGGCGGCGGTGAACCTCGGGTTGATCTCCACCCCCCTACCCATCGGCGGGCTGCCGCAATCGGGCGGACAGGCGTAGCGGGCGGCGGGTTCGGTGATCAGTCCGGAAAGCCCGACCAGGCCCGAGGCGACCACCACGATGACGGTGCCGAGGATCAACGACACGTTGCGGAACGACGTCTTGGGCGGTTCGGTGACCGTGAAATCACCGGTGTAGAGCGAGTATCCGGGCATCAGTCCCACCACGATCTCGCCGTCGGCGGGTTTCTCCTCGAGCCTGATCGGCCGTTCCTCGCGGCGGGTCCGCCGCGAGCGGCGCGAGGATGCATGCATGGCCGCACCGCACCTGGCGCAAAACGGTGCATCCGGCACGACATGGTTGCATTCGGTGCACAGGATCGGCTCGTCGGGGCGGATCTCGTCCTGGGCTTCATTGAGAAGCGCGAGTTGCAATCCGACCCGCAGGGCGAACAACGCGAGCGCGGAGAGCGTGAGGTGGCCGGCCAATTGCAGGAACTGGGGGACGCGCGCGACGTCGACCAGGCCCAGGGACAGGTAGATGACGATGACGACGACCGCGAACAGGACGAGGATGCCGCGGACCACGCCGCGGTGCTTGGTGATCTTGCTCGGTGGCCGGGTGAACCACAGCGCGATACCGATCAACCCACCGACCGCCGCCGCGGTCAGGGGCATCGCGATACCGCGGATGCCGGCTTCGACCAGCAACCCGTCCAACGGCCGGGAACGGTTGATCATGCCGGTGCTGAACTGGGGTGCCAGCCGGGACAGGGTGGCCGCGGCGGTGAACGTGACGGCACCGAGCGCCCCGATGGCGTAGCCGTCCAAGGATTCCCGGTCACCCCGCCAGGACAGCCGGACAGCCACCGCCGGTGCCAGCATGAGCAGCATGCTGCCCAGTGGGATACCCATGCCGTCGCGCAGGATCCGCGCTCCTGCGACACCGGCCCCGAGCGGCACACCGTAGGCACGGGCCACCGCGGCGCCGGTCAGCAACACCCACCCGACGCCGAGTCCGATGCCCAGCACGACGGTGAGTATCAGCGATGACCGCGGGATATCTCGGGACACCCCGGATTCACGGATGTACAGACCGAACAGTAGCGGCAGCCCGAGGGAAGCCACCGTGATCAGTGCGGCGGGCATCCGCAGCAGGGTGGCCGCGGTGAGGGCGACGGACAACAGCACCAGTCCCATCAGGAACACCCGTCGTGCCCGTGGCGAGAGATGCGGGAACAACGAACTCGTCAGCGCGGGGGACAACAGGGATTGTCCGGGTGCCGCGCTGAAGGTGCGCGCCCGCAGCCAGTGCGGGCCTCCTCCGCCGCGGTGCTCGGCGAGCGGGACGCCGCACAAACCGCAGTATTCGCCGTCCGGTACGTCGACCCGACAGACCGGACACTCCACCATCCCCGGCGCGGGTGCGGTAGCGGTCATCAGGCCTGAACTTTCTGTGCGAGTTGGAGATTGCGGACCAGATTGTCGACATCGGGGCTGCCCAGACCGGTGACCAGGTCATAGCCGGGCCCCGCGACGTCGACGGCATTGCCGCCGAGGGTGATGTCGCGGAAGGCGGGTCGGGGCGCGCCCTCGGCGATGCGATAGAGCAGTGGGTTGATATCGCCGATCAACTGGCCGTCGTGTTCGAGCAGCCACTGGTTCATCACCGCGGTCAGCCCGGCCCAGATGGGCGCCGATTGTGAGGTGCCCCCACCGGTGACGAACTGACCGTTGAGCACGATCTTGACTCCGGTGAACGGATCGGCCACGGCGGCGACGTCGGGCGTCATCCGGCGGCCGATATCACGTTCCGGCGCAACGAGTCCGACTGCGCTGCGCTGCCAGGGCGGCAGATCGAAGAGATTCGAGACCCCGCCGCCGGTGCCCTGGGACAGCGGAACATCGAACCAGGTCTGCTCGGAGATCCATTGGCCTTGGGCATCGGTGGACAAGGTGGTGCCGCCGACACTGGTCATCTCGGGAAGTGAGGCGATCGAATCGAGGCCGATGTCCTGGGCGCTCGGTGGTGAAGACCAGTCCTGTCCGCCGCGGCATTCCATCCCGGCGAGATCACCGCTGGCATTGAAGGCGGTGGTGCCGCGCGATTGCGCCGCACGCAGTGCCGAACGCACCGGGGCCACGTCCGCGGCGGTGATCAGCTTGTCGCAACCCCAGCCGATGGAGAAACTCCAGACCGCGCCGGGGAATCGGCGGTCGGTGTCTTCGAGCATCTCGCCGATCTTGCGGTAACCGCCCCCGCCCTGGACGGTCGGATGGGCATTGACCACGACCTTGCGGGCGTCTGGAGCAATGGCGTGTGCGACTTGTAGGTCCATTGACAATTCGCCGCGTGTTTCACCGGGCATTCCGCCGATGATCTCCGGCGTGAATTGCGGCAATTCGAATGCAGAACTGAATTTGTCCAGATCGGATTGA
This sequence comes from Mycolicibacterium neoaurum ATCC 25795, assembly GCF_000691525.1. Classification (GTDB taxonomy): domain Bacteria; phylum Actinomycetota; class Actinomycetes; order Mycobacteriales; family Mycobacteriaceae; genus Mycobacterium; species Mycobacterium neoaurum. The sequence continues at coordinate 579,998 of NZ_JMDW01000008.1, forward strand.
TTGAATCCGTCGAAGGCGAAGATGACAATGGTGATTCCCTTGCCGGTGAACCCGTCTGCCGCGAGATCGTCTGCGTTGTAGGTGTTCAGCAGCGCGGCCGGTGTCAGGCCCTGGGCGGGAACGTCGAGTGGGATGTGATCGGGGCGCGACATCTTGTGTGGGGTGTAGCTCAGGATGCGGCCGATCTCGGCGACCTCGTGGCGCAGGTGGTCGGGCACCAGCGGTTGCTGCGGGGAGGCATAGAACTGCTGACCGCGGCGGCCGCGGTAGTCGCGCACGGAAACATCGAAGGCGCGCTCCACGTCTCCGGGCGCGCCCGTGACGATCGCCCAGTCGTCGCCGGGGCGCCACTGGACCTCGAGGGCCCGGTCGGCAGCCCAGTCGATGAACGCGTCCGGTTCGGCATCGTCGGTGAGGCTGGCGGTGAACTCGATGTGCTGTTCACGGGCCGGCCCGAGATCGGTCGAGGCTTCCAACAGCGAGGCGTAAGGGCCGTCGATGGGGCCGTTGGTCCCGTCGTCGCCGACATGCCTACGGTCCAGGACCAGGGTCGTGCCGAGGACGAGCATGCCTGCCAAGGCCAACGCGGCCAGCGAGCGAACCGAAGAAGCAGCCCGAAAGGTCATGGTTGAAGTGTGCTCGCTAAAAGTGGGTTCTCAACGGAAAGCGGGCCCAGAAAAGATCTGGACCCGCTTTCCGTCGTGGGTGGGTCAGTCGTGGTAGTTCGGGTCGAACTGCGGGGCCGTCGGCGGCGGGGTGAAGACGGTGATGCCGGGGTTGACCGACTTCTCGGTGGGCGCCACGGTGGGCTCCGTCGTGGTGGTTGTCGTCGTGGTGGTGGTTTCTTCGGCAGGCTTGTCGCTGTCGCTGCTGCACGCGGCGGTGAAGCCGATCATCGCGAAGATGGCGGCACCACCAATCGCAGCCGAAACCTTACGACTCAGAAGCGTTGATGCCATTTCTTTCGGTCCTTTTCCTTTTCCATCGGGGTGGATCCTCGGTCGGCGCGTGGTTCGCGAAAACCGTGTGCAGCAGTCCCATTCCGTCGGGATCTGGTGGCAGAAACTGTAACGCAATGGCGGTATCGGTGCATTCCCTTACCGAGGGCTGCTCTTTTCGTGTTCACCGCAATCCCGGCCTCCTACCGGTGCGGCGGGCGGCTTGACGCTGCCGTGGGCTAGGTGTTTACTCGAGCGATCGAACAGGTGTTCGAAACCGGTGGGTTACTGATGATGCTGGAGGTGCTGCTGTGACGGTGGCGATGGACCTGGAGCAACATCGAAAACAGCGTGCTGAACAGGTAGAACAGCTTCGTCGCAGGATAGCCGAGGTCTCCGACAGGATGGGCGCCGGACCCACCGGCGCAAGGAGTGCGCAACCCTCGTCGCACCCGGAAAATAGTTTGCCAGCACCGGACGAAACGCCGCTCGGACCCGGCGCGGACACGTTGCCGGTACCGGTACTGGCGAAGGGGTCGGTGGCGGTGCTGTCCGGGGCCCGGTCGCTCGGACTGCAGTTGGTGGCCGCAGCCACCGCCGCGGGTGGGCACGTGGCCATCGTCGGGCAACCCGATATCGGTCTGCTGGCGGCGGTCGAGATGGGTGCCGACCTCAGTCGGATCGCGGTGATACCCGATCCGGGGCCGGACCCGGTGGAGGTGGCTGCGATCCTGCTCGACGGTCTGGATCTGGTGATGTTGGCATTGCACGGCCGGTCGGTGCCGATCAGCCGGGCGAGGGCGGTGACCGCACGGGCCCGACAGAAGGAGTGCACGCTCCTGATCACCGACGGGGACTGGCAGGGGGCATCGGTCCGGTTGGATGCCAGGGTGCACGGCTACGACATGGCCGCCGCGGGTCCCGACGGCCCGGTGCCGGGCCGGGGACGGATAGCCGGGGTCCGGTTGGCCACCCGAACCAGAGGGCGGATGCCCGGCCGACCTCTCCTTGCCGCGGGGGGCTGACGTGTCCAGGGTGCTGGCGCTCTGGTGCATGGATTGGCCCGCGGTCGCCGCGGCCACCGCGGCCGGACTGGGTGCCACCGACCCGGTGGCGGTGACCCTGGCCAACCGCGTCATCGCATGCTCGGCGGCGGCCAGAGCCGCCGGGGTGCGCCGCGGCCTACGCCGCCGGGAGGCTCAGGCGCGCTGTCCCCAGTTGCATGTCGCCACCGCGGATCCCGCCGGGGACGCCAGGCACTTCGAGGCGGTGACCGCCGCGGTCGATGACGTGGTGCCGCGGACCGAGGTGTTACGGCCGGGACTGCTGGTGGTGTCCATCCGCGGGGCCGCCCGCTATTTCGGTTCCGAACAGGCCGTCGCGGAACGGTTGGTCGATGCGGTGGCCGCGGTGGGTGCGGAATGTCAGACCGGTATCGCCGACCAGCTGGGCACCGCGGTCTTCGCTGCCAGGGCGGGCCGGATCGTCGAACCCGGTCAGGACGCGGCGTTTCTGTCCGCGCTGTCCATCCGACAGCTGGCCGCCGAACCGAGTCTCGCCGGCCCGGGTCGTGAGGAATTGGCAGATCTGCTGTGGCGGATGGGGATTCGGACCATCGGCCAGTTCGCCGAGCTGTCCCGGACCGATGTGACCTCCCGGTTCGGTGCCGATGCCCTGCAGGCACACCGGTTCGCCCGCGGGGAGGCCGACCGCGGCCCCTCGGGACGTGAACTGCCCGCAGATCTGGACGTGGTCATGAACTGTGACCCACCGATCGACCGGGTGGATGCCGCGGCCTTCGCCGGCCGTTCGCTGGCCGGTGAACTGCATCGCAGCCTGGAGTCTGCCGGTGTCGGCTGCACGCGGTTGGCCATCCAGGCCGTCACCGCCAACGGTGAAGAGCTGAACCGGGTCTGGCGATGCGCCGAGCCGCTGACCGAGGATGCCACCGCCGACCGGGTGCGCTGGCAGCTGGACGGCTGGCTGGCCCGACGGCATGGCGGGCAGGGGCCCACCGCGCCGATCACGGTGCTGCGTCTGCATCCGGTCGAAGTGGTCTCGGCAGGGGCGCTGCAACTTCCGCTGTGGGGGTCCTCCGGTGATGACGACCGGTTGCGGGCCCGCCGGGCATTGGTACGGGTGCAAGGTCTGCTGGGGTTGGAGGCGGTGCGGGTGCCGGTGCTCAGCGGTGGCCGGGGCCCCGCCGAGCGCATCACCTTGACCGCACTCGGCGACGAACCGGTGCCCAGGTTCGACCCCGAGCAACCCTGGCCCGGTCAACTGCCCGAACCGTCACCGGCGGTGCTGCTCGATGATCCGGTGGAAGTATTGGATGCCCACGGCGAACCGGTTCGGGTAACCAGGCGCGGGATGTTCTCCTCGTATCCGGCTCGGCTGGAATCGGCCTGCCACGGAGGGGATCTCACGTGGTGGGCCGGTCCATGGCCGGTCGACGAACGCTGGTGGGATCCGGCGAGTGCGAAATCCGGGCACACCGCCCGAGCGCAGGTGCTGACCGCACCAGGGCGGGCGATGTTGCTGTGCTACCGCCAACGCCGGTGGTACGTGGAGGGCATCTACGAGTAGCGCGCCGCGAACGGGCCGACCCGTCCGACGAAGCGGTCGAAGAATTCGACCGGATCGACCTCGACACCGATGCGGGCGTTGGGTTTCCGTCCCCAGTGTCCACGCCAGTCGACCACGGTCATCGCCCTGGTGAGGGTGCCGGTCAGCTCGACATCGACGGTCGCTTCGCGGCAACGGACCAGATCCGGATCCAGCGCGACCGCGGCTGCCAGCGGATCGTGCAGATGCGCCAGATACCCCTCACCCTGGTCGAAGTGGAATTCGAAGTAGAACCGCATGGCATCTTCGAGAACCCGGATCACCGGATTGGCCGCCCTCGACCGCGTACCCCGGTCATCCAGGACACTCAACGGTGTCGAGGGTGCACCGGCCGCGGCGGATAGTCTGGCCAGGATCGACGGCGTCATCGCGATGTACTCGGTGATGTTGAGACCCAACACGGTCGGTAGATGCGTCGGGGTGCTCAGCCCCCAGGCGGCACTCCACACCGCGAACACCTCGGCGGCGGCCTCCGGGTCGACATGGGTGTTCCACTCGGCCACCGGGGTGGTGTTACCGCGGTAATCGAAGGCGCCACCCATGATCACCAGCCGACGCAACAACCGGGGGAGTGCGGGCTCCAACCGCATCGCCAGCGCCAGATTCGTCAACGGTCCGGTGGCCAGACCGATGAGCTCACCGGGATGGGCGCGGGCCGCCTTCACCCAGGCGTGCGCGGCGTCATACGCGGTGAGCACCCGGTCACCGGCAGGCAACGTGGCGTATCCCAGGCCTTCGGGGCCATGGGTGTCCTCGCAGGTCCGCACCGGGATGCTCAGCGGACCCGCCGCCCCCGTGGACACCGGGATATCCGCGGCATCGAACAGATCCAACAGTCGCAGGTTGTTGCTGCTGACCTGCTCGACCGGGACATTGCCTGCCGTCGAGGCGATACCGACCAGCTCCGCGTCGGGGCTGGCCAGCAGATAGGCCAGCGCCATCGCATCGTCCACGCCGGTATCGACATCGGCGAACACCGGCTGACGCGTCTGGGGCCCTGTCACGTCACCACAGTAGGTGCGGCCCGTTACCAGTGCACACCCGGAATCGCTCGGACCGCGCGCTTGACCGGGCGCGGCATCCGCACGGCGGGCACAGCGCGCGCCGGGCGCCGGGGATGACGCTGCGGGACCGCGGTCTCGTCCTCGGGCGCCTGTCCGCGGGCCGCCGCGGAATCCGGGTAACCCAGATAGAGCTGATGCAGCACGCGCCTCGACAGCCGAGGCGTGAAGTAGGTGCCCAGATCGGCGAGTGTGCCCAACGGGGTGTCGATGCGCGACGGTTTCTCGATCAGCCCGCGCACCACCATCGCCGCGGCGTGCTCGGCGGTGATGGGCGGCACCGGATTGAGCCGGCGCGACGGCGCGATCATCGGGGTCCGCACCAAAGGCATGTGAATATTGGTGAAAGTGATGTGATCAGAGAGTGTTTCGGTGCCGACCACTTCGGAGAACGCATCGAGGGCCGCCTTGGTCGGCAGGTAGGCGCTGTACTTGGGACTGTTGGCCTGCACGCCGGCACTGGACACGTTGACCACATGTCCGAACCGCCGTTCCCGCCAATGCGGCAGCAGCGCAAGCACCATCCGCACCGCACCGAAATAGTTGACCGCCATCACCCGCTCGTAATCGTGCAGCCGGTCGGTCGAGGCCGACACCGACCGCCGGATCGACCGGCCGGCGTTGTTCACCAGGTAGTCGACGTGGCCGAAGCGCCCGAGGATGTCCTTGATCGTGTGCTCCACCGAGCCGGAATCGGTGACGTCGCAGGTGAATGCGTGGGCGTCCCCTCCCTCGGCGCGGATCTCGGTGATCAGTTCGTCGAGAGCATCGGCGTTGCGGGCCAACGCGAAGACCGTGGCACCGCGGCGGGCGACGGCGACGGCCGACGCACGCCCGATACCGCTGGACGCACCGGTGATCACGACATGCCTGCCGACCAACGGGCCTTGCGGGTCATCGCGACGGGCACGGTCCGGGTCGAGATTCTGTGCCCAGTAGCGCCACAACTTCGCTGCGTACGAGGCGAATTCGGGCACCTCGATGCCGGTCCCCGCGAGTGCGGATGTGGTGCGGTCGGCGACGAACGTCGGTGCGAGATCGACGACATCGAGGATCTCGGCGGGCACCCCCAGTTGGGTGGCCGCCATATTGCGCACGATCTTGGCGCGACCGGTCGCCTTGAGGACGGGGGACACCGCGGCCCCGGGCAGTGAACCGACCAGCGGTGGCAACCCGGCGGCCTTGGCAACACCACGGTAGATACCGCGCAGTCCAATGGTTTTCGGAGCCGTCAGATGGAACGTGCGGCCGTCGCCGTCGGCGATGTGCATCAGGTGGACCATGGCGTCGACCACGAAGTCGACCGGGACGATGTTCGTCCGGCCGGTATCGGGCAGCACCATCGGGGTGAACCCCGGCAGCACAGCGAGTTTGGCCAGGATGGGGAAGAAGTAGTACGGCCCGTCGACCTTGTCCATCTCGCCGGTGCGGGAGTCGCCGACCACCACCGCCGGGCGGTAGATCCTCGCCCGCAGTCCGGGTTCGGCGCGCACCAATGCCTCGGCCTCGAACTTGGTCTGGTGATACGGGGTGGGCAGATACTGGCCGACGTCGAAATCGTCCTCGGTGTACTCGCCGACGAAATCGCCGGCCACCGCGATCGAGGACACGTGGTGCAGGGTCGCTGCCCATTCGCGGGCCGCCGCGATGACCGCGCGGGTGCCCTCGACATTGGCGGCCCGCTGGATGCCCTCGGGTGCGGTCATGTCATAGATCGCGGCGCAGTGCACGACATGGTCGACCGGGTCGACCTGGGCGCCGTCCAGACCCAGATCGGGTGCTGTCAGGTCGCCGACCAGCGCATTCACCCCCTTACCCCACCCCGCGGTAAGCCTTTCGAAGCGGTGCAGCGATCCGCGTCGCACGAGCACGGAGACCCGTGCGTCGGGATCTCGTGCCAGGAGGCGGGTGATGACCCGGCTGCCGATAAACCCGGTACCGCCGGTAACGACATAATGCATGTCGGTCATAGTCGTCTGCCTGGCGACGTACGTCAACAGTGGGGTTCAAAACCGGCGTCATCGGTGCTTCCAGGCGATCGCCGAGGGCACGATCGCAGGCCAGGCAACGGACAGGGTTCCCACCACCGGGCAACGCGCATCGCCGTCACTATTCGGGACCGCTTGCGGCACAACCGAGGTGCGAAGAGTTTCTTGAGCGGGGACGGTGGAGAGACTGATTCGGGTAGCGGAGGTAGGTTCCTGCGGACCGGCGACATGAACTTGAACCAGGTCGCAGTGCTCCGTTCAACCGGTGAAGTTCAGTTCTGCGGATTCTGAGCGATCACCGGAGGATTGCGGGGTATGTCCGCACGCAGGTTTCCGGGATAGCAGGGCGAGGTCCCGATGAGCAGCGGGGCCGCGCCGGCGTTGTTCCTGGCCTCAAGGTGCAGGACGTAACCGTCCGGGGTGTAGCCGAACCGGTTGGGTTTCTCGAACCCATCACGTTCGATGACTTGCCATCCCCACTGTTCCCAAGTGGTACCGGTCTGGGCGATGATCTGGTTGAAGTCTGCTCCCGGCGGAAGCTTCAGATCCCGCCAGTCCTCCACGTGGACCGGGGCTTCGGGGCCCGAGGGGTCGTCCTCGCAGTACTTGTCCATTCGGCCGATGCGGTACCGCGAGCCATCCAGAGTCGTCCCTGCGGGAAGCGTGTTGGCTGTTTCCTGCAGCAACTGCAAGACGGTGTCCTGGGCTTCCTGCTGGCTGGTCGGGATCTTCGGGTTCGGCACGGTGGGAGTGGCCTCCATCGGACCTCCTGGGATCGTGGTGACACCGGACGGCGACGCCGGTCCGAGGGGCGGTGCAGAGTCCTGCGGCGACGTTGAGCATGAGGCAACCACGCCGGTCGCGAGAACGATTGCTGCGATACGTATCTTCATAGATTCATGGACTCGGTGGGGTGACGTCGGTTTGACCAGCAATAATTTTACCCATGTTCAGTAGTGCGGGATTGCCGTCGGACCAGTAGCTGCTGTGCGCGTCGACTGATGGCAGGCCGAAAGGCCACGATTTGCCGGGTGCCGCTTCGAAGGGGATGGCGCCGAATTTGCCGGATGTCGGGTCGGGTCCCAGGGTGAGGCCTGTGGCGAGGGTGATGATGTCCTTCTCGGCGCGGGTGGCGAACACGTTGGCATCGGCAGGCAGATTCAGGTCGCCAGCGTTTCCTGCCAGGATTCCCGGGCTGCCGACTGCGACGACGTTGTTAGCGTCCAGGTAGCCGTCCAATCCGGCTGCGCCCATCAATGTTGAACCGTAGCTGTGTCCGATGACCGTGTTTGTGGATGGCCCGGCTGCGCCATCGTGTGAGGCGCGAAGTCCGGATTGGAAGTCCTGTAGTGCGTCGGCGCCGCCGTGGGCGTGGCTTGGCGATGCGGCCTGCATGAGGTTCATTGGTCGGTCGTAGTCCATCCATGTGGTCACGGATACGTCTTCGATGTCGAGATTCGGATCGGCGGCCAGTGTCGCCTGCAGCATGGCCTCGGACTTCTCGGTACTGAACTCCAGGCGCGACAGGTCTTGGCCGGTGCCGGGGACAAAGGTCGCGTGCCGTATCGCCTCATCGGGATTGTTGATCGACACAGCGGCATGGCCCTCCTCATCGAGGATGCCGAGGTATCGCTTGAGTCCGTCTGGCGATTCAAGGGCCTTGTGGACCTGATCGTATTGCTGGTCCACCTTGATGGCGTCATCGAGACGCTGCCTCCACTCCCGATAAGGCTTAGGCGGGTTCGGATTCGCCGTCGTGGGTGGGCCGGACGCCCACTCGGGATGCTCGCCAGCTATCCGGTCGACCTCGGTCTGCGCTGACTGTGACAACTCGTCGAGGTGGACACGGTTGTACTGGTCTTTGTCCTCGAAGGGCATTCCGGGATGGTTGCCGATGAACGGGTCTCGCGCGTAGAGCCAGTCCTTCTGCTCGTCGCTGAGTTGGTCCCAGGCTTCGCGAAACTCCTGCGGATCCTCCGGCAGTGGCTTGGTCAAGATATCCTGCGTGGCTGGATCATTGGTGTGCGGACCTTCAGGAATGGGTGCCGCACCTGTCGCCATCGCGATAGCGCGCGCCAATTCCTGGTCGACCCCGGCTGCCTCTGCCAGAAGTGCCGTCAAGCGCGCCTGCAATGCCTCGCGGGTGCTCTCGGCAGCCAGCATCTCAATCATGTTGGTTTGCAATGCCGGACCGGGCAGCACCTTGTTGCCGATCGGATCGATTTCAAAGCCCGCGCTCGTAGCATCAGCGCGCAGCTGCGCCAGACTCGCTTTGACTGCGTCGATCTCGTCGGCGGCTTTGCGTGCGGCTTGTGCTACGGCGATCGCTTCGTTGCCGTGCGCGTCCAGGTCTTTGCGTGTCTGGCCGATCGACTCTTTGGCAGCCTCGGAGGCTTCACCACCCCACGTCCCAAAGGCCGGCAGTTCGGCGATCCCGTTGGACGCCTCCGCAGCGGCTTCAGCACGACTACGCGCGGCGTTGAAGACTTCGCGGACGTCACCGGCATCCCAGCGGTCGATGTCCTCAACGGAAACAGTCACTGGCTTGCTTACTAGAGGCCCATGTCCTCAGGACGGATCCGGTTGCCGGCCGACTCCACGGCGGCGGCCGCGTTCTCGTCGGCGTTGACATACGCCGTGGCGCCGCTGCGCAGGCCGCTGCTATCGCTGATCATCCGACTCACCATGGCAGTGCTGTCGGCTTGCCACTTCGTCACGGCGGCGCCAAGGACGGTCGCTGCCCCAGCAGGCACACCCTTCTGGGCACCTTCGATCCGAGCGTCGGCCGCCGCGTGCTTAGCGCGGACACTGTCGGCGTGCACATCGACTGTTGCTGCCGACACGTGGAGGTCCTCAGGAACAACCCGTACCTCAGACATTCGGCCCCCCTCAACGATCTGTGCAACTGGCCCGACATCAGTTTAGTAAGTGCAGAACGCCCGCCGGTGCACCAATTTCTGCTGGAATCTCGCATTCCATGGGATCCAAGGTGGCTTCTTCTTGTCGGCAGCCCAGTGGCCGCGTAGGCAGGTAGCGCTACCCGCGACCGGGCCCTGCCAGGTGGGAAAGCGCTACAGAATGCGCTGCCGAAACGACCATCAATGGCACCGCTCGTCTCTAAGCTGCGGTGTGCGGAACCAACGGGGGAGGAGCTGCTGCTATGGGGAATGCAAGTCCGGGGTGGTACCACGACCCGTGGAATCAAGCAGAACTGCGATGGTGGACCGGCGACGAATGGACGGGCTGGACCCACTCTGCAACGCAGAGCGCCGAGAATCCCAACGCCCTGTCCGCGAGCGCCCGGCAGATCGAGCGAGGGATCGCTGATGTCCTGACCAGCGCTGATCGCATTGCCGTCATCGATGTGGAGACCACAGGTTTGTACCGTGCCGACCGCGTCGTCGAGATCGCCATCGTGACCATGGACGCAACCGGATCGGTTATCGACGAATTCGACACCCTGATCAACCCGGGCCGCGACCCCGGCCCGACTTGGATCCACGGCGTCACCGCCTCCATGCTCACCGAAGCTCCGAGCTTCGACGACGTCGCCCATCACCTCGCAGTCCGGTTGCACGGCGCCGTCGTCGTCGCCCACAACCTGCGATTCGATACGCGCATGATCAGCAACGAACTCGCGCGGGCCGGCATCGACATCGACTGGGGCTATGGCCTGGACACCCTGCACGCCACTGGCTGCAAACTCGCGGTCGCCTGCGCCGAATACGACATCCCGATCAACAATGCGCATCGAGCCCTAGTCGACGCCCGCGCCACCGGCCAACTCCTGTTCGCCGTCGCGGACGCGTTCAGCACACCCTGCTCGCCGGTCTCAGCGACCCCGCTGCACCGAACCCAACCGCGGCGCATCCTCACCCGGGACGGATTTACCGCCGTCACCCTCGACGTTCCCTACCTCGCCGAACTCGCCCGCGGAGTACACGCAGACGCCGACGTCGCGCCGTACGTGACCCTGCTCGACCGTGCCGTGAGCGATCTGCAACTAACGAGCGAAGAGAGAGTCGCGCTCACTGAACTGGCCCACGAACTCGGCCTTGATGACCGGCAGCGGGAACGTGCACACCGAGAATTCCTCAACGGCCTCATCGATGCAGCGCTGGAAGACTCGGTCATTACCGATGCCGAGCTCGACCAATTGTGCCGCGTGGCAGCGCTACTCGATCTCGACGCCAAGCTCGTCACCCGACGTACGAACCCGTACCGAATCGCCGAATCCACCCTCACCCTGGAAGCCGGATTGAAGGTGTGCTTCACCGGCGCAGCGCTCGACGAACTCGGCAGCCCGATCGACCGTGACGCCACCATTCATCCAGAGGCCCGTGCACACGGACTCCAAACGCACGACTCACTTACCAAGTCGTGTGGATTGCTCATCGCCGCCGATACCGCATCCGAGTCCACCAAAGTGGATACTGCCCGCCGATTCGGCGTACCAGTGGCATCGTTCGCTGATTACCGTCACGCTCTCGCAACCGGAAACCCACTGCGGGTGACGAACATTGGCAATCCCGGCATTGCGCAAGTTTGCGGTACATGCGGAGACTCCTGGATGGCAGCGCGCCGATCCAGTGCACCCTTGTGTGCACCATGCCGAAGCAGTCGATCGACGAGTAAGGCGCAGTCGCGGAACACATCGGTGCCGAAACCGCCCGCGCCACCGGCGATCGAAACCCTGGTCTGCGCTGACTGTATGAGTAGTTGGGAACGGACCCGCACGCGAGGGCGGCGACCAACTCGTTGCCCGGATTGCGCGCCCAGTCGTGCTGGTGTGAAGGTCTGATGGGCACGCGGGGCAACATTAGATGGCGTCGACCGTGTGGGGTCGGTACCTGGCGGTCGTGCGAAGGAAACCGACATTTCGAGATGGGTCATGATTGTTCTCGTGGCGCGCCCCGTTCGTAGAGATGATTAGGTTATGGCCTCTGATGAGTTTAGATTCGATCCGCGTCGCAACATGGACAACGCGATACGCGAACCCCATCAAGATCGTCTCGGCCGTAAACGATTCGCTAGACGCTTAGCACAACGTATCGCCTCCGGTGGGCGACATTCGAGCATGGTCTACAGCCTGGCTGGCCCTTGGGGTTCGGGAAAAACCTCGGTGCTGAATATGGTCTCGCATTTTCTGGAGCAGGACAGTGGCGGCGACTGGGCAGTCGTGGATTTTGTGCCCTGGGCCGCAAATGATGTCTCCGCGATTACTGACGAGTTCTTTCAGGCCATCGCGGCAGCGATGCCGCGGAATACCAAAAAGGGCCGAAAGGCTGCCGGCCAACTCCTAGCGATGGCGCCGGTAGCAGCTGCAGCCGCGAAAGCAGCAGCTAAATCAGCCATCGAAAGCAAGCTTGGCGAGGGCGCTGTCAAGAATGTCGCGGATGCCATTGCGGAATCCCTGGCTGACCGAGCAGGCGATGTCACGTTCGAGATGGACCCGTTCCAAGAGCGCTTTGAAAAGCTGTCCGCGACGATTCAGAAAGCCGGAGTCAACGTCCTGGTAGTTGTCGATGACATAGATCGACTGCAGCCCGACGAACTGTTAAGCGTACTTAAAGCCGTGCGACTGCTAGGCCGCTTCGACCGCGTTCACTACCTCTTATCGTTTGATGCCGAAACTGTGCTGGATGTATTGGCGCAGTCCGACCTTGCTAAAGGAATGCGCACTCGCGCCAACCAGTACATGGAAAAGATCGTCCAGTATCCATTTGTCTTACCTCCGCTTCAAGACTCGTACTTTGTCGGCGAATTTGCTCTTGCGCTAGAGGCGGTCGCCGAGCTTCACGGCCTCTCGCGAAGTTACCCAGGAACAGGCCAAAACGACCCACTAGTACGCCTCGCCGACCTCGTTGCAGGAGCTGAAGACAACACCTTGACGCTTAGGGCTGTGTACCGCCTCGCAAGCCAAGTTGACATGCTGCTCACGCTGGTGGGCTCCGAGGAAGATCACGGTGACCCGATCTCGGCTGCGGAGATCGATTTCGACGATGCAGTCTTGATTACGCACCTTCGCCTCCGTTTTGAGGGCTTGTATCGGAAGCTCCCTGCCTGGAGCAAAGAACTCACAGGCGAGCCTCCGGCTATGTTCTATCTCGGCTCAAACAACCGGGAACTGACCAGGGACGAATGGGTCGACCGTATAACCACCGAAATGACAGCGGCCGGGGACACACCTCCGGGGGCAAACGCACAGGGTGTGGCCAGCTTGATGACCGCGATGTTCCCGAGGGTGGGCGCCACGTTTCTGATGGAGGGAGACAACCGGCCCGCACGTATTCACAACCGCGACTACTTCGATCGCTATTTCCTTTTTGATGTCCCTGCGAACGACATTCGCGATGCTCGCGTGCGACGAGAGATCCTCCAGATCGCGAAAACAGGAGCGCTGCCTTCTGATTCATTGATCGTTCAGCATCTCGACGACTTCTCGCGCAACGGTGTGATGAGGCGGAAGGTCCTTGCAAATATCAGCCTGTTCTCAGACGCGACCTCCATCAACGCGGCATCAGCAGCGCATCAACTTATGAGAAAATTGACCGATGCGGATTGGGACCTCGCGGGGTGGGGCTTTATCATCTATGCGATGCTCGCCCAGGCAATCACGAAGGCAGATTCGCAAAAGGACGCTTCGGGATTAGTGGACAAGTTCGTTGACGACTTCGGTGTTTGGGCCGGCGCATCGGTATTGCTACGACCGTGGGAGGCCTCACCCGGCATCGATCGGAGTGTGGTCCTGGCGGCTTGCGACAACCTTCGGGATCAAGTCGTCGCTATCTGCAAGCGTGACCTCGAGAGCGACGTCTGGGCTGCGGGCGACGCAACATTGCAGACCGTGCTGTCCTTCTACAACTACCTCGACGCGGCAGCGCTGGAACAAGTCCGCGCTGTAGCTCAGAGCCTGATCGCTACAGGTGTGAAGCCCCATGAGCTCGCTGGAAGATTTATCACGATCGACCAGTCCGGCAGTCGGATCCAATACGGACACGGGAGCTATCTGAAGTGGTTCTCCACCATTGTTCCAGACGAACAGTGGGATCTAGATAACATCCCGGAGTTCGACGACGAGCAGGTTTCGGACACAGATCCGAGTCTCGAAAACCGGATCAAATTGGCCGCCAACGAGTTACGTCGCTTCCTCGAAGGAAGGTCCGTTCTCACCTAGGGGTGTGCGGGCGGTCCGGGTTCGCACCCGAACACTACGACTTTCTGGTCCCGAACGGCACCTGGACCAAGGAGACTGCGCGACCTTGGGGCGACACATCTGGAGATTATCGGTCGCAGTCGGTAGCAGTTGGTTACACCAGCGAAGGACCTTGGCCCGGAGTCCGCATCACTTGGAGCCAGTGCGTGATCGCGGCTTGGTCAGCTGAGTCAATCGAATAGCCGCGTGCTGCGATCGTGCTTTCTGCGCCAGGAGAGATCGAGTTGGTCGTTGCCACCATTCCCCGAGTTGCGCCCTCCGCCTGCACATCAGCCCATAGTGCTTTGACCACGGCCTTCTCGATCTTCGCCCGCTGGCGCTTGCACTGCACTATCAAGAGCGGAGGGCCGTCCACTTCAGCTTCCGACGGCCATATTCGTAGGTCGACACCGTCGTCATTTGAACCGGGCCCAAGTTCAACTGCATACCCCTGCCGATGCAGATACTCCGCGACGAGTCTTTCAAACTGTCGCCAATGAATGCGAGGTAACTCGTCGATGTTGGCGAACAAGAAGTCGATGAATCGCTGGTCGAAGAACTGACCGGACCTGGTGGCGCAGTCGGCTCGGTCGAATAGATCGCTCAGGGCGGCTATGGATGCTGCCTGACGATTCTCGCAACGCAGCCATGGATCGGTATGTTGCTCCGCGCGCAACGCCGCAAGCAACAGCTTGGTCGCCCGTACGAGTGATCCGCCCCCTGTGGAAAGCGCGGCGCCACCAACTCGGGCGAAATCGAGATCGTCGAGCCTGGCATTGAGGACAAAAAGATCGGTCCTCGCTACTGTTGCTGGTCCACGGACGGACATAGGCCAATTCTCGACACCGTCGTCTACAAGCACGCACTCCTGGTGGGTCTCATACTTCGATGCAGTTCCCTGTGCGTGGACCTCTTTATGAATGAGGTTGTGAGCGGCCACGTAAAGGTCGGTGTCTTGGGCAAGTTGCGTCCAGGCTGTAACTCTCGGCGCCTGGCCGAAGTCACACCAGCGGCTGCCGCAATCTAATAGCGCGGAATACAGCGCCAGTTTGTACTGCGATGGTGTCACGCGCGCAAACCCAGCTGGCGCAGCATCGCCAACACCACGTCCCAGATATTGGTCGATTTGATCGTCGGTCAACGCGAGACCTGCACGAATACCGACAAGCTCGGCGAGACCTTGTCGGAAGGCTCGCCACGGCGCATGTATCCCGCTCACAGCCGGAGTCTAAGGTCGGTACAGCGCGGCTTCGGCCGGCATCCTGTTAGCCGCAGCCAGTTTGCCGACGGATAGTTTTGTCATCCGGCGCACGCATGACGTAGCCCGTAACGGTGGACGTCATGACGACAATGGCGGGCATCGACCCTTTCGTGTCCGCGCGACGCGTTGGCGACCGGTCCTTGGGTTGGCAAGATGACAGCATGACGATTCCGCAGGTATGGGTGTCAACGACAACTCCGGATATCAACTACGACGGCCATGCGCCCGGGCAGCAATGGGAACTGGTGGGCTCTATCAGCAGCCGTGATGAATCGGATTTTTACACTTACATCCAGGTCGAGCTTGGACTTGGAAGCTCTGGCCGTGGCAGGCCTGAGTTCTATCTCGATGGTGATCCCGAGGCGGCCTGGGTTCAGGCTCAGGATCGAACTCCGTTCTGGATTGCGATCGACCCCTGGGGTGATGCGCGCGCAGCCATGCACCGCGTCGAGCCAACATATTTCATCGCCAGAGCGCAGATTGGGTATCTTGCGCGCCGTGCGCCTGAAACACAGGTAGGCCTGACGACGAAAGTCGTAAAGGTGCCGATTCAATTGAAGCGCGATGAAGGCCAATTGTTCGCAAAATGGGTACAGTCCGACACTGATTAGAACCGCGGAACGAAGTCGCTTAGATCATGTCTCGTGCGGGACGCGTTAGCGCAGCTGAAAACACGCGGCGAAAATCTACGGCCTGGACAACGCGGTACAGACCTGACAGATGTCGCTGGGTTCCCGCCAAAAGTCCAGTATCTTGCGAGGCGTGAGCAGCAACGGCCGGTCGTCGTGAGGCAGCAGATGTTCCCAGGTAGGACCGAAGGCCTAGCCAAAGTTGTCGCGATCCAGCTTGTGGCTGACAACCTGCACTATCTTCGAGTCCTCAATCTACTGACGGCGCACACACTGCGGCAGTCAGCACTCAGTGACGTCACCTCCGCCATCGCAGCGTTCGAGTCGATGTCCGGCGACGCGATTGCGGATACTAGCGATACCTACACTGCGTTCCCTATCGTGGAAGTGCCGTTCTATGAGCGCACATACACGGTGCTGCAGGGACTTACGGAAGATTCAGGCACTGTCATCCGGCACCTTCTTCCCTCGATCTTTGGCAGGTACCAACACCGATTCCCGGACACGTTCGTGCGGAATGTACGGGCAGCCACACGCCTCCTATTAGGGATGAGCGAACGCGCCGCGTTATTCGCCGGCCTCGAACTGTTTGAGAACGTGCCTCCGGAAAGCGGGCTCGTTCTGCCCGACCAGGAGCATCTAACGGCACTGGCGGAAGCCCTAGTGGTATTCGAATCCGACCTCTTCAGCGGTCTGCCAGGCGCCAAGGTTGCCTACCTGCAATCGAGTTTCTTTGCAGAACTGGAGACGCTGCCCGAGTGGAATGGCCGCGACGTCGACGAAGATCTCATTAGGAGGCCTTTCGTTCGCACAGGTGGGGGAAAAGTGCTGATCGCGGCACCGCACGAACTGATGTTGACCCTCCGAGACGCCATCGTCCGTGAAGCGACCGCCCACGAGTGTCATCCGTTGTTGCAAACAGCCTTGACTGCCCACGCTAAGAGATTAACGGGGCAGTTGTGCGACACACTGTTTGATGACACGCCAACGGCCAGTTCATCTCTAGGCCACACCATCTTGACTGGCGCACTTGACATCGACAAAACGCTAGAAATCCGGACCCATGTCCCAAGCCTGCGACCGTCAACGACGAGCGTGTTCGGCGACGTCCTGAGCCTGGCACCGCCGCCTGTCGAAGCTGGCCGGGATGAGCGCAAATTGCTGATCGACGTGATATGGCCATTGGGTCGCGACTGTCACATACTCACCCCCAATGAACCGCGACGCCTCTGCACAACGTTCGACGATCTCGAAACAATCCTGAAAGCGTCAGGTCATCAACAGTTGAGCCTCTGGTACTTCGCAGATGCGCTGGATCGCCTCGGGGACAGTGCCGAGACAATGCTCCACGGTGGGCTCGCCGATCTCTACGCCTACTACCGCGAGGGTAACGAGTCGTTCTACGCCGGCGACGATGTCCCCCCACCCACTGCACTGATCGTTGACTCAAGCGACGGCGACGTCTTGCGGCAGGAACATGAGAGACGGCACCGCCGGACATTCGTGAACATCGGAAACGTGGTTCACGAGTCCAATCTATGCCATGGCGAGTCGACCTCAGTCCGGGAGGTTCTCGCCTTGCCCCGCATCATCTTTTCAGCAGACTTCCCAGACTTCGTCGTCTGGATCGAGCTCGACGTGCCGTCACCAACAGATGCAGTCCGACTCCATTCGATCGCAGAAGCCTTTGCCTACTGGAGTTTTCATATCTACCGCGAACAACCAGGTCTGTTCTCAGCTTGGGAGCACGAAGTTCAAATCATGCTTGTCGAGACCGAATGGGACGGCGAAACGGACAGGCGCTGGATACGGCAGCGGGCTGCCATTGAGGGGAAAGACCTCACCTTCGAATTCCGGTCACCAACCCACTCCGACAAGGCAGCATCACCAAATGCGGTTGACCGAGAGCTACTTGCCGAGTTCCTCTCGGTGCTCAGAAGGGAGAATGGATCCGGGCAATCAGATAACCAGCCTGATCGGCTACTAGACATCCTGGCACCGCCCGGGGAACGCCGGATGATTCATGTCCTCCGGTCTGACGGCGACCCGATCGCCTGGCCAGGCGGCCTACCCTCAGCGCGGACCGTGGCCAAGCCACTCGTCGGCCACATTCTCGACGAGCTCGGCGCCCATCTCCGCCTGAATTGTAATCGCCCCGTCGGCGATATCCCTGTCGACGAACGGACTCGCGTCCTCAACGACGAGGTGGTTGTGTTCCTGCGCGACAGGCTGGCGCGGACGCTCGCTGAGTGCAACACCCGTCAACTTCTCCACCACTTAATCCGCGCGAACGAAGCACTTTTGTATCAACAACACACAGAACGCATCCAATACCCAGCACGGCTCGCTTGCTTCGGGCACGAGGCCCATGAAGTCCGCGAACTTGCACAGCGAATCAGTGAAATGACTACCGCGGCAGTATCATCGAGGTTTCTTATCGAATACTGCGCAACTCTTCAACCGACTGCAGGCAAGACTGCGACGAACGAGCATTACGACACAGTTCTTGCCATTGCGTCGGAGATAGTGCACAAAGGGTTCCTATCAGACGCTATCCATGCGGGCTTGTCCAACGCCGACCTGATGATCTTGGCTTCAGGGAGACTCGGTATCAGTCGCGACACCGACCGATGGGTGGCCGCCCTTCAAGGTTTACTTAGTGCCAACGCCCAATCGGCGCTGGATGACGCGACGAGGTCGGATAACCACGACACAAGCGACGACGACACCACGTCGGACTTGCCGACAGCGGATGGCCTCGCGACAATCGAGTGGGGCTTCTCGTTCTCCGAGATCACGCTATTTTCTCGTGAGTTGGTCACCATGTCTCTTGAGTCTGATCAACAAGACGTGGGAACCCTGATGGTAAGTGATGTGCACCAACGTCTATCGTCGACGCACACATGGTCTGACGAGAAAATATCGGCATTGCTTACTGAACTCACACTCACACGTGAAACCGACTTCTGGTCCCTGGGGCCCGAAGTATTTCCCTGGCGGTACAACAGAACCCACTCCTACTTGCGACGACCGCTCATCGTCTACACCGAAAACGGCAAGGACTTCGTAACTTTCGGCTACAGGAACCTACTCCGAACATCCTTCGAGATGCACGGACAGTACCTATCGGGTCGCCTGAAGGCACAGAGCTCAGAGATGAAGGCCGCCCTGAGCGTGGCCAAAGACCGCAAAGGAAACCGTTTTGAGGAGCGAGTCGTAGCAAACCTGCGCGTGTGGTGTTCAAACGTGCGTCGCAGAGTCCGGCGCTTCGGCCGGCACGATCTGCGAAAGATTAACGGCCGAAACCTCGGCGATATTGATGTCGTTGCCTTCGAAGCGGACACGGCAACGCTGTTCTTGATCGAAGCGAAGGCCCTCTTGGTGGCCCGCACCCCACGTGAGATGGCGAACGAGTTCGCAGCGCTCATCGAGGGACCCACCTCTGCTGCAGAACGCCTCCGCCTGCGTTCCGAATGGGTGACTGAAAATCTCGAAGACGTGCTGACAGAGTTGAGGATCCGAGCAGCAGCAGTGACTGTTCAGCCCTTGATCGTCATCGACACCGACCTCCTGTCCAAGAGGCTTGACTGCCCGTACCCAGTAGTCACCGCAGCGAGCCTGCAGGAGCCCTTCCGTGCCTAGAAACCCCAAGCGACCAAATGAAACGCCGACGGCCCAGACTCTGACCTGCGGACGGTCGAACAGGTGACACCAACCGCTGCAGGATGGGGAAACTTCGCAGCAGTCATCGAAGAGCTAGCTGACCGTATCTCGGATCCCGACGACTTCAGAGTCCTGCCGGGGTCTGCAATGGCAGGAGATGACCGCGCCGCCTATCCCTTCCCTGTAAGTGAAGCGGTCCGGCACATCATCAATGCCACAGTTGACCAACTCCATGGTCTAAAGGTTGCTGTCCACGATGCTCCGCAACAGCACCTCGCGGTCGGTTCCACACTGGCGCGAGCTGCTCTAGAGAACGCGGCGTCTGGGCTTTGGATTATCGGGCCAGATAGGCGGGACCGCCGTATAGAGCGTGTATTGCGCTGGCATGCAAGAAACTACCGTGATTTTGAGCTGTTTCTGAACAGCGCTGAACGTGATACCAGCGCCGAACTCGAGCGTAATGGTGCTGCTCTGCAACAAATCCGGTCCGTGGCGATGGCAAGAGGTATCAACCCCGACGTCGCGGCGAGCGGATTCAAAGTGACAACCCCACTCACCGGGTGCTCCGAGTTCACCGCAACGCCCGTCTACCGAGATTGGCAACTCGCTTCAGGCTTTGCCCATGGGCGCCCGTGGGCGTATCACGGCTTCTTAGAGCGGGAAACCCTTCAGACCTACAGCAGTCCGACCTACAAGCTGAGACCGCGTGAGGGCTTGACCAGCTATCTAGCGATGCGGTCGGCGGGTCTGCTCGTTGAGTTACTTCGTGTACGGGAGGACCGGTCGCGGGGAATCGATCCGCTGCAGTGAGCCGTTGGCGGCGGCAGGGCCGGGTCAAAAGTAGCCGTGTACGTCGGGTTATCTCGCGTCGGCGCGGGGTAGGCGTACCCACCAGCAAGGTCGACAGGACGGTTCTCGGCGTGCCAGCGGCAGGGGCGTCCGGGTTCTGGCGATCATTGACAAGCGCCCAATCGGTGGTCTGCACTCGGGGTGGCTATCGTCCCCCGAAGTCCGTCAGCGACCCACGGGAGTAGCGGCAAAGGTCAGGCGAGGTAGCGGGGCTCTCGTAGCACATGCGAGCAGTTCCGCGGTGACTCAGGCTGTCGATGGCGGGCGCGGCGTGGCGAACTGCATCGTAGACCGCCTCAGCAACCGGATCCTGAGCACGAAACCACCCACGGCCCGGTATGGACTGCATCTCCCCGATCCTGTCCTTGACCATAGCGCATACAATTGTCGGCAGGTGCACCTAAGGTGCATCTCTATGGACGGGACAGTATGACTATCGATCCACACACTCTTCGCCCAGCTGAGGACGTTCCATTGGGAGGCCTGCCCTCCGCAGATCCAGCCCTGCTCGGAAACGCTCCGCTCGAAGTAGCAGTGATCGAGGTCCGCTACACGGCCCGCGTCGGCGAAATCACGCCGGAGGTCGCCTTGGCGTTTCGGGACGACCTCGTCGAGAACACCGGAGTGGACTTCCCAAGCATTCAACCCACCGTTCAGCAGCAGATGAGGATCGACTTCGGGGCGAATGGCGTATCTCAGGTAGCAGCGGAATCGAGCGGGTGGCAAATCGTCTCCGCCGACGGCGCCCACGTCACGCTCATGCCCGACATCCTGATCATGCAGATCAACCGCTACGAGCGGTGGCGCACCAGCATGAAGGCTCCGTTGACCGTTCTGGTCGAATCCCTCGGTCGGCTAGTCAAGCCATCGTTGGTGCATCGCATCGGTCTGCGATACGTCGACCGCTTCCACGACAGTGGGTTCAAGTCCGTTGAAGCATGGCGTGGCCGGATCGACGACACTCTTTTGGGCCCCGTGCTCAACCCGGTCTTCGGCAGCAGCGTCCGAGGCGCTCAGCAGCAAGTCGAGATCCGGCTCGACGATCATCACGGCGCGCTACTTCGGCATGGTCCAGTACGCGATGAGTCGGGAAAGTGCGTGCAATATTTGCTGGATACGGACGTGTTCCGCCACTCCTCATTCACGTTCGACGTTCGCGAGGTCATCATCTCAGCGGAGCGCCTGAACCGCACTGCGTTGTCGCTTTTCCAGGCGTCAGTCACCGATACCTATCTGAAAGAGCTTCGGGAAGGGGGTGAGGAATGACGATCATGGAGCAGCAGCCGACCGGCTCCCGAGTGCTCCGGTCACCGTCTCAAGTCCGGGCACATAAGGACCTGTACCCAGCGCCATGTATGGATGACTTCTGGTCCAGCACATTTGTGGAGGTTAGTTCATCATCGCGGTTGCGGGACCTCGTCGCGCACTTCTCCGGGGCCCTCGATCCTTGCGGATGGGATCAGGTTCATGTCGCAGTCTATAAAAGCCTCGATGGTCACACGAACCTCCCAGACTCAGCGCTGTGGTTGACGGCCCCTTATACGTTTATCGACACGGTGCTGCCCGCCGAGCAGCGGGTCGATGAGACAGCTGACGTTCTCGATGCCTTCGAGCGAGTCCGAGCCGAGCTCGGCCTGACCCAGAAGGAGATGTTCGAGGCTACTGGTATCAACAAGCGGACATTCCACTCATGGGCGGAAAAGCCCGCCGGAAGCCGGCCCCGCGTCGCCAGCTTGGGCCGACTGTGGGAATTGGTGGACGCGGCTGACGACCTCCGCGGCACGTTGGACCAACCGCTGAAGAGGTGGCTGCGTGGCGACAAGAAGCGAACCGCTGCACTCGTCGACGGCCGTTTCGATGACCTTGTAGATCTGGCGGTGGACCGGACGCCATTCCCGCGGCGCGAGATCGGCACTTCGGTGCATGAGGGGATCGCCGATGACGTTGAGACACCGATCATCCGGACCGGTGTCCCGGTTGCAACCGAGTACGTCGAGGACGGGTTTGCCCGGTGAGTATTGATAGGCTCCTGCCGGAATCGTGGCCTTCGGAAACGCTCACCGCGCTGGAGCGGTGGCGCCAGGGGCACCTTCTTCCAATCGACCGTGGCGCTTGGATCGTTCCTGCGTGGGTAGATGACTCCGTGACGGGAGAACCCTCCGCTCACGGGGCGACGGGGGAGGTGCGTGCGCGCTCGGCGGCGTTAAGCGACACGGGCTTTGCAGCGGTTGTATCCCAGACTTGCGACATTGCCGGAGGCCCTGGAAGGCGCCATCCGCTTGTGCAGACCTGCCCAGTCCGCGACATCTCCGTATTTCCGCCGGACAAAATTGAGCAGATCAAGAATCTTGAAATCACCGACTACGTATGGCTTAGCGAGCCTCCAGTTGCCGGGGCAGCATGGGCAGTGGACCTGCGTGCGACCGTCCCGGTCAGCAAGGGGCTGCTCGCAGTGCAGGAACCGATTATTGGTTTCGCTTCAATCGAGCACGAGCTCATCCTTGGGCAGCGTCTTGCTAGCAAACTTGCCCGGCCTGCAGTGCATGACGCGTTGGCGGGCCCAGTGTTTGAGGCTCTACGAAAGTTGATTTCGAAGGCAAAGAAGTCGCACGACTGGTGCGATGAAGTAGAACAGCTCCGGTTAGAGGTCGTTGAGGGCAGCACACTATACCCAAAGCGTGTAAGACTCCTCGTGCTTACAGACCACCCCTTCCAGCCATTTGAAAAGAAGCCGCTTCGCGACGAATGGAAATCTCATCGCAAGCTGCTGAATACAGCCGGGATCAATTGGGAGCCAATCCATTTCCTCACCGTCGATAAGTGCCCCGTACGGCTATACCGAGCCTCGGTGCCCATCGAGGCACCGACGCTGGAGCGGGGCAGGTTCTCGTAGGTGAAGACTTGTCTCCAACGGTCGCCTCGGTTGGTCAGATCCGATGGAAACCCCGAGTACGAGCACTTCTGGGAAACGTCAATATCACGCAGATATAGGGACGACTTCCCTGTCGTCTGAAGGGCCTATTAGCAACTGTCGTTACTCGCGCCAACGCGTCGGGGTCGGGTCAGTGGATGTCACGTGACGATGCTGGGTGAGGGGCCTACCGCAGAGATCCGGATGTAGCAGCCAGCGATGTCAGCTGTGGTCGAGGAAATGACACAAATCTGAGACAGTTTGCAGTGACACGATGTGAGACAAATCTGAGTCGCCGCAGGTCACTCACTAGGCCATATGACAGTGGATCTGAGAATCTACATCAACAGTGGGGTGGAGATCGACTCCGTGTTCAGTCAGCAGCTCGTTCGAAGGATTGAGGCTGACAAGGTCTCAGCCGCTCCTTAAGGCCAAACCGTCCGTGCGAGCCAGATGGTGCGCCGCCCGCACGTGGGGTCTTCGACAGCGTGGGCGATGGGCGTGAAGCCGTTGTCGGCGAGCAGAGTGCGGTACTCGGCCGGGTCGAGGCTGGCGTGGTAAAGCGGTTCGCCTCGGTAATTGCCGATCTGCACGCCAGCTGATGGACCGGTGTTGAACATGAGCGCTGGACCAGGCGCTGCGTGTTGTGCAAAAATCGCGAACATGTGCCGTTGATGATGTGGCGAGAGATGAAACAGGCTGTCCCATGCGATGATTCCACCGTATCGGCCGTTGAGGTCCAGCGATCGCATATCGGCGATATCCCATCGATGGTCCGGGAAACGCTTCCTGGTCATCGTGATCATCTCGCTGGATGAGTCGACCCCGTGAAGCAGGCATCCCTGGTCGATCAGGTACTGGCTTATCGGCACTGCTGTCCCGCAGCCCACGTCGAGGACGGTGCGACGCTGAGCCGGTAGGCACGCCACGAATCGGTCCAGCCACGTGCGTTCGACCAGCCGGTCACCCCGGTCGCGCGCCCACGCCTCCGCGTGACTTTCGTACAGC
The DNA here is from genome assembly GCF_000691525.1 of Mycolicibacterium neoaurum ATCC 25795. GTDB lineage: Bacteria > Actinomycetota > Actinomycetes > Mycobacteriales > Mycobacteriaceae > Mycobacterium > Mycobacterium neoaurum. The sequence goes on from NZ_JMDW01000008.1 coordinate 604,126, forward strand.
TCGATCACCTGATCAGCGTCGGGATGCTCGTCTACCACACTGACCAGTATGGCCGGCTCGCGCCCATGCTCCGGCTGATCGGCTGGCGAAAAACCGCCAGATGGCGGATCGCGGGATCGGCACCCACGAGGCGACGATCGGCTGGTGACAACATGGTTCGACAAACCACCCATTACCGCACTCAGGACGCGCCATGCGTCCAGAGGCGGCCATATCAGTAGCGTCGGCGCGGCGCCGGTTCGGACACGGGTAAGTCGGCTGCTGGCCGTCGTCACCGTCGCGTGCGGGCTGCTGGCGTCCACTGCCGGAATGGCCAATGCAGAAGACATAAAGCCGAATCCGAGTTCCCCAGTTGCGGGACCGGTGGCCAAGGACGGTGTCCGCACCGCGAAGCCGGGAATCACCAACGGCGGAACGTCGAAAATTCGCGTAGCCGACTCCGGGAAGCCGGTGCTCCCGGTTGGCGGTGTGGTGCGGGAATCGCAGCGCGCGGTCCCTTCCATCAAGGGTGGCTCAGGGGCCTTCAGACCTGGCCCGTTCCGCCGGAGCCCAGCGCTCGGGAAATGGTAGAGAAGCGAGGCTGGGTTCCGGCACGCACCACGTTTGCTCAGCCCCCGGCGCGGTCTGCGTTCGCGTGGATGGCGTCGCGGCAGTACGCCGCCAAGCCCGGCAGGCCGAACGATTGGTCGTAGGTGGCAACGTAATTCGGGTCACTGACGTACTGATCGCCGAGATTGCGGTGGAAGGCCGGCGGGCAGTCGTAGAACCAGCGATTCACGTGGAGCCGGTGTTGCTCGGCGGCATCCATCGCTTCGTTCGAGTCTGCGGCGAGGCCGGCGCGGAAGGCGTCGGCCAATGTTTTCTCGACGGCCGTTCCTTCTGCCTTGATCTGAACCCATTCGGCCTTGCCGTAAGTCTTGGCGCGACGCTGTGATTCCTGCCACTGCGGGGTCTGGCCCCACTTCTGCTCGGCCTCGGCCTGGTAGTCGTCGAAGCCATCGCCGAACAGGTCGCGCATGTCATCGTCGGTCATGGGGGTATTCGTCATCGCTTTCTCCAATGCATGATCGATTGCCTTGATGAGGTCCCTCATCTCGTCGAGTTGGGACATGACGCGCTCGCGCTGCCGTTTCAGGTGGCTGAACTCGTTGCCGTCGGCCAACAGTCGAGCGATCTCGTCCAAGGACAGCCCGAGCCGGCGGTAGACGATGACCTGGGACAAGCGGGTCAGGTCACCCGGCGCATAGACCCGGTATCCCGAGGCTGTGCGCCGGGCCGGGGTCAACAACCCGATCCGGTCATAGTGGTGAAGCGTGCGGACCGTGATCCCGAACCGCTCCGCGACCTCACCGACGGTGAGTTCGTCCATCTGCACCTCCTGCGTCACGACCACGAGCTTGGCGCCTCACGTCGCGTAAGGGTCAAGTCTTCCGGGCCACCTGTGCCGCGCAACGCATGGCGCGGAGCAGCCGGGCGGACCGGTAAGGTAAGCCTTCGTTCAGAAGGGCCGGCGGGGCGGTCCGAATCGAGTCGAGACAGGGGATATCCGTGTCGTTGTACACCCGCGCGCTCAGTTTCTTCGCGGTCGCGCTGTTGACCGCAGGCGCGGCCACCGCGTGTGGCGCGTCGGAGACGGTGGAGAAGACGTCCGCCGACGCATCTGGTGAGGGACGCACCACCTACCCCCTGACAGTCGAGAACTGTGGGATGACGCAAACGTTCGACGCCATACCGTCGCGGGTCGTGTCGCTGGACCAGGGGTCGACGGAATTGCTCCTTTCGCTGGGGTTGGCCGATCGACTGGTGGGCACGGCCTCGTGGACCGACCCGGTGCTGGAGAATCTCGCGGAGGCGAATGCCGGAGTCACCCGGCTGGCCGACAACGCCCCCACCTATGAGGCGGTCATGGGCACCAACCCGGATTTCGTCACCGCGTCGTTCGGGCGCCACCTCAAGGAGCAGGGCGGCGTCGCAACCCGGGAACGTTTCGCCGAGACCGACATCGATACCTACCTGTCGCCCACCGATTGCGAAGGGGGAGTATCCATCAACGGCGGAGGTAAGCGCTCGACGCCCCTGACCATGGACTCGCTCTACCAGGAGATCACCGAGCTGGCCGCCGTCTTCGACGTGCCGAGTCGCGGTGAGCGGTTGGTTGACGAGCTCAAACAGCGGGTTGCCGATGCCGTCGCCAAAGCGGCGGACTCGAACCGGACGGTCGCGTTTTGGTTCGCCGACACCAAGACCCCTTATATCGGCGGTGGCATGGGGGCGACGAACCTGATCGCGCAGACGGTCGGCGCGCAGAATCCGTTCCGGGACATCAAGGATGACTGGAGCCCACTGACGTGGACATCGTTGGTGGAGCGCAACCCCCAGGTACTCGTTCTCGGCGACCTCGCCCGCAATCGCTTCCCCGGCGACCGCCTCGCTGACAAGAAACAGTTCCTCGCCACGGATCCGGTCACCGCCGTGCTCCCGGCCGTCGCCGGTGAGCAGTACGTCGCGTTGCATGGCGCCGAGATGAATCCGTCGATCCGCATCGTCGACGGCATCGAGAAGCTGGCCGGCTGGCTCGCGGCAAACCCGCAGTAGCCCTCCGTACCATGGACTTTCGTACCCTTGTCGATCGTCGACCCGGCCTGGCGACAACCGCATTGCTCATCCTCGGCGCGGGCCTGCTGCTCTTCTCGATGCTGGCCGCCGTCTCCCTTGGCGGGGAGGGGATCAGCCTTGTCAATATTCGGGACATCCTGGGCAACCACCTCCGGCTGACCGATATCGACGTCATGGCCTATAAGGACGTGATCGTCTGGCAAGACAGGGTGCCTCGCACGGTGGTCGCTGCCGCCGTCGGCGCCGGGCTGGCCATCTGCGGCGTGATCCTGCAGTCGCTGCTGCGTAATCCGCTCGCCGACCCCTTCCTGCTCGGCATCTCGTCGGGAGCATCCACCGGCGCCGTCGTGATCGGGATCCTCGGCCTCGGCGGTTCGGTCATCGGCCTCTCGGGCGGCGCTTTCGTCGGGGCGCTGGTGTCATTCGGTACCGTGCTGCTGCTGGCCCAACTCGCCGGCGGTAGTACCGACCGGGTCATCCTTGCCGGCATCGCGATGACGCAATTGTTCTCTGCACTCACGTCATTCGTGATCTTCGCCTTTGCCGACTCCGACGAGACCCGCGGAGTGCTCTTCTGGCTGCTCGGATCCCTCGAGGGTGTCCGCTGGGACGATGCCTGGTTGACCGCAGCGGTCACCGTGGTGGGCCTCGCGTGCTGTTGGGCCGCGGCGAGAGCGTTGGACGCGTTCAGCTTCGGTGACGAGGTCGCCGCATCGCTGGGGATCTCGGTGACGCAGGTGCGCGGTGGTCTTCTGGTGCTGACGGCGGTGGTCACCGCCGCATTGGTCAGCGTCGCCGGCGCGGTCGGATTCGTCGGACTGGTGCTTCCGCACGCGGCCCGGTTTCTGGTCGGACCGGGACATACGCGTCTCGTACCTGTCAGCGCGCTGCTGGGGGCGATCTTCCTGGTCTGGGTGGATGCCCTGTCGCGGGTGGCGTTCCACCCCACACCGCTTCCGCTGGGCGTCGGTACGGCACTGATCGGTGTTCCCGCCTTCGTGGCGATCATGTTCTCCCGAAAGGGCCGAGCATGACGCTGCACGCAGACCGGGTGAGCTGGGACCGCGGCGGCACCCTCGTCGTGGATGGGGTCAGCGTGCGCCCGGAGCAGGGGCACACGGTGGGATTACTCGGGCCCAACGGTTCGGGCAAGTCGTCGCTGCTGCGGTTGCTCTCCGGATATGTGACCCCGACCTCCGGTGTGGTCGAACTCGACGGACAGGACATCGCGGGCCTGCGTCGCCGCACGGTCGCCCGCCGGGTTGCGGTGGTGGCACAGCAGGTCGACACCGATGTCGACCTGACCATCGGTGCGATCGTCCGGTTGGGCAGGCTGCCGCATCGGGGCACCTTCGGTGCCGACCGGGCGGTTGATGACGCGGCCGTCGCCGCCGCATTGGCGCAGACGGGTCTTACCGAGATGGCGGATCGGCTGTGGCACAAGCTTTCCGGCGGTGAGAGGCAACGTGTGCAGATCGCCCGGGCCCTGGCCCAGGAGCCCCGCGAACTGCTGCTCGACGAGCCGACCAACCACCTCGACATCCACCATCAGCTCGAGTTGATGTCCCTGATCGCCCGGTTGCCGGTCACCTCCATCGTCGCGATCCACGATCTCAACCTCGCGGCGATGTTCTGCGACCACCTCATGGTGCTGCAGAACGGTCGTGTCGTCGCGGCGGGCACCCCGCGAGAAGTGCTGACCGCCGAACTCATCGGCGAGGTGTATCGAGTCCGTGCCCATGTCATCCAGACCCCGACGGGATTGAACATCCAGTTCCTGCCGAATGACCACGGCGTATCGGAATGACCGGTGCCGCCGCACGGCGAACGGGTTTGATCGGGGAGTTCGTCCGAGCGAGCCCGGCGGTCCGGTTGCTCGTTCTTACCCAACTCGCCTTCAACGTCGGATTCTTCATGGTGTTGCCTTACCTGTCGGTGCACCTCAGTTCCGATCTCGGACAGGCCACCGCCGTGGTGGGGGTGGTGCTCGGATTGCGGACCGCTTCCCAGCAGGGCATGTTCTTCATCGGTGGCGCGATCGCCGATCGCATCGGCACCAAACCGGCCACGCTGACCGGTTGCGCGATCCGGGTGGCGGGCCTGCTCACGCTGGGCCTGAGCACATCACTGACCGGTGCCGCGATCGGTGCGGTTCTCACCGGGTTTGCGGCCGCCCTGTTCTCACCGGCAGTCGAGGCGGCGCTGGCGCGCGCCTCGGCAGCACCCGACGATCCCGACCGCGTGTCGACGTCCCGGTTGGATGCGTTCGCGCTGTTCAACGCGTTCGGGCAGATCGGCGCTTTCACCGGTCCGCTCATCGGCGCACTGCTCCTCGACGTGAATTTCGCGACCGTTGCGGTGACCGGCGCGGTGGTGTTCGTCGTGATCGGTTTGGCGCATCTGCGCTGGCTGCCCGACGAACGCCCATCACCGATAGATCGGGCCGTCCTGCACGGTTTCGCCAGCATCATCCGAAACCGCGCGTTCCTCTGGTTCGCCACCGTATTGGCCGTACAACTGGTCGCCTACAACCAGCTCTACCTGCTCTTGCCACTCGAACTCGACCGCGGGTGGGGTGATCAGCAGCCCCTGGGTGTTCTGCTGGCGTTGTCCTCGGTCGTCGTGGTCGTCGCACAACTGAGGGTCGCGGCCTGGACGAGCCGCCGTCCGGTCGGTCGCGCGCTGCGGACCGGCCTGCTCCTGACCGCGGTCGGGGCCCTGTCGGCGGGCGCCGCGGCAGCGGTCGGTGGACCTCCCGCCGTAATGGCCGGGACCGCGGCCTTCGTGCTGTTTATGGCACTGGGCCAGATGATCATCTCTCCCGCCGCGCGTGCCGCGATCCCGGGCTTCGCGGGGGAACAGCATCTGGGGTCCTACTACGGGATGTACGCATCCATCGGCGGAATCCTGGTGTTGCCCGCCTCGGCGGCGCTCGGCGCCGTCGTCGACGCGGTACCCGATACCGGGGCGGGCCGCGCAGCACCATGGTTGGCAACGGCGCTGGTGCTGACAGTGGCCGCCACCCTCGTACAGCGGATAACCGGTCGCCCATCGGCGCCCTGATTGTGCGCGGTCCGGCAATCGGTAGTGCTAGCCGGTAAAACCCGTGACCGCCAGCGGCAGTGACACACGCACATCGAGTTGGGAGAATTCGGTGATGGGGAGCAGCGCGCACGATCCGCTCTTTCGTTGGCGTGACAATCCGGTCACCCGACGATCGCTGTTGGCCGGGCTCGGCGCCGTCGGCGTCTTCGCCGCGGTCGATCTCGGCAGTATCGCGGTGGCGAAGGGTTGGATCGGTCGGGGTGCCTCGCTCACCCGGCAGTCGTTCATCGACGGTTTTGTCTCGGTGTACGGCAGGCACCCCGGATTCCGCCGCAACCATGCGAAGGGCCTCGCACTGACCGGCTATTTCGACAGCAACGGTCGCGGTGCGGAATTGTCCACAGCGCAAGTGTTCACGGCCGGACGTACCCCGGTTGTCGGCAGGTTTTCCCTCGCGGGCGGTAATCCGTTCGGTGCCGACACCCCGGGTGCCGCCCGCGGCCTGGGCCTCGCCTTCGGTTTTCCCGGGGGTGAGCAGTGGCGTACCGCGATGCTGAACACCGCCGTGTTCCCGGACAATTCGCCGCAGGGCTTCTACGACCGGCTTCTCGCGTCGAAACCGCAGCCCGACACCGGCAAGCCCGATCCCGAGGCCATGAAGCGGTTCTACGCGGCACATCCCGAGACCGTGGCCGCCACCGCGGTCAACAAGCAGAACCCGCCGACCACAGGCTTCGCCGACAGCATCTTCTTCAGCCTGAACGCCTTCATGTTCGTCGATGCCGCGGGGAAGCGCACACCGGTGCGTTGGTCACTACATCCTGACCAATCCGCGCTACCGCCCGGGCGCGGGGACAACGGACTGTTCGATGCGGCCGCGCGACAGCTCCGGTCGGGGCCCCTGCGCTGGCGGCTGTTGCTGATCATCGGTGAGCCCGGTGATCCGACCGACGATGCCACCCTGCCCTGGCCCGCCGAACGCCGGTCCATCGAGGCAGGCACGGTCACGCTCACCGGCGCATCGACCGAGGCGCCGGGCAACGCCCGCGATGTGAACTTCGATCCGTTGGTGCTGCCGGACGGTATCGAACCATCCGATGACCCGCTGCTGAGTGCACGATCGGCGGTATACGCCGCCTCCTACCGCGCCCGTGCCGGTGAGGCGTATTCGACCCCGGCCGTCGTCGTCACGGCGGACCGACCGTGAGCGCGCCCGTGCGACACCGGTTGCGCACCCGGGTTCTGCACTGGGTGACAGCGGTTCTCGTGTTCGCCACCCTGTTGATCGGTTTCGCCATGACGGCCCTGCTCGGCCCGTACTCGGCGTTGCTGGCCGTGCACATGACGCTGGGTGCGGTGATCCTGGTGATCGTCGCGGCGCGCATCGCGAACCGGTTCACCCACCGGGCGCCGGCACTGCCGAACACGGTGCCTCCGGCGGAACGGGTGCTGGTGTTCGGTTCGGAGATCGCGATGTACATGGTGCTCGTCTGCCAACCGCTCGTCGGTTGGGCGATGGTATCTGCATCCGGTCGCCCGGTCGTGCTGTTCGGCAGCTGGCGTCTGCCGAGAATCGCGCCATTCGACGCCGATCTGTATTCGATTCTGCGACAGACTCATTCCGTGCTGGCCTATACGCTGGTGGTGTTGATCGCCGCGCATGTCAGCGCGGTACTGTTGCACACGCTGACGCTGCGCGACGGAATGCTGAAGCGGATGACGTTCTAGGCGTCATGCCGGGATACCGCTCGGCTTCGAAGCGTCGACAAAACTGTCGAGGGACTGCCCCTCAGTTTGGTTGACTCGTTGATGTGCTCTGGGGTATCTCCATCGTCTTGACGAGTGCAGTGGTGTGACACACAGGTGGTGTGTCGTGTTGCATGAAGGTCAATCCGATCGAGTCGGCGGAGGGTTGTCAGTGACCGCTCGACTGTGTCCGCTGTGTCCTTTGGTGGAGCAGGGGGAGGGCGAGCTCGAACGCTCGGTCGGCCCGGGCGCGGTCTCCCGAGATGAGCAGGTCGAGCTGAAGCCCGCGGATCTGGGCGAGGAGGAGGGTCGCCAGGGCTGACGCGTCTTCGGGTGTCCACCCATCCCGCTTGAGCCACCCGGCGATGAAATCGACGTCGTCGAGTATCGGTCGCCGCAGTTCACTCGCGTCGCTGGACTGCCACCCTTTGCCTGCGACAATTTCGAACAAGAGCAGGAACTGCCGCTGCGCCTTCGGCTCACACAGCCGCCGCCACGTGATCCTCAGCAGTTGTGCTGTCGACCCGGCTGTGTCGAGTTCGCTGTCGGCGTATACCTGTGCGAACAGATCGGCGCGGACCTTGTCTACGACGGCGTTGATGAGCTCGTCTTTGGACGAGAAGTGGCGCAGCAGGGTCGCATGAGTTACCCCCAACGCCTGGGCTACCGGGCGCAGCGACAGGTTTGCGATGCCGTGGTCGAGGACGTATTCGGTTGCGGCGTCGAGCAACTCCGGCCTCCGGTGTTGAAACCGAAGGGTCCGTCCGTCCACACGCTCGGTCGTCATCAGCTGTTGTCCTCACTTCGGATGCCGTGGTCAACTTAGCGTACCATTCGGTTGTCGTAACCGAGTGGTACTGCTACTTTCGGCTACGCCGAGGCCGGAGCCGCCGCATCGGTCCAGAATCTTGAAGGGACGACGATGACTGATCAGACGTTTATGGGCATCGCTGATATGAAACTGTTCAGCGGTGTGCCTCAGCACGAAAACTTCTCCCGCATCAAGGATCTACTGCCGACCCGAGCAATGGCTCCCTCATCGGCACCCAATGTCTGGCCGCAGGGTGATGCCATCACCCTGCCTGAGACCTACTCCTTCGACGGCGAATCGAGGTCGACCGAGCAGTTCCTCATCGACACCGATACCGCAGCACTGCTCGTCCTGATCGACGGTGTCGTGCGTCACGAGCGATACCTGTTGACCGGGGGTCCCGGCGTTCAGTGGTTGGCCATGTCGGTGACGAAGAGTTTTGTCTCCGCGCTTGTTGGCATCGCGCTCGCCGAGGGGCATATCGCGAGCATCGATGACGCGATCAGTGACTACGTGCCGGTGCGCCCCGGTTCGGCATACGACGGCGTCTCCATCCGGCATGTTCTGCAGATGTCCTCTGGCGCTCGGTGGAACGAAAGTTACAGCGACCCGGCCTCTGACAGCTCCCGACTTGCGGCAGTGTTGGCCGGATTCGGCACATTCGACGATTTCGTCGCCACCGCAGTCGCAGAGACCGAGCCGGGCAGCGTTTGCCGCTACAACTCCACCGACACTCAGGCGCTGGGCGCTCTGGTAACTCGGTCGACCGGTCGGCTCCTCAGCGAGTACATGCAGGAAAAGCTCTGTGAACCGCTCGGTATGGAGTCCCCTGCCCAGTGGATCGTGGACTCCGCAGGTATGGAAATGGCCTTCGGCGGCTTGAACATGACCGCACGGGATTTCGCCCGATTTGGTGAACTCTATCGCAACGGCGGCCTTTGGCAGGGCAGGCAGATCATCCCGGCGGATTGGGTGCGTGACTCTGTGACCATCGCGGCTCCGCACCTGGCGCCGGGACGGCCGCTGGTAGGCCCACAGGCCCTCGATATGGGCTACGGCTATCAATGGTGGCTCCCAGTCGGAGACCGTGGTGATTACACTGCGATCGGCGCATACAACCAGTTCGTCTTCGTCGACCCTGCCAGCCGTACAACCATCGTGAAGCTTTCTGCCAACCGCAGATTCGGGATGTCCGAACTCGAGTCCGACAGTCGTGTCAACGAGAACGTGGCGCTGCTCCGCGGAATCGCTGCACACCTCCACTGACAACGAAGGCACAGGGCTCTACTCGCTGATGCGCCCAGCGGCACCGGGCCCCGCCGGGATCACCATGACCGCTGCCGGTCACGCTAACGGTCAGTTCTTCAAAACTCTTCATAGATAGGGCAATTGATGAATATCGTGCTCTGGAGCCTGCAGGCACTGCTCGCCGCAGTCTTCTTCGGCGCAGGCCGGACGAAGATCGCCAAACCAAAAGAGGAACTCGTCGCCCCGATGGGCGAATGGGTCAACTCGTTTCCTGCACCGGGACTCAAGTTCCTCGGCCTGGTCGAGGTTCTCGGCGCCGTCGGACTGATCGTTCCGCCGCTCGTAGGAGTTGCCCCTGTGCTCAGCCCGCTGGCGGCCGTGGGCATCGTCGCAATCATGGTCGGTGCCATCGTGGCCCACGCGAGAGACTCAGCGGGGGCCAAGATCGCCATGAACATCGTCCTGGGTGTGCTCGCAGCCGTCGTCGCGTGGGGACGCTTCGGACCGTACGCGTTCTGACGGGGGACTACTTGCCCTTCTCTTTCACGGCGCTGGTGCTGAATCCGTCGAGCGGAGAACGCAATCGGGCCGTCCTGTCGGAACCGAGACCTAGGCCCGCGGTCAGGGGTCAGAGCGGTCGCTCTCGTGCAGCTGTGACATTCCCGCGATCACCCATGCCAGTTGCAGTTCGAAGGCGGTTCGGCTGCGGTCGTCGGCCAGGCCGGCATCGGCGACGGCATTTCGCAGGGGGAGCCCGATGTCGATTCGCTATTACAGGCTGACGAGGGAGCCGAGGCATCGAGGGCTGGCCCAGGCACAACACGCCCAGTGCCGATATCGACAGCACCGCTGAGGTAGCTCAGAATCCCGCATTGCTCAAAACCGCGGCGCGCCTCTTGTATACCGTGTGGTTGTCGTGACAACATCGATCCAGTTTGGCGTCAGGCCGCTTTGTCCGAGTTGATGTCGCCGGTGGGTTGAATCGTTCGAGATGCCTTCGAGGCAGTGCAGGCTGGCTCACTGCAGATTCCGCGCTACACACACCTTATGGACACTTCCTGTTGGCAGACACCGGCAAGGTCCATAAGCTGCACATGCGCCACGAGTGCGTCACGCTGCTAGAGCTGTCATCAGCAGGCCGCCTCGGCAATGGCCCGCACAAACGCCACGTTCTCCATGTCGCGGTTCGCGCTTTCCGCAGTGCTCGTCCCGTAGTGGCGGTTAGCCGAGAGCTTGACGACAGTGGTCGCGGTGTCCGGGTTCACGTACACCATTTGGTTGTAGACGCCGATGGCGCTGTAGTCGCCGCGGTTTCCGGCCGGGATCCACCACTGATAGCCGTAGCCCAGGTCCACTGCGTGGTCACCGATGATTGGTCGACCGGGTTGGCAGATCGACGAGTTGACGGTGGTGGAGGCACGGACCCATTCGCGCGGCACGATCTGTTGGCCATGCCAGCTACCGCCGTTTCGGTACAGTTCGCCGATGCGCGCGAAATCGCGCGCGGTGAGATTGAGCCCCGCGTAAGACATCTCAGTGCCCAACAAGTCCGTCGCCCAGAATCCGGGCGACTCGAACCCGAGCGGTTCGACGAGTTTGTCGGTCATGTAATCGGCGACGCTGCGCCCGGTCGCACATGCGATGAGTGCACCCAGCACCTGGGTCTCACCAGAGTTGTACCGGCACACCGAGTCCGGTGGGTTCTCTCGCGACATCCTGGCGACGAAACCGTTCAGCCCACCGCGGCGGCCCATCATGGCTTGGGTCAGGTGGTGGACATCGGAGTCCGGATCGTTGTAATCCTCGTTCCACCGCGCGCCGGAGGACATCTGCAGCACCGTGCGGATCGCCACACCGTCATAGGCGGAGCCGGCCTCGACGGGTACGTAATCGCTGATGGCATCGTCGATTCCGGCGATGTGCCCGTCGGCTACCGCGATCCCCACGAGTGCGGAGATGAAGCTCTTGGCCACTGACATCGACAGCCAGTGGACTGTGGGCCCGCCGGTGAGCAGGTATCGCTCATGGCGCAGTTGGCCGTCGACCAGCACCAGCAACGCAACGGTGTCGGTGTCGGTGAGGAACTTCTCGGTGGATCGGGGCGAACCGTCGAAGGTGTAGGTCTCGGGCAGCGCCAACCGTGGTCCCTCAGGCCACGGGAGTGGTCGACTCGAGGCTGGCATCCTCCGTACCGGCGCGAGATCGTCGATTCGGGCGAAATTCTCGTGCTGTGTCGCTCCGGTGAACAGGCCCACCTCGGCCATCGATGCCGGTCGCCGCGGACTGGCGACCTTGCGGGCGAGGTAGCGCAACGTGAAGCCCACAGCAGGGCGTGATGGCGGCATGACGGCGACTCCTCAGAGTGTCGGATACTTTCTAAACCATATGGTACTCGTACCATCTGGACCTAATAAATCGGCCGCAGGTTCTTGCGGCACGGGGGCCGACGTGTCGTCAGCACTATCCCCGCTGCTGCGGCCAGTAAACGACCGGTACCAGAGCTGAGCGCTGCGGCGGGAAGTGGGAGCAGCTCGTCGGTGCCGGCCGAGACGCATTGCCACTGCCGGATGTCATGGCGCGCAAGCAGACCGCCCGCCTTCTGCACGCGACAATCGGCGGGCCCCGGCCGACGAACTCGCCGAGAGCCTCTTTGACCTCGTGTGCGACGCGGCTCCTTGCGGACTCGCTGAGGCCGGTTCGGCGCCGACCTGAACCCTGTGATCCAAGTCCCGGGGGAGTGATGGATGAACGGCCACGCTGCGAGCCTTTCGATGAGGTTGCTGCACCGGATCTATCCTTTGACGATGACGACACAGCCTCGGCGCACCCAACAGGATAGGGTCGAAGAATCGTCGAGGCGCCTCGCTGAGGCTGCAGTCGCGTTGATCGCCGAACAAGGCTACGGAGCAACGACAGCGCAGCAGATTGGGCTTCGCGCAGGTTATAGCCGCGACATGGTGCGGGTCCGGTTCGGTACTAAGGAAGCGCTGGTCGACTCCATCTTGAAAACCCTCTACGAGGATCGGTTCACCGCTGCTCCGGCCGAAGGCGCGAGTGGAGCCGAACTGTTGCTTCAGTCCATTCGAGAACTTCGTGAATTCGCCATCGCCGATCCGGTGCTGCTGCGCGCGATGTTCGTCTTGTACTTCGAGGCGATCCAAGCCGATGACTTGCTGCGCAAGCGAGTGACGGAGTGGCTTGACACGTCCACGCGGAGCTTCCTGTCCGCTATACGGATTGGGCAGGCGGACGGAACAATCGACCGGGATCTGCCGGCCATAGAACTCAGCACGGAGTTGCTCTCCACACTCATCGGCTACGCGTACCTGTGGATCGTCAATCCTGCCGCGTTCGACCTCGCCGGCGCTCTCGATGCCTGGCTGACCAAGCTTGCACGGACCCTTCGGTCCTCCTGAGATCCGGCCGCTTTCCGGTAGGGGTGTTCCGCTCGTCACATGCCTGATATATTTGGTCGTGTACACACAAATAAGTTAGGTGGACCGCCGTGAAGAGTCGTCGTCGTGTAATTGTCTGGGGCCCCGGTGAAGTCGGCACCGCCGCCATTGCCGGCGTGCTGGCCGATGACCGTCTGGAGCTGGTCGGGGTGAAGGTCTTCAGCCCCGGCAAGGAGGGGCGCGACGCGGGGGAGCTTGCCGGAGTCGGTCCGTGCGGTGTGCTCGCCACCCGATCTACCGAAGATCTCTTGGCCTTGGACGCCGACGTAGTTCTGCTGACGTGTGCCGCGTCGGCGATCGTCGGGGGACTCGATGACGATGTCATCGCGATGTTGCTCTCGGGAAAGAACGTCATCGCAACGGTCGCGTATCACAATGTGGCGCGGTCGAATTGGGCGTCCGCGCACCGACCGGCGCCGGCGAAACTACAGGAAGCGGCGGTACGCGGAGGGGCATCGCTGTTCGGTGCCGGAGTTCACCCGTCTTATATGACCGAGCGCGTAGCGATGACGCTGGCCGCTGGCCTGGGAACGGTCGATCATGTGCGCGTTGTCGAGGCGCTCGATTTCTCCGCCGCGCCGGCCGATATGTGGGGCGGGCTAGAGGCCATCGGCTTCGGCGGTGCACCGGAATCACTCGGCGACGACAACATGCTTGCTCGCTTCGGCGATATGTATTACGCGGACCTTGTGGCCAATCTGGCCTTCGGTATCCGTGGCGCCGGTAACGATGACATACGCACCGAGACCCGGCTTGTGGGGCGCCCGGTCGCCGAGCGATTGCAGCTACCGCAGATAACCGTGGAACCGGGATGCGTCGGCGCACTGCATCTGACGACCGACGCATTCGTCGGAGGCGACCTCGTTGCCACCAACGAAGAAGTATGGTTCCTGGGCGCCCCCAATGCTTTCCGAGGCGAGGATCTTCCTTTCGAGGGTTGGAAGCAGGGACTGATCGGTTACACCATCGAGGTTCGAAACAGCAGCACACGACTCAGGAGCCAGATCGAGTACGAGATCTTGAGTCCGGTCAATCCCGTGACGCAGATGTCGGTGCGTTCCCTCATCGACGCCATCGGCCCGGTGTGCCAGGCCCAGCCAGGAGTCCTCATCGACGACGTCAGTCACCAGGTGCGCCTTGATCCACGACTTGGTGCGGTCTGAAAATCTGCCAGATTCAGCAGCTCAGATCTGATGCCTACTGCGAGATGGGCCCTTGCGTGATTATCTGGTGGGCACGTGTCGATCGCCGATCAGGCTCATGGAGAACATCGATCCGCCGTGCGCGGCGCGGTGGATACTCCACGACTCGCGGTTCAAGAGGGTCAGTCGACTTCTCCGCGGAAGCGGTTATCCACTGCTGTCAGCGTTCGCTCCTTCCTGAGAGTTGAGGAGAGGGCGAGCTCTGGCGGCAGGCGCTCAGGACGTGTTACATGGTTGTTGCCCACGTGGGCGAACCGTTCTGTGTTTGGAACGTACTGTGGCGGTTTCAATGCGGGGTCTCGGCCGCAGACTGATGCAGTTACGGGTGGAGCGAGGTTCTGCGCCTGAGCGCAGATCAATTCATCTCGAATCCACGCAGAGTTGAGAGTCTGTGTCGTCGGATCGCCGTGCTTACGGTTCGCTCAAGGGTGCGGATGCAAAGCCGTCACGGAACCATCGTTGTTCTTCGTCGGAACCCGCCGGCGGCGGGACGAGTCCCTGGATGCTCCAGAACTCCAGAGGTGTTTCATCACCGTGGATCTCCCAATCCAAACCGCGATCGCGGACCCACGGCGAGATCGCCTTGTTCACGATCTGCATCCACGGGGCGAATTGCTCCACCGGCATCCTGCGGGCGATGTGGTCTATCCATATCCGCACGAAACGGTCGTTGGGTTTCCCGCCGACGAAAAACGAACCCGGCTCCATCTCGTGGAAGGCGACGCTCACGTAGAAGCTCGGCAGATTCACATACTTGACATACAGTTCGGAGATCGTCGTGGCGAACTCCTCCCTGTCGTCTGCTGTGTAAACGTCTTTCGGGCAGTAGATGTGCCACAGAGGCATGGGCGGTTTTCCCTTCGTTGTGGTCATGTTCGGCCACACACGCCTGTGCGCGGGTGGCCGGGAGGTTGTCCAGATCTACCGGTCTCTACACGAGATGCTCAAGAAACCAGTCGCGTGCAGGAGGTCCGGTAACGGCGAAATACTTGTCATAGGTGTCGAAGTGGCCTCCAGGATGGCTCACCAGCTTCTTGGGCTCGCCCGCTTCGGCGAACACCTCACGCTGAACATCCGGGAAGGTGCAGTCATCGTTCTCGCCGATGATCATCAGTAGCGGCTTCGGCGACACGTACGGGATCCAACCCGCAGGTTCGAATTCCAGTAGATGCTCGACGGACCTCAAGGTCACGAAATTGGGCCACGCGGCGTTGGCCTCCAGTGCGGCGATGTACTCCATGAAGGCTTCATTCGTTGGTACCGGCAGAGCACTGAGTCGATCCGGCTCAGTGGTGAACAAGGGCACGACGTCTGGGGCGCCGCCAGCGATACGATTCACACGATCATCAAGCGAGCGGTCGCGGATCTCGCTGATCTGTGCAGTGGTGAACAGTTTCGTTCCGTTGCGGTGACCGCTGACATTCGGGATCTGGGCCACCACCACCCTCACCCGGGGATCGATGGCAGCCAAGACGATTGCCAATCCGCCAGCGAAGCTCGATCCCCACACCCCGAGCCCCGCGGCCTCGTCGAATTTGTCCTGCTGCAGAGCGAAAGTCATCGCATCGCGCCAATCAGACATCTGCTGGTAGGGGTCTACCTCCTGGCGCGGTGTGCCGTCTGAGATCCCGAAGCCTCGATGGTCGTAGAGCAGGACGCTGAACCCGGCTTCGGCGAACAGTTCGGCGTAATGCTCGATCAGATGTTGAACTCCGCCGAAACCATGCGCCATGACAATTCCCGGGAATGATCCGGACTCCGTTGGGCAGTATGTGCGCCCACGAAGCAACGTTCCGTCCTCGGTAGCGAACTCGACGTCCAACTTCTGAATTGCCACGGTCCTCCTAGCTGTTCCCCGTGGAGATGACGGTAGAGCATTCTGATCTTAATGCGCAACCAGTTGCAAGACACATTCAGTCAGAGCTAACGTCGGGTCGTTCAGGTCCAGAGGAAGAGGAGTTCGGCAATGCATCCGACACGCGCGGTTGATCATTCGGTTCACGGGCAGGAGAACTCGCCGATCAACGCGACGGTGTTCACCGGTCGCTGGCCTGAGCTGAGGATCGGCGGCACCTTCTCCCCGACGACAGCGACACTGCTCACCGGGCCGACGGAGGCCGTACTCGTCGACGCCGTCTTCCTGAGGGAGGACGTCGAGGCCCTGGGCAACCTCATCGCCGATACGGGCAAGAAACTCACGACGATCTATGTAACGCATGGGCATGCCGACCACTACTTCGGGATCGGCGAACTGCTGAAACAGTTCCCCGAGGCTCGGGCTGTCGCACTTCCCAACGTCATCACCTGGATCCAGGAAAATGTGGACATGCAGACGTCGCAGTGGGACCTGCTCTTCGGCGATAAGACAGTGAAGTGCGACGTGATCCCGGAACCTCTCGAGTCACTAGAACTCAAGATCGACGACGTTGTCGCCAACGTCATCGAGGTCGAACAGGCCGACATCAACCCCACCAGCATCGTGCACATTCCCGAGACCGGTGTGGTCGTGGCCGGTGACGCCGTCTACAACGAAATTCACCCGATGCTCGGGTTATCTTCGCCCGAAGAGTGGCGGAAGTGGATCGCTACGATCGATCTCGTCGAGTCTCTTGATCCGACGATGATCGTTGCCGGGCACAAGCGACCAGACTCGGACGACCGCGCGGTGCGGACGATGCTCGATACGACGCGTGCCTACATCGAGGACTTTGCGGCCGCATACGAGCAGTCCGCGTCTGCTGAGGAGTTGATCGCGATCATGGAGCGTAAGTATCCCGGTCATGGCAATCGCTGGACTCTTGAATTCTCCGCAACCCAGGCTCTGTCTCAGCGTGCAGGTGAAAACTGACATGACCTCGGGGATAGAGTGACGGGAGAGACGCCGTCGGAATTTCGCTCGGAGGGAGAGCATGGCCGCAGTGCAGCTGGGACGTTCGGACTGTCCCATCAATCTCACGGTCGAGGTTCTTGGGGACAAGTGGTCCCTTATTGTGTTGCGCGACATAATGTTCGCCAACCGACGCTACTTCCGGGAGCTGCTGGATCAATCAGAAGAGGGAATCGCGTCGAATGTTCTCTCGACGCGACTGCAACAGTTGACCGAACACGGCTTGCTGACTCGTGCCCCCGATCCCAGTCACCGCCAGAAGGTTCTGTACAGCCTCACCGAGCCGGCGATTCAATTGGTGCCCTTGCTCGTCCAGTTGGGTGTCTGGGGCAGTAAGCACACCAGTGCCAACCCAGGGATCTCGCGGAAGTTCGTGGCGTTGAATCGTAGCGGCCCTGACGCGTGGAACCGTCTCATGGACTCGCTGCGATCCGAGCATCTCTCCTGATTGCATTCAATGCTGGCGAGGATTCTGGTCACCGGGTTCGGGCGTGACGTCTATGCCGCAGTCAGCGCCAACGCCGCGACGGGGCACACCTCGCCTCCTGCGGTCCGCGGATACCTACCCGGGCCGGACGGCAAGCCAGAGCAGGTGACCCAGCGTGGCGGAGAAGGCCTCGTCGCCGGCGGGGTCACCGTGGGCCAGTTGATCCAGGATGGATGCGCGGGTGGTGACCAACATGAGCCGCCCCAGCTGGGTGGGGTCGAGCGCATCGGAGATGTTGCCCGCCCGCTGTTCGGCCGAGATCCGTGCGGCCATCTGGGAGACGTATTCGCGTACAAGGGTCTCCATTCCGGCGGCTGCGTCTGGATCCCGGTCGGCAATGTCGAACACCGCCAGCCAGGCGACGCGGTGTTCGCGGCCCTGCGCCATCAATGTGCGCACGATATCCACCATGTCCTCGGGGCCGCCCCAGGTGGGTTCGCCCCACCATCGGTCGGCCGTGGCGCGGGTCGCGGTCATCGCGGGGGTGGCCAGCCGGAATGCCAGCTCGGTCTTGCTCGAAAAGTATTGGTAGAACGTCGAACGTGATACGCCGGCCGCGTCGATGATGTCGTTCACCGCGATATCGGGCAGGCGCTGGCCCGCACGTAGCAGGGCGGCCGTGGCATCGAGGATCTGCTGTTCGCTGGTGGTGCGACGCTGCCGCGGAGCGGCCGCACGTCGGGTCGGCGCCATGGGTGAAAACTCTAAGCCACGATTCCTTGCGCGCTTAATCGAACATGGTGTACGAATAAGAAATGACAACGTCGTCGGATGTGACGCAGAAGAAGACGTTCTGCGGCATCTGTGAGGCATCGTGCGGATTGGTCGCGACGGTGGCCGGTGGTCGGCTCATCGAACTGCGGCCGGACCCCGACCATCCCTCATCGCGAGGATTCGCCTGTTCCAAGGGTGTGCAGTTCGGCAAGGTGGTCGATGACCCGGACCGGGTGACCGTGCCGTTGCGCCGCAGCCCAACCGGCGAGTTCGAGGCCGCCAGTTGGGACGAGGCGTTCGAGGATATCGGCACGCGGCTGCGCACGATCCGTGACCGGCACGGCACCGAGTCGATCGGTGTCGCGTGGGGTAACCCGATCGCCTGGAACTACTCGGCCACCGTCGTCATGAACGGCCTGGCCGCGGCGTTGAAGACCAAGCATCACTACGCGTCGGCATCGATCGACGTGAACAACTACTGGGCCGCCGCCGACATGATGTACGGCAACTCGACCGTCAACCCGTTACCCGATTTCGCGGCAAGCGATTTCGCTCTGATCGTCGGCGCCAACCCCGTCGTATCCCACGGCAGTCTGGTCACGACGGGGCGCATCCGCGAGGTATTGCGCGACATTCCCCGGCGAGGTGGTCGCGTCGTGGTGGTGGACCCACGCCGCACCGAGACGGCCCGGCTCTTCGAACACGTGGCGATCAAACCCGGCGCGGACGCGTGGCTGCTGTTGGCGATGCTGCGAGTGATCTTCGATGAGAATCGCCATGATGCGGTTGCACTGGCACGGCAGACAACCGGCATCGAGAGTCTGCGTCGCCTGGCCGGCAAGATCGACCTGGCTCGGGCCGCCGCGGAGACCGGTATCGACGTCGAAACCATCACCGAGCTGGCACGGGCGCTTGCCGGCGCTCCGGCCGCCAGCGTGTACGGCCGCTGCGGTGCGTCGTTGGGGCAGTACTCCACGCTGGTCAAGTACCTGCTTGACGCGCTGGCCATCGTCACCGGGAACTTCGACCGACGCGGTGGCATGGTCCTGGGCGATCCGATGGTGGATTTCGAAACGCTCGGTGCGCGGTTCGGGATCGCGGGGAGGGGGCGCTGGACGACGCGCGTGGACGGCGTTCCCGAGGTGATGGGAACCGCGCCGTTGGCCTGTCTGCCGCGCGAGATCACCACGCCGGGGCGCGGCCAGCTGCGGGCTCTTATCGCGATGTCGAGCAACATGGTCACCAGCGCACCCGAAAGCTCGACCACCGCCGATGCCTTGGCGCAACTGGATCTGATGGTGTCGCTGGACCCCTACGTCACCGAGACCTCGCGGCTGGCGCATTGGATCCTCCCGCCGACGCTGTGGCTGGAACGCGAGCAACTCCCGGTGTTCACCCAGGCGCAGTCCACCGTGCCCAATGCCCAATGGGTGAAGCCGATTCTGCCGCCACGAGGGCAGTCCCGCGACGATTGGTGGATTCTCGACCAGATCGCGCGGCGTATTGGCATCGTTCCGTCGGTGGCTCCTGCCGCGAGAGTACTGGGACGGTTGGGATTCCGTCCGTCGCCGTCGACCATCACCGACTGGGTGCTGCGTACCGGGCGCCACGGTGACCTGTTCGGCCTACGTCGCTCCGGACTCAACAAGGCCATATTGCTCGCCCACCAAGGTGCGGTCAAACTTGCCGACGCCTGCCCGGTAGGGGTGCTGGAGCGCAAGTTGCACACCCGCGATCGCCGCATCCATCTGGACATCCCGGAGCTCGCCGCCGAGGTCGACCGGATGGTCGCCGACGACGGTGAGGTGCCGGGATTTCCGCTGCGGCTGTTCAGCATCCGTGAGCTCCGGTCCCACAACTCGTGGCTACACAACGTGCCCGAGCTGATGGTCGGCAGGCGTCGTTGCCACGCGGTCATCCATCCCGAAGATGCGAGCACTGCCGGTGTGCACGACCACGACGACATCGTGGTGACCTCGCCCTGGGGGCAGGTGCGGGTGCCGGTGCGGGTCAGTGACGACGTCGCGGTCGGCGCGGTGGGGATGACCCACGGTTGGGGACACGACGGACTGTGGAAGACGGCCAAGGCCGCCGGTGGAAGCAGTTACAACCTGCTGACACCCAACGGCGCCGATTACATCGACCGGCCCTCGGGCAACGCCTTCTTCAACGGCATCCCGGTGTCTGTCGCCGCGGTCGAGTCGGTGACCTGATGGCATACGTGATCACCCGGTCGTGCTGCAGTGACGCGCTGTGCGCGGCCGTCTGTCCGGTCAACTGCATCCACCCCACGCCCAACGACCCGGATTTCGGGCATGCCGAGATGCTCTACATCGATCCGCAACGATGCATCGACTGCGGCGCATGTGCCGAGGTGTGCCCTGTCGATGCGATCTTCGCCGACGACGAACTTCCGCCGGCCGAGGCCGTCTACGCCGCGATCAACGCCGACTACTTCGGCAAGGCCGAGCATCCGGCAGCACCGGTTGTACCGCCGGCGACACCCACGCCAACCAGCGAAGCGCTTGCCGTCGCGGTGGTGGGTGCCGGTCCGAGCGGCTTCTACGCCGCCGCAGAACTGCTCGATGCGGGCCCCGAGGTCACCGTCACTCTGATCGACAGGTTGCCCACGCCCTATGGTCTGGCACGAGCCGGGGTTGCGCCCGATCACCAGGACACCAAACAGATCACGACGACGTTCGAGGCCACCGCCGCGCACCCCCGCCTGAACACCTACTTCAACGTCGAAGTGGGCGCGGATATCAGCCTCGATGACCTACTCGCGCATCATCACGCGGTCGTCTACGCGACGGGAGCTCCCGTCGGCAGACAATTGGGTGTGCCGGGCGAGCATCTGCCAGGCAACTTCACCGCGGCCGAGGTCGTCGGTTGGTACAACGGACATCCCGATCACGCCGACCTATCGGTGGCCGCCCATCATCCGACGGCTGTGCTCGTCGGCAACGGCAACGTCGCGGTCGATGTCGCACGCGTCCTCCTGCTCGGCGGACGGATGGGGCATACCGATATCGCCGACCATACTCGGAATGGTCTGCATAACAGCAGGATCCGAGAGGTGGTCGTTCTCGGTCGCCGCGGCCCGGAACACGCCGCCTTCAGCTTCAGTCAACTGCTGGCACTGACCCATCTCGACGGAGTCGATATCGTCGTCGACCCCGCCGATCTCATAGACGTCGTCACGCCGCCTGATCGACCACACCCGGCCGCGTTCGCCGGCGAGCAGAAACTTGCGCTGCTGCGCGAGCTCGCCGTCCGTCGCCGCAGGCACGACAGGCGAATCCACCTCAGGTTCTCGGCATCACTGCACGCCCTGTCGGGATCAGACCGAGTCGAGACCGCAACCATCATGTCCGCCGCGCAGGGTGAGTCATCGCTGGCCGCCGGCATCGTGGTGTCCTGTATAGGATTCGATGCCCGGCCGATCGACGGGCTCGCCTTCGACACCGGCGCCCAACGCATTCCCAACAAGGGTGGCCGCGTCCTCGACTCCGCGGGTCAGGTCCTGACCGGCCATTATGTGACGGGCTGGGTCAAGCGGGGTCCGAGCGGTGTCATCGGCACCAACACGCTCTGCGCCGCCGAGACCGTTGCCGCGCTGCTCGACGACCACCGACAAGGCCTGCTGCGGCCACCTCAGGACCTGCCACAGTCCTTCGCCGACACGCTCCACGGTCGCTCCATCGCCCATGTCGATCGAGGTGGTTGGCAACGCATCGACGAATATGAGCGCCGTGCGGGACGCGCATCCGGGCGTCCACGGCGGAAGTCGGTTCGCCGCGACGAAATGGTCGAAATCGCTTACCTGCAAGAAGAAATCAGACCTGGCGCCCAGTCGGTCGATCAATTTAGGAGAAACTCATGACACGCCGAGGACTGCTCACCAAGGACCGCTTCGCTCCCGTCGGCCCGGTGCATGCACCCGCCTATCTGATCGCACCCACGATCGACTTCGGTGATGTGGACATGCTCTCCATCACCTACCTGACCGACGCGGACAGTGCCGCGTCGATCGTCCCCGATGCGTTGGAACTCGATGACCAGCCGGTGGTCACGCTGTCGTTCCTGAACTACGGGATCAGCGGCGCGGGCTCCTACCGTGAGGTGGTGCAGAGCATTGCCTGCAAACATGGTGATCAGTCCGTGGGTTACGTCCCGCACATCTATGTCACCAATGAGCCGGCGATGATCGCCGGACGTGAGTGGCTGGGTTGGCCGAAGATGCTGGCCGACATCACCTTTTCCACCCAGACCACCACGCTGGACGGTCTGATCACTGCTCGGCTGGAGCGCCCCGCCGGCCTCGACCTTGCTGTCGCACAGTTCGTTCCCACCCAACGGCTCGACAGCCAGATCCTGACCGCCGCGGGAGATAACGTGACGATGAACCTGCGGGTGATCCCGTCACCGATCCCGGGCCAGGCGCCGTCGATCACCGAGCTCGTGCCGTCCACGATGACGGCGCTCTCCGGCGAGGTGTGGGCCGGTCAGGGCAGCGTGCACCTCAGCGGTGCCTCCGAATTCACCCCGTTGCATCGATTCCCGGTCGTTCAGACGCTCGGTGCGATACTCATTCGTCATGCCGATATGCGGCTGAGCGCACCCACCGAGACCTACCCGCTGTGATGCGGCAGGACCTCGAGTTCCTCATCGTCGGCTCTCGCGTTGGGATACACCTGCGCCCAGGCGCGTTGGATGAAACGGTGCAGGTGGTCTGCCGACGTGAGGTCGCTTCGAGTGCGCCACACCACATGGCCGTCAGGTCGCACGACGACAGCGCCATGATCGCCGATCTCGAACATGTCTGTCAGCGCCGCGACTGTGTCTCCCGGCGTGGGAGTCAGGGCCACCACGGTGAATGGGACCGTGGTCGGCATGTGCGCGAGGGCTTCGGTCCAGCCCACCGGATCGGCAGTGAACAACGTCAGGCCGCGCGGCGCGATCGCGGCGTGGGTCGAGGACTCAATACCGTCTGTTCGCAGGATGCGTCTGTGCGGTAGACGCGCGCCAGGATGCGTCGTGGGGTGATACAGCCCGACATCGCCGTCCGGGCAATGTCCCTCGGCGGTGTCGATGAGGGAACTGGCGTAGGAGTAGCCGAACTCCAGTCCGCTGGCGACGAAATGTTCCTCCTGTCCTGGAATCGCATCGGCCATCTGCTGGCGTAGGCGTCTGCCGCCGGCGCCGTGCCTGAGCAGCCGCCGGGTCCTGGAGGTCTGCGCCGTGGTGAGGGCGTCCGCGGTCCAGGCGATGGCTGCGGCGGGCACGCGGTCCAGGCGGAGCTTGCCGATCAGTTCGGTTGCCCGGTGCAACGAGCGGTTGGTGATGCCCAGCTCCGCGGTGACCTCATCGAGCTGGAAGTGGTTGTGGGTGCTCTGCTCGGCGAACCGGGTGACGACCGGACGTCGTTCGATCTCGTAGGTGTCCAGCAGTGCCTCGGGCGCTCCATGGTCGAGGATCGCGGCGAGTTTCCAAGCGAGGTTGTGGGCGTCCTGCACACCGCTGTTGAGCCCGAAGCCGCCCGTGTGGGGGAACCGATGGGCGGCATCGCCGATCAAGAGCAGCGGACCGCGCCGGAACCGGTCGGCGATCTGCTTGGTCAT
Source organism: Mycolicibacterium neoaurum ATCC 25795 (assembly GCF_000691525.1). Taxonomy (GTDB): domain Bacteria; phylum Actinomycetota; class Actinomycetes; order Mycobacteriales; family Mycobacteriaceae; genus Mycobacterium; species Mycobacterium neoaurum. The sequence goes on from NZ_JMDW01000008.1 coordinate 627,958, forward strand.
CGTCCATGTTCCGGTAGATCGGATCTCGTAGCCGGTGGACGCGATGACTTCGGGCAGGATGCGGTTCCAGTAGCGCCGACTGTCGCTCGCGATCTGCTGCGCAGCGTGCAGATACGGTGTCATCAGCACGTAGTCGTCATCGGCATGGGCGATCATCACCCCGCTGAAACGTGGGTGGTAGATCCAGCTCAGCAGCGGTCGGCAGGAGTCCTGCGGGTAGAGCCGCGGCGCGTGAAAGAAGACGCTACCCATGTTGGCCAGCACCGGCCCGGTCATCGCGATACCGGCGGCGTCCCGCAGGGTGCTGTTGGCACCGTCCGCGGCGATCACGAATCTGGGGGCGAGGGTGATCGTCTCGCAGTCCGAGGATCGCAAGGTCAGTTTGTCGCCGCGTAGATCGGCATGTACGCCGCGCCGGAAGTGCACGAGCGGCGCGCGTTCGAGTGCTTTCCAGAGCACCGGCATCAGGAGGTGCTGACCGATATGGGAGATGAGGTAGGGGCTGTGCGAGCGGACTTCGTCGAGGCGATCCGGTTGGGACAGCAGGTCGATCTCACCGATGGGTTCGGAACGGACGTCGGTGCACCACCGGATGATGTTGACGGTGTCGATCGGCGGGGTGATCGCTTCCAGGGCGACGCCGAGTTCGGGTGAAGCCTGATTCCAGATCTCCAGCGTCCTGGCATTGATGACATGCGCGGCGGGATGCAATCGGGTGTCCCGTCGTTCTTCGACAACGGTGCTGGGAATGCCGAGGCGAGCCAGCAGTAGTGCAAGGGTCGCACCCGCCGCGCCCGCGCCGACGATGACGACTGTTTCAGAGTCCATATTTCACAACGTCTTCCACGTCATTGTCCGCTTGTTGGACCGGGGCTTTGTGCCCGGACGCGTGCCGGCACCGGGTTCGAGCAACCGCTGGTGATCAGTGCCTGCACGTAATTGCTCGAGAAGGTAATCGGGGTCGATTTCGGTACCGATCGGATTCTGATCGAAATCGGCACTGTTGAAGAACTCGGCGGTCTCTTGGGCAGTGGGGAAGTTCTCGGTCTGGAATTCCAGCCGTATCCCCTCGGGATCTTCGTAGTAGAGGCTGGTCGTGGGCCCATGGTTGATCGACCACACCGGGGTGATCCCGACGGCCTTGAGTCGTTCGTAGGTGAGCAACAGCCTCGCTATCGAGGTGAATGTGAAGGCGAGATGGTCGATGCCGTAGGTCTTTCGACGCCAGCGAGACAACGGGAAGACGTGCCGCAGCGGCGGCGGTAGCTTGACCAACGCCAGCCGGTGACTCTCGTGATCCCAGGTCAGAAAGGCGATTTGGTTGTCCTCGTGGACAACTCGGGCGCCGAAGACATGCCCGTACCATTCGATCATCTCGGCACTGCGTGCCGTCTTCACCACCCAGTGGGCGATGAAGTCGGGAACGAGGCGGTCGGGAAGAGCGTCCAGGTCCGGCGCGTAGGTGGTCGCCGACGCGTCGTCGGAGTCGGACGGTTGCAGGGGGCTCGGGGTGGCGCTCATGCTGGCATCTCCTTTCAGGTGGACGCGTCGACGATGGTGGTCTGCTGGGTACCTAGGTCGAGCGTCCCGGCGGCGTTGCGTATGGAGGCGGTGATGACGTCACCGGGCCGCAGATAGGGCTTGCGCTGGTTGAGTCTGACGAAGGCGGCCCACAGCTTGTCCTCCGGGAGCAATGCGGTGGCCAGCCGGCGTACCACCGCCGGCGGTGAGCCTGCCGTGATGCCATGCGGCGTGCCGGTCAGCAGGACGTCGCCGGGATTCCAGTTACAGAACTCGCTGAGCTCGGTCAGCGTCTCCGCGGGCCGGTAAAGCATGTTCGCGGTGTTGTCGTGTTGCCGCAGAGACCCATTGACCTCCAGCCGCAACTCGAGGTCGTCCAACAGGTTGAGGTCAGCGGGTTCGAGCATTGCGAGCACGGGACCGAGCGGACAGAAGCCGCGGTAGCTCTTACCCTTCAGGAACTGCCCCTGGGGTAGCTGGACATCCCGTGCGGACAGATCGTTGCCGATCGTGACTCCGAAGACGTACTCGTGGAGATTCTCGGCGGTGACCGTGGTGGGCTCCGCCACGGTGCCGTTGAGGACCAATGTCAGTTCGATCTCATAGTCGAGCAGGGTGACGTGGGCAGGACGGATGACCGGGTCGTGGGGACCGGTCACGGCCGCGTCGGTCTTGTCGAAGAACAGGTTGAACAACCGTTTGTCCGGGTCCATCCCGGATTCGATCGCGTGTTGGCGATAGTTGGCGCCCTGGCACATCACCCGGCATGGGGTGGTCACCGGCGAGAGCAGCTCCACGTCGGCCAGCGGGAGGTCGGCGCTTCGACTCGCAGCCGTGGTCCAATCGGACCTGCCCCGGTCGATGAGGTCGGCGGTCCGGGGGTATCGGCCGGTCAGCGGTGAGATCAGGTCACCGGTGAGCACACCCCACGAAGTCCGCTCACCGCGCACGTATCGGACGAGATGGACGACCATCGAGAACTCCACGTCTGCCGGGCATTCGACCGGCTCGCGGCTCAGTCAACCGTCCGACGGCAACCCGTCGCCTGGATCAAGATCCAAAGATGACCGCTCGTGACTGGTTTCTGGTCCAATCAATCCGGAGTGGGTCGCAAGACCGCCTCGCCGAGTTCTTCGGCGAGGGTCAGCGCGGCGTGCAGCTGTAACCGGCGAAACGTGATCGGCTGGCCGCGCAGTTGTTCGGCACGCTGCACGCGGTAGGCAACGGTGTTGCGGGCCACCTGGAGATCGGCCGCGGTCCCTGCCAAACTCCGGTCGCGATCGAGGTAACGCTTGAGAGTCTGTCGGACCACGGTCACCGGTTCCGCGGTGCCGGCCAGCTCACCCAGCTCGCGGTTGACGAAGTCGCGGGCGTTGGACATGTCGGTACTGAGCATCGCGACGATGTCGAGGTCGGTGTAGGCGAACCACCGGACATCTCTGGCCGACTGAGCGCCGACGCGAGCTGCCTCGGCCGCCCGCTGATGGCTACGCCGGAACCCCTCCACCCCAGCGCCTGGGGTCCCGACCGCGAGCTGGACACCGGGAGCCAACGGGCTTTCGGGCTCGTGTGCCTCGGGCCGCTCGGATGTCCGCGAGCCCCAGGCCCACACTAGTTGTGCTCCAAGGGGCAGTATCAGCTGCGAGGTACACCCCGCTGCGGAGAGCGCCGCCGCGGCAGCCGAATTCAGGTGATTTGGCTCGGCCTGTGCGGCCGGCCCGGTCCAGGCGATCACCGCGAGGTGCCAGCGGGTGAGGTCGTAACCTAGGACCCTGGCGGCCCGGTTCGTCGACACCGGTGTTTCCTGCAACAGGTCCTCGACGATCTCCATCCGCTGCGCGACCGAACTGGTCAGCCACGCCTCATGTGCGCGGGCGTACTCGTCGGCCATCTGTTTGGTCAGGATCTCCACGACGTCGAACAGCGTCTGGTTGATCCGCCGCATCTCGGTGAAGCGTCGATCCTCGGGTATGACCGACTCGGCGGCATCGAGCAATACCGAAACGGCGGTGGATTGCGCGAGGTGGATGCTGCGCAACATGTGCTCGATACCGATACCGCGTGCGACCACCTCCATCGGCCCGGCCAGAACCTCTGGCATCTGTGCCGAGGAGACGTCATCGTCGATGGCAAGCGCGTACAGCACGCCCAGAGCCACGGCCTCACAGCCCTTGGCGATCTCGTGGGCAACCGCGTCGACGGCGAGTTCAGGGATCGCGTCGGTGATGGTGGTCGCCATCGTTTCGCCGAGTTCAATTGCCCAGCATGCCGGTTGGGGTCCCAGCAACTCGGCGAGCATCTGCGCGCGATCGGGGAGCAGGGCGTCGCCTGGGATACTGCGACGTGCCCGCGGTGCGAGGTCGGCGAACCACGCCCGCTCCGTGCGCGGTCCGGGCGCTGCATTCATCGGGCCGGCGCTCCTTTCTGGCAGGTTGGCCAGCAACGATACGCCCGCGTGTGCAGTGTTCACCTATATGTGGAGTCAATCGGCGATCACGGCACGAGGACGGTGAGACACGTGTCGGCGATCAGATAGCTGGCGACCCCGAAAACGAGGTAGGCGAACCAGCGGTTGAGACGTTGCGTGTCCAGTCGGGCCCCCCAGCGCCCGGCGAGAAGAGACCCGAGGATGGCCGGGCCGGCGAAGGCGGCGGCGATGGACCAGTCGATCGGCGTACCGAGATGCGACACGATCCCGGCCGCTGAATTTGCGGTGATGATGAGCAACGATGTGCCGATGGCGGTGGGCATCTCGACACCGAGTAGCAGGACCAGGGCCGGAATGATGAGGAAGCCACCTCCGACGCCGAACACACCGGTGAGCAGCCCGACGAGGATACCGACCGGGATGGAGCGTCCCGCGCAGCGCCGCCAATCGATGGTGCCGTCGGTGAGCTGGCAGGCTGTACCGGTGCTGTCTCCGCCCCGCAGCATGCGCACGCCGGCAACGACCATGATCAGCGCAAAGCCCACGGTCAATACGTTCTGGGGGAGTTGCTTGCCGATCGTGGTTCCGACCACCGTCGCCGGCATGCCGGTCAGGGTGAAGATTGCCACCAATCTCCATTGCACCTGACCGTGCCGGATCTTCGGGAGCGCGCCGACCGCCGATGCCAACCCGACCACGATGAGGGACAGCGGGATCGCTTGCGCAAAGCTGAGTCCCAGCACATACACCAACGCCGGCACGGCCAGGATCGAACCACCGCCGCCGAGCAGGCCGAGCAGCACGCCGATAACCGCACCCAGCGCCAGCGCCGGCGCGACGGTACTCATCGCTTCAGAACCAGAGTTTGTGTGAGCGGAATGATCATCGTGAATTCCTTCGGGCCGGGGCCGGACCCTTACGCCAGCCCCTTCAACATGAAATTCCAATACATGATTGGTAATCCGTGCTTCTTGACGTACCAGTACGGCCGATGTGGCACGGTGGGGTCGAGCAGTGGGAAGCTCGGTCTGAGTGTGAGGTCGTAGTCGAATTCCGCCAGCAGCATGGACTTGGACGACGTGACGATCGGGCACGATGAATAGCCGTCGTAATGCGCCGTTGTAGCGCGCCCGTTCAACACTGCGTCGATATTGTTCACGACCACGGGCGCCTGCTTTCGGATCGCCGCGCCCGTCTTGGAGTTCGGCGTCGACGCCACGTCACCGAGTGCGAACACGTTCGGGTAACGCACATGCTGCATGGTGTGTTTGTCGACGGCGACGTACCCGTTGTCGTCCTTGACGGACAACGGGCTCGCCTTGATGAAGTCCGGCGCCGACTGTGGGGGGACAGCGTGCAGAAGGTCATAAGGCATTGTCGTGGTGCCGCTTTCAGCGGTGATCTGTACGGTGCGAGAGGACGGGTCCACAGCTGTCATCTCGGAGTTCACATGAAGCGAGATCCCGTAATCATCGATGACCTTATCCAGACTGGCTGCGATGGATGCGATCCCGAACGGTCGCGGTGTGGGCATGATCAGGTGGACGTCGATGTCATCGAGAACCCCCTGTTTACGCCAATAGTCGCTGGCCAGATAGGCGATCTTCTGCGGGGCGCCGGCACATTTGATGGGTCCGCTCGGCACTGTGAATACTGCGGTGCCGGAGCGCAGTCCGCGAATCATCTCCCAGGTTCGGGGAGCCAGCTCGTAGCGATAGTTGGAGGAAACCCCACCGTGTCCTACGGCACCGGACAGACCGTCAATCTTGCCCCAATCCAGCTGGATGCCGGGGCAGACGACGAGCGCATCGTATCCGTGGACGGACCCGTCGGCGCACGTCACGGAGTTGTTGTCGGGATCGAAAGTGTTAACGCTCTGGTTGATCCAGGTGGTGGATGGTGGAATGACCGAGTGCATGGGTCTTCCTGTGCTCGCAGCGCTCGCCTGGCCGCCGCCGACCAAGGTCCACAGCGGTTGGTAGTAGTGGGTGTCCGACGGTTCGATCAGGGTGACGTTGCGATAGCCCTTGCGGTGCAGCCGTGCGGCGACCGTGATGCCTGCGGTTCCGCCTCCGATGATGAGGACACGATGCTTGGTGACATTCGACATGGATGTGAACCTCCTCGGTGGTCAGGCGTGCTGATGCGACTCGGCCCAGGCGCCATAGCCGCCGAGGATGTCGCTGACGTCATCGAAGCCCTCTCTGCGCAACAGGCTGGCCGCAGCGGACGAGCGATAGCCACCGGCGCAGTACACGACGGTCGGTCGTTTCGGATCCAGCTCGTCGAGTCTTCCCGGCAGATCTCCGACGGGAATGTTGAGCGCGTGGGCGACTGCTCCATCTGCCACTTCGGTCGGCTTGCGGACATCGACCACTTGCAGGTCCGGGATCGACGCGATGCGTTCGTCGAAGGCCGCAGCGGTCAGTCGGGATGCTGTCTGAACCTCTTCGGCATGGGTGAACATCGCCTCTTCGGGATCAGCGAGATAGCCGATCACGCGGTCGAACCCGATACGCGCCAACCGGTTCTTCCCTTCGAGCTCCTGGCCGGGGTCCGTCATCAGAACGATGTCGGCATCGTGGGGCAACACCGATCCGCCATACTCGGCATAGCGGCCGGCGAGGCCGATGTTGATCGCGTCACGCAGATGACCGAGCGCGAAATCTTCCGCGCTGCGGCCATCGACGAGGACCGCTCCGGCGGCCAGCGCCGACTGCACCTGGTCAAAGGTCAACGGCGCGGGCATCTCGTCCTCATCGAGCAGAGCCCGGTTCTTCCGGTTGAGTATCGCGTCATAGGCGAAGTAGCCCGGCGCGGGCGCCTGGCCCTCGGTGACCAGTGCCATGAAGGTGGCTTTGTCCGGTGCCCGAAGTGCGTAGTTCGTCACTTTCTGCTCACCGATCGTCGATGACAATTCGGTGGAGAGGTTCTTACCGCATGCCGAGCCGGCACCATGCGCGGGGAACACTCGCGTCTGGTCCGGCAACGTCATGATCTTGTCGTGCAGGGAGTCATAGAGTGCGCTGGCAAGTTCGTCGCGGGTGTGTCCGATCGAAGCCAGCAGGTCCGGTCGGCCGACATCACCGATGAACAGGGTGTCCCCGGTCAGCACACCGAATGGCTCTGTCTCCGAGGCGTTCTCGAAGACGACGATGCTCATCGACTCAGGGGTGTGGCCCGGGGTGTGGCGGAACTCCAGGATGACCTCGCCGAGTGCAAGTCGCTCTCCGTCGGCCATGCCCACCGACTCGAACTCGGTTTCCGCGACGGTCGAGTACACGATGTGGGCGCCGGTGGCCTCGGCGAGCTCCAGATGCCCGGAGAGGAAATCTGCATGAAAGTGCGTCTCGATCACCATCTCGATCGTCAGACCGTGGCGGGTGGCGTCCTCGAGATAGGCCGAGACATCGCGCTGGGGGTCAACGACGACCGCCCGGCCGGTGGTCTGGTCACCGATGAGATACGAGGCGTGCGAGAGGCATTCGAGATAGTACTGTTCGAAGATCATGATCTGGCTCCTTTTGTGGCCGGGGACGAACGCTCCGTCTGCGATCTCTTTAATACCCCTATGGGTATGGGAACGGCTTCCTGGGCGGCTCTATTCCGGCGGCGGTGTGGGCTATGCAACAGTCCCGATGGACCCGTCATCGCGGACGACGGCACGCCCGGCGGCATGCCAGGCGGAGATCCCTCCGGTCAGGTTCACCGCAGTGATTCCTGCCGCGCACAGTGCGTCGGCGGCCTTCTGTGATCGACCTCCTGATCGGCACATGACGACGACGGCCGATCCGCGGTAGCGCTCGGGAGTGAGTTCTGCCAGTGCGCAGTGGGTGGCTGCGGGTGCGTGACCCGCGTGCCACTCGAAGTCTTCGCGGACGTCGAGTAAAAGTGCCCGTCCCTGGTTCACGAGCTCTTCGGCATCGGCGACATCGATCTGGGGTGCCACAGGGTCTGTCATCTTGGTCTTCTCTCTCATGTGCGGTTGCGGCGGAATGGGTTCCACTTGTTGCGGGATGGAGTTGGCGAGGTGTGGCCATCGCACCAGTCGTCGGGCCGCACGTTGCGGCGCACGGCATCGACATGCGCTCCGCAGCCGGCCCAGGTGGTCTTGCCGCAGTTGCGGCATTTCACAGCGCGACACACGGTAAATCCTTTCGTTGGTGAAATAGATGCTGATGAGCGGAGGCTGACCCTCCGGTTCGCTCACGGCGACCCTTCGATTCTCCACCCGGCATTACCATACCCCCTACGGTATATTTAGGCCAGAAAGTCGGCAGCCAGCGAGGGGGTACCAGGGTGATGTCTGATGACAAAGTGGAGGCTGAGCTGTGAACGGGGTCACTGCGCCGATGTGGGTCGGTCTCCCGCTCGGGGTGGGGTTCGGCGCCATCGCCTCGTTATGGGGCATCGGCAATCCCGAGACGATCATCAGGGCTGCTCGACTGATCGACCGGTTGCTGCCGGCCTGCTTCCTGCTGGTCACCGCACTGGGTTCGGTTCTGCTCTACGGCCTGTATGCGTCCGGCGTGGCCATGCACTTCTCGCCCAAGCCGACCTACATCTATGGCGTGGTGTTGGGCGGGATTCTGTTCGGAGTCGGTCTTGCGCTCAGCGGCTACCTGCCGGGGACTGCGCTGATGGCGATCGGAGAAGGTCGCCGAGACGCCCTACTTGCGATTCCCGGCGGACTGCTGGGTGCATCGGCGTGGACGGCTCTCGCGGATACCGACTTCGGCCGATGGATCGTCTCCGACGCGAACTTCGGAGACGTGGTAGCGGGCGGCAACATACATGACGTGTCGCCGGCCCGTATGGTGGTCCTCGCGCTGCTCTATGCTGCTGCGGCATTGTGTGCGTTGTACTTTCTTCCGCGGTATCGCGCGAGCCGGCATTGCTGCCTTCGGAGCATCCGGGGCGGTGAACCCGATAGCTATGATCGGCAGATGGCGATAGACACACATCGCTACCTGAACGAAGGGGCTCGGAGGCCCATCGTCCGAAGAAACACACTCGCGCGTCTGTCCGAGCACTACGTGACCCGCCCGGGTTTTTTCGTTCGCGCAACGATTCTCGCCGGATCGGCGGTCGCCATCCTGGGTGTGCTGGCTCTGTTCCTGCGCCAGCAATTCGGCCAGTCCACCACCTACTCGTGGGTGGTCGGCGTGCTGTTCATGCGAGACTCCGCCTACTCGCAGAATGTGTTCGCCACGATCGGCTGGGAACCGCTGGCCGATCTCGGGGTGCTGATCGGCGCGTTCTTGTCTGCGTACCTGTTCACCGGGCGTTTCACGGCGTTCGCGAAGGTGACTCCGCCGTCGTGGCGCAATCGTTTTGGCGACAACCCTCGCCTGCGCCAGGCTGCCGTCTTCGGTGGTTCCTTCCTCACGCTGCTCGGTGCGCGGATGGCCGGCGGATGCACCAGTGGGCACACCCTCAGTGGAGGGATTCAGTTATCCATCAGCGCATGGCTTTTCACAGCATCGCTGGCGGTTGCGGCGGTACTCACGGCACGCTTGGTCTATCGCGACGTTAGCTGCCGGGTTGACGCCTGAGAAGCCCTCGACTGCAACGGTTTCAGTCCATTCGCGGTCCGATCCGCCCCGGTTGTGTCCGGAGGCTTCTCCGCTGGGGAAGGGCGGGCACGTGAGTTCGAAGTCATCAAGGCGGTATCCAGACGAGTTGAAGCAGCGGGTGGTGCAGATGGTGGTCGCGCAGCGACCCACGACCTCGGACTGAAAAGCGATGGGCCGGATTGTTGACCTCCTGGGTCGGCACCGCTTCAACGGTGCGCAAATGGGTCCGCCAGGCCGAGATCGACTCCGGCGATCGGGCCGCCCAGAGCGCGGAGGAATCCGAGGTACTGCGCGCGCTGCGCCGCGAGAATGCCGAACTCAAGCGAGCCAATGCGATCTTGAAAGCGGCATCGGCTTTCTTGGCCGCTGAACTCGCCCGCCCCACTCGGCAGGCGGCCGCGCCACGGTACTGCGCTGACCTGTTGCGACGACCGTTCATTCCGGCAGATGCCATCAGTTTCGATTGAGAAAGTTCGTGCATGCGCTGTTGCACAACGGATTGCAGGAATCGATTGGCCGCGTCGGTCCATTCGGAGACCGCGGCGCGATGGAGTCGTTCTACGCACTTCTGCAACGCAACGTGCTCGACCGCCACCGATGGTCCACCCGCGCCGAACTACGCCTGGCGATCGTGACCTGAATCGAAAGGACCTACCACCGATGCCGCCGGCAACGCGTCGTTGGCTGACTCACCCCGATAGAGTTCGAGTTGCTCCACGCACCAATCGCAGCCGCGGCTGACATTCACACCCGACGAGTCAACTGAACCCGGGGCAGACCTGACCTCGCACAGTGTGCGACCGTATAGTCTCCGCATGGGCCGGTGACGCAAGCGTGCTTATGCCGTCCTGCCGATCTGAGATCCTGATCGGGATGCAGGCTGGCCGTCTGGAGATTGTCGAATTCCCTAGGGCGTTTCGTGGCGGCAGCTCACGCCTGCGATGTACAGCTCAGGCCAGTGTCAGGAACAGCTTCTCCAATTCGGCTTCTGACATGGGTGCGGTGCCGCCCTCCTTGTCTGCGACGATGCATTCGCGCATACCGGTGGCCACGATCTTGAAACCCGCTCTGTCCAGCGCCCGCGATACCGCAGCGAGCTGTGTGACCACCGCTTTACAGTCTCGGCCCTGTTCGATCATGTTGATGACACCGCCGAGCTGCCCCTGTGCGCGTTTCAGCCGTGCGAGGATGGCCTCGATGCTCTGCTGATCGTCGATCATGCTCAACGCCTTCCGTCTATTCCGTGGTGGTGGTAATGATACCCGCGCGGGTATCCTGCGATCGGTTGTGCACCTTCAACGGCCACCAGAACCATCGCCCGAGAAGTGCCGCGATGGACGGTGTCATGAGCGACCGCACGATGAGTGTGTCGAAGAGCAGTCCGATGCCGATCGTGCTGCCCGCCTGACCGATCGAACTGAGATCGCTGGCCACCATGGACATCATGGTGAAGGCGAACACCAATCCCGCGGCGGTGACAACGCTGCCCGTCTCACCCATCGAGCGGATGATTCCGGTGCGCAGCCCGGCGCCGATCTCTTCCTGGAACCGTGACACGAGCAACAGGTTGTAATCCGATCCGACGGCCAGCAGGATGATCAGACCGAACACCGGGGCGATCCAGTTGAGTTCGAGTCCGAACCCGTACTGCCATATCAGCACCGTCAGCCCGAAGGCGGCGCCCAGGGACAGCAACACCGTGCCGACGATCACCAGCGAGGCGACCAATGCCCGGGTGATCAGCAACATCACGATGAAGATCAGTGTCAGTGCTGCGACGCCGACGATCAACAGATCGTAATGCGCCCCGGACTGGATGTCGCGGTAGATGGCCGCGGTGCCGGTCAGGTAGAACTTCGCTTCGGTGAGACTTGTGCCCTTCACGGCCTCATGGGCGGCCTCGAGTTCGGGCGTCACGGCTGCAATGCCGGCGGGGGTCGCCGGATCCTTTTCGTGGGTGATGATGAATCGCGCGGCCTTACCGTCCGGTGAGAGGAACAACTCAAGTCCGCGTTGGAAGTCGGGGTTCTGGAACGCCTCCGGGGGTAGATAGAAGTAGTCGCCACCCTTGGAGGCATCGAAGGCCTGGCCCATGGCGCTGGCCGTGTCGGTCATCTGTGACATCTGAGTCACCAGGCCGGAGAAACTGCTGTGCATGGTCAACAAGGTGCTGCGCATCGATTCGGCGATCGCGATCATCGGCCGGAACTGGGCGAGCATGTCGGGAACAACGGCACTGACGTCACGTGTGTCGTCCACCAGGGCGCGCATATCGTCGCTGAACTTGTCCACCCCGTCGATGGCGTCGAAGATCGATCGGACCCCCGAGCAGGCCGGGATGTCAAAGCAATGTGGCTCCCAGTAGAAGTAGTTGCGCAACGGTCGGACCACGTCGTCGAAATTGGCCAGATGATCGCGCACCTCGTCGAGTGTGGCCTTGGCCGTGGTCATATCGTCGACCATCCGATTGGTGGCTCCACCCATCCGAGAGAGTGCCGCCTCCAACTGCTTCATCGACGTGATCATGGCACCGAGGTCATCGCTCATGGTGAGCATATCGGCGGTGCGGTCCTTCATGAACTGCAGGTTCTGTTGGATCGGAATCGACTGAGCGCTGATCTGGAACGGTATCGAACTATGATCCATCGGCCCGCCCAAAGGACGGGTGATGCTCTGCACCATCGCAATCCCGGGCGTTCGGAAAACTTCCTTGGCGATCTTGTCCAGTACGAGCATGTCGGCGCTGTTACGCATATCGTGGTCGGTCTCGACCATCAGGATGTCCGGGTTCATCGTGGCCGCGCTGAAATGACGTTCGGCGGCGGCGTAACCCACGTTGGACGGGAGGTCTTTCGATATGTAGAAACGGTCGTTGTAGTTGACCTCCATTGTCGGCACGAACGCTATGCCGAGAAGCGCGATCGCGAGGGTCGCTGCGAACACGGCGCCAGGCCACCGCACGGTGACGGTGCCGATGCGCCGCCAACGCCGGACGTTCGGCTCGCGCTTGGGGTCCAACAGTCCAAAGCGACTCGCGACCACCACGACTGCCGGCGCGGCCGTCAGTGCTCCGGCGACTACCACTACCAGCCCGATTGCCGAGGGTACGCCCAGTGCCTGGAAATACGACAGACGTGCGAAATGCAAGCACAGGGTCGCGCCGGCGATGGTGAGTCCCGAACCCACGATGATGTGCGCCGTGCCGCGGAACATCGTGTAGTAGGCCGACTCTCGGTCTTCGCCGGCTCGACGTGCCTCCTGGTAGCGGCCGATCAGGAAGATCGCGTAATCGGTTCCGGCCGCGATCGCAAGAGAGGACAGCATCGCGACCACGAACGTCGAGAAGCCGAGGACGCCCATATCGCCCAGCAGCGCGACAACACCTCTTGCCGTGCCCATTTCGAATCCGACCATGACCAGTACGAGCAGCATCGTGACGATCGACCGGTAGGTGATGAGCAGCATGATCATGATGACCACGCCGGTGACGCCCATCATGAGCAGCATGCTCTTGTCGGCTGCCTCGTTCATATCGGCGGTCAGCGCCGCTGAGCCGGTGAGATATACCCTGAGTCCTGCCGGTGGCGGCGAGTGCTCAAGAATGGTGCGTACTGCCTCGACCGAACGGATACCTTCCGTACTGCCTTGGTCACCGGCCAGGTTGATCTGCACGTAGGCGGCTTTACCGTCTCTGCTTTGCACGCCGGCCGCCGTCAGTGGGTCTCCCCAGACATCCTGGACGTGTTGAACGTGTGCGCTGTCGGCGCGCAGGGCGCGCACGAGATCCTGGTAGTAGGTTCGCGCTTCGACGCCCAGCTCTGTATCGCCCTCCAGCACAACCATCGCCATGCTGTCGGAGTCGAACTCGTCGAAGGTGGCGCCGATGTGGCGAGTGGCGATCATCGCCGGCGCGTCGTGCGGCGACATCGTGACGGCGTGCTCGCGGGCCACGGTCTCGATCTGCGGGACCAGCACATTGATTCCCAAGGTCAACAGGAACCAGGCGATGAGTATCGGGACAGCGAACCGGCGGATGAATCGCATGGCGGCCGGCCGGGTCTGCGTATCGTGGGTCATGCGGCTTTCGCCAGACACGAGATCTGTGCGTCATGCCCGGTCGCCGACTGTTCGGCCTTCACGACACCGTTGACGGTTATCCGGCACCCGATGTTCGAACCGTCGCCCTGGGCAACCACGCTCGCCAGTACTGCTGGTGTAGTCGTCGTGATCGTCAATGTCCATGGCAGAGAGGTGAAGTCGACCTGGTGTGCTGTGGCGCCCATATCGAGGTAGCTCACGCTCCCCGCCGTCCCGGCGGGGCCGTAGACGTCGTAGGTCACATGCTTGACGAAGGTGGGATCGAGCGGCTGGGCACCTCGTCCGGTGGCGGAGAAGATCGGCTCGGACCCGAACGCGTCGCGGAGGTGTACCACGGCCACACCGCCGATGGCGACGGCGATGGATACCGTGAGCGGCACCCACGCTTTCACGAGCATGTTCACAGCGATGTTCCCTTCGTTGGTGCGGGTTACGCACAAGCGAGATGAAAAGCGTTCCGCCCTGGCTGTGCCACGTCCGGCCGCATTCGCACGGCATCGGGCGCACCTGAACGGACAAATCGGGACTGGCGATCCGATTCCAGATTTATACCATACCCCCTAGGGTACTGCTTTCGATAGCATCCGCCGAGGGCGGATGGCTGATATCTGGCCAACAGCTAGTGCCAACCCAAATGACGTACCTGCTGGTCCTCGAACTTGTCGCTGAGGCCGCACCCGTCACGCACCGTCTACCGCGCCGCGGTCGACCTCTGCGCATGCATCACCTCTAGTGCTGGGCGTCGAGCAGGGTGCTCAATCGCGCAGCGAGGGCGAGCCCTTCGTGATCCAGTCCGTCGCAGATATCTGCGCAAACCTCTGCGCGTGAGCTTCTTTCGAACGCGAATCCCCAGACAGCGGGAGCGACGGCATCAGCGAGGTGCCTGCGCGCGCAGTCCTCGACAACCGCAGTGAGGTCGCCATAGCCGCAGCGACGCAGGGCGACGTTGATTTCGTCCCGGACTCTGGAGTAGGTATGTCGCGCATACACCTCACCGGGAATCTGGTCACCTCGGCAGTCGCCGAGATGCCCGCTGGCGGTATCGAACAGGCCACGGGCGAATCGTTCGAAGCTCGCGTATCCCGCTCCTGTGGTGACGGTCGATATCCAGGCAGCGAGCCGGGCCCGTTGGCTCGCACCCAGTTGGGGCCGCACAGTGCGGAATCGTTGCGAGAACCGCGGGGTCATGGCCGCGACGTGGCATTTCCGGGCGCTGGGCTTCGGAAAAGGTTGGCGGGGGCGTTTTCGGGGGCCCCACTGCCTTGCCGAATCACCAGGTTCCCGCCGGTCTGGGGCCGGGTGATCACCACACCCATACCGAGGCGTCGTCTGGTGCGTAGTTCGCGCAGATGTCGGTGGTATGCGCCGCTACGCCTTTGTTGTTGAAGAAGATCTTCGCCCAGTTGGGCCAGTTCCAGGACAGCTGTTCGTAGAACGCGTTGGTGGCGGTGTTCTCCGAGTATGCGCGCCGCCCCGCGTAATCCATGGAGTAGAACCAATGGATGCGGTCACGCACCGCCCGCTGCACCTCTGGCGATTTGTTGTTGTAGTCGGTCATGTATCGCTCGTAGTAGACCGGTTCGACATCCCTTGCGGCGGCGAGGATCTGCTCAGCGGTGCACGTCGTGTGCAGCATGCGTCGCGGTATCGGGTAGTCCTCGGTGGCGTCGGCGCGAGTGAGTGCCGCGACTGCAACGGCGAAGGCCGCGAGCAGTACGATGATGGCCAGAACCGTGCCGATTGCACGCAACGCTCGCACCAGCCATGGGCGTTCAGGGTCGCGCGGCGGCATCGAGCCGGCCGAGCTGGTGTGGGCAGTACGTTCGCATTCCAGCGGCCAGGAACTGCCACGCCTGCTCCGTCGAGGTGCTCCTGTCGAGATTGGTGTGGACGAATGCAGCTGCGTCATGAGCATTTTCATCGACTCCTCGATCCATTCGTTTACAGGCGATCTTGGCCAGCCAGGCGTTGTAGTCGCGTTGACCGTAGATGCCGTAGGTGTGCAGGTCGCGCGCGAAATCGGTGTCGCGGTCCGCCGCTGCCGATGGGGCGAGTGTCACCGCCGCTGCGAGGACGCCGGTGATCAACGACGGCCACTTCATGACGTCACCCCTGCCGTTGGATCGGTTTGCAGCCGTGGCGGATTGGGCCACGGAGCGGGTACCGGCCGCACCCGGATCCGTTGTGGCCACCAGAACCATCGGCCGAGCAGGTTTGCAATCGACGGCGTCATGAACGAGTGAAGTCGACCTGGTGCGCCGTGGCGCCCATATCGAGATAGCTCACGCTCCCCGCCGTCCCGGCGGGGCCGTAGACGTCGTAGGTCACATGCTTGACGAAGGTGGGATCGAGCGGCTGGGCGCCCCGTCCGGTGGCGGAGAAGATCGGCTCGGACCCAAACGCGTCGCGCAGGTGCACCACGGCCACGCTACCGATGGCGACGGCGATGGATACCGTGAGCGGCACCCACGCTTTCACGAGCATGTTCACAGCGATGTTCCCTTCGTTGGTGCGGGTTACGCACAAGCGATGACGAAAGTCGTTCCGCCTTGGCGATCCGATTTCAGATTTATACCATACCCCCTAGGGTAATCTTGCGAGCCGCGTAGCCGGCCGCATCGGCCGACGAGGGAGATTCAGCCAGCCGGCGGAGGGAGATGGCCGAATGGCCGATGCCGGGGCGTGTTCTGGGCGACAAGGCTGGCGTCGTGAAGAAGACCAGGCACCCGGCGACATCATCCCCACGGTCGGACGCACGTGCGCGCGCCGCTGCCATTGTGGTGGTGGTCGCCTCGATGGTCATCACGCTGGTGATAGTGATCGGCATTCATCTGCTGCGGGCGAACGGCTTGCTCGCCCCTGGTGCCCGGTAGCCGACCGATGCTCGATTGGTCGCTACTGAGCGGTCCGGCACCGGTGGCGTTGTCGGTCATGGCGATAGCGGCGGGGATCTGGCTCGTGGTGCGGATGTATCGCGCTGCGCAGTCACCACGAGTGATCGTCAAGACATTCGTGGTGTGTGTGGCGACGGCCGTGGGGGTGCCGATGATCGGCGTCTACCTGGTGCGTGACGTGTGGGCGATTTTTCCCGACCGATTGCCGGTCTCGGTGTACGTCTGGTTGGGGGCGGTCGTCCTCGCGGTGTCCCTTGCCGTCGCGGTCATGACCTTGCGTGTCTCACCGGGACGCTCGGCCATCACCGTCGTGACCGCGGTGGTGATCGTGGCAGCGTGTCTCAACCAGATCAATATGGTGTTCGCCGCGTATCCGACCGTGCGGGATGCTCTCGGGATCACCCGCGTCGACGACATCATGCTTCCTGATCGACATCAGAAGTCCCTGCCGGTGAGCGCGCACGGTCCGTTGGACAAGATGTGGGCGAGTCCGGCAGGACTCAGCCGGCGTGGCAAGATCACCTCGGCGGCGATACCGGCGACCGTGTCGGGCTTCGCCGCCCGGCCCGCCCGGATCTATCTGCCGCCGGCGTACTTCACCGACGTTCCGCCACGGCTACCGGTGCTGGTCTTGATAGCGGGACAACCGGGAGGCCCCCAGGACTGGATCAGTGCCGGAAAGCTGCCACAGATCATGGACGCCTTTGCCGCCGCGCACAACGGTCTGGCGCCGGTGGTGGTGGTCCCCGACGCGACCGGAAGCCAGCTGGGTGACCCGCTGTGCCTCGATTCGCGCCGCGGGAACAGCGCCGCCTACCTGGCCATCGACGTGCCGGCATGGATAAAGGCCAGGTTGACAGTCGATGTTCGACCGACGGCGTGGGCGGTGGCGGGAGCGTCCTACGGCGGTACCTGCGCGCTTCAGTTGGCCACCAACCATCCCGCGGTCTACCCGACATTCATCGACATCGCCGGTACCGCGGAACCGTCGCTCGGTGACCGAGCACGGACCGTGATGGAGGCGTTCGGAGGTGATGAGCGTCGATTCGAACAGGTCAATCCAATTGACATACTGCGCCGACAGCGCTTCTCCGGCAGCGCGGGTGCGATCGTGATCGGTAGCTCAGATCGGGACAACAGGCCAGATGCCGACAGGGTGCTCGAGGCCATCAGAGCCGCCGGAATGGATGGCCACCTCACCGAGGTGCCGGGCGCTCATGACTGGCGAGCGTTCTCAGCGGGCCTGTCGGTCGAGCTCCCTTGGGTCGCCCGCCGTGTCGGGCTCACCGGTTAGCGCCGTGACAACCATCCGCGTAGGCGAATCTCGCGACCATCCGGCTGTGAAGGCGGTGGACCGGGCCGGTGTGATCGTCGTCCGGGGTTACCGTGGGGGCCGGAACATTCGCAATGGCGACTGCAGCGTGGAGGAGGTCCCCGTGCCCAGGGTGGTGATCGTCGACGACGAAGCACTGATCCGATCCGGGTTCGAGCTGATTCTGTCGGCGGTTGCCGATATCGAGGTGGTCGGCACGTCCGACGGAGTGGGTGCTCTCGCCGTGATTCGTGAACACCAGCCCGATGTTGTACTGCTGGACATCCGGATGCCGGGCAAGGACGGCCTGACCGTGCTGTCCGAGTTGCAGCGACTGCCGTCGCCGCCCGCGGTGGCCATGCTCACCACCTTCAACGCAGACGAGTACATCGCCGCCGCATTGCGCGCGGGCGCCTCGGGATACCTGCTGAAAGATACTGATCCCGAACAACTCCCGCATATGATACGCAGCCTGGCTGCCGGTGGTCTCGTGCTGTCGGGCGGCGTCGGTCCCAAGGTGATCTCGGGTTACCTCGATGATCCCGTCGATTCAGACGCGGCCCAGCGACTGCAGGCATTGACCGATCGTGAAACCGAGGTGCTGCAGTTGCTGGCACGCGGCCATTCCAACGGCGAGATCGCGGGGACGCTCTACACCAGTGTCGGCACCGTGAAGGATCAGGTCAGTTCGATCCTGTCCAAGCTGGGGGTCAGGAGTCGGGTCGAAGCCGCCATCCTCGCTCAGCGCGCCGGCGTCCTCGACGGTGGCGACCAACGTGCCCACTAGGTGGCCACAGTCGGGCCAACGCCTGCTGATCCATGTGCTGCTCATCGGACTTGCCGGCGCCGATGTCGTACTCAATGGGCTCGACGGGGGCTACTCGAAGAGTGAGATGGCCCTCGCGATCGTCGCTGTAGCCGCCCTGATGGTGCGTAATCGATTTCCCTATCTCGCCTTCGCCGCGACCATCCCGGCGCTCGTGGTGGGTTCGGCGGTCGTCGCGGCACTCATCGCGCTCTACACAGTCGCCGAACAGCGCACCAGCCGGGTGCGCATATATGGCTGTGCGGCAGTGGTTTTCATGTGTTACACCAGTGTCTGGGAGACGCCGTACTCCAATGCCAGTCGCTTACTCGACATTGTCTACGCCATCTTGTTCACCGGCGCTCCACTGCTTCTCGGGCTGCTCGTGCGTGCGCGGGCGGAGCTGTCGGCCAAATTGGTAGAGATCGACCGGGCCCATCGACACGAGCAGGAACTGATCGTCGACAAGGCTTTGGCGCGGGAACGCACCAACTTGTCCAGAGAGATGCACGATGTGGTGTCGCATCAGGTGAGCTTGATCGCGGTGCAGGCGGGTGCGCTTCAGGTGACGGCACCGGATGAGGCGACCGCGAGAACAGCGCGGACCATCCGGAAGCTCAGCGTGCAGACGCTCGACGAACTACGCGACATGGTCAGCGTGCTACGGGCATCGGGTGAACATCCCGAGGGCCTCGACCCGCCACCTGGTATCGACGACGTCGATGCGCTGGTGGCCAACTCGGGGATCGCCATCGAGGTCAACGCCGATATCGACCCTGCGGTACGAACTTCCGCGGCAGTGCAACGAGCCATTTACCGGGTGGTCCAAGAGGGCTTGACGAACATCGCCAAACACGCGCCGGGGGCGCCCGCGACCTTGGAGCTCAGTATCACCACCCAGCGAGTGAGTGTGACCTTGACGAATGCCGCGCCGACGCGGACGCCCGATCGCTTGCCCAGCGACCGCTACGGTCTGCTGGGGTTGCGTGAACGCGCTGAACTTCTCGGCGGGGCGCTGTCTTCCGGTCCGCTGGCAGACGGGGGATACCAACTGTCGTTGTACCTGCCGCTACCCGGGTGACTTCGGACCTGGTTTCCCTCCGAGAAAATGTGTCGGTGATCAGCGAGCGGGTGTCGGCTGGGTGTTGGTCGGCGAACTCGGTTCAGCATCGACGGGTTCGTTCCGCTCGCCCCAGAACGCCGTGTCGCCATCGTCGAACATGCCCATGTGCCAATCGGATTCGTAATCAACATCGGCATAGCCGAGATCGTCCCAGCCTAAGCTCGACTGACTGCCGATAAAAAGACCGAACATGAAGATCGCGCCGGCGATGATGACACCGCCTACGGCGATACCGACGCCTGCCGCGACACGGTAGATCCGGGTGGATGTCCTGGATCGGTCCGGCGACATGTCGACGACGGGGCTTGTGACGGTGGGCGGTTCGACGGGTGCATGCACAGTTTCGGACATGGCAACAGCGTGTCAACATGTCGAGATGTGCGGAATCCGCCGAGCGGCGGTATCTAACCGCCGACTGGATGGTCCGCCGCCGCGCCGGCGACCTTCGCGAGTGCGGCGCGACACATGTCCCGGGTTTCGCGCGGGGATTGCTTTCCGTGCCGGATGTCCAAGTGTGCCGAAGTCAACAGCGACCACGTCGCGCCCACCATGAACAGCGGTGTGAAGTGGGTATCGACCGACCCGTCCTGTTGTCCACGTTGGATGACGGCGATGATGCCTGCGTCGGACTCGCATTCGAAGTCATCGGGGTCGGCATCCGCACCTGCTCGCATCCACCAGCCGAGGCTGTCGAGACGTTCGAGCATCTCGTCGACGATTCGCAGATAGGCGGCCAACCCGGTGCCCTCGGCGGTGCGGGCTTGCTGAACGGCCTCTTCGTACTGGGACTCGACGAATGCCTCGATGCCCTCGGTCAGGGCGGCGCGATCAGGGAAGTAGCGGTTGAGCGTGCTTCGCGCGACGCCGGCGGCCTTGGCGATATCGCTCATCGACGCCGCCGCGTTGTCGGTCAACGCGTCGATGGCCGCCGTGAGCAGTGCCGCGCGGGTGCGGTCACGTAACCGTGGCGGGGGACCTGTTGTCGACATCCGCTCATGATGCCTCATTGACCGTAAATCGGTCATGACTTGACGAAAATCGGACATATATGTCCTAATTTTCCCATGGCCATCGATGTGACGCCCGATCGTCGCGACGTGAAGCAGCCGACGAAGCTGTCCGTGTTGTGGGGGTTTGCCCGTCCACACCGTGGCGCCCTCGCCCTCGGCCTCGCGCTGGGTCTCGGTGTGTCGGCAGCTGAACTCGCGACACCCTTGGTCACGCGATGGGTGCTGGACGCTATCGGCATGCCGGGCAACCGATTCGGCGCGCCGGTCATGCTGCTGGCGGGGCTGATCGTCGTCGGCACCATCTTGAGCTGGCGGCAATGGATCGTGCTCGGGACGCTGGCGGAGAACATCGTCTACGACGCCCGCCAGGGCATGATCCGTCGCTTCCTGCGGGCCAGGCTGACGCCACTGCAGGCACGACCGAGCGGCGAAATGGTGACTCGGGTCACCAGCGACACCGTGCTGTTGCGGGAGGCCGCCTCCTCCAGTGCGGTCGGCCTTGTCAACGGCACCATCACCGTGATCGGGACCCTGATCCTGATGGTGTACCTGAACCCGATGCTGGGTGCGATCACCATCACGGCAATGGTCCTTGTTGCGTTGGTGTTTGCCGTCTTGATGCCCGCCATCGGGCATGCGCAGGAGGAAGCGCAGGGCTCGTTGGGACGTCTCGGCGGATCGCTGGAGTCGACCTTGCGCGCCATCAAGACCGTGAAGGTCGCCAAGGCAGAGGATCGTCAAACCGATGCTCTGCTGAAGCTGGCCGATAATTCGCGGGGACATGGCGTACGTGCCATCCGCCGAGAGGCGCTGGTGTGGAGTGTGACCTTCTCCGGAGTGCAGGCCGCCACTCTGGTGATCGTCTGCGGCGGTGCGTATCTCGTATCTGTCGGGCAGCTCGGTGTGTCCACACTGGTGGCGTTCCTGCTCTACGCAGTGGGCTTGTTGGGTCCCGCGATGGAACTGAGTACCCACCTGACCACGCTGCAGGCGGGTATCGCGGCGGCAGGCCGGATCAGAGACGTGCAGGCACTGCCGCCGGAGCGATCCGGCGGATCCGCGTCGACCCTGCCCGCCGACGAGGACCCTGTCATCACGCTCGAGCGGGTCAGTGCCCGATACCGCTCCGACGGTCCGATGATTGTTCGCGATGTCGATCTCGTGGTGCCTCGACGCGGTCACACCGCGATCGTCGGAACCTCGGGTGCCGGGAAGACGACATTGTTCGCCCTCATGCTCAACTTCATCGATCCCGACACGGGCCGACTGCTGATGGCCGGCACGCCGTACGCGGAGCTGGGCAGCAACGGTGTTCGGGGCCGACTCGGCTATGTCGAGCAGGATAGTCCGCTGCTACCGGGCACCCTTCGCGATAACTTGATGTTTGCCAATCCGGCTGCGTCGCAGGTTGACATCGATGAGGTGGTCACGCAGCTCCGACTGTCCGACCTCGTCGATGGGCTCGCGCACGGCCTCGATACCGATGTCGAGGCGGCGACCATCTCGGGCGGACAGCGTCAACGTGTCGCGCTCGCGCGGGCACTGCTGGCCGAACCCGATGTGCTGATGCTCGACGAGGTCACCGCTCAGATCGACGGGCTTTCCGAATCGGCTGTGCACGATGTCATTCGGTATCAGGCAAAGCGGCGCGCGGTCATCACCATCGCGCACCGTCTCTCGACGGTCATCGACGCGGACACGATCATCGTGATGGATGAAGGCCGAATCGTGGACCGTGGGTGTCACGCCGAGCTGATCGAACGGTGCGTGTTATACCAACGTCTGGTCGACGCCTTGCGCGTCGATCTCAGCGGCAGCCCGCGCAGTGATGACACCGCAGAATCACCACTCCGAGAACTGAGGACCACACCATGACCGACAACCCGACCCCGGTGCAGGCTCGGCCCGCGGGCGGCCGATGGAAGGTGCTGTCCGCCAATGATATTTACGGCGGCGTGATCGGTACCGTGTTCGCCAGTGCGACCCTGGCTGCCATCCCGGTCGGGCAAGCGCCCAGCTATTCGGCTTTGTGGGTGGCCGTCAGTGTCGCGATCGCGGCCGTGACGCGCAGTTACGGACAGCACGTCTCGACACACGAGGTGAATTCGGAGACGGGATTCTGGCGGGATCTCGGTTCTTCGATGCTCACCGGCATCCCCATGGTGCTGGCGTCCATTCCCACGGTGGTCGCCTTGTGGTTGGCCCACATATTCGCGTGGCGCGACGATGTGGAGGGCCCGGACGGGTTGGACACCATCGGATTCACGTCGATCATCTTGCTGATGAACGCGGCGCTGCTCTTCGGTTGGGGTCTGCTGGCCGGCCGTATCGGTGGCTACTCCCGCTGGGGCGCGCTGGCCGTCGGTGTCGGCAACGCCGGGATCGGACTGGTGGTGATTCTGGTGAACCTCATGATCAAGTGATCACGGCCATCGGCATGGCTCTCTCGGCTATCGTCGGCGCCATACCCGACAGTCCGCCGCGAAGGGATCGTCCGCATGCCCATCGACCCGAACGCCATCGGCGCGAAGTCCGACGCTCAGATCGTCACCTGGACCGATCGCGACACATTGCTCTATGCGCTCGGTGTCGGAGCGGGGGTCGACGACCTGGCGTTCACCACCGAGAACAGCCACGGCATCGAGCAGCAGGTGTTGCCGACGTTCGCGGTGATCGCGTGCTCGCCCTTCGGCGCCGCGATGCTGATCGGATCGTTCAACTTCAGCATGTTGTTGCACGGGTCGCAGGAGATCCGGGTGTTTGCGCCGCTGCCGCCGGCCGGCAGTCTGCGTGTGCATTCCGAGGTCGCCGACATCCAGGACAAGGGAGCGGGCAAGAACGCCGTGGTGATGTTCAAAGGCGTCGGAGCCGACCCCGACAGTGGTGCGGTTCTGGTCGAAACCCTGACCACCGTGGTGATCCGGGGTGAAGGTGGATTCGGCGGACAACCGGGGCAGCGACCGCCCGCACCGCAGTTCCCCGACCGCGCCCCCGATGCGCATGTCGCGCTGACCACGCGCGATGACCAGGCGCTGCTGTACCGGCTCTCCGGGGACCGTAATCCGCTGCACAGTGATCCGTGGTTCGCCCAGACTCTGGCCGGATTTCCCCGTCCGATCCTGCATGGTCTGTGCACCTATGGTGTCGCGGGGCGGGCGCTGGTCGCCGAGCTCGGTGGCGGGGATGCCACCAAGGTCACCGCGATCGCCTCGCGATTCAGTTCACCGGTGTTCCCCGGAGAGACTCTCACGACATCGATCTGGCGCACCGATGACCAACGGGCGGTGTTCCGAACCGAGGCGGCCCGACCCGACGGATCGGAGTCCCGGGTGGTACTCGACGACGGCACAGCGGAGTACAACGACTGATTTCGTAGGCTCAAATGCCTGTGCGGGTGGTCCCTGCGTTGACAGGATGTCCTGATGAGATTGGCTGTGGGATACCTCGCCACCCCCGGCGGAGCGGATGCGGTCGCCCTGGGCGTCCGACTGGCCAGGAGCCTGGCCGCTGAACTGGATATATGCATCGTGTTGCCCCCCGATCGCGGCGTACCTGCGATGGTGACCACCGGTGGGTACGAGGAACTGTTGGCCCAGCAGGCCCACGAGTGGTTGGCCGATGCGCTGGCGACGGTGCCCGATGACGTCGTCGCGCACGCGCATGTGAGTTTCAGTGACTCGCCATCCGACGGCCTGCTCAGTGAGGTGCGGCGCCTCGGTGCGCAGGCGGTCATCGTCGGCGGCGCGGGTGGCGGACTGGTCGGCAGTTTCACCCTTGGTTCGGTGGTCAACGATCTGCTGCACTCGTCCCATGTGCCGGTGGCCGTTGCGCCCAGAGGAACTCGGTTGTCGGCGGCCACCCGGGTGCGGGAGGTGACATGCGCGATCGGTGAACGTGCGGGCGCGGCTGTGCTGCTGGAGGTGGCGGTACGGGCCTGCGAGCGGGCCGACGTCCCGTTGCGACTGGTGTCGCTGGTCGCCCTCGACCCGATGCTCGGATCACTGCGCGGGGATGCCGAGGCGTCGCGCGAGCGCGCACTCGAACACGCACACCGGACCCTGAACGAAGCGAAGGAATCGCTGCCGGAAGGCTTTTCGGTCACGGCGACGGTCGCTGACGGCAGCTCGGTGGAGGATGCCGTGAGCCGACTGCCCTGGCATGACGGGGACGTGATCATGGTCGGCTCCAGCAGATTGGCCGCGCCACGGCGGTTGTTCCTCGGGTCGACGGCGGCCAAGATGCTGCGGGTGCTGGAGGTTCCGATGATCGTCGTGCCCAGGACCGCCGATCAGGAGGTCTCATGACCACGAGCAGTTCGGATACGGCCAGCGGATCGATCTCCAAGGGGCTTGCCGAGGGCAAGGTCGGCACCCTCTCCGGCGCCATGCTCGGGATCTCCTGCGTGGCACCGGGTTATACCCTGACCGCCAGCATCGGGGTGATCGTCGCCGCAGTGGGTCTGAAGATGCCGGCGATCTTCATCGCCGGTTTCATCCCGATGTTCCTCACCGCCTACGCCTACCGTGAACTGAACTCCCGCACGCCGGACTGCGGGGCATCGTTCACCTGGTCCACCAAGGCCTTCGGCCCCTATGTGGGATGGATGTGCGGGTGGGGCATGGTGGTCGCCTCGATCATCGTGCTGTCCAATCTGGCGGCAATCGCCGTCGAGTTCTTCTACCTGTTGATCGCGCGCGTGTTCAATCAACCCGGCATCGCCGATCTGGCGGGAAATGTCGCGGTCAACATCATCACCACCCTGGTGTTCATCGCACTGGCGACACTGATCGCCAGCCGCGGCATCACGACCAGCGAGCGCGTCCAGTTCGTGCTGGTGGGCTTTCAGTTGGTGGTGCTGGTGGCGTTCGCGGTCACCGCCTTCGTGCACGTGAGCCGGGGCGACGCGCCGGCCGGGCTGAGCTTCGACCTGGACTGGTTCAACCCCTTCACCGGACTGACGCTGGCCGTGTTCGCCGTCGGCCTCACCGGTTCGATCTTCGCGTTCTGGGGTTGGGACACCTGCCTGACCCTCGGTGAGGAATCCAAGGATCCGACCAAGGTGCCGGGACGCGCCGGGCTGTTGTGTGTGACATCGATCCTGATCACCTACCTGCTGATCGCGGTGGCGGTGATGATGTACGCCGGGGTTGGCGAGGAGGGGCTCGGCCTGGGTAACCCGGAGAACTCGGAGAATGTCTTCGGTGCACTGGCCGACCCGGTGCTGGGTCCGTGGTTCGGTCCGCTGCTCTACCTGGCGGTGTTCGCCTCCTCGGTGGCCAGCCTGCAGACCACCTTCCTACCCGCGGCCCGCGCCATGCTCGCGATGGGTGCCTATAAGGCGTTCCCGGCCCGCTTCGCCGAGGTGAGCCCGCGGTTCCTCACCCCGGTGTACTCCACCGTGGTCGCCGGTGTGGTCACGGCCGGTTTCTACACCGTGGTCAAGCTGTTGTCCGACAATGCGCTGTGGGACACCATCGCCGCGTTGGGCATCATGATCTGTTGGTACTACGGCATCACCGCATTCGCCTGTGTCTGGTTCTTCCGGCGTGAGTTGTTCGACAACGCCCACAACATCATCTTCAAATTCCTGTTCCCGCTGCTGGGCGGGCTGATGCTGGCGGTCGTCTTCGTCATCGCGATCGGCGAGAGCATGAACCCGGAGAACGGCAGCGGTGCGGAGATCGGTGGTATCGGGCTGGTGTTCTTCATCGGATTCGGCATCCTGGCGCTCGGGGCGGTGCTGATGCTCGTGATGCGGGCGCGACGACCGGAGTTCTTCCTCGGTCAGACGCTGAGGCGGGATACCCCGGCGCTCAAGGAATAGCGCTCAGCGCTCATCGGCAGTCGGTGGTGGCTCGTAGGGTGTGTACCACCACCATTGGGCCTTCTCGCCGAGTGGGCCGCGACACGGTGCGACCGGGGGTCTGGCTCGGGTGGGCGGCCTCGCCAGCGATGCCGACACCAGTTGTCGGCCCTCGTCGTCGGTGACCACGAGAGCTTCGGCCGGCCCGGTGATCGTGATCTCGCCCTTGTGATGCATGCGGTGATGCCACGGGCAGAGCAACACCAGATTGTCGAGCTCAGTGGCCCCGCCGTGTTCCCAGTGGATCAGGTGATGGGCGTGCAGGCCGCGGGTTGCCCCGCAGCCGGGCACCACACAGGTGTGATCCCGGTGCTCCAACGCCCGACGCAGCCGACGGCTGATCGTCCGGGTGGTGCGCCCCGCCCCAATCGGGCGGCCATGGCGTTCCAACCACACCTCGCACGTTGCATCACAGAGCAGCAGCTGGCGTTCCCCGTCGGTGAGCGCGGGCCCCAAATGCAATGCCGCGACGCCCTTGTCGGCATTGAGGTGCACCACCACCGTGGTGTGCTGGCCGTGCGGGCGGCGTTCGACATCGGTGTCCCAGCCGGCCTCGATCAGGCTGATGAACGCATCAACAGTGTCCGGGAACGGTGCGGTCGGGTCCGCGGGCAGCGCCGCACCCTCGTTCACCTCCACCTGCGGGACATCGCGGCCGTCCTGGGCGTAACGGTCACGCTTCCAGTCCGCGACCAAGGCGTCCTTATGGGAGGCCAGCGCCGCGTCGAACTTCGCTGCCTCCAACTTCGGGAGCCGGATCTTGTAGGTGGTGTACCCGTCTTGGTCATAACTACTGAAAGACCGCTTGGGCTCGCGGGGCTTCGCATCGGGGCGGGGTTCCTGCTTTACCGCGGTCCGCAACTGGGTGACCGTGGCGACCTGCACCAGATTCGCGTAATGGTCATCGCAGCCGGCCCCGGCGCGTTCGGCGATCACCCCGATCTGATCCAACGACACCCGACCTTCCCGCAACCCTCTGGTGCAGCGCGGCATTTCGTCGATCCGGTGTGCCACAGCGACCATGGTCGCCGCGCGCCGTGCAGATACCCCTGCTTTCCAGGCGACCAGCGCTTCGATGGAACGACATCCGGTATGTCCCCACAGGGAATTGCCGTCGGGTGTGCCGCGGCCGTCGATTTCGGCGATGATCTCCACCAGCCGACCGTCGATGGCGTTGCGTTGCCCGGTCAGTTCCCCGATCTCGTCGAACAACATGTCCAGACGATCAATGGGGCGCACCTCATCCTCGAAAGAGGCTGCGGCGGTGGACATGACCCTATTCTAGAGAGGGGTACCGACAAGTTCTGGGCCATGGGACAACGAAATCAGACCCGCCCGCCATCGCCGTCGGTGCGCCGGTGATCATCATCAAACCGGCGGAGAAGACAGGCGTCGGGCGTGAGGGCGTCCGGTACGCGATGGAGGACTACACCGATCCGCGGCGGCTGCTGCTGACGGGTCTGCCGCTCTGAGCGATGGCGTATCGAACAATTGTTCGATACGCTGTATGGGTGGGTTGGCACAACGGACCGCCGAGCTGGCCGGAGATGGAGCGGGTCCTCAGCAGTAGGCCCCGTGGCAAACCGCGCCGCTCCGGGCTGCCGCTGGAGCCACCCGGTGATGGTGGTGACAGTCCGGCCTGGTCGCGCAAACGCGGCGCCTACCTGGCCGACGGGGTGCAGCGCTCCCGATCCTCGGTGCCGTATGCCGAACTGCACGCCCATTCGGCCTACAGCTTCCTCGACGGGGCCAGCACCCCGGAGGAGATGGTGGAGGAGGCGGCGCGGCTGGGCCTGCGGGCTATAGCGCTGACCGATCATGACGGTCTCTACGGAGTCGTACGGTTCGCCGAGGCCGCCCGCGAACTCGACGTGGACACCGTGTTCGGTGCGGAGTTGTCCCTGGGAAACGTGCCCCGCACCGAACAACCCGATCCGCCGGGGCCTCACCTGCTGGTGCTCGCCCGGGGGCCGGAGGGTTATCGACGGTTGTCCCGCGAAATTTCGTCGGCCCATCTGGCCGGCGGCGAAAAAGGAAAACCGCGTTGCGATTTCGATGCACTCACCGAGGCCGCCGGGGGGCACTGGCACATCCTCACCGGTTGCCGCAAAGGTCATGTCCGGCAGGCGCTGACCCGTGGCGGGCCCGAAGCCGCCGAGGCGGCGCTGGCCGACCTGGTGGATCGGTTCGGGGCCGACCGCGTCAGCGTCGAGTTGACCCATCACGGTCACCCGCTCGACGATGAGCGCAACACCGTCCTTACCGGATTGGCATCGCGATTCGGTCTGGGGCTGATCGCCACCACCGGCGCGCATTTCGCCGTACCCGAGCGGGGGCGGCTGGCCATGGCGATGGCGGCGATCAGGGCTCGCAACTCGATGGACGACGCGGCCGGGTGGCTGGCGCCACTGGGTGGGGCGCATCTGCGTTCGGGGGAGGAGATGGCTCGCGTCTTCGGTACCGAAATCGTTTCCGCCGCTGCCGATCTCGGTGAACAATGCGCCTTCGGCCTGGCGTTGATCGCCCCGCAGTTGCCGCCGTTCGATGTGCCTCCCGGACACACCGAGGCCAGCTGGCTGCGTCTGTTGGTGCGCGAGGGGGCATTGGACCGCTACGGCACGCCCGAGCGCGCACCGAAGGCGTATCGCCAGATCGAGCATGAACTGGCCATCATCGAAAAGCTGAACTTCCCAGGCTATTTCCTGGTGGTGCACGACATCACCCGATTCTGCCGAGAACGTGACATCCTCTGTCAGGGAAGGGGGTCGGCGGCCAACTCCGCGGTCTGCTACGCCCTCAAGGTCACCAATGTCGATCCGATCGCCAACGAGTTGTTGTTCGAACGGTTCCTGTCGCCGGCGCGCGATGGCCCACCCGATATCGATATCGACATCGAATCGGACCTGCGCGAGGAGGTCATCCAGTACGTCTACGAAAAGTACGGCCGTGATTACGCCGCCCAGGTGGCCAACGTCATCACCTACCGGGGGCGCAGTTCGGTCCGGGACATGGCCCGTGCGTTGGGTTTCTCGCAAGGGCAACAGGACGCGTGGAGCAAACAGATCAGCCGCTGGAACGGGCTTGCCGATTCCCCCGACGTGGAAGACATCCCCGAGCAGGTCGTCGACCTGGCCACCCAGATCTCCAATCTGCCCCGGCACATGGGTATCCACTCCGGGGGCATGGTGATCTGTGATCGCCCGATCGCCGACGTGTGCCCGGTGGAGTGGGCGCGAATGGAGAATCGCAGTGTTCTGCAATGGGACAAGGATGACTGTGCGGCAATCGGTTTGGTCAAGTTCGATTTGCTGGGACTGGGCATGTTGTCGGCGTTGCACTACGCGATCGACCTGACCCGTGAGCACAAGGGCATCGAGGTCGACCTGTCCAAGCTAGACCTGTCGGAGCCGGCCGTCTACGAGATGCTGCAACGCGCCGACTCGGTCGGAGTGTTCCAGGTCGAATCCCGCGCGCAGATGGCCACCCTGCCGCGGCTCAAACCGCGGATGTTCTACGACCTGGTGGTCGAGGTGGCCCTCATCCGTCCCGGCCCCATCCAGGGTGGGTCGGTACATCCGTACATCAAGCGGCGCAACGGCGAAGAAGAGGTGACCTATGACCACCCGTCGATGAAGCCGGCCCTGGAGAAGACCCTCGGCGTCCCCCTGTTCCAGGAACAGCTGATGCAACTGGCGGTGGACTGCGCAGGCTTCACCGGGGCCGAGGCCGATCAGCTGCGCAGGGCGATGGGTTCCAAACGGTCCACCGAGAAGATGCGCCGGTTACGCGGCCGGTTCTTCGACGGAATGCGCGAGCGGCACGGTATCACCGGTGCAGTGGCCGAGAAGATCTACGACAAGCTGGAGGCGTTCGCCAATTTCGGCTTCCCGGAAAGTCATTCGCTGAGCTTCGCCTCGCTGGTGTTCTACTCGTCGTGGTTCAAGCTGCACCATCCCGCCGTGTTCTGCGCCGCGTTGCTGCGCGCCCAGCCGATGGGGTTCTATTCGCCGCAGTCGTTGGTCGCCGATGCCCGTCGGCATGGCGTGATCGTGCACGGACCGGATGTGAACGCCAGCCTGGACCACGCCACCTGCGAGAACCGGGGACTGGATGTGCGGATGGGTCTGGGCAGCATCCGTCACATCGGTGATGAGCTGGCGAAGAAGATCGTCGATGACCGGATAGCCGGCGGACCGTTCACCGATCTGCTGAATCTGACTGCACGAATCCAACTTTCGGTCCCGCAAACCGAGGCGTTGGCCACCGCTGGGGCGCTCGGCTGCTTCGGGATCACCCGACGAGAGGGATTGTGGGCGGCCGGTGCGGCCGCCGCCGAACGCCCTGATCGGCTCCCCGGGGTGGGTTCGTCCACGCACATCCCGGCACTGCCGGGGATGAGCGCTCTGGAACTGGCTGCCGCCGATGTCTGGGCCACCGGTGTTTCACCGGACAGCTATCCCACCCAGTTCCTGCGCGAGGACCTGGCCGCGATGGGGGTCGTCCCGGCCGCCGAACTGCTGTCGGTGCCCGACGGGAGCCGCATCCTTGTTGCCGGGGCGGTGACGCATCGACAACGCCCGGCCACCGCCCAGGGCGTCACGTTCGTCAACCTCGAAGACGAGACCGGCATGGTCAACGTGCTGTGTGCCCCGGGAGTCTGGGCGCGCTACCGCAAGCTGGCGCAGAGCGCGCCGGCGCTGATCATCCGCGGCATCGTGCAGAACGCGACCGGGGCGGTGACGGTGCTGGCCGACCGGATGGGCCCGGTGGACCTGAAGGTGCGTTCCCGATCTCGGGACTTCCAGTGATCGTCACTCCGTCGGTGTCGTCCACACCTTCTCGATGCTGATCTTCAGCCGGGTGCCGTAGTTGCCCATCGACGGGGTCAACCCGATCTGATCGGACATCGCTTGGTATTTCGCCCAGTACGGCGCGTCCTCGCGGGGATCGGTGCCCTCGGCATCGATCCGCGCCGGCCCGCCGATCACGATGATCCCGCCACCGTTGCCATCGGAGTCCAGATTAAGACTCACCTGGGGGTGGTTGCCGATATGCCGAACCTTGGCGGCGCCAGGCTCGGTGTACACCACGATGTCGGTCCCGTCGAAGAGGAACCACACCAGTTTGGGCACCGGTTGGGCCGACTTGGCGACGGTGGTCAACCACGCGAAATCGTCGGATTTCAGGCGGTCGAGGATTTCCGGTGTCAGGTCTGCAGTCATGGAAGCGAATGTAGTCTCGCGGTATGACACTCAACCTGACCGCGGATGAAGTTCTGACCACGACGCGTTCGGTGCGCAAACGGCTCGATTTCGACAAGCCCGTCCCGCGCGAGGTGCTGATGGAGTGCCTCGATATCGCCCTGCAGGCCCCGACCGGCTCCAATTCACAAGGCTGGCAATGGGTCTTCGTCGAGGACGAGGAAAAGAAGAAGGCGATCGCCGATATCTACCGGGTGGCCGCCACCCCGTACCTGGAGGCCCCCAAGCCGCAGTTCGGTGACAGCCGCGACGAGCGCACACCCAAGGTCGTCGACTCCGCCAAATACCTCAACGACCACCTGCACGAGGTGCCGGTCATGCTGATCCCGTGTCTGGAGGGCCGCCCGGACGGGGCGCCGGCGGGCATGAGCGCCGGCTTCTGGGGATCACTGATGCCGGCGGTGTGGAGCTTCATGCTGGCGTTGCGCAGTCGCGGCCTCGGTTCGGCGTGGACCTCGCTGCATCTGATGGGTGACGGTGAGAAGAAGACGGCCGAACTGCTGGGCATCCCCTTCGACAAATACTCTCAGGGCGGTCTGTTCCCGATCGCCTACACCAAGGGCACCGATTTCAAGAAGGCCAAGCGGCTGCCCGCCGAGGAACTCACGCACTGGAACACCTGGTGATCACACCGCGCCGGTGAACCCCTGCTGGCGCCACGCCTCGTAGGCCGCGACCGCGGCGGCGTTCGACAGGTTCAGCGACCGCCGGCCCGACAGCATCGGGATACGCACCCGCGCGGTGATGTGTGGGTCGGCCAGCGTCTGCTGGTCTAGCCCCGTCGGCTCCGGCCCGAACATCAGCACGTCCCCGGGCTCATAGGACACCTGGGCGAAGGACAGCTCCGCGTGCGCGGTGAAGGCGAACACCCGCGATGGTCCGATGGTGGCCCATGCCGCTTCCAGGTCCGGGTGCACCGTCACCGAGGCCAGATCGTGGTAGTCCAATCCCGCCCGGCGCAACTTCGGTTCGGACAGGTCGAAGCCCAACGGTTCGACCAGATGCAGCTCGCAGCCGGTCGCGGCCACCATCCGGATCGCGTTACCGGTGTTGGGCGCGATCCGCGGCGAGTAGAACAGGACGTGGAACATCGGGCCATTGTCCACTGCGCATAATGGCGGCATGGTCGAGCAGAGCCTCTGGATGCAAAAGGTCGCCGCCAACCCCGGACATTCGCAGTGGTACATCGACCGCTTCCGCGCCATGGCCCGGGCCGGAAACGACCTCGACGGCGAGGCCCGCTTCATCGACGCCATGGCAGCCCGCGGCGCGCGCATCCTCGATGCCGGCTGCGGGCCGGGGCGGGTCGGCGGCTATCTGTCCGCGGCCGGACACGACGTCGTCGGCGTCGACGTCGACCCCACCCTGATCGCCGCCGCCAAAGCCGACCATCCCGGTGCACGCTGGCTGGTCGGCGACCTCGCCGAACTCGACCTGCCCGCCCGCGGGGTCGCCGAACCGTTCGACATCATCGTCTCGGCGGGCAACGTGATGACATTCCTGGCACCGAGCACCCGCGGACAGGTCTTGGCACGATTGCGCACCCACCTGCGCACCGACGGTCGTCTGGTCATCGGATTCGGTGCGGGCCGCGACTATCCCTTCGACCGGTTCCTCGATGACGCACGCGCGGCCGGTCTGACCCAGGACCTGTTGCTGTCCACCTGGGATGTGCGCCCATTCGACGACGATGCCGACTTCCTGGTCGCGATCCTGCGCCGCGGCTGAACTGCCCGGAAAAGGTTACGCATCGTAACGGTCACGAACCGTCGTCACGGTGTCCGAGAGCCTGGGATCGGCTGTGCCCGAATGCCATACTCGAAACAATTGCCGGGTCACACGACGCCGGCCCCGACGTGGGCATACCAGCAGGAAGCACATGAACGCGCCACAACCGACATGACCGCCTTTCCCGCGTCCAGCGCGCACGGCGAGATAGCCGGTGCCGCAACGACATATGCGAAACGGCCGGCGCGCTGGTCGCTGAGCAACTGGCCCGTCGCAGGGAAAATCGTTGCCATCATCGCGGTTCCGATGTTGCTGGCCGCCTCATTGGGCGGGTTACACATCTACGAGAGCTTTACCGACAACGCGATACCCGCCGTCACGGCCACCCGCGATGCGGTGATCGTGGCGGTACTGCTGCTGGTGGCGCTGCTGATCGTCGCGCTGGTCGCCCGCTCCCTGATCGGGCCGCTGCGCCGGCTGCGCGACGGTGCGCTGCAGGTGGCGCACACCGATCTGGCCCGCGAGCTCGAACAGGTGCGCACGGGCGGTGATCCGGGCCCGCTGACCCCGATC
The DNA here is from genome assembly GCF_000691525.1 of Mycolicibacterium neoaurum ATCC 25795. GTDB lineage: Bacteria > Actinomycetota > Actinomycetes > Mycobacteriales > Mycobacteriaceae > Mycobacterium > Mycobacterium neoaurum. The sequence continues at coordinate 662,150 of NZ_JMDW01000008.1, forward strand.
CCGGTGCACACCACCGAGGAGCTCGGACAGCTTGCCCACGCGGTCGACGAACTCCACGAACAGGCCCTGCAGCTCGCCGGCGAGCAGGCCCGGCTGCAGGTACAGGTCAGCGATATGTTCGAGACGGTATCCCGGCGCAGCCGGTCGCTGGTGGACCAGCAGCTGACGCTGATCGACCAGATGGAGCGCGACGAACAGGATCCCGACCGGTTGGATGGCCTGTTCCGGCTCGACAACCTGGCTGCCCGGATGCGCCGCAACGGGGCCAATCTCCTGGTGCTGGCAGGCACCGACACCGCTCGTGGTCACAGCGACCCGGCACCGCTGTCGGCGATTGTCAACGCCGCGTCCTCCGAGGTCGAGGACTACACGCGCCTGCAGACGGCCGAGCTTCCCGATTGCGCCGTCGTCGGCGCGGTGGCCGCTGATCTGGTGCATGTGCTCGCCGAGTTGATGGACAACGGGCTGCGGTACTCGCCGCCGGCCACGACCGTGCGCATCTCGGGCCTGCGCACCGACGATGGCGCGTTGGTGCTCGAGGTCGGCGACGACGGTCTCGGGATGGCAGAACCGGACCTGCGCGTCACCAACACACGTTTGCAGTCCGATGGCGAGGTCACCGCGTACACGGCACGGCACATGGGGCTGTTCGTCGTCGCCCGGCTGGCCGCCCGGCACGGACTGGTGGTGCGATTGCGTGCCACCGTCAGCGGGGACCCGAACTCGGGCACCACCGCGGGCATCTACGTTCCTGCGGGACTGGTCGTCGGTGGATCAGGCCTGCCTCGGATTGCCGATGCCGAGCCGGTGCCGACAGATGCGGCGGTGGCACCGACGGTGGCTGTCGAGTCGGCCGAACCCGATTTGCCCCGACGGGACCCGATGTTCGGCGCTGCGACACCGAATGCCGGTTCCGACGATGCGATCTACCAGAAGATGCTCTCGGAGTGGCTGGTCGACCCCACCGACCTCGGCGTCGACACCAACCTGGATTGGAAATCGGTGTGGGACAACGGTTGGTCGGCGGCCGAAGCGGCCGAGAGCACGCCCGCCACCGAGCACACCGCCGAGGGCCTGCCGGTCCGCCGACCCGGTGCGCGGTTGGTACCCGGAGCGGGCGAGGCCGATCCGGCGGCGGCCGAGCCCACCGACCCGGTGACCGCTCCGCTACCGGATCCGGCAACCATCCGGGCCAGCCTCAGCAGCCACTTCGCCGGCGTGCACGCCGCACGCTCGCGGCCGCAGGACACCGGGGAAGACCGGTGACAACCCGGGAGTCCCTCGACTGGCTGGTGGCCAAGTTCGCCCGCGAAGTCGACGGGGTGTCGCATACGGTGTTGGTCTCCGCCGACGGTCTGCTGATGGCGGCCAGCGAGCACATGCCCACCGAACGCGCCGACCAATTGGCCGCGGTGACCTCCGGGCTGGCCAGCCTCGCCGGCGGCGCCGCACAGCTCTTCCAGGGCGGTCACGTCATGCAGTCGATCGTCGAGATGGAGCACGGCTATCTGCTCGTGATGCGCGCCGGCGACGGATCCAACATCGCGGCGCTGGCCACGCGATCCTGCGATATCGGCCAGGTCGGATACGAGATGGCGATGCTCGTCGAGCGCGTGGGCAACGTCGTGCAGGCCGCGCGCCGTTCACGCCACACATCGTGAGCGACGATGTCACCGCCTTGGTGCGGCCCTACACACTGACCGGTGGGCGCACCACGGCAGGACTGGATCTTCCCTTGGAAGCGCCGATCCGGACGGTCGAGCCCGGGCCACCGCCGCGTTGGCCGGCAGCAGATGTGCGGTCTCGGATACTGACCGCTGCTCGGGTGGGACCGTCGGTCGCCGAGATCGCGGCGCGGTTGGAGTTGCCGTTGGGTGTGGCGCGTGTGCTGATCGGCGACCTGGCCCTGGAGGGGTATGTTCGGGTGCGCGCGACGCTGGGGGAGTCATCCTCGGCCGACGAGCGTCGTGACCTGATCGGAAGGACGCTGCGTGGACTCCGGGCGCTCTGAACGGCCGACATCCACCAAGATCGTCATCTCGGGAGGGTTCGGCTCGGGCAAGACCACGTTCGTCGGCGCAGTGTCGGAGATCATGCCGCTGCGTACCGAGGCGCTGGTCACCACGGCGTCGGCCGGTTTCGACGAATTGGGGGCCACCCCGGGTAAGACGACCACCACGGTCGCGATGGACTTCGGCCGCATCACCCTGGCCGAGGACCTGGTGCTCTATCTGTTCGGTACGCCCGGTCAGCGCCGGTTCTGGTTCATGTGGGATGACCTGATCCGCGGCGCCATCGGCGCGGTGATCCTCGTCGACGTGCGGCGGTTGCAGGACAGCTTCGCCGCCGTCGACTTCTTCGAGGCGCGCCGGCTGCCGTTCATCATCGCGGTCAACGAGTTCGACGGCGCGCCGCGGCATCCGAAGGCGGCCCTGCGGCAGGCGCTGGCGCTGCGCGCCGACATCCCGATCGTCACCGTCGACGCCAGGGACCGGAACTCGGTGCGGGCCGCGCTGATCACGGTGGCCGAGTACGCGCTTGCGGCGGTCCCGACATGACCGACGACCAGGTGTGGGTGGACCGCGAGTTCACCAACCACGACTTCCGTGACGAGGACCTGTCCCGGCTGCGCACCGAGCGGGTGGTGTTCGACGAGTGCGATTTCAGCGGTGTCGACCTGACCGAGTCCGAGCATCTCGGTTCGGCATTCCGCAACTGCACTTTCCGGCGGGCCGCCCTGCTGCACAGCACGTTCCGGCAGTGCAGTCTGCTCGGTTCGGTGTTCACCGAGACCCGGCTGCGGCCGGTGCAGTTCGTCGAGGTCGACCTGTCGTTGAGCGTGCTCGGCGGCTGTGACCTACGGACCCTGGACCTTTCGGACTGCCGGCTGCGCGAGGCCAACCTGGTGGGGGCGGACCTGCGCAAGGCCGTATTGCAGCGTGCCGACCTCAGCGGTGCGCGGGTGCAGGACGCCAAGTTCGACGAGGCCGACCTGCGTGGCGCGCGGGTCGATCCGACGTTCTGGACGACGGCCAAGCTGCGCGGCGCGCGGGTGAACATCGAGCAGGGGCTGGCCTACGCGGCCGCGCACGGGTTGGACGTGCACGGCGAGTAGAAACTTGCGATTTGTGGAGTTCCAGCCGCCATCGTGGCGGCTGAAACTCCACAAATCGCAGGGAGTTAGCCCGCCTTGAGCCGGATCTTCCAGCGCACGAAGGTCAGATAGGCGACGCTCAGCAGCGCCAGCATGCCCATGTCGAACCACCAGACCGACGAGGTGTGCTCCCAGTGCGCGTCCTTGGGGGTCAGCGGGCCCGGCACCAGATGGATCAGGTCCACCGTGGAGGCCGATGCGGCGAAGCCCCAGCGCGCCGGGGTGAACCAGGACAGTTGGTCGAGCACCAGACGGTCGGTCACCGGGATCATGCCGCCGGAGAACACCAGCTGGCTCATCACGGCAACCACCAGCAGCGGCATGATCTGCTCGTTGGACTTGGCCAACGCCGAGAGCGCCAGACCGACCATGGCCGCGGTCACCGTCGTCGCCGCCATCACCAGGAACAGCTCGGCAGTCGGGGGCAGGAACGACAGCGAGCCCTGCGTGGGACCGCCCTTGCCCAGCACCGCGATCGCCGTGACGATCGAGGACTGGATGATGGCGAACACCGCGTAGATGCAGACCTTGGCCATCAGATACGCCGTCGTCGACAAGCCGACCGCCTGCTCGCGGCGGAAGATGGCGCGCTCACCGATCAGGTCACGCACGGTCAACGCGGTACCCATGAAGATGGCACCGACGTTGAGCAGCACGAGGATCTGACCGGGCTCGTTGGGCGCATCACCCATCGGGTTCGGCACCCCGAAGCCGACGGTGCCGGGCACCGACAGCGACAGCACACCCATGATGAACGGCAGCACCGCCAGGAACGCGAAGTAGCCGCGGTCGGAGATGATGAGCCGCATCTGGCGCCGGGCGATGGTGGAGAACTGCCTGCGCACACTCGTTTTCGCAGGCTTGCCCAGGTCGGCGGGCTGTTCGGAGGCCTCGGCGTGCGGCAGCGGACCGCTGCGGGCCAGGTAGTTCTGGTGCGAGGTGTCCGGGTCGCCGGCGACCGACGAGAAGATATCGGCCCAGTTCGTGGTGCCCAACTCGGGACCGATCTGGCTGGGCGGCCCGTAGAACGCGGTCTTACCGCCCGGCGCCAGCAGCAGCACCTGATCGCAGACGTCGAGATAGGTCAGCGAGTGCGTCACCACCAGCACCACACGACCGGCGTCGGCGAGCTGGCGCAGCATCGTCATGACCTGGCGATCCAGCGCCGGATCCAGACCCGAGGTGGGCTCGTCGAGGATCAGCAACGAGGGCCCGGTCAGCAGCTCCAGGGCCACCGAGGCGCGCTTGCGCTGGCCACCGGAGAGTTTGTCCACCCGGGTTTCCAGGTGCTTGGTCATCTCGAGTTCTTCGAGGACCTGCAGGACCACGCGTTCGCGATCCTCCTTGGTGGTGTCGGGCGGCAGGCGTAGCTCGGCGGCATACATCAGGGCCTGCTTGACGGTCAGCTGGCCGTGCACCACATCGTCCTGCGGGACCATCCCGATTCGGGAGCGCAGCGAGGCGTACTCGGCGTGGATGTCGTGGCCCTCGAAGGACACCGTGCCCGATGTCGGGTGGGTCAGACCGGCGACCTGTTTGGCGAAGGTCGACTTGCCGGCACCCGACGGTCCGATCACCGCCGTCAGCGTGCCCGGCCGGGCGTCGATGGAGATGTTGTTGAGCAGCGTCTTGTTGCCCTCGATGGTCCACGTCAGACCGCGGACCTCAAGGCCGCCGGTGCGGGTGGCCGCCTGGGTTTCCGAGCCGCGTACCAGCGTGCCGCCGGTGAACACCAGGTCGACGTTGCCGATGGTGACCACGTCACCCTCACGCAGCAGCGCATCGTCGACGCGTTGACCGTTGACGAAGGTCCCGTTGATGCTGCGGTTGTCGAGGATCTCGGTGCCGCCCGGGCCGGAGACCAAGGTGGCGTGGTGCCGAGAAGCCAGGACGTCGGGGATGACGATGTCGTTGTCGGTGGCGCGACCGATCTTGATCCCGCCCGGTGGCACCTCCGGAGCCTTTCCGGGGCGCAGGATCTTGAGCATGCTCGTTGCGAGATTGTTCTCCGACGGGCGGGGCACCGCGGTCGGTCCCATCGCGGTCTGCGAGGGATCGGCGGGCGGGATGTAAGTCGGCTGCGAGCGCGACACGGTCGGCTGCGGTGGCGGCGGGTAGCCCTGCTGCGGCGCGCCCTGATAGGGCTGCTGCCCGGTCGGCTGATAAGGCTGCGGACCGGATGGGTAGCGCGGCGGCTGCTGCGACGGGGTGGCCCCGGTCGGCCAGGCCGGCGGAGCCTGCGGCGGTGGGGGCGGCTGCATCGGTGCCTGCGTCGGCCAGGATGCGCTGGGACGGGGACCGGTCGGTGTCGGGACGGCCTGCGTCGGGGGCGGGCTGCCCACCGCACCCTGATGGCGGCCGACCTCGAAGACCAGTTGCGGTCCGTCCGGATTGCCGACGTTGACGTGCTGGCCGTCGGTGATGTCCAGCGTGGGCACCCGCTGACCGTTGACGTACATGCCGTTGAGGCTGCCGTTGTCGATGGCGATCCAACGACCCTGGTCGAAGCGCAAGACCAGGTGGGCGCGCGAGATCAGTGGGTGGGCGATACGTACGTCGGCGCGCAGGTCGCGACCGACGACGACGTCATTGCCTGCAGAGAAGGTCCGAGTCGATCCTTCGTATCGAACGGTCAGCGCGGGCGTTCCGGGGCGGCTCATCGGGACCAACTGTATCCGGTACGCCAATGCAATTCCTGCTCCGAGGTCACCGTTCGGCTCGCCGAGAGCAACGATATGGTCGCTGCCGCCGGTTCGGGCGCGACCATACCGTCGCTCTGGCGGACGGCCTCAGGACGTCAAGGTATCCGGTGCCCCGGTGACCACGCAGTGGGTGTGGGTGTAGATCGTCGGCATGCATCGGTTGCAGTGCGTACATGCCGACCTGACCGACGAATCGGCCTTGATGCGGTTGACCAGATCCGGCTCGGCCAGCAGCGCACGGCCCATCGCGACGAACTCGAAACCCTCGGCCATCGCCTTGTCCATCGTTTCCCGATTGGTGATACCGCCGAGCAGGATCAGCGGCATGTCGAGTTCGGCCCGAAATGCCCGGGCATGCCGTAGCAGGTACGCCTCGCGGTAGGGGTATTCCCGCAGGAACTTCTTGCCGGTCATCCGCATGCCCCAGCTGATCGGTGGGGTGAAGGCGCCCGCGAACTCCTTGATCGGGGCATCGCCGTGGAACAGGTACATGGGGTTGACCAGGGAGCTGCCGGCGGTCAGCTCGATGGCGTCCAGACCGCCGTCTTCTTCCAGCCACTTCGCGGTCTGCAACGCCTCGTCGAGCGGGATACCGCCACGCACCCCGTCGGTCATGGTTAGCTTGGCGGTGACGGCGATCTTGGCGCCGCCGTGGCTCTCGACGGCATCGCGCACGGCCCGCACCACACCCCTGGCCACCTTCGCGCGGTTCTGCAATGAGCCCCCGAACTCGTCGGTGCGCCGGTTGAGCAGCGGTGACAGAAACGAGCTGGCGAGATAGTTGTGCCCGAGATGAACCTCGACGGCGTCGAAACCGGCATCGATGGCCAGCCGGGCCGCGTCGGCATGCGCTGCGATGACATCGCGGATGTCGTCCTTGGTGGCTTTGCGGGCGAAACGCATCGACAGCGGGTTGAAGAATCGGATGGGTGCCAGCGCCGGCGCCTTGTTGGTCCGCGCGTTGGCCACCGGGCCGGCGTGGCCGATCTGGGCGCTGATCGCCGCGCCCTCGGCATGTACCGCGTCGGTGAGCCTGCGCAGGCCGGGGACGGCCTCGGGCCGCATCCAGATCTGCCAGCCGTCGGTGCGCCCGCCCGGCGCCACCGCGCAATAGGCGACCGTCGTCATGCCGACACCGCCGGCGGCAGGCAATTGGTGATACCTGATCAGATCGTCGGTGACCAGCGCGTTCGGGCTTGCCGCCTCGAAGGTGGCGGCCTTGATGATCCGGTTGCGCAACGTCACCGGCCCGAGCTTGGCCGCACCGAATACGTCGGTGAACACTTCTGCCTGGGTGTTCATACCGGGCGAGCCTGCCACAATGTGTTCCGTGGCAGCGACGATTCTGGACGGTAAGGCGACTCGCGACGAGATTCTCGACGATCTCAAAGAGCGGGTCGCGAAGCTGACGGCGGCGGGCCGGACCCCCGGGCTGGGCACGATCCTGGTCGGTGATGACCCCGGATCGCAGGCCTATGTGCGGGGAAAGCATGCCGATTGCGCCAAGGTCGGTATCAACTCCATCCGGCGTGATCTGCCCGCCGATATCAGCCAGGCCGAGTTGGACGCCGTGATCGACGAGCTCAACGCCAACCCCGAGTGCACCGGATACATCGTCCAGCTGCCCCTGCCCAAGCATTTGGACGAGAACGCCGCCCTGGAGCGCATCGACCCCGATAAGGATGCCGACGGGCTGCACCCGACCAACCTGGGCCGGCTGGTGCTCGGCAAAGAAGCTCCGCTGCCGTGCACCCCACGTGGCATCGTGCACCTGCTGCGGCGCTTCGACGTGCCCATCGCCGGTGCGCACGTCGTGGTTATCGGTCGCGGTGTCACAGTGGGCCGTCCACTGGGTCTGCTGCTCACCCGCCGATCCGAGAATGCCACGGTGACGTTGTGCCACACCGGAACCCGCGACCTTGCCGAGCTGACGCGGCAGGCCGACATCATCGTCGCCGCCGTCGGCGTGCCGTACCTGGTCACCGCCGACATGGTGAAGCCCGGTGCGGCCGTCGTCGACGTCGGTGTGAGCCGCGTCGACGGCAAGCTGACCGGGGACGTGGCACCCGACGTCTGGGACGTCGCCGGGTATGTGTCGCCGAACCCGGGTGGGGTGGGTCCGTTGACACGGGCCTTCCTGCTGACCAATGTCGTGGAGCGCGCGGAGCGCGGGTGACGGCGATGAGCACGTGGGCGAAGTGCACATGACACCACAGGAATTCGCCCGCAAGGTGCTTGCCGGCCAGTGGCCGATCCTGCTGGTCGCGCTGATCTTCGCGGCCTCGTTCGTGCTGGTGATCGCCGGGTACTGGCGCCGTGGCGCCCTGGTGATGGGGATCGCGGTCGGGGTGGCCGCGGCGCTGCGGCTGGCACTGTCCGACGACCGGGCCGGACTGCTCGTGGTGCGAACGCGCGCAATCGATTTCGCGACCACCGCATCGGTCAGCGCGGTGATGCTCTACATCGCCTGGACCATCGACCCGCTGGGCACCAGCTAGGCCAGATCGGCCCGGATGCCCACGGTGACATACGGCAGCGCCAGTCCGCTGCTGTTGGCCAGTGCCGGGTGGGTGGCCAACAGTTCGCGCACCCGGTCCAGGGTGCGGGTGCGCACCTCGGCGGGTGAGGTGATGCAGTAGCTGCGCGAGGCCACCAGGTCGATGAGCGCCTGCGGGGTCAGGTAACTGGTCCACTCGACCTGCGTGCGCTCGATCGTCCCGAACGGCTCGGTGAGCGTCACCCGGTCGTTGAGCGGGTCGTGTTCGTGGCCGATGATCGCACCCAGATCCTTGACCCAGCCCATCCGCTCGTCGCGGGTGTTCCAGACCAATCCCAGCCGGCCGCCCGGACGCAGCACCCTGGCCACCTCGTCGGCGGCGCGCTGCGGATCGAACCAGTGCCAGGCCTGCGCCACCAGCACGCAATCGACACTGTCATCGGGAAGCGGGATCTCCTCGGCGGTCCCGAGCAGGGCAGGGGTGCCCGGCAACGACGAGGACAGCACCTCAAGCATCTCCGGGATCGGGTCCACCGCAACCACATCGAGGCCGCGTTCGACCAGCCGAACGGTCAGTTTGCCCGTTCCGGCCCCGAGGTCGAGGACGGTGCGCGCGCCGTGCGGCAGAAGCCAGTCGATGGCGTCCGGGGGATAGGACGGACGGCCGCGCTCATAGGCGGCGGCCTCTTCGCCGAATGACAGTGAGCGCGGGTCCGGCTTGCTCACCGTCGTGCCATCTCCAGCGTCTGTCGGATCAGCGGCGCGACCGCGTCGGTCTCCACCAGGAAACCGTCGTGACCATAGATGGAGTCGACCACCGAGAGACCGGGGCAACCGGGCAGCAACTCGGCCAGCTCCTGCTGCTGACGCAGCGGATAGAGCCGGTCGGAGGTGATGCCGGCGATCAATACCGGCACCGGGCAGCCGGCCAGCGCGGCCGCCACCCCACCGCGTCCACGCCCGACGTCGTGACTGCTCAACGCGTCGGTCAGGGCCACGTAGGTTCCGGCGTCGAACCGCGACACCAGCTTGCCGCCCTGGTGCTCCAGATAGCTCTGCACCGCGTAGCGGCCGCCGGCGGTCGGGTCCTCGTCGCCCTGGGCGTCGTTGGCGAATCGCGAATCCAGTTCGGCCTCACCGCGGTAGGTCAGGTGTGCGATGCGCCGCGCGATCTCCAGGCCCGCGGCCGGACTGCGGTCGGTGCCGTAATAGTCACCGCCCTGCCAATCCGGGTCGGCCTTGATTGCGGCGACCTGAGTGCTCTGGGTGCCGATCTGATCAGCCGTGGCCCGTGCCCCGACGGCAAGGATCAGCCCGGCGCGCACGGTGTCGGGATGACCGACGATCCACTCCAGTGCGCGCGCCCCGCCCATCGAGCCGCCGATCACCGCGGCGACCCCGGTGATGCCCAGTGCGGCCAGTGCGGCCAAGTCGGCATTCACCTGATCGCGAATGGTGATTGCTGGAAACCTTGAGCCCCAAGGCTTTCCGTCGGGTGCAAGGGAACTGGGGCCGGTCGAGCCGCGGCAACCGCCCAGTGCGTTGGTGGCGATGGCGCACCAGCGAGTGGTGTCGATGGTGGCGCCGTGGCCGGCCACCCCGTCCCACCATCCCGGTGTCGGGTGGTCCGGGCCAACCGGCCCGGTGATGTGCGAGTCGCCGGTCAGCGCGTGCAGCACCATGACGACGTTGTCTTTGGCTGCGGACAGTTCGCCCCAGCGCTGCACAGCGATCGAGACGGCCGGGAGGACGACGCCGCTCTCCAGAGTCAGGTCGCCGATCTCGACGACGCCGATCTCACCCTCAGCGGGCAGCGTCGACACCGCGTCGCTCTGTATGTCGTCGCGCCGTAAGTCGAAGATGGTCATATCGCCTCACACCGATGCGACGCTCTGCCCGGAACCCGCGAAGGCGCGGGCGGCCGCGAATCCGCGGTCGAGATCGGCCAGGATGTCGTCGATTCCCTCGATGCCCACTGCCAGCCGCACCAGACCGGGGGTCACGCCGGTGCTGAGCTGCTCCTGGGGGCTGAGCTGCTGGTGGGTGGTGGAGGCGGGATGGATCACCAGCGACCGCACGTCACCGATGTTCGCGACGTGGCTGTGCAACGTCAGTGCGTTGACGAACGCCTCACCGGCCGCGATGCCGCCGGCCAGTTCGAATGCCAGCACCGCGCCGGTGCCCTTGGGCGCCAGCTTGCGCCCCACCTGGTACCACGGTGAGCTGGGCAGTCCGGCGTAGTTCACCGAGATGACCTCGTCGCGGGCCTCCAGATATTCGGCGACGCGCTGCGCATTGGCCACGTGGCGCTCGATGCGCAGGCTCAGCGTCTCCAGACCCTGCGCGATGAGGAACGCGTTGAACGGGGCGACCGCAGACCCGAGGTCACGCAGCAGTTGGACGCGCGCCTTGAGTGCGTAGGCGGGCGGGCCGAGTTCGGCGAACACCACGCCGTGATAGCTCGGATCCGGGGTGGTGAATCCGGGGTGGCGCCCCTGGGTCCAGTCGAACTTCCCGCTGTCGACGATCACACCGGCGATGGCGGAACCGTGACCGCCGAGGTACTTGGTCGCCGAGTGCACGACGATGTCGGCGCCGTGCGCGATCGGCTGGATCAGATACGGCGTGGCGATGGTGTTGTCGACGATCAGCGGGATGCCGTCGGCGTGGGCGACCTCGGCGACCGACGGGATGTCGAGGACGTCGATCTGCGGGTTGGAGATCGTCTCGGCGAAGAAGGCCTTGGTGTTCGGTCGGATGGCCGCGCGCCAGGACTCCGGATCGTCCGGGTTGTCCACGAATGTCGTCTCGATACCCAGCTTGGGCAGCGTGTAGTGCAGCAGGTTGTAGGTGCCGCCGTAGAGCCGCGGGCTGGACACGATGTGATCGCCGGCCTGCGCCAGGTTGAGGATCGCGAACGTCTCGGCGGCCTGACCGGAGGACAGGAACAGCGCCGCGACACCGCCTTCGAGGGCAGCCAGGCGCTGCTCGACGACATCGGTCGTCGGGTTCATGATGCGGGTGTAGATGTTGCCGGGTTCGGCCAGGCCGAACAGTGCCGCGGCATGCGCGGTGTCACGGAACGTGTACGAGGTGGTCTGGTAGATCGGCAGGGCCCGGGAGTTGGTCGCCGTGTCGGGCGTCTGACCGGCGTGGATCTGCTTGGTCTCGAATGACCAGTCTTGTTCTGGTGTGCTCATGAAGAACGAACCTCCATCTGTCTCTGGGGGTCCGTCGATACGGACCCGCGCTTGCCGTGTGGTCGCTTGTCGTCGAAAAAGACGTGCGACTACTCAACCTGGTCTTCACCCGGAGCACCCCACCGCGGTTGGAGGGTTGCCGGCCAGCAAGCCGGGGCTTGGTGCTGGCACTCATGACCGAAACAAAGACTAGCTCACCGACTCGATGCCGTGCCACCTGGTTCTGCCGTCGCTGTCAGGACAAACCTACTGACCAGTAGTGAAAGCTGACCCATCGTGGATTCATCGGCCCTTGTAGTGTTGCCGGTGAGGACAGTCCCCGACCGTCGAACATGCGGCCGCGGGCGGTCCGCCGTGCGATTGCCACGCTGCTGAATCACATACGGCAGCGCCGACTTTCGCTACACCTGTCCGACAGTGACGCCGGGAGTACACATGAGCGCCGAGCAGCCGACCATCATCTACACGTTGACCGACGAGGCGCCGCTGTTGGCGACGTACGCCTTCCTGCCGGTGATCCGTACGTTCGCCGATGCCGCCGGCATCGACGTCAAGACCAGCGACATCTCCGTGGCCGCGCGCATCCTGGCGGAGTTCAGCGACCGTCTCACCGACGAGCAGAAGGTGCCCGACAACCTCGCGCACCTCGGCGAGCTGACCCAGGATCCCAGCGCCAACATCATCAAGCTGCCGAACATCAGCGCCTCGGTGCCGCAGTTGCTGGCCGCCATCAAGGAGCTCAAGGCCAAGGGTTACGACCTGCCCGATTTCCCGGGTGATCCGAAGACGGACGAGGAAAAGGAGATCCGCCAGCGGTACGGCAAGATCCTGGGCAGTGCGGTCAACCCGGTCCTGCGCGAGGGGAACTCGGATCGACGCGCACCCAAGGCGGTCAAGGAGTACGCCCGCAAGCACCCGCACAGCATGGGCCAGTGGTCGCAGGCATCGCGTACCCACGTCGCGACCATGAAGACCGGCGACTTCTACCACGGCGAGCAGTCGATGACGCTGGACAAGGATCGCACCGTCCGCATGGAGCTCAAGACCGATGGTGGCCAGACCATCGTGCTCAAGCCCGAGGTCAAGCTCGACAACGGCGATGTCATCGATTCGATGTACATGTCCAAGAAGGCCCTCATCGAGTTCTACGAGGAGCAGATCGAGGATGCCTACAAGACCGGTGTGATGTTCTCGCTGCACGTCAAGGCCACCATGATGAAGGTGAGCCATCCCATCGTGTTCGGCCACGCTGTGAAGGTGTTCTACAAGGACGCGTTCGCCAAGCACGGCAAGCTCTTCGACGAGCTGGGTGTCAACGTCAACAACGGCCTGTCCGATCTGTACGACAAGATCGAGACGCTGCCCGCCAGCCAACGCGAAGAGATCATCGACGACCTGCACAAGTGCCACGAGCACCGCCCGGAGCTCGCGATGGTCGATTCCGCCAAGGGCATCTCCAACTTCCATTCGCCCAGCGATGTGATCGTCGACGCGTCGATGCCCGCGATGATCCGGCTCGGCGGCAAGATGTACGGCGCCGACGGCCGCACCAAGGACACCAAGGCCGTCAACCCCGAGTCGACCTTCTCCCGGATGTACCAGGAGATGATCAACTTCTGTAAGACCCACGGTCAGTTCGACCCCACCACCATGGGCACGGTGCCCAACGTCGGTCTGATGGCGCAGAAGGCCGAGGAGTACGGCAGCCACGACAAGACCTTCGAGATCCCGGAGGACGGGGTTGCCGACATCGTCGACGTCGACACCGGCGAGGTGTTGCTGAGCCAGAAGGTCGAGGCCGGCGACATCTGGCGGATGCCGATCGTCAAGGACGCGCCGATCCGGGACTGGGTGAAGCTGGCCGTGAACCGGGCCCGGCTCTCCGGCATGACGACGGTGTTCTGGCTCGACGACGAGCGCCCGCACGAGAACGAACTGCGCAAGAAGGTCAAGGCCTACCTCAAGGAGGAGGACACCGAGGGCCTGGACATCACGATCCTGCCGCAGGTCTGGGCCATGCGCTACACGCTGGAACGCGTCATCCGCGGGCAGGACACCATTGCCGCGACCGGCAACATCCTTCGTGACTACCTGACCGACCTGTTCCCGATTCTTGAGCTGGGCACCAGCGCCAAGATGCTCTCGATCGTGCCGCTGATGGCCGGCGGCGGGCTGTACGAGACCGGTGCCGGTGGCTCGGCGCCCAAGCATGTCAGCCAGCTGATCGAGGAAAACCACCTGCGCTGGGATTCACTCGGTGAGTTCCTGGCCATCGGCGCCAGCCTGGAGGATCTCGGCAACAAGACCGACAACGCCAAGGCCAAGGTGCTGGCCGACACGTTGGACACCGCCGTCGGAAAGCTGCTGGACGAGAACAAGTCTCCCTCGCGAAAGGCGGGCGAGCTGGACAACCGCGGCAGCCAGTTCTACCTGTCGCTGTACTGGGCGCAGGCGTTGGCCGAGCAGACCGAGGATAAGGAGTTGGCCGAGCACTTCGCGCCGCTGGCCAAGTCGCTGGCCGAGAACGAGGAAGCCATCGTCAACGAGCTCAACGAGGTACAGGGCGGTCATGTCGACATCGGTGGGTACTACTACCCGGACCCCGAGAAGACCGCCGCGGTGATGCGTCCGTCCAAGACCTTCAACTCGGTGCTGGAGTCGGCCCGCAGCTGACATCGGGCCGCCAGTATTGGTACTGCCGGTAGTACTGCTCGCGTAGTGGTACCACCGGCAGTACTACGTTTCGGGCCGCGTTGTTCGATCCGTGCGGGCGTCGCGCCTAGCCCGCCGGCGGCGCCGCCCGCGTCGGTTCGGTGTGCTGGTCGACGAAGTCGGCGATCAGCCCGCTGACCTGTCCGGGCGCCTCGAGCATCGGGATGTGCCCGACGCCCGGCAACCGGGTCACCTCGGCATCGGTGGGCAGATTCTCGATGAAGTACTTCGTCCCGCGCGGGCTGGGGAACACCCGATCTTTCTCGCACAGCACCAGCTGTGTCGGCACACCGACCTGGGCCAATTCCAGCAATCCCGGCAGTCGCAGGGTCTTGACCAGCAGTTGGACGTAGGCGGTGCAATGGGTCGCATCCTGTACCAGCGCCTCCAGATCCGCCCGGCTCGGACCATCGGCGGGCCCGCTGACCGGCAGCGTGGCGATCCGGGTCCCGAAGGGCGCGTCGAGGATGCGCGGGCCGAACAGTCGTGCCGCGATCAGGGCCGGCCCGCCGAGCAGGAACTTCAACACCGTCTCGTACTTGGTGGGGGAGTGCTGGCGCCAGCCGCCGGCCGGGGCGATGGCGGTCAGCGTGCGTGCCCGACCCCGTCGCTCCAGCTCGAAGGCAACCCAACCCCCGAGCGAATTACCGACGATATGCGCTGTCTCCCAGCCGATCTGATCCATCCGACGCTCGACGTCGTCGACCAGCGCCGCGGTGTCCAGGAACCAGGTGCCGGAGCGGGCGCCACCATGATGGCCGACCATGGTCGGTGCCAGCACCTCGAATCGGCCCGTGCCGGCGAGTTGGCCGGCGACGGTGGACCACACGTTCTGTGAACACAGGAACGGATGCAACATCAGGACTGGTTCACCCGATCCGAGGTGGATGGGTGCGCGCTGGGTCATAGCGCTCGACAGTATGGCGGTACCCCGGGTACCGCAAGATCCGACGGCGGCGACCGGGGGAATCCCTGCGGTGTCGGTGCGCTCCACTAGGGTCGTCGTCCGTGATCGTCACCACCGTGAACGCCAACGGCATCCGTGCCGCGGTCAAGCAGCGCTCCGAAACCAACCTCGGCATGCTGCCCTGGTTGAAGGAGACCGAAGCCGACGTCATCTGCCTGCAGGAGACCCGCGCCGACGACGCGCAGCTGGCCGATGCGCTGGCCCCGGCACTGGCCGACGGTTGGCATCTCGCCTCGGCCGAGCCACATGTGAAGGGCCGCAACGGTGTCGCGGTGCTCTCCCGGACGCCGTTCGACGCGGTTCGCATCGGCGCCGGCGCCGATGAGTTCGCCGCCCACGGTCGCTACATCGAGGTCGACACCGCAGGCGTCACGGTGGCCAGCGTCTACCTGCCCACCGGGGAGGCCGAAACCGACCGGCAGCTGGAGAAGGAGCGGTTCATGGCCGCCGTGCAGGCACGGATGGCCGTGCTGCTCGATCGGGCGATGCACGACGGAAACGACGCCGTGCTGTGCGGGGACTGGAACATCGCGCACACCGAGAACGACATCAAGGCCTGGAAGAACAACGTCAAGAAGTCGGGCTTCCTGCCCAGCGAACGGCAATGGCTCACCGATCTACTGGCCACCGGCTGGGTCGACGTGGTGCGCGCGCTGCACCCCGATGTGCCCGGGCCGTACAGCTGGTGGTCGTGGCGCGGCAAGGCGTTCGACAACGACGCGGGCTGGCGCATCGACTACCACCTGGCCAGCCCGGCGCTGGCCGCCCGCGCGGTCTCGGCGCGGGTCGAGCGCGCCGAGCTGTACGCCCTGCGCTGGTCCGACCATGCGCCGGTCACGGTGCAGTTCTCCTGACCGGCCGGGCGTCGTCGCCCGCATCGCCGACATTCATGGACGCCGGGTCGTCCGGTGGCAGGCAGGACCGCCGATGGTCGCATGACAAAATGCAGTGATCATGAATGAACCACGCGGCGCCGCCGCTCGCCAGGTCGTGTTCTCCGGTGCACAGCCCACCTCCGACTCGTTGCACCTCGGCAACGCCCTGGGGGCGGTCAACCAGTGGGTGAGCATGCAGCGCGACTATGACGCCTACTTCTGCGTCGTGGACCTGCACGCCATCACCATCGCCCAGGATCCCGAGGTGCTGCGCAAGCGCACCCTCGTCACCGCCGCGCAGTACCTGGCGCTCGGCGTCGACCCGGAGCAGGCAACGGTCTTCGTGCAGAGCCATGTGCCCGCCCACACCCAACTGGCCTGGGTGCTCGGTTGTTTCACCGGGTACGGGCAGGCCTCGCGGATGACGCAGTTCAAGGACAAGTCCCAGAAGCAGGGGGCCGAGGCGACCACCGTCGGGCTGTTCACCTACCCGGTGCTGATGGCCGCCGACATCCTGCTCTACGACACCGATCTGGTGCCCGTCGGCGAGGACCAGCGTCAGCATCTCGAGCTCGCCCGCGACCTCGCCGAGCGCATCAACGCCCGCTTCCCCGGCACCTTCGTCGTGCCCGAGGCGACCATCCCGAAGGCCACCGCCAAGATCTTCGACCTGCAGGACCCGACGGCGAAGATGAGCAAGTCCGCCACCACCGACGCGGGCCTGATCAGCCTTCTCGACGACCCGAAGAAGACCGCCAAGAAGATCCGCTCGGCGGTCACCGACAGCGAGCGCGAGATCCGGTTCGACCGCGACGCCAAGCCCGGCGTGTCCAACCTGCTGACCATCCAGTCCGCCGTCACCGGTACCGATGTCGACACCCTGGTCGCGGGCTACCAGGGCCGCGGATACGGCGATCTGAAAACCGAGACAGCCGACGCGGTCGTCGAGTTCGTCACGCCCATCAAGGCGCGCGTCGACGAGCTGATCGCCGATCCCGCCGAACTGCAGGCGGTACTCGCCAGGGGTGCAGAGCGGGCCGCCGCGGTGGCTTCAGCCACCGTCGAGCGGGTATATGACCGGCTGGGTTTCCTGGCGCCGACGCACTGAGGGGTAGCACATGGCCGGCCGCGACGCGGTAGCGACAGCACAGTCCGAGCAGGACGGTCCCGGCTTCATGGACCGGCTGCGGAGTCGGTTCGCGTGGTTCAACCGGGTGATGCTCGCCCAGGAACGCTACAACGACTGCAAGGGCGACTTCTACGCCGCCGGCATCACCTATTTCACCATCTTCGCGCTGTTCCCGCTGCTGATGGTCGGGTTCTCGATCGCCGGTTTCGTGCTCGCCAACCAGCCCGACCTGATGCTCGAGGCGGAGGCCAAGATCCGTTCGGTGGTCTCGGGGGACTTGGGCGCACAGCTGGTCGACCTGATGGACTCCGCCATCGAATCCCGCGGCACGGTGGGTGTGATCGGTCTGGCCACGGCGGCCTGGGCGGGGCTGGGCTGGATGAACAACCTGCGCGAGGCTCTCAGCCAGATGTGGGAGCAGCGGCACGAGCCTGCCGGTTTCGTGGCGACGAAGCTATCGGATCTGGGTGCGTTGTTGTCGGCGTTCGTCGCACTGACGCTGACGATCGGATTGACCGCGCTGAGCAAGGAGTCACCGATGTCCACGGTGCTCGGCTGGCTGGGACTGAGCGGTGTTCCCGGGTTGGGCATCGGGCTGCAGGTGGCGTCGTGGTTCGCCTCCCTGATCATCTCGTGGATGCTGTTCACCTGGATCATCGCCCGGCTTCCGCGCGAGTCGGTCAGCTTCCGCAGTTCACTGCGGGCGGGTCTGCTGGCCGCCGTGGCGTTCGAGATCTTCAAGCAGGTCGCCTCCGTCTACCTCAAGTCGGTGCTCACCGGCCCTGCCGGAGCGACGTTCGGGCCGGTGTTGGGTCTGATGGTGTTCGCCTATATCACCGCCAGGCTCATCCTGTTCTCGACCGCCTGGGCGGCCACGGCCGCGGAGAACCTGGCCGCCGCCCCTGTCGAACCGCCCGGCCCGGTGCTGATCCGGCCGCGGGTCCAGATCCGGGAGGGCATCGGATTACCCGGCGCCGCGGCCGGTTTCGCCGCGGGGGCTCTCGGAGGGTTGGGACTGGCCAGGTTGCTCCGGCGTAATCGTCAGTGACCGGTCAGCTTGAGCCCGACCACGCAGCCGATGATCCCGATGATGAGCGCCACCTTGATCGGCGAAGCGCTCTCGGTGCCGGTCAGCATCGCATAGCCCACCGTCAGCGCCGCGCCGATGCCCACCCAGATCGCATAACTGGTGCCGATCGGCAGCGTGCGCATCGCATAGGCCAGACCGGCCATGGAGAGTATCAGCGCGACCCCAAATATCGCTGTGGGCCAAAGTCTGCTGAGGCCCTCGGACTTACCGAGCGCGGTCGCCCAGACGGCTTCCAGCACCCCGGATATCACCAGCACGAGCCAGGCCATGGCACACCTCCCTTGGCTGCCGTCTTGTCGCTGGCCGGGTACGGTGCCTCTCGTCCGGTGTCACACGGTGACGTCATCGACGGTAGCAAATTCCGGTAGCGTCGCACCGGTGTCACTGGTCACCACCTGGTCCGCGGCGATGGGCCTGCGCACGCCGATCGTGAATGCCCCGATGGGCGGTGCCGCGGGTGGACGGTTGGCATCGGCGGTCACCGCCGCGGGTGGGTTGGGCATGCTCGGTCTGGGAAGCGCCGGGACACCGGAGGTGTTGCGCCGTGAGATCGGTTTGGCGCACGGACGATTCGGGATCGGGTTGGTGCACTGGGTGATGGCCGAAAGCCCTGAGCTGCTCGATATCGCGCTTGGGGCGCAGCCGGCGCTGTTGAGCGTCAGCTTCGGAACCGACTTCGCGTGGGTGCAGCGGGCGCACGATGCGGGGGTGACGGTGACGACGCAGGTGGCATCGGTCGAGGCGGCCCGGCGTGCCGTGGACGCCGGTGTCGACGTGCTGGTGGCGCGGGGCGCCGAGGGCGGCGGCCACGGTGAACCCTTGGTCGGCACCCTGCCACTGCTGACGGGAGTGCTTGACGCGGTGGATGTTCCGGTGTTGTCGGCAGGCGGAATCGGGTCCGCGCGCGGGGTGGCGGCGGTGTTGGCCGCGGGCGCGTCGGGGGCGTGGATCGGCACATTGTTCGCGGCCTGCCCGCAGGCGCTGACATCGGAATCCGCACGCGCCGAGCTGGTTGCCGGTCATGACACCGAGCTGACCTCCGCCCATGACATCGCGGCCGGATACCGTTGGCCCGCCAACATTCCCGAGCGGGTGCTGCGCGGGTCGCCGGTCAATGCCGGTGAGGGTGTCGGCCAGCTTCGGCAGCCGGTGGACGCGGGCGAGCTGGTCGCCGCGCTGACCGCGGATGCCGAGGACCTGTTGCGCAGGCCGGTGCGGTGAGTCGCGTGGCTCAGGCGCGCTGACGGTTCATCGACCGGGCCACCATCATCAGGGCGAACACGATGATGGCCCCGACCAGCCCCACGCCGACACGTACGGGCACGGTGTCGGCGGGCGGTAGTGCGGTGGCGGCGACAGCGGTGGGATCCGGTGCCTCTTCGGTTTTCGCGACCGCCAGTGAGGGGTCGGCCTCGATGAGGGTGCCGACCTTGGTGCCCGGCGGTGTGGCGAAGCCGTAGTCGAGCAGGCGCGCGGCCTGCTCCCACGGCGCGATCGGTACCCGAGTTCCCTTGAGCATGACGGCAACCAGCCGACGCCCGTCACGTTCGGCCGCTCCCACGAAGGTCTGGCCGGCGTCGTCGGTGTATCCGGTCTTGCCGCCGAGCGCGCCGGGGTAGTTGTACAGCAGCTTGTTGTCGTTCTCCAGCTCGTAGGCGGGCCACGGATACTTCTCGGTACCAACGATTTTGGAGAAGGTGTCGTTCTGCCACGCGTAGCGGTAGAACAATCCGATGTCGTAGGCCGAGGTGCTCATCCCCGGGCCGTCCAGCCCCGACGGGGTGGCCGCGCGGGTGTCCCGTGCGCCGAGCTTGCGCGCCAGCGTGTTGACCTTCTGCAGTGCGGTGTCCATCCCGCCGAGCTGCATCGCCAGCGCGTGCGCGGCGTCGTTGCCGGACACCATCAGCAGCCCGTGCAGCAGATCGTTGATCGTGTACCGCTCGCCGTTCTTGACCCCGACACGGCTGCCCTCGGCGTGCTCGTCGCCCTCGGTGCCGTTGACGATGCGGTTGATGGGCAGTTCCTGGATGGACTGCATCGCGACGAGCACCTTGATGATGCTGGCCGGGCGATGCCTGCCGTGCGGATCCTTGGCGGCGATGACCTCACCGGTGTCCAGATCGGCAACCAACCATGCCTCGGCAGAGACATCCTCGGGCACCGGGCCGGTACCTGCGGCGGTCACGATGCCGCAACCGCCAAGCGCTTCGCCGCCCAACGGCGTCGCGGGAACCGGCAGCGCGCCCGGGGTCGGGTCACCCGGCTTGGGGACTTCCGAGGCATCGACCGCCGGCGGTGTCGTGGTGCGGTACGGGCAGGGGTCCGGCGCCGGTTCCGCACCAGCCAGCGGCGCGCTGACCAGCGCGGGACCCGCCAGCATCAATGCCGTGGTGACCGCGCAAGTCACTCGGCGCAACGTCGCGAAGGAAGCCATGATGACTGCAGATTAGGAGACCGCGGACCGATTTTCGTCTCGCCACGCTGTGGCTGATGTGACTTGTGTGATTAATGTGATTTAACGTCACCGACGGTGCACCCAGAGCGAGATGTGTGCTGCTTCCTCGATCTGTGTGCACCGTCGGTGCTCGCGGCGCTCAGAGCCGGCGCGCCGCCTCGGACAGCACGTTGTGCAGGATGTCGTAGATCGCGTCGAACTCGGCCTGCCCGCTGATCAGCGGCGGCGCCAGCTGCACCACTGGGTCGCCACGGTCGTCGGCGCGGCAGTACAGTCCGGCCTCCCACAGTGCCGGGGTCAGGAATCCGCGCAGCAACCGCTCGGACTCGTCGTCGTCGAAGGTCTCCTTGGTCGCCTTGTCCTTGACCAGTTCGATGCCATAGAAGAAGCCCTCACCGCGCACATCGCCGACGATCGGGAGATCGTAGAGCTTCTCCAGCGTCGCCTTGAATGCCGGCGCATTCTGTTTGACGTGGTCGTTGATGCCCTCGCGCTCGAAGATGTCGAGGTTGGCCAGGGCGACGGCCGCCGAGACCGGATGTCCGCCGAAGGTGTAGCCGTGGCCGAAGACGGTCTTTCCGTCGTCGAACGGCTCGAACAACCGGTCGCTGGCGATCATCGCGCCCAGTGGTGAGTAGCCCGACGTCAAGCCCTTGGCGCTGGTGATGATGTCGGGCACATAGCCGAAGTCATCGCAGGCGAACATCGAGCCGATCCGGCCGTAAGCGCAGATGACCTCGTCGGAGACCAGCAGCACGTCGTATTCGTCGCAGATCTCGCGGACGCGTTCGAAGTATCCCGGCGGCGGGGGGAAGCATCCGCCGGCGTTTTGCACCGGCTCGAGGAAGACTGCGGCGACGGTGTCGGGGCCCTCGAACTCGATGGCCTCGGCGATGCGGTCGGCGCAGTACTGACCGAAGGCCTTCTCGTCGTGCGCGAACGGTTCGGGCGCGCGGTAGAAGTTGGTGTTCGGTGCGCGGAAGCCGCCCGGGGTCAGCGGCTCGAAGGGAGCCTTGAAGGCGGGTATACCGGTGATCGCCAGCGCGCCCTGCGGAGTGCCGTGGTAGGCGATGGACCGCGAAACCACCTTGTGCTTACCGGGTTTGCCGGTGAGCTTGAAGAACTGCTTGGCCAGCTTCCAGGCGGACTCGACCGCCTCGCCGCCGCCGGTGGTGAAGAACACCCGGTTCAGATCGCCCGGTGCGTAATTGGCGACCCGCTCGGCCAGCTCGATCGCCGTCGGCGTCGCGTAGGACCACAGCGGGAAGAAGGCCAGCTGCTCGGCTTGCTTGGCCGCGGCCGCGGCCAGTTCCTCACGGCCGTGGCCGACCTGGACGACGAACAGGCCGGACAGGCCGTCGATGTAGCTGTTGCCCTTGTCGTCGAAGATTCGGGTGCCTTCGCCGCGGGTGATGATCGGCGGGGTTATATCGGCGCCGTGGCGCGCGAAGTGCCCCCACAGGTGGCGCTGGGCCTTGGCGGCCAGATCGCCGGTAGTGTTCGTGGTTGTTTCGGTGATAGTCATCTAGTGCCCCAGTTGTATTGCTGCTTAACGAGTTTCAAGTAAACCAACGTTTCGGTGGATATCACTCCCGGGACGGCGCGGATCTTGGTGTTGAGTAGGTCGAGCAGGTCACCGTCGTCCTCGCAGACCACCTCGACGATGGCATCGAAGGTGCCGGCGGTCAGTACCACGTAGTCGACGGATTCCAGTTGGGCCAGCTTCTCGGCGACCTTGGTCGTATCGCCGGTGCAGCGGATGCCGATCATGGCCTGACGTGCGAAGCCCAGTTGCATCGGGTCGGTGACCGCGACGATCTGCATGACGCCGGCGTCGACCATGCGCTGCACGCGCTGGCGCACCGCCGCTTCCGACAGTCCGACCGCCTTACCGATCCCGGCATAGGAACGCCGGCCATCCTGCTGGAGCTTCTCGATGATGGCCTTGGACAGTTCGTCGAGCTGGAAGGCGGCCCCCGGGCGCGAATGGTTGATTCGCAGTGACACGGCGGAGGGGCCGGGCGGAGAGTCCGGGTGCGACATGCCTTGATTGTGCACGGAATCCGTCGTTACAAGCAACCATTTGTATGAAATCAGGCGTTGGTCATGCCGTCGATCGCCGGAATGCGTAGCCTTGACGTTCGTGAGTGCTCAAAAACCTGCCATCGCCGGCAGTTGGATCAATGGTGCAGCAATAACCACGACGGGGCAGAGTTTCGACGTCATCAACCCCGCCACCGGGGCGGTGGTCACCACATATGCCCTGGCTACCCCGGCCGATGTGGACGCCGCGGTGGCAGCCGCCCGCGCGGCGCAACCTGCCTGGGCCGCCGCACCGCCGGTGGAGCGGGCAGGTGTGCTGGCCAAACTGGCCGAACTGATGGAAGCGGCCGCCGACACCTTCATCGCCGAGGAGGTCGCCCAGTGCGGTAAGCCCGTGCGGCTGGCCACCGAGTTCGACGTCCCCGGCAGCATCGACAACGTCGCCTTCTTCGCGGGTGCCGCACGCCATCTGGAGGGCAAGGCCAGCGCCGAGTATTCGGCCGACCACACCTCCAGCATCCGGCGCGAGGCCGTCGGCGTCGTCGCGACGATCACGCCGTGGAACTATCCGCTGCAGATGGCGGTCTGGAAGGTCATTCCGGCCCTCGCCGCGGGATGCGCGGTGGTCATCAAGCCCGCCGAGATCACCCCCTTGACGACGCTGACGCTGGCCCGCATCGCCGCCGAAGCGGGTCTTCCCGCCGGGATCCTCAACGTCGTCACCGGTGCGGGCGGCGATGTCGGGACCGCGCTGGCCGGGCACCCCGATGTGGATGTGGTGACCTTCACCGGGTCGACCCCGGTCGGCCGCAAGGTGATGGCCGCCGCCGCGTTGCACGGTCACCGCACGCAGCTCGAGCTAGGTGGCAAGGCACCGTTCGTGGTGTTCGACGATGCGGACCTCGACGCGGCCATCCATGGCGCGGTGGCCGGTGCGTTGATCAACAGCGGACAGGACTGCACCGCGGCCACCCGGGCCATCGTCGCGCGTGATCTCTACGACGATTTCGTGGCCGGGGTCGGCGAGGTGATGAGCAAGATCGTCGTCGGCGATCCGCACGACAAGGACACCGATCTGGGTCCGCTGATCACGTACGCCCACCGCGAGAAGGTGGCCGCGATGGTGTCCCGCGCCCCCGATCAGGGCGGGCGCATCGTCACCGGCGGTGTCATTCCCGATCTGCCCGGCGCGTTCTACCGGCCGACGCTCATCGCGGACGTGTCAGAGTCCTCGGAGATCTACCGCGACGAGATCTTCGGTCCGGTGCTCACCGTGCGGGCGTTCACCGATGACGACGACGCGCTGCGCCAGGCCAACGACACTGCCTACGGTCTGGCGGCCTCGGCCTGGACCCGTGACGTGTACCGGGCGCAGCGCGCCTCGCGTGAGATCAACGCCGGTTGTGTGTGGATCAACGACCACATCCCGATCATCTCCGAGATGCCGCACGGCGGTGTCGGGGCGTCCGGGTTCGGTAAGGACATGAGCCAGTACAGCTTCGAGGAATACCTGACCATCAAGCATGTGATGAGCGATATCACCGGGGTGGCCGAGAAGGAGTGGCACCGGACGATTTTCGCGTCTCGGTAGCCTGCGATTTGTGGAGTTTCAGCCGCCATGGTGGCGGCTGAAACTCCACAAATCACTACTCGTCGCGGGGTCTATGGCCGCACGATCATGCGTATTTGTGACTTGGGTAGCTCTTGATCTTCGTACCCTGGAAATAGCCCAGTTCGGCGTAGGTGTACTTCTTGTCGAACTCTTGGCCGATCTTGATGTAGGTCTCCATTGAGTGGTAGCACCCCAAGTTGATGCCGCAGTTATTGTTGGCAGCCGAAGAGTAGGTCTTCGTGTTCAGGCTAATCAAAGTCCATGTGTCCAATGCGCCGCCCGATACCACATCCCATTGGCTTTCCAGGTGGATCGACTGGTAGTTGAGTCCACTGACATGGATCAGCGGAGTGACACGGGGTGATCCGAAGGTAACCACAGCAGTGACGTTGAAGTATTCCCGCCACCGTGAGTCTTGCGCAATGAGTTGCGCGATCATACCGCCCTTACTGTGGCCAACAAGCATCGTTTCCGATGGTGTGCGGTAGGGAACTTCGTTGTACGCCTGCAGAATCTTCTGTACAGCACTGCTCTTGTATCCGTTAACCCGTACATCCCAGGCATTTTGGATCGACTCGATCGTGAACTCGATACCGGTTATGTAGACCACAAGTCGATTGGTGCCGTCGCTGCTGGACACTCGATCTACCCGGATTGAGTCACTGCCTGCATTCTTGGTCAGGTAGAGTTCCTTGATCCGCTTCGCCAAAGCCTCCGTTGTCGTCGAGTAAGTGGGCTGCGTGGATTTTGTTGATGACTTCGGTTTTGTTTCCTGGACGGGAGTCGCGCCACGGTAGACAAACGCATCCCAACCCTGTTGGCCGATTCGTTGTGAGGCTGCGAATCGACCATCCTCGGATGCGGGTAGCGTCTCCGTAGTGCCGGCACGGACCAAGATGGCTCCGACCGGTGCGAGGTTGTCACTCCGCGGTCCGAACACCACAAGGACGTCCTGTGAGTAGGTGTTTCGGTAGACGAGGCGGCCTTGTGAATCGCTGGCGAAACCGTGGGAGCCGTACTGCTGCTGCATCACGTCAGCCAACTGTTTCGCATAACTCTCGCTGATCGGCGTCACATCATTGGTGAGGCCACGCAAGCTCTTGATGTACGACGTATAGAAGAACCGTCCGGTGGGGTCGGCCGTGATGAACGGCCGGAGGTACGCAGTGTCTATGACCCGGATGTACGGGTTGGTCGAATTCGATGCAAGGGAGAACGCGGGCGATCTGCCGGGCTCACTTGTCGTCGTGTTGCGTTGTACCAGAGGCTGATCCGATGCTGGTGCGATGAGCGCGTGCACGGTCGTGGTCCCCGCCCCGCCCTGTTGGCTCACGCTGACGTAGACCGCTCCGTCGGACCCGAACACCACACTGCCGTTCGGATGGCCGAGTAGTGCCTCGCCTACCTGCGATGTTCCATTTGGCGTGACGGTGAAGACAGTGGTGACATGGATCTGCCGTGCGAAGTCGAATTCATAGGTCGCCTGATGGGCGACGCCATTGGAGTCGAAAACCACTGAACTGCTCGGTAGTCCGTTGAACGACCAGCTCGCGACGCCGTTGGATGACACGACCGCGACAGTTGTGCTGTATCCGCCGGTGGCAGAATTCTTCGAACTGACAGTCAGATAGGCATTCCCGTCCGGTCCAACTACCGGCCCACTGGGTTTGCCCACGGTATCGGAGTTACCTGGATATCCGGCGAGCATATGAGTATCCCTGCCCGACGCGGTGATGGCGGCGATACGTGTTATATCCGTCGTCGAGTCGTATGTCGTCTGGTACACGGTGCCGGCCGACCCTGGGACGACACCACCGACAGGCTGACCCGACATCGTCCAGAGCTCGATGGCGCCGTCGCGTTGCAGGACTGTCACCGTGGTGGTGGTTGAGTCCGACTCTGAGTTGCTGGCGCTTGTCGTGAGGTAGGCAACGCCGTCGGAATCGACAACCGCCGGAAGCCAAGAACCGTCCAACGCGATCGGCGTCCCGGCGACCGGTTCGATCAGTGCGGTAAGTCCATTCTCGGTAACCTCGACCAGCAGCGTCGACGATGCGCCGGACTCAGAACCCTCGGAGTCGTCGAGTATCACTACCGTCAGTAGTGCGCTGCCATCCGGCCGTACGACTATGCCGCCGATAGGTATTCCGGTGACTGTCTCGGGTCGTGCGACCAACCCGGTGCCCTCGAGAACTGCAACGGCCGCAGTGAAAGTTGTGTCTCCTGTCTCTGAATCGAGGTGCGCGATACCCAAAGACTGGTAGACGGTGCCATCGGATGCGATGGTGACGGGCCCACCGGCGAAGCCTGCGGTGGTGTGCGATGTCAGGCCGTCGGCGCTGAGGATGACAACCGATGTTGTGGCACCGCTGTAATCGAGGCTGTCGCTGGGAATGTCGGTGACGGTCAGGTAGACGGTCCCGTCCGGGGCGACGACCGCGTTAGATGCGCCGGAGATGGGCCCGCCGGGGATGCCGCTGACTTCGTGGTCGAACACGACGCCGTCGACGATGGCCAGCACAGTCGTTGTGTAGGCGCTGTTCTGCTCATCGTGTCGGTAGATGATCTGGTAGGTGGCGTTGTCGCCCGATACGACCGGACCGATCGGGATGCCCGAGCGCAGACCGGTGAAGTATCCGGTGCCGTCGCTCGCGATCACCAGTACGCCGGACTGCCGGTCACCGCTTGCCGGATCTGTATAGGTAAGTGTTTGGTAGACAACCCCGTTGGGACCGGCTGTGATGTCGCCGTAGGTCTCACCCGTGCCCTGAACGGATGTCGAGCTACCATCGGCCCGCACAAGGGTCAGCGTAGTGGTGACCAGGCCGGTCCCGGAACCGGTGCTGACCGTGGACTGATACACGGCGTTGCCGACTGCCAGCGTCGACGTGCTCACCATAACAGGAGTTCCGGTGATCTCGGGCCCATGTTGGATGCCGCCGTCGGGCAACCCCGAGACAGCCGTGATGATTGCAATGCTCGCGCCGTTGGAACCCAGGTAGGGCACGTACACGGTGCCGTCTTCTGCGACGGTGACGTCGGAAGCCTGGACATCTTGAGCCAGCGCGATGCTGCGAACCACGGCTCCGGCCTGGTCGAGTTCAACAACGCTTGAGCTGCCGAAGTCGGAGACAAACAGGTGGCCTACGGCGTTGACAGCGATCGCCCACGGTGCGCCACCAACCTCGAATACGTCCGCTGTAGTGCCGTTCTGGTTGACTACCTTGATGGCTCCGAGCCCGGGCTTGGTGAGATACAACAATCCGCTGCCCGAAATCGCCAGTCCCGCTACGCCGGAGTCATCGCCCTCGAACAGTGGCTCGCTCTGGATCACGCGGTGTACCGAACCGTCGACGTTCAGAACGGTGATGTTGTCATTGTTCCAGTTGGCGACATACAGGCGGCCGGTGCTGTCGACTGCCAATGCACCTGCCGGATCGGCCAGTTCGGCAAACTGTGAAGTCGCGTAGTCGTTGTCTGGATCGATGACGACGATGACACCGCGGCCGGCCTCTGCACTGAGATCTTCGAGAGTGTCAGCTACCTCGCTGCTGACGAACACCCGGCCGTCATCGCCCACAACCACGTCGTACGCCGAGGCGAAGGGGTATCCGACGACATCGGCGATGCTCACCGTGGTGGCGTAGGTACCGTCGGCATTGAGCACCACCACCTCGCCGACGGTGTCATCAGCCAGGTAGGTGGTGAAGTAGATGCGGCCGTCAGTGCCGACTGCCACGCTCTGGTTGCCCCACGACTCCTGCTCGCCGCCGTACAGCGCGCTCAGGGCAAAATCCGTCGCGGGCGTGATCGCTGCCTCGACCGTGATTGTCGCCGGAGCATGGAATCCGTCGGTGGCCGTGATGGTGAAGGTCGCCGCATCTTCCCCAGGCGTCAGCGAAGCCAATTGCCGCGCCTTCGAATTGGGTGTGTAGGTGAACGAACCGTCGTCCTGGACGGTGACGGCGCCGTTGCCATTGGTGGTGACGGTGTACAGCAACACCGGATCGTCGAGGTCGATGACATGGACCACGCCGGTGACTACGCCGGTGTATTTGTCGACGTTGTTGATCGTGTAGGCAGGGGACTGAGCCACGGGAGCCGCGACATTCGGTCTGATGGTCACGGTGATTGGGACGACGATGGTTTCCAGGCCGTCCGACACGGTGAGTGAGAAGGTCGTGTTGTCCTCCCCCTCGGTACTGGCTGCATCGACCCGCGCCTGGGCGGTGGGGGTGAAGATCCAGTTCCCGTGAACGTCGACACTGACGGTCCCGACGGCGGTATCGGCGCTGCCAGGGGTCAACGTATAGCTGAGCGGGTCGCCGTCGGGGTCCTCGACGTTGACATGGCCACGGACACTTCCCAGTGCTCCGATGCCGGTCACATCAAACGCAGGATCACCGACCTCAGGTGCAGAGTTGGTGTCGGCTGGTAGACCGGAAAGCGTTACGCGATAGATTGTTCCGGTTGTGGAATCACTGAAGTAGATTGCGCTGTCCCCATCGACGACGAGTGACCACGGGATGACGGAACCGAGCGAGACCGGCGCGGTCATCGTCCCGCGGGGGTCGATGACGATGAGCTCGGCCTGCGTCGAGGGCCCGCCGGTGTTCGCTGCGTCGAATCCAGCGATGTATAGGGTGCCATCCGCGCCAAACGCCATCGATGCCGGGGAGAAGGCGCCGAGCGATATCGCCGGCGCCGCTTCTGTCCCGTCCCCGTTCAGTACGCGGATCTCGGTGTAGATGCTAGAGCCTGAGCCATCGCTGATCGGGATGTAGATCTTCCCATCGGGGGTGACGGCGAAAGCCGGGCCGCTGGCAGGCAGGGTGCCAGTTTCAGAGCCTGCGGCGTCGAAGATGTGGAGTGTGAACGTCGAGAACTCCTCGAATTCGGAGGGCGCCTCGAAACCGATGACGTAAACGTTCCCAGCGTCGTCGGTGGCCAGCGTCGCGCCTTGGCCAGGGATGCTCACGAACGTGTCGACCGACTGGGCCGCAGCATCGATAACCCATATCGTCCCGCTCGCGTAGTCACTCACGTACAGCAGACCGCCGTTGCCGACTGCGACACCCCACGGATTGCCGTTCAGTGACACCGGATCTCCGACAGGTATCCCGT
The DNA here is from genome assembly GCF_000691525.1 of Mycolicibacterium neoaurum ATCC 25795. Classification (GTDB taxonomy): domain Bacteria; phylum Actinomycetota; class Actinomycetes; order Mycobacteriales; family Mycobacteriaceae; genus Mycobacterium; species Mycobacterium neoaurum. Next base: position 691,710 of record NZ_JMDW01000008.1, read on the forward strand.
CGGGCCCGAGGTAGATGATCGCTCCGTTACCAGGCAGTTGCTCGCCGGCTTCTGATATCCGAAGCCCGAGGTCGGTCACATAGAGGCCGCCGTTTCCATCCAGCGCCAGACCGATGGCCAAGGTGCCGATGTTCTCGGCGAACACGTCGATATCTGCGTTGAGCTCCTGGCCTCCACCGGGCTCGGTGATCACATCGGAAGGATCCAGGACGACGATGCTTCTGCTGATCTGGCTCGGTACATACAGCAAACCGTCTGGTCCGATATCGAGGGCCAGTGATCCGGCTGGCGCCTCGACAGTGCCGATGATCCCGCGCCCGAACGGATCCACCGCATAGATCGTGCTGTTCAGAGGGTCGGTGACATAGGCGATTCCGTCGCCATCGACCGTCACGCCGTACGGCGCGACACCGGTGGTGGCGATCCGGACAACGAGTTCCCCATCCCCATTCAAGACGGTCAATTTTCCGTCAGTCGGTTGAGTCGGGTTGGCTGAGAAATCGAGTGAGGTGAGGTAGAGGTAACCTGTCGGTCCGATAGCGAGCCCGAATGAAGGATCTTCGAGTGCGATCGGTGCCCCGACCTGCGTGAGATCGGAGTCGAAGATGTACAGACGGCCTGAGCTCGTCGCTGTTTCGGGATTGAAGTCGAACGCGGTGACGTAGAGCTTGTCGTTGCCGAAGGCCACCTGCACGGCGGGTCCGGCCAGCACAGTTGTCGGCAGATAACCGTTGGCAGGATCGTAGGCGGTGACCCCTGTCGCGACGTCGGCGACAAAGATTCGGCCGTTCGGTCCCACGGCAATGTCGAAGGGTTGCACGCTGTCGCGCAGAAGTACCACGGGAGTGAACGTCTGGTCGGCTGTGTCGACGGTGCCCAGGATGTAGCCTGTGTAGTCACTGCCGCCGTCGTCGTCAAAGTCTAGCGCGCCCTTGCCGATTACGTAGACCTGGCCACCGACGGTCACGGTGATACCGGTGAGTGAATCCAGGTCGGCCAGGTCAATGGCTTCGTATCCACCCGGGTCGGTGGTCGGCTCGGCCGGAGTGATAGGTGCCAGAACGCTCGCGCTGACTGCGGCGGCGACACCGTCGGAGACCGTGAAGGTCAGTGAGACAGCGTCGTCTCCGATTGTAGCCCAGGCTGTTTCGTGCGCCTCCTGGGTCGGTGTGAAGGTGAAGCCGAACACCCCGCCACCGAGGTTGGTGACGGTGACGTCGCCCTCGTCGATTACCGGCGGGGTTACGGTAAGTGTCGGGCCGTCCGGGTCGGTGACGGTGATCAGTCCGGTCACCACGCCGTCGTCATCAACCTCAACATCACCGATTACCAACTGGGGTGGTTGGTTGACCGGCGTCACCGTGACCGTGACCGTTGCGCTATCGAAAGAAGTTCCGTCGGTGATGGTGTAGGTGAAGGTGTCGGTGCCGGAGAACCCGGTGTTCGGGGTGTAGCTAAGGCCAGTGGAGCTCGGGACGACCGTGCCATTGGCGGGTTGGGTGACGCCGGTGACCTGGAGCGGGGTGGGTGCGTTGTCCGCATCGGTGTCGTTGGCCAGGACATTGATGAATGTGCTGCCGGACCCCTGCGGCAGGGTCACCGAATCGTCGTTGGCGACGGGTGATTCGTTGACGGGTGTGACGACGACGGACACCGTTGCTGTGGCTTCGTGCTCGCCGTCGGTGATGGTGTAGGTGAAGGTGTCTGTGCCGTTCCAGTCGGGGCTGGGGGTATAGGTGACAGTGTTGCCGTTGATGACAACGATCCCATGACCGGCGCTGGATATCGCCGTCAAATGGAGTGAATCACCCTCTGGATCAGAGTCATTCGCGATGACGTCGATTGCTACAGCAGTGTCTTCGGCTGTGCTGACATGGTCGTCGACGGCGGTGGGCGGGGTATTGACGACGATCACCGGTGTCACCGTGACCGTGACGGTACCGATGGTGGTTGTCGTGCCGTCACTGACGGTATAGGTGAAGGTGTCGGTGCCGGCGAAGGTCTCATCGGGCGTATAACTGACCCCGGTCGTAGTGAAGGTGACGGTGCCGTTGTCCGGCTGGGTGACCCCGGTGATGGTCAGCGGATCGTTGTCGGCGTCGTTGTCGTTCCCGAGCACGTTGATCGTGGTGGGCCCGGACCCTTGGGTGACGGTGGCGGAATCGGGACCTGCCACGGGTGCGACATTCACCGATGCTTCGCCGACGGTGATGGTGACTGCGGCGGTCGAGGCGTGTCCGCCGCGGCCGAATAATCCTGCGAGGCCGTGGATATGCCAAGGACTGGCGTCGTCAGAGATGGTGTAGGTGAAGGTGTCCACACCGCTGAACCCGGCGTTGGGGGTATAGGTGAAGCTTCCGTCGGAATTCAACGCCACGGTGCCATTGCCGGCCTGCGTGTAGCCGACGACGGTCAGGATGTCGCCCTGCCCGAGGTTTGGGTCTATGTCGTTGGCGAGGACGGCGATGGTTGTTGGTAGGAGTTCGGAGGTGGTGGCGAGATCAGCGACGGCGGTGGGCGAGCTGTTGGAGAAGGCGCGGTCGAGTTCGCGGCGGACCATGTCCAGGGTCGCGAAGACCAACGCCAATCCGCCGGGGCCGTTGTAATTGGGGTTGAAGATCGGGGAGAACAGCATTCCGATGGCGCCGGCGGCGATATTGATGAGTTTTCCGGCGGTGCCGATGACGATTTCGAGTGGATTGTTGGGTTGCTGCTGCAGCGGTGCCGGGCTCGGAACGGTGGGGGCGGCGGCGGTGGTGAAGCCGAGGGGTGACGGATCGGCCATCGACCGGAGCGTGACACCTTCGATGTCTGAGTCCACCTCGGTGATGAAGTGGCCCTGGGTAGGAGCAACATCGGGCGTGGGGACCTGCTGCTCGCTGCCGGTCAAGTCAGGGGTGGACGAAGAGGCGGCAGGTTCGATGAGCTCGGTGGGCGGCTCTGGCGGATTCGACGGGTTGGGGGGCTCCTGGGTGGTGTTGATCAGCGAGGGCTGCTCGGTGTCACCGGGGATCATCGGTGGTTCGGCCAGTTCCTCCTCACGCAGGGAGGCTTCGTCCCACTCGTCGTCCTCCTCGTCCTCATCTGTCAGCTCCGACGTGTCGTCATCATCAGTGCTGAGCGACGGACCGTCGACGTCGTCACTCTCGTGGACATCGGTGCTGGGGCTGGACGGGCCGGTCGGCAGGTTGCCACCGGCGGGCGCGTCGTTTTCGGCAGGTTTGGAAGAGGTCTCGGTGTCGTTGCTCGGAGTCTCGGCCCAGGCCGGTTGGGCGACGGCGGTGCCGATCCCCAACGCGACAGCCAATGCACCGATACGGCCGACATATTTCGAATAGCCCATGACGGCTTGCCCCCCGCAGAAGAATTGTCCGGCCGATCAATCGATCGCCCGTGCTGACACGCAAGGTAGTGACGTGTACGTCAGTATTCTTAGCGGAAGGTTCGTGGTAATTCACAGCTAAATTGCAGGTTAGTACGTTCGGCGTACTGCCTGATTCAACGGGTGAATGCTCAGGTCTGGCGAACAGATGTCGGTCTGCGCCAATCCGCTACTCGTCGCGGGGGATGACGATCACCGGGGCGTCGGTACCGGCGAGGATGCGCGAGGCCGTCGAGCCGAGGAAGATCCGCTTGGGCGCGGCAAACCGGCTGGAGCCGACCACCAGGATGTCGTCGTCATCCCAGTTCAGTTTCTTCAGCGCCGACTCCAACGTCATACCGTCGGCGACCAGTGATTCGATATCCGGCGAATCCGGCAGCGCACGGGCGGCCACCGCCAGGTTCTCCTGCGCGGCGGCGATCTGCACGGCCCGCAGCTCCTTGAGATCCTCTGCCTCGGAAAGGTTTTCGGCCGACACCAGCGACACCATCCGGATCGGCAGGTTCGCCGCGCTGGCCAGCGTGATGGCGAACGGCAGGGGATTGTCGTCGCCGGGCCTGCTCGGCACCGCTGCGGTCACTGCGGCGATGGTCTCGGGTGCGTCATCGGCGTAGCCGCGCGGGGCGAGCGCCACCGGGATGGGCGAACTGTGCAACAGCGCGCTCGACACCGGCCCGATGACGTGACCGCCGAAGAAACCGTCACGAGCGCCGCCGACCACGATCAGGTCGGAAGAATGGCTCTCGGCGAACCGTAGCAACTCCTCGGCAAAAGACTCTCCGACAAGGACATTGGCGTTGACCGACTTGGCCGCACCGGTCAGCGTGCCGACCGCCTTGGTGATCCACTCCTTGCCCTTCTCCAGCAGCAGCTCCTGATACTGAGCGCGGCCGGGATGCCCGTCGGGCAGTTCCTCGCGCACGACGAGCACCACGTCGACATCGGCGTCGAACGTGCGGGCCAGCGCGGCCGCCAGGGCGACACCGTCGTCACCGGTGGGGGTGGCCAGGTAACCGACCGTCAGATGCATGGTGCCGCCTGCGCTTTCGTATCAGTACACATCGGGGACCTTGACTTCGGTATCGGGGGTGAGCGTCTCACCGCGGAAGAAGCGCTTGGTACCGAACGCGAAGCAGGCGAGCATCAGCGGTACCCCGAGGACCAGCATGCCGACGCCGAGCACGAACACCCCGCCCACCGGACCGAAGGCGGTGTAACCGTAATCGGGGGCGATCATGTCCTTGGCGCTGATCCCGAAGGCGACCGCCATGGACAGCCCGCCGAGAAGCGGAAAGATGCCACGGAAGAACAGGTTTCGTGCCGAGGTGAACAGGGTCCGGCGGAAATACCAGACACAGGCGAAGGCGGTGATGCCGTAGTAGAACGCGACCGCCAGGCCCAGCGAGGCAACCGAGTCTGCCAGGGCATTCTCCGAGAGGAAGGTGAGCACCAGATAGAAGAACAGCGCCATCGCTCCCATCACGATGGTGCCGAACGCCGGTGTCATGTACTTGGGGTGAACGCTGGCAAACCGCTTGGGAAGCGCCTCGTAGACCGCCATCGACAGGGTGCCGCGCGCGGTCGGCAGGATGGTGGTCTGCGTCGAGGACAGCGCCGATACCGACACCGTCAGCAGCAGCAGCGATGCCAGGATGGGACCGCCCACCGGTGCACCGAGCACGGTCAGCACGTCATCGGTGTTGTTCGGGTTGTTCAGCCCGATTCCCACCACGCTGAAACCGGCGAACGACTGGACCGCATACGCCACCAATACGTAGGTGCACACCAGGATCAGCGTGGTGATGACGGCGGCGATACCGGGTGTGCGACCGGGGTCCTTGGTCTCCTCGCCGACGGCCAGGCAAGCATCCCAGCCCCAGTAGATGAACACGCACAGGATGATCGCCGCGGCGATCGATGAGATGTCCAGACCCGACGGCCACAGCCAGGACAGTGACGGGCTCACCGCTTGTGCACCGGCGGTGTTCCCGAATACCCGGATCAGCGCCCATACGCTCGCGACGATCAGCACACCGAACTGGATGGCGATCAGGACGTTCTGCATCTTCTCCGAGACGACCACACCGCGGGCACTCACCAGCGTCATGGAGATGATGAAGAACGATCCGAGCGCGACCTTGGCGTACAGATTGTCCGCCAGCGCGTCCTGGCCGAGGAATTTGAACAGGTAGACCGCGGCGATCTCGGCGACGTTGGCGAGCACGATGATCGCCGAGACGGCCAGCCCCCAGCCGCCGATCCAGCCGATCCACGGACCGAAGGCCTTGGTTCCCCAGGTGAAGGTGGTGCCGCAGTCCGGGGTGTCCTGCGACAGCTCCTTGTAGGCGAAGGCCACCAGCAGCATCGGGATGAATGCCAGGACGAACATGGCCGGAGCCTTGTCGCCGACGTGAAGCACCACATAACCCAGCGTCGCGGCCAGGCTGTAGGCCGGCGCCACGGCCGCCAGCCCGATCACCACGTTGCCCACCAGACCCAGCGCGCCGGCCTGCAGACCCTTGTCCGTGGTCACCGGGGTCGGCTGTTCCGCGATTGCCATACGCGTGAATATACGGTTTCAGTTGTCTCGAAGGGATGATACGACGAAAAGGTTTTCATCTGGGTAACACGGCAACGAAATCAATACGTCGTATACCGGTTCTAGACTCAGGGCCATGACGGCCGACGCCTGGACCGCGGAGTTCGAGGAGCTGCGGCCGCACCTGCTCGCCGTCGGGTACCGGTTGACCGGAACATACGCCGATGCCGAGGACATCGTCCAGGATGCGTGGCTGCGCAGGCAGCGAACCGCCGAACCCATCGCCGATCTGCGCGCCTGGCTGACCACCGTGGTCAGCCGCCTTGGCCTGGACACCCTGCGCTCGGCCACCCATCGCCGCGTCAGCTATGTCGGGGAATGGCTTCCCGAACCGGTGGTCACTCCGGTGGCGGGAGATGACCCGTTGGACACCGTCGTGGCCGGTGAGGATGCGCGGTTCGCGGCGATGGTGGTACTGGAGCGGCTCACCCCCGAACAGCGCGTCGCCTTCGTCCTGCATGACGGTTTTGGGGTGCCGTTCGACGAGATCGCCGAGGTGCTCGGCACCACCGCCACGGCGGCCCGGCAACTGGCATCGCGGGCTCGCCGAGCCGTAGCGGCCGCCCCGCCACCGGAGGCGGCCGAGGCCCACAACGAGGTGGCCGGCCGCCTGATGGCCGCTCTCGCCGCCGGTGACGTGGATGCCGTCGTCGCGCTGCTCCATCCCGACATCACCTTCACCGGTGACGCGAACCGCCGCGCGCCGACCGCCCCGAACGTCATCCGCGGACCGGAGAAGGTGGCGCGCTTCCTGTTCGGGCTCGCGAAGCGGTACGGCCCGAACTGGCAGGCGGGCAGTCAGCCGGTGCTCGTCAACGGCGAACTCGGCACGTACACACCAGGCGCGCCGCCCGTCGACGGCTACCCCGAGCTGATGCCCCGCATCACCGCGGTGACGATCACCGACGGGCGTGTGGCCGCGGTCTGGGATATCGCCAACCCGGACAAGTTCACCGCGTCTCCGCTTCGCCGGGATCTGCCCACGGAACCCGGCAGGCATCCCCGGAGCTGAACCCCTGCTCGGTGATGCCCAGCGCCGAGTACATCCGGGCCCGCATGTTCTCCAGTCCGATCTGGTAGGTCAGTTCGATCACCCCGGCGTCGCCGAATCTGGCGCGTAGGTCGGCGACCTGCTCGTCGGTGATGGCGTGCGGGTCGGTGCTCATGGCGTCGGCGTAGGCGATCGCGGCGCGTTCGTCTGCGTCGAACAGTGGCGAGGTCGCATAGTCGTCGATGGTCGTGAGCCTCTCGACGTCCAGACCGTCGAGGCGAGCCAGCATGGATCCGAAGTCCACACACCAGGAGCACCCGATGGTGCGCGCCGTCCAGAACACCGCCAGCTCGCGGACAGCTACGGGCAGCGTCGTGGACCCGGCTTGCACCAGCATCTCGTGGACGGCGTTGGCCGCCAGCAGCCGCCGGTGGTGGGCGGCGACGGTGAATGGTTGCGGGACTTCGCCGAATTTCCGCTTGGCGATGCGGTACATCATCCGGGTGAACAGTCCGGCGTCGGCGGGGTGCAGGGCAGCGATTCTTGGTGTCATACCGATCAGACGACACGGCGGGTCGATTTGTGACCGGGGTGCTAGTTCGAAACGGGTGCGTGCGGGTAGAGATGAAGCGTGACTGACATGCTGCCGAGCCGGGGCTCGGTGTTCGGTGCCCACCTTCGATCGGCCGCGACGGTCTCCGTCCAGATTGTCGCGGTGTCGGCGGCCCTGTGGATCCTGGCCTGGGTGGTCGGCGAGGCGTGGGTGATCATCCTGCCGGTCGCGCTGGCCGTGGTGGTCTGCACCGTGCTGTGGCCGCCGGTGCGCTGGATGCGGTCCAAGGGCGTCCCGCCCGCGGCCGCGGCACTGCTGATGCTGTTGGTGGCGATCGGGGTGATCGCGGGTCTGATCGCGGCGGTGGCGCCGGCCATCGTCGAGCAGTCGACCGAACTGGCCGAGCAGGCGACCGCCGGTGTGGTCCAGGTCCGGGACTGGTTGGGCGGCCCGCCGCTCAACATCAGCGAGGCGCAACTGGATTCGGCCGTCACGGCGATCAACGACCAGTTGAACTCCAGCAGCAGCCAGATCGCGAGCGGTGTGTTCACCGGCGTCGGTGCGGCCACCTCGGCGTTGGTGACCCTGTTCACCACCATTGTGGTGTTGTTCTTCCTGCTCAAGGATGGCCCACGGTTCATCCCGTGGCTGCGGCGCTCGGTCGGTCATCCCGGCGCGCGGCACCTGGCCGAGGTGCTGGCGCGGATCTGGGACACCCTGGGCGGTTTCATCCGCACCCAGGCGCTGGTGAGTCTGGTGGACGCCGTGCTGATCGGGGTCGGCCTGGTGATCCTCGGCGTGCCGCTTGCCTACGCGTTGGCCATCATCACCTTCATCGGCGGATTCGTACCGATCGTGGGTGCCTTCGTCGCAGGCGGTCTGGCCGTCCTGATCGCGTTGGTCGCCAACGGGCCGATCAATGCGCTGCTGGTGCTCGGCGTCATCATCGCGGTGCAGCAGCTGGAGGGCAACGTGCTGCAGCCGTGGCTGCAGTCGAAGTCGATGAAGCTGCACGCGGTGATCGTGCTTTTGGCAGTGACCCTCGGGGCATCGACGTTCGGTGTCATCGGGGCATTCCTGGCCGTGCCGGTGGCCGCTGCGGTCGCAGTGATCATCCGGTACTACGACGAGCAGGTGGCCGAGATCGCGGGGGAGAACATCGGGCCGGAGCCTCCGCCCGAGTAGCGCCGAGTGTGGCCTTGGATACCAGTGTTCAGTCGAATTTGATACATAAGTCGACTTTCGATTGCAGTGGAACCGTGCGGTGGACCGCTGCGTCTGAATCCACATGGTGTTTCTGGGTTCGGAGGCGCTGGCGGCGGGTGTACTGAATCGCAACCAGTTGCGCACGAAGTACGACGCTGTCCATCGGGACGTGTACGTGGCCCGCGGGACGGTGTTGACGCCGGTGGATAAAGCACGGGCGGCGTGGCTCTGGTCGCGACGCCGGGGTGTGGCAGTCGGACTGTCCGCGGCAGCGCTGCACGGCTGCAAGTGGATCGACGCTGTCCATCCCGCCGAGCTCAATCAGTCGAGTCGCTCCGCGCCGACCGGGATCGTCATCCACAGCGACGAACTCTTACCCGCCGAGGTTGCAGAGCAGCATGGCATCCGTATGACGTCGCCGGCGCGCACAGGGTTCGACCTCGGTCGTCGCAGGGGCCTCACCATGGCCGTCATCCGTGTCGATGCCCTTCTACAGACAGCCAAGCTGACGATCGCCGACGTCGAGTCGCTGTCGGTGCAGCACAGGGGAGCGCGAGGTATCCGTCAGTTACGGGACGTGCTCGTCCTCGCCGATGACGGGGCCGAGTCGCCACAGGAGACGCGCCTGCGGTTGGTGCTCACGAAGGCGGGGATGCGCCCGACGCGAACCCAGATCGAGGTGTACGACAAGTACCGCCTCATCGGCCGGCTCGACATGGGTTGGCCCGAGTGGAAGGTCGGCGTCCAGTACGACGGTGCACAGCATTGGACCGACCCGAGGCAGCGGACCCTGGATATCGAGCAGGACGTCGCTTACCGAGACTGCGGCTGGCGAATCGTCAGGGTCGGTGCGGACCTGCTCAGGCACCGGCAGACGACGATCGTTCGACGGGTCCAGGCCGAGTTGAGATCGGCAGGGGCAAAGTGCTGAAACGAGTGTTGGCTTGTGTGCCAGATCCAGAAGGATCTTGGTACACAAGCCAACACTCGGGCCCGGAAGAACCTAGCGCGCGAACATCAGCGCGCGCTTGACCTCTTGGATCGCCTGGGTGACCTGGATGCCACGCGGGCATGCCTCGGTGCAGTTGAAGGTGGTGCGGCAGCGCCACACCCCGTCGACCTCGTTGAGGATGTCGAGACGCTCGGCGGCACCCTCGTCACGCGAGTCGAAGATGAACCGGTGCGCGTTGACGATCGCGGCGGGCCCAAAGTAGGACCCCTCGCTCCAGTACACCGGGCACGAGGTGGTGCAGCAGGCGCACAGGATGCACTTGGTGGTGTCGTCGAAGCGGGCCCGGTCGGTCGCGCTCTGGACGCGCTCCTTGGTCGGCGCGTTACCGCTGGTGATCAGGAACGGCTTCACCGCGCGGTAAGCGTCGAAGAAGGGCTCCATGTTGACGATCAGATCCTTTTCCACGGGCAGACCGCGGATAGGCTCGATCGTGATCGTCAGCTGCTTTGAAGCCTTCTTGGGCAGCAGGTCCCGCATCAGCACCTTGCATGCCAGCCGGTTGACACCGTTGATGCGCATGGCATCCGAGCCGCACACGCCGTGCGCGCAGGACCGGCGGAACGTCAACGTGCCGTCGAGGTACCACTTCACGTAGTGCAGCAGGTTCAGCAGCCGGTCACTCGGCAGGCACGGCACCCGGAAGCTCTGGTAGCCGGCCTCGTCGGGGGCATCCGGGTTGAATCGGGCGATCTTCAGCGTGACCATCACCGCGCCGTCGGGAACGGGCGGCAGCTCGGGGCTCTTGGTGTCGGGTTCAATGACAGCAGTCATCAGTACTTCCGTTCCATCGGCTCGTAGCGGGTCTGGACCACGGGCTTGTAGTCCAACCGGATATCGCTCAGCAGATCGGTGCCCTCTTTGTAGGCCATCGTGTGACGCATGTAGTTGGTGTCGTCACGGTTCGGGTAGTCCTCCCGCGCGTGGCCGCCACGAGATTCCTTGCGGTTCAACGCGCCGACGACGGTCACCTCGGCCAGCTCCAGCAGGAAGCCGAGCTCGATGGCCTCCAGCAGGTCGCTGTTGTAGCGCTTGCCCTTGTCCTGCACCGTGATCCGCGAGTAACGCTCCTTGAGCGCATGGATGTCGGTCAGGGCCTGCTTCAGCGTCTCCTCGGTGCGGAACACCGCGGCGTTGTTGTCCATCGACTGCTGCAGCGCGGTGCGGATGTCGGCGACGCGCTCGTTGCCGTGCTCGGAGAGGATGTCGCCGACCCATTCGACGACCATGTTGGCCGGGTTCTCCGGCATGTCGACGTGGTTGTGGTTGAGCGCGTACTCGGCGGCCGCGATGCCGGCCCGACGGCCGAACACGTTGATGTCGAGCAGCGAGTTGGTGCCCAGCCGGTTGGAGCCGTGCACCGACACGCACGCGCATTCCCCTGCGGCGTACAGGCCGGGGATGACGTTGGTGTTGTCGCGCAGCACCTGGCCGTTGACGTTGGTCGGGATGCCGCCCATCACGTAGTGGCAGGTGGGGTAGACCGGCACCAGTTCGGTCACCGGATCCACACCCAGGTAGGTCCGGGCGAACTCGGTGATATCGGGCAGCTTGGCCTCCAGCACGTCCTCACCGAGATGGCGCACGTCGATGTAGACGTAATCCTTGTTCGGTCCGGCGCCGCGGCCTTCGAGGACTTCGAGGACCATCGAGCGTGCGACGATGTCGCGCGGGGCCAGGTCGACGATGGTCGGCGCGTAGCGCTCCATGAAACGCTCACCGTCGGCGTTGAGCAGACGTCCGCCCTCACCGCGCACGGCCTCGGAGATCAGGATGCCCAGCCCGGCAAGACCTGTCGGGTGGAACTGGTGGAACTCCATGTCCTCCAGGGGCAGTCCCTTGCGGAAGATGATGCCCAGGCCGTCACCGGTGAGGGTGTGCGCGTTGGAGGTGGTCTTGTACATCCGCCCCGATCCGCCGGTGGCGAAGACGATCGCCTTGGCGTGGAAGACGTGGATGTCACCGGTGGCCAGCTCGTAGGCGACCACACCGGTGGCCACCGGGCCGCCGGGGGTTTCGGTGAGGACGACGTCGAGGGCGTAGAACTCGTTGAAGAACTCGACATCGTGCTTGACGCAGTTTTGGTACAGGGTCTGCAGGATCATGTGGCCGGTGCGGTCGGCGGCGTAACAGGCGCGCCGAACCGGGGCCTTGCCATGGTCGCGGGTGTGACCACCGAAGCGGCGCTGGTCGATGCGGCCCTCGGGGGTGCGGTTGAACGGCATCCCCATCTTCTCCAGGTCATAGACCGCGTCGATGGCTTCCTTGCACATGATCTCGACGGCGTCCTGGTCGGCGAGGTAGTCCCCACCCTTGACGGTGTCGAAGGTGTGCCACTCCCAGTTGTCCTCTTCGACATTGGCCAGCGCGGCGCACATGCCGCCCTGGGCAGCGCCGGTGTGACTGCGGGTCGGGTACAGCTTGGTCAGCACGGCGGTGCGGGCGCGCGGTCCGGCCTCGACGGCGGCACGCATACCCGCGCCGCCGGCACCGACGATGACGACGTCATAACGATGTTCTTGAATCATCCTGCGTCCCTAGCTAGATATTGGCGTCGAACGTGACGAGCACGTAGCTGCCCAGCACCAGCGTGAAGCCGGTGGCCAACAGCAGCAGCGAGTTCAGCCAGAACTTGGTGGTGTTCTTGCGGGCATAGTCACCGATGATGGTGCGCATGCCGTTGGCGCCGTGGATCATGGCCAGCCACAGCAACGCCATGTCCCAGATCTGCCAGAACGGCGAGGCCCAGCGCTCGGCGACATAGTTGAAGTCGATGCGGTACACGCCGTCTTCCCAGAGCAGCATGATGAACAGGTGGCCCAGCGCCAGGAAGACCAGGGCGACGCCGGAGAACCGCATGAACAGCCAGGCGTACTTCTCGAAGTACGGGATGCCGCGCGGCCTGCGCGGTGCGCGCGGGTGATCGAGGCTCGCCGGCCGGTCGTGCTCTTTCTCCTGCACCGGGGCGATGCGCCCCTCCTTGTGGTGCGGAGTCCAGGCCTCGCTCACAGGAACCGCTCCGCCATGTGCATACCGATCACTCCCAGGGACGGGATCATCACGGCCAGCCAGACGCCGGCGATGACCCACAACATCTTGCGCTGATATTTGGGCCCCTTGGCCCAGAAGTCGATGAGGATGACCCGGATGCCGTTGAGTGCGTGATACAGCACCGCGGCCACCAGGCCGATCTCCATGAGCCCGATGATCGGCGTCTTGTACGTCTCGATGATCGAGTTGTACGCCTCGGGGCTGACCCGGACCAGTGCGGTGTCGAGCACGTGCACCAGCAGGAAGAAGAAGATGGTGGCGCCGGTGATGCGGTGCAACACCCAGCTCCACATGCCTGGGTCGCCGCGGTACAGACTGCGGCGGCGCGCCGGTTTCGCTCGCGGTGCCGGGATATCGGATTCCGCGGCCGTGGCTGTGCTCATTGAGTCCTCCAACGCCTTCGGTGGACGGTTGGGGAGAAGGCTGATTCCTACCCCAAACCTCGGGGCGACTCTAATCCCATTTGAGGCCGCTGAAGAACTAGCCTGGGTGTCCGGGCGCCCCTTGTACCACAAAGTTAGGGTTACCTACCTTGGTTCACCCGCCGGTGGTTGGCGTGTTCGGAATGCATTCAGATGAAGATGAACGGACATCGAATGACTGCTGAAATAGATTGGATTGCGTTGCGCGACAACGCAATTGATGCTTCCCGACGGGCGTACGCGCCATACTCCGGTTTCCCCGTCGGAGCTGCGGCAATAGTCGACGATGACCGAATAATCCTCGGATGCAATGTGGAGAATGTCTCATATGGCCTAGGTCTCTGTGCCGAGTGCGCTGTGGTCTGCGCCCTGCATTCGGGCGGTGGCGGACGATTGGTCGCACTGAGCTGTGTGGCCGCCGACGGGGCGCCGCTGATGCCATGCGGTCGGTGCCGGCAGGTGCTCTACGAGCACGGCGGACCGGAGTTGTTGATCGACCATCCCGGCGGCCCGAAACGGCTCGCCGAACTGCTGCCCGACGCGTTCGGCCCTGACGATCTGGAGCGCAATGTTTGACGCTCCGTCGATCATCCGGACCAAGCGCGACGGCGGCGTGCTCTCCGATGCGGCCATCGACTGGATGATCGACGGCTACACCCGCGGTGCGGTGGCCGACGAGCAGATGTCGGCGTTGCTGATGGCGATCTTCCTGCGGGGTATGACGCCGGCGGAGATCGCCCGTTGGACCACGGCGATGATCGATTCCGGCGAACGCTTCGACTTCGGCGATCTCGGGCGTCCGACGGTCGACAAACACTCCACCGGTGGCGTCGGCGACAAGATCACCATCCCCCTGGTACCGGTGGTACTGGCTTGTGGCGCAGCGGTTCCGCAGGCCGCCGGCCGCGGGCTCGGTCACACCGGCGGCACCCTGGACAAGCTGGAGTCGATCACTGGATTCACCGCCGAACTGTCCACTGCACAGATCCGCGGGCAGCTGGCCGGGGTGGGTGCGGCGATCTTCGCCGCGGGTGGGCTGGCCCCGGCGGACCGCAAGATCTACGCGCTGCGCGACATCACCGCCACCACCGAGTCACTGCCGCTGATCGCCAGCTCGGTGATGAGCAAGAAGCTCGCCGAGGGCGCCTCGTCGCTGGTGCTCGACGTCAAGGTCGGCAAGGGCGCGTTCCTCAAGACCGAGGCCGAATCTCGTGAATTGGCCGCCACCATGGTGGAACTCGGTAATGCCAGCGGTGTGCCGACACGGGCGTTGCTGACCGATATGAACCGTCCGCTGGGCCGCACGGTCGGCAACGCGCTGGAGGTGGCCGAGTCCCTGGAGGTGCTTGCCGGCGGCGGTCCGGAGGATGTCGTCGAGCTGACCGTCGCGCTGGCCGTCGAGATGCTCGCCGCCGCAGGCATCGACGATGTCGATCCCGCGCAGACATTGAAGGACGGCACCGCGATGGATCGGTTCCGCGAACTCGTCGCCGCCCAGGGCGGGGATCTCAACGTGCCCCTGCCCATCGGCGCGCATGCCGAGACGGTGACCGCCGGCGCCGGTGGCGTGATGGGTGATATCGACGCGATGTCGGTGGCGATGGCGGCGTGGCGGCTAGGGGCCGGCCGCGCAGCACCGGGTCAGCCGGTGCAATTCGGCGCCGGGGTGCGCATCCACCGACGCCCAGGAGAGCCGGTCACCGCGGGCGAGACCCTGTTCACGCTCTACACCGACACCCCCGAACGGCTCGCGCCGGCGCTGGCCGAGCTCGTCGGCGGGTGGAGCGTCGGCGCGCAGCCGCCGCGGATCGGGCCGCTGATCATCGACCGGATCGGCTGATGGCGCGCCGGCGACGGTTCGGTTAACTGACCGGCGCCCGGTTGCGTCAACAAGGAAGATGGACAGATGAGCACGCCATTGACGCTGGATCTCATCAAACAGGCTCCCAAAGCCCTGCTGCACGACCACCTCGACGGCGGACTCCGGCCCGCCACGGTGCTGGAGCTGGCCGAGCAGACCGGCTATGCGGACCTGCCTGCCACCGACGCCGACGAGTTGGCCACCTTCTTCCGTACCGCCGCCCACAGCGGTTCGCTGGTGCGCTATCTGGAACCGTTCGCGCACACCGTCGGGGTGATGCAGACACCGGAGGCACTGCACCGGGTGGCGTATGAATGCGTCGAAGATCTGGCCGAGGACAACGTGGTCTATGCGGAGGTGCGATTCGCCCCCGAATTGCATATCGACGGGGGGTTGTCCCTGGATGCGGTCGTCGACGCGGTGCTCGACGGGTTCGCCGAGGGGGAGAAGGCCGCCGCCGGCGCCGGTCGCCCGATCGTGGTGCGCTGCCTGGTGACCGCCATGCGGCACGCCGCCCGCTCTCGGGAGATCGCCGAGCTGGCGGTGCGGTTCCGCGACCGCGGGGTCGTCGGTTTCGACATCGCCGGCGCCGAGGCCGGATATCCGCCGAGTCGGCACCTGGACGCCTTCGAGTACATGCGAAGTAACAACGCGCGCTTCACCATTCACGCCGGCGAGGCATTCGGCCTGCCGTCCATCCACGAGGCCATCGCCTTCTGCGGCGCCGACCGACTCGGCCACGGCGTGCGCATCGCCGACGACATCACGGTGGCCGAGGACGGCACCTTGGAGCTCGGGCGATTGGCGGCGCTGCTGCGGGACAAGCGAATTCCGTTGGAGCTGTGCCCGAGCTCCAACGTGCAGACCGGCGCGGTGGACAGCATCGCCGAGCACCCGTTCGATCTGCTGGCGCGGGCGCGGTTCCGGGTCACGGTCAACACCGACAACAGGCTGATGAGTGACACCACCATGAGCCAGGAGATGTTGCGCCTTGTCGAGGCGTTCGGTTACGGCTGGAGTGACCTACTGCGGTTCACGATCAACGCCATGAAGTCGTCGTTCCTGCATTTCGACGAACGGTTGGCGCTGATCGACGGGGTCATCAAACCGCGGTACGCGGTGCTGATCGGCTGACGGTTTGTGGAGTCTCGGCCGCCACCAGCGCGGCTCTGACTCCACAAAGCACGACTCCACAAATCACTCGGGGCGCAGGCGCGATTCGACGAAGCGCTCCAGCGCCTCCCACTGTTCGACGGCCTTGGCCGTCGACCCCTTGGGCCGCGGTTTGGCGGGGTCGAGCACGTGCGCGACGAACGAACCCAGCGGCTGATCGGCGGCCAGCGACTTGGACACGATGGGGTCCTCGGCGTAGTCACCGACGTCGTTGAGCAGTTCCAGCGCGAGATCCAGCTGGTCGCGATCCACGGCCTCCGGGCCGTCGGCGATATCGTCGACCAGACCGGAGAGCACGTAGATGTTCTCGTCGGTGACCTCGACGCGCAGCGACCCGTCGGTGGCGGCGGTGCGGATGATCTCGTACGAGCTGAACCCGGAAAGGTCGCTCTCGTGCTCGTCGGCCAGGTAGCGGGCCAACGTCCGTTCGGAGCTGAACACGCTGATGCGACCGTTGCGGCCGAGGAAACGGGGATCGTCACCGACATAGCAGCGCAGCGTGTACAGGGTTCCGCTGCTGGTGATGATGCGGATCGGATCGATGCCCACCTGGGTCCAGAAGTCGTCGTCGCTGCCGAGGACCTGGCGTTCGGCCTCGGCCTCGAGCGCGTCTTCCTCCTCCTCGGTGTCGACCACGCCCTCGATGACCACGTCCTCGTCGTCGTCCTCGATGAGGATGTCGTCCATCTCGGGGGCGGGTTCGTCCAGCTCGGCGGCGGCCTTGGCCGATTCGGCCTGGTTGACCTCGGGCGTGCTGACAAGTTCGTCGATGGTGTCGACGACACCGTCCCAGGCCCGGCCGATCACCGCCTCGATCTCGGTCCAGCGCTTGCGGCCCGCGCGGCCCTCGAACGCCTCGATACCGCCGCCGAGGGTGCCCAGCACCGGGTTGCCGTTGAAGAACTTGGTGATGGTGGGCAGTTCGCACACCGATCCGATGGCGGAGACCAGCGCCAGCGCACCGTGCAGGGTGGCCACCGAATCGGCGGTCGGCTTCTCGGCGACCAGCTCGGGAACCCCGATCAGATCGTGCTGCCGCTCCTCGGTCGGATCGAAGCGGTGCGCGTTGGCCTTGACGAGCTTGTCCCAGGCCGGGTGATCGGTCAGATCGTTGTCGTCGTTCGTCCGGACGAACGCGGCCAGATCGGCGACGGACTCGAAGGCATAGATGTCCTCGTCCTTGCCGAGGAATGCCTCCCATTCGTCACCGGCATCGCGCCAGCGCGGAGCCCACAGGGTGTACAGGTCGCCATTGGTCAGTCCGAGCCGGACCGGCACGATGTCAGCCGCCATGGCGCATAGCGTAACGATGCATGCTGAGCGGTTCCGGGCCACACCCAGCTCAGCACCGGAGCGGTCACGCGGTGGGACGCCAGAAACCCTGGAATCCCTGGCCGGCGTTGGTGGTGCGGACGGGGGAGAGCTGGACCGGGTCACCCGCCTCGATCATGGTGTTGTTGCCGACGATCATCGCGACGTGACCGTCCCAGACGGCCAGATCGCCGGGACGTAGCGACCCGGCCTCCACCGCCGCCCCGATGTCCTGTTCCTGGGCCAGCCGCGGGATCTCCAGACCCGCCTCCCGGTAAGCCCACTGCGTCAGACCGCTGCAGTCCAGCCCGACCCCGGCCGTCGTGCCACCCCATTGGTAGGGCACCCCGAGCTGGGTGAGGGCATGGCGGACCGCGCCGGCCGCCACGGCATTCGGCGCCGCCACCACGCTGCCGTCGGGTAAGCGGACGGCCTCGCCTGCACCGAACTCTGCGGCATCGGGGGCCTCGATCTGCCGGTGGGCGGTGAGAACCGCGTCGGCGAGCCCGGAGCCAGGCCGGGCGCCCCCGGCCGCACCGGTCGCCACACCGCCGAGACCGGCCGGTGCGAGTGCGGGTGCGAGCGCCGGCGCGGAAGCGCCGAGGTTGTGCGCACCGCCCGCCAGTTGACCGCGGAGATCGCCGACCAACCCGCTAGCGGCGGCGTGCGCACGAAGAGCCTCATCGGCCACCGCCTCGGCGCCACCGGGCTGGACCTGCAGGGCCGCGGCGCGCGCCTCGAAGTCGGTGATCAGCCGTTCGAGTTCGGCCCGCACTGCGGTGACGGTCCCGGCTGCCTCGTCCACCTCGACACCCATCGCACCGAGGTGCTCGGCAAGCGCGTGCAGCGCATCGGAGACCTCGCGCAGATACCCCGATGCCGCCGATGCGGCAGGGCCGGACCAGGACTGCGGTAGCGCGTCGGCCAGGCGACCGAGCCCGCTTGCGATCTCGGACAACCGGGACGCCAGGGCGGCCAGTTCGGCATCGGGACGCGCGGGCGTGCCCGGCCCGAGCTGTGCGAGCAGATGATGCAGCGGGGTGCTGAGCGCGGTGGGCATGTCAGAGCGCGAGCCGCAGCGCGGACAGTCGGTCGGTGTCCAGATAGTCCGCGGCTGTGCGCGCGGTGGTGTCGCCCGCGACGCCCAGGGCGGTCGCGAGCCGATGCGTCAGCTGCGCCGCCGCCTCCAGTGCGCCGGTGAGGGCGGCCACGAAATCGGTCCCGACCGGACCGAGCGCGCCGGCGCAGACCGCGGCGGCCCCCGGGAGGTCGGCCGCGACCGCGTCGAGGTCGGTGGACAACCGGGCCAGTTCGACGGCTCGGATTCCGATGGCCGCGGTATCAACGAACATGTCGTTATGACGCAGCCGGTGGCGGATCGGTTCCATCCGGTTTCTGGTGCGGGTCCGCCCCCGGTGCCGACTAGTCTCTGTGCCCATGGGTCACCTCAACGTCCAGATCGTCGATCACCCGTTGGCTGCCGCCCGGCTGACCGCCCTGCGCGATGAGCGCACCGACAACGCCGCCTTCCGGGCGGCGCTGCGGGACCTGACCCTGATGCTGGTCTATGAGGCCACCCGCGAGGCGGCGACCGAGTCGATCCCGGTGCGCACCCCGTTGACCGAGACGGCCGGCACCCGGTTGGCCAACCCGCCGCTGCTGGTGCCGGTGCTGCGGGCCGGGCTGGGCATGGTCGATCAGGCGCATGCGCTGATCCCGGAGGCCCAAGTCGGGTTCGTCGGGATCGCCCGCAACGAGCAGACCCACCAGCCCACCCCGTATCTGGCGTCGCTGCCCGACGATCTGCGCGGCCGTTCGGTTTTCGTGCTCGACCCGATGCTGGCCACCGGCGGATCGATGGCCCACACCCTGGGTCTGTTGCGTGACCGCAATGCCGACGACATCACCGCCATCTGTGTGGTGTGCGCGCCCGAAGGCATCGCGGCACTGGAAGAGGCCGCGCCAGGTATCCGTCTGATCACCGCGGCCGTGGACGACGGTCTGAACGAGATCGCTTATATCGTCCCGGGATTGGGCGACGCCGGTGACCGGCAGTTCGGTCCGCGCTGAATCTTCAGCGCAGCGGGTCGAATCCGGCAAGTGCCGCCGGTGTCACACCGGTGACGATGGCCTCGGCCAGCAATCGGCCGGTGACGGGGCCCAGCGTCATCCCTTCCATGGCGTGACCGCCTGCCACGAACACCCCTGGTGTGCGGGTGCGCCCCGCCAGGGGCAGGCCGTCGGAGGTCGACGGGCGCGAACCCACCCACGCCTCGGTGCGTCGATCCAGGTGCACGCCACGCAGCAGCGGACGCACCGATTCGATGATGGCCGTGATGCGCCGCTGGTCCAGCGGCGCCCGGTGCGCTCGGAACTCCATGGTCCCGGCCAGTCGCAGCCGTTCGCCGATCGGCGTGGCGACCACCGAACATGCCGGGAAATAGACCGGGCCGGAAGGTAATTCGTCGACGGCCACCGAGAAGCTGTAACCGCGGGCCGCACGGATCGGGGTGCGTACCCCGTGCCGCCGGGCGAGGGCAGGCAGGGCGACACCGTTGGCGATCACCACGGCGTCGAACCGTTCGGAGTGCCGTCGACCGTGTACACGGACGCCGTTGCCCTCGGCCGCGACCTCGCGCACCGGCCAGCGTTCGCGCAGTACCCCGCCGCGTCGGACGACCGAATCGGCAAGGGCGGCAGTGTATCGAGGTGGATCGAGGAAGCGCTGTCCGTGCAGCGACAAGGTCGAGCGGACCCGATCGGACAGGATCGGCGCGAGCCGGCGGGCCTGGTCGAGCGCCAGTGGTTCGACGTCGACGCGTTGACCCAACTCGGTGAGCCGCTGTGCCTCGGCAACCATCGCGGCGGCACCCGACGGGTCGGCGTAGGCGTAGACCAACGGATCGGCCTCGGCGATCGGCCCGTCGACCCCTCCGGCGGCCAGCGCGTCGAAGGCCGGTAGCGCCAGCGCATTGACTCCCAGCAGACTGCGCAGACCGGCCCGCCACCGAGCCGGTGTGCTGTGGCGGGCGAACCTCAGCAGGAATCTCCACAGACCCGGGTCGACCCGTGGCGGGATGAACAGCGGTGAGTTCGGCCGCAGCAGTCCACGCAACCCGTGCACCAGCATCGCCGGATCGGTCAGCGGTGTGCTCAGGCTGGGCGCCACCCATCCGGCGTTACCCCACGACGCTCCCGATCCCGCGGTCGCCTCGTCGAACACCGTCACCCGCACCCCGTGGGTCTGCAGGAACCAGGCCGTCGACAGGCCGACCATCCCGGCGCCGACGACGGCGACGTCGGCGATATCGGACTCACTCACCGGCCGGATGCCCCATGGTGTCGGCGGCGATGCGGGCCTGGATGCGCGGCCGCAGGAACCAGCGATAGATGGCATAGCAGGCCGGTGCCATGCCAAGGCCGAGGATCAGTGAAAGCCGTTGGGTGCCATCGAAGGCCATCGCGATGAAAACCGCGATGTTCATGACGATGACCAGGATCGGCGCCGCCGGGAAGAACGGTGCCGCGTACGGAAGGTGTTCGACGCTGTTACCCGCTGCGATGTAGCGGCGGCGGAACCGCATCTGCGCCCAGGCGATCGTCATCCAGGTCAGTGCGCCGCCCACGCCGCTGACCGAGATCAGGAACACGAACAGGGTGTCGGCGGCAACCACGCTCGACAGCAGCGAGAGCAGGCCGAACGCCACGGTCACCACCAGTGCGACGATCGGGATGCCCCGAGACGTGGTGACGCCGAACATCTTCGGCGCGGCCTGTTCCTTGGACATCGACCACAGGATGCGGGTGCACATGTACAGGCCGGTGTTGCCGACGGACAGGATCGCCACGAGTACGACGAAGTTCATCAGGCTGGCGGCATAGGGGATACCCATGGCGGAGAAGACGGTGACGAAGGGACTTTCGTCGAGCCCGAGCTGATTCCACGGGATGAGGGCGGTCAGCACCAGGATGGCGCCCAGGTAGAGGAACACCAGTCGGAACACGATGGTGCGCACCGCGCGGGGCACGGCCTTGCGTGGATTCTCGGTCTCGCCGGCGGCGACGCCCATCACCTCTGAACCCATGAAGGTGTAGACGACGGTCATCATCACGGCGAGGACGGCGCCGAGGCCGGTGGGGAAGAGGCCGCCGTGATCGGTGAAGTTGGACAGCAGGGGAGCGGGCTGGCCCTGCAGGGGGATGACGCCGAACACGGCCAGGCCGCCGAGGACGATGAAGGCGCCGACGGCGAGAACCTTGATCGCCGCCAGTGCGTACTCCGTCTCGGCGAACGAGCGGGCCGTGAAACAGTTCACCAGGAACAGCGCCACGATGAAGATGGCCGAGAAGATCCAGGTCGGTACGTCGGGGAACCAGAACTTCATCGCGATCCCGGCTGCCAGGAATTCCAGTCCGATGAAGCTGGCCCAGCTGACCCAGTAGATCCAGCCGATGGCGAATCCTGCTTCGGGGCTGATGAATCGGGTGGCGTGGGCCTGGAACGACCCGGACACCGGCATCACCGCCGACAGCTCACCCAGACAGATCATGGTCAGGTACAGCAGCAGGCCGCCGACGCAGTAGGCGATGAGCGTGCTGCCCGGGCCCGCGCTGCCGATCACCTGGCCGGTGCCGAGGAACAGTCCGGTGCCGATGACGCCGGCCAGCGTGATCATGAACAGGTGTCGACTCTTCAGGACCCGCTTGAGCTGTTCGCCGGGGGTCTCGGCGGGGTGGTCGGCGGTGTGCAGCTCCAGCCATTCTTCGGCGGCGCGGCGCCTGGCGGACTCGCCAGAGTCCAGCGGTGGCGTTGTCGGCACGTTGGGCACTCCTCAGGGTACGTAGGCCGCCGATGGCGGTCTGTGTGAGAACCACGATTGACTGACTATTCGAACAGTCAGTGATACGTAGATTGAGGGCTGCATCACACTCTGTCAACCCTGTGACGAGAAAAGCCTGCGTGCCGTCGGTGTCCGAGGCGGACGGCACGCGCCCGAAACCAGCTGCGATGGGCCGCACTCGAGGCGGTACGGTGCGGCAATGAGCCGAGGGCAGCGACAGGCGCCGGGTCGTTATGACGACATCGTCACGGCGACGGTCGACCTCATCACCGAGCATGGGGTGGGCCGATTGCGCGCCGCCGATATCGCCAAGCAGCTCGGCGTGAGTACCGGCCTGATCTTCTACCACTTCGAGAACCTGGAGAACCTGGTCGAACGCGCCTTCGCTGCGGCCGCCGAGCGTGATCTGGCCAATCTGCAGAAGGCACTGACCGTCGTCGATGGCAAACCGCACAGCATCCGGTTGCGGGAGGTGTTGCGCGAATACGGCCCGACGGGCACCGCGACCGGGTGGCGGCTGTGGATCGAGTCGTGGTCGGCCGGTCTGCGGGATCCCGACCTGCGCAAGGTGATCCAGGGCCTGGACATCCGCTGGCGACAGACGGTCGCCCAGATCGTCGCCGAGGGGGTCGGTGCCGGCGAGTTCCACACCCCGGATGTGCAGGGCGCCGCTTGGCGGCTGACCTCACTGCTCGACGGGCTGGCCGTGCAGGCCGTCGCCCTTGACGGGGCGATCTCGGCCGATGAGATCCATCGTTGGATGGACGCGGCCATCGACATGGAGCTGGGTACCTCGGTCTCGGGCAGCTGACCCGCGCCGCAATCACGGCCTTGACGTGATCTGCCGCACTCTGCATACTGACTGCTCAGTCAGTCAGAAAATCGTGGAGGTTGTCATGTCCCTGTCGCTGCCCAACGCCCTCGGCGCCAACGATTCCGAGGACGACGCAGCGGTCTTCGAGGCCACCTGGACCGATCCGCAGACCGGTGCGCGCGGATACCTGGTGCTCGACCGGTTGGTCCGCGGTGTCAGCAGCGGCGGTCTGCGCATGCGTAAGGGCTGCACCCTCGACGAGGTGCGCGGTCTGGCCCGCGGCATGACGCTCAAGGAGGCCATCCACTACGAGGACGGCGCGCACTACGTCCCCCTCGGCGGAGCCAAGGGCGGCATCGACTTCGACTCCGCCGATCCCGAAGCCGATGCAGTGCTCTTTCGCTACCTGGAAGCCATGAAGCCGCTCATCGAACAGCGTTGGACGATGGGCGAAGACCTCGGCGTACGCCAGGAGACCGTCGACAAATGCATCGCGCAGCTGGGACTGAACAGCTCGGTGGATGCGGCCTACCGCCTGCTCGAGGACAAGGACGCGGCCACAGAACGCATGCGGACCGCCTTCGGCACCGATGTCGACGGTGTCAAGCTCGACGAGCTGGTCGGTGGCTACGGGGTGGCCGAAGCGGCGCTGGCCGCCATGGCCGAGCGCGGACTCGAACCCGACGGCGCGAGCGTGTTCGTCCAGGGATTCGGTTCCATGGGCGGGGCGACGGCGCGCTATCTCCACCGCGCCGGGGTCCGGGTCGTCGGCATCGCCGACGTGCACGGTGTGGTGGCCAATCCGGCGGGCCTGGACGTGGAGCGCCTGCTGCTGACCCGCACCCCGAGCGGAGCGGTGGACCGCGAGCAACTGCGCGCCGAGGACACCGAGCTGGCCGGCGACCAGTGGCTGGCGGTGCCCGCCGATGTGCTGGTGCCCGCCGCGACGTCGTACTGCATCAACGCCGACAACCAGTCCCAGGTCGGGTCCGCACTCGTGGTGGAAGCGGCCAACATGCCGGTCCTGCCCGATGCCGAGGCGGAGATGACCGCGCGCGGCATTGTCGTGGTCCCCGACTTCGTCGCCAACTCGGCGACCAATGCCTGGTGGTGGTGGGTGCTCTTCGGTGATATCGACGGCACCGCGACGCAGTCCTTCGACAAGATCTCGCGCCGCATGCGTGAGCTGAGCGCGGAGATGTTCGCGCTGTCGCGAGAGCGCGGCGTCAGTGCCCGCGCCGCAGCCTACGAGCTGGCAACGCAGCGACTGGAAAAACTCACCAGCCAGTACCCGTCCTGACCGCATCCCGCCGAAACCCAGGAGCACACGTCATGACCGAGGACAGTCCACGGCCCGGCAGCGGGTTGACCGTCTTTCACGACCCGGCCTCGGTCGCGGTCGTGGGCGCCAGCGCCGATCCGGCCAAGTGGGGACACTGGCTGGCCCGCGGCGCCCTGCGCGGGGCGCACCGCCGCGATGTCTATCTGGTCAACGCATCCGGTCGGCCGGTGCTGGACACCGAAACCCATGCGAGCCTTGGTGATCTGCCCGCCGTGCCCGAACTGGTGGCGCTGTGTGTGCCCGCCGCGCACGTCGGCGCGATCGTCGACGAGGGGTTGGCGCTGGGTGTCCGGGGATTCCTCGGCATCACCGCAGGGGTGCCCGACGAGGCCACGCTGGCGGGGCGGGTACGCGCCGCGGGTGCGCGGCTGATCGGGATGAACAGTCTCGGCCTCTATGACGCCGGCACCGATCTGCACCTCGCATGGGGTGACTTCGCCCCGGGTGCGATCGCCGTGGTGTCCCAGAGCGGGCAGCTCGGCTCCGAGATCGCGATTCTGGCGGCCCGTGCCGGCCTTGGCATTTCGCGCTTCTACTCGATCGGTAACCAGTCCGATGTGCGTGCCGTGGATGTCCTGACCGACCTCGTGCAGGACGACACCACCCGGGTCGTGGCGCTGTACCTGGAGAGCTTCGCCGGCGGGCGGGATATCGTGGCGGCGCTCGCCGCGCTGCGGGAGTCCGGCAAGTACGTACTCCTGCTGACCGTCGGAGCCAGCGCCGCCAGCAGCCGGCTGGCGCGCTCGCACACCGGGTCACTGACCTCGGGCACCGATATCGTCGACGCGGCCGCGCGGGCCGCCGCCGCGGTGCGCGTCGGCACCCCCACCGAGCTGATCGACGTGGCCAGGGTGCTGCTCAGTGGCATGCTGCCGGAGGGCAACCGGGTCGCCATCGTCGGTGACAGCGGCGGTCAGACCGGGATCGCCGCCGATGTGGCGGCCGCCGTGCAGCTCGAGATCCCCGAACTCGCCACCGATCTGCAGGACGAGCTCGGCCGCCGCCTGCCGGCCGGGGCGGCGGTGAGCAACCCCGTCGACCTGGCCGGTGCCGGCGAGCAGGACCTGTTCTCCTACGCCGAGGTCACCGAATTGTTGCTGGGTTCGCCCGATATCGATGCGGTGGTGCTCACCGGCTACTTCGGCACCTACGGTGCTGATGCGGCGTCCCTGGTCGACCGCGAGCTGCAGGTCTGCGCGCGTCTCGGCGATATTGCCAAGCGCAGCGGTAAACCCCTTGTGGTGCACAGCATGTCCACCGATACCGCGGCCGTCGATGCGTTGTCCGAACACGGTGTCCCGGTCTACGCGGGTATCGACACGGCGCTGCGGGCGTTGAGCCACGCCCGGCGATTGCACCGCAAACCCCGCCCGCTGCCCACGGTCACGCCGAGTGCCGCCGCCGCGGACCTGCACGCCGGTTACCCCGGCGCACGCGATCTGCTCACCGCCGCAGGCATCGCATTCCCGGCCGCCGAGATCGTGCGGTCGGCCGACGATCTGCCCGCTGCCTGCGTCCGGCTGAGCGCGCCGTACGTGCTCAAGGCGGGCTGGCTGGAACACAAGAGCGAAATGGGTGGCGTGCGAGTCGGTCTGGCGACACCACAACAACTCGCCGACGCCTTCGCGGAGATGGCGGGCCGGCTCGGTGCCGGTGACTACGTGATCGAGGAACTCGACACCCGACCCGATGTGGTCGAGGTGCTGGTCGGCGCGCGCCGCGACCCGGACCTCGGTGCCGTCGTGGTCGTCGGCGCAGGCGGCACCGAAGCCGAGCTGTACCGAGATGTCGCCCTTGAGCTGGCCCCGGTCGACATGGCCACCGCGCACGACATGTTGCGCAGGCTGCAGTGTGCGGCTCTGCTCGACGGCTGGCGCGGCAAACCCGCCGTCGACACGGCGGCACTGGCCGACGTGGTGGTCGCCGTCTCCGAGTTGGCCGCTGTCCGTGGCGATATCACCGAAATCGAGATCAATCCTGTTCGGGTGGCTCCCACCGGCGCGCTCGCCGTCGATGCCCTCGTCATCTCGACCACCTCCGACGAAAAGGAACTTGTCTGTGAACACCCTGATCGATAGCCGCACCGAATTCAGCGGGCGGGTCGCGCTGGTGACCGGCGGGGGATCCGGCATCGGCCGGGCCATCGCGGTGCGCTGGGGCGCCGCGGGCGGGACGGTGGCCGTCCTCGGCCGCCGTGGGGAGGCACTCGCCGAGACGGTCGCCCTCGTGGAACAGGCCGGCGGCACCGGTATCGCGTTGGACTCCTGCGATGTTCGCGACCACGCCGCGGTCACCGATACCGTCGACGCCCTCGTGGCACGCACCGGCAGACTGGATGCCTTGGTCAACAACGCCGCAGGTAACTTCGTCGTACCTGGTGAAGTGTTGTCACCCGGCGGTTTCAAGGCCGTGATCGACATCGTGCTCAACGGAACGTTCCACTGCACCCGGGCCGCTGCCACCCACATGTTGGCCGCCGGATCGGGCTCCATCCTCAACGTCATCGCCACCTACGCCTGGCACGGCCATCCCGGCACCGTGCACAGCGCCGCCGCCAAGGCCGGCGTGGTGGCCATGAGCCGCACCCTGGCCGTCGAATGGGCCGCTCGCGGCGTGCGGATCAACTGCATTGCCCCCGGACCCACCGAGACCGCCGGTGCCGGGGCGGCCCTGTGGCCCACCGACAAAGCCCGCGCCCACGTGCTGGACAGCGTGCCGGCCGCCCGGTTCGCCGCACCCGAGGAGATCGCCGAGTCCGCGGCATTCCTGCTCAGCCGGCGCGCCGACTACGTCACCGGCGAAGTCCTGGTCGTCGACGGCGGCCAGTGGCTGGGCAAGTCCATCTACACCGACCCGGAGAAGGACGCATGAGCACCGACCACACATCCGACACCCCACGCAGCGGGGGAACCGCGCTCGTCGCGGCGCTGCGCCACCACGGCGTCGACACCGTCTTCGGCATCCCCGGAACGCACAACCTGCCCATCTACGCCGGCTTGCACGGCAGTGGCATCACCCATGTCCTGCCCCGCCACGAACAGGGTGCGGGTTACGCTGCCGACGGCTACGCCCGGGTCACCGGACGACCCGGTGTCGTCATCACGACCACCGGTCCGGCCATCCTCAACGCCGCAGCCGCTGCGGCACAGGCTTATTCGGACTCCATACCGGTACTGTTCATCGCTCCCGGGCTGCCCGTCGGACATCCGGGGCTGGGCAACGGCTATCTGCACGAAGTCAGGGATCAGTTCCAGGCGATGGCCGCCGTCGTCGGCCACGCCCAACGGGCGACCAGCGCGGCGGAGATTCCGCTGGCCGTCGCCCAGTGCTTCGCCGCGATGACCGCCGGCCGTCCCCGGCCGGCGTACCTGGAGATCCCGCTGGATCTGCTGGATGCCGATGCCGGTGACAGCGCACCGGTGTCGATTCCCGCGCTCCCGGTGCGCCCGGCAGCGGAATCCATCCGGGCGGCCGTCGACCTGCTCTCCGGTTCGGCCCGTCCGTTGCTGATCGTCGGTGGCGGTGCCAGTGCGGCATACGAGGAGGTCGCCGAGATCGCCACCCGGCTGGCGGCCCCGGTCATCACCACCACCAACGGCAAAGGTGTGCTGCCCGAATCGCATCCGCTCGCGCTGGGTGCCGGCGTCCAACATCCGACGGTCAGCGCGTTGGTGGCCGATGCCGATGTGATCCTGGCGGTCGGCACCGAGCTGGCGCCCTCGGATTGGTGGTGGGGGCCGATCGCCGCGGACAGCACCGTGATCCGGGTGGATATCGATCCCACCGCGGTGATGACCAATATCGTCCCGGCCGCCGCGCTGGTCGGCGATGCGGCAGAGACGCTGCGCCACGTGGTCGATGGGCTGACGGACATGCCGGACCGCGGCGATGGCCGGGACCGCGCCGCGCACTGGCGGGAGCTGTTGGCGGCCGACGCACGCCGCGAGGGGGCGGCCTATCTGGAGCTGTGCCAGGCATTGTCGGCGGCGCTGGACGACACCGCGGTGATCGCCGGGGACAGCGCCATGGTGTGCTACTACGGCGCGCTGTCCAACATCGCCCTGCAGCAACCGCGGTCGTTCCTCTACCCGACCGGCCTCGGCACCCTGGGTTACGGGCTGCCCGCGGCCATCGGGGCGAAAATCGGCGCCCCGCAACGTCAGGTGGTCGCACTGCTCGGCGATGGTGGCGTCATGTTCACCATCGCCGAACTCGCTGCCGCCGCGCAGGCCGGTCTGTCTCTGCCGATCGTGATCGCCGACAACGGTGGCTACGGCGAGATCCGCGACGAGATGATCGACCGTGGCGACACCGCGCACGCCGTGGACATCGACAGCCCCGACTTCGCCGCGCTGGCAAGGGCACTCGGTTGTCATGGACACACCCTGGACTCGGTGTCCGGACTGACCGCGGCCGTCACCGAGGCGCTGCACCGGGACCGGCCCACCGTTATCCACGTGCGGGTCGGAGCGCCCGTCGCATGAACTATTTCTACGATGCGGTGCTCATCGACGGTCGGTGGCAGCGTCGCGACACCCGGCCGGTGTGTGACCCGGCGACCGAAGAGGTCATCGGTTCGGCGGCGGTGGGTACCGTGGCCGATGTCGATGCCGCCGCCGAGGCCGCCCACCGACGTGCCCGGCAGTGGGGCACGACCTCGCATGGGGCTCGCGCCGACATGCTGGCGGCGTTGCGCCGTGAACTGGTGGCCGTCCGGGACACCCTGGTCGACGCCACCGTCGCCGAGGTGGGTGCCCCGCTGGCGGTCGCCGAGGCGGCCCATGTCGACCTGGCGATCGAGATCATCGCCGGGTTCGAGAACCTGATCCGCGAGCAGCCTGCCACGACCCGGATCGGTAACTCGACGATCCTGCGCAGGCCGGCCGGCGTCGTCGGCTGCATCACCCCATGGAACTATCCGCTGTACCAGTTGGCGGCCAAGGTCGGCGCCGCACTGGCCGCGGGATGCACGACGGTGATCAAGCCCGCCGAACTGACACCCTTGAGCACCTACCTGTTCTGCGCGGCCGCGACCGCCGCGGGGGTCCCCGACGGGGTGCTCAACCTGGTCCCCGGCGCGGGCACCGTGGTCGGTGGCGCGATCGTCGCACACCCGCTGATCGACGTGGTGTCGTTCACCGGGTCGACCGCCGTGGGCCGGAGCGTCGCCGAGACCGCCGGTCGGCGTATCGCGCGTGCGTGCCTGGAGCTGGGCGGCAAATCGGCCAGCATCGTCTGCGAGGACGCCGATCTGGAGGCGGCCGTCACCGCCACCGTGGACGCGGCCACCTTCAACAGCGGGCAGACGTGCAGCGCCTGGACCCGGCTGCTGGTACCTCGTAGGCAGTACGCACAGGCCGTTGCCATCGCGGCCGCGCGGGCCGAGGCGCTGGTCGTCGGCGATCCACGGGCCACGGGAACACAACTGGGGCCGCTGATCTCGGCGCGTCAGCGCCAGACGGTCGCCACCATGGTCGACGACGCATGCGCCCGTGGCGCGCAGCGGATCGCCGGGCACACCGGCCGCCTTGCCGATCGCGGCCACTACATCCGGCCGATCGTGCTCGGCGATGTCGACCGCAACGATCCCATCGCGCGCGACGAGGTCTTCGGTCCGGTGCTGGTGGTCCTGCCGCACGACGGTGACGACGACGCCGTCGAGGCCGCCAACGACAGCCGGTACGGGCTCGCCGGAGCGGTCTGGTCCGGTGACGAGGACCGGGCCATGGCACTGGCGGCCCGCCTCGATACCGGTCAGGTGGACATCAACGGAGCGGACTTCAACCCGCTCGCGCCGTTCGGCGGCTGGAAGGAGTCCGGGCTGGGCCGTGAACTCGGCCGACTCGGCATCGACGAATTCATCGAGTACACCGCGGTTCAACGCTGACCGCTGCTTGTACAGGCATCCCATTTCTTCGACGAAAGGAACATCATGTCCAACAACACGTTCGAGCCCTGGCCGCTCACCGACGAGCAGCGCGAGATCGTCAAACTCTGCCGCGACTTCGCCGAGAAGGAGATCCGGCCACGCGGCCGCGAGGTCGACGAGGCCGATGTGCACACCCCGGTCGACATCTTCGCCAAGGCTGCCGCGGTCGGCATCACCGACTTCATGATCGCCGAACAGTACGGCGGTGGTGGTTTCACCGACGTCTTCACCCAGTGCCTGGTGCAGGAGGAGCTGTGCTGGGGTGATCCGGGTATCGGAAACCTGGTGTGCTCCAACGGATTCTTCTCGGACCCGCTGATGGCGCTGGGCACCGAGGAGCAGAAGCAGAAGTGGCTGCGGCCCCTGACCGGCACGACCCCGGTGATGACCGCGCTGGCGACCACCGAACCGGAATCCGGCTCCGACGCCGCGTCCATCATCACCACCGCGACCCGCACCGACGGCGGATATCACATCAACGGACAGAAGGCTTGGATCTCCAACGCCGGTGCCGCCGATTACTACGTGGTGTTCGCCAAGACCGACCGCAACGAACGCTCCCGCGGTGTGACCGCCTTCCTGCTGACCAAGGACGCGCCCGGGTTCAGTTGGGGCGAGCCGATGCGCAAGATGGGACAGCGCGCGATCGTCTGCCGGGAGTTGTTCTTCGACAACGTCTTCGTGCCCGAGGAGAACCGGCTGGGTGACGAGGGCCAGGGTTTCTACGGTCTGATGGAGACGTTCGACATCTCGCGCACCGTGCTCGGTGCCGCCGCTGTCGGCGCGTCAAGGGCGGCCTACGAGTACGCGCTGGACTACGCGCGCACCCGCCGCCAGTTCGGTAAGCCCATCATCGAACATCAGGCGGTCGCGTTCCGGCTGGCCGAGATGGCCTCGCGCATCGAGACGTCGCGGTTGGCGGTGCTCTCGGCCGCACGCGCACTGGACTCCGGCGCTCCGGCAACCCGGCTCGCGGCGATCGCGAAGCTGACGGCGTCCGAAACGGCCATGTTCGTCACCCATGCCGCGGTGCAGACGCTCGGCGGGTGGGGTTACTCCCGGGAGTACCCCGTCGAACAGTGGATGCGCGATGCCAAGCTCGAGGAGATCGAAGAGGGCACTTCCGACATCATGCGGCTCGTCATCTCACGTCACCTTTGAGCGCGGGCACCTCTCATCCGGTGCCCACCATCGCGGCCCGGTCCGCGGGGTCTGCCTGGGGAGCCGGGATCGCCTCGGCGCTGTGCTACGGCATCACCCCGATCGTCGCGATCATGGCCTTCGGCGACGGCGTATCCCCCAGCGTGCTCGTCACGTTGCGGGGATTCGTCGGTGCCGCGGCGCTGCTGGCCTTCTGCGCGCTGACCCACCGGTTGCGGGCATTGCCCCGCGGTCCGGCGCTCGGGCTGTTCGCGGTCTGCGGGCCATTGTTCGGCGCACAGATCCTGGCGTACTTCGCCGCCATCGAACGGACCGGTGCGCAGCTGGCGGTCATCGTCATCCACGTGTATCCGGTGTTCGTGATCGCCCTGGTGTGGTGGCAGACCCGCCGGCCGGTCTCCCGCGCGGTCGTCACCGTGTGTGCGGTGCTCTGCGTCGGTATCGCGCTGGTCGCCGGCACGGCGGCCGGCGTCGCGGAACCGGTGGGGGTCGGGCTGGCGGTGATCAGCGCCGCCGGATACGCCGGCTACTTCGTCTGCGGGGAGCGATGGGTGCATCGCGTCGATGCGGTGACCGCGACGGCTCTGGTGACACTCGGCTCGGCGGTGTCGGTCGGGGTGGTGGCCGCGGTGACCCATGCCGACTTCGCGATAGGCGCAGGCGGCTGGGCCGCGGTGATCTCCCAGGGCCTGATCCTCATACCGATCGGGATCGGGGGCGCGTTGTATGCGGTCCGCCGTCTCGGCTCGGTGCCGGTCAGTCTGCTGGGTCTGCTCGAGCCGGTGATCGCCATCCTGCTGGCGGCGGCCCTGCTCGGTGAGCGGTTGACCCTGCCGCAGTGGGCCGGCGTGGGCATCGTGCTCGTGGCGTGCGCGGCACTGCCCAGGGTGACCCGCGCTGACTAGAACCGCTCGACGACCGAGCGCACCGCAGCACCCAGATCCGCAGCCTCCGACCGCGCCGCGGCCAGATCCTCGGTACGCGGCCGGCGGATCTCGATATAGGACTTCAGCTTCGGCTCGGTGCCCGATGGTCGCACCACCACGCGCACCCCGTCGCCGGTGAAGATCAACGCGTCGGTGCGCTGCTGGCCGCGGCGCAGGTCCAGATCCTCGACGGTGACCGGCACGGCCGCGAACTCGACGGGCGGATCGGCCCGCAGCCGGGCCATTGCGGCATCGGCATCATCGACGCGCCGGGAGACGGCCAGCGTCAGGTGCACACCGTAGCGCCGGGCAAGGTCGTCGAGCGCGTCGTGTGGGGTACGCCCCTGTGCCCGCAGGGCGGTCACCAGGTCACACGCCAGCACCGCGGCGCTGATTCCGTCCTTGTCCCGCACGGTGTCCGGGTCCACGCAGTGCCCGATGGCCTCTTCGTAGGCGTAGATCAGTCCGGTGCCTGCCCGCGCCAGCCATTTGAACCCGGTCAGCGTCTCGGCGTGCCGGGCACCGTAACCCTCGGCGATGGCCGCGAGCATGCGTGAAGACACCACGGTGCTGGCGACCAGCGCCTGGTCCGGTGCGGAATGCCGAGAGAGAAGATAATCGCCCAGTAGCCAACCGGTTTCGTCACCACTGAGCATGCGCCAACCGCTGGGGGTCGGGATGCCGACGGCACACCGATCCGCATCGGGGTCCAGCGCGATCGCGATATCGGCCTCCACGTCGGCGGCGAGCGCCAACAGGCGATCGGTGGCGCCGGGCTCCTCGGGATTGGGGAAGGCGACGGTGGGGAAGTCCGGATCCGGCGCGAACTGCGACGCCACGATGTGCACATCGTCGATACCCGCCAATGCCAGTGCGTCCAGCGCGAATTCACCACCCACGCCGTGCAGCGGGGTCAACGCCACGCGGACCGAGCCGGTCGTGCGACGCACCTTCGCGGCCTGCTCGAGGTAGGCGGTGATGAGGTCGGCGCCGGCGGGCTGCACCGGAGTACGGGGTATCTCGTCGGCATGCGGGGCGCGGGCGACGGTGGACTCGATCTCGCGATCGGTGGGCGAGATGATCTGCATCCCGCCGTCGCCGTACACCTTGTAGCCGTTGTCGGCGGCCGGGTTGTGCGATGCGGTGATCTGCACCCCGGCGGCCGCGCCGAGCCTGCGGACCGCGAACGCCACCACCGGTGTCGGTGCCGGTGTGTACAGATGGGTGACCGAGAAGCCCTCGGCGGCAAGAACTTCGGCTGCGGCGATGGCGAACTGCTCGGAGCCGTGCCGGGCGTCGCGGCCCACGACGACCGGTGATCCGCCCAAACCGGAGGCAATATCCGCTTTCGCGGGGTGATCCTTGAGCACCTGCGCCAACGCCCACGTGGTGCGCAGCACGACCGCCAGGTTCATGGCATCCGGACCGCCCCGCACCGGCCCGCGCAGGCCCGCGGTGCCGAAGGTCAGCGGGTGGGCGAACCGGCGGGCGAGCTCTGCATCATCGCAGGCGGACAGCTCGGCTGCGGTGACCGGATCCGGGTCGTGGGTGATCCAGTCCTGCGGCTGTGTCATGCCCCGATTGTGCCCGGTTCGGCATCGGCCAGCTTGCGCAGTACCGGGGCCACCAGCATCAGCAGGTCGAACTCCAGATCGGTCAGGTTCTCCCGCATCGAGCGGTGCAACCAGGCATCGCGTTCGGCGCGATCGGTGGCCAGCAGCCGTGCTCCGGCCTCAGTCAGCTCCACCAGTTGCCGTCTGCGATCGCCATCGTCGGTCCGGCGCGAGGCAAGGCCCGCGGTGACGAGTCCGTTGATGCTGTCGGTCAGCGACTGCACCCGCACGTGCATTCGGGCGGCGAGCTCGGCGGGGGTGGCCGCCCCGGTGCGGGTCACCTCGGCCAGCACCTGCATCTGGCTCAGGGTGAGGCCATGGTCGGGGCGATGGCGACGCAATTGGCGGGCCACGGCCATCACCGACTCGCGTAGCTCCGTCGCGGCGGTACCGTCAGACGCACTCATAAACCAAGTTATACCTGATTAATTTTGGATCTATACGCTGTTTGCGATCTTCAATTAGCAAGTTCATACTTGTTATATGAGGAGGTGGAGGATTGGCTGAGGCGCTGCGTTCGACGGCGAAGTGGCTGGTGCTGGCGGTGGTCAGCGTCGGTGTGACCGGGGGATTCACCGCCCTCGGCGTCCCGTCGGCGGCGCTGTTCGCCGCACTGGTCGTCGGTATCGGTTTGGCGTTGACGTCATTCGCTCCCGCCGGCATACCGCGTCGGGCGGGCATGGCCGCCCAGGGTGTCCTTGGTGTCTACATCGGGACGATGGTCTCCCCGGACGCCGCGGCCGCCCTGGGTCCGGACTGGCCGGTCGTCCTGGCGATCGTGGTCGCGACGCTGGCCCTGAGCGTGCTGGCCGGGGCGTTGTTGGGGCTGCGCCGCGATATCAGCCCGCTGACGGGGTCGCTGGCCCTGACGGCCGGCGGAGCCTCCGGCCTGGTCGCCATCGCCAGGGAGCTCGGCGGTGACGAACGCGTCGTCTCGGTGGTGCAGTATCTGCGGGTCGGGGTGGTGACCGCGTCCATGCCGCTGGTGGTGACGTTGATCTTCCACGCCGACAAGTCGCATCCGGGCGTGTCTCCGATCGGCGAAACCAACGCGGCGCCTTGGTATCTCAGCGTCGCGATCATGGCGGCGCTGATCATCGTCGGTGCGCTGGCCGGTAGGTTGATCCGGCTGCCTGGCGCGGGCCTGCTCGGACCGCTGGCGCTGACCGTCGGACTCGAGCTCAGCGGGTACTCGTTCGGCCTGACCGTTCCCGTCGTGCTCGTCCAACTCGGCTACCTGCTGATCGGGTGGCAGGCCGGGCTGGCGTTCACCCGCGAGTCCCTGCGTTCGGTGGGCCGTGCGCTGCCCGCCGCGCTGGCATTGATCGTGCTGCTGACCGTCGCCACCGCGGGCCTTGGCGTGCTGCTGGCCCACTTCACCGGTCTGAGCCTGCTGGAGGGATACCTGGCGACCAGCCCCGGTGGGGTGTACGCGGTCCTGGCCACCGCCGTCGACACCGGGTCCAATGTCACCTTCATCGTCGCGGCCCAGGTGGTGCGGATCCTGCTGATGCTGTTCGCCGCGCCGTTCCTGGCCA
Source organism: Mycolicibacterium neoaurum ATCC 25795 (assembly GCF_000691525.1). Lineage (GTDB taxonomy): Bacteria > Actinomycetota > Actinomycetes > Mycobacteriales > Mycobacteriaceae > Mycobacterium > Mycobacterium neoaurum. Next base: position 727,432 of record NZ_JMDW01000008.1, read on the forward strand.
AGGGGATGGCCGCGCTGAGCAGGCGGCGGGCCGTGGCGCACCGCTAGCGCCGGTCCACACCCGAGAGCCGGTACGCCGCGGCCCGCCGAACGGCTGGCAGCGTGCCGGCCATCCGCAGCGCGGTGTTGCGGAGCCGGCGTCGCCCGGGTGGCAGCGTCGCCAGATCGGTGAGCCTGCCCGCCAGCGCGATGACGCCTTCGGCGGTGCGCTTGCGCTCGGTGGCATACGCATCGAGCAGGCTCTCCGGTGCCCCGTCCAGCACCCGGTCGAGCGCCTCGCCGGCGGCGACCGCGTCCTCGATACCCAGATTCATCCCCTGGCCGCCGGCCGGCGAATGCACGTGGGCGGCATCGCCTGCCAACAGCATCCGGTCACTGCGGAACGTATCGGCGATCCGGTGATGCACGCGGAAACGCGAACTCCAGACGATCTGCTCGACGACGGCTGGCTGCGCCTGCGGTCCCCGCTCGTCCAGGAGGCGTTGGACGAAGGCGGCGTCGGGTTCGGCGGGTGCCTCGTCGACGGTGGCCACGATGCGGTGCCGCCCCTGGGGCAGCGGTGCCACGACCACCAGGCCGGCCGGTGAGAAGTAGAGAATGACCTCCTCGGCGCCCAGTCCCCCGGACAGGCGGACGTCGGCCAGGACGAACGCGTCGGCATAGGTGCCTCCGGTGAAGTCGATGCCGGCAGTCCGGCGCACCGTGCTGTGCAGACCGTCGGCGCCGAGAAGATAGCGGGCATCGATCTTCCGGCCATCGGCGCACACGGCGGCGATGCCGTCGTGATGCTGAGTGGCATCGGTCAGGGTGACCGGCCGCAGCACGTGTCCGCCGAGGTGTTCCAACCGCCGGAGTAGCAGCGCCTCGGTATCGGCCTGGGGGATCATCAACGTGTACGGATATGCGGTCGGAAGACCGCCGAACGGCACCTTCAAGAGTGTGGTGTCCCGATCGCGGATGCTGAACGCCGGTACGGGGACGCCCCGGGCCACCAGGTCGGGAGACGCCCCGTAGGGGGCGAGTAGTTCCAAGGTGTGAGCGTGAACCACCGCGGCCCGGGAGGTGTTGGCGCCCGCTGCCTGGTCGTCGATCACCTGGACGTGGCGGCCCCGCTGGGTGAGCACGATCGCGGCGGTCAACCCGACCGGTCCCGCGCCGGCTATCAGGACATCGATCATCAGAACCCCTTGTCAACAAGTGTTGGCCAACAGTTGTTGACAAACTATTCGCGCCTGCCGCGGTCATGTCAACACCCGTTGGCCTACAGTCGTTGACATGAGGCGATCGGCATCCGAGACCAAGTCGGTGATCTTGGCCGCGGCCAGGGAACGCTTTGCCGCCGAGGGCTACGAACGCGGCACCATCCGGGCCATCGCGGCCGACGCAGGCATCGACCCATCGATGGTCATGCGCTATTACGGCACCAAGGAGAACCTCTTCGCAGCCGCCGCCGAGTTCGATCTGGAACTGCCGGATCTGGCCGGCATCCCGATCGCCGAGATCGGCGGGGCGCTGGCGGCCCATTTCATCGAGCGGTGGGAACGCGACGAGGCGTTGCTCATCCTGCTGCGCGCCGGCGTCACCAACGAGGCGGTCGCCGAACGGATGCGGACGATCTTCGCGGCGCAGCTGGCGCCGGTGATTGGCAAGGTCATCGACGATCCGGCGCAGGCGCCGGTGCGCGCCGGCCTTGCCGCCACCCAGGTGCTAGGGATGGCGTTGTGCCGGTACGTCCTCGGGTTCCCGCCGCTACAGCAGATGACCAACGAGGACGTGGTGGCCTGGATCGGACCGACGCTGCAGCGCTACCTGGTGGGCTGAGCTCGGTCGCGTCGGTTCAGATCCGTTCGATGACCGCCGCCAGCAGCGCACCCATCCGGGTCGCCGACTGCCGGCCCGCCTCCAGCACCTCTTCGTGGTTCAGCGGCTGTCCGGTCATCCCGGCAGCCAGATTGGTCACCAGGGAGATGCCCAGGACCGCGGCGCCTGCCGCCCTGGCAGCGATGGTCTCGTGCACGGTCGACATGCCGACCAGGTCGGCACCGATCGTGCGCAGCATCCGGATCTCCGCCGGCGTCTCGTAGTGCGGGCCGGGCAGGCCGGCGTACACGCCCTCGGCCAGGTCAGGATCGATATCGCGTGCCACCGCACGCAGCGTGGGGGAGTAGGCGTCCACCAGATCGACGAACTGCGCACCCACCAGCGGCGATCGCGCCGTCAGGTTCAGGTGGTCGGATATCAGCACCGGTTGCCCGACGGACATGTCGGCGCGCAGCCCGCCGGCGGCGTTGGTCAGGATGACCGTGCCCACTCCGGCCGCGCATGCCGTGCGCACAGGGTGCACGACATGGCGCAGGTCGTGTCCCTCGTAGGCGTGAATCCGCCCCACCAGCACCAGAACCCGGTGCCCACCGATGCGCAGCGAGTGCACCTGACCGCTGTGCCCGGCCGCAGTGGGTGGGGTGAAACCCGGCAGGTCGGCCATCGGCAGCGACGCGGTCGGTTCACCGAGCGCGGTCAGCGCCGGCGCCCAGCCCGACCCGAGGACGACGGCGACATCATGGGCGGACACGCCGGTGCGCTCACCGATCGCCTGGGCGGCGGCGTCGGCGGCCGACTGAGCATCAGACACGAGTGAGATACTGCCAGGATGTCCACGGTCACCGCGTCGTCGAGCGTCGAAGACGCCGTCAAGCGTCGCAGCGGCGACCTGATCGCGCTGTCCCACGATATCCACGCCGAGCCCGAACTGGCCTTCGCCGAGCACCGCAGCTGTGCCAAGACACGCGCGCTGGTCGCCGAGCGCGGTTTCGACATCGTGGATGGACCCGGCGGACTGGACACCGCGTTCCGCGCCGAATACGGCAGCGGGGATCTGGTCATCGGAATCTGTGCCGAGTACGACGCGCTTCCCGAGATCGGGCACGCGTGCGGGCACAACATCATCGCCGCCTCCGCCGTCGGCACCGCTCTGGCGCTTGCCGAGGTGGCCGACGAGCTGGGCCTGACCGTGGTGCTGATCGGCACCCCGGCCGAGGAGGCCGGTGGCGGAAAAGTGTTGTTGCTCAATGCCGGAACGTTCGATGACATTGCCGCGTCGGTGATGCTGCATCCCGGGCCCGCCGATATCGCTGCGGCGCGCTCGCTGGCACTGTCCGAGGTCGCCGTCGGCTACACGGGCCGAGAATCGCACGCCGCAGTCGCGCCGTACCTCGGGATCAATGCGGCCGACGCGGTCACCGTGGCACAGGTGGCCATAGGGCTGTTGCGCCAGCAGCTGATGCCGGGACAGATGATGCACGGCATCGTCACCGACGGTGGGCAGGCCGCCAACGTCATTCCCGGTCATGCCGAGTTGCGCTACACCATGCGGGCCACCGACATGACCTCACTGAAGGCGCTGGAGGAGCGGATGGCCGGCTGCTTCGCTGCGGGCGCGGTCGCCACCGGTGCGACCCACGAGATCCGCGAGACGGCCCCGCCGTACGACGCGCTGGTGCCCGACCGGTTCCTCGCCGAGGTGTTCCGGTCCGAACTGCTGCGCGTGGGGCGGCATCCGCTGCCGGTCGAGCTGGAGGCGGCGTTCCCGCTGGGCAGCACCGACATGGGTAACGTGACCCAGCGCTTGCCCGGTATCCATCCCGTGGTCGGTATCGACGCCGGAGGCGCATCGCTGCACCAGCCCGGCTTCACCGCCGCGGCCGTCGGGCCGAGCGCGGACAAAGCCGTCGTGGAAGGAGCGATCATGCTGGCGCGCACCGTCGTCGCCTTGGCCGAGAATGCCGACGAACGGGGCAGGGTGCTCGCCGCGCTAGCCGAGCGGCAGGAGAACGCATGACCCTGCGCGCGCACACCGAGGCCTGGCTGGCAGCGCACCATGACGACCTCGTCGCGTGGCGGCGCCATATCCACACCAACCCCGAGTTGGGGCGCCAGGAGTTCGCGACCACCGAATTCGTCGCCACAAGACTGGCCGACGCCGGGCTGAACCCGAAGGTGCTCCCCGGTGGCACCGGGCTGACCTGTGATTTCGGCCCCGAGGATCGCCCGCGGGTGGCCCTGCGCGCCGACATGGATGCGCTGCCGATGGCCGAACGGACGGGCCTTCCGTTCAGCTCGATCGTGCCGGGGGTCGCGCACGCCTGTGGGCACGACGCGCACACCAGTGTGCTGCTCGGTGCGGGTCTGGCGATGGCGTCGGCACCCGAACTGCCGGTCGGGGTGCGGCTGATCTTCCAGCCCGCCGAGGAGCTGATGCCCGGTGGGGCGATCGACGCGGTGGCCGCCGGCGCCGTCGCCGGGGTGGCTCGGATCTTCGCGTTGCATTGCGATCCGCGCCTGGAGGTCGGCAAGGTCGCGGTGCGTCTGGGGCCGATCACGTCTGCGGCGGACTCCATCGAGATCACCCTGCACTCGCCGGGCGGGCACACCTCGCGCCCGCATCTGACCGGGGACCTGGTGTACGCCCTGGGCACGTTGATCACCGGGGTGCCCGGTGTGCTGTCGCGGCGAATCGACCCGCGCAAGAGCACCGTGATGGTGTGGGGTGCGGTCAACGCCGGTGTCGCGGCCAATGCGATCCCGCAGACCGGCACCTTGGCGGGCACCGTGCGCACCGCCAGCCGGGACACCTGGCTCACCCTGGAATCGCTTGTCCGCGAGATTGTTTCGTCCCTACTCGCGCCGCTGGCCGTGGAGCACAGCGTGAACTATCGCCGCGGCGTGCCGCCGGTGGTCAACGAGGAGGTGGCCACCCGGATCTTCACCCACGCCATCGAGGCGCTGGGGCCCGACGCGCTGGCCGACACCCACCAGTCCGGTGGTGGCGAGGACTTCTCCTGGTACCTGGAAGAGGTGCCGGGGGCGATGGCGCGACTGGGTGTGTGGTCGGGTCAGGGCCCGCAGCTGGACCTGCACCAGCCGACCTTCGACCTGGACGAGCGTGCGCTCGCGGTCGGGGTGCGCACAATGGTCAATCTGGTGGAGCAGTCCGGCCTCGTCTAGATCGCAATGTTCCGCTGACAGCGTTGTCGCGGATATATATCCATGACAACGCTGTCAGCGGAACATTGCAGACGAGTCAGGGGCCGACGTTGCGGGCCGGGCGGGTCCGGATGTCGTGGACGTAATCGGCCGGGGCCCCGGCGATCTCGGCGGCATCGGCCATCACCCCGAGATAGCGGGCCGAGGGCAGTCCGCCCTCCCAGGCGTCCACCACATAGAGCCAGGCCAGGACCGGATCGGTGCTGGTGTCGGAGGACAGCCGTTGCACCCGGCACCGGATCTTCTTGTGGAAGCCGAGCTCGGAGCCTTCCCACTGATCCAGGTTGGCCTCGTCCTCCGCGGTCACGTCGTAGAGCACGACGAACACCTTGGACTCGGGGTCCTCGACCAGGGTCGCCAGCGACCCTTCCCAGCTGTAATCCTCGCCGCCGAAGGTCAGGCGCCAGCCGTGCAACCAGCCGGTACCGGCCATCGGCGAATGCGGCGCGCGCTGCAGCATCTGTTCCGGATGCATGTTCGATCCGTAAGCGGCGTAGAGCGGCACGGGGCCAACCTTAAGCGGTCCGGTGGGCAGGAGCGAAGCGACCCGGGGATAAGGCCGGGCTCGGCAGCGCGCCCGCGCGGGATTGACTAGGTTATGACCGTGCCTACCAGGATCGTGATCATCGGCGGTGGACCGGCCGGCTACGAAGCTGCCCTGGTGGCGGCGGCGCGCGGCCCGGAGGCCGCCCAGGTCACCGTCGTCGACAGTGACGGCGTGGGTGGGGCGTGTGTGCTGTTCGACTGCGTGCCCTCCAAGACGTTCATCGCCTCGACCGGCGTGCGTACCGAGCTGCGGCGCGCCAACGGCCTCGGGTTCGACATCGCCATCGACGACGCGAAGATCTCGCTGGGCCAGATCCACAACCGGGTCAAGACGCTCGCCCGCTCGCAGTCGGCGGATATCGGTTCGCAGTTGCTCAGCAACGGCGTCACCGTCGTCCAGGGCCGCGGCGAGCTGGTCGACGATGTCCCCGGGATGGCCCACCATCGGGTGAAGGTCACCACGCGCGACGGCAAGACCGGGGTGCTCAAGGCCGATGTGGTGCTGATCGCCACCGGCGCAACCCCGCGGGTGCTGCCCAATGCCCGGCCCGACGGCGAACGCATCCTGAACTGGCGCCAGCTCTACGACCTGACCGAGCTTCCCGAGCACCTGGTGATCGTCGGCTCAGGGGTCACCGGCGCCGAATTCTGCAGCGCCTACACCGAGCTCGGCGTCAAGGTGACGGTGGTGGCCAGCCGCGATCAGATCCTGCCCCACGAGGACTCCGACGCGGCCGCGGTGCTGGAGGAGGCCTTCGCCGAACGCGGTGTCCAGCTGGTGAAGAACGCCCGCGCCGACTCGGTGACCCGCACCGACACCGGTATCAAGGTTGCGATGGCCGACGGGCGCACCGTCGAGGGCAGTCACGCGCTGATGACGGTCGGCTCGGTGCCCAACACCAGCGGCCTCGGCCTGGAGCGGGTCGGCATCGAGCTGGGTCCCGGCAACTACCTCAAGGTCGACCGGGTCTCGCGCACCACCGCACCGGGTATCTACGCCGCCGGTGACTGCACGGGCCTGTTGCCGCTGGCCTCGGTGGCCGCCATGCAGGGCCGCATCGCGATGTACCACGCACTCGGAGAGGGGGTGAACCCGATCCGGCTGCGCACCGTGGCCGCCGCGGTGTTCACCCGCCCGGAGATCGCGGCGGTCGGCGTCCCGCAGACCAAGATCGACAGCGGGGAGGTGCCCGCGCGCACGCTCATGCTGCCGCTGACCACCAATGCGCGGGCCAAGATGTCGCTGCTGCGCCGCGGTTTCGTCAAGATCTTCTGCCGGCCCGCGACCGGTGTGGTGATCGGCGGTGTGGTGGTCGCGCCGATCGCCTCCGAGCTGATCCTGCCGATCGCGCTTGCGGTACAGAACAACCTCACCGTCACCGACCTCGCACAAACCCTGTCGGTGTATCCGTCGCTGTCGGGCTCGATCGTCGAGGCGGCACGCCGGCTGATGGCCCACGACGATCTCGACTAAAGGTCAGTTCCTCGTCTCGACGGCCCACACCGGCCCGTCACGCAACGTAGGCTCGAGGGCGTGACTGACCCGATTTCTGGCAATGGTCAAGCTCAACTCGGTCCTGCCCAGCGCGCGACGGCCTGGGAACGACTCGGCAGCGAACAGTTCGACGTCGTCGTCATCGGCGGTGGCGTCGTCGGCGCCGGTGCCGCCCTGGACGCCGCGACCCGTGGTCTGAGGGTGGCGCTGGTCGAGGCGCGCGATTACGCCTCGGGCACGTCGAGCCGCAGCTCCAAGATGTTCCACGGTGGCCTGCGCTACCTGGAGCAACTGGAGTTCGGCCTGGTGCGCGAGGCGCTGCACGAGCGCGAGCTCTCGCTGACGACCCTGGCCCCGCATCTGGTGAAACCGCTGCCATTCCTGTTCCCCCTCACCAAACGGCTGTGGGAGCGGCCCTATATCGCGGCAGGCATCTTTCTCTACGATCAGCTCGGTGGAGCGAAATCCGTTCCGGCGCAGAAACATCTGCTCAAAGCCGGAGCGTTGCGGCTGGCCCCCGGCCTCAAGCGCAGCTCGCTGATCGGCGGCATCCGGTACTTCGACACCGTTGTCGACGATGCGCGCCACACCATGATGGTGGCCCGCACCGCGGCCCATTACGGCGCGGTGGTGCGCACCTCGACCCAGGTCGTGGCACTGCTGCGCGAGGGTGACCGGGTGACCGGCGTGCGGGTGCGCGACTCGGAGAACGGCGCCGTCACCGAGGTGCACGGACATGTCGTGGTGAACGCGACCGGGGTGTGGACCGACGAGATCCAGGCTCTGAGCAAGGAGCGCGGACGGTTCCGGGTGCGCGCCTCCAAGGGTGTGCACATCGTGGTCCCGCGTGATCGCATCGTCAGCGAGGTGGCGATCATCCTGCGCACCGAGAAGTCGGTGCTGTTCGTCATCCCGTGGGGCACCCACTGGATCATCGGGACCACCGATACCGACTGGAATCTCGACCTGGCCCACCCGGCGGCGACGAAGGCCGATATCGACTACATCCTCGGTCACGTCAACTCGGTGTTGGCCACGCCGCTGACTCATGACGATATCGACGGTGTCTATGCCGGCCTGCGTCCGCTGTTGGCCGGTGAGAGCGAGTCGACCTCCAAGCTGTCCCGCGAACACGCCGTGGCGGTGCCCTCGCCGGGGCTGGTGGCCATTGCGGGCGGCAAGTACACCACCTACCGGGTGATGGGCGCCGACGCCATCGATGCCGCAGCCGAATTCGTGCCGACCCGGGTGGCGCCGTCGATCACCGAGAAGGTGCCGCTGGTGGGCGCCGACGGCTACTTCGCACTGGTGAACCAGACCGAGCATGTGGGTGCCCATTACGATCTGCACCCTTACCGGGTCCGCCACCTGCTGGATCGTTACGGCTCGCTGATCAGTGAGGTTTTGACGATGGCGGACGGGAAACCCGAACTGCTCGAACCTATCACGGCCGCGCCGGTATACCTGAAGGTGGAGGCGGTCTACGCCGCGGCGGCCGAAGGCGCGCTGCACCTGGAGGACATCCTGGCCCGGCGGATGCGGATCTCGATCGAGTATCCGCACCGGGGTGTGGACTGTGCCCGTGAGGTCGCCGAAACCGTTGCCCCCGTGCTCGGTTGGAGCGAAGCGGACATCGATCGCGAGGTGGCGACCTATGTGGCGCGGGTGGAGGCCGAGGTGCGCTCGCAGACCCAACCGGACGACGAGTCCGCCGATGCCCTGCGAGCGGCGGCCCCCGAGGCGCGCGCGGAGATCCTGGAACCGGTGCCGCTTACTTGAGCACATCCGACCGGTACGCCGGGATCGGCCCGGCGCGGGTGCGGCTGCACGGCGGAAGATTGGTCGACGAGTTCGAGCGACGCTGGGGCGCGGGCGCCAAAGTAGTTGCCGGAGACGTGTTCTCGTCCGATGGTGTCCCTTACGACGAGAACTCGGTGCTTGCGGCGGGCGCGCACGTCTACCTCTACCGCGATCTGCCCGACGAGGTGACGGTGCCGTTCGACATGCCGATCCTGCACCACGACGACGATATCGTCGTCGTCGACAAACCCCACTTCCTGGCGACCATGCCCCGCGGTGGGCATGTCGTGCAGACCGCGTTGGTGCGGTTGCGCCGTGAGCTCGGCCTTGCCGAACTGAGCCCGGCGCATCGGCTCGACAGGCTGACAGCCGGCGTGCTGCTGTTCACCGTCCGCCGCGAGGTGCGGGGTGCCTATCAGACGATGTTCGCCGACGGCCGCGTGCGCAAGACATATCTGGCGCGGGCCGCCGGAACCCCGACCGTCGCGCTTCCCGCGGTGCTGCGCAGCAGGATCACCAAGGTGCGCGGTCGCCTGCAGGCGTTCGAGGAGCCCGGCGAGCCGAACGCCGTGACCTATGCCGAGAGTCTGGGCGCCGGGCTGTACAAGCTGTGCCCACGCACCGGGCGGACCCATCAGTTGCGGGTGCAGATGAATTCGATGGGCGTGCCGATCGACAACGACCCGCTCTATCCGCACATCGTCGAGGTGCCGTCGGGCGATTTCTCGCGACCGCTGCAGTTGCTGGCCCGATGCCTGGAGTTCGACGACCCGCTCAGCGGTGCATCCCGCCGGTTCGTCAGCCTGCGGGAGTTGTCAGTTCGCTAGACGGGTGAACTGGGCGATACCGCCGTAGTGCTCCAGCGAGTGGGTCTGCGCGAGCGGGTTCTCGTCGAAGAGGTACTCGACGTAGAGCTTCTTGATCTTCGCCGCGACATCGACCGGGATGTTGTCGATGACGGCCGCTTCCAGTCCTTCGATATCGATCTTCAGGATGTCGATGTGCCCGTGCTTGTCGATGACATCGCGAAGCACCTGTTGTGATTCCACACAGGTCACGGTCAGCGAGTTGCCGAAGTGGGCGTTGACGCCGCCGTAGCGCCCGGTCTCCTCGAACCCGAACTCGACCTCGCCTGCGGCCGCTCCCACCGCGACCTGCTGCAGGGTGTACCGATCCTCGAAGGGGCGCAGGTTCTCCTGTAGGCGCGTGACGTTCCGCGGCAGCGGCTCGAACAGATAGGTGTAGGCGTCCTTGCTGCGGGAAAGGAAGTATGCCGCCGAGATGCCGATATTGGAGCCGTAGTCGACGATGACGCGGTCGTCGGCATCGGCGTGGTAGTCCGACCGGCAGAAGATCTCGTTGACGGTGAGCAGGTCGTGCGACGAGTAAAGGCGTAGCTCGAGCCAGCCCATCGGGCTGCGCAGGCGCATCGTGGTGGGGTAGCTCCCGCCGCCGGTCAGATACTGCTTGAAGACCGCGATCGGATGCTCGTAGACGCGGAACATGTTCCGGGCTGCGATGTAGTTCCGGCGATGCAGCACAGAACTGGCAATCTTGCCGGCCCCGCGTCCAGCGATCTGCATTACACCTCCAGGTTCGCGGGCCCGCCCGATCGGCGCGGCACCCGGTTCGGATCGAGATTAGCTGCCGAAACAGATGTTCACAGCCTAGGTGCGCCCCTCGAAGGGGTCCGCGTAGAGCGTAGGCGACCGGTCCGAGGGGCGCGCGGTCGGTTGCTGGGGTCCAGTTTCCCGCACGTCAGCGGGGCGATCTGATCTACTACTGGCGTGGATCGCGCAGCTTTTGACCGATTGTTCGACATGACTGATCGCACCGTGATTGTGACCGGGGGCACCCGCGGAATCGGTCTTGCGCTGGCCGAGGGGTTCGTGCTGGCCGGTGCCAGGGTGGTCGTCGCCAGCCGTAAACCGGAGGCCTGCGCGGCCGCTGCGGAGCATCTGCGCGGCCTCGGTGGGCAGGCCATCGGGGTGCCGACGCACATGGGTGACGTGGACGACCTGGGCGCCCTGGTGGAGGCGACGGTTGCCGAGTTCGGCGGCATCGATGTGGTGGTCAACAATGCCGCCAACGCGCTGGCCCAGCCGATCGGCCAGATGACGCCGGAGGCGTGGCAGAAGTCGTATGCGGTCAATCTGCAGGGACCGGTGTTCCTGGTGCAGCACGCACTGCCGCATCTGCAGCGCAGTACGGCCGCGGCCGTCCTGAACATGGTCTCGGTCGGCGCGTTCATGTTCGCGCCGGCGTTGTCCATCTACGCATCGGGCAAGGCCGCGTTGATGTCGATGACCCGATCGATGGCCGCCGAGCTGGTGTCGGCCGGTATCCGGGTCAATGCCATCGCGCCCGGACCTGTGGACACCGACATGATGCGCAACAACCCGCAGGAGGCCATCGATGCGATGACCAACGGGACCTTGTTGGGCAGGCTGGCATCCCCTGACGAGATGGTGGGGGCTGCGCTGCTGTTGTGTTCGGCGGCCGGCAGTTACATCACCGGGCAGGTCGTGATCGTCGACGGCGGCGGGACGCCCCGCTAACCCTGCTTGCGGGCGGCGAATGCATCGGTGAAAGCCTGCATCGCGCCGCTGCCGGCGGCCAGGATCTGGCTGCGGTTCTCGACCTGCAGCGCGGTTTCCAGGCAGCCCGCGTCGAGATTGGCCCATAGCACCTGTTTGGTCGATTCGAGGCCGAATGTGCCGAATCCGCACATGGTTTCGGCGATGTCGAGTGCTTCGGCCAGCGGGTCCGTCGCGATCCGGGACACCATGCCCAGGCGCAGCGCCTCGGCGGCGTCGACGGTGCGCGCGGTCAGGATCAGGTCGAAGGCGGGGCCCGCACCGATGATGCGCGGCAACGTGTAACTGACCCCGATATCGCAGCCGCCGAGGCCGAGCTTGATGAATTGGGTGCAAAAGCGCGCGGCCTCCGAGGCGACGCGGATGTCACTGGCCATGGCGAGGGCGAACCCGCCGCCGTAGGCCGCGCCGTTGACCGCGGCGATCACGGGCTGGCGCAGCCGGTGCAGTTTGACCGTCAACGCGGCAATACGTTCCTGCCAGCGCATCCCCGCCCGCGGCTTCTCCAGTCCGTCCGAGACCGGTGGCGTGCTGCTGTCGGTGAGGTCCAGCCCCGAGCAGAATCCGCGACCGGCGCCGGTGAGCACCACCACCCGGCAGTCGTTGTCCGCTGCGATCGTGTCCAGGGTGGCGTGCAGATCCTCGACGAGTTCGGGGGACAGCGCGTTGAGCTTGTCCGGCCTGTTCAGGGTCATGACGGCGATCTCGGGGCGTGGACGGGAGAGCTCGAGGGTCGGCATGAGCCGACTCTAGGTGGTCGCGCTGTTCCAGCCCCGGACCCCGATGGTGATCATCGACATCTGTTTGATGGCGGTCCGTTTGATCTCATCGAGCGCGGTCTGGTCGGCGGCGTCCTCGGCCAGTTCGGCGACCGAGATCATGGCGTTGACGAACAGGCTGGCCAGGATGTTGAGATCCTCGCTGCTCCAGCCCTTGAGGCCGGGGAAGCGGGCCAGGTCGATGGCGAGCTCAGAGGTGAGCAGTCGGAGCTCGGTGCGAATGGCGTACCGCAGCACCGAGACTCCGCTCGAGCGTTCGCGGGTGATGAACCGCCAGTGCTCACGGCGTTCGCTGATGCTCGCGATCAGGATCTCGGCCGACGAGTCGATGACGTGGTTGGGGTCGAGCTTGCCGGCCCGCGCGCCGCGCAGCATATCGCGCAGTGAGCGGAAGGACTCGTCGATGAGCACCAGCCCGAGCGCTTCCATGGATTCGAAATGCCGGTAGAAGGCGGCGGGCACGATCCCGGCTTCGCGGGTCACCTCGCGCAGGCTCAGTGCGGTGAAGCTGTCCTGCTCCAGCAGGTGCAGGGCGGCGGCGACGATGGCTCGGCGGGTGACCTCTTTGCGCTCTTCGCGCGACAAGGTGTCCTTTGCCGGCCGGCTGGACCGGCTCCGGCCGGAGCGGCCCGACCGGGACCTTGGCGTGTCGCTTTCCACAACCATCGAGCCTACAACTGTGCTCATCGGGCCGTGCCCGTCATTGCGTCTCCACTTGTTAGTGATTTGGGAGTACATGTGTTCACCGTGTTATGGCCATCACAACCTGCAGATATTGGTTGACGGGACCGGCGGTACTGTTTCAGAGTGTACATATGTTCACCGAAACGTTGACGCACAGGCTGCGGGACCGGGTGCTCCGCTCGCCGCTGCTGGATCTGTTGACCGGACCGCATGGTGTGGACCGGTACACCGAGATCGTCGATCCGGTGTGGATCAAGGGCAATGCCCGCGCAAAGGTGGTGGCGGTACGCCGCCAGACGACCCGCAGCGTCACGCTGACGCTGGAACCCAACCAGGCCTTCACCGGCTTTCGGGCGGGGCAGCACATCAACCTGTCGGTGGAGATCGACGGCCGCCGCCGGACCAGGCCGTACTCGCCGGCCAGCGCCGAGGGCAGCCGGCTCATCGAGCTGACCGTCGGCCTGCACGACGGCGGGCTGGTGTCGACCTACCTGTACGAGAACGCCAAGCCGGGCATGGTGGTCGGACTGGACTCCGTCGGCGGTGACTTCACCATGCCGGCCCAGCGTCCCGAGCGCATCCTGTTCGTCTCCGGCGGCAGCGGTATCACCCCGGTGTTGTCGATGCTGCGCACCCTGAAGGCCGAAGGGTTCACCGGTGAGGCGGCCTTCATCCACTATGCGCGCTGCGAGCAGGACGCCTGCTATCGCGATGAGCTCGATCGGATGCCCGGTGTGCGGGTACTGCACGGCTACACCCGAGACGATCAGGGCGCTGACCTCGACGGCCACTTCGCCGCCCACCACCTGTCGGCGGCTATGGCCGAACCCGATGCCGTCTACGTGTGCGGTCCACCGGCGCTGGTCGAGGCCGTCCGGGAACTGCGTCCGGATGCGCGGTCCGAGAGTTTCGTCCCGCCGGTGTTCGCCGTTCCTGCCGAATCGACGGGCGGCACCATCAGTTTCACGACCAGCGGCGTCGAGGTCGCCGACAGCGGCCAGACGCTGCTCGAGCAGGCCGAGGCCGCCGGGCTGAACCCCGAGAGCGGCTGCCGGATGGGCATCTGCTTCAGCTGCACTCGACCCAAAACCCGCGGCGCGGTGCGCAATCTGCTCAACGGAACGGTATCCACCGACGATTGTGAAGACATCCGGATCTGCGTCAGCGCCCCGGTCGGCGATGTCGCCATCGACCTCTGAACACCTGAATCCCTGAAGTTTTCGAGAAACGAAAGGCAATGTCATGACGACCTTGGATTTGCCCCGTAGCTCCACCCCGACCCCCGCCAAGCCCCGCAGCTCGGCAAAGTACAGGCTCACCCCGGAACAGTTCGAGGCCTTCGGCGCCGAACTCGACGCCATCCGTGAGCGCCAGCTGGCCGATCTCGGCGAGCGCGACGCCAACTACATCCGACAGATCATCAAGTGGCAGCGCGGTCTCGAGTTCGGCGGCCGGGTGCTGCTGTTCCTGCCGCCGGCCTGGCCGGTCGGGACCGTGATGTTGGGTCTGTCGAAGATCCTCGACAACATGGAGATCGGCCACAACGTCATGCACGGCCAGTACGACTGGATGGGCGATCCGGCGTTGCGCGGGCAGAACTTCGAATGGGATTCGGCCTGCCCGTCCAACCAGTGGCGGCACTCGCACAACTACATGCACCACACCTACACCAACATCGTGGACCTGGACCGTGATATCGGCTACGGCATCCTGCGGATGAGCGAGGACCAGAAGTGGCATCCGTACTACCTGGGTAACCCGGTCTACGCCTTCCTGCTGATGGTGTTCTTCCAGTACGGCGTCGCGCTGCACGAGTTGGAGACCGAGCGCATCCGCGCCGGTGAGATCAAACTGCGCGACAAGAAAGAGATGCTCACCGAGATGTGGGCGAAGGTCAAGAAGCAGACCGTCAAGGATTACGTGGCCTTCCCGCTGCTGGCCGGACCGTTCGCACCGTTCGTGTTCGCCGGCAACATGACGGCCAACCTGATGCGCAACGTGTGGTCCTACGCCATCATCTTCTGCGGTCACTTCCCCGAGGGCACCCACGAGTTCACCGTCGAGGAGACCAAGAGCGAGACCCGCGGCCAGTGGTATTACCGGCAGCTGCTGGGTTCGGCGAATCTGAGTGGCGGCAAGTGGTTCCACATCTTCAGTGGCAACCTGTCCTTCCAGATCGAGCACCACTTGTTCCCGGACATCCCGGCCCACCGCTACGCGGAGATCTCCGGTGAGGTCCGCGAGATCTGCCAGCGTTACGGCCTGCCCTACAACAGTGGACCGCTGCCCAAGCAGTTCTTCTCGGTGGTCAAGAAGATCTGGCGGCTGGCGCTGCCGAATCGCAAACCCGCCGAGGAGTCGCAGGCCAGGGCCGCTGCCTGACGCGCTCAGCGTTGGCAGTTGGGGCACCAATACCGGATACGGTCGCCGCTGTCGTCCCTCCTGATGGGGGTTCGGCAGCGGCGACACGGTTCTGCGGCCCTGCCGTACACCCAGAACTGTTGGCCCCTGCGGGTATTGCCGGTGATGATGCGATTGGCACGGTTGCGGTTGAGCCACAACATGTCCCGCGCGCGCTGGACGACGCGTAGCGGATCGGCAACCTCGCCGACGGGGGAGTCGGGTCGCTTACCGAGCACGAAGCACAGTTCGTTGGCGTACACGTTGCCCACACCGGCCATGACCCGTTGGTCCAACAGCACATCGGCGAGTTCACGATCCGGCTCGGCCATCAGGTTCTGCCTGGCCAGTTGCGGATCCCAGTCCGGGCCGAGCAGGTCGGGGCCCAGATGGGCGACGGCGTCCTGGTCGGCGGCGCGCTCGAGCACTTCCAGCACGCCCAGGTCGATGCCGAAGGCCACGGTGTCGGCGGTGCCCAGCACGATCCTGATCCGATGCTGGGGACCACGGAACGAGCCGATCACCCAGCTGCCGTCCATCTTGAGGTGGGAGTGGATGCTGGCCGCGCCGACGCGGATGAACAGGTGCTTGCCGCGGCTGAGCACCTCGTCGACGTGCTCACCGGTCAGGTCGACCGCCGCATACCGTGGGACTCGGACGTCGCAACGGGTCAGGGTGCGGCCGACGAGCGCTTCCCGCAGTTTCGTGGCGGTGCGATAGACCGTGTCACCCTCGGGCATGAGTTCAGTATCGTGCGCTCAGCGAAGTCGCAGGCCACGGGGGGTGCGGGCGAAGCCTGACTCCAGCAGCGCGTCCTGGACGGCGGTGAGGGTCGCGTCGCCGGCGAGTTCCAGCACGCTTGTGCCGTTGATCTTCTCGACCAACAATGATGGCACCCGGCCTGTGCTCACCAGGCCGGACAGGGCCGCGGCGGCGGCCTGTTGGGTGCCGGGGTCATCGGTGAAACTGAGTAGGGTTCGCCCGCCGCGTTCGACGAACCAGACCAGGGCGCCGTCGACCAGGACGACCAGCGCGCCGGCCTTGCGGCCGGGCCGATGCGTCAGCTCGGTGTCATCGGGCCACGGCAGCGCCACACCATAGGGGTTGGCCGGATCGGTGGCCGCCAACGCCACGGCGTGGAGTTCGGGGCGCTGCGGGTCCACCCCGTCGAGATAGGAGCGCAGCCGGTCCACCGTCGAGGCGGCCGCGAACTGCGCCCCGCCAAGGGATTCCACGAAGTAGCCACGCTGGCAGCGACCGGCGTCCTCGAAGGCGGTCAGCACCTTGTACAACATCGCGAACCCGCCGGGTATCCCGTCTGCGGCACCGCGGGTGAGTACGCCATAGCGGTTCAGCAGCAACTCGGCCTGGAAGTGTGCGCGCACCGTGGAATCCGGTGTCGCCGTGGGTAGGGCAGACCAGCGGCCGGCCACCATCGGGTCGGCTCGCTGCTGGCCCTGGGTCAGGCTGTAGCGACTCAACCGGGGCGGACGTTGACGCTGCCGATGCGCGGGCGCGCCAGAGCGTCGCGAGCCGGCCAGCACAGCACGCACCGGGGCGAACGTGTCACCGGTGACCCAGCCCGCCCAGATCAGATCCCAGAGGGCAGTTTTGAATTCGGTCCCGGTCGAGCCGTCGGTGAGCTGGCGGAAAAAGAATGCGCCACCGTGCCCGAGGGCATCCAGGATGGCTCGGTGTGTGTCGGTGAAGTCGATATCGATCGGCGCTGCCAGTGTCAGTGCCGCCGTCTCACCGAGGTGGAACGCGATCCACCCGTCGCTGCCGCCGATCTGCCCGGCGCCCGACCAGGTGACCTCACCGGAGGCCAGTAGCTCGTCCAGCATGGCCGGCTGGTAATCGGCGACGCGTTGGCCGAATATCAGCGGTTCGATCGCCGACGCGGGAAGTGGGTGTCCGGCCAGCTGCTCGATGACCGCGGCCACGCCATCCACGCCGCGCACCTGCTCTGATCCCAGGTGCTGCCAGGCGGGCAGGAAGCGTCCGTATGCGGCGGTGCTCACGGGCTCGACCGCGGCCCGCAACGCTGCCAGTGACCGACGGCGCAGGATTTTCAGAACGGTGGCGTCACACCATTGTTCGGAGGGACCCGGCGCGGCGGTGAACTCGCCGCGGATCAACCTGCCGTCAGCAGCCAGGCGGCCGAGCACATCGGAGGTCACCCGGATGCCCAGACCGAACCTGGCCGCCGCCTCGTCGGTGCTGAAGGGACCGTGGGTGCGCGCGTATCGGCCCAGCAGATCGGAAAGCGGATCCTTGACCGACTCGCTGAGGCTTGCCGGCACCCACACCGGGACCGCGACGCCAACACCGTCACGCAGCAATCCGATGTCCTCGACCGCCGCCCACCACGTCCGGCCGGCGAAGGAGACGGTCAGCGCCCGGCGTGCTTGCCGCAGCCCCTCCAGCCAGCCGCCGATATCGGGTGTCGTTGCCCGAGCGGCGATTTCCTCCTGGGTGAGCGGTCCCAGCAATCGCAGCAGGTCCGCGACGCCCTCCGCATCGCGGGCGGCGCGATCGGGCTCGAGGTGCTGGAGTTGGCGGGCGGTGGTGGCCACCACATCCGGATCGAGCAGATCGTGCAGTTCGACACGGCCGAGCAGCTCGGCGAGCAACACCGTGTCCAGCGACAGGGCAGCCGCACGGCGCTCCGCGAGCGGGCTGTCACCCTCGTACATGAACGCGCCGACATAGCCGAACAGGGCGGCGGCGGCGAAGGGCGACGGGGTGGCGGTCTCGACCTCGACGAGCCGGACGCGGCGCTGAGCGACCTTGCTCATCAGGTCGGTCAGCGCGGGGACGTCATAGACATCCTGGAGGCATTCCCGGACGGCCTCCAGCACGATCGGGAACTCCGGATACTTGCGGGCCACGTCGAGCAGCTGTGAGGCCCGCTGCCGCTGGTGCCACAGCGGGGAGCGTTTACCCGGGTGGCGCCGCGGCAGCAGCAGCGCCCGAGCGGCGCACTCGCGGAACCGCGAGGCAAACAGTGCCGAACCGCCGACCTCCGCGGTGACGATGGCATCCAGTTCGTCGGGCTCGAAGACGAAGAGGTCGGCCCCCGGCGGATCTTCCCCACCGTCGGGAAGGCGCACGATGATGCCGTCGTCGGAGGCAGTGGGTTTCTCGTCGATACCGTAACGCTCGCGCAGCCGGCGTCCCACGGCCAATGCCAGCGGACCGTGGACGCGCAAACCATAGGGGGAGTGCAGGATCACGCGCCAGTCACCGAGTTCGTCGTGAAACCGCTCCACCACCAGCGTGCTGTCACTGGGGACCGCGCCCGTGGCCTGACGCTGCTCGTCGATGAGGTGCCACAGATTGTCGGTGGCGTAATCATCGAAGCCGACATCGCGGCAACGCTGCCGGAAACCCTCGGAATCCATCTTGGCGAGTTCACCGGTGAAGGCGCCGACCGCGGCGCCGAGTTCGGCGGGCCTGCCCACGCTGTCCCCCCGCCAGAACGGCAGCCGTGCAGGCAATCCCGGCGCGGGTATCACCAGCACCCGGTCATGGGTGATCTCGGTGATCCGCCAGCTGGTGGCACCCAGTGAGATGACGTCACCCGGGCGGGATTCGTAGACCATCTCCTCGTCGAGCTCACCGACCCGGGACGGCTTCTCGTCTTCGGAGGCCAGATACACGGTGAACATGCCGCGATCGGGGATCGCACCGCCGGAGGTGACGGCAAGCCGCTGCGCACCAGGGCGCGCGGTCAATGAGCCGGCGTCGCGGTCATAGACGAGGCGTGGGCGCAATTCGGCGAACTCGGTGGACGGGTACTTGCCGGACAGCAAGTCCAGCGTGGCCTCGAAGGCCGTGCGCGGCAATGTCGCGAAGGGCGCGCTGCGCCGCACGGTGTCGAACCAGGCGTCGGCGTCCAGCGGCTCCAGCGCCGCCGCGGCGACGGTGTGCTGAGCCAGCACATCGAGCGGATTGGTGGGCACCCGCATGGTCTCGATCTGGCCCGCCCGCATCCGTTGGACGGTGACCGCGCAGTCGATGAGATCGGTGCGATGTTTCGGGAACAGCACACCCTGGGAGATCTCACCGACCTGGTGTCCGGCACGGCCGATGCGCTGCAGACCGCTGGCCACCGATGGCGGCGCGGAGACCTGGATGACCAGGTCGACCGCGCCCATGTCGATGCCGAGCTCGAGGCTGGAGGTGGCCACGACCGCCTTGAGGCGTCCGCTTTTCAGGTCATCCTCGACGAGCGCGCGCTGCTCCTTGCTCACCGAACCGTGGTGTGCCTTCGCCAGTTCGGTGGGAGCGCCGAAGCTCTGCCCGCTGGCCATCACGTACGCCGGGGCACCACCGGCCACCTTCTTGTTCGCACCACCATCGTCGGCCGAGCCTGGCAACTCCACACCGTTGCGTTCGGCATGGATCTCGTTGAGCCGCGAGGTGAGTCGTTCTGCGAGGCGCCGGGAATTGGCGAAGACGATGCAGGACCGGTGCGTCTCGATCAGGTCGACGATGCGTTCCTCGACATCGGGCCAGATCGATCCCTCGGCCAGATTGGTCATATCCGGCACCGGGACCTGTACCTGCAACTCGAAGGTCTTGTCCGCGGGCGGGCAGACGATGGTCGCGCCGCTGCCGGTGAGGAAACGGGCCACTTCTTCGGCCGGACGCACGGTGGCCGACAGGCCGATCCGCTGGGCGGGGCGGTCCAGCAACGCGTCGAGCCGCTCAAGCGAAACGGCCAGGTGCGCACCACGTTTGGTGGCCGCGACCGCATGCACCTCGTCGACGATGATGGTGGTGACGGTGGTCAGCGTCTCGCGAGCCGACGAGGTCAGCATGAGGAACAACGACTCTGGCGTGGTGATCAGGATGTCGGGTGGACGGGTGATGAGATCACGGCGCTGTTTGGGCGTGGTGTCCCCGGAACGCACACCGACGGTGATCTGCGGGGCCGTACTGCCCAGTCGCTCGGCCACCCTGGTTAGGCCGGTCAGCGGCGTGCGCAGGTTGCGCTCGACGTCGACCGCGAGCGCCTTGAGCGGTGAAACGTAGAGCACCCGGGTGCCGGTGGACTCCGCCGGGGATCGGGCCAGGTCGTCGATCGCCCACAGGAAGGCGGCCAGCGTCTTACCCGAGCCGGTGGGCGCCACCACGAGCGTGTCGCTGCCGTCGGCGATCGCCGCCCAGGCCTGGGCCTGAGCATTGGTGGGGGCCGGGAAGGTGCCCGCGAACCACTCCCGCGTCAGCTGACTGAAGCGGGCGAGCGGGTCGACGACGGGCGGCATCCCACCATGGTGCCCCCAACCACCGACAACCAATCCTGAGCAGGGTAAATCCCCTGGTGCGCGGTGTCGGAGAGGGTTACGATCTAAGCGTTCAGCTCGCCATGGGTTCGCTCATGACGTGAGGTGAGGGAGTCGTCGGATGCGACTGTTGAAAATGCTCATCGTCCCCGCTCTGATCGGGGCGGGTCTCTCCGCGACACCATCGCCGCACGCAGGCGCCGATTGCACCAGTGCCGGCGGAACCACCATCTGCTCGCAGGGTGATGTGCGCGGCAGCAACTCGGGCGACGGCCCCAGCGGTTCATCGGGGCCGTATGTGCCCTACGCGTGCGACCTCGACTGGTATGCCTGCGACGACTACTACTGGGGCATCGATGTTGACTTCGTCCCCGGCGTGGGCAGGCCGGGCGTACCGGTCGACCCGGGCTTCGGCAGACCCGGCGGCGGAAACGTCGGTGGGGGAAACCGGGGAGGCCGTCGATGACGAAACGGAGGAGGACCAGATGACCTGGAAAGTGGCGTCGACACCGCGGATGGTCGCGACGATCGCAGGCGTGTTGGCCGTTCTCACCGCGTCGGCGGGCGCCGCATCGGCATCACCGGCACCACCTCCGCCGCCGAACTGCACGGCTGCCGACCTTACGGGGGTGCTGGCCGGAGTGTCCGCCGCAACCTCTGCATATCTGTTCACCCATCCACCGGTGAATGACTTCTTCACCTCCCTCGACGGCCTCGACAAGGATGAGCGGCGGGCCGCGATGGAGAAGTTCCTCACCGACAACCCACAGGTGCGCGATGAACTGAGGGGGATCAGGCAACCCGCCAAGGATTTCCGCAACCGCTGCGGCGGCTGACTTGGCACTCGCGTCAGGAGGCGAGACGAAACGCCTTGACGACCTTCGTCGGGGTGATCCTGACGACCAGTTCGCCAGGGACGCCGTTGCGGCGCCCGTACTCCTCTGCTCGGTCCGCGCCCATGTAACGGCCGCCGGCACGGGTGGCGACCGACCTGACCTCGTCGAGATCATCGGAAACAACGACCGTGCCCTGGATCTGGACGAACGAGAACGGCGGATGCGGATCATCCACGCACAGAACCACTCTGGGGTCGCGGGCGAACGCACGCGCCTTGGCCGAACCAGAATCGGTGTTGAAGAGCACGTCGTCACCGTCGAGGACAAACCACACCGGGGCGACCAATGGTCGCCCGTCTGCCGCGACGTACCCGAGCATGCCGGTGCGGGTACCAGTCATCAGAAACTCGGCTACCTCAGGTTCCAGTGTCGCCATGGTGTCGCGTCCTCTCGTATCAGCGTGCTGTGTGCGCATTCTCGTGCAGCGCGCGCCGGTAGCGGCGCATTCCGGCGATCCAGCGGTCGTAGTCGGCGCCCTTTCCTCGGTACATGTCCAGCACCTCGGGGTGAGGTAGCACCAGGAATGTGCCGTCGCGCACCCCGGCCAGGGTCGCGGCGGCGACATCGTCGGCCGAGAGCACCTCGCCCGCCGTGGTGATGGAAGCCGCGGCCACCCGGGCGGTGTCATCGGTCGAGTCGACGATCGCGTCCAGCAGCGGGGTGGCCACCCCCATCGGGCAGACCACGGTCACTCCGATGCCGTTATCGCCGTGGGTGATCGCCAGCCACTCGGCGAACCCGACCGCAGCGTGCTTGGTGACGGCGTAACCGGCGGCACCGATCTGGGTCAGCAGGCCGGCAGCCGAGGCGACCGCCACGAAGTGGCCGCTGCCGCGGGCCGTCCACTCCGGGATCAACGCGTCCGCGGCGCGGATGTGCGCACGCAGGTTGACGTCCAGCACCCGGTCCCAATCGGCGTCGGTACCCAGTTCTGGTGCACCGATGATGCCTGCGTTGGCGACGAAGATATCGACCGGTCCGAAAGTCGAGCGTGCGGCTTCCAGCAGTGTCGCGATCCCGTCGACCGTCGCGGCGTCGGCGCCGACTCCGATCGATCTGCCGCCGATCTCGGCGGCGGTCGCGGTGGCCGCCCGCGCGTCGATATCACCAGCCACCACGGAGGCGCCCGCACCGGTGAACGCCGAGGCCAGTGCCTTCCCGATACCCGATCCCGCTCCGGTGATGGCGACGACGCTGTCTTCGATCTGCATGTGTCGTGTCTACCAGCGCTCAGCGCACGAGTTCGCGCAACTCTCGCTTGAGCACCTTGCCGTAACTGTTCTTGGGCAGTTCGGGCACGTGGACGTAGCGCTTGGGACGTTTGAACCTGGCGATCCGCTCCAGCAGGTGGGCGTCGAGGTCCGCTTCGGCGGCCGTCCCGACGATGAAGGCCACCACCACCTCGCCCCAGTCCGCATCCGGGGCGCCGACGACGCAGGCCTCGTCGACCCCGGGATGGGTGATCAGCACTTCTTCGACCTCGCGCGGATAGATGTTGCTGCCGCCGCTGATCACCACGTCCTTGGATCGGTCGCGCAGGGTCAGATACCCGCGACTGTCGAAGGAGCCCATGTCGCCGGTGTGCAGCCAACCGTCGACGAGGGTGGCAGCGGTGGCCGCCGAGTTGTTCCAATAGCCGGACATGACAACGTCACCACGGCAGGCGATCTCGCCGATCTCACCGACACCGGCCGGATTGCCTTGGGCGTCGAGCACAGTGACCTCGACACCGGAGCGCGGATAGCCGACCGAGCCGAGGACGCTGTCATCGGCATCGCAATGGTCGCGCCTGCGCAGACCGGTGATGGTCATCGGCGCCTCGCCCTGCCCGTAGAGCTGCACGAAGATCGGACCGAACGCCGCCATCGCCGACTTCAAGCTGTCGACGTACATGGGTCCGCCGCCATAGACCACGGTCTGCAGATTCGTCGGTCGCGACCGACCGGTGGCGATCAGGCGGCCCACCATGGTGGGCGCCAGGAAGCAGCTGACACCCGGGTGATGGGCACACAGGTCCAGGAACTCGTCGGGGTCGAAGCCCGCCGACTCGGGGATCACCTGACGCGCACCGCGCAGCACATAGGGTGCGATGTAGAGGCCGGAACCGTGTGACATCGGTGCGCCGTGCAGCAGGCTGGAGTTCTCGTCCGGGGAGTCGAAATCGGCCAGGTGGGCCACCGTCATCGCCATCAGGTTGCGGTGACTGAGCATGGCGCCCTTGGATCGGCCGGTGGTGCCGCTGGTGTAGAACAGCCACGCCAACGCACTCGGATCGCTGTCGGCGGGTGTCGCGGGAACGCACTCGAATCGCGCTGCGTAGGAGGACGTCTCGACGTCCTCGACCGTCGTCTCGATGACACCGGCGAGCCCGGCGGCGATCTTGGGGGAGGCGAAGACGATCGCGGCGCCGGAATCGTCGATGATCTGCGCCATCTCACGGGGGTGCAGCTTGAAGTTGATCGGCACCACCGCGCAACCGGCCGCCCATACGGCGAACATCACTTCGATGATCTCCGGCCGGTTCTCGCTGGCGATGGCGATGCGTGCGCCGGTGTCGTGCCCGGCCGATATCGAGGTGGCCAGCCGCAGCACCCGCTCGCGCAACTGCGCCCAGGTGTGTACCTGCCGGGTCCCGCGATATACCGCGCCGCGCTCACCGAAACGCGTTGCGGCCTGGTCCAGTAGCCCGTACAGGTTCACTTGGCGACCCAGTCGGAGGTGAGCGCGAACTCCGAGAGGTACTTGGTCGAACTCCACCCGCCGTCGACCACGATGGTCTGCCCGTTGATGAATGCACCACCGGGGGAGCACAGGAACGCCACGGTGGCGGCGATGTCGTCGACCGTGCCGAGCCGGGTGTGCGGCGTCATCTCGGTCTGCATCTTGCGGAAACCGGGGTCGTCGAGGCGTTTCTCCACCATCGGTGTCAGCGTCACCCCCGGGGCGACGGCGTTGCACCGAATGCCCTGGGCGCCATACTGACACGCGATGTGCCCGGTGAGGGCGGTGAGCCCACCCTTGGCCGCCGAGTAGGCGCCACCGCGCAGGCCGCCGACCACCGCGAACGTCGACGTGACGTTGATGATCGCCGAGCCAGGTCCCATGTGGCCGATGACATCACGGGCCAGCCGGAACGGTGCGCGCAACATCAGGCCGAGGAAATAGTCCAGCGATTCGTCGTCGGTCTCGTGCAACGGTTTCGGACTGCCGACCCCGGCATTGTTGATCAGGAAGTCGACGTGCCCCCACCGGGTGACGGCGGTGTCGATGATGCGGGTCGGCGCGTCGTCGGCGGTCAGGTCGACAGCCAGGGTGGCGACGCGGTCCGGGTCGCCGATCGCCCGCTCCAGATCGGCCAGCCGGTCCGGGTCGCGACCGACACCCAGGACCGCCATTCCGGCCGCGGCGAGCGTTGTGGCGCAACCGAAACCGATACCGCTGCTGGCGCCCGTCACGATCGCTACCTGCATGTCAGTGCGACTCCTTCGTCAGTGTGGCGCGAATCTGGTGTTTGAGGATCTTGCCGGCATCGTTTCTGGGCAGCGACTCCCAGGCGACCACCCGTTCGGGTGTCTTGAACCTGGCCAACCCGTGCCGGTGCAACAGCGCGGCCAGATCGGCGATGTCGGGCGGGTCGGCATCGGCGGCCACGATGACGGCGCAGGCTCGTTCACCCGTGCGGGCATCGGGGATGCCGACGACGGCGACCTCCGCGATACCGGGGTGGCCGATCAGGATGTCCTCGATCTCCTTGGGCGAGATGTTCTCGCCGTTGCGGATGATGATGTCCTTGGCGCGGCCGGTCACCACCAGGTAACCGTCCGGCGTGAGCATGCCCAGATCGCCGGTGCGGAAGTAGCCGCTCGCGTCGAAAGCGGCGGCGGTGTCCTCGTCGTGCAGATAACCCACCAGCATCTGCGGACCACGAACCCGGATCTCACCGTCCACCAGCACGATCTCGGCAATACCCGGTCGCCCGTCGGTATCGGCGGCCCGCGCGGGGTCGTCGGGTGAACCGACGGTGGTCACCGGCACCTCGGTCGACCCGTATACCCGGGTGACGACAGCCTTCTCGAAATAGCCGCCCGCCCGGGTGATGAGTGCGGGCGGAACGGACGCACCACCACAGATGAACACCTTGAGATCGGGTAACCGGGTGCCGGCTCGTTCGGCCGCACCCAGCAGACCCTCCAGAAAGGGTGTGGCGCCGGCCATGTGGGTGCAGCGGTACTGCCGCATGAGTTGCACCGCGACGTCCGGGTCCCAGTGTTGCATCAGCACGGCCGTAGACCCGAGCAGTAACGGGCATTCGAACGCGTAGATCGAACCGCCGATGTGGGCGACCGGTGAGGGCACCAGGAAGGTGTCGCCCGGGTCGACGCGCCAGTGCGCCCCGATCTGACGGATGAGTGCGTGGATCGACTCATGGCTGTGCAGAACGGCTTTGGCCCGGCCGGTGGTACCCGAGGTGTACATGATCATGCGGACCGCTGCCGGGTCCGGTCGGGTCGGCGGTGCGGCTGGGGTCTGCAGCAGGTCGGTGAACGATGTGTCCCCGGCGCCACGGACGACCACCACCTCGGGTGGGTCGGTCAGATCGGCGCTGACCCTGCGCAGCATCGCGGCATGGTCGTGGCCGCGGAACTGCTCCGGGACGAAGATCATCCGCACATCGGCGTCACTCAGGATGAACCGTAACTCGCTGTCGCGCAGGGACGGCAGAATGGGGTTGACCACCATCTGCGACAGCGTCGCCGCCAGGTATACGATGGCCGCCTCGTGCCAGTTGGGCAGCATGAACGACACGACGCTGCCGGCCGGCATGCGTGCCGACATCGCCGTGGCCAGTGCCGTGGCCTGCCGGTGCAGTGTCGCGGCGTCGACGGTGGTGTCACCGTCGACGATCAGCACCCGGTCGGGGGTACTGCGGGACGCCTCGAGGAGCGCGTCGGCCAGTGTGCTCACACCGAGCCCTTGACCCGGCGCATGGTCATCGAGTGGCGGTAGTGCTGGGCCGGATGGGTGTTGACGGTGACCTGGGCGACGTCCCCGTCGGAGGTGGTGTAGGTGCGCTGCAGCTGTAGGGCGGGCGCACCGACGGGGATTCGCAGCAGTGCGGACAGGTCGTGGTCCACCGGGACCGCCGAGATCTCCTGGCGCACCTCGACGATGCTGACCCCGAACAGATCCTCGATCAGCGGGAAGATCGGACCGGTGTGCCGGTGCAACATCCGCCCGACCGCGGCGAACGCGCGGTTGATGTAGTACTCGGTGCGGCAGATCGGGACACGCGTCTCGGCATCCAGGCGGTGTCCGCGTACCGCCAGCCACTGTTCACCGAGCCCCAGACCGGTGCGACCGGTCAGTTCGGCATCGATGGTGACCATGGTGTTGGACTCGATCTCCAACTGGGCCCCGGCGGCGAAGGCGAGCAGATCGTTGATCGACATCACGTCCTGCGCATAGGAACTCGTCGTCGGCCGCGGTACCACCTGGGTGCCGGTACGCGGGCGGGAGGAGACAAGGTTGTCCTCGCGCAGCCGGCGCAGCGCTTCCCGCACCGTGTACCGGCTGACGGCGAACCGCTCGCACAGTTCGTGTTCGGTGGGCATTTGCGAGCCCACCGGGTACACCCCGTCGACGATCTCCTTGCGCAGGGTGCGCGCCACCTGCAGGTAGCGGTGTTCGGCGGCGGTATGGGTGGTCATGAACGCTGCAGCGCCAGCACGCTGCCCTCCCCGTCGGCGGAGATGTAGAGCGTGCCATCTGCTCCGGCGGCGATCCCCGCGAACGGCCCCTGCGGGCCCGAGAACGGCGGCATCCCGCGCAGCGGTTTGGGGGTGACACCGGGTGGCGCCCCCACCGGCAGGCCGGCCGCGATGGTCCGCCGGGTCCCGGTCGTCAGATCGACCGCGATGACCGCCTTGGTGCCGGCGTCGACGATGTACAGGGTGTCGGCGCGCACCAGGATTCCCTGCGGGGTGACCAGATCGTCGACGACGGTCTCGGTGCCCGAACCGGTCACCTGCAGCACCGCACCGGCCACCGACACCAGAACCGCTCCGTCGTGATCGGTGGTCACGCCGACCGGGGTGTCCAGACCGGTGGCGAGCACCTCGGTGTCCGTGCCGGCTAGCCGCAGCACCCGGCCGGTGCCCTGTTCGACCACGACCGGGCTGCCGTCGGACAGCAGGGCGACACCGTAGAGCTGGTCGAAACCAGCCGCGAGATAATCGGTTTCGTTGTCCGCGGGCCGGTACCGGGCCACCTGGCCACCGGAGGTGGTCACCACGAATTCGCCGGCTCCGGCCTGCGCCAGCCCGCGCACGAATCCCGGATAGCCGGGGCTGAACAGCATGCCGACGGTGTGTAGTGATCCGTCGGCGCCGAGGCTGTACAGATAGGTGCCGTCGGCGATATGGACGACGCCATCGGTGCCCACGGTGATGTCCAGCGGCCAGTTCAGCCCGCCGGGCAGCACGGCGGTGGTGGCGCCGCCGGGCTGGATCTCGGTGATGGAGCCGGTGAAGTTGGAGACGAACAACCGTCCGTCGACGAAGGCACAGTTGTCCAGTCCCGGTGTGAGCGTGGCCAGCACGGTCCGGGTGCCGCTGCGCGGGTCGATGCGCAGCACCTGGCCGCTGGCCACCTGGGTGGACACGATGGTGCCGTCGGCGTCGAACTTCACCGAGTCCGGTACCCCGAGATCGCCGGCGACCACCTCGGGTGCGCCGCCGGCGGGATCGACCCGCCAGATCTGGTTGGCGGTCATCACCGGGAAGTACAGCAGCCCGTCGGGTCCGAACTCCATGGCATTGGGCGACGGCAGATCCGACAGGATCAACCGGGGCTCGCCACCGTCGACATCGAGTTCGAACAGCCGGCCCCCGTCCCGACATTCGTTGACGAACAACCGCCCCTGATGGACGGTGATCCCATTGGCCGACGGCAGATCATCGCGCAGCACCCGGGTGGTGCCTGCGGTGTCGCGCACGCTGACCCGGCCGTCCATCACCTCGGTGGCGTAGAGCGCGCCGTCGGGCCCGAAGGCCAGGTCATCCGGGGCGACGATGTCCCCGCCCTTGGCGCTGATGGTCTCCAGCGCGCCGGTGGACACGTCGAGCGCGCTGATCTGGCTGCCCGTCACCTGCGCGATGTGCAGCCGTCCGTCGGGGCCGGTGCGCAGACCGTTGGCGCCGAACAGCCGGCTGGGCGCGGTCAATCGGGTCACGGTCCACCCTGCCGCCGCCTCGGGCTCCGCCGCGCCGTATCGACCGGTCTCGAAGGTCGTCATGACTGGACGCTATCAAGGTCGAACTGGTCCAGACAATAGAAACGGCATCTGTCAAAGCCGGCCTTGACGGCATAAAAGCCCTGCGGAATAGTGTTCTGCAATATGAAGAACGTCGATATTTGTACGGACAATTGACGCCGTGACCGAGCTGCTGAGTCTCGTGGGACGCATCGTCGTGGTCTCCGGCGCCGGCGGCGGCGGGATCGGTACGACCGTCACCCGGCTCGCCGCCGAGGCCGGTGCCACCGTGATCGCCGTCGGCAGGTCGCGGGAAAACCTCGACACCCATGTCGGCCCGCTGGCTGAGCAGGGGCTCGCGGTACAGCCGGTCGTCGCCGACGCCGCCACCGACGAGGGCATCGCGACGGTCCTTGAGGCGGCCCGCGCGGCGCAGGGAACCCTCTACGGCCTGGTGAACATCGCCGGCGGTGCGGCCCCGGCGACCTGGATGCCGGCCACCCGGGTGTCCCGGGCGGACTGGCGGGAGCTGTTCACCGCCAACCTGGAGACCATGTTCTTCATGAGCCAGGCGGTGGCCGCTGAAATCCGCGAACAGGGCAACCTCGGCTCGATCGTGTCGGTTTCGTCGATCAGTGGGATGAACACCGCACCGTTCCACATCGCCTACGGCACCGCGAAAGCCGCCATCGTCGCGGCAACGCGAACGCTGGCCGTCGAGCTGGCCGCCAGTGGTATCCGGGTCAACGCGGTCGCACCGGGGGTCACCGAAACAGCCGCCTCGGCCACCTACGTCGACGAGGATCCCGAACGCGATCGCACCGCAATCGCCATGGGTCGCAGGGGAACCCCCGCCGAACAGGCCGGCGCGATCCTGTTCCTGCTCTCGGATCTGGCGGGATACGTGACCGGACAGACGCTGTTGGTCGACGGTGGACTGAACCTGAAGTGGACCCACCTGGGTGCCGACAACACCTCCCTGTTCCTCAAGGACGAGAACTTCCGCCGAGCGATCAGTCGGATCTGAAAGGACCAGCACGTGACCCATACCGAATCCGACCTCGACGCTGCCATCGAGATCGACGCCGAACCCGACGATTCGACGGGTGTGATCGCCGAGGACCTGTCTCAGCCGACCACCATCCCGGTGGACGCCTACATCTCACCCGAGTACGCCCGTAACGAGCGGAACCGGTTGTGGCGCAAAGTCTGGCAGCAGGTCGGCCGGGTCGAGGAGATCCCCGAGATCGGCAGTTACCTCACCTATGACATCCTCGACGACTCCATCATCATCGTGCGCACCGGCCCCGAGCAGTTCACCGCGCACCACAACGTGTGCATGCACCGCGGCCGCAGGTTGATCGACAACCCCGACGGCGCCAAGAACGCCGTCGGCCGCGCCCGGAAATCGTTCGTCTGCGGATTCCACGGCTGGACATACGGACTCGACGGTGCCTGCACCCACATCCGCGAACAGGACGACTGGCAGGGCAAACTCACGCCCGCCAACACCCATCTGGCGCCGGTGCAGGTGGACACCTGGGGCGGTTGGTTGTTCGTCAACATGGACCCCGAGGCCGAGTCGCTGGCCGACTACCTGTTCCCGGCGTCGAAGATCCTGGACCCCTTCGGGTTGGAGAACATGCGCTACAAGTGGCGCAAGTGGTTGTACTTCGACTGCAATTGGAAGGTCGCGATGGAGGCCTTCAACGAGACCTACCACGTGTTCACCACGCACCCGGAGTTCAACAAGTTCGGTGAGTTCAAGGGCTGGGCCAAGGCGCAGGGCAAGCACAGCAACATCGGCTACGACGCGCCGAAGGGCATGGACGAGACCAAGTCCAAGATCCGACTCGGCACCGGTGACCCGCGCATCTCGACGGCCGAGATGCAGGTGTACACCATGGAGGAGACCAACGCGACCACCACGCGGACGCTGGTGGAGGCGGCCAAGCGGCTGGTCGACGAACTGCCCGAGGGCACTCCCGCCGACCAGGTTCTGCAGCACTGGCTGGCCTCGGCCCGCCGGGACGACGAGGCCCGCGGGGTGATCTGGCCGACCATCCCGCCCGACATCCTCGGGCAGAGTGGCACCGCCTGGCAGATCTTCCCGAATTTTCAGGTGGGGCAGGGGTTGACCAGCGCGCTGTGCTATTCGGCGCGGCCCGACCCGAGCTATGACCCGAACAAGTGCATCTTCGAGGTCGCGGTGTTCGAGTTGTACCCCGAGGGCCAGGCGCCACAGACCGAATGGGCCTACACCCCCAAGGATTCGCCCAACTGGCTCTCGGTGCTGCCGCAGGACTTCTCGAACATGGCCGCCGTCCAGCAGGGGATGAAGTCGGCCGGCTTCCCGGGCACGCTGCCCAACCCGTACCGCGAGCGCAGCACCGTCAATCTGCACCATCAACTGGCCAAGTACATGGGCATCGGAGAACCCCAGGATATCTAGCGATGTGTGGAGCCGTGCTTCCGCAGATCCCGAGCAAGGAGACATAATATGAAGGTCAATCTCGGTACCGGTGCGCAGAACTCGCGTGACTGGGAGCGGGTGATGGCGGGTGATTTCAGCACCCCGCCGGTGACCCCGGACCACGAGTGTGTGCAGGCCGCGCTGGCGTTGGGTGATCTCGCCGAGCCGCTGGGTTTCGACGGCATCTGGTTCCCCGAACACCAGGGAACGCCGTATGGCATGACACCCAACCCGATCCAGGCGCTGACGTACTTCGCCGGACGTACCGAGCGGGTCAGCCTGGGCACGTTCGTCGCGGTGGCGCCGTGGTGGAACCCGGTGCGACTGGCACATCAGATCGCCTACCTCGACATCGTCTCCAACGGCCGGTACAACACCATCGGCATCGGACGAGGGGTGTCCAAGAGCGAGTTCGACGCCGTCGGCGTGCCGCGCGAGCAGAGCCGGCAGCGTTTCAACGAAACCCTCGACGTGCTGGAGCTGGCGTTCAGTGGGGAGCGCTTCTCCTATGACGGTGAGATCTTCACGTTCCCGGAGATGTCGCTGCGTCCCGAACCGATCAGCAAGGACCTGTTCTCCCGCATCTACAGCTCATCGTCGACGGCCGAGTCGCTGGAGATCCTGTCGCGGCGCGGCATGGTCCCGCTGTTCGTCGGCAACAAGCCGATCTGGGACGCCGGTGAAGAGGTCCGCAAGGTCAACACCTTCCGCGCCGAGGAGGGCTTCGAGCCCTGTCAGCCCAAGAACGTGATGTTCATGTACTGCACGGCCAAGGAGGACGAGAAGCTCGCCGCGCTGACCGAGGAGTGGATCTGGACGGCCAACCGTGATGTCAACGTGCACTACGGTTTTGCCGATGCCTCCAATTTCCGCGGGGTCAAGGGATATGAGGCCTACGCCGCCCGGGAGGCGACCGCCACCGCGGTGCTGGCATCACAGGTCGGCGACCAGAAGAAGGGCGGCCCGCCCGGATACCACGCGTCCAACCTGCTGATCGGCACGCCGGAGGTGGTGTTCGAGAAGCTCAAGGCCGCCCAGGAGGCGTGCTCGTTCTCCGAGGTGACCATCGTGCCGCAGTTCGGCACCATGCCCTACGAGGACGCTTTTGCGAGCACCCGGCTGTTCGCACAGGAAGTGCTGCCCGCGGTGCACGAGATGACCGCCCCGCTGCATCCGGCGGCATTGCCGGAGAACGCCACCGTATGACGACGCCGGAGACCTCATGCGAGCCGACCGACACCCCGACCGATATCGACATCCCGGCTCTGCGTGAGAAATACGCCGCGGAGCGGGCGAAGCGGCTGCGTCCCGACGGCGGCGACCAGTACCTGGAACTCGAAGGGGAGTATGCCGAGTTCGCCGAGGTGGACCCCTACACCACCGTGACCGGGCGGGACCCGGTCATCGAGGACGTCGACGTCGTGATCCTCGGCGGCGGGTTCGCCGGGTTGTTGGCCGGCGCATACCTGAAGAAGGCCGGTGTTGAGGGAATCCGCGTCATCGAGATGGCCGGTGACTTCGGCGGGGTCTGGTACTGGAACCGGTTCCCCGGGATCCAGTGCGATAACGATGCCTACTGCTACATTCCGCTGCTCGAAGAGCTCGACTTCATGCCGAGCAAGAAGTTCGCCGACGGTGCCGAGATCTTTGAGCACTGCCGCAACATCGGAAAGCATTTCGGCCTGTACGACGGTGCGCTGTTCTCCACCCAGGTGCGCGAACTTCGTTGGCAGGACGGGGTGCAGCGCTGGCAGATCAGCACCGACCGCGGGGACGAGATCCGGGCCCGATTCGTTGTGATGGCCCAGGGCTCCTACAACCGGCCCAAGCTGCCCGGTATCCCCGGTATCAAGGACTTCCGGGCTGCCGGCGGGCACGTCTTCCACTCGGCGCGCTGGGATTACGACTACACCGGCGGGAGCGCCGACGGCGGTTTGCGCAAGCTCGCCGACAAGCGCGTCGCACTGGTCGGCACCGGAGCGACCGGTGTCCAGCTGGTGCCGCATCTGGGCCGTGATGCCGAGCAGCTCTTGGTGTTCCAGCGCACCCCGTCCTCGGTCGACGCGCGCAGTAACACCCCGACCGACCCGGACTGGGCAGCCACCCTGCAGCCGGGGTGGCAGGAAGAGCGCAAGCGCAACTTCCACAACTGGTCCCCGTTCGTCGGTGTGGTGTTCGGAGAACCGGATCTGGTGTGTGATTTCTGGACCGAACTCGGCCGCAACCTGACCGCGCGGATCGCCGGCAGCGAGGATCCGACGTCGGTCGGCATCGACCAGATCATGGCCTTCCGCGAGGAAGAGGACTACAAGATCATGGAGCGGCTGCGCCGCCGGGTGGCCGAGATCGTCGACGACCCGGCCACCGCCGAGGCCCTGAAACCGTACTACCGCTTCATGTGCAAGCGGCCAACGTCCAGTGAGCACTACCTGGCGACCTTCAACCGGCCCAACGTGACGTTGATCGACGTGTCGGCGTGCAAAGGTGTCGAACGGCTCACCGAGAACGGCATAGTCGCCGACGGCCTCGAATACGAGGTGGACTGCGTGATCTTCGCCAGTGGCTTCGAGATCTCCACCGAGATCCACCGGCGCTTCGCCATCGACGCGATCACCGGCCGGGACGGGCTGTCCCTGTTCGATCACTGGCGCGACGACTACAAGACGCTGCACGGCATGACCAGCCGCGGGTTTCCCAATCAGTTCTTCATGGGATTCATCCAGGGTGGGGTGTCTGCGAACACCACCGCGATGTTCGAGCAACAGGCGAAGCACATCGCCTACATCATCGCCGAGGCGCAGAACCGCGGTGCGACGACGGTGGAACCGAGCCAGGAGGGACAGGACGCCTGGGTGTCCACCGTCCGTGAATTGTCGATCGACAACTCCGCCTTCGAACTGTCCTGCACGCCGGGCTACTACAACAACGAGGGGCGCGGCGGCGCGGTGCGCAACGGTGCCTTCCTCGGTGAGTTCTATTCGCCCGGGTTCTACGCCTTCGACGATCTGATCGCCGACTGGCGGACCAACGGTGACCTCGCGGGGTTGGAGCTCTCTTGAGCGCTGCCCTCAGATTCGATGACCGGGTGGCCGTCATCACCGGTGGCGGTCGGGGGTTGGGGCGTGAGTACGCGTTGCTGTTGGCATCCCGGGGCGCGAAGGTCGTGGTCAACGATCCCGGTGGCAGCCTGAGCGGGGACGGCAACGACGCCGCTCCCGCACAGCAGGTCGCCGACGAGATCACCGCCGCCGGGGGAGTGGCGGTGGCCAACACCGATTCGGTGGCGACCCCCGAGGGCGGCCGCGCGATCATCGATGCCGCAGTATCGGCGTTCGGTCGGGTCGACATCCTGATCCACAATGCCGGCACCGTTCGCCGCGGTTCGCTGCGCGAGTTGAGCTACCAGGACTTCGACGCCGTGCTCGATGTGCATCTTCGGGGCGGTTTCCACGTCGTCCGCCCGGCATTTCCGCTGATGTGCGACAACGGGTTCGGTCGGATCGTGCTGACGTCGTCGATCGGCGGGTTGTACGGAAACCACAACGTGGCCAACTACGGGGTGGCGAAGGCGGGACTGATCGGGCTGTCCAATGTGGCCGCTCTTGAGGGTGCGGCGCATAATGTGACGTGCAATGTTGTGGTTCCCAGCGCGGTCACTCGAATGGCCGAAGGTATCGACACCTCGGCCTACCCGCCGATGGGGCCGGAGCTGGTGGCACCGACTGTGGCCTGGCTCTCCCACGAGAGTTGTTCGGTGACAGGGGAGATGTTGGTCGCCATCGGGGGCCGGGTGGCCCGCGCGTTCATCGCCGAGACGGCGGGGGTGTACCGCCCGACCTGGTCGGTCGAGGATGTGGCGGCGAACATCGATGTGATCCGCGACGATACTGTGCCGCTGGTATTCCCGCCCGTGCCCGACGGTCACACCGACCACATCAGGTATTCATTCGCCATGGCATCCCAAGGCGCTCAACATGAGTGACCGCAATGGGGCATTGGACGGGGTGCGTGTCATCGATGTGACGTCGGTGGTGATGGGCCCCTACTGCACCCAGATCATGGCCGACATGGGCGCCGACGTCATCAAGATCGAGCCGCCCGAGGGTGATATCACCCGCAACGTGGCGGTGGGTCCGTCCCCCGGCATGAACGGTGTCTTCGTCAACGTGAACCGCGGCAAGCGCAGCGTGGTGCTCGATCTGCGTTCCGAGGAGGGTGTGGCGGCGCTGCGAGCACTCATCGCGACGGCGGATGTGTTCATCCATTCCATGCGGGCAAAGGCGATCGCCCGGCTCGGGTTCGACTACGCTGCGGTGTCGGCGATCAATCCGAACATCATCTACACCAACTGCTATGGCTACAGCCGACGCGGGCCCGATGCCGACCGTCCGGCGTATGACGACACCATCCAGGCCGAATGCGGGCTGCCGGCAGTGCAACGTCAATTGACCGGCGATGCAACGTATGTCGCGACGATCATGGCGGACAAGGTCACCGGTCTCACCGCGCTGTACGCCACCATGATGGCGCTGTTCCACCGGGAGCGCACCGGAGAGGGGCAGGAGGTAGAGGTCAGCATGTTCGAGACCATGGCCTCCTTCATGCTGGTCGAACATGCCAACGGCGCCATGTTCGACCCCCCGCTCGGGCCGGCGGTATATCCGCGCACGGTGGCGCCGAATCGGCGGCCCTACGCCACCAAGGACGGGCACGTCGCCGCGCTGATCTACAACGACAAGCACTGGAAGGCGTTCATCGACGCGGTGCGGCCGGCCTGGGACACCCCGGAGTACGCGACGTTGGCGTTGCGTGCCAAGCAGATCGACACGGTGTACGGGTTGGTGGCGCAGACCATGCTGGAGCGCACCACCGCGGAGTGGTTGGCGCTGTTCGCCGAACTGGAGATCCCGGCGACGCCGATCAACAGCCTCGATGCGCTGTTCGATTCGCCGCAACTCAACGCCGTCGGCTTGTTCGAGACGGTGCAGACGCCGGACGGCCCGGTGCGATTCCCCGGCGTGCCGACCTGGTTCTCGCGGACGCCGGGCCGTGTTCGTGGGCCGGCGCCGCGGTTGGGGGCCGATACCGATGCGGTGCTCGGGGAGTTGCAGGCCGACCTTCGGCGCTGAGAGGACACGCGGCTTGGTCTCGTTGCTCAACCTCAGCAGGTGCGAATTCCGTCCGGGAACAGTTCGAGTCGATCGTGGTCCGGCACAGCCTCGATTAAAGGGGTCGGCCCTGGCTGACCACAAGACGGTGGTGGGCCGACGCGCGCATTTTCGATGAGTCAACCCAGGAAGGGCTTGCGCAGTTATTCGAACACGTGTACGATAGAACACAAGTTCGAATGCAGCATAGCTCCCGATCTCCACCCGGTGAGCGCCAGACCGTGGCCCCGGTCGCGGCGAGGTTGCCCTGGTCCTGCGGGATCAGGGATGTGTTGCCTCATCGTGCCCTCGGGCACCGAGTGTGAAAGCCGGTATCCACTATGGACGCCACCCATTTCGACGCGTTTGTCGATGCGCTGATCGATGACCTTGCTCCGGTTGAGGTCCCGGTCGATGACGCTGATCGGACGTTGTGTCATCTGTTGGAGTGCCCGCGGCCGGTTGTTGATGACGCGGCGCTGTTGGCGGTGTTGGCTGCGGCGGTGACGGCGGGCAATCTGCTGGCGTTCGTTGTCGCGTCGGCGGTGGCCGCGGCTGAACGCGCGGGGGTGCCGGCGCGGCGGCATGTGAAGACGGGCACCGATCTGCTGTCCCTGCTGGGGATGGCGCCGGGTGCGGCGGTGCGCGCGGTGCGGGTGGGCCGGGCGGCGCACCTGTTACCGGCGTTGACCACCGCGCAACGGCTGGGTGGGGTCGGGATCGAGTTCGCCGACGCCGTCGGCAAAGGTGTCACCCACATCAATGCCAGAACCGAGCTCTCCGAGCAGGATCGGGCGAGCGTGGTCACCAAGCTGATGACCCAGACCACCCCGGCCGAAGTCGGCAAGAAAGCCCGGGCGATCGGCATCGACCGCGCTGCAGACCTACCCCAGGACCAGCGGGCGGTACCCGTCGCCGAGGACACCGACCTCAACACGATGACGCTGGTTTTGGGCGAGGAGGGCCGATACGAAGCCACCCTCAACCTGGACGTGGGGACCGGCGAAGGGCTGTGCGCTGCGCTGGACCCGCTCTGTCGGCCGGTCCCGCTACCGGATGGATCGCCGGATCCCCGGCCGATCGAGAAACGCCGGGGCGATGCGGTCGGGCAGATCCTGCGCACCTATCTGTCCCAGTCGACACGACCCATGTCCGGCGGGGTGCTCCCGCACGTCACCCTCATCCGACCGGGGCAGCGCGGTCAGGAGGCGGTGGACCGGCTCGGCTTCGGCGGACCCGTCAGCGCGGCGACCGCCGATCTGATTGCCTGCGATTCCACGCTGACCAATGTGATCGTCGATCACTCCGGGGTGCCGCTCGATGTCGGCCGCGCCGAGCGACTGTTCACCCCAGCGATCCGCAAAGCCCTCGGGGTGCGCGACGGAGGCTGCGCTCACCCAGGCTGCGGTCGACCGGTGTCCTGGTGCGACGCCCACCACATCCACCCCTGGAGCCACGGCGGGACAACGAGTCTGGACAACGGTGTGCTGCTGTGTCGGCTACACCACAGCCTCATCCATCACGGTGGTTGGCAGGTCTACCTCGGCCGCGACCGACACCCCTGGTTCATCCCACCGCAGAAGCCAGGTGAGCCCGAACCCGAGCATCTGCGATCGCACAACCGACGCACCATGACCGACCTACCGGCCGCCGCATAGTCAGTCGGACAGGAGGCGGTCGCAACGAACCTCACGAAGCACCTTGACAACTACACAGTGAAACGGCCCGGCGACCCGGGGCGGCTAGATGGTCTTGGCCAACCGATCGGCCAGGATGGCGGCAAAGCGAGCCGGGTCGTCGAGCGACCCGCCTTCGGCGAGAAGGGCTGTGCCGTAGAGCAACTCGGCGGCATCGCTGAGCCCCTCGGCGCCCGAAGCCAGGCCGTCCCGCAACCCTTTCACGAGGGCGTGCTCGGGGTTGAGTTCCAGGATGCGCTTGCCGACCGGCACATCCTGGCCGGACGCACGGTACATGCGCGCCAGCTGCGGGGTGATGCCGAAGGTGTCGGTGATCAGGCACGCCGGCGACGAGGTCAACCGCGTCGACAATCGCACCTCCTTGACGTGCTCGTCGAGGGTCTCCTGCAGCCAGGTGAGCAACTCGGCGAAATCACCGGTGTCGGGCTTGTCGGCCTCGTCACCGCTGAGGTCGACCTCACCCTTTGCTACCGATTGCAGCGTCTTCCCGTCGAACTCGGGCACCGACTCGACCCATACCTCGTCGACCGGATCGGTGAGCAGCAGCACCTCGTAGCCCTTGGCCTTGAAGGCTTCCAGGTGCGGTGAGCGCTCCAGCAGTTGGCGCGACTCGCCGGTCGCGTAGAAGATCTGCTCCTGGTCGTCCTTCATCCGGCTCACATACTCGGCCAGGGTGGTAGGGCTGTCCTCGGAATGAGTCGAGGCAAACGACGACAGCGCCAGCAGGGTGTCGCGGTTGTCGGC
Source organism: Mycolicibacterium neoaurum ATCC 25795 (assembly GCF_000691525.1). Classification (GTDB taxonomy): domain Bacteria; phylum Actinomycetota; class Actinomycetes; order Mycobacteriales; family Mycobacteriaceae; genus Mycobacterium; species Mycobacterium neoaurum. The sequence goes on from NZ_JMDW01000008.1 coordinate 766,275, forward strand.
GTCGGACAGCAGGCCCTCTTTGAACGCGCGGCCGAATTGCGTCCAGAACGTCGCATAGTCGTCGGGACGGTTGGCCTGCAGGTCCTTGATCGCCGACAGCATCTTCTTGGTCAGACTCCGGCGGATCACCTTGATCTGGCGGTCCTGCTGCAGGATCTCGCGGGACACGTTGAGCGACATGTCCTGGGCGTCGACGACACCCTTGACGAAGCGCAGATACTCCGGCATCAGCTCGTCACAGTCGCCCATGATGAAGACGCGCTTGACGTACAACTGCACGCCGGTGTTGCCGTCGCGGTTGAACAGGTCGAACGGCGCCTGCGACGGGATGAACAGCAATGCCTGATACTCGAAGGTGCCCTCGGCCTTCATCGCGATGACGTCGAGGGGGTCGTCCCAGGCGTGCGCGATATGCCGGTAGAACTCCTTGTACTCCTCGTCGGACACCTCGCTCTTGGGCTTGGCCCAGAGTGCGATGCGGGAGTTGATGGTCTCGATCTCGGTGGTGACCGTCGGTGGGGTGCCCTCCTCGGCGCCCTCGGGTGCCGGGACGGTCTTCTCGACCTCCATCCGGATCGGCCAGGAGATGAAGTCGGAGTACTTCTTGACCAGCTGCCTGATCTTCCACGGTGCGGTGTAGTCGTGCAGCTCGTCGTCGGCGTCCTCGGGCTTGAGGTGCAAGGTGACCGAAGTGCCCTGCGGGGCGTCATCGACGGTCGCGATGGTGTATGTGCCGTCCCCGCTGGATTCCCAACGCGTCGCGGTGCTTTCGCCGGCCTTGCGAGTCACCAGGTCGACCTTGTCGGCGACCATGAACGTCGAATAGAACCCGATGCCGAACTGACCGATGAGATCGGCGACATCGCCCGTCCCGCTTCGCCCGCCCGCGGCATCGCCGGCCTGCTTCGCCTCGCTCAACTTGCGGCGTAGCTCACCGGTGCCGGACTTGGCCAGCGTGCCGATCAGGTCGACGACCTCATCGCGCGACATGCCGATGCCGTTGTCGCGGATGGTCAGCGTGCGTGCCGAGGCATCGGGATCGATGTCGATGTGCAGATCCGACGTATCGACATCGAGATCCTTGTCCTGGTAGGACGCCAGCCGCAGCTTGTCCAGCGCATCGGAGGCATTCGAGACCAGTTCCCGCAGGAACGAGTCCTTGTTCGAGTAGATGGAGTGCACCATCAGCTGAAGCAGCTGCCGCGCTTCTGCCTGGAATTCTCTCTGTTCGACCTGCTCGCTCACGCGGTCATACTAAAACCTGCCGACTCAGCCGAACCGGACCCCCTGTGCAAGGGGGAGTTCGGAGGAGTAGTTGACGGTATTGGTGGCCCGACGCATATAGGCCTTCCACGAATCCGAGCCGGACTCGCGGCCCCCGCCGGTCTCCTTCTCGCCGCCGAACGCGCCACCGATCTCCGCACCGGAGGTACCGATGTTGACGTTCGCGATCCCGCAATCGGAGCCGTCGGCGGCCATGAACCGTTCCGCCTCGCGGATGTCGGTGGTGAAGATCGCCGACGACAGGCCCTGGGGTACCGCATTGTTCATCGCGATGGCGTCGTCGAGATCGTCGTAGGTCAGCACGTACAGGATCGGGGCGAACGTCTCGGCGTGCACCACCGCGGTCTGGGCAGGCATCCGGACCACGGCAGGTCGCACGTAGTAGCCGTCCGCACCGAGGTCGACACGCTCACCGCCGGTGACCTCGCCGCCGTCTTCGCGGGCCTGCTCCAGCGCACCCACCATGTCCCGGTAGGAGCGCTCGTGGATCAGTGGACCCACCAACGTGCCCTCGGTGGCAGGATCGCCGACCGGCAGGCTGGCGTACGCGGTCGCGATCCGCTGCACCAGGGTGTCGGCGATCGAACGGTGCGCGATGACCCGGCGCATGGTGGTGCAGCGCTGGCCGGCGGTACCTGCGGCCGAGAACACGATGGCCCGTACGGCCAGGTCCAGGTCCGCCGACGGGGTCACGATGGCGGCGTTGTTTCCGCCCAACTCCAGGAGCACCTTGCCGAATCTGGCGGCCACCCGCGGTCCGACCTCGCGGCCCATCCGCACGGAGCCGGTGGCGCTGACCAGTGCGACGCGCGGGTCGTCGACCAGCTGCTCGCCGATCTCGCGGCCGCCCTGGACCAGTCCGGCCAGCCCGGCCGGTGCGCCGACATCGGCGGCTGCCCGCTCGATCAGCGCCTGGCAGGCGAGGGCGGTCAGTGGTGTCAGCTCCGAGGGCTTCCACACCACGGTGTCGCCGCACACCAGTGCGACCGCGGTGTTCCACGCCCACACCGCCACCGGGAAGTTGAAGGCGGTGATGACGCCGACCACACCGAGCGGATGCCAGGTCTCCATGAGCCGGTGCCCGGGCCGTTCGGAGGCGATGGTCTTGCCGTACAGCTGTCGGGACAGCCCCACGGCGAACTGGCAGATGTCGATCATCTCCTGGACTTCGCCGAGCGCCTCGGAGGTGATCTTGCCTGCCTCGACGGTGACCAGCGTGGCCAGTTCTGCCTTGTGCGCGGTGAGCAGTTCGCCGAGCCGGGCCACCAGGGCGCCACGCACCGGCGCCGGGGTGGTCCGCCAGGCAGCGAAAGCCGCTGCGGCGGCGGCGATGACGGAGTCGGTATCGGCCGAGCTGGAGACCGGGACGGTGAAGAGCACCTCACCGGTGACCGGCGTGCTCGCAGGCAGTCCCGGCGCGCCCGGGCCGGCCAGCTCGGTGGTGCAGCCCAGTGCGTCGAGTGCGGCGCGCACCCGGGCGCGCAGTTCGTCGGCGGTCGGCAGGGAGGACGTCAGGACGCTGGTCATGTACACGCGACTTTCTCGTAGAGCTCGTAGGGATCGTGGATGTGGTGGCCGATCCGGTCGGCCATCCAGTGCTGGCTGTACTGCGTATCGTCGGGACGGTCGGGGGCGTGAGCGTCCCCATCGAGGTTCGACCGGAAGATCCCCGCGGCAGATGCCGGCAGAAAGTCTTCGTAGACAACGGGTCTGCTGGGATCGCCGCCGTGGTAGTAGGCGAGTCCCTCGGTGCACATCTGCTCATCGGTGGCCGGGAAATGGCGGTGCCAGCTAGCAGCCGGGTCGACCTCGGCCATTGCCGCGTCGTAGCGCGAACGCCCACGCGGTGTCAGCGCCACGCCGCGCTGTTCGACCTCACCGAAGCGCACCCGCAGCGATCCCTCCGAGATTGCACCGTCCGCGGCGCGGAAACGGCGCGGCTCGGCCAGCGCGCGGAAGGAGGTCTGCCGCAACAGGACTTCGGGACCGTCGACGGCCGGCGGTCCCTGAATTGCCTCGATCATCGTGATGCCACGTTCGGTCATGGCGCGCTGCAGGGCATCGATGTCCAGCACCCGCGGCGTCAGGTGATTGATGTGGGTGCTGCGCACGCCGGCGATATCGGCCGCCACCGCCGAGACGGCCGACAACTCGTCATACCAGCCGCGGTCGATCGGTTCGCGGGACAAGGCGAAACAGGCCACGGCGGCGGCGACGAAGTCTTGGGCCTCATCGGCCGGGCACCCGCCATCATCGGCGATCTGGCGCGCAGTCGTCAGCAGCTCGGCGCTGAACAACCGGCGCCCGCCCAGGAACGTCTCCACCCTGGTGCGCAGATCGGGTGTGAAGAAGCGGGTGTCGGCGCAGGCCAGCATGGAGGTGAAGACCCGGAACGGATTTCGCGCCAGCTCATCGGCATGGATCGGCCGGAAGGCGGTGGACACCACCGGGACGGGGGAGACGGCGGTCCGCAGGTCGTAGAAGCCCACCGGGTACATGCCGAAGGCGGAGAACAGATCGGCGACCTGGCGCATCTCGTCGGCGTTACCGACCCGGATGGCCCCGTGCCGTTCCGCGGTGACGCGTTCCAACGAACCCAGTCGCCGGTCCTGCGGATGACGCCGCAGGTGGTCGGCGTTGACCTCGGCGCTCACCTCCACCAAGGTGTCGTAGGCCGGCACCTCCGCGCCGTACATCCGGGACAGCGCCGCGGCGAATTGTGCCCGCAGCTGCCAGGTTTCAACGGTGCTCATCGCGGGCCCGGACGTGTTGCGTACAGTGCGGCCATGACCGACATCGAGCATCTCGACGAGATCGACCGGCTGCTGGTACGGGAGTTGGTCGCCGACGGGCGTGCGACGCTGGCGCACCTGGCTGCCACCGCGGGCCTGTCGGTGTCGGCCGTGCAGTCGCGGGTGCGTCGGTTGGAGTCCCGTGAGGTGATTCTCGGATACACCGCGCGGGTGAACCCCGAGACCGTGGGGCACATGCTCTCGGCGTTCGTGGCGATCACTCCGCTGGACCCCTCTCAACCCGATGATGCTCCTGCCCGACTGCGCCATATCGACGAAATCGAGTCGTGTCATTCCGTCGCCGGCGACGAAAGCTATGTGCTCCTGGTGCGCGTCGCCTCGGCGCGGGCGCTGGAAGACCTGCTGCAGCGAATCAGGACAGCCGCCAACGTCCGCACCCGAAGCACCATCATCCTACAGACATTTTACGACGGACGCGCATACCTGCCGAAATAGTTCCTGTTCTGAGATGCTCATACCGTAAATATTGCGTTAGGATTGCGGCATGACCGCTGTTCTGACTTCACCTGCCACCGGCGACCAGGTCGTCACGCCCGACCGGGTGCACGATGTTCTGCGCGCCAGCGTGCTCACCGACGGCATGGATCTGGTGCTCGACCTCGAAGCCTCGCGCGGCTCGGTGCTCGTCGATGCCAGAAACGGCAACCGATACCTGGACATGTTCACGTTCTTCGCGTCCTCGGCGTTGGGGATGAATCATCCCGCCCTGGCCGATGACCCGGCGTTCTGCGCCGAGCTGGCCCGGGCGGCAGTGAACAAGCCGAGCAATTCGGACGTGTACACCGTTCCGATGGCGCGATTCGTCCAGACCTTCGCACGGGTACTGGGCGATCCGGCCTTGCCGCATCTGTTCTTCGTCGACGGGGGAGCGCTGGCGGTGGAGAACGCGCTCAAGGTGGCATTCGATTGGAAGAGTAGGCACAACGAGGCCAACGGCCGCGATCCGGAGCTGGGCACCCGGGTGCTGCACCTGCGCGGCGCCTTTCACGGGCGCAGCGGCTACAGCCTCTCGCTGACCAATACCGATCCGAACAAGGTGGCGCGATTCCCCAAGTTCGACTGGCCGCGCATCGACGCCCCCTATGCCCGGCCAGGTGCCGATATCGCGGAGCTGGAGGCCGAATCGCTACGCCAGGCCCGGGCCGCCTTCACCGCGCATCCCCATGACATCGCCTGCTTCATCGCCGAACCGGTGCAGGGCGAGGGCGGTGACCGGCACATGCGGCCGGAGTTTTTCGCCGCCATGCGCGAGCTGTGCGACGAGTTCGATGCACTGCTGATCTTCGACGAGGTGCAGACCGGCTGCGGTATCACCGGAAGTGCCTGGGCTTACCAGCAATTGGGGGTTTCCCCGGATGTGGTCGCGTTCGGCAAGAAGACCCAGGTGTGTGGGGTGATGGCGGGTCGCCGTGTCGACGATATCGCCGACAACGTATTCGCCGTCAGTTCCCGCATCAACTCGACCTGGGGCGGCAACCTGACCGATATGGTGCGGTCGCGGCGCATCCTCGAAGTCATCGAGGCCGAGAATCTGATCGCGCATGCCGCCGACGCCGGAAGGCACCTGCTCGGCAGGTTGCACTGGCTGGCAACCGAATTCCCCGACATGGTGCTCGATCCACGCGGTCGGGGACTGATGTGCGCATTCAGCCTGCCGACGGCGGCCCTGCGCGACGAACTGGTGCGCAGGTTGTGGGATCGGGGGGTGATCATGCTCGCCAGCGGGCAGGATTCGGTGCGCTTCCGGCCTGCCCTGACGGTCTCGCTATCCGAACTCGACGCCGCGGTCGAGGCCGTGCGTGAGGTGTTGTCGGGACTCTAGTCAGCGGATGGGCGCGGCACGTTGGCGGATCAGAGTTTTCAACCGCGGCAGATCGGCGCCGCCGACCAGGGTGCAGCCGTGGCGTTCGGCCAGTTTGCGGGCCGCCGGGGTGAAGTCGTTGTTCGTGACGACCATGGTGTGCGTGCAATCCTGCATGGCGGCACCGGCCACCACCTCCTGGACCGCCCCGGTGCCCACCGGCCGCGCCACCCGCTTGCACTGGATGGCGAGGCGGTCCGGGCGCCTGCCGACGATCAGGTCGACACCCCAGTCCCCGGTGGCCGAGGTCATGATCACCGATACACCGCACGATCGTGCGACCCGGGCCACATAGTCCTCGAATTCCACGCCGGACATGGTGTCGATCGGATTCTCACCGACCGCGGGTGTGCGCAGGCCGGTCAGGAAATGCGGCACCGCAGCGGCCAGCAGTGGAACGGCCATCCCCGCACTGACCGCCGTGATCGCACCGGCGCCGCAGAGCAACGCCGCCCCGCCGGTGAGGATGCCGATGGTGAGAAAGGTCGTCAGTCGCACGCCCGGATCCTAGGAGGACGTGCCGACATGCAACTTGGGGGTTGCAGGTTGACGCAACTATGTGCAACTCTTGAGTTGCACATAGTTGGAGCGAATCGAGGAGCACAGATGACCACCGCACTGGAGATCACCCGAACCGTAGACATCGCCGCGACTCCGGCCGCGGTGTGGGCCGCCCTCACCGAACAAGACCTGATCGCCCAATGGTTCGGCGACAGCGCTGAATTCGACCCGGCGCCCGGGGGCGTCGGGTACTTCGGCTGGTCGACGCACGGCCGTTTCCGGGTGGTGGTCGAGCAGATCGAGGCGCCGCGACTGCTGGTATATCGGTGGGCCCGCGAGGCCGACGTGGACCCGGTGCCGGGAAATTCCACCGTAGTGCGCTTCGAGCTCACGCCGATCGCCGGCGGAACGCGACTGGCGCTGTTGGAGAGCGGATTCGACGAGCTCGACGACCCCGCGACCGCGCATGCCGACAACACCGGAGGCTGGCAGACCGAACTCGACGACCTCGTCCGGATGTTCGGAGTCGCAGCGTGACGGGTGCACCTCCGGTCATTCTCGCCGTGTTGGCCGACGAAACGCGTTGGCGCATCCTGACCGAACTGGGCTCGTCCGACATGTCCGCCAGCGCCCTGGCATCCAGGTTGCCGGTGAGCAGGCAGGCGATCGCCAGACATCTTTCGGTGCTCTCGGAGGCCGGCTTGGTGGAGGCGGTCCCGGTCGGGCGGGAGATCCGCTATCGCGCCCTCGGGGCGAAATTGAGCGCGCTGGGTGCGGAGCTGACCGCAATCGGTCAGCAATGGGATCGTCGCCTGATGGCGATCAAGCGCATCGCCGAAGGGCTGTCGTAGCGGGCATAATCCGATGTGAGATGACCGATGACGCGCCAGACGGGCAACCGGCGGTCGAGCGTGTGCTCGCCGACGACCGAGTTGGTGCTCGCCCACAAACATCCCGACGACTGCGGTCAGGTCGCCGCGACATTGGACGAGGTTCGCCGCACCGCAACGGCTTTCAGCACCCGGCACCGCATCGTCGACACTCGCGGCGATACCCATGACGTCGTGGTGGTCGGTGACCGGCTGTTCGACGAATCGGGGTGCACCGTCATCGGCAGCCACGGGTCTATATAGATCTGACGCCGCCGCGGGCAACCGGCTCGCGCGAACACCAGAACAAGGTGAGCGAGGCCGTCGCCGAGATCAGCGAGGCGCGCAGCGGTATAGAACAGGCCAAGGGCATGCTGATGCTCATCTATCGGATAGGTGAGGATGCCGCCTTCGAACTGTTGAGATGGCGCTCGCAGGAAACCAACACCCGACTCAAGTCGTTGGCGCAGCAGCTGGTCAAGGATTTCCTCGAACTCGACTACCACGAACAGCTGCCACATCGCAGCGTGTATGACCGGCTGTTGCTGACCGCACACCTGCGCGCCGATTCCTGACGTTTGCCGCAAGCGGTGGTGGGCAATCCGGCGGCATGTCCATGCGCGATGCCCCGGAAACCCGATCAGCGATCCGATTCGGCGTCATCGCCGCGGTCGTGGGGGTGCTGTTCCTGATCATCGCCGCGGTGCTTGCCCGCGGTTGCGACGGTCTCGTCACCGATTCGGCCGCGTGCGGACGTCCGCAACGGCTGGCGCTGGCGCTCGGGGCGCCGGTCATCCTGTTCGCGGCGGGTGTCCGCGCATTCGTGCGTACCTATCGGATATGGAAGAGCAACGGCTCGTGGTGGGCGTGGCAGGGGGCCGGGTGGTTCCTGATGCTGTTGATGCTGCTCGTTCTGACGATGGGGCTTCCGGCAATCGGCGGATTCGGCAGCTGATCGTCGCCCACTCGGCCCTCGGACACGACCGAGCATCGGCGTTTGACGCCGTCGTCAGCAGGGTATTCCGCCGGTGCGATCGATCAACCTGCAACCGATATGCGACGGAGGATCCCATGGGGCGTGGACTCATCGGCACGGTGGTGCTGGTCTGGTTGTTGATCGGAGTGTTCGCCGCCTGGCAGCGCGATTACTTCGCCGGTGGTGAAACGAATTGCGCTACTGCGGGTTCCATCGCACTGACCGTTGTTGCGGGCCCGCTCAACTACGCCGGGGTCAATCCGAAGGTCACGGATTGCCGGCTGCCGCAACCGAGTTCGATGGGAACCATGGAAGTGAGGGTGTCATGATAATTCTCGGAGCAATACTGCTGATCCTGGGATTCGTACTCAACGTCTACCTGCTGTGGGTCGTCGGGGTGGTCCTGCTGGTCGCCGGCGCGGTGTTCTGGCTGCTGGGTTCCATCGGTCGCCCGGTGGCGGGTCGGCGCGCCTGGTACTGACGCCGGCGCGGTTGACTGCGGTGGCCGGAGATGGACAGCCTGGAGGGCGACCGGCGCTGGAATGAGGTGGCTCGGCACGAGACGAGCATGCAAAGGCTGGACCGTAACTGGTCCAGCCTTTTGCAGGAGTTGCGGGTGGTGCAGACCGGTGTCCAGTTGCTCACCGGCCTACTGCTGACGCTGCCGTTCCATGACGGATTCGAAAATCTGCGCGCCGAACTGCGGATGGTCTATCTGGCCACGGTGTCGTGCTCGATCGTCGCCACGGTGCTGTTGATCGCCCCCATCGGAATCCACCGGGCGATGTTCCGCAGACATCGGCTCGACATCGTGGTCAGCACCGCGCACCGTCTGGCCTACGCCGGAATCCTCTTCCTCGCACTGACTTTGGCCGGCGTGATGGTGCTGATCTTCGGAGCGGTGGGTGATCTGCGAGCCGGTATCGTGGCCGGATCGGTCACCGCGCTGGCCATCGCGATCTTCTGGTTGGGCCTGCCGCTGTGGTTACGGATGCGGGCCGGGCCACCGCACTGAGTGCGCGGCAGTTTGTCGGTCTGGACGCTCGGGTATGCCGACGCGCATGACGCGATTCGGATACACCTTGATGACGGAGCAGGCCGGACCGAAAGAGCTTGTCAGGTATGCAGTTTCTGCCGAACAAGTAGGTTTCGATTTCGAGGTCTGCAGCGACCATTTCAGCCCGTGGTTGACCAGCCAAGGGCACGCGCCGAATGCGTGGGCAGTCCTGGGGGCGGTTGCGGCGATGACCGAGCGGGTGGGTCTCTATTCCTTCGTGACCTGCCCGACCATGCGCTATCACCCGGCGGTGGTCGCCCAGCAGGCGGCGACCGTGCAGATCCTGGCCGACGGCCGGTTCACCCTGGGCCTGGGCAGCGGTGAGAACCTCAACGAGCACGTCGTCGGCGCGGGGTGGCCCGCAGCGCCGCGCCGCCTGGACATGCTCGCCGAAGCCATCAAGATCATCCGCGAACTGCTCGGTGGTGAGCTCGTGGACTTCCACGGCGACTACTTCTCGGTGGACTCCGCGCGCATCTGGGATCTTCCTGACGACCCCGTCGAGATCGGGGTATCGATCACCGGCGACCGGACGATCGAGGTGTTGGGGGTGCTCGCCGATCATCTGATCAACACCGCCCCCGACAGCGATGTCGTCGAGAGCTGGAAGCGGGTCCGGCAGCCGATGGGTCTTCCCGAGGGCAGGGTGGTCGGACAGCTGCCGATCTGTTGGGATCCCGACCGCGATACCGCGATAGCGCGCGCCCACGATCAGTTCCGGTGGTTCGCTGGCGGCTGGTCGGTCAACGCCGATCTACCGACACCGGCCGGATTCGCGGGGGCTACCCAGTTCGTGCGGCCGCAGGATGTCGCCGAGGCCATCCCGTGTGGACCCGATCTCGATCCGATCGTGGAAGCGGTGGGCGAATATGCCAAGGCCGGCTTCACCGATGTGGCGCTCATCCAGATCGGTGGGGACAGCCAGGACCCCTTCTTCGCCGACGCCGCGGGACCCCTGCTGTCGGCATTGCGATCCCAATGGGGCGACTGACCCACCAGAAGGCCCACAAGACAGATCCGGCCGGATGCGCGTTCAGCGCATCCGGCCGGATTTCGTTGTGCTCTCGTGCATCACACCTTGCTGCGCGCCCACCGCCACCGCGACTTGACCTCGTCGCCGCCGCGGTCCAGTGCCGTCTCGGCCAACTCCGCGCTGCGCCGGCGGGCCTCGGCGGCCAGCGGTGCACCGCGCTCGGCGGCCCGCTCGAGTGCCGCGGTGCTGCGGTCCAGGGCGGTCTCGGCCAGTTCGGCGCTACGTTCCCTGGCCTTCTTGGCCACCGGCGCGCTCTTCTCGGCACCGCGCTCCAGGGCCGCGGCGCCGCGGTCCAGGGCGGTCTCGGCCAGTTCGGCGCCGCGCTTGCGGGCTTTCTTGGCGATCGGCGCGCTCTTCTCGGCACCCTTGTAGAGGGCCGCCGCTCCGCGATCGTAGGCCGTTCCCAGCGACTCCGCCGCGGTCTCGAACGCCGACGCCGCCAGCGGCACGCCGCGCTCCAATGCGGTGTCGGCGAGCTCGCGGCCCCGCTCGACACCGATGTGGAGACCGTGCCCGAGCCGGTCGGCGAGTTCGGAATCCAGGATCGAGTCATCGGATCCGGGCAGCCGTTCGGAGACCGCCTGGACGACCTTGCGCCCGGCGCGACGCCCGCGCCAGCCAAGGGACGGCTTGCCTGCGGTGTCGGCCGAGGCAAGCACCAGCCCGCCGATCAGGCTGACATCGGTCAGGAATGCCCGCCGCTTCTCGGCCTTGAGGGCGGGGTCGGTTTCCTCCCAGAACATGTGCCGGCCCAGATTGGCCGGGATCACCGTGGCCGCCAGCACCGCGGCGGCGACGCGCGGCACCTTGCCGGTCGCGAGCAACAGACCGCCACCGATCTGGGCGGCCGCGGTGATCCGGGCCACCGTCATCGGGTCGTCGGGCACCTTCTGGGACACCGACTCGGGCAGCGACTGCAGACCGTCCAATGTGGGCTGGACGACCTCGGCCGCGGGTTTGACGTCCCGGAGGGCCTCGATTCCCTGACCGATGAACGCGGCGGACAACAACGGGCGGGCAATTCTGCGTACCAACATGCCGGTCAATGTTCCCACCACACCTGGGTGGCAAACCACCACGAGCTCGGTGACGTCACCTGCTCAGTGGCCATCCCGCTCTTCGTCGTCGAGGTCGACATCCATCGACTGCTCCTGCCAGTCCGCGTCGGGGGTCTCCAGCGCTGGCGCGGCGATCGATCCTGCGGTGTCGACGTCGGTATCCGGATCGGCGTCCACGATGTCGCGGGATTGCTCGACAGCATCGGCAACGGGTACGTCATCGGGCACATGAGGAGTACTCATGCGTGCCGATTACCCATGGTGCGCAACGGGAAACCGGGTGCGGCCCTGGTTTGGCGACGAGTGCCCGCCGGGTACTGCCCACCGCATGCGTTACTCACGTGAACGAGGAGCCGAGCTCACCGCGGGTCAGCATGACCGCTCCCACGGCGCCCTGGTGGGAGGTGGTTCCGTTGGTTAGCCACCGTCCCGCGTGGGGTAACCTCCCAGCGGACATGCCGGGAGGTCAGATGGTGCAGCAGGGTACGGACGCGGATGCAGCCGCGACAGATGGTGATCGGTCGGTGGAGCTCCGGGTTGCCGCAACCCTGGAAAACCTCGCGGTGCTGCGCGTGCTGATCGCCGCGGCGGCCACCTTCGAGGATCTCGACTTCGATGCCGTGTCTGACCTCCGACTGGCGGTCGATGAGGCCTGCACCCGGCTGGTGAAAGCCGCGATACCGCACTCGCCGCTCGTGGTGTCCGTCCAGCCGCGCGATGATGCCGTCGTCATCACCGCGTCGGCGACCTGCGGCAGCGACGAGGACGCCATCGTCGCGCCGGGCAGCTTCAGCTGGCATGTGCTCAGCTCACTGACCGACGAGGTCAGCACGTTCTCTGATGGCCAGCACGCCGACGGCGGCCAGATATTCGGGATCTCGCTCACTGCACGGCGAGCGAGTCTGTTGCAGTGAACTCGGAATACGCCGACGTCATCGAGATGTTTCGCGTACTCGGCGAACTGCGCGATGGGTCGGCAGAGTACGAGCGGCAGCGCGAACGCATCGTCACCCGCTGCCTGCCACTGGCCGATCACATCGCCCGGCGCTTCGAAGGCCGTGGCGAGGCGCGCGACGATCTCGTCCAGGTCGCCAGGGTCGGTCTGGTCAATGCCGTGAACCGCTTCGACGTCGAAGCGGGTTCTGACTTCGCGTCCTATGCGGTGCCCACGATCATGGGCGAGGTGCGCAGGCACTTCCGGGACAACGGTTGGTCGGTCAAGGTGCCGCGCCGGCTCAAGGAACTGCACCTGCGCCTCGGCGCCGCGACGGCGGAGATGTCGCAGCGGCTGGGCCGGGCGCCCACCCCCTCGGAGCTAGCCGCCGAACTGGACATGGACCGCCAAGAGGTGGTCGAGGGCCTGATCGCGGGCAGCTCGTACAACACGCTGTCGATCGACAGTGGTGGTTCCGGCGATGACGAGGCGCCGGCTATCGCCGATACCCTCGGCTCACAGGACGATGCGCTGGATCAGATCGAGAACCGCGAGGCGCTGCGTCCGCTGCTGTCGAAGCTGCCCGAACGCGAGCGTACGGTTCTGGTGCTGCGATTCTTCGAATCCATGACGCAGTCCCAGATCGCCGAGCGGGTCGGCATCTCGCAGATGCATGTGTCTCGGCTGCTGGCTCGCTCACTGGCCAAACTGCGGGACGAGCTGCAGTAGCGGCTGTCCCTGGAGGCGGCCGGCGGCCTCGGTGGTGGTGTCGGCGGTGGGCAGAACACCGTCGGGATCGCAGATCCGTAGCAGACGCCGCACCGCGGCGCTGGGAACCAGCACCCAGCGGGCATCCTTGCCCGCGGCCGTCACGCTGATGGTGTGCAGCATCGAGAACGCCTCGGTGCCAAAGAAGTCGATACCGGAGAGGTCGACGATCAGCTGGTCGGTGTGCGCCAGGTGGGTGAGGGCATACCCGCTGAACTGTCGTGCGTTGGCGGCGTCGAGTTGCCCGAAAACCTCGACGACGGTCATGGACGGCGGCATATGGCGAACGGTGTAGACGGCTGTGCCACGCGCCGCGCGCGGCGCGGACATCGCAATGGCGATGTTGTCTGGCGTGGTCATGGCGGCTCCGACAGTCGGAATCGGTAGGCTGCGGGCTCAACCTGACCTGACACTACGCCTGATTTGGCTGGTCGGACACTTCCCCGCCGAATCCGGTGGTAGCCGGTACCGGCAGACTGGACGGATGGCCTTGCAATGCGCAGCCGGAGTGGTGCTTGCCGCCGGTGCCGGCGCACGTTTCGGGATGCCGAAAGTGCTTGCCGCCGAAGGGGCGTGGTTGGCCGCCGCGGTCACCGCGTTGCTCGACGGTGGGTGCGATGAGGTGCTCGTGGTGCTCGGAGCCGCCCGCGCGAGTGTGCCGGCACCGGCACACCCGGTTCTCGCACCGGACTGGGCGCAGGGGCTTTCGGCATCGCTGCGCGCCGGGCTGGCGGCGGCATCGCGCTACGACGTCGATCACGTTGTCATCACGCTGGTCGACACCCCGGACGTCGGCGCCGATGTGGTGCGTCGGGTTCTGGATGCCGCCGCCGGCTCGACATCGGGATTGGCCAGGGCGGTCTTCGGCGGTCGGCCGGGGCACCCCGTCGTCATCGCCGAGAGGCACTGGCCGGCGCTGATCGAACAACTCGACGGGGACGTCGGCGCCGGGCCCTTCCTGCGGTCCCGCGACGATGTCGTCGAGGTCGAATGTGGTGACCTGGCCACCGGCACCGATATCGACGTCGTTCAGCGGAAGGTGTAGCCACCGTCGGGGTATAGCGTCGAACCGGTCGTGACCCGACTGCTCAGCAGATAGACGATGGTGTGGGCGATCTCGTCCTCGGTGGCCAGCCGCCCGATCGTCGAGGCGGCGCGATAGCTGTCGAAGGCGGCGTCGCGGTCGGCGGCCGACCGGGTGCGCCAGAGGTGTCCGTCGACGGTGCCGGGTGCGATGGCGTTGACCGTGATCGGGGCGAGTTCGACGGCCAGGCCGCGGGCCAGACCCTCGATGGCCGCGTTGACCGCGGAGTAGGCGGGTGCGACGGCGGCGGGCCGGGCACCGGCGGCCCCGGACATCAGCACGATCGCGGCGTCCGGTGCCAGGATGGGCAGCGCCGCCTTGACGACGCGGTACTGACCCCAGAACTTGGATTCGAACGCCGTTCCCGCCTGTGCGACGGTCAGGGTGCGCATCGGTCCGGTGACGTAGTCGGCGGCCGTGGTGAGCAGACCGTGTGCCAGGTCGACGTGGTCGAAGAACTCCTCGACCGAGCGTTGGTCGGCGGTGTCGACCCGGTGCCACCGGGCCGCCGGGCCCAGCGCATCGGCCGTCGCGGTGAGCCTGTCGATACTGCGCCCGCCGAGGACGACCGTGCCGCCACCGGTGACGACCCGCCGCGCGGTGGCAAGTCCGATACCTGATCCGCCGCCGACCACGACGATGGTGCGGTCGGTGAAGTCCGCGTCCGACATGCCTCGACCGTATGACCCGGTGCGGGCCCGACTCGCCTGCCGCGGGATGCGGGGCAATGCCTGCCAGCGCAATTCCTGGCGAATCATCCTGCGCCGAAGGTCAGGTGTGCACTTCCAGACCGAGCGCGGCCGAGGCGTAGCGGCGCACGGTGTCCTCGGAGATGGCCGCGACATCCTCGAATCCCGGCCTGGCCCGGCTGGACATGTGGCCGGAGACCGGATCCAGGGCGATCTCGGCAAGCATCTCCCCGGTCGTGGGTTCACATACCGCCCAGGTGTAGCGGGTGTCGTCGGCCCAGCCGTCGGCCGCATCGTGGACGTAGTCGAGGTCGTCCTCGCCCATATCGGTCAAAGCGGGTCGATCGTCGACGCGGTCGTCACAACGCAGTCCGCGTAGGTACCACTGGCCGTTGTTGATCTCGACGGGTTCCATTGCAGCCTCCCGGAAAAGCCGAATGGCCACCTGCTGCACAGGATCGGTGAGAATCCGTGCAACAAGTGGCCACTGGGCGGGTTGTCTAGTCCTTGATCTCGGCGATCACGGTGCCCTGCGTGATGGCCGCGCCGGCCTCCACCGACAGGCCGGTGATGGTGCCGTCCTTGTGCGCGGTCACCGGGTTCTCCATCTTCATCGCCTCCAGGACCACGACCAGGTCGCCGGCGGAGACCTGCTGGCCCTCCTCGACGGCCACCTTGACCACGGTGCCCTGCATGGGTGCGGTCACCGAGTCGCCGGAGGCCGCCGCACCGCTGCCACCGCCACGCTTGCGGGGCTTGGGCTTCTTACGGACGGCACCGCCGGCGCCTCCACCAGCGCCGCCGCCGAGGGCCAGGTCGCCGGGCAGCGAGACCTCCAGGCGGCGGCCACCCACCTCGACGACGACGGTCTGCCGGGGCAGGCTGTCGTCCTCGTCGATGGGCTCGCCACCGGTGAACGGCTCGACGGTGTTGTCCCACTCCGTCTCGATCCAGCGGGTGTGCACGTCGAACTTCTCGCCGTCGCCGATGAAGGCGGGGTCGGCGGTGACGGCGCGGTGGAACGGGATGACCGTCGCCAGGCCTTCGACATTGAATTCGGACAGCGCGCGGCGGGACCGTGCCAGTGCCTCTTCGCGGGTGGCGCCGGTGACGATCAGCTTGGCCAGCATCGAGTCGAACTGGCCGCCGATGACCGATCCGCTCTCCACGCCGGAGTCCATGCGGACACCGGGGCCGGTAGGCGGTTCGAACTTGGTGACCGGGCCGGGGGCGGGCAGGAAGCCGCGGCCGGCATCCTCACCGTTGATACGGAACTCGAACGAGTGACCGCGCGGGGTGGGGTCCTCGGTGATGTCGAGGGCATCGCCGTTGGCGATCTTGAACTGCTGCAGGACCAGGTCGATGCCCGAGGTCTCCTCGGTGACCGGGTGTTCCACCTGCAGGCGGGTGTTGACCTCGAGGAAGGAGATCAGGCCGTCCTGGCCGACCAGGTACTCCACGGTGCCCGCACCGTAGTAACCGGCTTCCTTACAGATGCGCTTGGCGGACTCGTGGATCTCCTTGCGCTGCGCCTCGGTCAGGAACGGCGCCGGGGCCTCTTCGACGAGCTTCTGGAAGCGGCGCTGCAGCGAGCAGTCACGGGTGCCCGCGACGACGACGTTGCCGTGGGTGTCGGCGATGACCTGGGCCTCGACGTGGCGCGGCTTGTCCAGGTAGCGCTCCACGAAGCACTCGCCGCGACCGAAGGCCGCCACGGCCTCGCGGGTGGCCGAGTCGAACAGCTCGGGGATCTCTTCGAGGGTGCGGGCGACCTTCATGCCGCGGCCACCGCCACCGAAGGCGGCCTTGATGGCGATGGGCAGACCGTGCTCCTTGGCGAACGCCAGGATCTCGTCGGCGTCCTTGACCGGGTCGGGGGTGCCGGGGACCAGGGGAGCGTTGGCGCGCGCGGCGATGTGGCGCGCGGTGACCTTGTCGCCGAGGTCGCGGATGGACTGCGGGCTCGGGCCGATCCAGATCAGCCCGGCGTCCAGGACGGCCTGGGCGAAATCGGCGTTCTCCGAGAGGAAGCCGTAGCCGGGGTGGATGGCGTTGGCGCCGGACTTCTCGGCGGCTTCGAGCAACTTCTCGAAAACCAGGTAGGACTCCGCCGAGGTCTGGCCGCCCAGTGCGAAGGCCTCGTCGGCCAGCCGTACGTGGGGTGCGTCGGCATCCGGCTCGGCGTACACGGCCACGCTGGCGAGGCCGGCATCCTTGGCGGCTCGGATCACACGGACGGCGATCTCACCGCGGTTGGCCACGAGGACCTTGGAGATCTTCGAGCTGGCGTGACTTGGCACTGCGCCTCCTGGTGGCATCTTCTCTAAGAAACGTCTTTAAGAATGTATCGGGCGAAGTTTAAGTGTCCAATCCCGGGGGTGGTGAGTCGGACCCCCAATTTTGCGGCGGCCCTTTGTTACCGGTCAGTACGTTTGACGTGCGGTATCGCTGCGCTGGGCGAACGCCCGACATGCAGGACGGCGGCGTCCCACAAGGGGGCGCCGCCGTCGTTGACAGCTGTCGAGACGTCTCAGCCGAACAGCGTCGGGATGCCCTTCATCGACGGCGGTGGCTCCACTCCGAGTGCGTTGGCCAACAGTGACGGGGCGACATCGAGGATGTCGACCTCCTTGCGCGAGGGGTCGGCGGAGATGCCCGCGCCCGCGGCAAGCAGGATGCCCTCGGGGATGTGATAGCCGGTGTTGACCCCACCGATCCGAGAATGCACGCTCAGGCCCAGATCGGTGGCGGGTACATCGGTGTCGGCCGCGGCGCCGAACGGCCGGATCGTCACCTTCGTGGTGTCTTCGCCCGGCACGGTGTAATCGATGCCGAAGGTGACCGTCTTACCCTCCACGCGCAGCCGAGCGAACAACCGGTCGGTGCCGTTGACCAGGACCGATTCCAACGGTGCCACCGCTTCGGCGGCGTCGGCCTCGGACTCGAAGACCAGCGAGAGCATCGGGTACATGGCCAGCGCGACATCGGCGGGCTTGAGACCCAGCGCGGCGATGAGTTTGCCGTGGTCGTCCAGGACGAAGCGTCCGCCGTCGAGCTTGGGCACCGCGACCGGTCCCTGTCCCATGCTTGCCGAGATCACCAGCATCGACTGCGGGTTTTTGGCCAGATACTTGCGGATGCGGCCTACCTGGCGATCGGTGATGTCCATCGCGGCGACGATGAAGCTGCCGTACACCTCGTCGGCGTCGTACTCGTACTTGTCGGTGTAACCGGGCATCCCGTCACCCCAGAACCGGTGCATCATGCCCGCGACGTGGTTGGTGAAGAACACCGAGAGGCGCGGTCGGTTCTTGCGATGCTGGCGCCAGTACAGGTCGAAGCTCAGCGGAGCCTGCATCGCCGAACGGAATGCCTTGTAACGCGGGTCGATTCGTTCCTTCACCAGATGGGTGGCCAACGTCGCGGTCGATCGCGGGGTCAATCCGAGCCGGACCAGATCCACCGCCGTGCCGGCGAGCGCCTTCGGGCTCAGTGCCGAATCGGGGGAGAACCCGTTCTCACCGGTCATCGCCAGGTTGAACGCCTGAAAACGTTCCAGCGCCGGGGGATAGGTCTTGGCATCGGAGGCGAAGGTGTCCGGTACGTAGAAGCCGCCGTGCGCGAATGGGCGGGCGGGCCAGCTCTGCATCGGACCGAACAGGCCCACCGAGAGGCCGGCGCGTTCGGCCACGTTCCAGATCGGGTCACCCTTGAACGTCGACGGGTCCTGACCGAGGTCGAACGAATTGTGCTCGTAGCTGGAGGTGTGCAGTGTCGGCCAGGTGCGCCACGGCTGCAGGCCCTGCAGTTCCTCGCGATCCTCGTGGATGGTGGTCAGCGACTGCCCGTCCTTGAGCAGCGCGGCCAGATGCGAATCGGGGCGATTCTTGACGTAGATGTCGACGACAGCCCACGGCACCTCGTTGAGTTCGTAAAGAATGACGTCCCTGGCCTGCCGATTCATCGAACCGGGCCCCTTTCCTCTTTCTCGTTTGCTCCCCCCGAGCTGAAATATGTGGTGAAACGCATCGATGCGTGTTCGAGCTGCTAGCTGCTCGCTGCAGGCCGCAGGTGCCATTCTGGCATGGATCCCAGAAAAAATCCGTGGCCGCCGTCATTGACGAACGCGCCAGTAACTTCGGGCTAGCCCCGTAAGCGGCGTTTGATCCGGGCCAGCATCGCCGACATCCCGCGCAATCGCAGCGGACTGATCAGCGCGGCCAGACCCAGCGCGGAGTAGAAGTCGTCGGGCACGGCCAGGATGTCCTCGGCGGACTGCCCGTCCAGCCCGGCGGCCAGGATCGACGCGAAGCCGCGGGTCGTCGGGGCCTCGGCGGGTGCGCTGAAGTACAGCCGGACGTGCTCGCGATCGGTGGCGTCGACATCGAGGAAAAGCGGCGACTGGCATTCGGGGACCGGCTCCATGGCCGCTTCTTCCAGATGACCGGGCAACGCAGGAAGCTCATTAGCGAACTCCAGCAGCAGCTGCAGCTTGTCCTGCCCGGTGACCTCGCCGAACTCGCCGACGACCTCGGCGAGCGCCGCGGGCATCGTCATCGCGCTGCGGGTGCCGCGCCGGGCTCGGGGCCGGTGGCCACCGGGACCCGCACCGCGTTGCCCCATTCGGTCCACGAACCGTCGTAGTTGCGCACGTTCGGCAGGCCGAGCAGATGGGTCAGCACGAACCAGGTGTGGCTGGAGCGCTCACCGATGCGGCAGTACACGATCGTCTTGTCGTCGGCGGTGAGGTGGCCGTACAGCGCGTCGAGTTCGGCCCGGCTACGGAACCGGCCGCTGTCCTCGGCGGCCTTGGCCCACGGGATCGACACCGCGGTCGGGATGTGTCCGCCGCGCAGCGCACCCTCCTCCGGGTAATCGGGCATGTGGGTGCGCTCACCGGTGTACTCCTGCGGTGAGCGGACGTCGATCAGCGGCTGCTCGCCGAGCGCGGCGAGCACATCCTCACGGAAGGCGCGGATCGCGCTGTCATCGCGCTCGACCACCGGATAACCCGAACTCGGCTTGTTCGGCACGTCCAGGGTGGTGTCGCGGCCGTTGCTCACCCACAGATCGCGGCCACCGTCGAGCAACCGGACATCGGGGTGGCCGAACAGCGTGAACACCCACAACGCGTAGGCCGCCCACCAGTTGCTCTTGTCGCCGTAGATCACCACCGTGTCGTCACGCGAGATGCCCTTACGGTCCATCAGCTCGGCGAACTGGGCGCCGTCGATGTAGTCACGCACGGCCGGATCGTTCAGATCGGTGTGCCAGTCGATCTTCACCGCGCCGGGGATGTGGCCGGTGTCGTAGAGCAGCACATCCTCGTCGGATTCGACGATGGCCAGCCCGGGGCGGCCGAGGTTGGCGGACAACCAATCCGCGGTCACCAGGCGTTCGGGATGCGCGTAGGCGGCGAGGGCAGGGTCTGGATCGGCAGGCAGCGACACGCCAAAGAGCCTACTCATGTCATGCCCGGAGGTCGCATGCTCGGGTGACCGATCACCGGTCGCGCAGACAGTCCTGCGCCGCGACCAGCTCGGCACGCATGTTCCGGCGCATCATCTGGCATGCCGCTTCGGCCAGCGCGGGGTCGATGTGGGCCACGGCATCGGGCGGCACGATGACGTCGTAGTGCCGTACATAGGCGTCCAGCGCGGTGTAGAGCACGCACTGTTCGGTGACCTGTCCGGTGATGATCACCTTGTCCACGCCAAGCCGGTTCAGCAGGTGATCCAGCGGCGTGGCGTAGAAGGCGCTGTGTCGAACCTTGTGCAGCCGCAGGCAGTCCTTGGTGGGCAGGATCGGTTCGACCAGTTCGGGATGCGCGCCGTCGCGTGCGTCGCGCACGATATCGTCCCAGACCGCGGTGAAGTCCCCGTAGTTGTCGTTGACGTAGATGACGGCGGCGTCATCGCGGGCGCGGGCCCGGTGGATGAGGTCGCCCAACGGTTCGATGATCTGGGCGGCGCTGGCGGCCAGCGGCTCGGCATCGGGATGGCGATAGTTGTTCATCATGTCCGTGACAAGGACGGCGGTGTCAGGCATGGCGGGGTGATACCCGAGGCCGCGAGATCCAATACAGGCGATTCCGGCTGTGCGCTAAGCGCCCAGGTTCGCGATGGCGGCGTCCAGTGCCGCGGCCTGTTCGGTGAGCTCATGCTCGGAGGGATCCGCCGAACCAAGCGTCTCCACGAGCTGCGGGCGCGACGTGCAGGTCAGCCCGCCGCTGAATTCGTCGGAATCCAGCGCCGCGCGCGAGATCACGGCGGTGCGGCCTTCGACGAGGACCAGCAGGGCCTCGGCGTCAGCGGAATCGAGCAGTCGGCGGATGTCATCGGGGGTGATCGTCATGACAGGGCTATGCCCGGCCCGCCGCCGATCATGCATGCCAGATATGCCGGCGGCCGAGGGGGTTCAGGCGTCCACGTCAGCTTCGGCCGGTGAATCCGTTGTCCCGCCACAGCGCGGCCACCGATATACCGAGCCCGGCCAACAGTTTTCGCAACAGCGGCAGGCTGATGCCGATCACGTTCGACGGGTCACCCTCGATCCGGTCGACGAACCAGCCGCCGAGCCCGTCGAGGGTGAAGGCGCCGGCGACGTACAACGGTTCTCCGGTGTCCAGGTAGGCCTGCAGCTCGGCATCGGTGGGCGAGCCGAAATGCAGTGTGGTGGTCCCGGTCCGTTCTGCCCGGCCTGCCACCGCACCAGCGACAACCCGCAGCACGGTGTGGCCGGTGTGCAACAGACCGGTCCGGCCCGCTGATGCCTGCCACTGCCGTCGAGCGGCCGCCGCGGTCCCCGGCTTACCGGTCAGCACGCCGTCGATCTCGAGCATCGAATCGCAGCCCACCACAACACAATCGGCGGCAATCGCGGGATCGAGCAGCTCGACGACACGCTCGGCCTTGGCGGCGGCCAGTGCGGCGACCACCTCAGGCGGGCCCGAATCGGACAGTGCCGCGATGATGGCGTCCTCATCGACATCGGACACCACGACCAGCGGGTCGACCCCGGCCGACCGCAGCACTGCGAGCCGGCCGGAGGAGGCCGACCCCAGGACCAGGCGCGTCGTCACCTGCGCATGTGGGTCCGCTCCAACAGCGTGATCCGCTGCCAGGAGTGGCTCTGGTACCGCAGCTTGTCCACCGGGTGGCCCCACAGATTGAGCTCCTGCGGGCCCGGTTCACCCGGACCGGTTCCGCCGGCCGCCGACAGCACCGCGACCAGGGCCGCCAGCTCCTCGTCGGACGGCTCGCCCTTGACCACCCGGAACTCCGGCACCGGGGGCGCCGGGTTGTCGATGGTCATATCGCGCGGATCGCTGACTTCGACGATATCGACGTCGTGGCTCATGAAAGTCCTTCTCGCAGAGGGCGTGTCGCGGGTTGGTCCGAAGACTCTACAGCGGGATGTTGCCGTGCTTCTTCGGCGGCACCTGGCTGATCTTGCGCTCCAGCAGGCGCAGCGAGGTGGCCACGTAACCGCGGGTGTGCGACGGTGGGATGACCGCGTCGACATAACCGCGCTCGGCGGCGATGTACGGGTTCACCAGGGTGTCCTCATAGGACTGCTGCAGCTCCAGGCGCAGGGCGTCGACATCCTCACCCTCTTGGGCCGCCTTCTTCAGCTCCTGGCGGTAGACGAAGCCGACCGCGCCGGAGGCGCCCATGACGGCGATCTGGGCCGTCGGCCAGGCCACCACCACGTCGGCGCCCATGTCCTTGGAGCCCATCACGCAGTACGCGCCGCCGTAGGACTTGCGGGTGATCACGGTGATCTTGGGCACGGTCGCCTCGCCGTAGGCGTACAGCAGCTTGGCGCCGCGGCGGATGATGCCGTTGTACTCCTGGCCGGTGCCCGGCAGGAACCCCGGCACGTCGACCAGCAGCACGATCGGGATGTTGAAGCAGTCACAGGTCCGGATGAACCGGGCGGCCTTCTCCGAGGCGTTGATGTCCAGGCAGCCGGCGAACTGGGTCGGCTGGTTGGCCACGATGCCGACGGTGCGCCCGTCGACCCGGCCGTAACCGACGATGATGTTCTGCGCGTAACCGGCCTGGATCTCCAGGAACTCGTCGTCGTCGAGGATGCGCGAGATGACCTCGTGCATGTCGTAGGGCTGGTTCGGCGAGTCGGGGATCAGGGTGTCGAGCTCGATGTCCTCATCGGTGAGGTTGTCCTCGATGGCGCCCGGGTGCGGCGGCGCCGGGTAGCGCGGCGGATCGGCGTAGTTGTTGGCGGGCAGGTAGCTCAGCAGGTCACGGACATAGTCCAGGGCGTCCTGTTCGCCGGAGGCCACGTAGTGCACGGTGCCGGACTTGGACATGTGGGTCTGGGCGCCGCCCAGCTCCTCCATGGTGACGTCCTCGCCGGTGACGGTCTTGATGACATCGGGACCGGTGATGAACATCTGGCTGGTCTGGTCGACCATGATGACGAAGTCGGTCAGCGCGGGGGAGTACACGTGGCCGCCGGCCGCGGCGCCCATGATGAGCGAGATCTGCGGGATGACGCCCGAGGCCTTGATGTTGTTGTGGAAGATCCGGCTGTACAGGCCGAGGGAGACCACGCCCTCCTGGATGCGCGCGCCCGCGCCGTCGTTGATGCCGATCAGCGGGCGGCCGGTCTTGATGGCCAGTTCCTGGACCTTGACGATCTTCTCGCCGTAGACCTCACCGAGGCTGCCGCCGAAGACGGTGGCGTCCTGGCTGAAGATGCAGACCTCGCGGCCGTCGATGGTGCCGTAGCCGGTCACCACACCGTCACCGAGCGGGCGGTTGGACTCCAGTCCGAAGTTGGTGCTGCGGTGGCGTGCCAGCGCATCGAGTTCGACGAAGGAATCCTCATCCAGCAGTGCGTAGATGCGTTCGCGGGCGGTCAGCTTGCCCTTGGCGTGCACCTTCTCGACCGCGGCCTCACCGACCGGGTGCAGCGCCTCTTCGGCGCGCTTGCGCAGGTCGGCCAGCTTGCCGGCCGTGGTGTGGATATCGATTACGTGCTCTGCCGCCGGCTCGATAGTGCTCGTCATGGGTAGCGATGCTAGCTGTACTTCTAAGAACTGCATAAGAGAGGTCGCAGTTAGGCCATCGTGTCTCCTCCGGCGGCGAAGCTGATCCGGTGCCGACGACCGATCAGAACCGTGACTGCATCGCCGCCATGCTGCTCGATCGCCGCGGCGATACCCACCCCGGCCTGCGCACTCGTGAACAGGACTGGACCTGGGACGAGGTGGTTGCCGAATCGGTTGCCAGGGCCCGGCTGGGTCGGGCGCTGTTGGCCGACAAGCCCGACATGGCGCCGCATATCGGGGTGCTGCTGCCCAATGTCGCCGACTTCGTGTTCTGGTTGGGCGCCGCGGCGCTGGGCGGGATGACCGTGGTGGGAATCAACCCGACCCGCGGGGACGCCGAGATGGCGGCCGAGATCGCTCACGCCGACTGCCAGCTGATCATCACCGACTCCGAAGGCGCCACCCGACTGGCGGCGCTGGGTCTGGAGCTGCCGGCGGACCAGATACTCGTCGTCGGCGACGCGTCCTACCGCGCCATGCTCGATGCGCATCGGGGCGACCCGGCGCCCACCGGTCCCGACACCGTGGGCGCAGACACCCTGATGCTGTTGTTGTTCACCTCCGGGACCACCGGTGCGTCCAAGGCGGTGCGCTGCACGCAGGGTCGGCTGGCCCGCATCGCCTACGCCGCTCGCGACAAGTACGGCCACCGGCGTACGGACGTCGAGTACTGCAGTATGCCGCTGTTCCACGGCAACGCGATCATGGCGCTGTGGGCGCCCGCGCTGTCGGTGGGGGCGACGGTCTGCCTGGCGCCGTCGTTCTCCGCGTCCGGATTCCTTTCCGACGTGCGCTATTTCGGAGCCACCTTCTTCACCTATGTCGGCAAGGCGCTGGGATATCTGATGGCCACACCCGAGCGTGACGATGATGCCGACAACCCACTGGAGCGTGGATTCGGCACCGAGGCCTCCCCGGACGATCAGGTCCGGTTCCGGCGTCGGTTCGGCGCCGAACTCCACGAGGGTTACGGTTCCAGCGAGGGTGGCGGGGCGGTGGTCCTCGCCCCAGACGCTCCCGCGGGAGCACTGGGCCGCCCCGCGCACGACGGCGTGGCCATCGTCGACCCCGTGACGCTGCGTGACTGCGCGCCCGCGCTACTCGACGGCGTCGGACGCGTACGCAACCCCGACGAGGCGGTCGGCGAGATCGTCGACAAGTTCGGCACCCGCAGCTTCGAGGGCTACTACAAGAACGACGCGGCCGATGCCGAACGCATCCGACACGGCTGGTACTGGACCGGGGACCTCGGCTACCTCGACGAAGCCGGGTTCATCTATTTCGCGGGCAGATGCGGGGACTGGATCCGGGTGGACGGCGAGAATCTGTCCGCCCTCACCATCGAGCATGTACTGCGCCGCCACCCCGCAGTGATCGCTGCGGCGGCCTATGCGGTGCCCGACCCGCGCTCCGGCGATCAGGTGATGGCCGCCGTCGAGGTGGCCCGGCCCGCGGATTTCGACGCCGCGGCGTTCGCCGAGTACCTGAGCGGCCAGCCCGATCTCGGGGCGAAGGCCGTCCCGAGACTGCTGCGGGTCTCGGCCCGGCTACCGATGACCGGTTCCAACAAGATCGTCAAACACGAGCTCCAGCAACAGTGTTGGCGTACCGACGAGGATGTGTACCGATGGTCGGGACGCCGGCCGGTGGTGTTCGAGCTGCTCGACGCAGAGGGCAGACATGCCCTGGATGCGGAGTTCGGCGACCACGGCAGGCAGGCGCGCGCCTGAGCGGTGTCGGGCGATCTCGCCGCAGCCGGGAAGCGAACGTGCTAGGCAGATCTGATGACCGATATCCGCGAGATCGACGCCGGCGCCGCGATGACGAGGTTCGCCCGTGGCTGGCACTGCCTCGGGCTGGCCGAGACCTTCCGCGACGGGCGACCGCACGGTATCGAGGCGTTCGGTTCCAAGCTGGTGGTCTTCGCTGATGCCGCCGGGGCCCTGCACGTGCTCGACGCGTACTGCAGGCATATGGGCGGTGACCTCTCCCGCGGCTCGATCAAGGACGACACGCTGGCCTGTCCGTTCCACGACTGGCGCTGGCGTGCCGACGGTAGATGCGCGCTGGTGCCCTACGCCAAGCGGACCCCGCGGCTGGCGCGCACCCGCGCCTGGGAGACCCGCGAGGTCAACGGGCAGCTGCTGATCTGGCACGATCCCGAGGGCTCGACGCCGCCCGCGGAGCTGCTGCCGCCGACCATCGAGGGCTATCCCGAGGGGCAATGGTCGCCGTGGCAGTGGAACTCGGTAGTGATCGAGGGTTCGCACTGTCGCGAAATCGTGGACAACAACGTCGACATGGCGCATTTCTTCTACATCCACCACGCCTATCCGACGTACTTCAAGAACGTCATCGAGGGGCACACCGCAAGTCAGTTCATGGAGTCCAAACCCCGACCGGATTACATCGCCGACCCCGAAAAGATCTGGGAAGGAACGTATCTGCGATCGGAGGCCACCTACTTCGGTCCTGCGTACATGATCAACTGGTTGCACAACGACCTGGCGCCAGGATTCACCGTGGAGGTGGCGCTGATCAACTGCCACTACCCGGTGTCCCATGATTCGTTCGTCCTGCAGTGGGGTGTGGCGGTGCAACAGATGCCCGGCCTGTCCGCCGACAAGGCCGCCAAGCTGGCCGGCGCGATGAGCCGGTCCTTCGGCGAGGGGTTCATGGAGGATGTCGAGATCTGGCGGCACAAGACCAGGATCGAGAACCCGCTGCTCACCGAGGAGGACGGTGCGGTCTATCAACACCGCCGCTGGTACGAGCAGTTCTACGTCGACTCCGCCGATGTCACCACCGATATGACCGACCGGTTCGAGCTGGAGATCGACACCACCCACGCCTATGGGATCTGGGCCGAGGAGGTGGCCGAGAATCTGGCCGGGCTGGCGCAGGCCGGTCGCGGTTCGACTGCGTAACGGGGCATGCACCGGCCAACGGCCCTGTCTTTGCCGACCCGATCGGGTCGGCTGGCGGGTGCCGGGTCTGCGTGGTGAACTGGGTCGGCTAACGTCACGGGGGCACCCCGGCGTCGAGTGAAAGGGCTGACGAGTTTGAGCCTGCAGGCGGCGCCACGTGGCGAAGCGGTGCGGTGTTCGCTGGGCGACCCATCAGCAATTGACGCTTTTGATAAATTTCGGGGCGTTCACATGCACCGCCGCGGTCGGTGTGCCGGCTATTCAGGAGGATTCGTTCGTGTCTGACGACCGCAGCGGAGCCCCGCGGCGTTTCGACGGTGTCGACGGCCCGCGGGTGGCGATCGCGCACGACTACCTCACTCAGCGCGGTGGCGCCGAGAAGGTGGTGCTCTCGATGAGCAAGGCCTTCCCCGACGCACCGATCTACACGCTGCTCTACGACCCGGCGGGCACCTATCCCGAGTTCGCCGAGCGCGATGTGCGGGTGTCCCCGCTGAACCGGATGTCGCTGTTCCGCAAGCACCACCGGGCCGCGCTGCCGGTACTGCCGTTCGCGGCCAGTGCGATGTTCGTCGACGCCGACGTCGTGGTCACCAGCAGCAGCGGCTGGGCGCACGGGTTTCGTACCAACGGCGCCAAACTGGTGCACTGCCACACGCCGGCGCACTGGCTCTACGCACTGGAGCACTACCTCAAACCCGACGGCGACAAACTGAAGCGGGCCGTGTTGAAGGTCGGCTCGCCGGCGCTGCGGTCATGGGATCAGCGCGCCGCCACCACCGTGGACCGTTACCTGGCGGTCTCGACCGCCATCAAGGATCGGATCCAGACCGCCTACGGTATCGACGCCGGTGTGCTGCCGTCGCCGATCTCCATGCGCCCGGATGCCCCTGCCGAACCCGTGCCCGAGGTGGCGCACTGGCTCACCGATGGCGGTGAGCCCTTCTATCTGTGCGTCTCTCGCCTGATGGCCTACAAGAACGTCGACGCCGTCATCGGCGCCTTCGCCCACAGCGACCGCCGGCTCGTCGTCGTCGGGCACGGACCGGAGGCGGCCCGGCTAGAACGGCTCAAAACGCCCAACGTCGCGCTCCTCTCGGCACTGACCGACGGACAGATGGCCTGGCTGTATCAATCCTGCCGGGCACTGATCGCGGCCAGCTACGAGGACTTCGGGCTGACGCCCATCGAGGCCGCGGTATCGGGCAAGCCCAGTGTGGTGCTGCGGTGGGGCGGATTCCTGGACACCGTCGTCGAAGGCAGCACCGGGGTCTTCTTCGACCGGCCCGAGCCCGCCGCCATCGCCGAGGCGCTGGACCGCTTCGAAGCCGGTGAGTTCGACCCCGACCGGTTGCGGGCCCACGCCGAGCGCTTCACCGAGGCGCGCTACGCGGAGTCGCTGTACGCCGCCGTCGACGAGATCGTGACCCGAACCAGGTGACACCACGGCCCTGATGGCTATGGTGGACGCGCAATCGCAAAGGAGCACAAACCCATGACCGGAGTACCCGCGTCGGCTGATCCGGAAGACGTTGCCCGCAAGCTGGCCGCCGCTCCGGCGCTGCACATGCCACCGCCGCCGGAGTGGATCCTCGACGAGAACAACCGCGTCATCGACTACAAGATGCAGGGGATGACCCGGTTCCGCAAGATCCGCAACCGGCTCGGCGAGCTGTTCTTCAACAGCTTCATCACCTACATCCCCTCGCACACCATCCGGCAGGGCTATCTGCGGCTGATGGGTGCGCGGATCGGCAAGCGATCGTCCATCCTGCGCGGCACCACCGTGCTGGACATCGAATTCCTCACCATCGGCGACGGGGTCGCCATCGGTTTCCGCTGCCTGCTGGACTCCCGCGCGGGGCTCTACATCGGCAACAATGTGACGATCGCCAGCGATGTGCATTTCATCGGCGGCGGACATGACATCAACCATCCCGACTTCCTGCCGGTGCCGATCCCGACCGTCGTCCAGGATTACGTGTGGATCGCCAGCCGCGCCATGGTCTTGCCGTCGCTGATCGGCCGGGGCGCCGTGGTGGCCGCCCATGCGGTGGTGAACAAGGATGTCGCCGAACTCGACATCGTCGGCGGGGTGCCCGCCAAGGTGATCGGCAAGCGGCCCGCCGATTCGTTGGGCTACACCAACAATCACCGCCCACTGTTCTACTGATGCCGGTCGCATCGGAGTCGTTTCCCGATCACCGGCTCGTCTTCGTCGCCCCGGACGAGGGGCAGACCGCGGTCGGGGATTACGCGCAGGACCTGGTGACCGCGCTGCGACCGCATTTTGGTGAGATCGTGCAGTGCCGCACCGCGGGACCGGGTTCGGACACCCTCGCCGATATCCGCCGGCACCGCGCACACGTGCGCAGGCTGATCGCCGATGGCCCGCCCGGACGCACACTGGTGCATGCCGAGTTGTCCACCGGGGTGCTGCCGACGTTCTGGGCCACCGCCGGTATCGACGATGTGCCCGTCACCGCCACCATCCACGATCCGCCACAAGGGTTGTGGTTCCTGGCGCGCACAAAGTTCATCGCGTCGTCGCGGCTGCTGACCCACGGCATCCACTACCCGCTGCGTCCGGTGTCCCGCGCCGTCGAGGGGCGGGTGCACGCCGGGCGCACGCTGATCGCGCTCACCGAGACCGGGCGGCAGTCGATCGCGCGTACCTACCCGGACACGACCACCTACTGCGTGCCGCACCTGGTGCGCAGCCGGCCGGCCATCGCACCGGCCCAGGATCGGCCGAAGGCCGTCGGCTTCTTCGGATTCGTCTACCGAGGCAAGGGTTTCGACCAGATCGCGCGGATCCGCGAGCTGCTACCCCCGGACATCACGATCCGCATCGCCGGTCGCGGCACGGAGGCGTTGCCGCGCGCCGAGGGTATCGAGATCCTCGGCGGTGTCGACGGAGCGGAAGAGGATGCCTTCTTCGAATCGGTGCGCGCCATCGTCGTGCCCTACGGCAAGCGGCATTTCTACGCCGAGACGTATCCGGCGTCCGGGGTGGTGGCCCATGCCATGGCCTACAGCACGCCCATCGTGTGTACCGGCTACGGCGCCCTGGCCGAACTCGGCACCGACCAAGGCGTTGTCAATGTCGCCCCGCGTGGTGGCGGCGACGATGCCGTGGCGGCCGGACTGGCCGATGGCATCACCACCCTGCTCAACGATGCCGACCGGTTGACCGAGCTCGGGCGTAACGCCGACCGCACCCGCCAGGAACGGTCCGCCGCCCGCACCGCGGAGGCCTTCGCCGAGATCTGGTCGAAGGTGCTCACCGAGTGGTCCGCGAGCAGCCGGTGACCGATCCCGTGCAGCCGGTGCCCTCCGGTCCGGCGCCCACATCGAATCACCTGATGCGGACGCTGTGGGCGGTGTTCTGGCTCTACGGCGGACGCGGTGTCGGACTGTTGTGGACGGCAGTCATCATCGCCCAACTCGGCATCGCCGACTACGGCCAGTACGGCATGGCGTACGCGGCCTTCTCGTTGATCGGGCCGCCGCTGGACAATCCGTTCGCCGTCCGCGCGGTGCGGGAGTCCGAGCAGCGGTTTCTGTCCGAGCGCACCAGCCGCTATCTGCTCGGCGTCACCCTCATGGCAGCCGGTGCGGCCCTGGTCGAGGTCAGCTACATCGCCTGGTTCGGGTTGTTCGTCGCAGGCGGTGAGATCGTGCTGAAGGCATACCAGAGTCATTGGGCCCGCGACGGACAGCCCCAGCGGGTCGCCCAGCTCGACACCATCCGCCAGATCGCCAGCGTGGTGTGCGCGGCCGGCTATGTCTTCCTCGCCGACGAGCCCACCCTGCAGATCGCCAGCCTGTTCCTGGTGGCGCCGTATGTGGTGATCGCCATCGTGGTCGGCTTCGTCGTGTTACCGCACCGTCCGGGTATGCCGGGCCCGCCCAAGCTGATCGCCATCCTGATCGGCGAGATGCTGGGGCTGGCCGCCTATCTGCAGGGTGACGTGCTGCTGCTCGGCTGGCTGACCGATGACACGACGGTGGGCTACTACGCGCTCACCGTGACCGTGACGATCGCCATCGTCGCCGTCGGCCAGTCATTCGGGATGTCCTACAACCGGGCGTTGCGCGAGGGGGATGGTCACCTGTCGGCCGGCCCGCCGCTGAAGAGCACGCTGATCCTGGGAGTGGGCGCCGGTCTGCTCGTCCTGCTGGTCGGGGTGGTCATGCTGTTCACCCCCGCCCCCGACGAGCTGGCCGTCGCAATGATCATCATGGCGATGTTCTGCGGTATGCGCACCATCACCTCGGTCTTCCAGGCGGTGCTCTACCTGCAGCGCCGCGACACCACCCGACTGGTCGCCAACCTGAGCCTGCTCCCGGTCAAGCTCGGTCTGGTGGCGTTGCTGGCCTTCGCCGGTGCCGTCGGCGCGGCCATCGCCACCGTGATCGCCGATGCCCTACTGCTCGGCATCTATGCCTACATCCTCTATCGCAGGCCCACAGGCAGGACGACATCACCATGACCGCCGCATCCATCAAGGTCGTGTTCCTGCTCTCGAAGGATCCGGTCGCCGACCACGGCGGCGACGTCGAGCTGTCCCGGTTGGTGATCGGGCTGGCGGCCGATTCCTGTGACGTATCGGCCATCTGCCTGTCCCAAGAGCCACCGGGCACGGTCCAGACCGATCTGGTGCCCGGCGGGATGACCCTGGTGCGGGTCGCCAAGACCGGTGTGCAACCGGTGCGGTTGCTGTTCGACACCCTGCGCACCGGCCGCAGCCTGACCCACGCCCGGTTCGACAGCGATGCGCTGGTCGCGGCCATCTCCGCGGCTACCGCCGACGTGTTCGTCGCCGAGCACAGCTATATGGCCGAATCATTCCTGCGCAGCACCCAGGTCGGCCGGGCGCGCCTGGTGGTCAACACCCATGTCAGCGAGTCCCTGGTCTGGCGTGCCACCCGCGGGCTACTGGGGCGGCAGCAGGAGGGCCGCTTGCTGCGCGACGAACTGCGGGTGGCCCGCGCCGCCGACGCGGTCGGCACCTACGACGCCGAGGAGGCCGAGTTCTACCGCGCCAACGGCGTGCCCTCGGCGCGCTGGCTGGACCTCACCCTGCCACCGGCGACACAGGTGCCGGTGGAATCGACGCCGCGTCGGCTGGTGTTGATGGGCACCAGGGACTGGCCGCCCAACCAGGAGGCCTTCCTGACCGCGCTGCGGTTGTGGCCGCGGATCGCCGCCGGTATCGACGGCGCCGAGCTGTGCATCATCGGAGCCAAGAAGTCGGGGAAGCCCGGCGGGAGAAACGGTGACCCGGCCTATCCGGACGGGGTACGCGACCTCGGCTTCGTCGACGACCTCGGCGGTTTCCTGGCCACCTGCCGGGCGATGATCGCGCCGATCAGCACCGGCGGCGGTGTGCGGGTGAAGATCCTCGACGCGGCACGGATGGGGCTGCCGGTGGTGGGCACCACCGCGGCGGTGGGGTCGCTGGCGCAGCTGCTGGAACTGGGCACCCATGACGACGACGAGGACTTCGTCGCGGCGTGCCGGAGTTTGCTGTTGGACGTCGAGCAAGCGCGTTCGGCGGGTGAGCGGCTGTACGCCCTCAACCGCGGATTCTGGGAGCAGCGCCGTCCGCATCGCGCGGTGTCGGCGCTGCTCGGCTAGCCGCCTGCCGGCACCGGGACCGGCGCGTCCTGGTGTTTTCTGGCCAGCTCGATCCGCGCGGTCAGCTCATCGGCTTCCCGGTTCTCGATCCGCAACTGATCGGCGTAGACCAGGAAGACCAGGAAGATCGTGTACAGGAAGACGATCTGGGGGATGATCACCACCGGGTGATCGAGATTGAGCGCCACGAACGAAAATCCGATGAATACGCCGCCATAAACCGCGCTCGGAAGTGAATTTGCCCGCAGCAGCCGATAGCCGATGAAGCAACCGATAGCGACGACGGCCAGGAAAGCGATTCCGACAAAAATGCCGCCCCGGTGGATCGCGATCAGCGGCGCGTTGGACACGAAGTTCTCCAGGAACGCGTAGGCGCCGTCCTTGAACTCACGCTGTGACCAACCCCACCCGAACAACCAGTGCCCGTCCATCCGGCCGGGGAACTCGCGGATCGAATCGACGCGGTCGGTGGCCCCGGCATCGTTCTCGCTCAGCGTCCCGAGTAATCGGGTGCGCACCGAGGGCACCATGAATGCGCCGACCACGGCCAGGGTCATCGTGCCGATGAGCAGCTGGCGGTCGCGTGCGCGCATCGGGTGGAAGATGAACACCAGAACAACACCCACCAACACCGTGACGATGGCGGATCGGCTCAGCGTCAGGGCAATTGCCGCGCCGATGATCCCGACGATGAGCACCCGCCGCCACCCCGCGAAGACGATCATGGCGACGACGAACGAGATCACCAGGCCGATGCCCGCGGCATTGGGATCCAGCCACAGGCCGCCGAGGCGGCTGAATGCCTGACTGTCGGCGGCGACCTGAAAACGGTCCGTGCGTGGCACATTCGTCGGCGTGCCACCGGTGAAGAAGAACCGCTCGGTGTTCGCCACGGCATACCCGAAGATCCGAAATGGTTGCAGCAGAATCTGATTCGATCCCATGAGGATCGACGCGATACCGAACGCGGCGTTGAACGCCGCGGCGTAGGCGAAGATCCGGCCGAACTTGGCCAGGTGCTCGCGCGGCAGTGCGAGGATGGCGAAGAACGCGCCCGTCGCGATGGCCCATTTGGTGTAGTCGAGGATGTTCACGATCGAGGAGAACGTGACGATCATCGAGATGCCGGACACGATCACCAGCACCAACACAGCCTTGGCCAAGGTGCTGCCCAGTACCGGGAAACGCTTGGCGGCGTTGGGATGGATCAATGCCGCCATCAGCGCCCCGCCCGCGAACGGTAGGTACAGCGGCAGGTGCACCCCGGGGAAATAGCCGAACGGCAGCGTGCCGATGGCCACCGCCATACCCCAGTACAACCAGAGCGGATGCCGCAGGCCGATGTAGACGCCGACCGACATGGCGATCAACGCCGCAATGCCCATGATCGCCGGCTTGCCCGCGAGAGCGACCGCGGTCGCCAACAGCACCGTCAGCGCAACGATTGCCGCGCCGAGCAGCAGACTGCCGCGTGACGGCGCGCCGAGTTTCATTGCGGACTCGTCTTCATTGCGGAATGATCCTCACGGCTTTACTGCACCGTTGTTGCATTTAACTATCCTTGCATCGGTTTCGCTGGCGCCGCCACCTAGGGTGCCAGCCGCAAACTGGGCGGCTGCTGTAGTTGACGCTATCGTTGCATTGTCGTGGCGATCCAGAAGCGAATGGAGTGCTCCCTTGGCCGTCGGTGATTACCTGCGAATCTTTCGCCGGTTCTGGTGGGTAGTCCTGCTGGCAACGCTCATAGGCGTTGCTGTGGGTTACGCCACCATGTTCATGTCGACGACGCAGTACTCCTCGACGACCCGGTTGTTCGTCACCACCCAGAGCGGCACCTCGGTCGGTGACGCCTACCAGAACAACCTGTTCTCGCAGGAGCGCGTGTTCTCCTACGCGGGGCTGGCCACCAGCGACCAGGTCGCGGCGCGGGCCATCGCCCAGCTCAAGGCGCCGATCTCGGTCGACGAACTGCGCGCAAAGATCACCGCGGTGCCACTGCCGCAGACGGTGCTGCTCGACATCACCGCCACCGATCCCGATCCCGCTGCCGCCCAGCGCTACGCCAACGCGGTGGCCGACCAGCTGGTCAACGTGACCGCCGAGCTGGAGACCTCCCGCCGGGGCGGTGAGGCCGCTGCGGCCGCCGTGCTCGTCGACGACGCCAGCTACGGAACCAAGGTCGAGTCGATGGGTTTGCCGATCCGGTTGGCCGCCGGTGCGGTCGGTGGTCTCGTGCTCGGCGTGCTGGTGGCGGTGCTGCTCGGCATCTCCGACAGCAAGGTCCGCCGCCGCGAGCGCATCGAGGACGTCACGGGCGTGCCGTTGCTCGGCACCCTGGTCGCCGACGGACAGGGGCGCAGCGGGGTCATCGACCTTGAGGCCGGGGGACTGGCGGTCGAGCGGTTGCGCGAGCTGCGCACCAATGTCCAGTTCGCCCGCAACGCCCACGGCCAGCATCCGCGCGTCATCGCGGTGACCAGCCCGTCCCCCGAGGACGGCCGCTCGACCACCGCCATCGACCTGGCGGCCTCCTTCGCCGAGGCCGGTCACTCCGTGGTGCTTGTCGACGGTGACCTGGTCAAACCGGATCTGCCGGAGCTGCTGGCTCTCGACAGTGCCGCGGTCAAGCAGGCGGGCACCAAGGGGTTCAGCACCCTGCTGGCCGGCCAACATGATCTGACCGAATCGCTGATCGAGGTGCCCGGCTCGCGGGTCGCACTGCTGCCCGCCGGACCGGTGCCGTCGGTGCGTCGGGATCTGTGGGGTGACCAGCGCACCTCGCGCGTGCTGGAGCTGCTGCGCGGACATTTCGAGTATGTGATCATCGACACCCCGCCACTGACCAAGTACGCCGACGGAACCGTGCCCGCCGCGCTCGGCGACGGTGCGCTGGTGCTGGGTCGCATCGGGCACACCAAGGCCTCGGCGCTGCGGCAGGGCGTGACCGCGTTGCAGACCGCGCACGCCACGGTCCTCGGTGTCGTCGCCACCTTCGAACCGGGTCACCGGCGCGAGCTGTCCGCCGACCGCAAGCACGGTGGGGCATCGGCGGGATCCGCCAAGACCGCCGACGCGCGCGATACCGACGACGAGACCGCCAAGGCCGAATCCTCGGCCTCGGCCAAGAGGTAGGAGTGGCGCCGAGCCTGTTCCGCTGCGCGGCTGCCCTGTGCGCGGTGGTCGTGCTGGTCACCTCCTGCGCGCCCGCGGAACCGGCACCACCGCCGGAGGCCGGCGCCCCGCCGGCCATCAAGACCTTCACCCCGCCCTTCGACGGTAAGCCCCGGCTGCCACCACCGGATATGACCGACGACGGGCCCGGATCGCTGATCTCGGTGGAGCCCATGTCGGGCAGCGAGCTGCTCAATCAGGACGATGCCACCTATATGCGGGTGGTGTACCGGTCCACTTCCGGTGTCGACGGCCAGCCCACCGAGGTCTCCGGTGCGGTCGCCATCCCGCCCGGTGATCCGCCCAAGGGCGGCTGGCCCATCCTGGCGTTCGGGCAGGGCACCAAGGGCGTGCTGAACAAGTGCGCCAGCAGTCTGTACAGCAGCCTGCCACTGAACGCCTGGACCATGTCGGTGTTCGTGCGGGCCGGATTCCTGGTCACCGTCTCGGATTTCCAGGGCGCCGGCGTCGAGGGTTATCAGCATCCGTTCCTCAACGCCAAGACCTACGGGTACAACGTCATCGACTCGGTGCGCGCTGCCCAGCGCATCGGCGCTCCGACCACCGGCCGCTGGCTGGCCTACGGTCACTCGGCGGGCGGGCTCGCCGTCTGGGCGGCGGCCGAACAGGCGCCGACCTACGGCCGGGGTCTGGACCTGCTCGGCACGGTATCGATGGCACCGGCGGCCGATATGGCCGGTCTGGCCGATGCGGCGTGGAACGAGACGCTGACCCCCGACCAGCGGGTCACGCTGGTGTTCGCGCTGCAGTCGCTGAAGTGGTTCCACCCCGAGATGAACCTGGACAACTACCGTCGCGGCGTCACCGCGCAGAACTGGGATGCCCTGTTGGACTGCATCCCGCCCAACTTCGACGATATCGCCAGGGTGCGTGCCCTGATGACCAACGAAGACCTCAAACCGGCCACCTACGAAGACGTGGTGTGGTTGCGCGACCGGCTGGCCGAGATCGCGGTGCCCCAGGCGCCGAATCTGACGCCGATGGTGGTCGGCTACGGCACTCAGGACATGTTGGTCAACCAGGCCTGGTTCGAGCAGGCACTCGACCGCGCCTGCGCCATGGGCAGCTATATCCAGATAGAGAAGGGCGTCGGTAAGGGGCACGCCGACCTGGACAGTGGTTTCACGTTGCCCTGGTTGATGGACCGTCTCGACGGCGCCGACCCGCCGCCCAATGATTGCCTGAGCCGGAATTGAGGGCGCCGGTCGACGTCCCGCGGGCTCGGGACTACCTGACGATCCTGGCCAGGGGCTGGGTGATCATCCTGCTCGCCACGCTGCTGGCCCCCGGTGCGGCCTATGTCGTGCAGAAACTGACCTTCGACAAGGGTTACACCGCGTCGGCGCTGCTGTTCGCTCAGGTCGCCGGCGATCCCGGCACCTACTCCGCTTACGCGGGCGGGCTCGGTGCCAATGCCCGCATGGCGACGTACTCCTCGCTGGCCCAGTCGCGGGTGATCAGCCAGCGCGCCATCGACGAGACCGGACTGCCGATGACCGCCGAGCAGCTGGCCGCCAGCACCACCGCCACCTGGGAGCCCTACGGCATCAACCGATTCGGCATGCCCAGCTCGGTGCTGCTGCGGGTGACCGTCACCGGTGCCGACCCCGAGCAGACCGTGACGGCCGTCAATGCGCTGGCGGCCAACCTGGCCAAGCTCTCGGGGGAGCTGGAGTGGATCCAGGCCGAACCCACCGACGCCATTCAGTACACCGGTCCGGTCGCCCAACTCGTGCCCGTCGACGCCGCCGCGGCCGCCCACAAGGTGCAACCCGATGTCACCAACACCCTGATCATCGCCGCCGGGGTCGGTTTCGCGCTCAGCGCGGTGCTCGTGCTGGCCGTCGGTATCGCTCGCGACAACGTGCTGACCCGTGGCCAACTGGTCGACGTCGTCAACGGCACGATGTCCACCTGAGTCCGAGGAGTTTCTGAGTTGGTGCCCAAGAAGATGCTGGCGAGCTCGGTGCTGGCGGTCGCGCTGGTCGTCGCGGGGTGTGCCGGACCCCAGACCCCACCGCCGGGGCCCCAGGCGACCGAGATCCAGCTGCCGGGGGACTATTCCGCGGACGGGCCCGGCGCGCTGGTCAGCGCGACCCGGCTGCCGACCGTGGACCGTCGCCTGCTGCGGATCACCTCGATCGCCGCGCGCATCTCCTACAACTCGACCTCCGGGGTCGACGGCAGCCCGCAGGTGGTCACCGGCAGCGTGTTCGTCCCGGACGGCACCCCACCCGAGGGCGGCTGGCCGACGATCGTGTTCGGGCATGGCACCACCGGCGTGCTGTCCGAGTGCGGTCCGTCGCTGTCGCCGACGCTGCTCGGTTCCGTCGACGCCATCCGGGCGCTGGTCACCCTCGGTTACGTGATGGTCGTTCCCGATTACCAGGGGCTGGGCAACACCAACAGCTACCACCCCTACCTGGATGCCACGACCGCCGGCTACAACATGGTCGACGCGGCGAGCGCGGCCAAGCGGCTGGTCCCCGACATGTCCGATCGCTGGGTTGCCTTCGGGGTGTCCCAGGGCGGGCAGGCGTCGTGGGCGGCCAACGAGGTGTTCAACACCTACGGGGCCCGCGACACCAGGCTGCTCGGATCGGTCAGCGTGTCCCCGGCCGCCGATATCACCGGCCTGGCCGACATGGCCGCCGCAGGCACGCTGTCGGCCCAGCAGCGCATCGCCATGGTGCTGATCCTTTCCTCGCTGCAGAATGCGCACCCCGATCTGAATCTCGACGACTACCGGCGCGGCCTGGTCGCGGAGAAGTGGAACCTGTTGGCCGGTTGCTCGGTCGACGCCACAGAAGAGCGACTTGAGGTCGCCGAGAAGATCCCGCCGGAGGATCTGCGGCCGGCGACGCCGGAAGCCCTCGACCGGTTGCGCGGATACCTGCAGCAGATGAGCGGGCTGCCCAAGGCGCCGGCCGCGGCCCCGATGTTCGTGGTGCACGGTGACGCCGATGATGTGGTGCCGGTGGCCTGGACCTCCGAGGCCGTGCAAAGAGCCTGCAATATGGGCGACACCGTGGCATCGTTCATCGCTGGTGGCCGCGGACACGGTGACTTCGATCCGATCGTCGCGTTGGACTGGATCATCAAGCGGTTCGCCGACGCACCCGCCGACAGCACATGCAACGTCGAGGGTGGCCCGTCGATACTCAAGGGTGTCTAGCGGGTCCTGGCCGATGCAGGAACCGAACCTCGAACGTCGCTCGACCGGAGAACGCTCATGACAGATACCAACGCGGCACGCGGACAGGCACCTGCGCCGGCCATCGAGTCCCAGGTGGTGGCCAGTTCGCCGACCCAGACCCGGATCATCGGTCTGGACGGGATACGCGGTCTGGGTTGCCTCGCGGTCGTCGTCGGCCATGTGGCGCTGGCCTACTCGCCGGTCACCCATGACAAGGCGTTCCTCGGCGTGCTCGGCCTGGCGCTCATCCTGTTCTTCGTCCTCAGCGGTTTCCTGCTCTTCCTGCCCTACATCCGGCGGCTCACCAGAGACCGGTCGGCGGCCGCGATGCCCGATACCAAGCAGTACGCCCTGCACCGGATCTTCCGGGTGTTCCCCGGCTATCTGGTGATCTTCCTGATCTGCAACTACCTGCTGCAGGTGGCCTACGTCGAGAACTCGGCCATCCAGCCGCACGGCACCGATGCCGGCACCGGGATGATCACCGACCCGTGGGAACTGCTGGCAAACCTGACGCTCACCCAGACCTACTTCCCGGACTATGTGCAGACCGGGATCAGCCCGTCCTGGTCGCTGACCCTGGAGATCGCCTTCTACGCGTCGCTGCCGCTGCTGGGTGCGCTGTTGTTCGCACTGCGCAGGCGCACCGCCGTCACGCCGCTGGTGTTGGCCTGTCTTGCGCCGGTCATCCTGCTGACGATCGGTGTGGTCGGACGGCTGTTCGCGCCGATGGTGTTCGCCGCGACCGGCGCGGACACCGTGATGATGCAGAACTGGGGTCCCACCTGGGCCGCGGTCTTCATGCGCTGTTTCTTGACCAATGCCGACCTGTTCGCCTATGGCATGTTCGCGGCCATCATCTATGTGGCGATCGAGCAGGGCGTGATCTCGGCACCGGCGGCCAAGCGGATCTATCTGCTCTGCTTCCCGCTGCTGATGGTGTCCTTCGTCGGTGCCCTGGCGCTGACCTTCGCAGGTACCGTCTTCGCTACCGCCGGAATCGGTTTCGTCTCCGCGGTGTTCATCGCGATCGTGGTGTTCCCGCTGGCGCGGGGCAGGGATTCCAAGTTGGCCAGGTTCCTGGACGCCAAACCGTTCTATTTCGTCGGGCTGATCTCGCTGTCGGTCTACCTGTGGCACTACCCGATCCTGTTGCTGTTGGGCCGGTACGACCTGGCCGCCGGCGACTCCTGGGGCGGAATGCTGCGTAACGTGGCGGTGGTGGCCATCGTGACGATCGTCGTGGCGACGATCACCTACTACACCGTCGAACGTCCGGGGCTGGACCTCGTCAAGCG
This sequence comes from Mycolicibacterium neoaurum ATCC 25795, assembly GCF_000691525.1. GTDB lineage: Bacteria > Actinomycetota > Actinomycetes > Mycobacteriales > Mycobacteriaceae > Mycobacterium > Mycobacterium neoaurum. The sequence continues at coordinate 806,535 of NZ_JMDW01000008.1, forward strand.
GTTCCGGAAGCGTTGATGCGTCGCAATCTCGTGATCGGCGGTGCGCTTGCGGCCGTGCTGGTTCTGGTCGCCGGTGTGACCGTCGCGGTGTCGCCGACCGTCCGCCAACAACTGGGTCTGTCCGACCCGCCCGCCGCGGCCACCCAAGCGGAGCCCATTCCGGGTGCCGATCTGTCCGGGACCGGACCGGGATCGCTGATCAGCGCGATGACGATGCCGGAGTTCAGTCGCAGCCCGCAGGGCTCGCAGATTAGCGCCGCGCGCGTGGTGTATCGATCCACCGACGGTGACACCGGTGCGCCGACCGAGGTGTCGGGTTCGGTCTTCATCCCGCGTGGCAGCCCGCCGGCGGGCGGCTGGCCCGTCGTCGCGTTCGGACACGGCACGGTGGGTATCGACGAGCCATGCGCGCCCTCGCTGTCGGCGACGCTGCTCGGGATGACCGATTGGGTGGTCAAACTCACCGATCTCGGTTTCGCGGTCGCGTTCGCCGATTTCCAGGGACTGGGTGCGCCCGGTGTGCACCCCTACCTGGATTCCCGGACGGCGGGTCTGAACATGATCGATTCGGTGCGTGCGTTGCGGCACACCTTCGATGACGTGTCGGACCGCTGGGCGGCGCTGGGCGGCTCCCAGGGCGGCGGTGCGGTGTGGGCGGTCGGCGAGCAGTCCGGCACCTACGCCCCGGATATGCTGCCCAGCGGCGTGCTGGCGCTGGCCCCGGTGGCCGACGTCGCCGGGCTGGTCGACAAGGCCGTCGACGCGACGCTGACCAAGGAGCAGGGCGCAGCGCTGATCCTGATCATCGAGTCGCTGGCCCGGTTGCACCCGGACATCGATCGCGACGACTACCGCCACGGCGTGGCTGCGGCGCAATGGGACACCCTGATCGCCTGTTCGGGTGCCGCGGTGCACGACCGCGAGGGGTTCATCGACCAGCTCGAGCCCGCTGACCTCAAGCCCACCTCGCCGGCGGCGGCCGATCGGCTGCGCGGATACCTGAAAGCCTGGGCGCTGCCGCAACAGCGGCTGGCGGTCCCGATGTCCGTCGTCTACGGGGGCAGGGACGAATACATCGATCCGCCGTGGACCGAGGCCGCGATTGCGCAGGCGTGCGCGCTGGGTGGCAACGTGGTCGCCGACTTCCAGCCCGACAAGGGGCATGGCGATCTCGACGTCGCCGATCAGCTCGGCTGGCTCAGCGAGCGCCTTGCCGGGCAGCCGGCGGCCTCCGGCTGCGCCTAGCCCGAGTCGCTGCCACCGAACCTCTCCCGAGCCGGTCCACGGCGCGGCTGCGGGCTCGTTCACCCACGATGCGGCCGCTTTACCGGCGATATCGTGCGCCTCGTGTCACCCGTCGTTCGCCAGGGTGACGGCCCGCGATCCGCGCGGCCGGCTCGTGCCACCGGGCCATCACTCCCGCACCAGGCGCCCCGAACGCACCGGGACCGGCGGCGTTGCCGGGTCGCGAGCGTCACGGGCTAAGCGGTGGTCGTCGCAAGTGTGCGCGGGATCGCATTTTTAGCAATGAGTTTCCGGGTCCAGGACCAGGCTTCGGCGGATCGCTGTGCCGATGTAACGCTTCGGCTACTCAGACGAAAAGTCTTCAGTACGTCTTATTAACACGGCCGGATTACGCTAACTGCCTGGTCAAATAGTCGGGAGCGTCATTTTTGGTCGGCACGGGGGAGCGGCGGCCGCGGGCAAATCAAGATCGATTGGGCGAGCGAATTTGCGCCCGCGTCAGCCGGTGGTCAGAAATTTGGGCCAAAATGTTGCAAGTATCAGGAAACAAAGCGATAGTCTTATCCAGCACGCAGTGAGTGGTGCAGCAAACGAAGGTGGACGCGCAAGTGACGTTGGTGAGAGAGACGGAAGCGCCGGTGACCCTGACGGGCCCGGCGCCCGTTCGAGATCACGATGGGTTGCTGTGGCAGCGGCGTTACGGTCGTGCGCTGCTCATCACCGACATCGTGGTCGTCGGGACGGCCATGGCGTGCGCACAGATGGTTCGGCTGGGTCGCCCGGTCACCGACTTCGACCCACTCACCAAGTACTTCGGATTGCTCTCGGTCATCTTCGGTCTGATCTGGCTGGGTTTGCTGGCCGCCTACCGCACCCGCTCGCCCCGGATCGTCGGCGCAGGCATGGAGGAGTACCGCCGCGTTCTGTCGGCCACGCTGTCCACCATCAGCGTCGTGGCCGTCACCCTGATGATCTTCCGGCCGGAGTACGCGCGCGGATATCTGGCGCTGGCCTTCCCGCTCGGTCTGGTGTTCCTGTTCGTCGGCCGCAGCGCATGCCGACGGGTGTTGGCGTGGTACCGCAAGCGCGGGCAGTGCATCACCTCGGTCGTCGCGGTCGGTAACGCCGCCGCGGTGCGCAGCCTGGTGCAGTCCCTCGAACGATCCTGGGGTTACGGCTACTCGGTGGTCGGTGTCTGCCTCACCGGTCGCTCCGGTGGCGGCACCCTCGATGTTCCCGGTGTCGGGCCGTTGCCCATCCTCGGCGACGAGCATCAGGTCGAAGAGGCCATCGCCAAGGTCAACGCCGACACCGTGGCGCTGACCACCACCGAACACCTCGGCCCCGACGGTGTCCGCGAGCTGTCCTGGGATCTCGATCGCCTCGGTGTGGACCTGGTGGTCTCGCCGGGGATGGTCGATGTCGCCGGACCGCGGTTGACCATGCGACCGGTCGCCGGCCTCCCGCTCATCCACGTCGAGAAGCCGCAGTACAGCGGAACCAAGAAGCTGCAGAAGCGTGCCTTCGACATCTTCGTCTCGGTCAGCGTGCTGCTGGCGGCGTTCCCGCTGCTGCTGGTGAGCGCCATCGCCATCAAGCTGACCAGCCGCGGGCCGATCTTCTACCTGTCCGAGCGGATCGGGCTGGACGGCAAGCCGTTCCAGATGATCAAGCTGCGCACCATGGTGGTGGACGCCGACAAGATGGTGGCCGGCCTCGCCGAGCTCAACGAGATGGACGGCGGGGTGTTGTTCAAGATCCGCCAGGATCCGCGCGTCACCTCCGTCGGCCGGATCCTGCGCCGGTACAGCATTGACGAGCTGCCGCAGTTCATCAACGTTCTGAAGAAGGAAATGAGTGTCGTCGGGCCGCGGCCGCCGCTGCCCAGCGAGGCCGACGCCTACACCGACCAGGTGCGCCGCCGGCTGCTCGTGCTGCCGGGCATCACCGGGCTCTGGCAGGTCAGTGGTCGCGCGGATCTGTCCTGGGACGACTCCGTGCGACTGGACCTGTCCTACGTCGAGAACTGGTCCATCAGCAGCGATCTGCTGATCGCGGTCAAGACCGTGCGCACCGTGCTCGGCGGTACCGGCGCCTACTGACGGCCACCCGAAACGGCACCGACGCTGCGGTAGCGTGGAGTTCGTGCCGTCCGAGGTCCGATCCAGCCGACCGCGCCGGATCTTCGGCATCATCGCCCTCACCGTCGCCCTGATCGCCCAACTGGCCCTGTACGCCGCGTTGGCCCCGTTCGCCGTGCCGATCGGACTCGCGGTCGTCAACACCCTTCCCGGACCCGGCGGTCCGCCCACCCCCATCCCGTCGGCGGATCGCAGCGCCGGCGGACCTGGATCGTTGGTGTCGGCCACCACCATGCCCGGTGTGACCCGCCGCGTGGAGGCCCGCAACATGCACGCCGCCCGCGTCCTCTACCGGTCCACCTCCGGGGATTCCGGGGAGTCCACCGTGGTGTCCGGTTCGGTCTTCACGCCGCTGGGCGCGCCACCTCCCGGGGGTTGGCGGGTGGTCGCGATCGGGCACGGCACCGTCGGTATCGACGAGCCCTGTGCGCCGTCGCTCTCGGACACCATGTTGGGCGCGCTGGCCTTCGTGACACCGTTCATCGATCGCGGCTACGCCGTCGCGGTGCCCGACTACCAGGGGTTGGGCGCCAAGGGGATTCATCCCTACCTCGATGCCAAGACCGCCGGGCTGAACATGATCGACAGCGTCCGCGCATTGCGGCACACCTTCGCCGACGTCTCGGGAACCTGGATGGCCTTCGGCCACTCCCAGGGTGGAGCCGCCACCTGGGCGGCCGACGAGCAGGCGGCGGTCTATGCGCCGGAACTGCAGCTGCTCGGGGCCGTGGCGGCAGCTCCGGCCGCCGATGTCAGCGGATTCGTCGACAAGGCACTGGCGGGCACCCTGACCGCCGACCAGCTGCTGGCGATGCCCGTCATCGTCGAAGCGTTGGCCCGGGTGCATCCCGATCTGAACCGCGACGATTTCCGGGGCGGGGCGGCCACCGAGAACTGGTCGGTGCTGACCGCGTGCCAGGCGCCCGAGATCTACCAGCGCGGTGCGGCCGCCGAACAGCTCCGGCCGGCCGATGTCGCGCCGCGCAACGGTGTGGCCGCCGACCGGTTGCGCCAACTCCTCCGTGCCTGGGCGCTGCCGGAGCGCGCGCTGTCGGCGCCGATGTCGGTCTGGTACGGCGGTGCCGATACATTGGTCGACGCAGCATGGACCGCCGCCGCTATCGAACGCGCATGTGCCTTGGGTGGCACGGTGACGGTCCAGTTCGAGCCGGACAAGGGGCATGCGGAGGTTGACCTGGTGAGCCAGTTGAACTGGATGGCAACGCGATTCGCCGATCAACCGGTGCGTAATGACTGCTGACCGGATCGCCCTCGACGCTGCCGCCCTGCGGGCCGGTTTGGCCGCACCCTGGCAGCGCCTCGACGTGGTCGACGAGACCGGATCGACCAACGCCGATCTGATCGCCCGCGCCGCCGCCGAACCGATCGCCGGTGCGGTGCTGCTGGCCGAGCATCAGGCTGCCGGCCGCGGCCGGGGCGGACGCGTCTGGGAGGCGGTGCCCCGCGGGTTGGTCATCGTGTCGGTGGGTATCTCGACCGCCGGAGTCCACGAACAGCAGTGGGGCCTATTGCCGCTGCTCGCCGGTGTGGCGGTGGTGGACACGCTCGCCGCCATCGGTGTCACCGCGGGGCTCAAGTGGCCCAACGACGTCCAGGTCGGCGGTGCCAAGATCGCCGGCATCCTGGCCGAGGTCGCCTCGCCACAACCGGTGGTGGTGCTGGGGATCGGGTTGAACGTCGCGGTCAGCCCCGATGAGCTGGGCCAGGCCAACGCCACCTCGGTCCAGATTCTCGGCGGTCCCACCGACCGGACCGAGATCGCGCGGATCCTGCTGGGGCAGTTGGGCTCCCGGATCCTGGGGTGGCAGGCAGGTGGCGGTGCCGCGCTGCTTGCCGACTACCGGACCCGCTCGGCAACCCTGGGCCGATCGGTGCGCGCACTGCTGCCGGGCGGACGCGAGATCGCCGGTACCGCGACCGGCGTCGACGAGCAGGGCCGATTGTGTATCGACACCGGCGCGGGCACCGAGGTGGTCGCGGCCGCCGATATTGTGCATTTACGCCCGTTGTCCGGCGAGGTGTTTGAGTAGAGTCCACAGTCGTGGGCTATCCAGAAAACGTCCTGGCCAGGGATGAGCACGTCGTGCTGCATCGGCATCCGCACTGGAAGCGGCTGCTGGGGGCGATCTCGGTGCTGCTGCTGGCCAGTGCCGCCGCGGCGTTTGCCGCCGGCTGGGTGAACCAGACCGACTGGGACGACAATGCCAAGCGCATCATTTTCGCCGTCATCGCGGCCATCTGGTTGATTCTGGTCGGCTGGCTGTCGGTGTGGCCGTTCCTGACGTGGTGGACAACACATTTCGTGATCACCGACCGCCGCGTGATGTTCCGGCACGGTCTGCTGACCCGCAGTGGTATCGACATCCCGCTGGCCAGGATCAACAGCGTGGAATTCACCCACGGACTGCTCGACCGGATGCTGCGCACCGGCACGTTGATCATCGAATCCGCGTCACAGGATCCGCTGGAGTTCTCCGATATCCCGCGCGTGGAGCAGGTGCATTCCCTGCTCTATCACGAGGTCTTCGACACCCTCGATTCCGAGGAATCGCCCAGCTGATCCGGGCCTGCCACGCCGCGGTGTAACGGGGTGACCGAACCGTTGTGACCGGCCTCGGCGTGGTCTTCGAAGGCCTCGGCGATACCGCCGGCGGTCAGGGTGGACTCCAACGCCTTCTCCGGGTTGCGGGCGAATTCGTCGGGGAACACCCAGCGGCGGAACGCCCAAAAACGGAAGGCCATCTGCAGCAGGTTGCCGATGATGTAGGCGGAGATGAAGTCGGCGATGTTCTCGACGGTCAGCGACACCTCGGGCACCCGCAGCCCCAGCACATAACTGGAGAAGTACAGCGGAGCCATGGCCAGCAGCACCCCGACGCCGCTGACGCCGAAGAACAGCAACGCCTCATGATGGCGCTCCCGGCCGCCGCGGTCCTTGAAGCTCCACTCCCGGTTGAGGACGTAGGACGCGATCACCGCGACGATCCCGGCGATGATCTTCGCCGTCACCGGCTTGGGCTCCAGGACGGTGAGCTTCAGCGTGTAGAAAATCGCCGAGTCGATGACGAACGTCGTCGCGCCGACCAGCGCGAACTTGATGAGCTCATGGTGCCGCTCGGCGAAGGGCCGGATCGGGCGGGGCAGCCGCGCGATCGTGGCATCAGCAAAGGACACGGGGATGGAGTCTACGCAAGTTACCCGGCCAACGTGAACCGCTGCAGGTCAGTCCTGGTACCGGCGGTCCGCTCGACCGCTGTGCCCGGCATGACAACATAGGTAGCCGTGTCCCGAACGCCCTCTGTCTCCCGAGCACCGACCGTCGTGATGATCGGCGGCGGTCAATTGGCCAGGATGACCCATCAGGCCGCCATCGCGCTGGGGCAATCCCTGCGGGTGTTGGCCGCCGATCCCGGCGATCCGGCCGCTCAGGTCACACCCGAGGTGGTGCTGGGCTCCCACACCGATCTGGACGCCCTGCGCCGCGCGGCCCAGGGCGTGGCGGCGTTGACCTTCGACCACGAGCATGTGCCGACCGTGCACCTCGAGCAGCTGGTCGCCGAGGGGGTGACCGTGCACCCGCCGCCGCAGGCGCTGATCCACGCCCAGGACAAGCTGGTGATGCGCCGCAAGCTGGAGGCCCTGGGTGCGCCGATCCCGGCCTATGCCGCGGTGCGCAGCGTCGATGATGTCGATGCGTTCGCCGAGCGGACCGGGGCGCCGGTGGTGATCAAAACCGTCCGCGGCGGTTACGACGGTCGCGGGGTGGTGCTGGCGCGCGACCTGGCCCATGCCCGCGAGGCCGTTGCCGGCTACCTGGCAGATGGTGTCGAGGTGATGCTGGAGGAGCGAGTGGCCTGGCGGCGAGAGCTTTCGGCGCTGGTGGCGCGCTCGCCGTTCGGGCAGGGGGCGGCGTGGCCGGTGGTGCAGACCGTGCAGCGCAACGGCATCTGCGTCGAGGTCATCGCCCCGGCGCCGGGGCTGCCGCTGGAGCTGGCAGCCGGCGCCGAGGCGCTGGGGCTGAGGTTGGCCGAGGAGCTCGGTGTCGTCGGCGTGCTCGCCGTCGAGCTCTTCGAGACCGAATCCGGTCAGATCCTGGTGAATGAGCTCGCGATGCGCCCGCACAACTCGGGGCACTGGAGCATGGACGGTGCCCGCACCGGCCAGTTCGAGCAGCACCTGCGCGCGGTGCTCGACTATCCGCTCGGCGACACCTCGGCGCTGGCACCGGTGACGGTGATGGGCAATGTCCTCGGCGCGGCGGAGGTGCCTTCGATGTCGATGGACGAGCGCGTCCACCACCTGTGTGGCCGGATGCCCGATGCCAAAATCCACCTGTACGGCAAGGGGGAGCGGCCCGGTCGCAAGATCGGGCACGTCAACATCGTGGGCGGCAGTTGGGCCGGCCCGGGTCCCGCTTCGCCGGACAATGCCGAATATGTTGCGGCACTGCGGGAACGGGCGCAGCGGGCCGCGCATTGGTTATCGCATGCCGAGTGGACCGACGGATGGGATGGACACTGAGGTGACGGAAAAACTGCATCCCCGCGTCGGGGTCATCATGGGCAGCGACAGTGACTGGTCGGTGATGGAGGCCGCCGTGATCGCGCTGGCCGAGTTCGACATCCCGTTCGAGATCGGCGTCGTGTCGGCCCACCGCACGCCGGGCCGGATGCTGGAGTACGCCCAGAGCGCCGCCGGCCGCGGTATCGAGATCATCATCGCCGGTGCCGGCGGGGCGGCGCACCTGCCCGGCATGGTCGCCTCGGCGACGCCGCTGCCGGTGATCGGCGTCCCGGTGCCGCTGGCGCGATTGGACGGCCTGGACTCGCTGCTGTCGATCGTGCAGATGCCGGCCGGGGTGCCGGTGGCGACGGTGTCGATCGGCGGTGCCCGCAACGCGGGCCTGCTGGCAGTGCGGATCCTCGGTGCCTCCGATCCCGCGTTGCGCACCCGGATCGAGGATTTCCAGGCGGGTCTGGAGCAGATGGTGCTGGAGAAAGACGCCGCGTTGCGCAATCGCCTACTCGGCGATTGAGTGAATCGCTATTAACCGGCTAAGGTTACTGGCGAGTAGCGAGGAGATCCCCATGGTTGCCAACCCGTCCTTTGACCTGTTCCAACTCTCCGACGAGCACAACGAGTTGCGCACCGTGCTGCGCGATCTGTGTGAGAAGGAAATCGAGCCGCACGCCGCCGATGTGGACGCCAAGGCGCGCTACACCGACGAGGCCTTGGCAGCGCTGGATTCTTCCGGCTTCTCGGCCGTCTTCATTCCCGAGGAGTACGGCGGCCAGGGTGCCGACGCGGTCGCGGCGTGCATCGTCATCGAGGAGGTCGCGCGGGTGTGTGCGTCGTCCTCGCTGATCCCGATCTGCAACAAGCTGGGCACCACCGGCCTGCTGATGCGTGGTTCCGAGGAGCTCAAGGCCAAGGTGCTGCCCTCGATCGCCGCGGGCGAGGCGACCGCCTCCTATGCGCTGTCCGAGCGCGAGGCCGGCAGCGATGCCGGCGCCATGCGCACCAAGGCCGTCGCCGACGGTGACGACTGGATCCTCAACGGCACCAAGTGCTGGATCTCCAACGGCGGCAAGTCCACCTGGTACACCGTCATGGCCGTGACCGACCCCGATAAGGGTGCCAACGGCATCTCGGCGTTCATCGTGCACAAGGACGACGAGGGGTTCAGCGCCGGGCCCAAAGAACACAAGATGGGCATCAAGGGATCACCCACCACCGAGCTGTACTTCGAGAACTGCCGCATCCCCGGGGACCGCATCATCGGCGAGCCGGGCACCGGTTTCAAGACAGCGCTGGCCACCCTGGATCACACCAGGCCCACCATCGGCGCGCAGGCCGTCGGCATCGCCCAGGGCGCGCTGGACGCCTCGATCGCCTACACCAAGGAGCGCAAGCAGTTCGGCAAGTCGATCGCCGATTTCCAGAACACCCAGTTCATGCTGGCCGATATGGCGATGAAGATCGAGGCCGCCCGGCTGATGGTCTACACCGCCGCCGCCCGGGCCGAGCGGGGCGAGCCCAACTTGCAGTTCCTGGCCTCGGCGTCGAAGTGCTTCGCCTCCGATGTCGCGATGGAGGTCACCACCAACGCCGTGCAGCTGTTCGGCGGCTACGGCTACACCGTCGACTTCCCGGTCGAGCGGTTCATGCGCGATGCCAAGATCACCCAGATCTACGAGGGCACCAACCAGATCCAACGCGTCGTGATGAGCAGGCAGCTGCTGAAGTGACCCCGCCGGCCTGAGTCGGCGCCGACCGGCCGGTTATTGCACGCTTTCCTCGAAAAGGCGTGCGATAACCGGCCATTCGCGTCTCGGGTCGATCTAGCGAAGACCCTTGGTGATCTTGCGGTAGGTGCTGCGCAGCGTCTCGTTGCGGCGCGCGATGTGCACGGGGTGCTTGGGCACGGGCACCAGGACGCTGACCGGGTGTCCGACGAAGGACGACTCGAACACGGCGGTCATGGTCCTGCCGCTGTAGGCGGCGTCCAGGGCCTGCCGGTAACGCGCGGCGTGCTCGGGTTGGGTGAACAGCACCTTGTTGTAACCGATGTAGAAGGGCACCAGGGCGCCACCCTGCTCGAGGTAGTGCACGGTGCCCACGCAGACGCCGGGCCACTGCTGGTTGAAGACGTCGTCGGCGATCACCACACCGCCCTCGGTCAGGCTCTTCTCGGCCAGCCGCATATCGCTGAGCACGATCTCCTGGGTGTGTCCACCGTCGACGGAGAACAGCCGGACCCCGGACATCTCGGCGATCTCACCCGGGGAGATCTGGGTGGAATCACCCTGGTGGATCACCAGGCCGTCCCGGTCGGTCCAGGAATCCAGGTGTGCCAGGAACCGGTCCCGATCACCCTGGCCGGATTTGTCGATATTGGCGTCCTGATCCTCGAACAGGTCGATCGCGATGGACGCCTCGCCGGGCTGCTGGAGCAGCTTCATGGCGATGAAGAGCTGCCCGTGGTGCACGCCGATCTCGGCGATCGGACCACCGATGCCTGCCGCGCGCTGATAGTCGTCGACGGCGTGCAGCAACCCGATGGCGGCCGTCTCCGTATAGCCCTGCACCCGTCGATGCCCGATATGGCGATATGCAGCGAACTTCAGGCCATTGCGTTCCACGTGTCACAGGGTACTCATTGCAGGTGCAAAAGAGCCATTGCGAGCGAAATATTGACGCTCGGGGCACTTCGCGACCGCCGGCGCACGACGGGTCAACCCCTGGTGACCTTCTCCATCTCCCGACGGCGATCGAGCCGCTCGGGGTCGGGGTTGACCACCAGCACCAGCGACGCTCCCGCGGCCAGCACCGCCAGCAGGTGCTCCTCGAGGTCGGCGGGGCTGTCCCAGGATGTGGTGGAGAGCACCCGGTCCCTGTCGGTCAACCCCAGTCGGGTGGCGGCCGCGGTGGCGGTGGCGATCAGCTGCGCCGGGCTGCGGCCGAGCAGTGCCGGTCCGGGGGCGCGTTCGGGCACGATCTGGTCGCCGTGCACCCGCACCGAGGTCGCGTAATCGGTGACCCCGATCGGCAGATCCGCGACCGGCTTGCCGAACGGATCGAGCGACAGCGCGACCACTTCACCGGTCCCGACGATCGCGTCGGCCTCGTCGAGCCGGTCGGCGGTGCACAACGCGATATCGGCATCCCCGCCATCGGCCCCCAACACAGCCTCGGCGCCGATCCACCAGATGCCCAGCAGCACCGCGGCGGTCTGCCAATGCGCGGGCAGCAGCACCGCGACCCGGCTGCCGGGGCCTGCGCCGAGTTCATCGCGCAGCAGGTTGGCGGTCTTGGCGGCCCAGTTGGCCAGCGTCACCGCGGACAACTCGATCCGCTCGCCGGTGGCGTCGTCGTAGTAGGTGATCCGCGGACCCACCGGGTCTGCCTTGAGCAACGGATCCAGCAGGGCGGCGCTGACGGTGTCGGTCACTTCAGTTCACGCACTGGGGGTCATCCGAGCCCGCGGTGATGATCGGCGATGGCGGCGGGGGAGCGGTTTCGCTGGTGGAGACCAGGTCGTCGCCCTGATAGCCCTGATACCAGTCGCTGGCCGCCGGATCGGCCGATGCGCCGGTGCCCTCCAGCCCGGAGCCGGGGCCGGAGTAGTCATCGGACAACACGACCTGCACGGTGCCGGGCGCCAGCGAGGGATCCTCGACGACGGTCAGGTTGCCCAACTTCTGCGAGACGGCCTGCGCGCCGAGATCATCGACGCTGGGCGCCCTGACCATGCTGTTGGCGACGCGCTCGCCGTCGTGGTTGCCGACATTGCCCGCGGTGAACCCGCCGCCGGTGAGCACCTGGGACACCGCGGCGGCCAGCCCGTTGATATCGGTGTCGTTGACGACGTCGACGGTGGTCTTCTCCGGTGAATAGGCGACCTTTTCGGTGTTGCCTTCGGCCTGCTCGTTGAGCAGACCTTCCACCCACTGCTTGACCTGATCCTGGTCGACGCGCACGACGGACTGCATGCCGTCGTCACTCCAGCCGTCCTCGCGCAGGATGGGGATGGTGGCGAAGGCGACCGAACCGGCCGCGACATCCTGGAGCTGCTTGATGAAATCCATGATGTCCCAACCGTCGGACAGCACGACCGAGCGCTGTACCGCGGTCTGCAACCGGTTCAGGGTCGCCGGGCTGGACAGCGTCTTACCCGAGATGACCTCATGGGCCAGCGATGCCATCACCACCTGCTGGCGGGTCACCCGATCCAGATCGCCGCGCGGCAGATCGTGGCGCTGTCGCACGAAGCTCAATGCCTGCGGGCCGTCCAACTTCTGCCAGCCCGCCGGGAAGTCGGCGCCCGAGAGCGGTTCGTAGACCGGGTTCTTCAGGCAGACGTTCACACCGCCGAGGGCATCGGTGATCAGGCTGAAACCCAGCAGCCCGATCTCGGCGTAATGGTCGACGGTGACGCCGGTGAGGTGGGCGACGGTCTTGATCAGCGCCTCCCGCCCGGCCTCGGTGCCTTCCTTCTCACCCTCGACCGGGTCCATGCCCTCGACCTCGATGAGTTGTTTCATCGTCGCCAGCCTGGCGTCGCCGTAGACCCCGTTGATCTTCATCTTGCCCTCGTTGTCGGGCAGCTCGACATAGGTGTCGCGGGGGATGGAGATCGCGGTGGCCGACCTGCCGTTGTTCGGGATGCGGATCAAGATGATGGTGTCGGTATTGGTGGCGACATCGTCGCCGACCCGCAGCGTCGCCAATTCCTCTGGCGAGAGCGGATTGCCGTGCGCATCGGTGCGGCTGTCGACACCGACGAGCAGGATGTCGATGGCGCCGTCCTCGCCGCCGCCACCGAGGGCCGCCGAGTTCACGTGGTGGATACCGTCCTCGAACGAGCGGACCGTGCTCCAGGCAACCCCGGTGGACAACACGACCGCGACCGCGGCAGCAACGCCAACGGTCCTGGTCAGCCGATTCTGCATCTGCTCAGGCTACTGTCCGACGCTTCGATGTCCGTCCAGGCGCGTCGGCGTGCCAACCGGTCCGTGGCGCATCCGCGGGTCACCCCGGTCGGTAACGGGAACGGCTCAGCGAACGAAAGATTGCGTACAAACCGATTACGGCCGACATCGGCGTTCACCCTCCTGGGCAGGGCGTTCGGTCCAAGAGTGCACAGGAGGTCCGGTAAATTGACCGGCATGCGGAAAACTATGGGCAGGGTCTTCGGCCGTGCGGCGGTAATGGTCGCTCTGGTCGCGTCGATGGTCGCGGTGAATCCGGCCACGGCCAGTGCGGTGGTGGCCCCGGCCGACGGGTACGGATTCGCCCAGGGCTACACCTGGGCCACCGGTAATCCGGCGGATTCGGCCCGCGAGATCGCCGCGGTCGGCAAGACCACGGCGACCTGGGTGCGGCTGCCGCTGGACTGGGGGATCGTCGGAACCGGCCCGGGCCAGTACAACTGGGGCTATTTCGACAACCTGGTCAACGCCGCCAGCGCCAACGGACTGCGGATCCTCGGACTGATCTCGAACACCCCGTTCTGGGCCAGGACCGATGGCGCCCAGAAGTTGTTCCCGTCGGCGCCGCCGAAGAACTACGGCGAGTTCGGTGATTTCGCCGCGGCCGCCGCCAGCCGGTACGCCGGGCGCATCAACGCCTGGGAGATCTGGAACGAGCCGAACCTGCCGCTGTTCATGGGGTTCGCCGACAACAAGGCCGTCCGCTACACCGACATGCTCAAGGCCGCCTACCCGGCCATCAAGCGCGCCAACCCCGGTGCCACCGTGGTGGCCGCCGGCCTGAGCCCGCTCGCCGGACCCGATTCACCTCCCGGATTCCTGCAGCAGATGTATGCCGCCGGCGCCAAGGGGTCCTTCGACGCCGCCGCCGCCCACCCCTATGTCTTCCCCGGTGGACTGGCCGCCGACAGCAACAACGGCTGGTCCGATGTGCTGCGCATGCATGACGTGATGGTCGCCAACGGTGACGGCGGCAAGAAGATCTGGTTGACCGAGATGGGCGCCTCCACCAGCGATATCCCCGGCGACGGTGTGAGCCAGCAGGAGCAGGCCAAGCAGATCGTCGACGTGCTGGGTGCCGCCGCCGCCGTGGGCTGGGCCGGGCCGGCCTTCATCCACGCGGTGCGTGACCTGGACACCGGCAATCGCAACGACCGGGAGGCCAACTACGGCGCGCTGCTGACCAGCGATTGGCAGCCCAAGGTGGCCGCCGGCGTCCTCGCCAAATAGCGCGAGGTGACCGCCCGGATCGTCATCACCGGCGCGGGCGGGCAGGTCGGACGGTACCTGGCCGGTGTGCTCACCGGTCAGGGCCGTGATCTGCTCGCCCTGAGTTCCGCCCAGTGGGATATCACCGACCCGTCCGCCGGGCGTGACCTGCTGGCCGCCGGTGATGTCGTCGTCAACTGCGCGGCACTCACGGCCGTCGACATCGCCGAGGCCGATGAGTCCCGTGCCCACGCCGTCAACGCCGCGGGCGCCGGCCATGTCGCACGGGCCTGTGCGGCCGCCGGGGCCCGGCTGATCCACATCTCCACCGACTATGTGTTCGGCGGGGCCGAAACGGTCGGCGAACCGCGCCCGTTCGAGATCGACGATCCGCCGGCTCCGGTCAGTGTGTACGGCCGTAGCAAGCTCGCCGGCGAGCAGGAGGTGCACGCCGCACTACCGACGGCGCAGGTGGTGCGCACGGCCTGGGTGTACACCGGATCCGGTACCGATTTCGTGGGCACCATGCGCAGATTGGCCGCCGAGCGCGATACCGTCGAGGTGGTGGCCGACCAGACCGGGTCGCCGACCTATGTGGCCGATCTGGTCGACGCGCTGCTGGTGCTGGCCGACGACCCGGATCCCCGACCGGTGTGGCATATCGCGAACACCGGTCCGGTCAGCCGGTACGAGTTGGCGCGGGCGGTGTTCGCCGGAATCGGCGCCGACCCGGACCGGGTTCGGCCGGTGACCACCGACAAACATCCCCGTCCGGCACCGCGGCCCGGCTACTCGGCGCTGTCGACGGCCAGGTATGACGCTGCCCACACACCGATGCGGTCCTGGCAGGACGCCCTGACCGCCGCCTTGACGGCGCTGGGATAGAACCGGTTATCTACGAGCGTGCGTGATGAACTGGCTGGGCAGCGTGGCTGACGAACTCACCGTGGTGACGGTGACGTATTCACCGGGACCGCATCTCGACCGCTTCCTGGCCTCGCTCGCACATGCCACCGAACGCCCGGTCACCGTCATCATGGCCGACAACGGGTCCACCGACGGGGCGCCCGAGGAGGCCGAGCAGCGCTACCCGAATGCGGTGCTGCTGCGCACCGGCGGCAATCTGGGCTACGGCACCGCCGTCAACCGCGCGGTGCAGAAGTACGTCACCGACGGTGACTGGTTCATCGTGGCCAATCCGGATGTGCAGTGGGGACCGGGCAGCATCGACGAATTGTTCGCCGCCACCGAGCGCTGGCCCGATGCCGGTGCCCTCGGCCCGCTGATCCGGGACCCCGACGGCACGGTTTACCCGTCGGCGCGACATCTACCGAGCCTGATCCGCGGCGGTATGCACGCCGTTGTCGGGCCGGTGTGGAAATCGAATCCGTGGACGGCGGCCTATCGGCAGGAGCGGCTGGAACCCAGCGAACGGACCGTCGGTTGGCTCTCCGGTGCGTGTCTTTTGTTGCGCCGCAGCGCATTCACCGGAATCAACGGGTTCGACGAGCGGTACTTCATGTACATGGAGGATGTGGACCTGGGGGATCGGCTGGCGCAGGCCGGATACCAGAACGTCTACGTCCCGACCGCCGAGATCCTGCACGACAAGGGACATTCCACCGGTCGCGACCCCGCGCGCAATCTGGCTGCACACCATCGCAGCACCTACACTTTCCTGGCCGATCGGCATCCGCGGTGGTGGCAGGCCCCGCTACGGTGGACCATCAAGGGTGCGCTGGCGACCCGAGCCGGCCTGGTGGTCCGGAATTCTCGACGTAAGCAGGCGAAAGGACGGCACTGAGCATGGTCAATCCCGCGGAGGTCGACGCCGTCATCCTGGTCGGCGGCCAGGGCACCCGGTTGCGGCCGCTGACACTGTCCGCGCCCAAGCCCATGCTGCCGACCGCTGGTCTGCCGTTTCTGACCCACCTGCTCTCGCGCATCGCCGCGTCGGGCATCCGCCACGTGGTGCTCGGCACCTCCTACAAGGCCGAGGTGTTCGAGGCCGCCTTCGGTGACGGATCGAAGCTGGGGCTTGAGATCGAGTACGTCGTTGAGGAGGAGGCGCTGGGCACGGGCGGCGGTATCGCCAACGTCGCCGGCAAGCTGCGCCATGACACCGCGCTGGTGTTCAACGGTGATGTGCTCTCCGGTGCCGATCTGGGGGCGCTGCTGAACTGCCACACCGAACACGATGCCGATGTGACACTGCATCTGGTGCGCGTCAGCGATCCGCGTGCATTCGGTTGTGTGCCCACCGACGAGAACCAGCGGGTGACGGCGTTTTTGGAGAAGACCCAGGATCCGCCGACCGATCAGATCAACGCCGGCTGTTATGTGTTCCGCCGCAGCGTGATCGACGAGATTCCCAAGGGCAGGATGCTCTCGGTCGAGCGCGAGGTGTTCCCGACCCTGCTGGCCGAGGACCGCAAGGTGTGCGGCTACGTCGATTCCAGTTACTGGCGCGATATGGGGACCCCCGACGATTTCGTGCGCGGGTCGGCGGATCTGGTGCGCGGTATCGCACCGTCGCCCGCCCTGCAGGGCCAGCGCGGTGAATTCCTCATCCATGACGGCGCAGCGGTGGCGCCGGGGGCGTTGCTCATCGGTGGCACCGTCATCGGCCGGGGCGCCGAGATCGGCGCGGGCGCGCGGCTGGACGGCGCGGTGATCTTCGACGGTGTGCGGGTCGAGGCCGGTGCGGTGATCGAACGCTCGATCATCGGTTTCGGCGCCCGCGTCGGACCGCGCGCGCTGATCCGCGACGGCGTCATCGGTGACGGTGCCGATATCGGGGCACGGTGTGAACTGTTGCGCGGTGCGCGGGTCTGGCCCGGTGTGACGATCCCCGACGGCGGCATCCGCTATTCGACCGACGTCTGAGGTCGCGGCGCGCCGGCACTACGGGTTCTGCGGTGTCTTCGCCGTTTCGGCGCCATGAACCGTAGGCTCGGCGAACCGGTGGCGCGCCGCGCGGACCAGCGCGTCCAGCGCGGGATCGCCCGGCGGCATGGCCTCCAGTGGCCACCATCGCAGATCCAGTGACTCGTCGCTGCGGGTGATCTGCGCCTCCGCCGGTGCGTGCACCACGTACTGCAGATCCAGGTGCCGGGTGGGCGCACCGAGCGAGCAGGTGAGCGGATGCACATGTATCGCAACGAGTTCCGGATCGATGCGTAGACCGGCGATACCCGATTCCTCGGTGGCCTCGCGCAGTGCGGCGGCCACGATATCGGGATCGTCGTCCTCACAGTGTCCGCCGAGTTGCAGCCACCGGCCCACCCGGGGGTGCAGTGTCAGCAGGGCGTGCGTGCCGCTGTGGTCGAGTACCAGCGCCGAGGCGGTGATATGCCCGGGGGCGCAGGATCGCGAGCAGGCGTCGGGGCGGGCCAGCACGAATGCCAGCACCGCGTGCCGCAGCGCGTCCTGTCCGGTTTCGGCTGTCTGCCAATCGGTCAGTGCGTCGACGACGGAGGTGTGCAGGCTCATCGCCGGATGAGCAGTCCGTCGGTGGACGCCGGCTCGCGTGCCGGCTGCGGCTCGGCCGGGTAGCCGATCGCGATGGCCCCCAACGGTTCCCAGTCGTCCGGAACCGAGAGCTCGTGCCGGGCGATATCGGGGGCGAAGATCGTCGAGCCGACCCAGCAGCTGCCGATCTCGCGAACCGCCAACGCCACCAACAGCGCTTGGACCGCCGCCCCGGCGGCCACCGTGAACATCGTGTGCTCGGCGGCGCTGCGATGCGCGTCAGGGTAGCTGTGTGCGCCATCGGGCACCATGAACGGGATGACCAATTCGGGTGCGTCGTAGAGCAACCGGCCCCGATCGGCGCGGCGTGCGGCGTCCTCGGGGGAGCGGCCGTCGCCGGTGAGATCGGCTTCCCAGCGCGCCCGCATCGCGTCCAGCAGCCGGACGCGCGTCGCGCGGTCGCGCACCCACACGAACCGCACCGGTCGGGTGTGGTGCGGCGCGGGCGCGGTCAGCGCCTCGGCGACGGCGGCCTCGACGAGGGCGGGCGGCACCTCCGCAGGGTCGAAGGTGCGAACCGACCGACGCAACAACTGCGCCTGGTGGCGGCCGAGTTCGATGGCCTCGGCGGTGCCCAGCCAGAACAGGTCGTCCTGCCCGCTGCGCACCAGGGTGCGGCCGCTGGAGCCGTCGTCGTGCACGGTGAGACCGCGGACCACCGCCGCCGGGATCCCGGTGAGCTTTCCCTTGACCAGGTCCGCCGCGGCGGCGAGTTCGTCGGCCACCGCGATCTCGGTCACCACCAACTCGTTACCGTGCACATCGTGGGCGCCGGCGTAACCGTGCAGCACCGTCAATCCGGCGGCCCCGATGGCGACATCGGTCTGCCCGTTGCGCCAGGCGCGGCCCATGGTGTCGGTGACCACGACACCCACCCGCACGCCGAGGCGATGCGCCAGACCGTCGCGCAGGGCGGCGGCGCTGGCGTCGGGATCCACCGGGAGCAGCGCCAATTCGGCGGCATCGACATTCGAGCCGTCCACCCCGGCGGCGGCCTGGATCAGGCCGACCGCGTTCTCGGTGATCAGCGTCTTGCCCTTGCGGGCAAGCACCCGTACGGCCTCATCGTCGATGAGCTTGCGGCGCAACGCATCCCGTTGTTCGGGGTCGGTGGGTGCCGGCACGATGCGGCCCTCGGCCTTGGACAACACCTTGCTGGTGATGACGAGCACATCGTCATCGCGCAACCACGGCGCGGCCCCGGCCACGGCCGCGGCCACATCGTCACCGGGCCGGAACTCGCCGAGACCGGTGACCGGGATGATCTCGAGCGCGCCTGCGCTGCCGTGTTCGGCACTCACAGCGTCAGCCCGGCCAGATCCAGGCCGGCGCGCACCATCTCGGCGGTCACGGCGGGCTCGGACATCAACAACGGCGCCTGGGCGACGGTGACACCGTCGATCTGGGCACTGTCACCCTGATCGATCAACCAGCCGTCCAGGATGCCGACGCCGCTGCGGGCACCGTAGTGCCGTCCGACAGCCTCGGAGGACGATTCGACACCGATCACCGAGAGGCATTCGTCGGCCATGCCGCGCAACGGCTTTCCGGCGATGATGGGGGAGTAGCCGATCACCGGGGCCGCGGTGGAACGCAGCGCGGCGCGGATACCACCCACGGTGAGGATGGAGCCGATGCTGACCACCGGGTTGGACGGCGCGACCAAGACGATGTCGGCGCCGGTGATCGCCTCGGCCACACCGGGTGCTGCCGAGGCCTTGTCCGAACCCACGAACGCGAAACTGTGCGTCTGCACCTTGGCGCGGTAGCGCACCCACCACTCCTGGAAGTGGATGGCCTTGCGCTCACCTTGCGGATCGGTGATCACCACATGGGTCTCGCTGCGGTCGTCGCTGGCCGGCAGCAACTGCGCGCCGGGTTGCCATCGTGCGCACAGCGCCTCGGTCACCTGGGACAGCGGGTAGCCCGCCCGCAGCATCTGGGTGCGCACCAGGTGGGTGGCCAGATCGCGGTCACCGAGCCCGAACCAATCGGGCTGCACGCCATAGGCGGCCAGTTCTTCCTTGGCGTGCCAGGTTTCGTCGCGGTGGCCCCAACCGCGCTCGGGATCGATGCCACCGCCGAGGGTGTACATGCACGTATCGAGGTCCGGACAGATGCGGACGCCGAACATCCAGGCATCGTCGCCGACGTTGACCACCGCCGTCACCTCGTGCGCCGGCGTGCCGGTGGGGTCGGCAAACTGGCCCAGCCGCAACAGATGCTGGACCCCGAGCAGGAACCGGGCGCCGCCCACGCCGCCCACCAGAACGGTGACCTTCACGACCTCAGACCCTAGGCCAGTCGGCCCGCGGCGTCGTCGCCACCCGGGGTGTGGCGAACACGCCGGAGCATGGACACGCCGGATCTACGTCACGGGATGGTATGAAAACTAGCCATTCCGCTTGACCGAGACAGCTAACAAGTGTCTAATCACATCAGTGTCATTCCTGGTTCGCCGCCGGTTGCGGTGGCGCAGACCGACATTCGATCACCTGTTCGAATGGAGTGGCCGGACATCACAATAGTGATAGCTGGGGTAGTGCTGGTGGGGATAGCGTTTTCACGATCCGGCAGGGGCTCCACCCGTGGGGAACATACAAGTAGGTGAGGAGGCGGAACATGTCTTTTGAGCAGGTCGATCTCGACCGCGTGCTCCGGTTCGACAACCGGATGCTCGGTTCAGTGGGCAGCGCACCGCACACCGCTGCCGGTCCGGAATCCAACGATGTGATCGCACGTCCGCAGCTGAGCCTGGTCTCTGACCGCGCCGAACTCGCTGCGCCGTCCGACGAAGATGATCAGTGGCAGGAGCGCGGCCTCTGCGCGCAAACTGATCCCGAGGCGTTCTTCCCCGAGAAGGGCGGCTCGACCCGCGAAGCCAAGCGCATCTGCCAGGGCTGCGAGGTGCGTGATCGCTGCCTGGAGTACGCCCTCGCCAACGACGAACGTTTCGGCATCTGGGGCGGACTGTCCGAGCGTGAGCGCCGGCGCCTCAAGCGCGGCATCATCTGACGTTCGGCGTCAGGCGTCGTCGGCCGGTGCGTCGATGACGTCGGGATCCACTCCCAGATAGGTGGCCACCTGCGCCACCAGAACTTCGTGAAGTAGGTCGGCGAGCTCGTCGGTGTCTTTGGCGCGGCGCTCGATCGGCTTGCGGAACAACACAATTCGTGCCCGCGTGGAGTTACCGCGGACATCGACCCCCGCCGGGATCAGCCGGGCGAGGGCAATCGGACCATCGGCGACGACCTCGGGCGGCCACTGCACGCTCTCGGGATCCTTCGGGGCGATGCGGGGAATCTCGTCGACGGCGACGTCCAGCGTCGCGACCCGACTGTGCCACCGGCGCTCGATCGGTTCATAGGCTTCCAGCACCGCCATGTCGAATCGCTCGGCTCGGCTGCGCCAGCCGGGGACGGTCGGCGGCAACAACGGCCCGCGCATTCCACGCCCGCGGCGTGATCGGAGATGGTTGCGCTGCGCCACGGGTCAGATGGTAACGGTTGATCATCATGCGATAACGGTTGGAGATCGGCGGACGGTCGCGCGCGTGTCCGGACGCCCGTGGCGGGCCCGCACGATAATCTTCGGGGCGTGAACGTTCCCCGTCGCTGCTGCAGGCCCGGGTGCCCGCACTACGCCGTGGCGACGCTGACCTTCGTCTATTCGGACTCGACAGCGGTCGTCGGGCCGTTGGCCACCGTCTCCGAGCCACACTCCTGGGATCTGTGCGTCGTGCATGCCGGCCGCATCACCGCCCCGCGTGGGTGGGAACTCGTGCGCCACGCCGGCCCGCTGCCGGCCAACCCCGACGAGGACGACCTCGTCGCGCTCGCCGATGCGGTGCGTGAGGGACGCGAGGGCATGGCCTCCACGGTCAACGGTGTCACCGCAGGATTCTCCGATCCCACCACCGGTATGCCCGGGGGAGCGCTGATGGCGCCACCGGTGCGTCGGCCGGAACCCAACGGTCGTCGACGCGGTCATCTGCGGGTTCTCCCGGATCCGCCGTCGGAATAGCCAGGATCGCGCCGTCCGGAGATATCCGCTGCGCGCTCCGGAGGCGGGACCCGCCGCAGTGCTGGGGGCAAGCCACTAGGCTGGCCTGCAGAGCTGTCCCTTCAAGATTCCCCGTCGACCGAGAGAGCGAGGAGAGCCATGTCTCGGCCCGCTGAGGCTGTCCACGCCGTCATCAAGGCCTACGACGTGCGGGGTCTGGTTGGAGAACAGATCGACGAGGGATTCGTCCGCGATGTCGGCGGTGCGTTCGCCCGGCTGGTGCGCGACGAGGGCGATCAGTCCGTCGACACGGTGGTGATCGGGCACGATATGCGCGCCAGTTCGCCGGCCCTGTCGGACGCGTTCGCCGAGGGGGTGACCGCCCAGGGCCTCGACGTGGTGCGGATCGGGCTGGCATCGACCGATCAGCTCTATTTCGCCTCCGGTCTGCTGAACTGCCCCGGTGCGATGTTCACCGCCAGCCACAATCCGGCCGCTTACAACGGCATCAAACTGTGCCGTGCCGGGGCGAAGCCGGTGGGGCGCGAGACCGGCCTGGCCACCGTCGCCCAAGAGGTGATCGACGGTGTACCCGCCCACGATGGCGCCGCCGGCACCATCACCGACCGCGATGTGCTGGTCGAGTATGGCGATTTCCTGCGCTCGCTGGTCGACCTCGCGGCGCTGCGCCCGCTGCGGGTGGCCGTCGACGCGGGCAACGGGATGGGCGGGCACACGACCCCCGCCGTGCTCGGAGCGATTCCCGGGATCACGGTGCTGCCGCTGTATTTCGAGCTCGACGGAACGTTTCCCAACCACGAGGCCAATCCACTGGACCCGGCCAACCTGGTGGATCTGCAGAAGCATGTGCTCGACACCAGTGCCGATATCGGGCTGGCCTTCGACGGTGACGCCGATCGTTGTTTCGTCGTCGACGAGCTGGGCAGGCCGGTGTCGCCCTCTGCGGTCACCGCATTGGTGGCCGGTCGCGAACTCGGCAGGGAGATCGGCGCCACGGTCATCCACAACCTCATCACCTCGCGCGCGGTGCCCGAACTGATCACCGAACGCGGTGGTACGGCTGTGCGTTCGCGTGTCGGCCATTCCTATATCAAGGCGCTGATGGCCGAGACGGGGGCCATCTTCGGCGGGGAGCATTCCGCGCACTACTACTTCCGCGATTTCTGGGGTGCCGACTCAGGCATGCTCGCCGCGCTGCATGTGCTGGCCGCGCTCGGAGAGCAGCAGCGTCCGCTCTCGGAACTGATGGCCGACTATCAGCGCTACGAGTCCTCAGGGGAGATCAACTTCACCGTCACCGACGCCCCGGCCACGGTCGATGCCGTACTGACCGCCTTCGGCAGCCGGACCCAGTCCCTCGATCACCTGGACGGGGTGACGGTGGATCTGGGTGCGGGCCGCTGGTTCAACCTGCGTACCTCCAACACCGAGCCGTTGTTGCGGCTCAACGTGGAGGCGCGCAGCGCCGACGAGGTGGCCGAGGTGGTGGATGAGGTGGCTGCGCTGATCGCGGCGCAGACCGATGACGGTGCCCGGCCGCAGGCCAGTGAGCCGGCGCCATGACCGCCCAGGCCGCCACCATTGACCTCGATGATGTCGAGGCACTGCTGGCCGCCGACCGGGACGGATTGTTGCGGGCGGCCGCGATGGCCGGTGCGCAGGTGCGCGCCATGGCGGCCGCGGTGGGCGAGGGCGCACTCGACGAGGTACGTGCCGATGGTCTTGCGCGCACCCTGATCTGGGTGTCCGACGGCGGGCCGGCACGTGCGGCGGGCACGATGCTCGCGGCCGCGTTGGCCGGGGTGACGTCGGTACCGATCGTGCTGGCCGCCGAGGTTCCGCCGTGGACGGGCGCGCTGGATGTGGTGGTTGTCGCGGGCGCCGACGCCGGGGACCCGGTTCTGGTATCGGCCGCGGCGACGGGTGTGCGCCGTGGTGCGCGGGTGGTGCTGGTGGCCCCGAACGAGGGCCCGCTGCGCGAGGCGACCGCGGGCCGGGCCGCCGTGCTGGCGCCGCGGTTGGCGGTGCCGGAGGACTTCTCGTCGACCCGATATCTGGCTGCCGGCGCGGCGATCCTGGCGGTGCTCGACCGCGGGCTGCGGGTCGACATCGACGCCCTCGCCGACGAGCTCGACGCCGAGGCGTTGCGCAACAGCGTCGGCCGCGAGCTGTTCACCAACCCGGCCAAGGCGCTGGCCGACCGGTTGTCCGGCCGTGAGGTCGTGTTGGCTGGTGACAGTGCGGCGACGGTGGCCCTGGCCCAGCACAGTGCGACGGTATTGCTGAAGGTGGCGAGCCAGGTGGTCGCCGCGGTCGGGTTGACCGACGCCCTCAGCGCGCTGGCCCGCCTCAACGCCGCGCCGGTGGATTACGAGACGGCGCTGTTCCACGACGAGGAGCTCGACGGTCCGCTGCCCGCACGGGTGCGCACGGTCGTGCTGACCTCCGATGCGCAGCGTCCGGCCGTGGTGTCCCGTACCGAGGGCTTCCCCGATCTCGACGTCGTCAGCGCCGACGATGTTCCCGACGCCGCGCCGTCGGCCGTCGGCAACCGTCCCGAGCAGCAACTGGCGATGGTGGCGGTGCGGTTGGAGATGACGGCCGTGTACCTGCGATTGGCGCGAGGTTGACAGCGTGAACCTGCTCCGTGGAGCCATCCGTAAATATGCCTGGGGATCGCGGACCGCGATCGCCGAATTCACCGGAAGGCCTAGTCCGACAGCCAATCCCGAGGCCGAGCTGTGGTTGGGTGCCCATCCCGGTGATCCCGCGCACTGTGCGACCGCGGCCGGTGAGCTCTCGCTGTTGGAGATGATCACCGCCGACCCAGACGGTCAGCTCGGCGGCCGTACCCGGTCCCGATTCGGTGACGCGCTGCCGTTCCTTGCCAAGGTGCTCGCCGCCGACGAGCCGTTGTCACTGCAGGCGCATCCGAGCGCCCAGCAGGCCGTCCAGGGTTTCGAACTGGAAAACCACCTCGGCATCCCGGTCAACGCGCCGACGCGCAACTACCGCGACCGCAGCCACAAGCCCGAGATCATCATCGCGCTGGGGACATTCGAGGCGTTGGCCGGTTTCCGCCCGGCCGCCAGGACCGCGGAGTTCATGCGCGCCCTCGCGGTGCCTGCGCTGGATCCGTTCATCACGCTGCTCAAGGACCAGTCCGACGCCGACGGTCTGCGCGCGCTGTTCACCACCTGGATCACGTTCCCGCAGCCCGATCTCGACGTGCTCGTTCCCTCGGTGCTCGACGGGGCCATCAACTACCTGCGTTCCGGTGCGACCGATTTTCATGCCGAGGCCAAGACGATCCTGGAACTCGGCGAGCGCTATCCCGGTGACGCCGGGGTGCTGGCGGCGATGCTGCTGAACCGGATCACCTTGGCCGAGGGTGAGGCGATCTATCTCCCGGCCGGTAACCTGCACGCCTACTTGCACGGTATCGGGTTCGAAGTCATGGCCAACTCGGACAACGTATTACGCGGTGGGCTGACGCCCAAGCACGTCGATGTGCCCGAACTGCTCCGGGTGCTGGACTTCACGCCCACCGACGATGCACCGATCCTGCCGCGGGTCGCGCTGGACGGCCTGGAACTGGTCTATGACACCCCGGCCACCGAATTCGCGGTCTCGGTGCTGCGGTTGGACGGTGATCGGCTGGGTCGCGAGGTCGACGTCCCCGCCGAGCACGAGGGTCCACAGATCCTGCTCTGCATCGACGGCACCGTACGTGTGCATGCCGAGTCCGACGAGGACAACGCCATGGCCGTCACGCTGTCCCGCGGCGCCTCGGCCTGGGTTGCCGCCGACGACGGCCCGGTGCGGCTGTCCGCGGACGAGCCGGCCCGACTGTTCCGGGTGACCGTCGGTATCTGACGCGCCGGCGCGTGTACCCGCCGGCCGGTCGGTCGGTGATCAACCTCAGTGGGTGGGCCGTATTCGGCATGTCCGGGCGGGCGGCCACCGGGTCGTCGGCGGCTGACGCACGCCATGGTGTTTGTACAAAAACGGGTCATTTGTCTAGACGTCCGACAAAATGCGATCTATAGTCAAGTCTGCACGTGACAGTCCTCACAGAGGGGTAGGGCAGATGACATCGCAGATCGACCACGGGGCGATCGACGTCCCCGCGACCGAATGGCGTGACCGCAAGCGGTACCTGTGGCTGATGGGGCTGATCGCCCCGACGGCCCTGTTCGTGATGCTGCCGCTGGTCTGGGCCTTGAACGAGCTCGGCTGGCAGATCGCGGCACAGGTCCCGTTCTGGGTCGGTCCGCTGCTGGTCTACGGGTTGTTGCCGATCCTGGATCGCTTCTTCGGCCCCGACGGGCAGAATCCGCCCGACGAGGTCATGGAGCGGCTGGAGAACGACAAGTACTACCGGTACTGCACCTACGCCTACATCCCCTGCCAGTACGCCAGCGTCATCTTCGGCGCGTACCTGTTCACGGCGACGGACCTGAGTTGGTTGGGCTTCGACGGCGGTCTGGGGTGGCCGGCGAAGATCGGGCTGGCCCTGTCGGTCGGTGTGCTCGGCGGCGTCGGCATCAACACCGCCCACGAGATGGGCCACAAGAAAGACTCGCTGGAACGCTGGCTGTCCAAGATAACCCTCGCCCAGACCGGATACGGGCACTTCTACATCGAGCACAACCGTGGCCACCATGTTCGCGTCGCCACCCCCGAGGACCCCGCCTCGGCGCGGTTCGGCGAGACCTTCTGGGAGTTCCTGCCGCGCAGCGTGTGGGGCAGCCTCAAGTCGTCCTGGGAGTTGGAGGCCAAACGGCTGGAGCGCGCCGGAAAGTCCAAGTGGCACTGGTCGAATGATGTGCTGAACGCCTGGGCGATGTCGGTGGTGCTCTACGGCGCCCTGCTGGCGATCTTCGGTCTCGGGTTGATCCCGTACATCCTGATCTCGGCGGTCTACGGTTTCGCCCTGTTGGAGACCGTCAACTATCTGGAGCACTACGGTCTGCTCCGGCAGAGACTGGAGTCCGGCCGCTACGAGCGGTGCGCTCCGGCGCACAGCTGGAACTCCGACCACATCGTGACCAACCTGTTCCTCTATCACCTGCAGCGGCACAGCGATCACCACGCCAACCCCACCCGCCGCTACCAGACGCTGCGCAGCATGGACGGCGCGCCGAACCTCCCCAGCGGGTACGCCTCGATGATCGGTCTCACCTACTTCCCGCCGCTGTGGCGCAAGGTGATGGATCACCGGGTGCTGGCCCACTACGACGGTGACATCACCCGGGCCAACATCCATCCGCGCAGGCGCGCTCACGTGCTCGCCAAGTACGGGGCCGGCGAAGTGCAGGGGGCCTGAGCGTGAGCGCCTACCGTTGCCCGGGTTGCGACTTCGTCTACGACGAGGCCAAAGGCGCCCCCCGCGAAGGGTTTCCAGCCGGCACCAGCTGGGACGCGATACCCGATGACTGGACCTGTCCGGACTGCGCGGTCCGCGAGAAGCCCGATTTCGAAACAGCATGAAGCCGACTCTGCGCTGACGGCGCGAAAGTACGAGAAGCCGCCACCGTGAGCGCAGAGTCGACTGGGAAAGGGAATGACATGGACTACAAACTGTTCGTCTGCGTGCAATGCGGATTCGAGTACGACGAGGCCAAGGGATGGCCCGAGGACGGTATCGCGCCGGGCACCCGTTGGGCCGACATCCCCGAGGACTGGAGTTGCCCGGACTGTGGTGCGGCCAAGTCCGATTTCGACATGGTGGAGATCGCCCGGCCGTGACGGTCGCAACGGATCGGCGCGAAAGTTATAGGGTCGCGGTCATGAACGCACCGCGGTCCGGCGCCACCCGCGTGCCGTATGCGGAGGCATCGCGGGTGCTGCTGCGCGATTCGATCCTCGACGGCATGCGCGAGATGCTGCTGGTGCGTGACTGGTCCTCGATCACGCTCACCGATGTGGCACGGGCCGCCGGCATCAGCAGGCAGACGATCTACAACGAGTTCGGCTCGCGACAGGGCCTGGCGCAGGGATACGCCCTGCGCCTGGCCGACCGTCTGGTCAATGCCGTCGATGCGGCCATCGCCAACAACATCGGGCAGGTGTACGAGGCGTTCCTGGAGGGTTTCCGGGCCTTCTTCTTCGAGTCGGCCTCCGACCCGCTGGTCATCTCGCTGCTCAACGGCGAGGCCAAACCCGACCTGCTGCAGATCATCACGACCGACAGTGGGCCCATCATCAGCCGTTGCTCGCAGCGGCTGACCACCACCTTCCAGAACAGCTGGATCAAGGCCACCGACGAGGACGCCGGAGTGCTCGCCCGCGCGATCGTCCGGCTGGCGATGAGCTACGTGTCGATGCCGCCGGAGGCCGACCACGACGTCGCCCGCGATCTGGCCCGCCTGATGTCCCCGTTCGCCGAGCGGTACGGCGTCATCGACCCGGGACCGCAGTGACACCGTCGAGGCTCTCGCGGTCCGGCCGCACGATGAGTCTGCGGTAACGCAGGAACAGCGCGATCGCGGTCACCGCGATCAAACCGCTGAGCAGGTGTGCGGCCTGGTAGCCGCGCGCGGACACCACCGCCCCGGCGATCACATTGCTCAACGACGCGCCCACCCCCTGCACCGTCATCACCGCCGCGAATCCGACGTTGAACCTTCCGGTCCCGGCCAACAGGCGCTCCACGGCGACCGGGGTCACGATGCCGACCAGCCCGGCACCGACCCCGTCGAGCATCTGGACCGGGAAGATCGTCCAGAAACCGGGGATGGTGCCGGCGATCAGACCGCGGATCGGCAGCGCGCACAGACCGATGAGCAGCACCGTGGACAACCCGAAACGCCTGATCGCCGCCGGCGCCGCGACCGCGGCGGCGATCATCGACAACTGGGCCACCCCGGTGATGATGGCGGTGGTGCGGAACGGGGTGCCCAGCTCGATCGCGAAATCCTGGGCGATCAGCCGGCTCATCGGCGCATTGCCGAAGTGGAACATCAGCAGCACCAGCGCCAAGACCACCAGACCCGGCGTCGCGACCAAGGTCCGCAGGCCCGACGGCCGGTCCCCGGTATCGGCCTCGGACAGGCCGCGGGCCGTGTCGTGGTCGATATCGGCGGGGGAGACGCAGAAGGCGGCGAGCACCGCACCGGCGGCGGTCACCAGCATCAGCCCGATGATCGCCCGATCCCCGTAGAGCGAGACCAGGACGAAGACCGCGGTCAGCGACGCCACGTTGCCGACATGGTTCCAGAACTCGTTGCGGGCGACCTGCCTGCCGAACACCTGTTCCCCGACCAACCCCAGGGTCAGGCCCATCATGGCCGGACCGATGACGGCGCCGACGACCGCCGTACCGACCTGGCCGACCCACACGATCGGTCCGGTCGGGGCGATCAAGGTCAGCAATGCCACCGCGGTCACCACGATCACCGGACCGGCAACCAGTGCGCGTTTGCGCCGCGACCCGTCGACCAGGGCACCGAACAGCGGCGTGACCACCAGCCCGATCAGCCCACCGGTGGTGGCGATCGCGCCGAGTGCGACCGATGACCAGCCGCGAGTGGCGAGAAAAGCGTCCAGGAACGGCCCGAGGCCGTCGCGCGCGTCGGCGAGGAAGAAGTTCAGCACGGCCAGCGATATCAGCGACCGGCGCACGGTGCCGTCGTTTCCGGAGGCCGGGTGAGCACGCATGGTCGACCTCCCGCTCTGTCCTGAACGCGAGCGGCTTGGTACCCCGGCTCCGATGCGCCGAAACCGGATCCGGGACCATCGGCGGATCCGCGGACGGGGGACGGGGTTGGACAGCGGCATTTTCGGCTACGGTGTAAGGCGATACCCCGTAGCTGGCAGAGCGCCATGTGATGCGTTGGCCCTGTCCCGCGAGCCCGCAGGCTACGGGTTTCGGCATGGCCCGCGCCGTATCGTGCAGGCCTGCCTCCAGTGATGACGAACGACACAAAAGGGGCTCTGACCACTTATGACTGCGTTGACCGCCGATGTCCGCAACGGCATCGACTACAAGGTCGCCGACCTTTCGCTCGCCGATTTCGGCCGCAAGGAGATCCGGCTGGCCGAGCACGAGATGCCCGGCCTGATGGAGCTGCGCCGCGAGTACCACGATGTGCAGCCGCTCAAGGGCGCGCGCATCTCCGGCTCGCTGCACATGACCGTGCAGACCGCCGTGCTGATCGAGACGCTGGTTGCGCTCGGTGCCGAGGTCCGCTGGGCGAGCTGCAACATCTTCTCCACCCAGGACCATGCCGCCGCCGCGATCGTCGTCGGCCCCAACGGCACCGTCGAGGAGCCCAAGGGCACCCCGGTCTTTGCCTGGAAGGGCGAGACGCTGGAGGAGTACTGGTGGGCCGCCGAGCAGATGCTCACCTGGCCGAATGAGCCCGCCAACATGATCCTCGACGACGGTGGCGACGCCACCATGATGGTGCTGCGCGGCGCGCAGTACGAGAAGGCCGGCGTGGTCCCGCCCGCCGAAGAGGACGACTCGGCCGAGTGGAAGGTCTTCCTGGGAGTGCTGCGTGAGCGCTTCGAGACCGAGAAGGACAAGTGGACCAAGATCGCCGAGTCGGTCCAGGGTGTCACCGAGGAGACCACCACCGGTGTGCTGCGGCTGTACCAGTTCGCCGCTGCCGGTGAGCTGGCGTTCCCGGCCATCAACGTCAACGATTCGGTCACCAAGAGCAAGTTCGACAACAAGTACGGCACCCGCCACTCGCTGGTCGACGGCATCAACCGCGGCACCGACGCCCTCATCGGCGGCAAGAAGGTGCTGATCTGCGGTTACGGCGATGTCGGCAAGGGCTGCGCGGAGTCGCTGGCCGGTCAGGGCGCCCGCGTCCAGGTCACCGAGATCGACCCGATCAACGCCCTGCAGGCGCTGATGGACGGTTATGACGTGGTGACCGTCGAGCAGGCGATCGGCGATGCCGACATCGTCATCACCTCGACCGGTAACAAGGACATCATCACCCTCGACCACATGAAGGCGATGAAGGATCACTCGATCCTCGGCAACATCGGCCACTTCGACAACGAGATCGACATGGCCGCCCTGGAGCGCTCGGGTGCCACCCGCATCAACATCAAGCCGCAGGTCGACGAGTGGACCTTCGGTGACTCGGGCAAGTCGATCATCGTGCTGAGCGAGGGCCGTCTGCTCAACCTGGGCAACGCGACCGGGCATCCCTCGTTCGTGATGAGCAACAGCTTCTCCAACCAGGTCATCGCGCAGATCGAGTTGTGGACCAAGAACGACGAGTACGACAACGAGGTCTACCGGCTGGCCAAGCATCTCGACGAGAAGGTCGCCAAGATCCACGTCGAGGCACTCGGCGGCACGCTGACCAAGCTGACCAAGGATCAGGCCGAGTACATCGGTGTCGATGTCGAGGGTCCGTACAAGCCGGAGCACTACCGGTACTGACCGCTCGACCCATCTGATCGCAAGTAGACGCCGCGACGGCCACGTGCCGTCGCGGCGTCCTGCTGTCCGGGGTGATCCGCGGCCGTGGCGCGCGCCGGTCGGCGTTACACCTTTGCCGCCGGACGAAACGTAACGAATCCGTGGTCAATCGGCGACCTCTTTGTTACTGTCCGGTAGTGATTCGGGCCGGGGCGCTGTTCGTCGTGATGTCTTTCGGGGTTGTCATCGGTTGTCTGACAAGCGGATTGGCTCATGCCGACGACTGGTATCCGTACTACAACGAGGACGAATACACCGCCTTCTACACGCCACCGAATCCGTTGCCCGATGTACCGCCGGGTGCGCTCATTCGCACCGAACCATCTCGGCTGGTGTTGGAGCCGTCCGGCCAGCTCGGCCACATCATGGCCAACGGCACCCGCATCATGTACCGCAGCACCGACGGCCGCGGCAACCCCGATGTGGTTACCGGCACCTACTTCGAACCCTGGGCGCCGTGGCCCGGCCGGGGTCCGCGGCCGCTGATCGTCTACGGCCCCGGCACCCAGGGCCAGGGTGATCAGTGCGCGCCTTCGCGGGGCTTCAACCAGGGCATCCACTGGTCGCCGTATCTGGACTTCACGTTCAACTACGAGGAGATGTTCGTCGCGACCATGGTCGCGCGGGGCTTCGCCATCGTGATGACCGATTACGAGGGTCTCGGCACCATCGGGGTCACCCACACCTATGTCAACCGACTGTCCCAAGGCCAGGCGATGCTCGACGCGGCGCGGGCGGCCAGAGCGCTGCCCGACACCTCACTGCCGCCGGACGGCCCCGTCGCGTTCTGGGGTTACTCCCAGGGTGGCGGCGCGGCGGCCTCGGCGGCCGAACTGGCCTCGGCCTACGCCCCTGAACTCGACATCGTCGGCACCTACGCCGGAGCGCCGCCGGCCGATCTGGCCGCGTTGATCCCGTTTGCCGATGGCAGCGCGCTGGTAGGGGTGATCGGCTACGCGCTCAACAGCGTGTTCCAGACCTACCCCGAGGTGGAACCCAAGATTCGCGGTCTGCTCACCCCGCGCGGCATGGACTTCGTGGACAAGACCAGGGATCAGTGTGTTCCCGAGACGCTGACGAAGTTCATGTTCCGGCATCTGCAGCCCTACTTCAACGGACCGATCGACGTCCTACTGGCCGATCCCCAGTTCCGCGGGCTGCTCGACCTGCAGAAGCTGGGCACGCTGAAACCGAATGCTCCCGTGATGATCAACCACAACCGTTTCGATCCACTGGTGCCGTATGCGCCGTCGGTCCAACTCGGCAAGGACTGGTGTGCCAAGGGTGCCGACGTCGAGTTCCGCACCAACGAGCAACCCCCGTTCCTGAACAAGGCCGTCGTCAACCATGCGCTGCCCATGCTCGTCGACGGTGAGCCCGCGATGCAGTGGATTGCCGACCGCTTCAACGGGGTGCCGACCAGACCCAACTGCGGCCAGTTCTAGGGTCGTCCCGACAACCGGAATCGGCGACACCATGGGGGAACAGTGGCCGACGATATCGCCGCCAGCGGGACGCAGGCGTTGACGCTCTACGGTCAGGGTCGGGTGCAGGAGGCACTGATGTTGGCTTGGCAGACCGCCGCGGCCCATCCCGATTCACCGCTGGCGCAGTACACCTACGCCAGCCTGCTGCGCGAGGCCGGTCGGCATGCCGAGGCGTTGGCCGTCGTCGACCACGCGCTGCGACTGTACCCGGCATCGGCGGATGCCTGGGTGCTGCGCGGTGACCTGCAGCAGAAGGTGTCCGGGCTGGCCGCCGCCGAACCCGACTATCTGCAGGCGTTGCGGATCGATCCCGGCCATGGGCTGGCCGTGCACAACCTGGCGGTCAGCAGGTTGCGGTGGGGCACCAACACCGCGGCCTTGCGTGGTCTGCTGCACGCCATGCGGCTGGATCCCGGACTGACGCAGACGGCACTGGGCAACATCGCGCTGGCCATTACCCGCGTGCTGCGGATGGCGACGGCGTCCACGGTCCTGCTGGCCGCGGCGATGTTCGCCATCTTCACACTGCACGAGCAGGGTCAATCGACAGTTCTGGCAAGGGTTTTCACCGCGGTCCTGGCCGCGCCTCCGATCGCCGCGGTGTGCTGGACACTGCGGATGGTCCCGTCGGCGGTCTTGCGCGCGGCCTCGGCCCGCCACATTCTCGTGGCGCTGCGGTTGATCTTCCTCACCCTGGCGGGTGCCTGCGGGCTGGTGGTCGCGGCGCTCGGCGCGACCTCGCTCACCACCGTCGTGCCCGCACTGCTGTTGTTCGCGATGGTGGGGCTGACGATCCTCGGATGGGTGATCGGCGGGTAACGCGTCGGCTACGCTCGCCGCGTGCTCATCGTGATCGAGGGCCTCGACGGGGCAGGCAAGCGGACGTTGACCGAGGGTCTGCGCGTGGCGTTCGAGACCGAAGGCAAGTCCGTGACCACCCTGGCGTTCCCGCGCTACGGCGAGTCGATCCATGCCGATCTGGCCGCCGAGGCCCTGCGCGGCGGACACGGTGACCTCGCCGAGTCGGTCTATGCGATGGCGATGTTGTTCGCGCTGGACCGCTCCGGGGCGGCCGCCGACATCCGGCGACTGCTCGCCGAACACGATGTGCTGATCCTTGACCGCTATGTCGCGTCCAACGCCGCCTACAGCGCCGCCCGGCTCAGCCAGGCAGGCGACGGTGACGTGGTCGAGTGGGTCGGCGACCTGGAATACCGGCGTTTCGCGTTGCCCGCCCCGGATTATCAAGTGCTGCTCGATGTTCCGGTCGAGCTGGCCGCCGAGCGTGCCGTCAGCCGGGCGGCGAAGGAGGCCGACCGCGCGCGTGATGCCTATGAGCGCGACGGCGGACTGCAGCAGCGCACCGGTGCGGTGTACGCCCAGTTGGCCGCCGCGGACTGGGGCGGGCGGTGGATCGTCGTCGGACCCGATGTGGAGGCGGCGGCGCTGGCGGCGGGCATGTCGACGGCCTGAGGTTCACCGCGCGGCACCCCGCGTGGCACCCTGGTTTTGTCGCCTTGTGGTGACACCATGGTCACCATGAGGCAACGGATCCTGGTCGTCGACGACGACCCGTCACTGGCCGAGATGCTCACCATCGTCCTGCGCAACGAGGGTTTCGACACGGCCGTCATCGGCGACGGCAGCCAGGCGCTCACCGCTGTGCGTGAGCTCCGTCCCGATCTGGTTCTGCTGGACCTCATGCTGCCCGGCATGAACGGGATCGACGTCTGCCGGGTGCTGCGCTCGGACTCGGGCGTGCCGATCGTGATGCTGACGGCCAAGACCGACACCGTGGACGTGGTGCTGGGTCTGGAATCCGGCGCCGACGACTACGTCATGAAGCCGTTCAAGCCCAAGGAACTGGTCGCCAGGGTGCGGGCCCGGTTGCGCCGCAACGATGATGAGCCCGCCGAGATGCTGTCGATCGCCGATATCGACATCGACGTGCCTGCCCACAAGGTCACCCGCAACGGCGAGCAGATCTCGCTGACCCCGCTGGAGTTCGACCTGTTGGTGGCGCTGGCCCGCAAACCGCGCCAGGTGTTCACCCGCGACGTACTGCTCGAACAGGTCTGGGGTTACCGGCATCCCGCCGACACCCGGCTGGTCAACGTGCACGTGCAGCGGCTGCGGGCCAAGGTCGAGACCGATCCGGAGAATCCGCAGGTGGTGCTGACCGTTCGAGGGGTGGGATACAAGGCCGGCCCGCCGTGACCGTGATCGACGGGACCGCCGTCGTCTTGATCGAACGGCACCATCCGTGATCTTCGGCTCCAGACGTCGGGTCCGCAGCCGATTTCGGGGGCCGTCGCCGGTGTGGCGCGGGCTCGGTGCGCTCGGTCGTGCCATCAGTTTCGCCTGGCGTCGATCACTGCAGCTGCGGGTGGTCTCACTGACGCTGGGGTTGTCGCTGGCCGTCATCATGGTTCTCGGTTTCGTGCTCACCAGCCAGATCACCGACCGCATCCTGGAAGTCAAGGTGCGGGCGGCGACCGAGGAGATCGAGCGCGCCCGCGACACCGTCAGCGGCATCGTCAGCGGCGAGGAAACCCGGTCGCTGGACAGCAGCCTTCAGCTGGCCCGCAACACCCTGATCGATCGCAAAGCCGATGCCGGGCCTGGCCTCGCCGGTGCCTATGACGCGGTGCTCGTCGTCCCCGGTGACGGCCCACGCGCGGCCACCGCGGCCGGACCCGTGCAGCAGATACCCACCGCGCTCCGGGATTTCGTGCAGGCCGGCCAGGTGAGCTACCAGTACGCCGGAGTGCACACCGACGGGTTCTCCGGACCCGCCCTCATCGTCGGCAGCCCCGGTGCCTCGGCGCGTTCTACGGTCACCAACCTCGAGCTCTACCTGATCTTCCCGCTGAGCAACGAGGAATCGACCATCGCCCTGGTGCGCGGCACCATGGCCACCGGCGGCATCGTGCTGCTCGGACTGTTGGCGGCCATCGCGCTGTTGGTCGCCCGGCAGATCGTGTTGCCGGTGCGGTCGGCCTCACGCATCGCCGAACGGTTCGCCGAGGGTCACCTGACCGAGCGGATGCCGGTGCGCGGCGAGGACGATATGGCCCGGCTGGCGGTCTCCTTCAACGATATGGCCGAAAGCCTGTCGCGCCAGATCACCCAGCTCGAAGAGTTCGGTAATCTGCAGCGCCGCTTCACCTCCGATGTCAGCCACGAGCTGCGTACCCCGCTCACCACGGTCCGGATGGCCGCCGACCTGATCCACGATCACAGTGACGAGCTGGACCCCGCGTTGCGGCGGTCCACCGAGCTGATGGTCAACGAACTGGACCGGTTCGAGACGCTGCTGGCCGACCTGCTGGAGATATCCCGACACGATGCGGGCGTTGCCGAACTGGCGGTCGAGGCGGTCGATCTGCGCGCCACCGTGCAGAGCGCATTGGACAACGTCGGGCACCTGGCGGCCGACGCCGCGGTGCAGCTGGATGTCGACATGCCCGCCGACGGCGTCATCGCGGAGGTCGACCCCCGCCGGGTCGAACGCATCCTGCGCAACCTCATCGCCAACGCCATCGACCACGCCGAACGTAAGCCCGTGGAGATCCGGATGGCCGCCGACGAGGACACCGTCGCCGTCACCGTCCGCGATCACGGTGTCGGGCTGCGCCCCGGCGAAGAGAAACTGGTGTTCAGTCGCTTCTGGCGGTCGGACCCGTCGCGGGTACGCCGCTCCGGGGGCACCGGTCTCGGGCTCGCGATCAGCATCGAGGACGCACGGTTGCACCAGGGACGACTGGAGGCCTGGGGCGAACCGGGCAACGGCGCCTGTTTCCGGTTGACCCTGCCGCTGGTGCGCGGTCACAAGGTGACCACCAGCCCGCTGCCGCTCAAACCCGTCAACGTTGCGGCAAGGGCCAAGGACACCGCGGGCGAGCGGGGCAGGCGCGATCGCGAATCGGAGGGCGTATGAGACGCGTCCTGGTGGTGCTGAGCCTGTTCGTCACCGCCGTCCTCTTGGTATCGGGTTGCGCTGGTGTGCCGAGTTCGTCTGCGCCGCAGGCGATCGGCACCGTCGACCGCCCGGCGCCGCCGCGGTTGCCGACGCCGTCGCCCGGCATGGAACCCGATGTGCTGCTCCGCGAATTCCTCAAGGCCACCGCCGATCCCGCCAACCGGCATCTGGCCGCCCGGCAGTTTCTCACCGAATCCGCCTCGCGCGGTTGGGATGACGCTGGCAGCGCGCTGCTGATCGACCGGGTGGTGTTCACCGAGACGCGCCGCCCGGACCGGGTGTCGGTCACCATGGCGGCCGATATCCTCGGATCGCTCTCCGATGTCGGGGTGTTCGAGACCGCCGAGGGCGCGCTGCCCGATCCCGGCCCCATCGAGCTGGTGCAGACGCCCGGCGGATGGCGTATCGACAGGCTGCCCAACGGAGTCTTCCTGGACTGGCAGCAGTTCCAGCAGACCTACCGGCGCAATACCCTGTACTTCACCGACCCCACCGGTAACACGGTGGTGCCCGACCCGCGTTACGTCGCGGTGTCGGACTCCGATCAGCTTGCCACCGAACTGATGTCGAAGATGATCACCGGGCCGCGACCGGAGATGGCGCACACGGTGCGCAACCTGCTCGCCGCCCCGCTGCGGTTGCGCGGACCGGTCACCAGGGCCGACGGCAGCAAGACCGGGGTGGGTCGTGGCTACGGCGGCGCCCGCATCGATCTGGAGAATCTCTCCACCACCGACCCGCACACCCGGCAACTACTTGCCGCGCAGATCATCTGGACGTTGGCGCGGGCGGGTATCAACGGTCCCTATGTCATCAACGCCGACGGCGCGGCGCTGGACGACCGGTTCGCCCAGGGTTGGGACACCGCCGATGTCGCGGCCAGTGATCCCGGCGCAGCCGACGGCGCAGGAGCCGGACTGCACGCGCTCATCGGCGGCTCCCTGGTCTACCTCGACGGCCAACGCGCACCGCGGGTGCCCGGGCCGTTCGGGCAGCTGCGCGACCAGACCGCCGCGGCCCTGTCGCGCAGCGGCCAGCAGGTCGCCTCGGTGGTGGTGCTGCGCCGCGATGCCCCGGACATGGCCTCCTCGCTGTGGATAGGACCGGTCGGCGGGGATGCCGCGCAGGCACTCGACGGCCGCTCGCTGACCCGACCGACCTGGTCGCTGGATGAGGCCATCTGGGTCGTCGTCGACGGCGTCAACGTCGTGCGGGTCCTACAGGAGGCCGCCTCCGGGCAGCCGGCGCGCATCCCGGTCGATTCCACCGCCGTGGCGACGAAGTTCCCCGGCGCCATCGCCGAACTGCAGCTCTCGCGCGACGGCACGCGCGCGGCCATGGTGATCAACGGACAGGTGATCCTGGCCGGGGTGGAGCAGACCCCCGGCGGGGGATACGCGCTGACCTACCCGCGGCGGCTGGGTTTCGGGCTGCGTGACACCGCGGTGTCACTGTCCTGGCGGACCGGCGATGACATCGTCGTCACCCGCACCGACGCCGCGCACCCGGTGTCCTATGTGAATCTCGACGGTGTGAACTCCGACGGGCCCAACGGCAACCTGGCCGTGCCCATGTCGGTGGTCGCGGCCAATCCGTCCACGGTCTACGTGGCCGACCGCCGCGGGATCCTCCAGCTCTCCGGGTCGGCAGCCGACAACGACCTGACCTGGTCGGAGGTCGGACCGCTGATGGTCACCGGCGCGGTACCCGTGCTCCCGGGCTAGGTCCGCCCGGGCGACGGGGACCCCGATTGTCGGACCTGTTGCCGACACTTGAGGGTGTGCTGGATCTGATGCTGCCGCTGGAATGCGGCGGGTGCGGTGCGCCGTCGACGCGCTGGTGCGCGGCGTGTGCCGCCGAACTGTGCGCCAGGGCCGCCCAGCCGCAGGTGGTCACGCCGCGCCTGGATCCCGGTGTGCCGGTGCTGGCCCTCGGCCGTTACGCCGGCGCGCGGCGTAACGCGATCATCGCGGTCAAGGAACACGGCCGCGCAGACCTGGTGGCACCGCTGGCCCAGACCCTGCGCATCGGGCTGGACCGACTGCTGGCCTGGGGGCTCATCGACACACCGCTGACCATCGTCGCCGCACCCACCCGAACGTTGGCCGCACGGCGGCGCGGCGGGGACCCGGTGGCGCGGTTGGCCGCCCGCGCGACCGCTGATCTCACCGGTGTCGGCGTGATCCGGGCGCTGCGGCTGACGGGCTTTGCCAGGGACTCCGTCGGGCTGTCCAGTTCCCAACGTCAGCGCAACCTCGCCGGCCGGGTCCGGGTGACACGCCCGGTGCTCGGTGCGGTGATCATCGTCGATGATGTCGTCACCACCGGCGCCACAGCCAGCGAATCGGTGCGGGCATTACGCGATGCCGGCGTTGCTGTGCAGGCGGTTCTGGCATTGGCGAGCGCGTGATTCTCACGGGTCGTCGTTGCCCGCAGATGAAGAACTGAAAACAGGTCTGCGAAATAGGTGGCACAGTCAGGTGAACTCGGACTACGGTCGATCCCAACAACCCGTGAACACCTCACGGCGGCACCCGAAGACGGGCGCCCGTGCGGTATCGGGACTGCCCGACTGTGGTGGGAGGTGGTAACTCGACACCTGACGCCGGCGGGCGCGCGGCATGCTCGGTTCTCGTCGGCGTATCTGTGACAATCCGGCACGCTTTCTGCGTGCGACTGCCGAGAGAAATGAGTTGTCAAGTATGTCAACGAATTCCGTGCAATCTGATCGCTCGACCATGGTCATGGACGACCGGGAAGATACCCCTGACGCGCCGGCCATGAACGCCGAAGTCGTGGTCAAGGGCCGAAATGTCGAGGTACCTGAGCACTTCCGCATCTACGTCGCGGAGAAGCTGGCTCGGCTCGAACGTTTCGACAAGACCATCTACCTTTTCGATGTCGAGCTCGACCATGAACGCAACCGCCGTCAGCGCAAGAACTGCCAGCACGTCGAGATCACCGCGCGCGGCCGCGGACCCGTGGTGCGCGGTGAGGCGTGTGCCGACAGCTTCTATGCCGCGCTGGAGTCGGCGGCCAACAAACTCGA
Organism: Mycolicibacterium neoaurum ATCC 25795; assembly: GCF_000691525.1. Taxonomy (GTDB): domain Bacteria; phylum Actinomycetota; class Actinomycetes; order Mycobacteriales; family Mycobacteriaceae; genus Mycobacterium; species Mycobacterium neoaurum. The sequence continues at coordinate 846,162 of NZ_JMDW01000008.1, forward strand.
GGCACGGTTGCGCCGGACGAAGGACCGCCGCAAGATCCACTACGGCGACAAGACGCCGGTGTCGCTGCACGAGGCCACCGCGACGCTGCCGCCCGAAGAGGCGCCCGCAGCTCCTGACCCGTTCTCCATCGATCCCGCCGACTTCCACGAGCCCGGCCGCATCGTGCGAACCAAGACCCACGAGTCCACCCCGATGAGCGTCGATGACGCGCTCTACGAGATGGAGCTCGTCGGACATGATTTCTTCCTCTTCCACGACAAGGAGTCGGACCGGCCCACGGTGGTCTACCGCAGGCACGCCTACGACTACGGTCTGATCCGGTTGGCCTGATCCGACCCGCCTGACCAGCTGTCCGCACGAGCCCCCGGCCGATCCGGCCGGGGGCTCGGTGCATGTACGGACCGACGTCGGCCGACACTCATGTGGACACCAGGGACGCTTTCAAGGGGGCTGCCAGAACGGTCGCCTACGATGGAACGGGCCCATTGGCCGTCCAGATTCGTCAACCCACAGGGGAAATAGCGTGCTCGATAAGTTGCTCCGGCTCGGTGAAGGCCGCATGGTCAAACGCCTCAAGAAGGTGGCCGACTATGTGGACACCCTGTCCGAGGACGTCGAGAAGCTCTCCGACGCCGAACTGCGGGCCAAGACCGACGAGTTCCGCAAGCGCATCGACGGTGGTGAAGACGTCGACGACCTGCTGCCCGAGGCTTTCGCGGTGGCCCGGGAGGCGGCCTGGCGGGTGCTCGGCCAGAAACCGTTCATCGTCCAGCTGATGGGTGGTGCGGCGCTGCACTTCGGCAACGTGGCCGAGATGAAGACCGGTGAGGGCAAGACCCTGACCGGCGTGATGCCCGCCTACCTCAACGCGCTGACCGGCAAGGGCACCCACATCGTCACGGTCAACGACTACCTGGCCAAACGCGATAGCGAACAGATGGGCCGCATCCACCGGTTCCTCGGCCTGGAGGTCGGCGTCATCCTGTCCGGGCTGACCCCGGACCAGCGCCGGGCGGCCTACGCCGCCGATATCACCTACGGCACCAACAACGAGTTCGGCTTCGACTACCTGCGCGACAACATGGCCCACTCCGTGCAGGAGATGGTGCAGCGCGGTCATCACTTCGCCATCGTCGACGAGGTCGACTCGATCCTGATCGACGAGGCCCGCACCCCGCTGATCATCTCGGGTCCGGCCGACGGCGCCTCCAACTGGTACTCCGAGTTCGCCCGGCTGGCCCCGCTGATGGAGAAGGACGTCCACTACGAGGTCGACCTGCGCAAGCGCACCATCGGTGTGCATGAGATCGGTGTCGAGTTCGTCGAGGACCAGTTGGGTATCGAGAACCTCTACGAGGCGGCCAACTCACCGCTGGTCAGCTATCTGAACAACGCCCTGAAGGCCAAGGAACTCTTTCTGCGCGACAAGGACTACATCGTCCGCGACGGCGAGGTCATCATCGTCGACGAGTTCACCGGCCGCGTGCTGGTGGGCCGGCGCTACAACGAGGGCATGCACCAGGCCATCGAGGCCAAGGAGCGTGTCGAGATCAAGGCCGAGAACCAGACCCTGGCCACCATCACACTGCAGAACTACTTCCGCCTCTACAAGAAGCTCTCCGGCATGACCGGTACCGCCCAGACCGAGGCCTCCGAGCTGCACGAGATCTACAAGCTGGGTGTCGTCTCGATCCCGACCAACCGGCCGATGATCCGCGAAGACCAGTCCGACCTGATCTACAAGACCGAGGAAGCCAAGTACATCGCCGTCGTCGACGATGTCGTGGAGCGATACGAGAAGGGGCAGCCGGTCCTGATCGGCACCACCTCCGTCGAGCGCTCGGAGTACCTGTCGCGGCAGTTCACCAAGCGCAAGGTGCCCCACAACGTCCTCAACGCCAAGTACCACGAGCAAGAGGCGAACATCATCGCCGAGGCCGGTCGCCGCGGTGCCATCACCGTGGCCACCAACATGGCGGGTCGCGGTACCGACATCGTGCTCGGCGGCAACGTCGAGTTCCTCGCCGACAAGCGGCTCAAGGAGCAGGGCCTCGACCCGGTGGAGACGCCCGAGGAGTACGAGGCCGCCTGGGAGTCCACCGTCAACGCCATCAAGGAGGAGGCCAAGGGCGAGGCCGACGAGGTGCGTGCCGCCGGTGGCCTCTACGTGCTGGGCACCGAGCGCCACGAGTCGCGCCGCATCGACAACCAGCTGCGCGGTCGCTCCGGTCGTCAGGGCGACCCCGGCGAGTCGCGGTTCTACCTTTCGCTGGGTGACGAGTTGATGCGCCGCTTCAACGGCGCGACGCTGGAGACCCTGCTGACCCGGCTGAACCTGCCCGAGGACGTGCCGATCGAGGCCAAGATGGTGACCCGCGCGATCAAGAGCGCGCAGACCCAGGTCGAGCAGCAGAACTTCGAGGTCCGCAAGAACGTCCTCAAGTACGACGAGGTGATGAACCGGCAGCGCACGGTCATCTACGACGAGCGCCGGATGATCCTGGAGGGCGAGAACCTGCAACAGCAGGCGCACGACATGATGGTCGACGTCATCACCGCCTATGTCGACGGTGCGACGGCCGAGGGCTACTCCGAGGATTGGGATCTGGAGAAGCTGTGGGAGGCGCTCAAGACGCTCTACCCGGTGAGCATCGACCACCATGACCTCATCGACTCCGATGCGATCGGTGAACCCGGCGAGCTGACCCGCGAGGAACTGCTCGACGCGCTGATCAAGGATGCCGAACGGGCCTACGCCGAGCGGGAGGCCCAGATCGACGCCATCGGCGGCGAGGGCGCCATGCGGCAGCTGGAACGCAACGTCCTGCTCAACGTGATCGACCGCAAGTGGCGTGAGCATCTCTACGAGATGGATTACCTCAAGGAGGGCATCGGACTGCGCGCGATGGCCCAGCGTGACCCGCTGGTCGAGTACCAGCGCGAGGGTTACGACATGTTCGTCGCCATGCTCGAGGGTCTCAAGGAGGAGTCGGTCGGCTTCCTGTTCAACGTGGCGGTCGAGGCGGCGCCGCAGACCGCGCCGGTGGTGCAGCCGATGTCGACGGGGCTGGCCGAGTTCGCTGCGGCTGCGCAGCAGGGGGCGGGTCAGCAGGGCCAGGTCGCCACCAAGGAACGCCCGGCGGGCGTGCAGGCCAAGGGAATCAACGACGGTTCCGCACCGCCGCTGACCTACACCGGCCCGGCCGAGGACGGCTCGGCAGAGGTGAAGCGATCCGGCGGCGGCACGAACCGGCCGGCCGGCGGCGGCACCCGCAAGGAGCGTCGCGACGCGGCGCGCCGCGGCAAGAAGCGCTGACACTCAGCCGATCTGCAGCGCGACCAGCTGCCAGCGGCCGGCGACGATCTCGACCCGTGCCGCGATCGCCCGCACCCGGGGGCCCCGGGTGTAGGTCGCGAACACCTCGGCCGCCGTCACCGCGGTCGCAGTCCCTTCGACGATGCTGCGCAACCGGATTCGCCGCAGTATCGCGGTGGGCCCGGCCTGCGGCGAGCGAGCCAGTGAGCCGACGGCGTCGATGAGCGCCGGGGTGAGCAGGCCGCGCAACTGGGTCGTCGGTCTGCGTCGATCCAGCACCTCCAGGACCCGCCGCAACGCCGCATCGGTGAAGACGGCGGCCGCGGTCGGAGCGGGTGGTTCACCGGTGATCGCCGGTGGACTGAGTTGGCGCGGTGTCCGACGTCGTGGCGTGCCGATCGTGGGTTGACGATGGTGTGGTCCGCCGTGCGGCGGTGGCTCATAATCGATGATCGGCGTGGTCACCACCGGATGTGGGCGGTGCTGCGGGATGGATGTCACACATACTCCAGCGGGCAGGATCGGATACGGCAATTGCTGGAGGGGACAGGCATATTGATGATCCCACGCGGCGCGCACACCACCGCGCAGTAAATGGTGGTGCCGGGTGAACACCCGCGATGCGCGGATATGCGCTGTGCCGCTACGGTGGCGGTGACATCAAGCAAGGGGGTCCGCGTCGCGATGGTGACCAGGTTGTCGGCATCGGACGCGGCGTTCTTCGGTCTGGAGAACAGTTCCACGCCGATGTACGTCGGATCGCTGTCGATCGTGCGCAAACCGCGCGGTGGGCTCGGCTACGAGACGCTGCTGGCCACCGTCGAGCAGCGGTTGCCCCAGATACCGCGCTACCGGCAGAAGGTGCGTGCGGTGCCGTTCGGACTGGCCCGGCCGGTCTGGATCGACGATGACGATTTCGACATCACCTACCACGTCCGGCGCTCGGCACTGCCCTCGCCGGGCAGCGATGCCCAGTTACACGACCTCATTGCCAGGATCGGCTCCCGGCCCCTGGACGCATCACGTCCGCTCTGGGAGATGTATCTGATCGAAGGGCTGGCCCGCAACCGGATCGCCATCTACACCAAATCGCACCAGGCGCTGGTCAATGGCATGTCGGCGTTGGAGATCGGGCACGTCATCGCCGATCGCACCCAGAAACCGCCGGAGTTCGGGGAGGACATCTGGATTCCGGCTCGGGAGCCCGGTGGGGGCCAACTGCTCGCCGGCGCCGTGGGGGAGTGGATCACGCGGCCGACCGCCCAGGCCGCGGCGTTGCGGTCCTCGGTCCAGGAGACGATCACCAATGTCGGCGCCCTCGTCGATATCGGCCGCCGGGTGGCGGAGGTGGCGCGCACCGTCGCACGCGGCACGGCGCCGAGCAGCCCGCTGAACACCACGGTGTCGCGCAACCGGCGCCTGGCAGTGGCCGCGCACGCGTTGGAGGATTATCGCGATCTGCGAGCCCGGTACGACTGCGATGTCAACGATGTGGTGCTGGCGGTGGTGGCCGGTGCGTTGCGCAACTGGTTGCTCTCCCGCGGTGAGCCGGTCAATGCCACCTCCACGGTGCGGGCGATGGCGCCCAACTCGGTGTATCCCGACGGGGAGATCGACTCGGACGGGCCCGGTCAGGCGATCAGCGAGGTTTCGCCGTTCCTGGTCGATCTGCCGGTCGGCGAGGGCAACGCGGTGGTGCGGCTCTCCCAGATCGCACATGCCACCGAGTCGTACTCCAGCGCCGCCAGCCTGGTGGACGCCCGCACCATCGTGACGCTGTCGGGGTTCGCCCCACCGACGCTGCACGCGATGGGCATCCGGGTCGCCACCAGCTTCTCGGCTCGCCAGTTCAATTTGCTGATCACCAATGTGCCCGGAGCGCAGCGGCAGATGTACATCGCGGGCGCAAAACTTCTTGAGACCTATGCCGTCCCGCCGCTTCTCGCCAACCAAGTTCTTGCCATCGCTGTGACCTCGTATAACGGCATGCTCTACTTCGGGATCAACGCCGATCGGGACGCCATGAGCGATGTCGATGTGCTGCCGCTGTTGCTTCGCGAATCCCTCGACGAGCTTCTTGAGGCCGGTCGTTAGCGGAGTTGACGAAGTTGCCCCGCGCGGTATCTGATGGATCAACCATGCCTGATACCGATAGCCACGATACGAAACCAGACAAGCGCGACGTCATACCTCATCCCGTCCTGGACGTTCCGATCGACGAGGACGCGCTGACCAACAAACGCAACCTCGATTGGTACGTCTTCGGTATCACCGCGGTGATCGCGGTGGCATTCCTGATCTGGGGCTTCGTCGACACCGACGGGCTTGCCACGGTGTCGGGAGACGCCCTTGGCTGGGTGCTCACGAACGCGGGCTGGCTGTTCACGTTGGTGGCTTCGGGCTTCGTCCTGTTCGTGCTGTGGATCGCGCTGGGGCGGTTCGGCAACATCCCGCTGGGCCGTGACGACGAGGAGCCAGAGTTCCGCACGGTGTCCTGGATCGCCATGATGTTCAGCGCCGGTATGGGTATCGGCCTGATGTTCTTCGGCGTCGCCGAACCGCTGTCGCATCTGGTGACCCCGCCGCCGGGAACAGGTCCCGAGGGCACCGAAGCGGCCCAGAACGCTGTGCAGACGGCGATGGCCACCACGCTCTTTCACTGGACCCTGCACCCCTGGGCCATCTACGCCGTCGTCGGTCTTGCCATCGCCTACGGCGTCTACCGCAAGGGTCGCTTCCAGCTGATCAGCGCGGCGTTCGAACCCTTGATCGGGGACCGGGCCAACGGCGGGCTGGGCAAGGTCATCGACATGCTCGCGATCTTCGCGACGCTGTTCGGATCGGCCGCCTCGCTCGGTCTCGGCGCATTGCAGATTCGCAGCGGTCTGCAGATCGTGGCGGGTATCGGGGAAACCGGCAACGCCATCCTGATCGGCATCATCGCGATCCTGACCTGTGCGTTCGTGCTGTCCGCCGTGTCCGGGGTGGCCCGCGGCATCCAGTGGCTGTCGAATATCAACATGGTGCTGGCGCTGGTGCTCGCGCTGTTCGTGTTCATCGTCGGGCCGACGATCTTCATGCTCAACCTCCTGCCCACCGCGATCGGCAGCTACTTCCAGGATCTGGCGATGATGGCCGCGCGCACCGGAGCCGAGGGCGCCGAGACCGAGGCCTGGCTGGGTAGCTGGACCGTCTTCTACTGGGCGTGGTGGATCTCCTGGACCCCGTTCGTCGGCATGTTCATCGCGCGTATCTCACGGGGCCGCACGATCCGTCAGTTCGTCACCGGCGTCCTGCTGGCGCCCAGCCTGGTCTCGCTGGCGTGGTTCTGCATCTTCGGCGGCGCCGCGATAGCCGCCCAGCGTGACGGCAAGGATCTTGCCGGTGAGGGTTCGGTCGAGGCACAGCTGTTCGGACTGCTCAGTGACTATCCCTTCGCGACCGTGTCGACCATCGTCGTGATGGCACTTGTCGCGATCTTCTTCATCTCCGGCGCGGATTCGGCCTCGTTGGTCATGGGGTCGCTGTCCGAGCGCGGCACCATCGAGCCGAGCCGGAAGACCGTGATCTTCTGGGGTATCGCGACCGGCGCGGTCGCGGCGGTGATGTTGTTGGCCGGCGGTTCGGATGCGTTGACCGGTTTGCAGTCGATCACCATCGTGGCCGCGTTGCCGTTCGTGGTGGTGATGATCGGGCTGTCGATAGCGCTGGTCAAGGATCTGCGTCAGGACCCCCTGATGGTGCGTCGTCAGTACGCGGTCGAAGCCGTGCACTCTGCGGTGATCGCCGGCGTGACCCAGCACGGTGACGATTTCGTCCTCGCCGTCCAGAAGGACCCCGATGCCGACGGTAAGTCGGAGTCGACGGGGACGGCGCCGACCGAGACGGCAGCGTCGGACGGCGGCGCCGAGCGTTAGTCTCGGCGGGTGCGTGTCTACATACCGGCGACCCTGCCGATGCTGACGCAGCTGGTCACCGACCGGCTGATCCATGCCCGCAGCGGCACCGCATTCGCGGTCACACCGACGCTGCGGGAGGCCTATTCCAAGGGTGACGACGAGGAGTTGGCCGAGGTTGCCCTTGCCGATGCCGCCTTGGCCTCGCTTCGGTTGCTGGCCGGTGAGCAGGGCGACGGCGCCGCACCGCCGCGGCGTGCGGTGCTGGTCGCCGATGTGGAGGGTGCGACGGTCCGGCCCGATCTCGACGATGCCGTGGTCAGGCTGGCCGGTCCGGTCGCGATCGAGGATATCGTCGCAGCGTATGTGGACAATTCCGGGGCCGAACCCGCGGTGCTCAAGGCCATCGAGGTGATCGACGAGGCGGATCTCGGCGATGAGGACGCGGAGTTGGCCGTCGGCGATGCCCAGGATCACGACCTCGCCTGGTACGCGCCGCAGGAGTTGCCATTCCTGCTCGAGCTGTTGTGACGTAGATCGCTGCGCAAGACAGATCTCCGGTCTGCAAAGTTCTGTACGGGCGCGTAACTTACGGTACCGTAGGTTAGCCGCGGACGTGAGGAGCAACAGGCAGTGGCCAAGAATGAAATCAAGGTCTCGGCCAAGGTCGCCGACACCGTGCGCCCGACGATCGCCGGCGCGGACCGGCATCGTGGCTGGCATGCCTTGCGGACCATCGCAGGCCGCATCACCACGCCGCTGTTGCCCGACGATTACCTGAAGCTGGCCAACCCGCTGTGGTCGGCCCGCGAGCTTCGCGGCCGGGTTGTCGAGGTGCGCCGGGAGACGGTCGATTCGGCGACCCTGGTCATCAAGCCAGGCTGGGGTTTCTCCTTCGACTACGCGCCGGGACAGTACATCGGGATCGGCCTGCTGGTCGACGGTCGCTGGCGTTGGCGGTCCTACTCGTTGACCTCGGCTCCCGTGCGCGGCGACCGGCAGGCGGGCGTCGGCTCGCGCGGTCCGCGCACCATCACCATCACGGTCAAGGCGATGCCCGAGGGCTTTCTGTCGACCCACCTGGTCGGCGGCGTCGCACCGGGCACCATCGTGCGGCTGGCCGCCCCGCAGGGAAATTTCGTCATGCCGGATCCGGCCCCGGCCAAGGTGCTGTTCCTGACGGCGGGTTCGGGTATCACCCCGGTCATGTCGATGCTGCGCACCCTGGTCCGCCACGATCAGATCACCGACATCGTGCACGTGCACTCGGCTCCGACCGAGGCCGATGTCATGTTCGCCGGTGAGCTCAAGGAGCTCCATGATGCCCACCCGGGTTATCGGATGCAGCTGCGCACCACCCGGACCGAGGGCCGGCTCGACCTTTCCCGTCTCGACGAGGTCGTGCCGGATTGGCGCGAGCGGCAGGCCTGGGCGTGCGGGCCGGAGGCCATGCTCGACGATGCCGAGCGGGTGTGGACCGAGGCCGGTATCGCCGGCGGCCTGCACCTGGAGCGGTTCGCCGTCTCGCGGGCGGCGCCGCACGGCACCGGTGGAACGGTCACCTTCGAGCGCAGTGGCAAGACGGTGACCGCGGATGCCGCCACCTCGCTGATGGAGGCCGGCGAAGGCGCGGGTATCCAGATGCCATTCGGATGTCGGATGGGTATCTGTCAGTCCTGTGTCGTCGGCCTGGTTGATGGGCATGTCCGTGATCTGCGCACCGGTGTGGAGCACGAGCCGGGTTCGCGGGTGCAGACCTGCGTCTCCGCGGCATCGGGCGACTGCACGTTGGACGCATAGATCTTTTTGGTCGCATAGCTTTTACTGACTAGTAACCTACGGTGCCGTAGGTTACGCTACCGTAGTAACCGGAAGGAGGGCCGAACGCCATGGCAGTAACCGACGTACCGGAATTCGCGCATCTCACCGAGGCGGATATCGAAGCGCTGGGTGCAGAACTGGACGCGATCCGTCAGGACATCGAAGACTCGCGTGGCGCCGACGACGCCCGCTACATCCGCCGGACCATCGCCTTCCAGCGGGGTCTGGATCTCACCGGCCGGCTGCTGTTGGCGGCCAGCTCCAAGCGGTTCTTCTGGTGGGCGGGGGCATCGACCCTCGGCGTGGCCAAGATCATCGAGAACATGGAGATCGGCCACAACGTCATGCACGGCCAGTGGGACTGGATGAACGATCCCGAGATTCACTCCTCCTCGTGGGAGTGGGACATGGGCGGGGCGTCCAAGCACTGGCGATTCACCCACAACTTCATGCATCACAAGTACACCAACATCCTCGGCATGGACGACGATGTGGGCTACGGCCTCATCCGCGTCACCAGGGATGCCAGGTGGAAGCCGATGAACGTCTTCAATCTGCTGTTCAACACGGCGCTGATGTCGTTGTTCGAATGGGGAGTCGGCTTGCAGCACTTGGAGATCGGCAAGATCTTCAAGGGGCGCGACGACCGCGCGGCAACGATGGTCCGGATGAAGGAGTTCGGCGTCAAGGCCGGACATCAGATCGCCAAGGACTACGTGTTGTGGCCCGCGCTGACCTCGCTGTCTCCCGGTGCGACCTACAAGTCGACGATGCGGGCCAACTTCTTGGCCAACATCATCCGCAACGTATGGGCCAACGCGGTCATCTTCTGCGGGCATTTCCCCGACGGCGCGGAGAAGTTCACCAAGACCGACATGGTCGGCGAGACCCGCGGCCAGTGGTACCTGCGCCAGATGTTGGGCAGCGCCAATTTCGACAACGGCCCGGTGCTGCGCTTCATGAGCGGCAACCTGTGCCACCAGATCGAACATCACCTGTTCCCCGATCTGCCGAGCAACCGGTACTACGACATCTCGATCAAGGTGCGGGCGCTGTGCGAGAAGTACGACCTGCCCTACACCACCGGACCGTTCCTGGTGCAGTACGGCAAGGCCTGGCGCACCATCGCCAAGCTGTCGCTGCCGGACAAGTACCTCAAGGACACCCGGGACAACGCGCCGGAGACCCGCAGCGAGCGGATGTTCGAGGAGCTTGAAGGCTTCGGCGGCGTCGATCCGGTCACCGGCAAGCGTCGTGGCCTGAAGTCGGCGATCGCCGCTGTCCGCGGCGGTGGATGGCGTAAGCAAAAAGCCGCCGCCTGAGCTTCACCCCCAACCGCGAGCGTGCGTGTCTGCACCAAGACACGCCGCTCGCGGTTCTGCGTTCACGCGCGCTCGCGGTGTTCAGTACCCCGCTTCGCCCAGGGTGACCAGCAGTCGACGCGCCGCGGCCACCCGCGCCGCCGCCGGACCGGTCAGCGTGTCCAACGCGCACTCGGGGTCGGCGGGAGGCCCGAGATGTCCGCAGCCGCGGGGGCAATCATCCACGGCCGCAGCGAGATCCGAGAAAGACGCGACGACGTCATCGGGTTTGACGTGGGCGAGGCCGAACGACCGGATGCCCGGTGTGTCGATCACCCATCCCGATTCCCGCAGCGGCAGGGCAACCGACTGGGTGGACGTGTGCCGCCCCTTGCCGACGCCGGTCACCGACCCCGTGGCCCGGTCCGCATCGGGCACAAGACGATTCACCAGCGTGGACTTGCCGACCCCGGAATGCCCGAGCAGCACCGTCACCTTGCCCGCCAATAGCGGTGCCACCACATCCAGCGGATCGTCGCGGCCCGCCGTCACCACCTGTAGATCCAGATCGGCGAACTGGGCCGCGAACTCCACGGGAGAGGCCAGATCGGACTTGGTCAGACACAGGATGGGGATCAGTCCGCCGGTGAATGCCGCGATCAGGGCGCGTTCGACGAACCCGGTGCGCGGCGGCGGGTCGGCCAGGGCCACCACGATCAACAGCTGATCGGCGTTGGCCACCACCACCCGCTCGGTCGGGTCGGTGTCATCGGCCGTGCGCCGCAACACCGTTCGCCGCTCGGCGCGACGGATGATGCGGGCCAGCGTGTCCGGTCGACCGGATACGTCGCCGACGATGCCGACCTCGTCGCCGACGACGATAGGGGTCCGGCCGAGTTCACGGGCCCGCATCGCGGTGACGTTGCGGTGCGGGTCACCACCGAGCGCGCAGCCCCATCGGCCACGGTCGACGGTGACGACCATGGCGTCCTCGGCGTCGGCGTGTTCGGGCCGGGTCTTGGTGCGCGGACGCGAACCCTTGCCCGGGCGGACCCGGACATCGGACTCGTCGTACTCGCGCGACTTCACATCGGGCCCAACATCGCCGCCCACATCCCTGGAAAGTCGGGCAGGGTCTTGGCCGTGGTGGCGATGTCCTCGACCTCGACACCCGGCACCCGCAACCCGATGATGGCCCCGGCCGTGGCCATCCGGTGATCGGCGTAGGACCGCCACACCCCGCCGTGCATCGGCACCGCGGTGATCCGCAGGCCGTCCTCGGTCTCGGTGCAGTCACCGCCCAGGCTGGTGATCTCGGTGCGCAGGGCAGCCAGTCGATCGGTCTCGTGCCCGCGCAGATGGGCGATCCCGCGCAGTGTGGACACCGAACCGGGTGCGGCCAGGGTCGCCAGTGCGGCCACCGCGGGGGCCAGCTCGCCGATATCGTGCAGGTCGATGTCGATACCGCCGAACTGAGCGGCGCCCCGTGCTTCGAGGAACGAATCATGCTGTGAAGCAGTCACATTCACTCGCGCAAGCAGGTCGAGGATATCGCCGGCCGGCTGGATGCTCGCCGCGGGCCAGCGATTGATGCGCACGGTGCCGGCGGTGACGGCCGCCGCGGCCAGGAACGGTACGGAGTTGGACAGGTCGGGCTCGATCACCCAGTCCCTGGCCGCCACCGTGCCCGGTTCGACACGCCACCGGTTGGCGACGCTGTCGTCGACGCTCACCCCGGCGCTGCGCAGCATCGACACCGTCATCGAGATGTGCGGGGCCGAGGGCACCGAGTCGCCGGTGTGCACCACGGTCAGCCCGTCGGTGAAACCGGCACCGGACAACAGCAGACCCGAGACGAACTGGGAGGACGCCGACGCGTCGATGTGGACCTCACCGCCGGACACCGCGCCGTGGCCGCGCACCCGGAACGGTAATCCATCGCCCTCGATATCCACGCCCAGACCGCGCAACGCATCCAGCAATGGTGCGATCGGGCGGGCCCTGGCCTGTTCGTCACCGTCGAAGATGACGGTCTCACCGCCCTGCGCGGCGATCGCGGGCAGGAAGCGCAGAACCGTGCCGGCCAGCCCGCAGTCGATGCGGGTGTCCGCGACCGGGGCCACGGCACCTTCGACGCTCAGTTCGGTGCCCGCGCCGCTGATCCGCACCCCGAGGGCGCGCAGGGCGTCGATCATCAGGTCGGTATCGCGGCTGCGCAGCGCGCCGTCGATGGTCGATGCTCGCGTTCCGCCGTGGTGCGCCCCTGCCAGCGCGGCCAGCACCAACGCGCGGTTGGTCAGCGATTTGGACCCGGGCACCTCGACGGTGGCGTTCACGGGGGTGGTGGTCGTCGGTGCCGGCCAGTTGCTCACGGCCTCTATCCTGCCTGGTATGTGTGGGCGATTTGCGGTGACCACCGACCCGGCGTTGTTGGCCGAGAAAATCAAGGCCTTGGACGAAACGACGGCGACGGCCGAAGGCCAGGGCGGTCCGAACTTCAACGTGGCTCCGACCACGACCATCAGCTCCGTGGTCAAGCGGCATGATCATCCCTCCCCGTCGCTTCGCTCGCCCCATGACCATCCCTCCCCGTCGCTTCGCTCGCCCCATGACCATCCCTCCCCGTCGCTTCGCTCGCCCCAAGGCCATCCCGACGACGAGTCGCGCCGGCGGATCCGCTCGATGCGCTGGGGCCTGATCCCGCCGTGGTCCAAGACCGGCGAGGACGGCGGACCCGACCTCAAGAAGGGGCCGCTGCTGATCAACGCCCGCGCCGAGACGGTGACCACCTCCCCGGCGTTCCGCGGCTCGGCCAAGACCAAACGCTGCCTGATCCCGATGGATGGCTGGTACGAGTGGAAGCCCGGAATCGTCGAGGGTGCCAAGAAGCCCGCCAAGACGCCGTACTACATGTATGCCGCCGACGGTGAGCCGCTCTTCATGGCCGGGCTGTGGTCGACCTGGCGGCCGAAAGACGCCGACCGGGACAGTCCGCCGCTGCTCAGCTGCACCATCATCACGACCGAATCGGCCGCGCAGCTGGCCGATATCCACGACCGCATGCCGCTGACCATCAGTGCCGCCGACTGGGACCGTTGGCTGGACCCGGACGCAGATATCGACGAGGGGCTGCTACGCGGGCACGGTGATCTCGACCGCATCGAGATCCGCGAGGTATCGCGACTGGTCAACAGCGTGCGCAACAACGGTCCCGAGCTCATCGAGCCCGCCCACCACGATGAGGGCCTGTTTTGACGCTCACACCACAGTTCCTCGATGCTCTCGGTGCCGATCTGCGATCGGCCGGGTTCACCGTCGATGGTGTCGCCGCACTGCTGGGACCCGAGGCCAACGATGCGCTCGGCCGCGGCATCTGGTGGCCTGCGCTGCGCGCCACCGGCGAGGACCGGTTGTCGGTGTTGATCCGCTTGTTCCTGCTCGGTGCGTCCGAATCCCGGGATCGGTTACAGCGTGCGTTCCCGTCGGTGCCGCTGGATGCACTGGTCGCGGCCGGGGTGCTGGAGCCCGACGGTGCCGGGGGTTGGCGTGCGGCGCTGGACATCCGCCCGCACAGCGACGGCGATCGCGATCACCTGGTGGTTTCGGATCAGGATGCCGCCCTGCGCGCCGGAGGTTTGCGGCGTGATCACGTGCTCGGGATCGGCGGGGCGTCGATGTCGTTGGCACGTGCGATCATTCGCACCCCGGTGCGTCGTGCGCTGGATCTGGGCACCGGGTGCGGCATCCAGGCGCTGCACCTGAACGCGCACTGCGCCGATATCGTCGCCACCGACACCAACGAGCGGGCGCTGATGTTGGCCGCGGCCACCGCGCGGCTCAACGGCATGAACTGGGATATGCGTCTGGGCAACCTGTTCGAGCCGGTGGCCGGTGAACGGTTCGACCTCATCGTGTCCAACCCGCCGTTCGTCATCGGCTCGGGCGCCAGTGACTACACCTACCGCGATTCCGGGATGGCCGGAGACCAACTGTGTCGCAACCTGATCGAACAGTTGCCCGACCACCTGGAACCCGGCGGCACGGCCCAGATCATGGCGAATTGGATCGTCGGCGAACAGGACTGGCGCGAGCGGGTGGCCGGCTGGCTGGCCGGCACCGGGTTACACGCCTGGGTGGTGCAGCGGGAGCTCGCCGATCCGGTGAGCTATGTCTCGCTGTGGTTGGCCGACGCCGGCGAGCCGCCCGAGGTCGCCGCGGTCCGTGGCGGCCAGTGGCTGGACTGGTTCGCCGAGGAGGGCGTCCGGGCCATCGGCATGGGGTTGATCACGGTGCGCCGGCCGGCCGGCGGTGAGCAACCCGAACAGATCCTCGAGGAGATCACCGGTGCCGACGAGGCCCCGACCGGTACCGAGGTGGCGGCCTTCCTCGCCCGCCGGGCCTATCTGCGCGATACCGGCGATGACGCCCTACTCGCCACCAGGCTGTCGACCGCACCGGTGCTGCTGGAACAGCATTCGCTGCCGGGGCCCGACGGCTGGCAGCAGATCGGCGCCGCGGTGCGCAGGCCGGGCGGACCGGGTGCGGTGATCGGCGTCGACGATGTGTTGACCGCACTGCTGGCCGGGTGTCGCGGCGAGGTGCCGCTCGGGACGCTCATCGAATTGCTGGCCGCCCACCACGGGGTGGCGGCCGATGCGCTGGCCGCTGCCGCGCTGCCGGAGATCCGGGCGGCGATCGGGCGCGGGATCCTGTATCAGGCCGGGTGACGGACGGCGGCGATGACGGCGTAGGACGCCTCGAAGCCGACCGTCCCGTCGGCAGCCGTGTGGGCATCCAGTGCCGCCCGGAACGCCTCGACGAGACGGTCGCCGGTCGGCTGGTCGAGGCGGGACAGGATGTCGACGTGCATGGGGGACTCGTCGGTGACGAACTGCACGGCGTGCGCCGTCGAATCGAAGGTCCACGGATGCGCACCGCGTTCGATGGTGATCCGGTCGAAATCGGCCAACAGGCGCGCGGTGGCCACCTCGGGGTCACCCCACTGATCGGGGCTGTGGGTGCCCGCGGGGCGTGGGCCGAGTACCTCGACGATCGGGTCGTAGAACGGATTCTCGGCGTCGCGCACCCAGGTCGAGAAGGCGAACACGCCGCCCGGTCGCAGCAGCCGGGCCACCTCGGTCATCATCGCCGTCGGCTCGACGAAGATGGTGCCCATGTTCGACACCGCGATGTCGAAGGACGCGTCGGGCAGGCCGGTGGCGGCGGCATCGGCGGCCACCCAGCGCACGGCGTCCCCGCCCGGTTTACCCGCCGCGATCGCCAGCAGTTCCGGGGTCAGGTCCACACCCGTCACGGTGGCGCCCGCCGCCGCGGCGGTCAGGGCGGCACTGCCGGTGCCGCAGGCCAGGTCGACGATATCGGCATCCGGTAGCGGTCGCAGCTGACCGGCGGTGTCCACGACGCGGGTGGCGATGGCAGAGATCTGTTGCGCGACGGCCTCATACCGTCCTGCTGACCAGAGGGACACGTCGTCACCCTAGCCGTCGGCGGCGGCCCTGGGGCGTCCACGACCACTGCGCACGGCCACGGTCGATCCGCTCAGTCGACCAGAGCGCGGATCTCCGGCGTCACCTCGTCGACGGAGCCGGCGAAGTCGTCGTGGCTGTCCAGGAACTTCGCCACGAACGAGCAGACCGGCACGATGCGCATGCCTGCGGCGACGGTGTCGGCCAGCGCGTCGCGAATCAGCTTGCTGCCCAGACCCTTTCCGCCGTACTGCTCGCCGATCTCGGTGTGATAGAAGATCCGCTGCCCGCCATGATCGCGGTACTCTGCGAAACCGGCCAGATCCTGGCCGTGGTGGATCTCGAAGCGGTTGCGCTCGGTCGCGTCGGTGATGGTGTCGGTCATGACTCCATCATGGCCCCCGGCCGCAGGATCACGGCGCCAGGATGTCGGCGGTGACCGCGCCGGTGAGGCGGACGAGGTCGCCGGGGGCCAGCGCGACATCCCAGCCCCGCTTGCCCGCGCTGCACAACACCCGATCCCAGTTCAGCGCCGAGGAGTCCACGACCGTCGGCAATGCCTTGCGCTGGCCCAGCGGCGAGATCCCGCCGAGGACGTAGCCGGTGGCCCGCTCGGCGGCCGCCTTCTCCGCCATCGCGGCCTTCGGTGTGCCCAATGCGGCGGCGGCGGCCTTGAGTGACAGCTTGGCGGGCACCGGTAGCACGGCGACCGCCAAACCGCCGGGCACGGCGAGCACCAGCGTCTTGAAGATCTGTTCCGGGGCCAGCCCGTGCGCGGCGGCCAGCGCGGCGACCGCCTCGTCACCGAAGGACTCGGCGCGCGGATCGTGCTGGTATCGCAAGATCTCGTGAGCGACGCCATCATCGACCAGGACCCCGATGGCCGGGGTAGCTGCGCGTGCCACCCGACCGACCCTAGCCGTCGTGACCTGGCTGTCAGCACACCCAGCCGGGCCGGCCGGGAATGAGCGGGCCGCGACGCCGTGTTGTTGGAGTTGATGCAGCCCGAGCCAGGTTGTGTCGGTCATTGCCTTTAGGATCGTCAGATAGGGGATTTTGGTGCCAACGGCCTGCCTTGAACGTCCGGTGGTCGCACTGGAGTGGTTCGGTGGCGCCGCGACAGAAGGGACGGTGTCTCCCGCAATGACCGATATCGACGATATGGCCGCCGCGCCGGCCGAAGAAACCGACGCCGAACTCACCGCACGCTTCGAACGCGACGCCATCCCGCTGCTCGACCAGCTCTACGGCGGCGCACTGCGGATGACGCGCAATCCGGCCGACGCCGAGGACCTGCTGCAGGAGACGATGGTCAAGGCCTACGCCGGCTTCCGCTCCTTCCGTGCGGGCACCAACCTCAAGGCGTGGCTGTACCGCATCCTGACCAACACCTACATCAACAGCTACCGCAAGAAGCAGCGCCAGCCTGCGGAGTACCCGACCGACGAGATCACCGACTGGCAGTTGGCCTCCAACGCCGAGCACTCCTCGACGGGTCTGCGTTCGGCGGAGGTCGAAGCGCTCGAAGCGCTCCCGGACACCGAGATCAAGGCCGCCCTACAGGCACTGCCCGAGGAATTCCGGATGGCCGTGTACTACGCCGATGTCGAGGGTTTCCCGTACAAGGAGATCGCAGAGATCATGGACACGCCGATCGGCACGGTGATGTCGCGACTGCATCGCGGCAGGAAACAATTACGCGAGCTGTTGTCCGATGTGGCCCGCGACCGCGGCTTCCTACGAGGTCAGCAACAGGACGAGCCGGAGGAGGTCTCTTCGTGAGCGACACCCATGACGAGGAACGCTGGGTTCCACCGATCGGCCCGGTCGATCCCGACCACCCGGAGTGTGCGGCGGTCATCGCCGAGGTATGGACCCTGCTCGACGGTGAGTGCACCGTCGAGACCCGCGACAAGCTCCGCCAACATCTGGAGGAGTGCCCGACCTGTCTGCGTCAGTACGGCATCGAGGAGCGGGTGAAGACCCTGATCGCCACCAAATGCAGCGGCGAGAAGGCACCGGAGAGCCTGCGCGCCAGGCTTCGCCTGGAAATCAGCCGCACCACCATCGTGCGTGGCTGACTGCCCGACAGAGGCGTCAAACATAAACCGCCCGGGCTCCCTATGAGGAGCTCGGGCGGTTTGCTTCCCAGCGTCGCTGTCAGCGGCAGTGCGCTCAGGCGTTGGGACGACGGCCGTGATTGGCCTTCGAGTGCTTACGGTCGCGCTTCTTGCGGCCACGCTTGGCCATGATGGAACCTCCGGGTCAGACGAATACTGGCTACCAGTGTCTCATGCCCGCGGGAGTGCTTTTGTCCACCTGGTGTTCGTGGGGGCCGCCGGGGTTGTGGTTCGATATAGGCCGGTGGGCCGAATGTTGCCGGCCAGAAGCGCAGATGAGTGGGGTGAAGATGGCCGAGGATGTTCGCGCCGAGATCGTGGCCAGTGTGCTGGAGGTCGTGGTGAACAAGGGCGACCAGATCGAAGCGGGCGACACTCTCGTGCTGCTGGAGTCCATGAAGATGGAGATCCCGGTGCTCGCCGAGGTCGCGGGCACCATCACCGAGGTGAGTGTTTCCGTCGGTGATGTCATCCAGGCCGGCGACCTCATCGCGGTGATCAGCTAGCCCGAAGGCGACCCGGCTCATGTCGACCCTCGGTGATCTGCTCGCCGAGCACACTGTCCTGCCGGGCAATGCCGTCGACCACCTGCACGCCGTGGTGGGGGAATGGCAGCTGTTGGCCGATCTGTCCTTCGCCGACTACCTGATGTGGGTGCGCAGCGATGACGATGTCCTGGTCTGTGTCGCTCAGGTCCGCCCCAACACCGCACCGACGGTCCTGCTGGCCGACGCGGTGGGAACCCTGTCCAACGCCACCGACATGCCGGTCGTGGGCGCTGCCTTCTCCTCGGGGGCGATCGGCAGGGAAAGCGATGCCGGGCGCTCGGAAACCGGTGACGGTCGCTGGCTGAACGTCGAGGCGGTGCCGGTTCGCCACGGTGACCGGGTGGTCGCCGTGCTGACCCATCAGACCGCCCTTGCCGACCGGCGCACGACCAGCCCGCTGGAACAGGCCTATCTGGACTGCGCGCGGGACCTGGTCCGGATGCTCAGCGAGGGCACCTTCCCCAATGTCGGCGACGCCGCGATGTCGCGGTCCAGCCCCCGCGTGGGTGATGGATTCATCCGTCTGGACGTCAACGGCGATGTCACCTTCGCCAGCCCCAACGCGCTCTCGGCCTATCACCGGATGGGGCTGAACGCCGAGCTGGAGGGGCACAACCTCATCGGGGTGACCCGGCCGTTGATGTCGGACCCATTCGAGGCTCAGGAACTGGCCAACCATCTGCGCATCTCGGTGGCGGGCGGAGCCAGCACCCGGATGGAACTGGATGCCGGTGGCGCAGCGGTGCTGCTGCGCACCATCCCGTTGCTCGCCAGTGGGGAGCCCGCCGGGGCCGCGGTGCTCATCCGCGATGTCACCGAGATCAAACGCCGCGACCGCGCGCTGCTGTCCAAGGACGCCACCATCCGCGAGATCCACCACCGGGTGAAGAACAATCTGCAGACCGTCGCAGCGCTGTTGCGATTGCAGGCGCGCCGGACCAACAATGCCGAGGGGCGCGAGGCGCTGATCGAATCGGTGCGGCGGGTGTCCTCGATCGCGCTGGTGCACGACGCGCTCTCGATGTCGGTCGACGAGGAGGTCAACCTCGACGAGGTGGTCGACCGGATCGTGCCGATCATGAACGATGTCGCTTCGGTGGACACCCCGATCCGGATCACCCGCGAGGGTGATCTGGGCGTGCTGGATGCCGACCGGGCCACCGCTCTCATCATGGTCATCACCGAGCTGGTGCAGAACGCGCTCGAGCATGCCTTCGACGGAGACGTGTCCAAGGGGTCGGTGACCATCCGCGCCGAACGCTCGGCGCGGTGGCTCGATGTCGTGGTGCACGACGATGGCCGGGGCTTACCCGAGGGGTTCAGTCTGGAGAAGTCGGACCGGCTCGGTCTGCAGATCGTGCGCACCCTGGTCTCGGCCGAACTCGACGGCTCGCTGGGTATGCACGATGTCGCCAGTGGCGGCACCGATGTTGTCCTGCGGGTGCCCATCGGTAGGCACCGACGAATGCCGATCTGAGTACCGCCGACCCTCCGGTGCCGCGGCCTATTGTGATGAGGCACACAGCATTTGGGCCGGAAACGACTGCGGCCCCGACAGTTTGTCGGGGCCGCAGTCGTCGTCGGTTCTGGCTAGACGCTGCTGCGGGCCTTCGTCCGGGCGTTGCGACGCTTCAGTGCGCGACGCTCGTCCTCGCTCATCCCGCCCCAGACGCCGGCGTCCTGGCCGGACTCAAGCGCCCAGCTCAGGCACTCGGTGGTCACCGGGCAACGGTTGCAGACGAGCTTCGCATCAGCGATCTGGGCGAGGGCCGGGCCGCTGTTCCCCACGGGGAAGAACAGTTCCGGATCCTCGTCGCGACAGACCGCCTTGTGACGCCAATCCATAGCTTCCAACTCCTAGTCAGTTTTCGCCCGTGCGCACAAAATCGCACTAGGTTTTCTTCGGCTGTTAACGGGTGCACATGAAATGTTTCTGCACTGTTGCATCCGATGCTTTCACAGGCTGAACAGATGTCAATAGAACTGCGTTAACACGTGGGCAATGTCACTGCGCTACCGGGTTACCGGTCCACTCATCCGTTTGTACTACACTGGGCTCACTTGCGCTCTAAATATCTGTCGCTCACAGCAAACTAGCAGGTCACGGCTGTGTAGGCCTGATCACGGAGCAGGGGCGACCACCCCGATGGCATTCGGTACCGAGGTAAAGGTCATCGCCTGACGTAAACCGACGTAATCGCCGTCTATCTGGCAGGCCACCGGTGTGTCACTGCTCACCCGCAGCCACGGCAGGTCGTCATCGCGCACCAGATGCCCGGCGGTGATATCGGGTTTCGACGACAACATCCGGCGCACCAATCCCAGATTGCGCCAGATGCTCATGCTGGTGATCGCGAACACTCCCAGGCCGGTGTCGAAGGTGGTGTCCGGGTTCGTCCACACCGGTCGGGTGTTGGCGTAGGTCCAGGGGCTGGAATTGGACACGAACGCGAAATGCACTCCTGTCTGCGGCTCCCGGTCCGGTAGTTCCAGCGTCAGCAGCGGCTCCCGGCGCGCGCTGGCCAGCATCTCCCGGATGGCGACCCTGATGTAGCGCGATGCGGTCACCTTGCGCCCGCGGGCGCGCTGGGCTTCCACGGCCGCCACGACGTCACCGTCGACCCCCATGCCCGCGGTGAACACGCCCCAGCGCTCCCCACAGTCCATCAACCCGATACGCCGCCACGGCATGCCTCGACGACGCTCACCGAGCAGGTCGACCAGCTGATTGGTGGCCTCGATGGGGTCGGGGCTGATGCCAAGGGACCGCGCGAAGACGTTGGCCGAACCGCCGGGTACCACGCCGACGGCCGGGGTGTGCTCACCGGTTCCGCCCGCCTGCAATACGCCGTTGACCACTTCGTTCACCGTGCCGTCTCCGCCGTGCACGATCAGGACATCGGTGCCGTCGTTGGCTGCCTGCGCGCCGATCTCGACGGCGTGACCGCGATGGTCGGTGTGGATCACGGTCAGATCCACCCGGCTCTCCAATGCGTGGGCCAGCAGATCACGACCCGCCGGGGTCGTCGAAGTCGCATTCGGGTTGACGATCAGCACGGCACGCACGGGATACCAGCCTAGCCATGTGTCCGGGGCACGGTGGCCGCGCCCGACAACAGTCGAGGCAGATTCGACTCGTACGGATGTCCGTTCGATGAACGCCGGCCATGGCGATCGTGTTGGCGGGCAGCGATGTTCAGCCGGCGGCGTTGGGCAGCAACGGTGGGCAGATGCCGTTGGCGTCGGCCGCCAGCTCGAAATGCCATGTCTCGTTGGCATAGATCTGGCACAGCCCGAAACGCGGTCCGTTGGCGATCATCCACTGCGCGGCGTCGGGCCCACCGATATCGACCGCCGCCCCGATGACGTGCCGGGACTGCTCGGGTAATTGGACGTATTGGCGGGCAAGCTCGAAGCTGCCGTAGGTGACGATGGCGTCTTCGAGGAGCTGGCGCTGGAACTGCGGACTGCGCCAGCCCGAGTTGACGGTCACGCTGACGCCTTGGGCCGCGGCCGCAGTGGTGGCGTTCTGCACGGCCGTGCGCAGTGCCGGATCCAGATTGCCGATCGCCGGATCGGAGGTGTCGAATGCGGTCAACGGCCGGTCTGGTGTCTCGACGGGTTCGGCCTTGGCGACCGGTGCGAGGGCAAGGGCGGTGGCCAGCACTCCCGCCATCAGCACTGCGCGCATCGGTTCAGTCTAGGAGATCTCACCGTCCAGATAGCGCCAGGTGTCGTCGCGGGCGCGGATGAATCGACTGCGTTCGTGCAGGATGTGGCGCCTACCGTGCTGTTCGTACTGGGCGCGGAACTCCACGATGCCCTCCTCGTCGTGCTGCCCGCCGGCCTCGGTGTCCACGATCTGCAGCCGTCGCCACGTGATGGTGTCATCGAGCTCGAGTTCACCGGGCCTGGTGCGCGGATGCCAGGACCGCAGCAGGTATGCGGTGTGGCCGAGGGCGAAGGCGCTGAATCGCGACCGCATCAGCGCCAGCGCGGTCACCGCGGGCACGGCCCCGTCGTGCAGCGGTCCGCAACATCGGGCATAGGTGAGCGTCGATCCGCACGGGCAGTCAGCGGACACGGTCGGCGATCCGTTCGACCAGTGAATCGATCATCCCGGAGTCGTCCGCTGGATCGGGTACCCAGGCCAGCGCGATCTGGGCCGGGGCCCAGGTGCTTTCGTCGATCGGGATCAACTCGAATTCCGGCGGGGAGAAGATCCGGCCGATCGCCGAGTTCGGCGCATAGGTGACCAGGGCAACCAGGTGCCGGTTGAAGACCTGAGTTGCCATTTCCAGCTCACCGCCGAGATCCTTTGTGGCGCGGACGATCCGGGTCACACCGCGACTGGCCAGGCCGCGCGCCAGACCGGCCAACACCACCGGATTGGGTCTGGCGAAATCGATCACCACATCACGGTCGCGAAGCTGTTCGATGCGCACGCTCGCCGAGCCTGCCAGCGGATCGTCGAACCGCACCGCGATGGCACCGGGGTAGGTCGCCACCACGCGGTGGCGTAGTCGTTTGTCGGATGAGGGCAGATGGATCAATCCGATGTCCAGATGTCCGGAGACCAGCTTCGCGGTGACCTCGGCGGCCGAACCGGGTAGCCCGAACTCGGTGGGCACAGGCAGATCGGCCACGGCCGTCTCCAGTCTGGCCAGGAAATCCGACGGCGCGTACGCGGTGGCACCAACCCGAACAGTGTTGCCGGTCTTGGCGATTCGCGTGGCAATGACTTTGAGATCCTCTACCCGGCGCAGGATTTCGCGGGCCGGTTCGAGCAGTTGCGCGCCGAGTTCGGTCAACTCCACGCGGTGATACCGCCGTTCGAACAGCGGCCCGCCGAGCTCACGCTCGAGCAGTTTGATCTGCTTGCTCAGCGGGGGCGGGGTGATCATCAACCGATCGGCGGCACGCTTGAAGTGCAACTCTTCGGCGACCGCCACGAAGTAGCGGAGCCTGGTGAAGTCGACTTGCATGCGGCACTCCGGGACGGCTGAGGGGGTCGCTCGATCCTAGACGCCGGCACCGTCGATCTCGGCCGGTTGAATCGACTCCAAGACCCCGCTGCGCAAAAGCTCGGTGATCTGCTCGTCGTCGAGACCCAGCAGGTCGGCCGCGATCTCGCGGGTCTGCTCCCCGAGCAGCGGTGCCTGCCGCATCGGTGGGTCGGCAATCCGCTCGGAATGGATGACGACGTTCTCCATCACGAAGGGCGTGGTCCACAGCGGGTGGAGTTCTTCGCGGAACGCACGCCGGGCGACGTAGTAGTCCCAATCGAGCAACTCGGCCGCGCGCAGCGCCGCACCGGCGGGCACGCCTGCGCGTTGTAGCGCCGTCATGGCCTCGGTGGGGGAGCGCTCGGCGGTCCAGGCCCGCACGGCATCCTCGATGCGGGCCCGCTCCGCGATCCGGCCGGTGCGGGTGCTCAGCCGCGCGTCGGCGGCCAGATCGGGTCGCCCGATCACCCTGCACAGCGCCTGCCAGTCGGTGTCGCCGCGTACGGTCACCGCGACCCACTGATCGTCGCCGGCGGACCCGAACACGCCCCAGGGCGCGTCCTGCTCGAACGCCGACGTGGCGTCGGCCGACTGTTCGGCGATCTCGGCGGCCAGATGGCTGAGCATCACCTCCGACTGCGCGATGCTGACCGAACCGCCGGCACCGGTGCGTTCGCGGCGCAGCAGCAGCGCCAGCGCGGCCAGCACACCGATGCGGGCCGACACGTGGTCGGGGTAGACGGTCACGGTGTCGCAGAAGGCCCTGCGCTTGGCGGGCTTCTCGGGGTCCTCGGGGTAGACCCACATGTCCGTGAAACCCGCGGCGGCGCGCACCAGCGGTCCGTAGCCCATCCGGGTGGCCCAGGGTCCCGTCGGGCCGAATGCGGAACTGTCCACCACGACGATGCCGGGGTTCACCCCGTTCAGGGTGTCGTGATCCATGCCCAGCGTGGCGGCCACCCCGGGCTTGAAGTTGGTGAGCACCACATCGGCGTCGGCGGCCAGCCGGTGCGCCAGGGCGCGGCCCTCATCGGAGCGCAGGTCGATGCCGATGGACCGCTTGTTGCGGTGCCCGGCGGCGTAGGTCTGCGATACCGAGGTGAGGTTGCCGCGCAGACCGTCCGGGAACGCCGTGTTCTCGATCTTGACCACATCGGCTCCCAGGTCGCCGAACAACCGACCGCTGTCGCTGCCGACCACGATGACGCCGAGATCCAGCACCCGCAGACCCTCCAGCGGAAGCCCCTCGTTGCGACGAGGCCGGCCGGCCAGGATGGCCGCCGACGGCGGGCGGCGCTGCGGAGCAACGGCATCGGTGAGTGTGCTGGCCCGGTGCCCGTCGATCTCGGCCACCCCGACCGGCACCGGAACACTCACCCCTTTCTGCAGCTCTACCTGCCGCAGGAAACCGCGCTCACGGATCTGGTCGGTGCGCAATGCCTCGGGCAGGGTCAGCACCGCAGCGGCGGGCACCCGGTACCGCTGGGCCGCCGATTCCAGTTCGGCCCGGGTTTTGTCCCGGATGAACGTGGCAATCGCCGGCATCAGTGTCGGGGACATGAAACGTTCCCGCAGCTTGTCGTACTTGGGGTCGGCGAACTCCGCTGGGCGGCCCATCCACTCGAACATGCCGCGCCACTGGCGCTTTGCCAACAGACAGATCCGGATGTAGCCGTCCGCGCACTTCAGGATCGGGTAGCGCAACTGCTCGGCGATCCAGTTTCGCTCCTGCTGGCTGACGGCGACGCCGGCCGAGGCGGTACCGGCACTGCCATAGGGCGGGTCGAGGGTCTGCATGGCGCCGTCGAGGACCGAGAAGTCGATGAGATCGCCTGCGCCGGTGCGTAACCTGTCAAGATAGACGCTGAGCACCAGCACCACGGCCTGCGCCGCCGCCACATGGTAGGGCAATTGCCGGGCCGGCGGGACCAGCGGGACCTGGCCCGGGATACCGGACCGGGTCAGCTCGCTGGTCAGCGCGTGCAATACCGGCGTGGTGGCCTGCCATTCGCGAAAATCGTTGTCCCGGCCGAAGTCACTGATGGACAGCACCACCAGTTCCGGATGTTCGACTCGGATCTGCCGGACATCGAGCGCCGCCTCGTTTACCGACCCGGGGCGAGTGTTCTCGACGAGAATGTCCGCACCCGCGACCAGTTCCGGCCATTGCCGGGCATCGGCGTCGATGCGGGGCAGGCCGCGCCGGTTGATGGCGGTATCGAGCACATCGCCGTCCGGGGAGTCGCTGTCGTCGTCGGCTGCGCCGGTGCCGTCGTTCACACCGGCGAGCCGCACCACGCTCACCTGCGCACCCAGGTCGGCCAGCAGCCGTCCGACGGCGGTCATCGGGCCGGTGCTCAGATCCAGGATCCGCACGCCGGAAAGCGGTGGGTCGTAAGCTTTCGGGTTGTTCATGGCTACGCTAGTTCTTCCGGATCTCGCGGAACGGGATGTCGCGATCGACCTCGGGCTCCCTGGGCAGCCCGAGCACCCGCTCGCCGATGATGTTGCGCTGGATTTGGTCGGTGCCGCCGCCGATCGAGGTGAAGAACGCGTTGAGACTCAGGAAGTTCACCTCGTCGGCCTCGGCATTGTCCGGTCCGGCCAGCAGCGCATCGGCGCCGATGATGTCGGTCTTCAGCCGTGCCTCGGCGTGCAGGATGCGCGATGTCGCCAGCTTGCCCAGCGACATCACCGGGCTTGCGGTGCCCTGTTTGGCCTCGGCCTTTGCGCGGGCATTGTTGAGGCTGTTCAGCTCTCGCAGCGCGAGCACATCGGCCAGTGACCTGCGGATCGCGGCATCGCCCAGCTTGCCGTGCGTGCGGGCCATTTCGACAAGGCTGTTACCACGGGACTGCTTGCGGTGCAGGCTGGTTCCGGAACCCATGATGGAACGCTCGACGGCCAGCGCGGTCTGCAGCACCAGCCAGCCATTGCCGACGCCGCCCACCACGTAGGCGTCGGGCACCGTGGCGTCGGTGATGAACACCTCGTTGAAATGCGCGTCGCCGGTGATCTGCACCAGCGGCCGGATCTCGATGCCCGGCTGGTTCATCGGCACGATGAAAAAGGTGATGCCCTTGTGCTTGGGCACATCCCAGTCGGTGCGGGCGATCAGCAGCGCGTACTGCGAGGTCTTGGCGCCCGACGTCCACACCTTCTGGCCGTTGATGACCCACCGGTCACCGTCGCGCACCGCGGTGGTGCGCACACCGGCCAGATCCGAGCCGGCACCGGGCTCGCTGTAGAGCAGGCAGGTGCGTGCCTTCTCGGTCAGGAACTTGTACAGCAGATCGGATTTGAGCGCCTCGGTGCCGAACGCCAGCGTCGTGTTGGCCGGGATGCTGAACCTGTCCTGGCAGGCGCCGGGGGCGCCGGCCGCGCGGAATTCCTCGGCGATCACCTTGGCGAGCTTGTTCGGGTAGGCCCGGCCGAACCACTGGCTCGGGTAGGTCGGGGCACCGTAGCCGGCCGCCACAACCTGCTCGAGCCAGGCGATCCGCTCGGGGGAGCTGACCCACGGGTCGTCGGATTTGGGCAGGGTGACGCCGGTCCAGTTCTCTTCCAGCCAGGCACGGACCTCAGCCCGGAGTTCCTCGGCGCTGGGCAGATTGATCTCGCTCATGACTCATGCACCTTTCGAGAGCAGGTAGCGTTCGCGGTGCGATGCGGAGTCGCCGAACAGTTGCAGGCCACTGCGAGCCCGGCGGACGTAGAGGTGACACGCGTGCTCCCAGGTGAAACCGATGCCGCCGTGCATCTGGACGGCCTGCATCGCGGTGGTCACATATCCTTCCGCGCAGGCGAACCCGGCCAGTGCGACCGCTCCGGCGCGGGCCTGTTCGTCCTCGAACTGCGCCGCGGCGTTCTGAGCCGCCGAGGTGACGGACTCGACCTCCAGCAGCAGATCGGCGGCCATGTGTTTGAGCGCCTGGAAGCTGCCGATCGCCCGGCCGAACTGGAAGCGGGTCTTGAGGTATTCGATGGTGATGTCGAAAATGCGCCGCGTACCGCCGGCCTGCTCACCGGCCAGGGCGACGACGGTGAGGTCGAGAGCCTGTTGCACGGCATCCCAGCCGGCGGTGCCCAGGCGGCGGGCCGGGGTGTCGGCGAAGGTATAGGTCGACAGCGGTACGGTCCGGTCGAAAACCGTTGCGGGCGTGCGCTGGAAGCCGGGCGCATCGGCTTCGACGTGGAAGATCTCGGTACCGTCGGCGCCCTGCGCGACCACCAGGATCACATCGGCGAGCTGTCCGTGGGTGACGAAGTGCGCGGAGCCGGTCAGGGTGCCGTCGGCGCCTGCGGTGACGTCGACACCGGCCGAGGTCCACGTGCCGCGGGCGCCGGTCACCGCGACGGTGCCGATGGAGCTGCCATCGGCCAAGCCGGGCAGCAACCGCTGCTTGTCCTCCGCGGTGCCTGCCGCCTGGATCAGCGCGACGGTGAGCACCGCGCTGGAGATGAACGGGGCGGGCAGCAGCGCGGCGCCGGTCTCCTCGGCGACGGCCTCCAGTTCCGGCGGTCCGAAACCGAGGCCGCCGTGCTCCTCGCCGACCAGCATGCCGAGCACGCCCTGCTCGGCCAGACGGCCCCACAGCTCCCGGTCGAAGCCATCCTCGGACTCCATGGCCGCGCGCACGTCCTGCTCGGAACACTTCTCCTGCAGCAGGTCGCGGACCGCGGATCGCAACTCCGCCCGTTCGGCCACGCTGATCGTCATGCTCTACCGCCCCTTCCTGGGTGTCGGCATCCCATGCTGTGTGGTGCGCGTCGCCGTGTAAATCACGCATGCCGACACCGATACGTTTCCGATGACGACATGCGTGGTGCAGGTACCGTACTGACGTGACCGCACGCCAACTGCTCCTCGTGAACGGGCCCAACCTGAATCTGTTGGGCACCCGGCAGCCGGAGATCTACGGGTCCACCACGCTCACGCAGATCGAACAGCAGGTCAGCGAGGCCGCCGCCGAGCACGGGCTACGGGTTCGCGCGGTACAGAGCAATCACGAGGGTGTGCTGATCGACGCCATTCATGCCGCGCGCGCGGATTGCGCCGGGATCATCATCAATCCAGGGGCCTACAGCCATACCTCGGTGGCCATCGCCGACGCCCTGACCGGTGTCGACCTGCCGGTGGTCGAGGTGCATCTGAGCAATATCCACCGCCGTGAGGCCTTTCGGCACCATTCCTATGTCTCGGCGGTGGCCGAGGTGGTCATCGCCGGTGCCGGACCGCGCGGCTACGTGTTCGCGGTGGCACATCTGGCGGGCCGGCTGTCGTGACGCAGCCACCGATCGTCCGCTACGTCGGTTATCTGGTGGCGGCGCAAGGCGTCGCGGCGCTCGTCATGGCGGCGGTGCTACTGGTGCGTGCCTTCGCCGGGGCCGACCAGCACATCGTCAACGGTTACGGCACCGCGGTGTGGTTCATCCTGATCGGCGCCGGTGTGCTGACCGGAGGGTGGGCGTTGGTGACCGGTCGACGCTGGGGTCGCGGAATCGCGGTGCCGACGAATCTGCTGCTGCTTCCCATCGCCTGGTATGTGATCACCAGCCACCATGTGGTGTACGGAATCCTGGTCGGTCTGCTGGCGCTCTCGGCGCTGGCGATGTTGTTCAGCCCGTCCTCGGTGCAATGGATGGCCGGTCGGGACTAGTCCGGCCGATCGGATTCGCTCGCCAGTTCCGCCAGCTGCGGCCCGGAGACGCGATAGGTGGTCCACTCGGTCTGCGGGGTTCCGCCGACGGCGTCGTACAGTGCGATGGCGTCGACGTTCCAGTTCAGCACCGCCCAGCTCAGCCGGGTGTAGCCGTGGGTACGGCATTCGGCGGCCAGCGTGGCGA
The DNA here is from genome assembly GCF_000691525.1 of Mycolicibacterium neoaurum ATCC 25795. Taxonomy (GTDB): domain Bacteria; phylum Actinomycetota; class Actinomycetes; order Mycobacteriales; family Mycobacteriaceae; genus Mycobacterium; species Mycobacterium neoaurum. The sequence goes on from NZ_JMDW01000008.1 coordinate 875,504, forward strand.
GCAGCTTGCGGGCAAGGCCGCGCCGGCGAAATGCCGGGCGCACGAACAGGTCTTCCAGATAGATCCCGGACACCCCGTCCCACGTCGAGAAGTTCAGGAACCAGACCGCTGTCGCGGCGGCCTGTCCGTCGATGTCCACGATATGGGCGTGTGCCGTCGCCTGGTCGCCGAAAAGTGCTGTGTGCAGCTGGGTTTCGGTGACCACGCACTCGTCGGCGGCGTTCTCGAAGTCGGCCAGCTCGCGGATCATCGCCACGATCTCGGCCTCGTCGCCGGGTCGCGCCCGCCGGATCACTTCGCTCACGGTGTAACCCCCAGTCCTGTCAGGATCGTCCGGAACTTCGTCGTGGTCTCGTCGACCTCGTCATCGGGATCGGACTCCGCGACGATGCCGCCACCGGCATGCGCCAGTGCGCTCATCCCGTCCTCGGCCAGCACCGCGCACCGGATGGACACCACCCAGCGGCCGTCGCCGGCGGCATCGCACCAGCCGACGGCGCCGGCGTAGAACCCGCGGTCACCCTCCAGCTCGTTGATCAGCGCCGCGGCCAGCTCCGTCGGCACGCCACCCACCGCGGGCGTCGGGTGCAGCGCCAGCGCCAGATCCAAGGCGCTGGTCGCCGCCGAGCGCAGCCTGCCACGGATCGGGGTGCTCAGGTGCCACAGCGCATCGGTGCCGTGCAGTTGTGGCTCGTCGGCGATCATCAGATCGGCGCACAGCGGCTCCAACGCCGCGCGCATCACGTCGACCACCAGCGCATGTTCGTGGCGGTTCTTGGTCGAGGCCGCCAGTGCTGCGGCATTGCGTGTGTCGATCTCGGGGTCGGCCGAGCGCGGCGCCGATCCGGCGAACGGCTGGCAGATCACGGTGTCCCCGGAACGGGCGACCAACAGTTCCGGGCTGGCCCCCACCAGCACGCCGGGGGTTGCCGCCGGCGCCAGGTCCGCCAGATACACGGTGGCTGTCGGATCTGCTACGGCCAGCCGCAGCAGCACCGATGGCGCGTCCCACGGGGTCTCGGCAGCCAACCGCAGCGCACGGGCCAGCACCACCTTCTGCAACGGCGACCCCGGCGCCCGTAACCGGCGCACCGCCTCGGCGACCCGGGCGCGATGCTCGGAGCTCGCGGGCAGGGTGTCACGCGTACGTATCCGCGGCGGGTCGACGGGCGTCCAGTCCGGCAGTGCGGTCACCCGGCTGACCGTCACCGGCGCGTGCAGCGCCGCGGGCCGGGTGAGATCGAAGGGCAAGGCCCCCACCACCATCGGCGCGGTCCCGGCGCGCAGGGCCTCCCGAGCGGCCGCCACCTCGGCGAATGCGGTGCCGATGCCCTCGGCCAGCACCGTGCCCGCCGGACCGGACAGCACGAAGGACGGCGTCACGGCGGCGGCGGCAGGCACGGGTTGGGGTGCCCGGTCAGCCCGAGCGCGCTGATCTGGCGGATGCCCTTCTCGAAACCGCACACCGCGATGGAGGCGGCTGCCATCGAGAAGCGCACCCCCTCCGACACCGGTAGCTCGACCCATCGGCTCAGCAGGGATCGGGAGAAGTGTCCGTGCCCGACGAACACCACATCGCGGGATTCCATATGTTCCAACGCCACCGCGATGGCGCGGTCGGCACGCTCGCTGACCTGTGCGGCCGACTCGCCGCCGGGGCAATCGTGGGTCCACACGGTCCAGCCCGGCACGGTCTCGCGGATCTGTGGTGTCGTCAGCCCCTCGTAATCGCCGTAGTCCCATTCGGCGAGGTCTGGGGATATGTCGGTGACGGTCAGCCCGGCCAGTTCTGCGGTCTCCAGCGCGCGCCGCCGCGGACTGGAGATGACCACCGGGTCGGACAACTGCAGTTCGGTGAGCGCCGCCGCGGCCAGCCGCGCCTGGTCACGGCCGATGTCGAGTAGTTCCAGATCGGTGCGGCCGGTGTGTCGACCGCTGCGCGACCACTCGGTTTCGCCGTGCCTCAGCAGTAACAACCGATGCTGGTGGACGCTCACCGTCGCGATTCTGCCGCACGCAACCGCCATCTGTTGCATTCGCGTGCTTGGATGGAGGTGTGACGCGGGTATTGGCGGTCGCCAATCAAAAGGGTGGGGTCGCCAAGACCACGACGGTGGCGTCGTTGGGTGCGGCGTTGACGGAAAAGGGTCGGCGAGTGCTGCTCGTCGATCTGGACCCGCAGGGCTCGCTGACGTTCTCCCTCGGCCACGACCCGGATGCACTCCCGGTATCGGTGCACGAGGTGCTGCTCGGTGAGGTCGAACCCAGCGCCGCGCTGGTGCAGACGCCCGAGGGGATGACGCTGTTGCCCGCGAATATCGACCTCGCGGGGGCGGAGGCGATGCTGTTGATGCGTGCCGGCCGCGAGTACGCGCTCAAGCGGGCGCTGGACAAGGTGGCCGACGATTTCGACGTCGTGGTCATCGACTGCCCGCCGTCGCTGGGGGTGTTGACCCTCAACGGCTTGACCGCCGCCGACGAGGCGATCGTGCCGTTGCAGTGCGAGACCTTGGCCCACCGTGGCGTCGGGCAATTCCTGCGCACGGTCAACGATGTCCAGCAGATCACCAATCCGAATCTGTCGTTGCTCGGCGCGCTGCCGACGTTGTATGACTCACGCACCACCCACAGCCGCGATGTGCTCTTCGATGTCGCCGATCGTTACGAGCTGCCGGTTCTGGCGCCACCCATTCCGCGGACGGTGCGCTTCGCCGAGGCCAGCGCTTCCGGCTCGTCGGTATTGGCGGGACGAAAGAACAAGGGCGCCAACGCCTATCGTGAGCTGGCCGAGAACCTCATGAAGCACTGGAAGTCCGGCAAGGCGCTCGCCACCTTCACCCCGGAGATCTGACCCCGCACGACGCGGGAATTCAGGAGCCCAGCGCCACCACGGTATCGCCGCGCTGCTCGATGATCGTCGAACCGGACGTCGCGGGCACCACCGCCGTGTCGGCAGGGTCGCGGGCGAGGTCGATATGGCGGATCCCGGTGCCGGTCTCGGGGTCGAACACGTCGTACCCGTCGGTGACCGGTACCAGCAGCTCGCCGGCCATCACCGTGCCCGGGCCGACCGGCGCGCCGCCGGCGGCGGGGGAGACGGTGAACTTGTAGCGCAGGCCGTCGGCGGCGAATACCAGCAGCGAATCACCGGTCCACCAGGTGATCAGATCACCGGTGCGCGAGGCGGTGGCGTAAGGCGAGGGTGCGGCGTCCAGTGGAATGCTGGCCGTCACCGTACCGGTGTCGTCGACGATGTTGACCACCGGCCGCGGGGTCGGCAGGTACACCGCGGTGGTGGTGTCGGAGACGGCGATCACCCGGGCGTCGGCGTCGACCGAAACGCCGGGTTGCTGTTCGTATTTGACGTCCGGGACGTCCTCCTCGTCGGACACCCGCAGCAGGGTCAGTCGCATCTCGGTCTGTTCCGGGCAGGACTCCATGATCGAGACCGCCGAGGAACTCGCTTGCGCCGAGACCAGCCGGCACAGTGGGGACACCGGAACATCTGGTTTGACCCGGGCATCCAGGGCGCCCCAGCTGAGCATGCGCACCATGTCCGAACGCCACAGTTCCAGCCTGCTGTCGCCGTAGGACAGCACCGCGGTGCCGTCGGTGGACAGCTTCACCTCCGGGTCGGCGTAGGCGGTACGGGCAGGCCCGCGCTTGCCGGTGCCGGCGTCGATGGTGCTGACCTGCCCGCACCCGCGTGTGTCCGGGTACACCGCGACCGCGTACTGGTATACGGAGGTCACACCGCACAGCGGCAGATCGCGCTGGTAGCTCCAGAGTTGTTCTCCGGTGTCCGGTGCCCGGCCGATCACCGCACCACCGTCACCGGTCACCAATGCGCCCGAAATGACAAGCGGTTGTGTGGTTTCCGGGCTCGCCGCGGTCCAGAGTTGGCGGAGCCGCTCCGGCACGGCGGTGGCCGGAGCCGGTGCGGTGACGGGGCTGGCGGCCGGTCGGCTGATCGTGGCACGCGCATCGCTGGTCCACCAGATCAGCGCCGCGATGATGGCGACCGCGCACGCGATGGCGACGGCCGCGATCACATCACCGCGGGTGCGGCGTTCCGGCTGCGGCGGGCAGGAGCGCAGCGACCCGGGAATTCTTGGTATCACTCAGCCGCGGCGGGAGCGCTGGCCTTGCGGGGCCTGCGACGACGGCGACGCTTTGCCGGGGCGCCCTCGCCACCCTCGGATTCGACCTGGTCCTGCGGACCGCTCTCCGAAGCCGTTGCCGCTTCGCCATTCTCGGGGTGTCCGGTGGCCGACTGGCCGCCGCGGGTGCGGCGACGGCTGCGGGTGCGGGCCGGGCGCTCGGCACGTTCGGTGCGCTCGACTCGCTCACCCTCGGTACGGGTCTTCGGCTTGCGCGGCGCCGCGATCGATCCGGTCGCCTCGACCGGAATGTTCAGCTCGGTGTACAGATGCGGTGAGCTGGAATAGGTTTCGGCGGGCTCCGGGGTGTCCAGTCCCAGCGCCTTGTCGATCATCGTCCAGCGCGGCAGCTCGTCCCAGTCGACGAGGGTGACCGCGATACCGGTCTTGCCCGCGCGCCCGGTGCGGCCGATGCGGTGCACGTAGGACTGTTCGTCCTCGGGGATCTGGTAGTTGATGACGTGGGTGATGTCGTCGATATCGATGCCGCGTGCCGCGACATCCGTCGCGACGAGCACGTCGACCTCGCCGGTGCGGAAAGCCTTGAGCGCCTTCTCCCGGGCGATCTGGCCGAGGTCGCCGTGTACCGCGCCGACCTTGAAGCCGCGCTCGCCGAGTTCGTCGGCGACCTTCTGCGCGGTGCGCTTGGTGCGGGTGAAGATCATGGTGGCCCCACGGCCCTCGGCCTGCAGGATCCGCGCCACCATCTCCACCTTGTCCAGGGCGTGCGCCCGGTAGACGAACTGTTCGGTGGTGTCGTGGGTCTGCGAGGACTGCGCCGATTCGGCCCGGATATGGGTCGGCTGGTTCATGAAGGTGCGCGCCAGCGTGATGATGGGGCCGGGCATGGTCGCCGAGAACAGCATCGACTGCCGGTCATCGGGGGTGAGGCGCAGGATGCGCTCGATATCGGGCAGGAATCCCAGATCGAGCATCTCGTCGGCCTCGTCGAGCACCAGCACCGAGAGGCTGCCGAGCTGCAGGTGACCTTGCTGGGCCAGGTCGAGCAGCCGTCCCGGGGTGCCGACCACGACGTCGACGCCCTTCTGCAGGGCCTCGATCTGCGGTTCGTACGGGCGACCGCCGTAGATCGAGGTGACCACGAACTTGCGGTCGGAGTCCTCGGAGACGGCCCGCAGGTACTTCGAGGCGATCTCCAGATCGCTGTAGACCTGCAGACACAGCTCGCGGGTGGGAACCACGATGAGCGCCCGCGGGGTGCCGTTGAGCGGGCGTCCCTGGTCACTGCTGATGCGGTGCAGCAGGGGCACGCCGAAGGCCAGGGTCTTGCCCATGCCGGTGCGGGCTTGGCCGATCAGGTCGTCGCCGGCCAGCGCGAGCGGCAGGGTCAGCTCCTGGATCGCGAACGCGTGTTCTTTACCGGTCTCGGCCAGTGCGCGGACGATCTCATCGCGAACGCCCAGGTCGGCGAAGGAGGTCTTGGGGGCTTCGACCGGTGCGGTCGTATCTGTCTGTGCAGTCATGGTGTGGTCCGGCGGCTTGGGCCGCCGTCAGCCTTTCGCTTGTCTTTCCTCGTCGCGTCCACGCGCGCACGACGATGACGAGTAAAAGGCGGATATCCCCAGATGGCGGGCGATACCGCTCCGTCGGGCCCAGCAATTGGACAGCGGGCCGAACCACGTGCACGCACATTTCTTTCGGTGGTGATGCGCACCCGGGAGTGCCGGTGACATCGCTACCGAACACCCATGGTAGCCGGTCACGCCTCGATAGCGCGCATCGTGGCGGTTTCGCGGTGTCGCGCAGTGGGCATCTGTGCAGGTCGTGAGTCCTCATGTCGTCATCTCCGGCGCCGGTATCGCCGGGCCCGCACTGGCCCATCAACTCCATGCGCGGGGGTGGCGGACGACTGTGATCGAACGATTCCCGCGGCGGCGTGAGGAGGGGCAGAACGTCGACATCCGCGGTGCGGCCCGCGAGGTGATCCGCAGGATGGGGATCGAATCCGACGTCCGGGCCGCCGGGACCGGTGAGATCGGCACCCGGTTCGTCACCGCCGACGGCCGTCCCGCCGCGTCGTTCCCGGTCGGCGAGCCGGGAGGCAGTGACGGCCCGACCGCCGAGTTGGAGATCCTGCGTGGGGAACTGTCACGCATCCTGATCGAGCACACCCCCGGCACCGAGTACCTCTTCGACCGCCAGATCACCGATGTCACCGACCACGGTGACGGGGTGAGCACGGTGCTGCAGGACGGTTCGGTACTGGAGTCCGATCTGCTGGTGATCGCGGAGGGCCTGCATTCGCGCTCGCGCCGGTTCGTCACCGATGTCGGCGTCGGCGAACTCGGCATGTACCTCGCCTACGCCACCATCCCGCGCCGCGATGACGACGATCTGTGGTGGAACTGGCAGCACGCCACCAGGCGCCGATCGGTCCATCTGCGACCCGACAATCTGGGAACCACCCGGGCCATCCTGACCTTCATGTCCGACGTGCGGGGATTCGAGGAACTGGATCGCCAGGGTCAGCTGACCATCCTTCGGCGCACCTTCGCCGATGTCGGGGGTGCGGCGCCGCGCATCCTCGCCGATATCGACGCCGGGGCTCCGATGTATTTCTCGGCGGTGGGCCAGGTGCGGGCGCCGGTGTGGAGCCGGGGACGGATCACCCTGCTGGGCGATACCGCGTTCTGTAACGGCACGTTCGGGGGAGCGGGGACCAGTCTGGCGCTCATCGGTGGGTACGTGTTGGCCGGCGAGCTGGCCGTCGCACCGGATATCCCCGCCGCGCTGGCGGGCTATCGGCGCACCATGCAACCGTTCCTCGACACCGCTCCTGAGCTCAGCGAATCGGTGCTGCGGCTGGCCAATCCGCATTCCGGCCTGGGCATTCGTGCGGTGCGGGCGGTCGCCGCCGTGTCGGCCGGGCCGGTCGGCAGGAGGATCAGCTCCCTGGTCGGCGACCGCTTCTCCGATATCGCTGGTGCCGGGCTGCGGCCGCCCGATTACCCACCGGCCGGCACGACTGCAGGTATCGGCCCGGTGGCTCGCGATTAAGGTTGGCCCATGACCTCGACGCCGTCCGACGCCGCCGCCGGCATTTCCCGTGTTCCGGCCGATCATCCCGGTGTCACCGAGCTGTTCGCCCTGCTGGCCTACGGCGAGGTGGCGGCCTTCTATCGGCTGACCGATGAGGCGCGGATGGCGCCGAACCTTGCGGGCCGGATCAACATGGCCAGCATGGCTGCCGCCGAGATGCGGCACTACGAGCTGCTGAACGAGGCGTTGTCGGCCCGCGGGGTGGACACCGTGCCCGCGATGACCAAGTACGCCCCCGCGTTGGAGAACTATCACCGCCTGACCACGCCGAGCACCTGGCTGGAGGCGTTGGTCAAGACCTATATCGGGGACGCGCTGGCGGCCGACTTCTATCTGCAGATCTCCGACGCCCTGCCGCCGGAGGCGGCCGAGGTGGTGCGTTCGGTGCTTGCCGAGACCGGACACTCGCAGTTCGTGGTGGCCGAGGTTCGCGCCGCCGTCACGGCCAGTGACCGTCAGCGTCACCGGCTGGCGCTGTGGTCGCGGCGACTGCTCGGCGAGGCCATCACCCAGGCCCAGTACGTGCTCGCCGACCGCGACGATCTGGTCGATCTGGTGATAAGCAGCAGCGATGGGTTGGGTCAGCTCTCCGAGTTCTTCGACAAGCTGCAGCACACCCACGCCAGCCGGATGCAGGAGCTGGGGCTGGCCTGAGGCGCTACCTGGTGCAGGTGGCGATCATCGAGTTGTTGGTCTGCAGCGCCAGCGCGGTGCCGTTGCCGTCGAGGATGGCGCAGTTGAGCTGACCGCCGACGCTGGTGGCGGTCACCGAGGACAGCGTGACGCCGGGGTTCAGGGTCACCGACTTGGTCCAGGGCAGGGCCACGTTCACATCGGTTTGCAGGGCACCCTGCTGGTCGGTGTAGATGATCGTCACCAGATCGATGAGCTGGCGGTTGCCGGTCACGCGGTAGGTGATGGCGCGCGCGGCGGCGGCCGGATCGACGGCGGCCGGCGGTGCGGGCGGCGCGGGAGCGGCCGGCGCGGGCGCGACGGGTGAGGGCACGACCTCGGGGGCGGCCGTGACGGCCGGTGTCGGGGTCACGGTGGTCACGCGTTCGGGGTTGGTGTCAGCCCGCGGCGGAGCGGCGGCGGGCGGCGCCGCGGCCGTGGTCGTGACGGAGTCGTCGGCAGGGGCCGCCGATGTGGTGGCCCCCGAGTTGGCGGACGTCACGGTGCCGCTGTCCCCGCCACCCAGGATGACCCCGGTGCAGATGACCGCGACCATCAGGATGGCACCGGCGACCCCGGCCACCCAGATCCAGCGCCGGTCCAGCTTCTCGTGATAGTCGGCGGGGTATTCGTAATCGGCGTCGTAACCGCCGGCGTCATAACCGTCGGAGTCGTAGTTGTCGACCCCGTACGTATTACGTGAGTACTTGTCGTCGGCGTAAACCCGGCCCGCGTAGTCGGTGCCGCCGTAGGCGCCTCGGCCGTAGGCCTGGCCGGAATCGCCGTAGCGGGAATGCCGATCGGTCGGGTAGTCCGAGCCGAACCGCGGTTCGTCGTCGATGCCCACGCCGGAATCGCGGCCGGACCGGTAGCTGTTGCCCGAGTATCCGTCACGCGTTGTCGAATATGGTGAATATTGCCTGCTCATCACGTAATTCCCAGATCGTTTCGGTGCGTACCCGGCCGATGCTAGTGGTGCAAAAGTTACGGATGATGTTGACTCGCTCTCGGTCCGATAACGGTCCGGCGTCGGTCTGGTCAGCGTGATTCGCTCACGGCGCAACGGTCGCAGCCCGCCTCGCTGCCATCCGCGCGGCACTGTCCACTAGCCTGATTGAACGCATCGCCACACAACCGAAGGGGTCTAAAAGCGTGGACATCAAGATCGGGGTCGCCGACAGCCCGCGAGAGCTGGTCATCAGCAGCGCGCAGACACCCGACGAGGTGGAAAAGGCGATCGTCGACGCGCTGGGCGCGTCCTCGTCCGTGCTGTCACTGACCGACGAGAAGGGGCGCCGCTACCTCGTGCAGGCGGCGAAGATCACCTATGTCGAGATCGGCCCGAGCGACGCCCGCCGCGTCGGCTTCGGCACCGTCGGCGCCGAGGCGCTCAAGGACTAAGACCTGGTGAGCGGCACGTGTGACAGTCCGCCCCAGGCGAACTGCACCGTGCCCTCCACGGCCGCATCCTTGGAGATCGGCCGGTCGTTGTCCAGCCAGTAGCGGGCGCAGTCGACGCTGGTCGAGACCAGTCCGACCGCGATCATCCTGGCGCGATGGGCCTCCAGCCCGGAATCCCGGCTGATCAGATCGAACACCGCGTCGGTGCAGGACTCGGTGGCCACCTTCACCTGCGCGGCCACCTGGGGTTCGGTGACGTAGTCGTTCTCGAATATCAACCGATAGCCCTGGCTGTCGTGTTCGACGAACTCGAAGAAGGCCTGCACCGCGGCGCGCAGTCGCTGGCGGTTGTCGGTGGTGGTGCGCAGCGCTTGGCGCACCCCGGACACCAGATTGTCCACATGCCGCTGAAGCACTGCGAGGTAAAGCTCCAGCTTCGATGAGAAGTGTTGGTAGAGAACGGGTTTACTGACACCTGCCCGCTCGGCGATCTCGTCCATGCCTGCCGCGTGATAACCGCGGTCGACGAAGACCTCGCTGGCGGCGATGAGCAATTGGCCGCGGCGCTCATCGCGGGGTAGCCGGTTTCCGCGCCGATTACCTGGCCCCGTCTTGGCGCCCCGCGCTCCGGCGGCATTGGCGAGATCGCTCATGACGTCCTCAATTTCACTCCGTACCGCGGGTACTGCTGTCGATCTGCACCGCGGCCACTGCGTACGTTCGGGTGTTCCGTTCGGGTGTTCTCGGTAAGCAGCCGGCACCCCCTGATCGCCACGACATTACTACCGCCCGTAGGTGGAGGTGTCGCCGTGGTGCTCGTGTCGGTGGCGCGCCGGAATGGGATGTGCGCGGGCTTATGCCATTCTGGTGCGGTGACCTATGACCCGGGGCGCCGCGGGGGCAACCGTGGCCCCGGCGGCCAAGAGCGCAACGACCCTGGATTCCGGGCAGGTGGGCACGACCGAAGCGAGTCCGGGTTTGTCCACGCAGGCCGCGGCGCACCGCGCGGTGAGCAGCGCGCACAGCCGCGCCGCCCCACCCACGTCAACCACGGCCAACCCCGCCGCGAGCCGTCGGAGAGCGCTGAGCAACACACCGATCCGGGCCGGGTGCCCGCCGCCCGTGATCAGTGGCGCGAACCGTTGCGCGCCCAGCGCGACCCGCTGGCCGAGGACCTCGGCCGGGTCCGGTCCAATCGCGATGAGCGCGCCCAGTTCCGCAAGCAGAGCTGGCTCGGCCGCTTCGTGTCCACCTATGGGTGGCGCGCCTATGCCCTGCCGATCCTGGCCGTGGTGACCGTCGTGGTGATCTATCAGACGATCGCCGGTCCTCCCGCGCCTACGCCGGTCAATGCCGAAGGCCCGGTGCAGGCGCCCGTCGAATCACCGAGTACCGAGATCGTCGGTGCCCCGCCCAAGGGCCTGACCCAATTCGATGCGAATCTGCCGACCGGCATCCTGCCCGGCGGCGGACCGTTCACCGAGGCGGGTGCGAAGACCTGGCATATCGTGCCGGGCACGACGCCCAAGGTCGGGCAGGGCACCGAACGCACCTTCACCTACACCGTCGAGGTCGAGGACGGGCTGGACACCGCCACCTTCGGCGGTGACGAGGGTTTCGCCACGATGGTCAGCGAGACCCTGGCCAACCCCAAGAGCTGGACCCACAATCCGCAGTTCGCCTTCCTGCGCGTCGACAACGACACCGAGGGGCCACCGGATTTCCGCGTCTCGCTGACCTCACCGTTGACGATCCGGGAGGGCTGTGGCTACGACATCCCATTGGAAGCGTCCTGCTACAACCCGGCCTATCTCGGCGACCAGGCGCGGGTGTTCGTCAACGAGGCCCGCTGGGTCCGCGGCGCCACCTCGTTCCAGGGCGATATCGGCTCCTACCGGCAGTACGTCATCAACCATGAGGTCGGTCACGCCATCGGCTATCGCCAACACGAGCCGTGCCCCGAGAACGGGGCGCTCGCGCCGATCATGATGCAGCAGACGTTCTCGACCAGCAACAACGACGGCGCCAAGTTCGATCCGCAGTCCGTGCCTGCCGACGGGCTCACCTGCCGGTTCAACCCGTGGCCCTACCCGATCGCCTGACCGCGCTCGGCGCCGGGAACGGATGGCCCGGTTTTGCTGTTGGATAGCTGTGCCTGGTCTGATTGAGGCCAGGAATTCGTCGTCCAATGCAAGGAGCGCACGGTGACGTCACTGCCCCCGCTGGTGGAGCCGGCCGCCGAACTGACCCGCGAGGAAGTCGCGCGGTACAGCAGGCATCTGATCATCCCCGATATGGGGGTCGACGGCCAGAAACGGTTGAAGAACGCCAAGGTGTTGGTCATCGGCGCCGGCGGACTGGGATCGCCGACCCTGCTGTATCTGGCCGCCGCCGGGGTGGGCACCATCGGCATCGTCGAATTCGACGTCGTCGACGAGTCGAACCTGCAGCGCCAGATCATCCACGGGCAGTCCGATATCGGCCGATCGAAGGCCCAGAGCGCACGCGACTCGGTGCTGGAGGTCAATCCGCTGGTCAATGTGGTGCTGCATGAGTTGCGTCTGGAGCCCGAGAACGCGGTCGACCTGTTCGCCCAGTACGACCTGATCCTCGACGGCACCGACAACTTCGCCACCCGCTACCTGGTCAACGATGCCGCCGTGTTGGCGGGCAAGCCCTATGTGTGGGGTTCGATCTACCGGTTCGAGGGCCAGGTGTCGGTGTTCTGGGAGGACGCCCCCGATGGTCTGGGCCTGAACTACCGCGATCTCTACCCCGAGCCGCCGCCACCGGGCATGGTGCCCTCCTGCGCCGAAGGCGGCGTGCTCGGCATCCTGTGCGCCTCGATCGCCTCGGTGATGGGCACCGAGGCCATCAAGCTGCTCACCGGTATCGGTGATCCGCTGCTGGGTCGGCTGATGGTCTACGACGCGCTCGACATGACCTATCGCACCATCAAGATCCGCAAGGACCCGGCGACTCCGAAGATCACCGAGTTGATCGACTACGAGGCCTTCTGCGGTGTCGTCTCGGATGAGGCCGCCGCCGCGTCGGCCGGTTCGACGGTGACGCCCAAGGAACTGCGTGAGCTGCTCGATTCGGGCAAGCCGGTCGCACTCATCGACGTCCGCGAGCCCGTCGAGTGGGAGATCAACCACATCGACGGCGCCTCGCTGATCCCGAAGTCGGTGATCGAGGCGGGCGAGGGACTGGCCACCGTGCCGCAGGACAAGACCCCGGTGCTGTACTGCAAGACCGGCGTCCGCTCCGCCGAGATGCTGGCCGTGCTGAAAAAGGCCGGCTTCTCCGACGCGCTGCATCTGCAGGGCGGCATCGTGGCCTGGGCCAAGCAACTCGAACCCGACATGGTCATGTACTGACGGTGTCTGCAGGCCGGCACCGCTTAGGCTGGCGTGCGTGACTGACGATCTGCCACCCGATCATGTGATGGCGGCGTTTGGGCTGGCCGGTGTGCGGCCGGTGCCGCTTGGTTCGTCCTGGGAGGGCGGCTGGCGGTGTGGCGAGGTGGTGTTGTCGATGGTCGCCGACCATGCGCGCGCCGCCTGGTCGGCCAAGGTCCGCGAAACGCTGTTCGCCGACGGGATCCGGTTGGCACGACCGGTGCGTTCCACCGACGGCCGCTATGTGGTGGCCGGTTGGCGCGCCGACACCTTCGTCGCCGGTACCCCGGAACCGCGCCATGACGAAGTGGTCTCGGCGGCGGTGCGCCTGCACGAGGCGACGGCCAAGCTGGAACGGCCCCGGTTCCTGACCCAGCCGCCGGTTGCGCCGTGGTCGGATGTCGATGTGTTCATCGCCGCCGATCGGGCGGCCTGGGAGGACCGCCCGCTGCACACCCTGCCCGCGGGCGCCCGGGTGGCCCCCGGCACGGTCGACGGCCAGAAGTCTGTCGAGCTGCTCAACCAGTTGGCGTCGTTGCGCACCCCGACACGCAGTCCGAGCCAGCTGGTGCACGGAGATCTCTACGGCACAGTCCTTTTCGCGGGCACCGCTGCGCCGGGTATCACCGACATCACCCCGTACTGGCGGCCCGCCTCCTGGGCAGCCGGTGTGGTCGTCGTGGATGCGCTGGCCTGGGGCGAGGCCGATGACGGACTTGTCGAGCGGTGGAGCGCATTACCGGAATGGCCGCAGATGTTGTTGCGGGCCTTGATGTTCCGGCTCGCCGTGCATGCGTTGCACCCGCGCTCGACCGCAGCGGCATTCCCCGGACTTGCCCGCACCGCGGCGTTGGTCCGCCTCGCCGTCTGAGTCGCTGTTCTCCCGCGAGCAGACTGGTATACCCCCATTTTCGTCGCGATCCGGGGGTGTACGCGTCTGCTCGCGGTCAGAATTCGTGGCGGTATTCGCGCAGCGACACCCGGCCGTCGACGGCCACCACACCCTCGGCGCGGAGCCGCTCCAACTGCCGGGTCGCCAGGTGCGGCGCCGGTCGTCCCGACGCCGGAACAACCCGGTGCCACGGCAGATCCGAAGAATCGGTGCGCATGATCCAACCGACGATCCGCGGGCTGGACAACCCCGCCTCGGCGGCGATGTCACCGTACGTACTGACGCGACCCGCCGGGATCCGGTCGACCAGTGCGCGCACCGCTTCGACCTGATCCTCGGTGACCGCGGCCATCTCAGTCCAGGTGACCGCGGATGATGGCCGCTGTCTCGGCGGGCAGCGCCTGGGCAACCATGTGATCGCAGTCCAGTTCGGTCAGGGTGAAGGCCTCGCCGACGGCGTCGCGCAGCGTGGCGATCAATTCGTCGGTCGCATACGGCGGGGTGGTGCGGGTGGCGCGGATCAACGTCGTCGGAGTTCCGCTGCGGGGCAACGGCACCGGACGGGTCAGCTCGCTCCAGTACGACATCGCCGCAGGCACGCTGATCCGCCAACCGAGACGACCGTTGGGCAGGGTGACCAGGTGCTCGTCGAGTTCGCCTTCCAGCACGGCCGGATCACGCTCGGCGACCTCGCGCCAGGACCCGGAGAGCTTGTCGGCGCGCGCCTCCTCGCGGTCGGGGTAATCGGGGGAGGAGAACATGGCATCGGCGATCTCGGCCATCCAGCCACCATCCAGCGCGACGGCCGGATCCAGCAGCACCAGTCCCCGCACCAGATCCGGGCGCGCCGCGGCGAGCGCCAGTGCCACCGCTCCGCCGAACGAATGCCCGACCACCACGACCGGACCACTGTCCTCGGCGTCCAGCAACGCCGTCAGCGCCACGACATTGGCCTCGATGGTCCACGGTGCGGCGTAACCGGAGCGGCCGTGCCCGATCAGATCCGGTGCCAACACCGAGAATTCGGCAAGGTGCTCGTTGGCGATCTCCTCGTAGCGACGGCCGTGGCCGGTCAGGCCGTGGATGGCGAGGATCTGCGCCGGACCCGACGGTCCGAAGCGGTAGCTGTGCAGGTCTGCGGTCACGGTTCGATCGTAGGCCCATGTCAGAGCCACTTGTCAGACCCCCGTGCTGTGATGCAGTCATGTCCGCACCGCACACCGAGCTCACCCCGGAGGCGCTGGCCCAGCCCGGCCGGCGCGGCATGGTGCGCGTCCTCGGTGGCGCGGGTACCGGCAAGAGCCGCCTGCTCGTCGACACCGCGGTCGCGCACATCACCGCCGGCGCCGATCCGGAATCGATTCTGCTGCTGACCGGTTCGGCCAAGCTCGGCGCCTCGGCACGCGCCGCCGTCACCGCCGCGCTGCTGTCCGCCGGGGTACGTGGGGTGGTCCGTGAACCATTGGTGCGCACCGTGCACTCCTATGCCTTCGCGGTGCTGCGGCTCGCCGCCCAACGCACCGGTGGCCCCCCGCCGCGCCTCATCACCAGCGCCGAACAGGACGGCATCGTCCGCGAGCTGCTCGCCGGGGAACTCGAAGACGGTGCGGGGAACTGGCCAGTGGAGCTGCATCCCGCGCTGGGAACCGCCGGTTTCGCCACCGAACTGCGGGACCTGTTGGCGCGCTGCGCCGAACGTGGGGTGGACCCGCTTGCACTGCAACGGTTGGGCCGGCTCTCCGGTCGGCCCGAATGGGTTGCTGCCGGACGGTTCGCCGCGACCTACGAACAGGTGATGTTGCTGCGCTCGGCTGTCGGGATGGCCGCGCCGCAAGCCACCATGCCCGCATTGGGCGCAGCCGAGCTGGTGGGCGCGGCGCTTGATGCCTTCGCCGTCGATGCCGATCTGCTGGCCGCCGAACGGGCCAGGGTACGGCTGTTGCTCGTCGATGACGCCCAACAGCTGGATCCGCAGGCCGCCCTGCTGGTTCGGGTGCTGGCCGCCGGTGCCGACCTCACGATCCTCGCCGGTGACCCGAACCAGGCCGTGTTCGGTTATCGCGGTGCCGATCCGGCGTTGTTGCGGCTGGACACCCCGGTCGTCGAACTCATCGAGTCGCGGCGCTGCCCATCCGCGGTGGCCGACGCCATCACCGCCGTGGCGGCCCGGCTGCCGGGAGCGGACCGTCCGCGCGCGTTCACCGGCACGTCCGAACGCACCGGATCGGTGGCCGTCCGGATCGCCGCGTCGCCGCACGCCGAGGCCACCCTGATCGCCGACGCACTGCGCCGGGCGCATCTGGTCGACGGTGTGCCGTGGTCCCAGATGGCCGTCATCGTGCGCTCCGTGCCGCGGGTGGGATCGGGTATCGGGCGCGCACTGGTCGCCGCAGGTGTCCCGGTGGATCTACCGGCCGCCGAGAGCGCACTGGCCCAGCAGCCGGCGGTGCGGGCATTGCTGACCGTGCTGGAGGCCACCGCGGGCTCGCTCACCGGAGCCGCGGCACTGGAGCTGGTGACCGGACCGATCGGCCGGGTGGATCCGGTGTCACTGCGTCAATTGCGCCGCGCGCTGCGCCGCATCCTTGGCCACCAGCGCGAATTCGGGGAGTTGCTGGTGGCCGCTCTGCACCGGATTCCGGAGGGTCTGCCCACCGAGCTGGGACACAGCCTGGCTCGGGTGCAGTCGGTGTTGCGTGCCGCTCGTGGCAGCCATCGCGCCGGCATGGATCCGCGGAACACGTTGTGGCAGGCCTGGAGTCGCAGTGGCCTGCAACGGCGCTGGGTCACCATCGCCGACCGAGGCGGTCCGGGTGCCGCCGTGGCCGAACGCGATCTGGCCGCGGTGACGGCCCTGTTCGATATCGCCGATCAGTACGTGTCGACCACCACCGGGGCCACCTTGGCCGGTCTGGTCGCCCATGTCGGCACGCTGACGTTGCCCACCGCGTCGGCGTCGACCGCAAGGACCGATGCGGTGACGGTGTGCACACCGCACGCCGCGCTGGACCGGGAGTGGGATGTCGTAGTGTTGGCCGGCGTACAGGAAGGGCTATGGCCCAATACCATTCCGCGCGGCGGAGTGCTCGGCACCGGCCGGCTGATCGATGTGCTCGACGGCGTCGCCGATGTCGACGGTGGACCGACGGCTCGGCTGTCCGCTCGCGCCCCGTTGCTGGCCGAAGAGCGCCGACTGCTCATCGCGGCGATGGGCCGTACCCGCGACCGTCTGCTCGTGACGGCCGTCGACAGCGAGACCGGCGATGCCGCGATGCTGCCGTCGCCGTTCTGCACCGAACTGTCCACGCTGGCCACCCAGGAGCGGGAAGCCGGCATTCCGCCCGCGCCGATCCCGGCTCCCCGGGTGTTGACCCCTTCGGCGCTGGTCGGTCGCCTCCGGTCGGTTGTGTGCGCACCCGAGGGCGAGGTCGGCGAGGACACCCGCGCATGTGCGGCAACGCAATTGGCCCGGCTGGCCGCCGCGGGGGTGGCCGGTGCCGACCCGGCCCAATGGCACAGCCGCACGGCCGCGTCGACCAGCGAGCCGCTGTGGTCGGACGAGGACCACATCAGCACACTGTCACCGTCGACGTTGCAGACCCTGGTGGACTGTCCGTTGCGCTGGCTGCTGGAGCGTCACGGCGGCTCCGACAGCCGCGATGTCCGCTCCGCGGTCGGCACGCTCGTGCACGCCCTGGTGGCAGATCCGGGGAAGACCGAGAACCAGCTGCTTGCCGAGCTGGAGAGGATCTGGTCGGCGCTGCCGTATGAGTCGCAGTGGTACGCCGACAACGAGCTGGCCCGGCACGGCGCCATGCTGTCGACGTTCGTGCAGTGGCGTGAGCTGACCCGACGGGAGTACACCGAGGTAGGCACCGAGGTCGAGGTCGAGGGCATGGTGGCGCCCGGGGTTCGGGTGCGCGGCCGTATCGACCGGCTGGAAAGAGATAGCGCCGACCGGCTGGTGATCGTCGACGTCAAGACCGGCAAGAGTCCGGTCACCAAGGATGACGCGCAGCGGCATGCCCAGTTGGCGATGTACCAGCTGGCGGTCGCCGAGGGCGTGCTCGGTGACGGCGAGGAACCCGGTGGCGGGCTGCTCGTGTATCCGGCCAAGGCAAGTGCAGGCGGAGCCACCGAGCGCCACCAGGACGCCCTCACCCCGGCCGCGGCGCAGCAGTGGCGCGAGACCGTCACCGAGGCTGCCGCTGCAACGCAGGGGCCGGACTTCGTGGCCCGGGTCAACGACGGGTGCGCGCACTGCCCGGTACGGTCCA
The DNA here is from genome assembly GCF_000691525.1 of Mycolicibacterium neoaurum ATCC 25795. Lineage (GTDB taxonomy): Bacteria > Actinomycetota > Actinomycetes > Mycobacteriales > Mycobacteriaceae > Mycobacterium > Mycobacterium neoaurum. The sequence continues at coordinate 893,367 of NZ_JMDW01000008.1, forward strand.
TGTGCCCCGCACAGGAGAACCGCTCATGACCTCGACCCCCACCGCAAGGCACAGCCCCGCCGAACTGGCTGAGGCGCTCGGACTGTTCACCCCCACCGCGGAGCAGGCCGCCGTGATCGCCGCCCCGCCGGGCCCGGTGGTGGTCATCGCCGGGGCCGGCGCGGGCAAGACCGAGACGATGGCAGCTCGGGTGGTCTGGCTGGTCGCCAACGGGTACGCACGACCCGACCAGGTGCTCGGCCTGACCTTCACCCGCAAGGCCGCCGGGCAGCTGCTGCGACGGGTCCGGACCCGGCTGGCCCGGTTGGCCGGCACCGGACTGGGTCGCGATATCCGTACCGACGAGCCGCCCACGATCAGCACCTATCACGCCTTCGCGGGCAACCTGCTACGCGAGTACGGACTGCTGCTCCCGATCGAGCCGGACACCCGGCTGATCGGAGAAACGGAGCTGTGGCAGTTGGCGTTTCGCGTGGTGTGTGAGCATCCTCGGGTGCTCGACACCGAGAAGACGCCGGCGGCGATCACCGCTCTGGTGCTGCGACTGTCCGGCGCGCTGTCCGAGCACTTGGTCGACACCGCGGCACTGCGCGATACGCACGTCGAACTCGAACGGCTGATCCACCACCTGCCCGCCGGCCCGAACCAGCGTGGCGGACCCGCTCAATGGCTGCTGAAGCTGCTGACAACCCAGACCGAACGCACCGATCTCATCGAGCTCATCGACGAGTTGCATCGGCGGATGCGCGCGGAGCGGGTCATGGACTTCGGTGCGCAGATGTCCGCCGCGGCCCGACTGGCGGCCGCCGCCCCACAGGTGGGAGTCGAACTGCGGCAACGTTATCGGGTGGTGCTGCTCGACGAGTACCAGGACACCGGCCACGCCCAGCGCATCGCGCTGTCGGCGCTGTTCGGTGGCGGTGTGGATGACGGTCTCGCGCTCACCGCGGTCGGCGATCCGATCCAATCGATCTACGGATGGCGCGGTGCGTCGGCGACGAACCTGCCCCGGTTCACCACCGACTTCCCGCATTCCGACGGAACGCCTGCGCCGACACTGGAACTGCGCACCAGTTGGCGTAATCCCGCCGAGGCTCTGCACCTGGCCAACGCGGTGTCCGAGCAGGCGCGTCGGCGTTCGGTCAATGTGCGCGAGCTACTGCCGCGGCCAGACGCCGCGCCGGGGACGGTGCGCGCCGCACTGCTCGATGATGTGGTTTCCGAGCGGGATTGGGTTGCCGATCAGATCGCGGTCCGCTATCTGGCCGCCGAGACACCGCCCACGGCGGCGGTCCTGGTGCGCCGCAACGCCGATGCCGCGCCGATGGCCGAGGCGCTGACCGCCAGGGGCGTGCCGGTGGAAGTGGTCGGGCTCGCGGGACTGCTGTCGATACCGGAGGTCGCCGATGTCGTGGCGATGCTGCGGTTGGTGGTCGATCCCACCGGCGGTCCGGCCGCGATGCGGGTGCTCACCGGTCCGCGCTGGCGGCTCGGGGCGCGAGACATCACCGCCCTGTGGCAGCGGGCCACCGAACTTGACGAGCCGGGTCCCGGCGAGCACGGCACCGCAGCGCGGATCGTCGCCCAGGTCGCCCCCGACGCCGATACCGCCTGCCTGGCCGATGCGATCTGCGATCCCGGCCCCGAGGAACGGTACTCACCCGTGGGGTATGCGCGCATCGTCGCGCTGGGCCGCGAATTGTCCGTTCTGCGTTCACATCTGGGCTATCCGCTGCCAGATCTGGTGGCCGAGATCCGGCGGGTTCTCGGTGTCGACGCCGAGGCCAGGGCCGCCCGCCCGGCGGCCGCGGGGTGGGGCGGCACCGAACACCTGGACGCCTTCGGTGATGTGGTGGCCGAGTTCGCTGAGCGCTCCGACGGCTCACCGGCCGGCCTGCTGGCCTATCTGGACGTTGCTGCCGATATCGAGAACGGGCTCGCTCCGGCCGAGGTGGCTGTCGCCGCCGACCGGGTCCAGATCCTCACCGTGCACGCCGCCAAGGGCCTGGAATGGGAGATCGTCGCGGTACCGCACCTGAGCGGACGGATCTTCCCGTCCACCGCGATGGCGCGGACCTGGCTCTCCGATGCCGGCGAGCTGCCGCCGCTGCTGCGTGGCGACCGGGCCACGGTGTCCGAGCACGGCGTACCGGTGCTGGACACCAGCGACGTGAACGATCGTAAAGTGCTGTCCGACAAGATCGCGCAGCACAAGGATGTCCTCGCCGTGCGGCGCGGTGACGAGGAGCGGCGACTGCTGTATGTGGCGTTGACCCGATCCGAGGACACCCTGCTGCTGTCGGGGCATCACTGGGGCCCCACCGAGTCCAAACCGCGTGGCCCGTCGGAGTTCCTGGTCGAGCTCAAGGCGATCATCGAGAGGTCGGGCTGCGGCGTCATCGACCGCTGGGATCCCGAACCCGCCGACGGCGAGCCGAACCCGTTGCGCGGCAGCACAGTCGAAGCGGTCTGGCCTGTCGAAGGTTCACGCGCGCGCGATACCGAGCGTGGTGCGGCACTGGTAGCGCACGCCGCCGAACGGGCGCAGGCGGGGATCGACCCCGAGGATTGGACGGCCGATGTGGACGCCTTGCTCGCTGAACGCGAACGGGCGGCGGCCGCGGCGCCGGTCGTGCTGCCCGGGCAACTCTCGGTCAGCACGCTCGTCGATCTCGGCAAGGATCGCGCCGCCGCGCTGAGCAGGCTGCGGCGCAGACTCCCGTCCCGGCCGGACCCACATGCGCTGCTGGGTACCGCATTTCACGAGTGGGTACAGCGTTACTTCCATGCCGAGCGGTTGTTCGATCTCGACGATCTGCCCGGCGCTGTCGACGGTGATGCGGGGCGCGCGCATGCCGAGGAGCTCGCCGAGTTGCAGACCGCCTTCGCCTCGTCGCCATGGGCGGCGCGCACCCCACTCGATGTGGAGGTCCCCTTCGACATACTGCTGGGCGGCGACGGTGCGGGTAAGCCGACGGTGGTGCGCGGCCGGATCGACGCCGTGTTCGCCGAATCCGACGGCGGCGTGATCGTGGTGGACTGGAAGACCGGCGACCCACCGTCGACGCCGGAGGCCCGTGAGCACGCCGCCGTGCAGCTCGCGGTGTACCGGTTGGCGTGGGCCGGGCTGCACGACTGCCCGGCCGACGCGGTGCGTGCGGCCTTCCACTACGTCCGCAGCGGGGTCACGGTCATTCCCGACGAACTACCCGATGCCGAGGACCTCGCGGCGTTGCTGGCCGACACCAGGGCTCAGGAGTTGCGATAGATCTTGTAGGCCTGGGTGATCATCGGGATCTGCAGCGGCAGGCGAGCCCATGCGCCGATACGCATCGGCAACGGCTTTTCCTTCCACAACCGCACCATGTTGACGTTGGCCGGCAGCACCCCGAGGAACAGGGCGATGGCCCCCAGCGCGCCGAGCCTGCGGGTTTTCGGCGCGATCAACATGCCGCCGACCGCGGCCTCGGCGACGCCGGAGGCGAGCGTGTAGAACCGGGCCGAACCAGGCAGTTCGGCGGGGACGATGGTGTCGAACGGTTTCGGCGCGGCGAAATGCAAGACCCCCATCCCGACGAGCCACACGCCCATCTTCGTGGCGCGCGATGCGATTGCCTGCTGCTCAACTCCGGGTACGGGGGTCGTCATGGTTACATTGTGGCGTGCCCACCCCGTGCCGATCGGTGAATCGTGGCCAAAGGTAGATTGCGCCGGCGCCTGGCGGCGGTCAACCAGGACCTGACTTCGCGACATGACGCCGACCTCGTCGACGTCCTGAGCATCCCGGAGAGGTTCGTCAGCCCCTGGCGACGGATCTTCACGCGCGTGCTGCTGGCACTGGGTGCGTTGTTCGCCGCGGTGCTCATCGTCTACGTCGACCGCCACGGCTATCGCGATATCGAGTCCGCGCCCAATGCGAACGACCCGCTGTCGTTCCTGGACTGCCTCTATTACGCCACGGTCTCGCTGTCTACCACCGGATATGGCGATATCACGCCGGTCACCCCGTCCGCCCGGTTGATCAACGTCCTGGTGATCACGCCGCTGCGGGTGGCGTTCCTGATCGTGCTGATCGGAACGACGGTGGAAACCCTGACCAACCAGTCGCGCCAGGCATTGAAGATCCAGCGATGGAGGAGAAGCGTGCGTAACCACACCGTCGTCGTCGGATACGGGACCAAGGGCCGCACCGCGGTGGCCGCCATGATCGGTGATGACGTCGCTCCCGCCGACATCGTCGTCGTCGAGAGCGACCCGGTCGCCTTGGAGAAGGCCAAGAACGCAGGCCTGGTCACCGTCCGCGGCAATGCCCAGGACTCCGAGGTGCTGCGGCTGGCCAGCGTTCAGCACGCGAAATCGATCATCGTCGCCGCCAACCGTGACGACACCGCGGTACTGGTGACGCTCACCGCGCGCGAGCTGAACCCGACCGCCACCATCATCGCCGCGGTCCGTGAGGCCGAAAACCAGCACCTGCTCAAGCAGTCCGGCGCAAACAGCACCGTCGTCACCTCCGAGACGGCGGGCCGGCTGCTTGGCCTGGCCACCCAGACCCCCAGCGTGGTGGAGATGATCGAGGACCTGCTGACCCCCGATGCCGGCTTCGCGATCGCCGAGCGTCAGGTGGAGCCCAAGGAGGCCGGTGGCTCGCCGCGCCATCTCACCGACATCGTGCTCGGGGTGGTGCGCGGCGGTGATCTGTTGCGGGTCGACGACGAGCGCGTCGATGCGCTGGAGCTGAGCGACCGACTGCTCTACGTCCGCTCGAACGAGGAACGGTAGTGAATTTCAGCCTGCGCAACGTCCCCCTGCTGTCCCGTGTCGGCGCCGACCGCGCCGACACCCTGCGCACCGATGTCGACGCCGCCATCGCCGGGTGGGCGGATGCTCGCGTGCTGCGTGTCGACCGTCGCAACCAGGTGCTCATCGCCGACGGCAGCGTCGTGTTGGGAAGCACCGCGAGTCTCGGCGACGCCCCGCCCGAGCATGCGGTGTTCCTCGGTCGTCTCGCCGACGGCCGGCATGTCTGGGCCATCCGCGGCGAGCTCGAGCCACCCGAGGATCCCGATGTCCGGACCGAGGTGCTCGATCTGCGCCGCGCCGGACCGGTGTTCGACGATGCCAGCGCGCAGTTGGTGTCGACCGCCACCGCACTGCTGAACTGGCACGACCACGCCCGGTTCAGCCCGGTCGACGGCGCCCCGACCAAGCCGATCAAGGCGGGCTGGTCGCGGATCAACCCGGCCACCGGTCACGAGGAGTTCCCGCGCATCGACCCGGCCGTGATCTGCCTGGTGCACGACGGTCACGACCGCGCCGTGCTGGCGCGCCAAGGCGTCTGGCCGGAGCGGATGTTCTCGATCCTGGCGGGGTTCGTCGAGGCCGGTGAATCCTTCGAGACCTGTGTGGTGCGCGAGATCGCCGAGGAGATCGGCCTCACCGTCACCGATGTGCAGTACCTGGGCAGCCAGCCGTGGCCGTTCCCGCGTTCGCTGATGGTCGGGTTCCACGCCCTCGGTGATCCCGAGCAGCCGTTCGCCTTCAACGACGGCGAGATCGCCGAGGCCGACTGGTTCAGCAGGGCAGAGATCCGCGACGCGCTGGAGAACGGGGACTGGAGCAGCACGTCGCCGTCGCGCGTGCTGCTGCCCGGATCCATCTCGATCGCGCGCGAGATCATCGAGTCTTGGGCCTACGCCGTCTGAGCTGTCACGGCCCCAGCGCCGCGACATCGCGCAGACGCAGCCGCGCCTCGTCGGGACTGATACGCAATTGGCCGGCCACGTACTCGACCCAGGACATGGCGCCCAGGGCGCGCGGCGTCGTGGTGGCCGTCAACCGGGCGAGCAGTCGCAGCTGGCATTCACCCGCCAGCTCCGCCGCGCGCCCATAGAGTGCCAGTGCGCGGCGAAGATCTGGTTCGGTCCGGGAGTTCGTCCGCAGCGCGTTGGCCTGGGCCACCAACGCCGAGGACTCGGCGTGCAGTGCGTCGATTTGAGCGAGGGTTTGGGTCATGCTTCGAACAATAGTTCGAAGCACTGACAACCTCAGCGCAGCTTGGCCTTGACCTGCTTGGCGCTCGGGTTGGTCAGCGTCGAGCCGTCGGCGAACTTGACCGTCGGCACCACATGGTTGCCGTTGTTGACCGAACCGACGAATTCGGCGGCCGCCGGATCACCTTCGATGTCGATCTCGGTCCACGAGATCCCCTCGGCCTTGAGCGCGGTCTTCAGGCGCGCGCAGTAACCACACCACGAGGTCGTGTACATCGTCAGCTCAGCATTGCTCATGGGTGAATCAACCTATCGACGTCGGTGCGCAATTCCCTGCACCCTATGCGCCCCGAGAACATGTCGGACACCCCTGCCATGATGGAGGCCATGCCGTCCGTCGACAGTCTCCTCGGCGACCTCGACGACGAACAGCGCGAGGCCGTCGTCGCGCCCCGCGGTCCGGTGTGTGTGCTCGCCGGTGCGGGCACCGGTAAGACCAGGACCATCACCCGCCGCATCGCCAATTTGGTGGTGGGCGGGCATGTCGCACCCGGCCAGGTGCTGGCGGTCACCTTCACCGCGCGTGCGGCGGGCGAGATGCGCAGCAGGTTGCGTGCGCTCGGTGATCAGGCCGGGGTGCCGACGGCCGCGGTCCAGGCCGTCACGTTCCACGCCGCCGCACGCCGTCAGCTGCAGTACTTCTGGCCGCGGGTGGTAGGGGACACGGCATGGCAGCTGCTCGACAGCAAGTTCGCCGTCGTCGCGCAGGCGGCCAACCGTGCCGCGATACAGGCCAGTACCGACGATGTGCGTGATCTGGCCGGCGAAATCGAGTGGGCCAAGGCATCGTTGATCACCCCCGAGCAATACGTGACCGCGGTGGCCAGGACCCGTCGCGACGTGCCGATGGACGCGAACTCCGTGGCCAAGGTCTACGCCGGTTACGAGAAGCTCAAGACCCACCGCGACGGCACCGCGCTGCTCGACTTCGACGATCTGCTCCTGCACACCGCCGCCGCCATCGAGAACGACGCCGCCGTCGCCCAGGAATTCCGCGATCGCTACCGCTGCTTCGTCGTCGACGAGTACCAGGACGTCACCCCGTTGCAGCAGCGCGTCCTGGACGCCTGGCTGGGCAACCGGGACGATCTCACCGTCGTCGGTGACGCGAACCAGACCATCTATTCGTTCACCGGGGCGACCCCGCGGTTCCTGCTCGACTTCTCCCGGCGTTTCCCGGAGGCCACCGTCGTCAGGTTGGAACGCGACTATCGGTCCACACCCGAGGTGGTGTCACTGGCCAACCGGGTCATCGCCGCCGCGCGCGGTCGGATGGCCGGCAGCAAGCTGCACCTGATCGGTCAGCGCGATCCCGGCCCGAAACCGACCTTCGCCGAACATCCCGACGAGGTCGCCGAGGCCTCCGCCGTCGCCAAGAAGGTCGCCAAGCTCATCGACAACGGCACCGCCCCCGCCGAAATCGCGGTGCTGTACCGGATCAACGCCCAGTCCGAGGTGTACGAGGAGGCGCTCACCGAGGCGGGTATCGCCTTCCAGGTGCGCGGCGGTGAGGGATTCTTCAGCAGGCAGGAGATCCGTCAGGCGCTGATCGCCTTGCAGCGCAACGTCGATCGCGAAACGCCGGGTGACCTCCCCGGGTTCGTACGCGGCATCCTGGAACCGCTGGGACTGACCGAGGAGCCACCGTCGGGCACCAAGGCGCGCGAACGCTGGGAGGCGCTGACCGCGCTGGCCGAATTGGTCGACGACGAAGTCGCACAACGCCCTTCGCTGGGTCTGAGCGCACTGGTCGCCGAACTGCGCCAACGCGCCGACTCGCGGCACCCGCCCGTGGTGCAGGGTGTGACGCTGGCCTCGCTGCATGCCGCCAAGGGCTTGGAATGGGACGCGGTGTTCCTCGTCGGACTGGCGGACGGCACGCTGCCGATCTCGCATGCGCTGGCCCACGGGCCCGACAGTGAAGCCGTCGAGGAGGAGCGCCGCCTGCTCTACGTCGGGGTCACCCGCGCCCGGGTGCATCTGAGCCTGAGCTGGGCGCTGGCCCGCACGCCCGGCGGCAGGCAGGGGCGGCGGCCCTCGCGGTTCCTCAACGGGATCGCCCCGCAGACCCCGGCCGACAACGCACCCGCCCGCCCGAAACGCGCCAGGGGAGCCACCCCGCGCTGCCGGGTCTGCAACGGCGCGCTGACCACACCGACGGCGATCATGCTGCGTCGCTGCGAGAATTGTCCGTCCGATATCGACGAGCAGCTACTGGTCGAACTCAAGGAATGGCGGCTGCGCACCTCGCAGGAGTTGAAGGTGCCCGCCTACGTCGTGTTCACCGACAACACGCTCATCGCCATCGCCGAGACGCTGCCCACCGATGCCGCCGCGTTGGTGGCCATCCCCGGCATCGGGGCGCGCAAGCTGGAGCAGTACGGACCCGATGTGCTGGCCCTGGTCAACGCCCGGTCCTGACGGGCTGCCGACTTTCGCATAAATCCCGCCAAAACCCCAGGTCAGAAAATCGCTTGTGGTTTCGGGCTGTTAGGCTCTAGCCTCAAGATCACCAGCTTTTTGCCAGACGATTCCACGAGAGGAGGCGGTCCGATGTCGATCATCAATATGCCCAGCGGCGTAAATGTCAGCGGTATGCCGCTGACCCTCGCTGCTGTCGCCGGCATGTCTGCCGCCCATCGAGCCGGTTGGGCGCCCGTTGCTGCCGCCGCCGCGCCGCAGCATAAGCGCCGCACCGCCCGCGAGATCGTCGCGTCCGTGAAGCGGGGTACCACCTAGGTAACCCCAGCACCGCCGAAAAGGCCACGGACCCGAACTCACCGGATCCGTGGCCATTCTGGTTTTGGGGACACCCGCACAGGAACCCCCAGACACCTGGTCACCGGTCCGAACAAGACCGACACCGAGAGAACACGACCAGGAAGTAGGGGACAAGACATGTCCGTCCAGACATGCCTAGAACGCACACTGCCCGCGGTGCCGTGCCACGAGGCCGATCCGGATCTGTGGTTCGCCGAGAGCCCGTCCGAACTGGAGCGGGCCAAGGCGTTGTGTGCGGATTGCCCGATTCGCAGCCTGTGCTTGAGTGAAGCGCTGCAGCGCCAGGAGCCGTGGGGCGTCTGGGGCGGCGAGATCATCGAGCGCGGGGCGATCGTGGCCCGCAAACGGCCGCGCGGACGTCCGCGCAAGCAGGCCGACGCCGGTCAGGCGGCGTGATGCCGACGCCCGAGACCACGGGTTCTGGCGGGGAAACCAGAAAATCCCGCCAGAACCCGTAGTCTCGGCGAAACGTTCAGTCGGCGAAGCCCGGGACGTACTCGTTGGCGATGGCCCGCACCGGCACATGCGCATCCAGCTGACAGCAGATCGCGATGGTCGAGGCGATCACGCGCAGCGGAATGGCAAGGTTGGCAGGAAGATCCAGCTGTCGGGCCATCTTGATCTGGGCGACCGAGTTGTCCATCTGCCCCGCGGCCATCTTCTGGATCCAGCGACGCGTGTAGTGGAACACCTCGGTCTCGACCGGTTCAACATACTGACGCAACATGTCGTCGATCTCTTCCACCGACACCTGCTCACCCTTCTGGATGAACCCGGCCGCTTCCATGGCGGGCAGCAGTTCGGCGTAGTTCTTGTCCCTGGCCAACCTGATGCAGTTGCCCAGTGAGGCCGGAAAACCGCCCGGCAGCGGGGCCACCGCGCCGAAGTCGATGACACCCATCCGGCCGTCGGCCAACAGCATGAAGTTTCCCGGATGTGCGTCGCCGTGCATCATCTCAAGCCGCTTGGGGGCGCCGAAGGTCAACTCGGTGAGTCGCGTTCCCATCAGATCGCGTTGCTCGGGGGTGCCTTCCCGGATGATCACCGACATCGGGATACCGTCCATCCACTCGGCGATGACGACCTTGGGCGCGCTGGCCACGATGCGTGGCACCGCGAAATGCGGGTCGTTGTCGTAGGCAGTGGCAAAGGCCCGCTGGTTGTCGGCCTCCAACCGGTAGTCCAGCTCCATCTCGGTGCGCTCGATGAGCTCGGCGACCACACTCTCGATATCGGCCCCGGGCGCCAGCTGTTTGAACACGCCGGTCAGGCGCTGGATCGTCTTCAGGTCGGCGCGCAACGCCTCATCGGCGCCGGGGTACTGGATTTTCACCGCGACGGTCCGGCCATCCGACCAGACGGCCTTGTGCACCTGTCCGATGCTCGCCGATGCCACCGGGGTGTCGTCGAAACTCTGGAATCGTTCCCGCCATTTGGTGCCCAACTGCTGATCGAGCACGCGATGTACCTTTGCCGCAGGCAGGGGAGGGGCCTCCCGCTGCAGCTTGGTCAGCGCCTCGCGGTAGGGCTTGCCGTACTGCTCGGGGATGGCGGCCTCCATCACCGAGAGGGCTTGGCCGACCTTCATGGCGCCGCCCTTGAGTTCACCGAGCACGGTGAACAGCTGCTGGGCAGCCTTGTCCATCAGTTCGGCGGTGACTTCGTCCTTGGATTTCCCGGTCAGCCGCTTGCCGAAGCCGAGCGCGGCCCGGCCGGCGAAGCCGACAGGTAGGGTGGCGAGCTTCGCGTTCCGGGCGACGCCACGCCGTTTGATTTCTGACACCCATCCATCATCCACCACGTAGCTGAGTGCTCCGCTACGAACCGGTAACTACCTGCGACTGATCATCAGCACCTGCAGGACGGATGCCGTGACCAGTGCTTGGTCACCACCGAACCCCGGGCGACGTCGAACTCGACGGTGTGGTCCAGCGTCAACGGCACCGGTGTATCGGTATCGGTATCGGCGCGCAGCGTGCGCACCACGCGATCCACCTGCGTCAGCGCCAATGCAGCGGTGCCCAGCAGCGTCGCCCGGTCGGCGGTGCCCACGGAGTGCCGGAGCTGTGCCGCGATCGCGGGCCAGGCCTCGTCGCGATCGCGTCGGTGCAGGTCCGCGCATCGCAGGCAGGAGGTGACGCCGGGCAATACCAGCGGGCCGATCAGACCGGTGCCGTCGCGCACCAGAACCGGGAGATGCGGGATGCGGGCGGCGTGCAGATCGCGCAGCACGCGGGGGTCGGCGACCAAAGCGTCGGCGAGCAATACGAGGTCGGTCTTGTCGGAGGTCACCGCGGCATGTGCCCGGCTGCTGCGGGTGACCCGGGTCGCCGAGCAGCGCAACGCGCCGGCCAGCAGGTCCGATAGCGGCCCGCGACCGTGGATGCGGACCGCGACCGGCCGATGTGCCGGCGACGGGCTGATCACCACACCCGCTCGTACCAGGGCGGCGAGCAGATCGGCAACCGCGACGGCAGGCCGCTGCATTCCGAGTTCTGTTGCGCGGCTGACCAATTCGTCCGCAGTGGTGGGATCCTGCATGGACCGCAACAACTGGGCCAGCGTCGAGGCCGTCAATCCTGCGGGTGGGTGTACCTGGACCGCCCGGCGCGGATCCCAGCCGATCTGTACCGTCCCGTCGGGACGCCACAGCACGGGCATGGCCGGGTTGAGTGCGTAGCGCCGCATTCCATGACTCTGTCACGGTCGGCGCGTACGCCGCTTCAGTTATCCACAGGCCCGTCGGGACCCTCGTTGCGCTCCAGGTCGGCCAGCGCCTCGTCGATACCGCTGGTGTCCCCGCCGATCACCCGGTCGATGAACCCGGCGGGCTCGTCGAGATCATCGGCGCCGGGGAGCAGGTCGGGGTGCTGCCACACCGCGTCGCGGGCATCGGCGCCCACCGCCTCGGTCAGCTTCTCCCACAGCGCGGCGGCCTCGCGCATCTTGCGGGGCCGCAGCTCCAGCCCGACCAGGGTGGCGAAGGTCTGCTCGGCGGGACCACCGGTGGCGCGGCGGCGGCGCAGCATCTCGCTGAGGGCGGGAGTTCCGGGTAGCCGGTCGCCCAGGGCGGCGGTCACGACGGTCTGCACCCAGCCCTCGATCAGCGCCAGCTGGGTCTCCAGGCGTTCCAGCGCGGCGGTCTGTTCCGGGGTGGCCTTCGGCTCGAACATGCCCTGGCTGAGCAACTGCTCCATGGCTGCTGGGTCGGCGAGGGAGGCGGGGTTGAACCCCTGGGCCATGTCCTCGATACCGCTCATGTCGATCTTCATGCCCTTGGCGAACGCCTCGACATTGTTGAGCAGCTGGCTCGACAGCCACGGCACATGGCTGAATAGCCGGTGATGGGCGGCTTCGCGGGCGGCGAGGAAAGTCAGCACCTCGCTGCGCGACTGCTCCAGACCCTCCGACAGCGCGTCCACCGCCGCGGGCATCAGCGCCGCGACGCCCTTGGGGCCCAGCGGCAGACCGATATCGGTGGAGGTCAGTACCTCACCGGCCAGCTTGCCCAGCGCCTGGCCGAGTTGGCTGCCGAACGCCATCCCGCCCATCTGGGACATCATCGCCAGCAGCGGGCCGGCCATCGCCTTGGCCTCCTCGGGCAGGGCCTGCGCCCATACCGAGGAGATCTGCTGGGCGACGGGGTCGCACAGCCGCTTCCAGGTGTCCATGGTGTTGTCGATCCAGTCCGAAGGCGACCACGCCGCGGTCCGGATGGTCCCCGCGGGCAGGGGTGTCGCACCGTCGAGCCAGGTCTCGGCCAGCCGGACAGCATCGCTGATCGCCGTCGCGGTGGATTCGGGCACGGGGGCGACGAAGCCGATCGAGTTCGACGCGAGCTGACGCGCCAGGTCGTAGTTGACCGGCCCGCCCTGCCCGCCGGGCCCCATTCCGCCTGCGCCGCTGAACATCTGGCCGAGCTTGGTGAAGATCTGGCCGAGATCGGACATGTCGAATCCGGCACCGCCCAGACCGAAGGGATCCCCCGACGGATCGTTCTTGCGCTTGTCGCGATCGGGGTCTTCGCCGGAGGAGAAGCCGAAGGGCAGGTCAGACATAGCGTCAACGGTACCCACCGACACCTGTGCGGGTAGGGCCGCGGGTCACGCTGTGGGTGAACGCGCTCTACTGTGGGCGGCGTGAACAGGCGGATTCTGACGCTGATGGTGGCATTGGTGCCGATTGTGGCCTTCGGTCTGCTGCTGTCGCTCGTGACGGTGCCCTATGTGGCGCTGGGGCCGGGCCCGACCTTCAACACCCTCGGCGAGGTGGACGGCAAGCAGGTCGTCGACATCAAGAGCACCGACGGAGTGGCCGGTGAGGTGGTCCATCCGACCAGCGGGCATCTGAACATGACGACGGTCGCCCAGCGTGACGGACTGACGCTGGGGCAGGCGCTGCTGTTGTGGATGTCGGGTCGCGATCAGCTGGTGCCGCGCGAGTTGGTGTATCCGCCGGACAAGTCCAAGGACGATATCGATCAGGCCAACACGACCGAGTTCCGGCAGTCCGAGGACGATGCCGAGTACGCGGCGCTGTCCTATCTGAAGTACCCGAAGGCGGTCACCGTCTCGACGGTGGAGGACAAGGGACCCTCGGCGGGCAAGCTGCAGCCCGGCGATGCCATCGACATGGTGAACAACGTCGCCGTTGCCGACCTCGCGGCGTTCCAGGCCGAGGTGAAGAAGACCAAGCCCGGTGACCAGCTCGTCATCGACTTCCGCCGCAAGAACGCCCCGGCGGGTACCACCACCGTCACCCTCGGCAAGCACCCGGAACGGGACCAGGGGTACCTGGGTATCGGCGTGGTCGACGCACCCTGGGCATTGTTCGACATCGAGTTCAACCTGGCCAATATCGGCGGACCCTCGGCCGGGCTGATGTTCAGCTTGGCCGTGGTCGACAAGCTCACCACCGGAGACCTCAACGACGGCAAGTTCGTCGCCGGGACCGGAACCATCGACGCGGACGGGAAGGTCGGCTCGATCGGCGGTATCACCCACAAGATGCTCGCGGCGGCCGAGGCCGGTGCGACGGTGTTCATGGTGCCCGCGGAGAACTGTGCCGAGGCGCTGACAGCGCGCGAGGACAGCATGCAGTTGGTGAAGGTGGACACCCTCACCACGGCGGTCGATGCGCTGAACACGATTTCCGCCGGTGGCGAACCCCCCACGTGCTGAGAATCTCCTTGGCGGTTGGTGCGTAGCATGAGGACAGCTGCGTCCAGCAGCGCGAGGCGTTGATGTTGTGGCGGGTTTGTCGGTGCGCCACGCAACCAGAGTGGAGTTGACGAGTTGGGTATGCGGCCGGCGGCGCGAATGCCGCAGCTGACACAGCGGAGCCGGATTCTGATCGGTGTCGCGGTAGCAGTTGTCCTGTTGTTGTTGGTGGGGCCGCGATTCATCGACGGCTATGTCGACTGGCTGTTCTTCGGTGAGCTCGGGTACCGGTCGGTGTTCACGACGGTGCTGCTCACCCGCATCGCACTGTTCTTCGTGGTGGCGGTCTTCATCGGCGCGGTCGTCTTCGCCGGCCTGGCGCTGGCCTACCGCACCCGGCCGGTATTCGTGCCCACGGTGGGTCCCAACGATCCGGTGGCCAGGTACCGCACCACGGTGATGAGCCGGCTGCGGTTGTTCGGCATCGGCATCCCGATCTTCATCGGCCTGCTGGCCGGGATCGTCGCCCAGAGCTACTGGGCCCCGGTGCAGCTGTTCCTCAACGGCGGTGAATTCGGGATCACGGACCCGCAGTTCGGTATCGACCTCGGCTTCTATGCCTTCGACCTGCCGTTCTACCGGCTGGTGCTCACCTACCTGTTCGTCGCGGTCTTCCTGGCGTTCGCGGCGAACCTGCTGGGCCACTACCTGTTCGGCGGTATCCGCCTGTCGAATCGTTCCGGTGCACTCACGCGCGCCGCCCGCATCCAGCTGATCGCGCTGGCGGGCACCCTGGTGCTGCTCAAGGCCGCCGCCTACTGGCTTGACCGCTACGAGCTGCTCAGCAACACCCGCGCCGGAAAGCCCTTCACCGGTGCCGGTTACACCGATATCAATGCGGTGCTGCCCGCCAAGCTGATCCTGCTGGCCATCGCGGTTATCTGCGCGGTCGCGGTGTTCTCGGCCCTGGTGCTTCGTGACCTTCGCATCCCGGCCATCGGCCTGGTGCTGCTGCTGTTGTCCTCTTTGGTGGTCGGTGCCGGCTGGCCGCTGATCGTCGAGCAGTTCAGCGTCAAACCGAATGCGGCGCAGAAGGAAAGCGAATACATCAACCGAAGTATCACCGCGACCCGAGATGCCTACGGGTTGACCGACCAGACGGTGGAGTACCGCAACTACGGCGGCGATGCCAATGCCACCGCCCAGCAGGTCTCCTCGGACACGGCGACCACCTCGAACATCCGGCTGCTCGACCCGACGATCGTCAGCCCGGCGTTCACCCAGTTCCAGCAGGGCAAGAACTTCTACAACTTCCCCGACCAGTTGGCGATGGACCGCTATGTCGGGCCCGACGGGCAGATCCGCGATTATGTGGTGGCCGCTCGCGAGCTCAACCCCGACCGGTTGATCGACAACCAGCGTGACTGGATCAACCGGCACACGGTGTACACCCACGGCAACGGCTTCGTGGCCTCGCCCGCCAACACGGTGCGCGGTATCGCCAACGACCCGAACCAGAACGGTGGTTACCCGGAGTTCCTGGCCAGCGTGGTCGGCGCCAATGGCAGTGTCATCTCGCCAGGACCGGCGCCGCTGGATCAGCCGCGGGTGTACTTCGGCCCGGTGATCGCCAGCGCCCCTGACGATTACGCCATCGTCGGCAAGGTCGGCGATGTGGATCGCGAGTACGACTACGAGACCAACACCGAGACCAAGAACTACACCTATCAGGGCAGCGGTGGCGTCCCGGTGGGCAACTGGTTGGCGCGTGCGGTCTTCGCAGCCAAGTTCGCCGAGCGGAACTTCCTGCTGTCCAACGTGATCGGTGACAACAGCAAGATCTTGTTCAACCGTGATCCGGCCCAGCGGGTCGAGGCGGTGGCGCCGTGGCTGACCACCGACAACGGTGTGTACCCCGCGATCGTCAACAAGCGGATGGTGTGGATCGTCGACGGCTACACCACGTTGGACAACTACCCCTATTCGGAGTTGACGACGCTGTCGAACGCGACCATCGACTCCAACGAAGTGGCGGTCAACCGCCTGCTGCCCGATAAGCAGGTGTCCTATATCCGCAACTCGGTGAAGGCCACCGTCGATGCCTATGACGGCACGGTGACGCTCTACGCCCAGGACGAGACCGATCCGGTGCTCAAGGCCTGGATGTCGGTGTTCCCCGGAACGGTGAAGCCCAAGGCGGATATCTCCGAGGAGCTCAAGCAGCATCTGCGCTACCCCGAGGACCTGTTCAAGGTGCAGCGTGCGCTGTTGGCCAAGTACCACGTCGACGACCCGGTGAAGTTCTTTACCAACGCCGACTTCTGGGATGTGCCACTGGATCCCAACCCGACGGCCAGCAGCTTCCAGCCGCCGTACTACATCGTGGCCAAGGATCAGGCCAAGCAGAACGGCGAACCGTCGTTCCAGCTGACCAGTGCCATGAACTGGATCCGTCGTGACTTCCTGGCCGCCTACATCAGTGCCAGCTCGGATCCGGACACCTACGGCAAGCTCACGGTGCTCACGGTGCCCGGGCAGGTCAACGGTCCGAAGCTGGCGTTCAACGCGATCAGCACCGATACCGCGGTGTCCACCGAGTTGGGGCAGATCGGTCGCGACGGCCAGAACCGTATCCGGTGGGGCAACCTGCTGACCCTGCCGATCGGTAACGGCGGTTTGCTCTATGTCGCACCGATCTACGCCTCACCGGGCACCAGCGACGCGGCCTCGACGTATCCGCGTCTGATCCGCGTGGCCATGATGTACAACGACAAGGTCGGGTACGGCCCCACGGTGCGTGATGCACTCGACGAGATCTTCGGCGCCGGAGCGGGTTCCACCGCGACCGGTCCGGCACCGGCCGATGGCCAGGCCGGGCGTCCGCAGGCGGCACCGACCAACGGTCAGCCCGCGGCCACCCCGCCGGCCGGTCAGCAGGGCCGGACGCCGGCACCGGCGGCCGAACCGCCCGCGGCGGCTGTGCCCCCGGGTGGACCGGTGACGCTCTCGGGTGCCAAGGCTGCTGCGCTACAGGAGGTCAACTCGGCGCTGGACAATATGCAGCAGGCGCAGACCAGCGGCAATTTCGAAGAGTTCGGCGCGGCGTTGCAGCGTCTGGATGATGCGATGAACCGCTACCGCGAGGCGCGCTAGTCATTTTGTGTTGACTCTGCGCCCACGGCGGAAAAGTGCGAGAGCACGTCGCCGTGGGCGCAGAGTCATCTTCCCGTCGGGCCACTTGTAGTTCGTTCCAAGAAGACGCCAAGTGCGTCGCGGGAGGCTTTTCGCAGTTGCACACCGCACTGCCTGAAAGGACTCTCGCATGCCCCTGGCCGACTCCGTCGACAGCGACGTCGTGTCGACACTGCCCGAGCACGTCAGCGCCCTGGTGGCGCTGCCCGGTGAGCCCGGTTACGAGCGCTGCACGCCGTGGAACGTCGCGGTCGCGGTGCAGCCGGCCGCCGTGGTGTTCTCGACGGCGCCGCACCACGTGGCCGAGACCGTGCGGTTCGCGGCGTCCCATGGTCTGCGCGTGGCCGTTCAAGCAACCGGGCACGGTGCCACCGCGATCGGCTCGGACACCCTGCTGATCCTCACCGGCGCGATGACGGACTGTGTGGTCGACCCGGACACCCGGACCGCGCGCGTCGGCGCCGGAGCGCGGTGGCAGCAGGTCCTCGATGCCGCTGCGCCACACGGGTTGGCGCCCCTGTGCGGGTCGTCACCGAGTGTCGGGGTGGTCGGTTTCCTCACCGGTTGCGGCATCGGGCCCTTGGTCCGCAGTGTCGGATTGTCCTCCGATCATGTGCGTGCTTTCGACGTGGTGACGGGCGCGGGAGAGTGCCTGCGGGTGACCCCTGAGGCCCACAGTGAGCTCTTCTGGGGGCTGCGCGGGGGCAAGGCCACCCTCGGCATCGTGACGGCGGTGGAGATCGACCTGCTGCCGATCTCCGAGTTCTATGGCGGCGCGCTGTATTTCGACGGTGGTGACGCCGCCGCGGTGCTGCGCGAATGGGCGCAGTGGAGCGTCGGGTTGCCGGAGAACATCAATACCTCCATCGCCATGGCGCAATTGCCGCCGCTGCCCGGTGTTCCGGAACCATTGGCCGGACGGTTGACCGTGGCGGTGCGCTATACCGCGTTGGACGACTTCCCCGAGGCCGCAGCGCTTCTGGCACCGATGCGGGAGGCGGCCACGCCGATTCTGGACACCGTCGGGGTGCTGCCGTACCCGGCCATCGGTGCGGTGCACGCCGACCCGGTCGACCCGATGCCCATTCACGAGGCGCAGGTGTTGTTGCGCGACTTGGATTCTGACGCGGTGAGCGTGGTGTTGGACGCGGCCGGGCCGGGTTCGGGATCGGTGCAGACCATCGTCGAGGTCCGCATGCTCGGGGGTGCCATGGCCCGGCAGGCGCCGCATCCCAGTGCGTTCTGCCACCGCAACGCCAAGTATGCGGTGACGGTCATCGGGGTACCGATGGGTCCTGCTGCCGACGCGGTTGTCCCGCAGGCCGACGCGCTCACCGCGGCGTTGCAACCGTGGTCCACGGGCGGATTGCTGCCCAATTTCGCGCCGGCGACCGATGATGCGCGGACGGCACGCGTCTACGACGCGGACACCAGGCGCCGGTTGGCCGACCTCGCCGATCATTTCGATCCCGAAAGGGTTCTCGCGGTCGGGCAGGCGGTCCGATTCGCGCGCTAAAACCATGGCTGAGCAGCCGATTTGGCGTGCTGAACGCCCTTGGGTAATGTTGTGTTCACCGACGCGGGGTGGAGCAGCTCGGTAGCTCGCTGGGCTCATAACCCAGAGGTCGCAGGTTCGAATCCTGTCCCCGCTACTAGTGTGATGTCGCAAGACATCGGAATAGCCGCGGACCTACTTTAGGTCCGCGGTTTTTTCCGTTTGCGGCGATTTGAAAGCGCCGGTGCGCACGTGGTTGCGGGTGCACGTTGCCGGGTCGGCTATGGTGCGCCCAGCGGTCAGCGCACGCAGGGAATGCGGGCGCCCGACATCTCGGTCAGATCGGTCGGCGCGGGTGCGTGTGTTCCGGTCGCGGTCGCGTCCACCGTCGTGATTTCTGCGGGCACCGCCGTTTCTCCTGCGCCCGGCGACATTCCGCTCTCGTAACCGTTCACGGGGTAGTCGGAGCCGATGGTGACGACGACGGTGTTGAGCGGCACCGCGGTGGACGATTCGGATGTCACGGCGATGGGCAAGTCGTTCGCGACCGCGGCGGCTGCGGGCTCGGCGCCGGGGCCGTACTCGACGGTGGTGGTGTCCGACAGCGCCTCGGCGGTGCCGATGTCACCGCGGGTGAAGCCGTGAGCGCTCAGCTCCTTGGCGACGCTGGTCGCCAGCCCCGTGTGCCCGGTCGCATTGACGACACTGACCGCTGCCGGCTCGTCGTTTGACATCGAAGGGCTTGCGGGGACAGGAGGATTCGGCGAGCCGGTCTGGAACAGGTTCTGCACGATCGATCGGATCGTCGTGACGTCGACGATGTTCACGTCCTGCCCGAGCGGGTCCTGACCGAATTCTCCGATCGGCAGCGTGTACAACGACATCGGCTTGTCGCTCAGCGCCGACGCCTGATCGACGAACTTCATCATGTCGAATCCCGCGTCGACGGCCACGTTCTGCTTGGCCACCTCCGCGAGGTGTCGCAGCGCGGCGGGGTTCGACAGGGAGCCACCGTCCCGCACGGCCTTCACGAGCGAGACGATGAACGCCTGCTGGCGGCGCGTGCGGTCCAGGTCGGTGAAGAGGTCGTTGTTGAGGTCGCGGCGCTGCCGGACGAAGGCCATCGACTGGGCGGCGTCGATCTGCTGGACCCCGCGGTGAAAATCGGCGCCCGAGAAGTCGTCGGCGGTGTCGTCGTTCAGGCACACCGTGATCGGCTGGACAACCTGCGCGATCTGGAAAAATGCGCCGAGGGTGACCTCGATGAAGTGGTCGACGGGAACGCGCAGTAGGTCGCTGATCGTGTTGATCTGGGCCTTGCGGCCGGCCTCGCGCGCGATCTGCTCGTTGGCCGCGGGATCGGTGGACGTCGACCCGCTGTCGGCGAGTGAGTTCATCGTCTCCTGGTAGGCCAGACCGTAGGCCTGCTTGATCTTTCCCTGGCACTCGCCACTGGGGCAGCCGTGCAGGCGCACATAGTCGTCGCGCGGGATCGACACCGCGGTCACGGGACCGTTGCCGCCCGGCACATGCAGGAGGATGAGCACGTTGGCGTTGTAGCCGCCGACCGTCTCATCACCCGCGTGCAGGGCGTCGTACAGGTCCTTTGGCAGCGGATTGCCGTGCTGATCCAATCGGCTGTCGAGACCCATGATGAGGATGTTCTGGTCACCTCCGGTCGAGGTCGCCGCACCCGCGAGCGCCTCGGAGGTGGTGATCCCCCCTGCGATGTTGCGGTACACCGACCATCCGACGCCCGTGATGACGATCGTGGCGACCGCGATGAGAGCGGTGATCGTGCGGAGGACGACCCGTCCGCGGCGCGACGGACCGCGCCGCGGCATACGGTGGCGCGGACCTCGCACCTGCGGCAGCACATCGGTGACCGGCCCGGCGGGCTCACGTTGTGGCATGACGATCCGGAATTATCCGTGGCGACTCTGAGAAGCACCTGATAACCGACTTGGGGGAACGGGTTTCGGTCGAGTGACGTTGCGCACGGGAGAAAGCGCTGATCGAGGTACTAAGCCGGTGAGCGGGTCGACGTCGCTCTCGCGGCTCGCCAGCCGTTCGTGACACTGTGGCCCGCGAGATCAGCCAGAATGTGCGACAGGACAAAGCAGTGTCAACAGGGGAGGGGCTGATATGGGCGAGGAACAGCAACCACCGAAGAGCAAATACTCGGTGCTACCGCCGCCGGTCGACCTGTCCCAGACGGTGGCCGCCGTCGATGTATCCGAGACCGAGGTCGAACACGGGGGTCGGCCCGAGGACAACATCGGCGCCGACCCCTACCTGCGCATCACCGGCTGGAAACAGCCTTAGTCGCAGACGGTACGACGCGACGTAACCTGAGTGCTCACCCGCTCATGCCGGACAGGTCGGGCACGTTCTGCATCAACTCGATACGGGTGCCGTCCGGGTCGGTCAGATAGATGAAGCGTCCCGAGGTGGGATCCGCCGGATCCCCCAGCACCGTGCGGGTCGACTCTACGAACGTCCCGCCCGCGGCCACGATCGCTTCGGTCAGGCCGTCGACGTCCTCCACGCGGAACGACAGGTGGGTGAAGCCGAGTTCGGTCATCGGTTTGCGTTGTCCGGAACCGGTGGTGGGCACATCGACCCATTGCAGCAACTCGATCCGGATGTCGTTGCGGATGAGCATCGCGGAGCGGAACCGGCCTTCCTGCTCCATGGTGGCGGCGACCTCGTTGTTGTCGAAGTCCAGCTGATAGAGCTTCACGAATCCGAAGACGTCGGTGTAGAAGCGGATGGAACGGTCGAGGTCGGTGACGCAGATTCCGATATGCGAGAAGCCCTGGATCATGACAGGAGTGTCGCAGACCACACCACCCGCCGGTGTCACTACACGGCGAGCCAGCCCGGGTCAGGCGCGGAAGGCGTCGATGGCCAACGCGGCGAAGCGCCGCGCCGCCGCTTCGCGCCTGTGTTGGGGTATCGACGCGAGGGCACGTCCGGCCAGCAGGACCAGGATGAGGTCATCGATGGTGAAGTCGGCGCGCAGCCGACCTGCCGCCTGCGCCCTGCGCGCCAGTGCGGTCAGGGATGCCAATGCCGCTCGGCGGTGAGCGGCGTAGTCGGACGCGTCGAACTGAGCCGTGTCGAATTGCGCCGAGGTGAATGCGTCGACGAAACCTTGATTACGTCCGTTGAGCACACAGACCTGCTCGATCACCGAACAGAACCCACGCCAGGGATCCGTGTCCGCGCATCCTTCGTCGACGATCGTGGTGCACAGGCGCACTTCGTCGGCGAACACCGCGCCCACGAGATCGGTCTTGGAAGGGAAGCGTCGGTAGAGCGTCGCCGGGCCGACCTCGGCCCGCCGTGCGATTTCCCGCATGGTCACCTCGAGTCCGCGTTCGGCGAACAATTCGCGTGCCACAGCCAGCACACGGTCGCGGTTGTCTCGCGCGTCCGAGCGCAACATCTGGGTCATCTGAGTGGCGGTGCTTCTCACTTGGGTCAAGTGGACGGGGTCGTCCACTAACGTCCGAGCGTACTCGACGTGAGATGAGGAGTTGGCCGATGCGCGCAGTGAGAATCCAGCGGTTTGGCGATCCGAGCGGCATGGAAATCATCGATATCGCGCACCCCACACCGGAACCGGATCAGGTCGTGATCGAGACCGCGGCGATCGGAGTCGGTGGTGTGGACGCGATGATCCGACGCGGCACTGTCGCGGATATGCATCCGGTGCCCGCCGGGCTGATCCCCGGCAGTGAGGTGGCCGGGGTGGTGTCGGGGGTCGGAGCCGATGTCGACGCTTCCTGGGTGGGACGGCGGGTGTGGGCGTTCACCGGAATCGGCGGCGGTTACTGCGCTTTCGCAACCGCCCGGGTATCGGATATCGCGGTGTTACCGGACGAGCTGTCCTACGTGGATGCCGTCGCGGTGGGAGGCGCGGGTCCCGTCGCACATTTCGCGTTGGCCCACGCCCACTTCGGTTCCGCCGACTCCGTCCTCGTACGCGGCGGCTCGGGCAGCATCGGCATCGCCACGGTGGAACTCGCTGCAGCTGCGGGTGCGAAGGTCGTCGCGGTCACCACGTCCTCGCGGGATCGCGGGCAACGCCTCGGCGAGCTCGGCGCCACGCACATCCTCGATCGCGAGGGCAATGGCGATCCTGACGCGCCGACACATTTCGACGTGATCATCGACATCGTGGGCGGTGACGCCGTCCCGGAGTTCATCGACCGGCTTGCACCGAACGGCCGGATGGTCATCGCAGGCATGGTGGCCGGGCCGGTGCCTGAAGATGTGGGAGCACGCTTGTTGGGCGGGTTCCAGCTATCGCGCTCGCTGGCGACGTTCAGCCTCGACACCATCGGCGAGGACGCCAAAGATGTTGTTCGCCGGCAACAGTTCGACGCCGTGACGCGCGGTGCATTGCACGCGGTGGTACAGGACGTGCTGCCGCTGGAGCGTGCCGCGGACGCGCATCGTCTGATGGATGCCGGGCAGGTGTTCGGGCGCATCGTCTTGACGCCATAGTCGGACGCATGGGTTGACGGCTGAAACTCTCGTCAGCTCTTGGGCTCCTTGTCGGTATGCGG
Source organism: Mycolicibacterium neoaurum ATCC 25795 (assembly GCF_000691525.1). Taxonomy (GTDB): domain Bacteria; phylum Actinomycetota; class Actinomycetes; order Mycobacteriales; family Mycobacteriaceae; genus Mycobacterium; species Mycobacterium neoaurum. The sequence goes on from NZ_JMDW01000008.1 coordinate 916,624, forward strand.
TGTTGCGCTGTCGCGGCTTTCGGTCTGCCGCTCAGTCGTGGTGTTGGTGTCGTGGGGTGCACTGTCCACCTGAGATGCCGACGGACGCTCGACCTCGGTCGGGCGGGTCGGGGTCACCGACGTCCGCACACTCGCGTCGTCCTCGTGGGTGTCTGCGGCCCGCGGTGACGCAGCCGCTTCGCGGTGGGAGCTGCCGGCCTCCTCGGGCTGATATTTGGCGGCACGATCGACCGAACCGAAGGACGAAACATGTTGCGGTGAAACAGCCTTCGCCGCGTCCTCGACAGTGGTGGTGGCGGTGTTTTCGGGCGTGGCTGCGTGTTCTGCCGGGGCGGTGGATTCCTCGCTGGTGGTGGCTGCCGACGGAGAAATCTTGGGGCGGTTGTAGGAACGGTCGATCTGCGGTCGAAGCCACGCGTCGATGATCGATGTGTCGACCCCCGCGGCGCGGAGAATCGCAGTGATGGGTAGTTCGGCTGTGGGCACCAGATAGTGGGTGGTGGTGCCGCCGAGGATGTTGGTGGTGACGGTTTTCAGGGTGCCCGGCGTGCGCGGGTCCGCTGCGACTCCATAGTCGGGGTGCACGACCAGCGTGCCCAGCAGGGCGTTCACCGCCGACAGTGCGGTCGGACGGTCGGGCCAGTCGGCGAGCCCGTCGTACTCGCGGACGATCTCGGTGGTGTTGTAGGGGGTGGGCAGTGGACCCAAGGGCACCGTCAGCCAGAGCAGTGGGTTTTTGGCGACAATGCCGCCGGTGCCGTTCGTCGGGTCGCCGAAGGTGACGAAAGACAGTTCAGTATGCGGGCGGTTTGCGGTGATCTGCAGTGCCAGTGACTGTTTGACATAGTTGAGCACGATCGCGCCCTGACTGACGCCGATGAGGGTGATCTTGACGCCGTCGGCGACCGACCCGAGTGCGGAGTTCACTCCACCGGCGCCGATCACGGAGTCCAGCGCGAACAACAGGCCGGCGGGGTAGCCGATGCCGTTGATGGGGCCGACATCGTCGAGGTAACCGCTCGCCAGGTCGAGGGCCTCTTGGGCGTGGGGAACCGAGTCGCACAGGCAGGTGTACCGCAGATAGAAAGCCGTGCTGCCGGACTGATGTGTCGTGGTGGCCTGCGCCACCGGTGCGGTGCGCCCGCCGATGATGAGGGCGGCTGCAAAACCCACGGCGGCAAGGCGCCTCGCGACACTCATGGGAGTCCTTCGACATAAGAGACCGCACGATGCTCGCGCGCTGCGGTGCGGCGATGCATCGACGGGCGCGGAGCGGTGGACAAAGGGAATTCGCAGGTGGTGCCGAACCCGCAATATAATTGCAGGTTCAACAAGATTATGTAGCGAAATCCGCGGCTTGTCTCGCCGTCCCGGGCATCCCGCGACACCGTCGCCAAATGTCAAGGCGAAACTGTTGGGCCCGTGGGCGTTTCGTATCGAAGAGGGTGACGATCAGTCAGTTCGCGGCGGACGACCCTAGCTTGGCGACGACATAATCCGCCGCCTGGCCGGTGAGGCCGCGGACGGCGTACGCGCCGTGGGCGCCCTGGTCGCGGCCGGACGGTGAACACACGGGGTCCTCCGGTAGACACTCGTCGAGGGTCTTGCCCGCGTATTCGGATCCGACCGTGATGGGGGGAGCGCCGGTGTGGATCATCTGGAGGAAGCCGCTGGATGGTTTGCCGAACAGTACGACCGCCGCGACGTGGTCGGCCACCTCGCGGGGTAGCGGGCCGGTGATGGTGGGCGGCAGCTGGTACCCCTCGGGCACGGCGTCCATGGTGAGGTATGCCGCGACCGCGGCCCCTTGCGAGTAGCCTCCCACCACCACTTTGCTGTCGGGGCAAGCGGATACGGTCGAGAGCACCTTGTTTCTGGCATCGGCGACTCCATCGGCTGCGGTCGCGAAGTCGAGCGAGGCGGGATAGTTGACCGCATAGGTGTTGACGGACTTACCTTCTGCGCGTTGCTGTACGGCGTCGGCGAAGCTCTGCCCGACGGATCCGACGCCGGGCGCTTCGAAGGTGCCCCGGGCGAAGATCAGCTGAACGTCGGGGCATGGGTCGGCCGCCGCCGGTGCGATGGCCACGCCGCCGGCCACACTGGCCAGCAGTGCGGCCGCGGCGGGCACCGATGCGAACCGGTTCACGGCTTGTTTCACGCTGTCGATCACGGCTCATCCCTGTCTGCGCGGCCACTGGATTGAATCATTGCCCAGTCAACCAAAAATCAGATAGCTGCGCTAACGAATGTGAGCGGCGTCGCACTGACGATGACCTCAGCCGACGAGGGGGCGCCCCAGCGGGAGAGTCCGGCCGCCGGTTTCCGCCCACAGCGCCGCCGCGTAGAAGTACACGACGAAACCGACGAACACGAAGACCAGCCATCCGCCGGCGTGCGTGGCACCGGGGCTGGCGGTGAGATTTCCGATCAGCAGCGCGGCCAGGGCCAGATCGACCACTAGCAGCAACACCGGGTAGGTCCAGGGCAGGCGGAGCAGTAGCACGGTCAGCAGGCCGATGGTCACCAGCCAGCTGGTCAGCCACAGGGCGACGGTGCCCCCGGCGTCGGCAGCGTCGATGCCGAACCAGTCGTGCGTGAGGCCCAGCGACAACACCGCGTAGCTCCCATAGAAGCCGAAGAACGTGCCGTAGACCGTTGCGTTGACGTTCTGGCCCAGCGCCGCCGACCACAGCGTGGCGATCAGAAGCCCTATCGACGTCGCCGACAACAGAATTGGTACCGCGGCGGCCGGCACGTCGAGGATGCCGGTATTGGTGACGCCCAGCCCGAAGCCACCGGCGATGATCAGCGGCAAGGCGATCAGGCCGGGATCCCCTGGTCGAGACGCGATGGTGTCCTCGGCAGGCTGCAGCTGTTCGGGAAAGGCCGTGCGGGTGGCCAGATCGGTCATGAGATGTCCTCGGGTGCTCAGGCCGTCGCGAGGACGGGTTGATAGGTGGTGGAAAGTTCCTGCCATGCGGTGAGTACGGCGTCGAGTTGTTCGGCGGAGTGCCGTCCGAGTCCACATTCGGTGGACAGCCCGAACTGCGGCAGGAACTCGGCGGCGAGCGCGGCCCGGCGCCGGGTGCCTGCAGCGCCGTCCTCGGCGTGCAGCAAGCCCAGATAGAACTCCGTCTCGGCTTCGACGGCCAACCCGGTCAGGGGTTGCCAGTGTGCCCTTTTGGTCCACGCGGCCACCGTCGCCGCGTGGATGGCGTTGATGGGACGGGCGATATGGCGCGCAAGGCCGTTGGACAATGTCACGATCGCGCCGGCGTCCCGCGGCAGGATGTGCCGCCCACCGCGTGCGGCCGCCTCCTCGGTGGGCGGTTCACCCATGAAGGGCGATGCCCCGAATTTCGAGTCGCCGTAGCAGAGGTGGAAGGTCAGGTCGACATCGTCGGCTATCCAGTCCGCAAGGCGGGCAGTGGCCGCGAAGATCGACTCCTGGTCGGGGTAGGGGTTGGCGAACCATCCTTCGATGGTCGCCAGTTCGGTCGGCAGATCCCACTGGATGGCCAAGTCCGCATGCGGGATGGCGTCCTGTATCTTCTCGACACTGCGTCGCAGCGCGGTTTCGTACGCGAGTGCGATCTCGACCTGAGAGTCGAAGTGGGCGAACGAGTTCACCGCGTTGAACGGAGTGGCGATGGAGACAAGGAACCTGCTGTCGGGCTCCAGGATTCCGGCGTCGCGGGCGGACCGGAATTCGCGATGGGAGGCGATCGCGGCGGAGTGGTAGTCGATATCGCCGAAGGACACCTCGGTTCCCGGGCGGATGGTGGCGCGTCCGTCGATGACGTCGAGGGTCGGGTTGGACAGGAAGTGAGACGAATGCACCAGAACCCAGTTGGCGCGGTCGCCTGGTTCGCCGTCGGGGACGCGACGCACGCCTGGCTGCAGGTGCTCTCCGACCAGAGCGAATGCGGTGGCGGTGGTCGGGACGTTGATGCTGCCGGTGAGATAAAAGCCGGTCATGAGTGATCCTTGGTGGGTAGTGGGTGTCAGAGGAGCAGGCCGAGACGCGGCGGAAGGGTGCCGTCCAGGGTGTGCCGCCCCAGATGGACGTATTTCCACCGAGCGGGATCGTGCAATGTGTGCACGCGTAGATTGCGCCAGTGCCGGTCGAGTGCGTACTTGGTGTCGGTTGCCGATGTCCCGGTCAGTTCGAATATGCCGCTGGCGATCTCGACGGCGTACTCCTGGGCCAGGGCCTTTGCCGCTGCCACCTGAAGCGAAGCCGCTGCCGCTGCGTCGCGGGTCACTTCCGGTGCGGCCAGCGCGCCGTCGACCAGGCGCGAGCCGTGGGCCAACAGTGCCTCCAGGGCATACAGTTTGGCGGTCAGTTCCCCGAATCGGCGGATGACATGTGATTCGTCGGCGGCGCGTTCGACGTGTGCCTCGAACCATGGCCGACTACGCGATGCGACGAAGTCCGCACCGTCTTCGAGCGCGGCTCGGGCGGTGCCGACGTCGATGGCGGTGTGCAGCGCCTGATCGAATGCGCCGAGGACCGACGGTTCCGCCGACAGGGGGTCGGGGTCTGGACCTTCGTCGATGACCAGATCGGCGGCGACGTGGACTTTGTCCAGAACGACTTCGCCGCTGGCTGTGCCGCGTTGACCGAAGGACGACCAGCGGTCCAGGTTCAGGATGACGCCCGGATCACCGGGGCGAACGAAAACAGTTGCTCCGTGGTCGGTTCCGCTGATCCTGGCAGCGACGGCGATCCAGGTGGCACCGAGTGATCCGGTGGCGTAGAACTTCGTTCCTTCGAGTACCCAGTCTCCATCGGATTGTCGAGTCACCGTGGTGGTGCGCTCCACACTGGTCCGGGTTCCTCGCTCGACGGTGGCATTGCCGAGCTGAGCCCCGTTGAGGACGTCTCGGTAGATCCGCGGAGCGGGTTCGTCGGACTGCAGACCGCGGATGGCGGCGGTGACGACGTAATGGGCCAACAGCAGTTGGCCGACGGCCGAGTCGGCCCGCGCGAGGATGCGCAGTACCTCGACGGCGGTGGACCGGGGTAGGTCCGGGCCGCCGAATGCCTTGGGGACCAGTATTCCCAGCAGACCGGAGCTGCCGATCTGAGTCAGGGCCTCGGTCGGCAGGCTGCCGTCGATCTCGCGTTGCACGGCCCCCTCGGCGATTGATGCCGCGACGGTCCTCGCGACACCTATGGCCTCCTCGACGGTTCGCAGAACGGGTACGGCGGTGATGGTGGTGGGCATCGGTGCGGGCTCCTCGCTTCGTGGTCCGCGGGAAAATCTAGGGACACTCCAGATGTGTGAACAGGTGGTTCAAGCGACGCTGGAAGCGCTTGCAGCAATGCTGCACTCGGTCTGCGTTGCAATGGCTTTGCCGGCCGTGGTGATCAATCCGACCACGGTGGCCAGAACGCTTGCCGGTACCGGTGCAGCGGCGGTGGCTATGGACACCTTGCGCATGGGACGGTGCCCTGCGGCCCTGCGAATGGCAACGTCGGTGCGTGCGCCCGATGCCGCAAGTGACGGCACCAGGGACACACCGAGCCCGGCGGCGACGAAGCCCTGTACCGTCGCGTATTCTTCGGCACGATAACTGACGTTCGGTTCGAATCCCGCACGCTTGCAGGTGTTGCGGAAGACGCGAGTGTCCGGGCACAGACCCGTTTGGCTGCTCACCACCCAGTTCTCGCGCGCCAGTTCGGCCATCGGCACCTCGATCCGGTCCGCCAGGCGATGTCCGGATGGCAGCACCACGAAGAACTCGTCGTTGTAGACGTCGAGCGTGGTCACGCCCGGGAAGTCGGTGTGTTCCCCCGGCACTTCGGTCACCATCGCGGCGTCGACGTCGCCGTTGCGTAGTAGTTCCACCCCGTCGTCGGGATCGACTGTCACCAATTCCACTGCCAGCCCGGGCAATACCCGTCGAGTGCGAGCAATGGCCGGTGGCAGGATGACCGCCGCCGCGCTGGCGAACGATGCGATGCGCACGACGCCCGGCCGATTGGTGGTGCCGTTGGCGAGGTCGCGCTCGGCGGCAGCCACGGCACCGAGGATCGCGGGTACGTGCTCGAGGAGGGTGCTACCTGCGGGTGTGAGGCGCGCACCGGATGGGCCGCGCACCAGCACGGTGCAACCCAGGTCGCGCTCCAATGCGGTGACCTGCTGGGAGACCGCCGATGTGGTGTAGTTCATGGCAGCAGCTGCGGCACTGAGAGATCCGCAGCGTGCTATCTCCTGCAACACCACCAATCTGCGCACGTCGAACATCTCGCGAAGACTAGGAAGGATCTGCGGCAACCGGCAGGGTTGCGCTCATGACGACGGCAACTCTCGGGCCCGACCGGTCAGTTCAGTAGCCGGAGCCAGGGACGCTCGTGGGCCGGATCCCGTGATGGCGTTCGGCGACATCGGGATGTGCGCGGGTTCGTGATTTCCAGGCGTTCTCACCGTAGGTGTTGAAGATCGGATTGTCGGGGTCGGTTTCGACACCACGAGCCAGGGCTGCCAGTTCGTCGGGCAGCACGATCAGCGGGACCGTGGCATCGAGGGCGGGATTGAGGAAGTAGGGGATCGATACCCGGTCGGTGCCCGGCTTCGGTGACAGCACCCTGTGCCGGGTGGCCCGCAGGTAGCCACCGGTGGCGACTTCCAGGAGTTCGCCGATGTTGACGATGAACGCACCGGGCACCGGCGGTACGTCGACCCACTCACCCGCGGTGAGTTCGACCTGCAGCCCCGTCGAGTCCGGCTCTACCAGAAGCAGCGTGAGCACACCCGAATCCTTGTGTGCACCAACGCCTTGGTCGCTGGCGGCGCCACCGGGGTAGCGCACCACCTTGATCAGTGTCGCGGGCAGTCCGGCGAACGCATCGTCGAAAAGGTCCGCAGCAGCGCCCAGCGACTCGGCCCAAAGCCTCAACAGCCGCAGACCCACCGCCGACAGCGATCGGTCCCAGTCCTCGAAGGCTGCCCGGAACCCCGTCGGCTGCTCGGGCCACAGGTTGGGGCCCTGTAGCCGCCAGTAACCCTCGGCGCCGGGCACGGTGGCGCGCTCGGGGCCGATATCGATCTGTTCGCGCCAGTCGACCTGGCCGTTGGTCAACTCACCGCCCAGTCGGGAGTAGCCGCGAAACTGCGGGCTCTGCAACTGACTGATCCGGTTCTTGACATCGACCGGCAGCGCAAAGAACTCGCGGGCCGACCTCAGTACCTCGGCGATCTGTGCGTCCGAGACACTGTGCCCGGTCAGGTAGAAGAACCCGTACGTGTGGGCGGCCTCGCGCAACGCGACACGGAAACCGTCGGGGTCTGTCTGCGACGTCGACAGATCGAGCACCGGGAGCATTCCTGACACCCTGCACCATCGCCGACGCCGGACCAATCCGCGTCAACAGATCCTTCATCGGCGTGAAGATGCGGTGCAAACCGGATCCGGGCGATGCTGACGCGGTGAACGACGCGAGCCCTGCCCGAGCCGACCCCGGAATCCGGAGGTCGAGATGTGCGGTCTGGGCCGTTGTGGGATCGTTGAAGGCACGGTCGTGTGCGGGCGGGGATCGGAGGGCACAGGTGAAGGCGACTCGGTATCGGATGGCCACTGCTCAGGTCGTTGGCGACTGCGGGCGGGCATGCAGCCGACGTCGTCATCTCTGTCCGGAGACACGCCCTGACCATGCCGACGCGCCGGGAACCTCGGCGGTGGGGCGCGGACTGCGGCAGGGCATGCGCAGCTCCTCGCTACGGCGAGGGGCCGGAATGACGGTCGGAGTCGCGAAGGACCCCGCTCCCTGGATGAAGGCGCGTGTCGACCGGTTGGCCGAGTTGCTCGCCCAGAACCACGGGTTGTGGATACCCCGCCAGGTACTGCGCGCCGAGCTCGCCCGATACCTCACGGATTGTTCATCGCTGTTCGCCGTGAGTCGTTTCGAGGCCCGCTCCTATGTCACCGAGGAAATGATGCGGCAGTCCGCAGCGGAACTTGCCAGGAACTACCAGCGACGGATACGAACCGACACCGCGTAAGGCCACTGCCGGGTGGCCCAGCCCGCGGCCGCGATTAGCGCTGAACAAGCGCGCGACAGCGGCTATCTTTGCAAACAAGACCGGCGCCGTCCTCGGTGCGGCGGAGGGTGTGCAGGGGACCGATATGTACCGACAGGGTGTTCTGGGCGCGACTCCCGGCATCGACAGCGCCAAGGTGTGGCAGGCCGCCAACGGCGAGTGGCCCCCGGTGATCGACGAGCTCATCGGCGCCGCCGCCGAGGTCCCGGTGCTCAAGGCCTTGCTGCGGATAGCGGAGGCGGTGTTGCGTCCCGACTCGTTCGCGCACGTTCTCGAGGTCATCGCCGAACAGACCATCGGGGCTCTCGGCGCGGCATCGGTGTCCATCTGCCGGTGGGAACGTGAAAGCAACGCCCTGCAGACGCTGATCAACGTGGGGAACCTCGGACCACATGAGCGCCGGTGGCCCTCCGACGAATTCTATTACGTGGCGGACGAATCGGATGTTGCCGAACTGCTACACGACGGTCGGTCCTACACGCACCACATCGACGATCCCGGCTGTCCGGCGCGGTCCAAGATGCTCCTCGAACAGCTGGGCAAAGAGTGCGAGCTCGCCGTCCCGATCATGGCCGGCGACGCAATGTGGGGTGAGGTATGGGTGAGCGGGACCGACGGCCGTCGTTTCGATCATGGCGACGCCCAACTCCTGCAGGCGGTGGCCGCCTTCGTGGCCATTGCGATCGGGCGGTCGGAGCTGATCAGCACCATCTGGGGGTACGCCTATGAAGACCCGCTGACGGGGCTGGCGAATCGGCGGGCGCTCTCGGAGTTCTGTGATGGGATCGAATGGGGCCAGGTCGACGTGGTGGCCCTGGTCTGCGATCTGGACGGGTTCAAGCAGGTCAACGATCAGTCGGGCCATCCCGCCGGGGACCAACTGCTTCGCGATGTCGCGGCTGTGCTGTCTCGGCTGGCGCGGATCCTTCCGGGTGCCCTGGTGGCCCGACTGGGTGGTGACGAATTCTGCATCCTGGTGCCCAACGCGACGATGGTGCACGCCCAGGAACTGGCCAAGTGCGCCACTCGCGACATCCGCGAAGCCGTCGGCGGACTGGTCAGCGTGTCCTGGGGCGCTGCTGCCACGAGCGACCGGAGCGACTGCACCGGTGATGAGTTGCTGGCCGCCGCGGACGCGGCACTGCGTGAGGCGAAGCGCCATGGCCCGGCTCATTTCAGTTCGGTGGTGATCTCCGAACACCTTCCGGTGGGGTCGGGGGACCGCAGCGTCGATGTGCACCGCGGCACACAGTTCCTGACCGACAGCGTGGTGCGGATCCTCGGCGAGAACCCGAGACTCTCGCGTCTGGAGGCGTTGGAGGTCCTTGCCATCCAGATGCAGCGCGCGGTGAACACGTGCGCCTACGCGTTGTCGGTGGTGTCCGCCGACGGTGCATCGGTGTCGACGGCACGCAAGATGGACATCGTGCGCGAACCCGACTCGGATCTGGCGATCCTCACCGATCTCGGCGTCGACGGTGGTGAGCTTGCCGACTACCCGGAGACCGAGCGTGCGATCAGGGAGGCGTCGACGTTCTTCGCCTCCCGTGACGACGAATCATCGGATCCCAGCGAGGTGGCCTTGTTGGAGGTGCTCGGGTACCGCGCGGTGCTGGGGGTAGCGGTGCACGCGACCGAGACCAGGTATCTGGTGGAGTTCTACGGCAACACCGATATCGAACAGTTGCGTGATATCGCACCGCTGGCACAGGTTCTCGCGCACTATTGCGTGTCGCGGCCGGCCGTCGACGCTACCGGCGCCGACGGTTCACCACGACGTCGCGAACATGAATCGGTATTGCCAGACCCGTTGCCATCGCGGCGATGACCGCGACGGCCGTCGCTGCGCTGGAGGCGGTGGTGGCCAACAGCTCCGGGGCTGGATTGCCGACGAGTCCGACCATGCCGTTGACCGTGGCCAGTACATACGAGCCGGGAACCAGCGATACCACCGACGCGAAACCGATGCCGGCAAAGGGTATTCGCAATGCATGTGAGACGGGCGCCAGCGCGGCACCGACGATCAGGCACGCGATGAGTGCGGCTGTCGCGGGCCCGCAGTGCCACAGCGAGAGCGCCGCCCAGTGCCCGGCATGTGCCAGCATGCCGGTAGCGACCGGCCACAGGATGAACCGGTAGGGCATCGAGAAGTACACCGCGTAGCAGGCCGCCACGATGCCAGCGGCGATCACATCGCCGGGCAGCGGTGTCCTGGTCCCGGCCCCCAGTTGCGGGAACTGTGCACCGCCCAACTGCACACCCAGCAGAAGCCCGATGCCGATCGCTGTGAGAACGATTGTTGCCCAACCGATTCGGCACATTCCGAGCCCGACACGTGCGGACAACAGGTCCAGCGCCCCGTTGAGGATGTGCGGTCCTGGAACCAGGATCAGCACGGCGCACAGCGCAACGAGGGCGGCCCCGGCCCCGAGCTGCGCGTTCATCGCATGGGCACCGATGAAGCCCGAGATCGTGGCGGCGAGGAACGCCTGGGGGAGTGGTCCGGCACCCCAGCGGCCGGTGACGCGCCGCAAGATCCCTCCGACCGCCCCGGTCAGCGCCGCCAACAGCACCACGGCCGGGCTGTCGGCACCGAAGATCACGGCGAGCGCGCCCGCCCCGCCTGCACAGGCCAGGGTGAACAGGGCGGGGTGCGAAAGCGGTAGTGATGCCGCATCGGTGAGTGCGCCGCGCACATCAGCCAGAGCCACGGGACCGTCCTCGGCGGCGTCGACCATTCGCATGACGGCGGCCACCCGCGCGATGTTCACTCCCGTCGGTGACACCGGCACGGCGTGAGCCGCACCGGTGCCATCGCCAGAATCGGTCAGTAGCAATGACTGCCACGAGGGGATGAGCGTCGTCGAGATGTCGAGACCGTTGTTCAGCCTGTCCACCGCGGCCAGCGTCATGCCGGTGGACTGGCCGTTGTTCTGGAGCATCGCAGCAACTTCGAGCACGGTGCTGCTCGCTGATGCCGGACTACCCATGGTGGCTCCCTCGTGGTCGGTCCGCCCACCCTATGCGGTAGGACCACGATGCGGCCGGGGAACGAGGCCGCCTACTGGTAGATCGCCTGGTACAGCTCGATCACCTCGTCGGCGTCGGGAACCCGCGGATTGTTGCCAGGCGAGCCGGAGGCCAGCGCCTGGGCGGCCATTACTTCGAGACGGGAATCCCAGTCGGTCGAATCGATACCGTACTGAGCCGGTGACGGGACCGCGACATCGGCGCACAGTGCGTCGAGTTCGTCGACCAGCGCACCGGCCGCCACGGCGTCACTGGCCGAATCGTCGGCCACGCGCATCGCACGCGCGCATTCGGCGTAGCGAGCGGTTGCCGCCTGTGCCGAGAATCTGGTCACGGCGGGCAGCAGCATGGCATTCGACAGGCCATGTGCGACATGGAAATGCCCGCCGATCGGCCGACTCATGCCGTGCACCAGAGCCACGCTGGCATTGGAGAAAGCCATCCCGGCTTGGGTCGAGGCGAGCATCATCGCCTCTCGCGCGGCCCGATCCTCACCGTCGGCGTACGCTCGCCGCAGGTTGGCGCTGATGGTGCGCATGGCCACCAGCGCCATTCCGTCGCTGAACGGATTCGCGCGACGGCTCACGTAGGCCTCGATGGCATGGGTGAGCGCGTCGACACCGGTGTCGGCGGTCAGGCGGGCCGGCATCGACATGGTCAACTCGAAGTCGATCACGGTGGCGATCGGAAGGAACGACAACCCGGGGCACAGCATCTTCTCGTCGGTGTCGTCGTCGGTGATGACTGTGAACTGTGTTGCCTCCGAGCCACTTCCCGCAGTCGTCGGTACCGCGACGATGGGCAGCGCGGGACCGGCGTACAGGTTCGGGGCCTTGAAGGAGGTGATATCGCCCTCGGCGACCGCCAGGACAGCGAGCGCCTTCGCGGTGTCCATCGGGCTACCACCGCCGAATCCGATGACACCGTCGGCCCGGTGCCGCCGTACCGTCTCGAGTCCGGGCAGCAGCGATGACGATGTCGGATCGGGCACGGTCTCGGCGAACAGCGCCGGCTCGCAGCCGGCCTCGCGCAGGATGCCCAGCAGCCGGTCGGCCTGACCGGTGTCGGCGAGGTAGCCGTCGGTCACCAGGACCGGACGCTTGATACCGACTTGCACGCACAGGGTCCCGAGGTCGGCCGCCGCGCCGGCGCCGATCTTGCTGTGTCGGGGAAGAGTCACGTTGTAAGACATGGTTTTATCCGTTCTCGGGGAAGCCGAGGTTGATGCCGCCGTGGGAGGGGTCCAGCCAGCGGGTGGTGATGGCTTTGGTGCGGGTGAAGAAGTGCACCCCTTCCATTCCGTGGGCGTGGGAGTCGCCGAAC
>NZ_JMDW01000009.1 GCF_000691525.1 Mycolicibacterium neoaurum ATCC 25795
GCGCCGTAGTCGTAATCGAGGTCGGGCAGGGTGTATTCAGCCACCGGGTTTCCTTTCGTTGCGGGTGCCTCCGCCAAGGTAGAACCTGAAGCAGCCTTGAGGTCAACCGTCGGCTGCGTCACCATGGGTGCCATGGCGAAGTACGACGTCAACCCGGCAGGCGTGCAGTGGGCTGCGGAGCTGATCGACAAACGGCAGTATGTGCTCGACAGCGACTGGGGTGAGGTGCAGCCCGGCGCCGATGCGCAGAACTCCTATCTGGAGGATCACTCCTGGGCGGACTACGCGCGCTGGCACCTGGGTTTGACCGACGGTGCCACCGATGGGACCAAGGCCCGATATGCGTTCGCATACGGCGACTTTCGTCGCGTACACCGGTCGGGTCTCATCGCGTGCGTGTACCGGGCGGCGCAATGGCGGCACAAGGCTGTCGAATTGGCCGCACATGATCTGTTGCAGCAGTTGGACAAAGCGGCCGGAATAGCGTGACCGGCCCAAGCTGGAGCGCTGTCAAGGGCGCGGTGAATCGGGCCACCGGAAGTCGGACCGTCGAGTCGATCGCCCGCATCGGATACCCCGTGAGCGGGATGTTGCATCTGTTGATCGCCTACATCATCGCGCGCATCGCATTCGGGTTCCGGGGAGAGGCTGATCAGACCGGGGCATTGGCGGTGCTTGCCGGTCAGCGCGGCGGGTCGATGTCGTTATGGGTGGTGGCATTCGGTCTGTTCGCGTTGGCGATGTGGCGATTGGCCGAGGTGGTGCTCGGGTTGCATCCGGGTGAGAGCGCCGCCGCGGACAAGCGGGATACGCCATTGGTCAACCGGCTCAAGGCGCTCGGACTGGCCGTCGTCTATCTGGCGCTGGCCTTCGCGGCGGCGCAGTTCGCGATCGGGGTGGGCAGGCAGGGTAGTGAGCGGGCCGCCGGGCTGAGCGCGCGGCTGATGCAGACCGGCGGTGGCAAGGCCGTTCTGGTCGCCGTCGGGTTGGCGATCGCGGTGTTCGGCGGCTACTTCATCTACAAAGGCGCGTCGCGGAGATTCCTCGGCGACCTCACGGTGCGGGGTGGGCAGTTGATAACCACGCTGGGGTTGGTCGGTCATGTCGGGGAAGGTCTCGTGTTGTGTGCGGCCGGGATCTCGGTGATCGCGGCATCGTTCCTGCATGATCCGGCGCGGGCGACGGGACTGGATGCGGCGGTGCGGGCGCTGGGGCAGACGGAGTATGGCCAGGTGAGCTTGCTGGCCGCGGCGGTCGGTTTTGCGGCCTATGGGTTGTACAGCATTGCGCTGACCCGGTATTCGCGGATGTGAGTGGTGCCCGCGTGTGAGGTGCGAGCGGTGCGGGTAATCGTCGCGCATGCAGACGTTCCTGCCGTATGCGGGATTCGCCCAGAGCGCCGAGGTGCTCGATGCGAAGCGCCTCGGTAAGCAACGGGTCGAGGCCATCCAGCTGTTGCGGGCGTTGACGGTGCCCGGCTACGGCTGGCGACGGCATCCCGCTGCGGCGATGTGGGCAGGCTACGAGGAGGCGTTGGTGCGGTATGGACTCGATGTCTGTGCTGCGTGGATCGAGCGCGGGCATGGTGACACCTGTGCGGCGACGCTGGTATCGGATCTGACCCAGACAACCGACGTCACGGCGATACGTTCCCAGGATCGGCTGCGCTCCGACGGTGAGCTGCCTCCCTGGTTGGGGGATGCCTTGTTTCATCGCAGCCATCAATCGGCCCTGGTGCGCAAGGATCCTGCGCATTACGGCCCGATCTTTCCCGGTGTCGAGGACGATCTTGCCTACGTGTGGCCCGCATCGGACCGGGAGCGGCGCGTGCCGGTCTAGGTTGGCAAGATCACCGCCGAGCCGAACCATTGCGTGCGTACCAGGGCGCCACGATAATCACGGTCATGAGCCAAGCCGAGCCACACAAGACCGACTCCACCCCGGCGCTGTCCGGGGTAGCGCCGCAGCTGGCGGAGTTGGCCGCGCGGCTGGGGGTCAAGTCGGTGCTGGTGATGCGCTCGGATCCGGACTCTATGGTCGTCGCCGCCACCGCCGGCGAGGCGACCAAGCATTACACCGTGGGTGCGGCGGGCAAGAAGGCCGGAACGGACGACAGCCGGACTCCGCTGTATTGCGAGCGGGTGGTCGACACCGATGAGGCACTGTTCGTTCAGGATTCGCGAGTCGACGCGACCTTTGCCGGTAACGAGGACGAGACCGAATTCGGATTGCACAACTATCTCGGTGTTGCCGTACACGATGCCGATGGGCGAGTGGTCGGCACGGTCTGCGTATTGGACGACACGGCGCGGGAATACACCACCGACGAGCGTGCCGAGCTGGACCGGGTGCGCGCCGAGGTCGAGAAGGTGGTGGCCACCCACAGCGATGCGCTGGGGTGAATGCGTCTGTGGATGAATCGGTGATTGTGGATAAGTAGGTTTTCGTCGGTCGTTGGTGGCGGTGGGTGTCCGTGGCCGGGTGCAGGGTCGGGGCATGGAAACCTGGACCCGCGCCGAGATCGGGGCTTTGGGCGAGCAGATTGCGGCGGATCATCTGAGCTCGCTCGGTTTGACGGTGCTGGAGCGTAATTGGCGGTGCCGCTTCGGCGAGTTGGATGTGATCGCGTTCGATCCGGTGTCTCGGGTCGTGGTGTTCGTGGAGGTGAAGGCGCGCACCAGTGATCGGTTCGGCGGTGTCGCGTATGCCGTCACCCCGGAGAAGGTGCGCCGGTTGCGGCGGTTGGCGGGGCTGTGGCTGGCGGCGCATCCCGGGCGTTATGCCGGGCTGCGCCTCGACGTGATCGGAATCCGATTCGGGCGCAGCCGGGAGCCGGAGCTGCGTCATCTCGAGGCGGTCGGCTGATGGCGTTGGGGCGGGCGTTCGCGGTGGCCATCCGCGGGTTGGATGGCATCACGGTGGAGATCGAGGCCGATATCACCAGCGGTCTGCCAGGGGTGTTCCTGGTGGGGTTGCCCGATACCGCCTTGCAGGAGGCACGGAATCGGGTGCGGGCGGCGATCACCAATTGCGGAAACAGTTGGCCCGACACCCGGTTGACGTTGGCGCTGTCGCCGGCGACATTGCCCAAGGGTGGCTCGGCCTATGACCTGGCGTTGGCCTCGGCGGTGTTGTCGGCACAGCTCAAGCAGCAGTGGCCGGCGTTGGAGAAGACGGTGTTGCTGGGCGAGTTGGCGCTCGATGGCCGGGTGCGGCCCGTCAACGGTGTGTTGCCCGCGGTGTTGGCGGCCAAGCGTGACGGTTGGCCCGCGGTGGTGGTCCCGGTCGGAAACCTGGCCGAGGCCAGCCTGGTCGAGGGCATCGAGGTATGGGGTGTGCAGAGCTTGCGGCAATTGCATGCCTGGTTCAAGGGCGCGGGGCGGTTGACCGGCCGGATCGAGGATGTGGAGACGCCGTCGGCGCCGCCGTGCCCGGATCTGGCTGATCTCATCGGGCAAACCGAGGCGCGGATGGCCGTCGAGATCGCGGCGGCGGGGGCGCATCATCTGTTGTTCACGGGTCCGCCAGGTATCGGGAAAACGATGCTGGCGCAACGGTTGCCGGGTCTGCTCCCGGTGTTGACCGACGAGGAGTCCATCGAGGTCACGGCCATTCACTCGATCGCGGGCACCTTGTCGCCGGACACCCCGCTGATCACCAGGGCACCGTTCATCGCGCCGCACCACTCCTCGACCGTGGCGGCGATGGTCGGTGGTGGTACGGGACTGGCGCGCCCCGGCGCGGTCAGCCGGGCCCACCGCGGGGTGCTCTTCCTCGACGAATGTGCCGAGATCGCCACGAGTGTGTTGGAAGCATTGCGAACTCCCCTGGAGGACGGCGAGATCCGGTTGGCCCGCCGTGACGGCGTGGCCCGGTACCCGGCGCGATTCCAACTGGTCATGGCGGCCAACCCGTGCCCGTGCGCTCCCACGAATCCGGCCGACTGCCTGTGCAATCCGGGAGCCAAACGACGCTATCTTGGCAAGCTGTCCGGCCCGCTCATGGATCGCGTCGATCTCAAGGTCGAGATGCATCCGATACGCTCGGGCGCCTTCACCCACGATGTGGCGGAACCGACCGCGGCGGTGCGCGACCGGGTCGCGGTGGCCCGCGCCACGGCAGCCGAGCGCTGGCAACGATTGGGTGTGCGGACCAATGCCGAGGTACCCGGAACGGCCTTGCGCACCGCTTTCCGGCCCGGCAATGCCACGATGGCGGTGCTGCGGGCGGCGGTGGACCGCGGAAAGCTCAACCTGCGCGGTGCCGACCGCACGTTGCGGATCGCATGGTCGATCGCCGATCTGGCCGGCGCGCAATCACCGACGCCCGAGCACGTGGCCACCGCGTTGAGCTTCCGTCAAGGGGGTGCGCGATGACCGACGATGTGCGGCGCGCCTGGGCGTACCTGTCGCGAGTCGCCGAGCCGCCCAACCATGAACTCGCGAAACTGGTTGCCACACATGGTCCCGTCGAGGCCGCCGCGATCATCCGGGCCGGGTCCGAACCGGACGAGTTGCGTAACGCGGTGTCCGCGCGCCGGGATATCGACCGTGCCGCAGCGGATCTGGAGATGCTCGATCGGCGCGGTGGCCGACTGATCACCGTCGATGATCCGCAGTGGCCACACCTGGCGTTCGGGGTGTTCGGCTCGTCGGATGTCACCGGCCGCCAATCTGGCCGATCCCCGCTGGTGTTGTGGGCGCTGGGGCCCGCAGCGCTCGATGATGTGGCGGCACGGTCGGCGGCCATCGTGGGAACCCGGGCGTGTACGTCCTACGGTGAGCACATGGCGGCCGATCTGGCCGCCGGTCTGGCCGAGCGCGATGTGGCCGTGGTGTCCGGCGGTGCGTACGGCATCGACGGTGCCGCGCACCGCTCGGTGCTGGGGATCGACGGCGTCACCGTGGCGGTACTGGCCTGCGGTGTCGACGTGTCCTACCCCGCTGGGCATTCCGGAATGCTGCATCGGATCGCGGCGAGCGGTCTGGTGCTCAGCGAGTACGCACCGGGGGAGCGGCCCACCCGGTACCGGTTCCTGACCCGCAACCGGCTGGTGGCCGCGCTCGGCGGGGCGACGGTGGTGGTCGAGGCGGGGTTGCGCAGTGGCGCGGCGAACACGGCGGCCTGGGCCAGGGCGATGGGCAGGACAGTGTGCGCCGTGCCCGGACCGGTCACCTCGGCTGCCTCGGCTGGGTGTCATGTATTGATCAGGAACGGGACGGCGGAATTGGTCGGCCGCGCCGAGGAGATCGTCGAAATCGTCGGCAGGATAGGCGAACTTGCCGATGATCCGGAGCATCCGCAGATGCCCCTCGACGGATTGTCCAGAGATGAGATGCGGGTGTACGAGGCGTTGCCCGCGCGCGGGTTGCGCAGCGTCGAGCAGATCGCCGTCGACGCCGGCGTACCGCCCGAGCACGTGCTCGGGCCGTTGGCGCTCCTGGAGATCGCAGGGCGGGTGGAGCGTCGCGACGGGCGGTGGCGGATCACCTACGGCTGACGCGGAGCCCACCACGACCCAAGTGTGGCTCGTAGAGTGGTGAACGGACCAGCTGACGATATTGCGAGGTAGTGCCATGGCAGGACGCCCTATTCACACATTCGAGGTGATCAGCAAGCTGCAGCTGACACCGCACATGATTCGCCTGGTGCTCGGCGGCGTCGGGTTCGACACCTTCAAACCCGGCGGGTTCACCGACTCCTACGTCAAGATCGTCATCGTCCCGGCCGATGTCGACGTCGTGGCACTGCCGCACCCGTTGACCCTGGACAGCTTCAACGAGCTGCCCGAGTCCAAGCGTCCGACGGTGCGCACGTACACGGTGCGCAGCATCGACGACGCCACACGTCAGATCGCCATCGACTTCGTCGTGCACGGCGAACTGGGCGTGGCAGGTCCCTGGGCGGCGGCCGCCGAACCGGGACAGCAGGTGTATCTGATGGGACCCAGCGGCGCCTATGCACCCGATCCGGCGGCCGACTGGCATCTGCTCGCCGGTGACGAGTCGGCGATACCCGCCATCAGTGCGGCGTTGGAAGCGCTGCCGCCCAACGCAATCGGCCAGGCCTTCATCGAAGTCAGTGGCCCCGACGACGTGCTTGAACTGATCGGTCCGGAGGGCGTCGACGTGCACTGGATCTACCGCGGTGGCCGCGCCGATCTGGTCAGCGAAAGTCAGGCAGGCGACCACGCCCCGCTGATCACCGCGGTGAAGGAGGCGAAGTGGCTGCCCGGACAGGTCCAGGTCTTCGTGCACGGCGAAGCACAGGCCGTGATGCACAATCTGCGGCCATACCTGCGCAAGGAACGCGGTGTCGAGGCCAAGTGGGCGTCCATCTCGGGCTACTGGCGCCGCGGCCGCACCGAAGAAACTTTCCGCGAATGGAAGTCGGAGCTAGCCAAAGCCGAGGCGGGCCAGACAGACTGACCCCATGGCATACGGCGACTACCAGCTGGAGATCTACCTACAAGGGCTGGCGGGGGTGCTGCCGTCGTATCCGATCCTGTTCGCCGAACTGGAACAGCGAGCCGAATACGCGTTGTCACCGTCTGTGTGGTCCTACGTGGCCGGCGGAGCGGGTGACGAGCGCACCCAACGGGTGAACGTCACCGCGTTCGAGCGCTGGGGTCTGATCCCGCGGATGGGGGTCGGGGCCACCGAACGACATCTCGAGATCGAGTTGTTCGGTCTGACACTGCCGTCCCCGGTCTTCATGGCGCCCATCGGCGTCACCGGCATCTGCAGCCAGGACGGTCATGGTGATCTCGCCGTCGCCCGGGCCGCGGCACGGACCGGGGTGCCGATGACGGTCTCGACCCTGACGGCCGATCCGCTGGAGGACGTCGCAGCCGAATTCGGCGACACCCCCGGTTTCTTCCAGCTCTACACCCCCAAGGACCGGGACTTGGCCGCCAGCCTGGTCTCGCGGGCCGAGAAGGCCGGCTATAAGGCCATCATCGTCACCCTCGACACCTGGGTGCCGGGCTGGCGCCCACGCGACCTGAGCACCTCCAACTTCCCGCAGCTACGCGGCAAATGCCTGTCCAATTACATGAGCGACCCGGTGTTCCGGGCCAGCCTGGCCCAATCACCCGAAGAGAATCCGCAGGCCGCGATCCTGAAATGGGTGAGCACCTTCGGTCAACCCGTGACGTGGGATGACCTGCGCTGGCTGCGGGACCAGACGACGCTGCCGCTGATCGTCAAGGGCATCCAGCACCCCGACGATGTCCGGCACTCCATCGACGCCGGGATGGACGGCATCTATTGCTCCAACCACGGCGGCAGGCAGGCCAACGGCGGGTTGCCTGCCATCGACTGCCTGCCCGAGGTGATCGAGGCCGCCGACGGGGTGCCGGTGCTTTTCGACTCCGGCATCCGCAGCGGTACCGACATAGTCAAGGCACTGGCATTGGGTGCCTCCGCCGTCGGCGTCGGCCGGCCCTATGTCTACGGACTCGCGCTCGGCGGCACCGACGGGGTGGTCCACGTGCTGCGGTCGCTGCTGGCCGAGACCGACCTGACGATGGCCATCGATGGCTATCGCAGCCTGGCCGATCTCACCCCGGACTCGTTGCGGCGCGTCCACTAGACACCTTCGGTAATTCTGCGACCGTGAAGCTGTGACCGAGCCACCGATCGAGACCCTGCTCGTGGAATTCGACGAGTATCTCGAGTTGAACCGCGGGCGATCGGCACATACCCGCCGGGCCTATCTGTCCGACCTGCGTTCGCTGTTCGAGTTCACCGGCGGCGGACTGAGCACCCTGACCCTGCCGCGGCTGCGGTCCTGGCTGGCCGCTCAGGCCGGTGCCGGGGCGGCGCGCAGCACGCTGGCCAGGCGCACCTCCGCGGTGAAGACCTTCACCGGCTGGGCACTGCACCGCGGGCTGCTCGGCACCGACCCGGCCGCGCGGCTGCAGACACCGAAATCGCACCGCGTGCTGCCTGCCGTGCTACGTCAAGACCAGGCCCTCGATGCCATGGATGCCCTCAGTATCGGTGCGCAGCAACATGATCCGCTGGCCCTGCGGGACAGGGTGATCGTCGAGCTGCTGTATGCGACGGGGATCCGGGTCAGCGAGCTGTGCGGCCTGGATGTCGACGATATCGATTCCGCGCGCCGGCTGCTGCGGGTCCTGGGCAAGGGCAACAAGGAGCGCACCGTGCCCTACGGCGAACCCGCCGAGGATGCGCTGACGGCCTGGCTGCAGACCGGTCGACCCGCGCTGGCCACCGCACACTCGGGTCCGGCGCTGCTGTTGGGCGCCCGCGGCGGTCGGCTGGATCAGCGGCAGGCGCGCACCGTGGTGCACCAGACCATGGCTGCCGTCGACGGGGCGCCCGATCTAGGCCCGCACGGCCTTCGGCACAGTGCGGCCACCCACCTGCTCGAAGGCGGTGCAGATCTCCGTGTGGTCCAGGAACTGCTAGGCCACTCGACGTTGGCGACCACCCAGCTCTACACCCACGTCAGCGTGGCCAGGCTGCGCTCGGTGCACGATCAGGCTCATCCGCGGGCTTGATCGTGATTTCGGCGCGCTCGCGCTCGGTGAGCGGACGTCAGCGCGCCGAAATCGGCTTGAGCACGATCGGTGTCCCTGCCAGCAGCCCCAACGGATCGACATAGTCCGCCCGCGCGGCCGGGCCCCACATCGCGCCCCAGTGCAGGCAGGCGTTCACCGGGCAGCCGGGATGACCGGCGCGCAGGGTGCCCAGCGCGGTCCGCGCCGCGACACGCTGCCCGGCCCGCACCGCGGCTTCGACCGGCTCATAGCTGGTCCGCAACCCGCCCGGATGCTGCACCGATACCAGCGGCCGACCGGCCAGCACCGCGGCGAACACGACGACACCCTCGGCTGCCGCGTACACGGTCTGCCCGTCGCTCCCGCCCAGATCGACGCCCCGATGACCGGACCGCCAATTCGGCTGCGGGGCGTCGAAACCCCGGGTGACCGCGGGGTCGGGTCGCAACGGCCAGGACAACCGCGCCGTCTCGGCCCACGCCGGCGCCGCCGCGGTCAGCGCCGCGACGACGATGGTCACAGTCCATCTCATCTGCCCAGTTCAGCGCGCTATCGTGGGAATCGGAACCCCGCACCGGCCGACTGTGGACGAACAGGCGTTTGTGGAATCCGCGCGTGGTAAAAGCACCTGTTCCCACGGTGTAAACTTCTTCCCGCAGCTCACATCCGTGGGCTGACTTCGCGCGTCTGCATCGCAGTGCTGTCCTTTCGAACCGGACAGCGTTGCAACCAGCATGCCGGGCGGTCCCGACCGGGAAACCGGACGGGTCCGGCAGCAGCAGGCGCCAGGGCGCGGCATCAACCGATGTCGGGCATCAACCGAACACCTAGTGAGGTACCACCATGGCCGTCGTGACCATGAAGCAGCTGCTCGACAGCGGCACCCATTTCGGACACCAGACCCGGCGCTGGAACCCCAAGATGAAGCGGTTCATCTTCACCGACCGCAACGGCATCTACATCATCGATCTGCAGCAGACGCTGACCTACATCGACTCGGCTTACGAGTTCGTCAAGGAAACCGTGGCCCACGGCGGCAGCATCATGTTCGTCGGTACCAAGAAGCAGGCGCAGGAATCGATCGCCGAAGAGGCGACCCGCGTGGGCATGCCCTACGTGAACCAGCGCTG
The DNA here is from genome assembly GCF_000691525.1 of Mycolicibacterium neoaurum ATCC 25795. Lineage (GTDB taxonomy): Bacteria > Actinomycetota > Actinomycetes > Mycobacteriales > Mycobacteriaceae > Mycobacterium > Mycobacterium neoaurum. The sequence goes on from NZ_JMDW01000009.1 coordinate 9,658, forward strand.
GCTCGGCGGCATGCTCACCAACTTCTCCACCGTGCACAAGCGCCTTCAGCGGATGAAGGAGCTGGAGGCCATGGAGCAGACCGGTGGCTTCGAGGGTCGCACCAAGAAGGAAATCCTCATGCTCACGCGTGAGAAGAACAAGCTGGAGCGCTCGCTCGGCGGTATCCGGGACATGGCCAAGGTTCCCTCGGCTGTCTGGGTCGTCGACACCAACAAGGAGCACCTGGCCGTTGCCGAGGCCCGCAAGCTGAACATCCCGGTCATCGCGATCCTGGACACCAACTGCGATCCCGACGTGGTCGACTACCCGATCCCGGGTAACGACGACGCCATCCGCTCGGCTGCGCTGCTGACCAAGGTGATCGCCTCCGCGGTCGCCGAGGGTCTGCAGGCTCGCTCGGGCGCCGGCAAGGCCGAGGCAGGCCAGGACGCCGCCGCCGAGCCGCTCGCCGAGTGGGAGCAGGAGCTGCTCGCCGGTGCGACCACCGGTGCCGCAGAGGGCGCTCCCGCCGCCGAGACCACCACTGACGCTTCCTAAATCTTTTCAGGAGAAGGCTTTATGGCTAACTACACCGCTGCCGACGTCAAGCGCCTGCGGGAGCTGACCGGCGCCGGAATGATGGACTGTAAGAACGCGCTGGCCGAATCGGACGGCGATTTCGACAAGGCCGTCGAGCTGCTGCGCATCAAGGGCGCCAAGGATGTCGGCAAGCGCGCCGAGCGCGCGACCGCCGAGGGTCTGGTGGCCGCCAAGGACGGCGTGCTGATCGAGCTCAACTCGGAGACCGACTTCGTCGCCAAGAACGCCGAGTTCCAGGGTCTTGCCGACACGATCGTGGCTGCCGCACTGGAGGCGAAGGCCGGCGATGTCGAGGCGCTCAACGCAGCCAAGGTCGGCGATTCGACGGTCGAGCAGGCCGTTGCCGACCTGTCGGCCAAGATCGGCGAGAAGCTGGTCCTGCGCCGCGCCGCGTACTTCGACGGTCAGGTGGAGACCTACCTGCACAAGCGCGCCGCGGATCTGCCGCCGGCCGTGGGTGTGCTGGTGGAGTACACCGGTGATGACAAGAGTGCCGCGCACACCGTGGCCCTGCAGATCGCCGCGCTGAAGGCCAAGTACCTCACCCGTGAGGACGTGCCGGAGGACATCGTCGCCAACGAGCGTCGTATCGCCGAAGAGACCGCCAAGGCCGAGGGCAAGCCCGAGCAGGCGCTGCCCAAGATCGTGGAGGGTCGCGTGACCGGCTTCTACAAGGACGTCGTGCTGCTGGACCAGCCGTCGGTGTCCGACAACAAGAAGACCGTCAAGGCGCTCCTCGACGAGGCAGGCGTGACCGTGACCCGGTTCGTCCGCTTCGAGGTCGGCCAGAACTAACACGTTTCGTCCCGCCAGAACCCCGCGTCACCTCGGTGACGCGGGGTTCTCTGCTTTGGTGCGGCGCCGTGGTACGGACTGGTACCGTCGGTCGAATGGCCCGCATCCACGCTTTCGGCGATGACGCTCTCGGTGACCACGACGCGGTCGGATTGGCGGCCGCGTTGCGCGCCGGGGCGGTATCGCGCGCCGAGGTCATCGAGGCAGCCGTCGCCCGCGCCGAAGCGGTCGACCCCGCACTGAACGGATTGGCCTACCGCGCCTACGACCGGGCGCGCGTATCCGCCGCACGGGGTGGCTTCTTCGCCGGAGTGCCCACCTTCATCAAGGACAACGCCGACGTGGCCGGTATGCCCACGATGGATGGCACCGACGCCTGGACGCCGCGGCCCGCACCCGCCGACGGTGATTTCGCGCGCGCCTATCTGGGTACCGGACTTGTCGCACTGGGCAAGACGCAGCTCTCGGAGTTCGGGTTCAGCGCCTCGGCCGAGCATCCGCGCCTCGGTGCGGTGCGCAACCCGTGGGACACCGATCACACCGCGGGCGCGTCGTCATCGGGATCAGGTGCGTTCGTCGCCGCCGGTGTGGTCCCGATCGCCCATGCCAACGACGGTGGTGGTTCGATTCGCATCCCGGCCGCGTGCAACGGACTGGTCGGCCTGAAGCCGACAAGGGGTCGACTGCCGCTGGACCGGCAGATGCGTCAGATGCCGCTGCGCATCGTCGCCAATGGTGTCGTGACGCGGTCGGTCCGCGACACCGCCGCCTTCTACCGGGAGATGGAGCTGCTCTATCGCAATCCCAAGCTCCCTGCCATCGGTGACGTGACCGGACCGGGGCGGCGTCGCCTGCGTATCGCGGTCACCACCGAATCGATTGCGCGCGAGGCAGGCCCGCAGATGCGTGAGGCGACGATGAAGACTGCGGCGCTGTTGGAGGGTCTCGGCCACCAGGTCACCGAGATCGCCAATCCGATCCCGTCGTCGTTCATCAACGACTTCCTGCAGTACTGGTCGTTGCTTGCCTTCGCGCTCGTGCGTGGTGGTAAGCGCACCTTCGGGCCCAGCTTCGACCCGGACCGGCTGGACAACCTGACGCGGGGGCTGGAGCGGGTGGCAGCCCGCAATCTGCACCGCATGCCGCTGGTCATCGCCCGACTGTCGCGGATCCGCCGGATCACCGCGCAACTGGGGCATCGATACGACGTCCTCTTGATGCCCACGCTGGCCGATGTCACGCCGCGGATCGGGCACCTCGACCCCACCTCGGACTATCAGCAGATCATCGACCGGCTGATCGACTGGGTGGCCTTCACTCCGCTACAGAACATCACCGGTGACCCGGCTATCTCCTTGCCGCTCAGCACATCTGATGACGGGTTGCCGCTCGGTGCGATGTTCTCCGCAACGCAGGGCAACGAGCGCGTCCTGTTGGAGCTGGCTTTCGAGCTTGAGCAGGCCAGCCCGTTCGCGCGTATCCAGGACTGACGCTTGCGAACCTAGTCGCGCTCCGCGCCGACCGCGGCCAGGATCCGCTTCAGCGCGCTGCGATCGGTATCGCTCAGCCGGCCGAGCACGCGGTGCTCTGCCGCCCGGATGCCCTCATCGGTGCGCGTGAGCAGCATCCGGCCCTCGCGGGTCAGTTCGGCCGGTCGGGCGCGCCCGGAGGGCACGCTGGCCGGCCGCGTCACCAGACCCCGTTCCTGCAATGCACGCAGCACCATGTTCGTCGCCTGCGGCGAGACCGAAAGGTCCCGCGCCAGATCGGCATTGGACCGGCCCGGCGACTTGGACAGGATGCGCATGCAGAGATATTGCGGGAAGGCGAGGTTCAACGGTTCGAGGACACTGGCGGTCACGTCGGCGCGCAACCGCATCGCGGCGCGGTGCAGCAGATAACCCAATGGCTGGTCCGCCTGCGAAGAAGACATGTCAACCATGTTGACACATATCAACCAGGTTGATATACCGGATTCATGACGACGCCCGAGCCGCAGGAAATGTTCGAACAGGCCTACCGGGGTGATGCGCCCGAGTTCCAGGGCGTCCGTCCGCCGTGGAGTATCGGTGCGCCGCAACCCGAGATCGCGGCGCTCATCGAGGCCGGCAGGGTGCACGGTGACGTCTTGGATGCCGGATGCGGTGAGGCGGCCACCGCGCTGGAACTCGCGGCCCGGGGTTTGACCACCGTCGGCCTGGATCAGTCGCCGACGGCCATCGAGCTCGCCCGTGCCGAGGCGGCCCGTCGCGGGCTGGCGAATGCCACCTTCGAGGTGGCCGATATCAGCTCGTTCACCGGCTATGACGGCCGCTTCGGCACCATCATCGACTCCACGCTGTTCCACTCGATGCCGGTGGAGTTGCGAGAGGGATATCAAGAGTCCATCGTGCGGGCGGCCGCACCGGGCGCGTCCTATTACGTGCTGGTCTTCGACGCCGGGGCGCTGCCCGCCGGCGGACCGGTCAACGCCGTCACCGAGCCCGAACTGCGGGAGGTGGTCGGCAGGTACTGGCAGATCGACGAGATCCGTCCCGCCCGCATCCATGCCAACTTGCCCGACGCGGTCCTGGCGGCCGGACCTTTCGCCGGCAACGACATCCGAGACGAGCCCACCGGCCTCAAATCGGTGGGTGCGTGGTTGCTTTCCGCCCATCTGGCCTGACTGCCGAACCGTTCACAACGTGCCCCTGCGACCCGAGCGTCGCAGGGGCACGTTGATGAGGCAGGATTGTCTGCGAATTCTGTGTCGCGGGACCGAAGGAGTCTGATGGCAGAGCCAGGCAGCGCCAGCCCCGGAGTCATTCGACCCGCCTATACGCGGGTCCTGCTCAAGCTCGGTGGGGAGATGTTCGGCGGGGGACAGGTGGGACTGGACCCCGATGTCGTCGCCCTGGTGGCACGCCAGATCGCCGACGTCGTGCGGGCCGGTGCGCAGGTCGCCGTCGTCATCGGTGGCGGCAACTTCTTCCGGGGCGCCCAATTGCAGCAGCGCGGTATGGAACGCACTCGCAGCGACTACATGGGCATGCTCGGCACCGTCATGAACAGCCTTGCGCTGCAGGATTTCCTGCAGAAAGAGGGCATCGACACGCGGGTGCAGACCGCCATCACCATGGGGCAGGTCGCCGAGCCCTACATCCCGCTGCGGGCGCGCCGGCATCTGGAGAAGGGCCGGGTGGTCATCTTCGGTGCAGGCATGGGCTTGCCATACTTCTCCACCGACACCACCGCCGCGCAGCGCGCGCTGGAGATCGGCGCCGAGGTGGTCCTGATGGCCAAGGCCGTCGACGGTGTCTTCACCGCGGACCCCCGCAAGGTGCCCGATGCCGAGCTGCTGACCACCATCACCCACCGCGAGGTGATCGACCGGGGACTGCAGGTGGCCGATTCGACCGCCTTCAGCCTCTGCATGGACAACGGCATGCCGATTCTGGTGTTCAATCTCCTCACCGATGGCAATATCGCGCGAGCGGTTGCAGGTGAGAAGATCGGAACCCTGGTCACCAGCTGAGCGCGCCTTGAAGGAGATAGACACGTGATCGACGAAACCCTCTTCGACGCCGAGGAGAAGATGGAGAAGGCGGTGTCGGTGGCTCGCGACGACCTGTCGTCGATCCGCACCGGCCGCGCCAATCCGGGCATGTTCTCCCGGCTGAACATCGACTACTACGGTTCGATGACCCCGATCACCCAGCTTTCCAGCATCAACGTGCCGGAGGCGCGGTTGGTCGTGATCAAGCCGTACGAGGCCAACCAGCTCAAGGCCATCGAGGACGCGATCCGCAACTCGGACCTGGGGGTCAACCCGTCCAACGACGGCAGCGTCATCCGGATCTCGATTCCGCAGCTCACCGAGGAACGCCGTCGCGAATTGGTCAAGCAGGCCAAGGGCAAGGGCGAGGACGCCAAGGTGTCGGTGCGCAACATCCGGCGCAAAGCCATGGACGAACTGGCCCGCATCAAGAAGGACGGCGAGGCCGGCGAGGACGAGGTCGGGCGCGCCGAGAAGGATCTGGACAAGACCACCGGGCAGTACGTGGCCCAGATCGACGAACTGGTCAAGCACAAAGAAGGCGAGCTGTTGGAGGTCTGATGACCTCTCAGCAGCGCAGTCCCGTGGTAGACGCCGAAAAACCGAAGAAATCCTCGCGTGCGGGTCGGGACCTGCCCGCGGCCATCGCTGTCGGTGTCGTGCTCGGCGGTATGGCCATCGGGACGTTGTTGTTCGCCCCGCTGTGGTGGCTGCCGCTGCTGGCCGTTGCCATCGCCATCGCCACCCACGAGGTGATCCGGCGGTTGCGCGAGCACGGCTTCGTCCTACCGACCGTGCCGTTGCTGGTCGGTGGCCAGGCGATGATCTGGCTGACGTGGCCGTTCGGCGCCGCCGGACTGCTGGGCGCCTATGCGGGCACCGTCGTGATCTGCATGTTCTGGCGGCTGTTGGGCCAAGGACTGAACAAACAACCCATCAACTATCTGCGCGATATCGCGGCGTCGGTGCTGCTCGCGACGTGGGTGCCGTTGTTCGCGGCGTTCACCGCGCTGCTGATCTTCGCCGACGACGGTGGGGAACGGGTGTTCACCATCATCGCCACCGTCGTGTTCGCCGATATCGGTGGTTACGTCGCCGGCGTCCTGTTCGGTAAACACCTGATGGCTCCGGCGATCAGCCCCAAGAAGTCCTGGGAGGGGATGGGCGGCTCGCTGGTCTTCGGCACCGCCGCCGCGATCCTGTCGGTGGCTTTCCTGCTGGACCGGCCGGCCTGGATCGGTGTACCGCTGGGTGTGCTGCTGGTCATCACCGGCGTCCTCGGGGACCTGGTCGAATCTCAGGTCAAACGCGACCTCGGCATCAAGGACATGGGCACGTTGCTACCCGGGCACGGCGGCATCATGGATCGCATCGACGCGATGCTGCCCTCGGCCGTCGTCGGCTGGATCGTGCTGACGCTGCTCGCCTGACTGTGATTTGTGGCGCCGCAGCCGCCATGGTCGCGGCTCAGACTCCGCAAATCGCAGATTGGTGGCGTGGCCGCGCCGGATGAGATACTGGACCGGATCATGGCCGTTTCCCTTCCGCTGGTTTTCGACGCTCCGCGACGCGCGCTGCCGCCGCGGCATCTTGCCGACCTCGACGCCGACGGCCGGATCGCCGCCGTCACCGAGCTGGGGCTGCCGAAATTCCGGGCCAAACAGCTGGCCAATCACTATTACGGCAGGCTGAGCGCCGACCCGCGGGAGATGACCGATCTGCCCGCCGCGGTGCGCGAACAGGTGGCCGAATCGCTGTTCCCCACCCTCATCCAGCCGGCAAAGCAGATCCAGTGCGATGCCGGTGAGACCCGCAAGACGCTGTGGCGCGCGGTCGACGGAACCACCTTCGAGTCGGTGTTGATGCGTTATCCGCAGCGCAACACCGTGTGCATCTCCTCACAGGCCGGGTGCGGGATGGCATGCCCGTTCTGCGCGACGGGCCAGGGCGGACTGCAGCGCAATCTGTCCACCGCCGAGATTCTGGAACAGGTGCGCGCGGCATCGGTCGCAATGCGCGATGACCATGACGGCCGACTGTCCAACATCGTCTTCATGGGGATGGGGGAGCCGCTTGCCAACTACAACCGGGTACTGGCCGCCGTCCGAAGAATCACCGCATCATCGCCTGACGGCTTCGGTATCAGTGCGCGGTCGGTGACGGTGTCGACCGTCGGGCTGGCGCCGGCCATTCGCAGGCTTGCCGACGAGAGGCTCGGCGTGACGTTGGCGGTCTCGCTGCATACCCCCGACGACGAACTGCGCGACACCCTGGTCCCGGTGAACAACCGCTGGAGTGTCGACGAGGTGCTCGACGCCGCGCGCTACTACGCCGATTCGACCGGACGCCGGGTGTCCATCGAGTACGCGCTGATCCGCGATGTCAACGATCAGCCCTGGCGCGCGGATCTTCTCGGCAAGAAGCTGCACAGCAAGCTCGGCCCACTGGTCCACGTGAACCTGATCCCGCTGAACCCCACCCCGGGTAGTAAATGGGATGCAAGCCCCAAACCGGTCGAGCGTGAGTTCGTGCGACGGGTGCAGGCCAAGGGAGTGTCATGCACCGTGCGGGATACCCGTGGCCGCGAGATCGCGGCAGCCTGCGGGCAACTGGCGGCCGAAGGCTGACCTAGCGAGGACGTCGCTGATCACTTGATGCCGACGGCGTGCCGCAGTTGCGCCAGGAACTGACCGTCGTCATCACTGCGGACGATGTAGTGCGAGATGGCCACTCGGATCGCCGTCGCGGCCTTCACATCGGCGTTCGAGCCGGTCAACAACTTCAGTAACCGGGCTCGCATCACGGGGATGACGTGACCGAGTTCGGCGATGACCACCTCGGGCTCGATGTCCACCACCCGCACCCCGGAGTAGGCCTGCTGGTACTCGACGATGAAACGCAATGCGGCATCCAGCTTTTCGGTGCCACGCAGACCGGCGGTGGCGTTGCTCATGCCGGTGTCGAACATCTCGCTTTCGTAGGCGCCGAAGGCGCGCAACAACTCTTCCTTCGAGGCGAACCAGCGATACAACGTCGGACGGGACACCCCGGCTTGCAGTGCGACCTCGGACAGACTCAATTTGGTCTGCCCGTGGCGTCCGAGTACCTCCGCCGTGGCGGCCAGGATCCTTCGCCGCGTCGAGGTGTCCTCCCCGGAATCTGACTGGGTGGGCAGGGGCTTGTTCACGATCACGATGGTAGTTGCTGTCGGATCGCCGACGGGACCGTAAGGTCGGGACCGTGTCGAGGTGGCCCCGACGTCGATATGAAAAACCGCGGTCCCGCCGTTGGCCGTTACCGGAAGGATCCTCGTGACAGCAGGACCGATGCACGGATTCCGGGTGATCGAACTCGGAGTGTGGGTAGCCGCGCCGGCTGCCGGGGCAATCCTGGCCGACTGGGGCGCCGATGTCATCAAGATCGAGCCGCCGGGCGGAGATCCCGCGCGCGCCTTCGGCCGGATGATGGGTCTGGACGATGACATGGGTATCGCGTCCAACCCGCCTTTCCAGATGGACAACCGCGCCAAGCGCAGCATCGTGCTCGATCTGACCGAATCGAGCGGTCGGGCCACGGCGTTGGACCTCCTCGGCACCGCCGATGTGTTCCTCACCAACATCCGGCCAGGCGCTCTTTCGCGGTTGGGCCTGGATTTCTCCACGGTGGCCGCGGTCAACCCGCGGTTGGTCTACGGGTTGATCACCGGGTACGGCACCGAGGGCCCCGATGCCGACCGGGCCGCCTATGACGTCGCCGCGTTCTGGGCTCGTGCCGGCATCGCCGACCTCCTGACACGACCGGGGGACACCCCGCCGTTCCAGCGTGGCGGAATGGGTGACCACTCCGCCGCGATGACCCTGGCGGCCGCCGTGTGTGCGGCGTTGCTGGCCCGGACGCGCACCGGCACAGGGCAACTGGTCACCACATCGCTGTACCGGCAGGGTGCGTATACCGTCAGCTTCGACTTGAACACGGTGCTGATGACCGGGCAGCAGATCGCGATCGGGCAACGCGAAGCCATGGGTAACCCCTGCATGAACAACTACGCCGCGGGCGATGGTCGTCGCTTCTGGATCGTCGGCCTGGATGTCTCCCGGCACTGGCCGTCGCTGTGCCGGGTCGTCGGCCGCGACGAGTGGCTACACCGGTATCCGACACCGCGGGACCGGTTCACCCACGCGCGCGAGATCATCGCCGAACTCGACGACATCTTCGCCTGCCGCCCCTTGGCGGACTGGGAGCAGGTGTTCGCCGGTGAGCCGGACTTCTTCTGGTCACCGATCAACACCCTCGACGATGTGCTCGCCGACGCGCAGTTCCATGCGGCCGGAGGAATCGTCGATGTGCCCGAAGGGAATTCGAGCGCTCCGATGGTGGCCAGCCCTGTCGATTTCTCCGGCACGCCGTGGCAACCGCGCGGGCGCGCCCCCGAACTGGGCGAGCACACCGAAGAAATCCTCACCGAATTGTCTCAGGACCGCTGACGGTTCACCTCGCCGATCAGCTGGGCTACCTGCTCGTGGCTGACCGATCCACCGCTCAACGACGTGATCCGGCCGACCGGGATGGATGCCAGCATGCGGATCATGTCGCCACCCGGGACGGCGCCCTGACCCTCGTTCTGACCCATACCGGACATCGCGGCAGCCAGGATCGGCGCGGCCACCGGGTCGGCCAGCAGTTCGCCGAGGGTGGATTCCAGGGTGAACGGTGCGATCGCGGTATCACCGGTCACGCCGACGGTGGCGTGCAACCGCAGATCCCGGCTCGACGCACCGGCGTGCACCGTGTAGTCGCCGGTTTCGACCGTCCAGCGCGCCGAGTCAACATCCCAGTACGCGAGTTCGTTCCGGGGAATGGCGACTTCCACGATGCGTCGGTCACCTGGGGCCAATGTCACATCACCGAACCCGACGAGCCACTGCGGCGGCCGGGACACCCGGGATCCGGGCAAGCCGGCGTAGATCTGCACCACCTCCCGACCTGTCCGGTCGCCGGTATTGGTCACCGTCACGCGCACGGTCAGTTCGTGGGTGCCCGCGTGCACGACGAGGTCGTCATAGTCGAAGCTGGTGTAGGACAGCCCGTGCCCGAACGGAAAGGTGACCGCCAGATCGCGCGCGCCGTACCACCGGTAGCCCACGAAAACCCTTTCGCCGTAGATGATTCGGCCGTCCTCGGGAGTGAAGTTCAGGTATCCGGGGCAGTCCTGCAGACGCGCCGGTACGGTCTCGGTCAGCCGGCCTGACGGATTGACCGCACCGAACAGCACATCGGCGATGGCGGCCCCGCCGCCCTGGCCGAGTAGGGCGCCATCGAGGATCGCCGGCGCCAGTTCGGCGACGGTGTCGAGTCTGACGATGCCGCCGTGGGAGAGCACTGCCACGGTGCGCGGTTGCGCCTGCACGACCGCCGCCAGCAGTTGCAGCTGCTCGTCGGGCAGGTCGATGTGGGTGCGGTCGAAGCCCTCCGACTCCTCCTCGGCGGGCAGGCCGAGAAAGACGACTGCGACATCGGCCGCGCGCGCCGCCTCCAGGGTGTCCTCGGTGATGCCGTCAGCATGACTGACCGATCCGGCACGAGAACGGATCTCGTCGAGCGGGATGTCGAGGCGGGTCGGGTTCACATGGGAACTGCCGCCGCCCTGATAGCGCGGGTTCGTCGCGAAGCCACCGACCACCGCGACCGACGACGCCGGGGACAGCGGGAGCAGATCTGCTTCGTTCTTGAGCAACACGATGGAGCGGGCCGCCGCGGTACGCGCCAGGCCATGGTGCTCGTCGACGTCGAAAGATGTTGTGCTGTCGGCGTGTTCGGAGGCCTTGTTGGCGAGCCGCGCCACCCGGGCGGCGGCACGCGCCACCACGGCGGCATCCAGGGCCCCGGACTGGACCGCAGCGCTGACCTCGGTATCGGTCATCCCGCCGGTGGCGGGCATCTCCAGATCCAGTCCCGCCGCGACGGCGGTGACCCGGTCGCGAACCGCGCCCCAGTCGCTGACCACCACACCGTCGAAACCCCACTCGTCGCGCAGCACGGTGGACAGCAACCACTCGTTCTCCGCTGCGTATACCCCATTGATGCGGTTGTAGGAGCACATCACGGTCCACGGCTGCTCGCGGGTGATGATGCGTTCGAAGGCGCGTAGATAGATCTCCCGCAGCGTGCGCTCGTCGACCTGCGAACTGGCCCGCATCCGGTCGTCCTCGGCGTTGTTGGCGGCGAAGTGTTTCAGCGAGGCGCCGACGCCGCGGCTCTGCACACCGGCCACCCATGCCGCACCGAGCACGCCGGCGATCAGCGGGTCCTCGGAGAAGTACTCGAAGTTACGGCCGCAGCGGGGATCTCGTTTGATGTTGACACCCGGTCCGAGCAGCACCCCGACGCCCAGCGCCCGGCTCTCGGTGCCCAGCGCCTCGCCGACCCGGCGCACCAGATCCGGATCCCAGGACTGGCCCAGTGCCACCGCCGGCGGGAAACAGGTGGCAGGTTCGCTGGCCCCGATGCCGACGTGGTCGGGGTTGCCCGACTGTTTTCGCACCCCGTGCGGGCCGTCGGTCAGCACGATCGACGGGATATCGCCGACGGCCTTGGTGGTCCAGAACGTCTCGCCGCTGCCAAGTGCGGCCTGCTCGGCCGTGGTCAGGGCGGTGGTGGGGTCGGTGTGCTCGGTCACCGTGACCATTGTCCATACGGGTGTGCGTATGGGGTGCCGGCTCGTGCGAGATTCCGGCGCGCACCGGTCGGTTCGGGCCGACGTTATCCGGGAAAGCCCTACTGCGCGGCCCGATTCAACACCCGCGACCCGACTTGCTCGTCGGCAGCTCGGCGGTCATCTCGACACGCGTCTCGTCGAAGCTGAGAAAGCCGGCGATGGCCATCGATTCCGGGGGTGTGTCCGGATAACTCCACGCGATGTCCGGCAGCACCCTGTTGTCGACCGCGGCAGACCAGTATCGGGCGTGGCCCTTGTAGTTGCAGTAGCTCGTTGTCGGGCTGGGTTGCAGGAGATCCGTGCGCACCATCGCCGGGTCGACGTACAGCCTCGGCGCCAACGCTGTCTCGTAGACGATCACGGTGTCGGTGGTATCGACCAGGACGGTGCCTGCGATGCTGACCCGCAGCCCGCGGCCGGAAGGCAGGCAGTCCACCCGGTGATACGGGTTGGGTGGATAGTGGACGAGTCTTCGCCCCTCCTCCATCCAGACGTCGACGGCGTCCCACGGCACGCGCACGTACCCGGGTCGCTCGCGGACCGGCTCGGTGGGCAATCCGTGGATCTCGCAGGCCGGGAAGGCGTAGCCGAGGGGATGGTCGCGGCGGTGTACCAGCAGCGCAGCTTCGGTGTCGATCACGGTGCTGCCGTTCAGGACCGCCTGGACCCGGCGGGGATGCGGTTCGATGAAGACCACGTCGGTCGGGACGGCCGGGAAGAACCTGCCCGCCGGATCCCGGCTGAAGGGCCCATGACCGGCGTACAGCGTCATAACGCAGAACTTTACAGATCAGTAGTGAGTTGTCACTTTGAACATGTCCTGCCGTTCACGGCGATGAAAAACGCCCCGGAACCCATGGGCTCCGGGGCGTTCTCGTGCGGTGTGTGTGTTAGCGGTACCAGCCGCGGCTGCGGGCGATCCAGTCGCGCGCCACGATGCCGAGGATCAGCACGGCGAAGAAGATGAGGAAGACGTCCTCGACGTGTCCGACATGGTTGCCGTGGGTCATCACGACCAGGAAGATCGCGGCGAAGATGCCGATGATGTGCAGCACCCGCGGGTTCTCCACAGACCAGCCCCATGCCGCCGAGGGCACATCTTCGGTATCGACGCCGTTGTGACGCTCGACCTCGGTGCTGGACACGCCTTCTCCTCACGCCCGGTGGACAGTGCGCCCATTCTGGCACACCTCGATGATCGAGCCCGAACGAGGTTCGCGAGCAGGCCCGCATACAGGGCCGAAAAAGAGGTGGAAAAGGGCCGGTAGTGGGTACGTTGCGTGCGTGACGGAACGATTGCGCAGGAAGTCCGTAGAGCAGTCCATCGCCGATACCGACGAACCGGGGACGCGGCTGCGCAAGGATCTGACCTGGTGGGACCTGACGGTCTTCGGAGTGTCGGTCGTCGTGGGCGCCGGCATCTTCACCGTCACCGCCTCGACCGCGGCCAACATCACCGGCCCGGCGATCTCGGTGTCGTTCCTCCTGGCTGCGGTCACCTGTGGGCTGGCCGCCCTGTGTTACGCCGAATTCGCCTCGACGGTGCCGGTGGCAGGTAGTGCTTACACGTTCTCCTATGCGACCTTCGGCGAATTCATCGCCTGGATCATCGGCTGGGATCTGATCCTGGAGTTCGCCGTCGGCGCTGCCGTCGTCGCCAAGGGGTGGTCGAGCTATCTGGGAACGGTGTTCGGTTTCTCCGGTGGCGTCGTCGCGGTCGGACCGCTCGATTTCGATTGGGGTGCCCTGTTGATCGTCGGCACCGTCGCGGCACTGCTGGCACTCGGCACCAAACTGTCCTCGCACTTCAGCCTTGTCATCACCGCTATCAAGGTGTCGGTGGTGCTGCTGGTGGTGATCGTCGGCGCCTTTTACATCAAGATGGCCAACTACACACCCTTCATCCCGCCGACCGAATCAGGGGAGTCCGCGGGGTCCGGTGTGGACCAGTCGGTGTTCTCGCTGCTGACCGGCGCGGCGGGCAGCCACTACGGCATCTACGGTCTGCTGGCGGGTGCGTCGATCGTCTTCTTCGCCTTCATCGGTTTCGACGTGGTCGCGACGACGGCCGAGGAGACCAGGAATCCCCAGCGCGACGTCGCCAGGGGCATCCTGGCCTCGTTGGCGATCGTTACCGTCCTCTACGTCGCGGTGTCGGTGGTGCTGTCCGGGATGGCCTCCTACGTCGACATGAAGGAGGCCGGTGGTGGACATCCCAACCTGGCCACCGCGTTCGAACTCAATGGTGTGGACTGGGCCGCGAAAGTCATCTCCATCGGAGCGCTGGCGGGCCTGACCACCGTGGTGATGGTGCTGATGCTCGGCCTGTCGCGCGTGCTGTTCGCGATGTCGCGTGACGGACTGCTCCCTCGGTCGCTGGCCCGCACCGGCTCCCGGGGCACCCCGGTGCGGATCACCGTCATCGTGGCTGTGCTCGTGGCGCTGGCCGCCTCGCTGTTCCCGGTCAACCGGCTCGAAGAGATGGTCAACGTCGGCACGTTGTTCGCCTTTGTGCTGGTGTCGGCGGGTGTCATCGTGCTGCGGCGCAGTCGCCCGGATCTCGAACGTGGCTTCCGGGTGCCGTGGGTGCCGCTGCTGCCGATTGCCTCGATCGTCGCATGTCTGTGGTTGATGCTGAACCTGACCGCGCTGACCTGGATCAGGTTCATCGCGTGGATGGCCCTAGGCGTGCTGATCTACCTTGCCTACGGCCGCAGGCATTCGCTACTCGGTCAGCGGCAGGCGCTGGACGGGAAGATCTGAGCTGTCGAGTCAGCCATAGGTGAACGAAAACGCCTGCAGCCCAGCGTCGAGTGACACTTCGACGGTGCCGGTACCCGCGGGATCGTCGGCGATGATCTGGCGCATGTTCGGCGGGCCGCTGACCGCCAACTCGCGGGTGACGCCGTCGCGGGTGACCCGCACGGTGCCGTTGCCGCCGACGACGAGATAGACGTTGCGCGCGCGATAGTTCAGCCGGATCGTCGCACCGTCAGCCCGCGCGGTGATGCCCTGATAGTCCAGTGCCCACGGCCCACGCAGAGCGAAGCTGTCCGGGGCGAGCCGGTCCGGGAAGTCGAAGGTGTGGCTGCCCTCGTCGTACACGCCGGTGCCGCCGTAGTTGACCACCTTGCCGACGCTGAAGTACGTCTCCGGTGTGGTGGGCGCGGTCGGGGTGTCATCGGAGCGTTCGGTGGCGGCCGGCAGGGCGCTGTCATCACCATCGGAGAGAAGTTGGCGGATCAACTTTTCGGTGGTCGCGTAGTCGCCCTCGCCGAACTTGATGTGCCGTACCACGCCCTGCTTGTCGATCAGGTAGTGGGCGGGCCAGTAACGGTTGCGATAGTTCGTCCAGGTCGAGAAGTTGTTGTCCATCGCCACCGGATAGGTGATGCCGAGGTCAGCGGCACCGCTGACGACATTGGCCTCCTCCTTCTCGAAGGCGTACTCGGGGGTGTGCACCCCGATGACCTCCAGGCCGCGATCCCGGTAGGCCGCATACCAGTCGACCAGATGCGGTGTGGCGCGCTGACAGTTGATACACGAGTAGGCCCAGAAGTCGATCATTACCACCTTGCCGCGCAACGATTTCAGTTCGATCGGTGCGTTGCCCGGCGTATTGAGCCACTTCGTGATGCCCTTGATATCCGGTGCGGTACCGCAGCTCTCCAGCTCGGGCGCGCCGTTGGTGCAGTTCGACAACTCGGCATTCTGATCGTTGACCAACCCGCCGAGGTTGAGTTTCTCGCGCAGCTGCTCCTCGCCGCCGACGCGGTCCTGCAGGGCGGCGGTGTAATCGGGGATGGTGCGCTGTAGCGCCGCCGGCAGGTTGAACACCAGTGCCACGGCCAACATGATCGTGACGAGGCCTGCGGTCACGCGGATCTCACGCTGCCGGCGACGGAACGCCGCGACCCGCTCGGTGACCCGCCGCCCGGCCAGCGCGAAGAACAGCAGCGGCAGGGCCGCGCCGATCGCGAATGACAGCGTCAGTGCGATGATATCGGCCCCGATGCTGCCCGTGGCGCCGGCGACGACGATCGCGGCCAGCACCGGACCCGCGCACGGTACGTACAGCACGCCCAGGGTGAGGCCCAGTACGAAACCGCTGGTGCCCGAACCGAACTGCCGCTGCGGCAGCAGAGCGAACGGTTTCTCCAACAGCGCTTCGAATCGCGGGAAGATCAACCCCAGGCCGATCGCGATTAACGCCACCAGCGCCACCCAGCGGATGGCGTCCTGGGGCAGGTGCAGCATCGACAGCAAAGCCGATCCGGCGAGGGTGACCAGACTGAAGCTGAGCACCAGGCCGGCGATCACCAGATACGGCCGCAGCCGCGAGGTCAGCGCCGAGCGCGCAGGTGCATTGGTGTCCCCGCTCTGGGTCCCGGAAAAGAAGACGACCGGCAACACCGGCAGGATGCACGGCGAGATGCCGGTGATCAGGCCACCGAGGAAACCGATCGCGATCAGAGTGACCATATGAGTTATTCGTCACGGCAACGCAATTGGATGGCCCGAATACACATCAGCCCGACCGCGGTTGCGGCCGGGCTGATGTGGTGGAGAACAGATCACATGGGCGGCATCAGCACGGTGTCGATGAGGTAGACGGTGGCGTTGGCGGTCTGCACGCCCCCGCACACCACGTTGGCATCGTTGACCTTCAGCTCGGCGGGCATGGCCATGTTCGGCACGGTGACGTTCACCTCGGCGCCCTGCATGGTCTTGTGCACACCGACCACCTGCTCGGGGCTGGCCTGACCCTCGACCACGTGATAGGTCAGGATGCTGGTCAGCAGCGCCGAGTCGGTCTTGAGACGTTCGATGGTCGCGGGATCGATCTTCGCGAACGCCTCATCGGTGGGCGCGAACACCGTCAGCGCGGGTGCGCTGTTCAGGGTGTCGACCAGATTCACGTGCGGGTTGAGCTGACCCGAGAGCGCCTGGGTGAGGGTCTTGAGCATCGGGTTGTTCGCCGCCGCAAAGGCCACCGGATCGGCGGCCATACCGGTCACCGAGGCCGGACCCACGGGATTCTGGGCGGCGTAGGCGGCGCAGCCGGGGCCGACCGGCGCGGCCTGGGCGACTCCGGCGGAGGCGAACATGAGGCCGGTGGCGGCGGCTGCGGTACATGCGATGCCGGCGAGCTTGCGGGTGTTCAGCGAGAGGGTCATCGGTCGAATCCTTTTACTTGGTCGTCTTCACGTTTCGTATGAGGGAGTCAGACAGCGGTGCCGTCGATGGGGCCCGACGGCGGTGCCGTCGATGGGGCGGGACGGCGGTGCCGTCGAGGGGCGAGGCAGCCCGGTCGGGGGAACGGGCTGCCTCGCCGGTTCGGTGCCGGCTATCAGGCAGCCGGGGGCATCAGGACGGTGTCGATCATGTAGACGGTGGCGTTGGCGGTCTTCACACCGCCGCAGACCAGGCCTGCGTCGCCGACCTTGAGGTCGTTGCCCGCACCGGTAACGGTGACCGGGGCGCCCTGAACGGTGGTGTGCTCGCCGGCGACCTGGTCGGGGCTGGCCTGGCCGGGGACCACGTGATAGGTCAGGATCGAGGTCAGCAGGTCCGAGTCGGTCTTGAGGGTCTCCAGCGTGGCCGGATCGATCTTGGCGAACGCGTCATCGGTCGGGGCGAACACGGTGAACTCGCCGCCGTTGAGGGTGTCGACCAGGTTGACGTTCGGGTTCAGCTGGCCCGAGAGCGCCTGGGTGAGGGTCTTGAGCATCGGGTTGTTGGAGGCGGCGACGGTCACCGGATCGGCGGCCATGCCGGTCACCGAGCCGGGTCCTTCGGGATTCTGTTCGGCGTATGCGGCGCAGCCCGAACCGATCAGGTTGCCGGCGGGCGCGGCCATGCTGGAGGTGGTCTCCGGTGCCGCCATCGATGAGGTCATCGAGGAGATTGAGGAACTGGCTTCACTGGCACTGCTCTCGACTGACGAAGAGCCGCCCGAACAGGCGGACAGCCCGAGCGCCGCGACGGCGGCGAATCCGGCGAATGCGATGCGATGCTGGTGGGTCAATGTCATGAGACTCAACTTCCTTGTTGGCGGGTGGCTGGTACCGACCCGGTTGGCCCTACATCGCTCATTCGGTGCCCACCGCGGCCCGGATGGGTCTACACCGGAATTCGTGTCCGGGCGGGGCACAATGGTCGGTGTGAGTTCTGACCGCCGGCGCGTGCTGATCCTGGGTAGTACCGGATCGATCGGCACCCAGGCCCTCGATGTGATCGCCGCGAACCCGGACAGTTTCGAAGTGGTCGGGCTGGCCGCCGGTGGCGGCAACGCCGAATTGCTGGCCCGCCAGGCCGCCGAGACCGGTGTGACGAACGTGGCCGTCGCCGACCCCGAAGCACCCATCGAGGCCCGCTACCGCGGACCGGAGGCCGCCACCCGACTCGTCGAGGACACCGACGCCGATGTCGTGCTCAACGCGCTCGTCGGGGCCTTGGGTCTCAAGCCCACCCTGGCTGCGCTGCACAGCGGCGCCCGGCTGGCGCTGGCGAACAAGGAATCCCTTGTCGCAGGCGGTCCGCTCGCCCTTGCCGCGGCGGCCCCCGGCCAGATCGTGCCGGTGGACTCCGAGCATTCCGCGCTGGCGCAGTGTCTGCGCGGCGGGACCGCCGACGAGGTCGCCAGTCTGGTGCTGACCGCATCGGGCGGACCGTTCCGGGGCTGGTCGGCGCAGGCGTTGGAGGATGTCACCCCCGAGCAGGCCGGCGCCCATCCGACCTGGTCGATGGGTCCGATGAACACCTTGAACTCGGCGACCCTGGTCAACAAGGGTCTTGAGCTGATCGAGACGCACCTGCTGTTCGGGGTCGACTACGACCGCATCGAGGTGGTCGTGCATCCCCAGTCGATCGTGCACTCGATGGTCACCTTCACCGACGGCTCGACGCTGGCCCAGGCCAGTCCGCCGGATATGAAGCTGCCGATCGCCCTGGCGCTGGGATGGCCGGCACGGGTGCCCGGCGCCGCCGCGGCATGTGATTGGTCCACAGCCTCGACCTGGACATTCGAGCCGCTCGATGCGTCGGTGTTCCCGGCCGTCGACCTGGCCCGCGAGGCCGGCCGCCGGGGCGGCAGCCTGACCGCGGTGTACAACGCCGCCAACGAGGAAGCGGCGGCGGCGTTCCTCGACGGCCGGATCCGTTTCCCGGCGATTGTCCGAACCGTTGCCGATGTGCTGCACGCCGCAGATCAGTGGGCCGCGCAACCAGCTACCGTGGAAGAGATACTCGAAGCGCAGGACTGGGCCCGAGCACGGGCCGGCAGCGCCATCGACCGGGAGGTAGTCGGAAGCCGATGATGTTCACTGTCGGCATCGTGCTCTTCGCACTGGCCATCCTCGCGTCGGTGGCGTTGCATGAGTGTGGCCACATGTGGGTTGCCCGGGCCACCGGGATGAAGGTGCGCCGCTACTTCGTCGGCTTCGGTCCGACGCTGTGGTCGACTCGGCGACCCAACAAGCTCGGCAGCACCGAGTACGGCATCAAGGCCGTCCCGCTCGGCGGGTTCTGCGATATCGCAGGGATGACCGCAGTCGACGAGATCGCCGACGAGGACCGGCCCTACGCGATGTACCGCCAGAAGGTGTGGAAGCGCGTCGCGGTGTTGTTCGCCGGTCCCGCGATGAACTTCGTCATCGGCCTCGTGCTCATCTACGGCATCGCCGTCGTGTGGGGTCTGCCCAGCCTCACGCCGCCGCCGACGACCGCTGTGATCGGTGAAACCGCCTGTGTGGCACCGCAGGTGGCCAAGGAAGGCGACAACCCCTACGGTCCGTGCCCGCAGCCAGGCCCCGGCCCGGCGGCGCTGGCGGGTCTGAAGCCCGGGGACACCATCGTCAAGGTCGGCGAGACCGAGGTGTCGACATTCCCGGAGATGGCGGCCGAGATCCGCAAGCTCGACGGCCCGGTCCAGGTGGTCTACGAGCGAGACGGCCAGCGCCTGTCCACCGTCGTCGACGTCGCCCGCACCCAGCGTTTCACCTCGGCCGAGGCGGCCACCCCGGACACCGTCGGCGCCATCGGTGTCAGCGCGGTGCAGCCGCCGGGACCCACGCAGTACAACCCGTTGACCGCCGTCCCGGCGACCTTCACCTTCACCGGTGATCTGGCCGTCGAGCTCGGCAAGGCGCTGGCGAAGATCCCCACCAAGATCGGCGCCCTCGTCGATGCCATCGGCGGTGGGGAACGGGACAAGGAAACCCCGATCTCGGTGGTGGGTGCCTCGATCATCGGCGGTGAGACCGTCGACGCCGGGCTGTGGGTGGCCTTCTGGTTCTTCCTGGCCCAGCTGAATTTCGTGCTGGGAGCGGTCAACCTGATCCCGCTGCTGCCCTTCGACGGTGGTCACATCGCGGTGGCCACCTACGAGAAATTACGGAACATGTTCCGTGCGGCCCGCGGCAAAGTCGCCGCGGAACCGGTCAACTATCTCAAGCTGATGCCCGCCACCTACGTAGTGCTGGCGGTGGTCGCCGGGTACATGCTGTTGACGGTCACCGCCGACTTTGTCAACCCGATCAGCATCTTCGACTAGGAGTTCGACTGTGACGTCCATCGGCCTCGGCATGCCGGCCCCGCCGCCGCCCGTGCTGGCCCCCCGCCGCAAGACCCGGCAGCTCAAGGTCGGCGATGTCGGTGTGGGCAGTGAATCCCCGATCTCGGTGCAGTCCATGTGCACCACCAAGACCCATGACATCAACTCGACGCTGCAGCAGATCGCCGAGTTGACCGCCTCCGGGTGCGATATCGTCCGCGTCGCCTGCCCGCGTCAGGAAGACGCCGACGCGCTGCCGATCATCGCCAAGAAGGCCAACATCCCGGTCATCGCGGACATCCACTTCCAGCCCAAGTACATCTTCGCCGCCATCGACGCCGGATGTGCGGCGGTGCGGGTCAACCCCGGCAACATCAAGGAATTCGACGGCCGGGTCAAGGAAGTGGCCAAAGCCGCGGGCGCGGCGGGTATTCCGATCCGGATCGGGGTCAACGCCGGCTCGCTGGACAAGCGCATGCTGGAGAAGTACGGCAAGGCGACCCCGGAGGCGCTGGTCGAATCCGCGTTGTGGGAGGCCTCGCTGTTCGAGGAGCACGGGTTCGGCGACATCAAGATCAGCGTCAAGCACAATGACCCCGTCGTCATGGTCGAGGCCTACGAGCAGTTGGCTGCCCAGTGCGACTACCCGCTGCACCTGGGTGTCACCGAGGCCGGGCCGGCGTTCCAGGGCACCATCAAGTCCGCCGTCGCGTTCGGGGCGTTGCTCTCCCGGGGGATCGGCGACACCATCCGTGTCTCCTTGTCGGCGCCGCCCGCCGAGGAGATCAAGGTCGGCACACAGATCCTGGAGTCGCTGAACCTGCGTCCGCGCGGCTTGGAGATCGTCTCCTGCCCGTCCTGCGGACGCGCCCAGGTCGACGTGTACACGCTTGCCAACGAGGTCTCGGCCGGCCTGGACGGGCTCGATGTGCCGCTGCGGGTCGCCGTGATGGGCTGTGTGGTCAACGGACCCGGTGAGGCACGGGAGGCCGACCTGGGGGTGGCCTCGGGTAACGGTAAGGGGCAGATCTTCGTCAAGGGTGAGGTCGTCAAGACCGTGCCCGAGGCCCAGATCGTGGAAACCCTGATCGAGGAGGCCATGCGCATCGCCGGGGAGGCCGACGCGCAGGGAACTCCCTCCGGTCCGCCGGTTGTCACCGTAAGCTGAGAAACGGCCCTGCGCAGCGGGGCCACCATCATAGGCCGGCCCCGAGAAAGAGTTCCCTAATGTCGGCTCCGCCGCTGTCCCGCTTCGCCGCAGACCGCAGGGTCTCGGTGGTGCGCGACCTGGAGCCGGTGCGCGTGGTCTTGGACCAGGATCCCGTCGCCGCATGCATGGTGGCCTGCCGGGTACAGGAATTCGGGGTGGACCCCAGTGCCATCGGCGGCGAGCTGTGGACACGCCGGCGGCCGGCCGAATCCCTGTGCTACGCCGGGGCGAATCTGATCCCGCTGCGTGGCGGTGGCGATGATCTGGCTGCGTTCGCGGCCAAGGCGCTCAGTGGCCCCCGGCGCTGTTCCTCCCTCGTCGGCCGGGCCGAGCTGGTGATGCCCATGTGGCGGCATCTGGCGCCCGGGTGGGGACCGGCCCGAGATGTCCGTGATGACCAACCACTGATGGCGCTGAGCGATGCCCCGGTCTGCGCGCCCGACCCGGCGGTTCGCCAGGTGCGGATGGAAGAACTGGACACCTACCTGGTGGCCGCCATCGAGATGTTCATCGGTGAGGTCGGTATCGATCCTCGGATGGGTGATGGCGGCCGCAGCTACCGCCGCCGGGTCGCGGGCCTTATCGCCGCGGGGCGGGCCTGGGCACGATTCGAACGGGGCGAGGTCGTCTTCAAGGCGGAGATCGGTTCGCAGTCACCGACGGTCGGACAGATCCAGGGTGTCTGGGTACACCCGGACTGGCGCGGCCGAGGGCTGGGAGCCGCCGGGACCGCGGCGGTGTCGGACGCGGTGCTGCGCAGCGGTCGCATTGCAAGCCTGTATGTCAACGGGTTCAACCACATCGCGCGCGCGACGTACGCCCGGATCGGTTTCACCCAGGTCGGTACGTTCGCCACGATCCTGCTGGACTGAGATCGACGTTTCTGTGGTCCGCGCGCGCCGTGGACCGCACAAGTGTTGATCTCGACGCAATCACAGTTGTGTGTCGGTGCGCCTCCGCCGTCGGCGCGCGTCACGCTTTTAACATCTGTCTCAATGACAACACAGGCATCGGTGACCACATCCGCATCACGGCGTGCGCGGCTGCGCACCGCGGTCGCCGTGCTGGCGGTCGCTGCCCTGGGCATCTCGCTGAGCGCCTGCACGCCGAAACCCGACGGGCCCGAACCCGCGGCCGCGAGGTTTTTCGCGGCGCTGTCCACCGGTGACACCGCGGCCGCGGCGGCTCTTGCCGACAAGCCCGAGGAAGCCAAGGAGGCGCTCAACGAGGCATGGGCAGGTCTGCAGGCCAACCGGCTGGACACCCAGATCACCGGATCGAAGTACGAACTCGACACCGGCACCGTGAAATACCGCTACACCTGGCACCTGCCCAAGGAACGCACCTGGACCTATGACGGTGAACTCAACATGGTGCGCAACGAAGGGCAGTGGGAGGTCCGGTGGACCACCACCGGCCTGCATCCGGGTCTCGGCGCCAATCAGACCCTGGCGCTGCGCGCCGATCCGCCGCGGCGGGCCTCGGTCAACGAACGCTCCGGCAGCGACGTGTTGGTGCCCGGCTACCTGTACCACTACGCCCTCGACGCACGTGCCGCCGGCGCCGAGCTGATGCCGACGGCCCGCGCCATCGTCGATGCGCTGCGACCGTTCGACGCCACCCTCGACGCCCAGCGGCTGGCGGAGGAGGCCAGCTCGAAGGCCACCCCGCTGAGCCTGATCACCCTGCGCAAGACCGACCACGACCGGGTGTTCGCCGCGATCGGCTCCCGACCAGGCGTGGTGGCCACGCCGCAACCGGAGATGCTGCCGACCGACGAGAAGTTCGCCCCGGCGATCGTGCAGGAGGTCAAGAAGGCGGTCAGCGGCGACCTGGCCGGCGAGCCGGGTTGGCGGGTGGTCAGCGTGAACCAGAACGGTGTCGATGTCGCCGTGCTCAGCGAGGAGCCCGGCACCCCGGCGCCGTCGGTGACGATCAGTTTGGACCGCTCGGTGCAGAACGCGGCGCAGGATGCCGTCGACATGGTCGGCAAGAAGGCGATGATCGTGGCGATCAAGCCGTCGACCGGTGAGATCCTGGCCGTGGCGCAGAACGCCGCCGCCGACGTCGACGGCCCCACCGCGACGATGGGTCTCTACCCGCCGGGGTCGACGTTCAAGATCGTCACCGCGGCCGCGGCTCTCGAACGCGATATGGCCACCCCCAACACCCTGCTCGGCTGCCCGGGCACCCTGGACATCGGGCATCGCACCGTGACCAACTACAACGCCTTCGATCTCGGCACCGTGCCGCTGTCGCGGGCCTTCGCCAATTCCTGCAACACCACCTTCGCCGAATTGGCCAGCGTGATGCCACCGCGCGGACTGACCACCGCAGCGGCCCGTTACGGACTGGGTCCCGATTTCATCGTCGACGGTGTGCCGACGGTCACCGGATCGGTGCCGCCCACGGTGGATCTGGCCGAACGGACCGAGGACGGTTTCGGCCAGGGCAAGGTGCTGGCCAGCCCCTTCGGCATGGCCCTCGTCGCAGCGACGGTCGCCGCGGGCAAGACCCCGGTGCCGCATCTGATCGAGGGACGTCAGACCGAGATCCACGGGCAGGCGGGCGAGCCGCTGAACCCGGAGATCGTCGACGGACTGCGGCCGATGATGCGGCTGGTGGTGACCAATGGCACCGCCAAGGACCTCAACGGACTCGGCGATGTACGGGGCAAGACCGGTGAGGCCGAGTTCGACGGCGGCTCACACGCCTGGTTCACCGGGTATCGCGGAGACATGGCGTTCGCCGCCCTCATCGTCGGCGGCGGCAGCTCGGAGTACGCGGTACGGATGTGCCGCGACATGCTCAACGGGCTGCCCCCGGACTACTTGGCCTAGCCTGGACCGGTGACCGACGATCTGACGCTGCGGGTCTCCGATGCGGACCGCAACGGCACTCTGCGCAGACTGCACAACGCCGTCGCGCTCGGGCTCATCGATATCCAGGAGTTCGAGGAGCGCTCCGCGCTGGTGGCCTCGGCCCGGCTGCATTCGGATCTGACCGCCCTCGTCGACGACCTGCCCGGCCCCGGTGCGATCGTCACCTCCGCCGCCGACCGGGTCGAACTGCGCGGGGTGATGGGTTCGCTGAAACGCCAGGGGGAGTGGGTGGTTCCGACCCGGCTGGCGCTCACCCGGCGGATGGGCTCGGTGGATCTGGACCTCACCCGAGCCCGGTTCGCCGGACCGATGGTGGTGGTCGAACTGGACCTCAAGTTCGGTTCGTTGGACCTGCGCCTGCCCGCCGGTGCCAGCGCCTCGATCGACGATGTCGAGGTGGTGGTCGGCAGCGCCCGCGATCATCGCGTGGACGCGCCCGCCGAAGGCACCCCGCACATCATCCTGACCGGCAAGGTGGTCTGCGGGTCGGTGGACATCCGCGGGCCGCGGCGGAACTGGAAGCCGAGCCTGCGGACACCGGTACGGCGCGGTCCCCGATCTCGGTAGGCTGACAGTCATGCCTGTTCGTGCCCCATTGCGCTCCGGAGAGCTGTCACCGACCCTGCCGGTGCCCAAATCGATCGAGCGGCCGGAGTACGCCTGGAAGCCCACAGCAGTCGAGGGCAGCGAGCCCTGGGTCCAGACCCCGGAGGTCATCGAGAAGATGCGTGTCGCCGGGCGCATCGCCGCGGGCGCGCTGCTCGAGGCGGGCAAGGCCGTCGCACCCGGTGTCACCACCGACCACCTCGACCGGGTGGCCCACGAATACATGATCGACCACGGCGCCTACCCGTCGACGCTCGGCTACAAGGGCTTTCCCAAATCGTGCTGCACCTCGCTCAACGAGGTCATCTGTCACGGCATCCCGGATTCCACGGTGATCGCCGACGGTGACATCGTCAACATCGACGTCACCGCCTATATCGGCGGCGTGCACGGCGATACGAACGCAACCTTTCTGGCCGGCGATGTCTCCGAGGAACACCGGCTGCTCGTGGAGCGCACCCACGAGGCGACCATGAGGGCGATCAAGGCGGTCAAACCCGGCCGCCAGCTCTCGATCGTCGGACGGGTCATCGAGGCGTACGCCAACCGGTTCGGCTACAACGTCGTTCGCGATTTCACCGGCCACGGTATCGGTGAGACGTTCCACAACGGATTGGTCGTGCTGCACTACGACCAGCCGGCCGTCGATACGGTGCTCGAGCCCGGGATGACGTTCACCATCGAACCGATGATCAACCTCGGATCGCTGGACTACGAGATCTGGGATGACGGGTGGACGGTGGCCACCCGGGACCTGAAGTGGACGGCCCAGTTCGAGCACACGCTCGTCGTCACCGAGGACGGTGCCGAGATTCTGACCCTGCCTTGAGGGGCGCACTGCTGATCGCCGGCACCACCTCAGATGCGGGTAAGTCGATGGTGGTGGCCGGTCTCTGTAAATTGTTGGCGCGCAGGGGCATCAGCGTCGCGCCGTTCAAGGCGCAGAACATGAGCAACAACTCGGCGGTGACGGTCGAGGGCGGTGAGATCGGTCGGGCGCAGGCGGTCCAGGCCCGCGCCTGTGGGCTGGCACCCAGCGTGCGATTCAATCCCGTGTTGCTCAAACCCGGCAGCGATCGCACCTCGCAGCTGGTGGTGCGCGGCCAGGTCGCCGGCACCATGGCCGCCGGCGACTATTTCACCAGGCGCACCCAGCTCGCCGAGATCGTCAACGACGAATTACGTTCCCTGCGATCCGAATTCGATGTCGTGATCTGCGAGGGTGCCGGCTCGCCTGCCGAGATCAACCTGCGCGCCACCGACCTGTCGAACATGGGGCTGGCGCGCGCCGCCGACCTGCCGGTGGTCGTGGTCGGTGATATCGACCGCGGTGGCCTGCTGGCCCATCTGTTCGGCACCGTCGCCGTGCTGTCACCGGAGGACCAGCGACTGGTCAGCGGCTTCCTTGTCAACAAGTTCCGCGGCGATCCGGGGCTGCTGGCGCCCGGGCTGGACCAGCTGCGCGGGCTGACCGGCCGCCCCACCTACGGGGTGGTCCCGTATCTGGACGAGCTGTGGATGGACACCGAGGACTCGTTGTCGGTACAGGCCGGCCGCACGTTGGGTGCACCGGTACCTGCCCTGGGCCGTGATGGGCTGCGCGTCGGTGCGATCCGGCTGCCGCGCATCTCCAATTCCACCGACGTCGAGGCGCTGGCCTGCGAACCCGGTGTGGAGGTGCACTGGATCACCGAACCCACCGAGCTCGCCGACGTCGACGTGGTGGTGCTGCCGGGCAGCAAGGCCACGGTGTCCGATCTGGACTGGTTGCGG
Organism: Mycolicibacterium neoaurum ATCC 25795; assembly: GCF_000691525.1. GTDB lineage: Bacteria > Actinomycetota > Actinomycetes > Mycobacteriales > Mycobacteriaceae > Mycobacterium > Mycobacterium neoaurum. The sequence continues at coordinate 36,308 of NZ_JMDW01000009.1, forward strand.
GCCCGTGGGCTGGCCGACGCGGTGACCGCCCACGCGGCGGCCGGTGGTCCGGTGCTCGGTGTGTGCGGTGGCTTCCAGATGCTGTGCCGATCTATCGACGATCCGGTCGAGTCGAAGGCCGGCACCGTCGACGGACTGGGCCTGCTGGCCGCCGATATCGTGTTCGCGCAGCAGAAGACGTTGCGGCACTGGGAGTCTCCGCTGACGGGCTATGAGATTCACCACGGTCAGGTGGTCGGCGGCGCGGAGGCCGACTGGCTGGGTGTCGGCATCCGGCGAGGCCAGGTGTACGGCACCCACTGGCACGGACTGCTCGACAACGACGAACTGCGCCGGGCTTGGCTGGCCGAGGTCGCCGAGGCTGCCGGGCGTACCGGCTTCGTGGTGGCGACCGACGTCAGCGTGCCCGCCCGTCGCGATGCCCAGCTCGACGCGATGGCCGACGCGTTGCAGGCGCATGTCGACATCGAGGCGATGCTGGCGCTGCTCGCCGGCGCCCCGCAGCGACCCGTGATCACCCACCACGCTCGGTAGCCTGGGCCCATGATGTGCGCACTCCGGTGGTTGTCCGTATTGGTCGCCGTGCTGGCGACGCTGACGGGCTGCACGAGCGCCGTTTCGGGCACGCCGACGTGGCCCGGTGCGCGCCTGGAGAAGGTGGTGCTGACGGCGGCCGATTTCCCCGACGGTGTGCAGTACGACCGCATCATCGAGGAGGAAGGGGTACCCGACGGAGCCGGCGGACCGCCGCCCATGCTCTCGGACCCGCCGGGGTGCAGCGAGGGATTCAGCAAGTCGATCGGCGCCACGGCCGAGCGCGGAGCGGGCAGCGCCGCGAAATACGTCGTCGGCTACAACGGGGCGCGGATGCTGATCACCGTGTTGAGCTGGTCCCTGGATACCGAGACGCTGCAGGCGATCGCCGAACGTTGTGAACGCTTCGTCACCTATTTCGGGCCGGGATCGCCCTCGATCCCGATGACAACGACCGCACTGGACACCGACCGCGACGGCGCGCTGGTCTATCAGCAGACCATGGAGCTGGGCGGGGCTCGCAGCAGCGTCTTCTTCTCGTTCGAGAACGTGGGTTCGATGGCGGTGTTCGGCGTCGCCTTTCCCACCCCGGATCCCCGGATCCCGGTCAAAGCGACGCTGCCACAGACCTTTCTGGAGGCGATGGGCAAGCAGGCCGAACGCTTGGAACAGCCGTGAAGACCGGTGAAAACAGCCCCGCCGGACAGCGGGATGACCTAGCGTGACCGAGATGCCCACCACGACCGTGACCGTCGACGGAACTGGATTCGCGGTGGCCGTCGCAGGTCCGGAGAGCGCCGGGGTGGTGGTGCTGCTCGGCTCGGCACAACTCGCGCCCGCCGCCTATGACGGTGTGTGCCAGCGACTGCACACCGCATCGCTGCGCACCGTGGTGATCGCCGCACATCCGCGCCTGGATGCGGCGACGGTCATCGCCATCATGGACAGCCTCGACATCCGGTGGAGCACACTGGTCGGCGACCGGGCCGGCGCAGAGATAGCCTGGGAGCTCGCCGCGACCCGACTGGACCGGTTCACCGGCCTGGTGGTGATCGACCGTGGTCACCCGCGGGTCACCGATGAGGCCGGTGTGATCCGCAACGAGAACTGCAAGCCGGTCGAGGTCGCCACGACCGTATTGGTCAGCACCGCCGTGGCTGCCGATATCGCCAAGGCCAGCCAGCGCTATGTCTACGGCGAGTTCCGTCTCGTCGAATTGCTGGGCCGGCGCAACGCCGGCGAGTCGACCGCGCAATTGGCTGCCGAGATCGTGATGCGCACCAGCACCTGGTGACTTTGCCCCCGACCTGGCGGGTCCTCTCGCTTTCCATTGGTCTGATGGCCTACCTTTAGAGGTGACGGCTGGGTCGATGCCGATCCGCGCCGAGCCGACAGGACGGAGCCAGCATGCTGACGCAAGCCGAATTGGAGCGTCTCGTCGCCGCCGGAGAGATCGACACGGTCATCGTCGCCTTCCCCGACATGCAGGGCAGGCTGACCGGTAAACGGGTATCGGCACGGCTGTTCGTCGAGGAAGTTGCCGCCCACGGCGCCGAATGCTGTAACTACCTGCTGGCCGTCGACGTGGACATGAACACCGTCGAGGGTTACGCAATGTCCAGCTGGGAAACCGGCTACGGCGATATGGTGATGACCCCCGACTTCGACACGCTGCGCCTGCTGCCGTGGTTGCCCGGCTCGGCGCTGCTGATGGCCGATCTGTCGTTCACCGACGGCACGCCGGTCGCCCCGGCGCCGCGCAGCATCCTGGCCGCGCAGCTCAAACGGCTGGCCGACCGCGGGCTGAGCGCGTATGTGGGCACCGAGCTGGAGTTCATGGTTTTCGACGACACCTTCCGCGATGCGTGGAAGGCCGGCTACCGCGGGCTGACCCCGGCCAGCGACTACAACATCGACTACGCGATGTTGGCCTCGACCCGGATGGAACCGCTACTGCGCGATATCCGACTCGGCATGGACGGCGCCGGAATGTACTGCGAGGGCGTCAAGGGGGAGTGCAATCTCGGCCAGCAGGAGATCGCCTTCCGGTACGACGAAGCGCTGGTCACCTGCGACAACCACACCATCTACAAGAACGGTGCCAAGGAAATCGCCGACCAGCACGGCAAGTCGTTGACCTTCATGGCCAAGTTCGACGAACGCGAAGGCAACAGCTGCCATATCCACATATCTCTTCGGGGTGCCGGTGGGGACAACGACGGAGCGGCCGTCTTCGCCGATGACAATGATCCGCTCGGGATGTCGGCGATGTTTCGCAGCTTCGTGGCCGGCCAGCTCGCCACGCTGCGCGAGATGAGCCTGTGGTATGCGCCGAACATCAACTCCTACAAGAGATTCGCCGACGGCAGTTTCGCCCCGACCGCGGTGGCCTGGGGGCTGGACAACCGGACCTGCGCGCTGCGCGTCGTCGGGCACGGCCAGGGCATGCGGATGGAGAACCGGGCACCCGGTGGCGATGTCAACCAGTACCTGGCCGTATCGGCGCTGATCGCCGGTGGGCTCTACGGTATCGACAACGAGCTGGAACTCCCGGATGCGTTGGCGGGCAATGCCTATACCAGCGGTGCCGACCGCCTGCCGACCACTCTGGCCGAGGCCGCCGATCTCTTCGAGGCATCGCAGGTCGCGCGCGACGCGTTCGGGGACGAGGTTGTCGAGCACTACCTGAACAACGCTCGGGTCGAGCTGAAGGCCTTCAACGCCGCGGTCACCGACTGGGAGAGGGTACGGGGTTTTGAGCGGCTCTGAGAATCCCGAAACACACCCCGGGTCGCTCCGCTCCAGCCCGCCGATCCTGGGCCTGACGACGTATCTGCAGCAGGCCCAGACCGGTGTCTGGGACGTGCAGGCCAGCTTCCTGCCCGCCATCTATCTGCAGGGGGTGAACCTGGCCGGCGGCACCGCGGTACTGCTGCCGCCCCAGCGGCCCGACGTCGCCGACCGGGTGCTCGACGGTCTCGACGGATTGGTCATCACCGGAGGTCGCGATGTCGATCCCGCGACGTACGGCCAGGGCAGGCACCCGCTGACCGACGAGCCTGCCGGTGACCGCGATGCCTGGGAATTCGCCCTCGTCGAGCGGGCGTTGGCGCGTCGGCTTCCGGTGCTCGGGATCTGCCGCGGTGCACAGGTTCTCAACGTCGTGCTCGGGGGCACGCTGCACCAGCATCTGCCCGATGTGCTCGGGCACAGCCGCCACCAACTCGGCAATGCGGTGTTCACCACCTCGGCGGTGGTGACGGTGCCCGGAACCCGGCTTGCCGCATTGATCGGTGAGAGCACCGACGCCCAGTGCTATCACCACCAGGGCATCGACCGGCTCGGGCGCGGGCTGATCGTCAGCGCGCTCGACGGTGCCGACCGCACCATCGAAGCCGTGGAACTCGACCCCGGCGCCCACCCGGATCAGTTCGCCATCGCCGTGCAATGGCATCCCGAGGAGCGTCTGGACGATCTGCGCCTGTTCGCCGCCGTCGTCGCCGCCGCCCGGGAGCACGCGCACACCAGACATCCATCGACAGAAAGCGTTTCATGACCAGCTGTGACGTCATCAACCCGGCGACCGAGGAGGTGCTGCGCCAGGTCGAACTGCTCGACGTCGCCGCCGTCGACGATGCGGTGGCCCGTGCCGTCGTCGCGCAACGGAAGTGGGCCCGGCTCGCACCCGCGGAGCGGGCTGCCGCACTGCGTGCCTTCGCCGCGGCCGTGGACACCCACATCGGCGAACTCGCCGCCCTCGAGGTGGCCAACTCCGGGCACCCGATCGGCCAGGCCGAATGGGAGGCCGCCCATGTCCGGGATGTGCTGACCTTCTATGCGGCGAGCCCGGAACGCCTGTCCGGCAAGCAGATCCCGGTCGCCGGCGGCATCGACGTGACGTTCAACGAACCACTCGGAGTGGTGGGCATCATCACCCCGTGGAACTTCCCGATGACCATCGCGTCCTGGGGATTCGCTCCCGCGCTGGCCGCAGGCAATGCCGTCTTGGTCAAACCCGCCGAGTGGACCCCGCTGACCACGTTGCGGCTGGCCGAGCTGGCCGTCACCGCCGGCCTGGACCCCGACCTGTTCCAGGTGCTGCCCGGGGCGGGCCCGGTGGTGGGGGAGCGGTTCGTCACCCACGAGAACGTTCGCAAGGTCGTCTTCACCGGCTCCACTGCGGTCGGCACCCGGGTGATGGCAGGGGCCGCCGCGCACGTCAAGCGGGTGACCCTGGAACTGGGTGGCAAGAGCGCCAACATCATCTTCGACGATTGCGATCTCGAGCGAGCGGCGGCGACAGCACCCTACGGCGTTTTCGACAACGCCGGACAGGACTGTTGCGCGCGCAGCCGGATCCTGGTGCAGCGCAATGTCTACGAGCGATTCATGGAACTCCTTGAGCCCGCCGTTGCCGGGGTCAGGGTGGGTGACCCGTCATCACCGGCGACCGAGATGGGGCCGCTGGTATCGCGCAAGCATTGGGAGTCGGTGCGTAGCTACGTGCCCGACGACGCGCCGATCGCGTTCCGCGGATCTGCACCGCAGGGCCCCGGCTTCTGGTTCCCGCCGACTGTCCTGACCCCGCAGCGCACCGACCGCACCGTCACCGAGGAGATCTTCGGACCCGTCGTCACGGTGCTGCCCTTCGACGACGAGGCCGACGCCATCGCGCTGGCCAACGACACCGAATACGGGTTGTCCGGTTCGATCTGGACCGACAACCTGTCGCGGGCGTTGCGGGTGTCGCGTGCCGTCGAGGCGGGCAACCTGAGCGTCAACTCGCATTCGTCGGTCCGCTACACCACCCCCTTCGGTGGATTCAAGCAATCCGGTCTCGGCCGCGAGCTCGGCCCGGATGCGCCGCTGTCCTTCACCGAGACCAAGAACGTGTTCATCGCCGTCGGCGAAGCCCAGTAGAGGAGAGGCAAGTGGATCTGACCCAGCGACTCAAGGACAAGGTCGCCGTCATCACCGGCGGCGCCAGCGGGATAGGTCTGGCCGCCGCGAAGCGCATGCAGGCCGAGGGCGCCATCGTGGTCATCGGTGATGTGGACCCGGCCACCGGTCAGTCGGTCGCCAACGATCTCAATGTGACATTCGTCCAGGTCGATGTCTCCGACCCGATCGCGGTGGACAACCTTTTCGACACCGCCTTCGAGGTACACGGCGGGGTGGACATCGCCTTCAACAACGCCGGAATCAGCCCGCCCGAGGATGACCTGATCGAGAACACCAGCCTGGATGCTTGGCAGCGGGTGCAGGACATAAACCTCAAATCGGTCTTCCTCTGCTCGAAAGCCGCACTGCGGCACATGGTTCCCGCGCAGCGCGGGTCGATCATCAACACCGCGTCGTTCGTCGCGGTGATGGGTTCGGCGACCTCCCAGATCTCCTACACCGCCTCCAAGGGCGGCGTGCTGGCGATGTCGCGTGAGCTCGGTGTTCAGTTCGCGCGCCAGGGTATTCGGGTCAACGCGTTGTGCCCGGGGCCGGTGAACACCCCGCTGCTCAAGGAATTGTTCGCCAAGGATCCCGAGCGGGCGGCGCGCAGGCTGGTGCACGTGCCGGTCGGCCGGTTCGCTGAGCCCGAGGAGCTCGCCGCCGCCGTGGCCTTCCTGGCCAGCGATGACGCGTCGTTCATCACCGGCTCGTCGTTCCTCGTCGACGGCGGCATCAGCTCGGCCTACGTGACACCGCTGTAAGGGAGGCTTCCGTTGTCGGTGGGACCGGATCCGCAGCCTGCCAGTGATGCCTTGTTGCGTCCGGTCCGGCTCGGCAACGCGTTCGAGGACACCGTGGGCAGGCTGCTGCAGATGATTCGGCTCGGGGTGTTGGCCCCCGGTGACTCGTTGCCACCGGAACGGGAGCTCGCCGCCCGGCTCGGTGTCAGCCGCGACACCGTGCGCGAGGCCATCAAATCGCTGGCAGATACCGGCTATCTGGTCTCCAAACGCGGCCGTTACGGCGGCACCTTCCTGGCCGACGCGCTGCCCGAGCATGCGCAGGCCGGCGACGGTGACACGGTCACCCGCGATGTCCTCGATGATGTGCTGCGGCTGCGCGAGATCCTGGAGGTGGGGGCGGCGCGGACGGCGGCCACTCGCACCCTGACCGAGGCCGAGGCCGCCGAATTGCGCTCGCGCTGCGCGGATGTCCGCGGTGCCGCCGCCGAGGACTACCGAAGGCTGGACTCACGTTTGCACCTGGCCATCGCCGAGGCCGCCGGTTCGGTCTCCTTGGTGCCGCTGGTAGCCGAGAACCGGATGCGGATCAATGCATTGCTCGACCAGATCCCGCTGCTGGGCCGCAACATCTCGCACTCGGACGAACAGCACGATGCCATCGTCGAGGCCATCCTGGCCGGGGACGCCGGCGCCGCCGCCGACGCCATGTGCGCGCACCTTGCCGGCTCGGCGGCGCTGCTGCACGGCTTCCTGGACTGAGCACCGCGACGAACACCGCGGTCGGCGACTAGATTGCCAGTCATGGAGGACGCGTCGGCGGTAGGAAAGGCGTCATCGGCGCTGACCGATGTCGACACCGGTGAATGGGCCCGTCGCTTCGATCTGTTGTCCGACGCACACCGGCTGGAGATCCTGCTCAGCCTGCACCGTGTGCCGGGCATCTGTGTCGGCGATCTTGCCGCAGCCCTGAACCGGTCGGAAAATGCCGTCTCACAAGCGCTTCGAGTGCTACGCGGGCAGGGCTGGGTGGAGAGCACTCGCACCGGCCGAACGGTGAGCTACCGGCTCGACGACGAGATCGTGCACGATCTGCTGCATTGGATCGGCGCCGGTCACAGCTGAGGCGAGCGCGGGGAGCGGACCGGACATCTTTTCGCTTGGACAGATGTTGGAGTGTCGGCTTAGGCTCGGTCGATGAACACCCCCGCGCCTCGGTCGAGCACGCTCACCTTCGACCGAACCGACTGGATGACGATCGCCGCAATGGCCGTCGTCGTGGTCTCGTTGCACGCTTTCGGCTGGGGAGTGCTTGTGCTGGGGGTTGCGCCCCAACACATCACGCTCGGATCGGCCGGGGTCTTCGGCGTCGGTCTCGGGGTCACCGCCTACCTGCTCGGCGTCCGGCACGCGTTCGACGCCGACCATATCGCCGTCATCGACAACACCACCCGCAAGTTGGTCGGTGAGGGCAGGCGATCGATGTCGACGGGCTTCTGGTTCTCGCTCGGACATTCCAGCGTCGTCTTCGGATTGGCGCTGCTGCTCGCGCTCGGGGTGCGGGCGCTGGCCGGCCCCGTGCAGGATGAGAGCTCGTCGATGCTGCAGACCCTCGGACTCATCGGTTCGGTGGTCGCGGGGACATTCCTCATCCTGATCGGGGTGACGAACCTGTTCGCGGTGGTGGGTATCGCCAAGGTGTTGCGCGATATGCGCTCCGGTGACTTCGACGAGGCCGAGCTCGAGCGTCAACTGAACAATCGTGGCTTCCTGGCACGGCTTCTGGGCAGGGTGATGAGGCGGGTCAGCAAGCCCTGGCACCTGTATCCGGTCGGTCTGCTGATGGGTCTGGGATTCGACACTGCCACCCAGGTCGCGCTGCTGGTGTTGGCGGCGGGGACCGCGGCCTTCACGCTGCCGTGGTACGCGATCATGGTGCTGCCGGTCTTGTTCGCGGCCGGGATGAGCCTGTTCGACGCGCTCGACGGAATCTTCATGTCCCGCGCATACGGGTGGGCGTTCCTGCATCCGGTCCGCAAGGTGTACTACAACCTGACCGTGACGGTGCTTTCGGTGTTCGTCGCACTCGCCGTGGGCGTCATCGTGTTGGCCGGATTGGTCACCGATCGCTTCGGCCTGGAGACCGGTGTGCTGGCCGCGATCGGTTCGGCCGATCTCGAATTCGTCGGCTTCATGATCGTCGGAATGTTCGTCGGTACCTGGCTGATCGCCTTGGCGTACTGGCGGTTCGGGCGCGTCGAGCAGCGCTGGAGCGGCAGCGTCTGATCTCGCTAGACCAGACCCAGCAGCGCGTTCTCGATGACCTCGGGCAGCGCGGGATGAATCCAATACTGCCCGGTGGCAACCTCTTTGGCGGTCTGGCCAAAGCTGATCGCCTGGATCAACGGCTGGATGATCGACGATGCCTGATACCCCATGATGTGCGCGCCGAGTAGCTTGCCGGTCGCCCGGTCGCCGATGAGCTTGGCGATCCCGGTGGTGTCCTCCATGGCCCAGCCGTAGGCGGTGTCGCCGTAGCTCTGCACCTTGACGATGACATCGTGACCGGCGTCGCGGGCCTGGGCCTCGGTGAGTCCGACGGTGGCCAGTTGGGGATCGGTGAACACCGCCGAGGGCACATACCGGTGGTCGCTGGCGATCATCGCTGCGGTGTCGTCCCAGTCCCGCAGCAGGTTGTGCCGCACCACCCGCATCTCATGGTTGGCCACGTGCTTGAGCTGATAATTCGAGGACACGTCGCCCAGGGCCCACACCCCGCGCGCGCTGGTGCGCTGGAACTCGTCGACGACGATCATGCCATCGGAGACGTCGACGCCCGCCAGTTCGGCATCGAGCTGATCGCCGTTGGGCCGACGACCGGTGGCCACCAGCAGCATGTCGGCGGCCAACTCGGTGCCGTCGTCGAGTTCGAGGACGACACCGTCGCCGTCCTGCGGGCGCGAGCCCACGACGTTGACGTGCGTCCGCAGATCCCATTTCTGGGCGGCCAGATCGGTGAAACGGTGGCACAGCGTCTCGTCGCAATGGGTCAGCAGACCAGGTCCGCGCACCACGATGGTGATCCGCACGCCGAGTGCGGAGAACACGTGCGCGAACTCCGCGGCGACGAAACCGCCACCGACGATCACGAGCTGCTCGGGCAGTTCGTCGATGCGCATGATGTTGTCGCTGGTGTAGTACCGGACCCCGCACTCGGTGATCGCCGGCGGGATGACCGCCCGTGCGCCGGCGGCGATCACCACCTGATCAGAGCTGAACTGCGCGCCGTCCTCGGTGCGCAGCGTGTAACGCCCATCGGATACGCCGCTGAATCGGGTGTGACTGCCGTAGACGTCGATATTGGGCAGGCTGCGCTTGTAGGCCTCGCCGCCGCTGGCGATGGGGTCGATCCGGCCGAAGACCCGTGCGACGATATCGGGCCAGCGGATCTTGTCGATATGAGCATCCACGCCGTACTGCGCGCTGTGGCGCACGGTGTGGGCGACCTCCGCGGCGTAGACGAACATCTTGGTCGGAATGCAGCCGACGTTCAGGCAGGTGCCGCCGAAGACGCCCTGCTCACAGATGGCGATGCGCATGTCGGCGTAGCGGGGGTCGACGTTCGGGTCGGGGATGCTGTTACCCGAACCGGTGCCGATGATCGTCAGGTCGTAATGCTGCATATGAGAGTCCTATCCGGCATGGGGCGCGGTCGATGTGGTCCCGCTCGTCAGATACCAGTCCAGCCACGTATCGAGTTCGCGGTAGGCCGCGGCCCGCGGTTCGGGCAGCGAGAGGAATACGTCGTGCTTGGCGTCGGTGATGGGCACGACCGTGAGCCGATTGCCGACACAGCCTGCCCAGCGCGCGATCTGGTCGACGTCGAGCACCGCGTCGCCGCGCTGGATCAGGTCCGGGTCGGAGACCTCGGCGACGCTGTGGTCCGAACGCAGGATGAGGCTGGGCACCCCGATATCGAGGCCCCGGTGTAACCGTCTCTGCCCCCGGCGGATTGCGTTGATCCAGCCGAAGGTGATCGGGAATCCGCCGACGGGCTTCCAGTCCAGGTTGTAGTCGAACTCGCCGGCGAAGTCGCGGTGCAGGGTGGTGCCGTAGCCACCCACGCCGGGCTTGCGGACCACCGTCAGCTTGCGGACGCGCGCCAGCGCCATCAGTGCCGCGGAAGTGGGTGGGGTGCGCAGGACCGCCGGGCCGTGCAGGTCGAGGAAGGGGCTGTTGAGCACCAGCCCGGTGATCGGGCCGGTGGCGCCGCGCCGGTGCAGCCGATCCAGCCACAGCGAAAGGATCAGTCCACCGGCCGAATGTCCGTACATCAGCACCTGCTCGGCATCGACGGCAGTCAGTGCCGCCTGCAGCGCCGAATCGTAATGGGCCAGGTCCGAGGTGAAATGCGGGGTTTGGCCGGCCCGCCGCGACCGCCCGCACTTGGGTAGGTCCAGGGCGTAACAGGCGAATCCGCGCCCGGCCAGGTGGTCGGCCAGTTCGGTGTGGAAGAAGTAGTCGGTGTAACCGTGCACCACCAGGACCGCGCGTGCGGCCCGCGGCTGCGGACGGTCGCGCGATACCAGCGTCGCCACCAGCTCGCCCTCACCATCGGGGTCGGCACCGAGAGGCAACTGGTGCTGCCAATAGCCTGGCAAGACGTCGGGCTCCCAGCCGGTCACGTCTGCCACTCTAGTGACCCGTACGTCCGAACGGTCGGCGTGGCCGGGGCGAGCGATGCCACCGAGCCCGACGACGATAACCTTGTGGTCGTGTCTGACTCGAAGACCGTGAAGACGGACGTGGTACTCGTCGGTGCCGGCATCATGAGCGCCACCCTGAGTGCTCTGCTGCGCCTGCTCGAACCGAACTGGTCGATCACCTTGGTCGAGCGCCTCGACGGTGCGGCCGCCGAGAGCAGCGACCCGTGGAACAACGCGGGCACCGGGCATTCGGCGCTCTGTGAGCTGAACTACACGCCGCAGAACTCCGACGGCACCATCGACATCGCGAAGGCCGTCAACGTCAATGAGCAGTTCCAGGTCTCGCGTCAATTCTGGACCTACGCCGTGGAGAACGGCGTGCTGCCCGACGTGCGCAACTTCTTGAACCCGATCCCACACGTCAGCTTCGTCGAGGGCGCCGACAATGTCGCCTATCTGCGCGCCCGGTACGAGGCGTTGGTGTCCAACCCGCTGTTCTCGGGCATGGAGTACATCGATGACGCCGATGAGTTCGCCCGCCGGCTGCCTTTCATGGCCGCCAAGCGGACGTTCGCCAAGCCGGTCGCGCTGAACTGGACCCAGTCCGGTACCGATGTGGACTTCGGCTCGCTGTCGCGCCAGTTGATCGGCTACACCGCGAGTCAGGGTATGACGACGCTGTTCGGGCATGATGTGCGCGACCTGTCCAAGGATTCCGACGGCAGCTGGACGGTCAAGGTCGTCAATCGGCGCACCCGGGCCAAGCACAAGATCAAGGCGAAGTTCGTGTTCGTCGGCGCGGGCGGCGGGGCGCTTCCACTGCTGCAGAAGGCGGGCATCCCCGAGGCAAAGGGATTCGGCGGATTCCCCGTCGGCGGTCAGTGGTTGCGGTCGGCCAATCCCGAGCTCACGGCCGGACATCAGGCCAAGGTCTACGGCGCGCCGCCGCTGGGTGCGCCGCCGATGTCGGTGCCCCACCTGGACACCCGGGTGATCAACGGCAAGTCCTATCTGCTGTTCGGGCCGTTCGCCGGGTGGTCGCCCAAGTTCCTCAAGCAGGGCAAGGTCACCGATCTGCCGCTCTCGGTCAAGCCCAACAACCTGGCCTCGATGGTGGGTGTCGGACTCACCGAGATGAGCCTGCTGAAGTACCTGATCGGCCAGCTGTTGCTCAGCGAGGCAGACCGAGTCGACGCGCTGCGCGAATTCGCACCCAGCGCAGTCGATTCGGACTGGGACCTGGACATCGCAGGGCAGCGTGTGCAGGTGATCCGGCGCAAGGGTGCCGGAGGGGTGCTGGAATTCGGCACCACCGTGCTCACCGCCGCCGACGGCAGCATCGCCGGTCTGCTCGGTGCGTCCCCCGGTGCCTCGACCGCGGTACCGGCCATGCTCGAGGTGATGGAACGCTGCTTCGCAGACCGCTACCCGACCTGGTTGCCCAAGCTCAAGGAGATGGTGCCCTCGCTGGGAACCAAGCTCTCCGGCGAGCCGGCACTGTTCCGCGAGATCTGGGATCACGGCACCAAGGTGCTCAAACTCGATGCACCAGCGCCCGTATGACGGTGAGCTCACCATGACCGTCGCGCTGCGCCGAAATTGGGCCAAGGATCTCGACGCCGCCACCCTCTACGAACTGCTCAAGTTGCGTGTCGAGGTGTTCGTCGTCGAACAGGCCTGTCCCTACCCGGAACTCGACGGCCGCGACCTGCTCGCCGAGACCCGGCACTTCTGGCTGGAAGGTGAAGACGGACAGGTGATTTCGACGCTGCGACTGATGGAGGAACATCCGGGCGGGGAGAAGGTCTTCCGCATCGGCCGGGTGTGCACCAAGCGCAGCGACCGTGGCCGCGGGCACACCTCACGGCTGATGCAGGCCGCGCTCGCCGAGGTGGGCACCTATCCGTGCCGGATCGACGCGCAGACCTATCTGCAGGACATGTACGCCGCACACGGGTTCGTCCGTGAGGGCGAGGAATTCATCGAGGACGGCATTCCGCACATCGCGATGGTGCGTCCGGCATCGGGGGGTGCCGCGTGACATATCCGTTCAGCGCGTTGATCGGCCACGACCGATTGCGGCTGGCCCTGGTGCTGTGCGCGGTGCGCCCCGATATCGGAGGGGTGCTGATCCGCGGCGAGAAGGGCACCGCCAAGTCGACCGCCGTGCGCGCGCTGGCGGCCGTCCTCGCCCACGTGGACGAGGATGCGCGGTTGGTCGAACTGCCGATCGGAGCCACCGAGGACCGCGTCGTCGGGTCGCTCGATCTGCAGAAGGTGCTCCGCGAAGGTGAGCACGCTTTCTCGCCGGGACTGCTGGCGCGCGCCCACGGCGGTGTGCTCTACGTCGACGAGGTCAACCTGTTGCACGACCATCTGGTCGACGTCCTGCTGGACGCTGCCGCGATGGGCCGGGTGCACATCGAACGCGATGGTGTGTCGCACTCCCATGACGCCCGGTTCGTCCTGATCGGCACCATGAACCCCGAAGAGGGCGAGTTGCGGCCGCAGCTGCTGGATCGGTTCGGCCTCACCGTCGACGTGGCGGCCTCCCGCGATGTCGATATCCGCGTCGAGGTGATCCGGTCGAGGTTGGCCTATGAGGCCGACCCGGAAGGTTTCGCCGCCGGTTACGCCGCGGCCGATGTCGAGTTGGCCCGCCGCATCGCCACCGCTCGTGCCGCGCTCGCCGATGTCGCGCTGGGAGACAACGAGTTACGGCGTATCGCGGCGCTGTGTGCGGCGTTCGACGTGGACGGGATGCGGGCCGATCTGGTACTGGCGCGCACCGCGGTGGCGCATGCCGCATGGCGCGGCAGCACGGTCGTGGAGGAAGAAGACATCCGGGTGGCCGCGGAGCTGGCGCTGCCGCACCGCCGGCGCCGTGACCCGTTCGACGATCCCGGCCTGGATCCCGACCGGCTCGACGATGCGTTGTCACAGACCGCAGAGGCACCCGATGAGCCCGAACCCGAGCCCGAGCCGCCCGGTGGCGGCGGGGGATCGGATGCGCCCACCGAAGGTTCCGCCGCACCGGCCGATTCGTCGGAGCGCGGCGATCAGCAGCAGGCCACTCCACCACCGACCCGGTCCAGCGCACCGCCGACGTCGACATTCCGTACCCGCGCCCTGGTGGTGCCCGGGGTCGGCGAAGGAGCGCCGGGCCGACGGTCCAAGGCCCGCAACCGCACCGGCAGCACCGTCGGGTCGACCGAGGTCGTGGGCGAGGGCCACGGCACTCATGTCTTTGCGACCCTGCTGGCGGCGGTCAACAATCAGCGCCGACCCGGGCGGCCGCAGGTGCAACCCGAGGATGTGCGGCGCGCCCTCCGCGAGGGCCGCGAAGGCAATCTGGTGATCTTCGTCGTGGACGCCTCCGGTTCGATGGCGGCGCGCGACCGGATGTCGGCGGTCGGTGGGGCCGCCCTGTCGTTGTTGCGGGACGCCTATCAGCGGCGTGACAAGGTCGCGGTGATCACCTTCCGCGGCCGGCAGGCCGATGTGCTGCTGCCGCCGACATCATCGGTGTACATCGCCGGCCGGCGGTTGGCCCGGTTCGACACCGGCGGCAAAACGCCACTGGCGCAAGGCCTGCTGGCCGCGCGTGACGTGGTGGTGCGAGAGAAGGCACGCGACCGTGCGCGCCGACCACTGGTGGTGGTGCTCACCGACGGACGAGCGACCGGGGGACCGGACCCGCTGGGCCGAACCAGGACGGCGGCGCGGATGCTGCTGGCCGAAGGGGCCGCCGCGGTCGTGGTGGACTGCGAGACATCGTTCGTGCGGCTGGGTTTGGCCGAAGAGCTGGCGCGCCAGCTGGACGCCCCGGCGGTCCGGCTCGCGCACCTGCAGGCCGGGGAACTGACCTCGCTGGTCAAGACTGCGGCCTGAGAACAACCGAGGAGACCCGATGCCACAGGGACAACCGCTGACCGTGCCGGACGACGGGCTGACCACCAAGGCCCGGCGCAATGCGCCGCTGCTGGCGGTGCACACCGGGCCGGGCAAGGGGAAGTCGACCGCGGCGTTCGGGATGGCCTTGCGGGCGTGGAATCAGGGTTTCGATATCGGTGTTTTTCAGTTCGTCAAGAGCGCGAAGTGGAAAGTGGGCGAGGAGAGCGTCTTTCGGGAGCTCGGCCGGCTGCACGAGGAGCACGGCGCCGGCGGGCCCGTGCAATGGCACAAGATGGGTTCGGGCTGGTCCTGGACGCGTAAGCAGGGATCCGAGGTGGATCACGCCGAGACCGCGCGCGACGGCTGGGCCGAGATCAGCCGCCGAATCGCCGTCGGACAGCACGACTTCTACGTGCTCGACGAGTTCACCTATCCGCTCAAATGGGGCTGGATCGATGTCGACGAGGTGATTGCGACGCTGGCCGACCGACCGGGCCGCCAGCACGTGGTGATCACCGGTCGCGATGCGCCGCAGGCCCTGATCGATGCCGCCGACCTGGTCACCGAGATGACCAAGGTGAAGCATCCGATGGATGCGGGCCGCAAGGGGCAGCGGGGCATCGAGTGGTAGCTCCCGCGATCGTCATCGCCGCGCCGTCGTCGGGCAGCGGAAAGACCACGATCGCAACGGGTCTGATGGGTGCACTGCGGCGCGCCGGACGACGGGTGGCGCCGTTCAAGGTCGGCCCCGACTTCATCGACCCCGGCTACCACGCGCTCGCCGCCGGTGTGCCGGGGCGCAACCTGGATCCCGTCCTGGTGGGCGAGAACCTGATCGGACCGCTCTACCGGCACGGTGTCGCGACCGCCGACATCGCCGTCGTCGAAGGCGTGATGGGGTTGTTCGACGGGCGCATCAGTGCGCACCACACCGGCCCGGCCCAGGGGTCCACCGCGCACGTGGCCGCGCTACTCGGCGCGCCGGTGGTCCTGGTGGTCGATGCCCGCGGACAGGCCCACAGCATCGGTGCACTGCTGCACGGTTTCTCGACATTCGACAGCTCGATCCGGCTGGCCGGGGTGATCCTGAACCGGGTCGGGTCGGCGCGCCATGAACAGGTGTTGCGCCAGGGCTGTGAACAGGCCGGGGTGCCCGTGTTCGGGGCGATCCCCCGGTCGGCCGAGCTTGAGGTGCCCTCCCGCCATCTCGGATTGGTGACGGCCGTCGAATTCGGTGCGCTGGCTCAGCGTGCGGTCGCGGCGATGACCGATCTGGTCGCCCAGCACGTCGACGTGGCCGCGCTGGCCGGGGCGGCCACCGCCCACGTGCAGGCTCCCGCCTGGAGCCCGGAGCCCGAACACCGGGCCGGGGAGTCGGTCACCATCGCTCTGGCCGCCGGACGTGCGTTCAGCTTCGGCTATGCCGAACATCGCGAACTGCTGACCGCCGCCGGGGCAGATGTCGTCGACTTCGACCCGCTCACCGATCTGCTGCCCGCGGGCACCGCGGGTGTGGTCATCCCCGGCGGGTTTCCCGAACAGTTCACCACCGAGTTGTCGGCCAATGCGGCCGTGCGCACCGAGATTCGGACGCTGGCGGCCGCGGGCGGCCCCGTGCATGCCGAGTGCGCCGGCCTGACGTATCTGATGGACGATCTGGACGGCGCGCCGATGTGTGGCGTACTCGCCGGTTCGGCATCGTTCACCGAGCGGCTCACTCTGGGCTACCGGGATGCCGTCGCGGTGGCCGATTCGTCCATGCACATCGCGGGCGAGCGGGTCAGTGGGCATGAGTTCCACCGGACCGCAGTGACTTTCGCCACAGACTACGAGCCCGCGTGGGGGTTCGCGGGGACCGGCGGCCGGGACGGCGCGGTGCATGCCGGGGTACATGCGGGGTACCTGCACACGCATCCGGCCGGGCACCCGCAGGCGTGCTCGCGCTTCGTCACAGCGGCGGCAACCTTTAAGCTCGGCGGGTGACGCGCACCCGAGGAGCCCAGTGACAGACAACGCCTACCTTGTCGGTCTGCGTCTGGAGGGCCGCAAAGTCGTCGTGGTCGGCGGCGGCACCGTGGCGCAGCGCCGGCTCCCGCTTCTGGTCGCTGCCGGCGCGGAAGTCCACGTCATCACCCTGGCGGCCACCCCGGCGGTGGAAGCCTTCGGCGACTCGTCGGCGACCGTCACCGTGACCCTTCGGGCGTTCCGTGACGAAGACCTCGACGGCGCCTGGTACGCCCTGGCCGCCACCGACGATCCGGAAGTCAACGCCGCGATCGTCGCCGGCGCGGATCGGCGGCGGATCTTCTGCGTGCGCGCCGACGTCGCCCGGGAGGGCACGGCGGTCACGCCCGCCTCCTTCGAATACGAGGGGTTGTCGGTCGGAGTGCTGGCCAGCGGTGAGCACCGCCGGTCGGCGGCCATCCGCTCGGCCATCCACGAGGCGCTGCAACAGGGACTCATCAGTGACCGGGAGCGCAACACCGGCGCCGAGGGTGTGACCGTGCACGAGGGGGTTGCCCTCGTCGGTGGCGGGCCGGGGGACCCGGAGTTGATCACGGTGCGCGGCCGGCGACTGCTGGCCAATGCCGATGTCGTCGTCGCCGACCGCCTCGCTCCGCCCGAGCTGCTGGCCGAACTGCCGCCCCATGTCGAGGTGATCGACGCCGCCAAGATCCCGTACGGGCGTGCGATGGCCCAGGAGGCCATCAACGATGTGCTGATCGACCGTGCGAAGGCGGGCAAGTTCGTCGTGCGGCTCAAGGGCGGCGACCCGTTCGTCTTCGCGCGTGGCTACGAGGAGGTGATCGCGTGCGCCGAAGCAGGTGTGCCGGTGACCGTGGTACCCGGTGTCACCAGCGCCATCGGTGTGCCGGCCCTGGCCGGTGTGCCGGTGACGCATCGGCATATCACCCACGAGTTCGTCGTGGTCAGCGGCCATGTTGCGCCGGGGCACCCCGAATCGTTAGTGAATTGGGATGCGCTGGCCGCGATGTCAGGAACCATGGTGCTGCTGATGGCCGTCGAGCGGATCGAACTCTTCGCTCAGGCGCTGCTCGCGGGCGGCAGACCTGCGGATACACCGGTGATGGTGGTCCAACACGGAACGACGGCTGCGCAACGGACGGTGCGGGCCACCCTGACCGACGTTGCCGAAAAGGTACGTTCGGAGGGGATTCGACCGCCTGCGATCATCGTCATCGGGGCTGTGGCGGCGTTCGGCAGTTAAAGGATTCTTAAGATTACTGTAAGGTAACCCGGTATGACTGCTCTCAACGACGCTGGCCGGAAATCCAGCCGAGACGGTGCAGGCGGCAGCAATCGGGCCCTGCCAGTGCACGTAGGCCGAGGGGATATGCAGCAAAACGGCAAGTCACCGGCGTTCCTGCCGTCCTGGAACTTCATCGCCGCTGTCATCGCCATCGGCGGTATGCAGCTGCTGGCCACGATGGACAGCACCGTCGCCATCGTCGCGCTTCCTAAGATCCAGGACGAGCTCGGTCTTTCCGATGCCGGTCGCAGCTGGGTCATCACCGCGTATGTGCTCACATTCGGTGGGCTGATGTTGCTGGGTGGTCGCCTCGGCGACACCATCGGTCGCAAGCGCACCTTCATCGTGGGCGTCGCACTCTTCACGATCGCCTCGGTGCTCTGCGGTGTGGCCTGGGATGAGGCCACGCTGGTCATCGCCCGGTTGCTGCAGGGTGTGGGTGCGGCGATCGCCTCGCCCACCGGTTTGGCGCTGATCGCCACGACATTCCCCAAGGGACCTGCCCGCAACAGCGCGACGGCCGTGTTCGCCGCCATGACCGGTATCGGGTCGGTGATGGGCCTCGTGGTCGGCGGAGCGCTGACCGAGGTGTCGTGGCGCTGGGCCTTCCTGGTCAATGTGCCGATCGGCCTGGTGATGTTGTACCTGGCCCGCACGCACCTGCGCGAGACCGACCGCGCCCCGATGAAGCTGGACGCCGCGGGTGCCATCCTGGCGACGCTGACCTGCACCGCGGCCGTCTTCGGGTTCTCGATGGGCCCCGAGAAGGGTTGGGCCTCGCCGCTGACGCTGGCATCGTTGGCCGGCGCCGGGATCTTCGGACTGGCGTTCCTGTACGCCGAACGCACCGCGGAGAACCCGGTGGTGCCGTTCTCGCTGTTCCGTGACCGCAACCGCGTCGCCACCTTCGCGGCGGTCTTCCTGGCCGGCGGCGTGATGTTCACCCTGACGGTGCTCATCGGGCTCTACGTCCAGGACATCATGGGCTACAGCGCGCTGCGCGCCGGCATCGGCTTCATCCCATTCGTGATCGCGCTCGGCGTCGGTCTCGGCGTGTCCTCGCAACTGGTGTCCCGGTTCGCTCCGCGTTGGCTCGTGATCGCCGGCGGCGTGCTGGTCCTCGCCGCGATGATCTACGGTTCGACGCTCAACGGCGACATCCCGTACTTCCCCAACCTCGTGTTGCCCATCACCATCGGCGGGTTCGGTATCGGCATGATCGTCGTGCCGCTGACGGTCTCGGCCATCGCCGGTGTGGGCCTCGACGAGATCGGACCGGTGTCGGCGATCGCGCTGATGCTGCAGAACCTCGGTGGCCCCGTGGTGCTGGCGGTCATCCAGGCCGTCATCACCTCGCGCACGCTGTACCTGGGCGGAACGACGGGCCCGGTCAAGAACATGAACGAGGCGCAGCATCATGCGCTGGACCAGGGATATACCTACGGTCTGCTCTGGGTTGCCGCCGTCGCGGTGGTGGTCGGTGCCGCCGCGTTGTTCATCCGCTACACCGCGGAAGAGGTGGCGCACGCCCAGGAGGTCAAGGACGCCATCGACGCCGGCGAGCTGGAGAACTGAGCGCGCCCCACGGGTCGCAGGCCTCGATCGGGATGGGTAGAGAAATTTTCAGATCGATGTTTGGTTGCATCACGCGGTGGGTACATCGCTGATGGGAGCCGGTCGCCCCGGTCGTCGTGCGCCCAAAACACAAGCGTGTAATTTCTCCACACCTGTGGATGGAATCTGTGGATAACTCCGCATACATCGGAGCAGAGGCACCCGTTGCGCCGTCAGGACATCAGCACCGCGGTAGACCCGCTCGGCTGGCGCCTGGTGCTGGGGACCCTCATTGCGCACGTCCCGGTCGATTCACTGAATTCCGCCGTGCGCGTCGTCGAGCGCGCCGTGGACGCCCTGACTGCCACGGACGCAGCCGGACATCTCAGCGTCGATCTATGCGATGACCGGGTGGTGCTGCGACTGCAGGACCGGACGGCAGGGACGATCAGCGAATCGGATCTCAGGCTGGCCGCCCGGATCACCGGCACCCTGTCGGAAGCGGGATGGGTCACGGTCGCCGGTGACGCGGCGATACCGCCGCAAATCGTGGAGATCGCGATCGACGCGCTCGACATCGCATCGGTGCGCCCGTTCTGGCGGGCGATCACCGGCTATGTCGACCTCCCCGACGCGGCATACCTGCCGCCGTGGGCGCTGATCGACCCGTTGGGACGCGGACCCACGATCTGGTTCCAGCAGATGGATTCGCCGCGGCCGCAACGCAACCGGATTCACCTGGACGTCGATGTGCCACCCGAGCACGCCGGTGCGCGCATCACGGCGGCGCTGGCCGCGGGTGGACGACTCGTCTCGGATGCCGCCGCACCGGCGTTCTGGGTGCTCGCCGACGCCGAGGGCAACGAGGCCTGCATCTGCACCTGGCAGGGCCGCGACTGAAACGGGTTCGCGGGCTACCGTGTCGCCCGCGAGGCTGAATTGTCGGGCTCCTACGTCGCCCGACTAGGCTGACCGGTCGTGATCACCCGTATGTCCGAGCTGTTCCTGCGCACCCTGCGCGACGACCCTGCCGACGCCGAAGTCCCCAGCCACAAGCTGCTGATCCGCGCGGGCTATGTGCGGGCTGTCGGACCGGGCATCTACAGCTGGTTACCGCTGGGCCTGCGGGTGCTGCGCAAGATCGAGAACGTCGTGCGCAGCGAGATGAACGCCATCGGCGGCCAGGAGATCCTGCTGCCCGCGCTGCTGCCGCGCGCACCCTATGAGACCACCAACCGTTGGACCGAGTACGGCGACACCCTGTTCCGCCTCCAGGACCGTCGCAACAACGACTATCTGCTCGGCCCGACACACGAGGAACTCTTCACCCTGATGGTCAAGGGGGAGTACTCCTCCTATAAGGATCTTCCCGTCCTGCTCTACCAGATCCAGACCAAGTACCGCGACGAGGCCCGCCCCCGCGCAGGCATCCTGCGCGGCCGTGAATTCGTCATGAAGGACTCCTACTCCTTCGATCTCGACGACGACGGCCTCAAGACCGCCTACCACCACCACCGCGAGGCCTACCAGCGCATCTTCGGCCGGCTCGGGATCGACTACGTGATCGTCTCGGCAGTGTCCGGAGCCATGGGCGGCAGTGCGTCCGAGGAGTTCCTCGCCGAGAGCGAGGTCGGCGAGGACACCTTCGTGCGATGCGTCGAATCTGGCTATGCCGCCAACGTGGAGGCCGTCATCACCCGGGCACCGGAGGCGCTGCCCATCGAGGGGCAGCCGCCCGCGCAGGTGTACGACACCCCCGACGCCCCGACCATCGCGACCCTGGTCGACTGGGCCAACTCGGCCGCGCTTCCGCAATTCGGCGACCGGGCCGTCACCGCGGCCGACACCCTGAAGAACGTCCTGCTCAAGACCCGCCAGCCCGGCGGCGAGTGGGAATTGCTCGGCATCGGAGTGCCCGGTGACCGAGAGGTCGACGAGAAGCGACTCGGCGCGGCGTTGGAGCCCGCCGAGTTCGCCCTGCTCGACGATGCCGATTTCGCCGCCAACCCGTTCCTGGTGAAGGGATACGTGGGTCCGAAAGCATTGCTGGACAACGGGGTCCGGTATCTCGTCGATCCCAGAGTGGTGTTCGGCACTTCCTGGATCACCGGTGCCGATGAGCCCAACAAGCACGTGGTGGGGCTGGTCACGGGTCGTGATTTCACCCCGGATGGCACCATCGAGGCCGCCGATGTGCGCGACGGTGATCCGTCCCCGGACGGCGCCGGTGTGCTGACCTCGGCCCGCGGTATCGAGATCGGCCACATATTCCAGCTCGGCCGTAAGTACGCGGACGCGTTCAGCGCCGATGTGCTCGGTGAGAACGGCAAACCGGTGCGCCTGACCATGGGGTCCTACGGCATCGGGGTTTCGCGACTGGTCGCCGTGATCGCCGAGCAGCAACACGATGAGATCGGGCTGCGCTGGCCGGCCTCGGTCGCACCTTTTGATGTGCACGTCGTGATCGCCAACAAGGATGCCGGTGCGCGTGCCGGTGCCGAAGATCTGGCAGGCGAGCTGTCCAGGCTGGGCTTCGAGGTGCTCCTCGACGACCGCACCTCATCACCCGGGGTCAAGTTCAAGGATGCCGAACTACTCGGCATGCCCTGGATCGTTGTGGTCGGTCGCGGCTGGGCCGACGGGGTGGTCGAACTGCGCAACAGGTTCACCGGGGAGGCCAGTGAGCTCGCCGTCGCCGGTGCGGCGGCCGAGGTCGCAGCCGCGCTGAGCGGCTAACCGGCCTGTTCGGAGCCGCCCGGGAAGGCCACCGTCACCGGTGGCACCCCCAGGATGCTGCGCCACCGGGCGGCCAGCACCGCGGCCTGTGTCATGGCGGTCAGCGCAAAGGTGCGGTCCTGCGGCTCTGTGGCCTGTTCCAGCACGGCTCGCCACGCGGTGGCCGTGTCGGCCTCCATGCGGACGGCCAGCTCGGCGGCGTCGCCGGGATCGGCGACCTCGGTCGGCAGCTGATAGCCCGGTGCGGGAAGGGGTGCGGTGACCCGGCGACCGGCCAGTATCTCCAACGCCTCCTCGCGCCGTTGCCGGTGTTGGGCCATCGCCTCGGCGACCAGCCAGTTGTCCTCCGGCGTGGAGTGCGCGGACACGATGCCGTAGCCATAGATGGCGCCGTGTTCGGTGGCGACGGCGTCGAACCATGCCGCGGCGGCGGGATCCTCCGGGCGGTCCGGATCAGGGGTCGGCTCGGGTGCCGTGTTCGGCGCCGTCATGGTTTCTCGTCTCCGCCGAGCGCCACCAGATAAGCCGCGGTGCACGCCGCCGAGATGGAACCGAACAGTCCGGCGCGGTAGCCGGCCAGCTTTTCGGCCGCGCGGGCGGCTTGTTCGGCGGACCCGCGGAGTTCCTCGATGACCTTGGCGACGGTCGGTGCGGGCACGGGGGCAGACGTCGTGCTCGGGGGAGTGCCGGTCGCGGTCGTCGGACCGTCACCCCCGGTCAGCCTGGTGATCTCGGCGGCCAGCGCGTCGGCGTGGGCCGAACGTTCGGCGGCGACAGAGGTCAGCGCGGCGACCAGCGACTGACGCGATGGTCCGGTCATCGCCGTGGCCGCATCGCCGGCCAGCTCGCTGTCGGAGCGGGCCCGGTCGTATCCGGTCTGTAGATCGTCGAGGTCGGCGGGCGGGGGCGCAGGTGCGCAGGCGGTGGCGGAGCCGAGCAGGCCGAGAGCGACGCCGGCGGGCAGGGCGCCGAGCAGCAGTCGCCGCCGACTCAGGATGGGCAGGGCGCTCGGCACGCTCACATCCTGCCATGTGGGGTCGGGCCGCTCGTTTGGTGATTGTCGCGTCACGGCTGGCGTATCGTTTGGTAGTTGATTCTCCGGCCGTGCCGGTCGGAGGTTGTCCGCACAACTCAAGATGAGGAGCTCGCCGTGGCATCGGATGACCCGCTGCGGTCTGCGCGCCTTCCGTCGCGTGAGCAGGTGATCGAGCTCCTCACCGGCGAGTTCGCGCGCGCGGGTTACGAAATCGAGGATGTCACGATCACGGCCGCGCGACCGCCGAGCATCACCGTGGTCGCCGACGGCGATGCGCCGCTGGACCTGGATGCGGTGGCCGAATTGTCCCGGCTCGCCTCGGCGGCGCTGGACGAGGCCGATCGCGGTTTCGACCCGTACGTGCTCGAGGTCACGTCCCGGGGTGTGGACCGCCCGTTGACCGAGGAGAAACACTTCCGCCGGGCCAAGGGGCGCAAGGTCGCTATGACCCTTGCGGACGGGTCGGAGCTCGCCGGACGCATCGGCGCCACCGGCGACGGGGTGGTCGCCTTGGTGGTCCCGGACGGCAAGAATCTCGTCCTGCGGCCGGTGGCCGTCGGCGAGATCGTCAAAGCAATTGTGCAAGTAGAGTTTTCGAAGCCAAGTCGACGTGAGTTGGAGTTGGTCGAACAGTCAGAAGAGGGGGCCGGGTCGTGAACATCGACATGGCGGCATTACATGCCATCGAGGCGGACAAAGGCATCTCGGTCGATGTCGTGGTGGACACCATCAAATCGGCGTTGCTGACCGCTTATCGGCACACCGAAGGGCACGAGGCCGATGCGCGCATCGACGTCGACCGCAAGACCGGTGTGGTCAAGGTGATGGCCAGGGAGACCGACGCCGACGGCAACCTGATCAGCGAATGGGATGACACCCCAGAAGGTTTCGGGCGTATCGCGGCCACCACGGCCCGCCAGGTGATCCTGCAGCGGCTGCGCGACGCCGAGAACGAAAAGATGTACGGTGAGTTCTCCGCCCGCGAGGGCGACATCGTCGCCGGGGTGGTGCAGCGTGATGCCCGTGAGAACACCCGCGGCAACGTCGTGGTGCGGGTGGGGACCGAGGCCAAGGGCTCCGACGGAATGATCCGTCCCGCCGAGCAGGTACCCGGTGAGGGCTACGAGCACGGCGACCGGTTGCGCTGCTACGTCATCGGGGTGACGCGCGGCGCCCGCGAGCCCAAGATCGAGCTGTCGCGCACCCACCCGAATCTGGTGCGCAAGCTCTTCGCCCTCGAGGTCCCCGAGATCGCCGACGGTTCGGTCGACATCGTGGCGGTGGCCAGGGAGGCCGGTCACCGGTCCAAGATCGCGGTCACCTCCCGGGTCTCGGGTCTCAACGCAAAGGGAGCCTGCATCGGTCCGATGGGCCAGCGCGTCCGCAATGTGATGAGCGAGCTGTCGGGGGAGAAGATCGACATCATCGACTACGACGACGATCCGGCGCGGTTCGTCGCCAACGCGCTTTCGCCGGCCAAGGTGGTCTCGGTCACCGTCATCGACGAGAACGCCCGCGCCGCCCGTGTCGTGGTGCCCGATTTCCAGCTGTCGTTGGCCATCGGCAAGGAAGGTCAGAACGCCCGGCTCGCCGCGCGCCTGACCGGATGGCGCATCGACATCCGCAGCGATTCGGCTCCCACAGCCGATGCCGACGGCGCCGAACACGCCACGTAGAGAAGCCGGCGCGGGGTGTAGTGACACGCGATTGAAGTCTGGACGCCCCGGAACGGTAGACTGAGCCGTGATCCAGCGTGAGACTCCGGTAGACCGGCCTCGTGCGCATCGACATCCCGCGGGACCGGTGCGTACGTGTGTGGGGTGTCGGAAGCGAGCGTTGGCCGTCGATCTGGTCAGACTGTCCACCGTTTCCGACATGCCCGGCGTCAACGCCGTGACTGTGGATACAGCGGGTAATCTGCCGGGGCGGGGTGCGTGGTTGCATCCCGACCCGCAGTGTCTGGACGTGGCGCTTCGCCGGCGAGCAATCGGTCGAGCGTTGCGTATACCCGGTTCGCCGGACACCACCTTGGTGGAAGAGCTTTTCCGCCGGTTAGAGAACAGGTAGCGAAGAACATGAGCACACCGTGAAGTCCCGATGACCATGCGTCATAGCTAAACCCGAGGCGCGGCCCAACCACCGCTGTCGCCTCCAAACGAGGAGAAGTAGTGGCAGGTAAGGCCCGCGTGCACGAGTTGGCGAAGGAACTCGGTGTCACAAGTAAGGAAGTTCTCGCCCGTCTGAGCGATCAGGGCGAGTTCGTCAAATCCGCATCATCGACGGTCGAGGCCCCCGTGGCCCGTCGTCTGCGGGAATCGTTCGGCGGCGGTAAGCCGGCCGCCGACGCACCCGCTCCCAAAGCTCCCGGTAAGCCCGCGGCACCGTCCGGCGGCCCCAAGCCCGGACCCAAGCCCGCGCCCCAGGCGCCTGCCGCACCGGCTCCGGCCGCACCCGCGGCCCAGGCTCCGACGCCGGCCCCGGCTCCGACTCCGACCCCCGGTCCTGCGGCTCCCACACCCGGACCCGCACCGACGCCCGGGCCTGCACCGTCGGCACCCGCAGCTTCGGCCACTCCAGGGGCCACCCAAACCCCCGGCCCCCGTCCGGGTCCGACTCCCGGCCCCAAGCCCGCACCGCGCGCACCGCGGGTCGGCAACAATCCGTTCTCCTCGCAGGCGCCGGTCGAGCGTCCGGCTCCGCGTCCTGCCGCAGGTCCCGGCGGCCCCCGCCCGGGCCCCGGCCCCGGCGGACCACGCCCGGGCGCCCCGCGTCCCGGTGCTGCCTCGCCCGGCAACATGCCGCCTCGTCCGCCCGGCGCGCGTCCCGGTGCGACCGGTCGTCCCGGCGGTCCGCGTCCCGGACCCGGCGGTCGTCCGGCCCCGGGTGGTCGTCCCGGCGGCGGCGGTGGTGGTAACTACCGCGGCGGCGGTGCCGGTGGTGGTGCCGGAGCAGGCGCCGGTGGCGGCGCGGCCGGTGGATTCCGCGGTCGTCCCGGTGGCGGCGGCGGTGGTGGTCGCCCCGGTCAGCGCGGTGGCGCCGCAGGTGCCTTCGGTCGTCCCGGCGGTGCCCCGCGGCGCGGGCGCAAGAGCAAGCGCGCGAAAAGGGCCGAATACGAGAACATGCAGGCCCCGGTCGTCGGTGGTGTGCGGTTGCCGCACGGCAACGGCGAGACCATCCGGTTGGCCCGTGGCGCCTCGCTGAGCGATTTCGCCGACAAGATCAACGCCAACCCGGCTTCGCTGGTGCAGGCGCTGTTCAACCTCGGTGAGATGGTCACCGCCACGCAGTCGGTGGACGATTCCACACTGGAACTGCTGGGCAGCGAGATGAACTACGTCGTCCAGGTGGTCTCCCCGGAGGACGAGGACCGCGAGCTGCTGTCGTCCTTCGACCTCACCTATGGCGAGGACGAGGGCGGCGAGGAGGACCTCGAGTTCCGCCCGCCGGTGGTCACCGTGATGGGTCACGTCGACCACGGCAAGACCCGCCTGCTCGACACCATCCGTAATGCCACCGTTCGCGAGGGCGAGGCCGGTGGTATCACCCAGCACATCGGTGCCTACCAGGTCCTCACCGAACTGGACGGCAACGAGCGGCTGGTCACCTTCATCGATACCCCGGGTCACGAGGCGTTCACCGCGATGCGTGCCCGTGGCGCGAAGGCCACCGATATCGCGATCCTGGTGGTCGCCGCCGACGACGGTGTGATGCCGCAGACGGTGGAGGCCATCAACCACGCGCAGGCGGCCGATGTGCCGATCGTGGTGGCGGTCAACAAGATCGACAAGGAAGGTGCCGACCCGAGCAAGATCCGGGCGCAGCTCACCGAATACAACCTGGTGGCCGAGGAGTATGGCGGCGACACCATGTTCGTCGATATCTCCGCAAAGCAGGGCACCAACATCGATGCGCTGCTGGAAGCGGTGCTGTTGACCGCGGATGCGTCGTTGGACCTGCGGGCCAACCCCGATATGGAAGCCCAGGGTGTGGCCATCGAAGCGCACCTGGACCGCGGTCGCGGACCGGTGGCGACGGTGCTGATCCAGCGTGGCACGCTGCGCGTCGGCGACTCGATCGTCGCCGGCGATGCCTACGGTCGCGTCCGTCGCATGGTCGACGAGCACGGCGAAGATGTCGAGGAGGCGCTGCCGTCGCGTCCGGTGCAGGTGGTCGGTTTCACCTCGGTGCCCGGCGCCGGCGACAACCTGCTGGTCGTCGACGAGGACCGCATCGCCCGCCAGATCGCCGACCGGCGCAGCGCGCGCAAGCGCAACGCCCTGGCCGCGCGCAGCCGCAAGCGGATCAGCCTGGAAGACCTGGATTCGGCGCTGAAGGAAACCAGCCAGCTGAACCTGATCCTCAAGGGCGACAACGCCGGTACCGTCGAGGCGCTGGAAGAGGCCTTGATGAACATCGAGATCGACGACGAGGTGCAGTTGCGCGTCATCGACCGTGGTGTCGGTGGCGTCACCGAGACCAACGTCAACCTGGCCTCGGCCTCGGATGCCATCATCATCGGCTTCAACGTCCGTGCCGAGGGCAAGGCCACCGAGCTGGCCAACCGCGATGGTGTCGAGATCCGTTACTACTCGATCATCTACCAGGCGATCGACGAGATCGAAGCCGCGCTCAAGGGCATGCTCAAGCCCGTCTACGAGGAGAAGGAGCTCGGCCGCGCCGAGATCCGGGCGATCTTCCGCAGCTCGAAGGTCGGCAATATCGCCGGTTGCCTGGTGCAGTCGGGCATCATGCGGCGTAACGCCAAGGCCCGCCTGCTGCGTGACAACGTCGTCGTCGCCGAGAACCTCACCATCTCCTCGCTCAAGCGGGAGAAGGATGATGCCACCGAGGTGCGCGAGGGTTACGAGTGTGGTCTGACGCTGACGTACTCCGATATCAAGGAAGGCGACGTCATCGAGACCTACGAGCTGGTCGAAAAGGCGCGTACGTAGCGATGGCCGATCCAGCACGCGCACGCCGGCTGGCCAAGCGGATCTCGACGATCGTGGCCTCGGCCATCGAGTACGAGATCAAGGATCCGCGGCTGGCCGGCGTGACGATCACCGACGCGAAGGTGACCGCCGACCTGCACGACGCAACGCTGTACTACACGGTGTTGGGGCCGACTTTGGAGGACGAGCCCGATTACGCCGGTGCTGCGGCCGCCCTGGAGAGCGCGAAAGGTGTGCTGCGCTCCAAGGTGGGCTCGGGCACCGGCGTGCGGTTCACCCCGACGCTGGCCTTCGTGCGCGACACCGTCCCGGACGCGGCCAATCGGATGGAAGAACTGCTGTCGAAGGTGCGCGCGGCCGACGCCGACTTGGCGCGAGTTCGGGAGGGTGCGGTGCCGGCAGGCGATGCCGACCCGTACCGTGTGAGCGGGGGAGACGCTCGCGGGGACGAACTCGACGCTGAGGACACCGGTGACGACGACCGATACGACCGCTGAGACCGCTACCGACGCGGTCCCACCCGGCGCGCGGATCGACGCCGCGGGTGCGGCGCAGTTGTTCGATGCCGCCGATTCGATCGTCATCATCGCCCACGTCCATCCCGACGCCGACACCATCGGCGCCGGTTTGGCACTCGGGCAGGTTGCTGCGGCGGCGGGGAAGGATGTCGCGGTCAGCTTCGCGGCGCCGGACGAACTTCCCGAGTCGCTGATGACGCTGCCGGGTGGGCAGCTGCTGGTCGCACCTGCCGAGGTAACCCGAGACCCGGATCTGGTGGTCACCGTCGACATCCCATCGGTCAACCGGCTCGGCAGCCTCGGCGAGCTGACCCTTGATGCGCGCGCGGTCCTGGTCATCGACCACCACGCCTCCAACACGATGTTCGGTACCGCGAACTTCGTTGATCCCCAGGCGGATTCGACCACCATGCTGGTGGCCGAGTTGTTGGATGCCTGGGACAAGCCGATCGACGAACCGGTGGCGCACTGCCTCTACGCCGGGTTGACCACCGATACCGGCTCCTTCCGGTGGGCCAGCGCACGCGCGCACCGGTTGGCATCCCGGCTGCTGGATATCGGGGTGGACAATGCCGAGATCAGCCGTGCCCTGATGGACACCCACCCGTTCGCCTGGCTGCCGATGTTGTCGCGTGTGCTGGGTTCGGCCCGGCTGATCGAGGATGTCGCAGGTGGACGGGGGCTGGTCTACGCCGTCGTCGACCACCAGGAATGGACCGACGCCCGGCCCGAAGAGGTCGAGAGCATCGTGGATATCGTGCGCACCACCGCCCAGGCAGAGGTCGCCGCGGTGTTCAAGGAGATCGAACCACGGCAGTGGTCGGTATCGATGCGATCCAAGTCCTTCGACGTCTCGGCCGTCGCCGGTGGATTCGGTGGCGGTGGGCACCGCAAGGCGGCCGGATACTCGACGATCGGTTCGGCCGATGACGTGGTGGCAGCTCTGCGGGCCGCTCTTGGCTGAGCAGCCGGTCACCGCCCGGCGGATCGCCGGACTGGCGTTACCCGCACTGGGAGTGCTTGCCGCCGAACCTCTCTACCTACTGTTCGACCTTGCCGTCGTTGGTCGGCTCGGGGCGCTCAGTCTGGCCGGTCTGGCGATCGGCGGGTTGGTGATCTCCCTGGTCGCCTCGCAGGGCACCTTCCTGTCCTACGGCACCACCGCACGGGCGGCACGGTTCTTCGGCGCCGGTGACCGGGCGGCCGCGGTGCGTGAAGGCGTGCAGGCAACCTGGCTCGCAGTGGGTCTCGGGTTGCTGATCGTGGCCGTGGTGCAGGTCTTCGCCGATCCGCTGGTCTCGGTGCTCGCCGACGGCGGCGAGCTGGCCCACGAGACGCTGCCATGGCTGCGGATCGCCATCTGCGGGGCGCCGGCGTTGCTGATCTCGTTGGCGGGCAATGGTTGGATGCGCGGTGTCCAGGACACCGTGCGGCCCCTTCGCTACGTCGTGTTCGGTTTCGCCGTGTCGGCACTGCTGTGCCCGCTGTTGGTCTACGGCTGGCTGGGCTTGCCGCGACTGGAGTTGGCCGGCTCGGCGATCGCCAACCTGGTCGGGCAATGGCTGGCGGCGTTGTTGTTCTGCCGGGCACTGCTCGCCGAGAAGGTTCCGCTGGCGGCGACTCCTGCCGTGCTGGGTGCCCAGTTGCTGATGGGGCGTGACCTGCTGGTGCGTTCACTCGCCTTCCAGGCCTGCTTCGTCTCCGCGGCGGCGGTGGCAGCGCGGTTCGGCGCCGCCTCGGTGGCAGCCCACCAGGTGGTGCTGCAACTGTGGAGTTTTCTTGCCTTGGTGTTGGACTCGCTGGCCATCGCTGCTCAATCACTGGTCGGTGCCGCCCTCGGCGGTGGTCAGCTGAGCCACGCGAAGTCGGTGGCCGCCCGCGTCACCATCTTCTCCACCGCGGCCGCCGCGGTGCTCGCGCTGATCTTTGCCGCCGGCTCGGAGGTGATCCCGCGGTTGTTCACCTCCGATGCGGAGGTCCTCGACCAGATCGGCGTGCCGTGGTGGTTCCTGGTGGGCCAATTGATCGTCGCCGGAATCGTTTTCGCACTGGACGGGGTATTGCTCGGTGCCGGTGACGCCCGATTCATGCGTAACGCCACGGTGTGCAGTGCGTTGGTCGGCTTCCTACCGCTGATCTGGTTGTCGTTGGCGTTCGGCTGGGGATTGGCCGGCATCTGGTCGGGTCTGTCCCTTTTCATGGTGCTGCGCCTGGTGTTCGTCGGCTGGCGCACCTTCTCGGGACGCTGGCTGGTGGCAGGCACCGGATGATCCCCAGCTGAAGCCGTTCGTCAGGCTCCCAGCGTGCGCTGGATGTCACCCTTCATGGCATTGAGCTGGCTGCCCCAGTAACCCCAGCCGTGGGTGCCGTTGGGCGGGAAGTTGAACGTGCCGTTGGTGCCGCCGGCCTTTTCGTACTGGGTCTGGAAGTTGCGGTTGCTGTCCAAGGTGATGGTTTCCAGCACCTGCCCGGCGACATCGCCGCCACCGCCGAGCTCGCCGGGACGACCGGTGCCGCAGTACACCCAGATACGGGTGCCGTTGGCGACGAGCTTGCCGACGTTCACGGTCGGGTCGTTGCGCTGCCAGGCGGGTCCGCCGCCCAGGCCCCACATGTTGATCGCGTTGAATCCGCCGGCATCGGCCATGGCGAAGGTGACCAGCAGCGGCCACAGACCCTGGGAGAGGTTCAGGTAGCCCGACAGCGAGGCCGCGTAGCTGAACTGGCCGGGGTGGAAGGCGGCCAGCGTCAGCGCGGCGCTACCCGACATCGACAGTCCGACAACGGCATTGCCGTTCGGCGAGATCCCCTTGTTGGCGGCCAGGTAGTTCGGCAACTCAGAGGTCAGGAAGGTCTCCCACTGGTAGTTGTAGGTTTGGCCGTTGCCGACCGCGGGCCCCTGCCAGTTGGTGTAGAAGCTCGACATGCCGCCGACCGGCATGACGACCGATACACCCGATTCGAAGAAGGTCTCGAACGCCGCGGTCTCGATATCCCAGCCGCTGTTGTCGTCGCGGGCGCGCAGACCGTCGAGTAGATATACCGCCCGCGGGCCGCCACCTTGGAAGCGCACCGGGATATCGCGACCCATCGCGGCCGACGGAACCATCAGTGTCTCGACCGGCAACCCGGGTCGGGAGTATGCCGAGGCGGTCGTCGGCTGGACCGCCGCCACCAGCAGGAGTGCGGCCATCAGGCCGACCAGTACTCGGCGGGTCACGTTTTGCAGCTTGTTCATGGAATTGATGCCGTCCTGTCGGGCGAGCCCCCCGCGGCGCGCAGGTACGAAGATGCGGTCCGACACGGCGCCGGGCCGGACCGGTGTCACCCGTTACGTCGTGCGCTCACGGCTTTTCGTTACGACGCCTTCAATTCGCTGTCGGTGAACGGCCGTGAACACCACGGACGCCCGACGCGGCAGCGCGTCGGGCGTCCGGTCGGTGCTCGATCAGTCCGCGGCGCTGGAGCTTCCCAGCAGATCGCGGACCCGGTTGGCCACCTTGATGAACTCCGGACGTTCCATCGTCTCGGCGTAGTCCCGTTCGGCGGGGAGGTCGACGTCGAGGGTCTCGATGATGCGCCCCGGCCGTGGACTCATCACGACGACCCGGTTGGCCAGGTACACCGCCTCGGCCACCGAGTGCGTCACCAGTACGACGGTGGTGCCGGTTTCCCGCCAGATCCGGTGTAGCTCGACATTCATCTTTTCCCGGGTCAGTGCGTCGAGTGCACCGAAGGGCTCATCCATCAACAGCACCTCGGGTTGGTGCAGCAGCGCCCGGCAGAGCGAAACACGTTGCTGCATACCGCCGGACAGCTCGTGGGGCAGGGCGTTCTCGAATCCCGCGAGTCCGGTCATCTCGATCAGATAGTCGCAGCGGGACTGCGCCTCCCTGCGGGGCATGCCCCGCATTTCGGCCTGCAGCAGGATATTCTTGCGGACCGAACGCCATTCGAGCAGGGCGGCCCGCTGGAAGACATACCCGATATCGCGCTGCGGCCCCTTGACCTGCTTGCCACGCAGGCGGACGTCCCCGGAGGTGGCGGTGGTCAAGCCCGCGACCACCTTGAGCAAGGTGGACTTGCCGCAGCCAGACGGCCCGGCGATGGAGACGAACTCCCCGTGGGCCACTCGCAGGTCGACATCGTCGACGGCGGTGACGGTGGACCGTTTCGAGGAGAACGTGACGGTCAGCTTGTCGATGGAGATGGCGTCTGAGGTCACGGTGGTCCTCGGTGCGGTGATCGTTGCGGAGGTCATGGTCGGGCTCTCCCTATTGTCCCGCGGCGGCGGGGACGAATGACGACGCCCAGTAGTCGGCCGGGTCCTTGGCCGACTGCAGCAGCCCGGCCTCGCTCAGGGTGGCGATGGTGGAGGTCCAGTCCTGTTCTGCATTGGTGCCGGGGAGCTTGCCGGTGGTGGCAGGGGTGTTCAGCAGGGGAATGGTCTCCTGCCACTGCTGCAGCAGCACCTTCTCCGGCGGGGTCTGCGGGTCGACACCGACCATGGCCTTGGCGGCGGCTTCGGGATCGTTCTTGGCCGACTCGTAGGATTCGCTGACCGCATCCAGCATCGACTGCACCAGTTCGGGATTGTCGGCGATGGTCGAGTTGTGGGTGATCAACCCGTTGCTGTAGAAGTTCAACCCGGCGTCGGAGTAGCGGAAGTAGCGCATCTCGCGGCCGCTCTTGTTGGCGATGGTGGGTCCCTGGTCGTGGGCGAAACCGATCAGCCCGTCGACGCGGCCGGCCATCAACGCGGCCATCTTGCCCGCGGAGTCCAGGTTCTGCTCCTGCACCGCACCGGGTTCCAGGCCGACATCGGCGAGGTACATCGGGAACGTGGTGGTGGGGGCGTCACCGGCGGACACTGCGATGGTGCGCCCGGCCAGATCGGCCGGCTCCTCGATTCCGGAGTCGGCGAACACCTGGACGGCCGAGGGAGTGGTCTGCAGGAACACGCCGACGCTCTTGATGTCGACACCCTGGTCGATATTGCTCAACACCGCGGCGGTATCGGACCAGCCGAAGTCGACCTGCTTACCGCCGACCGCCTGCGCGGTGCGGGTGGAGCCCTGGCCGGGATCGATGGTCAGGTCGATACCGTGCTTTGCGAAGATGCCCTCTTTCACACCGAGATAGAGGGGAGCGTGCTCGCCGTAGGGGTACCAGTTCAGCATCAGCGTCACCGGGGTGCTGCCTTCACCGCCGTCGGCGGCAGAATTGTTCTGACTTGCACCCCCGCACGCGGCGAGGGTGAGCATGGCGGTGGTGGCGGCGATGGCGCCGGCGGCGCGGCGATTCAGCGAAAACATGGGTTCTCCTGTTCAGGGGTTGGTGTCAGACGGCCGCGGTCGAGGCGGAGTTGGACGTGCGGCGCGAGGCGTGCCAGGGGATGAGCAGCTTCTCGGCGATCTCGATGATGGCGAACAGCACGATTCCGAGGATGGACATGATGATCAATGCCGAGAACAGCATCGCGGTGTCCAGACTTCCGTTGGCCTGCAGGATCACATAGCCCAGACCTTCGTTGGCGCCGACGAATTCACCGACAACGGCGCCGGTGACGGCGAGGGTGGCGGCCACCTTGAGTCCGGACATCAGCTGCGGCAGGGACGCGGGGAAGCGGACTTTCATGAAGGTCTTGAACCGGCTGGCTCCCATGGTGGAGGTGAGTTCCAGGATCTCGGGATCCACCGAACGCAGACCGGCCAGCCCGGAGATCACGATGGGGAAGAAGGCCATCAGCACCGCGACCAGGATCTTGGGGGACGGGCCGAAGCCCAGCCACACGATGAACAGCGGGGCGATGGCGATCTTCGGGACCACCTGGGCGAACAGGATCAGTGGGTAGACGGTCTTCTCGAAGCTGGTCGAGTAGATCATCATGACCGCGACGAAGACGCCGACGACGGTGGCGATGAGGAAACCGATGACCGTCTCCCAGGTGGTCACCCAGGTGTTGGCCGCGAGGTATGCCGCGTTCTGCTGGGTCGCGGCCCAGGTGTCGGCCGGCGAGGGAAGGATGTAGGGCGCAACGAGTTCGGCCTCGGTGACTGCCCACCAGCCGGCCAGCAGCGCGAGCACCAGAGCGATCGGCCGCCAGGTGTTCGACAACGTGCGTCCCGGTGAGAATGATCGGCGAGCCCGTCCGGACCCGGGGCGCGACTGTGCCCGCGTGCCGGTGTCCGGTGATTGGACGCGGGCCGATGCGGTTACCGCCATGGAATGTCCTCTAGTTCGCAGTGAACGGGATGAACCCGTTGGGAATGCGCTTTCCGAAGCAATTCCGACAGTAACGTGACCTGGCGCACACTGTCAACAAAGCGGTGGCGCGCGTCTCGTAGAGCTGAGAATCAACTCAGTTTGGTGCTGTCCCGTAGCACGATCCGGCCGGGGATGCGCTCGCGGAGATCGTCGGCTCCGTCGTGATTGCGTAACGCCAAATCGACTGCACGCACGCCGATTTCCTCGAGTGGAAGGATCACCGTGGTGAGGCTGGGGGTGTGGTCGCGCAGGGTCGGTATATCGTCGAACCCTGCCACGCAGATATCTCGCGGGACACTCAGGCCCAGCTCCCGCCATGCGGCGATCGCCCCGATGGCCATCACGTCGGTGACCGCGAACACGCAGACCGGCGGTGTCATCGCACCCGGGTGCAGATCCAGTGCGGCCGCGAGCCGGCGGGCGGCCGAATGGCCACCGTCGCGGTCGAAATCTCCGGATACCTCCACCAGCGGGGTCAATCCGTGTCTGCCGAGCGCCTCGACGAATCCGTTGCGCCGGTCCACCGAGGTGCGGATGTTGCCCGGTCCGCCGATCACGGCGAACTGCCGGTGTCCGGACGCCACCAGTGCATCGGCCAATTCGGCTGAGGCAAAATGATTTTCGGGCTCGACGGCGCCGCCGAAGGCCAACGGTTGGCCGACCACCACGACCCGGCCGCCATTGGCCCGGTAGCGACCAAACTCGGCCTCCAGTTCGCGGTCGAGATCACCGCTCTGTCGTGAACCGGCGAGCACGATCGCATCGGCACGGTGTGCGATGAACGTGCTGACGGCCTCGCGTTCGATGTCGAAGTCGCGGTCGGTGCCGGCCAGGAGTACCTGCTTGCGGGCGGCCCTGGCAGCGGCCTGTACGCCGCGGGCGATCGAGGAGAAATATGGATCGGCGATATCGTGCACGATCAGGCCGAGGAGTCCGGTGGATGCCCGTGCCAACGCCTGAGCCTGGGCATTCGGCACGTAGCCCAGCTCGCGGGCGGCCGCCCGCACGCGGTCTGCCACCCCTTCTCCCGGGATCCGGCTGGACCCGTTGAGCACCCGCGACGCCGTCGCCTGTGAGACGCCCGCGCGCACCGCCACATCCTGCAGAGTGACTGCTGCCATGCCCGCTCTTCCCCTGTATCGCCGAAGTCCGGAGTTGACCGGAGAGTGTCGACAGCTTACCTTGGAAAGCGCATTCCGAAGTGCAGACGCCGCCGTCACTCGCTCGACGGGTTCGGCCGCGGTGTCGGTCCGCACGCCTTTCACCGTCTCTTCAGACAAGGAATCTGCACATGTCTCCAGCTGAATCATCCGGACGCCGTACGTTGCGCATCGCCATGAACGGCGTCACCGGGCGGATGGGCTACCGGCAACACCTGGTGCGTTCGATCCTGCCGCTGCGCGAATCCGGGCTGGTGCTCGACGATGGCACCCGGGTGGCCATCGAGCCGATTCTGGTCGGCCGCAATGCCGACAAGCTCGCCGAACTTGCCGCAGAGCACGGGATCGAATCCTGGACCACCGACGTCGCCTCGGTGATCGCGGACCCGACGGTGGACGTCTACTTCGATGCGCAGGTGACCTCCCGCCGGATGGAGGCGCTCTCGACCGCCATCAAGGCGGGCAAGCATGTCTACACCGAGAAGCCCACCGCGGAAACCCTCACCGAGGCAATCGAACTGGCACGGATGGCCGAGAATGCCGGAGTGGTGGCCGGTGTCGTCCACGACAAGCTGTACCTGCCCGGATTGGTGAAGCTGCGTAGGCTGATCGACGAAGGATTCTTCGGCCGCATCCTCTCGATGCGCGGCGAATTCGGTTACTGGGTGTTCGAGGGTGATCACCAGCCCGCGCAGCGGCCCAGCTGGAACTACCGCGCCGAGGACGGTGGCGGTATCACCGTCGACATGTTCTGCCACTGGAACTACGTGATGGAGGGTCTGCTCGGCACCGTCGAAGCCGTCACGGCGCGCACCGTGACCCACATCCCGACCCGCTGGGACGAGCAGGGCAAGGAGTATGCGGCCACCGCCGACGACGCCGCCTACGGCATCTTCGAGATCGCGGGCGGCGTGATCGCCCAGATCAATTCGTCCTGGGCGGTACGGGTGCACCGCGACGAGCTGGTCGAGTTCCAGATCGACGGCACGCACGGTTCCGCGGTGGCGGGTCTGCGCCAATGCGTGGCCCAGCAGCGCGCGCACACCCCGAAACCGGTGTGGAATCCCGATCTGCCGGTCACCGAGAAGTTCCGCGACCAGTGGCTGGAGGTCCCGGCCAACGCCGATCTGGACAACGGCTTCAAGCTGCAGTGGGAGGAGTACCTGCGCGACGTGTTGGCAGGCCGCCCACACCGTTTCGGCCTGCTGTCGGCGGCCCGCGGTGTGCAGCTCGCCGAACTCGGTCTGCAGAGTTCGGCCGAGGGACGGCGCATGAGCGTGCCGGAGATCGTGCTGTGACCGTGGCCAGCGCCGGCACCGGCGTGCTTGTCGACCTGCCGGGGCACGGATCCTATGAGCTCTCCCGCCCGGGGCCGTGGCGCAAACCCGACTCGCCGATCACCTCCCGGATCGCCTATGCCGCAGCCCATGTGGTGCCCACCGGCACGGCCGACTGCACCCCGGGCGCGCCGGCCCAGCTCGACTGGGACGTCACCATGGCCTATCGGCACGAGCTGTGGTCCTACGGGCTCGGCGTCGCCGAGGCCATGGACACCGCCCAGCGCGGGATGGGTCTGGACTGGGCCGCCACACAAGAACTGATAGTCCGTAGCGGCCGCGAGGCCGCCGCGTCGGGCGGTCGGCTCGCGTGCGGGGCGGGTACCGATCAGCTCGACCTGGCCGACGTTCCCGGTGGCGCAGCCGGTTTGGCGGTCGTCACCGATGCCTACCGTGAACAGATCGACGTCGTCCGCAACGCCGGGGCCGAGGTGATCCTGATGGCATCGCGGGCGCTGGCCCGCGTGGCACAGTCACCCGCGGATTATCTGTCGGTGTACGGCAGGGTGCTGGCCCAGGTCGACCGGCCGGTGATCCTGCACTGGTTGGGCGAGATGTTCGACCCGGCGTTGCGCGGATACTGGGGTGATACCGATATCGACGCCGCCACCGCCACCTTCCGGGAACTGCTGGGCACCCACGCCGACAAGATCGACGGTGTGAAGGTCTCGCTGCTCGACGCGGGCCACGAGGTGGCGCTGCGACGTGCGCTGCCCGCCGGTGTCCGGCTCTACACCGGTGACGATTTCAACTACCCGGAACTCATCATCGGCGACGGTACGAGCCATTCCGACGCGTTGCTGGGGATCTTCGCCGCAATCTACCCGGCCGCGGCCACGGCACTGCAGGAACTGGACGCCGGCAATATCGCTGTGGCACACGACA
Source organism: Mycolicibacterium neoaurum ATCC 25795 (assembly GCF_000691525.1). GTDB lineage: Bacteria > Actinomycetota > Actinomycetes > Mycobacteriales > Mycobacteriaceae > Mycobacterium > Mycobacterium neoaurum. Next base: position 74,842 of record NZ_JMDW01000009.1, read on the forward strand.
TCCTGGAATCCACCCGCGCGCTGGGGCGGCATATCTTCGCCGCGCCGACCTACTACTACAAGACCGGGATCGCGTTCCTGTCCTGGCTCAACGGTCATCAGCCCGGTTTCACCATGGTCAACGGTCTGGCCGCGGGACGCTCGGTCGGGCATATGTGCGAGTTGTTCGTGCTCGCCGACCGGGCCGGCCTGCTCGACGATCCGCACATGGCCGCCGAGCGGATGCGCATCTTTCTGACGCTGAACGGATTCCGGCGATGAGCGATCCCTATGCCAGGCTGTCGTTGAACACCATGACCACCAAGACCTGGACCCTGCGTGAGGCAGTCGAGGCGACCGCTGCGGCGGGATTGCCTGCAATCGGGCTGTGGCGGGACCGGGTCGCCGAGGTCGGAGTCGACGATGCTTCGAAGATCGTGCGCGATAACGGACTTCGGGTGTCCAGTCTGTGTCGCGGCGGTTTCCTCACCGGCCTCGACGATGGTGATGCGGCGTTGGCGGACAACCGTCGCGCCATCGACGAGGCGGCGACCCTGGGTGCGCGCGAACTGGTGCTGGTGGCCGGTGGCGTGCCGGACCGGGATCTACCCGGCGCCCGGGCCCGGCTCGCCGACCGCATCGCCGAACTGGTGCCCTATGCCGCACAGCGGGATGTCCGACTGGCCCTGGAACCCTTGCATCCGATGTTCTGCGCCGACCGCGCCGTGATCTCCACCCTCGGGCAGGCCTTGGAATTGGCGGCTCCGCACCCGGCCGAGTCGGTGGGTGTCGTCGTCGACACCTTCCACATCTGGTGGGATCCCGACATCGCGCAACGGGTTGTCGACGCCGGTGCCGCGGGCCGGATCAGCTCGTACCAGATCTGTGACTGGTTGGTCCCGATGACTCCGGACCCGCTGGTCTCGCGGGGCATGATGGGCGACGGTGTCATCGACTTCGGTGCCATCACCGCGATGGTGGCCGCGGCTGGCTACACCGGCGACGTCGAGGTGGAGATCTTCAACGAGGCGGTGTGGGCCACCGACGGGCACCTGGTGCTGGAGACGATGAAGAGCCGATACCGCGACCTGGTGCTGCCCGCGCTGTGAGAATTCTGGTCGCACCGGACTCGTTCAAGGGCACTGCGGCGGCGATCGAGGTCGCCGAGGCACTGGCCGCCGGCTGGAAAGCGGTGCGCGGCAACGACGATATCGTCCTGCTTCCACAGGCCGACGGGGGCGAGGGCACCTTGAGTGCCGTCGCCGCGTCGGCCTCTTGGCAATGGCACCAGACCGTGGTGGATGGACCCGATGGCGGCACGGTGTCTGCCCGGTGGTTGCTTGACTGCGGCGGTAGACATCCCCGAGCGGTGGTGGAACTCGCCGAGTCGTCCGGGATAGCGCTGATGTCGCGACTGGACCCCTGGCGGGCCGACAGCCGCGGTCTCGGCCAGGTGATCGGTGCCGCCTTACGCGCCGGCGCCTGGTCGGTCCAGGTGGGGCTCGGCGGTTCGGCGAGCACCGACGGTGGCGCCGGCGCATTGATGGCGTTGGGACTGAAGGCGTTCGATAGCCATGGTCACCCGATCGGCGCGGGCGCATCCGGACTGCGCGATGTCGACCGGGTCGAGGTGGACGGGCTGACGCAGCTGCCGCCCGGCGGGGTCGAGATACTGGTCGACACCGCCGCACCGCTGACCGGCCCGCACGGCGCGGCGGCGGTGTTCGGCCCGCAGAAGGGTGCCGTTCCTTCCGATATCGCGCTGCTCGACGAGGGGCTGCTACGTTGGTCCCGGGCGTTGCGAGCGGCCGGGCTACACGCCGATCCGGCCTTCCCGGGGGCCGGTGCGGCCGGCGGCGCGGGCTTCGGATTGCTGGCCTGGGGTGCGGCGGTCGCTTCGGGATCCGAACGCATCGCCACCATCACCGGACTCTATGACCACCTGCCGCACACGGATCTGCTCATCACCGGGGAAGGTCGATTCGACGGCACCTCCTGGACGGGCAAGTTGGTCGGCCATCTGCTCACCGCGGCCGACCGTGCCGGGGTGCCGGCGTTGGTGGTGGCCGGTCAGGTCACCGCCGAGGCGGACGGGTCCACCCTGTCGCTCACGGAACTGGCCGGCTCGGCGGATGCGGCGATGACCGATCCGCGGCGCTGGCTGCGGGCCGCGGGATCGGTTGCCGCACGTCGATTCGAGCCGGGATCAGTAACCCGAGCCGCCGTCGCCGGAGGTCAGTAGCGCTCGCGACCCGGACACCCCGAGCCGGGTGGCGCCGGCGGCGATCATCTCGCGCGCCTGCTCCAGGGTCCGCACCCCGCCGGAGGCCTTCACCTGCAGACCGGCACTGGACACGGTGCGGTGCATCAACTCGACGGCGTGCACGCTGGCCCCGCCGGTCGGGTGGAATCCGGTGGAGGTCTTCACGAAATCGGCTCCGGCGGCGACCGCGGCCCGGCACACGCCGATGATCTCGTCGTCGGTCAGCGCCGCCGACTCGATGATCACCTTGAGTACCGTCGGAACCGGTGCGGCCGCGCGGACCGCGGCGATATCGGACTGGACTGCGGCGAAGTCACCCGCCTTCGCAGCACCGACGTCGATCACCATGTCGATCTCGTGGGCGCCCTTGCCGACGGCCTCGGCCGCCTCGGCGGCCTTCACCGCCGAGGAGTGCTTACCGCTCGGGAATCCGCACACCACCGCCACTTTGAGACTCTCTGGCACGGTTATGGGCAGCATCGACGGGGATACGCAGACCGAGTAGGTGCCGAGTTCGGTGGCCTCGGCCACCAGCGCGGTGACATCGGCGGCGGTGGCCTCCGGCTTGAGCAGCGTGTGGTCGATCATCGCGGCGATATCGGCAACGGTGGGTGCGGTGGGGGTGCTCATGTTTCCTTCTTTGGTGGTGGGAGAAATCAGGCGGCGCTCTTGGACTGGCGGTCCAGCAGGTAGTTCATGATGAGCGCCGCGATCAGGATCAGGCCGGTGACCAGCATCTGGAAGAACGAGCTGAGTCCCAGCAGGTTGAACAGGTTGCGCAGCACCGACAGCAACAGTACGGCGATGAAGGTGCCCAGCACACCACCCTTGCCGCCGAACAGGCTGGTGCCGCCGAGCACGACCGCGGCGATCGCGTCGAGTTCCAGGCCGGCGTTGGCGGTCGGCTGGCCGATGGTGAGCCGCGCGGTGAGCAGCACCCCGGTCAGTGCGGCCAGGCCGCCGCTGATCACATAGGCCATGGTGGTGATCCGTTGCACGGGCAGACCGGACAGCCGGGCGGCCTGGGCGTTGCTGCCCACGGCGTAGATGTGTTCGCCGAAGGTCGTGCGCCGCAGCACGAGTCCCACGATGATCGTGGTCGCCACGAAGATGATGCCGACGACCGGGATGCCGGCGATCGACCCGGCGCCCAGGAAGCGCAGACCCATCGGGATCTCCGCGGTGGTCGGCGTGCCGTTGGTGGTCAGGTACGTCAGACCGCGGATGCTCTGCATACCGGCCAGGGTGACCATGAAGGCAGGCAGCACCAGATAGGCGCTCAGGCCACCCATCACGCCGCCGAGCACCAGCCCGGAGGCGATCGCCAGCGCCATCGCGATCGGCCAGGGCAGACCCATCCCGATGAAGATGGCGACCAGCATGCCCGACAGTGCGGCGACGCTGCCGACCGACAGGTCGATGCCAGAGGTCAGGATCACCACGGTCATCCCGATCGCGACGATTCCGGTCAGGCTGGACTGCTGCAACAGGTTCGCCATGTTCTGCGTGGTGAGGAATTGCGGTGCGGACACCGAGGCCACCACGAACAACGCGATGAAGATGAACAGCAGGTTGAACCGCATGAAGACGGCGCGGCGGCTCGATTTCGTTGTGCCGGCAGCCGAGTCGGCGGGCCGATCCATCAGGTCAGTCATTGTCAGTCTTCGTTCTTCCGGTGACGATGCAGCGGGCGATGTCCGCTGTGGGGGTGGTGGCGGGCTCGAACTGCGCGATGTTGCGTCCCTCGTGCAGGACCCAGATGCGGTGACAGTTCTCGGTGAGCTCGCTCAATTCGCTCGACGCCATCACGACACCGACACCGGTCTCGGCCAGCGCCTGGACCTGTTCGAAAAGGTCGGCCTTGGCGCCGATGTCCAAACCGCGGGTCGGCTCGTCGAGCAGCAGCAGGTCGATGCCACGGGCAATCCACTTGGCCAGCACCACCTTCTGCTGGTTACCGCCGGAGAGCTGCCCGACGGGCTGCTCGACGCTGGCGAACTTCACACCGAGACGCTCCAACGGCGGACCACACACGTCGCGGGCCCGGGCCATCGGGTTGATCCGCCCCGGCTGCAGGGCGGCGATGGCGGCGTTACGCAGGATGGACTGCTCCAGGAACAGGCCCTGACGTTTGCGGTCCTCGGGCACCAGCCCGATACCGCGACCGACCGCAGACCGCGGTGTCAGCGCGGTGATGTGGCGATCGTTGAAGGTCATGTCCAGCGTGGCCTTGCGGTCCCCGAAGATGGTGGCCAGCAGCGTCGATCGACCGGCCCCGCCCAAACCTGCCAGGCCGACGATCTCGCCGCGACCGACGGTGATGTCACGGATGTCGATGACACCATCGATGGTGGCCCGGTGCACGTGCAGCAGGGGAGGGCCGGACACCGCGCGAGGCTGCCGCGGTGGGCGCGCCTGCACGGCACGGCCGATCATGGCCTCCACCAACTCGTCCTTGGACACTGATGCGATATCGAAGACGCCGACGGTGGTGCCGTCGCGCATCACGGTGGCCCGATCGCCGATCGCCTTGATCTCGTCGAGCCGATGCGAGATGTAGATGACCGATTTGCCCTCGGCGGTCAGTTCGCGGATCACCGTGAAGACGGCCGCGAGGTCATGATCGGTCAGGGTGGCGCTGGGTTCGTCCATGATGACGATGCGGGCCTCGGTAGTGAGCGCCTTGGCGATCGCGGTGAGCTGTTGATCCGATACCGACAGTTCACCCACGACGGCGGTCGGTGCGAACGTGCCGCCGACCCGGCCGATCGCGGCGGCCGCCCGCCGATCACGCTCCCTGCGATTGACGAAGGGGCCACGGCGCGGCTCGTGTCCGAGAAACAGGTTCTGCGACACCGTCATGTCCGGGACCAGATCGAGCTCCTGGTAGATGGTGTTGATACCGGCGCGAACCCCGTCGATGGGGGAGTTGAACGACACGTCCTTCCCGGCCAGGGTGATCGTCCCCGAATCCGGTGTGTACGAACCGGACAGGATCTTCATCATTGTGGACTTGCCGGCGCCGTTCTCGCCGAGCAGGCAGTGGACCTCGCCCTCGGCGACCTCCAGGCCGGCGCCATTGCATGCCCTGGTACCCGGGAACGACTTGACGATGCCGGTCATGCGCAGCGCGGTGGGTCGATCGGCCCGGTGCGGTAGGGGACCTGTCGCCGGCGACGGTGGAGTCGAATCGAGATAGGTCATGCTATGCCTCCAGCCCTGGCGTTCTGCTCCAGAACCGCCGTCGCGGTGGGTTCGTCGGTGATCAGCACCGAACACAGCCCACTGCGCAGCGCCGCCCGCACCATCGGGACCTTCGCCGGTCCGGCGGCGACGGCGATCGCACAGTTTGCGTTGCGGACATCGTCGAGTCCCAGCCCGACGGTTCTGCTGTCGATACCGGGATGGGCGATCTGCCCGTCGGTGGTCAGGAAGTGGGCCAGCACGTCACCACAGGCCCCCGCCGCGTCGAGTTCCCGTAGTTCGGCGGGGGTGACGGCACCGGACTCGACCAGCACCGAGGTGGGCCCGGACGCGCCGAGCGAGAACAGCAGCGCATCGGCCTGCCGAGCACCGTTGAGCACGTCGACGACAAAACCCTCGGCATACAACGCATCCCGGGTTTCGATCCGCTCGACGATGGCGGGCACCGGTAGCAGGGTGGCCCGGCCGTTGCCGCTGTGCGCGATGCTGGTGGCGATGTTGGCCGCCGTGGTGGGCCGCACCGAGCGGCTGACCCCGCCATTGGCCTGGATGACCTCGATATTGCTCGTCCAGCCGGCCGGCAGCACTGCAGCCACATGCTGCAAGGTGTTGCCCCAGGAGACCGCCAGCGTGGTGATCCACCCTGCGTTGGCCTTCAGGTAACCCGCTGCGGCGGCGGCGATGTGGTCGTCGGAGCCGGGATTCTCCGGTCCGGGCACCACGATGCACTCACGCAGCCCGAACTCGCTGCGCATGCCAACCTCGAGCGGGGTGCGCCGGGCCTGTGGGTGCACGATTTTGATCTGCACGATACCCACCTCGCGGGCCTCGTCGAGCAGGCGCCCGACCTTCCAGCGGGTGAGGTGCAGCTCCCGGCCGATGTCCTCCTGGGTGCGGCCCTGTTCGTAGTAGCTCTGCGCGACGTGCAGCATCAATTGGGTGTGGCTGGGTCCACCGGCTTTGGATTCGGTCGGGCGCGCCATCAGGAGTCCTTCCGGTCCGTCGTGGCGTCAGTGCGCGCGGTCAGTGCCTCGGCACTGTCGCGCATGAACGGCGCCATGATCTCGGTCAGCCGCTGATACTCGTCGAACGTGTTCTGGTACAACGGGATCCGCACAGGATCGGGTTCGAGCATCCGTACCGTCGGCGCGAACAGCGCCGACCCCTCGTCCAGCGATCCGGCGACCCCGGCGGCGGTCGCGGCGATCACCGCGCAGGCACGCAGGGTGAGGTTCTCGCCGACCACCAGTTCGGCGGGACGGCCCAGCACGTCGACGGTCACCTGCTGCCACAACGTGTTGCGTTCGATACCACCGGAGAACACCAGCCGCTCGCAAGAGACCCCGGCCCGCTCGAAGGAGTCGATGACGCTGCGGGTGCCGCAGGCGACCGCCTCGACCATTGCCCGGTAGAGCTCGGCTTTGGTGGTGCCCAGCGACAGGCCGACCACCGTCCCGCGCAGTCGTGGCTCGCGGTACGGCGTGCGGTTACCCATGAAGTAGTCCAGTGCATGCAACCCGTGTGCAGCCGGATCCACCGCGGCCGCCTCGTCGATCAACGCCGGAAGGTCATGGCGGGCAACGCCCATGATGGATTCACCCGCCCATTTGAGCACCGAACCGCTCGCGACCTGTCCACCCTCGACAAGCCACTTGTCCTGGTGCAACGCCCGCGGGTAGGGGCCCCAGATCTCGCGGGTGTCGGTCGGGTTATCGACCTCGGCGATGATCGCCGACGAGGTCCCCGAGACCAGCGAGACCAGCCCGTCGAGTTCGGCTCCGCAGGCCAGCAATGAGACATGCGCATCGATGCCGCCGACGGCGACCACCGGGCTGCCGGTGATCCCGAGATCGGCTGCGGCCGCGGGATGCAGCGCTCCGGCGACACCGCCGACGGCAACGATGCGGTCGGGAAGCTTGGCGGTCAGATCCGGAACACCGAGAGCCCGGTACAGCTCATCGGGGAAGCGACCGACGAGGGTGTCGTAGTTGTACTTGCACACCGCGTTCATCTGCGAGCCCACCCATTCGCCGGTGAGCCGGAAGGTGACATAGTCGACAGCCTCGACGATGCGCGCTGCCGACCGATAGATGTCCGGTTCGTGGGTGTGCAGCCACATCGCCTTGGGCGCCAACCATTCCGCGGCATCGGAGCCCCCGGACCATTTCAGGATGGGGTGCTCGTCGACGAGTTCGGCGGTGCGTGCGGACTCGGCACCGCTGCGGCAATCCATCCACAGAATGGCCGGCCGTAACGGTTCGCCCGCCTCGTCGAGCACGGCGACGGTCGATGCCGTGGTGGATGCGGCGATGGCGACCACCGCTCCCGCGGCGCGACATGCGTCGCCGTCCAACAACTCTCGGCTGGCGGCCGTGAGTGCCGCCCACCAGTCTCGAGGGTCTTGTTCGGCCCAGCCGGGTCGCGGAAACCGGGTGCCGTACGGCCGGTGCGCGGTGCCGAGCACCCGACCGTCCTCGGTGAAGGCGCCGACCCGCGCACCCTCGGTGCCCAGGTCGATCGACAACAGAATCCCCATGGTCAGTCCTCGTTGGGCAGGAACAGAACCTTCGAGGAGAAGATCGAGCGCTCACCGAGTTGATGCATCGTCTGCGGAAGTGCCGACAGTGGCAGCTCGTGAGTGATCATGAACTCCCACTCGAGTTGGCCGGTCGACATCATCTTCGCCGATGTCCGCCATTCGTCGCCGGGGAACGGTGCGGAGAACGAGTTCCACGACCCGTGCAGGGTGGCCTCCAGGCGCATGAACTGGTTGAAGGTCTCCTTGCCCAGCGGCACCGGTGCGTGCGGAATGCCGATGAACACGGCGTGCCCGTGCGGACCGGTCAGATTGGCCGCCATGTCGGCGGTCGCAGGCACGCCTGCCGATTCCAGGACGATGTCGAACCCACGCCCGCCGAGCGCTTTTGCCTCCTCGACACCCTGGACGGCGTGGTCGGCACCGGCCTGGCGGGCCATCGCCGCCTTCTCCTCGCTGAGGTCGACGGCGACCACCTCGCTGGCACCGTGCAGTCGTGCCCACTGGACACCGAACAGGCCGATCGGGCCCGCACCGATCACCAGCACCCGGTGCCCGGCCCGCAGTCCGGTCTTCCACAGACCGTGCAGGGCGATGGCGGCCGGGTCCAGCATGGCCGCGGCGCGCGGGTCGATACCCGCGGGCAGCTTGAGCAGGTTGCCCACCGGGGACACCGCATACTGCGCGTACGCACCGTCGCAGCGACTGCCGAAGTAGTCGTAGTTCTCGCACAGTCCGAACGCGCCCTTGAGGCAGAAATCGCAGGCGCGGCAAGGGATCAGCGGTGGCACCGACACCAACTCACCCAGTTCGAATCCGGTGACGCCCTCGCCGAGTTCGACAACCCAGCCGGAGAACTCGTGGCCGCAGATGATCGGCATGATGTAGCCACCGTTGCGCAACATCCGGGGGATGTCGGAACCGCAGACACCGCACGCCGCGATCTTCAGCAGCACCTGGCCGGGCCCGGGCCGGGGCGTCGCGACCTCCTCGACCCTGATATCGCCGGGGGCGTGCATGACGGCGGCGGTCATCGTCTGTGGAATGTTCTGCTCGGGCGTCAGGTCGCGCGCCGGTGCTTCGGTTGTCATGATTTCTCTCTCTTGATGTTTCGCGATTCGAAGGCGTATCGGCGTCAGGCCGGCGGCTGCGGTGCCTTGGCGAAGGTGGTGTCACCGACCAGCGATGCGGCATTGGACTTGTCGACCAAACCCGTTCCGGCATCGATGAACTCGTCAACCGTCTCACCGCGGGCCACCTTGACGGCGGTCTGCACGGCCAATGCGCCCTCGGCATTGGGGTCGTTGAGCGCGGTGGCGACGTATTCGTTGCCGTCGGCGATGGCCCGGACGGCCTCCATCAGACCGTCGACGCCGAACACCTTGACGTCGGCGCGGTTGTTCTCGGCCAGCACCTGCAGGGCACCGAGGGCCATATCGTCGTTCTGAGCGTAGACGGCCTTGAGGTCGGGGTGGGCCTGCAGCAGATCCTGCATGGCGGTGACGGCATTGGAGCGGATGTAGTCGCTGTAGGGGCCGGCGACCACGGTGATATTGGGCTGCGCGGCCACGGCGGCGGCGAAACCTTCGTGCCGGTCGCGGGCCACCGCGCCGCCGGCATCACCCTGGATCTCGATGATCTTGCCGCCGGCCGGGCCGAGCGCCGCGACCGCGGCCTCGCCGACGATCTGGCCCATGGCCTTGTTGTCGCGGCCGACGAAGGCCGCCGCACCGGATTCGACCGGCCGGTCGACGGTGACGACCTTGATGCCGGCGGCGTCGGCGGCCGCCAGCGACGGCGCGATGCCCTTCGGGTCGACCGGGTTGATCACCAGCACGTTGATACCGCGGGTGATCAGGTCCTGCACATCGTTGTTCTGCTTGGTCACGTCACCATTGGCGTCGGCGAAGTAGAACTCGTTGCCGTCGTTCTCGGCGGTCTGGCGCGCGGCATCGGAGAGCGCGACATAGAACGGGCTCTGTTGGGTGGCCTGGCTGAAACCGATGACGACGGCGCCGTCGGCGGTGGCGGCGTTGTTGGCGGATCCGTTCTCGCCGGGCATCGAGCACGCGGTGGCGCCGATTGCCACTGCGGCCGAGATCGCGAATCTGGTGACGACCTTTGCGAACCTCATTGCAACTCCTTACGTGCGCTTCGGCGTCGAAGCGCGTGACGTCCATCACCGTAGGAATTGCCCTGAGGTCACGTCAACGTATGCGCATATCTTTGCTCATATGAGCAAAGCGAGGTGTGGGTGGGGTCGTTTGGAAGCGGTTACACCTGGCTTCGGCCGCGCTCGATGACCGAACCCCGGCTGGCAGCGATATCGTCACCGGTCGTCGTGGCCATCCATGCCCGCGCCGATTCGGCCTCGATCCACAGTCCGGCCTGGGTCTGCTCGGCATCGATGTGGTGGTAGGAGTCCAACAGCGCCCGGACAGCCTTCTGGTTGTTGCCGACGATGGTCGTCGCGATTCGTCGGGCAGTGGGCAGCAACTCGTCGTGCGGCACCACCTCGGTCACCAGCCCGGCGCGCAGTGCGTCCTCGGCCGATAGGTAGTCACCGGTCAGGCTCATCCGTCGGGCCATGCCGACGCCGACCTTCTGCGGCAGCCGCACCGAGAGTCCCCACGTGGGCAACAGGCCGACGCGAGCGTGGGTGTCGGCGAACTTGGCCCGCTCCGAGGCGATCAGCACATCGCAGTACAGGGCCATCTCCAACCCGCCGGTGACGGCCGCGCCGTTGATGGCGCCGATGACGGGTTTGCGCATCGGGGGCCACTTCGGGGAGATGTCCGGCAGTTCGGTGGTGTCGCCGAGTTCCTTGAGGTCCAGTCCGGCACAGAACACCGGGTCGGCGCCGGTCAGGATGACCACGTCGACGGCATCATCGGCCTCGGCGGCCCGCAGGGCGGCGAAGAATTCCTGGCGCAACTGCGCCGAGAGCGCATTGCGGGCATGCGGGCGGTTGAAGGTCAGGGTGCGGACCCGGTCGGTGGTGTCGATCAGCAGGACGGGCGAGTCGGTCATCGGCACACCGTATCGACTCCTGTCATGGCTGTGCGGGCGGGCCTATCGTGGACTCATGTGCCGAAACATCACCGAGTTGCGCGGGTTGGAACCGGCGGCGACGGCTGAGGAGATCGAGGCCGCCGCCCGTCAGTACATCCGCAAGATCAGTGGGGTCACCCGTCCGACCGCGGCGAATGTCGACGCCTTCGAGGCGGCTGTCGCCGAGGTCACCGCCACCACCGAACGACTGCTCGCGCAGTTGCCACCGCGACGACAGCCGCCGAAAACCGTGCCGCCGTTGCGCCGTCCCGAGGTGCGGGCGCGGCTCGGTCTGTGAGCACACCGGCGCTCAAGGAATGGGGCGCGGCGGTGCACGCCCTGCTGGACGGACGGCAGACCGTGCTGTTGCGCAAGGGCGGTATCCACGAGAAGCGTTTCGAGGTCAGCTCCGAGGAATTCCTGTTGTTCCCCACGGCCGCACATTCGCACACCGAGCGGGTTCGTCCCGAACACCGCGACACGTTGTCCGGTTCGGCGGACAGCGCCGATGATGCGGTGCTGGTGCGGGCCGGAGCGAAGGTGATCGCCGCGGTGGAGGTCGACCGGCCCGACCGGATCGAGGACATCTCCGACCTGCACATCTGGACCGCTGAGTCCGTGCGCGCCGACCGGCTGGACTTCCGCCCGCGGCATCGGCTGACGGTGCTGGTGGTGCAGGCCCGGCCGCTGGTCCACCCCGTACGACTGGAGCGCACCCCGCAGTACCGCGGCTGCGCCAGTTGGGTCAGCCTGCCGATCTCCGAAAGCCGTTATGCCGCACCCGTTCACGATCCCGACACGTTGAGGGCCATCGGTGAACGGGTGCGCCGGTCAGTGGGCTGACGGCGGCTGCCGGTGGGCAGGATCACCCGGGTCTGCTCGCCGAAGGCGACGGTATGGGTGGCCGCGCGCATCGCCGTTCCCGACACCGCGGGATCGCCGGTGCCCAGGTTCCGCGCATACCGCGGATGCGACCCGCCGGCCACCAGCAGCCGGATTCGTGACCCCGCGGCGAACCGGTGCGCGACCGCGTCCGTTTCGATGCTGACCTGTTCGGATGCGGAATCGCCCGCATATCTTCGGTATCCGTCACTCACGTTGTACGACCGGCCCTTGGCGTCGACCTCGCTGATCCGGACGAACACATCGTGGTGTGGATTGTCGGCACGATGGGCGAGTTCGACGACGGGAGTGCCGACGACATAGAGGTCGGCGGGCAGTGGCTCGCCGGTGAACGCGAGCACATCGGCGCGGTCGGCAAGCGCGGAATCGTCTCGGTAACCGCCGTCGGGGGACAGCAGTCGGCCACCGACGGTGGGGGTCGGGTCGGCAGGCTGGTAGGTGAACATCAGGTGCCCGCCGCCCGGGGTCTGGGCCAGTGCGCCGCCGGCGCGCGGGTACAGCGTGTGGTGTGTCGGGTCCGGCGGCCAGTCGTCCAGCTCGACCCACCCGTCGTCGGCCGCCCGATGAATGTGGATGTGCACCGGATGGCGCCGTGTCGTCGGTGCGCCGCCGAGGTGCGTGCTCAACCAGTCCAGCGTCTCGCGCAGGACGGTGGCACCGCCGCGGGTCATCACCTGGGTGTGCGTCCACGACCCGAAGGTCAGGGCCACCTCGACACCGCGGTCGCGCAGACGCCGGTACTGGGCCAGCGTCTGCTCGAGGAAGAGATCCTGCCATCCGCTGAACAACAACACCGGTACGTCCGTGCGGTCCAGGGCGGCGGTGGCGGCCAGGCGTTGCCAATGCTCGGGATCGTCTTGCGGTGGCCGCAACCAGGACTCGTACCACGGCGCACCCTCACCGAGCAGCGTGCGCCCGCCCGTGCTCAGCGGCAGATCGAGGGCCGCGGTCGTGACCCGCCGGCCCGCGGTCGCCTGACGGGCAAGCATCCGCACCAGGCTCGGTTCCTCCTGGTGGGCGACCATATCGCTCCACCCGAGGAAGTCGTTGAGCGAGAACGCGCCGGTGCCCCACGACGACTCCGCGAAATCGTGCGGACCGACGGTGATGATCGCCGCGGCGAGCTCGGCGGGTGGATCGACCAGCAGCGCCCACTGGGTGAAGCCCAGATAGGACAGTCCGACGGTGGCGAAGGTGCCGGTGAACCAGGACTGCTCGCGCAGCCAGGCCACCGTGTCGGCGCCGTCGGCGATCTCGTTGACCATGGGCGTGAACTCGCCGCCGGAACCGAACGTGCCGCGCACGCTCTGGAAAATGACGTGATATCCGCGGCTGGCGTAGACGCTGCCGAACGACAGGGTGAAGGGGAAGCGTCTGCCGTAGGGCGCCCGGACCAGCAGCGTGCCCGCCGGGGTCGCGGTCAGCGGTTGGTAATGGTCGGCCAGCAGCTCGACACCGTCGCGCATCGGCACCCGGACGCCCTTGTGCACGACGAAGTCGGTGCTGGGCGAGGGGACTTCCAAGACCCGGCTCATGGCCTGCCGGGCATGACGGGACAGTCGTGAGCTCACCTAATAAACACTACGTGGTGTCAGAACTGGTCTCAGAACTTGTAGTACGGCGCCAATTCGTTGGCGCGCTGCAGATTCACCTGCAGGCAGTCCGGTCGGTCCGGGGAGTGAATGGGGGAGTAGAACACCGACTGCTGCAGGACGCCGTAGCTGGTCTTGAAGGCGATCATGCAGGTCACCCACCAGCGGTCATTCCAGTCGGTCGGCTTCATGATCCAGAACTGGGCGGCCCGATGCCCGGCGATGTCGAGTTCGACCGCATCGGCGGGCAGCGTTGCCTCGTAGGTGCGCCACACGAAGGCCTCGATGGCCATCTGGTAATTGCCGGCATCGTATTTGCAGCGCAGCCCGTCCTCGGGCGTCGGCGGGGTGAAGGCAAGGCCGATGCGCTGCACCACATCGATCGGGATGTCTTCACACGGGTCAAACGGCCGCGGATCGGTCGTCTCGATGACCGGCCATTTGATGGTGGTCGACACGTTGGTCATCGGCAGGTCATCGACGCTGACCATGGCGGGCGTGCCGGCCGGGTTGGTCTGCCAGACGACGATCACCGCCGCGACGAGCGCGCTCAACGCCGACAGCAGGCGCAGCTTGGCACCCATCGAACCCCCATACATCGTCATCCGACCCGAGGGTCCGCACGAACCCTGCCGGGAGTCTAAACGAGAACAGGTTCTAGTTGCCGGGGTTCGGGCATCTCGGGGGCGTCGCCGTCCGGCAAGTACGCTGGACCGCTGTGTCCTCGCCTGTTTCGAAGCCGTCCCGTGAGCAGCGACGACCGGTGTTGTGGGCGATCAGTGACCTGCACACCGGGCACACCGGCAACAAACCGGTGACCGAGTCGCTGTATCCGTCCAGTCCCGATGACTGGCTGATCGTCGCGGGTGACGTCGGCGAACGCACCGACGAGATTCGCTGGGCGCTGGACCTGCTGCGTAAGAGGTTCGCCAAGGTCATCTGGGTGCCGGGTAACCACGAACTGTGGACCACCACCCGCGACCCCATGCAGATCTTCGGTCGTGCCCGCTACGACTACCTCGTCGACATGTGCGACCAGATGGGCATCGTCACTCCCGAGCATCCGTTCCCGGTGTGGAACGAGCAGGGCGGTCCGGCTACGGTCGTGCCGATGTTCCTGCTCTACGACTATTCGTTCCTTCCGGAGGGCACCGGCACCAAGGCCGAGGGCCTGGCGCTGGCCAAGGAGCGCAATATCGTCGGCACCGACGAATACCTGCTCTCGGCCGAGCCCTACGCCACCCGCGATGCGTGGTGCCGCGACCGGGTGGCCTACACCCGCAAGCGGCTCGAGGAACTCGACTGGATGACGCCGACCGTGCTGGTGAACCATTTCCCGATGGTGCGCGAGCCCTGCGATGCGTTGTTCTACCCCGAGTTCGCGCTGTGGTGTGGGACCACCGCGACCCGGGATTGGCATACCCGGTACAACGCCATCTGTTCGGTGTACGGCCATCTGCACATCCCGCGCACCACCTGGTATGACGATGTGCGCTTCGAAGAGGTGTCGGTCGGATACCCCCGAGAATGGCGCCGTCGCAAGCCATATCGCTGGCTACGGCAGATCCTGCCGGACCCGAAGTATCCGCCCGGCTACCTCAACGACTTCGGCGGCCATTTCGAGATCACCGACGAGATGCGGGAGAACGCACAGAAAATGCAGGACCGGATCGCCTCGCGCAGGAGCAGGTAGATGTTGCTGCCCGCCGTCGTCCCCGAGCTGGTCTCGACCGCCGAGCTGTACGACGATCCGCCGGATCTGACGCCGCTGCCGGAGGAGGCGCCGCTGGTGGCGCGATCGGTGGCCAAGCGCCGCAACGAATTCGTCACCGTGCGCCACTGCGCGCGGATCGCGCTCGGCGAGATCGGCGTGCCGCCGGTGCCGATCCTCAAGGGCGACAAGGGCGAACCATGCTGGCCCGATGGGGTCGTCGGCAGCCTCACCCACTGTGATGGTTTCCGGGGTGCCGTTGTCGGCAGGCAGGGCCAGGTACGGTCGGTCGGTATCGACGCCGAGCCCCATGGTGTGCTGCCCAAGGGCGTGCTCGACGCCATCAGTCTGCCTGTCGAACGGCACCAGATCTCGGCGCTTCCCGCAGAGCTGCACTGGGACCGAATTCTGTTCTGCGCCAAGGAGGCCACCTACAAGGCGTGGTATCCGCTCACGCATCGCTGGCTGGGATTCGAGGACGCCCACATCACGTTCACCGTCGACGGCACCGGCACCGCCGGGACGTTCCGGTCGACCATCCTGGTCGACCCCGCCGCCGAGCACGGCCCGCCGTTGAACGCGCTGGATGGTCGGTGGTCGGTGGCCGGTGGTATCGCGCTTACGGCGATCACGCTGTGAGCAAGCCACCGGCGGGGGAGAGCGCAGCGACCGGGGGATCGACGCAGCCTGCTCCGGGGCTGGTGATCGTCGACAAGCCGGCCGGGATGACCAGCCATGACGTCGTCGGCCGCTGCCGGCGGCTGTTCGGTACCCGCAAGGTGGGCCATGCCGGCACGCTGGATCCCATGGCCACCGGGGTGCTGGTCGTCGGTATCGAACGGGCCACCAAACTGCTGGGGCTGATCACCGGGACGGACAAGTCCTACGCCGCCACCATCCGGCTCGGTCAGACGACCTCCACCGAGGACGCCGAGGGTGAGGTCCTGCAGACGGTGCCCGCCGAGCATGTCACCGATGCCCAGATCGAGCAGGCGCTGGAGCGGTTGCGTGGCGATATCGAGCAGGTGCCGTCGGCGGTCAGCGCGATCAAGGTTGCCGGTGAGCGGTCCTACAAACTGGCTCGGGAAGGGCGCGCCGTCGAGCTACCCGCCCGGCCGGTGCGCATCTCCCGATTCGAGGTGATCAGAGCGCGCAGGGGCGGCGGGTTCACCGATGTCGACGTCGAGGTGGACTGTTCCTCGGGTACCTACATCCGGGCGCTGGCGCGCGATGTGGGCGCCGAGCTGCAGGTCGGTGGGCACCTCACGGCGCTACGGCGTACCGCGGTCGGCCGGTATGACCTGCAGCAGGCCAGGACTCTCGAAGAGCTGGCCGAGCAGGCCCGGCTGTCCTACAGCCTCGACCAGGCCTGCCTGCAGGGGTTTGCCCGGCGCGATCTCACCGAGAAGGAAGCGGTGGACACCGGCCACGGCCGACCTCTGGATGTGGCGGGCATCAACGGGATCTATGCGGCCGTCGCGCCCGACGGTCGCGTGATCGCCTTGCTCCAGGACGGTGCATCGCACACCAGCCCCGTGGTCGTGCTGCGCCCGGCTACCTTGTCCTGAGCCGGTCGGCGCCTCCCGGACATCCGCGCTGCGCGCGGGGAAGTGGCACTGGTTACCCCGGGCAGCGGTGTGTGAAACGAGTGGGCCGTTTATCAGGTTTTCCCTAACCAGAGGCCGTTTTTATTAGCCAAATCCCAGGTTTCCTGTGAACTTTCTGCGCCGGCCGGGCGTTGAAGAAGGTATGAGCGAGCACGCACCGGTTTGCGACCATCCGCTGTTCACCTACCAGCCCGCGTGGGCGCATGGTGAGCGGGGAGCGCGCGTCGGCCATGTGACCCACACCGTCGATCTGCCGATCGCTCCGACGGCGCTGTGGTCGGCGTTATCGGATCCGCGCACCTGGTCGGACTGGCTGACCGTTCATCAGCGCTGGATCGGCCAGGCGCGGACCGGCTTCGTGCCCGGCGCCCGAATGACCGCCGAGACACTGATGCTCGGCGTGTCCGGGACCGTGGAGTGGACGGTCGAGTCCGCGATCGCCCCGGGCACCCTGGTGCTCATCGGTACCGGTGCGGCCGGGCTGCGCACGCGGTTCACCGTCCTGGTCAACGCCGCCGAGGGTGGCTCACAGCTCACGGTCACCAGCGAGGTCACCGGTGACCTGTTGACCGCTCCGCTGATCGCTGCCATCGAGCGCGATGGGGCCGAGCAACTCGAACTGAGCGTGCAGAAGCTCCTGGCGTGTGCCGACGGGAAGGTTGCGCCGAAGCCGCGCGTGTTGCGGCTGGTGCATTCGGCCACCGACGTCGTGCCGGTCGAGAGCGGCACCGCCCCGCGGTTGCGGGCGGTGCGTTAGACCACCCAGATCGCCTCTGCTGCAGGACTTCCCAGGTCTACGGTCACGGAGGTCGCGGTGTCGCTCGACGGCGCCTGCACAGCCACCGAGATCATCCCGGCGAAGTCTCGCCGGGCCACCACCTGTAGCCGGGAATCCAAGGTGATGCCCACACTGTCGAAATAGCGCAACATCTCCGGATCGGCATCCGAGATCCGGGCCACGGTGCCGTCCTCGCCGTCCGCGCACACCGAGAGTTGCCGAGCCGGAGGCGTGGGAACCCGACCATCCGGTGCGGGTATCGGATCACCATGCGGATCGCGGGTGGGAAACCCGAGTTTGGCGTCGATGCGGTCGAGCATGCGGTCCGATACCGCGTGCTCGAGGATCTCGGCCTCGTCGTGTACCTCGTCCCAGCCGTAGCCCAGCTCACGTACCAGGAAGGTCTCCATCAGCCGATGCCGGCGGACCATCGCCAGTGCGGCCTTGCGGCCTGCGTCGGTGAGCGTCACCGCGCCGTACTTGGCGTGATCGACCAGTCCCTGATCGGCCAGCTTGCGGATGGACTCCGACGCCGTGCTCGCCGACACACCGATGCGTTCGGCCAGCAGTTTCGTGCTCACCTTGTCCGGTGACCACTCCTGGGCCGTCCAGATGACTTTGAGGTAATCCTGCGCAACCGTCGTCAGTTCCTGCGGGTCGCTGTTGGAGTCCACGGTCACCGAGTTTAGGCAATCTTTGCCTGTTGCGGGTATCCCAGGCAGACGGCTGCCACACCCGCGCCGTAGGCTTGCGACCGTGCAGCGGTGGCGGGGCCGGGACGACATCCCCACGGACTGGGGCCGGTGTGTCCTGACGATCGGTGTGTTCGACGGTGTTCACCGTGGTCACGCCGAGCTGATCAATCGTGCCGTGAAGTCGGGCCGATCGCGCGGGGTTCCCACCGTGCTGATGACCTTCGACCCGCACCCCATGGAGGTCGTGTTTCCCGGCAGCCATCCGGCGCAGCTCACCACACTGGCCCGGCGGGCCGAACTCGTGGAGGAAACCGGCGTCGACGTCTTCCTGGTGATGCCGTTCACCGCGGATTTCATGAAGCTCACCCCCGAGCGCTACATCCACGAACTGCTCGTCGAAAGCCTGCACGTGGTCGAGGTCGTGGTGGGGGAGAACTTCACCTTCGGGCGGAAGGCGGCAGGCAATGTGGACCTGCTGCGCAAGGCCGGTGAACGTTTCGGATTCGCGGTCGAGGGGATGCGGCTGGTATCCGAGGAATTCGCCCGCGACGAGTCGGTGACGTTCTCCTCGACCTACATCCGCTCCTGCGTGGACGCCGGCGATGTCGTTGCCGCCGCGGAGGCGCTGGGCCGGCCGCATCGCGTCGAGGGTGTCGTGGTGCGCGGTGACGGCCGCGGCCGGGGCCTGGGATTCCCGACGGCCAACGTCGCGCCGCCCATGCATTCGGCGATCCCTGCCGACGGCGTCTACGCGGCCTGGTTCACCGTGCTGGGACACGGGCCGGTCGTCGGCACGGTGACCCCCGGCGAGCGCTATCAGGCGGCGGTGTCGGTGGGCACGAACCCGACATTCTCCGGGCGAACCCGCACCGTGGAGGCGTTCGTCCTCGACGCCGAGGCCGATCTGTACGGCCAGCATGTGGCAGTCGATTTCATCGCGCGCATCCGCGGCCAGGAGAAGTTCGATTCGGTCGAGGATCTGGTGCGCCAGATGGGTGCCGACACCGAGCGGGCGCGCTCGATTCTCGCTGCGGGCTGAGGTCCTGTTAGTATTCCGTCCCGACCCAGCGTGTGCTGCAGTTCGCGGCGGCCGCGCCTCAGATGTTCCTCGCGGACCTTTTTGATGGAGTTGTTTCGTGGCGCTCACTGCCGAACAGAAGAAGGAAATCCTCGGCCAGTACGGTCTGCATGACACCGATACCGGTTCGCCGGAGGCCCAGGTCGCGCTGCTGACCAAGCGGATCCAGGATCTGACCGAACACCTCAAGCAGCACAAGCACGATCACCACTCGCGGCGGGGGCTGCTGCTGCTGGTCGGTCGTCGGCGTCGGTTGCTCAAGTACGTCGCACAGGTCGACGTCGAGCGCTACCGCTCGCTGATCG
Source organism: Mycolicibacterium neoaurum ATCC 25795 (assembly GCF_000691525.1). Taxonomy (GTDB): domain Bacteria; phylum Actinomycetota; class Actinomycetes; order Mycobacteriales; family Mycobacteriaceae; genus Mycobacterium; species Mycobacterium neoaurum. The sequence continues at coordinate 94,543 of NZ_JMDW01000009.1, forward strand.
AGCGCCTCGGCCTGCGCCGCTGACGCTCCGGACCGCGGCCCTGGCCGCGATCTGCACCCTCGGGTGTGTGTTGGGGGGACTCACCGGCTGCTCATCGGCCGCCGCCGCAGCGCTGCAGGTCGGCGACTGTCTGAAGGTGGTCGGTACCCCCGATCGCCCGGATGCCGTCAAGGCCGCCTGTGGAAGCCCGGATTCGACGTTCAAGGTCGTGGCCACCGCGACCTCCAGTGACGGTTGTCCGACCGATGTGGATTCCTACTACTCCACACACAGCACCTTCAGCGACACCACCAGCACCATCTGTATGGATGTCGATTGGGTTGTCGGACAATGCATGAGCGTCGATCCCGACAACGGCCGCGATCCGGTGCGGGTGGATTGTGCCGACACCGCACAGCCGAACCGGCAGCGTGCCACCGAGATCCTGCGCGGCGTGGCCAATGTCGACCAGTGCCGCAGCGGCATGGGCTACGCCTATGACCAACGCGAGTTCACCGTGTGTGTCGATGACGTGGCCTGAAGGCGGTCATCACCCGCCGGTGTAACATGAAGATGTTTTGGGCCACATGTGTTCATGAGCAGGCCCGAGCAACAAGGTGCGGTTCGCGCAGTTCCGCGCGCACCGTCCCTGCGCGTCACAGCAGTGCCCGCCTGTTCGGGCGGTCTTCGGTAGTGGCTGCCGGGGTGTTCGAACCCCGGCCGCTTCGATCGACGGCCGTAGCCGATTTCAGGGGACCGCTGACGCGTGCACGCGCAAAACAGCTGAATACCCAGAAAGGCTGCAATGTCTGCAGTTGAAACCGACGAGGGCGTGTTCGAGTCCACCGCCGTCATCGACAACGGGAGCTTCGGCACCCGGACCATCCGTTTCGAGACCGGCCGTCTGGCCCGTCAGGCCGCCGGCTCCGTCGTCGCCTACCTCGACGAAGAGACGATGCTGCTGAGCGCCACCACCGCCAGCAAGTCGCCGAAGGATCATTTCGACTTCTTCCCGCTGACCATCGACGTCGAGGAGCGGATGTACGCCGCCGGCCGGATCCCCGGCTCGTTCTTCCGTCGTGAGGGACGTCCCTCCACCGACGCGATCCTGACCTGCCGTCTGATCGACCGGCCGCTGCGCCCGACCTTCGTCTCCGGTCTGCGCAACGAGATCCAGGTCGTGGTGACCGTGCTCAGCCTGGATCCCAAGGATCTGTACGACGTGCTGGCCATCAACGCCGCATCGGCGTCCACCCAGATTTCCGGCCTGCCGTTCTCCGGCCCGGTCGGCGGCGTGCGTGTCGCCCTGATCTCCACTCCTGAAAACAAGGCCGGCCAGTGGGTTGCGTTCCCGACCGTCGAGCAACTCGAAGACGCCGTGTTCGACATGGTGGTAGCCGGGCGTAAGGCCGGTGACGACGTCGCCATCATGATGGTCGAGGCCGAGGCCACCGAGAAGGTCATCGAACTGATCGCCGACGGCGCCGGTGCCCCCACCGAGTCCGTCGTGGCCGAGGGCCTGGAGGCCGCCAAGCCGTTCATCTCGGCACTGTGCACCGCGCAGGAGGAACTGCACGCCGCCGCGGGTAAGGCGACCGTGGAGTACCCGCTGTTCCCGGATTACCAGGCAGATGTCTACGAGCAGGTCGCCGCGGTGGCCACCGAGGCGCTCTCGCAGGCGCTCACCATCGCAGGCAAGGCCGAGCGTGACGACCGCACCGACGAGATCAAGGGCGAGGTGCTCGAGCGCCTGGCCGGTCAGTTCGAGGGCCGCGAGAAGGAGATCGGCGCCGCCTACCGCTCGCTGACCAAGAAGCTTGTGCGGCAACGCATCCTGACCGACCACTTCCGCATCGACGGTCGTGGCGTCACCGATATCCGGGCCCTGTCGGCCGAGGTCGCGGTCATCCCGCGGGCGCACGGCAGCGCGTTGTTCGAGCGGGGCGAGACCCAGATCATGGGTGTCACCACCCTCGACATGGTCAAGATGGCCCAGCAGATCGACTCGCTGGGGCCCGAGACCTCCAAGCGCTACATGCATCACTACAACTTCCCGCCGTTCTCGACCGGCGAGACCGGCCGCGTGGGTTCGCCCAAGCGCCGTGAGATCGGCCACGGTGCGCTCGCCGAGCGCGCCCTGGTGCCGGTGTTGCCCAGCGTCGAGGAGTTCCCGTACGCCATCCGCCAGGTCTCGGAGGCGTTGGGCTCCAACGGTTCCACCTCGATGGGCTCGGTGTGTGCCTCGACCCTGTCGCTGCTGAACGCCGGTGTGCCGCTCAAGGCGCCGGTCGCCGGTATCGCCATGGGTCTGGTCTCCGACGACGTCGATGGTGAGCGCAAGTTCGTCACCCTGACCGATATCCTCGGCGCCGAGGATGCCTTCGGCGACATGGACTTCAAGTGCGCGGGCACCAAGGACTTCGTCACGGCCCTGCAGTTGGACACCAAGCTCGACGGCATCCCCTCGCAGGTGCTCGCCGGCGCGCTGGCCCAGGCCAAGGACGCTCGGATCACCATCCTGGAGGTGATGGCCGAGGCCATCGACGCCCCCGACGAGATGAGCCCGTTCGCGCCGCGCATCACCACCATCAAGGTCCCGGTGGACAAGATCGGCGAGGTCATCGGGCCCAAGGGCAAGATGATCAACTCGATCACCGAGGAGACCGGCGCGTCGATCTCCATCGAGGACGACGGCACCGTTTTCGTCGGCGCCAGCAATGGCGAGGCCGCGCAGGCCGCGATCGACAAGATCAATGCCATCGCCAATCCGCAGCTGCCCAAGGTGGGGGAGCGGTTCCTGGGAACGGTGGTCAAGACCACCGACTTCGGAGCGTTCGTCTCGCTGTTGCCGGGTCGTGACGGTCTGGTGCACATCAGCAAGCTGGGCCGTGGCAAGCGCATCGCCAAGGTCGAGGATGTCGCCAAGGTCGGTGACAAGATGCGTGTCGAGATCGCCGATATCGACAACCGCGGAAAGATCTCGCTGGTGCTGGTCGACGAGGAGAGCTCGACGAGCGCCCCGGAGACCGAGGCGGCCGAGCCCGCCGGCGCGGAAGCGTAGTTCGACAGCGTCATTTCGACAGACATGCCCCGGTGCCCACACGGCATCGGGGCATGTTCCGTTTCTTGCGAAAGAATGTGACCAGCAAGCGCTTTCCGTATGCTGACGGCTGTGGAGCCCCGCTGGGTGGACTTGCTCGGCGCACAGCAATGAGGAGTGCCGCTTTGCCCTCGGTCGCCGAGAAGTACGAAACGACGATCCGGCTGACCGATCTGGTGACCGGCGTTCCGCATCCCCTGACCCTCGCCGGGGTCGACCTGGTCCTGGTCCGGCGCGCCGACGATTCGGTGTCGGCTCTCTACGGGCGGTGCGCACATCGTGGTGTCCGCCTCGCTGATGGTCACGTCGAGGGTGCGCACCTGGTCTGCGGTGTGCACGGTTGGCGCTACGACCTGGACTCCGGGGTGTCGCCGGTGAACAATTCGGTGGCCCTGGCCACGTTCGACACCACCGTGCGTGACGGGTACGTGGCGATCGATGCGGCGGCGGTGCGGGCCCATGCGGCAGGCCATCCGCACTCCCAGGACGGTGGCTACCAGGCGGAATTCTCCGATCGGGCACCGACATCCGAGGAGCCCTACGTCGCCGATATCCAGGAACTGGCCGAGCACGGACTATCTCGGCTGGGAATGCACGGCAAGACCGGCGCCATGGGGGTACCGCGTTCGGAGCTGCCGTCGTGGGACAGCATCCAGTTCGTCACCGCGCAGCTGGCGCGCCCGCCGCTTCTCGACGGTGAGCCGGTGGACACCGACGTGGTCATCGGGCCGGCGGCAGCCAAGCCGCTCGCCCTCGACATCCCGCTGTTCGTCACCGATATGAGTTTCGGGGCGTTGTCGCAGGAGGCCAAGGTCGCCCTGGCATCCGGCGCCGAACTCGCAGGCACCGGAATCTGTTCCGGTGAGGGCGGCATGCTTCCCGAGGAGCAGCAGGCCAACTCCAGGTACTTCTACGAGCTTGCCTCCGGCCGGTTCGGTTGGAGTTTCGAGCGGCTCGACGTCGTGCAGGCGTTTCACTTCAAGGGTGGCCAGGCAGCGAAAACCGGTACCGGTGGCCATCTTTCGGGGAAGAAGGTGGTCGGCAAGATTGCCGAGGTGCGCGGCCTTGCCCCCGGGACGGATGCCATTTCACCCGCCCGATTCCCGGACTGGACGACGGTCGGTCAGTACGCCGACTTCGCTGCCGAGGTCCGCGCCCGATCCGGGGGCATTCCGATCGGCTACAAGATGAGCGCCCAGCGCATCGAGGAAGATATCGATGCCGCGCTCGAGATCGGGGTGGACTACCTGATCATCGACGGGCGCGGTGGCGGTACGGGTGCGGCGCCGCTGATCTTTCGGGAGAACATCTCGGTGCCGACCATCCCCGCTCTCGCGCGGGCGCGTCGGCACCTCGATCGCTGCGGCAAGTCCGGCGAGGTGACCCTGGTGGCGACGGGTGGTATCAGGACGGCCGCCGACATGGCCAAGGCGATGGCGCTCGGCGCGGACGCGATCGCGCTGGCCAACTCGGCGCTGCAGGCGATCGGATGCGTCGGCATGCGGGCCTGCGGCAGCAACAACTGTCCGGTGGGCATCGCGACCCAACAGCAACACCTGCGCGACCGGCTCGACGTCCAGGTCGCGGGACAGCGTCTGGCACGGTTTCTTCAGGCATCGGTCGATCTGATGTCGGTGCTGGCCAGGGCGTGTGGCCACCGGCGACTCGCCGATTTCGATATCTCCGACCTGGTGACCTTCGACCGCGACATGGCCTACCTGAGCGGGGTGCCCTACGCCGGTGTGATGCCCCTGTGAGTGGCCGGTGGATGGCTCGAACTACGGGTGGGCCGCGTGTGGGTGCCCGACAGGCATACGGCAACATGGGTCGCCGCAGAGAGGAGCGCCGATGTCGACGGCAGTGCGCCGAACAGACCTACCCGGCGGCTTACGGGTGGTCACCGAGCACCTCCCGTCGGTGCACTCGGCGTCGGTGGGTGTCTGGGTAGGTGTCGGTTCGCGCGATGAGGGCGCCACGGTGGCCGGTGCTGCGCACTTCCTTGAGCATCTGCTGTTCAAGTCCACGCCCACCCGGTCGGCGGTGCAGATAGCGCAAGCCGTCGATGCGGTGGGCGGTGAACTCAATGCGTTCACCGCGCGCGAACACACCTGCTATTACGCCCATGTGCTCGATTCCGATGTGGAACTGGCCGTCGATCTGGTGGCCGACGTGGTCCTGCGAGGTCGCTGCGCCGCCGAGGACGTCGAGGTGGAGCGCGATGTCGTGCTCGAGGAGATCGCGATGCGCGACGACGACCCCGAGGACACGCTCGGCGATGTGTTCCTGTCGGCCATGTTCGGCAATCACCCGGTCGGCAGACCGGTGATCGGCACCGTCGATTCGATCTCGGCCATGACACGCACCCAGCTGCACTCGTTCCACATGCGGCGCTACACACCGGAACGGATGGTGCTGGCGGTGGCCGGCAACGTCGACCACGACCACATCGTCGGACTGGCCACGGAGTACTTCGGTCCGCGACTGTCGCGCGATCGTGTTCCGGCCCCGCACCGCAAAGGCACCGGACGGGTGCCGGGGGCACCCTCGCTGGAACTGGTCAGCCGGGATGCCGAGCAGAGTCACCTGTTGGCCGGTGTGCGCAGTCCGGGCCGCTACTGGGAGCATCGCTGGGCGCTGTCGGTGCTGAACACCGCGATCGGCGGAGGATTGAGCTCGCGGCTGTTCCAGGAGATCCGGGAGAGTCGCGGGCTGGCCTATTCGGTGTACTCGAGTGTGGACACGTTCTCCGACGCCGGCGCCTTCTCGGTGTACGCGGCCTGCTTGCCCGAACGGTTCGACGAGGTGGTGCGATTGGCCACCGACGTGCTCGCCGATGTGGCACGTGACGGCATCACCTCCTCGGAGTGCGCGATCGCCAAGGGCTCGTTGCGTGGTGGGCTCGTGCTGGGGCTGGAGGACTCGAGTTCCCGGATGCACCGGATCGGGCGCAGTGAACTCAACTTCGGAGCGCACCGCAGCATCGCCCAAACTCTGGAGCAGATCGACGCCGTCACTCTCGACGAGGTCAACGCCGTCGCGCGTCGCTTACTGTCGAAACCCCTCGGTGCGGCGGTGCTCGGTCCGTACAAATCCAAAAGGTCCCTACCGCAGCGCCTTCGAGATATCCCGGGGTAGTGGGTTACAGTCGGGTGATGCGCCTGTCACGACGCGAGCTGTTGATCGGCGGTCTGACGCTGGTGGCGGTGGGGTCGGTCGCCGGTTGCGCGGACGATACCGCGCTGGCCGCCCCGACGACCGCGCTGCCCGAGCGGATCCGCGATCTGGAGGCTCGGCACAATGCCTTCATCGGTGTATTCGGGATGAACCTGGACTCCGGGATGTCCGTTCGGCACCGCGCCGAAGAACCGTTCGCGATGTGCTCCACGTTCAAGACCTATGCGGCGGCGGCGGTGTTGAGAAGGGTGGCCGAGGGTGAACTCTCCTTGGACAAGCCTGTTTTCGTCGATCCGGCGGGGATCCTTCCGAACTCTCCGGTGACCGAGGAGCGTGCCGGTGGGCAGATGACACTGGCCGAGCTGTGCCAGGCCGCGCTGCAACGCAGCGACAACCTGGCTGCCAACCTGCTGCTCGCCACACTCGGCGGCCCGCGCGCGATCACCGATTTCGCGCGCAGCATCGGTGATGACAAGACTCGGTTGGACCGCTGGGAGACCGATCTGAACTCGGCGATCCCCGGCGATCCGCGCGACACCAGCACGCCCGAGGCGCTGGGTACCGGATATCGAAATCTGTTGGCGGGTGACGCTTTACCACCCGCGCAGCGTGATCTTCTCGACGGTTGGATGCGGGCCAACCAGACGTCGAGCATGCGGGCGGGTCTGCCGCCGGACTGGACGACTGCGGACAAGACCGGCAGCGGTGATTACGCCACTACCAATGACGTGGGTATCGCCTACGGACCGGGCGGCTCTCGCGTTCTGTTGTCGATCATGACCCGAACGCAGTCCGCCGATCCCGACGCCGAAGGGCTGCGGCCGGTGATCGGTGAGATCGCCGCGCTGGTCCTACCGGATCTGCTCGCCTGACCCGCAGCCGCCCGACATTCAGGCAAGCAGTGCCGCGGGGTCGGTGAACGGCAGGTCGAGATCGCCGGCCACCTGCTCGGAGAGCAGCGCGCCTTCATGGGTGGACAGGCCCTTCGCCAGTGCCGGGTCGGCGCGGCAGGCCTCCCGCCAGCCCTTGTCGGCCAGCTTGAGCACGTAGGGCATGGTGGCATTGGTCAATGCATACGTCGATGTCCGGGGCACGGCGCCGGGCATGTTGGCGACGCAGTAGAACACGGTGTCGTGGACGGCGAAGGTCGGGTCGTCATGGGTGGTTGGACGGGAGTCCTCGAAACAACCGCCCTGGTCGATGGCGATGTCGACGAGCACCGCGCCGGTCTTCATCTGCGCCACCGTCGAGTTGGTCACCAGTTTGGGAGCTTTGGCGCCGGGCACCAGCACGGCACCGATCACCAGATCGGCCTGTTTCACCGCGTCTTCGAGGTCGAGGCTGGACGAGTACCGGGTCTCGATTGCGCCGCCGTATTCGGCATCGATCTTGCGCAGGGTGTTGATGTTGAGATCGAACACGGTGACGTGGGCGCCCATGCCCCATGCCACGGCGGCGGCGTTGTCGCCGGCCATGCCGCCACCGATCACGACAACCCGCGCGGGCGCGACGCCGGGGACCCCACCCATCAGCACACCGCGACCACCCTGGGTACGCATCAGGTGGTACGCGCCGACCTGTGCGGCCAGACGTCCGGCGACCTCGCTCATGGGGGCCAGCAGGGGGAGCGCGACCGATCCGTCCGATCCGGTGGTCTGCACGGTCTCGTAGGCGATGGCGGTGGTGCCGGAGGCCATCAGCGCATCGGTGCACGGCCTGGACGCGGCCAGATGCAGGTAGGTGAACAGCGTTTGGCCCTGTCGCAGCCGCGCGTACTCGGCTTCGATGGGTTCTTTGACCTTGAGGAGCAGATCCGCATCGGCCCAGACCTTTTCGGCGCTCTCGACGATCTGGGCACCGGCGGCCTTGAAGTCGTTGTCGGTGATGGCCGAGCCTGCGCCCGCGCCGGCCTGGATGATGACGTCGTGACCGCGCTTGGTCAGCTCGGCCACCCCGGCGGGCGTGATCGCGACGCGGTATTCGTTGTTCTTGATCTCGGTCGGGATGCCGACGAGCATGATGGCTCCTAAAGTCTGGGATGTACGATCAAGTGTGAATAAACATCGGTAAGCACACAATGTTTATGTCGATAATTCGCTAAGCTCGCAGCATGGCAGAACGATCATCGAACCGTGGTCCGCGGTTGGCGTCTGGACCGAAAGATGTTCGCCCCTCCGATCTCGACGATATCGATCGGCGCATGTTGCTCGCCCTGCACGCGGATGCGCGGATGTCCAACAGTGCGTTGGCCGAGGCGGTCGGGATCGCGCCGTCGACATGTCACGGCCGGCTGCGCCGACTCCAGGACATCGGAGTGATCCGTGGGTTCTACACCGATATCAACCCGGCGGCGGTCGGCCTTACCCTCCAGGCGATGATCTCGGTGAGCCTGCAATCCAATGCGCGGGGCCGTATTCGGGATTTCATCGCCCAGATCCGGCAACGCCCGCAGGTGATGGACGTCTACTTCCTGGCCGGTGGTGACGATTTCATTCTGCACGTCGCCGCACGGGACACCGAAGATCTGCGTGCCTTCGTGGTGGAGAACCTCAATGCCGATGGCGATGTCGCAGGCACACAGACATCCCTGATCTTCGAGCATCTGCGGGGAGCGTCGCCATTGTGACAATCGAGGACGATCTGGACACGCTCTACGGGGTGCCGCCGCCCGAGTTCACTGCATTGCGTGGCCAATTGGTGGCGCAGGCGAAGAAACGTGGCGAAACCGAAGCGGCTCGCACGATCGGTGCGGCGCGGCGGCCCACCGTGGCCGCCTGGGTGGTCAACGCGTTGGTACGGGCGGATCCCGCGGCTGCGGATCGGCTGGCGGAACTGCGTGCACAGTTGCAGGCTGCGCACGCCGCCATGGATGGTGCCCGTATCCGCGAGTTGACCGCGGCGCAACGCAGAGTCGTCACCGACCTCACCCGGGCCGGCCTTGCGGCAGCACGGGTGGACTCGCCGACACCCGCTCTGCGTGCTGACATCACCAACACGCTGCAGGCGGCGATCGCAGATCCGGGGGTACACGCCAGACTCGGTCGCCTGGAGAAGGCCGAGGAGTGGTCGGGCTTCGGTGATTTCGGCGTGTCGATGGCCGTCGGTGCGGGCCGCCCCGACACCGACGACCCCGCCCCGCGCGGTCCCGATGGCGGTCAGCGGCGGCGCGTCCTGGTCGAGCGACGCGGCGCGGCCGCAGCGGCGCTCGCACAGTCCGAGAAGGTCCACGCCGCCGCCATCGGCACGGTCGCGGACCGGCAGGCCGCGCTCGTCGCCGCGCGCCAACGCCTCGAGCAGGCGCGTGAATTGCTGGCGGCCGCCGAGCATGATGTCGATATCGCCGCCGCCGACCTTGCTGACGCCCGCCACGCAGACCACGTCGCGAAATCCGATGTAGAGCGTGACGCCGCGGCGCTGGCCGCCGCCGATGCCGCGCTCGATGCCCTGATCTGACCGCGGGCGACTACACGGCGCTGGGCGCGACCAGTTCCGGGTGAAACGTGCTCACCATCCGGCGGATGCCGTCGCGCCAATCCACCGATGTACCGCCCGCGATCTCGTGCATCTTCGTCGTATCGGTGGGGCCGGTGGGCAGGGCCTGATCGCTCACCTCGAATACCGGATCGCGGCCGATGAGCTCACCGATGTAGGTGCACCATTCCTGCAAGCTGACCGTCTGGTCGCCACACCAGTTGACCGTGGTGGCCGGGACCGTCGCGGCCTCCAGCATCCGGGGCAGCATGGCGATGATGTCGTCCTGGTGGATCGGGTTGTAACGCGCCGGTCCGCCCGGCGGCACCGGTAGCGGGATACCCGCCAGCATCATCTCCATCTGATAGAACGGCCAGCCGCCGTTGTCGCCGTAGGGGACGTTGAGCCGCGCGATCACGGTGGGCAGCCCCAACGTTCGCGCCATCGTCCGCGCCACCACCTCACCGGCGATCTTGGAGATCGAATAGGTCGGGAACAGCGGCTTGTGGTTGTCGCCCAACGCCGCTGCCTCGGTGCGGGGTTCATCGCCGGGCGGGTCGTACACGGCCGCCGATGAGCAGTGCAGAAATGCAGTCGCGTCGGCGCAGTGCGCCATCAGCAGGCCCACCGATTCTGCATTCGCCGCCAAGTCCTTGTCCCAGCGGCCACTCTTGGCGACGGCCAGATTCAGCACATAATCGAAATCCGATGGCAGCCGGGAGAAGTCGCCGGCGGCAAGGTTCACCTGTTCGCAGTGGATTCCCGCCCGCTCCAGGCGTTCCCGTGCCGCACCATCGGTGAATCGGGCGATACCCCAGACTTCGTTGTCGGCTGCCAACGACATCGCGATGGGAGTTGCCACCTGTCCGGTCGGGCCGGTGATGAGGATCTTGTGACCACGCATGGCCGGATGCTACTCGGCGCGCAGGACCAATCCGTTGCCTTCTGCGTTGGTCAGCGTCAACCGGTCTGCCACGACATGCGCTGTCACCTCACCGGTGAGCACATCCAGGACCGATCGCTCGATCTCGCCGACCTCGCCGGGGCAGGGCGGACCACTGGTGTTGATCGGCCCGAAGGTGATGATGCCGGCCACGGCCGTGGCGCGACCATAGAAGGTGTTACATCCGGTCCAGCCGACCACCGTATCGTCATGGCGAACCGTCAACCCCGGTTTGGCCTGCTCCAGGGCCACCGATGTCATCGCCGCATCACCCGAGATCAGGGTGTCCACCCGCCAGCTGGTGTCGACGACCGGCCGGTCGGGATCCAGCACCGCCTTGTCGCGCAGGGTCACCGTCGTGGCGGCGGTGGTCAGGGTGAGTTCGTCACCGGTCAACGTCCACCCCGGCCGAGCCTGTAGTAGCTGAGTCATCCAGGCATCGGCCTCGGCGAACGGCGGCGGGCAGGCCATCATGGTGGTGGCGAGTTCACCGGTGCTCAGGTGCCCGCCGGACAGGTCGGCGGTGGCCGATCCGCGGTTGCATCCGGCAAAGGCGGAGATATGGCCGTCGCGGAACTCCAGCGTCAGCGGCCCGCCACCGGGGATCGGTTCACCGACGACACCGACCGATACGAAGGTCCGCCCCTCCGGGGTGGGGTCTTGCGCATCGGCCACGCCGCCGCAGCCGGCAAGAGCCGCGACCGCCAGGGGAAGCCACGCGATCCGCATGTGCCCACGGTACCGACCGGCGCGCGCAGTAGGCTGCCCCTCATGCGAGTCGCAGTGTTGGGTGCCCACGGCAAGGTCGGCGCCACCATGGTCGAGGCCGTCCGGGATGCCGCCGATCTCGAGCTCTCCGCCGAGGTGGACGCCGGGGATGCGATGAGCCGGCTGACCGAGAGCGGTACCGACGTCGTCATCGATTTCACCCATCCCGATGTGGTGATGGACAACCTGAAGTTCGTCATCGACAACGGTATTCACGCGGTGGTGGGCACCACCGGATTCACCGAGGAGCGCATCGCCACGGTGCGCGGGTGGCTGGCCGACGCGCCCGGATCTGCCGTCCTGATCGCCCCGAACTTTGCCATCGGCGCCGTGCTGAGCATGCACTTCGCCAAGCTGGCAGCGCGGCACTTCGAGTCGGTCGAAGTCATCGAACTGCATCACCCGCACAAGGCCGATGCGCCTTCGGGTACCGCCACCCGCACCGCGCAGCTGATCGCCGAGGCGCGAAAGGGTCTGCCGCCGAGCCCCGACGCGACCAGTACCGGGCTGGAGGGTGCGCGCGGCGCCGATGTCGACGGTGTCCGGGTGCATTCGGTCCGGCTGGCCGGGCTGATCGCCCACCAAGAGGTGCTGTTCGGCACGCAGGGGGAGACCTTGACCATCCGTCACGACAGTCTCGACCGCACCTCCTTCGTGCCCGGTGTCCTGCTCGGCGTGCGTCAGGTGGCCGGACGTCCTGGCCTGACCATCGGGATTGAGCCTCTGCTCGACCTGTCATGAACAACGACGGTGGGCGTGCCCTGCGAATCCAGGTGTTGATCGGATTCATGTGCATAGCGCTGCTGGTCTACTTCGTCATGTTGGGCCGAACGGCGTTGGCGCTCATCGCTTCCGGTGAGCCGGCGCCCGTCGGGTTGGGCGTGGCGCTGCTGGTGTTACCGCTGATCGGGTTGTGGGCCATGGTGGCCACGCTGCGCGCCGGCTTGGCCCATCAGCGTTTGGTCCGGCTGGCCCGCGAGTCCGGAATGGATCTCGACGTGAGTGATCTTCCGCGCCGGGCCTCGGGTCGCATCGAGCGTGACGCCGCCGACGCGTTGTTCGAGCGGACCCGTGCGGAGCTGGAAGCCGACCGCGACAACTGGGTTCGCTGGTATCGGCTGGCTCGTGCCTACGATTTTGCCGGGGACCGCGGCCGGGCCAGGGAGACGATGCGCACCGCCGTCGAGATGGAGCGCGACGCGCGGTGAAACTGCTGATCGTGCACCACACCCCGAGCCCGCACTGCCAGGCGATGTTCGAGGCGGTGCTGTCCGGCGCCACCGATCCCGAGATCGAGGGTGTCGAAGTGGTGCGGCGGCCGGCGCTGACGGTGTCGGCGGCCGAGATGCTTTCCGCGGACGGTTATCTGCTGGGTTCCCCGGTGAATCTCGGTTACATATCCGGGGCCCTCAAGCATGCCTTTGACGGCGCCTACTACCAGCTGCTGGACAGCACCCGCGGAAGACCATTCGGCCTGTTTCTCCATGGCAACGAGGGTGCCGAGGGTGCGGTGCGCGCGGTCGACGGCATCACCGCCGGCTTGGGTTGGCAGAAGGCGGCCGAGCATGTGGTGGTCTCCGGTGCGCCGGGTAAGGCCGATCTGCAGGCCTGCTGGAACCTCGGCGCCACGATCGCGGCGAGCGTGATGGACGCCTTCTGAAAACTGCGGACCGGCAATCCACGCTCGCGACTTTGTTTCCAAGCCGAGGATGTCCGACCGGTGGAATGGCACACTGACCGCGACGCCGAGTCAACAACGGAGGGGCTATGCCGGGAATCGCCGAGATCGCGTTGGGTGCCGCACCGATCGCTGGTGGCGCATTGCTGGGCCTGGCGGCCGGTGCCTTCAAAGGACCGGACATCCGCGGCAACATCAAGGCCGATATGGAACTGCTGGAGAAGATCCCGGCGGATCAGGTCGAACGCCGCGCGGCGTTGCAGCGTTCCATCGATATCCGCATCGACGATATCGTCAACGCCGTCGACAAACAGCGCGAGATCCGCCAGTTGGCCGCCTCCTACGAGGGCAACTGGCGCGATATCGTGGTGTTCGTCTGCACGGTGCTGTTCGCGATCGTGTGGTGGAACGTCAGCCATGACCGCACCAATTGGCTGGTCATGTTCGTGCTGCTGATCATCCTGTCCGTCATCGCCGCGATCTACGCTTCACGCGGGATCCTCCGTGCGTTCGCGACCTACCTGCACGACCGCCGCACAGCCACCTAGCTCAACCGAGTGCGCGCCCGAATACCGCGCCCATCGCCTCCCAGTGCCGCTCCGCCGCCGCAGAGTCATACGGGGCGTTGTCCGGCACCGCGAAACCATGTGCCGCGGAATAGAACTCGATGGTGTGTTCCACCCCGGAGGCCGTCAGCGCCTGCTCGAGGGTCTGGGCGTCCTGCTCGGTGAACGACGCGTCATCCTGCGCCCCGCCCACATAGACGACCGCCTCGATATCGCCGGCCAGCAGATGCGGGCTGTCCGGTTTGTCGGTGGCAAGCCCGCCGCCGTGGAACGACATGGCCGCCGCCACCCGAGCCGGCAACCGCCCCGCGACGATCAGCGATGTGCGCCCGCCCATGCAGTATCCGGTGGTCCCGAACCGCTCGCCGACCACGTCGGGTCGGGTGGCCAGATAGTCGAAGAACGCCGTGGCATCGGCGGCCATGATGTCGGCGGTGATGGTTTTGATCATCCCGAACAGCCGCCGGCGTTCGGACTCGTCGCCGAACACCGTGGCCATGTCGAACGGCGCCCAGCCGGCCTGGCGGTAGTAGACATCCGGCACCAGCACCACGTAGCCGTACCCGGCCAGTCGCGCGGCCATCTCGTCGAACGTTTCGCGCGCACCGCCGGCGTCGGGGTACATCACGACGGCAGGCCAGGGACCGTCGCCGTCCGGGGTTGCCACGGTGACCCGGCAGGCGCCGTCGGCAGTGGTGATGGTGTCGGTGGTGGTGGGCATGGTCTCAGTTCTACCCGACATCGGGGTCGGGTCCGAGCGTGTCGGGTGGGTGCGACGTAAGCTGGCCCAGTGGCCCGGGTCGACACTCCGTACGAGGATCTACTGCGTCTGGTGATGGAGCGGGGCACCCCGAAGTCCGATCGCACCGGCACCGGTACCCGCAGTGTGTTCGGACACCAGCTGCGCTATGACCTGAATGCCGGGTTCCCGCTGATCACCACCAAGAAGGTGCACACCAAATCGATCGTCTACGAGTTGCTGTGGTTTCTGCGCGGTGATTCCAACGTGCGCTGGCTGCAGGAGCGCGGAGTCACGATCTGGGACGAATGGGCCTCTGAGACAGGTGATCTCGGCCCGGTCTACGGCGTGCAATGGCGATCTTGGCCGACCCCGTCCGGCGAGCACATCGACCAGATCTCGGCGGCGCTGGAACTGCTCAAGCGTGACCCCGACTCGCGCCGCAACATCGTCTCGGCGTGGAATGTCGGCGAGATCCCGCAGATGGCGCTGCCGCCGTGTCACGCGTTCTTCCAGTTCTATGTCGCCGACGGCCGACTGTCCTGTCAGCTGTATCAGCGCAGCGCCGATCTGTTCCTCGGCGTGCCTTTCAACATCGCCAGCTATGCCCTGCTGACCCACATGATGGCCGCCCAGGCCGGTCTGGGTGTCGGGGAATTCATCTGGACCGGCGGCGATTGCCACATCTATGACAACCACGTCGAGCAGGTGACGTTGCAGCTGTCGCGAGATCCGCGTCCCTACCCGGAACTCGTTCTCGCCCCACGTGATTCGATCTTCGACTACACCTATGAGGACATCGCGATCGTGAACTATGACCCGCATCCGGGGATCAAGGCCCCGGTGGCGGTGTGAAGCTGATCTGGGCCCAGTCGACCTCCGGTGTCATCGGACGGGCCAACGGCATCCCGTGGCGGCTGCCCGAGGACCAGGCGCGCTTCAAAGAGCTGACGCTGGGACAGACCGTCGTGATGGGCAGGTTGACCTGGGAGTCGCTGCCCGCCGCGGTCCGCCCGCTGCCGGGCCGTCGCAATATCGTGGTGTCCCGTGACCCGGCCTATCAGGCAGCGGGCGCCGAGGTGGTCACCGAACTTCCCGCCGATATCGACGGCTGGGTGATCGGTGGTGCGCAACTCTACGGCCAGGCGGTGACGTCTGCGGATCGTTGCGAGGTCACCGAGATCGAGATCGACCTGGTGCGCGATGACGAGGACGCGGTTGCCCCGGTGCTCGACGAGACGTGGACCGGTACCGTCGGAGACTGGCTGACCAGCAGTTCGGGGTTGCGGTACCGATTCTCCAGCTACGTGCGCTGACGGGCTTGTCGGTGCCATACGGCACGATGACCATGTGGCGACCCTGACCCCAGCACAGGCCCGCCGGCTCGCCGTGGCCGCACAGGGATTCCATGAACCCAAACCGCGCGGTCCCGTCACCCGCGCGCATCTCAAACGGTTGGTCGCGCGCACGCAGGTGCTGCAACTGGATTCGGTGTCGGTCTCGGTGCGTGCGCACTACGCGCCGGTGTTCAGCCGGCTGGGCCCCTATGACCGGGACATCCTCGACCGTGCCGCTTGGAGCCACAGCGCCAGGTCCCCACGATTGCTGACCGAGTATTGGGCACACGAAGCGGCCCTGATGTCGGTGGAGGACTGGCCGCTGATGCGCTGGCGGATGCGGGAGTTCGAGCACGGCCGTTGGGGTAGCGAGATCGTCAAGAGGAACGGCCGGCTCGCCGAGGACGTCATCGCAGCGATCACCGAACTCGGGCCGTCGACCGCCGGCCAGATCGAGGCCCACCTGCAGACCGAACCGCGCGGCCGTAAAGGTCCGTGGTGGGACCGCAGCGACACCAAGTGGGTGGCCGAGGCGCTGTGGTCGGCAGGCGTACTCACCACCGCGACGCGGATCGGGTTCGCTCGCCACTACGACCTCACCGAACGGGTGTTGCCGCCCGAGGTGCTGGCCCGGGAGGTCTCCGACGAGCAGGCGATGCGTGAATTGATGCTGCGGGCGGCCGGCGCACTCGGGATCGGCACCGAACCGGATCTGCGCGATTACTTCCGGCTGAGCCCGAAACTGAGCAAGCCCGCGCTGGCCGCGCTGGTGGCCGACGGCGAATTGGAGACCGTCGAGGTCGACGGGTGGGGCGCGCAGGCCTACCTGTTACCGGGCCGCACGATCCCGCGCCGAGATCGCGGGACGGCGCTGTTGTGTCCATTCGACCCGCTGATCTTCTTCCGCCCGCGGGTAGCGCGCTTGTTCGACGGATTCCACTACCGCATCGAGATCTACACCCCGGCCCCCAAGCGCCAGTTCGGGTACTACGTGTGGCCGTTCCTGCTGGACGGGCAACTGGTCGGCCGTGTGGACCTCAAGCGCGCCGACGGGGCCCTGCACGTTCTGGGTGCGTTCACCGAGGAGGGGCACGATCGCGGGCACGTCGCCGCCGCCATGGCACCGGAGCTGACGGCGATGGCGCGCTGGCTGGGGCTCGATGACGTCGCCGTGGGGCATCGTGGCGAACTGTGTGGGCCGCTGCGCGCAGCATTGCGGACCGCCGGTTGACCGCACACCGTTGACCGCACACCGTTGCGCGCACAAAGATGACGCGGGCGTCATCAAAAGGCACACTGTTACGAATGTCCGGGCGGGACCGACAGTGGTGGCAACGCAGCGATCAGTTCCACTGGTTCAGCGCCTATCTGCAGGACCGTGACCTCGCGCTGCAGTGGCGGCTGGCCACCTTCACCTTCACGGTGCTGTTTGCCTCGGTACCGGTGCTGATGATGGGCAGCCCGCTCGGTCCCAGCACGAACGCAACCCGCACGCTGGCCGTCCTGGTGTCGGTACTGGCTGTCGCGGCGGGATCGGTGTGGCTGCTCGGCTGGCCCAGCCGTGGGCGCTCGTTGGCGTATCACGCGATCTGCAGCGGCTCCATCGCCTTGGGCTGCCTGACGCTCTCCGGTCCCTATGGCGGTCTCATGGGTTGCGCGATGTTCGCCGCGATCGGCGGCATGCTCGCCTACTTCCACGCGCTCATCCATGTGTTGGCCAATTTCGTCGTCGCCGCCACCTGCGTGGCCGTCACGGCGTGGCGTCTACACGCAGATACCGGCGACACCGCTCTGGTCGTGGCATCGGTCCTGGTGGTACTCGGTCTCAACCTCGGCGTGCCGTTCGGTATCCACGCGTTGGTGCACTCCTTGCATTCCGATCTCAGGCTGGCCGACCATGACCCGTTGACGGGGCTGCCGAATCGACGATCGTTCTTCAACGCGGTGCACGAACTCTTCCTGTCCCGCGTCGGTATGCCCATCCCGTTCAACGTCACGATGATCGACGTCGATGATTTCAAGAAACTGAACGACACGCGGGGGCACGCTGCCGGGGACGCGGCGCTGGTGGGTATCGGTGCTGTGCTGCAACGATTCTGCGCGCCGGGAGCCCTCGTGGGGCGCATCGGCGGTGAGGAGTTCGTGGTCGCCGATATCGGTCCGAAGGAGCAGCACGTGGCTGCGGCCGAGAGCATCCGGCGCGGTATCTCGGCGCTGCCGGGTCAGCTCACCGCGAGCCTGGGCTGTTGCACCGCGACGCTGGCGGCCGGTGCTGCGTTCCCGGCGTTCCTGGACGAAATGATCGCGATCGCCGATGCCGCGATGTATCGGTCCAAGCGGGCCGGGGGTGACCGGGTGCAGTACGTGGAACTGGCCGATGACGGTGACGCTCTCTCCACCTCACCGTGACCTTAAGTATCCCTTATTTTTCTTATTTTTGGTGTACGGTGGTCCGAGAAGCCCAGGGACGGCGAAAGGATCCGAACATGCACGACACCCAGATTGCCTTGGTGACCGGCGCCTCCCGGGGTATCGGCGCCGAGGTCGCCCAGCTGTTGGCACACCCGGGCACCCGGGTCATCAATGCTCCCGACATCGCCGACGAGACGGCCGCAGAGTCGGTGATCGCGGACATCCGCCAGCGGTTCGGCCGGCTGGACACCTTGATTCTCAATGCCCCCGGCGTGCTGGCACACGGCGTGGACGCCCGTGCTGCGATGCGGGTGAACCGCGATGCTCAGCGCCGGATCGTGGAGCTGGCCATGCCGCTGATGCCGATCGGTGGACGTGTCGTGTTCGTCACGAGCCACCAGGCGCACTTCTATCCGCACAAGGCCGTCCCCAAGGGCTATGCGCCGATCGCGGCGAGCATGCGCGCGGGGGAGACGGCCATGTACGGCATGCGTTACGAATTCAACCGCCGCGGAATCCATTTCACCGTCGTCTCGGCCGATATGATCGATGGCGCATACTTCGCGCCGCCACCGTCGGCCGACGGGTTTGCCGCGGCGGTCGCCGGGGCGGCGCAGTCGGAGTACCACCCCGGCATCGTCTACGTCGGCGGCGGTTCGCAGTATCTCTGTTCGGCCTAGGGGGTCGCCGAGCAGCACCGTTCGGTTGTTCCCTAACCCAGCGGAATGTCGTTGCCGCTCTTTGACTTCTGATACTGCTGCGACAGCTGGGCGTATCGGTCGGTGATACGACTCTGCTGGGCGCGCAACGCGGGTTCGGTGCCTATCAGCTCGTCGATGCTGACCGCGGTCCAGAACGCATTGCGGCGACGGTAGCCACCGGGCTCCAGGCCGAACACCTCGGACAGGATGCGCAGATCGTGCGGGATGGCGAAGCTGTCGCGGGAATCCTCGTGGCTGAAGAAGTAGTAGAAGTTGTCGAAACCCGCCCAGGTGATCGCCGACATACACATGGTGCACGGTTCGTGGGTCGACAGGAACACCAGATCCGCGGTCGGAGGGCGGTCGGGCAGTTCGTAGAACTGGTTGAGCGTGTGCACCTCGCCGTGCCACAGCGGATTGCTCAGTTCGGCGTTGGTGCCGGCGACCACCAGCGACAGATCGGACTTGCGCAAGATTGCAGCGCCGAAGACCTTGTTACCCGTTGCGACCCCGGCCGATGTGAGCGGCAGCACATCGGACTCGATCACATCGAGTAGGCGGCGGGCGAGTGCGGTCGCTGAAGTCATGTCGAACACTAAACCGAAACCGCCCGACCCGCCCGCGCTGCAAAATCGGGTCGACCGAGCGGGTAATCTGACGCCCGTGACCACCAGTGGAATTGATGTCAGCGCACGTTTGGGCACCGTGCTGACTGCCATGGTGACGCCGTTCGGCCCGGACGGCTCGCTTGATCTGGCGACCGCCAAGAAGGTAGCCACCCACCTGGTCGACACCGGTTGCGATGGTCTGGTGGTCTCCGGGACCACCGGCGAGTCGCCGACCACCACCGATGACGAAAAGATCGCGCTGCTGGAGGCCGTGCTGGACGCCGTCGGCGACCGTGCGCGCATCATCGCCGGAGCCGGCACCTATGACACCGCGCACAGTGTGGGCCTGGCCAAAGCCAGCGCGGCCGCCGGCGCGCACGGCCTGCTGGTGGTGACCCCTTACTATTCCCGCCCGTCGCAGCGCGGGGTCGAGGCGCACTTCACCGCCGTCGCCGACGCGACCGAGCTGCCGGTGGTGCTCTACGACATCCCGCCGCGCTCGATCATCCCGATCGACTGGCACACCCTGCACAACCTGTCAGCTCACCCCAACATCGTCGCGGTCAAGGACGCCAAGGGTGATCTGCACGGGGCGGCGCGATTGATGGCAGACACCGGCATCGCGTACTACTCCGGGGACGATTCGCTGAACCTGCCCTGGCTGGCAGTGGGTGCGGCCGGGTTCATCAGCGTGTGGGGGCATGTGGCCGCCGGTCAGTTGCGCGACATGCTGGTCGCGTTCAACTCCGGCGACGTCGCCACCGCCCGCAAGATCAACACCACGCTGGCACCGCTGAACGACGCCCAGAACCGGATGGGCGGCGTGACGATGTCCAAGGAAGCGTTGCGGCTGATCGGCCTCGATGCCGGTGAGCCTCGGCTACCCCAGGTACCGGCCGAGCAATCCGAGATCGATGCGCTGGCCGCCGATATGCGCGCCGCCGGCGTCTTGCGATGAAGGGCATCGTGCGATGAACACTGTCGCCGGCGGACCGGCACCCACGACCGAGCCGACGCTGAACGCGCCGGGGCCGTTGGCGCCGGGTGGGCTGCGCATCACTGCGCTGGGCGGTATCGGCGAAATCGGCCGCAACATGACCGTTTTCGAGCATCTCGGTCGGTTACTCATCATCGACTGCGGTGTGCTGTTCCCCAACCACGACGAGCCCGGCGTCGACCTGATCCTGCCGGATCTGCGCCACGTGGAGAATCGGCTCGACGATGTCGAGGCATTGGTGCTCACGCACGCACATGAGGATCACATCGGGGCGATCCCGCATCTGCTGAAACTACGCGGCGATATTCCGGTCGTCGGTTCGAAGTTCACGCTGGCGCTGGTGGTCGAGAAGTGCCGCGAGCACCGCATCAAGCCCAAGATCATCGAGGTCGCCGAGGGGCAGCGCAGCACCCACGGGGTGTTCGAATGTCAGTACTTCGCGGTCAATCATTCGATCCCGGATGCGCTGGCCATCGCCGTGCACACCGGCGCGGGCACCATCCTGCACACCGGCGATATCAAACTCGACCAGCTCCCACCGGACGGGCGGCCCACCGATCTGCCCGGCATGTCGCGCCTCGGGGATGCCGGCGTGGATCTGTTCCTGTGTGACTCGACCAATGCCGAGCATCCCGGGGTGAGCCCGTCCGAGAGCGAGGTCGGCCCCACCCTGCACCGGCTGATCCGCGGCGCCGAGGGCCGCGTGATCGTGGCCTGCTTCGCCTCCAACGTCGATCGTGTCCAGCAGATCATCGACGCCGCAGTCGCGTTGGGCCGGCGGGTGTCCTTCGTCGGCCGGTCCATGGTGCGCAACATGGGCATCGCCCGCGAGCTCGGCTTCCTGCGGGTGGCAGATGAGGACATCCTCGATATCGCGGCCGCCGAGATGATGCCGCCCGAACGGGTCGTGCTGATCACCACCGGCACCCAGGGTGAGCCGATGGCAGCACTGTCGCGGATGTCGCGTGGCGAGCACCGCAGCATCACGCTCACCGCCGGTGATCTGGTCATCCTGTCCTCGTCGCTGATCCCCGGCAACGAGGAGGCGGTGTTCGGAGTCATCGATGCGTTGGCCAAGGTCGGAACCCGGGTGGTCACCAATGCCCAAGCGCGGGTGCACGTTTCGGGTCACGCCTACTCAGGTGAACTGCTGTTCCTCTACAACGGCGTGCGTCCGCGCAATGTGATGCCGGTGCACGGCACCTGGCGGCACCTGCGGGCCAATGCCGCGTTGGCCGTGAGCACCGGTGTACCGGCCGAGAACGTCATGTTGGCCGAGAACGGGGTGAGTGTCGACCTGGTCAACGGTGTCGCCTCCATCGCGGGCGCGGTGCCGGTGGGCAAGCGGTTCGTCGACGGTCTGGTCACCGGTGACGTGGGGGAGTCGACCCTCGGCGAAAGGTTGACCCTGTCTTCGGGTTTCGTCGCCGTCACGGTGGTGGTGCATCGCGGCACCGGGCGTGCCGCAGGGCCCGCACACCTTCATTCGAGGGGATTTTCCGAGGACCCCAAGGCGCTCGATCCGGTCGCCGAGAAGGTGGCCCAGGAGTTGGAGCGGCTTGCCGGTGATCAGGTGACCGATCCCGTTCGCATCGCTCAAGCGGTGCGGCGCACCGTCGGCAAGTGGGTGGGGGAGACCTACCGGCGCCAGCCGATGATCGTGCCGACCGTCATCGAGATCTAGTCGCTACGCACGGCCAGTGCCGTCCATTCGATCGGCGACGCGCTCAGCGGTCGACCGGTAGGACGGATGTAGATGTCCCGGTAGTAGCTCGGCCCGGCCTGCTCGATCAGTCGCCAGCCGTAGCCACGCAGCATCTCCTCCAGCTGCTCGGGAGCAAAACCGGATTTCCACAATCGTGGGACGAACCGGCGGTACACCGCATCGCTCTCGTATCTCTCGATGCCGTCGACGAAATCGGCGCGAACGTAGGTGAAGACCAGTCTGCTGCCGGCGGTCGCCTGGCGGAGTTGTGCGAACAGGTCGTGCACCGCAGCGGGGGACAGGTACTGGGTGAGCCCTTCGGCGATGTAGAGGGTGCGGCCGGTATCGCGAAAATTGTTGCTGTGCAGCGCGTTCATCAGCCGCTCGCGTTCGAGGTCCAGGCCGATCAACTGCACGGAGGCAGGCACCGCGCCGAGCGCGCGCTCGACAGTTGTTCTTTTCCGGTCGATGCTTGCTTGCTGATCGACCTCGAACACCGGCAGATCGCTGTAGCGGGCGATCCGATACGGCCGAGTGTCCAGACCGGACCCGAGGATGACGACGGCGTCGGTCTCGCTGGCCGGATCGGAAACCTTGTCATCGATATAGCGCTTGCGACAGGCGATCCCGGCCCAAAGACCCGGGCCGGACCGATCCGAGGCCGCGATCAATGCACGGCGCAGCCAGCCCGCGCGCGCCATCCTGGCCAGTGCCCGATAGCCCCGCGGCAGGAAGGAGGCCGCCAGGTCATCGTCGATCAGCCGGCGTTGCGGCGGCTCCAGCGCCTCGATGGCCGACAGCAACATCGGTCCGATGGCGGTGCGGGCGGCCGGATTCGACCGCACTAGCGCTTGTTCACGAATCCGGCATCCAGTGGCAGCGTGACACCGGTGACGTACCGGGCGGCATCGGATACCAGCCAGAGCACCGCATTGGCGATGTCATCGGCATCCAAGGTCTGCACCGGCAGCGCGTTGGACATATCCGGTCCGCGCTGCTCCTGCTGGGCCATGCCCTGCAACCAACTGCGGATGAAGTCGTTGTCGATCATGGGAGTGTCGACAGCGGCCGGATGGATGGAGTTGACCCGGATGTTGAACTGCGCCAATACGTTCGCATACACCCGCATCAGGCCGACGATGCCGTGCTTGGCGGCGGCGTAGCCGACCGATCCGGCCAGTGGCGAGCCGATGCCGACCAGTCCGGCCACCGAGGACGTCAACACGATCGACCCCCCGTTGCCGAACTTGACCATCGGTTTCATCGCGACGTCGACGGTGTTGTAGACCCCGGTGAGGTTGACGTCGATCACGTCCTGCCAGGCGTCCTCACCTGCCATGGGCGCGATGCCCGCGTTGGCGATGACGATGTCGAGTCGGTCGCCGAGCGCTTCGGTGCCGGCCCGCAGTGCCGACTTCACCGCGTCCCGGTCCCGCACATCGGCTTCGGCGGCGTAGATCCGCGCCCCCGCCTCCTCGACGAGCTTGACCGTCGCCGTCAGGTCGTCGGGGGTTGCCAACGGGTAGGGCACCGAGGCGATCTGATCGCACAGGTCCACTGCGATGATGTCAGCGCCCTCACCGGCGAGCTTGACCGCGTGCGCACGGCCCTGGCCGCGCGCCGCGCCGGTGATGAAGGCGACCTTCCCCGATAGTGATCCCATGACGCCGCCTAACCGCGGAGCTGACCCTTGGCCGGATCACCGGCAACGATCGGTGTCAGCATCTTGATATCCGGTGCACCGGCGAGGTGGTCACCTATCGCACCGAAGAGCTTCCCGATCGCCGGCGCGGTGCCGTGCTTCTGCAATGCATCGGCGTCGGCCCACTGTTCGACGAAGACGAAGGTCCCATCGGCCTCGTGCAGTGAATAGAGCTCGCAGCCCGGCTCGTCGTGCACCTCGGCGATGGCCTCGGTGCATGCCGCGCGAACGGTATCCACGGATTCAGGTTTGGCGGTCATGGTGGCGACGACGACAACAGGCATGGTGCTCCTCAACTCCGAGTGGCTTGCCGACCCACCCTACTTGGGTGTGGCCGGCGTCACCGGAACAGCGTCCTGGTCGATGGCGGTGATGGAGTCGGCACCCACGAGATACAACCGTGCGGTGGGCAGGTCGAGGAACAGCCCGACCACGGTCACCGTTCCGGCAGCCAGATGTTCGGCGACCTGCGGGTGTCGTTGCGCAGCCTGCACCTGAATGGCGACGTTGACCACGCTGAGCTGGTCGGCACCGGTGAACCCGGCGTCGGCGGCAGCGGCTGCGACCGGGTGATAGGCGCGGAACGCGGCCAGTGCCTCGGCGCCGTGGCCCAGCCACTTCTCGACAGCACCGTCGGCATCCTCGTGCATCAGATCGTGCATCGCATCGCAGCCGGAGTGGCCGCAGATGGCGATGGTGCGCACCGACAGACGACCCACCGCGTAACTGAGGGCGGACTCGACCGACAGGTCTGCCCCTACGAGATTGCCGACGTTGCGCACGTTGAGCAGCTCGCCGGGCGCGGAATCGGTGATGAGGTTGGGCAGGATCCGGGCGTCGGCGCAGGAGATCAGCATGGTGTGCGGATCATGCTGGGCGCCGGCCGATTCCATCCGGGCACGCAGCAGTGGCGCCAGGCCGTTGCTGAAGCGGTCGACACCGCCGGCGAAGTGCGGCGGCCAGATCATCCGCAGCGCGCTGATCACCCGGCGGCCCTCGGTGTCGCGGCGCGGAATCCGGGTGTGGGCGAACTCCATCCGCGCGGTACCGGTCTCGGTGACGGTGACTTCGCCGCCACGTCCGCGGCGCTGCTCGATCCATTCCTGCAGCGTGTCCAGCGCCGCATGGTCGAGGTAGTCGACGTTCAGGTCGATCGATACCTCGGCGCCGTCCGGGATCTCGGCCAGCGCGGCGGTCAGCCGCGGCAGAGCCAGGAAGCTGCACGAGCCGGTGATGGCGACGTGCCAGCGGGGCGGGCCGTCCGCACCGATGCGTCCGGTCAGGTCCTCGGTCACGATCGAGACCCGCACGATCCGCCAGGCGGCGATGGCGATGGCAAGGACCAGACCGATGAGCACCCCTTCGAGCAGGTTGAGGAACACCACGCAGACCAGCGTCACCCCGTATATCAACAGTTCACCGGTACGGCGGGCCAGATGGATGTGCGCCAGCTTCACCAGCTGGATACCGATGACGATGAGCAGGCCGGCGAGGGCGGCCATCGGGATCATTTCGACCACGTTGACCAGCAGCACCGAGAACAGCAGCAGCCACACGCCGTGCAGAGCGGCCGAGGCCCGGGTCTTGGCGCCGGCGCCGACGTTGGCGGTGCTGCGCACGATGACGCCGGTGACCGGTAGGCCGCCGAGCAGACCCGAGGACATGTTGGCGGTGCCCTGGCCGACGAGTTCGCGGTTGAAGTCGGTGCGGGCGCCGTCGTGCATCTTGTCCACGGCGGTGGCCGACAACAGACTCTCCACACTGGCGATCAGGGCGACGGTCAACACCGCGAGTGCGATGGCACTCCAGGTGCCCTGCGGCATCTCCGGCAGCCCAACCGCGTCGATGACGGATTCGTCGAGGGCGATCCGGTCGGTGACCAGGCCGGGCAGGTAGCTGACCGCGGTGGCCAAGACCACCGCGACCAGCGCGCCCGGCACGGCACGTGCCGCCGCCGGGGCATACCGCCAGGTCAGCATGACGACGATGACCAGGCCGCCGATCAGGATCTCGGTCCAGCCCGGGTGGGCCAACTGGCCTGGCAGCGAGGTGAGGTTCTCCCAGGCATTACTGCGCGGACCCCCGCCCAACAACACATGCACCTGCTGCAGGGCGATGGTGATGCCGATACCGGCCAGCATCGCGTGCACCACGATCGGCGCGATCGCCAATGCGGCGCGGGCTATGCGGCTGAGTCCAAGCAGGATCTGCACCACGCCTGCCGCAGCGGTGATGGCGCAGGTGGCCTTCCAACCGAATTGCGCCACCAGTTCGGCGACCACCACGGTCAACCCGGCCGCGGGTCCACTGACCTGCAGCGGGGATCCGCCGACCAGCGCGCAGACGATCCCGCCGACGATCGCGGCGATCAGGCCGGCCACGACCGGAGCACCGGATGCGACCGCGATACCTATGGACAATGGCAGTGCGACGAGAAAGACGACCAGCGAGGCTGGTATGTCATAGCGAAAGATATTGTGTAACAAAGGGTTAACATTGTCCTGTGATTTTGTCCGCGTCACCTCCCCGACTGTAGCGCCGCCTTCGGAATCCGTCGTCTCGTGGCTGGGTGACGATGCGCACGTTTGGTTAATCGCTGTTTGGAGCCCACTTCGCGGCCTACGAATTCCGTAGCGAGCCGGTCGCGGCGGGTTGTATGACATACCCGGTCCGAATCAGCCGCTTCGAGACCAATTTGTGACTGGTGTGGCTGATGGTGAAAGAGAGGCCTCTGCGACTAGGCTGGCAGCCATGGCCAACAAGACCGCCGCCCGGTCCCGAGCCCGTTCCAGCACGTCAAAGGGCAGTTCGGGAACCAAGTCGCGGGCAGCAAGTAAACCGGCGAAGCGTCCTGCCCCGCCTCGGCGTAAGCCTGCGCCACGCCGTTCGCCGTCGCGCTTTGCCGCTGCCGGCGCGGCCGTCGGCCGGGGAACCCGGGCCGGCTGGCTGATGGTTGCCAAGGGTGCAGGGTCCACCGCGCGTTCGGTCGGCCGGGCTCGTGACCTCGAGCCCGGCCACCGTCGCGACGGGATCGCGCTGGCGCTGCTGGGACTCGCGGTCGTCGCCGCCGCCAGCTCCTGGTTCGATGCCGCCCGACCCGTAGGCGGATGGATCGACATCGTGCTGCGCACCATCGTCGGCGGTGCCGTCGTGTTGGTGCCGATCGTGCTCGGCGTCATTGCCGTCGTCCTGATGCGCACTGAGCCGAACCTCGACGCGCGACCCCGCCTGATCCTCGGCTCGGTCATGATCGCGCTGCCGGTGTTGGGGCTGTGGCACGTGTGGGCCGGTGCGCCACTGGATTCGATCGCACGCCGCGACGCCGCGGGCTTCATCGGTTTCGTCATCGGCGGACCGCTCTCAGACGGGCTGACGGTGTGGATAGCGACGCCGCTATTGGTGATCGGCGTGCTGTTCGGGGTGTTACTGCTGACCGGCACGACGATCCGCGAGTTGCCCGACACCTTGCGGGACATGTTCAGCACACGCGGCTTCGACGACCGCTTCGACGACGAGTACGACGAAGACGACTACTACGACGATGATGCCGAGGCCGTCACCGACGACTTCTCCGATGCCTATTACGACCGTGAAGACGACCTCGGTGCTGCTGACGCCCAGCAGTGGCCGACTGCCGAGTTGCCTGCCGGGACGCCGATGGACAACTACCCACTGCCGGTCGAAGAGGCCCCCACCGCGCCGGAACCGGTCGCGGCCAAACCCCGCCGGCCCAAGCCGGAACCGAAGAAGCCGAAGAAGGACGACGACACCCTGGTGGTCGACCGGGTCGTCGAGGGGCCCTACACCCTGCCGTCGCTGGATCTGTTGATCGCCGGCGACCCGCCCAAGCTGCGCACCGCCGCCAACGATCAGATGGAAGCCGCCATCACCTCGGTGCTCGAACAGTTCAAGGTGGACGCCGCGGTCACCGGATGCACCCGCGGCCCGACGGTCACCCGTTACGAGGTGGAACTGGGCCCCGGTGTGAAGGTCGAGAAGATCACCGCATTGCACCGCAACATCGCCTACGCGGTGGCCACCGAGAGCGTGCGCATGCTGGCGCCCATCCCGGGCAAGTCCGCCGTCGGCATCGAGGTGCCCAACACCGACCGCGAGATGGTGCGACTGTCCGACGTGCTGACCGCGCCGTCCACCCGGCGCGATCACCACCCCTTGGTGATCGGCCTGGGCAAGGACATCGAGGGTGACTTCATCTCGGCCAACCTGGCCAAGATGCCGCACCTGCTGGTGGCCGGTTCCACCGGCTCGGGTAAGTCCAGCTTCGTCAACTCGATGCTGGTCTCGCTGCTGGCACGGGCCACCCCGGAGGAGGTCAGGATGATCCTGATCGACCCCAAGATGGTGGAACTGACGCCGTATGAGGGCATTCCGCACCTGATCACGCCGATCATCACCCAGCCCAAGAAGGCCGCCGCCGCGCTGGCCTGGCTGGTCGAGGAGATGGAACAGCGCTACCAGGACATGCAGGCCTCCCGGGTGCGCCACATCGACGTGTTCAACGAGAAGGTGCGCACCGGCGAGATCAGCACCCCGCTGGGCAGCGAGCGGGTCTACAAGCCCTACCCCTACATCCTGGCCATCGTCGACGAGCTCGCCGACCTGATGATGACCGCGCCGCGCGATGTCGAAGAGGCCATCGTGCGCATCACCCAGAAGGCCCGTGCCGCCGGCATCCACCTGGTGCTGGCCACCCAGCGCCCGTCCGTCGACGTGGTCACCGGTCTGATCAAGACCAACGTGCCCTCCCGGCTGGCGTTCGCCACCTCATCGCTGACCGACAGCCGCGTCATCCTGGACCAGCCGGGTGCCGAGAAGCTGATCGGTATGGGCGACGGGCTGTTCCTGCCGATGGGCGCCAACAAGCCCATTCGTATGCAGGGCGCCTTCATCAGCGATGAGGAGATCCACGCCGTCGTCGAGGCCACCAAGGCTCAGGCCGAGCCCGAGTTCGTCGAGGGCGTCACCAAGGCCAAGCCGGCCGGCGGCGAACGCGGCGATGTCGACCCCGACATCGGTGATGACATGGACGTCTTCCTGCAGGCCGTCGAGCTGGTGGTGTCCAGCCAGTTCGGCTCGACCTCGATGCTGCAGCGCAAGCTGCGGGTCGGCTTCGCCAAGGCAGGCCGCCTGATGGACCTGATGGAGACCCGCAACATCGTCGGCCCGTCCGAGGGATCCAAGGCGCGCGAGGTGCTGGTCAAGCCCGACGAGCTGGCCGGCACGCTGGCGCTGATCCGGGGCGGCTCGGACGCCGACGGCGGCGACGACGAGGACGAGGACGAGCCCGACTTCTAACGCGATTCGAGGAGCGTGAGCCGTGACCATTGCGGCTCACGCTCCACAAGTCGCTAAAGGGTGAGCAGCATGCGGGTATTGCCGAGGATGTTCGGCTTCACATAGGAGAGGTCGAGGAACTCGGCCATGCCGGTATCGAAGGACCGGCACATCTCCTCGTAGACCTCGGCGGTCACCGGGGTGCCCTCGATCTCGGTGAAACCATGCCTGCCGAAGAAGTCGGTCTCGAAGGTGAGCACGAAGATGCGCTGCAGGTGTAGTTCACGTGCCACATCGAGCAGTTGGGCGACCACCCGGTGCCCGACTCCCTTGCCGCGGACCTTGGGATGCACCGCGACGGTGCGCACCTCGCCGAGGTCGGCCCACAGCACGTGCAGGGCACCGCAGCCCACGATCTCACCGTCGGCCTCGGCGACCCAGAACTCCTGCACCGCCTCGTAGAGGTTGACCAGGTTCTTCTCCAGCAGGATCTTGCCTGCATAGATGTCCACGAGATCCTTGATCGCCGGCACATCGGAGGTACGGGCCCGGCGTACCACAAGGGCATCTGGGACTTGATCGACCGCCTCGCTCACAGCAGCGAGAGTATCGGCATGGGCAACCGATATTCT
The DNA here is from genome assembly GCF_000691525.1 of Mycolicibacterium neoaurum ATCC 25795. Lineage (GTDB taxonomy): Bacteria > Actinomycetota > Actinomycetes > Mycobacteriales > Mycobacteriaceae > Mycobacterium > Mycobacterium neoaurum. The sequence continues at coordinate 124,350 of NZ_JMDW01000009.1, forward strand.
GTTTCGGTGCCGGGCCAACCAGATACCGATCCAGTGGTTCCCCGTGCGTCCGTCGCCAACGTCGCCAATCTGCTGACCGGTGTCCGATTCGTTCTCGTCCCGGTCTTCCTGGCCGCCCTCTTCGCCGGTGATGGTCATGAGACGTCCTGGCGAACAATCGCTTTCATCGTGTTCACGACGGCGGTCATCACCGACCACCTGGATGGCGCGCTGGCCCGCGCCTACGGCATGGTCACCGAATTCGGCAAGCTGGCCGATCCGATCGCCGACAAGTTGCTGATCGGCTCGGCGCTGATCGGGTTGTCGATGCTGGGCGACCTGCCCTGGTGGATAACCATCGTCATCATGGTCAGGGAGATCGGTGTCACAGTGCTGCGACTGGCGGTGCTGCGCCACGGTGTCATCCCGGCAAGCCGCGGTGGCAAGGTGAAGACACTGGTCCAGGCCGTCGCGATCGGACTGTTCATCCTGCCGATCTCCGGGCTGTGGTTGACCACCGCCACCGCGATCATGTGGCTGGCCGTTCTGCTGACGGTCTTGACGGGTGCCGACTATGTGGTGTCGGCGGTGCGCGACTCCCGGGCCCGGCCGGCCACCTGACGAGCGCGCCATCCGCCGGGGAACCAACGGGCCGCCGAGGGCGTTGACCCATGTATGACGACACTGCTGCGTGAGGTGATCGGCGACGTGCTGCGTGGCGCACGGACCGGGCAGGGGCGGACGCTGCGTGAGGTGTCCGACGCGGCCCGGGTCAGTCTCGGTTATCTGTCCGAGGTCGAGCGGGGCCGCAAGGAAGCTTCCAGCGAGCTGCTCAGCGCCATCTGCGATGCCCTGGAGATCCCGATGTCGCGGGTGCTCTTCGACGCCGGTGAGCAGCTGGCCCGCCAGGAGCATGCCGCCGGCGGCGTGACGGGCATCGACGCCGCCACCAAGGTCGTGATCCCGCAGGTTGTGTCCATGGCGGTGGCTTGATCGGGTGCTGAAACGATAGGTTGACCCCAAGACGTTGCGCACCTCCGAACTACGAAGGCGGGAAACTTCATGGCCAATCCGTTCGTCAAGGCGTGGAAGTACCTCATGGCGCTGTTCAGCTCCAAGGTCGACGAGTATGCCGATCCGAAGGTGCAGATCCAGCAGGCGATCGAGGACGCTCAACGCCAGCATCAGGCCCTGACCCAGCAGGCCGCACAGGTCATCGGCAACCAGCGTCAGTTGGAGATGCGGCTCAATCGGCAGTTGGCCGATATCGAGAAGCTGCAGGCCAACGTCCGCCAGGCGCTGACGCTCGCCGATCAGGCCACCGCGGCCGGTGACGCCGCCAAGGCCACCGAGTACACCAATGCCGCCGAGGCGTTCGCCGCTCAGCTGGTGACCGCCGAACAGAGCGTCGAGGACCTCAAGGCGCTGCACGACCAGTCGCTGCAGGCCGCCGGCCAGGCCAAGAAGGCCGTCGAGCAGAACGCGATGGTGCTGCAGCAGAAGATCGCCGAGCGCACCAAGCTGTTGAGCCAGCTGGAGCAAGCCAAGATGCAGGAGCAGGTCAGCGCCTCGCTGCGGTCCATGAGCGAGATCTCCGCACCGGGCACCACCCCGAACCTCGACGAGGTGCGCGAGAAGATCGAGCGTCGGTACGCCAATGCGATGGGTGCCACCGAGCTTGCCCAGAACTCGGTCCAGGGCCGGATGATGGAGGTCCAGCAGGCCAGCGTGCAGATGGCTGGTCACTCCCGTCTCGAGCAGATCCGCGCCTCCATGCGCGGCGAGGCATTGCCGTCGGGTGACGCCTCCGCGCCGACGGCCAATCCGGCCGCCAATCCGCCGGCTGCCGCGCCGGAAAACCCACTATCGCAATAGTTCTGGAGGAGATATGGCCGCGGGACCGCGATCGGGCCGCCGAGGGGGATGGCGCGCTGTGGCCGCGCGGGGCCTCCAGGGCGGGATAGACACCGCCGCCGAATTCTCCGGTCTGCTGGCGAGCAAGCTCGCCGCCATGTCCGACCCACGGGCCAAGCTGCTGCGCAAACGCCGATGGGCGCTGCGTCTCGGTCTGTTCTTCGGTCTCAGCAGTGGCTTCTGGATTCTGGTGACCGCGCTGCTCGCGGTCTGGAGCACGCCGGTGTGGGCGTTGATCGTCACCGGTGTGATCGCCGCGGGTGCCGCGTTCCCGGCCACCTTGTTCTTCCTGCGCTACCGCTGGTTGCGTGCCGAACCGTTGCCCGCCGGTCCCACCGCCAGGCGGATGCCGCCGTGGGGTTCGGCGGCTCGCAAGCCGATGGCCGACCTGGGGTCCTCCGAGCGCGGGCTGTACTCGTTGCTCGGGGTGCTACAGCGTAGCCGGATGCTGCCCGAGTCCGACCTGCGCGATATCGAGATCGCCGCCGGACAGACCGCGGTCACCATGGCCGCGACCGCCGACGAGGTGGTCGCCATGGAACGCACCGCTGCCGCCTCGCCGCGCTCGCGCGCGCATCTCGCGCCGACCATTGCATCGTTCACCGGGCAACTGCAGCGCGGCGCCCAACAGTACGACGAAATGGTCACTGCGGCAGCACAATTGGTGTCCTCTCTGAACGCTGGTCCGGTATCGCAATCGCCGATGGCCCAGCAGCGTTACCGTGACGAACTGGTCCATGCCACCGACCGGCTGCAGGGGTGGGCGCAGGCCTACAGCGATCTCCGCGACATCGGAGTCCGGCGCGGCGCCTGATCAGATGTCGTGCGTGCCCAGTTCGGCGGAATCCGGCCGCGGGCCGAACCGGTCGATATAGGACTGGTGTTTGGCGGCGTCGCGCTGCCGGGCCAGCGCGTCGACCAGCGCCGGGTTCAGGCCGTGCACGCGCAGCATGTGCCGACGCCAGATCTTGTTCAGCGCGTGGGAGAAGTAGATGAACGGGATCAGGATGGGGACCGTCATCGACAGGTGCACATACAGCGTGGTGGGAATGAGCCAGAACGGTGCGAGCACCAGCACCGCCGGGACCAGCACGCGCAGCATCAAGCGCCGGGTCGCACCCGGTCCGGCGAGATCGTTGCGGACCCAGTCCAGCATGGAATCGGGGAGCCGACGGCCCAGACAGTAACCGACCAGCTGGACCAGATTAGGCTTCGACCTGGTCATCGCCGCCCCGTCATCGCAGCCGGGGCCGCAGCGCCGGGATCGCCGCTCCGGCCAATCCACGCACCAGCGCCTTGGTCATGTCGAACATGTCGAAATAGTCGCGCCAGAGCGTGATCCGACCGTCGCGCACCTCGAATACGCCGCATACCCAGAACTGCAGCCGCACCGGGCCGATCATCAGGACGTCGGTGCGCTCATTGAGCACGACACCACCATCGGAAGCGGTCCGGTGGATGGCCACGTCGAACCCGAAGGCAGGCCGGTCCAGACCCCGGAACACGGCAAGGACGCGACGACTCCCGCGCACGGTCGGAAAACCGACGTTCTGGTAGACGATATCGTCGGCGATCAGCGCGGCCGCGGTGTCGAGGTCGGGCCCGCGCAGCGAGAACAGGAACTTCTCCACCGTCGCGATATCGGCCGCGTCGGTGCTGGTCTGGGATGCCTGGTCGGTCATGGAACTCAGCGTATGTGACAGGGTGTGCGGTGTGCGCGTAGCTGTGGTGGCCGGACCGGATCCCGGGCATGCCTTCCCCGCGATCGCGCTGTGCCTGCGGTTGCGCGCCGCCGGTGATGTACCTGTCCTGTTCACGGGTGCGCAGTGGCTGGACACCGCCCGGTCGGTGGGATTGCAGGCCGAGCTCTTGGCGGGTCTTGACCCCGATGACACCGATGACGACGGTGACGCGGGTGCCAAGATTCATCGTCGGGCTGCGCGGATGGCGGTGCTCAATGTGCCCGGGATACGTTCGGCCGCAATTGATCTGGTGATCTCCGATGTCATCACAGCGTGCGGCGGGATGGCCGCCGAGCTGCTCGGTGTGCCCTGGATCGAGCTGAACCCGCATCCGCTGTACCTGCCGTCGAAGGGTCTGCCGCCGATCGGCAGCGGTCTCGCGCCCGGCGTGGGCGTGCGGGGGAGACTGCGCGACACGGTGATGCGTGCGCTGACCGCGCGTTCCATCCGCGCGGGCCATCGGCACCGGGAGCAGGCCAGGACGGCTATCGGATTACCCGCCCGCGACCCGGGACCGCTCCGACGACTGATCGCGACGTTGCCCGCGCTTGAGGTGCCGCGACCGGACTGGCCGGCCGAGGCCGTCGTCGTCGGCCCTTTGCATTTCGAGCCCACCGATGCGGTGCTGGCGACTCCGCCGGGTGACGGCCCGCTGGTGATGGTGGCGCCCTCGACCGCCGTGACCGGGACCGCTGGACTTGCCGAACTGGCGTTGTCCGCCCTGCGGCCGGGCCGCGAACTACCGGCCGGGACGCGGGTGGCCATATCGCGCCTCGGCGGCCCCGATCTGGCGATGCCGGAGTGGGCCGTGGCCGGGCTGGGGCGCCAGGACGAGTTGTTGGCCCAGGCCGACGTGCTGGTCTGCGGTGGTGGTCACGGCATCGTCGCCAAGGCGCTGTTGCACGGGGTGCCGCTGGTGACCGTCCCGGGTGGCGGTGACCAATGGGAGATCGCCAATCGGGTGGTGCGGCAGGGAGCGGGACGTCTCATCCGGCCGCTGACCGCGGAGTCACTGTCTGCTGCCGTGGCCGCGGTGCTGGCTGATCCAGGGTATCGGGGTGCCGCCGAGCGGGCCAGATCCAATGCCGGCGCGGTGGCCGATCCGGTACAGGTGTGCCATGACGCGCTGGCTCCGAACCGCTGACGGTCGGTAGGTTGGCGGCGTGCGTCTCACCGAGTTCAACGATCGTGTCACCGGCCTATTCGGTGCCGCCTACGGGGCGTCGGTGCTCGTGGACCATGTCCTGAGCGCGCTGGGCGGACGGACGGCTGCCGAGGCCATCGAGGCCGGGGTGGAGCCGCGGGATGTGTGGCGGGCGCTGTGCGCGGATTTCGATGTGCCGCGCGATCAGTGGTGACCGGTCAGGCCTGCCGGTGGGCGAGCACCCTATCCAGGAATTCCACCTGATCGATACGGACCTGCGGGTCCAGGTAGATGTCGAAGTGGCCGTACGGATAGCGGCGAAGCTCACCGCGGGGGGGCGCGCTCGGCGGTGGTGACGGTCGATCCCGGCGGCGCGGTGGTATCGCTGTCACACACGCACACCAGCACCGGCATGGTCAGCCGCCGGGCCGTGCGCACCGGTCGGTAGAAGGGGAAGCGCAGCATGAGGCGCGCGGCGAACTCGTTGCGCCACAGCGATTCCGGACCGACGATGGCGGCCAGGCCCGGTTGGGCGTCCGGCGCGGTCATCGCGGCCACCGTGCCTGGTGCGCCGACGGCGGGTATCAGCAGCGGCGGACCGCCCCGCCAGGCCCGGATCTGATCTCGGATCGCGGCGATCGTGATGCGTGCCGAGGTCAATGGCGCGACCTTGGCCAGGGTGGGTAGCGCGTCGGTGAACGGGGCCTGGGAGACCACGGCCGCGATGGACGGGTCGTCGGCGGCGATGGCGAGCACGTGGCCGCCGCTGAACGAGGATCCCCACAGCACGATGCGGTTCGGGTCGATGCCGTCGAGTCCGCGGGCCCACTCGACGACGGCCCGGTAGTCCGCGTGCTGGGCGGCGATGTCGATCAGCTGGCGGGGTTGACCGGTCGACGCGCCGAAACCGCGGTAGTCGAACAGGGCGACGGCGTAGCCGGCCGCGCAGAATGCCTCGGCATAAGGGGGTAGGCCGTCGTCCCGGGTGCCTGCGAACCCGTGGGCCATCACGACGCAGGGCGTGTCGGTACCGGGTGTGTTGCCGGTATCGGGCCGGTAGAGGTAGACCGCGATGTTTTCACCGGCGAAGGGAACCCGCAGGTCCGCACGCTGAGTCATCGCACGAGAGTACCGGCCTGCGATACCCGTGCTCATGGTGCGCGGCGTGTCACCTTGCCTTCGAACACCTGTTCGCTACTGTGGTGATCATTCGGCCGGAGTCACTTGTCGGTGGTGCGTTCTAGTCTCGCAGCCAACCGACCGGAACCCCGGTCAACCGCACGACTACGGAGAGGTACTCCCATGGCGCCACAGGCTCCCGATCGCGAAAAAGCACTCGAACTGGCGATGGCCCAGATCGAGAAGAACTACGGCAAGGGTTCGGTGATGCGCCTCGGTGAAGAGGTCCGCCAGCCCATCTCGGTCATCCCCACCGGCTCCATCTCGCTGGACGTGGCGCTGGGTATCGGCGGTCTGCCGCGGGGCCGCGTCGTCGAGATCTACGGCCCGGAATCTTCGGGTAAGACCACCGTCGCGCTGCACGCGGTGGCCAACGCCCAGGCCGCCGGCGGCATCGCGGCGTTCATCGACGCCGAGCACGCGCTCGATCCCGAGTACGCCAAGAAGCTCGGGGTGGATACCGACGCCCTGCTGGTGTCCCAGCCCGATACCGGTGAGCAGGCGCTGGAGATCGCCGACATGCTGGTGCGGTCCGGGGCCATCGACCTGATCGTCATCGACTCGGTTGCCGCTCTGGTCCCGCGCGCCGAGATCGAGGGTGAGATGGGTGACAGCCATGTCGGTCTGCAGGCCCGCCTGATGAGCCAGGCGCTGCGCAAGATGACCGGCGCGCTGAACAACTCGGGCACCACCGCCATCTTCATCAACCAGTTGCGCGAGAAGATCGGTGTGATGTTCGGTTCGCCCGAGACCACGACCGGTGGTAAGGCGTTGAAGTTCTACGCCTCGGTGCGCCTGGACGTGCGTCGCATCGAGACGCTCAAGGACGGCACCGACGCCGTCGGTAACCGCACCCGCGTCAAGGTCGTCAAGAACAAGGTGTCTCCGCCGTTCAAGCAGGCGGAGTTCGACATCCTATACGGCCATGGCATCAGCCGCGAGGGCTCGCTCATCGATATGGGTGTCGAGCACGGCTTCATCCGCAAGTCCGGTTCGTGGTTCACCTACGAGGGTGAGCAGCTGGGACAGGGCAAGGAGAATGCCCGTAAGTTCTTGTTGGAGAACGTCGATGTGGCCAACGAGATCGAGAAGAAGATCAAGGAGAAGCTCGGCATCGGAGCCGTGCTGACCGATGATGACGTTCTGCCCGCCCCCGTCGACTTCTGAGAAGCCGGCCGGTCCCAAACGGGAAGAGCAGGCGCGGGACGTATGCCTTCGCCTGCTCACCGTCCGGGCCCGCACCCGGGCCGAGCTGGAAACCGCGCTCACCAAACGCGGCTACCCTGATGATGTCAGCGCTCGGGTGCTCGACCGGCTGGTCGAGGTGGGGTTGCTCGATGACGCGGCATTTGCCCAGGAGTGGGTGCGCAGCCGTCGGGCCAATTCGGGAAAAGGTAAGCGCGCGTTGGCCGCCGAGTTGCGTACCAAGGGTGTCGATGCCGAATTGATCGCCGAGACGCTCGACAGCGTCGACGCGGGGGAGTGGCGGGTCCAAGCCGAGCGCCTGGTCGCCGACAAGTTGCGTCGGGAACGCCTCGATGACGAGCTGAAGGTGACCCGCAGATTGGTCGCGATGTTGGCTCGCCGCGGGTACAACCAGGGCATGGCCTATGACGTGGTCAGCACGCAGCTCGCGCAGGAACGCCAGCGCCGGGCGGTTTAGATCAGCACGTCGAGCACCTGCGGCAGCGTTGTCACGCCGTCGGAGCCGAGGAAATGCCCGGCTCCCGGGACTACGACGGTGGTGGTGCCCAGCGACGCGGCGAGGCGGTCGGTGTGTTCGATCGGGACGTAATCATCTGCATCGGAACGGAACAACGCCAGCCGGTCGATACGTTCTGCCAGCCCGTTCACGGGGCAGCCGCCGCTGATGTAGTCGTCGAGGTTCGGTAGGGCCGGGCACGGATCGACGAAACCGGCAACCAGGACCAGCGCGCCGAGTCGCCACGGTGTGCGAAGTGCGGCCAAGTATCTCAGCACGGTGAGGCAGCCGAGACTGTGTGCCACCACGGTGGTCTGCTCGTCAGGGACGCCGATGGCGTCACCCGCGGTACGCAACCACGGGCCGGGCTCTGGCGCCTCTGGAGTGGGCATGGCCGGTACCGCGGTGGCTATCCCGAGGGTGCCGAGCTCCTCGGCCAGCCAGCCGAACCAATGATCCTGTGGGGTGGCCGAGTATCCGTGGATGATCACGGCACGCCGTGCGGTTGTCGATGTCATGCACCCGACGTTAAAGATTGACGCCAGCGTGAATGTCAAGACCGAGTCCGGAATCCGCCGACGTGCTGATCGGTGAGCTCGCCGCGGCGGCCGGTGTCAGCACCCGCGCGCTACGTCACTACGAGGACCGGGGATTGCTGGTTCCGGGCCGCACGGCCAATGGTTACCGACGGTACGGCCGCCAGGACGTCACCCGCGTGCTGCAGATCCAGCTGATGATCGGCGCCGGACTCGGCACGTCGACCATTCGGCAGTACCTCGACTGTGCCCGCACCGATGAACGGGGGACATTCCTGCACATGTGTCCCGACCTGCGGGCCGCTCTCGACGAGGTGGCGGGCCGTCTCGACGAGCGTCAGGCCCAGCTCGACGAGACCCGGTTCCGGTTGCGGATGTTGGCTGCGGGAGCGACTACCTCAGATCAAGAACCCGCCGTCGACGTTCAAGTTGATGCCGGTGATGTAGCCGGAGTCGGGGGCGGCCAGAAAAGCCACGGCGCTGGCGACATCGCCGGTCTGCCCATAATGGCCGACGGCCAGTAGCGGGGTCATCTGGTCGGCGAGCGGGCCCTCGGCGGGATTCATATCGGTCGCGATCGGCCCCGGCTGGATGTTGTTGACGGTGATACCGCGCGGCCCGAGCTCGCGGGCCAGCCCGCGGGTGAACCCCGCGACCGCGGCCTTGGACAACGCATACACCGAAAAGGCCGGTACCGGAACGCGCTCGGCATTCACACTGCCGATGTTGATGATGCGCCCGCCCGTGCCGAGGTGCGGTACGGCGGCCTTGGTGGCCACGAAAACACCGCGCACGTTGATGTCCACGATGCGGTCGAATTCCTCGAGGTCGAAGTCCTCGATGAGTGCGCCGGAGGCGACACCGGCATTGTTCACCAGGATGTCCAGACCGCCGAGTTCGGCGGCGGCGGACTCGACGGAGGCCGTGACCGCCTGCGCGTCGGCGGAATCGGCCGCAATGGCCACCACCTTGCCGCCCGTGGTGGTCAGTTCGTCGACCAGCTGTTGTGCCGGGGTCGGCGAGGAGTTGTAGGTGAAGGCGACCGACGCTCCGTCGGCGACGAGGCGGCGCACGATCTGAGCGCCGATACCGCGCGATGCGCCGGTCACCAAGGCGCGGCGGCCTGCCAGGGGTGCGTTACGTGTGTTATCGGTCATGACGTCCTCCGAGAGCTGGAACGGTTCGTGCGAACCGATCGGTTGTTGACCCTGTTGAGATAACAGTGCACACCGTGCTTCATTCCCGGCGTGATTCGGCGCGTCCGAACATGGCTACTGCAGCCCGCGTTCCAGCGCGGCCAGCAAGCGCAGCGTCGCGGGAAGATCGCGGTGGTCGTCGAGGGCGCCGCCGATGGCCTCACCGATGACAGATGCCCATACGGCGCGGATTCGGGCGAGATCTTCGGCGGCCAGTTGTGTTGTACGGAGCAGGAATTGGCGATTGTCGGCGGGATCCGGCGATCGTTCGACCAAACCCTTGCGTTCCAGGTCGCGCAGTGCCCGGCTCAGGTTGCTGCGCTGCAGGTCTGTTCCGGCGGCGACCGCGCTGGGGCCGATACCGGGGTGGTGGTCGATATACCGCAGCACTGTCACCTCGGTCGTGGAGAGGTCGAGTACGGACGGATCTGCCGTGGTGCGGGCCCGGATCGCACGGGACACCGCCATCAGGAGGTCGGCCAGGTCGGCGAGCTGCTCGGTGTGCGGGGGTCGAGCTTGCATGATCGCCACCCTACCTGATAGTTATAGATATATAACTATCATTTGATAACCAATTTGGAGATGCTGCATGACCACCTCTGTCGACACCCCGCGCGCGGACGCGGCACCACGAATCACCGTCGGCCTACTCGTCACTCTCGCGCTGTTGTCGGCGGTGGCCCCGTTCGCCACCGATCTCTATCTGCCCGCCTTCCCCGAGATGGTCGACGATCTGCATACCTCGCCGACCACCGTGCAGCTGACCCTGACCACGTTTCTGATCGGCCTGGCGCTGGGACAGTTGATCTTCGGCCCGCTCTCCGATCGCTACGGGCGGGTGAAGCCGCTGTGGATCGGTGCCGCGATCTGTGTGGGTGCCAGTGCGATTGCGGTGTTCGCGCCCACCATCGAGGTGCTCATCGCCGCCCGGCTGGCTCAGGGCTTGACGGGTGCGGCGGGCATGGTGATCGGCCGCGCCATCATCTCCGACCTGGCCACCGGCCGTGCCGCCGCCCGGGCGTTCAGCCTCATGATGATCGTCGGCGGCGTCGCTCCGATCATTGCTCCGCTGGCCGGCGGTTTCCTCGTCGGTCCGTTGGGTTGGCGCGGCGCACTGGCGATCATCCTGGTGCTGGTCGCGCTGATGCTCATCACCGCGCTCATCGTCATCCGCGAGACGCACACCGAGGAGCGTCGCACCGCGCTGCGCGCCGAGAAAGCCACCGCGGGCTCGCCATTGCGTCAGTTGCTCGGGCGTCGATACATCGGCAACGTCGTCGCATTCGGCTTCGCCTTCGCGGTGCTGATGGCTTACATCTCGGCCTCACCGTTCGTCTACCAGACGATGATGGGCCTGAGCGCCGCCCAGTACGGCGCGGTGTTCGGTGTCAATGCTCTCGGCCTGCTGCTGGTCAGCGCGCTGAGCGCCCGCCTGTCGGCCCGCACCGAACCGCATGTACTGGCCGCCGCCGGACTGGCCGTCATCACCGTCGCCGGCGTCGTCGTGCTGGCGCTGGCCTACACCGACCTCGCGGCGGGCTGGCTGGCGCTGCCGCTGTTCGCCGCCGACGCCGGCATGGGTCTGATCTTCGGCACCACGACCGCGCTGGCACTGTCGGCCGCGCCGCGGGCGGCAGGTAGCGCCTCGTCTGTGCTGGGTGCCATCCAGTTCCTGTTGGCCGCAGCCGTCTCGCCTCTGGTGAGTCTGGCCGGGGAGCACACCGCGGGCCCGCTGGGCATCGTGATGGTGTCCTGCTCGGTGATCGCCTGCGCCGGTCTGGCGCTGGCCCGCAATCACACTGCCGGACCGTCCTGATCCAACGGTTTGGCGGCCAACGGTTCCGGGCCCTTCTTGGACCGGCGCAGTCGCGCTTCCAGCCGTGTCGCGAAGGCCGAGAGGGCGAAATTCAGCCCGATCATCAGCACGGCGATGACCATCAGTGCCGGGATGTAGTTGCTGTAGGCAGAGCCGACACTCTGGGCCTGGCGCACCATCTCCACGAACGTGATCTGATAACCGATCGCGGTGTCCTTGAGCACGACGACCATCTGGGACACCAGGACCGGCAACATCGAGGTGATGGCCTGCGGGAGCTGCACACTGGCCATCGTCTGCGTCCACGTCATACCCAGCGCCGAGGCGGCCTCGGCCTGGCCGCGGGGCAGCGCGTGCACACCGGTGCGCACGATCTCGGCGATGACGGCCGCGTTGTACAACGTCAGGCCGGTGATCACCCCGGCCAGGGCCAGGTACTCCGAGGCGAACACCCCGTACATCGCGAACAGCGCGTAGGAGAACAGCATCATGATCAGCACCGGGACCGCGCGGAAGAACTCCACGAACACGCCGCAGCCCCAGCTGATGGCACGCACCGGCGAGAGCCGGCCGATCCCGAGCAGGCAGCCCAGCACCAGGGCCAGCACGATCGACACCGCAGCGGCGGTCAGCGTGCCCTCGATACCGGGCAGCACATAGGTGGTCCAGAGATCAGCGGTGAAGAACGGCTCCCACTTGGCGGCATCGAACTGCCCGGCGGCGGCGAATTTCCACCCCACCCATCCCAGTACCGCGGCGAAGACCAGGACCGTCAGCACGGCCAGGATCTGGTTGATCTTGCGCGCGCGGGGACCGGGCGCATCGAACAAAACGGACGAGCCCGTCATCAGTGCTCTCCGTTCTTCGCGCAAGCGCTCACGCGGTATCTGTTCTTCGCGCAGGCGCTCACGCGGTATCTGTTCTTCGCGCAGGCGCTCACGTGTTGTCTGTTCTTCGCGCAAGCGCTCATCACCGAAGCACCGCCCAGCGCTTGCCCAGCCACCCGAACAGCAAGCCCATCGGCAGGGTCAGGATGACGAACCCGATGGCGAAGATGCCACCGACCACCAGCAGTGCCGAGGTGTTCTCCACCATTTCCTTCATCAGCAGTGCCGCCTCGGCGACGCCGATCGCCGAGGCGATGGTGGTGTTCTTCGTCAACGCGATCAGCACCGAACCAAGTGGGATGATGACCGCTCGAAAAGCCTGCGGCAGCAGGATGATCCGGAGATTCTGCGAGAAGGTCAGGCCGAGCGAGCGCGCCGCCTCGGCCTGACCCATCGGCACGGTGTTCACCCCGGAGCGGATGGCCTCACATACGAACGCCGCGGTGTAGACCGTCATTCCGAGCACCGCCAGGCGGAAGTTGCTGTCGACGATCGACGTCGGCGACGTCGGGTCGGTCAGCGTGATGTGCAGCGTGTTGGCCAGGCCCAATGAGCAGAACACCAGGATCAGGGTCAGCGGGGTGTTGCGCACCACGTTGACGTAGCTGGTGCCCACCGCCCGCATCACCGGTACCGGTGAGAGCCGCATCGCGGCCAGCACGGTGCCCAGCACCAGTGCACCGATCCCCGCGTACACGGTCAGCTCGATGGTGACCAGGAACGCAGCGAAGATCCGGTCCTGATACTCGCTGAAAACTTCCACCCGGTGGGATCCGCTACTTCGTGACGGCGGGCGGCTGGGGTGTGGCGATACCGGCGGGGCCCAAGTTCTTCTCGAACGCCGCGGCCCACTTGCCCTCGGTCTCCATCTTGGTGATGGCGTCGTTGATCTTGGTCTGCAGCTCGGCGTCGTCCTTCTTCAGCCCGATGCCGTAGTTCTCCTCCGAGAACGGTTCGCCGACGAGCTTGAAGGTGCCCGGCTGTTGGGCGGCGTACCCGGCCAGGATCACCTCATCGGTGGTCACCGCATCGATCGCGCCGCTCTTGAGCGCCTCCACGCAGGCCGAGTAGGTGTCGTACTGCTGTAGCTGAACGCCGGGGTACTTGTCCTTGATGCGCTGGGCCGGGGTCGAGCCGGTGACCGAGCACAGCTTCTTGTTGTTCTCCAGCGATTCGGCGCCGACGATGTCGGAATTGTCCGCCCGCACCAACAGGCTCTGGCCGGTCACCAGATAGGGACCGGCGAAGCTGACCTTCTCCTTACGTGCATCCGTGATCGAGTAGGTGGCGGCGATGAAGTCGACCTGTCCGTTCTGGATCAGCGTCTCGCGCTGGCCGGACGGGGCTTCCTTCCACTCGATCTGGTCGGGGGTGTAGCCCAGCTGCTCGGCCACATAGGTCGCCACGTCGACGTCGAACCCGCTCATCGACCCGTCGGGGTTCTTCAGCCCGAGGCCCGGCTGGTCGAACTTGGTACCGATGACCACCTTGTTCTCGTCACCACCCGATCCGCCACCACAGGCGGCCAGCGTCAGCGGCAAAGCTGCGGCCAGTACGGCGGCAGCGGCCACCCGAACTCGAAATGACATCACGTGCTCCTTCGATTCAGTGATTGAGAATCTTGCCGAGGAAGTCCTTGGCACGGTCGGATTTCGGATTGCCGAAGAACTCCTCGGGCTCGGCGTCCTCGACGATCGCGCCGTCGGCCATGAAGATCACCCGCTGCGAGGCGCGCCGCGCAAAGCCCATCTCGTGGGTGACGACCAGCATCGTCATCCCCTCGGTGGCCAGATCGGTCATGACGGCCAGCACCTCGTTGATCATCTCGGGGTCCAGCGCGCTGGTCGGCTCGTCGAACAGCATCACCTTCGGATTCATCGCCAACGACCTGGCGATGGCGACCCGCTGCTGCTGCCCACCGGAGAGCTGCGCGGGGTACTTGTCGGCCTGATTGGCAATACCGACCCGATCCAGCAGCTTCATCCCCTCGGCGCGCGCCGCGTCCTTGGCGATCTTGCGCACCTTGATCGGGGCCAGCATGACGTTCTCGATGATCGTCTTGTGGGCGAACAGGTTGAACGACTGGAACACCATGCCGACGTCGGAGCGTAACTGGGCCAGCTTGCGGCCCTCGGCGGGCAACACCTCACCGTCGATGGTTATGGTCCCCGCATCGATCGGCTCAAGCCGATTGATGGTGCGGCACAAAGTGGATTTGCCCGAACCCGACGGACCGAGCACCACGACGACCTGACCGCGCGGGACGTCGAGATTGATGTCCTTGAGCACGTGGAGATCGCCGAAATGCTTGTCGACAGCCTGCATCGAGATCATCGGGACCGAAGCCGCGGTGGTCATGGGCTCTGACCCTACCCAGGGAACGCTCAGGATGGGCGGTATCGACACCCCCGTAACATGAACGTCGTGAGTTCCATGGTTGCTGCCGACGCACAGGCGGATCCTGCGGCACCGGCCGAGACCGACGTGCGCACCTATCAGGTGCGCACCTACGGCTGCCAGATGAACGTGCACGATTCCGAACGGCTGTCAGGGCTGCTCGAGGCCGCCGGTTACGCGCGCGCCGCCGAGGGCGCCGACGCCGACATCGTGGTGTTCAACACCTGCGCGGTGCGCGAGAACGCCGATAACAAGCTCTACGGCAATCTCAGTCACCTCGCGCCGCGCAAGGCGGCCGATCCGAACATGCAGATCGCGGTCGGCGGGTGTCTGGCCCAGAAGGACCGGGACACCGTCCTGAAGAAGGCCCCGTGGGTGGATGTCGTGTTCGGTACCCACAACATCGGGTCGCTGCCGGTCTTGTTGGAGCGGGCCCGACATCAGCGGGTGGCTCAGGTCGAGATCGCCGAGGCCTTGCAGGAGTTTCCGTCGGCTCTGCCCGCCGCTCGCGAATCAGCCTATGCCGCTTGGGTTTCCATCTCGGTCGGCTGCAACAACACCTGTACGTTCTGCATCGTGCCCGCGTTGCGCGGCAAGGAGGTCGATCGCCGTCCCGGTGAGATCCTGGCCGAGGTGCAGACGCTGGTCGACCAGGGTGTGCTCGAAGTCACGTTGCTCGGCCAGAACGTCAACGCATACGGCGTCTCCTACGCCGATCCGACGATCCCGCGTAACCGGGGCGCCTTCGCGGAGTTGTTGCGCGCCTGCGGAACCATCGACGGGCTGGAACGGGTGCGGTTCACCTCACCGCATCCGGCCGAGTTCACCGACGATGTGATCGAGGCGATGGCCGCCACGCCGAATGTCTGTCCGACGCTGCACATGCCGTTGCAGTCCGGATCCGACCGCATCCTCAAGGCGATGCGCCGCTCCTACCGAGCCGAGAAGTTCCTCGGCATCATCGACCGCGTCCGGTCCGCCATCCCGCATGCGGCCATCACCACCGACATCATCGTCGGGTTCCCCGGCGAGACCGAAGAGGATTTTGAGGCCACCCTCGACGTGGTGGCCCGGGCGAGGTTCGCCAGTGCCTTCACCTTCCAGTACTCCAAACGGCCAGGCACCCCCGCCGCGACGCTGCCCGACCAGCTACCCAAAGAGGTTGTCAGCCAACGGTATCAACGGCTCATCGATCTCCAGGAACAGATCTCGTGGTCGGAGAACAAGGCCCAGGTCGGGCGTGAGGTCGAGTTGTTGGTCGCCGCGGGGGAGGGCCGCAAGGACGCTGCGACCGCACGCCTGTCCGGCCGAGCACGTGACGGCCGGCTGGTGCACTTCGACGCCGGCGGCGCCGACATCCGCCCCGGCGACATCGTCACCACCACGGTGACCCGGGCTGCCCCGCACTTCCTGGTCGCCGACGGCCCGGTGCACACCCATCGCCGCACCCGTGCCGGCGATGCGCACGCCGCCGGCCTGCGGCCGGTGACCGGCGTCGGCCTGGGCATACCGGGCATCGGCGCGCCACCTGCAGCCACCTCCACCGATTGTTCGACGTCTGGATGCGCATTGTGAGTGAGAAGAACCCACCGGAGTTCGAGGACTTCAAGGATGACCTGGAAGCGGCCGAACGTCGCGTCGCCGCCGAGATCGACCCCGGTGCCCGTGCGATGGTGGTGGCGGTCTGCGTCTTCGTGCTGCTCGGCACCTTCGTGCTGCCGCACACCGGTTCGGCGCGCGGACTCGACATCCTGGTGGCCAGCGATGTCGCGCACAGCACCGGCCTGTCGTTGCCCTCACGCGTATTCGTCTGGTTGGCGCTGGTCTTCGGTGTCGGGTTCTCGATCCTGGCGCTGCTGACCCGGCGCTGGACGCTGGCCTGGATCGCACTTGCCGGCACCACCGTCGCCTGTCCGGCGGGCATGCTCGCGGTGTGGTCCCGGCAGACCGCAGGCGGTGATCTGCCCGGTCCAGGGATCGGCCTGATCATCGCCTGGATCGCGGTGCTGGTGCTGGCCTTCCACTGGGCACGCGTGGTGTGGACGCGTACCGCGGTGCATCTGAGTGCCGAGGAAGAGCGACGCGCGGCGATCGCCGCCCAGCAGCGTAAGTCGCTGCTGGACGACGAGGGCTAACGCTTCTTGGTGACGGCCTCGGCGGCCGTACCCGCCCACTCGCGCCACTGCGCGGCACTGGCCCGGGCCTTCTCGGCATCCTTGGTCTTACCGGCCGCCTCGGCCTTCTCCGCCTGGCGCTCGAACTGCTCGGCCCGTTCCCGGAACTGGTCGGCACGGGCCTTGGCCTCGGCATCGGTGTGATCGACGGTCTGCGCGTCGCGGACCTTCTTCTCCACCGCCCGCAACCGGCGTTCCAGATCCGCCGAACGCTCGCGGGGTACCTTGCCGATGGCATCCCACTTGTCGCCGATGTTGCGCAGCGCCGACAGCGCGGCCTTGGGGTCGGAGATGTCGATGCGCTCGGCCTCGGCCAGCAGCTTCTCCTTGGCGTCGGCATTGGCGCTGAACTCGGCGTCCCGCTCGGCGTGTACGGCGTTGCGGGCGGCGAAGAAGGTGTCCTGGGCGGCCTTGAAACGTGCCCACAGCGCATCGTCGACATCCTTGGCCGCACGCCCGGCCGCCTTCCACTGGGCGAGCAGATCGCGGAAGGTCGCCGCGGTGGCGGCCCAGTCGGTGGAGTCGCTGAGCTTCTCGGCCTTCTCACACAAGGCCTCCTTCGCCTGGCGCGCACCGACGCGTTCACGGTCGAGCTCGGCGAAGTGTGAACCACGGCGCCGGTTGAACGTCTCGCGCGCCGCCGAGTAGCGCTTCCACAGCGCGTCATCGGTCTTGCGGTCCAGCCCGGTGATGGTGCGCCATTCGTCAAGGATGGCGCGGAGCCGGTCGCCGGCGGCCTTCCACTGGCCGGTGGCGTTGGCGATCTCCTCGGCCTCGGCGGCCAGGGCTTCCTTGCGTGCGGTCTGCGCCGCACGGTGCTCATCGCGGCGTGCGCGTTCCTCGGCGGCGGCCCCGTCGGCGTGTTCGAGAATGCTGTTCAACCGGGCCTGCACGGAGTCGACATCGCCGAGAACCGCGGCCGTGGGCAGCGTCTCCAGTAGCGCCGTGGCGGCGGACTTGATCTTGCGGGCATCACCGCTGCCGGAGGCCAGCCGGGTTTCCAGCAGCACGACCTCGGTATTGAGGTCATCGAAGCGGCGACCGAAATGGGCGTAGGCCGCCTCGGCGTCACCGGCCTGCCAGGACCCGATGACACGCTCACCGGCCGAGGTGATCAGCACGACCGTGCCATCGTCCTCGACACGGCCGAAGCGGTGCGGGTCCACCGACGGCGGCACGACCGGTGCCGCGGCGGCCGCCGGCCGGGGATGGGGTGCGGGCCGCGGTCCGGGCCGTGGGATCGGTTTCGGTGTGGGTTTGGGTGCCGACGTGTCGGCGGTCTCGCCCGGCCCTGAATCGCTGGTTGTCATCTCTTCCTCGCACTCCCGCGCGGTTTGACCCGCGCACCTGCCGCGCGACGCGGCGCCCGATGCTTCCGCACGTTATTCAAGCAGGTCGGTCCAGTCCGTGCGCACAGCTTCGCGATGCGTGCGCGATCTGCGGTTGCGATCCGAACCGCTTTACGGGCAACCTCAGGACCCAAACCCTTCAGGAGGCCGCGTTGGACAAGGCGGATATCGCCGCACTGCTGGCGCTCGGTGCCGCCCTGTTCATCGCCATCGGCGATGTCATCCACCAGCGCTCTGCCCACGAGGTGACCGACGAGGACGTCAGCCACCTCGCGCTGTTCCTGCGACTGCTGCGCGACCGGGCCTGGTGGGTCGGCAGCCTGGTCTCGGCGGTCGGGTTCGGTTTGCAGGCCGCGGCACTGGGATTCGGATCGGTGCTTCTGGTGCAGGCGCTGTTGGTGACCTCCTTGCTCTTCGCGCTGCCCCTCAATGCGCGGGCCTACCGGCGCCGGGTGACCCGTTTCGAATGGACGTGGGCGGTGCTGCTGGCGATCTCGGTGGCGGTGATCGTGACCGTCGGGAACCCCACGGAGGGCCAGGCCCGCGCCGGGACGGAGGCCTGGCTGGCCGTCATCGCCGTGCTGGGCCCGCTGCTGGTGCTGTGTGTGGCCGGAGCGCGGATCTGGTCGGGCAAGCCGATCGGCGCGATCCTGCTTGCGGTGGTGTCGGGCGCGCTGTGGGGGATCTTCGCGATCCTCACCAAGGCGGTGGTGGACCGACTGGGCGACGGGTTCGCAGAGCTGCTGCGCACTCCGGAGCTGTATGCGTGGGCGCTGGTCGCGGTGGCGGGCACCGCCTATCAACAAGCGGCCTTCCGAGCGGGCGCGATCACGGCGTCGCTACCGACGATGACGGTGACCGAACCGGTCGTCGCGTCTGCTCTCGGCGTGGTGGTGTTGGGGGAGACCTTGCGTCCCGGAGAGGCGGGGTGGATCACCCTGGTGGCTGCGGTGGTGGTGATGGTCGTGGCGACCGCTGCGCTGGCGCGTGGCGAGGCGGGCTGGGCCGACGAGGAGGTTTCGCCCGCGCGCTAGCGTGAAGGCGTGTTGGCGGCCATTGCACTGATTCCATCCGCGCCGATCCTGGTGCCGGAGTTGGCCGGAGCGGCGGCCGAGGAGGTGGCCGATCTGCGGGCGGCCGTACTGACGGTCGGCGCCCAGCTGCCGTCACGCTGGGTCGCCGTGGCCGCGGGTCAGGGCTCTGCCGTCGTGGGCCCGCAGGCGGTCGGAACCTTCGCCGGTTACGGTGCCGACATCGTCGTGAGGTTGTCGCCGGGGTCGGACGGCGCGGTGACCGACCTGCCGCTGGCCGCGTTGATCACCGGCTGGGTGCGCGCCAACGCCGCGCCCGACGCCGTGGCCGAAGTGCACATCGTCGGACCGGACACCGATACCCGATCCCTGCGTGCGGTCCTGGACGCCACCGGTGACCCGATCGGCGTGCTGGTGGTCGCCGACGGCGCAAATACCCTGACCCCCACCGCGCCGGGTGGGTTCGATCCCGATTCGGCGCAAGGGCAGCGCCGGCTCGACGATGCGCTGGCCGCCGGTGACACCGCGAACCTGGCCGACGTGGCCGTCGGTGCGGTGGGGCGCGATGCCTATCGGGTGGTGGCCGACCTGGTCGGTGCGACACCGGTGGTGGCGCATGAGCTCTACCGCGGCGCCCCGTACGGGGTCGGCTACTTCGTCGGGACGTGGCGGCTGTGACCCCAGCGCTGCGGCCGGTCGCCGTGATCGGCCCGACCGGCACCGGGAAGTCCGCGCTCGCGCTGGCACTGGCCCACCGACTGGGTGGCGAGATCGTCAACGCCGACGCCATGCAGCTCTACCGCGGTATGGACATCGGCACCGCCAAACTGCCGCCCGAGCAGCGCGAAGGCATCGTCCACCACCAGCTCGATGTCCTCGACGTCACCGAGAACGCCTCGGTCGCGCGGTATCAGCACAGTGCGGCCGCCGATATCGAGGCCATCCTGGCGCGTGCAGCTGTGCCGGTGATCGTGGGCGGCTCGATGCTCTACATCCAGTCCCTGCTCGACCAGTGGTCGTTTCCCGATACCGATCCCACGGTGCGGGCCAAATGGGAGGCCCGGCTGGCCGAGGACGGGGTGGCCGCACTGCACGGCGAACTGGCGCGCGTCGATCCCGCCGCGGCGGCGGCAATTCTGGACACCGACGCCCGCCGCATCGTGCGGGCGCTGGAAGTCGTCGAGTTGACCGGTGAACCGTTCGCCGCGTCCGCGCCACGGATCGGCAATCCGCGGTGGGGCACCCAGATCATCGGATTGGACTGGGAGACAGGCGCGCTCGATACCCGCTTGCGCGCGCGCACCGAGGCCATGTTCGCCGACGGACTGGTCGGAGAGGTCGGCGGCCTGATCGAGCGCGGCCTGCGCGACGGGGTGACCGCCGCCCGCGCGATCGGCTACGCCCAGGTGCTCGCGGCGCTGGATGCCGGCGATGATCCCGATTTCGCCGGGGCGCGCGAAGCCACCTTCGTGGGCACCCGACGGTATGTGCGGCGGCAGCGGTCATGGTTCCGGCGTGATCATCGGGTCCGGTGGCTGGACGGTTCGCGCGATGACCTGGTCGAGGCCGCGCTGAGTATCCTGGACGGGTGATACTGGGCATCCCCTTCGTCAAGGGACACGGAACGCAGAACGACTTCGTCGTGCTGCCCGACCTGGATGCCGAACTCGAACTGCACGCCGACTGGGTGGCCACCCTGTGCGACCGGCGCCGCGGCCTCGGCGCCGACGGGGTGCTGCGGGTGACGACCGCCGCCGCGGCCCGGGCGGCCGGGGCGTTCGCCGTGCTGCCCGAGGGGGTGGCCGGCGACGACTGGTACATGGACTACCGCAACGCCGACGGCTCGATCGCCCAGATGTGCGGTAACGGGGTGCGAGTGTTCGCGCACTATCTGCGTGCCGCCGGTCTGGAGCACCGTGACGAGTTCGTGGTGGGCTCGTTGGCCGGGCCACGACCGGTGGTCGTGCGGATCGACGCCGGCGAGCGCGCGCGGGCCGAGGTCACCGTGGACATGGGCAAGGCCGTCCTGCTGGGGACCGGTTCGGCCGTGGTCGGCGGGCAGAGCTTCACCGGGCTCGGCGTGGATGTCGGCAATCCGCATCTGGCCTGCGTCAGCGATCTCAGCGCCGCGCAGCTTGCCGCCCTCGACGTGGCAGCCCCGGTGTCCTTCGATACCGGTCAGTTCCCCGAGGGTGTCAACATCGAGGTGCTCACCCGCCCTGAGTCGGGCGCGGTCAGCATGCGGGTCCATGAACGCGGAGTCGGCGAAACACGTTCCTGCGGAACAGGAACCGTTGCGGCGGCGTTGGCTGCCCTGGTGGACGGCGGCGATGACACCGGGACCTTACGGGTCCGTATCCCCGGCGGCGAGGTCACCGTCACCATCACCGAGGCCACCAGCTACCTGCATGGTCCGTCGGCCCTGGTGGCCCGCGGTGACTATGCGGGCGATTAATCACATGCGTGCAGCCCGGGCGGCATGTCACCATCGAAAGCACATATGACTGAATTTTCTCCGAACAATCCCGTACCCAGTACCGGTGAACTCGCCCTGGAAGACCGGGCGGCCCTGCGCAGGGTCGCCGGACTGTCCACCGAGCTCGCCGATATCTCCGAAGTCGAGTATCGCCAGCTGCGTCTGGAGCGCGTGGTCCTGGTGGGGGTGTGGACCGAGGGCAGCGCGGCCGATGTCGACGCGAGCATGGCCGAACTGGCCGCGCTCGCCGAGACCGCAGGCTCGGAGGTCCTCGAGGGTCTGGTGCAACGCCGCGACAAGCCCGACGCCTCGACCTATATCGGTTCCGGCAAGGCCATCGAGCTGCGTGAGATCGTCGAGGCCACCGGTGCGGACACCGTCATCTGCGACGGCGAGCTCAGCCCCGCCCAGCTCAACGCCCTGGAGAAGGCCGTCAAGGTCAAGGTGATCGACCGCACCGCCCTGATCCTGGACATCTTCGCCCAGCACGCGACGAGCCGGGAGGGCAAGGCGCAGGTGTCGCTGGCCCAGATGGAGTACATGCTGCCGCGACTGCGCGGTTGGGGTGAATCGATGTCCCGGCAGGCCGGTGGCCGGGCCGGTGGTGCCGGTGGCGGTGTGGGTACTCGCGGCCCTGGTGAGACCAAGATCGAGACCGACCGGCGCCGCATCCGCGAGCGGATGTCCAAACTGCGCCGCGAGATCAAGGATATGAAGAAGATCCGCGACACCCAGCGCGGCAGCCGTCGGCGCAGCGATGCCGCCGCACTGGCGATCGTCGGCTACACCAACGCCGGCAAGTCCAGCCTGCTCAACGCGCTCACCGGGGCCGGCGTCCTCGTCGAGAATGCGCTGTTCGCCACGCTGGAGCCGACCACCCGGCGTGGGGAGTTCGAGGATGGTCGCGCGTTCGTGCTCACCGACACCGTCGGGTTCGTCCGCCACCTGCCAACCCAGCTGGTGGAGGCGTTCCGGTCCACCCTGGAGGAGGTGGCCGACGCGGAGTTGCTCATCCACGTGGTCGACGGCTCCGATGCCACCCCGCTGGCCCAGATCCAGGCGGTGCGTACGGTGATCAACGATGTCGTCACCGAATACGGCATCGCCCCACCGCCGGAACTGTTGGTGGTCAACAAGATCGACGCGGCGGGTGATCTCGCGCTGGCACAGCTGCGGCGTGCGCTGCCGGACGCGGTGTTCGTCTCGGCGCACACCGGGGAAGGCCTGGCGCAGTTACGTACCCGGATGGCGGATCTGGTCGAGCCGACCGACGCGTTCGTCGACGTGACGTTGCCCTACGAGCGCGGCGACCTGGTGGCCCGCGTCCACGCCGAGGGGCGCATCGAATCGACGGAACACACCGACAAGGGAACCAAAATCGCTGCCCGCGTGCCGGTTCCGCTCGCGGCAGCACTCGGGGAGTTCAGTAACTGGTAGTCGACACGGGCAGGCGCACCGTTCATCGGATCCCCCGAGGTCCCGGTGATGGGCGCCTGCCCGCGGGTCAGGCGGCCGCCGCGTCGCCGGCGGGCGAGGGATCCGAATCGGTTTCGGTCGTCGTATCGTCGCGTGTCACGATCGATGTCGCGACGCCCGAATCCTCGGTCGTCGCACCATCTGGGTGCAGCACCTCGACCGTCGGTGCTCGGTCTTCGTCCTGATCGTCCAGGCCCTCGTCGCGCACATCCTCGACCAGGTCCTCGCGGGAAAGATCCTCTTGACGCTGTTCCACGTCGTCGTTGCCGCGCACATCCTCGCTGCTCGGGTCTTTGAGCAGGTCTTCGGTATCGCCGGACTCGTCGTCTGTCGTGGCGGTGTCGAGCGAGTGGGAAAGCGGCAGCACGTCCGCACCGTCGGTGTCGGGCGGCGTCGTCAGGCGGGTGCGCTGCTCGTCTGGCACGATCGCCGCCGGCGGCGCCGGTGCCGGGACGGGCTTCGGGCCGAAGGCGGCCTGGAAGCCCTCGCCGATCGCGGCCGCGACATCCTGGACGAAGGTGACCGGATTGATCCTGGGAATCAAGCGGAACGGTGCGGGCACACCGTAACTGAGGGTGCGGTCGTAACCGGTCTCGATGAGCACCCGCAAGAGCGGGGAGACGAAGTCCACGATCGGGGTGATCAGGAACCCGGTGCCGGTGAAGGCGGCGAATTCGAGGAACGGCCGCACGATCGGCAGGGTGCGGGTCGGGACGGTGACGTAGCGGGTATCGCCGTGCTCCTCCCAGTTGTCCTGATCGGCCAGTTCGACGGCCAGTTCTTCCGGGGTGTAGTCGTCGGGCAGTTCGCCGACGTCTTTCTGGTTGGGGGCCAGGTAGGTGCCGTGCACGTACCAGAAGCCCGCGATCGCGTTCAGCACGGCGAGCGCGTTGACGGGGTAGATCGGGAAGTCGGAGACGCCGTCGTACTGGAAGGCGATATCGGTGGCGCAGATGTGGTCGCAGGTGTCGGTGGGTGCGGGCAGCCCGAACGTGGCATCCAGGATGGGCACGTGCCCCAGGAAGGCCAGTCGCTCGAACAGGCCGCCGTTGGGGCGGTTCGTGTTTCCGATCATGACGAAGGACAGGTAGTTCTGGTTCTTGGGAAGTCCGGCGAGATTGCGCTTTTCCCGGCTGACGATGTTGGCGCCCTGGGAGTAGCCCATCAGGATCACCGGGGTGTTCGGCGGGTTCTGCGCCAGGGTGTCGACCAGCGTGCCGTTGAGCGTGGAGAGTCCCGCTCCGGTCGACACATCCCATTTGTCGCCGGTCAGGCCGCCCCATCCGGGTAGCGGGATGGGCCAGAACTGTGCCGGGTAGTTGATGCCTTCCAGCGTGCAGTCGTTGTCTGCGGTGCAGGACGGGTTGAACGGCGCGATGTAGTAGTCCCTGGCGTTCTCCAGATACCCGTCGATCCCGTTCGCGTCGGGGGTGCCCGTGCCGGGGACGATCAGCGCGGTGGCGGCCAGCGCGGCGGCCAGGGTCAGCGTCGAGGCGACCGACACCGCGATCGCGAGGAGCACCGTGATCACTGTTGTGATGGCGCGCCGTGCAAAGCCCATCGGTTCCCCCTCGTCGTGGTTTTCGGCCGGCTCTTCGGATCGTTGCACTCGAGCGGGCTGACGGGAGCGTAAACCGCATATTGAAAATAGAATCTCATTCTAATATCGTCGGTCCGTCCGGATTCGTGGAGGGAGTGTCCGTTGGGTTTGCGTGGTGACGCAGCGATTGTCGGGTTCCACGAGCTACCGGCGACGCGAAAGCCGACCGGGGCCGCGGAATTCACGATCGAACAATGGGCGCGGCTGGCAGCCGCGGCGGTGGCCGATGCCGGCTTGTCGGTGCAGCAGGTCGATGGGCTGGTGACCTGCGGGGTCATGGAGTCCCAGCTGTTCGTGCCGTCCACGGTCGCCGAGTACCTGGGTCTTGCGGTGAACTTCGCCGAGATCGTCGATCTCGGCGGTGCCTCGGGCGCGGCCATGGTGTGGCGCGCGGCGGCGGCCATCGAACTCGGGCTCTGCCAGGCGGTGCTGTGTGCCATCCCGGCCAACTATCTGACGCCGATGTCGGCGGAGCGTCCCTACGATCCCGGCGATGCGCTGTTCTACGGGGCCTCCAGCTTCCGGTACGGCTCGCCGCAGGCCGAGTTCGAGATCCCCTACGGCTACCTCGGCCAGAACGGGCCTTACGCACAGGTCGCCCAGATGTATTCGGCGGCATACGGATACGACGAGAAAGCGATGGCCAAGATCGTCGTCGACCAACGGGTGAACGCCAACCACACACCCGGTGCGGTGTTCCGGGACAAATCGGTGACCATCGCCGACGTCCTGGACAGCCCGATCATCGCCTCCCCGCTGCACATGCTGGAAATCGTCATGCCGTGCATGGGGGGATCGGCAGTGCTGGTCACCAATGCCGAACTGGCCCGCACAACCCGGCACCGGCCGGTCTGGATCAGGGGATTCGGCGAACGGGTGCCGTACAAATCCCCGGTCTATGCCGCCGACCCGCTCCAGACACCCATGGTGAAGGTCGCCGAATCCGCCTTCGGGATGGCCGGTCTGTCCCCGGCAGACATGGACATGGTGTCGATATACGACTGCTACACCATCACCGCGCTGTTGACGTTGGAGGACGCGGGCTTCTGCGCCAAAGGCGCGGGTATGCAGTTCGTCACCGACCACGACCTGACCTTCCGCGGTGACTTCCCCATGAACACCGCAGGCGGCCAGCTCGGCTACGGCCAGCCAGGAAATGCCGGTGGTATGCACCATGTCTGCGATGCCACGCGCCAGCTCATGGGACGTGCCGGGGAAACTCAGGTCGCCGACTGTCACCGTGCCTTCGTCTCGGGCAACGGTGGAGTGCTCAGCGAGCAAGAAGCTCTCGTCCTGGAGGGGGACTGATGACCGACCCGATGGTGCGGCCGCTACCGCTGCCCACGCCTACCTCGGCACCGTACTGGGACGGTCTGCGGCGGCACGAGGTGTGGGTGCAGTACTCACCGTCATCGGATGCCTACGTGTTCTATCCGCGCATACTGGCACCCGGCACCCTGGCCGACGATCTGCAATGGCGTCAGATCTCCGGTGACGCGACCCTGGTCAGCTTCGCCGTCGCGCGGCGTCCGGTCGCCCCGCAATTCGCCGATGCCGTTCCGCACCTGCTCGGTGTGGTGCAGTGGACCGAGGGGCCGCGACTGGCCACCGAGATCGTCGGCGTCGATCCGGCTCGGCTGCGGATCGGTATGGCGATGACACCGGTCTTCACCGAACCCGACGGCGCAGATATCACCCTCTTGCATTACACCGCGGCCGAATAGGGGAGACATGGCGCTGGCCCTCACCGACGAACAGGTACAGCTGACCGAGGCGATGGCGGGTTTCGCCCGCAGGCACGGTGGACTGGAACTGACACGATCGCAGTTCGATGCCCTGGCGGCCGGGGGACGTCCGGCGTTCTGGACGGCCCTGGTGTCACACGCTCTGCATGCTGTCCAGTTACCCGAGCAGGGTGGCGGTTTCGCCGATGCCGCCTGCGTCGTCGACGCCGCGGGCTATGGCCTGCTGCCCGGGCCGCTGCTGCCCACGATGATCGCCGCTGCCATCACCGCCGACCTGCCGGAACAACCGGCGGTGCGAGCCGTGCGCGAAGCTCTTGCGGCGGGTGGCCCGATGGCGGTGATGTTGCCGACAGACGGCGTGCTGCGAGCCGAACCAGACGGCGCAGGGTGGCGGCTGACCGGCACGGCCGGACCGCAACTCGGTATCGCCGCCGCCGAACACGTGATCGTCGCTGCCGATACCGATGCAGCGCAACGACTCTGGTTCCTGATCGGGGTCTCGGCCGAGGGAGTCTCGGTGCAGGCAGACACTCCGACCGATCTGACCCGAGATGTGGGCACCCTGTCGTGCGCCGCTGCGCCCGTGACGGCCGACGCCGTGCTGGCCGGTGTCGACCCGATGCGGGCGCGGTGCCATGTGATCGGCCTGATGGCCGCCGAGGCGGCAGGAATCGCACGCTGGTGTGTGGACACTGTGGTCGCCTATCTCAAGGTGCGTGAACAGTTCGGCCGTCCGATCGGTGCGTTCCAGGCCTTGCAGCACAAGGCGGCCCGGTTGTTCATCGACAGTGAATTGGCTGCGGCCGCCGCATGGGATGCGGTGCGCGGCGCCGAACAGCCGATCGACCAGCACCAGACCGCTGCCGCCGGTGCCGCGATCGCGGCGATCGGCAAGCTGCCGGATCTGGTCGTCGATGCGCTGACGATGTTCGGGGCCATCGGGTACACCTGGGAGCATGACCTGCATCTGTATTGGAAGCGGTCGATCAGCCTGGCCGCCGCCGCGGGCAGTGTTGCCGAGTGGGCCGAGCTGCTCGGGGAACCCGACCGGCAGCCAAGGGATTTCGGCATCGAACTGGCCGGTGTGGAAGAGCGGTTCCGGGCCCAGATCGCTGCGCTGATCGACGCGGCGGCGCAGCTGGACAACGAGGCGCCGGGCCGGCAGAACCCCGAGTACGCGGAGTTCTGGACCGGTCCGCGCCGAACCGCGCTGGCCGATGCCGGAGTCGTGGCGCCGTATCTGCCCGCGCCGTGGGGGCTGGACGCGACACCGGCCCAACAGCTCGTCATCGACGAAGAATTCGACCGGCGGCCCGCCCTTGTCCGGCCATCACTGGGAATCGCGCAATGGATACTGCCGACGGTTATCGCCGAAGGCACCGACGCCCAGCGGGAGCGCTTCGCGGTGCCGACGCTGCGCGGTGAGATCGGGTGGTGCCAGCTGTTCTCCGAACCCGGTGCCGGGTCGGATCTGGCGGCCCTGACGACCAGGGCGACCAAGGTCGAGGGCGGCTGGCGGATCGACGGGCAGAAGGTGTGGACCTCCTCGGCGCAACGCGCGGATTGGGGTGCGTTGCTGGCCAGGACGGACCCCGAGGCCGCCAAACATCGGGGCATCGGTTACTTCCTGGTCGATATGAGCACTCCGGGCATCACCATTCGGCCGCTGCGAACAGCCAGCGGTGACGAGCATTTCAACGAGGTGTTCTTCGACGACGTCTTCGTGCCCGACGACATGCTGGTCGGCGAGCCGACCGCGGGATGGTCACATGCGTTGGCCACGATGGCCAACGAACGGGTGGCCATCGGTGCCTACGCCAAACAGGACAAGGAGCGCGAGCTGCGGGCACTGGCCCGCAGTGCCGGACCCGGGGGCGTCGCGGTCCGCCAGGCGTTGGGCAGGGTGCGGGCCACCACCAATGCCATCGGCGCGCTGGCGGTGCGCGACACCTTGCGCAGGCTTGCCGGACACGGGCCGGGCCCGGCGTCGAGCGTCGGCAAAGTCGGCACCGCACTGCTGGTGCGCCAGGTGACCGCCGATGCGTTGGCCTTCAGCGGTCGTGCCGCCATGGTCGGTGGAGCCGACCATCCCGCGGTGGCCGATACGTTGATAATGCCCGCCGAGGTCATCGGCGGTGGCACCGTCGAGATCCAGCTCAATATCATCGCCACCATGATCCTCGGGCTACCGCGCGCATGACCGCGGCCGACACCGAACTACCCGACTACAAGCGGGCTCGCCGTGCCCAGATAGTGGATGCCGCACTGGATCTTCTGAAGTCGCAGGACTACGAGCAGATCCAGATGCGCGATGTCGCCGACCATGCCGGGGTCGCGCTGGGCACCCTTTACCGATACTTCACGTCCAAGGAAAATGTCTATGCCGCGGTGTTGATGCAATGGGCGCAACCGGTTTTCGCTGCTGCCGAAGCGGACCTTCCTGCCACCGAACAGCAGGTCCGCGAGAAGATGCGCGGCATCATCAGCAGCTTCGAACGTCGGCCGGCGTTCTTCAAGGTCTGCATGCTGCTGCAGAACACCACCGACGCCAACGCCCGCGACCTGATGGATCGATTCGCGTCCGTTGCCCAGCGCACCCTTGCCACGGACTTCGCGTCGATGGGGGAACAGGAATCGGCCGACACCGCGATCATGGCCTGGGGCATCATCTCCACCATGCTGTCCGCGTCCATCCTGCGCGACCTGCCGATGGCCGACACCTACCGCGTTGTCGACGCGTTCGTCGATCTGATCGGTCCGCGGCTGCCCAGCGGGGCGAGCGAAGCGACGGTGGCGGGCCGGGACTGACGAACCACCGGTGGCTCGTGCGCGCGCACCGGAGGAAGCGGCTGCTCATAGCGTTGCACCTCGACGAGCACATGGGCGCCGGTACATCCGTGCGCCAGCGACGAGGTGCCGACATCCTCGGTGAGCACATTCGGATTGCCGTGCACGCACAGCGAATCCGGGTCGGTGGGGTCCAGCGGGTCGTACCAGGCCCCGGTCGCGAGTTGGACCACTTTCGGACGGACACCGGCATCGATGACCACGCCGGCCAGGCAGGCGCCGCGATCGTTGAACACCCGCACCACATCACCGTCGGCGAGGCCCCGCTCGGCCGCATCGGTTGGGTGGATCCGGATCGGTTCGCGGTCGGCCACTTTCGAGCCGCGGCTGACCGCCCCGATATCGAGCTGACTGTGTAATCGACTGCTCGGCTGGTTGGCCAGCAGATGCAACGGGTAGTCGGCCGCACGTCGACCGCCCAGCCACTCGGTCGGCTCGAACCAGGCCGGGTGTCCGGCGCAATCGGCGTAGCCGAACCCGTCGATATCGGCCGAGAAGATCTCGATCCGCCCGCTGGGCGTGTGTAGCGGATGGGTCCGCGGATCGGCACGGTAGTCAGCCAACAGGGTCAGCCCGGACTCGGTGGGCAACCTGAGCTGACCGTCGGACCAGAACTGGTCGAACGTGGGCACCGCGAAATCCACTCCGGCCGACCATGTCTCGTACATGTGCCGCAGCCACTGCCGCGCGGTCCTGCCCTCGGTGAACTGCTCGCCGACCCCGAGCCGCTCGGCCAGTTCGGCGAAGGTCGTGTAGTCGTCCCGCGACTGCGCGTAGGGCTCGGCGAGTGCCGGCATCGCGACCAGCAGCGGGTCGTTCTTGGATCCCGAGTAGTCGTCACGCTCATAGGCGGTGGTGGAGGGCACGACGATATCGGCGTGCTTGGCCATCGCCGTCCAATACGGGTCGTGGACGACGATGGTGTCGGGCCGGGCAAGCGCGCGCCGTAACCGACCGATGTTCTGGTGATGGTGGAACGGATTGCCGCCGGCCCAGTACACCAGTCGGATATCGGGATAGCTGAGCCGACGGCCGTTGTAGTCGAAGGCCTCACCAGGGTGCAGCAGCATATCGCTGACCGCCGCCACCGGGATGAATGTGTGCACCCGGTTCGCCCCCTGCGGCAACACCGGCAGCGGATGGCGCAACGGTGGCAGTCCCGGTTCGTTCATCGAACCGTACCCGTGTCCGAAACCCGCTCCGGGCACGCCGATCTGGCCCAGCATGGACGCCAGTGTCAGACCCATCCAGGGCGCCTGTTCACCGTGTCGGATGCGTTGCAGTGACCAGCTGACGGTGACCAGCGTGCGCCCGGCGGCCATCCGGCGCGCCAGCGTGGTGATATCGGCGGCGGACAGTCCGCTGATCTCGGCCGCCCACGCCGGCGTCTTGGGCACGCCGTCATCGGTCCCCAAGAGATAACGCTCGAATCGGTCGTACCCGGTGCAGTACTCGTCGAGGAAGCCGCGGTCGGCCAGCCCCTCGGTGGCCAGCACATGCGCCAATCCCAGCATCACGGCAACGTCGGTTCCCGGCACGGGCGCATGCCATTCACACTCACCGTCGACGTCATCGCGCAGCGGTGAGAACGACACGATACGACCGCCGCGATGGCGCAACCGGCGCAGTGCGTCACGGGCCGGATGCGCCGACGTGCCACCGTGATTGATTCCGGTGTTCTTGCACGCCAACCCGCCGAAGGCCACCAGCAGATCCGTGTGCTCGACGATGACATCCCAGGACGTCGAGCGTTTGAACAGGTCGTCATGGGTGCCCACGACGCGGGGCATGATCACGCCGGTGGCGCCCAGGCTGTACGAGTGCCGCGACGAGGTGTATCCGCCGAGCAGTTTGAGGAACCGGTGCACCTGGCTCTGGGCGTGGTGGAAGCGTCCTGCGCTGGCCCACCCATAGGAACCGCCGTAGATGGCCTCGTTGCCGTGGGTGTCGATGACCCGTCGCAGTTCATCGGCGAGCAGTTCGGTGAGTTCTGGCCAACTGACCGCGACGAACTCGTCGGCGCCGCGGCGGTCGCTGGGCCCGGGTCCGTCGCGCAGCCAGCCTGCCCGCACCGCCGGTCCGGTGATGCGAGAACGGTGTCGCAGCGAGCCCGGCAGGTTGCCCAGCAGGGGAGAAGGGTCGGCGTCACCGGCGGCGGGCGTCACCGCGGTGATATCGCCATCGGCCACATCGGCGGAGAAGACGCCCCAGTGGGCGAGGCTGCTACGCGGCACCGGCTCATCGTAGGGCGATCCCCGCCACGTTCGACCGACCAGCGACGTTCGACCAACCATCCGGTTGGTATATGTTGGTCGTCACCCAACCGATAACCAGTACCGGAGGTCACAGATGGGCGCCGTCAAATACGACCGCACGTTGTTCGAGCCCGAGCACGAATTGTTCCGTGAGTCGTACCGTGCCTTCCTGGAGCGCCATGCCGCGCCCTTCCGGGAGGAATGGGAGAAGGCGAAGATCGTCGACAGAGAGGTATGGCGCGAGGCCGGTAAGCAGGGCTTTCTCGGCATGGCGGTACCCGAGGAGTACGGCGGCGGTGGCAATCCGGACTTCCGCTACAACGTCGTCATCACCGAGGAGACCAGCGCGGGCCGACACAGCGGCCTCGGGTTCACCCTGCAGAACGATGTCATCGCGCCGTACCTGATCGAGCTGACCACCGAGGAACAGAAGCAACGCTGGCTGCCCGGGTTCTGCAGCGGCGAATTGATCACGGCGATCGCAATGACCGAACCGGGCACCGGCAGCGACCTGCAGGGAATCAAGGCCCGCGCCGTCCGGGATGGCGACCACTACGTCCTCAACGGTTCGAAGACCTTCATCACCAACGGTATCCACGCGGATCTCGTGATCGTGGTGGCCTGCACCGACCCCGACAAGGGTGCGCAGGGCTTCTCGCTGCTGGTCGTCGAGCGCGGTATGGAGGGCTTCGAGCGGGGCAGGCATCTGGACAAGATCGGTCTGGAGGCCCAGGACACCGCCGAGCTCTCGTTCACCGATGTCCGGGTGCCGGTCGAGAACCTTCTCGGCCAGGAGGGCATGGGCTTCCTCTATCTGATGCAGAACCTGCCTCAGGAGCGCATCAGTATCGCGGTCATGGCGGCCGCGGCGATGGAGTCCGCGCTGGAGGAGACCCTGCAGTACGCCAAGGAGCGCAAGGCCTTCGGTAAGCCGATCGGGAGCTTCCAGAACAGCCGGTTCCTGCTTGCCGAGTTGGCCACCGAGGCCACCGCGATCCGGGTCATGGTCGATGAGTTCATCAAGCTGCACCTCGATCGGAAGCTGACCGTGGAGCAGGCCGCGATGGCCAAGTGGTTCAGCACCGAAGCGCAGGTTCGGCTGGTGGATCGGTGTCTGCAACTGCACGGCGGCTATGGCTACATGCGCGAATATCCGATCGCCCGGGCGTTCCTGGACTCGCGGATCCAGACTATTTACGGCGGCACCACCGAAATCATGAAGGAGATCATCGGTCGCAGTCTGGGGGTCTAGCTGGTCCGACACGCCGTCGCCGCAGGTGGCGATATCCCACGAGTTCGCCGACAACTGTCGCAGAGTTGACGAACACGATACTTTCGTGGGGTTTTGCACGACTTCCGGGAGGACCGAATGACCAGGCAGCGAACCCGACTCGGCAGCTTTGCCGGGCGGGCGGCAGCAGTGCTGGTAAGTGCCGGGCTGATGGCCGCGACGGTGCTGCTGGCACCGCAGGTGTCGGCGACACCGGAAGGCGATGCCGATGCGGCGATCACCGCCGCGTGGGAGACCGCCGGCGGCGGCGCGGAGGGACCCCTCGGTCCCAAGGACGGCGGCGTGTACCCGGCGGGGCCGGGCTTCGGCCAGAACTTCGCCGGCGGCAAGATCTTCTTCACCCCGCAGACCGGCGCCCACATCATGTCCGGGGCCATCCTTGAGAAGTACGAATCTCTGGGTGGTCCCACCGGTGACCTGGGCTTCCCGACCATCGACGAGGGTCCCGGCCGGGCGGCCGACAGCCGCAACGTGACGTTCAACGCGCCGGACAACCCGGTGATCTTCTGGACCCCGGCCACCGGTGCGCGGGTGGTGCGCGGTGCCATCAACAGCGCCTGGGACGCCTTGGGCGGATCGGCAGGTGTGCTCGGTGTGCCTGCCGACGACGAGACCACCGACGGTGATGTCGTCTCGCAGAAGTTCACCGGCGGCCAGATTTCCTGGGACCGCAAGACGCGAGCGTTCACGACGACCCCGCCCGAGCTGGCCGGCCAGCTCGGCGCGGTTCAGGTGCCCTCCGATGCAGCATCGGCCATCGCCGCGGCACGACGTGCCGCCGGCGGTGAGCTCGGCCCACTCGGCGCCGAAGAGGGTGCCCAGTACGCGATCGGCGCCGACGGCGTCGGCCAGAACTATGCGGGCGGCAAGATCTTCTACAGCCCGGCCACCGGCGCCAACGTGGTGACCGGCCAGATCCTGGCCAAGTACGAGAGCGTGGGCGGGCCGACCGGTGATCTCGGTTTCCCGACCGCCAGCGAGGCAGACGGCGGACTGGCGCCGCAGAGCGCGGTGGTGCCGTTCGCCGCCGAGGACAAGCCGGTCATCTTCTGGACCCCCGACTTCGGTGCGGTGATCGTCCGCGGCGCCATGAACGCCGCCTGGCAGAAACTTGGTGGCGCGACCGGTGAACTCGGCGCACCCAAGAGCGATCAGACCGACAACGGCGGTGTGATCAACCAACAGTTCAATGGCGGATCCATCTCCTGGGACAAGGCGGCGAACCGGTTCAGCACCGAGCCCGCGGGATTGCAATCGCAGCTGGCGGGCCTGCAGGTCCCCGGGGCGGATTCCCCGCAGGCGCAGGCCGACGGACCGCAGGCGAACGGCGGCAGCGACAGCGGCGACAAGTGGTACACCTGGCGTTGGTGGTGGTTGCTCGGGCTGATCCCGCTGGTGGGTCTGATCGCGGTGATCGCCATGGCGGTGCTGCGCAACCGTCGATCCGGTGATGAGGACCGGTTCGACGACGATTTCGACGACGACCCGTATGACCGTGCCTATTACGGCTACGGCCAGCGCGATGACCAATCCGATGACCCACGCGCCGACCAAACCGATGACCGGGGGGTCGATCGTGAGGGTGGCTACGGCCCGCCGCCGCAGGATCCGTGGGCATCGCTACCGCCGGTCGGTGCAGCGGGCTCCTACACCGTCGATGCGATCGATGGCGGGGCCGGTGAGTACGGTGCCGACGAGTACGGTGCCGACGAGTACGACACCGATGCGGATGCCGATCGTGGAACCGATGCCGACCGGCCGGAGGTGCAGTTCGACGATGACGAGGACGACGTCGATACGGCGCCGACCCGGATCGAGACGCTGACACCGCAGCCCGCCGAGTCCGTCTTTGCCGAGGCGGACTTCGCGGAGCCGGATATCGACGAGTCCGAGTTCGCAGAGTCGGACTTTGCAGAGTCGGACTCTGCACAGTCGGACTTTGCGCAGTCGGAGTTCGCAGAGTCGGAGTTTGCACGGCCCGGGTTGGGTGCCTCGGCCTTCGACGCCGAGCCGACTCCGCCCGCCCCAGAACCCGAGGTGACCGGTGGACGGCACGCCGCGGCCGGCGGGGACGATGACGACGATGACGCCGGTTGGACCTCCATGCGATTGGCCACCACGGATCGCTACCGTGCGCCGGAGGGATATCCGATCAAGGCCGATACCAAGACCGGTCTCTACTGGGCGCCCGGCAGCCGCGGTTACCGCGATACCGAAGCCGAGATCTGGTTCTCCAGTGAGGAATTCGCGCGCGCGAACGGATTCGTCCGCGCTGACTGATCAGACGCTGTCTGATCAGCCGTCGACTGATCAGACGCCGACTGATCAGACGCCGTCTGATCAGACCTTGCGGATGACGGTGACGACCTTGCCGAGCACCACGGCATCGTTACCGTCGATCGGTTCGAACGCCGGGTTGTGCGGCATCAGCCATACCTGACCCTTGGTCCGCTTGAAGGTCTTGACCGTGGCCTCGCCGTCGATCATCGCCGCGACGATATCGCCGTTGTCGGCCACGTTCTGCTGGCGCACGACCACCCAGTCGCCGTCGCAGATGGCAGCGTCGACCATCGATTCGCCGACCACCTTGAGCAGGAACAGGGAACCCTCGCCGACCAGTTCCTTCGGAAGCGGGAACACATCCTCGACGGCCTCCTCGGCCAGAATCGGTCCGCCGGCCGCGATTCGGCCGAGCACCGGCACGAAGGTCGGTTCCGGTAGTGCATCGGAGCCTGCGACGTCGGTGGCGACGATCGGGGTGACCGTCTCGTCGGCACCACGCACATCCACCGCGCGTGGACGATTGGGGTCGCGGCGTAGATAGCCCTTCCGCTCCAGGGTGCGCAGCTGATGGGCGACCGAGGAGGTGGAGGTGAGCCCCACCGCATCCCCGATCTCCCGGATGCTCGGTGGATAACCGCGGGTGGTCACCGACGAACGGATGACCTCCAGGATGGTGCGCTGACGCTCGGTCAGGCCGGAGCGTGCCTCAGGGGTGTCGCTGCTGTCGCTCATGTCGCCGAATGTAGTCGCAGCCGTCCCGATAATCAAACATGTGTTCGAGGCGTGTCGCTGCCGGGTGCGGCCCGATCAGCTGGGCTCACTCATCGGTCACCGTCAGCGTCACGTCGATGTTGCCGCGGGTGGCATTCGAGTAGGGGCACACCCGGTGTGCGGCCTCGGCGAGTTCGGTGGCGGTGTCGTGGTCGACGTTGGGCAGCACGATCTCAAGTTCGACCGCAAGGCCGAACGCGCCGTCATCGGCCGCACCGAGCGTCACCCTCGCGCCGACGGCGGAGTCGGTGACATCGGCCTTGCGCTCGCGGGCGACGAGCCGCAGGGCGGAGTGGAAGCACGCCGCGTAGCCGACGGCGAACAGCTGTTCGGGATTGGTGCCCGTGCCGGAGCCGCCCATCTCCTTGGGAATGCTCAGGGCGACATCGACTTTCCCGTCGGACGTGCGGCCGTGTCCGTCGCGCCCCTCGCCGGTGGCCAGCGCTTCGGCGGTGTAGAGCTTCTTCATCGGTGGTGTCCTTTCGTCGTATTCGGTCAATGCGGGGAGCTGAGTTGGTCGACGAGAACCCGGAGGGCGTCGCGCAGTGCGCCGATCTGCTCGGGGCCGGCATCGGTGGATGCCAGTAGGCGTTGTGGGACGCAGGCGGCGCGTTCCTCGAGCGCGCGCCCGGCGGTGGTCAGGGCGACCTCCACGCGCCGTTCGTCGGTGCTGCTGCGGTGGCGCATCACCAGGCCGGCGGCCTCCAGGCGTTTGATCAACGGTGAGAGCGTGCCGGAGTCCAGGTGCAACCGTCGGCCGAGTTCCCCGACAGTGCGGGAGTCGTCCTCCCAGAGTGCGAGCAGCACCAGGTACTGCGGGTAGGTCAGGCCCAGTTCATCCAGCAGCGGCCGGTAGGCCGCGGTCATCAGGCGGGAAGCCGAGTACAGCGCGAAACACAGCTGTTCGTCGAGGCGTGCGGCCGGCATGGAGATCACTGTAGAGCACAATTGAATTGTGCACAACCTAAATAGGGGGATTCGACGGTGCCCATTCGGTGCTGACGACTTGTCGGTGGGTGTCGATATCGTTCGCTAACAGTTCGATCACACGTTCTATCGTTCGAACAGATGATCGACTACAGTTCGAACAAAGAAGCGAACACACCTCAAGGAGGCAGGCACATGACGATTCTGGAAGCACGTAGCGATGTGCGTGAGCGCCGGACGTCCGGCCCCACCCGGCGGCAGGAAGTCCTGCGGCGCAGCCCCGCGGAGGCCGAGGTGTGGCCGCTACCCAGGGATGTCGTGGTGCGGCGGCGTCGGCAGCCGCAGGATCGTCGTCCCGGCGGCGCACCACTCGGTCATCGCGGTACCGGCGTGCTGATGTCACGGGCTTCCCACCGCCGGCCGATCACCCCGGCCGCGACCGTCCTGTTGGCCCTGCTGGCCGGCGCATTCACGCTGTGGCTGGGATTCGTCGCCAACCTCGGCGGCGCGGCAGCCGAGCAACCCGTCGAGATGCCCACCCGGCTGTCGGTCGTGGAGGTGCAGACCGGTGAGACGCTGCAGAGCATCGCGGCGCGCGTCGCGCCCGATGTGCCCGCCGACTCCGTCGTCGAGCGGATCCGCGAGCTCAACAAGCTGGACTCCAGTGCCGTGCGGACCGGGCAGACCCTCATCGCGCCGATCGGCTGAGATCGTGCGCACCGGCACGGGGTCGCACCGCATCCGCACCATGCAGGTACGCTCGGAAGCGTCAAATCTGGTGCAGCTGTGGTGCGGCGAAGGAGCGGTGATGCACTGTCCGTTCTGTCGTCACCCGGATTCGCGCGTCGTCGACTCCCGTGAGACCGATGAGGGACAGGCGATCCGGCGGCGCCGGTCCTGCCCCGAATGTGGCAGGCGCTTCACCACGGTCGAGACCGCGGTGCTGGCAGTCGTGAAGCGCAGCGGGGTCACCGAACCGTTCAGCAGGGAAAAAGTGATCAAGGGTGTGCGAAGAGCATGCCAGGGCCGCCAGGTCGACGACGATGCCCTGAACCTGCTCGCCCAACAGGTGGAAGACGCCGTTCGGGCCGCCGGCTCTCCGGAAATCCCCAGCAACGAGGTCGGGCTAGCCATCCTCGGCCCGCTGCGCGACCTCGACGAGGTTGCCTACCTACGCTTCGCCTCGGTGTATCGATCGTTCTCCTCTGCTGACGATTTCGAACGCGAAATCGAGGCCCTGCGTGCCCACCGGCGTGTCAACACCGCCGGCTGACGTTCACCCGAGCCGGCGCGTTCCGTCGTCGATCACCCGACCGGCCACTTTCACCCATCCGGTGGGATCCCACCAGGTTCGGATCTGCGAACCCTCGCCCTGGACGATCAACAGATCGCGGCTCAGATGGTCGGTCATCCGGACCGCCGCCGAACCGGTCGCCTCGTCCTCCGGGATTCCCAGGTG
Source organism: Mycolicibacterium neoaurum ATCC 25795 (assembly GCF_000691525.1). Lineage (GTDB taxonomy): Bacteria > Actinomycetota > Actinomycetes > Mycobacteriales > Mycobacteriaceae > Mycobacterium > Mycobacterium neoaurum. The sequence continues at coordinate 162,526 of NZ_JMDW01000009.1, forward strand.
CGGCGCGAACATCCGGGAACGCAACGTCCCCGCCTCGCGATCGAGCCACGCCCACAGGTAATGCTCCACATCGCCGACGTAGTCGGTGGGATCGGCGTCCTGCACCTGCTCGACCGACTCGAATTCGTAGATCGCCAGCTCCGGTGCCCACTCCGAACGGGCGCTGATGGCGGTGAACTCATCGTCGATGTAATCGACCTGCACCAGTCCGGCAGGAACCTGCAGCGTCCGCACCGCCATACCGCGATCCCTCAGCCACCACGAGGCTCCGACGGTCGGGTGCCCGGCGAACGGTATCTCGGCGGCCGGGGTGAAGATCCGAACATGAGCGCTTGCCGCGCCCGCGTCGGGGATGTCGACGAATATCGTTTCGCTGTAACCCAACTCGGTAGCGATCCGTTGGCGGTCGGCCGGATCCACCGTCGCGGCATCGATCACACCGAGCGGATTGCCGAATCGTCCGTCCGCATCGGTAAACACCCGTAACACATCGACATCGACGGCCATGAGCTGATTCTAGGCGCGACTCCGCGTCAGGTGGCGCTGCGTTCGTCGGCGCCCATCGCATCGAGCACGGCGACCCGGGTGTCCAGCGTGCCGGTGATGGTGCGTTCGCGAATCCCCGTGCGCAACAATGCGCGCAACATCTCGTGATCGTGCACCGATGGGGCGGTGGTGTTGATGAATCGCTCGACGAGCTCGACGAAGCGCTCGGGATCGTCGTGGAAGGGGAAATGTCCGGACTTGTCGAAGATGTGCAGTTCCGAGCCGGGCATGGCGGCATGTGCCAGGTGGGCATGGCTGACCGGGATGACCGAATCCTGTTTCCCCCATATCAATTGCACGGGAACAGATTCGGTCAGATAACAGCGGTCGAGCATGGTGACCACCTGACCGCGCCAGTCCACGACCGCGCGCAGAGTCCTGGCGAACGCCGATGACGCGGTGGGCTCGGGCAGGTCGGCCAGCACCCGCAACATGTCCGGGAGATCGCGTCCCACACCGGTCGAGCCGAACACCGTCCCGCCGACACGGCCGATGGCCTGCAGGGCGGGCAGCACCAAGGGCACGCGCAGCAGTGCCAACGATTCGCTGACCCCCGGCAACGCCGCGATGCGCAGGGCGATGTTGACATCCTTGGTGACACCGCCCGCGCCCACGAGCACCAGCCGATCCACGAACTGCGGGAACTGATACGCGAACTGCATGGCCACCCCGCCGCCCAGCGAGTGCCCGACGACCGTCACCCGATCGATATCGAGCACGCTGAGCAGATCGCGCATCCCGTTGGCATAGGCGGCCACCGAATAGTCCGCACGCGGTTTGTCCGATTGCCCGTGGCCGAGCAGGTCCGGCGCGATCACGGTGAACCGGCGCGCCAGCATGGTCTGGACCGTGTGCCAGGTGGTGGAGTTGTCGCCGATGCCGTGGATGAGCAGGACTGCGGGACCGGATCCGGCGATCCGGTATGCCCGCCGGTAACCGTGGATGGTCTGGAACTTCAGATTCGGGGTCACCTCACGCACGCTGCGCAGAGTGGTTGTGCGATCGGCCATCTGCGCCACTCCTCGCTGGTGAGAGGCTTCAGGTACGGTCCCCGCCGTCGGGGAAACTATCCGGGAAGCCACCCCGTTTGTTGTCGTCCTGCTGGGCCAGGAACCGTTCGAACTCCGCACCCAGCTCATCGCCGCTGGGCAGGTCCTCGTCGCGGGCGAGCAGCGAACGATTTTCTTGTGCGGCAACGAATGCATCGTACTGATGCTCGAGCGCGGCCACCACCTGAGCGACCTCCGAACTGGCTTCGACCTGTTCGTTGATCTTGGTGTGCACCTCGATGGCGGCCTCGCCGAGTGCGGTCAGCGGGATATCCAGCGAACCGGCTCGGGCCGCCTCGGCCAACAGCGTCTCGGCGGCCGGGGGATAGGCGGTCTGAGCCAGATAGTGCGGCACATGAACGGTGAAACCGAGCGCGTCGTGGCCGTGCTGGCCCATCCGCAGCTCCAGCAAGCTGGACACGCTGGCGGGAACCTGCACCTCGCCCACCCACGGCGTGTGACCGGCGATCAGCTCCGAGTTCGGCGAGTGCGCGGTCAACGTCACGGGCCGGGTGTGCGGCACCGCCATCGGGATGGTGCCCAGTCCGATGGTCTGCCGGACGCCGAGACGTTCGGCGAGCAACCGCACCGCAGTCACGAAACGCTCCCACCGCAGGTCCGGCTCCATCCCGGCCAACAGTAGGAACGGCGTGCCGGCAGCGTCGCGCAGCGCATACAGGTTCAATTCAGGCTGGTCGTACGCGCTGAAATGATCGGTCTTGAACGTCATCAGCGGTCGCCGGGACCGGTAGTCGAGCAGCTCGTCTACGGCGAAGGACGCCACCAGCTCGGTATCGAGGGTGTTCTTCAGATGCTCGGCTGCGAGCCGGATGGCATGGCCGGCGTCGGAGAATCCCTCCAACGCATGAATCAGAACCGGTCCACTGCCATCGACGGCAGACAGCTGTGGTGCGGGGAACTCCAGCTCGTACATCCCATTCTGCTCGGGCTGGTAGTGCTGCTCGTGGGAATCGGACATCAGGTTCACCTCCTGTTCACTAGTGTCTCGCATGTCGCCGGACCACCGCATTACGGGTACCCCCGACATTCGTTCAACACCGCACAGGTGGCGGTCCCTTCCCGGTCAGTTCCGGAACTGGTCGAGCGCGCGCAGCTTGTTCATCACATCGAGCGCGGCCACCTTGTAGGCCTCCGAGAATGTGGGGTAGTTGAACACCGCATCGACGAGATATTCGATGCTGCCACCACAGCCCATGACCGCCTGACCGATGTGCACCATCTCGGTGGCGTTGGTCCCGAAGATGTGCACGCCCAGCAGACGTAGATCCTCGGTCGACACCAGCAGTTTGAGCATGCCGTAGGAGTCGCCGGCGATCTGTCCGCGGGCCAGCTCCCGGTACCGCGACACTCCGACCTCGTAGGGCACCGAATCCTTGGTCAGGTCCACCTCGGTGGCACCGACATAGGAGACCTCGGGAATCGAATAGATGCCGATGGGCTGCAACTCGGTCATCGCGTGGCACGGCTCGCCGAAGGCGTGATAAGCCGCCAGCCTGCCCTGATCCATCGATGTCGCGGCCAGCGCCGGGAAGCCGATCACGTCGCCGACGGCGTAGATGTGGTCGACCTTGGTCTGATAGTTGTCGTCGACGAAGATCCGGCCGCGGTTGTCGGCCTCCAGGCCGGCGTTGGGCAGGTCCAGCTCGTCGGTCTGCCCCTGCCTTCCGGCCGAGTACATCACGGTCTGGGCCGGGATCTGCTTACCGCTGGCCAGGGTGGTGACGGTGCCCGAAGGCCCGACATCCACCGCGGTGACCTCTTCGCCGAACCGGAACGTCACCGCGAGATCGCGCAGGTGGAACTTCAACGACTCGATGATCTCCGGATCACAGAATTCCAGCATGTTCGAACGCTTTTCGACCACCGTGACCTTGGTGCCCAGGGCGGCGAACATCGAGGCGTACTCGATGCCGATCACACCCGCACCCACGACGACCATCGATGTCGGGATGGTCTTGAGGTCCAGAATCCCGTCGGAGTCCAGCACCCGCTCCGCGTCGAAATCGACACCGGCGGGCCGGGCGGGTTTGGTGCCTGCGGCTATCACGATGTTGCGACCCCTGACGGTGACGCGTTCGGCCCGGCTCGGGTCCTCGACGTGAACGGTGTGGGCATCGAGGAACCGTGCGAGCCCCACGTAGAGCTCCACGCGGTTGCGCATGAGCTGCGAGCGGACCACGTCGATCTCCTTGCCGATGACATGCTGGGTGCGCGCCAGCAGATCGGCGGGGGTGATCTTCTCCTTGACCCGGTAGCTGGCCCCGTAGAGCTCGCGCTGGTTCATGCCGGTCAGATAGATGACGGCTTCGCGCAGGGTCTTGCTCGGGATGGTCCCGGTGTTGACACAGACCCCACCGAGCATTCGGCCACGTTCGATCACCGCCACCGACTTGCCCAGTTTGGCCGCGGCGATGGCCGCCTTCTGGCCGCCCGGCCCGGAACCGATGACGACGAGGTCGTACTCCTGCGTGGAACCCATGGGTGCAGTCCTACGCGCGCGGTGGGGTGCGCGCATTCCGGGGACGGCAAAATCCGTGTGAACATTTGCGGGTGTGGGCGGTTCTCTCGATCGCGGGAACTTCCTGGCAATGTCGTTCGTCTCTATTGCTGACGGAGTTTCCGACCACACAGAGAGCACAATGCGACGCGCCAAGCGCAAACCCCGAAGACCCCGCCGCCGGCCCGTTGAGACCGGCACCGAGAAGTTCGTTGTCGCCGAGGAGGCGACATGCTGACCGCACTCGGAATTCTGCTCGGCATCGTGGTGGTATCTGCCATCACCGCCCTGACCGGCTATTTCGTGGCTCAGGAGTTCGCCTACATGGCGGTCGACCGGTCGCGTCTGAAGGCCAGCGCCCAAGCCGGTGACACCGGCGCCGCGCGCGCACTGCAGGTCACCCGCCGCACCTCGTTCATGTTGTCCGGCGCCCAGCTGGGTATCACCGTCACCGGCCTGCTGGTGGGTTATGTCGCCGAACCGCTCATCGGTAAGGGGCTGGGGGAGCTGCTCGGCGGCATCGGAGTGCCGCTGGCGCTGGGCATCGCCATCGGCACGGTGCTGGCCATGGTGTTCTCCACCGTGGTGCAGATGGTCTTCGGTGAGCTGTTCCCGAAGAACCTGGCGATCGCCCGGCCTGAACCCGTGGCCCGCTGGCTGGCGTTGTCCACCAATATCTACCTGGCTGTGTTCGGCTGGTTGATCAAATTGTTCGACGCATCGTCGAACCTGCTGCTGCGCGCACTGCGCATCGAACCGGTGCACGATGTCGAGCACTCGGCGACCGCCCGCGACCTCGAACACATCGTCGCCGACTCGCGCGAGGCGGGGGACATCCCCGAGGAGCTGTCCACCCTGCTGGACCGGATCCTGGACTTTCCGACCCGTACCGCCGAGCACGCGATGATCCCGCGGGCCCGGGTGGATGTGGTCGGTGCCGACGATCTGGTGGGCGCGGTGCTGACGAAGATGGCCACCGGTCACACCCGGTACCCGGTGATCGGCGGAACGCCGGACGATCTGGTCGGCGTCGTCCATCTGCACGACCTGCTGGAAGCCCCCGATCCATCGGCCACCGCCGGGGCGAATTGCCGACCGGCGGTGATCCTGCCGGAGACCATGCCGTTGCCGTCGGCATTGCGCACCCTCAGCGAGGCAGGCGACGAGATGGCGCTCGTGATAGACGAATACGGCGGTTTCGCCGGTGTGCTCACCATCGAGGATCTCGCGGAGGAATTGGTCGGTGAGATCGACGACGAACACGACAAGGACTCGGCCGATGATGATGTGGTGCCCACCGATGGTGGTTGGTTGGTGCGCGGGGACGTCGCACTCGACGAGCTGAGCCGAGTGGTCGGCCACGACCTGCCCGAGGGTGACTACGAGACACTGGCCGGGTTGCTGATCGCCGAGTTCGGTGGTCTGCCCGGTGTCGGGGATGCCGTTTCGGTCGACCTCGGCGTCGAGCCCGCCGAATTGATCGCCGATCATCCGCCGTTGCAGCACCGCCTCGACGCCACCGTCCAGGCCGTCGAAAAGCATGTGCCGGCAAGGGTTTTGGTGAGCCTGGCCGACGTTCCTGCCGAGACCGTGCAGGAGGGCGATGATGAGTAACCCGTGGGTGGTCGCTCTGGTGACCGCGTCGCTGATCGCGGCCAGCGCATTCTTCGTAGCCGTCGAGTTCGCCTTGATCGCGGCACGGCGCCACCGTCTGGAAGATGCCGCGCCGCATAGCCGCTCGGCCCGCGCAGCGCTGCGTTCGGCCTCCGAGTTGTCGGTTCTGTTGGCCGGGTCGCAACTGGGTATCACGATCTGCACCCTGGCGCTGGGCGCCATCACGAAACCCGCCGTGCACCATTGGTTGACCCCGGCGATCGCGGGCTGGGGTGCGCCGTCATGGCTGGCTGATGTCGGCGGGTTCGTGCTTGCGCTGATCATCGTGACGTTCCTGCACCTGGTCGTCGGCGAGATGGCCCCGAAGTCCTGGGCCATCGCCCATCCCGAACGGTCGGCGACCATGTTGGCGTTGCCGATGCGGGCGTTCATGTGGGTGACCCGCCCCGTGATCGGCACGCTGAACCGCCTGGCCAACTGGTGCCTGCGCAAGGTCGGGGTCGAACCCGTCGATCAGGTTGCCACCGGTCAGGATCCCGACGCGCTGCGGCATCTCGTCGAGCACTCGGCCACCGTGGGCACCTTGGACGAGCGCTATCACGGGCATCTGGTGAGCGCATTGGAGCTGGAGGCGCTGACCGTCGGGGACATGCTGCGCACCGGTGCCGAGCCCAGCAGCGTCCGCTCCGCGGCCGGCACGGCGGATATCCAGGCGGAGTCACTGCGCACCGGTCACCTCCGACTTCTGGTCCGCGACAACGGAACCGTGCTGGGGGTCGTGCACGTGCGCGATACCGTGCAGGCCGACCCCGGCACGACAGCCGCCGACCTGATGCGTCCGGCTCTGGAATTGACGGTCGATGTGCCCGCCTACGCAGCGCTGCGGACCATGCGTGAGACCCGCAACCATCTGGTGGTGGTGACCGATGCCGAGGGCAGCGTCCTGGGCCTCATCACGCTGACCGATGTGCTCAAGCGACTACTGCCCACCGCCGACGCGGTGAGCTGAGTTATCCACAGTGCCGGGTTGATCCACAGCGAACCTATGGCGGTCGCCCGGTCGGGGGCAGTCGTCGGAGCATGCCGTGACGATCATCGGTATGACACAACAACCTCGCGGATTCGACATCGGTCGGCCCGCATCGCTGATCGCCGCGCTGCCCGCGGTCCTGGGCTTCGTCCCGGAACATTCGCTGACGATCGTCACCCTCGACGGCGGTGAGATGGGCTGCGTCATGCGGGTTGACCTGACGCCCGGTCTGGTCGGCAACACCGCCGCGTTGGCCGAGGTGGTGGCCGGCTCGGGTCATGACGGGGCGGTCGCCGTGATCGTCGATGCAGACGGAGCCGACCACGAGGCGCTCGCCGACGACCTCGCCGGGTCGATGTCGGAGGAGGGAGTCGACCTGCTGGCGGTGCTCGCCGTGGATCGGATCACCGCCGACGGTCGGTGGTACTGCGTGTGTGGATGCGGTGCGCAGGGCGTCATCGACGACCCGGACTGTTCTCCGCTGGCGGCCGAGGCAGTGCTGGGTGGGCGTCGGCTCTATCGGCGCCGTGACGAGCTACAGGCCGTGGTCAGCACGACCGATCCCGAGCGCGGCGCAGGTCTGGCACAGGCACTGCGATCGGCTCGGCGGGGCCAGCTCAGTGCCGCAGCGGCTCGGCGGGCGATCGAATCGGCCATGACTCTTGCCCGCCGAGTGGCCGCGGGCCAAGAACCCGCCGATGCCGACATCATCGTCGTGGTCGGTGCGCTACGGGATCCACGTGTTCGAGACACGCTCTACGCCTTGGCGGTCGGCGATTCCGCTGCCGCTGCCGAGACGCTGTGGGCGACGCTGGCGCGCTTGGTCCCGGTGCCGTGGCGGCAGGAGGTGCTGACGCTGCTCGCATTCTCGGCGTATGCCCGCGGTGACGGGCCGCTGGCAGGGATCGCGCTGGAGGCGGCCGTCGGTATCGACCCGACGCACCGGATGGCGACCATGCTCGACTGTGCGTTGCAGTCCGGCATGCGGCCCGAGCAGATCCGGGAGCTGGCGTTGTCCGGCTACCGGATCGCCGGGCAACTGGGCGTGCGGTTGCCGCCGCGGCTGACCTACGGGCGCCGAGCGGGCTAGACCTTTTCGACCTTCACCGCGTGCGCCATGTGATGGGGCAGCTCGACGTCCTGGTGTCCTGGCATCAGGATCAGAACGCCCTGATCGCCGGGATCGTCGCCGACCTGCACGGTCACGCGCGCATTGGGGACCACACCGGCATCCTTGAGCCTGCCGATCAGCTCGACATCGCCCTGGACGTGTTCGGTCAGCTGGCGCACCACCACCGCGACCGGGGAGCCGGCCGGCAGTTCGGTCAGGCGGACCAGATTCGCATCCCCGTCGGAATCGGCCCCGCCGAAGCCGAGTTCGGACAGCCCTGGAATCGGATTACCGAAGGGAGAGGTCGTCGGGTTGTCCAGCACCTGCACCAGACGGCGCTCGACATCCTCGCTCATCACGTGCTCCCAGCGGCATGCCTCGGCATGCACTTCCTCCCAGGGGAGTCCGATCACGTCGACGAGCAGCCGCTCGGCAAGGCGGTGTTTGCGCATCACGGAGACGGCCAGATTGCGGCCCTTCTCGGTGAGTTCGAGATGGCGGTCACCGGCGACGTGCAACAAGCCGTCGCGTTCCATCCGGGACACGGTCTGACTCACGGTCGGTCCGCTCTGATCCAGACGTTCGGCGATGCGGGCCCGCAGCGGCACCACGCCCTCTTCCTCGAGGTCATAGATCGTCCGCAGGTACATCTCGGTGGTATCGATGAGGTCGTTCATGCCCTACCTTCCAGGCCCTGCTGTTACCACCCGAGTCTAGCTGGCCGGTGTCGTGAGCAGGGTTCCAACATCCCTTGTGAACATCCAGGTGCACATCCACGACGTCGTGATGCCCGCCGCGGAACGCGACGGGCATCACGGGGTGGGTGGTCTGGGTTCAGCTGGCGTATGACCGCAACCGCTCGGCCCGATCTCCGTTGCGGAGCTTGGACATCACTTCGCGCTCGATCTGGCGGACCCGCTCGCGGGACAGCCCGAACAGCTTGCCGATCTGATCGAGGGTGCGCGGCTGGCCGTCGTCCAGACCGAAGCGCAGCCGGATGACCTGCTGCTCACGCTCGTCGAGGGTGGCAAGCACATACCGGATATCGGTATGCAGGAGCTCGGAGATCACGGCGTTCTCGGCCGACATCGCCTCGGCGTCCTCGATGAAGTCACCCAACGGTGCCTCTTCGTCACTGCCGACCGGCATGTCCAGGCTCACCGGGTCGCGGCTGTGCTCCAGCAGGTCGGTGATCTTCTCGACCGGGATGCCCGACTCCTCGGCCAGCTCTTCGTCGGTGGCCTCACGACCGAGATTCTGATGCATCTCGCGCTTGATGCGGGCCAACTTGTTGACCTGTTCGACGAGGTGGACGGGAAGCCGGATGGTGCGGCTCTGATCGGCCATACCGCGGGTGATGGCCTGGCGGATCCACCACGTCGCGTAGGTCGAGAACTTGAAGCCTTTGGCGTAGTCGAACTTCTCCATCGCGCGGATCAATCCGAGGTTGCCCTCCTGGATCAGGTCCAGCAACGGCATGCCGCGACCGGTATAACGCTTGGCCAGCGACACCACCAGACGCAGGTTGGCCTCCAACAGATGACGACGCGCTGCGTCACCGTCACGGACCACGGCCGCCAGATCGCGGCGTTTCGCCTCGCCGAGACGCTTCTTGGTGTCCAAGACATGCTGGGCGTACAGACCGGCCTCGATGCGTTTGGCCAGCTCGACTTCGTCGGCCGCGTTCAGCAGCGCGGTCTTACCGATGCCGTTGAGATACACGCGGACCAGGTCTGCGGCGGGGCTCTGGGCGTCCAGATCGGAATCGATGCGGCTTGCGGTGGCGATCGCCATTTACGGCCTCCTGCTCGGCGGAACTGTCACTGCGTACAACGCCCGAGGGGGTTCGTGAGTTCCCGCTCGGTTCCAGTGGCATACCACCTGACCTGCGGCTTTAAACAGACGACCTGAGAATGTCCTGAGAAGTGCCGAAGAGGCTGCTCAGTCGGGAACGCCGGGGCCCGCATGCGGACTGCCCGCACTCGGATCGGGCCGCACGGGTGCCTGCAGCGCCGGACGCTCGGCCGTCGGGAACAGCGGAGTACGCCGGCCCGAACGAGCATCGGGGTAGCGGCGCGGCTCGGAGGCGCTGCGCGGCGGACGGTCGTTGGCGATCAGCACCGCGATCCACGGCAGCGGGATCGAGGCCACGATGATCGCCAGCGAGATCAATCCGTTGTGCCAGACCCCGTAGGCGACGGCGGCCAGTACGAGCGCGGGAATGCGGAAGGACATCAGCGTCAGGTACTTGCGCACCCGGGCGCGGTGCTGCTCGTCGTGGGGAAGTGCAGCGCGGGTGATGAGCACCGGGCGACCTTGGTCGTCGAAACTCAGCTCAGGGCTTTGTTTCATATCTTTACTGTCCCACACCCGCGACACCTCCCGCACCTGCCGGGCACAATGGTGGGATGCAGACCCAGACCATCGAGCGGCCCGATACCGACGAACGCGTCGACGACGGGACAGATGACGACGCCCCCAAGGTCTTTCATTACGTAAAGAAGGACAAGATCGCCGAAAGTGCCGTCATGGGCACGCATGTCGTCGCGTTATGCGGTGAGGTGTTCCCGGTGACCAAGGCCGCCAAACCCGGTTCGCCGGTGTGCCCGGACTGCAAGAAGATCTACGAGCAACTCAAGAAGTAGCGTCGCCTGGATCGGGCCGCGGCTCGGACTTGGCGGTGCCGGCCCGCGCGGTGTCGGTCTTGGCCGATATCCACTCGCGAACCCGGTCCGCGTGCGTGACCGGGGCCGGCCACTCCTCCTGGATGGCCGCATTGAGTTCGGCGCCGATCATCACCGCGAAGCCCGCCAGGAAGGCGAACAGCAGGAAGGCGATCGGGGTCGCCAGTGCGCCATAGGTGTAGCCGGTCGCGGTGATCCAGGTCAGATAGAACCGAAGGCTGAACGTGGCGATCAGGAAGACCGCGGTGGCCAACACCGCGCCGACGACCAGTCGATGCGTGGGCAGCGGACTCGGTAGCGAGACGCGATAGAGCACGGTCACCACGACGATCAGCGCGATCACCAGCACGGGGTAGTAGCCGTACTGCAGCGCGTGCGACCAGCTCTCCGGGATGTACTCGGTGATCTTGCGCGGTCCGAGCGCGATGAACGGGGCGGTCAGCACCGCGCTGACCAGCATGATCACGTAGAGACCGAGCGCGAAGAAGCGCTGTCGGACCGGGTGGCGCAGCGGGGTCTGATCGTGCGCCTCGACCACCGAGTCCACGAAGGCCGACACGGCCGACGATCCTGCCCACAGCGATATGACGAATCCGAGCGACACCACCTCGCCGCGGGCCGAGCGCACGATGTCGTAGATGGTCGGCTCGATGATCTCGTTGACGACGTTCTGCGAGAAGAATCGTTCCGAGGTGCCGATCAACTGCTCTTCGATGGTCGGCAGGGTGTCGGGACCGAACAGCGGAGCGAGATAGGCCAGACTGCCCAGCATCCCGAGCAACAGCGGGGGCAATGAGAGTGCGCACCAGAATGCGGCTTGCGCGGACTCCGAGAAGATCGAATCGTCCCACGCCTTCGACAGCGTGCGCTTGAGGATGGGCCAGATGTGGTGGCGTGACGGTCTTGTCGAGGACTGGTCGCTCATCACTGGTCCAGCATTCCCGACGAAAGCACGCGCCGCCCCGAGGGGCGGCGCGTGATGTTCGCTATGCGTCGACCGGACTGACCTCGATCACGGCGGCCAGTTCGATCAGCTTCGCCTCGTGCTCGTTGGCGTGATGCTGGCAGAACAGCAGCTCGGCACCGGAGGGCAGCTTGGCGCGTACGCGTGCGGCGGCACCGCAGCGGTCGCAGCGATCCGCCCGGGTCAGTTCCGGACTCATCAGGGTTGCGTTCACGGCGCTTCCTCCGTTCTGCCTGGGTGCGTATGTCTACTGTGTCAGACGTTTTCGGTTCTGGCCTTGTTCCCCGGGGGTTCACCGGTGTGTCGTGTCTCACTGCGCCGGCGTTACCGTACGGGCAACCTGGACAGCGTGAGTACCCACACCGAGCTCCTTTTGCACCTGTGCGCCGCCGAAGAATGGGAGCGGGCCCGCGTTGCCGGTGAGCACCGGCCGGCATCGCTGGACGATGTCGGATTCGTGCACCTCTCCACTCCTGAACAGGTGCATCTGCCCGCCAATCGCTTGTTCGCGGGGCGGACCGATCTGGTACTGCTGCACATCGACCCGCGGACGCTGACCGATGAGGTGCGATGGGAGCCCGGGGTGCCGACCGATCCCGAATCGATGGTGTTCCCACACCTTTACGGCCCGTTGCCGACCGCTGCTGTGACAAGTGTCACGCGGTATCTGCCGGCGGCCGACGGCCTTTTCGCCGCACTCGGGTGAACGTCTTCGGACACGCCGCCATGGTAGTCACCGGTACGTTGAGCCGGTGATCTCAGAGCAGCGGGTCGCAGTGGTGACCGGTGCCAGCCGCGGTGCCGGGCGCGGCATTGCGACCGCACTCGGCGAGCACGGGTGGAAGGTCTATGCCACCGGACGCACCATCGACGCCGCACCGACCGGCGGCGTGGCGATCCGGCTGGACCACGCCGATGATGCCGCCGTGGGGGAGTTGTTCGCGCGCGTCGGCGCCGACGAGGGCGGGCTGGATCTCCTCGTCAACAACGCCGCCGTGGTCCATGACGACCTGACCGGGTCGAAGCCGTTCTGGGACAAGCCGATCGGCCTCGGCGATGTGCTCGACGTCGGCCTCCGCTCGGCATATGTCGCGTCCTGGCACGCCGCGCCGCTGCTGTTGCGGCGCCCACGCGGGTTGATCGCCTTCACCTCGTCGCCGGGGTCGGTGTGCTACATGCATGGTCCCGCCTATGGGGCGCAGAAGGCTGGGATCGACAAGATGGCCGCCGATATGGCCGTCGACTTCCGCGGCACCGATGTCGCGACGGTGTCGATCTGGATGGGCATCCTGCTCACCGAGCGGCTGCGGCGCGCGTTCGACGGCAAGCCGGAGGCTTTGGCGGCGACCGCCGAGCACGCCGAGACCCCGGAGTTCACCGGACATCTGATCGACGCACTGTTCGCGGATCCGGAGCTGGCCGCGCTGTCCGGGCACACGCTGATCGGAGCGGAGCTCGGTGAGCGCTACGGCATCACCGACGACGGTGGCCGCCGCCCACCGTCGCACCGCGCCTGGCTGGGCGCCCCGCGGACGCCCAGCGACACCGTCGTCCGATGACGGACCCGACCACCTAGTCGAGGTAGTCGCGCAACACCTGGGAACGGCTGGGGTGGCGCAGCTTGCTCATCGTCTTGGACTCGATCTGACGGATGCGCTCACGCGTCACGCCGTAGACCTGACCGATCTCGTCGAGGGTGCGCGGCTGCCCGTCGGTGAGGCCGAACCGCAGGCGCACCACGCCCGCTTCACGCTCGGAGAGGGTCTCCAGCACCGACTGCAGCTGGTCCTGCAGCAGCGTGAACGACACCGCGTCGACGGCCACCACGGCCTCGGAGTCCTCGATGAAGTCACCGAGCTGGCTGTCACCCTCGTCGCCGATGGTCTGGTCCAGCGAGATCGGCTCACGCGCGTACTGCTGGATCTCCAGCACCTTCTCCGGCGTGATGTCCATTTCCTTGGCGAGTTCTTCGGGGGTGGGTTCGCGACCCAGGTCCTGAAGCAGCTCACGCTGGATGCGCCCCAGCTTGTTGATGACCTCGACCATGTGCACCGGGATGCGGATGGTGCGGGCCTGGTCGGCCATGGCGCGGGTGATGGCCTGGCGGATCCACCAGGTGGCGTAGGTCGAGAACTTGTAGCCCTTGGTGTAGTCGAACTTCTCGACGGCGCGGATCAGGCCGAGGTTGCCCTCCTGGATGAGGTCCAGGAACGCCATGCCACGTCCGGTGTAGCGCTTGGCCAGCGACACCACCAGTCGCAGGTTCGCCTCCAGCAGATGATTCTTGGCACGGTCACCGTCGCGGCAGATCCACTGCATGTCGCGGCGCTGGGCGGCGGGCAGCTTCTCACCCTTTTCGGTGAGCTCGGTCATCAGCTGAGTGGCGTACAGGCCGGCCTCGATGCGCTTGGCGAGTTCGACCTCCTCCTCGGCGTTGAGCAGCGCGACCTTACCGATCTGCTTGAGGTAGGCGCGCACCGAGTCCGCCGAGGCGGTGAGCTCGGCGTCCTTACGGGCCTGCCGCAGGGCCTCGGATTCCTCTTCGTCCCAGACGAAGTCTCCGGAGGCCTTGTCCTTCTCGGACGGTTCGGCGATATCGTCGTCGCCGTCCTTGGCCGGCTTGGCCGCGGCGGGGGCCGCGTCATCGCCCTCGGCCTCTTCATCGGAATCCGCGTCTGCGGTGTCGGCCTCGTCGTCGGTCTCCAGGTCGTCGATCTCGACATCCTCGAGATCGTCGCCGGGCTCGACATCCAGATCATCGGCACCATCGAGTTCCTCGCCGAGGTTCACTTCCTCGCCGGACTCGTCCTTCTTGCCTCGCGGCGATGCGGCCTTGGCCGGTGCCTTCTTGGCGGGCGCCTTCTTCGCGGCCCGCTTGGCCGGTGCCTTCTTGGCCGGCGCCTTTTTCGCGGCGGTCTTGGTGGCGGTGGCCTTCACCGGCTCATCGGTTGCCGGGCTTGCCTCTGTCGCTGCCACGTACACCCTCTCGGTAATGCTGGACGGTGACCACGCGCAGGCGTCACCGACATTCTTCGGCTGTCTCGAATAGTGGCGTCGTATCTCTTGGGATATCCGCCGCTATCTGTCGGTGGCGGCCGCCGTCGACCATTGTAACGACAGTGTGGTCCACCACCGTGCCGAGCGGCAAATCCGGGCGTGTGTTACTGCACGTGAATGCCCTTGGCGGCCATCGCCGCGCCGACGATTCCCGCCGAGTTGCGCAGCGCGGCAGGCACCACGGGCGTGCGGTTCTTGAGCATCGGGATCCAGCGGTCGGCCTTGCGGCTGATACCACCGCCGGCGATGAACAGGTCGGGCCAGATCGCGTTTTCGATGGTCACCAGCACCTTGGTCACCTCTTCGGTCCAGCGCTGGTAGTTCCATTCCTTGCGCTCCTTCACCGAGGAGGCTGCCCGGTGCTCGGCTTCCTTGCCGTCGACCTCGAGATGACCGAACTCGGTATTGGGGAGCAGCACGCCGTTGTAGATCACCGCCGACCCGATGCCGGTGCCGAACGTGAGGAGCACGATCAGACCGCTGTTGTCCTTGCCCGCGCCGTATTGCTCCTCGGCAAGGCCCGCGGCATCGGCGTCGTTGAGCACGGTCACGTGCTGACCCTCCAGCACGTTGCTGATCACCTCGGGGGCGTTGGTGCCGATCCAGCCCTTGTCGACGTTGGCCGCGGTGCGCACGACGCCGTTGGTCACCACGCCCGGATAGGTGACGCCCAGGGGGCCGGTCCAGCCGAACTCGCGGACCACGGCCGCCACGGTGGCCGCGACGGCGTCCGGGGTGGCAGGTTGCGGGGTCGCCAGTTTGATCCGGTCGCCGATGAGGGTTCCGGTATCGAGGTCGACGATGCCCCCCTTGATACCGCTGCCGCCGACGTCGACGCCGAAGCCAGTATTGGGCGAATCGGTCATTGGAACGCTCCTCAGCAGGGTCCGGCGGGCAATCCGACATCACCCTAACGGGTTGTGGTGCGATGTACCCATGACTGATCCGCAGACGTTGCGCCAGGTGTCCGAGCAATTGGCCACGGAGGCGGCAACTTTCGTGCAGACCCGACGGGCAGAGGTGTTCGGGGCCGCGCCGGTCGCCGATGCGGTACAGGCCAAGAGCACGCCGACGGACCCGGTGACCGTGGTGGACACCGAGACCGAACGGCTGCTGCGTGACCGTCTGGCCGAGTTGCGGCCCGGCGAGCCCATCCTCGGTGAGGAGGAGGGTGGTTCGGCGGTGGCCGAACCCGGCGTCCCGGTTTGGGTGATCGACCCCATCGACGGGACGGTGAACTTCGTCTACGGCATCGAGGCCTATGCGGTGTCCGTCGGCGTCCAGATCGATGGTGTCTCGGTCGCCGGCGCGGTGGCTCATGTGTCGACCGGCGAGATCTACTCGGCGGCGGTGGGGCACGGCGCGACGGTCACCGGCGCCGGTGTGCGGACCGAGTTGCGCTGCAACACCATCGACGATCTGTCGATGGCGCTGGTGGGCACGGGCTTCTCCTACGATTCGGCGAACCGGGCCAGGCAGGCCGAGGTGCTGGCCGCGCTGTTGCCGCAGGTGCGCGATATCCGGCGCATCGGGTCCTGCGCGCTGGACCTGTGCATGGTGGCGCGGGGACGTCTTGATGCCTATTTCGAGGACGGCGTGCACGTGTGGGACTGGGCGGCCGGTGCGCTGATCGCCGCCGAGGCCGGAGCCGTGCTGCGACTGCCTGCCACCGGAGGGAGCGACGGGAGCGGTGCGCTGATGGCCGCCGCGCCCGGTGTCGCCGAGGCGTTGGCCGGCCGGATCTGAGAGCTCAGCAGGTGGCGCTGTGGATCTTGGTCAGCAGCGCGGCGTCGGCCGGTTGGGTCGCGTCGGGCCGCAGGCCGGCCAGCATCGCGTCGATATCGTCACTGCGACTGAACTCGCTGAACTCGGTGCCGACCGCCAGGTCAACGGTGTCATCGGTGCGGCCGTCCTGGAACAGCTCGGTGCACGGCGCGACGAGCCAGACCGCGGCCGCGGCCGCCCGGCCCGCCTCGCCGAACCGGATCTGACCCTGGCATTGGAGTCTGCTGTTGGCATACACCGGGTCGTTGGCCGCGGTGGGCTGGGCGAAGCCCAGACCCTGTAGCGCCCCGGACACATCGGCGGCCTGCCCGGCTTGACCGCTGGCGTTGAGGACGCGCACCTTGGTATCTGCGAGGCGGGCGGGCATCACCTCGGCCATTTCGGTACGCGAGACGGGTTCGCCGAGTTGGGTCTGGGTCGCGTCAGCGGCAGGCGGTGGCGCATTGCAGGCCACCGCTTCGGGCACCACGGTCGACTGGTTGAGCGCGACGACCCAGATCACGCCGGTCACCAGGGCCAGCACCACGAACAGGCACAGCACCGGGATGACGTTGCGGCGACGGAACGGCCGACCGTGCTTGTCGAACGCCGTGCCGTCGGTGATGGATGCGACCACCACTGCACCTTAGAGGTACGCCGCGATGGGTGCTTCTACCAGTACGTTTGTGCTGTGACATAAATCACAGTCAATCTGAACCCAATCGGGGCACGAATCATTTGGCGTAGGCGTTCTGCGCTGGTACAAAGCCTTGCTGCATGACGCTGCATGAAATAGGAGGGGATTGAATGGCCACCGACTACGACGCTCCACGGCGAACAGAGACCGACGACGTCTCGGAGGATTCGCTCGAAGAGCTCAAGGCGCGACGCAATGAGGCCCAGTCGGCCGTCGTCGACGTCGACGAATCGGAGTCCGCCGAATCGTTCGAACTGCCCGGCGCCGATCTGTCCGGCGAGGAACTGTCGGTGCGGGTCGTGCCCAAGCAGGCCGACGAGTTCACCTGTTCGAGCTGCTTCCTGGTGCACCACCGCAGCAGGTTGGCAAGCGAGAAGAACGGCGTGATGATCTGCACCGACTGCGCCGCCTAGCGCCGCATAACCGGTCCCGGTGATCCAGTAGTCAGCTGCGCAGGGCCGCCAGCACCCGGTCCGGGTGCCGGCAACTGACCAGCCAATAGGGGGTCGGATCATCGGGATCGTCGAGTACCACCAGCACCATCGGGCCGACCCAGGCCCGGTGCAGCACATAGGCCGCTGGGTCCAGTTGGCGACCCAGGGCCGACGATTTGGCCGATCGGGGAACCTCGGCCGACCGGGCGATCAGGTTCACCGGCAGATGTGCCGGACCCGCCCACAACTCGACCGGCGCCTCGTCTGAGGTGCCGTTCTGGACGACCCGGACTTCCATCCGTCCCATCCACATCAGCGCCGCCGCCGCAACGGGGAGCAGCACCGCATAGGGCACCCAGTCCGGCAGGGCGGCCACGCCCATGTTGACCTCGGCGGCGATCAGTGCGGCGAGGCCCAGTCCGGGCAGCCAGAACCACCACGGGACCCGGAGTCGCTCGCGGTAGCGCACGGTTTGGGCGATGGCGCGCGTATCGGACACGTGCCCAAGAGTAATCTTTGCGCCCGTGCCCTCTTCTCTGCCGGTCGTGCGATTGGATCGCGACCTTCCGATGCCCAGCCGGGCGCACGACGGTGATGCCGGCGTAGACCTGTACAGCGCCGTCGATGTCGACCTCGCGCCGGGGCATCGCAGCCTGGTCCCGACCGGGATCGCGGTGGCCATCCCGCACGGGATGGTCGGTCTGATCCACCCGCGGTCGGGATTGGCTACGCGCGTGGGTCTTTCGATCGTGAATAGTCCAGGAACCGTCGACGCCGGGTACCGTGGTGAGATCAAGGTGGCGTTGATCAACCTCGATCCGCAGCAGCCGATAGCGGTGCGACGCGGAGATCGCATCGCACAGTTGTTGGTTCAGCGGGTCGAGCTTCCGGAGCTGGTCGAGGTCTCGTCATTCGACGAGGCCGGGCTGGCTGACACTTCCCGTGGCAGTGGTGGCCACGGCTCTTCAGGCGGACATGCGAGTTTGTGATGACAGATAACGACGACGAAGATTTCGACGGCCCGTTCGACATCGAGGACTTCGACGACCCGGAGTCCGCGACGGTGGCGCGCCTGGACCTCGGTTCGGTGCTCATCCCGCTGCCGGCCGCCGGTCAGGTGCAGGTGGAGCTCACCGATCAGGGTGTGCCGAGCTCGGTCTGGGTGGTCACGCCCAACGGCCGGTTCACGATTGCGGCGTACGCGGCGCCGAAGTCGGCGGGGCTGTGGCGTGAGGTGGCCACCGAGCTGGCTGAGTCGCTGCGCAAGGACGGCGCCAAGGTGCGCATCGAGGACGGCAAGTGGGGCCGTGAGGTCGTCGGTGCCAGCACTTCGGTTCCACAGGGGCAGCAGCCCGGCGTGGTGCGCTTCATCGGTGTCGACGGTTACCGGTGGATGATCCGCTGTGTCGTCAACGGGCTCCCGGAAAAGGTCGACGCGCTGGCGGTCGAAGCGCGAGAAGCGTTGGCCGACACGGTTGTTCGTCGCGGTGACACGCCGTTGCCGGTGCGCACACCGCTGGCTGTGCAGCTGCCGGAGGCGATGGCCGCCCAGCTGCGTGCCGCGGCGGCCCAGCAGGCCGCCGCTCAGCAGGCCCAAGCCCAGGCTCAGGGGCAGGTCCCGCCGGAACCCGCAGCGCGGCGCAGCGCGCAAGGCACCGCGATGCAGCAGATGCGCAGCACCATCACCGGCGGCTAGAGCCCGCTCAGAGCGGTCAGGCAGGCCGCACCGAGGCGTGCCGGGTCGGCTCCGATCTCGTCGAGGGTCACCGTCTGCAGTGCGGCGCGCGGCGCCGCGGCGGCCCACTCGTAGCCGACCTGCCCGGGATGGATCGGGTCATCGATGGCCGCGGCAATGCCCATCGGCACCGTCAGCGTGCGTAGTTCATCGACCGTCGGAGCCACATATCCGGCGGCCTCCTCCATCGCATCGGGCAGGCCCGGCCACTGCCCGGCCCATGACCGGGCCAACTCCTCGGCCAGCCAGGCCGGACTCGATGCCCGCATCGCGGTGATCGTCGGCGCCAGCCCCTCGGTGCGTAGCTGATGCGCCGACGCGCGTGCCGCCAGCGCGGCCACGGCGTCCCCGGGCGCCCCCGACCAGGCGGGCAGCGCGGCGAGCACCGCGACGGTGCTGTCCGGGTGGGCCAACGCCCAGTGTGCGGCGACGGCCGCGCCGATCGACACCCCGCCGACCGCGATCGGACCGGCCGCCGCGGCGGTCTCGGTCAGCGCCGCCAGATAGCCGTCGATCAACCCGTGCGGGTCGGGAGCCGGGGTGAGTACCACCGCGCCCACCGCGTGCAGCGGCTCGGCGAAGGCGCGATAGGCGTAGTCGTCGTCGGATCCGGTGCCTGCCATCAGAACGGTCGTGACGCCTGTCAAGTCGACGGTCATCATCCGATCGTGCCGCGCCGATGCCCGGCGTGGCGAATCGGAACCAACAGGTCTACGGTGGCGTTGGTCAGTATGCGGATCGAAGACGATTCGCGGTGAGGGAGAGGTCATGGCTACCGCCGAGGGGTATCTTCGCCGGCTTACCCGCCGGTTGACGGAAGATCCCGAGCAACGCGATGTCGAGGAACTCAGCGATGAGGCCGCCGGCACCGGCGCGCAGAAGGCCATCGACTGCGAGCGCGGTCAGGAAGTCACCATGGTCGGCACGCTGCGCAGCGTCGAATGCAACGGCAAGGCCTGCGCCGGGGGCGTCAAGGCCGAACTGTTCGACGGGACCGATGCGGTGATGCTGGTCTGGCTGGGCCAGCGGCGCATCCCCGGTATCGAGACCGGCCGGACCCTGCGTGTGCATGGACGAATCGGCAAGCTCGACAACGGTGCGAAGGCGATCTACAACCCGCACTACGAGATCCAGAAGTGACGGGGGATACCTCCGAAGTCACCGCCGAGGAACCCGCCAAGAAGGGCGGCCAGGCGATCCTGGACCAGATGGGCGGCATCAGCGGCCTGATCTACTCCTCGCTGCCGGTCCTGGTGTTCGTGCCGGTGTCCACCAAGTTCGGTCTGATGCCCGCGATCTGGGCGGCACTCGGGGTGGCGGCGCTGGTCCTGGTGTGGCGGTTGATCCGGCGTGAGACGGTGCAGCCCGCGGTATCCGGTTTCATCGGCGTCGGGATCAGCGCGCTGATCGCCTGGTGGCTCGGTGAATCACGCGGCTACTTCGCCTACGGGATCTGGATGTCGCTGGTCTACGCCGCGGTCTTCACCGTGTCGATCGTGATCCGCCGACCGTTGGTGGGTTACGCCTGGGGTTGGTTCAGCGGTCACGGTAGGGATTGGCGCTCGGTGCGCCGGGCGGTGCTCGCCTTCGATGTGGCGACCTTCGCGTGGGCGATCGTCTTCGCATCGCGGTTCGTCGTGCAGCGTCACCTCTACGACGCCGACGACGTCGGCATGCTCGGTGTGGCCAGGATCGCCATGGGCTGGCCGTTGACCGGGGTGGCGGCCGTCATCACCTGGTTCGCCATCCGTGCCGCGCAGAAGGCGCTGCAGGACTCAGCGCGCCTGCGGCCGCAGGAGTAGCTGGCGTAGATCGTCCTCGGCCTCGGTGGTGGCCACGAAAACCAGCTCGTCGCCACCCTCCAAGGGTTCGTCACCTTCGGGGACAATCACCCGCTGGCCGCGCAGGATGGTCACCAGTGACGCGTCACGCGGCAGATTGAGGCGCTTGACGGCCTTGCCGCCCCACGGGGTGTCGTCGGGCAGGGTGATCTCCACCAGGTTGGCCTGGCCCTTGCGGAAACTGAGCAGCCGCACCAGGTCTCCCACCGCCACCGCCTCCTCGACCAGGGAGGCCAGCATGCGTGGGGTGGACACCGCGACGTCGACACCCCAGTTCTCGTCGAAGAGCCACTCGTTGCGAGGATCGTTCACCCGCGCCACCACCCGCGGCACCGCGAACTCCGTCTTGGCGAGCAGGCTCAACACGACATTGGCCTTGTCGTCACCGGTGGCGGCGATCACCACGTCGAATTCCTCGAGCCGCACCGACTCCAGCAGGCTCAACTCGCAGGCGTCGCCGAGACGCCAGTGCGCCGCCGGGATGGCGTCGACGTCGATGTGTTCGGGATCGCGCTCCAGCAGCGTGACCTCGTGGTTGGAAACGAGTTCACGGGCGATGGACCGGCCCACGGCGCCGGCTCCGGCAATGGCCACCTTCATGCGTCGTCCTCGCTGGGCGGTAGAGCCGAGATCGCCATGGCCTCGGCGATGTGACCGGAGATCGCGGCGATGAAGACCTGGTCACCGGCCTGGATGATGGTCTTGGCATCCGGGAGCAGACCACTGCCCATGCGCAGTAGGAACGCAACCCGGCCACCGGTGGTGGTCTCCAGCTCGGTCACCGGATGACCGGCCCAGTCCTGATGCAGCGGGAGCTCGGCCACGCCGACATTGCCCGACGGGTCCCGCCACTTGGTGGTCTCGGACTCCCTGGTCAGCACGTTGAGCAGCCGGTCGGTCGTCCACGGCACCGTCGCGACGGTGGGAATGCCCAAGCGTTCGTAGACCGCCGCGCGTTTGGCGTCGTAGATGCGCGCCACGACGCGCTCGACGCCGAAGGTCTCTCGTGCGACACGCGCGGAGATGATGTTGGAATTGTCACCGGAGGAGACCGCGGCGAAGGCGCCCGCCTCCTGGATTCCCGCACGCAGCAGCACATCCCGGTCGAATCCCATGCCGAGCACGCGCTCGCCGGTGAACTCCGGGGACAGCCGGTTGAACGCGGTGGAATCACGATCGATCACGGCCACCTCGTGTCCGATCCTGGACAGTCCGTCAGCCAGCGATGCGCCGACCCGGCCGCACCCCATCACCACTACCCGCACACTCGGTCCTCTCTGGCCGTCGTCCAGGAATACCGCCATATCCAACACACCGGTGTCCCGGCGCACCCGGAACGCTACAGCCAATCGTCGCTGCGCCTACTCTTGGCACTCGTGTCCAAGCTTTCGACCGCCGCCAGGCGGTTGGTCCTGGGAAGACCGTTCCGCAGCGACAAGCTGTCCCACACGCTGTTGCCCAAGCGGATCGCGCTGCCGGTGTTCGCCTCCGACGCGTTGTCCTCGGTTGCCTACGCACCCGAGGAGATCTTCCTGGTCCTCTCGGTGGCCGGCTTGGCGGCGTACTCGTTCGCGCCCTGGATCGGTCTTGCCGTTGCGCTGGTGATGATGATCGTGATCGCCAGCTACCGGCAGAACGTCCATGCCTACCCCTCCGGCGGTGGCGACTACGAGGTGGTGACCACCAACCTGGGTGGCACCGCGGGATTGACGGTGGCCAGCGCGCTGCTGGTCGACTACGTCCTTACCGTGGCCGTCTCGATGTCCTCGGCGATGGCCAACATCGGATCGGCGATCCCGTTCGTCAATCAGCACAAGGTGTTGTTCGCGGTGCTGGCGATCCTCGTGCTCGCCGCGCTGAACCTGCGCGGCATCCGCGAGTCGGGCACCGCCTTCGCCATCCCCACCTATGCCTTCATGGTCGGGATCTTCGTGATGCTGGGGTGGGGTCTGTTCCAGATCTACGTGCTGGGCCACGAGCTGCGCGCGGAGTCGGCGTCCTTCGATGTGCATTCCGAGCACGGTGACCTCATGGCGGTGGCCATGGTGTTCCTGGTGGCGCGGGCGTTCTCGTCCGGTTGTGCGGCCCTGACCGGTGTGGAGGCCATCAGCAACGGTGTCCCCGCATTCCAGAAACCCAAATCGCGCAATGCGGCCTCGACGCTGCTGATGCTGGGAGCGGTCGCCACCACGCTGTTCATGGGGATCATCCTGTTGGCCAAGGAGACCGGCGTGAAGATCGCCGAGCACCCGGAGACCCAGTTGGTGGGTGCCCCGGCGGGATATCACCAGAAGACGCTGATCGCCCAGCTCGCCGACGCGGTGTTCCACGACTTCCCGGTCGGCCTGTACGCCATCGCCGGGGTGACTGCGCTGATCCTGGTGCTGGCGGCCAACACCGCGTTCAACGGATTCCCGGTGCTGGGGTCGATCCTGGCCCAGGACCGATTTCTGCCGCGGCAGCTGCACACCCGCGGTGACCGGCTGGCATTCTCCAACGGGATCCTGTTCCTGGCATTCGCGGCCATTGCCTTCGTGGTGGCGTTCCAGGCCGAGGTCACCCACCTGATCCAGCTCTACATCGTGGGCGTCTTCGTCTCTTTCACGCTCAGCCAGATCGGGATGGTGCGGCACTGGACGCGGTATCTGAAGGTCGAGACGGACCCGGCCGTGCGTCGGCACATGATGCGCTCACGGGTGATCAACGCCGTCGGCTGTGTGTGCACCGGCACCGTGCTGGTGGTCGTCGTGATCACCAAGTTCATGGCCGGTGCGTGGATCGCCATCCTGGCCATGGGATCGCTGTTCGTGCTGATGAAGATGATCCGCAGGCACTACGACACCGTGGCGCGCGAACTCGACGAGCAGGAAGCCGAACTCGAGGACGTGGTGCTGCCCAGCCGCAACCACGCCGTGGTGCTGGTGTCCAAGCTGCATCTGCCCACCCGCCGCGCACTGGCCTACGCGCGAGCCACCCGGCCGGATGTGCTGGAGGCGATCACGGTCAGTGTCGACGACGCCGAGACCCGCGAGCTGGTGCACCTCTGGGAGGAGAGCGACGTCAGCACACCGCTGAAGGTCATTGCCTCGCCGTACCGTGAAATCACCAGGCCGGTACTGGATTACGTGAAGCGGGTGACGCGGGAGTCGCCGCGCACGGTCGTCACGGTGTTCATTCCCGAGTACGTCGTCGGGCACTGGTGGGAGCAGGTACTGCACAATCAGAGCGCGTTGCGGCTGAAGGGTCGGCTGCTCTTCGAGCCGAACGTGATGGTCACTTCGGTACCCTGGCAGCTCAACTCGTCGGAGCGGCTCAAGACCATGCAACCGCAATCGGCCCCCGGCGATGCACGCAGAGGATTTCTGGATTGATCGAGCTGACGCTGACCACCGGGCCGGCGGCCAACGGGGGCAGCTGTGTCGCCCGTCACGACGGGCGCGTGGTGTTCGTGCGGTACGCACTGCCGGGCGAGGTGGTCCGGGTGCGGGTGGTCTCCGAGCGCGGATCCTATTGGCACGCAGATGTTGTGGAGGTCATCGAGGCCTCGCCCGACCGAATCGACTCGCTGTGCTCCATCGCCGGGGCCGAGGGTTCGGGATGCTGCGATCTGGCGTTCGTGCAACCCGCTGCGGCGCGCCGGATCAAGGGCGACGTGGTGGCCAACCAGCTGAGCAGGCTCGGCGGGTTCGAGTGGTCCGGGGAGGCCGAGCAGGTGGGAACGGGGGGTGCCACCGGTTGGCGCACCCGTGTCCGACTGGACGTCTCGGACGCCGGTCGTGCCGGGTTCCACCGCTACCACAGTGACGAATTGGCCGAATCGCTGCACTGTGCGCAGCTGCCCGCCGGAATGCTCGAGGGCATCGATGGATCGCGTTGGCCGCCAGGGGCGCAGCTACACATCGCCGTCGACGATCTCGGTCGTCGCCATGTCGTACAGGCCGGACCGCGCACCGGACGCAAGGTGAGCACCCAGGTGGTGGAGGGCGACTACGAGGCCGTGCAGGAGATCGGCGGTCGGCGATGGCGCGTTCCGGTGACGGCTTTCTGGCAGGCGCACAAGGATGCTCCGCGCACCTACAGCGAGCTCATCGGTAGCGTCGCCGGTGCACAACCGGGTGGCACGGCGTGGGACCTGTACGGCGGTGCCGGGGTGTTCGCGTCGGTGCTGGCCGACGCCGTGGGGGAGAGCGGCCGGGTTCTCACCGTCGACACCTCCCGAGGTGCGGCGCGATCGGCGCGGGCGGCGCTTGCGGATGCCCCTCAGGTATCGGTGGTGACCGACTCCGTGCGCCGGGTGGTGGCCGCCGAACCATCGCGTCCCGACGTCGCGGTGCTCGACCCGCCGCGTTCCGGTGCCGGCCGTGAGGTCATCGATGCGCTGGCCGGTGTGCCGCGGGTTGTTCATATCGGTTGTGAGGCAGCATCGTTCGCGCGGGATATCGGTGAGTACCGACGCCACGGCTACGACGTGGAGTCGCTGCGCGTGTTCGACTCTTTCCCGCTGACCCATCATGTCGAATGTGTGGCGGTGCTGACCCGCTGACTCGGGCCGCGCGGTGCACCATGACAAGGTGCACGTCCCGGGAGAGAACGCGTAATCCGCCGGCGATCGGTGGTGCGGTCGAGCGGTAGACGGCCCCGGGCCTCTGACGTCGCCTCTGACAATCTCGACAATGCAGCGGTGGATTTCACGTCAGCGGGTATCCGCCGTTTCGGGGTGAATGTTCATGAAAAAGATCTCAGGTACGGCAGTCGCCTACGGCGGCTATGTCCTCTTCCTCGTCGGCTTCATATCGCTGGGCCTGTTCGTCGCAGCACTGGCCGTCGGGAGCGATTCGGCGATGGTGTGCGCCATCGTGTCGGCGGTGGCCTTTGCTTCGGCCGTCGCGGGGTTCCGAACGGGGGCGCGCCGGTTCGGCAGCGTCTGGGCGAAACCGATCACCGATGCTGACTTGCGCGTATACGAGGCCCGCTATCGCGATCGGCGACCGCCCGGCGCGGCTGGTCGCCGATCTTTACCGGCTGGATAATTGCTTTGACTTGACGGATCGTTGGGTTTTCCCAACAATTGCTTGTATGAGTCCGGTGAAACGGGGTGAAACGCTCCCGATCCACAACCGCATCCGCGTTCTGCGCGCGGAGCGCGGTATGAGCCGGGCCGACCTGGCGGCTCTCATCGAGGTCAACCCGCAGACCGTCGGTGCGCTGGAACGGGGCGATCATTACCCGAGCCTCGATCTCGCGTTCCGCATCTGCGATGT
Organism: Mycolicibacterium neoaurum ATCC 25795; assembly: GCF_000691525.1. Classification (GTDB taxonomy): domain Bacteria; phylum Actinomycetota; class Actinomycetes; order Mycobacteriales; family Mycobacteriaceae; genus Mycobacterium; species Mycobacterium neoaurum. The sequence goes on from NZ_JMDW01000009.1 coordinate 188,831, forward strand.
GTTCGATCTTCCGGTCGAGGCGGTGTTCTCGCGGACCGAGTTCGCACCGTTGTCCGGCCAGGTCTACCGACGCGACATGGGAGGCGATTGACGATGGCTGACGCGGATGTGATCGAGCGCTACCAGAACTTCCGGACCAGGCGGTTTTTGAAGCAGGAACAGGTGTGGGAGAACTCGCTACCCGGTTGGCGCAGCAGGCGGCGCAGGCGGATTCTCGTGGGAATCCTCGCGGTGACGTTCGTGGCGATGTTCGGCGTCAGCGTGTTGTGCGCATTCGGCGTGTCCTGGGCGCCGCTGCTGTGGCTACCCGCGTGCGTGGTGTTCTTCCCGGCCTGGATCGCCATGCAGATCGTGTCCAGTCGTCGCGGCGACGCGCCGCAGGGCGCGCTGGACGAATTCGAGATAGCCCAGCGCAACAGTGCCCGGTCGATCGGGCTCACCGTCACCCAGAACCTGGTGATGATCCCGGTGCTCTATCTCGTCTTCGGGTCTGTCATCACCGGTGGTACTGATCCCAACATGGCGTATGCGGGCGGCTTGATGGCTTTGACGACGTTGCTCATCGGCGGTTGCACCCCGGCGATGATCCTCGGCTGGACCCGCCCCGACCCCGAACCGGACGTCTGAGCTCAGCTGCGCAGCGCGGTCGACAGCAGGTCGAACAGTCGCCCCTCCCAGTCGCCGACCCGGCCGGTGCGTGCTCTTTCGGCGACGTACGCCCCGACAATGGCATCGATGAGCGCCTCCGGATCGATATCGGCCGGGATACTGCCGTCGGCCTTGAGCTCGTCGACGACGACGACCAGTGCCGCCCGCTGGTTGCCGAGGACTTCCCGGAACAGTCCGCTGAATTCTGGGTCTTCGTCGGTCAGGAGTGAGGCGAAGCCGCCGAATCCGATGCCACCGTCGACTGCGGCGACGGCGTTGCGCACCAGCCAGTGCAGCCGGTCGGTGGTGTCGGCGCGGGGCGGTGGCGGTGTGGGTGTCATCAACTCCGAAAGAGCGGCGCGCAACATGGCGCGCCGGTCCTGGTGCCGGCGGTAGATGGTGGTCTTGGCGATTCCGGATTGGGCCTGAACCGCCTGAATGGTCACCGCTCCGGGTCCCGCTGACCGCAACAGGTGCAGCGCGGTCCCGGTGATCCGACTGCCGACCTCGTCGGAATCCGCCATCGATGGTGTCCTCTCGGTCCCGGGAATGTCCGTCCTCCATTATGCGCTACGCTATACGTAGCGCTACGCAACGCGTAGCGTATCGCATGAAGGAGTGAATGATGAAGAAGTGGAAGGGCACGACCGTCATCTATCTCGGCTACGTCAGCCTGCTGGTCGGATTCCTGTGCCTCGGCCTGACGGTCGCCGCTCTGGCGGCGCGGAGCCCGTGGTTCATCGCGACCGCCGCAGTGCTGGTCGGTGCTTTCGGCGCGGCCGTCATCGGCGTTCGGAAGGGCCTTCGTCGAGGGGTTTCCAGCCTGTGGGCCGAACAACGCCCGTCCGGTGACTCCGAGCGGTACCTGGCCAGATACCGCGGCGGTGCCGGCACCGCGCCCGAGGCGACCCTCGACGTCCCCGTCGTCGGGTCCCGGGCGGCGTGACACCGCGACCGGTAATCTCCGTACCGGTGTGCCGGGAAGTCTGGTCGGCGTTCATTTCGCGCTGACCAAGGGAGCTTCATGAACAACCGCAGACTGCTCACCCTCGGCTCGTGGCCCGAGGCCAAACGGGTCTCGGAGATCCTGCGCAAGGAGACCGTCGGCGGCGTCATCCTGCTCCTCGCCGCGGCGTCCGCCATCATCTGGGCCAATTCGCCTTGGGCGGGCAGCTATTTCGCGATGCGGGACCTCGAGATCGGGGCCGAGCCGTTCGGGTTGCATCTGTATCTGTCGATCGGGCACTGGGCCGCCGACGGTCTGCTGGCCATCTTCTTCTTCGTGGTGGGACTGGAACTCAAACGGGAATTCGTCGCCGGCGACCTGCGCGACCCGGGTCGTGCAGCGCTGCCGATCGCTGCGGCAGTCGGCGGCATGGCGGCGCCCGCGCTGATCTTCGCCGCCATCGCATGGCGCGGAGGCGAGGGCGCGCTGCACGGCTGGGCGATCCCCACCGCCACCGATATCGCGTTCGCCGTGGCCGTGCTCGCGGTGATCTCGACCCATCTGCCGTCGGCGCTGCGGATGTTCCTGCTGACCCTGGCGGTCGTCGACGACCTGTTGGCCATCACGGTGATCGCGGTGTTCTACACCGACGATCTCGACATCGGCGCACTCGCGGCGGCGCTCATCCCCCTGGCGCTGTTCGCGTTCTGTGTGCAACGGGGCATCAAGGCCTGGTGGATCCTGGTCCCGCTGTCCATCGCGACGTGGGTGCTGATGCACGAATCCGGTGTGCACGCGACCGTTGCCGGCGTGCTGCTCGGCTTCGCCGTACCGGTGCACCGATCGGTCACCCGTGCCGGTAAGGACCTCGGTTCCGGCATGGCCGAATACTTCGAACACAAGACCCGTCCGCTGTCCGCGGGCGTGGCGATTCCGGTGTTCGCCTTCTTCGCCGCCGGCGTCGCGCTCGGCGGATTCAGCGGCTTGGCCCAGGCGCTGACGAATCCGATCACCCTGGGCATCGTGGCGGGCCTGGTGTTGGGCAAACCGGTCGGCATCTTCTTGACCACCTGGACGCTGTCGAAGCTCACCCGCGCCGAACTGGACAGTTCGCTGCGGTGGGTCGACGTCCTCGGGGTGTCGATGTTGGCGGGCATCGGTTTCACCGTGTCGTTGCTGATCGGTGATTTGGCTTACAGCGACGCGACACGCGAAGAGTTCGTCAAGGTAGGGGTGCTGACCGGTTCGCTCACCGCGGCAGTCGTCGCCGCGGTGGTGCTGGCCACCAGAAACGCCGCTTACCGCCGAATTCAAGAGGCCGAAACGGCCGACGATGATCATGACGGAGTGCCCGACATCTACCAGCCTCGACAGGACTGACCCATGGTGCGTGGGTAAGCTGGCGGGATGCTTAAACAGATCCGCGGACCAGCAGATCTACAGCGCCTGTCGCAGTCCCAGCTCACCGAGCTGGCCGGCGAAATCCGTGAATTCCTCATTCACAAGGTAGCTGCAACCGGCGGACATTTGGGCCCCAACCTCGGGGTCGTCGAGCTCACCCTGGCGCTGCACCGGGTTTTCGACTCGCCGCACGATCCGATCATCTTCGACACCGGGCATCAGTCCTATGTCCACAAGATCCTGACCGGCCGCGCCGACGACTTCGATCAACTGCGTATGAAGGACGGGTTGTCCGGTTATCCGTCGCGTGCCGAGAGCGAGCACGACTGGGTCGAGTCGAGCCATGCCAGCACCGCACTGTCCTACGCCGACGGGCTGGCCAAGGCTTTCGAGCTGTCCGGGCACCGCAATCGTCATGTCGTCGCCGTCGTCGGGGACGGGGCGCTCACCGGTGGCATGTGCTGGGAGGCGCTGAACAATATCGCCGGGTCCGACCGGCCGGTGGTCATCGTCGTCAACGACAACGGACGCAGCTATGCGCCCACCATCGGTGGCCTTGCCGATCACCTGGCCGCGCTGCAGCTGCAGCCGGGGTACGAGAAGTTCCTCGAACGTGGCCGTGATGTCGTGCGCGGGGTCCCCGTCATCGGTGAGATCTGCTACCAGTGCATGCACAGCGTCAAGGCAGGCCTGAAGGACGCGCTGCAGCCCCAGGCCATGTTCACCGATCTGGGTCTGAAGTACGTCGGCCCCATCGATGGTCATGACGAGCACGCCGTCGAAGCGGCGCTGCGGCACGCCCGTGGTTTCAACGCGCCCGTCATCGTGCACGTCGTCACCCGCAAGGGCATGGGCTACGGGCCTGCCGAGGCCGACGTCGCCGAGCAGATGCACGCCTGCGGTGTGATCGATCCGCTGACCGGTCTGGCGACCTCCGAATCGGCGCCCGGCTGGACCGCGACGTTCTCCGACGAGCTCATCCGGATCGCCCGGCGGCGCCGCGATATCGTCGCGATCACCGCGGCCATGCCCGGTCCAACGGGATTGAGCGCTTTCGGCCAGCAATACCCGGATCGTCTGTTCGATGTCGGTATCGCAGAACAGCATGCGATGACCTCGGCGGCCGGGCTGGCAATGGGGGGAATGCACCCGGTGGTCGCGGTGTATTCGACCTTCCTCAACCGCGCCTTCGACCAGATGATGATGGACGTTGCGCTACACAACCTGCCGGTGACGATCGTGCTCGACCGTGCGGGCGTGACGGGGCCCGACGGTGCCAGTCACAACGGCGTCTGGGACATGTCGATCCTGGGGATCGTGCCCGGGATGCGGGTGGCCGCCCCGCGCGATGCGGCCCGGCTACGCGAGGAACTGGGCGAGGCGCTCGAGGTCAAGGACGGTCCGACGGCGATCCGGTTCCCCAAGGGTGCTGTCGGCGAAGACATTCCGGCGTTGGAGCGGCGTGACGGTGTCGACGTGCTCGCCAAACCTGGACCGGGACTGACCGAGGACGTACTGCTGATCGCGGTCGGGTCGTTCGCCCAGATGGGCCTGGCCGCCGCTCAGCGTCTGCAGCAGCAGGGGATCGGCGTCACCGTGGTCGATCCGCGCTGGGTGCTCCCCGTGCCCGAGGTGTTGCAGGCCATGGCGAAGGCGCACAAACTGGTGGTCACCGTCGAGGACAACGGTCTGCACGGTGGTATCGGATCCTCGGTGTCGGCGGCGTTGCGCCACAACGAGATCGATGTGCCGTGCCGTGACGTGGGTGTGCCGCAGGAGTTCCAGGTGCACGCGTCGCGCGGTGAGATCCTCGCCGAGGTCGGCCTGACCGATCAGCACATCGCCCGACAGATCACCGGGTGGGTCGCCGCACTGGGCTCAGCGGTGGGGGACCGGGTCGAGAACAGCGTCGACTAGCGACCTTGTGCTCAGTCGTCCTCGTCGGGCGGCGCCGCCAGCCGGCGTTGCCGCAGTACCCATGCCGCGATCGCCAGGACAAGTACGAGTGCGCCGAGCACCCCGGTCTGCACGATGGTCCTGGCGAATTCCGGGCCCTGGCCGACCAGCTTCGCCGCCTCCACTGACTGCACCACGATCTCCTTGATGCAGGCCAGGATTCCGACGATCAGAAACGGTTCGACGGCAATCTCGTGCGATCGCAGGCTCGTTCGCACCGCGTAGAGCAGTTCGACGAAGATGAAGATCAGCAGGACACCGTCCAGCAACTCAAGCATCACGTTGGAGGTCGGCGCGTCCAGAAGTGAGAACATGGTCTTGACCTGGGCGACCAGCAGGGCCACCGCTCCGGCCACCAGGATCACCGCGATACCCCAGTAGACGGCGTCCTCGACGATGCTCAGGACGCGGTCGGCGAACCGCTGGCGGTCCTTCTCGTCGTGCGTTTCTTCCTTCTCGGCCATGTCGGCTACCCGTCGGCGGGTGTGGTCAAGGCTTGCGTCAACACCGGCACCGTGAGCTCCCGCTGCCACGGGCGCGCTCCGGCCTGCGTCAGGTAATCCTCGACCGCTGCCCGCACATCGGGCACCGGCTGCCAGTCCCAGCACAACCGGCGCACGGTATCGGGCGTCAGTAGATTCTCGGTGGGTACCGAGACACGTTCGGAGAGTTCGGAAAGGGCGGCGCGCGCAGCCTCGAGCCGTTCGGCGGCCTCCGGCTTGCGCCGTGACCAGCGAGCCGGCGGCGGCGGACCGGTGGTGGGCTCGGCGCCCGTCGGTGGATCCGGGTCGGTGCGGGCCCTGGCCAGCGCGTCCAGCCATACCTGCGCGCTGCGGCGCTGTCGACTGCCGCCGAAAACCGGCAAGGCGGTGAGCTTTTCGATGGTGTCGGGGTCGCTGGTGGCGGCGCTGACGATCGCGGCGTCGGGCAGGATACGTCCCGGCGCGATATCGCGGCGCTGGGCAATGCGGTCGCGGGTGATCCACAGTTCGCGCACGGCGGCCAGAGCGCGCGGGTCGCGCACCTTGTGGATACCCGATGTCCGCCGCCAGCGGTCACGCCGGGTGACCGTCGGTTCGGCGGTGCGCAGATGCTCGAATTCCTGTGCCGCCCAGTCGGTCTTGCCCTGTTCGGCGAGCACCGTCGCGAGCGCCTCACGCAGCTCCAAGAGCACCTCGACATCCAGCGCCGCGTAGTTGAGCCAGTCGGCGGGCAACGGACGCTTGGACCAGTCCGCGGCGCCATGCCCCTTCACCAGACCGAGGCCCAGCAGCCTGCGCACCATCTCGGCGAGGTTGACGCGCTCGAACCCGGCCAGCCGCGCACCCAATTCGGTGTCGTAGAGCCGCGGCGGTGTCATGCCCAGCTCCGCCAGGCAGGGCAGGTCTTGGTCGGCGGCATGCAGCACCCACTCGTCGGTGCTGAGCACCTCGGCCAGCGGGGCCATGACCTTCAGCGTGTCGCCGCCGTGATTGACCGGGTCGATCAACACGATGCCCGATCCGGCGCGCTTGATCTGAATCAGGTAGGCGCGGTTGGAGTATCGGAAGCCCGACGCGCGTTCGGCGTCGATCGCGAACGGGCCCGATCCGGCGGCAAGCAGGTCGGCTGCCTTGACCATGTCGCTGGGGTACAGCGCTACCGGCGGCACGCCGCCTGCGGGTGCCAGCAGGGGAGTCGCCTCGGGTTCGGGCGCGGCCCCGGAGTCCTCTGATTCGGTCATGTCAGGCGCGGGTGCGGGATCCCAAGCTCGTCACGCCGGCCGGCGGTAATCCAGCCGCATGCTCCAGCACCTCGCAGAATGCCTGCACGTGCGGGCCGAGTTCCAGGTCGGTTGCCGTCCACGAGGCACGCAGCTCGAGCTGATGGGCGCGTGGGGGCCCGGAGATGTCGCCGTAGCGCACCGAGGTGGTGGCGGTGACGGTGCCGCCGAGGGCGGTGACCGCCTGTGCGTGCGCGGCCAGCGCGTCGGCCAACCAGCTCCACGCAACCTCCGGCAGCAGCGGATCGACGGCCTCGGTGGAGTCCAGGTCGGCCTGGATGTAGGCAACCAGTCGCATGGTGCCGTCCCAGGCCTCGGCACCCTCGGGATCGTGCAGCAAGATCAGCCGACCGAAGGCGTCGCCGTCGGAGCGCTCCGGCACGACCGCGACGTCCGGGTGGCGGACCTCGGCGCCCAGCGCGTAGCTGAACGGGGCCAATCGCTGCGGGGGGCGGATCGGACCCAGCTCGATCTCCGGCCGCACGGTTGCGGCATTCATCGCCGCAACTGCGGTCCGGAACTGAGCCGGTTCGACGGATGTCACAGTCAGCGACGCTAGCCCCAACTGCTCTCAGCCTTGCGCAGGCGCGCCGTCTTTCGGGCGCGTGGCAACATAGGTGCCGATGAGCACCCGTCGTGACCTGCCAGAGTCGCCATTTCTGGCCGCCGCTACCGGCCGCACCCCGTCCCACACCCCAGTGTGGTTCATGCGGCAGGCCGGGCGTTCGCTACCCGAATACCGTGCGCTGCGCGCCAACCACAAGATGCTGGAGGCCTGCTTCGATTCCGAGCTGGTCTGTGAGATCACGCTGCAGCCGGTGCGCAGGCACAAGGTGGACGCCGCGATCCTGTTCTCCGACATCGTGGTGCCCCTGCGGGCCTCCGGTGTCGCATTGGACATCGTTCCCGACGTCGGACCGGTGATCGAGCACCCGATCCGCACACCGGCCGATGTGGCCGCACTCACCCCGCTGGAGCGTGCGCAAGTGGCACCTGTCAGCGATGCGATATCGCTACTGGTGGCCGCGCTGGGGGATGTTCCGCTGATCGGATTCGCCGGCGCCCCGTTCACGCTGGCGTCCTACCTGGTGGAGGGCGGGCCGAGCCGCAACCACGAGAAGACCAAGGCCATGATGCTCGGCGAACCCCAGACCTGGCACGCCCTGATGACCTCACTGACCGATCTCACGATCGGCTTCCTGGAGGCGCAGTTGGACGCCGGTGTCGACGCCATCCAGCTCTTCGATTCCTGGGCGGGCACGCTGTCGCTGGCCGATTACCGCGCCTACGTCCTGCCGCACAGCTCGCGGATCTTCGCGACGCTGGCGCCGCGTGGCGTGCCGATGACGCACTTCGGCGTCGGCACCGCCGAACTGCTCGGTGCCATGGGTGAGGCCGGCGCGACGATGGTCGGGGTGGACTGGCGGACGTCGCTGACCGCGGCGGCCCAGCGCGTGGGTCCTGGAAAAGCGCTGCAGGGCAACCTCGATCCGGTGACGTTGTTCGCCGGCTGGCCCGCGGTCGAGCGTGCCGCGCGTGCCGTCGTCGAAGATGGCCGGGCCGCGGTGGCCGCGGGCGCGGCCGGACATGTCTTCAACCTCGGTCACGGTGTGCTGCCCGCCACCGATCCCGAGGTGGTGACCGACCTGGTCTCGCTGGTGCATTCGTTGTGACCACGTACTGCGTTGTCGGCGGCGGAATCTCGGGATTGGCCGCCGCCTACCGGCTGCGGGTCGCGGCCGGTCCGGATGCCGAGATAACGCTGTTCGACCCCGCCGACCGGCTCGGCGGGGTGCTGCGCACCGAACAGGTCGGCGGCATGACGATGGATCTGGGCGCCGAGGCGTTCATCACGCGCAGGCCCGAGGTTCCCGCGCTGCTTGCCGAGTTGGGGCTGACCGACCGGCAGGTGGCCAGTGCCGGTGCGCGACCGCTGATCTACAGCCAGGGCAGGCTGCACCCGCTGCCCACCGGCACCCTGCAGGGCGTGCCCGCGCATGCCGAATCGGTGGCCGGTCTGGTCGACGAGGCGACCGTCGCACGGATAGCCGACGAACCCCGCCGACCGCTGAACTGGCGGCCGGGCGCTGATCCGTCGGTTGCCGAGCTGATCGGTGATCGCTTCGGCGCCCAGGTCGTCACCCGGTCCGTCGAACCGCTGCTGACCGGTGTCTACGCGGGGTCGGCCGCGACCATCGGCGTGCGCGCTGCGTTCCCGGCGTTGGCGGCCGCCCTGGACCGCGGTGCCCGCAGCCTCACCGAGGCGGTGCGGACCGCCCTGCCGCCGCCACAGCCCGGCCCGGTCTTCGGTGCGCTCGACGGCGGTTACACCGTGCTCGTCGACGAACTGGCCCGCCGCGCCGGGGTGCGCTGGGCGCAGGTCGGCATCGAACGGGTGGCGCGGTCCCCGCGTGGTTGGGACCTGGTCGACGACGAGAGCAGGCACTGGTCGGCTGATGCGGTCGTGCTGGCCGTGCCCGCGCCGCGGCTGGCCCGCCTGATCGAACACGTCGCACCGCGCAGCGCGGCGATCGCGCGCGGAATCCCGGTGGCCTCGACCGCCCTGGTGGCGCTCGCCCTGCCCGGTGGCACACCGCTGCCGGACCAATCGGGCGTGCTGGTCGCCAGCGGCGAGGCATTGCACACCAAGGCCATCACGTTGACCTCCCGCAAGTGGGGCAGGCGCGGCAATGTCGAGCTGGTGCGGTTGTCCTACGGCCGGTTCGGGGACAGCCTGGCCCGAAGCGTCGGTGACGACGAGTTGTTGAACTCTTCGCTCGACGACCTGCAACAGGTGTTCGGGATCAGCACCGACCCTGTCGATTTCCGGGTACAGCGCTGGATCGAGGCCATGCCGCAGTACGGGCCCGGCCATGCCGAGCGGGTGGCGGAGTTGCGCGCCGGACTGCCGCCGACGTTGGCCGTCGCCGGTGCCTACCTCGACGGGATCGGGGTGCCCGCCTGCGTGGGGTCCGGCACGAAGGCGGCGGCACGGCTGGTGGCAGGATAGCCATATGGCCAAGCTCGATTACGACTCGCTCAACTCGATGACCCGGTACATGATGATCTCGGTGTTCGCCGTCCAGCCGGAGGCGCTCGACGCCGACCGCAGTGCCGTCATCGACGAGACCGCGACCTTCCTCAAGCAGCAGGAGGAGGGCGATGTCGTCGTCCGTGGCCTCTACGATGTCTCCGGTTTCCGGGCCGATGCCGACTACATGATCTGGACCCACGCCGAACGCGTCGAGGATCTGCAGGCCACCTACAAGGCCTTCCGGCGCACCACCCTGGGGTTGGCCAGCGATCCGGTGTGGAGCGTCGTCGCCCTGCACCGGCCCGCGGAATTCAACAAGAGCCATGTCCCGGCGTTCATCGCCGGTGAGGATCCCGGCGATTACATCTGCGTGTATCCCTTTGTGCGGTCCCTTGATTGGTATCTGTTGCCCGATGACGAGCGCCGCAAGATGCTCGTCGAGCACGGGATGGCCGGCCGGGAGTACCCGGACGTGCGTGCCAATACCGTGCCGGCGTTCGCCCTCGGTGATTACGAGTGGATCCTGGCCTTCGAGGGGCCGGATCTGGCCCGCATCGTCGAGCTGATGTGGAAGCTGCGCTACACCGATGCCCGGCGCCACGTCCGCGAGGAGACGCCGTTCTTCACCGGTCCGCGGGTGGGTGTCGAACAGCTGCTGAACGCCCTGCCGTGACCCCACGCCCCGACCGGATGCGCGTCGACCTGATTGTTTGCTAGCGTTTGACGATGCCGACAGTCGCCCGGGTGGGGGGCGGGGCCGCGGTCACCACCATCGCGTTCTCCGTGTGGCTGCTCACCGGCTGGGGTTCACCCGATGTGCGGGTTGCGGTCGAAGATCTGGCCTTCATCGTGATCGCGGTCTTCGTGACCGGTTGCTGTATGCACGCGGCATGGCGTGCCCAGGGTCGGCAGCGGGTGGTCTGGGGCTGTGTCAGCGCGGGCATGGTCGGCTACACCTTGGGCTCGGCCATCTGGGCGTATTACGAGGTGTGGCAGGTGGCGTCGCCCTTCCCCTCGATCGCCGACGTGGCCTATCTGGTGTTGCCGATCTTTGTCTGCATAGGTTTGCTGGCTGTCCCGCACGCGGCGTCCGGCTACACCCACGGCAGGCTGGCGCTCGACGGTGTCATCGTGGCGGTCGCGTTCTTCCAGATCGGCTGGTGGACGGTGGTGGACACCATCCTGCAGTCCGATGGGGCAGGTCGTCTCTTACTGGGCATTGCGCTGGCGTACCCGATGCTGGACCTCGGGGTGCTCACGGTGGCGGTGCTGGTCCTGTCCCGGGCGCCCGCCGGTCAACGTCAGTCTCTTGCGCTGCTGGTCGGCGGGATGACACTGATCGCCATCGGCGACGGCATCTTCGTGTTCACCAACACCCATGACAACGAGTCGTGGGTGCCCTTCTCCAGCATCGGATGGGCACTCGGGCTGTTGCTGATAGCGCTGGCCGCCCTGACGTCCCGCAGGGACACCAGCACGCGGGCCGATATCGATCAGCCGATCACCCGCGGCGCCATGTGGTTGCCCTACATCCCGATCGTGCTGGCCCTGGCCGCGGCGGCGATGCACTTTGCTGGATCGCCGGGGGTGCCGCCGGCCCTGTTGATCTCGGTGCTGCTCATCGTGCTGGTGCTGGTGCGGCAGTTCATCGTGGTGGGGGAGAACAGTCGGCTGCTGGAAACGGTGGCCGCCCAGGCCATGCGCGATCCGCTGACCGGGCTGGCCAACCGCGCACTGCTGCAGGACCGACTGACGCACGCGATGGCGCTGCACGAGCGTGACGACGAGGCCGTCACGGTGCTGTCGATGGACCTCGACGACTTCAAGCTCGTCAACGACGGACTGGGCCATCCGGCCGGTGATTCACTGCTGATCCAGGCCGCGGAGCGCATCGTCACCTGCACCAGGGCCGGCGATACCGTCGCCCGGATGGGTGGCGACGAGTTCGTCGTGCTGATGGAGGGTGACGAGGCCGCCGCGCGGATGGTGGCCCACCACGTGGTGGCGGCTTTCGCCGATCCGTTCGTGGTCGACGGATATGAGTTGCGGCTCTGTCCCAGCGCGGGGTTGGCCGTCGCGAATGCCGAGGGGCCCAGGCTGTCGGCCGATGATCTGCTCAAGCGGGCCGATCTGGCGATGTACGCCGCCAAGCGCGGCCGCATCACCGGTGTGCACATCTACTCCGATGACGATGTACCGGCCGGCATGGCGGATCCGGTGCAATTGCGTCGCAGAGCGGGCGACAGCGCGCACGACAGCGCGATCGCGTTCCAGATGCTGGGCCAACTGCGCCATGCGATAGACAACTTCGAGCTCACGCTGGTCTACCAACCGAAGTTCGACCTGGTCGACGCATCGATCATCGGGGTCGAGGCTCTGGTCCGCTGGCCGCATCCCGACCGCGGACTGCTCGGGCCGGACCAGTTCCTGCAACTGGTCCGCGATCACGGGTTGATGCGACCCATCAACGAACTGGTGCTCGAGCAGGCGCTCGGACAGGTGGCCATCTGGCGGGATCTGGGTTTCCGGGTTCCGGTCGCGGTCAACATCTTCGCGCCCTCACTGGCCGACTTCGGGCTGCCGGACCGCATCCAACGGGCGCTGCGGGCTCGGGATCTGCCGTCCGAGATTCTGACCGTCGAGATCACCGAGGATCTGCTGCTCGACAACCGCGAGGTGGCCGCCACGGCGATCGACCAACTGCGCGCCAGCGGTGTCCGGGTGGCCATCGACGATTTCGGCAGCGGATATTCGGCCCTGTCGTACCTGCGCGATCTGCACATCGACGAACTGAAGCTGGACAAGGGCTTCGTCACCACCATCACCGCGGATCGCCGTGCCGGCGCCATCGTGCGGGCGGTGATAGACCTGGCCCGGGAACTCGGCCTGAGCACCGTGGCCGAAGGTGTGGAGAGCGCCGAAACCGCTTCGCTGTTACGGGAGTACGGCTGCCAGGTCGGGCAGGGGTACTACTTCAGCGAACCGCTGACACCGGCGCAGTTGCTGGCACTGCTCAGGACCCGGCGGCGGGAACCAGACGCAGCGATATGGAATTGATGCAGTACCGCTGGTCGGTCGGCGTGGGGTAGCCCTCACCCTCGAAGACATGTCCGAGGTGGCTGTGGCAGTTGGCGCAGATGACCTCGACGCGCGTCATGCCCAGCGAGTCGTCACGGCGCAGGATCACCGCGTCGGAGTCGGCGGGATCGTAGAAAGACGGCCATCCGCAGTGGGATTCGAACTTCTCGGTGCTGCGGAACAGCTCCGCCCCGCAGGCCCGGCACTCGTAGACCCCCGCGGTCTTGGTGTCGGTGTACTCGCCGGTGAACGGCCGTTCGGTACCCGCGCGGCGCAGCACCTGGAATTCGGCGGGGTTGAGCTTCTCGCGCCATTGGTCGTCGGTCAGCTCGATCTTGGGACCAGGGGTCGTCATGATTTCACGCTAGCGCGCCGATCGGCATCCGTCATCCACGGCGGATCGATGCCGGAATCCAGCCTGCCGTCGGCCTTTGCGTCCAGGTAACGGAAGTACAGCACGCAGAACACGACGATCAACAGCAGTGACCAGCCGTACGTGATCTTCATGTACTCCAGGAAGCGTCCGGTGGTCGGCCAGTGCGCCAGCAGCCAGCGGTCCATGGTCATGAATCCGTACACCGCAAGCCAGGCCGGCCAGTTGTGCAGTACCGAGTTGCGCAGCACCACCGTCATCAGGAACGGGAACAGCATGGTCGAGTAGTAACCCTGCCCCAGCGAGAGCACCAGGAACGAGGCGGTCAGCAGCACGCCGGAAGAGGTCAGCAGCCAGAACAGCGGGTCGCGTTCGCGGTAGTACTTGTAGAGCAGGTAGAGGCTGCCCGCGGCCAACAGCAGGAACAGGATGCGCAGGGACAGGATCAGCCACATCGGCAGGCCGTAGTAGATGCCGTTGCCCAGGATCGAGGAGTTGAAGTAGTCGCGCGTCTCCATGATGTAGGGCAGTGTCCGGTGCACGAAGCTCATCGGGTCCGACACCAACGGCCAGGCGGCCGCGTTGAAGATCAGCGGGACGCCGAAAGCCGTGATCAAGGTGTAGAACTGGCGGTTGAGCACCGGCAGCAACAGCAGCGGCGCCAGGGATGGTTTGACCACCAGCGTCAGGCCGATCGCGGCGCCCGCCAACAGTTCTGCGGTGCGCCCGCCCTTGAGCAGGAACCGGAAGAACAACACCGCGCCCAGCAGCATGCAACCGTTGATGTTGGTGAAAACCAGTGTGTTCGTGACTGATTCGGTGCAGAACATGGCCAGCAGCAGTGCGGGCGCGGCCACCGAGGACAGTGTGTAGTTGAACATCCGCAACAGCAGGTATGCCGCGATCAGGAACGCGATCACATTGAATGTGATGTACCAGTACCGGGCGGCATCGACGGGCAGGTAGCCGAACGGGGCGAGCAACAGCGTTCCGCCGGGTGGGTACAGGTAGTGCGGATCGACGTGGTTGAAGTTCTCGTTGTAGATGTCCCAGCCCATTTTGAAATTGATGACGGCCCGGTAGACCGGCCCGAAGTCATCGGTGATGTAGCCGTTGGTGCCCAGCACATAGCTGCGGTGGATCACCGAGAGGATGGCGATCGGCCACAGAACCGACCGCAGGATCGTTGCCGTCGACGGCGGTGTGGTGCTGGGACGGAACGCGTTCAGGACGGACTGCTGGAACGACACCTGCGCAATTTACACCGGGCGTCCTGACGGTCCACTCAGGCAGGGCAGAACGTGTCGGTCTCGGGCAGCGTGCCTTTTTCCAGGTAACCGATCACCGGGGGCAGCGCGCAGGGCGAGTAGATGCTGGCGCCGTGTCCGATGCCCTGGAAGATCACCCGCTTGCTGTTGGAGCCGGCATTGATGATGGTGGCCGCGACCGCGGCGACGCCTTCGTTGCCGATGACGGGATCGTTCTGCACACCGAGCAGCAGGGTGGGGATCTTCAGATCCTTGGGGTCCTCGCCCGCCGAGCCGCTGGGCCAGCTCAGGCAGTTCACCATGCGCAGTGCGCCGACGGTGCCGAATTGGGGGTAGGTGCGGTTCCAGGCGACGACGAGTTCGCGGACGCGGTCGGGGGTGGGTCGGTTGAGTGCATCGCTGCAGCTGTTGACGAACTGGCCGTCGGTTTGACGAAGATCCTCGGCCTGGGCGATCAGATCGGTCATGGCCCCGGTGTCACCGCCGCGGGCGGCGGCGATGGCGCCGCCGAGAGCATTGGTCGCTGCCACCCGATCACCGCGGGGGAAGGCCAACGCGGTGGTGATGGCGTCGGCGACCGCGGCCTCGGAGGCGCCGTTGGGTCCGCGTCCCTCGCGGGCGGCCTTGAGCAGCGCGTCGACCTCGCCCTTGGGGTCCGGGCTCAGCGGGCAGTTGATGGCGGTGCACTGCGCGGCGAAGGCGTCCAGCGCGGCCTGCTGGCCCTTGACCTTCTGCTCGGCGGCGGCCTCGGCGCCGATCGCCAACGGCAGGGGGGAGTCCAGCACCAGGCGGGAGACCTTGTCCGGGTGCGAGCCGGCGTAAGCCAGTGCGACCTGGGCACCGTTGCCGATCCCGAGCAGCGCGATGGTCGGCACGTCCCAGGTGCTGCGCAACCGCTCGATGTCCTCGGCGGCGTGGGCATTGTCGTAGGCCGAGTCGCCGGGGGCGATGGTGTCGGTACAGGTCGTGGTGGCGGTCTGGGCGATCGCGCCGAGCTTGGCCACCGGGTCGTCCCCGGTCTCGAACTGGGTCTGGTCGATCATCTCCTGGCGGTCGAAAAGATCGCGGCAGTCGATGGCCTTGGACAGTCCCATGCCGCGGCGGTCGACCGCGACGATCGGGTTGGTCTTCAGGATGTCGGTGCCCGACCGGGACAGCCAGACCGGCAGCTGGGTGGACGACGGCAGGTCGCTGCCGGTGGTGAACACCAGCGGGCCGGCGTCGGCCGGGGTGGCACTGGTGCGGGCGCGCACCACACCGATCGGGATCGTCCCGTTGGCACCCTTGATGGGATCGAGGTCGGCGTCATAGGTCGCACATTCGAGGGTGACACCGGGCACCGGCGCCACGGCGGCGTCACGGAATGTCTGTGCGGTGCAGTCCGACCAGTTCAACGCCCGGTCGTTGTCGGCGCTCGGCGCTTCCCACGCCGGTGGTCCGGAGACCGTGGGTGTGGGTTCCGGAGCACCCTGCGGGCCGGCGCCCTCGTCGGTGGCGTATTGCGGGTTGGCGGCCAGCAGGGGTGCACATGAGGTCAGCAATACGGCGACCGCGGAAACCCCGAGTGCCCTGATCGCCGGACGGACTCCTCGAGTCGCCGCGCTCCTGCCCGCCGTAACCATGCCGACCACAGTAGCGATCACGCACGCCGGATCAGTCGCGGCTGTAGCGCGTGTACAGATAACCGTCGTCGTCGGTCAGCGTGTGCCGTCGGCGCATCCGGGTGATCGCCTCGTCATGGCCGTCGGTGATGCGCTTGGCCGAACCGCCCACCAGGGTCGGCGCGATCGTCAGGCACAGTTCGTCGAGCAATCCCGCCGAGATCAGGGCGCCGAGCAGGCTGGGGCCACCCTCGGTGAGTACCCGCGGCAGGCCCAGCCCGGCCAGCGTGTCCAGTGTGGTGGCCAGATCGACGGTCCCGGGATCACCGGGGGCGGAGCAGTCATACACCTGCGCCAGCCCGGCGAACTCGGCGCGCGCCTCCTCGGCGGACTCGTGGGTGGTCAGGATCAGTGGCGGCACCTCGGTCTGCGTGAACACCGGCAGGCTGTGGTCCAGCCGTGCGCTGCGCGTGACCATGGCGATGGGTGGCACCTCGGCCTGGCCCCGGGCGTTGCGCGCCTGGCGTTCTGCCGCACCCAGCTGCGCACCGGAATAGCCTTCGACGCGCACCGTGCCCGCGCCGACGAGCACCACATCGGCGAGCTCGCGCATCAGGCGGTAGAGCGCGCGGTCTCCATCGCCGCCGAGGACGCCGGATTTCCCGTCGGCGGTCGCCGCCCCGTCGAGACTGGTGATGAAGTTGGCCCGCACCCAGCAGGAACCGAGCTTTTCGGGGTAGGCGTACAGCTCGGAAAGCCCGGCACCGGCATCCTCGACCGGGCCCAGCGTTGTGAAATCCGTCCCAGCGGCGCTATCCGACATGGGTTTCATTGCAGCACGTCGATAAGGTGCACGACATGCAAAGCGGCGCCGGGGTCGATGGTTTGGTGGATCGGCACCCCAAGGTGACGCCGGAACAGCTGGTCGCCCGGCTGGTGCCGCCGCCGACCTTCGCCGATGTCAGCTTCGACACCTACCGTCCCGATCCCGCCGAGCCGTCGCAGGCCGCGGCGGTCGAGCGGTGTCGGGAGTTCTGCGAGCAGGCGCTGCAGCGCCGGGCCGGCAAGAAGAAGCTGTTCGGTAAGCGGGAGGTGCTGCCCGGGGTGGGGGTGTACCTCGACGGCGGGTTCGGTGTCGGCAAGACCCACCTGCTGGCCTCCACCTACTACGCCCTGACCAACGCCGACGTGGCGCCGACGGCGTTCGCGACGTTCGGCGAGCTGACCCAGCTGGCCGGGGTGTTCGGTTTCACCGAGTGCATCGAGCTGCTCAGCCAGTACATCGTGATCTGCATCGACGAGTTCGAACTCGACGACCCCGGCAACACCACGTTGATCTCGCGGCTGCTCTCGGCACTCGTCGAGCGCGGGGTGTCGATTGCCGCCACCTCCAACACGCTGCCCGAGCAGCTGGGTGAGGGCCGGTTCGCCGCACAGGATTTCCTGCGCGAGATCAACACGCTGGCCGCGATCTTCACGACCGTGCGGGTCGAGGGTCCCGACTACCGGCACCGCGGTCTGCCGCCCGCGCCGGAGCCGCTGTCCGATGACGAGGTGCGCGCCCGCGCCATCGGCGTCGACGGCGCGACGCTCGACGATTTCGACGCGCTGTGCGCCCACCTGGCGACCATGCATCCTTCGCGCTACCACGCGTTGATCGACGGGGTCCGTGAGGTGTTCATCACCGGCGTGCACCCGATCACCGATCAGAGTGTGGCGCTGCGACTGGTGGCCCTGACCGACCGGCTCTACGACGCCGGCGTCCCGATCCTTGCCTCGGGCACCAAGCTCGACACGATCTTCAGCGACGAGATGGTGGCCGGCGGCTTCCGCAAGAAGTACCTGCGGGCCACCTCCCGGTTGTTGGCACTCACGGCCGCGGCGCAGTCGGGCTGAGCCCTCGCACCATCACGTAGTCGTTCTCGACGTTGTTTCCCAGCTGGAACGTCTTGGTCCCGGCGATCTCGAAACCCGATTTCGTGTAGAAGCGTTGGGCCCGGGCGTTGTCCTGGTTCACCCCGAGCCACACGCATGCCGCGCCCAGGTCGGTGCAGTGTCCCAGCGCATGTGACATCAGTGCGGCGGCGACGCCGCGGCCATGGGCTTCGGGTGCGGTGTACATCTTGGACAGTTCGACGGTCGGCCGGAGCGGGACGGCGCTTTGCACGTCGGGGTCATCGGGCTCACCGCGAATCAGCATGGTGTAGCCGAGGATCCGTTGTTCCTCGCAGGCGATCAGCACGATGCGATCCGGGTCGCGCAGATAATCCCGGAAGGCCTGCGGTGAGAGGTGGGTCGCGACGAACGCGGCCACATCGGCGGGGTCGGATTCGGGCGGGCAGGCCAGTGGGAAGGTGGCGGCCGCGACCGCGGCCAACTCGTCGACATCCGCGGCCGTGGCGGCCCGGATCACGGCAGGGGAGAGCCTGGCTGCCAGATGTTCCACTGCGCCAGATGGGTTCCGGTCTGCGGGTTGATCATCACCACGTTGGTGACCAGCGCGCGGTAGACGTCCCAGTAGACCCCGCCGGAGACGGTGGCCCCGGGCGGGGCGTTGAGCAGAGCCTTCTCCAATGCATCGGGGGCGTCGGTGTGCTTGGCGGCGTAGGCGTCGGCGTACGGGGTGACACCGCTGAACGTGGTGGCGATCGACAGCTTGAACGGATTGGGTGCGGAGATGACGTGCACCGTGATGCCGGCGCGCCACGGGCCACCCTGGGCGCGCCAGCGCGGCGAACCGTTCCAGCCCCAGCCGGGCGGGACGGGGACCGGGAGCACGTCGTGGACGGTCACATCGGCGACGAAGTCGTCGTATTGGACGCGCAGCGTCTGTCCGAGATCACCGATCGGCGTCTCGGCCGCGGCGGCGGGCGGGGCGACACCGACCGCCACCAACGTCATGGCGGCGATAAGGATCGACAACAAGCGCGACATACAAACCCTCCCTTTGCTGCCTCGCATGATGGCACATGCCCGGCGGCGGCTCGGAGGTTCGGCCGTTTAGGCCACCCAGGGGCCGTGTCCGCCGATGGATTCGATGCGGATCCGGGTCAGGAATCCGTCGGGCGCATCGGCGGGTGGGAAGTGCTCATCGGAGCCGAGCATCGCGACGGCCAGCTCCTTGAGGACGTCCAGGCCGCCTTCGACGACGCGTGCGGTCCCGGTGACCGACAGGTACTCGCGTTGCTGGCCGGGCTTGGCGGGAGCCAGGATGGTGGCGGTGACCCTGCCGTCGCGGCGGACGTTGCGCACCTTGCGATAGGTGTCGCTCAGGTGGGCCGAGACCAGTTCGTCGCCCTCGGGGGTGGACTGCAGCGCGACCCAGACGACGGTGGCCTGCGGGCTGCCGTCGGGGTTGATGGTGACCAGCGTGGCGTCGGCGCCCGCACCGATGAGTTCACGGGCGGCTGCGTTGAGTTCCATGTCGCAGTTCTACAGTTCGTCGTCGGGTTTCATTCCCGGCATCGCCGACAGCAGGTCGACCAGGGTGGCGGTGAGCCGATCCCTGTCGAGGCCCAGGCCGTGCAGGGGGCCGTCCCCGGCTTCGGATTCCAACAGCGCCAGCAGCATGTGTTCGGTGCCGATGTAGTTGTGGCCCAGGCGAAGTGCCTCGCGGAAGGTGAGCTCCAGGACCTTCTTGGCGGCACCGTTGAAGGGCACCAGGTCCATTGTCTGACCGGTGGCGGCCGGCAGGGTGATCGCCGCGCGAAGCTGGTCGGGTTCGATGCCCTGGGCCCGTAGCAGGGCGATGGCCAGCGAGTCGGTATCGACCAGCAGACCGAGAATCAGGTGCTCCGGGGTGATCTCGGTGTTCTCTGCGTCGCGGGCGGCGTTCTGGCTGAAGACGACCGCGGCGCGGGCTCGCGGGGTGAACCGTGCGAAACCCTCGTTGGGGTCGATGGTGTCGCCCTTGGGGACGAACCGTTTCTGGGCGGCCTGTTTGGTGACGCCCATGCTGGCGCCGATGTCGGTCCAGGAGGCCCCGGAGCGGCGGGCCTGGTCCACGAAGTGGCCGACGAGGTGGTCGGCGACCTCGCCGAGGTGTTCGGCGGCCAGGACGGCGTCGGAGAGTTGTTCGAGGGCGTCGGTGTGGACGGACTTGATGGTGCGGATCAGGTCGTCGAGGCTGACGGAGGTGCTCATGCGTCAACCGTAGGTTGACGGACCATTGTCGTCAACCCCGGGTTGACGCTATGGCCGCGGATAGCCGCGCCGCACCGTGCGATCGAGAATGCCCAGCGTCGCGCGCAGTGCCGACTCGGGGATCACCGGGAAGATGCCCGCCTCGCGCCACTTGTCGTCGATGGCCGACCAGTCGTAGAACGATGTCACGACGGTCCCGTCGTCGGCGGGCTCCAAGCGGTAGCCGTAGACGTGGCCGATCTGCGGCTTGATCTGGCCGAGGATGGTCCAGGCGATCAACCGGTCCTGCTCGTAGTCGACGATATCGACGGTCACGTCGTACTTGCCCATCGGAAAGTCGTTGAGCGCCTCCCGATCCATGTGCACCACGAATTGGTCACCGACCTGTCGGGCCGGCTCGCCGCTCGCATCCTGCAACATGCCGGAGGCGTCGATGGCCACATGGCCGTGCGGATCGGTCAGCACGGCGAAGATGTCGGCGGCCGGGGCGGCGATGGTGCGTTGGACTTCCATGCGGTCGCTCACGGGGACACTCCTTGCTGGCGGTTGGGTTTGCGGGCGATCAGATACCCCTGCGGGGTCGATTCGACACCGTCGTCGTCGGGGGCGCGGACCAGTTGGGCGTACACCGGGAGGCCCGCGGCGCCGAGCGACTCGGCGACCGAATCCGGGCGGCGGCGCTCGAAGACCAGATCGACGTGTTCGCCGAACGCCTCGGTCAGATGACGTGGTTGATCGCCGACCTGAAAGGCCGCCAGCGCGACGCCGCCGGGAATCAACACGCGACGGAACTCGGCGAACACCCCGGCCAGGGCGTCGTCGGGCACATGGATGATCGAATACCACGCGCACACCCCGCCGACGCTTTCGTCGGGCAGCGGCAGCGCGGTCATCGATCCGACGGTGAAATCGATACTCGGCCACGCTCGGCGCGCCTGGTCGATCATGTTGGGAGACAGGTCGATTCCCGATACGGCGGCGCCATACTCCCGCAGGATCGCGGTGGCCGCGCCGGTCCCGCAGCCGACATCGACGACGGGCCACCCTGCCGGTACCGAATCGGCGAACGCCCGCAGCATCGCGCGGTCGACAGGCTTGTCGTCGAGGTGGCCCGCGAAGGCGTCGGCATAACCGGCGGCAGTGCGGTCATAGCCGGCTCGGGTGCGCTCCAGAAACGAGATGTCAACCATCGCTGCCGAGGTTACTGTCGCAGTATGCGTATCGCGGTGTTGTGCATCGGAATCGTCCTGGCGGCCTTCGGCACCCTGTTCGCCCTGCAGGGTTTCGGTGCCGTCGGAGGCAGTCCGATGAGCAACACCACCACGTGGTCGGTGCTGGGTCCGCTGATCGCCTTGATCGGGGTGGGCATCGCCGGTTATGCCTGGCGGCTCAAGCCGTGACGCCGAGGCCGCTTTGGCCCGTGCGCGGCGGGCGTGTAACCTGGCCGACGTGAACATCGGTGTATGCGCCGCCTATTGGCGCTTTATCAAGGCTCCGGGCGGAGCCGATAAAGCGTTGATCTAACCGCGCATCCACCCGGAGCCCAGGCAGTGACCACCACGGTCGCTGCCTTTCGTCATTACGAGGGCGCCGAAACTCACGCAGGTGCCCGTAGCAGGAAGGCACCCCATGAATCTGGCGCAGATCGCCACCGCACCCGCGACGTCGGACCGGCGGATTCGCAGTTTCAGCGAGATCCCCAGCCCACACGATGTGCTCACCGAGTTCCCGCTGGGCGCGCGGCGGGCCGAGCGGGTGGCGCGCGACCGCGACGAGATCGCCGACATCCTGGCCGGTCGCGACGACCGGCTGCTGGTCGTGGTCGGCCCGTGTTCGGTGCACGACCCCGAGGCCGCGCTCGACTACGCCGGCCGGCTGGCCACGGTGGCCGAGGAGCTCAAGGACCGGCTCAAGATCGTCATGCGGGTGTACTTCGAGAAGCCCCGCACCACGATCGGTTGGAAGGGCCTGATCAACGATCCGGGCATGGACAACACCTTCGACGTCACGCGGGGGCTGCGCACGGCCCGCCAGTTGCTGCTCGACGTCATCGACATCGGTCTGCCGGTCGGATGCGAATTCCTCGAACCCACCAGCCCGCAGTACATCGCCGACGCCGTCGCCTGGGGCGCCATCGGGGCCCGCACCACCGAATCGCAGGTGCACCGCCAGCTGGCCTCGGGTCTGTCCATGCCGGTCGGTTTTAAGAACGGCACCGACGGCAACATCCAGGTCGCCGTCGACGGTGTCAATGCCGCTGCGGCCCAACATGTCTTCTTCGGAATGGATGACATGGGCCGGGGCGCCCTTGTCAACACCGCGGGTAACGAGGACTGCCATGTGATCCTGCGCGGCGGCACCGGCGGACCCAATTACGACGCATCCGCGATCAATGCGGTAGCCGACAAGCTGGTGGCCGCCGGCCTGCCCGGCCGGGTCGTCATCGACTGCAGCCACGCCAATTCCGGCAAGGATCACGTCCGGCAGGCCGTCGTGGCCGCCGAGGTGGCACAGCTGGTGCGCGACGGACTGCCGGTCAGCGGTGTCATGTTGGAGAGCTTCCTGGTGGCCGGCGCCCAGTCGCCGGATGCCAAGCCGCTGACCTACGGCCAGTCGGTCACCGACAAGTGCATGGATTGGGCCACAACGGATCTGGTGTTGCGCGAGCTCGCGCGCCGCTGACCCGGCTAGCCCTGCTCGTCGAGCAGGGCCAGCAGGGCCTGTGTGGTCTTCCAGTTCCGGATCGTCATCTGCTTGTACTCGGCGGTGGTGGTGATCTTGCTCAATCTGCTCTTGGTCCGTTCGGCGCTCAGCCGCGCGAAATACACCACCCCGGTACCCGGCCAGGCCTGGTCGACCCCGTCGCGCAGCGTGACGATATCCATCACGCGCGACGCGGTCAGGGGTGCCTTCAGGAAGATGGCGTCGGAATGGAACGTGTCGGGTTCGGCGCCGAAACCCTTGGGAGCCTTGGTGACCACGTTGCGCAGCTGGCGGTGTGAGCGCACGACCACGACCAATGGAACGCCGAAGGCCTTCTCCAAGGTGCCTTCGATGGCGCTCTCCAGGTTCGCGGGATCGTCGTCGGTGTCGAACAGCACGTTGCCCGACTGGATGTAGGTGCGCACGTTGTCATAGCCGTGCTCGTCGAGGGTGGCACGCAGATCCTTCATCGCGATGATGTTCTTGCCGCCGACGTTGATTCCGCGCAGCAGCGCGGTATAGCGGGTCATCAGCCGAACTCGACGTTGCTGCGGTGCATCGCACCGAAGCTACTAGCATTCCGCCCATGGCAAAGGTCGAACTTTCCCGCGAGCTGTCGATCGACCCGCAGACCGCATGGGACCACGTGTCGAACCTCGACGCACTGGGGGACTGGCTGGTCCTGCACGAGGGCTGGCGTAGTGATGTCCCCGACGAACTGTCCGCCGGTACGACACTGATCGGGGTGGCCGGTGCGAAGGGCATGCGCAACAGGGTCACCTGGACGGTGCGCAAGTTCGATGCTCCGCGGCTGCTGGAGGTCACCGGCAAAGGCGTCGGCGGGACCAAGTACGGCCTGAAGATGGCGGTGAAGCCCACCGCGTCGGGGTGCGCGTTCACCGTCACCATCGACCTGGGCGGGCCGCCGCTGTTCGGTCCGATCGGTGCGGTCGCCGCACGCACCGTCAAGGGCGATATCGAGCGGTCGGTCGACAAGTTCGAGTCGCTGTACGCCTGAAGCATCTAAGCTCGCCCACGTGTGGGGGAGACGCGCCGTGGCGTTGCTGGTTGTGTTGGCCTGTGTGCTGACACCGGTACCGGTGGCCGCCGCCGAAGCGCCGGTGGCGCATATCGACTTCGGTGGGCTGAGCCGCACCTATCAGGTGCATGTGCCGCCGGGGACGCCGAAGGGACTGGTGCTCAGCCTGCATGCCGGCGGGCAGACCGGCGCGCAGCAGGCCGCGCTGACCAACTTCGATCCGGTGGCCGATCAGCACGGTTATGTCGTGGTCTATCCCGACGGGATCGACTTCAGCTGGGCCGATGGGCGCGGCGCCTCGGTGCCCGACCGCACCGGCGTCGACGATGTCGGATTCCTGGTGACGTTGGTGCAGCGACTTTCGGCTGACTTCGGGATACCTCCTGGCCGGGTGTTCGTTACCGGGTTGTCGGCGGGCGGTTTCATGGCGAATCGGTTGGCCTGTGAGCGCGCAGACGTGTTCGCCGCCATCGCGACCGTCGGTGCGTCTCTCGGGACCAATGTCGGGTGCCATCCGTCGCGCCCGGTGTCGGTGTTGACGATCCACGGCACGTTGGACCCGATCGTGCCGATCGGTGGCGGACCGATGATGGGCCGCGGTGGGGCGAGCACCGTCCTGGCGGCCACCGCGCTGGTCGACAGCTGGCGACACCTCGACGCCTGTGACGCAGATCCGTTGATCGAACCGCAGCCCGGCGTCGACGCCCAGTTCGTCGAGCGGATCAGTTATCACTGCGCCGAGGGCTCGTCGGTGGTCTACATGCGGGTCGACGGCGGCGGGCACACGTGGCCCGGGGCCCCGGAGATCCTGCCGGCCAACCAGGTGGGCCCGGCGATCCGGTCGTTCAGCGCCTCCGAGGCCGCCGCGGTGTTCTTCGACGAACACGGGCGCTGACTTCCGTCGACCCACACTTCGAACATATGATCGAATGGTGGGTGAGATGCAGTCCATCGGGTACGGCGGGCAGCCCACGCGCGAGGTGTTCCGCCGGGTCGATCCGCCGCAGACCGTGTTGGTGGATCTGGCCGCGCTGTTCCCGCGCCAGCCGCACTGCCGGTGGGGCCGCCAGCACCCGCTGGGGCTGCAAATGCACAAGGTCGTCGAGGCCCAGCTGACCTGCTGGGGGTTGTGCGAACAGGGTGCGTGGTGGGGGTTGGTCACCTACCCGGTGCGCTTCGGTGCCCGGGAACGGCCGGTGACGCACTGGGTTCCGGCCTGGATGCTGACCCTGGGCTGATCCCGCCGCCTTGACGGTGGCGGGTGAGATGCTGCTTGCGTGGCAGACAAGGTGGTCGACGACGCCGTGAAGGACCGGGCGGTGCAGTACAACATCGCCCTGACCGTCCTCGCGGTGCTGACCGCGGTGGTGGCGCTGCTGACCAATCTGACCGGCGGGGGCTGGGAGCTCGGGCTGCGGATCACGACCGTCGTGCTGGCCACCGCCACGGCCATCACCGGGTTGTTCAAGTTCCGCAATGAGCGCGCCTACAAGGCGCAGCAGGAGGGCCAGAAGGCCGACCTGGAGCAGGCGTTGCGCGCCGAGTCGCGGCGCACCTCGTTGCTGATCAACGGCGCGATGTTGGGCACCGCCGACAAACTGCGCCGGTTCGCGGCGATGGACCAGACCGCTCGGGACCGCGAGATCAGCGGGTTCCGGTCGTCGATCGTCAGCAAGGTGTGCGACCTGATGCAAAGCGATGCGCCGCGTGCGGCGTACTTCCGGGTGCAGCATCGCCCCGGCGGTTCCCGGGTGATGACGTGCGGGTCCTATGTCGACTCGATCAACCGCGAGGATTCCTTCACCAGCGAATTCGTCGAGGGGACCGGTGGCGATCAGGGCGTGTGGACGCTGATCGACCACGGTGACGTCGAGAGCAGCAACGACACTGACGCGCACATCCCGGAGACCTGGGATGTCAGCAGGGGGCGTGTCTACAAATCTTTCGTGTCGGTGGCGGTGCGTGCCGACGTGGCCTTCGGGATGCTGACGGCCAACACTTTGGAGAAGGACGGGTTCAGCGCGTCCGATATCGCCTCGATCAAGATTCTGGCGCACCTGTTGGCCGCGGCCGAGGCGACGGGGCAGCCGCGATGACGCGGGGGACGGGTTCGCCCGTGTTGTCGGATGTCGCCGCTAGGCTGGACGGTATGTCGAGGAAGGGAGTGCAGACCATGGCTCGTGCCGTGCAGTTCCACGACGATGACATGAAACGCGCCTGGGAAGAGGCGATCGTGGCCGAGCGGGAGGCCGAGTTGCATCCCGAGCGCACCGCCGAGCGTCGGCGCCGGCTGATCCGCTGGGTACAGGCGCGCGATCTCGCGGCGTCGGTCGCGTAGCGGTCCAGGCGCAGTCGGGCATGCCCGAGCCCTCAGGTGGTGAGGATCCCACCGGCTATATGGCCGATGCCGGGTCGCCCACCGAGCTGGCCGGCATCGCCGATGCCGACACCCAGTCGGCGTTCGCCTGGGGGCTCGACGAGGAGCCCGAGCCGCAGGCACCACGCACGCTGAGCCCGGCGGTGATCACCGCAAGTGCCGTGGCGGCGGCCGTGGTGGTGATCGCCGCGGCGTCCGCGGTCGCGGTATGGGCATTGCGCGATGAGCCGGTGAGCGCGCCGGCGCCCCGGCCGGATCTGCTCAACGGGGTGTATCACGTTGAATACCAACCGGACCGGGCCACGACATCGGGTACCGACCGTCCGGTCAGCTGGGGTGTGCAGGGCGCGCCGACCCAGGATTGGCTGACGCTGACCACCACATGTGCCGACGGACCCTGTATCGCCAGCGGGGAGGTGCTCGGCCCCGACCGGCAGCGGATGGCCGGAGCGCGGACGCTGTCGTTCCAGCTCACCGACGGGACATGGCGCGATATCGCGCCGGCCCGGGTGAAGTCCACCTGTCGTTACGCCGACGGGTCGATCGCCGGTGAATCCTGGACGACGGTGACCCTGGGGTTCACGCCGCGTCCCGACGGCACGTTCACCGGTGAGCTGACCACGGTGGTCGACACCAATGAGTGCGGCGATCAGGGGAACACCGTGGTGACGCCGTTGACGGCGGCCCGGGTGGGGGATGCGGTGTGAAAGTGCGTAGGTGCAAGGTCAGGGCTCCATGTGCGTAGGCAAGCACCGAAGTTGGATAGAACCCAAGTTCGTTTGCGGAACCCTGACCCGCACTCAACGAGAACTATCCGATTGGATGCGTCCTCGCAGCTGAATATACCCAATCGTGGCTCAGATCACACGTCGGGGGTGTGGCGCCGAAAGTTTGCCGGTCTAGCTGTCGGGCGTGCAGACCCCTGGAGGCTGATGAGGATGAGTGCCGTGAAAACCGCCCTTGCCGTCGTCGTGGTGTCGATGGCGGCGCTGACGGCTTGCGGAACGACAAGCGGAGTCAACGGTGGGGCAGCGGTGACCAGAGTCGAGGGGGCAGATCCAGAAGCCATCCTGCGCACGAGTCCCTCGTTCGAGGATGCGCAACGGCAATACCGGGCGGCCGTCCAGGACTGGGCCAACCAGATCGCGTCGACGTCACCGAGTTTGACCTGGCGGGTGAAAGAGGACGGCTGGGGAGGATGCACCGGCGAGTACGCCAACACACCAGGGGTCCACGCCTACATCTATGTCGTGTTCGATGGGCCGATATCGGATGCGGCGTGGCCGTCGGCGCTCGACGTGGTGCAGCGGGGCGCCGCACAGCTCGGTGCCACGGCGGTGACCGCGACCGTCGATCGGCCAGGGGATCACAACGTGATCTTCTCCGGCAACGACGGCATCACAGTGGAATTCGGAACCAAGGCCGCTGGTGTGCTGTCGGCGAAATCAGATTGCCGGCTGCGGTCTGGGACTTTTGGCCGAGGGAATTAGTCCGCAGGAAGCACGGCGGCGAGATCCAGGGAGATGGCGATGTCGTCGGCATTACCGGAGGCGAATCCGGTGTCACCGGGAGCGCCCTCGGTTGCGTTCTTGCGGGCCGTGTCAATCATCTCTTGCGTTGCATCGTCCATCGTCCAGAAGCTGCCGAGTATCAGGACGCGTCGACCAGAAGTCAGCGTCATCTGGCCCACGGTAATCATGTCTTGAACAATCGCCGGTTCGGCGTCGGCTTCGCCAAGGACGACGTGGTACTCGAGGTGATGCGGGGGGTCGGGTGTCTTGTAGAACCGTATGGGCTGTTTGTCACTAGGCCGCTTCTCGTTGACAGTCTGTCGAAACGTGTTCGAGGGAGTGCGGATTCGAGCGGCATGTACCCAACCCGGAGCAAGTTCAGTCGTGGCTTCATAGCGTTCGATCAGACGGTCCTCGCCGTCGGGCAAGTTGACCTTCTTGGCGCCCTCCTCGGTGAACGCGAATCGCCAACGGCCCGACTGGTGGAAGCTAAGTTTTGCCGCACCCATTAGTCCGCGGGTGCCGACGTAGATGTCGTCGCTGTTCCGCGAACCGACGACAGTCCACGTCAGCGACCGCGGCCCGTCTGGATGGCCGGTGGCCCAGCGGATTGTCCCGGGGTGCTGCAGCGTGAGGATGTCGGAGGGCTTCGTGACCATGTGGTATTTCGAGTCGCTCATCGGTTCCGATGATCTCATCCTGAGATAGACGAGGCCTGGCTATCAACACGTTGGCGCGCGCCGAAACGGGTGCCCGATGCGCACGGGCACTTTATCGGGGTCGTAGTAACGTCGCATGTCGGTAGTCTCCGCACATGACAATCGGATTCTGCCGAGATATCCCGCTTCAGGATTCGAACGGCACATTTCGACACGGCGCGGTCTTTCTGCTGCGACGTCCGGCGGCCCAAGATTGGTCGATACCGCTTGACGGCTGGACCACGACTGTCCAACAGGGCAAGGGTGTGGTTGTAACGTTCGGCCCCTCGTCGGCAACCACGTTTGACGACACCCATTCGGAGTCACTTCGCGCTGCCAACGATGCGCTCGACTACATGTGCATGCGTGGGTGGGAGGACCTCGCTATCAGACTGGATTCTCATGAGAGCCTGGTGTGGTGGGTCGATCCGACCTTTGGACAAGTGGTCCGTGCGAGAGTGATTGACCTTTCGACTTCGCGCATCGGCCCAATTCACGTAGAAGTGCGAGCGCCATCGGGGGAACTTCGACCTAGTCCGCCCCCGCCAACGCCACTACAGCACGATGCGTTTCGCTTCATACGGATGGCCCGTACGGCACAGAACCTTTTTGATTCTTACCGGAACATGTTCCTCGCACTGGAGGCGTTGCTCAGCGATATCCGCCCTCGCCAAATGAAGCCTGACGGGCATCCTGCCGAGAACGAGCGGGCATGGCTCACGGCGGCGCTGACAGCGGCTGATCCGATGGTGCCCTACAGGGATCTCGCACCAGACGGGGAGGCAGATCCGATTGGTTGGTTCTTCGACAACACCTACGGCAATGAACGTTCGGCGTTGATGCACGCGAAGCCGGGTTTAACCCGCCTGCCTCAGGACGATGCCGGCAGGTCTGAGTTGCGCGCTTCGCTGCATATCCTATGGAGCTACATGCATCGGCTAGTGGGGGCGCGGCTGGGCGTTCAGTTCAACTCCGGCCAATTCTCCGCATACGGTTGGGAATGGCTGATGGGGCAGATGTTCGACCATATGCGTCTATTCGCGAGTGGGGTTGAATTGCCCGGTCAAGATGTACAGCTTTCGGAGTCCATGGAGGACGCCATAGCTGAGCGCATCTGCTATCCGTCGACCGTAAGTGAGCGAACGACTGAACAGCCAATGTTGATCTCCAAAACGGGCGTGTTCGACCTAGGCGAGTTGAGGGGCCTCCCTTGTATCCATGAGTTGGGGGCGGCGATGCCTGACGGTGCTGGGGGAGTGAAAGCGTTCAAGACGGAGATCGCTGGTCCTCTAGTGCTTGGCGATGCAGTCCAGAGGTTTGAAATTGTCGCAGGTATACACAACGTAAATAGTTCAGATTTGCCGATATTCTCCGCCTAACCGTAGTGCGCGTTGGACTCCTCGAACCCTGTGGACGCAATGCGGCGGCCACTTCCGGTTGCCATCGGCTCGGTTGACTTCGCGGAGAAGGTAATCGGCGAGACCGCGGAGCATGACGACATGCGGCGCGGGAAGCGCGGAGGGCACGTGGGCAGTCTGTAGGACGTCCAAAGGCGCTGGATCCGTCAAAAATGGCGCTTGCCGAGCGCATGCACGCTAGCGGCGAATCGGCAAGCACCATAGCCAGCGTCCTCCGCGTGAGCCGAGCTACGGTATACCGCGCCTTCTCAGACGTGACCGAAAGCGATAGCTGATATCCAGGACACCGTGGTTGCCGAACCTCTTCTCTTCCACCTGAAGTTCGACGGTTGACACTAGGGTTTAGCATTATTGCGTTCCCAACCGGCGTTGATGTTTGGACGTCGGGTGTGCGCGATCTGCGTTCGGGTCAACGAAAGGGTAAGCAGTGGCGCCTCAAAATTCCGGCGATGAACGAGACCGGTTCGCCGAGGCCATTCAGTCCCTGAAGCTCTACCGCAGGGCTGAGCTCGAAAGCGCCCAGGGCGAGGACTTGATCGAAAAGCTGTATGTCGACCCGCTGCCTCAGGACCATGTTCATAAGCTGCTTCGACAGCCCAATACGACATTCCTAATTGGTCGAAAAGGTACCGGTAAGTCAACCGTTTTTCTTCGCGCCCAGAAGAGCCTACTTGCTGAGAAGAATGTGCTTTCGACCTATGTTGATATCAAGACTGTTTACGAGTCTGCGCAGGTGGATCCGGAGACCGCTAAAAAGATAGCCCAGTCGGAAGATGCTTTACCCGAGAACGCGCTACAGCAACTGCTTCTTATGACGGCATTCATTCGCGCTGTCGTTGAGGGCGTGCGAGACGACCTAAAGAAGCAATTACAGGCGTCTTGGAAGCTCCGTGTGAGGGAAGCCTTCACAGGAGGATATGAGGGTTTGTTCAACAACTTGGACAACTTTATCCATACCTTGGAGACGCCACAGTTCATAGACGTGCAAGGGATAAGAAAAGCATCGGTCAAGAGTCGCGCACTTGATAGAAGCTCAGGTGGAATGGGTGCTGGTTTAAAAGTTGACGCCGCATCTCTTCCCGAAGCGCACCTAGACGTCTCCGCGACAAACGATTCTGAATCTGAGTCAGAATTTTTGTATTCAGAGCTTTTGCTCAGAACAATTGATATCCGCTCCTTGGTCAAAAGCTTTAAAAAGCTGCTAGAGCCGCTTGGCGCCAAGCATTTGTACGTTTTTCTGGATGACTTCTCGGAGTTGCCCATCAGCGCGATGCAGACGGTCGTTGACGGACTCATCGCGCCTTTGAATAACTGGTCAGAGGAACTAGTCAAGTTCAAGATTGCTGCTTATCCCGGACGCATTTACTACGGCTCATTGGATAAGTCAAAGATAGACGAGGTGAGTCTGGACTTGTACAATCTGTACGGCCAACATTCGGTAAGCGAGATGGAGGCCAAAGGGGTTGATTTTGTTCGGCGTCTCGTCGATCGACGTTTGGAGTTCTTTGGTCTGCGCGCGGATGACTTTATCACTTCACGACGTCCGGAGGCCGTCTGGACTGCGCTTTTCCAAGCGTCGCTGGGGAATCCTAGAACTCTGGGGTACATCTTGTACTTCGCCTACGAAAACCAGATTTTGTATGGTCGTAAAATAAATATAACCAGCGTGAAAGACGCCGCGAAGAGATATTACGAAGAGAAGATCGAACCATACTTCAATATGGGAGCTTTTCTCCATGAGGCGTTCGAAGAGAAATCTACAATATTCAGCCTGAAAGAGTTGCTGGAGAAGATCGTGGATCGGGCGCGCCATTTGCGGTCAAAGCACGCCGCTAATATATTTCAAGCAATTCAGGGGCAGCATCCTACTAGTCATTTCAATTTGAGTCCAATCTTTGACAGTATACTATCAACTCTTGAGCTCAATTTTTTTGTAACCAAATACTACATTATGAGCAATCGAGATGGCAATCGCGTATCTGTCTATGCACTTAACTATGGGTTATGTGAAAAATACACGATTGCGTTCGGGCGTCCGGTCGAAAATAGAGAGGATCGACTATACTTTGTGGAGCGGGTGTTCGACTATAACGCAATTCTGCAAGATTATATGGTGAGCAATCAAGAAATTCGTTGCGATAATTGTTCGCACATTTTCGATCCTAGCGAATTAGATGCACTTAAACGCTTCAAAATGCTCTGCCCTGAGTGCAGGGCTGGGAGGTGCGTTGTTACTAATATCTCGCGAAAATACGAGTCAGTTATCCGCGCGGTCAACGCGGAGCAACTTCTGCCAGCAACTGAGTTGGGTATACTCCAGACGCTTAGTGTGGAATCAGAACCCTTACGTGCGGGTGACATTGCGGGAGAACTTGACGTTTCATATCAGCTGGTTGGAAAAAGAGCCAAGAAATTAAGTGAGCAAGATCTAGTAGATAGGCGCATGAACGGGGGTCGCCGCCAGTTCAAAATCAGCGAGTCGGCGCGCCGAATATACTTCGATCCGGCCCGAAATACAGACCTAGAGCTATCCCAGGACAACGATTAGCCGACGACGCTCCTCCTTTGCGCGCGATCTAGGCGGCGGCACGGGGCGAGCCGCCAAACGCCATTACGCCGCCGCCGTCCAGGCGGGGTTCACGCCAGTGTCTCTATTGCTCCTGATTCACCATGAGTGCAGGGTGCCGACCTGCCACGTATCTGGCTTAGTCACCCGACGCGAGGGCACCGCCGTACTTAATCCTCAAGGGTGGCGTTTTGGTAGAGCTGGGAAAGATCACCCTCGGAGTTCAAACGTTCAGTTTCACTGTTAAAAAGCAGATCCCGGCGCTGACGGGCTACACCATGAGGTGAGTGCAGATCTCCATCATTTGATGGACCATTGCCCGATCTGGTCTGACCGAGTTGGAGGTCTCGGTCTCCACCTCGACAACCTCGCGTGGCTCTGGCGGTCTCGTCAGAACCGCATAGACGCGAACGTCCTGCATTCCCTCGTTGACTCGGTGGGCAATATGATGATCGGCTCTTTCGTAAATTTCCCTGTGCGATTCGAGAAAGTCGGGTGGCAGGGTGTCTAGCCACTCGCTACCTCGCGGCCTCGCGGCCTTCGGTGCTGATTCTTGCCATTCCCCGCCCCACTCACGAATATGCGCCGGTACGTGATAAGGCTTGCCGTCCAGAGAGCTTGCCTAATGTCACCGTGGGGGTTGCTGGTCAACACAACTGGCTGGCGCAAGTAAAGCTCTGCGTATCTGTGCGCTGAGTGCATGTCGTGAAGCTGAGACGTGAGATCAGCGATGTCACTCGCTGCGGCTCCCTTTATGGGCACCTGCGGAAGGCCCTCGGGAGATAGCGGCCGATCCCTCATCGCTTGGCCGTCACGTTTCTGGACCTGCAAAGCCGCCCCATTCGTGCTCCTCGTCATCGCCGGGACCGTAGTAGGTGATGCGAATCCAGCCCGGTGAGCGTTGCACCGTCATCCCGCCCAGGTTCTCAAGCATCGTCTCATCGGAACGAAGGGCGCAGAAGGTATAGCCGGGAAGGGAACGAAAGACGAAAGGCACCTTACCGCCGCGAATCCGTGGAGTGTCACTCTGCCCGTTGCCTACGGGACCCGACCCACCGGACTCACTTAGGATCGCCGGAATCTCTCTGCGTGCGGTGAACTTGAGAAATCCTTCCGAGCGGAATCCGCCCTCAGGGTCAATAGACCTGGTCACTGTAAAGCTCACATCGGGCAAGGCGTCCAGCTTGAACGCAGCGGTGTCTTCCACAGGGCTGAGGCTACGGCTCACCTATGACATTCCGTAGCAAATAAAACCCGACACGCTATCGCATGTTGATTGCATGAGATTTATGGAGCGTATCTAGATACATGCTCTGACCTGCATGAACTGTGGTGCGCGATACTGGGATTGAACCAGTGACCTCTTCCGTGTCAGGGAAGCGCTCTCCCGCTGAGCTAATCGCGCCGGGGGTCGAACTTGGAGGTGGAGACGGGAATCGAACCCGTGTGCACGGCTTTGCAGGCCGTTGCCTCACCACTCGGCCACTCCACCATTGGGGTTGATGCCACTGCACCTTCGAGCGGATGACGGGATTCGAACCCGCGACCCTCACCTTGGCAAGGTGATGCGCTACCAACTGCGCTACATCCGCGTGCTCCGAGTGAGATCGTCACCCGGTGCGGATCAGAACATTAGTCCAACCCCACGCGTAACCACAAATCACTCGAAACATGCAGGCAATCAGTCCTAAAACACCTGGTAAACCTGGCATGAGATCGAGAAGCCGTGTCCGCCGTCGCCCTCCCGGCACGACATTGCGCTCTCGGTACTGGTGCAACTCAGCGCTCCGCGCGTGATCGTCTGGCCGTATCCCAGGACATCGGCTCCGCCCAGCGTCGTATCCCCAGCACAGACGAACGTCGCGGGCTCACCGACGCCCATCTGCAGACCCTGACCGTAATCAAACTCACAGTCGGCCGGTCGGGCCGGCGGCGCCCAATCCCGCTCGGCGATATCGCAGCGCACATAGTCCACATCCAGCACGCACCCGACGTTGCCGCTCGGTGAGCGGAAGTGCGCCGGCTCCTGCGCGACGGCCGGAGCTGCCCACACGATCGTCGTGGCACCGGTGAAGGCAAGCGCGACCGCCACCCGAAGGGTCATGGCGCAAATCTAACGCCCCAGGTCAGACCGTGAGCACCATTCGGTACCGGGCCTTGCCGGTATCCATCGCCGCATACGCCTCGGCCGCCTGCGCCAGCGGCAGTTCCTGGATGCGGGCCCGCACCCCGGATTGCACCGCGAACTTCATGGTGTCCTCGACATCGCGCGCGGTGCCCGACGGATGCCCGGTGATGCTCACCCCAGGCGTGATCAGCTGCAGCGGGCTCACCGGCAGCGGATCGGGCGTCACTCCCACCACGATCAGCTCACCGCGGGGCAGCAGCCCGCCGACGGTGTCGGCCATCGCCTGGGAGTTGGCGGCCGTGGCCAGCACCACCTGCACCCCGCCGAGCGCCTGCAGCGCTTCGCTGACATCACCGGCCTTGGAGTCGACGTAGTGGTGCGCGCCGAGATCGAGGGCGTCCTGCTTCTTGTCGGCCCCACGCGCGATCGCGACCGTCTCGAATCCCATCGCCCGGGCGAACTGCACGCCCAGATGCCCGAGGCCGCCGACGCCGAGCACGGCCACCCGGTCACCGGGCTTGGCGCGCGTCTCGCGCAACCCGTGGAACACCGTGACGCCCGCACAGGCCATCGGGGCGGCCTCGGCGAAGGACAAGCCCTCGGGGATGCGGGCGAGCGCGCTCGCGGGCACTGTCACCGACTCGGCATAACCGCCGGGGTAGTGCCAGCTGGGGATCTGGCCGTTCTCGCAATGGATGAAATCGCCCTTGCGGCACTGGGTGCAGTGCCCACAGTTGCCGCCGAACCAGCCGACGGCCACCCGGTCGCCCACCGCGAACTCCTGCACGCCGTCGCCGATCTCGGCGATGGTGCCCGCGATTTCGTGGCCCGGTGTCAGCGGCCAACTCAGCCCGGGGAAGCCACCGTTGACGAAGGCGTGGTCGGTGCCACAGACCCCGCAGGCCGCTACCGCGATGCGGACGTGGTCGCGGCCCGGCGACGTGGTCTCGACGTCGGTGAGTTCCAGCGGCGCTCCGGCCGATGCGACATGTACCGCTTGATGACGTGCCATCTCGTTCCTCGCTCCTTGGTGGTGGTGTGCCATATACATACCCACGCATGGGTCGATCGAGGGCACGGATTCGCCGAAAATGGCGCCACCGTGACCAGCGGATTCCAGCTGGCAGGTAAGTGCGTGCTAGTCTTCGTCCTCGTTCCCCGGTCTCGTAGCTCAGGGGGAGAGCGTCCGCCTCACACGCGGAAGGTCACTGGTTCGATCCCAGTCGGGACCACAGCAGTGCCGCCCGTAAGGGCGGCATTTTTCGTGAGTGGGTCGCGAGCGTCAGCAAAGGCCGGACCCGTCATTCGCCGTTCATTCGTGGATTCACCTCGCGGTTGGCCGAGCCGGCGCGCATGCTGATAATTGACGTCTACGACAGAAAACGGTGTGATGACGCGACGGGCACATTCGGCGACGATCATGGTCGTCTTCGCGGTGGCCTATGCGTTGGCCATCGCCGCGGGACGTGCGACGCGGCTGGCCGGTAGCGAGGTCGCGCTGGCATGGCCCGCGGCCGCGGTGGCAATCATCTGGCTGCTCGTGATGCAACAACGTGGACTGGTGGAACGCGGTGTCCATCTCGTAGCCCTCGCGGCCGTCACCTTCGCCACCAATCTGGTCACCGGCGCCCCGCTGACGGTGGCCGGCTGGTTCGTTTTGGTCAACATCACACTCGCGGTGGTCACCGTGCGACTGCTGCGGTGGCGGGGCACCACGGCTGCGCTGCGTGACCCGGCGGACCTTGCGCAGTTGGTCGGCGCGGTGACCGGTGGTGCGAGTTGTGCGGCCGTGCTGGCCACGGTCTACTTCGCTGCGACCGGCGATGTTCGGGTCGGGGAGACCTTCGCCCTGTTTCTCGTGCGGAACGGAACGTCTGCTCTGCTCGGTGTGTCCATCTGGCTCAGGCTGCGCGACGTGGTGTGGCGGCGTCCGAAGATCACTGCAGGCAAGGCCGCTGAAGCGGTGGGAGTTGCCGCGGCGGTGACTGCTGTGTTCGTCGGGACGTTCTGGGTCAACACCGGTGCGTCACTGGCCTTTCTGAGTCTCGTGCCGGCGATGTGGCTGGCGCTGCGCTACAGCACTACGGTGAGCACGGTCTTCCTCGCGTTGGCCGGGACGTGGATCATCTACGCGACGCTGTCGGGCCGGGGAGGTTTTGCGCTCGCCGACGCAGAGAACCGCGCAATTCTGGCGCAGACCATGGTGTGCACGCTGACCATCGTGACGCTTGCGCTGTCGCTGTACCGCGATTCCCGGGCGCGACTCATCACGCAATTGGAGGCTGCGCGCGACCGCGCGGACCGCGACTCGCAGATGCTGGGCGCCGTTCTGGACAGCATCCATGACGGTGTGGTCGTGGTTGCTGCGGACGGAACGGTCGTGTTGGAGAACGCACGGGCGAATGAGTCGCAACTGGTGCCGGATGTGTTGTCCGCCGTCGAATTGCCCGATCTCCCGTCCGGCGAGAGCTCCAGCGCACCCCGCGACATTGTGGTGTCCTCGCACGACGCCCGGGTCGTCGAGTTGACGGCATCACCCTTGGCAGATCTGTCGCGACACATGGTCATCGCGTTCCGTGACGTCACCGACGAACGCAAGAATGCAGATGATCTTCGCCAGGCGCGGGACCTGTTTGCCGGCGTCTTGCAGGCCGCGTCGGAACAAGCGATCATCGGCGCGGACCCTTCGGGCCGGATCACCGTGTTCAACAACGGTGCCGAGCGCCTGCTCGGTTGGACCCGTGCAGAGATGCTGGGTCGTTCGCTGCTGAGCATCCACCGCCTGCCCGAGGTCCGTTCCCGTGCAAGGGAGTTGGGTGTCCCAGCCGGTTTCGAGGTGCTCACCCGACTGGTCACGCCGGATCGGGCGGAAGTCCGTGAATGGACATACGTCAGGCGCGATGGTGCTTTCGTCCGTGTCAGCCTCGCGGTATCGCAGATGACAGACCCGGACGGATCGTGCACCGGATACATCGCCGTGGCAACGGATATCACCGAACAGGACGCCGCGAAGCGAGCACTCGCCGAGAGCGAAGAGCGGTTCAGGCTGGCCTTCGACACCGCACCGATCGGAATGTTCCTGTTCGATGTCGGGAACGGATCGGCCGGGCTCATCACCCGGTGCAACCAGTCGATGGCGAATCTGCTCGGACGGCGGCCGAACGAGGTGCCCGGGATGCACGTCACCGATCTCTGTGATCGTGAATTGACCTTTTTTCCAGAGGGTTTGGCCCGGTTACGGGACCTAGAGGTCGGTGATAGGTTCGAAGCCGAGGTCGCCTTACGCCGCGTGGACGGTTCCGTGGAATGGGGTTCGGCCTCGGCCTCGGTCATCGCTCCCGACGGGACCAGACCGTACGGCATCTGCATGGTCGAGCACATCACCGCGCGAAAGCAGGCGGAAGCCGCCCTGCAGCACATGGTCTTGCACGACCAATTGACAGGTCTGGCCAACCGAACGTTGTTGATGGAACGCGCCGACCGTGCGCTGGCCGAGGCGGGACACGAAGATGGCGTCGGCGTCGGGGTGATCTTCCTGGATCTCGACGACTTCAAGGCGGTCAACGACACCTGGGGCCATGGCGTGGGTGACGAGGTTCTGACCTTGGTGGCTCGACGGATCCAGTCCGTGATCAGGATGGACGACACCGCCGCGCGGCTGGGTGGGGATGAGTTCGTGGTGCTGTGTCCCGATATTGCCGATGTCGAACAAATACGACAGGTGGCACAACGAATCCGCGCCGAGGTCAGGATGCCGATACAACTGTCCACCGGTCACGTCTTCGATCAGTTGTCGGTCAGCGCGGGTGTGGCGATGTCGCGGTCTGACTCCACGGCAGAGACCCTCTTGCGGCGCGCGGACGAGTTGATGTATTCGTCCAAGCGCCAAGGCAAGAACCTCATCACGTTGGGGAGCCGATCGGACAAGACCACCATGATGGTGGCGTCGCAACTGATCTCCGAGTTGGGACGTGCAGTGCGTGGCGGAGAATTGGTGGTGCATTTCCAGCCGATCGTCGCCCTGGCCACCGGCCGCTGCGCAGCGATGGAGGCACTGCTGCGGTGGGAACACCCCGAGCAAGGCCTCCTCATGCCGGACATGTTCCTCGATGTCGCGGAGAATTCGCCACACATGCCGGCGATCGGCCGCTTCGTGTTGAACGAGGCGTGCCGCCAGGCCGCACAGTGGACCGGTTCCTTGGCGTCGGCAGCCATCCACGTCAACGTTTCCGGACGACAGCTCGAAGTCGGGGATCTGTACTCCGATGTCACGGACGCGTTGAACGGATCGCGGCTGAGTTCGGACCGGCTGGTGTTGGAACTGACGGAAACGTATGCGGGGCGCATCACCCCGTCCGCCAAAGCCGATCTCGTACGGTTGTGGAAGGCAGGCGTTCGTATCGCGATCGACGACGTCGGCACCGGATTCAGCAGTCTGTCGAAGATCGTCGACCTGCCGGTCGACATCGTGAAGATCGACAAGCAGTTCATTGCCGGGTTACCCCATGACGCGCGGTGTGCGGCCATCACGCAGGCGGTGCTGAGCTTGGGGGAGACCCTGGGCTTGTCGACCATCGCCGAAGGTATCGAGACAGCGACGCAGCGTGAGCTGCTGTTGGACTGGGGCTGTGCGCTCGGACAGGGATTCCTGTTCGGACGCAGCGCAAGCCTGGACGGGGATGACGCCGGTGAGCTGATCACCGGTTGATCAATCGTGGGTCGGTAGGGTTTGGGGTATCGACGCGAATTCCGAGAAGAGGGTGCCGTGGCCGGACCAGAGGCCCATTTCTATCTGACCGCCGAGGGCACCGGGCTGCCGCACGACCCCTTCAACGCCATCGTGGGGCCCCGGCCGATCGGCTGGATCTCCACGGTCAACCCCGAGGGTGTCCGCAACCTGGCGCCCTACAGCTTCTTCAACGGATTCAACTACCGGCCGCCGATCATCGGGTTCTCCTCGGTCGGCTGGAAGGACAGCGTCGCCAACATCGAGGCCACCGGAGAGTTCGTCTGGAACCTGGCCACCCGCGACCTCGCGGTGGCGATGAACGAGACCTCGGCATCGCTACCCCCGGACGAGGACGAATTCGTCCGCGCCGGATTGACCGCCGCGCCGTCGCGCACCGTAGCCGCACCGCGCGTGCTGGAAAGCCCGGTCAACTTCGAATGTGCACTCACCCAACTGATTCAGCTCCGCGACACCGCTGGTGACCCCGTCGACACCTGGATGGTGCTCGGCCAGGTGATCGCGGTGCACATCGACCGGCAGTGGCTGGTCGACGGGGTCTATGACACCACGGGTCCACGTCCGATCCTGCGCGCCGGCGGCCCGGCCAACTATTCCGAGGCCGGCCCCGACGGTGTGTTCACCATGCAGCGACCGAACTGACCGATCATGGGACTGCTCGACGTCGGTGACGGCAACCAGATCTTCTGGGAGCGGCGCGGCAATCCGGACGGCCCCACCGTGCTGATCGTGCACGGCGGGCCCGGCAGCGGTCGATCCCGGACGGCGCACAAAACGTTCGACGACAACCACTTTCAGATCGTGTCCTTCGATCAGCGAGGTTGCGGGGACAGCCGGCCGCACGCCGCCGACCCGGCCACCGACATGAGCGTCAACACCACCTGGCACCTGATCGCCGATATGGAGAAACTGCGCGAGCACCTCGGCGTGCAACGCTGGCTGCTCTTCGGCGGTTCCTGGGCGTCCACGCTGATCCTGGCCTACGCGCAGCAGTACCCGCAGCGCGTCTGCGGCATCATCCTGATCGGGGTCACCATGACCCGGCCCGCCGAGATCGACTGGCTCTACCGCGGCCTGCGGCTACTGCTGCCCGCGCAGTGGGAGCGTTTCCGTGCAGCGGTGCCCCCGTCATTGCGCGACGGCAACCTCGTCGAGGCCTACCGGCAGTTGATGGAGGACCCCGATCCGGCGGTGCGCCACCGGGCCGCGCATGAATGGTGCACATGGGAGGACGCTGCGATCGCCCACGAGCACACCGGCACGCCCGGACAGTACAGCGCGAAACCGGATACCGCGAAACTGGCGTTCGTGCGTATCTGCACGCACTATTTCGCTCGGCACGGTTGGCTGACCGACGGTCAGCTGCTTCGCGACGCCCACCGACTGGCCGGCATCCCCGGGGTTCTCATCCACGGTCGGCTGGATCTGTCGGCACCGTTGCTCACCGCATGGGAACTGGCCCGTGCGTGGCCGGACGCGGAACTGATCGTCATCGAGGATTCCGGGCACACCGGCAGCCCGGCCATGAGATCGGCTATCGCACAGGCCATCTCACGCTTCACGTCGTGATCGGCTCAGCCCGCGGCCCACTCGGCGGCACGGTCCAGCTCGTTACCGCCGAAGACGGCCAGCTCGCCGGGGACCATCCAGCCGATGGCATGCATCGTATGGCGTACCCAGTCCTTGTCGGACACCACCGCGATCCGCTTGAACGCCGAATGGTGATGCAAGAGCGCGCCGAAACCCATCTTCAGGTCCTCGGTCAGCCCGCCGGGGCCGAACCCGTCGTAATCCTGGTCGATCACCTCGACGATGCGGATCTCGGCGGACTTGCCGAGGTCCTCCATGACGGGCTGGAACTCGCGCAGTTCCTCGCCGGAGATGCGCCCGGACACCCGGATCCCGGTCACACCGGTCGGCATGTCGGTCAGTATTTCGATCATGGCTCCATCATGCTCCCGACGAACGCGACGCGTCAGTGCGCGGGCACGTCGCGTGTGGGCATCGCGGCCACCAGCGGGGTGTCGACACCGACGCGGCCCACCGCGGCCGCCCCGCCCGGCGAGCCCAGGGGAGCGTCACGGCCCGGCAGCACCGTTTCGAAGAACGCCGCATTGTCGGCCATATAGGGCAACTCGTTGTCGTCGAGGTCGCTCTCGTAGGCGATGGCGTCAACCCGGCAGGCGATGCGGCAGGCGCCGCAGTCCACGCATTCGTCGGGGTTGATGTACATCGACCGGGCGCCCTCGTAGATGCAGTCGGCCGGGCATTCGGCCACACATGACTTGTCCATCACGTCGATACATGCCGATCCGATCACGTAGGTCATGGGTCGACGGTAGAAA
The DNA here is from genome assembly GCF_000691525.1 of Mycolicibacterium neoaurum ATCC 25795. GTDB lineage: Bacteria > Actinomycetota > Actinomycetes > Mycobacteriales > Mycobacteriaceae > Mycobacterium > Mycobacterium neoaurum. The sequence continues at coordinate 230,573 of NZ_JMDW01000009.1, forward strand.
ACTCCTGTCACCGGCACCGGAGTCCAAGGGCCGCACTCGGGAGGGACTTTGGTCCCTTTCTAGAGCGCAAGCCCCAGATGCTCGCGCAGGGTGCTGCCGGTGTAGTCGGCGCGGAACACCCCGCGTTCCTGCAGCAGCGGCACCACCGTGTCGACGAACGGGTCCAGTCCGCCCGGGGTGACATGCGGCACCAGGATGAAACCGTCGCTGGCATCGGCCTGGACAAGGGTGTTGAGCTGTTCAGCCACCGTCGCCGGTGACCCGATGAAGTTCTGTCTGCCGGTGACCTCGATGATCAGCTCCCGGCTGGTGAGGTTCTCTGCCTCGGCCTTGGCGCGCCACTCGTTGGCCACCGCCACCGGGTCGCGGTGCATCCGCACGCTGGCCCGGCCCCGGGCGATGGTGTTCTCACCGACGACCGGATCGACCGAGGGCAGCGGCCCGTCCGGATCATGGTCGGACAGATCGCGATTCCAGAGTTGTTCGAGGAATTTGATCGCCGTCGCGGGGGAGACCTGCGCCAACCGCACCTCGTGGGCGATATCGGCGGCCTCGGCGTCGGTGTCACCGAGCACGAACGTCGCGGCAGGCAGGATCAGCAGCTCGTCATGGTGTCGACCGTGCGCGGCGAGCCTGCCCTTGACATCGGTGTAGAACGCCTGCCCGTCGGCGAGGGTGCCGTGGCGGGAGAAGATCGCATCGGCGGCACGCGCGGCGAACTCGCGGCCGTGGTCGGAATCCCCGGCCTGGAATATGACCGGGCGGCCCTGCGGGCTGCGTGGCACGTTGAAACGGCCGGTGATGTCGAAATGGTCGTCACGGTAGGCGAATCGGCCGGGCTCACCGGTGGACAGGAATGTTCCGGACGTCTTGTCCGCGATGATTTCGTCCCCGCGCCACGAGTCGAACAGCGTGTGCGTGGCCGCCAGGAAGCTCTCGGCGCGTGCATAGCGCTGGTCCTCGGCCAGGAACCCGCCGCGCCGGAAGTTCTCCCCGGTAAAGGCATCCCACGAGGTCACGACGTTCCACGCCGCCCGCCCACCGGACAGATGGTCCAACGATGCGAATTGGCGTGCCACCTCATAGGGTTCGTTGAATGTCGAGTTGATGGTGCCGGTCAGTCCGAGACGGTCGGTCACCGCGGCCAGCGCGGCCAGCACCGTGAAGGTGTCCGGCCGGCCGACCACGTCCAGGTCGTAGATCTGGCCGCCCTGCTCGCGTAACCGAAGTCCTTCGGCCAGGAACAGGAAATCGAACTTGCCCCGTTCGGCGGTGCGCGCGAAGTGCGCGAACGACGCGAAGTCGATATGGCTGCCGGAGTTCGGGTCGCTCCACACCGTCGTGTTGTTGACGCCGGGAAAATGCGCGGCGAGATGAATCTGCTTGATCGGCTTGCTCATATCCGCCCTAGGGGTGTGCGTACCGGTTGGCCGGGCGGGACAACCCGAACAGTCCGCGCAGGGTCGACTTCGCGTAGCCCGTGCGGAAGATCCCGCGGCGCTGCAGCTCGGGAACGAGCCCACCGGTGATCTGGTGCAGGTCGTGGGGTATTGCTGCCGGCCGCAATCGGAAACCATCGGCGCCGCCGGCCTGCCACTGGTGCAGCAGATCGGCCAACTGTGCCGGTGTCCCGACGAAAACTTCGGCATCACTGATGTATTCGCGCTCCAGCAGCTCGTCGAGCCGCGCGCGGTGTGCTGCGGCGGCGGCGCTGGTGTCGGCCAGGAAGACCACCACGTCGGCGATCAGGCGCACCGCCGTCAACCCGGCAGGCCGGTGTGTGGCGATGGTGTCGGCGATAGCGACGATCTCGTCGGCATGGTGCGGGGTGATGAAGCCCAGATCGGCACCGGCGGCGACCAACCGGTAGGCCGGGTCACCGTGAGCCAGGGCGGCGACCAGCGGCTGACCCTGCGGCGGGCGCGGGGTGATCGACGGGCCCTTGACGGAGAACCAGGTGCCCTCGAAGTCGATGTAGTGCAGCTTGTCGCGGTCGACGAACCGCCCGGTGGCGGCATCGCGGATCTCCGCATCGTCCTCCCAGCTGTCCCATAGCCTGCGCAGCACCTCGACGTAATCGGCGGCCTCGGCCATTGTGTCGTCGGCGACCTCGCGGCCGAAATGACCCACCGTTTCCGGGTTGGACGACACCTGAACGCGGACCCCGGCACGGCCGGTGCTCACATAGTCGAGCGTGGCGATGGCCTTGGACAGGTGGAACGGCTCGGTATGGGTGGTGATCGCCGTCGGGATCAGGCCGATGTGTCGTGTCAGTGGCGCCACCCGTGCGGCGATCTGTACGGCGTCCAGGCGGCCGCGCAGCCGGTCGGTCCGGGTGTCCGGGCGGAACGGATGGTCCGACTGCAACGCCAGTCCGTCCTCGATGGTGACGAAATCGGCCAGCCCGCGTTCGGCCTCGGCCACCAGATCGGTCCAGTACGAGGCGGTGAGCACATCGGTGGGCCTGGCGTCGGGCAGCCGCCACGACGCCGGATGCCACCCGGTGCCGTCGAGTGCGATGCCGAGGTGCAGCGGTACCACCGGTCTGCTCACACCCTCAGTCTTCCCGACCGCGCCGTGGCGGCAAGTAATCTGCGCAGCCTGATTTGGTTCGTCCGGCCGGTCACGCCAATGCTGCCAGCGCCTTCGCCGGGTCGTAGCCCGCGAAATCGGCCAGCGTGCCCTCGCGCAGCCGATTCACCCACGCCGGGTCGGCGAGCAGCGCCCGGCCGACCGCCGCGATATCGAACTCACCGGCCTCGAACTGGGCTACCAGTCGATCCGCCGAGTCGGGTTCGATCAGTTGGCCGGGCTTCTCACTTCGGAACTGGGTCTGCAAGCCCACCGAGCCGACGGCGATGACCGGCAACCCGGTGATCCTCTTGGTCCAGCCGGCCAAGCTGAGCTCGCTGCCGGAATCGGCGAATGCGGGAACGTAGTGTCGACGGGTCGAGGGATGGAAGACGTCCACACCCGCCGCTGCCAGGGGTGCCAGGATCCCCTCGAGTTCGCCCGCGTCGGATGCGATGGTCGCCGAGTAGTCGGCACCCTTCCACTGTGAGAAACGGAAGATGATCGGGTAGTCGGGGCCGACGGCGGCCCGCACCGCGGCGACCACCTCGGCAGGGAATCGGGTCCTGGCAGCCAGCGATCCGCCGTATTCGTCGGTGCGCTGATTGGTCTTCTCCCAGAGGAATTCGTCGATCAGGTAGCCGTGCGCGCCGTGGATCTCGATAGCGTCGAAACCGACGTCGCGTGCCGCCACCGCGGCATCGGCGAAGGAGGCGGCCACCTCCGCGAGCTCATCGCGGGCCAGGGCTCGGCCCTTCGCATCGCCCTTACCGTCGAGTCCGGAAGGGCTGACCACCGTCACCCCATCGGTGTCGCTGCGCTCGGCGCCCTGATGCCACAGCTGCGCGGCGACGGTGCCGCCTTCGTTGTGTACCGCATCGGTGACCCGGCTCCACCCGTCGAGCACCTCGTCACCGGCAATGGTCGGGATGGAGGTCGGGTAGCCCGCGGCTGGATCCGGAAGTCGGACACCCTCGGTGATGATCAGACCGACCCCGCCGGCCGCGCGTCGCCGGTAGTACTCCGCGACATCGGCACCGGGCACGCCACCGGGGGAGGCCTGCCGCGTCATGGGTGCCATCGCGAAGCGATTGGGCACCGTCAGTGAACGGACGGTCAGTGGTGTGAAGAGGGTGTCGACGCTCATGGATCGGTACAACCGGTCGCCGACGGTCATTCATTCCACCTTTCGCGCGCCACGGTGCGCGGGATCAGTGCGCAAGTAGCAGGATCAGCTGTAGTTGTAGTTCTCCGCAGAGGAAGCCGAGTGCCGAACCGAGCACGACGATGATCCACTCGTCGTCCTTGAACGCGGGGCGCAGCAGGTTCTCATACGACTGCGAGTCCAGCCCGTTCATCTTCTCGATCATCACATTCTCAAGGTCGAGTCTGCTGGCCGCGTATTCCTCGATGTAGGAGGAGGTCTCCGGGAGCTTCTCGATGATGGAGGTGGCGATCTGGACCTTCATCTCCTGGTACTGGCGTCCGCCGAGAACGTTGATCACCCTGCCCGCGAAGCCCATCTGACTGTCGATCGTGCGGCCGATCTCGGTCTGGATGATGTCGAAGAACTTGTCGGACATGGGGCCGGTGAGCAGGCTTTCCATGATGGCCTTGGGGGTGAAGATCTCGCGTGCCATCAACGCGGCGTAGCCCCGGATGACCTCCTCGCGATGCGCCTGGAACACGCCTTGCCAGGTGATGCCGAGGAAGACGTTCTTGCGTTGCAGCGGCCGGAAGATCATCTGAAGTGCAATCCAGTCGGTCAGACCGCCGGTGATCAGACCGAACAGCGGCAGCGCCAGATGCCAACCGGTGACCCCGAACACCAGCATCTGGACCAGGCCGATGATGAAGCCGAAGTACAGACCGGACTTGATCAGGAACTTGAAGGCCGGCCTGCCGATGTCCTGGAAGACCGCATTCAGGGTCGCCTTGTCGCGCACGAGGTTCGTCACCACCATGTGCTTGATGTCGAAGATCTGGTCGACCTGGCCGCGGAACTCCTCGAACATCCCGCGGGCGGCCGTTGGTATGCGGCCCTCGACGTTGGCGACGATGAGATCCTTCACCTGATCCGGGGTGGCGCGCCAGACCTGCGGCTGAAACGACAGCATCATGGTGTCGACCAGTTCCTCTGCTGCCTCGCGCAGAGGTTCACCCAGTTCGGCGACCAACTCGTCGGGATCGATCTTGTCGAACAGTTCTTCGGGTTTGAGTATGCCGGAGGTCAGCGAATCTACTGCTACGGCAGCCATTTTCGGCGCTCTCTTGGGAATCTGCCCCTGCCATCCGAGATAGGGCTTGATGCCCTTGAACTCGACGGGATGGAACATCATCTTCAGACACAGGATCTTGGTGATCCAGCCGACGAACGCCGCGCCGAACGGAATGGTGAAGTACACCCACACCGGGTAGGCGAAGGCGTTCGCCCAGAAGTCGCTCATTTGGCAGCCTCCCACAACTCTTGGCCGAGGTCGCTGATGCGTACCGTGCGCCGCACGACGCGTGCCGCCCGGACGCCACGGCGTGCGGTGGCGAGCGCGATGTTGACCACCGAGTCGGTCAGCAGCATCTCGTACTCGTCGGATATCGATGATGCTTCCGGCCCGAGGCGGACAAGCCCCAGGTGCAGCATCCGGGTGAGGTAGAGCGGGGTGTGGCGAGGCAGCGATACGCCGGCGGAGCGCCCGACCGTCGAGGCGTTCTTCAAGGCGAACACCGGGGTTCCGCCGGTGCCGGGCTCGGCGATGTGGATCACCGGGTACGCCGATCCGTCGGACAGCGCGGCCAGGATGCGGGCTTCGTCGGGCACCAGGGCGTTGAGCAGATGAAGGTAGAGAGCGTCGCGGCTGGTGTCGGGGCTGCTGTACATCGAGCGGTCGAGGAGCGTCCGTAATACGGCATTGGGGGACTCGTCCACGTCCGGTGACGCAGTGATGGTGGGCGGATCGAGTTCGTTGAGATGATGGCGCGCTATCCGGATCAGGGCGCGTTCGACATCGACGAGCAACGGTGTGAGGTCGGCTACAAACGGCGCTCGCTTGGCGACGCCACCGGCCAAGCGTAGGCCGCCGCTGATCAGCCCTTCCAGATCCATCCGCCCACCCGTGCCGCGTCCGCTGTTGCAGTTACGGCTAGCAGATTAAGTGCAGAACGGGCCGTCGACGCAAAGCTTCCGGGCGGTAGGACGGCGTGCGAAATGCGCACCTGGACTGGCGCATCGCGAGTCGTTACGGATTATCGTCCGAATATCGGCACACAGCTCGAGATCCGAATCCAAAACGTCGAAATCCGAGCAGAATTCGCATCAGCTGAGGGTCAGCGGTTGGCCAGCAGCAGCGCTATGGCCGCCAGGGTCAGCAGCACCGATGTGACGATTGGCACAAGAACCCAACTGCGCATCGCGTCGGGCCGAGGGGAGTTGTTCTTTGCCGGTGTCGGCATCGCGGTATTCCTTTCGGTCGACCGGATACAATTATGGTTACCCAACCCGCGAGACGCGAAAACGTCAGTCCGACCGTTCCCAGGTCCAGCCGGTGATCGACGGGTGATCTTCACCGTGTTCCCGGGTGTACAGCCGGGCCTGCAGCCTGGCGTCGAGCATCTCCTGACGCAGACCGGCGGCGTTGCTGCCGAGGCTCGCAACGCGGTCGATCACGTCGATGACCAGGTGGAACCGGTCCAGGTCGTTGAGCATGACCATATCGAATGGGGTGGTTGTGGTCCCGCGCTCCTTGAACCCGCGAACGTGAAGTTGATCATGATTGGCGTGCCGGTAGGCAAGGCGGTGGATCAGCCACGGATAACCGTGATAGGCGAAGATGATCGGCTTGTCTGTGGTGAACAACGCGTCGAACTCGTGGTCGGACATGCCGTGTGGATGTTCGGAATCCGGTTGCAGGCGCATGATGTCGACCACATTGACCACCCGCACCTTCAGGTCGGGCAGACGGCGACGCAAGATATCCGCTGCGGCAAGGGTTTCCAAGGTCGGAATATCGCCCGCGCAGGCCAGCACCACATCGGGTTCACCGGTGGTCGTGCTCGCCCACTCCCAGATGCCGGCTCCGCGCGTGCAGTGCGCGACGGCCTCGTCCATGGTCAGGTAGTTCAGTGCGGGCTGCTTGCCTGCGACGATGACGTTGATGTACTGCCTGCTGCGCAGACAGTGGTCGGCCACCGACAGCAACGTGTTCGCATCGGGCGGCAGGTACACCCGCACGACCTCGGGCCGCTTGTTCGCGACATGGTCGATGAACCCGGGGTCCTGGTGCGAGGCACCGTTGTGATCCTGGCGCCAGACATGCGATGTGAGTAGGTAGTTCAGCGATGCGATGGGTCTGCGCCAGTCGAGGTGGTTGCTGCTGGTCAACCATTTGGCGTGCTGGTTGGCCATGCTGTCCACGATGTGGATGAATGCCTCGTAGCAGCTGAAGAAGCCGTGCCTGCCGGTCAGCAGGTAGCCTTCCAGCCATCCCTGGCACATGTGTTCGGAGAGCACCTCCATGACGCGGCCATCGGGGGCCAGGTGCTCGTCGTCGGCGGATTGTTCTGCCTGCCAGGCCTTGTCGGTCTTGTCGAACACCGCGGACAAGCGGTTCGACGCGGTTTCGTCGGGTCCCATCAGGCGGAAGTTGTCGGGGTTGGCGGCGATCACATCGCGCAGATAGGTGCCGAGTACCCGGGTCGCCTCGCCGGTGGTGGCGGCGGGATCGGGTACGTCCACGGCGTAGTCCGCGATCGGCGGGAGGTTCAGCTCACGCAGCAGGACACCGCCGTTGGCGTGTGGGTTGGCGCTCATCCGCCGGTCTCCGACCGGGGACAGTGCGCGTAGTTCGGGACGCAGCGCACCGGCGGAGTCGAACAACTCCTCGGGTCGATAGCTTCGCAGCCATTCCCGCAGCGCCTCCAGATGTGCTGCGTTGGTGCGCGTTTCCGATAGCGGAACCTGATGCGAGCGCCAGGTGCCCTCCACCTTCTTGCCGTCCACCTCGTGCGGGCCGGTCCACCCCTTCGGGGTGCGCAGGATGATCATCGGCCACAGCGGACGGCCGGTCTGGCCGTCCTGCCGCGCCGCCCGCTGGATGGCTGCAATCTGATCGAAGGCATCATCGAGCGCGGCCGCCAGCTGCCGGTGCACATCGGCGGGATCATCGCCGGCGACGGTGATCGGGATGTAACCGTAGCCGCGCATCAGGGCGTCGAGTTCGTCGGCCGGGATACGGGCCAGCACGGTCGGGTTGGCGATCTTGTAGCCGTTGAGGTGCAGGATCGGCAGCACCGCGCCGTCACGGGCGGGGTCGAGGAATTTGTTGGAATGCCAGCTGGTGGCCAGCGGCCCGGTCTCGGCCTCGCCGTCCCCGACGACGGCGGCGACCACCAGGTCGGGGTTGTCGAAGGCCGCGCCGAAGGCGTGCACCAGGGCGTAGCCCAGTTCGCCGCCCTCGTGGATGGAACCCGGTGTCTCGGCCGCCACGTGGCTGGGGATGCCGCCGGGAAAGGAGAACTGCCGAAACAGCTTCCGCAGGCCCTCGACGTTCTCACCGATGCCGGTGTAGATCTCCGAGTAGGTGCCCTCGAGGTAGGCGTTGGCCACCAGTCCCGGCCCACCGTGCCCGGGGCCGGTGATGTAGATGATGTTGGCATCGCGTTGCCGGATCACCCGGTTCAGGTGTGCGTACAACAGGTTGAGACCCGGGGTGGTGCCCCAATGCCCCAGTAGGCGCGGTTTGACGTGCTCGGGCGCCAGGTCCTCGCGTAACAGCGGGTTGTCCAGTAGGTAGATCTGGCCGACGGACAGATAGTTCGCGGCCCGCCAGTACGCGTCCAGTGCGGTGACTTCGTCCTCGGTCAGGGATGCGGATGCCATCATGATCCAGGCCTACCACGACTGGCGCGATATAAACACCCGCGTCATTTTCCGTTCGTCACCGTGACGGCGTGCACGCCCCAGATGTCATCGCAATATTCAGCGATGGCCCGGTCGGAGGAGAACTTGCCGCTGCGGGCGGAGTTGAGGATCGACATCCGCGACCACGCGTCACGATCCTGCCAGGCGGCACTGACCCGGTCCTGGCACGCCACATACGAGGCGTAGTCGGCGAGTACCAGGAATGGATCGTCGTAGGTCAGGTTGTCGATCAGCGGCCGGAAGACCTCGGTGTCCCCGTGCGAGAAATGGCCGCCGGCAATCAGATCGAGGACGGCCCGCAGCTCCGGGTCCGCGTCGATATACGACGACGGGCGGTAACCACTGCGCTTGAGTTCCTCGACCTCCTCGACGGTGAGCCCGAACAGGAAGAAGTTCTCCGGACCGGCCTCGGCGCGGATCTCGACGTTCGCACCGTCGAGCGTGCCGATGGTCAGCGCGCCGTTCATCATGAATTTCATGTTGCCGGTGCCCGAGGCCTCCTTGCCTGCGGTGGATATCTGTTCGGAGAGGTTGGCGGCCGGATAGATCAGGTGGGCGTTCTGCACGTTGAAGTTCGGCAGGAACACCACCTTCATGTACCGATTGACCTCGGGATCGAAGTTGATCATGTCGCCGACGGCGGTGATGAGCTTGATGATCCGTTTGGCCAGGAAGTAACCGGGGGCGGCCTTGCCGCCGAAGATGTAGGCCCGCGGCGCCATGTCGATACCGGGATTGTTCTTGATGCGCAGATATTGGGTGACGATGTTGAGCACGTTGAGGTGCTGGCGCTTGTATTCGTGGATGCGTTTGACCTGGATGTCGAACAACCAGGTCGGATCGAGCTCGACACCGGTCTCGGCGTAGACGAAGTCGGCGAGCCGGGACTTGTTCGCGCGCTTGACATCACGCCACTCGGCACGGAAACCGTCATCATCGATGAAGGCCTCCAGTCCGCGCAACCGGTCCAGGTGGGTCAGCCAGCCGTCGCCGACGGTGTGGTCGAACAGTTGCCGCAGCCCGGGGTTGGAGAGGGCGACGAAGCGGCGCGGGGTCACCCCGTTGGTCTTGTTGGAGAATCGCTCCGGCCACATCTCGTAGAAATCCTTGAGCACGCTGTCCTTGAGCAGCTCGCTGTGCAGGGCGGCAACCCCGTTGATGGCATGGCTGCCCACGGTGGCCAGGTGCGCCATCCGGACCGACTTGGCACCGTCCTCGTCGATCAGCGACATCCGCCGCACCCGGTCCTCGTCACCAGGGAAGCGCGCCCGGACCTCGTCGAGGAACCGGCTGTTGATCTCGTAGATGATCTCCAGATGCCGCGGCAGGCTCTCGCCGAAGATTCCCAGCGGCCACTTCTCCAGCGCCTCCGGCAGCAGCGTGTGGTTGGTATAGCCGAAGGTGGCCACCGTGATCGCCCACGCCGTGTTCCAGTCCAGGCGGCGCTCGTCGACCAGCAGCCGCATCAATTCGGCGACACCGATCGAGGGGTGGGTGTCATTGAGTTGGATGGCGAACTTGTCGGCCAGTTCGTAGATGGACAGGTCGGCCAGATCGTCGACGATGTGCAGGACGTGTTGCAGCGAGCAGGAAACGAAGAAGAACTGCTGCAACAGGCGCAGCCGCTTGCCCACCTCTGGCTCGTCGTTGGGATAGAGCACCTTGGTGACGGTCTCGGAGGTGACCTCCTCCTCGACGGCCTTGTAATAGTCGCCGGTGTTGAAGGCCTCCAGGGCGAACGATTGCACCGCACGCGCGCTCCACAGGGTGAGCACATTGCAGGTCTTGACGCCATAGCCCTGGATCGGGGTGTCATAGGCGACGCCCTGGATGACGCGCTGGGGGATCCAGCGGGCGCGCAGCACCCCGGCGTCATCGTGATAGCGCTCGGTGTGCCCACCCCACAGCACCGGGTAGTGAACATCGGGTTTGGCGATTTCCCAGGGATTTCCGTTGAGCAACCAGTTGTCGGTCTTCTCGACCTGCCAACCGTCCTGCAGCTCCTGGTCGAAGATGCCGAACTCGTAGCGGATGCCGTAGCCGATGGCGGGCCGCTCCAGGGTGGCCAGCGAGTCCAGGTAGCAGGCGGCCAATCGGCCGAGACCGCCGTTGCCCAACCCGGGCTCCTCCTCGCAGTCCAGCACCTCCTCCAGATCCTGACCGAGCTCGGCCAGCGCGGTGCGCGCCGCGTTCTCGATACCGAGGTTGAGCAGGTTGGCACCCAGTTGCGGGCCCATCAGGAACTCCGCGGACAGGTAACAGGTGAGCTTGCTGCCCAGGTCCAGTGACGTCTGGGTGGAGGCGACCCGGTTGTCCTGCATCCGGTCACGCACCGCCAGCGCCAGCGCCCGGTAGTAGTGCTCGGGACGCAGCGCCGCGGCCGGCCTGCCGATCGAGTAGCGGATGTGGTCGATGATGGCCCGTCGCAGCGCGTCGGCCGACAGTCCGGTGCGGCTGGGTTCGTAGGCGGGCGCGGAGGCGGCTACATCGGTCATGATCGAAGTCTTGCAGCCACGCGCGTACCGCGCGCGCTCAATGCGCGTCGGCCCGGTGAACGGATATGAGACGCTGCCGGGATGTCCGGTGTGCCCGAACTCGTCGACGTCCTGCCTCAGCATCGGTTCGACGAGCACGCGCTGACCCGTTTCCTCGGCGAGCACGGTATCGACGGTCCGCTGCAGATCCGCCAGTTCCAGGGCGGCCAGAGCAATCCGACTTTTCACATCGTCAGTCCCACAGGCGAATTCGTGCTGCGCAAGAAGCCGCCCGGTGCGCTGCTGCCCAAGGCGCACGATGTGGGGCGCGAGTATCGGGTGATGTCCGCGCTGTCCGACAGCCCGGTCCCGGTACCCCGGATGCGGGTGATGTGCCCCGACGACTCGGTGCTGGGCACCCCGTTCTTCGTGATGGATCACGTGCCGGGCCGGATCTTCGCCGATCGGGTGCTGCGCGACGGGACACCCGCCGAGCGGGCGGCGGTCTATGCCGACCTGGCCAGGGTGCTGGCCGCCCTGCACACCGTGGACTGGCAGTCGGCGGGGCTGTCCGACTTCGGGCGCCCGGACGGTTATCTGGCGCGCCAGGTGGCGCTGTGGACCAGGACATGGCAGACCGTCAAGGTCGAGGAGTGCGCCGAGATGGATCACCTGGCGGACTGGCTGCCTGCACACCTGCCTGCCACCGACGAGGCCTGTATCGCCCACGGTGACTACCGGCTGGGCAATGTGCTGTTGCATCCGACCGAACCACGCATCGTGGCCGTGTTGGACTGGGAGTTGTCCACCATCGGCCATCCGCTGGCCGATCTCGGTTATGCGGCGATGACCTACCACCTGCCCGGGGACAACGACCCGCTGATGGGGGTCGCGGGGGAGGACCTGACCGGCACCGGCATCCCCGACGAATCCGCCTTCGTCGCCGAGTACTGCCGCCATGCAGGCCGCGAGATCCCGAAGGACCTGCCGATCTTCGTGATCTTCTCGATGTTCCGGTTGGCCGCGATCGTGGCGGGGGTGTGGCGGCGCGGACTGGACGGCAACGCCTCGGACTCGAGGGCGGGTACCGATCTGTTCCGCGACCGGTACCGCAACCTCGCGCAGCGAGCCTGGGAGCTGGCCGGCAGGCTGTGACAAACGCCCGTCGGGTAGTACAGTTCTGGCCGTATGAGAATCGGATTCTCCAGAAGGGATAAGCTCCTCTCATGGATGTTCGGCTGACCAGTGAGCAGCAGCAACTGCGGGACGCGGCCGCCAAGCTCGCCGATGACCTCGGCCCGGGTGCCGTCGGTGAGCTCGAGGACGACCAGCGTGTCGCCCGGCTGGAGAAGACGGTGGCCGCGACCGGGTGGCGGTCGCTGCGCTCGGACGGCGCCTCCGGTGTGGAGGTGGCAATCGTCGCCGAGGAGTTCGGCCGGGGCCTGGTCGACGCACCGTTCCTCGGGCCCGTGCTGGCCGACGATATCGGGCACACCGGCGCGACGATCGTCGTCGGCGACATCGCTCCCGACGCCCGGGGCATCAGCGAGGGCGTGGCGCTCGACGGGCCCACCGTCGGGACCGTCGCGCTCGGCGAGGCAGCCCCCGGCGTCGACCTGACCCGGTGGCGGGCGGCGGCCGGCGAGCTCACCCCGGCCGGCGCGCTCGACGACGAGAAGATGCTGCGCGCGCAGGCGCTCGCGCTGGTGGTCACCGCGGCCGACATCCTCGGCGCCGCCCGCGGCGCCTTCGACCTGGCGACCGACTACGCCAAGATGCGTGAGCAGTACGGCAAGGCCATCGGTTCCTACCAGGCCATCGCACATCTGCTCGCCGAGAGCCTGGTGCTCATCGAGGGCTCGATCAGCATCCTGCGGTACGCGGCATGGGCCGTCGACGAAGAAGAGCCCGCCGTCGCGCTGGAGGCGGCCCGGGTGGCCAAGGTGTACTGCGCGCGATCGGCGCACACCGTCTGCGAGACGTCGATCCAGGTGCACGGCGGTATCGGCAACACCTGGGAATGTGCGGCGCACGTCTACCTGCGCCGGGTGCTGGTCTCCACGGGGCTGTGGCCGGTGGCGTTGAAGGAGATCTCCGTTGGACTTTCGTGACTCCGAAGCCGAACTCGCCTTCCGGGAGCGGCTGCGCGCCTGGCTCACCGAACAGGCGCCCAACTTCCCCAAGTCGACCGAAGAGTACTGGGCGCGGCAGGGTGAGTGGCACCAATCCCTGCACGCCGCAGGTTTTTTCGGCGCAACCTGGCCGAAGAGATTCGGCGGCCTGGAACTGCCCGCGGTGTACGACGTGATCGTCGACGAGGAACTGGCGCGCGCCGGTGCGCCGCCGCGGCCGAGCCTGGGCTACCTGGTCACCGGGCTGGGCCGGCACGGTAGCGCGGAGATCCAGCAGCGCTTCCTGCCCGGCATGATCGACGGCACCGAACGGTGGTGCCAGGGTTTCTCCGAACCCGGCGCGGGATCCGATCTGGCCTCGTTGACCACCACCGCCACCTTGGACGGCGACGACTATGTGATCAACGGGCACAAGATCTGGACCAGCTACTCCGATGTCGCCGACTGGTGTCTGCTGCTGGCCCGCACCGACAAGGACGTGCCCCGGCACAAAGGCATCTCGGCATTCCTGGTCGACATGCACCAGCCCGGTATCGAACAGCGGCCGTTGAAGATGATCAACGGTGTCAGCAACGAGTTCGGGCAGGTGCTCTTCGACGGAGCGCGGGTGCCCGCGACCCAGATGGTCGGCGATCCCGGCGACGGCTGGGCACTGGCGATGACGGTTGTCGGCCACGAACGCGAACCGTCGACGCTCGGGTATGCCGCCCGGTACGAAAAGACCGTTAACCAGTTGGCGCGCAAGGGCGAACCGGGCGATGAATTGGCCTGGGCCACAGTGCAGGTGCAGGTGCTGCGCCAGCACGTCCGCCGCCGGCTCTCCGAACAGCTCGACGGGATATCGCATGGCCCTGAAGGTTCCATCGACAAGCTGTTGATGACGTGGGTCGAGCAATCCGTCGGTCATGCGGTACTGGCACAGACCGGCACCAGCGACCCCGACCTGTTCAGCACGTATCTCTACAGCCGGTCCCAGAGTGTGATGGGCGGCACCTCGCAGATCCAGAAGAACATCATCGCGGGCCGAATCTTGAGAATGGCGGTGTGACATGTACGACATGCCCGACGAGATCCAGGTGGAGGCCGACGGCCCGCTGCGGATCATCACGCTGAACCGGCCCGACGAGCTCAACGCCGTCAACGACGATCTTCATGTCGGTCTGGCTCGCATCTGGAGCCGGCTCAGCCAGGACCGCACCGCCCGCGCGGCGGTGATCACCGGTGCAGGCAAAGCGTTCTCGGCCGGCGGCGACTTCAACTACATCCAACAGATCAGCCAGGATGCCGATCTGCGTGCCAAGACCATCGCCGACGGTCGCGAGATCGTGATGGGCATGGCCCGCTGTCGGATCCCGGTGATCGCCGCGGTCAACGGGCCGGCGGTCGGTCTGGGGTGCAGCGTGGTGGCTCTCAGCGACATCGTCTACATGGGGGAGCGGGCGTTCCTGGCCGATCCGCACGTGCAGGTCGGCCTGGTCGCCGCCGACGGTGGCCCACTGGTCTGGCCGATGCAGATGAGCATTCTGCAGGCCAAGGAGTACGCGCTGACCGGCGCGCGGATCCCGGCGGCCAAGGCCGTCGAGCTGGGGCTGGCCAATCATGTGGTCGCCGATCCACTGGCCGAGGCGCTGGCCGCAGCCAGGAAGATCCTGGAGCTTCCCCAGCAGGCCGTCGAATCCACCAAGCGGATCCTGAACATGCAGCTGGAGCGCCAGGTGTCGATCACCCTCGACTACGCCACCACGGCCGAGGAGCTCACCTTCGGCACCGACGATCTGAAGAACAATGTGGCGAAGCTGTTGCAGGGCAACAAATGAATCAGACCGCGCTCAGATAGCGGCGGGTGATCACCCGCTGGGCCAGGCGGGTCACCGGGCCGCCGAGCTTGCTCCACCACGTCGCGTGCCGGGCGAAGGCGGTCACCTCGGCGTGCACCGAACCGTCGGTGGGGTCGTAGCGCACCGCGAACAGCTCCTCGCCGGTCTCCGGGTGCCCCGGCAGTGTCCCGTAGGCGAAGCCGCGCCGGTCCGGCTCGTCGAGCAGATAGACCACCCGGCAGGGTGCCCGCAACGGCCAGAAGCCCACGGTCACCTCAACCCCGACGGCGGCCGATTCGGCGTCGGCATGCACCAGTACCCCCGCTCCGCGCTGCATGCCCCAGTGCAGGACGGCGTCGGCGGCCTCCTCGAAGCGGGCTCGCCCGTGCCCGATCACCGCGGCGACCCGGACGTGCTGATAACCGGAGGGCAGCGGGCCCTTGGTCGCACCCACCTCGGCATAGGTCAGATCCATCCCTGCCACTATCGCAGGCGCGTGCGCTGCAGCGGCGCGGTCGTGCAATAACGTGACAGCCGTGAGCACCGGCACCGCGCACCCCGGCGGCGGGTTCAATCCGCCCGAGCCGACCGAAAAGGGGGGCCCCGACTACGGACGTTTCGTCGAGGCGGTCCGCACCCTGCAGGATCACGCGCGGGCAGCCGACGCGCCCGACGAGGTGATCAGCGAAGCCGCCGATCTGGTCGAGAAGGTCTCGGCATTGCTGGCGCCCTACGAGGCCGACGAATGGCACTCCCCGTCGGGGCGAAGGCTCGACCTGCCCAATCGGGGCAACATCATGTCGGTCCCGATGGATCTGCGCGTCGCCGACGACCGGGTCACCGGCACCGTGCTGTTCCGTCGTTACCACCTCGGGCGCAACAGTGCCGTGCACGGCGGTGTGCTCGGGCTGCTGTTCGACTCACTGCTCGGGTTCACCACCGCCAAGCTCACCAAGAGCCTCTTTCAGCGCACCGCCCATCTGGGTATCGACTACCGCAAGATCGTTCCCATCGGCCGTGAGCTGCAGGTCGACGCGGGTATCGACCGCATCGACGGGCGCAAGATCTTCGTCAGCGGTCGGCTGCTCGACGGTGCCGAGGTGCTCACCGAGGCCGACGCGCTGTTCGTGCGGCTCAAGCCGGGGCAGCCGTGACCGACACCGGTAGACACGACAAGCGGGCGTGGGCACGGTGGCGGGACAAGCTGCGGGGCCGCCCGGTCGCCGACCTGATCTACCGCACGGTGGTGGGCGTGGTCGGCACCGTTGTGCTGATCGTCGGCATCATCGCCATCCCCTACCCGGGCCCGGGGTGGGCCATCGTGTTCCTGGGGCTGGGAATCCTGGCCACCGAGTTCCGCGCCGCGCAGGTCGTCCTGCATTGGGTGCGTATCCGCTACGACAGGGCGATGGCCTGGTTCGGCAGACAGCACATCGCGGTGAAGGCACTGAGTGCGCTGCTGACGGCGGCCTTCGTCATCGCATCGCTGTGGCTGTTCGGGGCGCTCGCGCTGGTCGGCGGCTGGGTCGGAATCGATTGGTCCTGGCTGAAGAGCCCGATCGGCATCGGGTCGTAGGCATTGCGCTGGCACAACCCCGATAGCATGGTCGCGATTCACTCGAACCGATGAGGAGATCCACCGATGACCGCCGCCGCCAGTAAAGCCCCCGCAGCCCCGATCCGGGTTGCTGCCGGGACTACCGCCGGGGCGGCGGTGCGCGAAGCGGGACTGCCCGAGCGCGGCGCGCCCGATGCCATCGTGGTCGTCCGCGACGCCGACGGCCGGCTGCGCGATCTGAGCTGGACGCCTGATAGCGATGTGGACGTCGAGCCGGTGGCCGCCGACACCGAGGACGGCCGCAGCGTCATCCGGCACTCGTGTGCCCACGTGCTGGCCCAGGCGGTGCAGGAACTCTTCCCGCAGGCCAAGCTGGGCATCGGCCCGCCCATCACCGACGGCTTCTACTACGACTTCGACGTCGCCGAACCGTTCACCCCCGAGGACCTGGCCAAGCTGGAGAAGCGGATGGCCAAGATCATCAAGGACGGTCAGCTGTTCTCCCGGCGCGTCTACGAGTCCAAAGAGCAGGCGCGCGAAGAGCTTTCCGGTGAGCCCTACAAGCTCGAACTGGTCGACGACAAGTCCGGCGCCGACGACCCCGAGGTGATGGAGGTCGGTGGCGACGAGCTGACCGCCTACGACAACCTGAATCCGCGCACCAAGGAACGCATCTGGGGCGATCTGTGCCGCGGTCCGCACATACCCACCACCCGCTACATCCCGGCGTTCAAACTGACCCGCAGCAGCGCGGCCTACTGGCGCGGCAATCAGGCCAACGCGAGTCTGCAGCGGGTGTACGGCACCGCATGGGAATCCCAGGACGCCCTGGACCGCCACCTGGAACTGATCGAGGAGGCCCAGCGCCGCGATCATCGCAAGCTCGGCGTCGAGCTGGACCTGTTCAGCTTCCCCGACGAGCTCGGCTCGGGTCTGCCGGTCTTCCACCCCAAGGGCGGCATCATCCGCAAAGAACTGGAGGACTACTCGCGGCGCAAGCACGAGCAGGCCGGCTACCAGTTCGTCAACACCCCGCACATCACCAAGGAAAACCTGTACATCACCTCGGGACACCTCGAGTGGTACGCCGACGGCATGTTCCCGCCGATGCAGATCGACGCCGAATACAACGAGGACGGCACGGTCCGCAAGCCCGGCCAGGACTACTACCTCAAGCCGATGAACTGCCCCATGCACCATCTGATCTACCGGTCCCGGGGTCGTTCCTACCGCGAACTCCCGTTGCGGCTCTTCGAGTTCGGTTCGGTGTACCGGTACGAGAAGTCCGGCGTCGTGCACGGCCTGACCCGGGTGCGCGGGATGACCCAGGACGACGCGCACATCTACACCACCCGCGAGCAGATGCGCGACGAGCTGACCTCGCTGCTGCAATTCGTCCTCGACCTGTTGTCCGACTACGGACTCGACGATTTCTACCTGGAGCTGTCCACCAGGGACCCGGAGAAGTCGGTGGGTTCGGACGAGCTGTGGGAGGAAGCCACCGCCACACTGCGTGAGGTGGCCGAGGCCTCCGGGCTGGACCTGGTGCCCGATCCCGGGGGCGCGGCCTTCTACGGTCCCAAGATCTCGGTGCAGGTCAAGGATGCGCTGGGCCGCAACTGGCAGATGTCGACGATCCAGCTCGATTTCAACATGCCCGATCGCTTCGAATTGGAGTACACCGCACCGGACGGCAGCCGACAGCGCCCCGTGCTGATCCACCGCGCGTTGTTCGGTTCCATCGAGCGGTTCTTCGGGGTGCTCACCGAGCACTACGCCGGCGCGTTCCCCGCGTGGCTCGCGCCGGTGCAGGTGGTCGGGGTGCCCGTCGCCGATGCACATCTGCCGTACCTGGAAGATGTTGCCGCCCAGCTTCGTTCCCGCGGGGTGCGGGTCGAGGTCGACGGCAGTGACGACCGGATGGCCAAGAAGATCGTCAACCACACCAACCAGAAGGTGCCGTTCATGCTGCTCGCCGGCGACAAGGACGTCGATGCGGGAGCGGTCAGCTTCCGATTCGGTGACCGTACCCAGGTCAACGGGATCGCCCGTGATGCCGCCGTCGACGCGATCGTGGACTGGATTGCCCGCCGCGAGAATGCAACTCCCACCGCGGATCTGCTGTCGGTGCCGACATGACCGAAGCCTCCGACGGCAACGACGCGATCATCGACACCGGCGTCGGTGACCCGGACCATCTGCAGCGGCTGTGGACACCACACCGGATGAGTTACATCGCCGAGTCGCCGATGAAGAAGGGTTCCGGTTCGGCGCTGTCGAAGGAGCCGTTCACCGACATTCCTGCGATGTCGGACGAGGACGGCCTGATGGTGGCGCGCGGTGAATTGGTGTACGCGGTTCTCAACCTGTACCCGTACAACCCCGGCCATCTGATGGTGGTGCCGTATCGGCGGGTGTCCGAGCTGGAGGATCTGAGCAGCGCGGAGACCGCCGAGCTGATGGCCTTCACCCAGAAGGCCATTCGGGTGATCAAGGCGGTATCGCGCCCGCACGGGTTCAATGTCGGGCTGAACCTCGGCACGTCGGCGGGCGGATCGTTGGCCGAACACCTGCACATGCATGTCGTGCCCCGCTGGGGCGGGGACGCCAACTTCATCACCATCATCGGCGGGTCGAAGGTGATCCCGCAGCTGCTCAGCGAGACACGCACACTGTTGGCCGACGAGTGGGCCAGGCAGGCGGAGCAGTCCAGGCCATGAGCAACTTCTACCTGATGACCCGGGCGGCCTACACCAAGATTTCGGGACCGGTCGCCAGGGCGGCGCTGCGGACCGGCCTCACCCCGGACAGCATCACCATCCTGGGTACGGCCGGCTCCATCGTGGCGGCACTCACGCTGTACCCGATGGGGCAGCTGTGGTGGGGCTCGGTGGCGGTGTTCTTCTTCGTGCTGGCCGACATGCTCGACGGGGCGATGGCCCGAGAACGCGGCGGCGGAACGCGATTCGGCGCCGTGCTGGACGCGACCTGCGACCGGCTCAGCGACGGTGCGATATTCGGTGGACTGGTGTGGTGGGCGGCCTTCAGCGCCCACAACACCGCGCTGGTGGTGGCCGCTCTGATCTGCCTGGTCACCTCCCAGGTCATCTCCTATATCAAGGCCCGCGCCGAGGCCAGTGCTCTGCGCGGTGACGGTGGCATCATCGAGCGCCCCGAACGGCTGGTCATCGTGCTGATGGGTGCCGGGTTCGCCGGGCTCTTCGGATTGCCGGTGTTGCTCGACATCGCCATGTGGCTGCTCGCCGCGGCCAGCCTCGTCACGTTGGCGCAGCGGTTACATGCCGTGCGGACCTCGCCGGGGGCCATGGAGCCACTGCCGACCGCGACCCCGGCCGGACCCACCGAGGACGGTCAGTGAGCACGCCGTCGGCGGGACTGCCGAATGTACGCGGCTTCCGGGTGCCCCTCGGAGGCCAGCTGTCCGACCTGGGTTACGCGGCCGGTTGGCAGCTGGTGCGCGCCATGCCGGAGTTCGCCGCCCGCAACATGTTCGACGCGGGTGCGCTGTACGCCGCGCGCGGCGGCGGGCCCGCCCAGTTGCGCAAGAACCTGGCGCGCGTCATCGGTGTGCCACCCGCGCAGGTGTCCGACTCCCTGGTGCGCGCCTCGCTGGCCTCCTACGGTCGGTATTGGCGCGAGGCGTTCCGGTTGCCGTCGATGGATCACGTCGCGGTGGCCGCGCGGGTGCAGGAACGCGTCGAGGGCCATCACCACATCGAGACGGCGCTGGCGGCCGGCCGTGGCGTGGTTCTGGCGCTCCCGCACAGCGGTAACTGGGATATCGCCGGGGTGTGGTTGACCAACACCTACGGCCGATTCGCCACCGTTGCCGAACGTCTGAAACCCGAGTCGCTGTACCAGCGTTTCGTCGACTACCGGGAAAGCCTGGGTTTCGAGGTGCTTCCGCTGACCGGCGGCGCCCGTCCGCCCGCCGAGGTCCTGGCCGACCGGTTGCGTGCCAACGGCCTGGTGTGCCTGATGTCCGACCGGGACCTGACCCGGTCCGGGGTGCAGGTCGAGTTCTTCGGTGAGGCCACCCGGTTGCCGGGTGGGCCGGCCAGGTTGGCGTGTGAGACCGGCGCCGCCCTGCTGCCGGTGCACACGTGGTTCGAGAACGACGGTTGGGGACTGCGGATGCACGCCCCGCTGGATACCTCTTCCGGAGATATCGGTGCCATCACCCAGGAGTTGGCGCGTCACTTCCAGTCCGGTATTGCCGAACATCCCGCGGACTGGCACATGTTGCAGCCGCAGTGGCTCGCCGATCTGTCGGCCGAACGCCGCGCTCGCCTCGAAGGACGCTAGGGGAGCGCATGCGCATCGGGATGGTGTGCCCGTATTCGTTCGACGTACATGGTGGTGTCCAGGCGCACGTGTTGCAGTTGGCCGAGGTCTTCCGCGCCCAGGGGCACGAGGTCAGTGTGCTGGCTCCGGCCTCCCCGCATGTCACCCTGCCCGATTACGTCGTGTCCGGCGGCCGGGCCGTCCCGATCCCGTACAACGGGTCGGTGGCGCGATTGCGTTTCGGACCGGCCACTCACCGCAAGGTCAAACGGTGGCTCATCGACGGCCGCTTCGACGTGCTGCATCTGCACGAACCGAACGCCCCGAGCGTCTCGATGCTCGCCTTGATGATCGCCGAGGGGCCGATCGTCGCCACTTTCCACACCTCGACGACGAAGTCGTTGACGCTCAGTGTCTTTCAGGGAATGCTGCGCCCGTTGAACGAGAAGATCGTCGGCCGCATCGCGGTATCCGATCTGGCCAGGCGCTGGCAGATGGAGGCCCTCGGCTCGGATGCGGTGGAGATTCCCAACGGGCTCAACGTCGCCGAGTTCGCCGATGCGCCGCTGCTGGACGGTTATCCGAGACCGGGCCGCGCGGTCCTGTTTCTCGGTCGCTTCGACGAGCCGCGGAAGGGGATGGCCGTGCTCTTGGGGGCCCTGCCGCGGCTGGTCGAGCGGTTCCCCGATATCGAGGTGTTGGTCGTCGGTCGTGGTGACGAGGCCGAACTGTCCGAGCACGCCGGAGAGTACGCGCGCAATCTGCGTTTCCTCGGCGCGGTGGACGATGCGACCAAGGCCTCGGCACTGCGCAGTGCCGATGTGTACTGCGCACCCAACACCGGCGGCGAGAGCTTCGGCATCGTCCTTGTCGAGGCGATGGCGGCAGGCACAGCGGTCGTCGCCAGCGATCTGGACGCCTTCCACCGCGTGCTCGAAGGTGGTGCCGCCGGAAGGTTGGTGCCCGTCGACGACGCCGATGCATTGGCCGACGGGCTGATCGAGGTGCTCAGCGACGACGAGGCCCGGCACGGTTACGTCGTCGCCGCCGGCGCGGCCGTGCGCCGCTACGACTGGTCGGTGGTGGCCGGTGAGATCATGCGCGTGTACGAGACGGTCAGCGGTTCCGGTAACAAGGTTCAGGTCGCAGGCACAGCGGGCCGGAGCACCGCATGATGATCTGGCTGGTCGTGCTGCTGGTGGTAGTGGGGGCGGCGCTGCTGCTGACCGGCAGCTGGGCGTATCTGACCGCGAACCGACTCGACCGGCTGCATGTCCGCTACGACCTGTCCTGGCAGGCCCTTGATGCGGCGCTGGCCCGTCGCGCCGTGGTGGCGCGGGCGGTCGCCCTCGACGCCTACGGGCACGGCCCACAGGCCCAGCGGCTGGCCGCCCTCGCCGATGCTGCCGAGCGTGCCGACCGCCCGTCGCGGGAGGCCGCCGAGAATGCCCTCTCGGCGGCGCTGACATTGGTGGATCCGGCGGTCCTGCCCGCGGCGTTGGTCGCCGAACTGGCCGATGCCGAGGCGCGGGTCCTGCTGGCGCGCCGCTTCCACAACGATGCGGTGCGCGACACCCTGGCACTGCGCGAACGCCCCATGGTGCGGCTGCTGCATCTGGGCGGCACCGCCGCGCTGCCAACGTATTTCGAGATCGCCGAGCGCGCCGGCCTGGCCGCGCGCCACGGTGCCGCCCAGCGGGTGTCGGCCCGGATCGTGCTGCTCGACGAGGACGGCCGGGTATTGCTGTTCCGTGGTTCGGACCCGGCCGGCGACGGCAGCCGCCGCTGGTGGTTCACCGTCGGCGGGGCAGTGGAGCCGGGTGAGGAACTCGCCGACGCGGCGGCGCGCGAGCTGTTCGAGGAGACCGGCCTGCGGGTGTCGGCGGCGGAACTGGTCGGACCGGTCTGGCGCCGGGATGCGCTCATCGATTTCAACGGGTCGGTGATGCGCAGCGAGGAACACTTCTTCGTGCACCGTACTCGGTGCTTCGACCCGTCCAGCGCCGGTTACAACGAGCTGGAGCGCCGCTACATTCAAGGCCATCGCTGGTGCGATGCGACAATGATCGCCGAGCTGGACGCCAACGGAGAACCCGTCTACCCCCGACAGCTCGGCGCGTTGCTGGCCAGGGCCGGTGAGCTCGCCGATGTACGGGGCGCCGGACCGGGGACGCAACCTCAGATCATTCGCTGAGGCTGCGGATTCAATTGTTTTGGTGCCACCTTTAGACTGGATCGGTACCTGAGTGGAGGAGATTGCGATGGAATTCGGCGAGCAGGGCAGCCAGACCGGTACCGCGCGGGTGAAGCGCGGGATGGCCGAGATGCTCAAGGGCGGCGTCATCATGGATGTCGTCACCCCCGAGCAGGCGCGCATCGCCGAAGCCGCCGGCGCCGTCGCGGTGATGGCTCTGGAGCGGGTACCCGCCGACATCCGCGCCCAGGGTGGGGTCTCGCGGATGAGCGATCCGGACATGATCGAGGGCATCATCGACGCGGTCACCATCCCGGTGATGGCCAAGGTGCGGATCGGCCATTTCGTCGAGGCGCAGATCCTGCAGAGCCTGGGCGTCGACTACATCGACGAGTCCGAGGTGCTCACCCCGGCCGACTACACCAACCACATCGACAAGTGGCGGTTCACCGTTCCGTTCGTCTGCGGGGCGACCAACCTCGGCGAGGCGCTGCGCCGGATCACCGAGGGCGCGGCGATGATCCGCTCCAAGGGGGAGGCCGGAACCGGTGACGTCTCCAACGCCACCACCCATATGCGCAAGATCGGTGGCGAGATCCGCCGACTCACCTCATTGAGTGAGGACGAGCTGTTCGTCGCCGCCAAGGAACTGCAGGCCCCCTATGACCTGGTGGTCGAGGTGGCCAAGGCGGGCAAGCTGCCGGTCACACTGTTCACCGCCGGTGGCATCGCGACCCCGGCCGATGCGGCGATGATGATGCAGCTCGGCGCCGAAGGCGTGTTCGTCGGGTCGGGCATCTTCAAGTCCGGCGATCCCGCCGCTCGCGCCGCGGCGATCGTGAAGGCCACCACCTTCTACGACGATCCCGACGTGCTTGCCAAGGTCTCGCGGGGGCTGGGGGAGGCCATGGTGGGTATCAACGTCGACGATATCCCGGCACCGCACCGGCTCGCCGAACGCGGCTGGTAGCCCATGGCGATCGAAGAGATCCTCGACCTCGAACAGATCGAGGTCAACATCTATCGCGGGGGTGTGTTCAGCCCCGAATCCGGTTTCCTGCAGCGCACATTCGGCGGCCACGTCGCCGGGCAGTCGCTGGTGTCGGCGGTCCGGACCGTCGACCCGAAATTCCAGGTGCACTCGCTGCACGGGTATTTCTTGAAGGGCGGGGACGCGCGGTCGCCGACCGTCTACAGCGTGGAACGGCTGCGCGATGGCGGCTCGTTCTGCACGCGCCGGGTCTCGGCGATCCAGCACGGCGAAACCATCTTCTCGATGTCGGCGTCGTTCCAGACCGATCAGAGCGGTATCGAGCATCAGGACGTCATGCCGACGGCGCCGCCGCCGGACGATATCCCCGACTTCAAGTCGGTGAGTCGGGTATTCGACGATGCCAGCTTCCGGCAGTTCGACGAGTGGGATGTCCGCATCGTGCCGCGCGATCAGACCAATCGCCTGCCGGGCAAGGCATCTCAGCAGCAGGTGTGGTTCCGCCATCGTGACCCGCTGCCCGATGACCCGGTGCTGCACATCTGTGCGCTGGCCTATCTTTCGGATCTGACACTGCTGGGCTCGGCGCAGGTGAACCATCCCGACGAGCGCAAGCACCTGATGATCGCCTCATTGGACCACGCGATGTGGTTCATGCGCCCGTTCCGCGCCGACGAGTGGCTGCTCTATGACCAGTCCTCGCCGTCGGCCTGCGGTGGGCGCGCGCTGACCGAGGGCAAGCTGTTCAACCAGTACGGCGAGATGGTCGCCTCGGTGATGCAGGAGGGACTGACCCGCTATCAGCGCGATTTCGTCCCGGCTCCGAAGTGACGGTGCGGGTCGGGGTTCTCGCGCTGCAGGGTGACACCCGCGAACACCTCGCGGCACTCGCCGAGGCCGGTGCACAGGCCTGCACGGTGCGCCGGCTGACCGAACTGGATTCGGTGGACGCATTGGTCATCCCGGGTGGTGAGTCCACCGCGATGAGTCACCTGCTGCGTGAGTTCGAACTGCTCGAACCGCTTCGGGCCCGGCTTGCCGACGGTATGCCCGCGTATGGGTCGTGCGCGGGGATGATCCTGCTGGCCACCGAGATCCTCGACGCCGGGGTGCCCGGCCGCGAGGCGCTTGCGCTAGGCGGCATCGATATGACCGTGCGTCGCAACGCCTTCGGTCGTCAGGTCGATTCCTTCGAAGAGACCATCGCGTTCACCGGACTGGATTCCGATGTGCACGCCGTCTTCATCCGGGCGCCGTGGGTCGAGCGTGTCGGACCCGGTGTCGAGGTGCTGGCCACCGCCGCCGGCCATCCGGTGGCGGTGCGCCAGGGCAAGGTGCTCGCGACGTCGTTCCATCCCGAGGTCACCGGCGACCGCCGGGTGCACGCGATGTTCGTCGACTCGCTGCGCTGACTAGCGGATGGCCAGCCCGGTCAGGGTGCGGGCCATCACCAGACGCTGGATCTCGCTGGTGCCCTCGAAGATGGTGAAGATCTTGGCGTCGCGGTGCATCCGCTCCACCGGGTACTCGCGGGTGTAACCGTTGCCGCCCAGGATCTGAATGGCTTCGTCGGTGACATAGGTGGCGGTCTCGCTGGCAACCAGCTTGGCCATCGAACCCTCTGCGGACTCGAACGCCTTGCCGTTGCGGGCCATCCAGCCCGCCCGGTAGACCAGCAGACGGGCCGCGTCGATACGGGCCTTCATATCGGCCAGCTTGAATGCCACACCCTGGAACTCGCCGATCTTGCGGCCGAATTGCTCACGCTCGCAGGCATAGTCGAGGGCGTACTCGTAGGCGGCGCGAGCCACCCCGACCGCCATCGCGCCGACGGTCGGCCGAGTGCGCTCGAAGGTCGCCATCGCGGCCTGGCCGTTGGTCCGCTTGCCCTCGCGAACCCGCGCGATGCGCTCGTCGAACTTC
This sequence comes from Mycolicibacterium neoaurum ATCC 25795, assembly GCF_000691525.1. Classification (GTDB taxonomy): domain Bacteria; phylum Actinomycetota; class Actinomycetes; order Mycobacteriales; family Mycobacteriaceae; genus Mycobacterium; species Mycobacterium neoaurum. The sequence continues at coordinate 256,452 of NZ_JMDW01000009.1, forward strand.
TCCTTGCCGCCCAGGATCAGATTCCCGGGGATGCGCACGTCCTCCAGGACCACCTCGGCGGTGTGCGAGGCGCGGATGCCGTGCTTGAGGAACTTCTGACCCTGGCTGAAACCGGGGGTGTTGGGCGGGATGATGAACGACGCCTGCCCGCGGCTGCCGAGTTCGGGATACACCGAGGCGACCACGATGTGGACCTCGGCGATACCGCCGTTGGTCGCCCAGGTCTTCGTACCGTTGAGCACCCATTCGTCGGTGGCCTCGTCATAGCGCGCCTTGGTCAGGATCGAGCCCACATCGGAGCCGGCGCCGGGCTCGGAGGAACAGAACGCCGCGACCTTGGGGTCCTCGACGCTGCCGAACATCTGCGGCAACCACTCGCCGACCTGTTCGGGAGTGCCACCACCGGCCAGCGAAGCCGCGGCCAGGCCCGTGCCCAGAATGGACAAGGCGATACCGGCGTCACCCCAGAACATCTCCTCGAAGGCGACGATCATGCCGAGACCGGAGGGCTCGGCCGCCTGCTCGGCGAAGAACTCCATGGAGTAGAGGCCGATCTTGGCGGCCTCTTTGATGATCGGCCACGGAGTCTCTTCGCGCTCGTCCCACTCGGGGGCGGCGGGCCGCACGACGTCGGCGGCGAACTCGTGAACCCACTTCTGCACGTCGAGCAGGTCGGAGGACAACTCCAGGGAGAAGGTCATGGACCAACCTTACTTTGGAGTAAGTTAACCGGGGAAGTGACTGTGGCTCAGTTAACACTTGTTCATCGGACGGTGTCGCCGGCTGGACCGTGCCCCGCCACGCCGATCCACGTCCTCGGTGCCCGTAGACTGGTCAACTGACGTTTCACCGAAAAGAGGGCGTACCTGCATGAGCGGCCATTCCAAGTGGGCCACCACCAAGCACAAGAAGGCGATCATCGACGCCCGTCGTGGCAAGAACTTCGCCAAGCTGATCAAGAACATCGAGGTCGCCGCTCGCACCGGCGGCGGTGACCCCGGCGGAAACCCCACGCTGTATGACGCCATCCAGAAGGCCAAGAAGAGCTCCGTCCCGAACGACAACATCGAGCGCGCGCGCAAGCGCGGCGCCGGTGAAGAAGCAGGCGGCGCCGACTGGCAGACCATCACCTACGAGGGTTACGGGCCCAACGGTGTCGCTGTTCTGGTCGAGTGCCTGACGGACAACAAGAACCGCGCGGCCGGTGAGGTCCGGGTCGCCATGACCCGCAACGGCGGCAACATGGCCGACCCGGGTTCGGTGTCCTACCTGTTCTCCCGTAAGGGCATCGTCACGCTGGAGAAGAACGGGCTCTCCGAGGACGATGTGCTCGCCGCGGTGCTGGAGGCCGGTGCCGAGGAGATCAACGATCTCGGCGACAGCTTCCAGGTGATCTCGGAGCCCACCGATCTGGTGGCCGTGCGCACCGCTCTGCAGGATGCCGGTATCGACTACGACTCCGCCGAGGCGAGCTTCCAGCCCTCGGTCAGCGTCCAGGTCGACCTGGAGGGCGCCCGCAAGGTGCTCAAGCTGGTCGACGCGCTCGAAGACAGTGACGACGTGCAGGATGTCTACACCAATGTCGACATCCCCGATGATGTCGCCGCACAGCTCGACGAAGACTAGCGACCAGGACTAGAACAATGCGCTGATCGGGGTGTCACCGGCGATCAGTTCGAAGGTGCGCCCCGCGGTGTCCGGATGGTCGAGCACCGCCAGCAGCACCGCCGCGACATCGGCGCGCGGGATCTCGCCGCGACCGGTGGACTCGGCGATGTGCACCCGTCCGGTGCCCGCATCATCGGTCAGCCGTCCCGGCCGCACGATCGTGCTGGCCAGCGCGGCGCGCGCCCGCACCTCGGCGTCGGCATCCGCTTTGGCCCGGATGTAGGCGCGGTACACCTCGTCGTAGGCGTCATCGAGGCTGCGATCGTCGGCCGAGATGGCCGAGACCATCACATAGCGCGCCACGCCCGCGGCCTCGGCGGCGTCGGCAAGCAGGATCGCGGCATCGCGGTCGACGGTCTGCTTGCGCGCCACGCCGCTGCCCGGGCCTGCGCCCGCGGCGAAGACCACCGCATCGGCCCCGCGCAGCACCTCGGCCAGCGTGGACACCGACGTGCGCTCCAGGTCCAGCACCTCGGCGCTCGCGCCGACCGCCTGCAGATCCGGCACGTGAGCCGGATTGCGCACCAGGCCCACCGCGGTGTCACCCCGCTCGGCCAACAGCCTTTCGAGGATGAGGGCGATCTGACCATGTCCACCGGCGATGACGACTCGCATGACTCCAGCCTGCCACGGCAAGATGTCCCGGTGGCTGTGGTGACAGATCCCCGTGGCGTGCAATGGTCGGTGCGCCGCCGCTGGTGGCCGTTCGGTGAGGTCTTCGATCCCGCCTTCGACGGGCTGATCGGATTGCTCCTGGTGGTCCCGACGCTGCTGCTGTGGCCGCTGTGGTTCGCGGCCAAGATGCTCGGGGTGCGCTGGCGCATCGTGGTCGAGCGGGACGGTGTCGAAGTGGAGACCGTGCTGGTTCGTGGGTGGCGCCGGTCCACCGGGCGGATCGACGAGATCGCCCTGCAGGTTGCGCGTGGCTGGCGGTCGGGCCACTTCGATATCTGAGCGAGCCGGTATCCGAGCGTGTCCCTGCCCGGCGCTGTCGGCCCGGGCGGCTAACCTATCGAACAGGTGTTCTGATGTGAAGGGGTTGGCGTGCGGGTAATGGGAGTCGATCCCGGTTTGACGCGCTGTGGGCTGTCCATGATCGAGAGCGGTCGGGGCAGACATGTGACGGCGCTCGATGTCGACGTCGTGCGCACGCCCGCCGACGAGCCGTTGCAGAAGCGGCTGCTGACCATCAGCGACACGGTGGAGCACTGGATGGACACCCACGTCCCCGATGTCATCGCGATCGAGCGGGTGTTCGCCAATCACAATGCCAACACCGCCATGGGCACCGCCCAGGCAGGCGGGGTGATCGCGCTGGCCGCGGCCCGCCGGGGTATCGACGTGTACTTCCACACCCCGTCGGAGGTGAAGGCCGCCGTGACCGGCAACGGGCGAGCCGACAAGGCCCAGATCACCACGATGGTCACCAAGATCCTTGCGCTGCAACAGAAACCGACTCCGGCCGATGCTGCCGACGCGTTGGCGCTCGCCATCTGCCACTGCTGGCGCGCGCCGATGATTGCCAGGATGGCCGAGGCCGAGGCCAAGGCGGCCGAACAGAAGAAGCGGTATCAGGCGCGGCTGAAGGCGGTGCGGGCATGATCTCCTCGGTGCGCGGTGAGGTCCTCGACATCGCCCTCGACCACGCGGTCATCGAGGCCGCCGGCGTCGGCTACAAGGTGATGGCCACACCGTCGACGCTGTCCACCTTGCGTCGCGGGGCCGACGCCCGGCTCATCACGGCGATGATCGTGCGTGAGGATTCGATGACGCTCTACGGTTTCGCCGACGGTGAGGCCCGCGACCTGTTCAGCACCCTGCTCGGGGTGTCCGGGGTGGGCCCGAAGATCGCGCTCGCCACGCTCGCGGTCTACGACGCCCCGGCGCTGCGGCAGGCGCTGGCCGACGGCGACGTCACCGCGCTGACCCGGGTGCCCGGTATCGGCAAGCGCGGTGCCGAGCGGATGGTGCTGGAACTGCGCGACAAGATCGGCGCAGTGCCCGGTTCCGCCGGTGGGGCCACCGCCACCGGCCATGCCGTGCGCACCCCGGTGGTGGAAGCCCTTGTCGGCCTTGGGTTCGCGGCAAAGCAGGCCGAGGAGGCCACCGACAAGGTGCTCGCCGACGATCCGACCGCCACCACCTCCGGCGCGTTGCGTGCCGCGCTGTCGATGCTGGGTAAGAAGTAGCCATGGGTCGTTTCGAGGACGAGGAACCCGAGGAGCGTGATGTCTCGCCGGCGTTGACCGTCGGCGAGGGGGATGTCGACGCCAGCCTGCGGCCGCGGTCCCTGGGCGAGTTCATCGGCCAGCACCGGGTGCGTGAGCAGCTGCAGCTGGTCCTGGAGGGTGCCAAGAATCGCGGCGGCACACCGGATCACATTCTGCTGTCCGGGCCGCCCGGCCTTGGCAAGACGTCGCTGGCGATGATCATCGCCGCCGAATTGAGCTCGGCGCTGCGGGTCACCTCGGGCCCGGCGCTGGAGCGCGCGGGCGATCTGGCGGCCATGCTGTCGAATCTCGTCGAGGGTGATGTGCTGTTCATCGACGAGATCCACCGCATCGCCCGGCCCGCCGAGGAGATGCTCTACCTGGCGATGGAGGACTTCCGCGTCGACGTCGTCGTCGGCAAAGGGCCAGGGGCGACGTCGATTCCGCTCGATGTGGCGCCCTTCACCCTGGTCGGGGCGACAACCAGGTCCGGAGCGCTGACCGGGCCGCTGCGCGACCGGTTCGGCTTCACTGCCCACATGGACTTCTACGAACCCGCCGATCTGGAGCGGGTGCTGCACCGCTCGGCAGGGATCCTCGGTATCGGGCTGGAGGCCACCGCCGGTGCCGAGGTCGCTCGCCGTTCCCGCGGCACCCCACGTATCGCGAACCGGTTGTTGCGTCGGGTGCGCGATTACGCCGAGGTACGTGCCGACGGGGTGATAACCCGCGATATCGCCAAGGCGGCGCTGGAGGTGTACGACGTCGACGAACTCGGACTGGATCGGCTGGACCGGGCGGTGCTCACGGCGTTGACCCGCAGTTTCAACGGCGGCCCCGTCGGGGTGTCGACGCTGGCGGTGGCGGTCGGGGAGGAGGCCACCACCGTCGAGGAGGTGTGCGAACCATTCCTGGTGCGCGCCGGGATGATCGCCCGCACCCCGCGCGGACGGGTGGCGACCCCGTTGGCGTGGACACACCTCGGGCTGGAACCGCCGGTTCGCGGTCTCGGTCAGCAGTCCGGCCTGTTTGAATAGTCGGCATGCTTGTCGCCGCTTTGATCGTCGCCGCCCTCGCCGCGCTGCTGCACGTCTACATCTTCGTCATGGAATCGGTGACCTGGACCTCGCCGCGCACCCGCGCGACGTTCGGGATGAGTGCCGATGAGGCGGCCGCCACCAAGGAGCTCGCCTTCAACCAGGGCTTCTACAACCTGTTCCTGGCCATCGTGTCCGCGATCGGGATCGCCGCAGTGGCAATGGGGCACAGCGGTATCGGCGCGGCGTTGATCCTCGCCGGGGTCGGCTCGATGCTGGCCGCGGCGCTGGTGCTGCTGATCTCCTCGCCGGACAAGGCGCGCGCCGCGATCAGCCAGGGTCTGTTCCCGCTGATCGCCGTCGTGCTGCTGGTGATCCACCTCGTCGGCTAGCGGTTTTCGCGGGGTCCGAGCTGGGTAAACACCATTCGGCAGAGGAGGCCCCCCATGACCGATACACACGTTTCCCCCCGCGGCGGCAGGCTGCACATCGCGCGCAGCCGCGGTGCCCTCAGCGGAGTCCTGTTGATCGCCCTGGGGTTGTGGGGCGCCCTCATTCCATTCGTCGGGCCGTACTTCGACTTCGCCTACACACCCGACACGCCGTGGGCATGGACCATGGGCCGGGGCTGGCTACAGCTACTTCCCGGCGTGGTGGCCGTCATCGGTGGCATATTGCTGCTGGTCTCGCGCAACCGCGCCACCGCCATGCTGGGCGGCTGGCTCGGCGTCGCCGCGGGTGCCTGGTTCGTGGTGGGTCGGGTGCTGGCCGCGCCGCTGGGTCTCGGCACGCCGGGCAGCCCCGTCGCGGTGACCGAGGCGAAGAGCGTGGCGCTGGAGCTGTCCTATTTCTCCGGCCTGGGCGCGGTGATGGTGTTCCTGGCCGCCGCCGCGATCGGCCGCGTGTCGGTCCGCAGCGTGCGCGATGTCCGGGATGTCCGGGTACGCGACGACGAGCGCGTGCGTGACACCGTCACCGGGGACAGCGCCGTCCACGACGACCACACCAGGGCCATCCCGCTGCATCAGCCGACGTCGGAGACGCGGCAGGCAACGGGTCCGATCATGGCGACCGAACCCGATCACACGACCGTCCCGACCCGGCGCAGGGGACTCAAGGACCGGCTGTTCGGTTCGTCGAAGACCCCGGTGTCGCACTAGCGGCACCACGGGCGGGTCAGCGCAGTGCGGCCAGCGCCTCGGCCAGGATGTCGAGCGCCTCGTTGAGCAGGTCGTCGCTGATCGCCAGTGGCGGCAGGAACCGCAGCACGTTGCCGTAGGTACCGCAGGACAGCACGATGACACCCTTAGCGTGCGCGGCGGCGCACAAGGCCTTGGTCAGCTCGGCATCGGGCTCGGTGCCGCCGGGCTTGACCAGTTCGACGGCGATCATCGCGCCGCGACCGCGGACGTCGCCGATGCGATCGTCATCGGCCTGCATGCGGTGCAGTCGATCCTTCATCAACCGCTCGATGGCGCCGGCGCGGGCAACCAGCCCGTCGGTCTCGATCGTCTCGATGGTCGCCAAGGCCGCGGCGCAAGCGATCGGATTGCCGCCGTAGGTGCCGCCCAGCCCGGACACGTGCGGGGCGTCCATGATCTCGGCGCGCCCGGTGACCGCGGACAGCGGTAACCCGTCGGCGATGCCCTTCGCGGTGACGATCAGGTCCGGTTCGATGCCCTCGTGTTCACAGGCGAACATGGCGCCCGTCCGGGCGAACCCGGTCTGCACCTCGTCGGCGATGAACACCACATCGTTGTCCCGGCACCAGGCGAGCAGGGCGGGCAGGAATCCCGGTGCGGGGACGATGAATCCGCCCTCACCCTGGATGGGCTCGATGATGACGGCCGCCAGGTTGTCGGGGCCGATCTGCTTGTCGATGACGGTGATCGCGCGCTTGGCCGCCAGTTCGCCGTCCTCTGCCAGTTCCTTGCCGAACTCCGCATCGCGGAAGGGATAGGACAGCGGAGCCCGGTAGATCTCCGGGGCGAACGGGCCGAAACCGCTCTTGTAGGGCATCGATTTGGCGGTCAGCGCCATCGTGAGGTTGGTGCGGCCGTGATAGGCGTGGTCGAAGGACACCACGGCCTGCTTGCGGGTGTAGGAGCGGGCGATCTTGATCGCGTTCTCGACCGCCTCGGATCCGGTGTTGAACAGCGCAGAACGCTTGTCCCCGCTGCCGGGGGTGAGCCGATTGAGGTGTTCGGCCACGGCCACGTATCCCTCATAGGGCGTCACCATGAAGCAGGTGTGGGTGAACAGATCGACTTGCGCGGTCACCGCGTCGACCACCCGCGGCGCGGCGTTGCCGATGGTGGTGACGGCGATGCCCGAGCCGAGGTCGATCAGCCGGTTGCCGTCGATGTCCTCCAGGATGCCGCCGGCGGCACGGGCGGCGTAGACGGGCATCGTCGTGCCGACACCGCGGGCGACCGCGGAATTCTTGCGCTCGATCAGCGCCGAGGACTTCGGGCCGGGGATGGCGGTGGCGAGATGGCGGCTCTGTTCGACGGCAGGCACGGCTGACTCCTGTGGCGTTACGGGTGAAAACAGCAACTCAGACGCGATCCATCTTCGAATCGCGTCGGTTCCGCCCCATTGTGTCACGGTTTCCGTCGGTCGGGGCCGGGTTGCCCGGGTGACCGGCAAATCGGGCGAGCCGATAGTGGCACACTGGTGTGCCGTACCCGCTGACAACTGCGAAGGACAGCAGCTCCATGGATCTCGTCGTATTCCTGCCCCTCTTCATCATTCTGGGCGCCTTCATGTTCTTCGCGTCGCGCCGCCAGAAGAAGGCCATGCAGGCCACGATCGATCTGCACGAGTCGCTGACCGTCGGTGACCGGGTGCACACCACCTCGGGTCTGCAGGGCACCATCGCCGGCATCACCGACGACTACGTCGACCTGGAGATCGCCCCCGGTGTGGTGACCACCTGGATGAAGCTGGCCATCCGCGATCGCATCGAAGACCTCGACAACGATGATGACGACGCCGATGACAACGAGACGTTCGAGGGCCAATCCGGTGCCGTCGAACTCACCGACCGCCCGACACCCAAGACTGACAGCAACTGAGCCAGGGTCACCGCGTACCCTCCCGGTAGCGCAGTCCCTGTCAACGCCGTCCTTAATCGTTTCGAGGAGACCCAAGAACCGTGGCTTCGTCTTCGGCGCCGGTCCACCCTGCCCGCTATCTGTCGCTCTTCCTGGCACTCCTCGTCGGTGTGTATCTGCTGGTCTTCCTGACCGGCGATAAGAATCCCGAGCCCAAGCTGGGTATCGACCTGCAGGGCGGCACCCGCGTCACACTCACCGCCCGCACGCCCGACGGCTCGCGTCCCACCCGCGACGCCCTGATCCAGGCGCAGGAGATCATCAGCTCGCGCGTCGACGGACTCGGTGTCTCCGGCTCCGAGGTCGTGATCGACGGTGACAATCTGGTCATCACGGTCCCCGGAAACGACGGAACCGAGGCTCGCAGCCTCGGCCAGACCGCACGCCTCTACATCCGTCCGGTCATCCACGCGATGCCCGCCCAGCCGGCCGGTGATCAGGCACCCGCCGAGGGTACGCCGCAGGGACTGCCACCAGGCGGTCAGATTCCGGGCATGCCGCCCGGTATGGATCCCGGCGGCATGCCGCCGCTGATCGCGCCGGCCGAGCCCGAGGCGCCGGTCCGGACGCCAGGTCAGCCCGGGTCTCCCGCCGCGCCGCCCGCAGCCCAGCCGCGCCCGTACCCGCTGGAACCGGCGCCATCGCCGACCCCGTCACCGACGCCGTCTCCCACACCGGCGCCGTCTCCCGCACCGGCTCCCGGTGCGCCCGCCTCGCAGGCGCCCGGCGCACCCAACGAGGACGCCTCGCTGGCCCAGCGCATCGCCGACGAGAAGCAGCTGCGGCAGAGCACCGACCAGAGCATCCAGTTGTTGGCACTGCAATTCCAGGCCACCCGGTGCAACGAGGATGACGTGCTGGCCGGTAACGACGACCCGAACCTGCCGCTGGTCACCTGCTCGACCGATCACAAGACCGTCTTCCTGTTGGACAAGTCGATCATGAGCGGCGAGGAGATCCAGACCGCCGGATCCGGCTTGGACCAGCAGCGCGGCGATTACGTCGTCGACGTCGAGTTCAAGAGCGGCGGCTCGAAGATCTGGGCCGATTTCACCGCGGCCAACGTCGGCACCCAGACGGCCTTCACGCTCGACTCGCAGGTCGTCAGCGCCCCCGAGATCCAGGAGGCGATCCCCGGCGGACGCACCCAGATCACCGGGCAGTTCACCGATTCCTCGGCCCGCGAACTGGCCAACGTCCTCAAGTACGGCTCGCTGCCTCTGTCGTTCGAATCCTCGGAGGCCGAAACCGTCTCGGCGACACTGGGTTTGACCTCGCTGAAGGCCGGTCTCATCGCCGGTGCCGTCGGTCTGGCGCTGGTGCTGCTGTACTCGCTGCTGTACTACCGGGTGCTCGGCCTGCTGACCGCGCTGTCGCTGATCCTTGCCGGGGCCATGGTCTATGCACTGTTGGTGTTGCTCGGTAGATGGATCAACTACACCCTCGATCTGGCCGGTATCGCCGGTCTGATCATCGGTATAGGCACGACCGCCGACTCGTTCGTGGTGTTCTTCGAGCGCATCAAGGACGAGATCCGCGAGGGCCGTTCGTTCCGATCGGCCGTACCGCGCGGTTGGGCCCGTGCCCGCAAGACGATCCTTTCCGGTAACGCGGTGACCTTCCTGGCCGCGGCGGTGCTCTACATCCTGGCCGTCGGCCAGGTGAAGGGCTTCGCGTTCACCCTCGGCCTGACCACCATCCTCGACGTGCTGGTGGTGTTCCTGGTGACCTGGCCGCTGGTGTACCTGTCATCGAAGTCCACGACGCTGGCCAAACCGGCGTTCAACGGTCTCGGTGCCGTCCAGCAGATCGCCCGCGAACGGCGTGCCGCGCCCACGACAGGACGGGGTTAGTCAGATGTCGGCCAAGAATTCCTCTCCGGAGACGCTCGGGACCGAGGCAGGCACCGGATCGGCTCAACAGCACGGATTCTTCGTGCGCCTCTACACCGGTACCGGTGCCTTCGAGGTCATCGGTAAACGCAAGCTGTGGTACGCCGTCAGCGGCGTCATCGTCGCGATCTCGCTGCTGGCCATGCTGATCCGCGGGTTCGCCTTCGGTATCGACTTCGAGGGCGGCACCAAGATCTCCATGCCGGTCGACGGTGCCAAGGGGCAGGCGACCACCGAGCAGGTGGAGACCGTGTTCGGTGAGGCCATGGGCGGCGCCCCTGAAACCGTCGTCATCGTCGGCAGCGGGCCGTCGGCCACCGTGCAGATCCGCACCGAGACCCTCAGCAACGAGGACACCGAGAAGGTGCGCGCGGCCCTGTTCGACGCGTTCGCGCCCAAGGGCACCGACGGCCAGCCCAGCATTCAGGCCATCAGCGATTCGGCGGTCTCCTCGACGTGGGGCGGCCAGATCACCCAGAAGGCCCTGATCGCTCTCGTGGTGTTCCTGGTGCTGGTGTCGATCTACATCACCGTGCGCTACGAGCGATACATGGCGCTGGCCGCCCTGGCAGCGATGTTCTTCGACCTCATCGTCACCGCCGGCGTGTACGCGCTGGTGGGCTTCGAGGTCACCCCGGCCACCGTGATCGGTCTGCTCACCATCCTCGGCTTCTCGATCTATGACACCGTCATCGTGTTCGACAAGGTCGAGGAGAACACCGAGGGCTTCGAACACACCACCCGTCGAACGTTCGCCGAACAGGCCAACCTGGCGGTCAACCAGACCTTCATGCGATCGATCAACACCAGTCTGATCTCGGCGCTGCCGATCATCGCGCTGATGGTCATCGCCGTCTGGCTGCTCGGTGTGGGCACCCTGCAGGACCTGGCGCTGGTACAGCTTGTCGGCGTGCTCGTCGGCACCTACTCCTCGATCTACTTCGCCACGCCGCTGCTGGTGACCCTGCGTGAGCGCACCGATGTGGTGCGTAACCACACCCGCAAGGTCATGCGCCGGCGCGCGGCGGTCGCCGCCAAGTCCGAAGGTGCCACCGAGCTCGATGATGACGATGCGGCACAGGATCTGACCGCCGACGCCGTCGAGGTGAGCACCCCGGCCGCTCCGGCACCGGACAAGCCCGCGCCCGGTGCCAAACCGTTGCGGCCCAACCGACCGTCGGGCAAACGGCGGACGTAATGGCGAGCCTGCGAGGCACTCGCCGCGCAGCGGCCGCCCTGGCGATGACGGCGGGGCTGGTACTGACCGGTTGCTCGGCAGGTTCCGACGGTGTCATCGACTACGCCGTCGACGGCACGTTGACCAGCTACAACACCAACACCGTCGGCGGTGCCGCCTCTGGCGGCCCGCAGGCGTTCGCCCGTGTGCTGACCGGTTTCACCTATCGCGGTCCCGATGGGCAGACCGTGAGCGACCGGGACTACGGCACCGTCGCGGTGGTCGGCCGTGCCCCGCTGATCCTGGACTATGAGATCAATGCGGCCGCCGTGTACTCCGACGGCAAGCCGATCACCTGTGACGACATGGTGCTGACCTGGGCCGCGCAGTCCGGGCGATTCCCGTTGTTCGATGCGGCCAGCACCGCGGGGTACCGCGATATCGCGACCGTCGACTGCGTGCCGGGGCAGAAGAAGGCTCGGGTGACGTTCAACCCGGACCGCGGAATCGTGGACTACGGTTCGCTGTTCGGTGCCACCGCCTTGTTGCCCGCCCACGTGCTCGGCGATCAGCTCGGGCTGGGGGAGGCCGGGGTGACCCGCGCCATCCAGAACCAGGATCTCCCGGCGGTCGACCGCATCGCCGCGGCCTGGAATACCAGCTGGAATCTCGGCCCCGACACCGACACCAAGCTGTTGCCCTCCTCCGGGCCCTACAAGATCGAGTCCATCACTGAGCAGGGTGCGGTGGTGCTGACCGCCAACGACAAGTGGTGGGGCGCGAAGCCGGTGACCCCGCGGGTGACGGTGTGGCCCAGGGGCGCAGATATCCAGGACCGGATCAACGACGGCACCTTCGACATCGTCGACATCGCGGCCGGCTCGTCGGGCCTGATCAACCTGCCCGCGGGTTACACCCGCACCGACACCCCGTCGGCCGGTATCGAGCAGCTGATCTTCTCCGCGCAGGGGCTGATGGCCGCGCCGCCGAATCGTCGTGCACTGGCGTTGTGCACCCCGCGGGAGAGCATCGCCCGCAACGCGCAGGTGCCGGTGGCCAACGCGCGGCTGAACCCGACCGCCGAGGACGCCCTGTCTGCCGCCGAGAGTGCGGTCGCGGCAGGGCAGTTCGTGGCTCCCGACATCGAGGGCGCCCGTCTGGCGCTGAACAATCAGCCGCTGACCGTGCGCATCGGATACCAGAGTCCGAATCCGCGGTTGGCCGCCACGGTGGGCGCCATCGCCCAGGCGTGTGGACCGGCGGGGATCACCGTCACCGATGCCGCAGGAGACGCGGTGGGTCCGCAGAGCCTGCTCGACAATTCCATCGACGTCCTCATTGGCAGCACCGGCGGCGCCGTCGGCAGCGGTTCCACCGGCTCGAGCGCCCTGGATGCCTACGACCTGCACACCGGCAACGGCAACAATCTCTCCGGGTACAGCAACGAGCGCATCGACGGCATCATCGACGCGCTGGTGGTGACCGCCGACCCCAAGGAGCAGTCCCGACTGTTGGGTGAGAGCGGCCCCATCCTCTGGGCGGACGTGCCGACCCTTCCGCTGTACCGTCAGCAGCGCACCCTGTTGACCGCCAAATCGGTGGGTGCCGTGAGCAGCAACCCGACTCGCTGGGGAGCAGGATGGAACATGGACCGATGGACACTGTCGTGAGTTCGAACACTGTCGTGAGTTCGAACGCTGTCGTGAATCTGGCACTGTCGTGAGTGATGCTGCGGCACTGATCAATCGGCTGACCCGGGAGGTGAACGACTTCCCGAGCCCCGGAGTCCAATTCAAGGACCTCACCCCGGTGCTTGCCGACCCGCAGGGCCTGGTGGTGCTGACCGACGCGTTGGCCGAGTCCGCGGAGGGCGCCGACCTGATCGCCGGTGTCGACGCCCGTGGCTTCCTGCTCGGTGCTGCGGTGGCACTGCGCCGCGGTACCGGCGTACTGGCGGTGCGCAAGGGTGGCAAGCTGCCGCCACCGGTGCACAGCGTTTCCTACGACCTGGAGTACGGATCGGCGACCCTGGAGATCCCGGCCGACGGTATCGAACTGGCCGGTCGCAGCGTTCTGGTGATCGATGATGTGCTGGCCACCGGCGGCACGCTGGCCGCGGCAGCCCAGGTGCTGGAACGGGCCGGGGCTCGGGTGATCGGTGCGGCCGTGGTGTTGGAGCTGGTGGGTCTGAACGGGCGCGCCGCGATCCAACCACTGCCGGTCACCAGTCTCATCACAGGCTGAGAGATATCCTCGAAGTCTTGACGATGGCGAGGAGGTGAACGTGGCCGGCGAAGACAACGTTGCGAACGGCACCGGGCAGGTGGTCCAGACTCCGCCGTCGGCCGAGGCCGCCGCTGCGGACACCGCCAAGATCAGCGCCTCGCGCCGGGTGCGGGCCCGGCTCGCCCGGCGGATGACCGCCCAGCGCAGCCCCGTCAACCCGGTGCTCGAACCGCTGGTGGCGGTGCACCGGCAGTTCCACCCGAAGGCAGATCTGGCCATCCTGCAACGCGCCTACGATGTCGCCGAACAGCGCCATGCCGACCAGATGCGCCGCTCCGGTGATCCCTACATCACCCATCCGCTGGCCGTGGCGAACATCCTGGCCGAATTGGGCATGGACACCACCACGCTGGTGGCCGCGCTCCTGCACGACACCGTGGAGGACACCGGGTACTCCCTCGACGAGCTCACCAACGATTTCGGCAGCGAGGTGGGCCACCTCGTCGACGGGGTGACCAAACTCGACAAGGTCGCGCTCGGCACCGCCGCCGAGGGTGAGACCATCCGCAAGATGATCATCGCCATGGCCCGCGACCCCCGCGTGCTGGTGATCAAGGTCGCCGACCGGCTGCACAACATGCGCACCATGCGTTTCCTGCCGCCGGAGAAGCAGGCCCGCAAGGCCCGCGAGACGCTGGAAGTCATTGCCCCGCTGGCACATCGGTTGGGTATGGCGACCGTCAAATGGGAGCTGGAGGATCTGTCCTTCGCGATCCTGCACCCCAAGCGGTACGAGGAGATCGTCCGCCTGGTCGCCGACCGTGCGCCGTCGCGGGACACCTACCTGGCCAGGGTGCGCGCCGAGATCGGCTCCTCGCTGGCGGCCATGAAGATCAGCGCCACCGTCGAGGGCAGGCCCAAGCACTACTGGTCGATCTATCAGAAGATGATCGTCAAGGGCCGCGATTTCGACGATATCCATGACCTGGTCGGCGTCCGCATCCTGTGTGACGACATGCGTGACTGCTATGCCGCCGTCGGTGTGGTGCACTCGCTGTGGCAGCCGATGGCGGGCCGGTTCAAGGATTACATCGCCCAACCGCGGTACGGGGTGTACCAGTCGCTGCACACCACCGTCATCGGCCCGGAGGGCAAGCCGCTGGAGGTGCAGATCCGCACCAACGATATGCACGACACCGCCGAGTTCGGTATCGCGGCGCACTGGCGGTACAAAGAAGCCAAGGGGCGCAACGGTGTACCGGGCGGGCACACCGCCGCCGAGATCGACGAGATGGCGTGGATGCGTCAGCTTCTCGATTGGCAGCGGGAGGCCGCCGACCCTGGTGAGTTCCTCGAATCGCTGCGTTACGACCTTGCGGTGCAAGAGATTTTCGTGTTCACCCCCAAGGGCGACGTCATCACATTGCCCACCGGGTCGACACCGGTGGACTTCGCCTACGCGGTGCACACCGAGGTCGGTCACCGCTGCATAGGGGCGCGGGTCAACCATCGCCTGGTGGCTCTGGAACGCAAGCTCGAAAACGGGGATCAGGTCGAGGTTTTCACCTCGAAGGCCGCCAACGCCGGGCCATCGCGGGATTGGCAGACCTTTGTCGTGTCGCCGCGAGCGAAGGCCAAGATCCGGCAGTGGTTCGCCAAGGAACGCCGTGAGGAGGCGCTGGAGGCCGGTAAGGAAGCGATCGTCCGGGAGGTCCGTCGTGGCGGACTTCCGCTGCAGCGGTTGATGAGTGCGGACTCCATGACGACGCTGGCCCGCGAACTGCACTACGCCGACGTCTCTGCGCTCTACACCGCGGTGGGCGAGGGCCATACCTCGGCTCGGCACGTCGTGCAGCGTCTGCTTGCCCAGTTCGGTGGTGACGAGGAGGCCGAGGACGAGATCGCCGAGCGGTCGACGCCTGCCACCATGCCGGTGCGCCACCGCACCAGCGATGACGTCGGGGTGTCGGTGCCCGGCGCGGTCGGGGTGTTGACCAAGCTGGCCAAGTGCTGCACCCCGGTCCCCGGTGACGTGATCATGGGTTTCGTCACCCGCGGCGGCGGGGTCAGCGTGCACCGCACCGACTGCACCAACGCCGAGTCGCTCCAGGAGCAGTCCGAGCGCATCATCGAGGTGCAGTGGGCGCCCTCGCCGTCCTCGGTTTTCCTGGTGGCCATCCAGGTCGAAGCGCTGGATCGGCACCGGCTGCTATCCGATGTCACCCGCGTGCTCGCCGACGAGAAGGTCAACATCCTGTCGGCTTCGGTGACGACCTCCAATGACCGGGTCGCGATCAGCCGGTTCACCTTCGAGATGGGCGATCCCAAGCACCTTGGTCATGTGCTCAATGTCGTGCGCAATGTCGAGGGGGTCTACGACGTGTACCGGGTGACTTCCGCGGCGTGAGCCGCAGTCCGGCTTCCGCGGCGTGAGCCGCAGTCCGGCTTGCGCGGCGTGAGCCGGGTTACTGCACCACCACCGCTTCGATGGTCACCGTGGTGGCGGGCTTGCCGTCATCACCGCCGTCGGCGACGCCGTCTGCCGCGATCTCGTCGAGCACCTTGAGCCCGCTGGGGTCGATGGTGCCGAACACCGTGTACGTCGGCGGCAGCTGAGAGTCCTTGTACACCAGGAAGAACTGGCTGCCGTTGGTGCCCGCCCCGGCATTGGCCATGGCCAGCGTGCCGCGCGGGTACAGCATGGGAGCGCGGATGGCGGGGTCGGTCAGCCGGAACTGGTTGGTCGGGTATTCGTTGGGAAATCGGTAGCCCGGTCCGCCGTCACCGGTGCCGGTGGGATCGCCGCATTGCAGCACCCCGAGCGTGTCGTTGGTGGTCAATCGGTGGCAGGTGGTGTCGTCGAAGAAACCCTGCGCGGACAGGCTGGCGAAGTTGTTGACCGTGCAGGGTGCCTTGCCATTGTCGAGCTGCAGGCCGATATAGCCCCGGTCGGTGCTGATCTCGGCCTCGATCGTCGCCGGCGTCGTGGGGACCCGGCCCATCAATGGCGGATCCACCGGTTTGGCGGCTTTTTCCGGGGTCGGCAGGTACTGGCAGTTGGAGCCGAGCGTCGCCGGCGCCTTGAACTCCGGAAGGGGTTCGACGACGCCGGGGGTGGCCGTGTAACCCGGTCCGGACGGGTTGTAGTGGCGGATGTCCTCGACGACCGCGCGCGTGGCCACGATGGCGACGATGAGCACCAGCACCCCGAAGGCGGTCAGCAGGTAGCCGAGCACCAGCCCGGCGATGGCCATACCGCGGCCCTCGTCACCGCTGCGTTTGATCTGGTAGAGCGAGATGTGCCCGAACACGATGCCCAGCGGCGCGACGAGGATCCCGCAGATCAGCGCGGCCACCGCCAGTGAGTTGGTCGGCCGCCGCTCGGGCGGATAACCGTACTGCGCCGGCGGATGACCCCATTGTGGTGGGGGGTAGCCGTACGGCGGCGGGACGCTCATCGGGTGGGTCGGTTGCTCAGTCGACCGCGATGGACTTGACCATCACCTTGGTCGCGGGCTCCCCGTCCTGTCCGCCACCGGCGACCCCGCCCGCGGCGATCTTGTCCAGGGTGGCCAGTCCGGTCTCGTCGATGGTGCCGAACACGGTGTAACCCGGGGGCAGCTGGGAGTCCTTGTACACCAGGAAGAACTGGCTGCCGTTGGTGCCCGCACCGGCATTGGCCATGGCCAGCGTGCCGCGCGGGTACAGCACGGGCTGCTGCAGCGCCGGGTTGTCGGGCTGGTACTGGTTGGTCGGGTATTCGTTGGCGAACTGATAGCCCGGCCCGCCGGTGCCCTGGCCGGTCGGGTCGCCGCACTGCAGCACCGACAGGCTGTCGCTGGTGGTCAACCGGTGGCACGGGGTGTCGTTGAAGTAGCCCTGCTGGGCGAGGCTGGCGAAGCTGTTGGTGGTGCAGGGCGCCTGCGCGTTGTTCAGCTCCAGACCGATATTGCCCTGGTCGGTCGACATGCTGACGCTGACCTTGGCCTCGTCCATCGGGATGGCGCCGGTCCGCGGCGGGTTGACCGGCTTGCTGGCCTTCCCGGCCGCCGGGTACTGGCAGTTCTGGCCGAGTCCGGCCGGGGCGACGAACGGGGGCAGCTTGCCGTCGGCCGCGGGCTGCGGGGCGTTGGGGTCGACCGTCGTGGTGGTGGACGCAGAGGCCGTCGTGTCGGAATCCTTGGTGGTGATGACGACCGTGGCCACCACGGCGCCGATGACGACGACCGCGCCCACCGCCGAGGCGACGATGGTGAGCATTCGCTGCCGCTTGGCCTGTGCGGCCCGTCGCTCCAGCTGCCGCTCGAGCTTGCGCTTTGCCGCTGCCCTTCGCTGTTCGTTGGTCGGCACCGCCGTTGTCCTCCTCATTCGCCGAACACGTCGGCAACGAGTGTGCCAGGCGTTTCTGAGTGTCGGCCGTGCGACCCGCGCGAATACCGGTCCGCCGAGTGGACATGGGAAACTGACCGGGTGCTGATCACCGGATTCCCGACGGGGGTGCTGGCGTGCAACTGCTACGTGTTCGCAGCGCACGCGGGCGCCGATGCCGTCATCGTCGACCCCGGCCAGTCGGCGTCGGCGCGGCTGCAGCGCATCCTCGACGAGCACCGGCTCACCCCGGCCGCCGTGCTGCTGACCCACGGCCATATCGACCACATGTGGTCGGCGCAGAAGGTGGCCGACCGGTATGGCTGTCCGGTGTACATCCACCCCGCCGACCGGGCCATGCTCACCGACCCTGTGCAGGGTCTGACCAGCGGAGGTTTGTGGGGGACGCTGGGCAGACTGACGCTGGGCGCGGTGTTCTCCGAGCCCCGCCAGCTCGTCGAACTGCGCACCGACGGTCAGGTGCTGGAGTTCGGCGGCGTCCGGGTGAGCGTCGACCACACACCCGGGCACACTCGCGGGTCGGTGTGTTTCCGGATCCAGGGCCAGGTGTTCACCGGTGACACCCTGTTCCAGGGGTCGGTGGGTCGTACGGACCTGCCCGGCGGCAGCGGCAACTCCCTGATCGACTCGATCATGACCAAACTGATGGTGCTCGACGACGACACCGTGGTACTCCCGGGCCACGGCCCGAGATCCACGATCGGCATCGAACGCCGCACCAACCCATTTCTCGAAGGCCTGGTTCTGTGACTGATTTCCGCGCCCCCAAGGGTGTGCCCGACTACTTCCCGCCCGATTCGGCGGCGTTTGTCGCCGTGCGTGACGGCCTGCTCGGAGCGGCCCGGCGGGCCGGCTACGGCGATATCGAGTTGCCGATCTTCGAGGAGACCGCGCTGTTCGCGCGCGGCGTCGGCGAGTCCACCGATGTGGTGAGCAAGGAGATGTACACCTTCGCCGACCGTGGTGACCGGTCGGTGACGCTACGCCCGGAGGGCACCGCCGGGGTCATGCGGGCAGTCATCGAGCACGGCCTGGATCGTGGGGCGCTGCCGGTCAAACTCTGCTACTCGGGGCCGTTCTTCCGCTACGAGCGTCCGCAGGCCGGCCGGTACCGCCAGCTCCAGCAGGTCGGGGTGGAGGCCATCGGGATCGACGACCCGGCGCTGGATGCCGAAGTGATCGCCGTCGCCGACGCCGGATTCCGGGCCCTGGGCCTTGACGGCTTCCGGCTGGAGATCACCTCCCTGGGGGATGACACCTGCCGCCCGCGGTACCGGGAATTGTTGCAGGAGTTCCTCTTCAAGCTCGATCTCGACGAGGAAACGCAGCGGCGAGCCCAGATCAACCCGCTGCGGGTGCTCGATGACAAGCGCCCGCACGTGCGCGAGATGACCGCCGATGCCCCGCTGATGCTCGACCATCTCTCCGAGGTGGCTAAGGCGCATTTCGACACCGTGCTGGCGCACCTGGACGCCCTGGGCGTGCCGTATGTGGTGAACCCGCGGATGGTGCGCGGTTTGGATTACTACACCAAGACCACGTTCGAGTTCGTACACGACGGACTGGGCGCGCAGTCCGGTATCGGTGGGGGTGGCCGCTACGACGGTCTGATGAGTCAGCTTGGCGGGCAGGACCTTTCCGGGATCGGGTTCGGCCTCGGTGTGGACCGCACGCTGTTGGCGTTGCGCGCCGAGGGCAGGACGGTCGGTGCCACCAACCGGGTCGACGTGTTCGGGGTTCCGCTGGGCGAGGCGGCCAAGCTGGAGTTGGCGAGGCTGGCGGCGGCGCTGCGGGCCAACGGTGTCCGGGTGGATCTGGCCTACGGGGACCGCAGCCTGAAAGCGTCGATGAAGGGCGCCGACCGCTCCGGTGCGCGCCTGGCGCTGGTGGCGGGTGACCGTGACATCGAGGCGGGCACGGTCGGGGTGAAGGACCTGTCCAACGGCGAGCAGACCGATATCGCCGCCGACGCCGTGGTGGCCGAAGTGCTCTCCCGGCTGGGCTGACTACCCGGCGAGCGTGCGTGTCTGCACCAAGACACGCGGGCATCAGGGGCGAGTCGGCGCACGTTCACCGGCCGAACACCGCCGTGTTCAGCACTGTGTCGAGGTTGCCCAATCCGCCCCCGAACGGGTTGGCGCGCTTGAGCACATCGGTTCCGTGCGGGGTGGTGACCACGAGTTTGGGGGAGCTGGACGTCAGCTGCATCCGGCGGTGGATGCTGATTCGGTCCAGCGGAATGAGCAGCCCGGTCACATCCCGGTAGGTGTGACGGTCGCGGTCGAACACCGCGACCGGGGTGCAGGTGTCCAATGGAGCGCTGCGCGCGGTCCGCAGTGTGCGCAGGATCGCGTACAGGCCCGCGCCGGTGGCCAGTCCGACGGCGCACAGAGCCGCGCCGATGATGCGAGGTACACCGACCGGGGTGAACAGCACCAGTGCGCCGAACCCGCCGACCACCAGCGTGACGATCAGCAGGACGAAGGCGGTGATCTCGGCCGTGCCGTTGCCACGGTCGATGACGATGATGTTCTTGCCGTCCTCGGCCACCACCAGCCCGCCGTGCTCGGCGATGATGCGCATCATGGGCACACTCTAGGGTCGGAGGATGCGAGTTCTGGTGCAACGGGTGAGGTCGGCGCGGGTGACCGTCGAGGGCGCGACGGTGGGGGAGATCAATCCCACCGGTCAAGGCCTGCTCGCACTGGTGGGCATCACCCACACCGATGACGCGGCGCTGGCGGCGAAGATGGCCGAAAAGCTTTGGCGGCTACGCATTCTCGATGACGAGGCCGCAGCAGCCGATGTCGATGCGCCGATCCTGGTGGTCAGCCAGTTCACGCTGTACGCCAATACCGTCAAGGGCCGGCGGCCGTCGTGGAACGCGGCCGCCCCGCGTCCGGTGGCCGAACCGCTGATCGACGCCTTCACCGCCGCGCTGCGCGAGCTGGGCGCGCAGGTCGGCACCGGGGTGTTCGGCGCCGATATGCAGGTCGAGCTGGTCAACGACGGCCCGGTGACGGTGCTGCTGGAGCTCTAGTCAGATGGCCACGACGGCGGTGCCGTCAGATTGCCACGACGGCGGTGCCGTCAGATGGCCATCGCGGCGCGCACCTCGGCCTCCGAGGACGACCCACCGGCGCCGCTGGAGGTGACACGGCCGGACTCCAGGATGTAGTAGCGCTGCGCGGATTCCAGCGCGAAGCCGATGTGCTGCTCGACCAGCAGCACCCCGAGATCGCCCCGCTGGGTCAGCGCGGTGATGGCCTGTTCGATCTCGTGCACCACCGAGGGCTGGATGCCTTCGGTGGGCTCGTCGAGGATCAGGCATTTCGGTGTCGTGATGAGCGCGCGGGCGATCGCGAGTTGTTGGCGTTGGCCGCCGGAGAGCAGCCCGGCGCGACGTCCCAACAGTTCCTTGAGTGCCGGGAACAGGTCCAGCTGTTCGTCGATGAGTGCCTTGCCGTTTTTACGGCCGTCGGCGACCACCTGGAGATTCTCGGCGGTGGTGAGCTGGCCGAAGGATTGCTGACCCTGGGGCACATAGGCGATACCACGCGCGACGCGGGCGCTCGGGCGTAACTTGGTGATGTCCTCACCGTCGAACCGCACCATGCCGGCACTGCATTTGAGCAACCCGACAGCGGCCCGCAACAGGGTCGTCTTGCCTGCGCCGTTGTGCCCCATCACGGCGGCCACGCCGTCGGAGGGCACCTCCAAGGACACCCCGTGGATGACTTCCGAGCGCCCGTAACCGGTTCGGACGTCGACGAGCTCGAGCATCAGGATTCCTCTTTCAGTTCGTCGGGCACGCCCTCGGTGCCTGCCGCGGCGGTGCCCAGATAGACCTCCTGCACCTTGGGGTTGGCCTGGACCTCGGCGACCGAACCCTCCGCGATCACCTGACCCCGGGCCAGCACCGTCACCGAGGTCGCGAACGCCCGCATGAAGTCCATGTCGTGCTCGACCACGACGACGGTGCGCTCACCGCCGATGCGCCGCAGCAGGTTTCCGGTCTCCTCGCGTTCCTCATGGCTCATCCCGGCCACGGGCTCGTCGAGCAACAGCACCTCGGCGTTCTGCACCAGCAGCATGCCGATCTCCAACCACTGCTTCTGGCCGTGTGCGAGCACCCCGGCCGGCTTGTCCGCCAACGCGGTCAATCCCGTTGTCTCCAGGGCCTCTTCGATGGCGGGTAAGACACCCGCACGACGGCGCAGCAGCGTCCATGCCGAGCGGCCCGCTCCCGCGGCGATATCGAGGTTCTGCAGCACGGTCAGCTGTTCGAACACCGTCGCGGTCTGGAAGGTGCGGCCCACGCCGTTACGGGCGATCTGGTGGACCTTCTTGCCCAGCAGTTCCACCCCGGACTTGCTGACCGACCCGGTGGCCGGCACCAGACCGGTGATCGCATCGATCACGGTGGTCTTGCCCGCACCGTTGGGGCCGATCAGGAACCGCAGGTCACCCTGGAACAGGGTCAGGTCGACATCGCTGACGGCCTTGAATCCATCGAAATCGACTGTCAAACCCCGTACTTCGAGGTACTGGGTGCCCATGCCGACGTTGCCGCCTGCGGTGGGCTCCGGATGGTTGTCGGTCAAGGTGACGCTCATGCGCTGGCTCCGGCCTTCTCGGATTCCGGTTCGGGATCGGGGTCGGGCACCGACACCGGGTCCGGTGCGTCGCCGTCGCCGGGGGTGTCCTTTTTCTTGCGGCGCAGGAAGACCGCCAGTCCGGCCAGACCCGCCGGGAAGAACCCGACGACCAGGATGAACAGCAGGCCCTGCCCGTAGATCCACCCGGAGGGGTACTGCTCGGAGAACAGGGTCTGCGCCCATGCCACACCGATGGCGCCGAGCACCGGTCCCAACAGCGTCGTCCGCCCGCCGATGGCCACCCCGATCAGGAAGGCGATCGAGGGCAGGATGCCCACCTGCGACGGGCTGATGAAGCCCACGATGGGCGCGAACAGCGCACCGGCGATGCTGGCGAACAACGCGGCGGTCGTGTACGCGACGACCTTGATGTTCGCCGGATCGTAGCCGAGGAACCGGACCCGCTCCTCGCCGTCGCGCACCGCCACCAGCAGTTCGCCGTAGCGGCTCTGCATCAACTGCCGTACCACGGCGACGACCACCAGCAGGGTGCCCGCAGCGATGAAGTACAGCATCTGCTTGTTGGCCGGATCGGCAAGGCGGAACCCGAAGAATGTCCGGAACCCGTTGAGCCCGTTGGATCCACCGAGACTCATCTGGCCTACGAGCAGGATGGCCAACGCGGCCGCCAGCGCCTGGGACAGGATCGCGAAATAGGCGCCCTTGACGCGGCGCTTGAACACGCCGAGTCCGAGCGCCGCGGCGATGGCGGTCGGGATCAGCACGATCGACACCAGGGTCACCAGGGGAGAGGCGAACGGTGCCCAGAAGCCGGGCAGCTCACGGACGCCCTGGATCTGCATGAAGTCCGGCACGCTGTTGCCCGCGAACTGGGCGTCGGCGATCTTGAGGTGCATCCCCATGATGTAGCCACCGATACCGAAGAACACCCCTTGCCCGAGCACCAGCATGCCGCCGCGGCCCCAGGCCAGTCCGATACCGACCGCAACGATGGCGTAGCAGAGGAACTGGCCGAGCAGGCCGAGCCGGAAGGTCGACAGCGCTGCGGGCGCCACCCCGAACAGCAGCACCGCGGCCACACCGAAACCGGCCCATGTCTGCCAGCGTCCAAGGATCGTTCTCACACCAAACTCCTTGTCCGAACGGTGAACAGGCCCTGCGGGCGGGCCTGCAGGAAGATCACGATGATGACGAACAGGATCACCTTGGCCAGCGATGCCGTGGTGTTGTACTCGATCACCGAGTTCAGGAATCCGATGCCGAACGCGGCGATCACCGTTCCCTTGATCTGGCCGAGACCACCGACCACGACCACCAGGAACGCGTCGATCAGATAGGCCTGACCGATCGTCGGGCTGGTGGAGCCGATGAGCGTCAGCGCCACACCCGCGACGCCGGCCAGACCCGACCCGATGAAGAAGGTGGTGATGTCGGTCTTGCGCGACGAGATACCGCTGGTCTCGGCGAGATCGCGGTTCTGCACCACCGCCCTGATCCGCCGGCCCATCGGGCTGGCCTTGAGCGCGATGGCCAGCGCGGTGACGCAGGCGACGGCCAACACCAGGATGAAGATGCGCGTCTTGGGCACGACGGCACCGAAGATCTCGAACCCGCCGGACAACCAGGACGGGGCGATGACGTTGACCGCCGGCGCGCCGAAGATGTCACGGGCCAACTGCTGCAGGACGAGTCCCACGCCGAAGGTGACCAGCAGGGTGTCCAACGGTCGGTGATACATCCGCTGGATCAGGGTGACCTCCAGCAGGACACCGAACAATCCGCCGATGACGAAGCCGATGATCAGCGAGATGATCAGCGAGACACCGGTATTGGAGATGATCTGCTGGACGACGAAGGTGGTGTAACAGCCGGCCATGATGAATTCGCCGTGCGCCATGTTGATGACGCCCATCTGACCGAACGTGAGGGACAGGCCGAGTGCAGCCAGCAACAGGATCGAGCCGAGGCTCAATCCCGTTGCCAGCTGTCCGATGAGGACATCCATGCTGTTCTTACCCGGACAGGCCGGCGGCCCACGGGTAGGACTTCAGGTACGGGTCCGGCTCGATGGGTGCGGGGGACTCCCACACGGTGTAGATCAGACCGTCGGGCTTGATCTCACCGATGCGGGCGGTCTTGGTGATGTGGTTGTTCTCACCGTCGATGGTGACCTTGCCCTCGGGGGCGTCGAAACTCACGCCACCGGCGTTGTCCTGAATTGCCTTGACGTCGAACGATCCTGCCTTTTCGACGGTGTTCTTCCACAGGTGGACCGAGACGTAGGCGGCCTCCATCGGATCGGAGGTGGGCTTGTTCGCGCCGTAGGCCTTCTTGTACGCGGCGACGAACGCGTCGTTCACCGGGGTGTCGATGGTCTGGTAGTAGTTCCACGCCGTCAGCTGATCGGTGACGTTCTGCACCCCGATACCGCCGACCTCTTCCTCGGCGATGGACACCGAGACCACCGGCATCGCCTGCGGGGTCAGTCCGACGTTCTTGTACTCACGGAAGAAGGCGACGTTGGAATCGCCGTTGAGGGTGTTGAACACCGCGTCGGCGTCCGCGGTGCGGACCTTGTTGATGATCGTCGAGAAGTCCGTCGAGCCCAGCGGCGTGTAATCCTCGCCCTTGATCTCGATCCCGTTGGCCGCGGCGTAGGCCTTGATGATGCGGTTGGCGGTCTGCGGGAAGACGTAGTCGCTGCCGACCAGGTACAGCGACTTGGTGCCCTTTTCCTTCAAATAGTCCAGCGCCGGGACGATCTGCTGGTTGGTGGTTGCCCCGGTGTAGAAGATGTTGGGAGAGGATTCCAGGCCCTCGTACTGGACCGGGTAGTAGAGCAGGGAGTTGTTGTCTTCGAACACCGGCAGCATGGCCTTGCGGCTCGAGGAAGTCCAGCCACCGAAGACGGCCGCCACGCAGTCGCTGTTGATCAGCTTCTGCGCCTTCTCGGCGAACACGGTCGGCTCCGAGGCGCCGTCCTCGCCCACCAGTTGGATCTGCTTGCCGAGAACGCCGCCGCCGGCATTGATCTCGTCGACGGCCAGTTTGATGGAATCACGCACCGTGACCTCGGAGATCGCCATGGTTCCCGACAGCGAGTTCAGCGAGCCGACCTTGATGGTGTCACCGGAGGTGTCCACACAGGATGCTGCGGCGCTGCCACCCTCGTCGGTGGCCTTGCTGCCGCAGGCAGAGAGCAGCATCGAGGCGGTGACCACGACGCTTCCCGCTAACAGAAATGATCTCTTCGACGTCGGTCGGAGGTGTGCCATCAACGGCCTTTCGTTCGAGTTCGGCTGTATGAGCGGAACTTTCGGACCCGTGTGGGTGTCGAATCGGCACGTTATGGGCGCTACGTTTCTGTGAAATTTCTGTATGTGACGAACAAATTAACCTCTTGCTCACGCCCTGTTTTCTCGTGCCAGGCCGCGTCTGGGCGGCTGGTGTAACAATCCGGTAGCGTCCCGCGATGTGTTGGTCATGCGAAAAGCTACGAGCAAGATCGGTGCAGCAGCGGGCGCGGCCACCCTTCTGGCGGGTGCCGCTCTGGCATTCGGGCCGGCGGCCGCCCATGCAGAGCCGGAGGGCCAGTTGGTGCGCTACACCCTGACCTCGGGTGCGCCCTATCAGTTCCAGGTGTTCTATCTGACGGCCCAGCCGCCCAATATGGCTGCCTACAACGCCGACGCCTACGCATACGCCAAGCGCGAGACGATCACCGTCGGGCCAGGGGCCCCGTGGGTGTTCGAGACCACGCTCGCCGACCCCCAGTGGGCGATCCTGCAGGTCAGCAGCACCACCAAGGGCAGCGTCGGCGCGCCGAACGCGCACTGCGACATCGTGGCGGGCGATCAGGTCATCGCGGCTGCGGACAATCCCTACAGCCCGATCTGCCAGGGCACTCAGTGGTAGTCCGCTGACCGCTTGACAAACCCTATCGAACAATTGTTCGATAGGGTTATGCGGTGGGACGGGCAGGGGGTGCGGGTCGATGACGGCGCGCTACCCGGTCTGGCCCGCCTCGGCTTCGTTCGCAGCGTGCGTACGCCAGAGTTCGACGGGATCACCTTCCACGAGATTCTGTGCAAGTCGGCGTTGAACAAGGTGCCTGACGCGTCGATGCTCCCGTTCAAGTACACCGTCAATGGTTATCGCGGTTGCTCGCACGCCTGCCGGTATTGTTTCGCGCGGCCCACCCACGAGTACCTGGACTTCGATCCCGGATCGGACTTCGACACCGAGATCGTCGTCAAGACCAACGTGGCCGACGTGCTCGCACGGGAACTCCGGCGCAGGTCATGGGCCCGGGAAACGGTGGCGCTCGGGACCAATACCGATCCGTACCAGCGTGCCGAGGGTCGCTACCGGTTGATGCCGGGCATCCTGACCGCGCTCGCCGAATCCGGAACACGGTTCTCGATCCTCACCAAGGGCACCCTGCTGCGCCGCGACCTGCCGCTGATCGCCGACGCGGCACATCACGGACCTGGCGCCGCCGTGTCGATCTCGCTGGCGATCGCCGACCCGGAACTGCAGCGGGTGATCGAGCCGGGCACACCGTCGCCGCATGCGCGGCTGTCGCTGATCTCGGCGATTCGAGACGCCGGGCTCGACTGTCATGTGATGGTCGCCCCGGTGCTGCCCCGGCTGACCGACTCGGTGGAACACCTCGATGCGTTGTTGCGCCAGATCGCCGAGGCCGGCGCGACCAGCGCGACGGTGTTCGGACTGCATCTGCGGGGGTCGACGCGCGGGTGGTTCATGCAGTGGCTGGAGCGCACCTATCCCGAGCATGTCTTCGAATATCGGCGGTTGTACCGACACGGCGCCTATCTGCCTGCGGACTATCGCGACGAACTTCGTACCAGGGCGGCCCCGTTGCTGGCCCGGTACGGCCTGACCGGGCGGTCGGCGCGTGTCGCCATGTCGGCACCGCCGCCGCCGGCCCGCGCCGGTGCCGTTTCCTCCGAAGTCGCGGCACCGGCGCATCCCACCCTGTTCTGATTACCGCCTGCGCAGCGTTGACCAGCGGTTTTCGCGGCCTGAAGGATCTGTCGGGGTCGCGAGTAGTATAGAACACATGTTCGAATATTTGGCATTGCGGGGACTCAGTGACGAGGCGCTGACGTCCGCGATCACCGCCGAGACGCAGGCCGAGGCCGCGGCCGCAGCGCGCCGGTTGGCGTTGATCGCGGAGGCGACGTCGCGTTGGTGCGATGGCGAGGACGAGTTCTCTGCGTTGAAGCTGATCGACGGCTGGGCCCAGGCCAAAGCCCAGATCGGCGCGGCCTGCAACATCGGGCCGCACGCCGCCAACACCCAGATGCGTATCGCCGTGGCACTGCGTGAACGACTCCCGCGGACCGCGGCTGTCTTCGGCACCGGGGCGATCTCGGCGAAGGTGATCAGTGCGATCACCTGGCGCACCCACCTGGTCACCGACCTCGAGGCGCTGGCGTCCATCGATGCCAAGATCGCCGAGAACGCCCACGGCTATGGAGTGCTTTCGGAGGCGGCGCTGACCGCGGCGGTCGATCACTGGGTGCATGAGTTCGATCCGGTGGCGGTGATCCGGTCCAAGACTGCGGCCAGGGATCGTTATCTCGAGTTCGGTGACCGCGATGACCCCGACGGGGTCGTGTCGTTCTGGGGGCGCATGCGTGCCACCGACGCCAAGATCACCGATGCCCGCGCCGACGAGTTGGCCGACGGTGTCTGCGACAACGATCCCCGCACGAAACGGGAGCGCCGCGCCGACGCCATAGCCGCTGTCATGGCCGGCGGGCCCCGGCTGACCTGCCTGTGCGGGGACCCAGCGTGCGCGCGGTCGGGGAAAGACCCGCGGTCGGGTGCGGTCACCATCTACGTGCTCACCGGTCAGCGCCCCGACACCGGCGAAGCCGCCGGCCCGGCACCCGAGCCCGGGCCGGATGGCGGCCCCAGCCGGGACCGGTCGAACCCGATGAGGGGCCGGGTGATGAATCTGAGGAGAGCCAGTCAGCCGAGAAACCGGCCGCGGCTCAACAGCCCCCGGCCGAAGAACCCGCTCCTGCCGAGGCGCCCGACGCCGAGCCGCGATCGCCTGCCGCGCCTGCCGCGCCTGCGGCGCATGCATGGCCGGCCGCGCCTGCGGCGCATGCATGGCCGGCCGCGCCTGCGGCGCAGAACGCCCCACCCGGTGCCGGGGCCGGCATCTCCCTGGACGGCGCCATCATCCCGGCCCACCTACTCACCGAACTCATCACCACCGGCGCCACAGTCCGACCCATCAGCAGCCCCGCAGATCTCGGCACCGAAAACCGCTACCGGCCCTCCGCCAAACTCAGCGCCTTCGTCCGGATGACTTTCATGACGTGCGCTTTTCCCGGCTGCGGGCGCCCCGCCCACAAAGCCGATCTCGACCACCTCACCCCGTGGCCCGCTGGCGCCACCCACCCCGGCAACCTGCGGCCCTATTGCCGCGAACATCACCTCATCAAGACCCTGAAAACCGGCTGGATCCCCACTGCGTGCCCCGACGGCTCGACGACCTGGACCGCACCCACCGGCCACACCTACGCCACCAGACCTCTGGGGCCAGTTCTGTTTCCGCGCAAAGCCTTTGATACCGAGATCCCGAGAACCAGGCACATCACCCTGCTCGACCACGACAACCGCGAGCCCGCCCTGCCCACCCGCCGACGGACTCGAAAACGGGACCGCGAGTACCGCATCAACGCCGAACGCGTCCGCAACGCACTCGAAATCGCCCTCGAGAGCGACCCGCCGCCCTTTTAACTCAGACCCCGCAGCACCGCTCGGGCGACCGGGCTCGGCTCGTCGGCTTCCAGGTCGAGCTCGCCGGTGGGCTCCAGCGGCGGCTGCGCCATGAAGCGCGGCACGCCGCCGCGGTGCGCGGTGCCGGTATGTACGAGAAACGGATGGCACAGGTACACATCGCCGATGCGACCGGTGGCCGCTATGACCGAACAGTCGGCGGTCGCCGGGACGACCTGCTCGCAGACCGACATCCAGGGCGCACCGTCAGGGCCATGACGTGCCAGCACCGTCGGCACCGCCAGATGGGAACCGACCCGGATCTCCGTCGGTGCGTCGTTCGGGCCGACATCGGAGAACAAGAACAGCATCAGCAGGGCGCGACCGCGGGAGCGCAGGTTCAGCCGCATGCCGTCCTCGGCGTAGAAGGATGCTTCGACATGCCAGCCCGCGTCGCGCGCCGGTTCGGTGCTGGGAAAGCGCAGCGGGAAGGTGCCCAGCCCCAGCCGCGGCTGCCATCGGCCGGGGCCGACCAAGGCGTTGTAGGCGGCGTGCAGGGTGCCGGTGTTTGCGGCGGCGGTGAACTCCGGCGTGGCCATGCTGGTCACCCGCACCAGCGATTCGGTCCAGGTATCCGGGTCGGCCGGGTTCAAACCGATGGCCTGCCACAGCTGCTGCTGGCAGCGCACGCCGAGATCGCGATCGAAGGCCGATTCGATCTTGACGAAACCGTCGGCGATGAACCGGTCGACATCAAGCATGGGGCCATGGTGGCCGGACCGGCGCAGGAGGTACAAATCGTTTTGGCGATCGGCTGTCGCCGTAGCCTTGAGCCGTGACTCGACCCGCTCGGCGGCCCGACCGACGTACCATCGCGACCACGGCGACGATCCTGGAGGCCGCTCAACGGCTGTTCGCCGAGCGCGGCTTCCATGCGGTCGCCATGGATGCCATCGCAGAGGAGGCCGGGGTGGCGGTCGGGTCGATCTATCACCACTTCGGTAACAAGGACGCCTTGTATCTGGCTCTGGTGGAGCGCGCCCTGGAGATCAACGAACAGGTGATGGCGCAGGCATACACCGAGGATCGCACCCCGGTCGAACAACTGATCGCCGCGAGCGACGCCTACTGCCGGTTCAATCTGGAGAATCCCGGCCATTTCCGGATGGTGGCGTTGCGGGCGGTCGATATGCCGCCCGGGGAGTTGGCCGGCGAAGTCGAGCAGCGCATCGCCGACAAGGTGGAGGCACTCGTCGGTGATGTCGCCGATGCGCTGCGGCGCGCCGATGCTGCCGGTCAGATCCACTGTCCCGATCCGGGGCGCACCTCGGTGTTCCTGTGGTCGGCGTGGAACGGCGTGCTGGGCTCTCGCTGGCGACCGGACCGGCTCGCCCTCGACGATGCTGAACTGGAGCGGGTGCTCGGGGTCGGCAGGGACATCGTGATCCGCGGTCTCCGCACCGAATAGTTTCTTGTAGGACCGTTCAGTTTTGTAGTACCGTTCAAAACATGGTGCTGGCGGCGGCGGTGCAACTGAATGCGACGCTCGGGGATGTGGCCGCCAATCTCGTTGCCTGCCGACGGCTTGCCGATGAAGCTGGCGACGCCGGGGCAAAGGTGATCGCGCTGCCCGAGTTCTTCACCACGGGCATCGGTTTCCTTCGGGAGCTGATCGACACGGCGCTGCCGGTGGACGGCCCGGCGACCGACCTGCTCTGCGACGTGGCGCGCAGGCATGGCGCGATGGTCGGTGGTTCGTTCCTGTGCCGGGATGCCGACGGCCATATCCGCAACGCGTATCTGCTCGCCGATCCCACCGGCGTCGTCGGGAGACATGACAAGGACCTGCCCACGATGTGGGAGAACGCCATCTACACCGGCGGCAGCGATGACGGCGTGCTCACCTGCGGGGAACTCTCGGTGGGTGCGGCCGTCTGCTGGGAGCTGATGCGCACCCAGACGGTCCGACGGATGCGCGGCAGGGTGGATCTGGCCATGACGGGTTCGGGATGGTGGTCGATCCCACCCTGGCCGCCGCGGCCTCTGTTCGACCGCCTCGAAAAGGCCAATGCCGCGACCGCGCGGCGGGCGGCAACCGATTTCGGGCGGTATATCGGCGCGCCCGTGGTGCACGCCGCACACGTCGGCGAACTCCAGTGCCCGATGCCATGGCTGCCGATGCGGTATCGCGGATACTTCGAGGGCAATGCGCTGATCACCGACGCCACCGGCGCCGTGCTGGCCGAACGGTCCCGCGTCGACGGCGAAGGTGTCGTGCTGGCCGATATCACGCTAGGTCGCGTCGATCCGTCCGACGTTGCGCCGCGACGTTTCTGGCTGCACCGTCGCGGTGTCCTGCCGGCGGCGGTGTGGCATTACCAACGACTGCACGGGCAGCGCTGGTATGAGAGGAATGCGGTGAATCGATGAGCGTACTGGTGCAGATCGGACTCTTCGAGCTGGCTTTCGGGGCGCTGCTCGGCTGGGCCGTTGCGGGCAATCTGCTTGCGCCCGAGGCGATCAAGAGGCTGGGGATCGTCAGCCCCCGGCGCATCATGCAAGCCCATCTGGACTACATCATGATGGGCGTCATCCTGATCGCCGTCGGGTTGGCGCTGCCTGGTCTGACGGCCTGGATCGCCACCCTCGTGGTGCTGGGAACCCTGCTTAATCCCACGTTGTTCCTGCCGATGGCTTTCAGCGAAAAGGCTTCGAGCACAACCGCCTTCAAGGTCATCAGTCTGCTGTCCTTCGTGGCGACCAGTATCGGACTGGTCGGTGCCGCGGTCAGCGCGCTCTAGCCCCGGCTCCGCTTCACCTGATTGAACGGCACACCGCGATCGGCGGCGGGCTCGCGCGGGAATCCGAGGATCCGCTCGCCGATGACATTGCGTGCCATCTCGGAAGTGCCCCCGCCCAGCGAGCCGGTCTGGCGCGACAAGTAGCGCACCCCGATGTCCGAAAGGCCGGAGCCGTCATCGATCACCCCGGACGTTCCGGCGATGGCCAGTGCGGTATCGACCTCGAGTTCGGTGGTCTCGGCGTGCATCAACCGGATGAGGGTCCCAGCATTCGGTGGCAACGATCCGTCGGCGATCGACGCGCCCACGTGATCGATCAGCTGCTCCTTGACGATTCGGCGCACCAATGCCCGGCCGGCAAGATCCTGTACCCGCGGATCGTCGGCCTGACCCGTGGCCGTGGCGATGGCGACATGGTTTGGCGGCATCTCGCTGGCATTCTCCGCGCCCGTGCCACTGGCGAATTCGGACCCGCCCCCGACCGCACGTCGCTCGTGGTGGAGCTGTCGCGAAGCGACGGTCCAGCCGTCGTTGACAGCGCCGACCACGGCGTCTTCGCCGAGTTCCAGGCCGTCGAAGAATTCCTCACAGAATTCCTCGTTGCCGTTCACCTCGGTGATGCGGCGCATCGTGATTCCCGGCGCATTCAACGGCACCAGGAACATCGTCAGCCCTTCGTGTTTGGGCACGGTCCAATCGGTGCGCGCCAGCATCAGCCCGTAATCGGCGGCGAACGCACTGGTGCTCCAGGTCTTGGCGCCGTTGATGATCCACTTGTCGCCGACCTTCTCGGCCCGGGTGATCACACCGGCCAGATCGGATCCGCCGCTGGGCTCGGAGAGCAACTGGCACAGGATCTCGTCGCCGCGGATGGCCGCCGAGATGCGATCGCGCTTCTGTTGCTCGCTGCCGACGTCGAGGATGGTCGCCGAGCAGATGGTGAACGACGGTGTGTTCAGGATCAACGGCATCTCGAAGAACCGGCACTCGGTGTTGAACGCCTTCTGAAACGCGTAATCCAGCCCGAGACCGCCGTATTCGCGCGGGAAGCAGATCCCGGCGAACCCTCCCGCGTACAGCTTGCGCTGCAACTCCTTGGCGCGGTCCCAGGACTGCTGCTCGGCGCGCACCGAGAACGGCGGGTTCTCCGGATCGATGGCGGGCATGTTCTCGGTGAGCCAGCGGCGCGCCCGCGCGGCGAACTCGGCGACGGTCTCGGTGGAGGTCACGGTCATGTGGGAACCTTCCGGCTCAGCTCGAAGACGGCGCGGTGATGTTCTTCCGGTGAACCGAACATCGCCCGGTTCAACGTGGCCCGGCGCAGGAACAGATGCAGATCGTGCTCCCAGGTGACACCGATACCGCCGTGCAACTGCACGCAGTCCTGCAGCATCACCGGGGCCCGCTCGGCCACATAGGCTTTGGCGACACTGACGAGTTTGGGTGCATCCTCCGACCGGTTGCCGACTGCCTGGACCGCGCCGGCAGTGGTGGCCCTCGCCGCCTCGAACCACAGCTTCATATCGGCGAAGCGATGTTTGAGTGCCTGGTAGGACGCCAATGGCCGGCCGAAACTGTGCCGGTCCAACAGCCACTGCTGTGTCATGGCCAGCACCGAATCGAGGATCCCGACGATCTCGGCGCACTGCAGCAGCAGGGCGACCTGGCGCTGCCGCTCGATCACCGCGGGTGTCTGCTCGGCTGTACCGACCAGCGCCGCCGTCGGTACCTCGACGCCGTCGAACGCCACTCTGGCGTACCGGCGCACCATGTCCACCGAAGGCTGCGGCCCTACGGTGACCCCGGCGGTGCCGGCGGGGACCAGGAACTGGCGCACCAACCCGTCGAGCGTCGCGGTGACCAGCAGCAGGCCAGCCGAATCCCCGGCTTCCACGCGGTCCTTGACCCCGTCCAGTCGGTACCCGTCGCCGACCGCGGTGGCGGTGAGTTGCGGTTGCAGCGGCGACCATTGTTGTCCGGGTTCGTACACCGCCCAGCTTGCGATCGCGTCACCGGCCACCAGTGACGCGATGGCCTCCTCGTGATTCTCGGGTGCTTCTGACAGCCCGGCCAGCACGACGCTCACCGGGTGTAACGGCCCGGGGGCCACACTGCGGCCGGCCTGCTCGGCAAGCATCGCGAGGTCGGCCACGCCGTCTCCGGAGACGCTTCCGCCGCCCAACTCCTCGGGAACCAGCAGGCTCGCCCATCCCAGTTCGGCTGCCCGCTGCCACCAGGCCGGGTCGACTGACACCCCGGCACCGTGCATATCCCGGATGCGCCTCAGCGACGCTTCCTTTTCCAGGAAGGCCTGCGCCGTCGACGTGAACAGCATCTGCTCGGGGTTTGTCATAGGCGTTTCCGTCTTCTGCAAGGCATATTCTCTAATAGGGTAATGACGTTATCATGCGATACAGCCGCTGCGTTGTGACCAATCCCGGAAAGAGGACGCTCTATGACGACGTCAGATCAGGCCACCGAGTCGGTGGAGTGGACGGTGGGCGGTCTGCTCGAACTGTTCGAGCCCGAAGGCGATGGGGACAACCGATTCATCGCGCAGACCGGACTCGTCGGTGCCGACGACCGTCAGGTGGTCGAGGGCACGCAGGTGTTGGCTCAGGCGATCGTCGCCGCTGCCCGGCGTTTCCCGGACAAGTCGGTGCGCTCGGTGTACGCGGTGTTCGCCAGGGTGGTGGTCGTCGGCCCGCCGGTCGAAATCGAGATCGACGTCGTCTCCGAGGGACGCTCGACGGCAACCGCAGTGGTCACCGCATCGCAGCGCGGCAAACGCTGCATCACCGTCACCGTGCTCGCCGACGTGCCCTCGGGCGATGTGATTCGCCACCACCTGCCCATCGCCGATGTGGCGGGTCCGCGGGACGCTCAACCGTCCATCATGCCGATGCGCGGACGCCAGGTGCGGTTGGTCGACGTCATCGATGTCAACAGCCCCGATGAGGTCGGTCCGCCTGAGCTACACGCCTGGCTGCACTACGATCCGATTCCGGCGCGTCCGGAACTCGCCAAGGCCCTCATTGCTTATTTCACCGGACATCTGGGGATTTCGACGACCATGCGAGCACACGAGGGTATCGGTACGGCGCAAGCGCATCTGACCGTGTCCACCGCACCCATGACGGTGTCGGTCAGTTTCCACGAGCCGGTGCAGTGGCAGGGATGGCTGCTCTACGGGCATGAAAGTACTCAGGTCGGGGCCGGCATGTCCTACGTTCGGGGCACTGTGCACACCGAGGAGGGCGAACTGCTCGCTTCGTTCACCCAGGACGGTTTGATTCGTCCGCTGCGCACCAGCGATACCGATATCAAGCATCAGTCGCGACTCTAGTGGCCGGCAGCCCCGGGGCGGTCGGCTCGTCGGTGGTCTGCCATCGGGCAGCGTTCCCTACGAGACGTCCCAGGCGTGATGGACGATATCG
This sequence comes from Mycolicibacterium neoaurum ATCC 25795, assembly GCF_000691525.1. GTDB lineage: Bacteria > Actinomycetota > Actinomycetes > Mycobacteriales > Mycobacteriaceae > Mycobacterium > Mycobacterium neoaurum. Next base: position 291,783 of record NZ_JMDW01000009.1, read on the forward strand.
TGCAGGTGGTACACGGCGATGGTGGCGACGGTGAATTCGCTTCCATTGCTGCGTAATCCGCGTCGCTCCCAGCTGTCCGCGGGCACCGAGTCATACCGATCGGCCACGGTGTCGGCCGCGTCACGCAGCTCCGCGGCGACGACCAAGGGATCTTGGGCGCCGTAATCGTCGTCAACCGCCGTGGCGTCCTGGTCCCAGTTCGGGAATTGCGGATCGGTCTGGCTCAGCATCAACTGCACGCGGTGGTCGAAGATGCGGTGCACATCGCGGATATGGCAACCGTATTCGAGATTCGACCAGACTCCCGGCGCCGGGCGGCTCCGGACCCCCTGCTGAGACAGCCGGCCAACCCAATCAGCCGCATCGCGGCGGATATGTCCCGCGACGGCGGTCGGATGCACCGTCGCCGGATCGAACCCGCAGTCCGGGCAGGCCCGGGTCAGCACCCAGGTCCAGTCCTTGGTGTCGGGTTGGATATCGCTCAACGCAGGGCGCCCGGAGCGAAGGTGTCGCACTTGTCGGGTGCACCGGTCTGGTAACCGGTGGTGAACCACTGCTGGCGCTGTTCGGAGGAGCCGTGCGTCCAGGACTCCGGGCTCACCCTGCCGGTGGCGGCCTCCTGGATCCGGTCGTCACCGACGGCGGAGGCTGCCGACAAGGCGTCGGCAATATCCTTGTCGCTCAACGGTTGCAGGAAGGTCACATCGGTGCCCTCCTGTTTGGTCGTTGCCGCGTAATGTGCCCACACCCCGGCGTAGCAGTCGGCCTGCAATTCGGTGCGCACCCCACCGCCGGTCGGACCGGTCGGATCCTGCTGGGCGCGTCCCAACACTCCCAGCAGGTTCTGCACGTGGTGCCCGAACTCGTGGGCCACCACGTACTCCTGCGCGAAAGGTCCACCGCTGGAGCCGAACTGGTCGCGCAGCACGTCGAAGAAGTCGGTGTCGAAATAGGCGGTCTCGTCGGCGGGGCAGTAGAACGGGCCCACCTCGCTGGTCGCGCCACCGCAGCCGGTGTTCACCGACCCGGTGAACAACCGAACCTGCGGGCGGCGGTACTCGGGAAGCAGCTGAGTCCAGACCGCATCCACGGAGTTGCCGGTCGCCACCACCCGGCACTGCACCTTCTCGTTGGCATCGGCGCCGGTCCGGCACTGTGCCAGATCGAAGCCGGGGGCCGAGACACCCTCGGTGTCCATCCCTGCCCCCTGATCCTGGGGGAGCACACTGCTCGGATCGACCCCGAGGAAGAGCGCCACCACCACCAGCAACAGGCCGCCGACGCCACCGCCGAGCGCGATCCGACGACCACCCCCGCCGCCGCGGCCGCTGCTGGAGGACGTGCTCGTGTCGATCTGCATGCCCTCGTTGAAGGTCATCGTCCCCACCCATCTGACGTGTCGCCGCCGTCTCGTGTTCAGACCGGGCTCAGCTTTGCACACTACGATTCACCCGTGCCCTCTGTCGCCGAACTGTCGACGATCGTGCCGACCGTCCAAGGCCTGCTGCGCGGTACCACCGAGGGCGGCGTCGGTGTGTGGCGCGGAGTCGCCTACGCCGAGCAGCCGGTGGGGGATCGACGGTTCCTCGGTCCCCAGCCGCTGCGCCCGTGGGACGGTGTGCGTGACGCGATCGACCACGGTCCGCTGCCGCCGCAGGGCCGTTCCTTCGTCGGCGGCGGCCGCGACGACCCGAAGATCCGCGACGAGGCCTGCCTGACGGTCACCGTCTGGTCACCGGACGTGTCGGCGTCGCTACCGGTCATGGTGTGGATCCCCGGCGGCGCGTTCGTCTACGGCGCGGGTCAGTTGCAGCTGTACAACGGTTCCAGGCTGGCCGCCAACGGCAACGTCGTCGTCGTCAATGTCACGTATCGACTGGGAGTCTTCGGCGGTTTCGAACTCGGTGACCTCGGACCGGGATTCGACGACAATCTGTGCCTGCGTGACCAGATCGCAGCGCTGCAATGGATACGCGAGAACATCGGGTCCTTCGGTGGGGACCCGAACCAGGTGACGGTGTTCGGTGAGTCGGCCGGTGCCACCTCGGTGTTGGCGCTGCTGGCCAGCCCGGCCGCCGCGGGCTTGTTCGACAGGGCCATCGCACAGAGCCCGGCGTTGCCGTTGATCGCCGATCGCGAGGCGCGCGCCCGGCAATCGCACGCCTTCCTCGCCGAACTCGGCGTCGAGGCAGACGAGGTCAAGGCGCTGCCGCAGCGCCGGTTGCGCCGGGCCGCGGGCACCCTGCAACTGAACAGCGTCGCGCAGACCCCCACGTTGGCCTACGGACTGACCCACGGCGTCGACCTGCTACCGCACCACCCGATCGAGGCGGCCAGCCTCGGCGCGGTGGCCCCCATCCCGCTGATCATCGGCACCAACAGCCACGAGGCCTCGATGTTCGCCTGGGGTAAACCGCCGATGCTGCCGACAACGGTGGCCGGTGTCGAGGGCTTCTTCGCCCGCTGGGCGCCGGATGCCCGAGACCGGGTGCTGGCCGCTTATCCGGACTTCCCGCGTCGCCGCGCGTTGGTCGACTTCGGTTCAGATGCGATGTTCGGTGCGCCCACCTGGGCCTTCGTCGACGCCTACAGCGCGGACGCACCGACCCACATGTACCGGTTCGATCACACCACCTGGACGCTCAAAGCGTTGGGGCTCGGCGCCACCCACGGCAGCGAGATCGTGCACATCCAGCACAGCTACAGCTCGTATCTGGGCCGCAAGTTGCATCCGCTGGGGCGGCGGGTGCAGCCCTCGGTGGGCAGGCGCATGCAGCGCACCTGGCTGGATTTCGCCACCGACGGGCTCAGCGAGTGGCCGCGCTTCGACACCCGCGACAGGCAGACCCGGGTGATCCGGTCCACCCGCGATGTCACCGTCGCCGATCCGGACGCGGTGCGCCGGGAGGCGTGGGCCGGCGTCTACTGATACCTGGCGTCGGTGTAGCGCCGCAGGTTGTGCAGGAAGCGCTGGAACATCCAGGCCATCACCGGCCGGCCGGCGGCCATCCCGATCCGGGCCGCGGTTCCGTTGGGTCTCATCGCCATCACCCAGGTCAGATGACAACCCTGATCGGTCGGCACGATCCAGTAGTCCTCGGCAAAGGCGGCGATGCTCCTGGTCGAGGCTTGATTGAAGCGAAACGCCATGTGGCTGTGCGGTTCCCAGGCCAGGAACTCCTCGTCGCCGATGATGCCGCCGCGCATTGTGACGGTGCGGGTGGTGCCGATGTCATAGGGCTGGGGGCTGGTCCATTCGACCTTGGTGATGACCGAGGCCCATTGCGGCCAGGATCCGGCGTCGGAGAGCACCTCGAACAACTGCTCCGGGGTGATCGCCAGATCCACGGTGCTGACGAACCGGAACGGCGCATCGGAGATGAAGTCCAGGTCGACAAGCTCGCACGGATACATCGCCACCAGCCGACCTTAACCGGGACGGCGTCGACCCGGTGAGGGAGGCGTCTCTAGACTGAGCAGTCGTCATCCACACCCAGACATCAGGAGTTTTCGTGCTGCGCAGTCACCCCGCCGGTTCGTTGCGGTCCACCGATGCCGGACAGACCGTGACCTTGGCGGGCTGGGTGGCCCGGCGGCGTGACCACGGCGGCGTCATCTTCATCGACCTGCGCGACGCCTCGGGGGTATCGCAGGTGGTCTTCCGGGACGCCGCGGTGCTCGAACAAGCCCACCGGTTGCGCGCCGAGTACTGCGTCTCGGTCACCGGCGTGGTCGAGGTGCGCCCCGAGGGCAACGCCAACGCCGAGATCCCGACCGGGGATATCGAGGTGAACGCCACCGAGTTGACGGTGCTGGGGGAGAGCGCGCCGTTGCCGTTCCAGCTGGACGAGACCGCCGGTGAGGAGGCCCGACTCAAGTACCGCTACCTCGACCTGCGCCGCGAAGGCCCAGGCAACGCAATCCGGCTGCGCTCCAAGGTCAATGCCGCCGCCCGCGGCGTGCTTGCCGAGCACGATTTCGTCGAGATCGAGACCCCCACGCTGACCCGCTCGACCCCGGAGGGGGCCCGGGATTTCCTGGTGCCCGCGCGGCTGCAACCCGGCAGCTTCTACGCCCTGCCGCAGAGTCCGCAGCTGTTCAAGCAGCTGCTGATGGTCGCGGGCATGGAGCGCTACTACCAGATCGCGCGGTGCTACCGCGACGAGGACTTCCGCGCCGACCGCCAGCCCGAGTTCACCCAGCTGGACATGGAGCTCAGCTTCGTCGAGGCCGATGACGTCATCGCGATCTCCGAGCAGGTGCTTCGCGCGGTGTGGTCGACGATCGGCTACGACCTGCCGACGCCGCTACCGCGGATCAGCTACGCCGAGGCCATGCGCCGGTTCGGTTCCGACAAGCCCGATCTGCGCTTCGGTGTCGAACTGGTGGAGTGCACCGAGTACTTCGCCGACACCAGCTTCCGGGTGTTCCAGGCTCCCTATGTCGGTGCGGTGGTGATGGACGGCGGCGCCTCGCAGCCGCGCCGCACCCTGGACGGCTGGCAGGAGTTCGCCAAACAGCGCGGGCACAAGGGGCTGGCCTATGTGCTGATCGGCGAGGACGGCTCACTCACCGGCCCGGTTGCCAAGAATCTCTCCGACGCCGAGCGCGACGGGCTGGCAGCCCATGTCGGCGCCAAGCCCGGTGACTGTGTGTTCTTCGCCGCGGGCACCGCCAAGGGCGCCCGCGCGCTGCTGGGCGCGACACGCATCGAGATCGCCAAACGCCTCGATCTGATCGACCCGACGGCGTGGGCGTTCACCTGGGTGGTCGACTGGCCGCTGTTCGAGCCCGCCGATGATGCCACCGCCTCCGGTGACGTCGCCGTGGGCTCGGGCGCCTGGACCGCGGTGCACCACGCGTTCACCGCCCCGCAGCCCGGGTCGGTGGACACCTTCGATTCCGATCCGGGGTCCGCGCTGGCCAACGCCTACGACATCGTCTGCAACGGCAACGAGATCGGTGGCGGGTCGATTCGTATCCACCGTCGCGATGTGCAGGAACGGGTGTTCGCGATGATGGGGATCGATCACGATGAGGCCACCGACAAGTTCGGATTCCTGTTGGACGCGTTCACCTTCGGCGCTCCGCCGCATGGTGGTATCGCCTTCGGCTGGGACCGCATCGTGGCGCTGCTTGCCGGCACCGACTCGATTCGCGACGTGATCGCATTCCCCAAGTCCGGTGGTGGTGTGGACCCGCTGACCGACGCGCCGGCACCGATCACCGAGCTGCAGCGCAAGGAAGCGGGAATAGACGCCAAGCCGGAGAAGCTGGATTCGAAATGACAGATGACATCGACAAGGACCGGATGGTGTCCGACGCCGCGGCGTTGAGCGACTTCAACCGCCAGATCGTCGAGGAGTTCCGGGCCAACGCGGGTAAGGTCGGCGGCCCGTTCGAGGGCAGCACGCTGGTGCTGCTGCACACCGTCGGCGCCAAGTCCGGCCAACCGCGCCTCTCTCCGTTGGCCTACCTGGAGATCGACGGCAAGGCGTTGGTCGTCGGTTCGTACGCCGGTGCGCCGAAGGACCCTGCGTGGGTGCACAATCTGCGAGCCGATCCGAGTGCGCGAATCGAGATCGGCGCCGACGCCTACGACGTCACCGCGCGTGAACTACCCGCCGACGAGCGTGATGCGACGTATCCGAAGATCGTCGAGAAGGCGCCGGTGTTCGCCGAGTACCAGGCCAAGACGTCGCGGGCGATCCCGCTGTTCGAACTCGTCAGGGCCTAGCACCCGGCGAGGTCTCACAGCCGCTCGAAGATGGTGGCGTTGGCCATCCCGCCGCCCTCGCACATCGTCTGCAGCCCGTAGCGTGCACCGCGCTGCCGGAGGGCATGGACCAGAGTCGTCGTGATGCGGGCACCACTGGCGCCGAGTGGATGTCCGATCGCGATGGCACCGCCGTTGACGTTCACCTTGGCCAGGTCCGCACCCACATCGTTGGCCCAACTCAGCACCACGGGTGCGAAGGCTTCATTGACCTCGAACAGGTCGATATCCGACAGCGCCAGCCCCGCTTTGCGCAGCACCTTCTCGGTGGCCGGGATGACGCCGGTCAGCATGTAGAGCGGATCGGAGCCGACGACGGTGGTGGTGTGCACCCGGGCCAGCGGGGTCAGACCCAGCCGGCGCGCGGTCGCACCGCTGGTGATCATCACCGCGGCGCTGCCGTCGGACAACGGCGAGGAGTTGCCAGGAGTGATGTTCCAGCCTATCTGGCTGAAGCGCGCCGCGTAGGCCTCGGAGAAGAATGCCGGTCGCAGACCCGCGAGGGTCTGCACGCTCGTGTCGGGGCGGATGATCTCGTCGCTGCTCAGGCCGGCGATCGGGGCCAGTTCATCGTCGAAAAGCCCGTCCTTGGTGGCGCGGGCCGCCTTCTCGTGGCTGGCGGCGGAGAACTCGTCGAGCTGGGTGCGCGAGAGTCGCCATTTCGCGGCGATCAGCTCGGCGCTGATGCCTTGGGGGACAAGCCCGTCGGGATAGCGGTCGGCCATGCCGCGGCCGAACGGATCGCTGCCAGGCAGCACCGAGGAACCCATCGGCACCCGCGACATGGACTCCACTCCGGCGGCGATCACGATGTCGTAGGCGCCGGCGAGGACGCCCTGGGCGGCGAAGCTGATGGCCTGCTGGCTGCTGCCGCACTGGCGGTCGACCGTGGTGCCGGGCACCGTTTCCGGGAAGCCCGCGCCCAGCAGGGCGTTGCGCGCGATGTTGACGGCCTGGTCGCCGACCTGGGTGACGGCACCGGCGATCACATCATCGACCAGAGCCGGGTCGACACCGGTGCGGGTGATGAGCTCGCGAAGGCTGTGCGCCAGCAGGTCGGCGGGTAGGACGCCGTGCAGCGCGCCGCCGGGTTTGCCCTTACCGATGGGGGTGCGCACCGCGCCGACGATGACCGCGTCACGATCCGAGTAGCCACTCATGTTGTCTCCTGACAGCTGGGTATCGCTTTCATTACTCTGATGGGAACGCGGGAAAGAGGCGATTCCGACCCGCCGTGGAGTGTGATCCGCATGACAATCGAAGCTTCACCGAGATCGATGAAGCCCCGCAAAAAATTGTCCAGGCCGTTAAAATTTCGCCGTCTACACGTGCAGGGGGGCCCACACGTGCCGGACACACTGTGGCAAGAAAGGGCCCCGGCGCATATGAGCCTTCCGGCTGACAACACGCTGGCGTATATGGATCAGGGTTCCTACCTGGCGCTCCGTGCGCTGGGTCGAGGACCGGTCATCCAATATGTCTGGATCTACGAACGCGGCGTCGACATGGACGGGCTGCGGCGCTTTCAGCGCAATCTCGCCCGCACCCTGCTGGGTCGCCGCCTGGAACGTTCCTCCATCCCGCTGGGTCGCCACCACTGGGTGCCCTGCGGTGAGTCAGCCGATATCGAGATCGCCGCCACCGAACGGCGCCGCGACGAGGTGTGGGATTTCGTCGAAGAGCGCGGCAATGTCCCCGTCGACCCCGAGCACGGGCCGCCGTGGCATCTGGCCGTCCAGCCGCTGGCCGAGGGCGGATCGGTGGTCACGCTGGTGGTGTCCCATACCGTCGCCGACGCCGCCGCCCTCATCGAGTCGATCACCCATGCCGTCAACGGCACCGGCCGCGACCTCGACTATCCCGCGCCGCGATGCCTGAGTCGCCGGCAGGCGCTGCGGCGCGATCTGACGATCACCGCACGATCCGTCCGCGAGGTGCCGGCCGCCGTGCTCGGTGCGGCGCGGCTGGCCCGAGCACAATCCGACGACCTGTCCGAGTCGGCCAAGGCGGTTCCCGTCGCGGCGCCCCGCAGACACGGTGAGCGTCCGGTCAGTCTGCCGACGGTCTCGGTGCGCGTCGACGCAGACGAATGGGATGCGCGCGCCAAAGCACTTGGCGGAAGTAGCAATGTGCTGCTGGCCGGTGTCGCCGCGCGGGTGGGGGCGGCCATCGGCCGTGTCGACGATTCCGGCCGCGTGATGTTGTCCTTGCCGGTCAGCGAACGTGTCGAGAACGACACCCGAGGCAACGCGCTCAACACCATCACCGTCATGGCCGACCCGCAGCTTGCCCACGGCGACCTGCGGCCGATCCGCAGTGGGATCAAGGCTGCCCTTGTGGACTTGGCGGCGACCCGAGAACAACTGCTCGCGCCGTTGCCGCTGGCGCCCTACACACCCAAATTCCTGCTGCGCCGGCTGGAGAAGTTGGTCCTCAAGGTGGGTAAGCCGATCGGATCCTCCAACAGCGGTGCGCTGCCCGAGGAGGTCAACCGGCCAGATGGAACGCCGGCGGACATGTTCGTCGCGCACTCGCCGGAGCCGGGAATCACCGCGACCGATCTGGATCGGATGGGTGGAAGGTTACTGCTGGCTGCCGGAACCGTCGGTGGCGCGGTGTGCATCTCGGTCACGTCATGGGAGCCGGGTGCGCCCAACACCAAGGAGGCCCTGATGCAGGCCGTCAAGGAGGCCTTCTACGATTTCGACCTCGTCGCGACCATGGAGTAGGCCGCGCTGCGCGCCGACCCGCGTTGTGGTGGGATTCGGTGATGGGTATCAAAGTGGCGCTGGAACATCGGACCAGCTACACGTTCGACCGGCTGGTGGACATCCACCCGCATGTCGTCCGTCTCCGTCCGGCACCGCATTCCCGTACCCCCATCGAGGCCTACTCCCTGCAGGTCGAACCGGCCGACCACTTCATCAACTGGCAGCAGGATGCGTTCGGCAACTTCCTGGCCCGGCTGGTGTTCCCGGATCGCGCGCGCAGCCTGACCATCACCGTCGGGTTGATCGCCGACCTGAAGGTCATCAACCCGTTCGACTTCTTCATCGAGGAATGGGCCGAGCACTTCCCGTTCCGCTACCCCAAGGAGTTGCTGGCCGACCTCGAGCCCTACCTTCGCCCGGTCGACGAGTCCGAAGAGGGTTCCGGCCCCGGCGAACTCGTCCGCAAATGGGTGGAGAACCTCACCATCGCCGAGGGCACCCGCACCATCGATTTCCTGGTCAACCTCAACGCGGCCGTGCGCGCCGACGTCGGCTACAGCGTGCGCATGGAACCAGGTGTGCAGACCCCGGATCACACGCTGCGCACCGGGATCGGCTCATGCCGCGACTCGGCTTGGTTGCTGGTGTCCGTCCTGCGCCAACTCGGGCTCGCCGCCCGGTTCGTCTCGGGATACCTCGTGCAGCTGGCCTCCGATGTCGAGGCGCTCGACGGCCCGTCGGGACCCGCGGCCGATTTCACCGACCTGCATGCCTGGACCGAGGTGTTCATCCCCGGCGCCGGGTGGATCGGATTGGACCCCACCTCGGCGCTGTTCGCCGGGGAGGGCCACATCCCGCTGTCGGCCACCCCACACCCGGAATCGGCCGCGCCCATCACCGGGGCCATCGGACCGGCCGAGGCAACCCTGGATTTCAGCAATGTGGTGACCCGGATCCACGAGGACCCCCGTGTCACCCTGCCCTACACCGAGCAGTCCTGGGCGGCCATCAATGCCCTTGGTGAACAGGTCGACGCGCGGCTGGCGGCCGGCGATGTCCGGCTCACCGTCGGTGGCGAGCCGACCTTCGTCTCGGTGGACAACCAGACCGACCCTGAGTGGACCACCGCCGCCGATGGGCCGCACAAGCGGGAGCGGGCATCGGTGCTCGCCGAACGATTGCGCCGGGTATGGGCGCCCAACGGGCTGGTGCAGCGCAGTCAGGGTAAGTGGTATCCGGGAGAGCCGTTGCCGCGCTGGCAGATCGGACTGATGTGGCGGACCGACGGGGAACCGTTGTGGAACGACCCGGCCCTGCTGGCCGATCCGTGGGCCGACCCCAAACCCGATCCTGCGCCCGCGGGTGCCGATGCCCAGCTGTTGGCCGCCGTCGCCGACGGACTGACCCTGCCCGCCCGACAGGTGCGCCCTGCATATGAGGACCCGCTGAGCCGACTAGCCGGCGCCGTCCGCCAACCCGCCGGTGACCCGGTGGAAGAGTCCGACGACCTTGCCGACGACAGCCCGGCCCGCCGCGCCGCGTTGCTGGCAAGGCTCGACGAGCCGGTCGCCGAACCGGCCGCCCACGTCCTGCCATTGCACCGCAGGGCCGACGATTCCGGTTGGGCGAGTGCGGACTGGACCTTGCGGCGCGGTCGGATCGTGTTGCTGGAAGGTGATTCGCCCGCCGGTCTGCGGTTACCGCTGAACTCGATCAGCTGGCGGCCCCCGCAGCCGACCTTCGCCACCGATCCGCTGAGCCCCCGCGGTGGACTGGCCCGCGGGCCGGCCCGCCAGGCCCAGGCGCCGGTCGAGGATGCCGAGACCGCGCCGCCGACGGCGCTGGTCGCCGAGATCCGCAACGGCCTGCTGTATGTGTTCTTGCCGCCCACCGATGCCCTCGAGCATTTCGTCGACCTGGTCGCCCGGGTCGAGGCGGCCGCCGCAGCGATCGAGACCCCGGTGATCATCGAGGGCTACGGACCCCCCGACGACGGGCGGCTGACGTCGATGTCGGTGACCCCCGATCCCGGCGTCATCGAGATCAACGTCGCGCCCACCCGCAGTTTTGCCGAGCAGCGGGCGCAGCTGGAGACGCTCTACAACGAGGCGCGGCTGGCGCGGTTGTCCACCGAATCCTTCGACGTGGACGGCAGCCACGGCGGTACCGGCGGCGGTAACCACATCACCCTCGGCGGGGTCACGCCCGCGGATTCGCCGCTGCTGCGCAGACCCGACCTGCTGGTCTCGCTGCTGACCTATTGGCAGCGGCACCCGGCGCTGTCCTATCTGTTCGCCGGGCGATTCATCGGCACCACCTCCCAGGCACCGCGCGTCGACGAGGGACGCAGCGAAGCGCTGTACGAACTCGAGATCGCATTCGCCGAGATCGACCGGCTGGCCCAGGAGGGTGCCGCACAAGCCTGGGTCACCGACCGCGCGCTACGACACCTGCTGACCGATATCACCGGTAACACCCACCGCGCCGAGTTCTGCATCGACAAGCTCTACAGCCCGGACAGCCCGCGCGGGCGGCTGGGGCTGCTGGAACTGCGCGGCTTCGAGATGCCGCCGCATTATCAGATGGCCATGGTGCAGTCGCTGCTGGTGCGGGCATTGGTCGCCCGGTTCTGGGACGAGCCGCTGCGCGCCCCGCTGATCCGCCACGGGGCAAATCTGCACGGCAGATATCTGTTGCCGCACTTCCTCATTCACGATATCGCCGACGTCGCCGCCGACTTGCGTGAACACGGTATCGACTTCGACACCAGCTGGCTGGACCCGTTCACCGAGTTCCGTTTCCCGCGCATCGGCACCGCGGTGTTCGACGGCGTGGAGATAGAACTGCGCGGCGCCATCGAACCGTGGAATGTTCTCGGCGAGGAGTCCACCGCGGGCGGCACCGCCCGCTACGTCGACTCCTCGGTGGAGCGCGTGCAGGTGCGGCTGGTGGGTGCGGACCGCAATCGCTATATCGTCACCGTCAACGGTCATCCGGTGCCGCTGCTGGCCACCGACAAGGCCGATATCCAGGTCGGTGGTGTGCGCTACCGCGCCTGGCAGCCGCCCAGTGCCCTGCACCCGACCATCACCGTCGACGGGCCGCTGCGCTTCGAACTCGTCGACGCCGCCTCGGGGGTGTCCCGCGGTGGCTGCACCTATCACATCGCGCATCCGGGCGGCCGTTCCTACGAGCGACCGCCGGTCAATGCGGTGGAGGCCGAATCACGCCGTGGCCGCCGGTTCGAGGCGACCGGATTCACCCCCGGCCGGGTCGATCTGGCCGACCTGCGGGAGAAGCAGGCGCGCCAATCGACCGATATGGGCGCGCCAGGGATTCTGGACCTCCGCCGGGTGCGTACCGTGCTGCGGTGATGGTTGCACAAACAGAGATGACGGCACGCGCCGAGGACGTGCTGGCCGGCTACCGGAGCCGCCGCGCCCAACAAGCGTTGTTCGATGTCCGGGGCACGGTCGGAAACGGCTTCGACGAGTTCGTCGACGCCGCAGGCGCCATCCGGCCCGCCTGGCAGGAGCTGGCCGAATGCGTGGCCGAGCGGGGCCGCGACGGGTTGGACCGACTGCGGGTGACCGTGCGCAACCTCGTCGACGACGACGGCATCACCTACGTGCACGTCGACAAGAGCGCCGCGGACACCGCCCCGGACGGTGGCGTCGCCGAGCCGTGGCATCTGGACGCGCTGCCGCTGCTCATCTCCACCGCCGACTGGGACGTCCTGGAAGCCGGGCTGGTGCAACGGTCGCGGCTACTCGACGCGGTGCTCACCGACCTCTACAGCGCGCGCGTCTCCCTCACCAGCGGGGTGCTGCCCCCACAACTGCTCTTTGCCCATCCCGCGTACGTGCGGGCCGCCCACGGGATCGAGGTCCCCGGCAAGCATCAGCTGTTCCTGCACGGCTGTGATGTCAGCCGGGCCGCCGACGGCAGTTTCCGGGCCAACGCCGACTGGACCCAGGCCCCCTCGGGAGCCGGCTACGCGCTCGCAGGTCGTCGGGTCATCGCCCACGCCGCCCCGGACCTGTATGAGCGCATCGCCCCGCGGCCGGCCTCCCCGTGGGCGCAGGCGTTGCGGCTGGCGCTCATCGATGCGGCACCCGAGGCCGCCGAGGAGCCCGTGGTGGTCGTGCTCAGTCCGGGTGCGCACTCCGAGACGGCCTTCGACCAGGCCTACCTGGCAAGCGTTCTCGGTTTCCCGCTGGTGGAGAGTGCCGACCTGGTGGTGCGCGACGGGAAACTCTGGATGCGTTCGCTGGGCACCCTCAAACGCGTCGACGTGGTGTTGCGCCGAGTGGATGCCGACTATGTCGACCCACTGGACCTGCGCGCCGATTCCCGGCTCGGGGTGGTCGGTCTGGTCGAGGTGCTGCGCCGCGGCGCGGCGACCGTCGTCAACACCCTCGGCAGCGGCATCCTGGAAAGCCCAGGGCTGATGCGCTTCCTGCCTGAGTTGGCCGAACTGCTGACCGGTGAGACCCCGCAGCTGGCATCACCGCAGATGTACTGGGGCGGAATCGATGTGGAACGGTCTCATTTGCTTACCCAGCTGTCGCGGTTGCTGATCAAACCGGTCACCGGGGGCAAGACGATCGTCGGTCCAGCGCTGTCGGTGTCGGCCCGCGAACAGCTTGCCGCGTGCATCGGCGCGAACCCGTGGCAGTGGGTCGGCCAGGAACTACCTCAATTCTCCTCGGCACCCACCGATTTCCTGCCCGGTGGGGTGTCCGCGGCCGATGTCGGCATGCGTCTTTTCACGGTGGCCCAACGCGGCGGCTACGCCCCGATGATGGGCGGGCTGGGTTTCCTGCCCGCTCCCGGCAATGCCGCATACACTCTCGATACCGTTGCGGCCAAAGACGTCTGGGTCCGTACCCCGGATCGTGCCAAAGCGGTGCCGACCCCCTCGGTGGACCTGCCGGTCATGACGCCGAGCCCCACCAGGGCGGTCAGCTCGCCGCGTGTGCTGTCGGACTTCTTCTGGTTGGGCCGCTACGCCGAACGCGCCGAGAACATGGCGCGGCTGCTGACCGTCACCCGCGAGCGCTACCACGAGTACCGGTACCGCCAGGATATGACCGAAAGTCAGTGTGTGCCTGTCCTGTTGGCTGCTATCGGCGTGATCACCGGCACTGACACCGGCTCCGGTGGCGACGATCACGAGTCCATCGCGATCGCACCGAGCACCTTGTGGTCGCTGACCGCCGACCGGCGCCGCCCGGGATCGCTGGCCCAATCTGTCGAACGGCTCGGGCTGGCGGCCCGCGGCGTGCGCGACCAGATGTCCAACGACACCTGGATGGTGCTCGCCGCGGTGGAGCGCGCCGTCGGGTCCAGGGCCCGCCAGCCGGAATCCCAGGCCGCCGGTGACGCCTACCTGCTGACCGCCCACACCCAGACGCTGGCGGGCATGCTCGCGCTGTCCGGGATGGCGGCCGAATCGATGGTCCAGGATGTCGGCTGGTCGGTGATGGACATCGGCAAGCGCATCGAACGCAGTCTCGGGCTCACGGCGCTGTTGCGCGCGACCATGACGGCGGTACGGGCGCCCGGCGCGGAACAGGCCGTCACCGAGTCGATGCTGGTGGCCTGCGAGTCATCGGTCATCTACCGCCGCCGGATGCTCGGCAAGGTCAGCATCGCCGCGGTGGCGGATCTGGTGCTCTTCGACGCAGAGAACCCGCGCTCGCTGATCTATCAGTTCGACCGACTGCATCAGGGTCTGCGGCGGCTGCCGTCGTCGTCGGGTTCGTCACGTCCGGAACGGCTGGCCGACGAGATCACCGCACGGCTGCGTCGTGTCGATCCGGACGATCTGGAGGCCGTCGACGCCGACGGCACTCGTGCCGAACTGGCCGATCTGCTCGACGGCCTGCATTCCGACCTGCGTGAGCTGTCCAGTCTGATCACCGCCGCGCATCTGTCGCTGCCGACCGGCATGCAACCGCTGTGGGGTCCCGACGAGCGGAGGCGGCTACCGTGACGCGAACAGGAACCCGGCGGTACGAGATCACCCACCGCACCACCTACCGGTACTCCGATGATGTCACCGGCTCGTACGGCCGCGGTTATCTGACCCCACGCGAACTGCCGGGCCAGCGGCGGCTGTCCCACGAATTGCTGATCGAGCCGGAGGCGGCCGACAGTTCGGTCAGTCGGGACGCCTACGGCAACACCAGTTCCTACTTCCATGTCACCGAACCGCACCGCACCCTCACCGTCACGGGTCACTCGCTGGTGGAGGTCGATCCGCCGGCACCGGAGCTCTACGAGGGGGGAGCTGCGCGCGCACCCTGGGAGATATCGCGCCCGGTCGGTCCCGACGGTGCACTCGCCAGCGAGTTCACCCTGGATCTCGCGCCCCCGGAGATCACCGATGACGTCCGCGCCTACGCGGCGCCCAGTTTCGTTCCGGAGCGGCCGCTGATCGAGGTCCTGCGTGACCTCAACTCGCGGATCTTCCGCGATTTCACCTACCGGTCGGGCTCGACGACCATCTCGACGGGGGTGGCCGAGGTGCTGGCGGCCCGGGAGGGGGTGTGCCAGGACTTCGCCCGCCTGGCCATCGCGTGCCTGCGGGCCAATGGCCTGGCCGCCAGCTATGTGTCCGGGTACCTGGCCACCGACCCGCCGCCGGGCAAGGAACGCATGATCGGCGTCGACGCCACCCACGCTTGGGCGTCGGTGTGGACGCCGCAGAACCAGTGGCTGGGGCTGGACCCGACCAATGACCAGTTGGTCGACGAGCGATATGTGGTGGTCGGCTTCGGCAGGGATTACGCCGACGTGCCGCCGCTGCGCGGGATCATCTACACCGAATCGGAGAGTAGCGTTATCGAAGTCTCAGTCGATGTGGCGCCGAACTGACTCCCTGGTGGTTTAGGCGTTCGCCGCAGCGGGCACCAGCTAGCGGCCGTGCGAACAGGGAGAGCGTACATGCGGGATTTCAATTGTCCGAAGTGTGGACAGCGACTGGCGTTCGAGAACTCGAAATGCCTGTCCTGCGGTTCGGCGTTGGGCTTCTCGCTC
Source organism: Mycolicibacterium neoaurum ATCC 25795 (assembly GCF_000691525.1). Lineage (GTDB taxonomy): Bacteria > Actinomycetota > Actinomycetes > Mycobacteriales > Mycobacteriaceae > Mycobacterium > Mycobacterium neoaurum. Next base: position 307,314 of record NZ_JMDW01000009.1, read on the forward strand.
GACGATATGGCCCTGCTGGTCATCGCCAGCGGTGACGAGAGCGAGCACGCCGGGGCGGTCGACGAGCACAACTATGCGTTGTGCGCCAATCTTTATGCCGCCGAATGTAACTGGCTGGTCAAGGTCGGGGAGGGCTCTGGGCTGTGCGCATCATGTGCGTTGACCAGGACCAGGCCCGCCGATTCCGACACCGTGGCGATGGCCGCCTTCGCCGCCGCCGAGCGCGCCAAACGCCGGATGATCGCCGAGCTGACCGAGCTGAAGTTGCCCGTGGTCGGCCGCGAGGACGATCCGAAGTACGGGTTGGCCTTCGATCTGCTGTCCAGCGAGTTCGAGAAGGTCTTCACCGGCCACGCCGACGGGGTGATCACCCTTGACCTGGCCGAGGGCGATGATGTGCACCGCGAGCAGCTACGGGTGTCCATGGAGGAGCCCTACCGCACGCTGCTCGGTCACTTTCGGCACGAGATCGGCCACTACTACTTCTACCGGCTGGTCAGCCCAGTCCCGGAGTACCTGGAACGGTTCAACGAGTTGTTCGGTGATCCCGATCTTGATTACCAAGCAGCGCTGGACCGGCATTACAGCGAGGGAGCGCCGGCCGGCTGGAAGAACGATTACGTATCGTCCTATGCCACCATGCATCCGGCCGAGGACTGGGCCGAGACCTTCGCCCACTACCTGCACATCCGCGACACCCTGGATACCGCCGCGGCGTTCGGATTGGCGCCGGCCGGGGCGACCTTCGACCGACGGGTGTTGGGCCCCAGCGGTTTCGACACCATCATCGAGATGTGGCTGCCGCTGACGTGGGCGCTGAACATGGTGAACCGGTCGATGGGCCGCGACGATCTGTACCCGTTCGTGTTGCCGCCGGCGGTGCTGGAGAAGATGCGATTCATCCACACCGTGATCGACGAGATCACCTCCTCGCCGGACAAGCTGGCCGCGGTGGGCGGCGCGGCCTGACGGCCCAGCAGGCTGCGGTGGACCGTTCGCGCGGTCGTGCGTCTAGGTAGCGGTGGCGGTGTCGGGAAGGCCGGCTTTCTTGGCGGTCCGATCGGCGAGTTCCAGAAGTCGTCGAATTCTGCCTGCGACAGCATCTTTGGTCATCGGTGGATCGGCGCGGCGGCCCAGTTCACTCAAGGCGAGGTCGGGATGGGCCAGGCGTAGTGCTGCGGTGGCTTTGAGATGGGCGGGTGCGGTCTCCCCGAGAATCTGCATCGCACGCCGCACCCGTGCAGTGGACTCGGCGGCCGCCTCGGCCGCCCGCCTGGTGTTTGCCGACTCCAACGTGGGGCTTCGTCCGATTCCGTTCTGAGAGTGCTGATGATGGTGGCGATTCGCCCACAGCGCGCTTGTTTCGGGAGCGCCGATTCGCGCCAGCAGCGTGGTGACGGCCTCGTCGTTGCGCAGGACGACGCAGTCGCGGCCGCGGACTTCGTGCCGCTGCGCGGTGATCCCCAGGCGGCGTGCGACGCCGGCCAGTGCCATCGCCGCTTCCGGGCCGGGGCTGTAGACGGTGAGTCCCCGGCGATGTCCGGTCGCCGCCAGGTGGCCGGTGGCGAGAATCGCACCGCGCCAAGCCGCTTCCAACTCCTCGTGGGCGCCACCGACGATCCACGGAGGTATCCCGTTGACCGGCCGGCCGCGGTGGTCGATCAGTCCGGTTTGCCGGGCGAGGTTCTCGGCGTGACTGACGCGCAGAAGATAGCGATTGGCGCTGCCCGAAACGGTGTGCGCCATGTTCAGTGTCGGTGCGGCGCCACATAGGTGAAAGATGTTGCTACGTAGGCGTTGGGCAGTGGGGAAGTGATCGAGTTCGGCGTCGAGGACGACCGTGTTGCCGATGATGGCGAGCCCGCCGGTGAGTCGGAGCATCACCGCGACTTCGGCCCTGCGGGTCTTGGCCGTTCCTGGCGCAACGGAGCTGAGTTCGTTCTTGACCAGGGTCACCGGTTGCCGTGGGATCGACACGTCGCGGTCACCGTGTGCATTCAGGCCGGGTCGGCCGCCGGCGGTGACCATGGGCTGCGACATCAGCTGCAATCCTTTCCGCTCGATCCGGCTGGTGGAATGACTCAGGTGAAGACGGATCCACCAGCTGTACGGGGGCCGCTGCGTGGCCTGAGAGGCCGTGGAGCTGTCTGATCTGGTGTGTCCATCGTGTTGTCGCGAGCAGCTCACCACCCGCGAACGACTTCACTTTACATGGTGGTTGACACGTCAGTCAGTTATATGTGGCTGTGGCATTGCACACGTGCTGAACTGGTCTGCGGGAGTACCGGGCCGTAGGTGGCAAACGGAGTTCGTGCGTGTTGGCCGTCAGCCGCGCACCGAGATCGGTTGAAGGCGATAGCGGTACGAAGCGGCCTGGACGATGAGATGGCGAATCGAAACCCGTTGTCGCGGTGGGCGTGCCCACAAATGCGCATCGATGCGCGCGATGACCGGTGCCGCCGCTGAGCCCAGCGGACGCGGGTGGCCCCACGGGGCAGAACGTACTGGCGTCGGCCGCAGCGTCGCGGCTTTTGCAGTCCGTTGCGGCGTGAACGAAGTGGCTATTGCCGAGGGGTGCGTCGGACTTGCCGTACCGTATGAAAGGTGACTGTAAGGGAGCGCTCCGGTTGGAAAGTGCAGGTTATAGTTGGGTTTGCTTCGGCCCTCGTGTTTGCTCTGCTCATATTGGTCAACTCATTGCCGACCGTCTCGCTGGCCGAGGACGGAACGTACAGAGTCGATGACTGCTTCCGCTGCAACCCTGTCCCCGGCACGTGGCAGACCTACGGCGGGGTCGCGGCGCGCTGTGCATGGATGGTGCGCACAGAGGAAAAGGACGTTGTTGACCACGGCGAGTTCGCTCCGGGTGAGAGCGGACGTGTAGTGCTCCACAAAGGTGAGTACCTCACGACAGTCGGTTGTCAGCCCTGGGTGTTGATCGGCTGATCGGTCAACTCGGCATTATTGCGTGCTGACGTGCGGGCCCGCCCGTTGCCGGAGTTTCTTTCCTGCGGTGGGTGAACCGAGTGGCCGGCTGTTCGGCGCGGCCGTTCAACTCAAGCGCAGGTACGTCTGTCCGCGCGGGGACAGCCGATAGCCGGTGCCCAGACTGATGGTCAGCCCGAGCCCTTTCAGCTGTCTGACCCTGCGCTTGAACCGCGCTGTGTCGGTACCGACCCGAGCGGCCAGATCCGGTGCCCGGACACCTTCGTTGTCGCCGATCAGATGCAGGTACGTCCTGGTCCAGGGTTCGGTGGCCGCGTCCCAGCGGTCCAGTCGCGCGGTGATCTCGGCGATCTCGTCGGCGGTCGGTATGCCCTCGGCCAGGGCAGGACGCTCGTCCGGAGCCAGATAGCAGACCCCGATCAGATACGTGTGCGCGGCGATGCGCCCATCCAGTTCTGCCTGCGCGGTGGCGGCGTCGGGGTAGCCGGCCGCACGGGCTTGCGCCGGTGTCACCCGGTAACCGGCCGGGCATTCGTCGACCGAGTCGACATACACGGTCCCGGCCTGGGTGCGTTGGGTGCCGCCGGCCTTGACCCGCGGGCGGTCCCACTTGCGCAGCACCAGGGTGATGGCTCCGGCCGCGATACCGTCGGCCGTCGCACGATCGAGCAACACATCTCGATGCTATGACGGCGGCATGTCGTATCGGCGGGTCCGCAGCGGGGCTTTCTAGGATCGCCCGCGTGACTGATCGATACGGCTCCGACATCCTGTCTCGAAACCCGCACACGCCTAAGCGCGTTCGCTCCGTCGAACACCCGGCGGAGCGGGGACTGGTGGTCGAGGATCCCTCCAGCGGTTTCGTCGGCGCGGTGGTGCGTATCGAGAACAACCGGGTGGACCTGGAGGACCGCAACGGCCGGATCCGCTCCTTCCCGCTGGGCCCCGGCTTCCTCGTCGAGGGCAAGCCGGTGATTCTGACGGTGCCCAAGCGTGCCCCGGCCGCGCCGGCCCGCACCGCTTCCGGGTCGGTGGCGGTCGCCGGTGCGAAGGCGCGTGTCGCCCTGGCCAGCCGGATCTACGTCGAGGGCCGCCACGACGCCGAACTCGTCGAGCAGGTGTGGGGTGCGGATCTGCGCATCGAGGGTGTCGTCGTCGAATACCTGGGCGGTGTGGACGATCTGGCCGGCATTGTCGCGGAGTTCCAGCCCGGGCCCGGCCGCAAGCTCGGCGTGCTCGTCGACCACCTGGTGGCGGGCTCCAAGGAATCGCGGATCGCCGCCGAGGCGATGCGCGCGAGCTCAGGTGACCATGTGCTGGTGGTCGGGCACCCGTACATCGACATCTGGCAGGCGGTCAAACCCGAACGACTGGGCCTGAAGCAGTGGCCGGTGATCCCGCGCGGTATCGACTGGAAACACGGGATCTGCGAGGCGCTGGGCTGGCCACATGCCACCCAGGCCGATATCGCCGGCGCCTGGCAGCGCATCCGCGGCCGCGTCCGGGACTGGAACGATCTGGAACCGGCGCTGATCGGGCGGGTCGAGGAGCTGATCGACTTCGTGACCGCTTAGCGTTGAGGGGTGGCCGACAGTCTGTTCGACATGCCCGGAGATTCCCCTCCGGGTGATGCGCTGCCGACGGCCGCCAGTCCGCTCGCCGTCCGGATGCGTCCGGCCACGCTCGACGACGTGGTCGGCCAACAACACCTGCTCAGACCGGGATCGCCACTGCGCCGCCTGGTGGAGGGGTCCGGTGCGGCCAGCGTGATCCTCTATGGCCCGCCCGGTACCGGCAAGACCACGCTGGCCTCGTTGATCTCCGGTGCCACCGGGCGTCGATTCGAGGCGTTATCGGCGCTGTCCGCAGGGGTCAAGGAGGTGCGCGCGGTCATCGAGGAGGCCCGTCGCGCCGCGATCCGCGGACAGCAGACGGTGCTGTTCATCGACGAGGTGCACCGGTTCTCCAAGACCCAGCAGGACGCCCTGTTGGCGGCGGTGGAGAACAGGGTGGTGCTGCTGGTGGCAGCGACCACCGAGAACCCGTCGTTCTCCGTGGTGGCGCCGCTGTTGTCGCGATCGTTGATCCTGCAGCTGCAACCGCTGGACGCCGACGATATCCGTACCGTGCTGCAGCGCGCGGCGACCGACGAGCGGGGATTGGCGGGCAAGGTCGCGCTCGACGACGACGCGCTGGAGCTGTTGGTCACATTGTCGGCCGGGGATGCCCGCCGCGCGCTGACGGCGCTGGAGGTGGCCAGCGAAACGGGTGAGCGGATCACGGTCGAGGTCGTCGAGCAGTCGCTGGATCAGGCCGCGGTGCGCTACGACCGCGACGGTGACCAGCATTACGACGTCGTCAGCGCCTTCATCAAATCGGTGCGCGGCTCCGATGTCGACGCCGCGCTGCACTATCTGGCTCGGATGCTGACCGCGGGGGAGGACCCGCGCTTCATTGCGCGCCGACTGATGATCCTGGCCAGTGAAGATATCGGGATGGCGGATCCGAGCGCGTTGCCCACCGCGGTCGCCGCGGCGCAGACCGTGCAGCTGATCGGGATGCCCGAGGCGCAGCTGACCCTGGCGCACGCCACCGTTCACCTGGCCACCGCGCCGAAGTCGAATGCGGTGACCACGGCGCTGGGCGCGGCGATGGGTGACATCCGGGCGGGCAAGGCCGGGTTGGTGCCCGCGCATCTGCGGGACGGGCACTATGCCGGTGCCCAGAAACTGGGTAACGCGGTGGGCTACAAGTACGCCCACGACGCGCCGGGCGGCGTTGCGTCACAGCAATATCCGCCGGACGAATTGGTCGGCGTCGACTACTACCGGCCCACCGGGTACGGCGCCGAACGCGAGATCGCGACCCGGTTGGAGAAGTTGCGCGCCATCATCCGAAGGAAACGCTGATGAAGACCCATCTGCTCGATCTGGACACCTCGCGTCGCCGGATCGTCGACCTCACCGACGAGGTCGCACGGTTCTGCGCGGGCAGGGGCGACGGACTGTGCAACGTCTTCGTCCCGCACGCCACGGCGGGCATCGCCGTCATCGAAACCGGGGCGGGCTCCGACGACGATCTGATCGACACCCTGGAGCGTCTGCTGCCGCGCGATGATCGCTACCGGCATGCGCACGGTTCGCCCGGCCACGGTGCCGATCACGTGCTCCCGGGCCTGGTGTCACCGTCGGTGACGGTGCCGGTCGGCGACGGCACGCCATTGCTGGGAACCTGGCAGAGCATCGTCCTGGTGGACCTGAACAGGGACAACCCGCGTCGGTCGGTGCGGCTGAGCTTCGTGTCGGGCTGAAGATTCCGACCGGTAACCAAACGGTACTGTGGTGCGGTCGTTGTATTCGCAGGTTGGACCAAAGGACAGCAGCACGTGCAGACACACGAGATCAGGAAACGCTTCCTCGATCACTTCGTGAAAGCGGGACATACCGAGGTGCCCAGTGCCTCGGTGATCCTCGACGATCCCAACCTGCTGTTCGTCAATGCCGGCATGGTGCAGTTCGTGCCCTTCTTCCTCGGTGCGCGCACCCCGCCGTACGAGCGGGCGACCAGCGTGCAGAAGTGCATCCGCACCCCGGATATCGAAGAAGTCGGTATCACCACCCGCCACAACACCTTCTTCCAGATGGCCGGCAACTTCAGTTTCGGCGACTATTTCAAGAAGGGCGCCATCGAGCTGGCCTGGACGCTGCTGACCAACCCGGTCTCCGAGGGTGGCTACGGCTTCGACCCGGAGCGCCTGTGGGCGACGGTCTACCTCGATGACGACGAGGCCATCGAACTGTGGCAGGAGGTCGCCGGGCTGCCGCTCGAGCGCATCCAGCGCCGCGGCATGGCCGACAACTACTGGTCGATGGGCATCCCCGGGCCTTGTGGACCGTGCTCGGAGATCTACTACGACCGCGGACCCGAGTACGGCGTCGACGGCGGGCCGGAAGCCAACGAGGACCGCTACATCGAGATATGGAATCTCGTGTTCATGCAGAACGAGCGCGGCGAGGGGACGTCGAAGGACGACTTCGAAATCCTCGGGCCGTTGCCGCGCAAGAACATCGACACCGGCATGGGTGTCGAGCGCATCGCCTGCCTGCTGCAGGGTGTGGACAACGTCTACGAAACCGATCTGGTGCGACCCGTTATCGACAAGGTGGCCCAGTACGCGCCCCGCGGCTACGGCCAGGGCAACCACACCGACGATGTCCGCTACCGCATCATCGGCGACCACAGCCGCACCGCCGCCATCATCATCGGCGACGGTGTCAGCCCCGGGAACGAGGGGCGCGGTTATGTCCTGCGCCGCCTGCTGCGCAGGATCATCCGCGCTGCCAAGCTGCTCGGGGTGGAGCAGCCCATCATGAGCGAGCTCATGGTCACCGTGCGCGACGAGATGGGACCGTCCTACCCCGAACTCGTCACCGACTTCGACCGCATCCACCGCATCGCGGTGGCCGAGGAGACGGCGTTCAACCGGACCCTGGCCTCGGGATCGCGGTTGTTCGACGATGCCGCCGAGGCGACCCGCAGCGCGGGCAAGTCCACGCTCTCGGGCGTCGACGCCTTCACGCTGCACGACACCTACGGCTTCCCGATCGAGCTCACCCTCGAGATGGCCGCCGAAGCAGGCCTCAGTGTGGACGAAGAGGGTTTCCGCGGGCTGATGGCCGAGCAACGGCAGCGGGCCAAGGCGGACGCCGCCGCCCGCAAGCAGGCCCACACCGACCTGTCCGCGTACCGCGACCTCGTCGATGGTGGCCCCACCGAGTTCACCGGTTTCGATGAGCTCGCCACGCAGGCAACCATTCTCGGCATCTTCGTCGACGGCACCCGGGTTCCGGTGGTCAGCCACGGCAGCACGGACGGCACCGTCGAGCTGATCTTGGATCGGACCCCGTTCTACGCCGAATCCGGTGGCCAGATCGCAGACGAGGGCACCATCACCGGCACCGGCTCGTCGGAGACGGCCAAGGCGACCGTCACCGATGTGCAGAAGATCGCGAAAACGCTGTGGGCGCACCGCATCCGGGTCGAATCGGGTGAGTTCGTCGAGGGTGACACCATCCTCGCCGAGGTGGATCCGACCTGGCGGCACGGCGCGACCCAGGGCCACTCGGGCACCCATATGGTGCACGCGGCGTTGCGAGAGGTGTTGGGGCCCAACGCTGTACAGGCCGGCTCGTTGAACCGCCCGGGCTACCTACGATTCGACTTCAACTGGCAGGGATCGCTGTCGGAGGCCCAGCGCACCCAGATAGAAGAGGTCGCCAACGAGGCCGTGCAGGCCGACTACGCGGTCAACACGTTCAACACCGGACTCGACCAGGCCAAGGCGATGGGCGCGATGGCACTGTTCGGGGAGAACTACCCCGACGAAGTGCGGGTGGTCGAGATCGGTGGGCCGTTCTCGCTGGAACTGTGCGGCGGAACTCATGTGCGCAGCTCCGCGCAGATCGGTCCGGTGACGCTGCTCGGGGAGTCCTCGGTGGGCTCCGGCGTGCGACGTGTCGAAGCCTATGTGGGCCTGGAATCCTTCCGGCATCTGTCCAAGGAACGCGCGCTGATGGCCGGGCTGGCCTCCTCGCTGAAGGTGCCGTCCGAGGAGGTCCCGGCCCGGGTGGCCAACCTCGTCGAGCGACTGCGCGCCGCTGAGAAGGAACTCGACAAGGTGCGTCTTGCCAACGCCCGCGCCGCCGCGGCAAACGCCGCCGCCGGTGCCGAGACGGTCGGTAAGGTCCGTCTGGTGGCACAGCGGATGGCGGGCGGGGTCTCGGCCGGGGATCTGCGCAGCCTGGTGGGTGACATCAAGGGCAAGCTGGGCTCCGAGCCCGGTGTGGTCGCCCTGATCGCCGAGGGCGACGACGGCAGCGTGCCGTTCGTGGTTGCGGTGAATGCGGGCGCTCAGGATTTGGGTCTGAAGGCCGGCGACCTGGTCAAGGTGCTGGGCGGTCCGGTCAACGGCCGTGGGGGTGGGAAGGCCGATCTGGCCCAGGGTTCCGGTAAGGGGGCGGCGGGTATCGACGCGGCGTTGGCCGCGCTGCGCGCAGAGATCTCCCGGAGCTAGCCGGTGCCACTGGACGTCGACCGCAGCCCTGACCGGCCCGGCCCCGATGACCCGGGGCGCGGCCGGCGGCTCGGGGTCGATGTCGGCACCGTGCGTATCGGCGTGGCAGGCAGCGATCCCGACGGGATCCTGGCCACTCCGCTGGAGACGGTCAAACGGGAACGCACCGGACGGCATCTGCGTCGGTTGGTGGCGCTGGTACAGGAGAACGATGCCGTCGAGGTCATCGTCGGGTTGCCGCGCACGCTGGCCGACCGCTCCGGATCGTCGGCCCAGGATGCCGTCGAGATGGCCGACAAGCTGGCCGAGCTGATCGCGCCGGTACCGGTGCGATTGGCTGACGAACGACTGACCACGGTGAGTGCACAGCGGGCGCTCCGGGATGCCGGAGTGCGCGCCAAGAACCAGCGGGCCATGGTCGATCAGGTTGCGGCAGTGGGGATTCTGCAGACCTGGTTGGACCAGCGCCGGTCCGCATTAAGGGTGGCCGATGAGTGACCAGTGGGATTCACAATGGAGTACCGACCGCCATGAGCCGATCGCCGTCGGACCGCCGCGTCGCCGGATGAATCGCGCCGAGCGCGCCCGGGCGCGACGGATGGCCCGACGGCGGCGGACCTACACGATTCTCGCGGTGGCGACCCTCGTGGTGGTCGTCGTCGGCGCGGTGTTCGTCGGATCGCGAATGTGGCACAACATGTTCGGAAGCGGCGGTGACTTCGCCGGCGAAGGTGTCGACGATGTCGTCATCGAGGTGCACAGCGGGGACACCACCACCGCGATCGGCCAGACCCTGCAACAGAGCAATGTCGTGTCTTCGTCGAAGACCTTCGTCGAGGCGGCCGCGACCAACCCGGCGATCGCGGCCATCCAGCCCGGCTTCTACAAGGTGCGCACCGAGATCCCGGCCGCCAATGCGGTCGAACGCCTCGCCGATCCGGCCAATCGTGTCGGCCAGCTCGTCATCCCCGAGGGCCGCCAGCTCGACGATGTCGCCGATGTCAAGACCGACGCGGTGACCGAGGGCATCCTGACGCTCATCTCCCAAGCCTCGTGCGTCGATCTCAACGGCACCCGGGAATGCGTCTCCGCAGAGGACCTCAAACGCGCCGCAGGCAGCGCTGACCCCGCCACCCTCGCCGTCCCGCCGTGGGCGAACCCGGGCCTGGAGGCCATGGGCGACGACCATCGCCGGTTGGAAGGCCTGATCGCCGCGGGTAGCTGGAATGTCGACCCGTCGGGAACGCCGGAGAGCATCCTGGCGGGATTGATCCGGTCGAGCACGGCGACCTACGAGGCCAACGGATTGCTCGATGCGGCCACCACCGCCAACATCACGCCCTACCAGGTGCTCGTGGTGGCGTCGCTGGTGCAGCGCGAATCCAAGCCCCAGGACTTCTCCAAGGTTGCCAGGGTGATCTACAACCGGCTCGCCGAGAACCGGAAGCTGGAGTTCGACTCCACGGTCAACTATTCGTTGGACCGCACCGAGGTGGCCACCACCGACGCCGACCGAGCACGGATCACGCCGTGGAACACCTACGCCTCGTTGGGCCTGCCCAAGACGCCGATCTGCTCACCGGGGGCGCCGGCGGTCGTCGCCGCCGAGAACCCCGCGATCGGGGACTGGCTGTACTTCGTCACCATCGACCTGCAGGGCACCACCAACTTCACCCGCGATTACGACGAGCATCTGGCCAATATCGAGATCGCCAGGCGCAACGGTGTGCTCGACAGTGCCCGATAGGCGGCCCGCCGCCGTGCCCGATAGGCGGCCCGCCGCCGTGCCCGATAGGCGGCCCGCCGCCGTGCCCGATAGCCGGCCCGACATCCGGCGGGCCGCGGTGCTGGGTTCCCCGATCTCGCATTCGCGCTCACCCGATGTCCACCTGGCCGCCTACCGCGCGCTGGGACTGACGTCGTGGACCTATGACCGCATCGAATGCACGGCCGACCAATTGCCGGGACTGGTCGCCGGGCTCGGCCCCGAATGGGTCGGCCTCTCGGTCACCAAACCGGGCAAGTTCGCCGCACTGGCCACCGCCACCGAACGCACCGAACGCGCCGCACTGGTCGGCTCGGCCAACACCCTGGTGCGCACCGGAACCGGATGGCGTGCCGATAACACCGATATCGACGGGGTCATAGGCGCGTTGTCCGATCACGTGGATGCCCCGCAACGCGCGGCGGTGCTGGGCTCCGGCGGCACCGCGCCGGCCGCGGTCGCCGCACTGGTGAGTCTCGGTGTGCGTCATATCGCCGTGTTGGCCCGCGATGAGGCCAAGGCCGCCGAACCGGTGGCCATCGGACGCCAACTCGGTGCCGATACCGAGTGGGTCGAACTGGGCCGCCCGGTCGCCGAGCTCGACGTCGCGGTGAACACGCTGCCCGCCGAGGTCGCCGCGCGATACGCCGACACCATCGCGACGGTGCCGGTGTTGCTCGACGCCATCTACGACCCGTGGCCCACACCGTTGGCCGCGGCCGTGCGCACCGCCGGGGGCCGGGTGGTCAGCGGACTGCAGATGCTGTTGCATCAGGCCGTCGCCCAGGTCGAGCAGTTCACCGGCATGACCGCTCCGCAAGAGGTGATGAGAGCGGCCCTCGAACGGCCCTAGCCTGGATATATGGGGTGGGCCGCGGTGGGCGTGTGGTTGACCGCGCTGACCGTCTACGACCTACGGCAACGCCGACTGCCCAATATGTTGACGCTGCCCGGAGCCCTGCTGGTGCTGTGCTGGGCGGCATCCTGCGGCCGCGCAGCGCCCGCGCTTGCCGGCGCGGTCGCGCTGTTCGGCAGCTATCTGGCCATCCATCTCGCGGTGCCCGGCCACCTCGGTGCCGGCGACGTCAAGCTTGCGCTCGGCGTCGGAGCACTGACAGGTGCCTTCGGCATCGACGTGTGGGCGCTGGCCGCCCTGGCCGCCCCGCTGCTCACCGCGACCTGGGCGCTGACCGCTCGGTTGTTCGGCCGTACCGATCCGCTCGCACACGGGCCGGCCATGTGTGTCGCGAGTGCGGTGGCCGTGGTGTCGGCGGTCGGCTGGATTTAGCGGCTCGGCGCTGGGCTGGATTTAGCGGCTCAGCCGCTGGGCTGGATTTAGCGGCTCAGCCGCTGTGGGACAATGGCACCCGTGTTGCGATGGACTACCGCAGGTGAATCCCATGGTCGCGCCCTGGTGGCGATGGTCGAGGGGATGGTTGCCGGGCTGGCGGTGACCTCCGAGGATATCGCCGCCCAGCTGCAGCGCCGCCGTCTCGGGTACGGTCGCGGCGCCCGGATGAAGTTCGAGAAGGACCAGGTCACAGTGTTGGCCGGGGTACGTCACGGCCTCACCCTCGGCGGACCCATCGCCGTCGAGATCGGTAACACCGAATGGCCGAAGTGGGAGACCGTGATGGCCGCCGACCCGGTGTCGGCCGAACAACTCGACAGCGATGCCGCGCGCAACGCCCCCCTGACCCGCCCGCGCCCGGGCCACGCCGATTACGCCGGGATGCTCAAGTACGGCTTCGACGACGCTCGCCCGGTGCTGGAACGGGCCAGTGCCCGCGAAACCGCGGCGCGTGTCGCCGCGGGCACCATCGCCCGGGCCTTCCTGCAGCAGGCACTCGGCGTCGAGGTGGTCTCGCACGTCATCTCCATCGGCGCCTCGGCACCCTACGACGGCCCGCCGCCGCAGCCGCAGGACCTGGCCGCCATCGACGACAGCCCGGTCCGCGCCTTCGACAAGGACGCCGAGGCCGCCATGATCACCGAGATCGAAGCCGCCAAGAAGGACGGTGACACTCTCGGCGGCATCGTCGAGGTCGTGGTCAGCGGCCTGCCCGTCGGGTTGGGTTCGTTCACCAGCGGTGACAACCGCCTCGACAGCCAGCTGGCTGCCGCGGTCATGGGCATCCAGGCGATCAAGGGTGTCGAGATCGGCGACGGCTTCGAAACCGCCAGACGCCGGGGCAGCGTCGCCCACGACGAGATCTACCCCGGCCCCGACGGCATCGTCCGGTCCACCAACCGCGCAGGCGGCCTGGAAGGTGGTATGACCAACGGGCAGCCACTGCGGGTGCGGGCCGCCATGAAGCCGATCTCCACCGTGCCGCGTGCCCTGGCGACCGTCGACATGGCCACCGGCGACGAGGCCGTCGCAATCCACCAGCGCTCCGACGTGTGTGCCGTGCCGGCAGCCGGTGTGGTCGTCGAGACCATGGTGGCGCTCGTGCTGGCGCGCGCGGCACTGGAGAAGTTCGGCGGCGACTCGCTGGCCGAGACCAAGGCCAATGTGGACAGCTATCTGGCCGCGGTCGTGGAGCGCTCCGGCGGACTGGAGAGCAGCGACTCGGGGAAAAACTCAGCGGCGCGGGCGGGATAGCCATGGCGCCCAAGGCTGTTCTGGTGGGAATGCCGGGCTCCGGCAAATCCACCATCGGACGGCGGCTGGCCAAGGCGCTGGGAGTTCCCTTGCTGGACACCGACGTTGCCATCGTCGAGACCACCGGCCGCAGCATCGCCGACATCTTCACCGACGGTGAGCCGGCGTTTCGAGCCATCGAGGCCGACGTGGTGCGCAAGGCGCTGGCCGAGCATGACGGTGTGGTGTCCTTGGGCGGTGGCGCGGTGACCACCCCCGCGGTGCGCGAGGCGCTGGCCGGGCACACCGTGATCTACCTGGAAATCAGCGCCGCAGAAGGAATTCGGCGTACCGCTGGAAGCGCGCGCCCGCTGCTGGCCGGCGAGGACCCCGCCGAGAAGTATCGGGCTCTCATGGACGCCCGGGTGCCACTCTTTCGTGAGGTGGCCACCATGCGGGTCAACACCAACCGGCGCAATCCCGGTGCCGTGGTGCGCCATATCGTCACCCGCCTGCAAGGCTGCGGTCCGTCCCGGCCACGGCGCCGACGCCGCCCGGCCTGGCGGCGGCTTCCGACCGTTCTCAACCCGGCACCGACCACCGAGGCCCCGCCCACTCCGGCGGCGCTGGCCAAACGAGCAGAGGCACGCAATGAGTGAACCCGTCACAGTGGACGTTCTGGTCGACCGACCCTACCCGGTCATCATCGGCACCGGTCTGCTCGAGGATCTGGGCCGCACCCTGACCGGGCGGCACAAAGTCGCGATCCTGTACCAGCCGACGCTGGCGCAGACCGCCGAGGCGGTGCGTGAGCATCTGGCCGGCCTCGGCATCGACGCGCATCGCATCGAGATCCCCGACGCCGAGGCAGGCAAGGAATTGCCTGTCGTCGGCTTCATCTGGGAAGTGTTGGGCCGCATCGGAATCGGGCGCAAGGATGCCGTTGTCAGCCTCGGCGGGGGAGCGGCCACCGATGTGGCCGGTTTCGCCGCGGCCACCTGGTTGCGCGGCGTCGACATCGTGCACGTGCCGACCACACTGCTGGGCATGGTCGACGCCGCCGTCGGCGGTAAGACCGGAATCAACACCGATGCCGGCAAGAATCTGGTGGGCGCCTTCCATCAGCCGCTGGCGGTGCTCGTCGATCTGGCGACGCTGCAGTCACTTCCGCGCAACGAGATCGTTGCGGGCATGGCCGAGATCGTGAAGGCCGGCTTCATCTCCGACCCGGTGATCCTCGATCTCATCGAGGCGGATCCGGAGGCCGCGCTGGATCCGGCCGGGACGGTCTTGCCGGAACTGATCCGTCGTGCCATCGCCGTCAAGGCCGAGGTGGTGGCCGCCGACGAGAAAGAGTCGGCGCTGCGCGAAATCCTGAACTACGGGCACACGCTGGCGCATGCCATCGAACGGCGCGAGCGCTACAAGTGGCGCCACGGTGCCGCCGTCTCGGTGGGCCTGGTGTTCGCCGCAGAGCTGGGTCGTCTCGCGGGGCGCCTCGATGATGACACCGCAGACCGGCACGCGCGGGTACTGACCTCGCTGGGTCTGCCGGTCAGCTACGACGCCGACGCGCTGCCGCAGCTGCTGGAGTACATGGCCGGGGACAAGAAGAACCGTTCCGGGGTGCTGCGTTTCGTCGTGCTCGACGGACTGGCCAAGCCCGGCCGCCTCGAAGGGCCGGACCCGACTCTGCTGGCGGCGGCCTACTCCGTGGTCGGCACGCGGTAGTTAGCTCTTGGCCGGCTCTTCGGGGCCGGGCTGGACCGCGGCGAACACGTCGGTGTCGGCGCGGTCCTCATCACCCTCACGGCGCCGGACGAACGGCGGAGCCTTCCGATCGACCGTCCAGCGGCCGACAGTCACCGCGATCACGCCTGCCACGAAAACCAGCAGCGCGGTGAACGCGGCGAACGAGGTCAGCTCGCTGAGCAGGCCGCCGGTGTAGAGCGCGGGGTAGAACAACCCGATGAACCAGCACACCAGGTCGCCCAGCAGCCCGGCGATCAGGCCGGCCACCAACCACACCATCGCCAGATCCTGGCGGCGGTCCGGGTCGCTCTGCGCGCGGGCGTCGGCGCGGCCGTCGGCGTAGGCCCACAGCAGTACCGGAACGGCCAGGAACAACCCGAGCGTCGGGCTGATCCATCCCGCTTGCGTCGGGAAGGAATCCACCAGGACTCCCTGGATCAAACGCAGCACCACCACGACCGCGGCGAACACGAGTCCGCGCAGCAACCACTTGCTCATGAGGGCACAGCCTAGCGAGTAGCGTCATCGACCGTGACGATATCTGCGCGCAGAGACCGGTTGCGGCGGCGGCTGGCGGCCGCCGACCTGGACGCAATGCTGGTAACGGACCTGGTCAACGTGCGTTATCTGTCAGGATTCACCGGTTCCAATGCCGCGCTGCTGGTGTTCGCTGAACGGGACACGCCGGTCTTGGCAACCGACGGGCGTTATGTAACGCAGGCCGCCGCCCAGGCGCCCGACGCCGACGTGGTCATCGAGCGGGCAGTGGGCCCCGCCCTGGCCGCTCGGGCCGCCGACGGAGTGCGCCGGCTGGGCTTCGAGAGCCATGTGGTGACCGTCGACGGTTTCACATCGTTGGAGCGGGCCGGAGCCGGCGTCGAATTCGTACGGGCCGCCGGGATGGTCGAGCGGCTGCGCGAGGTCAAGGATGTCGGCGAGATCGCGATACTGCGCTTGGCCTGCGAGGCGGCCGACGCCGCACTGCACGACCTCGTCGAACGGGGCGGCCTGCGGCCCGGCCGGACGGAGAAAGAGGTCAGGCGGGACCTGGAGTCGCTGATGCTCGACCACGGCGCCGACGGGGTCTCATTCGAGACGATCGTGGCAACCGGATCGAACTCGGCAATCCCGCACCACCGACCCACCGACGCCGTGCTGGCCACTGGGGATTTCGTCAAGATCGACTTCGGCGCGTTGGTGGCGGGCTATCACTCCGATATGACTCGCACCTTCGTTTTGGGCAGCGCCGCGGACTGGCAGCGCGAGCTCTACGAGTTGGTGGCGACCGCGCAGGCGGCCGGCCGGGCGGCCGTGCTGCCCGGGGCGGACCTGCCCGCGGTGGACGCCGCAGCACGTCAGGTGATCGCCGATGCCGGCCACGCCGAGAACTTCGGGCACGGGCTCGGACACGGGGTCGGACTGCAGATACACGAAGCGCCGGGAATCAGTGCCTCGGCCGTCGGTACACTGCTTGCTGGCGCTGCGGTCACCGTGGAGCCCGGCGTCTACCTGCCCGGCCGGGGCGGTGTCCGAATCGAGGACACCCTGGTCGTCGGCAGCGAGGACGCACCCGAACCCGAATTGCTCACCCGGTTCCCCAAGGAACTGGCTGTCATCACCTGATCTAGGAGCTGTACACACGTGGCATCAACCGCCGACTTCAAGAATGGTCTCGTCCTGCAGATCGAGGGACAGCTCTGGCAGATCACCGAGTTCCAGCACGTCAAGCCCGGTAAAGGCCCTGCATTCGTGCGTACCAAGCTCAAGAACATCCTGTCGGGCAAGGTCGTGGACAAGACGTTCAACGCCGGTGTGAAGGTCGAGACGGCCACCGTCGACCGCCGCGACGCCACCTACCTGTACCGCGATGGTTCGGATTTCGTCTTCATGGACTCCGAGGATTACGAGCAGCATCCCCTGTCGGAATCCCTGGTGGGCCGCCTCGCCGACTTCCTGCTGGAGGGCATGGCCGTGCAGATCGCGTTCCACGACGGTGCGCCGCTGTACCTGGAGCTGCCGGTGACGGTGGAACTCGTCGTCACCCACACCGAGCCGGGCCTGCAGGGTGATCGCTCCAACGCCGGCACCAAGCCCGCCACCGTGGAGACCGGCGCCGAGCTGCAGGTGCCGTTGTTCATCAACACCGGGGACAAGCTGAAGGTCGACTCGCGCGACGGTTCGTACCTCGGCCGGGTCAATGGCTGAAGGCCGGACGAATGGTTGACCGTAAGGGCGACCGCGGTCGGCATCAGGCCCGCAAACGCGCCGTCGATCTGATCTTCGAGGCGGAGGCCCGCGGTATCACCGCCGCGGAGGCGGCCGATTCGCGCAACGCGCTGTCGCATACCCAGGCCGATATCTCGCCGCTGAACCCGTACACCGTGACGGTGACGCGCGGTGTCACCGAGCATGCCGCGCATGTCGACGATCTGATCTCCTCGCACCTGCAGGGGTGGACGCTGGACCGGCTGCCCGCGGTCGACCGGGCGATCCTGCGGGTCGCGGTGTGGGAACTGCTGCACGCCGAGGACGTACCCGAGCCGGTGGCCGTCGACGAGGCGGTCGAGCTGGCCAAGGAACTGTCCACCGATGACTCCCCGGGCTTCGTCAACGGTGTGCTCGGACAGGTCATGCTGGTGACCCCGCAGATCCGGGCCGCCGCTGCCGCACTGCGGCCGTCGGACGGCGCGGAGTAGGACCGTGCCGCAGGACTGGGCGCCGTACACGAGCCTGCAGGACGCGGCGGCGGTGTATCTGCGCGATCCCGATCTTGCTCTGGAGCAGATGCGATCGGTCGTCGAATTCCCCGGCATCGCGGCGTTCATCATGTCGCGCGGGGAGTCCGAGGAGCACTGGGGCACCGCGGTGTGGCAGGAGGTGGTGGCCACCGATGGGTTGCGTCTCATCCTGTGGCGCGCCGACGACGAGTTCGACGACGACCGGCGACAGTTGACCTCATCGGTGCGCACCATCCTGCTCTCGACGATCAGCGACCACATCCTGAGCACCCAGTTCGACGTGCTCTCCGACGGCACCCGCCGGCTGGCCGAGGTGCGGCTGCGGATGTACACCCAGTTGGTGACCAGGGCCCGGCGCACATCGGCCACCGACAGCGATCTGTACTGCGAGTCCTTCCGCTATACGAAGACCGTCGACAACGGGGGACTGGCGCAGATGGAGCGGCTGCTGCAGTTCGGCCGGGTGTTGTCGCGCTCGCTCTGAGTGTCCCGACTCAGTGCGCGGAGCCGGCCACGCGTCCGATGACGTCGGCGAGTGTGCGGACCCCCTCGGCCAATTGGGCGGGACTGGCGGCACCGTAGGAGAGCCGGAGAAACGGTGCGGGCGGCTCGTTGACGAAGAAATGGCGTCCGTCACCGACGAGTACTCCGTCGGCATACGCGGCGGCAGTCACTTCGCGGGTGTCGATGCCGTGTGGCAGCTTCGCCCAAAGATGAATGCCCCCTTGCGGAATGGTGCCGATGCCGACGTCGGGCAGCGTGGTCCCGATGGCCGCGATCAACGCATCGCGTCGCGTCGCCAGTTCGGTGCGCAGGCGCTTGAGGTGGCGGGGCCAGCCGGTCGACGTCAGCAGGCTGTGCCCGATCTCCTGGATGAGCGGCGCCACGCATATGTCATCGGCGGTGCGCGCGGCTCGTAATCGTTCGCCGGCGGGCCCCCGCGCGATCACGGCGCCCAGCCGAAGAGCGGGAGAAGCGGATTTCGCCAGAGTCAGGATCGTGACGACGTGCCCGTGCGGATCCGCGGTGAACAGCGGCGGTGGTGGGTGCGCGTCGATGCCCAGATGTCTGGCCCAGTCGTCCTCCAGCAAGAATGCTCCGTACGTTGCCGCGATCTCGAGAATCTGGGTCCGGCGTTGCGCACTGAGGACCGCTCCGGTCGGATTGGCGTAGCTGGGCTGTATGTAGACCAGGCGTGCCTTGGTTCGCTCGAGTTCCTCGGCGAGGCGTTCGACGACGATCCCCTCGGAATCGGCGGGCACCGATGCCACCTTCAGTCCCGCGCTCTGTGCGGCCAGAATTGCTCCGGGATAGCTGGGACTCTCGGTGATGACCGTGGCGCCGGGCTCGGCAAGGGTGCGCATGGCGAACACGAGCCCCTGTTGGCCGCCCGACACCACCAGCACGTCGTTCGGGTCGGCGCGGTATTCGGCCGCTATGACCCGCCGAAGTTCCGGTAAGCCGGCGACCGGCGTGATCGCGTGGGCGCGAGAGTTCTTCGCCGATCGGCTGGCGATGCGATGCAACTCGGCGGTCGGGGACAGTTCCGGCGCGAGGTACCCCCAGGACAAGGGAAGGTGATCGGCCGTACCGTATCCGCCCAACCGCGCGGCGCGGTCGGCATCGACCCGTGCCGGTCCGAGAGCTTGCGTCTGCCAGGAATAGTCGGGTTCGGCCAGCCGCTGTCGTCCGGTGACGAAGGTGCCGCGCCCTGGCTCCGCGCGGATCAACCCCAGCGCGCTGAGCTCGGACAGCGCGGCCGAAACCGTTGCGGCACTTGCGTGATACTCACCGGAGAGTGCTCTGACTCCCGGCAGCTTGGTACCCGCGGGCAGCGCGGCGATACGGCCGAGCAGGGTGGTTGATATCTCGGATGCTCTGTTATCGTTATTCATGGGAATACCAGATAACGTTACTCCTTTTCTGAGCAAAGCGTTACCCAATCGCCCCGTTGCGACATTCCGCTCCGTCCGGACCTTCCCGTCAATCGCGATCAGCCGCTCGCCGTAGTGGCTGATCGGTGACATTCCGGAGTCGAAAGGGGCTGTGAGTCAACACCTCAAGCGGAGTAGAACCCGCGTGGCGCCGAACGGGCGCGCAGAACCAGATATCGAAAACACGATTCACATGGGAAAGAACATGGCTGACACAACCGCACCTGTTATCCGCACGCTCGAAGCCGCCGACGAGACTCGATGGCGTTCGCTGTTCCGCGCGTATCGCGAGTTCTACAAACTTGAGGAATCGGAGGAGATCGTCTCTCGTGCTTGGGGTTGGCTGATGGATCCGCGCCACGAGTGCAAGGCGATCGTCGCCACGGTCGCCGGCGAACTGGTCGGCTTTGCCCACCACCGCCGGTTCTCCTCGCCGTACACGGGCTCGACGGGGATTTTTCTTGACGACCTTTTCACCGATCCTGTGGTGCGCGGAAAAGGCGTGGGGCGAGCGCTCATCGGGCGCCTCACCGAGATGGCGGCAGCCGAGGGGCGGTCGGTGGTCCAATGGGTGACCGCTGCGGACAATCTGCAAGCCCAGGCGCTCTATGACACGTTGGCCACGCGCACGGCGTGGGTCACCTACGAGGCTGCACCCGCGGCGAAGTAGTCGACGTCGGGCCCGGCCCATGCCTATCGGGTCGGGCCCGTGTCGCGCTTTCGCCAAAGTGACTCGCTGGCAGCGGGTTTGGTGCCTCAGGTCTTTCTTTGGTCTCGTCTGCCTCTGGTGTCACATTGTGGCGTGTTCTGTCGGTGGTCGCACGTATGTTCGAGTCATGGGATCGGATGTGGTGGCCAGTCGGGAGTCGGTGCAGCATGCCCTCTCCGACCGCGCCGCGTCGGTCAAAGCACTGTTGGATGCCGATTTCACCTGCTTTGACACGGCGGAGTTGTTGGCGATCCAGTCTGAACGCGAGGAACGTGCCCGCGCCGATGCGGCGGTCGATCACCGGATCCTAGCGGTGTTGATGGATCGGGCGACCGCCCATGAGATCGGGGGCAAGACCTGGGCCGACGTGCTGTCCACTCGGATGCGCCTGTCCGGGGCTGAGGCGGGCAGGCGGATTCAGGCCGCCAAGCAGTTGGGGCCACGCCACGCCATGGGCGGAGAGGTGCTGGCGCCGTTGCTCCCGGCGTGTGCGGCCGCGTTGGCCGCGGGCACGATCAACGACGGGCATATCCGGGTCATTCGCGGCGCAGTGCACCAGGCCGCGAAACACACCGCTCCGGCCAAGTGTGCGGAGCTCGAAGAGATCCTGGTCTCGGTGGCGGCGGCCGCCGGTCCGGAGACGGTGCAGGCAGCAGCCACGCACGCGTTGATGTTGCTAGACCAGGACGGCCCCGGCCCGGACCTGGCCCGCCACAGGCGCGGGATCAGGATCGGCAAGCAAGATGCCGACGGGCTCACCCATATCAGTGGTTGGGTCGATCCCGAGCTGGCCGCCTATCTGGGGACCGCCTTCGATGCGTGGGCCCGGCCCGGGATCAACAACCCCGACGACGCACAGCCGCAACACAATCCGGATCCCAATCCACTCGATGGCGACCTCGACGCCGACCTCCAGTCAGACGCAGAAGCAGAGAGTAACGCTGAGCCCGAACGCGATATGGCAGCCGGGTCTAATCTTGGGTCTGAGTGGGCGCCGAGCGTTGATGATGTGCCCGAGTTCAGGACCTTCGATGATCTGGCCGACCCGACAGCTCTCCGCGACACCCGCACCGCTGTGCAACGCAACCACGACGCCCTCAAAGCCATTCTGCGCGACACCCTGATGTCCAAGAGGCTCGGCCAGCACGGCGGGCTACCGGTCACCGTCGTGGTCTCGACCACCCTGGCCGAACTCGAAGCCGCCGCCGGCATCGCGGTCACCGGTACCGGCACCCTCATGCCCATGGCTGACCTGATCCGCCTGGCCGAGCACGCCCACCACTACCTGGTCGTCTACCGACACCACACCGCCGAACCGCTCTACCTGGGCCGCACCAAACGGCTGGCCACGAAAGCCCAACGCCTGCTGCTCTACAACCGCGACCGTGGCTGCACCCGCCCCGGTTGCACCCGATGCGCCAACCTCACCCAGGTCCACCACGCCGACCCGAGCTGGGCCCGCGGCGGACGCACCGACGCCCCCACCCTCGGTCTGGGCTGCGGACCGGACAACCGCCTCGCCGAACTGGGCTGGACCACCGCAATCGACCCCACCAGCGGCCGCGTCCACTGGCACCCACCACCACTACTGGACACCGGCGGCGACACCATCAACCACCACTTTCACCCCGAGGAACTCCTCGGGAAGTTCCTGGGCGAACACGGCGACGCCGAACAACCACCAGACCGGGACGAACCGGATGGCGGCGATAGTGGCTGATCCCGATCCGTACGACGCGCAGCATTTCGATTCAGTGCGATCGGAAGTCGAACCAGCTTCGGTGAGGTGGCGCAATAACACATCGCGCCGCGATCGTGGCTGGTCCCTCGGCTACGACGGCGGCGTAATGGGTCCGCTGCTGCTATCCGGGCTGCTCAGCGGTCGGGAACGTGTCCGGATCGGTTTTACGGTGATCGGGTGGCAGCCACCGATCCGACACCGATCCGCCGCGCGCGGGCCGATCAGGCCCGTCCGGTCGCCGATCTGTTGCGCCATCAGATCCACGCCGGTGGCTATCCCGATGGCCTGCCCAGCGAAACCGAACTGGCCGCCGAATTCTCGGTCTCGCGCAACACCATCCGTGAGGCGCTCGGCGTTCTGAAGGACGAGGGCCTGATCGATCGCGGCACCCGAGTGGGCACCCACGTCGCGGTGCGCAAACTCGACCACGGCCTCGATGCGCTGGTGGGGCTGAAGGAGACTTTCAAGCACTACGGCGAGGTGCGCAATGAGGTCAGGGCCGTCCTCACCATGGCCGCCCCGCCCGCGGTGGCCCGCAAGCTCGATCTCGCCCCCGGCTCCGAAGTCGTCTATATCGAACGGCTGCGCTACCTCGGCGACCTCCCGCTGTCGCTCGACCTCACCTACCTCGCACCCGATATCGGGGAACAGGTCATCACCCATCCGCTGGAGACCAACGATGTCTTCGCCCTCATCGAGCAGGTCAGCGGCCGGCAACTCGGCTCGGCCGCGCTCGCTCTGGAGGCCATCGCGGCCGACCCGCACTCCGCGGACACCCTGCAGGTACCCGACGGCGCCGCTTTGCTGATGTTGGAACGCCTCACCAGCCTCGACGACGGCCGACCCGTCGACCTCGAATACATCCGGATGCGTGGAGACCGGATCACCATGCGCAGCAACCTCTCCCGAAACCAGCCCGGTAGGAGCTCACAATGACCCTGGTGAACAACCGCGTCGACGTCCCGGTGACCATCGACGAATCGCTCTGTATCGAAGGCTGCACCCTGTGCGTCGAGATCTGCCCGCTGGACTCGCTGGCCATCAACCCGGAGAACGGTAAGGCCTTCATGCACGTCGACGAGTGCTGGTACTGCGGACCGTGCGCCGCACGCTGTCCCACCGGCGCGGTCACCGTCAACATGCCATTCCTCATCCGCTGACACCGGCCCGTCGGCTCAGCCCTCACGAAAAAGGCCCGTTGTGAAGAAACCACTCGTTGCGCTGCTCGCTGTCCTGACCGCGACCGTCACCGCCTGCTCGCTGGACTCCAACAACTCCGCCGATGACGTCGTCGATGTCGTGATCGGCTACCAGTCCAAGACCATCAACACCGTGACCGCCGGAACCTTGCTGCGTGCCAAGGGATTCCTGGAACAGCGGTTGGCCGACGTGACCGCCGAGAACGGCACGAAATACAACGTCGTCTGGCAGGACTACGACACCGGCGCGCCCATCACCGCACAGATGGTGGCCGAGAAGATCGACATCGGGTCGATGGGCGACTACCCGATGCTCATCAACGGATCCAAGACCCAATCCAACGAGCGCGCCCGCACCGATATCGTCTCGGTGACCGGCTACCACCCCAAGGGTGCGCTGAACATGGTCGTCGTCGACCCCGCCTCACCGGCGCAGACGCTCACCGACCTGGCCGGCCAGAAGGTCTCGGCCAGCGTCGGGTCCGCCGGTCACGGCACCCTGGTGCGGGCGCTGGAGCGCGCGGGCCTGGACCCCAAGACCGGTGTCGAGGTACTCAACCAGCAGCCGCAGGTGGGTGCCTCGGCGCTGGAATCCGGTCAGGTTGACGGCCTTTCGCAGTTCGTGGCGTGGCCGGGACTGCTGGTCTACCAGGACAAGGCACGGTTGCTGTACGACGGTGCCGAGCTGGACTACCCGACGCTGCACGGCGTGGTGGTCCGCGAGGATTACGCCGACCGTCATCCCGAGGTGCTCGACGCATTCCTGCAATCCCAGCTCGACGCCACCGAGTTCCTGAACGCCGAACCGTTGGAGGCCAGCCGGATCGTCGCCGACGGCAGCGGGCTGCCGCAGGAGGTCGTCTACCTGTACAACGGGCCCGGGGGTACCTCCTTCGACACCACACTCAAACCGTCACTGGTTGACGCGCTGAAAGGTGATGTGCCGTACCTGAAGTCGATCGGCGACTTCGCCGAACTCGATGTCGCGGGTTTCGTCAACGACGGGCCGTTGCGCAAGGCGTTCACCGAACGCGGCCTGGACTACCAGGCGGCGCTGGAGGCGAAGACCGCTCCGAACGGCGGTGAGCTGTGGCTGCAGGGCTCCGACTCCACCCAGATCGTGGCCAATCCGACCGAACTGCTGCGCGCGGTACGCGCCGCGGAGACAGACGGTGCGACCGTGCGCGCGGCCTACGTCCCGGATGCCGAACTGGGCACCCGGTGGTTCGCCGACAAGGCGGTCTGGGTCAGAGACGGCCAGAGCTATCTCCCGTTCGGTACCCAGGCGGGCGCCCAGCGGCATCTCGCCGCCCATCCCGGTGCGGCCGTCATCAGTTATCGCGAGGCGCTGGTGGGTGTGCAATGACCGCGGTACTCGATCCTCCGACGACCGCGACTCCGGAGACGACAAAGCCGGTCACCCCGCGGGCGTGGCGACACCGGCTTGTCCGGGTGGCGTCGGTCCTGGCCGCGATCGGCCTGTGGGAACTACTGACCGCCAACGGTGTTCGGCTCTGGCTGCGGTTCGATACGCTGCCGACGGTCACCGAGATCGGTGCCGCCCTGGCGGCCAAGGCCGGCACGCAGGAGTACTGGTTGGATCTCGCGCAGTCGCTGATCCGCATCCTGACGGGTTTCGGACTCGCCGCGCTGCTGGGTGTGGTGACCGGAATCATGCTGGGCCGGTCCCGCTGGTTCGCCGATATCTTCGGCCCGCTCACCGAACTGGTGCGGCCCATCCCGGCCATCGCGGTGGTGCCGGTGGCGATCCTGCTGTTCCCCTCCGATGAGGCAGGCATCGTCTCGATCACCTTTCTGGCCGCCTACTTCCCGATCATGGTGAGCACCCGGCACGCGGTGCGGGCGCTGCCGACCATCTGGGAGGACTCGGTGCGCACCCTTGGCGGCGGCCGCCTCGACGTGCTGCGCCAGGTGGTGTTACCAGGCATCCTTCCCGGCCTGTTCGGCGGACTGTCGGTCGGTATGGGGGTGGCCTGGATCTGTGTGATCTCGGCGGAGATGATCTCGGGGCGGCTCGGTGTGGGTTACCGCACCTGGCAGGCCTACACGGTGCTGGACTATCCGGGCGTGTTCGTCGGCATCATCACCATCGGGGTGCTCGGTTTCGGCACCGCCGCGGCGATCGAGCTGATCGGCCGCCGCGCCACCCGCTGGTTGCCGCGCGGCGAGGAGACCCAACGATGAGCACCACCGTGGCCACCGGTATGGCGCTGGAGCTGCACGATGTCACCCTGTCCTACACCGGCTCCCCGGTCCTGCGCGGACTGGAGCTGACCGTGCAGCCCGGCGAGATCCTGGTGCTGACCGGGCCGTCGGGATGCGGCAAGTCGACCGTGCTGCGGGCACTGGCCGGTCTGCTGGCACCCGACACCGGCCGGGTGCTCGCCGACGGCGAGCGCGTCGCCGGCACCTCGCGGGACCGCGGCATGGTGTTCCAGGACAGCGCGCTGTTGCCGTGGCGTACCGTTCGGTCCAATATCGAACTGGCACTGAAACTTCGCGGCGTTCCCCAAGCCGGCCGCCGCGAACGCGCCGAACGCTGGATCGAGGAGGTCAACCTCACCGGCTACGGTGACCACCTACCCAAGAGCCTGTCCGGCGGTATGCGCCAACGGGTGCAACTGGCCCGTGGCCTGGCCGGCGCCCCACGCGCGGTGATGATGGACGAACCGTTCGGGGCGCTGGACGCGCAGACCCGCGCAGCCATGCAGCGTCTCCTGATCGACACCTGGCAAGCACACCCGACGACCATCGTCTTCGTCACCCACGATGTCGACGAGGCGCTCAAACTCGGCGACCGGGTCGCGGTGCTGGGCGGCGGCGGCCTGCGGCTGCTGCGCGAGGTTCCCCGACCCAGGACCGAGGGGCTGGACCGAAGCGCGCAACGTACCGAACTCATCGAAGCATTGGACAACTCATGATTCCCGATCTCGCCGATACGATCCGCCTCGACTGCGATGTGCTGGTGATCGGCGGCGGTACCGCGGGCACCATGGCCGCGCTGACCGCCGCCGAGAACGGCGCCAACGTGCTGCTCCTGGAGAAGGCCCATGTCCGGCACTCCGGTGCACTGGCGATGGGGATGGACGGGGTGAACAACGCCGTCATCCCCGGCAAGGCCGAACCCGAGGATTACGTCGCCGAGATCACCCGGGCCAACGACGGAATCGTCAACCAGCGCACCATCTATCAGACCGCCACCCGCGGCTTCGCGATGGTGCAGCGGTTGGAACGTTACGGTGTCAAGTTCGAGAAGGACGAGCACGGCGAATACGCGGTGCGCCAGGTGCACCGTTCCGGGTCGTACGTGCTGCCGATGCCCGAGGGCAAGGACGTCAAGAAGGCGCTCTACCGGGTGATGCGGCAACGCTCGATGCGCGAGAAGATCCAGATCGAGAACCGGCTCATGCCGGTCCGGGTGCTGGTATCCGATGGCAGAGCGGTGGGTGCGGCCGCACTGAACACCCGCACCGGGGAGTTCGTCGCCGTCGCCGCCAAGGCCGTCATCCTGGCCACCGGACCCTGCGGCCGGCTCGGTCTGCCGGCCTCGGGGTACCTCTATGGCACCTACGAGAACCCCACCAACGCCGGTGACGGCTACTCGATGGCCTACCACGCCGGCGCCGAACTGTCCGGAATCGAGTGTTTTCAGGTCAATCCGCTGATCAAGGACTACAACGGCCCGGCCTGTGCGTATGTGGCCAACCCGTTCGGCGGGTATCAGGTCAACGCCGAGGGGGAGCGCTTCGTCGACTCCGACTACTGGTCGGGGCAGATGATGTCGGAGGTGCACAGCGAGATCGAATCGGCCCGCGGACCCATCTACCTGAAGGTGTCACATCTGCCGGACGAGACGCTGACCGCACTGGAAAACATCCTGCACACCACCGAACGGCCCACCCGCGGCACGTTCCACGCCAACCGCGGCCACGACTACCGCACCCACGATATCGAGATGCACATCTCCGAGATCGGCCTCTGCAGTGGACATTCCGCATCCGGGGTGTGGGTAGACGAGCACGCCCGCACCACCGTGCCCGGTCTGTACGCCGCCGGTGATCTGGCGTGCGTCCCGCACAACTACCTGATCGGCGCGTTCGTCTACGGCGACCTGGCCGGTGAGCACGCCGCGGGCTCGCTGGCCGATGCGCCTGCGCCGGCGGAGCTGCCCGCCGATCAGCTCGCCGCCGCCCACGAGCTGATCTATCAGCCGCTGCGTCAACCGGACGGCCCGCCACAACCCCAGGTCGAGTACAAGCTGCGCCGATTCGTCAACGACTATGTGGCACCGCCGAAGACGGCCGCGAAGCTGTCCATCGCGGTGCAGACCTTCGAGCGGATGCGCGAAGAGGTGGCCGGTATCGGGGCGCGGACCCCGCATGAGCTGATGCGGGCGGTCGAGGTGTCCTTCATCCGCGACTGCGCGGAGATGGCGGCCCGGTCATCGCTGACACGTACCGAATCCCGTTGGGGCCTTTACCATGACCGTGCCGACGTGCCGATGCGCGACGATCAGGAGTGGGGCTTCCACCTGAATCTGCGCAAGAACGCCGCCGGGGAGATGGAGTTCCTGAAACGCCCGGTGGCGCCCTATCTGGTGCCGGTGCCCGGCCTGGACCATGTGCCGGCGACCAGCCTGCACGCCCCGGCCGTCGCGGTCGATCAGCCGGAACTGTTCGGCGGCAAGGCGCCCGCGACCGTGGTGTCGCGGGTCGCCGAGCCCGCGTTGCAACCACCGTCGCCGCGGATCGCCGCGGTGCTGGCACTCGACGAACCGACACTGGTCGAGTTGTCGGAGTACCTCGCCGATGTCGATCCCGGTGTGCGGCGCACCGCGGTGGCGACCCTGGTGGAGAACCTGCCCGACGGGTACTGCCCGGCGCTGCTGGCCGCACTCGGCGACGAGGACCGCGAGGTGCGCTTGCAGGCCGCCGACTCGGTACGCGAACTGGTCGAGGTGTTACCCGATCCGGAAGCGATTGCCGTGCAATTGAATTCCGATGATCCGGTGGTGCGCGCCGCTGCGGTGTACGTGCTGAGTTCCCGGCGCGCGGGCAGCGCCGTCGACTACCGCCGGGCGGTGACCGACGGCGATCAGCGGGTCCGTATCGAGGCGGTACGCGCACTGGTCTCGGTGGACGATGTGGAGGGCGTGGCCGCCGCGGCCACCGATGACAGCCGAGAGGTGCGCATCGCCGTCGCCAACGCGCTGGCCACGCTCGCCGCCGGCGGTGACACCGTGCGCGCGCTACTGGCCGACCGTGATCCGCTGGTCCGCGCCGCCGCGCTGGCCGCCCTCGGGGTGCTCGGCGACGCCGATGCCGATGTCCCCGTCATCGAACGCGCGTTGGCCGAGCCGGCCTGGCAGATCCGGGTCGGAGCGGCAAGAGCACTGTCCGGGGTGTCGGCGCCACTGGCGGTGCCGACGCTGTCGCGGGCACTCACCGACACCCATCTGGACGTGCGCAAGGCCGCCGTGCTCAGCCTGACCCGGTGGGCGGGGTCGGAGACTGCGGCGCGGGAGGCACTGGGCCTGGCGCTCAAGGATGTCGACGCCGACGTGCGGGCGTATGCCCGCAGGGCGCTCGAACCCGCTTAGAGCCCCAGTCCCTGATATGTGCGGCGGACGAATTTCGGTTGCGCCATACGCAATTTCGCCAATGACGTGTTACCGGCCACCTGGGCGATATCGGAGGTCAAATCCGGATAGTTCTGGATCAGGTACAGCACAATGACGTCATTGGCCGGGTCGGCCTGCCACCAGGTGCCGAATGCGCCCGGCCAGCCGAAGGTGCCCAGCCCACCCGGGCCGAAGAAGCGCTCGGACTGCGCGGGATCGGTGACCACCGACATCGACAACCCGAAGCCGCGGCCGATCCAGAACGGCACGCCGAGGAAATTGTCGTTCTTCTGTTCCGCGGTCAACCGATCGGTCCGCATCAGCCGTACCGATTCGGGGGAAAGCACCCGGATACCGTCGACCGTGCCGTCGCCGAGCAGCATCCTGGCGAAGGTCAGGTAGTCATCGGCGGTCGACAGCAGTCCACCCCCGCCGGTGCAGAACTCCGGTGGGGTCAGCGCCGGCGGGCCGATCACATCGTCCCGCAGTCCGGTTGTGTCGTCGAGGGCATACATGGTCGCCATCCGGCGCCGCTGGACCAGGCTGAGCGCAAAACCGGTGTCGGACATGCCGAGTGGTTCGAAGATGCGCTCGGACAGCAGTTCGTGGAGCGGTTGGCCGGCGATCCGGGAGATGGCGATGCCGAGCACGTCGGTGCCGTGACTGTAGGTGATCCGTGCCCCGGGTTGATGCACCAGCGGCAACTTCGTCAGCTCGGTCAGCCAGCGCTGCTCGTTCTGGCGGTAGGACAACCGCCCGTACGCCTTGGCCAGTGGTCCGGTGATCGAGAACGGGTAGGCGAAGCCCGCCCGGTGGGTCATCAGATCGTCGAAGGTGATGGGCCGACGCAGCGCAGTGGTGTCGTCCAGCGGGCCCTGCGGGTCGATGAGCACCCGCAACCCGTCGAGCTCGGGCAGCCACCGCGAGACCGGGTCATCGAGACGGAAGTGACCCTGCTCCAGCAGTGTCATCGCCGCGGCGACGGTGACGGGCTTGCTCATGGACGCGATCCGGAAAATGGTGTCGCGCTGCATCGGCAGCCCGGCCTGCACATCGCGGTGCCCGAGCTCGTTGACCTGGACGACCCGGCCGGCATGCCACACCAGTGTCACCGCGCCGGCGAGCAGGCCCGCGTCGATGGCCTCCGAGATGGAGGCGTGGTTGTTGTCGATGTTCATCACCGCTGACGTTAACGTGTGCCACATGCAGATGCGGAAGGTGGCTTTCGCGAGCTTCGTGGGCACCGCCATCGAGTTCTACGACTTCTACATCTACGGAACGGCCGCCGCGCTGATCTTCCCGCATGTGTTCTTCCCCGAGATGGGGCCGACGATGGCCACCGTCTCGTCGTTGGGCACCTTCGCCGCGGCCTTCTTCTCCCGGCCGATCGGCGCCGCGGTGTTCGGCCACTTCGGAGATCGGTTGGGACGCAAGCGGACGCTGGTGGCCACCCTGCTGATCATGGGCATCTCGACGGTCGGCGTCGGCTTGGTGCCCGGTGCCGCCACCATCGGGATCGCCGCGCCGATCCTGCTGCTGTGTCTGCGGTTGTGCCAGGGATTCGCCGTCGGCGGGGAGTGGGCCGGATCGGCCCTGCTGTCGGCCGAGTACGCACCGGCGGCCCAACGCGGCCGATACGGCATGTTCACCCAGCTGGGCGCCGGTGCTGGTCTGGCGGCCAGCAACCTGGTGTTCTTCACCGTCGCCATCACCATCGGGGAGAAGAGTCAGGTGTTCCTCGACTGGGGCTGGCGGGTGCCGTTCCTGCTGAGCGGTCTGCTGGTCATCGCCGCGCTCTACATCCGGCTGCGCATCGACGAGACGCCGGTGTTCGCCGACGAACGGCGAAGCGGGCAGGTGCCGCGCGCCCCGCTGGCCGAGCTGCTCCGTCTGCAGTGGCGGCAGGTGCTGTTGGCGGCCGGCTGCATGGTGAGCATCTTCACGATGAGCTTCCTGGGTGGCACCTACCTGCTCAGCTATGCCAGCACCACGATCGGGCATCCCCGCGCGCTGATCCTGGCCGTCGGTGTGCTCGCCGGGGTCGCACTGATGAGCACCACCGCGATATCGGCGATCCTGTGCGACCGCTACGGGCGGCGTCGGATCATCCTCGCCGGTTTCCTCGTCGCCCTGCCGTGGGCCTTCGTGGTGATGCCGCTGATCGACACCGGCTCCGAGGTGCTGTTCGCGCTCGCCATCGGCGGGACCTTCGCGGTGTTCGGTGTCTCGTACGGACCGATCGCGTCATTCCTGCCCGAGACGTTCGCCACCCGATACCGCTACACCGGCGCCGGACTGGCCTTCAATCTGGCAGGCATCGTCGGCGGCGCACTGCCGCCGCTGGTCGCGGGTCTGCTCGTCGACGATTTCGGCGGCTGGGCGGTGGGCCTGATGATGGCCGGATTCGTCGCCGTCAGCGTGGCGTGCACCTGGATGCTGCCCGAGACGAAGGGCACATCACTGCGGGACGGAATCGCCGCGGGCGCCTGATAGGCTCTCCGGCAGTTCGACGTCCTTTAACGATCCGTCCAGAGAGGCGGAGAAGGAGGTCCAGGTTGACTGTGGGCGAAGCGGTACCGAGCCCCGACCGGGAATTGATGTCCGCCGCGGATGTGAGCCGGACGATTTCGCGCATCGCGCATCAGATCATCGAGAAGACCGCGCTGGACGCACCGGATGCCCCGCGGGTGGTGCTGTTGGGCATCCCGACCCGCGGTGTGACGCTTGCCGCGCGGCTCGCGGAGAAGGTCGAAGAGTTCTCCGGGGTGGCGCTGCCGCACGGGGCGATGGACATCACGCTCTATCGCGACGACCTGAACTTCAAACCGCCCCGCCCGCTGGAGTCCACCTCGATCCCGGCCGGCGGTATCGACGGTGCGTTGGTGATCCTGGTCGACGATGTGCTGTATTCGGGTCGCTCGGTGCGCTCGGCCCTGGACGCGCTGCGCGATATCGGCAGGCCGCGGATCGTGCAACTGGCGGTACTGGTGGATCGAGGCCACCGGGAGTTGCCCATCCGCGCCGACTACGTCGGCAAGAACGTGCCCACCTCGCGCGCCGAGAACGTGAAGGTGCGCCTGCAGGAACCCGACGGAGAGGACAGCGTGCGGATCGCACCGTATGGAGGACCTGACCGCTCATGAAGCATCTGTTGACCGCCGCGGAGCTGTCCCGCGACGAGGCGACGGCGATCCTCGACGACGCCGACCGGTTCCGTGAGGCACTGCTGGGTCGCGAGGTGAAGAAGCTGCCCACCCTGCGCGGGCGCACCATCATCACGATGTTCTACGAGAACTCCACCCGCACCAGGGTGTCCTTCGAGGTGGCGGGCAAGTGGATGAGTGCCGATGTCATCAACGTCAGCGCCTCGGGATCCTCGGTCGCCAAGGGCGAGTCACTACGTGACACCGCCCTGACCCTGCGCGCCGCCGGCGCCGACGCGCTGATCATCCGACACCCGGCCTCCGGTGCGGCGCAGCAGCTTTCGGAGTGGACGGCCGAAGAAGACGGTAAGGGTCCGGCCGTCATCAATGCCGGTGACGGCACCCACGAACATCCCACCCAGGCGTTGCTCGACGCGCTGACGCTGCGCCAACGGCTCGGCACGATTGCCGGCAGGCGAATCCTGATCGTCGGCGATGTGCTGCACAGCCGGGTGGCCCGCTCCAACGTCGAATTGCTGGCGACGCTCGGTGCCGAGGTGGTGCTGGTCGCCCCGCCGACGCTGCTGCCGGTGGGAGTCGCGGGCTGGCCGGTGACGGTATCGCATGATCTGGACGCCGAACTGCCCGCCGCCGATGCGGTGCTGATGCTGCGGGTTCAGGCCGAACGGATGAACGGCGGTTTCTTCCCGTCCGCCCGCGAATACTCGGTGCTCTACGGACTGTCCGAGAAGCGTCAGGCGCAGCTCGCCGACCATGCGGTGGTGCTACACCCGGGACCGATGCTGCGGGGCATGGAGATCGCCTACTCGGTGGCCGATTCCTCGCAATCGGCGGTGCTGCAGCAGGTTTCCAATGGCGTCCATGTGCGGATGGCGGTGCTGTTCCACCTGCTGGTGGGTGCCGACGCCGACGGAGTGGGAGTGGTGGCGTGAGTGTTCTGATCAAGGGCGTCCGCCTCTACGGTGCGGGCGACCCCGTCGACGTGCTGATCGCCGACGGCCAGATCGCCCGGATCGAAGCGGGGATCGGGTCCGAGGCCGCCGACGCCGAGATCGACGCGACCGGCCAGATCCTGCTGCCGGGCTTCGTCGACCTGCACACCCACCTGCGTGAACCGGGGCGGGAGTACGCCGAGGACATTGAAACCGGTTCGGCCGCAGCCGCACTCGGTGGCTACACCGCGGTATTCGCCATGGCCAACACCGACCCGGTGGCCGACAGCCCGGTGGTGACCGACCACGTCTGGCATCGGGGCAGGCAGGTCGGCCTCGTCGACGTGCACCCGGTCGGCGCCGTCACCGTCGGCCTGGAGGGCAAGCAGCTCACCGAGATGGGCCTGATGGCCGCCGGCGCCGGACAGGTCCGGATGTTCTCCGATGACGGCATCTGTGTGCACGATCCGCTGATCATGCGCCGCGCGCTGGAATACGCCGGTGGCCTCGGCGTGCTGATCGCCCAGCATGCCGAGGAGCCACGTCTGACCGTGGGCGCCGTCGCGCACGAGGGTCCCCATGCCGCCAAGCTCGGCCTGGCCGGTTGGCCGCGTTCGGCCGAGGAGTCCATCGTCGCCCGTGACGCGATTCTGGCCCGCGACGCGGGTGCCCGGGTGCACATCTGCCACGCGTCCACGGCCGGAACCGTGGAATTGCTCAAATGGGCCAAGGCGCAGGGTATCTCGATCA
The DNA here is from genome assembly GCF_000691525.1 of Mycolicibacterium neoaurum ATCC 25795. Classification (GTDB taxonomy): domain Bacteria; phylum Actinomycetota; class Actinomycetes; order Mycobacteriales; family Mycobacteriaceae; genus Mycobacterium; species Mycobacterium neoaurum. The sequence continues at coordinate 341,242 of NZ_JMDW01000009.1, forward strand.
CCGCGGAGGTCACCCCGCATCACCTGCTGCTCGACGACGGTGTGCTGGCCAGCTATGACGGCCGCAATCGGGTGAATCCGCCGTTGCGCGAAGCCAGTGACGTGCAGGCGTTGCGGCAGGCGCTCGCCGACGGCGTGATCGACTGCGTGGCCACCGATCACGCGCCGCACGCCGAACAGGAAAAGTGCTGCGAGTTCGCCAACGCTCGCCCCGGCATGCTGGGTCTGGAGACCGCGCTGTCGGTGATCGTCGAGACCATGGTGCAACCGGGCCTGCTGAGCTGGCGCGATGTGGCCCGGGTGATGAGCGAGGCACCGGCGGCCATCGTCGGACTTCCCGACCAGGGCCGTCCGCTCGCGGTGGGGGAGCCGGCCAACCTGACCGTCGTCGACCCGGACACCACCTGGACGGTCACCGGATCGTCATTGGCCAGCCGGTCGGACAACACGCCGTTCGAGTCGATGGAACTGCCGGCGAAGGTGACGCTGACGCTGCTGCGCGGCAAGATCACCGCGCGCGACGGCCGGAGCCCCGTCGCATGAAGGCCCAGCGAGTAGCGGAGCAGGGTCAGCATGAAGGCCCAGCGAGTAGCGGAGCGGATCGCGCATGAATGACGGCACACTGATCGGGTCGCTCATCCTTGCGGCCGTCATCGCCCTGCTGATCGGGTTCTTCATCCGTCGGCTGCTCACCGGGTGGCGACACCGCATCGAGCGCCAGGTCGAGATGATCGGCAACCTGCCCCCGCTGCCCGACACCGTCGGGCCTGCGCTGGCCGGGCCCACCAAGGGCCTCTATGTCGGCAGCACCATCGCACCGCATTGGAATGACAAGGTGGCCGCGGCCGCACTGGGCTTCCGGTCCAAGGGTGCGCTCACCCGTTATCCGGAGGGAATCATGCTGCAGCGCAGCGGAACCGGTCCCATCTGGATCCCCGACGAATCCATCGTCGCGGTGCGCGGTGAGCGGGCGATGGCCGGGAAGGCCCTCACCCACGAGGGCATCGTGGCCATTCGTTGGACACTTCCGTCGGGTACCGAGATCGACACCGGCTTCCGGCCGGACGACCGGACAGAAACAAAGAACTGGGTCAAGGAGGACGAGTGACGGTCAGCGACAAGCGCAGCGGTACCGCAGAGCGTGCCCTGCTCGTGCTGGAGGACGGCCGGGTGTTCACCGGGACCGCCTTCGGCGCGATCGGACAGACGCTGGGTGAGGCGGTGTTCTCCACCGGCATGTCCGGCTACCAGGAGACGCTGACCGACCCGAGCTACCACCGCCAGATCGTGGTCGCCACCGCGCCGCAGATCGGTAACACCGGCTGGAACGGCGAGGACGGCGAAAGCCACGATGACAAGATCTGGGTCGCCGGTTACGCGATCCGCGACGCCTCGCCGCGCCCGTCGAGCTGGCGTGCCACCGGCACCCTCGACGACGAGCTGCAGCGTCAGGGCATCGTCGGGATCGCCGGGATCGACACCCGCGCGCTCGTGCGGCATCTGCGCACGGTCGGCTCAATGAAGGCCGGCATCTTCTCAGGTGCCGCCCTCGCCGACGCGAAAGATGTGGACACCCTGGTCGACCGCGTGCGCAACCAGCCGTCGATGCTGGGAGCCGATCTGGCCGGTGAGGTGTCCACCGACTCGCTGTACACGGTGGACCCCGCCGGCGAGCACCGCTTCACGGTCGCCGCGATCGATCTCGGCATCAAGACCAACACCCCGCGCAACTTCGCCAAGCGGGGCATCCGCACCCACGTGCTGCCCTCGGCCGCCACCTTCGCCCAGATCGCCGAGCTCAACCCCGATGGCGTCTTCCTGTCCAACGGGCCTGGCGACCCGGCCACCGCCGATCACATCGTCGGGGTGACGCGCGAGGTGCTCGGCGCCGGGATCCCGCTGTTCGGAATCTGTTTCGGCAACCAGATCCTGGGCCGCGCGCTGGGCCGGTCGACCTACAAGATGACCTTCGGCCACCGCGGCATCAACATCCCGGTGATCGACCACGCCACCCGCAGCGTCGCCATCACCGCGCAGAATCACGGGTTCGCCCTCGAAGGCGAGGCGGGCGAGGAGTTCGACACCGACTTCGGCAGGGCGATCGTCAGCCACACCTGCGCCAACGACGGCACAGTCGAGGGCATCAAGCTCATCGACGGGAGCGCGTTCTCGGTGCAGTACCACCCCGAGGCCGCGGCCGGTCCGCGTGACGCGGAGTACCTGTTCGACCAGTTCATCGACCTGTTGGGCCGCAAGGCGGGAGAGAAATAATGCCACGTCGTTCCGACCTCAACCACGTCCTGGTCATCGGTTCAGGGCCGATCCTGATCGGCCAGGCCGCGGAGTTCGACTACTCGGGCACCCAGGCCTGCCGCGTGCTGCGCGCCGAGGGCCTGCAGGTCACCCTGATCAACTCCAACCCGGCGACGATCATGACCGACCCCGAATACGCCGACAACACCTATGTCGAGCCCATTACCCCGGGCTTCGTCGAGAAGGTCATCGCCCAGCAGGCCGAGCGCGGCAACAAGATCGACGCGGTGCTGGCCACCCTCGGTGGGCAGACCGCCCTGAACACCGCGGTCTCGCTGTATGAGAGCGGGGCGTTGGAGCGCTACGGCGTCGAGATGATCGGCGCCGATTTCGACGCCATCCAGCGCGGTGAGGACCGGCAGAAATTCAAGGACATCGTGGCCAAGGTGGGTGGCGAATCCGCCCGCAGCCGGGTGTGTTTCACCATGGACGAGGTGCGCGACACGGTCGCCGACCTGGGCCTGCCTGTGGTCGTTCGCCCCAGCTTCACCATGGGCGGTCTCGGCTCCGGGATGGCGTACTCGGCCGAGGATGTCGAACGGATGGCCGGTGACGGCCTTGCCGCGTCGCCCAGTGCGAACGTGCTGATCGAGGAGTCCATCTACGGCTGGAAGGAATACGAGCTCGAGCTCATGCGCGATCACCACGACAACGTGGTGGTGGTCTGCTCGATCGAGAACTTCGACCCGATGGGTGTGCACACCGGTGATTCGGTGACCGTCGCCCCGGCGATGACGCTGACCGATCGCGAGTACCAGACGATGCGTGATCTGGGCATCGCGATCCTGCGCGAGGTCGGGGTCGACACCGGCGGCTGCAACATCCAGTTCGCGATCAACCCCAAAGACGGCAGGCTCATCGTCATCGAGATGAACCCACGTGTCTCGCGGTCCAGCGCGCTGGCGTCCAAGGCGACGGGGTTCCCGATCGCCAAGATCGCCGCCAAACTGGCCATCGGCTACACCCTCGATGAGATCGTCAACGACATCACCAAGGAAACCCCGGCCTGTTTCGAGCCGACCCTGGACTATGTGGTGGTCAAGGCACCGCGGTTCGCCTTCGAGAAGTTCCCCGGTGCCGACCCGACGCTGACCACCACGATGAAATCCGTGGGTGAGGCGATGTCGTTGGGCCGCAACTTCATCGAGGCGCTCGGCAAGGTGATGCGGTCCCTGGAGAACAAGCGGGCCGGCTTCTGGACCGGACCCGATCGCGATGCCTCCCTGGAGGAGCTGCTCACCGATCTGCGCACCGCCACCGACGGCCGCATCTACGTCATCGAGCAGGCATTGCGCCTCGGTGGCACCGTCGAGCAGGTCGCCGAGGCGTCCGGAGTCGATCCCTGGTTCGTCGACCAGATCAACGGTCTGGTGGCATTGCGCGCCGAATTGGTCGACGCGCCGGTGCTCGACGAGTGGCTGCTGCGCCGGGCCAAGCACAACGGTTTGTCCGACGGCCAGATCGCCGCGCTGCGGCCGGAACTCGCCGGCGAGAGCGGGGTGCGGGCCCTGCGTGAGCGGCTCGGTATCCGCCCGGTCTACAAGACCGTGGACACCTGCGCCGCCGAATTCGAGGCCCGCACGCCCTATCACTACAGCAGCTACGAGCTGGACCCGGCGGCCGAGACGGAGGTCGACCCGCAGACCGAGAAGCCCAAGGTGCTGATCCTCGGCTCGGGACCCAACCGCATCGGGCAGGGCATCGAGTTCGACTACAGCTGTGTGCACGCGGCGACCACGCTGAGCCAGGCCGGGTTCGAGACGGTGATGGTCAACTGCAACCCCGAAACGGTGTCCACCGACTACGACACCGCCGACCGGCTCTACTTCGAGCCGCTGACGTTCGAGGACGTGTTGGAGGTCTACCACGCCGAGCAGGACTCGGGCAGTGGCGGTCCCGGCGTCGTCGGCGTCATCGTGCAGCTCGGCGGGCAGACCCCGCTGGGCCTGGCCGAGCGACTGGAGCGTGCCGGGGTGCCGATCGTGGGCACCAAGCCCGAGGCCATCGATCTGGCCGAGGACCGTGGACAGTTCGGTGAAGTTCTGGTCAACGCCGGTCTGCCTGCCCCGCGCTTCGGCACCGCGACCAGCTTCGAGCAGGCCCGCCGCATCGCCGCCGATATCGGCTACCCGGTGCTGGTGCGGCCCTCCTACGTGCTGGGCGGCCGCGGTATGGAGATCGTCTACGACGAGGAGACCCTGCAGGGCTATATCGAGCGCGCGACCGAACTGTCCCCGGAGCATCCGGTGCTGGTCGACCGGTTCCTCGAGGACGCCATCGAGATCGACGTGGACGCGCTGTGCGATGGCACCGAGGTCTACATCGGCGGCGTCATGGAGCACATCGAGGAGGCCGGTATCCACTCCGGCGACTCGGCGTGCGCGCTGCCGCCGGTCACCCTCGGCCGCACCGATATCGAGAAGGTCCGCCAGGCCACCGAGGCCATCGCGCACGGGATCGGCGTGGTCGGCCTGCTCAACGTCCAGTACGCCCTCAAGGACGATGTGCTCTACGTGCTGGAGGCCAACCCGAGAGCGTCCCGCACGGTGCCGTTCGTCTCCAAGGCGACCGCGGTGCCGCTGGCCAAGGCGTGTGCACGGATCATGCTGGGCGCCACCATCGCCGAGTTGCGTGCCGAAGGTGTGGTGGCGCGCACCGGTGACGGGGCCACGGTGTCCCCGCACGCCCCGATCGCGGTCAAGGAGGCGGTCCTTCCGTTCCACCGGTTCCGCAAGGCCGATGGTTCCCAGGTGGATTCGTTGTTGGGCCCGGAGATGAAGTCGACCGGCGAGGTGATGGGTATCGACCGTGACTTCGGTACTGCGTTCGCCAAGAGCCAGAGTGCGGCCTACGGTTCGCTGCCCGCATCTGGCACGGTCTTCGTTTCGGTGGCCAACCGCGACAAGCGCTCGCTGGTGTTCCCGGTGAAGCGGCTGGCCGACCTCGGCTTCCGGGTGCTGGCCACCGAGGGCACTGCGGAGATGTTGCGCCGCAACGGCATTCCGTGTGACGAGGTGCGCAAGCACTTCGAGACCGAGAACGAATCCGGTGCCGACGGGCGTCGCTCAGCTGTCGAGGTGATCCGCGCCGGCGAGGTCGACATGGTGATCAACACCCCGTACGGCAACTCCGGGCCACGCATCGACGGGTACGAGATCCGCTCGGCGGCGGTGTCGGTGAACATCCCGTGCGTGACGACGGTGCAGGGCGCGTCGGCCGCGGTGCAGGGCATCGAGGCCGGGATCCGCGGTGATATCGGGGTGCGCTCGCTGCAGGAGTTGCACAGCCAACTGGCCGAGAAATGACCCCGTTCGGGTCACGCCTGGCCCACGCCGTCGCGGCCAGGGGGGCGCTGTGCCCCGGGATCGACCCGCACCCGGAGCTGTTGACCGCCTGGGGACTGGGCACCGGTATCGGCGGACTGCGCACCTTCAGCGATATCTGCGTGCAGGCCTTCGCCGATGTCGCGATCGTCAAACCGCAGGTGGCCTTCTATGAGGCGTACGGCTCGGCCGGCTTCGCCGTGCTGGAGGCGACCATGGCGGCACTGCGCGATGCCGGGGTGCTGGTGCTCGCCGACGCCAAGCGCGGTGATATCGGCTCCACCATGGCCGCCTACGCCCAGGCCTGGGCCGGTGATACCCCGCTGGCCGCCGACGCCGTCACCGCGTCGCCGTATCTGGGCTTCGAATCCCTGCGCCCGTTGCTCGACCTCGCCGCCGCCAACGGCAGGGGAGTGTTCGTACTGGCCGCGACGTCGAACCCCGAGGGCGCAGGCCTGCAGGGGGCGTTGACCGGGGATCGCACGGTGGCGCAGACGATCGTCGACGCCGTCGGTGCGGAGAACCGCCGCACCGGCACCGGGTCGGTGGGCGTCGTGGTGGGTGCCACGCTGGCCCAACCGCCGGATCTGGACGCGTTGGACGGGCCGGTGCTGGCACCGGGGGTCGGCGCACAGGGCGGCCGGGTTCAGGACCTCGGCCGGCTGGGGCCGCGGGTGCTGCCCGCGGTGTCGCGCGAGATCCTGCGCGCCGGTCCGGACGTCAAGGCGATGCGTTCAGTGGTCGCCGGGCTGCGCGAGCAGCTCAGCCGGCTGGCCTGAGTGCCCCGTGCGCCCTCCTGGCGTGCCGCTGCCGCCTCGATCGGGCCTTCGTGAGTCTGGGAAGCGCTGCCCGGTGTGACCGTGTGCGCTCGGCGACGCTACCGACCGGTAGCGCCGGGTCGGCGACACGCCCGACACGCCATGACCAGCGAAAATTTCTCATTCCACCGCCAGGATCGGCGTTTACCCGGGCTCCGGTGACGCGTGCAGAAACCGGCGCCAACCTCGTTGAGGTGCGAAAACCCCCGTTATGCAGGCACATCGTCCGCCCAGCGGGCCGATCGGCAATTTGTCCGATGCGGGGCGGTGTGCTCGGCGCACGCTGTACACGCTGGTCTTTTGGCCGGATTACCCGGGGGTGGGGTTAGCTTTCGTCAGGATGCGTGGGTACGGTCGTCGTCGCTGGCTGGTTACGTGATCCAGCCGTGATGAAACAACAGATGGCGAGAGACGGAGGAACCCCGTGGCCCTTCCCCAGTTGACCGACGAACAGCGCGCGGCAGCGTTGGAGAAGGCTGCTGCCGCACGTCGAGCGCGAGCCGAGCTCAAAGATCGGCTGAAGCGCGGCGGCACCAACCTCAAGCAGGTGCTCACCGACGCCGAGACCGACGAGGTCTTGGGCAAGATGAAGGTTTCCGCGCTGCTGGAGGCCCTGCCCAAGGTCGGCAAGGTCAAGGCACAGGAGATCATGACCGAGCTGGAGATCGCCCCGACCCGCCGCCTGCGCGGCCTCGGCGACCGTCAGCGCAAGGCCTTGCTGGAGAAGTTCGACTTCTCCTGAGCGCGAACAAGTGAATACCGGTGGTGGGCCGGGCAACGCCGCAGTCGTGGTTTTGTCCGGCCCGTCCGCTGTCGGGAAGTCCACCGTGGTCCGCTGCCTGCGTGACCGGATTCCCGACCTGCATTTCAGCGTGTCCGTGACGACACGTGCACCGCGACCCGGCGAGGTCGACGGTGTGGACTACACCTTTGTCTCGCCCGCCGAGTTCCAGCGTCTGATCGACGATGACGAGCTGCTCGAATGGGCCGATATCCACGGCGGGCTGCATCGTTCGGGGACACCCGCGGCGCCGGTGCGCAGCGCCACGGCCGCCGGAGTGCCGGTGCTCATCGAGGTGGATCTGGCCGGTGCCCGCGCGGTGAAGGCCGCCATGCCCGAGGCGATCTCGGTCTTCCTCGCCCCACCCAGTTGGGCGGCGCTGGAGGAGAGACTCACCGGCCGGGGTACCGAGAGCCCGGAGGTCCAGGCCCGTCGGCTGGCGACTGCCAGGCAGGAACTCGCGGCCAAGGACGACTTCGACGTGGTGGTTGTCAACAGTCAATTGGAGTCAGCGTGCTCGGAATTGGTATCCTTGCTGGTGGCCCACTGAGCGATGGCGCCTCGCACCACGCGGCAGCGCTGCCACACAGCCGTCCACCACATTTTCGCTAACGCCGAATCTTGATTACACCGGGAGATAATTCGTGAGCACGCCTGTCGAGAACATCGACGCCGCCAGCGCATACGACACACCGCTGGGCATCACCAACCCGCCGATCGACGAGCTGCTCGACCGCGCATCCAGCAAGTACGCGCTGGTCATCTACGCCGCCAAGCGCGCGCGTCAGATCAACGATTACTACAACCAGCTCGGTGACGGCATCCTGGAGTACGTCGGTCCGCTGGTCGAGCCGGGTCTGCAGGAGAAGCCGCTGTCGATCGCGATGCGCGAAATCCACTCCGACCTGCTCGAGCACGCCGAGGGCGAGCAGTAAGGCCCTCCGGCTACATGGAGCAGAAGCGGATCGTCGTCGGTGTTGCCGGCGGGATTGCCGCCTTCAAGGCGTGCACAGTCGTCCGCCAGCTCAAAGAGGCAGGCCATTCGGTCCGCGTCGTGCCGACCGAGTCGGCGCTGAAATTCATCGGTGCGGCCACCTTCGAGGCGTTGTCCGGCCAGCCCGTGCACACCGGCGTGTTCGAGAACGTCGACGAGGTGCCCCACGTGCGGATCGGCCAGCAGGCCGATCTCGTGGTGGTCGCCCCCGCCACCGCGGATCTGATGGCTCGCGCAGCCGCGGGGCGTGCCGACGACCTGCTTACCGGGACGCTGCTCACCGCACGATGTCCGGTGCTGTTCGCGCCGGCGATGCACACCGAGATGTGGTTCCATCCGGCCACGACCGACAATGTCGCCACCCTGCGTCGCCGCGGCAACGTCGTGCTCGAACCCGCGTCGGGCCGGCTCACCGGTGCCGACACGGGCCCGGGCCGGCTGCCCGAGGCCGAAGAGATCACCACCCTGGCCGGGTTGCTCTTGGAGCGCGGTGACGCGCTGCCCTATGACATGGCCGGGGTGAAGGTGTTGGTGACCGCGGGTGGAACCCGCGAACCCCTGGACCCGGTCCGATTCATCGGCAATCGCAGTTCCGGCAAGCAGGGCTATGCCGTCGCCAGGGTGATGGCCCAGCGTGGTGCTGACGTGACCCTGATCGCCGGGAACACCTCGGGCCTTGCCGACCCGGCCGGCGTCGAGGTCGTGCACATCGGGTCGGCCGCTCAGCTCGGTGCCGCCGTGACCAAGCTGGCACCCGAGGCGCAGGTGCTGGTGATGGCCGCCGCCGTCGCCGACTTCCGGCCCGCCCAGGTGGCCACGGCCAAGATCAAGAAACGCGTCGATGACGACAGCGCACCCTCGGTCGAGCTCGTCCGCAACGATGATGTGCTGGCCGGCGCCGTGCGGGCCAGGGCCGACGGCCAGCTTCCCAACATGAAGGTCATCGTCGGGTTTGCGGCCGAAACCGGGGATGCCAACGGCGATGTGCTCTTCCATGCGCGGTCCAAACTCAAGCGCAAGGGCTGCGACATGCTCGTGGTCAATGCCGTCGGGGAGGGCAAGGCGTTCGAGGTGGACCACAACGATGGCTGGATGCTGTCGGCCGACGGCACCGAAACCGCACTGGAGCACGGTTCGAAGACTCTGATGGCAAGCCGTATCGTGGATGCGATCGGAGCGCTCGTACACCGGTGACTTCGCGGTGCAGGTAACGGTTGCGCCAATCAAGATTTACCTGTTGGCTGCCAATGAGCACACCAATGATTTGTCTGTCTAACTAATGGAGGATGCCACGTGAGCGCAGGTCGCTTGTTTACCAGCGAGTCGGTCACCGAAGGACACCCCGACAAGATCTGTGATGCGATCAGCGACTCGATCCTGGATTCTTTGCTGGCCGCTGATCCGAAGTCCCGCGTCGCGGTCGAGACCGCCGTCACCACGGGCCAGGTGCACGTGATCGGTGAGGTGACCACCTCGGCCAAGGAGGCCTTTGCCGATATCAGCCAGACGGTGCGTGACCGCATCCTGGAGATCGGCTACGACTCCTCGGACAAGGGCTTCGACGGCGAAACCGCCGGGGTCAACATCGGTATCGGCCGCCAGTCGCCCGATATCGCCCAGGGCGTGGATACCGCGCACGAAACCCGTGTCGAGGGTGCCGGCGATCCGCTGGACCTGCAGGGCGCCGGTGACCAGGGCCTGATGTTCGGTTACGCGATCAAGGACACCCCCGAGCTGATGCCGCTGCCCATCGCGCTGGCACACCGGCTGGCGCGCCGGCTCACCGAGGTGCGCAAGAACGGCAAGCTGGCCTACCTGCGTCCGGACGGCAAGACACAGGTCACCGTCCAGTACGACGGCACCACCCCGATCCGGTTGGACACCGTGGTGCTCTCCACCCAGCACGCCGAGGGCATCGACCTCGACGGGCAGCTGGCACCGGATATCCGCGAGCAGGTCGTCAACACCGTGCTCGACGACCTCGGCCACGAGACCCTGGACACCTCGGACTTCCGGCTGCTGGTCAACCCGACCGGCAAGTTCGTCCTCGGTGGCCCGATGGGTGACGCCGGCCTGACCGGCCGCAAGATCATCGTCGACACCTACGGCGGCTGGGCCCGCCACGGTGGCGGCGCCTTCTCCGGCAAGGATCCGTCAAAGGTGGACCGCTCGGCCGCGTACGCGATGCGCTGGGTCGCCAAGAACGTGGTGGCCGCCGGCCTGGCCGAGCGTGTCGAGGTGCAGGTCGCCTACGCCATCGGCAAGGCGGCCCCGGTCGGGCTGTTCGTCGAGACCTTCGGTTCCGAGACCGTGGACCCGGCCCGCATCGAGAAGGCCATCACCGCGGTGTTCGACCTGCGTCCCGGCGCCATCGTCCGCGATCTGGACCTGCTGCGACCGATCTACGCGCCGACCGCGGCCTACGGCCACTTCGGTCGCACCGATGTCGACCTGCCCTGGGAGCGCACCAACAAGGTCGACGAGCTCAAGGCGTCGGTCTAACTTCTCTACGATTTCGGCGCGGAAACGTACGCTCACCGGACGTTTCCGCGCCGAAATTGCTTATGTGCCGGCGGTGAAGGCGTAATCGTGCAGCGGGAAGCTGCGACTGCGCCACCACGCCTCCGGCGTGCTCGCCGGTCGCAGCGGCACATCGCCGTTGCGGTCGAAGTAGTAGCTGTTCGCCAGCGAGCAGCTGTCCTGCCAGAAGATCTGCCGGTGCCGTTTGCGCATCATCTCGTCGAAATAGCGCGCATTGGCCTCGCGGCGGACCTCGACCCGGGTGGCACCTGTCCGCGCCGCCTCCCGCAGGCACCGCACGATATGGCGGGTCTGCGTCTCGATCAATGCGAAATACGATGATCCGACGTAACCGTAGGGTCCGCAGACGCTGTAGAAGTTCGGGAAGCCCGGCACGCTGACACCCTCGTAGGCCTGCATCCGGTTTTCCGTCCAGAATTCGGCGAGTGACACGCCGTCGGCGCCGATCAGCGGGAAGGTACCCGAGTCGACATCGAGCACCGCGAAGCCCGTCGCCAATATCAGCACATCGATATCGTGGGCGACGCCGTCCGAGGTCACCACGGCGGTCGGGGTGATCTCTTCGATCGGCGCGGTGACCAGCTCCACATTGTCCCGGTTGAATGTGCTCAGGTAGCTGTTGTGGAACGCCGGCCGCTTACATCCCACGGCGTATCGCGGGGTCAGCTTGTCCCGCAGTGCCGGGTCCTTGACCTCGCGGCGCAGATAATTCAGACCGAGGCGCCGGGTGCCGCCGCTGAGCGGGAACACACTGTGATACTGCGCGGACAGCGGAAAGGTCACCTCGACATAGGCCTGGCTGAGCGCCCGCTGCACGGCGCTACCGAGCGGCAAGCGCATGGCCCACCGAGCCGGGGCGGGCAGCGGCATGTCGAGTTTCGGGAAGCACCAGATCGGTGTTCGCTGAAAAACGTTGAGCCGTCTGACGATCGGGGCAATCTCGGGGATCAGTTGCACCGCTGAGGCGCCGGTGCCGATCACGGCGACCCGTTTACCGGCCAGGTCGACGCCGTGGTCCCAGCGGGCGGTGTGCATCGTGGTGCCGGCGAAGGTGTCCACCCCGGCGATATCGGGCATCTTGGGCACATTGAGCACGCCTGCGGCGTTGATCAGGTGCCGCGCGGTGATGCTCCCACCGTCGGTCTGCACGATCCACAGGTTGTTCTCGGTGTCGAAACGGGCGCCGGTGACCTCGGTGTCGAATCGGATCCGCGCGGCGATCCCGTACTTCTCGACACAGTGATCGGCATACGCCTTCAGCTCCCGGCCGGGCGCATAGGTGCGTGACCAATCCGGACTCTGTTCGAACGAGAACTGGTAGGAGAACGACGGGATGTCCACGGCGATACCGGGATAGGTGTTCCAGTACCAAGTGCCGCCGACCTCGGCGCCGGCCTCCACGATCAGGTAGTCACCCAGCCCCGCCCGGTCCAGGGCGATGGCCGCACCGATACCGGAGAATCCTGCGCCGATGATCAGCGTATGGACTTCCGGTGTCATGGCATTCACCTGTGCAGCGCGGTCCGAAGTGCGGCGATACCGCGACCGGCGGCCTCGGTCGCCACCGCCGATGCCAGGGCCAGGCTGACGAAGCCGTGCACCAACGTGGGTTCGTTGCTGTGTTGCACCGCGACCCCCGCCGCGGCCAGCATCTCGGCGTACTTCGCACCGTCGTCACGCAGCGGATCATGCTCGGCGGTACCGATATAGGCGGGCGGCAACCCCGCCAGCGACTCGGCGTTGGCCGGTGCCACATCGGTCGGCAGGCCGGCCGGGTCGTCGAGGTCCACTCCGGGCAGGTACCAGGTCAGAAAGGCATTGGTGACATCCCGATTGAGAATGTAGGCGTCGGCATTCTCGATGAACGACGGTGCCGAGCGGTCGCCGACGGCCACCGGGTACCACAGCAGCTGGAACACCAGCGGTGGGCCACCGGCATCGCGGGCCCGCAAGGCCATCACCGCCGAGAGATTCCCGCCCGCTGAATCTCCGGCCACGGCAATGCGATTCGGGTCGCCGCCGAGCTCTGCGGCGTGCTCACCCACCCATTGCAGAGCCGCCCAGGCATCCTCGACCCCGGCGGGGAAGGGATGCTCTGGCGCGAGCCGGTAGTCGACCGACACCACGATGGCCTCGGCGCCCACCGAGTGGGCGCGCGCGACATGGTCGTGGGTGTCCAGATCGCCGATCGCCCATCCGCCGCCGTGGTAGTAGACGATGACGGGCAGGTTGTCGTGCTGTTCGACCGGTGGCCAGTAGATCCGCGCCGGGATGTCCTGCAGCTCACCGGATCCGATGACGCGCTCCTCGATGCGCAGCTGCACCAGCATGTTCGGCGGTGGTTTCAGCGCGCGGAACTTCTCCCTGGCCACCTCGACACCATCGTCGACGGAGAACGCCAGGGGCACCGCATCGAGCAGGGCCTTGAGATCGGGATCGACGGCCGGGCGCGCAGAGGTCATGCCGTCAGGCTAACGCCCCGCGCAGTGCGGCGAGGCCACGATCGACCGCATCGGTGGCGGCCGGTACCACCCCGTGATAGCCGAGATAACCGTGCACCAGGGTTTCGGCGTTGTGGACCTGTGCGGTCACCCCGGCGTCGGTGAGCAGTTCGCCGTAGCGCACGCCGTCATCGCGCAGCGGGTCGTATCCGGCGACCGCGATATAGGCAGGCGCGACGCCGGCCAGCGACGGTGCGCGGGCCGGAACCAGCGTCGCCGGCGGATTCTTCAGATCGGTACCCCCGGCATAGAGCACCGAGAAGCCCCCGACGGCACCGCGCCCGAGGATCGGCGCGTCGGCATTCTCGGTGAACGACGGCAGCGAGGTGTCCCAGGTGGTGGCCGGATACCAGAGCAGTTGCATCCGCAGGTCCAGTCCGGCGTCGCGCGCCAGCAGGGCGACCACGGCGGCCAGATTGCCACCGGCGGAATCCCCGGCGACGGCGATGCGGGTGGCGTCGGCGCCCAGTTCGTCGGCGTGGGCGGCCACCCACTGCGTCACGGCCCAGCAGTCCTCGACCGCGGCGGGGTAGGGATGTTCCGGGGCCAGCCGATAGTCCACCGACACGACCACGGCGCCGGCACCGACGGCGTGCTCACGCGCGGTGCCGTCATAGGTGTCCAGATCGCCGACCACCCAGCCGCCACCGTGCAGGAACAGCACCACCGGCGGGCGGGAGTCCTGGGTCGGCGGCCAGTAGACCCGCACCGGGATGTCGGCGATGGTGCGGTCCTCGGTGCGCAGCTCGGGGTGCACCTCCCGGCGCGGCAGGGCGCGGAAACGCTCCCGGGCGGCCTCGGGGCCTCCGTCCATGGTCAATTGGAACGGCACCGCTTCCAGTACCTTCTCCAGGATGGGGTCCAAGGCGGGTCTGTCGGTACCGGTTTCAGGCATGGCAACACCGTACGCAGCGCGACGCACCCGTCTGCTGTGGGCTCTCGCGGTGGTGGCGGGCGCCGGTTACGGCATCTTCCTGATCACCGTCGCGCTGCGGATGCCCGCCGGTGCCGAGCTGACCGGGCAATTCGCCTTGCAACCTGCGGTCAAGGCGGCCGCCGCGGTGCTGCTGGCGCTGGCGGCGTGGACGCACCCGGTGACGAGGGAGCGGCGCTGGTTGATCGCGGCGCTGGTCGGTTCGGCCGCCGGGGACTATCTGCTGGCCATGCCGTGGTGGGAGCCGTCGTTCGTGCTGGGGCTGGCCTCGTTCCTGATCGCGCACCTGTGCTTCCTGGCCGCGCTGCTCCCGCTGGTGGCCCGACGGCGATCCCGGTTGATCGCGGCCTGCCTGGTCGTGCTGGCCTGCCTGGCGCTGCTGGTGTGGTTCTGGCCGGCCCTGTCGGAGCAGGGGATGGCATTGCCGGTCACGGTGTACATCGGTGTGCTCGGGGCGATGGTCTGCGCGGCGCTGTTGGCTCGGCTGCCCACACCATGGACCGCGCTGGGAGCGCTGTGTTTCGCGGTATCGGATTCGATGATCGGCATCAGCAAGTTCGTCCTCGGCGACGAGCGGCTCGCGGTCCCGATCTGGTGGGCCTATGCGGCATCGCTGTACCTGATCACCGCCGGATTCTTCTTCGGCCGCGCACGCGGGGTGCGTGACTAGTGGGCGTGCGGTGACCCCGACGACCCGACACCCCGCCGAACACGAACCGATCGCGCGGGTGGTCCCGATGCTGTCGGTTCCGCACCTGGACCGGGACTTCGACTATCTGGTGTCGGCCGAGCAGTCCGATGACGCCCAGCCCGGGGTCCGGGTGCGGGTGCGTTTCCACGGCCGCCTGGTCGACGCCTTCGTCCTCGAACGGCGCTCGGACACCGACCATGCCGGCAAGTTGGGCTGGCTGGACCGGGTCATCTCGCCCGAGCCGGTGCTGACGCCCGATATCCGTCGCCTGGTCGACGCGGTGGCCGCACGCTATGCCGGGACCCGCCCCGATGTGTTGCGCCTTGCGGTTCCTCCACGGCATGCCCGGGCCGAGAAACCCGCACCGTCATCGGAGCAGGCCGATCTCGCGCCTGTCGACAGCTCCGCGTGGAGCGCGTACGGCCGCGGCGAGCAGTTCGTCGCCGCCCTGGGTGACGGCCGCGCCGCGCGCGCGGTGTGGCAGGCCCTGCCCGGTGAGAACTGGGCCGACCGGCTCGCCGAGATCGCCGCGGTGACCGTGCGGGCCGGTCGCGGCGCGCTGATCATCGTGCCCGACCAGCGTGATGTCGATGCCGTGCACCGCGCCGCGATCGCCCTCGTCGGGGACCAGGCGGTGGCGCTGTCGGCCGGGCTGGGGCCTGCGCAGCGGTACCGCCGCTGGCTGTCGGTGCTGCGCGGGCAATCCCGGTTGGTGATCGGCACCCGCAGCGCGGTGTTCGCACCCGTCGCCGAGCTGAGCCTGATCGCCGTCTGGGACGACGGCGACGACTCGCTGTCCGAGCCGCGCGCACCGTATCCGCACGCGCGCGACGTCGCGATGCTGCGGGCCCACCAATTGCGTTGTGCGGCAGTCATCGGCGGCTATGCCCGCACCGCCGAGGCGCATGCGCTGGTGCGCAGTCGGTGGGCGCACGACCTGGTGGCCACCCGGGCGGTGGTGCGCCAGTACGCCCCGCGGGTGGTCGCGCTGGACGACAACGCCTTCGATCACGCCCGCGATCCGGCCGCCCATACCGCCCGGTTGCCGTCGATGGCATTGCGGACGGCACGCGCGGCCCTGGAAGCCGGGCACCCGGTGCTGGTGCAGGTGCCCAGACGCGGTTACATCCCGGCGCTGGCGTGTGCGAAGTGCCGGACCGTCGCTCGCTGCCGGCATTGCACGGGCCCGCTGCAGCTCACCGGTCGCGACGCCCATGGCGCAGTGTGCCGGTGGTGTGCCCGTACCGATCTCACGCTGCGCTGCGCCAACTGCGGCTCCGACACCGTGCGGGCCGTCGTGGTGGGTGCGCGGCGCACCGCCGAGGAACTCGGCCGCGCGCTGCCGGGTGCCAGCGTCATCACCTCCGGGGGCGATTCGGTGATCTCGACGGTGCCCGCCAAGCCGGCCGTCGTGGTGTCGACCCCCGGTGCGGAACCGGTGGCCGAGGGTGGGTACGGCGCGGCGCTGCTGCTGGACAGCTGGGCACTGCTGGGCCGCCAGGACCTACGGGCCGCCGAGGACACCCTGCGCCGCTGGATGGCCGCCTCGGCACTGGTGCGCAGCCGCGCCGAGGGTGGCACGGTGGCCGTCATCGCCGAGTCGGCGATCCCGACCGTGCAAGCTTTGATCCGCTGGGATCCGCTGGGGCATGCCGAATCCGAACTGGCCGCCCGCGACGAGGTGGCGCTGCCACCAGCGGTGCACCTCGCGGTGCTCGACGGGGTGCCCGAGGCGGTGCACGCCCTGCTTGATGCCGCCCAGTTGCCCGATGACGCGGAGCCACTCGGCCCGGTCGACCTGCCGCCGGGGGCCCGTCGCCCGCCTGGTCTGGCGGTGGACAGTCCGGTGGCGCGCATGCTGGTGCGGGTGCCGCGGGCCGGGGGGCTGGACCTGGCCGCAGCGCTGCGGCGGGCGGTGAATTCGCTGAGTTCGCGCCACGATCACGAGCCGGTTCGCGTCCAAATCGACCCGTTGCACATAGGCTAGCCACGTCGGCGGCGGGAGGTGCGTGATGGGACGGCTGTTCAAAATGCTGATCCCGTTGCTGCTCATCGCGTTTGGCGTGCTCTGGCCGGTGGTGTTCAGCGCCGGGTTCGACGGCGCGGCCGGCAATGACGGCGGGGCGGCCGAGGATCCGGTGCGCATCACCGAGTACCGCGCGCACTACACCGTCTCCGCGGACGGCGATCTGCACGCCGTCGAGACCATCACCGGGGATTTCCCGTCCGGCAGGCACGGCATCTTCCGCTACTGGGACATCACCAACCAGAACAACCCGAACGTGCGACAGGTGCCCGCTATCGAATCGGTGCTCCTCGATGGTGACCCCGAGCCCTACCAGATGCTGTGGGAGGGCCGGGAACGTTTCCGGGTGGCCAAGATCGGTGATGCGGACTGGACCCTGAACCCCGGCAGCCATGTCTACGAGATCCGTTACTCGGTGCCCGGGGTGCTCGATCCCGGAACCACCGGAGCCGGCCGGGAGTTCCCGTCCGGGACCGGCGGGGACGAGGCCGAGACGGTGTTCTTCTGGAACGTCGTGGCCCCGGGCTGGAACAACCGCATCGAAAAGGCCGACATCACCGTGACCCTGCCGGCGCGCGTCACCGGTGCGCAGTGCGCGGTCGGGTACGGCGTTGGCCGACCGTGCACCGACCTGAGCGTGCGGGAGCGGGCCGTGACGTTGTCGGCGCAAGACCTTGCGCCGCACACCCCACTGACGGTGCGTGCCGGAGTGGACATGCCGGCACCGACACGTGCCGAGGTGCCGTGGAATCACCATTGGGACCGGGTCCTCGGGTCATCGGTCACCCCGGTGGTGGTGCTGCTGGGGTTCTCGGCGCTGGCCGGGGTGATCGCGCTGCTGTGGTTCCGCAGCACCGTCGAACGCGCACCCGGCTTCGGGCTGCAGTACGCGCCGCCGCCGGGACTGGGGCCGGTACAGGTCGAATTCATCCGCACCGAATCCGTTCCCAAGCACGGCCTCACCGCGACGCTGCTCTACCTGGCCGAACGCCGACTCGTCGAGCTGCAGCAGGTCAACGAGCACCACTGGGATGTCACGGGCACCGCCCAACCCGGTGCGTGGGCCGATGTCGACCCGGTCAGCGTCGCCGTCGGTTCGGCGCTGAAGGTGATCGGGCCGGGCGCGACGTTCTCGGCGAAGAAGTCGGCCAAATCAGGGGAGAAGCTCACCAGGGCGAAGACGGACATGGCCGACGCGGTGCGCAAGTGGGCGCTCGACGAGGGCCTGATCGTGAAGCGGCGCAGCGAACTGTGGCTGCGCACGGCCAACGCGGTGGCCGGCATCCTGATGGTCTGCGGATTCTGCCGGTGGGGGTTCCCGACCACGTTGTGGGCGTTGCCGTTCGCGACCTTCTTCCTGTTCTCGGCTGCCTCCTGGGGAGACGGCGTAGGCACCCGGCGGACCGAGGCCGGTCGCGTGCTGTGGTCACAGGCCGGCGGGTTCCACCGCGTGCTGTCCACCGATTCTGCGGAGAGCCGATTCGACTTCGCGGCCCGCAAGGATCTCTACACCGCCTACATCCCGTTCGCGGTGGCGGCGGGCGTCGCGGCCCTGTGGGCACAGAAGTATCAGGCGAGCACCGGTGTGGTTGCACCGCAACCGGATTGGTACAACTCGTCGTCATCGACGGGCAGCCCATCGAGTTTCGGCTCGAATGGACCGAGTTTCGACAGTTTCGAGTCGGCATTGTCGTCGTCGATCGGCGCCTACACCGCATCCCAGTCGTCGTCATCCAGCAGTAGCAGCAGCGGAGGCAGCAGTGGTGGAGGTGGCGGTGGCGGAGGAGGAGGGGGAGGTTCATGGTGAGGGCCGTGCTCGTTCTGGTGTTGTTGCTCGCGGTGGCGGTGCTGATCGTCATCGTGGTCGGCTACAACAAGCTCAAATCTGCCGATCTACGGGTGGCGGAGGCGCTCTCGGGTATCGACGTCGAACTGACCCGGCGAGCGTCGCTCATCCCCAGCCTGGTGCACACCGTGGGTACCTTCGCCGCCCACGAACAGGCCGTCCTCGACCGGGTTGCCCGGGCCGGCGCCGCATTGGACGCCGCTGCCGGTGGGGCCTCGGTCACCCAGCGCAGCGCGGCCGAGAGCCAGCTGGACAATGCGGTCGGCCGGGTTCTCGCACTCGGCGCGAGCTACCCGCAACTGGGTTCGTCGGAGAACTTCCTCAACCTGCAGCAGAACTTGACCGACACCGAGAACAAGCTGGCCTTCGCGCGTCAGTACTACAACGATGCGGTGGCCGGATCGAATCGACTGATCACCACCATGCCGTGGATGTTCATCGCTCCGATCGCCGGGGTGAGCGAGCGCGAGTTCTATCAGACACCGCGTCTTACCTAGACTGGCGCGGTGCGTCTTCTCTTTGCCGGTACCCCGGAACCCGCGCTGCCCTCGCTGCGCGCTCTGGTTGACTCCCAGAATCACGACGTGATCGCGGTGCTGACCCGGCCGGATGCGGCGGCCGGGCGCCGCGGCAAGCCCGCGCCGTCTCCGGTGGCGCAGTTCGCAGCCGAGCGGGGTATCCCGGTGCTCAAGCCCGAGCGGCCCAACAGCGCCGAGTTCGTGGCCGAACTCGCCGAACTGGCGCCCGATGCCTGCGCAGTGGTGGCCTACGGGGCGCTGTTGCGCGACGAGTTGCTGGCCGTTCCCACCCACGGCTGGGTGAACCTGCACTTCTCGCTGCTGCCCGCCTGGCGCGGTGCCGCGCCGGTGCAGGCCGCGATCGCCGCCGGTGACACCGTCACCGGTGCGACAACCTTCCGCATCGAACGCGACCTGGATTCCGGACCCATCTTCGGGGTCGTCACCGAGACCATTGCGCCCACCGACACCGCGGGCGATCTGCTTGCCCGGCTGGCTGTTTCGGGCGCCGGGTTGCTGGCGGCCACGATGGATGGTATCGCCGACGGTTCGCTGATCCCGGTGCGTCAGCCCGCCGAAGGGATCACCGTGGCCCCGAAGATCACCGTCGACGAGGCGCGGGTGCGCTGGGAGTTACCCGCCCACGTTGTCGACCGGCGGATTCGGGCCGTCACGCCGAATCCGGGCGCGTGGACCATGATCGGTGACGTGCGGGTGAAGGTGGGTCCGGTGCGTGTCGACGAGGACAAGGAGCTCGCCGTGGGCGAGATCGAGGTGGGCAAGCGCGATGTGTGGATCGGTACCGGCTCGAATGCGGTGCTGCTCAGCTGGATTCAAGCACCCGGAAAGAAGCCGATGAACGCCGCGGATTGGGCGCGCGGGGCGCGGCCGGACGTATCGGTGCGTGCGCTGTGAGCCGCCCGGGACAGGGCCGGGGCGGGCGACCGCCGCATCGCCAGGGCCAGCGCGGCCCGCAGCGCAAGGGCCCGCAACGGACTCCGCTGGATCCGGCCCGCCGGGCCGCCTTCGACACCCTGCGCGCGGTGACCGAGCGGGATGCCTATGCCAACCTGACACTTCCATCGCTGCTGCGCGAACGCGGGATTACCGGGCGTGACGCAGCTTTCGCCACCGAGCTGGCCTACGGCACCTGTCGGGTGCGTGGCCTGCTGGATGCGGTCATCGCCGCTGCGGCGGGCCGGGACGTGGACCGCATCGACCCGGTACTGCTGGATCTGCTTCGGCTCGGTGCCTATCAACTGTTGCGCACCAGGGTCGATGCGCATGCGGCGGTCGACACTACTGTCGACCAAGCGGGGATCGAATTCGATTCGGTGCGGGCCGGTTTCGTCAACGGTGTGCTGCGCAAGATCGCGGGCCAGGATGAGGCGGCCTGGGTGGCCGAGCTCGCGCCGTCGGCGAGCACCGACCCGGTCGGTCATGCCGCGTTCCTACATGCGCACCCGCGCTGGGTGGCGCAGGCTTTCGTCGATGCGCTGGGCGCCCGAGCCGGTGAGTTGAACGCGCTGCTGGCCAGCGACGACGAGCGCCCGGTGGTGCACCTGGTCGCTCGGCCAGGCATGCTGACCGCGGCCGAACTGGCCGAACAAACCGGCGGCACCGTCGGCCGATACTCGCCCTATGCGGTCTACCTGCCCGGCGGTGACCCGGCCGACGTCGCCGCGGTGCGTGGGGGTGCCGCGCTGGTGCAGGACGAGGGTTCGCAGCTGGTGGCCCGCGCGCTCACACTGGCAACCGTCGAGGATGCCGATGCCGGCCGGTGGCTCGACCTCTGTTCCGGACCGGGCGGCAAGACTGCCCTGATCGGCGCTTTGATCCGGTCGTCGTCGGGCACGTCCTCGGCCAGGGTCACCGCGGTGGAACCGGCCGAACACAGGGCCGATTTCGTGGTGCAGAACACCTCGGGTCTGCCGGTCGACGTGTTGCGGGTCGATGGGCGTGAGACCGGCTTGGCGGTCGGCAGTTTCGATCGGGTGCTCGTCGACGCGCCTTGTACCGGGCTCGGCGCATTGCGGCGCAGGCCAGAGGCGCGTTGGCGGCGGCAGCCCGGCGATGTGCCTGCGCTGGGGCGGTTGCAGCGGGAGCTGCTGGCCTCGGCGATCGGCCTCACCCGGCCCGGCGGGGTGGTGTTGTACGCGACCTGCTCTCCGCACCTGGCAGAAACCGTAGGTGTGGTCGCCGATGCGTTGCGCAGACACCCGGTGACCGCGCTGGACACCCGCGAGTTCTTCCCCGGGGTGGACCACTTGGGTGACGGACCGTACGTGCAGCTCTGGCCCCATCGGCACGGCACGGATGCGATGTTCGCCGCGGCACTGCGTGTCGGCGCCCCGAAGGATTGAGGGCGAGCGCAGCGACGGGGTGGGCAAAAAGTAGGCTGACCGGCATGGCAGGTCAAACTCCCAGCGCGCCGCTGATCGCCCCGTCCATCCTGTCCGCTGATTTCGCCAGGCTTTCCGACGAGGTCGCCGCGGTGGCGGGAGCCGATTGGTTGCACGTCGACGTGATGGACAACCATTTCGTCCCGAATCTGACGCTGGGCTTGCCGGTGGTGGAGAGCCTGCTCAAGGCGACCGATATCCCGATGGACTGTCATCTGATGATCGACCAGCCCGAGCGGTGGGCCCCGCCGTACGCCGAGGCGGGGGCCTACAACGTCACCTTCCATGCCGAGGCGACCGACAATCCGATCGGGGTGGCTCGCGATATCCGTGCCGCCGGCGCCAAGGCCGGGCTCTCGGTGAAGCCCGGTACGCCATTGGAGCCTTACCTGGAGATCCTGCGTGAGTTCGACACCCTGTTGGTGATGTCGGTCGAGCCCGGTTTCGGTGGCCAGAAGTTCATCCCCGAGGTGCTCGCCAAGGTGGGTACCGCTCGGCGGTTGGTGGATGCAGGTGAGCTGACCATCGTGGTGGAGATCGACGGCGGTATCAATGCCGACACCATCGAACAGGCCGCCGAGGCCGGGGTGGACTGCTTCGTGGCGGGCTCTGCGGTCTACAGCGCCGAGGATCCCGCCGACGCGGTGGCCCGGCTGCGCAGGCAGGCCGCGGCGTCCTCTCCGCACCTGAAACTGTGACGCCGGAAGCCGCGATGCGGCTGGCGATCGAGCAGTCGGAGCGTGTGAAGGGTGCCACGTACCCCAATCCGCCGGTGGGCGCGGTCATCCTGGATGCCGGGGGAGAGGTAGTCGGTGTCGGTGCGACCGAACCCACCGGCGGTGCGCATGCCGAGGTGATCGCCATGCGGCGGGCCGGCAAGCTGGCACGTGGCGGCACGGCGGTGGTGACATTGGAGCCGTGCAACCACCACGGTCGCACCCCGCCCTGCGTGGACGGGTTGTTGGCTGCCGGTGTGGCACAGGTGGTGTACGCGGTCGAGGATCCGAATCCGATCGCCGCCGGAGGGTCGGCCCGGCTGCGTGAGGCCGGTGTCGGGGTCGAATCCGGGGTCGAGAGCGCCGCAGTGGCCGGTGGCCCGTTGCGGGAGTGGTTACACAAGCAGCGCACCGGTTTACCGCACGTCACCTGGAAGTTCGCGACGAGTGTCGATGGCCGCAGCGCGGCCGCCGACGGCAGCAGCCAGTGGATCACCAGCGAGGCCGCCCGTGCCGACGTGCACCGGCATCGTGGCACGATCGAGGCCATCATCGTCGGAACCGGAACGGTTTTCGTCGATGACCCCACGTTGACCGCCCGTCGTCCGGACGGCAGTCTCGCCGATCGTCAACCCCTGCGCGTCGTCGTTGGTGAGCGCGAGATCTCTTCGGAGGCAAACGTTCTCAACGACGACACCCGCACGATGGTTATCCGGACCCATGACCCACATGAGGTGATCAGGGCGCTGTCCGATCGCACCGCGGTGTTGTTGGAGGGCGGACCGACGTTGGCGGGTGCGTTCCTGCGGGCCGGCGTGATCGACCGGATCCTCGCCTATGTTGCGCCCATTCTGCTGGGCGGTCCCGTCACCGCCGTCGATGATATCGGCGTGTTGAACATGGCCGGTGCTCAGCGGTGGCGCTTCGACGCCATCGAGCCGGTCGGTCCGGACGTGCGCCTGAGCCTGGTACCCAATTGACCGCCCGATGTGAGTGTCCCCACACCGGGTAGCCGATGTGATGTCGTCCGAAGTGCCTGGTAGCGGGCCTGTGCCGAGGGTCGTGATGAGCAGGCTGGATGGCTGCGGCGGTAGAGTTCATGGCAGCGCCCTTCACCGACGAGTTGCGCGTGATGAGCACTAGTAAAGGACGTGAGCATGACTGCTTTGCAGGACTGGCTCAGCATCAGCCCGATGAACCCCCGTGCCGTGAAAACGTTGTTTCTCGACCTGCTGCGGGCGGGCAACGACCGCCCGCAGTGCAGCCACGGACCCAAGATCATGCGGCCCGGGCTGGAACGCTGCTGATTTTGCTGAATCCACCGATCCGGTAACACGGGCATCCC
This sequence comes from Mycolicibacterium neoaurum ATCC 25795, assembly GCF_000691525.1. Classification (GTDB taxonomy): domain Bacteria; phylum Actinomycetota; class Actinomycetes; order Mycobacteriales; family Mycobacteriaceae; genus Mycobacterium; species Mycobacterium neoaurum. Next base: position 364,990 of record NZ_JMDW01000009.1, read on the forward strand.
CGGCAGAAATGCCGGGGGTGTAAAAGGTAGGGCCCACATCTCTGTCCCGATCCGCAATGATGGCTCGCGTGAGGGTACTTCCGCTCGAAACTATCGAGCCGGAGGGGAGAGGGCGGTGGTCATGGGGTCGCAGCATCGACGGTCTGGCACGGGGCGTCTTCTTTCGCTGGCGCCGCTGACGGTGTTGGAATTGGATCCCGCCGAGTTGGTCAGCTGCGCGGCCGAGGCCGGTTTCGATGCGGTAGGGCTCAGACTCATCCCTGCCACCGATCAGGAACCGGTGCGCCCGACGATCGGAATGACGGCGTTGATCAGGGAAACCCGGCGCCGCCTCGATGATTCGGGTCTTCGGCTGCTGGATGTCGAGGTCGTCCGGTTGGTGCCGGATACGACCGTACGCGCCGATTTCGAGGGCATCCTGGAGACCGGGGCCTTTCTCGGGGCCAGTGAGGTCCTGGTGACCGGATATGACCCGGACCACCACCGGACTGCGCACAATCTGGCCGAATTATCCCTCCTGGCAGCTGAATACGGGATTGCGGTCAATCTGGAACCGATGCCGTGGACTGCGGTACGTAATGTGGACGAGGGCGCCGCACTCGTCGCGAAGTGCCCGGTGTCGGCAGGTTTGTTGATCGACGCCATCCACTATGACCGTGCCGGGAACAGTCCCGCCGAACTGGAAGCGCTACCGCGTGAGTGGATTCGGTACATACAGATCTGTGACGCACCGGCCGAGCGTCCTGCGACGATGGCGGAGCTCATCCATCAGGGTCGCTGTGCACGGCTGCTACCGGGTGCTGGGGGCATCGATCTGGTGTCGATGATGCGGGCGCTGCCCGACGATGTACCGGTGAGTGTGGAGGCTCCGTTGCACAGTGATGCGCCGGCGACGCTGCGTGCCGCGCTTGCGGCGAAGTCCGCTCGGGATGTGCTGGCTCTCGTTGCCGACCGTGAGTGGTCGCCGTTGTCCTGGTCCGCCTGACAGGTCGAGGATCGACAACTCGGACCACACAACGCGGATCTCAGAATCGTGCAACCGTTTCGCCGGGCTTCCGGAATCTGCGGGGCACTGCTGCTCATGATCGCGACGATCGGTGTGGCTGCGCACTTCGTGGGATTGACCAGTACCTTGGTCGCCTGGGCTGCTTCGTTCACACCCATCGCCGTGCTGGTCGCGGCAGCGGCACTGTTCGCATGTTGGGTCGGTGGTCGGCGCTGGTTGGCACTGGTGGCCGCCGCGATACTGGGGATCGGTGTGACGACGCAGGTTCCGCTGTATCGCGGAACGGCGGAAGTGCCGGCAGCAGATATGCAGATACGACTGATGCAGGCCAACATCCGACTTGGTGGTGCGGATGCGGCGGCGCTGCGTACCGAGGTGGACGAGCGCGCGGTCGATCTGCTGACGGTGATCGAGTTGACCGACCAGGCCGTGAGCAACCTTGTCGCCGCGGGTCTGCGCGAGGTGCTGCCGTTTGCGTGCGAGCGACCACGTGCCGGGGGCGGCGGGGCGGGGGTCTATTCGCGATACCCGTTACGCGACTGCGCCGAACTCGACGGATTCGTGTTGAACAACCTGCGGGTGGTGGCGGACATGCCGGGAGCGGGCCCGACCGCGGTGTATGCGCTGCACCCACTTCCGCCGTACCCGGAGCCCGCCTGGAAGTGGGTGTTCGAGCTCAAGAGGCTGCGACCGGTGTTCGAGAACGAACGACATCCGGTTCTCGTCGGAGCGGATTTCAACTCGACATACGACCACAAGCAGTACCGCGAACTGATCGCCAACTCATCCCGCCCGGGTACTGCACCGCTGCTGGATGCTGCCGAGTATGTGGGAGCGGGCGTGGTGCCCACATTTCCCGCCGGCCGCCTCATCCCGCCGGTACTGGCCATCGACAGGATCCTGGCCCGCGGCTTCACGCCGCTGTCGTTTCAGCGCTTGGCGCTACCGGGGTCCGATCACATGGGCGTGTTGAGCACGCTGGCTGTGGCCCAGACGATTTCATCGTCCTGATACAGCATTCTGCTGTGATGTGTTGATGTGCAGAACATTTGGTATCAGCAGTACGGTGTGGTCTGCGTCATACCCTAAGAGGTAGCTGACAATTTCATGTGAGTGCTCGCTAGTGTCGTTCTCGCAATCAAACTTCTTGGCGGTGGGCCGCATGTGCACGATGTCTGCACTCTGCATGCCTGGGTCTTCCGAATGCGAAAGGCAATGAGCACCTTGACGGATACGGTGGAGGGAGCGGGTGTCGAGCAAATGATGAAGTCGATGCCCAGGCTGCCACAGGCGGCGAGCGGCAAACTTCTTGAGCATCGCGACGATGACGACTCTGTGCGCGGATCGGATATGGACGACGATGCCCGCGGAACGGCTCGACCCACCGTGACCGTGGTCATTCCCACTCGCAACGAAGCGCGGAACCTGCCATATGTCGCAAAGCGGATGCCTGCGGTCGACCAGATCGTGGTGGTCGACGGCAACTCGATGGACAACACCGTGGAGGTCGCTCGGCAACTGTGGCCAGAGGCATTGATCGTCAACCAGACTCGAGGCGGTAAGGGCAACGCCCTCGCCTGCGGGTTCGAGGTCAGTACCGGTGACATCGTGGTGATGATCGATGCAGACGGGTCGACCGACCCTGCGGAGATCCCCGATTTCGTCGGTGCATTGATCGCCGGCGCGGATTTCGCCAAGGGCAGTCGCTTCACCGCCTCCGGCGGCAGTGACGACATCACCAAACTTCGCCGGTTGGGCAACAAGGGTTTGAACTGGCTGGTGAATCGACTTTTCGGCACCAGCTTCACCGACCTGTGTTACGGCTACAACGCGTTTTGGCGGACACACCTGGAGGTCTTGGACCTGCCGCGGACGGATGTGAGCGAAGCGCAGTGGGGTGACGGATTCGAGATCGAGACCGTCATCAACGTCCGAGTCGCGCTCAATGGCCTCGCGATCGAGGAGGTCAGTAGCTTCGAAGGCAAGCGGATCTACGGACGCAGCAACCTCAATGCCGCCACCGACGGATTGCGGGTGTTGCGCACGATCGGGCGGGAGCACCGGCGCCGTCCCACCCGTGCCGGGGCGGCGCGATCGGCTGCTTTCACGCGATGAGCAGGTTGCGCGAGAAGCTGGGGCACACGCTGGCGCTGAGCCAGAGTATCGGACTCCCCGCAGCGCTGAGCTTGGTGGCGCGGCGGGCACTGGGCGTATCCCGACCGGTGACTGTCCGGTGTGGCGCGCACCGCCTGACGGTGCGCCCCTGCGACAGCGATCCCTTTGTGCTGGCGCAGATTTTCACCGCGCGCGAGTACGACGCGCATCCGTTCTGGATGACGCGACTGAAAGCGGTGGCATCCGAGGTGGCGGGCGCCGGGGGAGTTCCGGTGATCATCGATGCGGGCGCGAATGTGGGCTACTCCGCGCTGTATCTGGCCGAACACTTCCCGGACGCGGTGATTCTGGCTGTGGAACCCGACCCCGCCTGCGTTCAGTTGATCGAGCGGAACTGCGCGCACCATCCGCGGATCAGGCCGGTTCATGCCGCGTTGTGGAGCCATGGCGACGGGGTGGATCTCAGCGCCGGTGACGAGGGATCTTGGGCGAATCGGGTCTCCGGCAGGGGTGCCACCCCGTCGGTGACACTGGAGACGCTGCTCGATGGCATTGCCGGTGCGGTGCCATTCATCGTCAAACTCGATATCGAAGGCGCCGAATCCGAAGTGTGCCAAGCCTCGCCGGAGGCCATCGCCTCATTTGCCTGCATCATGATCGAACCACATGACTGGATGCTGCCCGGATCCGGTGGCCTGGCGCCGCTCTACGATGCGGTGGCCGGCAAGAAAATGGACACCCTGATCCGGGACGAGACGCTGATGCTCTTCGATTGCTCGATGTCGGAGGCGCGCAGCCGTACGCAAGTTCATCTCTGAATGTTCTGATCTATTGCAAGGCAGTGCTATTGACGCGCCATCGGCGAGTGAGCCGTGGTGTGCTTCGTTGTTCTTCCATCCGTTGCGGCGCTTCCTGATAAGACGCTCAGTACACGGTTGTGCCGCCAGGGGTAGGCCTTGTAAGAGATGTTGCGCTGCAATAACATTCGCGTCGGTCATATCTGACCGATCATCAATCAAGTCAATCTAGGAGAACCGTGTCACTCGCTGTTCCCGTGGCCTCGGGGCGTGACTTCTGGTCTGCGTCATCGACATCCACGCCTCTGAAGAAGAGGTTGCTCATCGCATCCGTCGCGATGACGGGCGCGTCGGTCATCGCCGTGACGCCCGTTGCGCAGAACCTGCCGGCGTTGGAGGCCGCGCAGCAGCGCGCGGTCGAGCTCGTCGCCTTCGAGAATCCCTTCGCGGTGCTCGGTGCCACGTTCTCGAAGGCGTTCGAGAACCTGAACAACCGTGGTACCGAAATCTCGGCGACCCTGGTGCCGAATCTGTCGGCGATCCTCGGCAACGAGGAACTCCAGCGCGAGTTGTCGGTGCTGCTGTTCCGTCCGGAGACGGTGGCCCAACAGTTGCAGGATCGGCTTGCCGAGCATCAGGCGACCCTGCAGACCGGGTGGGAGCAGTCCCAGGCCGGCTGGGCGGCGCACACCGAGCTGCTGCCGGGTGTCTTGGAGCGGGCCAACAGCGAACTGGCGGCGGGCAATTTCACCGAAGCCTTCGCCCATATCAACGACTGGTTCATCTTCGGACTCGGCGCAGCGGGCTGGCCGCTCTACCCGAGCTTCGCCGTCCCGGGCCAGGTTGCCAACGACGTCGGCGCTCCCGCCATCGGGGCCATCCTGAATGCGCTGCTGGTGGGTGACACCACGCTGGCCGGCTACCCGCACGCCATCATGGTTCCGTTCGTGAGCGCCATCTTCCGGTTCACCGACAGCCTGGACGAGATCCGAGCGGCGGCACAGGCCGGCGACGTGGTGACGGCGATCAGTCACACGGTCAACCTGCCCGTCAAGGTGCTCGGCGCGTTCCTCAACGGTTACAGCCCGAGTATTGCCGAGGACTGGAATGTCTTCCCGGGGCTGCTGACCCCGGGTGGACCCATCGACTCGTTCCTCGTGCAGTACCCCTCGCTGATCGCCAATGCGCTCAAGGCACTGACCGGACAGCCGGCGGTGGAGAGCGGGGCCGAGGCGCTCGACAAGGTGTCGTCGACCGCTCTGGCCGCCGAGGGTGACACGGTGACGCTCAGCGTCGAAACCGGCTCCGGTGCAACGCCGGTCGAATCCGTGTCCTCGGGTACCGAAGACCCGGCCACCGATGGCGAGACTGCCGAGCCGGGCACCTCGGTTCCGACCGAAGAGGCCGGCTCCGCGGAAGAGACGGCCACCGAGGATGCCGGCGCGGCGGTCGATCCGACCACGCCGGTTGTCTCCGAGGAGACCACCGCCGGCAATGCGGCTGCCGGTGAGAGCGCGGACGCCGATGCCGAGGCAGACAGCAAGGCCGACGCGAAGGCAGACTCCACGGCCGACAGCAAGGCCGACAAGGAGGCCAAGGCCGACATCAAGGATGCCAAGGCTGACAAGTCCGACAGCAAGACCGACAAGGCTGATAAGGGCGACAGCAAGGCCGACAAGGCTGATAAGGGCGACAGCAAGGCCGACAAGGCCGACAAGTCTGACAAGGCAGACGCGAAGTCCGGGTCGTCGGACAGCAAGCCCTCCAGCAGCTCGTCGAGCAGCTCGGGTAGCTCCAGCAGCGACTGAGGCTTCGGCTGGCGCAGAACAGAATACGGCCCCCTCACCGGAGGGGGCCGTATTTTTGTGCTTGGCTCCAGCTCAGCGCTGCGCGCGGATCATGTCGGCGACCCGTCCGACGTGTGGCTCCCGCACCACCGAATCGTGGTCGCAGTTGATCCGCTGCACCGACAAGTCCCCGGTGAGCAGTTGCGGCCACACACGTTCGTCGTCGCGGTTGAAGCTGCTGAGTATCAACAGCGTCCGGCCCGGATACGGGCGGGGGCGGTGTAACCGGCCGACCCGCACGCCCACCTCACGCAACGCTGCCACCTTCTCGTCCGGTGTGCCGTCGAGGATTCCGGCCAGTGGCAACCACAGTCGCTGCCGCCAGAGTTCGCGTGGCGCTGCCGGAGGTTGTTCCAGCAGTGTGGATCCGACATCGGGTAGCTCCCGCCGAGCCGCGCGAACGGTCCGCGGGGGCAGGAACGGGTCCAGCAGGGTGACGAGTTCCACCTGGTGGCCGAGTGCTCGAAGCCGGTTGGCTACATCGATGGCGATGAATGCGCCGAGCGAGTGGCCCGCCAACCGGTACGGACCCGTCGGCTGCAGGGACAGCAGATCACTCAGGTGCCGCCGCGCGGCCCGTCCGATCGTCCAGTCCGGAAAAGCACGATTCTCCAGACCCTGAGCTTGAAACGCGATCACGGCGGTGTCGACGCCCAACCGGTCGGTCAGTGGAACGAACGACAGTGCCGAGGCGCCCGCACCGGCAAAGCAGAACAACGTCGATCGGGTGTGCTCGCCGGGGGTGCGCAGCACGACGGTCGTGGGTCGGATTCCGCTGTCCCGCAACACCGCTTCGCCAGCCCGACGTGATCGCACCACCTCGGCGAACTGCGCGATGGTAGGCGCCGCGGCCAGATCCGACGCGGTGAGTCGGATGTCGTGCTCTCCTCCGACGAGGCTGATCATGCGCTGGACGTTGAGCGAGTCACCGCCGAGAGCATAGAAGTTCTCGTCCCGGCCGATCTGATCGAGCCTGAGCACCTCGGCCCATGCGGTGGCGATGGCAGACTCCAGGCCGTCCTCGGGTGCGGTGATCGGTCCGCGGGTGGGTGCCGGCAGCGCCCGTCGGTCGACCTTGCCGCGCTCATTGCGGGGGAGCTCCTGGAGCATCACCACGTTGGTGGGGACCATCCATGCCGGCAGCCTGGTGTGTAGCTGGGCCCGGATATCGGCCACCGCGGGACTGCGCAGCTCTGGGTCGGGGGCCACGTAGGCCGTGAGCACGGGTGCTCCGGAATGCTGGTCGGCGACGACGAGCGCCTCGCGAACCCCGGGGCAGTCGAGCAGCGCGGCTTCCACTTCGGCCGGCTCCACCAAATAACCACGGATCTTGACGGCGGCATCCATTCGCCCCAGCACGACGAGCGTACCGTCCTCGGTGATCCTGGCCCGGTCGTTGGTGACGAATGTGCGGCTGCCGTCGGGATTTGTCGTGAAAGTTGTCGAAGCGCTGTCTGCCCTGAGGTATCCGGCGGCGACATAGGGGGAGGTGACGGTCAGTCGGCCGAGTTCGTCGATACCGAGTTCCTTGTGCGGAACGGCAACGCCGGCCGGGATGACCCCCGCGGGGACCTCCTCGTCGGGCCAGATGTCGAAATGCGCGATGCCCAGTGTCTCCGAGGATCCCGCCCAGTTCGTCAGTACGGCATTCGGCGCGAGCTCCCGCGCGCGTCGCAGGACGTTGCCGTACACAGGCTCACCCGTGGTCACGATGCGCTGCACGCCGGACAGCGTGCGACCCGAGGCGGCCTCGGTCAGCGACTGCAGAAACGACGGCGTGCACATCACGATGTCAGCGTCGGCGAGCCGGTCGATCGCCGACTCCGGGGTGCAGTTGCGTGGGTCGATCGAGACGACCTGAGCACCCGAGAGCAGGGCGCCGACCAGCACGTTCATCCCGGCGGCGAAGCTGACCGGCATACACAGCGCGACGCGGCTGTCTTCGACGATGCCGAACCGGTCGCGGTGCAGAATCCAGTCGCTCAACCAGGTTCCGTGCACGTGCAGGACTGCCTTGGGTTCACCGGAGGAGCCCGACGTGAATTGGATGCTGGTGACCCGTTGCCGGTCAAGCGCCGCAGAGGGTCCAGGAGCGGGTGTTCGCTCCGGCGGTGTGTGTGCGGGCCAGACGGTGCACCCGTGGGCGAGCTGCCGAGCCGGTGCGTGATCGGGGTCGTCGACGATGACGGTGTCGACGCGGCGGCCGTGTTCCCGCAGGGCATCGAAAATATGGATGATCCGGTCTTGGGGAAGTCCGGGATCCAACGGCACCAGCGGTGCGCCGGCGGCGAAGCTGCCGAGGACCACCGCCGCGATCTGCGGACTCAAATCAGCCACCATGGCCACGGGGGCCTCAGGATCGTGTCGTCGGCGCAATGCGTGTGTCCATGTCTCGGCGGCGCTTTTGAGCTCTCCGTAGGTGATGGACGCGTTCGCGGTGCGCACTGCCACGCTGTCGCGCTTGTCTTGAGCAATCTGTCCGAATCGCTCACTCACCGAGTCGAACTCGATCGGTGCGATATGGCTCAGTTCGGGCCGGATTGGGATGGTGCGGACCGGGCTGTCGAGGGCCTGTCCGCTCGGGGTTGCGGCCACCCGCCGCAGCAGCGCGACCGTGGGTCCGAGAACAACGAGTGTGATGAGCAATTCGCCTGCGACGTAGGTGTATCCGACCGCGTCGATCCCCCACTCGGGGGTGGTCAGGATCACACCGACCACCACCAGCACACCCAGCAGCACCTGGGAGATGACGGCCAGCCGCAGCTTGCGCTGCAGCCGAGCCAGCGCGGTGTAGATGGTCGTCAATGCCACTGCGGGCAACACCAGGGCCATCGTTCTGATCAGCGTCGTGCCGTTGGCGGCATAATGCGGGCCGAGGATCCCCAGGATGAACGGGGCGGCCGCCATCAGTACCACGCAGCCGGCGACCGCGGATCCACCGCACAACAGCACGAAGCGCTTGGTGCACGCCCACACGTCGGCGCCCGGGGTGGATGCGGTGGCGATGAATGGCGCCGCGGTGGCCACGATCAGCGCACCCAGCGTGTTGACCACCAGCCAGCACATCGAGAAGTACGCGTTCATCTCGGTGCCGAGCTGTGCCACCACGATCAGCGGTACCAGCAGCGGCACGATCACGTTGATGGCGTTGATCGCGTAGGAACTGGCGAAGAAGTTGACCAACTCGCGACGGTCGGGCAGATCGGCCGTTCCGGTTCGGGCACTCGTCTCCCTGCGGATGACGACGATCGCGATGATCCCGGTGATGACCGCCGCGGGCAGCACCCATGACCAGACGATCGCCGAACCGGTCGCCAGCGGGATCATGCCCGCGACGATGACCAGTTTGGCGATGGATTGACTGATGTTCTTGGTGGCGATGGCACGGGCACGGCCCAGCCCGATCAGGATCTGGTCCTGTAGCGCATAGATCGCGAGGATCACCACGAACAATGGGAAGAACAGTAGGTCAACCGGATCCGGGAACAACTGGGCGCGTGGTCCCAGGACGGTGAAGGCGGCGCCGAACACCAGAGCCGTCGCGGCGACGAACATCATGCCTTGACGGACGATGCTCTTGGTCCGGTGACCGGCCAGCGGGAGGAAGCGCTCGTACAGGCTGCCGAGACTGAAATTGGCAAGGATGGCGATCAGCGTCGCCGAGGTGATGATGGCCGATGCGCGTCCGACCTCCGCGGTGTCATAGCCCCGCGCGGCGACGGTCCAGAACACGAATCCGAGCACGCCGGTGGCTGCACTGGAGGTCATGACCGCGGCGATGTCGATACTCAGTCCGCCGCGTCGCGGGGTGGCGGAGACGACAGATGGTGTCTGGTCGCTCAGATCCGCTGCCGGCGAGGATGTTTGTCGTGATTCCAGGGTGTCGGGTCGGCCGATCGTGGGCATGTGGCGGTGTTCCTAGCGGGAGGTCGAATGAGGCGTTGGCGCCACCAGGAGGAGGATACTGAGTCCTCGCCAGATTGGTTAGCCTACCCAAAGTAGTGATGCTCATCATACTGGTAGAGGTAGCGGCCAGTTTCGTCGGCGTTGTTGCTAGTCTCCAGCAGTTGAGTCGAACTCTATTGCCGTGACGGCGTTTTCGTCACCGGCGAGGCGTCGTGGGGCGGATCGAGGACTCCGCGGCCGAGGAGGGTGAGGTAGTGCGTCCGAGTGTTCTGTCCCGGTTCACCGGGTGGGTGTCCTTGGTGCCGTTGCTCTTCTTCGCCGCCGAGTGGGTGGTGGCCGCGTCCTGGCGTGGGTTCTACGGCTATCACGAGGACCTGCTCGGCCCGCTCGGAACCGCCTTCTGCGGACCGGTGGGCAACTGGCCGTGCAGCGAGCTGTACCGGGTCATGAACATCGCCCTGGTGGTGGCCGGCTTGGCTGTCGTATTCACCGCCGCCGGACTCTTCGCCCAGCGGGTGACCGATCGGGCCGGTGCGCTGTTGCTCGTGGCGGCGGGACTCGGCCTGACGGTCAGCGGCGCGATCACCCAGAACGTCAGCTACACCGGCAATCTCACCGCCATCATGGTGTTCATGACCCTCGGGTCGGTGGGGGCGTTTCTGATCGCGACCAGTTCGACGACCCGGATGACGGGGGAGCGGCGCCTAGTGGCCGTGCTCGCGTCGCTGGCCAGTCTGATCGGGTACTTCGCCTATGTCGGTGGTGTGGACATCGTCGGACCAGGTGGGGTGCAGCGGTTGTGCATCTACGGAATCCTGGTCACCGTCATCACGGTGGGCACCGTCGGATTGACGAGGACGCCGGCCGCCGGCATCCACGAACCAGTCGAGCACACCCGATGATCGCCAACGGATTTCGTCGATGACAGCCACGCTGGAGGCTGGTTCGGGGACCTCGAGTTCCGGTGGACCAGAGGCGGGTGTGAGGCGCCGTGTGCCACTGCTGCGGGTGCGCATGGCCGATCTGGCGGTGGCCGGCGCAGTGGCAGGTGTCCTCGCCCTGACGGGCCTGCCCGATGTGGCGCGCGGGATCGCTCTGCTGGTGTTCATCGCGATAGGTCCCGGCGCTGCTGTGCTGAGCTGGGTACCGATTCCACGGCGAGCGCTGTTGTCGACGGTTCCCGTGCTCGGCGCCGCGATCACCACGCTGGTGGCCATGGCGGCGATGTGGTCCTACCGGTGGAATCCGCCCGAGATCTTGTGGACTCAGGTCATCGCGGTGTGCGTCAGTAGCGGCTACTGGTACTACCGCCATCCTGGTTGCGCCGGCTCCGGCGTGCGCTGGCGGGCGGTCCCGAACTCCACGGTGGCCCACCGGTCGGTTGTGCGCACCCACCTTTCGCTGGTGCTCAGCGCTGCCGCGGTCCTCATCTGGGTGATTGCCGTACCGGGTCTGCCGGGCGTCGATGCGAGCTACTACGGGCTGCTGTTCTCCGGCACCGGGCCACTGCTGGCGGTGTGTATCGTGCTGTGCGCATCGGGGCTGCTGGTCGCGGTGCGCGACCGCAGGCTGGTCCCGGCGGCGGTGGCCGTTGCAGCAGCAATCCTCGTCTCCCGTGTGACCACATTCGTGGCCACCGAGGTGCCGCTCTACGACTGGACCTACAAACATCTGGCGGTCGTCGACTACATCCTCGTGCATGGGCGTATCGCGCCGGACGGCACCGACATCTACGCCCAGTGGTCGGCCTTCTTCGTCATGTTCGCCTGGTTCAGCGATGTCACCGGTGTGCAACCGATCACGATCGCCCATGTCTTCGCGCCGATCATTCATGTCCTGATCGCGCTTGCCGTGTACTGCGCGGCGAGGGTGATCGGGCAGTCGCGTCGCACCGCCCTCACCGCGGCGTTTCTGGCCGAGGTCGTCAATTGGGTTGGTCAAGACTACTTCTCACCACAGGCGTGGTCGTTGGTGTTGGCCTTCGGGATGATCGTGCTACTGCTTGCCTCACCGCGCAGCCGGCCGGCCGGCGTCCTGGCGATCGTCGTGTTCGCCGCCGCGGTGCCCACCCACCAGCTGACCCCGTTCTGGGCTGTCGCCGTCGTGTGTCTGCTCTGCGTGATGCGGCGCGCGCGACCGTGGTGGATCTCGGTGGTGATGGTCGCGATCGTGGGCGGCTACCTGTTGCTCAACCTCGAAGCGGTGCTGCCCTACGGGGTGTTCTCCGGCAGCAGCCCGGTGAGCAATGCCACCAGCAATATCGTGAGTTCGGGTATGCCTGCCAAGGATTTCACCTCGCTCGTGGTCCGATCCTTGTCCCTGGTGGTCGTGGCCACCGCCTTCGGTTGTGCATTGTGGCGTTGGCGGCGCAAACAACCGGTGGTGGCGCTGGGCATCGTGGCGTTCTCGTCATTCGGTCTGCTGCTCGGGCAGAACTACGGTGGCGAGGCGATCTTCCGTGTCTATCTCTACGCGATACTGGGTTGCGCGATCCTGATCGCACCGGCACTGGTCGGTGCGGTGGATCGCCGCCGTGTCGGCATGCGCGGGGCATCGAGTCGGCTGATCGCCGGACTCTGCCTGAGCGGGCTCTCGCTGGCCGGCCTGCACGGCTATGTGGCGCTGTGGCCGATGGTGGTGGAGACCCGCGCACAGATCGACCTGATGAACTCGATCACCGAGGGCGCCGATCCACGCACTCGGCTGGTGATGATCCGGCCGAGCGGCATGCCCACCCGGGTCAACGCGGACTATGCCGAACTGACATTGTTCAATCCCTATTTCGACGAGTCGATCGCCTACGACCTGTGGGATGGCCGCGATCCTCGGCTACCGGAACTGAAAGCGAACTTCCCGGCCGACGACGACATAGCCACCTTGGACGACAACGCGACACGCGAGGCCTACATGGCCTACCTGATGTTCAGCGAACAGTCGAACAAGGCGGTGCGCTACTACGGCGATTACCGGCCGGAGGCCATCGAACTGCTGCAGGATGCGTTGCGTGCGTCGCCGAACTGGACGGTCTTCTACGAAGACGGTGCCACCCTGGTGTTCCGGAGTATCAACCAGGAGAAGGCATCCGAATAGCCGGACCGGCTCAGCCGGCCTCGTGCATCGGATCACGGCGGCGACCCTGGCGTCGGCCCCGCCACAGCGCCAACGGGCCGCCGAGAACCGACAGGACTTCGGTCCGGCCGATGGCCCGAGGGATGCTGTCGCCGAGGTCCGCCGGCGGAATCATGATCGCGCCGTACCCTGCGCCGGCGCGCACCGAGGACCGGAACTGTCTGCGCGCCAAGGAGAATGCCAGCCTGCGATGAGCCGGTTCGCAGAACACCTTCGTCAACCAGGCGCCGAGGCCCAGACCATACCCGCGCGCCTGGGCCAGCAATGCAGTGCTGTCACTGCGATGGCGGTGCCAGACGATGGCCGCCGGTTCGTTGACCAGGGTGTGTCCGGCGGCCACCAGTCGGAAGAACATGTCGATATCCTCGCCGCCCTTGGTCGAGGTGCCCGCACCCAGCGCCTCGTCGAAGCCGCCCATCTCGAAGGCCGCACGGCGTCTGACGGCGAAGTTGGCTCCGGTACCGTAAATGCCGACCTGGAAGGGGAACAACGGCAGGTCCGGCGGCGGAGCGGCCATCGAGTAGGCGCGCGGTGCCAACGTGCCGGCCCAGGACACCCGCTGGTCGAAGTAGACCTGCGCCGCCGTGCGGAGTTCCCCACTGGGAACCATCCCGCAGACGCAGGCGACATCCGCGGACCGGGCGAAGCCCCGAGCCAGTCCTTGCAGCCAGTACGTGTCGACCACGACATCGTCATCGGTGAACGCCACGATGTCATGCTGGGCAGCATGTAGACCCGCATTGCGGGCATTGGACAGTCCGGCGATGGGTTCCAGCACGCGTCGGATGCGGGCGTCTCCGGCCTCAGCGACCACCCGTTCCGTCGCATCCGTCACCGGCGCGTTGTCGACCACGATGATCTCGAAGTCGGGATAGTCGATGGCGGACAGTGATGCCAGGGCGCCGGCCAGATCCTCGGGCCGTTCCCTGGTGCACAGCACCACCGATATCGGCGGTGCTGGATCAGCTGCGGGCACATCCAGCACCGGGGTGGACCCGGGAAGGTCCAGGGTGACGGTGTCGCCGACGATATCGGCCTCGACGAAATCGATGGGTTGTGCCCGGTCGCGCAACAGGATTCGGGCTTGCCGATAACCTGCGGAACGCGTGATGTTCACGGTGACCCGACCGTTGTGGTCTCCCACCAGGTCGATATCGAGGCATCCGATCCAGCGCGCGTGCGCACTGTCGGGGGCACCGCCATGTGCCATCACAGGATCCATCGTCACAGCGGTGTTCACAGTTCGGTGACCCTTACCCAGTCGATGAGCATTGTTGTGGGGAACGGCGTCGATTCGTCGGCCGGGCCGGGCCAGTCGCCTCCGACGGCGAGGTTGAGCAACAGCTGGAACGGTGCATCGAACACCCACGTGGCACCCTCTTCGAGGTTCAACGGCGTGACCGTGAGCAGGGTCGTATCGTCGACACCGGTGACGATACGACCAGGTGTGCGTTCGACCCAGTAGGTGCGGAATACTCCGGCGAGCGGGAACGGCACCGGCCCGGTTGCCGACATCTGTTGTCCGCGTTCGGTTCCGCTCTGCGGAGCGTGCACGCCCGAATGCCATTCGGTGGCCTGATTGAGCGTCTCGATGACGTCGATCTCACCGGCGGCCGGCCAGCCGACCTGGTCGAGATTGGCCCCGAGCAGCCAGAACGCGGGATGCAGGCCCGCGCCCGCGGGCAGCGCGATGCGCGCCTCGGCGCGGCCGAAGGTGAACGCGAAGCTGCCGTTGGTGTCGACCCGTGCCGAGGTGATCTGTCCGTCGGCGCCCCGACGAGCGGTCAGGGCCAGGTGCCCGTTGCCGTCCAGCGCGATGTTCTCCGGATGGTCGGTGTAGATCTGGGCCTCGTTGTTGCCCCAGCCGCCACCGCCGGTCGCGATCTGCCAGATCCCGTCGGGCGGAGCGCCGGCGGGGCCGTCGAACTCGGAGTTCAACAGAATGCGCGGAGCACCGTCGGCCGTGTCGGCGGTACTCAGCAGAGCGCAGGCACCTACCACCGTGCCGACGACGAGCAGCGCGCAGCCCTTGCCGAGGGTCGATAGGCTCGGTCTCACGCCGCCGCCTTCGCAGATCGGGCACTCAGCGCCATACCTGTCACGTAACCCGCTGCGGTGTAGCCGAATCCGATGACCAGTGCGAGCACGCGACGGGGATTTGCCCGGGCCCGCCAGGCTCCGGACGGCAGGATGCGGCTGGTGTAACTGCGCTCGCTGGACAGCGCGGCTTGCCGACCCGAGATCCGGGCCAGCACGGCCTTGGATCGGCCCTCCTGGTAGCACCGGCGGGTGAAGTACCCCAGTGTGGCCCGCTCGGCCGGAATGTGATGATCGACTTGGAAGCCGGTGTGCCGGATGATGCGGTGGCCAGGGAATCTGGCGTGCAGCTGGACACCCATCAATGTTTCCTCACAACCTGCGAGCAGATCGCCGACGCGTCCGAGTTCGGTTGAGAAGCCCTCGATCTCGACCAGTGCCGTCCGCCGTACCGCCATTGCCGCGCCGATGGGGTTACGGATCTGTTCGCCGCAGGCCGGTAGTCCACGGTAATCGCAACCGACCACCCAGCCGAACTCATCGGGGAACCAGCCTGGGGCTGACCCTGAAGCCCAGTCGGCTCGCACCGCGCCACCGATGGCGACGACGCTCCGATCCTCGAACGGGGCACGCGCGTGGTCGAGCGCCCCGCTCGCCGGCACGGCGTCGTCGTCGACGAAGACCACGACCTCACCGCGTGACCGGGCGACCCCGGTGTTGCGTGCGCCCGACAATCCGCGCTCAAAACGGTTGGCAATCAGTGCGATCTGTTCGGGCAGCGTGCTCTGCAGGTCGGCCAGCAGATCGTCGTTGTGGTCTACCACCACGATGATCTCATCCCGAGCAGCGATCTGGTCGAGTGTGGTTTGTATTGCCCGCAGCACCTGGGTGCGCCGGGCAGTGGTATAGCAGCAGATGACGACCGACAGGCTTACCGCGGACACGGCAAGACCGTCGTGCGCTGATACGGGCGGCACGGCATCGACTCCAGGGATACGCGACGGGGGCGCGGCAGTGTGGTGAATATGGTTTGGGGCCAGACTATCTCAGTCTGTGCCCGTCAGGTCGGCTACGGTCTGGGGAAGGAGAGCCAGCGCCTCGGCGACCGCGTCCGGATCGTGTACCGAGCGGTGGAATTCGGCGGTGAACCACAGGTTCTCCGCGACTCCCACCGATGTGACGGTGAGACCGCTGGTGGACGCCGGGTCGGACGCGACCAACATGCACGCCTGTCGGCGGTCGGTGAACGGCCAGGCGCCGTTCCGTTGCGCCCAGCCCAGATTGGAGTGCAGCAGCTGAGGTGGCGGCACAACGGCGGGGGAGTCGAGGGTACGTCGATCCGAGCCGCGGCGTGCTTTCGCGGTGCCCACCAACAGATTCGCGACCGGGCGGCCCGTTCTGCCGGCCCGCGTCATCGCCCGCTGCAGTGCGGCCGGGCCACCCGCCCGGTCGAGCGTGAAATCCAGTCCCGCCGAGAACGATCCGAGTGTGTCCTTGTCGCGGGGCAGGTAGCGGCGGACATCAAAAGGGATCTTGACGGTTTCGGACAGCCTGATGCCGGTGCGGCCGAACGCCTGGTGCAATGCGAAGGTGAACAACGCCACCATGCTGACTCCGGGCAGCGCGGCGTCGCGGCGCGCGCGCATCTCGCCGAGTTGACCGGCCGTCAGGCCGAGCCTGCGGGTGGTCGGCGAGCAGGCGAATCCCGTGTATGCACCGGCATCGGGTCCCGTGTCGTTGCCGGCCATCAGCGGCTGACGACGGGCGGCGGCAAGCAGTTTGGCGACGCGCAGCGGGTGCACCGCGAAAGTCTTCATGGCGGCGCTGCGCAGTGGGTGCGGCGTGCGTGCATAGCGGTGCCACGTCGCTGCATCGGCCGGATCGGTGAGTCCGAACAGCACGTCGAGCAACGTGTGGATGAGCGGGATCTCACCGAGCCCGTGACTGAAATCGATGGCAAGCCACTGCCCGGCTGCGACCACAGTGACGGCTCGGTCGTCCAGGGTGCGGACTGTCTGTAGGAGTTCGGTCGGATCCGATGCCGGCGCGACCGAGTGCAGTCGCGGCGCACCGGCGGGATCGATGTGACGCCAATGAGTGCTCGCCGGTGACGGGTCCAGGCAGAGCCGAGCGACCGGTCCCACGGCGGTCATGGCGGCAAGCCGCGCGGCGAGCAGATCCGGTGCCGGCAGCTTGAGCGGCCCGACCACGATGGCCGATCGGCGCCTGCTGTGGGCTGCATCCAGGGTCGCCACCGGTACGCGGGGCGTCTGCGCCACACATCGATCGGCAACCAGATAAGACATGACGCAGCGACCTTAGCAATGTCGGTCGCCGATGGTGGGTCTACCTTTTGTGACGCAGCCCGTCTGGTCGCGTGCGATGGGTCGACTCAGTGGTCAGGACTGCGGCGATGCCGGAAACGGCTCGTTGCCAGCTGCTTTCGCGATATCGCTGTCGTCATGGTCAGCCTCGACTGCGTCGCCGCGGCTGCTGATGAAGACTGCTGCGAGGGCTCCCACCAGACACACGACCGCCGTGATGGCGAAGATCTCGCCATATTGCATGGTGTATGCGGTCCGGGTGTTCTCCATCAGCTGCCTACCGGCATCCATCATGTTGGTGGTGTTGACGACCGGTAGTGATGCCAGGATTTGGTTGAACCGGTAGAGACCCCACGCCGAGAGCGCCGCCATGCCGATGAGCATGCCGATCATCCGCGACACGACGACCGCGGCCGAGGCGATTCCGTGTTCGGCCGGCGGTACGACCCGCAGGGCCGCCGACGTCAGCGGACCGATCACCAGGCCCAGGCCGAAGCCGGCAAGGGCGAGGTCGGTGTCGAAGGCGGGCAGCGTGAACAGGCCGAGATCATGACGGGCGGACAACACATCGACGGTCCAGTGCGAGATCAGCCAGTACCCGAAGGCCGCGATGATCAGACCTGTCACCGCGATCGGCCGATCACCGATACGGGTGGCCAACCAACCACCGAGCAGCGCGCCGATCGGCAGGGCGATGAGGAAGCGCAGCAGCAGGACGACCGCTTCGTTCTTGTCCATGCCGAGCACGCCCTGGCCGAACAACTCCACGTTGACCAGCGTCACCATCAGAGCGGCACCTGCGCATAGGGATGCGCCCAGTGCGGCGAGGAACGGCCGGAACTTCACACCCGCCGGTTCGAGCAGGCGCGTGGTGGCCCGCTTTTCCCAGACGAAGAACCCGATGATGGTGATCACGGCGACGATCAGCAGCGGGATGCCGTAGCTCGGCAGCAGGTTCTTGCCGTCGGGCGACGGGTTGTAGAGACCGACGACGGCCGCGCCGAGCGCGATGGCCAGCAGCACACCGCCGACGACGTCGACCTTCTGCAGCGGCTGGTCCTTGTCCCTGGACGGGACACTGAAATGGATCATCACCATGGCGACGGCCGCCATCGGGATGTTGATCCAGAAGATGTCGCGCCAGGTGTTCAGCGCCCACACCACGGCGATGCCGTACAGCGGACCCAGCACACTGCCGAGTTCCTGCGCTGCGCCGATGCCGCCGAGCACGGTCGCCCGGCCGCGGTCGGACCACAGATCGGCCGCCAATGCGAGGGTCACGGGCAGCAGCGCGCCGCTGGCGATGCCGAGAAGGGTCCGTCCGATGACCAGGGTGGTCAGGTCACCGGCCAGGGCCGTGACCGTGGAGCCGACCATGAATCCGAGCAGGCCGGCCTGCAGGATCATTTTGCGGCCGAATCGGTCCGAGGCCTTGCCCAGCAGCGGCATCGCTGCGATGTAGCCGAGCAGATAGCTGGTCACGATGGGCGTGACCTGCTGAATCTGATTGATCGGTATGCCGACGTCGCGCATGATGTCGGTCATGATGGTGATCACGACATACGTGTCGAGCGCACCGAGGGTGACCGCGAGGCCACCCGCACTTATTGCCAGGCGGCGGTTGGTACCCGCGCGCCCCCCGGCTCGGTGGCTGGTGGCCGCCGACATCAGGTCGCGGGCTTCGTGACGGTGACCTGCTTACCCCAATCGGACAGGGTCATCGTGATGGTGTTGCCGGCGGAGGGCTCCAGCATCACCTGAGCCAGCTGGTGATCGCCGTCCTCCCGAATCCAAGCGGTACCCGGGGCGGGAGCGGTCGCGTTGAGCTGCGGGGCGATCTTGTTGACCGCCTCGGGCGGGACGGTACCGGTGATCTTGACGGCGTCCGAGCCGCCGATCGCCTCGCGGCCGACGGCCTTGGCGTCGGTGAAGCTCGACAGCACGTTGGCCAGTCCGTTGTCGGGGTTGAGGATCGCGGAGATGTCGTAGATATCGGCGGCAGGACCGAAGTTCTGCATGTTGCCGCCCTTGGTGATCGCACCGTAGAGATCACCGTCGACGACGACGAAACCGACGTCGGTGAGTTTCTGCCCGAGGAAGAGAAGGTCGGCGCTGCCCTGCGCGGCGACAGCGGGCGCATTGGTCAGGTCACCGCTGAGGTGGGCGATGGGTAGTTCCTTGATCTCACCGCCCACGGCGAGTTCGAGGTGCACGCTCTGTTGGGCGCGCGTGGTGGCCGCCGACTCGGTCAACAAGGTCGCGGCGTCGGGGAGTGGCGCGTCGTTGGTCTTCGACGAGCAGCCGACGAATGCGAGGGCCATGATCGCGGCGAGGACGGGAAGAAGGATTCGGACTGCACGGGGGCGCGTCTGCATGTTGTGCATCGTAGTGGAGCGCCCTGAATGGACGTCCGATACATGCAGCGCACTAACCTGTGGGCATGTTCACCGGAATCGTGGAAGAGCTCGGCGAAGTGGTCGGCAAGGAAGATTTGCCTGATGCCGCCCGCTTCGTGATTCGGGGGCCAGTGGTCACCTCTGACGCAGGTCATGGCGATTCCATTGCGGTGAACGGCGTGTGCCTGACGGTCGTTGAAGTTCGCCCGGACGGCGCTTTCACGGCGGATGTGATGGCCGAGACACTTAACAGGTCGAGCTTGGCAGCAGTGGGTGTCGGCAGCCGGGTCAATCTGGAGCGAGCGGCAGCGGTCAACAGCAGGCTCGGGGGCCATATAGTCCAGGGCCACGTCGACGGCACCGGGACAGTCGTCTCGCGGTCACCGTCGGAGAACTGGGAAGTGGTGCGGATGTCGCTGCCGGCTCCGCTGTCCCGCTATGTGGTGGAAAAAGGTTCCATCACGGTCGACGGCATCTCGCTGACGGTCTCAGGGTTGGGGCCGGATTGGTTCGAGGTTTCGCTGATTCCGACGACGCTGGGACTGACCACGCTCGGCTCCGCGGTGGTCGGCACGCCTGTGAATCTTGAGGTGGATGTGATCGCAAAATACGTCGAGCGGCTACTCGGCGAACGTGACCGCTGACGCTTTCGCTTCGCTCCTTGCAGATGCAGCAACGTCGCGAGGTCAGCTCGACAACATCCGGTGGAGCGTCCGATTCGGTCCGGAAGCGAAATATTTTTTCCGTCGGTCGACGGTTCCTGCCGTGGTCCCGCGCGCGATTGTGACCGTTCCTGACACGTGATTGCCGCATAGTTAAAAGCGAACAACTGTTTACCTTTTTGCGCGCTCTCGGCCGCTCTGAACCGGTCACTTGACAGCACCCTTCCGCATGTCGAAAGCGCAGCTTGGATGCCCTGTTTTGAATGAGTCGGTAGTGCTTCTGCCGCCCGGCCTGGCATACGCGGTACGCAACGGTTCCCCCACGTTGCCTGTGGGTTGGATGTGACCTTGTTGCTAGCGCGCCCGCTGGCACCCTTTCGATCATGAAAATTGTCGTCCGAATTGATCGATTGCGTCCGCTGGGGTACCGACGGGCAACGAAATCCCGGGCAAAAGTTCCGCCGAAGATGCTTTTCAGTTATTGACCACCGTGTTAACTTACGCCGCAGTCAATACCCTTCGGCTCCGCTCGGTCGGCAGCTAAAGGGCCGTCACAGCGGTCGATGTCGAGGAGCACCATGGCAACCCATCGGAAGAATTCGTCGAAGAAGCGGATGCGCGCCGGGGAATTCGCCGTGGCGGCATTCCTCGGCCTCGCGGTCACCGCCGCGCCGGCCGTCGCGGCCGCCGATACCACCGACGGACCGTCGACGGGACCGGCCTCGGATTCCGACCACAAGGCCGGTGACAACACCGGCGCGTCCAACGGGACCGGTGGCTCGGGCACCGTCAAGACCGGTGGCCTCGGGACGTCCGAGAATGACTCCGACGACCGCGGGTCCGATACCCGGACCGGTGGCGTCAAAGAACGCGATGAGTCCAAAGACGACGACAGCCTCAAGAACGACGACCTCAAGAACGACAGCCTCACGAACGACGACCTCACGAACGATGATGAGACCGCCGGCAGCACGGTCCTGACCGGCACCAACGGTAGCGGTGGCGAGAACAGCGGTGGCAGCGTCGGTGCGACCCCGATCGTCGATGAGCAGCCCCCCACCGAGGGCACCGGCACCACCACCACGGGGGAGGCCGGCACCGGGACGACGACCGAACAATCCGGAACCGGCAGCAACACCGGTGGAGACGGCGTCACGACCGAACCGGGAACCCAATCACCGGGCACCGCCCCCGAAGGCGAAGGCACTGAAGGCGAAGGCACCGAAGTCGCCCCGGGTACCGTCGACGGCCCTTCGGACAATGCCCCGATGGTTGCCCCGGTCGTCGTTCCCGAGGTCGGGCACGCGAACCAGTACGCAGCCCTGGCCGGCTCGGATCCAGCGCCCACGCCCCCGGCGCTGGCCTCGGCGCTGTTCGATATCGACATCGTCCCCAAGCCCCCGGTCATCCCGGCCTTCGAACCGTTCATGGGCATCGTCAATGCGTTGGCGGGTTTCGTCGACGCCATCTTCCCGCCCTATGCCGCCGACCCGATCCTCAATCCGACTCAGGTCGCGGCCGGATGGGTCATGACGCTGTTCGCCGGGTTGCAGGGCACGTACTGGAATGGTGAGCCCACCCCCTTCACCTTCGGTGCACTGGTACTGGTGACGGCGGCCTACAGCCGCTACGAGCGACTGGCCACCAACCAGCTGCCGGGTGCGCCGACCGTGTCGGCCGGCCCGCTGCCGCTGACCTGGAAGCTCAAGAGCATCGACCCCAACGGCGACCCGCTGGTCTACTCCGTGGACTTCAGCGGACAGCCGAGCAACGGACTCATCACGATGAGCCCCGACGGCACCTTCAGCTTCGTACCGAACTCGCTCGATGACCTCAACAACGGCACCGATGTCACGTTCACCGTCCGGGTCAACGACAGCTTGGGCTTCCTCGACCACCCGTTGACCCCGGACGGTAACGATGCTTACTACACGGTGAGCTTCCGCTACCCGGGCCTGGGCATCAACAACCTGCCGTACTTCGGTTCGGGCGGCCACGCACAGGTGACCGGATACGACCCCGTCACCGGCAAGGTCACCATCACCGCGGCGGCCACCGACGCCGACGGCGATCCGTTGACCTACACCGCTGAAGCGTTGTGGGGCAGCGTGGTTCGCAACGAGGACGGCACGTTCACCTACACCCCGAGCGATGCCGCCCGTCACGGTGCTGCGGCACTGCTCGGCGTGAAAACAGATCTCGTCTCCATCTGGGCCAATGACGGCCGCGGCGGCATCACGCTGCTGCCGACCGTCGTGAGCGTCGACATCGTCAGCGCCAACACCCCGCCGACGATCACCGTCGGTACCGCCACCACCGAGCCGATCACCGGCATCATCACCGGTTCCTTCGAGGTCAAGGATGACGATGACGACCTCGTCATCGTGACCGGCGATGTGGTGACCCCGCGCGGCGGCATCGTCGTGGTGACCCCGTTCGGCTACATGTACACACCGACCCTCGCGGCGCGGTCGCAGGGCGGCACCGACACCTTCACCGTCACCCTCAACGATGCGCACGGCGGCGTCGTCGAGGTGTCGGTGACGGTGACCATCAACCGGATCAACTCCAACCCGATCGGCGGCATCACCGTTGCGCTGCCGGACTCCGACGGCGTAGTGCGGGGCACCGTTGCCGCCACCGACTTCGACGGTGACGACCTGACCTTCACGCTCGCCAACGGCGCCTCGTCCGGGCACAGCGCCAACGGCGGCATCGTGCTGCTCAACACCGACGGCACCTTCACGTTCATCCCGAAGCCGGCCGGACTGCTCGGCGGCCTCACGCTGGACTCATTCGAGGTCCTTGTCTCCGACGGTCGCGGCGGCACCACGACCACCACGGTCACGCTATCCGCCGACCTGGATATCGATCCGGTGGTCACGTCCAACGTCGACGGTGTGGTCAAGGGCGGACTGCAGATCAGCAACAACGCCAACACCGGCCTGCTGACCTACAGCCTGGGCAGTGGTCCGTCCAAGGGCACTGTGACGGTCAATGCCGATNNNCGGCGGGTTGGAACGAGACCGACACGTTCACGATTGTGGGCACGGTCGACGGCCAGTCGATCACGGTTGCGACCGTCAAGGTCGTCCCCAAGCCGAACGTCGCGCCCACCGCCCCGCTCATCGGCGGCGACACCGTGATCGGCGGGTCCGGTATCGCTTCGGGGACGGTGCACGCCTCGGACGAGAACGGTGACACCCTGCACTACAGCGTCGACGGCCCCGGTGGCAGCTCGACGAAGGTGTTGTCCAACGGTGCGATCGTGACGGTCGACCAGAACGGCAACTGGCACTACATCCCGGGCCTCGACAGCGGAGACCCGGTGTTCGGCGCCATCGCGTTGTCCACCTTCACGATCTACGTCACCGATGGCAAGGGCGGTGAGGCCAGCACGCTCATCACTGTCAACACCCACAACCTCAGCATCCCGGTGACGAAGTCGGGCAGTAATGGGACGGTGACCGGTGGGTTGACGTTGACTGCTGCTGAGCAGGGGTTGATGACTTATAGCGTGGGCAGTGGTCCGTCCAAGGGCACTGTGACGGTCAATGCCGATGGCACGTATACGTATA
>NZ_JMDW01000010.1 GCF_000691525.1 Mycolicibacterium neoaurum ATCC 25795
TTCTTCGAGATCGCCGATGCCGCCGAAGAGGTCGTCGCCCCGGCCATGCCCACCGAATGCCTGCTGGATCGCAACGCGTTGATCATGGGTTACTCGGGGGTGTACTCCAGCTTCCTCAAGCACGCCATCCGCCAGTCCGAACGCTACGGCGTACCCGCCCACCAACTGCTGCACCGCGCCGGGCAACGCAAACTCATCGGCGGCCAAGAAGACCAACTCATCGACATCGCCCTGGAAATCAAACGCGAACAGGGCTCATCGGTTTAGTGGTTCATGGTCCGGCTGGTGTGCGGTGGCATCAGCCGGACCGGTCAGTCAGCCGGCGCGAGGCCGATTGCGGCGGCGCTGTGACCCATCCGATCGTGAAGCTCGGTGAGGGTGATCCTGCGTTGCAGCAAGGCCGGCATGTTGACAGACCAGATATCGGTCAATAGTTCACTCGGTCCACTCCGGTGGGTGCCGACCGCGTGAGCAAACAGCGACGACAGTGTCGAATGCACGGTGTCCGACGTCGGTGAAGCGATATTCGACAGAAGGTACGATCGTGTGAAAGCAGCGGCCAAAAGCGGCTTTTCGACGATACCGAGTGTTATTCGCGCCACCGCGTGCCCGACGCGGCCGCCCAGGTCATCCCATCGGGTCAACTCATCGCAGACCAATGGGACGAGGTCGGTCAACCAATTGTTCAGACATGCCATCAGAAGTTCGTCTTTCGACGCAAAGTGGCGGTAAAGGGTGGCGGGCGAAACATGCGCACGGTGCGCGACCAGCCTGATCTGGAAGTCGTCGTAATCGTGATCGGCCATGCCCAGCGCGGTGACGAGGATCCGGTCTGGTGCCGGCCGAGCCTTCGCTTCAGTGGCGGCGTGCTGGATGACGGACCTCCTCCGGTGTCCAGGACACGATAGATCGCGGAGGATCGACTCGACTTGTGCGCTCTCGGTGAATGGAACGCGAGAGTGTTTCGGCCGCAGCGATTTCGATGACGTCCCGGTGGGCGAGACATCGTCTACCCAGGCACGCCGCCACACGCCACGATGTCGCCGAACGTCGCGACCCGCAGGAGGCCCGGTGGAGAATGTGTCGGTGACCGAACCTCGGGTGCTTCGACGGGTCGCACTCTCCAGCCTGCTGGGCACTGCGATCGAGTATTACGACTTCCTCGTGTACGGAACGATGAGTGCGCTCGTCTTCGGACTGGTCTTCTTTCCCGATTCCGATCCCGCGGTGGCCACCATCGCTGCATTCGGCACACTGGCGGCCGGTTACGTTGCCCGGCCACTGGGCGGGATCCTGTTCGGCCACTTCGGTGATCGGGTGGGTCGAAAGTCGATGCTGGTCTTGACCATGGTGCTGATGGGCGCGTCGAGCTTCGTGATCGGTGTGTTGCCCACCTACTCGGCCATCGGTGTGGCAGCACCGATTCTGCTGGTACTGCTGCGCGTCGTCCAGGGCATTGCCATCGGCGGCGAATGGGGCGGCGCCACATTGATGGTCACCGAGCATGCCGACGCCGACCGGCGGGGTTTCTGGAACGGTCTGATGCAAATGGGCTCGCCGATCGGTTCGCTTCTGTCCGTGGGTGTGGTGACGATCGTGACGCTGCTGCCTGATGATGATCTGTTGTCGTGGGGCTGGCGCGTGCCGTTCCTGGTGAGTCTTCTATTGCTGGGTCTGGGCGTATACGTGCGGTTATCGGTTACCGAGAGCCCGGTGTTCGAGGCCGCGGCCAGAGACGTCCGCACCGCTCACACTGCTCCGCCGTTTCTCCAGGTTCTGAAAAGGCCGCGCACCCTGATCCTTGCCTGCGCGGTCGGTATCGGTCCGTTCGCGCTGACGGCGCTCATCAGCACCTACATGATCAGTTATGCAACGGCGATCGGCTACCACCGAACCGACGTCATGACTGCGCTGATCTTCACCTCGCTGACCGGCCTGGTCGCGATTCCGTTGTTGTCGGCGTTATCCGATTTTCTCGGGCGTCGCGTGGTGATGCTTGCCGGCGCGATCGGAATCATCGTGTACGCATGGCCGTTCTATGCGCTGATCGATATGCGATCGCAGGGGTACCTGATCCTGGCGATGGTGATCGCTCAGATCATCCAGTCCATGATGTTCGCACCCCTGGGGGCCTTGTTCTCGGAGATGTTCGGTACAACGGTCCGATACACGGGGGCCTCCATGGGCTATCAGCTCGCGGCCTTGCTCGGTGCCGGTTTCACCCCGCTGATCGCCAGCAGTCTGCATGCCCACGATGTCTCGAGCGGGCCGCTGGTGCTCCTTGCCGGCGGCTGTGGTCTGGTCACCGTGGCCGCGGTGTTGAGGCTGACCGAGACCCGCGGACGCGATCTGACCGGCATTTGATGCACACGCCGGCAGCTCAGTCTCCCGACTCGTCGGCCTCGGCCTCGGTACGCTCCTCCTTGATGCGGTCCTTGCTGCGCAGCAGTCGCAGCAGCGTCACCAAACCCAAACCGCCGATGATGTTGCCGATCACCACATAACCGAACCAGCCGAGCCAGTCCAGATATCCGAACGGTGCCTCTCCGGTGGCGAGGGCGCCAAAGATCAACAGCGAGTCCAGGATCGAGTGGAACATCTGCAGACCCGCCAGCAGGAAGGCACCCGCCACCGCGGCGGCGATCTTGCCGAACACCGAGTCGGTGCCGTGCTGCATGCGGGTCATCAGCGTGATGGCCATGCCGCCGAGAAGCGACAGAGCAATCGTCTCAGCGGAAACCGGAGCGGTCACGAAGTGTCCGGCGGACTCGATGGTCTGTTCGTGCAACTTCGGAAACGCCAGCATGATCAACCACATCAGCACCCAGCCACCGGCCAGGTTCGCCACCAGGGTGCCGCTCCAAAATGCGATCAGCTGACCGATGCCCGCCCGTTTGGCGGCCACCGTGGTGATGGGAATGAGGAAGCCTTCGGTGAACAGCTCACTGCGACCGAGTAGCAGCGCCAGGAAACCGATGGAGAACGCCACTCCGGCGAGCAGTTGATTACCGGTGGTGGCGAGCACCGACAGGTAGGCCAGTACGCCCATCGCCACCTCGGTGCCGCCGAAGAAACCGGTCACAAGCACTTCGCGCCAGCTGCGGTGCAGTCGTTGCGTGCCCTCGTCGACCATCCTGTTGAACGCGTCTTCGAGTTCGTCCTCGATCGGGCTGCCGGAGCTGCCCAACTCGCGCTGGCTGCTCGGGCTCATGGGCGACTCCTCCGTGTCGGCGACAGTAGATCCGCGGGGTACCCCGCCGGCGGAGTTCGAAGCTGCGGCTTTACCGGTGTGTCGGCAGGGTGACGGTGAAGCGTGCCCCCGACGGATGGTCGACGCAGACGAGGTCACCACCGTGGGCGCGGGCGAGGGCCCGCGCGATCGGTAGCCCCAGACCGGACCCACCCAGATCGCGGGCCCGCGACTGATCGAGCCGAACGAGCCGATCGAAGATTCGCTCCCGCTGATCGGCAGGCACCCCGGGTCCGGTATCGGTGACGGTGACGGTGACCATGTCGCCGTGACCGGTGACGTCCAGCGTGATCGACCCGTCGGCGGGCGTGTGCCGGCGCGCGTTGTCGCCGAGGTTGGTCAGGATCTGCTGGACGCGGATCGGGTCGACCACCGCAGCGAATGCGTCCGGTGCGTTGATGGTCACGGTCACCGCCGGCGCCAGCATCGCAATTCGCCGCCTCTCGTTGTCCGCCAGTTCGACGATGTCGCAGTGTTGGAGCTCCAGGCGGGGGTCGGCGTCGATCCTGCTCAGATCGAGCATGTCGGATACCAGTCGCCCGGCCCGACGTGCCTCGGTCAGCACCAAATCGGCCCGATGCTGTTGTGCGGCGGCAGCTGGATTGTCGATGTCCTGCAGCGCAGCCGCCACAATTTGTTGGGCTCCCGCGTGGATGCCGGCGATCGGCGTGCGCAGCTCGTGGGCGGCGTCGGCGAGGAACTGCCGGGTGGCCGCATCTGCGCGCTCTGCTTCTGCGGCTGCGGCGTGCGCACGCCTCTCGGAGGTCTCGAGCGCATCCAGCATCGTGTCGAATGCCGATGCTGCCCTTCCCAATTCGGTGTCAGGACGATCCGGCGCCAGTCGCGTGCCCCGGTCGCCGGATGCGATGTTCTCAGCAACCGCGGTCAATCGACGAAGGGGAGACATCGCGGCCCGCACCACAGCGGCCACACTTATCGCAGCGACCCCCAGGACGCCGAGGCCGGACAGGACGAGGATGATGCGCAGCTGTTGCAGCAGTGCGGTGGTGGCCGTGGTGTCGGCAAGCAGGATGAGTCGGTCACCGCCGGGAAGGGGGTGGTCGATGACCGTCGCGGTGGTCCCGTCCGGCGGCGGTGGGGGTGGGCGGTGCCTCGGCCCGGGGTCCGGCGGCCCGCCGCCTGGCCCGGGTGGGTGGGGCGGTGGTGGCGGACCCGCGTCGGATGCCGGACCGGCCGTCACGAAGGGGTCGCCGAAGGACGCCCCGGTAGCGGTGACCAGGCGGGTGCGGATCCCGCCACCGCCGGTCTCGGCGACCAGGCGTTGCGGCGACGCGCCCTGCGCGGCGAGCGAATCGGCACGTGCGACTGCGGACATGAGTCGGTCGTGGAGGTCCTTTCTGGCCTGGGCGCCGACCACCGCGTCGATGGTCACACCGAGCAGCGCCAGCAGGACCGTGAGCACGATCAACACGGCGACGATCGTCCGACGGGTCAGCGACGGAGTGGATGTGCTCATGCGGTGAGTTGCAGACGGTAGCCGATTCCGCGCACCGTGTGCACGAGCCGGGGACCATGTGCCTCGAGTTTCCGGCGCAGGCTGCTCATGTGTACGTGGACCAGGTTGTCGTCGTATGCGGTGTAACCCCATACCGCATCGAGTATCTGTGCGGCACTCACGATTCGGCCGCGCTGATCGACGAGGAACTCCAGGAGTTTCAATTCCGTCGCGGTCAGCGACAACGGCTGACCCGCTCGGGTGGCGACGGCGGCCTCCTTGTCGACCAACAAGTCGCCCACTTCGATGATCGAGGCGAGTGTCCCGCGGCGGCGCAACACCGCGTTGACCCGCGACAGCAACTCGGGGATCTCGAAGGGCTTGACGACATAGTCGTCGGCGCCGCCGTCGAGCCCGCGCAGCCGGTCGGGTAGGCCGTCGCGGGCGGTGAGCATGATGATGCCGGCCTCACCCCACTCGCGGACGACATCGATCAACTCGAAGCCGTCCCGTCCGGGGATCATCACGTCCAGGATGACGGCGTCGGGCCGGTGACCGGCCAGCCGGTCCTCAAGTCCGTCACCGTCGGAGTAGGCCGACACCGTGTACCCCGCGTCTCGCAGCGCTTCGGCGACCATCTCGCGGATGGCGGCAGAGTCCTCGACCAGCAGCACGTGCGGTGGGCGGCGTACCGCGCCGGTGGAGGGTGTCACCCGTCCATTGTGACGTTCGCAGGCTGAAGCGAATCTGAAGATCGCCGATCCCGGCCCGGGCTTCAGGTTCGCTTCAGAACGGCCGCTTAGCGTCGACTCTCGTCAGCTTTCCCACGCGAGGAGTCGTCATGTCCAATGATCAACGCAGTCAACCCGATTCCGGCGAGCCGACGAGCTCGTCGGAGGTCACCGCGCCGGTGGCCCACCAGCAGGTCTCTGCGCAGGAACACGAGATCGCCGAGAGGCGTCCGGCCCGCCGCCAACAGGTCGGGGTGGCGGTGGCCACCGCGGCAGCCGGGCTGCTGGTCGGCTTTCTGGGCGGCGTCGCCGTCGACGCACACCCCATGGTCTCGTTGACCGTGGGCAGCACACCGGACCCAGGTGGTTTCGCTCGCCCGCCGGCACCCGGTCAAGGACCGGAAGGGCCAGGCGGGCCAGGGATGTTTGCACCGCGTCCCCCGATGCCGCCCGGCCCGGCCGACGGCGGGCCCGGTGCGCCCGGACCCGGGGGAGCGGGACCCGGTGGCCACGGTCCAGGTGCCCACGGTCCGGGTCCGCAAGGACCGGGTGACCCGGGTCCCGGTCCAGGCCCGCGAGGACCCGGTCCCGGCGATCGTGGACCCGCGGGCCCGCCGCCCGGTCCCGTCCCGCCCGCGGACGGTGAGCCGGCGGGACCCCGGCCCGTCCCGCCCGCCGGCGAGGCGCCGCTACCCGCGGAGCGTCCCGCAGGTTAGGCGGCGCGCCATTCAGCGCAGCGCTGCGGCGGTCGCGTCGTCGGCCGGCAGGAACGCCTCGATACTGAGCTCGGCGGCGGTGAGGTCCAGCGCAGTACCGAAGGTGGTGACGGTGCTCAGGAAGGTCAGCACGCGCCCGTCGGTACCGATGAGTTCCAGTGGCACCGCTACGCCGCCGAGGTCGATGGTCTCGTCCTGGCCACCCGGATAGGACTCGATCTCGGTGAGCAGCGCCGCAGACTGGTCCGACCCGCTCAGCGTTGCTTCCCGGCGTAACCTGCCGATCACGTGGTGGCGCCACTGCGCGAGATTGCGGATGCGCGGTGCCAGGCCGTCGGGATGCAATGCGATGCGCAGCGCATTGGGCACAGCCAGCAGATGGGCGGCGACCCCGTCGAGCAGGATCGCCGCGCCGGTGTTGGTCTGCAGCACATTCCAGTACCGGTCGACGGCCAGGCATGGAAACGGGTTGTAGGCGTCGAGCACCCGCTCCACTCCGGTGCGCACCGCGGACATCCCGGGGTCGTCCAGGCCGCGTTCGGAGTACGCGGGCGCCAGTCCCGCCGCCAGGAGCAACTGATTTTGTTCGCGGGCCGGAACACCCAGTGCGTGGGCGAGCCGCAGCACCATCGCCCGGCTCGGCACGGCGCGCCCGGTCTCGATGAAGCTGACGTGGCGTGCCGACACATCGGCTTCGGAGGCCAGGTCGAGTTGACTGAGGTGCCGCCGCTGCCGCCAGGCCTTCATCAGGGCACCGAGTGGCGGATTCTGCAGGTCGACACCGGTCACCTGAGCCAGTGTCGGCCAGGATCGGACCAAACTCCATTACCTCGGTGGTAATTGCGAGGCTCATGCGCGGAGAGCACCGTGGCGGTATGAGCACAACAATGGATCCGCGGGTTCCCCGATGGTTGCGAACGGTGTTGCGATGCGACCGGGCCGGGTCGTCCTGGTACATCGGCGCCGGCTTCTTTTTCGCGCCGGTGCTTGCCATCATGTCGCCGTGGCCGGCACTGACCGCCGCCCTGTGGGTGCTGATCGCCCTCGCCGGGTTGTGGCTCGGGCTGCTCGGCATCGCGATGGCAACCGGGCTCGCACTGGTGCTGCGCCGTGGTGCCGAGATCGACGAGGGCTACTGGCGTTCCGTTCTGGACTACCCCGAGCCCGCAATTATTGGTGCACAGCCTGTTTCGACGCGCCGACGTAGTCGACCTGCCAGTGTTTGATGCCGTTGAGCCATCCCGAACGCAATCGTTCGGGTTGGGCCAGCGAGGTGATGTCGGGCATCGCATCAGCGATGGCATTGAACATCAGATCGATGGTCATCCGGGCGAGGCTGGTGCCGATGCAGTAATGCGCGCCGGTGCCGCCGAAGCCGACATGGGGATTGGGGTCCCGCAGGATATTGAACGTGTACGGATCGTCGAAGACGTCCTCGTCGAAATTGGCCGCGCGGTACATCATCACCACGCGCTGCCCCTTCTTGATCGAGACCCCGGACAGTTCGGTGTCGGCCAGGGCGGTGCGCTGAAACGACGTCACCGGTGTAGCCCACCGGACGATCTCGTCGGCCGTCGTCGACGGCCGCTCCCGTTTGAAAAGCTCCCATTGATCCGGGAAATCGGTGAACGCCATCATCCCCTGGGTGATCGAGTTGCGGGTCGTCTCGTTACCCGCGACGGCGAGCAGCACCACGAAGAACCCCAGTTCGTCGTCGGAGAGCTTGTGGCCCTCGACATCGGCCTGCACCAGCTTTGTGACCAGATCCTCGCCGGGGGAGTCGGCCCGTTCGGCGGCCAGCTTCATGCCGTAGGTGATCAGCTCGACCGATGCGCTGATCGCGTCGTTGCCGGCGAACTCTGGGTCCATGTCGCCGACCATCTGGTTGGACCAGTGGAACAGTTTCATCCGGTCTTCTTGCGGAACACCCATCAGCCCGGCGATCGCCTGCAGCGGTAGTTCGCACGACACCTGCTCGACGAAATCGCCCGAGCCGGCGGCGGCCGCCCTTGCGGCGATCTCACGTGCGCGTTCGGCCAGGTCCGCGCGCAAGAGTTCGATGGCGCGCGGTGTGAAGGCGCGGGAGATGATCTTGCGCAGGTGGGTGTGATGCGGAGCGTCCATGTTCAACAGGACAAACTTGCCGGTATCGATCTGGTCGGCGACGGTGCCGTCGGCGTAACGCGGCAGCGCGGTCTTCTCAAGGCTGGAGAAGACGTCGCTGCGCCGGGAGACCTCCTTGACGTCCTTGTGCTTGGTGACGACCCAGTACCCGCCGTCGCCGAAGCCGCCCTTTCCGGCCGGTTGTTCGTTCCACCAGATCGGCGCGACGCGCCTCATCTCGGCGAATTCCTCGATGGGCAGCCGATGGGCGTAGATGTCCGGATCGGTGAAATCGAAACCGGGTGGAAGGTTGGGCTGCCGGGCGTGGGCGGTGTCGGTCATGGCGTCCAGGACTCCTCGCGACGAAGCTGTCTAGTGGCCTAACGCATTGCTACACCACCCCGGGGCCTGCGTGGCGGAGCTTCGGCAAAGTCGTACGAAGTGCTGAGAAGAACCTGTTCTCGTTTTGTCCGAGTAACGCGAACCAGGTCGGTGGAGATACATTCTGCGTCAGAACTTCGGTCCCTTGGCTTCAGTGAGAGGCAGCTGCGATGAGTGTCGACCTTCGTCGGTTCGTGACCACGGCGAGCTGGTGCGCGGCGGGCCTGTGCGTCGCGCTTGCTGTTCCTGCGACAGCGCTGGCCGAGCCCGTTCCGAGCCCCGTCCCACCGATGCCCGCGCCCGGTCCCGTGGTGGCGCCGCCGGCACCCGGCCCCGCCGTTCTCGCTGCCCCGGCCCCGGCACCCGATCCGACCGCACCGGCGCCCGATCCCGCCGCAGCCGCGCCCGGCGCGGTCGTGGCTGCTCCGGCGCCATCGATGGACGGCACGCCACATCTGCCGAGTCCCGATGCGTTGCCGGTGGGCACCACCATGGATCCCGCCTTGGCCGGACGCGATCCCTCACCGAACGTCAGTTACCTGCGCGATTTATGGCACGCGGTCCAGAATCAGGAGATCAGCGGTAAGGAAGCGCTGGTCCTCGGCCTCGCGCAGCGTGGGATGAACACGCCGATGCCTGCCCAGGCCCCCGGTCCGAACGTGCCGATCCAGTATCCGCGCGATCCCGCGGCCCCGCTGGCTCCGGGTGCGCCGCTGCCGCCGGTGGCGCCGCCGCCGGGAGCACCGCAGCCGCCCGCCCCGGCTCCGTCGGGTCCCGCACCGCTGGTGCCCGCCGCCGCAGAGGCTCCGGCCCCGCTGCCGCTCCCGTAGCCGCACGGCGCCTCATGACGAGGCTGCCGCCACCCTTTCCACCCGCGCCGGGACGTGTTTGTGCCACGGGGTGCCGGCATACTCGTCGCGCCAATGTGACGCGGTCAGCTCGTTGGGTGCCACGCCGGGCGCGACGGCCCGGCCATCGGCACCGATGTGATCCACACCGAAACCGTTGGGCAGGGCGATATGCCCGCACTGCATGGCATCGCTGATCTCGACGGTGGCCGTCGCCGAACCGGACGCGGTGGTGATCAGCACCAGGTCGCCCGTGCCGACACCGGCATCGTCGGCGTCCTCGGGACTGATCCGCAGGGCGCCATCGTGGTCACGTTTGCGCCAGGACGGATCCCGCAGGATGTCGTTGGCGGTGAAGGCGCGTCGTTCCCCGGCGGACAGCACCAAGGGGAACTCGGTGCTGGTGAGAGGAGAGCGGTCGGCAGCCAGCGCCCTCGTCTCGGCAAGCATTTCGGGAATGTCGAGGGCGATCCGCCGGTCGGGATGGCTGATCAAAGCGAAGTCGTCGGCGTACTCGTGCTCGGTGAAGGTGACGCCGGAGGGATTGTCCAGGATCGCGCGGAACAGGGCATTGCCATCCGCGTGGCCGGCTCGGCGAACTGCTTCCGGATAGGTCATCGCGGTCTTCTGCGCCAAACCCCACAGGGCCGCTGCTCCGCTCAGCCCCCTTGGCAGGGTCGGGCCGAGCGTGTCGTACAGCACGAACGGGAGGACCCGTCCCAGTGCGGGATTTGTGCTGATGGCGGTGAAAAAGGCTGCGGTGTAGGACTCCAGCCCCGCGCGGGCGGCAACGCGCAACGGATGTAGGTCCGCCTCGTCGACCACTCCGAGTGCGCGCACCAGCCGCGCCCAGATCTCCGGTTCGGGCAAGGTTCCCGGCAGCGGGTCGAGCACCGGGTGGCGCAGTTGAAACGTATTGTGCGGGAACTCGAGATTGAAGAACGTCGCCTCGGCTTTCTCGAACTGACTGGCGGCCGGCAGAACGTAGTGCGCCAGGCGCGCGGTCTCGGTCATCGCGACATCGATGACCACCAGTAGATCCAGCGCGCCCAGCGCGGTGCGGACGCGCGCCGAATCGGCCACCGAATGCGCCGGATTGCTGCTCTCCACGATCATCGCCCGAATGCGGTCGGGGTGATCGGTGAGGATTTCGTCGGGCACGACGTTGGCGGGCACCAGCCCCGAGATGATCGGCGCGCCGGTGACCGGCGTGCGGCCCACGCCCCCGGCGCTGAACAGCGGTGCGAACGACGAATGTAGATGCTGGCTGCCACGTTTGGCGAAGTTGCCGGTCAAGATCCACAGCAGCTTGTTCAGGTACGAGCACAACGTGCTGTTGGGTGCCTGTTGGATACCGAGGTCCTCGAACACCGAGACGCTGGCCGCGGCGGCGATGCGCCGGGCGGCGCCGCGAATCAACGCCTCGTCGACTCCGCAGCGGGTGGCGTACGCGGCCACATCGACATCGGCGAGTACCGCGCGCACACCCGCCGCCCCGGTGACCCGGGCGGTCAGGAACTCCTCGTCGCAAAGGCCCTCCTGCACCAACACCGCGGCGAGCGCGGCCAGGCACCAGGCATCGGTGCCCGGGCGGACCCGCAGGTGGAAGTCGGCGAGCTCGGCGGTATCGGTGCGCACCGGGTCGATGACGATCATCGACCGTGCCGGATCCTTGGCGATCTCGTTGAGCACCACCCGCGCCCGCGGGAAGCTCTGCGACATCCACGGGTTCTTGCCGATGAACACCGATACCTCGGCATGTTCGAACTCGCCGCGGGTGTGCCCGCCGTAGAGCTGTGCGTCGATCCAGAACTCGCCGGTCTTCTCCTGGGCCAGCGCATTCGATCGGTACCGCGAACCGATGGCCTTGAGGAACGCACCGCTGTATGCGCCGCCGAGGTGGTTGCCCTGTCCGCCGCCGCCGTAATAGAAGACCTTGTCCCCACCGTGCTGGTCGCGCACCGCCAAGAACCGCTCGGCGATCTCGGAAATCGCGGTATCCCAGTCGATCTCCTCGTAACTGCCGTCATCGCGACGGCGCAGCGGGGAGGTCAGTCGGTTCGGGTTGTTCTGATAGTGATCCAGACGCAGCGCCTTGTTGCAGGTGTAGCCCTGCGAAGCGGGATGCGCCTTGTCGCCGCGGATCTTGGTGATCGTCCGGTCCTGTAGCGCAACCACGATGCCGCAGTTGCATTCACACAGAATGCATGCGGTGGGTTGCCAATCGCTCTGCACGGCCATGTCAGTCCCTTCCGGTCTCCGCTGTGACCAGCGCGCGCAACTGTCGGTGCACGAGGTCGAGCGCGGCGCTCGACCCGGTGGTGCGGCTGACCAGCACGGCACCCTCGATGGCGGTGGTCGTCAGCATCGCCAGTTCAGCCGCGCGGTCGGCAGCCACGCCGTCGGCGCGCAGCATTCGTTCGATCAGCTCGATCCAGCGGGTGAATGCCGCCGCGGCACGCTCGGTGATCTCGGGGTTGTCGGCTTCCACCGCGACCGCGACCACTGGGCAACCGGCTCGGTAACCCGTCTCGGTCAACTGGACGCGGAAACCGTCGGCCACGGCGTCGAGCGCGTCGAGCGCGGACGGTGCCGAGGCGATCCGGTGGGCGATGAACTCGGCCGCGAAGTCGATTGCCTCACAGAGTAGTTGGGTTCGCCCGCCGGGAAAGTAGTGGTACGCGGAGCCGCGCGGCGCGCCGCTGTGTTCGAGCACGTCCGCAATCGCGGTGGCGTGCGCTCCGCGTTCTCTGATCAGAACGGCGGCCGAAGCGACCATCCGGTCTCGGTGTTTGGCCATCGCGCAGGCTCCTCCCGCCAGAATTATGTATAGCAGCATACATATGCTGTGCGTGCTGCGGTCAACCCCGGACAGCACGAATCCCGCCGGTCCGGGAGAACGGAGGCCGGCGGGATTCGCGGGTTTTGGGGTGGCCGGTGCCGACTACACGGTGGCGGCCTCGTTGATCTCGTTGAGCGTGTTGGTGGCTTCGAGGTACTCCTGCACCCAGCGTTCGATGACCGCGGAGGTCTTGTCGACCTTGGTGAACTGGCCGACCACCTGGCCGATGGGATTGAAGGCCACGTCGATCGTCTGGTCCGGGAACTTGTGCGTGGCGGCGACGGCCATGCCGGACACCATGTACTGCAAGGGCATGCCCAGCGGCTCGGGATTGCCCGCGGTCTGCCAGGCATCGGTCCAGTCGTTGCGCAGCATCCGGCACGGTTTGCCGGTGAACGAACGGCTGCGCACGGTATCGCGACTGGATGCCTTTGCGTATGTTGCCTGCTGAACAGGGGTGTTCTCGGCTTCCTCGACCATCAGCCACTGCGAGCCGGTCCACGCGCCCTGCGCACCCATCGCCAGCGCCGCGGCGATCTGGTGACCGCTGCCGATACCACCGGCTGCCAGGACGGGGCGCGGAGCCACCGCCTTGACCACCTGCGGCCACAGCACGATCGAGCCGACCTCGCCGCAGTGGCCACCACCCTCGCCGCCTTGGGCGATGATGATGTCGACATCGGCTTCGGCGTGCTTGAGGGCCTGCGCGGGGGACCCGCACAGCGCGGCGACCTTACGTCCGGACTCGTGGATGTGCTTGATCATGTCGGCGGGCGGAGTGCCGAGCGCGTTGGCGATCAGGGTGACCTTCGGGTGCTGCAGGGCGATCTCCACCTGCGGCGTCGCGGTCGCCTCGGTCCAGCCGAGCAACTGAAGTGCGTTGTCGTCGAGGTCTCCGGTGGGTACGCCGTGGTCGGCCAACAGCTTCTTGGCGAAGTCGAGGTGTTCCTGCGGCACCAGGGCGTTCAACGTCGACTTCAGCTCGTCGGCCGACATGTTGGCGTCCATGCCCTCGTATTTGTTCGGGATCACGATGTCCACGCCGTAGGGGTGATCGCCGATGTGTTCGTCGATCCAGTTGAGCTCGACCTCGAGCTGCTCGGGGGTGAACCCGACCGCCCCGAGTACGCCGAATCCGCCTGCCTTGCTGACCGCGACGACGACGTCACGGCAGTGGGTGAAGGCGAAGATCGGGAACTCGATGCCGAGTTGGTCACAGAGGGCGGTGTGCATACCTGCTCCTTGCTTGGGGCGCGACTGAAACGTGTTCTAGTTTAGTATCACAACCGCTGTCAACGACACGGGACTCCCGGCAAATCTGGACTCGCCGCCCACGCCATCGTGCGAGAATGTAATTGTCGTTTTTTGATAACCGCGTTGACAGCGGTCGTATGCGATTTGCACCGGGAGCACCGCGATGAGGGACTGGCTGGCGAACTCTCTGGTGCTGGTGTCGGACTACCGGGTACCCGATCCGAGCTCGGTATGGCCCCTGTTGCAACGTCGTACCGAAGCTCTCGCCGACATGGGCGTACACCACGTATTGGTATACGCCTCGACAACCGATTCGGAACGGGTTCTGGTGATTCTCGGGGTTCGCGCCCGTGAACCGATACGGGACCTACTGCGCTCCCGGGTGTTCTTCGATTGGTTCGATGCGGCCGGAGTTCGAGATCTACCGGCGGTTTT
The DNA here is from genome assembly GCF_000691525.1 of Mycolicibacterium neoaurum ATCC 25795. GTDB lineage: Bacteria > Actinomycetota > Actinomycetes > Mycobacteriales > Mycobacteriaceae > Mycobacterium > Mycobacterium neoaurum. The sequence goes on from NZ_JMDW01000010.1 coordinate 14,017, forward strand.
CGCCGGGGAGCTTGTCGAGCGCATCGACTTCGACAATGACAACCACGCTGCGCCGCCTGTGATGGTCTCGATGATCACCCCGGTCGCTGATATCGCGGAGCTGAACAGCCGGGTGCGCAGCGCTGCCCGGTCGTTCCGCGCGTCGGGTGTGCAGCGGCTCTGGTGCTTCCGCGCCTTCGACGATCCGAACGAGGTCCTGCTCCTGCAACAGGTAGACGACGAATCCAGCGCGCGACGTTGGTTGCACGATTCCGATGCTGCCGCGGAGTGGCTCATCGAAGCCGGGGTCGGAGCGTATCCGCCGGTGTTCATCGGTCAGTTCCAGCAGATGATGACCATCGAGCCCTGCTGATGTTCGTATGCCTCTGCCAAGGCATCACCAGTCATCAGGTGATCGAGGCGGTGGAGGCCGGGGCTCGCACCGCCAACCAGGTGGCTGCGGCGTGTGGCGCGGGCGCGGACTGCGGACGGTGCCGTCGGACGGTCCGCGCGATCATCGATTCCCGGCCCGCAGGACCCGGGACCACCGGCGGCGGTCCTCCGCGGAATTGACCCGCAGGATCGGCCAGCCGTTTCGGGTGGCCGCTGCGGCCAGACCGGACCGTGGATTCACCGCGTACGGGTGCCCGACGGCATCGAGCAGCGGCAGATCCTCGGTGCCGTCGGCGTAGCAGAAGCTGCGCCCCAGCTCGACACCGTTGGCGGCGCTGAACTCGGTGACCGCGCGGGCCTTGTTGCGGCCCCAGATGATGGGTCGGACGATCTCACCGGTCAGCCTGCCGGCCTCGTCGACGTCGAAGTGGTTGCACAGGACGTGCTCGATCCCGAGGTGCCGGGCGACCGGTCCCGCGTGCATGGTCAGTGCCGACGAGCTCATGGCGACGGTGTGCCCGCGCTCCTGGTGCGCGGCCACCACCTTGGTCATCAGCGGGAACAGTCGGCCGATGATGCGTTCGTTGAACAACGTCTCGCCGAGTGCCTCGAGCTCGGCAAGGGAATCGCCGACCAGATAGCCCGCGGCCCGCTGCAGCAACCGGGCGAACTCCATGCGCCCGACCTTGTAGCGGACGGAGGCCTCCAAGATGCCGGTGAGTTCACCGAAGCCGGACTGTCCGTTGCGGAAGCGGTGTCCGGCATGCACGGTCGCGGTGAAGCCGCGCACCAGCGTGCCGTCGAGATCGAAGAATGCACCGACCTGGGGCCCCTGCGGACTCGCGAGGACGGCGGCTAGCGGGTCGGTCACCCCTCCATTGTGCGGATCAGTGGATCAGACCTGATAGACCAGGCCCTTACCGGTGCCCAGCGGCAGGTCGAGGGTGGTGCGGATGCCTGCGGGTGCGGCGATGACATCCGGGATGGCGTTCACGATCCGCCCCGCAGCGGCCAGGATCGCGGCGTAGTTGTGGTCGCCGCGTGCGCTCGTCGGGCAGATGTCCACGACATAGGACGGTTCGCCGGTGATCTCCACGCGGTACGAACCGCCCGGTTGGGCAGGCTGGGCCCAGTCCGGCCGCAGGTCCGCACGCACCCTGGTGATGTGCTCGACGACGATCACGGGTCGGCCACCGACCATTCCGTTGATCTCGAACCGCATGGCGGCCACGGTGCCCTTCGCGATGACGCCGGTGGCAACCTCGATGTCTTCGGGGGCCGGCTCCAGCTCGTAGCTCTCGGTGATCTCATCGACCTCGACACCCAGTCCCGCCGCGAGCATCTTGATCGCCGTTCCCCACGCGGCACCCAGGATTCCAGGAAGAAACAGCATGCCCGGTTGGTCGATCGGATTGCCGAACCCCATCACGATGGACATCACCTCGGTGCCGTCGTAGGTGGCGTAGTCCGCGATTTCCATGGTCTTGATCTGGTCGATGCGCTGACACGTGCTGGCGACGGCGAAGGGCACCAGATCGCTGGCGAACCCGGGGTCGACGCCGGTGATGAAAACGCTCGAATTCCCCTGCCGAGCGGCCTCTTCCACACGGGCGATGGCCTTCTCGGGCATGGCCCCCCAGGGAAATTGCAGGCCCCCCGGTGCGGATCCGACCACGTTGATGCCTGCGGCCAGGGCCGCCATCACGTCACGGGTGGCCTCCACCGGACGGGTGTCACCCATCGCGCAGTACACCAGACAGTCCGGGGCGGCGGCGATGGCGTCATCCATGCCGGGGGTTGCCGCCACGCCGGTGCGGATATCCAGGCCTGCCAGCTCACCGGCGTCGACGCCGACCTTCGACTCGGTGGACGTGCCGACGGCCACGAGCTCGAATCGCGGATCCTCGATCAGCTGGATCAGGGCCAGCCGCCCGCAGTTTCCGGTGCCGACGAGTGCCACGCGAATGGCCATACGAGTCTCCTGACGGTGTGTGGTCTGATCGAAGTATGCGCGGTTCAGGGCGGAATTGGAACAGGTTCTAGTTCGGCGCGGCGTGCGGTAGCGTGTGCGCCCATGGGACGCGTGGACGACAAAGTTGTACTGATCAGCGGTGGGGCGCAGGGGATGGGCGCCGCGCACGCCCGGATGCTGGTGGCCGAGGGCGCCAACGTGGTCATCGGCGACATTCTCGACGACAAGGGCGAGGCGCTGGCTGCCGAAATCGGCGATGCCGCACGCTACATCCACCTCGACGTCACCCAGGCCGACCAGTGGGAGGCCGCGGTCAACCTGGCCGTCGAGACGTACGGCAAGGTCACCACCCTGGTCAACAACGCCGGCATCGTCGCGTTGGGCAAGATCGGCCAGTTCGACATGGCGAAGTGGCAGAAGGTCATCGACGTCAACCTCACCGGCACCTTCCTGGGCATGCAGGCCGTCGTCGAACAGATGAAGGCTGCCGGTGGCGGATCGATCATCAACGTGTCCTCGATCGAAGGTCTGCGCGGTGCACCCATGGTGCATCCGTACGTGGCCTCCAAGTGGGCCGTTCGAGGTCTGGCGAAATCTGCCGCGATCGAGCTCGGCAAGTTCAACATCCGGATCAACTCGGTGCACCCCGGCTTCATCCGCACCCCGATGACCAAGCATTTCCCCGATGACATGGTGACCTCGCCGCTGGGCCGCCCCGGTACCTCCGAGGAGGTCGCGACCTTCATCGTGTTCCTGACCAGCGACGAGTCGTCGTTCTCTACCGGTGCGGAATTCGTGGTCGACGGTGGCCTGGTGACCGACGTCCCGCACAAGGACCTCTTCTGATCCGGTGCCGACCGGCACCGCTCGCGGCGCCCGTCACCGCACAGGGCAGGATGACGGGCAGCCGACAGAGGAGGACCCATGGCTGACGGAACGGAACGGCAGGCCCTCGCCGACTTCACCGCCGACAAGGGATGGAACCGGCGCACGATCGACCGCGTCGACGTCTATCTGCGCGACGCGACCCGGATCCGGGTGATCTGGGGCGGTGACGACGCGCTTTCGGGTGGCTCGCGCTATCAGGACGACATGATGGAGCAGTACACCCGTGAGCTCGACACGGTGAAGGGCTGGCTGTCGCGCTGACTAGGCTGCACCCATGAGCGTGCGCGCCGGGATCGTGATCACCGGGACCGAAGTGCTGACCGGACGGGTTCGTGATCTCAACGGTCCGTGGCTGGCCGACCGGCTGCTGGAGTTGGGCGTCGAGCTCGCGCACATCACGCAATGTGGTGACCGCGCCGACGATCTCACCGCACAGCTGGTGTTCCTGGCGGGCCAGGATGTCGATCTCATCATCACCAGCGGTGGGCTTGGCCCGACTGCCGATGATCTGACGGTTGCCACCGTCGCCGGGTTCTACGGCCGCGACCTCGTCCTGGACAGCCAGCTGGAACAGCGTATCGCGGACATCTTGCGCCGGCTCGGCGCGAGCAGACCGGGTGTGGATTTCGACGCAGTGATGGCGGCCAACCGCAAACAGGCGATGGTGCCGGTGGGGGCCCAGATCCTCGAGCCGGTTGGCACCGCACCCGGAGTCGTCCTGCACTCCGACCACCTGCCCACCGTGGTGGTGCTTCCCGGTCCGCCCCGTGAACTCCAACCGATGTGGGCCACCGCGGTGGCCACCGACGGTGTCCAGCAGGCCATAGCCGGACGCACCGAATATCGGCAACAGACCCTGCGGATGTTCGGGCTGCCCGAGTCCGGACTGGCAGAGACCCTGCGCGAGGCGCAATCCCAGGTCACCGGATTCGACCGGCTGGAGATCACCACCTGCCTGCGCCGTGGCGAGCTGGAGATCGTCACCCGGTATGAACCCGACGCCGCCGCCACCTACACCGCTCTGGTCGACTTGCTACGTGAGCGCTATCCGCGAGAGTTGTTCTCCGAGGACGGTTCCCTGATCGACGATCAGGTCGCTGCCTTGCTGATGGGTCGCACCATCGCGACCGCCGAATCGTGCACGGCCGGTCTGCTCGCCGCGCGGCTGGCAGACCGGGCAGGCTCATCGGCGTACCTGGCCGGCGGGGTGGTGTCCTATTCCAACGATGCCAAGACCGAGGTGCTCGGGGTCGACGGGGCCCTGATCGCCCAGCACGGCGCGGTATCCGAACCGGTTGCGCGGGCAATGGCCGAGGGTGCGCTGGCCAGGTTCGGCGCGGATACCGCGGTGGGCATCACCGGGATCGCCGGGCCTGGTGGTGGAACGGCGGAGAAACCGGTCGGCACAGTCTGTTTCGGCGTGGCGCTGGCTGGGCGCGACACCGTCGTGCGCACCCTGCGGCTGCCCGGCGACCGTAGTGACGTCCGGGAACGTTCCACCACGGTTGCGATGCACCTGCTGCGCCAGGAGCTGGGCCGGACCTAGTCCGCGAACTCGGATATCACACCCGCGGCGAGGTTTTCCAGCGTCTCATCCGAGGCGCGGTCGTGGGTGAACAGGACCACCTGTCCGAAGCCGAGCTGCTGCCACTGCCGTAACCGGTCGACGATCATCGCGGCGGTCCCGATCAGTCCGCCCTCGCGGAGGCCGAATCCCGGACCGCCGAAGCGCTTCTCGGCGAAGGTGCGCACGGCTGGCAGGGATTGCTCATCGGGAGCCAGCGCCATGACCGCCTCCACCGACATCAGGATGGTGTCCGGGTCCCGCCCGATCTGCTCGCACAACCTGCGCAGCACCGACTGCTTGTGCGCCAGTTGGTCGAGGGCATAAGTGGGCACATTCCACACATCGGCATAGCGGGCCACCAACGGCAGGGTGTACTTCTCGCCGACGCCGCCGACCACGATCGGCGGCCGCGGGCGTTGCACCGGAGTGGGCCTGATCGACATGTCCGTCACCGTGTAGTGCGCTCCGGCCAACGACACGGTGCCGGTGGCGAAGGCCTGGGTCAGGATCTCGAGCGTCTCACCGAGGCGGGCCGAACGATCGGCGAAGCTGCCCCACGGCAGGTCGCTGCGCCGGTGCTCGTCCTCGATGGACCCGCTGCCCAGGCCGAGCTGCAAACGGCCGTCGGAAATCCGATCCAGTGTGGCCGCCATCTTCGCCAGCATCACGGGGTGGCGAAACTGGTTGCACAGCACCATGTGTCCGACACGCAACCGTTCGGTCCGGCTGAGCAGCGCGGTGGCCAGCGTCCAGGCCTCCAAAGAATCAACCTCCGGCATCCCCGGCGCGTAGAGGTGGTCGTACAACCACAACGACTCGATGCCGAGTTCCTCGCAGCGTCGCGCCCGGTGCAGCACCTCGGCGAAGGTGAATGCCATCTGCGGGACATAGACACCGATGTCCAGGGATGCCATGACGTTCGGTCAGTTAAGTACGGGCGCCAGTCGGCGCCACTGCTCCAGGGGAAGCGCAGACGGATCACTGTCGAGTACCTGGATGCAGACGTGATCGGCGCCCGCGGCCTTGTGCTCGTTCACCCGAGTAAGGATGGTCTGCTCGTCACCCCAGACCACGATCGCGTCGACGAGGCGGTCGCTGACCGATGTGACGTCCTCTTCGGTGAAACCGGAGCGCAACAGGTTGTTGGCATAGTTCGGCATGGCCAGATAGTTGCGCACCCAGTCCCGGGCGATACCGCGGGCGAAGTCGGCATCCTCGCTGAGGACCACGGTCTGCTCGGGCAGCAGCAGCGGCCCGGCTCCCAGCACCTCGCGCGCGGTGGCGGTGTGCTCGGGAGTGACGAGATAGGGGTGTGCACCGCGCGAGCGATCAGCCGAGAGCTGCAGCATCTTCGGTCCGAGTGCCGCGAGGACCCGGTCGGTTGCGGGCACCGGCTGCTCGGCATTGTCGAGGCCGTCGAGGAAAGCTGCGGTGGCGGCCAGCGGCTTGCGGTACGTGCCCGGTGCCTTCGAGTCGATCAGCGGAGCGTGGCTGACGCCTATCCCCAGCAGGAATCGTCCGCCGTGCGCGGCCTGCAACCGGGTGTGTGTCGCGGCCACCTCGGCGGGATCGTGCATCCAGAGGTTGAGGATGCCGGTGGCGATGGTGACCGACTTCGTGGCGGTCAGCAGGTTCTCCACCGATTCGAGCACCGGTCCGCCGACATCGGGGATCCACAGTGCCGGGTATCCCAACTCCTCCAGTTCGGCCGCCGCCTCGGCGGCCTGACCGGCGTCCCCGTAGCGCAGATGTGAGCTCCAGATTCCGGTGCCCGAAAGTTCCACGTGCCGAACTCCTTTCAGCGAGAGGCCTGGCCCTCGCGATCCCAGATGTCCAACATCGTACGGAGGATCTCCTCGGCGCAACCGAGCCCCCCGAGATGGCTCTCCCCGGGCAACACCGTCATCTCGGCATCCGGCAGCCGCGAGACCGCATGGGCGCCATGCGCGAAGGGGACGATATGGTCCTTGTCGCCGTGCCACCAACGGACCGGCACCTTCACCTCGTCGAGCCGGAACCCCCAGTCGCGGACGAAGTCGACGATGTCGTAGAACGGCGCCGAGAGCTGTTTGCGGCCGCCGTTGAGCAGGTCATCGAGGAACATCGCCTTGAACTCGGGACGTCCGAGCAGTCGGCGATCGCCCTCGGGGGAGATGCGGGCGTAGATCTCCAGCGCCGGCCCGCCGATGGGTGCGATGAACTTGATCAGCGTGGCGGCTGCCAGCCGGATGGGTGCGCCTGCGAGTTCGAGCACGGGCGCCACGGTCGAGCCCAGGTTCATCAATCCGCTGGCGATGCCGTCGGGCCCCACATACGGCGCGACACCGCCGAGAACGCCGGCCACGACCACTCGGTCGGGCATGGCCGCGGCCGCAGCGAGGGTGTAGGGCCCGCCGCCGGACAGGCCGATGACCGCGAACTTGTCGATCCCGAGGGTGTCGGCGATGGTCCGCAGGTCCTCGGCGAACGCCAGCACGTTCGGGTACTGGTGCGGGGTGGAGGAGCCGATGCCGGGGCGGTCCACCCCGATGAGCCGGATCTTCTCCAGCGCGGCATAGGCGCGCGCCTCGGCTGGGATCTGCCGGCGGGCGCCCGGCGTGCCGTGCAGCCAGAAGACCGGCCGGCCCTGGGGGTCACCGAACTCGGCGAACCCGAGCTGTCGGTCGTCACTGACCGCTACGTTGCCCTCGAGCTTGGGGCGGGCAATGGAAGGAACCATCCGCAGAGTGTGGCATGCATTACATCTGCGTGACATGGTGCCCGGGGCCCACCCCGGTGATCATGACCCTGCGTCACCTCGTCGGCGACGCACAGGAACACCATTGCGCTCGGCCAACGACTTCAGTTGTTTGAGTGCGAACTGCCGGCTGCGCCCTGCCGGCGGCAGCACGATTCCGGCCCACAACCCCTCTGCCCCCGGTGTCACGCAGGCCTCCTTGGCGCACTGCCAGCGGCGCGGGCAGGCGCGGCACAGCGCTTTGGCACCCTCGTCGGCCGTCGTCGTCCAGCGATCGGGATCCTGCGCGCAGGGTGCCGTCCAGACGTTGTCGGCCGCTGCTATCGGATACATGTTCCCCCCTTGCCGATCTCGAACGTCAACTCGACAATACGTTTGTATCGTAAATTGGTCATTACCGTCGAGGCGACAGGGGAGTGATGTTGACTACGGTGGCTCATGTGAGTGCAGAGCCCGGCCGACCGAGTGCGGCGGAACCGCCCAGCATCGAGAGAATTCGTCGGGCGGCGTTGGCCAGTTTTGCCGCGCAGGGGGCGGCGGCGACCACGCTGCGCGGTGTGGCTGCCGCGGCAGGGGTGTCGCTGGGCCTCGTGCAACACCATTTCGCGACGAAGGCAGGCCTGATCAAGGCGGTCGACGATTACGTGTTGGACATCGTGATCACGCCGATGTCGCAACCGATCGAGGAAGGATCGGCCACCGATTCGATCTCGGAGGTAGGTCAGCGGGTGAACCAGATAATTTCTGAGCACCCTGAGGTGGCTGCGTATCTGGGACGTGCCGTCGTCGACGGCAGCGAACTCGGCGCGACGGTCTTCGACCGGTTGCTCGAAGTCGGTGCCGCCCGGTGGCAGGTGCGCGCCGACACCGGCGAGGCGCGTCCGGACATCGACGTCTGGTGGGCTGCGACGAACTCCCTGGTACTTGCGCTGGGTGCGGTCAGCCTGCGGACGCACATCGAACGTCACCTGCCCGAACCGTTCACGGCTCCCGAGCAGCTGACGCGCTGGCAGACCTCGGTGGACACGCTGCTGCGCGAGGGGCTCTTCCCGCCGCCGGACCGCCGGTAAAGAATCAATCGCCCTCGCGGGCAACCCTTTTGCGGTAGGCCGATGGTGTCTCTCCGCAGAACTGGGCGAAGCTCCTCGTGAAGGAACTGATGCTGTCGAACCCCACCGCCGTGGACGTCGCCTGCACCGACTGATCCGGCCCGGCCAGTAGTGCCATCGCACGCAGCATCCGCGCATGCAGTAGGTACGTCCGCCAGGACAGCCCCAGGGTGTCGGCGAACAGTCGACGCAGTGAGCGCTCCGAAACAGCCACCGCCCGACTGACATCCTCGGCGGTCGCCGTGTCCAAATGCTCTCTGGTGTAAGCCAGCGCGGCCGCGACGACGGGATGATCGGAGGTCGGCAAGCTCAGTGGCGCCTCGTGGTCGAGCGCCTCCGTGACGAGATTGGCCAGTGTCCGGAAGAACTCCTCGGAAATCCGATCGTCGTCGGGCCCGCCCTTGGGCCGATCGATGGGCCAGCGCAGCGCATAGATCATCATCTCGCGTACCAACGGCGACACCGCGATGATGCGCGCCCGGTTCCCCTCGTCGGGGATCAGCCTGGCGTCGAACATCACCGCAACCGTCTTGACGTCGGGATTCATCACCGCCTGGTGTTCCAGTCCGGCCGGGATCCACGCCGCCTGCTGGGGTGGCAGCAGATAGTGACCGGCATCGGTCTCGACCTCGACGACACCGTGCAGCGCGTACTCGATCTGGTGCACCTCATGCGAGTGCCAGCCGGTGATGAGCCCGTCGCCTTCGTACAGATAGCTGCCGGCCAGCGCCTGCCCACCCCGGCGTAATTCGATGACCGGGCGGCCGTTTCGCGACGTGGCCGAAAAAGACAAAAAACTGTCCGAAAACGCAGAGACGGTCATGGCTTCCGAGAGTACTAGTTGAAGGCATGGACACCAATGACCTGATCCTGGTGAGCATCGACGACCATGTGGTCGAGCCGCCCGACATGTTCCTGAACCACGTGCCCGCCAAGTACAAGGCCGACGCGCCCATCGTGGTCACCGACGACAACGGTGTGGACCAATGGATGTATCAGGGCCGTCCCCAAGGGGTCAGCGGGCTCAATGCGGTGGTGTCCTGGCCCGCCGAGGAGTGGGGTAGGGACCCGGCGGGCTTCGCGGAGATGCGGCCCGGCGTCTATGACGTCCATGAGCGCGTCCGGGATATGAGCCGCAACGGGATCCTCGCCTCGATGTGCTTCCCGACCTTCACCGGCTTCTCTGCGCGACACCTGAACATGCATCGCGAAGACGTCACCTTGGTCATGGTGTCGGCCTACAACGATTGGCACATCGACGAATGGGCCGGCGCCTACCCCGACCGCTTCATCCCGATCGCGGTACTGCCCACATGGAATCCGGAGGCCATGTGCAAGGAGATCAGGCGGGTGGCGGCCAAGGGTTGTCGCGCGGTCACCATGCCGGAACTGCCGCACCTGGAAGGCATTCCGAGCTATCACGATGAGGAGTATTGGGGCCCGGTGTTCCAAACTCTTTCCGATGAGCAGGTGGTGATGTGCCTGCACATCGGCACCGGCTTCGGGGCGATCAGCATGGCGCCCAACGCGCCGATCGACAACCTGATCATCCTGGCCACCCAGGTCTCGGCGATGTGCGCCCAGGACCTGCTCTGGGGGCCCGCGATGCGTAACTACCCAGATCTGAAGTTCGCGTTCTCCGAGGGTGGAATAGGTTGGATACCGTTCTATCTGGATCGTTCGGACCGGCACTACAGCAATCAGAAATGGCTGCGCCGCGATTTCGGCGACAAGCTGCCCAGCGACGTGTTCCGCGAGCATTCGCTGGCCTGCTATGTCACGGACAAGACGTCTCTGAAGTTGCGGCACGAGATCGGTATCGACAACATCGCCTGGGAATGCGACTACCCACATTCGGACTGCTTCTGGCCCGATGCTCCCGAACAGGTGCACGCCGAACTGCTCGCCGCGGGCGCCACGGACGCCGACATCAACAAGATCACCTGGGAGAACTCGTGCCGGTTCTTCGGTTGGGATCCGTTCAAACTCACTCCCCGTGACAAGGCGAGCGTCGGGGCGCTGCGTGCCACCGCGACCGACGTCGACACCTCGATCCGACCCCGCAAAGAATGGGCGCGGCTATACGACGAGAAGCGCTTCGCTCGGGTCTAAGGTTGGGGCATGACCGATCTGGATCGTGCTGCCGCCCGTCGTGATATCACCGATGCCTTGCTGAAGGCACTCGACCGCAGGCACGAGGTGCTCGACATCATCGTCGATTCCGCTGACCGTGATGCCGCCGTCGAGGCCATCGCCGCGTTGCTGGGTACCAGTCATGCCGGCAGTGAAGCGGTGTTCGGACTGTCCTTCGACAAGCTGACCAAGGATTCGCGCCGCAGCATCGCGGCCGAGCTGGAGGACCTGAACAGCCAGTTGACCTTCACCCTCAACGACCGGCCGGCTTCTGGAGCCGAGAGTCTGGTGTTGCGCACGTTCTCCGGCACCGAGGATCGCGATATCTTCGGTGCCCGCATCGAGGACATGCACACCGCAGGCGACGGCAGGGGCGGTCCCGCGGGCAGCCTCGACGACGAGATCAATGCCGCACTCGGCCGGGTCGATGCCGAAGAGGCGGCATGGTTCGTCGCGGTGGAGGGCGACCGCAAGGTCGGGATGGTGCTCGGTGAGCTGATCGACCACGAAGTCGAGGTGCGCGTCTGGATCCATCCCGAATGCCGCAAGAAGGGTTACGCGACCGCGGCGCTGCGCAAGTGTCGATCCGAGATGGCGATCTACTTCCCCGCCGTCCCGGTCGTGGTGCGTGCTCCCGGTGTGCCCGCACCCTGATCGCTCAAAACTGTTGAACTGCAGGCGATACCCCGTTCAGGCGTCGTCTACCAGTCGGTTCGCACTGCATCGGGCGTCGAGGGGATGACGTCCTGAGTGGATTCCGTCGTCGCCGACCAGGCGGTGCCCTCGCACAACAGATCGCTCGGGAACGGGATCGAGGCGGGCAGCTGGACCGGCAGCCCCGGCATGTCCGGTAGGGCCAGCGGTGGCGGCGGGGTCGCCGCCAACACCGCGGGCGCCGAGGCGATGGCGGGCAGGACGGTGTCGGTGGCCAATGCGGCGGCCGCCGGAGCCGATATGGCCGCAGCCGACGCGGCCGCCGCGGCGTCGACCGGTGCGGCCACTGCCGGTGCTGCGGCGATGGGTCCGGCGGCCGCCGGAATCGGTGCGGCTGTCTCGAGCAGTGCGGCCGCAGCGGGCTCGACCGGAACCGGGACGGTCTCGGCGACCTCCGCAATGGGTGCCGGCGCCGCGATCTCGGCCACCACCGGCATCGGGGGAGGTGCGGGAGCCGCTGCGGGTTCGGGTACCGCGACCGCCGACTCGACGACGGGTGCCGCGGGAGGCACCACAGCCGCGGCCTGGGTCAGTGGTGCGGCGGCCGGAGTGAGCGGCGGCACCGCGTCCGTCACTGGTACCGGTACCGGCGGCATGGCGGCGGGTAGAGCAGGCACCGGCACCACCGGCACTGCTGGTGCCGGTGGACCGATCGGCGCGCCCGACAGTGGTTGTGCAAGAGGCGGTCCGGCCAGCACCGGAGAGATCAGGTCCAGGGTCTCGGTCGGAACAGGCGCTGGGGCTGGGGGTTCCACGATGGGTTCCGGGATGGCCACGGGCGCGGGCGCCGGTGGTGCCGCGACGAACTCGGGCGCCGGTGGTGCCGCGACGAACTCGGGCGCCGGAGGCACGGCCGCGGCCTCGATGAGTGGTGCGGCGGTCTCCGCGGGCGCGGGCGCCACGGTTGCGGCATCGACCGCTTCCGGGATGATCTCTGGACTGGTTGCCAGCTGCTGGACCATGTCCAGACACGGCACGCCCGGACTGGTCGCGGGCTCGGCAGAAACAACGGAACTCATGGCCAGCACGCCCAACCACATCCCTGCCGTCGCAACAGATGTACTTGCGAGCCTGTTGGCGGTGGATGGCATCAATTTCCTGATTCGGCCGGCGACAAGCGACGTGGGAAACCTATCGCGGCTCGGGTTCCAGATACACCGCAGGTCGGAGCCGAAACCGATCCGATGCGAACCGGTGCCTGTCCCGTAATACCGGCCACATGTCGAAAGAGGCTCTCTGAAAGGGCATTCCGGCCGCGCTCGCCTCAGATGGCCGCGGCCGCCTTCTCCAGATCGGTCAGCGAATCCTCCAGGTGCACGAGCAGCCGCTGTAGATGCGGCACACTGCGGCGGCAACCGACGAGTCCGAAATCGAGGTTGTCTGCGTTGTTGGTGAGCGTGATGTTGAGGGCCTGACCATCCAGCGCGATCGACATGGGGTAGTTGCCGTCGAGCCGGGCCCCGTTCCAGTACATCGGCTCTCGCGCTCCCGGCACGTTGGAAATGACGATGTTGAACGGCGGCGGTGTGGAGGACACGACGCCGGGAACCAGGCTCAGGCCCAGCCCAGCGATGAGGAACCCCGAAAGGGCCAGCGCCTGGGTCCGCGGGAGCTCGCTGAAGACCCGCTTGTTGTCGCGTGTCGAGGAGCTGATGGCCTCCAGCCTGCGCAGCGGGTCGGCGGTGTCGGTGGCCAGGTTGCACAGGATGGTGCCGACCATGTTCCCACCGGCGTCCTGCTCGTGCTCGCTGCGCAGGCTCACCGGAACCATTGCCACCAGCGGAGTTTCGGGCAACGCGTTCTGCTCTTCAAGGTAGGCGCGCAGTGCTCCGGCGCACATGGCCAGCACGACGTCGTTGACGGTGACACCGGTGGCTGCCTTGACCGCCCGGATGCGTGCCAATGGCCAGGACTGCGCGGCGCACCGGCGGGCGCCGCCGATGGGAACGTTGAACATCGTCTTGGGCGCCCGATACGGCAGGGTCAGTTGCTGCTCGAGCAGGGCGGCGCGGGCCAGCCCCAACGTGGTCGGGGCCAGCCCCGCGACGGCCGACGCGGTACCGGCCACCGACCGCACCAGCGAGCCCGCGGTGCTCGGTCGGGACGGGCTGCGCCTGGGCGCGAGTGTCCAGGGAACCCTGATCTCGCGATCGTGTGGGTCCGCCGACAGTGTCCTGATCATCAGCCGCTGCGCCGAAACGCCGTCGATGAGGGAATGGTGGATCTTGGTGTAGATCGCGAACCTGCCATCGCTGAGGCCCTCCACGAAGTACGCCTCCCAGAGTGGCCGATGACGGTCCAGCAGGCTCCCGTGGATCCGCGAGGTGAGCTCCAGCAGCTCTCGTACCCGCCCGGGCCGTGGCAGGCCCGAGCGCCGGAGGTGATAGTCGACGTCCACCTCGTCGTCCAAAGTCCAACCGATGTTGGTGATTCCGCCGAAGAACGTCGCTGGATGCTTGCGGAATGTCGGCTGGAAGTCGCCGAAGCCGGCGATCGCCCGATACATCTCCGCCACGAAGTCCGGCCCGGCATCGGCGGGTGGCTCGAAAAGCTGAAGACCTCCGACATGCATCGGATGCTCGCGGGACTCACCGACGAGGAACATCGCATCGGTCGGGGAAATCAGCTTCATGGGGTGAAACTACCCACCCCGATGCCCGTCGTACCGTCGAATTCTCAGGAGGGCGGAAGTGCGGCCCTCGGGACGGCCACCGGAATCGCAACGGACGGAGCGATGGGCGCGGCGATGCGGGGTGCGGCGGCCAGTGGCGGGACGGGTGAGCCGACCGCAGCGGCGGGTTGTGCCGCGCCCACGGCCGGCACAGCGGCCGGCGGGATACCTGGCGGAACGGCACCAGGCACTGGTGCGGGTGCCGGCGGGGCCGGCGGGATCACTCCCAATACGCGTTGCAGATCCGGCTTCATCGCCTGGAGCTGGGATCCCCAGTAACCCCAGCTGTGCGTGCCGTCCTTCGGGAAGTTGAAGACACCGTTTCGGCCGCCGGCTGCCAGATAACGCTGTTGGAAGGTCTTGTTCGTGTTCAGGGTGATGTTCTCCAGGAACTGCGCGCTGAACATGCCACCGAAATCGCCGCCGGTGTCGAGGTCGGAGGGGGTGCCGTCCCCGCAGTAGATCCAGATCGCGGTGCGGTTGGCGGCCAGCGTCGCCACGTTCACCATCGGGTCGTTGCGCCGCCATGCTGGGTCATTGGTCTGCCCCCACATGGCGGTGGCGTTGTATCCGCCGGCATCGCGCATCGCCAGACCGATCAGGGTCGGCCACAGGCCCAGCGACGGGTTGACGAAGCCGGAGAGTGAGGCGGCGAAGATGAATTGGGTGGGGTGCCAGACGGCGAGTGTCAGCGCCGAACCACCCGACATCGACAGTCCTACAACGGCATTACCGACGGGGCTGATTCCGCGGTTTGCGGCCAGCCAGCCCGGCAATTCCTGGGTCAGGAAGGTCTCCCATTTGTAGGTGAGTGTGCCGTTGTTACCCGATGCCGGCTGATACCAGTCGCTGTAGAAGCTCGACTGGCCGCCGACGGGCATCACGATGGACAGACCGGAGTCGTGATACCACTCGAATGCCGCGGTGTTGATATCCCAGCCGCTGAAATCATCCTGGGCCCGCAGGCCGTCGAGGAGATACACCGCATGGGGTCCGCCGCCCTGGAACTCGACACGGATATTGCGTCCCATCGATGCCGAGGGGATGTCGAGTTGTTCGATCGGTAGCCCAGGTCGGGAGAACGCGGCGGCGTCGGGAATGCCGATCAGCGAGCCTGTGATGGCGGTGGCCAGGACTGTGGACACGCAACGACGCGCCCAGCGCCGCAGCCTTGTCGGTTGCGTCATGCACGGCAAGTTAGCAACGTGCGGGTCTGCGGCGCCGGTGCGACGCCCGGTGTGATCACGTTGTTATATAACGATTTAACTCAGGCGGGCACGATGATCGTCAGGTCGTTGCCGTCGCGTTCGACGCGCATCCCGGCTCGGCGCGCGATGCCGGCAACCTTGGCAGCATCGTCGGGTTCTGCACGGCTCGCGGCCAGCGCCCTGGCCAGCCTGCCCTTGTGTGCCTTGTTGAAATGGCTTACCACCGAACGATGTCCGTCCTCTCGTTCGGCGAGGACGTCCACCCGCACGGCCCCGGGGAGCCGGCCCAGCCCCACATAGGACCCCGATCGCAGATCGACGACGAGGTCGTTCTCGGCGATCTCGGCCAAAAGCGGTTCCAACACCGGACGCCACCGTGCGGCCAGTGTCGGGCGGTCGGGAAGCTTCGATCCTGCCGAGAGTCGGTAGGCCGGGACCGGGTCGTCGGCGCGTAGCAGGCCGAACAGCGCGGACCCGACCGCCAGCCGGGCACGCGCCCGCGCCGCCGCGGCCCCGCGTAAGGAATCGATGTCGAGTGCGTCGTAGAGGACCCCGGTGTAGCGCTGGATCGCCGCGATGGTCGGAGCGGTCGTCAACTCGGCATTACGGGCGATCTCACCATCCTGGGCGGCGGTCACACCGAGCGCCCGACGTGCGGTGGGGATGTCGGAGGCCAATGCGCCCAGCTCGTCGACGAGCTCGGCGCGCACACCGTTGAGGGTGGGAAAGCTCAACTCGTGCAAGCGCAGGGCGTGGCCGTCGCCGCCGGCGCGTTTGGTCTCCGAAGGGGGAAGCAGCACGATCACCGCACAGACGTTAGCTCAGGCCACCCCGCACCGAGCCGCCCCTCCGGCGCGTCGCGGACGGTCGTCGGTTGCCTGCTGGTGTATTTGCTGAAATTGCACGTGCGGGGATATTCGGTGCTTTTCGGCCATTCGCGGAATCGAATGGCCCGGCGCGTGCTTTCTGACCCTAGACAATTTGATACGTCGGCGAGCGTCGGCATTTTCCGGAGGTCTTTGCGGAGCAGGGGCCGAGCGGATTGCCGCAAACGGAGTTTACGATGGACACACCGGGTGCAATGCCCGCCCAGCAGTCTTTTCGTCTCGTTGCGGCACACGGATTGACAACGTCGTATTCGGTAAATGAGGATCGGCGTGTTCGGTTGGGCGTCGATCGGTACGAGGGGATCGAACCGATGCTCGTCGGGGGCTGGACGTGCAATGAGAAACAGCGCGGGTCGGATCGCAGATCCGTTTCTGCGTCTCACTCGACTGGGCGGCCGCGGATGGCGGTCGCCGCGGATGACTAGGGAGTTCTGGTGACTGCTCAGGGAATCGTCGGTGCCGGCCCCGACAACCAGGATCAGGGATTCGCCATCGATGCGCGGGTGCGCGTCCATGCCGGGACCGAGGAAGAGGCAGTCGGAGTGATCGTCGACGATTTCGGCGACACCGCCGGTCAATCCGTCGATATCGGTGAGCATCACATCGCGGATCCGGCGCGCCGGTGGGCAGTTCTGCTCGATAGTGGCTCGCTGACGTTCGTCGATTCCGACGTCTTGCAGCCGGAGTAGCCGGCTACTGCTCAGGGAGGCGGTCGAGCAGCTCGTCGAGAAAGCCGCCGGCTTCCCTGCTGGCCAGTGCCTGGTCGCCGTCGGCGATGGCCTGGATCAGCCCGCGATGCTGCGGGCTCTCGCCGAGATTTCCGGTACTCGTGACCACGCTTGCCAGCACCACTTCGGTCAGCCCGCGGTACAGCTCGGTCAACACCGCGTTGTGCGCGCTGCGCACGATGGCGAAGTGCAGGTCGGCATCCGCACGGGCGAACTCCTCACCCCGGTCTTCGCCGCGCAGCTGCTCGGTGTGCTCCCACAGTTGCCACAATGTGTCCAGATCCTCGGCGGTGCGTGCGGTGGCGGCCAGCCGGGCGGCCTCCACCTCAAGGCATCGCCGCACCTGGAGCACGTCGCGCAGTTCCGTACCGCACAACCTGTGCAGGGCTCCGGAGACCTCGCTGGTGGCCCGCACGTAGGTTCCGTCGCCCTGGCGGACCTCGAAGATTCCACTGTGAGCAAGGGCACGTACGGCTTCCCGGACGGTGTTTCGTCCCACTCCGAGGGACTGGGCAAGCTCCGGCTCGGTAGGGATCTTCGCGTTCACCGGCCACTCGCCGGTGGCCACTGAGCTGCGCAGCTGCTCGATGGCCTGGTCGACCAGACCCGTCCTGCGCGTCGATGCCAGCGGCACGCAAAACCCCTTTCATCCAATCATCGGATGTATGGCAACCTAGTGCAGATGAACCACAGCCGCCACCCGCAGACCCTCGAAGGCCGGGACGTGGAACTCGACGGTCAGGTCGACCCGCGTCCGGCCGAGGTGGTCGCCGGCGGCGTATTGCTGGTGGCGGCCGTCGTGCTGACAGCGGCGAATCTGCGGCCGGCCATCACGAGCGTGGGACCGCTGCTCGCGGACATGCGCGGTGAGCTGGGAACATCGGCGTTGTGGGCAGGACTGCTCACGACCCTGCCGGGGTTGTGTTTTGCGCTGGCCGGGTTGACCGCACCCCATCTGGCGCGTCGGATCGGATTGGGCCACGCCATCACCGCCGCACTCGTCGTGCTGATCGGCGGACTGGTGCTACGTGTCGTCGACGGGCCGGCGGTCGTCATCGGCGGCACCCTGGTGGCCGCGGCCGGGATCGCCTTGATCAACGTATTGATCCCCGTCGTGATCAAAGAGTCCTTTCCGGCCCGGATCGGTCTGATGACCGGTATCTACACGGCTGCGCTGCAGGGTGGCGGCGCCGCCGGTTCGGCCGTCACACCGCCGCTCGATGACCTGTTCGGCGGCTGGCGACCTGCCCTCGGTGCGTGGGCGGGCCTGGCCGCCGCGGCCCTGGTCTTCTGGGTGCTGGCCATCCGCGGACACCACGCGCGGACAGCGGCCGCCACGCCGACCACCGCGGCGACACGGCCGCGTTCGATGCTGCGGAACAGATTGGCCTGGATCATCACGGGATTCTTCGGGTGCCAGTCATGCCTGGCGTACATCGTGATGGGCTGGCTGCCGCAGGTCTTCATCGACCACGGGATGAGTAAATCCGATGCCGGACTGCTGCTGGGCCTGAACGCGGTGATCGCCGTGCCGATCAGCATCGTGGTGGCACCCATGGCTGCTCGGCGGGCCAGTCAGAGCGGTTGGATCGTCGGACTCGGCCTGCTCGGTTTCGGTGGCGTGCTCGGACTGACTTTCGCGCCGATGGCGGCGCCGCTGCTGTGGACGGTCCTGCTCGGCCTGGGGATGAGTGTGTTCTCACTCGCGCTGGCGGTGATCGGTCTGCGCTCGCGGACCGCCGCGGACACCGCCCGGTTGTCCGGGATGGTCCAGGGTTTGGGGTATCTGCTGGCCGGGGTCGGTCCGTTCCTCTTCGGACTGTTGCACGAGACGAGCGGTGGCTGGACTGTGCCCTGGGTCATGGTCATGACGGTGTATGTCGCGCAGATGGTGTTGGGCGCGTTGGCGGGCCGTCCCCGCTACGTCTGAGTCCCGCCTAGACGGGAACGCCGGGCGGCACAGCGGGCGGGGGTGCCACGGGAGGCAGCTGTCCCGGCGGAGGCGGGGCGAAGGCCACCGGCGCGGGAGGCGGCGGGGGTGTGCCCGGTGCGGGAGGTGGCGGGGGTGTGCCCGGTGCGGGAGGCGGCGCTGCGATCTCCTCGACGGGTAGGTACATGTGCTTGGTGAATTGCGGCTGGTATGCGCCGCCGCCGCCGATCTTGACTCCGCCGCCTTCGCCGGAGGACACCGCGGTCCCGTCGGGCAGGGTCACGGCGGTGTGCCCGCTGTTCCAGCCGATCACCAGGGCGCCGGGCTGAGTGCCGTACTTGAACCCGCGAGCCAGCAGCGCGCTCTCCTGATTGCCGGTATTGAACCGATCGCCGAATACCGGCCGATTCGTCGCGGCATTGCTCACCCATGATGCGAGGCCTGAGCAATCTGTACCGGCCGGGGAGTCCCCACCCGAGATGTACGGCGTTCCCGACACCTGGCCAACGAGCGCCAATAGTGAAGCTACAGCAAACATGGCGTCGGACGCTAACAGAGCATTTTGTAAGCGGGCAAAATCCTGTGACTCCAGACACAGGATGGCAAACCCCCAGCTCACGTCACAATCGAACTCCGCATCAGCGCTCCAACGTCATGGTTGACGCTTGGTTTTTCGACCATTGCGGGAGTTTTCGCAAACTCCATCAAAGCTGCAGCGCCACGAGGGTCCGCACGCTCGCCGTAGACCCGAAAATCGAAGAGCCACTGGCGATCTGCTGTATTGCGCAAGCTCGACGGACCGCTGTGGCGCACCACGCGTTTCATCGGCAGCGTCGGCGCGCTTACTCTTGGGACATGGCTTTGAGGAATCCGGCGGTGCTCGGGGCGGTCTTGGCGGTGGCTGCGATGGCCTCCGCCGGTATTGCTGCGGCCGAACCGCCTGCGCCGAGTCCGGCACCTGCGGACCCGGCCGCACCCGCCGCGGATCCCGCTCCGGCGCCGGCGACAGTGATCGACAAGGACGGCTCCTATCGGGTCGGCGTCGATATCGTTCCCGGTGTGTACGCCTCGGCGGGACCGTTCCCCGATGGCACCTGCTCCTGGCGGCGGATGGCACCGGCAGCAGAGGGCGCCGAACAGGGCGAAACTCTCGACCGTGCGTTCACCAAGCAGCCCCAGGTTGTCCAGATCCTGCCGACCGATGGTGTGTTCAAGACCACCGAGTGCCAGACCTGGACGCTGACCAATCAACCGCCGCCGGCACCGGGCATGGGGCCGCTGCTGGCCGGACTGCAGGTCCGCGGTTATCTCGATTCGCTCAACCGCAACGCCCAGCAGTACGAGGCCAACAAGCCACCGGCGCCCCCGGCACCAGCACCAGCACCCG
Organism: Mycolicibacterium neoaurum ATCC 25795; assembly: GCF_000691525.1. Classification (GTDB taxonomy): domain Bacteria; phylum Actinomycetota; class Actinomycetes; order Mycobacteriales; family Mycobacteriaceae; genus Mycobacterium; species Mycobacterium neoaurum. The sequence goes on from NZ_JMDW01000010.1 coordinate 34,320, forward strand.
CACCGTAGCCCGCGCAGGCGCCTGACCCCGCGACGCGAATTCGCCCTACCGCACGGTGGCCCGCAGCGCTGTTATCCTGCGTGAGCCGGAAGTGAGGACCTCGGGGAGAACGGTCCGCCCGGGCAGCGCGCGCGAGCGCGAGGTAGTCGAGACGCGAAAAGAGTGTCGTGCGTAGCGGAGAAATCAAGGCCCTCACCGGCCTTCGCCTCTTCGCGGCCATCTGGGTGGTGTTGTTCCATTTCCGCCCGCTGCTGGCCGAGTCGATACCCGACGTCAACACCGCACTGGCGCCGATACTGAACAGCGGCGCTCAGGGCGTCGACCTCTTCTTCATCCTCAGTGGCTTCGTCCTGGCCTGGAATTATCTGGATCGGATGGGCCCGACCTGGTCGACCCGCGACACCCTGCACTTCCTGTGGATGCGACTCGCCCGGGTATGGCCCGTGTATCTGGTCACCCTGCACCTGGCGGCACTGTGGATCATCTTCACCCTCTATGTCGGCCGGTTCCCGTCCGAAGTGGCCGATACCTTGACCGCCACCAGTTACCTGCGGCAACTCTTCCTCGTGCAGCTGTGGTATCAGCCCTACTTCGACGGCTCCAGCTGGAACGGGCCGGCGTGGTCGATCAGTGCCGAGTGGCTGGCCTACCTGGTCTTCGGGTTCCTGGCGTTGGTGGTGTTCCGGATGGCTGCGGCCACCCGGGCTCGCAGCCTGCTGCTGCTGTCTTTCGCGGCTACCTTGCCGCCCGTGATGTTCCTGCTGGCCAGCGGCCAGTTCTACACGCCGTGGAGCTGGTTGCCCCGCATCCTGATGCAGTTCACCGCCGGAGTCATCGCGTGTGCGGCGGTGCGCCGGCTGTACCCGAGCGACCGTGCCAGGACTGCGGCAGGGCTGGTTTCCATCGCGCTGGTGGCCACGATCATCGGCAGCCTGTACTGGCTGGACGAGCATCCGTTCCCCGGTGTCATCGACAGCGGGGGAGTCGTCGATCTGCTGTTCGTACCGCTGGTGGTCTCCCTGTCGATCGGTGCGGGCACGCTCCCGTGGCTGCTCTCACACCGTGTCCTGATCTACGGCGGGCAGATCTCGTTCAGTCTGTACATGGTCCACGAGTTGGTCCACACCGCCTGGATCTGGGCGGCCAAGCAGTTCGAACTGACGATGGCCGGACCAGGGGGAGCGTGGTCACTGGTTGCCGTGTTCCTCATCACGCTGACGGCATCGGCGGCGCTGTATCACCTCGTGGAGGAACCGGCCCGGATATGGATGCGTCGGATGGTCGGTCGAAAGAAGCCTGCCGTCAGCGTGCACGCGGTGGACTCCGAGACCCGGCTGTCGGCGTGACCAGCGAGGTGACCCCAATGGCCGTGTGCGGCAGGGCTTCTCATGGGTTCGTCGAGTAAGCTCGCCGCCGATGATCATGACAGACGTGCTGCGGCGCCCAAGCTTGCCGTTGTCGACTTTGGCGGCGGCGGTCTTGATGCTCGCATGCCTGATCATGCCGGTCGCCCGCATCGACGATCGGCCGCTGTCGGTGGAAACACCGTTGAGCCGAGTTGCGGTGATCGGTGACTCGTATACCAACGGGACCGATTGGGGCGGGATCGGTGCGGCCGGGTGGCCGGCCCAGGCCTGGCAGTTGCTGGCCGCCCAGGGCAGGCCTGTCGTCGCCGATGTCGCGGCCGAGGGTCGAGCAGGCTACGGCGTGCGGGGTGACCGTGGCAGCCTGTTCTGGGATCTGACGACGCGCGCTGTTCAGCCCGATGATCGGTTGGTGGTGTTCTTCGGATCGCGCAACGACCAACCGGTGGCGGTCACCGATGTCGTCGACCAGGCGCGTAATGCCTTCGCTCTGGTGCGCGGGATCGCACCGGCGGCGCGCCTGCTGGTCATCGGACCGCCCTGGCCGACCGCCGACGTGCCGGTAGAAATCCTGCGCATCCGGGATGCCCTCGCGGTGGTGGCCCGTTCGGCCGGCGCGCGATTCGTCGATCCGATCGCCGAGGGTTGGTTCGTCGGCCGTCCCGATCTGATTGCCGCCGACGGCGTGCATCCCACCGACGCGGGACATCTCTACCTCGCCGACAAGATCGCTCGCCTGATGGGTGCCCAGCTGACGCCGCGACGCTGATTCACACCCCGGCTTTGCGGCGGGCCTTCTCCTTCAGCGGATCCGGCAGCGCGTCGGCCGCGAGAAGGGCGGGCCAGAGGGCCGGCTTCGTCGTCATCGCCCGAAAGACCGTTCCGATCGTCACGTCATGGTCCGGGCGATCGATGATCTCGACGGCATCGCCCCCGCGCACCGACCCCGGCGAGATGACCCGCAGATACGCTCCCGGCGCGCCCTTACGGGTAAATGTCTTGATCCAGCCCTCGATGTCCAGCCACGCCGAGAAGGTCCGGCAAGGGGTGCGCGGACGGGTCACCTCCAGGACGAGACCGTCGGTGCCGATGCGCCAGCGTTCGCCGACGAGCGCGTTCGTGACGTCGATGCCCGCTGTCGTGAGATTCTCGCCGAAGACACCGTTGCCGATATCGCGGCCGAGTTCGCCCTCCCAGAAGTCGAGATCTTCTCGTGCATAGGCATAGACCGCCTGGTCGTCCCCACCGTGGTACTTCTGCTCGCTGACCAGATCGCCGACCAGGCCGCTGCCGAGACCGCCGCGCATCGGGCCGGGGGCTCGCACGGTGACCGCCTCGTCGGTGGGGCGCTTGTCGATGCCGGTCGGCTTCTTCTTGTGGTCGGGATTGGTCATGGGGTGGGCGATGTTGACCGTCAGCACGCTCGACATGGGGCAAGCCTAGTCTGGCGACATGTTCGTCTCCCCGCGCTACGGCACCGGCGCCCTTGCCGACCTGCTTCCATCCGTGCTCGGGGTTCTCGGAGTGGCTGGGGAGTCCGACCGGATAGGTCTGGATCTGGGTGAGGTGCGACGGGTCGCGGTCCTGCTGGTCGACGGCATGGGCAGCGAATTGGTGGCGGCCCGCCGGGATCTCGCGCCGCTGCTGGCCGACCGGCCGGACCGCTCGCTGACCGCGGGGTTTCCCAGCACGACGGTCGCGAGCCTGGCGTCGCTGGGCACCGGCCTACCGTCGGGGGAGCACGGTTTGGTCGGCTATTTGCTTTCCGTGCCCGGTCACGACCGCTTGATGAATCCGCTGAAATGGGGGTTGATGGGCCAGGGGCCCAAGGTCGATCTGCTCAGAGAACTCATCCCCGAACAGTTCCAGCCAGCGCGGACCGTCTTCGAGCGGGCCGCCGCCGACGGTGTGGTGGTGACCCAGGTGGCACCGACCTATCAGGCGGGCTCCGGGCTGACGCGGGCGGCGCTGCGCGGCGGAGATTTCCGGCCGACCTTCTCCTCGGGTGACCTCGTCGACGGGGTGCTCACGGCACTGTCGACTGCCGACCGCACGCTGGTCTACGCATATCACGGAGATCTCGACATGACCGGCCATGTGCGTGGTCCACAGTCGGAATCCTGGGCGCTGGAACTACACCAGATCGACCTCACGATCAGACTGATCGCCGAACGGCTACCGGCCGGGTCTGCGCTGATCGTCACCGCCGACCACGGCATGGTGCAGATCGCCGACCCGGTCGACTTCGACACCACAGCCGTGCTGCAGACCGGTGTGCGCACGCTGGGCGGTGAGCCACGCGCCCGGCACGTCTACACCGAACCCGGTGCGGCCGACGAGGTTGCCGCAACCTGGCGGGAGACGTTGAGCCCCGACTTCACCGTGTTGACCCGCGCCGAGGTCACCGCGGCCGGTTGGTTCGGACCGAACGTGCGCGAGGGTGTCGCGCCGCGCATCGGCGACGTCGTGGTGGTCTCCGATACCGACCGCGCCGTGATCCGCTCCGGTGCCGAACCCATGCAATCGAACCTGCTCGGCCATCACGGTTCGCTGACGCCGGCAGAAATGTTGGTGCCGTTGTACACCTTTGCGGCCGCGGGCAACTAGCGTCCACTGCTTGTGCAGACCCTCATCGACCTCGAGGCCGCCGTGGTGTTCGCCGTTCCTCTCCGTGGCGGCGGCACCCACGAGGGCATGATGCTCGAGGGACCGCAGGGCTGGGGCGAGTTCAGCCCGCCCGCGGACTGTCCCGATGAGCTGCTTGGACGGTGGCTCACCGCCGCCACCGAGGTGGGCACGGTCGGCTGGCCGGACGCCGTGCGCGGTCGCGTCCCCGTCGCCGTCGGTGTCGGTGCCGTCGACCCCGGTCGTGCGCAAGCGCGAGTCCTCGAATCGGGATGCCGGACCGCCACGGTGGAGGTGCACGGTGCGACGGGCGAGGACATCGATCGCGTGGCGGCTGTCCGTGCGGCGCTGGGCCCCGACGGGAACATCCGGTGTGATGCGCGGGAGCGCTGGGACGCCGAGAGCGCGGCGAGTGCGATCGGGGCGCTGGACCGCGCCGCCGGTGGCCTGGAGTTCGTCGCACGGCCCTGCGCCGACCACGAGCAGCTGCGCGCCGTACGACGCCTGGTCGACGTTCCGATCGCCGTCCACGCTGCACCCGATCTGGAGTTGCGCGGCCTCGCCGATATCGCGATCCTGCACGGCGGTGCTCTCGGTGGCGCCCGGCGGGCCCTGCGCGTCGCAGAGATCAGCGGCCTGCCCTGTGTGGTGACCTCGGGCGAGCAGACCAGCGTCGGCGCAGCCGTCGGGGTGGCCCTTGCCGGCGCGCTGCCGACGCTGCCCTTCGCCTGCGAGCTGGCCGCGGGGCTGGTGCTGGCTGGGGATCCCGTCGTGGCCTCGCGAAGTCTCGTCCCGGTCGATGGGTTCCTGCCGGTCGCACCGATGTCGCCGGCACCGCAGCTGCCCGCGGCCTACAAGGTGACGGATCCGGAACGAATCCGGTGGTGGCGCAGACGTCTGCAGAGCGCGATTGCACAATGAGGTCATGACCTCCGTGTCCACCCCGCAGGTTCTCCTGGGCCGCGCTCTCGACCCGGCGAACCGGGTCGACCCCTATCCGGTGTACCGCCAGCTACGTGAATACGGGCCGCTGCAGATCCCCGAGATCAGCCTGACGGTGTTGTCTTCCTACGCGCATTGCGATGCCGTGCTGCGGCATCCGGCAGCGGCCAGCGACCGCATGAAGTCGGCCATCGCGCAGCGCCAGATTGCGGCAGGAGAACAGCCTCGTCCATTCGGTCTGGCCGGACTCGTCGACAAGCGGCGCACGCCGGCCTTCCTGTTCCTGGACCCGCCCGACCACACCCGGCTGCGCAAGCTGGTGGCCAAGGCGTTCGCGCCGCGGGTGATCAACCAGTTGCGCCAGGAGATCGTCAGCACCGTCGATTCTTTGCTGGACACTGCTCAGGAGCGTGGCGAATTCGATGCGGTCACCGGGCTGGCCTATCCGGTCGCGGTGGCAGTCATCTGCAGACTGCTCGGTGTTCCTGTCGAGGACGAACCGAAGTTCGGGATCGCCTCCACCCTGCTGGCCCAGACGGTCGATCCGTTCCTCTCGGCCACCGGCGAGGTGCCCGAGGGATTCACCGACCGCATCGAGGCCGGTAAGTGGTTGCGGCGTTACTTCCGCGACCTCATCAGCGCGCGGCGCCGCAACCCCGGTGACGACCTCATCTCCGCGCTGATCGCCGTGGAAGAGTCCGGGGACCAGTTGTCCGAGGACGAGATCATCTCGACCTGCAATCTGCTGCTCATCGCCGGACACGAGTCGACGGTCAGCATGATGGCGACTGCGGTACTGGCCATGCTTCGCGACAAGCAGCAGTGGGCGGCTCTGGGTAAAGACCCGAAGCGCGCATTGCGGGTCATCGAGGAGACGTTGCGCTTCGATCCGGCCGCGCAGTTGCTCGGCCGCGTCGCCGCTGAGGACATCACCATCGGGGATCTGCATATCCCGAAGGGCGACACCATGATCGTGCTGTTGGCCGCGGCCCACCGCGACCCGGCTGCCAACGCCAACCCGGACGTCTTCGACCCGGACCGTGCAGTCATCCGGCATCTCGGCTTCGGCCATGGTGCGCATTTCTGTCTCGGCGCGCCCTTGGTGCGGCTGGAAGCATCGATCGTGTTGTCGGCGGTGACGAAGCGGTTTCCGAATGCCGAACTCGGCGGCGAGCCCGCGTACAAACCCAATGTCACGCTGCGCGGCATGTTGTCGTTGCCGGTGACCGTGTAGCGGCACCCACGATCTTCAAAAGGGCGGCGGATCGCCGTCGAGGGCGATAGCGGTGGCGTTGCGGGTGCGTTCGGCGTTGATGCGGTATTCGCGGTCGCGTTGTCGGGTGTGTTGGCGTCGCGGGATGTCGGGTTCGCGGTCGCCGAGATTGCCGCGCTCACCGATCAGGGTGATGTGTCGCGCTCGCGGGATCTCGACCTCAGATGTGTTGTGCCCGAACAGGACCGGCCCGAGCGGCTTTGTTGTGTAGATCTGTCCGGACGGTGAGGTCCACTCGGTGGTGCCGTCGGGGTGGGCGGTGGGGGTCCAGCCGGTTTTCATGGTTTTGAGTAGGTGGTGTTCACGGCAGAGTGGGCGCAGGTTGCCCGGGTGGGTTGCCCCAGCCGGCCACGCGACGACGTGGTCGATATCGCAGTGTTGGGCTGGTTTTCCGCAGCCGGGGAAGCAGCAGGTCATCGCGGTCATGCGGACATAGGCGGCCAGTTTGGCTGAGGGTCGGTAGCGGGGTTCGGAGCCCAGGTCGGTTGCGCTGTTCAGGGGCCGGACTTTCGCGCCGCCGGCGATGAGTTCGGCGAGCAGGTGGGCGGGGATGATGGCCCCGTCGAGGGTGATCCCGGCACCCAGTCGGGTGCTGGCGGCTGGGGCGGTAGGTGCGGCGGGCGTCGAGGGTGGCTGTGGCTCGGCCTCCGACGGCGTGGCTGTTGGCTCTTTGGGTGCTGCCGGTCCGGTCCTCGGGTCCTGCCTACCGCTGCCATCAGGTTCGGGCCTCGACGCGGGCTTCACCCCGTGCCCGGTGTCGGGTTCTTGTCCGGTGAGCACGTAGATGGTGACCGCACCGGCCCGGGGATCCTTGCCCGATCCTGCGCAGTCGGGGTTACCGCACAGGCACGTCAAGGTTTCGGCTCCGGCCAGGACGGCGGCCAGGGCGTCGGCGCGGCGTTCGGCCACGGTGCGGGGATCACCGTCGCAGACACTGTTGGCGAGGGTGGTGAGGCGGTTGTCGCTGATCGCGGCGTCGGTGGCACGCATCCGTCCCCAGAACGACACCACCCCATCAGGGTCATCGGTGTCGCCGAAGTCGATATAGCGGTCTTTGGCCGCGGCTCTGGATCGGATGACCGCGATCGGATCGAACTTATGCACCCAGAAGTCGACCGCCCGGATCAGCGCGGTCTCCGATAAAGCCCCGTATTGGTGGGCGGTGCCGGCGATCCCGGCGTCGATCAACCCCAACGCGTCCTCGTCCGTGACGAGTTGGGTCCGCCAGGTGATCGCGTTGATGACCTTGGCCGAGACCAACCCGCGGGCGAACGCCTCAGCGGTCCTCGGTAGCCGATCACGCAGGGCCATCGCGATGCGCATCTGGGCGCTGGCGGCCCGCGGACCAAGTGTGCAGGCGGCACTGATCTCGGCTTTGGCCAACGCCCAACCGTCGATCAACCGCAACGCCGACGATTCGTCTTCGTCCTCGCAGTGCCGGGCGGTGACCTCGGCCACCAACGCAAGCCGCCGGGCCGCCGCGGCCGCCTCGGCACGGGTGGCATCGGTGACCGCGGCGATGAGCTCTTCATCGCTCAGCTCCGACAACCCCGATCGTTCGAACATATGAGCGAGTTTACTTCGGTGCACTGACACGAGTGGCCGGCCGAGCGTCTAGTCCTGCACCGCCTTGGCGATGGCTACACACCTGGTCAGGTAGCGCTCATCGGGAACGGTGTTCTCGGTGAGCTCCCACATCGCGTCGTGCATCATCCGGATGATGACCCAGGCCCTGGCCCGGTCGGCGTCGAACCCGGCGGTTTCGACCAGCGTGTAGAACCGCCGCCGCACTCCTTCTCGGATGTAACCCTCCAACTCGTCGAAACGGTCGAACAGCATCGGTGCCAGCTCATAATGCGGGTCGCCACTCATCGGTTTGGGATCGATCACCAACCAGGGCTCCCGGTCGGCGGCCAGCACGTTCTCGTAGTGCAGGTCGCCGTGGATGAGCGTGCCATTGCTGGCCGGGTCGCTCACCAGGTCGCCGCCCAGACTCAACGCCTGTTCCACCAATCGATGGGGCAACGCCGCACTGCGGGGCAGTTCGGCCAGCCCCGAGTTCCACTTCTCGATGAATCCCACCAGTGGACGCAGCTGGGGTGGGGCCGGCACATGCAGGTGTCCGTACAGTCCTGCCACGATCTCGCAGGCCTCGATGTCCCACACCTCGTTCAGGTTCTGCTGCCTCAAGCGTTCCAGTAACAGGGCACGCCGGTGCGGATCAGCGCTGAGCAGTCGCACCGAGCCGATCCCGCCCCACCGGCGCAACGCCAGATGCTCGTGTTCGGACTCGTCGTCGGGGAACGCCACCTTGAGCATGGCCGCCACCCCATCGGCGGTCCGGACCGGCAGGACCAAGGAGCAGAAGCCGTGTAGTGCCGAACCGTCGACGGCGAGGCTCCAGTCCTGTACTGCGCCCGCGGTGCGAGTCGGCAGATCATCGACCCAGCGTTGCCATTCCGGGCCGCGGGCGGCCATCGCGCGGACCCCGTCGGGCAGGTCGATCACCCTGTCGATGCTGCCACGAAACCGAGTGAGCCACTGTGACAGACTGATCGACATGGCACAGATAACGCTCAAGGGAAACCCCATCAACACCGCTGGTGAACTGCCCGCCGTCGGCACCGCGGCACCGGCGTTCAGCCTCACCGGGACCGATCTGGGAACAGTCAGCAACGACCAGTTCAGCGGCAAGGCGGTCGTGCTCAACATCTTCCCGTCGGTCGACACTCCGGTGTGTGCCACCAGCGTCCGCACCTTCAACGAGCGCGCTGCCGCCACCGGCGCCACGGTGCTCAATGTGTCCAAGGACCTCCCGTTCGCGCAGAAGCGTTTCTGCGGTGCCGAGGGCATCGAGAATGTCGTGACCGCCTCGGCCTTCCGGGACAGCTTCGGCGAGGACTACGGCATCACCATCACCGACGGACCGATGGCCGGCCTGCTGGGTCGCGCGGTGGTCGTCGTGGGTGCAGACGGCAACGTGGCCTACACCGAATTGGTCCCCGAGATCGCCCAGGAGCCGGATTACGACGCAGCCCTCGCTGCGCTGTAGTAAACGGCATCGTCAGCGGCGCCGGCGGGCCGAGCCTGCCGGCGCCGCTTGCTGTCCGGGCGCACCGACCGGCATCGAACGTGTTCCGATTGGGTCACGAAACACCGCCCCGAATCACCGTCCGGTCACGGATGTGTATCTCATTGTCGTTGTGCCGCAGATGGATTGGGCACCGGCGATAAGACTCACCTAGATTGAGCGACAGTGGGCGTCAATTCGGCGCCGATGTATGTGCCGTCCGGAAATGAGTTGACACTGGCGATGAGAAGCTTCTGTGCCTTCGTGCTCGGTCTGGCGATGCTCGCAGTGAGTCCGGGCGTCGCTTCCGCCGATACCTTCAACACGCGTCCGGCGCGTAACCAGCAGGCAGTGGACTATGTGATTGCTCGCGCGCTGTCGCAGCGGGGCGTGCCTTTCGCCTACGGCGGCGGCGATGCCAACGGGCCCACGCTCGGCGTCGTGCGGGAGACACCTCCCGACGCGGCCGATCCCGTGGCCAACCCCATTCCCGGTGGCGTTCCTGGGCTGAACTTCCCCGGCCTGGCACCGCCTGCCGCAGCGACAGTTCCCGGCATGCCGGCCAGCCCGGCGGTGCCGGCGCCGGCCGCCAATGTCGTGGGCTTCGATGCCTCCGGCATCATCGTCTACGCCTTTGCCGGTGTCGGTGTGAAGCTGCCGCGGTCATCGGGGGAGATGTACAAGGTCGGCCAGAAGGTGCTACCCGCGCAGGCGCTCCCGGGAGATCTGATCTTCTTCGGGCCGGAAGGCACCCAGAGTGTCGCGTTGTTCGTCGGTAACGGCCAGATGCTGGAGACGGGGGATTCCGGTGTCACCGTGTCGCCGGTGCGTACCGCGGGCATGACGCCGTATCTCGTACGCATCATCGCCTGACCTGACCAGCCGCCTCATCGGCGAGCAGACGCTTCTGCCCCCGGAATCAACCGATTCCGGGGGCAGAAGCGTCTGCTCGCGAGGTGTCAGTGCACCGGCAGCGCGTTGTTGCGGCGCAGAACGAAGAAGTACGGCCGGCGTCCGCCGCGATAATCCATCGCGCCGATGACGGTGTCCTCGTCGATCTTTCGGAAGACGTCGTTGATCGGCAGGTTGTCGTAGATCATCGTCGCGCTGTCCACACCGCGATAGCGGGTTGTGCGCAGCCGCGCCTTGGCTGATTTCGTGCGCAGCGCCGGCCGTAGGGCTGAGATCGGCTGCACCAGTGAGAGATTCCGGACGGCTGGAACCTTCGTCGCGAGACCGAGTCCGCCGAATGCCAGCACCGGGTTCAGCGCCCACAGGGCCGTGCCACCGTCTTTGGGGAACAGCAGCGGGTGCACGTTCTCCTCGTCGATGAACTGCTTGCCCCACCAACCGCTCGCTTCCAAGAGACCGTCCATCGCATGTGCAGTGGGCAATTCGGCACCCTCCCAGGTTCCGAACATGAAGTCCGGTTCGACCGCCGGGGCGGCATCGAAGAGGGCGGTCGCCTCGTCGGTGGAGGTCGGCACGGTGGTCAGAACATCCTGAACAAGCATGCCGTCAGAGTACTTGACAGGTGTCAAGTACTCAATCGTGCAACTGGCGTCAACGGGCGTAATGTCACGTCAGTGCGGTATCTCGTCGATGCGATGAACGTCGTCGGGGCCCGGCCTGATGGCTGGTGGCGTGATCGGCAGGGCGCGCTGACGGCACTCGTGGGGCGACTCGAGGTCTTCGCCGAACGGGAGCGCGCCGAGGTGACGGTGGTATTCGAGCGACCGCTGCCCATCGGTTCCTCGGTGATCAATGTGGCGAGCGCTCCGGCGGCGGCTGCCAACTCCGCCGACGACGAGATCATCCGCTTGCTCGGAGCCGACGACAATCCGCATGACTTCGTGGTCGTCACCTCGGACGCATCGCTGGCCGCCCGAGTGCGGGCCGCCGGTGCGCAGACGTTGGCCGCGGGCCGGTTCCGCGCTGATCTGGACCGACTGGATCGTCACGGTGCGCCGTGATCAGCAGAATGATCCGCGAAAATTAGGCGATGGCGGCGCGCACTGGGTACGCTGTCCTGGTACGTCGCACCCTGTAAGGCGACGTGTCTGTGTTCGGCCGAGCCGCGGCCGGGTGTCAGTTCCACCCCATTGCAGCCCTGTGCCGGCGATCGCACACCCCATTCGACCGTGACGAGAACCAGTAGTCGGCGGTCGTACCCTCAATCTTGGCTGCATGACGGCAGCCAAAGTTCGAAGAAGAGAGAACAAACAGCATGACTGAAGGAACCGTGAAGTGGTTCAACGGCGAAAAGGGCTTCGGCTTCATCGCTCCTGACAACGGTGCAGCGGACGTGTTCGTCCACTACTCCGAGATCCAGTCCAGCGGATACCGCAGCCTGGAAGAGAACCAGCGGGTGAAGTTCGACATCACCCAGGGCGCCAAGGGCCCCCAGGCCGTCTCGGTCTCGGTTATCTAGACCAACTCGTACGGAAACCCCGCGGTACCCGATCACCGGGCCGCGGGGTTTCTGGCGTTTGGTGCGTACTCGATCGGAAAGCCTTGCCGTCAAGCGCATCCCAAATCGTGTGCAAGGCGGCGGCACGGGGATTCCGCTGCGGTCGACAACGTCAGTATGGTGTCGACAATGGCTCCCGATAACCCGGAAGACACCGCGCACAACCGTCTTCTGCGCCGCGGCCTACGCGGCGCCCTGCGCGGACGTCGAGACCCGGCCCCGATCGCAGGCCAACGTCGACGCAGTACCAACAGGGTGGGTGACGTCCACACCCGTAAGGTCCTCGACCTGACCATCCGGCTGGCCGAGGTCATGCTCTCGTCGGGCTCTGGAACCGCCGATATCGTGGCAACTGCCCAGGATGTCGCCCAGGCGTATCAGCTCACCGACTGCGTCGTCGACATCACCTTCTCGACCATCATCGTCTCAGCACTGCCCACCGCGGACAGCCCGCCGTTGACCATCGTCAGGTCGGTGCGGCACCGCGCGACCGATTACACGCGGCTCGCCGAATTAGACAATTTGGTCCGGCGGATCACCTCCGGCGGAGTCACCGTCGAGCAGGCGCACGACGCGATGGACGAGCTGAGCGAACGACCGCATCCGTATCCGCGGTGGATGGCCACCGCGTGCTGGTCGGGTTTTGCCCTCGGTATCGCAATGCTGCTCGGCGGCACCTGGCAGATCTGCCTGTTGGCGGCGGCCACCTCGGCGGTCATCGATCGGATCGGACGGCTGCTGAACCGGGTGGGCACCCCGTTCTTCTTCCAGCACGCCGTCGGCGCCGCCATCGCCACCTTGGTCGCGGTGGCCGCGTACCGGTTCGCTGAACAGAACCCGACCGCGCTGGTGGCCACCGGCATCGTGATGCTGTTGTCCGGCATGACGCTCGTCGGTTCCGTCCAGGACGCACTGACCGGGCACATGGTGACCGCGGTCGGCCGGCTGGGTGATGCGCTGTTCCTCACTGCCGGCATCGTGGCAGGCATCGTCGCGGGTCTGCAGATCGCCAACCTGGCCGGCATCCAGATCGAATTGCACATCGATGCAACACAATCGATCATCGTGCCGAGTGGTCCGCTGAAGATCGGGATCGCGGTGCTGGGCGCGGCACTGGCCGGCGTGTTCCTCACCTTGGCGTCCTACGCGCCACTGCGGTCGGTGCTTACCGCCGGGGCCGCCGCCGGTACCGCGCAGGCAGTGCTGATCGGGCTCGGGCATGCGCAGTTCGGTGTCGTCTTCGCCACCGGCATCGCCTCGGTGGGCGTCGGCCTGCTGGCCACCGTCATCTCCATCCGGCGGCAGGCGCCGGCCTTGGTCATCGCGACCGCGGGCATCACTCCGATGCTGCCTGGTCTGGCTGTCTTCAGGTCGGTGTTCTTCTTCGCGGTGGACGAGCGCTATATCGACGGTATCGCGCAGTTACTGTCCGCGGTGGCCATCGCCCTCGCCATTGGCAGTGGGGTGGTCATGGGTGAATTGCTGGGGTCACCCTTGCGCTACCGCGCCGGCCGCGTGGGCGATTTCGTCCGCATCGAAGGACCTCCCGGTCTGCGTCGCGCGGTCGGTCGGGTGGTGCGGCTGCAGCCCGCCGACAGTGCTTCGCCTGGTGGCAATGCCGTGCGTGCGCGCAGTGTGGCACTGGAACCGGAAACCGCGGACCGAGCCGACGAAGCGGCCGACGAGAACAGCGATCCGGATCCACGCGAACCCCGATGACGCTGCCCGGGATGGTGGCACCTTTGCGCATCGTGTGACGCGTGAGCCTGGAGACGCTAGCCTTCTCGCAGGCATGCCCGACGACATCATGACGGGGCCGAGGCATGACCGGAGAGGACGAACAGCGGTGATCACCGAACGAGGGCTATCGGCCCTGCGACTCGCGGTCGCGAGCGCACTGGCCGGGATGGCCCTGACGACGGCGGGTCTCGCCGGCGCCGAACCCGCGCCAGTCCCGCCCGGCCAGCCCCTGCCGCCCGGTCAGCCCGTGGTTCTCGGTCCCGGCGAAATGCCGGTGGCTGCGCCCGCCCCGCCGCCCGTCGGTGCACCGCCGGTTCCCGAGATCAGCAATCCGGTCTACGGCCAGGGGCAGACGCCGGGAGCCGGCGGCTACATCAGGGATCTCTGGCGGGCCTTCCAGACCGGCAACCCGATGGACGCCCTCGTGGCGGATCCGAGCGCCGCGCCCGGCGGGGCACCGCCCGGGGCCGGACCGGCGCCCAAGCTGCCGCCCGGCTACACATCGCTGACCGATCCGGCGTCCTCGACCCCAGCCCTCGAACGCGCGCCCGGGGTGGGCGGTCCGCCGCTGCCACCTGGATTCGTGTCACTGTCCGATCCCGCACCGCCCGCGGACGTTCTTCCCATCGGTGCACCGGGCGCTGCGCCCGCCGACGTCCCGCACCCGGCGGCACCGCCGCCGCCCCCTGCCCCGGTCGGCCCGCCGCCGCCACCGATGATCATCGCCAACCAGTAGCGCTCACCGCAGGCCTGAGCGCCACTTCTCCAGCGCCCGCCGTTCCCGCTTGGTGGGCCTGCCCGCACCGCGGTCTCGTACTGCTACGGCTGGTTCGACGACAGCCGGGGTTGGCGGGGTGCGGTCCAGATAGCAGCTGACCGCGTCTGCCGCGCCCACGCGTTTCGGTATCACCCGGACCACCTCGACGACGCGTTCGCGGTCACCCAATCGCGCCTTCACCCGGTCGCCGGGCACCACCGGCGTCGACGGTTTGGCGACTCGATCGTTGACCCGCACGTGCCCGCCGCGGCAGGCCGCCGCGGCATCGGGCCGGGTCTTGGTCAGCCGGACCGCCCAGAGCCACCGGTCGATCCTCGTCGATTCCACCGATCGATGATCGCACCATCGGCGCGGCCCACCGGTCAGGCGGCGGGCATGACCCGTGCGGCGACGTAGGAGGCTGCCTCGTTGGTCATCCCGTTGATGCCATACATGGCGTGCGCCATCGAGGGCACGGCGCCCGGGGTCCCGTCGCAGATCGTGTCACCGGGGGCGCACAGCTCGATGGTCTTGGGTGCGTATCGCGGGCCGATGGTTCCGATGGGCGCGCCGAACTGATTGAGGAATGCCTGCGACGGATTGCCAAGCAGCACGACCGCGGCCACATGGTCGGATACCTCATCGGGTAGCGGACTCGGGAGGTAGGAGAGGTACTCGCTCGGAACACCTTGTGGTACGGCATCGGCGGTGACGTATCCGGCGACCACCGCGCCCTGCGAGAAGCCGCCGAGGACGATTTTGGTTTCGGGGCAAGCGGCTGCGGTTGCCTGGATGTGCGACCCCGCGTCGCGCACACCATCGACGACGTTCTGCGCGAACGGAATTCGATCCGTGAAGTTGCTACTTGCCGGGTAGTTGACCGCATAGACAGCGACCGACTTCCCCGGCGTCTGGGCGCGCAGGGCGTCGACGAACGCCTGGCCTGTCCCACCGACCCCCGGTGCTTCGGACGTGCCCCGGGCGAAGACGAGCTCGACATCGGGACAGGCCGGCTCGGCGGCCGCCACAGGTGCCGCCCCGACTGCCAGTCCGGCCGTCAGCAAAGCTCCAGCACCGAGAAATCGGGCAGATTGACCAAGGCTCATCGGGCACTCCTTCGGTGATTCGCCGTGCCCGCCTGCTGGCAGATGGCGACCTGCCCATCTGTACCCCTGTCATTTGCTGCCGAAACAGTGCCTGCACACTGACAGGCCGACCGAACCTGCTCAGGCCAGTCGGCCCGCGGCGGCAGCAGCGGCGGCGGCGACCAGTCCGTTGACCGGATAGGTGACGTGCACCAGCGATCCGAGCAGCGACGCGGGAGAAGACCCGTCACAGATGTTGTCTCCGGGCGCGCACAGATCCAGCGACCGCCCCGCATATTGCGATCCGATGTTCGCAGCCGGTGCGCCATACCGGGACAGCAGCCCTGCGGACGGCTTACCGAACAGCACCACACCTGCGATCCGGTCGGTCACCGGCACGGGGATGTCGGAGGTACTGACATAGGCCGCGACCGCCGCGCCCTGGGAGTAGCCACCGAGGATGAACCGGGTGTTCGGGCAGTTCGCTGCCGTCGTCCTGATCCTGGCACCGGCGTCGGCGACACCGTCGAACATCGTGGACGGGAAGACCGCGCGGTTGTCGAAATCACCGGTCGCCGGGTAATTGACGGCATAGGAGTCGATGGTCTTGCCCGGGGACTGGGCGCGAAGCGCGTCGACGAACGCTTGCCCGGTACTCCCGAGGCCCGGTGGCTCATCGCTGCCGCGGGCGAATACGACTTCGGCATCGGGACAGGCTGCCGCCCCCGCGCCCGGCGCCCCGCCGGTTGCCAGCGCCGACGCGACGAGCGCGCACACTGTCGACACCCGGAGCCCTCGGCCAATCCCCATGTGCGGCATGCTACCCGCGAAGCTCGTCGAGGACACCCCGGCGAGCAAACGAGACGCGGGATGTCACACCCTGCCGCGTCAGTCCGAGGACGGTGTTCTGGCCACTGCTTTGGCGACGAAATCGGCTGCCTGAAGGGCCATTCCATTACTCTTGTAGGCACTGTGGGCTGCGCGGTCCAAGCCACCGGGCGCGCACACCGGATCGCCGGGCGCACACAGCTGAATGGTCTTGGCGGCATAGAGCGGCCCCACGGTGATCGGTGGCGCATTGCGGTCCACCAGATCGAGGAACCAATTGTCGGGCGTGCCGAACAGCGCCACGGCGGCCACATGCGGCGCCACGGTCGGCGGCATCGGACCGGCAAGTCCGGGAGGAAGGGTGAGACCCGCCGGAACCGCGTCGAACGTCGTGTAACCGGCGACCGCGGCGCCCTGGGAGTAACCACCCAGCACGATCTTGGTTGCCGGACAAGTGTTGGCGATGTACTGGATGCGATTGCTGGCATCGGTGATGCCGTTGGCCGCAGCCTGGAAATCCAGGGACGCCGGATAGTTGACCGGGTAGACGTCGACCGACGCACCGCCGAGCAGCGGGGTGAGTGCGTCAACGAAGGCCTGCCCGGTCGCACCGATGCCGGGCGCCTCGAAAGTGCCCCGCGCGAAGACGATCTCGATATCCGGACACGCCGGCGGGGCCGCGGCCGCCGGCGCCGCCACCAGTGGACTGATCGCCACCACCCACAGCAACACGACGGTGACGGCGAGATGATGGATACGGCGTGATCGGACACGTTCGAACAGTGCGGAGGTCATGGCGGTCCTTGGGGAGCGGGGTTCGTGGTGGATCAAGGATCCCGCATCAGAGTCCGATGCACATTGCCGCAGGCGCACATCGGCGATACCGGCTAGCACCACCTCGTCAGGACCACGGACGCGATCTGGTCAGACGCGCGCCGCGGCGTATGTCGCTGCCTCGGTCACCATGCCGTTGGCGATATAGGTCTGGTGGGCCACCGGATCGAGTCCGTCGGAACAGACCGCATCGTTGATTGCGCACAGGTCAAGGGTTTTCGACACGAAGGCGGCGCCGATCGGTACGTTGGGTTGGCCGATCAGGAAGAGCATTCGGTCGTTGGGCTTGCCGAAGAGCAGCACCGCGTCGACATGCCGGGCGACATCGGCGCTCAATCCTGTGGTGGTTCCGTGGGCGAACGAATTGGGCGGGATTGCCGGCGGGTCGGCGGTGACCAACTGAGCGACGGCCGCGCCCTGTGAGTAACCACCGAGCACAATGCCGGTGTCCGGGCAGTCGGCCGCGACCGCGCGGATACGGTCGGCCGCGTCGTTGACGCCCAAGACCACGGTGGGCCAGTTGTTGCTGGCCGGGTAATTCACGGCATAGCTGTCCACCGTCTTGCCGGTCAGCTGTGCCCGCAGCGCATCGACGAAAGCAGTGCCGACACTGCCCGTACCGGGCAACTCGTCGGTCCCGCGGGCAAAGACCACCTCGACATCGGAACAGTTCGGCGCCGCCGCGGCGTGCGGCGCGGTACCGGGAGCCAGCGCAACAGCGGCCAACGCGCCGAGGATCGAAGTGGTGACCGGAAACAGGCGGCGCCCGATCGCCTCGGTGCGGGTGCACTGGAACATGAATATGATCATGCCATCACCCCGCGGGTCGACCAGACGTTCCGGGCCGCGCCGCACTGAGCACTCGGAGCTAGGAATTGACCCGGACCTGCAGTAATTCTCGACTGACCGCACACGACGCCCTCCCCGGAGCCCTCCCCGGAGCCCTCCCCGGAACGCGGACTGCGGGTACCTGCCGATGAACGCGATACTGGCGCGCACCGCGATCTTCGCCGACGTCGATGCCGAGGCGATGGACACCCTCAGCGAAGAGTTGGAGTGGATGAGCTTTCCGCGCAATCACACGATCTTCGTCGAGGGCGAGCCCGGAGACCGGTTGTACGTGCTCGTCGAGGGCAAGGTGAAGGTCGGCAGGCGCACCGCCGATGGCCGCGAGAGCCTGATTGCGGTGATGGGTCCCGGTGAGACCTTTGGCGAGTTGGCACTGTTCGACCCGGGGCCGCGGACCGCGACCGTGGCCACCTTGACCGAGGTGCGGGTCGCCGCGGTACCGCGCCAGGCGCTCGGCGCATGGATCGCGGAGCGACCGCAGATCGCCGAGCAACTGCTGCGGGTGCTCGCTCGTCGGCTCCGGCGCACCAACGACGACCTGTGCGACATGATCTTCACCGATGTGCCGGGCCGGGTGGCCAAGCAACTGCTTGATCTGACCAAGCGGTTCGGCCGGCCCGACAGCGACGGCCTACGGGTCGATCACGAACTCACCCAACTCGAGCTGGCGCAGCTGGTCGGGTCGTCGCGCGAGACCATCAACAAGGCGTTGTCCGAATTTGCCAACCGCGGCTGGATCCGCCAGCAGGGCAAGACGATCTACGTCATGGAGCCGGCCAAACTGGCCCGACGCGCCCGCTGACCGCCCGGGTCAGTTCATCGCGTCCAGGATTTTGATCGCGAACACCAATGTGTCGCCCTTCTGGATGCCGGCTGCCGGCTGGCCCTCGGGGTAGCCGTCCTGCGGCGTCATGGCGACCGCGACGGTCGATCCGACCTTCTGGCCGGCGATGGCCTTCTGGAATCCGGTGACGACACCGTCGAGGGGGAAGTCCACCGGCCTGCCCGACTGGTAGCTGCTGTCGAAGACGGATCCGTCGCGGCCATTGACACCCATGTAGCAGACCAGCACCTTGGCGTCAGGAGCGACAACCGGACCGTCGCCGGGCTTGAGCGTCTGCACCTGAGTTTCGGTGACGCTGAACGGTCCGTCGACGGTCACCGAGGGTGCGGCGGTCTCGGTCGACCCGATGACCGCGATGTTGCCGGTGGCGCCCGACAGCGTCCACTCCGGGGTGCCGCCTGCCGGTGCCGGCGTGCTCGGGCAACCCTCGGACGTCGCTGTCGGCTGGACGGCGGGAGCGCTCGGCGGGCTGAACACATCCGAGGCCGTCGACGAACTCGCCGCGGGCGCGTCGGCATCTGAGCTGCAGGCGGCCAAGGTCATGGCGGCAGCCGCGGCGCAGGCGGCCATGGTGACAAGGGAGGGCAGACGGGTGACATTCACCCCGGTCACGCTACCTGCGGCGGTCCGGACCACGGCGGGTAGGTGCTGGGGCAACGTGTGGCATCGCGGCGTGGAACCGGCGCGTGGGCCCACCAATGGTGCTCGCGGAGAACGTTAATCAGTTGCGTCGGACGCCGTGTGCGACCAACCTGTAGGCGGGGAAAAACAGTCGAGGGGGGAGTTTCATGGTGGGTTTTCGCGAGGGCGACACGGTGGCGGCGTGCCGCCGACTGGAGGGGATCGACGTGCCGGTCGTCCCGGAGGGAACGATCGGCACGGTCGCGTCCACCACGGTGTTCGGTAATCCGAAACGGGTGCATTTCACTGTGTCGGACACCTGGGGCACCAAACGCTTCCGGGTGAGAGTCCGCCGCGGGGATGTCGAGCCCGTGGACGTCGACGAGCCTGGCGGTGACGAGGATCAGGTGTGACCCAGGTCACGGTGGTGGCGATCCGGTAGATCGGGTAACCGGGGATGTCCACGTACCCAATCCTGCGGAGTCGAAATGGCGAAAGTAGATGTGTCGGTGTCGTCCGACCTGACACCACAGCAGGCCTGGAAACTGGCCTCCGATCTGCAGCGTTTCGACGAATGGTTGACCATCTTCGGTGGCTGGCGCAGTCCTCCGCCTGCCGTCATCGAAGTAGGAACGCAGGTGTCGTCGCTGATCAAGGTGAAGGGTTTTCGAAACACCATCCATTGGCAGGTCACCGAGTATGACGAACCGCGGTTGATCGGAATGCGGGGAACCGGCCGCGGCGGGGTGCACATCGCGCTGACCATGGCGGTCGCCGACAACGACCCCGGTTCTGATCTGCACCTGCAGGCCGAGCTGTCGGGCGGTCTGCTCAACGGACCGATCGGAGCGCTGGTGGCCAAGATGTTGACCGCAGATGTGCGCAAGTCCGTCCAGAACCTCGGCGCGTTGCGTTAGACGCGTGGGCATATTCGGGCTTCAGAACGCCGACAGTGCGTCGTCGATCATCCGGTGCCCTTGCCGTTCGAAATCGCCATCGCCGACCTGGTGCGCCCATACCGCGGTCCCGATCGCTTGGTGGAGTGCCAGCATGCGCCAGCTGTCGGGTTCACGGGGGTCATTTCCGTAGCCGTCGACGAACGCGGTCTGCAGCGCGGGATCGGCCCGCCACTGCTGCGCGGCGAGCCGGCAGAAGTCGGTGGCAGCCGGTCTCCAGGCGAATCGGCCGAAGTCGATGACCCGCACGACGCCGGAGTCGATCAGCCAGTTCCTGGGTTGCCAGTCACCGTGGGTGGGCACCACCGTCACGGGTCGACAGCGGTATTCGCCCAGGATTGTCCTCAGCACCGATTCGGTGCGTGCTGATATGCGGTGCGGCTTGTTCAACCAGGCAAGCGATTTCGCCACCTCGGCCCGCTCCCAGTCCGGGTCGACGAGGTGTCCCACATCGTGGAGGGCGCGCAGGAGCCGACCGGCTCGGTGATAGGTACCGGCAGCGGACTCGGCCGCCGATCCTTGCACGAGTTCTCCCGGTAGGTGGTCGATGACGATCAGTTTTTCGGCACTGTCTCGGTAGCGCAATCGCGGCGCATGCCCGGAGCGAGACAGCGCACCTGTCGCGGTGCGGTAAGCCGTGATCTCGCGGTCGATGTGGTGGTCGGCGGGTCCGGCGGCCTTGATCACCAGCCGGCCCTGCGGACTCTGTACATCGAGTACGACCGTTGCGTGCTCATCCCAGCTCATATCGGCGATCACGCGCGGTTGGGACAGCCAGTACTCGACCAATTCGGCCTGCCGCCGACTGAGCCTGCCGCCGTGCCAAGAATGCACGTGGATCACAGTATTCTTCGACGGCCTCCGTTCGCAACGTGGGCCAAGTACTTGGCGCACAACGTTTTTGAATTCAGGCGCTGATCGCTTCAACGTCGGTGTTTGGGCATCCTGGCCTCGGGTACACCCGGCTACCGCGATCTACAGCCCAGTTGGATCTGTGGCCCAGTCAACCAGTGATATCCGTGACCGCCCTGCCTCGGTCACGGATCGCGATCGACCGTGCCGGGAGGCGATATGTTCACCCACAACAAAGATCTGCAGTTCGAAGTCCGGGTCAGCGAGCCGGATCCGCGTTTTGCGTCGTTGCTCATGGAGCAGTTCGGTGGCGCCAACGGTGAACTCACCGCCGCGCTGCAGTACTTCACGCAGGCATTCGTCCTGCGCGAGAAGAATCCGAAGATGTACGACCTGTTCATGGACATCGCGACCGAGGAACTCAGTCACCTGGAGATAGTCGGTACCACCATCACCATGCTGCTCGACGGCCTGAACGACAATCTCAAGGTTGCCCACGAGCGCTGTGACTGGATGCCCGCGGTGGCCAGCAAGACGGGCAAAGAACAGGCCATCCACCAGGTTGCTGTCAATCCGATGTTCCTCGTGCTCAGCGGGGGTGGGCCGGATGTCAAGGATTCCGCGGGCAACAACTGGACCGGGGCGTTCATCGACGCCAACGGAGATCCCACCGTGGATCTGCGCAACAACCTCGCAGCCGAGTCCAGGGCCAAGGTCGTCTACGAGTACCTGAAGCAGTTCACCGACGATCCCGGTGTCCAGGACACGTTGACGTTCCTGATGACCCGAGAGATCGCGCACTATCAGCAGTTCACTGCCGCGCTCAACGAATTGCCGGTGAACTTCCCGCCAGGTCAGCTGCCGGGCGATCCGCGGTTCCAGAACGTCGCCTTCAACATGAGCAACGGCGACGGATCCGTGCGCGGACCGTGGAACGAAGGTCAGGGTCCATGGCCCGAGGGGATCGAGTGGGATTACGTCGAAGACCCCGAGCGGCAGTGGTTGGGAACATCGCTGCGCGGCAACACCGGTGCCGAACGTAACCCAGATGGCCAACCCGCAGTCGAGGGTGACAAGCCGTTCACCCACGAGCAGCACGCCGCCACGAGCTGAGCCACCGATCGACAAGGAGCGGACATGGATGCCTTGACATTTCTGCGCGAGGACCACAAGAGCGTGCTCGGCATGCTGGAGGTGCTCGACGGCGCGCCCTCCGGCGAGGGGGCGCAGCGCAGTGGCCTGGAGACGATGGTGACCAACCTGGTCATTGCCGAATCCCAGCACGAGGCGATCGAAGAGCAGTTCTTCTGGCCGGCGGTTCGTGAGGTCCTCGAGGACGGCGACGAGTTGGCCGACCGCGCCGTGAAACAGGAGCAAGAGGGTAAGCAGCTACTCCAGCAATTGGAGGATGGGGCGCCCGGCGATCCCGAGTATCAGGATGCGTTGCAGAAGTTCGTAGCCCTCGGTCGTGAGCACATCGCGTTCGAGCAGGAAGTGGTGTGGCCCAGGTTCGAAGCCGCTGTCACGCATGAGCGGCTCGTGGAACTGGGAGAGAAACTGGAGCGGGCGAAGAAGATCGCCCCGACCCGGCCGCATCCCGACACCCCACCGAGCGCGGGTGTTCTCAAGATGGTCGGAATGGTGACCGCGACCATGGACCATATTCGCGATGCGGCTACCGGACGTGCCGCGGACAACCCGCCCGACCCGCAGGTGCACTGACTGATGAGCCGCGAAAATCCTTATCGGACAGCGGTTTAGTCAACTCATGCCGGGCGGCGACCGTCACCATGATGGTCGCCGCCCGGACCTGTGTGTTCGTTCAGTGTCTTGACCGAAAATCTATCTCAGCAGGAATGGCAACGTTTTTCGCCGATTTCTTGATTGCTTCCACATAAGGGGTCACACTGAAACATGATGGCTGAGCCTGGAGAATGCGCGACGATGCTGCGGGCGGCCGGACTTCGCGTCACGCGGCCCCGGCTGGTGGTCATGGACGCTGTGCAAGAGAACCCGCACGCCGATACGGACGCGATTTTCCATGCCGCCCGCCGCGTCCTTTCCGACATATCCCGTCAGACCGTCTACGACGCCCTCGGTGCGCTGACCACCGTGGGGATGGTGCGCCGAATTCAACCGGCAGGCGCGACCGCCCGGTACGAGTCCAGGGTTGGCGACAACCACCATCATCTGGTGTGCCGGTCCTGCGGGACCATCGCCGACGTCGACTGTGCGGTCGGCGAGGCGGCATGCCTCTCGGCCTCCGATGATCTCGGGTTCGAGATCGACGAGGCCGAGGTCATCTACTGGGGTCTCTGTCCCGAGTGTGTACGAATGCGATCTTCCTGATCGATGCGACGACGTTGTGCAGCCCGCACGAAAACCGACGAAAGGCGAATCCATGTCCGATACCTCTGATGCCCGGCCTCCGCACTCCGACACCAAGACCCACAGCGGCAGTGAATCCGAGAATCCCGTCATCGACTCGCCCAAACCGAAATCCCATGCACCGCTGACCAACCAGGACTGGTGGCCAGGGCAGGTGGATGTCTCGGTGCTGCACAAGCAGAACCCCAAAGGCAATCCGCTCGGCACCGACTTCTCCTACAGCGAGGCGTTCGCAACGCTCGACCTCGAGGCACTGCGCGCCGACATGCTGGCGTTGATGACCTCATCGCAGGATTGGTGGCCCGCTGACTACGGCAGCTACGCGGGGCTGTTCATCCGGATGAGCTGGCATGCGGCAGGTACGTACCGCATCTACGACGGGCGCGGCGGCGGTGGCCAGGGTGCACAACGCTTCGCACCGCTGAACAGCTGGCCCGACAATGCCAACCTGGACAAGGCACGGCGACTGCTGTGGCCGATCAAGCAGAAGTACGGCAATGCGCTGTCCTGGGCCGATCTGATCGTGTACGCCGGGAACGTCGCGCTTGAGTCGGCCGGTTTCGAGACCTTCGGTTTCGGGTTCGGCCGTGAGGACATCTGGGAGCCCGAGGAGGTGCTCTACGGGCAGGAGGACACCTGGCTGGGCACCGACAAGCGTTATGGCGGAAGCAACGACAGCGATCGCAACCTGGCCGAGCCGTTCGGTGCCACCACTATGGGCCTCATCTACGTCAACCCCGAGGGTCCCGAGGGTAAGCCCGATCCATTGGCGGCGGCTCACGACATCCGTGAGACATTCGGCCGGATGGCGATGAACGACGAGGAGACCGCGGCGCTGATCGTCGGCGGTCACACGCTGGGCAAGACCCACGGTGCGGCCGATGTCAACGTCGGCCCGGAACCCGAGGGCGCGCCCATCGAACAGCAGGGACTCGGCTGGAAGTGCCCCTTCGGTTCCGGCAATGCCAACGACACGGTGACCAGTGGACTAGAGGTGGTGTGGACGGCGACCCCAACCCAGTGGAGCAATGGTTACCTGGAGATCCTGTACGGCAACGAATGGGAGTTGACCAAGAGTCCCGCCGGTGCGTGGCAGTTCGAGGCCAAGGATGCCGAAGCCACCATTCCCGACCCGTTCGGAGGGCCTCCCCGCAAGCCCACGATGTTGGTCACCGATGTGTCGATGCGGGTCGACCCCATCTACGGCCAGATCACCAGGCGTTGGCTGGACCATCCGGAGGAGATGAACGCCGCGTTCGCCAAGGCGTGGTACAAGCTGCTGCATCGCGATATGGGCCCGGTGAGCCGCTATCTCGGCCCGTGGATTGCCGAGCCGCAGTTGTGGCAGGACCCGGTACCCGCCGTCGACCATCCGCTGGTCGACGAGTCCGATATCGCGACCTTGAAGGGCAAGGTGCTCGAATCCGGGCTGTCGGTTCCCCAGCTGGTGAAGACCGCGTGGGGCGCTGCCTCGAGCTTCCGCGGCACCGATAAGCGCGGTGGTGCCAATGGTGCCCGCATCCGACTTGAGCCACAACGCAACTGGGAGGCAAACGAGCCTTCCGAACTGGACAAGGTGTTGCCGGTATTGGAGAAAATCCAGCAGGACTTCAACGGCTCTGCCGATGGAGGCAAGAAGATTTCGCTGGCCGATCTCATCGTGCTGGCCGGCTCGGCCGCCATCGAGAAGGCGGCCAGGGACGGCGGGTTCGACGTGACGGTGGATTTCGCGCCCGGTCGTACCGACGCAACCCAGGAGAACACCGATGTGGAATCGTTTGCGGTGTTGGAGCCGCAGGCCGACGGCTTCCGCAACTTCGTTCGGCCGGGGGAGAAGACCGCACTGGAGCAGTTGTTGGTCGACAAGGCCTACTTCCTGGATCTGACCGCCCCGGAGATGACTGTGCTGATCGGTGGTCTGCGCACCATCGGAGCGAATCACGGCGGGACCAAGCACGGCGTGTTCACCAGCCGGCCGGGGGCGTTGACGACGGATTTCTTCGTCAACCTGCTCGACATGGGCACCGAGTGGAAGGGTTCGGAGTCCGCCGAGAACGTCTACACCGGATACGACCGCGCGACCGGTGAGGTGAAGTGGACGGCGACCGCCAACGATCTGGTGTTCGGCTCGAATTCTGTGCTGCGGGCGATCGCTGAGGTGTACGCCCAGCAGGACAACCAGGCGAAGTTCGTCGAGGACTTCGTCAAGGCGTGGGTGAAGGTCATGAACAACGACCGGTTCGATCTGGACTGATCCCGTCCTCAGCTGGATGTGAATCCTCGGCGGCCGCAAGGCATCGTGGCCGTCGGGGATTCACACTCGCGCCCGGCTTTTCTACCATCGGGTGATGGGGGAGTCGGAGACCACCGCGGACGGACACCATGTGGTCATCAACGGGCGACGATGGCGGGCAACAGATCCGGCGATACCGGAGGATCGACGGTCCGAACTGGTCTCGATCTTGATGGCGTGGCGTCGGGAGGTGCGCCGGACCAAAGGCACCGAGGCGGAAGCCGCCTCGCGGGCGGGCGTGCAGGCGGCCAAGGTGGCGTTGGGCGAACGAGGTCAGCCGCCGTGGTGGGAGCAGTCGCCCGAGCAGCGCCGTGACCGCTGGCAGCGGGCGGTGCCGGAGCCCCCGTGATGACTCAGCGACGGTATTCGGCGAGCGCGTCGGTGGCGATGCGCTGGTAAGCCAGCCACATGTCTTGACCCATGGCGCGAATTCCGACGGCGTTGTAGTGCCGGTCGATATCGCTGTTGAACATGTCGCGATTGCCAGGCACGAAAGCCGTCCGTGGTATGCGGTTGGGCGTGTCGCGGTGTACGGCGTCGATCGGTGGATAGTCCTTACCGCTGCGTTCCATCTCCTCGGGAACCATGCCGCCGAGGATGATGGGGGTGTCCTTGCCGTACCTGGCGCGCAGATCGTCGAACAGCGCATCCAGGTGCTGCTGGTACTCCGAGGCCGATATCAGGGGCACATCGGATTCACCCTGGTGCCAGAGCACCGCCGCGACCGTGCTGCCGGGGCGATGGGCCAGCGCGGCGTCGATGGAGCGCACCGCCTCGCGGTACAGGTTTCGTCGGGTGGAGGTGTCGGTGATGTCCCAGGTGTAACCGTTCTTCGGATGAAATGACGTGTCGCCGCGGGCACACGGAACCAGCAGCACGGTCCTGTCGGTCGCGTCGGCGAGCGCCTTGCCGAAGGTGACTCCGAAACCGACTCGCCGAGCCGGTGTTTCGTGGAACAAGGGATCGACGCCGAGCACGACCGTGTTCTTCGACGGACCGCTGTTGGCCCACTGGTGCACACGCGGGTGAGGCCGGTCTGCGCCGTCACGGTCGAGCGGCAGACCCATTCCATAGGCGTTGGATTGGCCGAGGATCGCGACGATCAGGTAGGGGTCGTCCGGCGGGGTGACGGGCACCCCTTTCGGGGCAATCCGTCGTTTGACGGCGCATTTGAGCTCGAACGCCAGTCGCTTCCACAGCGGTGCATCACCGTCTGGATTCCTGGGTGTGCGCATGGCCAGCACAGTACAACTCACCCGCGTCGGACACGCGAAACGGCGGTGATCCGTCGGCTTTTGCACCGACTACCTCGATCCGGCGTTTCCGATGGATCGAGTTTGGGCAGTGTGAAGTTATGACCGACAACGATAAAGTCACTGTGGAAAGAACCATCGCTGCCCCGGTGTCGGCGGTCTTCGATGTGTTGTCCAATCCGCACCGTCATCCCGCTCTCGATGGTTCGGGATTCGTGCGCAGCGTGGATCATGCCGACCGGATTCAGAAGGTCGGTGAAGTGTTCACGATGAACATGCAGGGTGATCACATGGGCGGGGAGTACCAGACCGACAATCACGTCACCGGATATGCCAAGGACAAGCTGCTCGCCTGGCAGACCGCACCGGCAGGTACCGAGCCGCCTGGCTGGGAATGGTTGTGGGAGTTGGAATCTCAGGGCCCGAACGAGACGTTGGTGCGCCACACCTATGACTGGTCGAAGGTGACGGACAAGAAGCTGTTGGAAAAGGTGAAGTTCCCGCTGGTCACTCAGGGTCAGCTCGATGACACACTGTCACGACTGGCGACCGAGGTCGCGTCGTCCTGAGGTGTCGACGAATGTGCTCCACCACCGGACGGTGGTGGAGCACATTCATCTCGATTGCTGTCATCCACGCCCGGTCTTGGCCTGGAGTTCCTCGATGAGGTCAGATGCCTGGGCTTTGGTGGCGTCGTCGGGAACCTCGACTCCCGCCTCCTGGGCCAGGGTCTGCAGATAGCTGCGCTGCGGACCGGTCATCGGCTCATCCCCGGTGACCCATTCCGAGGTGTCCTTTTCGGCGTTTTCCTGCGGTGCTGATGTGGTGTGCTCGCTCATGGACACCGAATGCCCATCGCACAAACATTCGAAACGTGGCGGCCCGTAGGCCGCCACGTTTCGATCACACTACGGGGTGCCGACGCAGACCGAACCGACGCACGCTCCGGCTCCACCGGGGCCCGCGCCCGCTCCGGCACCGGGAACACCTGCCGAGGCGCCACCGGGACCTGCTTCGGCTCCGGCACCCGGCACGCCGACCGATGCGCCACCCGGCCCGGCCTCGGCTCCTGCTCCGGGAACGCCGGCGTTGGCCCCGCCGGGTCCCGCGCCCGCGCTGGCTCCCGGCACGCTGGCGGTTGCGCCGCCCGGGCCTGCATCGGCGCCGCCGCCGGCCGGCGGCATGGGGGAGGACGGCGCGAGGGTGGTGGTGGCCGCGCCGGTCGATGGCGTCGTCGACATCGTCGATTCGGTGGTCGAGGTGGTTGTCGTGGTGTCCGGTGACTCGCTGTCGGAACTACAGGCGGTCAATCCGCCGAAGAGGACTGCGCCCGACACGGCGGCCGCAAGCGGGAGAGTCCGGGCGATTCGAAGGACGGTCATCTGACGGCTCGATTCTGCTAGTACGGCCGCTGGGCGGGATCAGATGTCGAGCCCAGCGAAATTGGCGTCGGTGATTTACCCGGTTTGTCCGGTTCTTAAGCGCCGACGTTGCCCAGCAGCCTTGCCAGCCCGTTGACCGTTCCGAGGCCGTGACCGAGTGGATAGGCGGCTCGGATGCAGTCGGTGACCCATCGTTTGGCGAAGCCGACGGCCTCGGGGACCGTGCGGCCGTGCGCCAATGCTGCGGTGATCGCGGCGGCGAGCGTGTCCCCGGCGCCGTGGTCATCGCGGGTGTCGATCCGCGTCGCGGCGTACTCGTGGAAGTCGGCCCCGTCGAACAGCAGGTCGGAACTGATCCGCGAGGTGCGCAGGTGACCGCCTTTGACCAGGGTCCATTGCGGGCCGAGGGCGTGTAGCGCGCGTGCGGCCTCGCGTTGGGTGGCATCGTCGACGACGTCGATGCCGACGAGAAGCCGAACCTCGTCCAGGTTGGGCGTGATCAGCGTCGCGGTGGGGATGAGTTCGGTACGCATGGCGTCCAGTGCGCTGGGATGCAGCAGGGGTTCGCCCACATTGGATGCACACACGGGGTCGACCAGGAATGGGATCGACCCGGTGAGGCCTGCGCTGCGCCATGTCGACACGACTGCCTCGATGATCTCGGTCGAGGCCAGCATCCCGGTCTTGGCCGCCTCGATCCCGATATCACCGGCCACCGCGGTGATCTGTCCGGCGACGACATCGGTGGGCACTTCGTGGAATGAGCTCACGCCGAGGGTGTTCTGCACCGTCACGGCGGTCACCGCCGCACACCCGTGCACACCGAGCATGGCGAAGGTGCGCATATCGGCCTGCAGGCCCGCGCTTCCGCCGGAATCGGAACCGGCGATGGTCATGACTCTGCGCGGCGTGTGGCCGGGCTCGGCCAGCGGTAGCTCGGTTGGGTCAGTCATCCGTCGTGTTCGTCGGTGGGGGTCAGGGCGAGGATGACATTAGCCGCCCGTTACCTGAGCAGCCGAGAATGGTCAGACATCTTCGGTCATCGCGAGCAATTTGTTTCGGGCCGATATCAGGTCGTCCTCGGTCAGGTACGGACTCTTCCTGGCCATGGCCAGGCCCTCGGCGGCATGTTGGATGACCAGGACCACATCCATCGGCAAACCATCGGCGGCCAGCGCGGTTCGCCAACGTTCGGCGTCCCAGATGAAGAGATCCTCGAAGATCTTCGGGTGCCCGAGGGCGGCGCTGAGGGCGGTGGGGTCCAGGAGCGTCGAGAGCAGATCATCGGCACCGGTCAGTGCGCGGATGTACGCGCGCATCAGCTTCCCCGGACGATTTTCGGAGAGATCGACCATGTTGTGGATCTCGGTCCAGTATCGCTGCACGATGTCTTCGGCCACGCCGAAGAGCAGTGCTTCCCTGCTGTGGAAATGGTGTCGCAGCCCGCTCTGGGTTACTCCGGCCGCCGTCGCGATATCGGCGAGACTGGCTTTGGATCCGCGATCGGCGAACATCTTTTCGGCTGAAGCGAGTATCGCGCGTCGGGTCCGCTCCTTGTCGCGGGTGACCGTCGGCTCAGTGGCCACCATGACTTTCCTTTCGCAGACCGGGGCGATCCGACGGGATCATCCGCCATGCTGCCACGGCGGCAAGGACCAGCAGACCCGCCGCGGTGAAGGACGTCGTCTGGACCGCGGTGGCAAAAGCGTCGCGTGCGTGCTCGACGACCACGGGGTCCGCAACCGTCGTGATCGTCTCGGCAAGCGAGGCATTCGCGGTCACGGCATCGTTGGCGGCAGTTTCGGCCGGCAGGTCCAGATGGCTCCGGTACATCAGGAAGTGCAGTGAACCGAGCGCCGCGATGCCGAGGGCTGTACCCAGTTCGTAGGCGGTCTCGGCTATCGCCGATGCTGCCCCCGCTCGCTCCTTCGGGACCGCGGACACCACCGCATCGGTAGACAAGGTCATGGCAATGCCGATGCCGAATCCGATGACAACGAGAGCAAGAGCCAAGGGCCAGTAGTCGGCGTGGAAGACGCTTACGCCGATGCCCGTCAATCCGAGCGCGCCGATTGCCAGCCCGAACCCGATCGCGCGTCCCACACCGAACCGCGTGCTCACGGCGCCGACGACGGCGATCACCGCGATCGATGCCAGCGTGCCGGGCAGTTCTGCCACACCGGCCTGTAGCGGACTGAACTCTCGAACGAGTTGCAGGTACTGCGAATAGAAGTAGAGAAGCCCGATGAACGCGAAGATGGCCAGCCCGTTGGAGGCGACGGCACCGGTGAACGCCGGAACCCGGAACAGCGTGATATCGAGTAGCGGATGGGGCAGTTTCCGCTGGCGACGGATGAAAAGCCAGCCGCTGACGATGCCGACGAGCGCGGCCACGGGAACGCCTGCGTCCCAGCCACTGCCCACCCAGTGCTTGACCGCATACACGATCGGCACGATGGCCGTGATCGACAGCAACGAAGACCGCACGTCGATCTTCTTGGCCGCATCGCCGCGTGATTCCGGGATGAGGACGGGACCGGCGGTCAGCACCAGTGCCATGATCGGCAGATTGACCAGAAACACCGAACCCCACCAATAGTGTTCCAGTAGCAGGCCCCCGACCAGCGGGCCGGCGGCGGCGCCGGCCATCGCGCCGGCCGACCAGATCGCGATGGCGGTGGTGCGTTGTTTCGCGTCGGCGAACATGGCCCGCACGATCGACAGCGTGGAAGGCATGAGGGTGGCTCCCGCGACGCCGAGTAAGGCACGAGCGGCGATGAGCGTGCCGGCATCCGGGGCGAAGGCGGCGAGTGTCGAGGCGATGCCGAAAGCGCTGGCTCCGACCAAGAGCAGCCGCTTGCGACCGATGCGGTCGGCGATGTTACCCATCGTGATCAGCAGACCGGCCAATACGAAGGAGTAGATGTCCCCGATCCACAGCAGCTCCGTGGCGCTGGGCCCGATATCGGCCGTCAGCGAAGGAACTGCCAGATAGAGGACGGTGCCATCGATGGCGAGCAGCGTCACCACGAGCACCAGCACCCCGAGCGCGGACCACTCGCGGCGTCCGGCCTTGATCGCGTCGGGCGTTTCGGAAACCATGGTCCGACCTTAACAGCTCAAGTAAGTTGTTAATAAGCTCATTTGAGTTGTGGTCGTGTTGCGGCAGTCAGGTTTGACGGTTTCGCCTAGGCTGTCGTCGTGGTGGTTCAGACCAAGGCGGAACGTGTCTCGCGCCCCGAGCGGCGCGCCGACAGTCGCGCGTTGATCCTCGACGCGGCGGTGCGCGCCCTGGTGGAGAACGGATACAGCGGTGCCACCACGGTCGTCATCCAGCGGTTGGCGGGGGTGTCCCGCGGCAGGTTGCTGCATTACTTCCCATCCAGGGACGCCCTGCTGGTCGCTGCTGCGCAGCACCTGGCCATCGAGCGGGTCGCCGAGATGGAACGGTGGTTCGACGCCGCGGTTCCCGACGGTGCCGCGAGTGGATCCGCGCGAATCGACTATGCGATCAGCTTGCTCTGGAGCACATTTCGGCAACCATACTTCTGGGCGGCGATGGAACTCTGGACCGCGGCGCGGACCGATCCCGGACTTCGCACGGGATTGGCGGATGCCGAGCGCAGACTCGGCCGAGCCATCGAACACGTCATCGCGACGATGTTCGGGCCGGTGCACAGCAGCCATCCAGCCTTTCCCGACCTACGTGACCTGCTTTTCAGCAGCATGCGCGGGGTGGCGCTGACCTATTCGATCGGCGAGCGCAGCGCTGATACCGATCCGCACCTTCGGCTGTGGAACGACCTGGCCGTCCGGATGCTGCTGGAACAGTCGGATACGCACTCTTCATAACCGTCACATCTGACTGTTATTGTGATCCGGTGATCGAACGCACTCAAGACCGCATGACGCACGACGTCTGGTTGCCCGAAGAGATCGTGCGGGTGCGCCAGATGGCGCGCGAGGCCGTCGGCCGCGCCGTGGTGCCCTACGCCCGCGAGATCGGACAGCGCGAAGAGTCGGCGGAGAGCTTCCCCTGGCAGGCCTTCCGGGGTCTGGCCGACGAGGGTCTGTTCGGGGTGCCGTTCGGTGCGGATTTCGGTATGGGCCTACAGCATCCGATGTTGGGCACCTGCACCGTCACCGAGGAGATCGCCTACCACTCTTCGTCTTTGGCCGGTGTCTTCGATGGCCAGTGCATTCTGGTACCGCAGACGCTGGCGTTCGCCTCGGCCGAGTTGCGGGCCCGCCTGATACCCGAATTGGTCAGCGGCCGGGTCGCTTTTGCGTTCGCGACCACCGAACCCGACACCAGTTCGGACCTGACCGCGGCACGCCTGCGGACCGTGGCCGAGGAGACATCGGACGGATTCATCGTCAACGGCCGCAAACGGTGGATCACCAACAGTGTTGCCAGGGGCTGGGTCTCGGTGTTGGTGCGGGCTGGCGAGGGCAGTGATCGGGCCACCATGCTGCTCGTCGACCTCTCGTCACCGGGGGTGCGGATCGGCACGCCGGATCTGAAGATGGGCCACCGTGGCCAGATCACGGCCGATATCGAATTCACCGACGTGCACGTTCCACGATCAAATCTGCTGGGTGAAGCGGGTGGCGGGATGGCGGTCGCGCTGTCGGCGCTCGTGCGAGGACGTATCGGCATCGGTGCCGCGGGCGTGGGGGTGGCCCAGGCGGCCGTGGACCTTGCCGTCGACCGATTGCGCACTCGTCAGGTGTTCGGCGCTCCGCTGGGTGCAATGCAGCATTGGCAGTTCGTCATGGCCCAGCGCGCCACCGAAATCGAGTGTGCTCGAACTCTGTATCAGAAGGCAGCGACCCTGGTCGACCGCGGTGACCGGACCGCCGAGCCGGAGGCCGCGATGGCGAAGGCGTATGGGACGCGCTTGGCCAACGATGTCGTGCGGGAGGCGATCCAGATATATGGCGCGCTCGGCTTCGCGCGGCAGGTCGGTGAGACGGGCGAGTCGGTGCGGCTCGAGGAAATGTTCCGCGATGCCAAGATCCTGGAGATCTTCGAGGGCGCCAACGAGTTGCAACAGTGGATCATTGCGCGGCGGTTGATCGGCCGGGATATCACGGGGTAGCTACGACTCCGGTTCGGCGGGCCGGCCGATGATGCAGTTTCTGCCGGCATCCTTGGCGGCGTAGAGGGCCTTGTCTGCCCTGCTGATGCAGGTGTCGAGGTCGTCGTGTTCGGTCCACGCCGCGTACCCAATGGAGCAGGTCTGCGGTGTCGGCATGGCGGTCTTGAGCCGGTCGAGAACTCCGAGCGCATCGGTTGTGGTGGGGCTGGGGAGTGCAACGACGAATTCCTCGCCGCCCCAGCGCGCGAGGACGTCATCGGGGCGGACGTTGGCCTGGAATACCTGCGCAATGTGACGGAGCAGATCGTCCCCGGCGGGGTGACCGTACGTGTCGTTGTAGACCTTGAAGTGGTCGATGTCGATCATCGCGATGACGAGCACGCCCGATTGCGAAGCCGCTGAACGCGCGTCGACGATTGCCTGTACACGTAGTGTCCAGGCTCTACGATTCAGCAGCTGGGTCAGGGCATCTGTGTTGGCGGCGAGTTCGAGATGCTCACGATCACTGAGGTCGGCGGTGATATCGCGGACCTCGGCCTGCAGTGCGGGGACCCCGGAGTACTGGATGCGGCTTATCGTGAATTCGACCGGCACCATCCGATTGTCCAGGCGCAGAAGCTGGGTCCGGCCGCTCTTGGTCGTCGGCTCGCCCGCGAGTACGGAGGCGATGAGGGCTGCGATGCCGTCGCGCTGATCGGAGACCACAAGATCCAACGCGAGTTTTCCGTGCAGATCGCTGTTGCGAACCGCCCCGCACAATGCGACTGCCGCCGGGTTCACATAGACGAGCACACCTGACTCGGCGATGACGCTGATCGCCACCGGCGACTGCTCCACCACGGTGCGCAGTCGCATTTCTGCGTCTTCGTGCGCCGCGCGGGCAGTTTCGAGATCGGTCACATCGGTCGACACGCCGGCCATGCCGATGACGACACCGGCGTCGTCGTAGACGGGAAACTTGGTCGACTGATAATTCCGGTGCGTTCCGTCCTCGTGCACGATCCGTTCGGTGAACACCTGCCGCTGGCCCGCGGCCATGATGCGCCTGTCATTACGGCGGTACTCGTCGGCGAGCTCGCGCGCGAACAGGTCGTGATCGGTGCGTCCGATCATGTCCTCGGTGACGCGTGTCGCCTGCACGATCGCCGGATTGACCATGACATACCGGCCGGCGAGATCCTTGGCATAGATCAGCACATCGGTGTGCCGTAGCACGCCGTCGAGCATCCGCTTGGTTTCGCTCATCTCGCGCACGACCGCGGCGAGCGCGGCGGCCTGACGACGGATTTCCAGCTGGGCGATCACCTGGGCCGCGAGCACCGCCAAATGTCTGCGTTGGGTCGCCTCGAGATCGCGCGGCTTGGTGTCGACGACACACAACGTGCCAAGCACTGCACCGTCGGCGGCGATCAACGGTGCACCGGCGTAGAAGCGATAATGCGGCTCCTCCCGCACGCACAGATAGTCGGCTACCCGGGGATCGCGCGACGCATCCGGAATGACCAGCACCTCGTGGGATGCCAGCGCGTGCACACAGAACGATTCCCCTCGAGGGGTCTCTTGGGCGTCGATCCCGCGCCGAGATTTGAACCATTGCCGATCGGAGTCGACGAGCGAGATCAGTGCTGTCGGGGCCGCACACAACTCGGCGGCCAGCTCGGTCAGGTCGTCGAAGGCCGGTTCGGCCGGTGTATCGAGGACGGCGTACGAATGGAGCGTCCGAAGCCGGCGTTCCTCACTGGCAGCAGAGCCGATACCTGCGCTCAACGAACCAACGTCCTCACGTCGTCAACGGTAACTGCTGGATGCGGGTTCCGACCAGCATCCGAGTTCATTTTTCTGTACGCAGGACCGGCCCGGGAGTGGGTGAGCCTGGGTGTAATGCACCCATTGTCCCGGTGCCCCCCGGCGGCCGATCCTGGGGTCGGTACAGGCGACCGCGGAAGGATCGACATGAAAAGAGCAGTTCTCGGTGGTCTCGATGTGTCCGCACAAGGCCTTGGCTGCATGGGGATGAGCGAGTACTACGGGGCCACCGACTGGGATGCCAACCTCGCGACCATCGGTCACGCGATCGACGTGGGCGTCACGCTGTTCGACACCGCCGATCAGTACGGGGCCGGCCACAACGAGGTGTTGTTGGGGCGCGGGATCGTCGGTAGGCGCGATGCGGTGCAGATTGCCACCAAGTTCGGGATCGATCGCAGCAGCGGTGACGACAGGCGGGTGCATCGCGGCGATGCACCCTACGTCAAGCGCTCGTGCGAGGCGTCACTGCTGCGTCTGGGCGTCGACCATGTCGATCTGCTCTATCTGCATCGACCTCCGCAGAATGCCGAGATCGAGGAAACTGTCGGCGCGATGGCGGAGCTTGTGCAGGAAGGCAAAGTCAGGTATCTCGGTCTCAGCGAGGTCGACTCCGATCTGTTGCGGCGTGCGCACCGCATCCACCCGATCGCCGCCGTCCAGAGTGAATACTCGTTGTGGACAAGGGATGTCGAGCAGGTCACTCCGACCATGGCCGAGCTGGGTGTGGGATTGGTGCCCTACGCCCCGTTGGGGCGCGGTTTCCTCACCGGCTCGGTGCGCAGAGAGGCACTGGATCCCAACGATTTCCGGGCGCGCAATCCACGATTCAACGGCGCTGCTGGCCGACAGAATCAAGCGATCGCCGACACCGTCGGGGCGGTCGCGGCCCGCCTCGGTGTCCTGCCGGCGCAAGTCGCACTGGCATGGGTGCACGCCCAAGCGCGGCGGTTGGGCGTGTCCGTTGTGCCCATCCCTGGAACGCGCAACGCCGGTCGACTCGATCAGAACGCGGCTGCCGTGGACGTCGAACTGGACGTCGAGGCGCTGGCCGAACTTCAGCCACTCAGTGACATGGTCGCAGGCGGGCGCTATGGCGATCGGGGGGTTCGTTGACGTCCATGCCGGTTGCTCACCCGTTATCGCGCCAGGCGAGCACCTGCTTGAGCGATGTCAGGTCGTAGCCGTCATCAGCGGTGAGTTCGGTCTGGAACAAGGTGACCCCCGCCTCGCGAAAGGCATCGGCACTTGCCGGGTCCTGCCACAGGGTCGAGCGTTCGATCTCTGCTCCGTCTCGGCCGAATGTTGCCGCCAGTTCGTCGACACGGTCACTGGAACGGCGGAAGGCGTCCAGGTCCTGGAATGCATGCCAGATGCCGGCATGCCGAGCGACGGCCGGTAGCGAACGCTTGGGTCCTGTTCCGCCGATGAGGATGGGGAGCTTACGCACCGGTGGCGGGACCAAGGCTTCCAATCGGTGCTCGATTCGGATCAGGCTCTCGTCGAAGAGGTCGAAGCGTGAACCGAACGTGCCGAACTCGTATCCGTATGTGACGTAATCTTTTTCGTACCAACCTGCACCGAGCCCCAGGATGAGGCGGCCGCCGCTGATGTGGTCGACGGTGCGGGCCATATCCGCGAGCAGGTCGGCATTGCGGTACCCAACGCCGGTGACGAGGAGCCCGATCTCGGCATGCGAGGTGATCTCGCCCCATGATGCGAGTGCGGTCCAGCCCTCGAAGTTCGCGACGTCGGGTTGCTCGTCGAACATCACGGGTTTGCCGTCGACGATGCCCTTCATTGCCGGCCGGTGGAAGTGGTCATAGCCGAAGATCACGTCGACACCGAGTTCGTCGGCGGCCACGACGGCGTCTCGCCACGTGCGGTAGTCGGGTGTGCCACCGGGCTGTACCTGGACAGCGACGCGGACGGGTCGATTCATGAGCGCTCCAGAGTCGGGGGAGGAGGACACTTGAGCCAAGTACGACCCCGGAGCGTTTATTCCAGGATGGCCCTCGCGGCGCGTTCGGCGATCAACATGACCGGTGCATTGGTGTTCCCGGATGTGATGGTGGGCATCGCCGAGGCATCGACGACACGAAGACCGGCGACCCGGTACACCCGACAGTCGGTGTCCAGCACCGTGGAGCTGGACCGTGGTCGGCCATGGGTGTCGAAAGCGCCCATGGCGCAGGT
This sequence comes from Mycolicibacterium neoaurum ATCC 25795, assembly GCF_000691525.1. Taxonomy (GTDB): domain Bacteria; phylum Actinomycetota; class Actinomycetes; order Mycobacteriales; family Mycobacteriaceae; genus Mycobacterium; species Mycobacterium neoaurum. The sequence goes on from NZ_JMDW01000010.1 coordinate 71,850, forward strand.
ACCGACCGGATGGAAGATGGTGGTGCCCAGCTCCCGGGCCGCCTGCTGCAGGTCGTCATCGCTGACCAGTCGCGGACCGGGTAGCAACTCTTCCGGCCGGTAGGGCGCCAGCGCCGGCGCCGCCATGATCGTGCGCGTCATCCGCAAGCCCCGCACGGCGGTGCGAAGATCATCGTCGGTGGACAGGTAGTTGCACGAGATCTTCGGATAGCGCAGCGGATCGCCACTGCTCAGCCGTACGTGGCCACGAGAGCTGGGTCGCAGATTGCACACCGAGGGAGTGATCGCGCCGAACCGGTGCAGCGGCTCGCCGAACTTGGCCAGCGACAGCGGTTGCACATGCCACTCGAGATCCGGACTCGTGCGGCCGGGGTCGCTGGTGGCAAAGGCCCCCAGGGTCGACGGAGGCATGGTCATCGGACCCGACCGGCTCAACAGATACTGCAATCCCATACCGGCCCGGGTGAAAAGGTTGCGGTACAGCGTGTTGACGGTGCGTGCGCCCTGGACTCGGTAGACCGTTCTGAGCTGGAGGTGATCCTGCAGGTTTTCGCCGACGCCGGGAAGGTCGACGCGCACCGGAATTTGGTGCGCCGCGAGCAGTCCGGCCGGTCCGAGGCCGGAGGCCTGCATGAGGTGCGGCGAACCGATGGCACCGGCGCTGAGGATCACCTCGCGCCGGGCCCGCACATCGACGCGCCGTCCATCCTTGATCATCCGCACACCGGTGGCGCGGTGTGCGGCGGTGGTCCAGGCGCCACGTCGTTGGCTGTCGGCTACCTGCTCATCCGTCAACAGCTGTACCGCTTGCGTTTTGGTGTAGACGGTGAGATTCGACCGGTGGGCGATCGGATGGAGGAATGCGTCGGCCATCGACCAGCGCCGTCCTCGGCGTTGGTTGACGTGGAAGTACGCGCTGCCCGCATTGTCCCCACGGTTGAACTCCTCGATCGGGGAGATTCCCACCTGGGCGGCGGCGGCCTGCCAGGCGTCCAGGATCTTCCAGCGCACCCGCGGCCGCTCGACGCGTATCTCGCCATCGGTGCCGTGCCATTCGTCGGCGCCGCCGAAATAGTCTTCCAGCTGCTTGTAGATGGACAGGGTTTGGCCCGCCGATTCCGGACCGCCCCACAGCCATCGGTCATCACCGGTGGCCCGCGCCCACGAGACGTAATCGCTGGCCTGTCCGCGCATATGGATCATGGCATTGATCGACGAACAGCCGCCGATCACTCGGCCGCGGGCATAGATGATGCTGCGGTCCGCCAAGCCCGGATCGGCCTCGGTGGTATAGCACCAGTCGGTCCGCGGGTTGGCGATGGTGTAGAGGTAACCGACAGGGATCTTGATCCAGAACCAGTCGTCCTTGCCGCCGGCCTCGACCAACAGCACACGATGACCAGGGTTGGCGCTGAGCCTGTTCGCCAGCAGGCAGCCGGCGCTGCCCGCACCCACGATGACGTAGTCGAATTCGGCGGCGCCGGTCATGTGTGTAGTCGTTCCTCCCGTGCATTTCTCGTCGGGTCCAGTGTGGGTGATGCGGACCCGGCGTGCGCAGGCATTCTGACGAATGCCGTCGGCCACCAGAACCATCGGCCACACAACCGCGCGATGGCCGGAACCATCAGGGAACGAACGATCAGCGTGTCGATCACCAACCCGAACGCGACGGTCGTGCCGATCTGGGCGATATTGGTGGCCGAACTGCCGAGCATCGCGAACATGGTGGCCCCGAAGGTGAGGCCGGCGGTGGTGACCACGCTGCCGGTGCCCACCATCGCGCGGATCAGACCGGTGCTCGTACCGGCGGCCATCTCCTCTTTCATCCTGCTCACCAGCAACATGTTGTAGTCCGCACCGACAGCCACCAGAAAGGAGAATGCCACCGGCGCAACTGCCCAGTGCAGGGGGTTGCCGACGAGGGTCTGCCAGACGAACACGCCCAGCCCCAACGCCGCCAGATAGGAGATCCCGACTGTCGTGATCACCACCACCGCGGCGACGAGGCTGCGCAACAACACCAGCACGACGCAGAAGACGAACGCGAATGCCGCGACCGCGATGGCGATGAAGTCCTCATGTGCGAAGGATTCGATGTTCAGCAGTGTCCCGCCAGGGCCACCGATGCTCACGGTCGCACCCTGCAACGAGGTTCCTTTGATCGCACCGAGCGCAGCGGGTATCACACGCTCGCTCAAATCCATTGCCTGGCGGCTGAATCCCTCTATCTCGGGCGTCACCACCATGCGGGTCACGGTGCCGTCGGAGGAGAAGAAATAGGGAACCGCGCTGCGGAAGAGCGGGCTGTCGATGGCTTGGGCAGGTAGGAAGAACCCGGTGGACGGTGCGCCCTCGGCGTAGGAACGGCTCACCTCGTCAAGAAATGCTGTGATCTCGGTGGTCTGCGGGATGAGCGCTTGCAGACTGCTCTTGAGCGGTTGGATCACCTGCCGCACTCGGGCAATCGCCGTGGTGATGGCCGGGATCTGCGACGCCGCGTCCGGAAGGGCAGCGGCCGCCGCGGCGGTGCCCTGTTCGACCTTGGCGGACAGCTCGTCGAGTCCGCGGACATCGTCGATCAGCGAGAACCCGGTCAACGCGCCCTGACAGACCTCGATCGACTGGCACTGTGGAAGACCCCTGAGAACATCGACAGCGGGCTGACTCGCATCCTGCACGATGGCCAGCTTCGAGGTCAGGTTCACCGCTTCGGATTTCAGGACGGTCATGGCGGAGACCACATCGACGGCACCGCTCTGCCCTCGGGACAGAGCGCTCGAGAGCGCCCGGGCCGATCCGTCGAGGCCGTCGAGGGCGGATTCGACGGCCTCGATATCACCCAACCGAGCATTCAGCAGGGCCGCGCTCTGCTCGATCCGGCTTCCTATGTAGCCGGCCTGGCTTGCCAAAGTGCCCTGCGCTATCGGCGCTTTCAATGGCCTGGTCATGCCTTGCACCGCGTCGATACCGTCCAGGCCGGCGATGGCGGCGGTCAACCGTTCCAGGGCGATCAGGTCGGCTGGATTGCGCATGTCGTGGTCGGCTTCGATGATGACGACACTCGGGGCCATGACATTGGGCGGCAGGTGGCGGTCGGCCGCCGCAAACCCCATGTTGGCGGGGGAATCGGTGGGCTGCGCGCGCCGTTCGTCGTAGCTGGGCTGGTACATCGGTACGAAGGCGATCGCCACCAGCAAGATGGCGGTGGCTCCGGTCAGCACCGGCCCCGGCCATCGCACGACTGCCGTGGCGATGCGTCGCCACCGGCGGGCGGAGCCGTCGCCGCGGGGCTCGACATATCCCATCCGGATCAGTATCGCGAGTAGAGCAGGTCCCAATGTCAATGCCGCACAGAGCGTTACGATGATCGCGATGGTGCAGGGAAGTCCCGACGTGCTGAAGATCGACAGTCTGGTGAGCGTGAGACACGCCATGGCGCCGGCCACCGTGAGTGCCGATGCGATGATGATGTGTGCGACACCGCTGAGTGCCGCGTAGAAGGCGGCCTCGGAGTCCAGTCCGCGGCGGCGGCCTTCCTGGTAGCGCCCCACCAGGAAGATTCCGTAGTTGGTACCGGCGCCCAGCACCACCACGGCCGATAGTGCCGCGGCGAAGATCGACACGCTGATCCATTCCATCTGGCTGAAGAGGGCGATCAGCGCCCGGGCGCCGCCGAGGCTGGCCGCGACCGTGATCAGCGGCACCAACGCTGTTACCGGCGAACGATAGACCGCCAGCAGCACGGCGGTCACCAAGACGGAGCACAGAATGATGAGCCGCAGTATCGAATCCGAGATGGCCACCAACTCGTCGTTGACCACGGCCGATGGACCGGTGATGTGTGCCGAGACGCCCTCGGGCGCCGGCACCGCGGCGATGATGTCGCGCGCGACGCGGGTGGACTCCATCGCGGCTGCGGTGCCCATGTTTCCGGTGAGATTCACCAGCCCGTAGGCCGCTCTGCCGTCCGCGCTCTGGGCGGCCGGTGCGAGGTCGGGATCCGACCAAAGGTTCATGATCGAACTCACGTGCCGCTCATCGGCAGTGAGTCTGTGGACCACCGCGTCGTAGTAGTCGCGTGCCGGCCCGTCGAGGGGCTGTTGGCCCTCGACGAGCAGATACACGAAGTTGTTACTGCCGCCGCCGCCGAAGTGATCGCCCATCTTGACCAGCGCCTGCACCGCGGATGCCTCGTCGGGGAGAAACGATTTCGCGTGCTGGTCGATCACCGTTTCCAACTGCGGCACGGCGATGTTGAGGGCTCCGACGACGACCAACCAGCCGAGCACGATGGGCAGTGAGAGCCCATACAGCGCTCGGGCCCACCACGGCCGATCCTCGGCGGCGGTGCGGACGTCGCTCATGCGTATCGGGTGTCGCAGTTCGCCCGCGATACCGCGAAAGACTTTGGGAATGGTCATGGTTCAGGCCGCCGGTACCGAGCAGTTGACCACGGCGGCGTCTGCCGTGGCCTCTCGAAGGATTCGTGATTGTCCGTCGACCGCGATCTCACAGCGCAGACGGCTGCCGTTGGTCTGAGCGGCCAGGCCGACGGCGGCGGTCAGTGTGCTGATGGGTGCCTGGGTGCGCCACGGCAGGACGACGTCGGCATCGACGACGTGCCCTTCCGGGGTGAGGTAGGACACCAGGGCGTGGCGACCGGGATCGCCGTCCAGCCGGTATTCGATGAGTCGCTCGCGCGGATCGGCCACCGCATGCGGGGGAGGGGAATGACCTATGGCGCGATCCGGGATGTCGCGCAACCTCAGCGAGCCGATCACCGCGGCCGAGACGGCAATGACTCCTACGATCACGGCCACGATCCATCGTTGGCCATCCAGCATCGTCGCGCCTCCGTCGGTAGAACGATTGGTTTACCGGACGCTAGTACACCGATTGGTATAGTGACAACGACCGATTACATGTGACGGTCATCACGAAAGGGGTGTCGCGGCGAATGGCGGCGAGCGACAAACTCATCGAGAGCACCATCCACCTGATCCAGCGATTCGGTGTCGCCGGAACGGGAATCGCCGCTGTGCTCGAGCGTGCCGGCGTCTCCCGCCGCTCCATCTACCTGGCCTTTCCTGGCGGAAAGGCCGAGATGGTGTCGGCGGCCACCGCACGTGCCGGCGCCGTCATCGGGTCCTATATCGCTGCGCTCAACGGTGCCGCTGATCCGCTCTCGGTGTTCGTGAACCAATGGAAGGCCATGCTGGTGGCCGGGGACTTTGCGGCCGGCTGCCCCATCGTCGCCGCGGCGTTGGGGCGCAGCGACTCGCCCGAGGCCGCTGAGGTTGCCGCCGCGGTCTTCGCTGAGTGGGGTCAGTCGCTGTCGGCAACTCTGCGCGACAACGGGATTCCCGAAGAGGTCCGCGCCAGTCTGGCGACCATGGCCATCGCGTCCATCGAAGGGGCGGTGGTCATGGCCATCGCACAACGCTCTACTGCGCCCTTGGACGATGTGCACCGACATCTCGTCGAACTCATCGATCTACACCGCGACTGATCATCGAGATGAGCCGGGCACTTTCCATAGGCTGACCGCATTGCCTCAGTCTGGCGGCAAGGCATCGAGGACATCACGCACAACTGCGCGCAGGGCTGCGATCCCTGGGTCGTTGTCGACCCGCTCATGCCAGAACAACCTCACCTCGTAGGACGGCAGCGTCAACGGCAGGTCGAAAAGCGTGATCGCCGAGCGCTGCGCATGGTGACGGGCAAGGCGTCGGGGCGCGACGGCGATGCACCGACCGTTCTCGACAATCGGAAACAGCGAGCTGTAGTGCGAGACCGTGAAGCATATGCGGCGTGCGTGTCCCAACCGGCCAAGGGCGTCGTCGACCTCTCGACCCCGGCCCGGGCTGATCTGCACGTGTGCGTGCGGTAGTTCGACGAAGCGTTCGAGTGTCATACCGATGCCGGCATCGGGACGGTGTGCGGACATCACGCCCACCATGTCGTCGACGAAGGCGGGTTCGGAGTGCCATGCCGACGGGATCGTCGTGGGTATACCCAGGTAGAGGTCGATCTCTCCGGTGGCCAGAGCATCGACCACACTGATGCGGTCCAGTGGTGCGACCCTGATGGCGGACCCGGGGGCCCGTTGTTGGAGCAGGCGGTCCAGGCCAGGTAGCACCAGCGGGCCGTAAAGATCGGCGAATGCGATGACCCATTCGCGGGTGGTCGTCGTCAAATCGAAATCGTCGAGGTCGCGAACGATACCCTCCACCAATTGCAGTGCGGCGTCGAGTCGGGGCTGGATTGCCAGCGCCGCCGGGGTGGGGGTCAGGCCTCGGCCGGAGCGCACCACCAACGGATCGCCGAGGAGCACCCGCAACCGTGACAGCGCGTTCGAGACCGCGGGTTGGGTCAGATGCAGCCGAGTCGCCGCCTTTGTCGCACTGCGCTCTTGGAGAACTGCGTGCAAGACGACGAGCAAGTTCAGGTCGACCCCGGAAAGATTCACACGATGAATCTCTCATATCAGAAATCATTATTGGCGTTGATGAGGCGTGCTTCTTAATGTCGAATCCATCGGGACGGAAAGGACACACGATGCGAGTGCTCATCACCGGTGCCAGCGGCGGGGTCGGCTCTGCCATCATCAATCAGCTGCGCGGCAGCGGAGTGGAGGTGCGGGCGACGTGCCGCCGTCCGCAATCAGGTCACATGCCTTGTGTAGAAACAGTTTCCAGCGATCTCGATAGACCGGCGACGATGCGTCCGGCCCTCGCGGGTGTCGATTGCGTGTTCCTGTTCAGCTTCACCCGACACGAGGTGCTGCCCGAACTGGTCGACGAACTGAGCGCGGCCGGTGTGACGAAGGTGGTGGTGCTTTCCACCATCGACACCACCCGGCACGAGTCGTTCGTCGAATACAACAAGCAACGGCACCTGGCCGTGGAGAACGCCATCAGTGGCGGCGGCTTCACCACCGTCTCGTTGCGCCCGGGTGCCTTCGCGCGCAATGCCATCCGCTTCTGGGCGCGGCAGATCCGCCACAATCGCATGGTCGGATTGCCCTTCCCCGATTCCCAGCAGGCGCCGATCGCCGACGAGGATACCGCCGCGGTCGCCGTCCGGGCGATCACGACACCGGATCTCGATGGTACGAAGCCCGTGCTCACCGGCCCGGACTCGTTGACCATGCGCGACCAGGTCAGGCTCATTGGAGAGGCGATTGGCGAGCCCATCGGCATCTCGGTGCTCTCCGAGCGTGAAGCGCGCGCGCTCTATGGCGAGGTGCTACCGCCGGAGTACCTCGATCTACTCATGGCCCAGTGGGAGTTCGAGACCACCGAGCAAGCAGTCGTCACGCACGCGGTCCACGAGATCACCGGCCGGGATGCGGTCACCTATCGCGAATGGGCGATGGCCCACCGTGACACATTTGTGTAGGCGCACCGCTGCGCAGGAGCGTTCTCCTGGCGGTACGCCACCAGCCACTCATGCAATGCTGCTCACGATGGCCATGACCAGACCGCCCACGGTGAGGATCCCGACCAACACCGCGGTGGCGATCGCCGGCCGTCGTCGTTGCCTTCGGGCGTAGTAGATGGCTACCGCGATGCTGGTGAGAATCAATGCCGCGTAGACCGTCAGCCCTGCTGTCAGCGCCGCGGCCAGCGCCGGGCTGGCCAGAGTCACGTTGTGCATCCGCTGAGCCTACGGGGGTGCTGACACCCCAGCTCCGTCAGATCAGCTTCGGACTCACATCTGTTGCAGTGCAGTCGACTTAGGGCGTTCCGTCGACTCTGCTCAGCACCGATCCAGGGATCGGCTGTAGCGTGGGGTATGACTTTCGCCATCGATCGAATCGACCATGTAGTGATCAATTGTCGCGATGTCGAGGTCACTGCCGAGTGGTACGAGCGGGCGCTGGGCGTGCGGCGCGAGGTGTTTCGCGGCGATCGCACCGCATTGATGTTCGGCGGCCAGAAGTTCAACCTGCGACCCACCGGTTCGCAGGGCTGGCCAACCGGGGCGGTGGATGCCCCCGGCTCGCTGGATCTGTGCGTGATCGCCGATGTGGCCCCGTCGCAGATCGCAGCCCATCTGGCTGACGTAGGAGTGCCCGTCACCGATGGCCCGGTTCACCGGATCGGCGCCCAAGGAGACATGACCTCGTACTACTGCACCGATCCGGATGGGAATCTGGTCGAAATCGCCACCTACCACACGACGTGAGTGCTTGTGCGGCATGAGGTATGCGGTCGTCAGCTGTACCGCGCCACGAGCGCAGCGCCGATCCCGGCGAGGTGCTTGCGAACGCTGCGCGGACCGATGATCTCCAGCCACTCGCCGAGCCAGGCGAGTTCACCGGCCAGAACGTATTCATCCGCTCCGCGGATCACCACCTCGATCCGGCAGTCGGGCGTGCCACGCCCCACCTCCAGCCGGTCCCCGAGCATCCTGCGAAGTACGTCGAGCCCGTCGGGCGAGCACAGGGCGTGCGCCTCCAGCGGCGTCCGCCGGCGATCGACCTCATCGGCGATGTCGCGCCAGCTTTGCGCAAGGTCGAATCCCGGCGGCCTCCGAACCTGATCATCGGTGAGCTCGACAGCGCAGACGCGGTCGATGCGGAATGTGCGGGGACCGGTTTCGGTATCGCACACCAGGTACCACGTCGGCCTCTTCGCCACGATGCCCAACGGGTGCACGATCCGACGGGTCTCTGCGCCCCGACGATCGACGTAACCGAGCTGCACTTGGACGCCGCGGATCACCGCCTCGTGCAGCACATCCAGGAAGCGGGGTGGCCGTGGCTCGGGATGGCTGGAACCCCATTGTCGTGGATCGACGATCAGCGACGACGCGGCCGCTTCGGCCTGTTCACGGAAGGGCTCGGGGAGGGCACGAACGAGCTTGCGCAGCGCGGTCTTGACTTCGGGAGTGGCGGTCGAGGCGGGGCCTGCCACCAGGAACAACGCACGTGCCTCCGGTGCGGTGAGCCCGGACAGGTCGGTACGAGCGCCACCGACGAGGCGCCACCCGCCACCTCGTCCCGGTATGGAGTACACGGGCACCCCTGCCGTACAGAGCGCCTCGAGGTCACGCCGCGCGGTGCGTTCCGACACCTCCAGCTCTTGAGCGACTTGAGTTGCGGTGACCTGCTCGCGTTGTTGCAGCAGGAGCAGGATGGCGATCAGCCGGTCAGCTCGCATGCCATCACAATGGCACATGAAACCGGTCATGAGATGACCGGTTTAGGTCCGCACAATGGCGCCGTGAACATCCCAAGCTCCCGCAAGAATGACCTCATCGATCCCCGGCGCGTCCTCGACCGCGCCATTGCCACGGCTGGGGGAGTCGTCGCCGACGTACCGCCTCAGCGAATCAGTAGTCCGACACCCTGCGTGGGTATGGACGTGCGAGCGCTGCTGGCGCACCTCATCGGTGTGCTGGACAGAATCGCCGCACTTGGTGACGGCGCAAATCCGCTGGCCGTCAACGATCGTGCGGTGGACGATGATCGCTGGCTCGACGCCTGGCGGGTGTCGGCGGAGCGAGCCACCGGCGCCTGGATCGACGGCGCCGCGCTCCACCGACACATGGCCTTACCGTGGATCGAAGGTCCTGGGGCGAAGGTGTTGGCCTCTTACGTCAGCGAGTTGACCGTTCATACGTGGGACCTGGCCGTAGCCACGGGTCAGCGGCCCGAATGGGATGACGTGGTGGTGGCGGCGGCTTTCGACGCGATGCGCGGCATGCTGCCGGTGGACAATCGCCTGGCCCGGTACAAGGAGATATCGGCGGCACGGGGTTTCGACGAGGTCACTGTACCGTTCGCGGAGGCTGTCCCGATCGCGCAGGATGCTCCTGTCATCGAGCGGCTGGTTGCTTGGACGGGCCGCGATCCGCGCCGCTTCCTCGATACGACGCCAACGATCCCGTTGTGACGAAGAATTTCGCCGCGGTCCTCGGCGTGGGTGGAGAAGCTACTCGGAAAGCTCGATATCTGATCAGAAACGTCACCTCGCGTAGTGGTCGACGAGTGGCAAAAACAGGTCGTCGACGATGGACCGGATGCGTTCGTGCGCAACGGGTTCGACATCCATGAGCAGATCGTGGCGCACCAGATCGAAAGGCATGGTGAGCAATGCGGCGGGGATCTGGTCCACGTCGATCTCACCTCGATCGTGGGCCTGCTGGTAGATGGCCCTGATCCGTTCCCTCGGTTGGTCGCCCAGGATTCGATCGCGCACCTCGGCGGGGGTGAGCTCGCTGGCGGCCATCAGTCCGGAGAATGCCGCAGCGGCTGCCATGGCGAAAAAGGCTGCGCGAGTGCGGCTCATGCCCGTCAGCGCGGCCAGCAGATCCCCGCGCAGGCTGCCTGTGTCGGGGAGTTCAACGGGATTGCTGTCGCGATGATGCGCGAGCGCGGCAAGCGTCAGGTCATCCTTGTTGGCCCAGCGACGGTACAGCACCGCCACGCCCGTGCGGGCTCGTGCGGCCACGGACTCCATGGTCAACTTTGCGAATCCCACCTCGACGAGCTCGTCCCACGCCGCATCCAGCAATGCCAGCTCAAGTTCGGCTCCGCGCCGACGCTGCGTGGTGGGTCCGGGGTGAGGCACCCGGCCAGTATAGGAGATGGATACGTTCCTTAAGTGCTATCGTGGATAAGAGATGGATACATCTCTTGCGCTGCCGGACGGGCGGCCACGACGATGCGGAGACGATATGGACACGGCGCCCGAGATGGGGATGCGTTCCAACTTTTTCACCGACCAGGTCATGAACTCGATGACACGGGCAATGCTCGGACGGGTGTACACCCGCGCGGCGGACACTGGCGAAACCCTGACGACCGTCGACCGCATCACCGATGGCGACCTCGCATCGTGGGCACATGAGTGGGAGGCGACCGCCGACCGGGTCGCCGCGATCGGAGACGATTGCGCGCGAAAGGGCCATCGACTCAGCGGCCGGAATGCGCTGCTGCGGGCCGCGACGTACTACGCGACATGCGTGGTGGTGGCCGACGGATGCGCGGAGCCTGACGAGGTGCGATCCCGCACATTCGCCGCCTACCGCCGGTGCTGGGAAGGCTATCTGGGCTTACTGGACAATCCGCCCGTGCCGTTGGAGATCCCGTATGAGGACACCACATTGCCCGGGTGGTTCTTCCGGGCACCGGGAGGCTACAGGCCGACCCTGGTGATGGTCAACGGGGCCGACGGAGCAGCGAGTTATCTATGGCCCGGTTACGGTTCCGAGGCATCTGAGCGCGGCTACCACGTCGTGCTCTTCGACGGGCCCGGGCAGCAGCGGATGCTCTTCGAACGAGGCATCGGGTTCCGACCAGATTTCGAGAACGTCCTGTCGCCGGTGGTGGACGCGACGCTGCGATTGCCGGGTGTGGACCCGCGGCGGCTCGCGCTCTACGCGGTCAGCCAGGGCGGGTACTGGGCGCCGCGCGCCCTGGCATTCGAACACCGCTTCGCTGCCGCCGTCATCGACGACGGGGTGGTCGACGTCTCCGAAGCGTGGCACGCGATGCTCTCGCCCGAACTGGAGGAGCTGCTGCGCCGCGGTGACCGGGCCGGCTTCGACGCCGCGGTCGAACGGCTGCCGGCCAATGCCCGACGCACCTTCGCGTGGCGGGCCAAACCCTATGATTCCGGGAGCTTCTTCGATACGTTCCGCGAGGCCGCGTGTTACCGCATCACGCCCGAACTCGCCGCGCGGATCACCACACCGGTGCTGATCGGCGACCCCGATGATGAGGGTTACTTCGCCGGTCAGCCCCAGCGGCTCTACGACATGATCGCGGGGGAGAAGACCCTCGTCCGCTTCACCAGGGCGGAGGGGGCGGCCGGTCATTGCGAGCCGATGGCGCGGGCACTGGCAGCCCAACGGTTCTTCGACTATCTCGACGATCGCCTCGAGGTCACGGACCAGGGGAGTGGCTGCCGACGGCCTCGGTGAATTAGGGGAGTCCCTTGCGATCGATCACCGCCAGGGCACGTTCGGCCCAGCGAATGTTCTCCTGTTCGAAGGTGATCCCCCGCAGCAGAGTCAGATAGGGACCCACTGCGGCGTCGGTGCTCGCCAGGTAGTCGTCCTCGGAACGGTCGCCGAGCATGCGCGCCTGGAGGCTCTGTAGAACGGTGAGTTTCTCGCTTGCCCAATGGATTTGCTTGGCAATGGCATCGCGGATCGTCGTCACGTCACCGGCTTCCAGGCCCTGCACCATGACCAGCAGATCATCACGGATCGCAATGGGCGTGGGCTGGTCGCGGGTGAAGGAGCGAAATGCTTCGCGGCCGGCCGCGGTGAGGCGGTAGAGCCGCTTGGCGGGCCGGCGGCCTTCGGCGACGACGCGTGCCTCGATCAGGCCTTGATCGTCCATGCGTTCCAGCTCACGGTAGAGCTGCTGTGGGGTCGCGGTCCAGAAGTTGGCCACCGAGCGGTTGAAGCGTTTGGCCAAGTCATAGCCCGATGCCTCACCTTCCAGGAGTGAGGCAAGTACCGCATCGCGAAGAGCCATGGCTGGACCTTACAGCACATAGTCAACAAGTTGATTAGTCACTTGTGGACATCTCGTCGACAGTGCGGTTACTGTCATGGGCGATTACTCAACTTGGTGACTATTGAAGGGTGGTCCGCATGCAGCGGTTCCGTCAGGCTGTCGAGGCGCGCGATGAACAGGCGATCGCGGATCTGCTCGCCGACGATGTGGTGTTCACCAGTCCGGTCGCCTTTGCGCCGTATCCGGGGAAAGCGATCACCGCGGCGATCCTGCGCGCGGTGCTGCGGGTGTTTGAAGACTTTCACTACGTCCGAGAGATCAACGACGCCGGCGGCCGTGACTCGGCGCTGGTGTTCAACGCCGTAGTCGACGGAAAACAGATCGCCGGTTGCGATTTCCTGCACGTCAACGATGACGGTCTCATCGACGACTTCACCGTGATGGTGCGACCGCTCTCGGCGGCCAAAGCACTCTCGGCGGCTATGGCCGAGCAGTTCGACCGCATCACACGCGAGGCGCTGGCCGACGAGGCAGCCTCCAACTGACCACCCACCTTCGACGATTGGAACAGCACATGGGCTTCAACTTGGATCTCACCGAGGAACAACGCGATCTGCAGAAGTGGGTGCACGGCTTCGCCGCCGACGTGCTGCGCCCGGCCGCCGCGGAATGGGATGAGCGCGAGGAACTTCCGTGGCCGGTGCTCAAAGAGGCAGCCGATATCGGACTGTACAGCTGGGATGCGCTCAACCAGTTCTTCGCCGACCCCACGGGTTTGCTGTTGTGTCTGGTTGCCGAGGAACTCTTCTGGGGGGACGCCGGCGCGGCGATGGTGCTGTTCGGGACCAACCTCGCACTGGGGGGACTGCTGTCCGCGGGAACTCCAGAGCAGTTCGCCGAATGGGGCCCGCAGTGTCTCGGCGACGAGTCCGACCCGAAGGTCGGGGCGTTCTGCGTGTCCGAGCCCGATGCCGGCTCGGATGTGTCGAAGCTGCGCACCAGGGCGCGTTATGACGAAGCCACCGATGAATGGGTGCTCAATGGGCAGAAGGCGTGGATCACCAACGGGGGAGTAGCCGCGATCCACGTCGTCGTCGCGTCAGTCGATCCCGAGTTGGGGTCCCGCGGGCAGGCCACCTTCGTGATCCCCGAGGGCACCAAGGGGCTGATCGGCAACCGTAAGATTCTCAAGCTGGGACTTCGGTCCTCGCATACCGCCGATGTGTTCCTCGACGACGTGCGGGTGCCCGGACGTTGCCTGCTGGGCGGAAAGGATCGGCTCGACGAGCGGCTGGCCCGTGCGCGGGAAGGCTCTCGCACCGGCACTCAGAACGCGTTGAGCACCTTCGAGTTCACTCGGCCCATCGTCGGTGCGCAAGCTCTGGGCATTGCGCGGGCCGCCTACGAATACGCCCTTGACTACGCCAAAGAGCGGAATGCCTTCGGCCGTCCGATCATCGACAACCAGGCCATCGCCTTCGCGCTGGCCGATATGCGTACCGAGATCGACGCCGCCCGTCTGCTGGTGTGGCGTGCCGCGTGGATGGCCGCTTCCGGCAAGGCCTTCGAGGCCGGTGAAGGTTCGATGTCGAAGCTCAAGGCCAGCGAAGTGGCCGTGTGGGCCACCGAACGGGCTGTGCAGATCCTCGGTGGCGCCGGATATAGCCGGGAGCATCCCGTGGAGCGGTGGTTCCGAGATGCAAAGATCTACACCATCTTCGAGGGCACATCTGAAATTCAACGGCTGGTGATCTCTCGAGCCATCTCCGGTATCAGAATTCGCTGACAGCACGGCGTATTCGACGCCGACAGGACGCGTGATCACCGCGCCATCCACTCTTCACGAGAATATACATAGCACCATGATGTATATTGAGGACATGGCAGCAGGAGACGGTATCGATAGGCTTGCCGAAGCCGTTCGGCAGTCTGCACTGTTGGCGACTCGGCATCTGCTCAATCGCGAAGAACTCAGCGTGTCCGCGATGGAGGTGCTGCACACGTTGAGCGTCGAGGGCCCGACCCGGCTCACGGTGCTCACCGAGGTCATCCGCATAAGCCAGCCGGCGATGACGCAGCTGATTCAGCGTCTCGAACGCCGCGAGTTGGTAACTCGTGCAGCCGACCCCGACGATGGCCGCGCAACCATCGTCGCCGTCACCGATCATGCGCGAGAGCTGCTGAATCGGTTACGCGACGAGGACAACGGAAAGCTCGAAGTTCTTCTGTCCACATTGACGGCGAGCGATCGAGAAGCGTTACGGCTTGCGCTGTATGTCGCCGGACCGATCATCGAGCAACTCAACGCCAACGCCGCGCGGCTGGCACGGGCCAGCACCTGATATGGCTCCACCTCAGCCATATGCATTCGTCCATTAAGTAAAAGGTTGGGACGCTGCTGCGTCTCGCATGACTGGCGCGCGACCCATCGAAACGGAGAACACATGACTAATCTGCTTGTCCTCGGCGGCAGCGGTCGCACCGGCGTCCGTGTGCTTGCGCATGCCGTGACACGTGGCCATCATGTGCGGGCCCTGGTGCGTAATCCCGACGCCGTTCGCGCCCCGGACGGCGTCGAACTGATCGCGGGCTCACCGTCGAACATCGACGACATCCGCCAGGCCGCTCAGGGTGCGGACGCGGTGATCAGCACGCTCAACAACTCGCGCGCATCCGACAACCCGTGGGCCAAAGCCGTCAGCCCGCCGATGTTCATGACCGATGCGATTCGTAACGTCCTGGCGGTGATGACCGAGCAGAACATCCGCCGGATCGTCGTCAACTCCTCAATGGGTGCCGGCGACGATTGGAATCGGATCAGCCCGTTCGCCAGATTCTTCGTGAACATCTCGAATATCAAGGCCGGCTTCATCGACCACAACGGAGTCGATGAGGTTGTGCGTGCCTCCGGCACCGACTGGACTCTGGTCAGGGCCGTCGCGCTCACCGACAAGCCGGCCGGTGGATCCGTGCAGGCCGCGGTGCGCGGAACCGACAAACCAGGCTCGCGCATCAACCGTGCCGATCTTGCTGCCTTCCTCGTCGACACCGTCGATGATCCCACGCGGATCCACCAGGCACCGCTCGTCTGGAACGCCAGAGGCTGAGACAACCATGCACGGTTGATGGGCGCCGTTGCGCCGCAGCCGATCCCGCGTCCCTAAAACGTCACAGTGACGAATAGGCTGGGTGCGGTCGGACAGGGGTGAGTGCCGCGCCTTTGGCCGGTCCGGCCGCCGGCAAGGCTCAGGCGCGGCGAACGGTCGCGCAATGTCACGGAGCTGTCCTTTGAAGGATGGCAGGTGCGCTAGGTGCGCCTCGGTCAGAAGTCTGGGGCGGCTGTCGCTCGCCAGCTAGTGCTGGAGTGAGGATCAATAATCGGTGGCAGTCTTGCGGTCTGGCTCGACGGCCCGTTGTTAAGTGCGGATGCGCGGCGGCTAAGGCATGTGGGCCGTACCGCTTGTATGCAGTAGCAATATCATTTCGCCGATAATCTACATTATGTCAACTCAAGCGTTCCGCATCGCGCTGCGACCCAAACTGCTCTCACTCGTCGCGTAAGGCCGAGGAATGCCCACCAGTAACCCACCGCGACCGCGGACGTCGCGTCAGACGAGTTCGATCACGTCAGCGATGGATTCGAACACCCGGCTTGGCCGGAACGGATAGCGCTCGATCTCCTCGCGCGTCGTCGAGCCGGTGAGCACGAGGATCGTCTCCAGCCCGGCCTCGATGCCCGCCACCACGTCGGTGTCCATCCGGTCGCCGATCATCACGGTGCCTTCCGAATGGGCATCGATGCGGTTCATCGCGCTGCGGAACATCATCGGATTCGGCTTGCCGACGAAGTAGGGCTCCCTCTCGGTCGCCTTGGTGATCAGCGCGGCGACCGAACCCGTGGCAGGCAGCGGCCCCTCCGCGGACGGGCCGCTCACGTCGGGGTTGGTGGCGATGAAACGCGCCCCGCCGAGAATCAGGCGGATCGCCTTGGTGATGGCCTCGAACGAGTACGTGCGCGTCTCTCCCAGCACGACGAAGTCCGGACCGACGTCGGTCAACGTGTAGCCCACGTGATGCAGCGCCGTCGTCAGGCCGGCCTCGCCGATCACATAGGCCGAACCGCCCGGCAGTTGGTCGTGCAGAAAGGCCGCCGTCGCAAGGGCCGACGTCCAGATCGACTCCTCGGGGACGATCAGGCCTGACCGCGCCAATCGGGCCGCCAGGTCACGTGGCGTGAAAATCGAGTTGTTGGTCAGTACCAGGAAGGGTCGCTGCCGGTCGCTGAGCGCCTGGAGGAACTCCGCGGCTCCCGGCAGGGCATGCTCCTCCCGGACCAAGACGCCATCCATATCGGTCAGCCAGCACTGTGCGGTGGTGCTCATGCGTCCAGTCTTGCAGTTGCTGCCGCCGCTCCACGTGGAAGTCGCCGACCAATGGCACCCCGCCACTCGCGTGACGCGCCAGGACAATCATGTTTCCCGCATTGGCGGACCCGAGTTGAGGGAGGTCAACCACGTTGACCGCACGATGTCGGCCGATATCGGCCAGCGACCGCTGCGCATTCAGTACACCAGCCGTGAACATCGCAAGCCAAGAAGACCGCTGCAGCGCGGTCACGAAACGCAGCCCGGAATAATCGGAGCCGTGGACGACGCTATGGGCTCCGTGTCCGATATGCCGATGCCAGAAACCGTCCTCACATTTCTCCGCAAGCCGAACCCCGCTGTCATGGCGACGGTCACCTCTGACGGCCGCCCCGTATCGGTAGCGACCTGGTACCTGATCGAGGATGACGGCCTGCTCACACTGTGCATGAATGACGACCGCGCCCGCCTGAAGCACCTCCAGAACAACGGCCAGGTATCTCTGACCGTTCTCGCTGCCGAGGATTTCGGCACCCATATCTCGGTCCAAGGACACGTCGTGTCTATCTCACCCGATGAGGGACTCGCCGATATTGATCGGCTCTCACAGCACTTCCTCGGTAAGGACTATCCCGCCAGAGACCGCCCATTGGTGACGGTCCACGTCGAGATCGACCGCTGGTTCGGGTGGTCTGGCGGTCGCCCTCTTCAATACTGACCCAAGGGTCACGCGCTCGAACATCAGCAGTTGCCCTGCGGTGCAAGATAGTCACGCATGCGAGCCTTCGACGGCTGGCGTGGTGGCGTCGATACGGTCGACCAACCAGGGCAACGCGTCGGCGAATGCTGTGGAAGCAAACTGCCAGGAGTGGAATCCGACGGTTTTGTGCACGCTGCAGCTGATGGCGACCTTCTGGGCAGCGTCGCACAGGTTGTCCGCGGCCGCCTCGGCTTCGGGCCCTTGCGGCCCCATCTCATCGCGGCCGCCTAGACCCTCACCACCCGAATGGTGACCGCCTGACCAGGAGTCCTTCATCACCGCCTCGGCGTTCGCCGGTTTAATGGTGGCCGCGAAGTACCCGGAAACACCCTCGTAGGGGCCATGTTTGGCCATCACGGTCCGCGGGTCGAACGCATCGTAGGCCGCCCTGTCTCCCCCGTAGAGTCGCTCGACGGTCTGCGCCTCGGTGCCCGACACCGGACCCGCGTCACCGCCGATGTCGACGAAATTCGAGAAAAGATCCGGATGCATGACGGCCAGATCGATGGCGCACGTCCCGCCCATCGACCACCCGACCACTCCCCAGTTCGCGGCGGCCGCGGACGCCCCGAATGTGGAGATGACATAGGGCCGGACGTCCTCGGTCAGATGATCCGCCGAGTTACCGCGCGGACCGTTGACACACTCCGTGTCGTTGTTGAAGCTGCCGCCCGTGTCGACGAACACGAAGATCGGCAACTGTCCGCCATGGGCTGCGTCGTAGCCTTCCACCGTGGGCATGAAGTTGCCGCTGCGTATCCAGTCGGCGGGAGTGTTGAACTCGCCGCCGATCATCATCACCACAGGCAGGGCCGGCGGCGTATCGCCGGCGAACCACGCTGGCGGCAGGTAGACGTATTCGCTTCGGTGTGTGAACCCACTGGCAGTGTCAGAGATATCGACCTTGACCAGCTTGCCGGTGGTCGGTGCGGTGTTGCGCAACGACGGCAGATCCGAAGCCTGGACCTCGTTGGGCAGTGGGCCCGCGGTGAGGGCACCCCACGCGGACTGTAGCGACGGGTAGTAGCCGACCCACCCGTTGAGGGCCATCGCTGAGGTCAGCAGAGTCAGCGGGACCGCCAGCACCGAGATGATTCGTCGCCACCATCGTGCACTACGCCAGCCGACCACACCGACCGCGACAGCCAGACCGAAGACCGCGATCCACACCCACAGTGCAAACGGCGCCGGGTCCGAAGCCAGGCCCTGATCGTTCATATAACTGCGGGCCGCCAGCGCCACCAGCACGCCCACCGCGGCACACATGGGAAGCCACACCAACCGCCACCGCCTGGTCCGCCACCCGATCGCCACGATCAGTACTACGACGACGACGATCTCGATGGTCAGCGGCAACCAACCCTCCAGCAACGAGATGCCGTTCCTCGCCGCCAGTAGATCTTTGGGGAGCTCGACGGGACTTGGCGTCGGAGTGGGCGTCGGAGAGGGCGGCACTTGTTCATGCTTCCCGGCGATCCTGTGCGGTCCACGGGTCTCGGCTGTGAACAGCCTATGGACGCATTGGATCCGGTGGCGGGGGCAACTTCGTGAGACTCGCTTGCAGGTGGAATGAGCGAGCTAGAAATACGAAGACGTCCATATGCGGCCACGCCGTAACTCACACGGGGTGCCGCGAGCTCATTCCTGGCCGCCCTCCCCTAGTCCCCTGTTGCCAAGGTTGCCAAGGCTGATTCTAGGAGGGAATGAGCTCGCGTGCGTCAGATTTGTTGGCGCACAAGCATGCCCACGCCATCGTGAACTGGAAGATGCAGTAAGTCGTCAACGCCAGCCAGAACACCAGAACGCCGTTCCAGGCGAGGGGGCCGCTATGGAAGAAGAACGCGAAGACATCCGGGATGAACGACACGGCGACGAACAAGTTCACATATCCGACCCAGCGCGGGAAGACCGTTTGATCGCTGAGCACCGCGATACCAATGGATATATTTTGCAAACAGAACAGCATGATGGCGGGGAACAGAATGAGCCAGCCCATGTCGTGGAGCAATAGCACGGTGTCGTCGGACCTGTCGGTGCGGAAAGTGGCCATCGCCCACAACAACATCGGTAACAGGTTGAGCAGGAGCGTCGCGGCTCCGGTCGCCAGCTGGGTAAACGCGAGCACTGGCCGTCGCCCCTCCATCCGAAACAGATGGACGCTGATGGTGGCAACGAGTGGGGCGTAGAGAACGATGCCCATGGATGCGATGACGAATCCCGCACCGGTCTGGGTCGGATGCTCGAGGTAGAACGCGCGCACCTCCGGCATGGGAGCACCTGGCCCGAGGGGCGACGGCAGCACGCCCGCGATCAACCAGCCGATCAGCGTGACGACGACCGCGGCCGGCCCGCCGAGTGCGCACAGATTCAGCACGCGACTATTCACGAGCCCCTACCCTTCGAAAATCATGTGAGAGGCCAGTGCCCACACCGTTTCTAATATGTATTAATTGAAACGGTAGCTTCCGGCAAGCCTTGTGGTCAAGATGGGCGCTCACAGACAAGACCGGCCGTTGCGGCGCCGATTATCCAGTCAGCGAACGACAGTGGCCTCGGACGTGGGCGTGACCCTGGCCTGGTGCCGGCGTGCACGCCTGGGCTGATGTGACCGCGTTCGCCGCGTTGGCAAGTCTCTTCGTCTGCCGTATTAGGACCTGGCTATACAAGCGACGGCTCCTCAATGCCCTGTGCCTTCGTGGACCTTCGAATGCCACGCACGACGGTCATGCGCCGCGCGTCATTGCGGCCGCCACACTCATCCGGCGCAGGGTCCTATCGCGTGATCGATCCGCGGGCGACGAGCTCACCCGCTACTGCCACTCCACAGACCTGCGCCAGCAGTAGCGCAATCAGAACGAGGACTTGTACTGCGCCGGCCTGGGCGGCGGACCCCGTCGCCAGGAGAACACCGACGAATGCGCCAGGGAGGGTTACCAACCCGGCCGTGCGGGCCTGGTCGAGATTGGGGATGAGCGCATCCGAGAGGGGTCGTTGTATCACCATCATCCGCGAGAAGCGTTCCGAGAAGCCGAGACTGAGGGCTGCCTCGATCTCGCCGTGGTGCTCCCCCAAGGCATCCAGAGCACGTCGAGCCGCGACTGCCGTTGCGGTCATGGTGCCACCGAGCACGATGCCGAACACTGGAACCAGGGCGACACCGGCAAGTGGGAGCATGCCGGTGAGCAGTAGCAGCGGAATGACGGCGACCATTCCTGCTGCCACGGCGACGGCCAACCACCCCGCGCCGTGCCGCGCCTGGCTGCGCCTAGCGGCGGTGAACGATGCGACGGTGAACATCACTGCGAGCACCACTACCGAGGACCACAGCTTTTGCAAAGCAACCACCAAGACGGCTGACACAGCGGCCAATTGCACCGCAGCCCGCAGCGCCGCGACAGGTGCCGCCCACGGCGATCCGTGTAAGACCACGCGATTCACCAGGGCAGCCAACACCGCCATCACCACGCAGACGGCTACGAGGGTCGGGGTCAGCAGAGGTTCGTGGGGGCTCATCGAGTCAAGTGTGCATCCAGTGACTCACAGGGACCTCCCGCTCCCCCGGACTTGGATTCCAGGCACAGCCGGCGGCGCGCGTCGACCGGCTCAATCGCGACCGCGGCGAGCCGCGTCATACACGAGGGCAAGCAGGCTCTCGACGAGTTCGTCGGCCGTGGTCTGCCACTTGTCGGTCTGCAGAAGGCCGCCCATCTCCACTCCCACCGCACCATGAACACCCGTCAGGAGCATGGCGGCGTAGCGCTCGGAGTGGTCGCGACCTGCAATGCCGTCGACGATGCTCTGGAACTCGTCGCACATGCGTTGCGCGGCAATGAACACAGCCGACGGATCGCCCTCTGGCGGGCGGAACATCAGGCGGTACAGGTGAGGCTGGCGTCGGCTCATCGTGACGACCGTGGCCAGCGCGGCCTGCATCTTCTCGAGGGGTGAAAGACCGGCATCGGCGCGCAACTGCGCCATCTCGTCCGCGAGGCGCTCCCAGCCGTCGGCGGCCACCGCCGCGAGTAGGCCGTCCTTGTCGGCGAAGTGCCGATATGGGGCACCTCGACTCACACCCGCGCGGGCGCCGACCTCACGAAGCGTCACCGCGTCCAGGCCCCCACCGTCGAGCAGCTGGGCGGCCTGATCGATCAAGGCGCCACGGGTGGCGGCGGCCGATTCTCTGCGTTTCATGACACGACCACTCTAGTTGACAACGTCAACACGATCCGTACGATTGAAAAGATGACATTGTCAACTCAAAAAGAGCTCATCGTGATCACCGGCGCCTCAACCGGTATCGGCGCGGCCACCGCCCGAGAGATGGCGCAACGAGGGTTTCACGTACTCGCCGGGGTGCGACAGGAACGCGATGCCGACGAGATCCGAGCGGCGAATATCGAACCGCTGATTCTCGACATCACCCATCCTGAACACGTCCAGGCGCTCGCCGAGAGGGTGCGTGAGGATCCGCACCACCGTCCACTGCGCGCGGTGGTCAACAACGCTGCCGTGCAGGCCAACGTTCCGGTTGAAGCCTTTGCGATCGATCGGTGGCGAGACATGTTCGAAGTCAACCTCTTCGGCCACGTCGCGGTGATCCAGGCGCTGCTGCCATCCCTGATCGACAGTCGCGGGCGTGTGGTGAACATCAGCTCGGTGGGAGGAAAAATTGCGATGGCCACCTACGGTCCGTACGCGGGTACGAAGTTCGCGCTCGAAGCCGTGAGCGACTCGCTGCGCCGCGAGGTAGGTCCGCACGGGGTCGAGGTAATCGTGATCGAACCCGGCGCTGTACGCACCGAGATGCTCGGAAGGGCGATCGCCGCCGCGCCCGATACGGTCTCGGCAATGACGGCAGAGCAGCGCCGCCGATATGGCGGGCTCGTCCGGGCGGTGCAAGCGCAAGCCGACGCGTCGACCAAGTCCGGGCAGCCCGCCGCGGCCGCGGCCGCCGTGATCGCCAAAGCAATCACCGCCCGTAAGCCACGAACGCGATACACCGTCGGCCGCGAAGCCGCGCTGCTCACGCTCAGCCGACTGCTTCCCGACCGCCTCGTCGACCGTGCCCTCTCCGCGGCTCTGCGGCCGTACCTGCCGAAAGGTGCGAACGCAGCAGTCTGATACCGGGAGAATCGAGACGCGGACCGTCCGAGTCAGCGCCCGGGAATCTCGGGCTCGGGCTCCGGCAGGGCGCTCGCCCCTTCCGGACGGAGCCCGTCGAAGATGATCGCCAGATAGCGCCGCCACAGGTCGGGCGGTGCGTCGGGCAATCCTTCGGCCACGTGCACGGGTGCGCACATCAGCAGGAAGACATCCGTCCCGGTGACGTCCGGGCGGATCGCGCCCGCAGCGCGAGCTTTGGCGACGAGGTTCTCCACGCCTGCGAGCACATCGTCGCGGATGGCCACCACCCTGGCATCGTTGGCGCTGGACGTCTGCAGGTACGTCAGATCATGCTGCCGACGTTGATCGGCGGCGATGGTGAGAAACTCCAGAAGGGCCGCACCAGGATCGTGCGCCTCCCCCAGCCGCGCTGCGGCATCGGTGAGGGTGACCATGTGCTCGCAGACAAGCGAGGCCATCAGATCCTCTTTCGAGGAGAAGTGTCGAAACACCGTGCCTTTGGCCACCCCTGCGCGCTGGGCAATATCCGCGATCGAGGCCTCGGCGCCACGCTCGGCAAACACTTCCTCGGCAGCGGCCAACAGCGACTCACGGTTGCGCGCAGCGTCGGCCCGTAGAGCGCGCGCAGGTGAGGTCATTTCCACATCGTAGCAAGTTGACCGATCGGTCATTTTATGGCTATCGTGCAGTCACAAGATGACCAATCGGTCATTTTGGTGCTGACTCGGATTGTCTTGGAGGACAGATGAAATTGGCAGGCGCAACGGCTTTGGTCACCGGTTCCAACCGCGGCATCGGCACCTCGTTCGCGACCGAACTCCTGCGTCGCGGCGCCAAGGTGTACGCGACGGCACGACGGCCTGAGCGCGTCAATATTCCGGGAGCGGAAGTGTTGCGCTTGGACATCACCGACCCGGACTCGGTCCAGGCGGCCGCCGCCATGGCCGGCGATGTCGACATTCTCATCAACAATGCTGCCGAAACCGATGGCGGCAGCCTGGTGACCGGCGATATGCATGCGATCCGGCGGGTGATGGAGTCGAACTATTTCGGGACGTTGAACGTCATCCGGGCATTCGCGCCGGTGCTGGCCCGAAACGGAGGCGGTGCCATCCTCAATGTGCTGTCGGCGGCCGCCTGGCTCACGGTCGAGGGCAACACCGCCTATGCCGCGGCCAAATCCGCCGAGTGGGGGCTCACCAACGGTGCACGGCTCGAATTGGCCGGCCAGGGAACGCAAGTCGTCGGACTGATGCCCGGTCTCATCGGTACCGAGACCTTGTTCGACTTCGCCCGCTCGGCTGGGATCGAGTTCCCCGAAGGAACGGTCACCGAACCGGCCGACCTCGTCACGCTGGCCCTCGACGGGCTCGAGGCCGGCGAGGTCGAAATCGCCGATGCGATCGGGCTTCAGGCCAAGGCAACCCTGGCCGGGCCACCGCAGGTTTTTGCAATCTGAAGCTGCGTGGCGATGAGGCCGCATCAACAATCGACGGCGGCCGAGGCAGCGGAAGCTCGCTAGCTCACGGGACAGGTGGCACTCTGGTTCACACTAGGTGCGCGTCAAACACGATATCTCAAGCGTTCTTCGGCCTGTCGAAGCGATGACGTCGCAGGCCGGGTGGGAGATCGACGACACCGGGCCCGCCGTCGCGCAGCCAACCGGCAATAGCCGATCCCGTCTGCTCGTCCAATACCTGCCCGAGCCAGGTCGCCCGTCCACCCCGTCGGCGTCCACCGCTAGACGGCGAAACCACTACGACGTTCGAACGCTCGCACGGGCCAAGGCAATCCGTCACCCGCATGTCGGCGACGTCTCGAACCAAATCGCGAAGCTCGGCAAGCTGGGCCTCGTGGTCGATACGCGGGTGCTTCTTGGCCGTGCCACAGCAGCACCCCCGGCACACGGTGACGCTGGGTCGGGTTCGGTCCAACGGCACAGTGCCGATCCTCCTCGGTGCGTATGCGATCTTGATGGCTTTGCCTTCGCCCTTCAATCGTGAGCATACGAGGCAGCGTCGACGCCCGAGCGCGAGCACGCGCTGAACGCGACGGGCACTGCATAATCGCGCCACCGGGATTTAAACCCACACGCTGCGCACCTGCAGGTCCGCGGATCTTCCTGTGGCCTGAACCCTCGATTTCCGCGTTACATTCGCCTGGCACGACTTCATCAAGAGCGGCTGAGAGATTGGCTCGACGACGCCGCAGCAACCGTGGGATTCCCTCAAGGTGCTAATGCCAGTGACGATGAAAGAGGTACGCATCATGCCATGTCGACGCCCGTGAGAAAACCCGCCTTCATGGCCCGCTGACCGGGCTTTCGTTCTCTCCGACATACGACGATGACAGAAGAGGTATGGCACCACATGACCACCAGCCTGGCCGACACGACGACAACGTCGTCGCTGGTCGCCACCACCACCCGCCGAGACTTCTCGGCCAACGACCTGCTGCGACTCCTCAAAGGAGAGGTGTATGCGATTCGAATCCGCGACGTCCTCTCCGGTGACACCCTTGCCGGGCTCCGCGACCGGCTGCTGGACCGCGACGACCACGGTCCGCTGGGTACCGACCCACAATTCCGCCGCATCGGGCATGCTTTCTCGGAGACCACCTCCGTCGATGACCAAGAAGAGTACTTCCGTTCCGCGGCAGAACATCTCGCCTATATCCGAGAGGTGTGCGCGCCACACCCCTATCCCGCCGACACCCTGCGACTCCTGCTCGACGAGGTGTGGCCGGCCGGTGCGACCGTGCTGACCTGGGAGAGTCGAAAGTTCCTGCCCGGCGTCGTGCGCTATCAGCAACCCGGCGTCGACCTCGAACCTCACACCGACAACGTCGCAAGGAACCTGCCGGCGGACCAGACCCTGGGCATCGCACGTCAGCTGTCGGTCAACGTCTACCTCGACTTACCCAACCGCGGGGGCGAACTCGAGCTGTGGGAGGCCTACCCGGACGAGAGCGATTACCAACAACTCTCGGGTGATCGAACTTGGGGTATCGATCGTCACCTGGTGGGCGAACCCGCGCTGACGCTGTCCCCCGAGACCGGCGAGGCCATCGTCATCGACCCCCGCCGGGTCCACGCGGTGCGTCCTTCTGCCGACCGTCCCCGTGTCACCGTCGGCCTGTTCATCGGCGTGCGGACAAACGAGCCGTTGGCGGTGTGGAGCTGATATGACCACGACACTCCTGTCCCCCGACCTCGAACTGGCGTCGCACTCACACAAGGCCGCATTCGACCTCAAAGGCCTGCAGTACGAATACGCGGGCACATCGGCGATTCTGCTCGTCAGTGTCGGCGCCGATTATCACGAGGGCGAAAAGTTGGGTGCCACCATCGATCTCATCAACCGAAGCAACTTCGGACAGATCACCGTCGCCGTAGCAGACACGCTGCAGCGACACAATCTGGACCTGCCCGCCGGTCGCGCCTATGAGCTCTCACGACGCCGTGGTGACCAATGGATCGACCGCAATCGGCCGCTGCTGGACCGCATCGGTTCCGATGTCGACGTCCTGCGCTGGGACGATGCGCTCAGCCACGCCGACTATCCAGGTTTCCTGCACAGGGTTCAAGCGGCCTACGCCGACGACGCCGCGTACCGGAACGCCATAAACAGCACCATCGATCGCTTCATGGCACGCCGCGAAGGTGGCGGTCCCCTCGAGAACGCAGCGGCCGTGCGCCACGGGTGCCTGACCTATCTGCTGGAAGAGTGCCCCATCATCCAACCTCTCTGGGCCAGTCAGGGATACGACTTCGTCATCTACCCCCAGCAGATCTCGACGGCGATGCAGGCCACTCGGGATCTCTTCGTCGACGACGATCATGTGGCATGGCTTCCGTTGCGTTTCAAGAAGCGGAAGTCGGCCCGATGAGCGCCGTCACCGACAAGCCGCCCACCACCGCGGCATCGACGGGTACGGGTCGCCGAACGCTCGGGTTCACCGGGCTGGCCATCGCTTCATTCCTCGGGTGCGTCGACCTGACCATCGTCACCACGGCGCTGCCCTCGATCACCAGCAGTCTGGACTCGTCACTGGTCGTCTCGCAGCTGGTCTTGAGCGCCTTTCTCACGGCACTGGCCGTGTTCATGGTCACCGCGGGTCGTCTCGGCGACCTACTGGGTCGAAAACCGGTCCTGGTACTGGGAATTGCAGTATTCGTCCTCGCTTCCGTGGGCGCTGCGCTGGCCCCGTCGATCGGCTGGCTGGTGGTCGCGCGGTTCGTGCAGGGCGCAGCGTGCGCGATCCTCTACACGGGTACCACGACGCTGGTGGAAACACTGTTCCCGGAAGGCAGTCGCGGCCGCGCCGTCGGATTGCTCTATGCGGTCAATGGTGTGGGTTTGGCGCTCGGACCCGTGCTGGGTGGTCTGCTCGTGCCCGCCTTCGGGTGGGCGGCCGTCTTCTGGATCAACGTGCCGTTCGGAATCGTTGCGCTGCTGGCGATCTGGGTTGCGGTTCCGTCGCCCCCACGCAGCCGCGGACTTCCCATCGATATCCCCGGCCAGGCGTTCCTCGCTCTGGCGGTCGGTGGTCTCGCCGCGGTGGCGTCGCTGCCCGAGACCACGGGATGGGTCAGCGTACCGATCGCGGTGGCGGTGCTCGCGGTGATCGTCGGAGCGGTCGGCACCGTGATCGTGGAGCGCCGCGCGGCCGCGCCGCTGATCAGGCTGGATCTCTTCCGGCACCCGCGCTTCCGCGCGGCGCTGACCTCGGATTTCCTCTTGGCCGCGTTCTACGCGTCGGCGCTGTTGGTGCTGCCGCCCTATCTGGCATACCGCCATGGTCTCGATGTCCGCTCCACCGGTCTGGCACTGTTGCTGGTGAGTGCCACCATGGCACTGAGCTCGCCGCGGGTCGGTCGGTGGGTGGATCATTCGGGTCCGGTCCGTCCGCTGGTGAGCGGTTTCACCGCATTCACTGCAACGGCGGTTCTGCTGTTCGTCGGCGCAGTCGTGGGGTCGCTGCCGGTTCTGCTCGTCGGTTTCGTGACCTTCGGATTGGGGTGGGCGCTGATCCTGGCCCCTGCCACGCTGGCGGCCCTGTCGGCGGTCGACCGGCAAGAGGCGGGTTTCGCCGTAGGTGCATCGTGGACCTTCCACAACCTCGGCGGCGCCCTGGGGGCGGCGGTGGCGGCCGGGCTCTTCGCCACGGCCGATCCGCAGACCGGACTGTTGCGGGTAACGGTTCTGCTGGTGGTGTCGGCCGTCATCGGGTTGATCGCCAACGCGTTGATTCCTCGTGGGGCCGAGCGATGACGGGGCTCCGGGGGGCCGCGGCCATGGCGACGGTTGCCGCCGCCACCCTGGCCCTCACCGCCTGCAGTTCGGAGACGACAACGTCCGACACTCTGCGTTACGGCCTGTCCTCGGCGCCCAGTTGCGCCGATCCCGCGCAGGCCAGCACCAACCAAACGGTGAACGTGGCGCGACAGGTCGTGGACTCACTCGTCGACCAGAACCCGGGTACCGGCGAAATCACCGGCTGGTTGGCGCAGCAGTACGCCATCTCCGACGACGGCCGTAGCTTCACGTTCACCTTGCGGCCCGATGTGACGTTCAGTGACGGTACGCCCCTCACGTCGACGGTGGTGAAGCAGAACTTCGACGCACTGACCACACAGGCGTCCTCGACGCGCACACTGCAGGCATCGGGGTTCCTGCTCGGATACGACCGCACGGACACGCCGGATCCGCATACCGCTGTCGTGCACTTCAAACAGCCCAATGTGCAGTTCCTGCAAGCGGCCGCCACCACGCAGCTGGGCATCCTCGCCGCCGCGACCGTGTCGAAAACCTTCGACGAACGATGCCGGGGTGAAACCGTGATAGGGAGCGGCCCCTACACCTACCAGGCCTGGGATCAGAACCGGTCCATCACGTTGGCAGCTCGGCAGGACTATCGGTGGGCACCAGAGATCGGATTCTCGCCCGAAGTGCGCTACCGGACAGTCGAATTCAGTGTGGTGCCAGAGTCCGGAGTACGGTCCGGCAGCATCAGCGGTGGCCAACTCGACGCGATAGCCGACCCGCAACCGCAGGACCGGGCCGCGCTGGAATCGGTCGGGGCACGGTTCGTTTCCCGCCCCAATCCCGGACTGCCGTACATCCTGCAGGCCAACCTCTCGCACGGGGTACTGGCAGATCCCGTTGTTCGGCAGGCGGTCTCGTCATCGCTCAACCGACAGGTCCTGGTCGACACGGCGCTCGGTGCTGGTTTCCGTCCGGCCACCAGCGTCCTGGCCTCGACAACCCCCGGATACCGCGCGGATCCAGAGCTCGGGTTCGATCCAGACGTTGCCCGCTCAGGCCTCGACCGGGCCGGGTGGGCGGTGGGGTCTGACGGTATCCGCATCAGGGCCGGTCAGCGGCTGTCGTTCGACGTGATCTATTCACCCGAGTTCTACGCCAACAAACCGATTCTGGAACTCGCACAACAACAGTTGCGTGACTCCGGCATCGACATGACGATCACGGCGCTGTCCAACGACGACTTCCTGACCCGTCGCGCCGACGGCCGATTCGACGCCGTCTACTACAACGTCACCCGCGCCGACCCGGACATCCTGCGCTCACGCATCGGTGTCCAAGGAACCAACTTCTCACGCCGCGCCGTTGACCCCGCGACGGACCCTCTGCTGGAGGCGCAGGCCGGGATCGCGGACCGGAGGGAGCGCCTCGCGCTCGTCGATCGGATCCAATCACGGCTGCTCAGCGTCGATTACGCCATCCCGATCGTAGAGCTCTCACAGGTCGCGGCGGTCGCACCGGGTCATCCAGGCGTCGGGTTCGACGCCTCGGGGGTGCTCCGGCTGCAGTTCGACGAGGAGACCGCCCGATGAACCTGGTTCGACGGGTGGGCGCAGGTGCGGTGGTGGTCTGGGCGGTGTTCACCGTGGTTTTCGGGATCCTTCGGGTGCTGCCCGGCGATCCCGTCGCTCTGGCGGCCAATGCCGACGGCGGCGGTGCGCCGCCATCACCGGCCACCATTGCCGCATTGCGCGCCCAGTACCGGTTGGACGACCCGTTGTGGCGGCAGTATCTGTCGACGCTAGGTGACTTCATCACGGGCAATTGGGGCACGTCACTGGTCACCGGGCAACCGGTCACCACGACACTGTGGCAGGCGTTACCGTCGACGGCGGTGCTGGCGGGGCTTGCGCTCGCGATCGGCATCCCTGCCGCGTTCGGCATCGCGTTCGCGGCCACCCTGCGCCCGGGTACCAGGACCGCGCGACTGTTGGGCACTGCTCCGTCTCTACTGGTATCGATGCCGACCTTCGCCATCGGTCTGCTGCTACTGCAGGTATTTGCGTTCACACTGCACCTCGTGCCAGGTTTCGGCGACCGCTCGCCGCAGGCGGCGATCCTGCCCGCGATCACGTTGGCAGTCCCCATCGCCGGCTACCTCGCACAGGTTTTGGCGACGGGGATGCGCGATGCGGCCGCGGCGCCCTACGTCGATGTAGCGCGGGCGAAGGGTCTGTCCGACGCCGTGGTACATCTGCGTCACGTCACCCGTGCCGCGGCCCTGCCGGCGTTTTCGGCCGCCGGTGTCCTGGTCGGTTCGGCGCTGGCCGGGGCGGTCGTGGTGGAGACGGTCTTCTCCCGCAGCGGAGTGGGGCGGCTGACCCAGCAGGCTGTGGCCGCTCACGATGGTCCGGTGCTGTTGGCGGCCGTTGTCGGCTCGGCCGCGATCTTCGTGATCTTGACTCTGGCCGTTGACGTGGTAGGGCCATTGCTGGATCCTCGTGCACGGCAGCAGATCTCGTGAGCATCCTCGACACGCCGTCCAGACTCCGGGCAGGACGGTCGAGACCGTGGCCCAGCGCTGTCGTCGTGGCCGTGGTGCTCGTCGCCGCAACAATCCCTTCAGTGCTCACCACACGTGACCCGTACGCGGTGTCGCCGACCCAGCGCTTGCAGGCACCCGGGCCGGCGCATCCGTTCGGCACCGACAACCTCGGCCGTGACGTGTATGCCCGGGTGGTCCACGCGACCGCGGCGTCGATGACATCGGCCGGTATCGCGGTCGTCGTTGCTCTCGTCGTCGGTGGTCTGCTCGGTGTCGCAACGGGCTATTGCGGGCGATGGGTGGACCAGGCGGGCATGCGATTGGTCGACATGCTGCTTGCCGTTCCCAGCCTGCTGCTCTCTCTGACGGTTATCGCCGCGACCGGCGGAGGCGTCGTCGAGGTCGGGGCCGCCGTGGGGATCGCGGGTGTCGCCGGAGTGGCGCGGGTGATTCGCGCCCGGACGCTGCAGCTGCGGTCCAGTCCGTTCGTGGAAGCGGCGACTGTCAGCGGACTACCCGCGCCGCTGGTCGTGACCCGCCACCTGGTCCCTCACCTGTGGCCCACGGCCGCCGCGGTGGCTGCGGTGGAGTTCGGCCAGGCCGTGCTGGCCGTCGCGGCACTGGGCTTTCTCGGT
The DNA here is from genome assembly GCF_000691525.1 of Mycolicibacterium neoaurum ATCC 25795. GTDB lineage: Bacteria > Actinomycetota > Actinomycetes > Mycobacteriales > Mycobacteriaceae > Mycobacterium > Mycobacterium neoaurum. Next base: position 103,020 of record NZ_JMDW01000010.1, read on the forward strand.
TTCGGGCCCCCGCCGCCGGCTCCGGAATGGGGCGCGATGATTGCCGACGGTCGCGCGTTCCTGGCCGACTCGTGGTGGCTGACTTTGGTTCCGGCCGCAGTGGTGACGATCGTCGTGACCGCGGCATACCGAATCTCACACCTGTTCGGCGCTGGAGGCGATGATGTCGGTTGAGCGCCAAGACAGTCTGCGGATCGAGGGGCTGCGGGTCACGATCGCCGGTACTGAGGTCTTGCATGGGGTGTCGCTGATCGTGCGGGCGGGTGAGACCGTCGCCGTGGTGGGAAGTTCGGGCAGCGGGAAGACCACCCTCGCGCGGGCGCTGGTAGGTCTGCATCGACATCACATCCGGGTCGATGCCGACCGGCTCGAGGTCGCGGGCGAACCCTTACGGCGCCGGCGCCCGGACGGACCCCGGGTGGGATACGTGCCACAGGATCCCGGGAACTCGCTGAACCCGGTCTATCGGGTGGGCAGTCAGTTGGCCGAGGCCTTGCGCGCGCACGGCATCCGTCCGCACCACGATCTGATCGTGCAAAGGCTGCGCGAGGTCGGACTCGACACTCAGCGGGCCCCGGCCGCCTCGCTGGCTCGACGCTATCCGCACGAGCTCTCGGGTGGACAGCGCCAGCGGGTGCTGATCGCGATCGCCCTGGCCGGCCGACCGGCCCTGATCGTGGCCGATGAACCGACGAGCGCGCTCGACGCCACCGTGGCGACGCGGGTACTGGATACCCTCGTCGGACGCAGCCGTGACGGCGCCGGACTGCTGCTGATCACCCACGACCTCGCCGTGGCGGCCAGCAGGGCTGACCGCATCGTGGTCCTCGACGGTGGTCGCGTGGTCGAGGATGGCGGTGCGGACACGGTGCTGGTGTCGCCGCGCAGCGATGCGGCCCGCGAACTGGCCGCGGCCCTGCCCGGCAGGCGGCGCCGTTCCCCGCTGGCGTCCGGCGCCGATATCGCCCTGCACGCCACCGGTCTGACCAAGCGCTTCGGGGCAGTCCATGCGCTGGCCGAGGCCGAACTGACGGTGCGTCGAGGTGAAACCGTCGCGGTCGTCGGTGAGTCGGGCTCCGGGAAGTCCACTCTGGCCCGTGTTCTGGTGGGTCTGACCACTCATGACGACGGCAGGCTGACGCTGGCGGGCGCCGATGGCGGTTCGGTACGCACTGGCCGGATCCAGCTGGTTGCTCAGAATCCTTTCACCGCACTCGACCCGCGGTGGACCGTCGAGCGGATCGTCGCGGAATCCCTCTGGCGTGCCGTCGATATGGATGCCTGCACCCGTCGGGAGCGTGTTCGGCAGGTGCTCTCCGAGGTCGGACTCGGCGAGCAGTTCCTGACGCGAAAGCCAGGTCAGCTCTCCGGGGGCCAAAGTCAGCGCGTCGCGATCGCCCGCGCGCTGGCTCCGAGGCCGGACATCGTGGTGCTCGACGAAGCCGTCTCGGCGCTGGACGTGGTCTCACAGGCGGCCGTTTTGGACACGTTGATCGCGCTGCAGGAGCGCTACGGCACGGCGATGGTGTTCATCACCCATGACCTTGACGTCGCCAGGGATATCGGCCATCGAATCGTGGAGTGTCGAGCGGGCCGCCTCGTCGAGATGTCGCACATCGAGCGCGCAAGAGTCAGCTGAGTGCGTCGATCAGCTGACCCACGCTGTGCGCCGATTCCAGCGGGTGACGCAGGCGCCCGGCCCGGTTGACGGTGTAGCGATTTCGTCGTCCTACCTTGGACTTCTTCAGATAGCCGTCGGCAATCAGATCGGCAAGGATTGCCTGCACCGAGCGCTCGGTGATGCCGATCAGCACGCTCAGTTCCCGCGCTGTCAGCGACTCCCCCTGCGCCAGGCACAGCAGCACATGGGCGTGGTTGGTCAGAAACGTCCAGGTACGCGGCGGCGCCACCGCGGGTTGCGCGGTGGCGCGGGCGGACGCCTTGCGCGGGGCCGCCGCCTTCTCTGTGCTCTTCCGGGACACGGGCATCCCGGACAGCATATGTGATTCGCGTAACGCACTTCGGTAATCGGCATGTTTCGTGTCGGTCATATCCCCTGCTGGTGGCGACTTGCGACCGAGCGGGCGCAATCTCCGCTTTTTACGAACCTTGACACGCGAGATGGAATACACGTAATTTCCTTCGCATGTTGGAGCTCGCCTCGAAACCACCGTTACTCGCACTGCTCATCGCGCTGCTGGCGGTGGCCGCGCTGGCGGCAACCGTCGGCCGACGCGCACCGGCACTCGTCGCACGGTTGGGTACATCGATTGCAGTCATCGGTGCACTCGGGGCCATCGTGGGAGTGGCGGTGGCGCCCGATCACCTCGCGGCAGCACTGTTGGTACTGGTCTTCGGTGTGAGCGCCATCGCGCAGGGTTACGGCGTACGCTACTTGGCAGGTGATGATCGGTCATACTGGTTCACCTGCGGCGCAACGCTTCTCACAGCAGCGTCGGTGGTCATGGCGACGGCCACCACGATGGTGGCGTTGGCGATCGGATGGACCGCAGTCGGGCTGGCACTGTGCCTGCTGTTGGCCACTTATCGCGAGCTGCCCGCCGCACGCGACGGTGTTCGCCGCACCGCATTGGCATTCGCCCTCGGCGACAGCGCGCTATGGGGCGCTGTCGGACTGCATCATCTCGACGCCGACCGTTTCGCACCCGCTGCCGCGGTATTGATCGCCATCGCCGCACTCTCCCGCACTGCCCAGATACCCTTCCACCGCTGGCTGCCCGCGACTCTCGCAGCACCCACTCCGGTGTCGGCTCTTCTGCACGCCGGAGTGGTCAACGGCGGCGGAGTCCTACTGGTCAAGCTCGCCGGCCTGTCGACGCCGTTGGCCGCCGGGATCATCATCGCCGCCGGCATCGCGTCCATGGCGTACGGCGTCCTGATGATGCTCGCGCGGCCGGATATCAAAGGGGCGCTGACCTATTCGACCATGGCGCAGATGGGTTTCATGATGCTCACCTGCGGTCTGGGTCTCTGGGCAGCCGCGGTGATCCACCTGATCGGGCACGGGTTCTACAAGGCCACATTGTTTTTGTCCTCCGGCACGGCAATCGCACGGCATCGGCGACACCATCTGCTCGCAAGCCCGGCGCAGATCTCCGGCCACGCCACGTGGGGTGTCGCCGCGGCCGCTGCGCTGCTCCCGCTGAGCGCGTTGACCACCGGGGTCGCGCTGGTACCGCCCTGGCAGGAAGGTCATGCCGCCGAACTCGCGCTGTTGGTCTTCGCCTGGCTGGCCGGCGCCGCCGCCACGTGGGGTTGGCTGCACAGGCAACCCACCGCGCTCGGTGTGCTCGGCGTGACAGCGGTGCTGTTCCCCGCAGCTGTCGCCTACGTGGCGATGATCAGCATGGTCAGCAGATATCTGGGGCCCGCGCTACCGGAATCGACCGCGCCACCGATGACGGTCTGGGTGGTGATCGTCGCCGGACTGGCGCTGCTCGGAACACTGGCATCGGTGCGGACCTGGCGCCCCGCCCGCGGCATACAACGGGCCCTTTACGCCCACGCGATCAGCGCCGGAACCCTTCATCCGACAGGAGCACATCGATGACAACGACCGATATCGCCACGCGGCGGGCCCAGCTCCGCAGTGACATCAGGATCGCTGCGCGGGCACTGCCCACCCATCATCCCCTGGGCACCTTCATCGCGGTCAATCCGCTGGCCGGTCTGCAGAACATGCCCTTCGAACAGGCCATCCGGCGCGCGAGCGACGTGTACGGGACGCGCGGAAACCTGCCGGAAGACGTCTTTCGAGCGCTGTATCGGCAGGGCCGGATCAGCGACGCCGACCTCGACGCGGTACTGCTCAGGCGGCACCCCAATCTGGCGGATGAACCGGACATCCGCCTGGCCGAACGCAACCTCACAGCCATCGACATCCTGCGGGCGGATCTGCTGCACGGCCACGTCGCACCGGAACCGCAGCGGCGCTTCACAACCCGTGCCGAGCAGACCTCCGATGAGCTGGCTGCTGATATCGACGCACACATTGCCACCTGGTGCGCGGCCTTCCTCGGTGGCGGCAGTTGGTCCATGCCAGACCATGCGGACGGGTTCTATACCGCCTGGCGGAAATCGGCACGCCACGACTGGACTCTGCCCCGCGCGGTGCGCCGGAAGCTACGCGCGGCACCGGAACGGGCAGACGACGCCGTCCTGAACGCCCTGGAGGTTCTGCGTATCCACGATGAGGATCGCGTCATCTATCTGCAGGCACATCTCACCCGATTGCCGGGATGGGCGGCCCACATCCAGTGGGGAGCCGACCGAGCATCGGGCATCGACCTGCTGCAGTATCTGGCCGTCCGGTTGCACCTGGAGGCCGCGTGGGTGCAGCAGCTGCCGCAAACTGCGGTGGCCGAGGCACCTCGCTCTCCGGCACCCACTGCGCGCGAACGCGCGCAGCATCTGCTGGCGATCTGGCACGCCGGGGCGGTCGACGAGGGCGAACAGTCGACCGTGGCAAGGATTCTGGCCACGGTCCCGGTCGGCGCTCGAGAGATGCTGTGGCAGCAGGCCTTCGAAGGCCACTACCAGGATCAGCTCCTGCGCACGCTGGCCGACATCGATGCCGATGATGATGATCCCAAGACCGGCACTCCCGTGCCGGTGCACGCCCAGGTGGTCGCGTGCATCGACACCCGTTCGGAAGGGCTGCGCAGACATCTGGAAAGCCAGGGCGGCTATCAGACCTTCGGCTTCGCCGGCTTCTTCGCCGTCGCGATCCGTTTCACGAGTCTGCTCGGCGGTGACCCGATGGATCTCTGCCCGGTGCTGATCTCCCCCAGTCACCAGGTATCCGAGAAGTCGGCAGGCGATGCGCGGCGGCATATCACCGGTGCCACCAGCCTGGCAGCGGCCGAATCGTCTTTCCACACCGCAAAGTACTCGCACACAGGGTCCTTCACCCTCGCCGAAGCCGCCGGCTTTCTGGCCGCCCCCCTTGCCGCGGCCAAAACCGCTACCCCGGCCGCCAGCGGCACAATCCGCAGGCGGTTGCGTGAGTGGGTTGCGCCGACACCGCCGACCATGGTGGCGGTCGACGATATGCCACTGTCCGAACGGGTCCTGTTCGCGCAGGCCCTCTTCCAGTCGATCGGACTGACCGGTGACTTCGCTCGACTGCTGGTGCTCTGTGGTCATCACAGCACCACCGAGAACAACCCCTATCAGGCGTCGCTGGATTGCGGGGCGTGCGGCGGGCAGGGCGGCGGCCCTAACGCGCGCACGGCCGCGCTGATCCTCAACGATCCCGACGTTCGTGCCGAGTTGCGCAAGTCGGGGATCACCGTCCCCGACGACACTCTCGTCATCGCTGCGGTGCACGACACCACCACCGACCGCGTCACGATACTCGACGAGCATCTGATACCGGCCGGGCACCGATCCGACATCGACCGGCTCAAAACACATCTCGCGAACGCCGGAGAGGCCTTTGCCGCTGAGCGGTGTGCCGGTCTGCCGGGCGCACCCCGGCGGCGTTCACCGGCCAGGGCTGCCCGGCACGTCGTCAAGCGGTCGTTGGACTGGGCCCAGGTGTATCCGGAATGGGGTCTGGCAGGCAACGCGGCCTTCATCATCGGCCCGCGGACCATCACTACCGGAATCGACCTGCAGCGCCGGGTATTCCTGCATTCCTATGAGGCCGAAGTCGACGCCGACGGGACCGCTTTGGAGAACATCATGACTGCACCCCTGGTGGTGGCACAGTGGATCAACTGCCAGTACTACTTCTCGACGGTGGCCCCCGACACCTTCGGTGCGGGCAGCAAGACGATCCACAATGTCGTGGGTGATGCCGGAGTGCTGGCCGGGCATGTGGGTGATCTGCGGCTGGGGTTGCCGCGGCAGTCGGTGCAATTCGCGGACCGACTGATCCACGAACCGCAGCGGTTGCTCGCCGTCGTCCAGGCACCGCTGTCACGGATCGACACGATCATCAACCGAAACCCGTCGTTGAAGCAGTTGTTCGACAACGACTGGGTGTGCCTCGCTGCCCGCGAGGACGCCCGCCACAGCTGGCATCGCCGGACCCGCAACGGCTGGCGGTCCTGGAATGACACCGCCCTCGCGGCAACCACTTTCGACAAGGAGATGATTCGATGACAACCACCCTCGCCCGGATGACGAAGATCGAGGTTGTCGTATCCGGCCAGGACGCCGCAGCGGTCCGCGACGTGATCACCGGAGTCGGCGCCACCGGTTTCACCAGTGTGTCCGGGGTGTCCGGTCTGGGCCACCACGGCTACCACCAGGGACGCCTGCTTTTCAACCAGCAGGCGGCCCTCGAACTGATCATCACCGTGGTGCCCGATGACAAGGTCGAGGCACTGCTGGCCGGACTGCGCAGGCTTCTCGACGCCTCACCCGGCGTGCTGTTCGTGACAGAGACCTTCGTCAGCCGCCCCGAGTACTTCAGCTGAAAACCCACCACGAAAGGAATGACCGAGATGAGCAGTGACGTGACCATGGACGCGAACGGCGCGACGGCGATCTGGCAGGGGCTACGGGCCGGCCGGCTGCAGGACGGAGCCGGACCGGTGGCAGCGGTTTTCCGTTGTGCCGATGCGGGCATCAGTAGTGAGACCTTGTTCGGGCAATCTGCCGGATCGCTCGTCGATATCAGTACCTGGGGCCACACGGTGGATACGAGCGTGCTCGCCAGCATCGAGTACGCGGTCGACGCACTCGGCATACCCCTGGTGGTGGTCCTCGGCCATGACGACTGCCCAGCCATGCAGGCCGCGCTGCAGGCGTGGAAGAACGCGCAATTGCCCGACGGTGCGATGCGCAGTGCGGTGGAGAACGCACTACTGTCGGTGGTGCGGCGTGGCGCGGCGGCCGATTGTGTGGCGTCAGTGACCTCGGCACACATCATCGACACCGCAACGGCATTGGTGCAGAGGTCCCCGGTTCTCGCCCGCAAGATCGATCGGCACGAGGCCGGCATCGTCTGCGCCACGGTCTCCCCCGCTACCCAACGGATCACGGTGCACGCCACCCTCGGTGCGGTGCGGACCGACGATGCCGTCCTGGAGCGCATCTGAAGCGGGATCCTTGTCAGACGAGCGAGTAATTCACGGTGAGTACTTCATGGTCCAGGCGTGCGCGATCAGGTATCCAGCGATCACTGTGCCGACGGCCAGCCCGGTGAGGAGCCGTATGCCGAACCGCCCCCATGGCACCGCAATGACTGCTGCCGCGTAGAGGAGGCCGACCACGACGAACGCGATGACCCACTGGTGATTCGGACCGTATGACGGACCGAAACCGCCACCGCCACATCCGCTGACACCGCACACGGCCAACGTGCCCCAGTAAAGCGGACCGGCTGACAACACCGTCGCAAGCGGAACCGTCCACAACAGATGCAGCGCACTGCGTCGTCTCATCGCCCGCGTCTCCGCACGTCGATGACTGACTGCTTGCAGGGCCACGGCTGGGACATGCAACCCATCCTCTCGCTCGCGCCCGCAGCCTGACCCGGCGGCCCACGACACCCCCTGAACTTTCCGTCGGGCGCCGATATCCGGGTTTCAAGACCTGTGGCGTGGGGCAAGATCAATCCATGCGAAAGATATTCGGCCGTTCGACCATCGCCGTCCTCGCCGCAGCGCCGATTGCCGCGGCATCGCTGTACATCGCCGGATCTGCCTCGGCAGAACCGCTGAACTGCATCAACGGGCAGTTCTGGGATCCCATCACCAACACCTGCCAGACGCCGCGGCCGGCCGAGAATTGCGCGCCAGGTCAGTACTGGAACGCCCTGTCAAACGTGTGCCGTCCGCTGGGTGTGCTCTAGTCCTGGGCGGAGCTAGAGCTCGCGCGACCCGATCAGCGCCTCGGAGATCACCCCGGTCGCCTTCTTCAGAGCAGGTACAGCGCGCGTGATCGCTTCTTTGTGCATGCGTACCGCCGGGCCCGAGATGCCGATCGCCATGGGTGTGGGTGCGCCGGGAACCGCCATGGCCACCGACCGGATCCCCACTTCGCATTCCTCGTCGTCGATTGCGTAACCATCGGCGCGAACACGCTCGACCTTGGCGAATACCGCCGAAAGGGTCGAGGCGCTGTTCTCAGTCGGCGCCGGAAGCCCGGACTGGGTGACGAGTTTGAGGATGCGAGCGTCCTCCAGCTCGCCGAGGACGGCTTTGCCGACGCCCGAGGTGTGCAGGCCGACGCGCTTGCCCACCTCGGTGCCGTTGCGCATCAGCGTCGACGGCAGCACCTGACCGGTGTAGATCACCATGTCGCCATCGAGTACGGCCAGGCTCGCAGTTTCCGACAATTCGTCGACCAGCGCTTGCAGTACCGGCATAGCCACCGCACCCAACTGCCGATTGGCGACCTCACCGAGTCGAATCAGCCTCGGACCCAAGGCATAGCGACGGTTGGGCAGCTGCCGTACATAGCCCAGATTGACCAGTGTGCGCAGCAGGCGGTGAATCGTGGGCGGCGGCAATGGTGACTCCGACGACAGCTCGGTGAGCGAGCACTCCCCTCCCGCGCGACCGATCAACTCCATCAATTCGAAGGCGCGTTCCACCGATTGCACCCCGCTTGACCGTTCCGTCATGCGACCCACTTTCGGTAGATGATGTGCGTTTCATCCAACATCCGATGAAATCATTCCGCAATACGGAATCCTGTCCGTGGCTTATCTCGGACTTCTTCGTGCTTTGAGCCGTTCCACGCTAAACTCCACATTGTGGAATTTCAGTCTGATCGGCATTTCCACGCATTTCAGCGGCGGCCCGGAAGGAACACCTGTGACACGACGCCTCGACGATGCGGTGCTGGCCGACGTCGACCACCGGTTGGCGGCCGCCGACGCGCATCTGGCCGCCTGCTATCCCGGTGACGACGGGCGCCGGCAGCCGGTGCACACCGTCTATGTCCCGGCCAATCGGTACGCGGTTACGACGCCCACCGATTGGGGCTCTGCTGCCCTGGCCGCGGCCGGCTCGGCCGGCGGACTCGACGCGGTGGCGGCACTGGTCGGAGCCGACGAAGGAACCGACTGTGCGCCCGACACGTTGGCCGCGCTGGTGGACCACAAGCTGCGCACCGAACCGATCGAGGACCTCCGCATCGACTTCGAAGACGGTTACGGCACGTTCGACGACACCACCGAGGATGCCGATGTCGAATGTGCACTGGCGGCACTGCGCAGCGCTATCGATGAAGGCAGCTCGACGCCGTTCGTCGGGATCCGCTTCAAGTGCCTCGAAGCCGGCACCCGCGCCCGCGGATTGCGGACGCTCGACATGTTCGTCAGCGGGCTCGTCGAATCCGGCGGCCTGCCCGACGGTTTGACCCTCACCTTGCCCAAGGTCACCTCGGTCGATCAGGTCGAGGCGATGGTCGCGGTGGCGAGTGCCCTCGAGGCGACGAACGGACTCCCCGCGGGCCGCATCCGCTTCGAAGTACAGGTCGAAACCCCGCAGGCGATCCTCGGCGCCGACGGTCGCGCGCCGGTGGCCCAGTTCATCCACGCCGGTCAGGGGCGCGTGAGCTCGTTGCACTACGGCACGTACGACTATTCCGCGTCCCTGGGTATCGCCGCCGCCTATCAGTCCATGGAGCATCCGGCTGCCGACCATGCCAAGAACGTCATGCAACTCGCCGTCGCCGGAACCGGTGTCCACATGTCCGACGGCTCCACCAACATCCTGCCCGTCGGCGACCCAGACAACATCGCGATGGCGTGGACCCTGCACGCACGCCTGGTCCGCCGACATCTCGAACGGGGGATCTATCAGGGCTGGGACATGCACCCCGCCCAACTCGTCACCCGATACCTCTCGACCTACGCGTTCTACCGCCGCGCCTTCGGCCCCGCAGCGACGCGCCTGCGCAATTACGTGCACCGACTCGACTCCACGGTGATGGACGAGCCGGCCACCGCTCGGGCACTGGCGAGTGTGATCCACCGCGGCAGCGTGTGCGGCGCGCTCACCGGCGACGAGATCGAAACCGCCACCGACCTTTCCACGGCCACCGTGCGTGATATCGCACTCGGCCGCACAATCAGGAGCACCCCGTGACCCCACCAGTGACCGCAGCGTCCTACTACACGCCTCGTGGCGGACTGCCGCCGCAGACCGACCTGTTGACCGATCGGGCCATCGTCACCGAGGCGTACACCGTCATCCCGCGCGGGGTTCTCTCCGACATCGTGACCTCGGTGTTCCCGGAGTGGACGGACACCCGCGCGTGGATCATCAATCGGCCAGTGGCCGGTGGCGCAACGACGTACTTTCAGGCGATAGTCGAAGTGAAGCCTGGCGGTGGCGCACAGCGACCAGAGCCGCAACCGGAGGTCCAGAGCTTCCTGTTCGTCACCTCGGGGTCACTGTCGGTCGACGCAGCGGGGCAGTCGCAGACACTGTCGGAGGGCGGCTTCGCCTACCTGCCGGCCGGCACCGAGTGGTCGGCGCACAATGCCGGTGATACCGATGCGACGTTCGTGTGGATTCGCAAGCGCTACGAGGTGATCGAGGGTCACACACCATCGGTGAAGTTCGGCAACGAACGGGATATCGAACCCTCGGCGATGCCGGGAACCGATGGTAAATGGCGTACGACCCGCATGCTCGATCCGCAGGATCTGGCCTACGACATGCACGTCAACATCGTGACGTTCGAGCCGGGCGCGAGCATTCCATTTGCCGAGACCCATGTGATGGAGCACGGGCTGCTGATGCTCGAAGGCAAGGCCGTCTACCACCTCAACGGAGATTGGGTGGAAGTCCAGGAGGGTGACTTCCTGTCGCTGCGCGCCTTCTGCCCACAGGCGTGCTACGCCGGAGGTCCGTCGAATTTCCGCTATCTGTTGTACAAGGACGTCAACCGCCAGATCATGCTCTGACGAAACGACACCGGGCACCCGACGGGTGCCCGGTGTCGTCGGACAGTTCTTGGCCTACAACTGGAATGGCCAGCCGGTGACCTTCTTCTGCCGCGGAGTGGCATAGGTGCGCACCTTCGAGGTGGACAGCCCCATCCGGACCAGCCCTTCGGCGATGGTCACCGCCGAGCGGACGCCATCGACGATCGGCACACCGGTGGCTGCCGACACCTTCGCCTCCAGTTCGGCCATGCCGCCGCAGCCGAGACAGATCACCTCCGCGTGATCCTTCTCCACGGCCTCGCGCGCCTGCGCGACGATCGCCTGCACGGCACGCTCGGGATCGGACTCGAGTTCGAGCACACCGAGACCCGATGCCCGCACCGACGCGCATCGTGCGTCGAGCCCGGCCAGCTTCAGGCGGTCCTCGATCAGCGGCACAGTGCGGTCGAGTGTGGTGACAACCGAGTACTTGTGGCCCAGATACATCGCCGTCGACGCCGCCGCTTCGGTGATGTCGACGACCGGCACGTCGAGGAGCTCCTGCAGGCCCTCACGGCCGTGTTCGCCATAGCCGGCCTGGATCACCGCGTCGAACGGCTCGGAGTAGGAGGTGATCGCATCCATGACCGCGATGGCGGCGAGGTAGCTCTCGAAGTTCCCCTCACACGAGTCGGCACCGAAACGTGGCGTGATGCCGATGATCTCGGTGCCGGGCGCGGAAACACCGCGCGCGGACTCGGCGATCGCCTCGGTCATCGAGGCCGTCGTGTTGACGTTGGCTACCAGAATTCTCATGCGGCCCCTAGTGGTGCGTGCTGGTCACGGCGATGGGCTCCCCGGATACATCGTTGAACGGGCCCCGACGGTCCGCGAACATCCAGTAGACGATCGCGCCCAGTCCGGCACCGATGAACCAGGAGAACTCCGAGACGACCTTGAATGCCGGGACGAAGGCCATCAGCAGGGCGGCGACCGCCGTGATGGCAAGGGCGGCAACGGCACGCATGTTCACGCCCTTCGCATAGTGATACTCCCCGGCCGCGTCGACGGTGAACAGCGCCAGCACGTTGATCTTCGATCGGCGCACCAGCCAATAGTCGACCATGATGATGCCGAACAACGGGCCGAGGATCGCGCCGAGGCCGCCGAGGAAGTAGTTGATGACCGCAGGCGAGTTGTACAGGTTCCACGGCAGGATCACCAGGCCGATGACCGCCGAGATGAAGGCGGCGCGGCGGAAGTTGAGGTGCTTGGGGAAAAGGTTGTTCAGCGCGTAGATCGGGGCGACGAAGTTTGCCATCAGGTTCACCGCGATGGTCAGGATCAGCAACGCGAGCGCAGCCAGCACCAGCAACAGCGTGTTGGGTACCTCCTGGACGATATCGGCCGGCGCCTCGATGATGCGCCCGTCGATGCGGAATTGCGCACCGGCAAGCGTGATCACGATGCCGCCGAAGACCAGCATGTTCAGCGGGATGCCCCAGAAGTTGCCGCGCACGATCGCGCCCTTGGATGTCGCATTGCGGGTGAAATCGCAGAAGTTGAGTACGAAGGTGCCGTAGATGGCAACCCACAGGCTCGCACCGCCGATGATCTTCAACCACATGTCGACGCCGGTCAGCGAGTCGGGAGTCGACCACGCAATGCTCCAGTCCGCGTTGCTCAGCATCCAGATCGCCAAGGCGATCATGGTGAACAGGATGACCGGACCGGCGAACGCCTCGTACTTGCGGATCATCTCCATGCCATAGCTGACGATGATCACCTGGATCACCCACAGCGAGACGAACGCGATCCAGCCCAGCGTCGACAAGCCCAGGACGCTGTTCGAGTCCAAGGTTGCCGCCGACGGTGCCAGCGCGATGATCATGATGCGCAGCACGACCGAGGCAAGGTAGGTCTGGATGCCGAACCAGGCGATCGCCACCGCGCCGCGGATCAGGGCGGGGATCTGCGCGCCCCGGATGCCGAAGGCGATGCGGCTCATCACCGGGAACGGGACGCCGGTCTTCTCCCCCATGAACCCGGACAGGTTGAGGAGCAGGAAAAGGAACATCCCGCCGAGCCCGAGCGCCAACAGGATCTGCCACCCGCCGAGGCCGAGGGCGAAAAGGCCGATGGCGAACGAGTAATTGCCCAGACTGTGAACGTCGTTGGCCCACAAGGTGAAGATGTTGTATGCACCCCAGCGTCGGCCGGCCCGCCTGGTCGGCGCGAGGTCGGCGTTGTAGAGGTGCGGACTCACATCGGCCAGTGCTGCCGCGTCATTACGGTCGGAGTCGCCGAGGAGACCGGTGGACTCTGTGCTCATGGGTACGCCTGTCACGGTAGGAGCGCCGACACCAGGGGCGCCGCCGCCAGAATTCCACTGTGCGGAAGAAAAGTTCCACAGATTTCATAAGTAACGCGTATGTGGACACCGTGTGTCAAGCCTTCGGTCGCAATTGACTGTGTCGGCGCTCACATCTAACCTCGCACTACCATGGAGGCTTACTTCCACAATGAGGAATTCGATCGAGGACACGTGTACCTCGCTACGGAGAGCTGCCGATGACTTCCAACGTTGACGACACGTCCACACCCTCGGATCGGCCCGAGTACGACCTGGTGGTCCGCGGTGAACGTACCCTGACGACTGCGGGCATCGTGGCGCGCGAGATCGGCATCCGCGATGGCCGCATCGTTGCGATCGAACCGCTGGGCAGTGGCCTCACTGCCACCGAGATCGTCGAATTGAACACCGACCAGGTGATGATCCCCGGCTTGGTCGATACCCACGTCCACGTCAACGAGCCGGGTCGTACCGAGTGGGAGGGCTTCGATTCGGCCACCCGCGCCGCTGCTGCCGGTGGCGTCACGACGCTGATCGACATGCCGTTGAACTCCATTCCGCCGACGGTCAACGTCGAGGCGCTCAACGCCAAGCGGGCAGCAGCATCGGGAAAGACCCATATCGACGTCGGCTTCTGGGGTGGAGCAATCCCGGGTAACACCGACGACCTGCGCGGTCTGCACGATGACGGTGTGTTCGGTTTCAAGTGCTTCCTGCTGCACTCGGGTGTCGACGAGTTCCCGCACCTCGACGCCGACGAGATGGAGAAGGACATGGCCGTGCTGGCCGGTTTCGACTCCATGATGATCGTGCATGCCGAAGACTCCCGAGCGATCGACAGGGCACCGTCTGCCGAGGGCAACAAGTACGAACGTTTCCTCGCCTCCCGTCCCCGTGGTGCCGAGAACGTCGCGATCGCCGAGGTGATCGAGCGCGCCCGCTGGACCGGGGTCCGCGCGCACATCTTGCATCTGTCCTCCTCGGACGCGCTGCCGATGCTCGCGACCGCCAAGCGGGACGGCGTCAAGATCACCGTCGAGACCTGCCCGCACTACTTGACTCTGCTCGCCGAGGAGATCCCGAACGGCGCCACCGCGTTCAAGTGCTGTCCGCCCATCCGCGAGGCGTCGAATCGGGAATTGCTGTGGCAAGGCCTGCTCGACGGCACGATCGACTGCATCGTCTCCGATCACTCGCCGTCGACGATCGACCTCAAGGATGTCGAGAACGGTGATTTCGGGATCGCGTGGGGCGGGGTCGCTTCACTACAACTCGGCCTTTCGCTCATCTGGACCGAAGCCAAGCGCCGCGGTATCGAGCTGACCCAGGTGCTGGAGTGGATGGCCGCCAAGCCCGCGGCACTGGCGGGACTGAACACCAAGGGCAAGATCGCGCTCGGTTACGACGCCGATTTCGCCATCTTCGAGCCGGACTCCGCTCAGGTCGTCGATGTGCACAAGCTGCACCACAAGAATCCGGTCAGCCCCTATGACGGGCGGGCACTGGCCGGGGTTGTGACGAGTACCTGGCTGCGCGGCAAGAAGATCGACTTCACCAACCCACACGGCCGGATGCTGCGTCGCGGCGGGTTGTAGCGATCTCCGCGCCGGTAGCGGTGATGCCGGCATACTCCCGGATCCGTGCCAGGTCGTAATCGCCTGCGGTGGTGCCGATTCCCTGCGCCACATGCGCGGCGACGGCGCACCCGAGCGTTGCAGATTCACCGAGTCCGAGCCCCTCGGCGCGGCCGGTGAGGAAACCCGCGGAGAACGCATCGCCGCATCCGGTGGTGTCGACGACCTCGATGGCGAAGGCCGGCACCTCGACGGTGTCCCGGTCGGTGACCACCAACGCGCCGTCACCACCGCAGGTCAGCGCGACGCATCCAACTCCGTGATCGAGGAACTGACGGGCCGCGGCGGTCAGATCGACGACACCGGTGAAACCGCGTATCTGCTCGTCGTTGGGCAGTAGGTAGTCGACATGAGGCAGCGCGTCGGCGATCCACGCGAGTAGGCCTGGATCGCCGCCGGCGAGGATGTCCACCGACGTGGTGATCCCCCTGGCCTTCGCCGCGCCGAGTAGCGTCGCCGCCGCCTGTCCACCATAGAATTCCGGCCCGCCGAGGTGCAGATGGGTCACGTCGGGGGCCGCCATCTGGTCGATCCGGTCGAGCTTGTGGTGACCGTTGGCGCCGACACAATGCCACGCGGGCCGGTCGCCGTTGGACCGGATCGGGATGACCGACGCCGACGTCTGAGCGGTGGGCTCTCGCACCACCCCGGCGGTGTCGACTCCTTCGGTGTTCAACAGTGAGAGCAGGGTGAGCCCCAGCGCGTCGGCGCCGACGGCGCCGAATGTCCGCACGCTTGCACCCAGCCTGCTGAAGACCACGGCGGTGCCGGCCGCAGTGCCCGCCGGTGACATGCCGATGCTGTCCACCAGAGACCCTGCCGAGCCCTCCGGGATTGCGGTGGCGCCGCGAACGTGGACGTCGAGTACATGGACGCCCACGGCGGCAACGGTGAGTGCGGTCATGGGACGTCCTTCCGGGTTCCGTACTGCAGTGCGACCGCCTGAATGATGGTGGCGGACTGTTGGTCCGGCGTCAGGGCCCGCGGTCGTCCCATCGACCGGGTGCGCTGGTACAGCTCGGCCAACCACTCCAGCAGCATCACGTTCTGCAACGCAGCCTCCAGGTCGGTACCGACGGCAACCGAGCCGTGATTGGCCATCAGCGTTGCCTGACGTCCGCGCAGAGCCTCGACAACGCCCGCCGCCAGCTCGTCGGACCCGAACGGGGCATACGGCACGATCGGTATATCACCACCGAGCACGAGTTGTTGGTAATGCAGCACCGGTAACACAGCGAGGCCATCCAGACACGCGACCGCCGTGCTGAACGGAGCGTGGGTATGCACCACCGCTGCGGTGTCGAATGTCTCGTATACCCCGAGGTGCAGACCCAATTCCGAAGTGGGCGCCCGCGTTCCGGCCATCACCTCCCCGAAACGATCGACCTCGGTGACGTCATCGACATCGCATTCCGCCAGTGTCACCCCCGTGGCAGTGACGGCGATGACGTCACCACAGCGCGCCGAGACATTTCCCGCGCTGCCGATGAGCAATCCCTCCGCAGCCAGTCGTCGAGCGGTGGACGCGACATCGCGTCGCAGCGTTGCACGGTTCATCCGGACATTGTCACGGGTCCACCGGCCCGGTAGGCGGTCGGACGCCCAAAGAGATATCCCTGACCCAGATCCACCCCGAGATCGCGAAGGGTGCCCAACTGCCGAGGATCCTCGACCGCTTCGGAGACCGTCACGGCATTCAATTCGTTGCCCAGTCGCACGATCGACGATGCCAGGGCGCGCCGGACCGGGTCGGTGTCGATGCCCGAGGTGAGATCCCCGTCGATCTTGATGATGTCCGGACGGAGGCGCAACAACTGGTTGAAGCTCGCGAAACCTGCGCCGGCGTCGTCGATGGCAAGGCGGATCCCAGCTTCCCGCAATGGGGTCAGCGCTTCGGCGAGATCGTCCGGGAACGGCTCGTGCTCGGTGATCTCGACGACGAGCGGTCGCTGCACGGAGATCAGGAGTTCTTGCACCGTAGGGTTCATCGCCGTCACCGGACTGAGATTGGCGGCCACGAAGGACGCCGGCGGAAGATCCTCGGCGTTGACCAGCAGGCGTCGCAGTGCCGCCAGTTCCAGATTGAGGCTGCGGCCGAGACGGCGCGCAACGTCGAACCACTGTTTCGGGGTCAACTCGCCGTCGGTCGGGAAACGGCACAATCCCTCGAAGCCCGTGACATCCCCGGTGTTCAGATCGACGATCGGCTGGAACACGATGTTCAGGTTGGCCGGATCGGCCAGGACGGCGTCCAGACGCTGATGCAACCGATCCTCGCGCGCCATATCGGGAAGCAACACCGAGGCCAGGAACTGCGTGGTGGAGTCGTCCGGCAGGTTTGGGTCCACCAGAAACGCGTCCAGTAACGCCGAGAGCTCGGTATGTGCGCTGATCAGTCCAGAGATGAACGTGCTCGCCGCGGCCATTGCCGCGATATCGCGTTCGTCGAATCGGCCCGGCTGTTTGGATGTCATCGACAACGCGCCGATGGCAGTATCGCGATGACGCAACGGAAAGACGGCCAAGGTGCGCAATCCCAGACGCGCTCCGATGGCGCGCACCTCGGCGGTTACGGCGGGATCGTTGGGTGCGTCGTCACTGAGCTGTGGTCGACCGGTGGCCACCGCCATCCCCTGGAATGTCCCGGCGACCGGCAGGCGCAGGCCGAGCAGAGATTCCACGACACCGTAGGCCGATACCACGACGAACTCGTCGGTGGGCGCCAGGATGCTGACGGCCGCGCCGTCGGCCTTGGGGGTGAACAAGCACATCTGCTCGGTGATCCGGCGGGTCAGCGCCGCCGGATCGATCGATGCATTGATGGCTGCGATCAGGTTGCGCATGGCGCGATTCTGTGCCCGACAGGTGACTGCCACCTGCTCGCCTCGAACGGGCGTGGGACGTACATCGTGAAACCCCTCACCCCGGAACAGGTGGCGTCGCGATCTGACTCTGCCCGGGTCCGCCCACGCGGCGGACCCGGGTTTTCACACTACGGGTTGGGGACCTGCTCAGGAGCAAAACCGCGGCGACTCGCCGCCGTTCTATTCGTTGTATCCGAAGATGGCATTCCAAGCCCGCTGGTCCTGCTCAGACCATGCGGTCGCCTCTGCCGGGGTGATGCGGTGCACGCGGGGATCATCGAAGTCCGGCAGCTGGACACCGCGTACGTTGGGCGCCGCCACGTCCTCGCGGACGGAGTATTCGCCGATGTCGCGCAACACGTTCTGGCCGCGCTGGGAGAGATTCCAATTCAGGAAGACCTTCGCGGCGGCCAGGTGCGTCGCGGTCGAGGCCACCCCGGTGTAGTAGTCGTAGGCGGTCACCCCCTCATCGGGTACGACGAATGTGACCGGGGCGTTCTCGTTGGCCGCGATGTTGACGCTGCTGACCACGACGGTGCCCGCATCGATCTCCCCGCGGGCGAGGCTGTCCAGCTCGGCGCCGAGGGAGTCGAACACCCTTGTTTCCCCGGCATACTCGCGCAGATACTCATCGCCGAGGACATCACGCTGAAACCGGGTCAGTGCCAGAGCACTGCCACCGGCACCTGCTTGGGCGATGCCGAGCTTGCCGGTCCATCGCTCGCCGAGAAGATCCTTCCAACTCGTCGGCGCTTCAGCCGGATCCACCAGCGCCGTGTTGTAGCCGAAGGTCTATATCGGGTTGAACGTGCGGTAGTAGCTGCCATCGTCGAAGACGACGTCACGGCGCAGGTTGGTCGCGGTGGGTGGCGTGTACGGCTGGAACACACCGCGTCGGCTGAGTCCGGAGACAAAGCCCGCATCGGAGATGCGCACCACATCGGCATTGAACTTGCCCGCACCGTATTCGGCAACGATCCGCTCGTACAGGCGATTCGGGGTGAGCCGGATCAATTTCACCTCAAGGCCGGTATCCGCCTCGAACTGATCGAGCAAAGCGGCCTCACTGTCGGCCGTCCACCCGCTGTACAGCGTGATCTGACCATCCCGTTGAGCAGCGGCCCAGAGATCCGGATCGGCAATCTGCTCGCCGTCGATCACCAACGCCGAATCGCGTGAGACCGACGCGGCAGGCCTGGTCAGGTCCGGCGCGGGCGGCGGCGGTGTACAGGCTGCCAATACCGTTGTCGCGGAGACGAGTCCGATGACGAGACGGGTGATAGATCTCATGAGATCTCCTTGGATCCGAAGCGGCGCGCCAGGACGGCGAGCACACCGATGACGGCGCAATAGAGCAGGCTGAGCTCCGCCGCAGACTGAAAGGAGCCGTTGTCGTAGGCGTCGAAGATCGCGATGGACAACAACCGGGTATCGGAGGTGAACAGGAACAGCGCCGCGGTCAGCTCGCGCATGGCCAGCATCATCAGCAGGAGGAAGGTCGAGGAAAGACCCACCCTCAGCAGCGGGGCGGTGACGAAGGTGATGGCGCGGTGCCGACGTGCGCCGAGCATCACGGCGCTGTCCTCGAGGTCCTTGTCCAACTGGATGATCGAGGCGGAAACCCCCCGATAGCCCTGTGGCAGGAACACCGCCACGAACGCGATGACGAGCACCGCCAGCGTGCCGTACACGGGCACCGGTAGTGCCAGCCACGTCCACAACAGACCGAGGCCCAGCACGATCGCCGGGACCGCCAGTGGCAGCATCGCCACGTACTCCAGCAGTTTGCGGCCCGGCGCCTGGGTCCGATAGCGCGTGTACGCCAGTGCGAAGCACAGCGCGGTACCGATCGCCGCGGTGGCCACCCCGACCACCACGCTGTTGACCACGACCTGGTGGAACTCGGTGCTCTGCAGGGTCTGGCCCATGTTCCACAGCGACAACGCACCCGGGCGGGCGAGCTGACCGAGATCGGCGACATACGGACTGGTCTGCATGGCAGCGATGATCAAGGCGCCGACGGGCAGCAGTACGGCCAGGACGAAATAGCTCCACGCGAATACCGCCGCGGGCAGTCGCCAGCGTCGAAGAGACACCTGCCGCGCCCGCACGCCTTTACCGCTGACCGTCGTGAACTCCTTGCCGCCCATGGCACGCTGTTGCATCGCCACCACGACGACCAGCAGCACGGTCAGCACGACGGCCACCGCAGCCGCATCGTTGGATCGCGCCGGGGAAGCGTTCATGAGCCGGTAGATCAGGGTGGGCAAGGTGTCCACTCCCCCCGGCACGCCGATCACCTGGGCAACCGGGAAGTTCTCGACGGTGAGCGCGAAGACCAGGATGGCCGAGCCGAGCACGGCAGGCATCACCAGGGGAAACGTGATCTCCCGCAGCATCTTCCGTACCGGCGCACCGTGGAGGCTGGCCGCGTCCTCCAAATCGGGGTTCATCAGCGACAGCGCCGAGTGGACCATCAGAAACGGATACGGCGCGTAGTAGAGGCCCAGGACGAAGATCATTCCGGTGAAGCTGTAGATGTCCATCAGGTGTGGAAGACCGACGGCGCCGAAGGCAAGGTTGAGGTAGCCGGTCGCCGGACCGGCCAGCAGCGCCCACGCGAGGGCACCGACCAGGGCCGGCAGGAACAGCGGCATGATCGCGATGCCGTATATGAGTTTGCGGCCCGGGATATCGGTGCGGGCCGCCAGGAAGGCGAGCAGGCAGCCGATCACCAGGGCGACCACCGAGGACCCGACCCCGACGGCCGCCGAGTTCAGCAGGGCCGTCCGCGCGGTTCCCGAGCCCAGCACCGCGAAATTGTCGAGGGTGAAGCGGCCGAAATCGAAGAGGTTGTCCCGCTCTGTGTTCGCGCTGAACGCTCCGGCAAGGATGAAGAACATCGGGCACAGGACGATGACCGTGAGGACGGCGAGCTGCACCAGCACCGGAAGCGACCGGCGCGCCGACCGCTTCCGGCGGCGGGGCTCGGCGCCGCGGGGCCCAACCGGGGCTGTCGTGGCGGGCGTTCGGTCCGTGGTCGGCGCGCTCATGCCGGCACCGCCGTGGGTGTCTCGCTACGGTCGTCGACCAGTAGCTGGGCCGCACCGGGTCGCGCGGTCACCACGGCCGGTTCGCCGATACCCAGGACCGGGCTGCCGTTACCCGTGGCGACGGCCTCGATCTCGGGTCCGTTGTCCAGGGTTACCCGGTAGCGAATCGACGCACCCTGGTAGCTGGCGACCTCGATGCGACCGAGCCAGTGCTGGCCGGTGGGTGCCGATTCGGCGGGGCCGGTGACCAGCAGATCTTCCGGGCGCAGGCAGACGATCGCGGGGCCGTCGAACTGGCGTGCCGAGTCGACGACCACCGAGATGGCGGGATGTTCGGTCAGTGTGCAGTCCAGCTCACCGGGTGCGGCCGTGACGCTGAAAATGTTGCCGATACCGAGGAATTCGGCGATGGAGGCACACGATGGGTTCTTGTAGATCTGTTCCGGGGAACCGATCTGGACTATCCGCCCCTGCTGCATCAACGCGATGCGGTCGGCGAGGGCGAAGGCCTCGACCTGGTCATGTGTGACGTACACCGTGGTCAGCCCCAGCCGCAACTGCAGCTCGCGAAGTTCCATCCGCAACCGCTCCCGCAACCGCGCGTCGAGGTTGGACAGCGGTTCGTCGAGCATCAGCACACTGGGACGCATGACCAGGCTGCGGGCCAGTGCGACACGCTGCATCTGGCCACCGGAGAGCTGGCTGGCGCCGCGGTCGGCCAAATGACCCAGGCCGACCAGCTGCAACGCCTCGTCGACCCGTTGCACCAATTCGCTTTTCGCGACCTTTTGCATCTTCAGTGCGAATCCGACGTTCTGCGCCACTGTGCGATGCGGCCACACCGCGTAGGACTGGAAGACCATCCCGACATTGCGCTTGTGCGGCGGAACGGATCGCCCCGTCGTGCTGTCGTGGACGACGCGGTCACCGATGCTGATGCGGCCGATACTCGGCGTCTCCAGTCCGGCTACACACCGCATGGTGCTGGTTTTGCCACAACCGGATTGCCCCAGCAGCACCAGGGATTCGCCATCGGCGATCTCCAGGTCCAGATCTTTGACCACGGTGTTGCCGTGGTAGGCCAACGTCAGGTTCTCGATGGTGACTTTCATCATTTCCTTCAGTGGTTGGGGCGGTGTGCGGACATGGCGTAGTCGGGTGTCGACTCCGCGAGGAACAATTCGGCTCTGGCGATACGGCGGGCCGCCCGATGCAGGGATACGTCGCGGGGCAGACCGATGTCGGTCGTGGTCACCGTGGCCGGGATGATCCCCGCCGCAGTTCCCAGTCGCAGGGTTGTCCCGGCATGGCCGCTGAGATGGCCGCTGAGCTGCTCGGCCACCACACTGCCGCGGACCGCGGCCGCGGTGGACACGGCGACGGCCGAGGTCAGACCGATCGCCGGGTGCGGCGCGAGCATGGACACCATGCGGACGGCCACGTCGTAGGCCTCGGCGGGAATGAACATGCCGTCGGTGGCGACGTAGTCACGCGCCGCGCCGATGATGCCGACCTTCGGCACGGCGTGCTGCACGGGATCGCCCGGCTTGGCCAAACCCATTGCCAGCGCGGCCTTCCGGCGTAGTTCGATGAGTACCGGCAGCCGTTCGGCCAGCTGATCATTGCCCTCGACCCCGGTCAGGTCGAAGTCCGCGGCACGAAAGAGGGCGGCGGGTGCGCCGGCATTGACGAACGTGCCGCGGTACCGGTGGCCCCCGACGTCGATGACATCGGTCACCGAGCCGGTGGGCAGCACGTTGTCCGGGTTGGCCGCGACATCGGTGAACGTGAGCGATACCGGGACTCCGCGGGCATTGGTGCCCGGCACCGCGGCATCACCGTCGGCCGGGATGATCCCGCCCGGTGTGGCGATCCGGGCGCTCAGCCGGGCACCGGTGTTCTGGTTGCGCATCCGCACGACGGTCATCTCCGGGGCGGCGGCAACCATCCCGGTCTGCAGGGCGTACAGGCCGATCGCCGTGGCACAGTTCCCGCAGTTGCTCCCCCATTCGACGGCACGGCGGCCGATGGCCACCTGTGCGAACAGGTAGTCGACATCGACGTAGTCGAGGCGGGAGCGCCGGACGATCGCTGCCTTGGAGGTCGTCGATGTCCCCCCGCCGACGCCGTCGAGTTGGCGGGGATCCTCGGAACCGAATGCCGCGATCAGGACGGCGTCGAGATCGATGTTGCGCAGCAACGGATCCACATCCACGGCGTTGAAGAGCCAGCACTTGCTGGTCCCGCCGCGCATCCACGTGCCCCACAGACTGGTCATGGCGTTTTCTCCTCGCTGCCGACGCGCCAGAACGGAGGGTGATGCCGCTCACGTCGTGGCTAGGAGTTCAGCGTGGCTCACATCAGGGTCGAGTACAATTACGAAAATATCGATTACCCTTTAGATGAACTGAATGGAGCTGCGATGCTCGATCCTCGCCGGTTGTTACTGCTGGTCGACGTGGTGCGGGCCGGCTCATTGACGGCCGCCGCCAACCGCCTGAGCTACACCACCTCGGCGATTTCGCAGCAGATTGCGAAGCTGGAGGCGGAGGCCGGTCAGCCGCTGCTGGAACGCCATGCCCGGGGTGTGCGGCTGACCGAGGCGGGTGCGGCGTTGGCGAGACGTGCCGAGCGGATCGAAACCCAACTGCAGGCGGCCCGCAGCGAGCTCGACGAGATCGCCGGCCTGCGATCCGGGACCGTCCGGCTCGGAACCTTCCCCACTGTCGGATCGAGTCTGCTGCCCCAGGTTGTCAAGCTGTACAAGGCCAGACATCCCGCCGTTAAGCTCACGGTGCGCAGTTCCCGATTCGCAGCACTGCGCGGCATGCTCGACAACGGCGAGGTCGAACTGTCATTGCTGTGGGACTACGAGTGGGCACCGGTGACCGATCGCGAACTGGTCGTACGAGAGCTGTTGGTGGATCCGCCGACGCTGGTGGTCTCGGTCAACCACCGTCTCGCCCATCGCGAGTATCTGGATATGGCCGAGCTCGCCGACGAGCAGTGGATCACCAGGGAAGATCATCACCCGGTCGGTGCCGCGCTCGAAAAGGCCTGCCAAAACGCAGGTTTCACCCCCACTGTCGCCTTCGCGGCCAACGATTACCAGGAGGCCCAAGCGATGGTCGCCGTCGACCTCGGGGTGTCGATGGCGCCCCGATTGGCGCTGTCCAACCTCCGCGAGGACGTCAAGGTCATCCCATTACGGGGCGCTCCATCACGCCGGATCCTGCTGGCCCATCTGTCCGAACACCGTTTGACCCCGGCCGAGGCCACCCTGGTCGACACATTCGAAGAGGTCGCCTATAAACACGACGGCAAGACGACCCCCGCGGTCCGTCGCATCCGGCCGAACTGAAGATTCTTCGCCTTAAGTTTTTCTTCTAGTGGGTCCAGGAATCATCGATTGTGGTGAACGAACTCCGATCCTAGTGTGATCTGGGTAATGAAGAATCGTCGTATGTGACGCAGCGCGGTCCCCGTCGGCCGAGCTGCCGCCGCAGACGTTCGGCGCCGCCACGGCGACGACGCCGCGCCTGGAATTGAGAGAACGCCCATGAGTTATGTAGAGATTCTGCCGCTGATCGCGCTGGTCGCGATGTTCGTCATTGCCACGATCTGCCCGATCAACATCGGCATCCTGGGCTTCATCGGCGCATTCGCCGTCGGAGCCTTCCTCCTCGGCTATGACGACAAAGAGATCCTCGCCGAGTTCCCCAGCTCGATCGTCTTGACGATCATCGGCGTCACCTACTTCTTCGGGATGGCCAAGCAGAACGGAACCATCGACCTGCTGGTCAACGCATGTATCCGCGGAGTGCGCGGACGTGTGACCGTGGTGCCCTGGGTGTTCTTCTTCTGCGCGTCGGTGCTGACCGCGCTGGGCACCTTCAGTCCGGCCGCCGTCGCGCTGATCGTGCCGGCCGCCATGACGTTTGCCGCGCGCACGAGGATGAGCCCGCTGGTGATGGGCATCATGACCATCAACGGTGCGCATGCCGGGGCCTTTTCGCCGATCTCGGTGTCCGGCGTGCTCGTGGTCGACCTGGTCGAGAAGAGCGGCCTGACGGTCAACCCCTGGCTGCTCTTCTTCGCGAGCTACGCCATCAACCTGCTCCTCTCGGTGCTCACCATCGTCGGGTATGCGGCCCTGTCCCGCGTCCGCGACCTCGGCTACACCGCGCTCGGTTCGCAGCCGACGGCGCCGGACGATCTCGGCGGTGCCGGGTCTGCGGCGGGACCTTCGCGTACGCCTGCCGGCGGCGTGGGAGTTCTGACCCGTCCGGCACGCACCGAGGCCGCCACGGCGGTCCAGCCCTCCGTTACCGGGGTGCAGAAACTGACCCTGTTTCTGATCGCCACGGTGCTGGTGCTCGTCCTCGTACTGCACATGCCGATCAGCTTCGTGGCGATCGCGGCAGGGGCGGTCCTGGCATTCACCGACCTGTCCAAGCAGAGTGAGGCCATCGCCGGCATCAGCTGGCCGACCGTCCTGCTGGTCGCCGGGATGGTGACCTATATATCGATCGTCGAAGAGGTCGGCACCATCGATCACCTGGCCCAGATGGCCATCACGGTGGGTGCGCCGCTGCTGGTGGCACTGGTGCTCTGCTACGTCATCGGCGTGACATCGGCGTTCGCCTCGTCGACGGCATTGTTGGCCGCGATCATCCCGCTGGCGCTCCCGCTGCTGCAGATGGGCACCCTTCCGGTGGTCGGGGTCGTGGCCGCGTTGGCGATCGCTGCCACCGTCGTCGACGTGTCTCCGTTCTCGACCAACGGCGCTCTGGTCCTTGCCAACGCCCAGGGCATCGACCGGCCCCGCTTCTACCGACAGCTCCTGCTCAACGCCGGCATCGTGGTCGCGGTCGCCCCGGCCCTGTGCTGGGTGCTGTTGGTCCTGGTGCCCGGCTTCGCCTGACGCTGCGGGCAGCGGCTCGGTCGGCGGCCTGACGACAAGACCCAGACAGCTTTAGCAAAAGTCGACCCCTATCCAACTATCCGAGATTGTCCTTCACCCTTTCACCGCCGAGAATCGACGGTGAAGGGTTGCTCATCCAGCGTCGGTCACCGTCGACCAGACCCGCCGATGAGCGTCCAGCGTGGAAAGGTACCGACACTCATGCTCGTGCTACGAGGTACATGGATGCGGGGCGGAACCAGCAAGTGCTGGTTGTTCAACGCCGTCGATGTCGACCCGATCGTCGATCACGCCGGCGGGCTCGACGCGCTGCTGACGTCCGCGTTCGGCTCGGGTGACCCCCGCCAGCTCGACGGCGTCGGGGGCGGTAGCTCGACGACATCCAAAGCGGCGATCGTGCGCCGATCGAGCCACCCCGACATCGACATCGACTACCAATTCGCCCAGATCGCCATCGCCGACCGTAGGGTCGAATGGGCCAGCAACTGCGGGAACTGCGCCACCGCGATCGGGCTCTACGCACTGCAGTCGGGGCTGGTCCCGGTCGACGACGAGGTGACCGCCGTGCGGTTGCGGCATCAGGTCTCGGGCGCCGTCCTGACGGCGACCATCTCCACTCCGGGTGGAAAGGTGCCGACCGAAGGCACGGCCGCGGTACCGGGCACCACCGCGCTGGGCGTGCCGGTCGGACTCTCCTTCACCGGTCTCGATGCGGCACCCGTTCTGCCGACCGGCCGTCCCGTGGACTTCGTCGATGCCTGTGATCGCACATACCGCGCGACCCTGGTCGCTACCGGCGCCCCCGCGGCGTTGTTCGACGCCTCAGATCTGGGACTGGACGGCACCGAGAGCAACGCCGAATTCGCCCACCAGACACCCCTGTTGATGGAACTGCGCAAGAACGCGTCATTGCAGATGGGGCTGCGCCGGTTCGGCGATCCCGTGAGCAACTCCATCCCCAAGGTCGGGATCGTAGGCGCAGCAAGGGATTACCGCACGACTGCCGGTGCCTTGATCGGCGCCGACGACTATGATGTCTCGGTGCGGATGCTGTCCATGCTCGCCCCGCACCCCGCGATCGGTCTGACATCGGCCGTCGCACTCGCTGCCGCCGCCACGGTGCGCGATGGTGTGCTCTCCGGACTGACACTGCACCAGGGAGCACCGCTGCGGATCGGGACGGCGGCCGGCGTGCTACCGGTCGACCTCGGGTACTCACCCGACGGCAGGCTGGCGACGGTGACGCTGCACCGCGCGGCGCGGCGGATCGCCTCGGCCGAACTCTTCGTCTCCGAGGCGGCCCACCAGCCGATCGGAGCCTGACCCGAGTCCCCGGCAGCGCCGAATCGAGGCGAACCCGCGGCGTCAGCCCATAGGCTGTCTCGGTGACTCTCGTGCTCGGCCCCGTCCTGCGCCACGTGGGAGAAACCACTGCAATGGTGTGGGTGCAGACCGATGAACCCGCCGAGGTCACCGTACTGGGGTCCTCAGCCCGCACGTTCGAGGTACAAGGCCACCACTACGCGCTCGTTGCGGTGGAGGGACTCGCCCCCGACAGCACCACCGAGTACCAGGTGCACGTCGACGGGGAGCAGGTCTGGCCGGAGCCGGATTCGAGGTTCCCGCCCAGTGTGATCCGGACGCGCGGGCCGGCCACCGCGCAGCGACTGCGGGTGATCTTCGGCTCCTGCCGTTATCCCAAGACCGGTGACGATCGGATCGACGCCAAGCTCGGCCGCGACGCGCTGGACTGCTATGCCGAGCGGATGACCACCCAGCCCCCCGAGCGCTGGCCCGATGTGCTGATCCTGCTCGGTGACCAGGTGTATGCCGACGAGCTGACACCTGATGCGCGCCAACGGCTCACCGGACGCCGGACCAACAAGAAGCGGCCACCCGACGAGGTGGTCAGCTTCGACGAATACGTGGGTCTCTACTGCCACACCTGGGGCGATCCGGAGATCCGCTGGGTCATGTCGACATTGCCCACCGCCATGATCTTCGATGACCACGATATCCGTGATGACTGGAACACCTCGGCTGCCTGGCGAGTGGCGGTCAACAAGAAGCCGTGGTGGCGAGATCGGATCCGTGCCGGACTGGCGTCGTACTGGGTCTACCAGCACATCGGCAATCTCAGTCCGCAACAGCTGGACGAGGACGCCGATTACCAGCAGGTCCTGTCGGCCGGCGGTGACCGGTGGCCGCTGCTTGCCGATCTCGCCGACCGGGCCGACCGCGAAGTCGACGGCGAGAAAGGCCTGCGCTTCAGCTTCCGCTGGGATCTGGGCCGCAGCCGGCTGTTGATGGTCGATTCTCGCAACGCGCGCATCTTGGACGACGGCAGCCGCAAGATGCTGGGTGACCGCGAGTTCGGCTGGGTGCAACGCCACGTGGACGACGATCTGGAGTCGTTGGACCACCTCATCCTGGCGACCTCGCTGCCGTGGTTGCTGCCGCCGGCGATCGGCGATATGCAGACCGTGAACGAGATCGCCGCCGACCGGTCGGGGATTCGTGGCGTGATCGCCGAGAAGATCCGGCAGGCGGCAGATTTCGAGCATTGGCCGGCGTTCTCGACATCCTTCCTACGGCTCAGTGAGCTGATCGAGGCGGCGGCGGGCCACGCACCGCGAGGTCCGGCGACGGTCAGCGTGCTGTCCGGCGATGTGCACCATTCCTACGCCGCCCGCGCGCGGTTCGGCGGCAGTCCCGACAACCCCGATGAGCCTGAAGCGCGGGTTCATCAACTGGTCTGCTCCCCCGTGCACAACTATGTGCCGTTCTACGTCAAGCCGGTGTTCCGGTTGGGCTGGTCGTCCTGGGTTGCTCGACGCGCCCGCCGCTGGGCGCGCAGGCACGGCGCACCGAATCTGCCGATGTCCTGGCACAACCTGAGCGGACCGCTGTTCGGGAACACCATCGCGACCCTTGAGATAACGGAACGACGAGCCCGGGTGGTGTTCGAGCAACCCGATGATGATGGTGCACTGAGTTCGGTGAGCAGCGTCGGCCTGACCGACTGAGCAGGTGCTGTAACGCAGCGACGGAGGTGCTCGATGAGTACGGCGGTGGTGGGTGTCGGCGGAAATGACGGCACACGAGCCGGGGGTCTGTCACAGTCTGGATACGAGCGTCTCTGGGGGTAGGAATTGGCTGCAGGTTCACAGGGTCTACGGGGTCTACGAGTTCTGGCCCGGATGGTGGGGGCGACGGGACTGGCGCTGGCAGCGCTACCGGTCCTGATTCCCACGGCGGCGTCCCAGCCGCAACCCTGTCCCGATATCGGTGTGGTCTTCGCCAGGGGGACAGCCGAGCCACCGGGCGTCGGCGGTGTGGGGCAGCGTTTCGTCGATTCGCTTCGTGCCCAGGCCTTTCCGCGGACGGTCGGGGTACATGCGGTCAACTATCCGGCCAGCAACAACTTCAGCGGCGGCACTCTGTTCACGCAGAATGTCGTCGATGGTGTCCGGGATGAGACCGACCACGTCCGCGGTGTCACCTCGGTGTGCCCGAACACCCGGATGGTGCTCGGTGGCTACTCGCAGGGTGCGGTCGTGACGGCACTGTCGACCTCCGGCGTGGTGCCCGCGGGGGTGACCGGTCCGCCGCCGCTGCCCAACGACGTGATCGACAACGTGGCCGCGGTGGTGTTGTTCGGGATGCCCGCAGGCTGGTCGGCGGTGAAGTACGGAGCACCGGTGATCGACGTCGGGTCCGCCTATGCCGCGAAAGCGCTCGAGCTCTGCGCTCCCGGCGATACCGTGTGCGCGGGTTCACCGCCGTCCGGATCCAGTGCGCCGCATCAGCAGTACGCCGTCAACGGGATGGCCGACCAGGCCGCGGCCTTCACCGTGAGCAAGTTGGCGGTCCCGGCCTGAGGTTTGCGGGCCGGGCCGGGCAGGTGCCGTGGCCAGCGTGTGAGGCTGTGTCTCGCGGCTGAGAGCCGGCGTGTCCTATACCTGTGCGGGCCGGGCGCGCAGAATCGACTGCAGACGAAGAACTCCGCACCCGAGGAATGACGATGACCGCACGCACCAAGGCTGCCCGCGACCTGCTCGGGCTCGACATCCCTCTGATCGCCGCGCCGATGGCCGGCGGCGCCACCACCGCGCAGATGGTGATCGCCGCCGCCGACGCCGGTGGCATGGGGTTCCTGGCCGCCGGCTACAAAACCCCGCAGGTGCTGCTCACCGAGATCGCCACGGTCCGAAAGGCGTCGATCCCGTTCGGCGTCAACATTTTCGCACCGAACCCGGTTCCCATCGATGCCGCGTCGTACCGGCAGTACGCACACCTGGTGCAGGAGGTGGCCTACCGGTTCGAGCTCGAGTTGCCTTCGGACCCGATCGAGGATGACGACGCGTTCGGCGCCAAGATCGACCTGCTGCTGACCGATCCGGTCCCGGTGGTCAGTTTCACCTTCGGTCTCCCCGGGGGCGATGTCATCGCCAGGCTGAAAAAGGCAGGCACCATCGTCGTCCAGACGGTGACCAATACGGTCGAGGCGACCGCCGCCGCCGAAGCCGGTGCGGACCTCGTGGTGGCGCAGGCCGGCGCCGCAGGCGGACACTCGGGCACTTTCACCCCCGACCGGCCGCTCGCCGGCGTCGCGGTCAACGATCTGGTGGCCGAGGTGAGCGCGACGGTGAACATCCCGGTGATCGCGGCCGGCGGGCTCGCGAGCGCCGAGGCGGTATCGGAGGTTTTGGGCTTTGGGGCGGTCGCGGCAGCGGTGGGTACCGTGCTGCTGCGCGCCGACGAGAGCGCCGCATCGCCCACTCACAAGGCCGCCCTGATCGATCCGGCGCGAAACGAAACCGTGCTGACACGTGCGTTCACCGGGCGGCCCGCCCGCGGCCTGCGCAACGCGTTCATCGATCGGTTCGAGGCCGGCGCGCCGTTGGGGTATCCCGCGATTCACCATCTGACCAGTCCTTTGCGGAAGGCTGCCGCCGCGGCCGGGGTCGACGACCTCGTTCACCTGTGGGCAGGGACCGGGTACCGTCGCGTCCGTGATGAATCGACCGCAACGATCCTGGCGGGGTTGGCACGCAACGGCTGAGGTCGAGCATGGTCGATGACACTCACCCGGCCACAATGCTGCGGGACGCGATGCGTGCGGACCTGATGACCGCGATGAAGGCCCGCTCTGCCGAAACGGTGGCGGCGCTGCGCGCGGCTCTGGCCGCCATCGACAATGCCGAAGCGGTGGACGTGCCAGACCAGCGCGGAGCGCACATCCCCGCCGAACAGAACTCGATGATCGCCGGCGCCACAACAGGTCTGGCATCGAGCGAGGTGCCCCGGCGTGCTCTCACGAGCGCCGACGTACAGGTAGTGCTCGGTGATCTGATGGCCGAGTACATCGCCGAAGCGGATCGCTACGGCGCGCTCAACCGTCCCGAGGCGGCAGAACAATTGCGCCGCCAGGCAGCGGCGCTCAGCAAGTACGTGGGAGCGTAGGCGCACTGTTCTCGCGATGGCACAATGGGCCGGTGACCGACGGGGATGCGGCCGACGGCGTCCGCGGGAGGCGAGCTGACCGACGGGGCGAGGTCCCGTTGCGCGAGACACTGTCCCAGCTGCGATTGCGCGAACTGCTCGGTGAGGTCCAGGACCGTGTCGAGCAGATCGTCGAGAGCGGCAATCGGGTGGACGGCTTGGTCGAAGCCATGCTCGCGGTCACCTCCGGACTGGACCTCGATGTCACGCTGCGCACCATCGTGCACACGGCGATCGAACTGATGGATGCCCGTTACGGTGCGCTCGGCGTCCGCGGAAGGGACGCCGACGGGCACGATCTGGTCGAGTTCGTCTACGAGGGTATCGACGAGGACACCCGTGCCATGATCGGCAGGCTGCCGCAGGGGCGTGGCGTACTCGGTCTGTTGATCGACGAGCCAACCCCGATCAGGCTGGACAACATCACCGACCATCCGGCGTCGGTGGGATTCCCGGCGAATCATCCGCCGATGCGCAGCTTTCTCGGCGTGCCCGTGCGGATTCGCGACGAAGTGTTCGGCAACCTCTACCTCACCGAGAAGAACTCCGGTGGCCCGTTCAGCGAGGACGACGAGGTGCTGGCCCAGGCGCTCGCGGCAGCGGCCGGTATCGCCATCGACAATGCGCGGCTCTACGAGCAGGCCCGAGCCAGGCAGTCCTGGATCGAGGCAACCCGCGATATCGCGACCGAATTGCTGTCCGGGTCCGATCCGGCACACGCATTTCGACGTATCGCCGAACTGGCCCGTTCGCTCACGGGTGCCGACGCTGCCTTCATCGCCGTCCCGACCGGGGACCCGGACGAGACGACCGAACTGGTGATCACCGAGGTTGCCGGCCCGATCGCGGTCGATATCGATGCACTGCGGGCAATTCCGATGGTGGACGACATCGTCGGACGGACGCTGCTCGAGCGGGTCCCCCATCGTTGCGACAGCCTCGAGCTCGCATCGTCGATACTCCGGGAACCCGGGCCCGCGCTGGTCGTCCCGCTCGGGGCGACCGGAGCGGTGGCCGGCGTTCTGATTGCCGTCCGCACCGCCGAGGCACGGCCGTTCACGGTCGATCAACTCGATATGGCCGCCTCGTTCGCCGGGCAGGCTGCACTGGCATGGCAGTTGGCGATGACCCAGCGGCGGATGCGCGAGCTCGACGTGCTGGCCGACCGCGACCGGATAGCGCGAGATCTGCACGACCATGTCATCCAACGTCTCTTCGCGGTCGGTCTGTCCCTGCAGGGTACGGTGGCCCGCAGCCAGTCCGACGAAGTGCGACAACGCCTCTCGTCATCGATCGATGATCTTCAAGAGGTCATCCAGGAAATCCGCACCGCCATCTTCGATCTGCACGGTGAACACGCCGGCTCGACCCGGTTACGGCAGCGGTTGCAGGATGCGGTGGATCAGTTCGGATCGGACGCCATGCGTATCAGGGTGCAGTTCGTCGGGCCGCTTTCGGTGGTCGACGCAGAGTTGGCCGAGCACGCCGAGGCCGTGGTTCGGGAGGCGGTCAGCAATGCGGTACGGCATTCCGGTGCAACCGAATTGACTGTTGTCATACGCGTCGATGACGACCTGAGCATCACCGTAACCGACGATGGACGCGGTATGGCCGCAGACGCGATGACCGAGAGTGGGCTGGGCAATTTGCGGCACCGGGCCGATGAGATGGCCGGCGCGTTCAGCGTCGGGGCCGGCTCGCGAGGCGGCACGGTGCTGCGGTGGTCCGCCCCGCTGCCGTAGGTCCCCGAGGACTTAAGCCCCTGCCTGACGCCCCCGTCAACGACTACGGTGGATGGTGGTCGATCAAGGAGGAACGACACCATGCCCAGCTCGGAAGATTCCAGCCCGCAAGACAACGATCTCGGCATCGTGGTCGCCGTCGATGGATCGCCCGGTTCGGACGCCGCGGTGACCTGGGCTGCGGCCGAGGCCGTGCGACGCGCCGTGCCGGTGACCTTGATGAGTGTCTCGGCTCCGGTCATCGCCACCTGGTCGGCACCGAGTGACGCATCGACAATTGCCAAGGTCCAGGAGGATTCGTCCCACGCCATACTCGAGCGCGCCGAGAAGACATTCGCCGCCGCGGTAGGTGGCGTCCATGCCCCGGGCGTGCGCACCGAGAGCCGCCCCTCCCCGGTGGTCGGCACTCTGGCCGAGGTGTCCCGGCAGGCCTTGTTGCTCGTGGTCGGCAACAGGGGTACGGGTAGACACTCCCGGTTGCCGCTCGGTTCGGTGGCGGCCGGATTGCTGCACCACGCACGCTGCCCGGTGGTCATCGTGCACCCTGACCACTCGGCTGACAGCAGCGCTCCCGTCGTCCTCGGTGTCGACGGATCGACATCCTCGGATGCGGCCACGGAGCTCGCCTTTGAGGAGGCCGCATTGCGCGGCGTGGAGCTGGTCGCGGTGCACGCATGGAGCGATGTCGGGTTGCTGCCGCTGTACGGCACCGATTGGCAGATCTACGAGGATCAGGCGCGGTCTGCGTTGACCGATCGGCTCGCCGACTGGCAGCGGCGTTTCCCGGATGTCCGTGTGCAGGTCCGGTTGGTGCAGGACCGACCCGCACACTGGCTCACCGAGGAATCACGCAGTGCCCAGCTGGTCGTCGTCGGCAGCCGCGGGCGGGGAGGTTTCGCCGGACTGGTGCTGGGTTCGGTCGCCTCGACCGTCGCACAACTGTCGACGGCGCCTGTCATCGTGGTGCGCGGGGCCGATCACCAGCGGCAGTAGTTCGGCTCTCCCGGCTGAATGACCCGAAAGTCCAACAGCACCATCGGCAGCGTTCTATTCGGTGTGTGCCACACCGGATCGGTCACGATATCGTCGGTGGTGTATCGAATGCCGCGGTAACCATAGGTGAGCGGAACGCGGTATCCCGCTCGGTCCCAGTCGTGGATCCACTTGCGGAATTCCACGACCGGCAGGGCATAGCCACGCGCCCCGGCATCGTAGTGATGGATGACGTCACCGTAGCGATCGTCGATATCGATGATCCAGACCAGGTCTTCCTGATATCCCCATATCTTGAGCGGATTGCTGCCCAGCAGAAGATGATTGGAGCGCTCCCCCTCGGTGCGAAGGTTGCTGAACATGGAGAAGTTGCCCGCGGTCCGTAACCCGAGGTAGGGCGTCAGGCCCATGCCGATGAGCACGGCGGGAACGAGATAGAGCACCACCGGCGTGCGGGCGTCGGTAATACGCACGCCGCCCCACTCGGGACGCGGCGAAGGTGAGAACGCGGCGGCCAGGATCGGCCAGATGACGATGAGGACCGCCGTGTCGAAAGCCATGCCCGAGATCAGTGTCCAATGGGGAACTCGGTCGAGGTGGGCGTTGACTCCCGAGACCAGTGCTATCGCGATCGCAATGCCGACGTAGACGCCGATCCGTGACACCGGGCGTCCGCGCAACCGGATGGCCCCGTCGATCAGCACCTGCCGGTAGGCGGCGGGCAGGAAGGCGAACAGTAACGCCGCCGCCATGGACCCGAAATCGACGAAGCCGATGAGCGCAAGGGCGGCGTGCATGGTCAGGGCGAACGCAACAATCGCCGCTTGTAACCGCGGCACTGCCAGCAGCAGTCCGCCGACCAGCTCCCAACCGAGGACCGCGAGGGCCGCGGTGAGTCCGATGGCGGTGAGCAGCGGACCGAGTCGGACGTAGAACACGACGACGGCGACCACCGCGAGCCCGGCAAGTCCCACGGCAGTGGCAACTGCGGTGAAAAGCCGGTTCCCGGCGGCGCCGAACCTGCCGCGGCGCGCCAGCCGGTACCCCAGGAGCATGGCGCCGAAGGCGACGGGGAGGACAACCGGGATGCCGAGTAGATCGGTCTGCAACGCGTGGATGACCGACGTGAGGATTCCGGCCGCACAGGATGCGGCGGTGTCGAAGTAGTCGCTGTTGAGTTTGTGGAAGCCGGCCAGCGCATAGATCAGCATCAGGCTGATGCGCAGAATCGGTGCGATCGCGGCGTAGTCCTCATCGGCGCTGCGCTGCTTGCGAATCAGCGACACCGACAACACGCCGATCATCGCGATGTTCAAACACAGCATCAGGTTGACGTGGTTGGCCACCTCGGGGAACTGGAAGAAGGCGACGTAACCGGTGGCCGCGACCAACAAACCCAGGAAGGCGATCCGTGTCATCCCAGTGGCGATGGCGATCGTCGCCGCCGTCAGGAATGCGCCGGTGAACCAAGGTGTCGGCCAGCGCTCGGAGAACTCCAGGACCATCGCGATGGTGTAGAGCGTCGCGAATACCGAGAACGGGCCCCTTGGCGAGCGAAGCGACGGGAATGGGCCCCGCGAGCGAAGCGACGGGAATGGGCCCCGCGAGCGAAGCGACGGGAACGGGCCCCGCGAGCGAAGCGACGGGAACGGGCTCCGCGCGGCGACCTGCACCCGAGCAGCCTAACCGCGGCCGCCGTTGTAATGGATCTCGATGTCATCGGCACTGATCGGCGGCTCGCCGTCGGCCGGGGTCACGCGCACCGCGAGCGGGCGTCCCGCCTCGTCGCGGAAGGTGAACGGCGGCCCGTTCTCCTGCAGGTGGGTATCGCCCCACTGGACGATCGAGAGCAGTACCGGCAGCAGGTCCTCCCCCGCCTCGGTGAGGCGGTACTCGTCGCGGGCACGCTGTCCGGGCTCTCGATATGGCACCTTACTCACCACGCCGGCACTCTCAAGCTGCCGCAGCGCCCGGGAGACGGCAGGGGCCGACGCTCCGATCCGTTCGACGAAGTCCTCGAATCGCGTGGTGCCGTAGAAACATTCGCGGATCGCCAGAAATGCCGTCTTGGTGTTGAGCAGGTCGAGCACCTTCACCACCGAGCAGTTGTCACCGATGGTCCAGCGGCTGCGGTCGCGGAGTCGGTCCTCGAAGGTCATCACCATGGACGCCATTTTAACTAACACTTGCATTACTCAGCTAGTGCGCCTACAGTCTGAGTAACGTATTCGTTATCCAGAAAGGAAGGTGTGCCATGGTGGCGATCGACGGCAAGGTGGCTCTGGTGACCGGAGGCCGACGCGGTCTCGGTTCGGCGCTGGTGGACGAACTGCTCACGCGCGGAGCCGCGAAGGTGTACTCGACCGCGCGTGAGCAGTACACAGACCCGCGCGCCGGTGTCATCGGCGTTGCGCTCGAGGTGCGCGACGACGCCTCGGTCGCCGCGCTGGAAACGGTGGCCGCCGACGTCGACATCGTGATCAACAACGCGGGGATCCTGCTGCCCGGATCGCTGCTGACCGGTGACTTCGACGATATCGCAACAACATTCGACATCAACGCCTTAGGTCCGCTGCGCGTGGTCCGGACGCTGGCGCCCGCCTTGGCCCGCAACGGGGGCGGTGCGGTGGTCAATGTTCATTCCGTCCTGTCGTGGCTGGCAGGCAGCGGGGCCTATGGCGCCTCCAAGGCCGCGATCTGGTCGCTGACGAACTCGCTGCGTGTCGAACTTCGCGGGCAGCAGACCCAGGTGTTGGGAGTGCATGTCGGTTTCATCGACACCGAGATGGTTGCCGATATCGCGCTGCCCAAGACATCGCCGGCCGATGTGGCGACCCGTGTGCTCGACGCACTGGAGGCGGGCGCGCATGAGGTGCTCGTCGACGACGTCACCGCCGCCGTCAAGTCGAAGCTCTCGGGTCCGGTGGAGGACCTCGCCTTCGACCTCGCGCACTGATCGCCGTCCCGATACACAGTCCCGATACACAAAGGAATCGTCATGCCACTGTGGACCATTCACCACTCACCCGGAATCTTCACCGCCGAGGCCAAGAGTGCGCTCGCCGGCCGCATCACCGAACTCTACGAATCCATCGGATTACCCCGGTTCTATGTGGTCGTGGTGTTCGACGAAACCCGCCCCGAGGACTTCTACGTCGGCGGTGAACCATCGACCGCAGGTGTCCGCGTGGTCATCGAACACATCGCCCGCCACAGCGCCGACACCGCGGGCCGGCGGCGTATCACCGCCAAGATCAAGGAGATCCTACAACCGTTCGTGGACAAACACGACGGTGTGCACTGGGAATTCCATGTGGACGAAACCAGCGAGGAGCTGTGGATGATCAACGGACTGATTCCACCATCGGCGGGATCGGACGCCGAACGCGAATGGGCACGCACCAACACCGCCTCGGTGTACTGATATGCCCCTCGAGGTGTGATCATGCCGGCACATAACCGCGGCCGCGATGGCTGCTGGCATCTGGCACTCGTTCCAGCCCCAGATGCCCGCGCAGGGTCGCGTGTCGGTATTCGCGGCGGAACAGTCCGCGGTCGCGCAGAATGGGGATCACGTGATCGACGAACAGCTCGAGGCCTGACGGGAACACATCGGGCATCAGATTGAACCCGTCGACCGCACCCGCGACGAACCACTCCTCGATGGCGTCGGCGATCTGCTCGGGCGAACCGACCACCAATCGGTGCCAGGTGATCACCCGGTCGAGTAGTTGGCGGACCGTCAGCTGCTCCCGGCGGGCCAGATTCACCACGATATCGCGGGCGCCCTGCGAGCTGCCGGTTGCCTCGGCCCCGTCGATCAACCAGCGCGGCAACGGTTTGTCCCAGTCCAGTTCGGCGGCGTCCACACCCAATTGCCAGGCCAGATGGGCCAACCGGCGCTCGCCCGCGAGCTCGTTGAGTTCGTCGTTGCGCCGGTGGGCTTCAGCCTCGGTGCTGCCGAGCACGAAGGACAGCCCGGGCATGATCCGGACGGCGTCACGTGGCCGGCCGTATGCAGCGGTACGGGATCGCAATTCCTCGGCGTTGCGCAGCGCGTCCGGTAACGAGGCCTGCGCGGCGAATACGCCATCGGCGTAGCGGGCCGCGAGGTCCAGCCCACCCGCCGAGCCGCCGGCCTGGAACAGCACGGGGTGCCCCTGCGGTGACCTGGGCAGTGTCAGCGGCCCGTCGACATCGAAGTAGTCGCCTCGGTGCCCGATCGTGTTGATCGATCCCGGCCTGCTGAAGGCTCCGGTGCGCTTGTCCCCCAGCACGGCATCGTCGTCCCAGGAGTCCCACAGGGTGCGCACCACATCGACGAATTCGGCTGCGCGCCGGTACCGTTCACCACGATCCGGCTGTGTGTTCAATTGCCCGACCCGACCGAAATTGCGCCACGTCCGGGGATCGCTGGTGGTGACGACGTTCCACGCCACCCGACCCCGGCTGAGGTGATCCAGCGTCGCGAATCGACGCGCGACGTTGAACGGCTCTTCGAACGACGTCGATACCGTACCGATCAGCCCCAGGTGCGTGGTCACCGATGCCAGGGTCGACAACAACACGATGGGGTCGAGTGCCAGCGGGGGCGCACCGAGCGGCGCATCGCCCGAAACCGACACCGACGGAGTATCGGCCAGGAACAGCGCATCCAGCGTGCCACGTTCGGAGATCCGGGCGAGTTCGATCCAGTACGCGGGATCGGTGAACCAGTTCGGGTCCGCGGAGGGATGCCGCCATGCCGCCGGATGCATCCCGTCGGAAAGGACGTTCACCCCGAAGTGCAGTTCGCGTGCGGTCATCCCGGTGCGCCGGGCAACGCCAGCTTCTTCACCTCGGGATCATCGGCGATGAAGGTCTGCACCCGCGGATCCTTGAAAGCTTTGATCAGGTTCTGGATGTTCTCGGTGTCGATATACTTACTGCCCACGGTGAGAACTGAGGCGAACTCATCCGGGGATTTCGGGGCGAAGATGAGCTTGTCCTCCGAAACGCCGGCGGCCAGAAAGGTTTCCGCGTATCCCACAATGGCATCCAGATCGGCCAACGCCCGCGGTTGGGCACCGAAGTCGAGCAGGGTGAACGTCAGATTCTTCGGGTTCGCGATGATGTCCTTCTGGGTCAGAGCCGTGATGTCGGCATCGGGCCGGATGGTGATCAGCCCAGCCTGGGCCAGATACCAAATGCCCTGGGAGTTGTTCGCCGGGTCGGCCAGCAGCGACACCGAGGCTCCGTCCGGGATGTCGTCGACGGACTTGTACTTGTCCGACCAGATGCCGAAGACCCAGTGGAAGAAGGGCCCCGTACCGGCTTCCTCCTTGAAGGCGGGGTTGGCATCGAGTACCTGCTGCAACCAGTGCCGGTGCTGGAAGATGGTGCCCGCGTAGCGGCCGTCGTTGATGGCACGGTTGATCTGTGTGCTGTCCCCCAACCCGACGGCGGCGACCTTCACCCCGTAATCGGGGGTGATCTGTTCACCGATGTAGTCGATGATGCGCTTCTCGGCCGGGTTGGAATCCAGGTATACGACCTCCAATGTGGCGCCCGCCGTCTCGTTCGCCGACTTCGCATCGCCACCTCGGAACGCGATGAAATACACCGCCACCGCGATGATCGCGACGACGGCCCCCGCGATGTAGGGCCACTTGCGACGGGATTGCAGGGTGAAGCCGTGCGAATCCGCTGCAGCACTTTCGGACTGGTCGATGCTCATAGTGTGCACCAGTGTCCGACCGCACCGGACCAGAAGCAATGTTTGCGATCACGCTGGCGACAAAGGACATTCGCCGCACAGGCTCACGATGAGCGCAAAGGTATCCGATCACGCAGAGAGCTGGCACGGTGGACACCTATGATCGAACTCACCGACGTGACCAAGGTGTACGGACACGGAGAGCAGCACACGGTGGTTCTGGATCGGATCAACTTCCGTGTCGGCGCAGGAGAGATCCTCGCCGTCGTGGGACCCAGCGGCGCCGGGAAAAGCACACTCGCACAATGCATCAATCTGCTCACGCCACCCAGCTCGGGGTCCGTGGTCGTCAACGGTGAGGATCTGACCACCCTGTCGGCGGGCAAGCTGCGGGTGGCGCGACGTCGGATCGGTACGATCTTCCAGTCGTCCGGACTGCTGGAACGGCGCACCGCGGCCGAGAACGTCGCACTACCGCTGGACTACCTGGGCGTCACCCCTGCTGAATCCAAACAGCGGGTCGCTGAGCTGCTCGACCGGGTCGGTCTTTCCGAACGGGCCCAGCACTATCCGTTCCAGCTCTCGGGCGGACAACGTCAACGTGTCGGCATCGCCCGTGCGCTGGCGCTGCGCCCGACGGTGCTGTTGTCGGATGAGGCCACCGCAGGTCTGGACCCAACCACCACGCAATCGGTGGTGGATCTGCTTCGCGAGCTGCGCGACGACCTCAACCTGTCGATCGTCTTCATCACCCATGAAATGGATACGGTGCTCAAGGTCGCGGACTCGGCAGCACGGCTCGAGCAGGGTCGGATCACCGAAACCGGCTCCCTCGTCGAACTCTTGACCGATCCGGAGTCCCGGCTCGGCGCGGAGCTGCGGCCGAGTGGGTTGGCCGCCTCCCCCGGCGCGGATCAGCATGTATGGCGCGTCGTCTACGACCGGCCTGATGTGCCCGCGGACTGGATCAGCCGGGCCACCGCCGATCTGGGCGTCCCGCTGGCCGTGCTCAGCGCATCCGTCCAGGTGGTGGGCGGGGTGACCATCGGCACCGCGACCCTGGGCATCCCCGGCGAGGTGAGCGGCGAGGTGGTCAGCGTGTTGAGCCGGCACGGCCTGGCGGCCACCACCGACAGCGGTGCCGAACGGACCCTGGAAGGCGTGGCATGAGCGAGTCACTGCTGGCCAGTTCCAAGGTGCCGGTCAATGAGCTTCCCGCACTGCTGTTTCCGGCGTTGCTGGACACCCTGATCATGGTCGGCATCGTCATGTCGATCGTGGTGGCCGTCGGTATCCCACTGGGCGCACTCATCCATAATCTGGCTCCCGGCGGGCTGTTCGAGAATCCATCCCTGCACACGACGCTGAGCTGGGTCATCAGCATCGGTAGGTCACTGCCGTTCCTGATCCTGATGGCGGCGATCATGCCGGTCACCCGATTCATCACCGGCACCAATATCGGCATCCCCGCCGCGGTGGTCCCGATGTCGTTGGCCGGTATCGCCTTCTTCACCCGCATCGTGGAGAACTCGCTGCGCTCGGTTCCGCCGGCGCTGGTACAGGTGGCGCGGGCCTCGGGCGGATCACGGTTGCAGGTCATCCGTTCAGCGCAACTCGCTGAGGCGGTGCCGTCCATCATCGGCGGGCTGACCATCAACATCATCGCGATGATCGAGTACTCGGCGATCGCCGGGACGATCGGCGCCGGCGGTATCGGCTACGTCGCCGTCACCTACGGCTATCAGCGTTTCGATCAGGGAGTCATGCTGGCCACCATCGTCATCCTGGTGATCACCGTTGCCGTGGTGCAACTCGGCGGCGATGCGCTGGTGCGGTACACCACCCCGCACCAGCGCGCGCGGGCCTCGGTGTACTGATCGGCCACACCGTGATGGACACTACGGTGTGGCTCTTTCCGCAACGGTGTTCAAGGTCGAACTCGGTGTCTCCGACGTCGATCATGGTTATTACGCCGATCACACGCTGACCGTGGCGCGCCATCCCAGTGAGAACGATGAACGGATGGTGGTGCGTCTGCTGGCGTACGGGCTGCGCGCACACCGACTCGCCGATATCGATGGTGAACTGGTCTTCGGCCCTGGTCTGTCCACCCCCGGCGTGCCGGATTTGAGACTCGCGGACTACACGGGTCGGATCCGGGAGTGGATCAACGTCGGCCAGCCCGACGAACGAGTACTGGGCAAGGCTGCCGGCCAGGCCGACGAGGTGCTGCTGTTCCCGTTCGCCGCCGGCGTGGCCACCTGGTGGCGCACCTTGGGCACCAAGGTGGCGGGGCTGGCGAACCTATCGGTGGTGCAGATTCCGCACGCACCCGTGCAGCAGCTCGCCCAGACCGTCGAGCGGCGGGTCGCCGCGCAGGTGATGGTGATGGAGGGTGAGGTCACGATGACCGTTGGTGGCGTCGATGCCACCTTCACCCCGGTGCCGCTGCAGTGACGCCCGCACCGACCACGATTGTCGTCGGCAGGATTACCGGCCCCTGGTCGGCTGCGCCGACACCGATCCCGACGAGGACGGGACCGTCGAGGGTCGGTCGATGACCGTCGAATTCCTCCCGCCCACGCGGTAACTGGCGCCCCGGTGCTCCTCGGGCAGCCGATCACCCCGGCCGAGCAACTTGTGGCGCAGTGTGCCCGGAGCATACGCCTCTTGGTAGGCGCCTCGGGCGGTCAGCACCGGCACCACGTGGTCGATGAAATCGGCGAACGAACCCGGTGTCACGGCGTAGGCGAGATTGAAACCGTCGACATCGGTCTCCTGTACCCACTCCTGCAACTCATCGGCCACCCGCTCGCCGGATCCCACGAAACGTGGACCGATCCCGCCGATCTTCCCCCACTCCGCGATGTCACGAATCGCCCACTCGCGGCCATCAGGATCGGCGGACTGGAATGCGGCCACCGCGGACAGGATGGCGTTGGAGTCGACGTTGCCGACGGGTTCGTCGAGGCCGTAGCGGGCGAGGTCCACACCCATCCAGCCCGACATGAAGGTAAGCGCCCCCTCGGCATCCGCATACGACAGGTACTCGGCGTGCTTGGCGTGCGCCTCCTCGTCGGTGGCCGCGGTGATGACGGTCGAGAGGTTGAAGATCTTCACCCCGTAGGGATCCCGGCCCGCGAGTTCCAACTCGCGTCGGATGGTGGTCACGTTCTCACGCAGGATCGCCTTGGTGGGCGCCGCGGTGAAGATGGCCTCGGCGTTCTCGGCGGCGAAGCGCACACCACGCGGTGACGCGCCGGCCTGGAAGATGACCGGGGTGCGCTGCGGTGACGGTTCGGAAAGGTGGATTCCCGGAACGCTGAAATGTGTTCCGTCATGGCCGATGTGGTGCACCTTGGCCGGATCGGTGAAAACCCCGTTGACCGTGTCGCGGACGACGGCGTCGTCCTCCCAGGAACCTTCCCAGAGCTTGTAGAGCACCTCCAGGTACTCGTCGGCATGGTCGTAGCGGGCGTCGTGTGCGGGCTGATCGGTCTGGCCCATGTTGCGTGCCGCTGCCGGAAGGTAACCGGTGACGACGTTCCAGCCGACCCGGCCCCCGG
Source organism: Mycolicibacterium neoaurum ATCC 25795 (assembly GCF_000691525.1). GTDB lineage: Bacteria > Actinomycetota > Actinomycetes > Mycobacteriales > Mycobacteriaceae > Mycobacterium > Mycobacterium neoaurum. The sequence goes on from NZ_JMDW01000010.1 coordinate 146,204, forward strand.
TGAGGTGGTCCAGGGTGCTGATGCGCCGCGCGAACGGATACGGGTGCTCGAATCCGGTGCCCGTGGTCACCCCGAAGCCCAGGTTCTCGGTGACCAGCGCCATGGCGGACACCAGCAGCAGTGGATCGTTGACCGGCACCTGGGCGGCCTGGCGCACGGCCGATTCGTCGCCGGCTCCGTAGACGTCGTAGGTGCCCAGCACATCGGCAAGGAACAGGCCGTCGAAGCGACCTCGCTCGAGCAACGTTGCCAGCTCCGTCCAGTAGCGGAGGTCCTTGTATCGCCAGGACTGGTCCTCGGGGTGCTTCCAGAGTCCCGGGGACTGGTGGGCGACGCAGTTCATGTCGAAGGCGTTGAAGCGGATCACACGTGTCACCTGGTCAGCCTGTCGGCGGGGTCCCGCCCTGTCAGCGGTTGTGTTCAGCGCGATTCTCAAGGCCGTACCCTGGGCCGGTGGCACGTGAGATCAATCATGCGGCGTGGTCTCTTGCGATCACCTGCGGTGTGGCGCTGGCAGCTGCCGGATGCGGCTCCCCGACCGTGATCGATACCGGCGAACCCTGGACGCCGGCGCAAACGGCCTCGCCGACACCGGAATTGCCTGCGCATCGCACAAATCACCAACTCGCCGATGCTGCCGAGTTCTATGTTTCCGGGCCGGGACAGAAGGCCTATCACTTCACCACCCCGAGCGGACGATGGCAGTGCGCGATCGTCCCGCACACATCGGCAGGATGCCAGCCGACCGGTGGATCCGCGCTGTCGATCACCGGCGCGCCCGAGGAAGTTCCCGGGCCGGACGGTGAGCCGACATCGCCCAACACCGTGCTGATCGACCGACACGGCGATGCCCAGTTCGTGATGGCAGATCCGGACTCCTACACCGTCACCCCGGGCCCGGCGGCGACGCTGTCGTTCGGACAGGTGCTGATGGTCGCGGGATTCCGCTGCAACGTGCAGGAGGCCACCGGTATCTCGTGCGGCAGCGAGACCAGCGCACGGGGATTCACCTTCTCCGCCGACGGCTACCTGCCGGTGTACACCGATGTCGCCCACTGAGTCCTGAGCCCGCCGTGTCACGATGACCGGCATGACCGATGTGCACCCGTTCCGGATCGACGTCAGCGACCAGGCACTGCAGGACCTGCACCGACGGCTGACCGAGACACGGTGGCCCGATCCCGAATGCGTGGACGACTGGAGCCAGGGCATCCCGCTGGCCTATACCCGCGAACTGGCCGCCTACTGGGCCGACGGCTACGACTGGCGGGCGCGCGAACGGGCACTGAACCGCTTCGCGCAGTTCCGCAGTGTCATCGACGGCTTGGACATCCATTTCATCCACCAGCGCTCGCCGCACGCCGACGCGCTGCCGTTGATCATCACCCACGGGTGGCCCGGATCGATCGTCGAATTCGCCAAGATCATCGAACCGCTGACAGATCCCACCGCCCACGGCGGCCGCGCCGAGGACGCCTTCCACGTGGTGTGTCCGTCGCTGCCGGGTTACGGATTCTCTGGTAAGCCCACCACCACCGGCTGGGGAGTCGAGCGCATCGCGCTGGCCTGGGATGCCCTGATGCAGCGCCTCGGCTACCCGACCTATGGAGCCCAGGGTGGTGACTGGGGCGCGGCGGTCACCACTCAGATCGGACGAAACGGGCTGGGCTGCACTGCGATTCATACCAATATGGCCATCGGCAAGCCAACCGAGGCCAGCCTGGCCAACCCGTCCGAGGACGACCAGCGGGCATTCGCCGCGATGAAGCACTACCGGAAGTGGGAATCCGGGTACTCCAAGCAGCAGTCGACAAGACCGCAGACCATTGGCTATGGCCTCGTCGACTCACCGGTGGCGTTGCTGGCCTGGATCGTCGAGAAGTTCTGGTCCTGGAGCGATTGCGACGGGCACCCCGAGAACGTCTTCAGTCGCGACGAACTGCTCGACAACGTGATGCTGTACTGGATAGGTGGCACCGGCGCCTCCGCAGCGCGACTGTACTGGGAGAGCTTCGCCGCGTTCGGGCCGCGCGAGCCGGTCAGGGTGCCCACCGGCGTCGCCGAATTCCCCAAGGAGATTCTGCGTTCGCCGCGGGCGTGGTGCGAGGCGCACTACAACATCACCCGGTGGACAACGATGCCGCGCGGCGGCCACTTCGCCGCCTTCGAACAGCCCGAACTGCTCGTCGAGGACGTCCGCGCCTTCTTCAGGACCGTGCGCGGCTGAGATACCGGTAGCTGCCGTACAGCACCGCCGCGACCGCGAAGTTCACGAAGTAGGCGATATCGGCGCCGTGCCAGGCGGTCGCGACCGGACCGGCGATGAGGGTCGTGTTCATGAAGGGGATGGCCGCGGCGTAGGAGATGACGAACACGGCCACCGCGGCGATCGCGTCGCTTCGCGTGGTCCGGGCGGCTGCCACGTCGACGAAGGCGCCCGCTGACCGTGTGCGCAGGACCCAGTCGATGCCGATCACGGCAACGAAGGCCGGGATCCAGTAGCCGATCAGCAGCAACACATCGAGAAATCGCGTGGCCGTGTCCGCCGCCTGCAACCACAGGATCAGGAAGAAGGCGCATACGGTGACCAGGACCGCAGAGATGGGACGCCGTACCCGTACCCCGAGGGTCTGCAGCGCGAGCGATCCGGAGTAGTCGTTCATGACCCCGGAACCCACCGACGCCAAGGCGATGACGAGCAGGGCGACCGCGCCCAACGCGCCACCACCCATGACATCGCGCACGCCCTCGGCGGTGTGATCGCCGAGTACGCCGGCCGCGGCGATACCGATGCCCTGCACGAAGACGTAGGCGAGCACCATGCCCGCGAAGGTGTAGCCGAACACCCGCTTTTTCGACGACTCGACCGGCAGATACCGGCTGAAGTCCGCCGCGTAGCTGGCCCACGAGATCGTCAGGCTGAGCGCGATGGTCACCTCCATGACGAACGCGCCCACGAGGTCGGCACCAGAGAGCGTCGTCGGAGTGATGATCTGGTGTCCGTGCACCAGGTTGATCGCGAAGACCACGAACATGGCGAACAGCACCACCGTCAGCACCGCCTGCAGCCGGTGGATGAGCTCATAGCCGATGAATCCGACGGCACCTTGCACGGCCAGCACGATCAACACCGCGATCCAGAACGGGATGTCCAGCAGCAGCGCCAGCGCCTGGCCGCCGAACAATCCGACCAGGGCGTCCCAGGCGATCGAGGACAGCCACTGCAGCGCGGCGGGCACGGCCACCCCGGATCCGAATGCCAACCGCGCGCCGGGCAGCTGGGCGGTTCCGGTGCGCGGGCCCCAGGTCGACAGATGCGCCACCACGAGACCGCCCAGTACGGTGCCGATGACCATCGCCAGCAGACCCAACCAGAACCCGAGGCCGAGCAGAATCGCCAAGGTTCCGGTGAAGACGCCGGTCATGTTCACCTGCGGGGCGAACCACACCGTGAAGAGGCGGGCCGGCGAACCATATCGCTTGTCCGGCGCCACTGGGGCGATGCCGTGCGTCTCCACCGACAGATCCCCGACACCGCTGGGTGACCGACCGCTGAACGAGGGTGAGGTCAGCGATCGATTCGTGGTCGGAGTGGCCCCCGCACTGTTGCCGGTCATGGCAGTATTCGACCACGCCGCGTCCGCCACCAGGCGACGGCCCGATTCCGACACCGATGGCCGTCAACCCATCAGCGCAGCGGAATCTGACCTCCTGCGCCGTGCAACCTATGGAATCCATTGTCGGAATGTAAATTCGTTGCGGAATCGCTTGCGAAGGTCAGTGTGATGGGCGATTGTTGACCTACCGACCGCAATGCTGAGGAGGCCCAGTCCTGTCCGGTACAGACACCACCGCCGCGGACCCTGACACTGGCGAGGGCGGAGCAACGCTGCGCAAGGGCGAGCCCGTCATCGAGATCGACCACGTGGTCAAGCGCTTCGACGACTACGTCGCCGTCGCCGACGCGGACTTCACGATCGCCTCTGGCGAGTTCTTCTCGATGCTGGGCCCATCTGGCTGCGGCAAGACCACGACACTGCGCATGATCGCCGGCTTCGAGACCCCCACCGAGGGCGCGATCAGGCTCGAGGGTGTCGACGTCTCGAAGGTTCCGCCGCACAAGCGCAACGTCAACACCGTCTTCCAGCACTACGCCCTGTTCCCGCACATGACGGTCTGGGACAACATCGCCTACGGTCCGCGCAGCATGAAGCTGGACAAGACCAAGGGCAAAGGGGAGATCTCCCGGCGCGTCGACGAGATCATCGAGATCGTCCGGCTCACCGATTTCGCCAAACGCAAACCGGCCCAACTCTCCGGCGGTCAGCAACAGCGCGTCGCGCTGGCCCGCGCGCTGGTCAACTATCCGAGCGCTCTGTTGCTCGACGAGCCACTCGGCGCGCTGGACCTCAAACTGCGCCACGCCATGCAATTCGAGCTCAAACGCATCCAGCGTGAAATCGGGATCACCTTCATCTACGTCACCCATGACCAGGAGGAGGCCCTGACGATGAGTGACCGCATCGCGGTCATGAACGCGGGAAACGTCGAGCAGATCGGGACACCCGCCGACATCTACGACCGCCCGGCCACGGTATTCGTCGCAGGTTTCATCGGCCAGGCCAACCTGTGGGCAGGCCGTCAGACAGGTCGGGTCAACCGCGACCACGTGGAGATCGAGGTGCTCGGCACCCGACTGAAATCGCGGCCGGGCGAGACGGCCATCGAATCCGGCGGTCACGCCACGCTGATGATCCGTCCGGAACGGGTACGGGTATCGGCCGACGAACCAACCGGTGACCTCGCCGTCATCCGGGGCACCGTGCGCGATCTGACGTTCCAGGGTCCGGTGGTGCGGTTGGCCGTAGCGGCGCCCGATGACTCGACCATCGTTGCGCACGTCGGTCCCGAACAGGATCTGCCGATGCTGCGCCCCGGAGACCCGGTGTATGTCAGCTGGTCCCCGGAAGCGTCCCTGGTTCTGCCCGCCGCCGACATCCCCACCACCGAGGATCTCGAAGAGATGCTCGACGAATCCTGAACCTGCGGGTTCACCGTCCTCCCCTCCCCGACGAAAGGCCAAGCATGTCCAACGAGATCGATCCCCGACTGCTGTCCCGACTGGCGGCCAACCGCACCAGCCGGCGGCGGTTCATCGGTGGCAGTGCTGCCACCGCGGCGGCGGCGATCCTCGGCTCGTCGTTCCTGGCGGCGTGCGGATCCGACAGCGGCAGCTCGTCCTCGGGATCATCGGATACCGGTGAGACATCCAGCGATACGCTGCGGATCTCGAACTGGCCCTTGTACATGGCCGACGGGTTCATCGCGGCCTTCCAGACCGCCTCCGGCCTGACCGTCGACTACAAAGAGGATTTCAACGACAACGAGCAGTGGTTCGCCAAGGTCAAGGAGCCGTTGTCGCGCAAACAGGACATCGGCGCGGACCTGGTGGTGCCGACCGAGTTCATGGCCGCCCGGGTCAAGGGGCTGAACTGGCTCAACGAGATCAGCGACGCCGGCGTACCCAACCGCAAGAACCTGCGTCAGGATCTGCTGGACTCCAAGGTCGACCCGGGCCGAAAGTTCACCGCCCCCTACATGACCGGCATGGTCGGTCTGGCCTACAACCGGGCCGCAACCGGCCGCGACATCCGCTCGATCGACGACCTGTGGGACCCCGCCTTCAAGGGTCGGGTCAGCCTGTTCTCCGATGTGCAGGACGGGCTCGGGATGATCATGCTCTCGCAAGGCAACTCGCCGGAGAATCCCAGCACCGAGTCGATCACCAAAGCCGTCGACCTGGTCCGGGAGCAGAAGGACCGTGGACAGATCCGCCGCTTCACCGGCAACGACTACGCCGATGACCTCGCGGCCGGCAATATCGCCGTGGCACAAGCATATTCCGGTGACGTCGTGCAGTTGCAGGCCGACAATCCGGACCTGCAGTTCATCGTCCCGGAGTCTGGCGGCGACTGGTTCATCGACACCATGGTCATTCCGTACACCACCCAGAACCAGAAGGGTGCCGAGGCCTGGATCGACTACGTCTACGACCGGGCCAACTACGCGAAGCTGGTGGCTTTCACCCAGTTCGTGCCCGCACTGTCGGACATGACCGACGAACTGGCGAAGATCGATCCGGCGGCTGCGAAGAATCCGTTGATCAACCCGTCATCGGAGGTGCAGGCCAATCTGAAATCGTGGGCCGCGCTGACCGACGAGCAGACCCAGGAATTCAACACCCTCTACGCCGCGGTCACCGGTGGCTGATCACCCGGCGGCACGACGGATGCGAGGAGCATAGATGGCAGGAGTCGCCGCGAGCAGTAGGCAGCGCAGCAAGATCGCCCCCTATTTGATGATCTTGCCCGCGCTGGCCTATCTGGCCATCTTTTTCGTGGTGCCGTTCGTGACGCTGGCCCGCACCTCGTTGTCATCGTCCGGTGGATCGGTGTACCTGCCGACGCTGACCTTCGACTGGAATTTCGGCAACTTCGCCGATGCGTTCACGATCTACAAGGACCCGATCCTGCGGTCTTTCGGTTATGCGGCAACGGCAACGGTGCTGTGCCTGCTGCTCGCTTTTCCGCTGGCCTATGTCATCGCGTTCAAGGCGGGCCGGTTCAAGAATCTGATCTTGGGTTTGGTCATCCTGCCGTTCTTCGTGACCTTCCTGATCCGCACCATCGCCTGGAAGACGATCCTGGCCGACGAGGGTTGGGTGGTCAGCGCACTGGGTTCGATCGGTCTGCTGCCGGATGAGGGGCGGTTGCTCTCGACGAGCTGGGCAGTGATCGGTGGCCTGACCTACAACTGGATCATCTTCATGATCCTGCCGTTGTACGTGAGTCTGGAGAAGATCGATCCGCGACTGCTCGAGGCTTCCCGGGACCTGTATTCCGGTGGCATACGCAGCTTCCGGAAGGTGATCCTGCCGCTGTCACTGCCGGGGGTACTGGCAGGCAGCATGCTGGTGTTCATTCCGGCGGTCGGTGACTTCATCAACGCCGATTATCTGGGCAGCACCCAGACCACGATGATCGGCAACGTGATCCAGAAACAGTTCCTGGTCGTCAAGGACTATCCGGCGGCGGCCGCGCTGAGCTTGGGCCTGATGGGCCTGATCCTGGTCGGGGTCATCCTCTACACGCGGGCACTGGGAACGGAGGATCTGGTATGACCGCCGTGCAGCGGCCCTCGACGCCCGAGACCGGTCATCGGCATTCGCCGAAAACCGTTCGGCCACGCCCGAAGTGGGGCGACTACTCACTGCGGATCGTTGCGGGACTGGTGCTGCTGTATCTCTTCCTGCCGATCGCGGTCATCGTGGCCTTTTCGTTCAACAAGCCGGCAGGAAAGTTCAACTACACCTGGCAGGGTTTCACCCTGGACAACTGGCTCGACCCGTTCAAGTACCCCGCCCTCACCGATGCGCTCAAGCTCAGCCTCGAGATCGCGCTCATCTCCACCCTGATCGCCCTCGTGCTGGGTTCGCTGCTGGCGATCGCTCTGGTGCGGCAACGTTTTCGCGGGTACCGGGCGGTGGACACCTTCGTGATATTGCCGCTGACCGCCCCCGAGGTGGTGATGGGCGCATCGCTGTTGACTCTTTTCCTGGACCTCGGCTGGGCGGCCGGTTATACGACGATCCTGATCGCGCATGTCGCTTTCGAGGTGAGTTTCATCGCGATGACGGTCCGCGCGCGGGTCCGCGGCTTCGACTGGACGCTCGAAGACGCGTCACTGGACCTCGGTGCCAGTCCTTTGCGGACCTTCTTCAAGGTCACCCTGCCGCTGATCGTGCCCGGCATCGTGGCGGCGGGCATGTTGTCGTTCGCCCTGTCGCTCGACGACTTCATCGTCACCTACTTCGTCAGCGGGTCGACGGTCACCTACCCGCTGTACGTCAATGCCGCTGTGAAGGCCGCCGTGCCACCGCAGATCAACGTGCTGGCCACCGCGATCCTGGTGATCAGCCTGATCCTGTTGGCCGTCGGCACGCTGTACCGGCGCAAGGTCAAGGTGTAGGAACCAACGAGCCCGTTCGCTGACAACGGTCAGCGGGTGCGCTCGGGGAACCGGTCGTTGCGAAAGTCGATCTGGGCCGCGGAATTGCTGACGGCGGTGACCATACCTGAGCCGATCGGGCCATGACTGTCGAAAAGTGTCGAGGTACCGACCGCGAGTCCGTCGGCCGCCCAATGCGAATCGGCCTGCACACCGATCCACTCATCGCGCGGTAACCGTGCCAACGCCACGGTGAGATCACCGTTGATATAGCCGACACCCGCGGTGCCGAGGTTGGTGACCAGGCTCGTTCCTTCGGCGACCATCGCGGCCCGCACGAACGGCGAATTGCGCACGCCCTCGACGACGTCGATCGGCCTGTTCAGCATCCGCTTGCGTGCGGTGTTCTGGTGGTCGGCGATCGCACCGGTCCACCCCAACGCATCGCTACCGATCCCTATCCCCCGTTCTTCGTCGCGCACGACCGGCATCTCGAAATCGGTCGTGCCGACCCACTCCTCGCCGCGCGGCGGCTCGGACCGGCGGTACTGGACCAGTATCGCGTGCACCACCGTGACCCCCTCCTGGATCAGCTCGCACTCGGAATTGCGCACCCGTCGGCCGTCGCGCACCATGGCCACCTTGACGACCGTCGGAACCCCACGGGCCGCCTTGAACAAGTCCACCGTCAGCCGGGCAGGCAGAAAATCCGGGTCACCGAAGTGCGTTTCCAAGCAGCCGGCCGCCAGCCCGACCAGCGCAGGACCGTTCAGGTGGTCATCACCCCAGTGGCTCTGCGCATACCTGGTAGGCACGAAGGCGTCGTGGTCACGCCTGCTGAAATGAAACGGTCGTTCGGTCACTTTCGCATCGTCGCACGAGGACCGCGACGGCCACCCAGCGGATCAGGTGGGCGGTCGCGCGGCCAGCATGTCGTCGGCCGGTTCGTCCCAACGGTCCAGGTTGACAGCGTGCGTCAGCGGACGTCGCCGCAACCTGCCGTGGCGGCCTTTCGGCCAACCCACCACGATGTGCCCACCCAACATCCAGTCGTCGGGAACGCCGACGGCATCCCGCAGGATCTTCTCGCCACCGTAGGACGCCCAGCTGGTCAGACAGGCACCCAGGCCCTGCGCCCGCGCCGCGAGCAGGAAGTTCTGGATGGCCGGAAAGATCGATCCGCCGAGCAGCAATTCCGATGCGGTCGGAAAACGCTTCTGCGCGAATAAGACCGATGTGAACTCCGCAGCGCGGTCGTGCAACTCGTAGGTCGCCCTGTTGTTGCGGGCAACCAGATCGGTCTCCTGATCGCTGGGACGGGTCATCCCGTAGACCGGCTCGATGATCGCGAGAACGTGGCGCGCGGCCTCGGCCACCACCGCCCGCTGCTCGGGCGAGCGCAACACGATGAACCGCCAGGCCTGGGCATTGGCCCCCGACGGCGCCCAGCTGGCGGCCTCCAGGCACCGGGTCAGCGTGGTGTCGTCGACCGGTTCGTCGGTGAATCTGCGGATCGTCCGCGCGGTCGACAGCACCTCCCAGATGTCACTACTCGCTGTGGCCATCTGCGCACCCTAGCCTGCGCCCGCCGACCGGGTGGCGGGGTCTGGTCGGTCGCACAGGCGTGGCGGATCTGCCCGCACGGCCCATGCAACGGCGGAACCGAGTAGGTTCACCGACATGACCACAGGTGGATTCGACCCGCAATCAACCAATTACGCCGCGTCCGGTCGCGTGCCCGGCGGTCTGCTCGCTCGCTGGCTCGCGCGCGTCATCGACGGCATCCTGATCGCCATCGTCTCGTTCCTGTTGGCCTTCGCCACCGACTCGCTGGAGAGCATCTGGGTGACCGGTCTGTTCACCGGGCTGCTGACCTTCGTCTACTACGTCGCCTTCGAGGTGACCCAGGGCTGGACGCCTGGCAAGAAGGTGCTCGGCCTGAGCGTGCACGGTGCAGGTGCCGGCGGAAAGCCCACCCTGCAGCAATCGGCCATCCGCAACGCGTTCACATTGCTACCGATCATCCCGCTGATCGGCGGACTGCTCGGCGTGATCGCCATCCTGGTGATCGCGGTGACCATCAACAGCAGCGCCACCAAACAGGGCAAGCACGACGAGCTCGCCGGTGGCACGCAGGTCGTCAAGAACTGATACCGATGAAAGCGCCCGAATCCGAGTGGATTCGGGCGCTTTCGTCGTACCGGGTCAGATGAAAAGGTCGAGGATCAACACCACCACAAGGCCGGAGACCGACAGCACCGTCTCCATGATCGACCAGGACTTGATCGTCTGTCCCACGCTGAGTTTGAAGTACTCCTTCACCAACCAGAAGCCGGCGTCGTTGACGTGGGAGAAGAACAGCGAGCCCGCGCCGACGGCCAGCACGACCAGCGATACCTCGCCCGAGCTCATACCCTCGATCAATCCGATCATCAACGACGATGCGGTGATCGTGGCGACCGTGGCCGATCCGGTGGCCAGTCTGATCGCGACAGCCAGACCCCAGGCCAACAGCACCACCGAGATGTTGGTGCCCTCGGCGAGATTCTTCAGGGCGGTACCGATTCCGGTATCGACCAACACTTCCTTGAAGCCGCCACCGGCGGCCACGATGAGGATGATGCCTGCGACCGGTGGCAGCCCGGATTCGACGCATCTGGTGATCTCGGCCCGGCTCATCCCACCACCGCGACCCAGCGTCACCATGCCGACGATGACCGCGATCAGCAGTGCGATCAGCGGGGTGCCGAGCGTGTCGAAGATCTGCCGGAACCACTGACCTTCGTCGGCGATGAAGATGTCCACCAGCGCCTTGCCCAGCATCAGCACGACCGGCAGCAGCACGCTGAACAGCGTGATGGCGAAGGACGGCCGGCGGCTCTGGTCGCGATCGGCGGACTCGTCGGCGTCGAACGTGTCCGGGGCACCGACCACGACCCACTTGCCTGCCAGCTTGCCGAACAGCGGACCCGCGACGACGATCGTCGGGATGGCCACCGCGACGCCGAGAGCCAGGGTCAGCCCGAGGTCGGCGCCGAGGTAACCGATGGCCGCCAGCGGGCCCGGGTGCGGCGGGACGAAACCGTGCATGGCCGACAGCCCGGCCAGCGCCGGGATTCCGACGGTGATCAGCGACAGCCCCGACCGGCGGGCCACCAGGTAGATGACCGGCATCAGCAGCACCAGGCCGATCTCGAAGAACATCGGCAGACCGATGATCGCGCCGACCAACGCCATGGCCCAGGGCAACATCCGCGGTGACGATCGACCGATGATGGTGTCGACGATCTGATCGGCGCCACCGGAGTCGGCGAGTAGTTTGGCGAACATGGCGCCGAGCGCGATGAGGATGCCGACACTGGCCGCGGTCTTACCGAAGCCGTTGGAGAACGAGGTCAGCACGGTGGCGAATTCCTCGCCGGCCACCACCCCGACCGTCACCGCACCGAAGATCAATCCCAGGAACGGGTTCAGCTTCACCACCGTGATCAGCACGACGATGACCGCGATACCGGCCAGGAAGGCCAGCATCAGGTGCGGGGTCGAGGCAACGGGTTCGACGAGTTTCGGCGCATCCGCGAGCACGGTGTTCATCAGGCCTCCAGTCCGGTCCGGGAAACGTATTGGTCGACGATGGAATCGATGCTCTGACCGACGTCGATGGTCTCGCCGTTCTCATCGGCGGCAAGTGGTTCCAGGGTGTCGAACTGGGACGCCAGCAGCGATGCCGGCATGAAGTGTCCTGGTCGGCTGGCCTGCCGGGCCCCGATGACCTCCGGGGTGCCACTGAGGTGCAGGAACCGCACGCTCGGGCAGTGGGTGCGCAACTGGTCGCGGTAACGGTGTTTGAGCGCCGAGCAACTCATCACGCCACCGGTGCCGCACCGCTCTTCCAGCCAGTCCCCGATCGCCTCCAGCCACGGGTGCCGGTCGGTGTCGTCTAGGGGCTCACCGGCGGTCATCTTGGCGATGTTGGCCGGCGGATGGAAGTCGTCTGCGTCAGCGAACGGGACCCGCAGGCGCTGCGCAAGGGCGGCACCGACGGTCGATTTGCCCGATCCTGAAACCCCCATCACCACGATTGGTGCCGTCATGTCCCCTACCGATCTCGCTGTGTCTGGCCTCACATAGCGTGCATCAATAGTCTGATTATTGCAAGCAGATCACGGAAAGAATCTGTTCTTACGACCTGCGAGACGCCTATGACAGGATGTATCGGTGGTCACCCGGTCGAATGTCAGCGCGTTGCACGAGAACGTGCTGACCGCACTCGGCACCGCCGTCGTGTCGGGCGCATACCCCGCCGGGCAGGTGATAAACCTCGAACGGGTCAGCGCGGAACATGCCGTATCTCGCAGCGTGGCGCGTGAAGCCGTCCGCGTGCTCGAGTCCATGGGAATGGTCGCCTCCCGGCGCCGTGTGGGCATCACCATCCAGGCTCCCGAACACTGGAATGTCTTCGACCCCAGGCTGATTCGCTGGCGATTGGATTCCGGCGACCGAGCTGCACAGCTGTTGTCGTTGTCGGAGCTGCGGCGCGGATTCGAACCCGCCGCCGCCGCGCTGGCTGCCCAGCGCGCGGATCCGCACCACTGCCGCATCATGGCCGCCGCCGTGTCCGACATGGTGATGCACGGCCGTTCGGGTGACCTGGAGTCATACCTGCAGGCGGACAAGGTGTTTCACCGGACACTTCTGGAAGCCAGTGGAAACGAGATGTTCCGGGCACTGAACGCGGTGGTGGCCGAGGTCCTCACCGGGCGCACCCACCACGGCATGATGCCCGCAGCGCCCGAGCCCGAAGCCATCGCACTGCACGATGAGGTCGCCCGCGCCATCCGATTGCGAGACGCCGACGGCGCCGAACGCGCCATGCGCGCCATCATCGATGAAGCCAGTGCGGCCGTCGCCGAAGAACCTGCCGGTGATTGACTCCTAGGGATGAGCAGATCAACGACCCTCGCCCGCAGGCTGTTCGACCGCCTCGAGCCCGTGCACGCGGTCACCTACTTCGCGCCGGAGGCCCGCACCGCGCTCGACGCCCTGGGCTTCCACGGATTCTGGAGCGGTTACTTCGCCGCGCGCTCGGCCCCGCTGGGACCGGTGCCGCCCGAGGTCGTCACCGCGGTCTTCTACAACTTCGCCGCGCACCGGGTGGCCAAGGCGCTGCCAGCGGCCTGGGACATCGCCGCACCGCACGCCGTCCTGGCCGCACGGGAGGAGGCAGCGGTCGCGGCGCTGCGCAGGTATGGCCTCGCCGACGGGATCGACACCGCCGCAGAGCTGCTGGGTGCCGCGGCGCGTAGCGCCGCTCCGGATGGTCGACCGTTGTTCGCGGCGAACCTGGCGCTGCCCTGGCCGGAGGAACCGCTGGCCCAGTTGTGGCACGCCGCGACCCTGCTGCGGGAACACCGCGGCGACGGACACGTGGCGGCGCTCCAGGTGCTCGGCATCAGCGGTCGCGAGTCCAACGTGCTGCACGCAGCGGCGGGCCGGGTGCCGGCCGACATGATCAAACGCAGCCGCGATTACGACGATGCACTCTGGCAGGAGCAGGTCGACCGCCTCGCCGAGCGCGGCCTGCTGGACGCCACGGGCGCACTCACGGTCGCCGGGCGTGATCTCAAGGCAGAAATCGAAGACGTCACCGACCGGTTGGCGCTGTCGGCCTTCGACGTCCTCAGCGACACCGACCTCGACACGCTGTTTCATACCCTGACCCCGTTGACCAGACTCGTGATCGCCGGTGGCGACCTTCCGACGGCGACGCCCATGGGACTCGACCGTGCCGACCTGGACAACGACGCCTACTGAGCGGGATCGGTCAACGCGGCGCGTATATGATCAGGCCGACCCCGAGCAGGCACACCAGCGCGCCCGAGATATCCCAGCGATCCGGCCGGAAACCGTCGGCGACCATGCCCCACACCAACGATCCCGCGACGAACACCCCGCCGTAGGCCGCCAGCACCCGCCCGAAGTTGGCGTCGGGCTGGAACGCCGCGACAAAACCGTAGGCGCCCAGCGCGATCACCCCCGCGCCGACGAACAGCCAGCCGCGATGTTCGCGCACTCCCTGCCACACCAACCACGCGCCACCGATCTCCAGGACCGCGGCGAGCACGAACAACACCATCGATTTGAGCACAAGCACGGCCACCACCCTGCCGCGAGCGTGCGCGAAATGCGGTAGCTACGCGGCGTGTCCCCCGCAAACACGCACGCTCGCCGGGTTCAGTTGCGGTTCCACTCCAACCAGCCGACACCGGTGCGGCCGTCGGCGGTTGTCACGCTCGCCCAGGCCCGCGGAAACCTGCTGACCCGACCGTCGGCGGCGGTCAACAGCACCGGTGCATGCCCCACGATCGTGGCCACCGCGTCGATGCCGGTCGGCGACAGCGCCAGCGCGGTCGAGATCGGCAGATCGTCCGCGCCGAACTCCTCGGTGGCGACCACACCGCCGAGTTCGATCAACGGCTCCCCGTCGCGCTGGACGTACCCGATGCCGATCGGTCCCATGCCGGGTACCCGCAGATCCAGCCCATGGATGTGGGTGCCGTCGTCGAGATGCAGCGCACTCCATACCCAGTCCATCGTCCACCAGTCCCGTACGCCCCAGGAGTGATCCCGCTGTCCGGGCACACCGGTCAGGTCATGTGTTCGGCCGTCGCTGGACACCGAACCCGATACCGCGCAGGCGATCTCATAGCGCGGCGTGATCCGGTACCGGTAGGGCGTGCTGAGTGATTCGAACTCCAGGTCGAGTGCGATGTCCACCGCACGCCCGGGGCCGTGCCCGGGTTGCAACAGCACCGCCGGGTCGTCGTAGGCCTGCGCCCGTCCGTGCAGGGTGAGCCGATAGGTCTGCAGCGGCTCGGTCGCCGTGAGCTCCAGCGTCACCTGATCGGTGCGCACCGAGCCGGGATCGGCGGGCAGCGCGGCGGCCTGGTCGTCGATCACGATGGTGGGCAGGCCCGGTCCGCAGAGGAACGCCTGGATCCAGGCGGTCTGCTGATTCGGTATCAGACCCAACCGCACCCAGCCACCCAATCCCTGTGCGGCATCGACGAAATCGAAGTACCAGCTCTCACTCCACAGCGCGTCCTCCGCCGGAGGGTGCGGCCCCTCGTCGGCGGGCTCGGGGCGCAGCGGTTCGGCCGGCTCCGCACTGGGCAGCAGGTCCAGCGCGCCGGTGTCCAGCACATGGGTGCAGTGCCTATCGAGCATCGTCATGAACATCTCGTCACCGCGCTCGGTGCGCTCGACGAGCATCGAGGAGACGATGGCCATCATCACCCCGAAGAAGCTGGACCGCCGAACGCCCGCGCGGACATCGTCGAGCGACAGCGCCGAGTCGGCGCCCAACGCCACGTGATAGGCGCTCAGCAGCTCGTCGGAATGTGCGCGGCGCTGGTCATTGGGCAGCGCACAGCCGAGGAAGTAGGCCACATCGGTCTGCGCCGGTCCTCTTGTGACGGTCTGCCAGTCCACCACCGTCAGCGGACGCTCGGAGCCCGGCCCGCCGAAGAGCATGTTGTCCAGCCGGTAGTCACCGTGCACCAGGCCCTGCAGCACCGACGCCTCGTCGGCGAGGTAATCGTCGAACGCCGCGACCAGGCGTTCGCACACCACCCGGTGCTGCGGGTCGATGCGGTCGGCGAACCGTTCGGCGAATCCGGCCCACAACGTGGCCAGTAGCGCCTGCGTCACCGGCGCGTCCCGGTTGAGCCATTCGGCGCCGGCCAGTCCGCCATCGCCGAGCAGCGGGCCGTGCACGCGGCCCAGCTCGGAGAGCGCGAGCATCGCCTGCTCCACTGTCGCGCCGCGGATCTCGTCGCCCACCGTCGCCGGGGACGCATCGCCCAACAGCAGGTCGAAGGCACCGGTTTCGGCGTCGTAGGCATGGTGATGGCACGGCGCGAACGGGCCGGTCCCATCCCCGGTCAGACCCGGCGCGATCTCCGCGTAGAACCGGACCTCACGCTCGTAGAGGCCGAGCGCCAGCCCGGTCTGCCTGCTGTTCGGGTCGGCCGCGGCGACCTTGAGTATCACGCTGTCCGGACCCTGCACACCGTCGGCATAGTGCAACGTGACGCGGTAGCACTCGCTCATCTGCCCGGTGCCGATGCGCTCGAATTCATGCCCGGTGACGGTGCCGACACCGAGGGCGTCGGTGAGCCATTCGTCGGTCAGATCTGTCGGGCGCTCGATGAGTTGACTCTGCACACAGCTGAACCTAGCAGTGGCGCCGATCACATATGACAGGTGTCAACTCTTATGGCATTCGGTCGGCGTCGGGGGCACATCCAAGGCCGGATTGCGATCGAAGAAACCGAACGGCTTCAGCCAGAACGACACCACGTCCACCGGCATGACCGGCCAGTCCTCCGGCCGGGTGATGTGATGGATGCCGAAGACGTACCACAGCACCACGTCGGTGTTCTCGATCGACCGGTTGGCCTTGGTCCATTCACCCAGCCCGGTGTCGGTTGCCGACTGGTTGACGAATTCACCTGCCGGCCAGCGTTCCTCGCCCCGATTGGGTGTCACCCACAACGCGTGCCCGATGACGTTGGCGCGCTGCAACACCGGGGCGGACGGGTCGAACATCGCCGGTATCGCCCCGGTCGGCACCAACTTGTAGGAGGGGTGGGTGCCCAGCCCATTGCGCACATTGGTGTTCACGACCTTCCAGCCGCGCTGGGTGCCGAAATCGACGTCCTGCTTGCCCTCCTCCTCGGTGCGCAACGCGACATTTCGGGTCACCAGCGACAACCCGTGCGGGTTGGCCGGACCGATGGGTTCGGCGAACGATTCGGACATGTAGACCGTGTTGTCCGGCCCGTCGACGTCCAGGTCGAGCCGTGCCACCAGGAAATGCTGGTGGAACGGCGCGTAGGTGCGCTCGTCGACGAGGGTGCCGTTGGGGCTCGCCGCGCCGGCGGGCAACGGTGTGGTCACCATGATGCCGGTGGCACGCACCTCACATTCGATGTTGCCGTCCTGATACAGCCGCCAATACACGAGGTACTCGTAATTTGCGACGGTGACGTGGAACGAGATCGTCAGCCGGCGCATGCGGCGTACCTCGGCACCGGCGTGGTGGTCGACATGCTTCCACAGCACCGCATTGTCTTCCTCGTGGATACAGATCGCGTTGTCGATCGTGTACGGCTCGCCCTTGCTGTTGTGTAGTACCGCGTCCAGGTATCTGATCTCGCCGAGGCAGTCACAACCCAGCGTCAGCGAGGTGGTCATGAAACCCAGTCCCCACTCACCGATGTCGAATGCCGTGCGCCGGTAGTGATCGGCAGAGGGGTCCCGGTAGGGCACCACCATCTCGGCAAAGGACAGCCGGTGGGCCACCGATCGATCACGGTCCCCGTCGCGGTAGCGCACCGAATGCAGCACCATGCCCTCGCGATAGTTGAACCCGACGCGCAGTGACCAGTTCTGCCACCGCAACAGGTTCCCGTCCAGGCTGAAGGACGGTCCGTCGGGTTGGGTGATGTGCAGGGGCGTCAACGGTTCCCGATGCTGTGCTGCGCGAAGACGTTCCGGGATGTGCCTGGGTGCGTACTCACCCATCACCACCGGGATCTCGATGTGCTCGCCGTCCTCGACGCGCAGCACCTCCATCGCGTTGACGTCGATCACGCAGTGCAGCCCGCTGATCAGGTGGGCATACGGATTCATGCCGGGCCCGTCCTTGAGCCAGGTGTCCGACCAGCCCAGCCTACGGTCCGCGAATTCCGAAGGGGCAACGGCATCTCCGTAGGTCCAGGTGTCGAAGAACACCAGGTCGATGTCGTGGATGCCCCGGCGGGCCAGCGCCGCGAGCAGTTCGGGGTTCGTGCGCAGCAACTCGTCGCATTCGTTGAACTCGTCGACGGTGAAGTTCGGCTGCACGCCGGGAACGAGCTCGAAGGATTCCACCCGCTCGTCGTCGAGTGCCACTATGGCCCGATGGGTGCTGTTGGCAGCCCGGTTCAGGCACACCGCCTGCGCCCGACGCGCGGGTCGTGCTCCCCCGGCCTCGAAATCCCGCAACTCGGCCTTATCGGGTTCGAGCAGTTCGATCGAGGCGAATCGCCAACCCTCCCCGACACCGTGAACGCGTCCCAAGATCGCGGCGACAGCACTGAATTCGTCGTGGCCCAGCGGGTCCAGCGGATGTGTCATCGGCACACGCAATCACACCCTGGCCCGCCGCGCACGCAGTTGCCGCCAATCGCTACCTGGCGGCCAGTGTGAAACCCTCCCAGGCCTGGCGGCGGTCGGCGTGCGGGTCGTACTCGAGCCTGGTCTGTCGGTCGAATACCAGCACCGCCCGCATACCCTCGTCGTACCGCGGCCAGCCCTCACCCGGCGTGCCGGTGCGGCTGAACTCGCCCCACCGGCGCTGGACGTTTCGGCTCACCCGGGCGGCCGACGCACGGTCCCCGGCCGCGGTCAACACCGACCCGAAACGCGTTCGGTAGATGTCGAATACGGCGAACAGCTCGGTCGCATGCGTTGCGCCGAGACCGGACCACCGAAAAGTGCGCGGTGCATAGTCGTAGCGGTAGACGTAGGTCGGGCTGTGTGCACCGTGCGCCTCGGCGATCTGCCAGGCCGCGGTGCCGAAGGCGAAGTCCCCGCCCAGCCGCACACACGCCGACGGGCTCGGGTATCCGGGATAGGCGCTGGTGATCCGCTCACGCACCTCGATATCACTGTCGGCGAGCAACATCTCGATCGCCGGCTCGGTGGTCGGCAACAACTGCAGGAAGCGGGTGAACAGCTTGCCCTCGTCGGCATTGGTGCCCACGATGAGCGGCACCTGGTGCGCCTCACCGTCGCGCATCGCCACCACCGGATCCTTCGGCAACATCTCGGTGCCGAACGTCGGACCCACCGGGAACGCTCCCCGCATGGCCTTCATCCCGTCGATCATCAGCCGATCCATGGCCTCGATCAGCCGCGCCGGCTTGGCCGCCATCACCGCGGCCGCGCCCTCGGAGGGACGGACACCGAGCAGGGCGGCGTAATCGTCGGCGAACCTGGCAGCCACCTCGGCGCTGCCGGCCATCCCGCTGGCGGGGCTCTCGGCGATGGCCTGCCGGAACAGTCCGGCGGCCGCCGGTGTGGCCATCAGCGTTGCCACGGCGTGCGCGCCGGCACTCTCACCGAAGATCGTCACGTTGTCGGGATCGCCGCCGAACACCGCGGCGTTGTCCCGGACCCATTGCAGGGCCAGCACCAGATCGCGCAGGAACAGATTGTCGTCGATGGGATGCTCCGGGGTGGACAGCGACGAGAGATCCAGACACCCCAGCGGGCCGAGCCGGTAGTTCACCGAGACATAGACGCAGCCCCGTTTGGCCAGCGCGACACCGTCGTAGATCGGCGTCGCCGAGCTGCCGAGGATGTAGCCGCCGCCGTGGATGAAGAACATCACCGGCAGCGGTTCGTCGCCGTCCGGATGCTCGGGTGCCACCACGTTCAGCGTCAGGCAATCCTCGCTCATCGGCTGGTACTTGCCGACGCCGAGCAGGGTGTACATCTTCTGTTGCGGCGCGCAATAGGTGAACCCGTGGCAGTACCGCACCCCGGGCCAGGGGTCGGCAGGTACGGGTGCTCGGAATCGCAACGGGCCCACCGGGGCCTTGGCATACGGGATGGACCGCCAGCGGTGCACACCGTCTTTGGTGAACCCTTCGACGGTGCCCGTGCTGATCCGGGCCCGGATCGTCTGCTGGTGCATGATGCCGACGTTATCGAAAAACCTGGTGCGTGCCGCGTCTTGCGGGCCCCCGCCACGCCGCCAGCTACCCTGACCGCATGCGATGGGTGTTGTTGGCGGTGACATCTGCGCTGGTGGCGGGGTGTTCGGCGGGTCATGGTGCGGATACCGGCCGAACCCCGCTGACAGTCGCACCGAAGACCACCGGATCCGCCCAATCCCCGCCGCGCACCACCACATCGGCGACGACCAAGCCGACGACCAAGCCGACGACCACCACGTCGACGAAGCCGGGCGTTCCAGCGGCCGGGGCCGACCTCACCGAGGTCATCGCATGGGTCGAAGCGGGTACCGCCGCACCCGCCGACCGATACACCACGATGGCCCGTGCCGGGGTCACCGCGGCCGTCGGCGGGGTGGCGTTCACCACCGCGGTCACCAACTGCGTCAGCACCTCCGGGTATCGGGCAGGCACCCTCGCGTGCCTCGTCGACCTCGACGACCCGCCGCCACGACCACCCGACGCGATCACGGTGTGGCGCGGCGATTGGGTCGACTTCGACGGCTCGGCGGTGGAGATCGGGTCGGTTCGCGGCGACCCCGGTCCCTTCCGGGACGGCGCGGGTGCCGTCCTACCCGTCGGGGCATCGTTGACGTTCGGCGATATGCGGTGTCGTGCCGGCACCGCGGCGCTGGTATGTGTGAACTACGCGCAGCGTTCGGCGGTGCGGATGGGCGCCGACGGCATCACCGGATACGGATGCCTTGTCCGGGACCGCCCGCAGCCGGGGATCGGTATCCGATTGTCCTGCTGACCGGTCAGCGCCAGCCGTCGGCTGCCTTCGCCGCCCCGAGCAGGTCCTGGCACAGCACCAACAGCTCAGCGGCCGTGGCGCCCTCCTCGACCGCGGTGGTGACATCCTCGGCGGCACAGCGCAGTTGATAAAGCCGATCGGACAGGTCAGCTGCTTCCTCTGCCGACAGCACCACGGCGTCCGGGGCCACCGAGGTGCCCTTGACCTGCGCGCGTTGTTCATAGGCCCGCTGGCGACAGGATTGCCTGCAGTACTGGCGGCGTCGGCCCATCCCGGCGTCGGGCACCTCACGGCCACACCAACGGCACGGTTGCGGCCGTGCCCGCCGGCGGGTGGCCGAACTGCCCGGCGTAGCAGAAGTCACGGGGGCGACTGTAGACGGCCCGGCCGGGTGATCGCAGCATCTGCCGTATCCTGATCAGTCGAGTCGGAGGACGCCGGGGAACCAATCGGGTATCTGCTGCGTTGATCCTCCGGAACAATTGCGCGTGTCAAAGGAGAGTTGACGATGGCTGATCGAGTCCTGCGGGGCAGCCGCCTCGGTGCCGTGAGCTACGAAACCGATCGCAACCACGACCTGGCACCGCGTCAGGTCGCGCGCTACCGCACCGACAACGGCGAGGAATTCGAGGTTCCGTTCGCCGATGACGCGGAGATCCCGGGCACCTGGCCGTGTAAGAACGGCATGGAAGGCACCCTGATCGACGGTGACGTTCCCGAGCCCAAGAAGGTCAAGCCGCCCCGTACGCACTGGGACATGCTGCTCGAGCGTCGGTCGGTCGAAGAACTCGAGGAACTGCTCAAGGAGCGCCTCGACATCATCAAGACCAAGCGTCGCGGCTGACAGCCACCGGGTCCGGCGCAGTTCCCCTGGAACTGCGCCGGTCCGCTAGAGCTGTGCCGGCTTGCTGGTGACACCGCGGGCCCGGTCGATCCGGCCGCGCAGACCCCATTCGGCCACCTTGACCATGGCCTCGCGGATATTGGATCCGCTCATCTTCGACACCCCGAGCTCGCGCTCGGTGAACGTGATCGGGACCTCGACCACCTTGAATCCGGCGTTGATGGCGCGCCAGCTCAGATCGATCTGGAAGCAGTAGCCCTTGGAGTCGACGGCCGAGAGGTCGATCTTCTCCAATACCTCACGGCGGTAGGCGCGGTAGCCGGCGGTGATGTCGTTGATGTTCACCCCGAGCAGCACCCTGGCGTAGGTGTTGGCGGTCTTTGACAGCGCGAAGCGCCGCCGCGGCCAGTTGCGGATGGCGCCGCCGGGCACGTAGCGCGAACCGATCACCAGGTCAGCACCGGCGTCCACCGCGTCCAGCAGCCTGCCGAGCTCCTCCGGAGCGTGACTGCCGTCGGCGTCCATCTCGACGAGGACCGAGTATCCGCGGCCCAGCCCCCAGGCGAATCCCGCAAGATAAGCCGCGCCGAGACCGTCCTTGCTGACCCGGTGCATGACGTGCACCCGGTCCGGGTCGGCCAGGGCCAGTTCGTCGGCGAGCTGGCCGGTGCCGTCCGGGCTGCCGTCGTCGACGACGAGGATGTGGACGTCCGGTGTGGCGGCGCGCACCCTGGCCGCGATCAGCGGCAGGTTCTCGCGCTCGTTGTAAGTGGGGATGATCACCAGCGTCCGCCGACTGGGAGAAGCGGGATAGCCGGAGTCCTGCTCCTGGTTATCGGTCGTGCTCATGCTTTCTTCTCATCCTCACTGCTCTGGGCGGATTGCTCCCGGACCTGCCCGGATGCGGCGGCGTCGGCTTCCCGCCGTCGGTCTCCGGTGTTGCTGGCGGCGGCCTTGCTCCCGCTTGCGAATCTCCGATTATGCAGCATCGCGGCGAGCACAGCGGCCAGGCCGATCCCGACCAGCACCGCCTGTACCACCGGCCCCCAGCGGGTGGCGAAGGTGATATCGGACCGCAGCTTCACCACGGAATCCAGATATGCGGGTTCGAACCACTCGGTGCGTGCCACCACCTGCCCGTCGGGGGCGATCACGGCGCTGATACCGGTGGTTCCCGCGACGACCACATAGCGGTCGTGTTCGACGGCCCGCAGCCGGGCGAACGCCAGCTGTTGGCGGCTCATGGTCTCGTCGAAGGTCGCGTTGTTGCTCGGCACCGCGAGGAACTGCGCACCCCCGAGCACGGATTCGCGGACCGCTCGGTCGAAGATCACCTCCCAGCAGGTGGCGACACCGATGGGGATCCCCGCCGCCTGAACGACACCGTTGTCGGTGCCTGGGACGAAATAGCCGGCACGGTCGGCATAGGACGAGAACTTGCGGAAGAAGCCGCGCCAGGGCAGGTACTCACCGAAGGGCTGCACGATGCGCTTGTCGTGGCGGGCCTGCGGCCCGTTCTCCTGATCCCAGACCAGGACGGAGTTGGTGGTAACCGGCTGGGTGGGCGTGTAATCGGGCGCGGCCAGCACGGTCCCGACCAGGATCGGTGCACCGATCGCGCGGGCGGCCTCCGAGATCGCCGCCGAGGCGTCGGTGTTGCGCAGCGGGTCGATATCAGAGGAGTTCTCCGGCCAGATGACGACCATGGGCTGGGGTGCGCGTCCCGCGCGCACCTCGTCGGCCAGTCGCAATGTCTCCGCGACATGGTTGTCCAGTACCGCACGACGCTGGGCGTTGAAGTCCAGCCCGAGCCGCGGCACGTTGCCCTGGATGGCGGCCACCGTCACCGTGGGGTGATCTCCGGCGCCGACACCCGATTGCCGCACCGCCGGCCAGACCAGCGCGGTGGCCAGCAGCACCACGCAGATGCACATGCCGGGCAGCACGGCTTCCGGGCGGGCGGCGTCGACACCGCCGGCACGCCGGGGTCGGTTCGGGTGGCTGTGTCGCCACCACAGCACGACCTCCAGCGTCAGCGCCGTGAGACTGAACCCCACGAGCGCGGTGGCCACCGACACCAGCGGCGCCCCGCCCACCTGCGCCAGCGGTAGCAATGGGCCGTCAGTCTGTCCGAAACCGACCACGCCCCAGGGGAACCCACCGAACGGAACCGTCGATTTGAGCCATTCCTGGACCGCCCACTCCGCGGCGAACCACACCGGCCAACCGGGCAATTGCCGCACCAGCACCGCGAGCAGACCGAACAACGCCGGGAACAGCGCCTCCAACAGCGCCAGCGCAAGCCACGGCCCGGTGCCGACGAACAGCCCTATCCACGGCAGCAGCGGCAGGGTGAAGGCCAGCCCGAACAGCAGGCCGTAACCGAACCCGCCGGCGCGCGTCGTCCGGGCGCGGGTCAGTACCCAACCGAGCAGCGCCAGCGCCGGGAACGCCGTCCACCACCAGCCGACGGGCGGAAAGCTCAAATACAGCAGCGCCCCACCTGCGATCGATGCCAGCAGGCGAGACCAGCGCGCGACCAGCGCACGCCGCACGATGTCGGTGTAGTGGGCGAACCGGCCGGCCTCGCCGTCACCCATACAGCACCACGCCTCGATGCACAGTCCGCAGGCAGCGTGGCAGCACCCCGTCCAGGTTCGGCAGCGCGGGCACCCGCGACCGCGGATCGGTCGACCACCGCGCGGCCGCGTCGTTGGCGGGGGTACTGACCTCCAGCGGGCCTGTTTCCCAGATGGCGTAGCTGGCGGGGGCGCCGGGAACCAGCGTCCCGGTCACACCGTCGCGCACTCCCCCGGCCCGCCATGCTCCGCGGGTGGCCGCCGAGAACGCTGCGCGAGCAGAGATCCCACTGCCCGGGGTCCGATGTTGGACAGCCGCGCGGACCGCCTCCCAGGGGTTGAGCCCGGTCACCGGACTGTCTGAGCCGAAGGCGAGGGGCACGCCTTGAGATGCTAACAGCGCGAACGGATTCAGAAGCGCGGCACGATCGGCGCCGAGCCGCTGCGCGTACATGCCCTCGGGACCGCCCCAGAGCGCATCGAAAGCGGGCTGGACGCTGGCGATGATCCCCCATCGCCCGAGATCGGCGGCCTGTTCGGAATCGACCATCTCCAGATGCTCGAGCCGGTGGCCGCAGCGGGCGACCGCCGGACCCCCGAACCGCTCGACGACCTGCCGCACCGCCGCGGTAACCTCGCTGACGGCGGCGTCACCGATGACATGGAACCCCGCCGGGACACCTGCCTCGGTACAGGCATGCAGATGCGCGATGATCTGGTCGCTGTCGAGGTAGCGATTGCCGCACGTGTGGTTCGCATCGGCGTAGGGCTCGTGCAGCCATGCCGTGCGTGACCCCAGCGCGCCGTCGACGAAAAGGTCACCGGCCAGCCCCGCGGCGCCGGTGGACGCCATCAGGTCGCGGGCGGCGGCCGCACTGTCGACGGCCTCGCCCCAATAGCCCGTGATCTGTACGCCGTGTTCGAGCGAGAGCACGGCATCCCAGTCCTCGCGGCCGCCGATATCGGGGCCACCACACTCGTGCACGGCGGCGATACCGTGCGCGGCGGCCGCATCCAGCGCGGCGTGCTGGGCATCGCGCCGCTGCCGGGGTGTCAGCATCTCGCGGGCGGCCGCGCGGACGAGGTGATGGGCGGCCGCGGTCAGCGGTCGCTGGGGATCGAAGCCCGTAGCCACCTCAAGCCCGGTGGCCGCGGACCGCAGACCGGTGGAGGCCACCGCGGAGTGCACGTCGACACGGCTGAGGTAGGCAGGGCGGTCGCCGAGAATTCCGTCGATCTCGACGGTGCTCGGTGGCGTGCGGTCGGGCCAGTCCGACTCGTCCCAGCCGGAACCCCAGATGATGCCGTCGGGATGGGCGGCGGCGTGGGCGGCGAGCAGGCTCAGGCAATGTGGCCGAGAGGTGGCCGAGCGCAGGTCCAGCCCGGTCAGACTCAGTCCGGTCGCGGTCAGGTGGACGTGGCTGTCGACGAATGCCGGGGCCACGAACGCGCCGTCCAGATCGACCACCTCGGCGTCGGGGAACTCCGCTTGCGCCGTGTCATCGGCACCCAGCCACATGACGGTGCCGTCCGGTCCGTCGCCGAAGGCGATCGCGGTGGCGTCGGGTGCGGCGGGACTGTGCACCCGGCCGTTGATCAACAGTGTCGTCACGAAGGAGACACGTTAATCGTTGCGGATGACCCGGTAGTCCAGCGCAGTCGGATCGGGGCGCGTCGACGACGATCCGTCGACGTCCACGACATCGATGACCTCACCCTCGACGTACTCGGGAGCGCGGCGCTGCGCCCGGCCGAAACCGCCCGGGTAGACCGTGACGACCGGGGTGGCGGCGAGCTTGCGACCGACGATCCCGACGGCGATCGGCCGGGCGATGCGGCGGGTCGGCGGCAGCAACAGCAGCGCACCGAGCAGCGTGCTGGCCAGCCCCGGGATCACGACCAGCACCGCGCCGAGCGCCACCAAAGCGCTGTCGGTGGCCAGCGCGCCGGAGGCCGAGCGCGAGTTCAGCGCGGATTGCAGTCGGGCGAGGTGGCGGGTGACCTGGGAACCGGCCAGCGCCAGGCCGACCACGAAGGTGACCATGATCGCCAGCACCGTCCAGCCGAAGCCGATGGCCGAGACCAGCCCGACCACCACGGACAGTTCGACCAGTACGTAGATCAGGAACATCCGCATTGCCATGTCCGGTCAACGTACGGGGTGCCGTGCGGGTTCCTGGATCGCCACTGTCCAGTCAGGTCAGGCCCGGTCAGGTCAGGGCCCGGTCAGGTCAAGGCCCGGTCAGGTCAACGCGATGCCCAGCTCGGCGGCGAACACCGTGATCATGTGCTGCACACCTATCTCGTTGCGGCCGATGATCATGTGATCGTGCTGTGCGTGGCGAACGCCCTCACCGCACTGCGGGAGCATGACGAAATCCTCATCGCGCACGGCTGCGTGCACGCCCTCGAAGATCAGGTCGTAGGTGGCGCGCATCTCGTCGTTCTCGGCGGGCACCCGACTCATCCAGCTGTGCCGCACGGTGCACCGGGTGGGCTCCCCGGCGGGCAACATGTCGATGATCTCGACGCCGACCGGGCTGTTGGCCAGAATCAGGTTGGGGTAGATCCAGTAGATCACCCCCATGTTCATGTGCGGATCCCACGACCCTGACGGGTCGTCGGCGAGGTTGCGGATCCAGTTGAACGGGAAGCCGATTCGGTGGTGTCGGCCGAACTCGTCATAGACACCGGTGTTGGCCAGTGTGTTCTGGCCGATGACGCTCTCGCCGTGCACGAACGGGAAGTGGTAGCCCTCGGCGAACGCCTCCAGTGCACCCTTCCAGGACACCTGGGACTGGAATTCCTTCTCGCCGTGATAGCCGTAGGAGGTGTAATCCAGCAGTGCGAGCTCGGGGCCGAGCGTGCCGAGGTGGGTGTCGACATCGATATCGGCGTCCGCGGTCAGCACGGCCCAGATGAAGCCATGCCGCTCCTGGCTGGGCAGTTCGACCAATCCGTAGTCGGCCTTGTCCATCGAATCGAATCCAGCCTGGCCGGGGACGACGAACAGCTCGCCGGTGTTGCGGTAGCTCCAGGCGTGGTAGGGGCAGACGAAACGGGACGCGTTGCCCGACCCGCACGCCGGCATCGCCCCGCGGTGCCTGCAGTAGTTGAGGAAGACGTGGCTGTGGCCGTGCCGGTCGCGCGTGACCAGCAGCGAATCACCGAGCACGGACCGCACGACGTAGTCGTTGATGCCCGCGATCTGCGCGCTCGGCACGATGGCCAGCGGCACCCTGCGCAGGATCTGGGACTCTTCGACCTCGGTGACCTTGGGGTCGCGGTAGTAGTGCAGCGGCACCCGCAGCTCACGCTCGGCCATATCGGTGGTCTTGCCGATGGCGTGTGCGAGGGCGCGACGGGTCAGTTCCTCGTCCCGGTTGCTCACCGGTGTTCCGATCGATGTGGTCATGAATTCAGAACATACATCAGAGATCATTTGTATGTTCTGATTCCACTTCTGATTCAGCGATGAAGCTCTTCCCTGTGCGCGTCGGGATGGCACGATGCCTGCATGCGCAGACACGGATGGGGCGGTGACATCCCCGCCGACGACGACGAGGCCGCACGCCGCATCATCGACGCCGCCCGCGCCTGCATCGACGAGCGCGGGTCGGTCACCATCTCCGATGTCGCGACCGCCCTGGGAATCACACGCCAGACGGTCTACCGCTATTTCGCGACCCAGGATTCGCTGCTGCAGGCGACCGCCCTGGCCTCAGTCGGCGGTTTCCTCGACCGCCTCGCCGCAGATCTCCATGCGATCGACGACCCGACCGTCGCGGTCGTGGAGGGCATCGCCTACACCCTGGAACAGCTACCGCACGATCGGTACCTGGGATTGGTCATGCATCCCGGACGGGCCAGCGCCTTCGCCGTCGGCGTCACCGCCGATGTGGCGATCGCGTTCGGACGGTCGATCCTGGAGCGCTTCGACGTCGACTGGGCCGCATCGGGTTTCACCGCAGAGCGCTTCGACGAACTCATCGAGTTCATGCTGCGCGTATTACAGTCGTTCATCCTCGATCCCGAGGGCCCGAGCCGCCGCGGCACCGAACTTCGCGGATTCCTGCACCGGTGGGTCGCCCCCGCCGTGCTCGCGGCATCGGGTGCGGATCGCACCGCTCGTTGACACCTGAGCCCTTCGACACCTGAGCCCTTTAGTCCACCGGGCTGACCTCGATGGCGGCATGTACCTTGTCCACCCCGCCGCGGATCAGCGCCTGCGGAATCCACCACCAGGCGTGCCACCAGTACCGCCGGGTCACCATGTCGAACACCCGGCGGGTCTCGGATTTCGGCAGGTTGCGGGCGACGGCCTCGACGGGTTCACCCTTGACCTTGCCGAGGACTCCGCACTTCTGGATGGTCACGCGCGGCGTGTTCTTGATCCGCTTGGTCTTCCACGATCCGTCATCGGTGCTGATCAACAGCTTGCCCTCGTGCGGCACACCCCACACCGGCGTCGGCTTGGGCCTGCCGTCCTTGGTGAACGTGGTCAGCAGCAGGTACTTCTCGCGGTAGACCTCATCGAATGTCGGAGCCATGGCAACAGTTCACCACGCCGGGACGCCGGGCACTCAGAAGATGATGGGCACTCAGAAGATGACGGTCTCACCGTGGTGGCGGACGACCCGGTCCTGGCAATGCCACAGCACCGCCCTGGACAGCACCGCGCGCTCGACATCGGCGCCGAGGCGCACCAGATCCTCGACGGTGTGGGTGTGGTCGACGCGCACCACGTCCTGCTCGATGATGGGGCCTTCATCGAGGTCCTCGGTCACGTAGTGGGCGGTGGCGCCGACCAGCTTTACACCGCGCTCCTTGGCCCGTCGATAGGTGTTGGCGCCGATGAACGCGGGCAGGAACGAATGGTGGATGTTGATCAGCGGGCAACCGATCTGATTCAGGAACCCGGGCGTGACGATCTGCATGTAACGCGCCAGCACGACGAGGTCGACGTTGCCCTTGAGCAGTTCCAGCTGGCGCGCCTCGGCCTCGGCGCGTGTGTCACGCGTCGCGGGGATGTAGACGAAGGGCACCCCGAACGGGCGCACCTGGTCGGCGAGGTCGGGGTGATTGGCGATGACCATGACCACCGACATGTCCAGTTCACCGCGACGATTGCGCCAGAGCAGGTCGAGCAGGCAGTGGTCGGCCGTCGAGGCGAAGATGGCCACCCGCTTGGGGGTGGCGGCATCGGTGAACCGGTGATCGATATCGAACTCGGGCGCGATCCGCTCGGCGAACCGGGCCTCCAGTTCCGGCCGGGCAGCGGCAAGCCCCGGGAGGTGGAACACGGTGCGCTGCAGGAAGGTGCCGCCCTCGGCCTCGGTGGAATGCTGGTCGAGAGAGATGATGTTCGCGCCGGCCTCGGTGAGGAAGGTCGAGACCGCGGCGACGATGCCGGCCCGGTCCGGACAGCGCAACAAGAGCCTGCCGATGTCCTTGTGCCGTGCCGACTTCGACGTGCCCGTCGGATAACTCGAGGTCATCAGGAGTCGGCCGCGCGCAACTCCAGCGCGACGTTGTTCTTCATCCCGCCACGGAGTTTGGAGAACAGGCCGAACAGCTTGCCCACGATGCCGTAGCGCCGAGCGATCCCGTCATAGGTGCGGCGCAGCGCGGCCTCGTCCAGGATGGCCGCCACCGCCTCGACCGGTTCACTCTTCGGATTGCCGCGACGATCGCAGACGGCCACCGTCACCCGGGGGGTGTTGCGGATCCGCTTGACCTTCCAGGAGCCGGCCTGGGTCACCACCAGCAGCCGATCCCCGTCGGGCACCGCCCAGATCGCGGTGGGCTTTCCGCGCCCGTCCTTGGTGAAGGTGGTGAGCAGGACGTAGTCGGCCTTGGCGACGTCGGCGAAGGTGAGAGCCATGCGCGCAATCCTAGTGCGCGGGAGGGATTGCGCCGGCCGGCGCCGGCCGGCTCAGCCCTCCAGTTCACCCTCGGTCTCCAGCAGCACCTGCTTGAGTCCGTCGAGGGTCGCCGTCTCCGGCTGGGCCCACATGCCCCGGCCCGCCGCCTCCAGCAGGCGTTCGGCCATCCCGTGCAGTGCCCACGGGTTGGACTCGTTCATGAACTTCCGGTTCTCGGCGTCCAGCACGTAGGTCTGGCTGAGTTGCTCGTACATCCAGTCCGCCATCACATGCGCGGTCGCGTCGTATCCGAACAGGTAGTCGACGGTCGCCGCCATCTCGAACGCGCCCTTGTAGCCGTGCCTGCGCATGGCGTTGATCCAGCGCGGATTGACCACGCGCGCGCGGAACACGCGGGTGGTCTCCTCGGAGAGCGTGCGGGTGCGCACGGCATCGGGCCGGGTGTTGTCACCGATATAGGCGGCCGGGTCCTTGCCGGTCAGCGACCGCACGGTGGCGATCATGCCGCCGTGGTACTGGAAGTAGTCATCGGAGTCGGCGATATCGTGTTCCCGGGTGTCGGTGTTCTTGGCCGCCACCACGATCCGGCGGTAGGCGCGGTTCATGTCCTCCGACGCCGGGGCGCCGTCGAGGCCGCGGCCGTAGGCGAATCCGCCCCAGGCGGTGTACACCTCGGCGAGATCGGCGTCATCGCGCCAGTTGCGGCTGTCGATCAGCTGCAGCAGGCCCGCTCCGTAGGTGCCCGGCTTGGATCCGAAAATCCTTGTCGTGCTGCGTCGTTGGTCGCCGTGCTCGGCCAGGTCGGCCAGCGCGTGGGCGCGCACGTAGTTGTCCTCCGGAGCCTCGTCGAGGGCGGCCACCAGCGCCACCGCGTCATCGAGCATCGTCACCACGTGCGGGAACGCATCGCGGAAAAATCCCGAGATACGTACCGTCACATCGATGCGGGGCCTGCCGAGCTCCGCCGGTGTGATGACCTCCAGGTCGACGACGCGCCGCGATGCGTCGTCCCAGATCGGGCGGACGCCGAGCAACGCGAGGACCTCGGCGATATCGTCGCCGGAGGTGCGCATGGCCGAGGTGCCCCACACCGAGAGCCCGACCGACTTCGGCCACTCGCCGTGATCGGAGCGGTACCGCTCGACCAGTGAATCCGCCAGCGCCATACCGGTTTCCCAGGCAAGCCGAGACGGCACGGCCTTGGGATCCACCGAATAGAAGTTGCGCCCGGTGGGCAGCACGTTCACCAGGCCGCGCAGCGGGGATCCCGAGGGACCGGCCGCGATGTAATGGCCGTCGATCGCCTTGAGTACCGCATCGATCTCGCCGGAGGTGGCGCGCAACCGCGGTACCACCTCGGTGGCCGCGAAGCGCAGGATCTCGGCCACCACGGGGTCGTCGGTCAGCTCGTCGACGGCCCCGGCGTCCCAGCCGGTCTTCTGCAGCCCGGTGACCAACTGCCGCGCCGCGTCCTCGGCGGCATCGACGGCGTGGCGTTCGTCGGCGCCGTCCTCGGCGAGACCGAGCGCCTGGCGCAGACCCGGTACGGTCTGCTCACCACCGAACAACTGGCGGGCGCGCAGGATCGCCAGCACCAGATCCAGTTCGGAGTCCCCGTCCGGCGCGAGACCGAGGATGTGCAGGCCGTCGCGGATCTGGACGTCTTTGATCTCACACAGCCAGCCGTCCACGTGCAGCAGCATGTCGTCGAAGGAGTCCTCGTCGGGCCGATCCTCCAGACCCAGGTCGTGGTCCATCTTCGCCGCGCGCATCAGGGTCCAGATCTGCTGGCGGATGGCGGGCAGCTTGGCCGGGTCCAGCGCGGACACGTTGGAGTGTTCGTCGAGCAGTTGTTCCAGACGCGCGATGTCTCCATAGGTTTCGGCGCGCGCCATCGGCGGGATCAGATGGTCGACCAGGGTGGCATGCGCCCGCCGCTTGGCCTGGGTGCCCTCGCCCGGGTCGTTGACCAGGAACGGGTAGATCAGCGGCAGATCGCCGAGGGCAGCGTCGGTCCCACATGCGCTGCTCATCCCCAGCGTCTTGCCGGGTAGCCATTCGAGGTTGCCGTGCTTGCCGAGGTGGATGACCACATCGGCCTTGAATGACGAGGGTCCGTCTCCGAACTGGCCGTCCAGCCAGCGGTAGGCGGCCAGATAGTGGTGGCTCGGCGGCAGGTCGGGATCGTGGTAGATCGCCACCGGGTTCTCGCCGAACCCGCGCGGCGGCTGAACGAGGATCACCACATTGCCCGATCGCATGGCCGCGATGACGATATCGCCGTCCGGGTTGTGGGTGCGATCGACGAACAGTTCGCCCGGGGGCGGACCCCAGTGCTCGACCATGGCGTCGGCGAGCTCGCTGGGCAGGGTCGCAAACCAGCGTGAGTACTCGGCCGCGCTGACCCGGATCGGGTTGAGCGCCAGCGTCTCCTCGGTGAGCCAGTCGGCATCCTGGCCACCGCGTTCGATCAGCGCGTGGATCAGGGCGTCACCATCTCCGGCGTCGACGCCGGGCACCTCGCCGATGTCGACGCCATGGTCACGCAGCGCGCGCAGCAGTGCGATGGCGCTGGCGGGGGTGTCCAGCCCGACGGCGTTGCCGATCCTGGCGTGTTTGGTCGGATAGGCCGAGAAGACCAGGGCGATCTGCTTGTCCGCGGCGGGGATGCGGCGGAGGCGGGCATGGCGCACGGCAAGACCGGCCACCCGGGCGCACCGTTCGGGATCGGCGTTGTAGGTGATCAGGCCCTCGTCGTCGATCTCCTTGAACGAGAACGGCACGGTGATGATGCGCCCGTCGAACTCGGGCACGGCGACCTGGGTCGCGACATCGAGCGGCGAGAGTCCGTCATCATTGGCCGACCAGGTGGCCCGCGAGCTCGTCAGACACAACCCCTGCAGGATCGGGACGTCCAACGCCGCCAGGTGGGCCACGTTCCAGCCGTCATCGGCGCCGCCTGCGGTGACGGTCGCCGGGGTGGCACCGCCTGCGGCGAGCACCGTGGTGATCAGCGTGTCGGCGGTGCCGAGCAGTTCCAGCAGGTCGGCCTCGGCGGTGCGCAGTGAGGCGCAGTACACCGGCAGCGCCCGACCGCCGGCCGTCTCGATGGCCGCGCAGAGCGCGTCGATATAGCCGGTGTTACCCGCCAGGTGCTGGGCCCGGTAGTAGAGCACGGCAACCGTGGGAGCGTCGGGCTGCGCCGCCTCGGTGCGTTCCAGGACACCCCAGGTCGGGATCTGCACGGGTGGGTCGAACCCCTGGCCCGTCATCAGCAGCGTGTCGGACAGGAAGGCGTGCAGCCCGCGCAGATTTTCGACGCCGCCCTGGGCCAGATAGACATGCGCCTCCAGGGCCACGCCCGCCGGCACCGTCGAATACCGCATGAGCTCGGCATCGGGTGCCTGCTCGCCGGAGAGCACCACGGTCGGCACGCCACTGGCCACGAGCACGTCGATGCCGTCCTGCCAGGCGCGGTAGCCGCCGAGGATTCGCACCACGACGATGTCGACGCCCGTCAGCAGCTCGGCCAGCTCCCGGTCGAGTTCGTCCTGCAGCAGCCGGGACGGGTTGGCCCAGCGGTACCGGGCCCCACTGGCACGCGCGGTGATCAGGTCGGTATCGGACGTCGAGAGCAGCAGTACGGTCGGCACCCGCTCAATCCTGCCCCACCGCACCCCCGGCGTGGGGCGCGCCCGGTGTTTACGCCGGGTGCTGTCTCAGCCGCCCCAGCGGGCGTACCAGGAGCCCCGGTAGGGAGTTGCGATGGCGGCGACGACGAGGGCAACGCCCAGTCCGATGGCAATCAATGACGCCATGTGTCGCCTCCTTTCGGTAGGGGTACCGGCTGGTACCAGTTGGTACCGAGAACGTAACCCCGCGGTGTCGGCAAAAGTGCGATCTGTGCGTGAGCCGACAGCGTCGATCTTGATGTGACCTATCACACAATCGCTTCAGTCCCAGGCCGCTGAACTGCGCATATCGGCCTTTGGATCGCCGCCGGTAAAACCGTGGGCAGCCGTGGGTCGAGCTGGCCCAATACTCCTATGACACTTTCCGACCCATCGCACTCGCAGCGCCCGATACGTGTCGTCAAGCTCGGCGCGCACATCGGCGCCCGCGTGGACGGTGTGCGACTCGCCCATGACCTCGACGCGGCCACCGTCACGGCCATCAACACCGCGCTGCTGGAGCACAAGGTGATCTTCTTCCGCGGCCAGGACCATCTCGACGACGAGGGGCAACTGGCGTTCGCGCAGCGGTTGGGCACCACCACCGCGGCGCATCCGACGGTGTTGTCGCGGGGCACCAGGGTGCTGCCCATCGACTCGCGCTACGACAAGGCCAACAGCTGGCACACCGACGTGACCTTCGTCGATCGCATCCCGAAGGCCTCGCTGCTGCGGGCCGTCACCCTGCCCGACTACGGCGGGACGACGGTGTGGGCCAATACCGCCTCCGCCTACGCCCAGCTGCCGGCACCGCTGCGCATACTGGCCGAGAACCTCTGGGCGGTGCACACCAATCGCTATGACTACACCGCCGATCACCCGGCCGGTGACCAGCGGCACGACGTGCTGGCCGATACCGTGCGCGAACACCGGGCCGAGTTCGAGTCCGAGTACTTCGAGACAGAGCACCCGGTGGTGCGCGTGCACCCGGAGACCGGCGAGCGGGTCCTGCTGCTCGGCCACTTCGTCAAGCGACTGGTCGGGCTCGGTGCGACGGAGTCGGCCACCCTGTTCAATCTGCTGCAGGCGCGGATCACCAAGTTGGAGAACACCGTCCGGTGGAACTGGGCTCCCGGCGACCTGGCCATCTGGGACAACCGGGCGACACAGCACTACGCGGTCGCCGACTATGACGACCAGTTCCGCCGACTCAGCCGGGTCACCCTGGCCGGGGATGTGCCCGTCGACGTCAACGGCGCGGCCAGCCGGGTCATCGCCGGTGACGCCGAAAAGTACTCCGTGGTGGTCACCCCGGTTCCACTGGCCAGCTGAGCATTCCGCACCGGGCAGTACGGTGGACGGGTGAGTCGAACCCGCGATCAAGACGCCTGTCCCGGCGCCCTGCAGGTGCATCAGGCTGCCGACGGGGCCCTGGTGCGAGTGCGGCTGCCCGGCGGTTTCCTCGAGGCCGCGGCGTTGGAGACGCTCGCGCATCTGGCCATCGAATGCGGTAACGGTGCGCTGGAGTTGACCTCGCGCGGCAGCGTGCAGATCCGCGCGATCACCGACACCGCCCGCGTCGCCGATGCCATCGCAAGCGCCGGGCTGTTGCCGGCACCGGCGCACGAGCGGGTCCGCAACATCGTCTCCTCCCCCCTGTCGGGCAGGTCCGGCGGTCTGACCGATGTCCGCGAGTGGGTCCGCGACCTCGACGCTGCGCTGCAGGCCGATGCCGCACTGTCCCAGCTGCCCGGCCGGTTCTGGTTCTCCATCGATGACGGCCGTGGCGATGTCAGCGGACTGCGCACCGATGTGGGTTTGCAGGTGACCGAGGATGGCGTCGCACTGTTGCTGGCGGGTTCGGACAGCGGTGTGCGGCTGTCGGCCGACAGCGCCATACCCACCGTGATCGAAATTGCCTCGCGTTTCCAGCGCGATCGCGGAAAGCGTTGGAGGGTAGCCGAACTCGACGACCCCGCGGTGTTGACCGCCGGCTATGAGGTTGCGGTGCCGGCCGGGCAGCGGCTGGTGGTCGGTGATACCGCGCGCGGACCGGTGGGGTGGATCGAGCAGAACGGCTCCGATCCCCGCGTCACGCTGGCGTCGGTGGTGCCCCTGGGAGTGCTGCCGGCGCGCACCGCGGAATTCGTGGCCGCGATCAACGCGCCATTGGTGGTGACGCCGTGGCGTTCGATCCTGATCTGCGACCTTCGGGAGGAGGTCGCGGACACCGCGCTACGCGTGCTCGCGCCGTTGGGACTGGTCTTCGACGAGGCCTCACCGTGGCTGACCGTCAGCGCCTGCGCAGGTAGCCCCGGTTGCGAGCGCTCGACGACGGATGTCCGCGCAGATGCCGTTGCCGCCGTCAACTCCGGTCCGACTGCACCATCGGGCGCCCACCGACACTTCGTGGGGTGCGAGCGCGGCTGCGGCGCGCCGGCGGGTGCCCAGGTGTTGGTTGCCTCCGCGGACGGATACCGACCCCGCCACACGTAGGGTGAGCGGGTGCTCGAATACATCCGCGATGCCGCGGAGATCTACCGTGAGTCCTTCGCGACGATCCGTGCCGAAGCCGATCTGGCGCGCTTTCCCGATGATGTCGCCCGGGTGGTCGTCCGCCTGATCCACACCTGCGGGCAGACCGATGTCACCGATCACGTCGCGTTCAGTCCCGATGTCGTGGCCAGGGCGAGCGCGGCGCTCGCCGCGGGCGCGCCGGTGCTGTGCGACTCGTCGATGGTGGCAGCCGGTATCACCCGGTCTCGCCTGCCCGCCGACAACGAGGTGATATCGCTGGTCGCCGATCCCCGCGCCCCGGAGGTGGCCGCGCGGCTTGGCAGCACGCGATCGGCCGCGGGTGTGGACATCTGGGCCGATCGACTCGACGGCGCGGTGCTCGCGATCGGCAACGCACCGACCGCCCTGTTCCGACTTCTCGAACTTCTCGACGACGGTGCCGCCGTCCCGGCGGCAGTGCTCGGCGGGCCGGTCGGCTTCGTCGGGTCCGCACAGTCCAAGGACGAGCTGATAGCCCGCCCGCGCGGAATGGACTATCTGGTGGTGACGGGCCGTCGTGGCGGGAGCGCGATGGCGGCGGCAGCGGTGAATGCGATTGCGAGTGAACGCGAATGAGTCAAGGAACGCTCTACGGTGTGGGTTTGGGCCCCGGTGATCCCGAGCTGGTCACGGTCAAGGCGGCCCGGGTGATCGGCGAGGCCGACGTGGTGGCCTATCACAGTGCCAGGCACGGCCGCAGTATCGCGCGCCGGATCGCCGAACCCTATCTGCGTGCGGGACAGCTCGAAGAGCATCTCGTGTACCCGGTGACCACCGAGACCACCGAGCATCCCGGTGGTTATGACGGCGCCATGGAGGATTTCTACGCCGAATCGGCCGAGCGCATCGCCGTCCACCTGCGGGCGGGTCGCGATGTCGCCCTGCTCGCCGAGGGCGATCCGCTGTTCTACAGCTCTTATATGCACATGCACACCCGGTTGACCGAACAGTTCCGCGCCGTGATCGTGCCCGGTGTCACCTCGGTCAGCGCGGCATCGGCCGCCAACGGTATGCCGCTCGTGCAGGGCGACGAGGTCCTGACCATCCTGCCGGGAACCCTGCCGGGCGCCGAGCTGGCCCGTCGGCTGGCCGATACCGACGCCGCGGTCATCATGAAGCTTGGTAAGTCCTATTCAGAAGTGCGGCAGGCACTCTCGGAGACCGGCCGCCTCGAGCGGGCCTTCTACGTGGAGCGGGCCAGCACCGAGCAGGAGCGGGTGCTCGCCGCCGCCGACGTCGATGCGGACTCGGTGCCCTACTTCTCCATCGTCATGCTCCCCGGTGAGGCGGCGGTCCAGCGCCGCGGCGGCAGCGTCGCGGTGGTCGGCCTCGGCCCGGGCGACCTGGACTGGATCACGCCGCAGGCGCGACGCGAGCTGGCCGCCGCCACCGATCTGATCGGTTACTTCCCCTATCTGGATCGGGTCGGTGTCCGCACCGGCCAGACCCGCCACGCCAGTGACAACACCGACGAGCCCGCGCGGGCTCGCCTGGCCTGTGAGTTGGCCAGCCAGGGCCGCTCGGTGGTCGTGGTGTCCTCGGGAGACCCCGGCGTCTTCGCGATGGCCACGGCGGTCCTGGAGGAGGCCGTGCACTGGCCCGACGTCCCGGTCCGGGTGATCCCCGCGATGACCGCGGCCAACGCGGTGGCCAGCCGCGTCGGCGCACCGCTCGGCCACGACTATGCCGTGATCTCCCTGTCCGACCGGCTCAAACCGTGGGACATCATCGCCAAGCGGATCAGCGCGGCCGCCGCCGCCGATCTGGCCATCGCGGTGTACAACCCGGCGTCGAAGACGCGGACCTGGCAGGTCGGCGCCATGCGGGAGCTGTTGCTGGAGCACCGGTCCCCCGACACGCCGGTGGTGATCGGACGGGATGTGGCCGGACCGCAGGAAAGTGTGCGGGTGGTGACGCTCGGGGAGTTGAACCCCGATGAGGTCGACATGCGATGCCTGCTGATCATCGGGTCCTCGCAGACTCGGGTGTACGGCGATATCGTGTTCACCCCGCGCACCTACCCGGAGCTGACCTCGGCCGAGCATCGTTGACAGCCTCTGGCATCACGTCTAGTTTTCGCTGGTGATCCCGCGTACTCCCGATGACGTGACGGCGGTTTGGCTGACCGGTGTGCTCGGCGCCCGTGTCGAGAGTGTCGACATCACCCCGATCGGTACGGGCCAGACCGGTGCGACCTACCGCGTGCAGCTCGGCTACGCCGACGCTGCCGAGCTGCCCACCACCTTTGCCGTGAAGCTGTCCGCCCAGGACGATGCCGTCCGCGATCGGGTCGCCCTGGGCTATCGATCCGAGCATGCGTTCTATACCGGGATCGCCGACCGGGTCCAGGTACCGGTCCCACGCCACTACCACTGCGATATCGGCGCCGACGGAGGCGATTTCGTGCTGCTGCTGGCGGATCTGGCACCGGCCGAACAGGGCGACCAGATCGCCGGCTGCACTGCCGAGGAGGCTGCGCTCGGGGCACGCGCGCTGGCCGGCCTGCACGCGCCGAGCTGGTGCAATTCCGAGCTGACGGGCTTGCCGGGAATCCCGATGCCCAAGCCCGACGCCGCGATGGCGGCCGGGATGGGCGATCTGGCGAAGATGGCCGCCGAGGCCACGCTGGAGCGGCTCGGGGACCGGATGACCGCCGATGATCGCGCCACCATGGCGGCGGCGCTGTCGATGGTGACGCCGTGGCTGCTGACCGAACCGCATCGGTTCGGGTTGTTGCACGGCGACTACCGGCTGGACAACATGCTCTTCGATCCCGCCCGCTCGACCGTGACGATCGTCGACTGGCAGACCCTCGCCGTGGGACTGCCAGCCCGCGATCTGGCGTATTTCACCGGAACCAGTCTGGATCCCGAGGTCCGCGCGGCGTCCGAGCAGGATCTGGTCGCCGAATACCATGCCGCATTGACCGGACTCGGGGTCACCGAGTACGACGTCGAAACCTGTTGGCGGGATTACCGTCTGGGCATGCTGCAGGCACCGTTGATCATCGCGTTCGGGGTTGCTTTCGCGACGAACACCGAGCGCGGTGACGAGATGATGTTGGCGATGGCCCAACGGTCCTGCCGCGCCATCCGCGAACTGGACACGCTGGCCCTGATCTAGCGCCGGGCCCACACCCAGTCGACCGCCGCGTCGACGGTGTGCACGCTGGCCACCCCATCCGGCAGTGCCGGGCGGTCCACCATGATCACCGGCACTCCCGCCTCGTCTGCGGCATCGAGTTTGGCCTGTGTCATCGCACCGCCGCTGTTCTTGGTCACCAGTGCGTCGATACCGTTGTCGCGCAAGAGTTTCAGTTCGTCGGTCAGACGGTAGGGCCCGCGCGAGAGCACCAGCCGGTGCCGGTCCGGAAGCAGCTCGGGTTCGGGTGGGGTGACGGCGCGAATCAGAAACCATGCGTCGACACCGCGGAAGGCCGCGGTCCCCGACCGGCCGGTGGTGAGGAACACCCGCCGGTATCGGTGACGGGTCACCGTCTGAGCCGCCGCGGTGTCGGTGGGTACGACGATGGCGTCACCGTGCGGCCACGCCGGGCGGGCCAGCACCACATGTGGCACGCCCACCCTCGCCGCGGCGCGCGCGGCGTTGGCGGTGATGGTGGCCGCGAACGGATGGGTGGCATCCACCACGGCGGTGATGGCGTTGTCGGTCAGCCAGTCGGCGAGCCCGTCCGCACCACCGAATCCGCCGATGCGGACCTCGCCGACCGGTAACGCGGGGTCGGGCACCCGGCCGGCCAACGAACTGATCACCGCGATCTCGGGATGCAGTCGGGAAGCCAGATCGCGGGCCTCGCCGGTCCCGCCCAGCAGCAGTACCCGCACTAGTGCCGGCTCCCCCGCCGGCGCCCCGTCGAGTACAGGTAGCTGTCGGTGAACCCCTGTGCGCCGAGGACGTCTCCGACGATGATCACTGCGGTCTTGGTGATGCCGGCTGCCCGCAACCTCTCGACCAGGTCCCCGAGCTCGCAGCGCACCACCTGTTCGGCAGGCCAGCTGGCGTATGCCACCACCGCACATGGTGTTTGGGCGGTATACCCGGCTCCGGGTCCGGTGAGCTCGGCGACGATGGACTCGGCCTGGGCGGCGGCCAGATGCAGCACCAGCGTGGCGCCCGGTGCCGACAGCGCGGCCAGCGACTCACCCTCGGGCATGGCGGTCGACAGGGTGGCGACCCGGCTCAAAGTGACCGTCTGCGCCACCCCTGGCACGGTCAACTCCCGCCCGAGCGCCGCGGCGGCGGCGGCGAACGCGGGCACGCCCGGCACGACCTCGTAACCGATGCCCAGCGCGTCCAGCCTGCGGCATTGCTCGGCGAGTGCGGAGTACAGCGATGGATCGCCCGAATGCAGCCGGGCCACATCGTGTCCGGCGCGATCGGCGGTGGCGATCTCGTCGATGATCTGATCCAGCGTCAGCGGTCCGGTGTCGACCACCCGCGCTCCCGCCGGACAGAACGCCAACAGGTCCGGCGGCATGATCGAACCGGCGTACAGGCATACCGGGCTCTGGCCGAGCAGCCGT
The DNA here is from genome assembly GCF_000691525.1 of Mycolicibacterium neoaurum ATCC 25795. Lineage (GTDB taxonomy): Bacteria > Actinomycetota > Actinomycetes > Mycobacteriales > Mycobacteriaceae > Mycobacterium > Mycobacterium neoaurum. The sequence continues at coordinate 186,830 of NZ_JMDW01000010.1, forward strand.
TGTCCGCGCACGGTGATCAGGTCGGCCGCCCCGGGACCTGCCCCGATGAAGTAGACGGTCACGGTTTCACCCATGCCCACTGGGTGACCGGTAGTGCCGGGCGCCACGCGGTGAAGCCACCCACCGGCCCACCGTGATAGTGCTGAAAACGTCGCAACTCGCCACCCTTCTGTGCGTACCACTGTGCCAGTGCGGCTTCGGACTCCACCGTCACGGCATTGACCACCAGCCTGCCCTCGTGGGGCAGTCGATCGATACAGGCCTCGATCAGCCCGGGCTGCGTCACGCCGCCACCGACGAACACCGCCGCCGGCGGCGCCACGTCACCGAAGGGCTCCGGAGCCGCGGACCGCACATCGACACGTACCCCGAAGGCGGCGGCGTTCATCGCGATCCGGTGGCGGCGGTCGGCGTCTCGTTCGAAGGACACCGCTCGGCACCCCGGTGCGCTGCGGCACCATTCGACCGCGACGCTCCCCGATCCGGATCCCACGTCCCAGAGCAGCTCGCCGGGCCGCGGCCCGAGCGTGGCCAGCGTGACCGCCCGGATGGACTGCTTGGTGATCTGCCCGTCGTGGGCGAACGATTCGTCGGGCAGCGCGTGTGCGCGCCGCACATCGGGCAGGTAACGCACGGCGATCACATTGAGGTCGCCGACCCGCGTGCAGAAGGTGCCCGCCGTGCTCCGGGTGATGCGTTCGTCCGGGCCGCCGAGATTCTCCAGCACAGTGAATTCGGAGTCGCCGCGGCCGGACTCGGTCAACAGTCGGGCCAGCGTGGCGGGCGTGTCGCCGTCGCGGCTGAGCACCACTGCCCGGCCGCCCCGGCGCACCGCGGTCACCGGGTCTGCGGTGACCAGACTGATCACCTCGATCTCGTGCGCAGGCCAGCCGAGCCGAGCGCAGGCCAGCGTCACCGACGACACATGGGGCAGAACCCGGACGGCATCGGTGCCGAACACCCGGATCAACGTGGCGCCGATGCCGTGCAGCATCGGGTCGCCCGAGGCGACCACGTGCACGGTGCCCAGACCGTCGAACATCGTGGGCAACGCGTCCAACAGGGGTGAAGGCCACTGCCTGCGCTGCGCGCCGATGCTCGAGTCCAGCATGTCGAGCTGCCGACCGGAGCCGTAAACGATTGTGGCGCTGCGCAGCTCGGCCGTCGATGCGGGTGAGAGCCCGGCCATGCCGTCGGCACCGATGCCGACCACCACGATGTGCGCGCTCATCGCGGCAGCCTCCGCCAGATCGGGCCGGGAAGAAGGCGGAAGACCGCGGCGATACCGCCCACCTGCCAGGGCACCCACACCCGCCCGCGCCGGCCGGACAGTGCGCGGACCGCGGCATCGGCGACCTGCGCCGGGGTGCTGGAGAACGGTGCCGGTGCCATCCCCGCTGTCATCCGGCCGATGACGAACCCGGGACGGATGACCAGCAGCCGGACTCCCGAACCGCGCAATGCCTGCGCCAGGCCGGAGCAGAAGCCGTCCAGGCCCGCCTTGGCCGAGCCGTACACATAGTTCGCGCGACGCACCCGGACACCGGCGATCGAGGAGAAGGTCACGATGGTCCCCGCACCGGCCGCGCGCATGGTGGTGGCGAGTTCGGTCAACAGCCCGACCTGGGCGACGTAATCGGTGTGGGCGATCTGTGCCGCGTGCGCGGAATCGCTCTCGGCGCGGTGTTGATCGCCGAGGATGCCGAAGGCCAACACGGCAATCTCGATGCGCCCGTGTTCGGCGACCAACGCCGCCACCAGCTGGGCGTGCGAGCCCAGATCGTCGGCATCGAACTCGACGGTGAGCACCTGCCTCGCACCGGCCGCCCGCACCGCGTCGGCCTCCGCGGTCAGGGTGGCCGAGCGCCGGGCGGCCAGCACCACCGTCCTGGCCGGTGCCAATCGCGTCGCGATCTCGAGGCCGATCTCGCTGCGCCCGCCGAATATCACGACGAGCCCCGTGTCCTTCATGGCTGTGATTATGTCCTGCGCTAGCGTGGACCCCGATGGGCAAGGCAACCACACGACTGACCAATGACGCACTGGCATTTCTGACAGAGCGTCATCTGGCCATGCTGACCACGCTGCGGGGTGACAATTCACCGCATGTGGTGGCGGTCGGGTTCACCTTCGACCCGACGACCCATCTGGCGCGTGTCATCACCACCGGTGGATCGCAGAAGGCCGTCAATGCCAAGGAGCGCGGCGTGGCCGTGCTGAGCCAGGTCGACGGTGCGCGCTGGTTGTCGCTGGAGGGCACGGCGACCGTCAGTGGCGACCCCGATGACGTCCGGGATGCCGAGCTGCGGTACGCGCAGCGCTACCGGACCCCGCGGGTCAATCCGCGTCGAGTCGTCATCACGGTGCGCATCGAACGGGTGCTCGGCTCGTCGAGCTTGCTGGATCGCAGCGAGAGCTGAGTACCGCGCCGGGAGCTAGACCGGCACGATGACGAGCTCGTGCGGCCGCTTGTTCACCGGCTCGACCCCATCCTCGGTGACGATCACGATGTCCTCGATCCGGGCTCCCCACTTCCCGGCGAAGTAGATCCCGGGCTCCACCGAGAACGCCATCCCGGGCTCCAAGGTGATGTCGTTGCCCGTGACGATGTAGGGCTCCTCGTGCACCGACAGCCCGATCCCGTGACCGGTGCGGTGGACGAACGCCTCGGCAAGACCCTCGGCGGCGAGCACATCGCGGGCGACGGCGTCGACCGACTCGGCGCTGATGCCGGGACGTACCGCTGCGACGGCCTCGGCCTGCGCACGCTCCAGCACCGCGTACTGGCGGGCCACCTCGGCATCGGGCTCGCCGAGGCTGTAGGTGCGGGTGGAGTCGGAGTTGTAGCCGGGCGCGTAGGGCCCGCCGATGTCGACCACGACGATATCGCCGGCACACAGCACCCGCTCGGAGCATTCGTGGTGCGGGTCGGCGCCATTGGGACCGGAGCCGACGATGATGAACGCCACCTCCGAATGTCCCTCGGCGACAATGGCTTCGGCGATATCGGCAGCCACCTCGGCCTCGGTGCGCCCGGGCACGAGGAAACCCGGCACACGGGCGTGCACCCGGTCGATGGCCGCGCCGGCCTTGCGCAGCGCGTCGATCTCGCTCTCGTCTTTGATCATCCGTAACCGACGCAACACATCGGTGGCCAGCACCGGCACCCGGCCGAGGATGTCGGCCAGCGGCAACAGATGCAGAGCGGGCATGGAGTCGGTGACCGCCGTCGCCGGTCGGTCACCCGTCGCTGTGCCCACCCCACCCGCTCCGAGAGCCGCGGCCACCAACGCGTAGGGGTCCTCGCCGTCGACCCAGTCCCGCACCGTCACACCGAGTTCGGGGACGGCGGACTCGCGCAGCGCGGCCAGTTCCAGGCGCGGCACCACCACCGTGGGCGTCGCCCCGTCGGCCGGCAGAACAAGCGCGGTCAGTCGTTCGAAGGTCTGCGCGCGCGAGCCGGTCAGATACCGCAGGTCGTAGCCGGGCGTGATGATCAGACCGGACAGTCCGGCAGCGGCGGCGCCCGCGGCGGCGTCACGCAGCCGGTGGGCGTAGACATCGGTGCTGAAACGGGTGGTGTCCCCGGCGTTGGCCATACCCATAGGCTAGTGCGATGCCCGACTCCGGATCTCACCGCGCCGCGACGCTCGCCCCGGGGGACCGCCCCGTCCTGCTCCTCGACGGTGCCAGCATGTGGTTCCGGTCCTTCTTCGGGGTGCCGTCCTCGATCACCGCCCCCGACGGACGTCCGGTCAACGCGTTGCGCGGGTTCATCGACAACATCGCCGCACTGGTCACCACGCACCGGCCCGGTCGGCTGGTGGTGTGCCTGGACCTCGACTGGCGCCCGCAGTGGCGTGTGGACCGCATCCCGTCGTACAAGGCGCACCGTGTCGAGGAGGCGTTGCCCGCGGGCACCCCCGACGTCGAAGAGGTCCCCGACGAGCTGACCCCGCAGGTCGACATGATCATGGCGATGCTCGACGCGTTCGGGATCACCACCGCCGGTGCCCCCGGATACGAGGCCGATGATGTGTTGGGCACCCTGGCCGCCGCGGAATCGCAGGACCCGGTGGTGGTGGTCAGCGGCGACCGTGACCTGCTCCAGCTGGTGCGCGACGAACCGGTGCCGGTGCGGGTCTTCTACATCGGTCGCGGCTTGGCCAAGGCGGTGCTGTTCGGGCCGGCCGAGGTCGCCGAGACCTATCACGTGCCGATCGATCGGGCCGGGCCCGCCTACGCCGAACTGGCGCTGCTGCGCGGAGATCCCTCCGACGGACTGCCAGGGGTGGCCGGTATCGGTGAGAAGACCGCCGCGACGTTGTTGGCCCAGCATGGATCACTGGAGTCCATCATCGCCGCAGCGGCCGATCCGTCGTCGAGTGTGCCGACGGCGCAACGCAAGAAGCTGCTGGCCGCCTCGGACTACATCGCTGCCGCCGAGCCGGTGGTCCGGGTGGCGCTCGATGCGCCGGTGACGCTGTCCGGGGACAGTGACGCGCTGCCGCTGGCCGCCGTCGACCCGGCGCGCGTGGTCGCACTGGCCGAGGAATTCGGTGTGCAGTCCTCGATCGCGCGGTTGCAGAAGGCACTGGACAAGCTGCCTTCCTGAGTCCCGCGACGACGGCTACTTCGGGCGGCCAACCTCATAGGTGCCGTTGTCGTCCTGGAAGGTCACGGTCACCTGGCGCTTGGTGCCGTCGATGCTGACCTGGCAGGTGAAGGTGTCGCCCTTCTTGACCTCGGGGCTGACGCCGCCGTTGCAGGTGACGTCCTTGACGTTCTTGGCGCCGTAGCCGTTGGCCTCGTCGGTCAGGATCTGCTGTACGCCGGTCTGGGCGGCATCCACATCCAGCGTCGTGGTCACGAAGAATCCCGGCTTCCAGAAGCCGAGCACCAGCACCGCGATGATGACCACCAGCGCGAGACCGCCGAGCACGCTGCCGATGACGGCGAGCGACTTCTTCGAGCCCTCCTCGGAACCGGGCTGGCCGTAGGGCGGGTACTGCTGCTGCGGGTCGTACTGGCCGGGCTGCCCGTACTGGGGCTGCTGACCGTAGGGCTGGCCCGGCTGACCGTACTGCTGCGGGTAACCCTGCGGTGCATAGGCCGTGGGCTGCTGGCCGTACTGGTCGGGCTGCGGGTACTGCTGCGGCTGACCATAAGCGGGCTGACCCGGCTGCTGATACTGCGGATAACCCTGCGGTGGCTGATAGGCCGGCGGCTGGCCCCAGGCCGGCGCGTCGTGGCCGGGCTGTTCCGGGGTCTGGGGCGGCTGCCAGGCGGGTTGGTCACCGGAGGGCGGGTTTCCGCCGGACTGCGGCGGCTGACCCGACCACGCCTGCGTGGGGTCAGATCCCTGCGGTCCGCTCATCGTGTCTCCTTGATCCGAGCTCGTACTGGTCTGCGTGACCCGCCGCCGCGGATCCACGCCGTCACACTACCCTGCATCAACTGCAACGACGCCCCGTCGAATGCCGTTGATGGCGCGTTTCGCCGATGCCCGCAGCGCCGGTTCCGGCGCGGTGATCCGAACCTGGTCGAGCAGATCGAGCACCTGACGGCACCACCGCACGAAATCACCGGCGGACAACACTGATCCGTTTCCGTTGACATCGGAGGCGGCCAGCGCCGACGCCAGATCGCCGGTGGTGGCCCACTGGTGGATGGCCGCGACGAAGCCGTCGTCGGGCTCGCGGCTCGCTGTGATGCGTTGGCGCTGTTCATCACTGCGGATATCGGCCGACAACCGGCGGGTTGCCGTCAGCGCCTTGCGCAGGTTCGCGGTCGGGATGTGCATGCCCTGGGGCCCCGACCCGTCGCCACGGGATTCGAACTGCACCGCCGAGACGACACCGGCGAGCTCGGCGGGACCGAGCCCGTCCCACACTCCGCGACGCAGACATTCGGCCACCAAAAGGTCGCTCTCGCTGTAGATCCGCGCCAGCAGCCGACCGTCCTCGGTGACCTTCGGCGTGTCGCCGGTGCGGTCGACGAAACCGCGTTCGCACAGCAGCACAAGGATCCTGTCGAAGGTGCGGGCCAACGAGTTCGTGGCGGCCGCGACCTTCTGTCGGATCTGCTCGTTGTCCCGCTCGATGCGCAGATAGCGTTCCGCCAACCGAACCTTGGCCTCGCGGTCGCCGGCGCTGTGCACGGGGTGCCGACGCAGCTGATCGCGCAGCGTCACCAGTTCGGGATCGACATCGGGTTCACCACGACCGGCCCGGTGCCGGCTCGGCACATCGAGTCCGGCCGCCGCCGACAGCAGCGCCGATGCCAGGTCGCGGCGCACCCGGGGTTGGCGGTGCTCGACGCGCTTGGGCAGGTGCATCGATCCCAGCGGCGCGGAGCCACCGGAATAGTCCGCCGACGAGATGCGGCCTGCCCAGCGGTGCTCGGTCAGCACCAGCGGCCGGGGATCGTCGGTGTCGCGGGCCGGTTCCAGCACGACGGCCAGCCCACCGCGACGCCCATTGGTGATGTTGATGATGTCGCCACGCCGCAGGGCGGTCAGGGCGTCATCGGCGGCGCGCCGACGCTGCATCCGTGAGGCCCTGGACTGGGCACGCTCACGCGCCGAGATCGCCACGCGCAGGCGGGCGTATTCCAGCACCGGCGGTTCGGTCTTCTTCCCGGGCTGGGCGCCCATCTCGGCGGCCAGGTCGGTCAGCATCTTCTCCCCGCGCGACAGGCCGCGTACCAGTCCGACGACCGAACGATTCGCCTGGAACTGGGCAAATGATCGTTCCAGCAGGCTGCGCGCCTGGTCGGGCCCAAGCTGTTCGACCAGATTGATGGTCATGTTGTAGGTCGGGATGAACGAGCTCTTCAACGGGAACGTGCGCGTCGAGGCCAACCCCGCCACCTCGGCCGGGTCGGCGGCGACGTCATCGGGATGCCACAGCACCACCGCATGGCCCTCGACGTCTATCCCGCGCCGGCCGGCGCGGCCGGTGAGCTGGGTGTACTCCCCCGGCGTCAGCGGAGCGTGCTGCTCACCGTTGTACTTGACCAGGCGTTCGAGCACCACGGTGCGGGCCGGCATGTTGATGCCCAGCGCCAGTGTCTCGGTGGCGAAGACCGCCTTGGTCAGGCCTGCGGTGAACAGCTCCTCCACGGTGTGCCGGAACACCGGCAGCATGCCCGCGTGATGTGCGGCCAACCCGCGCAGCAGACCCTCACGCCATTCGTAGTAGCCGAGCACCGACAGGTCTGAGTCCTGCAGGTCGGCGCAGCGGCGGTCGATGACCTCGGCGATCCGGACGCGGTCTTCGTCGGTGGTCAGCCGTAGCGGTGAGCGAAGGCACTGCTTGACCGCGGCATCACAACCCGCCCTGGAGAACACGAAGGTGATGGCCGGCAGCAGACCTTCGGCATCGAGTGTGGTGATGACATCGGGCCGTGACGGCGGCCGGTTCAACGTCGGCCTGCCTTGCTGACGGCCGCGACCGCGGCCGCGCGGGGAGAAATCGGTCAGTCGCTCGGCTTCGCGCCGGTGGGCGATGTGCCGGATCAGATCCTGGTCGACCAGCGTGTGGTCGGAGCCGGCGAAGAGGTCGAACAGCCGCTTGCCCACCATCATGTGCTGCGACAACGGCACCGGGCGGTGTTCGTCGACCACCACGGTCGTGTCGCCGCGCACGGTCTGGATCCAGCCACCGAATTCCTCGGCATTGCTCACCGTCGCCGACAGGCTGACCAGCCGCACCTCCTCCGGCAGGTGCAGGATCACCTCCTCCCACACCGCGCCACGCATCCGGTCGGCGAGGAAGTGCACCTCGTCCATGACCACATGGGAAAGACCATGCAGCGCATCGGAATTGGCGTAGAGCATATTGCGCAACACTTCGGTGGTCATCACCACGACGGGGGCATCACCGTTGACGGACTGGTCACCGGTCAGCAGACCGATCTTGTCCTGGCCGTAGCGACGCACCAGATCGGCGTGTTTCTGATTGCTGAGTGCCTTGATCGGGGTGGTGTAGAAGCATTTGCGGCCGGCGGCGAGTGCCAGGTGCACGGCGAACTCACCGACCACCGTCTTGCCCGCTCCGGTGGGGGCGCACACCAGGACCCCGTGTCCTGCCTCGAGCGCGGCACAGCCCCGCACCTGGAATCCGTCGAGACCAAACGGGAGCTGCCCGGCGAACGCCCGCAGCTCCGGTCCGGCCTCAGGTGGCGTCGTCATCGATCAGCGTCTGCGCGGATACCGGCGCCGGCCGGTCGATCGGCTCGGCAGCCGGGATGGGCGCCGCCTGGTCCTCGGGCACATCGGCCAGCGCTTCCCGCTTGGCCTTGCGCTTGTCGTGGATCCGGGCGATCTGGATGGCGAATTCGAGCAGCAGGGACAAGGCCAATGCCAGCGCCAACATCGAGAACGGGTCCGAACCGGGGGTGGCGAAGGCGGCGAAGACGAACAGCGCGAAGATCAGCCCGCGCCGCCATTCCTTCAGCCGCGCATAGGTCAGGACACCGATCAGGTTCAGCATGATGATCAGCAGCGGGAATTCGAAGCTGATGCCGAACACCAACAGCAGGTTGATCAGGAATCCGAAGTACTGCTCACCGGATAATGCCGTGACCTGGACGTCGCTGCCGACCGTGAGCAGGAAACTCAACGCGGTCGAGAGCACGACATAGGCCAGCACGGCCCCGCCGATGAACAGCACACCGCCGACGGTGACGAAGGCGATCCCGAAACGGCGTTCCTTCTTGTACAGGCCCGGGGTGATGAACGCCCAGAGCTGATAGAGCCAGACCGGACAGGCCAGCACGATGCCTGCGGTCAGGGCCACCTTCAGCCGCAGCATGAACTGGTCGAAGGGACCGGTCGCCAGCAGCCGGCACTGCCCGTCGGGGGCGATCGTCGCCCGCGCCGATTCGGGCAGCGAACAATACGGCCCACGCAACCATTCGCCGAGGCTGTGGAACCCGAAGAAACCGTGGGTGTACCAGATGAAACCGAGGATGGTGGTCAGCAGCACCGCGACCACCGCGATCAGCAGCCGATTACGCAGCTCGGCCAGATGGTCGACCAACGACATGGTGCCGTCGGGGTTGGCACGCCTGCGCCCCGGCATACGGCCGTTGCGCGGGTTGAGTCTTGAGAAAATTCCGGGGGTCGGCACGGGCAGCCTTAACGTCGGTGCAGGCGAGATCCGCCCGCGACATCATCGCGACGTCGCGCCGCGGGTGGGACGTACTGCAGCTGTCTAGGCCGGTCGTTTGTCGCTGGACTGCTCGGCGGTGTCGACCCGCTCCGAGCTGACCGGGGTGGCCGGGCCGGTGCTCTCGGGCAGCGGGGTGCTCGGCTTGTCGCCGTCCGCCTGCATCTCCTTGATCTCGGACTTGAAGATGCGCATCGACTTACCCAGCGAGCGCGCCGCGTCCGGGAGCTTCTTGGCACCGAAGAGCAGGATGAACGCTGCAATCACGATGAGCCAGTGCCACGGTTGAAGACCGCCCAATTCAAACACCTCCAGAGATTGTGGTCGAGTCTACTCGTCTTCGTACGCGAGCACCGCCGCTGCGGCGGTCTGGCGGACCCGGTCGGCGAGTTCGGGCGGGTGCAGCACGCGCACCGCGGACCCGAAGCCCAAGACGAAGCGGGCCATCCATTCCTGCGAAGCGTATGTCATGGCCGCCTCGCAGGCACCGTCGGCAAGTTCGGTCAGTACGCGCAATGGGTAGTAGTCGAACATCCACCCCGCCGACCTGTCGATCAGCAGCGTCGCCGATGGCAGCGCCGGATCGGCATCGAACAACGCCGTATCAGGGCCCGCGGCGACGGCCGGGGCCGGTGGCCTGGACGGCTCGTCGAGAACCCGCGCCGAGACGATCCGGTCGAAACGGAACAGCCGCACTCCCTCGGCGCTGCGGCACCAGGCCTCCAGATAACTGCGATCGCTGATCAGCACGACGCGGATCGGATCCACCGTGCGGCTGGAGACGGTGTCGTGCGAGGCGGAGTGGTACTCCAGTTCCAGCGCCCGGCCGGTGCGGGTGGCCTCCCGGACAGCCGTTGCCGACGCGCTCTCCGGTTCGGCGGGGTCGACCGTGTCCGCCGCGGCTGCTGCGCCGGCCGCCGATTCGATCTTGGCGATGGCGCTGCGGGCCGCCTGCGGATCCACCATGCCCGGCACATCCAGCAACGCGCGCAGGGCAACCAGTACGCCGGTCGCCTCGGTGGAGGTCAGCCGCAACGGGTGGTCGACACCGGCGGCGAAGGTCACCTCGATGGTGTCCCCGGTGAAGTCGAAGTCGATCAGATCGCCGGGGCCGTAGCCGGGTAGCCCGCACAACCAGAGCTGCTCGAGATCGGCATCGAGTTGTTTGCGGGTGACGCCCAGCGCGGCCGCCGCCTCATCCCGGGTGACCCGCGGGTTGGCCTTGAAGTACGGGACCATGTTCAGCAGCCGGACCAGCCGGGTGGAGACCTGGGTTGTCATACCGCCTCCCCGCTCGGCGCACCCGCGTGGGCGCGCAACCGGGCAAGCACATCATCGCGCAGCGAGGGTGGATCGAGCGCTACGGCATCGGTGCCGTAACCGGCGATCTCACGGCCGAGGCGGTCGAACATCCCGATATCGACCGTGATCTCCTCACCTTGCCGTCCTCGCCAGGTCATCGGGCGCGCGGCGGTCGCCTGCCTGCGCAGCGCCGTGGCCCGGCCGTCGGCGATCCACACCCGGGCCCGCTCACCGGTGGGGACATCGGCCACCGCGCGTGCCACGATCTCGCGCAGGTTCACCCCGTCGGGGACAGTGACCGCACCCGCCGGCCCGACGGCCTTGGCGCCGGGTCCGATGCGCGACAACCGGAACGTTCGGGTATCGGCGCGGTCCCGGTCGTGACCGACGACGTACCAGCGTCCACGATGGGTCACCACACCCCAGGGCTCCAGCGTGCGCGTCCGGTAGGGATCGTTGCGACTCTGCCGATGCTCGAACTGCACCACCCGGCCCGAGTTCGTCGCCGAGAGCAGCACGCCGAGCGCCTCCTCCGAACCACGTAGACCGGGCAGCGTCGCCGTCGAGCTGATCGCCACCCCGACATCCTCGGAATCGACCTCGACACCGGCCGCCCGCAGCTTCAGCAGCGCGCTCTGGGTCGCCGTGACCAGCTCCGGTGACTGCCACAGCTGCGTCGCGACGGCCACCGCGGCCGATTCCTCCGCCGTCAGCTCGACCGGCGGCAACGCGTAAGCCTGTCGGTTGATCCGGTAACCCTCGGTGGCATCGAAGGACGACACCTTGCCGGTCTCCAGCGGGATGCCCAGATCACGCAGTTCGTTCTTGTCCCGCTCGAACATCCGCGAGAACGCCTCGTCCGACGGGCTCTCGGAGTATCCGGCCACGTTCTTGCGGATCTTCTCCGCCGTCAGATACGAGCTGGTGGACAGCAGCGCGATCACCAGGTTCATCAGTCTCTCGACCTTGGACGTCGCCACCTGAAGCAGCTTAGGGGGTACCGCCCGCCGCGACCGCGCGCGACGTGCCCATCACATGCTGGCGATGAGCCGCTTGACCCGTTCGTCGACAGACCGGAACGGGTCCTTGCACAGCACCGTGCGCTGCGCCTGATCGTTGAGTTTGAGGTGCACCCAGTCGACGGTGAAGTCGCGGCCCGCTTCCTGTGCGGCGCTGATGAATTCGCCACGGAGCTTGGCTCGGGTGGTCTGCGGCGGGGTGTTGACCGCGGCGTCGATGTCCTCGTCGGTGGTGATCCGTGCCGCCAGCCCCTTGCGCTGCAGCAGGTCGAACACACCGCGTCCACGCTTGATGTCGTGATACGCCAGATCCAGCTGCGCGATCTTCGGATCGGAAAGCTCCATGCTGTAGCGATCCTGGTAGCGCTGGAACAGTTTGCGCTTGATCACCCAATCGATCTCGGTGTCGACCTTGGCGAAGTCCTGGCTCTCGACCGCATCGAGCTGTCGGCCCCACAGATCGACCACCTGCTCGATCTGGGTGTTGGGCTCACGGGTCTGCAGGTACTCCACCGCCCGGCCGTAGTACTCACGCTGGATGTCCAAGGCGCTGGCCTGCCTACCACCGGCGAGCCGCACCGGGCGGCGCCCGGTCAGATCGTGGCTGACCTCGCGGATGGCGCGGATCGGGTTGTCCAGCGAGAAGTCGCGGAATGCCACCCCCGCCTCGATCATCTCCAGCACCAATGACGCGGTACCGACCTTCAACATGGTGGTCGACTCGCTCATGTTGGAATCGCCGACGATGACATGCAGCCTGCGGTACTTCTCGGCGTCGGCATGCGGCTCGTCGCGGGTGTTGATGATCGGCCGGGAACGGGTTGTCGCACTCGACACGCCCTCCCAGATGTGCTCGGCGCGCTGGGACAGGCAGAAGGTGGCCGACTTCGGGGTCTGCAGCACCTTGCCTGCACCGCAGATCAACTGCCGGGTCACCAGGAACGGCAAGAGCACATCGGAGATGCGCGAAAACTCGCCGGCGCGCACGATCAGATAGTTCTCGTGGCAGCCGTAGGAGTTTCCTGCCGAGTCGGTGTTGTTCTTGAACAGGTAGATGTCGCCGCCGATACCCTCGTCGGCCAGGCGCTGCTCGGCGTCGATGAGCAGGTCCTCGAGCACCCGTTCCCCGGCCCGGTCGTGGGTGACCAGCTGGGCGAGGTTGTCACACTCGGCGGTGGCGTACTCCGGATGCGACCCGACATCGAGGTACAGCCGGGCTCCGTTGCGGAGAAAGACGTTGGAACTGCGGCCCCAGGACACCACCCGCCGGAACAGATAGCGTGCCACCTCGTCAGGGCTGAGCCGGCGGTGACCATGAAAGGTGCAGGTCACGCCGAATTCTGTCTCGATTCCCATGATCCGTCGCTGCACACGATCGAGCTTACGGGGTGGGTCCGGGTATCGGTGGGCAAGGCAGGCCAGCGGTTCGTTTTCGGTGTGCGTGCCGACCCGCGAGGAGACCAACCGGTTGCCGGCTAGCCCAGGGGCTGTTCGGGGTCCCCGTCGGTGCGCTCGCCGGTGCTGATTTTCCCGTCGCTGCGCTCGCCGGTGCTGGTTTCCCCGTCGCCGCGCTCGCCGGTGCTGGTTTCCCCGTCGCCGCGCTCGCCGGTGCCGGGCACCAGCGCCTCCAGGGCCGCACCGGTGATCCGCCGGAACGCCCGGCGGGGCCGGTTGGCGTCCAGGATGGCGACCTCCATGGTCGACGGCTCCAACACCCGTGGTTCTGAGCCGTTGCCACCGGCGCGCAGCGCGTTCACCGCGATCGTGACGGCATCGGCGAGGCTGGCGTTCTCGGTGTATGACTCCCCCAGCGCCGTGGCGATCGGCTCGGTGGTGCCGCCCATGACCACGAAATGCGGTTCGTCGGCAATCGATCCGTCGTAGGTGATGCGGTACAGCTCAGGAGCTTTCGTCTCACCGTGATGCGCCACCTCGGCCACGCACAGCTCCACCTCGAAGGGTTTGGCCTGCTCGGTGAAGATGGTCCCCAGCGCCTGGGCGTAGACGTTGGCCAGCTGCCTGCCGGTCACATCGCGCCGGTCGTAGGCGTAGCCGCGGGTATCGGCGAACTGGATGCCCGCCACCCGCAACTTGTCGAATTCGTTGAACCGGCCGACCGCGGCGAAACCGACCCGATCGTAAAGTTCGCTGACCTTCTGCAGTGAGCGCGACGGGTTCTCCGCGACGAAAAGCACGCCGCTGTCATAGGTCAGCACCACGACGCTGCGTCCGCGTGAAATACCTTTGCGCGCAAGCTCGGAGCGCTCACGCATCGCCTGTTCGGGCGAGATGAAATAGGGAAAACTCATCAGCCGTTACCGCCCGCGCGTGTCCTCTTCTCGATGACCTGTCGGGCCAGATCGGCGATCCGGGCCTCGGTCACTTCCTCAGCTCCTTCGGCGCCGATCAGCACCGCGGTCGGGTAGATACCGCGCACCAGATCCGGGCCACCGGTGGCCGAATCGTCGTCGGCGGCGTCGTAGAGCGCCTCGATGGCGGCCATCAACGCCGAATCGGCATCGCTGACCTGCGGGTACAGCTTCTTGATCGAGGACTTCGCGAACAGCGAACCCGAGCCCACCGACTGGAAGCCCTCCTCCTCGATATTCCAGCCGCCGGCGGCATCGAAGGAGACGATGCGCCCGGCATTGCGGGCGTCGGGATCGTCAATGTCGAAGGCAACCAGCAGCGGCAGCGCCACGAAACCCTGCAGCGCGGCACCCAGGTTGCCGCGCACCATGGTCGCCAGGCGGTTCACCTTGCCGCGGAAGGTCAGCGGGACACCTTCGACCTTCTCGTAATGCTCCAGTTCGACGGCATAGAGCCGGGCGAACTCGACCGCGATGGCCGCCGTACCGGCGATCCCGGTGGCCGCGTAATCATCGGCGATATGCACCTTTTGGACATCGCGGCTGGCGATCATGTGGCCCTGGGTGGCCCGCCGATCACCGGCGATCAACACCCCGCCGGGATATTTGAGCGCGACGATCGTCGTGCCGTGCGGCAGTTCCGTTCCCGGTCCGGCGGACACGTCGCGTCCACCGGGGAGCAGCTGCGGGGCCTGCCGGCTCAGGAAATCCGAGAACGACGACAGGTTCAGATGCGTGTTGGTGATATCGAGACTGGTAGGGACCGGCTTATTCGACCACGCCGTCACTGGCCGCCCTTTTGGACATAGGCACGCACGAAATCCTCGGCATTCTCCTCGAGAACATCGTCGATCTCGTCGAGCAGATCGTCGGTGTCCTCGGCCAGCTTCTCGCGACGCTCCTGCCCGGCCGCGGATGCGCCGGTGACGTCATCGTCCTCACCGCCGCCACCGCCACGCTTGGTCTGCTCCTGAGCCATCGCTGCCTCCTGATTGCTCTGTCCGGTTCTTTCACATTACCGGTCGACGCCGGTAATACTCGGGTTAGCCGGTGTTACCGGACGTCACGTCGTGAGCTGCTCGACCAGTTCGGCTGCGCTGTCCACCGAATCCAGCAGCGCGCCGACATGCGCCTTGCTGCCACGCAGCGGTTCCAGGGTCGGGATGCGCACCAGCGAATCCCCACCGAGATCGAAGATCACCGAGTCCCAGCTGGCCGCCGCGATATCGGCACCGAACCGGCGTAGACATTCGCCCCGGAAGTACGCCCTGGTATCGGTCGGCGGGTTGTCCACCGCATCGAGCACCTGCTGCTCGCTGACCAGTCGCTGCATCGAGCCGCGGGCGACCAGCCGGTTGTACAGGCCCTTGTCCAGCCGCACATCCGAATACTGCAGATCCACCAGGTGCAGTCGCGGTGCGGACCATGTCAGGTTCTCGCGATTGCGGAAGCCCTCCAGCAGCCGCAGCTTGGCCGGCCAGTCCAGGATCTCGGCGCATTCCATCGGATCGCGCTCCAGCAGGTCCAGGACATGTGCCCAGGTCTCGACGACATGGCTGGCCCGCGGGTCGGGCTCGCGGGCGTCGACCAGTTTTGCCACCCGATCCAGGTAGATGCGTTGCAGCGCAAGCGCTGTCAGCTCGCGCCCATCGGCAAGTGCGACGGTCGCCCGCAGTGCGGGATCACGACTGATGACATGCACCGCGTGTACCGGCCGGGCCAACGCGAGGTCGGACAGGTCGATACCGTGCGCGGGCCCTTCCTCGATGAGGTCGAGCACCAGCGAACTGGTCCCCACCTTGAGATAGGTCGAGGTCTCGGCGAGGTTGGCATCGCCGATGATGACGTGTAGCCGCCGGTACTTGTCCGCGTCGGCGTGCGGCTCGTCGCGGGTGTTGATGATGCCGCGCTTGAGGGTGGTCTCAAGGCCGACCTCGACCTCGATGTAGTCGGCGCGCTGGGAGAGCTGGAATCCCGGTTCGTCACCGGAGGGCCCGATCCCGACCCGGCCGGAACCGGTGACCACCTGACGCGAGACCAAGAACGGGGTGAATCCGGCGATGACCGAAGAGAACGGCGTCTGCCGGGACATCAGATAGTTCTCGTGGGTGCCGTAGGACGCGCCCTTGCCGTCCACGTTGTTCTTGTAGAGCTGCAGTTTCGCCGCCCCGGGCACACTGGCCACGTGCCGGGCCGCCGCTTCCATCACCCGTTCGCCGGCCTTGTCCCAGATGACGGCGTCCATCGGATCGGTCACCTCGGGCGCGGAGTACTCCGGGTGGGCGTGATCGACATAGAGCCGGGCGCCGTTGGTCAGGATCATGTTGGCCGCCCCGACCTCGTCGGCGTCGACGATGGGCGCGGGACCTGTTCCGCGGGACAGGTCGAAACCGCGGACATCGCGGAGCGGCGATTCGACCTCGTAGTCCCACCGCGTGCGCTTGGCCCGCTGCAATCCGGCCGCCGCGGCGTACGCCAACACCGCTTGGGTCGAGGTCAGGATCGGATTCGCCGTGGGATCAGACGGCGAGGAGATGCCGTATTCGACCTCGGTCCCGATAATCCGTTGCATGAGCAAAGCCTAGGCGACGGGCCCGGTCGCGACGTCGGCGCGTCTACCGGCGGATGGGAGCGGTCGCGGTGCGGGCGGCCAGGTGCTCGGGCCTGCTCTGCTCGGCGGCATACGGCTGCCCGAGCCGGTTCTCGACCGAGTTGAACACCAGGAAGACATTCGACCTCGGCAGCGGGGTGATGTTGGAGCCCGAACCGTGCAGCAGATTGCAGTCGAACCACAGCGCGCTACCGGCTGCGCCGGTGAACTGGTCGATACCGTGGGCGTCGACGGCCTTGGTCAGGGTGTCTTGGTCGGGAACACCGAATTGCTGGGCCACCAACGATTTCTCATGATGGTTGGCAGGAGTGGGGCCCACGCATGGATAGAAGGTGTGATGCGACCCCGGGATCACCATCAGCGAGCCGTTGTAGGGGTAGTTGGGTGTCAGTGCGATCGAGCAGGACACCGCGCGCATCCGTGGCATCCCGTCCTCGGCATGCCAGGTCTCGAAATCGGAATGCCAGTAGAAGCCTGACCCGGTGAACCCTGGCATCAGGTTGATCCGGGCCTGATGTATGTAGACCTCACCACCGAGCAGCTGCCGAGCCACCGGTAGGACGGCGTCCGAGCGGACCACATCGGCGATCAGCGAGCTCAGCAGATGGGGCGCGAAAATGGACCGAATCGCGCCGCCCGGTTCTCGGATCACCCGCCGGTCATCGGGTGCGAGCTCGGCGGCCAGCCGATCGATCTCGGTGCCGAACGGTGCCACCGTCTCGGTGCCGATGGTTCCGTGGCGAATCAGGTAACCCCGCTCATCGAAGCGATCGAGATCGTCCGGGCCCAGTGGTCCCGAGTTCGACCTCCGGTCACACCACACGGTGGGTTCCTGGCGCGCTATCGGCGAGATGGCATGGTCCAGCCGGCTCGGATAAGGGTCGCGCAGGGTGGGCAGGACGGCAGTACTCATGCCTTCAACACCTGCCGGTCCAGCTGCTGTGGTGCCGGGTAGGCACCGGTCTCGTCGTGAACCTCGGTCCCGGTCACCGGCGGATTGAACACGCACAGCATCCGCAACTGCTCGACACAGGTGACGCGATGCCGTTCGTGCCCGTCGAGCAGATACATGGTTCCGGGTACCAGGTGATGGTCCTCTCCGGTCTCCAGGTTGGTCAGGGTGCCTCGGCCCTCGATCACCCAGACCGCCTCGACGTGATGCTGATAATGGAACTCGCTGACCGAATCCGATTCGATGACGGTCTCGTGGAAGGAAAATCCTACGCCGTCGCCGGCCAGGATGATCCGCTTGGATCGCCAGGCGCCCGCTGCGACATCGCGTTCGGTTCCGGTGATCTCGGCGGTGGTGCGCACGATCATGAAATCAACTCCTCATTGCTTGTGCGGTAGGCATTTTCAGATGGCGGTGGTGACCGATTCAGCCAGGATCTGTAGGCCGGACTCCAGGTCACTGCGCGATGTGGTCAGCGGCGGAAGAAGTTTGACGACCTCATCGGATGGCCCGCTGGTCTCGATCAGGGCACCGCGGTCGAAGGCCGCCCGACAGACCCGTCCGGCCGCCTCGGCCTCTTCGAAGCGCAGCCCTTGCGCCATCCCGCGGCCGCGGGCCGACACGCCGTCGTGACCCGCCGCGATACGCTCAAGGCCCTCGCGCATCAGCGCACCCTTATCGGCAGTCTCGGTGGCGAATTCGAGATCCGACCAATACGTTTCGAGTGCCTTGGCGGCCGTGACGAAGGCCGGGTTGTGGCCACGGAACGTGCCGTTGTGCTCACCGGGCGTCCACACGTCGAGATCCCGACGCAACAGGGTCAGCGCCATGGGTAGTCCGTAACCACTGATGGATTTCGACAGCGTGACGATATCGGGCACGATGCCTGCGGCCTCGAAGGAGAAGAATCCCCCGGTGCGGCCGCACCCCATCTGTACATCGTCGACGATCAGCAGGATGTCGCGGTCCCGACACAGGTCGGCCAGTGCCCGTAGCCATTCCGCACGTGCCACATTGAGTCCGCCCTCGCCCTGGACGGTCTCGACGATGACGGCGGCGGGACGGTTCAGACCGCTACCGGAATCGTCGAGCACCCGCTCGAACCAGCCGAAGTCCTCGGTGATGCCACCGAAATAGTTGTCGTACGGCATCGGGGTGGCATGAACCAGCGGGATGCCGGCCCCGGCCCGCTTCATCGAGTTACCGGTGACCGAGAGAGCGCCGAGGGTCATCCCGTGAAAAGCGTTGGTGAAGCTGATGATCGACTCGCGGCCGGTGACCTTTCTGGCCAGCTTCAGGGCCGCCTCGACCGAGTTCGCACCGGTGGGACCGGGAAATTGCACCTTGTAGTCCAGCCCACGCGGAGTGAGGATGAACCGATCGAAGGCCTCCAGGAACCGCTGCTTGGCGGTCGTCGCGATATCCAGCGAGTGCACGATCCCGTCCGCGGCAAGGTATTCCAGCAGAGCGCTTTTGAGGATCGGATTGTTGTGGCCGTAATTCAGCGCACCCGCACCGGCGAACATGTCGAGGAAGGTGCGCCCCTCGGTATCGGTGACCCAGGAGTCACGGGCCGTTGCCAGGGTCGTCGGCCAGGCCCGACAGTAGCTGCGGACCTCGGACTCCACCGACGCGTACACCGCGGGAAGGTCGGCCTCGCTCAGCGATGAGGCGTCGTGGAGCAGGGTTGGTTCGAGCAGCAAGGAACTATCCTCCATTGGATATCGGTCCATCTTCGACGAGATGGTTTGACGCACTGCGGGTTACAGTGCGTAATCAGATTGGTGCGGAGGTGGCGACGGGTCCGATGCGCAGCAGCGGCTCGTCCGCATGCGTCAGATCGGGGTCGAGTTGCGCCGCGGTGAAATGCGGTTGCTCCGACATCGGCACCCCGTGACGTCGGGCAAATGCCGCGAAGAACGCCCGCGACGGCGCGTTGTCCGGGGCGACCGTGGCTTCCACCGTCAGCGGCCGGCCACCACCGTCTTGTGCGACGCGGTGCACCAGATGGTCGAGCATCGCTGCAGCGATCCCGCCACCTTGCGCCGCCGACGCGACGGCAACCTGCCAGACGAACAACACCCCGCGTCGATTCGGCGGCGGGTAACCGGTGATGACTCCCGTCACGCGACCGTCGATCTCGGCGACGACCGACGTGTCGGCGAAGTCGGTGGCGAGCAGGAGATAGGCGTATGTCGAATTGAGGTCCAGCACATCGGTTTCGGCGACGAGGCGTCGGATGGCGATGGCATCGCCAGCGCGTGGCCGGCGCAGCACGGGCGCCTGGGTCAGATCGCTCTTGGATTGCCGGACTTGGGATTTGGTCGAGCCGTTCGTGTTCAGTAAGAGTCACCACCGAGCAGTTATCGATCATCGCGGAGTTTCGTATCTTCGGTAACCCGACCGTAATCGGCATTGCCCGGCCGGATCAAGCACCACCGTCGCCGCGGTACGCCGACGGACGCCCTGCCAACCTGCGGAAAGCCTGACAATCCCCAGCGCCGCCCGACGCCCGTCGTCGTTACCCAATCGTGACCTTGATTTCGACGGTGTGACCCCGCTCACGTGCGTCGATACCGGCAGCCGGTGGTGTGTTCGATTCGGCCGCCGATACCACTACCGACAGCTATCGTCGACACCAGCCGTACGCAGATAATTGCTGGTCGAGGCGTCGATTGACGCGTGAGGCCGTCGGCGCGCCACGCGTGGCCACACCGTCATGCTCATCGTTGACAGCGGGGTGTGGGGGCCGGCACACGAGTGACGCGCCGACCTCGGCCCCGACCGGTTCGCCCCGCACGTCCCGGGCCGCCCACGAAGCCGGTAGACATAGAGGCCTATGAGAGTGCTGATCGTCGAGGACGAACCTCGGCTGAGTTCCACCCTGGCCATCGGTCTGCGGGCCGAGGGATTCGTCGTCGTCGAAGCCGCCAATGGTGTGGACGGTCTGTGGCAGGCCACCGAGAACGATTTCGACGTCGTGGTGCTCGACATCATGCTGCCCGGCCTCAACGGTTACGAGGTGCTGCGCCGGATGCGCGCGAAATCGGTGTGGACCCCGGTGCTGATGCTCACCGCCAAAGACGGTGAGTACGACCAAACCGATGCCTTCGACCTCGGCGCCGACGACTACCTGACCAAACCGTTCTCGTTCATCGTGCTGGTCGCCCGGTTGAAGGCCCTGGTCCGGCGCGCCGCTCCGCACCAGCCACCTGTCCTCACCGCGGGGACGCTCTCGGTCGACCCGGGTCGGCGCACCGTGCAGCGTGGCGACAAGGCGCTCTCGCTCACCCCACGCGAGTTCGGCCTGTTGGAGTACCTGATGCGCAACAAGAACGTCGCGGTCACCAAAGCCGACATCCTGCACAACGTCTGGGACGCGCACTACGACGGTCCGGACAATGTCGTCGAGGTGTACATCGGTTACGTCCGACGCAAAATCGACATTCCGTTCGGTACCAGCACCATCGAGACGATCCGCGGTGTCGGCTACCGATTGACCGCCGACGACAACTGAACCACTGCGCGGGTACCGCCACCGGGACGGTCCTCGATGCTCACCCGGCCGCGGTGCGCCGCGACGATCTCGGCGACGATGGCGAGCCCGAGGCCGGTGCCGCCGGCATCTCGTGAGCGGCCCTCGTCCAGCCGCACGAAACGATCGAACACCCGTTGCCGATCCGCAGGCGGGATCCCCGGCCCGTCATCGCCGATGCTGAGCACCGCGGTGTCACCGGTGGTGCGCAGTTCGACCTCGACCGACGAGACCGCATGACGCGCGGCGTTGTCGAGGAGATTGCGCAACACCCTGGCCAGCGCGGCCGGATCGCCACTGACCCGCACGGGCTCGATGGCGGACCGCACCTCGATACGCGCTCCCGCGTCGGACGATCCGTCGATCTCCCGACGCATCCGACGCACCGCGTCGGAGGCCAGGTCGTCGAGATCGACATCATCGCGACGCAGATTCCACCCCCGCTCATCGGCGCGGGCCAACAGCAGCAGGTCGTCGATCAGCGAGCGCATGCGCTGCGCCTCCGGCATCAGAGTGTGCTCGGCAAGCTCGGCATTGAGCAGTTCCGGATGGGCCTGGGCGACTTCGAGAGCGGAGATGATGGTGGCCAGCGGACTGCGTAACTCGTGGGAGGCATCGCCGACGAAGCGCTGCTGGGCGGCGTGACCTGCCTCCACCCGCGCGAGCATCTCGTTCATCGTCAGCGCGAGCGCTGCGATCTCGTCACGCCCCTCGGGCACCGGCACCCGACCGGTGAGATCGGATGTGGTGATCTCGGCGACCCTGGACCGGATATCGTCGACCGATCGCATCGACCGGCGCACCAGCAGATATGTTGCCGCGGCGGAGACTCCGATCACCACCGGTGCCGCCACCGCGAGCGCACCGACCACGGTGGCAACCGTGGAGATGACCACACGGCTGCCCTCGCCGACCACGACGGTGTACCGATCCCCATCCGGCCCGACGACCGACTGGGCACTGAACCGAATCTGACCGACGGCCGAATCATGTTCTGGCATACCGATCAACGGCCCGGCGCCGATCTGGTCGATGGGGATCAGCGGGGTATCCGGTGCGCCCGGCGAGCGACGCACCACGGTGGACTGGCCGTCGATCACCTGGACGGACAGGATCCTGGTGTCCGTCGACAGCAGTTCGGCATCCAGTGCGGCCGGACCACCGGTGGCGACCGCTGCGGCCACCCGGGCCACGCGTGCGGCCGCGGCATTGTCGACGCCGGTGAGCATCGATTGGTAGAGCACCCAGGACACCACGACCGCGGTGACAGCCAGCGCGCCGAGCACCACGCTCGCCGCGACGAAGGCCGACCGTGCCGAGATCCCCCATTCGCCGGGGCGGGTCAGCACGGGTCTCATGCGTCCACTGTGCCAAACAACCGGCCGCCGATACCGCACAATATGGCGGTGTCGGAGTCCAGCCCACAAACACGCGACGAGCAGGTGCACGAGTGGTTCCTGCACCGGGGCTTGCCGCTGGTGCTCACCCGCCGGGTGCGGTCGCGTGCCCTGATCGAACGCTCCGCCCCGATGATCAGCTCCGTGGGGGCGTTGACGGCGGCGACCATGCTGCTTGCCGAGATCACCGGAGCGGACCCGAACTACGGGTATGCGCTGCGGTTGGGCGTCATCGCCGTCGTTCTGCTGGCCGCACCCTTCGCCCTGTATGTGCTGCACCGTCGCGATACCGCGCTCGGTGAGATGGTGCGCCGGTCGGGCGCCTGGTTGGTGATGGCGATCTTCGTCATCGTCATGCCCGTGACGGTCAACGGCGCGACCGCTGCGGCGGCCGCCGAAGTGCCGCTGTTCCTGTTGATCTCCCTCATCGCGATCTGGCTGACCTACCTCGGGTTCGGGTCGATCGCGTCATGGGCCTTTCGCTTCGCCTGGGTCCAGCTCGGTGCGCTCGGCAACCTGATGAGCCGCGCGCTGCCGCTGCTGATGCTGACCGTGGTGGTCTACTTCACCGGTGAGCTGTGGCAGCTGGCAGCCCGCATGACACGGCAACGACTCTGGGAGACAATCGGTTTCCTGGCTCTGATCGCGCTGTTGTTCATGGTCACGACGATCCGCGACGAGGTCAAGGCACTCCGCGAGGATCGGGCCGGGCAGACCGATCCGGCAAGTCTGCTCGCCGGAACCCCACTGGCCCCGCCGGCCGGCCACCAGCCCACCCGCACGCCACTGTCGCGCGCCGAACAGGTCAACGTGGTGGCCGTGATGGTGGTGTCACAGGCGATCCAGGTGGTGCTGTTCACTGCGGGCCTGTTCGCCTTCTTCCTTGCGTTGGGCATCATCGCCGTCCCCTATGAGGTGACGGTGCTGTGGGCAAGCGAACAGACCTGCGCGGTCGGCGAACCGCCCTGCGCGGGAACCTGGTTCGGAATTCACATTCCGATTCCGCAGACGGTGGTGCACACCTCGCTGTTCGTCGCGGTGCTCTCGGGTTTGTACTTCACGGTGAGCACGAGTGTCGATCCGCTCTACCGCGAGCGCTTCTTCGATCCACTGGTCGCCGACGTTGCCGTCAGCCTCGCCGGCCGTGACGCTTACCTGGAGATGGAGTCTGCCAGCTGAGTCTCCGAGTTTGCACTGCAGATTGCCAGACTCGGACATAGAATCCCTACGCTGCGCATCACCGGCGACCGTCCTGTGAGTGTCGATCACTGCGCAACACGGGATGAAGGGAAGATCATCATGGCCAAATTCGTGCTGCCCGCCGTCGCTGGTTTGTTCGCAGCCGGGCTCGCATTCGCTGCGCCTGCCTACGCCGACGAGGCAGGCTATTTCACCGCCCTGACCGACTACGGATACGGGGACACCTCCCAGGATGTCGCCCTGGATCTCGGGTACTCGGTCTGCAAGGACCTGGCCAACGGGGTGCCCATGCAGGTCACACTCGATGCGATCTACGAGAACACCAACGAGAACGTCAACCACGAAGACGCCAACTTCATCTACAAGACCGCCATCGTCCACCTCTGCTGAGCGTCGGCGCACGCGCGCCAACGCTCGCAGGTGGCGGCGCAGGCGCGCGTGCGGCGGGTCGGGTCTCCACCGCGCGCCCCCATTGGGTGCCCACGAGAACCATTGCCGCGCCGAGCAATCCGATCGGGGTGAGCGACTCCCCCGCGATACCGACCGCGATCATGACCGCCCATACGGGCTCGGTGCCGAGCATCAGTGCCACCCGGGCCGGCGTGCTCCGGCGTACCGCCCAGACCTGCAGCCCGAACGCGAACACCGTGCAGGCGATGGCGAGATACGCGGTCAGGGCCCACTGGCGCAGCGACATGTCCAGCACCGCACCGGACTGACCGAGCAGCACCGCCGGTGCCGCGGTCAGCACCGATACGGTGCACAGCTGGATCAGGGTCACCGCCGCCGGATCGACGATGCCCGGACGTCGCGCCATCACGGTGATGTGAAGTGCGCGCACCACCGCGGCCAGGGCGATCAAGGCGTCCCCGGCGCCGGGCGCGGCGAAGCCACCGGACTGGGTGAGTAGCGCACAGCCCAGCACCACGATCGCCGCGGGTAGGTAGAACAACGCGGGGGTTCCGCCGCGCGCCAGCAGCGGGGTGACCACCACGGTGAGCGCCATGATGAGTCCGGCGTTGGACGCCGATGTCTGCGTCACACCGTAGGTCTCGGTGATGCAGATGACGGCAAGGATCACCCCGAAGAGCGAGCCCGAGACGAGTTCGGTGCGCGTGATACGCCGCAGTCGCCGCGCCATCAGCACGGCCAGCACCAGCGCGGCGAGGGTGAAGCGCACCGCCAGGAAGCCGAACACCCCGGCCGGGGCGGCGGATTCCTTGATGGCGAGGTAACTCGAACCCCACACTGCCGCCACGGCCAGGAGTGCGAGGTCGACGCGGTATCGGGTCACGGGGACAGCCTGGCCGCCCGATGAGTGTGCAGTCCAGCTACACATTCTAAATGTAAGAAGTAGCATTCCTACATGGATGTGCAAAGGTTGCGGATGCTGCGCGAGCTCGCCGACCACGGCACGGTCGCTGCGGTCGCCGACGTGTTGTCGATGACGCCGTCGGCGGTCTCTCAGCAGTTGAAGACGTTGCAGCGCGAAGCAGGCGTCACCCTGCTCGAGCCTGCCGGCCGCCGCGTCCGGCTCACCGATGCCGGTCGGGTACTGGTCGGCCACGCCGATCAGGTGCTGGCAGCGCTGGAGCGGGCGCACGCCGATATGGACAGCTACCGCAGCACACCACGCGGACAGGTGACGGTCTCGCTCTTCCCGTCCGGTGCGGCGATGTTGTTGGCGCCGTTGATCGGCCACGCCGGCGCGCGCGGTGTCGAGGTGCTGGGCCGCGATATCGACGTTCCGGCGGCCCATGCACCACAGCAGCTCACGGAGTTCGACGTCGTGGTCGTGCATCGTGACGATCGCGATACGAGCTCGTGGGGACCGCGATTCAACTCGACGATGCTCCTGCGCGAACCGCTCGATGTGCTGATGTGGCCGACCCATCCGCTGGCAACGCGGCCCCGTATCGAGCTCTCCGAACTCGCGGGCCAGGACTGGGTCGGTGTGGCGGGCGGACTGATGGTCGACGATGCATTCAAGACGATGGCCACCCTGACCGGATCCAGCCCGCGAATCATCCAGCGGGTGAACGACTTCCGCGTCGCTGAAGAACTCGTCGCGGCCCGGATCGGCATCGCCCTGTTACCTCGCTACGTCACGTTGGCCCGCGATCTGGTCCGCGTGCCGATCGGCGACATGCGACTGGCCAGGCGGATCGAGGCCATCACCCGCGCCGGCGCCGAGTCGCGGCCGGCGATCGCGCTGGTGCTGGCTCAGCTACGCGCGATCGCATCAGAGGTCGCTGCGTCGACCAGCGAGTAGGTGTTGGCAAGATCGTCCTGGGTGACGATCGCCTCGGCGCCCGTGGTGTCGACGACGACCGGCGCATCGGGGACATAGGAGTGGAAACCCCAGCCCTCGGGTAGGGACAACCGCACCGCCAGACCGCTGAGATCGGACATCTCCAGGTCCTTGTCGACGGTCTGGCTGTAGGTCTGCATGATCCATCGGCGACCGGCGGGATCGCTGAGTTCATACACGCGACGTCCGGCGTCGAACACGAAGACCGCCCGCCGATCAACCCGATTCTCGCCGTAGGGCGATGGGTTCATCGCCGACAGTCTGACCGTCGCCTGGCGCAGCATGGCCAGGCCACCGAACGTGGCACGGGGCATGGCCGCACCGGGCGCCTTCTCGATACGGCTCATCAGCCAGTACCTCGGACCGTTCAGATGCGCCGCGAGCACACCATGCTCGGCCGCGATCGCCGTGGCGTCCAGGGCGTCCCACAGCTGCGCCGGACAGTCGTTGAGCCCGAAGGTGTTGTAGACCGTCGCCTGCAGACCGCTCTCGGCAGCCTCCACCAACAAGACCTCGCCGTAGCGCTTGCCGAAGACGTCGGCACCGGTTGACTGCACCGGAGGATCCTAAGCCGCGATCTACAGGTACTGGCCCAGATTCGACTCGGTATCGATGGCGCGGCTGGCCGACGAGCTCTTGCCCGTGACGAGCGTGCGGATGTAGACGATCCGCTCGCCCTTCTTCCCCGAGATCCTGGCCCAGTCGTCCGGATTCGTGGTGTTGGGCAGATCCTCGTTCTCGGCGAACTCGTCCACGATGGAGTCGAGCAGGTGCTGGATGCGAAGACCCTTCGATCCGGTCTCCAGCACCGACTTGATCGCGTACTTCTTGGCCCGGTCCACGACGTTCTGGATCATGGCGCCGGAGTTGAAGTCCTTGAAGTACATGACTTCTTTGTCACCGTTGGCGTAGGTGACCTCCAGGAATCGGTTGTCGTCGATCTCGGCGTACATCCGGTCGACGACCTTCTCGATCATCGACTTGATGGTGAGCGCGCGGTCGCCGCCGAACTCGTCGAGGTCATCAGCGTTGACCGGCAGATCCTCGGTGAGGTACTTGCTGAAGATGTCCTGTGCCGCTTCGGCATCGGGGCGCTCGATCTTGATCTTCACGTCCAGGCGGCCGGGCCGCAGAATCGCCGGATCGATCATGTCCTCACGGTTGGAGGCGCCGATCACGATGACGTTCTCCAGACCCTCGACACCGTCGATCTCCGAGAGCAGCTGGGGCACGACCGTGGTCTCCACGTCCGAACTCACACCGGTGCCACGGGTTCGGAAGATCGAGTCCATCTCATCGAAGAACACGATCACCGGGGTGCCCTCGGAGGCCTTCTCACGTGCCCGCTGGAAGATCAACCGGATGTGCCGCTCGGTCTCACCGACGAACTTGTTGAGCAGCTCCGGGCCCTTGATGTTGAGGAAGTAGCTCTTGGCCTCGCGGGACTCCTCGCCGCGCAACTCGGCCATCTTCTTGGCCAGTGAATTCGCGACGGCCTTGGCGATCAGCGTCTTACCGCATCCTGGCGGGCCGTAGAGCAGGACGCCCTTCGGCGGCCGCAGCGCGTACTCGCGGTAGAGGTCCTTGTGCAGGAACGGTAGCTCGACGGCATCGCGGATCTGCTCGATCTGACGGGTCAGCCCGCCGATATCGCCGTAGCTGACATCGGGCACCTCCTCCAGGACCAGATCCTCCACCTCCGCCTTGGGGATGCGCTCGAAGGCGTAGCCGGCCTTGGTGTCCACCAGTAGCGAGTCACCGGGGCGCAGCTTGCGCGGCTGCCCGTCGTCGAGGTCGGTCTCGTCGACCTCGACGCCCTCGGGCAGGAACTCCGCGGCGATCAACGGTTCGGCGAGCCACACGATGCGCTCCTCGTCGGCGTGGCCGACCACGAGGGCGCGGTGACCGTCATCGAGGATCTCGCGCAGCGTGCTGATCTCGCCGACCGCCTCGAAGGTGCCGGCCTCCACGACCGTCAACGCCTCGTTCAAGCGAACCGTCTGGCCCTGTTTCAGGGCGGCGACCTCGATATTGGGCGACAGTGTCAGCCGCATCTTGCGGCCGGAGGTGAAGACATCGACGGTCTCGTCCTCGTGTGTGGCCAACAACACCCCGTACCCGCTGGGCGGCTGACCGAGGCGATCAACCTCCTCGCGCAGCGCGAGCAGCTGCTGACGGGCTTCCTTGAGGGTGTCCATCAGCTTCGCGTTGCGCGCAGCCAACGAATCGATGCGCGCCTCGAGCTGCTGGATGTCGCGTGCGCTGCGAAGACCGCTACCCGCTCCCACCGTCTGCTCGAGTTGTTCACGAAGTGCCGCAGCTTCGCGGCGCAACCTCTCCAGTTCGGCGGCATCCTCGGCGGACAAGCCCGAACGCTCGGAATCAGTCATGTTGCGCTCCCTCCCGCACCGAATGTTGGCGCAGTAACAACTTCAACGCTACCGGCGATTCAGCCTTTGTGTGCGGTCTAGGAATTCGACACACCAGCAACGCTGTTAACCTCACGGAATACTTGGCCCGTTGGAAAGGACCACTGTGCTCATCAAAACCCTAGTGACCGGCGTAGTGACCAGTGCCGCAGCAGCCGGTCTGGTCACGGCTGCCGCTGCGGGCGTGTCGTCGGTGGCAGCGAGCAACGCACCGGCAATCGTGACCGTGGTGTGGGATACCCCGCTACCGCAGGCGCCCGCACCCGATCTGGCCGCGCCGTTGACGCAGACGCTCACCGCGCTCGCCAGCCCCGGCTCGTTCGCCGGAAAGGCGCCCTACATCCAGGGTGGCGTCGGACGCTTCGAGTCGATCGCGGCCGACCGTGCGTACAACAACGCGGCGCGTGAGGGCAAGTTCCCGCTGACCTTCAACGTCGTCGATATCGACGTCAACGGTCCCGTCGCCACCGCCAACGTCACCGCGACGGCTGCTACGGGCGGTACCGCGACCCAGCCGGTGACGTTCATCGCAGGGCCCAGCCCCACCGGCTGGCAGGTCACCAAGCAGTCCGCGCTGTCGCTGCTCTCGGCGGCCGGCTGACCGGACGGCAATGCGCCGCATCGGGGGTATCCCCCTCCTCACCAAGCAGGCATTGAGCGCCGTCACCTCGGTGGCGGCGCTCTTGCTGTCCGGATGCGCCGACCAGCCCGACCGCGGGACCGCCGCGCAGTCCCCGGCGCCCGCCCCCATCAGCACATCCGCGATGCCATTCCAGCCGCCCGCCGCTGCGCTGCCGGCACCGGAGGCGCTCACCGAGGTATTGGGCAAGCTGGCCGACCCTTCGATTCCCGGTGCGCAGAAGGTGCCGCTGGTGCAATTTGCCACCCCCGAAGACGCCGCGGCCCTCGATCGTTTCGCCAAGGCCACCGTCGACGCCGGTCTGGCTCCGCTGAGCTTTCAGGCGGCCGATCTGACGTGGGCGGACGGCACTGGCGCCGGTGTCAGGGACCCCGCTTCCGGGGACGCCGGTGATGTCGTGGCCACCGTGACGGTCGCACCGGCCAATCCGATTCCCGGCGCGGCGCCGTTCACTTTCCCGATGCAATTCACCCTGCACGACGGCGCCTGGCAGTTGACCAGGGACACCGCCGATCAGCTGCTTGAGTTGCAGGCGCAGAACCCGCTCCCCCCGGCCCCACCGACACCGCCGCGCTAGACCTGTTGCTTGCGCCGTTTGAGCAGCGTCGGGGTGATGGTTCCCGGAGCGAGCTTGCGCGCGGAGATCAGGAACGCGGTGTGCCCACGCATGTTGTGCTGGGGCCGCACCGCGAGACCGACGACGTTCCAGCCCCGCTGCATGGTCTCCCACGATCGCGGCTCGGTCCAGCACTGCTGTTCGCGCAGCGCCTCGACCGTGCGGGACAGCTGCGTGACGGTGGCGACGTACACGATGAGCACCCCACCGGCGACCAGCGCGCCGGCGACGGTATCGAGCACCTCCCAGGGTGCGAGCATGTCCAGCACCACCCGATCGACCTCCCGATCGAGCCCGGCTTGTCCGTCCGCACCTACCGGGTACTCGTTGAGGTCGGCGATGCGCAGATCCCAGTTGGCCGGTCGCTCACCGAAGAATGTCTCGACGTTGCGGATGGCGTGCACGGCGTGGTC
This sequence comes from Mycolicibacterium neoaurum ATCC 25795, assembly GCF_000691525.1. Lineage (GTDB taxonomy): Bacteria > Actinomycetota > Actinomycetes > Mycobacteriales > Mycobacteriaceae > Mycobacterium > Mycobacterium neoaurum. Next base: position 216,797 of record NZ_JMDW01000010.1, read on the forward strand.
GTCGCGGACCTCGTAGGAGATGACCTGTCCGGCCGGACCGACCGCACGCAACAGCGAACACGTCAGCGCGCCCGACCCGGCGCCCGCCTCGAGCACCCGGGCACCGGGGAAGATATCGCCCTCGTGGACGATCTGCGCGGCGTCCTTGGGGTAGATCACCTGGGCACCACGCGGCATCGAGAGCACATAGTCGATCAACAGCGGACGCAACACCAGGAACGGGTCGCCGTTGGTGGACTTCACGACACTGCCCTCGGGCAGGCCGATCACCTGATCGTGCGGGATCGCGCCGCGATGGGTGTGAAATTCCGCGCCGGGACTGAGCACCATCGTGTAGTGCCGCCCCTTGGCGTCGGTGAGTTGCACGCGATCGCCCACGACGAACGGACCAGTGATTGCCACGGGGCCCTAGCCTGCCAGACGCGCCACGGCCGGGCGTCGAGGGATTGGGCCAGGGATTGTCGGGGTGCCGACATAGGCTTCCGGTCATGAGCGTCGCCACCAGAACCGGACCGGCAACCGCTCGGCGCCCTGCCCTGTCCCCATCGCGCGCCGGCGATTTCAAGCAGTGCCCGTTGCTGTACCGCTTCCGTGCCATCGACCGGCTGCCCGAACCGGTGTCCGCGGCTCAGCTGCGCGGATCGGTGGTGCACGCCGCGCTCGAGGATCTCTACGCCCTGCCGGCCGCCCGGCGCGGGCACGACACCGCCCTGACACTGGTCGATCCGGCGCTGGAACGGGTCGCCGCCGAACATGCCGCCGGTGGCCAGGACCTCGATCCGGAGTTGCGCCCGGCGATCCTGCGCGACGCACGCAAGCTGCTCTCGGGGTACTACCGGCTGGAAGATCCGACCCGGTTCGACCCGCACAGCTGTGAACAGCGGGTGGAAGTCGAACTCGACGACGGCACGCTGCTCCGCGGATTCGTGGACCGCATCGACGTGGCGGCCACCGGCGAGATGCGGGTGGTCGACTACAAGACCGGCAAGGCGCCCTCGGAGGTCTGGGCGCTGGCCGAAGCCAAGGCCCTGTTCCAGATGAAGTTCTACGCGGTGGCGCTGTGGCGGTCCCGCGGCGTGCTGCCCGCCCGGTTGCGGCTGATCTACCTGGCCGACGGACAGGTACTGGACTACTCCCCCGACCCGGAGGAGTTGATCCGATTCGAGCGCACCTTGACCGCCATCTGGCGCGCCATCCAATCGGCTGGGCGCACCGGTGAATTCCGGGCCAAACGATCCAAGCTGTGCGACTGGTGTGCACATCAGGCGCGGTGTCCCGAGTTCGGGGGCACGCCGCCGCCGTACCCGGGCTGGCCGGAGGTGCCCGCCGAATGACCATCTCGCACACCGAAGGAGCGCGCGCACCGCACTACCGTCGGCTCGGATCCGATGGCGAGTTCCAGTTGTTCGAATCGACCGTCAGCACGGCCAGCAACTGGGGCCCGGCCATCCAGCACGGCTCCCCGCCGCTGGCACTGCTGACCAAAGCCATCGAGGAGTTGTACCGCGACCGGCCCCAGCTTCGGGTGGGGCGGCTGCTGCTGGACATCCTCGGCGCCATCCCGGTCGCTCCGGTACGGGTACGCGCCTGGGTACAGCGTCCGGGCGCGCGGATCAGCCTCGCCGTCGCCGAGATGTGTCCGTCCGATGCGCCGGACCGTCCGGTGGCCCGGGTGAGCGCATGGCTGTTGGCGATCAGTGACACCACCGATGTACGCACCGACCGGTACGCCCCGCTGGCCGAGGGTTCGGCGGTCGACACCGCGCACGGTTGGCTCGGCGCCCCCGGCTATCTGGAGACGGTGAGCTGGCGTAATCAGGCCACCGAACCGGGCCAGGCCGCCCAGGCCTGGATGAGCCCGCTGGTGCCGCTGGTCGACGACGAGCCGACGACCCCGTTGCAGCGGTTGGCCCAGGTGGTGGATTCTGCGAACGGGATCGGCGCCGTGCTGGATCCTGCCGATTTCGTCTTCCTGAACACCGACACTGCCGTGTATCTGCACCGCGCCCCGCGCGGGGATGATTTCGGCCTGCGTGCACGGGCGTCCATCGGCCCGGACGGTATCGGTGTGACAACGGCCGAGATCTTCGACCGGGATGGGTTCATCGGTACGTCGGCGCAGACCCTGCTGGTTCAGCGCGCCCGCTGACCGCTTGAATATCGCATTGCGTCTATATAGACGAAATGCAATACTGTCGGATGTGGATGTCTTCGAGGCGGTTGCCGAACCCAGCCGTCGGGTACTGCTGGACGCGTTACGCGACGGTGAGCGCTCGGCGGGCGAGCTGGTCGCCAGCCTGCCCGAGCTGACCCAGCCGACGGTGTCGCGCCATCTGCGGGTGCTGCGCGAGGTCGGCCTTGTCGAGGTGCGCTCGGACGCGCAGCGCAGGATCTACGCATTGCGCGCCGACGGCCTGGTCGCGATGGACGAGTGGCTGAACCGTTACCGGCAGTTCTGGACCGGCCACCTGGACGCCCTCGAGCGTCATCTCGACAACCCGGAGCAATCATGAGCGACACCGCAGGCGAGCTCATCGTCGACGGGGACCGCGCCACGCTGCGTTTCGATCGCTGGCTCGCGCATCCGCCGGCCACGGTCTGGGCGGCGCTCACCGAACCCGCGCAGCGCGCCCGGTGGATGGGCCCCACCGTCATCGAACCGCGCGTCGGCGGACACATCGACATGGTTCCGACCGATCCCCCGACCCCCGAAGCCGCCAAGCGGATGACCGGACGGATCACCGTCTGGGATCCACCGCACGTGCTCGAACACGAATGGAACCAGCGGATCGCCGAGCCGGGATATGTGCGCTACGAACTGCACCCCGAGAACGCAGGCACGCGTTTGGTGCTCACCCACCGCGGCCTCGGCGTGCGTAACGCCGGCGGCTTCCGCCCGGGCACCCACGCGTTCCTGGACCGACTCGCCGCACTACTGGACGGAGCACCGCTCCCACCCTGGCGCAACCGCTATCGCCAACTGGCACAAACGATGTACTACGGAGGAGATAACCATGATGTCTGATATCCCGCCCACCGTCGCGGTGGCCTGTCACTCCGGTTTCGGCCACACCGCCACGTTGGCGGGTGCGGTCGCCGACGGCGCCCGCGAGGCGGGTGCGCATGTCGACATGGTCGACCTCGGCGAGCTGACCGATAATGTGTGGGCCACCCTCGATACCGCCGACGCCATCATCTTCGGCGCACCCACCTACATGGGCAACATCTCGGCAGGCTTCCAGGCATTCGCCGAGCAGACCGGTCGACGCTGCGTGGACGGGGCCTGGCGGGACAAGATCGCCGCCGGGTTCACCAACTCCGGCGCCAAGAGCGGTGACAAGCTCACCGCGTTGATCTCGCTGTCCGTCTTCGCCGCCCAGCACCACATGCATTGGGTCAACCTGGGTTTGGGCCCGGGATGGAACAGTTCTGCGGGCAGCGAGCACGACCTCAACCGGCTGGGATTCTGGCTGGGCGCCGGCGCGCAGACCGATGTCGACGCCGATCGCCGGGATGTGCATCCCGCCGATCTGGCCACCTTCACCCACCTCGGCTCACGCGTCGCGCGGGTGACCGCGCAACTCAGCGCGGGCCGCGCCGTTACGTCAGCGGCCTGAGATCCTGCAACAACGTCGGAATCAGCTCGCTGACCGTGGGATGGATGTGCATGGTGCGCGATATCGCGGTGTAGGGCAGTTTCGCGGTCATCACATCCAGGATCGCGTGCACCACCTCGTCACCACCGACGCCGAGGATCGACGCACCGAGGATCTGGCGGGTCTCGGCGTCCACCACCACCTTCATGAAGCCCTGCGTCTCACCCTTCTCCACCGCGCGGCCGACCCTGGTCATCGGGCGCGTGCCCACCAACGCCTTTCGACCCGTGCGCAGCACCTCCTCGGCGGTCATCCCGGCCCGGCCCAGCGGTGGGTCGATGTAGAGCGCGTAGGTCGATACCCGGTCACTGACCCGCCGCGGGTCATCGTCGAGCAGATTGGCCGCGACGATCTCGAAATCGTTGTAGGAGGTGTGGGTGAATGCACCCCTGCCGTTGCAATCCCCCATTGCCCAGATGTGCTCGACGGAGGTACGCAGCTGATCGTCGACCTCGATGTAGCCGCGGTGGTCGGTGCGCACGCCGGCCCTGTCCAAACCCAGGTCGTCGGTGTTGGGCGTCCGCCCCACCGCGATCAACGCGTGGCTACCCTCGATCGGTTCGGCGCCGGCCCGCGGTGTCACCTCGAACCCGTTGTCACGCTTGGTGAAACGAATGTCATCGGCATCGGTGTGCACGACGATCCCTTCGGCCTCCAGGATGCCGCGGATGGCGGCGGACACATCCTCGTCCTCACGCGAGGTCAGTCGCGGCCCGCGTTCGACGACGGTGACCGCCGCACCGAATCGGCGGTACATCTGCGCGAATTCCAGCGCGATATAGCTACCACCGATCACCACCAGATGCTCGGGAACGCTATCGAGTTCCAGCACAGACACATTCGTCAGATAGTCGATATCGGACAGACCAGGAAGGTCGGGCACCACCGCCCGCCCGCCCACATTGAGGAAGATCCGGTCCGCGCTGATGAGTCGCCCGTCGACGTCAATGGTGTGCGGGTCGACGAAACGGGCGTGCCCGCGCAGCAATGTCGCGCCGTCCATCCCCTCGATCCAGGATTCCAGCCCGCGCCGGTCGGACTCGACGATACCGTCCTTGCGCGCCTTCACCTTGGCCATGTCGACGCTGACCGAGCCGGTGTCGATGCCGAAATCCGCTGCGCGGCGGGCGATATGGGCAGCATGCGCACTGGCCACCAACGTCTTGGTGGGAATGCAGCCAGAGTTCACGCAGGTGCCGCCGACGAGCTTGCGCTCGATGACCGCGACGCGTTGGCCGGCGTCGGTGAGCCGCCCGGCCAGTGGCGGACCGGCTTGCCCCGCGCCGACGATGATGGCGTCGAAAGCCGTTTCCTGCGGCATCAGATGAGCGATGCGAGGTAGACCACCGCGAATCCGCCTGCCACGGCGATCACGTCTTCGACGAGGGCCACCGGGAGATCCCTGCCGCCGTTGCGCTCGACCAATACCTTGCGGGCCCGGTAACCGCCCATGGTGCCCAGCACCGCGCCGATGACGCCTGCGCCGATACCGGAGATGACGTTGCCCGCGGAGGCGTCACCGATGACCCCGCTGACCAGTACCGCACCGGCGAAGGCACCGGTGAACAGGCGCGCGGCGAACTGCATCGTGACCGTGCGCGGCGGTGTTGCGGGCAGCTGATCGGTGACCAGTTCGACCACCAGCAGGATGGTCAGCACCGTGACCGTGATCGGGTGAGTCAGCCACTGCGCCCAGGTGCCGTCGAGCTCGATCCAGCCGAGCAGACCACCCCAGGCCACCACGGCAGGCGGCGTGAGTGCGCGCAGACCGGCCACCACGCCGATCAACAACGCGAGCAGCAGAACCAGGACCACCGTCATGAGCACCTCCGCGCCGGACCAGCTGATCTCCGGACGCTAACACGCAGGACGCTGGTGAGCCGGATGATCCGGCAGCCGATCAGAACCGGCAGAAGCGGATATCGGAAGCCAGGATCGCCTTGGCGCCGATCGCGGCGAGCTCGTCCATGATGGTGTTCACCGTGCGGCGCGGCACCAGCGCCCGCACCGCCACCCAGTCGGGGTCGGCCAACGGAGCGATGGTGGGCGATTCCAGGCCAGGGGTGACCGCGGTCGCCCGGTCCAGAACCGTACGCGGGCAGTCATAGTCGAGCATGAGGTACTGCTGGCCAAAGACCACACCCTGCACCCGGGCCGCCAACTGATCGCGTGCGGGGTCGGGATCGGAGTTCGACCGTTCGATCAGGATGGCCTCCGAATCGCACAGCGACTCACCGAAGGCGACCAGATTGTGCAACCGCAGCGTGCGTCCGGAGCCGACGATATCGGCGATCACATCGGCCACGCCGAGCTGGATGGAGATCTCGACCGCACCATCGAGCCGGATCACCGTCGCCTCGATTCCCTTGGCGGCCAGATCGCGACGGACCAGATTCGGATAGGCGGTGGCGATCCGCTTGCCCGCCAGGTCGCCCACCTGCCAGTCCTGACCCTCCGGGCCCGCGTAGCGGAACGTCGACGAGCCGAAGCCCAATGCGAGCCGTTCCCTGACCGGCGCATCGGCGTCGGCGGCCAGATCCCGACCGGTGATACCGAGATCCAGCTCCCCCGAGCCCACGTAGATCGCGATGTCCTTGGGCCGCAGGAAGAAGAACTCGACGTTGTTCGCCGGATCGACGACGGTCAGGTCCTTGGGGTCGGTGCGGCGGCGGTAGCCGGCCTCCGAGAGGATCTCCGACGCCGATTCGCTGAGAGCGCCCTTGTTGGGCACCGCGACACGCAACATGGTCACAGGTTCCGGTAGACGTCATCGAGCTTCAGACCGCGCGCCAGCATCAGCACCTGGGTCCAGTACAGCAGCTGGCTGATCTCCTCGGCCAGCGCCGCGTCGCTCTCGTGCTCGGCCGCCAGCCACACTTCGCCGGCTTCTTCGAGGATCTTCTTGCCAAGGCCGTGGACGCCGGAATCCAGTGCCGCAACCGTCCCGCTCCCGGCGGGCCGGGTCTGGGCTTTCTCACTGAGCTCGGCGAACAGGGCGTCGAAGGTCTTCACGGACAGCGATTGTTTCATGCGCCGAACACAAGACCCAATGGGATTCCGTCGCGGCGGCGCCGGACGCCTCGCGGATCAGCGCCGAACGCTCACTTGCCCACCGCTTCGTCGGTACTCAACAGTTCGGCATGCATGTCCTCCAGGGAGACCCCCTTGGTCTCACGCACCCACTTGGACACGAACACGAAGGAAAGCACCGCGCACAACGCGTAGAAGCCGTAGGCCAGCCCCAGGTGGTTGCGAAGCTCCGGGAATGTCACGGTGATCGCCCAGTTGGCGGCCCATTGACCGGCCGCGGCAAGGCCTAGAGCAGCGGCCCGGATGCGGTTGGGGAACATCTCACCGAGCAACACCCAGACCACCGGCCCCCAGGACATGCCGAACGCGACCACGAAGAGGTTGGCCGCGACGAGCGCGATCACGCCGGAGGCGCCGGGCAGGCTGGGGGTGCCGTCGGGGTTGACCGTCGCGTTGGCGAAGATGACCGCCATGGTCGCCAGGGTCACCGCCATCCCTGCCGACCCGATGAGCAGCAGCGGCTTGCGGCCGATCTTGTCGATCAGAGCAATGGCGATCAGGGTCGTCAGCACATTGATCACCGAGGTGATCACGGTGTAGACCGCCGACTCGTCGGCGCTGAATCCGACTGCCTGCCACAGCACATTGGAGTAGTAGAAGATCACGTTGATGCCGACGAACTGCTGGAAGATCGACAGGCCCAGACCGACCCAGACGATGCCGTAGACCCCGCCGGTGGGTTTGCGCATATCTCGCCACGACGGTTTGTCCTCCCGCTCCAGGGTGTCCTGGATGCGGGTGATGGTGATCTCCAGGTTCTTCTGGCCGAGCAACATGCTCAAGACCCGGCGCGCTTCCGGAATCTTGTGGCTGGCAACGAGATAGCGCGGCGATTCCGGGATGGTGAAGGCCAACGCACCGTAGAGCACGGCAGGCACGGCCATCGCGAGGAACATCCAGCGCCACGCGTCCAGGCCGAGCCACAGCACCTCGTTGGGTCCGCCGGCGGCCCACTGCAGCAGCCAGTTGACGACGAACGAGGCGAAGATGCCCAACACGATGGCCAGCTGCTGCAGCGAACCCAACCGGCCCCGGATCTGCGGCGGTGAGGTCTCTGCGATATAGGCCGGTGCGATCACCGAGGCCACACCGACCCCGATGCCACCGACGATGCGGAACAGCACCACCGTCCACACGTCGTGAGCCAGGCCGGTACCGAACGCGCTGATCAAGAAGAGCGCCGCGGCGATCTTCATGACCGCGATACGGCCGATCCGATCGGCGATGCGACCGGCCGTCATCGCGCCCACCGCGGCGCCGAGTAGCGCCGAGGCGACGGCGAATCCCAGTTCGGCGTTCCCGATCCCGAAATCTTCCTGGATCGAGCTCACCGCGCCGTTGATCACCGCGCTGTCGTAGCCGAACAACAGGCCACCGAGGGCGGCCACCGTGGCGATCCGCACCGCCGTGCGGCCGGAATTGAAACTCGCGTCGTCGTCGAACAACGAGGCGTCGTCGCCCCCGACCGGACCGTGCGTCATCGAATCGTCCTTCCCCGGCACCGTGATGCGTGTCGCTTCACGATGGCACAGACGTGGCCGCGCCGGGCCGTTAATACGCGGTGTTTCGCCGCGCGGCGGTAAGCGGCCGGACGCCGGTCAGGGTGATCTCGAACGAGATCCGATTAGCGTTGCCGCATCGGGGGTACTGCGGGCCGAATCCAGCTCGATTCGAATCCGCTCGCAGGGAGACCCATGTTTGGCAAACTGTCGCTCATCGCGCTCGCCGCACTGGTGTGTGTCCCGCTGAGTCCGGCCAGGGCCGAGCCCGACGATATCGACGCGCGGGTACGGCTGGCGACCACCGAAGCCGCCTCCTCCGGCGCCGATCTTGAGCTCGCGGTGCTCGACCGGGGCACCGGCCGACTCGTCAGCAACGGCAATAGCGCGTTTCCCATCGCGTCGGTGGTGAAATTGTTCATCGCCGATGACGCGCTTTTCGGCGAGGCAACAGGATCGTCGACACTGTCCGAGTCCGACCACGCCGCGCTGGACGCGATGTTGCGGTCGTCCGAAGATGGTGCAGCCCAGATGTTCTGGGACCGCGGTGGCCGTAACGCCGTGATCGCCCGGGTCAAACAGCGATACGGGCTGGCGGCGACCACCGCCCCTGCCAACGGGCGCTGGGACGTCACCCAGAGCACGGCCGCCGATCTGGTGCAGTACTACGACATGCTGCTCAACGGTTCCGGTGGGCTGCCGCCCGAACAGACCGAGATCATCGTCGGCAACCTGGCCGGTTTCACCCCGGCGGGAGCCGATGGCTACCCACAGCGGTTCGGGCTGCCCGACGGGTTGGCGGGCACACCGCTGGCGGTCAAGCAGGGGTGGTTCTGCTGCTGGAACGGGGGCAACCAGCTCCACGTCTCCACCGGCATCGTCGGCGCCGACCGCCGCTATGTGATGGCGATCAGCTCGCTGGATCCCAACGGAGCAGCCAGCGCCAGGGACACCATGACGCGCGCCGTGCGCACCGTGTTCCCGTCGGGGACGCCGTGATCAGGCGCTCCGCTCGTCGCTGAGCTCGCCCAGTTCGGTGTGGATCGCTCGCAGAGACTCCACATCGAGGTCCGACAGCGAATCGGCCTGCCGCCGCCGCGGCCCACCGGGCACGGTGACCTCGTTCGGTACGACCAACACCGCGCAGCCGGCCGCCTCGGCCGCGGCAGCCCCGGTGACAGAGTCCTCGACGGCCAGGCATGCGGCCGGATCGAGGCCCAGCAGTGTGGCGGCGCGCAGATAGGGATCCGGCGCGGGCTTACCGCTGGGCACCTCATCACCACATACGGTCACCGCGAAATAGCCCCGTCCGATGCTGTCGAGAGCCTTCTCGGTGAGCACGCGACGGGTGTTGGTCACCAACGCCATCGTGACGTCGGCGGCCGCGAGCGCGTCGAGCAGCTCCCGGGCCCCGGCGCACCACGGCAGACCGTCGGCGAAGAGCTCACCGACGTAATCGTGCATCCAGTCCGCGGTGCGCGCCATGTCCTCGGGATCCAGTGGCAATCCCAGGTCGGCGTAGACGATCGCCAGGACGTTCTCGCTCGACCCGCCGATCGTGCTGGTGCGCACCTCGGCGGTGAGTTCACGACCGTGCTTGCGGTACAGGTCCTGAATCGCGATGTCCCAGAGCTTTTCGGAGTCGACGAGCGTTCCGTCCATATCCCACAACACCGCACGCATGAACCCAGTGTCTCATCGACGCCGATGCGGCCCGAATTGTCGGAGCCCGTGGCTACGGTGTCGGTATGACGATTCTCGTGACGGGCGCAACCGGCAATATCGGCAGGCAGGTGGTCGCCGAGTTGATCGCGCTGGGCGTCAACGATATCCGGGCGCTGACGGTGAATCCGACGAAGGCCGCACTGCCCGATTCGGTGACCGCGGTCACCGGGTACCTGGGAAAGCCTGATTCGTTACCCGCCGCCTTGAACGGTGTCGAGCGGGTCTATCTGGCACCGCATCCCCCGACACTGGCGGCGACCCTGGAGCACCTCACGAATGCGGGGGTGCGCTACGTGGTGGCACTCACCGGCGGCGCGCACTGGCAGCAGCATGCCGATGCCGTCACCGCCTCCGGTCTCGGCCAGACCCAACTTGGTCCCGGCGAGTTCAGCGACAACTTCACCATGTGGGCACCCCAGATCAGGACCGGGGTGGTGCACGACATCGCGCCCGACGCGGTGCAATCTCCGGTGTCCATGCGCGATATCGCCCGGGTGGCCGCTCATCTGCTCGCCGATCCGCAGGACTCCCATCTGGGCAAGATGTACGAACTGACCGGACCACGTGCGCTCACCCGTGCCGAGATCGCCCGTGAGATCGGCATCGGGGTCGGCATCGACGTCGAGATGCGGCGCTGCAGTCGTGCCGAGGCAGACGCCTTGCTGCGCCCCCTCATGGGCGATGGTGTGGACTGGTACCTCGACCTCTTCGACCGTGCGGCCGACCCGCAGGGAGCCGAGGAGCAATTCGCTCGCGACCAGATCGTCACCGGCCAGCCGGCCAACGACCACGTCGAGCGGCTCACCGGCATTCCCGCGGAGTCGATGGCCCAGTGGGCCGCCCGCAACCGCGAGGTGTTCGTCTGATCTCGGCCGACTGCGGAGGTCAGTCCTGCGGGTTTCAGTCCTCCGGGTTGTAGCCCAGGTTCGGCGCCAGCCAGCGCTCCGCCTCGGCCAGCGTCCACCCCTTGCGCTTGGCGTAGTCGGCCACCTGGTCCTGTGCCAGCCGGCCGACCACGAAGTACTGCGACTGCGGGTGCGAGAAGTACCACCCGCTGACCGCCGCACCCGGCCACATAGCCATCGACTCGGTCAGCTCGATACCGGTCCGCTTCGTCACGTCCAGCAGCTCGAACAGCGTCGTCTTCTCGGTGTGCTCGGGGCACGCCGGATAGCCCGGAGCCGGGCGGATACCGACATACTTCTCCCCGATCAGCTCTTGGTTGTCGAGCTGCTCGTCGGGCTGGTAACCCCAGAACTCCTGGCGCACCCGCTGGTGCATGCGTTCGGCGAACGCCTCGGCCAGCCGGTCGGCCAGCGACTCCAGCAAGATCGCGCTGTAGTCGTCGTGATCGGCCTTGAACTCGGTGATCTTGTCCGCGCTGCCCAGGCCCGCCGTCACGGCGAAGGCGCCGACGTGGTCGGCCAGGCCGGTCTGCTTGGGCGCGATGAAATCGCCCAGGGACCGGTTCGGGATGCCGTCGCGGTGCTCGCCCTGCTGGCGCAGGTTGTGCAGCGTGGTGAGCACCTCGCTGCGGGTCTCATCGGTATAGACCTCGACATCGTCACCGACGGCGTTGGCGGGAAAGAACCCGATGACACCGTTGGCGGTCAGCCACTTCTCCTTGATCAACGTGTCGAGCATCTGCTGTGCATCGTCGTATAGCTTGCGGGCGGCCTCGCCCGATGCCGGGTTGTTGAGGATGTCCGGGAATCGGCCCTTCATCTCCCAGGCGTTGAAGAACGGCTGCCAGTCGATGTACTCCCGCAGCTCGGCCAGGTCGTAGTCGAGAAATTCGCGAACACCGAGGCCCTGGGCAGGCACCGGCGGCGTGTAGCCCTCCCACTCGATCGGAGTGCGGTTGGCCCGCGCCTTCTCCAGGGTCAACGTGGGCCGTTCGTTCTTCTGGGCGTGCCGCTCCCGCAGCGAGGCGTAGTCGGCCGCGGTCGCCTCCAGCAGCGCCGGACGCTGCTTGTCGTCGAGTAGTGCGGCGGCCACCGGCACCGAGCGGGAGGCGTCCTTGACCCACACCACCGGACCTTTGCGGCGTGGCGCCACCTTGACGGCGGTGTGCGCGCGCGAGGTCGTCGCACCACCGATCAGCAGCGGGATCTCCAGGCCCTCGCGCTCCATCTCCACGGCGAAGTTGACCATCTCGTCCAACGACGGGGTGATCAGACCGCTCAACCCGATGATGTCCGCGTCGTGTTCCTTTGCGGCGTCGAGAATCTTCTGGGCGGGCACCATCACGCCCAGGTCGATCACCTCGAAGTTGTTGCACTGCAATACAACTCCGACGATGTTCTTGCCGATATCGTGCACATCGCCCTTGACGGTCGCCATGATGATGGTGCCGTTGGTGTCCTTGCTGGAGGAGGTGCCGTTGGCCTCCTTCTCGGCCTCGATGAACGGCAATAGGTACGCCACGGCCTTCTTCATGACGCGTGCGGACTTCACCACCTGAGGCAGGAACATCTTGCCCGACCCGAACAGGTCGCCGACGACGTTCATGCCATCCATCAGCGGTCCCTCGATCACCTCGATCGGACGCCCGCCGGCAGCCTCGATCTCGGCGCGCAGCTCCTCGGTGTCGGCGTCGACGTGCGCGTCGATACCCTTCACCAGCGCGTGCGTGATGCGCTCGCGGACCGGCAGTGACCGCCACTCGGCCGCAGCGGGATCCTCGGATTTCTCGGTCTTGTTGAACCGCTCGGCGATCTCGAGCAGTCGTTCGGCGGCATCCTCGCGCCGGTTGAGGACGACGTCTTCGATCCGGTCCCGTAGTTCGGGGTCGATCGAGTCGTAGGGCACCAGCGCCCCGGCGTTGACGATGCCCATGTCCAGGCCGGCCTTGATGGCGTGGAACAGGAACACCGCGTGGATCGCCTCGCGCACCGGATTGTTACCGCGGAACGAGAACGACACGTTGGAGATGCCCCCGGAGATGTGCACACCGGGCAGGTTCTCCTTGATCCAGGCGCAGGCCTCGATGAAGTCGATCCCGTAGGTGGCGTGCTCCTCGATGCCGGTGGCCAGCGCAAAGCAGTTCGGGTCGAAGATGATGTCCTCGGCGGGGAAGCCGACCTCCTCGGTGAGCACCCGGTAGGCGCGTCCGCAGATCTCCTTGCGGCGCTCGAGATTGTCGGCCTGGCCCTGCTCATCGAAGGCCATCACGACCACGGCGGCGCCGTATTTGCGGCACAGCCGCGCCTCCCGGATGAACTTCTCCTCGCCCTCCTTCAGCGAGATCGAGTTCACGATCGGCTTGCCCTGCACGTTCTTCAGGCCCGCCTCGATGACCTCCCACTTCGAGGAATCGATCATCACCGGGACCTTGCTGATATCGGGCTCGGCCGCGATCAGCTTGGTGAACCGGTCCATCGCGGCGACGCCGTCGATCATGCCCTCGTCCATGTTGATGTCGATGACCTGGGCACCGACCTCGACCTGCTGAAGGGCGACCGAGAGCGCGGTGTCGTAGTCCTCGGCCTTGATCAGGTTGCGGAATCGCGCCGACCCGGTGATGTTGGTGCGCTCGCCGATGTTGACGAACAGCGAATCATCGGTGATGTTGAGCGGCTCCAGGCCCGACAGCCGGGTGGCGACCTCGATCTTCGGCAGTTCACGCGGCGGCTTGCCGTCGACGGTCTTGGCGATCTCGGCGATATGCGGCGGCGCGGTACCGCAGCAGCCCCCGACCAGATTCACCAGTCCGGCGTCGGCGAATTCGGCGATATAGCCGGCCTGACGCTCCGGGGACTCGTCGTACTCACCGAAGGCGTTGGGCAGGCCGGCGTTGGGATAGCAGGACACGTAGGTGTCTGCGATACGCGCCATCTCGGCGATATAGGGCCGCATCTCGGGCGCGCCCAGCGCGCAGTTCAGACCGATCGCCAGCGGTTTGGCGTGCCGGATAGCGTTCCAGAATGCCTCGGTGACCTGACCGGAGAGGGTGCGTCCGGAGGCATCGGTGATGGTGCCGGAGATGATCACCGGCCAGCGGCGCCCACGCTGCTCGAACAGGGTCTCGATGGCGAACACCGCGGCCTTGGCATTCAACGAGTCGAAGATCGTCTCGACGATGAGCAGGTCGGAGCCGCCGTCGACCAGGCCGTTGACGGCTTCGAGGTACGCGGCGACCAACTGGTCGTAGGAGACATTGCGGGCACCGGGATCGTTGACGTCCGGTGAGATCGACGCGGTCCGGGTCGTCGGCCCGACGGCGCCGGCAACATAGCGCGGTTTCTCGGGCGTGCTGAACTCGTCTGCGGCCGCCCGCGCCAGCGCGGCGCCGGCGTAGTTGAGCTCGTAGGCCAGATCGGCCATGTCGTAATCGGCCAGCGAGACCGCGTTGGCGTTGAAGGTGTTGGTCTCGAGGATGTCCGCACCCGCCTCCAGGTACTCGCGGTGGATTCCCTCGATGATCTGCGGCTGGGTCAGGTTGAGTAGATCGTTGTTGCCCTGCAGCGCCGTCGGCCATTCGGTGAACCGGTCGCCGCGGTATCCGGCCTCGTCGGGGCGGTCACGCTGGATCGCCGTGCCCATCGCGCCGTCGATGACCAGGATCCGCTCATCGAGTGCGGCCGTCAGTTCGGCTGTGCAGTCGGGCCGGATGTTCGGTGTGAACTCGGTCGCTCCAGTGCCGGTCGCTCCGGTGCTGGTCGGCGTCGCCGAGGTGCCAGATGTCGCAGCGGTCACATGCACTCCTTCCATGACGGAAGGCGTCCTTGACTCTGCCGAGCGTGGCGGATACCGGAGCTATTTGCCCACTGGTAGCCGTTGCAACGCCTCTCGACGGAGAAAAGTCTACGTCGTCCCCCAACCGACGTCCGGACGCCCATGATGTCGCCGGCACCGACCCTGACCAGGGCCTTGTCGGCAACCACGCGGCAATCATGATCAACCCGATTGCCGCCGAACATATTTCGTCTCGACGGGCTCGCCGACGACGGTGTCGGCAACCATGAGAACAGGGTAATCGGGCCCGTCAACCGGGTTCGGCCACCGCCCGAGCGCACGCCGCCCGCCGACGCCCGTTCGCCACGCGGCCCGGCAGGACTCATGACCACCGGTCAGGGCTTACGCTGGCAGAGTGACACCGTCGGATGCGATTGGCCCCCGCCTGCCGAACCTGCAGAACACGGTCGTCGTCGCGGCCTTCGAGGGCTGGAACGACGCCGGTGATGCGGCCAGCGGTGCGCTCGAACACCTCGACTCCATCTGGGAGGCCGAGACCATCGTCGAGATCGACGACGAGACGTACTACGACTACCAGGTCAATCGTCCGGTGATCCGGCAGATCGACGGGGTGACCCGGGAGCTGGTCTGGCCCTCGATGCGCATCTCGCACTGCCGCCCGCCCGGTAGCGACCGCGATATCGTGCTCATGCACGGGGTCGAACCCAATATGCGGTGGCGCACATTCTGCGCAGAATTGCTGGCGATCGCCGACAAGCTGAACGTCGACACCGTGGTGATCCTGGGCGCGCTGCTGGCCGACACCCCGCACACCCGTCCGGTCCCGGTCTCCGGCGCCGCATACTCCGCCGACTCGGCCAAGTTCTTCGGGCTGGAAGAGACTCGCTACGAGGGGCCGACCGGGATCGCCGGGGTGTTCCAGGACGCCTGCGTGCAGGCCGGGATACCCGCGGTGACGTTCTGGGCGGCGGTGCCGCACTACGTGTCGCAGCCGCCGAACCCCAAGGCCACGGTGGCGCTGCTGCGTCGGGTGGAAGACGTGCTCGATATCGAGGTGCCGCTGGCCGACCTGCCGAGTGCGGCCGAGGAGTGGGAGCAAGCCGTCACCGAGATGACCGCCGAGGACGACGAGATCGCCGAGTACGTGCAGTCCCTTGAGGAACGCGGGGACGCCGAGGTCGATATGAACGACGCGCTGGGCAAGATCGACGGGGATGCGCTGGCCGCGGAGTTCGAGCGGTACCTGCGCCGGCGCGGCCGTTGATTCTCTCGGCCCAGTGGCCACCTATGACACGCGTTCTCGCCTTCCGCGTGCAATAACCGACCCTTCGGCAGGGTTCAGTCCTCCAAGGCCTCGGTGCGGGCGCTGAGTGACCGTCCGAGCGCGGCAACCTCGGCGTCGAGTTGCGGCAGCAGCTCCGGGGTGAACGTGCGGATATCGCTTTCGGCGGGTGCGGTGGAGACCACCGGGCGGACCCAGCGGAAGGCCCCGACCCAGTTCGGGCAATAGATGCGCTTCTTGCGTCCCTCGATGCCCTTCACGAACGCCGCACCGCACTCGGCGACCGTCGTCGTCTTCTTCAGCGGCCCCGGCATGCGCCTGAGCATCTCGCGGAACGTGGACAGGTCGGCCTTGGCGTCCTGGACCAGCGGGGTGTCGATCCAGCTCATGTGCGCACAACCGACATCAACCCCGCGGTGGGCGACCTCCAGGCGCAGGGTGTTGGCGAAGTATTCGGCACCGGCCTTGGAGGCGTGGTAAGCGGCCAGCCCGGGAGCGGAGGTGAACGCCGCCAGCGAGGACACCACCAGCACATAACCGCGGCGTTCGATGACGGCGGGCAGGGTGGCCCGGACCGTGTTGAACACGCCGACGATGTTGACGTCTATGACGCGGCGGAACGCCTCGGGATCGACCTGCAGCACCGAACCGAAGCTGGCGATCCCGGCGTTGGCGACCACGATGTCGATGCCGCCGAATCGGTCCACCGCGGCATCGGCCGCCCGCTGCATGGCGGGCAGGTCACGAACGTCGGCCAGGGCGGTCAGTACGTGCGCAGGCCCGCCGAGTTCCTCGGCCAGTTCCGCCAACGGCGCCTCGTCCAGATCGGTGAGCACCAGCCGGGCGCCCTTGCGACGCAGTCTGCGGGCCACTTCGGCACCCACACCGCGCGCTCCCCCGGTGATGAAGACGACCTTGCCGTGCAGTGAGCTCATGGCCGTCAACCTACTCGGCGGCTACAACCGCACACCCAGCAATGCATCGACCAGGTCCCTGACCAATCCCGGCGCCGTCGGGTCGCTGCCGCCGTAGGTCGACGCATCGGTACACCAACCATCGACGGCGGCAAGGGCTTTCGGGGTATTCAGATCATCGGCGAGGTAACCGCGGACGCGGCCGAGCAGATCGGTGGCATCGGGACCTGCCGGCAGCGCGGTGGCTGCCCGCCACTGCTGCAGCCGTGTCTGAGCCTGGGACAGGACGTCATCGCTCCAGAACCGGTCCTGCCGGTAATGACCGGCGAACAGGCCCAGCCGCACCGCGGAGGGATCCACCCCTTCGGCCCGCAACCGCGAGACCAGCACCAGGTTGCCGCGGCTCTTGCTCATCTTGTGGCCGTCCCAGCCGATCATCCCGGAGTGCACATAATGCCGGGCGAAGCGCCGTTCGCCGCTCACGGATTCGGCGTGTGCGGCCGAGTACTCGTGGTGCGGGAAGATCAGGTCCGACCCACCGCCCTGGATGTCGAGGCCGGTACCGATGCGGGTCAGCGCGATCGCGGCGCACTCCACATGCCAACCGGGCCTGCCCGCGCCGAACGGTGACGGCCAGCTGGGCTCGTCGGGACGTTCGGCACGCCACAGCAGCGCGTCGAGCGGATCGACCTTGCCTGCGCGGTCCGGGTCACCACCGCGCTCGGCGAACAGCCGGGACATGGTCTCGTGGTCATAGCCGGACTCGTAGCCGAACTGCCGGGTCGCATCGGCACGGAAGTACACATCGGGATACTGCGGATCGTCGACGACGTAGGCGGCCCCGGACGCCAGCATCTTCTCGACGAGTTCGACGACCTCGGCGATGGCATCGGTGGCCGCCACGTAATCGCGCGGCGGCAGCACCCGTAGGGCTGTCATGTCCTCGCGGAACAGCTGCGTCTCGCGATCACCGAGTTCGCGCCAGTCGATACCGTCGCGCTCGGCCCGCTCGAACAGCGGGTCGTCGACATCGGTGATGTTCTGGACGTAATGCACGTCGTGTCCGCCGTCCCGCCACACCCGGTTGACCAGGTCGAAGGTCAGATAGGTGGCGGCGTGCCCCAGGTGGGTGGCGTCATAGGGGGTGATCCCGCAGACGTACATCGTCGCCGTGGGACCGGGCGAAACCGGGCGCACCTGGCGGTCGGCGGTGTCGTAGAGCCGCAGCGCGACACCGGCGCCCGGCAACGTGGGAACGGTCGGCGCCGGCCAGGACTGCATGACGTCGACTCTAGGTTGTTGGCTCACCGGTGCCCTCCGTTGGATCTGCCTTTCGCCAGGAACCGACAAGTAGTAAGGCCGGTTCATTCCCCGAACCCATCCTCAGAAGGCCGAGCGGATGGTGTCGAGCAGCGGGCCTGCCAGCTCGGGGCGGCACATCAGCAGATCCGGCAGGTAGGGATCGCGCCGGTTGTAGACCAGCGGCGCCCCGCCCAACCGGGTGGCGTGCAGGCCGGCGGCCCAGAGAACCCCGGCAGGGGCGGCCGAATCCCACTCCCACTGGCCGCCGGCATGGATGTAGGCGTCGACATCGCCGCGCACCACGGCCATCGCCTTCGCGCCGGCCGAGCCGATCCGGACGACCTCGATGTCCATCTGTTCGCGCAACCACCACAGCACGGCCGGTGGTCGGTAGGTGCTGGCGGTGATCCGGATGGGCCCGTCGCGTCGCGGTGGCGGCGGGGTGACGGTGTCGGTGCGGTACACCTGGCGCAACGCGGGCAGGGCGACGGCGGCGTCGGTGATGGCGCCCTCCGGACTGCCGTTGCGTTGCCACAGTGCGATGTGCACAGCCCAGTCGGCGTGCCCGGCCATCGAATACTCGCGGGTGCCGTCGACAGGGTCGACGATCCACACCCGGTCGGCATGCACCCGCGACAGGTCGTCGACGGCCTCCTCGGAAAGCACGGCGTCACCCGGGCGCAGCTCGGCCAGGCGCTTCAAGATGAAGGTGTTGGCCCGGCGATCGCCGGCGTCACCGAGTTCGTAGGAGTCGTAGAAACCGACCTCCTCGCGGACGGCCAGCAGCAGCTCCCCGGCTTCGGCGGCCACCATCGCGGCCACCTCGGCGTCGGTATGCGCGGCGAGAGTCACCGGACAAGTATCGCGGTGGGGCCGAGGCGACGGCGGGTCGGGTACCCGCGGTCAGAAGGCAGGCCATGGGATCGGGCGGTGCCGATCCGGTGACGGCATCACCGGATCGTCAAGCAGTGCAGTGATTCTCGCATCGAGTGCGGCCACTTCGGCGGGGGTCAGGTATTCGCGCAGCTGTTCACCCAACCCGTCGTGCAACCGGACTCGCAACTGGTCGATGGCGCGCAACGCGTCGTCCTCGACGGGTTTGCCCGCCCACCCCCACAGCACCGTGCGCAACTTGTCCTCGGTGTGCAGGGTCACACCGTGGTCGACACCGCGGACCCGGCCGTCCACACCGGCGAGGATGTGCCCGCCCTTGCGGTCGGCGTTGTTGATCAGGACATCGAACACAGCCATCCGCCGCAGTCGGTCGTCGTCTGCGTGCACCAACAGGACGGCGTCACCGGACTGGTCATAGGCCTGCAGGATGGGCAGATAACCGGCGGGCACCTCGCCCGCAGGCACCAGATCGACCAGATCCAGACCATCGTCGCCGTCGCCCTCGGATGGGTCGTCGGTCAATCCGTCGCCGGGCTGGTCGACCCACACCTGCACCATGCCGATACCGGCAGGACCGCCACGAATGACGGTGTGCGGCACAATATCCCAACCGAGTGCCGCCGAGATCTGATAGGCCGCCCGCTCGCGGCCCGCCAGTGTGCCGTCCGGGAAGTCCCACAGCGGCGCCTCGCCGGCGACCGGCTTGTACACGCAATGCACGGTCCGCTCACCGAGGGTGGACTCGCACAGGAACGTCGCGTTGCTCGCCGAGCGGATACGCCCGAGAACGTTCAGTTCGCCGGTGCTCAGCAGTTCCGCGAGATCGGCATCAGAAGGGCGGTTCATCATCTGTCCCGCCGAAGGCACCGCGCCGATATCCGTTGGTGCGCACGCAGATGTGGCCTTCGGGATCGAGCGGTTCGTCACACAGCGGGCACGGTGGTCGACCGGCCGAGATGACCCGGTTGGACCGGGTCGCGAACTCCCGTGCCGATTCCGGGCTCAAGAAGACCCGGACCGCGTCGGGACCCTCCTCGGCATCGTCGAGCACCACCGAGGCGTCGAACTCGGTGTCGGAGACCGCGAGCAGTTCGACCACCACGGTCTGTGCCTCGGCATCCCAGCCCAGTCCCATCGTGCCCACCCGGAACTCCGCGTCCACGGGCATCTCGAGGGGTTGCAGGTCGTCGATCTCGCCGGTATCGGGCGGGATCGGGGTGCCGAACCGGCGATTGATCTCCACCAACAGCGCGGTGATCCGCTCGGCGAGCACGGCCACCTGCTGTTTCTCCAGCATCACCGACACGATGCGCTTGTCGTGGACGGCCTGCAGGTAGAACGTGCGGTTCCCGGGCTGCCCGACGGTCCCGGCCACGAAACGGTCGGGTGAGCGGAAGACGTGAATTGCGCGGGCCATGGCACCTTTCAAAATAGCCGGTAGCGGCCGGACTCAATCGGTGGAGCCACCGACGACCGCGTCACCGGCGGGGGCGGCGGCCGGCTTGGTGCTCAGCGCGGCGGTCAATCCGTCGCCCGTGTGGTTGACATGCAGCACGAAAGGCCGCATCTCGGTATAGCGGATGACGCTCATCGACGCGGGGTCGGCCGTGATGCGCTGGAAGCTGTCCAAGTGGGTGCCGAGCGCATCGGCGAGCACCGATTTGATGACATCGCCATGAGTGCAGGCGATCCACAACACATCGCCGCCATGCGTTTCCGACAGCTGCTGGTCGTGTTCGCGGATCGCCGCGACGGCGCGGGCCTGCACCTGCGCCAGACCTTCACCGTCGGGGAAGACGGCCGCGCTCGGTTGCGCCTGCACCACCTTCCACAGCGGCTCTTTGAACAGTTCGGCGATCTTGCGCCCGGTCCAGGCGCCGTAGTCCACCTCGGTGATCCGGTCCTCGACCACCGGCTCGATACCCAGAGCGGCGGCCAGCGGTGCCACGGTGTTCGCACACCGCAGCAGCGGTGAGCGCACGATCGCCTTGACCGGTAGTGATCCGATCCGGGCGACCACCGCCTCGGCCTGCTCGCGCCCGGTGTCGTCGAGGTCGACGCCCGCGGAACGGCCGGCCAGGGTATGCGCGGTGTTCGAGGTGGAGCGGCCGTGCCGCAGCAGGATGACGGTCACGGATGGGCCCTTCTGGTCGGCGGGGTCATTTCGCGGCGAGGACCCCGGTGCCCAGCAGGATCATCACCACGACGCCGAGGGTGATCCGGTACCCGACGAACCAGTACATACTGTGGTTGACCAGGAACTTCAGGAACCACGCGACGGCGGCATACCCGACAACGAAGGCGATGACGGTGCCGACCACGATCTGCGCGACGGTGGCGCTCATACCGGTATCCCCCGGCTCGAACACATGGCTCAGTTCGTAGAGCCCGGAGCCGAGTACCGCCGGGATGGCCAGCAGGAAACCGAAGCGCGCCGCGGCCTCGCGTTTCTGGCCCAGGAAGAGTCCCGTGCTGATCGTCACGCCCGAACGAGAGACGCCCGGGATCAACGCGAGCGCCTGAGCCGAACCGATGAGCAGACTGTCGCGCAGCGTGAACTGTTCGATGGGACGGGTCTGTTTCCCGAAATACTCCGCCGCGGCGATGACGAAGGAGAACACGATCAGCGCGGTGGCGATGACCCACAGATTGCGGACGTCATCGCGGATGAAATGTTGCAACGTGAAACCGAAGATCCCGATGGGGATGGTGCCGATGATCACCCACCAGCCCAGCCAGTAATCCGGCGTGCGCCGGTCGGGGTGCCGCAATCCGCCGAACCAGGCCGTCACGATGCGCCCGATATCGCGGGCGAAATAGAGCAGGACGGCCACCTCGGTACCGATCTGCACCACGGCGGTGAACGACGCGCCGGCGTCGGCGCCGAAGAACGCCTCGGACACGATCGCGAGGTGACCGGACGAGGACACCGGAAGGAACTCGGTCAGCCCCTGGACGACCGCAAGCACGACGACCTGCAACCAGGACATCTCAGGCATGGGCATCTCTCATCACGCGGACGACCGTACCGTGGGGATCGGGTCAACGCGTCGCGCGCACCGGCTCCGCTCCGGCGACGGCATCGCGCACGGTGGCCGCTACGCTGCGCTCATCGGCGAGATCGATATCTTTCAGACTGCGGGACGTGCGGGCGATGATGTCCTCGCTCTGCGGGACGGGCCCGCTCAGCCGGGGCCGGTACACCTCGACGACCAGGTTCTGCCGGTCCTCGACGTGAAAGGAGAAGCTGCGGCCATCACCGAGGGTCCCGAACCCGCTGGCGTGCACGCCGGTCGAGACGTGCTCGATGGCGAACTCGCCTGCCGACAGTTCGGTCTCCGGAGCCAGTGCCATAGCTCGCACCATACCCACAAATTGACGGTTACGTCCCCATTGGCAAACTTTGCGCAAACTGCGAACACGGACGCAGGCCGAATGCGGAATCAGGAGTTCAGAAAGCCCATGACCACGAAAACCGCATTCCGGCTGCGCGTCCTGTCGGTATTGACGCTGGCGGTCGGAGTCGCCTCCGCGTGCTCGTCGACACCTGCCGATTCGCCACCACCGACCATCCCGGTCGCAACACCGGCCGTGTCGCCACAGGTCAGTGGTGACGTCGACGGCGTCGTGACGCCACTTCCCGCGCCGGGAATCGCCGCCGTCTTCGATATCCGCACCTCCTCGGTGGTCGTGTTGGGCCCCGCCGATCGCCTGACGGTGGTGCCCGCCGAGGGGCCCGCGCGGACCATCGCACTGCCCGCGGCGGCCACGGCGATCACCGGCGACGGTTCTGGGGAGGTCTGGTTGTCCATCCGCGGTGGCTATGTGCGAGCGAACGTCGCCGCCGGCGCCGCCACGCCGGTGGAGGTCAAGGACCATGCGGACACCGACTTCACCGCTATCGGCCGCAACTCCGAGGGGGCGCTGGTGCTCGGCAGTGCCGACGGCACGGTGTTCACGCTGCGCTCCGATACCGAGGTCGGCGCGAGTCTGAAGAACTTCGCACGAGTCGATGCCCTTGTCACCCATGATGATTCGCTGATCGTGCTGGACCGCGGCCAGACCTCGGTCACCGAGATCGACGAGGGCGGGACCAAGCCCGAGCAGGCGTTGCGTGCCGGCGAGGGGGCGACCTCGATGACCGTCGACCCCGCCGGACGGGTGCTCGTCACCGATACCCGCGGCGGCGCGCTGCTGGTCTTCGGCACCGACCCGCTGATCCTGCGGCAGCGCTACCCGGTTGGCGAGGCGCCCTATGGCGTGACCGGGTCGGCCAAGATGACCTGGGTGTCACAGACGGCGACCAACACCGTCATTGGCTACGATCTGGCTACCGGAATACCCGTTGAAAAGGTGCGTTATAGGACTGTGCAGCAACCCAATACCCTGGCCTTCGACGATGCCGGCGACACCCTGTACGTGGTCTCCGGTTCCGGCGCCGGGGTGCAGGTGATCGAGGGGGCGAGTAGGTCATGACGACGGTGGCACGCAGCCGGATGCCCGCGGGCTGGGCCGGTGACCTTTCCGAGGACTACGAATGGGTGCCGCTGCGCCTGCCCCCCGATGTCACGCGTCTGTCGGCGTCGGTGCGTTTGTCCATCGAGGCGCAGTATCGCGGCTGGGAGTTGACCAAGGTGCGGCTCTATACCGACGGGAGCAGGCGCGTGTTGTTGCGCCGCAAGAAGACCGCACTCGGAGAGCAGCCGGCCCTGTGATCTACCGCTTGATGCGGCGCGCGTTCTTCCTCGTCGCGCCCGAACGCATTCATGCCGTCGTGTTCGCGATATTGCGGCTGGCGACCTCGACCGGGTGGAGCCGTCGCGTCCTGTCGGCCAAGTTGGGTGCGGCGGACCCGATCCTGGCCAGCACGGTCGCCGGCGTGCGCTTTCCGGCGCCGCTCGGGCTGGCCGCGGGTTTCGACAAGGACGGTCACGGATTACCGATCTGGGGCGCGCTGGGCTTCGGGTATGCCGAGATCGGCACGGTCACGGCGCAGGGGCAACCGGGGAATCCGGCACCACGGATGTTCCGGCTGCCCGCCGACCGCGGTCTGCTGAACAGGATGGGCTTCAACAACCGCGGGGCGGCGGCGCTGGCACGGCAGCTCGGCACGCACCAATCCGATGTCCCGATCGGGGTGAACATCGGCAAGACCAAGACCACGCCCGCCGAGCAGGCGGTCGACGATTACGTCACCAGCGCGCGACTGGTCGGCCCGCTGGCCTCCTATCTGGTGGTCAACGTCAGCTCACCGAACACCCCTGGGCTGCGCGATCTGCAGGCGGTGGAGTCGCTGCGGCCAATTCTGACCGCCGTTCGCGAGGTCGTCACGGTGCCGGTGCTGGTCAAGATCGCGCCCGATCTGTCGGACTCCGATATCGACGATATCGCCGATCTGGCCGTCGAATTGGGCCTGGCCGGCATCGTCGCGACCAACACCACGATCTCCCGGGACGGCTTACAGACCCCAGGTGTGGACGAGCTCGGCGCCGGCGGGGTGTCCGGTCCGCCGGTCGCCCGGCGTGCTCTCGAGGTGTTGCGCCGGCTCTATGCGCGCGTGGGTGATCAACTGGTGCTGATCAGCGTCGGCGGTATCGAGACCGCCGAGGACGCCTGGGAGCGCATCCTGGCCGGCGCCTCGCTGTTGCAGGGCTATACCGGGTTCGTCTACGGCGGTGGGCTGTACGCCAAGCAGATCCACGACGGTCTGGCGCGCCGACTGCACGAGGGCGGATTCGCCTCGCTGTCGGAGGCAGTCGGCGCGGAGACCCGCTTCTAGTTCTGTTCGTAGGTGAAATGCAGCACGGCCCGAGCGATGGCCTGGCCGAAGAGGTTGAACCCGAGGAAGGCCGGCGTGGCGCCCTCGGGTAGCTCCAGTGACTCCACCGGCAGCGCGTGTACGGCGACGTAGTAGCGATGCGGGCCGTGTCCGGCGGGCGGGGCGGCACCGAGGAAGCGCTTGAGTCCCGCATCGTTGGTCAGCGTCACCGCGTTGCCGGGCAACGGATCGCCGTTACCGGCGTCGGCGGGCAAGGAGGTGACCGTGGCGGGCAGATCGGCGACGGCCCAGTGCCAGAACCCAGACAGTGTCGGGGCGTCCGGGTCGTACACGGTGACCGCGAAGCTTCGGGTCTCCTCGGGGAAGCCCGACCAGCTCAGCTGGGGTGAAACATCCTTGCCGCCCGCACCCATGATGCCGCTGACCTGATCGTTGCCTGCGGGCTGGCCGTCGGTGAAGGTCTCCGAGGTCAGCTCGAAGGTCGGCAGCTTCGGCAGGTTGGCGTAGGGATCTGCGGGTGTTGCGGTCATATCGCCCCTCTTCTGGTCAGCAGTTGGTGAGGAAATGCTCGAGCACCTCGGTGCCGAACTGTAGTGCGTCAACGGGTACCCGTTCATCGACGCCGTGGAACAACGCGGCGAAGTCCAGATCCGGCGGCAACCGCAGCGGGGCAAAGCCGAAGCAGCGAATCCCCAACCGTGAGAATGCTTTTGCATCGGTGCCACCGGAGAGCATGTACGGCACGATCCGCGCCTCGGGATCGACGGCCAGCAGCGCGGCGTTCATCGCGTCGACGAGATCACCGTCGAAGGTGGTCTCCACCGACGGCAGATCGCGTTCCCAGGTGCGCACCACGTCGGGGCCGATGAGCGCGTCGACCTCGCGTTCGAAGGCCTCCCGGCGCCCCGGGAGCACCCGGCAGTCGATGACGGCCTCGGCGTTCGCCGGGATCACGTTGGCCTTGTAACCGGCCTTGAGCATCGTCGGGTTGGCGGTATCGCGCAGCGTGGCCCCGACGATGCGGGCGATATCACCGAGTTTGGCGATGGTGCCGTCAAGGTCGGGTGAGTCGATGTCGAATTCGTAGCCGGTCTCCTCGGCGACCGCCGCCAGGAACTGCGCCACCGGCTCGGTGAGCACCAGCGGGAATTGATGTCTGCCGAGCTTGGCGACGGCTTCGGCCACCGCGGTGACCGCGTTGTCCTGGTGCACCATCGAGCCGTGCCCGGCGCGGCCGCGCGCCGACAACCGCATCCAGGCGATGCCCTTCTCGGCGGTCTCCACCAGATAGAGCCTGCGCTCACCGCCGTGCCGCGAGGGCACGGTCAGCGAGAAACCGCCGACCTCACCGATCGCCTCGGTGACGCCGTCGAAGAGATCGGGCCGGTTGTCGACGAGCCACTGTGCACCGTAGGTGCCGCCGTGCTCCTCATCGGAGACGAAGGCGAAGATCAGATCACGCGGGGGCACGATGCCCGCACGTTTGAAGTGGCGGGCGACGGCGATCATCATGCCGACCATGTCTTTCATGTCGACCGCGCCGCGACCCCAGACATAGCCGTCCTTCACCGCTCCCGAGAAGGGGTGCACGCTCCAGTCGGCGGGCTCGGCGGGCACGACGTCCAGATGGCCGTGGATCAGCAGGGCGCCGCGTGACCGGTCCGCACCCGGCAACCTGGCGAACAGGTTGCCGCGGCCGGGGGCGGCTTCGACGTACTCGGTGCTGTAGCCGACTTCACGGAGGCGGTCGCCCACCCACTGCGCGCAGTCCGCCTCGCCCCGCGTGGTCGCCGGATCTCCGGTGTTGGAGGTGTCGAAACGGATGAGGGTGCTGACGAGGTCGACCACCTCGTCGGCGGCGCTGGGCTGGACGGTCACAACCCCATTCGTACCATCGCCCATGCCCGCCCGGACAGGGTGGCGCACCGGCGCCGACGGGCTGGTTTGGGTCCGACCGCCCCCATCCGTTAGCCTTAGTCGCTCCTCGCCGACGGCGCGGAGAATGTCCGAGTGGCGGAATGGCAGACGCGCTAGCTTGAGGTGCTAGTGCCCTATTAACGGGCGTGGGGGTTCAAGTCCCCCCTCGGACACAGTTTCTCGATACGACCCCGGTTGCTCGACCGGGGTCGTATCGGTTCATCCGGCGCCGGCAACCAGCGCGGCCAGCCGTTCGGCCGCCCCGCTGTCGGGCACCGGCAGGTACGCCACGATCTGGATGTTCGGCACATCCACCGGCGCCAACTGATGGTGTTCCAGGCGCATCTCCCCGATCCCGGCGCGAAAGAAACGCCGCTCCCGCGAGGTGAACCGCTGCACGCTGCGCCGGCGCCACTGCGACTCGAAATGCCCGCTGGCCGCGCGAAGCCTGTCGACCAAGGTCGAGTAGGCAGGTTCGCCGGCCCGCGATCCCGCCTCTGCCCGGAACTCGGCCAGGAAGCGGCTGCTGTCGTTTTCCCAGTCCGGCAACAACTCCCGGATCGCGGGGTCCATGAACATCAGCCAGAGCAGGTTACGGTCGGCCTCGGCGGTCACCGCGATGTTCGGATACAGCGCGGCATAGGCGCTGTTCCACGCGGTGATATCCCAGAACGGCCCGATCGCGAACGCCGGGTACCCGCCCAGTGCGTCCAGGAAGCGCTGGACGTGCGCGGGCGTCTCCACGTCCGCCGGAACCGGGTCCGGGGCATGGCCGCCGAGGCTGCGCACGTAGTCACGTTCGGCCTGGGTCAGCCGCAGCGCCGCGCTGATGGCGTCGAGAACCTGGCGCGAGGGGTTGATCTCGCGGCCCTGCTCCAGCCAGGTGTACCAGGTGACGCTCACCCCTGCCGCCATCGCGACCTCCTCACGCCGCAGGCCGCTGGTCCGCGTCCGTGGCATCGGCGCATAGCCCAGGTCGGCGCGGGCGGCGGCCTCCCGGCGAGCCCGCAGGAACTCCCCCAACGCCCGGCGCTGCCTGCTGCGTGTGTTCATCCTGCGATGGTAGTAGTGCCAGTACTAGCATGAAGACCGTCTACCCACGTAGACGCCCTTGCTGCCACGCTGTGTGTTATGGCAGAACTGCGGTCCCGCACGGTCACCCACGGTCGCAACATGGCCGGCGCACGCTCGCTGCTGCGGGCCGCCGGCGTCGCCGGTGCCGATATCGGCAAGCCCATCGTGGCGGTGGCCAACAGCTTCACCGAGTTCGTGCCGGGGCACACGCACCTGCAGCCCGTCGGCCGCATCGTCTCCGAGGCCATCTCGGCCGCCGGCGGGGTGCCGCGCGAGTTCAACACCATCGCCGTCGACGACGGCATCGCGATGGGCCACGGCGGAATGCTGTACTCGCTGCCGTCCCGCGAGCTCATCGCCGACTCGGTGGAGTACATGGTCAACGCGCACTGCGCGGATGCATTGGTGTGTATCTCGAACTGCGACAAGATCACTCCCGGCATGCTGATGGCCGCACTGCGCCTGAACATTCCGACCGTCTTCGTCTCCGGCGGTCCGATGGAGGGTGGCACCGCCGTCCTCGTCGACGGCACGGTCAAGACCCGGCTCAATCTGGTGTCGGCCATCGCCGATGCGGTGAACACCGATGTATCCGATGCCGACATCACGCGGATCGAGGAAGCCGCCTGCCCGACCTGCGGCTCATGCTCGGGCATGTTCACCGCCAACTCGATGAACTGCCTCACCGAGGCACTCGGGCTGGCCCTGCCCGGCAACGGTTCGGTGTTGGCCACCCACACCGCGCGGCGCGCCCTCTACGAAAAGGCGGGCAGCACGGTGATGGACATCGTGCGGGCCTACTACGACGGTGATGACGCCTCGGTCCTGCCCCGCAACATCGCCACGCGCGACGCATTCGACAACGCCATGGCACTCGATATCGCGATGGGCGGGTCGACCAACACCGTGCTGCACCTGCTGGCCGCCGCCCGGGAGGCCGAGCTGGATTACACCCTGGAAGACATCGAGAAGCGCAGCCGGCTGATCCCGTGCCTGTGCAAGGTCGCCCCCAATGGTCACTATCTGATGGAGGATGTACACCGCGCCGGTGGCATCCCGGCCATCCTGGGTGAGCTGTGGCGTGGCGGTCATCTGCACGAGACGGTGCACACCGTGCATGCCGGCTCGTTGGCGGAGTGGCTGCGGGCCTGGGATATTCGCGGCGGGTCACCGACCGATGAGGCCGTCGAGTTGTTCCACGCGGCACCGGGATGTGTGCGCTCGGCGACCGCGTTCTCGCAGTCCGAGCGTTGGGACAGCCTGGACACCGACGCCGAGAACGGCTGCATCCGCGATGTGGCCCACGCCTATTCCGCCGACGGCGGGCTGGCGGTGTTGCGCGGCAACCTGTCGGTGGACGGTTGCATCGTCAAGACCGCCGGCGTCGACGAGTCCATCTGGACGTTCTCCGGTCCGGCCGTGGTGCTGGAATCGCAGGAGGACGCGGTGGACGCCATCCTGTCCGGCCGGGTGCAGCCCGGCGATGTGGTGGTGATCCGTTACGAGGGACCGAGGGGCGGGCCGGGCATGCAGGAAATGCTCTATCCGACTGCCTATTTGAAGGGCCGTGGGCTGGGCACGCAATGCGCGCTGGTGACCGACGGTCGGTTCTCCGGCGGTACGTCGGGTCTGTCCATCGGCCACGTCTCCCCCGAGGCGGCCGCCGGTGGCACCATCGCGCTGGTGGCCGAAGGTGACCTGATCACCATCGACATCCCGCGCCGCAGCATCGAGGTCGATGTGCCGCTCGAAGAACTGGAGCGCCGACGCGCGGCATTGGAGGCAGCCGGCGGATACCGGCCCACGGATCGGCGGCGCACGGTGTCGGCGGCATTGCGTGCGTACGCCGCGTTGGCGCTCTCGGCAGACAAGGGTGCGGCCCGAGACATCGATGCGGTGTAACTCACCCTGCTAGCCTGTGCGGGCCAGTCACCTCCGCAGGGAGTAGGGAACCCGGTGTGAATCCGGGACTGACGCGCAGCGGTGAGGGGATGACGAGGCGGGCCACGTGCCACTGGGAGCGCATGCTCCCGGGAAGGCGGCCCGCCGAGGACGACCCCCGAGTCCGAATACCTGCTGGCATCCGCGACGGTGTGTCGCGGCTTGTCACCGGGTCTCGCTGATCAGGCCCCTGATGCCGAAGGAATCCCTCATGTCCGCATCTCTGCAAGGCGATCTCGCCGATCCCGACGCCCTCGTACGGGCGTGGGACGAACAACAATCGGCCTATATCGCGGGCCGTGAATCCCGCTTTCGCGCCATCACCGACATCATCGGACTGGCCTGCGGCGACGAGCCCGTGGTCGTCGATCTTGCCTGCGGGCCGGGATCGTTGAGCGCCCGCATCCTCGACGCACTTCCCGGTGCCCGGGTGATCGCCCTCGATTTCGACCCGCTGCTGCTCGACCTGGCCGGCCGAACGCTCGGCGCCCACCACCGGTTCGGTGTGGTCGAGGCCGACCTTGCCGAGGACACGTGGCCGGATGCGGTAGCAGCCGCCACGGCAGGGACGCCGATATCGGCCTTCGTCTCCACCACCGCGCTGCACTGGCTGACCCCGCAGACCTTGTTGGGCGTGTACACCGCTGCGGCAGAGATGCTGTCCGACAACGGCCTCCTGCTCAATGGCGACCATTTCCGATTCGACGGGCGGCAGCCGACCCTGCGCAGACTGTCCGCCGCACACGACGCCGCCACCCAGTCGCGGGCATACGCCGCGGGATCGCCCACCTGGGATCAGTGGTGGGCCGCGGCGACGGCCCGCGACGGCGTCGCGGACCTTGCGGCGCTGCGTGATCAGCGGTTCACGCATCGAAACCCGCCGCCCACCACCGCGGTGGACTTCCATCTCGCCGCATTGGCACAGGCCGGCTTTTCCGAGGTGGGCACGGTCTGGCAACTGCTCGACGACTACGTGGTCATGGGGGTCAAGTGATGCCGTGGCAGCGTGTCATCGGCGCTCTGGGCGCGGTGTCGATGTTGGTCGCAGGATGTGGCACCCGGACTCCCGACCCGGTCGGCACCTCGGCGACACCGCCCGCCGGCGCGGGATTCCCGGTCGCACTGCAGAACTGCGGTATCGACGTCGAGATGGCCGCCGCGCCGGCACGCGCCATCTCGGTCAATCAACCCGCGACCGAGCTGATGCTCACTCTGGGCTTGGCCGATCGGATGGTCGGCACCGCATCGTGGAACGAACCGGTGCCTGCGCACCTGGTGGAGGCCAATGCGAAGGTTCCCGAACTGGCGGCCGATTTCCCGTCGCTGGAAACCGTTCTGGACACCGAACCCGACTTCGTCTATGCCACGTTCGCCTACACGTTCTCCGACCAGGGCATTGCGTCACGCGAGCGTTTCGCCGAGTTGGGCATTCCCACCTACCTGTCATCGAGCGAGTGCAGCGGGCAGCAGGCAGATCAGCACCGCGCCTTGACGTTCGAGGACATCTATACCGAAATCGGGGATATAGCGCGGATATTCGGGGTCGACGACGAAGCGGCCCGACTCACCAGGTCCCTGAAGGATCGAGTACGGTCCGCGACCGCCGGCCTGAGCACCTCCGACACCAGCCTGATGTACTGGTACTCGGCCACCCGGGCGCCCTATATCGCCGGGTGCTGCGGCGCCCCGGGGATGATCACCGATGCCGTTGGCGCACGTAACGCGTTCGCCGACAGCCGCCAGCTCTGGCCGGAAACCTCGTGGGAGGCGATTCTGGACCGTGATCCCGACGTGCTGGTGCTCGCGGATCTGACCCGCGGTGACGACGGTGATACTGCGGCCGCCAAGATCGCGTTCCTGGAGAGCGATCCGTTGGCCCGCCAGCTCACCGCCGTCCGCGAACAGCGTTATGTCGTGGTGCCCGGTACTGCCTTGGACCCGTCACTGCGCAATGTCGACGCCGTCGAGATGATCGCCGGCGCCCTGCGTCAGGACAGCTGACCGGGCGTCAGCCTGCCAGTTCCACATCGCCGCGGTGCACATGCACGCAGGCCCGCTTGGGCCCCCACACCGTGGGCACTGTGAAGCAGACCACCTTGGGCTTCCCGAAGACCGTGGTCTCGGCCACCGTGCCGACGGCACCTTCCGGCACCGTCTGAACATCCATCTCGTCGATCTCGCGGCTGGCGGTCACAAAGTCACCGGTCTGCCAACTCATGTTGCGTGTCTCCTGATCCAAGTTCTGGTTCGTACGCCAGATGCAACGCCGGTGAGTGGATTTTTATTCACGGTGATCGATCAATACACGTCTCGCACGTATCGCTTGGTGGCGACGAGCTCCTTCTTGTAGTCGTTGGCGGCTTCGGCGGACAGCGATCCGTGCTTGCGGATGATCGCCAGCAGCGCCGCGTCGACATCGGCGGCCATCCGGGTCGCATCACCACAGACGTAGAAATGCGCACCGTCCTGTAGCCAGCGCCACAGGTCGGCACCGCGTTCGGTCATCTTGTGCTGCACATAAACCCGCCGTGACTGATCGCGCGAGAAGGCGAGGTCCAGCCGGCTGAGGAAACCGTCGTCGACCATGGCCTGCACCTCCTCGCGGTAGTAGAAGTTCTGGTCGCGGTGCTGGTCACCGAAGAACAACCAGTTGCGGCCGCGGTGGCCCAGGGCGCGACGTTCCTGCAGGAACGCCCGGAACGGTGCGATCCCGGTACCCGGGCCGACCATGA
Organism: Mycolicibacterium neoaurum ATCC 25795; assembly: GCF_000691525.1. Lineage (GTDB taxonomy): Bacteria > Actinomycetota > Actinomycetes > Mycobacteriales > Mycobacteriaceae > Mycobacterium > Mycobacterium neoaurum. Next base: position 249,300 of record NZ_JMDW01000010.1, read on the forward strand.
TCATCGGTGTGGCCGAGTCCTCGGGCGGGCGGAAGTTGGGCGAGCGTTGCACGAACACCGGGGCGGCCTGCGCCCGATCGGCCAGGAATGTGGACGCGACGCCGCCGCGCGCGCTGCCCCGCGTAGTGCGGTAACGCAGCACCGAGACCGTCAGCTGCACCTCGTGTGGGCTCACCAACGGACTCGACGAGATGGAGTATTGCCGCGGTGTCAGCCGGACGAGCGCATCCAGCCATTCGGCGGGGTCGGCCCGGACGGCGAACTCCTCGACGATGTCCAACCCGTTGCGGTCGGCCAGCCAGCTGTCGAGTTTTGCACCGGACCGTCGCAACACCTTCGCCTGCGGGCACCGCTCGGTGACGAACCCGAGCAGGTTCGGGGTCACCTTGCACAGGTCATAGGAATGCGTCAGGGCGGTGCGCAGATCGACCTCGGCGCCGTCGACCTCGACGATCTCGTCTCCGGACAGCGCCGTGGCCGACAGCCAGGCCCGCACCGAGTCGGCAGCGTTGCCGACGAACACCCCTAGGGAATCCCCGGCGGCATAGCTCACGCCGTGTTCGGCGACGTGTTCGGTGATGTCGAACCCGATCTGGCGCACCTCCTTGGCGGCCGCCACCGGGGTCAGGCGAATATTGCGGCCCACCGCGGCCACCAGTGGATTGCCGCGGGTCAGCGGTGGCGCGGGTGTGGTTGTTCGCGTGTGTTCGGGTGCGGTGTCGGTTGATGCCGTGGTGACCGCGTCAGCCCAGGCGGCCATCGGTGCCGCGTCGTGCGACTCGCATTCGACCAGTTCGTGTGCCCGGACCGCACCCAGCTCCGCCAAACGGGCATCCAGGGATTTGGCGTGACCACAGAAGTTGGCGTACGCCTTGTCCCCGATCCCGAGCACCGCATAACGCACCCCGGTCAGCGGCGGCGCGTCGGCGCTGCACAGCCGGTCCCAGAAGTCCGCGCCGTTGTCCGGTGGCCCGCCGTCACCGAATGTGCTGGTGATCACCAACACCTCGGTTGCCGCGGCGACATCGTCCAACGATGCCTCGTCCATGGTGACCGATCGGGCGCCGGTGATCCGTGCGGCCAGCCCGGTTGCGAACTCCTCGGCGTTGCCGGTCTGGGAGGCCCACAGCACCAGTGGTCCGGTGGCGGGTTGCTCGCGGGTACGTGAGTAGGTGCCCGCCAGCAGACCGTCGACCCACAGACGGACCGCCGGGCGGACCGGCGCCGAGGGCGGCAGGACCGGGACCCCGCCCGGTGTCGCGTCCAATCCGGTGAAGAACCCGGACAGGTAGAGCTTCTCGTCCTCGGTGAACTGCGGTGCGGCCGTGCGCAGATCGAGCGGATCGGGAGCGGCCACCTCGATGGGACGTAGCCGTACGGCACAGACTTTCAGTTCGGGTTGCAGGGAGTCCGGGTCGACGGCGTCGTTGGTGACGGCGTTGACGGCGAGGTACTCACCGTGCTCGTCGTTCCAGTGGAACGGCGCCCACACGCTGCCCCTACGCACCCGGTCGGCGATGGCTGCGGGCAGCACGGCACGACCGCGGCGGGAAGTGAGCTCGACATGGTGGGCGGCGGTGATGCCGAGCGCCGCCGCATCATCGGGGTGGATCTCGACGAACGGCGAGCTGTCGAGTTTGTTGAGTTTGGCGACCCGACCGGTCTTGGTCATGGTGTGCCACTGATGTTGCAGCCGACCGGTGTTGAGCACCATCGGATAATCGTCGTCGGGCAGTTCGTGCGGGTCCATGTGCGGACGGGCCAGGAACTGCGCCCGCCGCGACGGTGTCGGAAATGCCAGCCGGGGCCGGTGCCCGTCGGCGTCGACGTGCAGGGTCTGCGACACACCGTCGTTCACGTACCGGATGGGGTGGCGGTCGTCGGGATCGGCGGGCGGACAGGGCCACTGCACAGGCGTCTCGCGCAGCCGGTCATAGCTGACCCCGCGCAGGTCGTATCCCGTGCGGGGATTGGCGAAGCGACGGATCTCGTCGAAGATCTGCGCGCTGGACTTGTAGGCGAAATCGTCACCGAAACCCAAGTGCTCGGCGACACCGCAGATCAACTCCCAGTCCGGCCGCGCCTGACCCACCGGCGCGACGGACTGTTGCAGCAGGGTGATGTTGCGTTCGGAGTTGACCATCACCGAATCACTCTCGGACCACAGTGCGGCCGGCAGCACGATATCGGCGTAACGGTTCGTCGCCGTGTCGACGTAGGCGTCCTGGGTGATGACGAGGTCGGCCGCTTCGAGAGCGGCGATGACGGTTGCTCGGTTCGGCACGGAGACAACGGGATTGGTGCAGATTATCCAGCAGGCCTTGATCTCACCGGCGGCGGCCTGTTCGAACATGGCCACCGTGCCCGGGCCGACCTCGGAACGGATGCTGCCCGGCTCCAGGCCCCACTGTTCCTCACAGAACGCCCGGTCCTCGGCGGAGAGCACCACCCGCTGGCCGGGCAAACCCGGTCCCATGTACCCCATTTCGCGGCCACCCATCGCGTTGGGCTGTCCGGTCAACGACATCGGCCCACTACCCGGCCGGCAGATCGCACCGGTGGCCAGATGCAGGTTGCAGATCGCGTTGGTGTTCCAGGTGCCGTGGGTGCTCTGGTTCAGGCCCATGGTCCAACACGTCACCCACTCCCCTGCCGCGGCGATCATGGATGCCGCGGTGCGGATGTCGGCCTCGTCCAATCCGGTGATGGCGGCCACCCGGGCCGGCGGATAGTCGGCGAGGAACGCCGGCATGTCCTGCCAGCCCTCGGTGTGTTCGGCGATGAACTCCTCGTCGATGTCGCCGTTGACGACGAGCAGATGCAACAGCCCGTTGAGCAGTGCGAGGTCGGTACCCGGTGCGATCGGCAGGTACAGGTCGGCCTTGTCGGCGGTGGCGGTGCGCCGCGGGTCCACCACGATCATCTTGGCGCCGGCCTTGAGACGGTCGGCCATGCGCAGAAACAAGATCGGATGGCAATCGGCCATGTTCGCGCCGATGACGAAGAACAGGTCGGCCGAATCGAAATCGGTGTACGAGCCGGGCGGACCGTCCGCGCCGAGGGATTGTTTGTAGCCGGTGCCCGCGCTGGCCATGCACAGCCGAGAGTTCGATTCGATGTGCACGGTACGCAGGTAACCCTTGGCCAGCTTGGTCGCCAGATACTGCGCCTCCAGCGACATCTGGCCCGATACGTACAACGCGACCGCGTCGGGCCCGTGTTCCTCGACGATGGCCCGCAGCCGGTTCCCAGCCTGCGCCACGGCCTCTTCGACCGGCGTTTCCACCGGCTGCGTACCGCGCTCGGGGCGCACCAGCGCGGTGGTCATCCTGCCCTCGGTTGCGGCCATCAGCTCGGCGTGGGTGGCGCCCTTGGTGCACAATCTGCCGCGGTTGGTCGGATGCAGCTTGTCGCCGCTGACCTTGGCGATCACCGGCAGCCCGGTGACCTGATCGGTCTCGGTGGTGACCTCGATACCGCAGCCCACACCGCAGTACGAGCAGGCGGTCCGCGTGGTCACCGACATGCCACCATCGTGTGCTGGCACTGTTCCGGCTCCTTTGAGGCGACGTTATGGCAAGGAAAACTCGACCTCACAAGACGCCCATCCCCGCGGTGAGCGCCTCGTGAGGCCGAGTTCGTCCGATTACGCGGTGGCCACCGATTCCGGTAGCGCCGCCGGACTGGCCGCGGCCTTCGACGAGGACAACCGCAAGAACACGAACCAGGTGACGATGGCGCAGATCACGTAGAAGCCAAGGAAGACCCAGAAGGCGTTGGTCGCCGACTTCGCATCACTGACATAGGACATCCGCAGCACGATGTTGATGAACACCCCACCCAGTGCGCCGACCGCGCCGGCGAAGCCGATGAGGGCACCGGACATGCTCCGCGACCAGGCCGCCTTCTCCTCACGGCTCCACTCGTCGTGGCCCTGGGCCTTCGCCTCGAAGATCGACGGGATCATCTTGTACGTCGAACCGTTGCCCAGTCCCGACAGGATGAACAGCAGGATGAATCCGGCCACATAGGCGATCATCTGGCCACCGGTGGGTGCACCGGCCGTGCTGTCGTCGAGAACGCCTGCGGCGACCAGGATCCCGGCGGCGAAGATCATGGCGACGAACACGTACAGCGTGATCTTTCCCCCGCCGATCTTGTCGGCGAGCTTGCCGCCGAACGGGCGCGAGATGGATCCGAGCAGCGGGCCGAGGAAGGCGATCTGCGCGGCGTGCAGCGATGCCTGGGCGGGAGTGTCACCACCGGCCAGGAAGTTGATCTGCAGCACCTGGCCGAATGCGAAGCTGAATCCGATGAACGAGCCGAACGTGCCGATGTAGAGGAAGCTCATCACCCAGGAGTGCTTGAATCGCATGGCCTCGACCATCGCGCCCAGATTGGAACGCTGGTTGCCGAGGTTGTCCATGAAGAACGCGGCACCGAGGGCCGCGAGGCCGACGAGCACCAGATAGATCGCGCAGACCAGGTAGGGCGCCGTGTTGCTCACGGTGGCGATGATCAACAGGCCGATCAGCTGGATGACCGGTACGCCGATGTTGCCGCCGCCGGCGTTGAGTCCGAGCGCCCATCCCTTGAGACGCTGCGGATAGAACGCGTTGATATTCGTCATCGAGGAGGCGAAGTTGCCACCGCCCAGGCCGGCGAACGCCGCCACCAGCATGAACGTGGTGTAGGATGTGCCGGGCTGCGACATCACCCACAGCGTCAGCGTCAGCGGGATCAGCAACAGCAGGGCGCTGACGATGGTCCAGTTGCGCCCGCCGAAGCGGGCCGGGGCGATGGTGTACGGGATGCGCATGAAGGCGCCGACCAGTGTCGGCATCGCCACCAGATAGAACTTGCCCGCGGCGTCGATGCCGTAGACATCCTGCGGCATGAACAACACCATCACCGACCAGATCGACCACACCGAAAAGCCCACGTGCTCAGCGAAGATCGACCAGATCAGGTTGCGCTTGGCGATGTCTTTCCCGCCGGATTCCCAGGCGTCGGCGTCTTCGGCATCCCAGTGCGCGATATCGCGATTGCGGCGTGTGTTGAGCACGGATTCCTCCCAGCAATGGAAACGGTTGAGACAGAAGTTATGGCTCGGCCATTCCGCACCGGTTGCCCCACCATGTCGGGGCTGTCAACACCTACTCACATCGGGTCCGATGGTGCTGGTGCGCCCGGAGATTCACGACCGCAGCATCGACGAAACGGAGCGGTAACAATCGACGTGTGTTCTCGGTGACCTGTCGCACGCGATGCCGCCGGCGCGATTGACGCGCCGAAAGGTTTGCTTGTACCCCTGAAACCGATTGGGCACCAATAGTTTTTTTGAATCTGTGGATGGCGTCGCGGCCTGTGGACAACGCCCTGTCATGTCAGACCACGGCGCTAGAATTCGAACATGTTGGCGAACGGAGTGGCGGATCGAGAGGCCGTGTTGGCGGTCTTCGATGCCTACGACTCCGCCTGTGAGCAGCTGGCCGCCCTCGACGTCACCCGCCTGTCGCCGGCTGATCTGTTGACGCTGCAATCTCAGCGCGAGCACCACGCCCGCACCACCGCCGTGCTCGACCACCGCATCCTGGCCGCGCTACAGGCCCAGAGCACGCCCAAAGAGATCGGTGCCCGCACCTGGGCCCAGATCCTGACCATCCGGCTGCGGATCTCGGAGGCCGAAGCCGCCCGCCGGTTGCGCGATGCTGCCGATCTGGGTCCACGCCAGAGCCTCGACGGGCAGGTGTTGGATCCGACACTGCCCGCATGTGCCGCGGCATTGGCCGAGGGCACCATCAACCTCGAGCATGTGCACGAGATCCGCACCGCGGTGGAGCGGGCGGGCCGCTACGCCGAGCCACAGCGGTGCGGCCAACTGGAGGCCGATTTGGTCGAGGCGGCCACCCGGATCACTCCGCGTACCTTGCGCGAGGTCGCCGACTACGCGCTGTCTGTGCTCAACCCCGATGGCGATAGTCCTGATATCGCCGCGCATGAGCGCGGAATCACGTTGGGACGCCAGGACCCCGACGGGCTGATCCGCATCTCCGGGTGGGTCGATCCGGAACTGGGCGCATACCTCAAGACGGTGAATCAGGTGTGGGGCGCTCCGGGGATCAACAATCCCGCCGACGAAGCGCCGGTGTCCAATCCCTCGCCGAACCCGTTGGACCATGCAGACGGTCTGCCCGCACCGGCACCTGCTGTGCCCGTTCAGCCCGAGACGCCGGCCGTTGCGCCCACGGCCGAACCGTTCGAGCATCGCCGCACCGCACTGGATGCAGCGTTGGCCGATCCGAACCCCGCGCCGGTACCGTTCGAGGAATTGCAGGGGCGCCGCGCCGCTCTGGATGTCGACCCCCGCAGCGCGGCCGGTCGCGATACCCGTGGCGCCTCCCAGCGCTATCACGATGCACTCAAGGCAGTCGTCCGCAACGCGTTGATGTCCAGAGAATTGGGCCAGCACAACGGGTTACCGGTCACGGTGGTGGTGTCCACCACCTTGGCCGAGCTACACGCCGCGGCGGGGATCGCGCACACCTCGGTCGGCACCACGATGCCGATGCGCGACCTCATCCGCCTCGCCGCGCATGCGCACCACTACCTGCTGATCTACCGCGAGCACACCGCCGAACCGCTCTACCTCGCCCGTTCCAAACGCGTGGCCTCCAAAGCTCAACGCCTGGTCATGATCAGCCGCGACCGAGGGTGCACCATGCCCAACTGCCCGGTCAGTGGAGCCGGTTGCCAGGGCATGCACGCCGAACAAGACTGGAGCGCAGGCGGGCAGACCGATATCACCGGACTCGGATTGGGTTGTGCGGCAGATAATCAGTTGGCCTTCGATACCGGGTGGACCACCAGCATCGGCCCGGACGGTCGCGTGCACTGGCACCCGCCACCGCTACTCGACACCGGACAGGACACCGTCAACCACTACCACCATCCCGAAGAACTCCTCCGACGTCGAGAGGACGACTCCGGCGAGCAGCGTTAGGTGCTCTCAGCGCCGCCGCTGCCAGAACCTCTTGCGGGGTTCGCGAGCTGTGAGTGGAGTTGTCGAAAAAGGAGTGTGCTCCGACGCTGCGGCAGCTTCGGTTTCAGCGCTGTCGTCGGCCTCGGCAGTGTCCTCGGTTTCGGCAGTTTCCTCGGATTCCGGCTGTTCGCTTTCCTCGGCTTCAACCGATTCCTCGGACTCAGCAGCCGGTTCGATCCCTTGGACCGCCAGCAGCTCGGCCTCCGGACCGGTCGGCAACGCGTCGTCTTCGTCGGCGGCTGCGTCGTCATCGGCGGGCTCGCTGTCCTGCACAGCCTCGGAAGTCGGTTCAGCGGTGGAATCAGACTCCGCCGACTCGGACTCCGAGGACTCCGACTCCTCGTCCTCAGCAGTCTCGACCGACTCAGCCTCAGCCTCGTCGGCACCCTCGACCTCACCAATCTCGCCCTCACCCGCAGCATCGGGCTCGACATCGGTCACCGCCAGCAGCTCGGCCTCCGGACCGGACGGCAACGCATCGCCTTCATCGGCGGCTGCGTCGTCATCGGCCTCTGCCTCGACCGCGGAATCGCCCTCGTCGGCGGGCTCGGAAGCCGGCTCAACCGCGGAATCGGACTGGACCGCCTCAGCCTCAGCCTCGTCGGCACCCTCGACCTCACCAATCTCGCCCTTACCCGCAGCATCGGGCTCGACATCGGTCACCGCCAGCAGCTCGGCCTCCGGACCGGACGCCAACGCATCGCCTTCATCGGCAGCCGCGACTTTATCGGCAGCCGCCTCCGCCTCAGACTCACCGTCCTCGGCTCCCTCAGCCTCGTCGCCAACCTCGCCCTCACCCGCAGCATCGGGCTCGACATCGGTCACCGCCAGCAGCTCGGCCTCCGGACCGGACGCCAACGCATCGCCTTCATCGGCAGCTGCGTCATCATCGGCAGCTGCCTCGGCCGCGGAATCGCCCTCGTCGGCGGGCTCGGAAACCGGCTCGGCGGCAGCCTCGGCCTCGAACTCATCGGCCGCTTCAGCCTCGGCAGAACCCTCGACCTCTTCGCCCTCGACCTCTTCGCCCTCGACCTCGTCACCGGTCGGTTCCGGCTCACCGTCGGACTCGGCCATCTCCAACACCGCGGTCTCGACGGCCACCTCATCGACATCGGCACGATCGGCCGCTTCGGCGACCTCGGCCTCTTGCTCGTCGAGGTTCACCTTCGTGTCCGGCGGATCTGCCACCGCCACCGCCCCCGCGGCGGCGGCACCGCTCGCGGCACCGGTCGTCGCGATCACCGCGGTATCCAAATCGTCCACGCTGACCTGCTGTGCCTGTTTACCGGCCAAAGTCTCGGGCGCCTCGCGGCCCTTGGGCGCGACCATGATGTAGACCACCGCACCGATGAAGACGAACGTCGAGGTGAACGAATTGATCCGGATCCCGGCGATCAACGTCGCGGTATCGCTGCGCAACAACTCGACGCAGAACCGTCCGACGCAGTACCCGGCCACATACAGTGCGAACAGCCTGCCATGGCCGAGGTTGAACCGCCGGTCTGCCCAGATGAGCAGCGCAAACACCAACAGGTTCCACAACAGTTCGTAGAGGAACGTCGGGTGCACAACACCGATGACCTGCCCGGTCGAGACACCGTTCAGCGTGTCGCGGAACCCGGCCGCATCACGGCGTTCGTAGATCTCCAGGCCCCACGGCACGGTCGTCGCGCGGCCGTACAGCTCCTGGTTGAAGTAGTTGCCGAGCCGGCCGATGGCCTGGGCCAGGATGATGCCCGGTGCGATCGCATCACCGAACGCCGGCAACGGGATCCCGCGCTGCCGGCAGCCGATCCACGCGCCCACCGCACCCAACGCGACCGCACCCCAGATACCCAGGCCGCCGTCCCAGATGCGGAAGGCGGCGACCAGACCGGCGCCACCCTCACCGAAGTACGTGGGCCAGTCGGTCATCACGTGATAGAGCCGCCCACCGACCAGACCGAACGGCACCGCCCAGAGCGCGATGTCGTAGATCACTCCACGTTCACCACCGCGGGCCGCCCACCGGCGATCACCGATCACCAGCGCGGCGACGATGCCGGCGATGATGCACAGCGCATACGCCCGCAGCGGCACGCTGCCGATGAACCACACACCCTGATCCGGACTGGGGATATAGGCCAGCGTGGTCACCGTCATGCGCGAACCGCCTGCCGCACGCCATCGGCCAATTCGGTGGTCAGTGTCCGCAGCGCATCGACACCGTCGTCCAATGCCGACACCAGGGCCGAGCCGACGATGACACCGTCGGCGTAGGACGCGATCTCGGCCGCCTGCTGTCCCGACCGCACGCCGAGCCCGACCCCCACCGGGATATCCGAGATGGCCTTGACCCGACTCACGAGCTCCGGTGCGGCGTTGGACACCGCGTCACGCGCGCCGGTGACGCCCATCGTCGAGGCGGCGTAGACGAATCCACTCGAGGCCTGCACGGTCGCGGCCAGCCGCTCCGGGGTCGAGGACGGCGCCACGAGAAAGATACGGTCCAAACCGTTGGACTCCGATGCCGCGATCCAGTCATCGGCCTCGTCAGGAATCAGGTCCGGGGTGATCAAACCGAGCCCGCCGGCGTTGGCCAGATCGCGGGCAAATGCGTCGACGCCCTTGCGCAGCACCGGATTCCAATAGGTCATCACCACCGCGGCACCACCGGCACTGCTGATCGCCTCGACGGCCCGCAACGCATCGTGCACACGCACGCCGCCGGCCAAGGCCACCTCGGTGGCGCGGGCGATCGTCGGTCCGTCCATCCCTGGATCCGAGTACGCCACGCCGACTTCGACGATGTCACAACCGGATTCGACCAGCGCCGTCATCGCCTCGATCGAGGTGTCCACATCGGGGAATCCCGTCGGGAGATAACCGATCAGTGCCGCACGACCCTCGGTGCGGCAGGTCTCGAACACCGACGACAATCGGCTCACGCGTCATCCCCCAGCAACCCGAACCATTTGGCGGCCGTCTCGACATCCTTGTCACCGCGGCCCGACACATTCACCAGGATGATCGCCGACGGACCCAGCTCGGCGGCAAGCTTGACCGCACCGGCCACCGCGTGGGCCGATTCGATGGCCGGGATGATCCCCTCGGTGCGACACAACAGCGAAAAGGCGTCCATCGCTTCGGTATCGGTGATCGGCCGGTATTCGGCGCGTCCGACATCCTTGAGCAGCGCGTGCTCGGGCCCCACGCCCGGATAGTCCAGGCCCGCGGAGATCGAGTGCGACTCGATGGTCTGACCGTCCTCGTCCTGCAGCAGGTAGGAGAACGATCCCTGGAACGCACCGGGTGAACCGCCGGTGAAGGTCGCCGCATGCCGACCGGTCTCCACACCGTCACCGGCGGCCTCGAAACCGATCAACCGGACACCCGGATCATCGATGAAGGCGTGGAAGATGCCGATGGCGTTGGACCCGCCGCCGACGCACGCGGCGATCGCGTCGGGCAACCTGCCGGCCTGCTCCTGGATCTGGACCCGGGACTCCAAACCGATGATCCGCTGGAAATCGCGAACCATGAGCGGGAACGGGTGCGGTCCGGCGGCGGTGCCGAACGCGTAGTAGGTGTTGTCGGCGTTGGCCACCCAGTCACGGAACGTCTCGTTGATGGCGTCCTTGAGCGTGGCCGAACCCGACTCCACCGCCACCACTCGCGCACCCAGTAATCGCATCCGAGCCACGTTGAGTGCCTGCCGAGCGGTGTCAACCGCGCCCATGTAGATGACGCACTCCAACCCCAGCAGCGCACATGCCGTCGCGGTCGCGACACCGTGCTGACCGGCTCCGGTCTCGGCGATCACCCGGGTCTTGCCCATCTGACGGGCCAGCAGTGCCTGCCCGAGCACATTGTTGATCTTGTGAGATCCGGTGTGGTTGAGGTCTTCTCGCTTCAGGAAGATCCGCGCACCACCGACGTGGCGGCTCAGGTTCTCCGCTTCGTACATCGGCGAGGGACGTCCGCTGTAATGACGCTGCAACCGGTCCAGCTCATCGAGGAAGGTCTGATCGCTGCGCGCCTTCTCATACGCGGCGGTGACCTCCTCGATGACGGCCATCAGCGCCTCGGGTACCAGCCGGCCCCCGTAGGCACCGAAATGCCCTCTGGCATCGGGATCGTGGCTGGTCGGTTCGGCCAGTGCAGCACTGGTGTTCGGCAATCCGGAGATATCGCCCATGTTCACATCGCCTCTTCGAGTGCGCGGCTCATCGGTTGAGTCAGCGGGCAGGTTTCGGGCATGACGGGTGCGCACCCGCGGTGACCAGCTCTGATACCGCCCCGCGCGGGTCGCCACTGGTCACCAGGCCCTCGCCGACCAGGACCGCATCGGCACCCGCACCGGCATAGGCCAGCAGATCGGCGGTACCGCGGACACCTGATTCGGCGATCCGGATCACGTCGGTCGGCAGACCGGGGGCGATCCGGGCGAAGCAATCCCTGTCGACCTCGAGGGTCTTCAGGTCGCGGGCATTGACACCGATGACGGTTGCCCCGGCGTCGAGCGCTCGGTTGGCCTCGTCCTCGGTGTGCACCTCGACAAGGGCGGTCATCCCGAGCGATTCGGTGCGATCGAGCATCGACTCCAGCGCCCGCTGTTCCAACGCCGCGACGATCAGCAGCAGCATGTCCGCACCGTGGGCGCGCGCCTCATGGATCTGATACGGCCCGACGATGAAATCCTTGCGCAACACGGGGATCGACACCGCGGCACGGACCGCGTCCAGATCATCGAGCGATCCGTGGAAACGTCGCTCCTCGGTCAACACGCTGATGATGCGGGCGCCACCGTCCTCATAGGCCGTCGCCAGCTGCGCCGGATCCGCGATCGAGGCGAGCTCGCCGCGCGAAGGGCTGGCCCGCTTGACCTCGGCGATCACTGCGATGCCGGGAGCCCGCAGGGCCGCCATCACATCCAGCGCGGGGCGCGCATCCTTGGCCCGCTGCTTGATATCGGCGAAGCTGACCGCGGCTTCCCGGGTGGCAACGTCGGCGCGGACTCCTTCGATGATGGAGTCGAGCACGGTCGCCGTCATTGGCCTTGGTCCTTTGCGATCGGTCGGAGCGTTCCCATGAAGGTTAGTCGCCATCGCTGCACCTGCCATCACCGACCCTTGTTGTCCGGTTCGCCACCCGGTTCCCTCTGCTCATCCGCCGACGCCGGTGCCGGTTCCACCGTGGGATCGGCCCCCTCGTCGATGGCATCCCACATGGTCCGCTCCGACATGCCCGCCGTAACGTCGGCAGTCTCACCGCGTACCGCCTCACGGCGCGCTGCCGGCGCCGCGTAGCGCGCCCCGGCCGTCGTGCCGGTACCCGCCGAACGCATCAAGATCACCGCTGCGACCAGCGTGATCACCGCCGCGAGCAGCGCTGTGCCCGCGCCGGCATGGAACCGCTGCGAGCCCACCAGGTCCGCGACCTGCACCCCCGCCAGCCCTGCGGCGCGCACCGCGATGTCGTGAACCACCCACTGACTGACACCCAGATATCCGATCCCGGCACTGCACGCGGCCACCAACACGGCCACCGCCCGCAGCAACCGTCCCCGCACCGCCAGTGCGACGACGGCGGCGGCCAGCAGCACCAGTGCAAGTGGCACCAGTGCGGTCGACCAGGCGGCGCCATTGAGCGTCGTGGTCTTCGGCTGGCCGAGACCGTCGGCCGAATTGATCTGCACCCACGGCAACCGGGAGGCCACCCAGAGTGCGAGAGCGCCGAGAACCAGCAACCCCTGCGCGGCCCTGATCATGACGTCTCGGTCTGCAGCGGCTCGCGCAGCGTCTCGGCAGCGGCAACGGCGGCCAGCACCGCCTTGGCCTTGTTGGTGGCCTCGTTGTACTCATAAGGGCCGTTGGAGTCGGCGACGACTCCCCCGCCGGCCTGGACATAGGCGGTGCCGTTGCGCATCAGCGCGGTCCGGATGGCGATGGCGAAATCGGCGTTGCCGGCGAAATCGAGATATCCGAGTACCCCGCCGTAAAGGCCGCGTCTGGTCAGCTCGACCTCCTCGATGAGCTCCATGGCCCGCACCTTGGGCGCACCGGACAGGGTGCCCGCCGGGAAGCACGCGGTGACGGCGTCGAGCGCGGTGCTGCCCTCGGCGAGCTGCCCGGTGACCGTGGACACCAGGTGCATGACGTGGCTGTAGCGCTCGATATGGCTGTAGTCCTCGACGCGGACCGTGCCGGGTTCCGACACCCGCCCCAGGTCATTGCGGCCAAGGTCCACCAGCATCAGGTGCTCGGCGCGTTCCTTCTCGTCGGCGAGCAGTTCCTTTTCCAGCAGCAGATCCTCTTCCTCGGTGTCCCCGCGCCACCGGGTACCGGCGATCGGATGGGTGGTCGCCTTGCCGTCGACGACGGTGACCAGCGCCTCCGGACTGGACCCGACCACCGAAAAGTCAAGTCCGCCTTGGGCGTCGGGCACATTGAGCAGGTACATGTACGGGCTGGGGTTGGTGGCGCGCAGCATCCGGTAGACGTCGAGCGGGTCTGCGGTGGTGGTCATCTCGAAACGCTGCGAGGGCACCACCTGGAAGGCCTCACCGGCCTCGATATCGCCGACCAGCTTCTCGACGATGGCGGTGTACTCCTCGACGCTGCGTTGCGCCCGGTACTGCGGGACCGGCCTGCTGAAGGTGGCGACGCTGGATCCCAGCGGCTCGGCCAGCGCGGCGGTCATCACGTCGAGGCGCCGCACCGCATCGTCATAGGCATCGTCGACGCGTTCGTCGGTGCCGTTCCAGTTCACCGCGTTGGCGATCAGGGTGATGGTGCCCTCGTGGTGGTCGACGGCGGCGATATCGGTGGCCAGCAACAGCAGCATGTCCGGCAGGCCGAGGTCGTCGGTGGCGTACTCGGGTAGCCGTTCCAACCGCCGCACCAGGTCATAGGCGAAGAACCCGACCAGGCCGGAGGACAGCGGCGGCAAGCCGGGCAGCGCGGCGGTGGCGAGTAGGTCCAGCGTCGTCCGCAGCGCGGCCAGCGGGTCGCCGCCCGACGGCGCCCCCTGCGGTGTGGTGCCCAGCCAGACTGCCTCGCCGTCGCGCACCGTCAGCGCCGACGGTGCGCCGGCACCGATGAACGACCAGCGCGACCAGGAGCGGCCGTTCTCCGCCGATTCGAGCAGGAACGTGCCCGGCCGGTTGGCGGCCAGCTTCCGGTAGGCCGACAGCGGGGTTTCGCTGTCGGCGAGCACCTTGCGGGTCACCGGCACCACACGATGGCCGGCGGCGAGGTCCCGGAAGTCCGCGCGCGCGGTCGTGACGGCCAGGGTGTCGGCGGGCGTTGGTCGTTGCACGCGGCCAATCCTCCCAGACGCCGAACCCGTGCCGGGCGTAGCGTGGGCAGCCGTGACTCTTCTGAAGACCGGCGACCAGGTGGCCGAGTTCGAACTGCCCGACCAGACCGGCACACCCCGCAGCCTGACCGCGTTGCTGGCGGACGGTCCGATCGTGCTGTTCTTCTACCCCGCGGCCATGACACCGGGGTGCACCAAGGAGGCCTGTCACTTCCGCGACCTGGCGGGTGAGTTCGCCGCCGTCGGCGCCTCCCGGGTCGGCATCAGCACCGATCCGGTAGACAAGCAGGCCAAGTTCGCCGAGCAGCAGCGTTTCGACTACCCGCTGCTCTCTGATGCCGACGGCGCCGTCGCCGGCGCCTTCGGCGTCAAGCGCGGCCTGCTCGGCAAGTTCATGCCGGTCAAGCGCACGACGTTCGTGATCGACACCGACCGCCGGATCCTCGACGTCATCTCCAGCGAGCTCAGCATGGACACCCACGCCGACAAGGCACTCGAGGTCCTCAGGTCGCGTTGACCGCGTGCAGAACCGCCGCCATCGACGCACCGAGCACCGAATCGCTGCGCCCACACGACCAGCCGGCCCGGTGCTCCAGATAGCTGACGGCGGTGGCACCGACCGACTGCTGGGTGAGACTCAAGATCTCGACGGGACGCCCGGCGGTGGCCAGCGTCCGGGTGAGCGCCTCGACCGGCCCGATGCCATGGTGCGCGCCGGTGTGGATGCACCCGTCGACGACGAGGGTGATCTCGGTGGTCCCGTCGGCGCCGGTGTGCCAATCCTTGAGCTGTACCGGACCGTCCGCAGCCAGGTAGGCACCTTCGAACAGCGCCAGCAGTTCAGTGGAGTCGATCTCGACCCCGCTCTGTTCGGTGCGTGCCTGCACGCGTCGAGCGAAATCCATCTGCAGCGGGCGCGGCAGGTCCAGCCCGTGGTCTGCCTGCAGCAGATAGGCGATACCGCCCTTGCCGGACTGTGAGTTGACCCGGATCACGGCCTCGTAGGTGCGCCCGATATCGGCCGGGTCTATCGGCAGATATGGGACCCGCCAGTCGATTTCGCTTTCTGGACGGCCGGTCGCCGCAGCCCTGGCCCGATGCTCGGCCAGCCCCTTCTTGATGGCGTCCTGGTGGGTGCCGGAGAACGCCGTGTGCACCAGATCGCCCACATATGGGTGTCGCTCGTGAATCGGCATCCGGGTGCAGTGGACGACCGTGCGGGCAACCTCGTCGATATCGGAGAAGTCGATCTTCGGGTCGACGCCCTGGGCATAAAGGTTCAGCGCCAGCGTGGCGATGTCGACATTGCCGGTCCGTTCGCCGTTGCCGAAAACGCAGCCCTCGACCCGCTGCGCGCCGGCCAGTACCGCGAGTTCGGCACAGGCAATCCCGGTTCCGCGATCGTTGTGCGGGTGCACCGAGAGGATGACGCTGTCCCGGCGGGCCATGTTGCGGTGCATGTATTCGATCTGATCGGCATAGACATTGGGCGAGGCAACCTCGACGGTCGCCGGCAGGTTCAGGATCACCGGTCGATCGGGAGTCGCCGACCACAGCTGCGTCATGGCATCGCAGATCTCCAGGACGTAGTCCGGTTCGGTCAGGTTGAAGACCTCAGGGGAGAACTCGAAGCGGATACCGGGGCGCTCTCCGACCAGCTCGAGCACATCGCGACCGCCGGCGAGGATCAGCTCACGCAGCTCGGCACGGTCCTTGCCCAGCACTGCGGTCCGCCACGTCGGGGCGGTCGCGGTGTACAGGTGGATGACCACATCGTTGCCGATACCGCGTACCGATTCCACGGTGCGCTCGATGAGGTCACGCCTGGCCGGGGTGAACACCACGATGGTGACGTCCGACGGTGCGATATCGGATTCGGCGATGAGTCGGACGAAGTCGTAATCGGTCTGCGACGCGGACGGATACCCCACCTCGATTTCCTTGTACCCCATGGCGACCAGCAGTTCGAAGAACCGTTTCTTGCGCGCGGGGTCCATGGGTTCGGCGAGCGCCTGATTGCCGTCGCGCAGATCGACCGGCACCCACAGCGGCGCTTCGACGAGTCTGGCATCGGGCCAGTGACGTTGCCGCAATGGAACTTCCACACGATCGTAGATATCGGTGTAGCGGTGCCACGGCATCGGAGACGGTTGTTGACGGTTCCAGTTCACGAGCGTTTTCCTTGTCGGTCGGTCAGAGTTCCGACCGGCGCGACGAAGCCCCACGACAGGGGGCCGGTCAGTCAGACCCTGTCGAGGCGACGAAGGAGAAGCTGGCGCGTCATGATGGCTAGACTGTACACGACTCCTCAGACAAGTAGAGAGGTCGCCACAGATGGTGATTCAGGTGCAACGACACCCGCTGGCGGCACAAGCCGCCGAACTGCTGTTGAACCGGATCCGCGACGGTGAATGGCCGCTCGGGCATCGGATACCCGGTGAGACAACGCTTGCCGCCCAATTGGGCGTGGGGCGCTCAACCGTGCGCGAGGCCATCCGAGAACTCGCCGGCCGTGGTGTCCTCGAAAGCAGGCAGGGTGCCGGTGTGTTCGTCACCGCACTGGACACCGCCGAGGACTGGGACGTCGTCCTGCGCCGCGCCACCATCGCGACAGTCGTGGAGGCGCGCATCGCGATCGAGTCCGAGGCGGCTGCGCTGGCCGCCGGTCGTCGGACACCGGCGGATCTGCGGGAGATCCGCCGCACGCTGGCCGCTCGCGGCGTGGAAGGCCGCTCGATCCCCGACCACGTCGACGCCGATATGGCGTTTCACCGCGCGGTGATCGCGGCCGCACACAACGAGGTGCTCCTGGGCCTGTTCGACGCCTTCCTGCCGCGCTTGCGTGCCGCCATGATCGACATGCTCAGGATCGCACCCGTGGCCAGTGCGGCCGCCGACCACGATTGCCACCGCGAACTGGCCGACGCCATCACCGCACGCTCCCCCGCTGCCGCGTCCGCGGCCAGCCGAACCCACCTGAGCACACTGCAGGAGACCTTCTCATGACGCCCGTCCTCGAGCTCGCCGATGTCACGTTCCGCCGGGACGGCAAGCAGATCATCGACGGCATCTCGCTGACGGTGCAGGCCGGCGAGCAGTGGGCACTGCTCGGTCCGAATGGGGCCGGTAAGAGCACCCTGCTGGGTTTCTGTGCGGCAGTGACGTTTCCGAGCAGCGGCACGGTCACCATCCTGGGCGCGCGGATGGGCACGACCGATCTGACGGTGCTGCGCCGCTCGATCGGTCACGTCAACCCCCGGCACCGGCTGCAGTACCCGCTGACCGTGCGTGAGGTGGTGCTGACCGGTGTCACCGCCACCGTCGACACCGCGGCGCGCTGGACCCCGAGTGCCGAACAGATCCGGCGCGCCGATGAGCTGATCGATACCGTCGGGCTCACCGCTCGCGCCGACGCGGTGTGGCCCACGCTGTCCCACGGTGAGCGCGGCCGCACCTTGATCGCACGTGCCCTGATCGCCGATCCGAAGCTCCTGCTGCTCGACGAACCCAGCACCGGACTGGACGTCGCGGCGCGCGAACAGCTGCTGGACACCATCGACACACTGGCCCACACGCATCCGGAGATGGCGTCGATCCTCGTCACCCACCACCTCGAGGAACTGCCGATCAGCACCACCCACGCCGTGCTGATCGGTCAGGGTCGCACCGTGGCCAGCGGGCCTGCCGTCACGACGGTGACCACCGAGCACGTCAGCGCGGCATTCCGGCATCCGGTGACCGTCGGGTTCGAGGACGGCCGGTGGAGCGCGCGGGCCACCCGCGGACAGGCGCGAAGCTAGTTCTGCGCCGCCGCATTGCGGCGGCGCCGCGCCTCACGGTGCCGCGTCACGGGCGCGGTGTCGATGACCCGATGGGCCATCGTCGCCAGGAAGCGCGCGGGCTGCAGGTTGGCAGGCACGGCGTCATGGCGGATCACCACATTGGGTAGCGCCGCCAAGGCCTGATCGACGGCCGCCGTTTCGACATCGACGATCTCGAACAAGGTGTCCGGGTCCGCCTTCTCGACGCTGTCGACCTCGTCGTCGGCGATCTCCCCGATATCGGCCACGCCGTCGTCATAGTCGATCATCACCAACGCGACCGCGTGGTACGCGTCATCCTCGGTACCGAGCTTGCCGAGCAGGTCGACCATCCATTCCGCCTTGTCCGGTTCGGAGGTCAGGATGGTCGAGCGCAAACCGTAGACGAACCCGAGGGCGGCAAGCGGGTGGCGCAGCCGCAGGTTCTTGGCATCGCCGTAGCTCTCCTCGACGCGGTTCGCGGCGTTCTTGCCGAAGCTGGAATCCATCCGCTTGGTGCTGATCAGCAGTTCGGGACCGGTGTCCCAGTCGGACATGATGACGTCGACCTGCTTCATATAGTGCTTGCCCAAGACACTGGCGCTGGAAGCGGATACACCCTTCATCGAGCGCCGGAGCCGCTGCTCGATCAGCTGGCGCTCTCGCACCGGCAGCGCTTGAAGTAGATGGGAGATTGCACCGGGCATGATGCGCGGGTCGGTCGGACGCGGCCACACCGCGTCGGGATCGAAACCGGCACGGCGCAGCTCGTAGGACATCCACACGTCGAGCGCCAGGGCGGGTACGCCGGTGGTCGAGGGTGCACCCAGATACAGCGGCACGCCCAGCAGCTTGCGCAACACCCGAAAATCCGGCTCGAAGCTCAGCACATCACCGGTGCGGACCCACGGGTTGGTGTGCTGGCCGCCGGGTGCCGCATCGGCGACGATCCGGTCGAAGATGGCCCACGCGGTGGCCTTCGTGGACGGTTCAGCGGGCACGGCGCGACCTTACCGCCCGCCGCGATGCCAGCGAATGACGAGCCGCCCGAACGGATTCCAGATCGGCGTCCAGACCCAGCGCATCATCGACGAGCGCCACCGCATCGAGCAGTCGGCCACGCGAGAGCAGACCGGCCACACCGCGCCGTGTCGCGCGCAACGCGGGCGCCCGGTCGGCCACCACCTCGGGTGCGGGTACCAGCCAGCGATCCGCTTCCCGCGGTTCGATTTTCAGCACCCCGCCGCCGTAGGCACGCCCCACCATCTCTGCGTGCAACACCGTCACCGAGTTCAGCGCGGCCAGCGGTAACAGGTCACGGCCGAGCGCGGCGTGCTCGGCGCGCAGGTACACCCCGTGCACCGAATTCAGGTGATGGGCGTGCGCGCGATTGGTGACCAGTCGCGGTGTATCGGCGTTCATACAGGTCAGCAGCAGGTCCGCCGGGGCCAGCAACGGAACCCGGTACCACGGTGTGCGGACGCGACATTTGTAGGCCAGGTGCACCCCGGCGGCCTGGCCCGCCGCGATGTACCGCCGCGCGGCGGACGAGGGACGATCACCGGGCCGGAACAGGTGCACCGCACGTCCTTCGGCGCCGAGGGCGCCGAGTTGCTGGGCCGAGAGTGCCAGCCCGCGCAGATGGGCGCTGCCCGGCGGCGACAACGTCAGCAGGTCACCGTCGTCGAGACCGAGTTCGGCGACACGCTCCGGCGACAACGCAAAATAGCCGTTGTTACCGGTGACCATGCCGAGCGTGGTCTCACCCCAGCGTTCCAGCACGTCGAACCGACCCGCGGCCTGCAGGCCGTGCAGGACCTCGACCGGGCGTTGCCCTATCAACCCGCTGACCCATTTGTCCGATGGATCGGAGGGCGACCAGTGCCGTTGTACCAGTTCGGCATCCAGCGAATCCGCGTTGCGGGCACGGTGGATGACGGCATGCCCGGAGGGACCCGCGTCGAACCCGTCGGCCAGCAGCAGCACCACATCGGCCTCGGCCCCCGGGAAGACCTGCTCGTCGAACATCACCAGCTCGACGCTGGCGAACCGGTCGAACAGGAACTTGCGGACCGCGGCGGCATAGTTGACGCTGAGCAGTTCGGCGGGCAGCACCAACGCCATCCGGCCGCCGGGGGTCAGGAACAGCGCGGAATGCACGGTGAATGCGGCCCAGCTGGACGCCAAAGCCGAGAGGGTCACCCCCGCATGCAGCGCCGCGCGGCGCGACTGGGCCCGCTGCTTACCGCGGAAGTCTTGATAACGGATATAGGGCGGATTGCCCAGCACCGCGGTGTAGGTGGGCCGCGGGGCGACATCGAAGAAATCAGCGGTGCGAACCGTCGCCCTGCCCCCGGCCTGGGCCACCCGGCGGCGGGCGGTGGCCGCGCTGGCGGCGTGGATCTCGACACCGTGCAGCTCGGGGGTTTCGACCCCCAGGCTGCGCAGCCGTTCGGTGGCCGCGACCAGGAAGGCCGCATCACCGGCGGAAGGTTCGAACACCGTGTCCGCGGGCTCACGGACGGCCCAGTCGGCCAGGTAGCGGGTGATCGACGGCGGGGTGAAGAACGCACCGCGCGCCTTACGTGCGGCAGCGCTGTCTTCGGTCACCCCGTCATTCTCAACGATGGCACCGACAAAACCGGTCAGCCGTCCCCGAGCAGTTGGTCGGCGTCGAAACAACTGTGGTCACCGGTGTGGCACGCGCCGCCCACCTGGTCGACCTCCAGCAGCACACTGTCGCCGTCACAATCCAGCCGCACCGAGTGCACGTACTGGGTGTGACCGGACGTGGCACCCTTGACCCACTGCTCGCCGCGCGAGCGGGAGAAGTAGGTCGCCTCGCGGGTTTCCAGCGTGCGGGCCAACGCATCGTCGTCCATCCAGGCCACCATCAGGACGTCACCGCTGCCACGCTCCTGGACGACGGCGGTGAACAATCCGGCATCGTTGCGTTTGAGCCGCGATGCGATCGCGGGGTCGAGAGCCATCAGCTCAGTCCTCGGCTCTTCGCGCAAGCGCTCATCGCACCTCGATGCCGTCGGCGGCCATCGCGGCCTTCACCTCACCGATGGTCAGCTCGCCGAAATGGAAGACGCTGGCGGCGAGCACCGCGTCGGCACCGGCGTGCACCGCGGGCGCGAAATGATCCACCGCTCCCGCGCCACCGCTGGCGATCACCGGCACCGAGACGGCCTCGCGGACCGCGTGCAACATCGGCAGGTCGAAACCGGCCTTGGTGCCGTCGGCGTCCATCGAGTTCAGCAGGATCTCCCCCACCCCCAACTCGGCGCCGCGGCGGGCCCATTCGACGGCGTCGATACCGGTGCCCCGGCGTCCACCGTGGGTGGTCACCTCCCAGCCAGACGGAGTCGGCGGTTCGCCCTCGGGCACCGTGCGGGCATCCACGCTCAGCACGATGCACTGCGAACCGAACTGGCGGGACAACTCGGCAAGCAGTTCCGGGCGTGCGATCGCGGCGGTGTTGACCGAGACCTTGTCCGCACCGGCGCGCAGCAGGATGTCGACATCGGCGACCGACCGGACGCCGCCACCGACGGTCAGCGGGATGAAGACCTGCTCGGCGGTACGACGCACCACCTCGAGCATGGTGCTACGTCCCGACGAGGAGGCGGTGACGTCAAGGAAGGTCAGCTCATCGGCCCCGGCGGCGTCGTAGGCGGAAGCCAGCTCAACCGGATCACCGGCATCCCGGAGGTTCTCGAAGTTGACACCCTTGACCACGCGGCCGTCATCGACGTCCAGGCACGGGATCACCCTGACTGCGATGGCCATGTCAGTAATCCTCCGGTGCCCCGGCGGCGGCCACCAACTCCAGGATGTCCTGATGGATACCGGGCGCGGCGGCCAACGCCGATTTCGATTCGATGGTCCAGGGTTGTCCGGCCAGGTCGGTCACGATCCCACCGGCCGCCCGCACCAACGCGACACCGGCCGCGTGGTCCCAGACATGGTGACCGAAACTGATTGCCCCGCCCAGAATTCCGGCCGCCACATAGGCCAGATCGACCCCGGTGGCGCCGTGCATGCGGATCCGCGAGGACACCCGACTCAGGTTGGCAAGCACCTCGACGCGGTAGCGGCCGGGAAACCGGCCGTGCGAGTCGATGTTGAAGGTCTGGATACCGATGATGGATTCGGCCAGCCCGGTGTTGCCCAGGGCGGGCAGCTCGATGCCGTTGTCGCGCAACGGCGCTCCGACCATGGCGGTGTACCGGTTGCCGACGAACGGCAGCCAGGTCAGCCCGGCAACCGGAGTTCCCTCATGGAGCAGCCCGAGCAGGATCGCGGCCATCGGTGAGCCTGCCGCGTAGTTGAACGTGCCGTCGATCGGGTCGAGCACCCAGACGAGCTCGGAATCCAATGATTCCCCGCCGAATTCCTCGCCATGAACCCCGATGCCGGTGCGCTCGGTCAGCGCGGCCACCACCTGCCGCTCGATGGCCAGGTCCACCTCGGTGGCGAAATCGTTGCCCTGCTTGCGCACCGCCGAGTCGGCACGGTGGCCTGCCACGAACGGGCCCGACGCCTCGTCGAGGATCTCGGCGGCCATCGTGACCAGGCCCGCCAGCTGACCGGGTTCGAGCATCAGCCGCTGACCGCGCTGAGTGCCTCGGGAAGGGTGAATCGCCCGGCGTAGAGCGCCTTTCCGACGATGGCGCCCTCGACCCCACGATCGGTCAGGGTGGCGATGGCCCGGAGATCATCGAGGCTGGACACGCCGCCGGAGGCGATCACCGGCGCATCGGTACGCTCGGTCACCGATGCCAGCAGCTCGAGATTGGGGCCGTTGAGGGTGCCGTCCTTGGTGACATCGGTGACGACGAAGCGCGAACAGCCCTCGCCGACAAGGCGATCCAGAACCGGCCACAGGTCGCCGCCGTCGGTTTCCCAGCCGCGTCCGCGCAACCGGTACTCACCGTTCTCCAGCTTCACGTCGAGACCGACGGCGACCTTGTCACCGTGCTCGGCGATCGCCGCGGCGCACCACTGCGGGTTCTCCAGCGCGGCGGTCCCGAGGTTCACCCGTCGGCACCCGGTGTCCAACGCGGCCCGCAGCGACTCGTCGTCCCGGATACCACCGGACAGTTCCACCGCAACGTCGAGCTTTCCGACGACCTCGGCGAGCAGTTCACGATTGGAACCGCGGCCGAAGGCCGCGTCCAGATCGACCAGATGGATCCACTCGGCACCGTCGCGCTGCCAGCCCAATGCCGCATCCAGGGCCGATCCGTACTCGGTCTCGCTGCCGGCCACGCCCTGCACGAGGCGTACCGCCCGGCCCTCGACGACATCGACGGCGGGAAGAAGAATCAATGACACGTGCGGTTACCTTACTTGTCGTCTCAAACGAGGCTGTCGACCCAGTTGCGCAACAGCGTTGCACCGGCGTCGCCGCTCTTCTCCGGATGGAATTGGGTGGCAGAGAGCGCGCCGTTCTCGACGGCGGCCAGGAAAGGCACCTCATGCGTTGCCCAGGTCAGCGTCGCGTCGGCGGCGCCGGTCCAGCTCTGTGCCGCATACGAGTGCACGAAATAGAACCGAGTATCGGTGTCGAGGCCCTTGAACAGCGTGCTGTCCGATGGCGCGGCGACGGTGTTCCACCCCATGTGCGGGATGACGGGAGCATCCAGGCGCGTCACCGCACCCGGCCACTGAGCGCACCCGCGGGTCTGCACCCCGAACTCGACGCCCTCGGTGAACATGATCTGCATTCCCACGCAGATCCCCAGTACCGGCCGCCCGGCCGACACGCGCTCGGCGATCAGTCGCTCACCGTCGATCGCGCGTAGGCCGGCCATGCATGCCTCGTACGCGCCCACACCCGGTACCACCAGACCGTCGGCCTCCAGCGCCGCGGCCGGATCGGCGGTGACCTCGACCTCGGCGCCGGTGCGCTCCAGGGCACGCTGCGCCGAGCGCAGGTTCCCCGAACCGTAGTCGAGAACGGTGACCTTCTTCGAAAGTCCCACGATTACAACGTGCCCTTGGTCGAGGGCACACCGGTGACCCGCGGATCGAATTCGACCGCCTGGCGCAGCGCGCGGGCGACGGCCTTGTACTCGGCCTCGGTGATGTGGTGCGGATCGCGACCGTAGAGGGTGCGCACGTGCAGCGCAATGCGCGCGTTGAAGGCCAGCGACTCGAACACGTGCCGGTTGATGACGGTGTGATACGGCGCGGTCGAACCGGCGCCGGATCCGGCGATGGTGAACTCCACCATGTAATCCGGCTCGCCGGTGTGCACGAAATACGGTCGGCCCGACACGTCCACCGCGGCATGGGCCAGCGTCTCATCCATCGGGATGAAGGCGTCCCCGAAGCGGCGGATACCCCGCTTGTCGCCTAGGGCCTGACCGAGCGCCTGGCCCAGCACGATGGCGGTGTCCTCGATGGTGTGATGCCCCTCGATCTCGGTGTCGCCCTTTGCGTGCACGGTGAGATCGAAGCTGGCATGGCTGCCCAGCGCGGTCAGCATGTGGTCGAAGAACGGCACGCCGGTGGTGATGTCGACCTGGCCGGTGCCGTCCAGGTCGATCTCGACGACGATGTCCGATTCGCGGGTCTTGCGTTCGACCTTGGCCCGGCGGCTCATGAGACTCCTTGGTTCTGCGTTAGGACGCCGGATTCGGCGATCGTGGCACTCACATCGAGGAAGACATCGTTCTCTTCGGCGAGGCCGACGGTGGTCCGCAGGTGGCCGGGCACGCCGACATCGCGGATCAGCACGCCGGCATCGAGATAGCGCTGCCAGACGGCCGGGGCATCGGCGAAGCCGCCGAAGAGCACGAAGTTGGCGTCACTGGGGATGACGCGATACCCCATGTCCGTCAACGCCGACGCGATCCGGCCGCGCTCGGCGATCAGTGTCTGCACACTGCCCAGGGTTTCGTCGGCATGACGCAGCGCCGCGCGCGCTCCGGCCTGCGTCAGCGCGGACAGGTGATACGGCAGCCGGACCAACAGGATCGCGTCGATCACAGCGGGATCGGCGATCAGGTAACCCAGCCGGCCGCCGGCGAAGGCGAACGCCTTGCTCATGGTGCGGGTGACGATGAGCTTGGCCGGATGGTCCGCGATCAGCCCGACGGCGCTGGGCTGGGAAGAGAATTCGCCATATGCCTCGTCGACTATGACCACACCCGGCGCGGCGTCGAGCACCCGGCGCAGCTCGTCCGGTGTGACGCTCTGACCCGAGGGATTGTTCGGGCTGGCCAAGAACACCACATCGGGCCGGTGCTCGGTGATCGCCGCGACGGCACGGTCGGTGTCCAGGCCGAAGTCCTCGGCGCGGGCCGCCTCCAGCCACTGGGTCTGCGTGCCGTCGGAGATGATGGGGTGCATGGAATAGGACGGCACGAAACCGATGGCGCGCCGGCCAGGACCGCCGAACGCCTGCAGCAACTGCTGCAGGATCTCATTCGAACCATTTGCCGCCCAGACGTTGTCGACGCCGACCTCGACGCCGGTCTGGGTGCGCAGGTACTCCGCCAGATCGGTGCGCAGGGCCACCGCGTCGCGATCGGGGTAGCGGTGCAGTTCGGCAGCCGCATCACGCACGGACTCGGCGACATCGTCGACGAGCGCCTGGGTCGGCGGATGCGGGTTCTCGTTGGTGTTCAGCCGCACCGGCACCGCCAGTTGTGGTGCGCCGTAGGGGGATTTGCCGCGCAGGCTGTCGCGCAACGGCAGGTCGTCGAGGGTGATCTTGGCCGCACTCACTGTTCGAACCTCCGCCGGACGGCCTCGCCGTGAGCGGGCAGATTTTCCGCCTTGGACAACGTGATCACATGACCGGCCACATCTTTGAGTGCGGCCTCGTCGTATTCGACGACGTGGATACCGCGCAGGAACGTCTGCACCGACAATCCGCTGGAGTGCCGGGCACACCCCGCGGTGGGCAGCACGTGATTCGATCCGGCACAGTAGTCACCGAGGCTCACCGGGGACCACGCCCCGACGAAGATCGCACCGGCCGAGCGCACCCGGGCAGCGACCGCCGCGGCATCCTCGGTCTGGATCTCCAGATGCTCGGCGGCGTAAGCGTTGACGACCTTCAACCCGGCCTCGACGTCATCGACCAGCACGATGGCCGACTGCTTTCCGGTCAGCGCGACGGTGACGCGCTCGCGATGCACGGTGGTCTCCAGTTGCGCCCGCACCTCGGCATCGGCGGCGTCGGCCAGGGCGACGCTGTCGGTGACCAACACGCTGGCGGCCATCTCGTCATGCTCGGCCTGGCTGATCAGATCCGCCGCGATGTGCCGCGGGTCGGCGGTGTGATCGGCAAGGATCGCGATCTCGGTGGGGCCGGCCTCGGCGTCGATACCGACCTGGGAGCGGCAGATCCGTTTGGCCGCGGTGACGTAGATGTTGCCGGGCCCGGTGATCATGTCCACCGGGGCCAGCTCTTCACCCGAGGTGTCGATACCAGTCCCCGTCGCTCCGCTCGCCCCAGCGCCGCCGTAGGCCAGCAGCGCCACCGCCTGCGCGCCACCGACCGCCCACACCTCGTCGACGCCCAGCAGCGCGGCCGCGGCCAGGATGGTCGGGTGCGGCAGACCCTGGAAGGCCGGCGGGTTCGACGCCTGCGGCGGGCTCGCGATCACCAGCGAGTCGACACCGGCGGTCTGCGCCGGCACGACGTTCATCACCACGCTCGACGGGTAGACGGCGTTACCACCGGGCACATAGAGCCCCACACGCTCGACGGGCACCCAGCGTTCGGTGACGACGGCACCGGGACCGAGCGTCGTCGTCGTGTCGGTGCGGCGCTGATCGGCGTGCACGACCCTGGTGCGCTCGATGGCGACCTCGAGGGCGGCCCGCACATCGGCATCCAGGAGCCGGAGCGCCTCGTCCAATTTCTCGGCGGGCACCCGGACGGTGTCGGGGCGTACGCCGTCGAACGACTGACCGTATTCCAGCGCGGCCACGGCGCCGCGGGCCATGACATCGTCGACGATCGGACGAACCGTGGGCACCACGGCGTCGACGTCGACCCCACCGCGCGGCAGGGTGCTGCGCAGCCGGGCCACGGAAAGGTCCGCACCACGCAGGTCGATGCGGGACATGAGCGATCCTGATGACGTCACAGGACTATTGTCCCAGAGCAGGCCAAATCGAATTCGGGAGCCGTCATGTCCGCGTCACCGTCACGAAAAGAACATCCCAACAATGCCGTCGGCGTGCCGATGCTGGTGCCGCCCGCGCTGGAGAACTTCCAGATCAAGTACATCAACCCGCTGATGACACCGCTGAGCCGCAAGCTGCCCGGGATGAGCGTCATCCGGCATACCGGCCGCACCTCCGGCACCGCCTATGAGACGCCGGTCACCGCCTATCGCAAGGGCGATGTCCTGGCCATCGGACTGATCCACGGCAAGACCAACTGGGTCAAGAACGTGCTGGCCGCCGGCTCGGCGGACATCAAGGTATCCGGCAAGGATCTGCACGTGGTCAACCCACGGGTCCTGCCCGCAGGCACGGTCGACCGATCGCTGCCGTTCCTCGCCCGGGTGATGCTGCGCAAGACCGGGGTGTTCGTCGCCGATATCGCCTGAGTCCGGTCGGCCGAACCCGGTTGCACCCGCCTGGGACAATTCCAGGTCATGACCTGGCAGGTATGGCTGGCGTTCCTGGGCGCAGCAATCGCGATCAGCATCGTTCCCGGCCCCGGCGCGGTGCAGTCGATGGCCACCGGGATGTCCGAGGGGCTGCGGCGCGGCTGGTACAGCGTGCTCGGGTTGCAGATCGGCCTGATGCTGCAACTGGTGTTGGTCGCCGCCGGTGTCGGTGCCGTCGTCGCGGGTTCGGCGGTCGCGTTCACGATCGTCAGATGGCTCGGCGTGGCCTACCTGGCCTACCTGGCGATCCGGCAATGGCGCACAGCACCAAGGGATCTGCGCGACGAGATGGAGGCCGCGGCGCCGGGCAGCCGGCGCGGTCTGCTACTGCGCGGATTTCTGGTCAACGCGACCAACCCGAAGGGGCTGGTGTTCTTCCTGGCCGCACTCCCGCAGTTCGTCGACCCGGGCATGCCGCTACTGCCGCAGTATCTGACGATCGGGATGACGATGCTCGCCGTCGACATCGTGGTCATGGGCATCTATACCGGTCTGGCCGGGCGGATGGTCGGCTGGCTGCACAACGCTCGGCAGCAGACCCTCCTCAACCGCGCCATCTCGACGATGTTCGCCCTGGCCGCCGTCGTGCTGTCACTGGTCCGCCGGGCCACGCCCGCCTGAGTCAGCAAATCCCATTTGGGCGCATTTTCTTGTCCGAGGAAGCCTTTTCCGCGCCGATGAATCGCGACAGCGATGACACCCACTCCATGGACTCCGCACGCTCTAAACTGACAACACCGTAAATACACGCAGAAACCGCTGGTGTGCCGTAACTTCTGGCGCATGGCCGATCCCACTGCGCCGCCTCGCCGGCGCCGATTGACCCAGAAACCAGCCGCCTTTGCGCTTGGGCTCGGCATCCTCGCGGTGCCTCTGATACCGGTGACAGCTAATGCGGTCCTCCCAGAACGGGACTGGTCGGCCGATGCCGAGGAGGTCACGCCGGTGGAGTTGACCACCGACGGCGGTGAACAGGTCGCGGTCGACGTCATGGACGGCTGGCAGATCATCGACAGCGGATCGTCGGTGGTGATGCACGCTGACGGCAGCGTCGTCATGATCCAGGCCTATGACCGGATGGACCGCGACCCCGCAGCGGTGGCCCAGCGCCTGATGCGGGCCAACCGTCTCGAAGGGGTCAGCGCCGCACTCGACGGCGGGGTGATCAGCGGCACCGACTCCACACTCTCCGGCGATACCTGCGTCGCGGTGACCACCGACACCACCGGGACGTGCGCCTTCCTGTACGACGACGATGTCGTCGTATCGGTGATCGCCCTCACCGGCCCGGACAGCCAGGGCCCCGACATCAAAACCATCGCCGGCCTGATCAGCAGGGAGACGCAGCAGTGACCCAGACCGAGGCCCCCGCCACGTCCGCACCGAACGTCGCCCCGGGACCCATCGGACCGGCCCGGGTACCGGTGGTGTACCGGCCGCGGTCGGCGGTGTTCTGGCTGTACGTGATCACCCTGGTGCTGAGCACCTACCTGCTGCTGAGCGCCGACGGCAGCGCCTTCGGCATGGTGCTGGATGCGCAGCTCTGGCTGGCGCCCCTGTGGATCGCCTTCATCGTCGTGCTGTTCTGGTTGATGTTCAAATTCGACCCGTACCGCAGTGCGCGGCGCTACCCGCAGGCGCTGCTCGCCGGAACCGCACTCGGGGGCACCACCGCATTGGTGATGGCCGTCAACGGCAACGCCGCACTCGCCGGCGTCTGGTCGCGGTATCTGTCGCCGGAGACGATGGCCGCCTGGGAAGCCTCTCTCACCGCGCCGATCATCGAGGAAGCTTCCAAGGGTATGTGCGCCGCGGTCATCCTGGTGCTGTGCTCGTCGGTGTTCCACCGGATTTCGCACGCCCTGTTGGTCGGGATGTTCGTCGGGTTCGGCTTCGATGTCATGGAGGATCTGACCTACGCGACCCGCGAGGCGATCTACAGCCTGGACTCCGATCTCGCCGGTGCCATGCCGAACCTGATCCAGCGGGTGCTGACCGCCGTTCCTGCGCACTGGGCCTACACGGGGTTGTTCGCGGTGGGCGTCATGCTGCTGCTGCCCACCTTCACCGGTCCGCCGCAGTGGTCCTATGCCCGCCGGGTGCTGCTGGCCCTACCGCTGATGGCCACCGCGTCCTTCATGCATTTCTTCTGGGACTCACCCATCGGCGGCGGATTCGTCAAGATCGGCGTCACCCTGGTGGTGTTCCTGATCCCGGTGTTGTGGTTGCTGCGTTTCGAACGTCAGTGGGTGACCGAACGCATCGCCGCCGGACGCTCCGACGGGACACTTGCCGCGGTGCCCGATGAGGTTCTCGACTCACTGCAGACGGGCAAGGCGCGGCGCCGGCTGCGCAAGCAGGCTCGGCGTAGCGGCGGACGGCGCGCCAAGAAGGCGATGCGGCAGGCGCAGAACGATGCGCTGGAACTGGTGCAGTCCGCGGGCTAAC
Source organism: Mycolicibacterium neoaurum ATCC 25795 (assembly GCF_000691525.1). Lineage (GTDB taxonomy): Bacteria > Actinomycetota > Actinomycetes > Mycobacteriales > Mycobacteriaceae > Mycobacterium > Mycobacterium neoaurum. The sequence goes on from NZ_JMDW01000010.1 coordinate 279,536, forward strand.
TGTCCAACCCGATGTCGAGCACCCGGACCGAATGGGTGAGCGCGCCCACGGCAAGATAGTCGACCCCGGTGGCGGCATACGCCGCCGCCGACTCCAGCGAAAGGCCGCCCGAGGACTCCAGTTTGGTGGCCGGCGAGCGGCTGTCGCGGCGTTGCACCGCGATCTGGGTCTGCCACACCGGAAAGTTGTCCAACAGCACCAATTCGACGTCGGCACCGAGGATGTCGTCGAGCTGCTCGAGCGAATCGACCTCGACCTCGCACGCGATATCCGGCGCGGTCGCCCGCACCGCCGCAAGGGCGGCGAGCACCGAACCGGCCGCGGCGACATGGTTGTCCTTGATCAACGCGGCATCACCGAGCCCCATCCGATGGTTGACGCCACCACCGACCCGCACGGCGTACTTCTGCAGGGCGCGCATACCGGGCAGGGTCTTGCGGGTGTCCCGGATTCGCGCAGCGGTCCCGTTCACCGCGTCGACCCATCGGGCTGTCGCGGTGGCGATTCCGGACAGATGGCAGACCAGATTGAGCATCGTGCGCTCGGCCGTCAACAGTCCCCTGGTGGGTGCCTGCACCCGCAGCAGCGCCTGACCTGGCTGCACCCGGGTGCCATCGGCCAGCCGCTCGAGCACGGTGTAGCCATCGGCACCCAGCACGGCGTCGAGCACCAGGACGGCCACGTCTATACCGGCGGCGACACCGTGCTCACGCGAGGCCATGACCGCGGTGGTGACGGCGTCCGCGGGCACCGTTGCCTCGGTGGTGACATCCGGTCCGTAGCGCAGGTCCTCGTCCAGCGCGCGCTCGATGAGGGCACGCGCCTCGGCGCGTTCGGTATCGGTCAGTCCGTGCACCTGCACTCCGTTCATCAGCTTGCCGCCAGCGGTGCGACCACTTTCGGCGCACCGGAATCATCGAGCCGCACGGTGGCGCTGTGCGCCTGGGCATCATCGCTGTCGGGATGGTCCGCGCGGTGGTGACAACCGCGGGATTCGTTGCGCGCCAACGCCGCCGCGGCCACGGCTCGTGCCGTCAGGGTAAGCGCCGCATCCTCGACACGCTCCCGGTCGGTCAGCGGACGCTCGACGGCACCGGTGAGCACCGCGGTCAGCTGGTCCAGCCCGGCGGCATCGCGAACGACCGAGGCATCGCGACTCATGGCGTGCTGCAGCGTGCTGCGCTCCAGCATCGGCGCGCGTGGCGGGCCGTCGAACACCGCATGGGTGGCTCCCGCCTGCTCGGCGTGCGCGGCCGCGGCCCGGCCCGCGCGTCCGCCGACGACAAGGCCTTCCAGCAGACTGTTGGAGGCCAGCCTGTTGGCGCCGTGCATGCCGGTGCGGGCCACCTCGCCCGCGGCGAACAAGCCTGCCAGTTCGGTACGGCCGTGCACATCGGTGTGCACTCCCCCACAGCTGTAATGTGCACCGGGCACCACCGGGATCGGTTGGCGGACCGGGTCGATGCCGGCGGCCCGACAGGCGGCGGTGACGGTCGGAAAGCGTTCGGCGACATCGGGCACGCGGGTCGCATCTAGGTAGACGCAGGCGTCCCCGGTGGCGCGCAGGCGCGCATCGATCGCGGCGGCGACCACATCCCGTGGCGCGAGGTCGCCGAGTGGATGCACACCCGCGGTCACCGAATCACCGTGACGGTCGACGAGAATCGCCCCCTCACCGCGCAGGGCCTCGGTGACCAGCGGTCGGCGCCCACCGGCCGTGCCGGTGAACAGCATCGTCGGGTGGAACTGGACGAATTCGATATCACCGACCCCGACGCCGGCCCGCAATGCCAGGGCCACACCATCGCCGGTGGAACCCACCGGGTTGGTGGTGGCGGCATACAGATGGCCCAACCCGCCGGTGGCCAGGATGACCGATGGCGCATGCAACAGTCCCGGGCCGGCCTCGCTGTGCACCAGCACACCGGTGACACCGGCGCCGTCCCGGCAGATCTGCACCGCCACATGGTGATGGCGGATATCCAGCTGCGCCGCAGCCGCATCGAGGGCGCGCTGCACCTCGGCTCCGGTGGCATCACCGCCGGCGTGGATGATGCGGCGACGGGTGTGACCACCCTCGCGGGTCAGCGACCACTGCCCGGGCCGGGATTCGTCGAACCGGGCCCCATCGGCTACCAGCTCCGACACCGCCGCGTATCCGTAGGCGACGATGGATCGCACGGCGTCGGCATCGCACAACCCACCACCGGCGGCCACCGTGTCGGCCACATGCGCCTGCACCGAATCCTGGGTGCTCGGCAGGACCACGGCGATCCCGCCCTGGGCATAGAAGGTGGCCGTCTCGCCGACCTTGCTGAGCACCACGACCTTTCGGCCCGCCCGCGCCGCCGCCAGGGCCGCGACCAATCCGGCGACCCCGGTCCCGATGACGACGACGTCAGCGCGCTGCTGCCAGAAGCCGGCACCACCGCACGAGCTGGTCCCCCGGGTCGCTGCGCTCCCGCCCCCGGGGGCGCTCATTCCCCGCCGCCGGGCTGCCCGATCTCGATCATGCGCTGGACACTCTTACGTCCGGCCGCGGCGACGTCGGCATCGACGTGCACCTCATCGGCGCCCTCGACCAGGCACCGCAGCAACGCGGCCGGGGTGATCATCTTCATATAGCTGCACGATGCCCGGTCGTTGACCGCGAGGAAGTCGACTTCCGGTGCAGCCCTGCGCAACTGATGCAGCATGCCGACCTCGGTGGCGACCAGCACCTGGCGGGCGCGGGTCTCGCGTGCAGCATCGAGCATGCCACCGGTGGACAGGATCTTCACCCGCTCCTCGGGTACGGCACCCTCACCGGCGAGGTACAACGCCGAGGTGGCACAACCGCACTCGGGATGCACGAACAACTCGGCATCCGGGTGCGAGCGGGCCTGCGCGGCCAGTTCGTCGCCGTTGATACCGGCATGCACATGGCATTCACCGGCCCAGACGTGCAGATTCTTGCGGCCGGTGACACGGCGGACGTGCGCACCCAGGAACTGATCCGGGCAGAACAGCACCGTGCGGTCTTCGGGGATGGAGGCGACGACCTCGACCGCGTTCGACGAGGTGCAGCAGATGTCGGTGAGCGCCTTGACCGCGGCGGTGGTGTTCACATAGGACACCACGACGGCGTCGGGGTACTCGTCCTTCCAGGCCCGCAGTTCTTCGGCGGTGATGGAGTCGGCCAGCGAGCAGCCGGCGCGCTGATCCGGAATGAGCACCGTCTTGTCCGGGCTGAGGATCTTCGCCGTCTCGGCCATGAAGTGCACGCCGCAGAAGACGATGGTGTCCTCGGATGCCTCGGCCGCGATGCGCGACAGTGCCAGCGAGTCGCCGACGTGGTCGGCGACATCCTGGATGGCCGGTAACTGGTAGTTGTGCGCCAGCAGCGTCGCGTTCCGCAGATCGGCGAGCCTGCGCACCTCGGCGGCCCACTGCCCGTCGGGCACGATGCCGCCGTATCCGCCGGGGCCGTCGACGATGCGTGCAGCCAGCACGCTGTTGAGTGCGCCGGTGCGATCCAGGACCGTCATGGCAGTCTCCTTTTGCCTACCGAGGTTTTCGACTTATGATCGAAAACATGGCTCATCGTAGCACCGAGCACGAGGTACTCGCCGTCGTGCTCCAGGTTCGCCGCCTGGACACCAAGAACCCCCAGCTCAGCGTGCTGTTATGGGAACGTGCGATGGATCCCGAACGCGGCGCCTGGGCACTGCCCGGCGGCCGCCTGCGCCATGACGAGGACATGATCAGTTCAGTTCGGCGCCAGCTCGCCGAGAAGGTCGACCTGCGCGAGCTGACCCACCTGGAGCAGCTCGCGGTGTTCTCCGACCCGGCCCGGGTGCCGGGGGCGCGCACCATCGCATCGACCTTCCTCGGACTCGTGCCCTCCCCCGCCACCCCCGCGCTACCACCGGACACCCGCTGGCACCCGGTGTCGAACCTGCCACCGATGGCCTTCGACCACCGCACCATGGTCGAGAACGCATGTGCTCGGTTGATCGCCAAGCTGTCCTATACCAATATCGGTTTCGCCTTGGCGCCAAGGGAATTCGCGTTGTCGACCTTGCGGGACATCTACAGCGCGGCACTGGGACACCCGGTGGACGTGACCAATCTGCAGCGGGTGCTGGAGCGGCGGCAGGTGATCACCAGGACGGGCACCACGGCGCGTTCCGGCCGCAGCGGCGGGCGGCCCGCGGCGCTCTACCGGTTCACCGAGGACAGGTATCGGGTGACCGACGAGTTCGCAGCGTTACGGCCACCGGGGTGAGTCGGACTGGATTCTTAGACGGTTCTTAAGTAACAATGCCCGGATGGACTTTGGCAGCTCCGCCGTATCGGATGCCGAATGGATCGGCGCCGTCCCGCATGAGGCGCTCGATCGACGCGCTCGCCCGCAGCTGCCCGAGGACGATCCGTTCTATGTGGCTCCCGAGGGTTTCCAGCACGCCACCCCGGGCACCGTGCTGCGCAGCCGAGACGTCGAGCTGGCCTTCCTCGGCCTGATCCCGCAGCAGATCCGGGCCGTGCAACTGTTGTACCGAACCACCGATATGAACGGCAGGCCCGAGGCCGCCGCCACGACGATCGTCGTCCCGGCAGAGCGCGGACCCGAGCAGGTCTGCCCGCTGGTCTCCTACCAGTGCGCGATCGACGCGATCACCTCGCGATGCTTCCCGTCCTACGCCCTGCGTCGCCACGCCATGGCGCCCGGTTCGGTGCCGCAGTTCGAGATGCTGCTGGTGGCCGCCGCGATCGCCGAAGGCTGGGCGGTCTCGGTGCCCGACCACGAAGGCGTCAACGGCAGCTGGGGCACCCCGTACGAGCCCGGCTACCGTGTGCTGGACGGGCTGCGGGCGGCCCTGGGCTCCGAACAGCTCGCACTCTCCCCCGAGGCGCCGATCGGCCTGTGGGGCTACTCCGGTGGCGGACTCGCCAGTGCCTGGGCCGCCGAGATGAGCGGAAGTTACGCGCCCGAGCTGAACATCGTCGGTGCCGTCCTGGGCTCCCCGGTCGGCGATCTGGGCCGCACGTTCCGCAAGCTCAACGGCACCTTCGCCGCGGCCCTGCCCGCGCTGGTCGTCGCCGCGCTGGCCGATGTCTACCCCGGTCTGCAGCGGATCATCGCCGAGCACACCAGCGAGTACGGCCGTGACCTGCTGGACCGGCTGCACCACATGACGACGGTGGAAGCCATCGTGCGGTTCTGGCGCACCGATATGGGCGATCTGCTGGATCAACCGCTGGAGCAGATCCTGTCCACTCCCGAAGTGCAGCACGTCTTCGACGACATCAAACTCGGCGCCGCGGTGCCGACGCCACCGGTGCTGATCATCCAGGCCGTGCACGACGAGATCATCTCGGTGGACGGTATCGACGAGTTGGCCGACACCTACTCCTCGGGCGGTGCACACGTGACCTACCACCGGGACATGTTCAGCGAGCATCTGCTGCTGCACCCGATGTCCGCCCCGATGGCGTTGCGCTGGCTGTCCGATCGCTTCGCGGGCCGACCACTCGGCGCCAACCTGGCGCGCACCACCTGGCCGACGCTGTTCAACCCGTCGACCTACCGCGGTATGGCGCGGTTGGCGGTCATCACGGCGAAGGTGCTGACCGGACGGCGCCTTCGCCGGCTGCCGCTGTCGGTCCTGGATCGCTGACCGGCACGACCGGCGGGTAGATCCCGGTGTAGTGCACGGGCGGCCACGCACCGAGATCGTCACGAGAGGCCGATACGGCCAGCAACGCATATGTCATCGCTGCCACCGCGGCCGGCAGCAGGAACGTGGCGGCCACGATGAGCGGGCCGTGCCCGAAGAACACCGCGGGTGCCTCCGACACGTAATGGACACGGTCGGTCTCGGTGACCGGGGCGGTGTTCACGTCGATGCTGCCGTAGCGCCAATGGACCAGCGCCGCACCGAGTCCGGCCGCGACCCCCGCCGCGCCCGCCGCGCCGGCCGACAGCGCGGCCAGCAGCACCGGACCGCGATGGGCCCGCCATTGCCAGACCGCCACGGCGGCGACGACGGCGACCACGCCCGCGAAGCCGACGAGCAGGAACGCCCCGAGGAAGAGCTGGTCGGAATCGTTGCCCAGGTAGGCCTTGACCCGGTCGCCGGAGCGGGTGAGCGCGACGATGCCGCGAGCGGGTGGTGCCAGCCATGCCCACAGCGCACCGACCGGCACGCCGGTCACCAGCAGCGCGAGGAACACCCGCAATGCGGCGGTCGGCCGCGTGGTGCGCGGCATTGTCGCTGGTTCGGCGATGATCATCGGCGCGCGTCGAGATCGACGGAATCGACCACGCCGTGCCGCGAGCATTTGGCCGACCAGCCGGTGGGGCGGACCTGAACGATCATCCGGCGCCCACACGCGGCGCAGAACCGCGGCGGTTCCAGGCCCAACGCGGCGGCCGTCGGGATGGCCGTGCCTGCCTGGTCGCCGAGTTCGGCGCCGGTGAAGGTGTTGTAGACACCGGCGGCCACCGGGGCCGGCAGCGCCTGGGATTCGTCGATCATCACCCTGTCAGTTCTACAGCGCGCCCTAGAGCGTCGCGTTGAGAGCCTTGATGGGCATCTGCAGATCGTCGAGCAGTTCCAGGTCGGCCTCGGCCGGCCGACCCAGTGTCGTGAGGTAGTTGCCGACGATGACGGCGTTGATGCCGCCGAGGATGCCCTGCTTGGCGCCGAGGTCACCGAGGGTGATCTCCCGTCCGCCGGCAAACCGCAACATGGTGCGGGGCAACGCGAGCCGGAACGCGGCGACGGCCTTGAGCGCCTCGGCGGCGGGCAGCACCTCCAGATCACCGAACGGCGTGCCCGGCCGCGGGTTCAGGAAGTTCAGCGGCACCTCGTGTGGGTCGAGCTCGGCGAGGTTGGCGGCGAACTCGGCGCGCTGTTCCAGCGTCTCGCCCATCCCGAGGATGCCGCCGCAGCAGACCTCCATACCGGCCTCGCGCACCATCCGCAGGGTGTCCCACCGCTCTTCCCAGCTGTGGGTGGTCACCACGTTGGTGAAGAACGAACGGGCGGTTTCCAGGTTGTGGTTGTAGCGGTGCACACCCATATCGGCCAGGCGTTGCACCTGTTCCTCGGTCAGCATGCCCAGCGAGCACGCGATCTGGATGTCGACCTCGTTGCGGATGGCCTCGATACCGGCGGCGACCTGGGCGAGCAGCCGCTCGTCGGGGCCGCGCACGGCGGCGACGATGCAGAATTCGGTGGCCCCGGTCTTGGCGGTCTGCTTGGCCGCCTCCACCAGGCTCGGGATATCCAGCCACGCGCTGCGCACCGGGGACGCGAAAAGCCCGGACTGCGAACAGAAGTGGCAGTCCTCGGGGCAACCGCCGGTCTTGAGGCTGATGATGCCCTCGACCTCGACGTCCGGGCCGCACCACTTCATCCGGACCTCGTGCGCCAGCTCGAGCAGATCGTCGAGTCGATCGTCGGGCAGCTGCAGCACCTGCAGGGTCTGTTCCTGGTCGAGACCGACGCCGCGATCGAGTACCTGCTCGCGCGCTGCCGCCAGAATGTCGGTCATCAGTGAACCTCCGTCGTGGATGCCTTGAACACCGTTCAAGCTTGAACGGTGTTCAGGTTAAGGTAAGCGGGTGCAGCTCCACAAACGGGATGTGGTCGACGCGGCGACAGCACTGCTGGACGACTTCGGCATCGCCGACCTGACCATGCGCAGGCTGGCCCGCGAGCTCAACGTCAGCCCCGGCGCGCTGTACTGGCATTTCGCCAACAAGCAGGAACTGCTCGGCGCGGTCGCCGACCGGATCCTGCAACCGGCGCTGGAACAACCGACGACCGGCACCTGGCGCGAACAGCTGGACACGGCGTGCCGCCGACTGCGCGACGCCCTGCTGTCACATACCGACGGCGCCGAACTGGTCTCGGCCAGTTTTGCGGCAGGTCAATCGACGGCGATGGCAGAGATCGTCACCTGGCTGAGCACGGCGGCAACCGAGGCCGGCGTGGCGGGCGCACATGCCGAACTCGCCGCCCGCACCGTCGTCTACTACGTGCTGGGATTCACCGTCGACGAACAGTCCCGCCTGCAGTGGGACGCCGCGGGCGCCGACCTTCCCGAAAGCCAGTCCGCGCTTGCCGGTGATGCCGGCCAGCGCTTCGGATTCGGCCTGACCCTGCTGATCGACGGGATGGCGGCCTACAGGTCCCTCAGCCGGTGATCGGCTGGACGATGCGGGCATTACCGTCCCAATGACGCAGGCCGGCGAACCCGCCCTCGATCTCCCGCCCCGCCGCGGCGATCTCGCACACCGCGGCCAGCTGCTCGGCCGCGACCCGACGGGCCACCGTCACATGCGGCGTCCAGCTACCGGGACCGGTATGCGGTAACGCACCGGACGTCATGTGCGGCAAGCAGATTCGATGCACCTGCGCATGCAGGTCCAGCAGTTGGGCGGAGGGCACGACCAGCAGCGCCACCGTGTAGCGACCGTGACCGAACACCACCGGCGCACCGAGCCGACACGGCATCGGGAGGCGCGGCAGCGCCGCGACCAGATCGGTATCGGCCGCGCGCGAGATGTCCTCGGCAACGGTCAGCGTCGTGTGCGGTCGGTTGCTCGCGCCGGTGTGATCGGCCTGACTGGGCAGGCCGGCATCCTGCAGCCCGGTCCAGATCCGGCGCACCGCGGCATCACCGGCGTCGTCGAGTGTCAACTCCACCGAATGCACCACGCGCTAGGCCAGTCCCGCGAGCCAGGGACGGTCGAAGGACTGCGCGGCGAGGGTCTCGAACTCCCGCGGAGTCACAGCCCCGGCGCCGGCCGGCAGCACCGCCCGGATCTCCCCGAGTTCTGCCAGCGCGGCCCGGTTCCCCTGCTCGGCGATACCGGGCTGCGACGGCCACGACCCGACGACCAATCCGGCACTGTCCAGCCCGCGCCCGGCGAGGGCCTCCAGGGTCAGCGCGGTGTGGTTGAGGGTGCCGAGGCTGGGCGCGACGACCACCAGCACCGGAGCGCCCAGCTCTGCAGCCAGATCGCGCAGCGTCACGCCGTCGGCACCCAGTTCGACCAACAGACCGCCGGCGCCTTCCACGATGGTCAGCCGGCCGGGAGCATCGGCGGTCCGCACCGCGTCGAGCAATTCGGGCGCGGTCGGCAGTGCCAGCCCGGCCCGGTTCGCCGCCGCGACCGGGGCCAGCGGTTCGGGATAGCGCCAACCGCCGTGCAGCGCCGTGATACCGGCGAGCCTGCCGACCTCACCGAGGTCGTCGTCGCCGTCGACGGTTCCGGTCTGCACCGGTTTGCACACCGCCACATCGAGGCCGGCCAACCGCGCCGCACACGCCAACGCCGCGGTGGTGACCGTCTTGCCGACCCCGGTGTCGGTGCCGGTGACCATGACGATGCTCATGCGATCTCGCTCACCCGAGAACCTCGGTCAGCACCTCACGGGCCAGCGCCATCTCCTCGGCGGTGAGGGCGGCCCGAGCCGTCAGCCGCAACCGCGATGTCCCGGCAGGCACCGTCGGCGGACGGAAGCACCCGACCCGCACGCCACGATCCAGGCATGCCGCCGCCGCGGCGACGGCGACCTCGGGGTCACCGAGGATGACCGAGACGACGGCCGAGGTGGGTTCCTCGACGACATCGCATATCCGGGCCAGCTCGGCCGCCCTGGTCAGCACCGCACCCGCCAGCTGGGGCTGCGCGACCAGCACCTGCAGCGCAGCGAGAGCCGCACCGACGGCGGCCGGGGCCAGCCCGGTGTCGAAGATGAAGGTGCGTGCGGTGTCGATGAGGTGGGCCCGCACGGCGGCCGGGCCGAGCACCGCGCCGCCCTGGCTGCCGAGCGCCTTGGACAGGGTCGTGGTCATCACGACATCCGGCGCACCCGCCAACCCGACCTCGTGCAGCAGACCCTGCCCGCCCGCGCCGCGCACCCCGAGACCGTGCGCCTCGTCGACCACCAGCAGCGCACCGAATCGGCGGCACACCTCGTGCAGTTCGCGCAGCGGGGCCAACACCCCGTCGGTGCTGAACACCGACTCGGTGACCACGACGGCACGCTCCTCGGACCGGGCCGACAGCGCATCGGCAACCGCTTCGATATCGCGGTGCGGGGTCACCGCGATGCGGGCCCGCGACAGCCGGCACGCGTCGACGATCGAGGCATGGGTCAACGCGTCGGACACCAGCAGCGAGCCGGCACCGGTCAGGGATACCAGCGCTCCGATGTTCGCCGTGTAGCCCGAGGAGAACACCAGCGCCGACTCGAATCCGGCGAACTCGGCGAGCGCGGCCTCGAACTGCTCGTGCAGTTCGGTGTTGCCGGTGACCAGGCGCGAGCCGCCGGCGCCGGCACCCCAGGTGCGCAGCGCCTGCACGCCGCCGGCCAGCACATCGGGGTGCTGGGAGAGCCCGAGATAGTCGTTGGAGGCCAGATCGAGCTCGGTGCCGACGGGCGGGCGGGCCCGCAACGTGCGACGCAGCCCCTGGGCGCGGCGGCGCTCCTCGACACCGGCCAGCCAGGCCAGTGGGGAAAGACCGGTGCGTGTCACTGGACGTCCTTTCGACACTTGAACACCGTTCAGGTTAATGCACGCGCGACCGCCACCATGCCCGCACCGATCTGACTCACCTCGTCCGACGTACAGATGAACGGCGGCATGGCATAGACCAGCTTGCCGAACGGCCGCAACCACAATCCGTGCTCCAGCGCGGTCTCGGTGGCCACCGCCATATCGACCGGGTCGGTCATCTCGATGACACCGATACCACCCAGCACGCGCACATCAGCCACCGAGGCCAGCTCGCGCGCCGGTTCCAGTCCGGCCCGCAGGCCTGCCTCGATACCCCCGACCGCACCGCGCCAGTCCCCTTCCAACAGCAGCTCCACGGCGGCCACCGACACCGCACAGGCCAGGGCATTGGCCATGAAGGTCGGGCCGTGCATCAACGCGCCCGGGTCACCGCTGCTGATCGTCGTCGCGATCTGCGCGGTGCACAACGTCGCAGCCAAGGTGACATAACCACCGGTCAACGCCTTGCCCACACACATGATGTCGGGGCTGACACCGGCATGATCGGCGGCGAACAACTCCCCGGTGCGGCCGAAACCGGTGGCGACCTCGTCGAAGATCAGCAGGACGTCGTGACGATCGCAGATCCGGCGCAGCTCGACCAGGTACCGCGGATCGTGAAAGCGCATCCCGCCGGCGCCCTGCACCACCGGTTCGACGATCACCGCGGCGAGCTCGTCGGCATGTTCGGTCAACTGCGCCTCGAACGCGGCGACATAGTCGGTGTCGAACGGGCCGGGCACCGCGGGCGCGAAAACCTGCCGCACCAGCACATCGCTCCAGATCGAGTGCATTCCGCCGTCCGGATCGCACACACTCATCGGCGTGAAGGTATCCCCGTGATACCCGCCCCGCCACGTCATCAGCCGGTGCTTGCCGGGCCGTCCTCGGCTGCGCCAGTACTGCAACGCCATCTTGGCCGCCACTTCCACCGAGACCGAACCGGAATCGCTGAAGAACACCGTCTCCAGCCCGGCCGGGGTGATGTCGACGAGCAATCGGGCCAGCCGCGCGGCGGGCTCATGGGTCAGTCCACCGAACATGACGTGGTTCATGGTCGCCAGCTGAGCGCGCAACGCGGCGTCCAGACGGGGGTGTCCGTGCCCGTGCACCGCGGTCCACCATGAGCTCATCGCGTCCAGCGCGTCGATGCGACGTCCGCGGTGATGCAGTTCGAGCCAGGCGCCGCGCGCGGCAGTGGCCACCACCGGCGGCAGCGCTGCGGGACCCATGGTGCTGTAGGGGTGCCAGATGTGTGCGGAGTCGATCGCGCCGATCTCGGCCGGCGTCAACGCGGGCATGGCTCCGGACACTATCGCCCGCCCGGCCGGTGTGACGCCACGCCCGCGGCCTGAGGCACCCAGGATAATTGGGTAGATTGACTCCCCGACCATGATGACCCTCGCTCCAGCCCGACCTGCGCGTACCGATGGCCCGGTGTCCACGACCGCCACCACGACCGGAACCCGCACCTCGGGCTTCTATCGGCATGACCTCGACGGACTTCGCGGTGTCGCCATCGCACTCGTCGCGGTGTTCCATGTCTGGTTCGGACGGGTCTCCGGCGGCGTGGACGTCTTCCTGGCGCTGTCGGGCTTCTTCTTCGGTGGGCGACTGTTGCGCTCGGCACTGGACGAGGCGACCGCCATCAGGCCGGTGTCCGAGGTCATCCGACTGGTGCGACGGCTGTTGCCCGCCCTGATCGTGGTGCTGGCCGCCGCCGCGGTGTTGACCATCCTGATCCAACCCGAGACGCGCTGGGAGACATTCGCCGACCAGAGCCTGGCCAGCCTGGGGTACTACCAGAACTGGGAACTGGCCAACACCGCCGCCGACTACCTGCGCGCGGGTGAGACCGTCAGCCCGCTGCAGCACATCTGGTCGATGTCGGTCCAGGGCCAGTTCTACCTCGCCTTCCTGGCCCTGATCCTGGTGCTGGCCTACACGCTGCGCGGCAGGCTTGGCAGGCACCTACGGACCGTGTTCATCGTGGTGCTCACCGCCGTCACCATCGCCTCATTCGTCTACGCGATCCACGCTCACAACACCGATCAGGCCATCGCCTACTACGACAGTTTCGCCAGGGCGTGGGAGCTGACGCTCGGGGCGCTGGTCGGCGCCCTGGTCCCCTACGTGCGCTGGCCGATGTGGTTGCGGACCATCATCGCAACCATCGCACTGGCGGCGATCCTGTCCTGCGGCTGGCTCATCGACGGTGTCCGCGAGTTCCCCGGACCGTGGACGCTGGTGCCGGTCGGCGCGACCATCCTGTTCATCCTGTCGGCGGCCAATCGCGCGGCCGACCCGCGCACCGACGGCGCGTTGCCCGCCCCGAACCGGTTGCTGGCGACCCGGCCGTTCGTCTGGCTGGGCTCGATCGCCTACTCGCTGTACCTGTGGCACTGGCCGTTGCTGATCTTCTGGCTGGCCTACAGCGGTAAGGAACACGTCGACTTCGTCGACGGCGCCGCGGTGCTGTTGGTCTCCGGCGTGCTGGCCTGGCTGACGATGCGCTATGTCGAGACCCCGCTGCGCTATCGGGCACCGGCCCGATCGACCGCCGCGGCGACGATCCCGTGGCGCACGCGGTTGCGGCGCCCGACGATCGTGCTGGGCTCCTTCGTGACGCTGCTGGGCGTCACGCTGACCGCGACATCGTTCACCTGGCGTGAGCACGTGACCGTCGAGCGGGCCAGCGGCAAGGAGCTGTCTGGACTCTCTGCCAGGGACTACCCCGGGGCACGGGCGCTGATCAACCACGCCAAGGTTCCCAAGCTCCCGATGCGCCCGACGGTGCTGGAAGCCAAGAACGACATCCCCGAATCGACCCCGGCCGGGTGTATCAGCGATTTCGACAACGTCGACGTCATCAATTGCACCTACGGAGACAAGGATTCCTCCCGCACGATCGCCCTGGCGGGCGGCTCACATGCCGAACACTGGATCACCGCGCTCGACCTGCTGGGCAGGCTCCACGATTTCAAGGTCGTCACCTATCTCAAGATGGGCTGCCCGCTGACCACCGAGCAGAAGCCGCTGGTGATGGGAGACAACCGCCCATACCCGAAGTGCCGGGAGTGGAACGAGAAGGTCATGCCCAAGCTGCTGGCCGACAAACCCGATTATGTCTTCACCACCTCGACTCGACCGTGGAACATCAAACCCGGCGATGTGATGCCCAGCCAATATCTCGGCATCTGGCAGGAGTTCCTGGACGCGGGTATCGACGTGCTGGCCATGCGTGACACCCCGTGGCTGACGCGTAACAACAAGCCCTACTTTCCGGCCGATTGCCTGGCCAGTGGTGGTGACGCCATCTCCTGCGGTATCGATCGGGCTGAGGTACTGTCCGACACCAACCCCACACTCGACTATCTGGAACGGTTCCCCAACCTCAAGCCGCTCGATATGACCGACGCCGTGTGCCGACCGGACTTCTGCCGGGTAGTGGAGGGAAATGTGTTGATGTATCACGACTCTCACCATCTGTCGACGACCTACGTGCGTTCCATGACCAATGAACTCGGGCGGCAGCTCGCGGCCGCAACCGGCTGGTGGTGACGTGGCCACGACGGTCTGGCCCGGTACCCCCTACCCGCTGGGCGCCACCTATGACGGTGCGGGAACCAACTTTTCGTTGTTTTCCGAGGTCGCCACGCTGGTCGAACTCTGCCTGATCGCCAAGGACGGCACCGAACAACGGATTCCGCTCGACGAGGTCGACGGCTACGTCTGGCACGCGTACCTGCCGACGGTGAGTCCCGGCCAGCGCTACGGCTTCCGCGTGCACGGACCGTGGGATCCCAGCATCGGGCAGCGCTGCGATCCGAGCAAGCTGTTGCTCGATCCCTACGGTAAGGCCTTCTACGGCAACTTCACGTTCGGTCAGGCGCTGTTCTCCTACGACCTGGAGTCCGACCATCCGGCCGTCACGCCTGCCGCCCCCGCGGTGGACTCCCTCGGCCACACCATGACCAGCGTGGTGATCAACCCGTTCTTCGACTGGGGATCGGACCGGGCTCCCAAGACCCCTTACCACGAGACGGTCATCTACGAGGCTCATGTCAAGGGCCTGACCCAATGCCATCCCGACATTCCCGAGGATCTGCGCGGCACCTATGCCGGTCTCGCGCACCCGGCGATCATCGAGCACCTCAAGGCGCTCAACGTGACCGCCATCGAACTGATGCCGGTGCACCAATTCCTGCACGACCATCGGCTGCTCGATCTCGGATTGCGGAATTACTGGGGCTACAACACGTTCGGTTTCTTCGCGCCACACTCGGAATACGCGTCGAACCGCCACGCCGGTGGCGCCGTCGCCGAGTTCAAGGCGATGGTGCGTTCCTTCCATGCGGCGGGTATCGAGGTGATCCTCGACGTGGTCTACAACCACACCGCCGAGGGCAACCATCTCGGTCCGACCCTGAACTTCCGCGGGATAGACAACGCGGCCTACTACCGGCTACTCGACGGTGAGGAGCAGTTCTACAAGGACTTCACCGGCACCGGTAACAGCCTCAACGCCAGACATCCGCACACACTGCAGCTGATCATGGACTCGCTGCGGTACTGGGTGCTGGAGATGCACGTGGACGGTTTCCGTTTCGACCTGGCCTCCACGCTGGCGCGCGAGTTCTACGATGTGGACCGGCTTTCGGCGTTCTTCGATCTGGTACAGCAGGATCCCGTGATCAGTCAGGTCAAGCTGATCGCCGAACCGTGGGATGTCGGCGAGGGCGGTTATCAGGTCGGGAACTTCCCCGGTCTGTGGACCGAATGGAACGGCAAGTATCGCGATACGGTGCGCGACTATTGGCGCGGCGAACCGGCCACCCTCGGGGAGTTCGCATCCCGGCTGACCGGCTCCTCGGATCTCTACGAGCACACCGGGCGCCGGCCCGGTGCGAGCATCAACTTCGTCACCTGCCACGACGGGTTCACCCTCGCCGACCTGGTCTCCTACAACGAGAAGCACAACGAGGCCAACGGTGAGGACAACCGGGACGGCGAGAGCCACAACCGGTCGTGGAACTGCGGTGTGGAAGGTCCGACCGATGACCCCGCCATCGTCAGCCTGCGGTCCCGGCAGATGCGCAACATGATCGCCACCCTGATGGTGTCCCAGGGCACCCCCATGATCAGCCACGGCGACGAGATCGGCCGCACCCAGGGCGGCAACAACAATGCCTACTGCCAGGACTCGCCGGTTGCGTGGGTGGATTGGTCCAAACTCGACGAGAACGCCGAACTGCTCGAGTTCACCCGCAAGGCGGTGGCCCTGCGCAAGAAGCACCCGGTGTTCCGACGGCGGCGGTTCCTGGCCGGCAACCCGATCCGCAGCGGTGAGCAGGTACGCGATATCGCGTGGCTGACCCCCGCCGGTGCGGAGATGACGCCGGAGGACTGGGGATCAGGGTTCGGTAAGAGCATCGCGGTCTTCCTGAACGGCGACGCCATCCCCGAGCCCAACGCGCGCGGTGAGCGGGTGCGCGACGATTCGTTCCTGCTGTGCTTCAACGCACACGACGAGGAACTCGATTTCGTGTTGCCGCCCGATGATTACGCCGAAAAGTGGGTAACCGCGTTGAACACCGGCGACCCCGCCGGTGCCAACGAGGTGACCATATCTGCCGGCGAGAAGATCTCGCTGCAGCCGCGATCACTTCGGGTGCTCAAGAAAACGACCTAGGCGGTAACGGCTGATGGGTGTCCCGGTCTCCACATATCGACTGCAGATGCGCGGGGACGCGTTCACTTTCGCCGATGCACTCGCCCTGCTCGACTACCTGGACGAGCTGGGGGTCAGCCACCTGTACCTGTCCCCCATCCTGACCGCCGCACACGGATCGACGCACGGCTACGACGTCACCGATCCCACCACGGTGTCGGCCGCACTCGGCGGTCCCGACGGGTTTGCCGCGCTGTCGGCCGCGGCGCGTGAGCGGGGTCTCGGCGTGATCGTGGACATCGTGCCCAATCACGTCGGCGTGGAGGATCCCCGCGCCAATCCCTGGTGGTGGGATGTGCTCACCCACGGCAGGGATTCGGCGTACGGCGCGTACTTCGATATCGACTGGGATCTGGCCGACGGGCGAATCGTGTTGCCGGTGCTGGGTTCTGACGATGACATCGCCGGGCTCACCGTCGATGGCGACGTGTTGCGCCTCGGCGACCGGACGTGGCCGATCGCACCGGGCACCGGGACCGGCACCGCCGAGCAGGTCTACGAGCGCCAGCACTACAAGCTGATCGGCTGGCGCAACAACGTGTGCGGGTACCGCCGCTTCTTCTCGATCACCTCATTGGCCGGGCTGCGCCAGGAAGATCCCGAGGTGTTCGATGCATCGCATGCCGAAGTGGCCCGCTGGTTCGCCGAGGGACTGGTCGACGGATTGCGCATCGACCATCCCGACGGGTTGACCGACCCCGCCGATTACCTGGCGCGGCTCCGCGAGCTCGTGGGCCAGGACGCCTGGATCGTGATCGAGAAGATCCTGGCCCCCGACGAGGCCCTGGACACCGCGCTGCCGGTAGACGGCGCAACCGGTTACGACGCGTTGCGTGAAGTGGGGGGTGTCTTCCTCGACCCCGCCGCCCAGTCCGACCTGGACGGGCTTTACGGCGGTACCGCCGGGTACGCGGCCCAGATCGCCGAGCTCAAGACGACGGCGGCGACGGTGACCCTGGCCAGCGAGCTGGCCCGCGTGCGCCGGACCATCGTCGCCGAGACCGGGACCGACCACCCACAACTGCCCGAATCGATCACCGCACTGCTGACCCATATCGGCGTGTACCGGTTCGACTATCCCGCCCTTGCCGCGCTGGGCCCGGTGGCGATCGCCGAAACCATCTCCGCTCGTCCGGATCTCGCAGCCCCCCTACAGATCGTCGCGACGGCGCTTGCCGGAGCCGGCGAATCGGCCAAACGCATCCAACAACTGTGTGGTGCGGTCACGGCCAAGGCCGTCGAAGATTGCCAGTTCTACCGGGATGCCCGCTTGGTGACGCTCAACGAAGTGGGTGGCGAACCCGACCTGTTCGGGGTCAGCGCCGCCGAATTCCATGCGCGCAATGCCACCAGGGCGGCGCTGTGGCCGCACGCGATGGTGACCACCTCCACCCACGACACCAAGCGCAGCGAAGACGTCCGGGCGCGCATCGGCGTGTTGTCCCAGGTGCCCGCGCTCTGGGCCGACCGGGTGGCACGCTGGTCCCAGGTGGTGATCGCACCCGATGCCGATACCGCACTGTTCCTCTGGCAGAACATCTTCGGCGTCTGGCCGGTGGATGGCGAGGTGACCGACGAGCTGCGCACCCGGCTGCATGCCTATGCCGAGAAAGCGATCCGCGAAGCCGGTGTGCACACCACCTGGAACGACCCGGACGCCGACTTCGAAGCGGCGGTGCACGACTGGCTGGACGCCGTGCTCGACGGGCCGGTGGGCACGGAACTCACCGCGCTGGTCGGCCAGCTTCAGCCGCATGCCCTCAACGATGCCGTCGGCCAGAAGCTGCTCGCACTCACCGTGCCCGGCGTTCCCGACGTCTACCAGGGCACCGAGCTTCTCGACGACAGCCTGGTCGACCCGGACAACCGGCGACCGGTCGACTACCTGGTTCGTCGTAAGGCGCTCACCGAGCTGTCCGACCCGAAGATCCGGATCGTCAACGCCGCGTTGCGATCACGACGTGAACGTCCCGAGACCTACCTGAGCGGCGGATACCATCCATTGCTGCCAGGCGGTCCGGCCGCCGATCACGTCCTCGCCTACGCCAGGGATGCCGACGTCGTGGTGGCGGTCAGCCGATGGACCGCCCGGCTTGAGGACACCGGTTGGGGGGAGACGATATTGACGCTGCCCGAGGGCACTTGGATCGATCGGTTGACCGGTCGCACGTTCGCCGGCGTCGCCGATGCCGCCGAGCTGTTCGCCGAGCTTCCCGGCGTACTGCTGGAGCGTGCGTCATGACGACGTTCGACGTGTGGGCGCCCCGGCCCGACCGGGTGACCTTGGAGCTCGACGGTGTGCGGTACCCGATGGTTCGCGACGAGGCGAACTGGTGGCATGCCGACGTCGACGCCCGTCCGGACAGCCGGTACGGATACGTGCTCGATGACGAGGACACGGTGCTGCCCGACCCGCGCTCGCCGCGGCAACCCGACGGGGTGCACGGCGCCTCACAACGGTGGCAGCCCCCGGCTCCGCCCACACCGTGGGCCGGCCGCTCGATCGAGGGCGCCACCATCTACGAGCTCCATATCGGGACCTTCACCACGGCGGGCACCCTCGACGCGGCCGCCGAAAAGCTCGATCACCTGGTCGATCTGGGCGTCGACTTCGTCGAGCTGATGCCCGTGAACGCATTCAGCGGAAGCCACGGCTGGGGATATGACGGTGTGCTCTGGTACGCCGTGCACGAACCCTACGGTGGGCCGGACGCACTGTTGCGCTTCATCGATACCTGCCATGCCCGAGGCCTCGGTGTGCTGATCGACGCCGTGTTCAACCACCTCGGACCGTCCGGGAACTACCTGCCGCGCTTCGGTCCGTATCTGTCCAGCGGCAGCAACCCGTGGGGCGAATCGATCAACATCGCCGACGATGGTGCCGATGAGGTGCGCCGCTACATCATCGACTGTGCGCTGCGCTGGATGCGCGAGTTCGGTGCCGACGGTTTACGTCTGGACGCCGTGCATGCGCTGGTGGACACCACGGCCATTCACATCCTGGAGGAGCTTTCTGCCGAAACCGAGAAGCTGGCAACGCAATTGGGGCGGCCACTGGCGCTGATCGCCGAGAGCGACATGAACGATCCGCGCACCATCACGCCACGTGATCGAGGCGGGCTCGGAATGACGGCCCAGTGGGACGACGATATCCACCACGCCATCCACACCGCGGTCTCCGGCGAACGGCAGGGCTACTACGCCGATTTCGGCTCACTGCAGACCCTGGCGCAGACACTGGCGCACGGCTTCTTCCATGCGGGCACCTATTCGTCGTTCCGCGGCCGGAGACACGGCCGCCCGCTGGACATCGCCGCGATCCCCGCGACGCGACTGGTGGCCTACACACTGACCCACGATCAGGTCGGCAACCGCGCGGTCGGCGATCGACCCTCGCAGAATCTGACGCCAGGACAGCTCGCGGTCAAGGCCGCGCTTGCGCTGGGATCGCCGTACACCGCCATGCTGTTCATGGGCGAGGAATGGGGTGCAAGCAGCCCCTTCCAGTTCTTCAGCTCCCATCCCGAACCGGAACTGGCCCGTGCCACCGCCGAGGGCCGCAAGGCCGAGTTCGCCGCGCACGGATGGGATGCCGACGAGATCCCGGATCCACAGGACCCCGCAACCTTCGAGCGGTCCAAGCTGAGGTGGAACGAGGTCGACCAGGGTGCGCACGCTCGCCTGTACGAGACCTACCGCGCCCTGATCGCGTTGCGGCACAACGAGCCCGACTTCGCCGATCCGTGGCTGAGCCGGCTGCGTATCGACTACGACGAGTCGGCACGCTGGATCATCATGCACCGCGGCAGCTTTGCGGTGATCTGTAACCTCGGCGAGGTTCCGGTCACGGTGCCGGTGAGCGGCGAGGTTGCGCTGGCCTGGGAGCCGCCGTCACCGGCAGACTGCGGTACCCAGATCCCCGCGCAGTCGTTCGCGGTGCTGCGGGATGTGCAGACCGCTCAGGTCAGGTAGCGGTACGTCGGAGAACCCGGCTCGAGCAGTTCGACGTGGGCATCGGAGGCTTGCATGCGCGCCAACAGCCCGTCCAGGTCGCCGGCCGAACCCATCTCGATGCCGACGAGGGCTTCGCCCGTCTCCCGGTTGTTGCGCTTGACGTACTCGAAGAGCGTGATGTCGTCGTTGGGCCCCAGCACGGTGTCCAGGAAGCCGCGCAGCGCGCCGGGCTCCTGCGGGAAGTCGACGAGGAAATAGTGCTTGAGCCCACGGTGCACCAGGGAGCGTTCCAGGATCTCCCCGTAGCGCGACACATCGTTGTTGCCGCCGGAGATGATGCACACCACCGTCGCACCGGGGGTGATATCGGCCTCCAGCAGCGCGGCCACCGACAGCGCGCCCGCGGGCTCGGCGATGATGCCCTCGTTCTGGTACAGGTCGAGCATCGCCGAGCAGACCGCGCCCTCGTCGACCGCGGTCACCGACACCATGTCACCGGCGGCGGCCAAGGCGGCGTAGGTGTGCATACCCGCGCGGGCCACCGCCGCCCCGTCGACGAACTGATCGACATGCTCCAGCGTCACCGGTGCGCCCGCCGCCAGCGCGGCCAGCATCGAGGCGGCCCCGGCCGGTTCGGCACCGAGTACTGCCGTGCCGGTGGTGCGCTCGGCAAGGTAGGTGGTGATCCCGGCGATGCATCCGCCGCCCCCGATGGGGACGATCACCAGGTCTGGTTCACCGGGCAGCTGGTCGAGCAGTTCGACGGCGATGGTGCCCTGGCCGGCCATGGTGCGCGGGTCGTCATAGGGCGGCACCAGCGTGGCTCCGGTGCGGGCCACATCGTCGAGCGCAGCCTGGGCGGCCATGTCATAGGTCTTGCCGCCGACGATCAGTTCGATGAACTCGCCGCCGTGGTAACGGATCCGGTCGCGTTTCTGTTTGGGCGTCTTGGCCGGCACGTAGACGCGTCCGTGCACGCCCATCGACCGGCAGGCCAACGCGAAGCCCTGGGCATGGTTGCCCGCCGAGGAGCACACCACCCCGGCGGCGAGTTCCTCGGCGGTCAGCTGCATCAGCATGTTGTAGGCGCCGCGCAGCTTGTAGGAGCGCACCGCCTGCAGATCCTCGCGCTTGAGATAGACCTGCGCACCGGTGATCTGGGACAGCCGATCGCTGAACTGCAGTGGACTCACCGTGACCACACCCGAAATTCGCTCGGCGGCCTCGTCCACATCGGTGGCGGTCAGCGGCGAGGTGCTCTGGTTCAGATCGGTGGACACCCCGACAATGGTGCCACCACCTGGGCCGTCCGTGAAAATTGACAACCGGACGTGACACGCCCAATACAGAGTTTCGGTTGCCCGAACTCTGGGTTGCGAGTTATCGTGGTGGCGTGACGACCCAGACCGAATTCGCCATCGCCGGGGTGCCCTGGCCGATGCACAAGCTGCTTGCGCTGATCGTGGGCGTGCTGGTCCTGGCGCTCATCGGCGTGGTGACCGCGAGCATGGGCACCGCGGTCCTCACCGCCGCCGGTATCGCCACCGTCATCTGGGTGGCCGGCAGCATGGCCGCGCGCCGCTAGGTAACGACCGACACCGGTTGCAGATCGATCCCGCACGCGCACGCGTCGATCGACGGGCACTGGCATTCCATACCTCGGCGGATGGTCTCCTTGGCGCGCAGCAGCGAGGCGATCGTGACGTCGATCTCGGCCAGCTTCGCCTGCGCCAACGCCCGGGAGGCGGGTCGACCCGGTGTGTCGTCGCCGATCAGCACCGCGATGTCCTCGAGTGCAAACCCCGCCGTCTTGCATGCGCGAATGATCTCCAGTCGGACCAGCACCGCCCCCTGATAACGGCGTTGACCGCCCACCCGGTCCGGGGCGGGCAACAGCCCGATTTGCTCGTAGTACCGCAGGGTGGTCTGGGCAATCCCGGTGCGGCGCGACACCTCGCCGATGGTCAACGCGCCCGTCAATGACCCCGTCATTGCCGCCTCCTTCTCGACGTGCCACGCATATCGCTTGACTTAGAGCCAACTCTAAGTTGTTCACTGGCGTCATGCCAGAAACAGACACCGACCTGACCACTCTCAGCCGATCCCGGTACGCCATGTTGCGCACCTACCGACGTGACGGCACGCCCGTCGACACACCGATGTGGTTCACACTGAGTGGACGGACCATGTTGCTACGCACCAAGATCGGACCCAAGACCCGTCGACTGCAGGCACATTCCGACGTCGAGGTGGCGATCTGCGATCACCGCGGCGAACGGGTGGGCACCTTCCGTCCCGGCCGGGCCCGGTTGCTCACCGGCGAGGCGGCCGAGCGGGCCAACACCGCGCTACACCGTCGCTACGGGTGGCAGTACAACATCCTGCCGATGGTGAGGATCCCCGGTGTCACCAGCGTGCACCGCGACCTCCCGCTGCGCGAAAAGCTCTGCCGGGCAACGCATCGCACGCTGTGGCCCGACAGCGCGATGGTGGCCATCGAACTGTAGAACCGATCGCCGGCGCAGGTGGGCTCAGCCGCCCAGACAACCGGGGCCGAGCAGGGCCTTCAGATCGCCCATCAACGCCGAGGACGGGGTGACCCGCAGCGACTGGTCGAGCTCCAGGGTGGTGATGCGTTCACCGCTGATCAGCCGCAGATGCACCTGCGAGGTGCCGGGGTGCCGCGCGAGCACCTGCTTGAGCGCGGTCACCTTGTCCACCGTGCACTGCCGCGTCGGCAAGCTGACCGCGACCGGCCGGTCCCCCTGGGCATTCGAGAAGTCCGGCACCACAAGGTCGTTGGCGATCAGCGAGATCCGGTCGTCGCGGATTGCCACCTTCGCCCCGACGATGACCACCGCGTCATCGGCGATATCGGCACCGAACGCCGAGTAGGTCTGCGGGAAGAACAGCACCTCGATACCGCCGGTCAGGTCCTCCACCTGCGCCGAGGCCCACGGCAGACCGTTCTTGTTGACCCGACGGTTCACCGAGGCGAGGATTCCGCCGATTCGTACCTGGGTGTCGTTGGCGATATCACCTTCCAGGATCGCCGGGATCTGGGTGTCGACATGCGCGGCGAGCAGATGGGCGACACCGTCGAGGGGGTGGCCGGACACGTAGA
Source organism: Mycolicibacterium neoaurum ATCC 25795 (assembly GCF_000691525.1). Taxonomy (GTDB): domain Bacteria; phylum Actinomycetota; class Actinomycetes; order Mycobacteriales; family Mycobacteriaceae; genus Mycobacterium; species Mycobacterium neoaurum. The sequence continues at coordinate 302,905 of NZ_JMDW01000010.1, forward strand.
GACCCAACATCTCTCGTTCCAGGGCCAGCTTGTGCTTGTCCTCCCACTCACCCTCGGGCACCGGGATGGTGAACACCGACTCCATCCCGGTGTCGGCGTCCCCGCCGCCGAACAGGTCGAACTGGCCGATGGCCTCGGCCTTCTTGGTCCCGAGCACCGAATCGACCGCATCGGCGTGCACCAGGAACAGGCCCTTGCGGGGATGCCCCAGCGAGTCGAAGGCGCCCGCCTTGATCAGCGACTCGGTCACCTTCTTGTTGCATGCCGTGATGTCGATCTTGTTCAGATAATCGGAGAAGTCGGTGTACTTACCCTTCTCGTTGCGGCCGTTGATGATCGACTGGACCACGTTGGCGCCGACATTGCGCACCCCGCCGAGACCGTAGCGGATATCGTCGCCGACCGAGGCGAAGTTGTGCACCGACTCGTTGACATCGGGCGGTAGCACGGTGATGCCGAGCCGACGGCAGTCCGAAAGATAGATGGCGGCCTTGTCCTTGTCGTCACCGACCGAGGTCAGCAGACCTGCCATGTACTCGGCCTGGTAGTTGGCCTTGAGATAGGCCGTCCAGAACGACACCAGCCCGTAGCCGGCGGCGTGCGATTTGTTGAACGCGTACCCGGCGAAGGGCAGGATGGTGTCCCACAGCGCCTTCACCGCGGCCTCGGAGAACCCGTTGGCCGTCATGCCCTCCTTGAAGCCCTTGTACTCGGCCTCGAGCACCTCAAGCTTCTTCTTGCCCATGGCTTTTCGCAGCGCATCGGCCTTGCCCATGGTGTAGGACGCGACCTTTTGCGCGATGAACATGATCTGCTCTTGGTAGACGATCAGGCCGTAGGTCTCGGCGAGGATCTCCTTGAGCGGCTCTTCGAGCTCGGGGTGGATCGGCTTGATCGGCTGGCGACCGTTCTTGCGGTCGGCATAGTCGTTGTGCGCGTTCATGCCCATCGGGCCCGGCCGGTACAGCGCCAGCACGGCCACGATGTCGTTGAATCCGGTCGGCTGCATGCGGCGCAGCAGGTCGCGCATCGGCCCGCCGTCGAGCTGGAACACCCCGAGGGTGTCACCGCGGGACAGCAGCTCATAGGTCGCCGGATCATCGAGCGGGAGATGATCCATGTCCAGATCGATACCGCGGTTGGCCTTGATGTTCTCCAGCGCGTCACCGATGACGGTGAGGTTGCGCAGGCCGAGGAAGTCCATCTTCAGCAGGCCGATGGACTCACACGACGGGTAGTCCCAGCCGGTGATGATCGCGCCGTCCTGCGGGCGCTTCCACAGCGGGATCGCGTCGACGAGAGGTTCGGAGCTCATGATCACCGCGCACGCGTGCACGCCGGCGTTGCGGACCAGGCCCTCCAGGCCGCGCGCGGTCTCGTAGATGGTGCGCACATCGGGATCGGTGTCGATCAGTCCCCGGACCTCGGCGGCTTCCTTGTACCGCTCGTGCTTGGGGTCGGTGATACCCGACAGCGGGATGTCCTTGGCCATGATCGGCGGTGGCAGCGCCTTGGTGATGCGGTCGGCGATGGCGAAACCGGGCTGGCCGTAGTTGACCCGGGCAGAGTCCTTCAGCGCGGCCTTGGTCTTGATGGTGCCGAAGGTGATGACCTGGGCGACCCGGTCGCTGCCCCATTTGTCCGAGGCGTAGCGCACCATCTCACCGCGGCGGCGGTCGTCGAAGTCGATATCGATATCGGGTGCCGACGGACGCTCGGGGTTGAGGAACCGCTCGAACAGCAGACCGTGCGGGATCGGATCGATGTTGGTGATGCCCATGGCGTAGGCCACCAGCGAACCGGCCGCGGACCCACGACCCGGGCCGACCCGGATGTTCACCGAGCGGGCGTAGTTGATCAGGTCGGCGACGATCAAGAAGTACGCCGGGAAACCCTTGTCACAGATGACCTTGATCTCGTAGTTGGCGCGGTCGATGTACTCCTGCGGAACCTGCGTACCCGGGAAACGCCGCTCCGCCAGCCCGGTCATCACCTCATGGGTCAGCCAGGACTGCTGATCATGGCCGTCGGGCACGGGGAAGACCGGCATCCGGTCGCGCGGGGTCCACACGTCGGCGTAGGACTGCACGCGTTCGCCGATCAGCAGGGTGGAATCACAGGCACCGGGCACCTGCGGGTCCCACAGTGCCCGCATGTCGGCGGCGGACTTCAGGTAGTAGCCGTCACCGTCGAACTTGAACCGGGTCGGATCGGACAGCGTCTTGCCGGTCTGCACGCACAGCAGCGCCTCGTGTGTCTGCGAGGCCTCGCGGGTGACGTAGTGGCAGTCATTGGTGGCCAGCGGCGGGATGCCGAGCTTGCGGCCCACCTCGAGCAGACCGTCGCGGACCCGGCGCTCGATCTCGATGCCGTGGTCCATCAGCTCCAGGAAGAAGTTCTCCTTGCCGAAGATGTCCTGCCATTTCGCGGCGGCTTCCAGCGCCTCCCGCTCATGCCCGAGCCGAAGCCGGGTCTGCACCTCCCCCGACGGACATCCGGTCGTGGCGATGATGCCCTCGGCATGCTCGGCGATCAGTTCGGCGTCCATGCGTGACCACTTGCCCAGCTGGCCCTCGAACGAGGCCAGCGAGGACAGCTTGAACAGGTTGCGCAGACCGGTGGCGTTCTCGGCGACCATCGTCATGTGGGTGTAGGCGCCGCTACCCGAGACGTCGTCACCCTTCTGGCTGCGATCACCCCACTGCACGCGCTTGGTATCGAACCGAGAACCGGGGGCGATGTACGCCTCGATACCGATGATCGGTTTGATACCGGCGGCGGTGGCCACGTTGTAGAACTCGCTGGCCCCGAACATGTTGCCGTGGTCGGTCATTCCGATGGCAGGCATCTCCAGGCGCTGGGCCTCGGCGACCATCGGCTTGACCTTGGCCGCGCCGTCGAGCATCGAATATTCGGTGTGGTTATGCAGATGCACGAACGAGGAGCCCATAGGACGACGATTCTATGGGTGCCGACCGACATCCCCGGGCGTGTCGCGGGGACGTGTCTGGCACACCGCCGGCCGGACCGTCCCGATCGGCGGGCGCCGACCCCGAGACGCCGGTTGTATCGTGGGATTTTGTGATCGAGCTCAACGGTGTCGCCAAGACGTTCGGCGGCGGCATCACCGCTCTGCGGGACGTGAGCTTCGCGGTCCCCACCGGTTCGGTATGCGCCCTGCTCGGCCACAACGGCGCAGGCAAGACCACCGTGGTCAACATCCTCTCGACACTGGTGCGGCCATCGGCGGGCTCGGCAAAGGTCGCGGGCCATGACGTGGTCACCGAAGCCGCGCAGGTGCGCCATGCCATCGGGGTCACCGGCCAGGACGCGGCGCTGGACCTCCGGCTGACCGGCCGGGAGAACCTGGTGCTGTTCGCCCGCCTGCGCGGGTTGCCGAAGAGCCGCGCCCGGACCAGGGCCGACGAGCTCATCGCCCAATTCGACATGCGCGGGGCCGCCGACCGGCCGGTGAGCGGATACTCCGGTGGAATGCGCCGCCGCATCGACATCGCCGTGTCGCTGGTGGTGCAGCCCACCGTGCTGTTCCTCGACGAGCCGACGACCGGACTGGACCCGCGCAGCCGGCGGGACGTGTGGGACCTGGTGTCGGCACTGTCGGCCCAGGACATCACCGTGCTGCTGACCACCCAGTATCTGGAGGAGGCGGATGTGCTCAGCGACTCCGTCGTGATTCTGGATTCAGGACGCGTGGTCGCCAGCGGCACGGCCGACGAACTGAAGCGCCGAGCCGGGCCCGGCTACTGCCAGATGACGGCGATGCATGCCGAGGATCTGCCCCGCATCGCCGCGGCGCTCGCCGATTTCGACGAGGTCGAGGTGGACGCCAAGGCCATGCGCGTCTCGGTTCCTGCCGCGCGCGGCACGGTGACGCTGTCGGAGGTGTTCCGACGCCTGGAGGACATCGGCGTCGAACTCCTCGACATCTCACTGCGACGCCCGACGCTCGACGAGGTGTTCCTGCACCTGACCGCCCCCTCCGCCGCATCGTGAGCGCGCCGGTCATCCTGACCGCGCGCCTGATGCGACGCAATCGGGTGGATTTGGCGTTCGCTGTGGTCGCTCCCCTTGTCGGCATCATCGGGCTGGTGTTCCTGCTGCAGGACGTCATCGTGACCGACGGGATGACCTACGCGCAGTACGTACTCCCGGCCGTGGTCGTGCAGGCGATGTTCTTCGGCGCGCTGACCACCACCGACCGCGCGGCGGCGGACAATGTCGACGGGATGAGCAGGCGGCTGCAGACCTTGCCGATCTCGCGGTACGCGCCGTTGACGGCGCGCATGTATTACTGCCTGGTCCGCGGTCTGCTCGCCGTCGTGGCCGCGACCCTTGGCGCACTGCTGTTCGGATTCCGATTCACCGGCGGACTCGGTTATGCTGCAGCGTTTTTCGCCCTCGCCCTGTTGTTGACCCTGGCACTGTCGCTGGGCGCCGACGCCGTGGGTGCGCGGGCGAAACGCAGCGAGGTCGCCGGCCAACTTCTGCTGATCCCGCAGTTGCTGCTCGTGTTGTTGTCGACCGGGTTGGCGCCGACGGATTCCTTCCCCACGGCGTTGCAGCCGTTCGTGGCGAGCCAGCCTGTCTCCCAGATCACCGAGGCCCTGCGCGATTTCACCGGCGGCCGGGTCGATACGCCCAATGCGGTGGCCAGCCTGGGCTGGTGCCTGCTGTTCCTCTGCCTGTTCGGCTACGCCGCCCTGCGAGAACAGCGACGGATCCGATGACCCGATCACAGCCCCGGCACCGCGGCGGGGCGAAGAAGGTGGCCACCGAGGTCTGGGTGTTCGCCAGCAGGTTGCTCGTGCAATGGTGCCGCCATCCCACGGTGCCGCTGCAGGCGTTGTTGTTCCCCGCCGTCCTGCTGCTCACCTACAGCGTGCTGGTGGGCAAGTCGATGACCCGGATCACCGGCAACAGCGGACTCGACCTGCTCATCCCGGTATGCGCGCTGGTCGGCGCCATGTCGGGGTCGGCGGCGTCGGGGTCGATGATGTCCCATGACCGCGAGAGCGGGTTGCTCACCCGCCTGTGGATGATGCCGGTACGCCGCGGTAGTGCCCTTGCCGGCATCGTTGTGGCCGAGGCCCTTCGCACGTTGTCGGGCACCGCACTGGTCGCCGCGATCGGCTACGGTCTCGGATTCCGCTTCCACGGCAACATCGTGGCGCTGTCGGGCTATCTGATCATCCCCAGCGTGATCGTGGCGGTGTACACGATGATCGTCATCATCCTCGGGCTGCACGGTGAAGGCCGGACCATCCTGGCCTGGTTCGGCACGTTGAGCGTCGGACTGGCTTTCGCCGCTGTCGTCCCCGTCGACAAGACCCCTGCTGCGCTGCGCCTGTTGGCCGAGTACCAACCGGTCGCCGCGGCTGTCGAGACGATGCGACTGCTGTCGGTGGGCGACGCGAACATCGGGCTACCGCTGGCCGTCACCGCGGTCTGGGTCATCCTGCTCGGGAGCATCTTCGGTCCCGCGGCGGTGCGCAGTTACCGGCGGGCGGCCGAGTCCGGGCCCGTCGGCGGCTGAATCACCCGCCGAGTCGGCGCGCCGTCCCGTCACGATCATCCAGATCATGGTCGCGACGGCCGCCACGATGTAGACCAGTCCGGCCCACGCCAGATACCAGGGCTGGCTGATGTCGTGGATGCTGGGCTGCGCCGATGACAGCAGCGTCGGGACGCTGACCACCATGAGGACAAACCACAACCAACCCAGGAGGCGAGCACCGGGTTTCGCGCGCCAGGGCCCATGGAACAACCAGATCATCAGCGGCACCACCCATACCCAGTGGTGGGTCCATGCCACCGGCGAGGCCACCAGCCCGAAGATCTGGATCACCAACAGCGACGCCAGTCGGTCCCGTTCGCCGGCCACCGATCCCAGCGACCGCCACGCCAACACCGCGACCAGCGCGGTGAGCATCAGCGCGCCGATGAGCAGCGCACCGGTCCCCACGTCGTGGCCCATGATCCGGGACAGGCCGCCGCGCCAGGACTGATTCCAGACCGACCCGACCGGAAGATCATGACCGGCCTCACTCATGCGTCCGGGAAAGTAGCGTCGCGTCTCATCGGGCAGCAGCAGGTACCCGATACCGACGGTCGCGAAGAACACCACTCCCGAGAAGAGGGCGGTACCCCAGCGGCGGACGCCCACGAAGTACAACCCGGTGATCGCCGGGGTCAGTTTGATACCGGCCGTCACGCCGATCAACAGGCCCGACAACCACCACCGTGTGCTGTAGGCGGCGTAGAGCACCGCGAGCATGAGGAAGATGCCGATCTGGCCGACCTGGATGCTGCCGCCGGGCGGCTCCATCCAGATCGCCACCGCGCTCCACAGCATGGCGATCCGCCGACTCCCACCACCGACGAAGCGCTGACTCAGACGCACGGTCGCGTACACCGCACCCACCAGCGCCAGTTGCCACAGCAGAGCCGTGAGGCCGAACGGCAGCAGGTGCAGCGGGTAGAACAGGATCGCGGCGAACGGCGGATAGGTGAACGGAAGCTGTTCGTTCTTCAGCGGATCGGTATAGAAGAACTCGTAGAGGGTGCCCGGATTGTTCAGCGCCGCGCCCCCGAGGACGTAGATACGCAAATCGAAGAAGGCATCGCCCTCGACGAGGTAGTACCCCATCGTCGAGGCCACCCGCAGGACCGCGCTGATCGCGAATATGACCGGGGCCAGCGCTTTCAGACGCGCGAACCGATCCCGCGCCGACGGAACAGAATCCGTACTCACCGGGCGACTATAAGTCACCACGCCCCGCCCGTGCTCGGGGCCGCGAGGGAGATCGCGCGGTACCGCTCATCGGGTGGCCTCGGCATCGGGTCCGACCGGTCCACCAGACGACGGATCAGGTGGATCCGGTACGAAATCCGGTGAATCCAAGTAAAGGTGCGCCCCGATGCGCTTGTATGACAGCGATGACGTCGTTAGGTTGACGCTGCGTCGGGGTGGTTTTCGGGGTTGAATGCACCAGGAGCCCGCATTCTCGGTGTCAGTCGTGGACCGACGGAAAATCGATGATTGGAGTGCTGTGAAGCGTTTGGGGGAACGCGCGATACAGCTGGCGCCGTGGTTGCTCGTCGCCAGCATCGCCATCCGATCGATTGCGACGACGAACATCCCGGACATGTTCGTCGATCTACGCGTCTACATCCTGGGTGGAGCCGCGCTGGATCACCCGGGCACGCTGTATCAGCTCAGTTACACCGATTTGCTCGGCGAACAGCTGCCGTTCATCTATCCGCCGTTCGCGGCCATGCTTTTCTATCCGCTGCAATGGCTTCCATTTTTCGTTGTTGCCTGGTTGTGGCAGTTCGCGACCATTGCCTGCCTCTACGGCATCGTCCGAATCACTCAACGGATGATCGGCAGCGGCGGACACCGGATTGCCATGCTGTGGACCGCCGCAGCAATCTGGCTGGAACCGATTCGCCTGCTGCTCAACTACTCACAGGTCGGCGTCTTCCTCACCTTCGCGGTGCTGTACGCGGCCTTCACCTCGCGGTCCTGGCTGGCAGGTTTGCTGGTCGGCCTCGCCGCGGGGGTCAAGATCACCCCGGCGATCACCGGTCTGTTCTTCCTGGCGATGCGCCGTTGGGTGGCCGCGGCATGTGCCGTCGCCGCATTCTTCGGCACCGTCGGGATCACCGCGCTGATCGCGCCGGCCGAAACCCGGGAGTTCTTCACCGCACTCTTCAGCCGGGTTCCGGTATCGACAGGCACCAGCAACAACCAGTCGTTGCTGGGCACGGTGTCGCGGATCGTCGGCTACGACGCCGGACGCACCGTACTGGTCCCCTTGGCCATCGCCGCCACCGCCGTGCTCTGCGTGTTCGCCTGGCGGGCGCTCGGCAAGACCGGAAACCGCGACACCCTGGGTTCGCTGCTGGTGGTCCAGTTGTTCGGTCTGTTGGCCTCGCCGATCTCGTGGACCCACCACTGGGTTTGGCTGATCCCACTGATGGTCTGGCTGATCAACGGACCATGGCGCGACCAGCCCGGAGCCCGACTCCTGGGCTGGGTGTGGTTCGCGGTGTTGCTGATCGGGATACCGTCGGCCTTGTCGCTGTTGCAGTCCAGCGTGTGGACGATCTCACGCCCGTGGTACCTCGCGTGGGGTGCGGCCGTATATGTGCCGATGACGCTGGCGACGCTCGGCTGGATGATCTTCGCCGGCCGGCGCGTCGCCCGCGAGCGCGGACAGGAACCTGTTGGTCCGGCTGCCCACCAAGTCGACACCGAGGTTTCGGTGGTCCAGGCCGTGCCGACGTCGGTCGAGCCACAGCCGGTCAGCCGGCCGGTCGGCTCACCGGTATCTCAGACCAGGTAGGTCCAGCCGCACTTGATCCACCATTCTTTGTCCAGGCACAGCCTGCCGTCGATCACCGTCTTGTTCCGCACGATCGCGCTGAGATCGGACGGGTTGATGCCGACGAACTCCGACCACTCCGTCAACACCATGACCAGATCGGCGTTCTCGCAGGCCTCGTCGACCGATGCCGCGTAGGACAGTGTCGGGAACACCGCACGGGCGTTCTCGATCGCCTTGGGGTCATACACCGTCACCGATGCACCCTGCAGCTGGAGCTGCCCGGCCACGTTGAGCGCAGGCGAGTCGCGGACGTCGTCGGAATCCGGTTTGAAGGCGGCACCGAGGATGGCGACGTTGGCGCTCTGCAATCCGACCGGACATGCCTTGCGGGCCACCTCCACCATGCGGGTGCGACGGCGCATGTTGACGTTGTCGACCTCGCGCAAGAAGGTCAGCGCCTCCGAGGCGCCCAGTTCGCCGGCCCGAGCCATGAACGCCCGGATGTCCTTGGGCAGGCAGCCCCCGCCGAAGCCGATACCCGCGTTGAGGAAGCGACGACCGATACGCGCGTCGTAGCCGATCGCATCGGCGACGGCGGCCACATCGGCACCAACCGCATCGCAGACCTCGGCGATCGCATTGATGAACGAGATCTTGGTTGCCAGAAAGGCATTCGCAGAAACCTTGACCAGCTCCGCGGTCTCCGGATCGGTCAGGATGAACGGGGTCTCACGATCGAGGATCTGCGCGTACACCTCACGGGTGACAGCTTCGGCACGCCCACCGTCCTGGCAACCCAGGACCACGCGGTCGGGTGTGATGGTGTCCTGCACGGCATAACCCTCGCGCAGGAATTCCGGATTCCAGGCGATCTCGACGGTGATGCCATCGGCCAATTCGGTTGCGCGCCTTGTCAGATTCGCACACGTGCCCACCGGCACCGTGGACTTGCCCAGCACGACCACATCGCGGCGCAACAACGGCACGAGGGTGTCGACGACGGCGTTCACGTAGCGCAGATCGGCTGCGGATTCGCCCTTCTTCTGCGGGGTTCCGACCGCGATGAAGTAGAGCTCACTCCACTCGGCGGCGTCTGCGTAGTCGGCGGTGATGGTCAACTTGCCGGTCTGCAGATGCTTGCGCAGCAGTTCGGCAACGCCCGGCTCGTAGAACGGCACCTCACCGTTGACCAACTTGGCGATCCGTTTCGGATCGGTCTCCACCCCGAGGACGTCGTGACCGAGTTCGGCCATGCACACCGCATGGGTGAGCCCGAGATATCCCAATCCGAACACCGTCAGACGCACATCGATGACCTCTCTGCCGCAACCTGGTCACGCCGGATCCTCCGACGGCTGACCGACCCCCCGTCGACATGCCGGATAGCTGCGTCGATCCTAAGCGATCACTCTCGCCACGGATACCGCGAACAAATGAACATCGAGAAACGCCGCAGCGCTGGGCAGAGCCCGCTAACGGTCCCGCCAGGCAGCGGTGACCATGGAGGCCTTCGCGACCGCGACGCCGTAGCCGACATCGGTGTCGTCATCGACCGGGTCATCATCGACGGGGAACGCTATCGGGGTGGTCTTCGCCGGCTCGTCCTTGACCACGCCGCGGCGGTTCTGCAGGAACGTGAGGTGGCTGCGCAACTCGTTGGGCACCCGGTTGGGCCACCAGTTCTTCTCCCCCAGCAGCACCGCGATCGCCGGCACCGTGATGGTGCGCACCACAAACGTGTCGAGCAACAACCCGACACCGATGATGAAACCGGTCTGCACGATTGCCGCGATGCTGCTGACGGTGAGCGCCAGCATCGAGGCGGCGAAGATGAGGCCTGCGGAGGTGATGACACCGCCGGTCGCGCCGATGGTGCGGATGATGGCGACCTTGGTGCCCCGGTGCGCCTCCTCTCGGATCCGGGATATCAGCAGCAGGTTGTAATCGGCTCCGACGGCGACCAGCACCAGGAACGTCATACCGGGGATGTTCCAGAAGATGGGCTGGCCGAGGATGAACTGGAAGAAGATCACCGCGATGCCGATCGCGGAGGCGTAGGACAACACCACCGAGATCACCAGGTAGATCGGGGCGACGATGGCCTTCAGCAGGAACGTGAGGATCAGGAACACCACGATCAGGGTGACCAGCACGATGTACTGGAAATCGCCGTTGTAATAGCCGCGGACATCGTTCTGCACCGCGCTCAGGCCGACCATGGTGATATCGGCGTCTTCCAACGTGGTGTTGGGCCGGGCGTTCTGCGCCGTCTCCACGATCTCGTCGACCTGATCCATCGCATCGGTGCTCAGCGGATCCAGGGCGGTCTGGATGAGATAGCGCGCGGTGTGGCCGTCGGGAGAGATGAACAGCTGGGCGGCCTTCTCGAACTCCGGGCGGGTGAGGATCTGCGGCGGGATGTAGAAGCCGGACATCGACGGGTCGCCGGCATCGCGCTTCATCGCCAGCAGGAAGTCCGAGGCCTGCGTCAGTCCCCCGCCCATCTGCCGGGTCTGATCGACCAGCAATTGCACGCCCTGGGCCAGCAAAGCACTGGAATCGGCCAGTTTGTTGATGCCGGCGACCAACTCGTCGACCTGCTTTTCCACCGCCGCCGGGCTGTCCAGCCCCAGATCCTCCACGGCCGTCAGTGACCGCTCGAGGTTGTCGGTGACGCCGCTGACCGACTTCGACAGGCTGTCACCGGGCTGGGTGTTCTCCATCTGCTTGGACAGCTCGTAGAGCTGCTGGATGGTGCCGTCATCGTAGGCGGCCATGATGTCGCCCATATCCGAGCGCACTGCGCGGCATACCGGGTCCATGGTGCACAGCGGGCTGGAGTTCAGCAGCGCCACCATCGGACCGAGCCAGATCGTATGCAGCACAACCTGTTCGATACCGCCGCCCATGGCGCGCCCGACACCGCGCAACAGGTCGATCATCCGGGCGCTGGCGTCGATGCTGCGCAGCGTCTCGACCCCGCCGAAGTCCTGCTGTGTCTGTGCCAGCGACACCAGGATGGTCTTGATCGGGCCCGCCGACCCGACCACCTCGTCACGGATCTTGTCCAGGGCGTCGGCCAGCGCGTGTGCACCCTCGGACAGCTGGGTCAGCCGGGAGTCGTTCTCATCGATGAGATTGGTCGCCTCGCCGAGCTTGTCACCGACCTCACCGGCCTGATGGGTCGCCCGCGCCTCGGCCAGCATCTCGCCGTTGGGTCGGGTGATACCGCGGATGGCGTCGATGTTGGGGATCTGGCTGATCCGGAAGGCCATCTGCTCCATATCGGCGAGCGCACGCGGAGAACGGAGATCCTGGGTGGGCGAATGGATCACGATGAACTGCTGCAACGAGTTGCTGATCGGGAAATGCTCGTTCATCCGCTCGTAGGCCTGATTGCTGTTCGAGTCCTCGGGGAGATTTCGTCGATCGTCGTAGTTGAAGTCGATGAGCAGCGTGCATGCCGCCAGGCCGACGAGAAGGAGCAGGCTGACGGTCAGGTTCAACACGGGACGACGCACCACGTTGACCCCGGAGCGGCGCCAGAACCGCCCGGTGATGTCCTTGCGCGGGTTGACCCAGCCGCGGCGCCCGGCCAGCACGATGAACGCGGGTAGCAGCGTGATCGATCCGAGGAAACCGATGGTGATGGTCGCCGCCAGCGCCGGTCCCACGCTGGAGAACACACTCAGCGTGGCGAATGACAGGCCCAGGAAGGTGATGGCCACCGTGCCCGCCGAGCCGGCGATCACCTCCCCGATCGACACCATCGAGGCGATGATCGCGGCATCGGTCTTCATGCCGCCGCGCAGATGCTCTTGATAGCGACTGAAATAGAAGACGGCGTAGTCGACGCCCGCGCCGATCATCATGCCGGTGATCAGCACGATCGTCTGCGGCGCCAAACCCAACCCGAGCAGTCCGAGCCCGGCCACCACCTGCTGGGCGACAGCCAGCGAGATACCGATGCTGACCAGCGGGATGAGCATCGCGACGATGTTGCGATAGACGATGATCAAGATCAGCAGCACCGTCACCACGGTGGAGACCTCGATGATGAACTGATCGCGCAGTGCGATGTCGGTGACATCGTCCATCGTGGCCGCGGCACCGACGATGACGGGCTCCAATGTGGTCCCGGCCGTCGTCTCGTTGATGATGGCCAACGCTTCGCGGTACGCGGCCAGGCCGTCGGCGCCGCCCATCGCACCGTTGAGACCCACCGGCAGGTTGAAGGCCTTGTTGTCCTTGCTGACCATGCCGGCCCGCAGCTCGGGGATCTCGACGAAGTTCTGGGTCGCCGACACCGCGGGGGAAGCGCCGAGCTTGGCCACCAACTGCCGGTAGGTCTGTTCGTCGGCTTCGGTGAGCCCGTCCTCGTTGACCAGGACGACCGCGATGAGGTTGCCCATGTCATTGCCCTCTTCACCCTCCTTGGTGAAGGCCTCTGTCATTTGCTGGTTGGCAACGACGACAGGTGAGTCCGAAGGCACGAAGTCCGGCGGATTCTTCTGCGCAACCACCGCCAACGGCGGGATGGCTGCGAACAGGGAACCGGCGATGACCAGCCATGTGGCGATCATGAGTACCGGATGACGCACGATCATCTTGCCGTTGGCGGCAAGCAGACCGTGGATGGTCACCTTAGGACGTCTGGGCATTGGCGACTAGGCTACATGGTGTTGCTGTTAACACGTCCCGCCACGATCATCCGGCACGGTGGCCGGTTGGTCCAGGGCGCCACCGTGGACGTCCCGGCGGACGTCCCGGCGGACGTTCCGGCGGGCACGAGACCGCAGCACGGAATCGGCGGTGAAAATGGCCAACGCCACCCAGATCAGCCCGAATCCGACCCAGCGGGCCGGTGGCATCGGTTCGCCACCCACCGCGATACCCCAGGACAGTTGCATCACCGGTGTCAGGTAGAACAGCAGCCCCATGGTCACCAGGGCCAACCGCTGGGCCGCCGCGGCGAACAGCAGCAGCGGCAGGGCGGTGAGCACGCCTGCCACGATCAACAGCACACTGTGCCCGGCGCCGGACCCGAGGAACGTCCCGGTGCCGTCGTGCTGCAGATACCCCAGGTAGCCCAGCGCGAACGGGGTGGCCAGACCCGCCTCGACACCGACGCTGACCCGCGGGTCGACCGGCACCACCTTCTTGACCGCGCCGTACAGCGCGAAGGACAGCGCCAGCCCCAACCCGATATACGGCGGCGCGCCCAACTGCCAGGTCAGCACCACCACCCCACCGACCGCGACGGCTAAGGCCACCCACTGCGCCCCGGCGAGCCGTTCCCGGAACACCAGCGGCCCCAGCAGGACGGTCACCAGCGGATTGATGAAATAGCCCAGCGCCGCATCGACGACGTGACCGTTGTTCACGGCGTACACGTATATCGCCCAGTTGGCCGAGATCAGCGCCGACGCGATCGCCAGCAGGCCCCAGGTGCGGGCGGTGATGGCGCGCAGATCCGCCACCCGGCGCACCAGCACGACGACGATCGCCAGGAACGCCGCGCTCCAGACGATGCGATGCGCCAGGATCTCCACCGCGCCCGCGGGTTTGAGCAGCGGGAAAAACGCCGGGAACAGACCCCACATGCCGTAGGCGCCGATACCGAACACCCACCCGCTGCGCTGCCGGTCGGCGGCGCGCACCGTCACCGGTCGTAGCCGCGCACGCGGTCCAGTGCCGCCTGCAGATCCGCGGGGTAGGGACTGGTGATCTCCAGCCATCGTCCGTCGCTCGGGTGTGCGAACCCCAGCGAGCGGGCATGCAGCCACTGCCGCTCCAATCCCAGCTTCTTGGCAAGGGTCGGGTCGGCCCCGTAGGTGAGGTCACCACAGCAGGGATGGTGCAGCGCCGCGAAATGGACCCGGATCTGGTGGGTACGCCCGGTTTCCAGATGGATGTCGAGCAGACTGGCCGCGACGTGCGCCTCGATGGTGTCGTAGTGGGTGACGCTGTCGCGGCCGCTCTCGGTGACCGCAAACTTCCAATCCTGGCCCCGATGCCTGCCGATCGGTGCGTCGATGGTTCCGCTGGACGGATCGGGATGACCCTGTACCAGCGCGTGGTAGCGCTTCTCCACCGTGCGCTCCTTGAACGCCCGCTTGAGCACCGTGTAGGCCCGCTCGGAGATCGCCACCACCATCACACCCGATGTCCCGACGTCCAGCCGCGACACGATGCCCTTGCGCTCGGCCACACCGGACGTGGTGATCCGGAATCCGGCCGCGGCCAAGCCACCCAACACCGTCGGCCCGGTCCACCCCACCGACGCGTGGGCGGCGACGCCGGCCGGTTTGTCGACCACGACGATGTCGGCATCGGAGTACAGAATCGACATACCCTCGATATCGACGGGTGTGTTCTCCACCGGCGCAGGCGGTTCGGGTAGCCGCACCTCCAGCCAGGCGCCGGCGACGAGTTTGTCCGATTTGCCCGCAGCGGTCCCGTCCAGTTCGACACCGCCCTCCTCGGCGATGGCGGCGGCCGCGGTCCGGGACAGGCCCAGCAGGCGAGCCAGGCCGGCGTCGACGCGCATGCCTGCCAGGCCTTCGGGGACGGGCATCGAGCGAGTGGTCATCAGCTCGGCGTGTCCGATGAATCGTTCGGCTTGTCCACCGCCGCCGCCGGGGCGGGCGACTCGTTCTCCGGCGCCGGGTTCTGCTGCGCCGGGCTCTCCTGCACCGGGTTCTCCTGGAAGGGCTCGGCCTTATCGGTCTCCGGTCGCTGGCGTCCGGTCGTGTCGTAGTCGAAACCGAACAACGACAGCACCACCAGCAGGATCGCCCCGCCCACCACGGCGGGATCGGCGACGTTGAACACCGGCCACCAACCGATGGACAGGAAGTCGACGACGTGCCCGCGCAGCGGACCAGGAGAGCGGAAGAACCGGTCCACCAGATTGCCCAGCGCACCGCCGAGGATCATGCCCAACCCGAGCGCCCACCAGGGCGACACCAGCCGACGGCCCATCCAGACGATTCCGATGACGACCCCGGTGGCGACCAGCGTCAACACCCAGGTGTAGCCGGTGGCCATGGAGAAGGCCGCGCCGGAGTTGCGCACCAGCGTCCAGGTGACGGTGTCGCCGATGATCGACACCGGCTGCCCGGGTACCAGCAGCCGAACGGCCAGCACCTTGGTGACGATATCGAGGATCAGCACCACACCGGCGATGGCGAACAGCAGGCGCAACCGCTTGCGAGGTGGCGGTGGCACTGCGTCGTGCGCGCTGGCCGGTGGGACGGCGCCCGTCGATTCTTCGGTCACCGGACCATCATCCCAAACGGTTGGGCCCACGCCGCCATGCCGTCCTGGTCTGCGGCGATGATGGTGGACAATCGCTGCCATGCCCGCGATCACCGTCATCAGCACCGGCGGCACCATCGCCACCAGCTCCGGGTCCGACGGGGTCGCCCGTCCTACCCGCAGCGGCACGGACCTGACAGCCGGTCTCGACGTCCGGGTGCGCGAGCTGATGGCCGTGGACAGCTCGGCGCTCGAACCTGCCGACTGGGATCGGATCGCCGCCGCGGTCCGCGACGAAGGCGGGCGGCCCGACTGCGGTGGCATCGTCATCACGCACGGCACCGACACCATGGAGGAGACGGCGCTGTGGCTGCAGCTGACCCATGACGTCGCGGTGCCGGTGGTGTTGACCGGCGCGCAGCGCAGTGCCGACGCCCCCGATCCCGACGGTCCGGCCAACCTGCGCGACGCCATCGCCGTCGCCCGGACCTGCGCCCCCACCGTGCTGGTCGCCTTCGCGGGGACCATCTGGCAACCGTTGGGGTTGTACAAGGCCGCCACCGAGGACCTGTCCGGCTTCACCGGCACCCCGGTGGGTTCCGTGCGTGACGGATGTGTCCAGATCACCACGACACCGCGCGGCCCGCGGTTCGCGGCGCTGAGCGCGGCCGCCGCGCCGCGGGTGGACATCGTCGCGGCCTATCCGGGCGCGGATGCGGTGGGCATCGACGCCTGTGTGGTGGCCGGAGCGCGCGGGATCGTCCTGGAAGCCCTCGGCGCGGGCAACGCCGGTCCTGCCGTGCTCGACGGGGTCCGTCGTGCGGTGCGCGCCGGGGTCGCCGTCGTCGTCGGCACCAGGGTCCCCGGTGGCCGGGTACGCCCGGTCTACGGGCCGGGCCGGGAGCTGATCGATGCCGGGGCCGTACCGGTGCCGGGCATCCGCCCGGCCCAGGCGCGGGTGCTGCTGATGGCCGCGCTGGCCGCCGGAGCAGCCGTCGACGATGTCTTCGCCCGCTGGGGCTGATGATCAGGCCGGATCGAGGGTGTCCAGATAATCGCGCCAGTCCAGGCTGTCGACCGGGTCGGCGCGGCTGAGATCGGGCAGATCGGCCGGGAACGTCCGCGCGACCCCCGGCCCTGACGCCCGGGTCTCGAAGCGCACCGTCATCACCCCGTGCCCGGCACCCTGCACCCACCCGTGACCGTGCTCGGTGTGCCGTACGTCGTCACCGACGCGCCAGAGCTCCGGCCCGGTGCGCACCGGTAGCGGGGCGCGACTTTCGGGTACGTCCTCGTCGACGAGGTCCAGATCGGGGAACAGGGACTCCTGCTGCACATCGGAGAGGCCCGAAAAGCCGATGCCGACAAGACGTATGGGCCCCACCTCGAGCGGGTCGAGCAGCAGCCGACGGGCGGTCGCCACCAGGGTCGCGGCGTCGGTGCTGGCATACGGCAGCGTCGCCGACCGGGTCAGGGTCGCCATATCGGATTTCTTGAGCTTCACCGTCACGGTCCGCGCGCCCCGGCCGTCCTTGAGCAGGCGACGGTGCGCGTGCTCACCGATCGTGGTGATCGCGTCGCGGAGTTGATCGAGGGTGCGCAAATCCTCGGCGAAGGTGGATTCGGCGCTGATTTGCTTGGCCGGGGCGTTCTCGGCCACCGGTCGGTCATCGATCCCGCGCGCCAACCGGTGCAGCGCCGGGCCGACGGTGGCACCCAGCACATCGGCGACCTCGCCGTCGCTGAGCGCGGCGAAGGCGCCGATGGTCTCGATACCGAGCCTGCGCAGGCGGTCCTCGGCCACCGGGCCGATCCCCCAGAGTTTGCGGACCGGCAGCGCCGAGAGCAACGCCTGCTCGTCGGCGCGCCCGATGATTCGGATACCGTCCGGTTTTGCCAGCCCCGAGGCGATCTTGGCGACCTGTTTACCCGAGCCCGCCCCCACCGACGCGACCAATCCGGTCTCGGCCAGCACCCGGGATCGCAGCGCTTCGCAGAATTCCTCCACCTCGGACACGGCCGCGCCGACCAGTTCGGCCGGTTCGCCGAACGCCTCGTCGAAGGACAGCTGTTCGAGCACCGGCACCACCGACCGCACGGTGGCGAAGACCCGCCGACTGGCGGTGCCGTACACCGCACCACGGGGCGGCAGGACCACCGCGCCGGCGCCGACCAGCCTGCGTGCCTGATGCATGGGCATCGCCGAGCGCGCCCCGAAGACGCGTGCCTGGTAGCTGGCACCGGCCACGACGCCGCGGCCACCGAGACCGCCGACCAGAACCGGACGATGCCGCAGGGTGGGCCTTGTCAATTGTTCGACCGAGGCGAAGAACGCATCCATATCCAGATGCAGAACCCACCGATGCACACCTGGATGCTAGGCGCACGCTCCGACGGTGCGACCGCACACCACTACCCTGGCGGCATGGACAACGTGCCGATCCGCGACGAGTCGATCCGATTGGGCCAGTTCCTGAAGCTGGCCGGATTGATCGACAGCGGCGCGGATGCCAAATCGGTCATCGCCGACGGCCTCGTCACGGTCAACGGTGAGGTCGATCTGCGCCGCGGCCGTCAGCTGCGACCCGGTGACGAGGTGTCCTTCGCCGACAGGTCGGCACGGGTCGCGACGGACTGAGTCTCACCCGCCGCTCGGACGCTCACGCCTTGGCGATGGTCACCAGCACGCCCTCGCCCACATCGTGGCCGTCGGCGACGTCGCCGAACTCGAAGTCTGTTGCCAGGATCTCACCGGCGATCAGATCGCGGTGGGCGGCCGCCCATTCGGTGAACTGCGCAGGCACCGACATGCGCACCGAGATGCGGTCGGAGACGTCCAGACCGGTGGTCTTGCGCAACTCCTGCAGCTCACGGATGCGGTCCTTGGCCCACCCTTCGGCTTCCAGTTCCGGGGTCACGTTTCCGTCGAGCACCACCAGACCGGCCCCGTCGGGCAATGCCGCGGTCCATTCCGCGTCGGCGGCAACGAGTTTGGAGGTGAACTCGGTCGGAAGCAGGGTCGCGGGCCCGGCGGTGAGCGTGCCGTCGGCGTTGAGCACACCGTCACCGGCCTTGACCGCCTTGATTGCCGCCTGCACGTCCTTGCCGATCCGTGGTCCCGCCGCGCGGGCGTTGACCGCCAGCTCGAACCGGCCGTAGGTGTCGATCTCATCGCTGAGCTCGACGGCCTTGACGTTCAACTCGTCGGCGATCAGATCCGCGAACGGCTGCAGGCTGTCCGGATTCTGCACCGCGACGGTCAGTTTCGGCAGCGGCAGCCGCACCCGCAGCTTCTTGGCCTTGCGCAGCGATGAGCCGGTCGAGCAGACCTCACGCACCTGGTCCATGGCGGCCACCAGATCGGGATCGGCGGGCAGCTCATCGGCCGACGGCCAGTCCGTCAGATGCACCGACCGCTGTCCCGTCACACCGCGCCAGATGACCTCCGACACCAGCGGCAACAGCGGAGCGGCCAACCGCCCCGTCACCTCCAGCACCGTGTGCAGGGTGTCGATCGCGTCGGCGTCCTCCTCCCAGAATCGCGAACGCGACCGTCGCACATACCAATTGGTCAACGCCTCGGTGAATTGGCGGAGCTGGTCACATGCGCCGGAGATATCGCAGACGTCCAGCGAGGCGGTCAACTCGTCGCGCAGGGCAGCGAGCTTGGCCAGGATGTAACGGTCCAGCACATGGGTCGAATCGGTCCGCCAGGTGCCCTTGGCCGGTGCGTACAGGGTCAAGAAGGTGTAGGCGTTCCAGAACGGCAACTGCACCTGCCGCACACCCTCGCGGATGCCCTGCTCGGTGACGATCAGATTGCCGCCGCGCAGGATGGGCGAGGCCATCAGGAACCAACGCATGGCATCGGAGCCGTCGCGGTCGAACACCTCGGACACGTCCGGGTAGTTGCGTAGCGACTTGCTCATCTTCTGACCGTCGTTGCCCAGCACGATGCCGTGCGAGACACAGGTTTTGAACGCAGGCCTGTCGAAGAGGGCGGTGGAGAGCACATGCATGGTGTAGAACCAGCCACGCGTCTGCCCGATGTACTCGACGATGAAATCGCCGGGGAAATGGGCATCTTCGGTGCCGTCCGGACCGCTCACGCCATCGAACCACTTCTGGTTCTCGAACGGGTAGTGCACCTGGGCATACGGCATCGATCCGGAGTCGAACCAGACGTCGAGGACGTCTTCGATACGTCGCATGGTCGATTTCCCGGTCGGGTCATCGGGGTTGGGGCGGGTCAGCTCGTCGATGAACGGCCGGTGCAGGTTGTCCGGCCGGACCCCGAAATCGCGCTCGAGCTCGTCGAGGCTGCCGTAGACGTCGGTGCGCGGATAGGCGGGGTCGTCGGATACCCACACCGGGATCGGTGTGCCCCAGTAGCGGTTTCGCGAGATGGACCAGTCGCGGGCGTTCGACAGCCACTTGCCGAACTGACCGTCCTTGACATGTTCGGGATACCACGTGATCTGCTGGTTGAGCTCGACCATCCGGTCCCGGAACTGCGTCACCTTGACGAACCAGGACGACACCGCCCGGTAGATCAGCGGATTACGGCAGCGCCAGCAGTGCGGGTACGAGTGGTCATAGGTCTCCTGGCGCAGCAGCACCGGCGCGTTCACCGCGGCCGGTCCGGTCCCGTTCTTCAGATCCTTGATGATCTGCGGGTTCGCCTCGAAGACCTGCAGGCCCGCGTAATCGGGCACGGTCGAATCGAACCGCCCCTTGGAGTCCACCGGGGTGACCGCGACGATATCGGCGGTATCGGCGGTCGCCTTGTCGTCCTCACCGTAGGCGGGCGCCATGTGCACCAGACCGGTGCCGTCCTCGGTGCTGACGAACTCGGCGCCGAGCACCTGGAAGGAGTTGCGCGCCTGTTCGGATTCGGCGAAGTACGCGAACGGGGGCAGGTAGCGCGTGCCCAGCAACTGCTCGCCCAGGTAGGTCGCGACCACGACCGGTTCCTCACCCAGTTCCCGGGCATAGGCACCGAGGCGGGCCTCGGCGAGGACGAAACGGTGCCCGTCGGGGCCGTCGACCACCACGTAGGAGACGCCCGGGTTGACCGCCACCGCCTGGTTCGACGGCAGGGTCCACGGCGTGGTGGTCCAGATCAGCAGGTAGGCGCCGGCGGCCGGACCGTCGACGGCCTTGAATCCCACCGTCAGCGCGGGGTCCTGGCGACTCTGGTAGACGTCATCGTCCATCCGCAGCTCGTGGTTGGACAACGGGGTCTCGTCGTTCCAGCAGTACGGCAGCACGCGGTTGCCCTGATAGGCAAGACCCTTGTCCCACAACTGTTTGAACGCCCAGATGGTGGACTCCATGAAGTCCAGATCCATCGTCTTGTAGTCGTTGTCGAAGTCGACCCAGCGGGCCTGGCGGGTGACGTAGGCGCGCCATTCGCCGGCGTACTTCATCACCGAGGCGCGGCAGGCGTCGTTGAACTTCTCGATGCCGAGCTCTTCGATCTGGTTCTTGTCGGTGATCCCGAGCTGGCGCTGCACCTCCAGCTCGGCGGGTAGGCCGTGGGTGTCCCAACCGAACCGCCGGTCCACCTTGTATCCGCGCATGGTGCGGTAGCGCGGGACGATGTCCTTGACGTAGCCGGTGAGCAGGTGGCCGTAATGCGGAAGGCCGTTGGCGAACGGCGGACCGTCGTAGAACACGTACTCCGGGGCGCCGTCCCGGCGCGCGATGCTGGCCCGGAAGGTGTCGTCGGCACCCCAGTAATCGAGGACCTCGGCTTCCAGCGCCGGGAAATTGGGGGTTCCCGCGGCCGGCTTGGGGTAAGCGGCCGATTTCGGGTCAGCGGTCACTGCGTCTCCTGTGTGCCCAACGATTCAGGCACGGGGACGAACATCGCGCCGGTGCGCGAGCCCGCGGTACCACCCCGCTTGCAGACCACGCGGATCTGCCGCTCAACTACGGGCGATGACGGGCCCCACCGTCCGGTTCTACTGGGACGGGACCACGGTGGATCCTGCCCGTTCTTCCGGAGACTCCCCGGTGATGGCCGGATCTGCGTCGTTGACTACGGAGTCTAACGCTCAGGCGGCGTCGATCTCCTCCGGGACCGCCTCCGAGGTGATCTCGATGAGCGCCTGCGGGAACTGCTCGGCCAGCTCTTCGATGGTGTACGCCTCGAAGCGGCGTGCGTCGTACCAGAAGTCGATCTGCACCAGCCCGTTGCAGCGATAGGCGCGCAGTTCCAGCGCATGCCCGGCCAACGGCTCGTCGGCGGAGACGGGTCCGGCACATCGGAACGACAGATCGGCCAGCGGCTGCTCGTGCTGCCGCCCGGTCGAACCGACCAGCGCCGAGCAGACATGCGCGATCATCTCGGTCGCATCCAACTCCGCGGGCATCACGCAATCGAGGGCGATGATGTGCGCGTCGACGTCCACGGCCAGGACACCGCGCCCGATGGTGCGCGCCACGGCCCTGCCGAGGGCGGCGATCAGGATCTTGCCGTTCAGGATGCCCAGGTGGGCCGCGGCACCGTCGAGTTCGGCGCTCAGCACCGGCGGCAATTCCAGGCCGACACGGTGAAGATCCGATTCGGCGGGCAGTCCGTCGGCGTCATAGTCCGTCAGCGTCAGCGTCGCCGCGATATCGCGCGCCTGACCGACGACCAGTTCGAAACCGGCGGTGGAGATATCGGGCGTCGAGGGCAGCGAGGGCAGCGACGTCGAGAACCCTGATGCGGCGGGCGCAGCGAGAACATCAGCGGCGAGAACATCGGCGTGAACTCGGTCCTGGAACAGCGGAGCAACCATGTGGCAGAGACTACAGCCGAATTCCCAGAAATGGGACATCACTCCCGAAAGTCTGACACCCCTGTCAATTAGTGGCCATATGTCCACCGAACGGTTGCTGGCCCTCAGCAATGGGAAAGGGTTATTGTCGACGGGTGCCCCGTACAGATGAGAACGGCCGCCAACTGAAAGCCCTGCTTGATTACCTGCTGGACGGGGATGTCGAAGCCAAGGACATCTATGACGCATTGGACATCTCCAGCAGCACCTATTACCGCCGGATCAAAGAGGCCAGCTACCCCGACGCCGAGGAACTGCGGCGCATCGCCGACCGGTTTGCGCTGAGTTATCCCGACCTGCAGATCCGCTTCGGCCTGATGAGCAGGCAAGAGGTGTGGAACTACATCGAGTCCACGCCGTTCACCGTCACCGCGGTGGCCGAGTCCGTCCGTGAGCAGACCGCCACCCAGCAACACGCCCGCCCGAAAAAGATCTCCGAATTACGGCCACGTAGCGACGCGCCGCCCCTCTAACGGTTAGAATTTGCTGGCAGTTATCCGGTATCGCACACGCGATACCGGTTTCTACGGCCGCTTTCTACATCCGTAAAGGCGCACCACGATGGAAATCACCGCACTGATCGCGATCACGCTGATGTGTATCGCGTGGAGTCTGTGGATTCGCCGCGTCACCTGGTCGTGTCGCTGGGAGGTGGCCGCCACCCTCAACATCGCACTCCAGGGCGGCGCCATCCTGCTGATGTCACCGTGGGCCTCCGAGACCATCGGCAGGGTCCTGCACTCGTGGACCGGGATGTGGAATCTGGAAGATTTCATCGGCCACGATATGTACATCGTGGCCGCATCGGCCATCGTCTACAACGCGCTGGGCCGTTTGCAGGACGACCACTCCATGCAACGTGCCTTCAAGCAATACGTCGAATATCCCGCCACGCTCTGCATCCCGCTGTTGCTGGCCACGTTCGCCATGAGCAGCGCCCACGACGTCTATGCCCGCGATTTCTTCGCCTCGCCCACCGACGGGTGGCTGGCCGCGTACTGGACGATGCTCTGCGGACTGCTGATCTACCTGCTGGTCTACGGTGCGCGCGCACTGCTGGTGCTGCGCAAGGATCCGCGCTCGCGCCGCGTCGCCAACATCTACCTGGCCGCCTGCGCCAGCGGAATCATCGCGTGCATGATCCGCATCGCCACCGCCATCTGGCCGGCGGCCCTCGATCTCGAACGCGGTGTACTGGTGTGGATCTTCGCCTGCGGATGCGGCGCCGGGTTCGCGATCTCGTCGGCACATTCCTGGCGCATCAAGACGAAATGGTTCAGCAAGGCCAACCGCTGAGGCCTGGCCTCACATCGGTACCGGCGCACCGAACCCCGGGATGATGCCGATCGGCACCAACGCCAGGACCAAAGCCAGCACCGTCAGCACCTTCACCGAACGCGGCGTCGGGGGCTGATCGATCTCTGCGCCGCGACTCGCGAACAGCAGGAACACGATGGCGAGGTCGTAGGCGATGATGACCCACCAGCGAATCCAGTCCACACCGGTGAGGAACACCGGCAGGATCAGTACGAGCCCGACCGCGACCGCGACGCGCTGCCCCGACAAGGCGTCGCGGAACCGCGCCACCGAAACGCCGGACACCTCGGCGATGAGACCCATCGACACGGCCAGCACCACGACGCCATAGATGGTCGACCCCACCAGCGCAACCACGCCGATACTGGCGACGAAACCGAGCGCGTCACCGAAGCTCTGGTCGAACAACGGCAGGATGGCCCGGCACATCCAGTCGTGATAGTCGACCTCGTAGCGGAACCCGCGCAGCAGCTGACCGGGAGTCGGATTCCCGGCCAGCGGATGGTTCATCGCGCCGTGCGGCACCACCTCGCACAGCGCCGCCGATCGTCCGCGGGCACCGAACAACGACACCACCAGCGCCGTCACGATGCCGGGCCCCAGGGCCAGCGCCGCACACAGCCGCAACGCACCGCTCCCGAGGGATCCGGCCAGCACCACCAGCGCCACGATCGCACCGAGCCCGAACAGGAACACGGTCGCCTCGTGGATCAGCGTCAGCACCACCGTGACCGCCCCGTACAGCGCCGAGATGACGATCACCGCGCGACGGGTGGTGACCACAGCCAGGGCGACCGCGAACAGGGCCAGCGCCGCGGCACCGAGCAGATCGGTGCGCGCCGAGAAAACCCCGAAGGCAAAACCGAAGGGCAACACGGGAATCAGGAGCGCCAGCAACCACCTGCGATCCGATCGGCCGCTGCGCACCGCGACGAACCACGCGACCGCGGCAAGACCGAGGGCAAAGAGCACCGTCGGAATCCAGCGCAGCACCGCCAGCGCACCGAAGTACCGCTCGTCGGGGAAGAGATTGACGATCTCGCCGGCCAGACCGCGCCGGATGAAGCCCTGTGAGTAGTCGACGGAGAAGTAGGAGTACCAGTAGCCGTCCGGGACGAACCTCGCCGCGACCAATACCAGCACGGTGGCCCAGGCGAGCAGGAGAACACCGAATGTCACGTAGTAGCGGCGGCTGGGGCCCGTGCTGACCGCGCTGCTCGTCATCTGGCCCCTTCTGAAATTGTGGCGGCCCGTGCCGCCTGACGCGGCGAGTATATAGTCTGTCGGCGTGCCGGCCGGATGCCACGGTGCGCCGCTCGACGACGGTGACCGATGAAGATCGCGATCACCATCCACGGCACCCGCGGCGACGTCGAACCGTGTGCGGCCGTGGCCCTTGAACTCCAGCGCCGCGGGCATGAGGTGCCGATGGCGGTGCCACCGAATTTGGTCGACTTCGTCGAATCGGTCGGCCTGTCCGCCGTCGGCTATGGCCCCGATTCCCAGCAGCAACTCGAGGGCGACGTCTTCGAGCGCCCCGACGCGCTCACCGCAGCCGGACCGGCGGACTGGATGCGGCTGGGCAATCCGCTCGACGCGGTGCGCAGAGCCAGGGCTGCGGCCACCCGCGGCTGGGACGAGATGAGCGAGCTGCTGCTGGCCATGGCCACCGACGCGGATCTGCTCGTCACCGGTACCGCCTATCAGGAGATCGCAGGCAATATCGCTGAGGCCCGTGGTCTCCCGCTTGCCGAGGTGCACTACTTCCCGGTGCGCGCCAACCGGCAACTATTGCCGGCGCGGGTCCCGAAGGCGGTGGTCACCGCGGGGTATTCGGCCGGAGCCTGGATGCACTGGCAGCTGCTGCGACCGGCGGAGGCACGCCAGCGCGCGGTGCTGGGCCTGCCGCGGGCCACCAGCTCACCGGTGACCCGGATCGTCTCCGGTGGAGCGCTGGAGATCCAGGCCTACGATCCGGTGTTCTTTCCCGGGCTGGCAACCGAATGGGGCGAGCGTCGACCCCTTGTCGGCTCCCTGACGTTGCAGAAGACCACCGCGGTGGACCACGAGGTGATGTCGTGGATCGCCGACGGCAGCCCGCCGGTCTACTTCGGATTCGGCAGTATGCCGCTGGACTCCCCCGCCGACGCGGTGCGCATGATCAGTGATGTATGCGGCGAACTGGGCGAGCGCGCGTTGATCTGCGCGGGTTTCTCGGCGTTCGACGAGACCACGTCGACCGATGCGGTCAAGGTTGTGCCCGCGGTCAACCATTCCGTGGTGTTTCCGTCCTGTCGCGCCGTCGTCCACCATGGAGGTGCCGGGACGACGTCGGCCGGCCTGCGCGCCGGGATACCCACCCTGGTGCTGTGGGTCGCGGCCGAACAACCGTTGTGGGGCAAACAGGTCGAGCGCCTCGGTGTCGGCGCATACCGCCGCTTCTCGGCCAGCACCCGGGATACCCTGCTCGCCGACCTGCGCACGGTGCTGGCACCGGGAGTCGCCGAGCGCGCGCGTTTGCTCGCCGGACGGATGCGTCCGGCTTCGGAGAGCGTCGGCACCGCCGCGGACCTGCTCGAGCAGGAGGCGCGCGCCGGAAGGTGACGCAAGTTGCCGACGACGAACCCAAACGGTACCGTTTGCGCTCGTGTGGACGACCGTCGTGCTGCTCGGCCTCACCGTCAGCATCGAACCCACACGCCTCGGGTTGATCGCGCTGCTGCTGACCAGGCGCCATCCCATTCGGCACCTGATCGTCTTCCAGTGCACCGGGCTGACCATCAGCCTCACCGTCGGGCTGACCGTCCTGTTCGTCTTCCACCGCAGTTTCTTGGGCGACAGCAATATTCACCCGGCCCCGCTACAGATCGCCTTCGGTGCGGTGCTGATACTGCTCGGCGCCCTGCTGGCCTCGAAGATCCCGCTGGACCGGTTCCGGCCTAAGGAGAAGATCCCCGCCGGCGGTGGCGAGTCCGGCGCGGCCGACGGTACAGCCGATCACGCGGCAAGCCATGAGGAGCACGTCGCCGATCTGGTCGCCGAAACCACACCGCCGCGGCGACGCACGCGGTTCCTGGCCCGGATCCGCCAGTTCCTCAAGAGCGAGTCACCGGTGTTCGCCGCCTCCATCGGCGCCGCGACGGCGATGCCGAGTATCGACTATTTCGCGCTGCTCGCCATCATCATCGCGTCCCAAACTCCGCCGCTGGAGCAGGGATTGGCGCTGCTGACCTTCCTGCTGCTGGCCGGCTGGGCCGCGACGGTACCGATGCTGAGCTTCATCGTGGCGCCGGAAAAGACCCGGACATGGGTGCAGCAGATGAACGCCTGGGTGCGCAGCCGAACCCGCAAGCAGGCGGGTATCTTCGTGGCCGTCGTCGGTGTCATCCTGATCGGGCTCGGCATCACCGGGCTGTGACTGCGGAACCGGCTAGAGTTCGACGAGCCCGGTGAGTCCGAAGTCGGCATAGGCCGCCGAGACCAGTTCGCGCAGCGCAGCTTTCGAATTGGGTCCGTGCACCGACCAGGCCGATACCGAGACGCCGAACCGTCCCCTGGCGCGGATTCCGCCCAACACGAGCTGTCCACCGATCCGGTTGAGCTCCCTGCTGGTCACGTTGGGCTCCACACCACGCATCAACACGAAATCCGCGGGAGTACCGTCGGGACAGCTGAACGCGTCCTCGGGCTCGCCGAGATTCGAGCAGCCGATCGGATCGTTGACCGCGAGCACCATGCCCTCCAGCCGCCGCAGGACGATCTTGGGGGTGAACGGGGTGAGCGGCAGTGGCCCGGTCAGTTTCACCGAGGTCTGCTCCGACTCGGCCAGTGCCTGCCGCATGGCAGCACGGACCCCGCCCAGGTCGCCGAGCACCTCGTCCGGGTCGGCCGTCATCGACACCGACACCAGCGCATTGGCCCTGGTATCACCGGCAGTACGCTCGCTCACCGGCCAGGACAGGTTCGCCCGGCCATCCGGGTTCAACCGGCCCAACCTGGCACCGATGCGGGTGGCGAGTCCGGCGAACAACGAATTGCTGCTACCACCAAGCCGTTTGGCGCAGGCATCCCATTGATCGATATCGACGAAGGTGATCACCGACGGCGGGACCATCGGCACGTCGTCACCGGGCGGCACGTCCCCGGCCGCCTTGATCGACGTCGTGAGATCCGCGCGCTCTGCCCTGGCGACCCGGGCCGAGGCCACCACCGCTGCGGCCATCTCCGGTATCGCGGCCAACGTCTGCCGGGCATCCTGCGCCAATGCCCTTCGGCGCGGCCGGGATCCGGGTGGTGGGTAACCCAGATCGTGCCGCACGCCGTTGACGGCATCGGTGACGGCGGCGATGAACCCGAGCCCGTCGACGAGGGAATGCGAAGCGGTCAGGCTGACCGCGCCACCACCATCGGACAACGGCTGGACCGCCAACCGCCACCCTGGGCCGCGTTCGGGATCGATGGGCACGGCCAGCCGGCTGTTGGCCCAGTCCCCCACCTGGCTGCGGGATATCTCCTGCACCGAGAGGTCGAGCGTCGGCGCGCTGGTGTCGGACACCCACCGGTGTCTGCCGAACGGCAGGACCGATCGTTCGATGCGCCTGCCCAGCAGACCGTGGCCCAGTTCGCGGCGCAGCCGCCGCAGACCGTCGATGTCGACCGACCGGTCATACACCCAGACCGTCTGGACGATCGGGCCGCGGCCGAGGGCACGCAGCCCCAGGAACGAGGCCTGGTCGATATAGGCCAGGGTGTTGTCACCCACCGGTCACACCGTTTGCAGGTTTTCGTCGAGGCGCGCGAACTCGCCGTCACGGTACTTCTGCACACAGGATTGGCGGCGGATCTTGCCGCTGGTGGTGATCGGGATGGCCCCGCGCGGCACCAGCACCAGATCGGCTGCGGCAATACCGTGCGTCTGCGATACCGCCGATGCCACGGAGCGCTTGATGTTGAGGAGGTTCTCCTCCACCTCGGCTTCGGAGTCACCGCGCTTCTTGACCTCGATGATCGCGACGAGCTCTTCGCTGCGGTCCCCGTCGACGGCGATCGCCGCCACCCGGCCGCCGGTGATCTCCTGGATGGTGGCCTCGATATCGTCGGGATAGTGGTTGCTGCCGCGCACGATCAGCAGATCCTTGATCCGGCCGATGATGAAAAGCTCGCCGTCGGAGAGGAAACCGAGATCACCGGTTCGCAACCAGGGTCCCTCCGGAGTGCCCTCGGACGGGTTGGTGATCGTCCCGCCGAAGGTGTGCGCCGTCTGCTCGGGCTTCTCCCAATAGCCGAGGCAGTTGTTCTCACCGTAGGACCAGATTTCGCCGATACCGCCGGCGGGCACCTCGACCAGCGTCTCCGCATCCACGATGCGGACCACCGGATCCTCCGGACGGCCGTAGCCGACCAGTTTCGTGCCGCTGCCGTCGGTGGTTCGCTCGGCAACCCCGGCGGACAGCTTCTCCGGGTCGAAGGCCACCACGCTGGGCGGACCGGGCACCCCGGTGCCGACGAACAACGTCGCCTCGGCCAGGCCGTACGAGGGCCGGATGACGCCCTCGTCGAAGTTGAACTTGGCGAATCTCTGCGAGAACCGCTTCAGGGTGGCCTCGTGCACGCGCTCGGCCCCGCTGTAGACGGCGATCACATCGCCGAGGTCGATACCGTCGAGATCCTCATCGGTGGTCCGCCCGGCCGCCAGCTCGAAGGCGAAGTTCGGTCCCCCGGTCACGACGCGCGGGTAACTGCCCATCAGCTGGATCCAGCGGGCGGGCCGGGCCAGGAACGACAGCGGGGTGGTGAACACGGTGCTCCACCCGCCCAGCACAGGGGCGACGATGCCGAGCAGCAGACCCATGTCGTGGTAGAAGGGCAACCACGACACCACATGGGCGCCCGGGGGCGGCACCTTGCCGAAGTGGGGGAAGAACGCACACATCATCTGCTCGAAGTTCGAGGTGAGGTTGCGGTTGGTGACCATCACCCCGGCCGGGGTGCGCGTCGAGCCCGATGTGTACTGCAGGTACGCGGTCGCGGGTTTCTGCTCGCGGCTGGACAGCGATTTGCGCCGGGCCTCCAGATCCAAGGTGTCGACCTCGATGACCGTCGCCGCGGCGGCCCCGTCATCGGTCTTGGCGTACTCCGCGACGGCTCCTGCCACCGACGAGGTGGTCAGGATGATCGTGGGCGCGGAGTCCTTGATCACGGCGGACACCCGCTCGTCATGCTGGCCGACCATCGGCACCGACAGCGGCACCGCGATGATGCCCGCCTCCAACGAGGCCAGGAAACCGATCACGTACTCCAGGCTCTGCGGCGCCAGGATGACGGCGCGATCGCCGAGCTGACCGATCTGGCGCATCTCGGAGGCCAGGTTGCGGACCCTGCGGTACAGCTGGGACCACGTCAGGGTGGTGGCCACGCCATCCCACTCATGGTCGTAGTCCATGAAGGTGTACGCGATGTCCTCAGGCTGCAGGCTGGCACGTTCGCGCAGCACGCCGATGAGGTTGGTGTCGGACACGGTGATGCCTTTCTCGGCAATTCTCTTTCGAGAACCAGCTCAATCGGTAAGCAGTATTAAACGAACACGCCGGTGAGGTCGAATTCGGCGAGCGCCTCGGTCGTGAGCGTGCGCAACCGGGACTTCGAGTTCTCCGCCCCGGCCTCATAGGCGACGATGCCGATGATGACCTTGCCATTGAGTCGACCGGACACGACGACCAGCTGACCGTCGCCGCTTTCGAGCTCGCCGCGCGGGGTGGCCTGGTCGATGCCGAAGAACGATGTGTACTCGGCCTCGGTGCCGTCGACGCTGGCCAGCATCGACGGCAGATCACCCATGTTGGAGCACACCACCGGCTTGTCGTCGGAGGCGATCATGATGTCGGCGACCTTCTTGACCAGGCGCTTGGGAACCAGCGGCGTCAGCGGCATCAGCTCGAGGATCTCGTCGGGCTGGTCCTTGGCGGACTTCAGGGCGGTGCGCAGCGTGGCGCGTGTGGCACTGAGGTCCTTGGTCAGATCGGTCGGATCGATCTTGGCGTTCACCAGCGACATGGCGTTGGCCCGGACATCGGTCTGGGCGGTGCGGTCGCTGATGGCGATCAGCAGCGAGATGTTGCCGTCCGGGTTGCGCCTGCCCATCCGCTCCCCGAGTTTGGCGCAGATCGCGGCCAGCATCGAATAGCCGTTGCCGCCGAGGGACTCGGCCTTGGCGTCCCATTCCGCCAGATCGACGTAGGCGGTGATGGCGGGCACGATGACGCGCTCGTGCGGATCGGCGATCGCCCGGCGAACGGGGGCGGCCTTCGGGCCGGCCTCCTGCGCGCCGGCGCGCAGCACCTTGACCGCCTTGCGCGCCGCGCGGGCGATGGTCGGGAGTTCCCGGACGGTCTCGCGCAGGTCCTCGACGATCGCACGGCCGGTCCGCCGCGACAGCGGCGGCGGGTACCCGATGTCGATGTTGGCACCGGCCACCGCCGTGCCGACGGCCAGCAGCGCGGCCACCCCGTCGCCGAGGCAGTGCGAACCCACCATCGAGATGGCTGTCACGCCATCGGTGAACGACTGCACGGCCATCTGCCAACCAGGTCCATGCTCCGGATCGACCGTGACCTGGGCCCACCGGTCTGCCCAGTCGCCGATCTCCGCGCGCGGCAGCGGATCGGTGTTGATGTGCAGCGGTGCGGCCGGTCCGAGGGCCGCCACCCACCGGTATCTGCCGAACGGCAACGGCGAACGTTCGACCCGGCGGCCCGCCATCCCGTAGCCGAAGTTGCGGTAGAAGCGGCGCACCTGGTCCATGTTCACCGGGTGCTCGTAGATCCAGACCACCTGGATCATCTGCACCCGGCCGGTCGCACGGTTGGCGCGCACCATCGCCTCGTCCCACAGCGTCAGCCGATTGCCCACGGCGTCGCCGTTGGTGAACTCCACAGACTGTCCCCTCTTTACTCGATCACACCGGACAGCTCGAATGCGGCCAGCGTCTTGTCCAATTCGGTCCGCAACCATGCGGTGGTGTTCGGTGCGCCCGGCGCGTACGCGGCGAACGTCAGCACCTCGGCACCGTTGATCCGGCCGGCCACCACGGTGAGCAGCCCACACCGCTGCTCCAACGCGTGCCGGGTGGCCACCCGGTCGATACCGCGCAGGAAGACGACATCGGCCGGGGTGCCGTCGATGTTCGGCAGGTCCGGGGGCACATCACCCATGTTCGAGCACGACACCGGAAGTTCGGTGGAGAAGCCGAAGGCCACGTCGGCCATCGTGCGCACCACTCGTTTCGGGATGAACGGGGTCAACGGGAGCAGCTTGAGATCGTCGTTGGGCACCTCACGGGCCACCCGCAGACCCTCCCGCAGGGCCGCACGCGCGTCGGCGAGGTCGACGGTGACCTTGGCCGGGTCGATGGCCAGGTTGACCAGGATCACCGCGTTGGCGCGCGTGTCGTCGTCACCGGGCCTGCGGTCACCCTGCGGAATGTTGAGGGTCACCATGCCGTCGGGGCCCACCCGACCGATCTGTTCGGCGAGTTTGGCGACGAACCCGGCGACCAGCGAATGACCGTTGCCACCGAGTTCGCCGGCGCGGCGGTCCCAGTCGGAGAGCGCGACACGGACCGTCGCCGAGGGGGTGAAGACCTGGTGATCGGGGCCAGTGACCACGGGTTTGGTGGCACCGGACGCGGTCAGCTCGTCGCGTCGGCGTAGCGCCTGGCGGGCGGCCTCGACGAGCGTGCGACCCACCTCGGGGAGTCCGCGCACGGTGTCGCGCAGATCGGCGCGCAACGCCGCGGCCCGGGTGCGCGACTTCGGTGGCGGGTAGCCGAAATCCAGGCGACGGCGATGAATCGCGTTCACCATGGCCGCCAGCGCACCGCCACCATCGCTGACACAGTGCGAGATGACGATGCTGACCGCGGTCGACCCGTCGCTCATGGGCAGCACACCGACATGCCAGGCGGGTCCGTACTCCGGATCCAGCGGCATGGTCGACCGCTCATCGATCCAGCGGCCGAGCTCGGCGCGCGGACGCGGTGCCGCGAAATCGAGCTCGGACTGCGGGCCCAGTGCCGACACCCAGCGGTGCCGACCGAAAGGCAGCGCGGACCGTTCGATCCGCCTGCCGAGCAGCCCGTACCCGATGTGTTGGTGGAACCCGCGGATGGCGTCGAGATCGACGGGACGCTCGTAGATCCACACGATCTGCATGACGGCTTCCTGGCCGGTGGCACGCAGGCCGAGGAACATCGCCTGATCGGTGAAATCGATCCGGTCGTCCCGCTGCGCCGGCCGTGTGGCGGCACGACTCATCGCGTCGACACCTCCGATGCGAACAGGGCGATCAGGCCGTCTTGAGATTCAGGCCCGCGGCGTCGGCACCGATCGGCAGGACCGCGAGATCGCGGCCTTCGACGACGCTGACGTACACGGCCTTCATCGCCTCCAGATAGCGCAGGACCGATTCGCGGGCGATCGGATTGGCCGGGAACGCCGCGGTCACCGTGGTCTCGTGTTCGACCCGGTTGACCCACATCCCCACCTGATAGGCGGCGCGCGAGTCGCTCCAGATGGTGCCGTTGAGCCGCTGCCACTCGGCGATCACACCGGGCGAGAGCAGGCCGACGTCGAGGTAGGACAGCATCGGCACACCACCGTTGGGAGCGCGCAGCCCGTGCGATTCCGCACCGAGCTCCAGTACCCGCTCGACAGGCACGTGGGCCAGGTCCAGACCACCGTCGAAGGACTCCTGCGCGGCGCGGGCGGTGTTACCGAAGGTCGCAGTGTCCACCGGGACCGTGATCGGCACCAGGCCGGTGAACCAGCCGGTGGTCATGAACTCCGCGGGCGTACGCCGGGTCGTGGTCGGGGTGATGACGCGGTAGACGTCGTCACCGGTCAGCGCGGCATGTGCGATCGCACCGCAGGCGAACACCCCGCCGCTGAAACGCGCGCCGGCCGCGATGCAGATGGCCTCGAACCGGTCGCCCTGATCCTTGTCCAGCAGCTTCAGCGTGATGACATCACCGGTGTAGGCGACCGAGGGGTCACCCAGCGGCAGCGGGAACGTCGGCAACGAGCCGCCGCTGCTCTGCAGGAAGTCGATCCACCCGGCCACCTCCGGCGAGTCCGTGGTCAGCGCCGAGACGTACTCGTGCTGTTCGCGGCAGTAGGTGTCATAACTGCCCGGCTCGGGCAGCTTGAGCGGCGCTGCGCCCTCGACCAGGGCGTTGTACATCATGTGGATCTCGACGAAGGCCAGACCCATGAACATGGCATCGGTGTGCACATGGTCGACGCTGATGTACACCGTGAAGTGGTCGGCCCGCTGGATCACGCCGACGTGGAAGCAGTCCCATTCCCACGGGCTGGCGGTGGCCAGGATGTGGTCGCGCCACTGCTGGGCCGTCATCTCCCCCTGCTCGGTGGCGACGAACTTGATATCGCGGGGATTGGTGAGCGTGTGACGCACGATCTCGCCCGCGGCGCCGTCCGGTCCAGGAAGGTACTCGAACCAGCTGTGGAACGTGTCGTGCCTGCGCAGGTACGCGTTGATGACATGGGTCATGGCACGGACGTCACAACGTCCTGGGATATCCCAGGACGGGATGTTCAGCCTGGCCATGTCGGTGCCCGCGGCGGAATGCTTGCGGTAGGCCAGCAGGTGCTGTGCCTGCTGGTAGCTGACCGGGACATCGCTGACCGGGGCGTCCTTGACCTTGGCCAGGGTCGACCGTGAGGGGTGCCAGGAAATCACGGCACCTGGTTCGCCGACCCAGTCATGGATCGGTTTCATCGCTACCACAATCTGTCTCCTGCTTCGACGACGTCGGATCGGGGTTCGAGCGACGTTGCACGACCTTCGATCATGACGGAACCGATACTTCTTCGGGGGCAAGAACGTCACACAGACGGTCGGCGAGCACCCGAATGGTCGAAATATCTGTGGATCCGATACGTATACCTGTCTCCGCCTCGATGCGGGTCCGTACTTCGAGCGTGCCCAGCGAGTCCAGCCCGTACTCCGCAAGCGGCCGGTCGGGATCCACCGACCGCCGCAAGATCAGGCTGATCTGCTCGGAGATCATGCGGCGCATCCGGGCCGGCCACTCGTCACGCGGCAGTTCGTGCAGCTCCGCGAGGAAGGCGCTGCCGGTACTGCGCTGACCCGTCGACTGGAACGCTTCGGCGAACTTGCTGCTCTGCGCGAACGCCGCCAGCCACGGGGTGCCGACCACGGGTGCATAACCACTGTAAGGCCTATCGTGGCGAAGTAGCGTCTCGAACGCGTAGGCGCCTTCCTCCGGATCGATCCCGGCCTCCCCCGAATCGGCCAGCGCCGTGCCCGCACCGATCTGCGACCAGGGCCCCCAGGCGATCGATGTCGCGGGCAGACCCTGACCGCGACGCCAGTGGGTGAAGGCATCGAGCCAGCTGTTGGCCGCGGCATAAGCGCCCTGGCCGGGCGAACCGACCAGCGCGGCCGCCGACGAGAACACACAGAACCAGTCCAAGGTCTGCTTGGCCGTCGCACGATGCAAGTTCAGCGCACCGTAAACCTTTGGCGCCCAGTCACGTTCGATCAGTTCGTCGGTGATGTTGGCCAGCACCGCATCCTCGATGACCGCTGCGCCGTGCAGCACACCGCGCAGCGGCAACCCGGTCGCACACGCCGCCTCGACCAGCCGGTCGGCGGTCTCGGGATCGGCGATATCCCCGCGCTGCACCTCGACCTCGGTCCCGCCGCGGCGAATCCGGTCGATGACCTCGGTGGCCGCCTCCGACGGTGCGGACCGGCCATTGAGCACGATGCGTCCCGCACCGGACTCGGCCAACTTCTCGGCGAGGAAAAGTCCGAGACCGGTGAGGCCGCCGGTGACGATGTATGCGGAATCGGAGCGGAACACCCGGAACTCTCCGGGCGGCACCACGGCGTCGATCTGGCCTCCGTGCGGGATGTCCAGGACGAGCTTGCCGGTGTGCTCGGCGGCACCCATGACACGAATCGCCGTGGCACCGTCCTGCAGCGGATAATGGGTGGTCTCCGGCAGCGGGAGCACCCCGTCGGCGATCTGCTGGTAGCAGACCTCCAGCAGCCGACGCAGCGTGTCGGAGTCGGTCAGCGACAACAGCGCCAGGTCGACGGCGTAGAACGACAGGTTGCGACGGAACGGGAACAGTCCCATCCGGGTGTCGCCGTAGATGTCGCGCTTGCCGATCTCGACGAACCGGCCGCCGAACGACAACAGCTCCAGGCCAGCCTTCTGGGCGGCCCCGGTCAGCGAGTTGAGCACGATATCGACCCCGTAGCCGTCGGTGTCCGCGCGGATCTGGTCGGCGAACGCGGTGCTGCGCGAATCGTAGACATGCTCGATACCCATGCCCCGCAGCAGCTCACGACGGGCCTCGCTACCCGCGGTGGCGAAGATCTCCGCCCCAGCGGCTCGCGCGATGGCGACGGCCGCCTGGCCGACACCACCCGTGGCCGAGTGGATCAGCACCTTGTCCCCGGCGCTGATGCGGGCCAGATCGTGCAGGCTGTACCACGCGGTCGCGTGGGCACTCGGCACGGCGGCGGCGCGGTTGGTGGGCAACCCCGGCGGCAGTGTGACGGCCAGGTTGGCATCACAGGTCACGAAGGTGGCCCAGGCCCCGTCGGCGGAGATACCACCGACGCGGTCACCGACCTTGTGCCCGGTCACCCCCGGACCGACCGCGGTGACGACACCGGCGAAATCGGCGCCCAGCTTGGGCAACCGGCCCTCGAAGGACGGGTAACGCCCGAAGGCCACCAGCACATCGGCGAAGTTCAGGTTCGACGCGGTGACCGAGACCTCGATCTGACCGGGTCCCGGGGCCACCCGCTCGAAGGCCGCCAGCTCGAGGGACTGGATATCCCCCGGTGTGCGGATCTGCAGACGCATCCCCTCGCGGGCCGGATTGACCACCGTCGTGCGCCGGTCCTCGGGCCGCAGCGCGCCGGGTGTCAGCCGGGCCACGTACCACAGGCTGGACCGCCAGGCGGTCTCGTCCTCGTCGGAACCGGACAGCAGCTGTGCGGCGATCTGGGTGGCGTCGGTGTAGTCGTCGACGTCGATCTGAGCGGTCTTGAGCTGCGGGTACTCGGTACCGATCACGCGGATGAGCCCGCGCAGACCGGCCTCGTCAAGGTTCGCCGAATCCTCCGGGAGCACCGTCTGGGCGTTGCGGGTCAGCACGTGCAGCCGAGGCGCCTCGCCCGGCGTCTCCGGGAGCTCGCGGACGATCTTGACCAGGTGCCGGACGTTGTCGCCGCCCCGCACACCGGACTGCTCGTCGGCCACCCCGTGCCGCGGCGGGGTCACCACCAGAACGTGGCCGAACGACTGCGCCTCCAGCTGCTCACGCAGGCGGGCGGCGTGGGTGTCGTGATCGGAGTGCTGCGGCCACACCATGGTCGTGACGTCGACATCGTGGGTCTTGAGCGCGTCGGCAAGCCTGGTGGCCAGCAGGTCGGCTGCATCGGAGGTGCTGATCAGCAGCCAGCGACCGCCGCCGTGGTAATCGACCTCGGGCAGTTCCTGCTGACGCCATTCGATGGTGAGCAACCGGTCGTTGAAGGTGCGCTCACGCTGTCCGCTGTCGGATACGCCAGTGCCCAGCCGCAGCCCGCCGACGGCCAGCAGGACGCTGCCCGCCTCGTCGAGCAGGTCGAGGTCGACCTCGACGGCGTTGGCGGTGATACCGATGATCCTGACGTGGCAGTAGTGCGCGTTGCGGGTGGAAGCGAATGCGCGCATCCGGCGCACTCCCAGCGGGAGCATCAGGGTGCCGGTGGTATCGCTGCGCAGCGCGGGGTGTGCGCCGACGGCCTGGAAGCAGGCGTCCAGCAGCGCCGGGTGCACCCCGTAGGCGCCCTGCTGGGACCGGATCGACCCCGGCAGCGCCACCTCGGCGAGCACCGAGTCGGATTGCACGTCGGATCCGTCGTTGACATAGACGGCGACCAACCCGGCGAACGCGGGTCCGTACTGGATACCGCGCTGGTTGTACCAGGCCCGCATCTCGGCACCGTCGACGCGCACGGTGTGGGCGGCCAGCGCACCCTCGATGTCGACCGCGGTGGGAGCGCTGTCGGCATCGGCGGTCCGCAGCGTGGCCGAGGCCCGCTTGACCTGTTCGCCCTCCAGGTAGGTCTCGACGACGAAATCGGCCGATCCCTCGCCGGTCACGCTCGCGGCGGCGGTCACCTCGGTGCTCTCTTGCAGCAACAGGAGTTGGTCGAAGCTGATATCGCGCACCTCGGACTCGTCGCCGAGGACGTTACGGGCGGCGGCCAGCGCCATCTCGCAGTACGCCGCACCCGGCAGCGCCGCCACGTTGTGCACCTGATGATCCCCCAGCCACGGCTGGATCTCGGTGCCGACATCGGCCTGCCAGGCGTGCCGTTCGGGCTCCTCGGGCAACCGGACGTGCGCGCCCAGGAGCGGATGCACCGCCAGCGTGGCGCCACCGGGTGCCAGTTCCAGCGGGTCGCGCACCAGGATCAGCTCGCGATGGGTCCACGTCGGCAGTGGCGCGTCGACGAGGTTGCCGGCCGGGTAGAGCACGGAGAAGTCGACCCGCGCGCCGGCATTGTGCAGATCGGCGAGGACGGTCCGCAGTCCGTGCGGCAGCTCCTGCTCGCGCCGCACACTGGCCAGCGCCGCGTGCGCGATGTCCAGGCTGGTGGCGGTCTGGTCGACCGCATGGGTGAGCAGCGGGTGCGGTGACAGCTCGGTGAAGACGCGGTACCCGTCCTCGAGGGCGGCCTGCACGGCCGCGGCGAACCGCACCGCGTGGCGCAGGTTGTCGACCCAGTAGTCGGCGTCGAAATCGGCGATGTCACGCGGGTCGTACAGGGTTGCCGAGTAGTAATCGACCTCGGGCTCGGACGGGTCGAGGTCCTCCAGCGCGTCGGCGAGATCGTCGAGGATCGGATCGACCTGGGGTGAGTGCGAGGCCACGTCGACGGCAACCTCGCGGGCCATCACATCGCGGCTCTCCCATTCGGCGATCAGCTCGCGCACCGACTCCTTGGCACCACCGACGACGGTCGAACGCGGCGAGGCCACCACCGACAACACGACATCGTTGATACCGCGCGCCGCGAGCTCGGAGAGCACCTGCTGGGCGGGCAGTTCGACCGAGGCCATCGCACCGGATCCGGCGATCGTGGCCATCAGCTTGGAGCGCCGGCAGATCACCTTGACGCCGTCGGCGAGGGTCAGCACGCCGGAGACCACCGATGCGGCGACCTCACCCATCGAATGGCCGATCACCGCTCCGGGCGTCACCCCGTAGGCCTTCAGGGTGGCGGCGAGGCCCACCTGGACCGCGAACACGGTCGGCTGCACCTTGTCGATGCCGGTGACCGTCTGCGCGGACGTCAACTCCTCGGTGACCGAGAAACCGGACTCCGCGGCGATCAGCGGCTCGAGTTCGGCAATCGCGGCGGCGAATGCCGGCTCACCGTCGAGCAGGCCGGCACCCATGCGGGCCCACTGCGAGCCCTGACCCGAGAACACCCACACCGGACCGCGTTCACCGTCGCCGACGGCCCGCTGGTACGGCGTCTCGCCCTCGGCGACCTCGCGCAGCGCTGCGATCAGCCCGGCGCGGTCATCGGCGAGCACCGCGGTGCGCACCGGCCGGTGCGCACGGCGCCTGGCCAGCGTGTAGGCGAGGTCGTGCAGGTCGAGGTCATCGCCCTGGGCGGTGACCCAGTCGGCAAGTCGGCCGGCGGTGCGACGCAGTTCCTCGGCCGAGGTCGAGGACAGCGCGAAGATGTGACCGGTGGCGA
The DNA here is from genome assembly GCF_000691525.1 of Mycolicibacterium neoaurum ATCC 25795. Taxonomy (GTDB): domain Bacteria; phylum Actinomycetota; class Actinomycetes; order Mycobacteriales; family Mycobacteriaceae; genus Mycobacterium; species Mycobacterium neoaurum. Next base: position 342,479 of record NZ_JMDW01000010.1, read on the forward strand.
CGTTCTCGGTGGCGACGTTCTCGGTGGCGACGGGCGGCACAGCGGGTGCCTCTTCGAGCACGGCGTGCACGTTCGTTCCGGACAGTCCGTATGCCGAGACCGCGGCGCGGCGCGGTTGGTCGGTGATCGGCCACGGCGTCACCTCGGCGGGGACGAAGAGATCGGTCTTGATCTTGGCGAGCTCGTCGGGGAGCCGGTTGAAGTTGGCGTTCGGCGGCACGGTCGCGTGCTGCAGCGCCAGCACGCTCTTGATGATCCCGATGGTGCCCGCGGCGGACTGGGCATGGCCGAAGTTCGTCTTCGACGAACCCAACGCGACGGGGCCTGCGGTGCCGTACACGGCGGCGAGGCCGGAGAACTCGATCGGGTCACCGACCGGTGTTCCGGTGCCGTGTGCCTCGATCATGCCGACGGTGGTCGGGTCGATACCGCCGGACTCCAGGGCCGCACGGTAGACGGCCACCTGGGCATCGCGTGACGGGGTGGCGATGTTGACGGTGTGACCATCCTGGTTGACCGCGCTGCCCCGCACGACGGCGAGGATGCGATCACCGTCGCGCTCGGCATCGGCGAGGCGCTTGAGCAGCACGACGCCGGTGGCCTCGCCGGGGACGAAACCGTCGGCGGCCGCGTCGAAGGCGTGGCACTGACCGGTCGGCGAGAGCATGCCCTGCGCGGATCCCGAAGACAGCTTGCGGGGCTCCAGGACGAGATTCACGCCACCGGCGAGCACCAGGTCGCTGTCTCCGTCGTGCAGGCTGCGGCATCCGAGGTGCAGCGCGAGCAGACCCGATGAGCACGCGGAGTCCACCGAGTACGCCGGTCCGTGCACGCCGAGGTGGTAGGCGATGCGGCCCGAGGCCATGCTGAAGTTGTTACCGGTGAAGCCGTAGGGGCCCTCGATCGAGTGCGCGTCGGCGGCCAGCAGCTGGTAGTCGCCGTGGGTGAGACCCATGAACACACCGGTACGCGATCCCTGCAGGGTGGCGGGGTCGATGCCCGCGTGCTCGATGGCCTCCCATGCGGTCTCCAGCAGCAGGCGGTGCTGCGGGTCGACAGCGGTGGCCTCGCGGTCGCTGATACCGAAGAAGTCGGCGTCGAAACCGGCCACATCGTCGAGGAAGGCTCCCCACTTGGAGACCGAGCGTCCGGGCACGCCGGGCTCGGGGTCGTAGAACTCGTCGGCATCCCAGCGGTCCGCCGGGATGACCGTGACGTGGTCCTCCCCACCGAGCAACGCCTGCCACATACGGTCAGGTGAGTCGATTCCGCCAGGCAACCGGCACGCCATCCCGATGACGGCGACCGTTGTGACAGGTGTATCAACCACGAAGTTCAAACCTCTTCCAAACGGGTAGTACGAGACTGAGTGGGCGCGCTGGCTACGGTCGGATCAACCGGGCTGCCGGTCCGACAGGCGCTTGAAACCGTTGCGCACTCTTCCTCACCCTCTCCGGACCTCGCTGCAACTCGTTCCCGAGTCGGAGCGTAGTCGTCCCCGTTGACGACGGCGTTAAAAATCGAGCAAATCCACTGCGAACTCTACAGCGTCAAGAGCGCCGTTGCGCAGGCTACACCAGCTACGTCTTGTGATTCCAGCAACTGCGCATCGAGCTCTTCACCTGCGGATCGACCTTCATATTGACGTCCAAGTAAATGTGATCCGAGTCACTTTGTCAAGCGATGGATTAGCCAACCAATCAGCCAGCAAACTATTTGGACCTACCGCATCGGAGACCGGCATACGCTCCGATCCTGTGAACCGGCTGCCGACTGTCGGCGCTAACGACCCGCTCACCGCCCACGAGCTGAGTAAACAGGTGTAACAATCACCCCACTGGTGCACCGAGGGCGAGGACTCCAGGACGCAGCGACGCGCATTCCGACTAGTTCGCCAGATGGGTTGGCAACATTTGACTGAGTAACGGAATCCGCACGTCGGGAATGGGGCCGGGACGGGCTTGCGACTGCGACAAAATGCCCTTGCAGAGCGCCGTATATCCATTCATCCAGCCAACTGCCGAGGTCACCAGCAATATCGTGTTACCCGCGGTATCGCGTGATGATCGGCGCGGCAAGCAAAACTTCGGGTTACCGAAACCAAGATCGGATGATGCGATCAGACAGCCGCCGCGGCCCGTCCTGCGGATCCCGCACCGAACCGGGGAACCGCGCCGAATCCGCGTTGCCTGGCGCGCGCCGCGCCCCGGCGGATGAGCGCGGCCATCGCCGCGAACCCGGCTTGATCTGCCAGCACCAGCGGGGTCAGCAGCCGGTTGTGCACATAGCCGAACGCCAGTCCGGCGGCCGGGTCGGCCCAGCCCAACGAGCCGCCCAGCCCGACGTGACCGAATCCGGGGAGCACACCCGGGATCGGCAGTCCGTGGTAGCCGAGGTGAAAGGACATCGGCATCCCGAGGGACCCGTCGGGATGCAGGCTCCGCCGCCCGGTCAAGCCCGCCACCACCGCACTCGACAGGAATCGGCCGCCGTCGATCTCACCGCCATTGGCGATCGCGCCGTAGACCCGTGCCAGACCACGAGCGGTCGCCACCCCATTGGCCGATGCCATCTCGCTGTCCAACAGCGGGGTGTCCCCCTGCACCATGGACTTCATGCCGGGGAAGTAGAGCGCGCCGAGGCCTCCCGAGATCGGGAGCGCGGCCAGCCGCGGGGTGAGCAGATTGACGATCGGGTTCTGCAGATGCCGCTGCGGACCGATGATCTGCGCTGGTTGGGTCGGCGCCGAGAAGGGCGGCCGACCCAGGTGGATACCGTCGACATCGAGTGGACGTGCCAGCTCGGTCCGGAATAGCTCGCGCATGCCGAGCCCGGTGACGGAGCGGGCCAGGCCCGAGACCAGCCAGCCGTAGGTCAGGGCATGGTAGGCGGGCCGACCGCGCAACAACCCGGGCGAGGCAGCGGCGATGCGCTCCTCCATCCGGACATGGTCGAGCAGATCTGCCCTGGAGACACCGTTGAGCTGGGAAAGACCGGCTCGGTGCCGCATGACCTCGCGGACGGTGATCGCACCCTTGCCCCTGGCACCGAATTCCGGCCAGTACTCGGCGACCGGGGCCTCATAGTCGATGAGCCCGCGGTCCACCAGCCGGTGGATGACGGTGGAAGCCAACCCCTTGGTCGCGGAGAAGACCATGGCGCCGGTGTCGGCCGACCAGCGTCGCCGGCCCGAGCGATCGGCCCAGCCGGTCCAGACATCGACGACGGGCACCCCATCCAGGTACACCGTCAGCGCGCCGCCACCGAACCGGCGCGGACCGAACAGTCGGGAGAAGGCCTGCACCGCCAGCGCAAAGCTGGGATCGGCGGCACCGCGCACGCCGCGCGGTAGGACTCCGGCGCGGGTGCTTCCCGTCTGCTCGGCGGACGCGTCGTTGCGCTCGCCATCTATTGCGTAGGTCACAGTCGCCCCAATGTACTCCGCCGGCTGGCTAACTATCGAGGGCTGTTACCTAACCGTGAGGACGTCGGGGTTTGCCGAAAAGCACCAACCCGCCAGCCATACCTTTCCGGCCATCTCGGTCGGCTACTGGTCGGCAGCGTCGAGGATGCGCTGGGCCGCAAGGGCCGCGGTCAGCTCGCCGTCGCGCACCTGCCGCTCGACATCGGCGCGGATCCGTTTGACCTCCGGGTTGCTCAGCACCCGGTCCAACACTGTGTCGCGGACCATCGACCAGGTCCAGTTCACCTGCTGGGTGCGTCGGCGCGACTCGAACTCCCCCGCCTCGGTCAGCACCCGCCGATGCTCCTCGACGGTCTGCCACAATTGCGCCAGCCCGTCGCCCGTCAACGCACTCATGGTGAGAACCGGTGGCCGCCACAGGGTTTCGCGCGGATAGATCAATCGCAACGCACCGGTCAGCTCACGCGCGGCGGCCCGCGCCTCCACGGCATGCGGACCATCGGCCTTGTTGACCACCACGATGTCGGCCAGTTCCAGGACGCCCTTCTTGATGCCCTGCAACTGATCTCCGGTCCGGGCAAGGGTCAGGAACACGAAGGTGTCCACCATGTCCGACACCGTCACCTCGGACTGGCCCACCCCGACGGTCTCGACGAGGATCACGTCGAAGCCGGCCGCCTCCAGCAGCACGATGGTCTCGCGGGTGGCCCGGGCCACCCCACCGAGGGTTCCCGATGTCGGCGAGGGCCGGATGTAGGCGTCGGGGTGGACGGCCAAGTTCGCCATCCGGGTCTTGTCCCCGAGGATCGACCCGCCCGTGCGCGTCGAGGACGGATCGACGGCCAGCACCGCCACCCGATGCCCGGCCTCGATCAGGTGCATGCCCAACGCCTCGATCGTCGTCGACTTGCCGACCCCGGGGACACCGGTGATGCCCACATGGATGGCGCTGCCCGCATCCGGCATCAGTTCCAGCAGCAGCTCCTGTGCCCGCTGCCGGTGGTCGGTGCGTGTCGATTCGACAAGGGTGATCGCGCGGGCCAACGCCGCGCGATCCCCACTGCGCAGTGCCGACGCCAGCTCTGCGGGCGCGAGGTCCGGGCGGCTCATATCACGCCAGGCTGTACCCGAGTCGCTCGGCCAGCTTGTGCAGCAGGCCGATCGCTGCGTCGGCGATGACGGTTCCCGGCGGGAAGATCGCGGTTGCCCCAGCGGCATACAACTCGTCGAAGTCGCCGGGGGGGATGACCCCGCCCACCACGACCATGATGTCCGGGCGACCGACCTCGGCCAGCGCGTCGCGTAATGCGGGGACCAGTGTCAGGTGACCGGCGGCCAGCGAGGACACCCCGACGACGTGCACGTCGTTGTCGGCGGCCTGGCGCGCCACCTCGTCCGGGGTGGAGAACAGCGAACCGACGTCCACATCGAAGCCGATATCGGCGAATGCCGTCGCGATCACCTTCTGCCCGCGGTCGTGTCCATCCTGGCCCATCTTGGCAACCAGGATGCGCGGACGCCGTCCGTCGGCCTCGGCGAAACGTTCCACCAGATCCGTCGCGGTACTCACGTTGCCAGCCTTCCCGACCTCATCGCGATACACACCGGAGATGGTGCGGATCTCGGCGACATGACGGCCGTACACCTTCTCCAGCGCATCGGAGATCTCCCCGACCGTGGCGTGGGCGCGGGCGGCGTTGATGGCCAGCGCCATCAGGTTGTTGCCCAGTCCATCCTCCCCGGTCGAGACGTTCTCCCCCGCGGCCCGGGTCAATTCGGCAAGCGCGGACTGTGTTGCGTGCTCATCTCTTTCCGAACGAAGGCGCTCCAGTTTGGCGAGCTGTTCGGCGCGCACCCGGCTGTTCTCGACCTTGAGGACCTCGATCTCCTGGTCCTCGGCAACCTGGTACTTGTTCACACCGATCAGTGCCTGCACACCGGAGTCGATGCGGGCCTGGGTACGCGCGGCGGCCTCTTCGATCCGCATCTTGGGGATGCCGGCGTCGATGGCCTGGGCCATGCCGCCGTATTCGGCGACCTCCTTGATGTGCGCCCTGGCGCGTTCGGCGAGCTGATGTGTCAACCACTCGACGTAGTACGAACCACCCCACGGATCGATCGGCCGGGTGGTCCCCGACTCCTGCTGCAGCAGCAGCTGGGTGTTGCGGGCGATCCGGGCGGAGAAATCGGTCGGCAGCGCCAGCGCCTCGTCGAGGGCATTGGTATGCAGCGACTGGGTGTGGCCCTGGGTGGCGGCCATGGCCTCCACGCAGGTGCGCGCGACATTGTTGAACACGTCCTGCGCGGTCAGCGACCAGCCCGAGGTCTGCGAATGGGTGCGCAGGGACAGCGATTTCGAGCTCTTCGGATCGAACTGCGAGACCAGCTCACTCCACAGCAGCCGCCCCGCACGCAGCTTGGCCACCTCCATGAAGAAGTTCATCCCGATGCCCCAGAAGAACGACAACCGCGGGGCGAACTTGTCGATGTCCAGCCCGGCGTCCAGGCCGGCCTTGATGTATTCGACGCCATCGGCCAGCGTGTAGGCCAGCTCCAGATCGGCCGTCGCCCCGGCTTCCTGGATGTGGTAACCCGAAATGGAGATGCTGTTGAATTTCGGCATCTTGGCGCTGGTGTAGCCGAAGATGTCGGAGATGATCCGCATCGACGGTTTGGGCGGGTAGATGTAGGTGTTGCGGACCATGAACTCTTTGAGGATGTCGTTCTGGATGGTCCCGGCCAACTTCTCCGGCGGCACGCCCTGCTCCTCGGCGGCGACCACATAAAGCGCCAGGATCGGCAGCACCGCACCGTTCATCGTCATCGAGACCGACACGCTGCCCAGGTCGATACCGTCGAAGAGCTGGCGCATGTCCAGGATCGAATCGATGGCCACACCCGCCATACCGACGTCGCCGGCCACCCGCGGGTGGTCGGAGTCGTAACCGCGGTGGGTGGCCAGATCGAAGGCGACCGAGAGGCCCTTCTGACCGGCGGCCAGGTTGCGTCGGTAGAAGGCGTTGGATTCGGCAGCGGTGGAGAACCCGGCGTACTGACGGATCGTCCACGGCTGGTTGACGTACATCGTCGGATAGGGCCCCCGGATGAACGGCGGGTCGCCCGGGAAGCTGTCGACCGGGTAGCCGGCGGCAGCGGCCGCGTCGCGGTCGGCGGCGATGTAGACCGGTTTGACGTCGATGCCTTCCGGCGTCGCCCACACCAGTTGTTCGGGGGTGTAACCGTGCGCCGCGGCGGCTCCGGCGGCCAGCTCGGCGACACCGTCGGCCGTGGCGGCGGTCGGCGCGGTGTCCCCCTGCAGCGGGACATCGGCGAAGCTACCGATGGCCGACGTTTCGGTCTTCTCCGTTGCAGTCATGTCACGCTCCCAATCGGGTGAGCAGGGTCGAGAGGGCCTCGACGGCGTTGATCTTGGCGGTGAGGTACTCGTCGGGCTTTTCGGTCGCCTCGGCCACCGCTTTCTCCGGTCCGGCCAGGTAGAGATGGGTGATCCCGGCCGCGCGCGCGGCCGCCGCGATATCGGAGACCTCGGTGCCGTAGCGGGCGTCCGTACCGCAGATGACGGCCACATTGTGTGTGCCGACAGCGGCGGCGACCCCGGCGGGATCCACGGTGCCCGGGTTGACCGCCTCGATGCCACCGGAGGCCAACAGGTTGGCCGCGAAGGTCGTGCGGATGTTGTGCTCGGCCAACGGTCCCACCGGTAGCAACACCGCCTGCGGCCGGGTCCCGTGCTCGGCAAGATAGGCATCGGACCGGTCCCGCAGCGCCTCGAATTCCGCGGCGTAGCGGTAGATCTGGGCAGACTCCTCGGTACGCGACCCGGCCGGTAGCGGCTTTTCGGCCAGGTTGGGGAACTCGTTCACACCGGTCAGTGAGGTCCGGCGGTGCGCGATGTCCGCGGCGCGCTGCTCGCGCACTGCGGCGATCTGTTCGCCGAGGTGGTCGCGCGCGGCCGTGAGCCCGCCGCGGCTCTCCAGGTCTTGGAAGTGCGCCCAGGCATGTTCGGCCAGCTGGACGGTCAGGTCCTCGACGAACCACGAGCCCGCACCAGGGTCGAGCACCTTGCCCAGGTGCGATTCTTCGAGCAGCAGCAGTTGGGTGTTACGCGCCATCCGTCGGGTGAAGCTCGTCGCCGTTCCCGGCAGCCCGCCGGGGATCGCGGCGTCGAAGGGCTGGACCAGCACGGTGTCGGCACCGCCGACACCGGCACCGAACGCCGCCAACGTCGTGCGCAGCATGTTCACCCACGGGTCGCGCTGGCTCATCATCGCCGCCGAGGTCACCGCGTGCACGGTGACCGCTCCGGCGTCGGGAGCACCGACCACCTCGGCCACCCGTGCCCACAACCGGCGCACCGCGCGCAGCTTGGCGATCGTGGTGAACTGATCGTCATCGGCAGCAAGCCGGAGGCTGATCTGTCCCAGTGCCTGCGCCGGGCCGAGGCCCGCGGCAACGAGCGCCCGCAGATACTCGACCCCGGCGGCCACCACGGCGGCCAGCTCCCACACGGCGCTGGCACCGAGATTGTGCAGTGCGGGACCATCCACCGTGATCGCCCGGACGCCCCGTCTGCCGGCGATTCCGGTGGCCACCGACACCACTTCGGCGAGATCCGGTGCGGCCCGCCCGCTCAGTGGGGCGGTCAACGGGTCGGCGCCCAGATCGACCGACAGGCGCGAATTCTGGTCGTCGTCGAAGTCTGCCAGCAGCGGGAGCAGCGCGGCGACGGCATCCGCGTAATCGGCTCCGGCGTCGATGACCACCGGGACCAGGTCCAGGTAGATGCCCTGCACCAACTGGGCGAAATCTGCGGCGGCCACACCGTGACCGCCGACCTTGAGCACAAGGGCGCTGGCCCCCTCGGTCAGTGCCAGCAGAGCGGCGTTGTTGGCGTCGGCGGCGGAGGCCTGCCCGGCCGGAAACTCCTCGGCCACCTTCCATCCGCTGAGCACATCGCGGTGCGCGTCACCGCCCCGGACGAAAGGCCACTCACCCGGGAGCGCGGGTTCGGGATGTCCGTCGAGACTCGTGTAGAGAGGCCGCACCGGGAAGCCGTCGTAAGTGGGCGAGTCGAGTAGCCGCTCGGGCTCCTCGGGTAGGTCGGCCACCTCTCGGCGCAGGCTCTTCGCCAGCACGGCCGCCACCCCGGAGCGCCAGCGCTCGCGGTCCGATTCCATCACGCTCGAGGACATGTGACTCCTGTTTTCGCAGTGTGGGGCGGGTGAACTCCCCATGAGGCTAAATGATCGTTACCACCCCTTCGTGCAGTGGGCAGGCTCGGCCACCGGATGGCGCGGCCGTGGTGGGCGCCGTCACTGCGCCGCGCCCCGTAGGGTTGGAACACGTGAAACCCGTCGTCAGCACGCTGCGCACGGTCGCAGCCACGGTGGCGGGCACCGCGGCCCAGTTGCCGCGCCGGCGAGTCCTCGGCATCGCCACCACCATTGTGATTCTCGTCGCAGTCGCCCTGCTGGTGCCACTGCCGACGGCCATGCAGATGCGCGAATGGGCCACTGCCGCCGGTCCGTGGTTTCCCCTCGCGTTTTTCGCCGCCCATACCGTCATGACGGTGTTCCCTTTTCCCCGAACGGCTTTCACACTGTCGGCCGGGCTGTTGTTCGGACCGTTGCTCGGTATCGGCCTCGCGGTGGTGGCCAGCACGCTGAGCGCCGTGATCGCCGTCGTGCTGGTGCGCGCGGCGGGGTGGCAGTTGAGCCGGCTGGTGAGCCATCCCAGGGTGGACACGCTCGACGCGCGACTGCGGGAACGGGGCTGGGTGACGGTGCTGTCCATGCGGATGATCCCGGCCGTGCCGTTCGCGGTGCTCAACTATGCCGCCGGAGCGTCCGCGGTCCGGCTGCTGCCCTATGCGGTGGCCACACTGGTCGGGGTCATCCCGGGTACCGCCGCCGTGGTCATCCTCGGCGACGCGCTGACGGGCAATGTCAGCCCGTTGCTGTTCCTCGTCTCGGCGTGCACCGCCGCCGTCGGCATCGCTGGTCTGGTCTACGAGATCCGGGCGCATCGTCAGCAGCACGATCGCGATCGACAGCCCGGCGAGAACAGCACCGTCGAGGGCAGCACACCGCAGAGCGGTTGACTCAGGCCGCCTTGTCCGAGCGATCCAGGAACCGCACCACCGCGGGGCTGCCGGTCGCCGCCTTGTTCCGGATTCCACGCGGGATGTGCAGCGCGACCATCGAACCGGACCGCACCACACCGAGCGGACCCGCACCGGCGAAACGCCCGAAGCCTGCCACGTGGACGGCCCATCCCGCCTTGGCCTGCCGGTAACCGATACGGATGCCGAGTCCCAGGATCACCAGCAGTCCGCCCACACCGGGCAGCGCCACCGCCGCGAGCGCGGCCAGTGAGAGCGGCAGCAGGACCTCACTCACCGCGCGGTCGAGGAACGAGTCCGGAGCCGAGGAGGTGGCGATACCGCGCAGCCCGACGGGAATCGGGACAGCAGGAGCGGCCGTACGCAGGGCGACGGTCGTCGGAGACGAGAGCAGCGATGGTTGCGCCGGCATCTCGTTGAGTAGTGTCCCGGCCGGATCGGCAGCCTGCACGGGTGCCAGCATCATGTCGGACAGGTCGGTCGAGGGTGCCATCCGGACCGGCCGCGGCGTGTCCGTCAGCGGGGCGTCCGGACTGGTGACGACGGGCACGCCCATCAGCGCGCTGAGGTCGGCGGGTAGGGCGATGATGGCGCTGACCGAGGTGTTCACCGAGCCCAGCATGGATTCCATGGTGGAGATGACGTCGGCGACCGGGTCCTTCGACGTCGGCAACAGGGCGAGCAACGCCGGCACCGCCGCGACCGTGTCGTGGGTGGAGCCCAGCACGGTCGTCATCGTGTTACCGAAGGTCGCGACCGCGTCGGGCAGGGTGGCGAACGGGAGCGGACGGGCAGGCCGCGTCGGCTTGGGTTGCGGTGCGCCGGACAGCGGCGCCGTACCCGCGGTCGGGCTCGGCGCCGGTTCGGGATCCTTGGTCGGCTGGGGCGCCGACGTGAGCGGCGGCACCGACGCGGCGACGGTATCGGTGGCCGTGGGGGCCACGATCCCGATGGCGATCTCGGGGGTGACGTCAGGGGTCGCGTCGGGGGTCGCATCGGGTTCGGCGGGATGCAGGATCAGCTCGTTCTGCTGCTCGATATCGGTGCCCGAGGTCCCGGATCCCGGCTGCGGCCGAGTGTTGGGCGAACCCAGCGTGCCGAGGGTGTTGCGGACATCGCGCAGCGTGTCGCGGATCGAATCCCGCACCGTCGAACCGAAATCGGTCTGGGTGCGCGTGCCGGGCGCCGGCGCGGTTCCGGTGGAACCACCCGAGCCCACCGAGGACGTTCCTCCCGAGCCACCGCCGGAGGGACCGTCGTCGGCCATGGCGATGGCGGCCGGACCACCGATGAGCAAGGCCGCGGACAGCACGCATGCGCCCAGTGCGCCGGGTACGCACACTCTCGTCATAGCGCCGCCATTTCGTCCTCTGATTGGCACGGGGCCAGCTTCATCGTCAGCAACCAGTCAATATGCCATTAGACCACGCATGCCGCCCTCAAGCAGCAAAAATTGTACGCGGGCGTCAACTATCGGCTCCGGGTGCGGTCATGGTGCGCGATGCTGCGCACCCTCCTGCGGCTGCGGCGACGGAGCATCGACCGGCGCTCCGCCGAGTGCCGGCGACGGCGTCGGCGCGCTCACCGACGCAGCCCCCAGCGGTGGCACCGGATTTCGGGCTTCGGCCTCGGCCTTGGCAACCGCCTGGGCGATGGCCGGATCGGTCTCGGTGGAGAACCAGTCGGCGATCTCCTCGGCCTCCTCCTCATCGGACTTGGCGGGACTGTCCTCCACCGGCGACGGGGTATACCGGAACACGCCGTCCTCCCCCGGCGCGCCGAGCAGCTTGGTGAAGCCCTGCAGCGCCGAACCGAAATCGCTGGGAACCAACCACACCTTGTTGGCTTCGCCCTTGGCCATCTGCGGCAGGGTCTGCAGATATTGGTAGGCCAGCATCTCGGGGGTGGGACGGCCGTTCTTGATCGCGGCGAACGTCTTCTCGATGGCCTTCGCCTGGCCCTGGGCCTGCAGATAGGCGGCGGCCCGTTCGCCCTGGGCACGCAGCATGCGGGACTGTCGGTCGGCCTCGGCCGCCAGGATCGCGGCCTGTTTGGCGCCCTCGGCGGCCAGGATCTGTGCCTGCTTCTGGCCTTCGGCGGCCTTGATGGCCGCTTCGCGACTGCCCTCGGCAGTGAGGATCATGGCGCGCTTCTCGCGGTCGGCGCGCATCTGCTTCTCCATCGAATCCTGGATCGAGGGCGGCGGGTCGATGCTGCGCAGTTCGACGCGGGCGACACGCAGACCCCACCGGCCGGTGGCCTCGTCGAGCACCCCGCGCAGCTGACCGTTGATCGAGTCACGCGAGGTCAGCGTCTGTTCCAGCGTCATCCCGCCGACGACATTGCGCAGTGTCGTGGTGGTGAGCTGCTCGACACCGACGATGTAGTTGCTGATCTGGTAGACAGCGGCCTGCGGGTTGGTGACCTGGAAGTAGACGACGGTATCGATGTTGACGGTCAGGTTGTCCTCGGTGATCACCGGCTGCGGCGGGAAGGACACCACCCGCTCACGAAGGTCGACCCGTGCCCTGATCTTGTCGACGAACGGCAGCAGCAGCGTGAGCTGACCCGATACCGTCTTGCTGTAGCGGCCCAGGCGTTCGATGACCGCCGCCTCCGCCTGTGGGATCAGCGCCACCGATTTGGCGACGATGATCACCGCGAAGATCACCAGCACCGCCAGCAGTACCAATCCGGCTATCGCACCGTCCATCTCATCCCCCTCCGGGTTCGACTTTCCGATCCAGACGATTGTGGCGGCCTGAACCGGGTGTTGCGGTCTAGACGATCTTGGAGACCACCGCGGTGGCACCGTCGATGTGCACGACGGTCACCTGGTCCCCGCTTTCGAACACATCGTTGTCGTTGAGCGGACGCGCGGTCCACACCTCGCCGTCCAGCTTCACCTGGCCGGCATCGCGCGACACCGGGGCCAGCACCAGCGCGGCGCGACCTTCCAAAGCCTTGGCCGGATCGGGTAAACCGACACCGGACAGCATCCGGCGTTTCAGTGCCGGGCGCACCAATGCCAGCAGCAGCACCGAGACGACGAGGAACACCGCACCGTCGGCCCAGATCGGCCAGTCGAAGGCGAAGCTCGCGCCGGCCGCGGCCAGCGCACCGCCGCTGAGCATGAGCAGGAACATGTCACCGGTGAGGGCTTCTGCTCCTGCCAGTCCCAGGGCCGCGACCAGCCAAATCCATGCGGGCATGTTCCCAGCCTAGCGAATCCGGCCGTTCCGGCAGGCGACAACTACACTGCGGAAACTATGTGGTGCCCGAGTGCTTCGCTGACGGTATGGGTCAACGCCTGGCTTGCGGGCGTTGCCGCCCCCGACGATGTGCTGGATGCGTTATCGCAATGGGCGCCAAAGCATTCCGTGACCGCCTACGATTCGGTCGCGGCCGGCAACACCGGGCTTCCATGGCCGGACCTCAACCATTCCGGCACCATGTCGCTGCTACAGACGATGCGCACGGCGGCCGGCCCCGCCACCGGGAGCCCGGCGGTGGCGTTGATACTGCCGGTGCCCGGCGATGTGCGCGGCCTCCCGCCGGACACCCAGTTCCAGCGCGATGCGATCACCATGGGCGAGGCCATCATCGTCGGCACCCAGCCCGGCCGATCTGTCGGGCTGGTGCCCGAGTACGCCTACGAGGACATCGACGATCCCGATTACGAACCCGATCCGGTATCGCTGGCTTGGACGGTCTATTCCGTGCCCGCACCCGTGATACTCGAACATCACGATCTCGGCGAGGCCGAGTACACACTGCGGTCCGCGGTGCGCTCGGCGGCCGACGCACTGAGCGCGTTGAGCGCGGGCATCGGCGTCGCCGATATCGACGATCCGCGGGGCATGGTCGAGCAGCTGCTTGAGGCGACCCGCTTGCACCGGTTGCCCGACCACACCCCCGAGCGGGCGCTGCGGGTGCTGGAGAACGCGGCGCATATCGATGCCATCATCACGGCCAGTTCGGGCCTGATCCCGATCGGGCTGCAGACCAGTTCGGAGGTCCAGATCGCCTCGGACACATTACGACCGCTGGCCACGGTGGTGCGCACGGCCAGGTTGGCCGCGATCAGCGCGATCCTCTACTCGGCCTGGCGGCGCTGATCGCCGACCCGGTACCGCTCAGCGGGCGGCCGGAGCCGCACCGGGGCGCCCCGGCTGATCAGGAGCCGGGACACATGCCGGGGTGCAGAAGGACCCGTTGAGGCTGTTTCCGTAACCGGGAACGGGTTCTGGTCCGACGACTCTGGCCGGTGCCTGCTCGGTCTGCAGCTCGTCGATGAGGCCAACGACCAGTTCGGCGAAGCGGCGCTGCGCGTTCGGGGTGGTGGCCCGGGCCAGCGCCACGCCCGCCGCCTCGGCCTGCTCGGCCAGTTCGCTGTCCAGATCCCAGATGACCTCGATGTGGTCGGCGACGAAACCGATCGGGCAGACGATCACCGCATCTACCCCGCGCTCGACGAGCACCTCCAGATGGTCCCCGACGTCGGGTTCCAGCCACGGCACCTGGGGCGGGCCCGACCGGGACTGCCAGACCAGATCGAACTCGTCATAACCGGCCGCGGCCGCCACCAGCCGCGACGCGTAGCCGACCTGCCGCTCATAGAGGTCCTGACCGCACCGGTTGGCGGCCCGCAACGGAATGGAATGTGCGGTGAACACCAGCCGCGCACCACTGCGGCGCTCGGCGGGCAGGCTCTCGGCGGCGTCGGCGATGGCGTCGGCGAACATCGCGACGAACAGCGGATGATCGAAGTACTGGCGCAACTTGACCAGTTCGGGTGCCGGACCGCTACCGTCGGCCGGAACCGCGGACCGCGCCCTGGCGATGTCCTCCTGGTACTGCGCGCAACCCGAGTAGCCACCCCACGCCGACGTCGAGAACACCGCCGCCCGGCGAATACCGTTGTCGCGCATCGCCTTGACGGTGTCTTCGACGAACGGCTCCCAGTTGCGGTTGCCGAAGTACACCGGCAGGTCTCGTCCCTGATCGGCGAGCACACCCTCGATCTGCTCGATGAGCGCCCGGTTGATGCCGTTGATCGGCGACACCCCACCGAAGTGGTGATAGTGCTCGGCGACCGCCGCCAGCCGCTCCGGCGGGATTCCGCGACCGCGGGTGACGTTCTCCAGGAACGGCATCACCTGATCGTGCCCCTCCGGTCCACCAAAGGACAACAGCAGCAGCGCGTCAAAGTGCATGGGGTTGCACGCCTTCCTACAACAGCTGGGTGCTGGCGCCGCCGTCGGCGTAGATGATGGTCCCGGTGGTGGCCGGCAGCCAGTCCGAGAGCAGGGCGCAGACGGTCTTGGCCACCGGGGTCGGATCCTTCATGTTCCAGCCGACGGGAGCACGCTGGTCCCAGCCCTCTTCGAGCAGCCGCATCTGGTCACCGGCCTCGGCGCCGAGCGCACCACCGACGATGGCGCTCATCGCGAGCGTCCGGATCGGGCCTGCGGCAACAAGATTCGAGCGAACGCCGAACGGGCCCGCCTCCCGCGCGACGAACCGGTTGACCGACTCCAGGGCGCTCTTGGCGACCGTCATCCAGTTGTAGGCGGGCATCGCGCGGGTCGGGTCGAAGTCCATGCCCACGATGCTGCCGCCGCTGTTCATGACGGGCAGGGTGGCCTTGGCCAGCGACGCATACGAGTAGGCCGAGATGTGGATGCCCTTGGCGACGTCCTCGTAGGGCGCGTCGAAGAACGGGTTGACGCCCATACCGGTCTGGGGCATGAAACCGATCGAGTGCACCACACCGTCGAGTTTGTTGCCCTCGCCGATCACCTCGGTGATCCGGCCGGCCAGCGAATCGAGGTGTTCGGTGTTCTGCACATCGAGTTCCAGCAGCGGTGCCGGATTGGGCAGCCGGTCGGCGATGCGCTGGATCAGCTTCATCCGGTCGAAACCGGTCAGCACCAGTTCGGCGCCGGCCTCCTGGGCCTGCTTGGCGATGTGGAACGCGATCGAGCTGTCGGTGATGATCCCCGTGACGAGGATGCGCTTACCTTGCAGAAGTCCTGACATGTCCTGGTTTCCTTTCTCGTGGCGCTGCCGCGGCGGTAGGTCTAGTGACCCATTCCCATACCGCCGTCGACGGGGATGACCGCGCCGGCGATGTATCCCGCGTCCTCGGACGCCAGGAAGCTGACCGCTCCCGCGACATCGGCGGCGGTGCCGACGCGCTTGGCGGGGATGAATTCCAATGCACCGGCCTGGATGCGCTCGTCGAGCGCGCGGGTCATCTCGGTGTCGATATAGCCCGGGGCGACGACGTTGGCCGTCACGCCGGCCTTGGACAGCTCACGCGAGATCGACCGGGCCATCCCGATCAGGCCGGCCTTGGCGGCCGCGTAGTTGGCCTGGTTGCCGATGCCCCACATGCCCGATACCGAGCCGATGTAGATGATGCGACCGAAACGGTTGCGCTGCATGCTGCGCGACGCCCGTTGGGTGACCCGGAACGCGCCGGTCAGGTTGGCGTTGATGACCTCGGTGAAACGCTCCTCGGTCATCCGCATCAGGAACGCGTCCTTGGAGATACCGGCATTGGACACCAGCACCTCGACGGGTCCCTGGTGCTCCTCGACCTCCTTGAAGGCCCGGTCGATCGCGTCGTTGTCGGTCACGTCGCAGACCACACCGAACAACCCGTCGGGGGCACCGGATCCGCGGTGGGTGACGGCCACCTTGTGGCCGTCGGCGGCCAGCCGCTGGGCGATGGCCAGACCGATACCGCGATTACCGCCGGTGACCAGCACCGAACGGGAGACGAATGGGGGACGGCCGACCGGGGTCGCTTCGGTAGCAGCGCTCTCACTCATGAAGCTCAACTTAGTGCCTGACTTGCGCAGTCCCGAAATCGCATCACCATGGCCGATCATGGCCGATCACGGCAGCAGCGGGGCGGGCGCACTCCCCCGGGCCGCATCCCGTCGCGGCGGCGCACCGAACATCCGGCGGTATTCCCGGCTGAACTGGGTGGGGCTGTCGTAGCCCACCAGGTGTCCGACTCCGGCGACATCACCGGCATCGGCGGCAAGCAACGCCCGTGCCTGCGCAAGCCTGATCCTCTTCTGGAACTGCAACGGGCTCATCGACGTGACGGCACGGAAGTGCCGGTGAAACGACGAGGGACTCATCCCGGCCAGTACCGCGAGGTCGGCGATGCGCAGTGGCTCGGCATAGTTGTCGCGAAGCCAGCGGATGGTCCGGTCGATGTGTGCCGAAACCCCGCCGGTGGTGCCGATCCGGGCCACCAGTGCCCCGTGCGGACCGGTGAGCAATCGCCACAGGATCTCTTTTTCGACGAGCGGACCGAGCACGGCGGCATCATCGGGATGCTCCACCAACCGGGTCAGCCGCAGCACCGCGTCGAGGAGTGCGGGCTCGGCAGGCCCGCTGGCCATGGCCGGGCCCGCCGGCCCGCCGACGTTTGCCGGATGGTGCCGACCACGATCGGCGAGCAGCAGTTCGGCGATCGCGGCCGGGCGCAGCACGATGCCGACACCGAGTGCCGGCGTATGAGCATCGGCGCCGACGAAGTGCCCGCTCACGGGTAGTTCAGCGGCCACCACGAGCATGTCTCCGCTGCGGTAATCGAAGATCTGGTCACCGAGCAGGATCCGCTTGGCGCCCTGCACCATGACCACGAGCAGCGGCTCGGTCAGTGAGTACTCCGGCTCCGACGTGTCGACACGGGAGAGCAGCAGCCCGTCGATCGTCGTCGTCATCGACGCCACCGCGTGCGTGTCCACCAACCGGCGCAGCTCGGACAGCATGGCCGCGGTGGTCTCGGGTGTCATGTACCCAGCGAATCACGAACAGCACGATTCATCCATGGTTGAGAGGATCAGGCAGGAATCAGATCGGATCGGTCTACCGCTGGGCCCGGCCGCCGCGGTTGCATGAGAAGCGAAATCACCAGCCCGATCAAGGAGAGCTCCGATGTCGCTCGACCATTACGTCACCCTGGGCCGTTCCGGCCTGCGTGTCAGTCCATTCGCATTGGGCGCCATGACCTTCGGTGAAGATGCCGGCGGCGCCGGCTGCAGCCCCGAGGAAGCCTCGGCCATCATCTCCAGCTATCTCGACCACGGCGGCAACTTCATCGACACCGCCAACTTCTACACCAACGGACACTCCGAGAAAATCCTCGGTGACTACTTCGCCGCGCACCCGGACCGGCGCGATCGTGTCATTCTGGCCACCAAGTTCTTCACCAACATGTTCCCCGGCGACCCCAACGGTGGCGGCGCAGGCAGACGCTCGATCATCACCCAGCTCGAGGAGAGCCTGCGCCGGCTGCGCACCGACCACATCGACCTGTACTGGTTGCACAACTGGGACCGGCACACTCCGATCGAGGAGACCATGCGCACCCTCGACGACCTCGTTCACGCGGGCAAGATCCGGTACCTGGGGTTCTCCAACATCCCCGCCTGGGTGACCGCGCAAGCCCAGACACGGGCACTGCTGCAGGGCTGGACGCCGCTGGTGGCCCTGCAGATCGGCTACTCGCTGCTCAACCGCGGGGTCGAAGCCGAGGTGGCCCCACTCGCACTCGACCAGGGCCTGGCGCTGGTGCCGTGGAGCCCGCTGCAGAACGGCTTCCTGTCCGGCAAGTACCGCCGCGGGGCGCAGGTCCACGACTCGGCACGTGCCACCTTCGTCGGCGGTCCGACCGAGGACGAGTTCGACGTCATCGAGGCGGTCGACGAGGTCGCCGAACAACTCGGCACCACATCGGCCGCCGTCGCGCTGGCCTGGCTGCGCGCCCGGCCCGGGACCGTCGTGCCGATCCTCGGCGCACGTCGGCTCGACCATCTGCGGACCAACCTGGCCGGGCTCGATATCGAGCTGACGCAGGCCCAGTTGCAGCGGCTGGACGCGGCGTCCGATCCCCATCTGCGCCCGGCGGTGGAACCCGAGCTGCTGACCGCGTTACAGTTCGCCGGCGCAACGGTCGACGGTCACCGCTCGGGTGAGTACCCGCCGCTGACGGCGGGCACCGTCCGTTCGTTACTAGCCGGGCAGGCGCCGGTTGATCAGCAGCGCCGCCAGCGCCGCCAGCGCGAGCACCAGTGCGCCCAGACGCAACCAGCCGACGCTGGCATCGCCCTTCATGGTCTCGTAGCCGATCTGTTCCTGCAGCGAGCTGAACACCGCCTTGAGCTGTTCCAGGCTGGAGGCGGTGAAGGCCTCGCCCCCGGAGAGTTCGGCGATCTTGGCCAGCATCTCGTCATCGACCGGAACCGGTTGGCGCTGTTCGTTGATCTCGACATATCCATACGGCGTGCCGAAGGACACCGTCGAGATCGGCACACCCTGGTCCTTGGCGGTGCGCGCGGCGGTATATGCGCCCTTGGGGTTGTCCGGATTCGACGGCACCGTCTCCTTGCCGTCGGACATCAGCACGATGCGCGCGGGCGGGGGCTCGTCACCGCCGCCGATCACCGCGCCGACGGTGGCGATCGCCTGCAATGCGGTGAAGATGCCCTCGCCGGTGGCGGTGCGATCGGCCAGCTGCAACTTGTCGATCCCGTTCTTGGTGGCCTCGCGATTGGTCGTCGGGGACACCAGGACCGTCGCGGTACCTGCATAGGCGATGAGGCCGAGGTTGATCCCGGGGGTCAACTGATCGGCGAACTGCTTGGCCGCCTCCTGAGCGGCAACCAGCCGGCTGGGCGCCACATCGGTGGCTCGCATGGACTGCGAGACGTCGATGACGAGCATGACGACGGCCCGGTTGCGCGGGATGCGAACGTCATTGGTCGGCCCGGCCATCGCGACGGTCAACAGGGTCAGCGCGGCGATCAGCAGGATGGCGGGCAGATGGCGCCACCTGCTCGGTTGCTTGGGCGCCACCCGCTCCAGCAGTTCCATGTTGGCGAATCGCAGAATCCGCTGTTTGCGCGCCCGCTGCACCACGATGTAGAGGACGACCAGCCCCAGCACCGCGAGCAGGAACAAGAAGAACCATTTGTGTTCGAAACCCGAAAGGCTCATCGGCCCGAGCAACGGCAAAGTCATGTGTGCCTAGTCATTTCAGTATCGCTTGCCTCACCCACGCTACCGCCCACCCGCCATGGCACCCCGACGCCTGTCCGCGACGAAGCGCACCACGTCGGCGATCCAGTCCCCGTCGGTGCGCAAGGTGAGCAGCGGTGCATCGCAGCGCCGCAGGGTGCGGGCGACCTCGGCGCGGTGCGCGGACGAGGCCCTTGCGAAATCGTCACGCAGTTTCTCGTCGATCGTGAATTCGCGGGTCACCCCGGACTCGGTGTCCTGCAGGACGACATCGCCGACATCGGGCAGTTCGACATCGCGAGGGTCGATGATCTCGATGCCCAGCACCTCATGGCGGCCCGAAATGGCCCGCAGTGGCCGCATCCAGTCGATCGGTCCGAGGAAGTCACTGATGATGACGGCCATCCCCCGTCGTCGCTCCGGGCGGCGCAGCGCGTCGATGGCGCCGGCCAGGTCACCGCGCACACCCAGCGGCGCCTGCGGTGTTGTCGCGATGGCGCGCAACAACTCCTGCTCATGCAACCGGCCCGACAGCGCTGGCACCCGCTTCATCGTCTCGCCGTTGGAGATCACCGCCCCGATCCGGTTGCCACCGCCGCTGTTGAGGAACGTGATGGCCGCCGCCGCCGCGACCGCGAGATCGCGCTTCTCGCAGCCGGTGGTGCCGAAGTCCAGACTGGACGAGACGTCCACGACCAACCAGGTTTCCAGCTCGCGGTCGGCGATCATCTGCCGCACGTGGGGCTGGGTGGTGCGCGCGGTGACCGACCAGTCCATCCGGCGGACATCATCGCCGGGCTGATACATCCGGGACTCCCCCGGCTCCGAGCCGGGACCGGGGATCAGACCGAGATGATCACCGTGCAGCACACCGTCGAGTTTGCGGCGCACCGTGAGCTCGAGTTTGCGCAGCGCCGCACTCAGTGCGGGGTCGCGGATCTCGCCGCGCTTGAGCGAGGGCAGGTCGACCGCGCGCCTGCCGGTCCCGGTCACCGACCGCCGGCCGCCGCGGCGGCGGGAACCCCGGGAGGCGCCGAGTTACCTTGCTGCGGAATGGCATTGACCTGGGGCAGACCGACGGTCTGCATGATCCGGTTGATCACGGTCTCCGCCGAGACCTCGTCGGCCAGGGCGTCGTAGGTGAGCACCAGACGGTGCCGCAGCACATCAGGGATCACTTCGACAACATCCTGGGGGATCACGTAGTCGCGGCCGCGCACGAGCGCCAGGGCCCGCGAGGCCGAGATGATGCCGAGCGAGGCGCGCGGCGAGGCACCGTAGGCGATCCAGGCCTTGGCGTCGGGCATGCCGAACTTCTCCGGCTCACGGGTCGCGGTCACGATGCGCACCACGTAATCGACCAGCGCGTGGTGCACGAAGTTGTTGGCGGCCACCTCCTGCAACCGCAGCAGGTCACCGGTGTTCAAGATCTGCTTGGGCTCAGGCGGTTTCACGCCCATCCGGTAGATGATCTCGCGCTCTTCCTCCGGCGAGGGATAGTCGACGTTGAGTTTGAACAGGAAGCGGTCGCGCTGGGCCTCGGGCAGCTGGTACACGCCCTCCTGCTCGATCGGGTTCTGGGTGGCCATCACCAGGAACGGCGTCGGCAGCGGGAAGGTCTTTCCGCCGATGGAGATCTTGCGCTCGGCCATGACCTCCAGCAGCGCGGACTGCACCTTGGCGGGCGCGCGGTTGATCTCGTCGGCGAGCAGGAAGTTGACCACCACCGGACCGAGTTCGATATCGAACTCCTCCTGGCCCTGCCGATAGATGCGGGTACCGACGATATCGGTGGGCACCAGGTCGGGGGTGAACTGGATGCGGGCGAAGGTTCCGCCGACCACCTTGGCGAAGGTCTCCACGGCGAGGGTTTTGGCCACACCGGGTACGCCTTCCAGCAGCACGTGCCCCTTGGCGAGCAGACCGACGAGCATGCGCTCGACCAGGCGGTCCTGACCGACGATGATGCGCTTGACCTCGAAGATCGCGCGTTCGAGGGTGTGCACCTCCTGCTGCAGGCCGGAGCCCGCGGGCGGTGCGCTCTGCGTGCCGGGCGGGTAGCCCTGCGTCGGGGCCGGGCCTTGATAGCCTCCGGCGCCCTGCGGCGGCCCACTCGGTGACGTCATCTAGCTTCCTCCCACGGTCGATCTGCAACAAACTCGCTGGACTTCGGTGGCGACCGCCGAGCTGGCCGGGCGTCCGCCGTCAACTATTCCAGGCAGCCCGGAATCCGTCGACGTCGCCCGCCCGGCGTGCCGCGTGGGTCAGGACTCGATGACGCGCACCAGGTGCGGGGACATGCCCGCCGTGCGCAGCGGGCTGACGGTCACCTTGCCCGCCGAACCGGAGGCCTCCAGCATCTTCCCGCCACCCAGATAGATGGCCACGTGCTGGCTGCCGCCCGGGCCCCAGAAGATCAGGTCGCCGCGCTTGGCCTGCGACGGAGAGATGGCGCGACCGCCGGAGGTGTACTGGTCGCCGGAGTACTTGGGGATCTGCACACCGACACCGGCGAACGCGTACCTGGTGAATCCGGAGCAGTCGTAGCCGATCTTGCCGTCGTCGTAGTCGACGCCCGGGCCGGGACCGGTCAGGGTGCCGCCGCCCCACGAGTACGGAACGCCGATCTGCGATCCGCCACGGCGGATCACGTATTCGATGGCCTGCGGGCCGCGCACCCGGGCGCCGGGCAGCAGGCCGCCGGTCGAGGCGGCCGGAGCGGGTGCCAGGCCGATGGACTGCAGGAACTTGGACCCGAGGCTCTGGGTGGTCTCCAGCGCGATCTTGCTGACCTGGAAGGAGGCGTTGGCGATGGCCACCGGATCACCTGGGGCGCCCGAGCTCGGGCGCGCGGGCAGGGTCGGATCCCATTCGCCTGGGTCGGCGGTGGCGGTCGCCGCGGCACCGATGGCCATCGCGGCGGCCACCGCCAGTGCTGCCAGCACCCGGGTCAATGTACGAAAGCGTGTGGAGTTCAAGGAAATCCCTACGTAGTCAGTGCTTCTAGTACTCGATGTAACGAACGGCGTACGGGGTCATCCCGCTGGTGCGTACCGGCGAGATCTTGACGGTCGAACCGGTGTAGGGGGCTTCGAGCATCTGGTTGTTGCCCAGGTAGATCGCGACGTGCTGACTGCCGCCGGGACCCCAGAACAGGACATCGCCGCGGCGCATCTGTGAGGTCGGGATCTTGCGGCCCATGTCGTACTGCGCCCCGGAGTAGTGCGGCAGCTTGATACCGACGCCGGCGAAGGCGTAGAGCACCAGACCCGAGCAGTCGAAACCGACTGTGCCGGCGCCTCCGTCGATACCGTTGCTCTTTCCCGCGGCATTGCCGCCGCCCCAGGAGTACGGCACGCCGATCTGCGACATCCCCCGCTTGATGACGTACTCCGACGCCGCCTGGCCGTTCACCCGGGGAATGGCCCCGTTGTTGGTGAAACCGGTCGGGGTGGGCAGGATGCCGAGCTTCTGCAGGAAATTGCGACCCATGTCGGCCGTCAGCTGGGCCGAGGTCTGCATGATCCCGAGGATCGCGTTGATGATGGCGATCGGGTCGCCGCTGACGAAGGCGCTCGGGATGGCCGGCAATGTCAGATCCCATTCGCTGGCCTGCGCCGGTGCCGGCGCACCGCCCGGGGCGCGATCCCAGTCCGCGCCCGGTGCGGCCGGACCCGGCGCGGCCGGGGCACGTCCGGTGGGCGCGGTCGCGGCAGGCGCCGCGGGCGCCGCCAACGGCCGGGCGGCGTCGAGTTTCGCCTGTGCGGCAGCGCGTTCGGCGGTCAGCCGGTCGAGCTCCTCCTGCTGGGACCCGAACGTCTGCTGGGCCTGGGTGAGGCTGGCGACCGCGGCGTCCTGACTGGATTGTGCGTCGGCGGCGGCCTTGTCGGCATTCTGCTTGGCCAACCGCGCTGCGGACTCGCGGTTGACCTGCTCGGTCCGCGCCTTCTGCAGATCGCCCATCACCTGTTGGGAGTTGGCGGCCAGCGCCTGCCCCGCGGCAGCGGTCTGCAGGGCGGCGTCGGGGTCGGCGGCGGTCAGATAGGAGGCCGACGGACCGTTCACATAGGCGGCCACGGCGTACGTGTCGACGCGGCGCTGCGCGTCGGCGATGGCGGTGTTGGCGTCGTCGACGCCCCGTCGGCTCGCCTCGACCTCGGCGGCCGCCGCGGCGGCGTTGTCGCGCGCGTTCTGCACCTCGAGCAGTGCCTTGTTGACGCTCTCCTGCTGGACCTGCACGGCGGCGCCGAGATCCTGCAACTTCTGGTTGGCATCGGCGACGGCGGCCACCAGGGCCGCGATGCCCTCGGGCTTGGCCGGGTCGGCGATCGCGATCGGTGCGGCGATCGGACCGTCGGGGAGAACGCCGGCGCACAACAGGCCGACGGTGACCGGGACTGCGCAGATCCGTCCGTAGAAACGGGACGCGGAGGCGCCTGGGGTGCGTCTCATGGGACTCAGGTCTCCTAGGGCTCAACGCGGACGACACGGCACTGCGGATGAGTGTCAGCAGTCACATCAACCACAGCTGCAACACCAAACACTGTTTGCACCGTACGTCACATCACGCCCTAAAGAAACTTTAGTCACAAATTACATGAATGTAATTGGAAAAGGCGTTATCGAATAGTGATATTCGAATTCGACAAAGGGGTTGTGGCGTTACTCCGCCGACACCGGAGGCGCAGTTTCAGCAACCGCTCGCCTGGCCCGTACCTGCAGTACACGGGTCAAAACCGCGGCCGCGGCAACGGCCAGCACAAGGACTGCGGTAAACGGCGTCCAGGGAAAGTCCGGGGTCTGCAACTCGGTGACGAAATTCTTCGAAGATTGCACGGGATCGCCTGTTTTCGCGAGATCCTGACCGGCCTCCAGGGTGACCCTGTCGAATTCCTGGCTGTAGGTGCCCGCATAGAACGGGCTGATGGCCAGCACGGTCGATCCCGGGAAGTCCTGCCCCACCTCGGTGGCGATATCGCGCAACGGGGTGTCGATCGGCGGGTTCTGGTCGATGACCACGATCTTGAGGTCGATCCCGTCGGCCTTGGCCGTCGAGACCACCTCGCGCAGACCCGCGATATCAGCCCCGGCGGGGGCACTCACGCCACCATCGCGCACCTGATCCTTGACCAGGTTGATATCGATCCCCGGTGGGATGTAGGCGGGAAGATGTGGCACAACGTGCGGTCCGGTCACCACCGCACCGTACCGCCGCGCACGCAGCGCCCGAACATCCGACTCACCGGTCGGCACGTCGGGAAAATCTGCCCGACGGGCTCGCATCGAGCCGACGACTGGACAAGACTGGACCCGACCCTCCCCGCCTTGCAGGACAAGCGTACTGTTAGGGTCAGCATGCCGCCGACACAGCCCGTCGCCGGCAGGATCTAACCGGGAGTTGATGTGAGCAACGACAACACGGCCAATTCATCCTTGAACTCTTTTGGTGCCCGCGACACCCTGACCGTCGGGGACAACAGTTACGAGATCTATCGTCTGGACGCAGTACCCGGAACCGAGAAACTGCCCTACAGCCTCAAGGTGCTCGCGGAGAACCTGCTGCGCACCGAGGACGGCGCGAACATCACCAAAGAACACATCGAGGCCATCGCGAACTGGGACCCCTCGGCCGAGCCGAGCATCGAGATCCAGTTCACCCCAGCCCGCGTGCTGATGCAGGACTTCACCGGCGTGCCCTGCATCGTCGACCTCGCCACCATGCGTGAGGCCGTCGCGACCCTCGGCGGCGACCCGAACAAGGTCAACCCGCTCTCCCCCGCCGAGATGGTCATCGACCACTCCGTCATCCTCGACGTCTTCGGCAATGCCGGCGCCTTCGAGCGCAACGTCGAGCTGGAGTACGAACGCAACGGCGAGCGCTACCAGTTCCTGCGGTGGGGTCAGGGCGCCTTCGACGACTTCAAGGTCGTCCCCCCCGGCACCGGCATCGTGCACCAGGTCAACATCGAGTACCTGGCGCGCGTGGTCATGACCCGCAACGGGGTTGCCTACCCCGACACCTGTGTGGGCACCGACAGCCACACCACGATGGAGAACGGCCTGGGCGTGCTGGGCTGGGGCGTCGGCGGTATCGAGGCTGAGGCCGCCATGTTGGGCCAGCCCGTCTCGATGCTCATCCCGCGCGTCGTCGGCTTCAAGCTGACCGGCGAGATCAAGCCGGGCGTCACCGCCACCGACGTCGTGCTGACCGTCACCGATATGCTGCGCAAGCACGGCGTGGTGGGCAAGTTCGTCGAGTTCTACGGCAAGGGCGTGGCCGAGGTGCCGCTGGCCAACCGCGCGACCCTGGGCAATATGAGCCCCGAGTTCGGTTCCACCGCGGCGATGTTCCCCATCGATGAGGAGACCATCAACTACCTGCGACTGACCGGGCGTACCGAGGAGCAGCTGGCGCTGGTCGAGGCGTACGCCAAGGAACAGGGCATGTGGCA
The DNA here is from genome assembly GCF_000691525.1 of Mycolicibacterium neoaurum ATCC 25795. GTDB lineage: Bacteria > Actinomycetota > Actinomycetes > Mycobacteriales > Mycobacteriaceae > Mycobacterium > Mycobacterium neoaurum. The sequence continues at coordinate 368,541 of NZ_JMDW01000010.1, forward strand.
CAACCCGGACTCCGAGCCGGTCTTCTCCGAGTACATGGAGCTCGACCTGTCGACCGTGGTGCCCTCGATCTCCGGCCCGAAGCGCCCACAGGACCGCATCGAACTCTCCGATGCCAAGAACGCGTTCCGCAAGGACATCCACAACTACGTGGAAGAGAACCACCCCACGCCCGAGACCAAGCTCGACGAGGCGATCGAAGAGTCCTTCCCGGCAAGCGATTCGGTGACGTTGTCGTTCGCCGACGACGGCGCGGTGGTCCCGAACGCCTCCAACGGCGCCGAGGGCCGCCCGTCGAAGCCGGTCACCGTGCGCTCCGAGGAGCGCGGCGAGTTCGTGCTCGATCACGGTGCCGTCGTCGTCGCGGGAATCACCTCATGCACCAACACCTCCAACCCGTCGGTCATGATCGGTGCCGCACTGCTGGCCAAGAAGGCCGTCGAGAAGGGCCTGACCTCGAAGCCGTGGGTCAAGACCAACATGGCGCCGGGCTCGCAGGTGGTCACCGACTACTACAACAAGGCCGGCCTGTGGCCCTACCTGGAGAAGCTGGGCTACTACCTGGGTGGTTACGGTTGCACCACCTGCATCGGCAACACCGGCCCGCTGCCCGACGAGATCTCGGCGGCCATCAACGACAACGATCTGTCGGTGACCGCGGTGCTGTCCGGTAACCGCAACTTCGAGGGCCGCATCTCCCCCGACGTGAAGATGAACTATCTGGCCTCCCCGCCGTTGGTCATCGCCTACGGCATCGCGGGCACCATGGACTTCGATTTCGAGACCGATCCGCTGGGTCAGGATCACGACGGTAACGACGTGTTCCTCAAAGACATCTGGCCGACGTCGGCCGAGATCCAGGAGACCATCGCCTCCTCGATCAACCGGGACATGTTCACCGAGTCCTACGCCGATGTGTTCAAGGGTGACGATCGGTGGCGTTCGCTGCCCACCCCGGAGGGCAACACCTTCGAGTGGGACGACGCGTCGACCTATGTCCGCAAGGCCCCGTACTTCGACGGTATGCCCGCCGATCCGGAGCCCGTCGGCGATATCTCCGGCGCCAGAGTGCTTGCCCTGCTGGGCGATTCGGTGACCACCGACCACATCAGCCCGGCCGGCGCGATCAAGCCGGGCACCCCGGCGGCGCAGTACCTCGATGCCCACGGCGTCGAGCGCAAGGACTACAACTCGCTGGGGAGCCGACGCGGCAACCACGAGGTGATGATCCGCGGCACCTTCGCCAACATCCGTCTGAAGAACCAGCTCCTCGACGACGTCTCGGGTGGTTACACCCGAGACTTCACCCAGGATGGCGGGCCGCAGGCGTTCATCTACGACGCCTCGGTCAACTACCAGAAGGCCGGTATCCCGCTTGTCGTGCTGGGCGGTAAGGAGTACGGATCCGGGTCCTCGCGGGACTGGGCGGCCAAGGGCACCTCGCTGCTCGGAGTGCGTGCGGTCATCACCGAGTCCTTCGAGCGCATCCACCGGTCCAACCTGATCGGCATGGGTGTCATCCCGCTGCAGTTCCCGGCCGGAGAATCGGCCGCCAGCCTGAAGCTGGACGGCACCGAGACCTTCGACATCGCTGGCATCACCGAGCTCAACGAGGGCAAGACGCCCAAGACCGTGCATGTGACCGCCACCAAGGAGGATGGTTCGAAGGTCGAGTTCGATGCGGTGGTGCGTATCGACACCCCCGGTGAGGCCGACTACTACCGCAACGGCGGCATCCTGCAGTACGTGCTGCGCAACATGCTCAAGGCGAACTAGGAGACCGGAAGAAGTAACGGGTACCACCCGTGCCACGGGTAACCGACGACCATCTGGCGGCACGTCGTCGCCAGATCCTCGACGGCGCTCGGCGCTGCTTCGCCGAGTACGGCTATGAGAAGGCGACCGTGCGGCGGCTCGAACACACCATCGGGCTGTCGCGCGGCGCCATCTTCCACCACTTCAAGGACAAGGACACCCTGTTCTTCGAGTTGGCACGCGAGGATGCCGAGCGGATGGCCGATGTGGCCGCCCGCGAAGGCCTCATCCAGGTGATGCGTGACCTGCTCGCCGCGCCGGATCAGTTCGACTGGCTGGTGACGCGTCTGGAGATCGCGCGAAAATTGCGCAACGATCCGGCGTTCCATCGGGGCTGGGCCGAGCGATCGGCCGAGTTGTCGGCGGCCACCACGGAGCGGCTGCGTAAGCAGAAACAGGCCGGGCGGCTACGCGACGATGTCCCCGGTGCCGTGCTGCAGACCTACCTGGATCTCGTGCTCGACGGCCTCGTGGCGCGGCTGGCCTCCGGTGAGGACACCGAAAACCTCAGCGCGGTGCTGGACCTCGTCGAGGATTCGGTTCGCCAGCCGCGCTGAGACCCCGATGAGGGGTCAGCTGGCCCGTCGACGATGATTGGGTCCGCCCCGGCTGCGCATCCGGGTACCCGACTCGCGCAGCATGCTGTGCACAGATCCGTAGGACCGACCGGTTTGCGCCACCAGCGACCTGATGCTTGCGCCGCGCTCGTATGCGCTGCGCAAGTCGGACAGAACCTGCTCACGGGACTTGTCGGATTCAGTCATCGATTTCTCCCCACTCCCGATCCGTGTGCGCGGGTACCCAGACTAGGAACCGACAAAACGCGTGTGGGTGGAATCGATGAAAAGCCTTGCAGAACGGCCTATGCCAGTTCGATGAGGTCCCGATACTCGGTCGACCAGAAGTCCTCGGTGCCATCGGGCAACAGCACCACCCGCTGTGGATCCAGGGCTTCGGCCGCACCGGGATCGTGCGTCACCAGCACCACCGCGCCCTGATAGCTGCGCAATGCGTCGAGAACCTGTTCACGAGAAGCGGGATCGAGATTGTTGGTCGGTTCGTCGAGCAACAGCACATTGGCGGTGGAGGCCACCAGACCGGCCAACGCCAACCGCGTCTTCTCACCGCCGGACAGTGTGCCTGCGGGCTGATCGAGCTGCGGCCCGGTGAACATGAAGGCGCCCAACAGGCCTCGTAATTCCTGCTCCCCGGTGTCGGGTGCGGCGTGCCGGATGTTCTCCCACACCGTCGCGGCGTTGTCGAGCGTGTCGTGCTCCTGTGCGAAGTAGCCGATCTTGAGGCCGTGGCCAGGGACAAGCCCACCGGCATCAGGAGTTTCGGTACCGGCCAGCAATCTCAGCAACGTCGTCTTACCGGCACCGTTGAGTCCCAACACCACAACTCGGGAACCCCGGTCGATGGCGAGATCGACGCCGGTGAATACTTCCAGCGAACCGTATGTCTTGGTCAAACCCTTGACCACCAAGGGTGTTTTCCCGCACGGCGCAGGTACCGGAAATTTGATGCGCGCCACCTTGTCGGCAACCCGCTCGTCATCGAGCTCGGCGATCATCCGCTCGGCACGACGCAGCATATTCTGCGCGGCAACGGCTTTGGTGGCCTTGGCGCCCATCTTCGCCGCCTGCGCCCGCAGTGCGCCCGCCTTCTTCTCGGCATTGGCGCGTTCGCGACGGCGACGCTGCTCGTCGGTGGCCCGCGCGTCGAGATAACGCTGCCAACCCATGTTGTAGACATCGGCCTCACCACGCACGGCGTCGAGGAACCACACCCGGTTGACCACATCGGCGAGCAGCTCGACATCGTGACTGATCACCACGAGGCCGCCCGTGTGATTCTGCAGGAAGGTGCGCAGCCAGCCGATCGAGTCCGCATCGAGGTGGTTGGTGGGCTCGTCGAGCAACAGTGTCGTGCTGGAGGATCCGGAACCCGATCCTTGGCCGGCGGCGAACAGGATCCTGGCCAGCTCGACACGGCGGCGCTGACCGCCGGAGAGAGTGCGCAGCGGCTGGGTGAGTACCCGGTCGGGCAGGCCCAAGCTGGCACAGATCCGGCCGGCTTCGCTCTCGGCCGCGTAGCCGCCGAGCGCGGCGAACCGCTCCTCCAGTTGGCCGTACCGGCGCACCGCCTTGTCCCTGGCCGCGTCGTCGGCGACCTCGGCCATCAGCACCTGCTGCTTCTCCAGATCCGACAGCAGGGTGTCCAGGCCGCGCGCGGACAGCACCCGATCGCGTGCCAAGACGTCGAGGTCGCCCTCCCGCGGGTCCTGCGGCAGATAGCCGATCTCGCCGGTGCGCTCGATCTTGCCCGCGTAAGGCTCACCCTCACCGGCCAGTATGCGCATGGTGGTGGTCTTGCCTGCACCGTTGCGCCCCACCAGGCCGATGCGGTCGCCGGGCTGGATACGCAGCGCGGAACCCTCGATGGACAGCAGAGTGCGCGCCCCGGCGCGGACCTCCAGGTCCGTTGCGGTGATCACGCTGCTGCTCTCCTCGGGTTGTCGTCATCTGTCGTCGGTGAATACGGCCGACCGCTTATCTTTGCGCGCCGCGACCGCTTCTTCAAAGTTGGCGGTGAGCAGTCGCACATACAACTGGCCGAGTCCCTCGGCCTGCATATGGCCCTCCAAGCTACCGGCGTCCAGTCCACTCCACAGTGTCCGCTTGGTCAACTCGATTCCCGGCCGGGAGAACGCGGCGATCCGCTGCGCGGTTTCGAAACAACGTGCCAACAGCTCGTCATCCGGCACCACGGCGGACACCAACCCGATCCGCTCGGCCTCGGCGGCATCGACATCGCGACCGGTGAGCATGATCTCGAAAGCCCGCGACGCGCCGATGGCGCGCGGCAGCAGATAGGACAAGCCCAGCTCGCTGGCCGTCAGCCCGTTGTTGATACCCGCCGCCCGAAAGTACGCTCCGTCCGCGGCGATTCGGATATCGCAAGCCAATGCCAGGCACAGGCCCCCACCGATGGCCGCACCGTTGACAGCGGCGATCACGGGCTGATGCAACCGGCGCAGAGCCAGGATCACATCGTCGAGGACCTCCATGGATCGCAGCGCGAATGAGGGCCGGGTCAGACCGTCGACATGCGGCACCGAGCCTGCCGACTTGTGGTCGGCGCCGGAGGAGAACCCCCGTCCGGCACCGGTCATCACAATCACCCGCACCGAGTTGTCGTGGTGCAGATCGCCCAGCACGGCGCGCAGCGGCACCATGACGTCGAAGGCCATCGAGTTCATCCGCTCGGGCCTGTTCAACGTGACCAACGCCACGCCGGGCGCCGGGTGGGAGACCTTTACGAATTCACTGTGTTCAGTCACGCCGTGCACGTTATCGCGGCACGGACCCCCCGATGGCCCGGTCGGAGATCGACGGTCAGTTCTGCTGCGACGCGATCGCTGCGTCGACGTCGAACTCCTTGATCTTGGTGATCAGATCCTCGAGCTGAGCGGGACCGAGTGCGCCGGACTGACGGAACACCTGGTGTCCCTTCTTGAAGGCCATCAGGGTCGGGATGGCCTGGATCTCGGCTGCCTGTGCCAGCTCGGGCTCGGCCTCGGTATCCACCTTGGCGTGCACGATATCGGGGTGCTTGTCCGCGGAGGCACCGAACGTCGGGGCGAAGGCGCGACACGGACCGCACCAGGTTGCCCAGAAGTCGACGATGACGATCTCGTTGTCATCGATGACCGACTTGAATTCGGCTGCGGTGATGTCCTTTGTACTCACATATTTCCTAACGTCGAGGCGGCAATCCCAATTCCCGGTGCCGTTTCCCAGTATGTCCCGCCCGCCATCAGGTTGCGACCGCGTCGAGCGAGTAGACGCGCACCCAGTCCACCTTCATCTGCTGTTCGGGGAACGCCGTAGTCGGATCTGGGTCGCCGGTCCACGGATTGCCCACCGCCACGTTCAGGATCAGGTAGTGCGGCCAGGCCCCGGAGAACGGCGTCCAGTCACCGCCCATCGCCTCGTACTCGGCCTTGGTCACCTGACCGGTCTGCACACCGTCGACGTGCCAGACGATGCGATCGGCATACCAGTCGATACCGTACTCGTGGAACCCCGCGGACAGGTCGGTGCCGATATCGGCTCCCACATCGTGCAGTTTGACGTCGACGGTGTTGTCGCCGGCCGCAGGTCCGTGGATATTGCCCGTCCACTGCGTCCTGCCGTCGGCAGAGCCGAAGCCGGGATACTCCGTGATGTCCACCTCACCTTGACGAGGCCAGTCGAACTCGTGGCCGGGTTCCAGACCGACCATCCAGAAGGCCGGCAGCAGTCCCTGGGCATACGGCATCTGGATGCGAGCGACGATCCTGCTGTTGGGCATGACGGACTGGTTTCCATAGGACACCACCCGCGCCGACGTGTAATCGTGCGGGGCGGCCGCATTGTCCGGGGTGGCCTCGCGGCGCACACTGATCACCAGGTGACCGTTCTCGTCGACGGTGACATTGGAGAAATCGGGTGTGTAGTACTGATTCTCGCCGGCGGACTGACCCCATCGTCCGCTCTGCAGCGACCACGCCTGCATGGCCTCGTCCAACGAGGTGAAGTTGGTCTCCCACAACAGCACCGGATCGGAGGTGCCTGCCGAGGGATTGCCCGGCGCGGTGTCCGGGGGCACCACCACCGGAGTGCGGGACGGTCCGAGGAAGAGCGTGCGCACCTGCGCCCACGCATGATGGATCATCGCCGTGATCTCGGTGCGGATATGGTCGAGGGCCTGCATCACCGGACTCAGGCCCAGGCGTGCCATCACCTCGTGCACCATGCTGCCGAACGCGGCGGGCGCTGCCGCCTCGGCCGCGGTGGCCGCGGTGGCCGCGGTGGCCGCGATGGCCGACTTGAGCGAAACACCCTGTGCGACAGCTGCTTCCGATGAACCCCGATCATCGTCGGTCGACGGGGGCAGGTTGCCCTGTTCGTTGACCCCGGGACGGGCGGCGGCATGGCCGTCGTCACGACCGGTCTGCCCACGGCGGATGTCCGATTCCGACCTGCGCCGGTCGTAGGGTTTGTCGGGCCACTCCTCGACGATCACCTCACCAGGTTCGGCCACCGCATCCGTCACCGGAGCCGCTGTCTGCGAATCGGTTTCGAACCCGACCTCGGACCCGACCTCGATATCGGCGACCGCGACAGTCCGTGGCCGGCCGAATTCCGCCATCGTGTCGGACTCGTCGCTGCGGGTGGATGCCTCGTGCCGCGCCGCGGATCGGGTGGTCTCGTTCAGCCGTGACGGGCTGCGCTGCGCGCGGCTTCCGGTCGACTCTGTCGGGTCCGCATCGGTCGACACCCGACCGGCCGAGACGGTTTCGGACTGCGACGAGTCACGTCCGGATTCGGTCGGGGCCGACCTGGCCGGCGCGGACGAGTCACCGGCCGAGCTGCCGACACTGGTACTGCTTGTGGTCGCCCCTTCGTCGGCGGTCGCGGCGGCCATCCCCTGCCCGGAGGCGATGGCGGCGGCCAGACCGGCGGTCATCATCCCCGCTCCGAGCCATAGCCGGCGTTCACACCGCTTGCGGACCTCATCAGTCGTGGGCATATCAGTCGTGGGCATAGCCGCTGTCCTCCTTCACTGAACGCAAAGGCGGGAGGGCGCGACATCGACCGGGCTCGTGGCGAGCATCGCGACGGCACAACACCATCCACCGATCACGCCCAGCACAAACTCAAATCGTCACACAGCAGACCGCAACCAGTGCGCCGATCCCGGAACGGTCGCCGCACTGAAACTCGTTTTGCCACCAAATATTTGACCGTGCTTGCGGCGGCGGACCGTCGCACGTCGAACAATAACGGACACACCGCCCACCGGAGGGCCGAATGCGGGGGCAAAATTGCGACACCACGGGCCCGAATTGGCCCGTGACACCGCACGTCTCGTCGCCAGCAAGGAAGTCAGTTAACGACGATCGAGGTCACCGGTCGGGATGATCATGCTGTTTCCGCGGAAAAACCGGTGCGGTCGTACCGTTCCGACTGTTTGCTGGCCGACTCGCGCCGACCTCGCGCGCACCTGCTCAGACAGTGAAGCCGAGCGCACGCAACTGCTCGCGGCCGTCGTCGGTGATCTTGTCCGGCCCCCACGGCGGGTTCCAGACCCAGTTGATCTTGATCTCGTCGACCAGGCCGGGGCCCACCAGGGCGTTACGGGACTGGTCCTCGATGACATCGGTCAGCGGACACGCCGCCGAGGTCAGCGTCATGTCGATGAGGGCGACGGTGCCGGCCTCACCGTCCTCGACGTTCAGGCCGTAGACCAGACCGAGGTCGACGACGTTGATCCCCAGTTCGGGATCGACGACGTCGCGCATGGCCTCTTCCAGGTCGGCGAGAAACTCGTCATTGCCTGCCTTGGGTTCACTCATCGCTTGTCCTCAACGTCCTCATGGCTGGCCTCGGCCAGCGCAGCTTTGAAAGCGCTCCACCCCAGCAACGCGCACTTCACCCGCGCCGGATACTTGGCCACACCGGCGAAGGCGATACCGTCGCCGATCACCTCCTCGTCACCGGCGATGTTGCCACGCGAGGAGATCATCTCGGTGAAAGCGGCGACGGTCTTGAGGGCATCCCCGACGGTCTGGCCGATCACCTGATCGGTGAGCACGGAGGTGGCGGCCTGGCTGATCGAGCAACCCTGCCCGTCGTAGGACACGTCCAGAACCGTGTCCGAATCGCCCGAGAGCCGCACCCGCAGGGTCACCTCGTCACCGCATGTCGGGTTGACGTGGTGCACCTCGGCGTCGAACGGGTCCCGCAGCCCGCGGTGGTGCGGATGTTTGTAATGGTCCAGGATCACTTCCTGGTACATCTGTTCCATTCTCATCGGGCGAAGAACTCCACCGCCCGTTGGACGCCCGCGACCAGCCGGTCCACCTCGTCGAGGGTGTTGTACACCGCGAACGACGCGCGCGCGGTAGCGCTGATACCGAACCTGCGGTGCAGCGGGGCCGCGCAGTGATGGCCGACCCGCACCGCCACGCCCTCGTCATCGAGCACCTGGCCGACATCATGGGCGTGAATGCCCTCGACGACGAAGCTGACCGGCGATCCACGGTGTTCGGTACCCGCCGGGCCGATGATGCGCACACCCGGCACGGTGGCCAGGCCGTCCAGCGCGGCGGCCACCAGCGCGTTCTCGTGAGCCTGGACGTTGTCCATGCCGATCGCCCTCAGGTACTGCGCCGCGGCGGCCAACCCGACAACCTGCGAGGTCATCGGCGTACCCGCCTCGAATCGCTGCGGTGCCGCCGCGTAGGTGGCCTTCTCCATGGTGACGGTTTCGATCATCGAACCGCCGGTCAGGAACGGCGGCAGCAGGTTCAACAGCTCGCGCCTGCCGTACAGTGCGCCGATCCCGGTGGGGCCCAACATCTTGTGCCCGGAGAAGGCCGCGAAATCCACGCCGAGGGCGTGGAAGTCCACCGGCTGGTGCGGTACCGACTGGCACGCGTCCAGCACGGTCAGCGCACCCACCGCCTTGGCCCGCGCCACCAATTCGGCGACCGGAGCGATCGCGCCGGTGACGTTCGAGTGATGGGTGAAGGCAACCACTTTCACCCGCTCGTCGAGCTGGAGACTGTCCAGATCAATACGGCCGTCCGCGGAGACGGCGTACCACTTCAGCGTCGCCCCGGTGCGTGCCGCCAGCTCCTGCCAGGGGATCAGATTGGCGTGGTGCTCGAGCTCGGTGGTGACGATGACGTCCCCGGGCCCGACCGCATTCGCGAAGCGCCGGTCCCCCAACGTGTAGGCGACCAGATTGATGGCCTCGGTGGCGTTCTTGGTGAACACCAGCTCATCGTCATCGGCACCGACGAACGCCGCGATATCTGCGCGGCCCTGCTCGTAGGCATCGGTCGACTCCTCCATCAGCTGATGGGCTCCGCGGTGCACCGCGCCGTTGGAGGTGGTCAGGAAGGTGCGTTCGGCATCGAGTACCTGCAGCGGCTTCTGCGAGGTCGCACCGGAATCCAGATATGCCAACTGACACCCGCCGCGCATCACCCGGTTCAGGATGGGGAAGTCGGCCCGGATGCGGGCGATCCCCTCCCGATCCAGTGCGCGGTCGACGGATGTCGTTGTCATGGTCTGGCTCCTCCTACGCGGTGGATGTGGCTAGGTTGCCGCTGCCTGGGTGAATCGCTCGTAACCGTTCTCTTCGAGCTCGTCGGCCAGTTCCGGGCCGCCAGACTCGATGATCCGGCCGTCGTAGAACACGTGCACGAACTGCGGGCGGATGTAGCGCAGGATCCGGGTGTAGTGCGTGATCAGCAGCAGGCCACCGTTTTCGGCGTCGGCGTAGCGGTTCACGCCCTCGCTGACGATGCGCAGGGCGTCGACGTCGAGCCCAGAATCGGTCTCATCGAGGATGGCGATCTTCGGCTTGAGCAGCGACAGCTGCAGAATCTCGTGACGCTTCTTCTCACCACCGGAGAAGCCTTCGTTCACGCTGCGCTCGCTGAAGGTCGGGTCGATGTCCAGGTCGGTCATCGCGCCCTTGACCTCTTTGACCCAGTGTCGCAGCTTCGGGGCCTCACCGCGTACCGCGGTGGCCGCGGTACGCAGGAAGTTCGACATCGACACACCGGGCACCTCGACCGGGTACTGCATGGCCAGGAAAAGTCCGGCGCGGGCCCGCTCGTCGACACTCATCTCGAGCACATCGGCACCGTCGAGGGTGATCGCACCGGAGGTCACCTTGTACTTGGGATGGCCGGCGATCGCGTAGGACAGCGTGGACTTACCGGATCCGTTGGGACCCATCACCGCGTGGGTCTCCCCCGACCGCACGGTCAGGTTCACCCCCTTGAGGATGGGAATGTCTTCCCCGCCTTCAGGATTGGCGACGGAGACGTTGAGGTCTTTGACTTCGAGCGTGGTCATTCTTGGGCTGCTTTCGATTCCGTGATGGCTAGTTCTCGTTCGATGGCTTCGGTCAGGCGTTCGCGCACGGCGGGCACCGCGATCTTGGCGATGATCTCGCCGAAGAAGCCGCGGACCACCAGACGGCGGGCCGCCTCCTCGGGAATACCCCGGGCACGCAGATAGAACAGCTGCTCGTCATCGAAACGGCCGGTGGCACTGGCGTGGCCGGCACCGGCGATCTCACCGGTCTCGATCTCCAGGTTGGGCACCGAATCGGCACGGGCGCCGTCGGTGAGCACCAGGTTGCGGTTCGCCTCGTAGGTGTCTGTGCCGGTGGCCTCGGCGCGGATCAGCACGTCACCGATCCACACGGTGTGCGCATCCGGCTTGTCGGAGGCCGGATCGCCTTGCAGCGCACCTTTGTACAGCACGTCGGACTTGCAGTTCGGTACCGCGTGGTCGACGAGCAACCGCGACTCGAAGTGCTGACCGTCGTCGGCGAAGTAGGTGCCGAGCAACTGGGCTTCGCCGCCCTGAGCGGTGAACCGCACGGTGGCGGTGGTACGCACCACATCGCCACCGAGGGTGACGTTGACGTGGCCGAGCACCGCATCCTTGCCGATCCGGGCATGATGCGAGCTGACGTGCACCATGTCATCGGCCCAGTCGGCGATCCAGATGACGCCGAGTCGGGCCGAGTCACCGACGATGATCTCGACGTTGTCGGCGTACGTGCCGCTGCCGCGCAGGTCGACCACCACGGTCGCCCGGGACAGCTCTTCCACCCGGATCTGCAGGTGCCCGTAGGCGACATTGCCCTCACCGGGACCGGTGACGACGATCTCGATGGGCTCGGCGACCTCGGTGTCGCGGACCACGGTCACCACGGTGGCATTGCCGAACGACGAGTAGGCCTGGGCCGCAACGCGGTCGGCGGGTATACCGCCCTGCCCGAGTCGCTCGTCGTCCCGCGCAACGGTCTCGACCGTCACACCGGGACGCTCACTGACCTCGATCAGCGCCGCACCGGTCGCCGGGGCGGAGCCGTCGTGCAGACCGCGCAGCCGCTTGAGCGGGGTGAACCGCCACAGCTCGTCACGGCCCCCGGGTACCTCGAACGCCTCGACGTCGAAGGAGGCGAACTGCTCGCCCTTGTTCGCGTTGAGGGCCGAGCCGGACTTACGGCCGCCTTCCACCGCGTCGGTCATGTGCGATGCCGTCATTAACCGACAGCCCCTTCCATCTGGAGTTCGATCAGCCGGTTGAGCTCAAGGGCGTACTCCATGGGCAACTCCTTCGCGATGGGCTCGACGAAGCCGCGCACCACCATGGCCATCGCCTCGTCCTCGGTCATGCCGCGGCTCATCAGGTAGAACATCTGATCCTCGCTGACCTTCGACACTGTGGCCTCATGGCCCATCGTGACATCGTCCTCGCGGATGTCGACATAGGGGTAGGTGTCGCTGCGGCTGATCGTGTCGACCAGCAGCGCATCGCATTTCACGCTCGACTTCGAGCCGTGCGCACCCTTGTTGACCTGAACCAGCCCGCGGTAGGAGGCGCGGCCACCGCCGCGCGCCACCGACTTGGACACGATGTTGCTCGACGTGTTGGGCGCCAGGTGCAGCATCTTGGCGCCGGTGTCCTGGTGCTGGCCTTCGCCGGCGAACGCCACCGAGAGCACCTCGCCCTTGGCGTATTCACCGGTCATCCACACGGCCGGGTACTTCATCGTCACCTTCGACCCGATGTTGCCGTCGACCCACTCCATGGTGGCGCCGGCCTCGGCACGGGCCCGCTTGGTGACCAGGTTGTAGACATTGTTCGACCAGTTCTGGATGGTCGTGTACCGAACCCGCGCATTGGGCTTGCAGATGATCTCCACCACCGCCGAGTGCAGCGAATCGCTCTTGTAGATCGGCGCCGTGCAGCCCTCGACGTAGTGCACGTAGGAGCCCTCGTCGGCGATGATCAGGGTGCGCTCGAACTGGCCCATGTTCTCGGTGTTGATCCGGAAGTAGGCCTGCAACGGGATGTCGACGTGCACGCCCGGCGGGACATAGATGAACGAACCACCCGACCACACGGCGGTGTTCAGCGCGGAGAACTTGTTGTCACCGGCCGGGATGACGGTGCCGAAGTACTTCTTGAAGATCTCCGGGTGCTCGCGCAGACCCGAGTCGGTGTCCAGGAAGATCACGCCCTGGGCCTCGAGGTCCTCACGGATCGAGTGGTAGACGACCTCGGACTCGTACTGGGCCGCGACACCGGAGACGAGCCGCTGCTTCTCGGCCTCCGGGATGCCCAGCTTGTCGTAGGTGTTCTTGATATCTGCGGGCAGATCGTCCCACGTGGCGGCCTGCTTCTCGCTGGAGCGCACGAAGTACTTGATGTTGTCGAAGTAGATGCCGTCCAGATCCGATCCCCAGTTGGGCATCGGCTTCTTGTCGAAGGTCCGAAGCGCCTTCAAGCGGATGTCGAGCATCCATTCGGGCTCGTTCTTCTTGGCCGAGATGTCGCGGACCACCGCCTCGGACAGACCGCGCTGGGCACTGGCGCCGGCGACGTCGGAATCCGACCAGCCGTAACCGTAATTGCCCAGGGAGGCAATGGTTTCCTCCTGGGTCAATGGTGTCTCGGGGGTGAGGGTCATCGCGACACTCCTTGTGTGGTGGTGGAATCGGCGCGGGCTGCGTGCCGATCATCGGTGGGCTCGCCGGCGGTGGCCGGAGTCGAGCTCAGTGGAACGTGTGTGGTGCAGGCGAAATCACCGTTGCTGATGGTGGCCAGCCGTTGGACATGGGTGCCCAGAATCTCCGCGAAGGCCTCCTGCTCGGCCTCACACAGCTCCGGGAACTCCTCGGCCACATGCGATACCGGGCAGTGATGCTGACAGAGCTGCACGCCGGGCAACGGCCCGGCAACCGGTGCCGTGGACGTCGCATAACCGGCCTCGGTCAGCGCCGCGGCGACCTCGTTGGCGGTCTGCTCGACGTCACCGGTCGACACGGCATCGTCGATCCCGGCGAGCAGATCGTCGATCCGGCGGCGTGCGAACGTGCGAACGGCATCATCTCCGCCGATCTCCCGTAGCTGACGCATGGCCGCCGCGGCGAGGTCGTCATAGGCGTGGGTGAGCTTTCCACGCCCGGCAGCGGTGAGCCGATAGCGCTTGGCCGGCCTGCCGCGACCGTTGTGCTGCCACGCCGCCGCCGCACTCGCCTCGGCGTCACCGGCCTCGATCAGCGCGTCGAGGTGCCGACGCACGCCGGCAGCCGAGATGCCCAATCGGGTTCCGATGTCGCCGGCGGTGACCGGACCCTCCAGCAGCAACTGGACGATGGCACCACGGGTGTGTCCATCGGTGGAGACCGAAGACAGCGCGCCGCCAGGGGCGGCGGGAGTCTCCGGACGTAATTTCACAACACCATTGTGACGGAATTCGATCACCGGTTCCACCAAGGTAACCCTTACCCGGAAGGGCGGCTTGCCGGCGGCCGTTACGCTGCTCGAATGACCGCCCTCGGGTCCTTCAGTTCCGCGGTGGCCCGTTGGCATGCCGACGAGCAGGCCGTCGGTTCGCCGCTGAACAATGCCGAGGTCGTCTCGCTGCGCCGGACCAGGGTGTTCGGTGCGACCGGGACGGTACTGATGGCCATCGGCGCGCTGGGCGCGGGGGCCCGTCCCGTCGTCCAGGACCCGACGTTCGGCGTGCGGCTGCTCAACCTGCCCTCGCGCATCCAGACCGTATCGCTGACCATGACGACGACCGGCGCGGTGATGATGGCGCTGGCCTGGCTGATGCTGGGCCGCTTCGCACTCGGGCCGCACAAGATGTCCCGCAGTCAGCTCGACCGCACCCTGCTCCTGTGGTTGCTGCCCCTGCTGATCGCCCCACCGATGTACAGCAAGGACGTCTACTCATATCTGGCGCAGAGTCAGATAGCCCGGATCGGGCTGGACCCCTATCAGGTCGGCCCCGCACCGGGGCTCGGGCTCGACCATGTCTTCACTCTCTCGGTGCCCAGTCTCTGGCGTGAGACCCCGGCCCCCTACGGACCGCTGTTCCTGTGGATCGGCGAGGGTATCTCGGTGCTCACCGGGGACAACATCGTCGCTGCGGTGCTGTGCCACCGGCTGGTGGTGCTCGTCGGGGTCGGCCTCATCGTCTGGGCCACCCCGCGGTTGGCCCAGCGGTGCGGTGTCGCAGAGGTCAGCGCGCTCTGGCTGGGTCCGTGCAACCCGCTGTTGTTCATGCACCTCGTCGCGGGCATCCACAACGAGGCGCTGATGCTCGGCCTGATGCTGGCCGGCACCGAGTTCGCGCTACGCGGTATCGACGGCGTGCGCGAACACAGTTGGCGGCTGCCACCGCACGCCGCGGCGATGCTCGCCGCGGGCACCGTGCTCATCACGATGTCGTCGCAGGTGAAGCTGCCCGCCCTACTGGCAATGGGCTTCGTGGTGATGGCCTTGGCCTGGCACTGGGGCGGCACCGTGAAGGCGTTCCTCGCCGCCAGCTTCTCACTCGGCGCGCTGTCCCTGGCGGTGATGGCGATCATCGGCTGGGCCAGTGGCCTCGGCTTCGGCTGGGTGTTCACCCTCGGCACCGCCAACGTCGTCCGATCCTGGATGTCACCTCCGACGCTGATCGCCCTCGGCACCGGCCAGGTCGGCATCCTGCTCGGGCTCGGCGACCACACGACATCGGTGCTGGGACTCACCCGCGGTATCGGTGTGATCATCATCGCGGTCCTGGTGACCTGGCTGCTGCTGGCCGTGCTGCGCGGCCGGCTGCATCCGGTCGGTGGCCTCGGTGTCGCGCTGGGCGCCAGCGTGTTGTTGTTCCCGGTCGTGCAGCCCTGGTATCTGCTGTGGGCAATCATCCCGCTGGCCACCTGGGCCACCCGACCGGGATTCCGCGGGTCGGCCATCGGTATCACGCTGGTGGTCGGCATCTTCGGTCCGACCGCCAACGGCGACCGGTTCGCGCTGTTCCAGATTCTGGACGCCACGCTGGCCAGCGCGGTGATCGTGCTGATCATCATCGCCATCACCTACCGGCATCTGCCCTGGCGCGCACTGCCACCGCCGGGTGCCGACGACCCGCGACCCGGACCGGAGCCACCGGCTGCCAGACCCGACGCCTACGCTGAATCTCCGTGACCACCGGTTCTGACGCTGTCGTACGCCTGCTCGGGGTGACCAAACGCTACGGACCGGCCTCGGCACCTGCCGCCGTCGACAATCTCGATCTGGAGGTGCGCCGCGCCGAGGTGTTCGCCCTCCTCGGACCCAACGGCGCGGGCAAGACCACGACCGTGGAGATGTGCGAGGGATTCCTGCGGCCGGACTCCGGTCGCATCGAAATCCTCGGTCTGGACCCCGCGACGGACAACGCCCGATTGCGCGAGCGGATCGGTGTCATGTTGCAGGGTGGCGGCGGCTACCCGGCGGCCCGTGCCGGCGAGATGCTGAACCTGGTGGCCTCGTATGCCGCCGATCCCCTGGACCCGCAGTGGCTGCTCGACACCCTCGGTCTCACCGATGCCGCCCGCACCACCTACCGCAGGCTCTCCGGTGGCCAGCAGCAACGACTGGCGCTGGCCTGTGCCGTCGTGGGGCGGCCCGAACTGGTGTTCCTCGACGAACCGACCGCGGGCATGGATGCCCACGCCCGCATCGTGGTGTGGGAATTGATCGACGCGCTGCGCCGCGACGGCGTCACCGTCGTCCTGACCACCCATCACCTGAGCGAGGCCGAAGAGCTGGCCGACCGGCTGGTCATCATCGATCACGGCCGCACCGTCGCCGCGGGCACCCCCGCCGAGTTGATGCGCAGCGGAGCCGAGAACCAATTGCGTTTCACGGCGCCGCCCCGGCTCGACCTGTCGCTGCTCGTCTCGGCGCTGCCGGAGAACTACCGGGCCAGCGAGACGACCGCGGGCGAGTATCTGGTGGAGGGCCGGATCGATCCGCAGGTGCTGGCCACCGTCACCGCGTGGTGCGCCCGGGTCAACGTGCTGGCCACCGACATGCGGGTGGAGCAACGCAGCCTGGAGGACGTCTTCCTCGATCTGACCGGGCGGGAGCTGAGATGAGTACGAATCGTTTTGCGGCAGGGACGTTCTCCCCCGATCCCCGGCCGGCCGCTGTCGGTGCGATGCTCAGAGCCCAGTTCGGGCTCGAGCTCAAACTGTTGTTGCGCAACGGCGAGCAGCTGCTGCTCACCATGTTCATCCCGATCACCCTGCTGGTCGGCCTCACGCTGCTGCCGCTGGGTGAGTTCGGTGACAACCGCGCGGCGACCTTCACGCCGGCCATCATGGCGCTGGCGGTCATCTCCACGGCGTTCACCGGGCAGGCCATCGCCGTCGCGTTCGATCGCCGGTACGGGGCGCTCAAGCGGCTGGGTGCGACCGCGCTGCCGGTGTGGGGTGTGATCGCAGGCAAATCGCTGGCCGTCGTGACCGTGGTCTTCCTACAGTCGATCCTGTTGGGCGCCATCGGTGTCGCGCTGGGCTGGCGGCCGCCGGTCGCGGCCCTGGCGTTGGGCGCGGTCGTGATCGCACTGGGCACGGCGGCGTTCGCCGCACTCGGTCTGCTCCTCGGCGGCACGCTGCGCTCGGAGATCGTGCTGGCGCTGGCGAACCTGCTGTGGTTCGTCTTCGCCGGGCTCGGCGCGTTGACCCTCGACGGCGGCCCGGTGCCGGCGGCACTGCGCTGGGTGGCCAGGTTGACACCGTCCGGAGCGCTGACCGAGGCGCTGACGCAGGCGATGACGCTGTCGGTGGACTGGTTCGGGGTTGCCGTGCTGGCCGGTTGGGGCGTGTTGTCGGCGCTGGCGGCGCTGCGCTGGTTCCGGTTCACCTGACGGCCGTGATCACCCTCGGTGTCGACGGCTGGAAGGGCGGCTGGGTCGGCATCGAACTACGGGACGGCCGTTATCGTGCGGCACATGTCGACCCGCGGCTGGCCGTACTCATCGCGGCGGTGCCCGATGCCCGGGTGGTCGGCGTCGACATCCCGCTCGGTCTGCTCGACGACGCGGTACGTGCCTCCGACCGGGCCGCCCAGCGCCGATTGGGCGCACGATCGTCGAGTCTGTTCCTGATGCCGCCGCGACCGGTGTTCGATGCCCCCGATCACGCTGCCGCCTGCGTGACGGCCAGGGAACTCACCGGGGCCGGGATCAGCATCCAGACCTGGGGGCTGCGGCAGAAGTTCCTGGAAGCCGAGGCCCTGCACGCCGATTCCGCGCTACCGCTGTTCGAGGTGCATCCCGAGCTGTCCTTCCGGGAGATGGGCCTGACGACCGGAGACGGCAAGAAGAAGAGCTGGCGCGGCCAGCGGGCCCGGTTACGCGTGCTGGCCGGGCACGGGATCGACATCCCGGAGGATCTCGGTGCCGCGGCCGGTGTGCCCGCCGATGACGTGCTGGATGCGGCCGCCGCGGCATGGAGCGCATATCGCATCGCGACGGGGGCGGCGTTCAGCCTCCCGGACCCGCCGCAGGTCGATGCGCGGGGCCGACGCCTGGCGATCTGGTGTTGAGCGGGGTCGGCGCTCCTGCTGCACCGCCCCTACTACATCGCGTAGTTAGCGCTGCTCTACCATCGGATCCGTGGCTGTCGGACGACTTTTCCTGCGACTTGTCGACATGCTGCCGATGCCCAGCCTGCGCACCCAGCGCATCGCCGCCTTCCTGGTCATCCTGACCCAGGGCGGCATCGCCGTCACCGGCGCCATCGTGCGTGTCACGGCATCGGGCCTGGGCTGCCCGACCTGGCCCCAGTGCTTCCCCGGCAGTTTCACCCCGGTCCCACATCCCGAGGTGCCCGGCATCCACCAGGCGGTGGAGTTCGGCAACCGGATGCTGACCTTCCTGGTCGTGCTCACCGCGGCGGCCGCGGTCATCGCCGTGACCCGAGCCCGCCGCCGCCGCGAGGTCCTGTTCTACGCATGGTTGATGCCCGCCTCCACGGTCCTGCAGGCCGTCATCGGCGGTATCACCGTGCTCACCGGCCTGCTGTGGTGGACCGTCGCGATCCACCTGCTGGTGTCGATGGCGATGGTCTGGCTTGCGGTGTTGCTGTTCGCCAAGATCGGCGAACCCGATGACGGCACCCCGACCGCCGTGGTGCCCCGACAGCTGCGGCAGCTGACCGCCCTGAGCGGGCTGGCGCTCTCGGCGGTCCTGGTGACCGGGACGATGGTCACCGGCGCGGGCCCGCACGCCGGCGACAAGAGTCCCGAGCGACCGGTCCCCCGCCTGGAGGTGGAGATCACCACGCTGGTGCACATGCACTCCACCCTGCTGATCGGCTATCTGTCGCTGGTGGTGGCGCTGGGCTTTGCCCTGCTTGCCGTCGGCGCCCCGCGGCCGGTGCGGATCCGACTGGTCGCGGTCGTCGTGCTGGTGATCGCCCAGGGCGCACTCGGTGCCGTGCAGTTCTTCACCGGTGTTCCCGAGGCACTCGTCGCGCTGCACGTGGCCGGGGCGGGAGCCTGCACGGCCGCCACCGCCGCGCTGTGGGCGTCGATGCGGGAGCGGCGGACCATCCCGGCGCCGGATCCCGTGGCTGCCTGATCACCCGATCGCGATGTTGTGTGATTGATTCACATCTTTCACATACACTTCGATCATGACCGCCGGCCTCAGCGCGCACGCCCGGCGGGCGGCCATCGCCGCCCGGATACACACCGACCGTGAGGTCGACTTCGCCACGCTGGCGGGCGAATTCGACGTCTCCGAGATGACCATCCGGCGCGATATCGAGCGGTTGGAGGAACAGGGCATCGCCCGCCGCGTCCTCGGCGGGGCCATCGCCTACGGCGGGAAGTCCACCGAACCGTCCTTCGATGCGCGCGCCGCCGACTCTGCCGACGAGAAATTGCACATCGCCCATGCGGTGGCCGATCTGCTGCGCCCTCGCGAGACGGTCATCCTCGACAGCGGCAGCACGGTGCTGGCGGTGGCCCGCGCCGTGAAGGGCCGCAATCTCGGCCTGACCGTGATCACCCCGAGCGTGCTGGTCGCCGTCGAACTCGCCGACGAGCCGGAGACCACGATCCTGCTGACCGGCGGCAAGGTGCGCCCCGGCGAGCTGAGCCTGATCGGCGCCGAGGCCGAGGACTTCTATCTGCGCTACAACTGCGACACCTATGTCATGGGGATCGCCGGGGTGGACGGTAAGCGTGGCGCCTCCGAGTACCACCGCGAAGAAGGCAACGTCAAGCAGGCGGCCATGCGGTCGGCGGACCGGGTGATCGTCGCCGCCGACGCGTCCAAGCTCGGCCGGGTGCAGTTGATCAATGTCGCACCGGTCTCGGCGATCTCGATCCTGGTCACCGACGGACCGTCGACCCATCCCGCGGTCGAGGCACTGCGCGCCTCGGGTGTCTCGGTGGTGTGCGTCAACGCCGAACGCTCAGCGTCGACGCGCTGAGACCCCACCGTCCTCGGCCCGCGACACCATCGCGCCGGCCTCCTCGGCGATGAGCGCACCGGCAGCCCAATCATGCACTGCCAGATCGTCTTCGACGAAGGCATCGAGGCTGCCCTGGGCGAGCAGGCAGAGGTCCAGGGCGGCGGCGCCGAAGCGGCGCATATCGGTGTACTCGGTCATCACCGCCCCCAGATCGCGCAGCTGGCGCCGTCGGTGGCCCGGGTCATAGGACAGCCCGGTGCCGAGCAGCCGTACCGAGGACTCCATCAGCGGCAGCGGCAGCGAGACCTCGCCGCTACCCGAGTCGACGCGGGCGCCAAGCCCTTTTGCCGCGCTCCAGGTGATGCCCAGGGCCGGCGCGCACACCGCGCCGGCCAACCAGGACCCGTCCACGCGTGAGCGCGCCGCCACCGAGGTGCCGAAGAACGGCAGCCGCCGCACGTAATTGGTCGTCCCGTCGAGCGGGTCGACCACCCACTGAACCGGTCCCGTACCGCTGTGTTCGGCCAGCTCCTCGCCGAGCACACCATCATCGGGGCGGGCCGCGAGCAGGACCTCCCGGACGATCTGTTCGGCGGCGGTGTCCACCGCGGTCACCACGTCACCCGCGGCGGCCTTGGTGGCGATGGGCACCTGCTCACCCCAGTGCTGCAGGCACACCGCCGCGCCGCGGCGCGCCGCCTCGATCGCCAGTAGCCGCAAGTCCTCGTTCATAACGAGGTACGGAATTCCTTGACCGCGTCCATCAGTTCGGCGGCCCGCGACGCCACGGCGCGGTTCTCGAACTTGCCGTCCTCTTTGAAGTACGTGCCGACGACCGCGCCGTCGGCGATCGAAAGCTGTTCGGCCGCATTGTGGGCGCGCACACCGGTGTTGACGAAAACCGGTACCGCTCCGGCGTTGTCCTTCACCACCCGCAACGCCTGGGTGTCGGTGGACGCGCCGGCGGTCAGACCGGAGACGCAGATCGCGTCCGGCTTGGTCGCGAAGACGGTGGTGGCCGTGACCGAGGCCAGGTCCCGCTGGGCCAGATACACCGCGGACTCCGGAACGATGTTGAAAAGGAGCTTGACGCCCGCGCCGCCGATGCGGGCCCGGTGTCGGGCCACCTCACCGACGTTGGTGTCCCACAACCCGAAATCGCTGGCGTAGACGCCGGTGAAGATCTCCCGCACCCACTGCGCGCCGGTCGCGACCGCCAGGTCGATCGACGCCCGCCCGTCCCACAGCACGTTGACGCCGTAGGGCACCGTGAAATCGCCGAGCAGCTCGCCGATCACCCGCGCCATCGTGATCGCCGTGATCGGTTCGGTCTTGGTCAGATAGGGCAGGCTGAACTCGTTGGAGACCATGACGCCGTCGACACCGCCGGACTGCAGCGCATCCAGCTCCTGCTTGGCGCGCTCGACCACGGCCTTGATCCCGGCCGCCGAATCGAAACCGGGGTCACCGGGCAGCGCGGCCAGGTGCAGCATGGCGATCACCGGCTTCTGCACGCCGAATACGTCATCGAGCCAACTGGTCATGGGGATTGCCTCTCCGCTTCATGGGTTATCAGAGCTTCACGGGATGGAAGAGCGTCGCGTTCAGATGCGCTGGTGGGTTAAACCTATGTTACTTAATCACAGAAATCTAGGGGATATGCGTGATTATTCGTGATTGACGCTCACCTATTGTGAGAATATAACAGAGTCAGTATTGTGGTCCCACCGCCACAAACACGCAGCGACCGACCGAAGGGATGGCATGCCGGAGTTCACCATCGGCATCGATATCGGCACCACCGGCACCAAGACCGTGCTCGTCGACATCGCTCGCGCACGCATCATCGCCCAGGCGACCCACGAGAGCCGACTGTTCTCGGATGCGCCCGGCCACGCCGAGGCCGATCTCGCGCAATGGCTGCGAAACGTCCATGCCGGTATCCGCGAGGTGCTCGCCGAATCCGGTATCGGCAGCGACCGCATCGCTGCGTTGTCCACCACCGGCATGGTCCCGGCCGTCATCGCGGTCGACCGCGACGGCGCACCGGTACGACGGGCCCTGCTGCAGAACGATGCCCGCGCCACCGCCGAGATCGCCGAACTGAAGAACACCCTGGACGACGCGGACGTCCTGCGCGCGACCGGTTCGGCGATCACCCAGCAATCGGTGGCGCCGACGGCACTGTGGCTGCAACACCACGAGCCGCAGCACTGGGCAGCCACCGCCCATCTCGTCGGCTCCTACGACTGGGTGTTGATGGCACTCGGCGCCCCCGCCCACGTCGAACTGAACTGGGCGCTGGAATCCGGGCTCGGCACCGTCGATGGCAAGCGCTTCGAACCGATGTACGTCGCGGCCGGGTTGTCTCCCGAGCTGGTGCCCCCGGTGCTGGCGCCAGGTAGCCAGGCCGGCGAACTGAGCGCCGCGGCTGCCGCGGCCACCGGACTGGAGGCCGGACTGCCCCTCATCGTCGGCGGCGCCGATCACGTCCTGTCGGCCTACGCCGCGGGTATCAACACCGCGGGCGACTGGCTGGTCAAACTCGGCGGCGCCGGGGACATCCTGGCCGCCGCCGACACCCCGGTCATCGACGCCCGGCTCTATCTCGACGCCCATCCGGTGCCGGGCCGGTGGCTGCCCAACGGATGCATGGCCACCAGCGGCAGCCTGATCCGCTGGTTCCAGACACTGTCCGGGGGCATCGACCTGGTCGCCCTCGACGACGAGGCCGACACCCGCAATCCGGCCGAAATCCTCTGCCTTCCCTACTTTCTCGGCGAGAAATCCCCGCTGCACGATCCCGATCTGCGGGGCGCCTTCGTCGGTCTGGACCTGGCTCATACCCGCGCCGACATGTACCGCTCGGTGCTGGAGGCCATCGCATTCGGCTTCAAGCACCACACCGAGGTCTTCGCCGCCATGGGAGTGCGGTTGCAACGTGCGCTGGTGACCAACGGCGGCAGCAAATCGGTGCTGTGGAAGCAGATCCTCGCCGATGTCCTCGACACACCGCTGTCCCCCGTCGTCGGGCACCCCGGTGCCTCGCTCGGTGCGGCCGTCATCGCCGCCGTCGGCACGGGATTGTTGGACGGCTGGGACAGCACCGCGACGTTCCAGACCCTCGGCGAGCCCGTTGTCCCCAACCCGCGGAACGTCGACCGCTACGCCGAGGCCTACACCCAGTGGCGCGAACTCGGCGACGTGCTCACCCCGATATCCCATCGCATCGCCCGAAAGGCCCGGCCATGACCACCCTCGACAACTCCCCCGACAACCAGACCGCCGTCGTCACCGGCGCCGGATCGGGGATCGGCCGGGCCATCGCCACCACCCTCGCCGAGCGTGGATGGCGAGTGGTGGTCTCCGATATCGATGCCTCGGCCGCCGAACAGACCCGTGCCGGTCTCACCGGATCCGGGCACGAGGCGGCCCGCCTCGACGTCACCGATGCCGCCGCCGCCACCGCACTGGCCGATGATGTCGCCGCCCGCCTCGGCCTGCACGCGTGGGTCAGCAATGCCGGTATCTCGGCGATGGCCCGCTTCGTCGACGTCTCGATCGAACAGCTCGACCGCAGCCTGGACATCAATCTCAAGGGTGTGTTCCTGTGCGGGCAGGCCGCCGCCAGGGCGATGATCCGCACCGGAGTCCACGGCACGATCGTCAACACCGCGTCCATGGCCGCCAAACAGGGCCGGGTGCCCTTCCTCGCCGACTATGTGGCCTCCAAGTTCGGCGTGCTCGGCCTCACCCAGGCGATGGCCTTCGAACTGGCGGCCAACGACATCACGGTCAACTGCGTCTGTCCCGGCTTCGTCGCCACCCCGATGCAGAGTCGTGAACTGGAGTGGGAGGCCACCCTCAGCGGCTCCACCCCCGACGGTGTCCGGCAGTCCTGGATCGACGCGACCCCGCTGGGCCGTCTGCAGACCCCCGACGACGTGGCGCGTGCGGTGGCCTTCCTGGTCTCCGAGGATGCCCGATTCATCACCGGAGAAGCACTGTCCGTCAACGGCGGTGCCTATATGGATTGAGTTATCCCGTTCCCGTACCCACTCGATCCACGCGGACAAAGAGAAGAGGACCATGAAAATTCCAACCTTGCGCTGGTTGCCAGCGATCATCGCCGCCACCAGCCTCACCCTCGCCGGCTGCGCAGGCAGCGGTGGTTCCGGCGAGCAGACCTCCTCCGGCGTGGGCGATGTGCCCACCGACACCAACGCCACCGTGCGGGTGCTGATGGAGAACGTGCCGGATACCGACATCGTCAAAGGCCTTGTCGGACAGTTCAACCAGAAGTACCCCGATATCAAGGTCGAGATCGAGACCATGACCTTCGATCAGATGCGCGACCGGCTGGTGTCGTCGTTCCAGGCATCCGAGCCCGCCTACGACCTGATCGTGGTGGACAACCCGTGGATGGACGATTTCGCCGACGCCGGCTTCCTCGAGCCGCTGAACGACCGCATCGCCGCCACCACCGACTATCGGCCGGACGATTTCTTCGACTCGCTCACCGCGATCACCGATGTCGAGGGCACCACCTACGGGGTGCCGTTCTACAACTACGCGCTCGGCTACATCTACAACACCGGTGATCTCACCTCCGCCGGGCAGAGCGTGCCCACCGATCTGGACGCCCTGGTCTCCACCTCGCAACGGCTGAAGACCCCCGAGCGGGCCGGTATCGCGATGCAACCGCAGCGCGGTTACAAGATCTTCGAGGAATGGGCCAACTGGCTGTTCGCCGCGGGCGGCTCGATCTACGGTGCCGACGGCAAGCCCACCCTGGACACACCCGAGGCCGCCCGGGCGTTGGAGGCCTATATCGAGACCTACCGGACCGCCGCACCGGCCAACAGCCTGTCCTGGGGCTTCGACGAGGCGTTCCGTTCGGTCTCGGGTGGCAACGCCGCATCGATGATCGGTTACAACTGGAACCTGCCCGCGCTCAACGATCCCGAGGGTGCCTCCGGACCGCGGGCCGGCCAGTTCGCGCTGGCTCCGATCCCCGGCGGCAAATCCGCACTCGGATTGTGGAGCTGGGCCATTCCCGCCAACTCCGGTGCCGCCGACGCGGCCTGGGCGTTCGCGTCCTGGGTGACCTCGCCGGATATCGACGCCGAACGCGTCGCCGATGGTGGTGCGGTGGTCCGGCAGAGCTCGCTGACCAACCCGAAGGTGCTGTCCGACGGTTATGGTGCGGACTACTACAAGACGGTCGGCGAGATCCTGGCCGATGCGTCCCCGCTCACCCAGGGCAAGGGCGGCGAGGAGATGATCCAGGCCGTCGGCACCGAGCTCAACGATGCCGCCGCCGGGAACAAGAGCGTCGCCGACGCCCTGCGTGACGCGCAGGCAGCAGCGGAGCGGATCCAGCAGTGACCGTAGGGAATCCGGCGGTCACGACCGGCATGCGGCGGGGGTGGCACCGATGAGTTTCACGCGTGGCATGTTGATGCCACTGCTCGCCCTGTTCGCCGTGGCCGTCGGGTTCCCGCTCTGCTACGCGGCGTATCTGTCAGTGACCGACTACAAGCTGACCGATCGCGGCCAACCCGACTTCGTCGGTACCGCCAACTTCACCTCCGCCCTGTCCAATTCGGCGTTCTGGGAGGCCTTCGCCACCACCGGCGGCTACGTGCTGATCGCCGTCAGCGCCGAACTGGTGCTCGGTTTCGCCCTGGCGTTGGCCCTGCATCAGCAGCGCTGGGCCAAGGACCTGTCCCGGGCCATCGTGCTGGCGCCGATGTTCATCACCCCCATCGCCGTCGGCCTGATCTTCCGTTTCCTGCTCAACGATCAGATCGGTGCTGTCCCGGCGCTGTTGCACGCCGTCGGTGCCGACTACGACTTCTTCGGCGCCGGAAAGGCCTTGCTGACACTGGCCTTCATCGATGTCTGGCAGTGGACGCCGTTCATGGTGCTACTGATCCTTGCCGGACTGGAATCCATGCCCAAGCAACCCATGGAGGCCGCCAAGGTGGACGGGGCCGGTCCGGTGTACCGGTTGCGCAGGGTGCTCATCCCGATGCTCGCCCCGGTACTCACGGTGGCGGTGCTGTTGCGTGGCCTGGACGCACTGCGGGTGTTCGAGTACGTCTACGCCACCACCCGCGGCGGGCCGGGCACCGAAACCCAGACCCTGCAGTTCTACATGTACCTGGAGGGCATCCAGTTCTTCCGGCTGGCCCAGGCCAGCGCGATGGCCTTCATCGTGCTGGTGCTCGTGCTGGCCGTCATCGTGGTGGCCTTCCGCGCCATGGAGCGCAACCGCGCGGCCGAGAGGAGTGCGGCCCGATGACACGGTTCCGCCCCTTGGAGACCCTGCGGCTGGCATTCCTCACCGCGGCGTTCATCTTCGTGCTCTTCCCCATCGCCTGGGTTGCGCTGGCCAGTTTCAAGACACCCGAGCAGATGTCGGAACCCTTCCTCATCGCCTTCACCCCCAACCTGGCCAACTGGCAGGCGGTGTTCGACTCTGGGGTGTTCGCCGCGGCGGGACGCAGCGCGCTCGTCGGTGTGATCACCGTGGCGATCAGCCTGGTGGTGGGCAGCATGGGCGCCTACGTGATCGCCAAGTACCGCGCGGGCGGATCGCTGACACGCTTCGGTATGCTTGCCGCGCAGGTGGTTCCACCCGCGGTCATGGTGTTCCCGTTCCTGACCATGGCGCATGCCCTGCGATTGACCGACACCATCGTCCCGGTCATCTTCGCGCATCTTTCCTTCGTGTTACCGCTGGTGACCTGGTTCCTGATCGGGTTCTTCGAGGCGGTGCCCGCCTCGTTGGAGGAGCAGGCCCGGGTCGACGGCTTCACCCGCTGGCAGGCCTTCCGGATGGTGGTCCTTCCGCAGGTGTACCCGGGAATCGGCGCGGCAGGAATCTTCGGTTTCACGCTGTCCTGGAACGACCTGTTCTATGGGTTGATCCTGGCACCCGGGAACGCCGCGATCCTGCCGGTGGCGATCGCGAATTTCAACACGTTCCGCGGTGTTCAGATCGGCACCATGAGCGCGGCGATCATGATTGCGATCATCCCGGTCGTGATCGCGAGCTTCTTCATCCAGCGACGCCTGGTCCAGGGGATCAGCGGCGGCGCGGTCAAGTACTAGACAAGCGAGGTTGCATTACCCATGGCATCGGTGACGTTCACAGGAGTCGGCAAGTCCTACGGGTCGGCCACGGTCGTCTCGGATCTCGATCTGGAGCTGACCGACGGCAGCATGACCGTCCTGGTCGGCCCGTCGGGGTGCGGTAAGACCACCTCGCTGCGCATGCTTGCCGGCCTGGAACAGGTCAGCAGCGGCACCATCCACATCGGCGACCGGGATGTCACCCACCTGGAGCCCAAGGACCGCGATATCGCGATGGTGTTCCAGAACTACGCGCTCTACCCGCATCTGACGGTGCGGGAGAACATCGCTTTCCCGTTGCGCGCCAAGAAGGTCGGCCGTGACGAGGCGCTGCGCCGGGCCGACGAGGTCGCCGCATCGCTCGGTCTCGGCAAGCTCGTCGAACGCAAGCCCAAGGATCTGTCCGGGGGTCAGCAGCAGCGCGTCGCCATCGGCCGGGCCATCATCCGCGAGCCCGCGGTATTCCTGTTCGACGAGCCGCTGAGCAATCTGGATGCCAAGCTGCGGGTGGAGACCCGCACCGAATTGCTGCGCCTGCAGCGCAAATTGGGTATCACCTCGCTGTATGTCACCCATGACCAGGAAGAGGCGATGACGCTCTCGGACCGCATCGTGGTGATGCGCGAGGGTCGCATCGCCCAAGCCGGGCCGCCCGCGGAGGTCTACCGGCGGCCGGCGGACACCTTCGTGGCCACCTTCGTCGGCAGCCCGAAGATGAACCTGATCGACGGCGCGGTGACCGGCGGACAATTGCGCACCGGTGCCGGCATGCGGATCGATGTCGGTGGACCGGATGCGGCCGCGGTCACCATCGGGGTGCGTGCCGACGATCTCGTCCTGACCCCGGACACGCAGTCCTCGGTGGTGGTCGAACTCGTCGAACTGCTTGGGCCACGGGCCATCGTCACGCTGCGCGCCGCCGATCAGCAGTTGACCAGTGTGGTCGATGCGGCGGCCCTGAGCGATATCCCGGTCGGCACGCCCGTCGCCCTGTCGGCCCGGGATGTGCACCGGTTCGACGTGCAGACCGGTGTCCGTCTCGCCGACTCGGCGTGATCAGGAGTCCTCTAGATCGGTGAGCCTGCCGGGGGCCGCCTGCCGCCACGAATCGGTCAGGATGTCGTGCAGTTCCTGCGGGTCGTCCAGGGCGTCCAGCCGAACCCGGACCCACGCCGACGCCGCTTCGTGCGGCGGCACCCAGAACTTGTGCGGCTCGGCGGCGATCAGCTCCTCGCGGTCGAACCGCGGGCAGCGCACCGCAATTGACGTCTGATCGTCGGGGATGGTGAGGAACATCTTGCCCGCCACGTCGAAGGTGGGGTGCCCCCAGCGCTCCTTCTCGACGGTCTCGGGCAGCGATAGCGCCACACGCTGCACATCATCGGCATCGAACACGGCGATCCGATCGCGGTTAGCGGTCCCGGTGCGACAGCGGACCGAGACCCAGTCGCTGCAGAGCGGATTCGACACCGAGCGCGTATTCGCGTTCGGCACGCTGCTTTTCGGCCGCCGGGAGCTGACGGAAGCCCAGCGAGGGCTCGACCAGTTCCAATTCCAGCAGTCGAGGATCCTCGGCGCCGCCGATGACATCGACCCTGGCGTAGAGCAGTTCCCCGGCAGCGATGCCGAACCGGTGGGTGGCCGCGGCCACCGCGGCATGTCCGAGCTCCCACACCTCCTCGGCCGGATCGGCAGAACCGAGCTTCTCGGCCGCGAACGTGCCGGTCTCCTCGAACTCGGGCTCCCGCCCGGCGGGCGGCAGGATCGGACCCTTGGTGAAGGCGTGCGACGGTTGGCCGTTGAGGAAGACCAGCGCGGTCTCACCGACGGCGATGCGCGGGTCGTAGGGCTGCACCAGCACGGCGCGGTCCTCGGCCTGCAGTCGAGCGGCGTGTGCCAGCGCGGATCCGGCGTCGACGAACCGCTGGGCACCTGCCGAACCGGCACCGACGGCGGGTTTGACCACCACCTCGCCGTCGGGCACCCGGACCGTCTCCTCGGCGGCGAAGTAGCTCGTCGGCACGATCGGCAACCCGTCGCCGGCCAGGTCCAGCAGATAGTGCTTATCGGTATTCCAGGCGACCATGTCCGGCGGGTTCAGCAGATTGCGCACCGCACGGGTCCAGGTCAGGAACTCGCCGATGCGCTCGGTGTAGTCCCATGTGGCGCGCAGCACAACCAGGTCGGCCTCCAGGGTCGCCGGGTCGTCCCAGGCACACCACCGCACATGCAGGCCGCGCCCGCGCAGCGCGCTGACCAGCCCGTCGTCATCACTGTCCCCCTCGGGCAGGGCAGCACAACTGGCGAGCACGATGCGCGGATGGAAGAGATCAGGCCGGGCGAGCTTCACACGTGGATGATAGGGGGTATGCATGCCATCGAAGTCGCCAAGACCGGCGGACCTGAGGTCCTGACCTACGTCGAGAAGCCCGAGCCCTCCCCCGGCCCCGGCCAGGTGCTGATCCGCGCCGAGGCGATCGGTGTGAACTTCATCGACACCTACTTCCGGTCGGGCCTCTACCCGCGGGAGACGCCGTTCATTTCCGGCACGGAGGTGTGCGGCACCATCGCCGCCGTCGGCGATGACGTCGCCGCACTCAGCGTCGGCGACCGGGTGGTGACCGCGAATGCGGTCGGCGCCTACGCCGACTATTGCGTCGCCCCAGCCGATTTCGTGGCCTACGTGCCCGAGGGGGTGGCCCCCGACCAGGTGGCCTCGGCCCTGCTCAAGGGGATGACCGCGCACTATCTACTCAAATCCGTGTATGCCGTGCAGCCAGGCGACACCATCCTTGTGCACGCCGGCGCGGGCGGGGTCGGCCTGATCCTGACCCAGTGGGCCACCAGCCTGGGCACCAAGGTGATCACCACCGCGTCCACGCCGGAGAAGGCCGAACTGTCCCGGCGGGCCGGTGCGATCGAGGTTCTGGAGTATCCCGAGGATGCCGAGCAGTTCGGCGCGACCGTCAAGAAGATCTCCGGCGGCGGGGTCGCCGCGGTCTATGACGGTGTCGGCGCGTCGACATTCGAGGCCAGTCTTGCCAGCCTTGCCGTGCGCGGAACGCTGGCACTGTTCGGCGCCGCCAGCGGCCCGGTGCCGCCGTTCGATCCGCAGCGGCTCAACACCGCGGGCTCGGTGTTCCTGACCCGCCCCAGCCTCGGCGCCTACACCCGGACCGCCGACGAATTCTCGTGGCGGGCGGGCGAGCTCATCAATGCCATCGCCGACGGCTCGATCACCATCACCGTCAGCGAGCGCTACCCGCTGTCCGAGGCGTCCCGCGCACATACCGATCTGCAGGGCCGCCGCACGGTCGGCTCGATCGTGCTGGTGCCCTAGCGGCGTAATCGGGCCACCCGGATCACCGCGTACACCACGGCCAGCAGCACCAGCGCCGCGCCCACCCATGGCAGCATCAGTCCGACCAGCAGGAACATCTGGGTTCCGGTGTCCACCAAGGCATCCCAGCCCCGCTCGACCTGACCGAAGAAGCCCTGGTACTGCCGCGGGGCGGGACCGCCCGGTGCCGGTGCGACGAGGTCCACGGTGACGGTGCTCAGCGCGATCTGATCGCCGAGTGCAGCCCGCTGGGCACGCAGGCTGTCCAGATCCGCCTGGCGCTGCGACAACGCGTTCTCTGCCTCGATCAGCGCCGAGGGATCGCGTGCGTCACGCATGATCGCCAGCAGCCGATCCACCGAGGTCTGCAAGGCCTTGATCCGGGCGTCCAGGTCGACGCGCTGGCTGGTGACATCCTCGGCCCGGACGTCAAGCGCATCCACGGTGCCCAAGCCCTTGAGGTGCTCGATCACCCCGTCAAGTTTGTCGGCGGGCACGCGCAGCATCAGCGCGACGCGGGCCGGGTCCGTCTCCGAACCGCCGTACTCGGTGCGACTGTCGACGCGGCCGCCGGCGTCAGCGGCGACACCGGCCGCCTTGTCGGCGGCGGTGACCGGATCCCCTGGATCGGCCACCGTGACGGTCATGGTCGCGGTCTTCACGATGTCCCGCGAGACAGCCTGCGGTTCCTGTGGGGCCTGCGGTGGCGGCGCCTTCTGCGCCGGTCCGGTCAGCGGAGCCGGCGCCGCGGTGGCACCGCCGGCGGCAAAGTCCTCTGCGGCACCGCCGGGTTGTGCGGGTGGCGCACCGCCCGCACACGCCGTCAACGCCAGCAGCACCATGATCCCGGCCAGCCCCCGCACCGACCACCGCATCGTCATACCGCCAGATGGTAACCAGCGCTCAGTCCACCGCGTCGGCGCGCGCCAGCACGTCCTGATACTGGTCGAGGTCGATCTCCTCGGCGGTCACGGTCTTGTTGCCGTAGTACACGTCGCGGTCGATCTCGTCGTCGGCATCGGCCACCAGCATGGCGATGAAGGTGTCACCGTTGACGTTGAGGAAGGTGCGGAAGATCCCGGCGAACCAGTCCACCGCGATCAGCAGCCCGACGGCCTGGAACGGCAGCCCCAGCGATGTCGCGAGGAACATCGCCACCACCGGGAATCCGCCGGGAACGGTG
Organism: Mycolicibacterium neoaurum ATCC 25795; assembly: GCF_000691525.1. Taxonomy (GTDB): domain Bacteria; phylum Actinomycetota; class Actinomycetes; order Mycobacteriales; family Mycobacteriaceae; genus Mycobacterium; species Mycobacterium neoaurum. The sequence goes on from NZ_JMDW01000010.1 coordinate 400,351, forward strand.
ATGGTGCCCATGTTGAGCAGGATCGCCAACCCCATGCCGAGCACGATCTGCCCGATGCTCAGCTCCATGTCACCGGCCTGGGCCAGGAACATCACCACGATCATGTAGTTGAGCACCGCGCCGTACGAGCCCATGGTCAGCCCCACCGACAGGGTGAAGTTGGCCACCTTCTGGCTCACCCCGACCTTCTCGACGGTGTTGCGCAGCACCGTGGGGAAGGTGACCGCCGAGCTGGTGGTGGTGACGGCGATGGCGGTCTGTTCGGTGAGCTTTGCCGGCAACAGCCACGGATTGAGCCGGGTCCGGATGGTCACCACGACGACGAACAGCACGAACAGGATGAGCACTCCGGCGAGGTTGGCCCCCAGGTACTTCAGCGCGGTGGTCACCACGGCGAAGCCGATATCGCCTGCCAACGCCGCCAGCAGGCAGAACACACCGATCGGGGCGATGTACATCACCAGCCGGATCATCGTCAGCACGATCTGCTGGATCTGGTCGACGAAGCTCAACACCCGGGTGTCCCCGGTCTTGGTGACCTGGATGCGCAGCGCGATCCCGAACAGCAGCGAGAACACGATGATCGGCACCATGGTCGCCGTCGACATCGCGGCGAAGATGTTGGTGGAGACGAAGTTGAGCAGGGTGTCCTGCCAGCCCAAGGCCTCCTGCGCGGACTCCTGCAGACCGGCGTCGACGGGCCCGGTGAACTCGATACCGGCCCCTGGCCGGATCAGCACGCTGAGTCCCCATGCCAGCAGCGCCGCGATCACCGAGAACCCCAGCATCCAGCCGAAGGTGCGGGCGGCGATCTTGCCGGTGCCGGTGCCGGTCATCGAACCGGTGGCCACGATCACCGAGGCCATCACCAGCGGGACGATCGACATCTGGATCAGCCGGATGAACATGTCGCCGACGAATTTGAGATTGGCCGCCCAGTCACCGACCGCCAAGCCGAACAGGATGCCGCCGATCGCGGCGACCCCGATCTGCATGGCCGGATGAGCCAGAATTTTCCGCATAGGTCCCAGACCGTAGGCCGGGACAGCTACCGCGATATTTCGCCCGAGTTACGGGCGGAACAGGACGGGCTAGAACAACTGCGGTAGCGCCAGCGCGGAGTCCACCGCGAGCGCGCAGAACACCACGGCGAGGTAGTTGTTGGACTGCAGGAACAGTCGCAGCGGTTTCACGGGCTCGCCGCGCTTGACGCCGGAGTAGAGCTGATGGGCCATCACCAGGAACCAGACGCCGGCCAACGTGGCGACGGCGGCGTACAGCCACCCGGTGGCCAGCACCAGAGTGAGCGTGGTCAGCACTGTCAGCCAGGTGTAGATCAGGATCTGCCGGGTGACCTGGCGCTCGGTGGCCACCACGGGCAGCATCGGCACGCCGGCGGCTTTGTAATCTTCCTTGTACCGCATGGCCAGCGCCCAGGTGTGCGGTGGCGTCCAGAAGAAAATGATGAGGAACATCACCAATGCCGGCCACTGGATGGTGCCGGTGACGGCCGACCAGCCGATCATCACCGGCATGCAACCGGCCGCCCCGCCCCACACGACGTTCTGCGAAGTGCGGCGCTTGAGCAGCAGCGTGTAGACGAACACGTAGAACGCGATGGTCACCAGCCCGAGTACGCCCGAGAGCAGGTTGGTGGTCCACCACAACCAGGCGAACGAGCCGACGGTGAGCACCAGCCCGAAGATCAGGGCGTTGCGGGTCGGCACCGAGGCCTTGGCCAGCGGCCGCAGCGCCGTGCGCTTCATGACCTTGTCGATATCGGCGTCGGCCACGCAGTTGAGCGTGTTGGCGCCGGCCGCGGCCATCATGCCGCCGATCAGGGTGTTCAGGATGAGAACCGGATCGACGGTGCCGCGGTTGGCCAACAACATCGCCGGGATGGCTGTCACCAGCAACAACTCGATGACGCGCGGCTTGGTCAACGCCACGTATGCCAACACTGTGGCGCGGATCCGACTCGGTTCCCTACTGACCGACCGGCGCTCGCGAATGCTCACGCAAATAACTCCTCGGGCAGCGGTCACGCGGGCTTCTACTACAGACGATGGTAGACCGCACCCCGATCGGCCCGACACCGCAGGGTCGGTTCGCGGATGAATCCCGCGGTGAACACTGCCACCGCGGGCCCTGACCGGCCTGCGCCGGATGATTCGACGGCATTAGGGTGGTTCAGGTAGCTAGTCCACCGTTTTGCGAAAGTAGGAGTGAAGGTAGTGACCACCGTCGAAGAAATCTCTGCCCTCACACAACCGAACCACCCCGAAGACTGGACCGAGGTCGATACGGCCGCCGTCGACACCGTGCGGGTGCTCGCCGCCGACGCCGTGCAGAAGGTCGGTAACGGCCACCCCGGTACCGCCATGAGCCTCGCCCCGCTGGCCTACACGCTGTTCCAGCGTCAGTTGCGCCACGACCCGTCCGACACCCATTGGATCGGCCGCGACCGCTTCGTGCTGTCCTGCGGCCACTCCAGCCTGACCATCTACCTTCAGCTGTTCTTGGGCGGTTTCGGTCTGGAACTGGAGGATATCGAGGCGCTGCGCACCTTCAAGTCCAAGACGCCGGGGCATCCGGAGTTCCGGCACACCAAGGGTGTGGAGATCACCACCGGTCCGCTGGGCCAGGGGCTGGCCTCGGCGGTCGGCATGGCGATGGCCGCCCGCTACGAGCGCGGCCTGTTCGACCCCGACGCTCCGGCGGGCACCAGCCCGTTCGACCACTACATCTACGTGATCGCCTCCGATGGTGACATCGAGGAGGGCGTCACCAGCGAGGCCTCGTCGCTGGCCGGTACCCAGCAGCTGGGCAACCTGATCGTCTTCTACGACAAGAACCACATCTCCATCGAGCACGACACCGATATCGCGCTGAGCGAGAACGTCGCCGACCGCTACCGCGCCTACGGCTGGCACGTGCAGGAGGTCGAGGGCGGTGAGAACGTCGTCGGGATCGAAAAGGCCATCGAGGAGGCCAAGAAGGTCACCGACAAGCCGTCGTTCATCTCGTTGCGGACCATCATCGGCTACCCCGCCCCCACCAAGATGAACACCGGCGGCGTGCACGGCTCGGCGCTCGGTGATGACGAGGTCGCCGCGACCAAGAAGATCCTCGGCTTCGACCCGGAGAAGAAGTTCGAGGTGCGGCCCGAGGTCATCGAGCACACCCGCAAGCTCGTCGACCGCGGCCGCGAGGCGCACGAGAAGTGGCAGACCGATTTCGACGCCTGGGCCCAACGTGAGCCCGAGCGCAAGAAACTCCTGGACCGGCTCACCGCCGAGGAACTGCCCGAGGGCTGGGACGCCGACCTGACGTACTGGGAGCCCGGCTCCAAGGCGGTGGCCACCCGCGCCGCGTTCGGCCAGGTCCTCAACGACGTCGCACCGAAGCTGCCCGAATTGTGGGGCGGCTCGGCCGATCTCGCGGGCAGCAACAACACCACCATCAAGGGTGTGAAGTCGTTCGGCCCGCCGAGCATCTCCACCGATGATTTCTCCGCCGACTGGTACGGCCGGGTGCTGCACTTCGGCATCCGCGAGCACGCGATGGGTTCGATCCTGTCAGGCATCGTGTTGCACGGTCCCACCCGCGCATTCGGTGGGACGTTCCTGCAGTTCTCCGATTACATGCGGCCGGCGGTCCGGTTGGCCTCGCTGATGGACATCGACACCATCTACATCTGGACCCACGACTCGATCGGCCTCGGCGAGGACGGCCCCACCCACCAGCCGATCGAGCACCTCGCTGCGCTGCGGGCCATCCCGAATCTGTCGGTGGTCCGCCCCGGCGACCCGAACGAGACCGCCTACGCCTGGCGCAGCATCATCGCCCGCGGCAACGGCAGCGGCCCGGTCGGTTTCATCCTGACCCGCCAGGGCATCCCGGTACTGGAGGGCACCGATTCCGACGGTGTCGCCAAGGGCGGTTACGTGCTCGGCGGCGGTGACGCAACCGAGGCGGACGTCATCATCATCGCCACCGGTTCGGAGCTGCAGTTGGCCGTGGAAGCCAAGAAGCTGCTTGCCGAGAAGGATGTGGTGGCGGCCGTGGTCTCGATGCCGTGCGTGGAGTGGTTCGAGAGCCAGCCCAAGGAATACCGCGACTCGGTGCTCCCGCCCGGTGTGTCGGCCCGCGTGGCCGTCGAGGCCGGGATCGCGCAGCCGTGGCACAAGCTCGTCGGAGACACCGGCGAGATCGTCTCGATCGAGCACTACGGCGAATCCGCCGACGACAAGACGTTGTTCCGCGAGTTCGGTTTCACCGCCGAGAACGTCGTCGCCGCTGCCGAACGCACCCTCGATAACTAGAAGGTAAGGCGAAAAACCATGTCTCAGAACGAAAATCTGGCAGCACTGTCCGCCGCCGGCGTATCCGTCTGGCTCGACGACCTGTCGCGTGAGCGGTTGCAGACCGGCAACCTCGCCGATCTGATCGCCACCAAGAGCGTCGTCGGTGTGACCACCAACCCGTCGATCTTCCAGGCCGCGCTGTCCAAGGGTGATGCCTACGACGAGCAGGTCAACGAGCTCGCCGCCCAGGGCGCCGATGTGGATGCGACCATCCGCACCGTCACCACCGACGATGTCCGCAATGCCTGCGATGTGCTGGCCAAGACCTACGAGGCCACCGACGGCGTCGACGGCCGGGTCTCCATCGAGGTCGACCCGCGCCTGGCGCATGACACCGACAAGACGATCCTGCAGGCGATCGAGCTGTGGAAGATCGTCGACCGGCCCAACCTGCTGATCAAGATCCCCGCCACGCAGGCCGGTCTGCCCGCGATCACCGCGGTGATCGCCGAGGGCATCTCGGTGAACGTCACGCTGATCTTCTCGGTGGAACGTCACAAGGCCGTCATCGACGCTTACCTGGCGGGCCTGGAGAAGGCCAAGGAGGCCGGCCACGATCTGTCCAAGATCCACTCCGTGGCGTCCTTCTTCGTGTCGCGGGTGGATTCCGAGATCGACGCACGCCTGGAGAAGATCGGTTCCCAAGAGGCGCTCGACCTGCGTGGCAAGGCCGGTGTCGCCAACGCCCGCCTGGCCTATGCGGCATATGAGGAGCTGTTCGGCGGCGATCGATTCGCCGCACTCAAGGCCGACGGTGCCCGGGCCCAGCGTCCGCTGTGGGCGTCGACCGGGGTCAAGAACCCGGATTACTCCGACACCCTCTATGTCACCGAGCTGGTGGCGCCCAACACGGTGAACACCATGCCGGAGAAGACGCTGGACGCCGTCGCCGACCACGGTGTGGTCACCGGCGACACGGTCAGCGGTACCGCCGCCGAGGCGCAGGGTGTCTTCGATGCCCTGGTCGCGGTCGGCATCGACAAGGACGATGTGTTCATCACCCTCGAAGAAGAGGGCGTGGAGAAGTTCGAGAAGTCCTGGGCCGAGCTGATGGAGGCCACCCAGGGACAGCTCGACGCAGCCAAGAAATAGCCTCTCCGCCGCGACAGCAGAGGACACGCGATGAGCACAGCCGAGGCATCGACATGGCACAACCCGCTGCGGGACAAGCGCGATAAGCGCATGCCCCGTATCGCGGGGCCGTGTGCGGTGGTGATCTTCGGGGTCACCGGCGATCTGGCCCGCAAGAAGCTGATGCCGGCGATCTACGACCTGGCCAATCGCGGACTGCTGCCGCCGAGCTTCGCCCTCGTCGGCTTCGCCCGGCGGGACTGGGCCGACGAGGATTTCGGCCAGGTCGTCTACGACGCGGTCAAACAGCATGCGCGGACGCCGTTCCGGCAGGAGGTCTGGGACCGCCTGGCGGAGGGGTTCCGGTTCGTCCAGGGCGCCTTCGATGACGACGAGGCCTTCGGACACCTGGCCGAGACGTTGCACACCCTCGACGTCGAACGCGGGACCAACGGCAATCACGCGTTCTACCTGTCGATCCCGCCGAAGGCGTTCCCGCAGGTGCTCGAGCAGCTGTCCCGGTCGGGGCTGGCCGCCAAGGACGGCGACAGCTGGAGCCGGGTGGTCATCGAGAAGCCGTTCGGCCACGACCTGACGAGCGCCGAGGAGCTCAACGGCCTGGTCAACAGCGTGTTCCCGGAGTCGTCGGTGTTCCGCATCGACCACTATCTGGGCAAGGAGACGGTGCAGAACATCCTGGCGCTGCGTTTTGCCAACGAGATGTTCGAGCCGATCTGGAACGCCCACTACGTCGACCATGTCCAGATCACCATGGCCGAGGACATCGGTCTGGGCGGTCGGGGCGGCTACTACGACGGTGTCGGCGCAGCCCGCGATGTCATCCAGAACCATCTGATCCAGCTGCTGGCGCTGACGGCGATGGAGGAGCCGGTGAGCTTCTCCCCCGCCGAACTGCAGGCCGAGAAGATCAAGGTGCTGGCCGCCAGCCGGTTGGCAGAACCGTTGGACCAGACCACCTCCCGCGGCCAGTACGCCGCGGGCTGGCAGGGCGGAGAGAAGGTGGTCGGGCTGCTCGACGAGGAGGGGTTCTCCCAAACCTCCACCACCGAGACGTTCGCCGCGATCACCGTCGATGTCGACACCCGCCGCTGGGCCGGCGTGCCGTTCTATCTGCGCACCGGAAAGCGGTTGGGCCGCAGGGTCACCGAGATCGCCCTGGTCTTCAAGCGGGCACCGCATCTGCCGTTCGACGCGACGATGACCGAGGAACTCGGTAAGAACGCCCTGGTGATCCGGGTGCAGCCCGACGAAGGCATCACGCTGCGGTTCGGCTCCAAGGTGCCGGGTAATGCCATGGAGGTCCGCGATGTCAGCATGGACTTCTCCTACGGTTCGGCGTTCGCCGAGGAGTCCCCGGAGGCCTATGAGCGGCTGATCCTGGATGTGCTGCTCGGCGAACCATCGCTGTTTCCGGTCAATGCCGAGGTCGAACTGTCCTGGAAGATCCTGGATCCCGCGCTGGAGTACTGGGCGTCGCACGGCACGCCCGACAGCTACGAGTCCGGGACCTGGGGACCGGCGTCGGCATTCGAGATGTTGCGCCGTGTCGGACGCGAGTGGCGGCGACCGTGACGGGTGCACGCGCGGAGAATCGAGGAGCACAGCGATGATCATCGACCTGCCCGATACCAATACCGGCGCCATCAACAAGAAAATCGTCGCCCTGCGCGAGGAGGGTGGCGCGATCACGCTCGGCCGAGTGTTGACGTTGGTGATCGCTCCGGATACCGAAGCGGTGCTTGAGGATTCGATCGAGGCGGCCAATGCGGCAAGCCGCGAGCACCCGTGCCGGGTGATCGTGGTGATTCCCGGCGACCGGTTGAGTCTGGACGCACGACTGGACGCCCAGCTGCGGATCGGCAGCGACGCCGGCGCCAACGAGGTGGTGGTGCTCCGGCTGTCCGGCCCGTTGGCCAACCATGCCAGCAGTGTGGTGACCCCGTTCTTGCTGCCGGACACTCCCGTGGTGACCTGGTGGCCGGATCTCGCGCCGCCGGTGCCTGCACAGGATCCGCTGGGCACGTTGGCGATTCGACGTATCACCGATGCCACCAACGGCGAAGATCCGTTGGCGTGCATCAAGAGCAGGCTGTCTGGCTACACCCCCGGCGATACCGATCTTGCCTGGAGCCGCATCACGTACTGGCGGGCGCTGCTGACAGCGGCGGTCGATCAGGCACCCCACGAGCCGATCACCCAGGTCGTGGTGTCCGGACTCAAAGACGAACCCGCCCTGGACATTCTGGCCGGCTGGCTGGCCAGGCGGCTGGATTGCCCGGTGACCCGCGCCGTCGGCGAGCTCAAGGTCGAGCTCACCCGCGCCGGCGAGACGATCACGCTGAGCCGGCCACAGGACGGTGTCACAGCGACGCTGACCAGAACCGGCAAACCGGACGCCCAGATTCCGTTGGCGCGCCGCGAGACCCGCGACTGCCTGGCCGAGGACATGCGGCGCCTCGACGCCGACGAGATCTACTTCGAAGCACTCCAGGGAATCGATAGGGTGAGCTATGTCTGAGCAGGTGGTCGAGACCTATCTCGATGCGCAGGAACTCGCCAAGGCCGCCGCCGCGCGACTGGTGGGCGTCATCACGTCGGCCATTGTCAACCGTGGCCGCGCCGATGTGGTGCTGACGGGCGGCACCGTGGGCATCGAGCTGCTGCGACAGGTCACCGGATACAGTCCCGACATCGACTGGGCGAAGGTCCACCTCTATTGGGGCGACGAGCGTTTCGTGCCGCACGATGATGCCGACCGCAATTTCCGACAGGCCCGCGAAGCGCTGCTGGAGAGCATCTCGATTCCCACCGAGAACGTGCACGCCATGGCCGCATCCGACGGCGAGTTCGGTGATGATCCAGAACGTGCCGCGCGCGCCTACGAACGGTTGCTGCCCGACGAGTTCGACGTCCATCTGCTCGGTATGGGCGGCGAAGGACATATCAACTCGCTGTTTCCCGACACCGACGCGGTGCGCGAAACCGACCGGCTCGTGGTGGCCGTGACCGACTCCCCCAAGCCTCCGCCGCGGCGCATCACCCTGACCCTGCCCGCCGTACGACGCGCCAAGGAGGTGTGGCTGGTTGTGGCCGGCGAGGAGAAGGCCGACGCGGTGGCCGCAGCGATCGGCGGGGCCGACGCGGTGGACATCCCGGCCGCGGGCGCGATCGGCCGCGAGAAGACAGTGTGGCTACTGGATAAGGCATCGGCGAGCAAGCTGCCGGGCTGATGGCTGATCCCTTGACCTGAGTCCACCTGATCTGCGGGACGCGCGATCTGAGCGGACCCGACCTGATTCCCGCCTGACGTCAGTCCGGTCTGACCTCAGTCCTCGGCCATCTGGTCCGGCGCACAGTCGGACCGGCTGTCCGCGAGCGCCTCACCGTAGCCGGCCAGGTAATCGGCCACCGCACGCGCCGATCCGGGTTCTGGGTGTAGCCGTGGGCTGCCATAACAGAACTTCGCCATACAGAATCAGACGCACCTGCGCCCGATTCGGTTCCCTCGACCGCATACTGAATTCATGGCAGACAGGAGCGGTGGTCGGGCACGTCCGGCGACCAGGCGAATCAGAACGCTGACGCAGGCAGCGCTGAACGCCGACGCCACTGTCGTCCAGGTGGAAACCCTGCTGACCGATCTCGACCGCACCGTCGTGACGCTGAACAACTCGATCGGCGAGCTCGATGTGACGCTCGACCGCTTCAATTCGACGATCAACAGCATCGACGAACTGGCACCGCGGCTGATCACGATGGTGGAACGCCTCGAGCTCATCGTTGCGCGGGTGGAAGCGATCGTCGAACTCGGCGAGGCCATCGCCACCCCGATCGCGGCGGTCGAAAGCGCGGTCCGCGGTCTGGTCTCCCAGCTGCGCCGGGCGGCCCACATCTAGCGCGGCAGACCGCCGGTTTTCACTGTGTAGTTGTCAAGCTGCTTCGCGAACCTCTATGCGGTGGACCCGGTCAGGCCGCCACCGGTAGGTCGGTCATGGTGCGTCGGGCGTGTGAGCGCACGTGCGCCGGTTCGGGTTCACCCAGCTCGTGGGGTGGGATGAACCACGGATGACGATCGCGGCCGAGGTAGACCTGCCAACCACCGTGATGAATGAGACCGTGGTGCAGCCGACACAGCAGCACCCCGTTGTCGAGGCTGGTCTCGCCGCCTTCGCTCCAGGGTTGGATGTGGTGGGCATCGCACCACGACACCGGCCGCCCACACCCCGGATGGGCACACCCACCATCACGGACGCCCAACGCTTTACGGATGGCCGGGGTGAACAGTCTTTCTGCCCGCCCGACATCCAACGGCACACCACTGTGGTCGACGACCACCGAGGTCAGCGTGGCATCGCAGGCGATCAGCTCCGCGGTCACCGTGGAGACCGGGCCGGCGAACCCCAACCGATCCACCGCCTCGTCACCGCCCGCTGCCGCGACGCCCGGCCGGATGAGGGTGACGTGCGGCAGCACCCCACCAGACATCGGACGCCTCGACTGCGACAAATAGGTACGCAATACCTGTCCGATCGCCTCCGCCCGCCGGACACTGATCGGCCGTGGGTCCGGCGACCCGTCAGGCAGGGGTACCGGTCGGCATAACGGATCCAACGCCGCACACAGTTCTTCCCCAGTGGTCACGTCCAGGTCGAGGGTGGCCTCGAAGCGGCCTTCGCCGTTCTGCACCACGGTCATCTCGTTCAACGTGGTGTCCTCGGCGACCGGCACCGCACGCTGCTCGACCGGTAGCGCCGCGATCCGGTCGAGGGCGATCGCGCGGGCCCTCGCGGCCACCTCAGCCGGGGTGGTCTGCACCATCAGTTTGGTCACCACGATGGCCCGTTCCTCCTCGGACAACGGTGCGCGAGACTCCACGTGCGTGACGCCTCTGCCGACGGCGTCGGCGAACTCGATACCGATCCCACCCAACCGCTGCGCGGTCGTCAGCGCCGGCAGCACAGGTGCCATCCGGCCCACCCGCACCGCCCGCGCCGCCGCCCCCGGAGCCATACCCAACAACCTCAGCAGATCAGCCCCGCTGCGTAGATGCCGCCGCCCCGGCACACCCACCCGTTCGGCCGCGGCCACCGCCGACGCGATCACGACATCCAACAGGTTGCGCGCCGACACCGCGGCGGCCAGTACCGCCAGCAACGCCTCGTCATCGACCACCGGCCGCGGACAATCCACCAACCGCCCCACACCCGGGCCCACACCAACCCCTGGTGACACCGGAACAAGCTCATCGATCAAAGCGTCAACAAACGAATCGAGATAGGTGGCGTCCATGCCGATACCCAGGCTTCCACGAAGATTCTGATGGGGCAGGCAAGTTCATCTAAGGCTTTGACTATTGGCTCAGACCGGCTCATTGCAGGACCGTCGAACCCCTCGGCGACAACAGTCGCGGTGCAGGCCCCCTGTGACGCTCGGACCCTGGATACATTGCAATCGAACTTGTGTTCGAGCGTACCCCGAATACGGTTACCGTGCAAGTGTTATCTCGCGGGACATCGGTGACGGCCCGGGTGGTTTGATGGTGGTACTTCGGCCCGGCCCTCGGGCTCGACCACGGTCCGATCAGTACCGCCAAGGACGCAGTCACCGCGTTGGGGCGCCATCGTCACCGATGTGCCGAGACAGGCTGTGCGCGACTACCCCGAGTTGCGCAGTGCGCTGGCCAACCCACTCATCGTCAGCAGGATGCCGCGCTGCACCAGTTCGTCATCGTCCCCGGACCGGTACCGACGCAGCAACTCCACCTGCAGATGATTCAGCGGTTCCAGGTACGGGAACCGGTTGAACACCGACCTGGCCAGCGCCGGGTTGTCGGCGAGCAGGTCTTCCTGACCGGTGATCAGTCCATGCATGCGGACGGTGCGCTCGTGCTCGTCGACTATCTTGTCGAATACCCTGGCCCGCAGTTCCTCGTCGGCCACCAGCTCTGAATAGCGCGCCGCCAGGCCGAGATCCGACTTCGACAGCACCTGGGCCATGTTCGACAGCACGGTGCGGAAGAACGGCCACCGGGCGTAGAGGTCGCGCAGGATCTCCAGCTTCGCATCGTCCCCGGCGACGAACTGTTCGAAGGCCGTGCCGGTGCCGTACCAGCCCGGCAGCATCACCCGGGATTGACTCCAGGCCAGCACCCACGGGATGGCCCGCAGATCCGAGATTGCCGTGGTCGGCTTGCGGGAGGTCGGTCGGCTACCGATGTTCAGCGCACCGATCTCGCTGACCGGCGTCGAGGCCTTGAAGTATTCGACGAATCCCGGTGTCTCGTGCACCAATTCGGCGTACGCACGCTGAGCTCGGGCTGCCAGATCGTCGAGCACCCGGTAGGCGTCCTCGGCGTCCTCCCCCAGGCCTTCGACGTCCAGCAGGGTCGACTCCAGGGTGGCCGCCAGCAAGGTCTCCAGGTTGCGGTGGGCGATCCGCGGCTCGGCATACTTCGCGGCGATCACCTCGCCTTGTTCGGTGATGCGTAGCGATCCCTTCACCGCACCGGGCGGCTGGGCCAGGATGGCGTCGTAGCTCGGACCGCCGCCACGACCGACGGTGCCGCCGCGACCGTGGAAGAGCCGCAACCGGATTCCGGTCCGCTGGGCCGAGTCCACCAGGTCCAGCTCGGCGCGGTAGAGCGCCCAGTTGGCCGCCAGATACCCGCCGTCCTTGTTGGAATCCGAATAGCCGAGCATGACCTCCTGTTGCCCGTCGCGGGCATCCACCAGCGCGCGATAGACCGGCAGATCCAGCGCGGCCTCCAAAATGGCCGAGCCACGCTGCAGGTCATCGATCGTCTCGAACAACGGCACGATGCCCACCGGTGCGTAGACGGCGCCGGCGGTGGCATCGAGCAGTCCGGCCTCCTTGAGCAGGACCGCGGCTTCCAGCATGTCCGATACCGACTGGCACATGGAGATGATGTAGTTCGGAATGGCCTGCGGTCCGAACACTTTCACCGCCCGGGCGGCGGCCCGGACGATACCGAGCTCCTTGGCGGCCAGTTCGGACAACTCCGCGCCGGGGCCGACCAGCGGGCGGCGGGTGCCGATCTCGGCAGCCAACAACTCGACGCGAGCTTCCTCGGGCAGCGAGGCATAGTCCGGATGGACACCCGCCCAGGCCAGCAACTCGGCGATCACCTGCTCATGCACCTCGGAGTTCTGCCGCATGTCCAGACCGGACAGGTGAAAACCGAAGACCCGCACCGCTTCCCGAAGCCGACCCAGCCGATCGTCGGCCAACACCGCGGACCCGTTGTCACGCAGTGACGCATCCACGGTGTCCAGATCTGCCAACAACTGCTCGGGCGTCTCGTAGGGCTCAAGACCCAGGTCGAGCTCGAGTGCGGGCTGGTCATCGAGGATCTGCACGGCGGTCGCGGTCAACCGGGCATGGATCACCCGAAGCGCCCGACGGTAGGGCTCATCGCTGCGGGCCGGTTCGGCACAGGCATCGGCGAGCACGGTCATCTCCTGGCTTGTCCGCACCAAACGTGAAGACAGCGAGAGTTCCTGTTCCAGCGCGCAGATCTCGCGGAAGTAATGGTCGAAGGCCGTGTAGGCGGCGCGGCCGGTAGCCAGCCGTACCACCTCGGCGGTGACGTTGGGGTTGCCGTCACGGTCACCACCGATCCAGGATCCCGGCCGCAGGATCGGTTGTGCCAGTACATCGGTGCCCGGCCAGCGCTGCTGCAGCGCATCCCGCACCTCGGCGTTGACCCGCGGGATGACATCCAGGAAAGCCGCCGGGTAATACCGCAGCCCGGTTTCGATCTCGTCGGAGATCTTCAGCCGCGACAACCGGACCAACGCCGTCTGCCACAACGTGAGGATGTGCCTGCGCAGTTCGGTTTCGATGTTCCGGCCGCTGTCGGTGCGGGTGTGCCCGTGCAGTCGCAGGCGCATCAGTTCGGTGATGTGGTGCTGGGTGTCGAAGACCGTGCGGCGGCGGGTCTCGGTCGGGTGCGCGGTGATGACCGGGGACACCAATGCACCGGTCAATGCCGCGGTGACCTCGCTCGCGTCCAGTTGAGCGCCATCGAGTTTGCGATAGGTGGCGGCCAAGCTGCTGTCCTGCGGCGGCTCACCGGCGGCCTCGTGCACGGCGCGACGGCGTTCGCGGTGGATGTCCTCCGCGACATTGGCCAACAGGGCGAAGTGGGTGAAGGCGCGGATGACCGGAATCGCCTGATGGACGTCGATATCTCGGAACAGGTCGGCCAGTTCGGCACGGTCGATCTCGGACCGCCGGACCCGGAAGGACTCGACCCGCGCCTTTTCGACGAGGTCGAAGATGTTGTCGCCGTTCTGTTCCCGGACCGTGTCACCGAGAATCGCACCGAGCAGCCGGATGTCTTCGCGCATCGGCTCGGTGGCTTCACGACCGACGTTGGTGCGCTGCACCGAGCCGATGGGTGCCAGAGTGCTGTCGGTGCTGTCTGCCATCACTCAATTATCGGTGCGCGGCGCCGATATCGCAGAGCCGGGGGTCGGCACGCACGGATCAGGCGTTGTATTTGATGCGCAGCGCCATGCCGACGATCGACACCAGCCAGATGCCGATGACGAACAACGTCAACCGGTCGAGGTTCTTCTCGACGACCGTCGACCCGGACAGACTGGACTGCACGCCACCACCGAAGAGGGTGGAAAGGCCGCCGCCCTTGGCGCGGTGCAGCAGTACCAGCAGCACCGTCAACAGACTGGTGATGACAAGCACGATCTGCAGGGCGAGTTCCATGCCGGTCAGCCTACACGGAGGTGATTTCGGTGCGAAAACGTGCTCCATACGCACGGAATCTCACCGAAATCACCTCGCGATCAGGGCAGATCAGGGCAGTGGCCCGCCGGCCGCGATGGCCGACAGGGTCGCGAACTGCTCACCGTCCAGTGAGGCACCGCCGACCAACGCGCCGTCGACGTCGGTCTGCCCGACGATCTCGCCGACGTTCTTGGCGTTGACCGAGCCACCGTAGAGCACCCGCACCGTCGCCGCGACCTCCTTGGAGGCCAGTTCCGCCAGCTCTGCCCGGATCGCAGCGCACACTTCCTGCGCATCGGCCGCGCTGGCCACCCGGCCGGTACCGATCGCCCAGACGGGCTCATAGGCGATGACGACCTGGGCGATCTGGTCGGCCTTCAGTCCGGCCAGGGAGCCGCGCAGCGATTCCACGTTGAACTCCACGTGGTTACCCGCCTCGCGGACCTCCAGGGATTCACCGATGCACACGATTGGGGTGAGGCCGTGCTTGAGCGCTGCGGCTGCCTTGGCGGCCACCAGCTCGTCGGTCTCACCGTGGTAGGTGCGCCGCTCGGAGTGACCGACGACGGCGAAGGTGACACCGAGCTTGGCCAGGAACGCGCCACTGATCTCACCGGTGTAGGCACCCGAATCGTGCTGCGAGACGTCCTGCGCACCGTAGGTGAGGCGCAGTTTGTCCCCGTCGACCAGCGTCTGCACACTGCGCAGATCGGTGAACGGCGGGATGACGGTCACATCGACCTTGTCGAAGTACTTGTCCGGCAAGGCGAATGCGATCTTCTGCACCAGGGCGATGGCCTCGAAGTGATTGAGGTTCATCTTCCAGTTGCCGGCGATCAGTGGCTTACGTGCCATGTCTCACGCCTCCAGTACGTCTATACCGGGGAGAGTCTTGCCCTCCAGATACTCCAGCGACGCCCCGCCGCCGGTCGAGATGTGCGAGAAGCCGTCCTCGGGCAGACCCAGCAGGCGCACCGCGGCCGCGGAATCGCCACCGCCGACGACGCTGAACGCACCCTTGCCGGTGGCCCCGATGATTGCCTCGGCGACACCCTTGGTGCCCGCCGAGAACGCCTCGAACTCGAAGACACCCATCGGACCGTTCCAGAACACCGTCTTGGCGTTGGACAGCAGCGCACTGAACCGCTTGACCGACTCGGGCCCGATGTCCAGGCCCATCTTGCCGTCGGGGATCTGGTCGGCGGCCACCGTCTCGGCCGCGGCATCGGCGGCGAACTTCTCCGCCGCAACGATGTCCACGGGCAGGTGGATCACGTCTCCGTAGGTCTCCAGCAGCTTCTTGCAGGTATCGATCATCTCCTCCTGCAGCAGCGAGGAACCGACCGAAACACCCTGTGCGGCAAGGAAGGTGAAGCACATGCCGCCACCGATCACGATGCTGTCGGCTTTGGTGGCCAGGTTCTCGATCACCGCGAGCTTGTCGGAGACCTTGGACCCGCCCAGCACCACGGCGTACGGCCGCTCGGTCGAGCTGGTCAGCTGTTCGAGCACCTTGACCTCGGTGTCGACCAGCGTGCCCGCGTAATGCGGCAGCAGTGTGGCGACGTCGTAGACCGAGGCCTGCTTGCGGTGCACGACACCGAACCCGTCGGAGACGAACGCACCGGGGGTTCCGTCCGCCGCCTCGACCAGTCCGGCGAGTGCCTTGGCCAGCGCCAGCCGCTCGGCGTCATCCTTGCTGGTCTCGCGCGCGTCGAAGCGGATGTTCTCCAGCAGGAGGACGTCACCGTCGGTGAGACCCTCGGCACGGGCGAGTGCATCGGTGCCGACGACATCGCCGGCCAGCTGCACGTGCCTGCCGAGGCGCTCCCCCAACGCCGCCGCAACGGGGGCGAGGGAGAACTTCGGATCCGGCTCACCCTTGGGGCGACCGAGGTGCGCGGTCACCACGACCTTGGCACCGGCCTCGGCGAGCGCCTTCAGAGTGGGGACCGAGGCGATGATCCGCCCCGGATCGGTGATGTTCCCGCTGTCGTCGAGTGGGACGTTGAGGTCGGAGCGCACCAGGACGCCCCGACCTTCAACACCTTCGGCGAGCAGGTCAGACAGTGATTTGATCGCCATGATCGCGAGCTACAGCGACTTACCGACCAGCGCAACCAGATCGGCGAGGCGGTTGGAGTAGCCCCACTCGTTGTCGTACCAGGAGACGACCTTGGCCTGATTGTCGATGACCTTGGTCAGGCCGGCGTCGAAGAGCGAGCTGTGCGGGTCGGTCACGATATCGCTGGAGACGATCGGGGCGTCGTAGTACTTCAGGATGCCCTTGAGCTTGCCCTCGGCCGCGGCCTTCATGGCGGCGTTGATCTCGTCGGCGGTCGCCGACTTCTTCAGCTCGGCGGTCAGGTCGGTGACCGAGCCCGTGGGGATCGGCACCCGCAGGGCGTAACCGTCCAGCTTGCCCTTCAGCTCAGGAAGCACCAGGCCGATGGCCTTGGCCGCACCGGTCGAGGTCGGCACGATGTTGATGGCGGCGGCGCGGGCACGGCGCAGATCGCTGTGCGGACCGTCCTGCAGGTTCTGGTCCTGGGTGTAGGCGTGGATGGTGGTCATCAGGCCCTTGACGATGCCGAACTCATCGTTGAGGACCTTGGCCAGCGGGCCGAGGCAGTTGGTGGTGCACGACGCGTTGGAGATGATGTTCTGGCTGCCGTCGTACTTGTCCTCGTTCACGCCGAGCACGATGGTGATGTCCTCGTCGCTGGCAGGCGCGGAGATGATGACCTTCTTGGCACCGGCGTCGAGGTGGCCCTGCGCCTTGTCACGCTTGGTGAAGATGCCGGTCGACTCGACCACGACGTCGACACCGAGGTCGCCCCACGGCAGCGCCGACGGGCCTTCCTTGACCGAGAGCGCCTTGATCTTCTGGTCGCCGACGACGATGGTGTCCTCGCCCTCCAGGCTGACGTCGTAGGGCAGCCGGCCGAGGATGGAGTCGAACTTCAGCAGGTGCGCGAGCGTCGCGTTCGAGGTCAGGTCGTTGACAGCGACGATCTCGATGTCGGTGTTCTTGCCCGCCGCCTTCTGCGCGTCGAGGGCGCGGAAGAAGTTGCGTCCGATTCGACCGAAGCCGTTAACGCCTACCCGGATGGTCACGTGTCTCTCCTAGTTGTGGGGAAATCGCGGTTGTGGGAAAAATCGCGGTGAACTGCTCGCCCACCAGCCTAGTAGTGCCGGTTTCGGCGTGTGCACGCTGGTCAGGCGTCCTCGAGCAGATCGGGGGTGACCGCAGACTCGGTGTCGGGGATGCCGTCCTGTTTGGCCTTGCGATCCGCCATCGACAGCAGTCGCCGGATACGCCCGGCCACTGCGTCTTTGGTCATCGGCGGCTCGGCAAGCCGGCCCAGTTCCTCCAGCGATGCCTGACGGTGCTCGACCCGAAGCCGACCGGCCTGGGCCAGGTGATCCGGCACGGTGTCACCGAGGATGTCCAGCGCCCGCTCCACCCGTGCGGCGGCGGCGACGGCGGCCCTCGCCGAACGGCGCAGGTTGGCATCGTCGAAGTTGGCGAGCCGGTTGGCGGTGGCCCGGACCTCGCGACGCATGCGCCGCTCCTCCCAGGTCAGCCTGGTGTCCTGAGCACCCATCCTGGTGAGCAGGGCGCCGATCGCCTCCCCGTCGCGGACCACGACACGGTCGCTGCCGCGCACCTCCCTGGCCTTGGCGCTGATCCCGAGACGTCGAGCCGCGCCGACGAGAGCCAGGGCCGCCTCCGGACCCGGGCAGCTGACCTCCAGCGCCGACGAACGTCCCGGCTCGGTCAGTGAACCGTGAGCCAAAAACGCTCCGCGCCAAGCGGCTTCGGCATCGGCGACGCTGCCGCCGACCACCTGGGCCGGCAATCCGCGCACCGGTCGGCCGCGCAGGTCCAGTAGCCCGGTCTGGCGGGCGAGGGCCTCACCGTCCTTGGCCACCCGCACCACATACCGGGTGCTCTTTCGGATGCCGCTGGCCGACAGCACGTGCACGACGGCGTTGTAGCCGTACAGGTCGTAGATGTCCTTGCGCAGGCGCCGGGCGATGATGCCGAGGTCCACCTCGGCCTCGACCACGACGCGGCCCGCGACGATGTGCAGGCCACCCGCGAACCTCAGCAGCGCCGACACCTCGGCGCGGCGCGCGCTGACCGAGCTCACGACCAGGCGACTCAGCTCGTCCTTGACCTCGGCCGTCATCGCCACGAGTCGTCCCCCCTTGGTGCGTTCATTGATCGCTGCCCGTGTTCTCCGTGTCGCAGGTCGCCCGGCCGGACCGGCGCGGGGGTTGTCGGTTGTTCGCCGATGACGCCGGGCATCGGTCCACGCACCCGCACGCCTTCCAGCGCGGCGGCCAGCATCGACGGGTCATGTAACTGTGTACCAGGTCGGGAAACGTCGGCAAACTCTACTTGAGCACCCAAAAGTGCGGCGGTTCGGACCAGTTGCTCGCGCTCGCGGTCGCTGGGCACCCGGCAGGCGTCGATGATGATCTCGTCGACGCGGAAGCCCGGTGCGTGCTGGGCGAGAACGTGGATATGGCGCTCGGCGGAGAACCCGGCGGTCTCCCCCGGCTCGGCGGCCAGGTTGAGTACCAACGCCCGGCGGGCGGTGGTGGCATTGAGTGCGGCGGCAAGTCCGGGGACCAGCACGTGCGGGATGACGCTGGTGAACCACGAGCCGGGTCCGAGCACCACCAGATCGGCGGCCATGATGGCGTCCACGGCCTGTCGGGTCGCCGGCGGGTCACCGGGCAGCAGCCGCACCCGGCGGACCTGCCCGACGGTGGTCGCGACCGCCACCTGACCGCGGATCACCCGGAACATCCGCGGGTCGGATTCCAGGCCGGCCACGTCGGCCTCGATCTGCAGCGCCACCGGGCACATCGGCAGGACGCGGCCCTTGAGGTCCAGGATGCGGCCGAGCTCATCGAGCGCGGCCACCGGATCCGCGAGCACCTCGCTGAGACCCGCGAGCAGCAGATTTCCGATGGGGTGGCCGGCCAGTGCGCCACTGCCACCGAATCGGTGTTGGATGATCGTCGCCCACAGGCGGCCATGCGGGCTGTCGGAGGCCAACGCCGCCAACGCCATTCGCAGGTCACCCGGCGGGATGACGTCCAGTTCGCTGCGCAGTCGCCCCGACGAGCCGCCGTCGTCGGCCACGGTGACGACGGCAGTCACGTGCGGGCTGAGCCTTCTGGCCGCCGACAACGTCGCGTACAGACCGTGCCCTCCGCCGAGGGCGACGATGCGGGGTGAGCTCATGGTGTGACTCTCACTCGCGTCCCAGATCCCGGTGCAGCGCCCGCACCGTCAAGTTCGCGTCGCCGTCCTGAAGCAGACCGGCCAACGCCTCGGCGATCGCCACGCTGCGATGCTTGCCGCCGGTGCAGCCGATTGCCACCGTCATGTAGCGCTTTCCCTCCCGCCGGTAGCCGTCGATGACGACGCCCAGCAGCCGATGGTAGGTATCCAGGAACTCCGCGGCCCCGTCCTGTCCGAGCACGAACTCCCGAACCGCCGGGTGCTGACCGGTGTGCGGTCGCAGCTCGTCAACCCAGTGCGGGTTGGGCAGGAAACGGACATCCATGACCGTATCGGCGTCCATGGGCAGTCCGTACTTGTAGCCGAAGGATTCGACGGTGACATTGGTCTCGGCGACGGCCTCGCCCCCGAAAGCGCGCTCGATGCTCTCGCGCAGCGCGGGTACCGCCAGTTTCGAGGTGTCGATCACGAGATCCGCACTGGCTCGGACGGGCGCGAGCATCGTGCGCTCGGCGGCGATGCCCTCGGCAAGGGTCTGGTTGCCCTGTAGCGGATGGCTCCGGCGGTTCTGCTCGTACCGACGCACCAGGATGTCGTCGGCGGCCTCCATGAACAGCACCCGCGGAGTGATCCCGCGGGTCGCCAGCTCGTTGCGCACCGAGTCGAGATCACCGGTGAATCCGCGCGATCGGACGTCCATCACCAGCGCCAACTGGGTGATCCGCGATCCGGCATCCAGCCCCAGGTCGACCATCCGGGCGATCAGCTCCGGGGGCAGGTTGTCGGCGACGTACCAGCCGAGATCCTCGAGCACCTTGGCGGCGGTGCCCCGGCCGGCACCGGACAATCCGGTGACCAGGACGACGTCGATTCCTGATTCTTCGCTCATGCCGTGGTTCGTCACCCCGTAGTTGTCTCTGCTGTGGTCTGCACTGCCGGCTCGGCCGCGTCATCTGCCGTGTCGTCACGATCATTGTTCACATCGGCTCCCGGCGGGTCGGAAACGACCGGGGCATCGCCGGCCGGACCGGACTCGGCTCCCAGCGCCGCCAGGACGGCCTCGGCCGTGGCCACCCCGATACCGGGCACCGCGGTGATCTCCGCGACGCTGGCCGCGCGCAGTCGCGCCACCGAACCGAAGTGCGTCACCAGCGCCTTGCGACGGTGCTCCCCGAGCCCGCGCACCGAGTCCAGGGCCGAGGCCGTCATCCGTTTGGAGCGCTTGCTGCGGTGGAAGGTGATGGCGAATCGGTGCGCCTCGTCGCGGATGCGCTGCAGCAGATACAGACCCTCGCTGGTGCGCGGCATGATCACCGGGTCGGGCTCGTTCGGTACCCAGACCTCCTCGAGGCGTTTGGCCAGCCCGATCACCGCGACATCGGTGATCCCGAGATCGTCGAGGACCGCTTGGGCGGCATTGACCTGCGGCGCACCACCGTCGACAACGAACAGGTTCGGTGGATAGGCGAATCTGCGCGATTTACCTTCGGCCACCATCGGTTGTTCGATATCGGCAACGTGGCGGGCGAACCGGCGCCGGGTCACCTCGGCGATCGAGGCGACGTCATCGGAGCGGCCGTCGCCGGCGGCCTCCCGGATGGCGTAATGCCGGTAGTCGGATTTCCGCGGCAGGCCGTCCTCGAAGACGACGAGCGAGGCGACCACATCAGTGCCCTGCACATGGCTGATGTCGACGCATTCGATGCGCAACGGCGCGTCAGGCAGTTCCAAGAAGTCCTGAATGCTCTGCAGAGCAGCGGATCTCGCGTTGAAGTCGCCGGCACGCTTGAGTTTGTGCTGCGCAAGCGCCTCCTTCGCGTTGCGGTGCACGGTCTCGGCAAGCGCCTTTTTGTCACCGCGCACCGGCACACGCAACCGGACCCGCGAGCCGCGTAGCTCGCTGAGCCAGGTGGTCAATTCTTCGGCGTTGTCCGGCAGCACCGGCACCAGCACTTCACGCGGGACCGGCGTGGTCGCATCATCGGCGGACCCGGGCGCGGCGCCGGCACCGCCGGCGTCCAATTCGGCCTGGTCACCGTAGAACTGGGTGAGGAACTGCTCGACGAGGTACGCCTGACCCGAGGTACCCGGCTCCGCGACACCTGTCGCCTCCGGCTCCGCGACACCTGTCGCCTCCGGCTCCGTGACACCGGTCGCCTCCGGCTCCGAAGCCTTCTCCAGCACCCACCCCCGCTGACCCCGCACCCGGCCGCCGCGTACGTGGAACACCTGTACCGCCGCTTCCAGCTCGTCGTCGGCGAAGGCCACCACGTCGGCATCGGTACCGTCACCGAACACCACGGTCTGTTTCTCCAGTGCCCGACGGAGAGCCCCGATGTCATCACGCAGCCGCGCCGCCCGCTCGAAGTCCAGATCCTCTGCCGCGGAGTTCATCTGCTTTTCCAGATCACGCACCAGCCGGTCGGTCTTGCCGGCCAGGAAGTCGCAGAAGTCCTCGACGATCTTGCGGTGGGCTGCGGCGTCGACCTTTCCCACGCATGGCGCCGAGCACTTGTCGATGTACCCCAGCAGGCATGGCCGGTCGATCTGGCTGTGTCGCTTGAAGACCCCTCCCGAGCACGTGCGGGCGGGGAACACCCGGGTCAGCAGGTCCAACGTCTCGCGGATCGCCCAGGCATGCGCGTAGGGGCCGAAGTAACGCACACCTTTACGACGCGGCCCTCGGTAGACGAACAGCCGCGGATACTCCTCGTTGAGGGTGACCGCCAAGACCGGATAGGACTTGTCGTCGCGGTAGCGGATGTTGAACCGAGGGTCGAACTCCTTGATCCAGTTGTACTCCAGCTGGAGGGCCTCGACCTCGGTGCTCACCACCGTCCACTCGACGCTGCCCGCAGTGGTGACCATCTGGCGCGTCCGCGGCGCCAGCGCCGACAGATCGGCGAAATACGAGTTGAGGCGGCTGCGCAGGCTCTTGGCCTTGCCGACGTAGATCACCCGGCCGTGCGGGTCACGGAACCGATAGACGCCGGGTTCGACAGGAATCGAACCCGGTGCCGGGCGGTAGGTCGCGGGGTCTGGCACAGGTCCAGGTTAGAGGCTGTCGATGACAGCGCAGAATGCTGCGCCTTTGGCCTCGTAGTTGCGGTAGAGGTCATAGCTGGCCGCTCCCGGCGACAGCAGCACGACATCGATGCCGGGCAATCCGGCGGCCAACCGCACCGCCTCGTCGAGCCCCTCGACCCGGTGCGTTCGGTCGGGATGAGACCCGGCAAAATCGACCCCGATCAATGGCCCGTTGGTAGGAGCCTGGATCAGGGTCACATCACGGGTGCCCGAACAGAGGAACCCATCGAGCTGTCGGTAATCCAGCGACCTGTCCATCCCACCCACGATCAGCGCGATACGGTCGTCGGCGCGCATCGCCGACAACGCGGCCACCACGCTCTCCCCCGTCGTAGCCAGCGTGTCGTCGATCCAGCGCCTACCGGCGGTGGTGCGCACCGTCTGCAGCCGGTGCGGCAGACCGGTGAAGGTGGCTGCCGCGGAATCGATCTCGGCCTCGGCCACCGGCCTGCCGAGTATCTCGGCAGCCGCCGCGGCGGCCAACGCGGCATTGACTGCGTTGTGTGGGTACGCCAACACCGAGTCGGCAGCCGGTCGGTACACCTCTGCCGTCGGCAGTTCACGCACCGTGGGGAACTCCTCGATACCCACACCGCGCAGCGCGGCGGTCACCCCGGCGGTTGTGATCAAAACCCTTGCGCCGCGGTTGAACACGGCAGCCTTGGCCGAGTAGTAGGACGCAATGTCGCCATGCCAGTCGAGATGGTCCTGGTAGAGGTTGGTGATCACGGCCACCGCAGGCGAGGTGCTCAGCAGCGCGCACTGCTGACTGGACAGCTCGGCGACCACCCATTGCCCGGCCGCCGGGGACAGGTCCGAGAGCGGTGTGCCGATATTGCCGGCCGCGACGGCGGGCACACCGAGACCGGCAAGCAGATGAGCCAGGAACGACGCCGTGGTGCTCTTACCCTTGGTGCCGGTGACGCCGATCGTCTGCGCGCCGTGGCGGGCCATGTACCAGTCGGCGGCGCTGGAGACCGGCGGGCCGTTACGCCGCATGTCCTCGAACACCGGATGCTGCCACGGCACGCCGGGACTGACGAATACGATATCGCTGTCGCGCAACACGTTCGGCGCATCGGGGCCGTAGTGGACGGCCAGCCGCTCGATATCTGGTGCAGTGCCGTCGATCGCACGGTCATCCACCGCGATGATGCGCTCGGCGCCGTGCGCTGACGCCGTCCGGGCCATCGAGAGCCCTTCCTTGCCCAGCCCCCAGATACCGACGGTGCGCCCGGAAAGCTCAATCATCGAGCAACTTCGCATACCGGTCGGGCACATGATGATGTGCGGGTCCGGCGTCGTGGTCGACGGCGATCGCGGCGAGTGCATCGCGGTGGCGGCCGAACTCGTCGACCAGCGCCAGATCCTGCCATTGCGGGTCGTCGAGCACCGCCAGCATCGCCTCGGCGGCCTCGTAGTACTCGCCAACGCATTCGAACGGTTTGTGCACTCCGATACCGAGGATGTCGGCGAAACCCTCGCGGTGGCCGGTGTCGGCGAACAGGTTGCGCCCGAAGATCTGCTCCAGGGTGGCCCGGCCCAGCCGCGGGGCCAGCAGCACGAAGACGAACTGGCATTTGGGACAGATGCCGCACCATGAGGTCGCGCGCTTGGCGGGGTCGAGTGCGAACAATCGGTTGCAGCTGGTGAACACGTCGAAGTACTCGGTGCAACGAGCGAAGCGATCGGCGATCTCGGATTCGGACAGGCCGCGCAGCAACGAGAAGTACCGGTCCGGATCGAAGCCGTGCTGTGCCAGGGTATCTCGCAGCAATGTCTCGTAGGCCAGGCTCTTGGACCACTGGTGATTGATATCGCGGCCGAGCCACTCGATGTTGCCGATATTGGAGGACCGCTCGTTGGACAGCACGACGGGCCCGAATCCGTTGGCCTGAGCGACGATCAGTCCGATCACGCTGTTGATGGCCGTCACCGGCACGTGGCCGTTGTAGGCCCCGTTGGCGTTGGCCTCGATGAGCGCCCGATCGATGCTGCGCCGCACGTGCACGCTGCTCAACCCGCTGACCTGGATGCACCGGTCGATGGGGTCATACCGGTTGACGCTGAACAGCATCGGGGCCAAGCCGTGCCGACGTAGAGCTTCGATGCTGACGACCGAATCCTTACCACCGCCGACCGGCACCAGTGGGGTGGCCTCGGCGTCGAAATCGTCGACGACCGGTGTTTCGGCGGCCGTGGGCCCGTCGACCTGCGGGGTCAGCGCCGCGGGAAGATCATTTCGATACGCGAACTCCCCGAGGCCGCCCTCGATCAGGGTACGCAGGTAGTGCTTCTCGAACTCGTGCGTCTCGAAGGCGATCTCGATCCGCGGGGGCGCGGCGGCCTTGTAGTAACTCAGCGCGCAGGTGACGGCGAGCAGCCGGGCCAGCAGCGGGTGTGGCCGCGCACCGCCGAGGGTGTCGCCGAAATCGATCACCTCGGCGAACGTCATCGGCTCCGGTCCGCGCAGTGTGTAACGCAGCGAGAGCTTGCCCTCGTCGAACGCGTAACCGTCGATCACCAATGCCTCGAAGGACTCCGGCCGGAACGTCATACATTCACCTCGAATCGGCGCGCGCCGATGGCGGTCACCGGGTGGATTTCGAATCGCGGCGAGACAAA
Source organism: Mycolicibacterium neoaurum ATCC 25795 (assembly GCF_000691525.1). Classification (GTDB taxonomy): domain Bacteria; phylum Actinomycetota; class Actinomycetes; order Mycobacteriales; family Mycobacteriaceae; genus Mycobacterium; species Mycobacterium neoaurum. The sequence continues at coordinate 425,551 of NZ_JMDW01000010.1, forward strand.
CTGCGCGGCGACGGCATTGCCGACATCGATCGGCTCGTCGGTGCGAGGCATATCGGCGACGAGCCCGGCGGCGATCGACAGATCAAGCACATCGACACCGGTGCCGATGCGGCCCCGCTCGGTGTCGAAGATGAGGGCACCGAGTTGTGGCCGCCCGATCCGGTCGCCCACCACGTCGGCGACGTCGACGTAACCGGTGGCCGCCAGTTCCCGGGCGGCGAGGTCGTCAGCGGCCCGGCTGGTGGTGTCGACGGCGATCCGGCGCCATTGCGGCACCGGGTGGTGGGGCCGCACATCCAACGCAACGCGGTCGTCGCGGTGGGGAGTGATCGTGGCGCCGGAGACCAGGAATTGCGTTCGTCCGTGGATCGGCACGACCAGCACTTCGGCGGCAATCACGGCACCGGCATCGACCCGGTCGAGCAGACCGTCGAGTGCATCGTTCAACGCATCCTCCGCGGGCATATCGGTGCCGTAGAAGTCGGCGACCGCGGCCAGCCTGCGCCAGATCAACGCGGTCGCCGGTGGACGTCCGACCACCAGCGGTGCCGTCAGAGCGGGATGCGAACCCAGACCCGAGATCAGGGTCGGTGCTGTGACGAGCGGCACGCCGGCATCGGCGATACCGTCAGCCGAGGCTGATACGAAATCCAAGGTACTCATCGACTTGTCGATCCTACCCGAGCGTCTGACTGTGATACTGGAGCCATGGGCATGGGGCAGGTGCGCGTGGCCCGGCTCACCGAGACGGACTGGCGCGCGTTCGCCGGTATGCGACTGCGGGCGCTCACCGATTCATTGGGCGACCGTAGCCCGCACTATCGGCACGAGAGCACGTTCACCGCCGCGCAGTGGCGCCGCCGGCTACGCGCACACGCCCAGTTCGCGCTCGTCATCGACAATCGGGCGGTCGGCCTGATCGGCGCCCAGCGCCAGGGTCCGGAATCGGTGTACCTGTACTCGCTGTGGCTGGACCCGACGGCGCGTGGCCGCGGGTTCGGTCGCACCCTGGTCGCCGGGGCGGTCGACTGGGCGCGCACCCAGCGGGTGCACCGGGTCACCTTGCGGGTCAACCGCGACAACGCGCCGGCGTTGGCGGTCTACGACAGCCTCGGATTCATGATGGAGTCCAGTGATTCGGGCGCGGGTGATGACGCGCCCGAGGTCACGATGACGCTGACCGTGAATTGATCTCGTTCTGGTAGCGCCGCATGAGCGCGCGGACCTGATCCATCGCCGCCACCGCGCGTTCCTTGTCGACGGCTTGGATGGCCATCGCCGCGGTGTATTCGTCGTCGGCCAAGTCGATCCGCGCCCAGCGCGCGCCGGGTGGGAACGACACGTCCACGACGTCGGGCCAGGCAATCAGTTTGTAGCCCAAGGCGTTTCGTACGGAGATGCCGGCGGGTCCGACCCGCAACCGGGGTCGCGCCAGGAGCAGCACACAGGATGCGATCACCAAACCCACCGCCGCGATGCCCACCTGGTCGGCGGTCCGGAACACCACGCCGCTGGACCCGACCTTCAACAGAAAACCGACGGTGATGTGGGCGGCGGCGATCAAAAAGGCCGCACCGTAGACGAAATACGGGGTCAGATGTGGCCGGACCTGCAGGTCCCAGTCCTGATCGTCGGCCGATTGGGTCATGAGGCCAGGTCGCGCAGCACCAGCGCAGTCGACAGCGCCGCGGCGGCGGCCTGAGCACCCTTGTCCTCGGTCGACTGGGGCAGTCCGGCCCGCGCCAGCGCCTGCTGCTCGGTGTTCGTGGTCAGCACGCCGTTGGCCACCGGGGTGGACAGATCCAGCGACACCCGGGTGAGGCCCTGGGTCACCGCATCACACACGTAATCGAAATGCGGTGTCTCGCCCCTGATCACGACGCCCAGCGCGACGACGGCGTCGTACTTGGCAGCGAGCGCCTGCGCGACCACCGGAATCTCGATGGCGCCGTGGACCCGCACGACGGCCGGGTCGGTCACCCCGAGCGTGCCTGCGGCGCGTAGTGCGCCGTCGAGCAACGCGTCACAGATGGTGGCGTGCCAGGTGCTCACCACGATGCCCAGCGACACCGTGGAGGCGTCCACATCCGGTAGGTCGGGGATGGCCCCAGCGTGCCCGCTCACAGCGCGCCACCGGGTTGCGCCTGGTCGTAATCCTCAAGACCGACCAGGTCGTGGCCCATCCGGTCCCGCTTGGTCATCAGGTAACGGATGTTCTCGGCGTTCGCCCGCACCGGCAGCGGTACCCGCTCGGTGATGTGCAGGCCGTACCCGTCCAGCCCCACCCGCTTGGCCGGATTGTTGGTCAGCAAGCGCATCGACCGCACACCCAGGTCCACCAGGATCTGCGCGCCGATGCCGTAGTCGCGGGCATCGGCAGGCAGGCCGAGTTCCAGATTCGCGTCGACAGTGTCGGCCCCCGCGTCCTGCAGCTGGTAGGCCTGCAACTTGTGCAGCAGGCCGATACCGCGGCCTTCGTGCCCGCGCATGTACAGCACGATGCCGCGTCCTTCCTGCGCCACCATGGCCATCGCGGCATCCAGCTGGGGACCGCAATCGCACCGCTGCGAGCCGAACACGTCACCGGTCAGGCACTCGGAGTGCACGCGCACCAGCACGTCGTGACCGTCGAACTCGGCGCCGGAGATGTCGCCACGCACCAGCGCGACATGCTCGACATCCTCGTAGATGGAGGTGTAACCGACCGCGCGGAATTCACCGTGCCGGGTGGGGATGCGGGCCTCGGCGACGCGTTCGATGTGCTTCTCGTGCTTGCGCCGCCACTCGATGAGGTCGGCGATGGAGATCAAGGCAAGCCCGTGATCGTCGGCGAAGACCCGCAGCTCGTCGGTCTGCGCCATCGAGCCCTCGTCCTTCTGGCTGACGATCTCGCAGATCGCGCCGGCGGGCTGCAGGCCGGCCAGCCTGGCCAGATCGACAGCGGCCTCGGTGTGACCGGGACGGCGCAGCACGCCACCGTCCTTGGCGCGCAGCGGCACCACATGGCCGGGTTTGGTGAAGTCATCGGCGACCGCCGTCGGATCGGCCAGCACACGCATCGTGGTGGCGCGGTCGGAGGCCGAGATACCGGTTCCGACGTCCTTCTTGGCATCGACGGTCACGGTGTAGGCGGTGCCGTGCTTGTCCTGGTTGACCGCATACATCGGCAACAGGCCCAGCCGGTCGCAGATGGCGCCGTCGAGCGGAACACAGAGGTAGCCGGAGGTGTATCGCACCATGAATGCCACGAGCTCGGGCGTGGCCTTCTCGGCGGCGAAGATCAGGTCGCCTTCGTTCTCGCGGTCTTCGTCGTCGATGACCACGACCGCCTTACCCGCCGCGATGTCGGCTACCGCCCGTTCGACGGAATCCAGCCGTGTCATTGTCGCCTCGTCATCGCTGGCCGAAACATGTCTGTGCCACCTTCATCAGTTCGTCTGCGCCCGTCCCGCAGCAGCAGCTGCGCAGGACGGACAGTTACACCAGTATGAACCACGGCCCCCCAGCAGTTATTGCCCGCCGGTCCCCCAGCGGGATCGACGGGCAACAACGCGGGGCCGCAGGCTCAGAACGTGTACGTCACACTCACACAGGCCGGTGACCCGTCCGGGCAGACGTGGCCGTCGAAGTAACGCACCGTGAAGGTCTCGCTCGGGTAGAACCGGCCGCATTTTCGCGAGGTCGACGTGTAGTTCACCAGGAATGCGCCGGTCCGGGTGCGGTACACCGACACCGAGCCGCGGGGGTTGTCCTGGACGACGGCGAAGGCGATGTCGTCCCCGTCGGGATCGGCCACCGTGGTGGTCCACGAAGCCGTCTTGAGCAGGCCGAGCCGTCCGCTCGCACCGACGGTGCACTGGGTCGGCAGCTGATTGTGTGGCAGCAGATGCACGGGCACCACCACCAGCGTGCCGTCCTCGGCGGTGACGGTGAAATGGTCCAGCTTGTCGGCGGCCAGGGCCGTCACCGCGGCCGCGGCGTGCCCGATCGCGGTGTTCAAGGCGCTGGAGTAGGTGAACGTTCCGTCGTCATTGACCGTCACCGAGCTGCCCTTGGCGGAGATGACGGTATTGCCGGGCAGTCCCCCACCGTCGACCCGCAGCGGACGTCCGTCGGCTGCCGTCGCGACGATGCGTCCGCGCGTTGTCTGTACGCCGGCGGTGTTGACGACCGATTCGGTGAGCTGCGCGCGGCCCGTGACGGGAGACATATCGGCGAGCGGCGGGCAGACCTGGACGGTCGCGACGGTGATGGAGCGACCGAAATCGTCGGTGCCGATGATGGTGAACGCGTCATCGGCGGTGATGCCGTATCCCAGGCCGGGCGTGCGCGTGTAGACGTAGGTGCCGTTGCTGCTCACCTGTGCGCTGCCCTTGGCCGGCGGTCGTCCGACGCTGAACCGGATCGGGCCATCGCTGTCGGAGGCCACCGAGAGCCGGCCACGTTGCACGTTGGGCGCGACTGCGATGGTTTCGTCGTCGATCCGCAGATGCGCGAGCGGCCGGACGACGATATCGGCGGTGCCGCCCTGGCTGTCGATCGCGGTGACCACGAAGCGGTCGGTGTCCAGGCCGGGGATGGCCGCGGTGGAGACCGTCGGGATGAAGACGAAGCGACCGGAATTGGTATCCAGCTGGACAAGTCCACCCCGGTCCGAGTAAGCGGACTCCGGCGTGGAATCCGCGGCATTAGAACCATTGACCAAGCTGTAAGTCAGCTTGGTTCCATCCGATGCTGCGCCCTCGATGCAACCCACCACGACACCATCCTCGAACGGCAGCCCGAGCCTCGCCGCGCCCGTTGGCGGTACGTTTGCGGCGAGGATCACCACCCTCACCTCCGCGGCGGTGCTGCGCCCGTAAAGATCTGTGACTGCCACCGTGAAGGTGTCGACTTGGTCGATCTGATCGGTGCTACTTCTCGCGAACTGCCGGGCTTGTAACGACGGCGTGTAGGTGAAGTGCCCCGTCGTCGCACCAACCGACACCAGCCCGCCCTTAGCTGTCGTGAACAGCGTTGGTCCGTAAGTGATCGCACCGTTGCCCTGATCCACGGCAGTGACAGATCCGAAGATCGCGCCGGTCACCGGATGCGGATTGCCGACTTCCACATCGACAGCCGGAGCCTCGTTGGCCTGCAGGATGACTCGGGTGCCTATCCCCGGCTCATTCGATGCAAAATCTGGCAACGCGGTAATGCCGAGTCCGCCGGCAAAAACGTTCGGTACATCGAAAAATCGAGGCAGATCGTCAATCGACATATAAGGAATCCTTCGTACGAGTATCCCGTCCCACCCGCGGCTGTTGTCGGCGGGCAGCACTGAAGGGTGCTGAACAGGGCCGCCCGCCCACCGCTTATGACACGGTGAAAGTCCGGGATGTACTAGCCAAGGTGCCGACCTGGACGACGCCGTCGACCACCTTGTAGTACTCGTCCTCCGTCACAGTCACGGTCACCGTCCCTCCCGAAGACTTGCCCGACGTCGAAAGAGTTTGACTCCAACCCGTGTAGGTCGCGGAGCCGCCCCCGGTTTGCCCTGTGATCGTCAGGTCACCGATCGAATCACCATTGCTTGTCGAGGCGAAGACCGACGTCCAGTACTTGCCGCCGATGCCCCGCACACCACTGCTGATACTCGGAGGATCGTTGTGCGCGTAGATGTTCACATTCACCGAATAGGTTGTGCTACCGCCGAAACCGTCGTTCACCGTCACGGAGAAGTTGTCGGCGAATGCCGTTCCACTGGCACCGACCTTCGCCGCACCATGGAAGTACGAGTACCCCTTGTCGATGGTGTAGCTGAATGTTCCGTTCGCATTGACCACGACGGACCCGCCGTTGGTCGTCGAGAACGTGCCCGCCGTCCAGCTGACCGCGTCACCGTCTGAATCGGAGGCCGCCAACGAGCCCGAGGTCCGCTGCTTCCAGGTTCCGATGCCCAGGACCGTGTTGTCCTCAAGCGACGAACTGGTGATCGTGACAGCACCACCGATCGGCGCCGCGTTCGGAATCGTCGGTGCGACGTTCACGGTCGCGATCGTCACCGTCTTGCCGCTGGCGTCGGTGCCGAGGATGGTGAACGTGTCATTCGGTGTTGTCGAATGACCCAGCGCCGCGTTGCGGGTATAGGTGTAGGTCCCGTCGGCATTGCGGACGACGGTCCCCTTCGTACCCTGCGCACCGACGCTGAAGGTCAGCAGCGATGCGTCGGCCCCCGGCACGTTCAGGGTCACCTTCTGGATGTTGGCCCCCGCGTTGGTGACCGTCACCGGGGACGGGGTTGCCTGCGCCACCGAGATCGTCGCCGTGGTGGTGCCGCCATGGCCGTCGGAGACCGTCACCGTGAACGTATCCGTCGTCGATCCCGATTTGGTCGGGATGTAGGTGAACGAGTTGCCCGACAGCGTCACGATGCCGCCGTTGGCGGTGTACGCCGAGCCTCCGGTCGCTCCGACCAGGGAGTAGGTCAGCGGGTCATCGTCATTGTCGGACCCGTTCAGCGTGCCACGCACCACGCCGAGCGCGTCCGAACTGGCATTGGTCGACACGCTCGAGGAAGGCTTCGCGTTGAGCTTCTCGACCGGCACCTCGACCACGATCGTGGCGCTGGCGCCCAGCGCATCCGTGATGGTGATGGTGAAGGTGTCCTTGACCGTCAGCCCGCTGGCACCGACGGCCGCCGCACCGTGGAAGTAGCTGTTGGACTTGGTGATCGTGTAGGTGAAGGTACCGTCCGAGTAGAAGGACACCGATCCACCGTTGGCCGTGCTGTACATCGCCGGGATGATGGATCCACCCGGATAGGTGATCGCGTCACCGTCGGCATCGGCGGCAGTGACCTTGCCCTTGGTGCTCTGCGTGCGGATTCCCAGGAAGTCACCACCCAGCGAGGATTCCGTGATCGTGGTCTGCCCGGCGGTGGGAGCGGCGTTGCTCAAGGTCGGGGTGACGGTGACCGTGGCGACGACGATGCTGACACCACCGACGGTGCCGATGATCTCGAAACTGTCGGTCGGACCACCGGTGTGTCCCGCGACCGTGCGGGTGTAGGTGTAGGTGCCGTCGGCGTTGACCGCCACGGTGCCCTTGCTCGGACCATTACCCACGCTGTAGGTGAGCACGCCCTGTTCGTCGCCGGTGAGCTGCACCGCGCCGGTGACGATGCCGTTTCCACCCGAGTTCGAGGTGGTGACGGGCAAATTCAGATCGTGGGTTGTGACGGTGACGAATGTGGTTGTCTGTCCGCCCTTTCCATCAGTGATGTAGACCGTGAAGCTCGATCCGACGATGGCGCCGAGCACACCGCTGTTCAGGCCGGGCACGTAGGACCACTTGCCGTTGGCGTCCACGGTCACGATGGCCCCGTTGCCCAGCAGCTTGCTGGACCCACCGCCGTAGCCGGTGACGCTGTAGTGCAGCGTGTCGTTGTCGTCGTCGCTGGCGCCGACGTTGCCGGTCGCGATGCCGGAGCCGCCGGCGATCACCGCACCGTCGAGGGGTTTGGAGCTCGGCCCGCTGTTCACCTTGGGAACCAGAGACACCTCAGCCACGGTGATGGACTGGCCGTTGATCGTGCCCACGATGGTGAACGTGTCGGTCTCGTT
>NZ_JMDW01000011.1 GCF_000691525.1 Mycolicibacterium neoaurum ATCC 25795
GCGATGTTCATCTCGGTCGCTGCACGGAACGCGCGGATGGCGATCTCGCCGCGGTTGGCCACCAAGAGTTTCGAAATCATCGAACTCTTACTCCTTCGTCTTCGGATCCCGACGACCCCGCTCCGCACGAGTCGGTGGGGCGCCGTATTCGGCGCACTTGGCGACACCACAGACCGGCTGATGCGCAGGTATGAGGATACTGACCTGCGGTTAGCTCACCGCGGGATATCCCCGGACTGTGAGTGGTCGGTTACAGGAGCGTCGACCAGTAGTTCCAGAAGCGGACCAAGATCAGCAACACGACGGCGGTGAACCACAGCGCCACGAGCGACCATCGCCAGTCGTAGAAGACGCGGCCGACACCCGTGGCGGTCTCGGCGCGCAGCGCGATGGAGGCGACCATCACCAGCAACGGGATGGTGACCGCCCAGACGACCATGCAGTAGGGGCACAGTGCCCCGATCCGGTACAGGCTCTGGAAGATCAGCCAGTGCACGAACACGACACCGAGTGCGCTGCCCACCGCGAGGCCGATCCAGTACCAGCGCGGCAGCGACACCCTGGCCACCGCCAGCACGCCGGTGACGAGCACGACGGTGAACGCGATGATCCCGATCAACGAGTTGGGGAAGCCGAAGACCGAGGCCTGTGGGGTGACCATCACCGACCCGCAGGACAGCACCGGGTTCAGGCTGCACGACGGGACGTAGCTGGGATCGATGAGGATCTCGATCTTCTCGATGGTCAGCGTGGCGGCGGCCGCCAGGCCGAGCACACCGGCGATCAGAACCCCGATGGCGCTGGATCTACGCACGCCGCTCGGCTCGACCGGAGTCTCGGCCGAGTCGAGGTCGGCGGTGGCGGTCACGATGCCGCGGCCAGACCCGGGACGTCGCCGACGATCTCCTTGATCTTGCCGACCAGCGCTTCGGGGGTGCTGTACTGGTAGTCCTCACCGTTGATCCGCACGGTGGGTGTGGCGTTGATCTTGGTGGCCGCAGCCATGCCGCCGGCCATCTTGACGTAGCGCTCCTTGTCGATGCACTCGGGCACCTTGCCGGCGGCGCCTGCCTGCCGGGCGGTCTCGATCAGCTGTGCGTTGGTCGGGTATGAGCCGCCGACCTCCGAGGGCTGCTGGGCGTAGAGGGCGCCGTGGAAGCGGCGGAACGCCTCGACGGATTCGTCGGCGACACAGTAGGCAGCGCCGCTGGCACGCGAGGAGTAGTTCTGGTTCCCGGCGCTGTCGAGGATGCCGACCATGTAGTAGTCGACCGCGATCACGCCCTTGTCGATGAGCTGGTTGATCGTCGAGCCGAAGGCCTTCTCGAATGCTCCGCAGTGCGGGCAGAGCGGATCTTCGTACACCGAGAGCACGACCTTGGGGTCGACGCCGTCGTCATTGCGGACCACCTGGCTGGATTCGACGCGGACCGCCCGGGCCTCACCGGCCTCGGGGTTCGTCTCCCCATTCAGCACGATCCACAGCACCAGTGCCACCGCGAACAGGACGACCACCGAGGTCAGCCCGATCTGGACGAGAAGGTTGCGCTTGCGGTCAGCGGCCTTCAAGTCGTAACTGGCCTGCTTCTTCGGTTTGTTCGCCACGGGATGCAGCCTACCGGCTCAGATGCGCCCGCAGCGCCGAGGTGAGGTCGACGACAGCGAGTTCACTGTCCCCGCCGAGAGGAAAGAAATTGATGAACGCGTGCACCAGCGAGCCGTACTCGCGGTGATCGACCGGCACGCCCGCGGCGGTGAGCGCGCGGGCATAGGCCCTGCCCTCGTCGCGCAGCGGGTCGAAACCGGCCGTCACTACCAGCGCGGGCGACAGTCCGGTCAGGTCGGCGGCGTGCAGTGGCGCCACCCGAGGGTCGTCGTGGGCCACGCCCGAACCGGCGACGTAATGGTGGTCGAACCAATCGATATCGGCCTTGGTGAGGAAGAAGCCTTCGGCGAACAGCGAGCGCGAGACCGTTTCACCCACCGGATCGACCATCGGATAGATCAGGAGTTGCAGCGCAGGCATCCTCGTGCCGGTGGTGCGGGCGGTCTGGGTGACCACGGCGGCGAGATTGCCACCCGCGCTGTCGCCGCCGACGGCGACCCGGTCAGGGTCCGCACCGAGCTCCGCGGCATGGTCCAACGCCCACGTATAGGCAGCGTGGCAGTCCTCGGCCGCGGCGGGCGCCTTGTGTTCGGGCGCTAGCCGATAGTCGACGGCAAGCACGTGCACGCCGGCATCGCGGCAGATCCGGCGGCAGAACCCGTCATGGGTGGCCAAGCTGCCGACGACAAAACCGCCACCGTGAAAGAAAACCAGCAGCGGCGCACCTGCCTCGCCGCGGTAATGCCGCAGCGTCAGCGGGCCGGCCGGTCCGGCGATGGAGAAGTCATCGGTCGGCACGACGATGTCGGCCGTGAAGGCGGCCGATGCGGCGTCGAGCTGGGTGCGCGCGACGGTGACATCGTCGCAGGCCACAAGGCCACCGATACCCGAGGCGCGTTGCGCGTTGAGGAGCAATTGCAGGCTGGTGTCCAGGGTGTTGCCGTCGATGACGACGCTGCGCCGTCCCATCAGCAGTCTCTTGACGGGATCCGGGATGCGCGCCAGCAGCGGCACCGACACCCGGCTCGCGACGGTTGCGGCCTTCAGTCGCAGCGGGCTCGGGTTCGGCCGCGCTGGCAGACTCGTTTCCATGACTGCCCCCTCATATCCCACACGGTTGCTCAACGACGGACATTCCATCCCCGCGGTCGGGTTGGGAGTCTGGCAGACCCCGCCCGAGGACACCAGACTCGCGGTGGAGAGTGCCCTGCGCACGGGCTATCGCCACATCGACACCGCCGCGGTCTATCAGAACGAAACCGAGGTCGGCGAGGGTCTGGTGTCCTCGGGCGTGCCCCGCGCGGACATCTATCTGGTCACCAAGTTGTGGAACTCCGAACAGGGCTACGACAAGGCGTTGCGGGCATTCGATGCCAGCGCCCAACGCCTTGGCGTGGACTATGTCGATCTCTACCTGATCCACTGGCCGCTGCCCGAGATCAACCTCTACGTGGAGAGCTTCAAGGCGTTGTCCACGCTGCGTGACGAGGGCCGGGTCCGTTCCATCGGCGTCAGTAACTTCCAGCCCGAGCATCTGCGCACACTCATCGACGCCACCGGGATCGTGCCGGCGGTCAATCAGATCGAACTGCACCCCCGGCTTCCGCAGCAGGAGCTGCGCGACCTGCACGCCGAGCTGGGCATCGCCACGGAGGCGTGGAGCCCCTTGGGCCAGGGTGGTCTGCTCAGCGAACCGGCGGTGACGGCGATTGCCGAGACACACAGCAAAACACCAGCCCAGGTGCTGATCAGATGGCATCTGCAGCTGGGTAATATCGTCATCCCGAAGTCGGTGAACCCCGATCGGATAGCGAGTAACTTCGACGTGTTCGACTTCGAGTTGACCGAAAAGGACATCGCGTCCATCGGATCGCTCGATGACGGCACCCGGTTGGGTCCCGACCCACGCACCTTCAACTTCACGGGATAGGTAGGACATGACATCGGCAGCAGCTGTGCCCAGTATCGGCTTGAACGACGAGAACACGATTCCGGTTCTCGGAATCGGGGTGGGCGAGCTGACTGACGATGAGGCCGAGCGCGCGGTGTCGGCAGCGCTGGAAATCGGTGTCCGGCTTATCGACACCGCCGCCGCCTACGGTAACGAGGCCGGCGTGGGTCGTGCCATCGCCGCGTCGGGTATCCCGCGTGCCGAGATCTTCCTCACCACCAAGCTGGCAACTCAGGATCAGGGCTTCCAGGCTTCTCAGGACGCCGCCAAGGTCAGCCTGGACCGGCTCGGCGTCGACTACCTGGACCTGTATCTGATCCACTGGCCGGGTGGGGACACCGGTAAGTATGTCGACAGCTGGGGTGGGCTGCTGCGGGTACGCGAGGACAAGTTGGCCACGTCCATCGGTGTCGCCAACTTCACACCGGATGATCTGACCAACATCATCGACCTGTCCTTCGTGGCACCCGCGATCAACCAGATCGAACTGCACCCCCAGCTGGTGCAGACCGAACAGCGTGCCGCGCATGCCGAGCACAACATCGTGACCGAGGCCTACAGCCCGCTGGGCGTCGGCAAGCTGTTGGACAACCCGACCGTGACCGCGGTGGCGGCGCAGTACGGCAAGACCCCGGCGCAGGTGTTGATCCGGTGGAACCTGCAGTTGGGCAACGTGGTCATCCCGCGTTCGGCCAAGCCCGAGCGCATCGCGGAGAACTTCGACGTACTGGACTTCGAGTTGGCCGAGGAGCATCTCGCGGCGCTGACCGGGCTCGATGACGGCACCCGGTACCGCCCGGACCCGGCCACCTACACCGGGACCTAGTCTCTTGCGATTTCGGTGAGGAGACGTGTGCTGTGCGCACGTTTCCTCACCGAAGACGCTCAGGCGACAGCCGCGGGCCGCTTCACCGGGTTGGTGGTCGAAACCGTCAGCGCGGCAGCGGCACTGAGGCCGGCAATCGCGAAGCACACCACGGTGTAGGCGAGGCTGCCCACCGGATCACCATTGCCGGTGACGCCGTCGACAGCCGAGAAGTACGCGGGCAGGGCGGTGGCCCACAACACCGCCATCACCGCCAGATACAGCACGCCATAACGAATCATCGGCGGATTCACGTAGCGCGCTTCGGTGGCAGAGGCAGCCGTATTGCGCAATCGCTGCCACTGCTTGTAGAGCACCGGGACCGCGACGACGGTGATCACCAACAATTCCAACGCGTACACGACACCCATCACGGTGACGTTGGTGAATGAGCCGATGACCGTCGCAGGCGCCGGCAGCAGCACCGTGCCCACCGAGGCGAGCAGACCCACCACCACGGTGCGCCAGAGGATCTGGGCGCCACTGAAGCGCCGTCCGCGGTCGACGTATCTGCCGACGAAGAACTGGACACAGAATGCCAGCGACATCGGCCAGAGCGCGGCGAAAACCACCACGCTGGGCAACGGCACCGAGGCGAAGAACGGTTGGTTCATCGGATGCTCCAGCGTCCATTCCCACCAGCGCAGCTGCGGTCCCAGATGGTCGAAGATCTCGTAGAACGCATGGTGGACGAAGCCGACGCACACCGCACCGACGAGCGTGCCGTACCGGCGGAACACACCGAGATTGCGCACGATCTCGAAGGCGATGGTGGCCATCAGCGGATAGATCGCCACGATGTAGAGAGGCAACCTGCCCCAGAGGAATTCGACCGTGAAGACATTGTGCGCGAACATCGTGTCGATGTGTTCCTCGATGCCGAATGCGGCCGGGAAGTACAGCGGTGGTTCGATGATCAGCAGATAGGCGATGGCGCCGAACCACAACACGAGGTTGGTGGCGTCACCGTGGCGGCGCAGTCGGATCACCGCATAGGCCAACGCCAGCACGACCCCGACGATGATCGTCAGCTCGAGTACCGGCAGCGTCCAATTCTCCAGTGCCAGCGGGTTACGCACCTCGACCAGACCGCCGGCCTCCGCGCAACTGAAGCCAAGCCGCTCGGCGAGCTGCTCGAAGGTCGGTCTACACAGATCAGACATCGGCGGACGCCTGCTGATTCGTGTACCACTGTGTCACGTCGTATCCCTCGTCATAGCGTCTGAACCATTCGTCGGCCAGCACCGGCAACTTCTCGTGGGTGGGATCATGGCCGGGAATCTGACTGCGGACGATACCCACCAGGGCAGCCAGCTGTTCGCGGAAACCCAGATGCGGGAACGGTGCTTGCAACGGCCCGTAGTCCGGTCGGCGACCGATGCGACTGAGCAGCGCGTTCTTTCGCCGTTCCAGGGCGAAGGTCGATACCGCATCGACCTTGCGCACCTCCAGCGGAAGATGCCGGTTGAACCCGTCGCACGCCATCCGCACCACGTCCATCACGTGTTTGAAGATCGACGGTGCCATGCGTGCGCGGTACCACGGGTCGCCGACCAGATCGTTGTAGATGATCAGCGCCGAGCTGCGGTGCTCGACCTCTTCGACGAAATGCCACAGGAACAGCGAGGCCACCCGGTCGTCGCCGGGCGCGAAAAGGGTGTCGTCATTGTCGAGCATCAGCTTGAACACCGGAGTGAACGTGGCCTCCAGATCGGCGGTGTAGGCCAGCCGGTACTTCAACGGCTTGTTCTCGACCAGATCGTCGAAGGCGGCGATGACTTCATCGAGGGTTTCCTTGAGCGCCGGGTAGGCCTTGATCAGGCCCCGGGCGTGCTGACGGTGGGCCATCGAGTGCTGACCCTCTTGCCGGACGAACGCGTCCGCCTCGTCGGCGATCGGTGAGCCGGCGAGCAGCGGTTTCGCCTCGGCCATGGTGCTGACGATCATCTTCTCGAAGGCGATGGCCAGGAAGGAGACGGCATTGGCCATCGCAGAGAAGGCGGGATTGGTCTCATTCCAGAGAAACGGCACGTCGTAGTCGGCGAAGGCGAAGCGCATCTTGCGCACCTGGAGATCGGTCATCACCGCAAGCTATCACACAATCATACGCACTTTTGTCTGACTGTATGTTGACTTGGGCGTGCTAGCGTCGCCATGCCGAGAGGAAGGTGCCGATGGCGCGCAGGCGCGGCTGGGGCGGCGATCCCCCGCACAGTGACGAGGAGGCCACCCGGCGAATCGTCACGGCCGCCGTCGAACTGGTCAGTTCGACCGGCACAGCGATCTCCCTCGCCGAAGTCGCGAACTCGTTGGGCATCATCCGCCAGACCGTGTATCGGTACTTCCCCACCTCCGACGCCCTCATGCACGCCGTGGCCATGGCTTCGGTGGACGCCTTCCTCGATCGCCTCTCCACGGCCGTCGAAGGCATCCACGACCCGGCCGAGGCCATCACCGAGGGCACCGTGTTCACCCTCGACGAGGTAACCCGCACACCGCATCTGGGCATCCTGCTGTCGGAGTCCTATCCGCATGACCACAGTGGCGCCCTCACCTCCGCGGAGGCACGTGCCATCGGCATGCGGATGATCGACCGCTTCGATGTCGACTGGTCCGCGTACGGTTACGACGAAACCAGTCTGGGCGAGCTCGTCGAGTTCACGCTGCGCACCATGCTGTCCTTCTTCGTCGCACCGAACACCGACAGGACACCACAGGAACTACGAAAGTTCTTGCGCCGCTGGCTCGGTGGGGCGGTCGCCGCCCAACAGACGCAGAGCCCGAACTGAACCGCACCGGCGTCCTCTAGGGTTATCCCGTGCACGAAGGGACCCCGTTCGGTCGGTATCGCCTGGCGACCATGCTGGGCCGTGGCGGCATGGGCGAGGTGTGGCGCGCCTTTGACACCGCGATGAACAGATGGGTGGCACTGAAGGTGCTGCCGCCCAGCCTCGCCGATGACGACACCTACCAACGACGGTTCCGCCGCGAGGCCCAGGTGGCCGCCGGGCTGGACGAACCGCACATCGTCCCGATCCATGATTTCGGCGAGATCGACGGACGGCTGTACGTCACCATGCGGCTGATCGAGGGCAGGACTGTCCAGGACCTCCTCGCAACCGGAGCGCTGCCGCCGCATCGGGCGGTAGGCATCACCGAACAAATCGCCGCGGCACTACACGCCGCCCACACCGTCGGGCTGGTGCACCGCGACGTCAAACCGTCGAACATCCTGGTGACACCCGCCGATTTCGCGTACCTCATCGACTTCGGGATCGCCAGGGCCTCCGACGGCACGAAATTGACCAGTACCGGTTCCACGATCGGCACCCTGGCGTATATGGCACCGGAGCGATTGTCGACCGACAGCTCTGATGCGCGTGCCGACATCTACGCACTGACCTGCGTGCTGCATGAATGCCTGACCGGCCGGCAACCCTTTCCCGGTGACAGCGTCGAACGTCAGATCACCGGTCATCTCACTCTGCCTCCACCCAGACCGTCGATGATGCAGCCCGGGGTTCCCGCCTTGATGGATCAGGTCATCGCGACCGGGATGGCCAAGAATCCCGAACACCGCTACGCCACCACGGGCGAACTTGCCGCCGCCGCCCGTGCCGCCATCGCCACGCCGGCCACCTACGGACCGACCGCCGCCCACTGGCCACCGCCCCATCCCGCGCCGCAGCAATCGTGGCCGGCCGGCCCGGCGTGGCAGCCGGCAGCTGCGGCGCGGCCGTGGTGGCGCGGACCGGCCGTGCTGATCCCGATCGCACTGTTCGCCGCCATCGCCATCGCAGCCACGACAGTTCTGGTGGCCACCCGTGGTGACACCACGTCGAACGCGGGCCAGCAGGCGATTTCGCCGAGCGCAACCGATCGCCGCGCCATACCGTCGAATACGCCTGCCCCACGGACTGTTCCACCCACGTCGACCTCGACGGCGGCGAGTACCCCGGAACTCCAGAACGCCAAGGGACTGGACGGACTGCTCCAGACGATTCGGGACAAGTTCGGTGACACCATGGGCTTCTCGCTGGTGGTGTATCCCAGCCATGCGGTCTACGACCGGCCCACCCCGACGAACGCGAATGCCAAGGACAGCTTCACCTATCGCGGCGAAGGCTGGGAAGAATGGGGCCCGACGATGTCGACCAGTGCCTTCGACATCCTGGTCGACCTCAGTCAGATCAACACGGCCGCCGTCGCCGATGTCCTCGGCAATGCACCGCGGCACACCGGCGCACCCGTCGGCTCGGACAGTTACCTGATCATCGAAGGCGCCGAAGGCGGCGGCCTGGATCTGATCATCCACTCGACCGAGCCCGGGACCGGCTTCCTGAAGCTGAACCCGGATGGCAGTATCAAGCAGGTCTACCCACCGTAACAGCTACGGCGACAGCAGAATTCGCGCCAGGTTCGTGGTCGTTTCGACACCGTCGTCGTAACCGCCCGCACCGCCGAGGGCATTCATGATCGACAGCGTGTACCGCTGCTGCGGCCCGGCGAAGCCGACACTGTTCACCACCCAGCCGCCCTGCTCCTGGGACCAACCATTCTTCGCTCCTGGCGCCATCGCCGGACCGGCACCCCACACCCCCCACCGCTGAGAACCCTCGACACGTTGCATCTCGGCCACCACCGCAGCGGAATTGGCAGCGCTGAGCCTGTCGAGGACGTAGTTCATCAGGGCGTCGAAATCATCGGCCGTGCCCTTCTGGAATCCCCAATACGGATAGACGTCGCCGAAACCCGGCTGCGGACGCACCCCGGTCATACCGTACCGGGAGAAGTTGGCGTTGAAGACGTTTGCCGTTCCGCCGTATTCGGACCACAGTGCGTCGGCCGCAGCATTGTCGGAGCTTCGCAGCATCGCGACCATCTGCTCACGGTCCGTCGCCGTCAGGCGCACAATCCCCGATTGTTCTCGGGACAGCAGGTCGGCGACCATTGCCAGCTTGATCGTCGATGCCGTCCAGATCGGCATGGCGGCGTTCGCATTGCGGTACTTGGTGCCGGTGACCCTGTCTCGCAACACGAATCCCACCGTGCCAGGCCGGTCGGCGAGATAGTTCTCGGCGGCGACCAGACGCTCACGAAAACCACATCGTGCATCCGCGGCCGCGCAGTCCGCCTGCGCCACCACTCGGTCGGTGGACGCCATGAGAAGCATCATCAGCACCAGGATCACGACACGACGCAACCCCGACACGGCCGGGGTGGGCCCTGTCCTAGGCAAGCGCACGCTCCAGGGCTTCGCGGAGATCCTCGGTCCGGTACACCGGAACCTGCTGCCCGTCGATGAAGAATGTCGGCGTGCCTTGCACACCCAGCGCAACACCGTCCTCGACATCCTGACGGACTCGCTGGGCGGTCTCGGGGTCGGCGTAGTCACTGTCGAATCGGCCCATATCCAAGCCCAATTCCTGGGCGAAGCCTCGGAAGACGTCGTCGGCCGGTGTACGACGCTCGCCCCACTGCGACTGGGTCTCGTACATCATGCGATACATGGCCTCCAGTCGCCCCTGCTTCGCGGCCGCCTCGACCGCGCGCGCGGCGCGTTCGGCGTTGACGTGTCCTGGCAGCGGGAAGTACCGCAACACGAATTCGACCCGATCGCCGTACTCGGTGCGCAACTGTTCCACGATCGGGTATGCGGCCCGACATCCCTCGCACTCGAAATCCAGGAATTCGACGAACGTCACCGCGGCATCGGGCGGATCGTCGAGGCGGTGACTGTCGGGGCGCACCACCTCCACCCCACCGCCGGCGTTCGGCAACTGTTCCGGCCCGCCGCCGGTGCGCAGCACCAACACGACGATGCCGATGGCGGCGACGATGATGACCACGGCAGCGGTCGACAACGTCCGGCCTATCGGGGTTTTCAGCACCGTGCCTCCCCCGCCGGCACCGGCGCACCCGCCGGACCTGCATCTACGTAGTAAGTCCGTAGGATGGTAACGCAACCCAAGACGAGCGGACGGAAGCACAGCCATGGGACGAGTCCAGGCCACCGGGCGGCGGCGCGGCGTCGTGAGCACGGTTGTCTGCCTGCTCACGCTCTGCGCCGTGGTCATCGGCATGAGCGGGTGCGGCAACCGTCCGGCATCGGTGGCACAGCCGGACACCATCGCCGAAAAAGGCACGCCCTACGGCGACCTACTGGTACCCGAACTACGCCTGTCGGTCACCGACGGCGCGATCGGGGTACCGGTCGAGACGCCGGTGACGGTGCGCGCGGAGGCCGGCGTGCTGGACAACGTGACGCTGGTCAACGAACAGGGCCGAATCGTCAAGAGCGAGCTGAGTCCCGACGGGGTCAGCTGGCGTTCGGCCGAGCCGCTCGGCTACAACCGTCAGTACACCCTGCACGCCGAGGCGCTCGGCCTCGGCGGGCGCACCGGCACGACGGCGAAGTTCGAGACGCATTCCCCGCAGAACCTCACCATGCCCTACGTGATACCCGGCAACGGTGAGGTGGTCGGGGTGGGACAGCCGGTAGCGGTCAGCTTCGACGAGCCGATCCCCGACCGGCTGGCCGCCCAGAAAGCCATCACGGTCACCACGAACCCGCCCGTGGAGGGCGCGTTCTACTGGCTCAACTCCCGCGAGGTGCGCTGGCGCCCGGCCGAATACTGGAAGCCCGGTACCGAGGTCGAGGTTCAGGTGCGCACCTATGGCGTGGATCTGGGTGACGGGCTGTTCGGACAGGACAATGTCAGTAGCCGGTTCACCATCGGCGATGAGGTCATCGCCATCGCCGACGACAGCACGAAGTCGCTGACCGTGCGCGTCAACGGTGCGGTGGCCAAGACAATCCCGATATCCATGGGCAAGAACGCCACCCCCACCGACAACGGGGTGTACATCGTCGCCGAACGGCTGCCGTTCATGGTGATGGACTCGTCGACCTACGGCGTCCCGGTGAACTCACCGGACGGGTACCGCACAGAGGTGAACTGGGCCACGCGGATGTCCTACAGCGGGATCTTCGTGCACGCCGCACCGTGGTCGGTCGGGAGCCAGGGGTACGCCAACGTCAGCCACGGGTGTCTCAACGCCAGCACAGAGAACGCGAAGTGGTTCTACGACAACACCAAACGCGGCGATATCGTCGAGGTGATCAACACGGTCGGGCCGACCTTGTCTGGCACCGACGGCCTCGGTGACTGGAACATTCCGTGGCCGCAGTGGAAGGCCGGCAACGCCAATCTGTGATCAGTGCTGACACAGCAGATTGATCAGTACCGGCGCGCATACCGTCGCCGCGATGACCGCCACCGTCAGGATCTGGTGGCAGCCGGTGGTCAGCGGTCCGGCGGGATCGCGCAATCGAGCCACCCTGGCGTGGACGGCGTGGGCGCCGACGGACAACCCACCAACCGGTGCGGGACCGGCGAGTTTGACCATCCCGGCGATCAGCGCTCCGCGATCGTGGGTGCGCGCCGCGGTGTCGTCGGCGCACATCTCCAACAGCGCGGCGACGGCGCCGACACCGCGGGTGAACAGCGGGAGCCGAGAAAGACTGTGCGACAGTGCCCGCAAGACCATCAGCAGGTGGTGGTGACGCCCCGTCAGATGCGCCTGCTCGTGGGCGAGCACGGCCCCGAGCTGAACTTCGTCGAGGGTGCGCACCGCGGCGGTGGTGAGCACGATGGCGTGCGGACGGCCGGCGACGCAGTACGCCGCGGCGCGCTCGGCGTCGATGACGAACACGTCCTGCCGGTCGGTCGGCGTGCCGATGATGCGGGCGGCCTGGGCATGTTCGTCACTGCGCGCCCGGAAGCCGGCCACCGCGCGAGCGACCCTGATCCCCACCATCGTCGAGATCACCACGCCTGCAACGATCAGCAGGACAAGACTCGCCACCCCCGGGGTCAGCGACCGCTCCGGGACACCGATCATCTCCAGGCACAACACGATCGTCGCCGAGCCGGGGAGTCCGCTGACGGCGGCGCTCACGATCACCAGCACCGAAACCGACCAGGCCAGCACCACCACCGCGATCGCGGTGAGCCAGGCGGCCACCCCCAGCCGAGGGTTGAGTCCCGCGCCGGTCAACCTTCCCAGCAGCGCCGGCGCACACCAGATCACCACGGCCCCGTAAGCCAGCAGATACGCGGCGATCGTCATCGCTGCCGCTTCGGTGCATGTCGCAGCGCGGCGCGTAGTTTCGCCGATTCTTCCGCCGACATCTGATCGACGAAGAAGGCCAGCACCGCCTCGGCATTGCCACCGGAGTCGAACGCCGCACGCATGAGTTGCGCCGAACGCTCCTCGCGCGTCATGGTCGGCCAGTACCGGTAGGCCTTACCCTCACGGTCTCGACGGACCCACCCCTTGCGGTAGAGGTTGTCCATCGTGGACAGCACTGTCGTGTAGGCAATCTGGCGAGCGTCGGCGAGTTGTTCGAAGATATCGCGGACGGTGGCTCCGTCAGCGGACGCCCAGACGCGGTCCATGACCGTCGCTTCGAGATCTCCCAGACCGCGCTGCTGCATGCCCACCTCAATCCGACTGCCTCACGACCACCTCGGTCCAATCTATCCGGATGGGCGCGACCGGGGTCCCGGCTGCCGGGTAACTCACCGGTCGAGGACCACCACGCAATTTGCCGCCGACGATTTTGACAATTGTTCCCAGATCACCTCGTGAACAATGGTCGCCGGGATAATCTTCGACGGTGGCGAGCGGGGAGGATCACGTCGATTTCGGCGTCACCACATCAGGTGGGCCGTGTCAGAAAGCAGAACTGGACACTATTGCCCAGACCGTCGGCAGCCGGCCTCGATACCTACTCTGGTTCGAGGATTTCGGCGCTGCACCCCCGATGCAGAAGGTTGCCGCGGCCGCCGAACAGGGCGCCATACCGGTGATCACCTGGGAACCGTGGACTCGGCCCGAAAGAGGGTCTGCGGTAATGCGCAGACTGGCCAATGGTGCGCTCGATGAATATGTGCACGATTGGGCTGCAGAATTGAAGAACTGCGCACACCGGATCTGTTTGCGGTTCGCGCACGAATTCAACGGCGATTGGTACCCATGGTCACCGGCGGGCGGCACCGCCGCCACCGACCACGTTGCGGCATGGCGGCACGTGCACAGCATCTTCACCGACGGCGGTGCGGCAAACGTGGACTGGGTGTGGTGCGTCGACGCGCAAATCGAGCACCGAGCCCCCATCTCCGACTGGTACCCCGGTGACGAATATGTCGACCACCTCGCGGTCGACGGGTTCAACTGGGGGCACTGCCCGGGCCGTACCCACTGGCGACAACCCGAAGAGGTATTCGGGTCGGCACTGTCCGCGCTTGGTGGCCTGGCCGCGAAACCGCTCATGGTCACCGAGGTCGCCTGCGCCGAAAGCGGTGGCGACAAGGCGAACTGGATCAGCGATCTGATCAGCTATCTGGACGCCCAGCCGAAGGTCACCGCGTTCATCTGGTTCGACCACCGCAAGGAACGCGACTGGCGGATCGCCAGTACGCCGAGATCGGCCGCAGCCATGGCCCGCGGGCTGAGGAGAGGACCATGAATCCGCCGAACGGACTGTCATTGCAGGATCGGTATGCACTGCCGACAGCGCTGGAGGCCGCGCGACTGCACGCCGTCGACCAGTTGTTCCAGCTGGACACCGAACCCGAGGACCGATTCGCGCGGGTCACCAGTATGGCGCGCTGCGCCCTCGATGTGCCGATGGCGGCCGTTTCGCTGCTCGCCGAGGACAGGCAGTGGTTCAAACAATGCGACGGGATGGCTCTCGGCGGCTTCGTTCCGCGCGGCCAAACCGTCTGCCAGGCAACGGTGGCCAGGTTCTACCGCGGTGACGTCGACCCGCTGCACATCATCGAGGACACCTGGCAATCCGAATTTTCCGAACTGCCCGCGGTGCAGGGCGAGGGCGGCATCCGCTTCTACGCGGGCTATCCCCTGGTCGGTCCGGGTGGCCATGCCGTGGGAACCTTCTGCGTCTATGACACCCGGCCGCGCACACTCGACGCATCGCAGCGGCGTACCCTGCTCGAACTCGCCCACTGGGCCGAACGGGAACTGCAGAATTCCGATGATCTCGACCGTGCGGCGGCGGTGCAACGCCAGCTGCTGCCCGCACCGTTGATCGATCTGCCCGGTTACACGGTGTCCGGGCTGTGCGTGCCGGCATTCGCCGTGGGAGGTGACTTCTACGACCACTACCCGGTGTCCGGCGGTGCGGTGTTCACCATCGCCGATGTGATGGGCAAGGGCCTGGCAGCAGCGATTCTGACGGCTACCGTCCGCTCGGCACTGCGCGGGGCGTCGCGGGCCATCGACTGGACCGGCGGAGGCGATGTCGATATCGCCGACGCGGTCAACTCCGTCGGCGCCCAGCTCGCCGGCGATCTGGACAGCACGGAAACGTTCGTCACCTTGATGCACATGCGGCTGCGCAGCGCCGACGGAGCGTTGGATTACGTCGACGCCGGCCACGGTTTCGCGGTGCTCATCGGCGCCGACGGACAAACGCGGCCGCTGCAGAGTCGAGGCCTGCCGATGGGCGTCAGCGCGGAGGAGACCTGGACCTCGCAGCGGCTGATGCTGACCCCCGGGGACACCGTGGTGATCGCCTCCGACGGCCTGCTGGACCTGGTCGGCGATGGCACTGACATGCGGCCGGCACTGGAGTTCCTGGCCGGACACCGCGATCCCACCGAGCTGTGCGCGACGCTGCGCACGATGACGGGCGACCGGCCATGCCTTGACGACGTGACACTGGTCGCCATCCGCCGTGAGGTGCGTGGATGACCCATCGCCTACCCGATGCCTCCGTCGGACGCTTCCCGTCGGCGTGGATGCGTCTGCTCATCCTGTGCACCGGGCTGCTGGGGATCAACTACATCACCTGGCGGTGGATGGCCTCGCTGAACTGGTCGGCCTGGTGGATCGCGGTGCCGCTGGTTCTGGCCGAGACCTACAGCGTAATCGACTCATTGTTGTTCGCCCTGACGATGTGGCGGTTGCTGCGACGCAACCCGCCGCCCCCACCACCGGACGGTGCCACCGTCGACGTCCTGGTCACGACCTACAACGAACCGATATCGATGGTTCTGGAGACCGCCATCGCGGCCCGCGACATCAGTTATCCACACTCGACCTGGATCCTGGATGACGGTGATCGTCACGAATTGGCCGCTGTCGCAGCCGAAAACGGAATCGGCTACGTGACCCGTTCGGCCAGCTGGGCCGACAAGCCCCGGCACGCCAAGGCGGGCAATCTGAACAATGCGCTCTTCGAGACCGACGGTGAGTACCTGCTCATCCTCGATGCCGACCAGGTTCCCGATCCGGCGATCCTCGACCGGACGCTGGGATACTTCCGTGATCCCCGGATGGCGTTGGTGCAGACTCCGCAGTATTTCCACAACGTGCCGTTCAGCGATCCGCTCGGTAGTCAGGCCCCGCTGTTCTACGGACCCATCCAACAGGGAAAAGACGGTTGGAATGCCGCCTACTTCTGTGGTTCCAACGCGGTGCTGCGCCGCGAGGCACTCATGCAGCTCGGTATCCGAGGCTATGTCCATGCCGTCGAGGAAGGTATCCGACGGACGCTGTACGCCTCCCGAAAGATCCTGAAGAGCGCTGCCTCCCAGACCGATTCGGATCATCCCGCGGTCCGCAGCGCATTGACGTCGGTACAGGACGCCACCACCACCGCGCGCAAGCAGCTGCGCGCCGGCCGCGAACTGGCCGATATCACCTTCGCCTTCCAACAGCAGGTCGATGCTGCCGCCCGTTCGATCGTCGACGCCGACATGACGGCCATCCGCGCCGACCTCGACGTCATCACCGCTCTGCAACAGGATCCCGAGCACACGTCCAGCGCGGTCATCTTCGATGACGACGCGCTGAGCTCACTCGCCGGCCGCGACTGGTCGCCATTGGGTGCCCTGGAATCGATCAGCGCGATGATCCGGGCGGTCGATGTGGGTCGCGACGACGAGGCGCAGCCGGTGCTGCCCATGGCGACCATCTCGGTCACCGAGGACATGGCGACGTGCATGCGCCTGCACGCCCAGGGCTGGAAGTCGGCCTATCACCACGAGGTGCTCGCCCGCGGACTCGCACCCGATGACGTACGCACGATGATGACCCAGCGGTTGCGCTGGGCCCAAGGCACCATCCAGGTGATGCTCAAGGAGAACCCGCTGGTACAAAAGGGTTTGAGCTGGGGCCAGCGGCTGATGTACTGGGCCACGATGTGGAGCTATCTGGCCGGTTTCGCCGCTCTGGCCTATATCGCGGCGCCGGCGATCTTCCTGATCTTCGGCATCATGCCCGTGCAGGCCTACAGCTGGGATTTCTTCGGACGCCTGGTGCCGTTCCTGATCCTGAACCAATTGATGTTCATCATCATCAGTCGCGGCACGCCGACATGGCGCGGCCAGCAGTACAGCCTCGCGCTGTTCCCCGTCTGGATCAGGGCGTGCGTCACGGCTTTTCGCAATGTCTACTTCGGTCGGCCACTGGGCTTCGCGGTGACGCCGAAGACCAAGCAGTCGTCGGATTCCATCCCCTGGCACCTGGTCAAATGGCAGCTCGCCGCCATGGCCCTGCTGGTGACAGCATCGGTCATCGGGATCGTGCAGTTGTACTTCGGCGCGATCTCGGTCCTCGGTGTCGGCGTCAACCTGTTCTGGGTGCTCTTCGACGTCGTCATCCTCAGCGTGGTGTTCCAGGCCGTCCGCTACCGGGGCCATGAGCCCGAAACATCTGAGCCCGAACCACCAGCCGACCAAGGAGTCTCGTGAGCAACTTCCCCGTAAACTCCCTCGAATCCGGAGTCGCCGTCGTCGTCCCGACCGGCCGCGTCAACATGGTGGCCGCACCAGCTCTGCGCAGACAGCTTCATTCGCTCGTCGAGGACGGGCACACCCGCGTCGTCGTCGACCTCAGCGGCGTCGATTTCATCGACTCCTCCGGACTCGGAGCATTGATATCCGGACTGAAGGTCGCCCGCCAGGCAGGCGGCGATCTTCGCATCGCCGCGCCGTCCCGACAGGTGACCTCGGTCTTGGAGCTGACCAACCTCAATCGCGTGCTGCGTGCTCATGCAGAGGCAGCGAGCGCCTTCGATGACCACGCCTGAGAAGTTCGTCCTGGATACCGTCACCGGGCCCGACACCCTGGCGGCGGTCCAGCAGACCCTGGACGCGCTGTGGTCGGATCACCCGGACATCCCGGATGTAGTGCGGTTGCACATGGATCTGGCTGCCGGGGAGATCGGGGCCAACATCATCGAGCATTCCGGTGACGGCAACCCCGTTCATCTACGGATGACCGTCGAGCTGTACTCGGGCGCGATACGCACGATCTTCACCGATGACGGCCATCCGGCGCCCTTCGACGTGCACCAGCCTCGGATGCCCGACGAGATGTCCGAACATGGTCGCGGCCTCGCGATCGCCCACCGCGTGCTCGACGAGCTGTCTTACCGTCGCGACCAGAACGGCAACCACTGGACACTCATCCGGAACCTCACCGACTGACGCGACGGCGGACACCCGGTCAGCGCGGGCTGGCGGCTGTCTCGTCCTCGTCGCGGACGGGGTCGGCCGGACGCCGCAGCACCGCGGGCCGCAGCCGGTCCGGCAGTGCGCGCAGCGCGAGAACGGTGGCGACCAGGATCGCTGCAGTGCCGCCGGCGACGAGGATCACCGACGCCGCCGGGAAGGCGTTCTCCAACACCATGAAGGAACCGAACACCAGGAACAGGGCCGCGGCTCCGATCTGGATGATCCGCTCCGGCAGGTGCTTACCCAACACCGCGCCGACGATGATCGCCAAGCCGTCGGCGACCACCATTCCCAGCGTCGACCCGATCCACACGCCCGCCCAGTTGTTGTCCGCGGCCAACGTGACCGTCGCCAGCATCGTCTTGTCACCGAGCTCGGCGAGGAAGAACGCGGACGTCACCACGAAGAACGCCGGAGCGGTGGCCCGCTGCGCGACGCTGGCCTCCTCATCACTGAGCTTGTCACCGCGTAGCGTCCAGGCACCGAAGAAGATGAACATCACACCCGCGATCAGGCCGAGCAGGTGCCCGGGGAGCGCGGCACCCAGATAGTGCCCGATCGCCACCGAAAGGACGTGCACGACGGTGGTCGCCGCGGTGATCGCGGCAAGCACGACCCACCACCGGTATCGCAGCGCGAACGTCATCGCCACCAGTTGGGTCTTGTCACCGAGTTCGGCGATGAAGATGACGGCAAAGCTGAGCACCAAGGCGGACAGCACGCGAACCTCCCAGATCACAGGCTGCCGTGGAGAACTGTGTGCACTCCGGCCGGCAGCCATCAATTGGCTTCATACGGCCGAAGGTCTCGTCCACCGACTGTCGTCGGTCCAGATGACCGGGACGTCCGGCCAACTGCCGGCGGTCCAGTATGTCGATCATCCGATTGGGGGCTACTCCCCTTCGCTGCAGACGAGGTTAGCCCAGGCCGCTCCGGTACGCAACCTGGGGTGTTTCAAAGGTGTTCTACAACAACAACTTTGGGAGCCCGTGCTACTGAATTTGGACAACCGAACGAGACAGGCGAGGTTCCTGAGAATGTTTGTCGCGACACCTGACGGTGTGTTTCGGCCACCCGAAACCGGCACGACCTAGCCGGTGGGGCAGGTTGCCGCCGCCTCGCGCAACACCTGAGCCGAGGGCATATCGACGGGTAGCCGGTAACCACGCAGAACCTCGGCGAACTGCACCGCGTACTGGCACCAGAACGCGCGGTTGGGCGGCATCCACGCCGCCGGTTCGCTGTCCCCCTTGTCCTGGTTGGCACCGCCGGCCACGGCGATCAGATTCGCGGGGTCGTTGGCGAACCGCAGTCGCAGATCATCCGGCCAGTTCCTGGCACCGAGATCCCAGGCCAGCGCCAACGGCACGATGTGATCGATCTGCACCGAGGCGCCGATCTGGTTGCCACGGACGAACGCGATGGTCTCGTCGGTGTACGGATCGACCAACGTGCCGGTAGCCACCGCCGTCGGGCAGCGCTTGATCGAGACATAGGACTTCTCGGTCAGATCACGATCGAGGATGTCGTTGCGGGTGTCGCAACCGTTGCGCCCACCCGGCGCGTCGTTGTCGTCATCCCAGGACTCGCCGAAGGCGTCGCGGCGGTAATCGTGTCCGCGCACCCGCGAGGGAATCTCGGGTACGCCCGCCAGGATATCGGCACCCACGGCCACCGTCGGCGCATCTGCCCCGGCGACGAAACGAGAAGAGTCCGTGCCCGGTTCGATACTGACCTGCACGGCGACCAGCACGGTGAGCGCGACGCCCGCGGCGAGCAACGCGACCCGCTTCACGACTTGTCCAGATACTGAACGCGATCGGTGTCGGAGAACGGGGCCGCCAGCACCGCGAGTCCGCCCTGGGCGGGGTTGTCCAGATACGCCTGTTCACAGAAGCCACGGGCCTCCTGGATGATGTCGAGATGCTCGGCCAGCGACAGGAAACGTAGCGTGGTGAGTCGGCCGGACTGGTTATAGCCCAGCACGTCACCTTCCTGACGCTCCTGCAGATCAAGGTCGGCCAACGCGAAACCGTCGAGGGTTCCGGCGACCGCACGCAGCCGCTCGGCCGCCTTGGAGCTCTCCGGCATGCGGGTCACCAGCAGGCACAGGCTCGGGTGCTTGCCGCGCCCGATACGACCGCGCAGCTGATGCAACTGGCTGATGCCGAAGCGATCGGCATCCATGATCACCATCATGGTGGAGTTGGGCACGTCGACGCCGACCTCGATCACGGTGGTGCACACCAGTACATCGATCTCGCCGGCGCGGAACGCCGACATCACCGCATCCTTCTCCTCGCCGGACAGTCGACCGTGCATGAGGCCCAGGCGCAGGCCCGCCAGCGGACCACTACGTAACCGGTCCAGCATCTGCAGCACCGTGATCGGCGGCGGACCATGCTCATAGGCGTTCTTCTTGTCGGGCTCCTCGTCGATTCGCGAGGCGACCACGTACGCCTGCCGGCCGGCCGCGACCTCCTCGGTGATCCGCGCCCATGCCCTGTCCAGCCATGCCGGCTTGTCCCTGGCGAAGATGACATTGCTGGCGATCGGCTGCCGGCCGCGCGGCAGTTCCCGAAGGGTGGAGGTCTCCAGATCCCCGAATACGGTCAGCGCTATCGTGCGCGGGATCGGGGTGGCCGTCATCACCAACAGGTGCGGCGTGATACCTCCGGTGGCCTTGGCCCGCAATCGATCTCGCTGCTCGACACCGAACCTGTGTTGTTCGTCGACCACCACCATGCCGAGCCGGGAGAACTCGACCGACTCCTGGATCAGAGCGTGGGTGCCGATCACGATCCCGGCCGTTCCTGACGCGATCTGATCACGGGCCTGCCGCTTCTGCTGCGCGGACATCGAGCCGGTCAGCAGGGCGACCCCGGTCGCGTCGTCGGCGGCACCCAGTTCACCGGCCATGGCCAATGGTCCGAGAACATCACGGATCGACCGATAATGCTGCGCAGCAAGAACTTCGGTGGGCGCCAGCAACGCGCACTGCATTCCCGCGTCGACCATCTGCAGCATGGCCAGGACCGAGACGATGGTCTTACCCGATCCGACCTCACCCTGCAGCATCCGGTTCATCGGCCGCGTCCCGGCCAACTCATCGGAGATGACGCCAAGGACCTCGCGCTGCCCGCCGGTGAGTTCGAAGGGCAACTGCTTGTGCAGGGCGGCCAGTAGACCATCACCGCGGACCGGGGCCGACGGTCCGGTCTCACCCAGCTCGCCGTAGCGTCGTGACACCAGCGCCCACTGCAGGCCGACGGCTTCGTCATAGGTCAGCCGCTCGTGGGCGGCGGCACGCTCGGCCGCATTCTCGGCGAGGTGCACCGCACGCAGCGCGGCATCCTCGGAAATCAGATCCCACCGGTCGAGTATCGATTCGGGCAGCAGCTCAGGAACGGGATCAAGGACAGCGAGCACCTGTTTGATACAGGCGTATATGTCCCAGCTCTGCAGTTTCTTGGTGGCCGGGTAGATCGGGAAGAAGTCCTTCTCGAATGCCGCCAGCACATCGTCCCCGGACTGTCCCGATGCCTCGGCGATCTTTGCGAACGACCGCGTGCCAATCGTCCGCCCGGTGGGCGAGTCGATGATCAGGAACGCCGGGTGTGACAGCTGCACGGTGTTGCGGAAGTATCCGATCTCGCCGGAGAGCATCACCCGGGTGCCCTCGACCAGGTTGTTGATCAGATAGTCGGCGTTGAAGAAGGTCGCGGTGATCGGCGGATTCCGGTCGCCGAGAGTGACCCGCAGCAGCTTGCGCTGCCGCTTGCCGTGTTGCGATTTCATGGGCCGCACATCGGTTTTGGTGATGGTGTCGACGAAGGTCACATGGGTACCCTCCTCGAGTTCGATCTGCTCACCCTCCTCGCGGACGTTGATACCGTCGCTGTACTTGCGCGGATAGTGCCGCAGCAGGTCGTTGACGGTGCGCAGTCCGAACGCCTCTTCCAGCGAGGTGGCGGCCTTGGTCCCGAGAACGTGGGACAACAGGTCTGACAGAGCGACCACGACTACTCCACCCCGATCAACAGTGCGTCACCGTCGTGATCGGTGCGGTAGCTGACCAATTCCGCGCCCAGATGCCGGCGGCGGACGTGTTCACGGAGCCGGTCACCCACCCCGTCGTCGACACCGGCGCCGATCAGTATCGTCACCAGTTCGCCGCCGGATGCCAACAACAGATCGATGAGCCCGGCTGCGGCGGCCACCACATCTCGGCCGACGATCAGCACCTCATCCCCGGTGATGCCGAGACCGTCGCCGATCTTGCAGGAACCGGCCCAGGTCAACGCATCCTCGGTGGCGATCCGCACCGACCCGTGCCGCGCACCGGCGGCCGCGCGAGCCATGGTGTAAGCATCGTCCACGCCGTGGCGGGCGATATCGTGCACCGCCAATGCCGCCAGCCCCTGCACCATGGACGCCGTCGGGACGGGGACGACATCGATACCCCAACCCGTTGCCGCGGTGCAACCCGCAACCAGTTCTTCGGCGGCGATGAATCCGTTGGGCAACAACATGATCTGCGCGGCATCGGACTCGACGAGGGCCCGCAGCAACTGTTGGGCGCTGATCGGACGGCCGTCCTCGGGCCGGAGCACCCGGGCACCCTCATCGCCGAACAGCGTTGCCGCGCCGTCACCGTCGACGACGGCGAGCACCGCACGGTCCTGACTTCCCGCGGCGACCGGGCGCGCACCGGTCAGCAGCGTCACCTGGATACCGCTGGGCATACCGGCCGCCAGGCCGGCTTCCACGGCTGCGCCTGCGTCATCGGTATGCACGTGCACCGAGTGCGCACCGGTGCGCCCGGCAGTGATGGCCACCGAATCCCCCAGCGTGTCCAGGGCGGCGCGCAACGTGTCGATGGCCTCCGCCGTCGAACCGGTCAGCAGATACATCACCTCGAACCGCGGCGGTGCCGGATCGGTGTGCGCCGGCTCCGCCATGGTGGCGGGTCGGTAGGTGTCACGGGCGGGAGCGGTCCCCGAGAGGATGGCGGTCATCGCGTCAAGCAGTACCAGCAGCCCCCGACCACCGGCGTCCACCACGCCCGCCTCGGCCAGCACGTCGAGTTGACCGGTGGTGCGATCCAACGCGACGCTCGCCGCACCGGCGCTGGCGGCGACCACATCGGCGATCTCCGACGCTGCGTGCCCTTCCGCCGCGCCCGCCGCTGTGCGCTGTTCTGCGGCTTCCGCCGCTGTGCGCTGTTCTGCGGCGTCCGCCGCGGCGGACAGCACCGAGACGATGGTTCCCGGTACCGCCTGCCCCATCGACTCGACGACCAACGTCTCGGCGCGACGTAGCGCCATCGCGAAGGCAGGTCCGTCGATCTCGGTGAGACCACCCTCGGCCGTGACATCGGCGAGACCACGCAGGATCTGCGACAGGATCACCCCCGAGTTCCCGCGAGCGCCCCGCAGCGCGCCGTCGGCGAGCAGGCCCGCCAGGCCCACCAGGTCCAGGTCGTCGCGGCCCTCGGTGCCTGCGACCGCGGCTCGCATGGTGAACAGCATGTTGGTGCCGGTATCGGAGTCGGCCACCGGGAAGACATTGAGGCGGTTGATCTCGTCGGTATGGGTGATCAGGTGCGCGACGGCGGTGTGGGCCCAACGCCGCAACGCCGATGCGTCGACCCGCGCAGCCGCCATCTACACCTCCCGAACAACACACCGAACCGTGCCGACCAGAATAGTCATCGCCGCTGACAGGGCCGATGATCTGCACAGGTTGTGGACAGCGTTTTGGAGATCCGTTCCCGAGGCCGGTATCCTGGTCAGGTTGTCGGGTCACCCTCCCGGTTGTTGACCCATCAAGTACTGATTACGAGGAGTTCTACACATGGCTGCCGTGTGCGATGTCTGCGGAAAGGGCCCCGGCTTCGGTAAGTCGGTTTCACACTCCCATCGCCGGACCAGTCGTCGGTGGAACCCGAACATCCAGTCGGTGCGCGCCGTGGCGCGCCCGGGTGGCAACAAGCAGCGCGTGAACGTCTGCACCTCCTGCCTGAAGGCCGGCAAGGTCACCCGCGGTTAGTTCCGCACCCCAACTCGATCCGTCGTCCCATCGCGTCCCCGACGCGGTGGGACGATGTCGTGTCTGCACACCACCACCGCTATGGCAGTCGCCAGTCCACCGGATCGGCGCCCAGCTGGGTCAGCAGCTCGTTGGTGCGACTGAACGGTTTGGAACCGAAGAACCCCCGTGACGCCGACAGCGGTGACGGGTGCACCGACTCGATCACCGCGCAACCACCCTCCACCAGCAGTGGCTTCAGGGTGCCCGCATCGCGGCCCCACAGGATCGCGACCAGCGGCTGCGGTCGCGCCACCAACGCCCGGATGGCACATTCGGTGACCGCCTCCCAGCCCTTCCCACGATGGGAGGCCGGTGCGCCGGGACGCACCGTCAGCACCCTGTTCAGCAGCATCACGCCCTGCTCGGCCCACGGGCTCAGATCTCCGTTGGCGGGCGCCGGATAACCGAGATCGGAGCCGTACTCGGTGAAGATGTTCACCAGGCTGCGCGGCACCGGCCGGACATCGGGGGCCACCGAGAAACTCAGGCCCACGGCGTGCCCCGGCGTGGGGTACGGGTCCTGGCCGACGATGAGCACCCGAACCGCGTCGAACGGAAAGGTGAACGCCCGCAGGACGTTCTCCCCCGGTGGCAGGTATTGGTGGCCGGCCGCCAATTCGGCACGCAGGAACTCGCCGAGTTCGGTCACCTTCGGGGCCACCGGCTCGAGCGCACGCGCCCAACCGGGTTCGACCAGATCTGTCAGGGGGCGTGGTGTCACGAGGCCCAAAACTAGCGTGTCAGCCCATCAGTAGGACTGCCAGCCCGCACTTGCATGCCACGGCAGGCCGTCGACCGATACCGCCGGCGGTCCGTCGGTCGTCTCACCGATGACGCGCCACCCCGCCGGCACGGGTCCGTCGAACACCGCGGCCAGGGCGTGTTCCTCACCGCCGCCGAGCACCCACTCCCAACCGTCCCGTCCGGCCGCCGCCGCGGCGGCCGCCACCCGGTCGTGATCGGCGCTCAGCGCCTCCCGCGACAATGCGATGCCGACACCGGATGCGCCGGCGATATGGCCCAGATCCGCCAGCAGCCCGTCGGAGATATCGGTCATGGCGGTGGCCCCCGCCTCGGCGGCGACCCGACCCTGCCCGTACGGCGGCCGCGGCACGAGGTGGGCATCCCGCAGCTCATGATGGTCGTCGATGCCGTTGTCCCACAACGTATATCCGGCTGCAGAGGTTCCGAGATCACCGATCACGGCCACCTTTTGTCCCGGACCTGCGGTATCGCGGCGCACCGGCTCGCGGCCGTCGAGGTCGCCGAGCGCGGTGACCGAGATCACCCACAGCGGCGCGCTGACCAGATCACCGCCGGCGATACCACCACCGCACCGCAGCGCCTCCACCCACATGCCATCGGAAAGCTGCTGCGCGGCAGCGGCCGGAGTGTCCGGCGGAGCGGCGAAGGCGACGACGAACGCCGTCGGCACCGCGCCCATCGCCTCGATATCGGCGGCGTTCTGCGCGATCGCCTTGCGGCCGATATCGTGTGGCCGCGACCAGTCCAGTCGGAAATGCCGACCCTGCACCAGCATGTCGGTGCTCACCGCGGTCGCACCATGCAGCACAGCGGCGTCGTCGCCGGGGCCCAGCGTCACCGCGGGTGGTTGGCGCCGGTCGGCGACCAGCCGGTCGATCACCCCGAACTCGCCGACCTGTGCCAGAGTCGGCCCGTTGTCGGTCATCTCACCGTCCTGCCTGAAGTTCGGCGCCCTGTTCCACGGCGCCACCTGCGGTACGTTTGTTGCCTGCTTGAGTCTAGGGAAACGGAGGGCCACGGCCGTGGTGGAGGCGTTCATGCTGATACAGACCGAGGTGGGTCGCGCCGAGGTCGTCGCCAAGCAGCTGAGCGGTCTGAACGGTGTGATCTCGGCCGAGTATGTCACCGGTCCGTATGACGTGGTGGCGCGCATCGGCGCGGACAGCCAGGACGAGCTGCAGCGCGGCGTGGTCGACCGGGTCCAACAAGTGGCCGGGATCACCCGGACCCTGACCTGTCCGATCGCCGCGGGCGCACAGCCATAGAGTTACCGCTGTGAGTGACCCCGACGACCACGACGGCCCACCCCGCTCGCTGATCATCGCCGCCGTCGGCGTCGCCGTCGCCGCCGTGATCGTGCTACTGACCTTCGCGGCCACCAGACAGGCGGCGCCGGAAGAGAAGCCGGTGGCGATCGCCGCGGCGCCGGCACCGCAGGCAGAGTCCGCCGAATGCGTCGCCCTGATGGAGGCGTTGCCCGAGCAGCTCGGCGACTACCGGCGCGCCCAAGCCGTCGAACCCGTGCCTGCCGGGGCGGCGGCATGGCGCGCCGAGCCGTCGACGGATCCGGTCATCATGCGGTGCGGGCTGGAACGACCGGTCGACTTCCGGGTTGGCACGCCGGTGCAGGTGGTCGACGACGTCCAGTGGTTCGAGGTCAGCCAGGACGGGGTGAGCACGTGGTTCGCCGTCGATCGCCCGACCTATGTCGCGTTGACGCTGCCGTCGGGCTCGGGCCCGACGCCGATCCAGCTCATCTCCAAGGCGATAGCGCGGACCATGCCCGCCCAGCAGCCCGATCCGGCTCCGGCGCGCTGATCAGCGCAGGCCGGTGCCGCGCGCGACCGCGGTCTCGACCATGGTTGCCAGCAGCGTCGGGTAATCCAACCCGCTGGCCGCCCACATCCGCGGATACATCGAGATGGTGGTGAAGCCCGGCATCGTGTTGATCTCGTTGATCACCGGACCGTTCTCGGTGAGGAAGAAATCGACCCGCGCCAGCCCCTGACAGTCGATGGCCCGGAACGCCCGGATGGCCAGGGCGCGCAGGGCCTCGGCCACCTCGTCGTCGACCTTGGCCGGCACGTCGAGCTCGGCCGCATCCTCCAGATACTTGGTGGCGAAGTCGTAGAAAGTGTCCTCACGATCGCGCACCCCGGCGACCCGGATCTCACCGATCTCGCTGGCCTCGACGCGGCCGTCGGGGAATTCGAGTACACCGCATTCGACCTCGCGGCCGATGATGGCCGCCTCGACGATCACCTTCGGATCGTGGCGGCGCGCCTCGGCGATCGCCTCGGGCAATTGATCCCACGCCGTCACCCGGCTCACCCCGATCGACGAGCCTCCGCGCGCGGGCTTCACGAAGACCGGAAGGCCAAGCCGCTCACGATCATCGAGGCTCACGGTCTGCTGGTGAGGCCGCAGTACGACGTGGTCCCCGATCGGCAGGCCGTCGGCGACGAGGAGTTTCTTGGTGAATTCCTTGTCCATCCCGGTGGCGCTGGCCAGCACTCCGGCTCCGACGTAGGGCACCCCGGCGAGCTCCAGCAGGCCCTGGATGGTGCCGTCCTCGCCGTACGGACCGTGCAGTACCGGAAAGACGACGTCGACGGCGGCCAACACGGCACCGGCCCCCTCGCCGAGGGACAACAGCTCACCGCGGCGCACCGGGTCCGCGGTCAACGCGAGCGCGGTGCCGTCGGCAACGGCGGGCAACCGGCCGCCGGTGATGGCCAACGTCTCGGGCCTGCCGTCGGTCAACACCCACGAACCATCCGGAGTGATGCCGACGGCGACCACCTCGAAGCGTTCCGGATCGAGATTGCGCAGGATGCTGCCTGCTGAAACACAGGAAATCCCGTGCTCGGAGCTGCGTCCGCCATAGACGACGGCGACTCGGGTACGGGCACTCACAACCTGCAGAGGCTACCGGCTCCCGGTCGGGGTCGGCGTCTCAGGTGAGCGCGCGCTCGATGTCGGCGACGATATCGTCGGTGTCCTCGATGCCCAGCGAGATGCGTGCGAACCCGTCCCCGACCGGATCGCCCCAACGGGCCCGGCGATCCACGCAGGTGTGCAGTCCACCGAAACTCGTCGCGGCCACCAACAGCTCGCTGCGTTCGACCAGACCGTGGACGGCGGCAGCATCGGCCAATTCCACGGCCACCAGAGAACCGAATCGCCGCATCTGCTCGACGGCGACGGCGTGTGACGGATCGTCGGGCAGGCCCGGATAACGCACCGAACGCACCGCCGGATGATCGCGCAGCATCAACGCAACGGCCTGGGCATTGCGGCACTGCCGGTCGATGCGCAGTCCCGCACTGCCCAGACTGCGCAATGCCAGCCAGGCCTCGAAGGCCCCGAGCACCGGGCCTGCGAGCAACCGGTCGCGCTCGATTCTCGCCATCAGCTCCGGATGGCAGCCCGCGACATACCCGGCCAGCAGGTCGCTGTGTCCGGACAGTGCCTTGGTGGCACTGGCCACGACGAGGTCGGCGCCCAGCGACAGCGGCTGCACACCGAACGGTGTGGCTGCGGTGTTGTCGACGATCAGCGTGGCGCCGCGGGACCGGCAGATTGCCGCCAGCCGATGCAGGTCGACGACGTCGAGCGTCGGATTGACCGGTGTTTCGGCCAGCACGACATCGGCGCCGCCCGCCGCCTCACACATCTGCGCGGCAGTGGCTTCGATGACGGTGACTCCGCGCGGGGCAAGGTATTCCGTGGCGTAACGACGCACCTGGTAGTAGCCGTCGGCCGGTACCACCAGAGTCGCCTGCGGCATGGCCAGCACCCGCAGGACGGCGCTGATCGCACCCATGCCGGACCCGAACGCGAGCGCCCAGGTCGCGCCCTCGAGCTCGGCGAGCCCCGATTCCAGGCCGCGCCACGTCGGATTCGAGGCCCGTCCATAGGTATCCAAGGGGGCCGACTCGTCCGCGGACAGGTGGTATGCCGATGCCGGTACCGGCACCGGGGCCACCGGTGAACCTGGAATCCCTTGGTGACCAACAGCTTTGACGCTGCGGGTGGAGTCTCCGTAATCCATGGGCGTCCTACTCGGGTTTGGTGCTGCGACCCAACAACAACATCACGGCCTGTTCCACCGACAGACCCTGATGACACACGCGGTAGACCGCATCGGTCAATGGCATCTCGACGTCATAGCTGGAGGCCAGGGCGAGCACCGATTGGCACGAGGTCGCCCCTTCGGCGACATGGCCTTGCACTGCCTGCAGTGCCGACTCCATCGAACCGCCCCGCCCCAACCGCTCTCCGAAACTTCGGTTCCGCGACTGTGGCGAGGTGCAGGTGGCCACCAGATCACCGACGCCGGCCAATCCGGCGAGCGTTGCACCTTTGGCGCCCAACGCGATTCCCAGGCGCATGATCTCCGCCAGTCCCCTCGTGATGATCGCCGCGGAGGTGTTCTCGCCGAGCCCGGCACCGGCAGCCATCCCACAGGCCAGCGCGATGACGTTCTTGCAGGCGCCGCCGATCTCGGCACCGACCACATCGGAGTTGGTGTACGGACGGAAGTACGCCGTCGACAGGGCCCGCTGCAGGGCGACTGCGCGACCGGAATCGGCACACGCCACAACGGTCGCTGCCGGCTGCTCGTCGGCAACCTCCTTGGCCAGGTTCGGCCCGGTCACCACCGCCACCCGGGACGGATCCGCACCGGTCACCGCGACGATCACCTGGCTCATCCGCATCAGGGAATCCAACTCGATCCCCTTGGCCAGACTCACCAGGGTCGCGTCATCACCGATCAGCTGGTTCCAGTCGGTGAGATTGGTGCGCAAGGTCTGCGAGGGCACCCCGAGCAACACCGTGCACGCTCCGTCGAGGGCCTCGGCCGGATCACCGGTGGCCCTGATCGAACCGGGCAGGGCCACATCTCCGAGATAGTCCGGATTGCGATGCGTCGCATTGATCTGCGCGGCCAATTCGGGGCGCCTGGTCCACAACCGAACCCCATTACCCGCGTCTGCCAGCACCTTGGCCAGCGCTGTTCCCCATGCACCGGCACCCATCACAGCGGCTTCGACCACGACTCAACCCTAGTCGTTGCACCGAAGCTGGCAGGATGGCGGTATGAGTGTCGCCGGCGCGGGGTCGCAGGTCGCCGTGGTGATCGCGGTGAAGCGATTGACCGCGGCCAAGAGTCGGCTGTCCCCGGTCCTGCCTGCCGACGCCCGCGAACAGCTGGTGCTGGCGATGCTGACCGACACCGTGCATGCCGCCGCCGCGGTACCCGCGGTGAGTTCCGTCACCGTCGTCACACCCGACCGCGCCGCCGCTGCCGCTGCGCGTGCACTGGGCGCCACCGCGGTGGCCGACCCGACCCCTGCCGACCATCCCGATCCGCTGAACAATGCGCTGACCGCGGCCGAGGCCGCCATCGGTGCGTCCAATATCGTTGTGCTCCAGGGTGATCTTCCCGCTCTGCGATCCGCCGAACTGTCCGAGGCGGTCGCGCTGGCACAGCATCACCGGCGGAGTTTCGTCGGTGATCGGCACGGCACCGGAACGGCCGCACTGTTCGCCTTCGGCGTACCGCTCGATCCGCGTTTCGGTGCGGAATCCACGCGCCACCATGCCGATTCGGGCGCCCACGAACTGCAGGGCGACTGGCCGGGATTGCGGTGCGATATCGACACCCCGGACGACCTGACGGCGGCGTTGACGCTCGGGGTCGGCCCAGCCACCAGACTGGTCGTCGGAGGGCTGTGCCCCACCGGCTGCCAGAGCTGACCGCACTACTGGAATGAGCGATGGGGATAGGCGATGATCGAACAATGACCGAAGTCGAGACATCCGCAGCCGATCGAACGATCGCCGAAACTCCCGACTCGGCGCCCGACGCGCCACCGGCCGCGTCGGCAGCGGCGATCGACGACAGCCTGCCAGAAGACCGTTATCTCAATCGCGAGCTGAGCTGGCTGGACTTCAACGCCCGGGTGCTGGCGTTGGCCGCCGACAACTCGCTGCCACTGCTCGAACGCGCGAAATTTTTGGCCATCTTCTCGTCGAATCTCGACGAGTTCTACATGGTGCGGGTCGCGGGGTTGAAGCGGCGCGATGAGATGGGCCTCTCGGTGCGCTCCGCCGACGGTCTGTCCCCGCGCGAGCAACTGCGCCGCATCGGGGAACGCACCCAGCAGATCTCCAGCAGGCACGCCCAGGTATTCCTCGAAGCGGTGCGACCGGCACTGGCCGAGAAGGGAATAGTGATCGTCAGCTGGGCGGACCTCGGTGAAGACGAACGGGCCACCCTGTCGACCTACTTCCACGAGCAGGTTTTCCCGGTCCTCACCCCGCTCGCCGTCGACCCGGCCCATCCCTTTCCCTTCGTCAGTGGTCTGAGCCTCAATCTCGCGATCACTGTCCGCCAGCCCGACGACGGCACCCAGCACTTCGCCCGAATCAAGGTGCCCGACAACGTCGACCGCTTTGTCGAATTGCCGCGGCGCGCCGACGGCGACGGCGCGCAGGGGCCCATCCGGTTCCTGCCCCTCGAGGAACTGATCGGCGCGTTTCTCTCGGTGCTGTTCCCCGGCCTGGACATCGTGGAGCAGCACGCGTTCCGGATCACCCGCAACGCCGATTTCGAAGTGGCCGAGGATCGGGACGAAGACCTGTTGCAGGCGTTGGAACGTGAGCTGGCGCGCAGGCGCTTCGGTTCGCCGGTCCGCCTCGAGGTCGCCGACGATATGACCGAGAACATGCTCGAGCTGTTGTTGCGCGAGCTCGACGTGCACCCCGGTGACGTTATCGAGGTGCCAGGACTGCTGGACCTTTCGTCACTGTGGCAGATCTACGGTGTCGACCGCCCCGATCTGAAGGACCGCCCGTTCGTCCCCGCCACGCCCGCGGCCTTCGGTGAGCGCGAGACTCCCAAGAGCATCTTCTCGACGCTGCGCGACGGTGATGTGATGGTGCACCACCCCTACGACTCGTTCTCCACCACGGTGCAACGATTCATCGAGCAGGCTGCGGCCGATCCGAACGTGCTGGCCATCAAGCAGACGTTGTACCGGACCTCCGGCGACTCACCGATCGTCAATGCCCTCATCGACGCGGCCGAGGCAGGAAAGCAGGTCGTGGCCTTGGTGGAGATCAAGGCGCGCTTCGACGAACAAGCCAACATCAAATGGGCCCGCGCCTTGGAACAGGCGGGTGTCCACGTGGTCTATGGCTTGATCGGACTGAAAACACACTGCAAGACAGCTCTGGTGGTGCGGCGGGAAGGTTCGACCATTCGTCGCTACTGCCATATCGGTACCGGCAACTACAACCCGAAAACTGCACGGTTGTACGAAGATGTGGGGTTGTTGACGGCCTCCCCCGATATCGGTGCGGATCTGACCGATCTGTTCAACTCGCTCACCGGTTACTCCCGCAAGGTTGCCTATCGCAATCTGTTGGTGGCACCCCATAGTGTGCGCAAGGGAATCATCCGGCGCATCGAGCAGGAGACAGCGGCACATCAGGAGAACGGCCGGGGCCAAATCCGGTTGAAGGCCAACGCGTTGGTCGACGAGCAGGTGATCGATGCCCTCTACCGCGCCTCACAGGCCGGTGTCAGGGTCGAGGTGGTGGTGCGCGGAATCTGCGCGCTACGGCCCGGCCAGCCCGGTCTCTCGGAGAACATCGTGGTGCGGTCCATTCTGGGCCGGTTCCTGGAGCACTCGCGAATTATTCACTTTCGCGCCATCAACGAGTTCTGGATCGGCAGTGCCGACATGATGCATCGTAATCTGGACCGTCGCGTGGAAGTGATGGCCCAGGTGAAGGATCCGCGGCTGACCGCCCAGTTGGACGACATGCTCGAGTCCACCATGGATCCGGCGACCCGGTGCTGGGAGCTACAAGCCGACGGTCGCTGGATCGCGTTACCGCTGCCCGGGCAGACGGTACGGGATCACCAAGTGGAGCTCATGGCCAGGCACCGTGCGCCGTGACAGGAACCCCCCGATGATGACCACGTATAGGAGTTGATGTGTCGGACGCGCCGACCCGCCGCACGAAGAAGACAGTCCACGCGGCGGGCGCGGTGTTGTGGCGGGATCACGCCGGGCACACCGAGGTGGCGCTGGTACACCGTCCGCGGTACGACGATTGGTCCCTGCCCAAGGGAAAAGTCGACCCCGGTGAGACCCACCCGGTCACCGCGGTACGCGAGATCGGCGAGGAAACCGGTTACGCCGCACGGCTCGGACGACGGCTGTCGGTGATCACCTATCCGATCGGCGACACCACCAAGCGGGTCGTGTATTGGGCGGCCGAGGCCGTCGACGGCAAGTTCCGCCCGGCCGACGAAGTCGACGAGATGCTCTGGCTACCCCCGAAACAGGCGCTCAAACACCTGCAGTATCCGGCCGATCGCAAAGTGCTGCGCCGTTTCACCAAAGCACCGCACGATACCGAGACGGTACTGGTCGTGCGGCACGGCCGTGCGGGGTCGCGCTCGAAGTTCAAGGGTGATGACCGCAAGCGCCCCTTGGACAAGCACGGCCGTGCGCAGGCGGAATCACTGGTGGCGCAACTGCTTGCATTCGGGGCCACCGCGGTGCACGCCGCGCCACGGGTGCGCTGCAGCCAGACGGTCGAGCCGCTGGCTCAAGAGTTGGGCGTCGGGATCGAGTTGGAACCCGCCTTCACCGAGGAGGCCTACGCCGACGATCGCAAGGCCGCTCGGCACCGACTGCTCGATATCGCGGGCGCCGGAGGTGTTCCGGTGATCTGCACACAGGGAGCCGTGATACCCGATCTGATCAGCTGGTGGTGTGATCGTGGGGACGTGCGTCCGGACAAGTCGCGAAATCGTAAGGGCAGCACGTGGGTGTTGTCGTCGGTCGCAGGGAGGCCCATTGCGGCCGACCATCTGGGTAGTCCGCTGGGCATCCTCGACTGAGATTCGCTGCGCACTGCAAAAGCACCCCAAACCGGCTGGTTTGGGGTGCTTTTGCAGTACGGGTATTCCGACTTAGCGACGACCGCGCTTCGCGGGAGCCTTCTTGGCCGGAGCCTTCTTGGCCGGAGCCTTGGCGGCAGTGGCCTTCTTGGCCGGAGCCGCCTTCTTGGCAGCGGGTGCAGCCTTCTTCGCGGCGGGTGCAGCCTTCTTCGCGGCGGTGGTCTTCTTGGCCGGAGCCGCCTTCTTGACCGCGGTGGCCTTCTTGGCCGGAGCCGCCTTCTTCACAGCGGTGGCCTTCTTGGCCGGAGCCGCCTTCTTGGCCGGAGCGGCCTTCTTGGCAGCGGGTGCGGCCTTCTTCACTGCGGCACGCTTGGCCGGAGCAGCCTTCTTGGCGGCGCCGCGCTTGGCCGGAGCCGCCGCGACACCACGCTTGACGGCGGGGCCGTCGGCCGGGAGCCGCTGCGCGCCAGAAACAACCGCCTTGAACTGCGCTCCGGGACGGAAGGCCGGAACCGACGTCGGCTTGACCTTCACCGTCTCACCCGTGCGCGGGTTACGAGCGACACGGGCAGCGCGACGACGCTGCTCGAAAACACCGAAACCGGTGATGGTGACGCTCTCGCCCTTGTGCACGGCACGCACGATGGTGTCGACGATGTTCTCAACCGCGGCAGTAGCCTGTCGACGATCGGTGCCCAACTTGGTTGTGAGTGCGTCGATGAGCTCTGCTTTGTTCATGCAAACCCTCCGAAGTCCAGTGGTCCACTTTGGACCGACTAGAGGACACGGTAAACCCATTTGCTGCATATTTCCAAGAGCCACGCACAGTTTCAGCGGTAGCTGAGAGAAATTCGGCAATCCGATTGGCCCACTTGGGTAGTGGTACCGGCGTTCGAGAAAGCGGTTGCCGGGCCATATTTGAGGGCCCGGCAACCGCGAATTCAGGCCGGCAGGGTGCGGGGTTTGAAGCTCGGCCGACGCTGTTCGAAAGCGGTGATTTCATCCTGTTTCCGCAGCGTAAGGCCTATATCGTCGAGACCTTCCAGCAGCCGCCATGCGGTGTAGTCATCAATAGTGAACGGCACCATGACCGTTCCAGCGGTGATGGTTCGATCTTGAAGATTCACAGTGATTTCCAGGCCCGGATTCTGCTCGATCAGCTTCCACAGAAGTTCGACATCATCCTGAGAGACCTGAGCCGCCAACAGTCCCGCTTTTCCGGAGTTGCCCCGGAAGATATCGGCGAACCGGGGCGAGATGACGACCCGGAAGCCGTAATCCATCAGCGCCCAGACGGCATGCTCCCGGGAAGATCCGGTACCGAAATCCGGACCCGCGACCAAGACCGAACCCTTGTCGAATGGGGCGAGATTCAGGATGAAGGACGGATCATTGCGCCAGGCTGCGAACAAACCGTCCTCGAAACCCGTTCGGGTGACGCGCTTCAAATAGACCGCCGGGATGATCTGGTCGGTGTCCACATTGGACCGGCGCAACGGGACGCCGATGCCGGTGTGGGTCTGGAATGCCTGCATGTCCTGGTACTCCTAGCGCTTGGCGGAAATCGGGGCCAGATCGGCCGGCGACGACAGGGTTCCACGCACCGCGGTGGCGGCGGCCACCGCGGGCGAGACCAGATGGGTGCGACCACCCTTGCCTTGCCTGCCCTCGAAATTGCGATTGGACGTCGATGCGCACCGCTCGCCCGGGGCGAGTGTGTCCGGGTTCATCCCGAGACACATCGAGCAGCCGGCCTGCCGCCATTCGGCACCGGCTGCGACGAAGATCTCACCGAGACCCTCGGATTCGGCCTGCTGCCGCACGCGCATCGAGCCCGGAACGACGAGCATCCGCACGCCATCGGCCAACGTACGGCCGTCCAGGATCTCGGCGACCACGCGCAGGTCCTCGATACGGCCGTTGGTGCACGAGCCGACGAAGACCGCGTCCACCGGGATGTCGCGCATCGGCGTGCCCGGCCGAAGGTCCATATAGGTCAAGGCTTTCTCCGCGGCCTGACGCTCATCGTCGCTGAGCATCATCTCGGGATCCGGGACGTCGGCAGACAGCGGGACACCCTGTCCGGGGTTGGTGCCCCAGGTGACGAAGGGACTCAGCGAGCTCGCGTCCAGGTACACCTCGGTGTCGAATTCGGCCCCGTCGTCGGTGCGCAACTGCCGCCAGGCCGCCACCGCGGCATCCCAGTCCGCACCGGTCGGGGCGTGCGGCCGACCCTTCAGGAACTCGAAGGTGGTGTCGTCCGGCGCCACCATCCCGGCACGCGCTCCGGCTTCGATGCTCATATTGCAGATCGT
This sequence comes from Mycolicibacterium neoaurum ATCC 25795, assembly GCF_000691525.1. GTDB lineage: Bacteria > Actinomycetota > Actinomycetes > Mycobacteriales > Mycobacteriaceae > Mycobacterium > Mycobacterium neoaurum. The sequence continues at coordinate 36,072 of NZ_JMDW01000011.1, forward strand.
CATCCGGCCTTCCATGGACAGCGATTCGATGGCGCTCCCCCGGTATTCGATGACGTGTCCCTGACCGCCCCCGGTCCCGATCTTGGCGATCACCGCCAAGATGATGTCCTTGGCGCTGACGCCTGCGGGCAGTTCGCCGTCGACATTGACCGCCATCGTCTTGAACGGCTTGAGGGCCAAAGTCTGGGTCGCCATGACGTGTTCGACCTCGGAGGTGCCGATACCCATGGCGATCGACCCGAACGCCCCATGGGTCGAGGTGTGGCTGTCACCGCAGACGATCGTCATGCCCGGCTGGGTCAGGCCCAACTGCGGGCCGATGATGTGCACGATGCCCTGCTCCGAATCGCCCATCGGATGCAACCGTATTCCGAACTCCGCACAGTTCCGGCGCAGGGTTTCGACCTGGGTGCGCGAGATCGGGTCGGCGATCGGCTTGTCGATATCGACCGTCGGAACGTTGTGATCCTCGGTGGCGATCGTCAGGTCGGGTCTGCGCACCGGCCGCCCGGCCAGACGCAGACCGTCGAAGGCTTGCGGACTGGTCACCTCGTGCACGAGGTGCAGGTCGATGTAGATCAGGTCCGGCTCCTTGGCCGCACCCTCACCGGCACCGTGGACCACGATGTGGTCCTCCCAGACCTTTTCGGCCAGGGTACGAGGCCGCGAATTCGACTGCGTCTGCTCCATGGATATCTCTATTCGGCTCGGGCGTACCGCCGTGACGGGCTGGCAATCTCACGATGCGGAACGCTAGTATCTCCCTGTGAGACAGGATAGCGGTATCGGCGTGCTCGACAAAGCGGTGGGAGTACTGCACACCGTGGCCGAGTCCCCCTGCGGGCTGGCCGAACTGTGCGAACGCACGGGGCTTCCGCGGGCCACCGCCCACCGGTTGGCCGCGGGGCTGGAAGTGCACCGGTTGTTGGCCCGGGACAACGAGGGGCGCTGGCGGCTGGGCCCGGCACTGACCGAACTCGCCGGACAGGTCAACGATCCCTTGCTGGCCGCCGGTGCCGCGGTGCTGCCGCGGCTGCGCGAGCTGACCGGCGAGAGCGTGCAGCTGTATCGCAGGGAAGGCAATTCACGGGTGTGCGTGGCATCCCTTGAGCCGCCCGTCGGCTTGCGCGACACGGTCCCCGTCGGAACCCGGCTACCGATGACGGCCGGCTCCGGGGCCAAAGTACTGCTGGCCTACAGCGATCCGGCATCACAACAGGCGATCCTGCCCGCCGCCAAATTCAGCGAGCGAACCCTGGCGGAAGTCCGCAAACGTGGCTGGGCACAGAGCGCGGCCGAGCGCGAGACCGGTGTCGCCAGCGTGTCCGCCCCGGTGCGCGACGGCCGCGGTGCCGTCATCGCCGCCATTTCCGTCTCGGGCCCGATCGACCGGATGGGCCGGCGTCCGGGCGCCCGCTGGGCGGCCGACCTGTTGGCCGCGTCCGAGGCACTCACCCGTCGGCTCTAGCAAACTCATCGCCGTCCGTTTATCGTTTACCCAGTGGCGCATTTCCGCGCCGGGGGAGGTCTGGACCACGGGTTCACAATCAGTGCAATGGCAGGCTGCCGCGCGACTGTTGCGGCGGTCGGGTTTCGGCACCACCGGGCGGGCGGTCGACGCCGTTGTCGGCAAGGATCGGGCACGGTATCTCGACGAGATACTCGGATTGGACCCGGCGGCCGACCCGGGGGCGGTCGCGACGCCGATGAGCTCGTATTCGACCCCCGCGCTACCGGCCAGCGAAGCTGCAACAGCTTCCTTTGTCAGCACCATGCTGGCCCAGATGCAGGATCTGTCCGGCTGGTGGATCCGCCGGATGGTCGCGGTGCGTGAGCCGGTGCACGAGAAATTGACCTTCGTCTGGCACAACCATTTCGCCACCTCCGCGGAGAAGGTGGTGGCCGCCGAGTTCATGGCCGCCCAGAACCAGACGCTGCGGACCCATACGCTCGGCGACTTTCGCGATCTCGCCTACGCCATGCTGACCGACTCGGCGATGTTGCGGTGGCTGGATGGGTTGGGAAACACCAAACAAGCACCGAACGAAAACCTCTCCCGCGAATTCATGGAGCTGTTCGCCCTCGGCCATGACAGCGGCTACACCGAACGCGATGTGCGCGAGGGGTCCCGCGCACTCACCGGTCGCTTCGACACCCTTGGCAATGGCACGGTGCTCGTCAGCGAACACCATGACGGTGGGATCAAGACCGTCCTCGGAACCACCGGGGCCCTCGGGGACACCGAGTTCTGCGATATCGTGCTGCGCCATCCCGCCTCGGCCCGATTCGTCACATCGAAACTGTGGCGGCTGCTGGCCGCCGATGACAACCCCAGCCGCGCGACATCTGACCGACTGGTGGCCGCCTACGGACCCGGCCGCAACCTCAAGGCCTTGACCAAGGCGATCTTCTCCGACCCCGAGTTCTACGACGCGGCGGGCACCGCCGTGGTCACCCCGGTCGATTGGTTGATCGGGATGCTGCGCTCGCTGTCGGTACCGCTGGACGGCCCGCAAACCCTCACCGCCTGCGATGTGGTCCTCAAGGTCATGGGTCAACGCCCGTTCGCACCACCGGATGTCGATGGGTGGCCGCAGGGCCGGGTGTGGCTTTCCAATACGAGTGCGGCCGCGCGGGTCTGGGCGGCCGATCGTTTCGTCCCGTTGGGCGACTACTCCCCCGTGCAGGATGCCCCCACCGCGGATCGCATCGACGCCGTCGGCTATCTGCTCGGTATCGGCGCATGGTCCGATACCACCGCCGCGGCCCTGCGGCCGCTGGTCGGCAACCCGCAACGACTGGTCGTCGCGGCCGTCAACTCGCCCGAATACCTGACGGTGTAGTGGAGTTCGGAGGATCACTCGTGGGCGATATCAACAGGCGCAAGTTCCTCCTTGCCAGTGCCGGTGCGGCCGGACTGGCCGCGGCGGCGGGTGCGGCGGTCAGCCTGCCGCAGATGTTCGAGCGCGCACAGGTTGCCCCGTTGCCCGCCGATACCGGGATCCTGGTGATCCTGACCCTCTACGGCGGCAACGACGGACTGAACACGGTGATCCCCTACACCGACGGTGCGTACTACGACGCGAGACCGGAGTTGGCTTTCGCACCGAGCACCGCGATCGATCTCGACGGCGCAGTCGGGCTCAACCCCGCGCTCGGCGGCCTCGCCGAATCGTGGAACACGAACAATCTCGCGATCGTCCGGGGCGTCGGCTACCCCAAGCAGGATCGCAGCCACTTCCGCTCGATGGACATCTGGCAGACCGCGTCGCCGGACGACCCGACCGCGACCGGATGGATCGGACGATGGCTGGACACCACCGGTGACGATCCGCTGCGTGCGGTCAATATCGGCACCGTGCTCCCCCCCATGGCGATCGGCCAGAACCGCACGGCCGCAGGGCTTTCCCCGACCATCCCGAAGATGCCGACCGATATTTCCAGCGTCTTGGATGCGATGAGCGCCTCCGATGCCGAAGACACCGCGGCCATGGCCGCGGTCCGCGCCGATTACCAGGCCTATCGGGTCACCGACGAGACATTCCGCGGCTTCACCGACAGCCCGCTGCCCACCACGGCCGCCACCGATCTCGGCAAGCAACTGGCCGACGATCTGGAACTGGTCGCCCAGTGCGTGCGCGCCGGTGTCCCCACCAAGGTCTACATGGTGTCCCTCGGCGGATTCGACACGCACGCCAACGAGAGAAACGACCAGCAGCGCCTCTTGGCCGCTCTCAACGATGCCCTGGTGCCGTTTCTCAAACAGATGCGTAACAGTGCCTACGGCCGGCGGGTGGTGACGATGATCTATTCGGAGTTCGGCCGACGCGTCGCCGCCAACGCGACCCAGGGCACCGATCACGGCACCTCAGGGCCGGTCCTGATCGTCGGTGAACCCGTGCGGGGTGGGTTCTACGGTGACGCGCCGAGTCTGACTGATCTCCAGGACGGCGACCTCAAGACCACCACCGATTTCCGAGACGTTTATCACGAATTGCTCGACAAGACACTCGGTGCGGATCCGGAACCCTCGGTGGGTCCCGGCCGTAAGGCCATCGGCTTCCTCTGAGGGCACAACCGCCGGCACACACAGTGAGTCCACGGACCCGGAAAACAAAAGGAGTCCCAGGATCTCTCCTGGGACTCCATCTGTACCCCCGATGGGATTCGAACCCACGCTACCGCCGTGAGAGGGCGGCGTCCTAGGCCGCTAGACGACGGGGGCTAGAACAACTTCCGGACGGTCAGCATAGCTCAGGAGCTTGTGCCAACCTAATCGCCCGGACAGCTGGGGTACCAGGACTCGAACCTAGAATGAGGGAATCAGAATCCCTAGTGTTGCCAATTACACCATACCCCATTTGATGCCTATCCCTGCAGGTCAAGGCATCTTTCGGACCGTTTCCCACTCGCGTGGATCACTCCAGAGCGGTTATCGGGCCGACGAGAAGACTACCAAACATTTCGGAGCACTTTCACACCCCACCCCGTGCGGCGGTCAACCGCGCGAGGCTGCGCTCGCGACCCAGCAGCTCCATGGACTCGAACAGCGGCGGGCTGACGGTGGCCCCGGTGATCGCCACCCGCAGCGGACCGAAGGCCTTCCGCGGTTTGAGCTCCAATTCCTCCAGCAGCGATGCCTTCAGCGCCTGCTCGATGGCCGCGGTCGTCCATTCGGGCAGCGGCTCGAGAGCCGCCAGCGCGGCGTCCAGCACCGCGGCCGCCTCGGGCTTGAGCTCCTTGGCCGCCGCCTTCTCGTCGATGCCATAGCTCGCGTCATCGAAGAACTTCAACAGCTCCCATGCATCGCCGAGCACCACGATGCGGGTTTGCACCAACGCGGCGGCCTCGGCGAAGGCGGCATCGGTCAGGCCGGTGTCGTGACCGTGGGCGCCCAGATACGCCCGCAGCCGAGCGGTGAAATCCTCCGGCGCCAACAGCCGGATGTGCTCGGCGTTGATCGCATCGGCCTTCTTCTGGTCGAACCTCGCCGGATTGGAGTTGACGTTGACCACGTCGAACGCGGCGACCATCTCGTCGAGGCTGAACAGATCGTGGTCGTCGGCGATCCCCCAGCCCAGCAGGGCAAGATAATTCAGCAGCCCCTCGGGGATGAACCCGCGATCGCGGTGCAGGAACAGGTTGGACTGCGGATCGCGCTTGGACAGCTTCTTGTTGCCCTCACCCAGAACACTTGGCAGGTGCGCGAACTCGGGTATGAAATCGGTCACCCCGATCCGGATCAGCGCCTGGTAGAGCGCCAATTGGCGAGGAGTCGACGGCAGCAGGTCCTCCCCCCGCAGCACATGGGTGACCTTCATCAGCGCGTCGTCGACCGGGTTGACCAACGTGTACAACGGATCCCCACTGGCGCGGGTGATCGCGAAATCGGGTACCACCCCGGCAGCGAAGGTGGTCTCCCCGCGCACCAGGTCGGTCCAGGACAGATCGGCATCGGGCATCCGCAGGCGAAGCACCGGCTTGCGGCCCTGCGCCTCGAACTCGGCGCGCTGGGCGTCGGTGAGGTCGCGATCATGATTATCGTAGCCGAGCTTGGGATTACGGCCGGCAGCCAGATGACGGGCCTCCACCTCCTCGGGAGTCGAGTAGGCGGGGTACACCTCGCCGGCGTCGAGCAGTTTGGCGATCACCTCGCGGTAGATCTCCGACCGCTCTGACTGCCGATACGGCCCGTACGGTCCGCCCACCTCGGGACCTTCGTCCCAGTCCATGCCGAGCCAACGCAGCGCGTCGAGGATGGCCTCGTAGCTCTCCTGGCTGTCCCGCGCGGCGTCGGTGTCCTCGATGCGGAAGACGAATGCGCCGCCGGTGTGACGGGCGTAGGCCCAGTTGAACAGCGCCGTCCGGACCAACCCGACGTGCGGGGTACCGGTCGGTGACGGACAGAAACGTACCCGGACGGGAGAGTTCATTGCTACTTTCCTTTTCGCACAACGGGATTGGTCAGAGTGCCGATACCCTCGACGGTGATGCTGACGGTGTCACCGTCTTCGATCGGTCCGACCCCCTCGGGGGTGCCGGTCAGGATGAGGTCACCGGGAAGCAGCGTCATGACCGCGGAGACCCACTCGACGATGGCGCCGACATCATGCAGCAGCAGCGCGGTGTTGCTGTCCTGCCGCACGGTGCCGTTGACCTCCGTGCGGATGCCCAGGCCAGAAGGATCGACATCGGTTTCGATCCACGGCCCGACCGGGCAGAAGGTGTCGTGGCCTTTGGCTCGCATCCACTGGCCGTCCTTCTTCTGCTGATCGCGCGCGGACACATCATTGGCGATGGTGTAGCCGAGGATGTAATCGGCGGCCTTCGCGGCCGGGACGTCCTTACACGGCCGTTCGATGACGATGACCAGCTCACCCTCATGGTGAACAGGATGCGCGTCGGCGGGCAGCTGGATCGGCACGTTGGGACCGATGATGGCCGTGTTGGGCTTGAGGAAGATCACCGGATCCTCGGGGGCCTCGCCACCCATCTCGCGCGCATGGGCCGCGTAGTTCTTGCCCATGCAGACCACCTTCGAGGCCAGGATCGGCGCCAGCAGCCGGACATCGGCCAATGGCCAGCTGCGCCCGGTGAAGGTCGGATTGCGGGAGAGGTACTGCTCGGCGACCTCTCGGCACACCGCACTGTGTGTCGAGTCACCTTCGATGACCACGAAGGCGACCCCATCCGGACTGGCAATTCGACCTAGACGCATACGTCCAGCCTAATGAGCGGCCACGATGTCCATCCAGTGGGGACGGCCGACACCGCGTGTCTCATATTATGAGAAATCAGTTCAATATGATGAGATTCCCATGGCAGCATGAACACCATGTCCACGACGATCAGCACCGCCCGCCGATGGTCGATGCTGGTGATCGCACTGCTGGCCACCACGTTCGCCAATGTGTTCATCAACGGCGCGGCCTTCCTGATTCCCACGCTGCACGACCAGCGCGGTCTCGATCTCGCCTCCGCAGGGCTGCTGTCCGCGATGCCCAGCTTCGGCCTGGTGCTGACCCTGATCGCCTGGGGCTGGTTGGTGGACAGGGTGGGCGAAAGAATCGTGCTGACGATCGGGTCGGCACTGACGGCAACCTTTGCCTTCTGTGCGGCCGCGGCAGATTCGTTGTGGGCCACGGGAGCTTTTCTCCTGCTCGGCGGAATGGCCGCCGCGAGTAGCAATTCCGCGAGTGGACGCGTGGTGGTCGGATGGTTCCCTCCCGAGCAGCGCGGGCTGGCGATGGGCATCCGGCAAACCTCGACACCACTGGGTGTCGGACTGGGCGCACTGGTCATTCCCCGCATCGCCGAGAGTCACGGGGTGTCCACGGCCTTGTTGTTCCCCGCCGTGGTGTGCGTCGCGTCGGCGCTGATCTGTGCGGTCGGCGTGCTCGATCCACCGCGGCCGCCCCGGTCGGATGCGCCGCCGGAGCACCTGGTGAACCCGTACCGAAAGTCCTCGGTGTTGGTACGGATCCACGCGGTGTCGGTATTGCTGGTCATTCCACAGGGTTTCGTATGGACTTTCATGCTCGTCTGGCTGATGACCGACCGCGACTGGTCGGCCGGGTCGGCAGGAGTCCTGGTCACCGTCGCCCAGGTACTCGGCGCAGGCGGCCGCATCGCGGCAGGCAGATGGTCCGATGTCATCGGATCCCGGCTCCGCCCCATCCGCTACATCGCCGCTGCCGCATCGGCCACCATGGCGCTGCTGGCACTGACCGACGCGCTGGGTTCGCCGATGAGCGTGGCGTTGATGGTGTTCGCCTCACTGGTGACGGTGTCCGACAACGGTTTGGCGTTCACCGCGATCGCCGAGATCGCGGGCCCGTTCTGGAGCGGCCGCGCCCTGGGGACCCAGAACACCAGTCAGCATCTGGCCACGGCAGTGGCGTCCCCGTTGTTCGGTGCGCTGATCTCGTTCGCGGGTTTTCCGTTGGCGTTCGCCGTCTGCGCATTGTTCCCCGTGGCCGCCTATCCCTTGGTTCCCACCACCACCGAAGATTCCACCTCCGCGAAATAGCACACATTCTAAGAACTTTGGGCACTCCCCCAGCTCGGTCGGCTGTGTTGACCATCACCCACGGCGGACTTGTCGTCCCGCGTCGCGACGGGCCAGAATGGTCAGTGCACATTGGAATTATTCCAGATTAAGGAGTGTTCGATGCCCTTGCTGACAATCGGCGACCAATTCCCCGCATACGACCTGACCGCGGTCATCGGTGGCGACCTGAGCAAGGTGGATGCCAAGCAGCCCGACGACTACTTCACCCGGGTCACCAGCTCCGACCACGAGGGCAAGTGGCGAATCGTGTTCTTCTGGCCCAAGGACTTCACCTTCGTCTGCCCCACAGAGATTGCCGCCTTCGGCAAGCTCAACGACGACTTCGAGGACCGCGACGCCAAGGTGCTCGGCGTGTCCGTCGACAACGAGTTCGTGCATTTCCAGTGGCGCGCGCAGCACGACGAGCTCAAGAAGCTCCCGTTCCCGATGGTGTCGGACCTCAAGCGTGAACTGGCCACGGCCACCGGCGTCCTCAATGCCGACGGAGTGGCCGACCGTGCCACGTTCATCGTCGATCCCAATAACGAGATCCAGTTCGTTTCGGTGACGGCAGGTTCGGTGGGGCGCAACGTCGACGAGGTACTTCGGGTGCTCGATGCCCTGCAGTCCGACGAGTTGTGCGCGTGCAACTGGCGCAAGGGTGACCCGACGATCGATGCCGGCGAACTTCTGGCAGAGGCGGTCTGAGCATGAGCCTGGACAACATCAAGGAAGCACTCCCGGAGTACGCCAAGGATCTCAAGCTCAATCTGGGCAGCATCGCCCGGACCACCGAGCTCTCCGAGCAGCAGCTCTGGGGTGCGTTCGTGGCCACCGCGGCGGCGACCAAGTCGGAGCGTCTGCTCCGCGAGATCGCCGAGGACGCCCTCGACATCCTGTCCGGCGAGGCCTACAACGCCGCACTCGGTGCGGCCGCGGTGATGGGGATGAACAACGTCTTCTACCGCACCAAGGGCCAGCTCGACGGTCGCTACGATGATCTGCGCGCCGGCTTGCGGATGAACATCATCGCCAATCCCGGTGTGGCCAAGGAAGATTTCGAACTGTGGTCGCTTGCCGTATCGGCGATCAATGGTTGTGGCCACTGCCTGTCGGCGCACGAGACCGTGCTGCGCGACGCCGGCGTCGAACGCACCGCGATCTTCGAGGCCATCCGGTTGGCCTCGATCGTCTCCGGTGTCGCCCAGGCGCTCTCGACGGCCGACACCCTGGCAGGCGTTTCCTAAGCAGCCTTTCCGAACAGACGCCAATTCCCCCTTTTCAGCCCGGAAAGGGGGAATTGGCGCTGCCCCGCGAGCGGGACGTACCCCCATTTCGCCGGGCTTGGGGCGGCAACAATGCCGCGGTCAGAAAGCACAGCGCGCCGACGAAGGTGCCCAGATTGGCAAGCCGGGCGTCGGCGGTCAGCCCGGCCGTCGTCACGAATGCCCCTGCCGCCGAAACACCGAACGCGACGCAGCCGGCCAGATTGATCCAACCCACCTGCCAGTCGAGGGATCTCGGGGCCCACCAGCCGACCGTGAGGACCGCCAGGATCCCGCTGATCAGGAAGGCCACCGACCCGGCGGCATCCGGAGCCCAGACATCGTGTCGTTCGGCGTGGATGGTGTGCACCGCGACCGCGGCCCCGGTGCTGAGGTTGAACAGCACGGTCCCGATGAACTGGATGGCCGCCGACCACCATCCGATCCCGCGGTCGGACAGACGCAGTTGCATCCAGGCCGCCGTCGTGAAGAACCAGGACCCGGCGAAGCACAGCACATTCGACGCGCCCGCGCCCGCCATCGTCGCAAAACCGGGCATGGTGGCGACGGCGAAGAACGTCGAACCGGTCGCGAACAGCCGGCACTGTCGGCGCAGTGTCGCAAAACCGGCCACCCGGAGTGCCTTTCGGCGCGGTTACAGCAGCGAAAGGATGCGGTCGCCGACCTCAGCCGTCGACAACGTTGCCGCACCGCGGGTCGCCAGATGCTCGGCAACGGCCTTGTCGACACGCGCCGCGGCCTCGTCCTCGCCGACATGCGCCAACAGCAGCGCCACGCTCATGACGGCGGCCGTCGGATCGGCGATGCCCTGGCCGGCGATATCGGGAGCACTGCCGTGCACCGGCTCGAACATGGACGGATTGGTGCGCGTGGCATCGATGTTGCCGCTGGCGGCCAGGCCGATACCACCGCACACCGCGGCCGACAGGTCGGTGATGATGTCGCCGAAGAGATTGTCGGTGACGATGACGTCGAAACGGCCCGGATCGGTGACCATATGAATGGTCGCGGCGTCGATGTGCTGGTAGGCCACCTCGACATCGGGGTACTCGGCGCCGACCTCAGCGACCACCCGCGACCACAGGCTGCCTGCAAAGGTCAGCACATTGGTCTTGTGCACCAGCGTCAGATGCTTGCGGCGGGTCTGCGCACGGGCGAACGCGTCGCGCACCACCCGCTCCACGCCGAATGCGGTGTTGACGCTGACCTCGGTGGCCACCTCGTGTGGGGTGCCGACGCGCAGCGCGCCACCGTTACCGGTGTAGGGCCCCTCGGTGCCCTCCCGGACCACCACGAAGTCGATTCCGGTGACTCCCGAAAGTGGGCTGTCGACACCGGGATAGAGCCGACCGGGACGCAGGTTCACGTGGTGGTCGAGGGCGAAACGCAGCTTGAGCAGCAGACCGCGCTCGAGGACACCGCTGGGCACCGACGGATCGCCGATCGCCCCGAGCAGGATCGCGTCGTACCCGCGCAGCTCCTCGATGGTCTCCTCGGTGAGCAGTTCACCGCTCGCGTGGTAGCGCCGCGCGCCCAGGTCGTACTCGGTGCGCTGCACCCCCGGCAACACCACGTCCAGAACCCGCAGCGCCTGGTCGATGACCTCGGGACCGATGCCGTCGCCGGCGATGACCGCAAGATTCTTCAGGGAACTCATGTCAGGTCGACCACTTCCAGTGTGGTGGCGCCGACCGCCGAGGCGATCGCGGCGCGCACATCCTCGGGCACATCGGTGTCCACTCGCAGCATGACGGTGGCGCTGTCGCCGCCGGCATCCTGGCTCATCTGCGCGGCCAGGATGTTGACCTCGGCGCCGCCGAGCAGCGTGCCGATCTTGCCGAGCGCCCCGGGCTGATCGGTGTAGTTGACGATCAGGTTGTAGCCCTCGGCACGCAGATCGAGGTTGCGGCCGTTGATCTGGACGATCTTCTCGACCAGCTGCGGACCCGACAGCGTGCCTGCCACATTGAGCGATCCGCCGTCGGCGTAGACCGCGCGCACATCGACGACACTGCGGTGGTTGGGGCTCTCGCTTGCCGTGCTGATCTCGGCTGTGACGCCCCGATCCTTGGCCAGCGCCGGCGCATTGACGAAGGTGACCTGCTCGTCGACCACGGCGGAGAACAGCCCGCGCAGCGCCGACAACCGCAGGATCTCGACATCCTCGGCGGCCAGTTCACCGCGCACCTGCACCGACAGCGATACCGGTGCGGCATCGGAGAGCGAGCCGACCAGCAGGCCCAGCTTGCGCACCAGGTCCAGCCAGGGCGCGACCTCTTCGCCGACGGCTCCCCCGCCGACGTTGACGGCATCGGGTACGAACTCACCGGCCAAGGCCAACTTCACACTGGCGGCGACATCGGTGCCGGCGCGGTCCTGGGCCTCGGCGGTGGAGGCACCCAGGTGTGGAGTGACGACGACCTGCGGCAGCTCGAACAAGGGGCTGTCGGTGCACGGCTCGGTGGCGAACACGTCCAGGCCGGCCGCGCGCACATGCCCACTGGTGATGGCATCGGCCAGTGCCTGCTCGTCGATCAGGCCGCCGCGGGCGGCATTGACGATGATGACACCGGGCTTGGTCTTGGCCAGGTTCTCCTTGCCCAACAGACCGGCGGTCTCCTTGGTCTTGGGCAGGTGCACCGAGATGAAATCGGCGCGGCCGAGCAGTTCGTCGAGTCCGACCAGTTCGATGCCGATCTGGGCGGCACGAGCCGTCGAGACGTAGGGGTCATAGGCGATGACGTGGGTTCCGAAGGCCGCCAGCCGAGCGGCGACGAGCTGGCCGATGCGGCCGAGTCCGACCACGCCGACGGTCTTGCCGTAGATCTCGGTGCCCGAGAACGAGGAGCGCTTCCAGGTGTGCTCGCGAAGGGTGGCATCGGCAGCCGGGATCTGGCGGGCCGCCGAGAGCAGCAGCGCCAGCGCGTGTTCGGCGGCGCTGTGGATATTGGAGGTCGGAGCGTTGACGACCAGCACACCGCGGGCGGTGGCGGCCTCGACGTCGACATTGTCCAGGCCCACGCCGGCCCGGGCGACGATCTTGAGCTTGGGCGCGGCGGCCATGACCTCGGCGTCGACGGTGGTGGCCGAGCGCACCAGCAGCGCATCGGCATCGGCGATGGCTGCCAGCAGCTTCGGCCGGTCCGGACCGTCCACCCATCGAACCTCGACCTGGTCACCCAGGGCGGCGACGGTCGACTCGGCAAGCTTGTCGGCGATCAGTACAACGGGAAGACTCACGGCGCTACAGCCTAGTGCGTGCCCTCGGCGCCGAAGACGCCACGGTCGCCCGGCGCTACCACAGTCCCCAATGACGGGCACCGAAACGAGCAGACACACCGGGCGATGTTGTCTACTGGTGGCGTGGACGTCACCGTCGTCGGAAGCGGCCCCAACGGGCTGACCGCAGCTGTCATCCTGGCCCGCGCCGGCCTGTCCGTGCGGGTCATCGAGGAGCAGTCGACTGCGGGCGGCGGCGCCCGCACGCTGCCCGACCCCGAGTACTCCGGCGTCATGCACGACATCTGCTCGGCTGTGCATCCGCTGGCGCTGGCGTCGCCGTTCTTCGCCGCCTACGACCTACCGGCGCGCGGCGTCCGGTTGGCGGTGCCCGAGATCGCGTATGCCAATCCGCTCCCGGACGGACCCGCCGCGATCGGGTACCACGACATCGACCGCACCGCCGCCGAACTATCCGACGGTGCCTCGTGGAAACGGCTGCTCGGTCCGCTGGCCGCCGACAGCGATGACGTGGTCGGGCTCATCCTGGGCGACAAGCGTTCCCTTCCACCCTCGATTCCCGCGGCGCTGAAGGTGGCGCCGCGACTGCTGCTGCAGGGCGGCCCGCTGTGGAACACCCTGCAGGGCGAAGATGCCCGAGCGCTGTTCACCGGTGTTGCGGCGCACACGATTTCACAGATGCCCTCGCTGGTCGCCGCGGGCGCCGGGCTGATGCTGGCCACCCTCGGGCACTCGGTGGGCTGGCCGATACCGGTCGGCGGATCCCAGGCGATCCCCGACGCGCTGATCGCCGATCTGCTGGACCACGGCGGGGAATTGATCCTCGGCGAGAAGGTCGCCACACCGCCGGGCGGAGTGGTCCTCTACGACACCGCGCCGACGGCTTTGTTGTCGATCTACGGCTCCGCGATGCCGCCGCGCTATGCAAAGGCGTTGCGGCGCTACACCTATGGTCCCGGTGTGGCGAAGGTGGACTTTGTGCTCTCCGGTGAGATCCCGTGGCGCGATCCGCGCCTGGCGCATGCCCCGACACTGCATCTTGGTGGCAGTCGCGCGCAGATGGCGCTTGCCGAGCGGGAGATCGCTGCCGGCCGGCACGCCGAGTGGCCGATGGTGCTCGCCGCGGTGCCGCATCTGGCCGATCCAGGCCGCATCGATACACAGGGACGCCGACCACTGTGGGCGTATGCGCATGTGCCGTCGGGGTCCTCGGTCGACATGGCCGACGTCGTCACCGACATCTTCGAGCGCTTCGCCCCGGGGTTCCGCGACATCATCGTGGCGGTGCGCAGCGTGCCGGCTTCCGGGCTGGCCGATCACAACGCGAACCTGGTCGGCGGTGACATCGGAGTCGGCGGCAACAACATGCGCAGCGCGATCGCCGGGCCGACCCCGCGCTGGAATCCGTGGTCCACCCCCATTCCGAAGGCATACCTGTGCTCGTCGGCAGCCCCGCCGGGCGGCGGCGTCCACGGTATGGCCGGGTACTACGCGGCACGCACGGTGCTCAAGCGCGAGTTCGGCATCCGGGAGCTTCCGCCGCTGTCACCGTGAGTGAGACGCAACGCGCCCGGGTACACCGCCCTGCATGAGCAAAGAGCTGAAAAAGGGTGACAAGGTGTCCTGGCAGAGCCACGGCAACACCGTGCCGGGCACCGTGGAAAAGAAGATCACCTCGGACACCGAGACGGCCGGCCGGACGGTACGTGCCAGCAAGGACGAGCCGCAGTACAAGGTGCGCAGCGACAAAACCGGTAAGGATGCTGTGCACAAGCCGGAATCGTTGAAGAAGCGGTCGTCGTGAAATCGGTCGACGCGGCGCACGCCCGCCCCGAGGGTGCATCCGACGACACCGTCGAAGCCGTCGGCAAGGTCTCCGAGGCATTGGAGTACGTGGAGCGGGCGCGCGGGCACCTCTACTCGTTCCACCAATTGATGGGCCATGCCGATCTGCTGCTCGGCGAGGCCGCCGACGCCCTGCGCGATGCCGGACACGTAGAGATCGCCGACCGCCTCGCCGAGGACATGGTCGGGCGAAATGTCCTGCAGGGGCGGTGGACGTTCCAGATCATGGAGGAATTCGACGACGACTACTGGTCGCTGCTGCGCGAACACGAGAAGCGCGTCCGCGACGAATTGATGGACGGTCGCCGGCATGTGTTCGAGGCGGAGATGAAGGAGAACCGGCGGACCAAGGGCCGCGACGGACACGAGGCCACCCCATGAGCGACGACAACGAGAGCACCTACAAGGAGTTCAAGGATGTCGTGAACATGACGGCCACCGAGCTGGAGAAGTGGCTGAAATCCGATGACTCCAAGGATGTCGGGCAGAAGAAGGACGGCGGTGAATCGACCGGGCACGAGAGCGGACGCCACATCGTCTCGATACTCAAGGCCAAGAAGTCCGACCTGTCCGATGACGACTACAAGCACATGCGCAAGGTCGTCGGCTACTGCCGCCGCCATCTGGCGCAACGGCCCAAGGACGATGTCGAGGACAGTGCCTGGCGGTACTCGTTGATGAATTGGGGACACGACCCGGTCAAGAAATGATTTGTGGCGTCTCACCCGTGATGGTTACGGGTGAGACGCCACAAATCGCAGTGAAACTAGGCGGTCTCGGTGATCGGCCGGTCGACCCAGCTCATCAGATCGCGCAGCTTCTTGCCGGTGACCTCGATGGGGTGCTCGGCGTTCTCCTTGCGCAGGCCCTCGAGCTCGGTGTTGCCGTTCTCGACGTTGGCGACCAGGCGCTTGACGAACGAACCGTCCTGGATGTCCTTGAGGATGGCGCGCATCCGGTCCTTGGTGTCGGCGTCGATGACACGCGGGCCGGAGATGTAGCCACCGAACTCGGCGGTGTCGGACACCGAGTAGTTCATCCGAGCGATGCCACCCTCGTAGATCAGGTCGACGATCAGCTTGAGTTCGTGCAGCACCTCGAAGTAGGCCATCTCCGGGGCGTAGCCCGCCTCGACCATGACCTCGAAACCGGCCTTGATCAGCTCTTCGGTACCACCGCAGAGCACAGCCTGCTCACCGAACAGGTCGGTTTCGGTCTCTTCCTTGAACGTGGTCTTGATGACGCCCGCACGCGCGCCACCGATGGCGGCGGCGTACGACAGCGCCAGCGCCTGACCCTCACCCTTGGGATCCTGGGCGATGGCGATCAGCGCGGGCACACCCTTGCCGTCGACGAACTGACGACGCACCAGGTGACCGGGGCCCTTGGGGGCGACCATGCCCACGGTGATGTTCTCGGCGGGCTTGATCAGCCCGAAGTGGATGTTCAGGCCGTGCCCGAAGAACAGCGCATTGCCGTCTTCGAGGTTGGGCTCGATGTCGTTCTTGAAGATCTCGGCCTGCGCGGTATCGGGCGCGAGCACCATGATCACGTCAGCCCACTTGGCGACCTCGGCCGGGGTGTCGACCTCCAGGCCCTGCTCTTCGACCTTGGCGCGGGACTTCGACCCCTCCTTGAGGCCGACCTTGACCTGCACGCCCGAGTCGCGCAGCGACAGCGAGTGGGCATGGCCCTGGCTGCCGTAGCCGATCACCGCGACCTTGCGGCCCTGGATGATCGACAGATCCGCGTCGTCGTCGTAGAACAGTTCGATTGCCACGTTGGATTTTCCTTCTGTTTGTTTCTCGTATGAAAGCTATTTGGCAGTACCGATGCCGCGCGGCCCACGCGCCAGCGACACGATCCCGGACTGCACGATCTCCCGGATCCCGTACGGTTCGAGCACTCGCAGGAACGCTTCGAGCTTCTCCGGGGTACCGGTGGCCTCGATGGTCAGTGACTCGGTGGACACGTCCACCACTTTGGCCCGGAATAGATTAACCGCTTCGATAACCTGGCTGCGGGTGGCCGCATCGGTGCGCACCTTGATCAGCGCCAGCTCGCGGGAGACCGACTGCTCCTCGTCCTGCTCGACGATCTTGATCACGTTGATCAGCTTGTTCAGCTGCTTGGTGACCTGCTCGAGCGGGAAGTCCTCGACCTGCACGACGATCGTCATCCGGGACAGGTGCTTCTGCTCGGTCGCGCCGACGGCCAGACTCTGGATGTTGAAGCCACGCCGGGAGAACAGCGAGGCAACGCGGGCAAGCACACCGGGCTTGTCCTCGACGAGCACCGACAGGGTGTGGGTGGAGGTCGTCATCAGGCGTGTCCTTCTTCGGAATCGAACAGCGGACGGATGCCGCGTGCGGCCTGGATCTCGTCATTGCTGGTGCCTGCGGCGACCATCGGCCACACCTGGGCATCGGCTCCGACGATGAAGTCGATCACCACCGGACGGTCGTTGATCTCACGAGCCTGCTGGATCACCGACTCGACGTCTTCGGCTCGCTCACAACGCAATCCGACGCATCCGAGCGCCTCGGCGAGCTTGACGAAATCTGGGATGCGGCGCGAGTGCGTCGCCAGATCGGTCTGGCTGTACCGCTCCTCGTAGAACAGCGTCTGCCACTGCCGCACCATGCCCAGATTGCCGTTGTTGATCAACGCCACCTTGATGGGTGCACCCTCGATGGCACACGTCGCCAGCTCCTGGTTGGTCATCTGGAAGCAGCCGTCACCGTCGATCGCCCAGACCTCGGCCTCGGGACGACCGAACTTTGCGCCCATGGCCGCGGGCACCGAGTAGCCCATGGTGCCCAGGCCACCGGAGTTCAGCCACGTCTTCGGGTTCTCGTACTTGACGAACTGCGCCGCCCACATCTGGTGCTGCCCGACGCCGGCGACGTAGACAGCCTCGGGCCCGGCCAGCTGGCCCAGCTTCTCGATGACGTACTCGGGGCTCAGGCTGCCGTCGCTCTGCGGACCGTAGCTCAGCGGGTAGGTCGCCTTGATGCTCGACAGGTACTCCCACCAGTTGTCCAGCTTCAGCGATGCGGCGTTGGTGCCCTCGCGGCGCAGCACGTCGAGCAGATCGTTGATGACATGGCGCACGTCGCCGACGATCGGCACATCAGCGTGCCGGTTCTTACCGATCTCGGCCGGGTCGATATCGGCATGGATCACCTTGGCGTCGGGCGCGAACGAGTCCAACTTGCCGGTCACCCGGTCATCGAAACGGGTGCCCAGCGCGATGAGCAGATCGCTCTTCTGCAGCGCCGCCACCGCGGACACCGACCCGTGCATACCCGGCATGCCCATGTGCTGGGGGTGGCTGTCCGGGAACGCCCCGCGCGCCATCAGCGTGGTGACCACCGGGATTCCGGTCAGCTCGGCCAGTTCCAGCAGTTCGTCGGTCGCCTCGCCGCGGATCACGCCGCCGCCGACGTAGAGCACCGGCTTGCGGGCCTCGGCGATCAGTTTGGCGGCCTCGCGCACCTGGCGGCTGTGCGGCTTGGTGTTCGGCTTGTAACCGGGAAGATCCATCACCGGCGGCCAGGCAAACGTGCACTGACCCTGCAGGATGTCCTTCGGCACGTCGACGAGCACCGCGCCGGGACGGCCGGACTGCGCGATGTGGAAGGCCTCCGCGATGACACGCGGGATCTCGTCACCGTCGCGCACCAGGAAGTTGTGCTTGGTGATCGGCATCGTCATGCCGGTGATATCGGCTTCCTGGAAGGCGTCGGTGCCGATCAGGCTACGACCGACCTGACCGGTGATGGCCACCACCGGGATCGAGTCCATCTGCGCGTCGGCCAGCGGGGTGACCAGGTTGGTCGCGCCCGGGCCCGAGGTCGCCATCATGACGCCGACCTTGCCGGTGGCGTGCGCGTAGCCGCTGGCGGCATGCCCGGCGCCCTGTTCGTGGCGCACCAGCACATGGCGCAGCTTCACCGAGTCATAGAGCGGGTCGTAGACCGGGAGCACCGCACCACCGGGGATACCGAAGATCACCTCGACACCGATCTCCTCGAGCGACCGCACGACGGACTGCGCACCGGTCATCTGCTCGGGGGCAACAACATTGGCCTTCTGCTCCGCCTTGGTCGAGGCTTTGACGCCATTGGTGCGCTGCGTCTGCTCCGGCGGTCGCGTGGTGGGTGCGCTCACTTTTTCCTCTGTGGTTCTGGTTGATACGGCTGGTGGTGGGAAGGTGTTTTGTCCTGTGACAGCAAAAAACCCCCGTCAGCGGAGTCCGCTGTACGAGGGTTGGCGCGTCGATGCTGTTGGCTAAGCCCGGCAGAGAGCTAGCGCGGCATCAACGCGCCAACCAATTACTACGAGCTCGTCCGGGTTGTACATAAGCTGCGACGGTAGTCCCCGCACTGCTCAAAGGTCAAATTGCCCCCGCGCCCAGCGGGCGGCACCGAGGTCGATGCGAGAATGTGCGACGTGAATCAGCCCGCCCCGCTCGTCATCCGTATCTCGCCGATGGCCCATATCGCCGTCGGTTTCATGACGCTGGGAATCTTCGCGCTGATCTACGCCCTGCCCAGCTGGAGCTGGGTGCTGATCGCGGTTCCGGTGCTCGCTTCGGCGGTGATCGCGCGGTACCGGACCGTGGCCGACCGCGACAAGGTGACCGCCCGGACCATGCTGCGCAGCACCACGGTGCCGTGGACCGATATCGAAGGCCTGCGGTTCACCCGCTCGTCCTGGGCCAAGGCGCGACTGACAGATGGCAGCGAAATCACGCTGCCCGCCGTCACATTCGCGACGCTACCGCTGCTGACCGCGGCCAGCGACGGCCGCGTTCCCAACCCCTACCAGTAGGTCTCGACCTCCTCGCGAACAGACGCGTGTACCCCCGAAAAGATCCACTTTCGGGGGTACACGCGTCTGTTCGCGGAGGGAAGATCAGGCCAGCGGGTTGGCGCCGTTGAGCAGCACCCACATGCCGATGCCGAGTCCCACGCCCAGCAACAGCGCCAGGAACGACCCGACGAAGGGGCGTCGAGCCCACCCGCGTCCGGCGTCGAAACCGTAGCGGCCCGGTCCGGTCAGCGTCAGTGCGGCCGCGAGCAGCACCAGCACCACCTGATGCTCAAGACCGGTTGCGGTCACGTAGTCGGCGAAGCCGACGTTCTGCTGCGCCGCGATCGAGGCCAGCAGGGCGTTGACGAGGTAGGCCAGCGCAGCGGCGGCCGCCAGCGGTGTGAACAGCCCCAGCACCAGCAGCAAGCCGGCGCCGATCTGTGCACCGGCTCCGACATAGGTGAGCACCCCGGCGTGCTGGTACCCCAGCTCCGAAAGCGATCCTTCGAAGCCTCCCAGGCCCGAACCGCCCCACCAGCCGAACGCCTTCTGCAGGCCGTGCACGATCATCAGTGCGCCCAGGCCCAACCGCAGCACCAGCAGCCCCAGGTCGAGGGTGCCGCGCCGACCCGCGATGCGGATCTGCTGTTCGGCGTCGTGCGGGCCGATCTCGGTCGGGACCGCCGGGGCGGTGGCGTAGGGGTTGGGCGCGGCCGGCGACACATAGGGAAGCGGCTCGGGATCGTTGAGCAGCGCAAAGCCGGACTGGTCCGCCTTGGCCCCGCCGTCGGTGTCATAGCGCGGAATGGCGGTGGTCTCGAAATCGCCCCCGTAGGTCGACGAGGGAAGATCGTCTTCGGGGTCGACCAACTGCGCCGACGCGGGCCGTTGCCAGTCGGTCATGTTCTGCGGTTCAGCGGTCACGAAAACAAGCGTAGGGGCAAGTTGCTGCAGAACCACGGATTGGCGCGGTCCGCCACGTACCTTATCTGCACTGTTGCCGAGTTGTGATACTCCAGGTCGCGCGTGCTCGGCGAATCCGCGCTGGAGTACGGACACACCCGGCATTGGACCGACCTTCGTGGCGCGCACCGCGCGACGATCCGTAACCTTGCCAGCATGACATTGGGCGGACCGACGCGGATTGCCGCGGTGCTGTGCGCGGTGCTGCTGGCGGGTTCAGGATGCGCGCGGTTCGACAACGCACAGTCCCAGCCGTTCACCACCGAACCTCAGATGGCACCGCCACCCCAGACCAAGCCGGAGCCACCGCCGCCGCTGCCGGGCACCCCGTTCCCCAAGGCCTGCCCGGCGCCCGGTGTGATGCAGGGCTGCCTGGAGAGCACCAGCGGCCTGATCATGGGTGGCGACAGCCAGTCGGCGCTGGTCGCCGAGCGCACCACCGGCGTCGTCAAAGAGGTCTCGACGAAGGCCGAGCCGGTGGTCAAACTGACCATCCCGGTCGACCCGGCCGGTGACGGCGGGCTGCTCGACATCATCAAGTCGCCGACCTACGCCCAGGATCGCCTGATGTACGCCTATGTCAGCACCCCGACCGACAACCGGGTGATCCGCATCGCCGACGGCGACATCCCGAAGCCGATCCTGACCGGCATCCCCAAGGGTGCGGTCGGTAATGCCGGCGCGCTCAAGTTCACCAGCCCGACCACGCTGTTGGTGCTCACCGGTGACGCCGGCAACCCCGCCCAGGCGGCGGATCCCGCATCGCTGGCCGGCAAGGTCCTGCGCATCGAACAGCCGACGACGGTCAACCAGGCTCCGACGACCACCGCCCTGTCGGGTATGGGTTCCGGCGGCGGCATGTGTGTCGACCCGTCGGACGGGGCGCTCTACGTCACCGATCGCACCCCGTCGGCCGACCGGATGCAGAAGATCACCAAGGACTCGGTGGTGTCGACGGTCTGGACGTGGCCGGACCGACCCGGTGTCGCCGGCTGCGCTGCGCTGGACGGCACCGTGCTGGTCAACCTGGTCAACACCAAGCAGACCGTCGCGCTGCGGCTGGCACCCGAAACCGGTGCGGTCACCGGCGAACCGGAGGTGGTCCGGCAGGATCAACACGGTCATGCCTGGGCACTGGCGGTCTCCCCCGACGGCAACATCTGGGGCGCCACGGTCAACAAGACGTCCGGCGACGCCGAGAAACTCGACGATGTCGTCTTCCCGCTCTTCCCGTCCGGCGGCGGCTTCCCCCGCCAGAACGCGGACAAGACGTAGCGGACAATATGTAGCGATTTCGGTGAGGTTGCGTGCGGCAGGCGCACGCGACCTCACCGAAATGACGCTAGGAGCAAGCAGCCAGCACCAGTTCGCGGACCCGCGCGGCGTCGGCCTGACCCTTGGTGGCCTTCATCACCGCACCCACGATGGCCCCGGCGGCCTGTACCTTTCCGCCGCGGATCTTCTCGGCGATATCGGGTTGGGCGGCGAGCGCGTCATCGATGGCGGACTGAATCAGGGAGTCGTCACGCACCACGACCAGCCCGCGATCGTTCATCACCTGCTCGGGTTCACCCTCACCGGCCAGCACACCCTCGACCACCTGGCGGGCCAGCTTGTTGGACAGCTTTCCGTCGTCGACGAGTTTGACCACCGCGGCGACCTGTGCCGGGGTGATCGGCAGATCGGACACCGCTACTGACTTCTCGTTGGCCTTCTGCACCAGGAAGTTGCCCCACCAGGCGCGGGCAGCCTCACTGGATGCACCCTTCGCCACCGTGGCCGCCACCAGATCGATCGCGCCGTTGTTCACCAGGTCGCGCATCACCTCATCGGAGATGCCCCATTCCTGCTGAACACGCTTGCGCGCCAACCACGGCAGTTCGGGAATGGTGCCGCGCAGCCGATCCACCAGTTCGGCAGGCGGAGCCACCGGCTCCAGATCGGGCTCGGGGAAGTACCGATAGTCCTGCGCGGTCTCCTTGCTGCGGCCGGCCGTGGTGTACCCGTCCTCGTGGAAGTGGCGGGTCTCCTGGGTGACCGTCCCGCCGGATCGCAGTACCGCCGCCTGCCTGCGCATCTCGTAGCGGACGGCCACCTCGACGCTCTTGAGCGAGTTGACGTTCTTGGTCTCTGTGCGCGTGCCGAACTCGCTGCTGCCCTTGGGTTTCAGCGACACGTTCGAATCGCAACGCATCGAGCCCTGGTCCATCCGCACATCGGAGACGTCCAGACCACGCAACAGGTCGCGGAGAGCGGTGACGTAGGCACGGGCGATCTCCGGGGCGCGTTCGCCGGTGCCCTCGATGGGCCTGGTGACGATCTCGATCAGCGGCACGCCTGCGCGGTTGAAATCGGCCAGCGAGGTGGTCGCACCCGCGATGCGGCCGGTGTCGCTGCCCAGGTGGGTCAGCTTGCCGGTGTCCTCTTCCATGTGCGCGCGCTCGATCTCGATGCGCCAGGTGCTGCCGTCCTCCAACGGCACATCCAGGTAGCCGTCGACGGCAATCGGCTCGTCGTACTGGCTGATCTGGTAGTTCTTCGGCTGATCCGGGTAGAAGTAGTTCTTCCGGGCGAACCGGCCCCACGGCGCGATGTCACAGTTGAGCGCCAGCCCGATTCTGATGGCCGACTCGACGGCGGCCTGGTTGAGCACCGGCAGAGCGCCGGGCAGACCGAGGCACACCGGGCAGACCTGGGTGTTGGGATCGGCACCGAACTTGTTGGCGCAGGGGCAGAACATCTTGGTCGCCGTGGACAGCTCGACGTGCACTTCCATACCCATCACTGGGTCGAACTCGGCGATGACGTCGTCGTAGTCGACGAGTTCAGCAACAGAAGCGGTCATGGCAGCTGATTTTAGTGTCAGCCTGGGGCCGGCCTGCCGGGAGGCTCGGCCCGGGTCTCAACCGAAGAATTCCGCGGCATCGTCGTAGCGGCTCTGCGGCACCAGCTTGAGCTGACGAGTGGCATCGGCCAGTGAGACCCGACCGATGTCCTGACCACGCAGGGACACCATCATCCCGTACTCCCCCGCGTGCGCGGCGTCGGCGGCGTTCACCCCGAAGCGGGTGGCCAGCACCCGGTCATAAGCGGTCGGGGTGCCGCCGCGCTGCACATGGCCGAGCACCGTCACGCGAACATCCTTCTTGATGCGCTTTTCCACCTCCAGGGCGAGTTGCTGGGCGACCCCGGTGAACTTCTCGTGCCCGAATTCGTCCATCCCGCCCTGACGCAGCTGCATCGTGCCCTCGGCGGGCTTGGCGCCCTCTGCCACGACGCAGATGAAATGCGAATCCCCGCGCTGGAAGCGCTGTTTGACCAACCGGCACACCTCTTCGACGTCGAAGGGCTGCTCGGGGATCAAGGTCATGTGCGCACCGGAGGCCAGCCCGGCGTTCAGTGCGATCCAACCCGCGTGGCGGCCCATCACCTCCACCAGCATCACCCGCTGATGTGACTCCGCGGTGCTGTGCAGCCGGTCGATGGCCTCGGTGGCGATCGTCAGCGCCGTGTCGTGACCGAAAGTGACGTCGGTGCAATCGATATCGTTGTCGATCGTCTTGGGCACGCCGACGACGGGCACCCCCTCTTCGGACAGCCAACTCGCCGCGGTGAGCGTGCCCTCGCCACCGATCGGGATCAACACATCGATGCCGTTGTCCTCCAACGTCTGCTTGATCTGCGGCAATCCGGCGCGCAACGTGTCCGGGTTGGTGCGCGCGGTGCCGAGCATGGTGCCGCCCTTGGCGAGCAGGCGGTCGTTGCGGTCATCGTTCTTGAGCTGGATGCGACGGTCCTCCAACAGCCCACGCCAGCCATCGAGGAACCCGACGACCGACGAGCCGTAGCGCGCATCGCTGGTTCGCACCACCGCCCTGATCACGGCGTTCAAGCCTGGACAGTCGCCGCCACCGGTCAGCACTCCGATCCGCATGCACATGATCTTGCCAGCTTCGGCGCACAGCGGCGCGGCCACCGCACAACGTGTGAGATTCCGGCACCGGGGTATCCGGCCCGACCACGTACCGACCGAAAGTAGCCATGACCGCTGTTCCCCCCGACCCCGATCCCCGCCGGGTGCCCGGCCTCGAGCCAGGCGGAAGTGTTGCACCCGGTGACACGCCGCCGGACTCGGCGCAGACCTCCGGTCTGGGTGAACCCGAACCCCGGCCGCGCCACAAGCTCACGCCGACCGCCGTGGTCAGCATGATCGCCCTCACCGTGTTCATCGCGGTCTTCGCCGCGGCAGCGATCTTCCTGCTCATCGATATGTCGAACTGATGACTTCGCGGCGACAAATCGTGTCGCACCATAGGGTGATGGCATGACGACTGTCGCCGACCACGTCATCTCCACCCTGTACGCCAGCGGTGTCTCGCGGATCTACGGCCTTCCCGGAGACAGCCTCAACGGACTCACCGACGCGATCCGACGCGCCGAGGGATTCAGCTGGGAACACGTACGCCACGAGGAGGCAGCCGGTTTCGCCGCGGCCGCCGACGCGGCGCTGACGGGCCGGCTGGCCGTGTGTGCCGGCAGTTGCGGACCGGGCAACCTGCACCTGATCAACGGGTTGTTCGACGCCCAGCGCTCCCGGGTTCCGGTGCTGGCCATCGCCGCACACATCCCCCAATCCGAGATCGGGTCGGAGTACTTCCAGGAAACCCACCCCCAGGAGCTGTTCCGCGAGTGCAGTGTGTACTGCGAACTGGTCACCACGGCCGAATCGGCGCCAAGGGTGCTTGAGATGGCGATGCGTGCGGCGATCGCCGAAAACGGGGTCGCCGTCGTCGTGGTCCCCGGTGAGGTATTCCTGCACAAGACCGATGCCCGGGTCGCCCCGGTGCTGGCCACCCATTCGATCACCCGCCCGACCGATGACGAATTGCAGCGCGCGGCAACAATTCTCAACGGATCCGACAAGATCACGGTGCTGGCGGGTGCGGGTGCCCAAGGGGCCCACGACGATCTGGTCCGATTGGCCGCCACGCTGCAGGCGCCGATCGTCCATGCGTTGCGCGGCAAGGAATTCGTCGAGTACGACAACCCCTACGACGTCGGGATGACCGGCCTGCTCGGCTTCGCTTCCGGCTACAAGGCCATCAAGGAGGCCGAGGTCCTGCTGATGCTGGGCACCGACTTCCCGTATCGGCAGTTCTATCCCGAGAACGCCGTGGCGATCCAATTGGATATCCGCGGCCGCAACATCGGTCGACGCACGCACGTCGACCTACCGCTGGTCGGTACCGTTACCGACACCCTGCCCGCGCTGACGCCCTTGCTGACGGCGAAAACCGACCGCACCCATCTGGACCGTTCGCTGCGCCATTACGCCAAGACCCGGCGGCGGCTCGACGAGCTGGCGGCCAATGATCGTGATCGCACCCCGATCCGTCCCGAACACCTTGCCGCCGTTGCCGACAGGCTCGCCGCCGAGGACGCGGTGTTCACGGTGGACGTGGGATCACCGGTGGTCTGGGCGGCGCGCTACCTCACCATGAACGGCCGCCGCAGGCTGCTGGGATCATTCAACCACGGCACCATGGCTTGTGCGCTGCCGTTGGCCATCGGCGCCCAGACCGTCGATCGTGACAGGCAGGTGGTGGCCTTCGCCGGTGACGGTGGCTTGACCATGCTCTTCGGCGAGCTCATCACGCTGTCGCAGAACCGGCTGCCGGTCAAGGTCATCGTGTTCAACAACTCGTCGTTGAACTTCGTGGAGTTGGAGATGAAGGCGGCCGGGATCGTCACCTTCGGCACCGACCTGCACAATCCGGACTTCGCCGCCGTCGCCCGGTCACTCGGACTGTTCGGTCGCCGCGTCGAGCAGCCCGGCGACCTGGAGTCCGCACTCACCGATGCCTTCGCCCACGACGGTCCCGCGCTCATCGACGTGGTGACCGCGCGCCAGGAACTGTCCATCCCGCCCGCGATCACCGTCGAACAGGCCAAGGGCTTCTCGCTGTATGCGATCCGCACCATCATGGCCGGCCGGTCCGACGAGTTGCTCGACCTCGTCAGCACGAATGTGGCACGCCGGATCCTGGACTGATCCGCTAGATCGCGGCGGGCAGCTCTCCCCGCGCCCGCTCGTAGGCCGCGCCGACGCGATAGAGCCGATCATCGGCGTGCGCAGGAGCCATGATCTGCAGGCCGACCGGCAGATTGTCCTCGGCCGCCAGCCCCGCGGGCACCGACATGCCGCAGTGCCCGGCCAGGTTCAGCGGCAGCGTGCACAGGTCGAACAGGTACATGGCCAGCGGGTCGTCGACCTTCTCCCCCAGCCGGAAAGCCGTCGACGGTGTCGTCGGGGTGGCCAGCACATCGACCTTCTCGTAGGCCTGCTCAAGATCACGGGCGATCAGCGTGCGAACCTTCTGCGCCTGGTTGTAGTAGGCGTCGTAGTATCCCGCCGACAGTGCGTACGTGCCGATCATGATGCGCCGCTTGACTTCTGGGCCGAATCCGGCGGCCCGGGTCAGCGCCATGACCTCTTCGGCGCTGTGGGTGCCATCATCGCCGACCCGCAAGCCGAACCGCATCGCATCGAAGCGGGCCAGGTTGGAGGACACCTCCGAGGGCAGGATCAGATAGTAGGCGGCCATCGCATGGTCGAAGTGCGGGCAGTCCACCTCGATCACCTCGGCGCCCAGCTCGGTCAGCTGGTCGACGGCGGTGTTGAACGACTCCAGCACCCCGGGTTGATAGCCATCCCCGCGCAGTTGTTTGACCACACCGACGCGCACACCCTTGAGGTCACCGGATGCGCCGGCGCGGGCGGCGGCCACCACATCGGGCACCGGGACGTCGACCGAGGTGGAGTCGCGCGGGTCGTGCCCGGCGATCACCTGGTGCAGCAGTGCGGTGTCCAGGACGGTGCGCGCGCACGGTCCGCCCTGATCCAGCGAGGACGCGCAGGCGATCAGACCGAACCGGCTCACCGTGCCGTAGGTGGGCTTCACCCCGACGGTCGAGGTGAGTGCGGCCGGCTGCCGGATCGAGCCACCGGTGTCGGTCCCGATGGCCAGCGGTGCCTGGAACGCGGCGAGCGCGGCCGCGCTGCCGCCCCCGGACCCACCGGGCACCCGGTCGGTGTCCCACGGGTTGCGGGTCGGGCCGAAGGCAGAATTCTCCGTCGAGCTACCCATCGCGAACTCGTCCATGTTGGTCTTGCCAAGGATCGGGATGCCCGCCGCGCGCAACCGCGCAGTGACCGTCGCGTCGTAGGGCGAGTTCCAACCCTCCAGGATCTTCGATCCGCAGGTGGTCGGCATATCGGTCGTGGTGAACACGTCCTTGAGCGCCAGCGGGACCCCGGCCAGTGCCGACGGCAGCGGCTCACCGGCGGCCACCTTGGCGTCCACCTCGGCGGCCGCGGCCAGCGCCTGCTCGGCGCCCACGTGCAGGAACGCGTGGTAGCGCTCGTCGGTGGCGGCGATCTGGTCCAAGTGCGCCTGGGTGACCTCGGTGGAGGACACCTCCTTGGCGGCGATCCGGGTGGCCAGGGTGACGGCGTCTTCGCGGATGAGCTCGGCAACCATTACTCGGCCTCCCCCAAAATCCGCGGCACGGCGAAGCGGCCGTCCTCGGCCCGCGGCGCCGCAGCGAGCGCCTCGTCCTGACTGAGACCGGCCACGACGGTGTCCGGGCGGGTCACGTTGACGCTCGTCAGCGGGTTGTCCGTGGCCTGGACACCGGTGACGTCGACGGACTGGATCTGGCCGACATGGGCCAGGATCGCATCGAGTTGGCCGGCGAAACTGTCGAGTTCACCGTCGGTCAGGGCGAGCCGGGCCAGGCGCGCCAGGTGGGCGACCTCGTCTCGGGAAATCTGGGACACGGCGCTCAAGCCTAGTCGTGGCCCTCGGGCCGAATCGCCGCGGCCCGATGCCTGTGACAGGGTGTTCGCCGTGCCGTCTTATCTGCTGCGGGTCCAGCTGGAGGACCGACCGGGCAGCCTCGGGTCCCTCGCCGTGGCCCTCGGTTCGGTCGGCGCCGACATCCTGTCCCTCGACGTGGTCGAGCGCGGGGCCGGTTACGCGATCGACGATCTGGTCGTCGAGCTGCCGCCCGGCGCGATGCCCGACGCCCTGATCACTGCCGCCGAGCACATCAAGGGCGTGTACGTCGACAGCGTGCGCCCGCACACCGGGCTGCTGGAAGCACACCGTGAACTCGAACTCGTCGACCACATTGCCGCCGCTACCAGCCGCCACGACAAGCTGCAGGTTCTCGCCGACGAGGCCCCCAAGGTGCTCCGCGTGGGTTGGTGCACCGTGGTCCGCTCCGACGGCTCCGAAGCGGGTGTGGAGCGCGTCGTCGGAAGTTCCGGCGCGCCGGAAACCCAGGCGGCCAGCGCACCCTGGCTGCCGCTGCAGCACGCCGAGGCACTCGATGCGACTGCGGACTGGGTTCCGCAGATATGGCGCGATATCGACATGGCACTTGCGGCCGCACCCCTGGGCGACCCGCACACCGCGGTGCTGCTGGGTCGCGCGGGTGGCCCCGATTTCCGCCCGTCGGAGGTGGCCCGGCTGGGCTATCTGGCCGGCATCGTGGCCACCATCCTGCGCTGACCCGGACCGGCACAAAGCTGAGAGTCGGCTGTGCGCCTGGCTGTTACGGTGGAATTGCGTCCCGACTGCCGGTGATCCGATGAAAGGTCTTGCGTGGGAGAACTGCTGATCGTCCTGGCCATCGTCCTCATCCTCGCTGCCGTCATCGTCTTCCTCGTGGCGCGAAGCCAGCCCAAGACGCCGAAGAAGCCCGCCGCGCGCCAGGATCCGATGCGCTTCGCCTCCCAGACCGACATGTTCGGCCCGAGACAGCTCGGCCCGGGCGCCATCATCAGCCACGGCGGCACCGACTATGTGGTGCGCGGTTCGGTGACGCTGCGCGAGGGGCCATTCGTCTGGTGGGAACACCTTTTGGAAGGCAAGGCCGATGAACCGCCGGTGTGGTTCAGCGTCGAAGAAGACGAGGGCCGGCTGGAACTGATGTGGTGGCACAAGCGGGTCGGGCTGCCCGCCGAACCGGGCAGCAGCGTGGTCGTCGACGGCCGTACCTTCACCGTCGAGGAGAACGGGCGAGCCTCTTACACCACCGAGGGCACCACGGGCCTGCCCGCCGGCGGGGACATGGATTACGTCGATTACACCGGACCCGATGGTGCCAAGCTCGGCTATGAGCGGTGGGCGCCGGAGATGCCGTGGGAAGTGTCCTACGGCACCAGGGTGCGGGCCGGCGAATTGACCGTCTACCCGGCCCCCGCGGCCGGAACGTAGGCACTGCGTTGCCGTTGCACCGACTTCACGTGCCACCCGCCGACGTCAGCGGCGCGAATCTGCGACTCGCATTGAATACGCCGGCGCGGCATGTCCTGGCGAGCGCCACGCTGGTCCACCCCACCGGGGCCGAACTGGTGCTGGGAGTGCTAGGGGCCTCCCATATCGTCACCGTGGGCACGTTCTCCGAGCAGGTCTCCTGCCACCATCTCGATGACAGCACACACCTGCCGGCCACCACGGAAGGCCCGGGTTACCGGATGAGTTCGGATACCGTCGTGCACGAGGAAGAGTCCTTCCGACGCATCGCCGCCGAGCTGCGCTCCCGCTGCGAGATCGAGACCGGTTGGTTGGGTGGCTGCTTCCCCGGTGACGACGCCGCGCTGACGGCGCTGTGCGCCGAGCCCGATGGTGCCGGGTGGCGCTGGCAGACCTGGCATCTCTACCCCGACGGCGGGACCGGCGGCATGGTCGTGCACACCGAAAGCCGTTGGCGGCCATGACACGCAACACCCTGTTCGGCCTGTCAGCGCTACTGGGCACACTAGGAGTGGTGTTACTCATCGGCGGAATCGCGTTGCAGAACAAAGATGTTCGCAACCACGTGCGGGAAACATACCGGCAGTACTCGGCCGACGGCGGCAACCGGCGCTACGAATGCAGCGGGTCACCCAAGTCCGTCGCCGACGATATCGCCGCCTACCACGCACCTGAGGCGCGGGCATCCGATCGCGGCACCGAGTATCTGCGCTACAACGACGACATCGTCACCGTCGGTCCCGAGGGCCGATACCCGTGCAGCATCCGGGTCGAAGACACCAACGCCCGATACAACGGCGGCGGATTCATTTTCCTTGGACCGGGGTTCACCCCCGGCTCACCAGCGGGCGGCGCGGGCGGTAGCTCCGGCGGACCCGGCGGAACTAAGTAGGAGAACCGATGGGACCGATGGGTACGTCAGACCTTTCGACGGCCGCGCCGTCAATCCTTGCCGTGGAGTTCGGCTCCGTCGACGCGACCGGGCTGACACAGAACGTCGTCGCGGCGGTGCTGTACTTCGTCGTCGGCATCATCGTGTTCGGTGCGGGGTTCCTGCTGACCGACCTGTTGACACCAGGAAGCCTGCGCGAGCACATCTTCGTCCACCACCGCCCGAATGCGGTCGCCGTCGCGTGCGGAATGTACGGGGCGTTGGCACTGGTGACGGCCGTGGCGATCATGAGCAGTTCGGCCCAGCTCGGACAGGGCCTGCTCGACGCCCTCGTCTACGGACTTGTCGCCGTGGTGCTGCAGGCCGCCGCGCTGCTCGTGTTGGAGGCGCTGGTACCCGGGCGGTTCCGCGACCTGATCACCGACGAGAAGCTGCACCCCGGTGCCATCGCCACCGCGGTGATCCTGCTGGCGGTGGGAGGGGTGAACGCCGCCGCGCTGTCATGACCACCACCCGATGGCGGGCCTTGCTGCTCGCCGCGGTGGCGGCCTGCGCGGCCTGCGGGCTGATCTACGAGCTGGCCCTGCTGACGCTGTCCACCAGCCTGCACGGCGGCGGCATCGTCGCCACCTCGCTGATCGTGGCGGGGTTCGTGGCCGCCCTCGGCGCCGGCGCACTCGCGGTCAAACCGTTCCTCGGCCACGCCGCCATCACCTTCATCGCGGTGGAGACCCTACTTGGCCTCATCGGCGGATTATCAGCTGCCGCAATGTATGTGGCCTTCTCTTTCATCGGCGACGGGTTGTGGATCCTGGTGCTGGGAACGGCACTGATCGGCACCCTGGTGGGCGCCGAGGTCCCGCTGTTGATGACGCTGTTGCAGCGCGGCCGAACCGCGGCTGCCGCCGACGCCGGTCGGGTGCTGGCCAACCTGAACGCCGCGGATTACCTGGGCGCGTTGATCGGCGGACTCGCCTGGCCCTTCCTCGTGCTGCCGCAGCTCGGGATGATCCGCGGCGCCGCGGTCACCGGGATGATCAACCTGGCTGCCGCCGCGGTGGTCTCGGTGTTCCTGCTGCGCGGAATCATCGGTCGGCGCCAGCTCGGCGCTGCACTGGCCGTGCTGACCGCCGCCGCGGTGACGTTGACCGCCCTGATCGTCGCGTCCGACGGTATCCAGACCACCACCCGGCAGCGGCTCTACGGCGACCCGATCATCGCCTATCGGCAATCGGCCTATCAGGAGATCGTCGTCACCCGCCGCGGGACCGACACCCGGCTGTATCTCGATGGCGGACTGCAGTTCTCGACCCGCGACGAGTACCGCTACACCGAGAGCCTGGTGTATCCCGCGGTGGGTGAGGACGTCGGCTCGGTACTGATCCTCGGCGGCGGCGACGGCCTGGCCGCTCGCGAACTGCTGCGGATGCCGCGGATCGAGACCATCGTGCAGGTGGAGCTGGACCCGGCGGTCATCGAGCTGGCCCGCGGCCCGCTGCGCGATACCAACGGCGGTGCGCTGGACGATCCTCGCGTGCAGGTGATCATCGACGATGCGATGACCTGGTTGCGCGAACCCACCGTGCGCCCGGCAGGTGGCTTCGACTCGGTCGTCATCGATCTGCCCGATCCCGACAATCCGGTCCTGGGCCGGCTGTATTCGGTCGAGTTCTACGCGATGCTCACCACGGTGCTCGCCCCCGATGCGCTGGTGGTGGTGCAGTCGGGCAGCCCGTTCTCGACGCCGAACGCGTTCTGGCGCACGGTGTCCACGCTGGGTGCGGCGGGTTTTGCGGTGACGCCCTATCACGTGCACGTCCCGACATTCGGCGACTGGGGTTTCGCGCTGGCCCGGTACGGCGCATCGGCACCGGAGCCCACGCTGCCCGCCGATGCGCCGTCATTGCGCTTCATGACACCGGACGTGTTGCGCGCGGCGACGGTGTTCCCGCCGGATAACGCACCGCAGGTGCTGGCGCCCTCGACTCTGGAGAACCCGCGCATCGTCGAGGACATGCGGCAGGGGTATCGCTAGGACTCGTCCGTCGGTTCCGGCCCGTCGGTCAGCAGTTTCACGAACCCGTCCTCGTCGAGCACCGGCACACCCAGCTCCACCGCCTTGTCGTACTTGGAGCCCGGCGCGTCACCGGCGACGACGTAGGAGGTCTTCTTCGACACCGATCCGGCAGCCTTGCCGCCGCGGGCCAGAATCGCCTCCTTGGCCTCGTCGCGGGAGAAGCCGGTCAGCGAGCCGGTGACGACGATGGACAAGCCCTCTAGCGTGCGCTCGATACCGGCGTCCCGCTCGTCGACCATGCGCACGCCGGCGTCCTGCCATTTGTCGACGATGGTGCGGTGCCAGTCGACGTCGAACCATTCGATGACGGCGGCGGCGATGGTCGGCCCGACACCTTCGACTGCGGCCAGCTCCGCCTCCGAGGCCGCCCGGATGGCATCGAGGCTGCCGAACTCGCCGGCCAGTGCGCGGGCCGCGGTGGGGCCGACATGCCGGATGGACAGGGCGACCAGCACCCGCCACAACGGCTGGGACTTGGCCTTGTCCAGGTTGGCCAACAGTCGTTTACCGTTCGCCGAGAGTGCACCGGCCTTGGTGGTGAACAGGTCGGTCTGCAGTAATTGGTCTGCGGTCAGCGTGAAAAGGTCACCCTCGTCGGTGATGGCCCCCGCCTGCAGCAGCGCACTTGCCGCCTCGTAGCCGAGGCCCTCGATATCGAACGCACCGCGGCCGGCCACGTGAAAAACGCGCTCGCGCAACTGTGCCGGGCAGGTTCGGGTGTTCGGGCAACGGATATCGGCATCACCCTCCTTGGCGGGCGCCAGCGCCGTGCCGCATTCCGGGCAGTGGGTCGGCATGACGAATTCGCGTTCACTGCCGTCGCGCAGATCCACCACGGGCGCGAGCACCTCGGGGATGACATCGCCGGCCTTGCGGATGACCACCGTGTCACCGATCAGCACACCCTTGCGCTTGACTTCGGACGCGTTGTGCAGGGTGGCCAGCCCGACGGTGGACCCGGCAACCTTGACCGGCTCCATGTAGGCGAACGGGGTGACCCGTCCGGTGCGTCCGACATTGACCCGGATATCGAGGAGTTTGGTGGTGACCTCTTCCGGCGGGTACTTGTAGGCGATCGCCCAGCGCGGTGCGCGCGAGGTGGCGCCGAGGCGACGTTGCAGCGACACGTCGTCGACCTTGACCACCAGGCCGTCGATCTCGTGTTCGACGTCGTGGCGGTGCTCACCCCAGTAGGCGATGCGCTCGGCGACCGCCGCGATACCGCGGACCCGGGTGGTGTGGGTGGACACCGGCAGCCCCCAGGCACCCAGCGCCCGGTAGGCATCGTGCAGCGAGGTAGGACTGAACCCCTCGGCCTTGCCCAGACCGTGACAGATCATCCGCAGCCGCCGCCGCGCGGTCACCGCAGGATTCTTCTGGCGCAACGATCCGGCGGCGCTGTTGCGCGGATTGGCGAACGGCGGCTTTCCCTCGGCCACCAGACCGGCGTTGAGTTCCTCGAAATCGGCGACCCGGAAGAACACCTCACCGCGCACCTCGAGCACCGCAGGAACGGGGAATTCTTCTGTGCCGGTAAGCCGTTCGGGAATATCGTCGATTGTACGGGCATTCAGGGTGACATCTTCACCGCTGCGGCCGTCGCCGCGGGTGGCGGCGCGCACCAACACACCGTCGCGGTACACCAGCGCCAACGCGACACCGTCGATCTTGAGCTCGCACAGGTAGTCGATCTCGGTACCTATCTCGGCACCCAACCGCGCCGCCCACGCCGACAGTTCGTCGGTGTCGAAGGCGTTGTCCAGCGAGAGCATCCGCTCCAGGTGATCGGCCGCGGCGAAATCGGTGGCGAAGCCGGCACCCCCGACCAACTGCGTGGGCGAATCCGGGGTGCGCAGCTCGGGATACTGCTCCTCGAGCGCCTCCAGCCGGCGCAGCAGTACGTCGAAATCCGCGTCGGAGATGACCGGGGCGTCCTTGACGTAGTACCGGAACTGGTGCCCCCGCACCTCCTCGGCAAGTTCCTGCCAGCGACCACGCGCCTCTGCATCCGGTGAGCTCACTCTGGTCAGGTTAGTCCAGGGCACCGACGCCTCGACGCGATCCGGCCCACCAGCAAAAAGGGCGCCGGAGCCGGAGCAGCGAGCGATTAAACTCGGCACCTGTGCCACATCCGGTGATGTTCTCCGACGATGACTTCGGGTTGGCCGAACTGCGCGTGGTGACCCTCGGCTTTCCGGAGGCGTTCGAGAAGGTGTCCTGGGGCCGACCGGTGTTCTGTGCCCCGAAGATGTTCGCCATGTACGGCGGCAGCACGAAATCCGATGGCGCGACGATCACCTACCCCTACTCCCTGCTGGTCAAGGTCGACGAGTCAGATCGGCGCTCGCTGGAACAGGACGACCGGTTCTTCTTTCCCGCCTATATGGGCCCGTTCGGCTGGCTGGGCCTGGATCTCACTGCGGCAGAGGTGGATTGGGACGAGGTGCGGGAGTTGGTCGACGCGTCGTTCCGGTTGGTGGCGGCCAAGAGATTGATCCGCGAGCTCGACGCGCGATGACCGGGATCTTCACCTTTCACCTCGCCCAGGTGCCCGCGCGGGTGAGCATGCCGCTGCTGCGGCGGCCGCCCGTGGTGGACGGTCTGCGGCACGCCGAGTGCCTGGCCCTGATGCGGTTGGGCGCGCCGGCATTGTCCCCCGAGCGGATGCAGCTGCGCCGAGTGGCGATGTTCGCCCGCTGGGACGACGAGGCCGCCATCGAGGCCTTCCTGACCGGTACGCAGGGTGGCTGGTTCGGCGCCGGATGGCATGTCCGGATGACTTTCCTGCGCCGCTGGTCCACGGTGAGCGAACTGTCCGATCTGCCCCCGCAGACCACCCGCTGGGAGGATGACGAGCCCGTCGTCGCCGTCACGCTGGCCCGGATGCGGTTGCCGGAACTGCCGCGCTTCCTGTCGTGGGGCCGCCCGGTGGAGCGGCTGGTGCGCGATCATCCCGATGCCACGCTGGCGCTGGCCGCGATGCGCCCGCCGCGATCGGTTTCGACCTTCTCGATCTGGCGGTCGGTGCAGTCGATGACCGATATGGTCCACGGGCGGACACCGGCCGGGATCGACCATCCGAGCCGCCATGCCGACGCGATGACCGAACGGCGCCGCCGTGACTTCCACCGGGAGTTCGCCACCTACCGGTTCCGGCCGCTGTCCGAGCACGGATACTGGAACGGTCAGACCGGTTACGTCCCGTGGCGTTCCAACTTGTAGTGCAACCGGACGGCGGGCATGTTCCAGATCCGCAGCACATGATCGGTGCGCAACACCGCCTCGTCGTCGAGGTAGAGATCGAACGTCTCGTGCAGCGGCACCCGGCGGGCGAAATGCCTGCCGTGGTCACGGACCAGGATGTAGGCGCCGTCGGTGCCCCACGGTCCGCTCGGTGAGACCAGGCGCAGACCGCCACCGGGCCGGTGTTGCGGTTGCAGGAAGACCTGCAGATTGCCGTCCTCCAGCGGGAAGGCGACGTGCACACTGGGCCGTCGCGCACCGGGAAGCGTTGCACGCGAATAACATCCACTGAACACCGTGTCACCGCTGCGGCGCAGGGTGCGCACCCACGCCGCGGCGGCCTGGTCACCGGAGGCATCGCTGATCACCGACACCCTGCCGTCCATACCGTGGGCCACGTCGAGCGGACGCATCGGTAGCGCCAGTTGCTGTACCCGCCTGCCGAACAGACGTGACACCGCTTCCCCGGCCGGCCAGAACAGCGGGGACCAACTGCTCCACACCTCCATCCGCCAGCGGGCGGTGCGGGTGTAGAAGTCGTGGATCACCGGGTGCACCAGGCCGGGATCGAAGCCGGGACCCGCCAGCACCTCCAGCGACGGCTGCAGGCCGGCGTCGGGGTCGTCGTCGACGAGTGTTCCGCCGCGCCGGGCCGCTTCGGCCGACATCCAGTCCGCGACGCCCATCGGGGCCGCCAGCCAGGACTCGTCGCCCTGCGGGTCGACCGGCCGGCCGGTCGCACGCCAGAACTTGCGCGTCGCCAGATCCAGCGCGGACAACCTCACTGCCCGATCCTAAGTGGTCTTCAGGAACGTCCGTAGCCGGTCGAGGACGAGTTCGGGACACTGTTCGACGATCCAGTGCCCCACGCCGGGCACCAGCTCGAGCTCGAAGTCCGAACAGTGCTCGGGCAGTACCCGCAGCAGCTCCGGTGTCAGCACCTTGTCGTCGGTGCCGTGCAGCCATCGCACCGGGACGTTCACCTTGTGGTGGTCGAATTCGCCGCGCAGCCAACGGATTGCCTCGCGACGCTGGAAGGTTCGGTACCACCGCGAGCCCGCCTCCGCGTAGCCCGGACGGCGCATGCAGTCGACGTAGAAGGCGATATCGGCGGGCGGTGTCTGGAATTGTCCACCCACCCACGGTCCGAGCAGGTTGAAATAGCGCGCCTTGCGATCGGCGATGACCCGTGGCCCGATCACCGGCAGCATCATCGGGACCTGGTACCACATGCGCCAGAAGTTGAGGATCGCCTCGCGGTCGTGTTTGAGCCACGGCACGGCGGTGTTCATCCCCATGAATGCGGCGACCTTTTCCGGGTGGCGCAGCATGAAGATGGTGGCCACCGGGCCGCCCCAGTCGTGGGCGACGAGCTTCACCGGGCCCACGCCGAGACGGTCGCAGACCGCGGCCAGATCATCGGCCATATCGTTCTTCAGATAGCGATCCCGCGGTGCCGAACTCCAGCCCGCACCCCGCAGGTCCGGACACAGCACTCGGTAGCCGTCGGCGGCCAGCGGAGCGATGAGTTCGCGCCATTCCCACCAGTTCTGCGGAAATCCGTGGATGAACATGACCGGCTGGCCGTCGGCAGGGCCGGCATCGGCGACATGGATCGTCACGCTCGAGCCGAGGTCGAGATAGCGGTGTTCGACGCCGGGAAGGTCGGGCGGGCTGTCTGTGACGACGGGCATCACGACACTGTACGTTATGCGGTACCGCCGGTATCGCACGGATTGGTGACCATCCGCGCGAGCCGCCCACATGAGCGGGCGAGTCATGATGAGATAGGCGACACCATGAGTATCGACAGCCCCTTCCCCCAGGTGCAGATTCCCACGTCAAGCGTCTACGACTACCTCTTCGCCGATATCGACCCGGCGGTGCTCGACGAGGTCGCGTTGTTGGACACCAAATCGAACACCCCGACCACCTACCGGGAGATGATCGGGCGCATCGACGCCTTCGCCGGCGCGCTGGCCCACCGCGGCCTCGGACCCGGGGATGTCGTCGGCCTGCTCGCCCCCAACAGCGCGGCCTTCGCCGTCGCCTTCCACGGCATCCTCCGGTCGGGCGCCACCGCGACCACCATCAATGCGCTGTTCACCGCCAATGACATCACCAAACAACTCAAGGACTCCAAAGCCGCACTGCTGGTCACGATTTCGGCGCTCAAGCCGCAGGCGGTACAGGGCGCCCAAGGCGCGGGCCTCGACCCGTCGGCGGTCGTCGTGCTCGACGGTCCAGGCGCCGATGCCGACGGGCATCCCAATGCCGCGGACCTACTCGGCGCCGGCCACGCCGCGCCGACCGTCGAGTTCGATCCGGCCACCCATCTGGCGGTGCTCCCCTACAGCTCGGGTACCACCGGAAATCCCAAGGGCGTGATGCTGACCCATCGCAACCTGGTGGCCAATGTCGCCCAGATTCGCCCGCTGCAAAAAATGGCCGCCGGCGATCGGGTGCTGGCGGTGCTGCCGTTCTTCCACATCTACGGCATGACGGTGCTGTTGAACGCCGCCCTGCACGCACGGGCGCAACTGGTCATCATGCCCAGCTTCGATCTGACCGAGTTCTTGTCCAACATCGCCGAGCAGAAGTGCACGCACGCCTTCATCGCCCCGCCGGTCGCGGTGGCATTGGCCAAGCATCCGCTGGTCGACGAGTACGACCTGTCCTCGCTGCACGGGATCATGTCCGGAGCCGCACCGCTGGACGAGGAACTGGGCAAGGCCGTCACCGCCCGGCTGGGCACCCCGCTGGTGCAGGGCTATGGCATGAGCGAGCTCAGCCCGGTGAGTCACCTGACCCCGTTCGACGGCGGTAAGGAGGCGCTCGGCACGAGCGCGCCGATGAGTTCGTGCGGGTGGACGGTACCCAACTCGTCGAGCAAGCTGATCGACCCCGAGACCGGCGCCGAGATCGGGCTCCCGGAGTCGGGCTTGTCCGACACCGGCGAGCTGTGGTTCAAGGGGCCCAATGTGATGGCCGGTTATCTGAACAACGAGGAGGCCACCCGGCAGACCATCGACGCCGACGGCTTCCTGCACACCGGTGATCTGGCCCGGGTCGACCCGACCGGCTGCGTGTTCATCGTCGATCGGCTCAAGGAGCTGATCAAGTACAAGGGATACCAGGTGCCCCCCGCCGAGCTGGAGGCCGTCCTGCTCGGCCATCCTTCGATCGCGGACGCCGCGGTGATCGGTGTCGTCGACACCGAGTCCGGTGAGGAGGTGCCCAAGGCGTTCGTGGTGCGCCAGCCCGATACCGAGCTCACCGCCGAGGCCGTGATGGATTACGTCGCGGGCCAGGTGGCGGCGTACAAGAAGGTGCGGCAGGTCGCGTTCATCGATGCCATCCCGAAATCGGCATCCGGGAAGATCCTGCGCAAGGATCTACGCGGGAGCTGACGGCGGCCGGCGGTCAGATCGCTTCGGGATCGGCGGCCAGTCCGTCGGCGGCCTTCTGCGCTAGCGACAGGGCGGCGCGCGCCCAGGTCTCGGTGGCCCCGGCCAGGCCGCACGCCGGGGTGATGCCGACGCGGTCCCGCAGGACGGTGCGGGCGAATCCGAGCCGGTCGGTCACCGCCGCGGCCGCCGCGGCGGCGTGTTCGGGTTCCCACCGCTGTGCGGGGGCCGTACCCGGGATCACCCCGAGCAGCACGGTGCGGCCCGACTCGATGAACTCCCCCACCCCGTCCAGATCGCCTGCCCGCAGCGTCGAGGCATCAACCGAGATCGCAGCCAATGCGCTGCGCTGCAACAACATCCACGGCAGATCGGCGGCGCAGCTGTGCAGGGCAACCGGTCCGCCGACGGTGCCGATCACCTCGTCGAGCAGCGCCGCGGCCAGCTGCTCGTCGACCGGGTGCACCGGCGACAGGCTGGTGACTCCGGTCAACCGGCCGGCCAGCGCGGCGGGCAGGGTTGGCTCGTCGAGCTGCACGACGACGTCGGCGTCCAGTCGCCGAGCGACCTCGGCGCGGTGGGTGGCCAAGCCCTCGGACAGCGATCCGGCCAGATCACGCAGCGCTCCGGCGTCGGTGATCGCGCGGTGGCCGTTGGGTAGCTCGAGCTCGGCGGCCAGCGTGATGGGACCCGCGGCCTGCACCTTGACGGTGCGGGCCTGCCCACGCAGTCCGGCCTTCTCCCACGCCTCTTCGAGCGCATCGAGGTCCTCGTTGAGCAGGCTTACCGCGCGTCGGAGCACTGCGCTGCGGCCAGCGGCGATGCGGTAGGCCCGCGGCGCGGTGTCGATACCGATGTCGACGAGCAACGCACCGGTACGACCGATCATGTCGGCGCCGACACCGCGGCCCGGAAGTTCCACCAGATGCGCCAGCGAGTGCAAGTCGCCGACGATGATCTCGGCGGCCTGATGCGCCGAGACGCCCGGCCACGAGCCGATCCCGGTGGCGGCGGCGAAAGCGCTCACGCGCGCGCGACGGTCGCGCTGGCGATGACCTCGTCACCGTCGGGGTCCGGCCGGTAGAGCACCATCGTCTGACCCGGTGCCACCCCGCGCAGCGGTTCGCGCAGGTCGGCCACCAGCCTGCCGTCCGCGACGTCGACGACGGCCGCGGCCAGCCCGCCATGTGCGCGCACCTGGATGACACCCTCCACCGGTCCCTCGGGGGCGACGCCTGCGGTGAACACCGGCTTGTCGCCGACGAGTTCGCGGACGTCGAGATCTTCGGCGGGGCCGACGCGCACCGTCGCGGTGGCGGCATCGATGCCCGTGACGTAGCGCGGCTGACCGTCGGGGCCGGGCCCGGCGATGCCCAAGCCCTTGCGCTGACCGATGGTGAAGCCGTGCACACCCTCGTGTTCGGCCAGCACGGTCCCCCCGGCGTCGATCACCGCGCCGGGGCGGATACCGATCTTGGCGCCGAGGAAGGCCCGAGTGTCACCGGAGGGGATGAAGCAGATGTCGTGGCTGTCCGGCTTCTCAGCGACCGCGAGCCCACGGCGGGCCGCCTCGGCACGGATCTCCGACTTGGGGGTATCGCCGATCGGGAAGACCGCGTGGCGCAACTGTTCTGCGGTCAGCACCGCCAGCACATAGGACTGGTCCTTGTCGACATCGACCGCGCGGCGCAGCCGTCCGTCGGACAGCCGGGCGTAGTGGCCGGTGGCCACCGCGTCGAATCCGAGCGCCAAGGCACGCGCGGACAGCGCGGAGAACTTGATCGTCTCATTGCATTTCACGCACGGGTTGGGCGTCTCACCGCGGGCATAGGAGTCGACGAAATCGTCGATCACCTCCTCCTTGAAGCGGTCCGCGAAATCCCACACATAGAACGGGATGTCGAGAACATCGGCGACACGACGGGCGTCGCCGGCGTCCTCCTTGGAGCAGCACCCCCGCGACCCGGTGCGCAGCGTGCCCGGCGCGGACGACAACGCGAGGTGCACACCGACGACGTCATGTCCGGCGTCGACCATGCGCGCGGCGGCCACCGAGGAATCCACCCCGCCGCTCATCGCGACCAACACCCTCATGCGCGGGTCCCCGCACTGGCCAACGCGGCCTCCCTGGCACGCTGCACCGCCGCGGGCAGCACGGTCAGCGCGGCATCCACATCGGCTTCGGTGCTGGTATGCCCCAGCGACAATCGCAGCGATCCGCGCGCGGCCGCCGGATCGGCACCCATCGCGATCAACACGTGGGAGGGCTGGGCGACCCCGGCGGTACATGCCGAACCGGTCGAGCACTCGATACCCTTGGCGTCCAGCAGCATCAGCAGCGCATCGCCCTCACAACCGCGAAAGGTGAAGTGCGCGTTGCCCGGTAACCGTCGATCACCATCGGCACCGTTGACGTCGACGTCCTCGATGCAGGCATGGACACCGGCGATCAGGCGGTCGCGCAGCGCCGCGACCCGAGAGCTGTTGTCGGCCAGCTCGTCCACAGCGACCTTCGCCGCAGCAGCCATGCCGACCGCT
The DNA here is from genome assembly GCF_000691525.1 of Mycolicibacterium neoaurum ATCC 25795. Classification (GTDB taxonomy): domain Bacteria; phylum Actinomycetota; class Actinomycetes; order Mycobacteriales; family Mycobacteriaceae; genus Mycobacterium; species Mycobacterium neoaurum. Next base: position 77,754 of record NZ_JMDW01000011.1, read on the forward strand.
CCGGCGACATCCGGTGTCCCGGAGCGGACATCGCGCTCCTGGCCACCACCGTGCAACACGGGTACGCACGCGGTGTCGCGACGCAGCAGCAGGGCGCCGACACCGGCCGGGCCGCCGAACTTGTGGGCGGCCAGGCTCATCGCCGACAGGCCGCTGGCCGCGAAGTCGACGGGGATGTGCCCGACCGCCTGGATCGCATCGCTGTGGATGGGCACATCGAACTCGGCGGCGACAGCAGCCAGGTCGGCGATCGGCGAGATGGTGCCCACCTCGTTGTTGGCCCACATCAACGACACGAGCGCCACATCATCGTGGGCGGCCAGCACGGTGCGCAGATCCTCCGCCGACACCGCCCCGTCGACGTCCACCGGCAGCCAGGTGACGTCGGCACCCTCGTGCTCGACGAGCCATTCGACGGCATCCAGCACGGCGTGGTGTTCCACCGGCGCGGTGACGATCCGGCGGCGGTGCGGGTCGGCGTCGCGGCGAGCCCAGAAGATGCCCTTGATGGCCAGGTTGTCCGATTCGGTGCCGCCTGCGGTGAAGATCACTTCCGACGGGCGCGCACCCAGCAGCTGCGCCAGCGTCTCGCGGGCCTCCTCCATGCGGCGCCGGGCGGCCCGACCGGAGGTGTGCAGCGAGGAGGCATTGCCCACCGTGGTCAGCACCGACGTCATCGCCTCGATGGCAGCGGGGTGCATCGGGGTGGTGGCGGCGTGGTCCAGGTAAGCGGCGCTCATGGCCCATCCAGGATAGCCGCAGCGGGCGCTCGCCCGATCCAGCGCGGTCAGGCCACCAATACCTCACCGGCCGCGGCGCCCGTATCGGCGGTCCGGCCGGCGCGCCGGTGGCCCGCGACCGCCCCGGGGCCACGGACAGCGGCCTCGCAACGAGCGGCCAGATCCCGGCGATCGTCGCCGGGCAATTCCAAGGACTGGACCTGCACGTGCACGACGGTGCGCCGGGCGGTGACCAGGCGGCGGATGGAGGCCAGCAAAGTGTCCTCGCCGATATAGGCGGGCACCGTCGACGGGCTGCCGTCGCGGTGGTGGTAGGTCAGCCGCAGCGGTTGCACCGGGCGCCCCGCGTCGACGGCGGCCTGGAACATCGCCGGGCGGAACGGGCCGTAGCCGAGACCGCACCAGGTGGTTCCCTCGGGGAAGGCGACCACCGTGTGCCCGCCGCGCAACCGGGCCGCCACCGCACCGACGACGGCGGGCAGCCTGCGCAGATTCTCTCGCTCGATCGGGATCACCTTCATGATCCTGGCGACGACACCAAGAGCCGGCCAATCGATCAGATCGGCGCGGGCGACGAACGATCCCGGCAGCACCGCACCGATGCTGAAGATGTCCAGCCAGGACACGTGCCCGCTGACCACCAGGACGCCGCGCAGGTTGCGGATCGGGCCGCCGGACACGGTGATCCGGACGCCGACGCAGCGCAGCATCAGCCGGCAGTAGGCGCGTTGCAGGTGTGAGCGGCCGGGCAGCGGCACGGCCAGCAGCGGCACGGCGAGGAAGAGCAGCACCGCACCGGTCACCCGCAACGTGGTGCGGGTCCAGACGGCCGGTCGCGAGCCGAGCGCCGCGGCACCGGCGTGCATACAGCCTTCGTCGCAGGTCGCCTTGGGCAACCAGGCATTTCCGGTGACGGTCACGGTCGTGCCTCCCCCTCGGTGGCCTGCGATACCGAGCGCAGGCGTTTCAGATAGCGGACGTCGGCGTTGCGTTTGCCCAGCAGGGCCGGGAAGTCACCGACGCCGAAATCGGGATCGTGGGCCGGCTCGCCGCACACCTGGGCGCCGAGGCGCAGGTAGCCGCGCATCAGTGCGGGCACGTTGACCCGGGCCGGTGGCTCGATATCGTCGAGCCCGCGGCCGTCGATGACCACCGGGCGGTAGGGCCGCACCGTGTACTCGGCGGGCGCGCCGTGGCGGCGCAACACGAAATCGCGTACCCCGCGCAACCCGCTGCCGGGGGTCTCCCCGTCGGGATGCGTCGGCACCGAGACGCACCCGGTGACGTAGTCGTAACCACAGCGGTCCAGGTAGGCGAGGATGCCCGCCCACATCAGCAACACCACGGCGCCGTTGCGGTGGTCCGCACGCACCACGGCACGCCCCATCTCGACCAGTGACGGCCGCAGGGCGTCAAGCGATCGAACATCGAATTCGGTTGCGGTGTAGAGACTTCCTGCTGCGATAGCACCCGGCGGTGGCAGCATCCGGTAGCAGCCGACCAACTCGCCGGAACCGTCCTCGCGGACCAGCAGGTGATCGCAGTACTGGTCGAAGCGGTCGGCATCGAGGCCGTCGGGGCTCGCGGTCAAGGCGAAACCGGGCTCGGAGGTGAACACCTCGTGACGCAGCCGCTGGGCCGCCTCGATGTGCTCGGGCTCGGTGGACAGCAGCAGGGTGTAACGCGGCGCCGGCGTCCCCGAGATCGCCTGCGCGGTGTCATCGGCGGGTATGAGTACGGATGCGGTGCTCATGCGATTCCCTCGCAGGCTCGGGTCCCGCATGCCACCTGTTGATTCGCTCCGCAAGCGTCGCTCATATGCAGCACGGTCGCGCCTGCGGGTCTCCGGACGGCATCGCCAGCGTGACGTGTCCGTGCACGAAAAATGAACACCCGCCACGGCACGCCGAGATGGACGTTTCTGCGGTCTGCAGGCCTGCATGAGCGCAGAAACGTCCATCTCGAGGTGACCACGCACAAAGGCGCCCCGGGACCTGGAGTCCCGGGGCGCCTCTGTTGATTGTCGAGCTGCTTAACCCTTGCGGGCCTTGACCGCCTCGGTCAGCTGCGGGGTGACCTTGAACAGGTCGCCCACGATGCCGAGGTCGGCGATCTCGAAGATCGGCGCCTCTTCGTCCTTGTTGACCGCGATGATCGTCTTGGACGTCTGCATGCCGGCGCGGTGCTGGATCGCACCGGAGATGCCGAGGGCGATGTAGAGCTGCGGCGACACGGTCTTACCGGTCTGGCCGACCTGGAACTGACCGGCGTAGTAGCCGGAGTCCACCGCGGCGCGGGAGGCGCCGACGGCGCCGCCGAGCGAATCGGCCAGCTCCTCGACGACCTTGAAGTTCTCCTCGCTGCCGACACCACGACCACCGGCGACCACGACGCTGGCCTCGGTGAGCTCGGGACGGTCACCGGCGACGACCGGCTCGCGGGAGGTGATCTTCGTCGCATTCTCGGCCTGGGCCGGAACCTCGACCTCGACGACCTCGCCGGCACCGTCGGCCGGTTCGGCGTCGACGGCACCCGGGCGGACGGTGATGACGGGCAGTTCGCCGGTGGCCTGCGCCTCGACGGTGAACGCGCCACCGAAGATGCTGTAGACCCCGATGCCGCCGTCCTTCAGGCCGACGACGTCGACCAGCAGGCCGGAGCCCAGGCGCGCGGCCAGCCGGCCGGCAACCTCTTTGCCCTCGGCGCTGGCGGCGATGACCACACCGGCAGGCGATGCGGACTCGACGAGCGCGGCCAGCACGTCGACCTTCGGGGTGACCAGGAAGTTGTCCACGTCGGCCGACTCGGCGACGTAGATCTTGGCCGCACCGGCGGCCTTGAGGCCGTCGGTGAGGCCGGCGGCGGTGCCGGGGGCGCCCACCACGACGGCGGACGGCTCACCCAGCACGCGGGCAGCGGTGATGAGTTCGGTGCTGACCTTCTTCAGTGCACCTTCGGCGTGCTCGACGAGCACGAGTACTTCAGCCATGAATCTGTCCTTTGAGTGTGTGTCTGAGGGGTCAGCTACTAGATCAACTTCTGGGCGACCAGGTACTCGGCGACCTTGGTGCCGCCTTCGCCCTCGTCGGTGATCTTCTCGCCGGCGGTCTTCGGGGGCTTCGGGGTGGACGAGAGCACCTTGGTGCCTGCGTTGGCGACGCCGACCTCGTCGGGCTCGACACCGATCTCGGCCAAGGTCAGGACGGTGACTTCCTTCTTCTTGGCGGCCATGATGCCCTTGAAGGACGGGAAGCGCGGCTCGTTGATCTTCTCGTTGACGCTCACCACCGCAGGCAGGGTGGCCTCCAGGCCGAAGACACCGTCGTCGGTCTCACGCTCGGCGGTGACCTTGCCGCCCTCGACATTGAGCTTGCGCACGTGGGTGAGCTGCGGCAGACCGAGGTACTCGGCGATGACGGCAGGCACGGCGCCGCCGACACCGTCGGTGGCCTCGTTACCGGCGATCACCAGTTCGGTGCCCTCGATGGTGCCCAGCGCGCGGGCCAGCGCCCAGCCCGTCTGGATGAGGTCGGAGCCGTGCAGACCGTCGTCCTTGAGGTGGACGGCCTTGTCGGCGCCCATGGACAGCGCCTTGCGGATGGCCTCGGTGGCGCGCTCGGGGCCGGCGGTCAGCACGGTCACCGTGCTGTCGCCACCCTCACGTTCCTTGATGAGCAGCGCTTCTTCGACGGCGCGCTCGTTGATCTCGTCGAGCACGGCGTCGGCCGCCTCGCGATCGAGCGTGTAGTCACCGTCGGAGAGCTTGCGTTCCGACCAGGTATCAGGGACCTGCTTGATCAGGACCACGATGTTCGTCATGAGTGTGGTTCGTCCTCCTCGATGAGGCCGTCTGCCGGCCTGGCAATATCACGTTTCACGCAACGGCCTCCAGGTTACTCGCCGGTAACTTGAGCGGCACGTACGGACACCATAACTGGTCAATCGCCATCTACCGACCGCACGGTCGGTCGGGCATCCGTTCGCGAACCGGCCATCACGGGTTAGCCTGCCTTCCAATGAGCACATTCGGTTCGGTCGAGAACTCCGGTGGTCCCGCCAAGGCGGGCACCGACGTCGACCCTTGTCTGCCCCTGACCGGTGAACGGACCATTCCGGGCCTGGCCGAGGAGAACTACTGGTTCCGCCGTCACGAGGTCGTCTACCAGCGTCTGGCCGACCGCTGTGCCGGCCGTGACGTACTGGAAGCCGGACCCGGCGAGGGTTACGGCGCCGACCTGATCGCGCAGGTGGCCCGCTCCGTGGTGGGCGTCGACTACGACGAACAGGCCGTCGCCCACATCCGGGCCAAGTACCCGCGGGTGCAGATGACCCTCGGCAACCTGGCCGAGTTGCCGCTGGCGGACGGTTCGGTGGACGTGGTGGTCAACTTCCAGGTCATCGAGCATCTCTGGGATCAGGGGCAGTTCGTCGGCGAATGCGCGCGCGTGTTGCGCCCCGGCGGGCTGTTGCTGATGTCGACGCCGAACCGCATCACCTTCTCCCCCGGCCGCGACACCCCGTTGAACCCCTTCCACACCCGTGAGCTCAATGCCGCCGAACTCACCGAACTGCTCGTGGCGGGCGGCTTCCGCGTCGAGTCCATGCTCGGGGTGTTCCATGGCCCCGGCCTGGCCGAGCTCGACGCACGCCACGGCGGTTCCATCATCGAGGCGCAGATCGCGCGCGCGGTGGCCGATGCCCCGTGGTCGGCGGACCTGCTCGCCGATGTCGCCGCGGTGCGTACCGAGCACTTCGATCTGGTCGAGGACGGCCGCGACAACCGTGCCATCGACGACAGCCTGGATCTGGTGGCGATCGCGGTGCGCGGTGACTGAGTACCACCCCACCCCGGGGATGTTCACGCTGGTGCTGCACACGCACCTGCCGTGGCTGGCCCATCACGGCCGCTGGCCGGTGGGCGAGGAGTGGCTCTACCAGTCCTGGGCGGCGTGCTATCTGCCGCTGTTCCGGGTCCTGCGCACCCTGGCCGACGAAGGCCGCGGCCATCTGCTGTCCCTCGGCATGACACCGGTGGTCACCGCCCAACTCGACGACCCGTACTGCCTGACCGGCATGCACCATTGGCTGGCCAACTGGCAGCTGCGCGCCCAGGAGGCGACCACCGTCACCGACGGCCCCGATACCGGCTACGCAGCGCCGGAAGCGATGCGGCAGTTCGGGATCCGCGAATACGACACCGCCACCGCGGCGATGGACGACTTCAGCACGCTGTGGCGTCACGGCGGTAGCCCGCTGCTGCGCCCGCTCGTCGAGGCCGGCACCATCGAACTGCTCGGCGGTCCACTGGCCCACCCGTTCCAGCCGTTGCTCAACCCGCGGCTGCGCGAGTTCGCCCTGCGCGAAGGTCTCGCCGATGCCCGGCACCGCATCGGGCACACCCCGGCCGGCATCTGGGCACCCGAGTGCGCCTACGCACCGGGCATGGAAATCGGTTATGCGGCAGCCGGTGTCGGCCACTTCATGGTCGACGGACCCTCGCTGCACGGCGATACCGCGCTGGGCCGCACCGTCGGCGACAGCGACGTGGTGGCATTCGGACGCGATCTGCAGGTCAGTTACCGGGTCTGGTCCCCCAAGTCCGGTTATCCCGGCCACGCCGCCTACCGCGACTTCCACACCTACGATCACCTCACCGGCCTCAAGCCGGCCCGGGTCACCGGGCGCAATGTGGCATCGGAGGCCAAGGCGCCGTACGACCCCGATCGCGCCGACCGCGCCATCGATGTGCACGTCGCCGATTTCGTCGAGGTGGTGCGCCGCAGGCTGATCGACGAGTCCGACCGGATCGGGCGGCCTGCCCATGTGGTGGCCGCGTTCGACACCGAACTGTTCGGGCACTGGTGGTACGAGGGACCGCAATGGCTGGAGCGGTTGCTGCGGGCACTGCCCGCCGCGGGTATCCGCGTCGGCACCCTCACCGATGCCATCGCCGACGGCTTCGTCGGCGGGCCGGTCGAATTGCCGCCCAGCTCATGGGGTTCCGGCAAGGACTGGCAGGTGTGGAACGGCCCCAAGGTCGCCGATCTGGTCCAGCTCAACACCGAGGTCGTCGACACCGCACTGGCCGCCGTCGACAAGGCGATGATGCACCCCGATGCGGGCGGGCGCGATATGGTCGCCGACCAGATCCTGCGCGAAACGCTGCTCACGGTCTCCAGCGACTGGCCCTTCATGGTCAGCAAGGATTCGGCCGCCGAATACGCCCGCTATCGCGCGCACCTGCACGCGCACGCCACCCGCGAGATCAGCGCCGCCCTGGCCTCCGGGCGCCGCTCCCAGGCCCAGCGGCTGGCCGAGGACTGGAACCGCGCCGACGGCCTGTTCGGGGCACTGGACGCCCGGAGGCTGCCACAATGACCGCACCATTCCCGGCGAGCGTGCGTGTCTGCTGCGCGACACGCCATGTCTCGCCCCTAGTCGACGCACGCTCGCGCGCCGTCAGAGGTGTCCGCCGATGAAGATCTTGATGGTCTCCTGGGAGTACCCGCCGGTGATCATCGGCGGCCTCGGCAGACATGTGCATCACCTGGCCACCGAACTCGTCGAGGCCGGCCACGAGGTCGTGGTCTTGTCGCGCCGGCCGACCGGTACCGACCCGAGCACCCACCCGTCCACCGACGAGATGTCCGAGGGTGTGCGCGTCATCGCCGCCGCCCAGGATCCACACGAATTCGCCTTCGGCACCGACATGATGGCCTGGACGCTGGCCATGGGTCATTCGATGATCCGGTCGGGACTGACCCTGCGTGACTGGCAGCCCGATCTGGTGCATGCCCACGACTGGCTGGTCGCACACCCGGCGATCGCGCTGGCCGAATTCTTCGACGTGCCTTTGGTTTCCACCATCCATGCCACCGAGGCCGGCAGACACTCGGGGTGGGTATCCGGTGCGGTCAGCCGACAGGTGCACGCCCTGGAATCGTGGCTCGTGCACGAATCCGATTCGCTGATCACCTGTTCGGCGTCCATGCGCGAGGAGATCACCGAACTGTTCGGACCGGGCCTGGCCGAGACCACGGTCATCCCCAACGGGATCGACACCGACGGTTGGCCGTTCGCCACCCGTCGCCCGCACGACGGCGCACCCGAGCTGTTGTTCTTCGGCCGCCTCGAGTACGAGAAGGGCGTGCACGACGCCATCGCGGCGCTGCCCCGCATCCGCCGGACGCACCCGGGCACCACGCTGACCATCGCCGGTGACGGCACCCAACTCGATTTCCTGAGCGCACAGGCCCGCAAGCACAAGGTGCTCAAGGCGACCAAGTTCATCGGACGAGTCGACCACGAGGGTCTGGTGCGATTGCTGCACAAGGCCGACGTCGCCGTGCTGCCATCGCATTACGAACCGTTCGGCATCGTCGCCCTGGAGGCCGCGGCCACCGGCACTCCCCTGGTCACCTCGAATATCGGCGGGCTCGGCGAGGCCGTCATCGACGGTGTCACCGGGGTGTCCTGCCCGCCGCGCAATGTCGCCGCACTCGCGGATGCGGTGCGCCGGGTACTCGACGATCCCGCCGCCGCACAGCAGCGCGCGGTGGCGGCCAGGGACCGACTCGGTGACTTCTCCTGGCCGAACGTCGCCGACCACACCGCACAGGTGTACCTGGCCGCCAAACGCGCCGAACGCCAGCCCCAGCCGCGTCGGCTGATCGTCGAACGTCCTCTGCCCGACTACGGTTGATCCGCGCAAGCGAACACCTCGGTCCCCGAGGTGAATCACACGGCGCCGTATTCCGTTTCCGGTCGTAGGCTGGTGAGATGCCGGTGCATCACGATGACGCAGAGCGCTGGATCGAGCTGGGGCTGACCGTCGATGCCGGCCCCGAACAGGTGTGGCACGCGCTGGCCACAGGCGCGGGCAACTCGGCCTGGTTCACCCGCTGCGAGATCGAGGAAAAGGTCGGTGGGGCAATCCGATTCGACTTCGGACCCGCCGGCGATTCGGTCGGTGAGGTCACCGAGTGGGATCCGCTGCGCCGCTTCGGCTACGTCGAACGAGATTGGGCCGGCGACGCCCCGCCGCTGACCACCCAGATCACCGTGACTGACCGGCTCGATGGACACTGCGACGTCGCGATGGTGCACTCGCTGGTGACCGACCGTCCCGACTGGGACACCGATCTCGAGGGCTTCGAAGCGGGCTGGACCGGGCACTTCGCAGTGCTGCGCAGCTATCTGCGCCATTTCGCGGGGCGCCGCGCGGTGACCTATCGACTCTCCTCGGCATCGCCGGACTCGCCGTACGAGGCCTGGAAGCGGTTCACCGAGGTCATGCACCTGCACGGTGTCGACGTCGGCGATCTGCGCACGGTAGGCACCACGATCGACAACATCAACGGGCAGGTGGACTGGGTCCAGCAGGACGATCGGCAGCGCCACGTGCTGGTGCGCCTGGCCGAACCGCTACCCGGCCTCGTGCTGTTCGGCATGTATACACCGGGCGGAAAAGCGATGTTGAGCCTGAACGCGTTCTTCTACGGTGCCGACGCTGCCGACGATGCCGAGGTGACCCGCACCGCCTGGCACCGGCTGCTGGAGCACACCTTCGGCTGATCGGCCGTGCCGTCAGCGGGCGGCCTTCTTGCGCTCGATATCGGCCAGATTGGCGGCCAGCTCGGCGCGCTGGGCGGCCGACGCGTCCCAGGCGACCTTGCGGTTCTTGACAACCTTGGCCGGCGACCCGACAGCGATCGAGTAGTCCGGAATCTCTCCCTTGACCACCGCATGCGCGCCGAGCACGCACCCACGGCCCACCGACGTTCCGCGCAGCACGCTGACCTTGGCAGCCACCCAGGTGTCGGGCCCGATCCGCACCGGGCTCTTGATGATGCCCTGGTCCTTGATCGGAAGTTCCAGACTGTCCATCTTGTGGTCGAAATCGCAGACATAACACCAGTCGGCCATCAGCACGGAATCACCCAGTTCGATGTCCAGGTAGGTGTTGATGACGTTGTCACGGCCGAGGACCACTTTGTCACCGATGCGCAGTGAACCTTCGTGGCAGCGGATGGTGTTCTTGTCGCCGATGTGAACCCAGCGGCCGATCTCCATGGTGGACAGCTCCGGCGTGGCTTCGATCTCCACGCCCTTGCCGAGGAACACCATGCCGCGGGTGATGATGTGGGGGTTGCGCAGCTTGAACTTGAGCAGGCGCCAGTACCGCACGAGGTACCACGGCGTGTACGCCTTGTTGGCCAGCACCCAGCGCAGTGAATCGCGGGTCAGGAACCGAGCCTGGCGCGGATCGCCCAGCCGCGAACCTCGCCACCTCTTGTGCAACGGCGCGCCCCACATCGTCGTCATGGCCGGTCAGCCTACGCGAGACCGTCACGGGCTAGTCTCGGGACTCGATGCCTGCACTCCGAAAATCTGCGCGCCGGCTTGCCGCCGTCCTGTCGATGACCACGCTGCTGGCTTCGGCGTGCGCGAACACCGATTCCTGGGTCGAGGCCCATCCCGCGACCGGGTGGTCCGCGCAGTACGCCGATGCGGCCAACAGCAGCTACAGCCCTGTCGACGGCGCCAGAGAACTGAGCCTGGATTGGCAGCGCTCGGTCAAGGGTGCGCTGGGCGCGCAGGCCGCCCTGGGTTCGGGTGCCTACCTGGCGGTCAACGGCCAGACCGCCGACGGCTGCTCGTTGATGGTGTGGGAGAACGACAACAACGGTCGGCAACGGTGGTGCACCAGGCTCTGGCAGGGCGGCGGCTTGTCCAGCCCGCTGTTCGACGGCTTCGACAACCTCTATATCGGCCAACCGGGCGCCATCATGTCGTTCCCGCCGACGCAGTGGATCCGCTGGCGGCAGCCGGTGATCGGCATGCCGATGACCCCGCGCCTGCTCGATCCCGGACACCTGCTGGTGTTCACCCATCTGGGCCAGGTGCTGGTGTTCGACGCGCATCGAGGAACCGTCATCGGTACGCCGCTTGATCTCGTCGCCGGCGTCGATCCCACCGATTCGCAACGCGGACTCGACGACTGCGTCACCGAACGCAGTGGTTGCCCGGTGGCTTCGGCGCCGGCGTTCAGCGCCGACACCGGCATGCTGGTCGCCGGACTCTGGCAACCCGGCGCCCCGGCACCGGTCCTCACCGGATTGAAGTATCGCCCCGACGCCACCGCGATGGTGAGCACGGCGTGGACCAGCACCGCCATCGGCGGCGGACCGATCGCCAGCCCGGTGCTCTCGGCGGACGGCACCGTCGCCTACGTCACCGGCCGCGACAACCGACTGTGGGCGATCGACACCGCCGACGGCAGCGCAAGATGGTCGGTGGCACTGGACTCCACCCCGCGAACTCCACCGTCGGTGACCCCGGATGGACACGTCATCGCCGGCGGAGGACCGGGTTCGCATCTGGTGTCGGTCACCGACAGCGGCGAGATCGCCTGGAGCCGTGACGATGTCGAACCGTTGACGACGTCCACGCAGAGCGGCGGCGGCACCGGCTACGCGGTGATCCGCGACGGTGACGCCGGTCAGGCGCTGCTGGTATTCGACACCGCCGACGGCCGCACCCTCAACCAGTACCCGTTACCGGAGGCCGACGGTGCGCCGCTCGGTGTGTCGGTGGGCCATGACCGTAGGGTTGTCGTCACCACCAGCGCAGGCCAGGTCTACAGCTTCGCTCCGGTCTAGGTTCGCGCTCAGGCCAGCAGCGGGGCCACCGTTGCGCGCGGCACCGAAACCTGAACGGCGCCGGCCGATTCGGGCAGCAATTCGCCCTGGCTGAAGAAGAAGATCACCGCATCGTCGGTGATGGCGAAGTTCTGATAGTTGGCCGGGTCCAGACCCGCATCCGGTAACACCGGATCGGGGATGCCCGACTGCCGGGCCAAATCGGCCTGCACCACCGGGAAGATCACCGGCAGCGGGTCTGCACCCTCGCGGAACAGCTTCTCGAAGGTGATCGGCTTGCGGTAAGCCTGATCCCAGCTGAACGATTTGTAGAACGTCTGCGGGTGGGCCCCACCGACATTCTGATAGGTGGTGAACACCACCGACTGGGTCCCCCGCGGCGGGACGGCGGAACTGTACTGGACGGTGGTGGTGTCCAGTTCGTAGGGCATCCCGCGGAAGTCCGGGGACTTCGCGACGTTCAGGAAGCCATCGCGGGTCTGCTTGACGTACTCGATCACCGGTTTGGGATCGGGAAAGTTCGCCGGGAACTTGATGTTCAGCGTGTAGGCCGGATCGGTCTGGGCGATGGTGCACACGTTGTCGGGCCCGAGCACGCCGTCGACGTCGCTGCACCCCGGTGGCGCGGCTGCGGCGACCGGTGCACCCGCGACGCCCAGCAGGGCCGTGGTGGTTGCTGCCAGCACGGTGACGGCCAGCGGGGGTACACGCATCTGGGAGATCCTCCGAGGAACGGGAGCGGCACAGGCGCCGCCGGTACCAAGATTACCTGTGGCACTATCGCGACGGACGACAAATGAATGCCACCGCGCGACTGGCGGCCCCGGTACCGATGCGGGTGAGCACCACCGACAGCGCAGACGTGCCCCGCAACTTAAGCCGCCGACGCAGGACGTCGGGGTCGATATCGACGCCGCGGACCAAGATCTCCACCGCACCACAGTCCCTGGCCACCAGTTCGCGGCGCAGCCGCTTCTCGTCGAATCCGATCTCGGCGAGCACCTCGAATCCGCGGACTCCTTCGGGCACCACATCCCCGGACAGATACGCGATATCGGGATCCAGTTGCCACAGGCCGTGTCGGGTCGCGTACTGGCGCACCAGACCGGCGCGCACCACCGCCCCGTCGGGGTCGATGATCCACCGGCCGGCCGCTGCCACGGTGCAGTCGTCGGGATCGGCATCGGTCAACTCCTCGGCCCTGTCCAGGACGACCGCACGCCGGTGCACCCCGGCTGCGCGCAGACCGGCGGACCACAGGCACGCCTCGCGCACGCTGCCACCCCATGACGTCACCGCGATCTCGCCGGTGAACCCCAGCTCGTCGAGCTGGCCGAAATCGATTCCCGGAGCACATTTCACGACGATGTGTCGATCGCGGTAGACCTCGAGCAGAGTGTCCAACGGCGGCGTATACGCCCGTGGATCGAAGCGTCGACGGCCACCGGCACGCCTGCCGGGATCAGCGAGCACGACGGTATCGCGGCTGACCGGGACGAGCGCATCGGCGAGCACCAAAGCCGCATCGGGAACGTTGTTGTGCGCCATGGCAAGCCGCACCCGATCCAGATCGCTGCCGAGCACCGATTCGGCCCTCGGTATGAGCGCGGCCAGTTCGGCACCCACCGAGCACGTCACATCGTGGACACGCATGCCGGCCAGCCGCTGAGCACGGTGTAGCGCCACCGGCTCGGCGGTGGCCTGCTGCATGGCGTCATCGGTGAACAACCACGACGACGCGTCGGCGAATTTGGTCCGCGCCCGCCGCCGCAGCAGGGTGGTCTCCACCAGCACCGCCGTGCGATCGCCGAAACGCTCACGCACCGAGGTGATATCGGCCACCCGGCCGGCATCGCTCAACGACAGCTCGGCGATCTCGGCCAGTGCCCGACGACCTTCGTCGCCACCGAGGTAGGCGACATCGTCGAGCGAGAAGACTACCGCCACATCACAACGGCTTGGTGCCCGTGACCATCACGTTGTAGAACCAGCCCTTGGGCACGACCTTGCGCCAAACGTTGGCATCCACCCAGCTCAGCGTCGTCCAGCTGTTGAAGGCGAACTTCGCCCATCCCCAACCCAGCCGGCCCGGCGGCACCGATGCCTCGAAGGTCCTGATGGGCCAGCCGAGCATCGCCGCGGTGAACTCCTCGCTGGCGGTGGCCACCTCGACGGCACCGGCATTGGTGGCCATCCGCTCCAGATCCTCGGGATCGAAGGTGTGCAGATCCACGACTGCCTCGAGTGCGGCGGCGCGGGAGGACTCGTCCAGTTCCTCCTGCGGGCGGCGCCAGTTCTCCAACCCGGGCAGTTTGGTGATGTTGGTCGACAGATGCCAGGTCAGCGTCGAGAGGTTGCGCGCGTAGACATTGCCCGCGCTGGTCGGCTCACCGGCGAAGACGAACCGCCCACCGGGCTTGAGGATGCGGACCACCTCGCGCAGCGACTTCTCCACGTCCGGGATGTGGTGCAGCACGGCGTGCCCGACCACCAGATCGAAGGTGTTGTCCTCGTACGGGATGCCCTCGGCATCGGCGACGCGACCGTCGATGTCGAGGCCGAGACCCTGCCCGTTGCGGGTGGCGACCTTGACCATGCCCGGGGACAGATCGGTCACCGAGCCACGGCGGGCCACCCCGGCCTGGATGAGGTTGAGCAGGAAGAATCCGGTGCCGCAGCCCAGCTCCAGGGCCCGGTCGTAGGGCAGTTCCTGCTGAACATGCTCGGGCACGATGGCGTCGAAGCGACCGCGCGCGTAGTCGATGCAGCGCTGGTCATAGGAGATCGACCACTTGTCGTCGTAGGTCTCGGCCTCCCAGTCGTGATACAGGATCTGGGCCAGCTTGGTGTCCTTGAGGGCGGCCTCGACCTGCTCGGCGGTGGCGTGCGGGTTGGGCTCCGGAGCCGCCCCGGCGGCGACATCGGGCGTGTGGTCCGTGCTCGTCATATGGGCAGCCTAACTGCCGGTGCCCGCCCCGAAGACCTCGACGTAGTGCTCGACGCCCTCACCAGCGCCATCGATCATCGCCTTGGCACCGGCCAGCACATGCGCCGGCGTCTCGAGATAACGACGCGCCCAGCTCAGCGCGGCGTCGTAGACACCGTCGGGGGGCACCAGCTCGTCGACCAGCCCGAGCGCCAGGCTCTCCTCGGCACCGACGAACCGGCCACTGAACACCAGATCCTTGGCCCGCGCCGAGCCGATCGCCGCGACCAGCCGATCGGTCCCCGCGGCGGGCAGCAGCCCGGCGAGCACCTCGGTCACACCGACCTTGACGTTGTCACCGGCCACCCGCCAGTCCGCGGCCAACGCCAGTGCCAGACCTGATCCCAGCGCGTAGCCGGTCACCGCGGCAACCGTCGGCTGCGGGATGGCGGCCACCGCGTCCAGTGCCGTTCGGCACGCGGTCGTCACGCTGCGCGCATCGGTGGCAGTCAGGCGGCGCAGCTCCGCGATGTCGTCACCGGCGCTGAACACCTCGTGACCACCGAAGAGAATGACCGCGCGCACCTGCGGATGGCGTCCGAGCTCACCGGCGACGTCGGCGAGCTCGCGGTACATCTGGCGGGTCAGCGCGTTGGTGGGCGGCCGCGACAACACCAGGGTGCCGACGCCGTCGTGCACGGCCGAGGTGACGAACTCGGTCATGGGTTCGGCGGGTTGTTGTAGCCCTCCGGGGAGCGCCGGTTGCGCGCCTCGTTGTAGCGGGCCCCGTCGAAGAACTCGATATCCCAGTCACCGGTCCCGCTGTCCGCGGACAGGCTCGGCATCATCGCAACGATCTCGCGTTCGGTGGCCAGCACGTCGGCAACCGTGCGCCCGTTGAGCGAGTCCAGCTGCGACCAGGTCGGCGGCAGCAGGAACGAGCGGCCCTCGGCGAACTCGTCGAGCGCGGCCTGCGGGGTGGACCAGAACGCGCGGTCGCTCTCGGTGTTCTCGCCGTCCGCGCGCTGCCCCTTCGGCAGGGCACCGACGAAGAAATAGGTGTCATAACGTCGGGTCCGCTCCTCGACCGGGGTGACCCAGTTGGCCCACGGTCGCAGCAGATCGGCCCGCAGCACCAGTTTCTCGGCACGCAGGAAGTCGGCGAAGGACAGGGAGTTGTCGGCCAATGCCGCCCGCTGCTCGCGGTACACCGACGCATCGTCGACGAGCACGTCGGAATCGTCGGCGGCGCCGGCGAACAACACGCCGGACTCCTCGAACGTCTCGCGCGCCGCCGCGCAGACCAGCGCCTCGGCCAGGTCGACGTCGACGTTCATCCGCTCGGCCCACCAGGACGGTTCGGGGCCGTACCAGGCGATGCCCGTCCCCCGATCGCGTTCGTCGACACCCCCGCCGGGAAAGACCATCACGCCGGCGACGAAATCCATCGCCGAGTGCCGGCGCATCAGGAAGACCTCCAGCGATTCGGCCGTGCCCTGATCGCGTAACAGCATCACCGTGGAGGCGGGCCGGGGAACCAGCGGGTCCGAGTTATCGCTCATGTGGCGCGCCTCCTGTGTGCGGCGCGGCTGCGGGTGCGCCGCGCGAAGTACCGGCCGTCGATGTAGTCAAGCGTGATGGACTGTCCGAACGCCGCGGACAGATTCTCCGATGTCAGCACATCGGCAAGCAGACCGGACCCCACCACGCTGCCCTCCGAGAGCAGTAGGCAATGTGAGAAACCCGGCGGGATCTCCTCCACATGGTGGGTCACCAGGACGATGGCGGGGGCATCGGGGTCGGCCGCCAGATCCGCCAGCCGGGCCACCAATTCCTCACGGCCACCGAGGTCCAGACCGGCGGCGGGCTCGTCGAGCAGCAGCAGTTCCGGGTCGGTCATCAGCGAGCGGGCGATCAGTACCCGCTTTCGCTCCCCCTCGCTCAAGGTGCCGTAGGTGCGCTCGGCCAGATGCTCGGCCCCCAGGCTCTCCAGCATGTCGACGGCCTGTTCGTAGTCCACGTCGTCGTACTTCTCACGCCAGCGTCCCAGCACCGCGTAACCTGCCGAGACCACCAGGTCCCGCACGATCTCGTCATCGGGAATCCGTTGGCTCAGAGCAGAACTGCTCAATCCCACCCGGGAGCGCAGCTCCCCCATGTCGGTGCGCCCCAACCGCTCACCGAGCACGAACGCCACCCCCGAGGAGGGATGGTCGATGGCTGCGGCGATGCGCAGCAGTGAGGTCTTGCCCGCCCCGTTGGGGCCGATCACCACCCAGCGCTCGTCGAGTTCGACCGCCCAGTCGATGGGCCCGACAAGGGTCTTGCCGCCGCGCCGGAGGGTGACCTTGGCGAATTCGATCAGCAGGTCTTCCCCGGGGACATCGGCTGCGGTGGGCTCGTCTGCTGGCACCCGCCCATCGTAGTGTCGCCCGGATCGACCGCCGGGGTACGCCCCGCGCCACCGAGAGTTGTTTCCGCATCGCTTCGCTTGACGGCTCGTGCGCCGAAATCATGGAACAGCAGACGCCTCGGCATGAATCTGAGCATCAGCTGGACCAGCGGGCCGATACCGAAGGCATAGATCACCGTGCCGACACCAACCGTGCCGCCGAGCAGGAAGCCGAGGGTCAACACCGTCACCTCGATGGCCGTGCGGACCAGCCGCACCGACCGTCCGGTCCGTGCCACCAAGCCGGTCATCAGCCCGTCGCGCGGTCCGGGTCCGAGTCCGGCGCCGATGTAGAGCACCGTGCTCACCGCGTTGAGCAGCACCGCCCCGAGCATCATGGCCACCCGCACCCGGAGATCGGTGGGCGCCGGCAGCAGCGCGATACCGACGTCGACGGTCACGGCGATGACGATGACGTTGGCGACGGTGCCCACACCCGGGCGGTTGCGCAGCGGGATCCAGGCGAGCAGCACGATGATGCCGACCAGCGCCGTCACCGTTCCCATGGTCAGCCCGGTGCGTCGACTGAGGCCCTGGTGGAAGACGTCCCACGGGTCGAGACCCAATCCGGCCCGCACCATGACGGCCATCGAGAACCCGTAACCGACGAGGCCCAGCAGCAACAGGCCGGCGGGCAGGAGCACTGGCGGCCGGGGACTGTTTTCGACGCGGGTGGTCATGCGTGGTCGGGGAATCGTGCACGGATCGCGTCGAGTTCGGTGCGCATCCGGCGGGCATCCGCGTTGTCGACGTCGCCGAACCTCCGCGGATTGCGGACACCCGAGCGCCGGTACTTCCCCGCCATCCGAACCATCCAGTTCTCTTTCATGGATCGATCTTCTGGCGGCAATGGCTTGCCGATCAATAGCCAGTTGGCAGATACTGGCTCTTATGTCCATCGATATGGGGTCCAGAGTGCTCGATGTGGACCGTTTAGCTCGCGAACTCGGCAACTGGCGCACATCCAGTTCGACCGGTGCCGCATATTTGGGCCTTGCCGATGCGGTCCGATTGCTCATCGTCGACGGTCGCCTCCCCGTCGGTTCCCGATTACCGAGCGAACGCGCCCTCGCAGAGGCTCTGCGCGTCTCGCGCACCACGGTCACCGCCGCGTTCGCTGCGCTCCGCGAGGACGGTTATCTGCACGCGCGACGCGGCGCGCGCAGCACGGCCGCCCTGCCACCGCGTCCTGTACTTCCCACCGATCCGAGCACACCGACGGTGAGCCTGGCCGCCGCGGCACTCTCGGCGCCCAGCGCGGCTGTTCGCGAGGCCTTTTCCGAGGCCGCCCGCGATATCACCCCCTACCTGGCCGAGGTCGGTCACGAATTGTCGGGAGTGTGCGCGCTGCGCGAAGCGGTGGCCGAAAGCTACACCGCCCGTGGTCTTTCCACCGATCCGACGCAGATCATGATCACCACCGGCGCCCAACATGCCATCGGCCTGATCCTGGCCGCGTTCGCCCAGCCCGGCGACCGGGTGCTCGTCGAACAGCCGACCTACCACGGCGCACTCGCGGCCATCGCGGCCGCCGGGTCACGAGCCGTACCGGTGGCGCTCAACGACGGCGGCTGGGAACTGGACGCCGTGCACGCCGCGATCCGCCAATTGGCACCGGTGCTGGCCTACTTCGTCCCCGACAGCCACAATCCAACCGGTTTCACCATGCCGGAAGATGAACGAAAACGTTTGGGCCACATCATTTCCGAGACGCGCACCCGCACCATCGTCGACGAGTCGATCATGGACATGTGGCTCGACGAGGAACCGCCGGCGCCGCTGGCCGCAGCGATGACCCAGCGCCGCGAACTGGTACTGACCATCGGATCGATGTCGAAATCATTCTGGGGCGGCCTGCGAGTGGGCTGGATCCGCGCCGAACCGGCCACCCTGGCCACCATCGCGGCCACTCGTGCGGCAGTGGACCTGGGCACCCCCATCCTCGAGCAGCTGGCGGCGGCGCGACTGCTGCAGGTCCGCGACCAGATACTGCCGGAGCGGCGCGAGATACTCGCCGCGAGAAGGCAGTTCTTGATCGACGTGTTGGCGCGCGAGCTTCCCGACTGGCGGCCCGGCCCGGGCCGCGGCGGAATGTCGCTGTGGGTGCAGCTGCCGTCGCCGATGAGCACCGCGCTCTCGGCCTCGGCATCCCGACTCGGACTAGATCTGCCCGCGGGCCCGCGCTTCGGCGTCGACGGCACCCTGGAGCGCTTCATCAGGGTGCCCTATGCGCTGCCCGAAGCACAGTTGGAGGCGGCCGTCGAACTGATGGCTCGGGCCTGGCGCTCGATCACCGGCGTCTCCGTGGCTCCGGAAACACACGCGGTGGTGGTCTGAACTAGCTGGGGATGTCCACGCGACGAACCGTCCCGTCGACGGCATCGGCGGCCTCGATCTCACCACGGGTGACCCCCAGCAGGAACAACACCGTGTCGAGGTAAGGGTGGCTCAGCGAGGCGTCGGCGACCTCGCGCAGTGCGGGTTTGGCGTTGAAGGCCACACCCAGACCGGCTGCCGACAACATGTCGATGTCATTGGCGCCGTCGCCGACTGCCACCGTCTGTGCCATCGGCACGCCGGCCTGTTCGGCGAAGTCGCGCAGCGCCTTGGCCTTGCCCGGCCGATCGATCACGGTGCCGACGACGCGGCCGGTGAGCTTGCCGTCGACGATCTCGAGCTCGTTGGCCGCCACGAAGTCGAGTTTGAGCTCGTGCGCCAGCGGGTCGATGACCTGGCGGAAACCGCCCGAGACGATGCCGCAGTGATACCCGAGCCTGCGCAGGGTACGAATGGTGGTCCGCGCGCCGGGGGTCAGCTCGATCTGTTCGGCGACATCATCGAGCACCTCGGCGGGTAACCCGGCCAGTGTCGCCACCCGCTTGTGCAGCGACTCGGCAAAATCGAGCTCCCCGCGCATGGCCGCCTCGGTGACCTCGGCGACCGCGGCCTCCGCACCGGCGTGCGAGGCCAGCATCTCGATGACCTCGCCCTGGATCAGGGTGGAGTCGACATCGAAGACGATGAGGCGCTTCGTCCGTCGGGACAGGCTGTAATCCTCCAGCGCGATGTCGACACCGAGGTCGACCGCGGTGCGCGCCATCGCGCTCTGCAGTTCGGTGTACACCGCGCCCGGCGGTACCGAGACACGCAGTTCCAGGCCGGTCACCGGGTAGTCGGATACGCCGCGGATGAAGTCGATGTTGACCCCGAGCTCGGCCACCTCGCGCGCCACCACTCCGAACGCCTCGGCGGTGATCGGCCGCCCGAGCACCACGATGGTGTGGGTGGAGGGCTCCACCATCACCGGCTTGTCATCGCTGCGCTCGATGGTGACATCGAGTCCGACGCCGTGGATCGCGGCGCGGATCTCGTCGGCGAACCGGGCCTCGTCGGCGACCGGCGTGTCCACCGACACCAGGACGCCCAGCGTGAGCCGGTTGCGGATGACGACCTGCTCGACGTTCAGCAGCTCGACACGGTGCCGGGAGAGCACCTCGAACAATGCTGACGTCACGCCCGGCTGATCGACACCGGTGACGGTGATCAGCAGCGAGGAACGTCCGCGCGCAGCATCGACTGACTGCGAGGCCGTCGGCACAGTTACCTCCGTTGAGATGCCGCGGATCGGCTATCGGGTCAGCTGCGAACTTCTACGTCGTCGATCCGGGTGACATCGCCGTCGTCGGGTCCATGCGCCCGGCCGATGTGCGCCTCGGCGCGCATCCGCTCGACCATGTGCGGGTAGTGCAGCTCGAACGCGGGACGCTCCGACCGGATGCGCGGCAGCTCGGTGAAGTTGTGCCGCGGCGGCGGGCACGAGGTGGCCCACTCCAGCGAGTTGCCGTAACCCCACGGGTCGTCGACCACGACGGGCTCACCGTAGCGCCAGCTCTTGAAGACGTTCCAGACGAACGGCAACGTCGAGATGCCGAGCACGAAGGCACCGACGGTGGAGATGACGTTCAGCGTCGTGAAACCGTCGCTGGGCAGGTAGTCCGCGTACCGACGCGGCATGCCCTCGTCGCCGACCCAGTGCTGGACCAAGAAGGTCAGGTGGAAGCCGATGAAGGTCAGCCAGAAGTGCAGCTTGCCGAGTCGCTCGTCGAGCAGACGGCCCGTCATCTTCGGGAACCAGAAGTAGATGCCCGCGTAGGTGGCGAACACGATGGTGCCGAAGAGCACGTAGTGGAAGTGCGCGATGACGAAGTAGGAGTCCGTCACGTGGAAGTCCAGCGGCGGGCTGGCCAGCAGCACACCCGACAGACCGCCGAGCAGGAAGGTGATCAGGAAGCCCACCGAGAACAGCATCGGCGTCTCGAAGGTCAGCTGCCCCTTCCACATGGTCCCGATCCAGTTGAAGAACTTGATACCGGTCGGCACTGCGATCAGGAACGTCATGAAGGAGAAGAACGGCAGCAGCACGGCGCCGGTGGCGTACATGTGGTGCGCCCACACCGCCACCGACAGCGCCGCGATACCCAGCGTGGCGTAGATCAGGGTGGTGTAACCGAAGATCGGCTTACGGCTGAACACCGGGAAGATCTCCGAGACGATGCCGAAGAACGGCAGCGCGATGATGTACACCTCGGGGTGGCCGAAGAACCAGAACAGGTGCTGCCACAGCAGCACACCGCCGTTGGCCGGGTCGTAGATGTGCGCACCGAGGTGACGGTCGGCGGCAAGGCCGAACAGCGCCGCGGTCAGCAGCGGGAAGGCGAGCAGCACCAGGATCGAGGTCACCAGGATGTTCCAGGTGAAGATCGGCATCCGGAACATGGTCATACCCGGGGCACGCATGCAGACCACGGTGGTGATCATGTTGACGCCACCGAGGATGGTGCCGAGACCACCGACGGCCAGACCCATGATCCACAGGTCGCCACCGGCGCCCGGGGAATGGATGGCATCGGTCAGCGGGGAGTACGCGGTCCAGCCGAAGTCGGCGGCACCGCCGGGCGTGATGAAACCACCCATGGCGATCAGCGCACCGAACAGGAACAGCCAGAACGAGAAGGCGTTCAGTCGCGGGAAGGCGACGTCGGGGGCGCCGATCTGCAGCGGCAGCACCAGGTTGGCGAAGCCGAAAACGATCGGGGTGGCGTAGAACAGCAGCATCACCGTGCCGTGCATGGTGAACAGCTGGTTGAACTGCTCATTCGACAGGAACTGCAGTCCAGGCATGGCGAGTTCGGTGCGCATCAGCAGCGCCATCAGGCCGCCGACGAAGAAGAACATGAAGCAGACGACGCAGTACATCATCCCGATCAGCTTGTGATCGGTCGTCGTGATCAGCTTGTAGATCAGGTTGCCCTTGGGCCCCATGCGCTCCGGGAACGGACGCCGTGCCTCGAGTTCTCCGATTGGGGGCGCTTCGGCTACCAACAGATCCTCCAAAAAAAGTCGACGGGTCAGATCCCGGCACTGTTATGTCCGTGATCTTATCCCCATCCCGGTCGGCTGCGACATGGGTGTCCTACAAAGTGTCGTATTCGCTAGTCGGGGCCCTCCGAGCGCGGGTTGCGCCGGGCCGGTCGACGACATTGATACCGTCGGCGGCGTGCTGTTCCCCTCTGCGCGCACAGGCCTGATCGCCGCGGGTGCCGCCGCCACATTGGTCCTGCTGACCGGCTGCGGAGGCACCGAGCCCGCCCGTACCCCCGGCCCGGACGCCCCCATCACGAGCACCACCCGGATCGCCAGTGCCGGCGTGCTCGGTAACCAGCGCAAACCGGACGAATCGTGCGCTGCCGAGCCGGCCGCCACCGGACCCGGTGCCGTCGAGGCGGTCCGTCCGGTGCGCAACGCTGCGCCACAGGACGCCACGGCCCCCGGCGTACCGGCGGTCACCGAAGTGCGCGGGGACCCACAACGACTCGTCGCCCTCGCTCCCGGTCAGCTCGACGCCTTGTGCGCGCTCGGACTGCAGGGTCGCGTGGTCGGCACCGCAGTGCCCCAGCCCTCCTATCTGGGCACCGTTCTGCACGATGCACCGCCCATCACCGACATCCAGGCAGCGCGCGGCGCGAATCCCGATCTGATCCTCGCCTCGGCCGGCCATGGCCTGGAGGGTTTCGGCGCACTCAGCGCGATCGCGCCGACGGTGTTCACCGGCCCCGCCCAGGACTGGCAGGCGACCCTGCGGACTGTTGCCGCGGCATCCGGTCGCTCCGGGGCGGCCGATGCGATCCTCGGCGACTTCGGACGCATGGCCGAGGAGGCGGGCCGAAGCAACGACGCCACCCATTTCCAGGCCTCGATCGTGCAGTTCACCGAGAACACCGTCCGTGTCTACGGCACCGCCAATTTCCCGGCGTCGGTGTTGGCCGAGGTCGGTGTGGATCGCCCTGCGGCACAACGCTTCACCGACCGCCCCTATATCGAGATCGACATCAGCGATCTCTCCGACGACACCGATCTGTCGGCGGCGGACGGCGATATCGTCTACCTGTCCTTCGACTCGCCGGCAGCCAAGGATCGAGCGCCGCGGGTTCTCGACAGCGCGGCCTGGCGGAAGTTGTCGGCCAATCGGGACGACCGGGTGTTCGCGGTCAACAACGAGGTGTGGCAGACCGGGCAGGGTGTCGTCGCCGCGCGCGGCATCATCGACGACCTACGCTGGCTCAACGCGCCCATCAACTAGTCTTTGCGACGTGTTCCATGTCCTCAACATCACCTATCTGCAACCCCTCGACGTCATCGATCAAAGCCGTCCGGCACACCTGGAGTGGTTGAGGGGTGAGGTCGAGGGCGGCCGGATCCTGCTGGCCGGCAGGCTGGAATCGCAGGACGGCGCGGTGCTGGTCGCCGCGGACATGTCAGCCGAGGAGGCCGACGCCATCGCCGCCGCCGACCCCTACACCCTGGCCGGCGTCGCCCGGTATGACCGGGTCAGTTTCAACGCGGGATTCCGGGCACCCGGTCTCTGACCGGATTCTTTGACCGAATTCACAGCCGCCGGCGGGACTAGACCAGGCACCCGGGTCGTTGTCACCCTGCGAGGGCACTTCTCGGTGCCCGCTTGTGCTGAGTTCACTACTGTCGGGTGAAGATGCACGAATTCGCACGTGACCATATGAAAAGACGCATGTGAAGAGGATGAATCGATGACCACAACAGTTTCCGCCTACGCCGCCACCTCCGCGACAGATCCGCTGACCAAGACCACCATCGAGCGCCGTGACGTCGGCCCCCACGATGTGGCGTTCGACATCAAGTTCGCCGGCATCTGTCACAGCGACATCCACACCGCCAAGGCCGAGTGGGGCACCCCCAGCTACCCGCTCGTCGTCGGTCACGAGATCGCCGGAGTGGTCACCGAGGTCGGCTCGGAGGTCACCAAGTACAAGGTCGGCGACCACGTCGGCGTCGGTTGCATGGTGAATTCCTGCCAGAACTGCGAGAACTGCGCGGCCGGCCTGGAGCAGTACTGCCTCGGCACCGGCATGATCGGAACATACAACGCCACCGACCGGGACGGCACCATCACCCAGGGCGGTTACAGCCAGGCGATCGTCGTGAACGAAAAGTTCGTCCTGCGCATCCCGGACAGCATTCCCCTGGACAAGGCCGCTCCCCTGCTGTGCGCGGGCATCACGCTGTTCTCCCCGCTCAAGCACTGGAACGCCGGCCCCGGCAAGAATGTCGCCATCATCGGCCTCGGCGGCCTCGGCCACATGGGCGTCAAGCTGGCCCACGCGATGGGCGCCACGGTGACCGTTCTGAGCCAGTCGCTCAAGAAGATGGAAGACGGCCTGCGACTCGGTGCCGACGAGTACTACGCCACCAGCGACCCCGAGACCTTCAGCAAGCTGGCCGGCAAGTTTGACCTGATCCTCAACACCGTGTCGGCCAACCTCGACCTCGGTCAGTACTTGGGCCTGCTCAAGATCGATGGCACCCTGGTCGAGCTGGGTGCGCCCGAGCATCCGCTCGAGGTGCCTTTCTTCCCGCTGGCCGGTGGCCGCCGCAGCATCTCCGGATCGATGATCGGCGGTATCCCGGAGACCCAGGAGATGCTCGATTTCTGCGCCGAGCACGGCGTCACCCCGGAGATCGAGGTCATCGAGGCGTCCTATGTCAACGAGGCGTGGGACCGCGTGATCTCCAGTGATGTGCGGTACCGGTTCGTGATCGACACCGCCACGATCTAGTACTTTCGTCGAGCCACCCCGCCGATGTCGACGTCGGCGGGGTGCTTGCTGTCTGCGGTGTGGTCCGGTTGATCGAGATCACATGCTCAGCACAAGATTTCGGCCTGCCGGCCAACGCGCCGCCACGGTCGCCGTCACGGGGACCGGCTGGAACTCGGTCGAGCGCACGGACACGGCCGTACCGATCACCGACCCACGTGTCGGCCCGGCCGGGGTCTGCAGCTCCAGTACCTGGCCCGGGTCGCCGTAGATGCCGGCGCACTCCGCACCGGCACACCGGCCGGTGAGCGGGTCGATCCGGCCGTCGAGGATGTCCTTCGCCCAACCGTCGATGATCACCTGCGCCGCCGCCTGGTTCTGGGCCGTCGGGAAGCCCTGGTAGAGGTGCGAGATGAACTGGATGAGCCAGGAGCCGCCGTCCATGGAATCCAGGTGCTTGCCGTTCTCCAGCACGATGCCGTTGAAGGTCCCGGGCCGATGCTGGTTCAGGGCCTCATCCACCCGACGAGGCTCTTTGGGTGCGCCGAGTTCCAGCACAGGGACGTAACTGCCGATCCCGTCCAGTTTGACCAGTGCATCGGACAGCACGCTGCCCTGCGGTGCCGCGTCGAGCAGTATCACCCCGGCCAGGTGGCTGGTTTCCCCGCCTGCGGTGACGGCGTCGGCGTAGTAACCCGCGGCACCGGCCACCAGATTGCCGCCCAGCGAGTGCCCCACCAAGGCGAACCGGTCCGGCAGAGTGGCCTCGGTGCCGTATCGCTCGGCGAAGCCGGCGGCAATTGCACTGGCGGTCAAGGCTTCCCGGTCACCGAGAAACAGTGCAGCTGTGGCCCGCAGCGCCTCGTCGCTGCCCAGCCAGAATCCGTCCTCGACATTACGGTTCGAGGTCAAGGTCGGCACCACGACGATGCTGTTGGTGCTTTCGGCGAGGTTCGCTGCTGTGTAGCTGTACATCGCGCCGACTCCGAGAAAGCCGTGCTGCAGGTAGATGATCCGCTGCGGTGGCTCGTCGCCCGCGGGGTAATACCAATGGGCGGGCACCGTGTGCTGGCCGTCGATCGCCAAGGTCGATGTCCGCACCGTGACAGTACTGCCGCGCGGGACGACCGGCGGTCCGGCGATGAATGTCACTGCCACTCCGACGAAGTCGAAGACGAACGACGCGATGATGTCCAGCAGCGACCGCTGTGGCACCGCCACTGCCGAGCTCACCGTCGCGGAGGTGATGGCCGCCGCCGTCGATGCTGCGGCGGGCGCCACGTTCGGGGTCCACAGGTGGGCTGCGAGGCCGGTGTCGTCACCATCGGATGTCACCACGGCGGACTCCACCACGGCCGACTCTTCGGCTTCGGAACCGTCGATGACCGCGGACGCGCCCTCTCCGATCTCGGAATCGGCAGGGTTCTCGACGATCAGATCGACGGCTTCACCGTCCGATCCTGACGCCTCATGCGCACTCTTCCTGTCCTCGACGAGTACGTCGTCTTCGGTGCGCGCGCCGCCGCCGACACCGGCGGATACCTCGTCTTCGCCCTGTTCGTCACCGCTGCCCAACTCGACACCGTCATCGAGCTCATCGTCGGCGTCCACGTCGTTGCCGAAGTCATCGTCGAGCCCGGCACCGTCGTCGGTGTCGTCGTTGGCGTCCGTGTCGCTATCGGATGCCTTCTCGGACGCGTCAGGTGCAGCCGCATCGTGCGAACCACCTGGACGTGTCCGGTCGCCATCGGAAGAGGTCGTCGATGAGTCTGACGAGGAGTCGGCGCCGGTGTCCGCGCTAGCCACGTCGGCGCCGACGATCATCGCCGCCGAGACCCCCGCTGCGACCACACCAGCACCCATCCACGTCGAAATATGCGACACGCTGCCTCCAAGGACGACTGAGTTTGACAAGCGTCAAGCTAGCGCTTTTTGACACATGTGTAGACACTTTGCCAAAACTGTTCGTCCGCGGTCGACGACTCCCACACCGCATCGATAGTCAGTCCCGCCGAATCACCCTTCTCGGCTACTGGCGTGCGACGATTTGCGGCGTGATCCGCGTCGTGCACCTGGTCTCCATGCTGGGCGTCATCGCGGTGCCCGTGTTCGGGTGGTTCACCCAGGACTGGTCCGGCGGGACCACCCTGGCGGTGTACTGGTTCGAGACGGTGGCCGCCGCGCTCCTCATCCTCGCCCGGATCGCACTGCACCAGCGCTGGTCGCCCAAGCGCGGACACTTCGACTACAACGCCCCCGGCAACGAGGGTGGACGTTATCGCTACACGGTCAACGGGCGGCGACGCCGGGGCAAACCGTTGTCGACCTACATGTCGAGCTTCGCGGTCATCAGCCTGAGCTTCTCCGCGGTGCATGGTGTCTTCCTGGGCGCGGTGCTGTTGCTGCTCAACCACAACGGTGTCGGCCACCTCGTTCAGGTCGATTGGCGCAACGTCGGTCTTGGCTGCCTGTCTGTGTTCGCCTTCATGACAGTGGACTTCCTGGTGGATCTGACCCAGTTGCGCACCTGGCCGTTCCGGCAGCTTGAGCAGATCGGCAGCCAGGTTCTCGGTCGCGTCATGGTCGTGCACATGACGCTGTTGATCGGATTTCTGGCCATCGCCATCACCGATGCACCCGACGCCTTCTTCGGGGTGTTCGTCGTCCTGAAGACGATGGCACAGTTGAGTTCCGCACTGCCGCAATGGAAACCCACACGGCCACCCGCGTGGCTGAGCAACCTTCTCAATCGTGTCCCGAATGTCCACCCCGGCAAGAAGTTCGAGGACTTCTGGGCCGACGAGCAGAGCGAGGAGCGGCAGCGCGTAGCGGCCAACGAACTACCGTGGCAACCCCACCCGTAACGCGTGAGGAGCCGGCTCACTGTTCAGTTGTCAAGGTGCAGCGCAGCACTGCTCACGCTGGAGACGACAGATCGGTCACGACATACTTGGCACCCATCAACGAAAACTGGACCGGGCATGGATCCTCTTCCGGCGGTGAAGCGCGCGAGATCATGCACCAGCGCCTGCGGGAAAAAACTGGAATAGATGGCGTCTACCCCTGGACCCAACCTTTCAAAGTTTGCCAAAACACGCTTATGGGGCTACACGGTTCAGGCCAACCCTCGTCAGGGGTCGTCGAACCTTCCCGACGGCTCATGACCGCCGAGACGGGCTCACCGAAAAAGCGGGAGCACCTTCGCGTCGAACTTGTGTTCGACATTACGCCGAAAATCGAAGGCGCGCAAGCACAATCTCACAGATGTCTGCGGCTGTGCTGCGTCACGACGCGGAAGGACTCTGGCTGAAATCCGCCAGTGGCCAGCCCGCCGCTGCCAGTCGCGCCGCCACCCGCGCGACATTCTCGGGCCCGGGGTCGTGGTGGGTCTTTTCGGCGATGAACATCTCGATCTCCTCGCGGGTGATCGGATCGTCGTTGTCGGCGGGGGCGGCAGCCTCGGCGATGTTGAACACCACCTCTTTGATCTCCTCATCGGTCAGCGGCGTGCTACGCAACAGCGCGAGCAACGGCACCCGATCGGGGCCGGGAACGCCATCGGGATAACCGGCACGCAACCAGTTCAGCACCGACGCCATCAACGATGAGACACTCATCGATCGAGTGTATCGACGGCCCGCCGCAACGCCCGCACCACACTGTTACGGACAAGTCTGATCTTGAATCCGTTCTGCGCCAGCGGCTCAGCACCGACAACCAGCGCATCGGCCGCCGCGCCGAACGCGGTATCCGAGGGCGGTGCGCCGATCAACTGCCGTTCCGCGGCTGCCACCCGCCAAGGAGTGGCGGCCACCCCACCGAGCGCCACGGCGGCCGAGGTGATCTTCCCGTCGACGAGCTGCACTCCGGCGGCCACCGACACCAGGGCAAACGCATAGCTGTGCCGGTCGCGCACCTTCAGGTACCAACTGTGCCGGGCGTACGGTGACGGCGGGATCTCGACACCGGTGATCAGCTCACCTTCGCCCACCACATTGTCACGTTCGGCGTGATCGCCCGGCAGCACGAAGAAGTCGGCGATCGCGATCGTCCGCCGGCCGGCCGCCCCCTGCACGTGCACGTGGGCATCGAGTGCCGCGAGCGCGACCGCCATATCGGAGGGGTGCACGGCCACACACGCCGCACTGGCACCGAACAGTGCATGCTCACGATTGACGCCTGTCCGGGCCGCGCACCCGCTGTCGGCAATCCGCTTGTTGCACTGGGTGAATGACGTGTCCATGAAGTACGGACAGCGAGTGCGCTGCATCAGATTGCCGCCGACGGTGGCCATATTGCGGATCTGGGTCGTGGCGCCGGAGAGGATGGCCTGCGCGAGCATCGGGTACTCACGCCGGATGTGACGATGGTTGGCCACGGCACTGTTGGTCGCCCCGGCACCGATCAGGACACCACCGTCCGCTGTGGTGGTGATCGAACGCAGCTCCAACCGGCCGATGTCGACCAACACCGGCGGGGCCTCCACACCGAGTTTCATCAGGTCGAGAAGGTTGGTGCCACCGGCGTAGTAGCGACCACCGTGGGCGCCCCGGCGCACCGCGTCGTCGACGGTCTCTGCGTGTACGAAGTCGAAGGTCTTCACCGGGCGGCCTCCTTGATGGCGGCGAGAATGTTGGCGTAGGCACCACAACGACAGATGTTGCCTGCCATCCGTTCCCGGATCTCGTCGTCGGACAGTTCTTTCGGTCCTTCGGCGAGGTTGCACCGAGCCCCGATGAAGCTGGCCGCGGACAGATCCCCACGCGCATGCTCACGCAGCAATGCACGTGCCGAGGTGATCTGGCCCGGGGTGCAGTAACCGCACTGAAAGCCGTCATGGGCAACGAAAGCCCGCTGCACACAATCTAATTCGTCACCCGATTCGATGGTCTCGACGGTTGAGCCGGTGATCGAGACCGCCAGCGTCAGGCAGCTCAGTACCCGCTCACCGTCCACGGTCACCGTGCAGGCACCGCACAGTCCGTGGTCGCACCCCTTCTTGGTCCCGGTCAGACCCAGATCTTCCCGCAACAGATCGAGCAGGGTGGTGCGGACATCGATATGCAGCTGTCGCGGCGTTCCGTTGATCGTCAACTCGAGCTCGGTCATGGCTGTCCCTCCAGCAGCGACTCCACCGTGATCGGCAGGTCGTGTATCCGTTTACCGGTGGCGTGATAGATCGCGTTGGCGATCGCGGCGGGTACCCCGCAGGTCCCGATCTCACCGATCCCACGGACCCCGACCGGATCGAGGCCGTAGTCCGGGGTGTCGACGAAGCTGATGTCGAAATCAGGGGTGTCGGCATGGGTGGGCACGTAGTACTCACCGAGCGGAACTCCGGAATTCTCGTCGAAGGGCACCTGTTCCAGCAGTGCCATACCCAGCCCGAAGATGATGCCGCCCATCACCTGATTGGTGGCCAACTTCGGATTGAGCACCCGCCCACAGTCCATCACGGCGGTCCAACGTGTGACGCTCGCTCGCCCGATCTCCTCGTCGACCTCGACTTCGCAGAAATGGGCGCCGAACGACTGGGACAGCGGGCCTGTGTCGGCCGGCCCCTCGCTGGCGACCGTGAAGCTCAGTCGGTCGGCCAGTCCCGGGGTGTCTGCGAGAACGGCGCACAACTCCGATACGGACCCGACCGGACGGCCGAGTCGCCGGCGCCACTGTCGCCCGGCAAGATCGACCGCGGAACCGACGGTTGCTGTCGTCTGGGACGCACCGCTGTAGGGGGCATCGGCGAAAGTCGAATCCCCGGAGTCGAAGCTCACCGCGTCCAGCGGGAGCCCGGTCGCATCGGCAGCGATCTGTGTCATCACCGTGCGCACACCGGTACCGATCTCATGGGTGGCTGCCGAGAACCGGACACGGCCGTCGGACGTGGTCGTCACCCGGCAGCCGGCGGGCATCCGCCGTCCCGGATAGCTTGCCGTGGCCATCCCCCAACCGACCTGGACACCGTTGCGCTGCATTGCCCTCGGGATCGGTGATCGTTGTGCCCAGCCGAAACGCTCGGCACCCTGCAGATAGCAATCGCGGAGATGCTTGCCCGACCACGGGCGGCCGGTCGGCTGGTCGGTATCCGGATCGTTGACCATCCGCAACGCCACCGGGTCGACACCGAGCGAGTCCGCCAGTTCGTCCATGCCGACTTCGAGTGCGAACAACCCGGGCGCCTCCCCCGGTCCACGCATGAAACACGGTGTCGGGGCGTTGATCCTGGCCACGGTGTGCGATACCGCCATGCGTGGCGAATGGTAGAGGAAACGCGCCGACAGACCGACCGGCTCACAGAAATGGGCCACCGTGGAAGTTTCGGTGACCGTGTGTTGTTCGGTGCTCAGCAAGGTGCCGTCGTCATCGGCGACCAGCGCCAGTTGCTGCTGGGTGCGCGGACGATGACCGGTGGAGGTGAACATCTGGCTGCGGGTCAGAACCAGCTTCACCGGACGGCCTACCTCTTTGGCGGCAACGGCGCACAACACGACGTGCATCCACAAAAAGCTCTTGGAACCGAACGCTCCGCCCACCAACGGTGAAAGGATGCGTACTCGATCTTCGTCGATGCCCAGGTAGGCCGCCAGCACCCGCCGTTCACCGGTGATCCAGCGGGTGGCGTCGTGCACCGTCAGGTACTCGCCGTCCCACGACGCGATGGTGGCGGCGAGCTCTATCGGATAGTGGGTGTTCACCGGTGTGGTGAACCTGCCCGCCACCCGGACGCCGGAGGGTTCCGCGACCGGGCCGCGGTGTTCCTGCAGCTTCTCCTCGTCGAGTTTGACGAAGTGATCGGGACGATATGTGCCGTGCCGGATCTGGCCGCCCTTCTGGTCGGGGGGCACCGGTTGCGCCATCACCGCGGCGGCGCCCAACTGGGCCGGAGCCTCGATGTACACGAAGTCCATCAGTGCCGCGGCCGCGACGGCGTCCTGCACGGTCTCGGCCACCACCACCGCCAGGTGCTGACCGACATGTTGAACGGTCAGATCCGACAGCGGCGGACGCCGTTCCAGGGGAAGGTCCCAGGTGAGGTCCTCGGGCAATACGTGTAGCGGCGGACAATTCAACGGTGTCAGGACGTGCAACACGCCGGGTGCCGCAGCGGCACGCGCCGCGGCAGCCGCCACCGCTTCGGCCGTGACCGTCGCGTGCGCCACTTCCGATTGCACCAGCACGGCATGAACCAGACCCGGCACCTGGTGATCCGCGGTGTAACGCGCAGTCCCGGTGACCTTTTCGTGCCCCTCGACCCGGTCGATGGGACGACCGATCTGCGCGGTCACCGGTCCAGCGGATTGCTGCGCGGCACGATCAGCGGGTCGGCGGTCGTGCGGGGAAAGTCCGGTAGATCGTCGATATGGGTGTCGAACGCGGCGGCCAGCACGGATCGGGAGTACGCGCTCACCGAGGCCTTGTACCCGATATCGGCGGGGAACGGCTGATCGAAGAAGATCAGGAAGTGCCACTCGTCGGCACCGGTGTTCTCGATGTGGTGTGGGTATGCGCGGGGGATGAAGTAGACGTCACCGGCGGCGAGGTTCCAGGTGTCCAGTGTCCCATCGGGATTCATGACCGTCATCCGGGCCTGACCACTCTGCACGTAGCCCATCTCCGCGGTCACGGGATGCCAGTGCGGCTCACGCATGCCATCCTCGCCGACGCGAAGCGAATACATCGAGATATCTTTCAGCGCAGGCCAGAACTGGTCCCTTGCGAACCGGGCATTGCCGTAGGCGTAGGTGAGCCCGGGCGGCTGAGCCTCGATGTCGAAACGATGCGGATCCTTGAAGTAGGCACTCGGCGGGACATCGGGCTCTCCCGCCACCGCGGCAAGGGTCCGGTCACGGGTGTCGCGGTGGATCTTGGCCATATCCGCTGCCGGCAGATCGTAGGTGTTGCCGAGCACGGCGTCACTGAAGGCACCCATGGTGGCCCCGAACCCGAAATCCTCCGGCCGCTCGTTGCGGAAGGCGATGATGAATTCACACGGCTCGGAGCCGATGTTCTCGATGTGATGCAGTGCGCCGGAATCGATGTGGAACATCTGCCCGGCCGTGACGACGAAGCTGGCGAATCGGCTGCCGTTGTCGAGCACGGAGACCAGCGCGGTACCGGCAACACAATAGGTCAGTTCGTTGGCGTTGGCGTGCCAGTGCGGCGTGCGCATGACACCCGGGTTGAGCACCAGCCTCTTGATGGACAGATTCTTCAGAATCGGAAAACTGTCGGCGGTCACGCGGTGGATCGAGCCGAGCTCACTGCGTTCGACGTCATCACTGTCGAGCAGCGAGATGCGGTGGGTTTCGGGACGCGATGCGGTGGTCATGAAAGTCAGCATGCCCCTCCTCGGCTGCCCGGTCGACGAAGTTGACCTGCATTGGCAACAACGGATTTCCCGATACGGAAATACCTGTTATCCCCCATGTTCGGTGGTCCGGCCGGTGCGGAGCGCCATCGGGTGCGACAATATCGCCGCGCCGAACGGGCCAGGCAGAAGGGACGGCATGAGCACATTGCGAGTAGTCATCGCCGACGACGATGTACTACTGCGGGAGGGCCTTGCCAGCCTGCTGCAACGCGAGGGTTTCGAGGTCGCCGGACAGGCCGGGGATGCCTCCGAGTTGTTGACGCTGGTCGAGAAGGAACAACCGCATCTCGTCCTGGTGGACATTCGGATGCCGCCCAACCATGACGCCGAAGGGCTGGACGCGGCCCGCACCATTCGGGAACGCTCACCGGACACCGCTATCCTGGTGTTATCGGCCCACGTCGACGTCGACCATGCGATGGAACTGCTCGCCGGTGGTCGCAGCATCGGATATCTGCTGAAGAGCCGGGTCACCGACGTATCCGACTTCGTGGACACCGTGCGCCGCATAGCCAACGGCGCATCCGTCGTCGATCCGGCTCTGGTCGCCGAATTGGTGTCGGCTCGGCGGCGCGATGATCCGCTTGCC
Source organism: Mycolicibacterium neoaurum ATCC 25795 (assembly GCF_000691525.1). Classification (GTDB taxonomy): domain Bacteria; phylum Actinomycetota; class Actinomycetes; order Mycobacteriales; family Mycobacteriaceae; genus Mycobacterium; species Mycobacterium neoaurum. Next base: position 111,622 of record NZ_JMDW01000011.1, read on the forward strand.
GCACTGAGTGCCCGCGAGCGCGAGGTGCTGACGCTGATGGCCGAAGGGCTGTCCAACGCCGGCATCGGCCGCCGGTTGTGGGTCACCGAGGGAACCGTGGAGAAGCACGTGCGCAGCATCCTCACCAAGCTGGATCTGCCCGAAACCGGTGACGATCATCGCCGCGTGCGGGCCGTGATCATGTTCCTGGAATCGCGTTAGCGACCGATCAGTTCGCGGATCCGATCCGGTGAAAGGGTCAGTTTGGGCAGAAAGCCGAGTGCCGGACTGGCCACGATCAGGTCGGCGAAATCCTGTTCGTCGTGGGTCGAGGTGAGGATCACCGCTACCCCGTCGAGTTGACTGGCCACGTCGAAACCGCTGTCGGCGCCCAGATCGACATCCACCAACGCGATATCGGGATGCAACTGGGCGGTCAGACGTACCGCCTCGTCCGCGCAACCGGCGGTCCCCACGACCTCGAAACCCCCGCGTTCCAACATGCTGCGCGCGGCAGCACAGAATGCGGCACTATCGTCGACGATCAAACAGCGTGCGGCATCCATGACTCCAGAGTGGCAGGCCCGCGCCGCGCCGGCATTACCGTTAACGGGAAACTTCTGGTTCCGCCACCACCAGTGCGGCTGCCAACTCCTACGATCATCGGCGTGAACTGGCGAACCCTTTCGAGCCGGGCGTTGGCGCAAGTCGTGCGGCCGACCGCGCGACCGTTGTGGGTCGGCATCCTGGTGGGTCTGGGATTCCTGGCGGCTGAGGTCGGTCTGGTTGCGGCGCTTCGGATCGTTGCTCCGGAGAACGCCTTCGGAGCATTGTTGTTGCTGGGTGTGCTCGTGGTCTCGGCCGGCTGGGATTTCCCGCTCGCCATCGCGACATCACTGGCCAGCGCGGCTGTGTACGCATATCTGCATCTGGAGGGGCGCGATTCGCTGGCTCCGGCGTTGGCGGTGTTCCTGACGTTGGCGCTGCTGACCAATGTGCTGGTGGGCCAGGCGCGGCTGCGGGCGGCCGAGGCCGAACTGCGCCGGAAGGAGGCCCTGGGGCTCGCCGGGCAGCAGGCGGCGTTGCGTCGGCTCGCGACCCTGGTGGCCCGGACTGCCGACCTGTCTGAGATCTACCAGGTCGCGGTGCGCGAACTTGCGCACAGTCTCGCCGTCGATCACGTCACCCTGGTGCGTTTCCGGCCTGATAACAGCTGCCTGGTGGTCGCCGCACACGATCTACCCGAGGTACCGGGATTCGGTGTGGGTGAGGAGTTTTCGTTGTCAGGCGACAACATGAGTGGCCAGATCTACGCCACGGGAACGCCGACGCGTATCGACGATTACGCGGGTGCCGCCGGCCCCATCGCCGCGCGCTTGCACGAACTGGGCGTCCGATGCGGTGCCGGTGCGCCGCTGATCGTCGCAGGCGCGGTGCGCGGCGCGCTGCTGGTCGGAGCTCGTCGACCCGCATCGATCTCGCGCAGTTGCGAGGACCATCTCGGAGACTTCGCCGACCTGGTGTCCACCGCGATCGCCAATACCGAGACGCGCGCCGCCTTGACGGCCTCCCGGGCGCGGTTGGTCGCGGCCGCCGACGAGGCCCGGCGCGGTTTCGAACGCGACCTGCACGACGGCGCCCAACAGCGGATTGTGTCGTTGAGTCTGGAACTGCGCGCCCTCGAGGCGACGACCACGGACGCATCACTACGCGACGATCTGGGACGGGTCGTCGGTGGGCTCGCCGAACTACACACCGATCTGCAAGAGCTTTCTCGCGGTATGCATCCGGCGGTTCTTTCGCGCGGCGGGTTGCGTCCTGCACTGCGGGCACTGGCGCGCCGCTGCACCGTTCCCGTCGAGCTGGATATCGACGTCGATGCCCGGCTTCCGGAATCGGTGGAGGTCGCGGCGTACTACGTCGTCGCCGAGGCACTGACCAATGCCGCCAAGTACGCCGAGGCGGAGGTCGTCACGGTTCGTGTTGCCGCGGCCGAGGGAATGCTGACGCTGTCGGTCAGCGACGACGGCGTCGGGGGCGCTGTCGCGGGTGCCGGCTCGGGGCTCGGTGGGTTGCGCGACCGGGTGGAGGCGCTGTCGGGTCAGCTGGACATCGACAGCCCACCCGGCGTCGGCACCACCGTCACCGCAGTGGTCCCCGCACCGGTCAACGGCTGAACTGCAATACCCGGCAAGGCGGTGTCGCGGCCCGCTCCCGTGCGACTTGTCCCAGGTAGGACGGGTGGCGACGTTGGGCTTCGCGCAATGCCCGCAGGTTGCGCTGGGCGCGCCGGGGGGAAAGCTCGACGACGTTGCTATCGCTGATGCTGGACGCAGCCATGATGTTCTCCTTGCGCCGGTGTCCGACCGTCACCGTCCACATTCCGCCGCGAACCGATGAGGGACCTCAACGAAAGCCGTGAACTTCGTGAGAATGCCCATCCGGGACCACTCACAAACCGGCCCGGAATCAGCACGCCGAACATTCTGCGCGCGTGCTGCGCCTGCGCTTAGAAGTCCCAGTCCTCGTCCTCGGTGACCACGGCCTTGCCGATCACGTAACTGGAACCCGAGCCGGAGAAGAAGTCGTGGTTCTCATCGGCATTGGGGCTCAAGGCCGAAAGGATGGCCGGGTTGACGTCGGTCTCGTCCTTGGGGAACAGCGCCTCATAGCCGAGATTCATGAGCGCCTTGTTGGCGTTGTAGCGCAGGAACTTCTTCACGTCCTCGGTGAGCCCGACACCGTCGTAGAGATCCTGGGTGTATTCGGTCTCGTTGTCGTAGAGCTCGAAGAGCAACTCGTAGGTGTAATCCTTGAGTTCCTGCTTACGCGTCTCGGTCTCGGCGGCCAGACCCTTCTGGTACTTGTAGCCGATGTAGTAGCCGTGCACGGCCTCGTCGCGGATGATCAGCCGGATCATGTCGGCGGTGTTGGTCAGCTTGGCCCGGCTGGACCAGTACATCGGCAGGTAGAAGCCGGAGTAGAACAGGAAGCTCTCCAGCAACGTGGAGGCGACCTTGCGCTTGAGCGGGTCGTCACCCTTGTAGAAGTCCATCACGATCTGCGCCTTGCGCTGCAGGTTCGGATTCTCCTCCGACCAACGGAACGCCTCGTCGATTTCGGCCGTCGAGCACAGCGTGGAGAAGATGTTGCTGTAGCTCTTGGCGTGCACCGACTCCATGAACGCGATGTTGGTGTAGACGGCCTCTTCGTGCGGGGTGAGCGCATCGGGAATCAAGCTGACCGCGCCGACGGTGCCCTGGATGGTGTCCAGCAACGTCAGCCCGGTGAAGACCCGCATGGTGAGCTGCTTCTCGTGCTCGTTGAGGGTGCCCCAGGACGGGATGTCATTGGACACCGGCACCTTCTCGGGAAGCCAGAAATTTCCGGTGAGCCGCTCCCAGACCTCGGCGTCCTTGTCGTCTTGCAGGCGGTTCCAGTTGATGGCCGAGACACGGTCGATCAGCTTGATTCCATCGGACACCTTGGACCCCAATTCGCTACGTGGTGAGTGCTGCCACGACACTACAACTGGGGGCCGACAACGCGCGCCAACACCAGAACTTGTGTTCTGGCGTGTCGTTGATCGGACTCAGCCGACGGCGTGTTCGGAGTTGTCCTGACGCCGCACCGCATCGTGGATCGGCTGGTCAGGGTCGATCTCGACGCCCATCAGCTCGGCAGTCCCATTGACCGCGCCCATCATGATCGTCGTCATGTGCGCCACGAAATCCTCGGCGGGCATCCGACGGGTGTTGTCATCGTTGCCCCCGAGCCACCAGTCGGTGGCCGAGGCCGCGGTGCCGAACAGCGCGAACGCCGCCAGTTCGAACACCTCGGGCTTGAGGTTCATGTCCTTGAGTTCACCGCTGACCATCTCGGCGATGGCCAGGGTGATGTCCCGGCCGCGGTTGACGGTGGACATCGCGGCCGCCGACTGATCGGCGAACCGGCCCTGCAGCAGGAACCGCACCACATTGGGGTGCTGGTCGACCAGCTCGACATAGTGTTCGACGGCGCGACCGATCACCTGGCGCGCCGAGTCGGATTCGATGTTGATCGACGGGATGACGGCCGCGTACAGCATGTCCCGCATCCGCTCGCCGATCTGGGCGAACATGTCGGACTTGTCGGTGAAGTGCCGGTAGATCTTCGGCTTCGCGGTCCCCGCCTCTTCGGCGATCTCACGCACGCTGACGTTGGGTCCGAGCCGGTCGATGGCACGGAATGCCGCCTCCACGATCTCCGCGCGCACCTTCTTGCGGTGCTCGCGCCATCGTTCGCTGCGCGCGTCAACCTTCACCCCGGGCTGCCCGGTGAGCGGAATGGATGGTCTACGCACCCGACTACTGTACCGGGAGGGTCCGCTGACCTGCTCGGACAGCCCCGCTTCGACCCGCCGACCGTACCGTCGCGAACTTTGCTCGCGCGACAGTCGGCGAACCATACGAGTAGCATCGCCATGTCATGCCCACACTCACCGAGACGAGCGAATGACAGCCCGATATGACGTAGTGATCGCAGGTGGCGGCCCCTCCGGCTCAGCCGCCGCGTGGCAGGCCGCACAGACCGGCGCCCGCGTGGTGGTGCTGGACAAGGCCGAGTTCCCGCGGTCCAAACCCTGCGGTGACGGGTTGACCGCCCGCGCCGTGAGCTACCTGCAGAAGATGGGCCTTGCCGACGAGGTCGCGACCTATCACCGCGTCAACAAGGTCACGGTCTACAGCCCGAGCGCCTGGGAGTTGTCCTTCCCGCGCCGTCCGGGGATGCCTGACCACGGACACACCGTGGCTCGCGAGCACCTCGACACCGTGCTGCTCAAGCATGCCGAGTCCGCCGGTGCCGAGATCCGCCAGGGCGCCGAGGTGGCCGGACCCGAGATCGACGCCAGCGGCCGGGTCGTCGGCGTCGTACTCAAGAGCGGTGAGAAGGTGCTCGGCGACGCCGTGATCGCCGCCGACGGCGCTTACTCCCCCATCAAGCGCGCGCTGAAGATCGATTCGGACTACAACGGCTACTCCGCGATCGCGATCCGATCCGAGATGCACCTGAACCGGCCCGACAACGACAGCCTCGACATCTATCTGAAGCTGTTGTTCCAGGGCGACCAGCTGCCCGGGTACGGGTGGGTGTTCCCGATGGGCAACAACGTCTTCAACATCGGCCTGGGTTATGTGAACAGCTACAAGAACTGGCAGGCCATCAATGCCACCCAGTTCCTCGGCGAGTTCCTGCGTAGCCTGCCTGCGGAGTGGGAAGCGCCGCCCATCGAAGAACTCAAGAAGAACAAGAGCGTGCGGGCCTGGCGCCTGCCGATGGGCTTCACCGCGTGGCCGCCATGGCGTCCCGGCGTGCTGTTCACCGGCGACTCGCTCGGCGCAGGCAAGCCCGCCTCGGGTGCGGGCATCTCCAAGGCCCTGGAATCGGGGTTGGCCGCCGGCGAATGTGCGGTCGCCGCGCTGACGAACGGCGGGCCCGACGATTTCACCAACTACGCCCAGCGCATGGAGGCCGCGTGGGGCAAGGAGTATCGCCGGGGCCGGTACATGCACAAGCTGATCGGCTACCCGAAGCTCGCCGACGCCGGTATCAAGCTCATCGACAACGCCGCGTTCCGGGATCGGATGCTCAAGGCGCTGTACAAGAAGGCACAGGGTCCGCAGCACTCGACCAAGTAGATGTCGGTGGCCTCGGGTAGACCAAGGCCATGGACTTCGCGCAGCTGACGGCCTTCATCTGTTACCGCGATCTTGAGGCGGCGCAGCGGTGGTTATCCGATGTTCTCGGGTTGGACGTGGTGCGCGGCTTCGGTGACGGACAGCAGCTCTTCCATGTCGAGATGCGGCGCGGCGCGGCAGTGGTGTGCCTGCAGCATGACGACCGCGGCTACGACGTGCCCGCGCCCAAGGGCGACTGTGTCGGTAGCGGGCTCTACGTTGTGGTCGATGATGCCGCCGAGGTGGACGCCGCGCACGCCCGGGCGGTGCGAGCGGGCACGACGGTGTTGATCGCGCCGGAGTCGACGGACTGGGGCAACTTTCGGACCGAGCTCCTCGATCCCGAGGGGCGCCAGTGGTCCGTCGGCACCTACGCCCCGGGACGGCCGGACGAGCGGTGACGGCCGGATGTGTCGGTGCGCGTGCGTAGCCTTCGGCATATGGAACAACGCATCAGCCTGATCACCCTCGGTGTAGATGATCTGGACAGGGCCCGCGGGTTCTACGAGCAGGGGCTCGGTTGGACGCCCGCCGCCGCTCCCGGCGGGGTGGTCTTCTACCAGCTCCCGGGCATCGCGCTGGCGCTGTTCGGGCGCGAGGAGCTGGCCGCGGACGCTCGGCATCAGGTCGACGGCCGGTTCTCCGGCATCACCATCGCCATCAATCAGCGATCCGAGACGGACGTCGATGCCGTGCTGGAGCAAGCCGCCGCTGCCGGTGGCACCATTCTCAAACCTGCCGAAAAGGTCTTTTGGGGCGGATACTCCGGCTACTTCGCCGACCTGGACGGCCACGTCTGGGAGGTCGCTCTCAACCCGGACTGGACCATCAATGCCGATGGCACGCTGACGATCTGAGTTGCCTGCTGTTCCAGAGGCATGAGATTCGCCGGGCACGTGTCGCGACAGTGCCGCCACGTACACTTGTCGACGCAGTAAACGGCTGTCTCAGGACCGTTTCCGCGGTGAATGGAGAAGTGCAATGGTGCGTGCCAACCCGACCATGCAGAAGGCTCGGCTTGCCGACATACCGAGCGACGTCCACGGTTTGATCTCCAAGCGCACCGCCGAGCTGGACGGCGTCTCCGTCACCGAAGTGACGTTCGCGCGCGGCGCACGGTGGTCGAACGACCTGAAGGATTATGCGGGCACCGAGTTGTGCGAACTACCGCACGTCGCGTTGGTACTGGCAGGCAAGCTCGCGGTCCGCATGACCGACGGCACGGAGGACATCTTCTCCGCCGGCGATGTGATGCTGTTGCCGCCCGGCCACGACGCGTGGACCGTCGGAGAGCACGATTGTGTCTTCGTCGAGTTCTCCCGAGGCAACGACTACTACTCGGCCTGACCCGCGCCCGGCGGTTCGGCGCTCACCGGCGACCCCGCTTGACCGGTTTACGCGCGGTCTTGCCTGCCGCGGCGCGCGCGGCTTGTTTTGCCAGCGTCTTCTCGCGCGCGGTGCGCTTGGGCGCCGGTTCGGCGCGACCTCTCGACGAGCTCGATCTGCGGCCACGCACGATGCCGATGAACTCCTCGACCAGCGGGGTCTGCTCACCATCGGGAAATGCGAGCGCCACCGGGCAGGTGGGCGCGTCCGATATCGGCCGATAGCTGAGGTCCTTGCGGTGGTGCAGCCGCGCCAACGATTGCGGGACGATCAACAACCCCACGCCGGCAGCGACGAGTTCTGTTGCATCCCTTGTCGTTTCCGGCCGATGTTCCACTGAAACGCCGGCCGACCAGCCGACGACATCGTCGAGTGGTGTGACGACGGGTTCGTCGGCCAGGTCAGCCGCAGAGACCTCGTCGATGGCCGTCAACAGATGATCGGCCGGCAGCACCACCACCGTGTTCTCGGCGTAGAGCGGTATGACGGCCAGCCCACTGGAGTCGGCGGCCGGCCGCATTATTGCGACGTCGACGGCGCCGGTTCGCACGGCGTCGGCCGCGCCGGCCGCATCCACCGCGCTCAGTCGCAACTCGATATCGGGGTGACGCTCGGCCCACACGCGTGCCCATTTCGCCGGCGTCGCACCGGGGACGTACCCGACGACAAGGCTTGGCTGGGTCACCTGGTCAGGCTACCGATACCCTGGTTTCATGAGTAGGCAGAACACGCAGTCCATGAAGTCGGCCACCGCGGCCAAGAAGCTGGATGTGTATCTGCCCGCCACCCCGGCGGAGTTCCGCGAGAACACCATCACGCGCGCAGAGCTCGCCGCTCTGCAGGAGGACCCGCCGCAGTGGCTGAAGGATCTTCGCAAGAACGGACCGCACCCGAAGAATCTGGTCGCCGCCAAGTTGGGTGTGTCCATCGCGGGCTTGGCGCGCGGCGGTGTCACCGAAGCGTTGACCACCGAGCAGATCAACGCACTGCTGGAAGACAAGCCGGACTGGTTGATCGCCGAGCGCGAGAGTTTCCAGAATGTGTTGACCGAGGAGCGTCGCATCAAGGCGCAGCGCGCCACGCGACGCTAACGGGCCGACCGCCTATTTGATCGGTGTGACGACCGCCGACTTGCGGCCCTTCACGAAGAACGCCAGCGGCAGAACTCCCGAGGATGTCACCAACCCGAGCGCGGCACGCCAGAGCCAGCGCGGCCCGTTGACCTGTTGAGCGTCGCTGGCAGAAAGATCGCGCAGCGCCAGCACACGCAGCCCCGCATCGAGCACCGTCATGACAACGATCAGCGCCTTGCCCGCCGGATGCAGGTCCCTCCACAACTTGCCCGCCACGCTGAATCCACCTTTCCTTCGACGAATCTGCTGCCAACCTACCAATCGCGCATGTGGCAGCCCTCAGAGCGCGTCGATCCAGGGGTGTCCGGGATGTACGCGAGTCAGCCAGCCGCGCAATCGGTCTCGGCGCGGCGAACTCAACTCCGGCAACACCCGCGCGAAGTCGGCTTCGTCCTTGTCGCGTGCGTGTTTGGCCTTGAACAGCAGCGCGACCTCGGGAATGAGATAGGGCACCCCGGCTGGGGTGTGCAGAATCAGCTCCGCATAGTCGAGGGTGATGCTCGGATCTCGTCGGCACACCCATCGACCATCGGTATGCGGCTCGCGAAAGACATCGAGCCGGAAGCAGCCTTGTTCCGCGTCCCACAACCAGGTCTGGAAGTGCCGGTTCAGATGTCTGGGATACGGCCAGATCCGGCCGTCCCCGACCACCTTCCACTGGAATCCGGGCAGGGCAACCGTGATCTCATCGAACCTCGCTGCCGGAACGGCGATCTCAAGGTCTTCGTGCGTGCGCGTGACCTCACCGAGGAAGAGGTCCAGCGCCCAGCCTGCCGCCACACCCCAAGGCACGTCGACGGATGCGAGTCGCCCGGCCACCTCAGCAGGAGTCCAGGGATCCCAATCCCCCTGTGCCACCGCCCCGGCTTCCTCCACACCCACCGATCACTCCCGCCGAAACGAATTGCGTGGCAGCGGTCGCCGCTCCCCCACGAGGCTATTGGCAGCGCACCACCCGGCGCGAGGCGCAAAAGCCGGTGGGTGCACTGATCAAGTGCGGGTAGCATTGCGCCAACGGTTGCCGACCACACGGAGAACGTACGGCAACAGGAGTCTGTGGCAACAATGCATCGTTGGAAGGATTTGCGCAGATGGCGACTGTTGTGCACGTGGAGCGTGAGCGCACCGAGACGGATAGTCCCAAAAACGCAATTGCCAGCGAGTTCAGCAACAACACGTGCCACCGTTCCTGGCCCACGAGGTCGTTAACTGAGATTCGTCGGCGGCAGGGCCCCCCCGAGTGAGGACGTCACCCAAGAGTGCGTCCCGGGTAAGCCGCACAACACAGTTGGGCAAGGTCGCCGCCCGGCAGGCCGCCCGCCAGGCGGTCGACGCCGCGCGTCGACCCTTTCAATCCGAGGAGGAGCAGGCCCGCGCTCGCGACGAGCAGATGCTGCGGCTTGCCGACGACTTGGTGGAGACCCTGGGCAGTATGCGCGGGGCGGCAATGAAGCTGGGTCAGATCATCTCGTTGCTCAACTTCGGACTCAGCTCGCAGGATTCGCGCGCCGAATTCAGCCGCCGCCTGGAACCGCTGTTCAACGCCGCACCGCCGGTTCCCAACGCCACCATGTTCAAACTCATCGACAAGGAGATCAGTCCGTCCGGACGGCGGTTGCTCGCACACATCGACGAGGTGCCGGTGGCCACCGCATCACTCGGACAGGTCTACCGAGGCACCCTGAGCGACGGACGCGCCGTGGCGATCAAGATCCAGTACCCGTTCGCGCGAGACGCGGTGCGGGCCGATCTGAAGAACATGGCGATGCTTGTCCGGTTGCGCAGACCGTTCTACCCGGTACCCGGACTCGACGAGGTGATGGAGGAGGTGCGCAAACAGATCGAGGCCGAGCTCGATTACCGGTTGGAGTTGGACAATCATCGCTCGGTCTACGAGGCGAACCGTGAACACCCGGTCTTCGCGATACCGGAACCGATAGACGAGCTGTGTTCTTCTCGCATTCTGGCGACCGAATATGTCGAAGGACGGGCGCTGCACACGTTCTCACCGACCGACCAGGCCGATCGCGATCGTGTCGGTGAGGCGATCTATCGCTTCTACGCCGGCAACATCTACACCACCGGGCGGTTCTGCGCCGATCCGCATCCTGGCAACATCTTGGTCCTCGAGGACGGCCGGCTGGCATTCCTCGACTTCGGCCTCTACGTTCGCATGTCACCCGATGATCTGGACTGCCAGCGTTCGATCCTGGCCGCCGCGATGAAGGGTGACGCCGCCACCGTGCACGAGCTGACACGCCGGGCGGGGTTCCTCGCCGATGCCGAGGCGATGCCGCCCGCGATGACGATGGATTACATGCATGCGGTCGCCGGGTGGTATCTGTTGCCCGGCGTAGCCCAGATCACCGAGAAGGTGGCGCACAAGGCCCTATCGCAGGCGATGCTCCCACGATCCGATTTCCGCGACGGCATCTTCTCCCAACGGATGCTCGGGCCGCATGCGTTCGCCCGGCGCACCGAAATGAGCGTCTGTGCGCTGTTGGGAACCCTTCAAGCGGCCAACAACTGGCATGCCATCGCCTCCGAGTGGGCGTTCGGCCATCCGCCGATTACCGAGATGGGTCGGGCGATCGCGGAGTACGAGACCGCGGCGGGCCGAGGTCGGTCTCAGCCGGTGGACAAGACTGCAGGCAGTCCGCCCAGCAGATAGTCCGCGACGAAAGTGGTGATCTCGTCGACATCGAACGGCTCGCCGGAACCCAGTAGAACTGGCGATGCGGCCTGGGTGAGCGTCGATACCACGAGCTGACCGGCCCACACCGTATTGATCGGCACATCCGACCGTAGCCACCCCCGTTCGGCAGCGACGGAGAGGATATCGGTCACCTGAGCACTGAGCTGACGATAGCCGCCGAGCATCGCCTTGAGCGCATCGGCATCGACGCCGGGCGCGGCGAGAATGACGAAGGACAGCAACTCGGCATGGTCGAAGGCATGCTGCAAAGCTCTGCGCACCAGCGCGTGAAACTCGTCGACGAAGGCGCCCCGATCGGCCAGCGCCGACCAGTCGCGCCCATCGAAGACAGCAGCCCCGAGGTCATCCAGGCAACGAATCATGATCGCGTCCAGCAGGTCACGCTTGTTTCGGAAGGACCCGTAGAACGTACCTCGACTCACCCCGCACTCGGCGACGATATCGTCGACGTCGACATCGCGGTAACCACGCTCCAAGAACAGTGCCACCGCCGCGTCATACAGTTGCCTCGCGCGATCAGGCATTGTCGTCCCTCTCGGCGTCCCCGTCGACCTGCCCGAGAAGCCCTTCCGTCGCAACCGATTTCATCATCGAAAGGAACTCGGCCCGCGTGGTAGCGGTGCCGTCACCGGCCAGCGACATCGCCAGACCCGGCCCGGCCATTCCCACGATCATCCGGCTCAACATCTTCCATACGTCGCGGTCTGCCCCGCTCTCCGGCGCGAACCGCTCGAACAATTGCGCTACTCCGGCATCGATCAGTCCGAGTAGACCGATTACCCGCCAACGTAATTCAGCGTCGATGGCACTGCTCTCGACGGTCAGCACACGAATGATGGCGGGATCTTCATCCACCAACGCGAATAATCGCGAGCCAAAAGCGGTGATCAGCTCCAACGGCTCGCGGTCTGTGGCCTCGATTTCGTCGACAACGGAGTCGACATTGAGCGCCGCGATCGCCTTGGTCACCGCGTAGTCGAAGATGCGGTCGACCAGTTCACGCTTGCTGTCGAAGTACCGGTAGAGAGTTCCGTTGGACACCTGCGCGTGCCGAGCCACGTCGGACATCAACGTGCGCTCGTAACCTTTTTCGGTCAGCACCACATAGGCGGACTCGATGATGGCGTTGCGTCGCTCCTCCTGGAGCTGCGGATTCGGGGGGCGGCCGCGAACGCGCCGTCCTTCTCCCGCGGATCCACTTGACCGACGCACCGGCAAAGAGTACACGCTCGGACACCTCGGCTGAGGGACGACCGCAGATACTGCGGCCGGTGGACTACCCCGCTTCAGCCCGGTCGGCAGCACCCTCGCCGAGGACGATCGCCGAGCGGACCTCGGCATCGGCCAACAGCTCGTCACGAGCCTCCGCAGGCAGATCGAGCAGCCCGGATACGATGCGGCGCACGAGGGGGTCGCGCGCCACGCCGAGCCAGTAGAGATCCTCGTCTACCCGGCGTTGATACCCGCCATCCTGCATCAGGAAATAATCGGCACGTACGCCGAAGAACTCGGCGATGACGTCGATGGTCGCCCGCGATGGGTTGGTCCGACGCCCGAGCCGAAGCTGAGACAGATACGGCGCAGAGAGGACGTGACCGCGTAACGCCAGCTCCTGCAACATCTCTCGACTGGTGTACGGTTCGCGCCACGGGGGATGCACCACTTCGAACAGGCGGTTCAATCGCTCGGCGAAGTCATCGTGGATATCGGCGGACTCCTCCGGTGTCCGGCGCTTCCATTTGGACGAACGAATGACGGTCCCACTTCGTGCACTCACCAGATCCCCGTTCCCTTGGAGATCGACCAGGATTTTTGCCGGCGGCGGCGTTCCGTCGCGTTGGCCCGCCTGCCGCTATCGGGCGAAATGGGTAGCGGGACAACCGAGCACACCGTAGGCCGTTGCGCCAGGAGCGGCTGCGCGGGTAGACACTTCCCGCGCGCGCAGTGCTCCAACGCCTGGACGACAGCCGTCGCACGCAGCATGACCGGCCGTTCGCCCCAACCGCAGGTGCACGACGCGCTCCAGTGAAACGAGTCCAGCCGCGCGACCGAGGCGAGGCTCCGCTCCTCGGTCGACTCGGCGGCCGGGTCGGCCGCTCGTCGCACCGGCAACGAGATCACCGGACACGGCACGCAACCACCACTTTTTCTCGGGGCTACCATGATTCACCGACAAGTATTGCGGGACAGATGCTGTCGCGTTGTGTGAGGGTCACTGAAAGCACGTGGCCGTCCTCTCCAGGCAAAGTGAACAAACAAGTCGCTGGCGGCCATCCCCGGGGTGCACACGGGACCCTTCCAGCGCCACCGTCGAATGACTCAGAGCACGTGACGGTTCAGACAGCACTCAGGGTGTTGTTCACGGCACGCGCAGTCGCCGGAAAACACGTACGTACGAGTCCGCGGCGGCCGTGCCACACCCCCCAAGGTGCCGACCACAACGACAACGCAGGCACACAGCACAACTACGCCCGACATCATCATGTGGCCCCACCGCAGCACGGCCGCCACCGCAATGACCGGTCAGCAGACATCTCGACCATCGCGCCCCCCTGACACGAACCCCGACCCCGGCGCATACGGCCTTCGACCGTCGGCACCGCCTACAAGATCAGCCTGACATATAGGTGACTGACCTGTCAATCGTTTAACTTGACCGGCGGTGTTGACTGCCCTGACCTGCAGCGTGACCGGTACTACTGCTGCCTAGTGTGACGATCCCGGGCCCGCTGGAGGATACGGCGGCTGGGCCGGCGGCCACTGCGGACCGGGCTGCGGCGGGTATTGCTCCTGCGGGTACCGCCAGGCCGTTCCGTCCCAGTACGGTTGCGGCTGCTGGCCCTGCTGGGGATAACGCCATGCGTTGCCATCCCAGTACGGCTGCGGGGATCGAGCGAGCTGTCCGCGCCGGCGGCGCTTGCGGATCAGATGCACGATTCCCCAGATGATCAAGCCCAGGATCAGTAGCCGACCGATGACGAGGCCGATCACACGTTCGGGATCGGATTCACCTGCCAGCACCATCACCAACTCGGTAGTCACGGTGTCCCCCTCACCGGCGCAGCTGATGTAGCGCCGCACTGGTGTCAGCCTAACCGCCACACCACACCGCCGATGTCGGCAATATTCCAGCCGGAGCGAGTTGCCCGAAAACGAAAGGCGGGTCGGAGGATATCTCCCCCGACCCGCCGATCAGTCGACCTAACTCACAGCATGCAGGACACGCAACCCTCCACCTCGGTGCCCTCCAGGGCCATCTGGCGGAGTCGGATGTAGTAGAGCGTCTTGATCCCCTTGCGCCACGCGTAGATCTGTGCCTTGTTGACATCGCGGGTGGTCGCGGTGTCCTTGAAGAACAGCGTCAGCGAAAGCCCCTGATCCACATGCTGAGTCGCCGCCGCATAGGTATCGATGATCTTCTCGTACCCGATCTCATAGGCATCCTGGTAGTACTCCAGATTGTCATTGGTCAGGTACGGCGCCGGGTAGTAGACGCGTCCGATCTTGCCTTCCTTGCGGATCTCGATCTTCGACGCGACCGGGTGGATCGACGATGTCGAATGGTTGATGTAGCTGATCGAGCCCGTCGGCGGGACCGCCTGTAGGTTCTGGTTGTAGATGCCGTGGGTCTGCACCGACTCCTTCAGCCGCTTCCAGTCCTCCTGGTTCGGGATGCGGATGCCGGCATCGGCGAAGAGCGTGCGCACCTTCTCGGTGGCGGGCTCCCAGACCTGATCGGTGTACTTGTCGAAGAACTCCCCCGACTTGTACTTGGACTTCTCGAATCCACCGAAGGCCCGGCCACGTTCGATAGCGAGCCGGTTCGAGGCACGAATCGCGTGGTAGAGCACGGTGTAGAAGTAGATGTTGGTGAAGTCCACACCTTCTTCGGAGCCGTACATGATCCGCTCGCGCGCCAGGTACCCGTGCAGGTTCATCTGGCCGAGGCCGATGGCATGCGACTCGTTGTTGCCCTGCTCGATCGAGGGCACCGACCAGATGTGGGTCTGGTCGCTCACCGCGGTCAGCGCGCGGATGGACACCTCGATGGTCTGGGCGAAATCCGGTGAGTCCATCGCCTTGGCGATGTTGAGCGAACCGAGATTGCACGAGATGTCCTTGCCCACCTTGGCGTAGGACAGGTCCTCGTTGAACAGCGACGGCGTCGAGACCTGCAGGATCTCCGAGCACAGGTTGGAATGGGTGATCTTGCCCTCGACCGGGTTGGCGCGATTGACCGTGTCCTCGTACATGATGTACGGGTATCCCGACTCGAACTGCAGTTCGGCGAGGGTCTGGAAGAACTCGCGCGCCTTGGTCTTGGTCTTGCGGATCCGCGCGTCGTCGACCATCTCGTAGTACTTCTCGGTCACCGAGATATCGGCGAAGGCAACGCCATACACCTTTTCGACGTCGTACGGCGAGAACAGGTACATGTCCTCGTTCTTCTTCGCCAGCTCGAAGGTGATGTCCGGGATCACCACACCCAGCGAGAGCGTCTTGATCCGGATCTTCTCGTCGGCGTTCTCGCGCTTGGTGTCGAGGAACCGATAGATGTCCGGGTGGTGCGCGTGCAGGTACACCGCGCCGGCACCCTGCCGCGCGCCGAGCTGATTGGCGTAGGAGAACGAGTCCTCCAGCAGCTTCATGATCGGGATGACACCCGAGGACTGGTTCTCGATGTTCTTGATCGGCGCACCGTGCTCGCGAATGTTGCTCAGCAGCAATGCGACACCCCCACCGCGCTTGGACAGCTGCAGCGCCGAGTTGATGGAGCGCCCGATGGACTCCATGTTGTCCTCGATACGCAGCAGGAAGCAGGACACCGGCTCGCCGCGCTGCTTCTTGCCGGAGTTGAGGAATGTCGGGGTGGCCGGCTGGAACCGGCCGTCGATGATCTCGTCGACCAGCTTTTCGGCCAGCGTGGTGTCACCGGCGGCCAGCGTCAGCGCCACCATCACCACGCGGTCCTCGAAGCGCTCCAGGTAACGCTTACCGTCGAACGTCTTCAGCGTGTAGGAGGTGTAGTACTTGAACGCACCCAGGAACGTCGGGAAGCGGAACTTCTTGGCGTATGCCCGGTCCAGCAGACTCTTGACGAAATTGCGGCTGTACTGATCGAGCACCTCGCGCTCGTAGTACTCCTTCTCGATCAGGTAATCGAGTTTCTCGTCCTGGCTGTGGAAAAACACGGTGTTCTGGTTGACGTGCTGCAGGAAGTACTCCCGCGCGGCCTGCACATCCTTGTCGAACTGAATCTTGCCGTCGGCGTCGTACAGATTCAGCATCGCGTTGAGCGCGTGGTAGTCCGTCTCCCCCGGGAGCGCGTGAGCGCCGGTGGTTACAGGTTCTGCAGCTGTGACGGTTGGTGGCACGTCTGGTCCTTCCGGGTTTGAGCCCAAAAATCTGTGAGGCCGGCGCGGACGGCAAAGACGTCGTCCGTGGTGCCCATGAGTTCGAAACGGTAAAGAAATGGAACGCCGCACTTACGAGACACGACGACCCCCGCGTAGCCGAATTCGGCGCCGAAGTTGGTGTTGCCCGCGGCGATGACACCGCGGATCAACGACCGGTTGTGTTCATTGTTCAGGAAGGCGATCACCTGCTTGGGGACATAACCCCCGCGGTCAGGATCCGGGCCGTTGGCGTGTCCGCCACCGTAGGTGGGCAGGACGAGCACATAAGGCTCGTCGACCTGGATCCGTTCCTTGAGTGGAATCCGGATGGCAGGCAATTCGAGCTTCTGCACGAACCGATGGGTGTTCTCCGAGACGCTGGAGAAGTAGACGAGGTTGCTCACGTCTGCACTCCTCTCGGTCGGCTGGATGTTCTAGGCGGTGACGGCGGATGCTCCGGCCAGGGCCTTGATTCGGTCGGGACGGAATCCGGACCAGTGCTCGTTGCCCGCGACGACGACCGGAGCCTGCAGGTAACCCAGCGCCATCACATAGTCGCGGGCCTCATTGTCGAGGGTGATGTCGACGACGTCATACGCGACGCCCGCCTTGTCCAACGCCTTGTAGGTGGCATTGCACTGCACGCAAGCGGGCTTGGTGTACACGGTGACGTTCATCTAGCGGCTCCTACGCTCGTGCATGACTGGGACGGGCAACTGCTCTGGTTATGTAATTCACTTCAATTCAGCGGTCCGGAGGGCCCGGAAATTCCGGTTCCCCCGGAGCTGGATCCGTGGTGCCCGGCGTGACCGGTACCGGCTGGATCTCGCTCCGCCGCGCCCCTGTGGCGTTGGGGCCTCGCGGTCCGTCAGACACTACACCTAGTGTCCGACAAACCGAAGAGATACAAGATGTTCTGAACAACATTCGTGAAATTCCCAGGTCGTAAGCCCCAGGGCGCGTCATCGACCGGCGTGTCGCAGATCACATCCGGGGGTGTGTCGCACTCTATCGGCGGGGTCCGACAACCATGCCCCCGCCATGCGGTCGTCGGAATGACAGAACCGCCCGGGAGCAACGCTCCCGGGCGGTTCTTGTCAAATCGGTTCAGCCGACCTCGGCGACCAGTTTGCCGACCACCTCGCGTACTTGACCGGCGACCTCGGCATGCTCGCGCGGATGCTTACCGTCGAGGGTTGCCGACGGGATCGACAGCTTGAGGTCATCGACCGCCCGCGGCCCGGCGATCGCCAACGACTTGCGGGTCTCGTCGTGCGCCCAGACGCCGCCGTACTGACCCAATGCGGTGCCGATCACGGCGAACGGCTTGCCCTGCAGAGCTCCACTGCCATACGGACGCGACAGCCAGTCGATGGCGTTCTTGAGCACACCGGGGATCGATCCGTTGTACTCCGGGGTGACCACCAGCGCGGCATCCGCGGCACCGGCGGCCTCGCGGAGCGCCCGCACCGGCTCGGCCACATCGTCGTTGTCGATGTCTTCGTCGTAGAACGGCAGCTCGCCCAGTCGGTCGAAGAGCTGCAGCGTCACGCCCTCGGGCGCGGATTCGACGGCGAGCTCGGCGAGCTGCCTGTTGATCGACGCCTTCCGCAGGCTTCCGATGAGTACCAGCACGGTGGTCATGTTCGAGGTTCCTTCCGTCGTCGGGTGATCCTTGCACAGGATAACCGGACCGCGGTCCGAATAATTCCGGCTGAGTTAAAGTGCAGGTGTGGGCGCACCCGAACCTCTCACCGTGCTGCCGCTCTCGTCCGCCGTCCCGGCCGAGCGCGGCGACGCGGCACGCAACCGCGCCCTGCTCCTGGATGCCGCGCGCCGCCTGATCGCCGAGCGCGGGGCCGACGCCGTGTCGATGGACGATGTCGCCGCGGCCGCCGGAGTCGGCAAGGGCACCCTGTTCCGTCGTTTCGGCAGCAGATCCGGCTTGATGATCGTGCTGCTCGACGAGGACGAGATCGCCGAGCAACAGGCATTCATGTTCGGCCCTCCCCCGCTGGGGCCCGGTGCACCGCCGTTGGAACGGCTACAGGCCTACGGGCACAGCCGATTGCGCTTCGTCCACACCCACCAGGCGCTGCTTTCCGATGCCGCACGCGATCCCCATACCCGTTACAACTCGCCGGCAACCCTACACCGCAGCCATATCCGGATGCTGCTCGAATCTGCCGGCACGACAGGCGATCTCGATGCGCAAACCGATGCGCTGATCGCTCTGCTCGACGCCGACCGAGTTGCCCACGAGATGACAGACCGCGGCAAGTCACTCGAGCAACTCGCCGCCGGCTGGGACGATGTCGCTCGCAAACTCTGCGGCACGTGACGACGGACCTGCGCTGGATCCTTCACATAGACCTCGACCAGTTCCTGGCCTCGGTGGAACTGCGTCGCCATCCCGAACTCGTCGGCAGGCCGGTGATCGTCGGTGGAAGCGGTGACCCGCACGAGCCCCGAAAGGTGGTGACCTGTGCCTCTTACGAGGCGCGGGAGTTCGGCGTACATGCCGGCATGCCGCTTCGTGCGGCGGCCCGCAAATGCCCCGAGGCGACATTTCTGCCCTCGGATCCCCAGGCCTACGATGCCGCCTCCGAACAGGTGATGGGTCTGCTACGCGATCTCGGTCATCCACTGGAGGTCTGGGGTTGGGACGAGGCCTACCTGGGTGCCGATGTGGCCGATCCGTTCGACCTCGCCGAACGCATCCGGACCGTCGTCGCCGCCGAGACCGGGCTGCGGTGTTCGGTGGGGATCAGCGACAACAAACAGCGGGCGAAGGTCGCCACCGGTTTCGCCAAACCCGATGGTGTATACGCACTCACCGCGGCGAACTGGATGGCGCAGATGGGCGACCGACCCGTCGACGCACTATGGGGCGTCGGACCAAAGACCGCCAGAAAGCTTGCCGCCATGGGGATATCGACCGTCGCGGATCTGGCCGCCACCGATGCCACAGTCCTCACAGCGGCCTTCGGGCCCAGCACCGGCCTGCAACTGCTGCTGCTGGCCAAGGGCGGTGGCGACACCGAGGTCAGCGCACAGGACTGGGTGCCACGGTCACGGAGCCACGCCGTCACCTTCACACAGGATCTGACCGATCGGGCCGATATGGACTCGGCCCTCATCGATCTGGCGTCCAGGACCCTGGCGGAGGTCAGCGCCGACGGTCGAACCGTCACCCGCGTGGCCGTCACCGTGCGCACCGCCACCTTCTTCACCCGCACCAAGATCCGCAAACTCCCCGCACCGGGCAACGACCCTGTGCAGATCCAGCGTGTGGCAACGGCGCTGCTCGACGAATTCGATCTGGACCGGCCCATCCGATTGCTCGGTGTCCGCTTGGAACTGGAGATGCCATGCTGAACACGATCGCGATCCGCGGCTACCGCTCACTGCGCGAAGTCCTGTTGCCGCTGGAACAGCTGACCGTCATCACCGGCGCAAACGGCACCGGTAAATCCTCGCTCTACCGAGCCCTCATGTTGCTCGCAGACTGCGGCCGCGGGGAGGTCATCGCCTCGCTGGCCCGCGAAGGAGGCCTGCAATCGGCGCTGTGGGCCGGACCCGAACAGACCTCCGGTGCGCGTCGCACCGGAACCACCCAGGGCACCGTGCGTACCCGCCCGGTATCGCTGGAACTCGGTTTCGCCTCAGACGAATTCGTCTACCTGGTCGATCTCGGGATGCCTCAGCACGCGGGGCCGGCCTCACTGTTCGGCCGCGATCCGGAGATCAAACGCGAGGCCATCTTCGCCGGACCACGCCTGCGGCCATCAGCGATGCTGCTCCGCCGCAACGGCCCCCACGCCGACGTCGCCGACGAGACCGGGCGCGGATTCACCGATCTGTCCCGCGCGTTGCCGCTGTACCGCAGCGTCCTCGCCGAATACGCAGGGGCACTTCCCGAAATCAACGCCGTCCGCAACCGCCTGCGCGACTGGCGTTTCTACGACGGCTTTCGCTCCGATGCCGATGCACCGGCCCGTCAACCCAGGGTGGGCACCCGGACCCCGGTGCTCGCCGACGACGGTGCCGACCTGGCCGCCGCGCTGCAGACGATCATCGAGCTCGGCGACGGAAAGCTGCAGGGCGCCATAGCCGATGCCTTCGACGGCGCAGGCGTATCGGTGGTCGCCAACGACGGACTATTCGAATTACAACTCCATCAGCGCGGAATGCTGCGCCCGCTTCGGGCCGCGGAGCTCTCCGACGGCACGTTGCGGTTCCTGTTGTGGGCCGCGGCGCTGCTGAGCCCCCGACCTCCGTCGCTGATGGTGCTCAACGAGCCCGAAACCTCCCTGCACCCGGACCTGATCCCCGCTCTGGTCGGCATGATCAACACCGCTGCGGCGGCCACCCAGGTCATCGTCGTCACGCACTCGACCGTCATGCGTGAGCGGCTCGGTGCAAATGGCGCACTGACCGTGGAACTGGTCAAGGAATGGGGTGAGACCCTCATCGAGGGCCAAACCATGCTGACCGCTCCGGCATGGGACTGGGGTAAGCGCTGACCGGACATCGGCACCATCACCCACGTTCGACCACCTACCATCGACACTCATGAACGAGCGCCCGGGCGACCCGAACGAGTACCCGCACGACGATCCCACCCTGTACGCCGACTACAGCGAGCTGGCCGACCCGTATGCCCCCGCCGAACCGGCACAGCCCTGGTACCAGAAGCCGGCGGCCCTTGTCGGCCTCGGTGCGGTCACCGCCGCGATCCTGGCGCTGGCCGGGTACGGGATCTTCAGTGCCGTGTCCTCCGACGACTCCGATTCCGGCCCGGCGACGACCACCACCAGCACCACCACGACCACGGACGGCGCTCCGGTCGCGCCCGGCACGATCACCGAGACGGTGCCGCCCACGACGGCCACCACCACGTCGACGACCGATCCCACGACGACCACCACAACCACGACGACGACCACCACCACCACGACCACGCCGAGCACGACCACCACCACGACGACGGTCCCACCGAGCACGGTCACCGAAACCCGGACCGAGACGCAGACCGTGACCGATTTCGCACCGCCGCCCGGCGGCGAACTGTCCCCGCCCTGACCTGTCGCCGCCGGACAGGCGGGACCCGTCGGCTCGGGGTCAGTACACGTCGCGGACGTAGCGCTTCTCGCGCTTGAGCGAATTCACGTACTCGGTGGCGGCGTCGGCGCTCATCGCACCGTGGATGGCGACGATCTCGTGCAGCGCCTTGTCGACATCCTTGGCCATCCGGGTCGCGTCACCGCAGACATAGAAGTGGCCACCCTCTTCGAGCCAGGCGTACACGTCGGCACCGTGTTCGACCATCCGGTGCTGCACGTATGTTTTCTCGCCGACCTTGGGGCCGGGATCGCGCGAGAAGGCGAGATCCAGGCGGGTCAACAGGCCGCTGGACTGCCAGCCGAACAGTTCGGCCTCGTAGGCGAAATCGTGGGCGCGGTGCTGATCACCGAAGAACAGCCAGTTTCGACCGGTCGCGCCGCTGTGTTCGCGTTCCTGTAGGAAGGCCCGGAACGGCGCCACCCCGGTGCCGGGGCCGACCATGATCATCGGCGTGTCACCGTCGCCCGGCACCCGGAACGACTTGTTGGGCTGCAGGAAGATTTTCGCCGTGCCGGCCCGGTCGGCGAGGAACGTCGAGCACACGCCGCCACGGGCGCGGCCGTTGCCCTGGTAGCGCACCGCGGCGACGGTCAGATGAATCCGGTCTGGATGTGCCAGCGCACTCGACGATATCGAATAGGCCCGGTGGGCAAGCGGTTTGAGCAACCCGATGAACTCCTCCAGGCTCAGGTCGTCTCCGGCGATCCGCAGGACATCCAGGATGTCCTTGCCGTACAGCCAGCGCTCCAGGGTCTCCTTGACGCCACCGCGCAGCACATGGGACAGCTCCTCGTTATCGGCACGCTTCTCGACCTCACCGAGCAGATCCTTCGACGGAGCACTGATCTCGTAGCGGCGACCGAGCAGTTCACCGAGCGGGCGGTCGTCGACCAGCGTTTCCGGGGACACCCGGAAGTGATCGGCGATGGCCTCCACCAGGGCCGGATCGTTCTCCGGGATGACCGCCAACGCGTCACCCGCCTCGTATTCGATTCCGCTGTCGGCAAGCGCGAACTCGATATGCCGGATCTCCTTGCCCGACCCCGGCCCGGACAGCAGCCGGTTGACCGCGATATCGGCCACGAACGGGTTCTTGCGCGTCCATCCCGACCGGGCCACCGCGCTCGGCGGCGGGGTGCTCGGGGTTCCGCTGGCTCCGGATGTCGGCACCAGCGCGGTGAGCGCGCCCTGGATCCATTCGGCGGCGTGCGCCTCGTATTCGACATCGCAATCGGTGCGGGTGACCACGCGGGTGGCGCCGAGCTGTTCCAAACGGATGTCGAACAGCTTGCCCGCCTGGCAGAACTCGTCATAGCTGGTGTCGCCGAGGGCGAGTACGCCGTAGGACACACCCTCCAGGCGGGGGGCCGTCGTGGCCGACAGCGCCTCCCAGAAGAGTTCGGCGTTGTCGGGCATCTCGCCCTCACCGTAGGTCGACGTGACGATCAGTACGTACTTGCACCCGGCGAACTCGTCGAGTTCGATCTCGTCCAGACCGCTGACCTTCACGTCGAAACCCTGCAACTTGGCCGCGGCGGCAGCATCATTGGCCACGCCCTCGGCGTTACCGGTCTGCGTACCGTAGAGAATCCGCAGCGCCGGGCGGGCGGCAGGCACATCGGCCACCGCCGCCGGCGGCGGGACCATGTTCATGGCCAACCGCGAATGCAGTCCCGCCAGGAATCCCGACAGCCAAGCCCGCTGATCCTCGTTGAACGGGGCGTCCTGGGGAATGTAGGCAATCTTCACGAAGCGCTCTCCAAAGAGGTCAATGAGGCCACGACATCCGGAACCGATTGGGCGGCAAACAGTTCCTCGAAGGAGGGCAGCCGCCCGATCCGCTCGACATTCTTGGCACTCTGGAACAGGATCCAGCCGTAGGTGCCGAGGCTGTCCATCGACAGCACGTTGCGCTGCGAGAGCGCATCCTTGTAGTCGGCGATCCGCTTGTTGGCGATCAACACGGCCAGGTCCTCATCGCTGAATCCGTCGATGGCCTCGCGGGCGTACCGCTGCAGTTTCTGGATCAGGAAGAAGTCCTCCGTCAAGACCAGATTGCGGACGGCACCGCCGACCGCGGGGTCGGCAACGTCGGTCACCCCTGGCAACCGGGTCAGCGCCAGTTGCTGTGCGAGATTGAGCACGGTGTAGGTGTTCAACAGCGCGTACATCTCTTCGGTGTCGGTGTCCCCGTAGCCGGGCACCGCGCCCCAGAGCACCATCTCACCGTCCCGATACGACCGCTTGAACTTGGCGACCTGATGACCGGCGAGAGCCGAGGCCAGTTCGTCGAGCAGTTCCTTACGGGTCTTGGCCGCGAGTATCGCGTCGGCGTCCTGGTACTGCAGCAGCGCCCGCGGCATCGCATACTTCACGTGTTCCCTGGTGGCGTCCCAATCGGCAAGGAGCGCAGCGGCCTTTGCCGACCCGGTCGCCTCGACGTGCCACTGCAGCATCGTCTTGGCGGCAACCTCGTGGAAGGGCGCCTCGGTCAATGGCGCGATCAGGACCGAGTCGGCACTCACCTTGGCCGCCAGCGCACCCGTCGGATCGTATTGGTAGAGGAAGCCGCCGCTCATGCCGTTGGCAACACCCTTGCCGAAGCCCCCGATGTTGAACACCGCACCGTTGGTCATGTACTCGCAGAGGAACTCACCGACACCCTCCACCACAGCGGTGGCGCCGGAGTTACGGACGGCGAACCGGTCACCGGCCTCACCGGCCACGAAGAGCCGTCCGCCCGAGGCGCCGAACAGTGCGAAGTTACCGATCAACACATTGCCACCCGGCAGCTGCGATCCCCCGCCGGGCGAGTGGACGGTGATCGTGCCGCCGCACTGGCTCTTGCCGACCCCGTCGTTGCAGGTTCCGGTGTGCGACATCGTCATACCGTCGTTGCAGAAGGCACCGTAACTCTGACCGGCCGAACCGTCGGTGGTGATCAGCACGCTGTCGGGTGTGAGAAACCGGCGCCCACGTGCGTCGACCGCCACCGCCCGCCCGTCGAGCGGCCCGGATGGTCCCGGATGGTTCAGCATCCGCTCGATGTCGATGGCGAGCTGGCCACCCACGCTCTTGTTGCCGTTGGTCAGCGTCACCGGAGCCATCGCCACGCCATCGAGGTCGAGTTGGGCCAGGAAGGCGTCGTCGACGGCGTAGTCCTTCTCCATGTAGATCGGGTCGTCGGGCACGAAACCCTCGGCGACCGAGAGCATGGCCCGCAGATCCAGCTTGCCGATGCTGGACGGGTGATCCAGCAGGTGCAGCAGGTCGCTTCTCCCCCGCGCGTGGCGCAGCGACTGCAGGCCGAGCATGGCCAGAATCTCGCGTACCTCGTGGGAGATGTTGAGCAGGTATTGCGCCAAGGCGCGTGGATCACCCTCGAATGCTTCGGAATTCGTGGTCAGACCGGCCGGACACTTGATGTTGCAGTTCTTGGCCATCACACACTTGAGCATCATCAGGGCGGTGGTACCGAACTCATAGCTGTCAGCACCCAGCAGTGCCGATTTGACCACGTCGCTGGCGGTCTGGTGAGCGCCCGACGCACGCAGCACGACCTTCTGCCGAATACCGTTGGCCACCAGGGCCTGATGCACTTCGGCGACGCCGATCTCGGCCGACCGGCCGGCGTACTTCAGGCTGGTGACGGCCGCAGCACCGGTGCCACCGGTGTTACCCGCGACGTTGATGACGTCGGCACCGGCCTTGGCGACGCCGGCGGCGATGATCCCGATTCCCTCGGAGCTGACCAACTTCACGATCACCCGGACTCGCGCGGCCTTGCAATCGTGGATCAGCTGGGCGAGGTCCTCGATGGAATAGGTGTCGTGATGCGGTGGCGGGGACACCAACTCGACCCCCGGTGTTCCGCCACGTGCCGCGGCGATCTGGACGGTCACCTTCGGCGCCGGAAGCTGGCCGCCCTCCCCGGGTTTGGCGCCCTGTCCGATTTTTATCTCCAACTCACGCAGCATCGGGTCGGCGAGGTAGCCGGCCCATACGCCGAACCGGCCGGAGGCGAACTGCTTGATCCGCGATCCACGGATGGTGCCGTAGCGGGTGATGTGCTCACCACCCTCACCGCAGTTGGACAGACCACCGACCATGTTGGTGCCGTGTGCGACCGCTTCGTGCGCGGCGGCCACCAGTGCACCGTGGCTCATCGCCCCGGAGGCCAATGTGGCCGCGATCTCGTCGGCGGGCTGCACCGAGGACAACGGGATCGAGTCCGGTGCCGTGCGCACCAGGGACAGGTAGTGCAGCGCATCGCCGGATGCCCGTAGCCACAACCGATCACCGACGATGTCGTAGTCGACGATCTGCGTGCCGAACCGCTGCCGCAACGACTGCGCCAACTCGGTGAGCCGGCCCGCCGAATGGGCCAGCCTGAGGGTGAACTCATCGCCGGTCTGCGAGATCGCCAGCCCGCGCACCAGGTAACCGTTGTTACCCCACAGGGCGAATTGACCCATCTCGGAGCGGAATTCGTCGGCGGTGTGCAGGAAGTTGACGTCGGCCGGGAAGGCCAGCACGTCGCGCAGCGCCGCGGGGCGCCGGGCACGCTCGGTGTTCATCGCCATGACGAAGTTGCGGTAGCCCGGCGTGATGTCGAAGTTGTTGATCGCGCGCGGCGACATCTCCTCGAAGCTGTTGTTGCGGTATGCCTCGTCGTCCAGGCCGAAAGCACCCTCGAGCTGGTGCAGTGGCAGTCGACGCAGGTACAGCGGATCGGCCATGTCCGGATTCTCGGGGCGGGCATCGTCGCCGAAGGAGATCTCCTCCTCCGTCATGTCCACGAATCCGCGCACCGCGGTCGTCCCGTAGGAGTGTCCCGCGCCCTCGGCACGTTCCTTGAACAAGCCGAGCAGCGGGACGTCCTTCTCCCCGGTGACGGCCAGCGCGCGGGCATGCCATTCGGCCGATGTCTCGGCCAGCGTGGAGAACCCGACACCGCCGACCGGGGACACCACATTGGGGAAGTATCTGCGCAGCACCGGCTCGCCGGTATCGAGGTAGCTGGGCTCGAAGAACTCGCCGCCGATATAGCTTTCGACGGTACACAGGCCGACCCGGCCCATGGTCTTCATCAGCGACTTCTCGGCGGCCTTGGCGAACCGCTTGAACGCCGCGGCAACCTGGGTCTCGTCGGGCCCGAACTTCTCCTCGGCGCGCATCTGGACGCCCAGCGGATATACCGCGGAGGCACCGAAGCCCAGCGCGGTGGCGACGTGATGCGATGAGCAGATCTGCCCGCTCTCGGCGATCACCGACACCCGCAGCCGCATACCCTCCTCGATGAGCCGCTGGTTGATCGCCGACACCGCGATGATCAACGGTATTGCGGCCATACCGCTTTCCACGTGCCGGTCGGAGATGACGGCGATACCGCCGGTCTCCCGTGCGAACTCCTCGACCTCGTCACACAGCTTGTCGATACCGCGGACCAGAGCCTGGGCGTTGGCTTCCGAATCGTCCAGGTCGATCCGGTAGAACATGCCGAACCGCTCGACGGGGGTGTGCTTCTGGTCCCGGATCTTGAGCATCTCCAGATGCGTCAGGATCGGCGTCGGCACCACGATCTGCGGCGCGGCCTTGCCGCCGCTGTTGGGCTTGGCGCCGAGTGCCACCCGCAACGTCATCCCGTCGGCTTCGCGGATGCTGTCCAGCGGCGGGTTGGTCACCTGGGCGAACCGCTGGGTGAAGTAGCGGGCGATACCACCCTCGTGATTGGACAGCGCGTTGATGGCTGCGCCGTACCCCATTGCCGAGATCTTCTCCTGGCCGGTGGCCAGCATCGGATCCATCAGGAATTTGAAGCTCTCCTGGTTCAACGAGTACGCCACATAGCGCTGATGTCTGGACAGATCGCCGTTGTACCGGGCCGGGGAGAGTTGACCTTCCGGGGGGACCGCGGGCAGATCGGCCAGATTCACCCGCGCCTCGTCCAGCATGCTCTGGTAATCATGCTGTCGGGCAAGCTTTTCCAGCGCTTCGACGGTGCCGTAGGACCGGCGTTCACGGTGGTCGTAGTACAACATTCCGCCGGCCTCGATGCGCCCGCGTTTGATCACCTCCTCGGGCGGGAAGTAGACCTGACCGGCCTCGGACATGACCCCGAGATACTCGGCGGTCTCCACCGAGCGCAACGGGCGCAGGCCCAGCCGGTCCAGGCGCGCACCGATGTATGTGCCGTCGCCGAAGATCAGCGCCGCCGGCCCGTCGTTCTTCTCTTCATAGAGGCTGAAGAACTCCAGCATCGCCCGCACCTGCGGGGACAGCGTCTCGTCGTTCTCCCAGGCCGGCGGCATCATGGCCACCACCGCGGTGATCAGGTCCAGCTCGTCCTCGAGCACTCGGTTCTGCAGCGTCTGGTCCAACCGGCAGCTGTCGGACTGGCCGACCGGCCGCACGATCGCACGGTTGCGGGCCCGGGCGACGGCATTGTCGGACAACCGGTTCTTCTTGTCGGTGTTGAGCTCGCCGTTGTGGGCCATCAACCGGAACGGTTGCGCCATCGTGGCATTGGGGACCGTATTGGTCGAGAACCGGGTGTGGAAGAACATCGAATGCACTTCCATCCGCGGGTCCGACAGGTCGCTGAAGTACGGGACGACCTCATTGGAGTTCAATCGGCCCTTGAGCACCTGGGTACGGGCACTGATCGAGAGCGGGTACAAACCCAACAACGAGGGTTCGGTATAGGCGACGGCCTCGATATCCATCAGGGCGTCGTGGATTCTGCGGTCGAAGTGCGCACTCGTGTCGGCGGTGAACACCCACTGCCGGATGGGTAGCTGATAGGTGACCGCCGCCGGTCGGATTGCGGTGTTGTCCACCGGCACATCACGTTTGGCGATGATGTCGAACCCGTGCTCGCGCAGCGTGCGCTCGATCACCGCTTCGGCCTCGCCGTGGGAGGCCGCGTCGTTGGGCAGGAAGAAGTTGCCGACTCCGAACTGGCCGGGCTCCAGGTCCGGCCGATCGGTGACCTCGCGGAAGAACCGCAGCGAGAGATCCAGGTTGACCCCCGCACCGTCGCCGACGCCTTCGGAGGACATGCCGCCGCGGTGCGGGACCGCGCACAACGCCTCGTGCAACTTCTGGATGACCTCATGGGTTTGACGGCCATCTTTACGCGTCAGGAACCCGACGCCACAACTGCTCTTTTCCTGATTCGGATCAAAAAGTCCCGACAACCGGCGATCTCCTCTGGCGACGCAAACGACCCTGCGCACCGCGTGGGCCTCTCGACGTTGAGCCGTCCCGCACGAGGCCTTCGATTACCGCAGGCTCCGGCGCGCGCAAATGACTTAGCCTAACCTAAAACCCCTGGTAGCGCCGTTCCCAGGGGTGTGATATTTCCAACGGCAGAAACCGTCAGGTGCGTGGTTTGGGACGCAGCGCGCGGGTGAACAGAACGTTGACCTGTCGCATCGCCACGCTGTACGGCCACCACGCCACCCGCTTGAAGGCGTACAGGGCGCGAATATCGGCGGAGGTGTAGATCAGGAACCGGTTGCGCTGCACCCCGGCCAGGATCTTGTCGGCCGCATGTTCAGGGGACACGGCATGCCCGGCGAATCGGTCGACCCACTTGGCCACCCGCGGATCCTCGCGATCGACCCCGGCGATCTGCACGGTCTGGACCAGTCCGGTCTTGACCGCGCCGGGCACCACGACCGACACCCCGATCCGGTGCCGGGCCAGGTCGAAGCGCAACACCTCGGACAGCCCGCGCAGACCGTACTTACTGGCGCTGTAGGCGGCATGCCACGGCAATGCGACGATGCCCGCCGCCGAGGACACGTTCACCAGATGACCGCCCCGGCCCGCGGCGACCATCGGCGGCAGGAACGTTTCGATCACGTGGATCGGGCCCATCAGGTTCACGTCGATCATCGACTTCCAGTGCTGATGGGAAAGTGTCGACACCGTGCCCCACGCGGAGATGCCTGCGATGTTCATGACGATGTCCAGTGCGCCGTTGGCGGCATGGACATCGTCGGCGAAGGCGCTGACGGCTTCGAAATCAGACACGTCCAGGGCCCGGTGGGCGGCCACGGTGGCGCCGAGCGCCTCGGCGTCGGAGACGACGATGTCCAGTCCCTCTGCGTCGCGGTCGGTCAGATACAGCTCGGCACCGAGTTCGGCGAGCTTGAGCGCGGTGGCGCGGCCGATACCGCTGGCCGCGCCGGTCAACAGAACCCGTTTTCCGGCAAAAGACTCTGGTTGACCCATCTGTCCGACACTACCCAGGGTGGGTTGGTCACTCGTCCCAGGACGCCGCGGTTCCCCACAGTGCGTTGAGCCAGAGGCGTTCCAGTACGTCGACCGCCCGGGCGGGATCGGTGCCGCGGCCGACGAAGGCGGCATCGTTGGACAACGTCATCGCCGTGGTGGCGGTGAGCATCCGGACCAATGCGGGGATGTCGTCCGAGATCGGCCGGGTGCCCTTGCGAACCTCGTCCTCGACGACACCGACGATCTTGTCGATGACCATGTCCTCGAAGTCGTTCATGATGGCGGCGATCTGTTTGTCCGTGGTCTGCGCCGATGTGCAGGCCGCCATGATCGGATCGTTGGTCGCGAACACCGCCGCGGCACTGCCGACCATCCGCTTGGCGAACGCCGCCGGTGACTCACCGGGGTCACGCGGGGCGAAGTTATGAGTCAGCACGTCCAGCTCGGCGAGCGCCTCCCGCACGATCAGCGCCAGCACGTCGTACTTGGAGTCGAAGTAGAAATAGAAGCCCGATCGCGCCACGCCTGCGCGTTCGCTGATCATGCTCACCGACAGATCCGCGAAGGGTTTGACGCCCAGCAACTCGCGCACCGCGGCGACGATGGCGTCGCGCTGGCGGTCTCCGCGGCTGCGGCGGGTCTCGGTTTGCGCTTCGGGGGTGGCGCTCATGGCCTTAAACCTTTGCACCGCGCAACGCCAGAACAAAACTTGACATCTGTCAAGCTTGGCACACTTCCCCACCTGCGGCGCGGTATCCGCCACGCAAGAAGGGGGTGGTGGACCGGCCAGGCCGACCGGCGACCGCGCCGGACACAAACTTGACAGCCGTCAAGTCGAACATGAAGATGGTCGACGAAGTGACGTCGACCACAGGTCTGTCCGCACGAAGGAGTTCCGTCCATGGCGACAACCATCAGCACGCCGGCCTATCTGCTGGACCAGGCCAAGCGCCGGTTCACCCCGACGCTGAACAACATGCCCGGTCTCGGCGCGGTCGAGCAACGGCTGCGCAATCACGATTTCAAGCAGTTCGTGCTGGCCGAGCCGCCGGCCGGTAGCGGACTCAAGCCGGTGCTCGGTGACTCGGGCGTGCCGATCCTCGGCCACATGATCGAGACGTTCCGCTCCGGTCCGGAATACCTGCTCGAGGTGTACAAGAAGTACGGGCCGGTTCACTACGCCTACTCCCCCGCGCTCTCCAGCGTCGCGGCACTGGGCCCGGACGCGACCCAGGCGGTGTTCTCCAACCGCAACAAGGATTTCTCGCAGAAGGGCTGGGATCCGGTCATCGGTCCGTTCTTCAACCGCGGTCTGATGATGCTCGATTTCGAGGAGCACATGTTCCACCGCCGGATCATGCAGGAGGCCTTCACCCGGTCCCGGCTGACCGGTTACGTCGAGCACATCGACAAGGTCGCGTCGGCCGTCATCGCCAACGACTGGGTCGAGAACGATCCGCGCTTCCTGTTCTATCCCGCGGTCAAGGAACTGACGCTCGATATCGCGTCGGTGGTGTTCATGGGTCACGAGCCTGGCTCGGACAAGGAACTGGTCACCAAGGTCAACGACGCCTTCACCATGACCACACGCGCGGGCGGCGCCATCATCCGCACTGGGGTGCCCCCGTTCAAGTGGTGGCGCGGACTGCAGGCCCGCAAGGTGCTCGACGACTACTTCGAGGCCCGGGTCAAGGAGAAGCGCGACTCGCACGGCACCGACATGCTGACCGTGTTGTGTCACACCGCCGACGAAGACGGCAACACCTTCAGTGACCAGGACATCGTCAATCACATGATCTTCCTGATGATGGCCGCTCACGACACCTCGACATCGACACTGACGACGATGGCCTACTACTTGGCCGCCAACCCCGAGTGGCAGGAACGCTGCCGCGAGGAGTCGGAACGAATCGGCGACGGTCCGCTGGACATCGAGGCGCTGGACAAGCTCGAGACCTATGACCTGGTGATCAATGAATCACTGCGGCTGGTGACCCCGCTGCCGTTCAACGTGCGCTCCACGGTGCGCGACACCGATCTGCTCGGCCATTTCATCCCGGCGGGCACGAGCATCGTGACCTGGCCGTCGATCAACCACCACCTGCCCGAGCTGTGGACCGACCCGGAGAAGTTCGACCCGAGCCGGTTCGCCGAACCCCGCAACGAGCACAAGCGGCACCGTTACGCGTTCGCCCCGTTCGGCGGCGGCGCGCACAAGTGCATCGGCATGGTCTTCGGCCAGCTGGAGATCAAGACCGTCATGCATCGGCTGTTGCGCAAGTACCGCCTCGAGCCGCCCTACCAGGGTTACAAGTCCAAGCTGGACTACGCGGGAATGCCCGTGCCGATGGACGGTATGCCCATCATCCTGCGTCCACTCTGACCGAGTAGGCGTCCCAGCGGCCACTTGTCGCACGCCACAAGCCATTTCGCGTGCGACAAGTGGCCGTTCGCGTCAGGCGGCCAGCCGGTTCGCCGACGCGACCACGGCGCGCAGCGCAGACTGGTGGGGACATTCCGACCAGGCGATCGCCCACTGCGCATCGACCCCCGCGGTGCTACGGATGAAGGTGGCGGTCTGGCCGCCGGCCCGCAGCTGGTGGAAGTTCAGCATCTCGATCCTGATCCCGCAGTCGTGCAGCATTGCGGTCAGCGCACCGAGGGGACCCGCGGCGGTAGCCGTGCACGCGGTGATCCGATCGCCGACGGCGATGGTGGCCGTATAGGTGTGGGTGTGCCTGCCGTATGCCCGGTCGGCCCGGTCCCAGGCCAACAACCGAACCGGTCCGGCACTGGAGCCGAAGGTCTCCGCCACGTCATCCCAGCTCATCTCGGCGGCCAGGTCGCGCAGTCCGCGCGGAAGCGGGGCGTCGAAGAAATCGGCGAAGCGGGGGCTCGCGATCAGGGTGGTGGAGTTCATGTGTGTCGGCCTTCGCACTCGTTAGGGAGCGACCGACGGGTAGTAGCGTCCGACCCACAGCGGGGGGTCGGTCTGGATCAGACCCCGCTGCGGGTACTGGCTACTACGAGAATGCGATGCACGACAGCGAGGTTAGACCGTCGACCTGGTGGGCGCAACCCGGTTTGGGCCACATGCCCGCTCTGGTCGACGATGGCCGGGTGATGTGGTGGGAGATGGTGCTGCTGTTCGTCGCCGGCATCGGCGGCGGGCTCATCGGCAGTATCGCCGGGCTGGCGTCGTTGTCGACCTATCCCGCCCTGCTGCTGATCGGTCTGCCGCCGGTCTCGGCCAATGTCACCAACACCGTCAGCCTGGTCTTCAACGGGATCGGTTCGGTGGCGGGCTCGTTACCCGAACTCGCCGGGCAGCGCGACCGCCTGCTGCGGCTCATGCCGATGGCCGTGCTCGGCGGTGCCGCCGGCGCCTGGCTGCTGCTCTCGATACCCGCGGAGGGTTTCGAGAACGCGGTCCCGGTACTGCTGATGGTCGCCTCGGTCGCGATCGCGCTGCCGCGGGGCAAGGGACCGGTGGCCGAACCTACCCGCGCTCGCAGCGCGGCCCAGGCGGTGGCCGTCGCCTTGATCTGCATCTATGGCGGGTTCTTCGGCGCCGCCGCGGGGGTGCTACTGCTGGCCCTGTTCCTGCGGACCGGTGCCGAAAGCCTGGCCGAGGCCAACGCCATCAAGAACGTCGTGCTGGGGGTCGCCAATGCCGTTGCCGCCGTGGGCTTCGTGATCTTCGCACCGGTGTACTGGCCCGCGGTGGGCGCCATGGGCGTCGGCTGCCTGATCGGTGCGCGGCTGGGACCCGTGGTGGTGCGGCGGGCACCGGCGACACCGCTGCGGCTGGGCATCGCGATCGCCGGTATCGCGCTGGCGGTCAAGTTGGGGTACGACACCTACCGGTGAAATCCGGACCTGTGGTGCGCACTCACCACAGGCTCGTAGTACTCGGGCTCGGCTAGCGTGGTCTGGTGGCATCCATCCCAGTCGGAACGCGTGTCCTGTGTGGTGTCGCCGCTGCCGCGGTGACCCTGGGCGTCAGCGCCCTCGTCGCGGTGCCACTCGGGGCATCCGCCGATCCCCGCTCGGCGGTCGGATCGACGATCATCGACCGGACCCCGGGCCCGGTGAAGGAATGGGCGATCCAGACCTTCGGGACCGCCGACAAGCTGTTCCTGACGGTCGCGGTGCTCGTGGCGATCGCCGTGTTGGCCGCACTGGCCGGTGTGCTGGAGCGCCGGCGGATACCGATCGGCAGCATCATGTTCGCCGCGGCCACCGTTGCCGGCTGCGTCGCCATCCTGTCGCGGGCCGGCGCTCGACCGCTGGACATGGTGCCGACGGTGGTGGGCGGCCTCGCCGGCATCATCGCGCTGCGCTTCCTGACCTCCGGCCGACTGCGGGACGGATCGGCACACGAGTCGGCTGCCGCCGATCCCGGTCGCCGGCTCTCGCTGGCCGCGCTCGGGCTGCTGGGCCTCGGCGTGCTGGGTAGTGCCGTCGGATCTGCGTGGGCCCGGCGGGTGCACTCGGCCGCAGGCGACCGACAGGCCTACACACCGCCGCCGGTGGCGCAGCCTGCACCGCCCATCCCGCCGGAGGTACAGCCGGCCGGCGTCGACGTCACCGAGTTCGTCACCGACAACGACGACTTCTACCGGATCGACACCGCGCTGTCGGCCCCCCAACTCAACCGCGACGCCTGGGCATTGCGCATCCATGGCATGGTCGACCGGGAGGTGACCTACACCTTCGCCGATCTGGAGAAGTTCGAGCTCATCGAAAAGGTCGTCACCCTGGCCTGTGTATCGAATCCGGTGGGCGGTGACCTGATCGGCAACGCAGTCTGGACCGGTTACCGGTTGCGTGACCTGCTGGCCGCGGCGGGGGTGCAGTCCGACGCCGATATGGTGCTGTCGACCTCTAGTGACGGTTTCACCGCGGGCACGCCCACCGAGGCCATGACCGATGATCGCGATTCACTGCTGGCGATCACGATGAACGGACAACCACTGCCCATCGAACACGGTTACCCGGCTCGCCTGGTCGTCCCCGGCCTGTACGGATACGTCTCGGCCACCAAGTGGGTCGTGGATCTGGAGCTGACCAGATTCGACCGGGCGCAGGGCTATTGGACACCGCTGGGATGGTCCGAGCGGGGTCCGATCAAAACCCAGTCACGGATCGACGTCCCCCGCATCGGCCAGGATGTCGCGCCGGGACCGGTCCGGTTCGGCGGCGTGGCATGGGCCCAGCACCGCGGTGTGCGCGCCGTCGAGGTCCGGATCGACGACGGGCCCTGGCAGCAGGCAACCCTGGGCGCGGCGTACTCGAATGACACCTGGCGGTTGTGGAGCTTCGACTGGCAGGCCGAGAAGCCCGGTCTACACCGCATCACCGTGCGCGCCACCGACAACACCGGGGCGGTGCAGACCGAGGACATCGCCGGCGTCGTACCCGACGGTGCGACCGGTTGGCCCAGCGTCGAATTCGCGGTGACCTGAGGTCCGGCCGATGAGGACTTTCGGCACTACTGCCGGCGGTGTCACGCGGACAGACTCGGTTCATGGACCCGAACACTCCGGACCGCCGAACCATCGAAACGGTGCTGTCCCTGGCGACGAGGGCTCCGTCGATCCACAATTCGCAGCCGTGGCGCTGGCAGGTCCGGCCGGACCGGTTGCTGCTGTTCGCCGACACCGATCGCGCTCTGCCCCAAGCTGATCCGGACTCCCGCGATCTGTTGCTCAGCTGCGGAGCCGCGCTGCACCATGCGATCGTCGGGCTGGCCTCGCTGGGCTGGCGGGCCGAGGTACACCGCTTTCCCGACCCCGATCAGCCCGATCTGCTGGCGACCGTGCAGATGCGTCCCGGCCCCGCCGCCGATGTGCCACTGGCCGCCGCCATCCCGTGCCGGCGCACCGATCGCCGGATGTTCAGCCCGTGGCACGTGCCGGACGCCGATATCGCCGTGATGGGCGCCCGAGCGGCGCGGGCCGGGGTGATGCTGCGTCAGGTGCAACGCCTGCCCGAACTGCAGGAGATCGTCGCACGCGCCGTCCGGCAGCACGCCACCGATCACGCGTACCTTGCCGAATTGTCCACCTGGAGTGGCCGTTACGCGTCACTTGCCGGCGTGCCCGCCCGCAACACCCCACGCTCGGATCCGCGCGCGACACTTCCCGGACGGGTATTCGCCGGACCGATGCTCGCGCAACCCGAGACCGGGTCAGCCGCGGACGGCGCCGCCGTCCTGGCGCTGGGTACCAAGGCGGACAACCCGCTGTCGCGGTTGCGGGCTGGGGAGGCCACCAGCCTGGTCCTGTTGACCGCGACGACGCTCGGCCTGGCCAGCTGCCCGGTGACCGAACCACTCGAGATCGACGCCACCAGGAGCGCGGTGCGCGATGACGTCTTCGGCGACCACGGCCATCCACAGATGTTGTTGCGTATCGGCTGGGCGCCGGTCAACGCCGACCCGCTGCCCGCCACCCCGCGGATGCCGACCTCAGCGGTCGTCGAGTGGCAGTCCTGAACCGCCGCGCCCGCTCTCTCCCCATTCCAACTTGGACGCGAAAACAGCGGCCTGAGTGCGGCGTTCCATGCCGAGCTTGGCAAGCAGCCTGGACACGTAGTTCTTCACCGTCTTCTCGGCGAGGAACATCCTGGCCGCAATCTGACGGTTGGTGAGCCCCTCGGACAACAGGTGCAGCAGGGTGCGCTCCTGCTCGGTCAGCCCGGTCAAGGGGTCATCACGCTCGGCGGCACCGCGCAGGTTGGCCATCAGAGCCGCGGCTGCCCGGTTGTCGAGCAACGAGCGACCCGCTCCCACCTCCTTGATGGCGTTGGCCAGTTCCAGGCCCTTGATGTCCTTGACCACGTACCCGCTGGCCCCGGCCAGGATGGCGTCGAGCATGGCCTCGTCGGAGGTGAACGAGGTGAGCATCAGACAGCGCAGATCCGGGAGCTCGGAGAGCAGATCGCGGCACAGCTCGATGCCATTGCCATCGGGGAGTCGGACATCGAGCACGGCGACCTCGGGCCGTGCGGCCGGGATCCGGGCCATCGCCTCGGCGACCGTTCCTGCCTCCCCCACGACCTCGAGGTCGGGATCGGAGCCGAGCAGATCGATCAGTCCACGCCGGACGACCTCATGGTCGTCGACCAGAAACACCTTCACCACGGACATGACCCCATCATGGCCGGTAGTGCGGACCGGTGTCATCGAGGATCTGCCTGCCGGTGATCCGTTCGGTCCTGATCCGGATGAAATGGTCACGCCGACCCTGCACCCACGGTTCGACGAAAGTGCCTGCGACGTCGACGAGATCGTCGATCGCGGTGATCGGCTCCGCGGTGCCGACCACGGTGACGCTCCACCCGCTGCGCAGATCCGGATCCAGCTCATCGGCCTCGAACGCGACCACCTGGTGGGCGGCAGCGGCGGCCAGTTTCGCTCCACCGGCAACGCGGATGACGACATCCTCCTGCCACAGGCGGAAGTTGACCGGTTGGATCGCCGGAAGCTCGTCTTCGGTGAACACCAGGCGACCGACGCGGACCTGTTGTAAGCGGTCCAGGCACTGCCTGCGGTTGAGGACGTCGAGTTGCTGCGCGTGGGACTTGCCGTGGGACATCGTGGCCACCTCCTCGTGGCAGCCGCCCGGCTGCCTGATCATTGTCGCGCCGTGGCATCGCCACACACCAGAGCCTTTTGTCACCCTTTCGAACCTTCGGGCCGAACTTTCCGGTCATATGTCGGTACCGGATGGCAGCCTGGAGTCGTGCAGCTGGCAGAGATCGCCGCCGCGTCGGCCGATATCGGTGCGACACCGTCACGGCTGGCGAAGGTGGAGCGGGTCGCGAAGGTACTGGGCCTGGCGGACCGGGACGAGATCGCCGTCGTGGTGGCCTGGTTGTCCGGCGAGCTGCCACAGCGCCAGATCGGCGTCGGCTGGGCGGGGCTGCGTGATCTGCCCCCGCCGGCGGCCGATGCCACACTGACCGTCGCGTCGGTGCACGCCATGCTGACCGAGATCAAGGAGATCGCGGGCAAGGGTTCCAAGAATCGACGGGCCCAGCGAGTGCTGGACCTGTTCGCCGCCGCCACCGAGGCCGAACAGCGGTTCCTACGGCGGTTGTTGTCCGGGGAACTGCGCCAGGGAGCGGTTGCCGGGGTGATGGCCGATGCGGTCGCCAAGGCCGCCGGCCTGCCGGCGGCTGCGGTCCGGCGGGCGGCCATGCTGGCAGGGGATCTCTCCGAGGTCGCGGTCTCGGCGCTCGTCGATGGCGATATCGGCCGGTTCACCCTGCGCGTCGGACGCCCCGTCTCCCCCATGCTGGCCCAGACTGCGACCGGCGTCGCCGAGGCCCTGGACAAACTGGGCGGCGAAGCCGCCCTCGAAACGAAGCTGGACGGCGCGCGGGTGCAGATCCACCGCACCGGGAACAGCGTCGCGATCTATACCCGGACGCTCGACGATGTCACCGCGCGACTGCCAGAGGTGGTCGACGCCGTGCTGGCACTGCCGGTCACCGACCTGATCGCCGACGCCGAGGCGATCGCGCTCCGGCCCGACGGGCGTCCGCACCGCTTCCAGGTGACCGCCTCGCGTTTCGGGAGCCGTTCGGCCGCTGCGCGCGCGGAACCGCTGTCGGTGTTCTTCTTCGATCTGCTGCACCGCGATGGTGTCGATCTGCTGGACTTGCCGCTGACCGACCGGATGGTCGCGCTGGACGAGGTGGTACCGGCCGCACAACGGGTACAGCGGCTGGTCACGGCCGACCCGGACGCCGGGCGCGAGTTCCTGGAGACGACGCTGGCCGCCGGTCATGAGGGAGTGATGGCCAAGGCGCCGTTCGCACCGTATGAGGCAGGCCGCCGCGGCGCCGGCTGGTTGAAGGTCAAACCGGTGCACACCCTGGATCTGGTCGTGCTGGCGGTCGAATGGGGTTCCGGGCGGCGCACCGGCATGCTGTCCAACATCCATCTGGGTGCCCGCGACCCGGGCACCGGTGAATTCCTGATGCTGGGCAAGACGTTCAAGGGAATGACCGACGAGATGCTGGCGTGGCAGACGAGACGCTTCACCGAGCTGGCGGTCGACGGCACCGCCGGCGGCATCGTGCGGGTACGGCCCGAGCAGGTCGTCGAGATCGCCATCGACGGTGTGCAGGCGTCCTCGCGTTATCCCGCGGGGATGGCCTTACGCTTCGCGCGCGTTGTGCGCTACCGGGACGACAAACCCGCCGCGCAGGCCGACACGGTGGAAACCGTGCGTGAGCTGTTCGAACGCGGCGGTTGACGGAAAGTCCCAACGTCGTCCTGACGCGGTGCAAGGATCGACCCATGGGATCACCGACTGCCCCCGATCCGACCGAGGACACCCGCGGCGACATCACCTACGTCCGAACCGACCAGGATCTTCCGCCGGTGGCGATCGTCGACCGGTCACCGATCACCGCCAAGCACCGCATCGTCTTCGCCGTGGTGGCGGTCCTGGGCGCCGTCGCGTGGGCGATCATCGCGTTCTTCCGCGGCGAGACCATCAACGCGGTGTGGTTCGTCATCGCGGCGATCTGCACCTACGTCATCGGATTCCGGTTCTACGCCCGGTTGATCGAGATGAAGATCGTCAAACCGCGCGATGATCACGCCACTCCCGCCGAGGTGTTCGAGAACGGCACCGATTACATGCCCACCGACCGCCGGGTGTTGTTCGGCCACCACTTCGCCGCGATCGCCGGGGCCGGTCCGCTCGTCGGCCCGGTGCTGGCCATGCAGATGGGTTACCTGCCCGGCACCATCTGGATCATCATCGGCGCGTTGGTCGCCGGTTGTGTGCAGGACTATCTGGTGCTTTCGATCTCGGTACGCAGGCGGGGCCGGTCGCTTGGACAGATGGCCAAGGACGAACTCGGCGTGGTGGGCGGCGCCGCGGCGATCGTCGGCGTGCTGGTCATCATGGTGATCCTGCTGGCGGTGCTGGCGCTGGTCGTGGTGAACGCGCTCGCCGAAAGCCCGTGGGGTGTGTTCTCCATCGCGATGACCATTCCCATCGCGATCTTCATGGGCCTGTACCTGCGCTTCCTGCGGCCCGGCCGGGTGTCGGAGGTATCGCTGATCGGTGTGGCGCTGCTTCTGCTGGCCGTCGTATC
The DNA here is from genome assembly GCF_000691525.1 of Mycolicibacterium neoaurum ATCC 25795. Lineage (GTDB taxonomy): Bacteria > Actinomycetota > Actinomycetes > Mycobacteriales > Mycobacteriaceae > Mycobacterium > Mycobacterium neoaurum. Next base: position 151,442 of record NZ_JMDW01000011.1, read on the forward strand.
GGGCGGTTGGGTGGCCGAAACCCAATGGGGCGCCGATTGGTTCACGCTGTCGAAGGTGACGTTGTCGTGGTGCATCATCATCTACGGCCTGGCCGCCTCCATCCTCCCGGTGTGGTTGCTGCTGGCGCCACGCGACTACCTGTCGACGTTCATGAAGGTCGGCACCATCGCCCTGCTCGCGGTGGGCATCCTGGTGGCCCGGCCGATCATGGAGGCACCGGCGATCTCCTCGTTCGCCACCAGCGGTACCGGACCCGTGTTCGCCGGTTCCCTTTTTCCATTCCTGTTCATCACGATCGCCTGTGGCGCACTGTCGGGCTTCCACGCGCTGATCTCCTCGGGTACCACGCCGAAGCTGCTGGAGAAGGAAAGCCAGATGCGCCTGATCGGCTACGGCGGCATGCTCACCGAGTCGTTCGTCGCGATCATGGCGCTGATCACCGCCGCAATCCTCAACCAGCATCTGTACTTCGTGATGAACGCACCGACCGCTGCCACCGGCACCACCGCCCAGACCGCGGCCGACTACGTCAACGGACTCGGCTTGTCCGGGGCCGATATCACCGCCGACGAGATCACCGCCGCCGCCCAGAGCGTCGGTGAGGAGTCGATCGTGTCCCGCACCGGTGGCGCCCCGACCCTGGCCTTCGGTATGTCCGAGGTGCTGCACCAGGTCTTCGGCGGCGCGGGTCTGAAGGCCTTCTGGTATCACTTCGCGATCATGTTCGAGGCGTTGTTCATCCTGACGACGGTTGATGCCGGCACCCGGGTCGCCCGCTTCATGCTGTCGGATGCGCTCGGCAACCTCGGTGGGCCACTCAAGAAACTGCAGAACCCGAGTTGGCGGGTGGGGGCCTGGATCTGCAGCGTCGTCGTCGTGCTCGCGTGGGGCAGCATCCTGCTGATGGGCGTCACCGACCCGCTCGGCGGTATCAACACGCTGTTCCCGCTGTTCGGCATCGCCAACCAATTGCTGGCGGCCATCGCGTTGACCGTCGTCACCGTGGTGATCATCAAGCGTGGACTGCTGAAATGGGCGTGGATACCCGGCATTCCGCTGGCCTGGGATCTGGTGGTGACCATGACGGCGTCCTGGCAGAAGATCTTCTCCGGTGACCCGAAGGTCGGCTACTGGACACAGCACTTCCAGTACCGCGACGCCAAGGATGCAGGCAAGACGGCGTTCGGTGCCGCGAAGGACGCCGGTCAGATCGATGCCGTCATCCGTAACACGTTCATCCAGGGCACGTTGTCGATCGTGTTCGCGGTCCTGGTCATCATCGTGGTCGCCGCCGGAGTCATCATGGCGCTCAAGGCGATCCGTGGCACGGGTCGCCCGCTCACCGAAGACGAACCGGTGCCCTCACGCATCTTCGCACCGTCGGGACTTCTCGCCACCGATACCGAAAAGGAGGTGCAGAAAGAATGGGACGAGCTCGGACCGTCGCACACCAGATCGGTTGGTACTGGTCATCATTGATGGGTGATAACCATTACCGCCGCTACCTCGAGCACCTCGCGCGCCGACATCCCGGTGCGCCGGTGCCGACCGAGCGGGAGTACTGGCGGATGCGGCACGCCGCGACCGAGTCCAACCCACAGTCGCGCTGCTGCTGAGTTCTGCGATGTGCGAGTCTCAGCCGCAGCGGGTCCGGAGACTGCGCACATCGCGACTCCTCAGATCACGATGTAGAGGCGCGATAGGCCTGCACGATCGGGGCGAGCTCATCGGGTGTCGCGCCATGCATGATCACCGCGTCGGCGCCGTAGTCGAACTCCTTACGCACCCGGTCGACGCACTGTTGCGCGGTACCGGTCGCCGAGGGCTCCAGCCATTCGTCCGGAATCAAGGTGGCGATGTGTTCGATCTGCTCGGCCGTTGCCTTGTGGTCGATACCACCGCCGATGGACTGCACCACGGCGTCTTCGCGGAAGTGTTGCAGCACAACGGGATCCCAACCATTGGTGCCAACCAGCAGGTCACCATATCCCTGCAGATAAGTCGCCAGTCGCGCCACGGTCTTCTTCAATCGAAGCTCTTCGGGCAGGTGATCGCCCACGGTCGCGAAACACGACCACACCCGCACGGCCGCCGGGTCTCGGCCGGCCTGCTCGGCGGCATCCTTGACCGTCTTGACCGCACGCTGCAACGTCTCCGGCGTGAAGTACGTGTGCAGGATGACGTCGTCGAATGCGCGCCCGCCCAACGCGAGGGTCTGCGGACCGAAGGCGACGATGGCCAGCCTGATGTCCTCCCGGAAATCGGAGTCGAGGAACAGCAGCGGGTATCGCCCGATCGGTCCGTCGTGGTCGAAGATCATCTCGCCGCGCCAGAGGCGGCGCATCACTTTGGCGAAGTCTTCCATCTGCGCGGTGGTCACCGCAGGCACCCCGAACGCGCCGTACAACGCGGCGATTCCCCTGCCGAGACCCAGCGTGAACCGGCCGCCGGACAGCCGGTGCATCGTGGTGGCCCACGAACCGGTGATCAGCGGATGCCTCGTGTTGTGATTGGTCGCCGCGGTGGCGATCTGCATCCGGCTCGTCACCGCCAGCGCCGCGCCGGTCAGTGACGACGCTTCCTTGACATTCCAGCGCTCGGAGATGAAGCCGGTACCGAACCCCAGTTCCTCACCGCGGCGGGCCTCGTCCACCAGGGTGGCGGGGCCGTCGCCGCCGGCGCCGGCCAACAGGTAGTAGCCGAGTTCGTCCAATGGCCTAGTCACACCTGGTCACACCCCACGACACACCCAACCTCCTTGCTGGTAAGCACAATTGCACATCTCGGCGTTCGGTCCACAGACAACACCGAAGATAGTGCGTGCCGGACCGCGTCACCGAGACGGGATCGGCGCGGTCACCGCACGTCACCAGCGCGGTCCGGCTAGCGGGAATCCCCGCCCTGGGTGAATCGCATGATGGTGCGCGTCAGGTGCAGGCTGGTGATCACCCAGGCGCCATCGCGCTTCTCGTAGGTCTCGTGATAGTGCCCGGCACCGAACAGTTCACTCCCGTCGGGAAAGAGCAGGAGATCCTCCATCGCCCAGATCCCCGAAGCGGTGTTGTCCGCGGTCAACGTGATCTCTGGGCTGTGCACATGATGCTTGGTCTGCGCATGCTCGACGCCACCGAGCACCACCGGCACGAACTCGGCGAGACCACGCAGCGGTGGCGCGGTCTGGCCGTCGGCGCCACCGGCGGAGACGGCCATGTCCAGCGTGACCACGACCTCGTCGGCGAACAGTTGCTTCCACGCCTCGTAGTCCTTGGTGTCCAGCAACCGGCAGTATCGGGCCTTGAGCTGGCGGATTGCTTCCAGCTCGTCATGCACCACGATTGCGCCCCCGTCGCCGATGGTCGACGCACCCGATGTCAGCTCCCGGTCCACGTGGGCCTCCGCTTCTCGGCGAACGCGGTGGCACCCTCGATGGCATCTCGGGATCCGAACACCGGGCCCGTGATCTCGTTCTGCTTCTGCCACATCTCACTTCGGCTCCACTCCGCCGACTTGACGATGATCTCCTTGGTCGCTGCCACCGCAAGCGGACCGTTGGCAGTGATCTTCCCCGCCAGCTCCAACGCCCCGTCGAGCGCGCGGCCGGGCTCGGTCAGCTTGTTGACCAACCCCCACTCGACCGCCTGCTCGGCAGTGAAACTCTCGCCGGTGAGGGCGAGTTCCATCGCCTTCTGATACGGGATGCGGTGCGGCAGTCGGAGCAGACCGCCACCACCGGCCACCAACCCGCGCTTGACCTCGGGAATGCCGAACGTCGCCTCGCGCGACGCCACGATCAGATCGGTGGCCAACACCATCTCCGTACCACCGGCAAGCGCATAACCCTCGACCGCGGCGATCAGCGGCTTACGCGGAGGCCGCTCGGTGAAGCCGATCCCCCGACCCTCCACGTAGGGAAGTTCACCGGCGGCAAAGGCCTTCAGATCCATTCCAGCACTGAAGTTTCCACCCGCACCCGTGATGATCGCGACGGACAGTTCGGGGCTGTCGTCGAGTTCGTCCATCGCGGCGGCCAAACCCCGCGCGACCGGCAGATTGAAGGCGTTGCGTGCCTCCGGTCGGTTGATGGTGATGACCAGGGTTCGGTCCCGGCGCTCGGTCAGGATCTCATCGGCCACTCTTCATCCTCACAATCGACCCGCTGCCTCGGGTATGCGGACAACAGGGAACATCGCTGTTGTTCTGACGGTATATCCCCGATCGCCAACGGTCGGTCAGACCTCGATGACGACGCCTCCACCCTGGCCACCGCCGGCGCACATTGCTGCCACGCCGATACCGCCGCCACGACGTTGCAACTCGTAGATCAGCGTGGTGATCATCCGCGCCCCCGATGCCGCTATCGGGTGGCCGAGGCTGCAACCGCTACCGGAGTAATTGACCCGCTCCTCGTCGAGGCCGTACTCACGGACAGCGGCCACCGGCACCGAGGCGAAGGCCTCATTGATCTCCCACAGCGTCACGTCGGAGGGTGTGAGTCCGGCACGGTCGAGCACCTTGCCGATCACCTTGACACCGCCCAGACCGGTATCGCGCGCCGCGACACCGACCGAACCCCAGGCCCGCACCTTGGCCAACACCTGCAGGTTCTCCGCAGCCGCGTAATCGTCGGAAACAAGTGCCACAGCGGCGGCAGCGTCATTGGTACCGCTGCTGTTACCTGCAGTGATGGAGAACCCTTCGATCTCGGGGTGTAGGACTTTCAAGCTGGCGAGTTTCTCGACCGTCGTATCGCGACGTGGGTGCTCGTCGACACTGAAATCCACGACCGATCCGTCGGCCCTGCTCACCTTCAGGGGCACGATCTCATCGGCGAACCTGCCCGCGTCCTGGGCCGCGACCGCACGCTGGTGCGAGCGAGCGGCCCACGCATCGAGTTCCTCCCGGGTCAACCCGTAGGCTTGCGCGGTGTTCCATCCGACCGTGATCGACATGTCGCGGGCCGGCGCATCCGGCGTCTCCACGTGAATGGGTGGCAACCACCGCTCCTCGAATTTCAACTCCGGACCGGGGATCCGCTGATTCATCAGCGGAGTCATCGACAGTGACTGCACACCGCCTGCCACCAACACCCGCTCCATACCGGAGCCGATCTGGGCCGAGGCATTGCCGATTGCGGTGAGACTGCCCGCACAGTGCCGGTTGACGGCCTGGCCCGGCGCATTCTCGAAGCCGGCCACCAGAGCGGCGTAGCGGGCCAGATCACCGCCGCCGTAATGCGATTCGGCGATGATGATGTCGTCGATCGCCGACGGATCGATACCCGCCCGCCGGACGACCTCGGGCAGCACCGCGCCGAGCAACACATCGGGAGGGGTGTCGACCAGAGTTCCCTTGAACGACCGCCCGATGGCGGTTCGGGCGGCGCCGACGACAACAGGTGAAGACATGTGTACCACCTTTACGATTTACGAAGCTTATGTAAAGGTAGCACTTGCTGCCGGCACTGCCATCGTGGGTCTGCTCAGCCGTCACCGGCCTCCTGGGCGATGACGCCGCGTTCGATCAGGTGCTCGGTCAACGGAGCCACCCCCACGGTGAAGTGTTCCGCGATCGCCTGCCGGGCAGCATCCGCATCACGGCGCTCCAGCGCGTCGATCAGCCGACGGTGGTCCCTGATGGACTGTGCCGGCCACCCCTCAAGGGTCGGGAACACCGATTCGGGCTGATACCGCGTGATACCGGACATGAACTGGGTGAGCTTCGGCGAGTCGGCGGCGATGTTGATCAGCCGGTGGTACTCGTGGTTGAGCCGTACGGCGCGGTCTGGGTCGGCGTCCTGGTATGCACGTTCCAGGTTGTCCTGAATGGCCTTCAGTTCCGAAAGCTGTTCGGCACTGATCCTTTCGGCTGCCCGTGCCGCAAGTTCACCGCCGACGTAGGCCTGCACGTCGGCGACATCGGCGAGATCACGGGCGGTGAACCTCACGACCATGAATCCGCGCCGCGGATGCTGGACGAGCAGCCCCTCGGCGCGCAGGTTCAACAACGCTTCTCGCACGGGGGTGACGCTGATACCGAGGTCGACCGCCAGCTGGTCGAGGCGCAGGTATTCACCGGCCGGGTAGGTGCCTTCGAAGATCCGTCGCCGAACCACCCGCGCAACGTCATCGGAGAGCTGCGGCCGAGCGGCGAAGCCCGAATCTTCCCGTCGCTGCGCTCGCCCCGGTGACTCTTCCCGTCGCTGCGCTCGCCCCGGTGACTCAGAGCCGATACTCATCGAGCAGATTCTTGCTGATGATGGTCTTCTGGATCTCGCTGGTGCCCTCGCCGATCAGCAGGAACGGCGCATCGCGCATCAACCGTTCGATCTCGTACTCCTTCGAATAGCCGTAGCCGCCGTGGATCCGGAAACTCTGCTGGGTCACTTCGGCGCAGAACTCGCTGGCCAGATACTTGGCCATCCCGGCCGCCACATCGTTTCGCTCGCCCGAGTCCTTGAGCCGGGCGGCATTGACCATCATCAGATGTGCCGCCTCGACCTTGGTCGCCATCTCGGCCAGCTGGAAGGCGATGGCCTGGTGTCCGGCAATCGGCGTACCGAACGTCTCGCGCTGCTGGGCATAGCGGATCGCCAATTCGAAGGCGCGGATCCCGACACCGCAGGCGCGCGCCGACACGTTCACCCGGCCCACCTCGATACCGTCCATCATCTGGACGAAACCCCTGCCCGGTGCCGCGCCCAGCACATCATCGGCCGATGCCCGGTAGCCGTCGAAGATCAGTTCGGTGGTGTCGATACCCTTGTAGCCGAGCTTGTCGATCTTGCCGGGAATGGTCAGCCCGGGCGACACTTCGCCGAAACCGGCCGGCTTCTCGATCAGGAAGGCCGTCAGATTGCGGTGCGGCTTCTCCGCTCCCTCATCGGTTTTGACCAATGCGGCCACCAGCGTCGAGCTGCCACCATTGGTCAGCCACATCTTCTGCCCGGTTATGACGTAGTCGTCACCGTCGCGCACACCCCTGGTGCGGATCGCCGCGACATCCGAACCCAGCTCGGGTTCGGACATCGAGAACGCCCCGCGCACCTCGCCGGTCGCCATCCGCGGCAGATACCGCCGCTTCTGGGCATCGGTGCCGTGCTGACGGATCATGTAGGCGACGATGAAATGCGTGTTGATGACCCCGGACACGCTCATCCAGCCGCGGGCCAGTTCCTCGACACACAGTGCGTAGGTCAGCAGCGACTCCCCCAGCCCGCCGTACTCCTCGGGGATCATCAGGCCGAACAGACCCATATCCCGCATCTGGTCGACGATGTGCTGCGGATAGGTGTCCGAATGCTCCAGCTCCTGGGCGTTCGGGATGATCTCCTTATCCACGAATTGCCGGACGGTGGCGATGATCTCGGCTTGGACATCGGTCAGTCCCGCAGTCTGTGCGAGCTTAGTCATGGGCGATCTCGCTCCGCTTCTCGCTCGTCATGCAACCGTCCGTTCGAACACGGCGGCCAGGCCCTGCCCGCCACCGATACACATGGTCTCCAGCCCGTAGCGGGCGCCGCGCAGATCGAGTTCGCGGGCCAGCGTGGCCAGCATCCGGCCGCCGGTCGCGCCGACCGGATGTCCGAGCGAGATCCCGGACCCACGCACATTGGTGCGCTCGTAATCGGATTCGCCGAACTTCCACTCCCTGGTGCAGGCCAGCGCCTGCGCGGCGAAGGCTTCGTTGAGTTCGATCAGGTCCATGTCGGCCAGCGACAGGCCCGCCTTGTCCAGAGCCCTGGCAGTGGCCGGTACGGGACCGATTCCCATGATGTCCGGCCCAACACCTGCGAGCGCCCAGGAGACCAGTCGGACAAGGGGTTTCAGCCCGAGGTCGGCAGCACGTTCGGGTGTGGTGACGATGCACATGGACGCCGCGTCGTTCTGCCCGCTGGAGTTGCCCGCGGTGACGGTGGCATCCGGGTCGGTCTTGCCCAGTACAGGGCGCAGCGTGCTCAGCTGCTCCAGCGAGGTATCGGCGCGCGGATGCTCGTCGACGGAGATGACTTTCTCACCGGACCGATCGGCGACCGTCACCGGGATGATCTCGTCGGCCAACACCCTGCTGCGCTGGGCGGCGACCGCCTTCTCGTGTGAGCGGACCGCGAGTTCGTCCTGCTCGGTCCGAGAGATGCCGTAGCGGCGGCGCAGATTCTCGGCCGTCTCGAGCATGCCGCCGGGCACGGGGTGGAACTTCCCGCCTGCGGTGGTCCGCCCGCGGGCCAATCCGTCGTGCACGGTGATACCACCCCGAGAGCCGCCCCAGCGCATATCGGTGGAATAGAAGGCGACATTGCTCATCGACTCGGCACCGCCGGCGATCACCAGATCGCTTCCACCACTGCCGACTTGCAGTGCCGCCTGGATGACGGCCTGCAAGCCCGATCCACACCGCCGATCGACCTGCATACCCGGCACCGTGGTGGGCAGACCCGCATCGAGGGCCACCACACGACCGATCGCGGGCGCCTCACTGGACGGATAGCAGTGCCCCAACACGACATCGTCGACGGCATCGGGACTCACCCCGGTGCGTTCCAGCAGGCCCTGCAATGCGGAGACACCCAGATCCACCGCTGACAGTGCTGCGAACATTCCACCGTAGCGGCCGATCGGGGTGCGCACCGGCTCGCAGATGACGGTCTCGCGCACTAGATGTGCCGCCCGCCGGTCACTTCGAGCACCGTACCGGTCATATAAGACGACAGATCCGATGCCAGGAACAGTGCCACGGACGCGACCTCACTGGGTTCGGCGGCACGGCCCATCGGGATCTCGGCAAGCTTTTGATCCCAGATCCGCTGCGGCATGGCCTCGGTCATGGCCGACCGGATCAGTCCGGGCTGGATGGCGTTGACCCGCACACCGAGATGGGCGACTTCCTTGGCGGCGGCCTTGGTCAAACCGACGATCCCGGCTTTGGCCGCCGAGTAGTTTGTCTGCCCCACCAAGCCGACCTTGCCGGAGATAGACGAGATATTGACGATCGCACCGCTTTTGGCCTCACGCATGATGCCGGCGGCCAACCGGGTGCCGTTCCACGAGCCCTTCAGATGTACCGAGATGACCTGATCGAACTGTTCCTCGGTCATCTTGCGCATGGTGGCATCGCGGGTGATGCCGGCGTTGTTGACCATGACATCGAGGCTGCCGAAGGTGTCGACGGCCGCGTCGACGAGTGCGCCGACCTGGCCGGCATCGGTGACGTCGCATCGGACGGCCTTGGCCACCGAGTCACCACCGAGACGTTGCACCGCCGCTTCGGTGGCCTCCGGGTTCAGATCGCCGAGCACGACCCGCGCACCCTCGGATACGAACCGCTCGGCGATGGCGAATCCGATCCCCTGCGCACCGCCGGTGATCACCGCGGTCCGACCGTCCAACAGAGCCATGAGGCCACCCTCCTGAGGCGCGAGATGTCAAAAACATAAAATATGATATTTGTGGGATCAAACCACATCCGGACGTACAGGAGGGCCCCCGATGGCCGAGAGCGTCACCGCATCACCGTCACCAGAGACCGTCTCGGATGCCGACTTTGCCGATATCCTCGCCGCCACCAAGCAGTTCATCCGTACCCAGGTGGTGCCCCGGGAACTTGAGATCATGTCTTCGGACCGGGTTCCCGACGACCTGCGGGAACAAGCCAAGAACATGGGCCTGTTCGGGTATGCGATTCCGCAGGAGTGGGGCGGATTGGGACTGAACCTGGTCCAGGACGTCGAGCTGGCATTCGAGTTCGGCTATACCAGCCTGGCGTTGCGGTCGATGTTCGGCACCAACAACGGCATCGCCGGTCAGGTCCTGGTCGGCTTCGGCACCGACGAACAAAAGACCCGCTGGCTGGCGGGCATCGCATCAGGCGCGGTGGTCGCTTCCTTCGCGCTCACCGAACCCGGTGCCGGTTCGAACCCGGCGGGATTGCGCACCAAGGCCGTTCGCGATGGTGACGAATGGGTGATCACCGGCCAGAAGCAGTACATCACCAACGCACCGGACGCCGATCTGTTCATCGTGTTCGCCCGCACCCGACCCGCTGATGACGACGGCCCCGGCATCGCGGTCTTCCTGGTGCCTGCGGACGCGGCGGGAGTCACGGTCGGCGCCAAGGACGCCAAGATGGGCCAAGAGGGCGCCTGGACCGCCGATGTGAACTTCGACGAAGTCCGCGTCGGCAACGACACCCTGATCGGCGGCAGCGAAGATATCGGATACCGGGCGGCGATGACCTCGCTGGCCCGCGGGCGGGTGCACATCGCCGCACTGGCCGTCGGCAGCGCACAGCGCGCACTCGACGAATCCGTGTCCTACGCCGCGACCGCCACCCAGGGCGGCACGCCGATCGGCAGCTTTCAACTGGTGCAGGCGATGCTTGCCGATCAGCAGACCGGAGTGATGGCCGGTCGGGCGATGGTCCGCGAGGCCGCTCGCCTGTGGGTCTCCGGCGAGGACCGCCGAATCGCACCATCGTCGGCCAAACTGTTCTGCACCGAGATGGTCGGCAAGGTGGCCGATCTCGCCGTTCAGATCCACGGCGGTAGCGGCTACATGCGCGAGGTTCCGGTGGAGCGCATCTATCGCGAGGTTCGGCTGCTGCGCCTCTACGAAGGCACCAGCGAGATCCAACGGCTCATCATCGGCGGTGGGCTGGTCAAGAATGCCCAACGACAGATGACGAACTGATCCCGGCTAGGCGATGTAGCGGATGATGGATTCGGCGACGGCGGCCGGCTTCTCGGATCCTTCGATCTCCACGGTGATGGTGACCGTGGACTGGGCGGCTCCCGGCAGCTCGGCCACGTCGGTGATGACCGCACGTGCCCGGATGCGCGCGCCGACCTTCACCGGAGTGATGAACCGGACCTTGTTGTAGCCATAGTTCACGGCCAGCGAGATGCCCTTGACACCGTAGAGGTGATGCGAGAAGTAGGGCAGCAGCGACAGGGTCAGCAGCCCGTGGGCGATGGTGCCACCGAACGGCCCGCTCGCCGCACGCTCGGGCTCGACATGGATCCACTGCCGATCCTCGGTGGCTTCGGCAAATTGGTCCACGCGGGCCTGGTCGATCTCCAGCCAATCGGTCGGACCGAGCTCGGTGCCCGCCGCCCCCGCCAGCTCATCCAGACTCTCGAAAACCTTCATGCGCGCTCCTCCACTCGACAACGGTTGCCGTGTTATGCATAGCCTCCCGGCCGCACCGCATCGCCACCGGGTCGACTCCGCGACACATGACGTTCACGTGCAAGTGCAGCGAATTGACCGAAGGCTCCGACTTTCACCCGAGCCGTAGAAAACTCGACGGGGCGACGAGCGAATTTGCCGCAACTGACGCTCGCGATAATTTTGCCAGAGTCAGGCGCATTTCAATTATCGACCGACGAATTGCTGCGATCCGTGAATGGCGATTCTGGCAACTAATGGCAGTCCGTGACACTTATTTAAATCTGGCATTTCCGCAGGATATAGCGATACTTAACCCGACTATTTGAAATTATCCAGGGACCATACGCCTGCGTGGCAACGTCCCTGTACCGATCGGTGGGTCAAGTTTATGAGCGTGTCAATCGCCGAAGCCGGCATTAGCGCACTGCCGGACAATGCATCGGTTCAGTGGTGGGATCGCGATACCGAGTGCACCCTCGTGCTCGCGACGCCCACGGCCGAGCCCGAACTCTGGGACGACTTCCTCGACGGCGCGCTGCGCAGCTACCGCAAACACGGGGTCGAACAGGCAATCGAGCCGAGCGCGGTGGCCGATCCCGCGACGACCTCGCTGTTCCTGACCGCCATCGATGACGCGGGCAGGGTGATCGGCGGTGTGCGCGCGCAGGGCCCCTACCGACACGCCGACGAATCGCACGCCATCGTGGAATGGGCAGGCCAGGACGCCCTGCCGAGGGTGCGCAAGATGATCGCCGACCGCATCCCGTTCGGTGTCGTCGAGATCAAGACCGCATGGACGGCCGAAGATCACCGGGGCGACCGCGAACGCAGCCGCCGGCTCACGCCGGCACTCGCGCGCATGCCACTGCACGCCGCGCTGGTGCTGGGCGCTAAGTTCGCCATGGCCACCGCGGCGGCGCATGTCCTGGCGCGCTGGGAATCCTCGGGTGGCGTCGTTGCCACCCGCATACCGGCCACGCCGTACCCCGACGAGAGATACGAGACGAAGATGATGTGGTGGGACTACGCGGAATTCACCCGCACCGCCGACCCCGACCAGATACTGGCGATCCGCGCGGAGGCGCGTGCGCTCGCCCCAATGCTCGAGAGCATCGAGGCAGTCCCGGCGATGTTGACCGGCCTGTGACCGACACGCACGCCGCCATCATTCTCGCCGAAGACCGTCCCGAAGACGCAAAACTGTTATGGCAGTTGCGCGCTCGGGCCGATATCGAGTTCGTCGACAATATCGGCAGGCAACGCGGCGCGCTGGCCTCCCTGACACCGACAGTCGACGCCGATCTGCTGACCGAGCCGCATCGTTGGGTCTACTACCCGTGGCGACGGTCGGTGGTGGGCATGCTGGGCCCGCGCGCCTACCGACGATTGCGCTTGGACCGCAACCGGAACCTGATCACCGATTCCGAACAGCATGCCCTCTCCGAGCTGCACATCGGCGTGATCGGCCTCAGCGTCGGGCACGTGATCGCCCATACCCTGGCCGCACAGGGGATCTGCGGTGAACTGCACCTCGCGGATTTCGACGAGCTCGAAGCCGCGAACCTCAACCGGGTACCGGCTACCGTCTTCGACGAAGGAGTCAACAAGGCGATCATCGCGGCCCGCCGCATCGCGGAGTTGGATCCGTATGTGCGCGTGCAGGTATACCCGGACGCCGTCACCGCCGACACCGTCGATGCCTTCCTCGACGGCCTGGACATAGTCGTCGAGGAATGCGACTCGCTGGATACCAAGGCGCTGGTCCGCGAAGCTGCCAGGCACAGGCGGCTACCGGTGCTGATGACCACCAGTGACCGTGGGCTGGTCGATGTCGAGCGTTTCGACCTCGAACCCGATCGCCCTATCCTGCACGGGATGTTGGGCGCGGTGAACACCACCGATCTGGCCGGGCTGAGCAGCACCGACAAGGTGCCCTTCGTGCTCGGCCTGCTGGACGCCAAGTCACTGTCCCCACGCATGGCGGCGTCATTGTGCGAGGTCGGCGAAACATTGTCGACCTGGCCACAATTGGCCGGCGAGGTGGTACTCGGCGCGGCCCTCATCGCCGAGTCCGTGCGCCGGATCGGGCTCGGCGAGCCGTTGGCATCCGGTCGGACACGGTTGGACGTCGCCACCGCGCTCGACAACGTCGACGATCCGCTCCGCATGCCTCCGGCACCGGCCGACGACACTGTCGAAATCAGCAACGAACAACAGGAATTCGACTCGGTGTTGGACGCGATGGCCTACGCCGCACATCGGGCGCCGTCGGGCGGCAACTCCCAGCCGTGGTCGATCGCCATCGGTGAGCACAGCCTTGAACTCCACATAGATCCGCGGCGTACCAGCCAGATGGACGTCGAGTTCCGCGGTAGTGCAGTCGCACTCGGTGCCGCAGCGTTGAACGCCCGCATCGCCGCGGCAGCCCACGGACACGGAACGCGACTACACACCGGAAGCGGCGAACACACACCGTTGCAGATTTCGGTCGAATTGGGAGGAAGCACCGATCCGGCACTGGCCGAGATGTACGGGCCGATGCTCGAACGCACCACGAACCGGCACCTCGGGGTACCGGTCGCCTTCAGTGCCGAGCTGCGGGAGGCGCTGCACTCCGCGGCGCTCGCCCACGGCGGTCAGCTGCGTCTGATCACCGACCGGGACGAAATCAGGCAATGCGCCGAGGTTCTCGCCGCCGCCGACCGTATTCGCTATCTGACCAACCAGCTCCATTCGGAGATGTTTGCTGAGATCTGGTCACCCGGCGATCCGGCGCCGGAGTACGGCATCGACGTACGCACGCTGGAGCTGGCACCATCGGATCTGGCGGTTCTCGACGTCTTGCGCCGGTCGGACGTGATGGACGAATTGGCCCGCTGGGACGCGGGTTCGGCGCTGGGCAACAATACACGTGACCGGGTGGGCGGAGCGTCGGCAGTGGCTGTCATCACCACGCACGGCCACGAACTCGCTGACTACGCGCGGGCGGGAGCGGCGGTCGAGGCGGTGTGGATCACTGCCCAGACAGCGGGTTTGGCCACACAGCCGGTATCGCCCGCCTTCCTCTACGCCCACACTGATCACGAATTGGCACAGTTGGCACCGGCATATCCCGAACAACTCGGGCGCCTGCAATACACTCTCCGCAGGCTCACCGGAACATCGCCGGAGGAGGCGCAGGCATTGGTCATGAAGATCACCAGTGCACCGCGCCCGTCTCTGCGGAGTCGCCGGAGCCCACTGCTCCACACAACGTCGCGCCCCGCGACACCACATCGAGAGGTTTAGGTGCCCCGCAGCCTCGAACTGGTCGTCACGGCGGCCGCGACGCGACTCAGCGCCGTCAACGCCGCGACCGCGGCGAGCGTGAGCCAGCAGGTACTTGCCGAACTGGTCACCTACTTCAATGTCGATTTCAGCTTTTTGCGCCACAACGACCATGCGATCCATGCGACGCGGTTGATCGCCGACTGGCCGCCGCGTCCGGCCGATCTCGGGCCCGATCCACTCGAACTGATCTACTTCGCCGACGCGGACCCGGTGTTCGCGATGGCCGAGCACCTCAAGGAACCGATGGTGTTCCGACCCGAGGCGACCGACGACTATCAGCACACCATCGAGGCCGGACGGCAGATCCCGACCACATCGATGGCGTGTGTGCCCCTGTTGTCCGGTGACGTGACGACCGGGGTACTGGGCTTCGTCAAGGTCGGCGTCCGGGAGTGGAGCGCGGAGGAACTCAACGCCTTGGTGGCGATCGCAACCCTGTTCGCCCATGTCCAGGCGCGGGTGGAAGCCGAAGATCGGCTACGGTTCCTGGCCGAGCACGATGACCTGACCGGACTGCACAACCGTCGCGCGCTGGTGGCCCATCTGGACTCCCGGCTCGCCGAAGGTGAGCCCGGACCCGTTGCAGCCCTCTACGTCGACATCGACCGACTCAAGGCGATCAACGACTATCTGGGCCATACCGCGGGCGATTGCTTCATCCGCGTGATCGCCGGTCGCCTCACCGAAGCCGTGGGTATCGGCATCATCGCGCGCCTGGGCGGTGACGAGTTCGTGGTCGTGCCCGACTCCCCCACCACGATCGACAAGGCCGAGGCCTTGGCCCACCAGCTCCAGGACGCGCTTTCCCAGCGGGTACCCGTCGACGGCGAGCTGGTGACCCGGTCGGTGAGTATCGGTGTCGCCGTGGGTGTTCCGGGTCGCCATTCCACGTCCGACCTGATGCGCCGGGCGGATCAGGCCATGCTGACCGCGAAGAACGCCGGTGGCAACGAGGTGACGGTGTACTCCGATGCGATCGCGTCCGAGAGTGAGTTCCGCAACGACATCGAGTTACACCTGCAGAACGTGATCGAGACCGGCGCGCTGTTCCTGCGCTTCCTACCCGAGATCGACATGCGCACCGGCAAAGTGCTGGCCACCGAGGCACTGGTCCGCTGGCAGCACCCCACCCGTGGCCTGCTGTCACCCGACGCATTCATCGGGGTTGCCGAGTCCATCAACCTGGCTGGTGAACTGGGGCGGTGGGTCATGCGCACCGCCTGCGCGGAGTTCGCCCGTTGGCAGGCCGCCGGCGTCGGACACGATATCGTCCTGCGGGTCAACGTGTCACCGGTGCAGCTGGTGGCCGACGGTTTCGTCGAGTCGGTCGCGGCAATCCTCGACGAGTACGACATCGATCCCGGATCGGTCTGCCTGGAGATCACCGAGAGCGTCGTGGTCCAGGACATCGACACCACGCGAATCACCCTCGCCGGTCTCCACAAGGTGGGGGTGCAGGTCGCCATCGATGACTTCGGCACCGGCTACAGCGTGCTGTCACTGCTCAAATCTCTTCCGGTGGAGGCGCTGAAGATCGACAAGAGCTTCGTTCGTGACCTGGGATCCAGCCCAGGTGATCTGGCCATCGTGCGCGCGATCGTCGCCCTTGCCGAGGCCTTCGGACTGCAACTTGTCGCCGAGGGCGTGGAAACCGAGGCCGCCGCCGTGACGCTCTTACGCCATGGTTGCCATCGCGCTCAAGGCTTTCTGCTCTCTCGCCCCATCCCGGGTGAGGAGATGGAGGCGCTCTTGCGCCGGGGGCATGTGCCGGTGGATTTCACACCGGGACTTCGTCCCTGACGCCCGGCACCCGTTCACTACACGGCGGGTGGCTCGACCTCGCGCAGTACCTCCAGCTTGCCGAACCGGCCGGCTCGCCGGCCGACGAGACCGATTCGATCACCGGCGTCGAGGCGCTGCTCCAGCGGCACGGGCTGGGTGCCCGTGATCGCCACTCCGACCCGGGCCCGCACCGACCTGGCGCCCGCCGGGGTGTCGAGAACCACACCGTCGACCCAGCCATCCTCACCGAACACCAGGCGTTGCAATGTGCTGTGTTCGGAGACCTCGATCCCCTGGTCGGCGGCCGCTGCGTCCAGCCAGTCTCCTAGGGTCTGTCCCGGCGTAGCCACCTCGCCCAGTACGGCGACATCGATGGCTGTCCCGTCGGTGCCGCGCATCGACTCGGTCGGCCAGTAGGAGACCCTGGTGAACAGGACGCCGAAGGGCGACCCCAGACAGGTTGCCGCCCAATCCCACAGCCGGGACCCCACGAAGGTGTCGATGACGCGACGGCGGGTGGCATCGGGACGCTCGGCGCGATGGACGGCGTTCCTTGCCAGATCGGGTTCCTCGGTGGTCGGTAGTTCGGCGCTCAGCGCGTCGAAGTAAACCTCGGTCGCCGGGTCATCGGTCCGTGGCAGCCAGCCACGGACACCGCCGCCGGGGGCGTCCTGAACGATCGGGGCGGGTCGGGCCAGGACGACATCGAGGTCGGCCGCGGCCGCTGCGATGGCGCATGCCAGACCGGCCGGTCCGGCTCCGACGGCGACGACGTCGGCCTCGTCGTCCCATTCATAGCTATCACCACTGCCATAGCTGAATTCGTCATCGGATTCGCCACCCCGTTGGTGGACTTCGCGGCCCGTCATACCGCTCCGACCGAGGATTCTTGGCGACTTCGCGCCAATCCGTGATGCGGACCCGGATGTGCCGCGCTCCGCGCGGGGGGACGGGGGAGTTTGCCGGCGCGGACCGCGGCAACGTGATGACGATAGCTTTCGGCACGACGGGCCGGGCTCCGGCCGGCCGTCTCCGTCGCCATCGTGGGCTGCAGACAGATCAATCGCACGAGCCACCCTATGTCGCCGTGGCCGCAGAACAATCACCGCCGGGGTTTCCCAACACCATGTCGGCCTGCTAGTTATATAGCTAGGTTAGATAGCCGGAACAAGGAGAGTCATGGACCTGAGCTGGTCGGCGGCGGACAGCACGTTCCGCGATGAGGTCCGTCAATTCATGGCGGAGAAGCTCACACCAGAGATTTCGCGCGCCGGCCGATTGATGACGAGCGTTTACAGCGATCACGAGGCCAGCCTGGCGTGGCAGGCCATCCTGCACGAACGCGGCTGGGCCGCACCGGCGTGGCCGGTGGAGTACGGCGGTTGCGACTGGAGCCTGACCCAGCACTACATATTCAGCCGTGAGTCGCAGCTCGCCGGAGCGCCGTCGCTGTCACCCATGGGCATCCGGATGGTCGCCCACGCGATCGTGAAGTTCGGCACGCCCGAACAAAAGGCGTTCTTCCTACCTCGCATCCTCACCGCCGAGGTCTTCTTCTGCCAGGGCTATTCCGAGCCCGAGTCCGGGTCCGATCTGGCGTCGCTGAGCATGGCGGCAACCGATGATGGCGACCACCTGGTCTGCACGGGCAGCAAGATCTGGACCACCCACGCCACCGAGGCCAACTGGATGTTCGCACTGGTGAGGACCTCTCGCTCCGGGAAGAAGCAGCACGGAATCACCTTTGTCCTCGTCGACATGACCACCCCGGGTATCGAGGTGCGCCCGTTGGTCATGACCTCCGGCGAAGAAGTGCAGAGTCAGGTGTTCTTCGACGCGGTGCGTATTCCGAAGGCCAACATTCTCGGCAACATCGACGAGGGCTGGACGGTGGCCAAATACCTGCTCGAATTCGAGCGTGGGGGCGGTGCCGCCGCTCCGGCGCTGCAGGTCATGGCCGAGGACGTCGCCCGGGTCGCGGCGACGCAGCCGGGCCCCGACGGGGGCGCCCTCATCGACGACCCCGCGTTTGCCAGGAAACTGGCCGACGCACGCATCCGTACCGAGGTCCTGGAAATCCTCGAGCATCGCGTCCTGGCAGCTCTCACCGGCGGCGGGAATCCCGGTGCGGCGTCCTCGATGCTGAAGGTGATCTCGACCGAACTGAGTCAGACGCTGACTGAACTCGCGTTGGAGGCGGCCGGGCCGCGCGGGCGGGCCTACCAACCGCACGCGACATGCCCCGGCGGGCCGATCGCCGATTTCGAACCTCCGGCCGACGGCTATGTCTCCGGCGAGCCCTGGCAGGCCGTCGCCCCGCTGCGCTACTTCAACGACCGGGCAGGCTCGATCTACGCCGGCAGCAACGAGATTCAGCGCAATATCCTCGCCAAAGCAGAGTTGGGACTCTAGATGAACTTCACCCTGACCGATGAACAGGACCTGCTGCGCGACGGGCTGAGCAAGTTCCTGTCATCCCGGTACGGTCTCGAAACCAGCCGCGCCGCAGCCAAACTCGGCCCGGGCTGGCAGCCCGGCATCTGGCGTGCGTTCGCCGACGAACTCGGCATTCTCGGTGCGGCGCTGCCCGAGCGGGTCGGTGGCATCGGAGGCGGACCGGTCGAGGTGATGGTGATCGCCGAAGAGCTGGGCCGGGCACTGGTCATCGAACCCTACGTCGATACCGTGGTGGTGGCCGGCGGCCTGCTCCAGCGGGCTGGTGGTGATATCGCCGATGCACTACTGGAGCGGATCGCGGGCGGCGACGCCATCGTCTCGCTGGCCGCCACCGAAGCGTCATCCGGGGATCGCTGGCAGGACGCGTCGACCACCGCCGTCACCGACGGCGGAGGCTGGGTCATTGACGGAGCCAAGATCGCGGTGCCCGACGCACCTCTGGCCACTCACCTGCTGGTGACTGCCACCACATCGATGGGACTGTCGCTGTTCCTCGTCGATCTGAGCGACCCGCCTGCAGGCCTGAGCATGCACGGATATCGCACCATCGACGACCGGCGGGCCGCCGATATCGAACTTGCCGGTGTCCCGGCGGTCCTGCTCGGCACCGACGGTCAGGCCCGGGACTCGCTGGCACGGGCGCGGGATGAGGGTGCCGCGGCGGTGGCCGCGGAGACCGTGGGCTGCATGCGGAAGGTGTTGGCCGACACCGTCGAGTACTGCAAGCAACGTCACCAGTTCGGCGTGCCGATCGGCAGCTTCCAGGTGCTGCAGCACCGCATGGTCGATATGCACATGGAGGTGGAGCAATCGGTGGCGGCGGTGTACCTCGCCATCCTCAACCTCGACGCCGATCCCGCCAAGCGGTCGAGGGCGGTATCGGCAGCGAAGGCGACTGTAGGCCGGGCTGCGCGGTTCGTCGGCCAGAACGCGGTCCAACTGCACGGCGGCATGGGGATGACCGAGGAGTTGGCCATCGGCCATTACTTCAAGCGGTTGACGGCCATGCAGTACGAATTCGGCACCACCGACAGCCACACCATGCGATACGCGGAGCTCACGCGTCCCTGAAGCCCTTCCCGGAAGATCTTTGCTGCCATCGTCGATTGACGATAGGTACGCTGATCTTGTCATGGAGATCTCAGCGCTCACTGTTGCTGCCTACCTGGTGGTTGGCGTGGCGAGTGGCGCCTGGTTCTGGCGTGTCATCCGACTCAGCGGGCACCGCGTCAACCTGGCGCTGATCGTGGTGAGCGCCGTGTTCGGCGGCCTCTGGCCCATCATGATGCCCGGGGTGACGCTCTACCGGTACGCGCTCGGACGGCCGGGAAGGCTGCCCTCCGAGGCACCCGCCACCGCGCAGGGTTGACTCGGCAAGCGAAGCTGGACAGTTGTCCGACTGATGTCCGGCGTACCACCTCCGGCAATACGCTTCCACGGCTGCCGACCCCGATAAATGCTTGTCAAACCACCGTATTGCGATAGATCCAACACCGCTCTATCTTGGACACATGTCCAGCGCAGCGGCGCCCGATGTCGCCCATCTGTGGGACCGAGCGTCCCGGCGTAAGCGCACCCACCGTCAGGTGTTCGGCGCCGCGACGGCGATCCTGGACGCCCGTGCCGAACTGTCGCTTACCGAGCTTGCCGTGCGGGCACGAATCACACCTGCCACCGTCTCGGCCCATTTCCCGACCGTCGACACCGTCTTCGCCGAGCTGTATCTGACCCGATTGCACGAGCTGCCGCTGGTCATCGACCCGACCGCGCCGATGCGCGTCAGGGTGGGTGAGCAACTGCGCGCAATCACGCTGGTGGTCGCCGACGAGCCCCTGCTCGCCGCGGCGTGTGCCAGGGCACTGCTGTGTGAGGACGATGACTCGGTCGCCGGGGTCCGCGCGCGGGTGGCCGCCGAGGTGCACCGTCGCGCCGCAGCCGCGCTCGGTATCGGGGCCTGGCCGGAAGTTCTCGACACCGTGGAGACGCTGTTCTGGGGTGCGCTGCTGCAGGTACGCGCCGGGGTGCTGGGCTATCGCGATATGGCCGACCGGCTGGACACCATGCTCGAACTGGTCTTGCCCGATCTCGACTGAGCACCGCGTAACGTCACCGGCGATGAGCATCGATCTGATCCACGACCTGGTGTCGGCCGCGGCCACGGTGGCCCCGGACCGCGCCGCCGTCGTCGGCGCCGACGGTGAATCGATCAGCTTCGCGCAGTTCGACTCTCAGATCCGTCGGCTGGCATCCTGGGTGGCTGAACACAGTGCACCCGGGGAGCGCATCGCGGTGGTCGCCGACAACAGTCCCGACTATGCCCGGCTCTACTATGCCGTTCCACGCAGCGGTCGCATCCTCACATTGGTCAACCAACGCCTCAGCGCCACAGAGCAGCTCACCGCGCTCGACGCGGTCGAGCCGACCCTTGTACTCGGCGACCGCGGTTACCTGGACTCACTCCCCCGTGCCGCGGTCACCTTCGATGATGTTGACTGGCAACGTTTTCCTGCTGACGAGGCCGCCCATACCCCATTGCCCGACGACCCGGCCTGGCTGCTGTTCACCAGCGGATCGACCGGCACCCCCAAGGGCGTGCTGCACACCCACCGCTCGATCACCACCGCGGTGCGCGGCACGGTGGCGGGCCGGGGAGTGCAGCCCGGCGGGGTCTACCTGCTGCCGTTCCCGATGTGCCATATCGCCGGTTACAACATGTTGGTACACCACTCGCGGGCCTCGACGGTGCTGCCGGTACCGGCTTTTCGGCCAGACACGTTCGTCGCGACGGTGCACGCGCACGGCGTCACCTCATGTTCGTTGGCCCCGACCATGTTGCACAGCCTGTTGGCCCACCTTGAGGAGACCGGCCAGACTCTGCCGACCCTGCGCGATATCGGCTACGGTTCGGCGGCCATCCCGGCCGACCTGTTGCGCCGCGCCGTCGACACGTTGGGGGTGGGGTTCCACCAGGGCTACGGTATGACCGAAACCGGCGGCAACGTCACATTTCTGGGCCCGGACGACCATCGCAGCGCCGACCCGGCAATCCTGCGCAGTGCCGGCAGACCGCACGCCGAGGTCGAGATACGGATCGCGGCGAACGGTGAGATCCTCGTCCGTGGAGCACAGGTCGCCACACGGTATTGGCCAGACCGTCCGGTGACCGTCGACGGCTGGTTGCACACCGGCGATATCGGCATCGTCGACGAGCACGGCAGGCTGGTGGTCACCGATCGACTCAAGGACGTCATCATCACCGGCGGTGAGAACGTCTCCTCGCGCGAAGTCGAGGACGTGCTGTCACTGCATCCCTGCGTCGAGCAGTCGGCGGTCGTCGGCGTGCCGGATCCCTACTGGGGCGAGGCGATCTGCGCTGTCGTGGTGGCGGCGAGCCCGGTGAGTGCCGAAGAACTGATAACCCATGTGCGTGCCCGGCTCACTGCGTTCAAACGTCCGAGGCATGTGCTCTTCGTCGACCGCTTGCCGTTGACCAGCAACGGCAAGGTAGCCAAGGAGGCTGTGCGCCGCCAGGCCCGGGCGGCGCTGTAATCAACGGTGGTTCAGGCCGGCGCGCTCGACGCTGAGCAGGCTCTCGGTGTGATGCTCGGCGTGGTATGCCGCGCCGCCACCGTTGAGTCCGAAAAGCCGCTTGCTCCACAACAACCACACCACCGCCACGATGTTGATCAGCACCGCGAGCACCCGCAGTGCGGTGACCTTCTCGGTCAACTCGTAGATCTCCAACGGCAGGAAGGCACTGGTGGCTATGACGGCGAAATACTCACCCCACCGCTTCATCGACCACAGCCCGACGGCCTCGATCAATTCGATGAGGGCATAACCGATCAGGCCTATGCCGACCCACAGCAGGGTGGTCTCCGACAGCGTGAAGGCCTCACCGATGTGCTGCACGATCTTGGAGTCCTCGATGTTCCACCCGATCTGATCGCTGAGCGGTTTGATCAAGGGCAACTCGGCCTCGAACTTCTGCTGGTATTCAGCTCGCGCGCCACGCAGCTTGAACACCGCCACCGCACCCAGCAGGACGATCAGCGCCCGGACGACCCGTTCGACGGCCAACACTCGCATCAGGGTGCGGTCGCGCAGCAACCGGCCGCGCGGAACCTCGGGCGCGGTGTCGGCGGGGCCACGGCCGCGCGGTGGACCCACCACGAACGTCTCGCATCGCAGGCAGCGCCACGCCTGACCGACCGGGGTCTCCACCCGCAGCCGGTCGCGCAGCTCGGGCTCGTCAGGAGCGAATGTCGCATGCCCGTGCAGACCGCACGAGCGCAAGGCGAAATCGATCCGCATCGCATCCTCCCGGCGCCGGCCCGCCACCTCGGCGCGCCTCCTCGTACCGTAAGCGTACGAGGGCGCCGAGCGCGGCGGTCAGTCCGGGCACCGCGGGCATGCTCGGCTCGAGGTCACTCGGGTGCCGTGTGGTGAGCCGTCCAGGCCTGCCACAGCCGGGCGTAACTGCCCTGCGCCGCGACGAGTTCGTCGTGCGTACCCTCCTCGGTGATCGAGCCGTGCGCCATCACCACGATGCGGTCGGCGGTGGCCGCCTGGGTCAACCGATGCGCCACGACGAGCGTCGTGCGGTCGGCGGTAACAGCTGCCGCGGCCCGCTCCAGGTCACGCGCGCCGAGGCTGCCCGCCTCCGCGGTCGCCTCGTCGAGGATCGCCACGGCCGGATCGAGCAACAGCAACCGCGCCAGCGCAACCTGCTGGGCCTGGGCGGCGGTGAGTTGGTGCCCGCCCTCACCGACGATGGTGTGCACACCGTCGGGGAGCGCGGCGACCCACTCCCCGGCACCGACGGAGTGCAGCGCATTCGCGATCTCGTCGTCGGAGGCATCCGGTGTGGCGAGCCGCAGATCGTCGGCGAGCGGGCCGGCGAACACGTGGACGTCCTGGCTGACGATGGCCACGTTCCGACGACGCTGCTCGGCGGTCATCTCCGCCAGCGGTACACCCCCGATGCGCACCCCGCCGCGCTGCGGGTGCAGTACCCCGGCCGCGATACCGGCCACTGTCGATTTACCGGCACCGGTCGAGCCTACGAGGGCCACCCGTTGCCCGGGCTCCAACCGAAGGCTGACATCGCGCAGGACGGGATGCTCTTCGTCATAGCTGAATTCGAGATTGTTCAGCTCCATTGAGGTATCGCGTGGTTGCACACCGACACCGCCGGCCACCGGTGGTGCCGGGATGCTCACCAGACCGACCAACCTCGCCAGGCTGGCGCCCGCGGATTGCGCCTCGTCGGCGGTGAACAGCAGCATGCTGATCGGATTGAAGAGTCGATGGAACAGTAACGCCGCGGCGGTTGTCTGACCGACGGTGACGGCACCGTCTGCGACCAACCAGTAACCGGTCACCAAAATGACGGACAGCCCGATGAATTCGGAACCGTTGACGCGCCCGACGAACCGGGTGAAAAAGGTGAACACCCCGATCGAGATGTCCCGCACCCGCGCCGAGGCATCCTCGATATCGTGCTGATGGGTGGTGTGTGCGTGGTAGGCGTGCACGGTGGGCGCGCCGAGCATGCTTTCCATCAGCACCTGCGACCGCTCGGCGATGACCCGCCGCTCCTCGGCATACCTGGGTGCCGACCGCGGCAGATACCAGCGCAACGCCCACAGGTAGAACGGGATCGAGAAGGCTCCGGCGATGGCCAGTCGCCAATCCACGCCGAGCATCGATGCCAGTGTCAACACGGTGAGCATCAGCGCCGAGAACATCGTCGGGATGACCTCGTTGACACCCTTGGCAATGGTCGCAACGTCCGTGCTGACCCTGGACAGCAGATCTCCTCGTCCGACGCGCTCCACCGTCGTCGTCGGCAGGTCGAGGGCCCGGTCCATACCCGCCTCGCGCAGATCGGCCAGCATCACCGAACCCAGCCGGGCGATCAGATAATTCGATGCACCGGTTGCCGCGCCGCCGACGAGCGCCGCGGCGATCAGCACGGCCGCAATGGCCGCGATCACCGAGGACGGTGAGCCATCGATGATCCGATCGACGAGCGCGCCGAGCACGTAGACCGGCAGGATGGCGGCACCAGCGGCGAGGATGCCGACCAGCACCGTGCCGACGAGTACCCCAAGGCGAGCGCGGAGTTCGCGGCGCAACCACCGCCACGTCGCGCGACCGCTCGCGACCGGCAGGATGTCCGCGCTCATCGCAGCACCGCCGCGCGATACTCCGGACGCTGCATCAGATCCTCGTGGGTGCCCTCGAGCGTCACCCGGCCCTCGTCGAGGAGGAGGACGCGGTCGGTCACCGCCAACAGGGCCGGACTGCAGGTCACGATCACCGTGGTGAAGTTCGACGGGTGCCGACCGTGGCGCAGCTGCGCGATCCCCTGCGCCACGGCAGCTTCGGTGACGGCGTCGAC
Source organism: Mycolicibacterium neoaurum ATCC 25795 (assembly GCF_000691525.1). GTDB lineage: Bacteria > Actinomycetota > Actinomycetes > Mycobacteriales > Mycobacteriaceae > Mycobacterium > Mycobacterium neoaurum. The sequence goes on from NZ_JMDW01000011.1 coordinate 176,580, forward strand.
CGCCGTCGTGGGTTCGTGCAGCACGAGCACGGGCGCTGCCCGCAACAACGCGCGTGCCAATGTCAACCGCTGACGCTGACCGCCCGACAGACTGGAGCCGCGTTCGGTCACGATGTGGTCGAGGCCCTCGGGATGGGCATCGACGACATCGACGGCATTCGACGCATGCAGCGCCAGGGCCAGCGCGTCCGGATCGCCCTCACCGCCGAGGTTGCTGCGCACCGAACCGGTGAACAGGTCGGCACGGTGCGGTTCGACCAGCAGGGCACGGCGCGCCTCGTCGAGCGCGAGATCCTCCAACGGCGTACCCGAGAGCGTGATCTCACCGGTGTACTCCTCGCGTGCAACACGGCCGGACAACACGCCGACCAGAGCTTCGGCGTCACTCAATCTGGTCGTGACCACCCCGACGAACTGTCCGGGTGCCACCGTCACGCTCACATCCCGGAGCCCGCCGTACCCGACCCGGTCGATCGCGATGCCGTGTGGCGGAGCGCCATCGAGCACCGCAGCACCGGGGGTCAGAGCGAACGTCGCGTCCTCGATCCAGCCGACGCGTTCGGCCGAGGCGCGTGCCTCGGCAACCCAGCTCGGGGCCTCGGCCATGGTGCCGAACGGCTCGAGCAGGAATTGAGCGAGTCCGATCACCGTGATGAGCTGTCCGACGGTGATGTCCCCCCGCAACGCCAGCCAGCCGGCCAATACCGCGATCCCGACCGCCAGCAACGAGCTCAGCACGCTGGAGAAGCCGAGGTACACGCCCTGGGCGCGCGCGGCGCTGATGCTGGCACGCAGTGCATCCCGACTGACGGTCCGGTAGCGCGCGGCCGCGGCCCGTTCGGCGCCGATACCGCGCAACGGCCGCAGTCCGGCAACCAGATCAGCCGACATAGCGGTCGCCTCACCGGCGGCCTCCTGCTGTTCGGCAACCCGGCGGGTGATCACCGGTCCGCCGAACTGCAACGCGAACAGGATCACCGGCGTGCCGATCAACACCGCGAGACCGAGCGGCACGTCGATGGTCAGCAGCACCGTGGCGCACACCACGATCGCGGTCACCGCACCGGCGATCCGCGGGATGTAGTCCAGCAGATACGAGACATTGTCGGCGTCGGTACTGGCGATGGACAACAGTTCACCGGAGCGCTGCGAGGTCCGTAGCCGCCGCGGATCCAGAATCCTGGCTGCCAGGTCGATGCGCAGTCGGTGCCCCTCGGTGGCGATCGCCCGCATCAAGTGCCGAGCGCCGAATCGGTAGCACGAGGTCAGCGTTGCGAACAGGGCCGCGAGCACGCCGACCCAGATGACCAGCTGCGTGGCATCACCGGGTTTGACGGCCCGGTCGACGATCACGCCGATGAGTACCGGAACCATTGCCTCACAGAGCTGATGGCCACAGATCAGCAATGACCCGCTGGTCAGCAGGCGCGCATTACGGGTGACGGTACGCCGCAGGATGGCTGCCCCGGTCCGGGTCCGCCCGGCACCGCTTTCGGCGGTGGCATCAGAGCTCGCGTCATCCAAAGGATTGCCCGACAATGAAACTCCTCGGCGGTGGCATGGTTTCCGGAGCGCCTGCCGCGTGCCCGGTCGAACATCCCGACACTAACAAAGCCGAACAGCGGCAACGCAAACCATCTGGCTCGGCGCTGCACAGCTCAGTGGCCGACCGCCAGTTCGGGGGTCCGCTCGACCAATCCCACCCGCTCGGCGATGGAGTCGACGATCTCGCCGCTGCGTACCGCGATGTTGGACAGCAACGACGAACTGAGCCCGTGCGTATGCTCGGTACCACCTTGCAGGTAGATCGCTCCGGAGATCTGCTTGCTGACCTCGAGTCGGTAATCGCGGGTCAGCTCGGGTCGATCTGGTCCGAATCGACCTAGGTCGTAGAGCTCACCGAGCATGTCGGGAAGCGGCATCGGGATGAAGCCGGTTGCGTAGACCACGGCGTCACAGTCCAACACCTCGACCGAGCGGGTCGGCAGATGCTCGATCGTCACCTGCACACCGGTGTCACTCTCGACGGCCTGTCGCACCTCCGACGCACCACGGAAGAACAATCGTCGTCGACCGGCAACGCGCTCGGCATACTCCTTGGTGTACAGGTCCTCGATCAGCGGAAGGTCCACGCAGGAGTAGTTGGTCGACCGGTGGTAGTCGATCAAGCGTTGGCGCACAGATGTTTCCGCGGAATAGAAGTCGTCGACGGCGGCAGGATCGAAGATCCTGTTGGCGTAGGGACTGTCATCGGCCGGACTGTATCCGTACTTCGCGAAGACCCCGTGAACTTCCGCGTCGGGATACGTGGAATGCAGGTAGTCGGTGACTTCCGCGGCGCTCTGGCCCGCACCCACCACGACGAATCGATGGTGTGTGGTCGACGGGACGTCCTTGATCTTGGTGAGCAGTTCGTTGTTGTGGAATTGCCGCGCAGTTTGGGTGACACCGCGCGGCAGTTGCGGCTTGAGTCCGCCCGCCAACACGACCGTCCTGGCCAGCAGGGTCTCTCGCCGCGACGTCTCCACGTCTTCGACATCGATTGCCAGGCAAGGCCCCTCATCGCGCACAGCGACTGCCCTGGTGCCGTAACGCACCGTTGCCGCTACCCGCTCGGCGGCCCACTCCAGATAATCGTGGAACTCCAGACGCGTCGGGAAGAAGGTCTGGTGGTTGATGAAGTCGTTGAGACGCCCGCGATCGGTCACATAGCTCAGGAACGTGTACCGGCTCTGCACGTTGCGCTGACTGGCGAGATCCTTGAGGAACGAGATCTGCATGGTCGTGCCGGGAATGAGCATCCCAGTGTGCCAACCGAATCGGGGCTTCGCCTCGACGAACTCTGCGGTGATCCGCCCGGCGCCGGGTCGTTGTTCGTTGAACTCCTCGATCGCGATGGCCAGGCCCAGGTTGGACGGACCGAAGCCCACGCCGACGACATCGAGGACCCGCCGGCCACCGTCGGTGCGGTTGCCGTTCACGGCGGTGCTGGACATCAGGCTCCCGTGAGCTGGTCGACAGCCCCGGGCACCGGCTCGGACGGATCGGCACCCAGCGCGACGATGCGGTTGTCACCGTCGACGTGGACGACCCGCGGAATGTGTTCGCCGAGCTTGCTTTCCTCGACGGTGCGGTAGGTGAGGATGATCACCAGGTCACCCGGGTGCACCAGATGCGCTGCAGCACCGTTGATTCCGATCACGCCAGAGCCGGCCGCGCCGGTGATTGCATAGGTGGTCAGACGCGCTCCGTTGGTGATATCGACGACGTCCACCTGTTCGCCGTCGAGGATGTCGGCCGCTTGCATGAGATCCTGATCGATGGTGATCGAACCGACGTAGTGCAGGTCAGCTTGGGTGACAGTGGCGCGATGCACCTTGCCCCCCAACATGGTTCGGAACACAAGTCCCTCCATCACTTATTGAGTTCGACTCCCCGCAGACCTACGGATCTGCGTTCAAGCGTAGGTTAACCTACCCTTATATCGACCACAACGCTACATCCCGCCCCGGCCCCCGGCGGCCTCACCATCGCCCCGAAACCGGTACCTGTAGGTACCACCGGGGCGGGACACCACAGTCAGGAAAATGTTCGCGTGCGTCAGTAACGCCCGAGATCAGGCGACCTGCACCACGTGCGCAGCGGAATCACCGATCCGGGCCGCAGCGTCACCGATCATCGTGCGAAGCAGTGCCTTCTGTTCCCGTTCGCCCCGGGCAGCGTCTGCGTCGGCGAGTTCGGGCCGCGCGAGCACCCGCAGACTGCGCAGCACATTGACCGGGAGACGCAACGCCGGATACCACGGCAGCACGTAGGCCGGCAGCCCCAGCGCACGCATCGCCCGCGGGCCCAGGAAGGCGCTCGTCACCGACAGGTGCTGCGCCCGGGCCAGCCTGCGGCGGATACCGCTGAGATTCGCGAAATGCCACCCCATCGGATCCTGGGCCATCGGCACAGCCAGGGCCCTGGTGGAATCGTCGGGCTGCGCCAGCGCAGTCAACGTGTGGAACAACACCCGGATGCCGTCGGGGTAATCGCGCGGTAGCCACTCGTCGTCGACCCCGATGAGCCAGCCGACATAGCGGGTCAGGTGCGCAATGCCGGCATAGTCCGCCGGTGAGAGCAGCAGACCCATACCGATCCCGCCCGCAGAGGGCGCGATCAGTGCACCGACCAACGTGGCCGCCATATCGGTCTGGTTGATCGGCAGACCCCAGTCCGCGCCGCGCCAGTCCGGCAGCGCCGCCACGTGGCGTCGCACCATCGCGTGGATCAGCCGAACACGCAGGGTCGACCGGTAGCCGACACCACCGAGATCCATCCCGTTCTCGGAGATGACATCCATCGCCCATTGCATCGTCTCGGCGAATCGTTTGTTCGACCCCTTCTCCAGCGCACCCGTGCGCACCAGGGTCTTGTTGAACCCGGAGAACTGGTATCCGCCGAGCAGCGACACGTCACGCGCGATGTACATCCCGTCGGCACCGCTGCGGCGCATCGCCCGTTCACCACGCCGGACCAGGTCCCAGTCGACCCAATCGGGCACCGTCTCGACGAGCTCGAAGAATTCGCGCAGTGGCGCCGGGGCGTCCGTGATCTCGGCGATCCCGCGAGCCGCCGCACGTTCGAAGAGCGGACGCGTTTCCGCCATGCCGGCCTGCAGCATCCACTCCACCAGCCGGTCGGCGGCCTCGTCACCGACCGTCAGCCGCTCACCAAGCCTTCGCCACTGGTCCTGGTCAGGTTCGCCCAGTCCGAGCAGACCGGCGAGCAGCCGGATGGCGCCGGGCACCGGCCCCGGACGTTGCGGGTGACGCGTCGGCACGCTCATCTCGTTCCCCTTCGCACCACTTTGGATTACACGCGTCGTCCGAATTTAGGGCGCGGGTAGGGTGCTGTCAATGAACCGCGCGAAGGTGGAGCGGGATTACGGCGGGATCAGCGCGGCCGACCGCCGTGCCGACCGCCGTCACCGTCTGCTCGCCGCGGGTCGCCGGCTCTGGGGCGAGTCCGGGGTTGCGGAGGTCACCGTCCGCGGGGTGTGCGCCCAGGCCGGGCTGATCACGCGGTACTTCTACGAGCAGTTCGACAATCGCGAGGCGCTGATCTTCGCGGTCGCCGATGATGTCCGGGATCAGCTGTTGGCCGCGATGGTGACCGCCGGCGTGGGCGATCCCGGCACGCTGGCCGACAAACTGCGCTCGGCGCTGACGGCGTTCCTGGAGATCATCGCCGCCGACCCGCATGTGCACCGGATTTCCACCGGCGACGTCAGCACCGTGCCCGGTCTCACCGAACACCGCGGCAAGATCCTGGACCTGATCACCGATGAGGTGACTCGGCGTGCCCCCGACGTGCTCGACGGTGAGGTGCCCGGACCGAACGAGTTGCGGCGCGGAGCACTGTTCATCGTGGGCGGGGTCAACCAACTCATCGAGGACTGGCTGCGCGACCCGGTGTTGGCCCCCGCCGAATTGGCGGGGATCGCCGCCGACATGTGCGTGGCCTACTTCCGCGGGCTCGCGCACTCCCCCACCCAGTGATTTCGGCGCGCTGACGATCGCTGAGCGAGCACGAGCGCGCCGAAATCGTCGGGTCAGCGCGCGACGGGCCAGGCCCACACGGACATGTCACCGCGCGGGTAGTTCATGCAGACCGCGGCCGCCTTGGCCACCACACCCTTGTTGTTGAAGAAGATCTTGGCCCAGTTGCCCCACCGGGTGGCCACCTGCTCGTAGTAGATGTTGGTGGCGGTGTCCTCGGAGTACTGCCGCCGGCCCGCGGCATCCAGCGAGTAGAACCAGTGGATCCGGTCGACCGCCATCTGCTGGACATCGAGCGGGCGATTGCTCTTGTCCAGCATGTACCGCTCGAAGTAGATGGGACTGGTGTCCCGGGCGGCGGCCAGATACTGCTCTGCGTCGCACTGGGTTTCGATCTGCTTACTCGGGATCGGGTACTCGTCGGTGGCATCGGCCTGGGCCGACGGCGAGCCGAGCAGCGCCGCCGACAGCGCGGCGACGATCGCCATGAGCGCGGCCCGCACGGGCCGGTTGTGGGTGTGAATGTTCATGGCTGCTCCTGATTCGCCGTCAACTTGTCCAGGTGCACCGGGCAGTACATCCGCAGTGCGGTACCGAGGAACTGGTACACCTGCTCGGTGCTGTTCGTACGAGCCAGGTTCTGCGCCAGGAACTCCGCGGAATCCGTTGCGGTGGCGTCGACTCCGGTGTCGAACCGCTTGCAGCTGATCTTGGCCATCCAGGCGTTGAAGTCCCGCTGGCCGTAGATCCCGAATCCGTGCAGTTCGTTGGCGAAGTCGGTGTCGCGGTCGGCGACCGCGGTGGCGGTCCCGATCGGCAGCACCATCGTCACCGCCGCGGCCGCCGCGATCACGAATCGTCTCATGAGAGCACCTCTTCCGGGCTGCGCTGCAACGGTTTCGGCCACGGCTGCGGCTTGGGGCGTGGCCGCACCTGCAGCGGCCACCAGAACCACCGACCCATCAGCGCGGCGATCGACGGTGTCATCAACGACCGCACGATCAGGGTGTCGAAGAGCAGACCCAACCCGATGGTGCTGCCCACCTGGCCGATCACGATCATGTCGGACACCAGCATGCCGATCATGGTGAAGGCGAACACGAATCCGGCTGCGGTCACCACGGATCCGGTGCCGGCCATGGACCGGATGATCCCGGTGTGGATACCGGCGTGCACCTCTTCCTTCATGCGGGAGACGAGCAGCAGGTTGTAGTCCGCACCGACGGCCAGCAGCACGATCACCGACATCGGTAGCACCATCCAGCCCAACGGGATACCGACGATGTGTTGCCACACCAGGACCGAAAGGCCGAACGCGGAACCGAGACTGAGCACGACGGTGCCGACGATGACGGCGGCCGCCGCGACGGCCCGGGTCAGGATCACCATGATCAGGAAGATCAGGATCAGTGAGGCGACCGCGGCGATCAACAGGTCGTAGTCGGCGCCCTGCTGCATGTCCTTGTACATCGCGGCGCTACCGCCGACGAAGATGGTCGATCCCTCCAGCGGGGTGCCCTTGATGGCGTCGGCGACGGCGACCCGCATCGGATCGATGCGCTCGGTACCGTCCTCGGTCAGCGGATCACCCTGATGGAAGACCGTGAAGCGCACGGCCTTTCCGTCCGGCGACATCATCAGCTTCATACCGCGCTGGAAGTCCGCGGTCTCGAAGGCCTCGGGCGGCAGGTAGAACGTGTCGTCGTTGCGGGCGGCATCGAAGGCCTCCCCCATCGCGGTGTTGTCGTCCAGGTTGGCCATGTTCTGGTCCTGCTGCATGCGCTGCGCCTGGTACTGGTTCAGCATGATCTGCTTCTGGTTCTTCAGCGTCTGGATCTGTGCCGGCAGTACCGCAGCCATCTGTGGCGTGAGCCGAGCCATCTCCTGCAGATCGGGGACGATTTCGGTGAAATCGTCACTCATGGTGCTGATGCCGTCCAGGCTGTCGAACACCGACCGCATCGACCAGCACAGCGGGATGTTGAAGCAGTGCGGTTCCCAGTAGAAGTAGTTGCGCAGCGGCCGGAACTGATCGTCGAAGTCGGCCAGGTGATCACGCACCTCGTTGAGATTGTCCGAGGTGTCGGACATCTTGTCCGCCATCCGCCGGGTCACCTCGGCGAGTTGCAGCGTGACGCTGTACATGGTTTCCATCGAGTCGATGCTCACCTGCAGGTCGTTGGCCTGCTGCAACGTGTTGTCCAGCACCGTCTGCTGGAAGTCGTTGTTCATGATCTGGCCGTTGCCGCTCTGGGACACGGTGTAGGCCAGCGTCGAATGCTTGATCGGCTTGCCGTCGGGCCGGGTGATGGTGGTGACCGAGGCGATACCGTGCACCTTGATCAACGCCTTGGCGATCTTGTCGATCACCAGGAAGTCCGCCGGATTACGCAGATCGTGGTCGGCCTCGACCATCACCAGATCGGGATTCATCTTGGCGTCTGAGAAATGCCGGTCCGCGGCGGCATAGCCGACGTTGGCGGGCACGGTGTCGGGCAGATAGATCCGGTCGTTGTAGGTGGTGTGGTAGCCGGGCAGGGTCAGCAGGCCGATCAGGCACAGCACCATCGCACCGACCAGGATCGCGCCGGGCCAGCGCACCGTGGCGGTGCCGAGCTTGCGCCAACCACGCGCCCGCCCAGTGCCCTTGGGCTCCAGCACCTTGCCGAACCGCGTCACGATCGAGATCAGCGCGGGCCCCATCGTCAGCGCGGCGGCCACCACGATCGTCATGCCGACGGCCAGCGGGAAGCCCATGCTCTGGAAGTAGGGCAGTCGGGTGAAGTGCAGGCACAAGGTGGCGCCGGCGATCGTCATACCCGAGGCCAGCACCACGTGTGCCGTGCCGTGGAACATGTCGTAGTAGGCGTCTTCGCGGTCCAGTCCCGACCGGCGCGCCTCCTGATATCGCCCTATCAGGAAGATCGCGTAGTCGGTGGCCGCGGCGATGGCCAGCGTCACCACCATGCTGGTGGCGAACGTCGTCAGGCCGAACACCTCGTAAAAGCCGAGGAACGAGACGATTCCGCGCGCGGACAGCAGGCCGACGAAGACCATCGACATGATCACCACCGTCGTGACGACCGACCGGTAGATGATCAACAGCATCACGATGATGATGCCGATCGTCACGCTCTCGATGGTTTTCATGCTGGCGTCACCGACGATGTTCTGATCGGTGGTCAGCGCTGCGGGACCGGTGACATATGCCGCGACTCCGGAAGGTGCTGGCGTACTTTCTACGAGGTCGCGCACCGTCTGCACCGACTCGTTGGCCAGCGCCTCGCCCTGGTCACCGGCGATGTACACCTGCACATAGGCGGCCTTGCCGTCGATGCTCTGCGCACCGGCCGCGGTCAGGCTGTCGCCCCAGAAGTCCTGGACGTGCTGGACGTGTTTGGTGTCGGCGTTGAGCTTTCGGACGATCTCGTCGTAGAAGGCATGCGCATCGGCGCCGAGAGGTTGGTCGCCTTCGAGCACGATCATCACCGAGCTGGAGGTGTCGTACTCCTGGAATTTCTCGCCGACATGCTTGGTGGCGATCAGCGCGGGCGCATCGTTCGGGCTCATCGAGACCGCGCGGAGCTTGCCGACCTCTTCGAGCTGCGGGACGACGGTGTTCAGGATCGCGACGATGGCGATCCAGATGAGCACGATCGGCACGGCGAAGGCGCGGATGAAGCGCGGCAGCTTGGGCCGGCTGGCGGCGGCGTGGCGGGCGGGCGGGATGGGGCCGGTCGGCGCATCGTCCAGGGAGGTGCTCATGCGGCCTTCACCAGGCAGTAGGTGGCGGCGTTCATACCTTCAGCCGTCCTTTCGTCTTTGACCTCGTCGTCGACGGTGACGCGGCAGCTGATGGAGGAACCGTCGCCCTGGGCCATGATGTTGGGCATCACCGAGGGCAGCGTGGTTTCGAGGGTCAGGGTCCAGGGCAGGCTGACTTCGCCTGTGCGCTGGGGCTTCCCGTCCAGATCGGCGTAGTTGATCTTGGCGTAGGAACCGGTGCCGAAGATCTCGTATTTCACGACCTTCGGGTTGAAGTTCTCGGCGGTGTCGGCGTCGATCGGGGTGACGATGGCGCCGTCGGAACCGAATACCGAACGCAGTTGCGAGACGGTCAGACCGCCAATCACGATCGCGCCGACGATCAGGACGGGTAGCCAGACCCGTTTGACGACGTTCACCGGCCGGCTCGAGGCGTACCGGAACCGCTGCTGCGCAACGCGTTCACCGATCCTGAAATCCCCACGACTGATCAAGCCTTTCCATCAGGTGTTACCGCGCGACGATGGGCGGCGAGCGATCCTGAGAGAATCTAAGCTTCCGAAGTGGATAGAGTCAATCCGTTTCTGGCCAACGGTAAGCCTCATCACTAAAGTGGGTCACGTGATTGACAAACCATGCCGCGGCCTGCGCAAGGACGCCGAGCGCAACAGACAGCGTGTGCTGACGGCCGCGCGCGAACTGTTCGCAATCAAGGGCATGGAAGCCACCCTCAACGATGTCGCCCACCACGCGGGCGTTGGCGTCGGTACGGTCTACCGCCGCTTCGCGACCAAAGAGGATCTCGTCGAGGCGATCTTCGAAGACGGTATCGCCGAGGTCGTCGAGTTGGCCGACAAGGCTCTGCAGCACGAGAATTCGTGGGAGGGGTTCGTCTGGTTCATCGAACGGCAATGCGAGCTCGCCGCCACCGACCGCGGCCTGCGACAGATGATCTACAGCCGCGCCTACGGCGGTGACCGCGTCGACTGCGCCCGCGAGGAGCTGGTGCCGCGGGTCTACCAACTCGTGGAACGAGCCCGCCGCGACGGCTACCTGCGACCCGATATCCAACACCCCGACACGCCGATCATGGGCCTGCTCGCCGGCACCGTGAGCGAGTGGGCGGGCGATGTGGATCCCGATTTGTGGCGGCGCTATGTCGCCCTGCTGCTGGAGGGCATGCGTAACCGGCCCGATATCAAACCCCTCGGTGTGGAACCACTGAACGAGGAACAGATGCACGAGGCGATGCACGGCTGGGATCCGGCGAGCTGAGGCAAACCCGTCGAATGTGAATCGTCGTCGGAGATCGGCGCCATTCGCCGCAGAGGATTCACACTCGGCGTGGCGATAAGACGAGAAAAGGCCCCAGGCGGGATGCCTGGGACCTTCTCGAACGTGGAGCTAAGGGGATTCGAACCCCTGACCCCCACACTGCCAGTGTGGTGCGCTACCAACTGCGCCATAGCCCCGTTTGTTGTGCTGTAGAAACGTACACCACAGCCCCGCAGAGGTTCAAAACGCCTGGTCAGGGCACCTCACCACCGGCCTCTGGGCCCAATGGACGGGCCGGCGTGTGCCCGGCGGGCGGCCGCCGGTGGGTTTCGGGGGCGAAAACCCAGGCCAGCGCGGCCAGCAGCATGATCGCCCCGCTGATGACGAAAGCCCAGGAAAACGACAGGTACTGGGCGATCAACCCGACCAGCAGCGAGCCGCCGATCGACCCGACATCGGCCATCATCTGGAACGTCGCCACCGCCGTCCCGCCCCGCGACCTGCTGCCCACCACATCGGCGACGGCGGCCTGCTGCGGCGAGACGAAGATGCCCGTCGCCGCACCCGCGATATAGGCGGCCACCAGGAACACCGGCAGCGAGGTGGTGAACCCGACCGCCCCGGTGGACAACGCCGCCAGTGTCAGCCCGACGATCAGCAGCGTGCGCCGCCCCAGCCGGTCCGACAGATACCCGCTGGGGATGACGACGGAGATGTTGCCGACCGCGAACGCGGTGAGCGCCAGCCCGGCCACGCCAGGGCTGCCGCCCAACACCTCCACGACGAACAGCGGGACCAGCGCCACCCGCAATCCGAACGAGGCCCAGCCGGTCGCGAAATTGGACAGCAGCGCCGCCTTGTAGGCCCGATGGGCGAATACCGTTCGGAACGGCACCGGCGGGCCGTCGTCGCCATCGGAAGAGGCGATCACCGCCGAGTTGCGCAGGCTGACGAACACGACAGCCGCGGCCACCAGCAGGGCGGCACCGTAGATCAGGAACGGCGCCGACAGGCCCAGGCCGGCGGTCAGCGCACCGAGGATCGGGCCGCCCACCGAGCCGATCATGAACCCCGACGAGAAGAGCCCGGAGACCCGTCCTCGGGCGTCGGGGGGCGAGATCCTGATCATCAACCCCAGCGAGGACACCGTGAACATCGCCGACCCGACCCCGCCGAGCGATCGGAACAGCAGCAACTGCCAGTACGTGTCGGCCAGCGCACAGGCGCCGGTGGACAGCGCGACGATGATCAGCCCGCTGATGTAGACGCGTCGCTCCCCCAGCCGCTGCACCAGGAATCCCGCGGGTGGCGCGCCGGCCAGCCGCATGATCGCGAACGCGGTGATGACGAAGGTGGCCGCGGCGATGCTGACACCGAAGTGCCGGGCGTACTGCGGCAGGACCGGGGCCACCACCCCGTAGCCGAGGGCGACCACGAAGTTCGCAGCGGCCAGTATCCAGACCTCCCGCGGCAACCGCGGCTTGGGTCCGGTCTGACAGTCGTCCTCCGTTCGAGAGCTCACCCGATGACTGTATTGACCACCGACTTGGCGGCCTCCTGCACCTCCGCCAGGTGCTCGGGGCCCTTGAACGACTCGGCGTAGATCTTGTAGACGTCCTCGGTGCCCGACGGCCGCGCGGCGAACCACGCGTTCTCGGTGGTCACCTTCAACCCGCCCAGCGCGGCCCCGTTGCCCGGCGCCGCGGTGAGCTTGGCGGTGATCGGCTCACCGGCGAGCTCGGTGGCGGTGACCTGATCGGCCGACAGTTTGGCCAGCCGCGCCTTCTGCTCCCGGTCGGCGGGGGCGTCGATGCGCGCATAGGTCGGCGCACCGTACCGCTCGGCGAGTTCGGCGTAGCGCTGCGACGGCGTCGACCCGGTGACCGCCAAGATCTCCGAGGCCAGCAGCGCCAGGATGATGCCGTCCTTGTCGGTGGTCCAGGTCGTCCCGTCGGTGCGCAGGAAGGACGCGCCGGCGCTCTCTTCGCCACCGAAACCGATTGTGCCGGTGACCAATCCGTCGACGAACCATTTGAAGCCGACCGGCACCTCGACCAGCGTGCGGCCCAGCCCGCCGACCACCCGGTCGATGATCGAACTGCTCACCGCGGTCTTGCCGACCGCGGTGTCCGGCGACCAACCGGTCCGGTGGGCGTAGAGGTAGTCGATGGCCACGGCCAGATAGTGGTTGGGGTTCATCAGCCCGCCGTCGGGGGTGACGATGCCGTGCCGGTCGGAGTCGGCGTCGTTACCCGTCGCGATCTGATAGCTGTCCCGGTTGGCGATCAGCGAGGCCATGGCGTTCGGTGAGCTGCAGTCCATCCGGATCTTGCCGTCGGTGTCCAGCGTCATGAACCGCCACGTCGCGTCGACCAGCGGGTTGACCACCGTCAGGTCCAGCTTGTGGGTCTCGGCGATCGCCGCCCAATAGTCGACGCTGGCCCCGCCCAGCGGGTCGGCCCCGATCCGCACACCCTCGGCGCGGATCGCGTGCAGGTTCACCACATTGGGCAGATCCGCGACGTAGGCGTTCAGGTAGTCGTGGCGCTGTGCGATCTGCAGGGCCCGCGCCAGCGGGACACGCCGCACATCTTTGAGACCGCCGCGCAGGATCTCGTTGGCGCGCTTGGCGATCACCGAGGTGGCATCGCTGTCGGCGGGCCCACCGTTGGGCGGGTTGTACTTGAAGCCGCCGTCGCGGGGCGGGTTGTGCGACGGGGTGACGACGATCCCGTCGGCCAGGTCGGCATCTCTGCCGCGGTTGAACGTCAGGATGGCATGGCTGACGGCCGGAGTCGGGGTGTAGCGGTCGGCGGCGTCGATCATGGCGACCACCTCGTTGCCGGCCAACACCTCCAGCGCCGACACCCAGGCCGGCTCGCTCAGCGCGTGGGTGTCGCGGCCGATGAACAACGGTCCGGTGGTGCCCTGCGCGGCGCGGTACTCGACGATGGCCTGTGTGGTCGCCAAGATGTGCGGCTCGTTGAACGCACCGTCGAGTGCCGAACCGCGGTGTCCCGACGTGCCGAACACCACCTGTTGGGCGACATCATCGGGATCGGGTGCCACGGTGTAATACGCGGTGACCAGATGCGGCAGGTCGACGAGATCTTCTGGCTGTGCCGGCTGCCCGGCTCGCGGATTGGCCACCATGGGTCCATCCTTGCCTACCCGCGGGGCGTGTGTCTCCCCGTACTCGCAAGCCCGTCACAAGTTCTCCGCAAGTGGACACCGACAAGGTGATCGCCATGAACAGCTCCGAACAAAAAGCCCAACTCTCCGCCGTCGAGCCCGACCTCAGCGGGATCCTGCTCGCCCACCGCGCGATGGTCACCGATATCGGCCGGCTCGCCGAGCTGACCACCGCCATCGCCCAGCGCCGCACCCCGTGCAGTGTCAGCCGGGCTCGCGCCATCACCCGCTACGTCGCGTTGATGTGCGAGTCGATCCATCACCACCACACCATGGAAGACGATGTGCTGTGGCCGATCATCGAGTCCTCGGCGGCCGGGCTGGTCGACCTGACCGAGCTCACCGATGATCACGCCACCCTCGATCCCCGACTGGACCGGCTGCGCACGGTCGCGACGGCGTTCGCCCGCTCCGGGGATGCCGAGCTGGCCCGCCCGCTGGCCGCCGGGCTGGCCGATCTGCACCGGTTGCTGCACGCCCATATCGCCGACGAGGAGCGCGAGCTGTTCCCGGTGATCCGCAGGCACGTCTCGGTGGCGGATTGGCAGGCCGTGGAGACCGCGGCCCGCAAGACCGGCCGGTTGTCCTTCGAGGGGCCGCGGGTGTTGGCGGTCGCCACCGACGCCGAGCGCGCCACCATCGCCGCCGAGCTGCCCGCCCCGCTGATGCTGCTGCTGCGGTTTCTGACCTGGCGGCACAACCGGTTCGAGCGCACCGTCTTCGGCTGAGTCGCGACGCCGAGAGTGACGCTACGGCCGCTCCTCTCGGGCAATTCTGTGCCTTTACGTCACTCTCGGCGCGAGCATTCAGTCGAGCAGGGCCTGGGCTGCCGCGCGGAGTCGGTCGGTCACCTCGGCGGCGGCCCGCCGATAGTCCGCTGCGCGACGGTGGTCGCCGGTGGCCTCGGCGACGGCGGCCAGCGCATCGTCGACCGGGCCGGTCAGCAGCGTGCCGTTGTCCAGCCCGGCGAACCGGCCGGAGTAGGGCCGCAGCTCCTCGGCGGTGCGCACCGCCACGTCGAGGTCGCCGACCAGCACCGCGGCGTGTGCGCGCAGGGTGGCCATCGCGACGAAATAGAACGATCGCTCGTTGGGTATCCGCTCGGTCCAGATCTGGGCTGCCTCGTCCGGTCGGCCGGCCTGATGCAACGCGATCACGGCGCCGTCGGCGATCATCCTGGACACGTGACGATGTACCGCGACCAGTTCGTCGGCCATCGGCGCGAGGCTGCCGCGGACCAGGTTCGCGCTGACCCGCCCGACGATCCCGATATGGGCGCCGTTGGCGACGCCGTACTCGGCCAGCTTCGCCGATACCGCGACATAACCGCGTTCACCCTCGTCGGTGTGCCCGGCCAGCACCGCCAGCTGCGCGCCGAAGGCGTCGAGGACACCGAGCAGGAAGCCGAGTTGTCCGGTTCCTGCCCGCGCGACGGCCTGGTCGACGTGTGCGGCGGCGCGGGCCAGATCCGATCGCCCGGAGGCATCCAGGAAGGCGAACCAGTGCGCGACCGCCTGGTAGTCCACGGCGTCGAGCTCTTCGGCCACCGAAAGCATCTCGGCGAGAACGTTTTCCCGCTCCTGTGCGAGATCGGGTCCCAGGCATGCGAAGGCCCGCACGTTGAGCACCGCCAGCAACAGCCGACGGTCATCGATCCCGCGGACCAGCTTTAGCGCCTCGGTACTGGCGGCCAGCGCGGCCTCGTGCTCGACACCCTCGAGTTCGGTGAACAGGGTCAGCAGCAGGCGGATTCGGGTCGGGGTGCGCCGCTCACGATCCAGCACACGGCGCAGCGGACCGATGATGACCGGGTCGATCTGATCCCCGGCCCGCACCCGCCAGACCAGTGGGCTGGTCGACGCGGTCAGCGCCCGCACGGCCAGCGCGTCGTCGTGCCCGATCGCGGCCATCGTGCGGTGCAGCTCCTCGCGGGAGCCGAGCGCATCGCCGGCCTGGGCGAGTGCGGCGATCAGCCCGCAGCGCGCCGCTGTCGCGGTCGCCTGGTCGGCACCGGCGAGTTCGAACATCTGCACCGCACTCCGCCATTGCCTGGCGGCCTCGGCCGGGGCACCGACGGTATCGGCCTCGGCCGCCGCATTCATCGCGAAATCCGCTGCCTCCATGGAAGTGTCGGCTGTGGCCGCAGCGACGGCATGGTATGCCAGCGATGCGGCATCGGCACTGCGCCCGCGTAACATCTGCAGCGCCGCGGCGTGCAGCCGGGACCGCCGCAAGACCGACATATCGTCGTACAGGGTGTCACGAATGAGGTTGTGCGCAAAACGAATCCGGTCCGGTGCCGATTCTTCCACCAGACCGGTCAGGACGGCGGGCTCCAGCGCGTCGAGCAATGCATCGTCATCGCTGCGGGCGAGTTCGCCGAGCAGGGTGATATCGACCTCGCGCCCCAGCACCGCGGCCTGACGCAACGCGGTGGCGGTCTGCGGTGGCAACCGGGCCAGCCTGCGGCGCACCACATCACCGACCCCGGCAGGCACTCCCCCGTGTGCGGCGTCGATACCCTCGGCGACCATCAACCGGACGAGTTCCCGTGCGAACAAAGGGTTACCGCCGGTGCGTTCGCGCAGCAGCCGCAGCGTCTCGGGAGTCACCGCCACCAGGCCGGAGTCGGTCGCCAACTGCGTCAGCGCCGCGTCATCGAGACCGTCGAGCAGTATGTGTGCCGCGGTGAGGTTGGCAAGCGCCGCCCTGGCCTGTCCGAGTTCGGCACCGGCCTCGGATGGTCGGTAAGTGCCGATGACCAGCACCGGCTGGGCGGCCAGCCGGTCGGCGGTCAGCCGCAGCAATTCCAGGGTCAGACCGTCGGTGCGATGCAGGTCGTCCAGGACGACCAGCAGCGGCGCTCGTCCGGCCGCCTGCTCCAACACATCGGCCAGCGCATGCGCGGTCCAGAACGCGCCGATCTCCCCGACCGGCCCGCCGGTGTGCAGCAGCGGTGCCAGTGCGTCGGCCTGCTCGACGGACAACGACGCCGCGAACACGCGCAGCACCTCGGTCCACGCCCAACCCGGCGGGGCACCGTCGACTTCGGGGCTGCGTCCGGCGGCCACCACCCAGCCGGCCTCGCGCAGCCGGTTCGCGGCCGCATCGACCAGTGTCGTCTTGCCGGCCCCGGCCTCGCCGCCGATCCACACCACCTTCAGACCACCTGCCGCGGCGGTCGCGGCACCGGAGAGCTCGGCGAGCTCCACGGTGCGGCCGCGCAGCGCGGTGTTCGTCCGCACCTCGTGCTGCGGCGCCACCGCGACCGGTTCCAGCTCGATCGGTTCGAGATGATCGGCCTGACGCAGGATGTCGCGTTCCAGGTCCCGCACCGCCCGGCCCGGTTCCAGGCCGAGTTCGTCGACGAGGTAGCCGGTGGTGCGGCGCAAGACGTCCAGTGCGGCCACCTGACGGCCGCTGCGATAGTGCGCCGAGGCCAGCAGGCAGGCCGCCGCCTCCCGGGCCGGGTGCTCACGCACGACGGGTTCGAGCGCGCGCACCACGGCGGCGTGATTATCCAGTGCCGCTTGGGCGGCGGCGTGCGCCTCGACCATCGCCAACCGCAACTCGGCCAGACGGGCGACCTCGGGAGCGGCCCACAGGGCATCGCGCACTTCGGCATAGGGATCACCGGTCCAGGCCAGCACCAGATCCTGTAGCCGCTCGGCTTGCTCATGGGGCTGCGCGGGCGAGCGTTCCGCGGAACCGTAACCGGCCTCCAGTGCCCACACATCGACGGCGCCGTCGGGCAACCGCAGGCAATAGCCGGGCGCAGCACTGACGATCACCTGTGCGGGCGCCCGGCGCTCACGGCCGGGTTCGAGCACCCGGCGCAGATGCGAGATGTAGGCCTGCAGCGCGGCCAATGCCTTCGGCGGTGGCTCTCCTGCCCAGAGATCCTCGATCAGCCGGTCGACCGAGACCACCTCACCGTGGGCGAGCACCAACCGCAGCAGTACCGACCGTTGTTTCGGGCCACCCAGATCCACCGGTGCGCCGTCGACCCATGCCCGCAACGGCCCCATGACGCAAACCCGCACCGGGGAAGGAACCTGGGCTGTCATGGTGTGCCGACCTTATCGGGCGGACGATCACGCTACATACTCTGTCAGTGGCGCTCACCGATCGACGGGAACTGGCCGCGGTCTTCGTGGGCGGCGGTATCGGCACCCTGGCGCGCGCCGGCCTGGTGCACGTGCTGGCCGTACCGCCCGGGCACTGGCCGTGGGCGACGTTCATCGTCAACATCGTCGGGGCCGCGCTGCTGGGGGTGGTGGCCACCCGACTGGCGGCCACCGACTACCGGCGATCGCTGCTGGGCACCGGGTTGTGCGGGGGCCTGACGACGTTCTCCACCATGCAGGTGGAGACGGTGACGATGCTGGAGCACGGTCAGTACGCGCTGGCCGCCGGCTACGGCATCATCAGCATCGCGCTCGGGTTGGCGGTGATGCACCTGTGCACGGTGCTGGCGAGGCGGGGCATGCCATGACCGTCTGGCTCGGGGTGTTCCTGATCGGCGGCGTGGGCGCGGTGTGCCGCATGCTGGTCGATCGCGTCGTGTCCCGGCACGTCAGGATCGGCTTCCCGATCGGCACATTCACGGTGAACATCAGCGGGGCCTGGCTGCTGGGCCTGCTGAGCACGCTGGCACTCGGCCCGAATGCCGCACTGCTGGCCGGCACCGCGTTCGTCGGTGCCTACACCACGTTTTCCACCTGGATGCTGGAGACCCAACGGCTCGCCGAGGATGCCCGCCGGCTGCCCGCGGCGCTCAACATCGTGCTCAGCGTGGGGGTCGGTCTGCTGGCCGTATGGCTGGGTCAGATGACCGGAGCACACCTCCGCGACGGATAGCACATCAGGTAAGCCTACCCTGAGTAAAATCTCAGGTGTAGGGTCGCCCGACATGGAAATCTCACAGTCCGACGCAGTGGATCCCCAGCTCCTGGCAATCCTGCGCGAAGACCTCAACATCGACGTCAGCCGGCTCAGCCGCGACTCGCGACTGGTCGACGACGCTGGCATGGACTCGGTGGCGTTCGCGGTCGGCATGGTCGCGATCGAGGACCGTCTCGGCGCGGTACTCGACGAAGAGGACCTGCTCAACTGCGAGACCCTCGGCGACCTGGAGCAGGTCGTCATGGCGAAAATCCCTTCGGCGCAGGCCAACCCGTGAGCGCAGCGCCATCGGTCCTGGCGCAGGCGTTACGCGAGTCGATGACCTCGACCGACCGCGCGCTGGCCGTCCTGGACACCGCTGCAGGCACCTGGAACCGCCACCCGTGGGGTGAGATCCACGCGCGCGCCGAGAACGTGGCCGCCCGGATCTGTGATGACGAGGCACCCGCGGTCGGCTTGGTCGGCGATCCCACCGTCGAGTTCATCTCGGCCATCCCGGGGGCTTTCCTGGCCGGCGCTGCGGTGTCGATCCTGCCGGGCCCGGTCCGCGGCGCCGACCCGAAGCGTTGGGCGCGAGCCACTTTGGACCGATTCGCCGGTATCGGGGTGCGCACGGTCTTCAGCCACGGCGCCCCGCTGCGCGAGCTGAGCGCCGCCGACAGCCATATCACCGTGCACGACGTTGCCGCCGTCGCGCACGCGCAGCGCTCCCACACCCATCACGGCGCCGTCGGCGACGCCCGTATCGCAGTGCTGCAGGGCACGGCCGGTTCGACCGGGACACCGCGGACCGCCGCGCTGTCCCCCGCCGCGGTGTTGGCCAACCTGCGGGCGCTGGTCGCCAGGGTCGGGGTCACCGAAACCGACTGCGGCCACTCCTGGTTGCCGCTCTATCACGACATGGGGCTGTCCTTCGTCCTGACCACGGCGCTGGCGGGTGCCGAGCTGTGGCAGGCGCCCACCACGGCGTTCTCCGCCCAGCCGTTCGGCTGGCTGAAATGGATCACCGAATCCCGGGCCACCCTGACCGCCGCGCCGAACATGGCCTACAACATCATCGGCAAGTACTCCGGCCTGGTCAGCGACGCCGACTTCTCGGCATTGCGGTTCGCGCTCAACGGCGGTGAGGCCGTCGACTGTGCGGGCAGCCGGCGTTTCGCCGAGGAGATGGCCCGGTTCGGACTCGGCCCCGGTGTACTGGCACCGTCCTATGGTCTTGCCGAATCCAATTGTGCGGTGGCCGTTCCCGCCCCAGGGCAGGGATTGCGGGTCGACGAGATCCAGGTCGTCACCGACGACGGCGGATACCGGCGCACCCACGCCGTGCTGGGACCCGCCATCCCTGGCATGGAAATTCGGATCGTGGCAGCCGAGCAGTACTCCGGCGGAGTCGCCGACCGTGAGGTCGGCGAGGTGCAGATCCGCGGTACCTCGATGATGCACGGCTACCTCGGCGAATCACCTCTGGACGGTCGAAGCTGGTTCCCGACAGGAGATATCGGCTATCTGCTCGACGACGATCTGGTGATCTGCGGACGCGCCAAGGAGATCATCACCGTCGCCGGACGCAACATCTTCCCCACCGAGATCGAGAATGTCGCCGCGCGGGTGGACGGTGTGCGGGCCGGCGCGGTGGTCGCCGTCGGCACCGACGGCCCGGCCACCAGGTCAGGTCTGGTGATCGCCGCGGAGTTCAAGGGTGCCGACGAACCGGCGGCCCGCACCGCCATGGTGTCGCTGATCGCCTCCGAATGTGGGGTCGTCCCCGCCGATATCGTCTTCCTGGCGCCCGGATCGCTGCCGCGCACATCCTCGGGCAAGTTGCGGCGGCTGGAAGTCAAACGCAATCTGGAAGGTGCTGGACAGTGACGATGGTCGACGAATCACCGGCGGCGACACTCGACGAGTTCGAACACCTGCTGGACAGGGTGTTCGACGACCGGGTGCGACACTGGACCGCCGAGGCCGAGCGCACCGACACCTTTCCTCGGGAACTCATCGAATACCTGGGTCGCGAAGGCGTTTTCGAGGCCAAATGGGGAACCGACCAGCAGCCCGACGTGGCCAAGGTGATCGCGCTCGCTTTGCGGCTGGGCAAGCTGGGGTCCGCCGGTATCGCGGTCGGGGTGAGCCTGCACGATTCGGCCATCGCGCTGTTACGCCGATTCGGCCGCACCCCGCACCTGAAGTCCATCTGCGAGCAGGCCATCCGCGGCGAGGTGGTGCTGTGCGTCGGCGCCTCCGAGGAATCGGGCGGCTCGGACCTGCAGATCGTCGGCACGACCGTTCGATCGGTCGGCGAGGGCTTCCAGGTGACCGGTATCAAGAAGTTCGTCTCGCTGTCCCCCATCGCCGATTACGTCATGACGGTGGCGCGCAATATCGACAATGATTCAGACAGCAGGCACGGCAATGTCGTGGTGATCGCGGTCCCGCTCCGCGATCCGGGCGTCCAGGTCCAGCAGCCGTACAAGAAGGTCGGCGCCGGGCCACTGGACACCGCCGCGGTACACATCGACACCTGGGTGCCCGCCGATGCGCTGATCGCCCGCGCGGGCACCGGGCTGGCCGCCATCTCGTGGGGTCTGGCGCATGAACGGATGTCGGTGGCCGGGCAGATCGCCGGTAGTTGCCAACGCCTACTGGGAATCACCCTGGCGCGCATGATGAGTCGCCGTCAGTTCGGGCACACCCTCTACGAGCACCAGGCACTGCGGATGCGGGTCGCCGACCTGCAGGCCCGGGTCGACATGCTGCGGCACGCGTTGAATGGTATCGCCGCAGGCGGCAAACTGGACCTGCGCACCGCGGCCGCGATGAAGGTGTGCGCGGCCCGCCTCGGCGAAGAGGTGGTCTCCGAATGCATGCACATCTTCGGCGGCACCGGATACCTGGTCGACGAGACACCGCTGGGTCGGTGGTGGCGCGATATGAAGCTGGCTCGTGTCGGCGGCGGGACCGACGAGGTGCTCTGGGAACTGGTCGCCGCCGCGATGAAACCCGATCACGACGGCTACACCGAGATGATGAACACCTCGACCGGCTAGCCGAAAAGCACGGCGCTCAGCGCAGATCCGGGATATCTGCCGGCGTGCGGGGAAACACGTACAGGGCCATCTTGCGGTTCGACATCTGGTGCTCACCGAGGAACGTGCAGCCCACGTACTCGACCAGTCGACGGGCCCCGGTGTTGCGGTGGTCGGGGTCGAACATCACCCGTCGGCACTGCGGTTCCTGAGCGAAGATATCGGCCATCAGCTTCGGCAGGATCAGCGGTGCGATACCGCGATTCACCAGTCGGGTGTCGGCGATCGCCGCGTGCACCCCGAGGTCATGGGGGTCGGCCGCGTACCGCGTCGCAATGGAATCCTTGGCGGCCCGGTATATCTCGACGTAACCGATGTCCTCACCCTTGCGGCTGGCCAGAAACGGACGGGAGAACGTACCCGCCAGCTGGGCCTTCAGGTATCCCCGCCAGCGCTCCGGCGGCCACGCGTACTCCCAGGCCTCGGCCAGGTGCGGCAGGTTCATCCACTGCGAGATCAACTCGGCGTCGGCGTCGGGATCGACAAGACGCACGCCGTAGGGCGGCGCGACGGTGGGCGTCAACGGGGGCCCGACCAGGCGGACGTCCTCGGGGATGTCGGTCAGCTCGCGCGGCAGGATCGGCAGCGGCTCGTCAGTCTCGATCATTTGACGCACGAGCCTACCCAACAGCGCCGATCCGGGGTCGGCTACATACCTGGCCGGGGACCGCTGCGCCGGTGGTGCGATGGTAGGGGCATGATCCGCGATCATGTCGAAGAGCTGCGCAGGTGGGAGGATTCCGGTGCGCACTGGCAGGTGGTGGCCCGCTCCGGCGAACGGTTGACCATCGCCCTGCTGCGTTGCGACGGTGGTGAGGAGGTCGACCGGTTCACCTCCGACGACGCGGCACTGCTCGCCTACGTCGGTTCACGCAACGGTTCGGCCTAGAGTCACGTGGTGCAGATACCGTTCCTCGACCGGCGTGGCCCGGAACCGGCGCCCGTCGCTGAGGCCATTGCCGACTCGGCCGAGGAGCTGGAGAACGACGAGGCCCAGGACGCGGATCTGCCCACCGATGACCCGGCGCTGGTGTTGCAGAAGATGGAGAACCGGCTGGTGCGGCTGCACCTGGCCACCCCGGGCGTGCTGAGTGACGAACAGCTGCGCCGGTTGCGCTATCTGCTGAACTTCGCGAAATTATCCGATTTCGAGCCCGGCGCGGCGGGCCCGGGCGGCACGCGCGGCCGGGGCGATGTCTCGGTGGGCGCCGAACTGGCGAACTGGCGCGCCAGGGTGGCCAACACTCTGCACGGCCCGCTGCGCGAGGACCGCGATGCCGCCCGCGCGCTGACCGATGCCCGCCACATCCTCGACGCCCTGAGCGATGACCAGGAC
The DNA here is from genome assembly GCF_000691525.1 of Mycolicibacterium neoaurum ATCC 25795. Taxonomy (GTDB): domain Bacteria; phylum Actinomycetota; class Actinomycetes; order Mycobacteriales; family Mycobacteriaceae; genus Mycobacterium; species Mycobacterium neoaurum. The sequence continues at coordinate 199,682 of NZ_JMDW01000011.1, forward strand.
GAGCAGCGCAGCGCGCTCGCCGAACGCCACGGGGCCCGGTTCTCCCAGCGTGAACTCGACGCCGAGATCGGCCACAAGAAGTTGGTGACGGTCCTCGGCGGCGGTGGTGGCGCGGGTTTCGTCTACATCGGCGGGATGCAACGGCTGCTGGAGGCCGGCCAGGTCCCCGACTACATGATCGGTTCGTCGATCGGGTCGATCATCGGTGCGGTGATGTCGCGGTCGCTGCCCGTGCCGATCGACGAATACGTGGCCTGGGCCAAGACGGTGTCCTACCGCGCCATCCTCGGCTCCGAGGAGCTGCGCAGGCGGCACGGACTCACCGGCATGTTCGCCCTGCGGTTCGACGAGTTCGCGCACGGCTTGTTCACCCGCGAGGACGGCGAACAGATGCGGATGTCCGATCTCGGCATCCCCTACGAGGCGGTGGTGGCCGGGGTGCGCAGGCAGCCGTTCGCGGCGCTGCCCGCCAAGTTCCGCCATCAAGAGCTCGCGGTGCTGCGGATGCGCACCCTGCCGTTCCTGCCCATCGGCATGGGCCCCGAGGTGGCGGCCCGGATGTGGCAGGCGGCCGCGTTCATCGACTCCAGGGTGGTCAAGGCGATCGTCGTCGGCGGTGACGCGTTGACCCGCGAGCTCAATGTCGTCGATGCCGCGTCGTTCTCCTCGGCCATTCCCGGTGTGCTGCACCATGAAACGCGCGATCCGACGATGGTGCCGATCCTCGACGAGATGTTGGCCACCCATGACGTGGGCGCCATCGTAGACGGCGGCACCGCGAGCAATGTGCCGGTGGAGTTGGCATGGAAGCGCATCCGCGACGGCCGGCTGGGCACCCGCAATGCCTGTTATCTGGCCTTCGACAGTTTCCATCCGCAGTGGGATCCGCGGCACCTGTGGCTCGCCCCGATCGCGCAGGCGATCCAGTTGCAGATGGTGCGCAACCTGCCCTACTCCGATCACATCGTCCGGTTCGCGCCCACCCTGTCGCCGCTGAACCTGGCGCCGTCGACGGCCTCGATCGACCGGGCCTGCGGGTGGGGGCACAAACGGGTGGACAAGGCCATCCCCATCACTTCCGCATTGCTGCAGCCGATCTGGTGGGAGGACGTGCCCGAGCCGGAACGTTCGCGCGCCGCCAAGGACACCGCGACGCCGATGAGCACCGTGCTGTCGGAGGCCCAGCGTCCGCGCAACCGGTTCGAACGCTGGCGGGACCGCTACCTCACCTAGAGATCGCTCGCGTCGTCGGGCACATCGACGGCATGCTCGGCGAGCACCTCGATCGGCACGATGCTCAGCGTGCGTTCATGGGTGCACGCCATCACCACGGGTGCGGCGAATCCATCCTGGTAGGCGCGCAACCAGTTGACCGCCGTGACACACCAGCGATCCCCTGGCACCAGACCGGGAAACCGGTACTGCGGCATGGGGGTGCTCAGATCATTGCCGATGGACCGCTGATGTTCCAGGAATTCGGCGGTCACCACGGCGCAGATGGTGTGCATCCCTGCGTCTTCCGGACCGGAGGAACAGCAGCCGTCGCGGTAGAAGCCGGTGACCGGGTCGCTGCCGCACGGTTCCAACGGGCCGCCCAGCACATTCAGTTCGGGGTGTTCGGGCATGCCCCCATCATGCATCCCCGCCCGCCGGGTCGAGTACCCAACCGCCACGGCGCAGCACACCGGTCACCGCGAGATCGGCGTCGAGCACCACCAGATCGGCGGCCGCCCCGGCCACCAGCCGCGCGTCGGGCAGCCCCAACGCGCGCGCCGGATTCACCGATGCCTGGGCCACCGCCGCACACAACGCCGCATCGCGGGCCAACCCGCTGTGGGTCACGGCGAACCGGAACACCCGGTCCATCGTGGCGGTGCTGCCGGCGATCGTCTCGGTACCCGCGACCCGGGCCACCCCATCGCGCACCTGCACCCCCAGCGGACCCAGCTCGTACCGACCGTCGGCCATCCCGGTGGCGGCCATCGCATCGGTGATCAGCGATACCCGTTGCGGCCCAGCACTTCGCGTGATGTGCCGGTAGATCGCCGGGTCGACGTGCACCCCGTCGGTGATGACCTCGACGGTGACCCGGTCATCCTCCAGCAGCGCGATGATCGGGCCGGGCTCGCGACGGTCGATGGGCCGCATCGCGTTGAACAGATGGGTGCCGACTCCCGCGCCGGCGTCGATGGCCGCGCGGGTCTGGGCGTAGGTCGCCTCGGTGTGCCCGACGGCCACCACGACGCCCGCCGACCGGAGTTGGGCGATCGCGGCGAGCGCGCCGTGGCGTTCCGGGGCCAACGTCACCATCCGGATGCAGCCCGCCCCGGCATCGAGTACGCGGGCCACCTCGTCGCGGTCCGGATCGCGCATCAATGCGGGTTCGTGTGCACCACAGCGCAACTCCGAAAGCCACGGACCTTCCAGGTGGATACCGTCGAGCAGTCCGGCCCGCACATCGCCGGCCAGTGCGCCGACCTGGCGCAGTAGCTCATCGGGTGCCGCGGTGACCAGCGAGGCGACAATCGTGGTGCTGCCGTGCCTGCGGTGCAGATCGACTGCCGCGGCCGTCTGCTCGGTACTGCCTGCGGTGAAGTTGGCGCCGGCCCCGCCATGGACGTGGGTGTCGACGAATCCGGGCACCACGGTGACCGCGCCCAGCACCCGGTCGGGCGCGCTGGGCGGAGCACCGGAACCCGTGGCGCGCACCGTTTCCCCGGCGATATCGATCCACCCCGGGCGCAGAAGTTGCGCACCGGTCAGCAGGGTATCGGCGACCAGCAGCACTCAGATGCCCTGCCAGTCGGGCTTGGACCGGTAGGTCTCGCGGTAGTACTCGGCGAGCTGCAGCCGGCGAGCGGCACCATCGTCGAGCAACACCGTCACGTGCGGATGATGCTGCAGCACGGTGGCCGGCCACATCGCGCTGACCGCACCCTCCACCAGGTGGTGCACGGCCTCGGCCTTGCTGCGCCCGATGGCCACCAGCACTATGTGCCGCGCCTCGAGAATGGTGCCCAGCCCCTGGGTCAGGCAGTGGGTGGGCACGGCATCGATATCGTCGCCGAAGAAACGGGCGTTGTCGCGGCGGGTCTGTTCGGTCAGCGTCTTGATCCGGGTGCGCGAGGCCAGCGAGGAACCGGGTTCGTTGAACCCGATGTGCCCGTCGGTGCCGATCCCGAGGATCTGCAGGTCCACTCCCCCCGCGCCGGCGATGGCCGCCTCGTATGCCGCGCAGGCCGCCGGGATGTTCTCGGCCAGGCCGTCGGGTCCCTGCACGGCACCGTCGGCGAAGTCCACCCGGTCGACGAAGACGGTGTCGATGACATTGCGGTAGCGCTCGGGGTGGTCGGCGGGCAGACCGACGTATTCGTCGAGGGTGAACCCGCGGACCTGCCGGAACGACAGCCCGCCCGCGGCATGGCGGGTGGCCAGCTCGTCATAGATGGACAGCGGCGATGACCCGGTGGCCAACCCGAGCACGGCATCGGGCTTGCGATCCAGCAGCGCACCGATGGCGTCGGCGGCGACGCCGCCGATCGCGGCGGCGTCGGGCAGGATGACGACCTCCATCAGCTGGTCGCCACGAACAGTCCGGCCCCGGCGGTCAGGTGGGCCCCCAGCGGCGGGGTCACCGCGATATTGCCCGGTTCACGCTCGTCCATGATCACCACGGGCACGATCGGGTTGAGCCCCTTGGCCACCACCGCCGGGATGTCGTAGGTGATGACGACCTCACCGGCGGTGACCTGCACGCCCTCCTGCAGCACGGTGGTGAAACCCTCGCCGTTGAGCGCCACGGTGTCCAGGCCCAGATGCACCAGCACGCCGACGTTGTCCGGGGTCAGCACGATGAAGGCGTGCGGCATGAGTTTGAGCAGCTTGCCCGACACCGGCGCGACGGCGTCGACGATCTCGTGCGGCGGGTCGATCGCGGCGCCGACGCCGACCATGCCTTGGGAGAACACCGGATCGGGCACATCGGCCAGGGCGACGGCGCGTCCCGCCACCGGCGCCAGCACGTTTGTCGTCATGGTTGCAACACTACGAGCGGCGCACCTCGGGCGTTGCCGAACACGGCCTTGGATTGCGGTCTCTGGGGCTAAGCTGCCGCGAATGGGTGGGTCGACCAAACCGCAGAACAGTCCCCGCATCCCGGGGTTCGCACAACTCCAGCGGCTCGGCAAGAGCCTGATGCTGCCGATCGCCGTGCTCCCCGCGGCGGGCATCCTGTTGCGGCTGGGCCAGCCGGATCTGCTGGGCCGCATCGAGGCGCCGGTGGTCGGGCCGTTCTTCCAGGCCATGAGTGCGGCCGGCGGCGCATTGTTCGACAATCTGGCGTTGTTGTTCGCCGTCGGTGTCGCGATCGGTTTCGCCAGGAAGGCCGACGGATCGACCGCGTTGGCCGCCGTGGTCGGCTATCTGGTGATGGACAAGGTCTTCGAGACCATGTCGCCGTTCGTCCTCGCCGGTGTGCTCGACAAGGCCGGCGAACAGGCCCAGATCAACTACAGCGTCTTCGGCGGCATCGTCATCGGCCTGTTGACCGCCTGGCTGTTCGACAAGTACCACACCATCGAATTGCCCTCGTATCTCGGCTTCTTCGGGGGTCGGCGGTTCGTCCCGATCGTGGTGTCGCTGGCCAGTCTCTTCGTGGCGTTCGCGATGAGCTACTTCTATCCGCTCTTCGACTCCGGGCTGACCAGTCTGGGTCAGTTCATCGGTGGCTCCGGTGCGATCGGTGCGTTCGTCTACGGGTTCGCCAATCGGATGCTCATCCCGGTGGGTCTGCACCACATCCCGAACTCCTATATCTGGTTCCTCTACGGCGATTACGACACCCCCAACGGTGTCGTCACCGGCGAGCTCACCCGCTTCGCCGCGGGCGATCCCACCGGCGGACACCTGACGGCGGGCTTCTACCCGATCCTGATGTTCGGTCTGCCTGCCGCGGCGCTGGCGATGATCCATGTGGCCGACAAGAAGCAGCGCAAGGTCGCCGTCGGCATCCTGTCCGCGGCGGCGCTGACGGCGTTTCTCACCGGCGTCACCGAACCGCTCGAGTTCGCATTCATGTTCGTCGCGTTCCCGCTGTACGTCATCCACGCGGTGCTGACCGGTCTATCGCTGGCCATCGCCTACGCCCTGGACATCCATCTGGGCTTCTCGTTCTCGGCGGGCCTGATCGATCTCCTGCTCTACGGGGGAGCCCCGGCGGCCAAGAACATCCCGCTGTTGGTGGGTATGGGCCTGGTGTTCTTCGTCGTGTACTACCTGTTGTTCCGGTTCGCCATCACCCGGTGGAACCTGCGCACACCGGGCCGCGAGCCCGAGGATGAGTTCGTCGCCGAGGAGGCCGCCAATGTCGGTGCGGGCACCGGATCCCCCACCGCGGTGGTCGCCGGCACCGGTTCCGATCCCGGTGCCGAGGCATCGCGCGCCGAGCAGGTCATCGCCGCATTCGGCGGCCGGGGCAACCTGGTCAACGTCGACGCCTGCATCACGCGCCTGCGGATGGAGGTCGCGGATCCGTCGAAGGTGGATCAGGCCCGGTTGAAGAGTCTCGGCGCGGCCGGCGTCATCGAGGTCGGCAACAATGTGCAGGCCGTGTTCGGGACCGAGGCCGAGGCACTGAAGAACGACATCAACAGCGCCCGCTGAATCTCAGCGGCAGTAGTCGTGTGTCGCGTACTCCAACGCGCGTCGGAACACGGGGTCCAGCCTGCGGTTGCGTGCGGCCTCGTCGACCGCGGCCGCCAACTCTGCCGGACACGACGGGTTGTGCAGTTCCTGCCATCGGTGCCCGATCTCGGCGACCATGGTCTGGTTCAGCGTGTCGATCTTCGCGCGGGTGTCCGCCAGGTCGGGGGCCGTGACGGGTGCGGCCGCCGGGTCGATCTTCCAGTATGCGAACAGGCTGTGCTGCAACGAGACCGAGGCGTCGATCTGGTCGCGGAAGACCTCGCGCACATAGCCGGGATCGGTCCCCTGCTGCTGAGCGGCGGCGGCGACCCCGTCGAGTACCTGCTGTTCGCGCGGTGGGTCCGAGATCGCACCGCCGGTCAGGTATTTGGAAGCCGCAACGGGGTCGGCGGTCTGCAACCGCTGTGCGGCGGCATCCACCAGCGGCAGCAGCGGGCTCAGCACATCGGCACCGGCGGCCGGGGCGATCGTCGCGAACGCCAGCGCGGCAGCAATCAGCGGTATCCGCATCAGCGGGTCCCGCGCAGCAACCGGCCCGGCCGCTTACCGGTGTCCACGCCGTCGCGTCGGGTGATCACGCCGTTGACGATCGTCGCGGTGTAGCCCGACGCGCCCTGGACCAGCCGGTGCCCGCCGGCGGGCAGGTCGAAGGCCATCCGCGGTGCGTGCAGTGTCAGTGCGTCGAGGTCGATCACGTTGATATCGGCCTTCTTTCCGGTCTGGATGACGCCGCGGTCGGTGAGCCCGAACAGCTGCGCGGTGTCATGGGACTGTTTGCGAACAACGTACTCCAGCGGCAGCTTCTCGCCGCGGTGTCGATCACGTGCCCAGTGCGTCAGCAGGAAGGTCGGATAGGACGCATCGCAGATCATGCTGCAATGCGCACCACCGTCGGAGAGCCCGAGCACCCCGGCGGGATGGGTCATCATCTCCCGGATGGCGTCGTGATTGCCGTCGGCGTAGTTGAACATCGGCAGCATGAGCATGTTCGATGCATCGGCCTCCAGCATCAGGTCGTACATGGCGGCCAGCACATCCTGGCCGCGGTCGGCGGCGATGGCGGCCACCGTCTTGTCGCGGGTGGGCTCGTAGTCGGGCGGTTCACCGAGCGAATACAACCGGTCACCGGAGTACTGCGCCAGCGCGAACATGCCGTCGAACAGCACGTTCGGGTCGATCGGCAGATCTTCTTCGGACAGAATGGCCTGCCGCACAGCCGGTTCGGCCAGCCGGGCGGCCAGCTCCTCGCGGCCGCACGACGCCTTCAACGCGCGGTAGGTGGGACGGTGGGTGAAGGCGTGGTGGCCGGGAAAGCCCAGCAGCATGCCGAACGGGCGGGCCGCCACCTGCGGATACAACCGACTGCCCGCCTGATGCGCGGCGGCCGACAGGTCGAGCTGCTCGCGCCACAGTTGTGGGTCGGCGTCGACCTGGATGAGCGCGAAGCTCAACGCACAGTCGATCTCCTCGCCCAGCCTGCGCATCCATTCCAGTTCCCTGCGCGGGGCGACGATGTCCTCACCGGCGGCACCCTGCGGGGCCAGTTCGAAGACCGCACCGCCGCCGACCGCGGTGGCCCGCCCGAGGGCGAACAGTTCATCCTCGGCGGCAAAGGTTCCCGGCACCGGTTCGCCGTCCATGGCCCGGTGCGCCAGCGTCCGCGACGACGAAAAGCCCAGGGCCCCGGCCTCGATCGCCTCCCGGACGATTCGGCTCATGGCCGCGATGTCCTCGGGTGTGGCCGGTTCGTTGCGGGCTCCGCGCTCACCCATCGCGTAGGCCCGCACCGTCCCATGCGCGATCTGGCTACCCATGTCCACGGCGAGCTCGCGGTGGCCGATGACATCGAGGTACTCGGCGTAGCTCTCCCAGCCCCAGGTGATGCCCTCGGTGAGCGCGGTGCCGGGAATGTCCTCGACACCCTCCATCAGCTCGATCAGCCATTGTTCCTGACCGGGCCGCACCGGGGCGAAACCCACCCCGCAGTTACCGGCGACGACGGTCGTCACACCGTGGCTGCTCGACGGTTCGAGCACATCGTCCCAGCTGACCTGTCCGTCGTAATGGGTGTGGATGTCGACGAAGCCGGGCGCGACGATCTTGCCGGTGGCATCGATGGTCTCGGCGGCCGCGCCGGCCAGCGGCGGGTCGCCATGGCCGCGGCGGCGCACCTCGACGATGCGTCCGTCCTTGACTGCCACGTCGGCGGTGAACCGGTCCGCACCGGTGCCGTCGACAACTGTTCCGCCGGTGATCAACAGATCGAACACAGCTCACTCCTTCGGTCCCCTGCATCGTGTGTAGCACCGCTCGTCGCGCAGACCAGGCAGATTTCGAAAAGTGTTCACTACCGGTGTCAGGGCAGGTATGCGTCACGACGCTTGGGCGAGATCGGCGTGAGGGTCGTGGATGCGCCGCGGTGACGGACAAAACCGCAACCCTCACGCCGATCTCGCCCAAGCAGTTTCAGACGGTCCCCCGCCCGGGCCGTGGTTATCCACAGCGGGTAGGCGCGAGCGCGCGGGTTTGTCGGTGGCGGCACGCACCATCCCGTCATGGAACCGTTTGTGGGCAGCGAGGCGCTCGCCGGTGGGATGATGACGCGTGGTGTCCTGCGGGCCCGATACACCGCAATCCTGCCGAACATCTATGTCGCCAAAGGCACCGAGCTGACGCTGGAGGTCCGCGCACGGGCGGCCTGGTTGTGGAGCGGCCGAACCGGCATCATCGCCGGCCGCACCGCCGCGGTCATGTACAGCACGCCGTGGGCGGTCACGACCGACCCCATCGAACTCATCGCCCGTCGCACCGAGCATCCCGACGGGCTGATCATCCGCAATGAGCGCATCGCGATCGACGAGATCGGGATCTGGAACGGACTCCCGCGCACCAATCCGGCGCGCACGGCGCTGGATATCGCACGCCACCATCCCCGGGATGCCGCAGTCATGCTGTTGGATCGGTTCTGCGCGGCAGCCGGCACCACCCGGGAGGACATCTCGCAGCTGGCGGATCGCTACCCAGGCGCACGCGGTATCCGGACCGCACTTCTGACCGCCGCCGAGATCGATCCCGGCGCCCTGACACCGGAGGAGACACGGGTCCGGCTGATGCTCTCCGATGTGGGGCTTCGGCCGCCGCACAGCAGGATTCACGTCACCGATGGTTTCGACGAGGCCGTGCTGGACATGGGATGGCGCACACTGCGGATCGGCATCGACTGCGAACGAGCCGACGCCCGCGACAGGTCCGACTTCCTGCAGAGCCTGGGCTGGATCTACCTGACGATCGCCCCCGGCGAGAACCACACCTCGGTGAGCTCCCGGGTCCGCCGGGCGATGCGGGCCAGGAGACGGCACCTGCCGGTGTTGCGCTGAGGTCAGAGATCGGCGAAACAGGCGTCGTTCTCGCCCGACGGGATGGTCGCGTCGGTACTGGAGAACGTTCCGTCGACACCGGTCTTGGTGACCTTCACCGAATCGGCCTTGATACCGAGCGGATAGTTCTCGTTGAGCTTGGTGGTCAGCTCGCTCAGCGCGGTCTGCACCGTGGCCTTGTCGAACGCTCCGGCGACATCCTGCACGGTGAGTTCCAGATTACCGTCGCGCACTTCGGGTTTGGCGGTGATCGTGGTTCCCCCGGCGGCCTCCATGATCAGGGTGCCCGCGTTCGCGTCGGTCCGCACCGCGGTCACCAGATTGCCGACGACCGGCAGGTTCTCCTGCACGGTCTGCTTGATGCCCTCGGCGGTCCAGGAGAGGTGGGCGGTCACCTTGCCGATGGTGCCCTTGGAGTTGGCCGAGTCCGCGAGCTCGATATCGCTGAGCGTCACGTCGGCGGTCATACCCTTGGCGGCCTGGACGCGGTCACCGGTGGTGACCACCGAGATGTCGGTGTAGTGATCGGTCAGGTACTGCCACAGGAAGGGCGGTGTCACCGAGTACGAGACCTCGGCGGTGTCCTCGACCAGGCAGTCGGTGATGCCGGACAGCACGGTGCCCGCGCGGTACCTGGCGAAGAGTTCCGCACCGGCCAGGACGGCCACCAAGGCGGCGATCACGATCACCGCGGTCAGCACGATGGTCTGACGGTTGCGGGCGGGCTTCGGCTCGGGTGGCTGCGGTCCCGGCGGCAGCTTCTGGATGGGTGGCGGCGGGATCGGCGGCGGTGGCGGGACCGGGATCTTGCGGGTCGCCGGTTCGGGTATGCGGTGCTGCTGCGTGGGCGGCTCGGATCGCGGTATCCGCTGCGTCGGCGGCTCCGGCCTGGGGATCCGCTGAGTGGGGCTGTGCGGGTCACCCGGGCGCACCGGCCTGGGGATACGCCGCGTCGCCGGGTCGCGCGGCTGGTCGGGCGGCAGCTGTCCTGGCGGCATCTGACGATTCTGCCAGGACACTCTGCCAGCACACCGCCGGCGGGAACCTGAGTTCCCCGCCGGCGGTGGTCAGCGGTCTACTCGGCCGGGTTCTGCTCCGCGGTGTTGTACCTGGTCCAGAATGCGAAGGCCACCAGCGCCGAGGTCACGCCCACCGCGATCCACACCACGGCCGAGATGATCAGCGAGATCGGGGACAACCCGAAGCCGGACAGCGCGAACCCGGCGTACACCAGCCACAGCAGCCGGTACACCGACCACAGCACACTCAGGCCCGAAAAGATGGCAATGGCCAACGCGGGAGTGCGCTCGACCCGCTTGGTGAGGTCCTGGAGCTGGGCGGGGATCACGTTCATCGGTTCTTCCTTTCGTGGGGCGCCGCCTCGTCCGGCGTCGTCATGGCACAAGTACATCGACGCGTTTTCGCTACCGATCCCAAGAATTCGGGTGTTGGATGACGTCATGAACCGGCCCGACATCGTCATCCTGATGACCGACGAGGAACGCGCGATCCCGCCATACGAGTCGGACGAAGTCCTGGACTGGCGGCAACGGATGCTGACCGGTCGGCGCTGGTTCGACGAGAACGGCGTCAGCTTCGCCAGGCACTACACCGGTTCGCTGGCCTGCGTGCCGAGTCGTCCGACGCTGTTCACCGGGCACTACCCCGACCTGCACGGTGTCACCCAGACCGACGGGCTGGGCAAGCGGTACGACGACTCGCGGTTGCGCTGGCTGCGCCGGGGCGAGGTCCCGACGCTGGGCAACTGGTTCCGGGCGGCCGGCTATGACACCCACTACGACGGCAAATGGCATATCTCCCATGCCGATCTGACCGACCCGGCCACCGGGAAGATCCTGGCGACCAACGATGACAACGGCGCCGTCGACGAGGCGACGGTACGGGCTTACCTGGACGCCGACCCGCTGGACCCGTACGGCTTCTCGGGCTGGGTGGGTCCCGAACCGCACGGAGCGGCCATGGCCAACAGCGGTTTTCGGCGCGATCCGTTGGTCGCCGACCGGATCGTGGCGTGGCTCGAAGATCGCTACGCCCGTCGGCGGGCCGGTGATCCCGCGGCGTCGACGCCGTTCCTGTTGGTGGCCAGCTTCGTCAATCCGCATGACATCGTGCTGTTCCCGGCCTGGTCACGGCGCAACCCGTTGGCGGCATCGCACGCGGACCCGCCGCACGTGCCTGCGGCCCCCACCGCTTCGGAGGACCTGTCGGACAAGCCGGCCGCCCAGGCCGCGTTCCGCGATGCCTACTTCTCCGGATACGGACCCTCGCGTGCCGTGCGGCGCACCTACCGCACCAAGGCCCAGCAGTACCGCGACCTCTACTACCGGCTGCACGCCGAGGTGGACGGCCCGCTGGACCGGGTTCGCAGAGCCATCACCGAGGGCTCGTCCGAGGCAGTCCTGGTGCGCACCTCCGATCACGGCGAGCTGTTGGGCGCGCACGGCGGACTGCACCAGAAATGGTTCAACCTCTACGACGAAGCGACGCGGGTGCCGTTCGTGATCGCCCGAATCGGTGCCGGCGCCACCGCGGCGCGCACCGTGGCGGCACCCACCTCACATGTGGATCTGGTACCGACTTTGCTCGGTGCCGCCGGGGTGGACGTCGCATCGGTGGCCACCGAACTCGCCCGCACCTTCAGCGAAGTGCATCCGCTGCCCGGCCGGGATCTGATGCCGGTCGTGGACGGGGCGCCCGCCGACGAGGACCGCGCGGTGTACCTGTTGACCCGCGACAATGTGCTGGAGGGTGATTCGGGCGCGTCGGGCCTGGCCCGCCAGTTGGGTCGCGATGTCAATCCGCCTGCACCGCTGCGCATCCGGGTGCCCGTCGACGTGGCGGGCAATTTCGAGGGCCTGGTGGCCCGGGTCGACGGCCGGTTGTGGAAGCTGGTGCGCACCTTCGACGACCCCGGAACCTGGACCGAGCCCGGTGTCCGTCAGCTTGCCTATACCGGGCGAGGAGCACAGCGCTACCGCAGCGACGTCCTCGACGATCAGTGGGAGCTCTACGATCTGACCGGCGACCCGGGTGAGGCCGTCAATCGCTGGGACGACCCGTCGCTCGACAGGGTGCGCGCGGCACTGCGCACCCAGCTCAAGCAGGTGCGCGCCGAAGCGGTGCCCGAGCGCAACAATCCGTGGCCCTATGTCCGGCGGCGCGGCACGCAGGAACCGAAACGCTGGTGGTCGCGGCTGCTCGGCTGACCTCAGCTCTTGGCCAGGTACACCAGGAACTCGATGACCGCCGCCGGCTGCACCTCCAACAACGACGCGAACGGTTTCGGCGGGCTGACGTTGAAGTCGGGCAGCCGCACCGGCACCGTGCCCACCGCCTCCACCCGGTCGCCGTTGCGCCGCACATCGACCTGCGCGGTCTCCGGGCGGGTGACCCCCTTGATGGTCAGCTGAACCGGAACCTCCAGTCGGGTCGAGCTGCCGTCGGACGGTATCGCGGACACATCGGTGGGGACGTTGCCGACCAATTCGGCGGTCGGGAACGTGTCGGTCTCCAACGCGTCGGCGCTGCGGAACTTCTCATCGCTCCCCGAACTTCCCGTTTCCAGGCCTGCCACGTCGACAGTGAACTTCAACGACCGCACATGGGAGTCCTCGATCTGGGCGTTGCCCGTGACCGTGTCGCCACGCCCGGCAACATCGACTGTCTCCCAGAGCAATTGCTGCTGCACCCGATAGCCGACCTGGGACCCGGGCTGCACGGTCCACGTGCCGTCCAACGCGCCGCCACCGGGCTGGGCCGCGGCGGCGAAGGCCAACACCGGCGCGGGCGGGCCCTGGACGTAGTTCTTGTAGGCCCATGGCGTGGCCGCGACCACCGCGACGAGCAAGACCACCAGCACCCCCGCGACGACCGCCGCGACCCTTTTCTTCACCGGGTCATGGTGACAAAGGCGGCGAGCCAGCGGGGCGATCTTGATCTAATTCACAGCGCCTCAAGTAGTCGAGGACGTCGGCGGCCGAGAGGAACACGCAGAGGCGCAGCCCTACGATTATCGGTTTATCGACCTGGGCAAATATCATCGATACCGAGATGACCGAGAATGCCGTGACCACCGCCGACACCAAATCCGCCGCCCGGATCAGCCAGGAGGCCGCCCGTCGGCGCACCTTCGCGGTGATCAGCCACCCCGACGCCGGTAAGTCGACGCTGACCGAGGCGCTGGCCCTGCACGCCAGGGTGATCAACGAGGCGGGCGCCATCCACGGCAAGGCGGGCCGCAAGTCCACCGTCTCGGACTGGATGGAGATGGAGAAGGCCCGCGGCATCTCGATCACCTCGACCGCCCTGCAGTTCCCCTACCGCGACTGCGTCATCAACCTGCTCGACACCCCCGGGCACGCCGATTTCTCCGAGGACACCTACCGGGTGCTCACCGCCGTCGATGCCGCGGTCATGCTGATCGATGCCGCCAAAGGCCTTGAGCCGCAAACCCTGAAGCTCTTCCAGGTGTGTAAGCACCGCGGTATCCCGATCATCACGGTGATCAACAAGTGGGACCGCCCGGGCCGGCACGCGCTGGAGCTGATGGACGAGATCCACGAACGCATCGGGCTGCGCACCACCCCTCTGACCTGGCCGGTGGGTATCGCCGGTGACTTCAAGGGTGTGATGGACCGCCGCAAGGGTCACTACATCCGCTTCACCCGTACCGCCGGTGGCGCGACCGCCGCCCCGGAGGAACACATCCCGGCCGATCAGGCGTATGCCGCGGCCGAGGGCGACTGGGACACCGCCGTCGAGGAATCCGAACTGTTGTCGATGGACGGCTCGGACTACGACCGCGACACCTTCCTGTCCGGCGAGTCCTCCCCCGTGCTGTTCACCTCCGCGGCGTTGAATTTCGGGGTCAACCAGCTGCTGGACGTGCTGGTCGACCTCGCGCCCCCGCCGGGCCCAATCGTCGACGTCGAGGGAAACCCGCGCCCGGTGGACGCGCCGTTCAGCGCGTTCGTGTTCAAGGTGCAGGCCGGAATGGACTCCTCACACCGTGACCGGATCGCCTACGCCCGGGTGTGCTCGGGCACCTTCGAGCGCGGTGATGTGCTGACCCACGCCGGTACCGGCAAGCCGTTCGTCACCAAGTACGCGCAGTCGGTGTTCGGCCGGGAGCGTTCCACGCTGGACGATGCCTGGCCCGGCGATGTGATCGGCCTGGCCAATGCCGCCGCACTCCGTCCGGGTGACACGCTCTATCGCGATCTGCCGGTGACGTTCCCGCCGATCCCGAGCTTCTCCCCCGAGTATTTCTCGGTGGTACGCGGCAAGGATCCCAGCAAGCACAAACAGTTCCGCAAGGGTATCGAGCAGCTCGACCAAGAGGGCGTGGTGCAGGTTCTGCGCTCGGACAAGCGTGGTGAGCAGGCGCCCGTGTTCGCCGCCGTCGGCCCCATGCAGTTCGAGGTGGCCGCGCACCGCATGGAAACCGAGATCGGCGCCGCGATCACCCTGGAGTCGCTGCCCTACCAGGTGGCACGCATCGTGGATCCCGAGGACGCGGAGTTCATGAACAAGCAGGTCTCGGCCGAGGTGCTGACCCGCTCCGACGGCGTCATGCTGGTCCTGTTCTCCACGCCGTGGCGGCTGGAGGGCTTCCTGCGAGACAACCCGACGATCACGCTGCGATCGCTGGTGGCCGCGGCCGACGGGTGAGTTTCGGCACACCCGGGTCGGGTAACCAAGGCCCATGGAGTCAGCCCACGTCAGTGAGGTACGCCTGTGTGTTGACGGTGTCGACCACACCGCGCGCATAGACAACCGCACGACAGTCCTCGATCTGCTGCGCGAGCATCTCGGTGTCACCGCGCCGAAGAAGGGCTGTGATCACGGTCAATGCGGATCGTGCACGGTACTGCTCGACGGCCGGCGTGTCACCACCTGCTTGTCCTTCGCCGTCGCGCACGACGGTGCCGAGATCGTCACCGCCGCAGGCTTGGCGTCCGGAGATGATCTGCATCCGGTGGCGCAGGCCTTCCTGGATCATGACGGATTCCAGTGCGGTTATTGCACGCCCGGGCAGATCTGTTCGGCGATCGGCATGCTCGACGAGCTGAAGAGTGGTGCACCGAGTCACGTCACCGACGATCTGGAGGACACTCCGGAGCTGACCGACGAGGAGATCCGAGAACGCATGAGCGGCAATCTGTGTCGCTGCGCGGCCTACCCGAACATCGTCGCCGCGATCCACCAGGGCGCCCGATGATCCCCTTCCAGTACCACCGGGCCACCAGCGTCGAGGACGCCGTCAGCACCGTCGCCGAGCACCCGGATGCCACGTTCCTGGCCGGTGGCACCAACCTCGTCGACCAGATGAAGCTCGGTATCGCCGAACCCAGCCTGGTGGTCGACATCGGCCACCTGTTCCCGTTGCAGGACATCGAGGTCCACGATGATGGCGCGCTGCGCATCGGCGCCGACGTCCGCAACGCGGATCTCGCCGCCCACCCCGTGGTGCGCGCCTCGTACCCGGGGCTGGCCCGGGCACTGCTGGCCGGCGCGTCGGGTCAGCTTCGCAATGTCGCGACCACCGGCGGAAACCTGTTGCAGCGCACCCGTTGTGTGTACTTCCAGGATGTCAGCACGCCGTGCAACAAGCGGACCCCGGACAGCGGTTGCTCGGCCATCGGCGGATACGTGCGCTATCACGCCATCCTGGGGTCTTCCGAACACTGCGTGGCTGCGCATCCGTCGGATATGGCGGTGGCGATGATGGCGCTCGACGCGTCGATCGTCTACGTCGACGCCGACGGTGAGCGTCGGTTGCCCATCGACGAATTCTATCGGCTGCCCGGGGATCGGCCCGACCGTGACACCACGCTTCCGACCGGCGCGTTGATCACCGCGGTCGAGATACCGGCCCCGCCCGCCGGTGCGCAGTCGACCTACCGCAAGGTCCGCGACCGCGCCTCCTACGCCTTTGCGCTGACCTCGGTGGCCGCCGAACTGGTTCTCGACGGTGACACCATCCGCTCGGCGCGGATCGCCTTGGGCGGAGTGGCGCACAAACCGTGGCGGGCCCGGCTCGCCGAGGAGCGCCTGGTCGGCAACACCGTCGGCGAGGACGTCTTCGATGCCGCCGCGGCCGCCGAGTTGGACCAGGCGGAACCATTGGAAGGCAATGAGTTCAAGGTCGACCTGACCCGGCGGGCCATCGTAGGCACACTGACCGCGATCGCGGAGGGACAACGAGGATGACCCTGCTGGAACCCCGGTCCATCGGCACGGCCGTCACCCGTCACGATGGCGCCGCAAAGGTCACCGGTTCGGCCACCTACGCCTACGAGTTCGACGTCGAGAACCCGGTGTATCTGCATCCTTTGCAGGCCAGCATCGCCCGTGGGCGGGTCACCGCAATGGACACCGCGGCGGCAGAAAGCACCGACGGGGTGTTGGCGATGCTCACGGTGTTCGACGCGCCCGAACTCGCCGACACCTCCAACGGCGACCTCACCGTGCTGCAGGACGCGTCGGTGCACTACCGCGGTCAACTGATCGGAGCGGTGGTGGCGATCAACACCGAAACCGCCCGGCACGCCGCCGGTCTGGTGCGTGTCGAGTACGACGAGCAGACCGCGGATATCGAGTTGACCGCGGATCACCCCGAGCTTTACACACCCGACACCGTCAACCCGGACTACCCGGCGGAGACCTCCGACGGGGATACCGAGACCGCGCTGCGGGAAGCTCCGGTCGTCGTCGACAACACCTACACCACACCGCACGAGCACAACAATCCGATGGAACCGCACGCCTGTATCGCGTTGTGGGACAACGACACGCTGACGCTGTGGGACTCGACCCAGGGTGTGCACGCGGTGCGCAAGCAGATGGCCGCCAGTTTCGGTCTCGACCCGGAGCAGGTGCGGGTGATCGCGAAGAACGTCGGCGGTGGATTCGGCTCCAAGGGTGCGCCGCACTCGCACAACATCCTTGCGGTGATGGCGGCGCTGCGGCTGCCGGGCCAACCGGTGAAGTTGGCGTTGACTCGACAGCAGATGTTCGACATGGTCGGCTACCGCACGCCGACCATTCAGCACCTGCGTCTGGGCGCCCAGCGTGACGGTAGCCTGCTCGCACTCAGTCACCAGGTCGTCGAGCAGACCGCGACGGTCAAGGAGTACGCCGAACAGACCGCCACCCCGTCGCGGATGATGTACGCCGCGCCGAACCGCAAGACCGGCCACCGGCTGGCTGCCCTCGATGTGCCGGTGCCGTTCTGGATGCGCGCACCCGGCGAGTGCCCCGGCATGTTCGCCCTCGAGGTCGCCATGGACGAGCTCGCCGTCGCCTGCGATATCGACCCCATCGAGCTGCGGATCCGCAACGAGCCGCCCGTCGACCCGGAGACCGGCAGCCCGTGGTCGAACCGGCGGCTGATCGAATGCCTGCAGACCGGTGCCGAACGCTTCGGCTGGGCGCAGCGAGACCCCAAGCCGGGCAACCGTACCGATGGTGAATGGCTGATCGGTACCGGTGTCGCGTCGGCGGTGTATCCCGCGATGGTGATGCCCGGCAACACCGCGCGCATCGAGCATGTCGCACCCGGCCGTTTCGTCGTGCAGATCGGCGCGGTCGATATCGGCACCGGCACCTGGACGGCGTTGGCGCAGATCGCCGCCGACGCCTTGGATTGTGACTTGTCGGCCATCGACCTGCAGATCGGTGACTCCGCGTTGCCGGAGGCCTCGGTGGCCGGTGGATCATCCGGTATCACGTCGTGGGGCCGGGCGATCGTGGCCGCGGCGCGGGCGTTCCGTCATGACCACGGCGAACATCCCGAGGTGGGTGTGCACACCGTCGCGTCGGCCGAGGATGCGAACGCCGATGCGGAGAAGTACGGGATGTACTCGTTCGGTGCGCATTTCGCCGAGACGCGGGTCAGCCGATTCACCGGCGAGGTCCACGTGTCCCGGATGCTGGGGGTGTTCTCGGTGGGCCGGGTGATCAACCCGGCGACACTGCGCTCGCAGCTGATCGGCGGGATGACGATGGGCCTGTCGATGGCGCTACACGAGGAGAGCGTGCGCGACCCGCGCTTCGGGCACGTCGTCACTCGGGATCTGGCGACCTACCACATCAGTTCGCATGCCGATGTCCCGGCGATCGAGGCCATCGCGCTCGATGATCTCGACGAGCACGCCAACCCGATGGGATCACGCGGTGCGGGTGAGATCGGCATCGTGGGCTCGGCGGCCGCGGTGGCCAACGCGGTATTCCACGCGACCGGGATGCGGGTGCGCGATCTGCCCATCACCTGCGACAAGGTGATGTAAGCCCGCGTCCCGGTCTATTCGGCCTCACCGTTGACCGAAACCGGCGTCCGCAGATGCGGGTAGGGCAGGTCGATCCCGTTCTCGTCGTAGGCGCGCAGGATCTCGCGGCGAAGCCGTCGCTGAACCGACCATTGCGCGTTGGGCTTCGTCTTGATGGTGAGTCGCAGGGTCACCTGGTCCGATGACATCGTCTGCACGCCCAACATTTCCGGTTCGCCGAGCACCTTCGCCGCGATGGCCTCGTCCTTGACGGCTTCGCGGGCGGCATCGAGTGCCACCCGTTCGGCTTGCTGCAGGTCTGCACTGAGCGCCACCGGCACCTCGATGCGTGCGACGGCGTAATCCTGGCTCATGTTCCCCACCCGGGCGATCTCGCCGTTGCGGACGTACCAGAGGGTGCCGTCGATATCGCGGACGGTGGTGATGCGCAGGCCCACGCTTTCGACCTCACCGCTGGCCTCGCCCAGGTCGACGGTGTCGCCGACGCCGTACTGGTCTTCCAGGAGCATGAAGACCCCGGTGACGAAATCGCGGACCAGGTTCTGCGCGCCGAAGCCGATGGCCAGGCCGACCACACCGGCCGAGGCGATGAACGGTGCTATGTTGACCCCGAACACGTTGAGCACGCTGAGCACCACCCAGACGAGCAGCACGATCGACACCGTCGACTTCAATACCGAACCGATGGTCTGCGCGCGCTGCTGACGGCGGGCGGCGGCCTTGGCGGCGCTGGCCGAGTTGCCGCGCTCACGCAGACCGCGCAGGCGACCGGCCCGCTTGGGTTCGGCATCGTCGATGATCTTGGGGTTACGGCCGGTGGTGGCGCGGTCGATCATGCGATGCAGCACGAAACGTGCGATCAACGCGACCAGCAGGTACACCACGACGCGGATGGGAACTTCGATCAGCCAGTGCTTGTTGGTATCCGTCCATTCGAAGGCAAGGTTGACCACATCCATGGTTTCGACCGTACCCAGAGGGGCTGGGGGTCAATCAAGTTCTGCGGTCACGGCGTCGAATGTCCGCTCGTCAAAGGCGACGATGCGCGCTTCGGTGACATTCGTCTCGGTCGCGGCGATGGTCTCGATGGCGGCCTTGATGGCATCACCCTTGGGCCAACCGTAGATTCCGGCGCTGATCAGCGGGAAAGCGATTGTGCGGGCGTCGAGTTCGTCGGCGACCTGCAGGGAGCGCACGTAACAGGACACCAGTAGTGAACGCTCCCGCTGACCTGCACTGTGGTTGGGTCCGACGGTGTGGATCACCCAGCGGGCCGGCAACCGGCCGGCGGTGGTCCACCCGGCGTCACCGGTGGCCAGACCGTCCGGAAAACGATTGATGCAGTCCTGGAGTACCTCGGGGCCGCCGGCGCGGTGGATGGCCCCGTCGACGCCTCCACCGCCGCGCATGGCGTTGTTGGCGGCGTTGACGATGGCGTCCACGCGCTGCTGGGTGATATCTCCGTGCACGGCGGTGATGGTGGGCATGGGACCACTATGCCCGTGACGATGCCTGTGACAGGGCCAGCACCTCGTCGGCCGATGGCGGGCTGGCCGGGTGGTAGGACAGGCACCAGGGCGCGGTGACGCGGTGGAAGGACTTGCCCTCGGTGGCGACGTAGAAGTTGCCCGCCCGCAGTCGGCTGATATCGCTGATCAGCCCGCCCTTGGCGCGGGCCATCTCCTCGGCGGTGGCGATCTGCACCGGGGAGTTGAGCAGGCCGTAGAACTGGGTCGCCGCATTGCCGGGGATGTGGTTGTGCAGGCCCTTGGGCGCCTGGGTGGCGAAGATCAGCCCGAGTCCGTACTTGCGGGCCTGCGACGCCAGCGCCAGTGTGCTGCGGGTGCTGGCGGTCAGCCCGCGGGCCGGGGCCAGGGTCTGTGCCTCGTCCATCACCAGCAGGCCGCTCAGCGGCTTGTCGGCGGCCGGGTTGCGCTTGATCCAGGCGAACAACGCCATCTGCAGCTGGCTGACGAAGCTCCGCCGCTGTTCGTCGCTGGGCAGGCCGATCATGCTGATCACCGAGACCCTGGCCCGTTTACCCTGGGTGGGGGTCAGCAGCTCACCGGGGTCCAAAGCCGTTCCGGCGCCGCCGAACAGCGGGTCGTTGACGGTGGCGGCGCGCAGGTTCTGCGCCATCTCGGCGGCCATCTTGGGGGCGTCGGCGAGCTCGCTGACATCCTCGGGCAGGTCGGCCAGCATGCCGATGAATCCGGGCAGCGTCGGGTCGGGTTGACGGCCGTAGTGCTGCAACGCTTCTCGCAGCACGGCGCGTGAGCGGGCGGCCTTGGCAGTCTGTCCGCTGATCTGGGCGCGCGGTTCCAACGCAGCGACGGCGGATTCGACGGCCTCGGTGAATTCGTCGTGGTCGTCGAGCACGCTGGCGAATTCGGGTAGCGGCTGGAACGCCAGCGGGCGGCCGCTGCTGCGGCGCGGGGTCCAGATGACGACCTCGGTGTTGGCCAGGTAGTCCGTGGCGCGGGCGTCGTCGGCGCGCTGCCAGCCGCTCGGTGTCTGCGGCCACGCGGTGCCCAGGCGGGACAGATCGTTGTTGGGGTCCAACACGATCGAGGAGACCCCACGCAAAGCGGCTTCTTCGACAAGGCGGCGGATCAGCACGGTCTTGCCCGATCCGGAGCCGGCGAAGATGGCGACGTGTTTGCGCAGTGCGGCCAGGTCGATGGCGACGGTGGTGTCGGTGCGCACATCGATACCCAGCGGCATCTTCGACTCGGCGGCGACGAATTCCGGCCCCTCGTCGGCGGTTTCGGCCGGTTCGTCGATGTCGGCGGCGGGGGCAGGGTCGTCGCCGTCGATGCCGAGCGCCTCGCGCAGCACGGTGATGCCGTGTGCGGGACGGCGGGCGCGAAGCCAGGTGGTCAGGCCGGCGACGTCGTCATCGATCAGGTCGCGCAGCGCGGTCATGGTCCGGATATCGTCGTCGGACAGGGTCAGGGTGCGGCCACCCTGCTTTTCGAAGTCCTTGATCAGAGCCTCGGTCTTCGGCCCGGACGGCCACGGCATGTTGCGCAGGAAGAACAGGTTGCGCCGGTCGGTGTGGGCGTTCAAACCCGTTGCGCTGAGCGTCTTCTTGATCCGGTTCTGGGCGGCGACGGCGTTGGTGGCGCCGATTGCGCGGAAGGCCCAGTGCCGTTCGTCATCGGTGGCGGCGTCCAGGGTCTGGCGCAGTCGGGCGTGCAGCACGACGTGCGAGCCGGGCGGCGGGTCACAGACATAGGATTGGTCGTCGCCGTGCTCGACGATCCATGCGGTCAGCGCCGCACCGAGCAGCGCGGGGACGGCGGTGTCCTCCCCGTCGGCGTCGAGTGCGGCAGCCGGGACGGCCCGGGACCGGTGTTGGGCGAACAGCCGGTCGATGGGTGAGGTGTCGGCAGTGTCGTTGTCGGGCTGCTCTTCTGGGTCCAGCTCGTCGGACAGGTGGGCCAGCTCGATGACTTCCTTGCGGCGCAGGCAGTCCCGCACGTGCGCGTCGGCGCGGATCAGCAGCTGGCGCGGGGTGTAGCCGGCAGCGTCGTCGAAGGCCGAGGGTTTGATGGGCCAGCTCGGGTAGGGCGGGGTGAAGCCGACGGTCAGGTAGGCGGCCTCGAAGCGGCGTTCCAGGATGGCGCGGCCGATATCGGCGCTCGGCAGCGGCGACAACGGTGCGGTGACGCGGAACCGGTCGGACACGCTGGCGGTGGCGCGATCGCGGATGCTCTCCCACGCCGAGGGCAGGCAGGCCACCACGGGCACGGTGCGCCGCATGGTCTGGCGCACCGACATCAGGCCGTGCGCAACCTGTTCCAGCACACCGTCGCCCGCTCCCCTGGCCTCGTCGGTGCGCGTGGAGGACTGCGCGAGCAGGGTGTCGATCTGGTCCAGCGCCAGCACCGACGGTCCGGCCAGGGCAGTCAACCGGGCGATATCGCGCACGCAGTGCTGGGCCGAGGGCGCGGTGCCGCGCAGCCGCCAGTGCAACCGGTCGTCGGAGCCGACCTCGTCGCTGCCCTGCAGGTAGGAATCGCCGATATCGCGGGCGACAAGATCGTTGGCGGACAACAGAACCAGCGCGCGCAGGGTCTGGTGGCAGTCGCGGACGTCGCGGCGGGCCTTGGCCAGATCGTTGACGAAGGCGTCCAGGGTTTCGCGGTCCAGGTCCTCGTCGCCGATGATGGCGCGCCGGTCGGCACGCGAGACGTGCGCGATCGAGGACAGTTCCCACAGCAGGTCTTTGAGCTGGGTCTCGCGATTAGCGCCCCGGCGACCGAAACTTTCCAGCACTCCGGCACGCACCGATTCCCAGAAGCTGGCGGCGTCGAGCAATTCGACGACGAAGAAGTAGCCGCCGCCGGCCTGGACGCGTTCGCGGATCTGGCCGAGCAGGTGGGTTTTACCGGAGCCGGCCTGGCCACGGATGGTGACCCCGATCGGCGCGGATTCGGGGTCGCGCTGCGCGTCGGCGAAGGCCTCCATGACATCGTCGACGGCGCGTTCGTTGAGTCCGCTGACGTGGGTGGGTGCCTGCGGGCGCCACAGGTCATCGCTGGTGGGCGCCCAGGTGAGCCGGAGTGCGGCGAGTGCTTCGCGGTGTGCGTCCTGCATCAAACCTCAATTGCGATCAGGTGTTTGGCCTGTCCACCGATGGTGATGGCGGCGGCACGGTCCTCGTCGGTGAGGACCTTCTGGTTTTCTTCGGGGATCAGGCTGATGGCGCCGGTGCGGTACAGCTCACTCAGGGTGTCGTCCAGGTCGGCAACGTCGGTGAGCTGTTGGCGCAGGGGTCTCAAGCCGACCCAGGCGCCGGTTCTGTCGGCCAGCTCGGTGTAGGCCTGCGTGATCCGGTCGGCAACGCTCGGGGCTTGCTTGGGCCAGAACAGCTCGGCCAGGCTCAGGTCGGCGGCGTCCAGGTAGCGGTCGAGTCCGGCCAGCACGGTGTAGAGGGTCTTGGCGGGGCCGGTGGAGCGTGGCGGGGCGCCCGCGGTGATGATGTCGCGGCAGAGCCGCCAGCCGCGGTCGGTGAGCTCGTGGACGTAGCGGCCGTCGCTGCGCTCGGATTCGATGAGGCCCAGCTCGTTGAGCTTGTCCCGGCTGCGTTTGTCCAGCTTGGGGCCGTAAGCCAGCAGGTCGGCGTTGGGCACCGGGCGCGCCTGGGCCATCAGGACGAGCAGCACGGCACGTTCGGTCCCGGTCAGGTCGGTGGGCGTGGCACTCACGCGTTACAACGTAGCGGCATGGGCGCGGAGGCGTCCGCGCTAGCGGATGCGGTCGATGAACGGGACGCGGTCGAGCACCGGGTTGTCCCGGATCCGCGGCGCCGGGACCGGGCCGGGCGCAGGCGGCGGCGGTGGCGCTTGGACGGGCGGCGGCACGTTGAGCAGTCTCGCGCGCTCCAGCGGCTTGGGCGCCTTCGGCGGCGTGACGGGTTGCAGGGTCTGGGCCGACTGCGGTGGCGGGTCGGATTCCGGGGCGGGGTCCGGCGTGGAAGGCCAAGCGAGGGTGAGGGATACAGAGACGACGAAGACGATGATCGCGGCGATCAGGATGGCGGTGAGCGAGGCGACGGTGATGTTGCGCGGTGGGTGTTCGGATTCGTCGGGGATGTTGGTGATGTGCGCGGAGGCCAGGGCTGCGCCGCGGGTCAGGGCGAAGTCGGCCTCGGTGGCGGTGATGACGGGACGGTCGGCGTCCGCGCGCAGGGCGGCGACCAGGTCGTCGGTGTCGGCGGAGCCCAGCACGTAGACGGCTTCTGGGCTGGGCTTGGCGGCGCGCACCACCGCGAGGACGCGGTCGGTGAGGGTGGCGGCATCGGCGTGGTCGACGCTTTCGACGTGCATGTCGAATCCGTCGACGGTGGCGACGACGGAGCTGTCGGGTTCGACGACGCAGACGACCAGGAAGTCGTGGCCGGTGAGATCGGCGATGCCGCGAGCCAGTGCCTGCGCGGCGTCGACGTCGCGGACCGGGACGACCGGCGCTCCCCCGCTGTAGGTGTCGAGCGCCTCGCGGACCTTGACGGCCTCGTCTTCGGCGTCGGGTGACCAGGTGAGGCCCACGGCGTGCAGGTCGGCGTCGGCGGGCAGTTCGGCCAGGTAGTCCTCGATCTCGTCGACATCGAGGACGCGGCGGTCCAGGTGCTCGCCCTGGCCGGTGACACCGTCGACCAGCTCG
Organism: Mycolicibacterium neoaurum ATCC 25795; assembly: GCF_000691525.1. Classification (GTDB taxonomy): domain Bacteria; phylum Actinomycetota; class Actinomycetes; order Mycobacteriales; family Mycobacteriaceae; genus Mycobacterium; species Mycobacterium neoaurum. The sequence continues at coordinate 224,241 of NZ_JMDW01000011.1, forward strand.
CCGTGGACGTCCTTCGAGGTGACCGAAAGACCCAGTACGAGGCTCACGTCGTTATCCCCCTGATCTGATTCTGTGATCTTGAGGTTACCTAAGTGAAGGTGGGGTGGCTCGTCGTGGTGGATGGACGAGTGCGGTGTCGTCGCGATCACTTTGCGATGGCGAGAAAACGCACTGAAGGAACCGAGCTCGAATATTCGCTCCGAACTCGTCCGCTACATGTCTCCTGGCGCTGGGCATTTTTCCCAGCCGAGGCGATCAGAGCCCCGATGCGTGCGCCGATCAGAGGTAAGCGTTTGATCGCGGGCAGAGTTGCCTGTAGACGCAAACATTAGCGGCATCCCGCATCCGCGGCGTCTGTAGAATTCCACTACCAGTGACACCACATAGGGGGAGCAACGGTGTCTAACGATCTGACGGTGGACGAGTCCGGACTGCAGAGCGCTTCGGCGAACTTCTCAAGCAGCGCGCTGGAGATGGCGCGCACCAATGCCGACAACTCGTCTAGCCGAAAGCCGTCGGTTTTGGGCGCAAGTGCATTTGCCGCCGAGGTGCAGACGTTTCGTGCGGCCTACAGCAATCGGCTGATGCAACATGGATCTTCGGTAGCGACAGCCGCCGCCCGCTATGCCGCTTCCGACGGCATAGGATCTCAGTCCATTTCGTCGGTGACGCTCTGATGGCAACGCAGGCCGACCTATTCCGCACACCAGCGAGATCGCCCAGCGTCACGAGCGATTCCAATGCAGGTTTGCCATCGCGATCGGATATCGACGGGTGGTCGGCGGTCATCGATGAGCTCTCGACTGCGGCGGACGCTTTCGGAAGGGAAGCAGAGGCTATCGAGATCACTGCCGATGCACATATGCAGCAACTACTGCGCCCTGGCGGCACCGATTGGGAAGGCGACGCTGCCTCCGCAGCCCAAGAGCAAGGCTATTCCGATCGCGGAGTCGTCTATGCTGCCGCCGATCTCATGAGACGAATGAGAAAGGTGGCCGCCGCGGGTGCGGGCAGCATTCGGCAATGCAGGGACCTCACGCTCGATGCGATTTCTGAAGCAGAACGTGACGATTTCCGGGTAAGCGAGGACCTGACGGTTACAGACACCCGTCAGTACACCGCGCAGCAGACGGCCATGTATGCGAGTCGTATGGCTACAGCCGACGCCCATCACGGGTACATCTGCATGAGAGCTCAAAATCTCGTATCCGAGGATTCGCGGATTGGCGCCGAACTCACATCCGCTGCAGCAGACCTGGGGATTATGGTGCCGGCGGAATGGGTAGGTGACGAAGCCACCATCCGTGAGGCTTCAAATGGTGACGGCGACATCCAGGCTTACGACAACGATACGAACGGTGAGGACCCTCTTTCAGCCGAACAGATTGCTGAGCGCTTGCGAAATCTCCGCCGAGGACTTAACGGAGGGATCAGAGAAGTCGACTCTGAGGAAGAGATCTTTGACCTCTACGAGGAACTGGCTAGGGGCGGTTCACCATTGCCAGTTCCTGATAACTACTACGATCGAAGGGTACTGCCGGACGGCACAATCATCGGAGTCCGCGAAAGCAACAATCACGGACCGACCCTTGATGTCAGCTACCCTCCCGGAGTGACAGGACCCGACAAGGTTCACCTGCCACCGGCGCCCATCGCTCCACCACCTACGCCGCCGACCCCGGGCGAGGCCCCTGTCATCGCTTCACCGCCTAACTTGCCGGTTATCGACCATCCTCCGGCGCCGGGGCTCATACCGCCCTGGGCGCAATCGCCCACTGGTATTCCTCACAGCCCGATACCGCCAGGCGAAGTGCCGCCCGGAATCGGAGTCGCACCTCCCGCGCTGCCCACGGCCCCACCGGTCGGATCTGGCCCTGATTGGTTACCAAGCCCGAACCTTCCGTCGCCCACACCCGAAGAACAGGTGGGAATTGGAGGCGTCCTTTTCGGCGGCTTGCTGGCATTCCTCGGTTGGCTCGGAACGCCAAAGGTGTCCTACTGATGCTCGATTCAAATGAGACCGCAGTTCCGGTCCCCATGTCTATGGCCGAAGTACTGCGTCGCCACGCTACCGATTTGACAACCGTTCCTTCTGAAGGCCTTTCGCTATGGCTTCCCAACCTGACGGCACCGACGAAGTGGCTCGCTGCCCCAGTGAAACTCGCTTCGTCGCCCGCTGCGCGCGTTCTGATTCGGCCAGCGGACGACGGCGTCGACGGCTGGATTGGCTGCGATGTCATCAATTTGTTCCGGTTCGGCGGCACGGTACCGGCGGATGTGATCGAATTCGGGGCCGGCAGCACGCTACGTGCCCTTGGTGTTGGGCATCCTCTCACCTACCGTGTGACGATGCCGGCCGAGTTGGGTGTGACCGCAACCCGCAGCAGGAGCTCTGTTCAACTGGACGCCCGATTGTGGGTCCAGGTAACGAACTACTTCGTAAGCAGTGGCAGTGGCAGTGGCCTGATCGAACATACTGTGCTGATACAAGCTAAAGCACGCGAGCGATTGAGATCTGATGTAGCACAATTGAGCAAGTCAATCGAGGCTTCGCTTGCAACCAGCATTCTCGGCCGGGCAGGTGTCGCCAACGCACGCGGTTCAAGGGCACTTGTTCCCACGCCTTCCTTTAAGCCCTAGTCGCGGAAATCGGTTTCACCAGAACGGCATAGCGCCGTTCCATTACGCGCCGGGCTCAAATTTCTGCGGTAAAGCCTGTTCATCGCGGCCCTGTTCGTGCAGTTCGTCTGCCCAGCGTCGGTAATCTGCCTCGCGCGCTGCCCCGATACGTTTACCCTCGTCGGTTATTCGGATCCATAGGGTCCACGGCCATCCAGCGCGGTCGGCGAAGTTGTCGATGTATTCGGCCGACAACCTCTCTATCGACTCGCCTACCGCAGATGTCCACGGCTCGAACCGTGCGCCATGATCACGTAGGTCTCCTGCTTCGGCGAGGCCTTCCCGGATGAGATCAGCCACCAGCGCGAGAGTTTTGCGTTGGACTTCAGCCAGGGAGTCGGACAGGTTTTCCATGGCGACGTGGCGATGCACGTCCCAGAGTTTCACCCAGTCGTACTGCCCCTCAACCAAAAGCTTCTCGCGCGCAGAAAGCATGGCCGACCCCCTCTCGTTAGGGTTGAGCATATCGAACGCACCCGACACTTCACTGCGCTGATCTCAGCTTCTGACTTGTTATGAAACGCCGTCAAGTTGCGCAATGGGAGGACGCCGGCTCGAACGTGTCTAGGGAACGGTTCGCCGCGGTCGGTCCACGGGGCAATGTGGTCGGTTGGGACTGCCCCGGGTTTAGCTGACTTGCGGGGCGTGAATTTCAGGCCGCGGTTGCGGCTGGTGTATGGCGCAGTTCAAACTCTATCGGGGTGAGTCTGCCGCGGGCGCGTTCGTGCCGGCGGCGGTGGTAGGTCCGCTCGATCCACGTGACGATCGCCAGGCGTAGCTCGGCTCGGGTGGACCCTCGTTTTCGGTCTAGCACATTGCGTTGCAGCAGGGCGAAGAACGACTTCATCGCAGAATTGTCTCCGTCAGCACCGACGCGGCCGGATCAATCCATGTAATCCGTTGTGCGACAGAGCGTGGACGAACTTCCGCGTTCTAAAGTGACTAGCCCTATCGGAGCGGACGATCGTCTCCCCCGTTCGCCGGCCCAATTTTGGCGGCGGTCACCCGTTAGCTTGTGCATCAGTTTTCTAGCTGAGGTTGAACTGGTACCGCACGAGACCTCGCAACGCGGCAGAACTGGAACTCTCGACAACAAAGACCCATGTCCGGCCGTCGCCGTCGACCCTGGTTGCGTAGCCACGTTGCCCTCGCAGCTTGGCCAGGTCAGACCTGGCGGCGGCAGCCTGTTCGTAAACCCCAACTAATACCCCGTCTCGCCCCGCAGGCGTGATGCACAGGGCCACCGGGGATGCCCCTGGAAGCCATGTATTGGGTGCTGCATCAACGACCGACGGACTGCCGCATGCAGCGGTCAACCAGACGAGAGCATCGCCTGACTCCAGCGGCGCGTCGACTTCGACCGTTTGCGACACCGAGGCGGCCGCCGAAGCTGAAACTGACGACGATCGGGTATTGGGCTCCGTCGCTGCGCAGCCCACGCTCATAGCGGCAACGGCGAACAGCGATAGCGTGGTGCCGATACAAGTGTCGCGCCCGGCTGATGGCATGTTGTCGTTCCTACCCCAGAAGGAGTTCCGAGCCCAAGCGCCCTCGACGTTTAACGGCACCACGACACACGAGTAGCGCTTGAGGACCCACGACAATCAGCTAACCAGCCGCATCCCAGTACTCCGTCAACACGCCGCGAATCCGTTCCTCGAGGCCCTTCTGCACCTCGTCGATCATCGCCAGCGTCTGGGCCGTCGCTTCCGCACCAATGCCGCTGCGTTCGTGGGCAAACGGGACAAAGGCACGTAGCAGGGCGGGCAGATGAAGCACCGTCTCCAATGGTTCGTTCCTCCCGTCCGGCAGGTCTCCTATTGCGTAGATGACCCGGAACGCGCTCCAGCGCTGCGGGTCCCCGCTACGCATGGCGATCATTTCCTCCAGCACCTCACCGAACTCGTCGAAGTCGAAGCACGTTCCTGCCGGGGAAGCGAAGAACGCCTCGACCACGTCCGTCGCGCTCTGATCCGCGTAACCGCCCCGGTATTGCCGCCCGCCTTCGGGCAGCCGAGCAGCCAGCCACTTGACCACGGCCGAGAACCCCGGACGCCTTTCCCTGACCGGGCGGGCGATGCACTTGCCGAACGCCTGCTCGATCCAGGCGCGCGCATCGGCCGTCGTCATCTCCATCGGGCGGCCCACCCACTCCCAGGACTCCAGTAGGACGAGCACGGCATTCAGCGGCTTGTCCCAGATCCCGACATCCTTGACCGTCGAGTACTCCAGATGATCGATCAGCACCCCGCAGGTGATCGCACGACCATCGGCCAACCGCACCTCGAAGAGGACCTCATCAAGATCCCCGAACGCATCGATCAACCGGATCGCTCGACCGACCGTCAGGTCCGGCAGATCGGTAATCCAGCGCGGCACCGCATCGGTACACGCCGCGACCTCGTCGCGGCACCATTGCTGGAAGTGCTCGTCCCCGACCGCCATCTCGCCGAGCAGCGCGACCACTGCGGTGTAGTCCGGTGGCCGCGCCGCGGCGGACCCGTCGATAAGTTGCACCGGATCGAAGCGCTCCTTATTGAGGCTCGCGAGGTAGGAAAACTCATGCGGTAGAAGCACTTCGATCATCCTCCCCACGAAGAGCAGCATGTCCAGCGGATGCTCCACATCCGATGTGTTCCGCACATGGTCGATCGTGCTCTGTTTCGTCACCGGGCGCACAGCCCGCCGTCGCGCGTCTCGGCGGGCCTGCTTGGCCTGTCGCCGCTTCCGTCCGTCGTTCATGGGCCGGAAGCTACGCCCGCGCCCCGACAGATCGGCGCCACGAATGGCCCGTCGGGGCCAGGGCTGTGGATAACTGCAACGCCTCCAGTCGACGGCAGCCACCGCAGTAGCACTTGGGTGGCATGGTCGAATCAAGTCGACATCCCTTGCCGGTTTGTTCGTATAGATCCGTATACATCCGAGCGACCTATACCGCCTCCAGCCGAGGTGGTGCGCATATGGAACCGAACCCGTACGCACCCTGCTCGCCGCCGGAGGCGAGCTGCGGTTCACAATTCCCGGGTCACCGCGGCTTTCGCGCAAAGAGCTGGCGCTCGGTTGGCCGGCCGATACAGGTGGCCGTAACGGTCGTACCGAACTGAAGAATCGCGGCGCCGACCGAGTTGTCGCTAGTTCGTCAATACAAGGGCAGCGTTCTACTCACGTCTCGCGCCGCCGCGACCGTCAAGCATGCCGGCGTCGCCCCAGCCGCGTCACCCACCCCGGCACCGCCAACCCGTGAATGATCCGCTGCGTCCGGAACAGCTGCCGCGGCAACGACGCCGAGTTGTACGGCAGGTCGTACTTCTCGCACAGCAGCCGCACCCGCTCGCTCACCTCGGGCAGCCGGACACTCGGCAGATCCGGAAACAGGTGATGCTCGATCTGGTAGCACAGATGCCCACCCGAGATCGCCAGCACGGGGCCGGCTTTGAAATTCGCGGTGCCGAGCAACTGCCGCAGGTACCACTCGCCTTGCGTCTCATCCTTGACTACGGCGGGATCGAAAGTCTCGGCGCCATCAGGGATATGCCCGCAGATGATGTTGACGTAGACCCACAGGTTACGGATGGTGTTCGCGGTGAAGTTGGCCGCGAATGTCCGACGCCACCGCCGCCCGCTCAACGCGGGCAGGAAGACATAGTCCTTGCTCAATTGCCGGGCGACCTTGCCGAAGAACTTGCGCTTCTCCCCCGCCATCACCGCCGGGTCGTCGCGCAGCTTCTCCGAATGTAAACCGTGCAGAGCGATGCCCCACTCGAACATGGCTGCCAGCACGAAGTTTCGCAACGGCGTGGCCAAGTACCACAGCCGCCACGGCTGATCCTCGGTGACCCGCAGCAGCCGGTAGCCGATGTCCTCGTCCATCCCGAGCACATTGCTGTACACGTGGTGTCGATAATTGTGCGAGTACCGCCACTGCGCCGACGCCCCGACCATGTCCCACTCCCAGGTGTTGGAGTGGATCTCGGGGTCGTTCATCCAGTCCCACTGGCCGTGGGAAATGTTGTGGCCGAGCTCCATGTTCTCGATGGACTTCGCGTACGCCAACGCACCGGTGCCAAGGACCCAGCCGGTCTTGGACTTGCTACAGGCGATCACTAACCGCGCGGCGACATCGAGTGCCCGTTGGAAATGAATGACGCGCCGGATATAGGCGGCGTCTTTGGCCCCGAGCGAATCCTCGATATCGCGGCGGATGACGTCGAGTTCGAAGGCGATCTCCTCGACATCCGCACTTGTCAGATGCAGGTAGGCAGGCACGTCGGCGATCGCCATGGAAGGTGTCCTCGGGTGAGTGCGGCGTGAGCGGCACATACCGGGCCACTTGTCAGGGTCAGACGGCAGTTTAGGACGTCAGCCTGAACGGAAGGTAATCGACATCGGCCAGCTCAGCAAACTTTGCCTCTGACCTGCGGAAGATCAGCTGAAGACGTTCTCAGCGAGAACCCGCAGAGCCGTCGCCTGCGCCGGCTGACGCGCGCTATCCGACGATCCGATCATTCCGCGAATAAGAACGGCTCCCAGTAGCCCATGTCAGCAATGGCGACGACCCCAAACTGACGGGCGCGTGGCGCCTCTCCTTCGCACAGCTCGTCGACCTTCGCGTTGAAGCGGTACGTCGACACAGGTGTAGAGAGTCCGGGAACGTCTTGCTGCCGCTGTTCCCCGCGGTCCTCGACGCCTACCAGTTGATACATGCACGCACTAGCAGGCATGACAGCCTTGATGGAGGACCGCTGTTCGGACGTCAGCTCACCGTTGGGCCTCAAGACCGGAACTTTTTCTGCTTCATGTGTGTTCAACCCGGCAACAAGACGCGCTGCCCATTCCTCCTGCTTGTCAGATCCGTACCCGCCGAGTGATAGACCGTCAGAATTCGACGAATGCCACAGCCACGACGCAACGGCCACCAACACGACTAGCATCACGACGATCGCGGCCCAGAATGCGCGGGCATGCGCCCGGTACCACCCCATCAAGCAGTCACTCCCCTGGACGCATCCAAAAAAACCGACACGAGTCGCCTTGCACAGCCCCGACCACGATCCGCGAAGCACATCCCCCGAGTGCTCCGCGGATCGCGTCGAATGCCGGCCCGTGCGTACCCCTCGAACGCTGACCGGCGCGGCCGAACCTAGTCCGACGCACCCGGAATGAACTGTCCCCGGCGAATCAGCGAGGCGACGGCGGTGTCCCAGCGCAGCAGTTGCTCGGGCGTATAGAACGGTGCCGGGATGTGCCGCTCGATGTGGTTGCGCAGGATCATGGCGCCGACCCGCAGGATCAGCGGGTTGATGGCACCCCAGATGGAGTCGAGGTCGGGCCGGACGAGACCCTGGGCGGAGAATCCCTCACCCTGAGCGATGCTGATCTGCAAGAGCCCGTCGAAGATGACATTGCCGATCTCGTCGCCCTGACTCAGCGCATGCGCGACGTAATCGGTGACGTCGGGATACTTGTGGAAGAGCTCGGCGAACCGTCCGCGGAGCGCCTCGGATTGCTCACCGGGCGGCTCTGGCAACGGATCGGCCTCGAGAACCTCGCCGAATACCCGCAGGACGTGTTCGTCCACCGCCGAGATCAGGCCGGCCTTGTTGCCGAAATAGTGCTGGACCAGCCCGACACTCACACCCGCCGAATCAGCGACAGTCCGTAGCGGTGTACTCGAAACGCCGTGTTGGGCAAAGGATTTCACGGCAGCACCGATGATGCGCTCCCGGGTGGACGGCTCGACCGGGGCGGACGGACGAAGGAAGACGGTGCCTGCCACCGTCCGACAATACAGCAGTGCGGCCAAACCATACAAGTGTCCAGCCTTGCAATATCGACATGGGGTACTGCAATATGCACATATGGTTCATCGCGGGGGCGATTCGGACGTATCCGAAGACATGGTTCATCAGCAGGCAATTGCTCGTACCGGGGGCGTGTCGGCAAATCTAATCCAGAGTCGGATATGAATTCCGCTCTGCGGGAGCAGATCCAGTCGATATGCGAAGTCCTGCACGGCGATCCGCACAATGCGGAGGCGTTCGATCAGCTGCGTACGGTTCTCGGCATCGGTGACCACCACCGCGTTGTCACCCAGGACAATTGGCAGCGGATGGTGCAGAAGGCCTGCGACCGGCTGTTCGACGAGCCGGACAACACCGACGCTCGCGACCTGCTGCTGGTGTTGTTGACCGCGGGCACAGAACTGACGCAGTAACTACAGGTCCAGCGTCAGCCGCTCACCGGGGAACCGTGCCCGCGATACACAGACCAACATATCGCCGGCCGCCCGCTGATCGTCGGTGAGAATCACATCGCGGTGCTCGACCTCGCCGGAAGTCACCCGCTGCACACAGGTCCCGCAGAAGCCCTGCTGGCATGAGTAACTGACATCGGGGCGCGTCTGCCGCAGCGCGGCCAGCGTGCTCTGATTCGCCGACACCGCAACAACTTCGCCGCTGCGCAGTGCCAACTCGAACGGCGCCCCGTCCACCACGGGCAACGGGGAGAAGCGTTCGACATGCAGTTCGGTGCCGATCGGCAACGCCAGCCCGACCATCTCCATCATCGGCGGCGGGCCGCAGGCGTAGACCGCGGTCGACACGTCCACGCCGTCGAGAAGGTCTGCAGCCGTGGGCAATCCAACGTCATCGGTACGCACCGTCACCTTGTCGCCGAAAGCGGCCAGCTCATCGAGGAACGGCAGACTATCCAGAGATCGCCCGGTATAGCGCAGCGTCCACGGCACCCCCTGCTGCTCCGCCAACCGGACCATCGGCAGGATCGGGGTGATGCCGATGCCCCCGGCAATGAAACGCAACCGCGCGGAACGCGATCCGGAGCCGGGCAGCGGCATCAGGAAGGCGTTGCGCGGGACGCTGACCTCCAGCTCCTGACCCACCGCCAGCCGATGTATCTCCGCCGATCCCCCGAGACCGTCGGCGTTGTGCCGCACCGCGATCCGGTATTCGTCCACCCGGTCAGGATCGCCGCACAGCGAGTACTGCCTGGTCCGTCCCGACGGCAGGTACACGTCGATATGGGCCCCGGCATGCCACCCGCGCAGCGGCTCACCGTCGACGGAAGCCAGTGTCAGCGCCACCACCTCGGGATCGCGGGCGACGATATCGCGCGCGAGCACCCGCATGGTTCGGCGGTTCACCGCCGCCGGCAACTCGGGCAGATCCTCATCGGCAGTGAGCCGCATGACCACCGAGAGGAAGTGCGGCACCGCGGCACCGGCAATGCGGATCAATCGGTCGGAGGTGGACCGATACAACCCGGGCGGCGGCTCGCCACTGTACGGTCGCAGCAGCCGCGACACTCGGCTCATGAAAAGGCGCGCGCTGCTGGGGAACTGGCCAGATAGGCCACGGCCTGCGCCGTGCTGCCCTCGTCGGCCGGGTTGTAGTCGCGCTTGAGCAAGGTCAGACCCGAACGCACCCAGAAGCCCAGCCCCGGGACGGCACCCGCCATGGCCGACTTACGCAATTTCCAGATGATGCGCGCATAGCCGAGATTCGGCAGCGACGGGTCGGCGCGCACGATGAACTTCAGACCGCGCAGCAATACGATCGGCAGTGCCGCGCTGACCATCAACCCGGCCGCGGCCTGCGCGATGTAGTCCATGCCGAAGTACTTGGCCACGTTGTAGGACACGTGGCGGTGTTCGACCTCTTCGGCGCCGTGCCAGCGGTAGAGATCCGACAGGATCGGATCGACGTCGAGCTCGTCCCAGTTGTTGTTCAGTGCCCAGGACCCGAGCACACCGGTGAAGTGTTCGGCCGCACTCAGCGCATGCGTGCCCGACGCAATCGCCTTGCGCCTATCGGCGGCACTGGCGCGCGCCAACCGTTGGTCGTACTGCGAGACCACCCACTCCAGCTGCACCAGGAAAGGTTCGGGATCGATCCCGTGCCGGCGCAGGTATTCGACGAGCACCTCATCGTGGGTTTTGGCGTGCACGGCCTCCTGCCCGATGAAGCCGATGATCTCCTCCCGCAGGTGATCATCGCGGACATACTCGAGCGCATCGGCCAGCAATTTGCTGAACCAGCGCTCGGCGACCGGCAACAACAGGTTGAGTGCGGTGGCCGAGTGCGAGGCGTAGGGGTCACCGGGTATCCAGTGCAGCGGAGGCGTCGACCAATCGAACTGGACATTTCGCGGACGCAACGCGATCTCATCCGGGGCAAACGCATCGGCCGCGCTCAGGTTGGCGCGGGTTTCAGACATCACACCATGCTGCCCGTTGATCTTGTAACTGAAACATCGGCGAGCAAACGCTGCGCGTACGGGACACCGCCGGACCGTGCCTGTAGCGGCATACTCGGCGACGTGGCAGCGAAACGGGACACATCACGAAACGGCCGTTCGGCATGGCTGAGCCCGGAACAGCAGCGCGCCTGGGTCGCCTTCATGCGCGTCCAGCTGCGGATGGACTACGAGATGAATCGGCAGCTGCAGGCCGATTCCGGGCTGTCGCTGTCGGACTACCACGTGCTGGTGGCACTGAGCGGTGCCGGCGAGGACGGTATGCGGGTAGGCGATCTGGCCGCCCATATCGGCTGGGAGCGCAGCCGGGTGTCCCATCAGTTGCGCCGGATGGAACAACGCGGATTGACCCGCCGTGAAACCGGCACCGAGGATGCCCGCACCACGAACGTGGTGCTGACCGCCCAGGGCCGGGCGGCCATCGAGCAGGCCGCACCCGCGCATGTCGATCTGGTGCGCCGGCTGTTCTTCGACGCGCTGCCCGCTCCCCTGCTGGCGCCGTTCACCACCGCCCTGGAACACATCCACGTCAATCTCAATCTGAACAGCTCGCTGCCGCCCACACCGCACTAGAATGGTGATTTATCACCCAATGAGGAGGCCCCGATGAGCGATACCGTCAGCGACCTGATGCAGGCAAACCTGCTCGCCGTCTTCAACGAACGCGACCCACGGGCCCGCGCCGACGCCATCGCCGCCACCTACGCCGACGAGGTCCGCTGGACCGACGACGAGGGCGTCGTCACCGGGCATGACGCCCTCAATGACAAAGCCGCTCAACTGCAAGCGGGCCTGACCGGTATGCACTTCGCCGCGGCCGGACCGGTCCGCCAGACCCGCGGCTTCGGCCACCTGGCCTGGGAGGTGCGCCGCGACGAGGACGATGTCGCGGTGATGACCGGATTCGACGTCGCCCTGATCACCGACGGGCGCATCACCGACCTATGGACGGTGCTGACAGGACCACCCACGGAATAGGTGACACATCACGTAACGTTCCAGTCGTCGTAGCACTTCGACGAAAGGAACGATCATGGGACAGCTCGACGGCAAGACAGCACTGGTGACCGGCGGGACCTCCGGCATCGGCCTGGCCGGTGCCAAGCGATTCGCCGCCGAGGGCGCCGAGGTCTTCATCACCGGACGCGACCGCTCCCGCCTCGACGAGGCCGTCGCCGCCATCGGCCCGCGCGCCCACGCGGTGCAGGGTGATATCAGCAAGATCGCTGACCTGGACGTTGTCGCCGACGCCATCACCGCGGCCGGACGCGGATTGGACGTTCTCTACGCCAACGCCGGTGGTGGTGACTTTGCGACACTGGCCGAGGTGACCGAACAGCACTACCGCGACAACTTCGATCGCAACGTCGCCGGCACCGTGTTCACCGTCCAGAAGATGCTCGCCTTGCTCAACGACGGCGCATCGGTCATCCTGACCGGATCGACCGCCGCCACCGAGGCCACCCCGAGCTTCGGCCTCTACGCGGCGTCCAAGGCGGCCATCCGCTCACTGGGCCGCACCTGGGCCGCCGAACTGGCCGACCGCAACATCCGGGTCAACACCATCGTCCCCGGCCCCATCGAGACGCCCGGACTGACCGGATTGGCCGGCGACGCCGAGCAGGAGAAGGCGCTGCTGGACGGTCTGGCTGCCGGTGTGGTGCTGCACCGCCTCGGCCATGTCGACGAAATCGCTTCGGCGGTGCTGTTTTTGGCCTCGGAGCAGAGCAGCTATATGACCGGCGCCGAACTGGCGGTGCACGGCGGGAAGCTGCAGATTTGAGTCACCAGTCGGCCTTGGCGTAATCCTTGAGGAAGCAGCCGTAGAGGTCCTCGCCGGCCTCGCCCCGCACGATCGGATCATAGACCCGGGCTGCACCGTCGACCAGGTCGAGCGGGGCGTGGAAGCCCTCCTCGGCCAGCCGGAGCTTGGTCGGATGCGGGCGCTCGTCGGTGATCCAGCCGGTATCGACCGCGGTCATCAGGATGCCGTCGGTCTCCAGCATCTCGGCGGCGCTGGTGCGGGTGAGCATGTTCAGCGCGGCCTTGGCCATATTGGTGTGCGGGTGGCCCGGTCCCTTGTACTTGCGGCCGAACTGACCCTCCATCGCCGAGACGTTGACGACGTACTTGCGCCGCGCCGCGGCCGCTGCCATCGCCGGACGCAACCGGCTGACCAGGATGAACGGTGCGGTCTGGTTACACAGCTGCACCTCGAGCAATTCCATCGCGTCGATCTCGTCGACATGCTGGGTCCAGCTGTTCACCGACGCGGTATCCGGCAGCAGTCCGCCGGCGTCGATGGCGGTGCCCGCCGCGATGCGCTCCGGGGAGGCGCTGCGGGCGGCCAGCGCCAGCTGGGTGAGGGCATGGGGGGTCTGGTGCTCGCCCAGGCTGCCGGTCAGGGCGGCCGGGTGCGCGTCGCTGACCCGGTCGAAGGAGATGACGTCGACCAGCTTCGAGACCAGTTCCGGCGGCGGGGTGCGCTCGGCCTCGACCAGCGCCGAGTACGAACCCGGCGACCGGCGCACGGTCTGGGCGGCATTGTTGATAAGGATGTCCAGCGGCCCGGCGGCGGCGACGGTATCGGCCAGTGCGACGACCTGGGCCGGATCACGCAGGTCGATACCGATGACCCGCAGCCGGTGCAGCCAGTCCGCGCTGTCCTCCATTGCCGCGAAACGGCGGACCGCATCGTTGGGGAAGCGGGTGGTGATGGTGGTGTGCGCCCCGTCGCGGAGCAGCCGCAGCGCGATGTACATGCCGATCTTGGCGCGCCCGCCGGTGAGCAGTGCCCGCCGCCCCGTCAGATCGGTGCGGGCATCGCGCTTGGCGTGGTTGAACGCCGCGCAGTCGGGGCAGAGCTGGTGGTAGAAGGCGTCGACGACGGTGTGATGCTTCTTGCAGACGTAGCAGGCGCGCGATTTCAGCAGCGTGCCGGCGGTGGCCCCCTTCGCGCCGGAGACCAGCGGCAGGCCGGCGGTCTCGTCGTCGATGCGCCCGGGCGCGCCGGTGGCCGTGGCGGCGATGACGGCGCGATCGGCGGCGGCCACCTCATCGCGCTTGGCGGCCCGGCGGGCCTTGCGCACCGATTTGAAGATCCCGGCGGTGGCGCGGCGCACGGCCACGGCGTCGGGGTGCTCAGGGGGTAATCCCTCGACGTCGGCGAGCACCTGCAGGCAGGTGGCCAGCTTGTCGGGGTCGATCGCGTTCACCGAGGTAGCGTACGGGCTCGGCCCTGCTGAGCGGGAATCGTCAGACGCTGATGCCGCTGTCGGCCAGCCGGCGACGGGAGGCCTCCGACCGGATGATCTTGGGCCACCAGAACCAGCGGCCCAGCAGCGCGGCCACCGCGGGCGTCATGAACGAGCGCACCACCAGGGTGTCGAACAGCAATCCCAACGCGATCGTCGTGCCGACCTGGGCCATCACCGTCAGGTCGCTGAATGCGAACGAGGCCATGGTGAACGCGAACACCAGCCCCGCCGAGGTGACCACCGAACCGGTACCCGCCATCGCGCGGATGATGCCGGTCTTCAGACCACCGTGCAGTTCCTCCTTGAACCGGCTCACCAACAGCAGGTTGTAATCCGAGCCGACGGCCAGCAGCAGGATCACCGACATCGGCAGAACCATCCAGTGCAGTTCGAGCCCGAGCAGGTGCTGCCACAGCAGCACCGACATCCCGAAGGATGCCCCGAGGGACAACAGCACCGTGCCGACGATGACGGCCGCCGCCACCAGGCTGCGGGTGATCAGCAGCATGATCACGAAAATCAGTGCAGACGCCGCGATTCCGGCGATCACCAGATCCCACTGGGCACCGTCGTGCATGTCCTTGTAGGTGGCCGCGGTCCCGGCAAGGAACACCTTCGAACCCTCCAGCGGCGTGCCCTTGATGGCCTCACGCGCGGCCTGTTTGATCGGGTCGACGTGCGCGATGCCCTCCGGGGTGGCCGGGTCGCCATCGTGACTGATGATGAACCGCACCGACTTTCCGTCCGGTGAGATGAAGTTGTCCATCCCGCGCTTGAAGTCCTCGTTGTCGAAGGCCTCCGGCGGAAGGTAGAACGTGTCGTCGTTGCGGGCATCGTCGAACGCCTCCCCCATGGCGCTCGAGTTCTCCTGCATGGCCGAACCCTGGTCCTGCATACCCTTCTGGGTCTGATACATCAGCAGCATCGATTCGCGAGTGCTCTTCAGCACCTCGATGTTCTGCGGCATGATCTCGACCAACTGCGGCATCAGGGTGTCCAGATGCTGGAGGTCCGGGAGCACGGTCTCGATATCGGTTGTCAGCACGTCGATTCCGTCGAGCGTGTCGAACACCGAGCGCAGCGCATAGCAGGCCGGGATGTCGTAACAGTGCGGCTCCCAGTAGAAGTAATTGCGCAACGGACGCATGAAATCGTCGAAATTGGCGATGTAGTCGCGCAGATCGGCCGTATCGGCGGTCAGGTTCTCGGTCTTCTCGACCATCGAATGGGTGACATCGGCCATCTGTTGGGTGACGGCCGCCATCTGCTCCATCGTCTCGATACTGGTCTGCATATCGTCGGCCTGGCGCAGCATGTCCGCGAACTGGTCCTCGCGGTACTTCTCGTTCATGGTCTGGGTGGCGCCCTGCTGGCTGAGCATGAACGGGATCGTGGTGTGCTCGATCGGTTTTCCGTTGGGCCGGGTGATGGTCTGGACCCGCGCGACACCGGGCACGGCCAGGATCGACTTGGCGATCTTGTTGATGACCAGGAAGTCCGCCGGGTTGCGAAGGTCCCGGTCGCTTTCCACCATCAGCAGTTCGGGGTTCATCCGGGCGGCGCTGAAATGCCGCTCAGCGGCGGCATATCCGACGTTGGCCGTCAGATCGGCGGGCAGGTAGCGACGGGCATCGTAATTGGTCTTGTAACCGGGCAGGGTGACCAGGCCGATCAGCGCCAGCGCCAGCGTCGCCACCAACACCGGTCCCGGCCAGCGCACCACCGTCACCCCGATGCGTCGCCAGCCCCGCGACCGGATGGCCCGCTTGGGTTCGAAGCGCCCGAACCGGCTGCCGATGGTGATGACCGCGGGCCCCAGCGTCAACGCGGCGAGAACCGCCACCAGGGTGCCGATCGCGCAGGGCACACCCATGGTCTGGAAGTAGGGCAACCGGGTGAACGACAGGCACAGCATGGCCCCGGCAATGGTCAGCCCGGAGCCCAGCACCACATGCGCGGTCCCGCCGAACATGCTGTAGTACGCCGACTCTCGATCCTCACCCGCGCCGCGCGCCTCCTGATAGCGCCCGACGGCGAAGATCGCGTAGTCGGTGCCTGCGGCGATGACCATCAGCGTCAACAGGTTCACCGCGAAGGTCGACAGCCCGATGAGCCCGGAGTTCGCCAGGAAGGCGACGATGCCGCGGGCGGCGCCGAGCTCGACGAACACCATCAGCAGGATGAGGATGGTGGTGCCGATGGACCGGTACACGATCAGCAGCATCGCCAGGATGACCCCGAGGGTGATCATCGTGACCAGGAAGATGCTCTTGTCCCCGGCATGGTGCTGATCCGAGATCAGCGGTGCGCCACCGGTGACGAATACGTGCAAACCCGGCGGCGGCGGATTCTGCGCGACGATATCGCGGACCGCGGCCACCGACTCGTTGGCCAGCGTCTGGCCCTGGTTGCCGTGCAGGTAGAGCTGAACATAGGCGGACTTGCCGTCGGCGCTCTGCGCACCCGCCGCGGTCAGGGTGTCACCCCAGAAGTCGGCCACGTGCTGGATGTGGGCCGGGTCGGACTCGAACCTGTCGATCAGGCCGTCGTAGTAGCGGTGCGCCTCGTCACCGAGGGGCTCGTCACCCTCCAGCACCACCATGGCGTTGGAATCGGAGTCGAACTCCTCGAAGTTGGCGCCGATGCGCTTCATCGCGATCATCGACGGCGCATCCTGGGCGCTCAGGCCGACGGTGTTGGCCTCGCCGACCTCTTCCAGGGACGGAACCAACACATTGGTGGCCACCACTATGGCGAGCCAGGCCAGCACGATCGGCACGGCGAGCGTGCGGATCAGCTGGGCAATTCTCGATCGCTGGCCATTGCTGGCATTCATCCGATGGCCCCGTCACTGTTACAGAATCGCTACTGCGCGTAACTTACGTAGTCCGTTTAACCATGACAACTCGTAGAGCGAACTGACAGCAAACTCACAGCTTCATTCGAAGAGCTCGTCGAGTGCGCGATGCTCCAATCCCACCCAGCGTCGGACGTCCTCGCGGACGGCGTCGACCTCCTCCGGCGAGAGATGGTGCGCGCCGTCCTCGGGTGTGATCCGGCACAGATCCATCGGTCCGCCGATACTCGGCGAGGACGCATCCAGCGCGTCGAGCACCCGCAGGGCGGCCACCATGCCGTACTCGATATCGCGTTCGGGCATCCGGAAATGCGACAGCAGGGCGTGCGCCTGCTGCGCCATCGCCGCGCCGCTGCCGATCGCCTGGAATCCGGTCTCCTCGTGGTGGCCGATCAACGCGTGCGGGTCGAGGTCGACGATGAACGGCCGGTCACCCACGTAGCCGGCGGCCAGCAGATAACTGGCCGGCGTGCCCGCGCTGTCCTCGCCGGGCACATCGGTGATGAAGTTGTCGTAGTGGTGGGTCAGGATCGGCTTGACCCGGGCCTGGATCGCGTGCCCGATCTCCTTGGCCTCGACGATCGCGTCGGCCTCGTCGTGGAAAACCTGTTCGACGTCGTAGAGCACCGCACGCGACCCACTGCCACCCCACGCCGCGCTGTCCCCGAGCGGGTGCAGCTTCTGCGCCGGGTAGGTCAGTCCCCGCCCCGGATCGGTGATCTGGGAATCCGAGCCCAACACAATCCCGTTGGCGCACCGCACGGCAAGAACGACGGTCATGACCCGATCCTATGGTGGAGTGGAGAGATGACCGCGGACGAGCAGCGGGCCGGCGTCGAGCTGACCAACCTGGATCAGCCGCTCGGGCCCGACGCCGGAGCCACCAAACGTGACCTGGTGGACTACCTGGACGCGGTCGCCGACCGGATTCTGCCCGTGCTCGCGGGTCGGCCGCTGACGGTGCTGCGGGTGTTACGCGGCCGGGCACCGTTCATGCAGAAGAACGTCCCCAAGTACACCCCGGACTGGGTGAAGACGGTGCCGGTGTGGGCCGCGGCGTCCCACCGTGAGATCCACTACGCGCTGTGCGATGACCGGCGCACGCTGCTGTGGCTGGCGAATCAGCGCGCGATCGAGTACCACCCGGCGCTGGGGTTGGCCGCCGATATCTACCACCCCACCCATCTGATCCTCGACCTCGATCCACCCGACGGTGCGGACTTCGCCGCAGTGGTGGCGGTGGCGCTGCTTGTCCGTCAGGCACTCGCCGATACGGGCTTAGCCGGCGCCGTGAAAACCAGCGGGTCGCGCGGGGTACACATCTTCGTGCCGCTCACCGAGGAAGCAGCCGGAGACGATGTTGCCGCCGCCACGCGGGCTTTGGCGGCGCACACCGAGGCACTCGATCCGTCCATTGCCACAACGGCTTTCATCGTCGAGGACCGGGTGGGCAAGGTGTTCGTCGACGCCACCCGATCGGGTGGGGCGACGGTGGCCGCGGCCTACAGTCCGCGGCTGCGTCCGCGCATCCCGGTGTCGTTTCCGGTGTCCTGGTCGGAGCTGCCCGAGGTGCACCCGTCGGATTTCACCGTGCACACCGCACTCGAACGCCTCGGCGACGGTGATCCCTGGGCGGCCGAGATGCCCGCGCCGCAGCGACTGCCGGCCGATCTGATCGCGCAGGGCCACACCATCCCGGTGGCCCGGGTCGCCGCGATGCACGAGGGCAAACGGCGGGCCAAGGCGCGCCGCGAGCAGGGCTCGGTTTGATCACAAGCATTGCCCGGCGGTGCCCGCCGCTGTTGGACTGGGCGGGTGTGGACACTGGCGCTGATCGTGGTGGTCGCCGTCGCGGCCGCGACGGGCGGTTACACCGTCGGCAGGCGTAGCCAGACGCGCACCCGTCGGGTGTTCCTGGTCGGCTTCGTCTGTGGTTCGGTGGCGGGCGCTCCGATACGGCGTCGGCTGATGCGCCTGTTCGCGGTACCCCGCCCGGTCAGACCGCTGATTGCTGCGCAGCGCCGATGAAGTCGACGCCGGCGTTGATCGCCGCGCGGTGCCGCAGAATCCGGTAGTGCGCCAGCCGGCCGAGACCGCGGGTGGTGACCAGCTGCGAGTCCGGCCAGTCGTCCATGAGCGCCATGCTGTAGTGGTACGGCGCGTCCGGGTCATCGGGGTCGTGGATCACCAGCAGCGGTGTCGGGGTCTTCAGGTTCGACCCGATGACCCCGAGATCGGTGTCGAACAACGGCATTTCGATGCGCTTGCTTAAGCGGCGGTGCAGACCATCGCGGATGCGCGGCCCGAATCCGTGCCGCTCGGCGAACAGGTCCAGATAGAACCCGAAGTCACCCATCGGCGCCAGGAACACCATGCGCTCGATCTCGGTGCCGCGGGCCAACGCCAACGCGGCGGCCTTGGCGCCCAGCGAGTGCGCGATCACCGCACGGGCCGGCCCGTGTGTGCGGACCACCGCGCGGAACGCCTCGGTGCACTCCACGAGATGCGTGCGTCCCTCGGACAGCGAACCGGTCTCGGAGTCGTTGTGCGCGGGCAGGTCGAAGGCGATGACGCGGTACCCGGCATTGATCAATGGCTTGACGAAGACGCCGAGGTGGGCGCGGCAGCCACCCCACCCGTGCACCAGGTACACCGCGGGGCCCTCGCCCCAGGCCTCACCCGCGATGCGGTGCCCGTCCCAGAAGGCCTCGATCGGCTCACTGGGCGGCACCCCGGGTGGCATCCGCAGGCTCGCGTCGACCTGCGGCGGGGTGCACCACAGCTCGGTGGCCCACTTGGCACCGATCGCCGGCGCGAACCGTTCCAGCAGGCCGAGGGCCCGGCGGATGCGCGGTTCGACCGGCGGCTCGATACCCGAACCGGCCTGATCCCCGGAGTGCGCGCTGTCGCCGACCATCAACTGTCCCCTCGCCCCATGTCGCCGATCCTAATTGTGGAGGCCCGCGCACTGGCAAACTGTGCGTCGTCGAACCGAGCACTGCGTTGTGCGTATGGCGATGTCCGACCCGAGTTCGCCGAGAACGCCCGAGATGAGGAATGTCAATGCGTACAAGCACTGTGGTCCGCGTCATCGGTCTGGCCCGTACGTTCGGCGGACTGTCGGCGTATGTCTGGCCGGATGCGTTCGCCAAGTACGGGCAGCTCCCCGGTGGCGGCGGCAATACCGATGCCCGCTACGTCGCGCAGTTGTTCGGGGCCCGCGATATCGTCGTCGGCCTCGCCACGGTCGCCGGGCCGGCCCAGCGCACGGGACTGTGGATGGGTGTGGCGTTCGACGCCTTCGACACCACGTCGAATCTGTTGGCCGGCCGCGAGGGAAAGCAGGCGCAGTGGGTCGGTGCGGCGAGCACGCTGACGGCCGGGTTCACTGCATTCGGGGTGCTGGTGGGCCGGCGCTGGGCGGCCGAGGAGGCGTAACCCCTCACGAAAGTGAACAAGATGGCGAGTTTTCGGCGATTTCTCGCCATCAACTTCACTTTCGAGCGCGGCGAGCGCGGATAGCGCGGCAAGCGCCCACGAAAAAGGCCCGGACCTCGCGGTCCGGGCCTTTCTTGTGGAGCTGCCGGGAATTGAACCCGGGTCCTACGGCATTCCCTCAAGACTTCTCCGTGCGCAGTTCGCTAAGTCTCTACTCGGATCTCCCGGTCACGCGAACAAGCCGAGATGACGATCCCAGTCGCTGTTTGATGTCCCCACGGGTCCCGCGACCGAACCCGTGGGTGGGTCCCTCTAGCTGATGCCAGGGTCCGGGCCGAGGGCGCTCCCGGTCTGACAGACACACCGTCGCTTAGGCAGCGAGGGCGTAGTCGCGCTGATTGGAATCGGCGCTTAATTGGTTGCAACGACGCTTACGGTGGTCTCTTGCCTGCACCGGCACGCTTCCCTTGATTCGATGCGCGAAGTCGAAACCGTTCAGCCCCTCGCACCCCCGCCGAGGTTCGGCAGGACTTTCCATACTAACGGTTTGTACAACCGAGGCCAGCCATTAAATAGTCCGCACGGCCCGGCGCTGCATCTCGGCCAGTTCGGACATCGGTACCGGACGCCCGAACAGGTAGCCCTGACCGAACCGGCCGCCTGCGCGGCAGACCATATCGGCCTGATCGGCGGTCTCGATACCCTCGGCGATCACCTCGAACCCGAGCTCACCGCACAGATTGATCACCGAGCGGTACAGCGTCAGGTCTCGGCCCGCGTCCATATCCGAGGCCAACGTCCGATCCAACTTCACGATGTCGACCGGCAGGCAGTGCAGGTAGAGCAGCGAGTTGAAACCCGAGCCGAAATCGTCGAGGGCAACCTTCACGCCGAACTCCCCGAACCGGGTGATCTGCGTGGCGGCCTTGTCCAGGTCGACGATCGGTTCGGTCTCGGTGATCTCCAGGATCAGCCGGCCGCGCGGAATCTCGTGGCGCTGCAGCACCTCGCGGACCACCTGGTCGAAGCCGGGCGTGCCCAGTCTGGCGCCGCCGATGTTGACGTGGATGTCCAGGTCGAGCCCGGCCGCGCGCGCCTCGCCGCACGCCATGTCGAGCACCAACGCATCGAGTTCGGCGCCCATACCCGCAGCTTCGGCGTCGGCGACGAATGTCTCCGGCGAGATCTCGACACCATTGCCCGCCGTCCAGCGGGCCAGCGCCTCCACCGCCACCAGCTCCCCGCCTGGCAGTGCCGCCACCGGCTGGTAGACCAACCGGAACCCCGGCGGCGGCGCGCCGAGCGCCTCCCGCAGCATGGTCGGAAAGTCCACCACCGCCCCGGCGAGCGGGTTGTA
This sequence comes from Mycolicibacterium neoaurum ATCC 25795, assembly GCF_000691525.1. GTDB lineage: Bacteria > Actinomycetota > Actinomycetes > Mycobacteriales > Mycobacteriaceae > Mycobacterium > Mycobacterium neoaurum. Next base: position 246,100 of record NZ_JMDW01000011.1, read on the forward strand.
GACCACGGCGGTGTTCTTCCCCATCCGCTTGCCGGCATACATGGCGACATCGGCCTGGCGCAGCAGGTTGTCCGAGGTCTGGGACAGTGCCTCGGTATCGGGGCGCACCAGTCCCATGCTGGCCCTCACCCGCACCGACGATCCGTGCACGGGGAACGGATCACGCAGGGCGATGCGCAGGCGGTCGGCGGCACCTTCCAACTGGTCGTCGGCATCGCCATTGCTCACGATGAGCACCGCGAATTCATCGCCGCCCACCCTGGCCAGGGTGTCGCGGTCTCCGATCCCGCGCGATAGCCGCTCCCCCACCGCGCGCAGCAACTCGTCGCCGGCGGCGTGGCCGAATCGGTCGTTGACCTCCTTGAAATCGTCGAGGTCGAGGAAGATCAACACGAATTTGCCGCGAGCCATCGCCTCGTCGAGACGCTTGGCGAACAGGGTCCGGTTCGGCAGGCCGGTGAGCGGATCGTGGTGCACCTGGTGGGCCAGCCCGCGCTGCGCCCAGAACAGCCACTGGGTCAGTGAACGCTCGGCGCGCGTCGCGACCACCTGGCGGCTGGCCACCAGCACGACCATGACGATGGTCAGCAACGCCGCGAGCGCGGACACCTCACGATCGATGTAGAGGTGGTAGGCGAACAGCACCGCCACACCCAGAAAGCCCATATAGGGCAGCAGCAGATGCGGCCAGTCCTGGCGGCGCAACACGTCGACATCGCGCGCCGGGGTGGTCGGCAGGAATGCGAACGCCGTGAGCACCGGGCCGATGATCAGTCCGATGCCGACCCAGAGTTCGGCGTCGACGCGATCCACCGACCGCACATAGGCAAGCATGCGGTTGGACACGCCCATCAGCAGCAATCCACCGGCCAGCAGCATGTAGTTGGTCCGGTTCGGCCGGTCCGCGTCGTAGATCATCGCGATCAGGACGATGACGCCGATGACGCCGATCTCGGCACCGATGAACACGACGTCGAGCACCCGCATGGCCGGGCTGGCGGCCTCGAATCGGGTGCCCAGGTCGCTCATCGCTGCCAGGATGAGGAAGGCGACCGCTGCGATCACCCCGTCGAGCACGTTGGTGACCAGCGATTGCCGCAGCGGGCTGGCCGCAGGCGCCCGAATACCGCCGCTGGATCGCGCCAGCAGGATCACCGAGGTGAAGACCAGCACGGGTAACGCCAGGTAGATCGCGCGGGCCAGCATCGGCGCCCAGTCGGCGACGTGCACCTGCCACAGCGTCTGGCCGAGCACCCAGGTGAACAGTGCGCAGACGAACGACACCCGCCACCAGCGTTCGAGACCGCGTTCCCGGGCCGCCGTGACGATTCCGACGATCATGGCACCGACACCGACACTCACCTGCAGGATCAACTCGATCCGATCGGCAACCGCGGCACCGAACGGCGCGCAGGCATTGAGGGCCGCGAGGATGACGACGCCACCAAGGACGAGGGCACACAGACGCGAGCGTCGCACCGTCACCCGTCCTCCCGTGCGTCTTAACGCGTGGGCGAACTATATCCCTGTATTGCCCGCGAACCGGGTAAATACGGCCACGCCGAGAACACCGCGCCTCAAATGGCGGGAGGAGGTGGGCGTCAGCGCATTCCCTTGGCACGGCGACCGAGCTCGCGGACCACCTCACGCTGGGCATCGCGCTTTGCCAGGTCCTGGCGCTTGTCGCGCGCCTCTTTACCGCGGGCCAGTGCCAGTTCGACCTTCACCTTGCCGTCGACGAAATACAGCGACAAAGGAACCAGGGTCAGGTTGCCGTCGCGGATCTTGCCGACCAGCGTGTCGATCTGACGGCGGTGCAGCAGCAGCTTGCGGTTGCGCCGCGGTGCGTGGTTGGTCCAACTGCCGTGGTGATATTCGGCGATGTGCAGGTTGCGCAACCAGATCTCACCATCGTCGACGGTGGCGAACGCATCGACCAGGGAGGCCTGGCCCTCGCGCAGGCTCTTGACCTCGGTGCCGACCAGCACGACGCCGGCCTCGAAAGTCTCCAGGATCGAATAGTTGTGCCGGGCCTTGCGATTGGTCGCAATGACGAAGTTGTTCGCCTTCTCGGCTTTGTCCGGTTTCTTGCTCTTGGTAGCCATCTTCTATCTTCGTACGTAGAGGCGCAGCGTCACGTACGCAGTGAGCCCGGCCATCGCCACACCCACGAACAGCAGGATCGGCGAGATATAAAGTATGTCGGCGAAGTCCAGCGGCGCAATCAAATTAGCCTGGGTGAACTGCGACAGCGCCTTCTCCAGGAACAGCGACCGCACCGTCAGCAGGCCGAGCAGTGCCAGCACCACACCGATGAACGCGGCCAGCATCGCCTCCACGAGGAACGGCAGCTGGGTGTACCAGCGGGTCGCACCGACCAGGCGCATGATGCCGATCTCGGTGCGGCGGGTGTACGCCGCGACCTGAACCATGTTGGCGATCAACAGGATCGCACCGATCGCCTGCACCAGCGCCACCGCGAAAGCCGCGCTGGACATGCCGTCGAGCAGCGCGAACAGCCGGTCGATCAGATCCTTCTGGTTCAGCACGTTGAGTACACCGGGCTGACCTTGCATCGCGGTGTCGAAATCGAGGTGCTGTTCCGGGTTTTCCAGCTTCACGATGAACGAGGCCGGGAACGCATCCTTGCTGGCCACATCCTTGAACGCCGGGATCTTCTTGATCGCGTCCTCGTAGGCGTCGGCCTGGTTCAGGTAGCGCACCGAGCGGACGTCGTCGCGGGCGTCGATCTGGGCCCGCAGCGCCTTGCACGGATCCTGGTCACATGTCGGGTCGTTGGCCGAGACGTCGTTGGTGAGGAAGACCTGGCTCTCGACGCGGTCCAGGTAGATGTCACGAGACTGGTCGGCGACACGCATCACAAGTAGACCCCCACCGAACAGGCCGATGGAAATGGCCGTGGTGAGGATCATGGCCACCGTCATGGTGACGTTGCGGCGAAGTCCGGTCCAGACCTCGTTGACCAAAAAGCCGAAGCGCACTAGCGATCCATTCCGTAGACACCGCGCTGTTCGTCGCGGATGAGCCGGCCCAGTTCCAGTTCGATGACGCGCTGACGCATCGAGTCCACGATGTGGTGATCGTGCGTGGCCATCAGAACGGTGGTGCCGGTGCGATTGATCCGCTCAAGCAGATCCATGATGTCCTTGCTGGTTTCCGGGTCCAGGTTGCCGGTCGGCTCGTCGGCGATCAGCAGCAGGGGTCGGTTGACGAACGCCCTGGCGATCGCGACGCGCTGCTGTTCGCCACCGGAGAGTTCGTGCGGCAGCCGGGCGGCCTTGCCCGACAGGCCGACCATCTCCAGCACGTCGGGCACCACCCGGTTGATCACATCACCGCGCTTGCCGATCACCTCCAGCGCGAAGGCGACGTTCTCGAAGACCGTCTTCTGCTGCAGCAGGCGGAAGTCCTGGAAGACGCAGCCGATCACCTGCCGCAGCTGAGGGATGTGCCGGTCGGCGAGCTTGTTCACGTGGAACTTGGAGACCCGGATATCGCCTTTGGACGGGTGCTCGGCGCCGAGCAACAGGCGCATGAACGTCGACTTGCCCGAGCCGGACGGCCCGATCAGGAAGACGAACTCACCCTTGTCGATTTTGAGCGAGACGTCATCCAGCGCCGGGCGGGCAGAGGATTTGTACTGCTTGCTCACTTTGTCGAGGGTGATCATCACGGCACGCCAGTGTAGCGGGATCTCGACGTGTGTCAGTTCGCGCTGGGTGCGGGCGGCGGCGGTGTCGTCGCGGGCGCGGGTGCCGGACCGGGCAGCACCGGCAGCGTGATCGGCGGCAAGAGGCCACCCGGACCGTCCGGATCGATCACCGTCGTGGTCGGTTGTTCCTCGGGGGTCGGCCCGTTGCTCGACGTGGCTGGATCATCGGGTCCCGGGGTTCCCGACGTCGTCGTGGGTGACGTCGTGGTGGTCGTGGGCTCCGGCGGCTCGGTCGTCGTCGGCGTCGTGGTGGTCGGGTAGGTCGTGCGCGGCCGTTCGTAGACCTGCGTGCGCGGCACCCAGGTGTATTCCGGGTCGGGGACGAACCCCGGCGGCACGGTCTGGGTGAGCGGGGGCGGCTCCGGCGGCGGCTGATAGGTCTCGTAGAGCCACGCGGTGAAGAAGAACGCGACGATCAATCCCACCGTCGAGGTGCGCATCCGCCCGCCGAACATGTAGTTCGGCCAGCGCTTGTTGTCGTCGCCGGTGGACCGGGTTACCAATTTCACTGGCTGCGGACCTCCGAGTTCGCGGCCAGCGGTGTGGACTCCGGCTTGGAAACGATCCCGGCCCGGGCCAGCGCCGCAATGACCAGCAACCGCAACTGCCTGCCGACCTCGAACTGCTTCCCGGGCAGGGTGCGCGCCACCATCCGCAGGTTCACGGTGTCCAGCTCCAGGCTTTCCACACCCATCAGCTGCGGCCGGTCCAGCAACAGCTCGCTCATGTGCGGGTCTTTCATGGCGTTCTCGCAGACCGCGTGCAGCAGCTCGTTGACCGAGTTGAGGTCGGCGGTGGTCGGCACCGGGATGTCGACCACGGCGCGCGCCCAGTCCTTGGACAGGTTGAGCGATTTCATGATCTGACCGTTGGGGATGGTGAAGACCTCGCCATCGCTGGTGCGCAGCTTGGTCACCCGCAGGGTGACATCTTCGACGGTGCCGGTGGCGTCGTTGGAAGCGCCGAGGGTCAGTGTCACCAGGTCACCGAAGCCGTACTGCTTCTCGGTGATGATGAAGAACCCTGACAGCAGGTCCTGCACGATGCGCTGCGCCCCGAAACCGAGCGCCGCACCGAGCACGGCGGCGGGCGCCACCAAGGACCCGACGGGGATGGCCAGGATGTCGGTGATCTGCAGCAATACCACCACACAGATCAGCGCGATGGTCACCCACGAGATGACCGATGCGACGGCCTGCCGGTGCTTGGCCGTCTCGGTGCGCACCAACGCGTCACTCTCCCGGAAATCGGCGTCGATCCGGCGGGTGATGCGCTGGGCCGCCCAGTTGACGAACCGCGCGATGAGGATGGCGGCGATCACCAGCATGACGATGCGCAGACCGCGGGTGATGATCCACTCACCGATCTCGCCGCGCCAGAAGTCATGCCAGCGGTCGGCCACTGACATTGCGAGAACCGTCCCGTTAGTCGTCGTCATCTTTCCTATTGCGCCATCGGATCCCGGCTTCCAGGAAGCCGTCGATATCGCCGTCGAGCACCGCGGCCGGACTTCCGACCTCGTATTCGGTGCGTAGGTCTTTCACCATCTGGTAGGGGTGCAGAACATAGGACCGCATCTGATTACCCCAGGAGCTGCCGCTGTCACTCTTGAGTGCGTCCATCTCGGCGCGCTCTTCCTGACGCTTGCGTTCCAGCAGCTTGGCCTGCAACACGCGCATGGCCGAGACCTTGTTCTGCAGCTGGGACTTCTCATTCTGACAGGTGACGACGATGCCGGTCGGGATGTGGGTCAACCGGACCGCCGAGTCGGTGGTGTTGACCGACTGGCCGCCGGGGCCGCTGGAGCGGTACACGTCGACGCGGATATCGCCCTCGGGGATCTCGATGTGGTCGGTGGTCTCGGTGACCGGGAGCACCTCGACCTCGGCAAAGGAGGTCTGCCTGCGGCCCTGGTTGTCGAAGGGACTGATCCGCACCAGACGATGGGTGCCCTGCTCGACCGAGAGCGTCCCGTAGGCGTACGGGGCGTGCACCGCGAAGGTGGCGCTCTTGATACCGGCCTCCTCGGCGTAGGAGGTGTCGAACACCTCGACCGGGTACTTGTGCGCCTCGGCCCAGCGGATGTACATCCGCATCAACATCTCCGCCCAGTCGGCCGCGTCGACGCCACCGGCACCGGAGCGGATGTTGACCAGCGCCTCGCGCTCGTCGTACTCGCCGGACAGCAGGGTCCGGACCTCCATGGCCTCGATGTCTTCGCGCAGCTTGGCCAGTTCGGCGTCCGCTTCGGCACGCGCCTCGGAGCCGGCGTCACCCTCTTCCTCGGCGGCCATCTCGTAGAGCACCGGCAGGTCCTCGACACGTTGACGCAGCTCCTCGACGCGGCGCAATTCGTTCTGCGCGTGCGACAGCTCGCTGGTCACTTTCTGCGCGTGCGTCTGGTCGTTCCACAGGGTGGGGTCGGCGGCCTCTGCTTCGAGTGTGGCGATGCGGGCGCGCAGACCCTCGACATCGAGCACCCGCTCCACGGTCGTCAACGTGGTGTCTAGGGCGGCGATATCGGCAAGTCGGTCTGGATCCACGATTGTCGAGGTTACCGGTCGGCTTCTTCCGACTCGGCCCTCGATCGGTGCTGCGCGGCTAGGCTCGGTTGGGCAAACCCCCTCCGGCGTCGACGCGACAGCCCCTTGCGCAACGCCGGTCAGCCTCACGAAAAGGCCATGCATGCGCCCGTACCACGTGGCGATCGTCGGCTCTGGACCGTCCGGGTTCTTTGCCGCCGCATCGCTGTTGAAAGCCGGTCAGGACGACCGCGACTTCCGTGTCGACATGATCGAGATGCTGCCGACCCCGTGGGGGCTGGTTCGCTCCGGTGTCGCGCCGGATCACCCGAAGATCAAGTCGATCAGCGCGCAGTTCGCCAAGACCGCGGAGGATCCACGATTCCGCTTCTTCGGCAATATCGGCGTCGGCGAGCACGTGCATGCCGCCGAGTTGGCCGAAAGATATGACGCGGTGATCTACGCCATCGGCGCTCAGTCCGACCGGGTGCTCGGCATCCCCGGCGAGGACTTGCCCGGCAGCGTCTCCGCGGTCGATTTCGTCGGTTGGTACAACGGGCACCCGCATTTCGAGGAGACCGCGCCCGACCTCGACGTCGAGCGCGCGGTGGTCATCGGCAACGGCAACGTGGCACTGGACGTGGCCAGGATCCTGATCAGCGAGCCGTAGATCCTGGCCCAGACCGATATCGCCGACCACGCGCTGGACCAGCTGGGAACCAGAGCCGTGCAGGAGGTGATCGTGGTGGGCCGCCGCGGTCCGCTGCAGGCGCCGTTCACCACCATGGAGTTGCGCGAGCTCGGGCACATGGAGCAGATGGCCGAGGTGGACGTCGTCGTCGAGCGCGCCGATTTCGACGGCATCACCGACGAGGATCTGGCAGCCGCCGACAAGACCGTACGCACCAATATCAAGGTGCTGCGCGAGTACGCCGAACTGCAGCCCGAAGGGGCGAAGCGGCGGGTGGTGTTCCGCTTCGCGACCTCACCGGTGGAGATCCGCGGCACCGACAAGGTGGAGTCGATCGTGTTGGGCCGCAACGAACTGGTCGACGAGGGCGGTCGGGTGGTGGCCAAGGACACCGGCGAGCGGGAGGAACTGCCGGTGCAGCTGGTGGTGCGCGCTGTCGGCTACCGCGGGGTCGCCGTCGACGGGCTGCCGTTCGACGAGCGTTCCGGGACAATCCCGCACGAGAACGGTCGCATCGAAGGCCGCGAGCACGAGTATGTGGTCGGCTGGATCAAGCGCGGACCGTCCGGGGTGATCGGCTCCAACAAGAAGGATTCCGCCGATACCGTCGAGACACTGCTGGCCGACCTTGAAGAGCCTCGGTTCGACGAAGGGCACGCGCAGGAGTTGCACGACTGGCTGCTGTCACGCCAGCCCCGCCTGGTCACCGATGCGCACTGGGAGCGCATCGACGCCCACGAGCGTGCGATCGGCGAGGCGCAGCACCGGCCACGGGTCAAGGTGTCCAATGTCGAGAAGTTGCTGGGGATAGCGCACGGCTGACGCGCGCGGTGTTGTTCGAGGCTCCCTCGGCACCCGAGGGGTACCGGGTGAAAAGCCTCGGACGAGATTCTGCTGACGGTTGCGCTCAGCCCTCGACGGCGCCGTGACGACAACCCTGAAGCCAATCTCGCCCGAGGCGTTTTATCGGACTGTCAGGGCTCGGCTCGCCGAGCCGCCGTTCACTCCCCCGGTGGCGGGGTGATCTTCTCGGCGGCGATGGTGAGGATGAGCCGCGTCTCGTCGGGGTTGCCGCTGAAGTACGGGTAGGGCATGCCCAGGTACTTCTGCGAGATCTCGTGGATGCTCTCGTGTCCACCCTCGGCCGTCGTGTTCGCGACGCGGCCCCTGATGGCGTAGAAGCGCCGGACGTCGTCGGGGTCGGCGACGTTGATCGCGATCCGCGGGTCGCGGGTGAGGTTACGGTCCTTCTGCGAGCCGCCGACGATGTTGAGCACGATGTGCTCCCCGTCGGTGTGCACCCACGTCTCGGTCAACTGCGGCGCGCCGTCGGGCATCAGCGTGGCCACGAAGCAGGGACTCGGTTTACGTAGCAGGTCCAGCAGACCCTGCGGAAGCTGTTGGGACATCGGCACTCTCAGTTGGAGTTCGGGGGTGGCGGCGGCTGGTTCGGCGGCGGTGGCGGCGGGTACTGCGGCGGCGGCGCGTCCATCGGCGCGAAACCCCACTTGTCCGGATTCTTGGGCGAGTACACGACATCGATGAGCTGGCCGATGGTCGGCCACTGATCGACGTCGACGACCATCCGCTGGTAGACCACATGTTCGTTGACCGTTGGCCCGTTGATCACCCCGCTGATCGTGACGAACTGCTCACCGGTTTCGTTCGGACGCGGGCTGACACCGGTGACCAGCAGCGTGCCCGGCGCCATGTTCGCGGCGCGTCCCCCACCGAATCCGCCCCCGCCACCACCGGCGGCGGCACGCTTGCGGATCCACGGCCCCGCTATCAGGACCAGGGCACCGACCAACAGCAGGATCATCGCGAATTCGACCACGCCACCATGGTAGGCATGCGGGCATGACCGACGTCGCCGATGATCTCGCCCTCGCCCTCCGACTCGCCGATCAGGCCGACGCCCTGACCATGGACCGGTTCGGCGCTCTGGATCTCGCGATCGAGACTAAACCGGATCTGACACCGGTCACCGATGCCGACAAGGGCGCCGAGGAAACGTTGCGCGGCATTCTGACCGAGGCCCGGCCCGGCGACGGCATCTTCGGTGAAGAGTTCGGTGGCGCACCGGTTTCCACGGGGCGGGTGTGGGTTCTTGACCCCATCGACGGGACCAAGAACTTCGTCAGGGGCGTGCCGGTGTGGTGCACCTTGATCGCCCTCATCTCAGACGGCGTGCCGGTCGTCGGCGTCATCAGCGCGCCGGCACTGGGCAGGCGATGGTGGGCCGCCGACGGTCTCGGCGCCTACACCTCGTTCGCCGGCCGACAGCGACGCATCCAGGTATCCGGTGTCAACGAGCTGTCCGCGGCCAGCCTGTCCTACTCGGATCTGACGACCGGTTGGGACGACCGTCGGGAGCGATTCGTCGCACTGACCGATGAGGTGTGGCGGGTGCGGGCCTATGGCGATTTCTGGTCCTATTGCCTGGTCGCCGAGGGCGCGGTCGATATCGCCTGTGAACCCGAGGTGAAGGTCTGGGACATCGCTCCGCTGGACATCCTCATCCGCGAGGCCGGTGGCACGTTCAGCAGCCTGGACGGACAGGCGGGACCACACGGCGGCAGCGCCCTGGCCACCAACGGGCACCTGCACGAGGCCGTGCGCACCCGCCTTTCCGTGTGACGTTCATAACAGCCATGCGCTATCTTACTCTGGAGTAAGATAGCGTCCGACACACGTTGCCCCAACCACGTGAGGCTGTGATGACAAACCTCGAATCCCGTCCCAAGCGCACCGGCCCGGAAAGCGCCGTCGGACTCCAGAAGCACAAGCGCACCGCGACCGATATCGGGATCGCACTGCTCACCCCGCTCGTCGGCCAGGAGTTCCTGGACCGCTACGGCCTGCGCGATCCGCTCAACAAGGGTCTGCGCTACGGCGTGAAGACAGCATTCTCGGCCGCCGGCGCCGGAGCCCGCCAGTTCAAGCGCATCCAGAACATCGGCGGCTCCCCCACCCGGTTGGCACCCAAGGAGTCGGACTACTTCGACCTGACCCCCGATGACGACCAGAAGATGATCGTCGAGACGGTGGCCGAGTTCGCCGAGGAGATCCTGCGCCCGGCGGCCCACGACGCCGACGCCGCGGCCAACTATCCACCCGATCTGATCGCCAAGGCGGCCGAGATCGGCGTGACATCGTTGAGCATCCCGGAGAGTTTCGACGGGATCGCCGAGCACCGCAGCACCGTCACCGCGGCGCTGGTCGCCGAGGCCCTGGCCTACGGAGATATGGGACTGGCCCTGCCCATCCTGGCCCCCGCCGGCGTCGCATCCGCCCTGACCCACTGGGGAAGCGCCGATCAGCAGGCGACCTACCTCCCCGAATTCGCCGGCGAGAAGGTCCCCCAAGCGTGCCTGGCGATCGCCGAACCGCACGCCCTCTTCGATCCCACCGCACTGAAGACGACTGCGGTGCGCACACCTGGCGGCTACCGGCTGTCCGGGGTGAAATCGCTGGTCCCCGCCGCGGCCGATGCCGAACTGTTCATCATCGCGGCGGCGCTGAACGGCAAGCCCGCACTGTTCATCGTCGAGTCCTCCAGCGAGGGGCTCACCGTGGAGGCCGACCCCTCCATGGGCGTCCGGGCCGCGGCGCTGGGCCGTGTCGCGCTCGACGACGTCGCTGTTCCGCTGCACAACCGCCTCGGCGAGGACGGCGCCTCCGACCAGGACTACTCGGAAGCCATCGCATACTCGCGGTTGGGTTGGGCCGCACTGGCCGTCGGTACCTCGCACGCAGTGCTCGACTACGTCGTCCCCTACATCAAGGAGCGCGAAGCCTTCGGTGAGCCGATCGCCCACCGGCAGGCCGTGGCATTCATGACCGCCAACATCGCCATCGAGCTCGACGGTCTGCGGCTGATCACCTGGCGCGGTGCCGCACGGGCCGAGCAGGGACTGACCTTTGCCCGAGAAGCGGCCCTGGCCAAGCGGATTGCCACCGACAAGGGCATGCAGATCGGCCTGGACGGCGTGCAGCTGCTCGGCGGTCACGGCTACACCAAGGAACACCCGGTCGAACGCTGGTACCGCGATCTGCGGGCACTCGGCGTCGCCGAGGGTGTCGTCGTCCTATAGTAGCCGGTCTCTCTAGAAAGGTCTTGTCATGGCAATCAATCTGGAAATGCCGCGCAAACTGCGGGCAGTCATCGAAAAGGGACATCAGGGTGCCGCCGAGATGCTGCGCCCCATCTCCCGCAAGTACGACCTCGCCGAGCACGCCTACCCGGTGGAGCTCGACACACTGGCCACGTTGTTCGAGGGCATCTCGGCGGCCAAGACCATCTCCTTCGCCGGTGCCGACGGCGTCGGTGGCGGTGATGTCGACGGCAAGTCGAATATCAACGGCGCCAACATGTCCGCGTTGGTGAACGCACTCGAGGTCTCCTGGGGCGACGTCGCGCTGCTGCTGTCGATCCCCTATCAGGGACTCGGTAATGCCGCGATCTCCAGTGTGGCGACCAAAGAGCAACTCGAACGGCTCGGCAAGGTGTGGGCCGCGATGGCTATCACCGAACCGGGCTTCGGGTCCGATTCGGCGGCGGTGACCACCACCGCGGTCCTCGACGGCGACGAGTACGTGATCAACGGCGAGAAGATCTACGTCACGGCCGGATCGCGGGCCAGCCACATCGTGGTGTGGGCAACGGTCGACAAGTCGTTGGGCCGCGCCGCTATCAAGTCGTTCATCGTTCCCCGCGAACACCCCGGTGTCACCGTCGAACGGCTCGAGCACAAGCTCGGCATCAAGGCCTCCGACACCGCGGCGATCCGCTTCGAGAATGCCCGGATCCCCAAGGAGAACCTGCTGGGTGATCCGGAAGTCAAGGTGGACAAGGGTTTCGGCGGGGTCATGGAGACCTTCGACAACACCCGGCCGATCGTGGCGGCGATGGCTGTCGGCGTGGCACGCGCCGCGCTGGAGGAACTGCGGGTCATCCTCACCGAGGCGGGCATCGAGATCTCCTACGACAAGCCGGCGCACGCCCAGAGCGCTCCGGCGGCCGAGTTTCTTCGCATGGAGGCCGAGTGGGAGTCCGGCTATCTGCTGACCGTGCGGTCGGCGTGGCAGGCCGACAACAAGATCCCGAACTCGAAAGAGGCCTCCATGGGCAAGGCCAAGGCCGCTCGGGTCGGCAGCGATATCACGTTGAAGGCTGTCGAGATGTCCGGCACGGTCGGTTACTCCGAGCAGTCGCTGCTGGAGAAGTGGGCTCGCGATTCGAAGATCCTCGACATCTTCGAGGGCACCCAGCAGATCCAGCAACTGGTGGTGGCCCGCCGTCTGCTGGGGCTGTCCTCTGCCGAGTTGAAGTAGTCCGTCGGGCAAATATGAGTAGCGCACTACTCTAAGTGGCGGCCTCCGGGTCCCGCAGACTTCGAGTATGGCGATCGTGGGCGAGCGGGCGGTGGTGCTGGGAGGGAGCATCGCCGGCCTGCTCGCCGCGCGGGTCCTCGCCGAGCACTACCGGAGCGTCACCATCGTCGAACGCGATGACCTGACCGAGGACCCGGACGCCCGGCGCGGCGTATCGCATTTCCGCTACGGCCGGGTCTTGCCGCCCGCCGCCACCGTGCTTCTCGCCCAACTGTTTCCGGGGTTCGAGGACGATCTCGCCGCCGAGGGGGTTCCCTCGTTGCGCGGCGACAGCCTCACCCGGCTACACATCCGCGTGGGCGGGCACCGGCTGGCTCAGGACCGTGATGTCCACCGGCCCGATGCGGCGACGATGCACTTCCCCAGTTCCGGACTGGTCGAACGCACCATCCGCCGGCGGGTCCAAGCCATGGGGAACGTCACGATCCTCGACGACCGCCTCGCCGTCGGACTGGTAAGCACCGCCGACGGGTCCGCCGTCACCGGTGTCGAGGTGGCGCACGGGCAGACAACGTCCGTGCTGGACGCCGATCTCGTCGTCGATGCGACCGGCCGGGCGTCACGCACGCCCGTGCTGCTCGAACGACTGGGCTACAGTCGGCCCCCCGAGGACGATGTCGTCGTCAAACTGGCCTACGCCAGCCAGCGCCTGCAGATGCCTCCCGGCTCCCTGCCCGAGCAGCTGGTGGCCTATCTGCCGGAACCCGAGCGACCGTCGATGTGGTCACTGGTCGGTCATGAGAAGAACACCTGGACGCTCACCATCGGTTCGTTGGCCGGTCACCCACCGCCGGCCAATCGCCCGGAGATGCTCTCCGTCGGCGACGGCCTGGTACCCGATCGGGTGCTGGCTGCGGTGCGTGCCGCGACACCTGTCGGCGAGGCGGTGCATTTCCGGGTGCCATCGAACCGGTGGCGTCGTTACGACAAGCTCAAGCGTCTTCCGCGGGGCCTGCTGGTGGTCGGCGACGCGATCTGCAGTGTCAACCCGGTGTACGGCCAGGGTCTGACCTTGTCGGCCATCGAGGCGACCATCCTGCGGGACTGCCTGCGCCACGGCGACGCAAACCTGGGCCGGCGGTTCTTCCGCGCGTGCACCCCGAGGCTGCGGAGCGCATGGCGTATCGCGGTCGGTTCGGACCTGGCGCTGCCGGAGGTCGAGGGGCACCGCCGGCTCTGGGTGCGTGTGACGCAGCCCTGCCTGGCTGCGGTCACGGCGGCCGCCGAAACCGATCCGCACGTCGCCGTGGACCTGATCAAGGTGACCGGATTGCTGGATTCACCCACCCAACTCATGCGGCCGGCGTTCGTGCGCCGGGTCGTACGCGCCAACCAGACTCGGCGCGGGTCGCGATCTGAGGGGAATCGCGACCCGCGCCGCACCCAGCTCGTCCCGTAAGGGAGATAAGACGGGGGTACCGGGGGGAACCCCCTGGGGGGAAAAGGAAATCCCCCCGAGGCCGCAGGGCCTCGGGGGGATTTTCGCTTATCAGTACCTGACTCAGGCGCCCAGGACGCGCTGCAGATCAGGCTTCATGGCCTGCAGCTCCCGACCCCAGTACGCCCAGTTGTGCGTGCCGTTGTCCGGGAAGTTGAACACACCGTTGGCGCCACCCGCGGCCAGGTAGTTGTCGCGGAAGGTGATGTTGGTGCGGATGGTCAGATCCTCGAGGAAGGTTGCGGGCAGATCGCCGCCACCGAGCTCGTTGGGCTTGCCGTTACCGCAGTAGACCCAGAGTCGGGTGTTGTTGGCCACCAGGGTCGGGATGTTGACCATCGGGTCGTTGCGCTTCCAACCGCTGTTGGGATCCTGGGTCTTGCCCCACATGTCGTCGGCCTTGAAGCCCCCGGCGTCACCCATCGCGATGTTGATCAGGAACGGCCACCAGCCCTCGGAGGGGTTCAGGAAGCCCGACATCGAACCGGCGTAGATGAACTGCTGGGGGTGCCAGGTCGCCAGGTTCAGCGCGGCCGAACCGGCCATCGACAGACCGATCGCGGCGCTGCCGGTGGGCTTGACGGCCTTGTTGGCCTGCAGGTAGGCCGGGAGCTCCTGAGTCAGGAAGGTCTCCCACTTGTAGGTGACGGTCGGACCCTTGTTACGGGCCGGCGCGTACCAGTCGGCGTAGAAGCTGGACTGGCCACCGACGGGCATGATGACCGACAGACCGGAGTCCAGGAACCATTCGAAGGCCTGGGTGTTGATGTCCCAGCCGCTGAAGTCCTCCTGCGCGCGCAGGCCGTCCAGCAGGTACACGGCCGGCGAGTTCTCGCCGCCGCTCTGGAACTGGATCTTGATGTCGCGGCCCATTCCGGCCGACGGCACCATCAGGTACTCGACCGGCAGTCCGGGGCGGGAGAAGGCACCGGCGGTGGCCGTCTCACCCGCTACAGCGATCGCGCCAGGCACGACCAGCGCGGCCGCAGCAGCGGCCCCGATCCGGCGCATCCACCGGCCAACAACGTTCTGCATGTATTTCTTCCCAACTCTAATTGTTCACGGTCCCGCCCGACCCTCGGTGCTGTGTGCCCAACACCCAGAGATACCGCAGTGCTCCCTTGCACTGCGGTATCCGTGTCCGCTCGCATTACTCCGATTGGATTGCGGAGCGGACCGAGAATTCAGTTGTCGCGAGTTGCAGTAAAACATGCAGCCAGCGCGTACAGAAAGTCAGGTGCTCGGCGCGCCGTCGTAGGCTGCCGGTCATGACGACCGCTCCGAAGCCGTCCGGCAGCCGCCTGACCACGGATGACTGGCTTCAGGCCGGCTACACGATCCTCGCTGAGGACGGTCTCAAATCTCTTAAAATAGATGCGCTGTGTCGCCGCCTCGGCGTGACCAAGGGCAGCTTCTATTGGCACTTCCACGACATGGCGGGCTACCGGGCCGCACTCATCGAGTCCTGGGGCGATCTGCGTGATGACGATCGGCGCCGCATCGAGGCCGTCGACGAGCTGCCCCCGCGGGACCGGCTGGTCCAGATGATGGCGTCCCTGGTGAGTCCGCGGCACTGGACGCTGGAACGGGCCATGCGCGAGTGGGCCCGAACCGACGAGGCCGTCGCCGACAGCGTGCGTGCCGCCGACCGACGGATCCTGGCCGCGGTGCGCAGGGCGTTCGAGGACCTCGGGTTCGACGCCCAGGATGCGGATCTGCGTGCCAACGCCACCTTCGCGGCCGGTATCGGCTTTCTGCACCTGTTGGGCAAGGCTCCCGACAGCCGACTGTCCGAGCAGAGCGAGCGGTTCCTGGACCTGATGGTCACCCACTGACCACTTCCATACCAAAAGGTATGGTACGTTTCGGGCATGACGACGACCGAGGCACGTTGCGTGATCACTGATGAGTTCGTGGCGGCCTTGGCCGCGCGCGCCGAGGAGGCCGAGACCCTGCGCCGGTTACCCGATGCGACGGTGGCCGACCTGACCGCCACGGGGTTCACCGATCTCTTGGTCCCAGCGGCCTACGGCGGCCGTCAGGCGCCGTTCCCCGCCCTGCTCGACCCGGTGCGCCGGATGGCCCACGGGTGCACCTCCAGCGCGTGGACCATCGGCTTCCTGACCCTGCACAACTGGATGCTCGCGCTATTCGGCGAGCAGGCCCAGCAGGAGGCGTTCACCGACCGCCCGTTCCTGGCTCCCGCCCCGCTCGCGCCGACCGGTCGGGGTGTTCCCGTGGACGGCGGCATCCGATTGACCGGCCGCTGGTCGTGGGCCACCGGCGTGATGCACGCCAACTGGATCATCGTGTCCGCGCTGTGCGGACCCGATGACGGCCTGTTCCCCGCACTGGCACTGCTCCCGGCCGCCGATATCACCGTCGAGGACGTCTGGCACACCGACGGCATGCGGGCGACGGGCTCCAACGACGCCGTCATCACCGATGTGTTCGTCCCCGAGCACCGACTGGTGCGAATCACCGATATCTACGCCGGCACCGCGCCCGGCGCCGGACTGCACGACAGCCCGACCTACCGCTGGCCGATGGTGCCGGCCCTGGCCCTGCTGTCGGCGATGCCAGCCCTCGGCAGCGCCGAACGCGTGACCGAGATCTACGCCCAGCGCCTGGCCGAGCGCGTGCTGGCCTACGAGGGCGTCATGCAGAAGGACAAACCGATCGCCCAGGCCCGGCTCGCGGGCGCGCACGTGCGCCTTCGCGCCCTGCGCGGACTGCTCGCCGACACCGTTGGGGAGATCGAGACGATCGTCGCGGCGGGTGACAGTGTCGACAAGCCGGTGCGCGCCCAGGCTCGGTTGGCCGCGGCGCACATCGTGGCGGAATCGAAGGCCGTCATCGCCGATCTGATGGGGGCAGGCGGCGCGAGCATCCATTTCTTGTCCAGCCCCATGCAGCGTTTCAAGCGCGATGTGGACGTGCTGTCCGGGCACGTCGTCTTCGACTACGACACCGCACGGGAGCTGGCCGGGGCCCTGAGCCTCGGCATGAAGATCCCCCGTACCTCGATGATCTAGGAAGTGGCGTCCGACATGAGCACCCTCTGGATCGAGGGCAGCCCGAAGGGCGATGACGCGCTGTCCTCTCAACTTGCCGAAGCATTCCTGGAAGGCACTCGTTATCAACGCTTCTCGGTATGGGATGAGGATCTGCTGAGATTCGGCCACGATGCGGCGGTGGCCAAGTTCGCTCCCCTTTTCGGTGACACCGTCACCGACCGACAGCAGGACATCTGGCAGCAGGTGCTCGACGAGATCGAGCGGGTACGCAGTTTCGACCGGCTGGTGATCTCGTCACCGATGTGGAACTGGCACATACCCCATGCGTTGAAGGCCTGGATCGACATCATCGTGCAGCCGGTCGCCAGCTTCACCCTCGACGCCGAAGGGCGGCATGTCGGCACCCTCGGCGACGGAAAACCTGTCCAGCTCATCCTGACCCGCAGCAGTGCCTATGACGGACGACATCCCGAACTGCACGATTTCCAGCGCCCGTATCTGGAGTACGTATTCGGCATGCTCGGCTACCGGGTGCGGACACTCGTGATCGAGCCCACAACCCGCTGGAAGCCCGATGAGCGGGCACGGATGCGCACCGAGGCAATCGAATTGGCTCGCCGAGCCGGGGCAGCGACGGGGTGACCGCTCGAAGCAATGTCGGTGTGTCCGAACCGTCGGGACCCGGACACCACCTTTGACCAGCATCGATCGTCGCGAATCTGAGCCTGCCACCGTCGGCACGTAGCATTACCGCGACCCTGGCGATACTCGGCGGACGACGCCACGCCGATCGACGGCACCGATATGAGATAGCGACATGAGCGACGAGACATCTGCGGGCGAAGCCATTGCGCTCGCCGACCCGCAGGAGCCACCGAAGCCGCGAGCACCGGCCACTCCAGCCGGCGAGGATGGCGCGACCACTCCGGGTGGTCCCGTCATGGTTCTGGTGGGCGTGAGCGCGTTCATCACCTACAAGGTGTGGCGATATCGGCGCAGGCGCGCGCACCGCCGCTAGCCACACGCCCGCATCCGACGCACAGACAGCGGACTCGTCGTCACCGGCGAAACCGGCTCCCCCGGGCCCTTGCATACGACCAAAACAAAAAGTAATGTCACTTTCAGTTTTCCGGACCGACATCCGAGGAGCACCATGGAATCCTTTGTCCACCTTCGGAAAGGCAAGACGCCCAAGCGGGTGCACGCCGATCTGGACGGTCTCAAAGACGACGAACTCGGCCGAGGTGGCTTCGTCGGCCGCACCGCCAACATGTACCGGCGCAACGATCCGACCGCGTACCGCACGGTGGGGCCCCTGCGTCCCACCGATGTGCTGTCCTCGGAACTCAAGCCCGGCGATGCCACCGATGCACATGGCGGTCCACTACTGATGTTCAGCAATGCCGACTGCCAGGTGCTGCTGAGCAGGCGCACCGAGCCGATGCCGTTCTTCGTGCGTTATGTCGACGGCGATCTGCTGCTGTTCGTGCACAAGGGCGCCGGACTGCTGGAGACCGAATTCGGCCCGTTGCGCTATCGCGAAGGCGATTGGGTCTACATCCCCAAGGCGTGCACCTTCCGGCAGGTGCCCGATGAAGAATCGACCTGGCTCATGATCCAGGCCACCGACGACTTCCGGGTACCGCCAGCGGGCACGCTGGGCCGGCATTTCCCGTTCGACCCGGCACAGGTGACCATTCCCGAGCCCTCCCCCATCGACGACGACGGCAGGGACGAATACGAGGTGCGACTCATCCACTCACCGGTCCAGGGGGCGGGCTCCACTTCGTTGTTCTATCAACACAATCCGCTCGACGTCGAGGGGTGGCGCGGGGACAACTTCCCGTTCACGTTCAACATCGAGGACTACACCGTCATCACCTCCGAGAGCGTGCACCTGCCTCCGACGGTGCATCTGTTCATGCAGGCAACCGGGGTATACGTGATGAACTTCCTGCCCAAGCCCGCCGAAAGCGTCCCGGGCACCGAACGCACCCCGTGGTATCACCGCAACGTCGACTACGACGAGATCGCGTTCTTCCACTCCGGTTCGCTCTACGGCATCCCGATGCCACCCGGACTGGTTTCGCATGCGCCGCAAGGAGTTCACCACGGCGCACCGGAAAAGGCACGCGAACGGGCCCGCCGCAAGTTCGACGACTACGACCGGGTGGACTGGTCGGTGATCGCCATCGACACGCGGCGGCGGCTCACTCCGTCCGCCGAGATCCTCGCCAACGACCTGGGACAACACTGATGAGCGCCTGCGCGAAGAAGGAACAGCACTGATGAGCATCACCGAAGCGCCCGTCAAGCACGAGTACGACCGCATCCCGTATCTGGTTGCCTACCAGAATAATTCGAGTGTCCGCGACGTCTACGGCGGCGTCGCCGAACTGGTCGTCCTGGAGAGCTACCTACTCAAGCCGAAGGACAAGCCATCCGATACGGTGCTGGTCTTCATGCACCCGATCGGTGGCGGTGCCTATCTGCCGATGATCAATGCGTTGGCCCGCGCGGGCCATCACGTCATCTACTGCAACAGCCGCTTCCGCGGCACCGACTCGGCATTGCTCATGGAGAAGGTCGTCGAAGACCTCGGCGAGTGCATCAAGGATGCCAAGAACCGCCTGGGCTACTCGAAAGTCGTGCTGGCCGGGTGGAGTGGCGGCGGCTCGCTGTCGGTGTTCTACCAACAGCAGGCACAGCACCCGACCGTGACCGCGAGCCCCTCCGGTGACGGACCGGACCTCACCAAGCTCGGTCTCATTCCCGCCGACGCCATCATGCTGCTGGCGGCCCACATCAGCAGGCACGGCACCATGACCGAGTGGATGGACGCCTCCATCCTCGACGAGAACGACCCCTCCCGACGGGATCCCGAGCTCGACCTCTACAACCCGGACAATCCGAACCAGCCGCCCTACACGCCGGAGTTCCTCGATCGCTACCACGCGGCACAGATCGCCAGGAACCGTCGGATCACGAAGTGGGTCAAAGAGAAACTGGCGGAACTGAGGGCCGCCGGACGACCGGATGACGAGTACGCCTTCGTCGTGCACGGCACCATGGCCGACCCGCGCTGGCTGGATCCGACCGTGGATCCCAACGAACGCACCCCGGGGCAGTGCTATCTGGGCGATCCTCAGGTGGTGAACATGAGCCCGGTGGGACTGGCCCGGTTCTGCACGCTGCGCAGCTGGCTGTCACAGTGGAGCTATGACGACGCCAACGGCGATGCGGTCAAGGCAGGCCCTGATATCGCGGTGCCGACCTTGGTGATCGGCAACCTGGCCGACGATGCCTGCACGCCCAGCCACACCAGAAGGTTGTTCGAGGCGATCGGGCACCCCGACAAAGAGATGCACGAGATCCACGGCGCCAACCATTACTACTCCGGTCCCGATCAGCGTGGAACCCTGCGCCAGGCGGTCGCCATCTGCACCGATTGGCTACACCGGCACGGGTTGTCGACCTGATGGTCACCGGACCGCTGGACGGCATCAGGGTGCTCGAACTCGGCACCCTGATCTCTGGTCCGTTCGCCGCACGACTGCTCGGCGACATGGGTGCCGAGGTCATCAAGATCGAATTGCCGACGACCCCGGACCCGTTGCGCACGTGGGGACAGGCCGAGCTCGACGGGCACCACTTCTTCTGGACGGTGCACGCCCGCAACAAGAAAGCCGTCACCCTCGACCTGCGCACCGGTCGCGGCCGGGAGCTCTTCCTCGAGCTTGTCGACCGCACCGATGTGATCGTGGAGAACTTCCGACCCGGCACCCTGGAGAAATGGGACCTCGGTTACGAGGTACTCAAGGACCGCAACAAGGGCATCATCCTGGTGCGGGTCTCCGGCTACGGCCAGACCGGACCGGATGCCGGCAAGGCCGGCTACGCATCGGTGGCCGAGGCGGCCAGCGGCCTGCGCCATATGAACGGCTTCCCGGGTGGGCCACCCCCGCGGTTGGCGCTGTCCCTCGGGGACAGCCTGGCAGGCATGTTCGCCGCCCAGGGCGCCCTTGCCGCGCTCTATCGACGCACGGTCACCGGTGAGGGGCAGGTCGTCGACACCGCGCTCACCGAGAGCTGCCTGGCGGTGCAGGAATCCACCATCCCGGACTACGACGTGGGCGGCGTCGTTCGCGGCCCGTCGGGAACCCGGCTGGAAGGTATTGCGCCGTCGAACATCTACCAGAGCGCTAATGGCAGCTGGGTGGTGATCGCCGCCAATCAGGACACCGTCTTCCGCCGGTTGTGTGCGGCGATGGGTCAACCGGAGCTGGCCACCGATGAACGATTCGTCGACCATGTCTCGCGCGGCCGCAATCAGGATGACCTCGATGCCATCATCGGCGCCTGGGCCGCGGTTCGCCAGCCCGACGACATCATCGGCACACTGTCGGAGGCCGGGGTGATCAGCGGGCCGATCAACACCGTCGCCGAGGTCGTCGAGGATCCACAGCTGCGGGCCCGCGGCATGATCGCCGACCACTGGGACGAACGGATCGGGCGATTCGTCAAGGGTCCGGGCATCGTGCCGCTCCTCTCGGAGTCGCCGGGGTCCATTCGCAATGCCGGGTCCTCATGTCCCGGGCAACACAACGACGAGATCTACACCGGACTACTGGGACTCAGCGCCGAGGAGCTCGAGTCGCTACGTACCGAGGGGGTGCTGTGACGATGAAGCTGCCCGCCAAGGTCGACATCCGCGAGGTCTGCCTGCGCGACGGCCTGCAGATCGAGGCGCCGATCTCGTTGTCGGCCAAGGTCGAGTTGCTGGAGGCTATCGTCGCCACCGGAGTTCGGGAAGTGGAGGCGACCGCCTTCGTCTCACCATCGAAGGTGCCCGCACTTGCGGATGCGGCCGAACTGGCCCAGGAGTTGCACCGGTACAGGGCATCTCACGATGTCGAGTTTTCGGCGCTGGTCGCCAGCCCGAACGGGGCCAAGCGCGCCATCGCCGCCGGACTGGACTCCATCGAATATGTGGTGTCGGCCTCCGATGCGCACAGCCGGGCCAATGTCGGACGCGATACCGCCGAGGCGACCACGGCCATCGCCGATGTCACCCGGATCGCCCATGACCAGGGTGCACGTGTCGAAGTCATCATCGCGACGGCCTGGGACTGCCCGTTCGACGGTCCGACGGATCCGCGCCGGGTCATCGACATCGCCTCGGCCGCTGTCGAACTCGGGGTGGACCGTATCGCCATCGCCGACACCATCGGCACCACCACCCCGCTGCGGGTGAGCACCCTGATCGAGGCCATCCGCCCGATCGTCGACGGACTGCCACTGGGCGCACATTTCCACAACACCCGCGGGGCGGGACTCGCCAGCGCGTTCGCCGCCGTACAGGCCGGCATCACCCGTCTCGACGCGTCGATCGGCGGACTCGGCGGCTGCCCGTTCGCGCCGGGCGCCAGCGGAAACATCGCCACCGAAGATCTGGTCTATCTACTTCGCGACAGCGGTATCAGCACCGATGTCGACCTCGACGCCGCCATCGCCGCGGCGCGGATCGCCCAGCGAGCCGTCGGCCACGAGCTACCCAGTGCGCTGCTGCGCGCCGGTGATCGAATCGTGGGCTGAGATGGCGCACCCGTCCGCCACATCGGATCCATCGTCCTCCCTGACTGCCAAAGGCCGCCAAACCCGGGAGGCCATCGAGCTGGCCGCCCGGAAACTGTTCGCCGAGCGCGGTTTCCACGGCACCACACTGGCCGATATCACCTCTGCCGCAGGCAAGTCCGCTGCGGTGTTCTACCGTTACTTCGACGACAAGGAGGATCTGCTGGCTTCGCTGGCCCAGTCCTTCCTGCACGATATCGTCGAACCGTCCGGAACCAAGGTCCCGTTGCCGGATTCGCCCGCCGACACCGACTATTTCCACACCGTGGTCACCGGATACTGGAACCTCTTCAAACGCAATATCGGCATCATGATCGCCGTCGCCCAGCTCGCGGCCACCCAACCCCGATTCGCCAAAGTGCAGTACGAGTTCCGACGCTTCGGGATGGATCTGGTCGCCGAGTCGGTGCGCCGTGCCCGCGAGCAGGGTTACGCCCAAGACCTGGAGCCCGAACACATCGCGGCGGCGATCGCGCTGCTGTTCGAGAACTTCACCGTCGTCGTGGTGGGAAACCCCGGCACCGCGCTGCAGATCAGCGATGACGACGCCATCACCACCCTGTCGACCATCTGGAAGAAAACCCTGTACGGCAACTGAACCGAAAGAGATCAACGTGGATTTCGCGCTACCGGAACATCTTCCCGCTCTGCTCCAGGAGATGGACGCCTTCATCGAGGCCGAGATCAAGCCGCTGGAACGCGAGAACATGCAGTATTTCGACCGTCGGCGTGAGTTCGCCCGCACCGATCTCGACAACGGTGGGGTCCCTCGCCGTGAGTGGGAAGATCTGCTCGACGAGATGCGCCGGCGCGCCGATGCCGCGGGCTGGCTGCGATATGGGCTCCCCGAGGAGTTCGGTGGGCGCGGCGGCTCCAACCTCGACATGGCTGTCATTCGAGAACACCTGGCGCACAAGGGACTGGGCCTGCACAACGACCTGCAGGACGAGTCCTCGATCGTCGGCAACTTCCCGCAGGTGATCATGATGAGTCGGTTCGGCACCGCGGCGCAGAAGGCCGAATGGATCGAAGCCCTACTGACCGGCACCCGCTCGATGGCCTTCGGGTTGACCGAGCCCGACCACGGCAGCGACGCGACCTGGCTGGAGACCACCGCCGTCCGCGACGGGGACGACTGGGTGATCAACGGCGCCAAGCGGTGGAATACCGGCGTGCACCGGGCCACCCACGACCTGATCTTCGCCCGGACGTCCGGCGAGTCGGGGTCGGCGGTCGGTATCACCGCGTTCCTGGTCCCGACCGACGCCCCGGGTTTCAGCGTGCCGTACTACTGGTGGACGTTCAACATGCCCAGCGACCACGGCGAGGTCGAGCTCGATGACGTCCGGGTGCCGTCCGATGCGGTGCTCGGCGACGTCGACCACGGCCTGGAGGTCGGTCAGACCTTCCTGCACGAGAACAGGATTCGACAGGCAGCCAGCAGCCTCGGCGCGGCCCAGTACTGTATCGACCGCGCCGCCGCCTACGCCGGGGAACGCGTCGTGTTCGGCAAGCCGCTGTCGGTGAACCAGGCCGTGCAGTGGCCGTTGGCCGAGCTGCAGACCGAGGCCCAAATGGTGCGTCTGCTGGTGTATTACGCAGCCTGGCACCTGGATCGCGACCACCACATGGAGGTCTCGGACAAGGTATCGATGGCGAATTACCGCGCCAACCGGCTGGTGTGCGAGGCAGCCGACCGCGCCATGCAGATCCACGGCGGTATCGGCTACAGCCGGCACGAGCCGTTCGAACACATCTATCGCCACCACCGCCGGTACCGGATCACCGAGGGTGCCGAGGAGATCCAGATCCGCCGCGTCGCCCAGCGCATGCTGAAGTTCGGCCGTAAGTGACCGCGCGGCCCGACGAACGGCTGGCCGACCGGCTGGCCACGGTGCTCGGCGCGAACCGCGTCACCGACCTGCGGGTGCTCACCGGCGGTGCGAGCCGGGCGACATGGGCGTTCCATGCCGACGACCGAGCCCTCATCCTGCGCACCGGTCCGCCCGACGATGTGCACGCCGGCATGGAACTGGAGGCGGCAGCGCTGCGGCGGGCCGCGGAAGCCGGCGCGCCCGTCCCGGCGGTCCTCGCTGCCGACGATTCCGGCGCGGTACTGGGAACTCCCTATCTGATCTGCGATTTCATCGGCGGCGAGACGATCGTGCGCAAGATCCAGCGCACCCTCGACACGTCGGCCCGCGCGCGACTGTTGGACCAGTGCGCGCAGGCACTTGCCGCCATCCACCGCGCGAACCCGGCCGGCATAGGGTTGCCGACGACCGACCCGCTCGACGAATGGCGGGCCCAGCTCGACGAGATGGGCGACACCACTGCGGTATTCGAATACGCCTTCCGGTGGCTCGAGCGGCACCGGCCGGCCCGTACACCCGCGGTGCTTGTGCACGGCGATTTCCGGATGGGCAACCTGATCGTCGACGACGGCCGATTGGCCGCGGTGCTGGATTGGGAGCTCACCCACATCGGCGAGGCACTGGACGATCTCGCGTGGTTCTGTATCCGGGCCTGGCGCTTCGGCGCCCCGCGCGAGCTCGCCGCCGGCGGGCTCGGCAGCATCGAGGACTTCGTCGCCGCCTACGAGGCCGCCGGCGGCGCCGCAATCGACCGCAGCGCGCTGCGCTGGTGGCTGGTCGCCGCCACGCTGCGCTGGGGGGTCATCTGCCGCTATCAGTTCGAGCGGCACCGCTGCGGGCAGACCCGTTCGGTCGAGCTCGCGGCGATCGGACGCCGGGTGTGCGAAACCGAGTACGACCTGCTCACCCTGTTGGAGGCAGCATGACCGATCTGCACTACCGGCCGACCGCAGCCGAGCTCGTCGCCGCGGTCGCTGAGTTCCTGGAGGGTGAGGTACGCGCGGCGACGGGGCCGGATAGTCCGCTCGCCGACGCGGGTGCGCTGAACTTCCACGCTCGGGTGGCGGCCAATGCCCTGCGCACCGTCGAACGGGAGTTGCTCGACACCGGGCCCGCGCCGGAGCTGCTGGGCTTCGCCGACGAGGCGAGCCTGGCGGCAGCCATCCGAAGCGGGGATCTCGACGACCGCGACGCCGACGTGCTGCCCGTGCTGCACGCCCTGGTGGCGCGGCGCGTGGCCGTGGCTCATCCGGGCTACGACACCGAATGATGACACCGGATGGGCCCGCGGTGCGTTCAGAGCGTCGAATACCGGATCGCTGGCACAGCACCGGTGTTCAACCTGAAGAAAGATGAGGTCAACAGATATGAGCGCAGCCGTAGCGGACCGTCTGTTCGCCGCCATCGAACGTGGTGACTACCCGGATATCGAGGCTTTGTGGGCCGATGACGTCCTGGTGTGGCACAGCGGTGACACCGCCGACAACGATCGGGCACGCGCGCTGAAGGTGATCCGCTGGTTCCTGCGGGCGACGGCCGCCCGGCGTTACGAGATCCTCGATCGCCAGTTCTTCGAAGGCGGTTTCGTCCAGCAGCACATCCTGCACGCCGACGCCAGCGATGGCGCTTCGATCCATTTACGGGTATGCATCGTTATCAAGGTGGGTACCGCCGGGATGATCACCCGCATCGACGAGTACTTCGACCCCGCAGAGATGGCGCCGTTGCTGGGCAACTGAGGGAGCACAGATGGACCTGCAGGACTGGGCTGGTCGTTGGCGGCTGGATGCCGAGCGCACCACCATCACCACCCACAGCCCCACCTTCTGGGGATTTGTCCACGTCAAGAGCGAATTCGACGCCGTCGACGGCGACGCGCAGGTCGACGGCGACAAGCTCACCGGCACGCTGCGCATCGATGCGGCGTCGGTGCGCACCGGCATCAAGCGCCGCGATGCCCATCTACGGTCGGCCGATTTCTTCGATGTCGAAGCCTTCCCCACCGTGGAGGTCGTGGCGGAGTCCGGTGAGGTCACCTCGCCGTCCTGGGTCACGCTGCATGTGCGCCTGACGGTGAAGGGTCACGAATCCGAACTCGACCTGCCGGTGCACGTCCGCAATCTGGGTGGCGGCGCGGTGCAGCTGAGCACGACAGCGACGCTCAACCGTCGCAATCTGGGAGTGGACGGCAACCTGCTGGGCATGATGGGCGATGCGGCAGGCGTCGAAGCGGCCGCGGTGTTCGTCCGGCAGCCGTAGCATCGGCGGTGTGGCCGACCCCGATGCCCAGCTGCGGATTCTGGTGTACAGCTCCAACAGCCGGACCAGAGAGCGGGTGCGCTCTGCGCTGGGCCGGCGGATCCACCCGGACCTGCCCGAACTGAACTATCTGGAGGTGGCGACCGCCCCGATGGTGCTCACCCGGGTTGCCGAGGGTGGTCTGCACCTGCTGATTCTCGACGGTGAGGCGACGCCGACCGGCGGGATGGGGCTTGCCAAGCAGCTGAAGGACGAGATCGAGGCATGCCCGCCGATTCTCGTGCTGACCGGACGCCGCGATGATGCCTGGCTGGCTTCCTGGTCACGCGCCGAGGCGGCGGTGTCCCATCCGATCGATCCGATCAGGCTCGGCGAGGCGGCTGCCGGCCTGCTCCGGTCAGCGTCGTAACTCCATCACGAAATACGCTGCGGCCGTTGCTTGTTCGCCGTCCTCGCCGATGAGGACGGGCGACCGTAGCTGATGGCCGAAATCCTATCGGAAATGCGGCGCCTCGACCGTTGACGTGTCTAAGCTGTGTTCTAGCTCACATCGACACTTCTCCGAGAGAGCGGCACAGGCATGAACGTCTACACACCGATTCTGGTGCTCGGGACGATCGCGGCGGTATTCGCCATCGTCTCGGTGGGTATCGCCACGTTCATCGGCCCACGCCGCTACAACCGGGCCAAGCTCGAGGCCTACGAGTGCGGCATCGAGCCGCTACTGCCCGCCGCGGACGCCAAGATCGCGACGGGACAGCGGTTCCCGATCAAGTACTACCTGACGGCCATGCTGTTCATCATCTTCGATATCGAGATCGTGTTCCTGTACCCCTGGGCGGTGTCTTTCGACTCGTTGGGCCTGTTCGCAGTCGTCGAGATGCTGCTGTTCATGCTCACGGTCTTCGTGGCCTACGCCTATGTCTGGCGGCGAGGTGGTCTGTCATGGGATTAGAGGAACAACTGCCGGGCGGCATCCTGCTGTCCACCGTGGAGAAGGTGGCCGGGTATGTCCGCAAGGGCTCGCTGTGGCCGGCGACCTTCGGCCTGGCGTGCTGCGCCATCGAGATGATGGCGACCGCCGGTCCGCGCTTCGACATCGCCCGGTTCGGCATGGAGCGGTTCTCGGCGACCCCGCGGCAGGCAGATCTGATGATCGTCGCCGGCCGGGTCAGCCAGAAGATGGCCCCCGTCCTGCGTCAGGTGTATGACCAGATGGCCGAACCGAAATGGGTTCTGGCGATGGGTGTCTGCGCGTCCTCGGGCGGGATGTTCAACAATTACGCGGTCGTCCAGGGCGTCGACCACGTGGTGCCGGTGGACATCTATCTGCCCGGGTGTCCGCCCCGGCCGGAGATGCTGCTCAACGCGATCCTGAAATTGCACGCCAAGATCGCCGAGATGCCGCTCGGGGTGAATCGCGCCGAGGCCGTGGCCGCCGCCGAGCAGGCCGCGCTGGCATCGCCGACGACCATCGAACTGACCGGGCTGCTGCGATGAGCGACGCTTGCGGAGCGAACAGACAGATGACCGGGCAGGACCGGGAGGTGATCGGCACCCGCCGCGGCATGTTCGGTGTCAGCGGCACCGGTGACACCTCCGGCTACGGCCGGCTGGTCCGTGAGGTCGCACTGCCGGGCAGCTCCCCGCGCCCGTACGGCGGCTATTTCGACGAGGTGGTCGACGCGCTGATCGCGACACTGGGCCGCGACGGGTTCACCGAAGCCGTCGAACGCGTCGTGGTCTTCCGCGATGAGCTCACCATCGACGTGCGCCGAGCGCACCTGCTGGCCGTCGCCCAGACCCTGCGTGATGACGCTGCCCTGCGCTTCGAACTCTGCCTGGGGGTTTCGGGGGTGCACTTCCCCGATGAGCAGGACCGCGAACTGCACACCGTCTATCCGCTGATGTCGATCACCCACAACCGCAGGATCCGGCTGGAGGTCACCGCACCCGACGCCGATCCCCATGTGCCGTCGCTGTTCTCGGTCTATCCGACGACCGATTGGCATGAGCGCGAGACCTACGACTTCTTCGGCATCATCTTCGACGGGCACCCCTCGCTGACGCGCATCGAGATGCCCGACGACTGGGTGGGGCACCCGCAGCGCAAGGACTATCCGTTGGGCGGCATCCCCGTCGAGTACCACGGGGCCCAGATACCGCCGCCCGACCAGCGGAGGTCCTACAACTGATGACGATAGAGACAGACCCGCCCGTCGTGATGGTCGGCGGCCAGGACTGGGATGCGGTCGTGGCCGCGGCGCGTGAGCACGCCGGCGAGCGAATCGTGGTCAACATGGGCCCGCAACACCCGTCCACGCACGGAGTGCTGCGGCTGATCCTGGAGATCGAGGGCGAGACCATCACCGAGGCCCGCTGCGGTATCGGGTACCTACACACCGGGATCGAGAAGAACCTCGAATACCGCACCTGGACACAGGGTGTCACCTTCGTGACGCGGATGGACTATCTGTCCCCGTTCTTCAACGAGACGGCCTATTGCCTGGGAGTGGAAAAACTTCTCGGTGTCACCGACGACATCCCCGAACGCGCCAGCATCATCCGGGTGATGCTCATGGAACTCAACCGGATCTCCAGCCATCTTGTCGCACTGGCCACCGGCGGCATGGAGCTCGGCGCGATGTCGGCCATGTTCTTCGGTTTCCGCGGGCGCGAGGAGATCCTGTCGCTGTTCGAGACCATCACCGGGCTGCGGATGAACCACGCCTATATCCGGCCCGGCGGATTGGCCGCCGATCTGCCCGATGAGGCCATGCCACAGCTGCGCCGACTGCTGGAGGTGCTACCGGAGCAGCTGCGCGACCTGGAAAAGATGCTGCGCGAGAACTACATCTGGAAGGCCCGCAGCAAGGGTATCGGCTACCTGGACCTGACCGGTTGCATGGCGCTGGGGATCACCGGTCCGGTGCTGCGCTCCACGGGGTTGCCGCACGATCTGCGCCGCGCCCAGCCGTACTGCGGTTACGAGACCTACGATTTCGACGTCTGCACCGACGACGGTTGTGATGCCTACGGCCGCTATCTGATTCGCGTGGACGAGATGAAGCAGTCGCTGCGCATCGTCGAGCAGTGCGTGTCGCGGCTGCGGCCCGGTCCGGTGATGCTCACCGACAAGAAGCTCGCCTGGCCCGCCGACCTGGAGCTCGGCCCGGACGGCCTCGGTAACTCCCCCGCTCACATCGCCAAGATCATGGGCTCCTCCATGGAGGCGCTGATCCACCATTTCAAGCTGGTGACCGAGGGTATCCGGGTGCCGCCCGGCCAGGTGTACGTCGCGGTCGAATCACCGCGCGGTGAGTTGGGTGTGCACATGGTCAGTGATGGCGGAACCCGGCCCTACCGGGTGCATTACCGCGATCCGTCGTTCACCAATCTGCAGGCGGTGGCCGCGATGTGCGAGGGCGGCATGGTCGCCGACGCGATATCGGCGGTGGCCTCGATCGACCCGGTGATGGGAGGTGTGGACAGGTGACAGCCATCGATCTCACGCTCGGCCAGCGACCCGACGAGGCAGGCCCTCCGATCGGCGCCGGGCCCACGTCCTATTCCGAGGAGGTGACGGCCCGCCTGTCCGCCGATGCCGCCCAGATCATCGCGCGCTACCCGGTGGCCCGCTCGGCCCTGCTTCCCCTGCTTCATCTGGTGCAGTCGCAGGACGGTTACCTCACCCCTGCCGGTATCGCCTTCTGCGCCGGACAACTCGCACTGACCCCGGCCGAGGTGACCGCGGTCGCCACGTTCTATTCGATGTACCGTCGCACCCCCACCGGGAAGTATCTGGTCGGGGTGTGCACCAATACCCTGTGCGCGGTCATGGGCGGTGACGCGATCCTGGAGATCCTGCAGGACCACCTCGGCGTCCACGCCGGGCAGAGCACCGCGGACGGGTCGATCACCCTGGAGCACATCGAATGCAACGCGGCATGTGACTTCGCACCGGTCATCATGGTGAACTGGGAGTTCTTCGACAACCAAACACCCTCCACGGCACGTGATCTCGTCGACACCCTCCGATCCGGCACCCAGGTGACACCCAGCCGCGGCGCACCGCTGTGCACGTTCAAACAGACCGCCCGCATCCTCGCCGGATTTCCCGACGAACGTCCCGGTGCCAATGACGGCGCCCCGGGGCAGGCAACCCTGGCGGGCCTGCGCATCGCCCGCGAGCGCGGTATGACCGCACCCGAGTCCGGCACACCGGCTCGGGTCCAGACACCGGACGACGAACGCCTCACCGAGGAATCGGTGCGCGATCAGCCCGCACCGGCACCGTCAGAAGACTTGCCGCCCAGGAACGGGGACCGTCGGTGACCCTGGCTCCGGTACTCAGCGCGCACTGGGATGATGCCGACTCCTGGACGCTTGCGGGCTACCGTCGCCGTGGCGGCTACGAGGCCATGCGCACGGCCCTGTCGATGGATCCCGACGCACTCATCGCGATGGTCAAGGAGGCCGGACTACGCGGTCGCGGTGGGGCCGGGTTCCCCACCGGACAGAAATGGTCGTTCATCAACCAGGAGGACCCCAAGCCCAAGTGCCTGGTGATCAACGCCGACGAGTCCGAACCCGGCACCTGCAAGGACATCCCGCTGCTGATGGCCAATCCGCACGTGCTGGTCGAGGGCGCGATCATCGCCGCGCACGCCATCCGCGCCGAACATGCGTTCATCTATCTGCGCGGTGAGGTGGTGCCGGTGCTGCGCCGGTTGCAGGGTGCGGTCGCCGAGGCCTACGACGCCGGTTACCTCGGAGCAGGACTCGAGTTGGTGGTGCACGCCGGGGCGGGTGCCTACATCTGCGGTGAGGAGACCGCCCTGCTGGACTCCTTGGAGGGCCGGCGCGGCCAGCCCCGGTTGCGGCCGCCGTTCCCCGCCGTCGCGGGCCTGTATGCCCGCCCGACGGTGGTCAACAATGTCGAATCGATCGCGAGTGTGCCCGCCGTCGTCGCCGGCGGGGTCGACTGGTTCCGTTCGATGGGTTCGGACAAGTCCCCCGGTTTCACCCTGTACTCGCTGTCCGGACACGTCACCCAACCGGGTCAATACGAGGCACCCCTGGGTATCACGTTGCGCGAACTACTCGACTACGCGGGCGGGGTGCGGGCCGGCCACGAGTTGAAGTTCTGGACCCCGGGCGGATCGTCGACACCGCTTCTGACCGCCGAACACCTGGACGTACCACTGGATTACGAGGGGGTCGCCGGTGTCGGGTCGATGCTGGGCACCAAGGCGTTGCAGATCTTCGACGAGACCACCTGTGTGGTGCGTGCGGTCCGGCGATGGACGCAGTTCTACGCCCACGAGTCCTGCGGGAAGTGCACACCGTGCCGGGAGGGCACCTACTGGCTGACCCAGATCTACGAACGGCTGGAGACCGGACGCGCCACGGACACCGATATCGACACGCTGCTCGACATCTCCGATGCCATTCTCGGCAAATCGTTCTGCGCACTCGGTGACGGCGCCGCGAGCCCGATCATCTCCTCGATCAAGTACTTCCGCGACGAGTACTTGGCCCATCTGGGGTCGGGGTGCCCGTTCGACCCGCACGCGTCGACGGTGTTCGCCACGGCGGAGGCCGGCCGGTGACCATGACCCCGCGAGCAGACACGTGTACCCCCGGCCATGGCCACTTTTGGGGGTACATCAGCCTGCTCGCCGAGAAAGAGGGGGCACGGGCATGACGCTCGCCGGACCTACCAACGACACCACCGCCGTGGAGATGGTGTCGCTGACCATCGACGGCCACCGGATCAGCGTGCCGAAGGGCACGTTGCTCATCCGGGCCGCCGAACTGATGGGCATCCAGATCCCCCGCTTCTGCGATCACCCGCTGCTGGACCCGGTCGGGGCGTGTCGGCAGTGCCTGGTGGAGGTCGAGGGACAACGCAAACCGTTGGCGTCCTGTACGGCGACGGTCACCCCGGACATGGTGGTGCGCACCCAGCTGACCTCCGAGATCGCCGACAAGGCGCAGCACGGCGTGATGGAGCTGCTGCTGATCAATCATCCGCTGGACTGCCCGGTATGCGACAAGGGTGGCGAGTGCCCGCTGCAGAACCAGGCGATGGCGCACGGTCGTGCGGACTCGCGTTTCACCGATGTGAAACGGACCTATCCGAAGCCCATCAACCTCTCGGCACAGGTGCTGCTGGATCGCGAGCGTTGTGTGCTCTGCGCCCGGTGCACCCGGTTCTCCGACCAGATCGCCGGCGACCCGTTCATCGAGTTGTTGGAACGCGGTGCGCTGCAACAGGTCGGCATCGCCGACGGTGAGGCCTTCGACTCGTACTTCTCCGGCAACACCGTGCAGATCTGTCCGGTCGGTGCGCTCACGGGGACCGCCTACCGGTTCCGCGCCCGGCCGTTCGACCTGGTGTCCTCGGCCAGCGTCTGCGAACACTGCGCCTCGGGTTGTGCGCAGCGCACCGATCACCGGCGCGGAAAGGTGCTGCGCCGGTTGGCCGGTGACGATCCCGAGGTCAATGAGGAGTGGAATTGCGACAAGGGCCGCTGGGCCTTCACCTACGCCACCCAGGGCGATCGGATCACCACCCCATTGCTGCGTGATCCCGACGGCAGCCAACGCCCGGCTTCCTGGTCGGAGGCGATCGCCGTCGCGGTGCGCGGCCTCACCGCCGCCGCCGGCAGCGCCGGGGTGCTGGTCGGCGGCCGGTCCACCATGGAGGACGCCTGGGCCTACGCCAAGTTCGCCCGGATCATGCTGGGCACCAACGATATCGACTTCCGGATCCGCCAGCACTCGACCGAGGAGGCCGACTTCCTGGCCCACGCCGTCGCCGGCAGGCCGCAGGCGGTCGGCTACGCCGATATCGAGTCGGCACCGGCGGTGCTGCTGGTCGGGTTCGAACCGGAGGAAGAGTCACCGATCGTCTTCCTCCGGCTGCGCAAGGCATTCCGCAAGCGTGGACTGCCGGTGACCGCGATCGCACCGTTCGCCACCCGCGGGCTCACCAAGATGGGTGGCACGCTCGTCATGACGGTACCGGGAACCGAGGCCGCCGCGCTGGCCGGCATGCACGACGCCCTGCCCCCTGGCACGCTCATCCTCGCCGGCGAGCGGCTGGCCACCGCGCCGGGGGCCTGTTCGGCGCTGTGCACGCTGGCCGAGGCCACCGGTTCGCGGATCGCGTGGATCCCGCGGCGCGCCGGGGATCGTGGCGCGCTGGAGGTCGGCGCGGCACCGAATCTGCTGCCCGGCGGGCGGCCCGTCGCCGATGACCGGGCCCGCGCCGAGGTGGCCGCCGCCTGGAATGTCGAGGACATCCCCGCCGATCCGGGGCGCGACACCGACGCCATCCTTGCCGCAGCCGCCTCGGGAACACTGCAGGCACTGCTGATCGGCGGTGTCGACATCGACGATTTGCCCGATCCGGAGCAGGCGGCCGCGGCGATCGACGCCGCGGCGTTCGTCGTCAGCCTCGAATTGCGGCACTCCCCCGTGACCGACCGAGCCGATGTGGTCTTCCCCGTCGCGCCGGTCGTCGAGAAATCGGGCACCTTCGTCAACTGGGAGGGTAGGCAGCGGCCGTTCGAGGCAGCGTTACCGCCGTCGGCCACCTCGGACATGCGCGTGTTGGCGGCACTGGCCGACGAGGTCGGTGTCGATCTGAACCTGGCCGACACCGCAACCGTCCGCGCCGATATCGACCGGTTGCACCCATGGGCCGGATCCCGACCGCCCGCTCCGCAGGTGATCCAGCCCGATCCGGTCGAGCCGGGTCCCGGCCAGGCGGTACTGACCGGCTGGCGGATGCTGCTCGACGGCGGCCGGCTGCAGGTCGGTGAACCTCATCTGGCAGGCACCGCCCGCCCGGCCGTGGCCCGCCTGTCGGCGGTCACCGCCGCCGAGATCGGCTGCGCCGAAGGCGATCCGGTGCGGATCTCCACCGACCGGGGCACCGTGGATCTGCCGGTCGCGATCACCGAGATGCCCGACCGGGTGGTGTGGGTGCCGTTGAACGCGGTGGGCGCGGCGGTCTACCGCACCCTCGAAGCGCCACTGGGTGCCATCGTCGGGATCGAGGCCGGATGACCTACCCGACGCTGGACTCCTTCGGCCACGACCCGTGGTGGTTGATGCTCGCGAAATGCCTTGCGATCTTCGTCTTCCTGCTGCTCACCGTCCTGGTGGCCATCCTGGTCGAACGAAAGGTGCTCGGCCGCATGCAGATGCGGTTCGGCCCCAACCGGGTAGGTCCGTTCGGGCTGTTGCAGAGCCTCGCCGACGGTATCAAGCTGGCCCTCAAGGAGGGGCTGATCCCGGCCGGTGTGGACAAGCCGATCTATCTGATGGCACCGGTGATCTCGGTGATCCCGGCGATCATGGCGTTCGCCGTCATCCCGATGGGCGGTGAGGTGTCGGTGTTCGGGCACACCACCGCGTTGCAGCTGACCGATCTGCCGGTGGCGGTGCTCTACGTGCTGGCCGTCACCTCGATCGGTGTCTACGGCATCGTGCTGGCCGGCTGGGCTTCCGGATCGACCTACCCGCTGCTGGGCGGCCTGCGCTCCAGCGCCCAGGTGGTGTCCTACGAGATCGCGATGGCGCTGTCCTTCGTGGCGGTGTTCCTCTACGCGGGCACGATGTCGACCTCGGGAATCGTTGCCGCCCAGCACAGCACCTGGTTCGTCGTCTTGCTGCTGCCGTCGTTCCTGATCTACGTGACCTCGATGGTCGGTGAGACCAACCGGGCCCCGTTCGACCTGCCCGAGGCCGAGGGGGAATTGGTCGGCGGCTTCCACACCGAGTACTCCTCGCTGAAGTTCGCCATGTTCATGCTGGCCGAGTACGTCAACATGACGACCGTGTCGGCGCTGGCCGCAACGATGTTCCTCGGCGGGTGGCAGGCACCGCTGCCGTTCAGCCTGATCGACGGCGCCAACACCGGATGGTGGCCGCTGCTGTGGTTCGTCGCGAAGGTGTGGGGCTTTCTGTTCCTGTTCATGTGGCTGCGGGCGACCCTGCCCCGGATGCGCTACGACCAGTTCATGACGCTGGGCTGGAAGGTACTCATCCCGCTGTCGCTGGCCTGGATCGTGGTCGTCTCGGTCACCAAGACCCTGCGTAACCAGGGCGCCCCGGCCTGGACGACGGCGGCGGTCAGCGGTGCGGCGATCGCCGTCCTGGCCGTCGTGGTCATCATCCGGCGCGCGGTGCGCCGGCGCGCCATCCCGCACTTCACGTTGCCCACCGATCCCCAAGCGGTGCGTTCCTTCCCGATTCCCCCCATTCCGAGTCCGCCGCGCACGCAACCGAAGGAGTACTCCGATGTCCAAGGTCGGTGACGCACTTGCCGGGTTCGGTGTCACGTTCAAGGCGATGCTGCGCAAACCGATCACCGAGCAGTACCCGGAGAAACCCGGGCCGGTCGCTGCGCGTTATCACGGCAGGCATCAGCTGAACCGGTACGCCGACGGCCTGGAGAAGTGCATCGGCTGCGAGCTGTGCGCCTGGGCATGTCCGGCCGATGCCATCTTCGTCGAAGGGGCCGACAACACCGCCGAGGAACGCTTCTCCCCCGGAGAGCGATACGGGCGCGTGTACCAGATCAATTACCTGCGCTGTATCGGTTGCGGGTTGTGCATCGAGGCCTGCCCCACCCGGGCGCTGACGATGACCAACGATTACGAGATGGCCGACGACAATCGTGCGGACCTGATCTACGGCAAGGACAAGCTGCTGGCGCCGCTGGCCCCGGACATGACCGCACCGCCCCACGCCATGGCCGAGGGCAGCACCGACGAGGACTACTACCGCGGCAACATCCGCTCCGACGGACTCACCCGGCAACCGGAGACGACCCGATGACGGTGACGTCGACCGGTGAGGCAGTGGTGTTCTGGGTGCTCGGGGCCCTGGCGCTGGCGGCGGCCATCGGCGTGGTGGCGGCGCCGAAGGCGGTGTATTCCGCGTTGTTCCTCGCCGTCACCATGATCAACCTCGCGGTGCTCTACATCGCCCAGGACGCGGTGTTCCTGGGGGTGGTACAGATCGTCGTCTACACGGGCGCGGTGATGATGCTGTTCCTGTTCGTGCTGATGCTCATCGGAGTGGACTCCTCGGAATCACTCGTGGAAACCCTGCGCGGCCAGCGGGTTGCGGCCGTCATTGCCGGGTTGGGGTTCGGTGTCCTGTTGGTCGGCAGTATCGGCAGCGCCTCGGTGGGCGGAACCGTGGGTGGCTTCACCGGACTGGCCGAAGCGAATGCCGGAGGCAATGTCGAGGGCCTGGCGGTGCTGATCTTCACCCGCTACGTCTGGGCGTTCGAGCTCACCAGCGCGCTGCTGATCACCGCGGCGGTCGGCGCGATGCTGCTGGCGCACCGGGAGCGCTTCGACCGGCGCAAGACCCAGCGCGAGCTGGCCACCGAGCGGTTCGGACCCGGCGGGTATCCGACACCACGGCCCAATCCCGGTGTGTATGCCCGGCACAACGCCGTCGACATGCCCGCGCGGCTGCCCGACGGCACCGCCGCACCGACCTCGGTCAGTTCGGTCCTCGTCCCGCGAAACAGCGCATCGCGGGGGCGCGAATCATGAACCCGGCGAACTACCTGTACCTCTCCGCGCTGATCTTCACCGTCGGAGCCGCCGGAGTCTTGCTGCGCCGCAACGCCATCGTGATGTTCATGTGTGTCGAGCTGATGTTGAACGCGGCGAATCTGGCCTTCGTCACCTTCGCGAGGATGCACGGCAATCTCGACGGTCAGGTCGTCGCGTTCTTCGTGATGGTGGTTGCCGCCTGCGAGGTGGTCGTCGGCCTGGCGATCATCATGGCGATCTTCCGGGCCCGTCAGTCCGCCTCGGTGGACGCGGCCAGTCTGCTGAAGAACTGATATGGGCACGCTGAGCTGGCTGCTGATCGCGCTGCCGTTGGCGGGGTCTGCCGTGCTGCTCCTCGGCGGCCGCGCCACCGACCGGTGGGGCCACCTGCTCGGATGTGCCGCCGCCTTCGGATCGTTCGTTCTGGGTGTGCTGCTGTTCGTCGATCTGCTCGGGCGCGCCGCCGAGGACCGCACCGTCACCCAGACGCTGTTCACGTGGGTGCCGGTCGGACAGCTACGGGTGGATTTCGGGTTGCAGGTCGACGCGCTCTCGATCTGTTTCGTACTGTTGATCACCGGGGTCGGTTCGTTGATCCACCTGTACTCGGTGGGCTATATGAGGGCGGACGTCGGTCGTCGACGATTTTTTGCCTACCTGAACCTGTTCCTGGCGGCGATGCTGCTGCTGGTGCTCGCCGACAACTTCCTGGGGCTCTACATGGGCTGGGAGGGCGTCGGGCTGGCCTCATACCTGCTGATCGGCTTCTGGTCGCACAAGCCGAGTGCCGCGACGGCGGCCAAAAAGGCCTTCGTGGTCAACCGGGTCGGCGATATCGGTCTGGCGGTCGCGCTGATGGTGATGTTCTCCTCGACCGGAACCGTATCGTACGCAGGCGTATTCGCCGCCGCCCCGCAACTGTCGGAGGGCACGCTCACCGCCATCGGATTGCTGCTACTGCTCGCGGCGTGCGGCAAATCGGCCCAGGTGCCGCTGCAGTCCTGGCTCGGTGATGCGATGGAGGGTCCGACGCCGGTGTCGGCGCTCATCCACGCCGCCACCATGGTCACCGCGGGGGTGTATCTGATCGTGCGCTCGGGACCGGTGTTCAACCTGGCGCCCGGCGCGCAGGTCGCCGTCACCATCGTCGGCGCGGTCACGCTGCTGTTCGGCGCGGTGATCGGTTGTGCCAAGGACGATATCAAGAAGGCACTGGCGGCCTCGACGATGAGCCAGATCGGTTACATGGTGCTGGCCGCCGGTCTCGGCCCGGCCGGCTACGCGGTGGCCATCATGCACCTGATCACCCACGGCTTCTTCAAGGCCGGGTTGTTCCTCGGTGCCGGGTCGGTGATGCACGGGATGAACGACCAGACAGATATGCGCCGGTTCGGCGGGCTTCGCTCGGTCATGCCGATCACGTTCGTCACGTTCGGCCTCGGTTATCTCGCCATCATCGGCGTTCCTCCGTTCGCGGGGTTCTTCTCCAAGGATGCCATCATCGAAACCGCCTTCGGCGCAGGCGGAGTCAGAGGTATCCTGCTCGGCGGAGCGGCCCTGCTGGGTGCCGGGATCACCGCCTTCTACATGACCCGGGTCATGTTGATGACGTTCTTCGGCGAGCGGCGCTGGGATGAGCACACCACTCACCCGCACGAGTCGCCGGCGGTCATGACCGCACCCATGGTCATCCTCGCCATCGGATCCGTCGGCGCCGGCGCGGTGCTGGCGGTCGGCGGTGGGTTGGCGCACTGGCTGGAACCCGTGGTCGGAGTGCACGAGGTGCACCACATCATGCCGGTATGGGTGATGACGGTCATCATCCTGACGGTGGTGGCGGTCGGCATCGGGATCGCCTATCGGATGTACGCCAACCAGCAGGTTCCCGAGATCGCACCGGCCGGTTCGGCGTTGACCATCGCCGCCCGCAACGACCTCTACGGCGACGCACTCAACGAACGGGTCCTGATGCGTCCCGGTCAGCGGGTGACCGCCGGTCTGGTCGAGATCGACGAGGACATCGTCGAGGGCGCCACCCGTGGGTTGGCCACCGTCATCTCCGACGCCTCGCAACGATTGCGGAGATGGCAGACCGGGTTCGCCCGGTCATATGCACTGTCCATGCTGGCCGGCACGGTCCTGGTGATCGGGGCGATACTGATGGTGAGGATCTGGTGACCGGGGTCGGCTGGCTGACCGCACTGTGGGCGGTGCCGATGGTCGGGGCCGCGATCGTGATCCTGCTGCCCTCCAAGGTGTTTGCCCGGTGGGCCGCGCTTGCGGTGTCCCTGGCCGTCCTGGCCGTCGCGGCACTGCTGGCCGTGAGGTTCGATCCGGCCGGGCCGCAGTTCCAGTTCGTCGAGGACCATCCCTGGATCCCGAGCTTCGGCACGGGCTACATCCTGGGCCTGGACGGTATCGCGCTGGCGCTGGTCGTGCTGACCGCGGTGTTGGTACCGCTGCTGATCGTGGCGGGCTGGAACGACGCCCGGGACGACAGCCGCGCGCGGTCCAGCCAGACCTATCTGGCCCTGACGCTGGCCGTCGAGGGCATGGTGCTCATCTCGCTGGTGGCGCTCGACGTGCTGCTGTTCTATGTGTTCTTCGAAGCCATGCTCATTCCGATGTACTTCCTGATCGGCGGGTTCGGCGGGGCACATCGCAGTGCCGCGGCCGTGAAGTTCCTGTTGTACAACCTGTTCGGCGGGCTCATCATGCTGGCCGCGGTGATCGGGCTCTACGTCGTCACCCTCGACGACCTCGGCGGCACTTTCGATTTCCGGGCGATCGTGGCGGCCGTGCAGAGCGGTCAGCTGGCCGTCGATCCCGCCTTGCTCAACGCGCTGTTCCTCGGCTTCATGTTCGCCTTCGCCGTGAAGGCGCCGTTGTGGCCGTTCCATCGCTGGTTGCCCGACGCCGCGGTCGAATCCACCCCGGCGACCGCGGTGCTGATGATGGCCATCGTCGACAAGGTCGGCACCTTCGGCATGCTGCGGTACTGCCTACAGCTGTTTCCCGATGCCACCAAGACGTTCCAACCGGTGATCATCACGCTGGCCGTCATCGGCATCATCTATGGTGCCGTCGTCGCGATCGGACAGACCGATGTGATGCGGCTGATCGCCTACACGTCGATATCGCACTTCGGGTTCATCATCCTCGGCATCTTCGTGCTGACCAGCCAGGGTCAGTCGGGATCCACGCTGTACATGGTCAACCACGGCATCTCCACCGCCGCCCTGTTCCTGATCGCCGGATTCCTGGTGTCGCGCAGGGGGTCCCGGTTCATCGCGGATTACGGCGGGATCCAGAAGGTGGCACCGGTGCTGGCCGGCACATTCCTGGTCGCGGGCCTGGCCACCCTGTCGCTACCGGGGCTCGGCCCGTTCATCAGTGAGTTCCTGGTGTTGATCGGCACATTCAGCCGGTTCCCGGCGCTGGCGGTCATCGCCGCACTGGCGCTGGTGTTGTCGGCGATCTACATCCTGTGGGCCTACCAGCGGATGATGACCGGGCCGGTGGCACGCGGCAACGAGTCACTACGCGACCTGGTCCCCCGCGAACTGATCGTGGTGGCACCGCTGATCGTGCTGCTGCTCGTGCTGGGCATCTACCCCAAGCCTGCGCTCGATGTCATCAATCCCGCCGTCACCCACACGCTGACCACGATCGACGTGCAGGATCCGAGGCCCGCCACCGCGGAAGGAGACGGCCGATGAACGTCGAGGCGCCGCATATCGAATACGGGCAACTGGCACCGCTTCTGATCATCCTCGGCGTCGCGGTGGCAGGCATCATGGTGGAAGCCTTCGTCCCCCGCCGCCTTCGCTACGGCACCCAGCTCGTACTGGCGCTAGGCGGGCAGATCGGGGCGCTGGTCGCGGTGGTGTCGGTGACGGCCGGACTGGGATCCTCGCCGGGCAACAGTGCCGCGGTGGGCTCGCTGGCCGTCGACCGGCCGGCGCTGTTCTTGCAGGGACTGTTGCTGTTGATCGGCATCCTCGGTGTGCTGCTGGCCGCCGAGCGCCGCATCCCCGCCTCGGCCGGCGGCGGACTGGACGGTTTCACCCCGCAGGCCGCCGCGGTACCGGGAAGCGTGGCTGAAAAGGTCGCCGCCAAAGCCGTTGTGGCGCAGACCGAGATCTTCCCGCTGATGATGTTGGCGTTGGCGGGCATGATGATCTTCGGCGCCGCCGACGACCTGTTGACGATGTTCGTGGCCCTGGAGGTGTTGTCGCTGCCGCTGTACCTGATGTGCGGGCTGGCCCGACGGCGGCGGTTGGTCTCACAGGAGGCCGCGCTCAAGTACTTCCTGCTCGGAGCGTTCGCCTCGGCGTTCTTCCTGTACGGGATCGCGTTGTTGTACGGCTATGCCGGCGGCTTCGGACTCGACGATATCGCCAACGCGATCGCCGGTGACGGCCCGCAGCCCGCGGGCGGACCGGCGTTGGCCCTGGCGGGTGCCGGACTGCTGGCGGTCGGCATCCTGTTCAAAGTCGGTGCCGTTCCTTTTCATTCGTGGATTCCGGATGTGTACCAGGGTGCCCCGACGCCGGTGACGGCGTTCATGGCGGCGGCGACCAAGATCGCGGCATTCGGTGCGATGTTGCGTATCTTCTACGTCGCGCTTCCGGGTCTGGCGGCCGACTGGCGGCCGATGATGTGGATCATCGCCATCGTCACCATGGTCGTCGGTACGCTCACCGCCGTCAGTCAGAGCGATGTCAAGCGCATGTTGGCCTACTCGGCGGTCGCCCACACCGGATTCATCCTCACCGGCGTGATCGCACTCGACGATGCCGGGGTGTCGGCAACGCTGTTCTATTTGTTCGCCTACGGTTTCAGCACCCTGGGCGCGTTCGCGCTGGCCGGATTGGTGCGCCGTGCCGATGGCGAGGAGGAGACCTCGCTGGCGCAATGGGCCGGTTTGGGCCGGCGGTATCCGGTGGTGGGCGTGGTGTTCTCGCTGTTCTTGTTGGCCTTCGCGGGCATCCCACTGACCAGT
Source organism: Mycolicibacterium neoaurum ATCC 25795 (assembly GCF_000691525.1). Taxonomy (GTDB): domain Bacteria; phylum Actinomycetota; class Actinomycetes; order Mycobacteriales; family Mycobacteriaceae; genus Mycobacterium; species Mycobacterium neoaurum. The sequence goes on from NZ_JMDW01000011.1 coordinate 288,259, forward strand.
GGGTTCGTCAGCAAGTTCGCGGTGTTCAAGGCCGCGGCCCAGGGCGGGGCCGGTGCGTTGGTGGTCGTCGGCGTGATCGCCAGCGCGGTGGCCGCCTATTTCTATGTGCGGGTGATCGTGCTGATGTTCTTCACCGATCCGCCCGCGGATGCACCCGAGGTGGTGGCCCCGAGTGTGTTCACCACCGGTGCGGTGACGGTGACCGCCGCGGTCACGTTCGCCCTCGGTGCGCTCCCCCAACCGCTGCTGGACCTGGCGAACGACGCGCAACAGTTCGTGCGTTAACTCACCGCGTCGCGCACCCGCCCGGCGATCAACTCGTACATGCCGCGGGTGACATCCACGGCGTCGCTCATGATGTTGTATCCGTGGTCGACATCGGGCACCTCCACGTAGTCGACCAGCGCTGCGACCGCGTCGAGGCTCTTGGCGTACTCCGCGGCTTCGTCACGCAACCGGTCGTACTCGCAGGCGATCACCAGTGCCGGTGCGATGCCTGCGATCTCGTCGGCATTGTCACCCCATGCCGGTGAAGCCAGCGGGTCGCGGCGGCGTTTCCGGTCGGGGATGTAGGCGGTATCGAAGACCTCACCCATCCACGGTTTCATGATCGCCTGCGCACCTCGGGGAGATCTCTTGTGCCCGGTTGCGGTCACCAGGTCCAGCGGCGCGTAATGCAGCACCTGCAGGGCGATCGTCGGACCACCGTGGATGAGACTCAGCCGGGATACCGAAGCGGACAGATTGCCCCCAGCGCTCTGGCCACCCACGCACAATCGCTCGCCCGGCCAGTCCCGTTCGGCGGCACCGGCCCAGGTGACGACGTCGTAGAGCTGCTCGACGGCGATCGGGAAGCGGTGCTCGGGGGCCAGCAGGTAGTCGGTGTTGACGACGACGACGTTGGCGCGGGCGGCCAGGAACCGGCACCACGGATCGTCCTGATCGCGGTGTCCCACGACAAAGCCGCCCCCGTGGATGTTGACGTACACGCCGTCGGGTTCACCGTCGGGGAGGTAGACATCGGCCGCGGTCTCGCCGTGGCGGGTCGGGATGCTGACCGTACTGACCCGGGCCGGGATATCGGCAAAGCGCACTGCCTGCTTGGGGCTCGGATTCACCAACCGGGAGAACAACCGGGCCAGGGTGTCGGCGATCAAGGGGGTCGACAACACGGACACGACGAGGCACACCTTTCGACAGATGACGCGAACAGCCTTTACGTCTCGACCATACGCATGGCGCCCGCGGGGCGGGTGTCACACATCGGGGTCGGTCGGGGTGATCGGTCTCGGATCACAGGACGATGCCGTTGACCACGATGGCCGTGGTCTGCTGCACCCATTGATCGTCTAGCTCCTGGCCCGGCGTGAGCAGCATGCGCAACAACGTGGCGCCGCCGATCAATTCGATGAGCCGCTGCGGATCGACGCTTTCGAGCACCTCGCCACGTTCGACGGCGTGCACCAGACGCAACCGGACCACCTCGAACAGCCCGGTGAACCGACTCATCACCCGGTCGTTGAGGTCGGGATCGGCGGCCATGTCCGCGATGAGTCCGGGCAGCGCTGCCCGCACCACCGGACTGGTGAACACCGCGCCTGCCGCCGCGATCATCGCTCGCACGTCGGAGGCGATATCGCCCTCGGGCATGTTCAGGGCGGTGGGCGCCGTCGGGAACGCCGCCTCGTGCACCAGTTCCGCCTTGCTCGACCACCGCCTGTACAAGGCCGTCTTGGTCGTTCCCGCCCGCTCCGCGACCGCCGCCATGGTCAGGTTGGCGTAGCCGATCTCGACCAGCAGGTCCACTGTCGCCGACAGGATGGCGGCATCGATCCGCGGGTCGCGCGGCCGCCCGGCACCCTTGTCAACCGATGGCAAGTCTGATTTCATAACGCTACCCAGCGTATCGTAATTCGGATCGGAAGGAAGCATCGTGGCCAATGACCCGGCTGTCGAGGATGTCAGCCGTCTGCAGCGCTCCACCCGCGATACCAGCACGCTGCCCGATGTCCTGTCGCACTGGCTGGCAACCCAGGTACCCGAGCGTCCGGCACCGCAGGTCGTCCTCGAAAGCGGCATCGACGCCAACGGGATGTCGTCGGAGACCATCCTGTTGACCGCGCGCTGGGGTGCGGACGAGCATCCCCTTGTCGCCCGCGTTGCCCCCACCGCGGCCGATGTACCCGTCTTCTCCGCCTACCGACTTGATCATCAATTCGACCTCATGCGTCTCGTCGGCGAACTCACCGACGTCCCGGTACCCACGGTGCGATGGATCGACAACGGCGGCGAGGTGCTGGGCACCCCGTTCTTCCTGATGGACCGCGTGCCCGGCGAGGTCCCGCCCGATGTCATGCCCTATACCTTCGGTGGCAACTGGTTCGCCGACGCTTCGCAGGCACGCCGCCGCGAATTACAGGACGCCACAGTCGAGGTACTGGCGAAACTGCACGCGATACCGGATGCCGCACAGCGCTTCTCCTTCCTCTCCGAGGCCGACCCTCCGGGCGATTCACCACTGCGTCGCCATTTCGGCTGGCTCAGGCAATGGTACGAGTTCGCCGTCGCCGATATCGGCCGCTCCCCCCTTGTCGAGCAGGCGCTGACGTGGCTCGACGAGAACTTCCCGACCGATGCCGCATCCGGCACACCGGTACTGGTGTGGGGCGATTCGCGGGTAGGCAATGTGCTGTACGAGGACTTCCGACCGGTCGCGGTGCTCGATTGGGAGATGGCGACCGTCGGCCCGCGCGAACTCGATGTCGCGTGGCTCATCTTCGCGCACATGGTCTTCCAGGAACTCGCCGGACTTGCCGGCCTTCCCGGCTTACCGGATGTCCTGCGCGAGGACGATGTGCGCGCGACCTACGAACAGCTGACCGGGGTGACGCTCGGGGATCTGCGCTGGTTCTACATCTACTCCGGGGTCATCTGGTGCTGCGTGTTCATGCGTACCACCGCGCGCCGTGTGCATTTCGGCGAGATGGATTCCCCAGACGACGTGGAGTCGACGTTCTACCACGCTTCCCTGCTCCGACGACTGCTTGAGGAGAACTGATGCTCGGACCGATGGATGAGTTCCCGATTCACCAGGTACCGCAACCGATCGCATGGCCGGGATCATCGGACCGCAATTTCTACGATCGGTCCTACTTCAACGCACACGACCGGACCGGAGACATCTTCCTCATCTCCGGCATCGGCTACTACCCGAACCTCGGCGTCAAGGACGCCTTCGTCCTGATCCGCCGCGGCGACACCCAGACCGCGGTGCACCTGTCCGATGCCATCGACCAGGATCGCTTGCACCAGCATGTCAATTCCTACCGGGTCGACGTCGCCGAACCGCTGCAACAGTTGCGGATCACCATGGATGACACCGAGGGAATCGCCGTCGATCTCACCTGGAACGGTCTGTGTGACGTGGTGCAGGAACAACCGCACCTGATGCGCCAAGGCAACCGGGTGACCTTGAACGCTCAGCGTTTTGCCCAGTTGGGTTCCTGGAGTGGGCATCTCGACATCGACGGTGAGCGCATCACGGTCGATCCCGCTACCTGGATCGGCTCCCGCGATCGGTCCTGGGGCATCCGTCCCATCGGCGAGGCCGAACCCGCGGGCCGGCCTGCCGACCCGCCGTTCGAGGGCATGTGGTGGCTCTACGTACCGATGGCCTTCGACGAGTTCTCCATCGTCATGATCATCCAGGAGGCGCCCGACGGTTTCCGCTCCCTCAACGACTGCACCAGGGTGTTCAAGGACGGCCGTGTCGAGCAGCTCGGCTGGCCACAGGTCAAGATCCACTACCGTTCGGGCACGCGCATCCCGACCGGGGCCACCATCACCACGACGACGGCCACCGGCGCGGAGTTGCATTTCGACGTGGAATCCAAACTGCCGGTGCCCATTCACGTCGGCGGTGGCTATGGCGGTGATCCGGACTGGATCCACGGCGTGTGGAAGGGCGAGAATTTCACCGAGCGCCGAACCTACGATATGACCGATCCCGCGATCATCGGTCGATCCGGTTTCGGCGTCATCGACCACGTCGGGCGGGCGGTGTGCACCGAAGGCGGAACGACCAGCGAGGGCTGGGGTCTGTTCGAACACGGCGCACTGGGCCGCCACGACCCCTCCGGATTCGCCGACTGGCTCACTGTCGCCCCGTGAGATCCAGGGCGTGTGTCAGGCCGCCCAGAACAACACTGCGGCCGCGGCCACTTCGACCAGGCAGTAGAACCAGTTGGGGTAGAAGGCCGTCCGGTCGCCCACCGCCGCCGAGATGATCCGGCCCACAGCCATTCCGGCCAGTGCCACACCCACCGTCAACAATATGCCCGCCCGGACGGCATCGGAGGCGCACAGCGCGTAGCCGAGCACGCCGGCCATCGCGAGGCCGAACCCGCCGTACACGGCGCGCACCTCGGCCCGCTGGGTGTCCGAGGTGACGGCAAAACCGAAGGGGCGCAACAGTGCCGCGGGGGCGGACAACGCATACAGCCCCATTCCGGCAAAGAACACCCCGACGGACAGGATGACGGCTGCTGCCACGGTAACCTCCTGATCGATGGTGAGGAGTCCAGCATGTCAGCGTGTGAGGGAACCGAGCTTCCACAAACCTGCTATCCCGCTGTCTGGATCTGGCCGGGACAGGCGTTGTACTCCGGCCCGGCGCTGGGTCTCGATCCGCATTCCGGGTCGGTGTGGTGTCTGGCCGTCGGCGTGGATGCGCCGCTGACCGTCGACATCGGCGGTCATCGAATCACCGCGCGCAGCGCGCTCATCCCGCCCCGGCTGACCCACCATCTGACGATGACCGGTCCGCTGGTGTCCTGCTATCTCGATCCGGCCGCACAACGAAGCACGGCCTGCCGCAACCAGTTCCGTGACATCATCCACGGCATCGGCACCGGGCACGCGAAGGAGGACCGGCTATTGTCTGCTCCGGACGACGACACCCAAGCCGGACGCTGGCTCGATATCGCCGCTCCCCGGGAGCTGCGCACGGTGGATCCGCGGATGGAACTGGCCGCCAAACAGATCCGCGACGACCCGGTCCACGCCGGACGGGCCGCGGAGCTCGCCGCCGAAGTCGGCCTCTCCGAATCCCGTTTCCTGCATCTGTTCTCCGCCGAGATCGGCACCAGCCTGCGCCGGTACCGGATGTGGTGCCGGCTGATGCGCGCGGGGGCGGAACTGTCGGCCGGGGCCAACCTCACCACCGCTGCCGTCGAGGCCGGTTTCGCCAGCTCGTCCCATCTGTCCGACCGCTTCAAGTCCACGTTCGGCCTATCGGCCACCCAGCTGCTGGCGGCCGGCCTGACGATTCGGACCCCGTGAGTCAGGCACCCACTTCGGCGGGAGCGACAGCGGCTGCAGGACGCGAACCCGATTGCACCCGACCAAAAGTCATCGACTCCTCGATCCGGTCGAACCGGTGCTCGAAGGTGTCCAGCGCGTAGTTGTGCCGCACCTTCCATGGCCGGCGGGTGCCCGACTTCGGCAGCGCGTGCAGCGCGCGGGTCACGTAACCGGCCGCGAGGTCGAACGTCGGCTTCTCGGGCATGGCCACCGAACCCAGGTGCGGGTAGGCGTGGGTGTAGCCCTTCTCGTCCATATAGGCGAGCAACCTGGCCACCGCACGTGCGGTCATATCGGCCCGCAACGTCCACGAGGCGTTGGTGTAGCCGATACACCACGCCATGTTCGGGACGTCCTCGAGCAGATACTCCTTGTAGACGAACCGGTCGGTCGGATCGATCGGGGCACCGTCGATGGCGATCTGGATCCCACCGAGTGCCAGGAGCTGCAACCCGGTGGCGGTGACGATGATGTCGGCATCGATGCGGTCGCCGGATTTCAGCACGATCCCGTCGGCATCGACATGATCGATGTGGTCGGTCACCACATCGGCCCTGCCCGCACTGATGTCCTCGAACAGGTCACCGTCGCGCACCAGGCACATCCGCTGATCCCACGGGTTGTAGCGCGGCTTGAAATGCACATCGACGGGATAGCCGCTCGGCAGCGCATTGATGGTGGTCTGCCGGATCAGCTTGCGTCCCAATTTCGGCATGCTGCGGAAGAACACGTAGATGAAGTAGTGCATCCATGCGTTGCGGAATCGGACCACCTGGTGGGCGATCCTGCGCGGCAGCATCCGCCGGACCGCCTCGGTGGGTTTGGGCACCGCGGGCATGGACATCATGTACGTCGGCGAACGCTGCAACATCGTGACGTGACCCGCCGTGGCGGACAGCGCAGGCACCAGGCTGATGGCGGTGGCACCGCTGCCGATCACGACGATGCGCTTACCGGTGTAATCGAGATCCTCCGGCCAGAACTGCGGGTGCACGACCGTGCCACCGAAGTTCTCGATACCCGGGAAGTCCGGAGTGTATGGCTCGTCGTAGTTGTAGTAACCGGTGCCGAAAAACAGGAACCGGCATCGATACGTGGTCGCGACGCCGTCGTTTTCGGCATGCACCGTCCAGGTGTCGGTCGAGGAATCCCAATCGGCCGAGGACACCTGCGTGCCGAACCGGATGTGTCGGTCGATACCGAACTTTCGGGCCGTGGCGACCAGGTAGTCGCGGATATCGGCACCTTCGGCAACATGATCGCGACCGGTCCACGGCTCGTACGGGAAGCTCAGCGTGAAGATATCGCTATCGGAACGAATCCCCGGATAACGGAACAGGTCCCAGGTACCGCCGATGCGTTCGCGCCGCTCCAGGATCGTGAACTTCAGATCCGGGTTGCGCTCGCGGATGCGGTAGGCGGCGTTGATCCCGGAGATGCCCGCCCCGATGATCAGGACATCGCTGAACTCGGCTTCGTCAGCCTCGGCGCGCTCGGCCATCGGACAACCTCCTCGTGGTCCTCTCCCGTACCAACCACCATAGGACCTCAGGTGTGTAACGCGTCAACGATCTGGGCCAACGAGTCGGTCTCGATGGGGCCCGGCTGGTAGATGCAGATCCGGTCGGAGATGCCGGCGACCCTGTCCCGGATATGGTCAGCGATCTGGATCGGAGTACCGCATGCCGCAATGGTGTGCAGCACCTCGTCATCGATCAGCGATCCCATCTCGGCCCATTTACCCTGCTTGGACAACGCATTGAGCTCCGGCTGCAAATCTCCCCAGCCGTGGATGTCCAGGACGGGTCGGTAAGCCGGCGTCGATCCGTAGAACGCCAGCAACTGCCGTGTCGCCCGGTGGTCGTCGTTGGTGTCGGAGGCCACCGAGACGATGATCTCGGGGACCACCGCCAGATCGGCGCGGGTCCGACCGGCGGCGGCCAGGCCCTTGTCGACCGCGGCCATGGTGACCTCGTGCAGAAACTTCTTGTTGCCGAACGGCATCACCAGCAGCCCGTCGGCGTGCTGAGCGGTGGCCCTGGTCAACCGGGGCCCGAGCGCGCCGACATAGATCGGCGGCGATCCGTAGGGGTTGTCGCGCGGCGTGAATGTCGGCGTCATCAGCGTGTGCCGGTAGAACTCGCCACGGAAATCCAGCCGCTCACCGGTCTGCCAGGTGGCGAAGATCGCGCGGAGTGCACCGACGAGTTCGACCATCCGTTCCACCGGCCGGTCGAAATCCGCACCGAATCGCTTCTCGATCTGGGTGCGGATCTGGGTGCCCAGCCCGAGGGTGAACCGCCCCTCGGTCAGGATCTGGTGATCGATGGCCTGGTGAGCCAGGTGAATCGGATTGCGCGGAAACGCGATTGCCACATTGGTCATCAGGTCCAGCCCACCGACCGTCGACGCAAGGGTCAGCGGGGCGAACACATCGTGCGGCCCCTCGAAGGTGAACACACCGCTGGCCCCGGCATCGCGCAACTCGCGGGCCCGCTCGGCAGCTCCGGACAGTCCATGCAGTGCAGTCATCACCTTCACAGGCCGTCACCCTAATGCGATTTCGATGCGAAAATGCAGGCAACGCCCACCTCGGCGCGCCGAGACGGCACACTGGGTGCCGTGACCGATGTGATCGTGGTGGGGGCGGGGTTTGCTGGTCTGTCGGCGGCGCGCGAGCTGACCGGACTCGGCCACGATGTGCTGGTGCTGGAGGGTCGTGACCGCGTCGGCGGGCGTTCCTACACCGCGGCCGTGGCCGGCGTGCCGGTCGACCTGGGTGCCACCTTCGTCGGGCCCACCCAGGACGCGGTGCGGGAACTGGCCGCCGAACTGGACTGTGCGACGGTGCCGACATACAGCCGCGGCAAGAACCTGATCCACTGGCACGGCAAGGTGCGGTCCTACCGGAGCACCATCCCCAAGCTGTCGCTGATCGAGCTTCTCGACGTCTCCCGGATCCAGTGGCGCTTCGACCGGCTGTCCCGGCTCATCCCGGTCACCGACACCTGGTCGGCGCCGGCCGCGGCGCGGCTGGACCAGAAGAGCCTGGAGGGCTGGCTGCGCGCAGTGCACGCGGGTGCGTCGACGCGCAACCTGATGGCCATCATGTCCCGCGTCACCTGGGGCTGTGAGCCCGACGAGGTGTCCATGCTGCACGCCGTGCGCTATATCAAGGCCGCCGGCGGACTGGCCCGGATGCTCGACGTCAAGGGTGGCGCGCAGCAGGACCACTTCCCGGCGGGAACCCAGCCGATTGCCGCCCGGATGGCCGCGGATCTGGGCCAACGGGTCCTGACATCGGCACCGGTACACAGTGTTTCACGCACCGAGAACGGATACGTCGTCGCATGCGGGCGTGGTACGCATACGGCCAGGGCGGTGATCATCGCGATTCCGCCCGCCCACCGCGGTGCGATCGACTTCGAGCCGGCCTTGCCCACCGGGCACGCCGAACTCATCCCGAATTGGCCGCAGGGCAATCTCAGCAAGGCGTACGCGGCCTACGACACGCCGTTCTGGCGCGCCGACGGCTGCTCGGGAGAGTCACTGTCCGATGACGGGCCGGTGTTCATCACCTTCGATGTCAGCCCGGGCGATCAGGGTCCCGGCGTGCTGTTGGGCTTCGCGTCCGCGCGCACCTTCGACCCGCTCTCCCCCGCGGCGCGCCGCGAGCAGGCACTGCGGTGCTTCGTGACATTGTTCGGCGACAAGGCCGCCCGACCCATCGATTATCTCGATCATTGTTGGAGTGCCGAACCGTTCGCACCGGGCGGTCCGACGGCGGCCGTACCGCCGGGATCCTGGACCACGCACGGTGCGCATCTGCGCACACCGGTCGGCGGGATCTTCTGGGCAGGCACCGAAACCGCCGACGAATGGACGGGTTTCCTCGACGGCGCGGTCCGTTCGGGCCGGCGTGCCGCCGCCGAGGCCGCCGCCTATCTCACGAGCTGATGCGTTTCCTACCGACGTTCTCGGTGAGTGAGCGCAGCCGCCCGTTCACCTCTACCGGGCATTCGAGGATGGCGCAATGTCCGCCGGGCAGCTCGACGAACTCGGCGAGCTGGGGTGCGTTGTCGGCGATGTGACGTGAGGCGTTGATGGGCAGCAACCGGTCCTGCGTGCTCCCGATGACCAGCGTCGGCACGGACAGGTTCGACAACGAGATATGTTGTGCACCAAGACCGTCGACCAGAACTCTGGCCCAGCCGCCGCGCCCGGCGGGTGGAGTGGTGGCGAAAAGCCGGTACACGAGCTCGCCCACCTCCGGCTCGGCGGCGGCACCGACGGCCAGATAGTCGACGAAGCGCCTGTTGGCCCGGTCGGCGAGTTTGGGTACGGGCGCGGCGCCGAACGTCTTCAGCAGGGAGCCCGCGGTACGCACACGGGTGGCGGCCAGTGCAGCAGGCACCCTGGCCAACTGGACATCGCGCAGCAGATCGCCGGTGCTGGTGTTGATCAGGGCGACGGCGTCGGCGCACTGGGCAACGCGGCGCGGATAGCGTTGCGACCACGAGGTGATCGCGATCCCGCCCATCGAGTGCCCGGCGATGACAGCACGCTCGCCCGGCGCGAGCGCGGCATCGAGCACCGAGTCCAGATCGGCGGCCAGGTGATTCAGGCTGTAACCGCTACGTCGGCGCGGGGTCTCGCTGCGACCGTGCCCGCGGTGGTCGTAGGCGATGACACGGTAATCACCGGCCAGGTCGGCTATCTGATGGGCCCAGACCTCGATGGCACAGGTGATTCCGTGCGCCAGCACGATCGGATAGCCGTCGTCGGGACCGAACACCTGGGCGTGCAGGCGGGTTCCGTCGGCCGAGCGCACCGTCAGGGGGCGTCCCTCGGGAAGGGCGGGCAGCGTCACGGTGGCTCCAATCCTCGGCATCGTTGCCTGAGACGGGAGCGTAGCCCCCGTTCCGGTAGGTACCGGCGTTACGTGACCAGTACCGGTTTGACGACGGTCGCGGACTTGGCCGCCGACCAGGCGGACGCGAAATCGTCGAAGGCGAAAGTGCTCACCAGCAGGTCCAGCGGCAGCCGGCCCTCGTGATACCAGCGGGTGAGCTGTGGGATGAACACCTGTGGGTCGCTGTCACCTTCGACCACTCCGCGCACCGTCAGCCCCTTGCCCATGATCAGCGTCACCGGCAGCTCCGCCGTCGGCGCGCCGAGACCGACGAGGGCCAGGGTGCCACGTGAGGCGAGCACACCGACCGCCGCGCTGATCACCTCCGGGCGGGCCGTGGTGTCGACAGCGCCGGCGACTCCCCCGGTCATCCGGATGATCTCGGCGGCGGCGTCGGTGGATGTCGGGTCGATGGTCGTGGTGGCACCGAGTTCGGCGGCCAGCGCACGTCGCTCTTGCACCGGGTCCACGGCGATGATGGTCTCGGCGCCGGCGATCCGTGCGCCCATCACCGCCGACAGCCCGACCGCGCCCGCGCCGAACACCGCCACACTGGGCGCGGCGCCCAACACGTTCAGCACCGCACCGACACCGGTCTGCACACTGCAGCCCAACGGGGCGGCCAGGGCCGGGTCCATGCCCGCGGGCAACGCGACGGCGTTGCGACTGCCCGCGATCGCATGGGAGGCGAAGCTGGACTGACCGAAGAACCCGGCGGTGATGGGTGCGCCGTTCAACCGCAGCGGGCTCGTCTCGTCCCGGCGGCTCCCGCGCATGTTGAGGTTGGTGGACTGATCGCAGTAGGCGGGCCGGTCGGCCACACAGTTGCCACACTGTCCGCAGCTGGCGAACGTCAACACCACCTGCTGGCCGGGGCGCGGCGTGGCCGCCGGACCGGCGGCCAGCACGGTGCCTGCACCCTCGTGACCGAACACCATCGGCGTCTTGCTGCACCAGGACGCCATGGTGATATCGGTGTGGCAGATGCCGACGGCATCGATGCGCACCAACACCTCGTCGCCGACCGGATCGCGAAGTTCGATATCGGTGAGCTGCGGTTCCTGGCCCGGTTCCAGAAGCACCGCGGCACGTGCCTTGATCACTTGACGCATGTTAAATGGTCAGTCATGCGCGCTATACAGATACCCCGATTGGACGGGCCCGAGGTGGCCGAACTGGTCGAGATCGCCGAACCGGGGTCCGACGGAGTGGTGATCGACGTGCACGCCGCGGGAGTGGCGTTTCCCGACGCACTGCAGACCCGCGGGCTCTACCAGCACAAGGCGGAGCTGCCCTACATCCCGGGCGCCGAGGTCGCCGGCGTGGTGCGCAGCGCCCCACAGGAATCCGGGTTCAGCGCCGGGGACCGGGTGGCGGGGCTGTGCATGCTGACCGGCGGGATGGCCGAGGTGGTGGCGTTGCCGGCGGACCGGGTGTTCGCGCTGCCGGACAATGTGAGCTTCGAGGCCGGTGCCGGCATCCTGTTCAACGATCTGACGGTGCACTGCGCCCTGCGCACCAGGGGCAGGCTCGCCGAAGGCGAGACGGTACTGGTGCACGGCGCCGCCGGCGGTATCGGCACCTCGGCGCTGCGACTGGCGCCCGCGTTCGGCGCCGCCCGCACCATCGCGGTGGTCAGCACCGAGGCAAAGGCCGATATCGCCCGTGCCGCCGGGGCGACCGATGTGGTGCAGGTCGACGGTTTCAAGGACACGGTCAAGGAACTCACCGGCGGCCGCGGGGTCGATATCGTGCTCGACCCCGTCGGCGGGGACCGGTTCACCGACTCGTTGCGGTCGCTGGCCCCGGCCGGCCGACTGCTGGTGGTCGGATTCACCGGCGGTGAGATTCCCACGGTCCGGGTGAACCGGTTGCTGCTCAACAATGTCGACGCCATCGGGGTCGGCTGGGGCGCCTGGGCCGCGACCCATCCGGGGTATCTGGCCGGACAGTGGAACGAACTGGCACCGTTGCTGGCCTCCGGGGTCATCAGCGCTCCAGAACCCGTGGTGTTCCCCTTCGAGCAGGCCGGTGCGGCCATCGCCTCGCTGGAGAACCGGACCGCCGTCGGCAAGGTGGTACTCAAAATTCGTTGACGCGGTGTCCATTCAGGATGGGCAGGGTCAACCGGGACCGCGTGCCGATCTCGTGAGTGGTGGGTACCAACCGCGATGCCGTCCACACCGGCTCACCGGTGCCCGGGTTGCGGGCGAACCGCGGATATGAGCCGCCGGCAATGGACAGCCGGATCCGCGACCCCGCCGCGAACCGATGTGCGATCGGGTCGAGATCCAGCCTGAGCATCTCGCCGTCGGCGGGGGTCCGGGTGGCGTAGCCGTCGCTGACATTGCGGGAACGGCCATCGGCGCCGACCTCACTGATCCGCACCGCGACATCACACCAACCGGTGGCTGTCCGGTGTACAAGCTCTACCGAGGGGGTGCCGAGCACCTCCATGGGTCGGTCCAGCACCGCTCCGGTGAAGGTGATGACGTCATTGCGGGCGGCAAGCGCCGAATCCTCGCGGTAACCGCGGGGGGCGAACAGCAACCGGCCCCCGATCGTCGGCGTCGGGTCCGCCGGGTCGTAGACGAATCGGGCGGGCTGACCGTCCACCGGTTGCGGTGTCAGCGCGGCTCGCGGGCTCAGGTACCACTGCTGCTGCTCGGCCGGTGGAGGCCAGGATGGCAGGTCGCGCCAGCCGTCTCCGGTGACGAAGATCCGGACCCCACCGAACCGTTCATCGGCCAACCAGCTCAACGACTCTCGCAGGACGTCACCGCCACCGTCGCCGTGGGTCCACGGCCCCACGATCAGCGCCGGGCCGGCGTCACCGTCACGGAGTCGGCGGTACTGCTCGAAGGTCTGGGTCAGGAAAACGTCCTGCCAGCCGGTCACCAGCAGCACCGGGGTCCGGGTGCGCTGCAGTGCACCCCCGAGCCGGGCGGGCCGCCAGTAAGGATCGGTGGCGTCCGGGGTGCGCAGCCACGACTCATGCCACGGTGCACGATCCTTCAGGATCTTCGCGCCGGCATCGCGCAGCGGCACGATCCGCAGCGGTCGGCGCAACCGGCGCGGCATCGTGACCATCCGGACGACGGTGCGCAATGTCCCGCCGTCTTCCTGAGTGGCGACCTGATAGCTCCAGGTGAGGAAATCGGCCAAAGCGAATGCTCCTGTACCCCAGCCCGATTCGGCAAAATCGTGCGGGGCCATGCCGATCACCGACGTGTCGAGCTCCGGGGGTGGGTCCATCAGCAGTGCCCACTGGGTGTAGCCGAGATAGGAGGACCCGACGGTGAACAGCCGCCCGCGGAACCACGGCTGATCGCGCAGCCAGGTCAGCGTATCGGCGGCATCCTCGGACTCGGCATACCCGGGGTGAAAGTCACCACCGGAGCCGAAAGTGCCTCGTACGCTTTGCATCACCACCTGATACCCGCGTTCGGCATAAACCGCGGCGGTCACGGCGGCGGGAAGGTTCGTTCGGCCATAGGGGGTGCGGATCAGCACCGTGCCCGCGGGGTCCGCGTGCGGGACGTGCGGGAGGTAGACGTCGGTCAGCAGGTCGACACCGTCACGCATGGTGACCGCGATATCGCGGTCCACCCGGTAACCCGTCGTCGCCGGCGGCAGCCGCAGTCGCGCACTCGCCACGCGGGTGGCCAGCCGTACGAATGGACCGGGCGGGGTGGGTCGAGTGGAAGCCATCGCCTACCATTGTGGCCGAATCGTCGCCATAATCGTTGGTCCCGGCGACGATCAGTGACTAGCGTCGAGATATGCGCAGCAGTCTGTTCCGTGGGGCCCTCGCCGTGTCGGTGGTAGGGGCCGCCGCACTGCTCGGCTCGCCGGCGGCCGGCGCGGACGAGAACACCGAGGGTGCATACCTCAATGCGCTGCGCAACGCCGGCATCATCCCTGGCTTCTACACCCCCGCCACCGCGCTGGCCAGCGGCCACAAATTGTGCGCAACGATGGACGGCGGGGTCGACCAGCTCGACGTCGTCGACGTGGTGATCAACGCGGACAAGGTTCCCGAGAACGTGGCGACGTTCATGGTCGGCACCGCGACCATCGCGTTCTGCCCGTGGAACTCGATGAACGGTTAGGTTGCGGCGACCTCGAGTCCGCGCTTGACCTCGAGCCGCCGCAACTTGCCCGATGATGTACGCGGCAGGGTTCCGGGTTTGACGAACACCACCTCGGCGGGCACGACACCGCAGCCCGAGGCCACCTCTCTCATGAGTTCGGCACGAGCACCCGCCTCGTCCGGCCCGCGGAATTCGGCGGTGACCACCAGTCCGGGACGCACCGAGCCTTCCCCGATGCCGACCGCCACCACCGCACCCTCACGAACGCCCGGTACCCGTGCGGCGATCCGTTCGACTTCGGCGGGGAAGATGTTGCGCCCGGCCACGGTGATGATCTCCTTGGCCCGGCCGCACACCACCAGTCCACCGTCGACCAGATAACCCAGATCGCCGGTGCGGAACCAGTCGTCGCCGACGCGTGGGAGGTCGCCGAGGTAACCGGACATCATGGAGGTGCCCCGGATCGCCACCTCGCCGATCTGTCGGTCGGATACCGCCACGGCCATCCCCTCGTGGGGTTCGATCCGTATTTCCATACCCTCGATCGGTGTGCCCAGCACGGCGTGTCTGCGCGTGGCGGTGCCCTCCTCGGTGGTGAAGGCGGTCTCGTCGATGCGCAAACCCTCTCCGGGGACAGGAACCGTTACCGCACAGGTAGATTCGGCAAGACCGTAGGACGGCGAGAGGGCTCCTGCGGAGAAACCGAAGCGGGCCATCTCGACAGCGAACCGCTCGGTGAGCTCACAGTCGACCGGCTCCCCGCCGTTGAGGGCGAATCGCAGCGCGGACAGGTCGACGTCGGCGACCCGACGGGAATACTTGCCGATCATGCCGTAGGCCATGTTGGGCGCTGCGGTCACCGAAGCACGGCTATCCGACAGCCAGTTCAGCCACCGGAACGGCGAGGCCTGGAAGGCCGCCGTCGGCGCCTGCCACACCTCGTTACCGGCCAGCGCACCCGCAAGCAGGAAACTCAGACCCATGTCGTGGTAGAGCGGAAGCCAGGAGCACCCCACATCGCCGCCCTGCAAACCGATGCGCTTGCCGAGACCGCGCAGATTGGCCAGCACCGCCGCCGGCGACAACTCCACCGTCCTGGGGGTGCCTGTCGACCCCGCGGTGCCCTGCAGGATCGCTGCGGGCGCGTCGACCTCTGCGCATCGTGTGGCGCTCGATCGCCCGGCGGGTGCGAGGTCGGTGAGATCTGTGACCGGCACAGCCTGCCAGGCGGTGCCGATCTTCTCCAGATACGCGCCCTGGCTCGCGACCAGTTGCACGCCGATGCCGCGGAATCGCCGCTGGGTGGCATCCGCCCATTGGGTGGCATCGGCACCGCGGATCGGCCCGGGCAGGATCGACACGGCGGCGCCGGCATAGAAGGCACCGATGACGGTCGAGACGAGTTCTGCGGTCGGCGCACCGACCAGACCGACCCGGCGGATGTCCTGGTCGCGTAGCCGCTCGGCGACATTGCCTGCCCTGGCGTGGATTTCCTGCCAGGGATGTCGCGACCATTGCTTGTCGGCGAGCAGCACCAGATCCCGCGGGCTGCGGGACAGGGTCTCTGCCAGTGCCGTCGCGAGCACGTTCACCACCGGCTCCGGCGGCCGTCCGGCACGGTGGCGACGCGCGCCCCGCGCATCGTGATGCGATCCATGACCGGAAACTATATGACCTTTGCCAAAATCGGGTCCCTACGCTGACGCCGACGACAATTCAGCCTCTATGGGCTGGTGGCCGTACCCGCTGCGACGTGGGCCGACACCCGATCGGTCCGACATCGGTGGCTGAGTGTGCTCTCAGCAATGGCCGGTGTCGGCCTGCATCAGTTCCCTGGCTCGCCGGGGGTAGGAGCACCCGGCAGTGCGGGAGCTCCCGGCGCAGGCGGGGGCGGCGGCGCCGACTCGGTCGGCGGATTGCAGATCTGATCGAGCTTGGTGTTCTGCTCGTCGGCGTCCTTCAGTCGCTGCTGCTGCGCGGGATCATTGGTCGGTATCTCGGCGATCGCCGCGGCGCCGACGTCCATCAATGTGTTGCCGAAGTCGCGGGCCGCCTCGGCAAGCTCGTCGGGGGTGGCGGGCTCGACACGGTTGAGCAGGAACTGCCCGCCGCCGAGCAGCGCGAGGCGCGCATTCGCCGCGACTGCGATCGCCGCACCGAAATTGCCCTGGTTGGCGGCCGGCTGTTGCATCGCGCTGCTGTTGGCGACGCCGACGCTGACGAGTGCAAAAGCATCGCACACCTGGGCCTGCGACTGCGCGCGCTGCTCCTCGGTGAACGTTTCGGTCACGGGTGCGGCGGCGGTGGCCGGGCCGCTGTTGACCGGATTGCGCCACATATAGGCCGATGCCCCAAGCGTCGCGATCGCCACGAGCATCGCGCTGACCGCGATGACCGCGGGTCCGCGGGTCGACCTCGTCTCGTCGTCGTCCAGGTCGGCATCGGAGGCTGCGGTGTCGGGAGCTTTCTTGCCGGACGCTTTCTGGCCTTCGGTCTCCTCGACTTCGGTGCTGTCGACTTTGGTCTCGTCGACTTCGGTGTCGTTGACCTCGGATTCGTTATCGTCTGGCACGCCGGCAATCCTAGCAACGGGGCACACCCCGACCCGCGTAGCTCAAGGGCACATCGCCTGCAGCGTAGCGCGCTGGCCAGTACAGATCAGCTGTGCCACCCGACTGAAGGCGGACGTCTGTCGGATACCTGCGCAGCACATCCGCAAGGCCCGTCAGTTCAGCTGGTAGCGACCGGGTGCCAGCTCGGCGTGCTCCAGGAACACCTGCATGACGGCGAGCATCTGCCAGTGCAACCGCTGCAGGCGCCGGGTGAGCTCGGGCCCCGGCTCGAAGACTGCCGGCCCCTCGGCCGGCGGCGGTGGCAACACCCCGAGGATGCGGGCCATGTCCACCTCGATGAAGGTGAAGTCGCCGTAGGGCCGCTTCGGGTCCGCGCCGGCCGCCGGGTACCGGCCCGCGGCCAACCGGTCGGCGCACTCATACCGCGATGGCCAGCGGATCTCGATGCCGCGCAGCAGCTGTAGGTGTGCTGGCTCGACGAGAACGCCGTCGGTGCCGAGACCGACATCCTCGTCGTCGAGTTCGCCATATCCGCGCAACGCGGCACGCAGCTGATGCGCGGTGATATTGCGCAGCCGGTACCGCCCCGGCTGCAGATCGGCGTGCCGCAGGAAGCGTGCCAACACGAAAAACATCTCGACATGTCGCCCGGCGAGTTCGTCGGCGTCGTCGGTCTGGAACACCTCGCCGAGTTGGGACAACAGATCGGTGCGGCCGTAGGGGGCCGCGGGATCGAAACCGGGCGCACCACGTTCGGCACCGTCCCAGCCGAGGCGGGCGTGGCGCAGCAGGTCCAGGTGGGCGGCGCTGATCTCGAACGCACCGGCACCGAACCAGCTGCCGCCGTCGAGTGCGATGCGGTCGTCGGGATCGGTCCACAGAGCGCGCACCGAATCGGGCAGCTCGACGCCTGGGGCACCGAGCACGTCACCGACGGCCCTGCGCACGGCCGCCTGGTGTTCGTCGCCGTTGCGGCGGGCCTGCCGGTAGGCACCGACGAACGAGACCATGAACTTGGCTCGTTCGAACATCACCTCTCCCACCGTAGTTGCGCGATCGAGCATGGAAACTCAATACCTGTCACTTGACAGAAACATTCGGCACCCGTTGTTAACAGTCCTCGAATCATCGGTTACATCGCGGCAACCACGACATCGCGCTCACCGCGAAAACTGTCACCTGACAGAAAGTCCGCCTCGGCGGACTCCCGACTGCGCGAGAGTGATCAGTGAGCACCACTGTGTCGAGCACATCCGAAACGGCCACCACCGCCGGCGCCAGGGCCCATGCGCGTGCCCAACACGGGCGGACGGCCGAATTCATGCGCCACCACCCGGCGTCGGCCTCACCCACCGCACCGGCCGGCGTGGGTGCCACCGAGCTGGTCTGGTCGGAGACCGTTGCCCCCGGCGGATATACCAGCGCGGTGCTGGCTCGCGGCACCCGCATCCGACTCACCGATACCGACGGCGATGCCTGCGCGCATCTGCTGCTGCACCGTGCCGATGCATCGTATGAGCGACTCAACGTCGCCGATACGGTCAAGGTGCCGTGGCAGGCATACCTGGGCACGGGCCATCCGCTGCTCAGCGGTTTCGGCCGTGTCCTGGCCACCGTCGTCGGAGACACCTCCGGACGCCACGATGCCCTGACCGGAACTTCAACGCGTGCAGGCAACATGGAGCGCTACGGCTCATCGGCTCCCGAGTCCGAAGCCCCTGCCGGCCGCGATCTGTTCACCCTCGCCGCGCTCAAGCACGGACTGGACCGCCGCGACCTGCCGCCGTCGGTGTCCTTCTTCCAAGGTGTTCGGGTCGACGGTGACGGCACGCTGCGGTGGCTCGGGTCCGCAGGCCCGGCGACCACGCTGGACCTGCTGCTGCACGTCGACACGATCATCCTGCTGGCCAACACCGCCCACCCGTTGGACCCGCGACCGCAGTTCACCTGCTCGCCGCTGCAGGTGCACGCCTGGCGCGCCACGGCCGACCTGGATCGTCTGGTCAGCGGAGAACTGTTGGGGCCGTTGGGCCCCGAGCACACCCAGGCCATCGCCAACACCGATGCCGACCTCACCGCAAGGGGGCAGCTGTGACCACTGTCGAGATTCCCGCTCTGATCCCCGGGACCGTCGTCCTCGACGAGCATGTCGCCGCCCGCGCCTCATGGTCGGCGGTCGTCAACGCCGGTGATGTCCTGACGATCGTCGACCTGGCCGGAAACCAGGCCGTCGACTGCCTGCTGTACTCGGCCGCCGATACCGGGGTCCGGTACTCGGCACCGGAAACCATCCGGCGCCAGGGCCGTATCACGCTGACCACCGGGTCGGTACTACGGGCCGACACCGGCGACGCGCTGATGACCGTCGTGGCCGACGAGGTCGGCGTGCACGACACCCTCGGTGGCGCCTGCTCCAAGGAATCCAACACCTTGCGCTACGGCCAGCACACCCGCGCCCAGCACGGCTGCCTGGACAACTTCCTGCTCGAAGGGTCCCGGCACGGCCTCGATGCCCGCGACATGGCCAGCAACATCAACTGGTTCATGAACGTTCCGGTGGACCCCGACGGTGCGCTCGGCATCGTCGACGGACTGTCCGGCCCGGGCAAGCGCGTCGCGTTGCGCGCTGAGATCGACACCCTGGTTCTGGTGTCGAACTGCCCGCAGATCAACAACCCCTGCAACGCATTCGACCCGACACCGGTCCGGATGATCGTCACCCGCGAGGCGAGCGCATGAAGCACACCGTCCTGATCGCCAACCGCGGCGAGATCGCGGTGCGCCTGCTGCGTGCCGCGACGAGCCTGGGCATGCGCACCGTCGTGGTGTTCTCCGACGCCGACCGGGGTGCACCGCATGTCGAGCAGGCCGACCGGGCCGTGCGGATCGGGCCCGCCGCGCCTCGCGACAGCTACCTTCGCACCGACGCCATCCTGGATGCCGCTGCGGCCACCGGCGCCACCATCGTGCACCCGGGGTACGGATTCCTCTCCGAGGATGCCGATTTCGCGGCCGCCGTGGAGCGGGCGGGCATCTGCTTCGCCGGACCGAGCCCCGCGCAGTTGCGGGAATTCGGCACCAAACACACCGCGCGGGCGGCCGCCCGCGCGGCCGGAGTTCCCATCTTCGCCGGTTCGGATCTGCTCGGTGGTCTCGACGAGGCGGTGACCGCCGCCGAGGGCATCGGCTATCCGGTGATGCTGAAGGCCACCGGCGGCGGAGGGGGCATCGGTATGCAGGTGTGCCGCGACGCCGACGATCTGCGTACGGCCTATCAGCGGGTGGTCGCGCAGGCCGAGCGCAGCTTCGGTTCCGCCGGCGTGTTCGTCGAGCGCTACGTCGAAAATGCCCGCCACGTCGAGGTGCAGATCTTCGGTGACGGCACCGGACGGGTGCTGTCCCTGGGCGATCGGGACTGTTCGTTGCAACGCAGGCATCAGAAGGTCATCGAGGAGGCTCCCGCCCCCGGCCTTCCGGATACCGTGCGGGAACAGCTGCACGCCACCTCGCGGGCGCTGGCTGCCTCGGTGCGATACCGTTCCGCGGGCACCGTCGAGTTCGTCTACGACGCCGTCCGGCGGGAGGCGTCCTTCCTGGAGGTGAATGCCCGCCTGCAGGTGGAACATCCGGTGACCGAGGTTGTCACCGGTGTCGACCTCGCGGGCTGGATGCTGCGGTTGGCCACCGGTGACACCGCGATGTTCGATGACCACCCGTCCGGTACCGTCGCCGTCACCGGGCACGCCGTCGAGGCGCGCATCTATGCCGAGGACCCTACCCGCGACTACCGGCCCAGCACCGGCACCATCACGACGGTCGGATTCCCCGACCCGGCGAGTCACCCCCATGTCCGGGTCGACGGCTGGATCGCCGACGGCACCGAGGTCACCGCCTCCTACGACCCGCTGCTGGCCAAGATGATCATCGGCGCCGATGACCGCGACACCGCGTTCGACCGGCTCGCCGAGGCGCTGTCGGAGACCGTATTGCACGGTATCGAGGTCAATATCGGCATGCTCGGCGCCGCCATCGCCCACCCGGATGTGCGGGCGGCGCGGCACAGCACCGCCACGCTGGCACACGTCCGCGACCCGCGGCCGCGCATCACCGTCGAACGACCCGGCCTGCTGACCACCGTTCAGGACGTACCGGGCCGAGTCGGCCTGTGGCAGGTGGGCGTGCCGCCGAGCGGACCGATGGACGACCTGTCCTTCCGGCTCGGCAACCGCGCGCTGGGCAACCCCGAGCAGGCCGCGGGCTTGGAGTGCACCGCGTCCGGGCCGGCACTGCGGTTCAGCCACCCCACGACGGTGTGCGTCACCGGGGCCGAGTGCCTGGTCACCGTCGACGGTGTGCCCGCGCCGATGTGGGAACCGATCGAGGTACCCGCCGGTGGCGTGCTCGATATCGGCGCAGCCGAAACCCTGGGCCTGCGAACCTATCTGCTGCTGGCCGGTGGGCTGGACGTGCCCACCTACCTGGGCAGCGCCGCCACGTTCACCCTCGGCCGGTTCGGCGGCCACGGCGGTCGCGAACTGCACGCCGGTGACGTGCTGCGCACCCGCACCGCGACGGCCGGGTCCGCCGGCCCGGTTCCGCAGAAGTCCCGCCCGACGTTCGCCCGGGAATGGGAGCTCGCCGTCACCGAGGGCCCGCACGGAGCCCCGGAGTTCTTCACCCGCAACGACATCGACACGCTGTTCGAGGCGTCCTACCGGGTGCACTTCAATTCCGCACGCACCGGGGTTCGGCTGGAGGGCCCGAAACCGCAATGGGCCCGTCCCGACGGCGGTGAGGCGGGTCTGCATCCGTCCAACATCCACGACAACGCCTACTCGGTGGGCGCGCTGGACTTCACCGGGGATACCCCGATCCTGCTCGGACCGGACGGGCCGAGCCTTGGCGGTTTCGTCTGTCCCGTCACGGTGATCGCCGCGCAACGCTGGAAGCTCGGACAGTTGCGCCCGGGTGACACGGTCCGGTTCGTACCGGTCCGCGCAGCGGATGCACCGTCGCGCACCGACCTGAGCCCCCGCCGGGTCGCCACGCCCGCACGGTGCGGCGACGGCGACGATGGCGTCCTGGCCCGCCGCGCGGGTGTCGCCGGCGCTCCCGCGGTGACCTACCGGCGCAGTGGGGATGACAACGTGCTCGTCGAATACGGCGATATCGTCCTGGATCTCGCGTTGCGGGCTCGGGTACACGCCCTGCACACCCGGCTGGACGGCAGCTGTGCCGGCATCCTGGACCTGACACCGGGCATCAGGTCGCTGCAGGTGCATGTCGATCCCGATGTGCTGCCGATATCACGACTGCTGGGCTTGCTGGCCGAGATCGAGGACGAGCTGCCGGCGTCCTCGGAGCTCATCGTGCCGAGCCGACGGGTCAGGTTGCCGCTCAGCTGGGATGACCCGGCCACCCGGGAGGCGATCGCCAGGTACACCTCGGGAGTGCGTGACGATGCGCCATGGTGCCCGTCGAATATCGAATTCATCCGCCGCATCAACGGATTGGACAGCCCGGCCGATGTCTACGACACCGTCTTCGCCGCCGAGTATCTGACACTGGGCCTGGGTGACGTCTACCTGGGCGCACCGGTGGCCACCCCGCTGGATCCGCGACACCGGTTGGTCACAACGAAGTACAACCCGGCCCGCACCTGGACCGCGGAGAACTCCGTCGGCATCGGCGGCGCCTACCTGTGCATCTACGGTATGGAGGGCCCGGGCGGCTACCAGTTCGTCGGGCGCACCACCCAGGTGTGGAGCCGATACCGGCATACCGCGCCGTTCGAACCGGGCAGCCCGTGGCTGCTGCGGTTCTTCGACCGGATCTCCTGGTACCCGGTCTCGGCGGAGGAACTGCTGGAGCTGCGGGCCGACATGGCCGCCGGGCGAGGCGATGTCGACATCACCGAGGGCACCTTCTCACTCGCCGAACATGATCGCTTCCTGGCCGACAATGCTGACGATATCGCCGCATTCCGTGACCGGCAGGCGGCGGCTTTCGCCGCGGAACGCACCGCATGGGAGCGGGGCGGTGAGTTCGATCGTGCCGAGCGGGCCGCCGCCAATGCCCCGGTGTCGACCGACGAGATCGTCCTCAACGACGGTGATCACCGCATCGACGCACCGTTCTCTTCCAGCGTCTGGAAGGTCGACGTGGCCGTCGGCGAGCAGGTCGTAAGTGGCCAACCGCTGCTGGCGCTGGAGGCCATGAAGATGGAGACGGTGTTGCGTGCACCGTCGGACGGTGTGGTGACCCAGATCCTGGTCTCCGCCGGACATCTGGTCGATCCGGGCACCCCGCTGGTGGTCGTCGGGACCGGAGCAGGCGCATGAGCGCGGTCGAACGGGTCCGCGCCGCCTACGATGCCATCGACGCGGCGCAACGACCGGAGATCTGGATCATGCTGCGGCCGTTGGAAGATGCACTGGCCGATGCCCGGGCCGTGGATGCCGCCGATCCTGGCCTTCCGTTGGCCGGCCTGGTGGGCGCGGTGAAGAACAACATCGACGTCGCGGGCATCCCGACGACGGCGGGTTGCCCGAGCTATGCCGACGGGCCGGCGGACACCGATGCCACGGCGGTGGCCAGGTTGCGGGCGGCGGGTGTGGTCATCATCGGTGCCACCAATCTGGACCAGTTCGCCACCGGTCTGGTCGGTACCCGCAGCCCCTATGGGCAGGTGCGTGATTCCCGTCGTCCGGCATATATCTCGGGCGGCTCGAGTTCCGGTTCGGCGGTGGCCGTTGCCCTCGGCCTGGTGGACATCGCACTGGGTACCGACACCGCAGGATCCGGTCGGGTGCCGGCCGCGCTGCAAGGCATCATCGGCATCAAGCCCACCTTGGGCGTGGTGCCCACCGACGGTGTGGTGCCCGCCTGCCGGTCCTATGACTGTGTGACGGTGTTCGCCAGGGATCTCGACACCGCCGATGCCGCAGTGGGCGTGATCGGAGGCGGGGCCAGGACGTTTCCGCCGGACGCGCGACTGGCCGCGCCGCCGACGGCCCGCGTCGCGGTGCCACGGGAGTTGCCCGGACTGTCCGGAGAATGGGCACGGTTGTTCCACTCCACCTGTACCGAGCTCACCGCACGCGGTGTCGAACTCGTCGCTATCGACCTCGCGCCCTTCCTGGCTGCGGCACGACTGCTCTATGACGGTGGCCTGGTCGCCGAACGGTACGAGGCGGTCGGGGCGTTCGTCGAATCCCACCGCGACTCGCCCGATCTCGATCCGACCGTCGCCGGCATCATCGAGTCCGCGGGCACGGTGCCGGCCACCACCCTGTTACGGGACCGGGTGCGGTTGGCCGAACTCACCGCCGTAGCGATGGCCCAACTCGGCGACTGCGATGCCTTGCTGGTGCCCACCACCACCGGCCACCCGACGATCGCCGAGGTGACCGCCGATCCGGTGGCGGTCAATTCACAAATGGGTGTCTATACCAACTTCTGCAACCTGATGGACCTGTGCGCCGTCGCGGTGCCCGCCGGATCCGATTCGGCGGGAGCCCAATTCGGCGTGAGCGTGGTCGCCCGCGCAGGCGCCGATGCGGTTGCCCTCGACATCGCGCGCCTGCTCACCGGCGTACCCACGACCACGGATCCCTGGCCGGCGCGCGCCGGGCTGGACACCACCACGCTGCTGGTGGTGGGTGCCCATCTACGCGGCCAACCGCTTGCCTGGCAACTCGACGACCGCGGTGCCCGCTGGATCGGGCCCGCGCGCACCGCACCGCATTACCGGTTGGCCCGACTGGATACCGAGCCGCCCAAACCCGGACTCGTGCGGGTCGCGCCCGGTGCGGGCACGACGATCGCCGGCGAGCTGTGGTCGATCGGCACCGCCATGCTCGGCGACTTCCTTGCCGCACTTCCCGCGCCGATGTCGCTCGGGCGGGTCGAGCTCGCCGACGGCAGCGCGGTCGTCGGTTTCGGGTGCAGCCTGCAGGCCTGGGAATCCGGTATCGACATCACCCACCACGGCGATTGGCCCGGCTATCTACGTCGAGTACGGCCCGGGACCGCGGTCAGCCGGTCCGACCTGATGCACCGCTGCTGGCGACGCACGGCGATCGCCGCCCCCGACACCGCGATCGACACCACCACCGAGGTGCAGTGGTTACAGGCCGGTGCGCTCTACATCGACCTGCGTACCCCGGCGGACATGCCGGCGGTAACCGGTACCTCATTGGACACCCTCACCCGGGACGACATGGTGGCCATGTGCCGCCAACAGGCGTTCGCGGGCCTGCTCGCCGAGGACGACGGGGTGTGGACCTGGCATCGGGAACTCGATCTGCATCCGGCCGAGGAGGTGCCGGATCGGGGGCGACTACACCTTGCCGACCGGGTTCTGGTCGAAACCGGCGTGGGCCGCGACTATCACGAGGACTGGGTCGCCGACCATCCAGTCACCGACGGCATCGAACTGCGTCTGCGCGACGCCGCCGGCCGACTCGGGATGCTGTTGCGGGTCGGAGACCGGTTCGGGTTCGTTCGCGGCCGCGATGTCGACCCAGACGCCGGCAGACTGGCCGACGCCGTCGCCACGGCCGACCTTACGGCGGCCCGCAAGATCCTGGATATCGAGTTCTCCCTGGGCACCGTCGGGCAATCCGGTTGGCGCATCACCCGTTCGACGCTTCCGTTCCGCATCGGTGACGACCTGGCACCGGATCTCAGCACGTCCGAGGTCACCACCGCCGAACGAGATTCTTCCGGCGCGGCCATTCGGCGCCGCTGGACCGTCGTGTCGCTCGACCGCTCCGATCACCTGCTCCCCCTCTGACCCCTGAGGAACACCATGACCGCCGATTTCACCGAGGTGCCGGTGCTCGACATCGCCGCCCTGCTCGACGAGACCGATCCCGGATACGCCAGAGCGGTCGCCAACCTGGGTGACGCCGCCCGGCGGGTGGGGTTCGCCCAGATAGTCGGCCATGGAATCGATTCCACGCTGTTCGATGACCTGCTCACCGCCACCCGGGCCTTCTTCGCCTTGTCCGAGCAGGAGAAGCTCAAGGTCCACATCGGCCGCTCGAGCAACCATCGGGGGTATGTGCCGCCCGGTGAGGAGGTGTTCGCCGCGGGCACCGTCGATGCCAAGGAAGCCTTCGACCTGTCGGTTGACCTGCCCGCCGATGACCCGCGCTACCTGGCGGGTAACCCGCTGTTGGGTCCAAACCAGTGGCCCGAGCTACCCGGGTTCCGGGAGGCCGTGACCGCCTGGTACGACGCGGTATTCGCGCTGTCGCGCCGGTTGTTGCGCGCCTTCGCGGTGGCACTCGGCGAGCCGGCCGATCGGTTCGACCGCCATGTCACCGCGCCGCCGTCACAGTTGCGGTTGATCCACTACCCGTTCGACCCGGCTGCGGCCGACCGACCGGGCATCGGCGCGCACACCGATTACGAATGCTTCACGCTGCTGCGGCCGACGGCGCCCGGCCTGGAAGTTCTCAACGCCGCAGGAACATGGGTCGACGTGCCGCTGATCGAGGACGCGTTCGTCCTGAACATCGGTGATCTGCTGGAGATCTGGAGCAACGGGGAATTCGTGGCCACGACCCACCGTGTCCGCAGGGTTGCCGAGGAGCGTTATTCCTTCCCGCTGTTCGTCAACGTCGACCATGACACCGAGGTGGCACCGCTACCTGCCTTCGCAGACAACGGAAAGCCCGCACGCACCCCGGTGATCGCCGGTGAGCACCTGTTCGCACAGACCGCCCAGAGCTTCCGCTATCTGCAGGAGCGTCTCGCCCGAGGGGAGGTGACACTGCCCGCGGGCGCCCATCCGCTCGCAACCTTCGGCCGCAAGGCACTCACCAGCCCCTGACCTCCCTGCACCGCACCCCGAGCTGTCCGGCAACGTCGCCGAACCACAAACCCCTACTCCCTCTTGGAGTTCGCCATGATCATTGCCGGCGTTGCCGTCTTCCTGCTCATCCTCACCGTCAGCGGTGTCATCTCCGCCCGACGGGTGCGCGGCGACTGTTCGAACTATCTGGTCGCCGGTCGGGCCCTGCCCGCGGTTCTGGTGACCGCCGTGCTCATCGCACAGCCCGTCGACTCCAACGCCACCATCGGTAATGCCGATCTGTCAGCAGCTTTCGGATTCTGGGCCGGTGCCGCACTACCCATCGGGCTGGCCATCTGCCTGCTGCTCATGGGACTGTTCTTCGCCAAACGCATGCGCGCCGCCGATGTGGTGACACTGCCCGAGTACTTCCGTAACCGCTTCGGTCGCAGCACCGAGGTAGCGTCGTCATTTCTCACCATCGCCAGCTTCATCATCCTGCTCGCCGGAAATCTGGTCGCGGTCGGCTTCCTGCTGGAGCGCTTCCTCGGTGTCTCATACGCCTACGCCATTCTCCTCACCATCCCGCTGGCGCTGCTGTACACCATCAGCGGAGGCATGTTCGCCTCGGTGTACACCGGCGTCGCCTGCGTCATCGTCAATGTCATCGGCGTTGCCGC
The DNA here is from genome assembly GCF_000691525.1 of Mycolicibacterium neoaurum ATCC 25795. Classification (GTDB taxonomy): domain Bacteria; phylum Actinomycetota; class Actinomycetes; order Mycobacteriales; family Mycobacteriaceae; genus Mycobacterium; species Mycobacterium neoaurum. Next base: position 315,681 of record NZ_JMDW01000011.1, read on the forward strand.
ACTGGTGACCTGGGTGGCCACCACGCACGGCTTCAGCGCTCCCGAGGGGATGGGTGCCGGTGATCTCGCGCAGCTGACCTCCAGCGATTCCGGTGCAGTGATCAACTGGGCCACCATCATCGCGCTGGGCCTGGGCAACCTGGTGGCCATCGACCTGATGCAGCGGGTGTTCTCCGCCCGCACTCCCGGAGGTGCGCAGAAGGCATGCTTCGCCGCAGCCGCCGGACTGCTGATGCTCTGTATCCCACTGTCCTTCGTGGCGTTGGCCGCCGTGAGCATCGTGGGTGACGACGCCACCGACGGTCCGATCCTGTACACGCTGCTGGGCGGTTACGCACCGGCTTGGCTGGCGATCATCGTCATCTCGGGGTTGCTGGCCGCGACGCTGACCACCATCAGCGGAATCCTGCTGTCCACGGCGGCAGTCCTGATCCGCAATATCCTGCGGATCGACGCGGAGGCGGTCACGATGACGCCGCGGGTGCTGACCGCCACCCGCTGGGCCACTCTGCCGATGGCGGTACTAGCCGGCATCGTCGCCCTGCGGGTGCCGCAAACAGGCATCCTGCTGACGCTGGCCTTCGACCTGCTGTTGGCCAGCCTGGTGGTCCCGTTCATCCTCGGCCTGTACTGGTCGCGCGGCGGCGCCGCGGCGGCTTGGGCGGCCATCGTGGTCGGTATCGGTGTGCGGATGACGTTCTTCATGCTCACCCCGACCATCTACGGGGTCGACAACACGCTGTTCTACATCCCCAACGATCTGGTGACGGTCACGGCCGACGGCTGGAGCACGTTGCTGGCCGGGGCTGCGTCGTTGGCGGCCTACCTCGTCGCGGCATCGTTCACGACGGTCCGTACGACCGTGAACACCCTGCCGACCGAACCGGCACCCGCGCCCGAGGTGTTGACGGCGGCCCGGTCCTGACCCGGGACACGTCGGCGGTGGCGCACGTGTCGCGCCTGTCGGACTGGCAGGATCGACACGTGCGCACCACCGCAAGCGGCCGCCCTCGATTGGAGGGGCGCAAGCGTCCCGGCCAGACCGCGCGCGACGAGGTGCTCGACGCGGCCGCCGAACTGTTCACCACCTCAGGGGTGGCGGCGACCTCGACACGCCAGATCGCCGAGGCCGTCGGGATCCGGCAGGCGTCGCTGTATCACCACTTCCGCACCAAGAACGACATCCTGGCGGCACTGTTGAGCGGCACCGTGTTGTCATCGTTGCGGGCGGCCGAACAACTGCGCGACCGACCTGAGCCACCGGTGGTGTTGTTGCACGCACTCAGCCTGCTCGACTGCCGCCTACTGTGGGACAGCCCGTGGAATCTGGGCATCCTCTATCTGCTGCCCGAGGTGCGTGATCCGCAGTTCGGTGAATTCCACCGGCAACGAACCGAATTGCGTCGCGCCTACCGGGAACTGTCGACGCGGGTGGTCGCCGATATCGAACCGGCTGACGGCGCCCTGGATGTCAGCGCCGATGCCGATACCGTGTTCCGACTGGTCGAGAGCCTGCCGAACCTGCGTGCCGACGGGTTGGGTGAGCCCGATCAGCCTCGCCGGACCGCGGATCTGGCGGTGCACCTGCTCGGCTGGCGGGGCGACTGGGTGGCGCTGCGAACCGCTTCGCAGGTGGTCGTCGACGAGGTGACAGCACCCGCCTCGCCGTAAAGACATTGGCTCCGGCGGGATAGTCGCGTTGAATGCGCGCATGCGCTTGATCGAGGACTGGCCGTCAATAGCCCATGAATTCGACCTGGCGTACGCCCTGTTCGGTGCACCCGGTCGCGGGCATGTGTCGGCGTGGCTTGCCGAGGAACTGGCCCGCACCTCCGATGACGCGTTCGCCCGTTCGTTCTCCGACCACATCTACCTGCCCGGGGTGTCATCATCGGATTACCTGCAGCGCGTCGTCCGCAGCGAGCGCGGAGATTTGTTGGGCGGTATCCGGTTTCGAGGACGAGACATCGACAAGCCGTTCATCGAGATCATCGCCCACACCTTCGACGACGTCGACGACCTGGCACGGTGCGTGGCCGCCGAGTGGTCGGCGTTCGCGCCGAAGGCGCTGCGATTGCGGACCCTGCCGCGGAGCCTAGAGGGCCCAGACATCGTCGTGGATCAGACCGTGCACGCCGCACGCTGCACGGATTTGGGCGTGCCGGACCCGCAGGTCCAGCTGGTTCCCTTCGAACAGGTCGAGGACGCCGTCGGCCTGATACAAGCCCGCTACCACACGCTCAATCCCGTACTGGCCCAGAACATCGTTGCTGCCGACGCCGAGGATCTGCGCTCCTGGCATGCCGCCGGACAGCTGCACGCGATCACCGTGTCCGATGTCACCGTCGGGGCATTCGCCGTCCGGCCGAGCCGCATCTACTGGCTCCCTGGAGCCGAGATCCACGAGGAGGTCGTGGACACCGATCATGCCGGTCACCATTACGCGAGCCACGCGCAGCGGAGATGGGCCGCCGATATGAGCGCCGACCGCGATGAGCATTTGATCGGCACCATCGACGGCTTGAACAACGCGTCTCGCCGGACCGCCGAGGAAGCCGGTCGACCACGGGTGCTCGACCTCGTCTTCGTCGCCCTGACGGAGAACCGCAAAAGCGGGTGATCTATCCTTTCTTGACCGTAAAAGCGGACCAAGGAGGATATTGGTGCCCGCAATTCGCATCAGGGACGCCGCCGCCCTACTGGGCGTCAGCGATGACACGGTGCGCCGGTGGACCGACAGCGGCGCGCTGGCATCCCACAAGGACGACAGCGGCCGCAAGGTCATCGCAGGCGACGTACTGGCCGCGTTCGTGCGCGACCAGGCCTCCCCTCCCGCCGACCCCACGGGGGCCAGCAGCTCCGCGCGCAACCGCCTCGTGGGACTGGTCACGAAGGTCACGGCCGACCGGGTGATGTGCGAGGTCGAGATGCAGTGCGGACCTTTCACCGTCGTCTCCCTGATGAGCACCACCTCCGCCGAACAGCTCGGGCTGGAGCCCGGCGCGCTCGCGGTCGCGGTCGTCAAGGCCACCAACGTCATCATCGAAACTCCCGGAGGAACATCGTGAAACCGCTGGCCGGACTGTTGGCCCTCGCCCTCCTGCTCACCGGATGCTCGTCGTCGCAGACTGATTCCGCGCAACCGGATGCACAGCTCACGGTGTTCGCCGCCGCATCGTTGAAGAAGACGTTCACCGAACTGGGTGCCCGATTCGAACAGGACCATCCCGGAACGAAGGTCACCTTCAATTTCGCCGGCTCATCCGACCTGGTCACCCAGATCACCCAGGGCGCGCCCGCCGATGTGTTCGCCTCCGCGGATACCGCGAACATGACGAAGGCAGTGGATGCCGGTGCCATCGCAGGAGCGCCCGTCGATTTCGCCACCAACACCCTGACGATCGTCACGCCATTCGGCAATCCGAAGAAGATAACGACTTTCGCTGATCTGGCGCGGCCGGGCACCCAGGTTGTGGTGTGCGCGCCGCAGGTCCCGTGCGGGTCGGCCACCGAGAAAGTGGAGAAGGCCACCGGAGTCACCCTCACGCCGGTGAGTGAGGAATCGGCGGTGACGGATGTGTTGGGCAAGGTGACCTCGGGCCAGGCCGATGCCGGACTGGTGTACGTCACCGATGCGGCGGGCGCCGCAGACGACGTGACAGCGGTCCCGTTCCCCGAGTCCGCCGAAGCGGTCAACACCTATCCCATCGCGGCCGTGGCCGAAGCCGGAAACCCGGGAGCTGCACAACAGTTCATCGATCTGGTAGTCGGCGAGCCCGGCCGGGAAGCGCTCACCGCGGCGGGCTTCGCGTCCCCGTGAGATTCGTCCGGCACCGTAGCGGGATACGCCAGGTCGGCCTGCCCGTCTGGATTTACCTGCCCGCCGTTGTCGGCGCCCTGTTCGCCATCCTGCCACTGATCGCCGTGCTGACGCGGATCGACTGGTCGAACTTCGTCCCGCTGATCACCTCCGAATCATCGCGTGCCGCACTGCTGTTGAGCCTCAGGACGGCGAGCGCCAGCACCGTGCTCTGTGTGTTGCTCGGGGTACCGATGGCGCTGGTGCTGGCGCGCGGACACTTTCCCGGCCAAGCGATCCTGCGCTCGCTGGTACTGCTCCCGCTGGTGCTGCCACCGGTGGTCGGCGGTATCGCACTGCTCTACACGTTCGGCCGTCAAGGACTGCTCGGCGAATACCTCGAACTGTGGGGTCTGCGCATCGCATTCTCCACCACCGCTGTCGTACTCGCGCAATCCTTTGTCTCGCTGCCATTCCTGGTCGTCAGCCTGGAGGGCGCGCTGCGCTCGGCGGGTAACGGCTACGAGCACATCGCGGCGACCCTGGGCGCCCGCCCCACCACCGTGTTGTGCACGGTGACTCTGCCGCTGGTGCTACCCGGCCTGATATCGGGCGCGGTGTTGGCCTTCGCGCGTTCCCTCGGCGAGTTCGGGGCGACGCTGACCTTCGCGGGATCATTGCAGGGGGTGACCCGCACGCTGCCTTTGGAGATCTATCTGCAACGTGAGACGGATCCCGATGCGGCCGTGGCGTTATCGCTGTTGCTCATCGTCGTCGCTGCGGCCATCGTGATCGCCTCGGCCAGTAGGCGTCTGGCGGGAGCCCTGTGAGCGATCTCTCGGTGCGGGCTCGGCTCCCCCAACGTGATGTCGACGTCGACATCACAGTCGCAGGAGGCGAGGTGCTGGCAGTGTTGGGCCCCAACGGCGCCGGCAAGTCGACGCTGTTGCAGATGATCGCCGGCCTCCTCCAGCCCGAGACGGCACGCATCACCCTGGGTGACACCGTCCTCACCGACACCGCCGCCAAGACGTTCATCCCGCCGCACGGCCGGGGCATCGCCATGTTGTCCCAGCAGGCGATGCTGTTTCCGCATATGACGGCCGAGACCAACGTGGCCTACGCCCCCCGCTGCCGAGGACTGTCGCGCTCGGCCGCCCGAGAGCAGGCTCGACACTGGCTGACGGCCGTCGACGCCATGGAGCTGGCAGCACGCAGGCCGATGGAGCTGTCCGGTGGACAGGCGCAGCGCATCGCGGTCGCCCGGGCGCTGGCCGCCGAACCGCGGCTGCTGCTGCTCGACGAACCGATGGCCGCCCTCGATGTCACCGCAGCGCCCGCCATGCGGCGTCTGCTGCGCACGGTGCTGCGAGAAACCGGACGCACGGCGATCATCGTCACCCACGATCTGCTCGACGCGCTCGCGCTCGCCGACACCGTGGTCGTCATCGAGGGCGGCCGCGTGATGGAGAGCGGGAATGTCCGCGAGGTGCTGAGCTCGCCGCGAAGCGACTTCGCCGCGCGCATCGCCGGGGTGAATCTGGTTGCGGGCGTCGCGTCCGAACCTGGTCTTCTCCGAACTGCATGGGGTCACACCATCTCCGGGCTGGGCGATCTGGAGGTCGGGTCGGCCGGCGTCGCACTGTTCCGTCCCGCCACGGTCGCGGTCCACCTGAGCGCACCGCACGCCAGTCCGCGCAATATCTTCCAGGTGCAGATCGCCGAACTCGACATCCACGGTTCGACGGTGCGGGTTCGCGGCGCCGAGCAACCCGACGGCGGCACGGGTCTGGCCGCCGATATCACCCCCGCCGCGGCCGCTGAGCTGGACCTGGAGGTCGGGCAGCGGGTGTACTTCGTCATGAAAACCCAGGAAGTGCAGCTTCATCCCGCGCTGGTACCGATGATGTAGGCATGCCAGACCAAACCGCACAGCCACAGCAGTCCGCGCCACCGCTGCGGCTGGCGATCATCATCGGAGCGCTGGGCGTGGTGTTCGGCGATATCGGCACCAGTCCCATCTACACATTGCAGACGGTCTTCAACCCCGCCGATCCGCACCCGGTGCCACTGACCGAGGCCAATGTGTACGGCGTTGTCTCCCTGATCTTCTGGTCGGTCATGACGATCGTCACCCTCACCTACGTGACCCTGGTGATGCGTGCCGACAACCACGGCGAGGGTGGCATCATGGCGCTGATCACGCTGCTGCGCCGCGGTGCGAGTACGCGCGGTCACCGGACCGCGATCACGCTGGGCTTCCTCGGCCTGTTCGGGGCCGCACTGTTCTTCGGCGATTCGATGATCACGCCGGCCATATCGGTGCTGTCGGCGGTGGAGGGCCTCAAGACGGTCGAACCCGGCCTCAAGGATTGGGTTGTCCCGATCACCGCGGTGATCATCGTTGCGCTGTTCAGCGTGCAACGCCAGGGCACGGCGGTGGTCGGACGATTCTTCGGTCCGGTCATGATCCTGTGGTTCATCGCGATCGGTGCGTGCGGCGTCCTCGGCATCGCCGGTAACCCGGGGATTCTGGCGGCGCTGTCGCCGACGTATGCCATCGCGTTCATGGGCGGACACTTCCACATCGCGTTCTTTGCGCTTGCCGCGATCGTGCTGGCGGTCACCGGTGCCGAGGCGCTCTACGCCGACATGGGGCACTTCGGACGACGGGCCATCGTCATCGGATGGCTGGGCCTGGTATTGCCGGCCTGCACGCTGAACTACGTCGGGCAGGGTGCGCTGCTGTTGCGCGATGACAACGTGCACAGCGCGCCGTTCTTCCTGCTGGCCCCCGAGTGGGCGCGGCTGCCGCTGGTTCTGTTGGCCACGGCGGCCACCGTGATCGCCTCGCAGGCGGTGATCACCGGCGCGTTCTCCGTGGTGTCCCAGGCCGTCCAGCTCGGCTATCTGCCGCGCCTGCGCATCACACACACATCGGCCAACGCGATCGGGCAGATCTACGTCCCGTGGATCAACTGGGTACTGATGATGTCGGTACTCACCCTCGTATTCGCCTTCCGGTCCTCGGCAGCACTGGCCTACGCGTTCGGCATGGCGGTCAGCGGGACGATCACGATCACCACATTGTTGTTCCTCTACTACGCCAGACAGGAGTGGAGGTGGCCGCTGTGGGGCCTGGTGGCGGGCGGCGGCGCACTGCTGCTCGTGGATGTGATGTTCTTGGCGGCCAACCTCACCAAACTGGTCCACGGCGCCTGGCTACCGCTGGTCATCGCGATCTGCGCCTTCGTCGTGATGACGACCTGGCAGCGCGGACGACATCTGGTGACCGCGGCCCGGCACGAGATCGAAGGACCGCTTCGGCCCTTCATCGACGAACTGGCCGACCGGCAACCCCCGCTGGTACGCGTTCCAGGCACCGCGGTGTTCCTGAACCGGTCCGATGACACCACTCCGCTGGCAATGCGCACCAATGTCGAGCACAACCACGTCCTGCACGAACATGCGGTGATCGTGGCTGTCGAGACCGTCCCGGTGCCCCGCTTGCCCGACGACAAGCGCATCTCCGTGGACTCTCTTGGCTACCGCGATGACGGGATCGTGCACGTCACGGTCCATGCCGGCTATATGGAGCGCCCGGACGTCCCGGCTGCCCTGCGAATGTTGCCCAGTGAGGTCACCGAAGGAGGTGTCGACCTGGACACGGCGTCGTACTTCCTGTCGCACCTGGAGCTGGTACCGGGCGACAGCCCCGACATGACCGGTTGGCGCAAAAGGCTTTTCGTCGCCACATCGTTCCTCACAGCCGATGCGGCCGGCTACTTCCACCTGCCGCCAGACCGAACGATATTGGTCGGGTCACGATTGGATGTCTGATTGCTACCCCGCATGTGATCCGCGTCACAAAGAAGTTAGTATCGTCGTATGCCGCGGGTACTGAGGCGGCAACGATCTTTACGGAGCGGGTGCTCCAGGCCCACGGAACGGCCCCGGTGTGTTTCCCGGGGCCGTTCCAATGTTTCGGTGGCCGACCTTGTCGGTGGGTGTCAGTAGAATCGCTCATATGTTCGAACAGTCGGGGTCGTCGGAGTTGAGCGATGGGGAGCTCATCGCCGCGGTCACCGATGCCACCCGCGCGGAGGCGGCTGCGGCGGCCCGGCGGCTGGCATTGGTGGCCGAGGTCACCGCACGGCACTGCGAGGACGAAGACGAGTCGTCGGCGTTGAGGTTGATCGACGGGTGGGCACTCGCGAAGGCCGAGGTCAGTGCCGCCTGCAATCTTGGTCCGCGTGCCGCCAGCGCGCAGATGCGCATCGCGATGGCCCTGCGTGATCGGCTGCCGAAGACCGCGGAAGTGTTCGCCCGCGGGTTGGTGTCGGCGAAAGTGATCAATGCAATCACTTGGCGCACTCAGCTGGTCTGCGATGAGGAGGCGTTGGGGTTGATCGACGCCGGGATCGCCGGCACCGCCCACCAATACGGGGCTTTATCGGAGACCGCGTTGATCCGGGCGGTCGACTTCTGGGTGCACAAGTTCGATCCGATCGCGGTCATCCGATCCAAGGCCGCGGCCAACGACCGCTATATCGACTTCGGCGACACCGATGACCCCGACGGGGTGGTGTCGTTCTGGGGACGGATGCGTGCCACCGACGCCGCGCTCAGCGACACCCGGCTCAACGACCTCGCCCACGGTGTGTGTGACGGTGATCCGCGGACCGTGGCCGAACGCCGCGCCGACGCCCTGGCCGCGGTCCTGACCGGCGCCGAAACCTTGACATGCCTGTGCGGTGACCCCGACTGCGCAGGGTCGGGCAAGGATCCCCGGGCCGGTGCGGTCACCATCTACGTGCTCACCGGACAAGAACCCGACACCGGACACGGAGCGAAGCCCGATGACGGGCCTACGCCCGATGGCAGCGGTAGACAGGACCCGAGGACCGGACCGGCAGTGCCCGGGGAACCCGCGGCCACGCCGCCGGAGGCCGAGCCACAGCCACCCTCGACGCCCGCCGCACCTACCGCCCCAGCCGCCAGCACCCGACTGGGTGCGGGTATCACCCTCGACGGGGCCATCATCCCCGCCCACCTGCTCACCGAGCTCATCAACACCGGCGCGAAAGTCCGGCCCCTGAACAGCGCAACCGACCTGGGCTCCGAACCCCGCTACCGCCCCTCAGCCAAACTGGCCGCCTATGTCCGCATGACCGCCATGACCTGCTGCTTCCCCGGCTGCGGAAAACCCGCCCAGCGCTGCGACCTGGACCATGTCACCCCCTGGCCGGCTGGGGCGACCCACCCGGGCAACCTGCGCCCACTGTGCCGTGAACACCACCTACTGAAAACCGTGAAAGTTGGGTGGACCCCGAAAGCGCACCCCGACGGCACCACCGAGTGGACCTCACCGTCCGGACAGACCTACACGACGATGCCGCTCGGGCCGGTCCTGTTCCCGCACAACACCATCGACATCCCGATACCGAGAACACGACATATCACCCTGATCGGGGAGCGCGGCAATCTCGGCGACCGCGAACCTGACATCCCGCGCCGCCAACGCACCCGACAACACGACCGCCAATACCGCATCAACGCCGAACGCACCCGCAACGCCGCCGAGCTCGCCATCTCACCCAAAAGTGACGCACATCACAAATTGGAATGATCCGAAAAGCGACGGGTATTAACACCGCAGCGAACATCGCCCTCGCGAATATCGCCCCGTAGAAAGGAATCGCCATGGCTGACAGTGGACCCGAAAATGCCGTGAGTGGTGTCGTCGAAGACGTCAAGGGCAAGGTGAAGGAGGTCGCCGGGATCGTCTCCGGCAACGACGGACTTCGCGAAGAGGGACGGGCCCAGCAAGACAAGGCCGAGGCAGAGCGCAACGTCGCCAAGAAGGAAGCGCAGGCCGATGCCGCCCGCGCCGCCGCCAGCGCCGCCGAGGCGCGGCAGAAGAGCGCCGAGAGCGCCAAATAACCCGCGAGAAGACGGCAGCATCAAAACAAGACAATGGGCCCCGCAGCGTCGCGGGGCCCATTGCTATGTCCGAGGACAGTGGGTCAGCTGCTCAGCGCCGCCATCGAGACAGCGGGAACCGGCACATGCCAGTGATGGGCCTCAGCACGGACAGCGGCATCGACATCGGCCACGATCTGTCGCGCGCCGCCGGAGTTGACGTCCATCCACAACTCCGCAGGACCACCGCTGAGCATGATCCGCCTGACCCGCGATCCGCATGCCAACAGGACCGCCGACCGGGCGACCAACTTTCGCGCTGCGCCACACCAGTCCTGATCCTGCACCCGCGTGTGCAGCCCGATGACCTTCACCTTCGGATCCCCGAGCATCAGCGGGGCATCATCGTCGAGATACACATAGTGATTGCGCTCGGCGCACATCGCGAGCCGTGCGAGCTGCGGACCGGTGGTGACCACGAAACGAGAAACACCCAGATCACAAGCCCGACGCAGCGTCGCGGTCGCCGTAGGACAACGAACGATGACCTGCCGCGGCCGGATCCCGCAAAACCGCACCAGGTCGAGGTCCCGGTCGTCGCATGCCGTCACCGATATGCCATGCGCACGAACCCACAGCGCCGACCGGCGATCGCCCAACGCGGCGGCCGGCACACTGTGGCCGGCACTGCGCGGAACCGGGGGTAGGAGCGGGTCGTCGATCGCGGCGTCAACAGCTGATGTCATGTCTCATGCCTACGCCTGCCCGCACGCCCGCGGAATGGCTCATACGCGGCGCTGACGCGACCCCTGCCGATCTTTACGGATTGCTGATGCGTCGACCGTTTCACGGAAAGGCGCCGGGGTATCTCGTCGGCTCAAACCCCGAGTGAAGGAAGATATGGCCTCCCATTCCGACCCAGCACCACATGGCGTCATCCCCTACCCCGGCCGCACGGACGAGATGCAACGCGCCCCCCGCGACGAGATGGCCGACTATGTCGGTCGCGACCTGCTCGCAGGCAAGCGGGCCCTCATCACCGGCGGTGATTCGGGTATCGGCCGTGCCGTCGCGGCGGCGTTCGCCAAGGAGGGGGCCGATGTCGCGATCTCCTATCTCAACGAAGACGCCGATGCCGCACACACCGTCGGACTCATCGAGGCGCAAGGGCGCCGCGCCCTCGCACTCCCAGGGGATTTGGCCGACCCCGCGCACTGCCGCCGCATCGTGGACGAGTCGGTCTCGGCTCTGGGGGGCCTGGACATCTTGGTCAACAACGCGGCCTACCAGTCGCCTGTCGACGACCTCACCGAGCTGTCCGACGAACAATGGCGCCGTACCTTCGCCGTGAACATCGACAGCTTCTTCTATGTCACCAAGGCCGCGCTGCCACATCTGACGCCGGGCGGCTCGATCATCAACACCGGGTCGATCAACGGGCTGCGCGGTAACAAGACGCTGATCGACTATTCGGCGACCAAAGGTGCAGTCATCGCCTTGACCTACTCACTGTCTCAGGCGCTCAGCGACCGCGGGATCCGCGTCAATTGCGTTGCGCCAGGGCCGGTGTGGACCCCGCTGATCCCCGCGACGATGGATGCCGAGAAGACGGCGTCCTTCGGTGAACAGACACCGATGGGGCGCGCAGCCGAACCCGACGAGATCGCACCGTCGTATGTGTTCTTCGCCGCAGGACGCATGTCGTCCTATTACAGCGGTGAAGTGCTGGCACCGATCGGCGGCGAAACATTGCCGGGCTGAGGCGTCCGCCGATCAGATCTGACTGGCCAGCGGGTCCCGCCTGACAGCGGCAAGCGCGGTATCGCGTGTGCTGTGCAGGGGTACCTGGCTGTCGACACCGATCAGTGTCATGGGCCGCCTCGTCTTGGGACCATCGGCGACGACCAGGAATTTCACCCTGTCGCTCAGCCGGCCATTTGCTCGGATCAGTACATTCATGCCGCGCGCGGCCAGAAAGTCGAGTTCGGTCAGGTCGACGACGATCGCATCAGGGCCGCGGTTGAGGACCTCATCGATCTGCCGTTCGAGTACCGCGGCGGTCGTGATGTCTAGATCGCCGACACAATTCATGATCACCGTCGAGTCCAACCACATGGTTTTGACGGTGATAGAGCCTGGATCAGTCATGATGCCTCGCAGACCAATATTTGGTAGGGCGCGATGACTCAAAGGCTGACTCTTAACCTCCGAGCAAAAAGCCGGATGACGTCAGCTTACGCGCACTGTCTGATCATGGACAGCCCGTTCGGCAACGTGCCTGGTCGCCCGCCATGGGTACCGTCGTTTTCAACCCCCAGAGCGTGACCGAGGTGCCATGACCGAAAACCCAGCCGAAGTAGTCGAAGAAACCGGCCATCCCCCGCGGCCGGCGTCAAAGCACTGGCGGCGGTTTGCGGTGGTGTCGGTGGTGCTGGGACTGCTTTTCGGCGTCCCCTGGTGGACGCTGGTGGTCGCCGCCGCGTGGCCGGCGCCGGTCTTCATAGCAGGGACGCTGGCTTTCGCGGTCGCGCTGGTGGCGTTGCCGCTGCTGATGTTTACCGGGCACGGCAAACATCGCGACGTGCCGGCCGCGATCGGGGACGTGCTCCTCGGCGTGATCTGGGTGGTGTTCGTCTGGTCGCTTCTCGGCAACATCGCGCGGCTCGTGCTCATCGGCCTGGGAATCGACGATCCGCTGCGGTCACGTCTGATCGCCGCCGCCGTCCTGGTGGTGTCGACCGTGCTGCTGGCCTGGGGTCACTACGAAGCGATGCGGATCCCGCGGGTGCGTCGGGTGCCGGTCCGGATGTCGCGGTTGGGCCCTGGCCTCGACGGCCTGCGGGTGGCGATCATCACCGACACCCACTACGGCCCCATCAACCGGGCGCGCTGGTCTGCCGCCATGGTGGGGAGGGTGAACGAACTCGATGCGGACATCGTCTGCCACGTCGGCGACATCGCCGACGGCACGGTTGAGATGCGCCGCGAGCAGGCAGCGCCACTGGCGGCGATCACCGCGGCGACGCGCGCGTACGTGACCGGCAATCACGAGTATTTCAGCGAGGCGCAGGAGTGGCTCGACCACCTGGATTCCATCGGCTGGAGCTCCCTGCACAATCGGCACGTGACCGTGGAGCGCGGCGGCGACCGGCTGATCGTGGCCGGGATCGACGATGCCACCGCCGCCGGTTCCGGTGTCAGCGGTCATGGCCAGGACCTGGCGGCGGCGCTGGCCGGTGCCGAAGACGGCGCACCGATCCTGTTGCTGGCACATCAACCCAAACAGATCCGTCACGCGGTGGCCGCCGGAGTGGATCTGCAGATATCCGGTCACACCCATGGCGGCCAGATATGGCCCTTCAACTTTCTGGTACGACTCGAACAGCCCGTCGTGCAGGGACTGAGCAGCCACGGCGAGCGCACCCAGCTCTACACCAGCCGCGGCACGGGCTACTGGGGTCCGCCGTTCCGGATCTTCGCCCCCAGTGAGATCACTCTGCTGACACTGAGCACCGCCTGACAGGTGCGGTAATGGCTTGCGTTGTAGCCAAACTCACACCTCGAAACTTGCTTTACACAGAATTAACACCGACGATCGAGGTGTTGCTCATATCGGGTGATCCCCGCTGTGACAACGGATTTGAAACGCAAGCTCTGTGACCCAGGGCACTTTGAGGGAGTGAGAAGAATGTCGTTCGCGAAGTTTCGTGCCGATATGAAGCGGGCCAACAACCGGCGCCGCCTATACGCGCGGATCAACGCCATGCCCCATTCGACGGTGCGCGAAGAGCTGATCGCTGTCGCGCAGCGTTACGAATTCGACCGCGCCGCCGACTGATCCCAGGGGCTGCCGCCGCGTCGATTCCTCGGCAACCACCCGAACGGATCGGGGGCGGTCGGTCGATACTCGAGACTGACATGCCCCCGGTAGCCGCGGGCGAACAGTTGTGCGAGAAGACCATCGAAATCGATCGTCCCGGTGCCGGGCTCAGCCCGGCCCGGGTCGTCGGCAATCTGGACGTGACCGATCCGATCCCCGAAATCCGCTATGGCGGTGCCGATATCGTCACCGTTGACACTCAGGTGATAGAGATCGGCGAGTAGGCGCAGGGCAGGGGCGCCCACCCCGTCGATGACGGCGATCGCGTCTGCGGCGGTCCGCAACGGATAAGCCTCGATGCCGCTGAGTGGTTCGATCAGGATGACCGCGCCGATGCGCTCGGCCATTCCCGCAACATGGGCCAGGTTCTCCGCCGCCATCTCGTCCTGCGCCGCCGCGCTGATATCGGGCATCCGATTCCCATAGAGGGTGTTCAGAGCACCGACGCCCAAATGCTCTGCGATGCCGAAAGCAATTTCGGCGTTGTCGCGGAACATGTTTCGCCGATCCGGGTCCGAGGCGAGTCCGCGCTCCCCCACGGCCATGTCACCACCGGCGAGGTTCAGTGCGGCCAACTGAACACCCGCTTCCTCGACCGCCCGAATGAATGCCTGCACTTCCCTGTCCCTCGGGACTGCCGAATCGAACGGCCACCAGAACTCGACAGCCTCGAACCCGGCATCGCGAGCGGCCTGCGGCCGCTGCAACACCGGAACGTCGGCGAACAGCATCGAGCAGTTGACGACATAGCGGGACGACACGTCAACCCCGTCCGACGTACTTCATCCCGCGGGCCATCACGGTGATGGTCGGCACCGACACATCGACCGGCAGACCCACGATATGGGTGATCAGTTCGGCCACATGGGCGACGTCGATCGACGCCTCTGCGAATCCGGCGGTCATGTCGGTGGCGGCATTGCCGATGTCGATCTGGGTCACATCGATATCGACATCCCGGAGATCGAGCAGCATGGATGCCGTCAACCCGCTTATCGCATGCTTGGTGACGGCGTAAGCCACGCTGTCCGGCCGTGGCCGGTGCGCCGCGAGCGACCCGTTGTTGATGATGCGCCCCCCGCGTGGCGACTGCGCGATCATCGTGCGCGCAGCAGCACGCGCGCAGAACACCGCACCGTCGACATTGGTGCGCCAGACGGTGTGCCACTGCTCGACCTCGATATCGGTGATCGACGCACGCGGCCCGAAGACACCGGCGTTGTTGAAGAGTGCATCTACCCGCCCGAATCGTTCAACAGCCTGTGCAAACAACGCGTCGACGGAATCGGAATCGGTGACATCGGTGGGAACGACGAGTGCGTCCGTGCTGCCTTGCGCAGTCTCGGCCAATGAGTCGGCGTGCCTACCTGCCAAGACGACCCGCTGCCCCGCACCGAGCAGGGACCGCGCGCACGCCCGCCCGATGCCGCTACCGGCCCCTGTGATGACGATGGTTTTCGCATCCTGCTGCATGACCCCGATTGTGCTGTACCGCCTGTGCCGCGGATTGGCCGACCGGTTCGGCGGGCACCCCCGCCCCATGAACGCTCAACCTGACAAGTCCGACACCGACGCGAGTACCGACACTGATGAGGTTCCACCTCCCGGGCCGACAGATCAGGGACGCACCGGGGGCATGGCGACGCGCGAAGTCGCCCCGGATGTCGTCGAGAAACACCGGGGCGAATCGCTCGATTGAGTTAACGGGCGGCGTCGCGACGCCCCTGCTTCTCGGCATGGGCCAAGCCCTCCACCCGATCGGCGGTGGTGCGTTTGTCGGCGGCGTCTTCGCGTTTGGTCTGTGCCGCGGCGCGCTTGTCCGATGCGTCGGCGGTGACCGCGTTCTCGGCCGCGTCGATGCGGTCGAATTCGCCGCGTTGCACCTTTCGTACCGACTCCCGCCGCTGAGCGGCCGCATCGGCGGCTCGGCGCGCGGCAGTGTCGGCCTTGCGTCCGGCGGTCTCGGTGGCATTGCGCCGGCGTTGATCGGCATCGCTGACCGCCTCGGCGACGGCGTCACGTTTGGCGGCGCGCGCATCCTCGCGTTCTTGCACGACCTCCTCGCGCGCCTCCTGCAGCGTTTCGTCGGCCTGTCGCCGCATGGCATCGGCGTCGGCGTCGAGCCGGGCGGCGCGGCCGCGTGCTGCGCTGCGATGCGATGCGCCAGCACAACTCCGTCGTGGGATAGCTGCCGATCGCCCAGCGCATGCCCGATCACAGCGTCCAGCGCGCCGACGGACCGCTCGTAGAGCAGTCGCGCCGGCGCCTCTACATCAAATCGGGATAGCACTCGATCTTCGAACAGCTGCAATGGGATTCGCGCCAAGCGATACTGCGCCCTGGCTATCGTGCGGGGGACTTCCATGACGTTCATACGAGCTCCTGTTCGGTTCGGGATCACCGATTCTCGGTCCGGTCGGTCAACTTCTCTGCCCTGCTCCGCAATTCGTCGGCCTCGGCCGCCCGGCGGTCGGCCTCATCGACCTGCGCGGCGTGGGTTTCGAGCGCATCGACGGCGTCAGCCGCAGCGGCCCGCGCATCAACCCGCTCCTGCGCCTCGGCTCGCCCGATCTCCAACCGAGCGTCCTGCTCGGCCTGCAACTGCTGCCGAGCACCTTCGCTGCGGGCAGCCTCGACACCCGCCTGTGTCTGGGCGTCCTGCTCCCCGGCAATCGACTCGTCGATCGCAGCGGTGACATGTCGCACCGAATCTCGTTGCTCAGCGGCCTGTCGATGCGCTTCGCGCTCCTGGCGGCGGGCCGTCTCGGCTTCGGCGTTCGCGACCGCCTCGACGGTGTTCGCTTCCTTGCGCTGACGAGCCTGTTCCTGCTCCAGCTGTCCTTCTGCGGTCAGCGAATTGTTACCGGTCACGGCGCCGGCAAACTCCTTGGCCTTGCCCTTGACCGAATCGATCAGACCCCTGCGGGCCTGGCCTGACGCATCACGTGCTGTCATCGGGTTTCCTCCGGTTGTCTGAATGGTGTGTGTCCGAGCGTCACGTGTCATCGGATGCTCGTTTCGGCAGCGGCCAAACGGCACGCCGGCGAATCGTCCTGATGCGCAAGGCGGACTGCGTGCATAAACCGCGGTCCGCCGGGTACACCGCAGCGCGCAGATCAACGGAGTGTGGAGGAAGCAACGTCGTCGGAAACACTGGTCGGCCCGCAACGCACCACCGAGAAGCTCAAGCGCAGGATCACAGCGCCGCTGTTGTTCCTGTTCATCCTCGGTGATGTGCTGGGCGCGGGCATCTATGCGTTGATGGGCGTGCTTTCCGAGGAGGTCGGCGGTGCCCTGTGGGCGCCGCTGCTGGTTGCGCTGTTGCTGGCGCTACTCACCGCGGGTTCCTATGCCGAACTGGTGACCAAGTACCCCAAGGCCGGCGGCGCCGCGGTATTCGCCGAGCGAGCGTTCCGCCAGCCACTGGTCTCGTTCCTGGTGGGATTTTGCATGCTGGCCGCCGGGGTCACCAGCGCGGCCGGTCTGGCGCTGGCCTTTGCCGGCGACTATCTGCGCACCTTCATCGACGTCCCGGCCATACCGGCCGCCGTGGTGTTCCTCGGCCTGGTCGCTGCGCTCAATGCCAGGGGCATCAGCGAATCGATGAAGAGCAACGTGGTCATGACGGTCATCGAACTCACCGGTCTGCTGATCGTGATCATCGCCGGTGCCGTGCTCATCGGTCGCGGCGGGGGCGATGTCGACCGCGTTATGGAGTTCCCGGCGGACTCGACCCCGGCGTTGGCCATTCTGGGTGGTGCGATCATCGCCTACTACTCATTCGTCGGATTCGAGACCTCGGCCAATATCGTCGAGGAAGTCCGAGATCCGAGCAGGATCTATCCCCGGGCGTTGTTCGCCGCGCTGATCACCGCGGGCGCGGTGTACGTCCTGGTCGGTCTGGCGAGCGCGGTGGTGCTGCCGACTGACTAGTTGGCAGCATCGAGTGGGCCGCTGCTCGACGTCGTCTCGGCCTCCGGACTGAACATCCCGGCGTGGGTCTTCTCGGCCATCGCTCTGGTCGCCGTCGCCAACGGTGCGCTGCTCACCATGATCATGGCGAGCAGGCTGGCATTCGGAATGGCCGAGCACGGCCTGCTCCCCGGAGTTTTGGGCAGAGTCCTGCCACGACGCCGAACCCCATGGGTCGCCATCGTGTCGACGACCGCGGTGGCCATGGCGCTGACCCTGATCGGCGATCTGTCGACACTGGCCGAGACGGTCGTCCTGCTGCTGTTGGTGGTGTTCATCTCGACCAATATCGCCGTGCTGGTGCTGCGTCGTGATGTGGTCGAGCATCCACATTTCCGCGTATGGACTATCGTCCCGGTACTCGGTGTGGCGTCGTGCGTGCTGTTGCTGACCCAACAGTCGGCCAAGGTCTGGCTGTTCGCCGGCATTCTGGTGGCCGTCGGCGCGGTGCTCTTCTTGGGCACCCGCGCCGCGCACGGACAGCTCAGTAGGCGGTCGTGAGCGGCTCCGGCGCCGAAATCGGTTGCGGCACAGTACGTCGGCGAGCCGCGGCGAGCACAGTCGCCCCGGCGACGATTCCCCCGAGGATGAGCGTGGGCCACCATAGGGCCTGCGCAATCACGATCCTGCGTTGCACCTTGAGTCCGAACCGAGTGGCAGACTTCGCCTTACCGGTGACGCTCACAAGCATGCTCCCATCTGGAGTAAGAGTGGCCGGACAATCTTCGGCCACTCACTGATTGGCTCCGGCCATACCCTCACCGTCGCGCCGGGAAACCTCGTGATCGACCGGTGTCTCGTCGAAGCTGACATCCACTCGCTGAAAACCCTTGGCCTGCTGGGCTTCGGCCTGCCCGGAGTACATGCGGCGATCCGCCGCGGTCAGCTCGACATTATCGGTGAACGGGGTCAGCAGTGCGCGGGGATGCAAACGGTCCACGCGGACGGCATTGATCTGGGCACAGACCAACAGCGACGTGGAGACCAGGTACAGGAAGGCCAGCAAGCCGAGAACGATGGCGAACACGCTGTTGGTGACGCTTGCCGAACCGACGACATGGGTGACGTAAGAGGCACCGAACCATTGCAGGATCTGCCACAGGCACGCAGCTATCAACGCACCCGGCAACACCTGGGGCACGGTCAGCTCGCGCACCGTCGTGACACGGAATGCAATGACGCAGACCGCAGTATTGAGGGCCAGTGAGGCGATGACCACCGCACTCGTCCCGAGGAATCCGAGGTCGGCCCAACTGCGGCCCACGGCGGTGAGCACCGTGGTGGCGATCAGTGCCGAGCCGAGCACCAGCAGCAGCATCAGGCTACGCAGCCGAGCCCTGATCGGGTCGGGCCGCACATAGCGCGGCACCGCCCAGATGGTGTCCATGGCGTTCTGCAGCGCCGTGCCCGCCCCGAGACCGCCATAGAGTGCGCCGATGATCCCTACGACGACGGCCGTCGTCCCGCCGCTGAGCGCATTGGGCTCGCTCATCTGATCGCCCAGCAGCGGAAACTGACTGATGGCCGAATCGACGATCTGCTCCCGCCACTGCGGCCGATCGCGCAACACAACCCCGAGTGCCGTGGTGAGCAACATGAGGACCGGGAAGAGCGAGACGAAGGTGTAGTAGGTGATCAACGCGGCCAGGTAATTGGCCTGGTCGTCGACGTACTTGTAGACCACCGCGATCGCAAATCCGGCGGCGCGGCTGCGCTGTTGGACACGGTCGAGCCAAGCCAACATCGCGATCCTCCCGCCACGCGACCGGGTGCCGCGGCTCAGGAGTACCCGCTCACCCCCGCATCCTCACCTGCGGTTCACCCAGCGGCGACCTGAACCCGGTCGCCACCTGCGCGCTTGGCGGTGTACATCGCCCGGTCGGCGGCGTCGAGCAGGCGCTCGGTGAGGGCAATGGTGTCGACGAATGCGGCGTGCTCGAGCGTGGCGCCGGCAATGCCGATGCTGACCGTGAAGCGAGCCGGAGCCCGATGGAACTGGCTGCACAGCCGCTCGGCCATCACCACCGCATCTCCGATGGCCCCGATCGCGATGATCGCGAACTCCTCGCCGCCGACCCGGGCGATCACCGCGTGGTCGGGACAGGTCATGCGCATCAATCTGGACAGCGTGACCAACACGCCGTCCCCGGTGGCATGTCCATGGGTGTCGTTGATCGCCTTGAAGTTGTCGATATCGAGCATCGTGAGGGATACCTTGACACCTCCACCGTTCCCCGCGGTCCCCACGAGCTGGCCGACAGATCGCGACAGCCCGCGCCGATTCGCCAGTCCCGTCAGGGGGTCGATATCGGAGTCGACGGCGGCGTCGCTGAGCAGTTGCAAAAGCAGTCGCAGGGTGATCGGCACCACCGTGACCGTGGCCAGTCGCAGCACGCCATCGGCCAATCCCTCGTAGAGGTCGCCGGCCAGCGCCTCCGACACGATCTTCATGATGATCGGCACCGTGGCCATCCCCAATACGGTCGCCAGATGCGGCAACGTGTGTAGGCCGGCGACGTAGGTGGCGGTAAGGGCGAATGCCAAGGTTCCGGTGACGGGACTGCCGTCGAGGATGTACAGCACGCAGGTGATGGCGATGCTGGCGTTCAGGACGATCACGATGAATCTGGACTGTCGGTAAGTGGGCCACCCGGCGAACCACCACCAGCCGAGCAATATTGCCAGCACGCCACACGACATGGTCACGATGCGCGCGACGGGCGCAACGACGCCCTGGGCGCTGAACGTCATCAGGATCGGCCACGCCCCGATGGCGACGCAAGATGCGCCGACGCCGAATCGGGCGAGCCGTCCGTAGCCGCTGTCCTGGACGAGCTGGATGAGCCAGTCATAGCGGCTGGGTTGCCGCCACCACCGTCCGAACGTGGCGACCACGCCGGTGTCGCCCACAGCAGACTCCCCCCTCGACCGGACCGTTGGTCCGGCTGCCCTGCCGTCATTGGACCACGGTCGGGCCGCCAGTTTGGCGAAATGCTGTCCGGGCTCTGGCCAACCACACTGGCCGCGAAGAAAGCCACCCGGAAGATCATGTGAGCGCGACGGTGAGACTCTGGTCCCGCTGACTTCTTAACGCGGCTGCCGACCAACCCTGAGCCCACCTCATGCCGGGATAACGCAGCCTGTCATCGCGGCACTAAGGACGCGTTACCCGTGAACTCGGTTGACCAAACTGTACGTGGCAGCGCGCATTCTTCTAGGGTGGCGGGATGACGTTTGACTCCAGTGGCGACCTCGCCCAGCGGATGGCCGAACTGGCTCGCGCCGTCGCCTTGCAGAGTGTCGACGACGTGCTGCGCGATGTCACGACCGCAGCAATCGAACTGATCCCGGAGGCCGACACCGCGGGAATCCTGCTGATCGGCAAGGACTCGACGTACGAGTCGCTGGCCACCACCAGCGACCTGCCCAACAAGCTCGACGAGCTGCAGGTCACCTTCGGTGAGGGTCCCTGCATGCAGGCAGCGCTGGATGACATCGTGGTGCGCACCGACGACTTCCGCAACGAGCCGCGCTGGCCGAAGTACTCACCGGCGGCCCTGGAGCACGGCGTGCGCAGCGGCCTGTCGTTCAAGCTGTACACCGCCAACCGCACTGCCGGAGCATTGAATCTCTTCAGCTTTCACCCCAACGTCTGGACCGCCCGCGCCGAAACCACAGGCCTGGTGCTGGCCGCGCATGCCGCCGCGGCGATCCTGGCAAGCCGCCAGAGC
Source organism: Mycolicibacterium neoaurum ATCC 25795 (assembly GCF_000691525.1). GTDB lineage: Bacteria > Actinomycetota > Actinomycetes > Mycobacteriales > Mycobacteriaceae > Mycobacterium > Mycobacterium neoaurum. The sequence continues at coordinate 336,985 of NZ_JMDW01000011.1, forward strand.
GAAGAGCTCGAGTCGGCGGTGGCCAGCCGCGACCGCATCGGGCAGGCCAAGGGGATCATCATGGAACGCTTCAAGATCGACGACGTGCAGGCATTCGCCTTGCTGCGCAAGCTGTCCCAGGACAGCAATACCAAACTTGCCGATATCGCCGAGCAGGTGATCAACACCCGTAGCTGAGCGGCGGCGACGTCTCGGCATCAGATAGGGATCAGAGCGCGGTCTTGCCAACCGCGCGGCCGTCTGCTGTCATGATGCCGACCGTAATTACAATACCGTCCGTATCGTATTCTGAAGGGGCCTGATGGAGACGTCGCCGATCGTGGAGTTCGACGACATCACCGACGGCAGCCTCGGCGGTAAAGCCGCCGGACTGGCGGAGCTGCGCCGAATCGGCCTGCCCGTGCCGGTCGGATTCGTCCTCGCCGATGCCGCGCAACACGACACCCTCCAGGACGCGGTCGAACGCTTCACCCAAATGGTCTCCGCGGGAACGGTTCCCGTCGCAGTGCGCTCCTCGGCCATCGGCGAGGACGGGGTCGACCAATCCTTCGCGGGTCAGTACGAAACCGTGCTGAGCGTCGGCAGCGTCGACGAGTTCGTCACCGCAGTGCGCCGGTGCGCCGACTCGGTCGCCTCGCAACGGGCGTCGGCATACAGCGGGCGCGACACGGCCACCATGCATCTGGTGGTGCAGCAGATGGTGGACGCCCGCGCCGCGGGCGTGGTCTTCACAGCCGATCCCACCACCGGACGGCGCGACCTGATGATCATCGACTCCGTCGCCGGTCTCGGGGAGGCACTGGTCGATGGATCAGCCTCGTCGGACCACCTCGTGCTCAACGCCGACGGAACCACCGCACTGTGCGAATCCGCCGGAACACCGATACTGACCACCGACGACATCGCCGCGATCCGCACCGGCGCGTTACGGGCCGCTCGGCACTGGGACATGCCGATGGACCTCGAATGGGCCATCGACCGATCGGGAACGCTGTGGTGGTTGCAAGCCCGCCCCATCACCACCCTCCCCGGCGACCTCAACGAAATGGACTCCCCGCCGGCGGGTGTCGATCATGTCTACACCCGCTGCAACATCGGAGAGATGATGCCGGGTGCGTTCTGTCCGCTCACGGCGTCGGTATCCGGTTACGCCATCGATTACGCGATGCAGATGACCCAGGTGGTCGCGCGAGCCCAGCCGCGCTACGAGACACCCTGGTTGCAGGTCGGCTATTTCTACGGCCACATGTTCTTGAACCTCACCGAAGGTACGGCGCTGAGCTCGGGCATCCTCGGCAACTCGCGCGAGCAGTTCTCGATGTCGATATGCGGCCGGGTGATCGACGAGCTGGAAGCCAAACCCGCACAACCATTCATCCGCAAGCTCGGCAACACCATTCGATTGGTGAGCCACGCGCTGTCGGTCGGCCCGGCAATCCGCCGACTCGACGACCGGATCACCCGATTCCGCATTCCCGCCACCGCCGATGCACGAGAAATGTTGCGCGCGCTGGAATCCGGTGTCGAGCTCTACTGTGACGTCACGCTCATCCACGTGCGGTCCTCATCACGTGCCGCCGTCGCGGCGAACGTCCTGGAGAGCACCCTGATCGGCCGGGCCGTCCGACAGGGTCGTACCGAAACCGACGGTCGGGCCGAGGCCATGCGCCTGATGGCCGGCGCCGATGACGTCGAGAGTGCGCTGATGCTCCAGCAGCTGAGGTCGGTGGTGGCGCAGCTGGCTGCCGATCCGCCGGCGGCGGATCGGTTCCTCGCCCATGCACCCGATGTGGCTGTCCGAAATCTGTGCGGCGACGTAGCGGGCAACGGGTTGCGCGAGTTCCTCGGCAGGCACGGACACCGCGGATACCGGGAACTGTGTATGCGCGACCCGTCCTGGGCAGACGACCCGGCGGGCCTCGGATCGATGATGCAGGCGATGCTGCGGGCCTCGCTCGTCACCCCCGGGCGTGTATCCGCACCCGATGCGGTGCATGAGAAGTCCCCCGCGCCGATCGAACTGCTGGCCCGTCTCGCCAGGGGCGGCGCCCGCGGACGCGAACAGACCAAAGCCAAGATGGCGCTGATGGCCCATGCGCTCAAGCGTGGGTACCGCGATCTCGGTGAGCTACTCCAGCGCACCGGCCGACTGCCCGATGCCGATCTCGTGTTCTTCTTCGACCGCTCCGAGCTGGAGCAGGTGGTGGGCGACGATGACATCACCGATCTCGTCCACCGTGCGGCGAAACGCCGCGATGCCCTCCCCTACCAGGACGCGCTCGAATTCGACGATGTCTCGGTGGGGCGACCGAGACCACGGATCGCGACACCGCACGCCGGAGAACTCGGCGACGATGACACGATCATCGGCCGTCCGGCGAGTCGAGGCGTGGTCGAGGGCACCGTGCGGGTGGCGAAATCCGTCCGCGACGCCGGGGCCGTGCGCCCCGGGGAGATCCTCGTGGCACCCGTGACCGATGTCGGCTGGACACCGTACTTCACCGTGATCTCCGCTCTGGTGACCGATATCGGCAGCTCGGTATCCCACGGCGCAGTGGTGGCGCGCGAGTACGGCCTGCCTTGTGTGGTGAACACCTTGATCGGCACCCAGACCTTCCAGACCGGTGACCGCATCCGGGTCGACGGTGATCGAGGTCTGGTCACCCGGATCCGTTGAGGGGGGACGGCGCAACCGCCGTCGTCCGGTGAACGATGATCTGCCGGGTATGGTCGGTGCGGCAAAACGGAACGCCGACATCACGTTGGAGGGGATCGTTCGGTGGGTAGTTACCGATCATGAGGCCGCTTGCCAGGACACCCGAGGCCGCCGATGAGCGCTGACACCACGCCCGACCCGCGCCATCCGGTCGGGGATGTCTTCAGTTCCGATCCGCAGATCGGTGTTGATCTGGCACGGGTGAACTGGGCAGATACCCCACTGGGTGATCCCTCGGCCTGGCCCCAGAGCCTGCAGACCGCGGTACGCATCCTGCTCAGGTCACGGTTCTCCATGTGGATGGCCTGGGGGCCGGAACTGACCTTCTTCTGCAATGCGGCCTACCGCGACCAGACGTTGGGCAGCAAATACCCGTGGGCGCTCGGCAGACCGGCCCGCGAGGTCTGGGCCGAGATCTGGGACGATATCGGCCCGCGGATCGACCACGTGTTCAGCACCGGCGAGGCGACCTGGGACGAGGGGTTGCAGCTGATCATCCAACGCTCGGGGTTCCCCGAGGAGAGCTACCACACGTTCTCCTACAGCGCGCTCAGCGACGACGACGGACGCGTGGTGGGCTTGTTGTGCGTCGTCAGTGAGGACACCACCCGCGTAATCACGGAGCGGCGGATGGCCACCCTGCGGGAGCTGGGTTCCGATCCCAATCTGCTGCCCTCGGAAGATCAAACTTTGCAGACGGCGGCGGCCAAGCTGCGCCGCAACCGCTTCGACCTCCCGTTCGCCCTGTTGTACCTGTTCGACGGCACCGACCACGCCCGCCTGGTGGCGCGCACCGGGATACCCGCCGGGCACCCGGCGGCACCCGAACAGCTGCCTATCACAGATGACTGCACCGACTCGACGGTCTGGCCCTGCACAGATGCCGTCGCCGGGCGCTCGACGGTCGTCGAGCTCACCGGCGCACCGTTCACGGATCTGCCTACCGAACCGTGGTCGCAGCCGCCCGTCCAGGCGCTGCTGGCTCCGCTCACCCAACAGGGCGCCGCGCCCTACGGAATGCTCGTCGCCGGTCTCAACAGGTTGCGCCCGCTGGACGACTCCTACCGCGGATTCATCGACCTGGTCGCCGGGCACATCGCCGGCGAAATCGGCAGCGCACGAAGCTATCTGGCCGAACAACGCCGCGCCGCCGAGCTCGCCGAACTGGACCGCGCCAAGACGGTGTTCTTCTCGAATGTCAGCCACGAGTTCCGGACCCCACTGACGTTGATGCTCGGTCCGGTCGCCGAACTGCTCGGCGGTGACGCTGACAAGATCAGCCCGGACGCTCGGCGGGATCTGGAAGTCGTGCAACGCAACGGCTTTCGTCTGACCAAGCTGGTCAACACGCTGTTGGATTTCGCCCGCATCGAGGCGGGCCGGACGCAGGCGCGCTACGAACCGGTGGACGCGGCGGCACTGACCGCCGAGCTGGCAAGCGGGTTTCGCTCCGCGGTCGAGCGCGCGGGCCTGGAGTTCCTGGTGGAGTGCCCACCGCTGGGTGAACCGGTGTACCTCGATCGGGACATGTGGGAGAAGGTCATCCTCAACGTCTTGTCGAACGCGGTGAAATTCACTGCCGCCGGCTCCATCTCGGTGCGTACGGAGCGCGATGGCGGCGACGCGGTGTTCGTCATCGCCGATACCGGCATCGGTGTCTCCGCCGATGAACTGCCCCGGCTCTTCGATCGTTTCCACCGCATCCCGGCGGCATGGGCGCGATCGCACGAAGGCAGCGGTATCGGATTGGCGTTGGTGCGTGAGCTGGTGACCCTGCACGGCGGCACCATCACCGCGCAGAGTACCGAGGGTGTCGGCACCACCTTCACGGTGCGGATACCGTTCGGCGCCAACCACTTACCCGAGGACGCCATCGTCGCCGCGGGCGCGGCTACCGGCCCGCCCGGCGCCCCGCCACCGCAGACGGCGAATCCCTTCCTGGAGGAGGCCCTGCGCTGGCTGCCCGAGGACGAGGGCACCGATGCGGCACCGGCGGCCGAACCGTCGGCGAGCGCCACGGCACGGGTGTTGGTGGCCGATGACAACGCCGATATGCGGCATTACATCACCCGACTGCTGACCGGCGCGGGTTACGCCGTGGAAGAGGCCTCCGACGGCAGGCATGCCCTCGACATCATCCGGTCGCGGCCGCCGGAACTGGTGGTCAGCGATGTGATGATGCCGCATCTGGATGGCCTGGAGTTGGTGGCCACGCTGCGCGCGGATCCGCGCACTGCCGCGTTGCCGGTGTTGCTGCTGTCGGCGCGTGCCGGCGCGGAGGCCTCCATCGACGGCCTACGCGCCGGCGCCGACGACTACCTGGTCAAGCCCTTCGCCGCATCGGAGCTGCTCGCACGAGTGCAGGCGAACATCAGCCTGGCCCGGATGCGGGCTCATCACGCACGCTGGCATGACGCACTCATCGACTCCCTGCAGGAAGCGTTCTTCGTCTGCGACGCAGACGGAGCCGTCGTCGAGATCAACGCGGCATTCACGGAGATCCTCGGTTACGGCCCCGAAGGCCTTCCCTACTCGGCCATTCATCCCTGGTGGCCCGACGCGGTCACCGAGCCCGACGCCCATCGGCAGATCGCGGCGGCTTTCGAGGACCTGCTGCACCAGGACCGCGGCGTGCACACGGTGCCGGTGTGTCACCGCGACGGCCATCGGCTATGGGTGACGTTCTCGTTCACCCATGCCGAAGACCCGGATACCGGGGAGCGTCTGACTGTCGGGACGCTGCGCGACGCGACCGCCGAGCACTACCGGCGACGCCATGACACCGCTCTGGCGGATCTCAATCACGCGCTGGTCCTCGCCGAGACGGTGGACCAGGCCGTGGCATCCACCGTCGCGGTGGTCCGCCAGATCTGGCAGGCGCGACGGGTCCTCGCCGTCACCTTCGGGACCGACGCCGAGCACCCGGCAGTGATCGCGGCCGGAGTGCCCACCGAATGGGATGACCTCCCGTCGAGCAAGCGCAGATTCATCGAGTCGCTGTGCGACGCGGATCCGCTCACCTCGCTCACCGGTGGGCCGGGAACCGCGGCGATCGCGGTGTCGCACCCGGACGGTGTGCTGGTCGTGTGGATGGAACTCGCCGAGAACCGGCCGTTCACCGCACCGGATCACACCCTGCTGACCGTGCTTGCCGGACAGCTCGGGCAGGGATTGCACCGGGTGCATCGCCTCGACCAACAACACCAGACGGCCGTTGCGCTCCAACACGCAATCCTGGGGCCGTCCGCCCTCCCGCCGGGATTCACCGCCCGCTACCTGCCGGCCACCACACCGTTGCAGGTCGGCGGGGACTGGTATGACGTCATCGACCTCGGCGACGGCCGGGCCGGTCTCATTGTCGGCGATTGTGTCGGCCACGGACTGGATGCCGCGACCGTGATGGGCCAGTTGCGCAGCGCCTGCCGCGCTCTGTTGCTCGAAAACCCCTCCCCGGCAACAGCACTGGCCGGTCTCGACCGTTTCGCGATGCAACTCACCGGCGCCAGGTGCACCACCGTGTTCTGCGCGGTGCTCGATCTGGAGACCGGAGAGCTCAGTTACTCAAACGCGGGGCATCCTCCCCCGATCGTGGTCGATGCCGACGGAACCTCGATGACGCTCGACGCGGCACGCGGTGTCCCGGTGGGGATCCGGCCAGGCCGAAATCGCGCGGTCGCGCTGCTGACGCTGCCGGCGCGAGCGACGTTGCTGATCTACACCGACGGTCTCGTGGAACGTCGGCGCGAGTCGCTCGATGACGGTATTGCCCGCGCCGGTGAGCTGTTACGGCAGGCCTGCTCGACCGATCAGGGCGATGAGCTGGCCGACCGACTGCTGGCCGGCATGACCCCACCGCAGGGCTACTCCGATGACGTGGCGATGCTGCTCTATCGTCACCCCGGCCCCCTGCACATCAGCGTGCCCGCCGACATCAGCCAGCTGGCCGTCACCCGCGACACTCTGCGAACGTGGTTGTCGCGCAACGGTCTGGACCCCGAACAGGTCCAGGATCTGCTGGTCGCCGTCGGGGAAGCCGTCGCCAATTCGATAGAACACGGGCACCGCGGTGGGAAGTCCGGCACGGTGACGCTGGCCGGCCGGGTACACGGGTCCGATGTTCACCTGCGCATCACCGATACCGGTGTGTGGAAGCCCGCCGACGAGGTGCCACACCCCACCCGCGGTCGCGGCCTCGCGTTGATGCGCGCGCTGACCCACGAGGTCACCATCCAGTCCGATCACCTCGGCACCACCGTCGACATGCAGGCGAGGATCCGCTGATGAACACCGAACTCACCCTCCACCAGACCCATACCGACGCTGGTACGACCGCGTTGGAGGCAGTCGGGGAGATCGATCTGAGTAATGTCGAGGCGTTCTCCGCCGCGCTTGAGGCCGCGACCGCCGACGCCGGGGGTTCACTCACCGTGGACCTCACGCATGTCACCTACCTCGACAGTGCCGCCATCAACGCGTTGTTCCGACACGTCAACCACATCAGCATCCTCGCCAACCGACTACTGAAGGCGATCCTCACACTCAGTGGGCTCGCCGATCTGGTCACCGTGCAGATCGTCGACGCGTGACCCGTCAGCGGGCCGGACACTGCTCGAATTGCAGACACACCCTGGTCCCGTGGTCGGAGCCGTCGACGGTCATGTCATCACACAGCGCGCGCATGAGTCGCAGTCCGCGGCCTCGCGCAGGGTTCTTGGGTGACGATCGCGGATCCAGCCAGTGGCCGCGGTCGACCACGCAGAGCCGCACCGTCCGCGCGTCCGTGTCGTGGCGGGCCTCGATGCTCATGACCCCGGCGGCTGATTGGCCGCGGTACGCGTGGTCGGCGCAATTGGCCAGGGCCTCATAGGCGGCAAGCACGATATCGGCGATCCGGTCGGTGTCGATGTGCACCCGTCGGGTCAGCCACGCCCTGATTTCGCCGCTCAACTCGCCGGCTGCCGTCGGCTCGGCGGTTGCCGACACCAGCAGATCGGCGTCCCCCGGCGGCGGCGCGGGCTGAGGTAAAGGGCACATCTTTGGTCGATTACCCCATTCGACGAAGTCTAGTCATGACCCGCGCCACGTGCGCCCGCTCCGTATAAAACCGTGACGAAACGGGAACCCTCTCGGCTGCAGCAGTGCACGCGAACCAGAATCGGGTAGGAGCCATGAGCACCGAGGACATCGACGCCGACGAGCGGGTGCGGCTGGCTGCGGTGGCGCGATATCGCAAGGTCATCGGCCCGGCCGACCCGGTGCTGGCGCGTATCGCCACGATCATCGCCGAGGTGTTCGACGCACCGTATGGCGTCGTCACGCTCGTTGAACGGGACAGTATCTGGATGGTCGGCACCCACGGGCTGGACGTCGACCGGATCGATAGGGAGGACGGACTGTGCTCCACCGCCATTGCCGGCACAGCCCCATACGTGGTGTCCGACTGCCAAACCGATCCCCGCGCGGCAGGTAACCGCTTCGTTCGCGAGCACGGCATCGGTTTCTACGCTTGTGTCCCGCTGATCACGTTCGACGGACACCACCTGGGTGCCGTCGCGGCGATGGACACCCGTTCGCGTCGCGATCCCTCTCCGTCGCAGCTGTCGGTACTGGCCGACCTCGCCGTCGTGGTGATCGAGCAGTTGGAGCTCCGCCTGTCGTCCTCGGAGGCCCTGACCCTCGAGCATGGGCTCCGTACGGTCGCCGAGGCCGAACTGGACGCCGTCCGCGCCGACAGGGACGCAGCCAGGCGGGATCGAGACAGCGCGCATCTGGCCCTGGATGAGGCGCGCTCGGATCGCGTGATCGCTCAGCGAGATCGGGATCGGGCCCGGTCGGACCGCGACGAGGCCCAGCTGGACCGGGAGGCGGCCGAACGCGAGCGCGACAGCATCGACGATTACGCGACAGCACTACAGCAGGTGCTGGTGCCACCCAAGCTGCCCGAGATCCCCGGCATGGACCTGGTCGCCGGGTATCACCCGGCATCACCGCGGGATGTCAGCGGTGACTTCTACGACGCGTTCGCCCTCGACGAGCGAACGTGGGGTCTGTTCATCGGCGACGTGCAGGGTCACGGTGTGCATGCCGCCGTGCTGACGACACTCATCCGGTACAGCCTGCGCGCGGCGCTGCTGCATGACCGTGAACCCGCGTCGGCGCTGGCGGAACTGAACGCGGTGCTACTGCGGGAACTGCGGCCGCGCCGGTTCGCGACGGTGTCGGTGTTGATCCTGCGCCGCCGCAGCACCGGTGGTTTCGATCTGGTCATGGCTACCGGTGGGCACCCCCCTGCCCTTCTGCTGGATCCGCGGACGAAAACCGCACACGCCGTCAGACCGGAGACCGGCATGCTCGTCGGGGCCACGCCGCACGCGACATTCGGAACACTGGAAGTGACGCTGGAGCCCGGTCAGACGCTGTTGCTGTACACCGACGGGCTCACCGAGGCACGCCGCGGCGCCGATCCTTTCGACGATGCCGCACTTGCCACCTACGGCGCGACCCGCACCGCGCTGAGCGCGGCGGCGCTCATCGACGATCTGGCGACGCTGATCCCGAAGCTCCAGCCGACCGACGATATCGCGCTGCTCGCCCTCAGCGTCGGTTCTTGAAACAGCGACTATCGCTGCGCGAGAACCGTATTCAACGCCTCGTCGAGTGTCGGGCACACATCGATCACATCGGCCACCCCGACGAGTTGTAGTGGCCGGGCGGTAGCAGGTCCGGCAGCGACGACGGCCAACCGAACCGTCGGATGATGGTGGACAGCGACCAGCGCACCGATGCCTATCGACGCCAGGAACTGCACGCCGAGCAGATCGATCACGACGCGCTCCGGCGCGCCGGCCATCGCCGATTCGATGCCGCCCTCCAAATGCGCGACGGTGACCATGTCGATCGTTCCGGTGACGGTGATGACCACCGTCCCGTCCACAAGACGGGTACTGACACCGCACACCGACGCACCTGAATTCCCCACCATGTTCCTCACCGCGACCTCCCGTTCGCTCGGCCGCTCGCACGGCGAACAGATCATAACCAGTACCGGAGGTCTCGGTTATTCAGGTCGTCTCGTCGTTGATCTGGGTCACGATGCGATGCGCGATATCGGACAGCTTGACATTGGCATCCTGGGAGAGCTTGACCAGCAGCCGGAACGCCGCCATGGAATCGATCTTGAACCGCTCCATGATGATCCCTTTGGCCTGCCCGATCTCGTCACGACTGTGCAGCGCCTCTTCGAATTGACTCTCGGCCTCCGCACCGAACAACGCAATGGACGCATGCTGGGCGACAATGGCACCGATGAATTCCGACTCCTCCGAAAACACACCGGCCTCACCGCCATAGAGGTTCAGCGCTCCGAGATTTTGTTGCAGCACATAAAGCTGGAAGGACAACAGGCTGCGCGCACCAAGCTCAAGCGCGGCCGCCGCGAACCGAGTCCAGCGCGTCTCGGTCGCCATATCCTCGATGAGCACGGTGCGATGCTCACGCAGCGAACTCAAGCACGGACCCTCGTCGAGTTCGGTCTGCAACCTATCCAATTCGGCGACCATCGGGTCGCTCGGCGCTCTTGGGGTGACGGTGCGACCTTCGATCATCGAGACACCCGCCCAGCGCACGCCCGGCACGATCTCCACCGCGCCCTTGACCACCGCCTCGAGAGTGGATTCGGTACCCGCCTGGTCCTGCATCGTCAGCGCCAGGTCCGCGAGAGCGCGCGCGAGATCGATCCCCCGATCAGACATGTTCCTACGGTAACGCTGTGTTCGCCTCGCGGACAACCAAACCGGCGTCGCCGTATCGCCGGTGCTCACCTGCACACCTCCTGCAAACCTCGCCACGCAGATCAGTACGCGCTTCATCTGGCGTTTCCTTGTCGACACCGGACCGCGGCAATTTGACGTCACCGTAAGAGCTTTCGTCTTGTGCCATCCACTCTGAGAGCAGACACAGCGCGGTGCGGACTGGCGGTTTCAACGCACCACCGCACCGGGTACAAGCTGACCAACGGGCGCGATGGCGGCGCCGCAATACACCTGGAGATGCGATCGTGATTCCATTCATCTGCACGACATGCGGAGAATTCGACCTCGATACCGCCGAATGTGCATCGTGCGCGCAATCGGCGCGTGACCACGGCGCGGCGGGCACCGCCGTCGCATAATGACCGTGCGGCCGGCATACCGGCCCGAACTCGAGGTTCGATGAGCGGCTCCTCGGGGTATGCACTAGATGGTTCAGATCCGAGCCACCCTCAGCACCATTTCGAACAGGGGAAACTCGGATGCCACGAACCGATCAGCAGTACGCCGAAATCGCCGACATGGTGCGATCCTTGCGCAGCCACGAGCCCGGCTCGGCTGACCACCGCACGCTCTACGACGACATCATCACCAGGATTCTTCCGCTGGCCGAACACATCGCCCAGCGGTACTCCGGGCGCGGACAGCCCTACGACGATCTCTACCAAGTCGCTTGTATCGGACTCATCAAGGCGGTCAACCGGTTCGATCCGGACCGTGGGGCGGATTTCCTCTCCTTTGCCGTGCCGACGGTGATGGGCGAGGTGCGCAGGCACTTCCGTGATACCGGATGGGCCGTGAACGTGCCGCGCCGCCTGAAAGATCTCAGTCTGCAGCTGACCAAGGCGCGCGAGGAATTGACCCGAACCCGGGGCCACGCGCCGACTGCCAGCGAGATCGCCACCCACCTGGGCATCGAACGCGAAGAGGTGATCCAGGCGACCGTGGCCGCAAGCCATTATTCGACCGTCTCCACTGACCGACCGGCCACCGACGACGGTGAGGACTTCACCCTCAAGGACACCCTCGGCTCGGTGGACACCCGGCTGGACAAGATCGTCGATGTGGAGACCGTGCGACCGCTCATCGAAAAACTGTCTCCCCGAGAACGCGCCGTACTCAATTACCGGTTCTTCGACGATATGACCCAGACGCAGATCGCCGAGCGGATGGACTGCTCACAGATGCAGGTTTCGCGCATCCTTGCCAAGGCGCTGGACTCGCTGCGCAAGCAGGCTGAGGCTCAAATGGCCGAACGCCCGCGGGTCAGGCACACCGCCGCCTGATCTCAGAACGCGACATCTCAGAAAGCGACGGGGTCGGCCCGTTCGGCGATCAGCGCCAGTCGCCAGGTGCACTCGCGGTTGCGCGGTGCGACACCGAGTAACTGCACGGCGTCGGGGACCCACCGCACCGGCGCGGTGGTGGCCACCTCGGTCATCTCGATTCGGCACCCGCCGTCACCGTTGTCAGAGAGACGCATGGTGATCCGTGCCTTGCCCGCCGGGCGGACCTTGGCCAACAACACCAGTTCATGGCCGGGCTCACAACTCTCGACCACGGTCTCGTCGTCGATGACGACGGGCCAGGTGCCGATGGAGTGCAGAATCCGCGAACCCGGTGCCGGCCAGTCCGCGCTGACAGCCCGGATTCGGCTGTTGCCGACCACCCAACCCGAGTAGGTCCATCCATCGGCGAGCACATCCCACACCTGCTGACGGGTTGCCGAGGTCTCCCTGCTGACCGTCATGCCGCGCATCTCCTGTCGTTGGCGCCGCGAGTTGATCTCACCGCTCGTCAGCACCGGATGTACCCCGTAAGCCACCCACGAATCGCCACTGGCGGTGGTATTTTCGGTCCACCTGCCGCACGGAACGGGCCACATCGCGCGGCGGCGTGTGCCAGGGGCCGTGGGCGTCGGCCGCTCGATACTCTCTTGCGCACAATTGGCGCGCGCGACAGGTACCGGACATGCAGGATTTGAGCTTCGACAGCAGCGACCTCGGAGAAACCGAGGAGTTTCTGGTGAAGGCCTACACCAAGATGCGTATCGGCGGCGCCGGTGAACAATCGCGGGCCAGGATAGCCCGGCGGGCTCTGGGACCCATCGGCATGGACGAACTGGCGTTCACCTACGACATGAACTTCGACGCCAGCCCACTGAGCCGAATAGTGCTGTGCGAGATGCGCAGCGGACACATCGAAGAGACGATCAGCGGCAGGCAGACCGATGTGTTCGCACCGGGCGACCTGACCCTGTTCAGCCCACCGGGACAGCCGCATTCCGGAACGGTGCGTGGTGCCTCCTATGACCTGACCGTGTTCGACACCGCGATTCTGGACAGGGTGGCAGCAACGACGCCGAGAGCGCGTCAGACGCCGGTCATGTTGACCGGGCACCGCCCGGTTTCGGCTGCGGCCGGGCGGCGACTTGGCGCGTTGATCGGATACCTGCGCGACCACGTGCTCTCCGACCAGCAGGCCCGGGCATCCGAGCTCGTGATCAGCAACGCCGTCACACATCTGGCTGCCACGACGTTGAATGCTTTCCCGCACAACGCTTCGACCGACCCCACCGCGGCTGATCGGCGCGACGCCGGGGTGCCCGCTTTGTTGCGTCGCGCCGTCGCCTTCATCGACGAAAACGCCGACCGCGATATCGCGCTGGCCGATATCGCCTGCGCCGTATACCTGACGCCCAGGGCGGTGCAATACATGTTCCGCAGGCATCTGGACTGCACGCCGACGGAATACCTCCGGAAGGTCCGATTACACCACGCCCACCTCGAACTGCTCACCGGTTCGCCGCAGGAGAGCACGGTGAGCGCCATCGCGAGGCGCTGGGGATTCGCCCACACCGGACGGTTCGCCGCGTTCTACCGACAGGCCTACGGGCGGTCGCCGGCAACCACCCTGCGCAGCTAATCGGGCGGCCGCGACTTCGGGTGGGTCAGCGTGACGATCTTTTCCGCGACGGTCGCCAATTTGACATTGCTTTCCTGAGACATGCGCTTGAGCAACTCGAACGCCTCGTAGGCATCGACCCCGAAGCGCTCCATCAGCATCCCTTTTGCCTGGCCGATCACATCCCTGGACAGCAAGGCCGTGCTGAACTGTTGCTCACGACGTTGCAGATTCCAGGCCATGGTGGCGTGCGCAGCCAGGATTTGGGCCATTTCGACCGACTCGTCGGTGAAGGCGTGCCGACGCTCGGCATGGAAGTTCATGGCCGCCATCGGTGGGATCTCGGAGCCGAACATGTGGACGCTCAAAACCGAGCGCACCGGAGTCCGAACCAGCGCCGCACTCCCGAATTCCGGCCATCTCGACTCATTTTCGAGATCGTCGACGCGAATGACTCCGCCACCACGCGCTGCGGCAAGACACGGACCCTCGCCCGTCTCACGCTGCAGGGCATCCGACGCCTCCGCGTGATGATGAGTCGGTCCCAGCGAGGCGATCGAATCATCGTCCTCCAGCACGGTGATGCTGCAATACTGCGCACCCGGCACCAACGACACCGCCTCGGCATTCATGGCGAGCATCGCCGCAGCGAAATCGGCCGTGTCGTCACGCTGCAGCGAATCCGCCAGCTCGACCAGCCTGATGATCAGTGCTGCATCGGCCATCAGCGGCCGCTCTGCACGTCGCCGGCCATCTGCGGCATCGGACAGCCCGTCAGACAATCGCCGCACTCCTTTCGCACGCGAAGACGACCGGCCACCCAGCAGGTGTGAATGGACGGTCCAGATGGGACCCGGGCACGCGTCGACGGCGCGGAGTCGGGCTCGACCGCGTTGTCGAGCAACCCCAGGCGCCATCTGCCCGTCCCGAACATAGTTGCGATGCAGGGCCATTGGTCTCAGCGGCCACCCGATTGCTTCGCTCGGCGGATCGGCTTTCGCCCAAATATTCGTTTCGCGACCCGCCGCCCGCTCTACGCTGTTTGTCGCTGCACGCGCCGGGTAACTCGCATTCGGGTGGTCCGGCCGAACAGTGCCGACCATACGAGGAGATCGCGATGGCAGCGGAGACCCGGCGGTGACGGGCAGAAATGCCCGCCTGGTGCTCGGCCCGATCCTTCTTGCCGCTGCGCTGGCAGGGCTGTTCACCAGCTGCCCGACCTACCGAGATGGCGTCTCGGGGCAACTCGCGTCAGCCGAGGAACAGACCGAGTCCGCTGCCCACTCCGCGGCGTTGGCACTGCAACTGTGGCATCAAGGGCGATCGCCGGACCGGCTCGTCGCCGTCCAGATCTCCGACGCCCGCGATGATGTCGCCGAGAGTTACGACACGACAGCGGTGTTACGTACGACGGGTCCGACGGATCTGGCGCGCCAGACACTTCTGATGCAGGTCATGACGGAGATCATCTCGACGTTGAATCGGTCCTACGCTTCGGTACGCGCTGGGGCGCAACACGAGTCGACGGACGATCTCCGGGCGGCGCTGCTCGCGGCCGCCGATGATCTTCGACACCGGTACCGCTGATGAAGAAGCTGCTGAGCGTCGCGCTGGGAGTTCTCACCGCCATCGGCGGGTTCCTCGATATCGGGGACCTGGTCACCAATGCAGTCGTCGGTTCCCGCTTCGGTCTGGGGCTGGCCTGGGTGGTACCGGTTGGCGTGGTGGGGATATGCCTGTACGCGCAGATGGCCGGCCGGGTCGCCGCGGTCAGCGGGCATGCCACCTTCGAGATCATCCGGGAACGGCTCGGGCCTCGGATGGCAGCGGCGAACCTGGGCGCCTCGTTCTTCATCAACCTGATGACGGTGACCGCCGAGATCGGCGGTATCGCGCTGGCCCTGCAACTCGCCACCGACGTCGGTCACCTGTTGTGGGTTCCGGTCGCCGCCTTCGCGGTATGGATCGTCATCTGGCGGGTGAAGTTCTCGGTGATGGAGAACGTGACCGGCATCCTCGGTCTGAGCTTGATCGTATTCGCCGTCAGCGTGTTTCTGCTGCAGCCGAACTGGTCGGATCTGTCGGACCAGGCGCTGGCTCCGGTCATTCCCGAAACAGAGTCTGCCGCCACCTACTGGTACTACGCGATCGCACTGTTCGGCGCCGCGATGACACCCTACGAGGTGTTCTTCTTCTCCTCCGGCGGCATCGAAGAGCGGTGGACCGTTGCAGATCTGGGCAAGTCACGACTCAACGTCCTGGTGGGCTTCCCGTTGGGTGGCCTGCTGTCCATCGCCATCGCGGCGTGCGCGGCAATCGTGCTGATGCCCGCACAGGTGGAGGTGACATCGCTGTCCCAGATCACCATGCCCGTGGTGGCGGCCGGCGGAAAGCTGGCGTTGGCATTCGTCATCGTCGGAATCGTCGCGGCCACCTTCGGTGCGGCACTGGAGACCACGCTGTCCTCCGGTTACACCGTGGCACAGTACTTCGGATGGGCGTGGGGCAAGTTTCGCAGACCCGCGGCAGCCGCCCGCTTCCACACCGTGATGTTCGTGGCCGTTTTCGCCTGCAGCGCTGTGCTTTTCACCGGCATCGACCCGATCCTCGTCACCGAGTACTCGGTGGTGTTCTCGGCCATCGCACTTCCGCTTACCTATCTGCCGATCCTGATCGTCGCCAACGACCCCGGATACATGGGCAACCATGTCAACGGTCGTATCACCAATGTGCTGGCCTCGGTCTACCTGGTGATCATTCTGGCCGCCTCTGCGGCCGCCGTACCGCTGATGATCGTGACAGGAGCAGGACAATGACGAATCGACTGCGGGCTCCCGATGCTCCACGACCGGACGGTGTCCGGCTCATCGATGCCAGGCTGCACCTTTTGGACCGGCAGATCGTCGACGCACAACGCGAGCCGGTCGGCATCGTCGATGATCTGCTGATCGACGGTGTATGTGGTTCCCATCCGGAGGTGACGGCAATCCTGACCGGGCAGGTGTTGTTCACCCGGATACTCGGCGGGCACCCACCGCGATCGCAATTGCACGAGCTGCCATGGCATTTCGTCAGCCGGATCGGCACATCGATCACCTTACGGCCGGGCGTGGATGCTTCTGCGGGCCAGTGGGTGGAGCGGTGGTTACGCGATCACATCATCGGGCGCATCCCCGGAGGCCGACATGCAGCTCAGTGACCTACTCGGAGCGCCGGTGACCGCGCAGAACGGACAGCGGCTCGGTACCGTCACCGACGTGCGGCTCGCAGTGCGCGATGACGCCGCGCCGGCACTGTTCGGTCTGATCATCAGTCCGCGAACCCGTTCCTCCTACCTGGGTTACGAGCGTTCACAGGTGCGCCGCCCCGCGGTGCTGGCAGCACTGCTGCGGTGGCGGCATCGCGGCACCTTCCTAACGCTGTGGCGGGACCTGCACACCATCGACGACAACGGCATCGTGCTGCGCGACGGGTTCGACCGCTACTCGGCCGTGCTGAAAGAGGATGCCACCACGTAGACACCGCCATACCCGTCGGCGGTTTCGTGTTCGACGCGGCGGGTAGCCAGCGATGATGGGTCAGGGTTCCTCGTTCGAGGTGGTCATCATCGGCGGCGGCAACGCCGGTATCAGCGCCGCCGCCCACCTCATCCGCCGCGGTGTGCACAGCATCGCGATAGTCGAACCACAATCCGTGCACACCTACCGTCCGCTGCTGTCCTATGTCGGAGCGGGCCAGGCAACCAAGCGGGCGGCCGAACGCATGCAGCGGTCGGTGACCCCGCGCGGCTGCACCTGGGTTCAGGGCACGGCTGCAGCGATCGATCCTGAAGACCGCACCGTGACCTGCGCCGATGGCGCCACATTGCGGTATGAACACCTGATACTGGCGACGGGCCTGGAGGTCGACGACGTGGAATTGCCCGGAGCGGTCGCGGCGATGGACGCCGACTCAGTCACCAGCAACTATCTCAACCGTGCCGAAAAGACCTGGCAACTGGTCGAATCCATGCCCACACACGGACACGCTCTGTTCACCGTGCCGCGAGCTCCGGTCAGTTGCACGGGCACGACGCTCAAGCCGCTGTTCCTCGCCGCCGCCCGGTGGCGACGGATCGGACGTCCCGTGCAGATCACGTTGGTGATCGACCGGGCGGGTCTGCTCGGCGTCGCAGGACTCGACCTCCGGCTGGGCAGCCGGTTACAGGAACTCGGTGTCCAGACGCTGCTGTCGAGCACCGTCACCGGATTGGACCCCGACGCACGCGAGATCGAGATCGACGACGCCGACCGCAACCGACGTCGGATCGCCTATGACATGCTGCACCTCGTTCCGCCCTTCCGCGGTCCGCGGTGGCTGGCCGGCTCCGGCATGACCGACAGTTCCTCGCACGGTTTGATCGACACGGACCCGCTGACCCTTCGCCATCGGGTCCACGACAACATCTGGGCCGCAGGCGATGCGGCGACCGTCGAGACCGATCCGTCAGGCGGGGCGCTGCGCCGCCAGATCGCGGTGTTGGCGGCAAATCTGCTTGCCGTTCGTCGCGGCGACCCCATGACATCGGTGTACGACGGCTACACCGTCGCACCGATCGCGACCGACACCCACCGGCTGATCGCCGCCGAGTTCGACCGCACCGGAGCGTCGGCATCCTCGCTACCGTCATTCCTGGATCCGTTCGCACCGCGGAGCGCCGCGTGGGCCTTCGACAGATATGTCCTGCCCCAGATGTACTGGCGCGCGATCCTGAAAGGCCGGTTGTGACATCACGTCAGTCCCGGGTCAGCGCCCCGGGCCGGGGCTGTGACTAGGCTGATCAGATGTCTCTGGTCCGAGCACGGGGCTGACCGCCTGCATGTTCATCATCATCCTGTGTGGGGTGCTCGGACTGGCCCACCTGTACGTGTGGAAGCGGTTGATCAAGGACACCACCGGGCCGGGAGTTGCCCGCACGGTGCTGACAGCCGCCTTCCTGGCCATGGCCGCGGTATTGGTGATGGCACTGCTGGTGCCGCGGCTGACCGGGCTGGACGAATCGGCGTGGTTCGCCTGGCCGGGATACCTCTGGTTCGCCTTGATCGGTTATCTGCTTCTGACGCTGCTGTTGGTGGAACCGATCCGGCTGGTGCTGCGGGGGTGGGTGCGTCGCGGCGGGAAAACCGGTGAGCCCGCCGAACCGGTGACCACCGCCGCGGTCACGCAGTCACCCGGTGCGCTCAACCGCCGGGTATTTCTGGCCAGGACCGGCGCCGCGGCGGCAGGCGCGGCGGCCACCGGACTGGTGGGCTACGGAGCGGCCACCGCACTCGGACCCCCGAACATCCTCCAGGTGCCGATTCGACTCAACCGGCTTGATCCGGCTTTCAACGGTTTTCGCATCGCCGTGGTCTCCGACATCCATCTCGGGCCGCTGCTGGGACGCAGCCATACCGAGCGGATCGTGGAGATGATCAACGGAACCGATGCCGATCTGGTCGCGATCGTCGGCGATCTGGTGGACGGCACGGTGGACAAGCTCGGCCACGCGGCCGAGCCCCTTCAGGATCTGGTGTCCAGGGAAGGTTCGTTCTTCGTCACCGGCAACCACGAGTACTTCGTCCCCGACACGATGCCGTGGCTGCGCGAGCTGGATCGCCTCGGTGTCACCCCGCTGCGTAATGAGAACACCCTGATCCGGCGGGGCGCCGCCGCATTGCACATCGCCGGGGTCAACGACCTCGCCGGTGAAGAGCACGGCGACCCGCCCAACTACGACCGGGCACTGGCAGGTATCGACCGGGCAAACCCGACGGTGCTTTTGGCGCATCAGCCGGTCATGGTCGGCCAGGCCGCCGCGCGCGGCGTCGATCTGCAACTGTCCGGTCACACGCACGGCGGACAGACCTGGCCGTTCCAGTACATCGTCGAGGCGGTGCAGCCGTCCTTGGCCGGATTGTCCACCCACCAGGACACCCAGCTGTATGTGTCTCGCGGTGCCGGGTTCTGGGGACCGCCGGTACGGGTCGGCGCCCCGCCGGACATCTCGGTGCTGACACTCGACGCCGGCCGGTAGGCGATCCGACACATCTTCACCGACCCACCGGCCGAATGTCACTACTTCGGTGGCAAGTGCCGGACCAAGCACTTGTTTGCTTAGGTCGAATCGGCGAGTTCCGACGTGGCGTCGACCATCATCGGCTAGTTTGCTGAATGAAACCACGATCGAAAGCGCCGCGGCCTACGAGAGGGAGCCGCGCGAGCCCGAGGAGTTCCCGTCAAGCGACTGATTGCCGCGCTGACCGCATCGGTCGACCCGAAGTCACTGCTATCCCGGATCGCCGAGCAGGTCTGCATTTTCAATCCGAAGGCCGACGGCGCGGCCGTGGGCATGCTGACCCCCAACGGGTCCTTCGTGTTCGCCTCCGCGCACGGGCTCAGCGCGCCGGCACTGGGAACCGTGGTGCCGGCGGTCGGGTCCTTCCAGGAACTGGCGCTCTCGACCCGACAGCCACAGGTGAGCCGGAATGTGGCCGAGGATTCTCGGCTGCCGGAACAGACGCGCCGGCTCGCGATCGAGATGGGCATCGGGTCGTGGGCGGTGATCCCGCTCTTCCATCAGCACCGGGCGGTCGGGGTGCTCTCGGTGGTGGCCACCGGCAACGATGTGTTCGACGCGGCGGATATCGCCGGGCTCACCTCCGTGAGCAGTTTCATCTCGGCTCTGATCGGCTCGCAGGCCGAGATGGCGATACTGCTGCGCGACCTCTTCGACGAGGGGGGCGGAACGCTGCATGATTCGTCGGCGCGGTTCGCGGGATCACTGCTGATGCCCAGGGAAACCCTCGACGAGGGCGCCCACGCCGAACTCGACGGCCTGCTCGAGCACCCGCGAATATGCCCGGTGTTCCAGCCGATCGTCGATCTGAAGTCCGGTACCACCGTCGGCTACGAGGGCCTCGCCCGCTTCCCGGCGGACGTCACGCACCGCAGCACCGCCGACTGGTTCGCCATTGCCAGGGGGCTCGGCCGCAGCCTGTCCATCGAAGCGGCTGCCCTGCACGCCATTCTGCGCGCGGCGAGGGCAATCCCTCAGTCCTACATCATCTCGGTCAACCTCAGCCCCGAGACTGCCGTCGATACCACCCTGCAGCAGTGTCTGATGTCCTCGGAGCGCCGCTTGATGCTGGAGCTCACCGAGCACGCCCCCTATCCGCCCAACACCTTCGAGGGGTTGCAGCCGCTACGCAAGTCCGGCATTCTGCTGGCGATCGACGATGCCGGCGCGGGCTATGCCAGCCTCACCCAACTGCTGCGTATCCGGCCCGATGTCATCAAGATCGACGCCGAACTGGTCACCGGTCTGGAGTCCGATCCGGCCAGACGCGCACTGGTGTCCGCCGTGGCGGTACTGGCTCGTGAACTGAACGCACTGACGGTCGCGGAGGGCGTCGAAAACTGCCGCCAGTTGCAGATCCTCTCCGATATGGACATCAGGTTGGGGCAGGGCTATCACCTGGGGCGTCCCGTCGATGTAAACGAGCTGCAGTTCTGAAAGGAAAAGAATCTCAGTTCCGCGCAGGATCGTCGGGTTCCGTGGTCGAAATGAATTCATCGATCAGTTCGATCACTTCGAAGGGGGCCTCGACCTGGGCGAAATGCCCTATCCCCGGCAGGATTTCGAGACGGCAGTCCGGACGGGCCTGCAACGCGGAGTAGGCATGGTCGACCGGGATGATGTTGTCATCCTCTCCCCAGATCGCCAGCACCGGAAGTGCTTCGCGCAGGTTCAACCGGTTCAATGCACTCACCGACTGACCGCGATAGTCCACCACTGATCGCAGTGTGCGCAGAAACGCCTCCCGTGTCTCGCTGTCGGCGAAGGAAGAGTAGGCATTCCAGATCTCGGCTCCCCGGGGTGACCGCAGGCCCACCGAGGTCAACCAGGAGCGCACCGCGTTGCCGGCGCGCAGAACCGGCGGGGGCGCGATCACCGGCATCACCAGCTCCGCGCCCGGTGCCGCCAGCAGTCGCAGGATCCAGCCCACATCGGGGCCGAGCCCACCACTGCCGATGAGCACGAGCCGGCGACAGTACTCCGGGTGCTGGTAGAGGAACTGCATCGCGACACCACCGCCCAGCGAGTGGCCCACCACGGTGGCCGAACGCACCCCGAGTTCGTCGAGCAGATCTCGCAGACCGACGGCGAAGGCACCCAGCGAATAGTCGGTCCGCGGCTTGGACGACTGGCCGTGACCCAGCAGGTCGGGCGCGATGACCCGGTACTTCTTCGCCAGCTGCGGCAGGACCGCCCGCCAGGTCTCGGCGCTGCCGGCCATACCGTGGATGAGCAGCAGAACCTCGTCACCGTCACCCTGGTCGACGACTGCCTGCCGCACCCCGTGAATCTCGACGAATCGTGTTTCCGCCATCTGAGCTCCCGTCCCCTCGCACCCGAGCCTACTGGCCGGTAACCGGCCCGACCAGGTGCGGACCGGATCGGGCGGGGATTACCTACGACTCACAGCTGCGGATGCCTCTTGTTCCACGCCGTGGCGGCCTGGAAGGCGCCCACGATATCGACGAGGCGGTGCTCGGTGAACGCGCTGCCGACCATCTGCAGACCGACCGGGAACGGCAGACCGGCCTCGGTGGTGGTGAATCCGCCGGGGAAGGTGATGGTGGGCAGTTGCGAGAGCGTGAACGGCACGGTGAAGCGGTGCACCCCGGCGGTGGTCTCGTCGTCCATCCGGATCATCTTCTCCACCGGCGGCGCGATGAACGACATGGCCGGGATGAGCACCCCGTCCAAGGGCGCCAGCGCTGCTTCCATCTGGCCCTTGAAGATCAGCCGTCGCTGCAGCAACTCGTCGTATTCGATACCGGACATCGCGATGCCACGCTCGATCAGCTCACGCAATGCGGGGCCATAGCTGTCCCGGTGTGCGGGGAATATGCTCTGGTGCGACCGCGCGGTCTGTACCGCACATACCCCGAACCAATCGGTGATGGCCTGGGTGGGATCGGGCAGATCGGTGTGCACCAGCTCCGCACCCAGATCCCGCAACATCTCTTCGGCGGCCCGATGCGCCTGTTCCACATCCGCACTGACGTCTCGATAGCTCCACGACGGATCGACGCCGATCCGGACACCCCGCAACGATGTCGGCATCTCGGTACCGAATTCCGGGACCGGTTGCAGCGAGGCGGTGGGGTCGCGCGGATCGGCCCCGGCGATCGCCCCGAGGATCAAACCGGCATCCCGCGCGGACCGACAGATCGGACCGACATGGTCGAGGGTGGCCGCCAACTCGACGACACCGGCACGGCTGACCCGTCCCCAGGTGGGCTTCAGACCGGTGGCACCATTGGAGGCCGACGGCATGCGGATGGATCCGCCGGTGTCCGAACCCAGTGCGCCGTAGCACAACCCGGCAACCGGGGCGACCCCGCTACCGCTCGAGGAGACCCCCACCCAGCGGTTGGGGTCCCATGGGTTCAGCGGCGCACGGAATGGTGGCGTGTGTTCGGTGTACACGCCCTCGGTGGTGTGTACCTTGCCGATGATCACCGCGCCGGCGTCCTCGAGTCTGGTGACCACCGTCGCCGTACCGTCGGCCACCTGACCGGCGCGCAGCGCCATACCGGCTTCCGTACGCCACCCGGCCTTGTCGTAGATGTCCTTGATGGCCAACGGAATCCCGTCCAGTGGGCCACGTGTCGTGCCGGTCTTGCGACGCTGGTCGGACTCCTGTGCGCGCTGCCGGGCCTCGTCGGCCGCGACGAAGGCGAACGACCCGAGGCGTTGGTCGACGGCACCGATACGCTCCAGCGTCATCTCGGTCAACTGCGCAGAGCTGATCTCTCCGCCCGCCAGCAGCGGTACGAGTTCGCTGATCTCCCGGTAGTGCAGCGCGGCCGTGTCGGCGGACCCGGGATCGGTATGGGTATCGGTCATCTCTTCACAATCCTTTTCACCTTTTGGGCTCACTCGCCGGCATCGACCGTTGTCGAGCTGCGCTCGTCGGCCATGGGATCCTCGGAATCGGCCGCCGGAAGCCCGTATTGGGAACCCTTGCTCAGGATAGTCAACGGGACGTACACGATGGGACCCACCAGCATTGCCGCGAACGATGCGAAGTACAACGGGTACACACCGGCGACTCCGAGCGCACCGACCGCGATACCGGTTGCCAGAGCAGTCATTCCGCAGTAGTTCCAGTTCTTCACCCTACCCTCGCGGTACTCGACCAGCGTGCTGGGGGCGAGCTTGAGCAGCTTGCGGCAGATGAAGTAGTCACTGAGCAGGATGAAGATCCAGGTATTGGTCATGATGCCGGTGACCGCGAGGAACTTGTCGGTGTATTGCAACACGTTGATCGGGTACAGCGCGATTCCGAGCACGACCAGCAGGACCATCCACCACTGCCGGCCGACACGCTTGGGCGAGAGCACATCCCAGGCGTTCGACAGCGCCAACGATCCCGAGTAGAGGTTCATGACGTTGATCCGGACCTGGGTCAGGATGGCGAAGATGACGCCGAGCAAACCCATCACGACGGCGAAGATCAAACCGGGATCGGTGGCGGCCAGCTCACGGGCGGAACGCTCGCCGTCGAAGTACTCGATCATCGTGAACCCGAGGAAGACGCCGAGCACCATGACGACCGAGATCATCAACAGTTCGACCAGCATCACCCCACCGGTGCCGACATAGGACACCGAACGCTTGACGAAACGTCCGTAGTCGGTGGCGATGAGCGCCTGGAACACCACTTGGCCGTTGGCCAGGCTCAGCGCCTGCCACATCGCGGTCGCCGTGACACCGTCCTCGACGACCCATTCACCCGGCCCGGCCAGCACATAGCCGTTGGCGAGCATCACCATTCCGATCACGAAGAGGATCAGGAATATCGGCATGCCGAAGCGCTGCAGGACATTCATCGAATGCATGCCTCGCCAGGAGTAATACAGCGCGATCAACGCGACGATCGCGAACACCACGCTGGCCGCCGCGGAATCGATGGAAATGCCGAGGATCTCACTGAGTCCGTGCGAGACGATGCTGCCCTCGAAGATGAAGTAGAAGACGTAGTTGACGGCGTAGACGAAGGAGGCGATGGCCGACCCGCGGGCACCGAACCCCAACCCCCGAGACAGCAGTGGCAGCGAGAGGCCCTGCTGGCTGGCGATCCGCATGACCAGTGCCCCGACAACCGTCGCGCCGATGACCATGTACGCGATGGGGACGAGCACCCCGGGCCAGCCGACCAGGAATCCCATCTGACCGCCGAGGGCGAACCAGAACATGGCGGTCACGTTGCCGGTCAGTACGAGCAGGATGGCGGGCCGACGCCAGCGCTGGCTGTCCGGCACCCGGGTGGTCGCGTAACTCTCCACCTGGTCGTCCAAACTGGTGGCCGGACCGTGGAAGTAACTTCTCAAACTCAAGGCATGAGTCCTTTCCGACTCTAGATCTGCGCGGCGGGGATCGGGCGCATTGCTGACATCACTCACATGGGGACGTGCGCACCGATCACCTCGTTCTGCGCCACGCCGGAGCCGTCCACCTATGATGTGAACTACATCTCATCCGCGGTGCACCACGAAGTCAATGGCCATTACTGCACCCCGCCGTGCATAAATGCAGCTCGGCGCAATCACTCGCAGAGTTCTTCAAACGGACTGCCTCACAACATATTTCAAATGTTGGCCGGTTGAGCTTTACGCTTGCCGAGACTGAGGTCGGGATGCGCTTCGACCGTATCGCGCAGGAATGCACACACCGTGCGGACCCGCTCGAGGCGCTCGAGCTCCCGAGGCACCACCAACCAGTACAACCTGCGAACGCTGAAGGCGTCGGGCAGCACCCGGATCAGGCGTTCATCACCGTTGGCGATATAGGCGGGCAGCGGCGCGACCCCGAGCCCGCTTCGCGCCGCGAGCCAATGTCCGGTGATGTTGGATATCTGCGCGTCGACCGTCTGGACGTGGGGTAACTCGTCGAGAATCCGCAGCGGTTCCACGTCCATCAACGCATTGACATACCAGATCAGGGTGTGCGCGCGCAGATCTGACACCTTCGCGATGGGCGGGTGGTTTTCCAGGTACTCCGCGGTCGCGTACAGACCCAGGTCGTAATGGCACAGCACGTCCGAGCGGACCGCACGGGAGGTCGGCCGTTCGAGGGTCACGGCGACGTCGAAGTGCCGCTCGGACACCGCGTTGTGCACGGTCGCCGTGACCAGCTCGACGCTCAGGCGCGGGTGCGCGGCCTTCAACTCCACGAGGTGCGGCGCGATGATGAACGCGCCGAAACCGTCGGTGGCCGTGATGCGAATCGACCCGGTCAAGACATCCGGCGTCGCACCTTGGACATCGTAGGCCGCCATCACCGCCGATTCGACGGCCTCCGCGCGCGGCATCATCCGCTTGCCCGCCTCGGTGAGCCGCCATCCGCTGGGCGCCCGGTCGAAGAGCCGCTCACCCACCGACCGCTCGAGCGCGGTGATTCGGCGCCCCACGGTGGTGTGGTCGACCTCCAGTACGCGGGAGGCGTCACTCAACCGACCGGCCCGCGCCACCTCGAGGAAGTAGCGGAGATTGTCTGCGCTGAGCATGCGACCTCCTGTCGTGCATTTTTGCAGTCACCGGAGCGTATTTACTCGTTGACTCGTGCGCAAATCTCACTTCCCATGGTGGGGTGACTCAGACCGCATCTCGGCCAACGACCATCAGCCACTGGCTGAACAACGAACTGTTTCAAGGCACCTCGGGGCAGACCGCGCCCGTGACGAATCCGGCGTCG
>NZ_JMDW01000012.1 GCF_000691525.1 Mycolicibacterium neoaurum ATCC 25795
ACAAACAAAAACCACCAAACACACTATTGAGTTCTCAAACAACAGACCAGATTGTAGTGAAGCCATCCGTTTCGGGGCAACCCTGCCAGCTTAAACTATCTTGTCTGGCGAGTCAAGCTTCTCTGTCTCGCGTCTCCGCGGCGACTTCAAAAGATTAGAACTTTGTGCCTTTGGAAGTCAAATCCGCTGGTCAGAGCCATAATGTCGCGCTCGACCGGTCTCTTACGAGTGTACCCGCTCGATCCCGGCGCCCAAGCTGACCAGGTTTTCGACGAACATCGGATAGCCGCGGTCGATGTGATAGACGTCGTGCACCTCGGTCTCGCCGTCGGCCACCAGGCCGGCGAGCACCAAACCGGCCCCGGCCCGGATATCCGATGCCCACACCGGGGCGCTGGACAACTGCGGGATCCCGCGCACCACCGCATGGTGGCCGTCGGTCCGCGCATCGGCTCCGAGCCGGATCATCTCCTCCACGAAACGGAACCGCGCCTCGAACACGTTCTCGGTGATCATCGAGGTGCCATCGGCGATACAGGCCAGCCCGATCGCCATCGGCTGCAGATCGGTCGGGAATCCGGGGAACGGCAAGGTCGCCACGTTCACCGCCTTGGGCCGTTCGTACTGCACGACCCGGAAGCCATTGTCGTTCTGGGTGACCGTCGCCCCCGCATCGTGCAGCTTGTGCAACACGAGCTGCAGATGCGCGGGATCTACCCCGGTCACCGAGATGTCCCCCCGGGTCATCGCGGCGGCGATCCCCCAGGTGGCGGCGACGATGCGATCTCCGATCACCCGATGCTCCGTCGGATACAGCCGGTCCACCCCGGTGATCGTCAAGGTCGACGACCCCGCACCGGAGACCTGTGCACCCATCTGGTTGAGCATCATGCAGATATCGGCGATATCTGGCTCGCGCGCCGCGTTGTGGATGGTGGTCACGCCCTCGGCGAGCACCGCCGCCATGAGGATGTTCTCGGTCGCCCCCACCGACGGGAACTCGAGCTGGATCTCGGCGCCGCGCAGATGGTCGGCTTCGGCAACGACGCAGCCGTGCTCGATATTGCACCGCGCACCGAGTTGGCGCAGGCCGGCCTGGTGCATATCCAGGGGCCGCGATCCGATGGCGTCACCACCTGGCAGCGCTACCCTGGCCCGTCGGCCACGCCCCACCAGCGGACCCAGTACACAGACCGACGCACGGAACTGTCGCACCGCAGCGAAATCCGCGTCGTATTTGACCTCGTCTGGCGAGGTGATCCGCACGGTCGAACCGTCCAGTTCGACGGTGGCACCCAGTCCCCTGAGCACCTCCGCCATCAACGGCACATCCAGGATGTCCGGACAGTTGGTGATCGTGCTGGTGCCCTCGGCCAACAGCGCGGCCGCCATCAGTTTCAGGACACTGTTCTTTGCTCCCCCGACGGCGACCTCGCCAGATAACCGGCTTCCGCCCGTCACCACGAAACGATCGCTCACGCGGTCAGTGTAAGCAGACGATGACCCAGTTTCAGAACGCTGCAGCCGAGACCGGCCGGTACCGTTTAGCCATGGCTGTGCACCTGACCCGCATCTACACCCGGACCGGAGACGACGGCACCACCGGCTTGAGTGATTTCAGCCGGGTCTCGAAGAACGACGCCCGGCTGGAGGCCTACGCCGATTGTGACGAGGCCAACGCGGCGATCGGTGTCGCGGTGTCGCTGGGCCAACCCGACGACCGGCTCCGGGACGTCCTGCTGCAGATCCAGAACGATCTGTTCGATGCCGGCGCGGATCTGTCGACACCGGTCGTCGAGAATCCGGAGTATCCACCGTTGCGGGTGCGGCAGGACTACATCGACCGGTTGGAGGGGTGGTGCGATGAGTTCAACGAGGGCCTGCCGAATTTGGACTCGTTCATCTTGCCCGGTGGAACTCCGCTGTCGGCACTGCTACACGTGGCAAGGACGGTGACGCGTCGGGCCGAGCGTGCTGCCTGGCGTGCGGTCGACGAGCACGGCGATTCGGTCAACGTGTTGCCGGCGAAGTATCTCAACCGGCTCTCCGATCTGCTGTTCATCCTCTCGCGGGTGGCCAATCCGGCCGGTGACGTCAAGTGGCAGCCGGGCGGTCAGCGCGCCTAGTTGCGGCGCCGCGCCCGTGGCGACGGTCGTGACTCCAGCCACGAGGTGAATGCGGTCAATGCGCCGCGATCAAGCGCGATCTCGAACCCTCGATCGCTGTCGCGCAACTCCAGCACCGCGATCTCGTCGCTCATGATGTCGAACTCGTCACCACGTGGGGATCGGCGCGACACCACTTCCAGGCCCAGCCGGCTCAACCGCCGGTCCGGCCACCAGCGCGCACTCGAGAGTCGATAGAACTCCGCCTCCGACTCCCGGTAGCGCAGCACCCCGTGGCGCCAACCATGGCCGCCGTAGGCGGGAAAATCGCGAAGGATGGCGGCGGTGCCGCCGACCTGCCGCAGCTTCCACAGCCGATAGCCGAGCGCGGCGACGGCAAGCAGCAAAACGCCGACGAGCGCGACCATGAACACCATGGACGCGCTCATCGGCGTTGCCTACTAGTCGATCTGGCCGACAGCGCGTAGCCGGGCACGGCCCCACGCCGCGGTGGCTTCGTCGTCGGACTCGGAATCCCGCTTGGCGGCGTCGGCATCGATCTCCGACTCGAACTGTGCGTTCTCCACCAGCAGGCTGACCCCGCCCTCGGTCACCGACAGGAATCCCCCGTCGACCGCGATGCGCAGGTCATCCTCGCCCTCGCGCTCGACGCGCACCATCGCGTCGTCGACCAACTGAGCCACCAGCGGAATGTGCCGCGGCAGGATGCCGATCTCGCCCGCGGTGGTGCGGGTGAAGACGAAAGTCGCCTTGCCGGACCACAGCTTGCGCTCGACGGCGACGATCTCGACGTCAAGTTCAGCCATTGGACACCACCTTTCGGATCAGCCGTACCTGCATCACAGCTTGGCGCCGAGGGTTTCTGCCTTCTTCGCCAGGTCGTCGAGACCACCGATGAGGAAGAACGCCTGCTCGGGTAGGTGATCGAACTCGCCCTTGGCCAGCTTGTCGAAGGCCTCGATGGTCTCCTTGAGCGGAACGGTCGAACCCGGCTGGCCGGTGAACTGCTCGGCCGCCATCATGTTCTGGCTCAGGAAGCGCTCGATCTTGCGGGCGCGGTACACCAACACCTTGTCCTCTTCGGAAAGCTCATCGATACCGAGGATGGCGATGATGTCCTGGAGATCCTTGTAGCGCTGCAGGATCCGGATGACTTCCTGGGCAACCCGGTAGTGCTCGTCGCCGACCACGCTGGGGTGCAGGATCGTCGAGGACGATGCCAGCGGATCCACCGCGGGGAAGATGCCCTTGGAGAACACCGCACGCGAGAGCTCGGTGGTGGCGTCGAGGTGGGCGAACGTGGTGGCAGGCGCTGGGTCGGTGTAGTCGTCGGCGGGCACGTACACGGCCTGCATCGAGGTGATCGAGCGACCACGGGTCGAGGTGATGCGCTCCTGCAGCTCACCCATCTCGTCGGCCAGCGTCGGCTGGTAACCCACGGCCGAAGGCATCCGACCGAGCAGGGTCGAGACCTCGGAACCGGCCTGGGTGAACCGGAAGATGTTGTCGATGAACAGCAGCACGTCCTGGCCCTGCTCATCGCGGAAGAACTCCGCCATGGTCAGTGCCGACAGGGCCACGCGCATACGGGTGCCCGGCGGCTCGTCCATCTGGCCGAACACCAAGGCGGTGTCCTTGAGCACGTTGGCGTCCGCGAGCTCGACCCACAGGTCGTTACCCTCACGGGTGCGCTCCCCCACGCCGGCGAACACCGAGGTGCCACCGAAGTTACGGGCGATGCGGTTGATCATCTCCTGGATCAGAACGGTCTTGCCGACGCCGGCGCCACCGAACAGGGCGATCTTTCCACCACGCACGTACGGCGTGAGCAGGTCGACGACCTTCAGACCGGTCTCCAGCATCTCGGTGCGGGGCTCCAGGTCGGCGAAGGCCGGCGGCTTGCGGTGGATGGACCAGTGCTCGAAGTCCTTGCCGTAGCCCGGCTCATCGAGGCAGTCGCCGAGGGCGTTGAACACATGGCCCTTGACGCCGTCGCCGACGGGCACCGAGATCGACGCACCGGTGTCGGTGACTTCCTGGCCACGGACCAGGCCGTCGGTGGGCTGCATGGAGATGCAGCGGACCAGGCTCTCGCCGAGGTGCTGGGCGACCTCGAGGGTCAGGGTCTTGGCCAGCGCGCCGAAGGTGATCTCGGCGTGCAGGGCGTTGAGCAGTCCGGGCACGGCGCCACGCGGGAACTCGACGTCGACCACGGGGCCCGTGATGCGGACAACGCGACCCGTCGTGGTCTTGGTCTCTACGGCAGTCATATCTCTTCTTCGCTTTCGCTCTTACGTCGGCCTATTTGGCGTCGGCCAGCGCGTTGGCGCCACCGACGATCTCGCTGATTTCCTGGGTGATCTGCGCCTGACGCTCGCGGTTGGCCGCCAACGTGAGTGCCTTGATCAGATCGTCGGCGTTGTCGGTGGCCGACTTCATGGCGCGCCGGCGCGACGCCGACTCCGAGGCAGCCGCCTCCAGCAGTGCGGCGTACACGCGGGTGGCGATGTAGCGCGGCAGCAGGGCGTCGAACAGCGTCTCGGCGTTCGGTTCGAAGGAGAACAGCGTGCGCGGGCCGTCCTCGGGCTCCTCGTCCCCCACGTACTCGACGACCATCGGGGCGACCCGCAGTGCCACCGCGGTCTGCGACAGCATCGAGCGGAACTCGGTCGACACGATGTGGATCTCGTCGACGCCGAGAACACCGTCGGCGCCGGCGCCGTCCTCGTCATCGTCGGCGCCCGACATGAACGCCGTCACCAGGGTGTCGGCGATCTCCTTGGCGTGCTCATAGGTCGGACGCTCGGAGAAGCCGGTCCACGACTCGGCGACATTGCGCTGGCGGAAGTTGTAGTAGCCCAACGCCTTCCGCCCGATGACGTAGAGCACCGGATCCTTGCCCTCGTCACGCAGCAGCGAGAACAGTTCCTCGGCGCGACGCAGCACGTTGGCGTTGTACCCACCGCACAGACCGCGATCCGAGGACACCACCAGCACGGCGGCCCGCTTCGGGTTGTCCCGCGGCACGAGCAGCGGGTGGTCCAGCGCGCTGGCACTGGCCAGCTCGGTGAGCATGTTGGTGATCTCGGTGCTGTAGGGCCGGGCCGCGTCGACCCGGGCCTGCGCCTTGGCGATCCGCGACGTGGCGATCAGTTCCTGGGCCTTCGTGATCTTCTTGATCGACGAAGCGGATTTGATACGTCCGCGTAGCTCGCGCAGTGTGGCTGCCATTGGTTACCTAGGCCTTCTTGGGAGCAGGCTTACGGACCTTGACCGATTCCTTCTCCAGGTCCTCGGGATCCAGAGCTTCGGAGTCGGCCTCGTTGACGACGACGGAGCTACCGTCGGTCGCCGAGAAGCCCTTCTTGAAGTCGTTGATGACGCTGACCAGCTTCTGCTCGGCCTCCTCGGAGAGCTTCTTGGTCTCCCGAATGCCGTCGAGGATGTCGGAGTGGCTGGCCTTCACGTGCTCGAGCAGCTCGTCGACGAAGCGCGAAACGTCCTCGGCGGGAACCGAATCGAGGTGGCCCTGAGTACCGAGGAAGATGGCGACAACCTGGTCCTCGACGGCCAGCGGGCTGTACTGGGGCTGCTTGAGCAGCTCGACCAGGCGCACACCGCGGTCCAGCTGCGCCTTGGAGGCCGCATCCAGATCGGAGGCGAAGGCCGCGAAGGCCTCCAGCTCGCGGTACTGCGACAGGTCCAGACGCAGCGAACCCGCAACCTCTTTCATCGCCTTGATCTGCGCAGCGCCACCGACACGGGACACCGACACACCGACGTTGACGGCCGGTCGCACACCCTGGTTGAACAGGTCGGACTCCAGGAAGCACTGACCGTCGGTGATCGAGATGACGTTGGTCGGGATGAACGCCGAGATGTCGTTGGCCTTGGTCTCGATGATCGGCAGCCCGGTCATCGAACCACCACCGAGCTCATCGGACAGCTTGGCGCAACGCTCCAGCAGGCGGGAGTGCAGGTAGAACACGTCACCGGGGAACGCCTCGCGGCCCGGCGGACGACGCAGCAGCAGCGAGATGGCGCGGTAGGCGTCGGCCTGCTTGGACAGATCGTCGAAGACGATCAGGACGTGCTTGCCGTCGTACATCCAGTGCTGGCCGATGGCCGAACCGGTGTAGGGCGCCAGCCATTTGAAGCCGGCGGGATCGGAGGCCGGGGCCGCGACGATGGTGGTGTACTCCATCGCGCCGCCCTCTTCCAGCGCACGCTTGACCGAGGCGATCGTGGTGCCCTTCTGGCCGATCGCGACGTACACGCAGCGCACCTGCTGCTGCGGGTCACCGGTCTCCCATGCCTGACGCTGGTTCAGGATGGTGTCGACGCAGACCGCGGTCTTGCCGGTCTTGCGGTCGCCGATGATCAGCTGACGCTGGCCGCGGCCGATCGGGGTCATCGCGTCGATGGCCTTGATACCGGTCTGCAGCGGCTCGCCGACGCCCTGGCGCTGCACGACCGAGGGGGCCTGCAGTTCAAGTTCGCGGCGGGTGTCCGAGGCGATATCGCCCTGGCCGTCGATCGGCTGCCCGAGCGGGTTGACCACACGACCCAGGAAGGCGTCGCCGACCGGAACCGAGAGAACCTCGCCGGTGCGCTTGACCTGCTGGCCCTCTTCGATCTTGTTGAACTCGCCCAGGATCACGGCACCGACGCTGTGCTCGTCGAGGTTGAGCGCCACGCCCAGCACGCCGCCCTCGAATTCGAGCAGCTCCTGGGTCATGACCGAGGGCAGGCCCTCGACGTGGGCGATGCCGTCACCGGCATCGACAACGGTGCCGACCTCTTCCCGCTCGGTGTCGGCGGAAAACGAGGATACGTAGTCCTCGATGGCACCTTCGATATCAGAAGCGGAGATTGTCAACTCTGCCATGGTTTTTCGTCTTCCTACCTTTGATCTGGGTGATAAGTCTTCTGGATCAGTCCGGCAGCTGGGTCTGCGCTGCAGCCAAGCGGGACGCGATGGAACCGTCGATCACCTCGTCACCGACGGTGATCGACAGACCACCGAGCAGTTCCGGATCGACATGCAGTTGCACGGACACCGGGTGCCCGTAGATGCGGGTCAGCACGGCGGTGAGCCGCTCTTGCTGCGCATCGGTCAGGTCCGCGGCGGCACTGACATGCGCGACGATCTCACCGCGGCGGGCGACCGCCAGCTCGGCGAGATCGATGACGGCCTCGTCGGCACGCTCGCCACGCAGCAGCGTCACCGTCTGGGCCAGCAGTGCAGCCGCAGTGGAGTTGCTCGCGTCTCCGACGACCTTGTCCAGCAGCGCGACTCGACCGTCGGCAGGAGCCGTGTAATCGCTGAGCAGCGCGCTCAAGCGCGGCTCGGTGTCCAGGACGCGACCGAAGCGGAACAGGTGATCCTCGACCTCGTCGACCTCACCGGCGACGCCGGCGCGCTGGAGCAGGGCCAGCCGAGCGATGTGCTCGATACCGTCGATCAGGTTGGCCTCGGTGGACCAGCGCTGTGCGACTGCGGTGCGGACGAGCTTGAGAGCCGGGTCGCCGATCTTGCCGGCCAGCAGCCTGTCGGCGAGTGCCAGCTTCGCCGTCGGGTTGTCGGTCGGTTCGGCCAGATGCTTCTTCAACGTCGACTCGCCGAGCAGCAACTTGGCGACCGCGGTCAGATCATCGGCCAGTGTTGTCAGACCGTTGGAATCCAGACCGCTTGCCACCGAATCGAATTCGGAGACCAGCTCGGCCAGGGCCGCACGGCTGGCGGCCCGCAGACCCACCGTCATGCCGGTCTCGAAGTTGACTTCCGAGGGAGCCATCTGGTCGAGATCGTCGAGGAAGCGGTCGACCGTGGCTGCCTGCGCGGCCGGGTCGGCGACATGGGCGCGAACCAGTTCGGCTGCCTTGGTCACGGCTTCCTCACCGAGGCCCATCCGCAGCTCGCGGACGACCTGCTGGCGCAGCAAGTGCACCTGCTGGCCGCCCTGGGCCTTGATGCGCTCGGCATCCTGGACGGCCTGTTCGGCCAGCTGCGCCTTGATCCGCTCGGAGTCGTGGCGTGCCTCGTCGGTGACGTGGTTGGACTCGGCGGCGGCGTCGGCGAGCGCCTTGGCGTGCATCGCATCGGCATCAGCGAGCTTCTTTGCCGCCTCGGCACTTTCGGCAAGGGCGACGCGGATGGCCTCCTGCTGCTTGACCATCAGCCCCTTGATCAGGGGAACCACCCATTTGCTGAGGATGAACACGATGACGGCAAAGCCGATCAGCTGTCCGATGAATATCGACATCTACCTATTTCCGTCCCGAATTCACGTCGACGCCGAGGATGCGGCTGGCCAGGGCGGCCGAGAGGCCATCCACTGACGAGGACAACTCGGCTTGAGCAGCGGTGCCCTGTTGGGACAGCTGCTCATTGGCCTGGCGTACCGTCTCGGCGACCTCTCCGCTGGCCTCGGCGCGCTTGGCGTCGACGACCTGGCGGCCCTCATTGCGTGCCTCGTCCCGAAGAGCCGATGCCTCGGCGCGTGCGCCGGCCATCGCCTCCTGGTAGTCGGCCTGCGCAGCAGCCACCTGTTCGGCGGATTTGCGGCTGTCGGCCGCGGTCTTGGCCAGCATGGCCTCGCGCTCGGCCAACACCTTGCTGATCGGCGGCACCACCCACTTCCAGATCACGCCGAGCGTGATCAGGAAGATGAGCAGCACTGCGAAGAAGGTGCCGTTGGGGAGCAGGAAGTTACTGGTCCCCCCGCCCTCTTCGGCCGCGAGAATGGTCGTGGTGACTTCACCCATGTGGCAGGTTCTTAACCCTGGAGGCCGGGCGTGGCGAAGACGAACAGCGCCATGAAGGCCAGGTTGATGAAGTAGGCGGCCTCGACCAGACCGACGGTGATGAAGAACGGCGTGAACAGCCGGCCCTGCGCCTCGGGCTGGC
This sequence comes from Mycolicibacterium neoaurum ATCC 25795, assembly GCF_000691525.1. Lineage (GTDB taxonomy): Bacteria > Actinomycetota > Actinomycetes > Mycobacteriales > Mycobacteriaceae > Mycobacterium > Mycobacterium neoaurum. The sequence goes on from NZ_JMDW01000012.1 coordinate 9,037, forward strand.
GGGCAATGCCCGAGATCAGCGCGTTACCGGCGATACCGTCACCGATACCGGCGCCGATGGCACCGCCACCCATGATCAGACCGCCACCGATCAGAGCGCCAGCAGTGATGATGGCGTTGGGATCGAGTTCCATTACTTTCTTCCTCCTTGTAACTGGCGACGGTGCCACCAGGACTGCTTCATTTGGGTCGTGCCGGTCTAGTTAGTGCGCGTGCTCTTTGGAGTCGTGGTCATCGTGAACTTCCATCGCCTGGCTGAAGTAGAGAATGGTCAGCAGGCTGAAGATGAAGGCCTGGATGAGGCCGACGAAAAGGTCGAACGTCTTCCAGATGGCGTTGGGCGCCCACTGGATGTACCAGGGGAACATCGCGATCAGGCCCACCAGGATGCCGCCGGCGAAGATGTTGCCGAAAAGACGGAGGGCCAGCGAGATCGGCTTGGCGATCTCTTCGACGATGTTGATCGGCGCCAGGAAGGCCACGTGCCCCTTCACGACGGCCACCGGGTGACCGACGATGCCGCGACGCCATACGCCAGCTGCGTGGTAGCAGATGAACACGAACAGGGCCAGCGCCAGCACGAAGTTGATATCCGAGGCCGGCGGCTTGTAGATCTCGCCTGCCGCACCGTCGGATCCGCCGTACTGCCACGGGAACACGGCCAGCCAGTTCGAGATCAGGATGAACGCGAACAGCGTCACGGCCAGCGGTAGGACGAACGGCGCGATCTTCATGCCGATCGAACTCTCGATCTGCTGGCGCATCTGGATGGTCAGGGCCTCCCAGAACAGCTGCACGCCTCCGGGGACACCGGTCGAGGTGACCTTGGAGCGCAGATAGAACGCCAACCCGATGATGATCAGCGCCGTGATGGCGGTGGCCATGATCGTGTCGCCGTTGAAGGTCATGCCGAAGAGTTCGAACACCATGACGTGGTGTCCGACGTGGATGGCGGCGCCACCGTCTTCGGCGGCGAGAATGGTTTCAGTCATGCCCGTGCGCTCAGCCCTTCGAATCCGATGCAGGGACGTCTTCGACGTCCAAACCGTTGGCGCGGATCTTCCGCAGTACCGGGATGCTGGTGCTCATCACCAACAACGCCTGGAAGATCGCCAGCCCGAACAGCACGGCGATACCGCCGTGACCCTTGAAAAAGATTGCGATCGCCAGTCCGACCGCCGTGATGACCAACAGACGCGTGGCGGAGTTTACGGCCATCTTCTTCTTCAGCGGATGGTCTTCCATCGTGATCGACTCGACGGCCCGGCGCACCAAGAGCGCGTTGAGCAAACCGAGTCCGAGTCCGACTCCGAAGAAGACGCCGAAGAAGATGTGACCGACGAAGCCGGCTGCGGTGACGGCCAGCGCGGTGAGGGCGACGCACACCACCAGCAGACGCACCGGACGGAAAGCGACTGAGGGGAACACCAAGGGCGCATCATGCGCTGGTGTCGTCACCTGGTTCACCTCAATCCCGCGGCGTCGAGGGGCGTGGTCGTCTGGTCCGTCAATAACACTGAAAACTGCAAAATCCCTGTGCGTGCCCGCCGAGAATATCGGAGGGCAGCAGGCTCGCTGAACTCACCCAAGGGGAAGCTCCCTTTGTCGGTCGTGTATCGGCACCGATCGGTCTGCTCAACCGATGGGCCGGGCCGGCAACCCGCGAGGTTTTTCGGGTTATGAGGCGAACGGTACCACAAGGTAGGAGGCACAAAAACAGGCCTACTACTTTTCGTCGTACACCGGCGTTCACGGCTCCTCTATCGGACTGTTGCGGCCCCGGAGCAACGGAATCACGGTGACCACTCCGGCGACGATGATCGCGGCGAGCATCACCGCGCCGGTGTGGCGGGGGTCGAAGAAGATCGTGCTCGCGGCGCCGAGGGCGACGATGCCGACCCACATGTAGATCAACAACACCACGCGGCGATGCGAGTGGCCGATCTGCAGTAGTCGATGGTGCAGATGCATCTTGTCGGGGCTGAACGGGCTCTTGCCCGCCCTGGTGCGGCGCACGATGGCCAGCAGCATGTCCAGCGCGGGAACGAACATCACCGCGACCACGAGCAGGAACGGCGAAAGCAACGCGAAGACGTCCCGGGCACCGTAGGCGTTCTGCGATATCGGGCCCGCCGCCGTCGTCGATGCGGCGGCCAGCATCAGACCGATCAGCATCGAGCCCGAGTCACCCATGAAGATCTTGGCGCGATGAAAGTTGTGCGGCAAAAAGCCAAGACAGGCCCCGGCAAGCACCACCGAGATCATCGCCGGCGGGTAGAACAACACGTCACCGCCGTGATCGCGCAGCAGCCCCACCGAGAAGATGCAGATCGCCAGCGCCGTGATCAGCCCGAGACCGGCCGCCAACCCGTCCAGACCGTCGACGAAGTTCATCGCGTTGACGATCGAGACCGTCAGCGCCAACGTCAGCAGGATCGAGGTGACCTGGTCGAGCACGATCGTGCCGACACCGCCGAACGGGATGTAGAGCACGCTCCAGGCCACACCCATCGTGACCAGGACACTGGCCGCGGTGATCTGACCGGCGAACTTGGTCAGCGCATCGAGGCCCCACCGATCGTCGATCAGACCGACGACCATGATGAGGCCACCGGCGACGACGACGGCCGGCATGCCGGTGGAGTAGACGAAACCCCGGTTCAACGCCGGCAGTTGGGAGGCCAGCAACACCGCGGCCACCACCCCGATGTACATCGCCAGCCCGCCCATCCGCGGGGTCGGCTTGACGTGCACATCGCGCGTCCGCGGGTAAGCGACCGCGCCGATCCTGGTCGCCAGCACCCGCGCCCAACCGGTCGCGAAGTAGGTGATGATCGCCGCGGTCAGACCCACCAGCGCGAGCTCGCGCAGGGGTACGCCGGCACCGCGGTCCGACAGTGCCAGCAGTCCGTCAGCCAGCAGTCGGTCAGCCAGCAGAACCATCGGCGTCCTCGGGTGCGAGGGCGGCCGCGTCGATACCGAGCACGCGGGCGATGTCGGCGACCGGGACCGGACCTTCGCGCAGCACCCGCGGCTCCGGCCCGGACACATCGACGATGGTCGAAGCGGCGCCCTGCGGCGACGGCCCGGCATCCAGGTAGACCTCGACCCGGTCGGCCAGCTGTGCCTGTGCGTCGGCGGCGGTGAGCGCGGCCGGGAAACCCGAGACGTTGGCGCTCGACACCGCCATCGGTCCGACCTCACGCAGCAGGTCGATGGCCACCGGATGCAACGGCATGCGCAGCATCACGGTGCCGTTGGCGTCACCGAGATCCCACTGCAGTGACGGCGCGTGTCGGACCACCAGGCTCAACGCCCCGGGCCAGAAGGCCTGGATCAGCTCGCGTGCCGCGGGCGGCACGGCGTAGACCAGCCCGTCGATGGTGTGCCAGGACCCGACCAGCACGCCGACCGGCATATCGCGACCGCGGTTCTTGGCCGCCAGCAGGGCGCCCACCGCGGCGTTGTCGAAGGCGTCCGCGCCGATCCCGTAGACGGTGTCGGTGGGCATCACGACCAGCCGCCCGCCCTTGGCCGCGCTGATCGCCGAGGCCAGACCGCTGGCTCGCTGGTCGGGATCGGAGCAGTCGAAGGTTGCGCTCATGACGTTCAGCTTCTCACCGCGGTCACGAAACGCGGACGGCCGGTCAGGTCGCGGCGCGCCGTGATGCCGTCGAAAGCCCCGCGTCTGGCGAAAACGTCGGCGGTGGCCGTCGATGTGGTGTCGTCATGCTCGACGCCGATCTGCCCGCCCGGACGCAACAGCCGCGCGGCCAGCCCGACGATCGGCACGATGACATCCATCCCGTCCGGGCCACCGAACAACGCTTGGTGCGGATCGTGTTCGGCGACTTCGGGTTCCAGGACGGCACCGTCGGGAATGTAGGGCGGGTTGGCGACGATCAGCTCGACGGTTCCGTCGAGTTCGGCGAGCAGACCCGGCTGCCGCACGTCGGCATGTACCAGCTCCACCCCGGAACCTTCGGTGTTCATCCGGGCGTAGCGCAGCGCCTCCTGCGAACGCTCCACTGCGATGACTCGGGCGTCGGGACGGTGTGCGGCCAACGCCAGCGCCAACGCCCCCGACCCGGTACAGAGATCCACGATCACGCCATCGTCCGACACGGGCACGGTATGCGCCCATTCCAGCAGGGCCTCGGTCTCGGGCCGCGGGATGAAGACCCCCGGGCCCACGGTCAGCGTCACCGGACCGAAGGCCGCGGTACCGATCAGGTGTTGCAGCGGGACGCGGCGCGCCCGCTGGTCGATGAGGCCGCGGTACCGCGGTGCGAAATCTGCGTCCGGCTCGACGAACGAGAGCAGTCCGCGGTCCACGCCGGCGATGTGGGCGGCCAGCTGTTCGGCATCGGCACGCGCCGAGTCGATCCCGGCGGCCGCCAGGATGGCGGCACCGTCGGTGATCTCCCGCCGCAGTCCGCTCATCGGATCACGCCTGTTGGAGTCGGGCCTGCTTATCGGCGGCGGCCAGGGCGTCGAGCAGCGCATCCATGTCCCCGTCGAGCACCTGGTCGAGGTTGTGCGACTTGAAGTTGATGCGGTGATCGGCGATGCGGTTCTCGGGGAAGTTGTAGGTGCGGATCCGCTCGCTGCGGTCGACGGTGCGGATCTGGCTGGCTCGGTCGGCCGAGGCGTCGGCGGAGGCCTGCTCCTCGGCCAGCGCCTGCAGTCGTGCGGCCAGCACCACCATGGCGCGGGCCTTGTTCTGCAACTGGCTGCGCTCGTTCTGGCAGGTGACCACGATGCCGGTGGGCAGGTGGGTGATGCGTACCGCCGAGTCGGTGGTGTTGACGCCCTGACCACCCTTACCGGAGCTGCGGTAGACGTCGATGCGCAGGTCGGACTCGTCGATCTGCACCGCCTCGACGTCTTCGGGCTCGGGGTAGACGAGCACGCCGGCGGCCGAGGTATGCACCCGGCCCTGCGATTCGGTGACGGGCACCCGCTGCACACGGTGCACGCCGCCCTCGAATTTCATCCGCGACCAGACACCGTCTGCGGAGTCGCCCTTGCTTGCGATCGTGATGGTGGCGTCCTTGTATCCACCGAGGTCCGACCATGTCTCGTCGAGCACGGTGACCGTCCAGCCGTGCCGCTCGGCATAGCGGATGTACATCCGGGCCAGGTCGGCGGCGAACAGCGCAGACTCCTCGCCGCCTTCACCGGATTTCACCTCGAGCACGACATCGTCGGCATCGTGCGGATCGCGCGGGGCGAGCAAATCGGTCAGCTTGGCGTCCAGCTCGGCGACGGTCTTTTCCAGTTCCGGCACCTCGGCGGCGAACGTCTCGTCCTCGCCCGCCAGCTCACGGGCGGCCTCCAGGTCGCCGCGGGCGGCCTCCAGCTTGCGATGGGTCGACACGATCGGCGAGACCTGGGCGAAACGACGCCCGACTTTGCGGGCGGCACCGGCGTCGGCGTGCAGCGCCGGGTCGGCGAGTTGGCGCTCGAGGTCGGCGTGCTCGGCGAGCAACGCCTCGATCATGGGCGCGGTGTCAGTCACCGGCAAACCTCCCTACAAACGCAGATCGGCGCCCGACCTGACACGTGGACAGGAACGGGCGCCGATCGGACAACTAGTTCTCGGCTGCGGCCTTCGTGTTGCGCTTGCCGTAGCGCTTCTCGAAGCGGGCGACGCGGCCGCCGCTGTCGAGGATCTTCTGCTTGCCGGTGTAGAACGGGTGGCACTGCGAGCAGACCTCGACCACGATGTGGCCACTGTCCTTGGTGCTGCGGGTGGTGAAGCTGTTACCGCAACCGCAGACCACGGTGGTCTCGGCATAGTTGGGATGGATACCCGATTTCATGGTTTTCCTCTTCAATCGTTGGCCGCCGGGTCGCCCGAGCCCAGACCTGGGAGTCTTCGAACGTGAACCGGAACCGAGGGTCGACGGTCCATTATGCCAGGTCAACCGCCAGTTGCGAAAACGCGTGACCAGCGACAACTATTCCCGGCCCAGCGGCACGTAGGTCGAGCCCTCACGACGCCAGATGAGACGCCCCTGCGGATCGGTGCCGAGCGCCACCAGCTCGCGCTTGAGGATCTTGTTGGTTGCGGTGCTGGGCAGGTCCTCGGCGATCCAGACATACCGCGGGCGTGCCTTGGTGGACAGGTCGGACTGCGCGGCGAGGAACTCGGCGAAGTCGTCCGGGGTGAGCTCGGCGCCATCCTGCAGGACGATGGCGGCCATCACCTGATCGCCGACATACTCGTCGGGCACCGGGTACACCGCGACGCGGTTGGCCTGCGGCAGCCGCAGCAGGATCCGCTCGATCGGTGCGGCGGTCAGATTCTCCCCGTCCACCCGCATCCAGTCGGCGGTTCGCCCGGCCAGGTAGATCCAGCCCTCGGCATCCCGGTAGGCCAGATCTCCCGACCAGTAGATACCGCCCCGCAGGCGTTCGTCGGTCGCGGCCCGGTCGTTGTAATAGCCGCGGAACAGGCCGCTGCCGGTCGTGTTGACCAGCTCGCCGGTGGCGGCATCGGCGTTGACCAGCAAGCCGGCGGCGTCGAACTGCGCCACCTCACATTCCTGCGCGGTGTCCGGGTCGTAGATCGCCACGCCGGGAAAACCCTGCCCGATCGATCCCGGCGGGGTGTCCTCGGGGCGGGTGATGATGATGGCCGTCTCGGTCGACCCGAAACCGTCCCACACCGTGCAGCCGAAACGTCGCCCGAAGGCCTCGATATCGCGGTCGGCGGCCTCGTTACCGAAGGCGATGCGCAACGGATTGTCCGCATCATCGGGCTGTTCGGCTGTCGCCAGGATGTAGGCCAGCGGCTTTCCGACGTAGTTCATGTAGGTGGCGCCGTAGCGACGGATATCGCGCAGGAACGCCGATGCCGAGAACGTGGCGGGTGCCATTGCGGCCCCGGCGCCGACGGCCACGCTCCAGCCCGCGTAGACCGCGTTGGAGTGGAACAGCGGCATCGCCAGGTAACAGGTGTCCCCCGGGCCCAGTCCGTACCGCTGGACCAACGCACCGCCGGCGAACAGCACGGTCGAGTGCGGCACCTCGACGGCCTTGGGCTCACCGCTGGTGCCCGAGGTGAAGATCATCATGAAGGTGTCGTCGGGGGCGACCTCGCGGTGTGGGCGCAGCGCGGGGGCGACGGCCAGTCGTTTCGACCACTGTTCGTCGGTGACGTCGTAGACGGTGACCCCGGGCAGGTCGACACCGTCGAGCAGGCCGCGGTGGTCGGCGTCGGTCAACAGGATCTGGGTGTCCACCTTGGCGATATCGCGGGCCAAGGCCGCTCCACGGCGGGTGGTGTTGAGTCCGCACAGCACGTATCCGCCCAGGCCGGCCGCGGCCAGCGCGGTGAGCATGGGCGGGGCGTTGCCCAGCAGCGCGGCGACGTGCAGGGGGCGCTTGGGGTCGGCGGCGGCGATGACGGCGGCAGCCTGACGACCGGCATCCTCGATGTGCGTGCGCCAGCTGATGGTGGTGTCGGCGTGCTTGACGGCGGTGCCGTCATCATCGGCCCTGCTGCGCAGCAGTTGCTGCAGTGTCTCCGCCATGCGCCGGCACCCTCCGCTTGTGGACAGATTTTGCTAACTGTCTACCACCGCCGACCTGCCCCGCGATACTGATGGGGTTCTTGGCAGAATGCAGCACAACGTGTGCTAATCCGATGACCGATCTCGAGGAGACCACCCTTGCCGACCGCCACGGCCACCGTTCGCGACCGCCTGATCGACGCGGCCGAGGTCTGCCTGCGCGCCAAGGGCATCCGGGCCACCACGGTGTCCGAGGTCGCCGAGACCGCCGGGGTCTCTCGCGGCTGGTTGTACCGCCACTTCCCGGACAAGGTGACGCTGCTCGGTGCGGCGATCGTGCGCCTCAACGAGGTCTACTGGTCACAGGCGCACGCCGTGCTCGCGTCGGTGGAGGGCTTAGACCAGCAGATCGTGGCGGGGATCCGGCATGGCCGCACCGCCTACGACGATCCGGGCGCGCTGCTGATGAAGCTGCGGATCGCCGAGCCCGAAGAGTTCGCGGCATGTGCGGGAGCCGGCGTACAGGGGCTGGTGCCGGACCTGGCCGGGTTCTGGTCGCGCTATCTGGTCGCCGCCCGCGATGCCGGCGAGATCCATCCGGATGTCGTCATCGAGGAAGCATCGGAATGGGTTGCGCGCGTAGTAATTTCGATGGCGACAGTGCCCGGGGACACGCTGGATCCGAAAGATCCCGCCCAGCTGCTCACGCACGTCCGCCGCTACGTGATCCCGGCATTGAAGGCCGATCCGAACGTCTGAGAAACGACTTCGGCGCGGTCACGCTCGCTGAGCGAGCGTTTCCGCGCCGAAATCGTCGGGGCTGGATCAGTCGTTGTCCATGCCACCCGGGGTGGTCTTGGACACCTGGACCAGGAACTCGTAGTTGGTCTTGGTCTTGCGCAGCTGGCTCATCAGCAGGTCGATGGCCTGATGACTGTCGAGACCGGACAGCACGCGGCGCAGCTTGTGCACGATCGCGAACTCGTCGGCTCCGAGCAGCAGTTCGTCCTTGCGGGTGCCCGACGGGTTGACGTCGACGGCCGGGAACACGCGACGCTCGGCGATCTTGCGGTCCAGCTTGAGCTCGGCGTTACCGGTGCCCTTGAACTCCTCGAAGATCACGGTGTCGCCGGTGGAGCCGGTCTCGACCATCGCGGTGGCGATGATCGTCAGCGAACCGCCGTGCTCGATGTTGCGGGCCGCACCCAGGAACCGCTTGGGCGGGTACAGCGCGGTCGAGTCGACACCACCGGACAGGATGCGGCCCGACGCCGGCGACGCATTGTTGTAGGCGCGGCCCAGGCGGGTGATCGAGTCGAGCAGCACCACGACGTCCTTGCCCTGCTCGACAAGGCGCTTGGCCCGCTCGATGGCCAGCTCGGCGGCTTGGGTGTGATCTGACGGCGGGCGGTCGAAGGTGGAGGCGATGACCTCACCCTTGACCGAGCGCTGCATATCGGTGACCTCTTCGGGGCGCTCGTCGACGAGCACGACCATGAGGTGACATTCGGGGTTGTTCTGGGTGATCGCGTTCGCGATGTCCTGCATGATCGTGGTCTTACCGGCCTTGGGCGGTGACACGATCAGGGCGCGCTGCCCCTTGCCGATCGGCATGATCAGGTCGATCACGCGGGTGGTCAGCCGATCCGGTGTGGTCTCCAGGCGCAGCCGCTGATTGGGGTAGAGCGGCGTCAGCTTGGTGAAATCGGGTCGGTTCTTGGCGTTCTCGACCGGTCCGCCGTTGACGGTGTCCAGCCGGACCAGCGGGTTGAACTTCTGCCGCGGGTTGTTGCCACCGCTGTTCTCCCCCTCGCGGGCGACGCGCACCGCACCGGTGACAGCGTCACCGCGGCGCAGGCCGTTCTTGCGGACCATGTTCATGGAGACGTAGACGTCGTTGGGTCCGGCCAGATAACCCGAGGTCCGGACGAACGCGTAGTTGTCGAGCACGTCGAGAATGCCGGCCACGGGCTGGACGACATCGTCCTCGCGCAGTTCGGTGTCGCGGTCGCCGCCGCCCTGGCCGCCGCCCTCGCCGCCACCGGAGCGCTCGCCGCGTCGCCTGCGATCCCGGAACCGCCGACCACGACGGCCACCGCGGCCCTCGTCATCGTCGGCATTGTTTTGGTTGTTGTTGTTCTGGTTGTTGGCGTTGTTCTGGTTGCCGCCGCCGCTGTTGTTGGCGTTGCGGTTCTGGTTGCCGTCCTGCTGGTCGGCGCTCTCGCTGCGGTTGGAGTTGTCGCGGTTCGCGTTCTCGGTGCGGTTGGAGTTGTCGCGACCCGAGTTGTCGTTGCGGTTGCCCTGCTGGGCACCGCCGGACTTGGCGCTGTCGGCCTCGCCGCCCTTGTCTGTGTTGCCCTTGGCTTCCTTGTTATCGCCGGCGTCCCCGTCCTGGCGGTTGTCCGGCGCACCGGACTGGCGGCCGGCGCTGCGGCGTTCACGACGCTGCGGGCTCTGCTGCGGGGCGTCGCCGCTCTGGCCGGCGTCCGCGGCGGCGGGCTGCTCAGGGGCCGAATCGAGCGTCGGCTGCTCCACCGGAGCGGCCTTGGGCGTCTTCTCCGCCTTCTCGGCGGGTGCAGCCTTCGCGCCGACGGACTCGCCGCGCTGCTCCTTGATGGCGGCGATCAGATCACTCTTGCGCATGCCCGAGGTGCCCTTGACACCTACTTCGCTGGCCAGTGCCCGCAAGTCCGGGAGCAGCATCGACGTCAGCGAGCCGGAACGGCTGCGGCTGGCGCCTGCGCTCGGCGCGGCACTGGACGAGTTCACGGCTTCCGAGGGCGCACTGCCGCTGTCGGCTGCCGTGATGAGGTCCGTATCAGTCACGGATTTCCTTTCTTTCCCCCGCATATGGCGTTGCGCGAGGGGTTCCCCGAAGGTCAGCTGCGCTCGGCCATGCGGCCAGGCGCGTGGTTTCTCGCGATGCCACCGCCACGTGCGCGACGGCGATCGTCAGGGTCGGCCGAGGTACGGCAGACCATGAGTCCACGAGTGAAACACGAGAAGATTGGAGGTCGTCCTAGTGTCGGCGCAGGTAGAAACGCTGCGATTGCTGGACGAAAGCGAGAATAACCCGCATCTGGCGCGGTTGCAAGAAGCGCGACAGTTTGCGTGTTGTCTCGACCGTTACGTCCCTGAACTCCACCGTACGCCGTCGCCGGCGGACATCTCGGTCACGGTGAACCCGTTGGCGGCGCCGTAGTCCAGCGCTTCCGCCGGCAGATCGCGACCATCGGTCAACGCGATCACCGCAGGTCCGGCACCGGATAACACCGCTGCCACACCACAACGCCGGAGCACGGCGAGGTATTCCGCGGAGGCGGGCATCGCCGGGCCACGCTGGGCCTGGTGCAGGCGATCGCCCGTCGCCTCCAACAGCAGGTCCGGCCGCTGGGTCAGGGCCACCACCAACATCGCCGCGCGCGCCACATTGAAACGCGCGTCGGTGTGGCTCACCTCATCGGGCAGCAGACCGCGGGTCGCCGCGGTCGACGACCGGGTTTCCGGGACCGCGGGAAACAACCGGATATCCGGGTGTAGCTGCAATTGCGCCGCGTCGTAGCGGACGGGGTCGCTTCCGTCGACGGTCCACGACACCACTGCCCCGCCGAGAACGGCGGCCGCGGCGTTGTCGGGGTGGCCCTCGAACTCCGAGGACAGTTGCACCAACTGGTCACGGGTCAGTTCCGATGAACCCGCTTGGGCGGCAAAACCGTTGGCGATCGCGAGACCGCCGACCACCGCAGCCGCAGAGGAACCGAGCCCCCGCGAATGCGGAATGACGTTGCGGCACAACACCTTTATCCCTCCGGCATGCAAACCTGCCGCATCGAGGCCGCGCCGGATCGCCCGCACCACCAAGTGGTCGGCATCCAGCGGGACATGCCCGGCGCCCTGCCCTTCGACATCGACGACCAACCCGGAATCGGTTGTCTCGACTTCGATTTCGTCATACAGACTCAGCGCGAGACCCAGGCTGTCGAACCCCGGGCCCAAATTGGCGCTGGACGCTGCGACGACGGCTCCGGCCCGCAGACCAGAGGGCAGGGTGTGGGACACGTCAGATCGCCGCCCGTCAGCCCAGACCCAGCGCCGCGACGACGGCGGCGGGGTCGACCGGGATGGGGGTGACGTCGGGCATGGTCTTGAGCGCGGTATCGGGATCCTTGAGTCCATTGCCGGTCACCGTGCACACCACGGTCGAGCCGGGCTTGACCCAGCCGTCCTCGATCGACTTGAGCAGGCCGGCGATACTGGCCGCCGACGCCGGCTCGACGAACACACCCTCGGCCGCCGCCACCAGGCGATAGGCGGCCAGGATCTCCTCGTCGGTGGCCGCCAGGAAGCGACCGTCGGACTCCTGCTGCGCGGCGACCGCGGAGTTCCAGGACGCCGGCGAGCCGATACGGATTGCCGTCGCGATGGTCTCGGGATTGGCAACCGGCTCTCCCGAGACCAGCGGCGCGGCACCGGCGGCCTGCGTTCCGAGCATGCGCGGCAACCGATCAGACACTCCGTCGTGATGGTATTCGCGGTAGCCGCGCCAGTAGGCCGTGATGTTGCCCGCGTTGCCGACCGGCAGCGAGTGCACATCGGGCGCGGTTCCCAGCGCGTCGACGATCTCGAAGGCGGCCGTCTTCTGCCCCTCGATGCGGACCGGGTTGACCGAGTTGACCAGCCCGATCGTCGGGTAGTCGGCGGTGAGCTTGCGGGCCAGCTCCAGACAGTCGTCGAAGTTGCCCTCGACCTGAATGATCCTGGCGCCGTGCATGACCGCCTGGGCCAGCTTGCCCATTGCGATCTTGCCCTGCGGAATGAGCACGGCACAGGTCATCCCGGCGACCGCGGCGTATGCCGCTGCCGAGGCCGAGGTGTTACCGGTCGACGCGCACAGCACGGCCTGCTGTCCGCGGGCCAGCGCGTCGGTGACCGCCATCGTCATACCGCGGTCCTTGAACGAGCCGGTGGGGTTGAGCCCCTCGACCTTCAGATGCACGGTGCAGCCGGTCTGCTCGGACAACCGCTTGGCGTGGATGAGAGGAGTTCCGCCCTCCAGCAACGTGATCGGGGTCCAATGGTCCTCGATCGGCAGCCGATCCCGGTAGGCGGCGATCAGGCCGGGCCAGGGACGATGAACGGGGTTGCTCACGAATCCGAACCTTCCATGCGAAGCACGCTGTTGATGTCCTGCACCACGTCGAGCTCGGCGAGTGCCTTGACGGTGTCCGACAGGGCGGCGTCGGTGGCCCGGTGGGTGACGACGACGATGCGCGCGCCACAGGGTTCGCCCTCAGGATCGGTCATGCCTTCCTGGCGGACCTCGGCGATGCTGACCTCGTGCCTGCTGAACTCGGCAGCCACCGCCGACAGCACACCGGGCTGGTCCTTGACGTTCATGTTCACGTAATAGCGCGTCGGAATGGCGCCGATGGAGGCGATCGGCAGCTTGGCGTACTTGGACTCCCGCGGTCCGCGGCCACCCTGGACACGGTTGCGCGCGGCCATCACCACATCACCCATCACCGCCGAGGCGGTCGGAGCGCCGCCGGCACCCTGGCCGTAGAACATCAACCGGCCGGCCGCCTCGGCCTCGACGACCACGGCATTGAAGGCGCCGTTGACCGATGCCAGCGGATGATCCAGCGGGACGAGCGCCGGGTAGACCCGCGCCGAGACGCGCTGCTTGCCCTTGCCGCTGACCAGCCGTTCGCAGATGGCCAACAGCTTGATGTTGCAGCCGAGCGCCTTGGCCGAGGCGAAATCTTCGGCGCTGACCTTGGTGATGCCCTCGCGGTAGACATCGTCGGCGGTCACCCTGGTATGGAACGCGATCGATGCCAGGATGGCGGCCTTCGCCGCGGCGTCGTAGCCCTCCACATCGGCGGTGGGGTCGGCCTCGGCGTAACCGAGCGCGCTGGCATCGGCGAGCGCACTCTCGTACGACGCACCGGTGTCGTTCATCGCCGAGAGGATGTAGTTGGTGGTGCCGTTGACGATTCCGGCCACTCGCACCACCGAGTCGCCGGCCAGGGACTGGGTCAGCGGCCGGATGACCGGGATGGCACCGGCCACGGCCGCCTCGAAATAGAGGTCGACGCGGGCCTTCTCGGCGGCCTGGGCCAATTCCCCGGTGGACTGCGCCATCAGCGCCTTGTTGGCGGTGACCACCGACTTGCCACCCTCCAGGGCGGCCATGATGGCCTTGCGGGCCGGCTCCACCGGACCCATCAGCTCGACGACGATATCGACATCGTCGCGCGAGACCAGCTTTTCGATGTCATCGGTGAGCAGTTCCTCGGCCACCCCGCGGTCCTTGGCGACCCGCCGGACACCGATCCCGCGCAACTGCAGCGGCGCGCCGATACGTGCCTCCAGGTCCGCCGCACTCTCCTCGATGATGCGCACGACCTCGGTGCCGACATTGCCGAGTCCGAGAACGGCTACTCCGATTGGCTTCTCACTCATTGACCCACCTCCAGGCTCAGAAGATCCTCGACGGTTTCCCGGCGCAGGATCAGCCGCGCACTTCCGTCTTTGACTGCGACCACGGCCGGGCGCCGCAGCAAGTTGTAGCGACTCGACATCGAGTAGCAGTAGGCGCCGGTGGCGGCCACCGCCAGCAGGTCACCGGGCCCCAGGTCCTCGGATACCCAGGTATCGCGGACGATGATATCGCCACTCTCGCAATGCTTTCCGACGATTCGCGCCAGCACCGCCGGCGCGTCACTGATGCGCGACACCAACCGGGCGTCGTATTCGGCGTCGTAGAGGGCGGGCCGGATGTTGTCGCTCATCCCGCCGTCGACGCTGACATAACGGCGGTGTTCATCGGCCGAGACGGCGACATCCTTGACGGTGCCCACCTCGTAGAGCGTGATCGTGCCGGGACCGGCGATCGCGCGCCCCGGCTCGACCACCAGCGTCGGGGTCGGCAGGCCTACGGCGGCCGATTCGTTGGCGACGATGGCCTTGAGTTTGTCGGCAAGTTCCTGCATCGGTGGCGGGTTGTCACTCGGCAGATACGAGATACCCAGTCCCCCACCGAGATCCAAAATGTCCATTTGTGCTGTCTTCTCGACACCGAACTCGGCGACGATATCGCGCAGCAGCCCGAGCAACCGGCGCGCGGCGATCTCGAAACCCGACACATCGAAGATCTGCGAGCCGACGTGGCAGTGCAGACCGACCAGGCGCAGGTTCTCGGTGGCGAATACCCGCCGGACCGCTTCGAGCGCGGCGCCACTGGCGAGCGACAGCCCGAACTTCTGGTCCTCGTGGGCGGTCGAGATGAATTCGTGGGTGTGGGCCTCCACGCCGGGCGTGACACGGACGAGGACGTCCTGGACCACGCCGGCCGCACCGGCGACGGCTTCCAGTCGCTCGATCTCGATCTCGGAATCCACCACGATGTGCCCGACGCCGGCGGCGACCGCAGCGGTCAGCTCGTCGACCGATTTGTTGTTGCCGTGCACGGTGATCCGCTCAGCCGGGAAGTCCGCGTGCAGGGCCACCGCGAGCTCGCCGCCGGTGGCCACGTCCAGCGACAGGCCCTCCTGGTGCACCCAGCGCGCGATCTCGGCGCACAGGAACGCCTTGGATGCGTAGTGCACATGCTCGCCGCCGCCGAAAGCCGAGGCGATCTCGCGGCAGCGAGACCGGAAGTCGTCCTCGTCGATCACGAACAGCGGAGTGCCGAACTCGGCCGCCAACTCGGCGACGCTGACACCGGCGACGGAGACGACGCCATGGTCATCGCGAATCAGGTTCTTCGGCCAGACGTTCGGCGCGAGCAGCATCACCTCGTCAGCGGTCTGCGGTCGGGGTGGCGCACCGGCGCCGGGGTGGCTGCTCACATGCGCTCCGGCGCACTGACTCCGAGAATGGCCAGCCCGTTGGCGATCGTCTGCCGGGTGGCCTCGCACAGCGCAAGGCGCGCGGCGTTCAGGTCGGTGGGATCTTCGTCGCCCTGGGGCAGCACCCGGCAAGAATCGTAGAACCGGTGGTAATCACCGGCCAGATCCTCCAGGTAACGGCACACGCGGTGCGGTTCCCGCAGCGTGGCGGCGGTTTTCAGGATCCGGCCGAACTCACCGATATTGCGCATCAGGGTGGCTTCGCGGTCATGGGTCAGCAGATCCAGATGGGAAGTATCGGCGGACAGGCCCAGTTCGGCAGCGCTGCGGGCCAATGCCGACAGCCGCGCGTGCGCGTATTGCACGTAGTAGACCGGGTTCTCGTTGGACGCGCTGGCCCACAAGCCGAGGTCGATATCGATCGGGCTGTTGACCGAGGACCGGATCAGCACATAGCGAGCGGCGTCGACACCGATCGCGTCGACCAGGTCGTCGAGGGTGATTACGGTGCCGGCCCGCTTGCTCATCCGCACCGGCTGGCCGTCGCGGACCAGGTTGACCATCTGCCCGATGAGCACCTCGACGGTGGCCGGATCGTCACCGAGTGCGGCGGCAGCGGCCTTCAGCCGTGCGATGTAGCCGTGGTGATCGGCACCGAGCATGTAGATGCACAGGGTGAAGCCGCGCTCGCGCTTGTCCAGGTAGTAGGCGAGGTCCCCGGCGACGTAGGCCGGGTTGCCGTCGCTCTTGATGACCACTCGGTCCTTGTCGTCGCCGAATTCGGTGGTGCGCAACCAGGTTGCGCCGTCCTTCTCGTAGATGGCGCCGTTGTCACGCAGCCGCTGGATGGCCTGCTCCACCCGGCCCGAGGTGTGCATCGAGTCTTCGTGGGTGTAGACGTCGAAGTCGGTGCCGAATTCGTGCAGGGATTTCTTGATGTGCGCGAACATCAGGTCCACGCCGATGGAGCGGAAGGTCTCCTGCTGCTGCTCGGCGGGCTGGCTCAGCACATCGGGGGCTTGCGCCACGATCGCGGCGGCGATATCGCTGATGTAGCTGCCTGCGTAACCGTCCTCGGGGGCGGGCTCGCCCTTCGCGGCGGCGACCAGCGAGCGGGCGAACCGGTCGATCTGCGCGCCGTGATCATTGAAGTAGTACTCCCGGGTGACCGCGGCACCCTGTGTGCTCAGCAGTCGGCCCAGCGCGTCACCGACGGCGGCCCAACGGGTGCCGCCGATGTGGATCGGCCCGGTCGGGTTGGCCGAGACGAACTCCAGGTTGATCACCTGATCGGCCAGCTCGGTCGAGTGGCCGTAATCGGCGCCGGCGGCCAGCACGTTGGTGACGACGACACCCTGCGCCGACGCCTCGATGCGCAGATTGACGAAGCCCGGTCCGGCGATCTCGGCCGCGGCGATACCGTCGGCGTCGGTCAGCGCGGCGGCCAGCCAGCCGGCGAGCTCGCGCGGGTTGACCCCGACCTTCTTGCCCAGCTGAAGTGCGAGGTTGGTGGCGTAATCGCCGTGTTCAGGGTTGCGCGGGCGCTCGACGGTGATGGTGTCGGGCAGCGCGCTGGTGTCGAGGCTGTGCTCGGCCAGGACCGCGGCGGCGGTGGCCTTGAGCAGGGCGGCCAGATCGGCAGGTGTCACGAGGGACCATCCTATGGTGCGGGGTCCTCAGGTCCCGAATCCATTACCGGTTGGAGATGGGTTACGCTATGCACGCCCAACGGCGCAGCACCAGTTGCTCGCGCCCCCGTAGCTCAGGGGATAGAGCGTCTGCCTCCGGAGCAGAAGGCCGCAGGTTCGAATCCTGCCGGGGGCACCAGTCTTTTACGACAATCAAGACCGCGACCCCACCTCGGGTCCGCGGTCTTCTTGTTTTCACCCGCACTCTCGGCGATGACCCCGCGGTGCGTCGAGTGTGAACCTGCTGCGGTTCAGCGGCTGATTTTCCGCAGCGGATTCACACTCGGCGGCCTGGCGCCTACCCCAGTAGCACCCGGTAACTCTGCGGCCAGTCCTTGCCGCTGATCAGGTACTCGTTGCCGGCGATATGGGCGATACCGCTGACCACCTGTCTGTTGCGGTCGCGCTGATCGGAGTTCCACAGGTTGGAAACGTCGGCGACCAGGTTCACCGCGCCGCTGCTCGGGTCGATGCGTAGGAAGGTGTCCTGCGGCCAGCCGGCCGCCCATACCTGACCATCCACGCATTCCAGTTCGTTGAGACCCCGCACCGGCAGCCCGTCGCGGGTGACCCGCACGTTGCCGATCTCGGTGAACGACGGATCGAAGAAGCGGAGCCGGTCGCTGCCGTCACTGACGACGAATCGGTTGCCGTCGTGACACAGCCCCCACGCCTCGCCCGCCAGCGGGATCTCCCGGCGCACGGTCAGGGTGGCCTTGTCCCATTCGAGGATGACGCCGTCGCGGTAGGTGAGCTGCCAGATGGTGTCGCCGACGATGGCGATGCCCTCGCTCCAATAGTCGTCGGGCAGCGCCGTCGAACGCAGGACCGCCCCGGTGCCGGGATCGATCTGGCGCAGCTGGGACTTGCCCACCTCACCGGTGGCCTCGTAGAGCGCCGGGCCGTCGAACTCCAGACCCTCGCTGTAGGCGCCGGGATCATGCGGCATCGTCGAGACGATGGTCGGGACGATCACCGGCACCGCCTCGGCCTGCGCCTGGGGTGAGGCGAGCACGCCGCCGCCCACCATCACCATGGCCAGCACCAGCGCCCGCATCATGGATCTGTTCTACCCGAGATCACCCACATCCAGGTAGACCATGGTGGCCACCGGATGGCCTCAGCTTCATCCCAGTGTCCTGACATGAATCGCTCGGCCTGCTGTGGTGTGTCCTGGGACACGCCATCGGAGGTGCCGGACTCTCCACGGCGCCCGGCAGCCCTGGGGCAGCGTCAAACACTTTGCTGTGAGGGTCTTTTCGTCGCGGCGGACGGTGCCCTCGGACCACCGTGGACCGGCATCCCCCAAACCAGGAGCGACGTGGAACACACAGGGAGAACACTGTTTTCTGATCCTTAACCGACGATTTCTTGCCAGATCCTTGAAAAGCGCCGTCTCGGGTCGCTGTGAGCCCATCGGTGTCCGTACTTTCCGTTATCAGTCCCACGACACACGACGATCGGAGCATCAATGACCAAACACCTCGTCCTCTCGGCACTGGGCGTACTGGGTGCGGGCGCGCTGCTCAGCCTCGGCGGCGGCGTGGCCGGCGCCAGCATCAACCAGCTCTCGCCCAGCCCGGGCGTCACCATCGATACACCGGCGTTCAAAGGCCAGAACGCGGTACGGAACGCGCCGATCGGCGAAGTGACGGCCCAAGGTTCGGTGATCGACTGCAAGATCGACGTGGTGTGCGCAGACGGCAAGGTCGGCGACACCGTCCAGGCCGCGGAGGGCTCGTCGAAGGCCACGCCGTTCGGGGTCGGCAAGAACGCCAAGTTCATGGAGAACCCGCCGATGGGCAACTGGGACGAGAAGCTGCACTGACCCGTTCGCGGTGCGGTCGCGGTGTGCATGGGCACGGCGCGACCGCGCCGCGTCACAAGGCGGCGACGACCTCGGCGACCCGGTGCACCTGTTCGATGTCATCCGAGGTCGGGATCAGGTGCACCTCGTCGGTGCCGATGGCCGCGAAACGACGCAAGACTTCCGCCAACTCCTCGGGGCTACCCGACCAACCGGTCGTCGGCGCCATCGCATCGACGAACTCGGCCGGGATCCAATTCATATAGCGCAGTAGATGGCGGCGCACCTGCGCGCGGGCCGCCTCCGGCTCACCGATCGCGAACCAGAACGACGTCGCCAGATGGGGTTTGGGCCTGCCTGCTTCGGCCCACGCCGTCCTGGCGACATCGAACAGCTCGTTCTGCTTGTCGAGGTCGAGGTCCAGGGTGGTTCCGGCCAGACCGGCGGCCCAACCGGCAGCGCTGCGCAAGGTTTTCGGCCCGATCGTGCCGATCATCAACTCGGGGCCACCGTCCTGAACCGGAGCGGGCCCGACCGGCAGCACCGAATCGGTGACCTTCTCCCCCGCCCAGACCCGCTGCATCACCGCGATCCGCTCGTTCATCCCCCGGATCGTCTGGGTCGCCGGATCGGCGCCGGCGGCGAGGTAGTCCTCATGCCGGCCACCCACCCCCAGACCGACCGTCAGCCGCCCGCCACTGAGCACATCACCGGTGGCCAGAGACTTGGCCAGCGCCACCGGATTGTGCAGCTGGGGCACGATCACCGTCGTCACCAGCCGCACCCGTTCGGTCCACGCCGCAACCGCGCCGAGCAGGGTCAGTGAATCCGGGTTGTCGAAAGCGACGCGTTCACCCCAGCACAGCGACGAGAAGGGGCCCTCGTCGATCACTTCGGCCCATGTCCGCAGGGTTGCCGCATCCAGGTCCGGTTCCATCACCGGCATCGTCATTCCGACTCGCACGTCGGCGATTCTGGCACGCGGTGCCATCCGCCACGGCGAAAACCGGGGGTTAACCCCCACCGGGCCGGCGGGGAAACGCGGTGTCCTCCCGGCTCGGCAGTCCATAGGTTGTTCCCATGGTCGCAATAAGCCCCGAGCAACCGGTCACCGATGTCGTGGAAGCACCGGCCCGTCGTCGCATCGAACACATCGGAATCGTGCCGACGGCCTCGATGCTCACCAACGCCTTCCTGGCCATCGTGTGGTTCTGGATCCCGGTGACCATCGTCATCATCGGGGTGTCGTCGATCTTCTCGATCATCGGCTTCCTGATATCGGCGGTTGTCTTCGTCTATCTGATGCGTGCGGTCGAATGGGTCGAGCGGATACGCAGCGAAGCGGTGTTCGGCATGCAGATCCCGGTACCGCCGCGGCCGCTCACCGGTTACACCGGAATTCAGGGATGGGCCCATCAGCTGTGGCTCGATTTCAGCGGCGCCCGCTTCTGGAAGGCCACCGCGCAGCACTTCCTGCGCATGATCTACGACTTGATCGCGGTGGGTATGGCAACCGCCCTGCTGGGCTTTGCCTTCCTCGGGCCCGCGGCCGCAATGGCGGTCCAGCGCAGCGATGCCGACGCCGGACTCGGATTCATCTCGCCCCCGCTGTCCTGGGTGCTCGCCATCCTCGCCGCCGTCGCCGCGGTCGCCATCCTGGTGCTAGCGCCTGCCCTCGATGCGCGCATCGACCGCTGGTTGCTGGCCGCCTCGCCCACCGCGGCGCTCAAGCACGAGGTGCGAGCGCTGTCGCGAGCCCGGCAGGGGGCACTCACCTCGGCGCAGACCGAAAGGCATCGCATCGAGCGCGATCTGCATGACAGCGTACAACCCCGGCTGGTATCCCTGGCGATGACGATCGGGCTGGCACAGACGAAACTGGACAGTGATCCTCCGGCCGCCCGCACGCTGATCGCCGAGGCGCATACCGAAGCGATGAGCGCGCTCGCAGAACTACGCAACGTGGTACGGGGTATCGCGCCGACCATTCTGTCCGACCGTGGCCTGGACGCCGCGCTCTCGGCCGTGGTGCAGCGCACCGAGATCGCCGGTGTGCCGACCACACTCGACATCAATCTGCCGCACCGCCTCCCCGCCGAGATCGAGGCATGCGCGTACTTCGTGGTGGCCGAAGCACTGACCAACGTGGCCAAACACGCCGAGGCGGGCCAGGCGGTCGTCACGGTCCGCCTCGACCCGATATCGAACGCGCTGTATGTCACCGTGTTCGACGATGGACGCGGTGGCGCCCAGGTCGGTGTCGACGAGGACGCCACCGGGCTGCGCGGTCTGGCCGAACGGGTGCGGGCCGCCCGCGGCACATTCGAGGTCTCCAGCCCCGCAACGGGTCCCACGATCGTGACGGCGGTGCTGCCATGCGCATCGTGATCGCCGAGGATTCGGCGCTGCTGCGGGCCGGGATCGAACGCATCCTTGCCGACGCCGGCCACGAGATCGTCGCCGGGGTGCCCGATGCCACCGAACTGCTGCGCATCGTCAACGAGCACCGCCCACAGCTGGCCATCCTGGATGTCCGGATGCCGCCGACCTTCACCGACGAAGGGATCCGCGCCGCCGCACTGCTGCGTTCGCAGAATCCGGACTCACCGGTGCTCGTCCTTTCGCATTATGTCGAGGAGCGTTACGCCGCCGATCTGATCGCCTCGGATACAAAGGGTTTCGGCTATCTGCTGAAGGACCGGGTCGCCGATGTTCCCGCATTCCTCGACGCGGTCGAGGTGGTGGGGTCGGGTGGCACGGTGCTCGACCCGGAGGTGGTGTCCCAGATCCTGGTCCGCTCCCGCAAGCGCGCCGCTCTGGACGCGTTGACCCCACGCGAACGAGAGGTGCTCCAACTGATGGCCGAGGGCAAGACCAACTCGGCCATCGCTGCGGCCCTGTACATCTCGGTGGGTTCGGCCGAGAAACACATCGCGTCGATCTTCACCAAGCTGGCTCTTGCGCCCGATGACAGCGAGAACCGGCGCGTACTTGCCGTGCTGCGCTACCTGGAATCCTGATCCGCTCCGCACAACCCGAGAGGGATATCGTGACCACCACTCTGACCGATCCGCCCACACCCGCCCCACCGCAGTTGTCGCCCGGTGGCCGTACCGCGGTACGTGCCGCGCTGCTGATCGCGGGTGTCACCATCCTGGCCGGTACCCTCGCGCTGCTGTCCACCGGAGCGGTCGGCCTGAGCGCCTTTCGCCTGGTGACCGATCACCAGAGCCTGCCCGCAGGCATGCGGGTACTGACCGTCGACACGGCGGATTCTCCGGTGGCCGTGCGCATCATCGCCGACCGCAATGCGACCGAACCGCGGGCCGAGGTGCGGATGCTCACCACCGGCCACGCCGAACGGCAGGAACTGATCGTGACCGACGAGCCGGGCGGCACGGTGCTGCGTGTCCAGGGACAGACGAGCTTTCTGGCCTTGGGCGACCCCGGCGAGGTCACCGTGACGCTGCCTGCGGAGCTGGGACGGCGGTTGGCCGTCACGGTGCGCCAGGACACCGGAATGCTGATGGTCGACGCCGATCTCGACGAACTGACGGCCACCGCCGCGGACGCCACGGTGCGACTGCGCGGAACGCTGCGGCGCGCGGATATTCGCACCGAGAATGGCGATATCCTTGCCCGCCAACCAATCTCGGTGACCGAATCGTTCGCTGCCGCCACCGTCGACGGCAGTGTGGAGGTCCGGTTCGCCGATGTCCCGCCGCGTGTCGGTGCCAGCACCCGCAACGGTGACGTCTCCATCGCGCTCCCGGCGCCAGGCCCTTACCTGGTGCGTGCACAGTCGGCCAACGGTCCTTCGCGGGTGCGGGTGCCCGAAACCACCGATGCCGCCGCCGCGGTGGCCGAGGTCAACGCCGGCACCGAGAACGGCTCGGTGACCATCGAGACCAACAACGCGCTCCCACCGGCCGACGATCAGCCGTGGCCGCGCTGGGCCTCCTGGTTGAGGTAGCTTCCGGCCAGCGCGGCGACATGATCGGGAAGCGCACCCGATGCCACATCAGCGAGGCTGGTCTCCTCCAGAACCGCACGCATGCTGGCGCGCAGCGCCCGCCACACGTCGGTGAGTTTGGCGGTGGGCCCGGAGTACGGCAGGTCCCCGAGGCCGATATCGCGCACGCTGGCCAGCGGTCCGTCGATGCAGCGCAGCACGTCGGCGATGCTGATCTCGGCGGCCGGGCGGGCCAACTCGTAGCCGCCGTCGCGCCCGCGGTGGCTGCGCACCAGCCGATCGGTGCGCAGGTCGGAGAGGATGTCGACGAGGAACTGCGCCGGGATGCCCTGGGCCTTGGCCAGGTCGTCGGTCTTGACCAACTCACCGGTGTCCACGGTGGCCAGCTGGATCATCGCGCGTACGGCGTACTCCGCCTTCGCCGACATCCGCATACCGCGAATTGTGCCATCTGAGCGATCGGTTACTGCGGTTCCCCGACCGCACCGGCCCAGATCTGCTCGGCGCCGACAGGATAACGCTGATCGCGTACCGCCTGTGTGACGAGCAGCAGACCGGTCGAGATCAGGTGAGAGCGCATGGCGCACAGCGCATCCGATGACTGATTCGCGATGATCGCCTCCACGACGGGCCGGTGCTCGGCGTCGATATCGGACATCGCCCGTTCGGTGGTCGCGCCGAGCAGACGTGTCGTCTCCCGCAGCGACCGGACGATGGCGCGGGCACGCCCGTTGTGCGCGGCGGCCAGGATGTCGTCATGCAGCAGCTGATCCTGCTGGGCGAAGGTCCGCACGTCGTCGTCATCGATGGCGACCTGCATCGCCGCCATCCGGTCGCGTAACCGGCCGGCAAGCGCATCGTCGCACCCACTCGCGGCGCGGGCCGCGGCCGAGGGTTCCAGTGCCAACCTGATGGCGAAGATCTCGGCGATCTCGCGCGGATCGGGCAGCCGGATGCGGAAGCCCTGCCGCACTTCGAAACTGACCAGGCCGATCTCCTCCAGACGCAGCAACGCATCGCGCACGGGGGTGCGGGACACGCCCAGCGCGGCAGCCAACTGGTACACCGAGTACTTCACACCCGGTTGCATCACCCCGGCGTCGAGTGCGTCCCGAACCGCCTCCATGACCTGCTCGGCCCGACGGCCTTCGGAGGCGGGCAGCGGTGTCATATCCAGCGGCGACGGGCCGGTCATCGGCACCCGGCCACAGCCATGTTGTCCCCCGGTTCGCCTGGTTGTAGCATGCTAGAGTTTGTAGCATGCTACGGGATGCCCTGCGGGCGGCGGGCATCGCAGATGTTCGCACCGACAGCACCTCGCGAGCGCTCTACTCCTCAGACGCCTCGCTGTACCGCGTGACCCCGCAGGCGGTGGTGTGCCCCGCCCACTCCGACGAGGTCGCCGCGGCCCTTTCGGTGTGCCGCGAACGCGGTGTTCCGCTGACCGCACGCGGCGCCGGCACGTCCATCGCCGGCAATGCGGTGGGTCCCGGCGTGGTGCTGGATTTCAGCCGCCACCTCAACAAGATCGTCTCGGTCGACCCGGAAAGCCGCACCGCCGTCGTGCAACCCGGGGTCGTGCAGGGCGCACTGCAACGGGCGGCGGCACCACACCGGTTACGCTTCGGCCCCGATCCGTCCAGCCACACCCGCTGCACCATCGGCGGCATGATCGGCAACAACGCCTGCGGTTCACGGGCGCTGGGCTACGGCCGCACCTCCGACAACATCACCGGGCTCCGAATGCTCACTGCCGCCGGCGACGAGCTCATCGTCGGCCAAGGACAATCGACTTTGCCGGTGCTCGACGAGCTGACCGCGATCGCCCGCGCCGGCCTGTCGACCATCCGCACCCAATTCGGGCGGTTCGGCCGTCAGGTCTCGGGCTACGCCCTGGAAAACCTCCTGCCGGAGAGTGGCTTCGACGTCGCACGGCTGATGGCGGGCAGCGAGGGCACCTTGACGGTGCTCACCGAGGCAACGGTACGGCTGGTCTGCGAACCCGCCCACCGCATGCTCGTCGTGCTTGGCTATCCCGATATCGCGACCGCCGGGGACGCGACACCGGCCATCCTCGAGCACCGCCCCACAGCCTGCGAGGGAATCGACTCGCGCATCGTCGACATCGTCAGGGAACGCAAGGGTCCCCGCGCCGTGCCGCCGTTACCCGACGGGGCGGCCTGGGTTTTCGTCGAGGTCGTCGGTGACAGCCACACCGAGGTCGAAGATCGCGCCGCACGCGTGGGAAAGAGCTGCGCGGCAACCGATTTCCTGGTGGTCGACGATCCGGTGCAGGCGGCGGCGCTGTGGCGCATCCGCGAGGACGGCGCCGGCCTGTCGGCGCGCAGCGTGCGGGACCGACCCGCGCACGCGGGCTGGGAGGATGCCGCCGTCCCGCCCGAGCGACTCGGTGCCTACCTGCGCGATTTCGACGCCCTGCTGACCGAGTTCGACGTGACGGGAATGCCCTACGGTCATTTCGGTGACGGCTGTATGCACGTGCGCATCGACCTGCCGCTGGACCGCCCCGGGGGCACCGCGGTGTTCCGTGAATTCCTGCTCGCGGCAGCCGATTTGGTGGTGGGCTACGGTGGATCGCTGTCCGGTGAACACGGTGACGGTCGGGCCCGCTCGGAACTGCTGGACAAGATGTACTCCTCGGAGGCGCTGGCCTTACAGGCCGCGGTGAAGCGGGTCTTCGATCCGGGCAACCTGCTCAATCCCGGGGTGATCGTCGATCCGGCACCGCTGGATGCCGACCTGCGCATCCCGGCGGCCCCGCTGGTGCGCCAGAAGCTGGCATTGGCCTACCGCCACGACGGAGGGAATTTCACCCAGGCCGTGCACCGCTGTACCGGAGTCGGCAAATGCCGCGCCGATAACACCGGCACCGGCGGCGTCATGTGCCCGTCGTACCTGGCCACCCGTGAGGAGAAGGACTCGACCCGCGGCCGGGCCCGGGTGCTGCAGGAGATGATCAACGGCACCGACGTCCGCGGCGGATGGCGCGCTCCCGAGGTGCACGCGGCACTGGATCTCTGCCTGTCCTGCAAGGGATGTGCCTCCGATTGTCCGACCGGTGTGGACATGGGCTCCTATAAGTCCGAGGTGCTCTACCAGAGCTACCGGGGTCGGCTGCGCCCCGCTTCGCACTACTCGCTGGGCTGGCTGCCCCGCTGGGCGGCGCTGGCCCGTGTCGCTCCCGGCCTGGTCAACACCGCCGCCCGCTGGGGTGGCAGAGCGGGGCTGGCAGCCGCCGGTATCGACCATCGCAGGCATATCCCGGCGTTCGCGCCCAGAAGTTTTCGGTCCTGGTTCGCCGCCAACGTGCCCGCCGACGCTCCTGGTGACGATGTGGTGCTGTTCGTCGACACGTTCACCGACCATTTCACCCCGGAGATCGGAATCGCCACCGTGCGGGTGCTGCAGGACGCCGGTTACGCGCCGCGGCTTACCCGCCGACGGCAGTGCTGCGGGTTGACCTGGATCTCGACCGGCCAACTCGACACCGCGCGCCGCGTGCTGGGACGCACGGTGGAGACGTTGCGACCCTTCGCCGAACGCGGTGTGCCGGTTGTCGGAATGGAGCCCTCGTGCACCGCGGTGCTGCGCGCCGATGCCGCCGAACTGCTGGACTCCCCCGCCGCGGCCACCGTTGCCGAGGCGACGCGCACGCTCGCCGAGTTACTGACCGCGCGCGGTTGGGCGCCGCCGTCGATGCAAGGCAGCCGGGTGGTGGCCCAGCCGCATTGTCACCACCACTCGGTGATGGGGTGGGCAGACGATGCGGCACTGTTGGCCACCGCCGGTGCCGAGGTGGTCCGACTCGGCGGCTGTTGTGGCCTGGCAGGCAATTTCGGTGTCGAGAAGGGACACTACGAGGTGTCGGTCGCGGTCGCCGAGCAGCAACTGCTGCCCGCCGTGCGGGCCGCGGACCCCGATACCGCGCTACTGGCCGACGGTTACTCGTGCCGCACCCAGCTCGCGGACCTTTCCGACCGGCGCGGGCTACACCTCGCGCAACTGTTGGCGGCGCGGCTACCCGACCGACCGTGATGTCAGACCCGGTTGGCCCAGCTCCGCAGCTCGCCGGTCATCGACCGGACCGACGCGGGTTCGGGGATCCCCGGATCGCAGTCGGGCGCACGCCGCGGGGTGCCGTAGGTGACCGATAGCGGCACCACACCGGCCCACGCCCCGGCGGCGATGTCCTCGTCAGGATCCTCCGGCCAATCATCGCTGACCTTCAGCGACCAGTTGTCGGCCGTGATCGGCAACCGCAGCGCCAGACTCGCGGCGAGCTCGCGGCGCGTGCTGATGCGCAGCTCGGCCACCCGGCCGGGGATGAACGCGTCGGTCAGCGCCTCCAACACCGCCAGCTTGTCGGCGTCGGCGATCGGCTCGAAGCAGCCGTACAGGGCGGCGCTGCGATAGTGGAACGAGGATTCGAAACCGCTGCGGGCGATCACGACGCCATCGAGCGTCGTCACCGAAACGGCGGCCGGTACGCCGGCGGACAGCGCGCGCAGCCACGGCGACCCGGTGGACCCGTGGATCACCAGATCGTCACCGAGGCGGGCGAATCCGATGGGGAATGCCACCGGGTGTCCGTCGCGGATCAATGCCACCGTGGCCAGCGGTGTGCTGTCGAGCAATTGATCCAGACCGGCGCGGTCGGTGCGCTGCTTCTCCCGCAACCGGGTGACCGTGGTGGAGGGCGTTTCGGTGCTCACGATGCATAGCTTCGCCGGTCCGCGCCGGCTTCGCACCGGGTTTTCTCAGTCGGGTATGGCTGCGGCATCGGGAACGACGATCGCGAACAGGTCGCTCAGCGCGGCCAGGCTTGCCGATTGCAGTGCCGCGGCGGGCACGTCTGCGCCGTCGGGACCCGGCAGCGACCGGGTCGCCGTCGCGGCGGCCACCACGGTCGGTGCATAGCCGAGGTTGAACGCGCCGCGCGCGGTGGAGTTGATGCACATGTGCGTCATGAAGCCGGCCACCACCAGATCGGTGGCGCCCACCGCCTTGAGCCGGTCGTCGAGATCGGTCTGGACGAATGAGTTCGGGTACTGCTTGACCACCACCGGTTCCCCGTCCCGAGGCGCGACCGCGTCGACGATCGCGCCGACCTCGGCGGTGATGTCGTAGGGCGAACCCACCCCGCCGTTGTGCTGGATGTGGATCACCGGGATGCCCGCGCTGCGGGCGCGATCCAGCAGTACCGCGGTCTGCTCGAGCGCGGCCTGTACACCGTCGAGCTCCATCACGCCATAGGTATAGGTGTTCTGGCAGTCGACCAGCACCAGCGCCGAGTCCTTCAGCGGCCGCGGTGCGGCGGGCAGATCTTCCAGGTTGCGCAGGGTGGGGCGACTCATGGCCTCAGCCTAGTGAGGTGCGCTCCGCGGTAGTACTCCCTCAACGGCTAGTTTCGCGGCATGGTCCGTCCCGCCTCTGCAAGACTCGGACGATGACCGATACCCCACCACCGCGCAAAGGCGGCAGTGAGATCGAGGTGTTACGGGGGTTCCTCGACTATCTGCGCACCTCCATCGCGGCCAAGGTCGACGGCGCTCCCGAACCGCAGGTGCGCACCGCGTTGGTGCCCTCGGGCACCAACCTGCTGGGTCTGCTGAACCACCTGATCTTCGTGGAGCGGTGGATCTTCCTCGGCGCCAACGTCTCCGATTGGTCGGCGACCTTCACCGCCGCCTCCGATGACACCGTCGCCGATGTGGTGCAGCGTTACCGGGCGACGGTGGCGCAGGCCAACGACGTGCTCGACCGATGCGCCGACCTCACCGAATCGGTGGTGACCGGTAAGAAGTCGCCCAGCGCGCGATGGGCGCTGACCCACATGATCGAGGAGACCGGCAGGCACGCCGGGCATGCCGACATCCTGCGTGAGCTGATCGACGGTTCGACCGGCCGGTAACCCCCGGAGCAGAATGCGTTGCCAGACGTGGTACTACCGGCAGTATCACTGGCGGGCCAGTACTACCGGCAGTACCACGGTTCAACTCGCTTTGTTCCCCGGAGAGCGTCGCCGCAGGCCAGATCTCACTCGAGCTTGGTCACCGTCAGCACAGCGTCGGCCAACTCCGGACGGCACACGATGAGGTCGGGCAGCGAAACATCGGATTGGTTGTAGACCAACGGCGAACCGTCGATCCGGGACGTGAACAACCCGGCGGCACGCGCGACCGCGACCGGGGCCGCCGAATCCCACTCGTACTGACCGCCGGCGTGTACGTAGACATCGGAGATGCCCTGCACGACCGAGGCGACTTTCGCTCCCGCAGAGCCCATTTCGACGAGCACTCCGCCCAGCGCGTCGCGCACCGCCAGCGCCACCGCCGGCGGGCGGGTGCGTGAGACCACCACCCGCGGCGGACCCGGCGCGGCGGCCGGGGTCTCCACCGTCGGGGTGGCCAGCGTGACACCCTGTGCGGGCAACGCGACCGCGCCGGCGACCAGCTCACCGCCCTCCCAGAGCGCCACGTGCACGGCCCAGTCGGTACGCCCGAGCTCGGAGAACTCGCGGGTTCCGTCGAGCGGATCGACGATCCACACCCGCTCCGAGGTCAGCCGGATCAAGTCATCGGCACCCTCCTCGGAGAGCACGGCGTCGCCGGGCCGGTGCTCGGCCAGCGCAGCCATCAGGAAGTCGTGGGACCGCTTGTCCCCCGCGGCCTTCCGATCCTTGGCATCGGCGTCGGCGAACTCCTCGCGCACCTTGAGCAGCAGTTCACCGGCTTCGGTGGCGAGCCGGGCCGCCAACTCGTGATCGGTCACGACCGACTGCTTAGCAGGTCGACCACCTGTTGGGCCAACTCCTCCGGCGACTGATCGGGCGTCAGCCGCAGGTCCGGGTTCTTAGGCCGCTGGTAGGGGCTGTCGATCCCGGTGAAGTGGGTGATTTCACCACGGCGAGCTTTAGCGTAGAGACCCTTCGGGTCGCGACGCTCGCAGTCCTCCAACGGGGTGTCGCAGAAGACCTCGAAGAAGTCGAAACCCTGCTCGGCGTGCACGGTGCGGGCGAGCTCGCGATGGGCTTCCAGCGGGCTGATCGCCGGCACCAGCACGATCTGACCGGAATCGGCGAGCAGCGTCGCGATATGGGCCAACCGGCGCAGGTTCTCGGCCCGGTCGTCCATCGAGAAACCGAGGTCGGCGTTCAGCCCGTGGCGCAGGTTGTCTCCGTCGAGCACATAGGCCGGACGGCCCGCAGCCAACAGCTTCTGCTCCACGAGCATGGCCACCGAGGACTTCCCGGAGCCGGACAACCCGGTGAACCAGACCGTCGACCCCTTCGACAGTCGGTCATCGGCGGTGACCAGGTTCTGGTGGCGCACCGCGTTCGGGCTGGCGGCCCGGTTGGCGGCCGGGGTGGTATCGCGCACCATGCCCGCCCCGACGGTGCCGTTGGTGTCCGGGTCGATCAGGATGAACGAACCGGTCGCCGGATTGCGCGAGTACTCGTCGAGCAGCAGCGGAACCTGGGTGCGGAGCGTGACGCGTCCGAGTTCGTTGAGCTTCAACGCCGTTGCGCTCTTGTCCCGGTGCAGCGTGTTGACATCGAGTCGGTAGTCCAGCGCCGACACCCGGGCCCGCGTGGTGCGGGTGGTGTGCTTGATGATGTAGTCGCGGCCGGGCTCCAACGCCGATCCGTCGGCCATCCAGCACACCGTCGCGTCGAACTCACTGGTGACATCGGGCTGATTGTTGGGCCTGGCGAGCATGTCACCGCGGGAGATGTCGATATCGTCGGCGAGGCTGATCGATACCGCCATCGAGGCGAACGCCTCGTCCACCGGTCCGGAGGGACCGGCGATATCGGTGATGCGACTTGACTTCCCGGCGGGCAGCACCACGACCTCGTCGCCGACGCGCATGACGCCACCGGCCACCGTGCCCGCGTAACTGCGGTGATCGGCATGTTCACGGGTCTGCGGCCGGATCACGTACTGCACCGGGAATCGCACGTCGACCAGATTGCGGTCGCCGGCGACGTACACCTCTTCGAGATGGTTCAGCAGGGCCGGGCCCTCATACCAAGGCGCCACGTCCGATTTGCTGACGACGTTGTCGCCGTTGAGTGCCGACATCGGGATGGTCGTGACATCGTGGATGTCCAGACGCGCGGCGAACTCGTGGAAGTCATCACGAATCTGGTTGAACCGCTCCTCATCCCAGTCGACAAGGTCCATCTTGTTGACCGCCAGCACGATGTGCTGGATGCCCAGCAGCGAGGCGAGGAAGGCGTGCCTGCGAGACTGCTCCAGCAGGCCGTGGCGGGCGTCGACGAGCACGATCACCAGCTGCGCCGTCGAGGCACCGGTGACCATGTTGCGGGTGTACTGCACGTGGCCCGGGGTGTCGGCGATGATGAATTTTCGCTTGGCCGTGGCGAAATAGCGGTAGGCGACATCGATGGTGATGCCCTGCTCCCGCTCGGCGCGCAGGCCGTCGGTCACCAAAGCCAGGTCGGTGTAGTCGTTTCCGCGTTCCTTGGAGGTCCGCTCGACGGCGGCCAGCTGGTCCTCCATGACGGCCTTGGAGTCGAACAGCAGCCGCCCGATCAAGGTGGACTTGCCGTCGTCGACCGAACCGGCGGTGGCGATACGAAGCAGCGTTGCCATATCAGCTGTGCTCTCTCTTCTTCGCGCAATTCACAACAACACCCGTCGCTTCGCTAGCCCTGGTCATCAGAAATACCCCTCGCGCTTGCGGTCTTCCATCCCGGCCTCGGAGATCCGGTCATCGGCGCGGGTCGCGCCACGTTCGGTCAGCCGGGACACCGCGGTCTCGGCGATCACCTCGGCCACGGTGCCGGCCAGCGACTCCACGCAGCCGGTGCAGGTGACATCGCCGACCGTGCGGAACCGCACCGTCTTCTCGATCACCGGTTCGTCCTTACGCGGCTGCATGAACTTGTGCACCGCCAGCAGCATCCCGTCGCGCTCGAACACCTGGCGCTGGTGGGCGTAGTAGATGGACGGCAGCGTGATCTTCTCGGCCCCGATATAGGACCAGATGTCAAACTCGGTCCAGTTCGAGATGGGGAACGCACGGATGTGCTCACCCTTCTTATGCCTGCCGTTGTAGAGATTCCAGAGTTCGGGCCGCTGCGCCTTGGGGTCCCACTGGCCGAACTCGTCCCGGAAGCTGAACACCCGCTCCTTGGCGCGGGCCTTCTCCTCGTCCCGGCGGGCGCCGCCGAACGCGGCGTCGAACTTGTTCTCCCGGATGGCCCGTAACAGCGTGAAGGTCTGCATCGGGTTGCGCGACGGAATGGTCTCCACGACGCGACCGGCGTCGATATCGTCCTGCACCTTGGCCACCACCAGGCGCACCCCGTGCTCGGCCACCAGTTCGTCGCGAACCTGCAGGACCTCGTCGAAGTTGTGGCCGGTGTCGACGTGCATCACCGGGAACGGCAACCGGCCCGGTGCGAACGCCTTGATCGCCAGGTGCAGCATGACGATCGAGTCCTTACCGCCGGAGAACAACAGCACCGGCTTCTCGAACTCGGCGGCGACCTCACGGATGATGTGGATGGCCTCGGCCTCCAGCGCGCGCAGATGGCTCAGCTCGTACCGGGCGGCGGCCGGGTCGAGGTCGGCGGAGGCCGTCATCGCATCTCCATAAAGTTGGTAGATTTGACCAGAATTGCAAGCATGGTTGAGTATTAAACCGCTGCGATCCAGTGCTGTCAACGCCCCGCTGCGGTTCAGCTGCTGGTGACGTGGGCCCCTGCCGAACGGGGAAGCCGCACGACCTCGATCAGCGTGAGCCCCAGCATCAGGCCCAGTACCGGGAACGTCATCGAATAGGACGCCAGCACGCTGACCAGCAGCGCGGCCACCGCGATGCCCAGCCCAGACGCCAACTCCTGCACCGAGGCATTGAGGGTGTTGGCGTGTGTGAGGTCGTCACCGTCCACATCGGCGAACGCCAGACTGTTGTAGGCGGTGAAGCCGATCGAGCGCAGCGCCCCGCTGATGTAGACGATGACGGCGATCACCAGCACCGGCATCCCCGGCTGCACGAGGCCGAGCACCCCGAAGCAGACCACCGAGGCCACCCCGTTGACGATCAGCACGGTACGGATGCCGAACCGCCGCATCAGCGGTGTGGTGATCGGTTTGATGGTCAGATTTCCCAGGAACAGCACCGACACCATCAAACCGGCGTGAAACGGCGTCCAGCCGAATTCCAGCACGAACTTCAACGGCAGCAGGAACGGCACGGCCGTGATCACCATGCGGTACAGCGACCCGGAGGTGACGGTCAGGCGCAGGGTGCGCACCCGCAGCACCGGGAGCCTGATCAGCGGCGCCGCACTGGACAGTAGGTGCCGCACCGCCGAGACCAGCAGCACCACCGCCCCGAACCCGCAGGCACCGACCAACAGCCAGTTCGTGCCCGAGAGTCGGATGCTCTCCAGCGCGATCAGTCCCGCGGCGATACCGGTGCCGACCAACAGCAGCCCTGGCCAGTCGAGCCTGCCGGGCCGGGCCGCCGGTCCACCACGGATCAGCTTGAGCGCCAGAGCGAAACCGATCACACCGAGCGGGATGTTGACGATGAAGATCCACCGCCAACCACCGGCCGTCGCGATGGCACCACCGATCGCCGGCGCCAGGACCGGCGCCGCGAGGGCGGGCCAGGTGAGCAGCGCGATGGCCCGGACCAGATCAGCTTTCGAACTGGCGCGCAGTACCGCCAGGCGCCCCACCGGGACCATCATCGCGCCGCCAACGCCCTGCAGCACCCGCATTCCGATCAGCATCGGTAACGATGTGCTCAGCGCACAGCCGGCCGAGGCCACGGTGAACACCACGATCGCGGCCAAGAAAACCCGCCGGATACCGAACCTGTCGGCCAGCCATCCCGTCGCCGGGATCAGCACCGCCACGGTGACCAGATACGCCGACATGGCCACGTTGACGTCGACGGCCTCGACGCCGAACGACGCGGCGATCAGCGGGATCGCCGGTGCGATGATCGTCGCGTCGAGGATCTCCATGAACAGCGTCGCGGCGACCAGCAGCGCCATGGCGCGCGGAAAGGGCGGGGCTGTCACGGCAGAAATCTAGCCGCTGCGTCCCCTCCCCCGCGCGAGCAGACGCAAACCTGCCGATGCTTGCGCAGTATCGGCAGGTTTGCGTCTGGTCGCGGGTCAGGGTTGCAGGTCGTACACCTGCACCCCGTCGACGTCCACGGCGGTGAAGTTCTGCTCCACCCATCCGGTGATCTGGGTCGCCGCGCCATCGCGCTGCTCCCGATGCATCCCGAACGGCTCGGTGAGGAAGTAACGCACCTCCCCGTCGGCCACGTACTGCTGGAACTGCTGCAGCGTCGGTGAGTTGTCCCCACCGGAGAAGCCGCCGACCGCCATGATCGACGCACCGGACTTGAGCTCCAGGTCCCCAGCCAGCATCGAGCCGACCGTCGCGGCGGCCCAACGGTTGTCGAGCCCGGTCACCATCTGCGCGAGCGCGGTGTCGTCGATATGCGCACCCATCCGGCCCGGCCTGCCAGGTCCGTCGGGTGCACCCGGGAAGGCCATATCGCGCTGGAGCGCGGGCCCGGCGGTGGCCATCGGGCCCCCGCTACCGCCGTCGGCGACCGTCGCCACCGACCAGGCGATGCTGCCACCAGCTCCGGCCAGCAGTGCCGCCGCCACGATCGCGACGCCGGCTCGGCCGAACCTCTGCACGCCGACGGCGATGGCCACCGCGAGCACCACCGAGGCGACCAGCACCGTCCACCGCACCGCAGGCCACCAGTCCGCATGCCGAGCCAGCAACGCAAATGCCCATCCGCCGGTGCCGGCCAACCCGAGGGCCAGCGTGATCCGTGCCGCGAGATGAGCTCGGCGCTGCCACAACTGGGCCACCGAAATCCCCACCAGCGCAGCCACGGCCGGGGCCAGCGCCACGGTGTAATAGGGATGGATGGTGCCGTCCATGAAGCTGAACACGACACCGGTGACCAGCAGCCAGCCACCCCACAGCACCGCCGCCGCGCGCACCGGATCAGTGCGCACGGCCCGTCGCGTCACCCAGAGCACAGCGACAAGCCCGATCAGGGCCGCAGGCAACAGCCAGGACGCCTCGGTACCCATCGCCGAACCGAACAATCTGCTGATTCCCGGCTGACCGCCGAAGAACTGATGCATCTCGGCACCGGAACCGCCCGGTCCCGCATCGTGTCCGCCGCCCGGCTGACCCCGACCGACGATGCGATCGATACCGTTGTAACCGAAAGCCAACTGCAGCAGGTTGTTATCGGTCGAGCCACCGATATAGGGCCGGGAATCGGCAGGCCACACGCTGACCAACGCGATGTACCAGCCCGCGGAGACGATCATGGCGCCCGCCCCGGCGAGCAGCGACGTGACGCGCTTCCAGAACGGGATGGGCGCGGCGATCAGGAACACCAGCGCCAGTCCCGGGACCACCAGGAAGGCCTGCAGCATCTTGGTCAGGAAGGCGAACCCCAGGGCGGTGCCGGACAGCGCCACCCAGCGGGTGCTGCCGCCCTCGGTGGCCCGCACCATGCAGTATGCGGCGACCACCAGCAGCAGCACCAACAATGCGTCGGGGTTGTTGTAGCGGAACATCGCCACCGCGACCGGGGTGATGGCCAACGCGGCGCCGGCGATCAGGCCGGCGGCCGCACCGGCGCTGCGGCGAACGGTGCAGTAGAGCACCGCGACTGCGGCCACGCCCATCAACGCCTGCGGTAGCAGCATCGTGAATTCGTTGAACCCGAACAGCCTGCCGGACAGTGCCATCACCCACATCGCCGCGGGGGGCTTGTCAACGGTGATGGCATTACCGGCATCGAGCGAACCGAACAGCCAGGCCTTCCAATCCTGGGTTCCCGCCTGCGCCGCCGCGGCGTAGAAGCTGTTGCCCCACCCGTTGGATCCCAGCCCCCACAGGTAGAGCACCGCGGTGCCGGTCAGCAGGGCCAGCAGGCCGGGACGTTCCCAGCGGGTGCGCGGGCTGTCCGGCTCGGTGGTGGCACTCGGTTCTTCGACGGTCAATGTCATTGGTGTCGGTCCTCAGCTCGTGGAATGGATCAGCGACGGGGGTGGAACACCCAGCCGCGCAACAGGACGAAGCGGGCGGCGGTGGCTATGAGGTTGGCGGCCACCAGCACGGTGGTCTCCACCACCTTGCCCGGATGCTCGGCGATCGCGTGCAACCCGGCCAGCGAACCGCTGGTGATCGCCAGCGCGACAGCGAAGACGATCAACCCTTCGACATGATGACGGGCAACGGCTTTCGATCCACGGACACCGAAGGTAAACCGCCGGTTGGCGGCGGTATTGCCGATCGCGGTGATCAGCAACGCCGCGAAGTTCGCCAGTTGCGCACCGAAGAGTGGATGCAGCACCAGGAACAGCACCAGGTAGGCGACGGTGGACAACACGCCGACCCCGGCGAATCGGACCGCCTGCCGCAACAACGACCCAGGTGAAGCAGCCCGTCGGGAACCAAGCTGCGCGGCAATCGAATTGATCGGGATGCTGCCTCCGGCGAACCCGCGCAACAGCCGCCCGATACCAAGCAGGTCGGCCTTCGCGGTCGCCACAATGTCGACACGGCTGTCCGGATCGTCGACCCAATCCACCGGCACCTCGTGGATCCGCAACCCGCTGCGTTCGGCGAGCACCAACAGCTCGGTGTCGAAGAACCACCCGGTGTCACGGACATGGGGCAGCAGCTGACGGGCGACATCGGCCCGGATCGCCTTGAACCCGCACTGAGCATCCGAGAAATGCGCACGCAGAGTCGATTTGAGTATCAGGTTGTAGCAACGTGAGATGAACTCGCGCTTGGCCCCGCGCACCACCCGCGAACTGCGGTTGAGCCGGGTGCCGATGGCCAGGTCGGAGTGCCCGGATATCAGCGAGGCGATCAGCGGTGCGAAGGCGGCCAGATCGGTGGACAGGTCCACATCCATGTAGGCCAGCACCGGAGCATCCGAGAGTGACCAGACATGGTGAAGGGCCCGGCCGCGACCCTTCTGCTCGAGCCGGACGACCCGCACACCGGGGAGTTCGGCGGCCAGCTCCGCCGCGATGCGCGGGGTGTCATCGGTGCTGGCATTGTCGGCGATGGTGATCCGCACAGGAAAGGTGAAGCTGTCCTGTAGGTGCTGGTGCAGCCTGCGTACCGATCTCTGCAGTGCTGCCTGCTCGTTGTACACCGGGACCACGACGTCGACGACGGGGACGTCGGTATCGCGACCGACCTGGACGGCGCTGGGGAGCGCGATGGAGACGGTGTCTGTCATGTACCCATCGTCGGATCTCAGGGTGTGCCGCCGGTGGGACCGACCTGTGTGCACGCTATGAGTCCGTCAGGTCGTAGATGACGGTGCCGCCAACGGTAACCGGCGCGTAACTACGGTGTACCCAGGCGGTGATATCGGCCGCGTCGTGGCTGCCCGCGTGGTCACCGCGGCCGCCCATCATGTGCGCGTCGATGAAGTAGTGAATCCGGCCGTCGGCCACCAACTGCTGGAAACGGTCGAGGGTCGGCGCGGGATCGGTGCCGTTGAAACCCCCCACGGCCAGCACCGGCACGTCGGCGGCCAGTTGGTAACCAGCGGCGTTGGTCGAGCCGACCACCGCGGCCGGCCAGGTGTAACGGTCGGCATCGTCCTTCAGCCGGGCGACGAGGTCGGGTCCGGGTGTCGGGGCCGCGAACAACCCGCCCCCGAACGGTGGTGGACCCCCGCGACCGCGACCACCGTCACCGGGCTCGTCCGGCGGCGGACCCGGGAAGGATCCGCCGAACGGCGGGCCGGAGTGGGCGGGACCCACCGACGGGACCGCGCCGGTGTGCGGGGTCGCCGCGGTGGCGACCGAGTATGCGACGGGCCCGGCGAGCGCACACGCGACGCCCAGGACGGCCGCGACCGGCGCGAGCGTGCGCGTCATCACCAGCACCACCGCGATCGCGCCCGTCACCACGATCAGCCACCGTAACCATGGCAGCCAATCCGGCAGCCGGGCCAGGAGCACGAAGGCCAGACCCGCCGTGGCCGCCACCATGGCGGCCATCACCAACCGGCACCACAGTTGGCTGCGGTTGCGCCACAACAGA
The DNA here is from genome assembly GCF_000691525.1 of Mycolicibacterium neoaurum ATCC 25795. Lineage (GTDB taxonomy): Bacteria > Actinomycetota > Actinomycetes > Mycobacteriales > Mycobacteriaceae > Mycobacterium > Mycobacterium neoaurum. Next base: position 47,005 of record NZ_JMDW01000012.1, read on the forward strand.
TCTGCACCGATGGCGGCGCAGGCGGCCACCGCGGGCGCCAGCGCGACGGTGTAATACGGGTGCACGATACCGTTGGCGAAGCTGAACACCCCGGCCGTCACCACCAGCCAACCGCCCCAGACGATCAGCGTCGTCCGCGCCGGGTCGGTGCGGGGCGCGCGTCTGCACACCACGAATCCCGCGACCATGCCGATCAGCGCCGCGGGCAGCAGCCAGCCGATCTCGGCACCCATGCCAGGACCGACCAATCGCGCCCAGCCCACATCGAAATTCGGGTTGCCCAATCCGCCGGCCTGTGCGCCGGTCAACCGGCTCACACCGTTGTAGCCGAGGGCGAGTTCGACGATGCTGTTGTGTTGCGAGCCACCGATATACGGTCGCTCGGCGGCGGGCCACAGTTCCACCAACACCAGATACCAACCGCCGACCAACACCAGCGTCGCCGTTGCCGCGGCCAGCCGCCGCAGTCGCGTCCACAGCGGAACCGCCGCGCACACAAGGTAGGTGACCGCGAAGGCCGGCAGTACCAGAAATGCCTGCATCATCTTGGCGAGGAAGGCGAATCCGCACAGCGCACCGACGCCCATCAACCACCAGCGTCCGGCCTCGGGCTCGCAGGCGCGCTGCACACAGTAGGCGGCGGCCACCAACAGCAGCACCAGCAGGGCGTCGGGATTGTCGAAGCGGAACATCAGCGTGGCCACCGGCGTCACCGCCAGGGCCGCGCCGGCCAACCAGGCGGCTACCGGGCCGCCGACCCGCCGCACCGACGCGTAGAGCAGCGCCACCGACGCGACGCCCATCAACGCCTGCGGCACCAGCAGCGACCACGAGTTGAATCCGAAGATCCGCGCCGACAGGCCCATCACCCACAGTGCTCCGGGCGTCTTGTCGACGGTGATGGCGTTGGCCGGGTCACTGGACCCGAACAGCAACGCCGTCCAGTTCTGGCTTCCCGCCTGTACGGCGGCGGCGTAGAACGTGTTGGCCCAGCCGTTGACCGACAGATTCCACAGGTAGAGCGCTCCGGTGAGTACCAGCAGGGCACCAAAGGCAATTCGTTGCGGGGCAAGGCGTTGCGGGGCGATCCGGACGGCAGTCATCACCCTCATCGTGGCGACGGTCGCTACGCGAACGATTTGAGCCTGCTGTGCCTCAGCTATGAGCCGGCAGAATGACCACGAAGCGGGTATCGCCCGGCACGCTGTGCAGTTCCAGCCGACCGCGGTGGGCCTTGACGACGGCGGCGACGATGGCCAGTCCCAGGCCTGTGCTGCCGCCGCGGCGCGAGCGCGAGGAGTCACCGCGGGCGAACCGCTCGAACACCTCCGGCTGCAATGCATCCGGGATACCCGGGCCATCATCGGCCACGGTCAGCACCACCTCGCCCATACCGTCCGTCGTGACCGACGTCGTCACCGTGGTTCCTGCCGGCGTATGCACCCGGGCATTGGTGAGCAGATTGGTCAGCACCTGATGCAACCTGGCCCGGTCGCCGGTGACGTAGACGGGTTCATCGGGTAGGTCCAGCGTCCAATCGTGATCGGGGCCAGCGGCATGCGCGTCACCGGCGGCATCGAGCACCACCTGGGCCAGGTCCACCGGTTCGCTCTCCAGCGGTCGGCCCTCGTCGAGACGGGCGAGTAACAGCATGTCCTCGACGAGCGTGGTCAGCCGCCGTGTCTCGGATTCGACCCGGTTCATCGCGTGCGCGACATCGTCCGGTAACTCGGCGCTCTTTCGTTGGGCCAGTTCGGTATACCCGCGGATGGCGGCCAACGGGGTGCGCAGCTCATGGCTGGCATCGGAGACGAACTGCCGCACCCTGGTCTCGCTGTCATGGCGCGCCCGCAGCGCCGCGGCAATCCGGTTGAGCATCCGGTTGAGCGCCGCGCTGAGCTGACCGACCTCGGTATGGGCGCTGACCGGGTCCACCGCGACGATCGTCGTCGGCAGGCGCACCTCTCCGGTGTCGAGTTCGAGATCGGCGACATCGCGGGCTGCCGCCGCCACCCGTTCCAGGGGTGCCATCTGGCGTCGGATGATCACACTTCCGACGATCGTCGCTGCAGCAAGGGCGATCGCCGAGACCGCACAGAACATCACCAACACCCAGAGCAGGGTGTCGTCCACGACCGCGGTGGGCAGTCCGACGATCAAAGTCTGCGGGCCGTGCCGGGCAGGTATGGCGATCACCCGATAGGAACCGAGGCCGTCGATCTTCAGGCTCACGGGCACCTGACTGGGAGGCACCTGGACCAGTTGTTCTGTTGCGGCCGAGCTGATGTCGGCGGTCGATCCGGCAGCGGTGATGACCCCCGCATCCGTCCGACCCCCGCCGGTCACCACGCCCACCGTGTGGATGGCCTGACCGGGTGCGTTGAGAAAACCGGGCCCGGGCCCTCGTTCGGGATCGAACCGGAATGGATTGGGCTTGCCGGAGAGCTCCGGATCGGGTGGGATGCTTCCCGGGTGCGGCGGATAGCGGAAAAACGGCGGTGGCAGCTCCAGGATGGCCGCCGAGCGATTAGCCGCCTCGACCACCTGACCATCGAGCTGGCGCATCAGGAAGCGTTGTAAGGCAAATTCACTGACCACGCCGATGGTCACGCAGACAACCGCCAGCAGGGTCACCAGACTGACGACCAGGCGCGTACCCAGCGACCATGCCCGGGGGGTGAAGACCCGCCTCATCGCGGCGGGCGCAGGACGTAACCGGCGCCGCGGAGGGTGTGGATCATAGGCTCGCGACCGCTGTCGATCTTCTTGCGCAGGTAGGACACGTAGAGCTCGACGATGTTGGACCGGCCGCCGAAGTCGTAGCTCCACACCCGATCGAGGATCTGGGCCTTGCTGAGCACCCGTTTGGCGTTGCGCATCATGAACCGCAACAACTCGAATTCGGTGGCGGTCAGCGTGATCGGCTCGCCACCCCGGCTGACCTCGTGGCTGTCCTCGTCGAGAATGAGATCGCCGACGACGAGCTGGGCGTCGCTGGCATCGTCGGCCACTCCGGTGCGACGGAGCAGCGCACGCAGCCGGAGCACCACCTCTTCGATGCTGAAGGGTTTGGTGACGTAATCGTCGCCGCCCGCAGTGAGCCCCGCGATGCGATCCTCGACCGAGTCCTTGGCAGTCAGCAGCAATAGCGGCAGACCCGGCTGCCGTTCGCGCAGCGACCGCAGCACATCCAGACCGCTCATATCGGGCAGCATCACATCGAGCACCACGACGTCCGGTGGGTTCTCACGCGCGAGGGCGAGCGCCGCGGCACCGTCACCGGCGGTGGCGATGTCCCACCCCTCGTATCTCAGGGCCATCGACACCAACTCGGCCAGCACCGGCTCGTCATCGACAACCAGCACCTGGATCGGCTTGCCGTCGGCTCTGCGCATCGTTGCGCGCACCGGAGCGTCGTGGGCCGACCCGCGGGCTGAGGGGGACATGCCTTCCATTATCGACGCCCGGGTGGGCGCGGCATGTGCCGTTCCTGTGAGCCCGCTATGAAAGCTCGGATCAGGGAGCGGGCGGCAGCGTGGTGGTCGTGGTCGGAATGACCGTCTCCTCGGGCGCCGGCCCCACCTCGGGTTCCGCACCATCGGTGGGCGGCCACGCCGCCGGCTCCTCGGAGCTGGGTGTGGTGACGGCCGTCGGTTCGGTGGGCTCGGCGCTCAGGGTGGGCATCTGGGTGGCAACCGTCAGGCCCGCCATCCCCAGCACGGCACCCACCCCCGCACCGGCAAAGATCAGCTTCAGCTTGTTGGATGTCATGTGCGGAGGACTACCCGCAGCCCGGCCCGTAAAAACCTGGTCGGCGCGCCGGACGTGGGCCACCGCACCTGGACTTGGCAGATCTCCTAACCTGTCGGGATGCAGCACCGCGGCGGAGCCACCGCATGACCCGCTTCCTGATGCGCCGGCTGCTGAACTACGCCATCCTGCTGGCCCTGGCATCGGTGCTGACGTTCACGCTGACCTCGCTGACCTTCTCCCCGCTCGACAGCCTGTTGGAACGCAACCCGCGCCCACCGCAGGTCGTCATCGATGCCAAGGCCGCCGAACTGAACCTGGACAAGCCGATCCCGGTCCGTTATCTGGACTGGGTCTCCGGTGCGGTGCGCGGCGACTTCGGCACGACCGTCACCGGCCAGCCCGTCAGCGAGGAACTGTGGCGGCGCATCGGGGTGAGCCTGCGGCTGGTGCTGATCGGATCGGTGCTGGGCACCGTGATCGGCGTGGTGGTCGGGGCCTGGGGCGCCATCCGGCAATACCGATTCTCCGACCGCGCCATCACCGTCGTATCGCTGTTGATCCTCAGCGCGCCCACCTTCGTCGTCGCCAACCTGCTGATCCTGGGCGCCCTCAAGGTCAATTCGGTGCTGGGTGTCCAGTTGTTCGAATACACCGGGGAAACGTCGTCCGATGCGGTGGGCGGATTCGGGAATCAACTCATCGACCGGTTACAGCATCTGGTGCTGCCGACCTTCACCCTCGCGCTGGCCGCCATCGCAGGCTTCAGCCGGTACCAGCGCAATGCCATGCTCGACGTGCTCGGCCAGGATTTCATCAGGACCGCCCGCGCCAAGGGGCTCACCCGACGCCAGGCGCTGTTCAAGCACGGCCTGCGGACCGCCCTGATCCCGATGGCCACGCTGTTCGCCTACAGCGTGGGCGGACTGTTCACCGGAGCGGTCTTCGTGGAGAAGATCTTCGGCTGGCATGGCATGGGCGAGTGGGTGATCCAGGGCATCAGCACCCAGGACACGAACATCGTGGTGGCCATCACCGTGTTCACCGGCGTGACGATCCTGCTGGCCGGTCTGCTCTCGGACGTCATCTACGCCGCCCTCGACCCACGGGTGCGTGTCTCGTGACCGATACCGACTATCAGTTCGTCTCACGTCGCACCCTGGTGCTGCGCCGGTTCCTGCGCAACCGGCCCGCCGTCGTCGCGGTCACCGTGCTGTGCCTGCTCTTCGCAGGCTGTTGGCTGCTGCCGCCGCTGCTGCCCTACTCACATACCGACCTCGACTACTACGCGCTGCAGCAACCTCCCTCCCCCACACACTGGTTCGGCACCAACGCCATCGGTCAGGACCTGCTGGCCCAGACCCTGCGCGGCATGCAGAAGTCTCTCTTGATCGGGATGGCGGTCGCGTTCATCTCGACGATCATCGCGGCCACCGTCGGCGCGATCGCGGGGTACTTCGGTGGTTGGCGGGACCGCACCCTGATGTGGATGGTTGACCTGCTGCTGGTGGTGCCGAGCTTCCTGCTGATCGCCATCGTGACGCCACGGACCAGGGAATCGGGCTCGATCCTGTGGCTGATCGTGCTGCTGGCATGCTTTTCCTGGATGATCAGTTCGCGGATCGTTCGCGGTATGACGATGAGTCTGCGGGAACGCGAATTCGTCGCGGCCGCACGCTATATGGGCGTATCGAACTGGCGGATCATCGTCCGCCACATCGTGCCGAACGTGGCTTCCATCCTGATCATCGACACCGCACTCAATGTCGGGTTGGCGATCCTCGCCGAAACCGGGCTCAGCTTCCTCGGTTTCGGTGTGCAGCCCCCTGATGTGTCGCTGGGCACCCTGATCGCCGACGGCACCCGGTCGGTGACGACGTTCCCGTGGGTTTTCCTGTTCCCCGCCGGCGTGCTGGTGCTGATCGTGCTGTGCGCCAACCTGGTCGGTGACGGTCTACGCGACGCGTTGGACCCGGCGGCACGACCGGGGAGGCGACGGGCATGACGCTGCTGGAGGTGCGCGATCTGCGCGTCGAATTCCCCGGGGAGACCGAGACGGTGGCGGCGGTGCGCGGCCTGAATTACACGGTGGCGGCCGGTGAGGTGGTCGCCCTGGTCGGGGAATCGGGCGCGGGCAAGTCCGCGGGTGCGATGGCCGTGGTCGGATTGTTGCCCGAGTTCGCCACGGTGACCGGGTCGGTCCGGCTACAGGGCCAGGAACTCATCGGGCTCGGCGACACCGAGATGTCGCGGATCCGGGGCGCACGCATCGGCACCGTCTTCCAGGATCCGATGTCGGCCCTGACGCCGGTGTACACCGTGGGCGACCAGATCGCCGAGGCACTCCGGATCCACCAGCGCGATATCGACGCCAGGACGGCCCGCAACCGTGCGGTCGAATTGCTCGAGCTCGTCGGGATCAACCAGCCCGACCGGCGCGCCAGGGCGTTTCCCCACGAACTGTCCGGCGGTGAGCGGCAACGGGTGGTCATCGCGATCGCGATCGCCAACGATCCCGACCTGTTGATATGCGACGAACCCACCACCGCTCTCGATGTCACCGTGCAGGCGCAGATCCTCGACGTGCTGCGCACGGCGCGTGATGTCACCGGGGCCGGGGTGCTGATCATCACCCATGACCTGGGGGTCGTCGCCGAGTTCGCCGACCGGGCCTTGGTGATGTACGCCGGACGCGCGGTCGAGACCGCACCGGTGGACCGGCTCTACCGCGACCGCCGAATGCCTTACACCGCAGGACTTCTGGGATCGGTTCCGCGATTGGATGCGCCGCGGGGCGAACGGTTGGTGCCGATACCGGGCGCTCCCCCGTCACTGGCTGCGCTGCCCGATGGTTGTCCGTTCACGCCGCGCTGCCCGCTGGCCATCGACGAGTGCAGCAGCGCCGAACCGGAACTGGTGACCGTCGGTCCCGCCCATCAGGCCGCCTGCATCAGGCACGAGCAGGTCGCGGGCCGCAGCGCCGCGCAGATCTACGGGGTGTCCGCACCGACCGAGTCCGCCCTGACGGTGCCCGCCGAGGTCGGCGACATCGTGTTGTCGGTGCGCGAGTTGACCAAGACCTACACCCTGACCAAGGGGGTGGTGCTGCGCCGACAGATCGGTGAGGTGCGCGCCGTCGACGGCGTCAGCTTCGACCTGGAGCTGGGCCGCACGCTGGGTATCGTCGGTGAGTCCGGTTCCGGCAAGTCCACCACCCTGCACCAGATCCTCGATCTGAGCGCACCCGAGTCCGGCCGTATCGAGATTCTCGGTACCGACGTCGCCACCCTGGATCGCCGGAGCCGGCGCGCCCTGCGCGGTGACCTGCAGGTCGTGTTCCAGGATCCGGTCGCCTCCCTGGACCCCCGCATGCCGGTATTCGATGTCCTGGCAGAACCGCTGCGCGCCAACGGCTTCGACAAAGCCGATACCCAGGATCGGGTCGCCGAGCTGTTGGGGCTGGTCGGGCTGCGGCGCGCCGATGCCGGCCGTTACCCCGCCGACTTCTCCGGTGGGCAGAAGCAACGCATCGGGATCGCCAGGGCACTGGCCTTGCAACCGAAGATCCTCGCGCTCGACGAACCGGTGTCGGCACTGGATGTGTCGATCCAGGCGGGCATCATCAACCTGCTGCTGGACCTGCAGGAGCGGTTCGGGTTGGCGTATCTGTTCGTCTCCCACGACCTGTCGGTGGTGCGTCATCTCGCCCACCGGGTGGCCGTCATGCACCGGGGCAGCATCGTGGAGCAGGGCGACAGCGAGCAGGTCTTCACCGACCCCCGGCACGAGTACACGCGTCGGCTGTTGTCGGCGGTCCCCCGCCCCGCACCCGATCACCGTTAGAGTCAGATCGCATGAGTGCGATTTCGCGTCTGCTCGCCGTCGCGTCCGTGACGGCGCTGGCCCTGACCGGTTGTTCCAGCCCCGACACCTCGGTGCCATCGGCGGGCGGCAATGCCGAGATCGGCGCCACCGCCGATATCAACCCGCAGGACCCGGCGACGCTGCAACAGGGCGGCAACCTGCGTCTTCCGCTGACCGGATTCCCACCCAACTTCAACTATCTACACATCGACGGCAACCTCGGCGAGCTCGGCAGGATGCTGCGCGCCACCCTGCCGCGGGCCTTCGTCATCAAGCCCGACGGTGAGATGACGGTCAACAGCGACTACTTCACCGATGTCGAACTCACCAGCACCGACCCGCAGGTCGTGACCTACACGATCAATCCCAAGGCCGTGTGGAGCGACGGCTCCCCCATCACCTGGGAGGACATGGCCGCCCAGATCAATGCCACCAGCGGTAAGGACAAGCGCTTCCTGTTCGCCTCGCCCAACGGCAGCGAGCGCGTCGAGTCGGTGACCAAAGGGGTCGACGATCGTCAGGCCGTCATCACCTTCAGCAAGCATTTCGCCGACTGGCGCGGGATGTTCGCCGGTAACGCGATGCTCGCGCCCAAGTCCGTCACCTCCGACCCGGAGGCATTCAACCGGGGCTTCCTCAACGGCCCGTCGGCATCGGCCGGACCCTTCATGATCAGCACGGTGGACCGCGCCGCGCAACGGATCGTGTTGACCCGCAACCCCAAATGGTGGGGCACCCCGCCGCTGCTGGACTCCATCACCTATTCCGTGCTCGATGACGCCGCGGTGATCCCGGCCCTACAGAACAACGCGCTCGACGCAGCCGGGCTGGCCTCCCTGGACGATCTGGAGAACGCCAGGCGCACGCCAGGGGTCACGATCCGACGCGCCCCCGCACCGAACTGGTATCACCTCACGATGAACGGTGCCGACGGCGCGATCCTGTCCGACCCCGGATTGCGCACCGCGATCGCCAAGGGGCTTGACCGCCAGGCCATCGCCCAGGTCACCCAGCGTGGGCTGGCCGATACCCCGGCGGCATTGAACAATCACATCTACCTGGCCGGCCAGGAGGGCTACCAGGACAACAGCATCGCCTTCGATCCGGAGGCGGCCAAGGCCGATCTCGACGCGCTGGGCTGGAAGATGAACGGCCAATTCCGGGAGAAGGACGGCCGCCAGCTGAAGATCCGCAACGTCTTCTACGACGGGCAGAGCACCCGCGCCGTGGCACAGATCGCGCAGAATCAGCTGGCCCAGATCGGGATCAACCTGGAGTTGGTTCCCGCCGCCGGTGGCGATCTGTTCCCCAAGTACGTCACCACCGGAAACTTCGATATCGCCCAATTCGCCTGGGGCGGCGATGCTTTCCCGGTGGCGAGCCTCACCCAGATCTACGCCTCCGGCGGTGAGAGCAACTACGGCAAGATCGGCAGCGCAGAGGTCGACGCCAAGATCGAGGAGACACTCGCCGAGCTCGACCCGGCCAAGGCTCGCGAACAGGCCAACGAGCTGGACAAGTTGATCTGGGACGTCGGGCACAGCCTGCCGCTGTTCCAGGCACCCGGCAACATGGCGGTGCGCAGCAATCTGGCCAACTACGGCCCGACCGGCATCGGAGATATCAACTACTCGACGATGGGCTTCATGAAGTAGCCAGTCGCGGTACCCCGTCGGGCACGATGCCTTCGGCCTTGGCGGCCAGTTCGACGCCGCGCACCAGCAGGCGGATGCTGCGGTTGGCCGGCAGCGCGTCGAGTTCGGCCGCCCGTGCGGCCAGTTCGCCGGTCTGGCCGGAACTGACGGCCCGGCAGACCTGCAGCGCGGCCCGCTCGCGGGTGTCCAACATGCTGTGTCCGGCGGTCGGCAGCTCCACCAGCGTCGCCTCCGGGATGAGTCCGGCGATCCGACGTGCGACCGCCGGCGGGGTGGTGAGATCACGGCCGCCCGAAAGCACCGCGGTGGGCCAGCTGAAGCCCGGCATCGCGGCGATCAGATCGTAGGGCTCGGACACGAAGTCGGGATCTCCGAGCGCAACCTCGCGCAGGGCGACGGCCGGGTCCAACGGGCCGCCGTCGGGCTCGGCACCGTAGTTGAGCTCGCGGTAGGCGATGCGCTCGACCAGATCGGGCTCGTGATGGAACGCCGTCTCCCGTTCGACCATCAGCCGGGTTCCCAGCCCGACGGCCGCCCACAACCAATCGTGTCCGGCCACCAGCAGCTCCAACTGGCGGCGCAGGACGTCGGGTCCGGCCAGTTCGTAGAGCCCCGTCGCGCGGAGCACCGCGGTCGGTCCGAAGTCACCACGGGCCACCAGCTCGCGGATCATGGCCGCGAGCTCCTCGGTACCCGGTTCGCCGTCCCACAACACCGCACGGACGTGGGCACGCACCTCGGCGATATCGCCGGCGGACAGCAGCGGGGAATCCAGCACCATGCCCGCCACCCGTCCCGAATGCCGAACACCGAATCCGGCGGCCAGGTATGTCCCATACGACGCGCCGTAGATGTGGGCGGCCTCGACCCCGGCATCATCGAGCACGGCGGCGATATCGTCGACCGCGGCGTCGACGGTCATCGCCTCGGGCGGCAGGTCGCGGCCGTCGTCGTCCTGGCGGGACAGGCCGACCCCACGGTGCTCGACCATGATGACGTCCAGACCGGCGTGGGCGGCCTTCCTGCGGAAGGCCCGGTACAGAGCCACCGACGCGGCCCCTGGACCACCGGGGATGACGACGATCGGATGCGCGGACTTACGGCCCGTGCGCACATAGTGCAGGTCGAACTGGTCCCCGGCGCCCGCAACGAGGGGCCGCCGGACGGCTCGCACGCCCGGCTGGGCAGCAAGCCTGTCGTGTGCCCGGCGGCGCGCGAGGGAGATCATCGTCATTCATTGTGCCTCTCGGGGCGTTCATGAGAGTCCGCGGAGCCCGTTCTCAGGATCGTGGTGAGCACAAGCCGTGCGGGCATCGGCGGTCCCTCGGTACTACTGAGGCATGACGACGGTCGAGAACACCCACCACATCCTGCCGGGAACACCGGAATGGACCGATCTGCTGAACAGTATCGGAGCCGGATCCCGTGACCGAGACCTCAACGACGAGAATCCATTTGACCAGGTAGCGGCGTTGAAGCGAGCCGGTTTCGGCACCCTGCGCCTGCCGAGGGAACTCGGTGGCGCGGGCCTGACCGTGCCCCAGCTGTTTTCGGCGGTCATCGATGTCGCCCGCGCCGATCCGATTGTCGCCCACATCTTCCGGGCGCATTTCTGGTTTGTGGAGGAGCGGTTGCGCGCCCAGTCCCGTGCCTGGCTGGAGCTGGCTGCCGACGGCAAGATCTTCGGTAACGCCTTCAGCGAAAAGGGCAGCAATGCCGTCGGCAGCCTGGTGTTCAACACCCGCCTGCTGCCCCGGCCCGAGGGTGGCTACCGACTGGATGGTGAGAAGTACTACAGCACCGGCACGCTGTTCGCCGACTACCTGACCGCGACCGCCACCACCGACCACGACTCGGTCGCCACCGTGGTGGTGCCCGCCGACCGGCCCGGAGTCAAGATCATCGACGACTGGGACGGTTTCGGCCAGCGCCGGACCGGCACCGGGACCACCACGTTCGCCGGCGTCGCGGTGGCTGAGGACGAGGTACTCGCCGACACCCCCTATGACGCCGAGCCGGTGCCGACCGTGCAGTACGCCTCCCTGCAGCTCTACATCCATGCCGTGGTGGCCGGTGTGCTGGCCAACGTGGTCGACGACGGAGTCGCGCTGCTGCGGTCCCGGGAACGCAGCTTCAGTCACGCCGTCGCCGAGAGCCCGACCAATGATCCGCTGCTGCAGCGTCAGCTCGGTGAGCTCGCCAGCACCGCGCACGTGGCACGCGTCGCCGTGCTGGACGCCGCCGCGGCCATCGGTGCGGCCACCGATTCGGAGATCGACGGCGTGCCGGACGCAGCACTGGCCACCGAAGCACAACTGCGGGTGGCCAAGGTCAAGGTTCATCTGGACGCCATCGCCCCGGACGCCGCATCCCGGCTGCTCGAGCTCGGTGGTGCCAGCGCCGCCAGCAGGACCCGCAACCTCGACCGCCACTGGCGCAACATCCGCACCATCACATTGCACAACCCGGTCGGGCTGAAGGCGCGGGCCATCGGGCAGAACCTGCTGCACGACGCACCGCTACCCGCCAACGCGTACTTCTGACCAGCGACTTGTGGAGCGGTACCCGCGCTCGGCGCGGGTGCCGCTCCACAAATCACGGAAAAGGTGACCCAACCATGCCCAAGCAGCTGCACCTCGGCGGATTCCAGATCGCATCCCAGGTGACCCACTCGCACGCCGCGTGGCGCCACCCGGGCAGCGACACCGACTTCACCAGCCCCGAGTACTACCACCGCATCGGGCGGATACTGGAGCGCGGCAAGTTCGACTTCGTGTTCTTCGCCGACCTGCTGGCGGCCCCGGCCCAGTACGGTCGCGATATCACCGAACCGCTGCGCCGCGGCACCCAGGCGACCGCCACCCTGGACCCGTCGATCGTCGCGGCCAGCATCGGTGCGGTGACCTCCAAGCTGGGCGTCGCGATCACCAAGTCCGCCACCTTCTTTCATCCCTACGAGCTGGCCCGCATCTTCGCCAGCCTCGATCACATCACCCGAGGTCGGGTGGCATGGAACATCGTGACCTCGTTGACGGCCAGTGAGGCCCAGAACTTCGGGCAGGACAGCCACCTCGATCACGAGTTCCGTTACGAGCGCGCCGAGGAGTTCCTGCGCGCCACCCTGGACTTGTGGTCGTCGTGGGATCCCGACGCACTGGTCGTCGACAAGAACACCGGCGTGTTCGCCGACCCCGACAAGATCCGCCGCGTCGAACACGACGGGAAGTTCTTCCGCACCCGCGGTCCGCTGAACGTCCCCCGCTCCCCACAGGGTCGCCCGGTGCTCATCCAGGCCGGCTCGTCGAATACCGGCCGGGACTTCGCGGCCCGATGGGCCGAGGCCATCTTCGAGATCGACCCCACCCCGGAGGGCCGGCGCGCCTACTATGACGACATCAAGTCGCGGGCAAGCAATTTCGGCCGCAACCCCGATCAGGTGCTGATCTTCCCGGCATTCATCCCGTTCATCGGCGAGACCGAGTCCATTGCCCGCGAGAAGCAGGCGTTCCACAACGAGCTGGCCGATCCGATCTCGGGTCTGATCACGCTGAGCGTGCACACCGACCACGACTTCTCCCGATACGACCTGGACGCACCCGTCGAGGACGTCCAGGTGACCGGGACCCAGGGCTTGTTCGACACCGCCCGGCGCGTGGCCAACCGCGACAACCTGACACTGCGCGATATCGGCAAGTGGTACGCCCAGGGGGTGCTGCTGCCGCAATTCGTCGGCACCGCGACCCAGGTCGCCGATCAGATCGAAGAGTCGTTCACCGCCGGCGAGGCCGACGGCTTCATGGTGTCGGCCGCCCAAAGTCCGGGAACCTTCAACGATTTCGTCGACTACGTCGTCCCCGAGCTGCAGCGGCGCGGGTTGTTCCGCACCGAGTACACCGGTGACACGCTGCGCGAGCACCTCGGCCTCGACACCGCATCGGCCGAAGCCGGCCGGGTGGAGGCGGTCGCCTAAATCACGACAACTAGGCCGTCAGCTCGATCAGCTGGGCATCGTCGATGGCGGCGTACCGGTCGGGGCTGCAGGTCAGCACGATCACCTGGCCGTCGCCGCCGACGGCGTCGAACACCGCGGCCATCTTCGTCAACCGCTCGGGGTCGGTGAACCCGAGCGCGTCGTCGATGACTACGGGCACCGTGTCCTCCTTGGCCACCAGCGACGCACAGGCCAGCCGCGCGACGATACCCATCTGTTCCTTGGCGCCGCCGGAGAGGGATTCATAGCCGACGGTGGTGCCCGCCAGCGTGCGGCTGCGGATGGTCAGATCGGTGTCGATATCGACCTCGAAGTCCGGTCCGAACACCAACCGCCCCAACCGCTCGATCTCGGCCCGGAACGGCTCGACATAGCGCAGCCGGGCCGACTCCCGATGACGCAGCATGACGGTGCGCAACAACCCCGCCGCACGAGCTCGGCGACCGACCCGCAAGAACTCGCCGTGGGCGTGCTCGCGTTCGGCCTCGGCGGCATCCAGCGCGCCGCGGCGCCCCTGACTGCCGTAGACCTTGAGGGCAGCGGAGATCTCGGCCAGCGCGGTCGCGGCGGCCTCGCGCTCACCCAGCAGGACCTCCAACGCCGCGGTGGCCGACCGGAGTTCTGCGGCAACGACATCCGGCTGCGCTGCGGCCAGTTCGCCCTCGAGGCGGGCCAGCTCCGCGGTCGCCCGGCCCGCCCGTTCGGCATCGGCCTCGGCCTGCAGGCTCAGCTGCTCGTCGGTCGCAGCCATCCGCGCGACCGTCAACCGCTGGGTGGCCGCGTCCAGCTCGGCCTGTACACCTTCGAGCTTCTGGCGCAGCATCCCGGCGGCAACGGCAGCGTCATTGCATTTCGCGGTGGCCGCGGCGACCACGTTGCGCCGCAGGGTGGCCTGCTCGGCCGCCGCGGTGTGCGCGGCCACGGCATCGGTCAGCGCGGCGCGCGCGGTATCGGTGTCACCGATATGACCCGCGGCCTCGGATCCAACGGGCCCGCCGGCGGTCAACTCGGCATGGCGGGCGCGCAGTTGCGTCACGGTCTCGTGGTCGGTGAGCGCGGCCACGGTGGCCTGGGCGGCGGACCGCGCGGCGCGCAACTCGCGGCGGCGCTCGTCGAGCGCGCGAGCTGCCGCCACGTCGGCAACCCCGGCCTTCTCCAGTAGCTCTGCCAGCACCCGGTGCGCGGCCGCGAGTTCGGCATGGGTCTGCAGCGCGTCGGCCCCCGGTGACACCCGGGCACGCAGCACCCCTGGCACCTCGATCACGGTGGGCTCGGCGATCGCGGTGACCCAGTCGCCATCGGTGTCCAGGTCGACGGCCGTGTCGCCGACCCGCACGGTGATATCGCCCAGCGCGACGAGTTCCACGTGCGCCGAGGCCAGTTCGGCCCGCCCCGTGGCACGCTCCACCGCACGTGCGGCGGCGTCGATCTCCTTGACCAGGGTGTCGGTCATCGGATTGCTGGCCAACTCGCGTTCGATACCGGCCAGCTCAGCGGTGACGGTGTCCAGCTTGGCGATCCGCGCCGCGAGCCTGGCGGCCTCATCACGGGCGACACATGCTGCCAGGTCGGCCCGCGCGGTGTCGACGGCTTGCGCGGCGGTCGCGGCAAGGGCGTCGGTCCGCTCGGCGTCTGCCTCGGCGGCCTCGACCACCTCGCACGCCAACCGGTGCGCCTGCGCGGATTCGGCCGCGGTAGCCACCAGTTCTGCTGCCGCAGTCGACCTTTCGTCGATATCGATGCGCATCCGGCGGCGTTCGGTCACCGCCGCGGCCGCCGCGGCGTGGGCGGCGCCGGCAGCCTCGGCCAACAGCTTGGCGGTATCGCGGGCGGCCGCGAGCGTGCGGACGGCCTCGGCGGACTGCTGCGCTGCGGCGCGCCGCGCCTCGGCGGCACTGACCCGCTCGGCAAGTCCGGACAACTCCGCGGTGAGCACCGCGTGCTGGGTGACGGCCTGCTCGACCTCGCGCAGCGCCGCGGTGCACTGCGCCACGGCGTCATCGGCCGCGCGCAACCGAGAGGTGGCCGCCGCCCACACTCCGGTCGGCCTGCCGGTCGCGGTGAAGTACTCCAGATACTCGCGCTCGATCTTGTCGATCAACAACGGATCGGCATCACCGGCCGACCCGCCGAGGACATCGGCGACCTGGGCGGCACCGTCTGCTGCGCCGGCGGCCACATCCAGTGCCCGCGAAAGGGCATCACAGCCCGAGAGGTCCACCGGTGCGGTCGCCGAGGCCTGCAGCACCCGCTGCGCCTGCCAGAGCGCGGTATCGACCGTCTCGTCGAGAATCGCCAGCACCCGATCGTGGGCCTCGTCCCCGGTCAGTTGACGACGGGTCGGCGCCAGCTCGGTGAGAACGGTCTCGGCCTTCTTGTGGAAACGTTTGCGATAGATGAATCGGTATGGCCCGGTGGAGATCTCGGCGCTCACCTCGGCACCCACGTCGGCGTGGGTCGGCTTGACCGCCTTGACCTCCTTCTTCGACGACCGGTCCTTAACGGTCAGCAACAGGTCCAACGCCTCGATCATCGAGGACTTGCCGATCTCGTTGGCACCGCTGACCACCACGACACCACGCTCGGGGAACTCGATGTCACGGTGCAGCACGCCGCGATAATTGGTGAGGGTGAGCCGATGCAGCTTCACGCGACATTCCCCTGTCCGTGCGGCGCGCTCAGGCGCAGCAGCAATGCCAGCGCCGACCGCGCGTCATCTGCATCGGTACCGTCGGCGCGCGCGGCGGCGACCAACTCCTGCACGGCCCCGGTGGCGAAACCGCCGATCGACAGCTCGTCGAACTCGCCGTCGGCGGGCAACACCGCCAGATCGCAGTGCCGGTCCCAGGTGCGCAGCGAGGCGAACAACCGGGCGTAGCGATCCAGGCAGTCGTCGAGTTCTGCCTTGTGCCCGATGGTCAGCGACCCGGTGAGCACCAAGCGCACCACGGTGCGCTCCTTATCGGGTAACTGGTCGAGGTTGATGTCCAGCCCGGCGATATCACGGTCGTCGTTGACATCGTGACGCAGTGTGATGAAGCGCCACCTGCCGACCCGGCGCGAAGTGACCTGCACGGGATGGGTGGGATCGTCCTCGTCGATATCGACCACCAGGACATGTCCCGGGTCGGTCTCGACATCGTCGTAGTTGGTCACCTCGGGAGCGCCGGAGTACCAGACGCGGCCCGTCGAGCCGACCTCGGTCCGAGAGTGCCTGTCCCCCAACGCCACATAGTGCACCGCGCCGGCAGCCAGCGTCTCCTCCAGCGCGGCCAACCTGATCAGCGACGGCCTGGACGAATCGGGATCCAGGACGTCCACACCCCCGTGGGCGACCAGCACCCGGACCGTGCCGTCGGCCACCACACCCGCGGTCGCGGCGGCGGCCAGATCGGTGGTCGGGGCCTTGGAACGCCATGGGGCAGCGAGGATCTCCACACCGGGGCGCACCCGGAACACGCCGTCCCGGTCGAGAACCGTGACATTGGCCGGACGCTCGGCGGCGAAGAGCGTGCTGGTGTAGACCGAACCGGCGTCGAGCTGATCATGGTTGCCGGGCAACAGATACACCGGGACCTCGATGGCCCGCATGGCCTCCAGCGCCAGGCTGACCTCCCGCGGCGAGAGCTGGTTGTCCTCGAAGACGTCCCCGGCCACCACGACGAACTCGGCGCCCACCTCCGCGGCCAGCGCACCGAGCCCGGCGACCGCCTCCCGCCGGGCGGCACCGTAACGCGACTGCGCTTCTCCGCCGGCGGCACTGAGGAAGTGGCGCGTCATCCCGAGTTGCCAGTCGGCAGTATGCAGAAAGCGCATCGGTGCACTCCCTTCCGTGTTCGTCTCCCGGTCCTGGAAAAGACCCCGCGGTGAGTCTAGGTCGGGCCCCCGACAAGTCCCGGGAGGTGCATCGGCATGGCCTCGCTGTGGCCTAGCCTGGTTGCGATGAGGACCCTGTTGTTGCTGCGCCACGCCAAGTCGGACTACCCGGCCGATACCGTCGATCACCAGCGGCCGCTGGCCCCGCGCGGTGAGCGTGAGGCGGGGCTGGCCGGCGAGTGGCTGCGGTCGAACGCACCGACCGTCGACGCGGTGCTGTGTTCGACGGCCACCAGGACCCGGCTGACGCTGGAGCGCACCGGGATCGACGCACCGGTGCGTTTCGTCGATCGCCTCTATGACTCCACGCCAGGGATCGTGCTGGCCGAGATCAACGACATCGGCGACGAGGTGTCCACGCTGCTGGTGGTCGGGCACGAGCCGGTGATGTCCGGTTTGGCGCTCGGTCTGGCCGGTGACGACAGCGATCCCGCGACCGTGACCGAGATCGAGTCGAAGTACCCGACCTCGGCGATATCACGGCTGGAGGTCAGCTGTTCATGGCGCGACCTGCAGCTCGGCGGCGCACGCCTGGCCGAATTCCACGTACCCCGCTAGGAGTTGGTGGCCAGCGTCAGTTCCATGAGCTTGATCGCCATCCCGCAGGCATCGATGCCCGGTGCCTGCGGATTGACCCACCAGCCGACGACGCCGCTGGCATCGCTGGCCACCCCGCAGGCATTGGCGTCGGTGGGGTTACGCATGACGATCGACTGGACACCGGCGATCCGGCGCTCCTCGACTCCGAACTTCAGCTCCTGGGCGACCTGGCGCTCGTAGTCCAGGCTGCCCATCTCGAACCAGAACCGGGTGATGTCGACCAGACCGTTCGGGTTGGCGGCCTGCCAGCGGCACACCGCTCCGACGAAGGTGCTCTGGATGTCGCGCGGGTCGGCGCCCACGGTCTCGGCCAGGATGTCCTCGGTCAGCACATCGCACTCTTTGAGCAGGTTCGGGTAGCTGCGCTGGGAGTCGTTGTTGCGCGGCCCCGCCCCTGAGGATTTGATCGCGGTGCCGTCGACCGCACGTGAGCAGCCCTGCACTCCGAGCACCATCGTCAGCGCAGCGAGCAGCGCGACAACCACCGTCAACGGACGCTTCATCATGCTCATCGCTGCGCATTCACAATCGATTGGCGGGTCAGTTCTTTGGCCACTTCACAGGCATCGGGGAACGGCTTCTGGGTGTAGCTCACCGACCACTCGATGAAATCGTCGCCGAATCCGATACCGACCTCGCAGAGGTTCCGGCCGAGCACCAGGTCCTCGCCGATACCGACGAAACCGTCGTGTCCCTCGATGCTGACATCCTCGACGCTGGCCCGCGAGAGCTCCATGGTCTTGCGTTCGCGGCCCATCGGACTGCCGCGGAAGTGCGTGAACGAGAAGTGCGGGCCGATGATGCCGCCGCCGACGAGCCACTGGCATCCCACGGAGGTGCGCGCCGTGTTGACCAGCCCACGGACCTGGGTCAGCTGGGCAACGGTCTCATCGCTGATGCCACCGCACTCGGGGAACACCGGCCCGTGCTGGGCCTCCGGGGCGGACTCCGTGGTCGAGGGCACCGAGGGGGTACTCGGGCTCTCGGAGTCCGAACACGCGACGACGACGGGCAGCACCGCAGTGGCGACAACCAGCATCTTCGCCGCGCAGCTGAGTCGGGCGTCACCGCGTCGGAAGATCACGACATGCACTGTAGCGGCCGACCCGCACCACACCGTCGACATACGGATTGACCAGCCTTTTCGTGTCTCGGCCGATGAGTGGTCCAGACAGCGCGGTGTGCAAGAGTGACCACATGCTGCTGGCACTGGTGCGCCACCACGTGCGGCCCTACCGCGGGCTGCTCGCGGTGGTGGCGGTGCTGCAGGTGATCAGCACGCTGGCATCGCTGTATCTGCCGACGGTCAACGCCGCGATCATCGATGACGGCGTCGCCCAGGGCGACACCGGCCGCATCGTCGACCTCGGCCTGGTGATGCTCGGTGTCACCGCACTGCAGGTGGTGTGTGCGGTCGGCGCGGTGTTCTTCGGGTCCCGCGCCGCGATCGGGTTCGGCCGTGATCTGCGCGCCGCCATCTTCGGCCATGTACTGACGTTCTCGGCCACCGAGAGCGCCCGGTTCGGCGCGCCGACACTGCTCACCCGCACCACCAACGATGTCCAGCAGATCCAGCTGCTGGTGCAGATGACGGCGACCATGCTGATCACCGCGCCGATCATGGGGGTCGGCGGCATCGCCATGGCGATCCACCAGGACGCCGGCCTGTCCTGGCTGCTCCTGGTCAGTGTCCCGGTGCTTGCTGTGGCGAACTGGTGGGTGGTGTCGAAGCTGCTGCCGATCTTCCGGTCGATGCAGCGGCTGATCGACAACATCAACCGGGTGATGCGCGAACAACTCGCCGGTATCCGGGTGGTCCGCGCATTCGCCAGGGAGCCGCTGGAGCGGGAACGTTTCGCCGAGGCCAACACGGCACTGACCGATACCGCACTGATCGCCGGGCGATGGCAGGCGCTGATGTTGCCCGCCACGACGCTGGTGATCAACATTTCCAGCGTCGCGTTGATCTGGTTCGGGGGTCAGCGCATCGATGCAGGCCAGATGCAGGTCGGCTCGCTGATCGCGTTCCTGGCCTATTTCATGCAGATCCTGATGGCGGTGGTGATGGCCACCCTGCTGCTGGTACTGCTGCCACGCGCCTCGGCATGCGCGGAGCGGATCACCGAGGTGCTGTCCACCGTCGCACAGATCGGCAATCCCGCCGCGCCTGTCGACGGCACCGATCTGCGCGGTGAGATCACGCTGGAAAATGCCACATTCAGCTATCCGGGCGCCGACCGTGCTGTGGTGCAAGGAGTCTCGCTGACCGCCCGGCCCGGCACCGTGACGGCGATCGTGGGAAGCACCGGTTCGGGAAAGTCGACGCTGCTGTCGCTGATCTGCCGGCTCTACGATGTGACGAGCGGATCGGCCCGCCTCGACGGCGTCGACGTGCGCGCCTATGACACCGAGGATCTCTGGGGGGCCGTCGGGCTGGTGCCCCAGCGCGGATACCTGTTCTCGGGAACCGTCGCAGACAACCTGCGGTACGGCAAAGCCGACGCCGATGATGACGAGATGTGGGACGCGTTGCGGGTGGCCGCCGCCGACGATTTCGTACGCGCTCATCCCGACGGCCTGGACATGCGGGTGGCCCAAGGTGGCATCAACTTCTCGGGTGGGCAGCGGCAACGACTGGCCATCGCGCGCGCGGTGATCCGCCGTCCCGCGGTGTACCTGTTCGACGACGCCTTCTCTGCCCTGGACACCCGCACCGACGCCCGGGTGCAGACCGCGCTGCGGCAGGTGTCCGGATCGGCCACCGTCATCATCGTCTCGCAGCGGATCAGCACCGTGGCCCAGTCCGATCAGGTGATCGTCATCGAGGACGGCATCGTGGTGGGCAGCGGCACCCACGAGTCGCTGCTGCAGACATGCCGGACATACGTGGAATTCGTGGATTCCCAGTCGGTGGGGATCGCATGACGCGACCAATGCGCGGGACACAAGCGCCGACCGTCCGCTCCCGCGATTTCACCGGTTCGGCGCTGCGGCTGCTGAAACGACTGACCCCGCAACGCCTCTTGACCGCGACGGTGATCATGCTGGCCGTCGGCGGCATCGCGATCGGCGTGATCGGGCCACGAATCCTCGGCCACGCCACCGACCTGCTGTTCGACGGTGTCATCGGCCGCGGACTGCCGGCCGGGCTGAGCAAGGAGGAGGCGATCGCCGCCGCCCGGGCCCGCGGTGACGACAGCCTGGCCGACCTGTTGTCCGGGATGAACGTCGTCCCGGGCGACGGCATCGATTTCACCGCGGTCGCGCACACCCTGTTGCTTGCACTCGGGCTGTATCTGATTGCCGCGCTGCTGGTATGGCTGCAGGCACGCATCCTCAACGTGGTGGTGCAACGCACCATGATGACGCTGCGCGCCGATATCCAGCAGAAGGTGCACCGGCTTCCGCTGTCCTATGTGGACGGCCGTCAGCGCGGCGAACTACTCAGCCGCGTCACCAATGACGTCGACAATGTGCAGTCCACGCTGGGCATGGCGATCAGCCAGCTGCTCACCTCGGTGCTGACGGTGCTGGCCGTGCTGGTGGCGATGCTGACGATCTCCCCGCTGCTGACGGCCCTGACCGTGCTCACCGTCCCGCTGTCGCTGTGGGCGACCCGCGCCATCGCCCGCCGGTCGGCGAAGCTGTTCGCCGAGCAGTGGGCCAACACCGGCCGGCTCAACGCCCATATCGAGGAGACCTACAGCGGTTTCACGGTCGTGAAGACCTACGGTCACCGGGCCGCGGCGGGCCGGCAGTTCGACACGCTCAACGCCGATGTGCACCGCACCAGCCTTGCCGCACAATTTCTTTCCGGGTTGGTCGGACCCGCCACCACCTTCATCGGCAACCTCAGCTACGTCGCCGTCGCGGTGGTCGGTGGTATCCAGGTCGCCACCGGGCAGATCACCCTCGGCAGCATCCAGGCCTTCATCCAGTACGTCCGCCAGTTCAACCAGCCGCTGACGCAGGTCGCCGCGATGTACAACGCACTGCAGTCCGGGATCGCCAGCGCAGAGCGGATTTTCGAACTGCTCGACGCGGAGGAGGAGTCCGCGGATGCACCGCCGTCCACCCGGCCGGTCGGCCCTGGTCGGGTGCGGTTCGAGCGGGTGTCCTTCGGCTACCGGCCCGACTCCCCCGTCATCGACGAGCTGTCGATGATCGCCGAGCCCGGCTCCACCGTCGCGATCGTCGGGCCGACCGGGGCCGGTAAGACCACGCTGGTGAACCTGCTGATGCGGTTCTACGACGCCGACTCCGGCCGGATCACCATCGATGATGTCGACATCGCCACCATGCCGCGGGCCGACCTGCGTTCGCGGATCGGCATGGTGCTGCAGGACACCTGGCTGTTCAGCGGGACCATTTACGACAACATCGCCTATGGGCGACCGGATGCCGATGCCGACGAGGTGCACGCGGCCGCCCACGCAGCCCACGTCGATCGGTTCGTGCAGACGCTGCCGCTGGGTTACCAGACCCGCGTCGGTGATGACGGCGGTGCGATCAGTGCCGGCGAGAAGCAACTGATCACCATCGCCAGAGCGGTGCTGGCCCGCCCCCAGCTGTTGATCCTCGACGAGGCGACCAGCTCGGTGGACACCCGCACCGAACTGCTGATCCAACAGGCGATGGCCGAGTTACGCAGGGACCGGACGAGTTTCATCATCGCCCATCGGCTGTCCACGATCCGCGACGCCGACCAGATTCTGGTGATGGAGGCCGGCCGGATCGTCGAGCGCGGCACTCATGCCGAACTGCTGGCCCGGCGCGGTGAGTACTGGGAGATGGCCCGCGCCTGACGGTTCAGCGCTTGACGAGCACCGCGACTCCCCCGCCGAGTACCAGCGCCACCAACAGCAGTGCCGCCCACCCGGCACCGGCGAACCACCACACCGCGATCAACCCGATGATCGCCGGCGAGGCCAGGAACAACACCATGCCCGGATGCTGCTTGACCACCGCCAACGCACTTCTACCCCGGACCCGATCGATCTCGTCAGCTGCCATGTGATCCAGCATGCCAGCGTGAGGTGATTGGATATGCGGTGATCGGATACTGGACGAGACGATGACGTTGAGGAGTACACGGTGAGTGGTCAGTGGTTGCGGGATCCCGAGGGACGCTACGAGTACCGCTGGTACGACGGGCAGAACTGGACCGACCAGGTATCCCACCAGGGCCAGGTTTTCGCGTCCCCGCTCGGCCCGCCGCCCGGCGCCGGTAGCCACCCGCAGGACGAGCAGGCCGCGGCCGCTCGTCAGGAAACCCCGCAGCAGGGCGGAGACGGGTTCAGCGGTATCAGCGGCGATCTGATCGACGGACGGTTCAGCGAGAAGGAGTCGTCGGCGATCGCGCTGCAGAACGAGCGGCTGCTGCGGGTCCGGGTCGGCGAGCCGTTCATGGCCCGGCAGGGTTCCATGGTCGCCTACCAGGGCAACGTCGATTTCGCCTTCGAGGGCGGCGGGGCAGGCAAGTTCCTGAAGAAGGCGCTGACCGGCGAAGGTCTTCCGCTGATGCGCGTCCAGGGCCAGGGTGATGTGTTCCTGGCCGAGCAGGCCAACTACGTGCACCTGCTGCATCTGACGAACTCGGGCCTGTCGATCAGCGGTAAGAACGTGCTGGCCTTCTCGTCGAGCCTGGACTGGAACATCGAGCGGGTCAAGGGCGGCAGCATCGCCGTCGGTGGCCTTTTCAACACCACTCTGCGGGGCAGTGGGTGGGTTGCGCTGACCACCGACGGACCGCCGGTGGTGCTCAATGCCGCCGAGGCGCCGACCTACGCCGACACCAACGCGGTGGTGGCCTGGTCGGCGAACCTGCAGACCCAGCTCAAGACCAGCTTCAAGGCGGGTGCCCTGATCGGTCGCGGCTCCGGTGAGGCCGTGCAGGTCGCCTTCCACGGCCAGGGATTCGTGATCGTGCAGCCCTCAGAGGGCATCACCATCCCGGTGCAATAGTCAGAGGCTGTCCAGGATCGACTTCATCTCGTCGATCTCTTTCTGTTGACTGTCGATGATGGCCCGGGCCAGGTCGACGGCCTGTGGGTACTGCCCGCCGTCGATCTCGCTCTGGGCCATCGTGACCGCACCCTCGTGGTGTCCGATCATCTGCTGCAGGAACAGCTTGGTTGCCTCCGGACCCGGTGCCGCGCGCAGTTTCTCGATATCGGCGGGTGCGACCATGCCGTCCATCGAACTGTGGTCCATGGCGGGCATCGGCGGGTTGCCCCATTGGTCGAGCCAGCCCTGCATCTGCTCGATCTCGGGCGCCTGCGCGGCGCGGATCTGCTCGGCCAGGGTGGCCACCCGTGGATCCACGTCGGGCTTGGCCAGCAGGATGTCGACCATCTCCACAGCCTGGCTGTGGTGCGGAATCATGTGCTGGGCGAACGCGATGTCGTCGCCATTGTGCGTGCCGGCGTCGGCGCCGGGGCCGGGGTTTGCCCCGCTGCCATCGTGACTGGTGCTGTGACCGCTCTCCTGACCGGTGTCATGGCCGTGGTCGGTGTGACCGTCGGCGGCGGGTTCGGACTGACTGGTACAGCCTGCCAATAGCAGGACGGCGGCCGCTCCCGTTGCGATTCCCGTTGCGATGGCCATCGCCGATTTCCTCATCGATGTGTTCCTCCCTACAGACGTGGACGTAGACGTTTACCCATACCCCCTACCGGTATATCATGGCGGCATGAGCATCGTCCTCAACGTCCACGGTATGACCTGTGGCCACTGCGTAAAGTCCATCACCGCCGCACTCACCGCCGTCGAGGGTGTGACCTCGGTGGATGTCGATCTGAGCGCGGGAACCGTCACCGTGGCAGGCAGCGCGGCGACCGAAACCCTCGCGGCCGCCATCGAGGACGCCGGCTACGACGTGGCCGTACCGGCCTGACCTACCCGGCAGGCGCCCGCACGCCGCCACCCCCACCACAACGTCAGAGAACCGGAGGCGAGATGAGCACCGTCACCCTCGACGTCGGCGGCATGACCTGCGCATCGTGTGCGGCCCGGATAGAGAAGCGCCTCAACCGGATCGACGGTGTCGAAGCCAGCGTCAACTTCGCCACCGAACAGGCGCGGGTCGACTACCCCGACACCGTCACACCGGAGGATCTCGTCGCCGCCGTCGAGGCCACCGGGTACACCGCCGCGGTGCCCGCCGCCCGGCCCGACGGCACCGAAACCGACGGCACCGAAACCGAACCCGACGAGTCCGCACCGTGGCGGCAGCGGCTGCTGATCTCGGCAGCACTGTCCCTGCCGGTGGTCACACTCTCGATGATCCCGGTACTGCAGTTCGACAACTGGCAATGGCTGACCCTCACCCTGGCATCCCCGGTGGTGGTGTGGGGCGCCTGGCCGTTCCACCGGGCCGCCTGGACCAACCTGCGCCACGGGGCGGCCACCATGGACACGCTCATCTCGGTGGGCGTCACCGCGGCCTACCTCTGGTCGGTGTGGGCACTGTTCTTCACCCACGCCGGGATGCCGGGTATGAAGATGCCGTTCGAGTTCATCTCGCGCAGCAACGAACCCCATCTCTACCTCGAGGTCGCCGCCGCAGTGACGACCTTCCTGCTGGCCGGGCGATACTTCGAGGCGCGGGCCAAACGGCAGTCCGGCGCCGCGCTGCGGGCACTACTGCACATGGGCGCCAAGGATGTGGCCGTGCTGCGCCCCGGGGCGAGCGAAGCGACGGGGAAAAGCACCGGGGCGAGCGAAGCGACGGGGAAAAGCACCGGGGCGAGCGAAGCGACGGGGGAAAACACCGGGGTTGGTGAGATCCGCATCCCCATAACGCAACTCGCCGTCGGGGACACCTTCGTGGTGCGCCCGGGCGAGAAGATCGCCACCGACGGTGTGGTGACCGCGGGCACCTCGGCCGTCGACGCGTCGATGCTCACCGGTGAGCCGGTGCCGTTGGAGGTCACCGTCGGCGATTCGGTGGTCGGTGCGTGCGTGAACGTGTCCGGGCGGCTGGAGGTCCGCGCCACCCATGTCGGCTCCGACACCCAACTGGCGCAGATGGCCCGCCTGGTCACCGATGCCCAGAGCGGTAAGGCCGACGTCCAGCGGCTGGCCGACCGGGTTTCGGCGGTTTTCGTCCCGATCGTGCTGGTGCTGTCACTGGCCACCCTGGTGGGCTGGTTGTTGGCCGGAGGTGCGCCGGCCGCCGCCTTCACCGCGGCGGTCGCCGTGCTGATCATCGCCTGCCCGTGTGCCCTGGGCCTGGCCACCCCGACCGCGCTGTTGGTCGGTACCGGCCGCGGTGCTCAGTTGGGCATTCTGATCAAGGGACCTCAGATCCTGGAATCCACTCGTCGGGTGGACACCGTCGTCCTGGACAAGACCGGGACCGTGACGACCGGCCGGATGTCGGTTGTCGACGTGCACGTCGCCGACGGCGAGAACGCCGATGAGATCCTCAGATCGGTCGGCGCGTTGGAGCACGGCTCCGAACATCCGATCGCGCGTGCTGTCAGCGAGTATGCGGCCCGGCGCGGCCCGCTGCCGGCGGTCGACGGGTTCACCAATCACGGCGGCCTCGGCGTCACCGGGGTGGTCGAGAACCGGGCGGTGGC
The DNA here is from genome assembly GCF_000691525.1 of Mycolicibacterium neoaurum ATCC 25795. Lineage (GTDB taxonomy): Bacteria > Actinomycetota > Actinomycetes > Mycobacteriales > Mycobacteriaceae > Mycobacterium > Mycobacterium neoaurum. The sequence continues at coordinate 73,326 of NZ_JMDW01000012.1, forward strand.
CGCCGGCCGACTCAGCTGGCTGCGCGCGGACTGGTCGCTGGAAGCACCGCAGCGCCTGGTGCAGGTCGCCGATGAGGCTGCCACCCATGGACATACCCCGATCTGGTTCGCCGCCGACGGGCAGATCCGCGCCGTCATCGTGGTGGCAGACACCATCAAAGACACCGCCGCCGAAGCGATTTCCGGATTTCGCGGGCTCGGCCTCACCCCGATCCTGTTGACCGGTGACAACCGCCGGGCCGCCGAATCGGTGGCCGGCCAATTGGGTATCGAACGGGTGGTCGCCGAGGTCCTGCCCGCAGGAAAGGTCGACGTGATCACCTCGCTGCAGGCCGAGGGCCATGTCGTCGCCATGGTGGGCGACGGTGTCAACGACGCACCCGCGCTGGCCACCGCCGATCTCGGCCTGGCGATGGGCACCGGCACCGATGTTGCCATCGAGGCATCGGATCTGACCCTGGTGCGCGGGGATCTGCGTGCCGCCGTCGATGCCATTCGGCTGTCCCGTGCCACGCTGGGCACCATCAAGGGCAATCTGTTCTGGGCGTTCGCCTACAACGTCGCGGCCTTACCGCTGGCCGCGGTCGGCCTGCTCAACCCGATCATCGCCGGCGCCGCGATGGCCTTCAGTTCGGTGTTCGTGGTGAGCAACAGTCTGCGGCTGCGCCGGTTCTCGCCGAGCACAGACGCCGCAGGCACTCGGGTGGGCTAACCGGGACCGTAGCGCGCCCGGAACAGCTTGACCTCGTCCTTGATGCCCTTGAGCCGTTTGGCGCCCGCGAAGGACCACTCGATGCCGGCGTCCTCGCCGATCGCATCGTGCACCGCCTCGGTGACCAGCACGGCGCCGGGCCGGGCCGCGCCGGTGACACGGCTGGCCAGATTGACCGGGCTGCCGAACCAGTCGCCCGCCCGGTTGACCGCCTTCCCCGAGGCCAAACCCACCCGCAGTCGCGGGAATTCGTCATCGGCACCCGCGGCTTCCAGCAGCGCCAGCACCGCCGTCAACAACGCCATCGGTTCGGGACTGACCAGCATCACGGCATCGCCGATCGACTTGACGAATCGCACCGGTGGCGCGACCACCTCGTGGGTGGTCTGCACCAGCCGGTTGGCCAGACCTTCGAGTTCCTCGGGCGGCACCGCCTCGCCCAGCTTGGTGAAGCCCACCAGATCGGCGAACGCGACGGTCACCTCCCGGGCACCCGGTAGTGGCCGTCCCTCGGCACGCTCGCCCGCGGTCACCGCATCGGACTCCATGGTGCGGCGCAGTTCCAGACGCAGCATGTCCTCGATCAGCGGGCCGAGCAGCGGGTTGACCTGTCGCAACAACGCTTCGGACGCCACCGCGACATCCAGCTCGCTGACCCCGGGGGCCATGACCGCCGCCATCGAGGTGAACCGCATCGCCTCGGCCGTCTTGGACAATCCGTCGGCGAGCGCCCGCACGACCAGGACGATATTGTCCTCGTCGATACCCATATCCGCGAATTGCTTTGCATAGCGGGCTATCTCACCATCGACACGCAGGTGCGCAGGCTCGTCGACATCGTCGACCCGTGGCAGGCCCAGCGCCCGCTGAACCCGCTGCAGCAGCTCCAGATCGATACCGGTGCTCTCGCAGATCTCGCGGGCGGACACATAATCGCCGTCATCGCCAAGGATCCGGCGCGACGCCAACAGGACCGGTTCGTCGCAGTCGCGGATCTGTTCGACCGTGACGCCCTGATCCAGCAACCATGGGATCAGTTCGGCCCGGTCGGCACGAGCCTGACCGGTCAGCCCGTCGAGCAGGCCGGAGGCCTCGACGTCGAAGCCGATATCGGAGTCGCTACCCACCGGGCCAACCTATACCGCCGGCGGGCAAGATCGGGGCGGTGAGCGATGTGCTGCACGGCCTTGCGCCCATCATCGGCGCGCACCCCACCATCTTGGTGTTGGGGAACATGCCCAGCGCACTGTCCCTCGAGCATCGGCAGTACTACGGCAATCCGCGCAACGCCTTCTGGCGGATCTGCGCCGACATCTACGGTTTCGAGCCGGACGCGCCCTACCCGCACCGCGCGGCGGCGCTGGCCGGGCACGGCGTCGCGGTGTGGGATGTGCTGAAGTCGTGCCGGCGGATCGGCAGCCTCGACTCGGCGATCGAGCCGGCCAGCATGGTGGCCAACGATATCGGCGCATTGCTGCGCGACCACCCCGGCATCGGCCGGCTGGTGTTCAACGGCAAGGCCGCCGAACGCAACCATCGCAGGCTGGTCGTCGATGCGCCGGACCTGCCGATAGTGCAACTACCGTCCACCAGCCCGGCGCACACGATGGCCTATGCCGAGAAGTTGCGGCACTGGCGGGACGCGCTCGGCTGACCGCGGGACGGACGGACCGGCCGAGGCGGGCGGATACGGTGTCTGCATGTCCTGCGTGTTCTGCGCCATCATCGCCGGTGAGGCGCCCGCCGTCCGCATCCACGAGGATGACGACCTGCTGGCGATCCTCGACATCCGCCCCTTCACCCGCGGTCACACCCTGGTGATCCCCAAGACCCACAGCGTCGACCTGACCGACACCGCACCCGACACCGTCGCGGCGATGGCCGCACTGGGCCAGCGCATCGCTCGTGCGGCCAGGCGCTCCGGCCTGCACGCCGACGGCAACAACATCGCCATCAACGATGGCAAAGCGGCGTTCCAGACGGTGTTCCACATTCACCTGCATGTCGTCCCGCGCCGCGCCGGCGACAAACTGAGTTTCGCCAAGGGCATGCTGGTGCGCCGCGACCCCGACCGCGAGGAGTCCGGGCGACTGTTGCGCACCGCACTGGCAGAACTCGACGCGGCCGAGCAGGATTGACCCATGAGCATGCCGCCATGGGAGCGATACATCGGGCTTCCGCTGCTGTTGTTGCACGACAAGCTGTACAAGGCCACCGACGGCCGGATCGGCCACACGATCCCGTTCGGCCCCAAGGCCCTGATCCTGCACACCGTCGGCGCCAAGACCGGACTGGCCCGGGCCAACGCGTTGACCTACGCCCGCGACGGCGAGGACTACCTGGTGGTGGCCTCCAAGGGCGGCGAGCCCAAGGCGCCCGGCTGGTATCACAATCTGAAGGCCAACCCGCAGGTCGAGATCAACGTCGGTCCGCGGCGCATTCCGGTGACGGCCAGGGCCGTATTTCCCGGCGATCCCGATTTCGACCGGTTGTGGCGGATCGTCAACGATATGCGCGGTAACAAGGACCGCTACATCGGCTATCAGAAGCGCACATCGCGGCCCATCCCGGTGATCGTGCTGAGCCCCTAGAGCAGTTCCTTGGCCAACAGCTCCAACGTGCGCTCGCGGGCCGGCGCGGTGTCTGCCGCGGTGCCGGCGAAAGCCGAGGCGACGGGATTCACCATCACCTCGTCGACGTCGAATTCCGCTGCCAGCGCCCGCATCTGATCGGCCGCGCCGGCAGCGTCCCCGACGACGGTGCGCGCCACCGACGAGTCGATGATCAACTGCTCCTGCGCCGATACCGAAGTGGCCTCGGCTTTCTCGACCAGATCCAGCGGCCCGAGCGGACGGCCGGTGCGCAATCGGCCCATCATCTGCAGATTCGGCAGCAGCAACCGATGCGCCTCCTCGGCGGTGTCGGCCACCGACGCATTGACGGTCAGGAAGGTCCGCGGCGCGGAAAGCTCAGGGCTGGGCCGGAATTCGGCACGATAGGTGGCCAGCGCCTCGGCGGTCCCCTGACCGGAGAAGTGGTTGGCGAACACGTACGGCAGGCCCTTGGCGGCGGCCAGGTGCGCCGAATACATCGACGAACCCAACAGCCACAACGTGCACTCCCCGACCGCGGCCGGAGTCGCCTTGAGGGTGTAGTCCTGCTGGGCCAGCATCCCCCGCGACAGTCCCACCCGCGCACCACCGGTGCTCATCAGGGCCGCGACATGGTCGAGGTAGTCGGGAAACCGCTCGATGTCCTCGTCGTTGGCCGCACGCGCCCCGCGCAGCGCCATCGACGTCACCGGGTCGGATCCCGGCGCCCGGCCGATGCCCAGGTCGACACGTCCGGGGGCCATCGCCTCCAGCAGGGCGAACTGTTCGGCGACGGCCAGCGGCGCATGGTTGGGCAACATCACCCCACCCGACCCGAGCCGGATCCGCTCGGTCTGATTGGCCAGATAGGCCAGCAGCACGGGCGGGCTGGTCGCCGCCACCGCGGGCATGTTGTGGTGTTCGGCCACCCAGTAACGGGTGAAGCCCAACCGATCGGCGGTCTGCGCGACCTGCACGGTCGCCGCCACCGCGTCGGCGGTGCTCTGATCGGTACGGACAGGAACGAGGTCCAGGACAGATAGACGCATTAATGGTTCAACGTCGCCGCGGTCCCGTTTCGTTCCCCGCGAGCCGGGCCGCTGTGGTGAAGACATCATCGAGCATCGCCGGGGTGAGCCGGCCGGTGAACATGTTCTGTTGGCTGGGGTGATAACAGCCCAACAGCGTCGCGCCGGAGGTCAATCGCACCTGCACACCGTGGCCGAACACCGGCTTCGGTCCCGCGACAAGTTCGTCGGCCACCAGTCCGGCCGCCACCTGCCAGGCGAATCCGCCGAGCGCCACCACCACCCGGACCGATTGTCTGACCCGCCGCCATTCGGCGGTGAGCCACGGCGCACAGGTGGTCCGCTCCTGCGGGGTCGGCTTGTTGGCCGGGGGCGCGCACCGCACCGGCGCGACGATCCGCACCGCATCGCTGCTCAGCCCGTCGGCGGCGTCGACGCTGACCCCGGCGCTGACCAGCCCGGCCCGGAACAGCGCCGCGAAAAGCTGATCACCGGAGCGGTCCCCCGTGAAGACACGGCCGGTCCGATTGGCGCCGTGTGCGGCCGGGGCCAATCCGACGATCAGCACCCGCGGGCGGCGCGCACCCCAGCCGGGGATGGGCCTGCCCCAGTACGGCTGGTCGGCGAACGCGCGGCGCTTCTGCGCGGCGACGTCCTCACGCCACGTGACCAGCCGCGGACATGCCCGGCAGACACTGACCTCGGCATCCAGGAGGGGCAGCGAGCGCGCCCCGGCTGCCAGCACCTCGACATCGGCGGCGTCGAGCGCCACCGGAGTGGTCCGCTTGGCGGGATCGCCCGGCCAGCCGGAGCCGGGGGGCACCGGCGAAGAGAAGGGTTTCCCGGTGCGCGGATGCGGGAGGTTCTGCTCTGTTCCAGGCACGGATCCATCCTGCCCGGCGCGCGGAAAATCGGTCGCCGGGACGCCGATACCGCTGCTAGATTCGCCGCGATAGCCATGCAGACCCGCAGCCGAGGCCCGGCGTTCCTCATCTTGTTCGCCGCATGCGCGGCCGGTGCGGGCAACGGCATCTCCATGGTCGCGTTCCCGTGGCTGGTGTTGCAGCGCAACGGGTCGGCATGGGAGGCATCACTGGTCGCGATGGCCGGGACCCTGCCGCTGCTGGCCTCGACTGTCATCGCGGGTGCCGCGGTGGACTATATCGGCCGCCGCCGGGTGTCGATGATCTCCGATGCGCTGTCGGGGCTGTCGGTGGCCGCCGTACCGGTGATCGCGTTGGCGTTCGGGGTGCACGCCGTCAACGTCGCGGTGCTGGCCACGCTGGCGGCGCTCGGCGCGGCCTTCGATCCGGCGGGGATGACCGCCCGCGAGACCATGTTGCCCGAGGCAGCGACCCGCGCACGGTGGACCCTCGATCACGCCAACAGCGTCTACGAGGCGGTCTTCAACCTGGCCTACATCGTCGGTCCGGGCATCGGCGGCATGCTGATCGCCACCATCGGCGGTATCGAGACGATGTGGGTGACCGCGGCCGCGTTCGGCTGCTCGATCCTGGCCATCTCGGTGCTGCGGCTGGACGGCGTCGGGCCGCCGGACCGGTCCGAGCTGCCCGAACAGGTCTGGGCCGGCGTGGTCGAGGGCCTGCGTTTCGTCTGGAACCTCAAGGTGTTGCGCACCCTGGCGCTGATCGACCTGGCGGTGACCGGCCTGTACATGCCCATGGAAGCGGTGCTGTTCCCGAAGTACTTCACCGACCGCAATGAGCCCGCCCAACTGGGCTGGGTGCTGATGGCACTCTCGATCGGCGGCCTGGTCGGCGCGCTCAGTTATGCGGTGCTGTCGAAGTACATGAAGCGGCGCACCACCATGCTGATCGCGGTCATCACCCTGGGCGTGGCCATGACGATCATCGCGTTCCTGCCACCGCTGCCGTTGATCCTCGGGCTTTCGGCGATCGTCGGCTTCGTCTACGGGCCGATCCAACCGATCTACAACTACGTCATGCAGACCAATGCGCCGACGCAGCTGCGGGGCCGGGTGGTCGGGGTCATGGGATCGCTGGCCTACGCCGCCGGCCCGCTGGGATTGTTGCTGGCCGGGCCGCTGGCCGATTCCGCGGGATTGCACGCCACCTTCCTCGCGCTGTCGGTGCCGATGTTGCTGATCGGTCTGGTGGCCATCGGGTTGCCCGCGCTGCGCGACCTCGATCGCGACCGCGCCGTCGACCGGTAGCGCGACCCGCGCCGGAACCGGAACTGCCGCAGTGCGCAATATGGATCGCCGACTAGGCTTTGCGGGTGCGGTTGAAGTGGCCACTGGTGGGACGAGCGGCGGAGATCCAGACGATCCGCCAGGCCGTCACGTCACCGGAGCTGCGCGGCATCGTGGTGTCCGGACCGGCCGGCGTCGGCAAGAGCCGGCTCACCCGGGATGCGCTGCACGGTAGCCCGGCACGGTGGATCGTCGGCACGACCGCGGCGCGCACCCTACCGCTGGGCGCGTTTGCCGCCTGGGCACCCGACCCCGATGGTGACCGGCTGCAGTTGGTCCGCGGCGTCATCGACGCCGTGACCGCCACCGCGACCGGTGAGCCTGCCGTGATCGGCGTCGACGATGCCCATCTGCTCGACGATCTCTCCGCGTTCGTGCTGCATCAGATCGTGCAGCGGGGCGCCGGCCGCGTCGTGCTGACCGTGCGCGACGGCGAACCGGTCCCCGATACCGTCCGCGAGATATGGAAGGACCATCCCTTCGATCGGTTGGAGCTACGTCCACTGCGCCAGCCCGACAGTTCCGCACTGCTCACGGCGGTGCTGGGTGGGCCCGTCGATGAGTCTGCGGCGCAACGACTCTGGGACCTGACCCAGGGAAACGCGCTCTATCTTCGCAATATCGTCGAGCATGAACTCGCCGAAGGCAGGCTGGTGTCGTGTGATGACCGCTGGCAGTGGCTGGGCCGTCCGGTGTTACCGACCGGGCTCGTCGAGCTCATCGAATCACGGTTCCGTGACCTCGAGCCGTCGGTCGGGGAGGCCATCGACGCACTCGCGGTCGCCGAACCGCTCGAACTCGCCGTCCTGCAGCGGGTCACCTCCGTGGACGCGGTCGAGGCAGCCAACGTCCGCGAACTGGTGGTGCTGCAGGACACCGCCGAAGGCGTGCAGGCCCGAATCGCCCACCCGCTCTACGGAGAATTGCGGCGCAGCCGTTGCCCGGCGGCCACCCTGCGCCGGTTACGCGGCCGCATCGTCACCGAGTTGACGACGCGCAATCAAGCCGACGACCTGCGGGCGACCGTCCGACGCGCCACCCTGCTGATCGACTCGGACCTGGCCCCCGACCCCGACCTGCTGGTGCGGGCCACCCGCGGCGCTATCAGGCTTGCCGACCTCGCGCTGGCCGAGCGGCTCGCGGCGGCCGCCCAACAGGCCGGCGCGGGCCCGGAGGCCACCTACCTTCGAGCGCACGCGTTGTCCTGGCTGTTCCGCGGGCGGGAAGCCGAGGAGATCCTGGCGGCACTGGACACCGCGGCGCTGTCGGACACCGAACGCGCCGGCTTCGCCCACCTGCGCGCCTCCAACCTGCTCTGGGCGCTGCACCGACCGCACGAAGCCAAGGCGCACGCCGATACGGTCGCCGCCGACCTCGACGCAGCGGGCAGGCAGTGGCTGGACGCCTTCCGCACCGTGTACTGGTTCGCGATGGACCGGCCCGATGACGCCGAGCGGGTCGCCGAATCGGTCGACCTCGACTCCCTGCCGGAAGCGCTGCGCGGTGAGACCGCATGGGCACTGGCCACCATCGCCGCCGATGCGGGCCGTACGACCGCAGCCCGCGAACTGGTTGCGCTGGGCTACCGGACGGCGGTGCACGGAGCGTTCGACACACCGCACATCAGGTTCAACCTGGCCGATTCCGAACTGACGGCCCTGGTGCTCGCCGGCCGCATCGAGGATGCCCGACAGGTGGCCGAACGGGTCGTCTCCGAAGCCACCGACCTACCCGGTACCGCCCACTCCCTGGGACCGGCGATAGCCGCCCGCGCCGCACTGGCGCACGGTGACATCGCCGGGGCGACAGCGCTTTTCCGCCAGATCGCCGCGGTGATGGCCGGACACGAGAAGGGGTGGGGTTTCCGTTACGGCATCGCCCATGCGACGGCGTTGGCCATGCGCGGGGCCGCCGACGATGCCGAGACCATCCTCGATCGATTCGATGCGCTGGACCGCCCCTTCCGCCCGTTGCGTTACGAGCGTGCCGTGGCGCGTGCCTGGGTTGCGGCAGCGCGCGGCTGGGTCAGCCAGGCCACCGCGACCCTGTCCACCGCCGCACACGAGGCCGGCGCCGAGCACAGGTTCGCCGCCGAGCTGTGGTGTCGACAGTTGGCCACCCAGTTCGGCGACCGCAGCCATGCCGATCGGCTGACCGAACTGTGCGACCTGGTGGAAGGTCCGCGCGCCGGCCTGGCCGCCCGCTTCGCCATCGCACTGCGCGTCGGTGACGCGGCCGAACTATGCGTGTTGTCAGAGGAATTCGAGAAGATCGGCGATCGCGTCGCCGCGCTCGATGCCGCCGCCCACGCGGCCACGATCTTCCGCAGTCAGGGTAAGCGGGGATCGGGTCTGACCTGTTCGACGCGGGCCGACGCGTTGGCAGCCGAGTGCGGCGTACGCACCCCGACCAAGGAGTCGGCCAGCGAGGAGATACCGCTGACCGGCCGGGAACGGGAGGTCGTCGCCGTGCTCGCGGCGGTGACACCGATGCCGAGCAACCGCGATATCGCCGACCGGCTGAGCCTGTCCATCCGGACCGTCGAGGGCCACATCTACCGCGCGATGAACAAGACCGGCACCACGACCCGCGAAGAGCTGGCCGAACTGCTGCGCCGGCGCCGCCCATAGACTCAAGTGGTGAGTTCCGCTCTGGACGGCCTGATCGCCGCATTGCCCGAGGGCACCGTCGTCACCGACCCCGATATCGTCGCCTCCTATCGCCAGGACCGCGCCGCCGATCCCGATGCGGGCACCGCGCTGGCGGTGGCCCGCCCCCGCAGCACCGAGGATGTGCAGACCATCGTCCGGTGGGCCGCCGCGAATGGGGTCGCCGTCGTCCCACGCGGCGCTGGCACCGGTCTGTCCGGTGGTGCGACGGCGCAGGACGGCAGCATCGTGCTGTCCACCGAACGGATGCGCGATATCACCGTCGACACCGCGACACGCACCGCCGTGGCGCAGCCGGGGCTGCTCAACGCCGAGGTGAAGAAGGTCGTCGCCGAGCACGGACTGTGGTACCCGCCGGACCCGTCCTCGTTCGAGATCTGCACGATCGGTGGGAACATCGCGACCAACGCCGGCGGGCTGTGCTGTGTGAAATACGGCGTCACCACCGACTACGTGCTGGGCCTGGAGGTGGTCCTCGCCGACGGGACGGCCGTGCGACTGGGCGGGCCGCGGCTGAAAGATGTTGCGGGACTGAGCCTGACGAAGCTGTTCGTCGGGAGCGAGGGAACCCTCGGCATCATCACCGAGGTGACGTTGCGGCTGTTGCCGCCGCAGCACCCGGCATGCACCGTGGTGGCCACGTTCGCCTCGGTGGAGGCGGCCGCTGACGCCGTCGTCACCATCACCGGCAAGATCAGGCCGTCGATGCTGGAGTTCATGGATGCCGCGGCCATCAACGCCGTCGAGGACAAGCTCAAGATGGGCCTGGACCGCACCGCGGCGGCGATGATGGTGGCCGCCTCCGATGACCGCGGCCCGGCTGGTGCCGCCGACGCGGAGTTCATGGCCGAGGTGTTCACCGAGGCCGGTGCCACCGAGGTGTTCTCGACCTCGGACCCGGCGGAAGGCGAAGCATTCGTGGTGGCCCGCCGGTACGCCATCCCGGCGGTGGAGGCCAAGGGATCGCTGCTGCTCGAGGACGTGGGTGTGCCGCTGCCGTCGCTGTCGCACCTGGTCGCCGGTATCGAGAAGATCGCCGCGCAGCATGATCTGCTGATCTCGGTGATCGCTCACGCCGGTGATGGCAACACCCACCCGCTGATCGTGTTCGACCCCGCCGATACCGATATGGCCCGCCGCGCCGAGATCGCGTTCGGCGAGATCATGGACCTCGCGGTGTCGCTGGGCGGCACCATCACCGGTGAGCATGGGGTGGGCCGGTTGAAGAAACCGTGGCTGGCCGGATACCTGGGCCCCGAGGCGATGGAACTCAACCGCCGGATCAAGGCGGCCCTGGACCCGGCCGGAATCCTCAACCCCGGCACCGGGCTCTGATCGAGGCACCGCGTCAGCGGCCGGCGACCTGCCAGGCCGATGCGTCGGTCTGCTCGGTCCAGAACCGGGCGAACCGGCCACCGGCCGCGAGCAATTCGTCGATGGAACCGTCCTCGACGATCCGCCCGCCCTCGACGAACAGCACGCGTTCGGCTCCCTGGATGCTTGCCAACCGGTGCGCGACGATGACCCGTGTCCGGTCGCGCAGGTCGGCGGTCAATGCCGCGACGACGGCGGCCTCGTTCTCGGTGTCCAACGCGCTGGTGGCCTCGTCGACAAGCAGCACCGGCGCCGGTTTGAGCAGTGCGCGAGCGATGCTCACCCGCTGACGCTCACCACCGGACAACGCCGAGCCGGCCTCCCCCACCTCCGTGCGATCACCGTCGGGCAACCGTCCTGTGAGCTCGTCGACCCGCGCGAGTGCGGTCGCCGCGCGGTAGGCCCGCTCCCCCGCGTCCGGGTCGCCGATCAGGATGTTGTCCCGCAGCGACCCGTCGAACAGGTAGGGATGCTGGAACACCATGCTGATCGCCGCGCGACGTGCCGCCGGCTCGAGCTGCGCCAGATCCTGTCCGTCGAACAGCACGCGGCCGCTGCCGGGTTCGTGCAGACCGGCGATCAGGCCGAGGATGGTGCTCTTCCCCGAACCGGACGGTCCGACGATCGCGGTCGTGGTACCCGGTTCGAGGGTGAAGCTGAGCTCGCTCAAGACCGTCGATTCGCCGTACCCGAAAGACACCCGCTCGAATTCGATGCGGGGTGCGCGGTCACCGGGCAACACATCGGCGCCAGCGCTGCGGGTGGGGGCGTCGAGCACCTGTTGGATTCTCGCCAGCGTGGCGCGGGTGGACTCCAGCGCTCCGGATAATTCGCTCAGGACGGTGAACGGCTCCAGATAGCGTGCGATGACCACGATGAGCGCGACGGCCTCGGGCACCGTCAAGGCGCCGCGCACCGTGAGAATGGTTGCGGCGGCGGCGAACACGATCAGCGCGAGCTGGCTGGCCAGGCTGAACAGCAGCTGTCCGGGGACCTGCATGGTGAGCAGCCGCAGGCCGGCGCCGTGCTGGGCCTGCAGCGCGGCGCCCACCAGACTGCGGGCGGGCTCGACCCGGCGTGCCGCGCGCAACGCCTGCTGGGTGCGGGCGAACTCGATGATCCGTTCGGTCAGCACAGTGTTGGCCTCGGCCGCGAGACGGTCGGCGCCGCGGGTCAATCGTCCCGATAACCACAGGGCGCCGAGCAGGACCGCGACGCCGGCCAGGGCGGCCAGCCCGAGCGGCACCGAGATGGTCAACAGGGCAAGCGATATCGCCGTGGGAAGCAGTACAGCACCGATCAGCGGGGTCAGCAGATTGACCACCAGGCCGACCAGCTCGGGTCCGGTGGCCGCGATGGCAGCACGGGTGGTCGCGGTGTTGTCCTGGGAAAGCCAATCCAGTCGGACATCCGGGAGCCGGTCGGCCATATCGTGCTGGGTGTTGTCCAGCACGGCAAAGCCGATATCGAAACCGAGTGCCGCCGTGCGGGTGTCGATCACCCAGCCGGCCACCGTCACTGCCGTCAGCCAGCCAAGCCAACCCCAGGCGTCACCGGGTGTGGTGCTGAACAGCGCGGAGACCAGCGGCACCAACAGCACCACGCCGACCGCCCGCAGCACCACCGAGACGACGGCCAGCACGGTGTACAGGCCGACCTTGTTGCGCCGCTCGGCGGGGATCAGGGCCAAGAGGGTGCGGATCATCGGGTCGCCTCCGCGGTGTCGGTGAGGGGGTGCGCCGATTCCCACAGCGCCCGGTAGCGTCCGGCGGTGGCCAGCAGCTGATCATGGGTGCCGGTTTCGGCGATCACGCCGTCGTCGAGGACGACGATCTGGTCGGCGTGGGTGATGGTGTGCAACCGGTGGGCGATGACCAGGACGGTCCGGTTCTCGGTCAACCGATCGAGCGCCTGCTGCACAAGGTATTCCGATTCCGGGTCGGCGAATGCGGTGGCCTCGTCGAGGATCAGCACCGGGGTGTCGGCAAGGATGGCGCGGGCGATGGTCAGGCATTGTCGCTCCCCACCGGACAGTCCCGCACCCGAGCCGAGCACCGTGTCGTAGCCCTGCGGCATGCCCTCGATACGGTCGTGGATGCGGGCAGCGCGGGCGGCCGCGATGATCCGGTCGATATCGGCGTCCGGATCGGCGAGCGCAATATTGTCGGCGACGCTACCGTGCACCAGCTGTGCGTCCTGCAGCACGAATCCCACCCGCCGGTACAGCTCGTCGGCTGACAGCGCGCGGATATCGTCACCGCCGATGCTGATGGCGCCGTGCTGGACGTCGTGGAACCGGGCCAGCAGCGCGGCCAGCGTCGACTTACCCGAGCCCGACGGACCGACCAGGGCGGTGACCGTCCCGGGTGCCAGGGTCAGCGAGACGTCCTTGATCACCGGAACTTCGGGACGGTAACCGAAGCTCACTCGGTCGAAGACCACCGTCGGCGCTCCGCCGTCGGCACCGGTCGCGAGGTCCGCGCGGACGGTCAGCTCGGGTTCGTCGAGCACGCTCTGCACCCGTCGCGCGGCGAGCGTGCCGCCCTGGATGCCGGCCAACCCATAGCCGATACCCAGCAGGCGCGCGCCGAACGTCGTGCCCAGCAACAGGAATGGCAGCAGATCGACGGGGTCGAGCGCACCGCCGACGACCAGCGGGGTGCCCACGGCCATGATCAGCCACAGGAACGTCGTCGGCCTGGTGACCAGATCCATCAGGGTTTTCTTGCCGACGAACGGGCGTTGCCAATCGACGAGGAAGGCGATGTAGTCGTCGAGCCGAGTGCGGAAACTCGACGATGCGGCGCCGCCGAAGATGCGGACGACCGGCTGGCCCTCGAGGTAGGCGCCCGCCTCCCCGCTCATCCGTTCGGCCCACTTGGGTGCCTGGGTGATCTTGTTGCCGGATTGGATGGTCATCACCGACATCAGCACCAGGTAGACGAGCACCGGGCCGAAGAGCACCAGGGCGATGCGCCAGTCGACGACGAAGAGGTACACCAGCACCGCCACGGGCGCGATGACCGCGGCGACCGCGTCGGGGATGGCATGGGTGATCAGGTAGTGCAGCGACAGGGTGTCGTCCTGCACGAGCTGTTTGATCGATCCCGATCCCCGGGCGGTGAACCAACCCAGCGGTAGTCGTGAGAGCTTTGTCAGCAGCCTGCCGCGCAGCTCCCTGGCGAACGTCGCGTCCACCCGGTGCAGCCACAGCGCCAGTGCCGCGGTCAGGAAGGTGCCGGTACCCAACAGCGCGAGCGCGGCAATACCCAAGTCCCACAGCCGGTCCGCGTCAGCACCGGCGAGCAGCAGCCGCGCCAGCTCGACCAACAGCACGAACGGCGCCAGCTCGACCAGTGTGATCAAGGCCTGCAGGACGCCGGAGATGATCATGGTCTTCTTCAGCGGTGCCAACAGCCGGCCGGCGGCCTGCGCCCGCCAGGTACCCGTCGGGTCCGACCGTGGTGTTTCCGCGGGCTCGGGCTCCTTTGCGGGAGTCTCCACAACGGGCTCGTCGCCACGCTTGGTGCCCATGGCCCGACCCTCGGTCCAGTAGGCCTGGGCGTGGATCTCCTGTTTGGGGAAGCCGAATTCGTCGCGCAACCGGGTCCGCAGGCCCTTGAGTGTGCCGGCCTCGGGGCCGGCCCAGGCGTACCAGTTGGACCAGTCGCGGGATTCGATGGCGGCGGCGACCGCGGCGGCATCGGTCCGCGGCACCCGGTGGACCCGCAGCCGCGGATGCTCGGCCAGTGGGATCAGCGGGTCGTCGTCATGGTGTTGTTCCAGGTACAGCTCGACGGGGATGTCGTGCGGGACGGCGCCGATGATGCCGTTGATGGCCGGCTGGGAGGCGCTGTCGCCGATCAGCAGGTACCCGGCGGGCCGGTCCGCCGGGTCCTCCGGGACCGAGAAACCCTTGGACCCCATGACCATTGCCGCGATGGTGGCACCGGGTGCGACGTCGGCGGCCCAGCGGGATGCCGGCCCGGCCGGCTCATGCAGCACCACATCGATGGCGAAGTGGCCGGTGGCCGGATCGGATTCCGAGATCGTGTACGCGCGCTGGAACTCGGTGTCGGTGCCGTCGGGGTCGGGGAACCAGAACCGCAGCCAGGAGGTGGGTTCGGTGGCCGAGTCCTCGAAGATCGTCGGTGACACCATCTGGATGCGCACACAGTGTGGGGCCAACCGTTGCGTACTCAGCACGGTCACCTGGTGATCGCGCGCACCGAAACCGCGCATCATCACGCCCTGGAATCCGCGTGCCATCTCGGGGCCTCCTTCTCAGATGCCACCGGTCTGCATCTGTTAGGAGTTTAGGCTAGCCTTACTCGCTATCGGATCCGGGCGCACCTCGGCGCACGCTCAGCGGGTGTAGAGCTCCGGGCGGCGCAACCGCAGATAGTTCACGTGCCCGCCGAGCACGCTGCGCAACGCGAGGTCGACGGTGAGGACGTCCTCGTCGCGGCCGAGTTCGGCCACCACCCGGCCGTCGGGGTCGACCGCGCGGCTGCCACCGCAGAATCGGTGCCCGATCTCGGTACCGCACCGGTTGGCGTAGACCAGCGGCAACCGATTTTCCAGCGCGCGGGACTGTGCGGCGATCAGGTGATCGTTGTACAGCGGGTCCATGTTGGCCGAGCTGACCACCAGCAGCTGCGCCCCGCCATCGGCCAGGGTGCGGGCGACCTCCGGGAATTCCATGTCGAAGCAGTTCACCAGGCCCACCCGCAGATCACCGAGCTGCGCGACGACCAGCCGGTCCCCGGCGGTGAACGCCTGCGCCTCTGCGTCGAACAGGTGCGTCTTGCGATAGTTGGCAACCAGTGCGCCGGTGGCGTCGATCGCGGCCATCGAGTTGTAGGGCTTGCCCGGCCCCGGCTCCAGGTAACCGCCCACGAACGCGGTGCCGACCGCGGCGCAGGCCTCGGCGATCTCGGCCATTGCCTGCTCCGGCGGGGCGGCCAACTCGTCGAGATCGTCGATCTCGTAACCGGTGAGGGCCAATTCGGGCACCACCACCAGATCGGCGTCGGCGTGCTCCCGTACGAGTGCACTGAGTCGGGCACTGTTGCGCCCGATATCGCGTGCGGCGACGTCGAGTTGAGCGATCGCGACCCGGATGGTGTCAGCGTTGTCGGCCATCTGGCCATTCTGCAACAGCGGCGCAGGCGAACCGGCCCACGAAGACAGGGGTGCGCCGTTACGCTCCCGACAAAGGCGGTTTCGCTGGGGAGGCGACGGGGATGGCAGTGCGTGAGGGCGACCCTTCATATCTTGTGCAATGGGCGGATGTGATGCGGCGTGCGGGGGCGGTCGCGGCGATGGCTGCAGCGGCCCTGCTGTTCGGCATCGGCGGGGCCGGGATCGCGCAGGCCGACGAGCCGGGTTCCACGAGCCCGGCGAGCGCGCAGCAGGACGCGGCGGACGGATCGGACCCGGCGCCCGACCCCGCCTCGACGCGGTTGGCCGACGCCGGTGCGGTCTCCGGACCGGACGATCACGACCGCGACGCCGCGGTGGACACCGATCGCCCGAGCACGGGCCGGGTCGCGACGCGCGCGCAGACACTGCCCGATGACAATCCGCTGGCGGAGGCGGCCGTTGCGCGCGCCGAACCGGTGGCCCTGCCCGCACCGACCGACGAGAAGTCCACGGCGCACGGCGATATCGGGAAGTGGATGCTCACGCCCGCGGGGCAGATCTCGGACTGGGGCGGTAAGCAACACGACGGCCGGACGCTGTTGGAAGCGGTGAACGTGATCATCGTCGATCCACGGTCGACGACGCCGGGGCAGGCCGGGCGTCGGCTCAACCAGGCGATGTTCGCGTCCGGATTCCCGGCCCAGCCGTTACACAGCTTCGGGTTCCAGGGCCGCATCGACGATGTCACCTACGGCCAACAGCCGGGCGGGGTGCTGGTGAGCTACTCCGATGATTTCTTCTTGCGCGAGAACAATCACGGCCGGATGTTCGGGCCGGATCCGATCGAGACCGCGACCGGGTTCGTCTGGAGTGGCGCGTTCTCCACCGAGCGGGTCGAGTTCGCCGGGTGGGTGCCCGGCCACTCCTACGTCTCGTCCAATCAGGCGCGGGATTCACTGGCGACGGCGTTGGTCAGGAGCGGCCAGGCCACGTTCGGCGGTCTCGTCGCGCTGGACAATGCATATCAGAGCCTGACCAGCACCACCGGTGACCATGACGGATTCGCCGTCGTGCTGGTGCTGACCGGAGTCGGCGGTCCGTCGCGGCGCGAGATGCTGGTGAGCACGCGGGGCGGGGTCACCTCCGGGATCATGGCCGCCTCGGTGACGGCCGAGCGGACCTGTCCGGTCCTCCCGTCGACGTCGGTGGGCCTGACGCAATGCCGGCCCGACGGCCCCGTGGTTGCCATACCCGCGCGACGATCCCTTGACAGGACTTTCTGACCGTCGTATTCATGAGACATGACAGCTCAGATGTCTCACGATGCGGTCTTCCAACTCGCGACCGCCGAGACCTGGCCCGACCCGTGGCCGATGTACCGGGCCCTGCGTGACCACGATCCGGTGCACCATGTCCGGACCGACCATCCCGACCACGACTACTACGTGCTGTCCCGGCATGCCGACATCTGGGCCGCCGCGCGCGATCACCGCACCTTCTCCTCGGCCCAGGGCCTGACGGTCAACTACGGCGAGCTGGAGATGATCGGGCTGACCGACAACCCGCCGATGGTCATGCAGGATCCACCGGTGCACACCGAATTCCGCAAGCTGGTTTCACGCGGCTTCACCCCGCGGCAGGTGGAGGCGGTGGAGCCCAAGGTGCGCGAATTCGTCGTCGAGCGCATCGAGAGATTGCGCGCCGATGGCGGCGGCGACATCGTCGCCGAGCTGTTCAAACCGCTGCCGTCGATGGTCGTCGCCCATTACCTCGGGGTGCCCGACGAGGACCGCGGTCAGTTCGACGGCTGGACCGACGCGATCGTCGCCGCCAACACCGCCGACGGGGGCATCGGCGGCGCACTGGAAGGCCTCGGCGATGCGCTGGGCGCCATGATGGCCTACTTCACGGCACTTATCGAGAAGCGCCGCGCCGAACCGGCGGACGACACCGTGTCACATCTGGTGGCCGCCGGCGTCGGTGCCGACGGGGACATCGCCGGGGTGCTGTCCATCCTGGCGTTCACCTTCACCATGGTCACCGGCGGGAACGACACCACGACCGGAATGCTGGGCGGCTCGGTGCAACTGCTGCACCGACACCCCGACCAACGCCGGCTACTCGTCGAACATCCGGACCTCATCGACGATGCGGTCGACGAGTTCCTCCGGCTGACCTCACCGGTACAGGGGTTGGCGCGCACCACCACCTGCGATGCGACGGTGGGCGACACCACGATCCCCGCCGGTCGCAAGGTGCTGCTGCTCTACGGTTCGGGCAATCACGACGAACGCCAATACGGTTCGGACGCCGAGCAACTCGATGTCCGGCGCCGCCCGCGCAACATCCTGACCTTCAGCCACGGCGCGCACCACTGCCTGGGGGCCGCGGCCGCGCGGATGCAGTCGCGGGTCGCGCTGCAGGAATTACTGCGCCGCATACCGGAATTCGAGGTCGACCTGGACAGGGTGACGTGGGCCGGTGGCAGCTACGTGCGGCGACCGCTGTCGGTACCGTTCACCGTATGCCGATGAGCGATTGGCTGGCCGACCGGCGGACCGAGGCCGCCGCCGAACGTATTCTCGACGCCGCCGAGGAGCTGTTCACCCGACACGACGCCGCCGCGGTGGGAATGAATGAGATCGCCCGCGCCGCAGGCTGTTCGCGCGCCACGCTGTATCGCTACTTCGAGAGCCGCGATGCGCTCCACACCGCCTACGTGCACCGCGAGACGCATCGACTGTTCGGTGAGATCGGCGAGCAGCTCGCCGCGATCAGCGACCCACAACAGCGGTTGGTCGAGGGCGCGCTGAGCGCTTTGCGCCGGGTACGGGACAGCCCGGCGCTGGCGTCGTGGTTCGCTCACTCGGCCCGCCCGATCGGCGGCGAGATGGCAGAACGCTCCGAGGTGATCAGAACGCTGGCCGAGGCCTTCCTGGCATCGATGGGCGATGATCAACCCGGACTCACGCTGCGGGCCCGCTGGCTGGTGCGAGTACTGATCTCACTGCTGCAGTTTCCCGGCAACGACGATGCCGACGAACGCGCCATGCTGGAGACCTTCGTCGCCCCGACGGTCGGCGGATTCCTCACGCAGCCCAGTACGCGCGCGCCTTGACCGATTTGCGCGGGATCTTGTAGTCCTCGCGCAGCACCTTGGCCACCGCCCTGGTGGTGCGGTTGTCGCAGGCCACCCAGCCGAAGTGGTCCGCAGCATCGAAGGCCGCCTCGGCGACGACGCGCACCAACTCAGCGCCGCCGTCGATACGGTCGACCCAGGTGACATCGGCTCTGCCGGTGGGGATCTCGCGGTCATCGTCGTGGGATGACTCGAGGAAGACCTGTGCCGGTGCGTCGCCGATGGCCGCAAGCAGCGAGTTGATCGCGGGTAACGAGGCAGCATCGCCGACGATGACATATCCCGCGGGCGCCGGTTCCGGAATGGCGAAATCACTGCCCAGCACCGTCACCTCAAGGGTGTCACCGACTGCGGCATTGCGCGCCCACCGGGTGGCGACACCGTCGTGCATGGCGAAATCGATATCGACGGTGCCCTTTTCAGGGTCCGGGTTGACCAGGGTGTAGCCGCGTTGATGGGAACGTGCCCCGTCGGGGAACCAACCGCGTACCCACATCGTCGGGTGGATGGACTGCTCACTCAGCAGTTCGGGTGCGACGAAGTGCAATCGCAGGAAGTTCTCGGTGATATCGGTGCGGCCGGTGACGGTCAGTTCGTAGTCCCCGCCGCGCCACAGCTTGACCAGCACGCCCTCGATACCGCGTGACGGCTTCAGATCGATCATGAGCCCTCCTAAGTCGATGCTTAGGTAAGGGTACCCTAATTTCTATTCGGGCGGTCTCGCACCCGGGTCAGCCGATGCAACAACCAGGCGAACGGGATGGTCGCCACCATCGTGCCGAAGAACAACGCCCACATCGAGCCGGTGTAGATCGGGAAGCGCAGCACCTCGACCATCACCAGTTCCATCAGGATCAGGTGGATCAGGAAGATCTCATAGGAGATCTCACCGAGGAACACCATCGGCCGACTCGCCATCGCCCGGTAGTAGCAGCCATTGCGACCCGGCGCCGACCCCGTTAGCGCCAAAGGCGCGACCACCAGCGTGGCGATCGCCATGTAGAACACCGTCTTCACCAACGCCTCGCTCAACAGGGCCGGCGAGGTGGTCGGCGCACCGGCCAGCGGCGTGGCGGCGATCAGATAACAGATCACCGCCAGCGGCAGGCACAGCATCGCGTAGGCGCGGGCACCCGTGGCCTCCCACACCGCAAGCAGCATGCCGCCGACGAACCAGGCCAGGTAGGTCGGCAACCACAGCGGTGCGGCGTCGGGAAGGAAATCGGTGCTGTGCACCAACCACAGCCACGCCGGGCTGACTGCAAACAGCACACCCAACCCGGTCAGCAGCAGGCCCGGTCGCCACCGTCGCCGGCACAGCACCACCAGCAACAACCACGCCAGCACCGGCAACACCAGATAGAAGGCCACCTCGACGGCCAGGCTCCACATCTGTGTCATGCCCTGGTGCAGATACGAATACAGGTAGTTGTCGGTGTAGATCTGGGTCAGAGTCAGATTGCGCAGCAACCCTTCCCAGGTGTGTCCGGGGTTGGGCCCGGCCTCGCGGAAGTGATACACCGCGTAGGCCACCAGCACGGTCACCACGTACGCCGGCATGATGCGGCGCACCCGATGCCAGGCATAGCGCCGAACCGACGGCGACGGCAGCCCGGCAGCCGCCGCGCGCACCCACGGCCGGAACAGCAGAAAACCCGACAGCACGAAGAAGATCGGCACACCGATCTCGGCGCGCGACCAGAACGAACCGGTGAAACCCTGCGGGTACTTACCCGTGGTGTACGCCGCGTGCGTCAACACCACCAGCAGTGCGGCGACCGCGCGCACACCGGTCAGCGCGTCGACCCGCCCGGTGGCCGAGACCGACTCCAGACCACCCTGGGCTTCGCGCTGCGACGTCACGAGTCCTTGCGGCGGGGCTTGCTGTTGCCGCTGCCGCGGTCAGGTTGCAGGTTGATCAGCACACCCTGGATCCGCGTGTTCTCCAGCTTCTTGTACACCTCGCGCGGCAACTTGGCAGGCAGCTCCACCAGCGAGTGGTCGACCCGAATGGCGATATGCCCGAAATCGCTGCGGTGCAGCCCACCCTCGTTGGCGATGGCACCGACGATCGCACCGGGAGCCACTTTGTGCCGCTTGCCCACCGCGATCCGGTAGGTCGCCAGATCGCTTCGCGTGCTGTGCTTCTTGCGCGGACGGTCCTCGCGGGATCCCCGATCGTCGCGGTCGGGGCGCTCCCTGCGCTTCTCCGGCGGCGGCTCGGTCATCAGGAACTCTTCGCCGTTGCGCGACTGCAGCGCCAACGCGGCGGCGATATCGGCCAGCGGCACATCGTGATCGCGTTCGTAGTCCTCGATGAGACGGCGGAACAGCTCGATCCCTGGACTATTGAGTGAATCGGTGATGGAGTCGCGGAACTTGGCCACCCGCTGGGCGTTGACATCATCGACCGACGGCAACTGGATCTCCACCAGCTTCTGCCGGGTGACCCGCTCGATCGAACCCAGCAGGTGCCGTTCGCGCGGGGTGACGAACAGCAGCGCCGTGCCCGAACGCCCCGCCCGGCCGGTGCGCCCGATGCGGTGCACATAGGACTCGGGGTCATGCGGGATGTCGAAGTTGACCACGTGGCTGATGCGTTCGACGTCCAGGCCGCGGGCGGCGACATCGGTGGCGACCAGGATGTCGATCGTGCCGTCCTTGAGCTGGCTGATGGTGCGTTCACGCACGGCCTGCGGGATGTCACCGTTGATGGCCGCCGCGGCGAAACCGCGGGAACGCAGCTTCTCGGCGACCTCCTCGGTGGCCTGCTTGGTGCGGACGAACACGATCATCGCGTCGCCCTCTTCGACCTCCAGCAGCCGCGTCAGCGCATCCATCTTGCGGGGATAAGACACCTGCAGGTAGCGCTGGGTGATGTTCTCGGCCGTCTGGGTCTTGGACTTGACCGTCACCTCGACCGGATCGTGCAGGTACTTGGCGGTGATCTTCTTGATGGCCGGCGGCATGGTCGCCGAGAACAGGGCGACCTGCTTGTACTCGGGGGTGTCGGCCAGGATGCGTTCGACATCCTCGGCGAAACCCATCTGCAGCATCTCGTCGGCCTCGTCGAGCACCAGGTAATCCAGGTGCGAGAGGTCCAGACTGCCCTTCTCCAGATGGTCGATGACGCGTCCCGGCGTACCGACGACCACCTGCGCGCCACGTTTGAGACCGGCGAGCTGGGGCCCGTAGGACGAACCGCCGTAGACGGGCAGCACGTTCACCGACAGGTGGGCGCCGTACCGACCGAAAGCCTCCGCGACCTGCAAGGCCAGTTCCCGCGTCGGGGCCAGGACCAGTGCCTGGGTGTGACGGCTGCCGACGTCGATCTTGGACAGGATCGGGATGGCGAACGCCGCCGTCTTGCCCGTTCCGGTCTGGGCGAGGCCGACGACATCGGAGCCCGCCAGCATCGGCGGGATGGTGGCCGCCTGGATCGCCGAAGGCGACTCGTAGCCGACCTCCGTGACGGCCTGCAGCACGGATGGGTGAATCTGCAGGTCAGCAAAGGTCAGTTCGGGGGCGGGGCTGGGTTCATCGGTCGAGGTCATTTCATGAGCAGTCTAATGTGTGCGCGTCGCCACCCCCGACCAGACGTGGCGCACCGGTACGGTGCGGTGTTGTGATGACGAGGTCGCTACCGACGGCCGGCCGTGCGCTGGTACTGGCAGCCGTCCTCGTGCTGGCGGGTTGTGGATCCAGCGATTCCACGGTGTCCAAGACCCCGGACGCACCGGCGCCGGTGTCAGCGCCGGCCAGCGCGACGGTGACAGCCGCCCCGCCGCCACCACCGCCGGAGCCCACCCCGGCCGCCGACCCGTGTGCGGTGAACCTGGCCGCCCCCGAGGTCGTCCGCGCGGTGTCCGAGCTGCCGCGCGACCCGCGCAGCAATCAGCCGTGGAACCCGGAACCGTTGGCGGGCAACTACAACGAGTGCGCCCAGCTGTCGGCGGTGATCGTCAAGGCCAATACCAATGCCCAGAACGCCAACACCCGCGCGGTGATGTTCCACCTCGGCAAGTTCATCCCCACCGGCGTGCCCGACACCTACGGGTTCAACGATATCGACACCACCGCCAGCACCGGGGACACCGTGGCGCTGATGTTCACCGGTGGCGTGCCCGGGGTGAACAGTGTGGTGCGGTTCCGCTGGAACGGCGCCGGTGTCGAACTGATCGGCAATACCGGCTGAGTCGCCTCCGGATCGGTGTCGGAGGCGTCCCCTAGCCTGGACGCGTGTTCACCGACCCCGAGACCGAAGGCCTCGTGGTCTACAGCGCCTCCGACCTCGCGGCGGCCGCCCGGTGTGAATACGCGCTGCTGCGCTCCTTCGACGCCCAGCTCGGTCGCGGGCCGAAGATCTCCGGTGACGATGAACTGCTCGCGCGCACCGCCGATCTGGGCGACGACCACGAACAGCGCCACCTCGAGGCGCTGCGCGAGGATGTCGAGGTCACCGTGATCGGACGCCCGCGCTACACGGTCGCGGGGCTCACCGCGGCCGCCGCCCAGACCATGGACGCCATCGAACGCCGCGCACCGGCGATCTATCAGGCCGCCATGTTCGACGGCCGGTTCGCCGGTTTCGCCGACTTTCTCACGCTGCAAGCCGGCCCCCGCGGCGGGCGCTACCGGCTGCGGGATACCAAGCTCGCCCGCTCGGTGAAGGTCGAGGCGCTGCTGCAGTTGGCGGCCTACGCCGACACCCTGGCCGCCGCCGGTGTCCCGGTCGCCGACGAGATCGACCTGTTGCTCGGCGACGGCGCGGTGGCCACCTACCGTGTCGACGAGCTGTTGCCGGTGTACCGACCGCGCCGCGCCGCACTGGAACGGCTGCTCGACGAGCATCTGGCCGGCGGCCGACCGGTGTCCTGGGCCGACCTGCGCGTACGCGCCTGCTTCCGCTGCCCCGAGTGCAGCGTGCAGGTCAAGGACAGCGACGATCTGCTGTTGGTCGCCGGGATGCGGGTCAGCCAGCGAGCCCGACTGCTGGACGCCGGGATCACCACCGTGCACGAGTTGGCAGCCCATCAGGGCCCGGTTCCCGAACTGTCGGCACGGGCGGTCACCGCGCTGACCGCGCAGGCCCGGTTGCAGATCGCCGAACGCACCGACGGTAAGCCGCCCTATGAGATCGTCGACGCCCAACCGCTGATGGTGTTGCCCGACGCCGACAAGGGTGATCTGTTCTTCGACTTCGAGGGCGACCCGCTGTGGACCCGCAACGGTGTCGACTGGGGCCTGGAATACCTGTGGGGTGTGCTGACCGTCAACGATGAGTTCACCCCGCTGTGGGCGCATGACCGGGCAGCGGAAAAGCAGGCGTTGCAGGACTTCCTCGCCATGGTCCGCAAACGGCGCAAGCGCTATCCGAACATGCACATCTACCACTACGCGGCATATGAGAAGAGCACGCTGCTGCGGCTGGCCGGCCGCTACGGAGTCGGCGAGGACGATATCGACGACCTGTTGCGCAACGGGGTGCTCGTCGATCTGTACCCGTTGGTGCGCAAGAGCATTCGGGTCGGCACCGAGAGTTACAGCATCAAGTACCTGGAACCGCTCTACATGGGCAACGAACTGCGTGATGGTGAGGTCACCACCGCCACCGATTCGATCACCCAGTACGCGAAGTTCTGCGCCCTCAACGCCGACGGGCGCGAGGCCGACGCCGAGATCGTGCTCAAACAGATCGAGGACTACAACCGCTACGACTGCCGCTCGACACGACGGCTGCGGGACTGGTTGGTGGCCCGCGCCATCGAATCCGCGGTGCCCCCACGCGGCCCGCAACCCGTGCGCGACAACGGATCCCAGGCCGGATCCCAGGCCGGCTCCCAGAACGCCGTCACCGTCGCCGACGCGACCGACCGCGCGCTGCTGAAGTTCGCCGGAGACAACACGGCCGAGCGCAACGCCGAGCAGACCGCGGTGGCCATGATCGCCGCCGCCCGCGGTTATCACAAACGCGAGGACAAACCGTTCTGGTGGTCGCATTTCGACCGAGTCAACAACCCGGTCGACGAATGGTCGGACAACAGCGACGTGTTCGTCGCCGAGACGGCCGAGATCATCGCCGACTGGCACACCCCGCCGCGAGCACGCAAGCCGCAGCGACATATTCGGCTCACCGGCGAACTCGCCAACGGCGAGCTGTGCCGGGAGATGTTCGCCCTGTACGACCCGCCGTCGCCGGCCGGATTGTCCGAGGACCCCGACCGTCGCGCCTTCGGCAACGTCGTCGTCACCGAGTGTGACAACCCGGAGGCACCGACGGCCGTCGTCGTGGTCGAGAAGCACAGCGAACCGTTCGACAGGCTGCCGTTCGCTCTCACCCCGCCTGGGCCCATCAACACCAAACCGCTGCAGGAGTCGATCGCGGACACCGCGGCGATGGTGGCCACCGGGCTGCCGACGTTGCCCCCGACCGCCGTCACCGACATCCTGTTACGCCGCCCGCCGCGCACCCGCAGCGGCGGGCCACTCCCCCGCACCGAGGACGTCTGCGCCGATATCACCGCCGCGCTGCTGGATCTCGACTCGTCCTACCTGGCCGTGCACGGCCCACCGGGAACCGGTAAGACCTACACCTCGGCGGCGGTGATCGCCCGGTTGGTCGACGAGCACGGTTGGCGGATCGGTGTGGTGGCCCAGTCCCATGCCGTGGTGGAGAACCTGCTGGGCGGGGTCATCGATGCCGGTGTGAACGCCGAGCGGGTCGGCAAGAAGAAAAGCCCGGACCGCCCGTGGCGCGAGATCGCCGAGAAGGACTACCCGGCGTTCGTCGCCGAGACGCCAGGATGCGTCATCGGCGGCACCGCCTGGGATTTCGCAAATCCATCGCGGATCCCGCGGGGTGCGCTCGACCTGCTGGTCATCGAGGAGGCCGGCCAGTACAGCCTGGCCAACACCATCGCCGTCGCCTCTGCCGCGCGCACCCTGCTGCTGCTCGGCGACCCGCAGCAGCTACCGCAGGTCAGCCAGGGCACCCACCCCGAGCCGGTCGACGGTTCGGCGCTGGGCTGGCTGGTGGACGGCCACGCCACCCTGCCCGAGGAGCGCGGCTACTTCCTGGACCGCTCCTTCCGGATGCACCCGGCGGTGTGCGGGCCGGTGTCGCGACTGTCCTACGACGGGCGGCTACAGGCTCAGGAGGAGGTCAGCGGGGCCCGCAGGCTGGCCGGCGTGCAACCCGGCGTGCATGTGCTGACGGTCGAGCACACCGGCAACTCCACCGACAGCCCGGAGGAAGCCGATGCGATCATCGCCGAGATCACGTCCAGGCTCGGCAGTGAATGGACCGACGAAAAGGGCACCACCGCATTGGATCAGCGGCACGTCCTGGTGGTGACCCCGTATAACGCACAGGTCGTGACACTTCGCCGCAAACTCGACGCCGTCGGGCTCGACGGGGTCGAGGCGGGCACGGTGGACAAGTTCCAGGGCCGCCAGGCGGCGCTGGTGTTCGTGTCGATGACGGCCTCCTCGGCCGATGACGTCCCGCGCGGAGTGTCCTTCCTGCTCAACCGCAACCGCCTCAACGTCGCGATAAGCCGAGCCAAGTACGCCGCGGTGATCGTGCGCTCGGCGACGCTGACCGACTACCTTCCCGCCACCCCCGCCGGTCTGATCGAACTCGGTGCCTTCCTGGCGCTCACCGATCCGGTGTAGCCACCGGCGACGGGTCAGTCCCCGCGGGAGTGCCTGCCCCGCGCGGGGCGCGCCGCCGGCATGTTCGACCAGTCCTCGGCCGGTGCGGACGACGGGTCGTCGACGCGGTGCGCGCTCAGCAGTCCGCCGGACGCCGAATCCCCGGTGTCACCGTGCCTCAGGCTCAGCTGATCGGTCGCCGAGTCATCGCCCGCAACAACGTCATCGGCCGACTCGTCGGCGAACTCCTCGGTGACGGCGGGCACGATATCGGTCGGCATATCGTCACCGTCGTGCGGATCCGAGACCGTCCACTCGATGTATTCGTCGTCGGCGTAGTCGTCGTCGTAATCGTCGTAGTGGTCACCATCGGCCCAGTCCTCACCGAGGGAATGCTGGTCGGCCAGCGGTGTCGCCGCGAGCGGATGGTCGGGCACCACGTCGTCGCGGTCCTCGCCGCGCAGGAAGATCGCCCCCACCACCCCGAACAACGCGATGAAGGCCGGCAACAGCAGCGACTGGGCCAGCGCCGCCGAAAACGGCGCCTCGAGGAAGGACGGCAGATCCGGGGCCGGGCCCTCGCCGGAGACCGGTTGCCCGCCGCCACCCAGCTCGGCTCCGATCCGGCTGGTCATGAAGGCCGCCATCGCGGCGCTGCCGAGCACCGCGCCGACCTGACGGGTGCTGTTGTAAACCCCCGACCCCGCACCGGCCGACTCGGGCGGCAGATTGCGGGTGGCGGTCGCGGCCAACGGTGACCAGACGAACGCCATACCGACACCCATGACCGTCAGCGGTAGCAGCAACCGCCAGATCGCGGTTGCCGGCGTCATCTCGAACGACAACCAGGTCAGCCCGATGGCCAGCAGCGAGAACCCGAAGCCGATGATCGGCGTCGGATGCTTGCGGTCGACCATGCGACCGACGAACGGGGCCAGCGCACCCGACGCGATCGCCATCGGCGCGGTCAGCAGGGCCGATCGGGTGTAGGACAACCCGAGCACCACCGGGGCGTAGAACATCACCGGCAGGATCATCGCGGTGACGGTGAAGCTAATGACGGCGACGCCGACGGTCGAGAGGGTGAAATCGCGGTCGGCGAAGATGCGCAGCGGGATCAGCGGTTCCCGCGGGTTCACCGACTGCCAATAGACGAAGCCCACCAGGAACGCGCAGCCGAGGGCCATGGTCGCCCAGATCCAGGGGGCCCAGTCGTGGGACTGTCCCTCCTGCAGACCGAAGACGATGAAGAACATCGCCAGCCCGGACAGCGCCACCCCGAGCAGATCGAAATCGTGCCGCTCGGTGGGCAACGACGGAACCAGCCACATCGCCAACCCGATACCGATGATGCCGATGGGCACGTTGACGAAGAAGATCCACTGCCAGCCCAGGCCGTCGATGAGCACCCCGCCGGCGATCGGCCCCACCAGGGTCGCCACCCCGGCCGTGGCACCCCACACGCTCATGGCGACGCCGCGGCGCGCGGCCGGGAACAGCCGGGTGATCGTGGACAGCGTCTGCGGGGTCAGCAGCGCCGCACCCAGACCCTGCACGACGCGGGCCGCGATCAGCATCTCGATCGACCCGGCCAACCCGCACCACAGCGATGCGGCGGTGAACACGCCGAGGCCGATCAGGTAGAGGTTCTTGGGCCCGAACCGGTCGCCCAGGCGCCCGGCCACCAGCAACGGGACGGCGTAGGCCAGTAGGTAGGCGCTGGTCACCCAGATGACGCCGTCGTAGTCGGTGCCCAGCGCGTCCATGATCGGCTTGTTCGCGATCGCGACGATCGTGGAGTCGACCAAGATCATGAAGAAGCCGACCAGCATCGCCCACAGGGCGTGCCACGGGTTGGCGGGGCGGGCCTGCCCGGTCATCCGGGAGGCCGAGGGTGATCGGCGATCAGTGGGGTTCTCGAACATCTACTCGTCATCGGGGGTGTGGCGACCGGACCGACGGTACGGTCCGGCCCGTTTCCCGACAAGTCGGGTCGGATCGTCGAGATCCTCGGTCAGACAGTATCGGTCGCGATCGCGGCCGACGACGCCGATCCGTCCTGCCGGGTCGGCGCGCCGACGGTCAACAATCCGACCAGCGCGACACCCGATCCCGCCAACATCACCAGGGCGAGGGCGAATTCGCTGTTGCCGAGCACCCCGACCAAGGGGGCCACGGCCGCACCGATACCGAACTGGGCGGCACCCAGCAACGCCGCCGAGGTACCCGCTGCTTCGGCGTGCCGCGACAGCGCCACCGCCGGCGCGTTGGGCAGCACCAGTCCCATCGCCCCGAGGATCACCATGACCGGTACCAGGAATCCGGTCAGGCCGGCCACGCCGGTGAACGCCAGCGCGATGAACACGACGCCCGCCACCACCGACACACCGAGGGCGGCGACCATGATCTGCTGCGGGGCGAACCGGCGCAGCAGCACGACATTGAACTGGGTGGAGCCGATCAGGACAACCGCGCCGCCGGCGAACACCAACGCGAACATCTGCTGATTCAGCCCGTAGTCACCCTGCAGGACGAAGGGCGCGGCCGAGATGTAGCCGAACAGCCCGGCCATGCTCAATCCCGCGACAGCGACCAGCGTCACGAAGCGCGGGTCGCGCAAGAGACCGGCATAGGTGCGCGCGATCCCACGCACCCGTAAGGGGCGCCGGTGGCCGACGGGCAGGGTCTCGGGCAGGGCCAGCGCCGCCAGCAGCAGGAGTCCGGCGGCAAGCACGACCAGCACCGCGAAAACCCAGTGCCAGGAGGCGTGCAGCAGCACCGCCGCGCCGAGGGACGGCGCGATCACCGGTGCAACCCCGAGCACCAGGATCAGCCGCGACATCACCGTCGCCGCGACATTGTCGACGTAGAGGTCACCGACCACCGCGACCGCCACCACCGAGGCGGCGGCGGCGCCGAAACCCTGCAGCACGCGGCCGGTGCCCAGCACCGCGATATTCGGGGCGAACAGACAGATCAGCGACGCCACGATGTGGATGCCGATACCCGCCATCAGCGGCACCCGTCGGCCCAACGAATCCGACAGCGGGCCGATGACCAGCTGGCCGATGGCCAGCCCCGCCAGTGTCCCGGTGAGGGTGAGCTGCACCATCGAGGAGGACACGGTGAGGTCCTGCGCGATCCGCGGCAGCGCGGGTAGGTACATGTCGATGGTCAGCGGCCCGAGCGCCACCATCAGTCCGAGCACCGCGATCATCCGCAGCCGGTTCGGCGCACCATCCGTTCGGGTCTCGGTTGTCACGGTCGGCGATGGTGTCACGGCTAGGCACAGCAACGCACGTCGGTTTTTTCTTCCCGGCCAGCACGACTCACCCGACGGTGGTCGGTGCTCACCGTCGCGGGCGCGCCGGGCACCAGACCGCCATCCCAGACGTTGAACGCACGTTAACCTGGGTATTCGACAGGCAACCCCGGGAATGACCCGAGGATGCGAAGGGAAGTGCGCCGATGAACGCCCGCTCCAGCAAGAACCTGCCAGCCACCCGCGACGGCGTCGACGAGGATCCCAGCGCCGCCGCCAAGGCGCTGTCCCAGATATTGGAGCGCAGCACCCGTCTGCAGGGGCCCGCCGTCACCGCGTACGTGCAGCGGCTGCGCAACCAGCGTCCCGACGCCACCCCTGCCGAGATCATCACCGCGTGTGAGAAGCACTACCTGGCCGCGGTGATGGCCTCGGGGGCCGCGGTCGGGTCTGCCGCGGCGTTCCCCGGTATCGGCACGCTGGCCGCGCTGTCCGCGGTGGCCGGTGAGACGGTGGTGTTCCTTGAGGCGACCGCGGTGTTCGCGCTGGCGGTCGCCGAAGTACACGGCATTCCCGCCGATCATCGCGAGCGGCGGCGCGCGCTGGTTCTCTCGGTGTTGGTCGGTGAGGACGGTAAGGGGGCGGTCGCCGACCTGGTCGGCGGCGGACGTACTAGCGGCGCCTGGATCTCCGATGGCGCGGCCACCCTGCCGCTGCCGGTGGTGTCCCAGCTGAACAACCGGCTGGTCAAATATTTCGTCAAGAAGTACGCGCTCAAGCGCGGAGCGCTGGCGTTCGGCAAGATGCTCCCCGTCGGCGTGGGTGCCGTCGTCGGCGGGATGGGTAATCGGCTCATGGGCAAGAAGATCGTCGGCAACGCCCGGCAGGCGTTCGGAAAACCGCCCGCGCGCTGGCCATCGACACTGCACGTGCTCCCTGCGGCTAACTCCGAGTGACAAGTCCCACTCTCATGGTGGGGGTGTGTTCCGAGGCGTAGCCTTTAGGGCGGCAAAACGCGGGTAACCGCATTAATCCAGGGGGCGGGTGGCGTAGCACGACGCCTGCCGTGAGCAGATGGAATCGAGGCGAAAAGCTGCTGTGAGCAGTGCACCTTCACCCTTCGGACAAAATGAGTGGCTCGTCGAAGAGATGTATCGCAAGTTCCGCGAGGATCCTTCGTCGGTGGATTCGAGTTGGCACGAGTTCCTCGTGGACTACGCGCCCGAACCGGTCGACGGGAGCAGCGAGTCCGCCAAGAGCGCAGCACCGGCCCAGACCACCACCAAGACCCAGACCAGCAAGACCCAGACCAGCAAGCCCGCTCCGTCCTCGAACGGCTCCGCCCCCACCAAGCCGGCTCCCTCCACCGACAAGCCCGCGGCCAAGTCGGACACCAGGCCTGCCGAGAAGCCCACCCAGAAGCCGGCAGAAAAGCCAGCCGCGAAGCCGGAGGCGAAGGCCGAACCGGCCAAGCCCAAGACGCCGCCTGCCGCGCCGGCCACCGATGACCAGACCGCCGTCCTGCGGGGCGCGGCCGCCGCCGTCGTCAAGAACATGAACTTCTCGCTGGAGGTGCCCACCGCCACCAGCGTGCGGGCCATTCCGGCCAAGGCGATGATCGACAACCGCGTGGTCATCAACAACCACCTCAAGCGCACCCGCGGCGGCAAGATCAGCTTCACCCACCTTCTCGGCTACGCCATCGTGCAGGCGGTCAAGAAGTTCCCCAACATGAACCGGCACTTCGCCGAGGTCGACGGAAAGCCCAATGTGGTCACCCCGGCACATACCAATCTCGGTCTGGCCATCGACCTCGCGGGCAAGGACGGGAACCGCTCGCTGGTGGTCGCCGCCATCAAGAAGTGCGAGACGATGGGCTTCGGGCAGTTCATCGCCGCCTACGAGGACATCGTCCGGCGTGCGCGCGACGGCAAGCTGACCGCCGAGGACTTCGCCGGTGTCACCATCTCGCTGACCAACCCGGGCACCATCGGCACGGTGCACTCGGTGCCGCGACTGATGCGCGGTCAGGGTGCCATCATCGGCGCCGGCGCCATGGAATACCCCGCCGAGTTCCAGGGTGCCTCCGAGGAGCGCATCGCCGAACTCGGTGTCGGCAAGCTGATCACGCTCACGTCGACCTATGACCACCGCATCATCCAGGGTGCGGAGTCCGGCGATTTCCTGCGCACCATCCACACCCTGCTGCTCGACGACGAGTTCTACGACGAGATCTTCCGCGAACTGGGTATCCCCTATGAGCCGGTCCGGTGGCGCACCGACAACCCGGACTCGATCTTCGACAAGAACGCCCGGATCATCGAGTTGATCGCGGCCTACCGCAACCGCGGACACCTGATGGCCGATATCGACCCGCTGCGGCTGGACAAGAGCCGGTTCCGCAGCCACCCCGATCTCGACGTACTGACCCACGGACTGACGCTGTGGGATCTGGACCGCGAGTTCAAGGTCGACGGGTTCGCCGGGGCCGAGTACAAGAAGCTGCGCGATGTGCTCTCGGTGCTGCGTGATGCCTACTGCCGCCACGTCGGTGTCGAGTACACCCACATCCTGGAACCCGAGCAGCAGCGCTGGATCCAGGAGCGCGTGGAGACCAAGCACGACAAGCCGACGGTCGCCGAGCAGAAGTACATCCTGAGCAAGCTCAACGCCGCAGAGGCCTTCGAGACCTTCCTGCAGACCAAATACGTCGGGCAGAAGCGTTTCTCGCTGGAGGGCGCGGAAACCGTCATCCCGATGATGGATGCCGCCATCGACCAGGCCGCCGAGCATGGTCTCGACGAGGTCGTCATCGGTATGCCGCACCGCGGCAGGCTCAACGTGCTGGCCAATATCGTCGGCAAGCCCTACAGCCAGATCTTCAGCGAGTTCGAGGGCAACCTGAACCCGAGCCAAGCCCACGGTTCCGGTGACGTGAAGTACCACCTCGGGGCCACCGGCACCTACCTGCAGATGTTCGGCGACAACGATATTGCCGTCTCGCTGGTCGCCAACCCCAGCCACCTGGAGGCCGTCGACCCGGTCCTGGAGGGGCTGGTCCGGGCCAAGCAGGACATGATCGACTTCGCAAACGACAACGAGCATCCGGCGTTCTCGGTGGTGCCGATGATGCTGCACGGTGATGCCGCCTTCGCCGGCCAGGGTGTGGTCGCCGAGACGCTGAACCTGGCGCTGCTGCGCGGGTATCGCACCGGCGGCACCATCCACATCATCGTCAACAACCAGATCGGCTTCACCACCTCGCCGCACGACTCGCGCTCCAGCGAGTACTGCACCGACGTGGCCAAGATGGTCGGCGCGCCGATCTTCCACGTCAACGGTGATGATCCCGAGGCGTGTGTGTGGGTGGCCAAGCTGGCCATGGACTTCCGCCAGAAGTTCAACAAGGACGTCGTCATCGACATGTTGTGTTACCGCCGCCGCGGCCACAACGAGGGTGACGACCCGTCGATGACCCAGCCCGGTATGTACGACGTCATCGACACCAAGCGCGGTGTCCGCAAGTCCTACACCGAAGCCCTCATCGGCCGTGGTGACATCTCGATGAAGGAGGCCGAGGACGCGCTGCGCGACTACCAGGGCCAACTGGAGCGGGTGTTCAACGAGGTCCGCGAGCTGGAGAAGCACGAGATCGAGCCGAGCGAATCGGTGGAGGCCGACCAGCAGACACCCAAGGGCCTCAACACCGCGGTCGACAAGTCCGTGCTGGCCCGCATCGGCGACGCCCACCTGGCCGTACCGGAGGGCTTCAACGTGCACCCGCGCGTGCAGCCCGTGCTCGACAAGCGTCGCGAGATGGCCTACGAGGGCAAGGTCGACTGGGCGTTCGGCGAACTGCTGGCCATCGGATCGCTTGTCTCCGAAGGCAAGACGGTCCGGCTGACCGGCCAGGACGTGCGCCGCGGTACCTTCACCCAGCGGCACGCGGTGATCATCGACCGCAAGACCGGTGCGGAGTTCACCCCGATCGATCTGCTGACCACCGACGCCGACGGCAACCCCAACGGCGGCCGGCTCGAGGTGTACGACTCCGCGCTGTCGGAATTCGCGGCCGTCGGCTTCGAATACGGCTACTCGGTGGGCAACCCCGAGGCGATCGTGTTGTGGGAGGCCCAGTTCGGCGACTTCGTCAACGGCGCCCAGTCCATCATCGACGAGTTCATCTCCTCCGGTGAGGCCAAGTGGGGTCAGCTCTCCGACGTCGTGCTGCTGCTGCCGCACGGCCACGAGGGCCAGGGCCCCGACCACACCTCGGGGCGGATCGAGCGTTTCCTGCAGGTGTGCGCCGAGGGGTCGATGACCGTCGCGGTGCCGTCCACGCCGGCCAACTATTTCCACCTGTTGCGTCGCCACGCGCTCGACGGCATCCATCGACCGCTGATCGTGTTCACCCCGAAGTCGATGCTGCGCAACAAGGCCGCGGTCTCCGAAGTCCGCGATTTCACCGAGATCAAGTTCCGCTCGGTGCTCGAGGAGCCGACCTACGAGGACGGCGACGGCGACCGGTCGAAGGTCAAGCGGGTGTTGCTGACCAGCGGCAAGATCTACTACGAGCTGGTCGCGCGCAAGGCCAAGGAGAAGCGCGACGATGTCGCCATCGTGCGTATCGAGCAGCTCTACCCGCTGCCCCGGCGCCGGCTCAACGCGACGCTGGACGAGTACCCGAATGTCGAGCAGTACTTCTGGGTACAGGAGGAGCCGGCCAACCAGGGCGCGTGGCCGACCTTCGGGCTGTCCCTACCGGAGTTGTTGCCGGAGAAGCTGACCGGCATCAAGCGGATCTCGCGGCGTGCGATGAGCGCGCCGTCGTCCGGGTCATCGAAGGTCCATGCCGTCGAGCAGCAGGAGATCATCGACGAGGCGTTCGCGCCCTGACCCGTTCCCGCCGAGCGTGCGTGTCTGCGCCCCGACACTTCGGTGTCGGGGCGCAGTTCGTGCACGGTCGCGGTGTCAGAAGCCCAGCAGTCCCAGCGGAAGGGGCGACTCACCGTTGGCGATCGAGGTGACCGCGCCGGGGCAGAACGCCGAGATGGCGAACCCGGTGAACATGGTGGCCGGCCCGATCGGGCGGCCGATGGTCTCGGAGACCCGGCCCGCGACATCGGCCAGGTTCTGGCCACCGTCGGCCAACATCGGGCAGACCGACTGTCCGGCGGCCACGGCATCGGCCGGGTTGAGGGTGCTCAGGCCCGTGCCATCGAGGGTGTTGAGGAAGTCCCCGGCCGGGTCGGCCTGAGCGGGGGCTGCGGCCAGCACACCGATGGACAGGGCGGCACCGGCGGCGGCCGCCAATCGCAAACGCATCATGGTGGGGAATCGCTTCCGGGCGCCGGATCATTACAGCCGGATCGCACAAAATGCACCGCGGGCACCGCAATCGGGTGCGCTTTGCCCCTGGTCAACGGGTAACGGTCATCACATCATGATCGGATGCACGTCGTGAACGTCGACGGCCGCACCGTCCGCGCCCTGACCGCCGGCGATCGAGCCGACACCCCGCTGTTGCTGCTGCACGGTATCGGCCGCAGCCTGGAGGACTGGACCGAGCAGGTCGAGCGCCTGTCCGGCCGCTTCTATGTGATCGCGGTCGACCTGCCCGGATTCGGCCGGTCCGCGCGCCGCGACGGCCCCGCCGACCTGGCCACCGTCGCCGACGGCGTCGCCGGCGCCCTGGCCGCACTCGACGAGAACCGACCATGCCATGTCATCGGCAACTCGCTCGGCGGTGCGGTGGCCATGCAGCTGTTGGCGTCGCACCCGGACCGCGTTGCCAGCCTCACCTTGGTCAACAGCGCCGGTTTCGGCGCCGAGGTCACCCCGCTGCTACGGATGCTCTCGCTTCCCGGCATCGGACGCCATCTCGCCACCCGCAGCACCCCGGCCGGAGCCCGGCTGATGGAACGGCGGCTGTTCGCCGACCCGTCGCTGGCCACCCGCGAACGCATCGACCATGCGCTGAGCATCGCCGCCCAGCCCGGCACCGGCGAGTTCCTCCTCGAGATGGCCAACCACCTCGGCACCATGCGCGGTGTCCGGCCGCAGTGGCGAACAGAATTGCTGGCAGCGGTCGCCGCGCACCCCCGGCCCACCCTGCTGATCTGGGGCGACCGCGACCGCATCCTTCCCGCGGCGCATCTGGGCGCGGCCCAGCGCCAGTTCCCGGACGCACAGGTCCACCTGTTCACCGCGACCGGGCACATGCCGCAGATCGAGCGCGCCGACGAGTTCGCCGACCTCATCACCGCTTTCGTGGAGAACGGACCGACCCTGTCGACCTCGGTACCGCCGGTAACGGCTAAGGTCGGACACAATCGCGTAGACAGTCGATCGCAGAGGAGTGCGTGCATGGAGGGCTTCGCCGGAAAAGTTGCCGTCGTCACGGGAGCCGGATCGGGTATCGGGCAGGCGTTGGCCGTCGAGCTGGGTCGCTCGGGGGCCAAGCTGGCGATCAGCGATGTCGACACCGAGGGCCTGGCCGTCACCGAGGAGCGACTCAAGGCCATCGGCGCGCCGGTGAAGGCCGACCGCCTCGACGTCACCGAGCGTGAGGCCTTCGAGCTCTACGCCGATGCTGTCAAGGAACACTTCGGCAAGGTCAACCAGATCTACAACAACGCGGGCATCGCCTATCAGGGTGATATCGAAGTCAGCTCCTTCAAGGACATCGAACGCGTCATGGACGTCGACTTCTGGGGTGTCGTCAACGGCACCAAGGCGTTCCTACCCCACCTGATCGCCTCCGGCGACGGGCACGTCGTGAACGTCTCCAGCGTCTTCGGCCTGTTCGCGGTACCGGGTCAGGCGGCCTACAACTCGGCCAAGTTCGCGGTGCGCGGTTTCACCGAGGCGCTGCGCCAGGAGATGGCGATCAACAAGCACCCGGTCCGGGTGACCTGCGTGCACCCCGGCGGCATCAAGACCGCGATCGCGCGCAACGCCACCGCGGCCGAGGGGATCGACGTCGCCGAGATGGCCAAGGCATTCGACACCAAGCTCGCCCGCACCAGCCCCGAGAAGGCCGCCAAGATCATCTTGGAAGCGGTTCGTAAGGACCGGGCCCGGGTTCTCGTCGGCGCCGACGCCAAGATCCTGGACGTGCTGATCAGGATCACCGGCTCCGGCGGGTATCAGAAGCTGTTCTCGTCAGTCGCCAAAGGCCTGATCCCCAAGTAGGTTCTAGTGGCCCAGCGGGTGGGTGCCCAGCCAGGCACCCGCCACCGCGCCCGGCTCTCCACCGGCGGCGACCTCGGCCCGCATCTGGGCCAGCGCATCGGTATCGAGCACACCGGCCAGTTCGTTGACCGACCGCTGCTGGGTCTGGGTCAGTCCGTTACGCCGGAACACCGGGACGATGTTCTCGGCCCGGATCAGCGCGGTGCGATCGGACAGCACGCTCAGGTCCGCCGGCTGATCGGGTGCGGCGGCCGTCGTCCAGGCCAGGTTGATCCGGCCGCCGCGCAGGGCGGCCTGCAATGCCGCGGCATCGGCGAACTCGCGCGGTGCGGGCAGCGTGCAGGCACCCAGCGCGGCGGGCACATCCGTGCCGCGTACCGCGCCGGGTTTCAGTTCCGCGCACCGCCCGACGAGGGCCAGCACATCGGTGGCGCCCCAGTCCGCGGCGGTCCGCCCGGTCACGGCCACGGTCGGCTTGTCCGAAGCACTTTCGGTGTAATCGCCGGCGCCGAGTCCCTCCGGTAGCGATCCGACCATCGCGCGATACACCTGTGCCGCCGAGCGGGCCGGCGCATCGGGGGCGAACCGGCGCAGCGCCTGGCCGGTGAAGGCAGGAACCACGTCGACATCCCCGGAGTCCAACGCGCCCAACGGATCCGGGACAGCCTTGACATGCGCCGTGCTGCCGTAATAGCCGAGCGCGGCGACGTAGAGATGGGCGAGCAACGCCGATTCGGCATCGGCGCCGGCACCCACCGCCACCGAGGGTGGCGGCGGCGCCTGTCCACCGCAGCCGGCAACCAGCAGCGCGATCAGCGCAACTGCCAGATACCGGATCGCCGAACCGATCTCAGACCCCGGAAGCTGCGGCCACGGCCTCGGCGACCGCCGGACCGACCCGCGGATCCAGCGCGCTCGGCACGATGTGGTCGACCGCGAGATCGTCCCCCACGACGGAGAAGATCGCATGTGCGGCCGCCACTTTCATCTCCTCGGTGATACGGCGGGCACCCGCGTCCAGGGCACCGCGGAACACACCGGGGAAGGCCAGCACATTGTTGATCTGATTCGGGAAGTCGCTGCGGCCGGTCGCGACCACTGCGGCGTACTTGCGGGCCGCGTCGGGGTGGATCTCGGGGTCGGGATTGGACAGTGCGAACACGATGCAGCCCGGCGCCATCGTGGCGATGAACTCCTCGGGGACCAGCCCGGCCGACACACCGAGGAACACGTCGGCACCGTCGAGCGCCTCGGCGACCCCGCCGGTCAGCCCGCGCGGGTTGGTGCGCTGCGCCAGCTCGGCCTTGAACGAGTTCAGGTCGGGGCGGCCGCTTTCGACGATGCCCTTGCTGTCCAGCACGACGATGTCGCTGATCCCGCTGTTGAGCAGGATGTTGGTGCAGGCCACACCGGCGGCGCCGGCCCCGGACACCACGACCTTGAGGTCGGTGATCTCCCGATCGAGGACCTTGACCGCACCGAGCAGGGCGGCCAGCACCACGATCGCGGTGCCATGCTGATCGTCGTGCATGACCGGGCAGTCCAATGCCTCGATGACGCGGCGCTCGATCTCGAAGCAGCGCGGCGCCGAGATGTCCTCGAGGTTCACCGCTCCGAACGTCGGGCGCAGTCGGATCAGTGTCTCGACGATCTCGTCGGGGTCCTTGGTGTCCAGCACGATCGGGATCGAGTCCAGGCCACCGAAGGTCTTGAACAGCGCGCTCTTGCCCTCCATCACCGGCAGCGAGGCGGCCGGGCCGATGTCACCCAGGCCCAGCACGGCGCTGCCGTCGCTGACGACGGCAACCAGCCGGTTGGCCCAGGTGTACTTCTTGGCCAGCGTCGCATCGGCGGCGATCGCGCGGCTGACCTGGGCTACGCCCGGGGTGTAGGCGATCGACAGTGCACGCTGGGTATCCAGCGGCGCTTTCAGATCGATCGAGAGCTTTCCACCCTCGTGGGCGGCAAAGATCTCGGCGTCGTCGACGACAACCTGTGGGGTTCGCACCAGTTCGGACATGCGCTCGACGCTACTTCATCCATTCAACTCACCGGCACCCCAACCCCGCTGGTGAGAGGTTGGAAATGCGACTGACGAGTAACATTCTGCCCGGGTTGTCCCGTGATGCTGGGAGGTAGCGATGCCGACGTTCCGCACGCCGTCACCGTCCAAGCTGCGCCCTTCGGCGCGGCGTGCCACCACCGAGCCGGATGCCCGCAGCATCCACGTGCCCGTCTCGCAGGCGATGGTCGATTGCGGCGTATACAGCGACGGTGCGCGCCTGCCCGGCAAGTACACCCACGCCGCGGCCCTGAACAAGGTCCACGAGATCGAGGCCACCGGGACCCCGGCGTTTGTCTGGATCGGTCTGCACGAACCCGACGAGCACCAGATGCAGGCGGTGGCAGACGTGTTCGGGCTGCACGAACTGGCGGTCGAGGATGCCGTGCACGCCCATCAACGCCCCAAACTGGAGCGCTACGACGACACCCTGTTCCTCGTGCTCAAGACGGTGAACTACGTCGAACACGAGTCGGTGGCCAATGCTCCCGAGATCGTGGAGACCGGCGAGATCATGATCTTCGTCGGCACCGACTTCGTCGTGACGGTCCGGCACGGCGACCACAGCGGGCTGGCCGGGGTGCGCCGCACGATGGACAACTCACCGGCGAGCTGCGCGCTGGGACCGTATGCGGTGATGCACGCGATCGCCGACCATGTCGTCGACGGCTATCTCGACGTGACCGATCGGGTGGAGACCGATATCGACGCGATGGAGGAGAACGTCTTCTCCCCCAGCTCGCCCACCGATATCGAGAACATCTACATGCTCAAGCGGGAGATCGTCGAGCTGCGTCGCGCGGTCAGTCCGCTGACGACCGCGCTGCAGCGGCTGGGCTCCGACCACAACGACCTGATCTCCAAGGAGGTCCGCCGCTATATGCGCGATGTCCTGGACCACAACACCAGTGCCTCGGACCGCATCGCCAGCTACGACGAGGTTCTCAGCTCCCTGGTGCAGGCCGCCGTCGGCAAGGTGGGAATGCAGCAGAGCACCGATATGCGCAAGATCTCGGCATGGGTGGCCATCGCCGCGGTGCCCACCGCGATGGCCGGTATCTACGGGATGAACTTCGAGAACATGCCGGAGCTGAAGGCCACCTACGGCTACCCGGCCGTGCTGCTGGCGATGCTGACCATCTGCACGCTGCTGTATCGGCAGTTCCGGCGCAACCACTGGCTCTAGTTTTCCTGCGATTTGTGGAGTCTGAGCCGCGACCGACGCGGCTGCGGCTCCACAAATCACAGGAATCAGGACGGTTCGGAGGCCCGGCGGTTCGGGTCGAACACATCGACGCCGTCGGTGCGCCAGGCTTCACGCATCGCCTCGGCGCCCTTGAGCCGCACCCAGGCCGCCTCGGTGGGGGTGATCGGCGTCGCCTGCAGCACGGTCACCGCCGACAACGGCTCCCCCAGCTCGATATCGGCAACCGGGCCGGCACTCAACAGGAATGCCGTGAACGGCGCGGCCTCGAACAGCGGACCGCTCAGATCGATCAGCGCGTCGGGTTCGAGCACCAGACCCTCGACCGCGGGGGCTGCGGCGAGTATGGCGATGGACTTTGCCAACCCGACCGGGCTGGGCGGGCGCAACGACACCATTACCTCGGCACGCGGCCCGCGCACCCCATCGGCGACCAGATCCGTCGGATCGGCCATCGGATATCGCGAACAGCCGAGCGACACATAATGGTTGACGCCAGCACCATCGGGACCGAAGCGCAGGATGTCGATCCGGTCGGCACCGAGAAACGTCACGCTGGCCTCGCCGGGATCGCCGAGCACACCGGCATCGGCGAAGTGCTCCCGCACCCCCCGGCGCACCTCGGCCAGAACGTCGGTCACTAGCCCACCGGCGGGATCGACAGATTCACCCCGGAGTCGGCATCGAAGATCAGCAGCTTGGCGGTGTCCACCGCGAGCTCGGCCTTGCCTCCCGCGCGCACCTTCGAATCCGCGGAAACCCGAGCCACGAACTCGTTCTCGCCGGTACCGGATTCGGCAGCCAGCTGCTCGAGCTGCGCCGACTTGGCCCCGGAGCCCTCGGTGCGGAAGTACAGGTACTTGTCGGCGCCCAGTGATTCGACCAGGTCGACGTCGACCTCGAAGGTGACCGCCCGGATGCGCGAGTACGTGTCGATCAACGCGGCATCGTCGAAATGCTCGGGCCGGATACCGGCGATGACGTTGCGGGGCGCGGGATGTTGCTCCAATACCCGCTGCGCCTCGTCGGAGAGCATCACCTCACCGAACGGCAGCTTGATGCCACCGTCGGTGAGCGAGGCCGGGAAGAAGTTCATCGCCGGCGAGCCGATGAACCCGGCGACGAAGAGATTGGCCGGGGTGTTGTACAGCTCTTCGGGGGTGCCGATCTGCTGCGCGACACCGGCCAGCATCACCACGACGCGATCACCGAGCGTCATCGCCTCGGTCTGATCGTGGGTGACGTAGACCGTGGTGGTGCCCAGCCGGCTCTGCAGCCGCGCGATCTCGGTCCGCATCTGCACGCGCAGCTTGGCATCGAGGTTCGACAGCGGCTCGTCCATCAGGAACGCCTTGGGGTTGCGGACGATCGCCCGGCCCATGGCAACTCGCTGCCGCTGTCCGCCGGACAGCTGGGCGGGCTTGCGGTCCAACAGGTTCGCCAGATCCAGGATCTTGGCGGTCTCCTCGACCTTGCGGTTGATCTCGTCCTTGCCGACCTTGGCCAGCGTCAGCGGGAAGGCGATGTTCTGCCGCACCGACAGGTGCGGATACAGCGCATAGGACTGGAACACCATCGCGATATCGCGATCCTTGGGCGCCTTGTCGTTGACCCGCTCGCCGCCGATGCGCAGTTCTCCGGAACTGATGTCCTCCAGGCCGGCAATCATGTTCAGCGTGGTCGACTTCCCGCACCCGGACGGCCCGACCAGGATGATGAACTCACCGTCGGCGATGGTCAGCGACAGGTCCTTGACCGCGGTGGCGCCACCGGCGTAACTCTTCGACACGTTTTCCAGCACGATTTCGGCCATGACTTACCCCTTCACCGCGCCGGAGGTCAACCCGGCCACGATCCGTCGCTGAAAGATGAGAACAAAGATGATGATCGGGATGGTGATGACCATCGCGCCCGCCGCGATGGAGCCGGTGGGCTCCTCGAACTGCGAGCTGCCGGTGAAGGTGGCGATCGCCACCGGAGCGGTGATGGCCCGCTCGGTCGCCGTCAACGACAGCGCCAGCAGCAGATCGTTCCAGGCGAAGATGAACACCAGGATGGCCGCGGTGACGATGCCCGGCGCGGCCAGCGGCGCGATCACCTTGCGGAACGCCTGGCCCGGTGTGGCGCCGTCCATCTTGGCCGCCTTCTCCAGATCCCATGGGATCTCCTTGAAGAAGGCACTCATGGTGTAGATCGCCAGCGGCAGCGCGAAGGTGATGTAGGGAATGATCAGGCCGGGCCAGGTGTCGAACAGCCCGAGGGCGCGCTCGATGTTGAAAATCGGTGTCACCAGCGAGATCTGCGGGAACATCGCGATCAGCAACGCCACCCCGACGAGCAGCT
The DNA here is from genome assembly GCF_000691525.1 of Mycolicibacterium neoaurum ATCC 25795. Lineage (GTDB taxonomy): Bacteria > Actinomycetota > Actinomycetes > Mycobacteriales > Mycobacteriaceae > Mycobacterium > Mycobacterium neoaurum. The sequence goes on from NZ_JMDW01000012.1 coordinate 115,935, forward strand.
TCTTACCGGGGAAGGCCAGCCGGGCGATCGCGTAGGCGGCCATCCCACCGATGGTGACCGCGATCAGTGTGGTGATCAGCCCGATGCCGATCGAGTTGACCAATGCCGAGGTGAAGATGTTGCCCTGGAAGATCGCCTTGTAGTTGTCGAAGGTGATCTGCTCGGGGATGAACTTGCCGTCCTTGACCGACGATGTCGGCTTGAGCGACAGCGACAGGATCCACAGCACCGGGATCAGTGCGTACAGGACGACGATGACGTTGACGATCGCCCAACCGGTCGCGCGGCGGGCATTCACCTGCTCGCTCATCGGCGCGCCCCTTCCTCGTCGCTACCCGGCGCCGCGGCTCCGAAGATCTTGATGAAGATGAACGCGATGATCGCGACGCACAGGAATATCAGCACGCTGATCGCCGAGCCCAACCCGAGGTTGAATGCCTTGAAAAGGTTGTTGTAGCCCAGGATCGACACCGACCCGGTGTCATTGGCGCCACCGGTGAGCACGTAGATGTTGTCGAAGATGCGGAACGCGTCCAGGGTGCGGAACAAAAGGGCGACCAGGATTGCCGGTTTGATCAGCGGAAGGATCACCTTCGTCAGCCGCTTCCACGGCCCGGCGCCGTCCATCTGGGCCGCATTCAGCAAGTCCTGGGGCACCTGGGCCAACCCGGCCAGCAACAGCAACGCCATGAACGGCGTCGTCTTCCAGACCTCCGCCAGCACGACGATGGCCAGCGAGGGGAGCTGTTCGGTCAGCGGCGCGCTGCCGTCGGGCAGTAGATTGGCCAGATACCCCGTCCCCGGCGTCCATGCGTAGTACCAGCTGTAGGACGCCGCGACCGTGACGATGCCGTAGGGCACCAGGATCGCGGTGCGCACCGTGCCCTTGCCGAAGATGGTGCGGTGCATGACCAGTGCGAGTGCCATGCCGAGCACGAACTCGATGGCCACCGAGACGATGGTGATACCGACCGTCACCACGAAGGCCGTCCACCAGTACCGGTCGGTGAGGATGGTCTGGTAGTTGCCGAGGCCGATGAACTCGACATCATCGGGCGCGGCCAGGTTGTAGCGCTGCAGGCTGAGCCAGACCGCATAGCCGATCGGGTATGCGGTGACAGCCAGCATCAGCAACACCGCGGGGCTGATCAACCAGAACGCGAGTCGTCGCTGCGCGGCGAGGTCATCCGTGCCCGTCTTCGCGCTCACGGAATGAGCCCCTTCCCGTCGATCGCCTTCTGCACCTGTTCGGTCAGCTCGTCGGCGGTCCGCTCCGGATCGATATCGGTGATCGGGGCCAGCGTTGCCGATATCCGGGTCGACAGCGCCTGGTAGACCGGCGTCGCCGGACGCACCGCTGCGTTGGTCAGCTGTTGCCGGATGATCTCGTACTGCGGGTACTTCTGTTGGAAAGCCGGGTCGTCGTAGAGCGAGGCCCGCACCGCGGGCAGCCCGCCCTCCACCGAGGTGTAGCGCTGGTTGTCGACATTGCGCAGGCACCGGATGGCCTCGAAGGCCTCCGCCTTGTGCTGGGTGTTCTTGCCGACGGCCAGATTCAGCCCGCCGAGGGTGACCTTGGCCTGCTCACCGTCGACCATGCCGGGGAACGGGGCGAACCCGAAAACCTTCTTGCTCGCGTCGTAGGCGACGTTGAACTGTTCGTCCGATGGTGAGAAGCTGCCCGCATCGTTGATGGCACTGGTCAGCGCCGGTTCCTCGTTCAGCGGCAGGAAGGGCACGCCGCCCTTGACAGCGTTCTCCAGCATGGACGGCAACACGAACGGCCAGTTGACCTCGAGCGCAGCTTTGCCCTGTTCGAGTGCGAGCCGCGCGGTGCCCTCATCGGTCTGGGTGATCGAAGGATCCGCACCCGGGGCGGTGGCAACATCCTTGATGGTCTGCAGCGCCTTCACCGTCGCCGCGCGATGCTCCGGGGTATCGGTCAGGGTGACGGTCTGACCGTCATCGGAGAGCACCTGTCCCCCGGCGCTTTCCAGCAGCGTGTTGAACCACACGACCAGACCCTCGTACTGCTTGGCCTGCACGGCGATCCAACTGGGCCCGCCCGCGGCGTACTGCCGCTTGGCCTCGGCCACCATCTGATCCCAGGTCGCCGGTGGGGCCGGCATCAGATCGGCTCGGTACCAGAGCAATTGGGTGTTGGTGGTGATGGGCGCGGCGTACAGCTTGTCCTGCCACTTGGCGGTCTCCAACGGCCCGGGCAACGTGTTCTCGGTCGCGTCGGCCTCGGCCTGCCCGGCCGGATCGTCCGAGAGGGGAAGTGCCCAACCGGCTTCGGCGAACTCCGCGGTCCACACCACGTCGAGTGCCATCACATCCAGCGATTTGTCGTTGCCGGTGAGGCGGCGGGCCAACTGCAGGCGCTGATCGTCGGCACCCTTGGGCAAGGACACCTGCCTGATGGTGAATCTCCCGCCGAGTTGCTCATTGCATTTCTGTGCAACCGCGGTGAACGTTGCCATCTCATTGGCGGGGGTGTAATAGCTGATGACGATGCCGTCCTCGGCGGAACCACACGCCGTCATGACCGACCCGGCCGTCAATGCAGCCATCACCGCCGCACAAAGCCGTCGTGTGCGCACTACCGGCCTCCGTTTGCGTCCGATGTCGCCGCCGTTGGCGACCTGCAGGAGAAACCTCCGCGGGGCCAACGTAGAGCCACAGACGCGTACTATGCAACCACTTGCCGGGCGCGTCGGCCCATCAGATCGTCAAGCGTGCCAGCAGATCCCGCCCCTGCTCGGCACTACGCGGGTCGCACAGCACGTCATAACGGCCGGCGACGAGCTGCAGTGTCGAGCTGAAATCCCTTGTGCCGCGCGCCATTGCGTACGGAATGGCCGAGGTGATCAGACCGAAGAACACACCGGCGATAAGACCCGTGGCCAGCGCACCCCACGGACTGGGGCTGAAGAAGCCGAGGATCAGACCGATGAACAACCCCAGCCACGCCCCGGACAGCACACCACCGCCGAGCACCTTCGGCCAGGACAGCCGACCGGTGACACGCTCGACCTGCATCAGGTCGACCCCGACGATGGTCACCTGCTCCACCGGAAACTGTTGGTCGGAGAGGTAATCCACCGCGCGCTGGGCCTCGGCGTAGGTCGGGTAGGACCCGATGGGCCAACCCTTGGGCGGTGTCGGCAGCGCGGCGGGCCCGCGAGCACCCGGGTCTTGGCCTGGTCGAAGGGGACCCGTCATGACTCTGCTCTCCTCACGTAGACAAGCCGGTATGCGAACAACCCTATGCCGCTGCGCGCCATCATGGGTACCCGCGTCACGATCGGCGAATCAACACCACCACCAGCACGTACGCTACGTTTGGGGAATGACCAATCCGGGAGAGGACGCAGCCGCCACGTCGCCCACGGAGCAGGGTGCGCCGCCCGAGTCGACCGCGTCGCCGTCGGGCTCCGGATACGAGGCGCCCCCCATCGAGCGCTCCGCCGGGACCACGGACTACCCGGACTACACCCCGCCGCCCGCATACGGGTACAACCAGCCGCCCCCTGCCGCCCAACCGCCGGGTCATCCGCAGCAGGGTTACGCACCCGGATACGCAACCCCCGACTACTCGGCCACCGGATATCCGCCTCCGCCACCCGGGTACGGCGCCCCACAGGACCTCGGCGCGCCGTATCCCTCGCCGACCGGGTTCGACACCACGGCGTCCTACCCGGGCCCCGTTCCCGGCAGCTATCCCGGCCCACCGCCGGGGTTCGGCCCACCACCCATGCCGCAGGCCCAGTTCGGCGGACCGCCACCCTATGGCGGCCACGGCGGCTATCCCGCCGGCTATCCGGCGCCCTACGGCGCGCCGGTCCCGCAGAACAGCATGGCGGTCGCCTCCCTTGTCTGTTCCGGGCTGGCCGTCCCGCTGTTCTTCCTCTGCTTCATCATGGGGATTCCCGCCACCATCGCCGGCATCGTCCTGGGGATCGTCGCACTGAACCAGATCAAGAAAACCGGACAGCGCGGCAAGGAGCTCGCCATCTCCGGCATCGTCCTGGGCGGGCTGGTGCTGGCCGCCGGGATAGCGCTGGGCATCTTCATCGGCGCGCTCGCCAGCGTCTCGCCATGACCGGCGGCCATCCGTACGGTCCTCCCGACGATCCGAGCCTTCCGCCGCCGCTGCCCTCGCAGGCCTACCCGCCCGGTCCCGCGGCGCCATATCCGCCCTACCCGGGCTATCCGCCGTATGCCGGCTACCCGCCCTACCGCCCGCCGGGCACCAACGGCACGGCGATCGCCGCACTGGTCAGCGCACTGGCCGGGTTGGTCTTCTGCGGACTGCCGTCGGTGGCCGGGCTGATCCTCGGCGTGATCGCCATGCGCCAGACCAAGCGGACCGGTCAGGACGGTTACGGGCTGGCGCTGGCCGCGACGATCGTCGGTGCGCTGGCGACCATCGTCATGACGCTCGGGGTGCTGTTGTGGATCGGACTCATGGCCAGCAGCATGACCCTCGTTTGAGGCGCTAAGCGGGCGGCCGGTAAGGCTCCCCGGTGCGGGCCATCCCCGCCGCGCGGCCCTTGCCCGCCACCACCAACGCCATTTTTCGGCTGGCCTCGTCGATCATCTCGTCGTCCAGCATCACCGCCCCGCGCGCACCGCCGGCTCGCGAGGTGTGCCACGCGTAGGCCTCCAGGATCAGCTCGGCACGGTCGTAATCGGCCTGGCGTGGGCTGAACAATTCGTTGCCCGCGGTGATCTGATCGGGATGCAGCACCCATTTACCGTCGTAGCCCAGGGCAGCGGACCGACCCGCGACGCGACGGAAGCCCTCGACATCGCGCACCTTCACGTACGGGCCGTCGATGGCGTTGATGCCGTGCGCGCGGGCGGCCACCAGGATCGTCATCAGCACATGGTGGTGCGCATCGCCGATGTCGTAACCGTCGGGCTGCCCACCGACCTCGAGGGTCCGCATGTTCAGGCTGGCCGCCATGTCACCGGGGCCCAGCACCAGGGCCTGCACCCGCGGTGCGGCGGCGATCGCGTTGATGTTGACCAAGCCCTTGGCGTCCTCGATCTGCGGTTCGATACCGATGCGTCCGACGGGCAGGTCATGCGTCCGCTCCAGCTGAGTCAGCAGCAGATCCAGGGCATGGACGTGGGTGGCGTCGGAGACCTTGGGCAGCACGATGAGATCGAGCTGCGCGCCCGCACCGGCGACGACCTCGATCACATCGGCATGCGTCCACGGCGTGGTCCAGTCGTTGACCCGCACCCCGCGCAGCGCCTGATCCGACCAACCGGGCTCGGCCAGCGCGGCGGCCACCCGCGAGCGCGCCGCGGCCTTGGCGTCGGCCGCGACCGCATCCTCCAGGTCCAGAAACACCTGGTCGGCGGCGAGCGTCTTGGCCTTCTCGATCATTTTGTCGCTGCTACCCGGAACGGACAGGCAGGTTCGGCGGGGGCGATACAGGTTGTCCACGGCTCAAGTCTCTACGCTTTGTCCCATGGTTGCGGTCACCCGGGTGTATGCGGCCCGCCTTGCGGGCATGGTCGTGCTGGGCCCGGACGGCGAATCCGTCGGGCGGGTCCGCGACATCGTGGTGAGCATCAGCATCGTCCGTCAGCAGCCGCGCGTTCTCGGCCTTGTCGTCGAATTGCTCACCCGCAAAAGGATTTTCGTGCCGATCTTGCGCGTCACCGCGATCGAACCGGGCACCGTGACGCTGTCCACCGGAAACGTCTCACTGCGCAGATTCTCCCAGCGGCCCGGTGAGGTGCTGGCGCTGGGCCAGGTGCTGGAAACCCGCGTCCGGGTCGACGATCCCGACCTGGAGCAGTTGGCCGGTATGGACGTCGTCGTCGTCGATCTGGGCATCGAGCAGACCCGCACCAGGGACTGGATGGTCACCAAGGTGGCCGTCCGCCCGCAACGCCGGCTCGGCCGACGGAGCAATGTCTATTCGGTGGACTGGAAGCACGTGCACGGTCTGACGCCATCCGGTCTGGCGATGCCGGATCAGGGTGTCGCGCAGCTGCTCGAACAGTTCCAGGGTCAACGCCCGGTCCAGGTCGCCGACGCGATCCGGGATCTGCCGGCCAAACGGCGGTTCGAAGTCGTCAACGCACTCGATGACGAGCGACTGGCCGATGTGCTCCAGGAATTGCCCGAAGACGAGCAGGCCACCGTGCTGCGACAGCTCAAGACCGACCGCGCCGCCGACGTTCTGGAGGCGATGGATCCCGATGACGCCGCCGACCTGTTGGGGTCGATGGCCCCCGCCGACGCCGAACAGTTCCTGCGCCGGATGGATCCCGAGGATTCCGAGGACGTCCGACGTCTGCTCAGCCACTCGCCGAACACCGCCGGTGGTCTGATGACCTCCGAGCCGGTGGTGTTGGCACCCGATACCACCGTCGCCGAGGCGCTGGCCCGGGTCCGCGATCCGGATCTCACGCCGGCGCTTGCCTCCCTGGTGTTCGTGGTGCGTCCGCCGACGGCCACGCCGACCGGCCGCTATCTGGGTTGTGTCCACCTGCAGCGGTTACTGCGCGAACCGCCCGCGGCTCTGGTCAGCGGCATCGTCGACACCGATCTGCCGAGCCTGCGCCCCGACGAGCCGCTCGGCGCACTGACCCGGTACTTCGCCGCCTACAACCTGGTGTGCGGGCCGGTGGTGGACGAGGAGAACCATCTATTGGGTGCGGTGTCGGTCGACGACGTGCTGGACCACCTGCTGCCCGATGACTGGCGCGAGCACGAGGGCGAACCGGTGATCATGACGGACTCCGCGACATGAGCCGGGCCGACACCGCCCCGTCCGGGAAGGCCGCCGGATGAGCGACTCCGCACGCCAGCGCCTCGACACCCCACGCCGATCACGCTCACTTCGCCCCCGCTTCGATGTCGAGGCGGTGGGGCGCGTCAGCGAGAGCATCGCGCGATTCCTGGGCACCGGTCGCTATCTGGCCATCCAGACCATCGTGGTGATCGTCTGGATCCTGTTGAACGTCGGCGCTTTTGCCTGGCAGTGGGATCCGTATCCGTTCATCCTGCTCAACCTGGCCTTCTCCACCCAGGCGGCCTACGCCGCACCGCTGATCCTGCTGGCCCAGAACCGACAGGAGAACCGGGACCGGGTGTCGTTGGAGGAAGACCGCCGCCGTGCCGAGCAGACCAAGGCCGATACCGAGTACCTGGCCCGGGAGCTGGCGGCGCTGCGGCTTGCCGTCGGCGAGGTGGTCACCCGCGACTACATGCGCCGCGAGTTGGAGGACCTGCGCGACATGCTGGTCGAACTGGTGCCGCCCAAACCGAAGAAGAACAAGGGCAAACGGGCGCTGGCCGACCACGCCGAAGCCGACGGTTCCGACGAATCCGAACAGGATCAGTGAACCCATTGGCCCACCACGCCGACCTCGCAATGGGTATGGTGACCTGGTTCACAACGGTCGGGTAACGGATTTAGGACGGTTGAGTGGCAAAACGGGGAAGCGCCGCCCTCGCAGCGGCGCGGCGCCGCACTGATCAGGCGCTCCGGTCCGTGGCCGATTCGGCTCCCAGCTCACGCGGGTTGTTGGGTGTCGCCGTGCTCGCCCCGCTGGTGCTGACGCTCGGCGTCGGCGCGTCAGGGCCATCGGTGAAACCCGTGCTGGAAGCCACCGTCACGCCGCTGGCCGCGGTGGTGCCCACCCCGGACGAAAGTGCCGGCGCTGTCGTGGTTCCCGTCTACCGGGCGCCGCGGCCGTTCCAGACCGCGGGCACCGCGCTGACCGCTCCCCCGCCCGCCGCGGTGGTCAGCTCGCCGGGAAGCCTGCGGATCCCGACGGTCGCCCTCAACGCCTACCGCAACGCCGAACGCATGATGGCCACTGCCGCACCGAACTGCGGGATGAGCTGGAATCTACTGGCCGGGATCGGCCGCATCGAGTCCATGCACGCCAGCAACGGCGCCACCGACATCAACGGCACCGCGGTGCGGCCCATCCTCGGCCCGGCGTTGGACGGCTCACTGCCCGGCAACGAGGTCATCGTGCAGAGCCGCAACAACGACCGGATCACCTATGCCCAGGCGATGGGCCCGATGCAGTTCCTGCCGGGCACCTGGTCGCGGTACGCCTCCGACGGCAACGGTGACGGCAAGGCCGAGGTGCAGAATCTCTTCGACGCCACCCTGGCCGCGGCCCGCTACCTGTGCAGCGGCGGACTGAACATGCGTGATCAGAGCCAGGTGATGACGGCGATCCTGCGTTACAACAACTCCGTGGCCTATGCCCGCAACGTGCTGGGTTGGGCGGCGGCCTACGCCACCGGGGTGGTGCCGGTGGATCTGCCGCCGATCACCGGCTCGGTGCCACAGTTGCGTGACGCGAACGTCCACCTGGCAACCAACGCCGAGGGGCTCGGACCGGGCCTGCCGCTCAATGCGCTGGGATTGCCGTCGACCGATCCGATGGCCGTGATGCCGTTCTTCGATCTGGGACGGTCCAACGTCGCCGACCGGTTGCCCGTGCCGCCAGGGCCGGATCAGCCTGCGGCCGTGCCGAATTGCGCGGTCTTCTGCATCGGGGAGAACAAGCCCGCCCCGGCGGCGCCGTTCAACCCGTTCGCCCCGCCCCCGCCGGCGGCACCGTTCAACCCGTTCGCCCCGCCCCCGCCGGCCGCTCCGGTCAATCCGTTCGCGCCGCCGCCGGTCGCGCCGCCCGCGCCGTTCAACCCGTTCGCGCCACCGCCGGCGCCTGCCCCCGTCGCGCCGGTGCTCCCGGCAGCGCTGGGTCCGGCTCCGGGCCCCGCGCCCGGTCCCGCAGCCTGAGCCACCGTCGTAACCGACCGACGACTCGGCCCGGCGGTCCGATGGTCGACGACAGCGGCCTAGACTCGGTGGCAATGTCCTCGACACATACCGACCTGGAAGCCGCGGTGCGCGCCGCGCTGAGCAAGGTCGTCGACCCCGAACTGCGCCGTCCGATCACCGAGGTCGGCATGGTCAAGAGCGTCAGCATCGCCGACGACCACTCCGTCGCCGTCGAGATCTATCTGACCACCTCGGCCTGCCCGAAGAAGACCGAAATCGTGGACAAGGTCACCGCCGCGGTGGCCGATGTGCCCGGTACCGGCACGGTCACCGTCGCCCTCGACGTGATGAACGACGAACAGCGCGCCGAGTTACGCAAGCTGCTCCGCGGCGATTCTCGCGAGCCGGTCATCCCGTTCGCCCAGCCGAACTCGCTGACCCGGGTCTACGCCGTCGCCTCCGGCAAGGGCGGTGTCGGCAAGTCCAGCGTCACGGTGAACCTGGCCGCCGCGCTCGCCGCACGCGGGCTGCAGGTCGGTGTCCTCGACGCCGATATCTACGGCCATTCGGTGCCACGGATGATGGGCATCGTCGATCGACCCACCCAGGTCGACTCGATGATCCTGCCGCCGATCGCCCATGACGTGAAGGTCATCTCGATCGCGATGTTCACCCAGGGCAACACGCCGGTGGTGTGGCGCGGCCCGATGCTGCACCGGGCACTGCAACAGTTCCTCGCCGATGTCTACTGGGGCGATCTGGACGTCCTACTGCTCGATCTGCCGCCCGGCACCGGTGACATCGCGATCTCGGTGTCCCAGCTGATCCCCGGCGCGGAGATCCTGGTCGTCACCACCCCGCAGTCCGCGGCCGCCGAGGTCGCCGAACGTGCCGGTGCCATCGCCCTTCAGACCCGCCAACGCATCGTCGGCGTGGTCGAGAACATGGCCGGCCTGACACTGCCGGACGGCACCGTCATGCAGGTGTTCGGTGAGGGCGGCGGCCGGCAGGTCGCCGAGTCACTCACCCGCTCGGTCGGTGCCGAGGTCCCGCTGCTGGGGCAGGTGCCGCTGGAACCCGAGCTGGTGTCCGCAGGTGATACCGGGGTGCCGCTGGTGTTGTCGGCCCCCGATTCGCCGGCAGGCAGGGAACTGCGCAAGGTCGCCGACGCGCTCGGTGCGCGCAAGCGCGGACTGGCAGGTATGTCGCTGGGGCTGGACCCGGCCGGACGCTAGCCCGAAACTCAGGTTGCGTCCGCGTCGAACCTGGTGGGTCCGGGTTCGCGCGGCGTCGGCGGGGTCTCCGGGACGGCCGGCGTGGGCGCGTCGGGAGATACCGGCTTGACCGGCTTGTCGAAATTGCCGGTCAGGAACGAGTCGTCACCATCGAGCAGATGCTTTGTCAGCGCGGCCCGCGGCGTCATACCGCGAAGCTTCTGCAACTCGCTCAACGGTTGACGCAGGTCGTCGAACTCGGGGCCGAGGTCCTCGCGCAGTTGGTTGGTGGCGCCACTGAGGTATTCACGGGCCTGGCGCACCGCGTTGGAGGTCCACCGGATCGCTCCGGGCAACCGTTCCGGGCCGAGGATGACCAGACCGGCCACCACCAGGATGAGCATCTCGCCCCAGCCGACATTGGCGAACATCTCAGGCCGTGCCGTCGCCGATCGGCGTGACGGTCAACGTGACCGGACGCCCGTCACGCAGCACCTCGACGGGGGCGGGTTCGCCGATCTTCAGCTGACGGACCGCGACGACGAACTCATCGGCGTCGGCCACCTTCCGGTTGCCGATCTTGATCACCACATCATTCTCCAGGATGCCCGCCCGCTCGGCAGGTCCGCCGGCCTTGACGTTGGCGATCTGGGCTCCGGAGGCCAGGTCGTTGCTGACCGAACGCGCCGTCAGGCCCAGCGACGGGTGCTCGATCTTGCCCGCCTCGATCAGCTTCTGCACGACATCCTTGACCTCGTTGACCGGAATGGCGAAGCCCAGGCCACTGGCGCTGTCGGACAACGACTTTCCTGCCGTGTTGATGCCGATGACCTCGGCGTTCATATTGATCAGCGGGCCACCGGAGTTGCCGTGGTTGATCGAGGCGTCGGTCTGCACGCCGTCGATCACGGTATCGGTGTCCGAACCGTCGCCGGACAGCGGCAGCGGCCGGTGCAAAGCGCTGATGATGCCGCTGGTGACGGTGCTGCGCAGGCCCAGCGGCGCACCGGCGGCGATGACTTCCTCGCCGACCTGGAGCTTCTCTGAGTCACCGAGCCTGGCCACGGTCAGGTTGTCGACGTTGTCGACCTTGAGCACCGCGAGGTCGGTCTTGGGATCCCGGCCGACGAGGTTGGCCGGCACCGACTTGCCGTCGTTGAACACGACGAACATCTTGAACTTGGCCGGGTTCTTGGCGGCCTCGGAGATGACGTGGTTGTTGGTCACGATGTAACCGCGGCCGTCGACCACCACACCGGATCCCTGCGATCCCGACTGATCGCTGGTGGCCTCGATGGTGACCACCGAATCGGCCACCGCGGCAGCCACCTCGGCGAGTCGGCCCGCCGGTTCTGCGGGCAGGTCGCTGGTCTCCAGGGTGACCTTGGAGGTGGTGAAGGCCTCGACCACCTCGGCGGTCTTGTTGCCGACCAGACCGCCCAGCGCGCCGATCAGCAGGGCGATCAACGCCAGGATCACCAGCGCGACGACCGAGACCTTGCGACCGAAGAGAACGTCGCGCACTCCGAGCTTGCCCTGGGGTGCCTGCACCACCACGGGTGCGGAAGCCACCACGGCCGGTGCACCGAGGGCCGCGGCCGCGGCCGGGTCCCGCCACGGGTCGGGGGTGTCGTCCTCATCGGAGAGGTTCTCGGCCTCCAACGCACCGGCGTCGGCGGGATGGCGTTGCAGCGACTCGCCGCCGGAATACGGCCGGCCGAAGGCCTCTGCCAGCACCGGATCGGGGTTCAGGCTCTTGGGGGTGTACTCCCCCTGATCGATGTGCTTGTCCGCACCGAGGAACGAGCCGGACACACCGGCGGGGCGACCGAAGGCACGTTGCGAGGCCGGATCCACCGGCGGACGCGACACCGGGCGCGGGGCCAACCGAGGGTTGTTACCCGATTCGTCCTTGTTGCTCACCCGTACATCACTCCCCGGTCACAGCACGCATCCGAGATGGGACGCGCGACTACTGGTCTCGATTGCAACCCTACCGGCGCTTACGGCGCGCCCTGGCGACGCCGTCTGCGACGCGCTGGGGGTCGTCATGGGACGGCTGCTCCGGTGCATCCCGGTCCGGGATTTGGGACAACAGGCCGAGCAGCGAGCTGGGCATCGCGATATGGCAGGAATCGCGTAATGCGGTACGAGCCTGGCGCTGGGCTTCGACCTCGTCGGCGCACATCGGGCACAGCGAGAGGTGATGACCGGCGCGCAGATGGGCCGTCATCCGCAGTTCCCCGTCGACGAAGGCGGCAATGGCCTCGGGCGAGAGATGCTCGGTGGAGCCGAACCGGCGCGGGCCGACCGGGGCGCTGCTCTGCGACGCGAACTGGGTGGGCAGCCAGGAGAACGCGCGACGGAACACATCTCCGGGATCGGCCATCGCCCCGCTCCTTCCGGATCGCCGCGTCGTCACACCGACAACACTCATCTGAATGTAGCGCGGCACGCCGCGGCGCACACCTACGACAGCTCAGGCCGATGCGCTCAGCTGGTCGGAGTTCTTGGCCAGATGCTCACGGAGAGCCTGTCGGCCACGGTGGATACGGCTGCGGACGGTGCCGAGCTTCACCCCGAGGGTGGCACCGATCTCCTCGTACGACAGACCCTCGATATCGCAGAGCACGACGGCGGCACGGAACTCCGGCGGCAGTGAGTCCAGCGCTGCCTGCAAATCCGGGCCCAGTCGCGAATCGTGGTAGATCTGCTCGGGGTTCGGATCCTCGGCGGGCACCCGGTCATAGTCCTCGGGCAGCGCCTCCATGCGGATGCGGGTGCGGCGCCGGACCATGTCGAGGAACAAGTTGGTGGTGATGCGGTGCAACCAACCTTCGAACGTGCCGGCCTGATAGTTGTGCACCGAGCGGAAGACCCTGATGAAGGTCTCCTGGGTCAGGTCCTCGGCGTCCTGCTGGTTGCCGGAAAGGCGGTAGGCCAGCCGGTAGACGCGGTCGGCGTGTTGGCGCACCAGCTCATCCCAGGACGGCATGGCCGCCTTGTCGCCGGTGGCGTCGAACACCGCGGTGCCGGTCAGCTCGTCGGAGGGCTCGACCCAGTCGCCGTCGGTGAACTGCTCCAGATGGGGCATCGTGACGGGGCTGGCAGCCGGGCTGCTCGTGGTGCTGGTTGAAGCGGTGATCGGATCCTCCAAATCGAGATGGCAGGCGGACGTCTGCTCGTTGCTAGGGGAAACGTGGCCGGTGTCGGCCGTATTCCGAAGTCGCAAGCTGTCGCCGTGTTCCATGCGTAGTACGTTCTCCCGCCGGGGTGTGCCAGGCATATGAGCAAACTGAACAATTCCTGAGAAAGCAGATACCCCCGGCGCAACCAGGCAAAACGGGCACATTTTCGATGTGATCTGCGCATCGGGGGCGGGCGTGTCGGCAGGAGTCTGAGCACCGCTGCTCTACGCTGCGGGCATGGCCAGCACCGACGACGCCGCCCAGTCGATCGTCTCGCACGCGGAGGCGTCGATCACCGAGGACGCGGTCACCGCCGCGGCCCGCGAGCGCGCCGTGGACAGCGGGGCCGGCGCCGTCACCCCCGCGGTCGGTGCCCTGCTGTCGGTGCTGGCGCGGTTGACCGGAGCCAAGGCCGTTGTCGAGGTGGGCACCGGTGCGGGCGTCAGCGGGTTGTGGCTGTTGGCCGGTATGCGCGAGGACGGGGTGCTGACCACCATCGACGTCGAGCCCGAGTACCAGCGCCTTGCCAAGCAGGCGTTCACCGAAGCGGGCGTCGGCGCCTCCCGCACGCGGCTGATCGGCGGCCGCGCCCAAGAGGTGCTGACCCGGCTGGCCGACGAGTCCTACGACCTGGTCTTCATCGACGCCGCGCCGGCCGATCAGCCCCAGTTCGTCGCCGAGGGCGTACGCCTGCTGCGCGCCGGTGGGGCGATCGTGGTGCATCGCGCGGCACTCGGCGGGCGGGCCGGTGATGCGTCGGCCAATGACGCCGAGGTCAGCGCGGTCCGCGAGGCGGCCAGGCTGATCGCCGAGGACGAGCGCTTCACCCCGGTGCTCATACCGCTCGGTGACGGACTGCTCGCCGCCGCCCGCGACTGACCCTTCTCCCGCGAGCAGACGCAGAACTGCCGAAAACCTCGCATTTTCGGCAGTTCTACGTCTGCTCGCGGTGTTATCCACAGGACGACGGAGCCCGGCCTTTGTTTGGCGCGTCACCGAGGCCAGCATCACTCCATGGCCATCGAGGATGTCATCGCCGCACACGGTGGCCTGGCGACTGCCCGACAGCTGCTCGAAGCAGCGTCACACCGCGCCATCGCCAATCGGCTGCGAAAAGGGCTGATCTTTCGCGCGGCCTATGGCGTCTACTCGCTCACCCCGCCTGACACCCGAATGCGTCTGGCCGCACTGGAATTGGCTTCCGAGGCCCGGATCGTGGGCTGTTTGCACACTGCCGCCGAGTTATACGGCTTCGATACCGATCACGACCACCGCCTGCACATCCTCGACCCCGGTGTACGCATACGGCCGACGCGTGAGCTCGCCGTTCACCAGCGGGTCGGAGCGCCCCTGCGCTCGGTCTCCGGCCGGCTGCTCACCGCGCCGGGCTGGACGACGATCGAGATTGCGCGCACCGTCCGGCGGCAACGCGCGCTCGGGGTGCTGGATGCCGCTCTGCGTTCGGGTGCCTGTGACCACACCGCGCTGTCGACGGCCCTCGAGGAGCAGCGGGGACGCCGCGGGATCGTGCAGGTCCGCGAGTTGCTTCCGCTGGCCGATGCCCGCTCCGAGTCTCCGCTGGAAAGCGAAGTTCGGTTGATCCTGCACGACGGTGGCGTACCGGCACCCGAGCTGCAGTTCGAGATCGTCGACCTCCACGGCAGGTTATGGCGCGTTGATTTCGCCTGGCCTTCCGCGCATTTGGCGGTGGAGTACGAAAGCATGGACTGGCATGTCAGTGCAGCCGCACTCCGGCACGATCGAATGAAAGTGGCACGGCTGCAGGAGTGCGGATGGACTTCGATGCCGATCGTGATCGATGACGTCCGACGCCATCCGGCAGAGCTGATCGCCCGCATCTTCGGACATCTCGATCGGGCTCGCCACGCTGGCTGAGCAGACGTAGAACTGCCGCTGAACACCGGAAATGCGCAGGTTTACGTCTGCTCGCGGGCGAACCTTGACCACGGCCTGAACGGGCGTTTAATGTATTGAACATGCGTTCAAGCGAGGACCTGACCACCGCGGCCCGCATCCGCGACGCGGCGATCGAGCAGTTCGGCACGCACGGGTTCACCACCGGGGTCCGCGCCATCGCCGCCGCGGCCGGCGTCAGTCCCGGCCTGGTGATCCACCACTTCGGTTCCAAGGACGGCCTGCGCAAGGCATGCGATGACTACATCGCCGAGTACATCCGCACCGCCAAATCCGAGTCCATCCAGTCCTCGGACCCGGCCACCTGGCTCGCCCAGATGGCCGAGATCGAGGAATACGCACCGCTGATGGTCTACCTGGTGCGCAGCATGCAGACCGGCGGCGACCTGGCCAAGGCGTTCTGGCAGCGGATGCTCGACAACACCGAGCAGTACCTCGACGACGGGGTGCGCGCAGGCACCATCAAACCCAGTGACGACCCCAAGGCACGGGCACGATTCCTCGGCATGCTCGGCGGCGGCGGATTCCTGCTCTACCTCCAGTTACACGACAACCCCACCGATATCCGCGCGGTGCTGCGCGATTACGCCGAGGACATGGTGTTACCCGCCCTGGAGATCTACACCCGCGGCCTGCTGACCGATTCCACCATGTATGACGCCTTCATCTCCCAACGCCGACAAGGCATCCCGTTCAGCCACCCCTCCGAAGGGAGTCAGTGATGACCGATGCAGTACAGATCCAGGGACTGACGAAGCGGTTCGGCCGCAGCATCGCACTCGATGGCTTGGACCTGACGGTGGCGCCGGGTGAAGTCACCGGATTCCTCGGCCCGAACGGCGCAGGGAAATCGACGACCATCCGGGTGCTGCTCGGCCTGTTGCGCGCGGACGGCGGACACGTCCGACTGCTCGGCGGCGACCCTTGGCGCGATGCCGTCGCCCTGCACCGGCGCATCGCCTATGTCCCCGGTGATGTCACATTGTGGCCCAACCTCACCGGCGCACAGGCGATCGATTTCCTGGCCCGGCTGCGCGACGGCGCGGTCGACACCCGGCGCCGCGATGAGCTCATCGAACGCTTCGAACTCGACCCACACAAGGTGGCGCGCACCTACTCCAAGGGCAACCGGCAGAAGGTCGCCATCGTCGCCGCGTTCTGCGCCGATGCCGAGCTCTATATTCTCGACGAGCCGACCTCGGGGTTGGACCCGTTGATGGAGAAGAACTTTCAGCAATGCGTGGCAGAAGCCGCCGATCGCGGCGCGGCGGTGCTGCTGTCCAGCCACATCCTGGCCGAGGTCGAGCAGCTCTGTGACACCGTCACGATCATCAGAGCCGGAAAAACGGTGCGCTCCGGCTCACTGGCCGACCTGCGCCATCTGATGCGCACGACGGTCACCGCACGTACCCGTACCGCGGGCACCGGGTGGGCGGACCTGCCGTTCGTCCACGACTTCGCCGAGCACGACGGGCAGGTCAGCTTCTCGGTCGATCGCGCCGACCTGGACATCGCCATGGCACACCTCACCGGACTGGGCATCACCGAGCTGCAGGTCGCCGCGGCGTCATTGGAAGACCTGTTCATGCGTGAGTATCAGGCGGCCAGCTGATGGACGCCGTCATCGAGCCCACCGGCCGCCATACCGCGACCGGGTCACTGACGGGTGTCACCACGCTGCTGCGACTTGCCCTGCGCCGTGATCGGATTCGGCTGACGGTGTGGATCGTGCTGCTGACCGCACTGCCGGCCTACACCCCCGCTGCGTTGGCCATGACCTACCCGGACCACGAACAACGGTTGGCCCGCATCGAGTTGATGCAGACCCCCGCCGGAATCATGCTCAGCGGTCCGATGTTCGGGACCGACCACACCGCGCTGGGCGCGATGATCGCCAACGAGCTGATGCTCACCCTCATCATCGCGACCTCGATTCTGGCCATCCTCACCGTGATCCGACACACCCGTGCCGAGGAGGAGGACGGGGTCGCCGAACTGGTGCAGTCCGCGGTGGTGGGACGCCACGCCCGCACGGTCGCGGCACTGCTGCTGGTCACCGCCACCAATGCCGTGCTCACGCTCACCATGACCGCCGCGCTGACCCTCAACGGCCTCGGAGTGGCCGACAGCGCGGCGTTCAGCCTCGGCATCTGTGTCACGGCAGTGGTTTTCGGCTCGCTCGCCGCCGTCACCGCCCAACTCTGGCGGCAGTCGCGGACCGCCACCGGTGCCGCCATGGGCGGGTTGGCGGCCGCCACCCTGATCCGCGGCGTCGGTGACGTCATCAACCATTCGGGCAGCGCAATGAGCTGGCTGTCCCCCATCGCCTGGGCTCAGCAGATGAGGTCTTTCGTCGAACTGCGTTGGTGGCCGCTGGCGATGCTGATGGTGCTGGCCGCCGCCCTGATCACCGGGGCGCTGGCACTCGAGGGCCGTCGCCAGTACGACGCGGGCATCATCACCTCGACCGGTGAGCGTCCCCGTGCCAGGACCATCCCGAATCTGTTCGTGCTGAACCTCCTTCTGCACCGGGGTCAACTCGTCGGCTGGGGTGTCGCACTGTTCCTGGCCGGATTGACGTTCGGATCGATGACCCGGTCGCTGCTCGACGCGGCCCGCGGCAATGAACTGCTGGCCCGCATGTTGGCCGACGCCGGCGCCGACGGTGCCTACACCACAATGACGCAGTTCCTGGCCGCCGCCACAGGCGCCTTCGTGGTTGCCACCGTGCTGCGCATCCACACCGACGAACAGCGCGGTCTGGCCGAGCCGGTCCTGGCGGCATCGGTATCGCGCTGGGCCTGGCTGCTCAGCGCGGTGGCCGCGACACTGGTCAGCACCACCGTCCTACTGGCAGCCGCCGGACTGGGTAACGGTCTGGGCGCCGGCATCGCGACCGGTGCGCCGGCCGAGGTCTGGCGACTGACCGGCGCTGCACTGGCGCAGCTGCCCGCGATGGCGGTTTTGGCCGGGATCGCCGCGCTTGCCGCGGCGTTGCGGCGACCGCTGATCGGCTGGCTCGCTGTGGGTTTCGTGGTGGTGGCGCTGTATCTCGGAGCACTGTTGCGGCTGCCCCGATGGCTTGTCGATCTCTCCCCGGTGGGGCAGACGACTGCACCCACAGAGGTGCCCACTCTCGCCCTTACCGTCATGACGGTCGTGGCGGTCGGGTTCACCGTGGCCGCCGGTTATGTCTATCGCCGAAGGGATGCCGCATGAGATTCGCGATACAGACGTGTGCGGGCCTGCTGTTCTTCGCCGCCGTACTGTTCTGGCCCGCAGGGACATTCGACTATTGGCAGGCCTGGGTGTTTCTCGCGGTGTTCGTGGCCACGACCACACTGCCGAGCATCTATCTGGCCGTGCGCTACCCGGAGGCACTGGCCCGTCGCATGCAGGCCGGCCCGACCGCCGAAACCCGCCCCGCCCAACGCATCATCATGTCGCTGATCCTTGTGCTGGTGACCGTGACATTCGTGCTGTCCGCGTTGGATCACCGGTTCGGTTGGTCCTCGGTACCGGTATGGCTTGTCATCGGCGGCAACGTCCTGGTCGCGGTCGGGCTGGGCATCGCGCAACTGGTCGTCGTACAGAACAACTACGCCGCGGCGACCGTGCGGGTGGAAGCCGATCAACCGCTGGTCTCGACCGGGCTTTACGGCAGGGTGCGGCACCCGATGTACACCGGCGCCGCGATCATGATGCTGGGCACGCCGCTTGCGCTGGACTCGCTGTGGGGTCTGCTGGGCGTCGCGGCAGCGGCACCGGTGATCGTCGCCCGCATCCGTGACGAGGAGCAGATGCTCACCACCGAGCTCGCCGGATACGGCGATTACATGGCGACGGTCCGGTTCAGGCTGATTCCGCACGTGTGGTGAGCGTCGATACAGTTGTCCGCATGGCAGACAGAGCATGTCCGGGCAGCGGCAAGAAGTGGACGGTCGACATCGCCGGTAAGCCGATCTGCCCGAAATGCCGTCGCTCACTGGCCACGGTGGCGGGCCGTGGCCGCAAGATCACGGACCTGCCCGAGGTGCCGCGGCACGACAAGCCCGCTCGCGCAGCACGGACGGCGAACTAGTCACCGATGGCGGCGAGCCGACACCCGTTGCGGCCGGCCGCCTTCGCCTCGTACATCGCCCGGTCGGCGACAAGCAGGAGTTCCTCTGCGTCGTCCGCTGCCCCGCCGATGGCGATCCCGACGCTCAGACCGACAGCCCCGGTCCAGTCGCCGACCGTCATCGGGGCCGACGCGGTGTCGATGAGCCTGCGTCCCAGTGCCATTGCGGATTCGGGTAGCGGTGCGTCACACAGGATGACAACGAACTCGTCACCGCCTCGGCGCGCCACCGTATCGCCGGTCCGCACGCCGGCAACCAGGCGCTTCGCCACGGTGGTCAGGACGATATCGCCAGCGCTGTGCCCGAGCTGGTCATTGACCTGCTTGAACCCGTCCAGATCGATACAAAGCAGTGCGAACGGTGTGGCGCGTGCGATGCGTTCGGCGAGACGTTGGTAGAGCAGCGCCCGGTTCGGCAGGCCGGTCAGCGGGTCATGGGAGGCGTTGTGCACCAATTGTTTTTCGAGCTCTTTACGGCGCGACGTGTCGCGCACCGACACCACGTAGCCGTCACGCTCACCGGTGCCGGTGTCCCGGGTGACGCGGACGAATGCCTCGATCCACACCCAGCTGCCGTCCTTGTGCCGCATCCGGTGCTCGGTGGTGAAGCTGTCGACCTCGCCCTCTCGCATCGCCAGCATCTTGCGGCCGAACGCGCCGACGTCTTCGGGGTGGGTGATGTCGCTGGCCCGTCGACCGACCAACTCGTTGGCCTCGTAGCCCAGCAGCGAGCGGATCGAGGGTGAGACGTAGCGGCGGATGCCGTCCATGCTGCCGCGGATGAGCGTGTCCGCCGAGTTCTCGGCGACCAGCCGGTACAGGCTCGCGGCGGCCGCCAGCTGAAGGTGCTGGGCGGCCAACGATCCGAACGTCTCGAGCTGGTCCCGCAGATCTGCGGTGATGGTGCGCGGCCGCGGGTCGGCGACCCAGAGCGCGCAGTCGACCGTCGTATCGACAACCACCGGCACGGCGGCGACGAACCTGGCCTCACCCAGCGCGCTCGGCACCGGAAACCCCTGGCGACGGGCGTCGTCGAGGAACACCGCGCTCGGTGGGATATCGGTCCGGTCGCCGAGCACCATCGCCTGCCGGCAATCCAGTGCCGTCCGGACCGTTCGGCAGAGCGTATCGAGGAACGACGCGCCGCGGTCGCTCAGATCCACACACCCTTGCCGACGGCCACCACGCCACCGGCACTGATGGAGAAGCGCTCGCGGTCCTTGTCGAGGTCGACACCGACCATCTCGCCGGGACCGACGACGACGTTCTTGTCCAGAATCGCTCGACGTACGACCGCGCCGCGGCCGATGCGCACTCCGGGCATCAGGACGCTGCCCTCGACGATGGCACCGTCGTCGATGGCCACGTTCGACGAGAGCACCGAGTTACGCACCGACGCCGCGGAAATGATGCTGCCCGCGCCGACCACCGATTCCTGAGCGGAACCGCCGTTGACGAATTTGGCGGGTGCCAGGTTCTCCGAGCCGCCGCGGATCGGCCAGCGCTTGTTGTACAGGTTGAACACCGGATGCACCGACACCAGGTCCATGTGGGCGTCGTAGAACGCGTCCAGGGTGCCGACGTCACGCCAGTAGCCGTGGTCACGTTCGGTGGCGCCGGGAACCTCGTTGTCATCGAAGTCGTAGACAGAGGCCATCCCGTCGGCGACGAGCCGCGGAATGATGTCCCCGCCCATGTCATGGTCGGAGTGGTCATCGTCGGCATCGGCGCGGATCGCGTCGATCAGCACCTTGGTGGTGAAGATGTAGTTGCCCATCGAGACGAAGGTCTGCTCCGGATCATCCGGGGTGCCGGGCGGATCGGCGGGCTTCTCGACGAAGGCGCGGATGCGCCCCGAGTCGTCGGCATCGATGCAACCGAAGGCCGAGGCCTCCGACCGGGGCACCCGGATACCGGCCACGGTGGCACCGGCTCCGCTCTCGATGTGGTGCTGGACCATCTGCTCGGGATCCATCCGATACACGTGATCGGCACCGAAGATGACGATGTAGTCGGGATCCTCGTCGTAGATCAGGTTCATGGACTGGTAGATCGCATCCGCCGAGCCGGTGTACCACCGCGGACCCAGCCGCTGCTGCGCCGGGACGGGGGTGATGTACTCGCCGGCCAGACCCGACAGCCGCCAGTTCTGCGAGATGTGCCGGTCCAGCGAATGCGACTTGTATTGCGTCAGAACACAGATCCGCAGGTAACGGGCATTCACCAGATTCGACAGCACGAAGTCGATGAGCCGGTAGGAACCTCCGAACGGCACCGCCGGCTTCGCCCGGTCCGCCGTCAACGGGTAAAGGCGCTTACCCTCCCCCCCAGCCAGGACGATGCCCAGCACGTGTGGCGCTTCCCTCATGGTCCCAACCTATCGGGCATACCGCGGTGCGGCTAGCCAATCGCCCGAACAACAGGCTGCATGTCAAGGTGTTTGGGGCCGCCACGATGTCCAGAAAGCGCACAGGGGTGCGCCGGTCCGCCCCTGCCCGTTACCGTGCACACCATGCGGGTGGCGATGATGTCTCGGGAGTATCCGCCGGAGATCTACGGTGGAGCCGGTGTGCATGTGACGGAGCTGGTCTCGCAGTTGCGCCGATTGTGCGATGTGGACGTGCACTGTATGGGTGCCCCGCGCGATACCGCGATCGTCGCCCAGCCGGATCCTGCACTGCAGTCGGCCAATCCCGCGCTGTCCACGCTATCGGCCGATCTGGTGATGGCCAACGCGGCCGCCTCGGCGACGGTGGCGCATTCGCACACCTGGTACACCGGCATGGCCGGGCATCTCGCGGCGCTGCTGCACGGTATTCCGCATGTGCTGACCGCCCATTCGCTGGAACCGATGCGGCCATGGAAGGCCGAGCAGCTCGGTGGCGGATACCGGGTGTCCTCTTGGGTGGAGCGCACCGCCGTCGAGGCCGCCGACGCCGTGATCGCCGTGAGCTCCGGGATGCGCAACGACGTCCTGGCCACCTACCCGGCACTGGACCCCGATCGGGTACACGTGGTGCGCAACGGGATCGATACCGCGGTCTGGTACCCGGCGGCGCCCGAACCGGGCGCCTCGGTGCTCGCCGAACTCGGTGTCGACCCGTCCCGCCCGATCGTGGCCTTCGTCGGGCGCATCACCAGGCAGAAGGGCGTGGCCCACCTGGTCGCCGCCGCCCACAAGTTCGATCCCGCCATTCAGCTGGTGCTGTGCGCGGGGGCGCCGGATACCCCCGAGATCGCCGCCGAAGTCAGCGCGTCGGTGCAGGAACTGGGCGCCGCGCGATCCGGCGTGTTCTGGGTGCGCGAGATGCTTCCGGTACCCAAGATCCGCGAAATTCTCTCGGCATCAGCCGTTTTCGTCTGCCCGTCGGTCTACGAGCCGCTGGGTATCGTCAACCTGGAGGCGATGGCCTGCGGAACCGCCGTCGTTGCATCCGATGTCGGCGGTATCCCCGAGGTCGTCGCCGACAACAGCACCGGGCTGCTGGTCCACTACGACGCCGGGGACGCCCGAGGGTTCGAGGACGGCTTGGCCCACGCGGTCAACGCGCTCGTCGCCGATCCCGAGCGCGCCCGCGGCTACGGTGCAGTCGGTCGACAGCGGTGCATCGAGGAATTCTCCTGGGCGCAGATCGCCGAGCAGACGCTTCGCATCTACCAGGCTGTATCGCGCTGACCAGCGGTCAGCGCGATACCGAAGGCGTTGCCTAGCTGGTGACGCCCTTGAGTTCGTCGCCGAGGGCGGCCGCCTCGTCAGGGGTCAGCTCGACAACGAGCCGTCCACCCCCTTCCAGTGGTACCCGCATCACGATGCCGCGCCCCTCCTTGGTCGCTTCCAATGGACCGTCTCCAGTCCGGGGCTTCATCGCCGCCATCGTGTGCTCCCTCCGCGTGAGCCGGCCCGCCGTGAAACGGACCCGATCAAGACCGGCGTGTGCCGGCACAGAATTGCCAGTGAACTCATCCTATTGTTCCCTATCGCGACGGCGCGGTGTGAAAAGACCCGGCAAAACTGACGGAACGTGACCGGATCGAGGCGAGCTACCCCGCACTCGGCACCCAGCACGTCGCAATATGGTCGTCGACCATCCCGGTTGCCTGCATCAGCGCATAGGCCGTCGTCGGTCCGACGAAGCGAAAGCCGCGACGCTTCAGTTCCTTGGCCATCGCGGTCGATTCCGCAGTGACCGCAGGGACATCGGTCATCTCCGCCGGGCGGGGTCGCCGGGCCGGGGCGAACGACCACAGCAAATCCGAGAAGTCGACGTCGAGGTCGCCGATGACACGCGCGTTGTTGATGGTGGCCTCGATCTTCGCGCGGTTGCGCACGATCTCGACATCATCCATCAGGCGCGCGATATCGGCATCGGTGAAGCGCGCGACCTGCTCGGGGTCGAATTCGGCGAAGGCGCGGCGGAACCCGTCACGCTTGCGCAGGATGGTCAACCAGGACAGCCCGCTCTGGAACGCCTCGAGACTGACGCGCTCGAACAGGGCACGCTCGCCACGCAACGGCACACCCCACTCGGTGTCGTGGTACTGCCGGTAGAGCACCGCATTCGGTGTCGAATCCGTTGGCACCCAGTCGCATCGCACCCGGGTGTCCACCTCCACGGCGGTCATGGTTGCACGGTCCTGGCGTGGGCGGGCTCGTGCTCGGCGGGGAACGTGGTCGGGTCCTCGACACCGTAGGCGGCCCGCAATGCGGCCAACTCCCCACGCACCGAGTCGAGTTCGGCGCCGAGGCGGTCCAACACCCAGTCGACCTCACTGGTCTTGTATCCGCGCAGGGTCTGGGTGAACTTCACCGCGTCGACATCGGCGCCGGTGACACCCGAGGCGGGCAAGACCGTCGCCGTCGTGGCCTTCGGCAGCGGGGGCAACTGCTCCCCGCGACCGAACAGCACACTGCCGATGGCAAACAACACCGCGCCGACCAGGATCAGCACCACCAGGTACATCAATATCAGCGTCACGATATCGATACTGCCCTACCGGTGTGACAAGCCCGTTCGACGACTACGGGCGCAGCGTGTTCATCGGGGGTCGGTCGGCCAGCGACACCGTCGACGTGCGGGGCGTGTAGTCGTCGCCGTCGGCGAAGAACTGCGTCAGGCCCATCCCGGAGTCCTCGATCCCGCACCGATTGAGCAGGGTGGCGATCACCTGGCGACTCATGCTGGCCAGTTCGGTCAGCGGGCGGTTGCGGTGCGTCCGCACCCCCAGGTTGACCTGCGCGATACCGTCCAACCCGTACCGGTTGTAGGTGTCGACCAACAGGCCGATCTCCACGCCGTATGCGGGCGCGAACGGCACCGAGGTCAGCAGTTCACGGGTGCCGGCGTACTCGCCGCCCAGCGGCTGCAGCAGACAGGTCAACTCCGGGCGCAGGGCGGCCAACAAGGGCCGCGCGACCAGTTCGGTGACCCGACCGCCGCCGTTGGCGTCCTCGCTGCCGCTGACCTTGAGCGGGCGCCGGTAGAAGCCCTTCACCAGGTGCACGCCGTCGACGGTCAGAAGTGGCCCCAACAGCTTCGGGACGAACATCGGGTCGGGATCGATCAGATCGGAGTCGACGAAGACCACCAGGTCACCGGTGGTGGCGGCCAATGACCGCCACAGCACCTCACCCTTGCCGGACCGCGGCGCCAGCTCGGGCAGGGCGACCTCGCGGCTGATCACCCGCGCACCCGCGGCCACCGCGCGGATCTCCGTGTCATCGGTGGAACCGGAGTCCAGCACGATCAGCTCGTCGACCAGGTTGCCGAGCAGCGGGGTGATGGTCTCCACCACCGATGCGACGGTCTCCTCCTCGTTGAGGGCCGGGAGCACCACCGAGACGGTGCGGCCCCGTTTGGCCTCGATGAGCTCCTCGACCGTCCACGCAGGACGGCCGAAGCTGTGGTCTGCGAACCACGGGTGTCCCACCACCGCATCAGTCTTGTCGATATCGGTCAGTTCTGGTGTCAGCTCAGATATCAGAGTCATGCCAGTCCCCTCACCGTGCGCGTCGGCGGACGCGATCCTTGTATCGACGCGACCATCTCCAGCACGCGTCGAGTGGGGCCGACCTCATGCACCCGGAACATGGTGGCCCCGTCGGCGGCGGCCAAGGCCGTCGCCGCCAGCGTGCCCTCCAGGCGTTCGGTCAGTCCCACACCCAGAGTCTCCCCGACAAAATCCTTGTTGCTCAGGGCCATCAGGACCGGCCATCCCGTGTTTACAAGATCTTTTACGTGGCGCAACAAACTAAGACCGTGATGAGTGTTTTTCCCGAAATCATGGGTCGGATCGATCAAGATCCGATCCCTGGCGACACCGATTGTCTGCGCGCGTTCCGCCGCGGCAGTCACCTCGGCGATGACATCGTCGACCACACCGCGCTCGGTGACGCCGTAGTGGACCCGGAACGGCCGGGTGCGCGGAACCGCGCCACCGGTGTGTGAGCAGACCAGTCCGGCGCCGAACTCGGCGGCGACCTCGGGAAGCCCCGCATCGGCACCGGCCCAGGTGTCGTTGATCAGGTCGGCACCGGCCGCACAGGCCTGCTTGGCCACCGTGGCACGCCACGTATCGACACTGATCAGCTGATCGGGGTACGCACCGCGCAGCCATTCGATGAACGGCACGACCCGCGCGATCTCCTCGTCGGCATCGACGGTCTGACCGGGCCCGGCCTTCACCCCGCCGATATCGATGATGTCGGCGCCGTCGGCGATCTTGCGGTGGGTCGCCTCCTTGGCGGCCTCATCGGAGAAGGTGGCCCCGCGGTCGTAGAAGGAGTCGGGTGTGCGGTTGACGATCGCCATGATCAGGGCCCGGTCAGCGGCGACCGGGCGGCCGAGGAAGGTCCGCTGCACACGTCCAGGCTAGCCGTGCCGCGTGAGGGTCCCCGGCCTGCGCCGAATCACCCAGCCGAGATCACCTACTTGGGACGCTTGCCCTCGACGACCTCGTCGACGTACTCGGGGTAGAACGGCACATAGCCCTCGTCCTTACCGGACAGCACGTACAGCGGGTCCTCGACCTCCTCGCCGTACCCCTGTTTGCGTAGCTCGACCTTCTGGCTCTTGAACGTCGACGTGTGGGCCAGCTCCTCGACGATCCGGACGAACAGCGGCACCGCATACCCGGGCAGGTGCGCGTAGACCGACTTGGCCAGCGCCGCACCGTCGAACTCCTGGCCGTCCTTGAGCTGCAGGGCCACCATGCCCGCGCGCCCGCCGGCACCGGGTACCTCGACACCGAACACGGTCGCCTCCTCGACCTGGCTGTCGGCCGAGATGGCGGCCTCCACCTCGGTGGTGGCGACATTCTCACCCTTCCAGCGGAAGGTGTCCCCGAGCCGGTCGGCGAAGGCGGCGTGACCGAATCCCTGTGCGCGCATCAGATCGCCGGTGTTGAACCACACGTCGCCGTCCTTGAAGGCGTCGCGGACCAGCTTCTTCTCCGAGGCGGACTTGTCGGTGTAACCGTCGAACGGCTGGAAACTGCTGACCTTGGACAACAGCAGGCCAGGTTGGCCTCGCTTGACCTTGCGCAGCCGCCCGTCGGGACCCCTGGCCGGTTCGCCGGAGTCCAGGTCGTATTCGACATAGGCCACCGGGCTCGGGCAGATACCGGTGGACTTGGACACGTTGAAGACGTTGACGAACGCGGTGTTGCCCTCGCTGGCCGCGTAGAACTCGCAGACCCGCGGAATGCCGAACCGCTCGACGAACTGGTCCCAGATCGCCGGCCGCAGACCGTTGCCGACGATGACGCGTACCTTGTGCGCCCGGTCGGTAGGTTTGGGCGGCTGGTTGAGCAGATACCCGCAGATCTCACCGATGTAGACGAACGCGGTGGCGTCGAACCGGATGACGTCATCCCAGAATCGTGATGCCGAGAACGACTTGCCAAGGGCCAGTGCGGCTCCCGCGTTCAGCACCGAACCGACCGACACCGTCAGCGCATTGTTGTGATAGAGCGGCAGGCAGCAGTACAGGGTGTCGCTGCTGTTGAGTCGCAGTCCCAGTCCGCCGAAACCGGCCAGCGCGCGCAGCCAGCGGTAATGCGTCATGACGCTGGCCTTGGGCATACCGGTCGTTCCGGAGGTGAAGATGTAGAACGCCTTGTCCCCGGCCAGCACCGCGGCGGTGGTCGCCGGATTGGTGGTGGGCGCAGTGGTGGCGGCCTGGCGCATCTCCTCCAGAGTTGTCAGACCGGTTGTCTGGACCCCGCTTTCGGTGATCGGTTCGACGAGGTCGGATTCGGCGATGATCGCCTTGGCGTCCAGCAGTCCGATGCTGTGCGCCAGGACGTTGCCGCGCTGGTGGTAGTTCAGCATGCCCGCGGTGGCACCGCATTTGACCGTCGCCAGCATCAGCAGCACCGAATCGGGTGAGTTGCGCAGCATGATGCCGACCACGTCGCCGTGGCCGACTCCCTTGGCCGCCAGCACCGCCGCGTATCGGTTGACCGTCTCGTTGGCCTTGCGATAGGTGATCTGCTGGTCGTCGAATTTCAGGAACACCCGGTCGCCGTACTGGGCGGCGCGTTCCTGGAAAACCTTGCCGATGGACGTCTTGGCCGAGGGCCGGGCACTCATGCCGGTCAGTACGCCGCGGACGATGGCGGGGGCGTCGCGGAGGAAGCCGGGGAGCTTGCTGGCGATCTCCAGCAGTCCCACGCTGGTGCGCGTCGTGTCGTCACTCATGACCACACCTTAGTGATTCGGGCTACATGCGCTGAGAGCCGTCTCAACATCGGTGGTGACCACCAGTCGGTCCAACGCACCTTCGCTGACGTAACCGGTCGCCACCAGGCCGCGTAACCAGGTCAGCAAACCATCGTAGTGACCGAATGGGTCGAGCATGATGATGGGCTTGTCGTGCATGCCCAGGTAGCCGGCGGTCCACGCCTCGAAGAACTCTTCGAGGGTGCCGATCCCGCCGGGCAGCGCGATGAAGGCATCGGCGCGCTCCTCCATGACCTGCTTGCGTTCCCGCATGGTGTCGGTCACCACTAACTCGTCGGCGTCGACGTCGGCGAGTTCGCGGTGCACGAGCGCCTTGGGGATGACGCCGATGGTGGCTCCGTTGTGTTGGCGGGCACCGTCGGCGACGGCGCCCATGGCCGAGACGTTGCCGCCACCGGAAACCAGGGTCCAGCCCCGGTCGGCGATCGATCGTCCGACCTCGCCGGCGAGTCTGAGCAGTTCGGGATGGGTGGGACCGGATGCGCAGTACACGCAGACGGCCCAGGGTCGGGTTTCGGGCACGGGTAGAACGTACCGGCGGTTTCGCCGAGGTTCCATCGCGATTCGCCCTAGACTGCGGCTGTGCCGGATCTGGTCGATGCTGCCGCTGCGGCGCTCGCCCGCGGTGACCTGGCCGCCGCGGAGGAACAGGCGCGCAGCGCGCTGGCCGACGGCACATCCCTGCCGGCCCTGTTGACCCTGGCCCAGGCGCTGGCCTGGCAGGGTCGGGGCACCGAAGCCGACGCGGTCCTCGCACAGGTGGATCCCGCCGGTCTTGCCGACGATGAGCTCATCGCATGGGCGCTGCCGCGGGCGGCCAATCAGTTCTGGATGCTCGATCAGCCAGAACGAGCAACGGCATTCCTACGGGCGATCCGCGGACGGCTCTCGTCGGCGGTGACGATCGACGCGTTGCTGTGTACGTTCGCGATGAACGCCGGCGGCCCACAGCGGGCGCTGGAGATCGCCGAGTCGGTGTTGTCCTGCGACCACGCCGAGGACCGTGCGGTCGGCTGGGCCGCAGCGGCCGCCGGGCTGTCTGCGGCCAGGATGGGCCGCTTCGACCAGGTCGACGGATTGGCCGCCCGGGCGGGTGCCGCCGGACACCCCGGCGTGCTGCGCTTCACCTTGGCCTATGGCCAGATCACTGCCCGGCTGATGACCGGCGATATCGGTGCGGCCGACGCAGTGGCCGAGGGGTTGGTCTGCGATACCGGCCCGTCGCGGGCGATCGCGCTGGTGTTGCGCGCCGATATAGCGCTGGCCCGAGGGGCGCTGGACGAGGCGGTCGAAGCCTTGCGGGAGGCGGCGCCGGCCCTGTCGACGACCGGGTACTCGTGGGGGCCGCTGGCGTGGATGTTGTTGGCGCAGGCGCACGCTCAGCAGGGACGGGCGGTCGACGCGGCCAAGGCCCTGTCGCGAGCGGAGTCCCGGCACGGTTTGAAGTCGATGTTGTTCGCTCCCGAGTTGACGCTGGCCAGGGCCTGGACCGCGGCGGCCCGGCGGGACCAACCGGGCGCGGTGCGGGCCGCCCGCGACGCGGCGCGCGCAGCGTTGCGCGGCGGGCAACGGGCGGTCGCGTTACGGGCACTGCACGATGCGGTCCGGCTCGGTGACACCCGCGCCGTGGAGCCGATCGCCAATGTGTCCGGTGAGTGTGTGTTCGGCCGGCTGACCGCCGAGCATGCCCGCGCGCTGTCGATCGGCGATATCGCCGGACTCGAGTCGGTGGCCGCCCGATGGGCTGGGCTGGGCTGGGGATCGGCGGCCCGCGACGCGGCACGGCAGGCTGGTTCCAGCTGAGTAGATTCGTGCAGCTCACCGAGCCCGCGCGGCCGTAGAATTACGGCGATATCGAACGGGGGCCGCGCATGACCGATCAGTTTTCTGTCCAGACCGACGGGGTGCGCAACTACGCGCAGACCCACTCGGACGTCAACTCCGGGCTGGTCGGACTGCCCGCGCTCGATGGCACCGGTGTGAACAACAGCCACGGCGCCATCGCCGCATCGGTCAGCACCGCGCTGGGATCGGCATTGAGCGGGCGCGGCGGGGCGATGGGCGCCACCTCCACCTCGGCCTCGACCATCTCGGATCTGTTGCAGCAGGCGGCCAGGGCCTACGCCGGTGGCGACGAGGAGGGCGGCCGGCGATTGCGGGCGGCCGCCGACGCATTGGACGGTCGGCCGCCCGGTGCCGGCGGAGCGGTCGCGGGTGCCGCCGGTGCGGCGGGCGCCGGTGGGGCCGACGCGATGGGCCAAATGGGACAGATCATGGGTCAGGTCGGCCAGCAGGTCGGTCAGCTCGCTCAGTCCGTCACGGCCCCGTTGCAGGGCCTGGCCCAAGGGCTGCAACAGGTTCCGCAGCAGATCATGCAGGGTGTTCAGCAGGCCGTCCAGGCGGCCGGCGGTGCCGGCGCCTCGGGTGCGGCCGGCGGTGCGGGCCTGAAACTGCCCTCCGTAGACGAGTTGAAGGAGGCGGAGAAGGCGGTTTCGGAAAAAGCCGAGAAGGCCGGAGCCGAACCCGCCGAACGCCGTGAGGCCGGCGAGCGCACCGACGACACGGAAGCCCGGGGTGGACAGGACGGTTCCGGGCGGGCGCCGGTCGAGGCCCCCGCCCCGGCGCAGCCCGCGCCGACGCGTCCGCAGGTGGATTAGCGGCCGAGTCGCAACGATCCCGGATGTGTGCGGTACCAATCGAGGGTCGCCCGAATGGCGTCGCCATGGTCGGTGGGCAGCTGCCCGAACGTCCGCACGAACCGCGAGCCGTCGACGACGAAGTGCTGCTCGAACTGGTAGATGATCTCCGCCCCGGCCCGGGCGATCGGTGAGACGAATCCGAGTGCCCGCGCAGTTCTGCTGCCGTGGGCCATGATTCGCACCGGGCGACCGGCCGCCTCTGTGATCAACCCGATGAACTGCCGCGCGGTCATCGGGTCCGCGTGCGGGATATGCCATACCTGTCCGAGTGCTTCCTCCCTCTCGCCCAACATGATCAGGCCGCGCGCGAAGTCATCGATGTACAGCGGCGTAAGCGACAGATCCAGTGCACCAAGCCAATGCACGGTTCGGCCGCGCTGCGCGGCGCCGAACACGTTGCGGCCTATGGTCGATTCCACCCGCGGTCCGAAAAGCTCGCCGGCACGACCGATGACAGCCCGGACGTCGCCACGCTGGTGGGCGGCGAGTATGCGATCTGCCAGCCAGGCGCGCAACACTCCGAGATTGCTCACCGGGCGGTAGGGAGTGTTCTCGGTCATCGGCGCCGTCACGCGTCCGTACATCCAGGTGTTGTCGGCGTATACCAGAGTCGCCTCCGCCGCGACGGCACCGGCGAGGATGCCGTCGACCGCCGCCGGGAATGTTTCGCGCCACTGGAGGAAAGGCGGGTTGACGCAGTTGTAGACGACGGCGGCGCCCGCGCAGACCTCGCGCATCTGGGCGGGGTCGGTGGCATCGGCACCGGCGACCTCGACCCCGTCGGGCAGCGACATCCGGCCGCTCCGATTGACCGCTCGCACCCGCCGACCCGCGCGGTGCAGCTCGCGCACGATCACGCTGCCGGTGGCACCGCTGGCGCCGATCACGACGTGCAAGTCCCGATCCATACCGGAACCCTCCTTAAACAAAACGAATGATCCTTCTATTAAGGCGGGAAGGGTTTACGTTGTCAAGAACGAACGTTCGCTTTACATTGCTGACATGCCGAAGGTCTCTCAGGAACACCTCGACGCCCGCCGCACGCAGATCCTGGACGCGGCCACTCGCTGTTTCGCCCGGCAGGGCTTTCATGCCACCACCATGGCGGACGTGCTGACCGAGTCGGGCCTCTCCGCCGGCGCGGTGTACCGCTATTTCCGCGGTAAGAACGAGCTCGTCAGCGCGGTCGCCGAACAGGTTCTCGACGGTGCGTACACCCGGCTGGAGAGCGTGCTGCTGGCCGAGTCGGTCCCGACGCCCGCCGATGCGGTGCACGGCGTGGTCGCCGCGATCGACCCCGGCGTCGGCCACGACGAGCACCTTCGGATGGCGGTGCAGGTATGGGGCGAGGCGCTGCGCGACGACAATCTGGCCCGGCTGGCCGGCGCGGGCTACGGCCGGATCCGCGCCATATTCGTCGACTATGCCCGCCGTGCCATCGCCGCGGGGCTGCTGCCCGAGGGCACCGATGCCGTTGCGGCCGGCTCCGCCTACTTCAGCCTGGTACCCGGCTACATGCTCCAGCGCCTCCTGCTCCGCGACACCTCCCCCGCAGGCTATGCCGTGGCGCTGCGATCGGTCTTGGCCTAGCCGCCGGTCAACACCCCCTCTGCCAGCTCGAGGCGCCGGTCAATCCCGATGTTGGCCAGGAAGCTGTGGTCATGGCTGACCACCACGAAAGCACCGCGGTAGGCGTTGAGCGCCGACTCCAGCTGCGCGACGCTGGCCAGATCGAGATTGTTGGTCGGCTCGTCGAGCAGCAAGAGCTGGGGAGCGGGCTCGGCGAACAGCACACACGCCAGGGTTGCCCGCAGCCGCTCGCCACCGGAGAGCGCGGCGATCGGCAGGTCGATGCGGTCGCCCCGGAACAGGAACTGCGCCAACAGGTGCCGCCGCCGGGTGATCGACAGACCGGGCGCGGAGACCGCCAGACTGTCGGCCACCGTGGACCGCTCGTTGAGGAGGTCCAGACGCTGGGACAGGTAGGCGATCCGCCCGTCACCACGCTGCACGACGCCGCCACCGGGTTCGAGATCACCGGCGATGATGCGCAGCAACGTCGACTTCCCTGCCCCGTTGCCACCGGTCAGTGCGATGCGCTCCGGGCCACGGATGTCCAGCTCGATATCCGCGAAAACCCGTGACGACAAGCCGGTTCCGCTGAACAACACCCGGCCGGCGGTTACCTCGGTCTCCGGCAGATCGAGGGCGACCACGTCATCCTCACGTAGGGCACGCTCAGCATCGTCGAGGCGACTGCGGGCGTCACCGACGCGCCGTGCGTGCACGTCGTCGGCCTTGGCCGCGGACAGTTGGGCATCCCGTTTCAACTTACCCGCAACAATTTTCGGCAAGCCGGCATCCTTGAGATTGCGTTTGGCGGTGGATGCCCGCTTGTCGGCGCGTTCTCTGGCCTGCTGCATCTGCTGCTTCTGCCGTTTGAGCTCCCGCTCGGCATTGCGGATGTTGTTCTCAGCCAACTCCTGTGCCGACTGCACCGCAGCCTGGTAGTCGGTGAACCCGCCACCGAAGTGCGACACCTCACCGTCCCGCAGTTCGGCGATACCGTCCATCCGGTCCAACAGCACCCGGTCGTGACTCACCACGACCAGGCATCCTCCGAAATCGTCGAGAGCCGCGTAGAGACGTTGCCGCGCATAGGTATCCAAGTTGTTGGTGGGTTCGTCGAGCAGTAGCACATCGGGGTGACGCAGCAGCTGTGCGGTCAGCCCGAGCGAGACCACCTGCCCACCGGAGAGTGTGGACAGCGGCCGGTCCAGCTCCAGGTCCGCAAGGCCCAGCCGGTCGAGCTGGGCGCGCGACCGTTCGGCGATATCCCAGTCGTCACCGATCGCGGCGAACACCTGCTCGCTCGCATCGCCTGCGGCCAGCGCATCCAGCGCCGTCAGCACCGCGGTGATGCCGAGGACGTCGGACACCGTGTGCCGGGCCAGGAACGGCAGATTCTGCGGCAGGTAGCCGAGCACCCCGTCCACCGTGAGGCTGCCTGCGGTCGGTGTCAGTTCTCCGGCGATGAGCCGCAGCAGGGTGGTCTTGCCCGCGCCGTTGGGCGCGACGAGGCCGGTGCGGCCACGGCCGAACGAAGACGACAGCTCGTCGAACACGACGGTGCCATCGGGCCAGTTGAACGAAAGATGGGACAGCACAATAGACATGAGGGAGCTCCCCGGAAATGAAGAGGACGGTGGACGACAGCAGAAATCTCGGGGACTTACCCGGAGATGTCGTCGATTCCCAGCACGAAAACCATGCTACCCATCGGGTCAAGCAGTTAAATACGCCCGCAGGGTCTCGGTCGTCGCGGTGATCGCGCTGACGTCGACATGTTCGTCGACCTTATGCGCCAAGTTCGGGTCACCCGGACCGTAGTTCACCGCGGCGATGCCCAGCGCGGCGAAGCGGGACACGTCGGTCCAGCCGTACTTGGCGCGCACCTGTCCCCCGGCCGCGGCAACCAGTGCCGCCGCGGCGGGATTGGCCAGCCCCGGCAACGCGCCGGCGGCCGCGTCGGTGGTCTCGCACGTCACGTCGAGGCCCGCGAGCACCTCGTGCACGTGCGCCACCGCCTGCTCGACACTGCGGTCAGGGGCGAAGCGGAAATTGATGGTCACCGACGCCGTGTCGGGAATGACATTGCCGGCGATGCCACCGTCGATGCGCACCGCCGACAATCCCTCGCGGTACACGCAGCCGTCGATGTCCACGCTGCGGGCCTGATACCGGGACAGCCTGTCGAGCACGGCGCCGAGTTTGTGGATGGCGTTGTCGCCCAGCCATGATCGCGCCGAATGCGCACGGGTGCCGGTGGCCGTGGCCACCACGCGGATGGTTCCCTGGCAGCCCGCCTCGATGAAACCACCGGAGGGCTCCCCCAGGATCGCCACATCGGCGGCCAGCCAGTCGGGCAGCTCGCGCTCGATGCGGCCCAGGCCGTTGGCGCTGGACTCGATCTCCTCGCAGTCGTACATGACCAGGGTCAGATCATGGGCGGGCTCGGCGATCGTCGCGGCCAGGTGCAGAAACACCGCGTCCCCGGATTTCATGTCCGAGGTGCCGCAGCCGTACATCAGGTCGCCCTCGCGACGGCTTGGCACGTTGTCGGCGGCGGGCACGGTGTCGGTGTGCCCGGCCAGCAGTACCCGGGAGCTGCGGCCCAGGTTGGTGCGCGCCAGCACCGCGTTCCCGTTGCGGACGACCTCGAAGTGCGGGGCCTGCGCCCGCAGCGCGGACTCGATCTCGTCGGCGATGCGCTGCTCGTGGCGCGACTCGCTGGGGATGTCCACCAGGGCGGCGGTCAGGGTGATCGGGTCGGCGCGCAGGTCTAGCCCCATGACGGTCAACCGTAGTCCAGTAACGTAGGCCGACGTGACTGCCGCATCTGGCGTCGGCCTGGCCACCATCGCCGCCGACGGAACCGTCCTGGACACCTGGTTTCCCAACCCTGAGCTGACCGGCGACGGCAGCACCGGCACGGTGCGCCTGTCGGTGGCCGAGCTGACCGACGCGCTCACCGCACTGACCGGCCCGGACGCCGATCGTGACGTCGAGGTCGTGGCCGTGCGCACCAGCATCGCCTCGCTCGACGACAAGCCCGTCGACACCTATGACGCCTATCTCCGGCTGCACCTGCTCAGCCACCGGCTGACCAAGCCCCACGAGGCCAACCTCGACGGCATTTTCGGGCTGCTGGCCAATGTGGTGTGGACCAACTTCGGCCCGGCCGCAGTCGAGGGTTTCGAGCTGGTGCGCGCCAAGCTGCGCAGCCGCGGTGCGGTCGCGGTCTACGGGGTGGACAAGTTCCCACGGATGGTCGACTACGTGTTGCCCGCCGGGGTGCGCATCGCCGACGCCGACCGCGTCCGCCTGGGTGCCCACCTGGCCCGCGGGACCACCGTGATGCACGAGGGCTTCGTCAACTTCAACGCCGGCACCCTGGGCAACTCGATGGTCGAGGGTCGCATCTCGGCCGGTGTCGTGGTCGATGACGGTTCCGATATCGGCGGCGGCGCCTCGATCATGGGCACGCTGTCCGGCGGCGGCAAAGAGGTCATCTCGATCGGGAAGCGCTGCCTGCTGGGCGCCAACGCCGGTGTGGGCATCTCGCTGGGCGACGATTGCGTCGTCGAAGCGGGGCTCTATGTCACCGGCGGCACCAAGGTCACCACCGGGGACGGCCAGACCATCAAGGCCAAGGAGCTGTCCGGGTCGAACAACCTGCTGTTCCGCCGCAACTCGGTGTCCGGCGCGGTGGAGGTCGTCAAGCGCGACGGCACCGGCATCACGCTGAACGAGGCGCTGCACGCCAACTGAGTCGACGCGAGCGTTGGCTTGTGTGCGTCCACAGCGCGATTTTTGGCACACAAGCCGACGTTCGGCGGGCAAGTCAGAGGATGCAGAACTCGTTGCCCTCCGGGTCGGCCAGCACGACCCAACTCTGCTCGCCCTGGCCGATGTCGACTTCGGTGGCGCCCAGCTCGAGCAGCCGGGCCACCTCGGCGGCCTGATCGTCGGGCCGGAAGTCCAGGTGGATGCGGTTCTTGACCACCTTCGCGTCGTCGACGGCGAGGAACAGCCACTTCGGGCCATGGCCGGGTGGCGGGGTCAGCACCACATCACCGTCGGCGTCGGTGTGCGCGGGCCAGTCCAGCACCCGCGACCACCACTGGCCGAGCGCCTCCGGGTCATGGGCGTCGATGCAGATCTCGTCAAAGGTCAAAGACATGGTCGACTCCCGCGTTCGCTCCGGTCCTCACTCGCCCCTCGCTGCGATCCTCACTCACGCCCGTCTCCCACACATTCGCCCGTCTCCCGGATCACTTGGTCAGCTCCTTCTTGAGCACCTTGCCCATCGCGTTGCGCGGCAGACTCTCGACGATGCGCACCTCACGCGGCCGCTTGTGCACCGAAAGCTGTTCGGCCACAAAGTCGATCACCCGCTGCGGCTCGACATCCCCGACGACGAAGGCGACGATGCGCTGTCCCAGATCCGCATCGGGCAGCCCGACGACCGCCACCTCCTCGATGCCGGCATACCCGAGCAGGACGGTCTCGATCTCACCGGCGCCGATCCGGTACCCACCGGACTTGATCAGATCCACCGACTCGCGGCCAACGATGCGATGCATGCCATCTGCATCGATCACCGCGACATCGCCGGTACGGAACCAGCCGTCGGGATCGAAGGCCTCGGCGGTGGCATCCTCGCGGTTGAGATAACCCGTGAACACGGTGGGCCCCTTGAGCTGCAGGTGACCGATCGTCTCACCGTCGTGCGGCACGAGCGCACCGTCCTCGTCGACAAGGCGGGTCTGCACCCCGTCCAGCGGCAGCCCGACCCACCCGGGACGCCGCTCACCGTCGGCCCTGGTGCTCAGCGTGATCAGTGATTCGGTGCTGCCATACCGCTCGACGGGCGCATGCCCGGTCAGCCGGACCAATTCGTCGAACACCGGCACCGGAAGGGCCGCGCTACCGGACACCAGCAGCCGGGCCCCCGCCAGTGCACGCGCGGCCCGCTCGTCGGCGGCGATCCGCGACCACACCGTGGGCACCCCGAAGTACAGCGAACCGCGCGCCTCGGCGTAACCGGCCGGTGACGGTTTCCCGGTGTGCACGAACCGGTTTCCGATCCGCAACGAGCCGAGCAGACCCAACACCAGACCATGAACGTGAAACAGCGGCAGCCCGTGCACCAGGGTGTCCTCGGCCGTCCACTGCCAGGCATCGGAGAGTCCGTCGATATCGGCGGCGATGGCCTGCCTGCTGATCTTGACGCCCTTGGGCAGTCCGGTGGTGCCCGAGGTGTACATGATGATCGCCGTCGACTGCGGCGCCGGCTCGGCGTAGCGATGCCAGGACCGCGCGTGCATGCGCACCGGAATATGCGGCAGGCCTTCGGTTTCGGCGGGCAGCTCACCGAGCCAGGCCTGGGCAGCCGAGTCGTTCAGCAGATGGGCGCGCTCGGTGGCACCGACATCGGGCGGCACCGGGACGAACGGCACACCCGCGATCAGGCACCCGATGACCGCCAGCACCGTGGTGGCCGTCGGGGTGGCCAGGATGGCCACCCGTTGCGCCCGCGCGACCCGTTCGGCGACCGAGGTTCCGGCCCCCACCAGGTCGCTGCGACTCAGGCTCACTCCATCGATGCGCACGGCGTCGGCAAGGTCGTGCCCGGCGGCGACCGCAGCCGGGTCCAGCGAGGTCAGCAACACCCCTGCGAGGTTACTCTTGGGCCATGGCCCGGATCGAACGGCTGTCCAGTCGTGAGGTATACCGCAACAATTGGATGACGGTGCGCGAGGATGCCATCCGCAGGCCCGACGGCAGCGAGGGCATCTACGGCGTCATCGACAAGCCCACGTACGCACTCGTGATCGCCCGTGACGCGGACAGGTTCCACCTGGTCGAGCAGTATCGGTATCCGATCGGGTTGCGGCGCTGGGAATTCCCGCAGGGCACCGCACCGGATCTGGCCGACCTGGAACCCGAGGAGCTGGCCGCCCGCGAGTTGCGGGAGGAGACCGGGCTGCGGGCCGGATCTCTGGTGCGGCTGGGCATGCTGGACGTGGCCCCCGGGATGAGCAGCCAACGCGGCTGGGTCTTCCTGGCCACCGGATTGCACGAGGGTGCTCATGAGCGTGAGCACGAAGAGCAGGACATGCGCAGCGAGTGGTTCACGGCCACCCAGATCGAGGAGATGATCCGCGGCGGCGCGATCACCGACGCGCAGACCATTGCGGCATGGGCCATGGTCCTGCTGTCCGAACGGAATTGACACCGGAATTGCGTCACAATGTGGTCTCTAATTGACGCAGCGGATATGACGATCCGCATTTTTGTCAGAACCCGCAGTTACGGTTGGACAGAGCTGATTCCACGACTGAAATGGGAAAGGGATGTTGGTCCGTCGACTGTGCGCCGCGCTTGCCGCCCTCGTGGTGGCCGGCCTCTTTCCCGCACCCTCTGCCGGCGCTGCAGCCCAGTGGTGGAACGGTCGCTATCAGGTCGTGAGCTACGCCTCGCAGAAGAACGGCACCAGCGTCGCGGCGCGGCAGCCGGAGGGTGACCTGACGGCGCTCTACACATTCGCCACCGCCTGCGGCACCGCGTGTGTGGCGACCGTCGTGGACGGGCCGGCGCCGTCGAATCCCACCATCCCGCAACCGCAGCGCTACACCTGGAGCGCAGGCAAATGGACATTCAGCTACAACTGGCAGTGGGAGTGCTTCCGCGGTGAGGGGTTACCGCGGGTATACAGCCCCGCACAGTCGTGGGTCACCTACACGCCGCAGCCCGACGGGTCGTTGCAGGGCAGTTGGTACACCGACATCCTCAGCGGGCCGTGCCGCGGTAACGTGCTGATCCCGGCCGCGGCATTCCCCGCTCCCTGACGTCCCTGACGATCAGTCCCGCAATGCGCGCAGGAAGAACATGAGGTTCGCGGGTCGTTCGGCGAGACGGCGCACGAAGTAGCCGTACCACTGCGAACCGAAGGGCACGTACACCCGGACGCGAGCACCGGCGTCGGCGAGCCGTCGCTGCTCGTCATCGCGGATCCCATAGAGCATCTGATACTCGAAATCACCACTGCCACGGTCATATTCGGCCACCAGACCAGGCACCCTTTCGATGATCGCCGGATCGTGCGAGGCGACCATCGGGTAGCCGGGTCCCGCCATCAGGATCCGCAGGCACCGCAGATAGGACTCGGTGACCTCTTCGGCATCGCGGTGGGCCACCGAGGCCGGTTCGTCATAGGCGCCCTTGCACAGCCGGATCCGTGAATCGGCCAGTTCGGCACAATCGGCCGGGGTGCGTTTCAGATAGGCCTGCAGCACCGTGCCCACCCACCCGAAATCGACCCGCAGGTCCCGCACGATCGACAGGGTCGAATCGGTGGTGGTGTGATCTTCGGCGTCGACGGTCACCCACACCCCGACTTCGGCGGCCCGCTCGCAGATGATGCGGGCATTCTCCAGCGCCACCTTCTCACCGTCGTGAGCGAGGGCCTGGCCGAGGGCGGACAGTTTGAGAGATACCTCCAGCGGTCTTACCGCCGAGTCGGTCTCGGCGCGGGCGTGCAGCGCACCCAGCAGACCGAGATAGGCCTGCACCGTGGCCCGGGCGGTCGCGATATCGGTGACATCCTCACCGAGATGGTCGATGGACACCATCCGTCCGGAGTCCCGAAGGTCGGCCACCGATTCCATGGCGTCCTGCACGGTGTCACCGGGCACGAATCGATGCACCACCTCCCGGGTGATCGGCAGTCGTTGCGCGGTGCGGCGCAACCCGTCGCGTCGGGCGGCGGCCAGAATTGCGGGACGGGCCACCCGGGTGAACACGCTCATCACTGACCTCCCATGTGCGGATACTCGTGCCGAGTGGGTGGCACGAACGTCTCCTTGATGGATCGCGGGGACGTCCAGCGCTGCAGATTGAGCGGGGATCCGGCCTTGTCGTTGGTGCCCGAGGCACGCGCGCCACCGAACGGTTGCTGGCCGACCACCGCACCGGTCGGCTTGTCGTTGACGTAGAAGTTGCCCGCCGTGTGCCGCAGGCGATCCTGGGCGGTGACGATGGCGGTGCGGTCATCGGCGATCACCGCACCGGTCAACGCGTACGGCGCGGTCTCGTCCACGACGGTCAGGATGCGGTCGAAATCCCCATCGGGATAGATGTGCACGGCCAGGATCGGCCCGAAATATTCCGTGGCGAACGACTCGTCGCTGGGGTCGTCGGCCAGCAGTACCGTCGGCCGCACGAAATACCCCTCGCTGTCGTCATATTCACCGCCGACGGCGATGGTCAATCCGGGTGTGCTCTTGGCCCGCTGCAGGGCGCGGGCGCTCTTGGCGTAGGCGCGGGCATCGATCAGCGCGCCGCCATAGTTGCTCAGATCGGTGACATCGCCGTAGCTCAGCGCCTCGGTGGCCGATAACAGGTCATCACCCATCTGCTGCCAGATCGACCGCGGCACATACGCCCTCGATGCCGCCGAGCATTTCTGGCCCTGATAATCGAAGGCGCCGCGGATCAGCGCGGTGCGCAGCACATCCGGCCGGGCGCTGGAATGGGCCAGCACGAAATCCTTGCCGCCGGTCTCGCCCACCAGCCGCGGATAGCTGCGGTAGCGCTCGATGTGAGTTCCGACCTCTCGCCACAGGTGCCGAAAGGTCGCCGTGGACCCGGTGAAGTGGATACCCGCCAGCCGCGGATCGGCCAGCACCACCTCCGATACGGCCTGCCCGTCACCGGTGAGCAGGTTGATCACGCCGGGCGGCAGTCCCGCCGCCTCCAGTAGCTGCATCGTGAGGTATGCCGAGAACGTCTGGGTGGGTGCGGGTTTCCAGATCACCGTGTTGCCCATCAGCGCCGGCGCGGTGGGCAGGTTGCCCGCGATGGCGGTGAAGTTGAACGGGGTGATCGCATAGACGAACCCCTCCAGCGGCCGGTGATCGGTACGGTTCCATACCCCGGCACCGCTCACCGGTTGCTGGGCCAGGATCTGCCGCGCGAACGCCACGTTGAACCGCCAGAAATCGACGAGCTCGCAGGGCGCGTCGATCTCGGCCTGATAGGCGGTCTTGGACTGGCCCAGCATGGTGGCCGCCGCGATCTTCTCCCGCCACGGTCCGGCGAGCAGGTCGGCCGCCCGCAGGAAGACCGCCGCCCGTTCCTCGAAGGGCAGGTTCGCCCATTGCGTCTTGGCATCCTCGGCGGCCTCGATGGCGGCCTGCGCCTCGGCATGCCCGGCGTTGGTCATGGTGCCCAACCGAGCACGGTGCCGGTGTGGCTGCACCACGTCGATGGACTCGCCGCTGCCCATCCGATGGGCACCGGCGATCACGCACGGTAGGTCGATTGTGTTGCCGGACAGCTCGTTCAGCGCTGCGGTCAGCCGGGCGCGTTCGGGTGAACCCGGTGCGTACTCTCGCACGGGTTCGTTACTGGGCGCGGGCACCTGCGCGATGCCGGTGATGGCGTTCATGGTTGTCAGGATGACGTGGCAACGCTCGGAAACTTTTGTCCGAATGGCCAACACGTGGGGTTCTCGCTAGTACGATCGGACAGCATGGGTGGCGTCCGTCTCGGCCAACTGCTGCTGGCGCTCGATGCCACCCTGGTGTCGCTCGTCGAGGCGCCGCGCGGCCTGGATCTGCCGGTCGCGTCGGCCGCTCTGTTGGACCGCGACGACATCCAGCTCGGCGTGGCCCCGGCCTTCGGATCCGCCGACATCTTCTTCCTTCTCGGGATCGACCACCCCGACACCATGCGCTGGCTCGACCAGCACGGCCGCTCGCCCGTCGCCATCTTCGCCAAACACCCCAGCCCCGAGCTGATCCGTCGGGCCACCCGCGCGGGTGTCGCGGTGGTGGCGGTCGAACCCCGCGCCCGGTGGGAACGCCTGTACCGGTTGGTCGACCACGTCTTCGACCATCACGGCGCGGGTTCCGCACACGACTCGGGCACCGACCTGTTCGGCCTGGCCCAATCGATCGCCGAGCGCACGCGCGGCATGGTCAGCATCGAGGACGCCGAATCGCATGTGCTGGCCTATTCGGCGTCCAACGAGGAGGCCGACGAGTTGCGCCGGTTGTCGATCCTCGGCCGCGCCGGTCCGCCCGAGCACCTGGCCTGGATCGCCCGGCGCGGCATCTTCGACGCGCTGCACGCCAGACCCGACCCGGTCCGCGTCGCCGAACGCCCCGAGCTCGGCCTGCGACCGCGACTGGCCATCGGGATCTTCGGCGTCACCGGCGACGCCCGGCGCGCACCGGCATTCCTCGGCACCATCTGGCTGCAGCAGGGTGATCGGCCGCTGGCCGAGGACACCGAGGAGGTGCTGCGTGGTGCCGCGGTGTTGGCGGGTCGGCTGATCACCCGGCTGGCTACCAAACCCTCCGGTCAGTCGGTGTTGGTCCAGGACCTGCTCGGCCTGACCGGTGACCCCGCCGATATCGAGGCGATCAGTCGCGAGCTCGGTGTCCCGGCCAACGGGCGGGCGGCCGTCATCGGCATCGATTCCGATACCGAGGGCACCCGACTGTCCGATGTCGTCGCCTTGAGCGCCAACGCTTTTCGACCTGACGCCCAGGTTACGGCGGCCGGTGGTCGGGTGTACGTCCTGTTCCCGGACGCGGGCAAGGGCCTGCCGTCGTGGGTGCGCAGCGCGGTGTCCTCACTACGGACCGAACTGGGCCTCGAGCTGCGGGCGGTGACCGCCGCACAACTCGACGGTCTGGCCGGTGCGGCCACCGCGCGCGCCGAGGTGGATCGGGTGCTCGACAGCGCTGCGCGCAGGCCCGGGAGCCTGGCGCCGATCACCTCACCGGCCGAGGCACGCACGACCGTGCTGCTCGACGAGATCGTCACGCTGATCACCGCAGACGAGCGCCTCGTCGATCCCAGGATCAGGGCGTTGCGCGCCGACGAGCCGGTGCTGGCACACACGCTGACCGTGTACCTGGACAGTTTCGGCGATATCGCGTCCGCCGCCGCCGCGCTGCACGTGCACCCCAACACCGTGCGCTACCGGGTGCGCCGCATCGAAGGGATCCTCGGCGCGTCACTGGCAGATCCCGACGTGCGCCTGCTGATGACGCTGAGCCTGCGTGCCACGGCCTGAACCGGCTGCCCGGCATGGGGCAGGATTGCCCGGGTGAGACGTTTCCTGGCTGCCGCCATATCGACCTTGGCCGTGTCGACCATGGCCGTGTGTCCACACGCATCGGCGGCGCCGAGCGCACTTCCGCCCACCACCGGCGGATTCGACTACCAACTGGGCGGAACGTCGGATGCGCAGGGACTGGCAGTCGTCGTGCGGGATTCCACCGCGCAGCCGCTGGCGGGCGCATACAACATCTGTTATCTCAACGGTTTTCAGACTCAGCCGGGAACGGATTGGGCCGACGGACATGGTTCGGCACTGTTGCGTGACAAATCGGGCGCACC
This sequence comes from Mycolicibacterium neoaurum ATCC 25795, assembly GCF_000691525.1. Lineage (GTDB taxonomy): Bacteria > Actinomycetota > Actinomycetes > Mycobacteriales > Mycobacteriaceae > Mycobacterium > Mycobacterium neoaurum. Next base: position 159,583 of record NZ_JMDW01000012.1, read on the forward strand.
CGTCATCGACCCCGACTGGCCCGACGAGTACATCCTGGATCCGACCACCGCGGCACAGCGCGCCACCATCCTGGAGGTGCTCGCCCCGGAGCTGAATCACTGCGCCGACAACGGATTCGATGCCGTCGAGATCGACAACCTGGACACCTTCACCCGTTTTCCGGTCATCGAGGAGGCCGATGCGCTGGAGCTGGCCCGCAGCTATGTCGCGCTGGCCCACGGCCGCGGACTGGCGATCGGCCAGAAGAATGCCGCCGAACTCGCCGGGATCGGGCGCCGGCAGCTGGGTTTCGATTTCGCCGTCACCGAGGAGTGCGCGGCCTATGACGAGTGCGCCGCCTACACCGGACCGTATGGACCGCACGTGCTGCAGATCGAGTACGTCGACAACCTGCCCGCCCCGTTCGCGGCGGTGTGCGCCGCACCGGATCGGGCACCGCTGACCATCCTTCGCGACCGCGAACTTGCCCCGCCGGGCGCGTCGGGCCATGTGTATCAGCAGTGCCCCTGAGTCGCGCGCCGAGTGGCCACTTGTGACACGTCATCCGGCCGACCGCGTGCGATAACCGGCCGCTCGGCCGACTAGGGTTACTGCGCCAGTCGCTGCGCGGCCGCCGCGATCCGCTCGTCGGTGGCCGTCAATGCGACACGCACATGCCGGGCACCTGCCGGGCCGTAGAACTCGCCGGGTGCCACCAGGATTCCGCGCTGCGCCAGCCATGCCAGGGTCTGGCGGCACGGCTCCTCGCGGGTGGCCCACAAATACAGGCCCGCCTCTGAGTGGTCGACGGTGAAGCCGGCCTCCAGCAGCGCCGGCAACAGCAGCGCCCGCCGGCGCGCGTAGCGTTCGCGCTGCACGGCGATGTGTTCGTCATCGGTCAGCGCGGCGACCATGGCCGCCTGCACCGGTCCGGGCACCATCATCCCGGCGTGCTTGCGCACCGCGAGCAGCTCGGTCACCACCGCCGGGTCACCCGCCACGAATCCGGCACGGTAGCCAGCAAGCGATGATGTCTTGGACAACGAGTGGATGGCCAGCAGGCCCGTGTGGTCGCCGTCGCAGACCGACGGATGCAGCACCGATAGGGGTTCGGCTTCCCAGGCCAAGCCGAGGTAGCACTCATCGGAGGCGACCAGCACACCGCGTTCGCGCGCCCAACCCACGACCTTGCGCAGGTGGTCGACTCCCAGGACCTTGCCGGTCGGGTTGCTCGGCGAGTTCAGATAGATCAACGCCGGGGTCTGCGGACCGATCTGGGTCAGTGAATCCGCCGCCATGACCTGCGCACCCGCCAGGCGAGCGCCGACGTCATAGGTCGGATAGGCCAGCTCGGGGATCACCACGGTGTCCTCGGCGCCCAAGCCGAGGAGTGTGGGCAGCCAGGCGATGAGCTCCTTGGTCCCGACGACCGGCAACACGGCCTCCGCCGCGACACCGGTGATGCCGAACCGGCGCGTCAGCGCGGCATGAATCGCCGAGCGCAATGCCGACGTACCCGCGGTGGTCGGGTATCCGGGGACGCCACTGGCCTGAGCCAGCGCGTCGCGGATCACCGGGGCCACCTCGTCCACCGGCGTGCCGACCGACAGGTCGACGATGCCGTCCGGATGCGCTTTCGCCGTGGCGGTGACGTCAGCCAGCGTGTCCCAGGGGAACACCGGCAGTTGGGCCGAGCGGGCCGATCGTGACGCGGTCACTCGCCCTTGGGCTCGAGGTCCTTGATGGCCTGCGGATCGTTGTCGGTCTGGCCGACCTTCGACGCTCCACCGGGCGAGCCGAGCTCACTGAAGAAGTCGGCGTTGCTCTGCGTGTAGCTGCTCCACTGGTCGGGCACGTCATCTTCGTAGTAGATGGCCTCGACGGGGCACACCGGTTCGCAGGCGCCGCAGTCGACGCACTCGTCCGGGTGGATGTAGAGCATCCGGCCACCCTCGTAGATGCAATCGACCGGGCACTCCTCGATGCACGCCTTGTCTTTGACATCGACGCAGGGCTCGGCAATGACGTACGTCACTGATGTTTCTCCTGTCCAGTGGGCTGCTGGTCCGGGTTTCAGTACTGGGTGGGCGCGCTGAGCGAGCGCCCTGCGGGCCAGTATGAACGGCCCGTAACTGGACGTGCGTCTCAGTGTGCCCTAACTTCACACGCCGCCCATCCCGCGGCGGCGTGCAGTTACTGATACTAGACGTCGCACATACAGAAGGCCTAGTCACCACGCGCAGGTTTTCGTCCTGTGCAACTTGTTGCATATGACCGCCGGTTCCGTCTAACGTTCGGCCATGGCTTTGCCGCACGCCATCCTCGTCTCCCTCTGCGAACAGGTCGGTTCGGGTTACGAGCTGGCCCATCGCTTCGACCGCTCGATCGGGTACTTCTGGTCGGCGTCACATCAACAGATCTATCGGTCGCTGCGCGCCATGGAGGCCGACGACTGGGTGCGGGTACGCGAGGTCGCCCAGCGGGGCCGCCCGGACAAGAAGGTGTACTCGGTGACGCCGACCGGCCGGGCCGAGCTTGCTCGCTGGATCGCCGCACCCCTTTCCGGACGCGGCTCGACCGTCGCCGACAACCGCACCCGCGACCTGGCGGTCAAGATCCGGGGGTGCGGCTACGGCGATATAGACGCCGTCCGCGAGCAGGCGGTCGCGCTACGCGCCGAGCGGATGGCGCTGCTGGATACCTACCGCGGCTTCGAGAAGCACCAGTTTCCCGATCCGGCCCGGCTGACCGGCGCCGAGCTGCACCAATACCTGGTGCTGCGTGGCGGTATCCGCGCCGAAGAGGGCGCCATCGAATGGTTGTCAGAAGTCCTGTCGGCACTCGGAGGTGTGCGATGACGTATCCGAACGTGACCTATCCGAACCTGCTCTCACCACTGGATCTGGGTTTCACCACCCTGCGCAATCGGGTGGTGATGGGCTCGATGCACACCGGCCTGGAGGATCGTGCCCGCGATACCGACAGGCTGGCTGCCTATTTCGCCGAACGCGCCCGCGGTGGGGTCGGCCTGATCATCACCGGCGGGTACGCGCCGAATCGGACCGGCTGGCTGTTACCGCTGGCCGCCGAGATGCGCTCGGAATCCGATGCGCGCCGCCACCGGCGGATCACCGCGGCCGTCCACGCCGAGGGCGGCAAGATCGCCCTGCAGATCCTGCACGCCGGACGCTATGCCTACCATCCACTTTCGGTCAGCGCTTCCTCGATCAAGGCGCCCATCAACCCGTTCCGCCCGCGAGCGCTGCGCAATGTCGAGGGCACCATCGACGATTTCGTGCGCGCCGCCCTGCTGGCCCGTTCCGCCGGATATGACGGCGTCGAGATCATGGGCAGCGAGGGCTATCTGATCAACCAGTTCCTCGCGCCGCGCACCAACAAGCGCACCGACGCCTGGGGTGGCACACCGGAGAAGCGGCGACGTTTTGCCGTCGAGATCGTCCGCCGGGTACGCGAGGCAGTGGGAGCGGAGTTCATCATCGTCTACCGACTGTCGATGGCCGACTATGTCGAGGACGGTCAGACCTGGGCGGAGATCGTCGCGCTGGCGACCGAGGTCGAGGCGGCGGGCGCAACGATCATCAACACCGGGATCGGGTGGCACGAGGCCCGCATCCCGACGATCGTCACCTCGGTGCCATCCGGCGCGTTCGCCGGCACCAGCAGTGCGCTGGCCGAACATGTCGGTGTCCCGGTGGTGGCGTCGAACCGGATCAACATGCCCGAGGCCGCCGAGCAGATCCTCGCCGACTCGCACGTGCAGTTGATCTCGATGGCGCGCCCCCTGCTCGCCGATCCGGACTGGGTACGCAAGGCCGCCGAGGACGCCGCCGACCAGATCAACACCTGTATCGCCTGCAATCAGGCCTGCCTGGATCACGCGTTCGTGCACAAGACGGTGTCCTGCTTGCTGAATCCGCGTGCGGGACATGAGACGACACTGACCCTGGCACCGACCCGGCGGGCGCGCTCGGTCGCGGTCGTCGGCGCCGGGCCCGCCGGGCTTTCGGCGGCGGTGAGTGCGGCGCAGCGTGGACACCGCGTAACCCTCTTCGAGGCCGGGTCGACAATCGGAGGCCAGTTCGACCTCGCCCGGCGGGTGCCCGGTAAGGAGGAGTTCAACGAAACAGTGCGCTATTACACCCGGATGCTGGAGGTGCACGATGTCGACGTGCGCCTGGGCGTGCGGGCGACGGTGCAGACGCTGACCGGATTCGACGATGTGGTGCTGGCCACCGGTGTAACAGCCAGGGTGCCGGCCATTCCCGGGATCGAGCATCCGATGGTGCTGACCTACGCCGAGGTGCTCTCCGGTGCCCCGGTAGGGGCGTCGGTGGCCGTGATCGGCGCCGGCGGTATCGGATTCGACGTCAGCGAGTTCCTGGTCACCGACCAATCCCCCACCCTCAACGTCAAGGAGTGGAAGGCCGAGTGGGGGGCACTCGATCCGTTCGAGGCCCCCGCGGTGCGCGGCGCGCTGACCACGCCGGTGCCGCTGCCGCCCGCGCGCCAGGTGTTCCTGCTGCAGCGCAGCAAGGGGCCCCAGGGCCGCGGGCTGGGCAAGACTTCGGGCTGGGTGCACCGTGCGTCGCTGAAAGCCAAAGGCGTCGAACAGCTCTCGGGTGTGAACTACGAGCGCATCGACGACGACGGCCTGCACATCAGCTTCGGGTCCGACCATGCGCGACCCCGGGTGCTCGCCGTCGACAATGTGGTGATCTGCGCCGGCCAGGAATCGGTGCGCGATCTCCAGGACGGCCTACGGGCCAACGGTGTCGAGCCGCACGTCATCGGCGGGGCGGCCGTGGCCTCGGAGTTGGATGCCAAGCGCGCGATCCGTCAGGGCACCGAACTGGCCGCCCGGCTGTAACTCCCGTTCCCCGCGAGCGTGCGTGTCCGCACCCCGACTCGCCGTGTCCGGGGCAGAGTTCACGCACGCTCGCGGCGGGAGTCAGGCCTGCTTGAGCGCTTCGATCTCCAGGGTGACGGTCACCTTGTCACCGACGACGGCGCCACCGGTCTCCAGCGGGGCGTCGAAATCGATCCCGAAGTCCTTGCGGTTCAGCACGACCGACGCCTCGAACCCGGCAACCGCACCGTGCCCCATACCCGGGTTGACGCCGTTGAACCGAAGATTCAGCGCGACGGGCAAGGTGGCACCCTTGAGCGTGAACTCGCCGTCGAGTACGTAGTCGTCACCATCGGCGCGCACGCCGGTCGAGGTGAACGTCGCGGTCGGAAACTGGTCGGCGTCGAAGAAATCGGGCGCCTTCAGGTGCGCATCACGCTGCTCGTTGCGGGTGTTGATCGAGGCGATGTCGATCGTGGCGGTGACCGACGGGGTGCCGTCCTCGGCGACGGTGATGGCGCCGGCGACCGAGTCGAAGGTGCCGCGCACCTTGCTGACCATGAGATGGCGAACCGAGAAGTTCACCGAGGAGTGCACGGGATCGATCGCCCAGGTTCCGGCGGTCAGGTCGGTGGCTGCGGCTGTGGTCATGATGTCTACTCCTGTGGTCGTCGGGCCGGCTTTCCGGACACCTCTCAGCCAAGTTAAACGGACCACGGTCCGATTTCATTCCACGCGATGTGCATCCGCTGGTGTCAGCCACCGGGCGATATTGCGCACATAGTCGAAGAACACGTCGAGCCGAGCCGGGTCGTCCCTGATCCCCCGGCCCGCCCGCTCGGTGACGAAGTCCGGCGCGCCGCGGTCGACATCCCAGTTGTAATCGGCGAAATGGTGGAACGTCGAACAGGCCAGAGCCCGGCCGAGCACCGAACCGTCGGCGCCACGCTCACCGTCCAACGCCACCGCAAGGTTGAACACCCGTCCCGTCGTCGCACTGCAGCCCTGCGCCACCACCCGGGCGCCAGGTACCTCGGCGGTCACCAGACCCTCGTGCGGATGCGCAGGGAACCATCGGATCCGGCCCCCGGGCACCGCGTCGGTCCGGAGCAGTTCGTGACCACGGTCCAGTACCGCCTGATAGTCACCGTTGGCACCGGAATGGTAGTTCGGCCAGGAGATCTCGGGATTGTCCACATCATCGCGCAGGCCGGCCGGATCGACGCTCGCATCATGGAACCTGTTCACCGCGCCCAGCGAACCGAGTGCCGACAGACACCTGCCGAGGTCCTGATGATCGCGCGCGGTCAGCACGCCGCCGCCGCGGCGCCGGAATCCGGCGATTGCCCGGCACTCACGCTCGGTCAACCCGGCCCCGGTGTCGACAGCCATCAGCCAGAGTTGGTCGAAGTGCGACCGATCCAGCCCGGCGAGCACCGGATCGTCGCCACCGCACGCTCGGTTCCGGGTGACCACCTGGTGCCCGGCGGCCCGCAGCACGTCGCCCAGCAGGCCGAAGCGCTCGACCGACCAGTCCTGTGCGTCGAACGGGATCGTGGTCTGGAGCAGGATTCTGGCCATCGACCTCACTCCGTGACGCGCAAATGCGCCCGAGCGGCCAACTCGTCGGTGTCGACGAGCACGAGCATCGGCGTTCCCGGCGTGCAGAACATCGTCACGAGGAACCGGCACGGGATGTCTTCCCGATTGTTTGCGTCGCTGTAATGGATGACATCACCGCCGGGCTCCCAGAACGTCTCACCGGCGCGCACGACGCGGGGCGCCGATCCCTCAAGCTCGAAAAGCACCTCCCCGTCGAGCACATAACCGAACGCGGGTCCGCCGGGATGCTTGTGCGGCGGCGCCCCGGCGCTGCCGGGCGGATACTCGATGATCAGCGTCATGACATGTGCGACTTGCGGTATGGCCGGCGGTGTCGCCTCGCCCACCACGGTGAGGGCATCTTCCCAACCTGGGTCGTACTTCACGATCTTCACTCCTCGGTAGTCACAGGGCGGCACCGCCGCCGGGTCACAGGGCGGCACCGCCGCCGTCGACGTGCAGTGTCGAACCGGTGATGAAACTCGACCGCGGCGAGGCGAGGAACAACACCGCCTGCGCAATCTCCATCGGGTCCGCGGTACGACCCAACGGCATCGAGCGACCCAACTCCTCATTGGAATCACCCCACTCCGCCTGTACCCCTTCGGTTCTCGTAGGCCCCGGTGCCACGCTGTTCACCCGGATCCCCGCCGCGCCGAATTCCACGGCCCAGGTACGGGTCAGCGATTCCACTGCCGCTTTCGACGCGCTGTATGCCGACGCCCGAGCGACCCCCTTGGTGGCGACCATCGTGGTGATGTTGACGATGCTGCCGCGGCCGCGGCCCAGCATGCCGTCGGCGATCCCGGCGGTCAGGAAATACAGTCCGCGGACGTTGATTCCGAATGTCGCGTCAAAAGAGCTCAGGTCCTGGTCGACGGTAAGCGCAGCCGGGAAGTAGGCCGCGTTGTTGACCAGGATGTCGACCTCCCCCGCGCTTCGGACCAGCTGCTCCACCCCACTGGGCGTGCCGATATCGGCTTGTACGAATCGCGCCCCGAGCTGATCCGCCGCGGCCACGCCGCGCTCGGCATTGCGCCCGGCGATGACGACGGCGGCACCGGCCTCGACGAGCAACCACGCCGACGCCAGCCCGATGCCCGCGGTGCCCCCGGTGACCAGTGCCCGCTGCCCTGCCAGTTCCATCAGGCGACCTCCTGGTCGCCGGGTGCCAACGCCAGGCGCAGCCGTTGCCGTGCCCGCGACGCGCGCGACATCACCGTTCCCACCGGGATGTCCATGATGGTGGCGATCTCGGCGTAGGTGTAGCCCTCGACGAACGCATAGAACAACACGTTTGTGAACCCGTCCGGCAGCTCGCCGAGGGCATCGCTGAGCTCGGGGTGCGCCAGCGCGCTCAGCACCTCGGCCTCGGCCGACACGTGGGCGGCCGTGCGTGCCAGCATCCGATCGCTGATCCCGTCGACCGGTGTCTCGGTCGGTCGACGTTGTTGGGCACGGTGGTTGCTGACCCACCGGTTGTACATGATCTTGAACAGCCACGCCTTGAGATTGGTGCCGTGCTGGAACCGCGGATATCCCGCATAGGCGTGTAACAACGTGTCCTGCAACAGATCCTCGGCGTCGGCCTCGGACCGGGTCAGCCGGCGGGCACCACGATGCAGCATCTCCAGCAGCGGACGGGTCTCCGCCGCAAAACGTACCGACAGGTGTGGGTCGGGTACTGATGTCAGTGTCATATCGGACCGCCCCTACCGGTGCACCGGCGCGGAATCGGCCAGCCAGTCGGCGAACCGGGTGCCGAAGACCGTCGCCTCGGCACCGGCAATCAGCGTGGTGTCATCGAGCACCACCCCGAAGTAGGGGGCCGCACGGTCGGTGACGACCTCGCGGTCATCGCCGCTCGCCCGCAGCTGCAGGCTCACAAGCTCGTCGAGTCCGATGCGTTCGGGTCCGCACACCTCGACGATGGCATCGGCGGATTGACCTACCGCGACACCGGCCACTGCGGTCGCGACATCGTCGGCGGCCATCGGCTGGCTCGCCGCCGAGGTGATCCGAACCGTCCCGCCGACTGTGGCCGAATCGGCGATGCGGCCGACGAATTCGAAGAACTGGGTGGCCCGCACGATGGTGAACGGGATGCTCCCGTCCCGGATCAACCTCTCCTGGGCAAGTTTCGCCCGGAAGTAGCCGCTGTCCTGGAGCCGATCGGTCCCCACCACCGACAGGGCGACGTAGTGCGATACGCCAACGGCCCTCGCGGCAGCCAGCACGTTGTTTCCGGCACGGGTGAAGAAGTCCAGCGCAGGCCCATCCTCGAAGGACGGCGAGTTCGCGACGTCGACGATGACTTCCGCGCCGGTCAGCGCATCGGCCAGACCATCGCCGGTCAGGATGTCGACCCCCGAGGCCGGGGATGCCGGCAGCACGTCGTGGCCCTGCCTGCCGAGTTCGGTGACCACCCTCGAGCCGATGAGCCCGGTGCCACCGATAACCACGATTTTCACAAGTTCCTCCAGTTCCGAGTCATTCTTCGGAAACCAGCGTGTCCCGGTGCACCACCGCACCGAGCCCTTGAAAGTCCGTAGTCTCTCCGACTACGTGGTCAGCGGGCGACCGTGCGCAACTGCCGGCGCGACCTGATACCCAGCTTCACGAACACCTTGCGCAGATGCCACTCCACGGTGTGGGTGCTGATGAACAGCTGCGCGCCGATCTCGGCATTGGTCAACCCATCGGCGGCCAGCGCGGCGATCTGTGCCTCCTGCGCGGTGAGCGCATCCCCGGCACCGAACTGTCGGGCACGCACCTTCTCGCCGACCGCCACCAACTCGCGACGCGTCCGTTCCGCGAACGCTTGCGCGCCCATCGCGGTGAACAGTTCGTGTGCGGCACCGAGTTGATGGCGCGCGTCGGTCCGGCGGTTTGCCCGGCGAAGCCACTCACCGTAGGACAGCCGCACCCGGGACAGGAGCAACCGGATACCGACCCGATCCAATCGTTCGATCGCGTCGAGAAACTTCGCCTCGGCAGCGGTGTCATCGGCCACCAGTGCCCGCGCGGCCGATGCCGCACCGTGGCCCCACTGGGTGCCGCCTGCGGTGGCACGTTCGACGAATCTCGGCAGGGCCGCAGTGGCGGTGGTCCGGTCGCCGACGTGCACCGCCGCCTCGATCAGTTCGTACAGACCCCAGCTGTGGAACCCGAGATCCTCGTACTCGCAACAGTGCCGGGCGGCGGCCAACGCTTCGGCATACCGGCCGAGCCCGTTGTTCAGTACCGCGCCACAGAACGCCGCCAGACCGCTCAGCCGACCTTCACCACGAGCCGCCCCCGCGGTGCCGGCACTCTCGATGAGTTCGATGGCCTCCTCGGGCACACCTCGCCAGGCAGCAACATTGAGCGAGTGATATCGCACGGGTACCTGCCCCATGGCGGTACTCATGGCCGCGGCTTCCTCCAGAACATCTGCGGCAACGCCGAACTCACCGCGATAGAAGTGCACGCCGGCCCGGTAGCCCAGCGCCGGCGGCAGCGCGGCCACGGCTCCGAGGTCACGCGCGCGACGCACGGTGTCGGTAGCGATGCGTTCGAGCACCGCGTCGTCCCACAGCTCGTGGGCGGCTGATTCCTGGATCACCGGGGACGGCCAGTACAGCCACCGGGCCGGGTTGTGCTCCGCATCGGCGTTCCACATGTCCAGTGCGGCGATCAGTTCCGTCGATCCGGCACCGGGACCGTCGATGATCCGCGCGCACATGCCCGCGAGGAGACGATCGATGGACCGGGCCGGATCGACGGCCTTCCGTGCGGCCTCGGCACCCTCGGTGGCCACCTCCGCCAGCAGCTTCGGCGGGCCCAACCGTCCGGCGTACATCGCCGCCGCGAGCGCCTCCAGATAGGTTTCCCTGGCGAGTTCGTCGTCGAGGCCGTTCAAACCACGGGCGGCGGTCAGTAGTCCCTCGGCGGCCTCGGCGACGGTGGGTGCACCCGCCGCCGCCGTCCGGCTGCGGACGAAGTCCATCTGCGCCCGCATCCGCACCACCAGAGCCTTCTGCACCGGCTCCAGCGGCGCGGAGTCCGTCATCGCCAACAGGGCGTAGGCCGAATCCGGCTCGGCCACCTCGCGTTTGGCCTGGGCGGCGGCGATGGCACGCGCTCCGCGAAGGTGCGGATCCCTGGTGAGCACCGCCGAGCGTTCCAGGAAGGCGGCGGCGGCCGCCATGCCGCCGCGTCGCTGTGCGCGACCGGCGGATGCCTCCAGTTCGGCCGCCACCGCATCATCGGGCCCCGCCGCGGCATTGGCGGCGTGCCAGGCCCGCCGGTCCGGATCGGCTTGCGGGTCCGTCGCCCGCGCCAGCGCGCGATGAACACCGCGGCGTTCGCCGAGGTCGGCGGCCCGGTAGGCCGCCGAACGCATCAGCGGGTGGGTGAACCGGACCCGCGTCCCGAGTTCGATCATGCCCGCCGCCTCGGCGGGCCCCAGCTCATCGACGGGTATGTCCAAAAGAGCTGCGGCGCGCAGGAACAACGCCGCATCACCGACCGGCTCGGCAGCGGCGAGCAACAGCAGCTGCCGAGTTGGCATCGGCAGCCGTTGGATGCGTGCAACGTATCCGTCCTCGAGGGCGGCTGTCGAGGAACGTCGACCGGAAATCCAGAAGCCACCGGCCAATTCGGCGGCCGAGACACTGCGCGGCACATCGAGGAGCGCCAAGGGCACCCCGCGGGTTTCCGCGACGATACGATCGCGCACCAGCGGATCGATACCGCCGATCATGATCGACTCCAGCAGTTCGCGTGCGGCGGCATCACCGAGTCCGGTGACCGGGTGCTCGGGCAACCCGGCGAGCACGTCGGGGTGACCGTCGCGGACGGCGAACACCATGGCCACCGGCTCTGCCAACAGTCGTCGTGCGACGAACGCCAACACCTGCACCGACACCGTGTCGAGCCATTGCGCATCGTCGATCAGGCACAGGACGGGCTGGGTGGCCGAGGCGCCCGCCAGCAGGCTCAGTACTGCCAATCCCACCAGGAACCGGTCGGGTGGCGGCCCGGTGCCGTATCCGAATGCGACCTCCAGGGCGGCGCGCTGCGGTATCGGCAACGTCGCGATGTCGGCGAGTAGCGGCGTACACAGCTGTTGCAGCCCGGCGAAGGCGAGTTCCATATCGGACTCCACACCTGCCAATCGGAGCCGGCTGAATCCGGTTGCGTTGCAGGCCAGCTGGTTCAGCAGCGCCGTTTTTCCCACGCCCGCCTCACCGCGCAGCACCAGCACCCGACTCCGGCCCGACCGCGCGTCGTGGGTGAGGGCGTCGAGGATCGCGGCATCACGCTCGCGGCCGCGCAGCCTCTCCGACATAGCCGTCGATGGTAACGACTCCACGCGATTGTCGGATCGGGGATGAGTCCACGGCCGTGCGCGCGTTCGACCGACCAGAAGTGTGCAGCCCGCACCTTCGTGAGCATCGGAGAAATCATGAGCGTGGACAACCTCACCCGCAGCGACAACGGCCTCGACGAGCTGGTGCCGTCGCGGTACGCCCTGAAGATCGGCGATATCGACGTGTTGATCATCAGCGACGGCGTACTGCCGATCACGGCATCCACCATGGCCACCAACGCCGAACCGGCCGAGTACTCGGCGTGGCTGAAGGAGATGTTCCTCCCGCCGGAGATCCTGGACTGGCCCCTCAACGTCGCCGTGGTGCGCAGCGGGAGCCGGACCATCCTGATCGATTCCGGTCTCGGCACCGAGTTCCCGGACTTCCCACGGGCGGGCCAACTGGGTATGCGACTGTCCGCGGCGGGGGTCGAACCCTCCTCGGTCACCGATGTGGTGCTGACCCACCTGCACATGGACCATATCGGTGGTCTGCTGGTCGACGGGCTGCGCAACAAGCTCCGTCCCGACCTGCGCGTGCACGTGGCCGCCGCCGAGGCGGAGTTCTGGCAGTCCCCGGACTTCTCCCGCACCGTCATGCCCGCGTCGATACCGCCCGTACTCCGACGGACCGCCGCCCAGTTCCTCGACCTCTATCGCGGGCAACTGCGCACCTTCGAGGACGTCTACGAGGTGGCGCCGGGAGTTGTGTTGCGGCGCACGGGCGGACACACCCCAGGGCACAGCGTCGTGCGTATCGAATCCGGCGGCGAGGCGCTGACGTTCGCCGGTGACGCGGTGTTCCAGCCGGGATTCGACAACCCCGAATGGCAGAACGGTTTCGAACACGACCCCGAGGAGGCGACCCGGGTCCGGATTGCGCTGTTGGCCGATCTGGCGGCCAGTGGTGAACTGCTGGTGGCCACCCACCTTCCGTTCCCGTCGCTGTGCCATGTGTCCGCGCACGGCGGGACATTCCGCTTCGTGCCGGCGACCTGGGACTACTGACGGGCTGAGCCTGCGGTCGGGTCGGCTACTCGGTGATGACACCCCACTTCGCCTCGGCTCCGGAGTGCCCGATCAGCACCACGCCGACCGTCGATGACACACCGACCACCACGGCGAGGACCGCCAACCCGACCGCGAGCCCCCGACCAGGTCGCTCCGTGCGCGACTCCCGCACGTGCTGGACCGCCTGCAAGATCGCCACGATCAACAAGCCGATCGCAAAGTAGATCATCCACTCGCCGCGCTCCTCATGCAGCTCAAGGATGGCGCTGTGCGCACTTTCGCGGTTGTACAGCCACTCACCCGCCGATGTCACCAGCGGCGTGAGCGCCATGACGCCGGCAGCCAGGGCCAGCACCAACCACACCAAGCGAGTGCGGGCGGCCCGCCAGAACGCACAGAGAATGAGCAATGCGGCCGTCAACGGCGCCAGCACCACCACACCGTGCACCAGCAGGGCGTGGGCGGGGATTCCGGCAATAGTGGTCATGGCATCGCTCCTCGGATGTGCGCATCCAGAAGATAACCCCTCAGGCCGCCGAGCGGCGCACCAAACACCGGTTCCGGCAACACGATCCGACACAGGCAAGCCTAGGCTCACCCCGGCCGACGACGGTGATCAGGCCGCCAGCGGGGTGTAATCGGTGCTGCGCTGCCGCGCCGGCCTGCCGATACCCTCGGCGATCGCGACGAGTTCGGCGACGGTCTTGGCCGAGCCGTTCTCCGAACCGGCCATCCGCGAGATGGTCTCTTCCATCAACGTGCCACCCAGATCGTTGGCCCCGCCGTTGAGCATCACCTGGGTTCGCTCGACACCGAGCTTGACCCAACTGGTCTGAATACTCGGGATCCTGCCGTGCAACATGATTCGCGCCAACGCATGCACCGCACGGTTGTCGCGGTGGGTGGGCCCAGGCCGGGCGCCACCGGCAAGGTACAGCGGCGAGGATTGGTGCACGAAGGGCAACGGGACGAACTCGGTGAATCCGCCGGTCCGATCCTGGATGTCGCGCAGCACGTTCAAATGTCCCACCCAGTGCTTGGGGGTGTCGACGTGCCCGTACATCATCGTCGAACTCGACCGTAGACCCACCTCATGCGCGGTGGTGACGACGTCGATCCACTCCGAGGCCGGCAGCTTGCCCTTGGTCAGCACCCAACGGATCTCGTCATCGAGAATCTCCGCGGCGGTACCCGGGATCGAGCCGAGACCCGCCGCGCGCAGCTCGGTGAGCCATTCGCGCACCGACAGCCCGCTGCGCGTGACGCCGTTGGCGATCTCCATCGGCGAGAACGCGTGCACGTGCATCGAGGGCACCCTGGCCTTCACCGCGCGCACCAGATCCGCATACCCGGTGACCGGCAACTCGGGATCGATTCCCCCCTGCATGCACACCTCGGTGGCACCGGCGACGTGCGCCTCCCAGGCCCGGTCGGCGACCTCGTCGGTGGACAGCGAGAAGGCATCGGCGTCACCCTTGCGCTGAGCGAACGCGCAGAACCGGCAGCCTGTGTAGCAGATATTGGTGAAGTTGATATTCCGGTTGATCACAAAGGTGACGTCATCACCGACCACCTCGCGACGCAGTGAATCCGCCAGCGCGGCAACGGCATCGAGCGCCGGTCCGTCGGCGGTGGCAAGCGCGAGATACTCGTCGTCACTACAGCCGCCCGGATCTCGTTCGGCCGAGCGCAACGCCGCCAACACATCGGTATCGATGCGTTCGGGCGCCCGCGCGGCGAGCTCGGACACCTTCTCCCGGATGGACTCCCAGTCCCCGAAGGCGCTGTCGAGGTCACTGCGGGTATCGGTGCGCCGGCCCTCCGAGTCGATGGCGGTGTGCAAATCCGTGCGGCCCAACGATTCCGAGGCTTCGTCGGGCTCCTGCCATGGCCGCCCCACCGGGTTGACATCGCGGGCCAGACCGGTTTCCGGATCGGCCAACGCGTCGACATGCCCACGCACCCGCGGATCGATCCATGCCGCACCCGCCTGCACGTACTGCGGCTGCGCGGTCAGCCGCTGCACCAGGTCGTAGCCGGCCTCGGCGGTGACGGCCGCCAGATCGTCGAGATTCGGCCACGGCCGCTCCGGGTTCACATGGTCCGGGGTCAGCGGTGAGACCCCACCCCAGTCGTCGACGCCGGCACCGATCAGCGCCAGGCACTCCGCGGGCGACACCAGATTCGGCGGCGCCTGGATGCGCATCTTGGGCCCGAGCACAAGTCGCGTCACCGCGATGGTCGCCATGAAATCGTCGATACCGGCATCGGGAGCTCCGGCCATGGCGGTGTGGTCCTTGGCCCGGAAGTTCTGCACGATCACTTCCTGAACGTGACCGAATTCCTTGTGCGACTTACGGATCGCGTGCATGGTCTCGGCGCGTTCGGTGAGTGTCTCACCGATACCCACCAGCAGGCCGGTGGTGAACGGGATGGAGAGCCTGCCCGCGTCATCGAGGGTCCGCAACCGGACCGCGGGGTCCTTGTCCGGGCTGCCATAGTGGGCCAGTCCCTTCGTCTCGAACAGCCGCCGCGACGTGGTCTCCAGCATCATGCCCATCGACGGCGCGACGGGCTTGAGCCGGGACAGTTCGGTCCAGCTCATGACCCCCGGATTGAGGTGCGGCAGCAGGCCCGTCTCCTCGAGCACCCGGATGGCCATGGCCCGCACGTAGTCCAGGGTGGAGTCATAACCGCGCTCGTCGAGCCATTGCGCAGCCTCCTCCCAGCGCGCCTCCGGGCGGTCACCCAGGGTGAAAAGCGCCTCCTTACAACCCAGTTCGGCACCCCTGCGGGCGACATCGAGGATCTCGTCGGGCTCCATGAACATGCCCTTGCCCTCGGCACGCAACTTGCCGGGAACCGTCACGAACGTGCAGTAGTGGCACTTGTCGCGGCACAGGTGGGTGACGGGGATGAAAACCTTGCGCGAATAGCTGACCGGCAACCGTCCGGTGCCGCCACGCCGCCCGGCCGATTCCAGGCCGGCGTCACGGACCCGGGCAGCGCTGGCGCACAGGTCGGCCAGGTCGTCGCCGCGGGCGGTCATCGCGATGGCCGCCTCGTCCACATTGAGTGCCACCCCGTCGCGGGCGCGCCGCAGTACACGCCGCAGCGCGGTGGGATTCGACTTCGGCGGTACCACCGGGCTGGGCAGATCGGAGCCGTGCTGGGGGTTCAGAGCCACTCCGGTGTAACCCCGCTGTCGGCGCGGATCATCCGCGCGTCTCACTATCTGAAACAGCTGCCACTGGCATAGGGGCCACGATAGCCTCCGGCGAGACACCACGGCGCGACCCGTCCGCCGAATACCTCCCAGCTCGCTGACTAGCGCGTAAGTTATCGGACGTCGGGAATGATCACAGGAGCTGTCATGCGGTTGCGCGTTCGTCCTTATCTGATGGCAGGCGTCGCGGTGGTGGCCGCAGGCAGCATCTCCCTTCCGTCCTCGGTGACACCGTCGAGCACACCGGCCGTCCGCCACGACAGCGTGGCGCTCACCGCGCAGGCACGAACCTTCGACGCGCTGCCGGCCGCCCTGGTAGCCGTCCGGCCCGGCGCGCCCGATGCCGGGCCGACCGAACTCCCGAAGCTTTTGGCAGAGGCACTGGACACGGCACCGTCTGCCCAGGCGAGCGCGCTCGCACTGCCAGGACTGGGCAACGCCATCATCGATGCCTATTACACGGTGATGCCCTGGGTGGACTGGGGCGTGAACCTGGCGGTGTACGCGACCGAATGGATCCCGCTGGTCAACCTGTTGACCCCGCAGATCGACATCTTCTATTACTCGCTGATCCGGCCGATCATCACCAGCGGCGTGTTCAACTTCGCCTACTGGGTCGGCGGCGCGATCGATTTCAGCCAGGGACTGACGAACTTCTTCAACGAGTCGGTGGCCGCCGGCGTCAACTTCATCAACACCGAAATCGACTGGTTCCTGAGCTTCCTGCCCCCGCTTCCGCCGTTCTTTCCGCTGGCCGCGGCATCCCAGGCCGTGATGGCCGTCGAGGGGGCGCGCACGGCGGTGCAGATCCCGGCCGACCCCGAATCCACCCCGGAGTATCCGGACGAGCAACAGAACGAGCCGACCGAGTCCGCGGCATCGACCCCGACACCTGACCCGACGAGCCCGGACCCGACGGCACCGGAGCAGACACCCACGCCGCAGGCCCCCGTCGAGACCACCCCGCAGCCCGATATCACCCCGGAAACATCCGAAGGGGTCCACGAGGAGGTCTTCACCGAGGAGGTCTTCACCGAGGAGGGCTTCACCGAGCAGGCCGGCGAGCAACAGGAAGAGGACCTCCGCGACGAACTGCGCAAGGAGGCTGCCCAGGAGTCGAGTGACCTCGGCGCGGACGATATCGGCGACACCACCGGTACGGGCACCGACTCCGGTGGCGTCGTCGAGCACGCCGGCGATGACGGCCCGAAGACCGCAGACACCACGACCACGCCGGCCGATCGTGCCGCCGGGAACACGGCATCGGACGCCGGCGGCTCAGAGGGCTGACCGGCGCAGGCCACCGGGTTCAGAGGTGGCGACGCAACACCGCCGCAGGCGGCAGTAATCCGCCGACGATCAGCAGGAGCACCGCGTAGGCCATCACGCCCGCGCCGTCGAACACCACGTCGCCGCCCGGTCCACCGAGCGCCAGCCCCAGCACGGTCGCCAGCCAGGCCCACATCGGCGCGGCCGCGAGGCGGGGTGAGGACGTCCATTGCAGGGCCACCCACACCAGCGCCGCATTGACCGCGCCACTGACCACCACGGTGATCGGGAAGGGCACCGCGCCGATGCGCAGGGGGAGAAAGAACGCCGAAACCAGCGCCGTCAGCACACCATCGAGGGCGAGCACACCGAGGACGACGGGTGGCAACCAGGCCGGCCCGTCTGCACGATCGGCCGTCAGGTCGGGATGCTGTCGAGCAGCGCGACCAGCGAGCCGACGACCCACTGGAAGTTGTCGGCACGATCCTGCTGATGCTGCAGGTTGGGATCCAAGTCCGGGTCCATGACGGTGACCATACCGCGTCCGCGCCCGGCTATTGCAGATTCAGCCCAGCCAACAGGTCGGATTCGACACCGTCGGCGCCCCGTTCGCCCGCTGCCAGGACGTAATGCTCGATACCCCACAGCGGCAGCGCGATCTTGTTCGACAACGCCAGGGAGCGCCCGTCCGGGGCCACCATCACCTGGGTGGCGTGCGCCCGCAGGGCCGCGGCCTTGGCCGGTAGGTAGTCGGTCGCGTCGATCACGGCGTCGACCTGATCGTCGGGGAATCCGAAGGTGAAGTCCTCGGCCTTGATGACGACCCAATCCTCGGGCGGGGTGCCGATATTGCGAAAACCCTCGACGAATCCGGACACCGCCATCACCGTCCAATAGAACTTCGGCACCGCCCACCCGGCCGCGGCGGACGCGGCGACGGCGGCGGTGCTGACCTCGTGCACCCGGATGTGGTCGGGATGGCCGTATCCGCCGTTGGGGTCGTAGCCGACCACCACATGCGGCCGGAAATCGGTGATGACGGCGACCAACTCGGCCACCGGATCGGCCAACGGGGCCGCCACGAAGCTCTGCCGATGCCGCGCCGGCGTGCCCGGCATACCGGAGTCCCGCCAGCGACCCGCTCCGCCGAGATAGTGCGGGGCCCGGACGCCGAGAGCTGCCAGCGCCGCGGTCAGCTCGCCGACCCGGTAGCCGCCGAGTTGATCGGCGTGGTCGACGGCCAATCCGGCCCACTCCTCGCCGATGACCTCGCCCTCCTCGCCCATCGTGCAGGTGACCACCCGCACGTCGGCACCGGCGGCGGCATACTTCGCGATCGTCGCTCCGGTGGTCAGCGATTCGTCATCGGGATGGGCATGAACAAAGAGAAGCCGCGGCGTTTCCACTCCCCTAGGTTTACCGTGTGCCGCCACCCGATGCGAGACGCCGAGGTCTGCAGTTCGGTTGCGCGATCCTGGCGACCGGTCTGCTGGCCGGCGTGGCGGGGGCGGCGACCACCGTGGCGCTGCATGGAATCGAGCACCTCACCTACCACTACCGTTTCGGCAGCCTGCTCGACGGCGTCAGCGCAGCCCACCCGCTGCGGCGCGTCCTCGGACCGGCGGTCGGCGGTGCGCTCGCCGGTCTTGGTTGGTGGTGGTTGCGCCGCCGCAGCGCGGTGCCAGGCCTGTCCGCCTCGATTGCCTCGCATCGACCGCTGGCCCGCGGGCCGTTGGCCATCGACGCCGGGCTGCAGGTGTTGGTGGTCGGGTCCGGGGCCTCGCTGGGCCGCGAAGGTGCCCCGCGCCAACTGGCGGCCGTCCTGGCCGACGCGGCCACCACACGGCTGGCGCTGACGGACCGGGACACGCAGATCCTGCTGTTCTGCGCCGCCGGGGCCGGGCTGGGCGCGGTGTACAGCGTGCCGTTGGGCGGCACCCTGTTCACCATCAGCATCCTCGCGCGCAGCTGGCACCCGCGGGTGGTGGGTACCGCACTGATCACCTCGAGTCTTGCGGTGGCCGTCGCCGCCCCGGTCACCCACCTGGACCACTCGCTGCGCTGGCCCGACGCCGACCTGTCCTATCTGTTCGTCGCGCTGGCCATCCTGATCGCGCCGTTGTCCGCCTGCGTCGCAGCGGCTTTCGCGCGCATCACCGCCACCGGCGGCGCTCCGCCCGTCGGTAAATGGCTGGTGTTCGCGATCGCCGGCGCGGGCCTGCTGACGGGCATCTGTTCGCTGTGGTGGCCGCAGCTTCCCGGCAACGGCCACAGCATCCTGGTCGTCAGTATCGACACCGAGCTGACCATCCCCTCCGCGCTGGCGATCCTGCTGCTCAAACCCGTTCTCACCGCGTTGTTCCTGCGCGCAGGTGCCGTCGGCGGCCTGCTGACCCCGGCACTGGCCACCGGAGCGGCCGCGGGATGCCTTGTGGCACTGCTGATCAACGAGTTCACACCGGTGACGGGAGTCCACGTCAACACCGCCGCGCTGGCGTTGACGTGCGCGGCAGGGGTGCTGGCGATCACCCAACGCTCGCCGGTCTTCGCCGCGGTGTTCGTCTGGGAGTTGGCACACCCACCGACCTGGTTGCTCGCGGTGTTCGCCCTGGCGGCCTTCGCGGCCACCCAGGTGTGGCACCGCACCGTGGATCGCGGGTGATCGGTACGGTCGAGGGCATCGGCCACCCACCGGAAGGACCACCTGATGGGAACGAACTTCTACTCGGCGGTGCCGTCGGCATCCGGGCACGCGTTGTCCGCGCTGGCCGCGACCGGTGGCACCCGGGTCGGGGTGCACCTCGACCCGGTCTACGCCTGGGCCAGGGACCCCGATCCGGCGCGCCGGGTCGGGCTGGTCAGCGGCGGCGGGGCGGGCCACGAACCCATGCACGCCGGCTTCCTCGGTCGCGGCGGTCTCGATGCGGTCTGCCCCGGTGAGGTGTTCACCTCACCGCACAATCGCCAGATCCACGCGGCGAGTGCGAAAGTCGCCGGCAACGGTGGCGTGCTGCACATCGTCAAGAACTACACCGGCGATGTGCTGAATTTCGCCATCGCCGCCGAACGATTGCGCGCCGACGGTATCGAGGTCGATCGCGTGCTCGTCGATGACGATCTCGATTCGCAGGGCCAGGAAGTGGGCCGGCGGGGCACCGGCGCGACGGTGGTGGTGGAGAAGATCCTCGGCGCCGCCGCCGATCGCGGCCTGTCCCTGGCCGAGCTTGTCGAGCTGGGTCAGGCGGTCGTCGCGTCATCACGCTCGCTGGCGGTGGCTCAGCGCGCCTGCACCCCACCCGGCGCGGACCGCCCCGCCTTCGACGTGGCCGCCGGGACGTTGGAGTACGGCGTCGGTATCCACGGTGAGGCGGCCCGTGAGTCGATCGCCCGCCCCGAGTTGGACGCGCTGGTGACGCGGATGGTCGGTGAGCTGCTCGACGATCTGGACATCACCGACGCCGGGGTTGTCGTCCTGGTCAACGGGCTCGGCGGCACCGGGGATCTGGAACTGTGGCATGTGCTGGCCGAGGTCACGCGGGCACTCGCCGATCGCGGGGTGCCGCTGCGCAGTGCGGTATCGGGCACGTTCGTCTCCGCACTGGACATGGCCGGGTTCTCGATCACCGTGACCGCGGTGGAAGACGAGCAATGGCTCCAGGACTGGTGTGCACCGCATCGCACCGCCGCACTGCCGTCGCCGGTGCCCGCCGACATCACCATCACCGGGGACCAGGCGAGGCAGCCGGCGGGTGAACCGTCACCATGGCTCGGCCGGCTCGCCGACGACGTCGCCAGGATCCGCGAGCCGCTCAACGATCTCGACCGGCGGGCCGGCGACGGGGATATCGGCACCAACCTCGACAACGCGTTGCGGGCGGCGGTCCGTCGCGGTGCCGGCGCCGATGCCGACCTCACTGCCGACTTGCACGCATTGGCAACGGCTTTCGCCGAGGACGTCGGCGGCTCCAGCGGGCCGCTGTTCGGCCTGGTCCTCGGCAGGGTCGCGGCCAGTGTCCACACGAAAGGCACAGCGAGCCCGGCCGATGCGGCGGCCGAGGGGTTGCGCGACGGGGTGGCGGCGATAACCCGTGCCGGTGGCGCGCGCGTCGGTGACCGCACCATGGTCGACGCGCTGCACCCGGCCGGCTGGGACGGCGAGACGCCACGGGGTGCGCTCGACGATGACGCGCTGACCGCCGCCCTCGACGGTGCGGTCGCGACCAGTTCGATGGTCGGTAAGCGCGGGCGGTCCAGCTATGTCGGCGACAAGGCGATCGGCACCACCGATCCCGGAGCGTTGGCCGTCGTCGTGGTGCTCACCGCGATCGTCGAGCGCATCGATGGCCGGCGCCGGGATGCGGTGCGCGACAGGCTCGCCGAATTGATCGAGGGCTGAGCGTCAGGGCTGCTTGACCCACTTGCCCGCGTCGCCGACGATGCCGACCGGCACTGCGCCGCTCAGGCTCACCCCGGCGACATGCGGGCCGGCGGCCACGATGGTGGTGTCCTGCAGGATGGGCAGCACCGTGGCCATCTCCCACAGCCGCGGTTCGACGGCGTCGATCACCTTCCCGATCTCCTCGGTACCGCGCAGCGCGGCATCGATCCTCGGTTGGATACTGCGGTCGCAGATCCCGGTCAGGTTACTGGGCGCCTGCACCAATTCTCCTGGGCCGCCGGGAGGTTGGGGTGCGGACGTACCGGTCGTCGTGGGTGGCGTCGGCGACGGTTTCGGCGCCGGTTTCGGCGGCGTCGGGCCGGCCGGGGTGCCGGATGTGGGCATCGTGGTGGTCACGGTGACGCTGGGGGTGGGTGTGACGGTCGAGACGGCGGTGGCCTCCAGCGCCGGGCAGCCGTAGCGCGAGGCCAGCGCGGTGGCGAGATCGCCGCCGGCATGATGCCAGCCGACGATCGCGTCGACCGAGTTGTCGGCCAGCGCATCGCCATAGAGCTTCACCGGGTCCAGTGCCGACACCGAGGCCGTGATGCCGACACTGCGCAGTTGGTCGGCGGCGGTGTTGGCGACGGCGATCGAGGTGGGGTCGTTTGCGGCCACGCCGAGCACCAGCGTCAGCGGTTCGCTGTCGCGCATGAGCTGGCCCCGCGCCTCATCGGGCGCCGGTGTTCCCGGCGTCGCCGTCGCAGTGGGAGACACCGGGGTGATCTGGTACCCGGAATCGGCGAGCAGTGCCAGCGCATCCTGCTGACTCATCGCCTGCGGGGCGGTGGGCACGTACCCCGGGTCCGACGGGGAACGCACCTGCGCCTGCGCCAGCGTCACGGTGTTGTCCGAGCCGGCGCCGACGGCGGCCAGCAGGTCCACGTCGAGCAGGCCCAGCAGTGCCTTGCGCACCCGCAGATCGGTCAGCTCCGGCTGCTGGGCACGCAGCGTCAGCTGCATCACGCGCGGCGTGACGATCCGGGCGGTGCGCACATCCGGGATCGCCGACAGCTGGGCGAACGCCGCCTGCCCACCGTGCACCTGGGCGACCTGGGTGTCGCCGTTGCGAATCGAATCGGCCAGGGCCGCAGGCGATCCACCCCGCCGAAACAGGATCTGGTCGGGGGCGGCGGGCTGACCCCAGTAGCGGTCGTTGCGGGCGAGCATGATCTCGTCGCGCTGCGGGTCGATGCTCTCCACCCGGAACTGACCACCGGTGACCGGAAGGGCGCGCACCAGGCCGGCGCCGAAGCTGCCGGGCATGTCCTTGACGATGTGCGCGGGCAGGATGTTGTTGAACAACTCGCGCCAGGCCGGGTAGGGCTGGGCGAACGTCACCACCGCGGTCTTACCGCCCTCGACCGACTGGACCCCGGTGATGAGGTCATAGCCCGCCGGGTCGACAACCCCGGGAACGCTGACCATCTGGCGCCACAGGTACCAGAAGTCGTCGGCCCCGATGGGGGCGTTATCTGTCCAGGCCGCTTCGGGGCGGATCTTGTAGGTGACGGTGAACGGCTCCTCATTGGTGACCTCCGCGGAGATCAGCAGGGTGGGATCCATCTCCCAGCGGGACCCGGTGGGGGTGTTCGCGTCCGGAATCGGCCGGAACGAGCTGGGCAGCACCAACGCGGAGACGGCAGCGTTCACCGAGGACTGGTCGGAAAGCAGGTGCGGGTTGAACCCTGCGCCGATCGCGTCGATGGCCATGATGATCTGCATGGCCTTGGCCGGCGGTGGTGGTGGGGTCTGCGTCGTCTCGGTGCTCTGCGGGGCCGGCGGGGGGCTGACAGTGCAGCCCACCAGCAGCAACGCCGACAGGACGGCGACAGTGGTGGTGAGTCGGCGGGCTGTCGGCACGCCGTTCAGGGTATCCGGCGGTACCGCCGCTTCTCGATCAGACGGTCCGCAGGGCCGTGTCGGTGATCACCGAAATCGTCGTGGCCTGGGCGTTGACGACGTAGACCCGCCCGTCACCGACCGCGAATCGATTGGGACTGGCGCCCACCTCGACCGGGTCCACGACCGTGTTGGACACCGTGTCGATGACCGCAACGGTGCCGTCACTGCGACCCACATACACGCGGTCGCCCGCCGCGGTCACGCCCAGTGACGTCGCCCCGACGTCGATCTCCCCGATCTTCTGGTAAGTCGTGGTGTCGACGACGAAGACGGTGTTGCCCCCGACGTTGGCGACGTAGAGCTGATCACCGCTGATCGCCAGCGCCACCAGCGGGTTGGTGAAAGGCGCGGTCAGCACGATCGGATCGATCGCCGGCGTCGCGGGATAGACGTCGATCTGGGTGTTGTCGGTGGTGTCGACAACGGTGACGGTGCCGAACACGTAGTTCGCGGCGAAGAGCCGGGTGTCGGTCGTCGCCAGACCGAACGGGGCGATACCGACCGGTGCCGTGCCCACGACCGTGTCGGTCAGCGTATCGATGACGGTGGCGGGCGACCCCGCGTTGTCGACGTTGGCGACGTAGAGCCGCGACCCGACGAGCTGCATATCCGCTGGGCTCTCCCCCACCGGGATGACGGCGACCACGGCGCCGGTGACGGTGTCATAGGCGCGTACCGTTCCGTTGCCACCGGCCGGCGGTGATTCGCTGATGTAGAGCTTGGTGCCGACGGCGGTCAGGGTGGTCGGGTTGGTGCCGGCCTGGAACTCCCCCACCTTCGCGTTGGTCGCGGTGTCGAACACCAGCACACGACCACCGGCAGCGATATACAGCCGGTCCCCGATCACCGCCGCATCGGTCGGGGCGGCGCCCAGCTCGATGGTCGCGGTCGTCGCCGCGGCGGTCGGGTCGATGGGCGCAGCGACCGGCACCGCCACCACGTTCACCCCGTCGGCGGCCTCGATGACGAAGGTGACGGTCTGCTGGCCGGTCGCGGCCGCGCGCGCGACGAGCGATATCGGCGGGGCCGGGTTGGCGTCGAGCCGGGCCTGCGGGTTGGGCGTGAAGGCCCATTGCCCGGTGACCGGATCGACGGTGACGGTCCCGAGTGCCGGATCGATAGGTGCGGCAAGCGAATACGTGACCGGGTTACCGGTGCGCGAGACCACGGTGACCCGGCCGGTGACCAGCCCGCTGGTCTGGTCTGGTTCACCCACCGT
The DNA here is from genome assembly GCF_000691525.1 of Mycolicibacterium neoaurum ATCC 25795. GTDB lineage: Bacteria > Actinomycetota > Actinomycetes > Mycobacteriales > Mycobacteriaceae > Mycobacterium > Mycobacterium neoaurum. Next base: position 184,453 of record NZ_JMDW01000012.1, read on the forward strand.
GGTCACCGGCGACACACCGCCCGGCACGGTGACCACGATGCTGACCGTGGCGCTGTTACCGGTGACGGCACCGTCAGCTGCGCTGTAGGTGAAGAAGTCGGTTCCGCTGAAGTTGTCGTCCGGGGTGTAGGTGAACGATCCGTCCGCCGCCAGCGTCAACTGGCCGTGGCTCGGACCCGTCACCAACTGCGCCGCAAGGGGTGTGGTGTCGTCATCTGTGTCGTTGGCCAGCACCCCCGAACCCACCGGCACCACCAGGGTGGTCGCCTCGGCCGTGGTGTAGGAGTCGTCGACGGCGACCGGGGGTTGGTTGGGCTGTGCCACCGGCGTCACCGTCAGTGTGACGGTGGCGGGCCCGCTTGCCGAGAATCCATCGTCGGCGCGGTAGCTGAACGAATCCGTCCCACTGAAGCCGGCGTCCGGGGTGTAGGTGAACGACCCGTCCGAGGTCAGCGTCAGCGTCCCGTTGGCCGGGCCCGTCACCAACCGGGCAGTGATCGGATTGCCGTTGGCGTCAGTGTCATTGGCCAGCACGCCGTCGCCCGCCGTCATGGTGAGTGCGGCGTCTTGCATGGTGCTGTACCCGTCCCCGCGCGCCACCGGCGGTGTGTTGAACAGCCGGGCGATGATGTTCGCCAGCCCGGCCACCAGATTGGACAGGGCCGTGCTGATGAATGTCCCGATACCGCTGATGATGCGGCTGACCGTCGTACCGACGACCTCGAACAGGTTCGGTGCGGCGCCGGCCGCAACCGGCGTGACGGCGCCGGCGGGTGCGGTGGCCACCGGTGACACCGTGCGCGCCGCGACCAGCGATAGCGCGCCGGTTGCCGATTCGCTGTCGGTGGCGACCTCACGGCGGGTAAAAGCCAGTGCCGCCCACAGCAGCGGCGTCCCGACCTGGCCCCATGGATCGTTGGATGCGGACGGCGCCCCGGAGGCGGTGATGACGGTCAGGGAATTATCCTGCACCGCAGCAGATTCGGGGCTGACCACGATGTGCGCCGCCCCTTCTGTCAGGTCGTGCGCCGGCGCCGGCGCCACCTCAAGGGGCGGCTGCACTGACGTCGATTCGAGCTCGGCAACGATGTCGGGGGGTGCTGGTTCGGTGACGGACACTTCGGTGATCGTCCCGTCGATCGGGTCCTGGCCTTGATCACCCTCGTGCGCGTCGCCGGTGATCGGCGCCCGCTCCTGCGACCGCTCGCGCTGCCGGCTCGGCTCGGCAGCACCGGGCGGCTCGAGTTCCTCGGCGGATTCGTCGGCGGTCTCGTCCTCGTCGGCGGACTCGGCGACTGGGTCGGCCGATGGCAGCTCGCCGTCGTCGCCACCAGCGATTTCCGACGTCTGGCCGCGATCCGGCGGGACCGTATCGGCGCCACCGGATTCTGCGGACTGTGCCGTGTTCGGGGCGTCCTCGGCGTGTGCCACCGCGCTGCTCACGGCGCTGGACAGTGCCACACCCACCCCGAGCGCCACGGCGAGCGCACCCACCCGACCGATGGGCCAGCGGAACTGTGTCGCCGGTCCCTTGCGATGTCGTCCGATTTCAGATCGCTGTGCCATCGGATGCCCCCTCCGCCCTGCCCGGACGGTGCGAAGCGTAACGCGATCAGCACCGCGCGAACGGCCGTTTCGGCGACATCGGAAGTTTGCTCAGCTCCGCGTCACACCGCGGCGGCGGATACCACCCGGCCGCGAGGGCGGGCGAATCCGTCCGCGCGACAGAGTCTCAACGAACATCGGCCCGGCATTCCCCCGATGATCGGCGTCCATCGAGAATTTGCCGATCGCAAAGATCTTCCGGTCGGCTCGTTGCGGGACTAGGAGTTCTGCTGCTTGGCGCGCGCCTTGGCACGCGCCCGCAGGCTCGCCGTCAACTCCACCTTGCGCACCCGCACGATCTCGGGGGTCACCTCGACGCACTCGTCCTCGGCGCAGAACTCCATGGCCTTCTCCAGGTCCAGTTCCAGCGGCCTGGCCAGGGTCTCCATCACATCGGCGGTAGAGCTGCGCATGTTCGTCAGCTTCTTCTCACGAGTGATGTTGATGTCGAGGTCCTCGGCGCGTGGGTTGATCCCGACGACCTGTCCCTCGTAGGTCTCCTGGCCGGGCTCGACGAAGAACTGTCCGCGGTCGGCCAGCTGGATCATCGCGAACGGCGTGATCTGGCCACTGCGGTCCGAGACCAGCGAGCCGGTGTGCCGCGCCCGGATCTCCCCCGCCCACGGGCGGTAACCGTCGAACACCGCATTGGCGATACCGGTGCCACGGGTGATGGTGAGGAAATCGGTGCGGAAGCCGATCAGACCGCGGCTGGGCACGATGAAGTCCATCCGCACCCACCCGGCGGCATGGTTGGTCATCTGCTCCATGCGGCCCTTGCGGGCGGCCATCAACTGGGTGATGGCGCCGAGGTGTTCCTCGGGACAGTCGATGGTCAGCGCCTCGAACGGTTCGTGCAGCTTGCCGTCGATGGTCTGGGTGACCACCTGCGGCTTGCCGACGGTCAGTTCGAAGCCCTCCCGGCGCATCTGCTCCACGAGCACGGCGAGCGCCAGCTCACCGCGGCCCTGCACCTCCCAGGCGTCCGGTCGGCCGATATCGACGACCTTGATCGACACATTGCCGATGAGCTCGGAGTCCAGCCGGTTCTTGACCATGCGTGCGGTCAGCTTGTGACCGGAGACCTTGCCCGCCAGCGGAGAAGTGTTGGTGCCCACGGTGACCGAGATCGCCGGCTCATCGACGGTGATACGCGGCAGGGCGTGGGCATGCTCGGGGTCGGCCAACGTGTCACCGATCATGATCTCCGGGATGCCCGCGACCGCGACGATATCGCCGGCGACGGCCTCATCGGTCGGGGTGCGCTCGACACCGACCGTCACCAGCAGTTCGGTGATCTTGGCGTTCGTGATGACCGGATGCCCGTCGACTTCGCGCATCCAGGCAACCTGCTGCCCCTTCTTCAGCTTGCCCTTGTAGATGCGGATCAACGCAAGACGGCCGAGGAACGCCGACGCGTCGAGGTTGGTGACCAGGGCCTGGAACGGCGCGTCGGGATCACCCTGAGGCGGCGGGATGTGCTCCATCAGCACGTCGAACAACGGGTCGAGATTCTCGCCGTCGGGGTTCTGACCGTTGGCCGGCTGGCTGGTGCTGGCGATGCCCGCGCGGCCCGAGGCGTACAGCGTGGGCAGGTCGAGCGCCTTCTCGGCCGCTTCCTGGGCAGCCTCGTCGAGGTCGGAGGCAACATCGAGCAGCAGATCGTGACTCTCCTCGACGACCTCGGCGATGCGGGCGTCGGGCCGGTCGGTCTTGTTGACCACGACGATCACCGGCAGATGCGCCGAGAGGGCCTTACGCAACACGAACCGGGTCTGCGGCAGCGGACCCTCGGAGGCGTCGACCAGCAGCACCACACCGTCGACCATGGACAGGCCGCGCTCGACCTCACCACCGAAGTCGGCGTGCCCTGGTGTATCGATGACGTTGATCACCGTGACGGTGCCGTCGGCGTTGTGCCGGTGCACCGCGGTGTTCTTGGCCAGGATGGTGATGCCTTTTTCTTTCTCAAGGTCACCGGAGTCCATGATGCGTTCGGTCGAATCGTCGCCGCGGTGCGACAACGCACCGGACTGCCGCAGCATGGCGTCGACCAGCGTTGTCTTACCGTGGTCAACGTGCGCGACGATGGCTACGTTGCGAAAGTTAGGGCGAGAATCCACGTCAGTGATTGTCGCAGTGTGAGTACCCGATCACGAAAACGACGGGGTTCAGTGGAAGGCGTGCGTGAAGAAGCTGCTCTTGGCCAAGCCGAAGAAGAAATGCTGCCGTAGCAAGCCCCGGTGCAAGAAGTGTCCACTGGTCCTGCACAAGGTTCAGAAGGCGGCACACAACGGGATACGCGGCAAGGAACTGGAGAAGGTGTACAAGCTCGCCCGAAAAGCCTGATGAGCTGCGGTGTTGCCGGTTCCACCCGGGGCCACACCGCATCGCGAAGGCCCTGTCCGCGGTATCCGTGCGACGGTGCGGACAGCGTCGCAACGTGGCCCTGGCCACGCCCGTCCGAGCCGACCGCGTCGGCGGCCGCACACCGGCCCCGACGATCCGCCAGGCGGCCCCGCACATCGCTCGGAGTGTGCCGCATGTCACTACCGGCGGACGCGCGACCGAGAGTCCGCGACTACGCCGGCGGCCGTGGTTACGGCAATCCGGCACCGCGCCCGACAGTGCACATCGGCAGGGGTGATCGCGCCGCCGAGCAAACCGGATTGCGGCCGGCGGATTAGCGCTTGCCAGTCAGCCGCACACGCCCTGCTACTGAGAACTTCTCAGATTCCCAATTACCCTGCTCGTCAATACATCTCGGACAGCAAAGCCGCGCACGCGACCCGAAGGCGCCGATTGGCGGGACCCCGGATGGTAACGTTCGCCGTTCCTGAGCGACGAGTAGAGCGACCATATTGGTCCGATGTGACGAAGGGTTCGAGCCGATGCCGGAGACCACCAGAAGCCTGTGGCGCCTCGCCACCAAGATGACCGCCATGGGCCTGGGCACCGCTGCCGTCGCCGCCGCGTTCGCCACCGTCGGCGCGGCCACCGCCGCCGCGGATGTCAAAGAGATCACCCCGCGACCCAACGTCACCAGTCGGCAGGCTTCGGAGTTCGACAAGAACGCGCTGCGTCGCTCGGGCCAGGGTGTCGCGCGCGGTGCGCTGGCCGACACCCGCCGAGCCGACGGTGGCGGCATCCAAACCCAGGGCGAGGTCCGCGACGGCATCATCGCCGTTCCCGGCACCACCTCGAACCCGTTCGGCGTGCGCGCCAACGGCCAGTTCCGGCGCGGCGCCCCGCTGGGCAGCTGGTAGCAGCAGCTAGCTCAACGCGGCCGTCAGCTCGGGGATCCAGGCTCGGTCGGCGGGCACCCAGGCCAGTGCGTCGAGGTCGGGAGCGCGCACCCAGCGCAGCGCCTGGTGGTCGAGGGGATGGGGACTACCCGAGCGCAGCGTCACCAGGTGGGCGCGCATCGTCATCGTCGGGCTCAGCACCACCTGCGCGGCCAGTGGAGCCTCGACGCTGACCTCGATACCGAGTTCTTCGCGCAGCTCGCGGATCAGCGCGTCGGCCTCGCTCTCCCCCGGTGCCACCTTGCCCCCGGGCAGTTCCCAGAGCCCGCGCAGTTCGGCCGGGCGTTGCCGCTGGGCCACCAGCAGCGCGCCGTCGGAAATGAGCGCACCCGCAACGACGATCTGCTCGGTCATCGAGCTCGACGGTATACCGTCGGATTCATGGCTGTATTGAGCGATGACCGCGTCGACGCGGTGCTGGGCGAGCTGAACGGCTGGGAGCGCTCCGACGGCGCGTTGCGCAGGTCGGTGGAGTTCCCGACGTTTCTGGACGGTATCGGTGCGGTCAGCCGCATCGCCGAACTGGCAGAGCGGAAAGACCACCATCCCGATATCGATATTCGTTGGCGCACAGTGCAGTTCGCGCTTGTCACACATTCCGAAGGCGGGATCACGGACAAGGATGTGGAGCTGGCGAAGGCGATCGATCAACTGCTCGCCGACTGAGCGGTCGACCGCGGGCGGCCAACCAGCCGAGGGTGAGCACGGTGGCCACCGGGTAGACCAGGCCTGCCCAGGCAAGCTGCCACGGCCTGCCGATCTCCCAGATGGTCGGCTGGGCGAAGCTGAGCAGCCAGGGCACCCCGATCACGGTCAGCGCCAGCCAACCCCAGCCGAGAACCCGGGCACCCAGACTGTCGCGCAGCGGTCCGTGTAGCAGCCAGATCATCAGCGGGATCAGCCATACCCAGTGATGCGTCCACGAGATCGGCGACAGCAACAGCCCGAACAGCTGCACGATGAGGATGCCGCCGAGGCGATCGCCGGTGCCGACCGCACGCCAGGCGAGAACGGCCAGCACCGCGGTGAGGGCAAGCGCCAGCAGGACGGCAGGCCCGTACCCGGCGTCATGACCGACGATGCGCGAGATGGCGCCGCGCCATGACTGGTTGAACGAGGTGCCGATGGGTCCGACGCGGCTGGCGTCGCCGAGGAGATCGGTGAAGTAGTAGCGGGCCTGCTCGCCGACCACCAGGGCCGACACACCGATGGTGGCCGCGAACACCACGGCCGAGAACACCGCGACACCCCAGCGCCGCACGCCCACGAAGTACAGGCCCGCCACCGCGGGGGTCAGTTTGACGCCGGCGGCCAGCCCGACCAGCAGGCCCGACAACCACCACCGGCTGCTCTGCACCGCCCACAGCACGGCCAGCACCAGCACCACGTTGATCTGGCCGTAGTCGAAGGTGCTGCGTAGGGGTTCGGTCCAGATCCCGACAGCGGTCCAGGCCATGGCCGGGCGAATGTCGCTGCAGCCCAAGAGGTTCAGGCTCATGCGCACCACACCGTAGAGGGCGGCGAAGATGCCGAGCTGCCAGATGAACGCCACCACGGCAAACGGCAACAGGCTCAGCGGATAGAAGACCACGGCGGCGAACGGTGGATAGGTGAACGGTAGCGGGAAGTCCGGGGTCTGCTCGGCGTAGACGTAGTCATACAGCGCGCCCGGGGTTTCCAGCGTGTCGGCACCGCCCACGTAGACGTGCAGATCGACGAAGTTGGCCCCGTTGGGCACCAGGTAGGTCCACGCCAGCCGGGCCAGCATGCTCAACACCAACAGCAGGGGCGCCCAGCGGTAGAGCTGCGCGGTCAGGGAGGCATAGCGGTCGGTGTTTACCGGCCCGACTCTATCGACCGAGATGCAGCCGGTGGCGCTGCGCTCCCGCCGAGTGTGCAACCTCGACGCCCGCGGACGTCAGATCCCGACGAGGTTTCACGCTCGGCGCCGGTCCGGTGACGGCGCCGGAACGCCGTTCCGATCACCGTCGGCGCACGCCTCCGTAACGGTTGAATAAACCACACTCCTGTCACTTGAGTAACACCAGTAACTCGCTACCTTCGGTTTCAGACGTGCCGCCAACGAAACGGGGAGAACCGTGTCATCTTTCAGAAAACTCTTTGCCACCAGCATGATTGCCGGTGCCGGCGCGGCTGTGGCCGCGTTGACGCTGAGCCCGGCCGCGGTGGCCGAGCCGGCTCCCCCGGTGCCCAACCCGCCGGCCATCCCCGGCGCGCCGAACGTGCCGTTCGCGCCGCAGCTGGCCAGCATCCAGACCGTCGCCCCGCAGATCATCCAGGGCGTCGCCTCGGTGCTCACCGGCGGTAACCAGGCTGCCAGCACGCTGCCGGTCGATCCGATCACCCCGGCCGGCGCTCCGCTGAACCAGGCCGCGGCCACCGTGCCCGGCGCCGTGCCTGCCGCGGCAGCTCCCGCAGCAGCCGCCGCCCCCGCCGCCGCGATGGCCGGTGTGCAGAACCTGGTTCCCGGGCTTGCCGGCCTGATGCCGGCCGGCACCCCGCTGGCGGGCCTGCTGCCGGCGACCGGCGCCGCTCCCGCCGCCGCACCGGCAGCGCCGGGTGCCCCTGCCGCTCCGGCCGCGGGCCTGCCCAACGCCTCGGACGCGGCCCAGTCGCTGGTGCCGATGTTCGTTCCGCTGTCGGGCCTGCCCTGATCAGTAGCGCCGCCAACGTAACCACCACCTAGCCAGGGGGAGACATGCCATCGATCCGGACCACGCTCACCAGTGCCACGGCCACCGCGCTCGTGGTGCTGGGCGGGGGCTCGGTGATACCTGCCCACGCCGATCCGGCCGCGCCCATGCCGCTGCCGATCAACAATCTGCAGGCACCGGGATTACCGGCGATGGAGACTCTCGGACCCGCCATCCAGCAGGCCGCCGCCAACCCAGGCGATGCGGCGTCGATGTTGATGGCGGCCGCCGCCGCATTCGCGGGAAACGCGGCGGCTCCGGCTGATTCGCAGAACCTGGCCACCGCGGTCAACCAGTTCGCCGCCGCGCCGCAGGTGCACACGCCTGCGGCCGGCGCGGGCGCCGAGGCCCATCTGCCCGCCGGGATCAACCCCGCCTACTCGGTGGGCCCGATCCCCGATGCCATACCCGCTGCCCCGGAGGCCGCCGTCGACGCGCCCGTGGTCCCGGCACCCGAAGCGGTGCCCCCGGCCCCGGCTCCGGCTCCAGCCGAACCGCTGGCCGCGGCGGCCGCACCGGCTCCCGCGCCAGGGCCCGCACCGGCACCCGGCGCGATGCCCGACTTCGGCCCGGACGCGCCCACCACACAAGACTTCATGTACCCGTCGATCAGCAACGGATGCCTCAAGGACGGCGGCAACGTACTGGCCGCCGCCATCTCGGTCGCCGGCCCGGCGAAGATTCCCGCGCCCGGCCCGGGCCCCGGCCAGACCGCCTACATCTTCACCGCCATGGGCACCCCGGGACCGGCCGCCGAGCAGAAGCTGCCCCTCAATGTCACCTGGGTGAACCTGAGCACCGGAAAGTCAGGCACCGCGACGCTCAAACCGCAGGCCGATATCAACCCGGCAGGCCCGACCACGCTGACCGCCATCGCCGACACCGGCTCGGGCAGCATCATGTCGACCATCTTCGGTCAGGTCACCACCACCGAGAAGCAGTGCCAGTTCATGCCCACCATCGGCTCGACGGTGGTGCCCTAGATCGGCGGCCTCAGTAGGCCATGAACAGGATCATCTCGCGGTCGTACTCGCGCCCGGGATGCGATTCGGACAGATGCGCCTGCGCCTTGGCGACCAGGTCGTCCTCATCGGCGCCCTGAATGGCTTCTCCGCAGGGGCAGTTCAGATGTGTCTTGGCCATATGTCCACAATCGCATACGCGCCAAGATGGTGAGCATGGACACCTACGACGTCATGCGTACGACCGGCGCGGTACGCCAGTTCACCGGTGAACCGCTGCCCGATGAGACCCTGACCCGCATCCTGGACAACGCCCGGTTCGCGCCCAGCGGCGGTAACAGGCAGGGCACCCACGTCATCGTGATCCGCGACGAGGCCACCAAGTCGGCGCTGGCCGATCTGAGCGTGACCGGCGCGCGACGCTATATCGCCCAGAAGCGCAATGGCGAAAGCCCGTGGAATCCCTTGCATCCCATGGGCGTGTCCGATGAAGACCTGGCAGCGGTGCAGGTGCCGCGGGCCACCCATCTGCTCGACGCCGAGGTGCTGCTGGTGATCTGCGTCGACCTCGGCGTGGTCGCGGCCTTCGACCAGGACCTCGACCGCATCGGCGTGGTGGCGGGCGCCTCGGTGTATCCGCTGGTGTGGAACATCCTGCTGGCCGCGCGGAACGAAGGCTTCGGCGGTGTCCTGACGACGATGGCCATCGCCGAGGAGCCGGCGGTGAAACAACTGCTCGCGATACCCGATGACCACGCGCTGGCCGCGGTGCTGCCGCTGGGCAAGCCCGTCACACAGGTCCGCAGACTGACCCGCAAACCGGTCTCGGAGTTCGTCACCCGGGAGCGCTTCGACGGCCCCGCGTTCGGTTGACTCTGCGGTGACGGCGCGTGCCACTCGCACTTTCGCGCCGTGAGTGCAGAGTCAGCTGGCGTCAGGCCTGCTTCGCAGCCTTCCGGGTCGACGGCTCAGGCCTGCTTCGCAGCCTTCGCGGCGGCCTTCATCTTCTTCTTGTACGCCCGCACCTCCTGCAGCGAGTCGGCGTCGACGACGTCGGCCACCGACATGTGCGTGCCCGCCTTGCCGTAATCCCCTGCCGCGGCGCGCCACCCCTTCGGAGTCACGCCATACTGCTTGCCCAGCAGCGCAAGGAAGATCCGCGCCTTCTGGTCACCGAAACCCGGTAGCCGCTTGAGCCGGCGCAGCACCTCCGCACCGTCGGGATCACCCTCGGTCCACAGCCGGCTCACGTCACCGTCGTACTCGTCGACGATGGCCTGGGCCAGCGCCTGCAGCCGAGTGGACATCGAACCCGGGAAGCGGTGGATCGCCGGGGTTTCCGAGCACAGCGCGGTGAACTCGTCGGGGTTGTAGTCGGCGATCACCCGCGCATCCACGTCACCGATGCGGTCGGCGATCTTCTTCGGCCCCGCGAAAGCCACCTCCATCGGGATCTGCTGGTCCAGCATCATCCCGACCAGCAGCGCGAACGGGTTCGATTCGAGTAACGCGTCCGACGCTGGATCTTGGGTCAGGCACAGATTCCCGGTCATGCCGGCAAGCCTACGACGTCCAGTTTCGCCAGAACCGCCGACGGCAGCGCGACTCCTGCCAGACTGGCGAACATGAGCGCAGCGTCTGCGGTGCTGCACCGACTCGCCGAGATCAGGTCCTGGCAGGAGGACCTGTACCGCGATCTGCACCAGCACCCCGAGCTGTCCCATCACGAACACCGCACCGCACGGCTGGTCGCCGACCGGTTGCGCGCCGCCGGCTACGACGTGCACGAGCGGATCGGGGGCACCGGGGTCGTCGGCATCCTGCGCAACGGCAGCGGTGGGTCGGTGCTGCTACGCGCCGATATGGACGCACTACCCGTCCAGGAGGCCACCGACCTGCCGTATGCGAGCTCCGCGCGCAGCGGCGACTTGCCCGTGATGCACGCCTGCGGCCACGATGTGCATGTCACCTGCCTGCTCGGCGCCGCGACCTTGCTTGCCGGCGCCACCGAGGATTGGTCGGGGACCCTGATCGCTCTCTTCCAACCTGCCGAGGAGACCGGCGACGGTGCCCGCGGCATGGTCGAGGACGGCCTGGCCGACCTCCTCCCGCCGGTGGATGTCGCACTGGCCCAACACGTTTTCCCGGTACCCGCAGGCCAGGTCGTGACGCACCCCGGCCCGATCCTCGCGGCCGCCGACAGCATCCGGATCACCGTCTACGGCCGTGGCGCACACGGTTCGATGCCGCAGTCCGGGGTCGACCCGGTGGTGCTCGCTGCGATGATCGTGCTGCGCCTTCAAACCATCGTGTCCCGGGAGGTCGCCGCCACCGACACCGTGGTCCTGACCGTCGGCGCAATCCACGCCGGCAGCAAGAGCAACGTGATCTCCGACCGCGCGGTGCTGGAGGTCAATCTGCGCACCTACGACGACGGGGTCCGCGAGACGGTGCTGGCCGCGATCCGGCGCGTCGTCACCGCCGAATGCCAGGCATCGAATTCCCCGAGGGAACCCGATTTCGAGCTGTACGACCGGTTCCCCCCGACCGTCAACGACGACACCGTCACCGCACGGGTCGGCGACGCCTTTACCGGGTTCTTCGGCGAACGGCATGAACCGATCGGGGCAGGCGCGGCCAGCGAGGACTTCAGCGACCTCCCCCGTGCGCTCGGCGCGCCGTACACCTTCTGGGGTATCGGCGGCATCGACGAACGGCTGTACCGCGAGGCGGTCGACTCCGGCCGTGTCGCTCAGGACATCCCGGTCAATCACTCACCGACATTCGCACCCGTCATCCAGCCCACCTTGGACACCGGCACCCAGGCCCTCGTGGTCGCCGCACTGGCCTGGCTGGCCACCTAGGTCCCGCCGGCATCAATTCTCCAGAACCCGCGATTCCCGAGACGATCTCGGCTCGGTGTGCGACGGTGATCCCTGACCAGCACACAACCGGAGGAGACGGCCATGAGACGCGGGATCGCACCGCTGCTGACGGTCACCGCGGCCGCCATCGCCGCGGCCGCATCGATCACGTTCGCCGGCGCCGCCCATGCCATCCCCGACCAGGGCACCCCGGCCTTCGACGAGTACATGGCCGGCCTGCAGCGCAACGGCTACAACCTCAACCCCGACACCGCCTGGCGCGCCATGCACCAGGCCTGCGTCGGCGGCCTACCCGGCTACATCGGTCTGGAACTCGCCGCCCAGGGCGCGGTCGGGCCCGGTGCCCAGGAGCGGGTGTTCGACGTGGCCAGGAAGTACGCCTGCCCCGTTCAGTAGCCGCCGCGGCATAGGGTTGGCGCCACCATGTCGGGTCAGCTCACAGTCGCGCTGGCCGCGACGCTGCTGCTGGCGGCCGTCGCGGCGGTGTTCGTGGTGCGCACCCGGCGCGTGGTGGCCACCCCCACCGAGCGGGCCGTGCACGCCGCGCTGCACACCGCGTCGCTCGCCGCGCGGGCCCTGCGCCGGGGCCTGGACACCGAATCCGCCGCCACCGCAGCGCCCTTCCTTCGCGATCTCACCGGCACCGACGGGATCGCCCTCTTCGACGGCGGCGGACAGTTGCTCGCCGCCGATCCGCAGGACAAGTTCATCTGGCGCCGCAGTGTCGCCGACACGGCAGCGACCGCCGCGGCGGCATCCATCGACGGTGAACGCCGGGTTCTCGACGATATCGACACCACGACGGTGGTGGCCCAACCGCTGCTGGCCGAGGCCGGCGATGTCCTCGGGGTGCTGGTCGTCGTCACCACCGGCACACCGGGACCCGGCATGCTCGGCGCCATCGGCGAGGTGGCCCGCTACGCCGCCAGTCAGATCGAATTGGCCGAGCTGGACGCCTCCCGCGCCCGCCTCGACAAGGCCGAGGTACTGGCCCTGCGCGCACAGATCAGTCCGCATTTCATCTACAACGCGCTCAACACCATCGCCTCATTCGTGCGCACCGACCCGGGCCGCGCCCGCGAACTCATTCTGGAATTCGCCGATTTCACCCGCTACTCGTTCCGCGCGGCCGGGCAGTACACCACCCTGGCCGAGGAGCTGCGCAATATCGACCGCTACCTGACGCTGGAGCGCGCACGGTTCGGTACCGCCTTGACGGTGCGCCTGCAGGTCGCCCCCGAGGTGCTCAATGTCGTGGTGCCGTTCCTCGCGCTGCAGCCGTTGGTGGAGAACGCGGTCCGGCACGGCCTGGCCGGGCAGGGCGGCGGATCGGTGGAGATCATCGCCAACGACGCCGGTTCGGACTGCGTCATCACCGTCGAGGACGACGGCGCCGGAATGGATCCCGACACCCTGCGGTCCGGGCCGGGCGACGCGCTGGCCGAGCGGACCCCGGCCGCCGGACACGATCAATCCGCGCACGTCGGCCTGACCAATGTCGACCATCGGCTGCGCGCGGCATTCGGCAACGATTACGGTCTGGTGGTCGAAACGGCGATCGGAGCGGGGACGAAGGTCATCATGCGGGTACCGAAATTCCGGTCCGGCGTACGCGCCGACGGAGGTGGTTTCGGGTGAGCGCCGAGCTGACGGTACTCGCCGTCGACGACGAGGCTCCCGCGCTCGACGAATTGGCCTATCTACTGGGCGAACACGCCGATATCGCCACCGTCCACACCGCGTCCGATGCCACCTCCGCGCTGCGCGAGCTCAACGCCCACACCATCGATGCGGTCTTCCTGGACATCAACATGCCGGGCCTGTCGGGTATCGAGCTGGCCGGGGTGCTGACCAATTTCGCCCATCGTCCCGCCGTGGTGTTCGTGACCGCCCATGATGACAAGGCGGTCGCGGCCTTCGATGTCGGCGCGCTGGATTACTTGCTCAAGCCGATCCGGCAGAACCGCCTCGACGAGGCGGTGCGACGGGTGGCCACCGCCAGGACCACCGACGCGCCGGACGAGGACGCCCACGATTCCGATGTCATCCCTGCCGAACTCGGCGGTATCACCCATCTGGTGCCCAGGGAGAGCATCGGCTGGGTGGAGGCCGAGGGCGACTATGCCCGGCTGCACTCGGCCACCGGCGCGCACCTGGTGCGAATACCGTTGAGCACCTTGGAGACCCGCTGGCGCGATCACGGTTTCCAGCGCATCCACCGGTCCTATCTGGTGTCACTGCGCATGGTCACCGGATTGCGCACCGCCGACGGTGCGGTCCTGGTCCGGTTGCGCGCCAACGGGTCCTCACCGGCGGTGGAGCTGCCGGTGAGCCGGCGCCAGGCACGGGAGTTGCGCGACCGGCTGGTCCGCGACCCGATGCGCAACCTGAAACCGGCGGGCGCCGATGAATGAGCGCCCGACGCCCCATACCCGACCGACCGGGGCCCGCCAGCGTGTGGTGTTGGCCCACCGGCGCGGCGCCCGCATGGTCCGCACCCGCGTCGAGGTGCAGGAGCAGACCCAGGTCGGTGACGCCCTGGTGCGCGGGTTGGTCCGTGCGCAACTCGGGCTGGCCCTGCGCCTGAGCGTGGTCGTGGTGTGCGCGGTCGGCGGCATCCTGGTGCTCACCGCCGCACTTCCCGACCTGACCGTGCTCGGGATGCGGCTGAATTGGCTGCTGCTGGCCATCCTGGCGTTCCCCATGCTCTACGCGGTCGGCCGCCTCTACGTGCGCCTGGCCGAGCAGGCCGAACGCGATTTCGTCCGCGTCGTCGACAGCGAACCGTGACCGGCTCACCGCTGACGGCGGCCGCGCTGCTGGCCGCGGCGATCGCCACCGTGGCGATCGGCAGCTGGGGGGTGCGGCTGTCGCGCACCACCTCCGATTTCCTGGTGGCCTCGCGCAGCGTCGGACCGCGCTGGAACGCGGCCGCGATCTCCGGTGAATATCTTTCCGCCGCATCCTTTCTGGGTGTCGCGGGGCTGATCGCGAAGTACGGTGCCGATGCACTGTGGTATCCGGTCGGCTTCACCGCCGGTTACCTCGGCCTGCTGTTGTTCGTCGCCGCGCCGCTGCGTCGGTCCGGCGCCTACACCGTGCCCGACTTCGCCGAGTTCCGGCTGGGCTCACCGCGTCTGCGCAAGGTTGCGATGCTCGTGGTGGTCGTGGTCTGCCTGTTCTACCTCGCCCCGCAGTACCAAGGTGCCGGGCTGGCATTGAAAACGCTGCTCGGCATGCCGGTGTGGATCGGCCCGATACTGGTCGGTGCCATCGTCATCACCAATGTGGTCGGCGGGGGCATGCGGTCGATCACCTTCGTGCAGGCCTTCCAGTACTGGCTCAAACTGACCGCGGTCGCCATCCCCGCCTTGGCGCTGCTCGGCCTGTTCCTCAGTGACCGCGGCGAACTCGGCGGGCCGTTGCCACCGAGTGTGGAGCAGCAGACCACCGTGCTGGTCGAGACCGACGTGGTGGTCCAGGTGATCGACCCGGCCGGTATCACCATCACCGGCAAGTTGGACGGTAACGCCGTGCGCGACAGCGGTTTCGGCGCCCCAGGGCAGCACACGCTCGGTGCCGACACCCGACTCACCCTGGCCGCCGGCGCGGCAACGCCCGTGGTCGCGGGCACCCCGGGCACCGGCAGCGAATGGATCGCCTCGGGTACCGGACTCGGTGGCGAGCACCCGCTGTATCAGGTGCTGTCGATCATCATCGCGACGTTCCTGGGCACCATGGGTCTGCCGCATGTGTTGGTGCGCTTCTATACCAACCCCGATGGACGCGCCGCCCGCCGGACCGCGCTGGCGGTGATCGCCCTGCTGTCGCTGTTCTACCTGTTCCCCATCCTGCTCGGCGTCTTCTCGCGCCTGTACGTGCCGCAACTGCTCATCACCGGAACCGCCGACGCCGCAGTGCTGTTGGCCCCCGGCGCGGCCATCGGTGGCATCTTCGGCGAGCTGTTGGCCGCCCTGGTGGCCGCGGGTGCCATCGCCGCGTTCCTGGCGACATCCTCGGGACTGCTGGTCAGCATCGCCGGCGCGCTGGCCACCGATGTGCTGCGGGGCCGGGTCCGCGATTTCCGGGTGGCCGCGGTCATCGGCGGGCTCATCCCGATTCCGTTGTCGCTGCTGGTGTCCGACCTGGAACTGTCCCGGACGGTGGGCCTGGCATTCGCCGTCGCCGCCTCCACACTGTGCCCGTTGCTGGTGCTCGGCATCTGGTGGCGCGGCCTGACCGCGACCGGGGCCGCCTGCGGACTGGCCGTCGGCGGCATGGTCTGCGGCGGCGCGGTGTTGGTGGCCATCACCGGGGCCGTCGACGAGCACGCGCTCGGTGGCTGGCCCGCGGTGATGATCGGCTACCCGGCGGCGGTCAGCGTGCCGGTGGCCTTCGCGACGATGATCCTGGTCAGCCGATTCACCAAGGCCACCCCGGGCGTCGCGCAGATCTTCGCCAGGATGCACGTGCCCGAACGTCTGGGCTTGGGAATCGAGCGCCTGCCCGGCGCATGACGCCGGCCCGCCGGGCACCGAACCGCTCATCGTGGTCAGCGCGCCGTTCACCGCAGCGCATCCGGCGTCCGACAGGTTGACCTCGGATGACGCTTCGAATGTGATGTGAGTCTCAATACGCTCTGACCACGCTGCGGAACACACTCGATCAGTCAGGAGCAATACGGTGCCCACCACCGAAAGCCGACCGGCCCCCACCGGTCAAGAGTTCATCGCCATGCAGGCGAGCCCGGAATTCCAGGAGTTGCGCAGTCGGCTGCGCCGGTTCGTCTTTCCCATGACGGCCTTCTTCCTGGTCTGGTACGCGGTTTACGTACTGCTGGGCGCCTTCGCCCACGACTTCATGGCCACCAAGGTCTTCGGTGACGTCAACATCGGGTTGATCATCGGCCTCGGCCAGTTCCTCACCACCTTCGTGATCACCGGTCTGTACGTCCGGTTCGCCAACCGTGAGCTGGATCCGCGCGCCGCCGCGATCCGCGAGGAGCTGGAAGGGCCGGCCCAGTGAACATCGACACCGCAATGACCTATCTGGCCGCTACCGAGTCCGTCGGCAACCCGGTCGCCAACATGGCCATCTTCGGCCTCTTCGTCGTCGTCACGATGGTGGTGGTGATCCGGGCCAGCAAGAAGAACGCCACCGCGGCGGAATTCTTCACCGGCGGCCGCGGCTTCTCCGGCCCGCAGAACGGTGTCGCCATCGCCGGTGACTATCTGTCCGCGGCCAGCTTCCTCGGTATCGCCGGGGCCATCGCCGTGTACGGCTACGACGGATTCCTGTACTCGATCGGCTTCCTCGTCGCATGGCTGGTGGCCCTGCTGCTGGTGGCCGAATTGCTGCGCAACACAGGCAAATTCACCATGGCCGATGTGCTGAGCTTCCGGCTCAAGCAGCGCCCGGTGCGGGTGGCCGCGGCCACCTCCACGCTGACCGTATCGCTGTTCTACCTGCTGGCCCAGATGGCCGGTGCCGGCGGCCTTGTCGCGCTGCTGATGAACATCAACAGCAAGAGCGGACAGGCCGTCGTCATCGCCGTCGTCGGCCTGCTGATGATCGTCTATGTCCTGGTCGGCGGCATGAAGGGGACCACCTGGGTGCAGATCATCAAGGCCGTGCTGTTGATCGCCGGCGCCGGTTTCATGACCGTCATGGTGCTGACGAAGTTCGGCCTGAACTTCTCCGAGATCCTGACCTCCGCGCAGGCCGCCATCTCCGGGTCCGCCACCGAGGCCGTGGCCAGCCGTGACGTGCTGGCCCCCGGCGCGCAGTACGGCGGTTCGCTGACCAGCCAGATCAACTTCATCTCGCTGGCGCTGGCGCTGGTGTTGGGCACCGCGGGTCTGCCGCACGTGCTGATGCGCTTCTACACGGTGCCGACGGCCAAGGAGGCGCGACGCTCGGTCGTGTGGGCCATCGCGCTGATCGGCGCGTTCTACCTGTTCACCCTGGTGCTCGGCTACGGCGCGGCCGCTCTGGTCGGACCCGACCGCATTCTCGGCGCGGCGGGCGGGGTGAACTCCGCGGCCCCGCTGCTGGCGCTCGAACTCGGCGGCGTGGTGCTGCTGGGCGTCATCTCCGCGGTCGCCTTCGCCACCATCCTTGCGGTGGTCGCGGGTCTGACCATCACGGCCTCGGCCTCCTTTGCCCATGACATCTACGCCTCGGTCCTGAAGTCCCACAAGGTGACCGAGGAGGAGCAGGTGAAGGTCTCCCGCATCACGGCGGTGGTCCTCGGCGTGCTGGCCATCGGCCTCGGCATCCTCGCCAACGGGCAGAACGTCGCCTTCCTGGTGGCGCTGGCCTTCGCGGTCGCCGCGTCGGCGAACCTGCCCACGATCGTCTACTCGCTGTACTGGAAGCGGTTCAACACCCGCGGCGCACTGTGGAGCATGTACGGCGGCCTGATCTCCTGCATCGTGCTGATCGTCTTCTCCCCCGCCGTGTCCGGTAGCAAGACCGCCATGATCCCGGGGGCCGATTTCGCCTGGTTCCCGCTGGCCAACCCCGGCATCGTGTCGATCCCGCTGGCCTTCGCGCTCGGCATCATCGGCACCCTGACCTCCAAGGACACCGGCGATCCGGCGGTCAATGCAGAGATGGAGGTCCGCTCGCTGACCGGTGTGGGCGCCGAGAAGGCAGTCACTCACTAACCGGGCGCACTAGTTCACATCCGGAACTACCGGGACCGGCGGCGGCGTTGTTCACACTCATGGACACCCGCCGCCGGTTCGCGTTCGCCGCCCTGGCCTACGCCTTCGCCGTCACCATGCTCGGGACGACCGTGCCGACCCCGATGTACTCGCTCTACGGCGAACGGATGCACTTCGCGGTGTTCACCACGACGGTGGTGTTCGCGGTGTACGCCCTCGGCGTGCTCGCCGCACTGCTGGTCGCCGGCGGCTGGTCCGATGTCCTCGGCCGCCGGCCGGTGTTGCTGGCCGGTCTGGCCTTCGCGCTGGCCAGCTCGGCGGTGTTCCTGTTCGCCGACAACATCGCGCTGCTGTTGGTGGGTCGCCTGCTGTCCGGACTGTCGGCAGGGTTGTTCACCGGAACGGCGACGGCGGCGGTCGTTGAATCGGTGCCCGCCCAACGGCGTGACCGGGCGGCCACCGTGGCCACCATGGTCAACATCGGTGGGTTGGGCAGCGGCCCACTGGTGGCCGGGGCGCTGGTCCAGTACGCGCCGCACCCGCTGCTGCTGTCCTTCCTGGTGCACATCGCGCTGTTGGTACTCGCCATTCCCGCGGTGCTGCTGGCCCCGGAGACCTCGGGCGGCACCGGCCGCATCGCGCTGCAACGCCTTGCGGTGCCGGCCGAGGTCCGCGCCGTGTTCCTCACCGCCGCCACCGCAGCCTTCGCGGGGTTTGCGGTCACCGGGCTGTTCGCCGCGGTCGCGCCGGCCTTCCTCGCCGAGGTCATCGGGGTGACCAATCATGCCGTCGGCGGGGCGGTGGCCGGTTCGATCTTCCTGTCCTCGGCGGTGGCACAACTGCTCGGGCGTCGCATCCCGCCCACCCTCGCCGTGGCGGTGGGCTGCGCGATCCTGGTCGTCGGGATGGTCATTCTGGCTGTCGCACTGTCGCACTCATCGCTGCCGGGCATCATCGCCGCGGCCGTCATCGCCGGGATCGGACAGGGCATCAGCTTCAGCCGCGGGCTGGCGGCCGTCGTCGAGCAGGTCCCCGACCGGCAGCGCGGGGCGGTCAGCTCGACCTACTTCGTGGTCGCCTATGTGGCGATCGCGCTGCCGGTGGTCGGCGTGGGCCTTGCCGCCCAGACCTGGGGCCTGCGCACCGCCGGGGAGAGTTTCGCCGCCGCCATCGCGGTGCTCGCCCTCATCTGCCTGGCCGTGGTCCTGGTCCAGGAGCGCCGGGCCCGTCAATTGAGTGGTTCTACTCAGGCCTGACCGGTGCCGGGCACCCTACATTCGGGGCATGCCCGTTTCCGCCTTCCCGAGCGTCGACGACATCGCCGCGGCCACTTCGCCCGGGCGCGACCGCGCACTCGACGTCATCCGGATCACCGCACTGCTCGGGGTGATCGCCGGCCATACGGTGATGGCCACCAGCATCATCCGCGATGACGTCTTCGTCTGGGAGAACCTGCTCACCACATCGGTGGTGTTCCAGGCGCTGACCTGGATCTTCCAGATCATGCCGCTGTTCTTCTTCGCCGGTGTCGCCGCGTCCGCCGGGTCGTATGCCGGCAATTGGGGCGGCTGGTTGCTGAAGCGCTGCACCAGGCTCTACCGACCGGTGTTCTCCTATCTCGCGTTCTGGGCGGTCGCCCTCGCCATCGGCCACCGGGTGTTGCCGAGGCACGTCTACGAGCCGATCGCCGGCATCTCCATTCAGCTGCTGTGGTTCCTCGGCGCCTACGTCCTGGTTCTCGCCGCGGTGCCGCTGCTGCGCTCGGTCACCACAGTCGGCCGGATGGCCGCTTCCGTCGCGTTGATCTACACGATGATCGCCACGATCGACGCCATCCGGGTCAACGCCCCGGGCTGGGAAGCGCTGGGCTACCTGAACCTGGCGGTGTGGCTGATCCCAGGCATCTTCGGGATCGCCTACCGCAACCGATTGTTGACCGTCTCACAGGCGAAGTCGTTGGGTTTCGGCATGTTGGCGTTGAACGCGGCGTTGCTGCGTTTCGGTCCGTACGAACTGAGCCTGGTGGGCATCGACGGCCAACAACTCAAGAACATGATGCCGCCGTCGCTGTTGCTGGCCGGACACGCAATCATGATGTGCGCGTTCGCGATTGCCGCCGCACCTGCCATCGACCGGTGGGCCCGCCGGCCGCGTGTGTGGTGGTTGACCGCGATCGGCAACAGCGGTGCGATGACACTGTATCTCTGGCACATTCCCGCGCTGCTGGCCGTGCATCTGGTGTTCGACACCGCCGGGTTTCCGCGGTATCCGGGGCAGCCGCACTTCCTGGCGCTGAGCATCGCGCAGGTGCTGATCATGACGGCGGTGGTAGCGGTGTTGTTCGTGGCGCTGCGACCGCTGGAGAACAACCCGCTGCCCCATTGGGATGGCGGCGTGGTCACCGACGGTCGGAGCATCGCGGTCGGGACGCTGCTGTGCACCGCGGGGGCGGCGACGCTGGCCTCGTGCGTGTGGGGCCTGAAGGATCTGGGCCTGTACTGCGTGGCGGCCATGCTGGTGGCACTGGTCGGCGCCCGGGCGCTCGCCTAGCCGCTCTTGCGTCGGAACTCGCGCCGGTTCTCCACCGCACCGTGCGCGCGAGCCTTCTTGCGTCCACCATCAGCGTGCGAAGCGCCCCCGGTGGCCTGCGCCTTCTTGCGCTCCAGCGCTTCCCGGAACTTGCGCTTGGTGTCGTCTTCCGGAGTTTCGTCGGCCATGCGATCAGCCTAGACGCACGTCCTCGACAATTCCGTCAGCGCAGCCCGGGCGGCATTCCGTACAGGTGCGCGATCGGCAGTGTCAGCAGCACGCGACGGTCGTCGACCATCGCACGCCGGTAGTCCGCCCAGTCCGGATGTTCACCGGCGATGTTGCGGTACAACGTAATAAGCCCCTCGACCGTGTCATCGTGCGGGTTGGCCGCCGGCGGGGTCAACACCGCGTCACCCTCGGCCACCGCATAGGACCAGCCGTCGTCGGCGGAGACGTGGATAGAGGCGCGCGGGTCACGACGCAGGTTGCGGGTCTTGGCACGTGGTTCGGTGATGGACACCTGCAACGCGGTGTTGGGCGCGTCGAACCAGTACGACACATTGGACAGCTGTGGCCTGCCGTCGCGCTTGATGGTGGCCAGCACCCCCAGCGCGTTGCCCTTGATCAATGCCAGCAGCTTGTCGTCGAACACCTGACGCCCCATGAGTCGAGCGTACGACTCTACGATCGGGAGCATGAGCCGGATCGACGGAACCAGTCTGGAGGGAGTGTCCGCGACGACGTTGTGGACCCTGCACAACCGCGGCACCGAGGCCAGGCGCTCCGACGGGGTGATCCGCGACCCGTGGGCGGTCAGTCTGCTCGATTCGATCGATTACGACTACCGGAAGTTCGGTAAGCCCAACCAGTCCCATCCGCTGCGCGCGTTGGCCTTCGATGCGGCGGCCACCGAGTACCTGAAAGCTCATCCGAGGGCGTCGGTGGTGGCACTGGCCGAGGGCCTGCAAACCAGCTTCTGGCGGCTGGCCCGTGCCGGCGTCGCCGACGAATTGCACTGGTATTCGATCGATCTGGAGCCGGTGATGCAGCTGCGCCGCCAACTGCTCCCCCGCGACGACCGGATCACCGAGCTGGCCCAGTCGGCGCTCGATCGCAGCTGGATGGACCGGGTCGACGCCGAGCATGGCGTCTTCATCACCGCCGAGGGTTTGCTGATGTACCTGGAGCCCGAGGACGCGCTGGGACTGATCGCCGACTGTGCTGCCCGTTTTCCCGGTGCGCAATTCATGTTCGACTCGATCCCGCATTGGTTCAGTCGCAGGACACTCGGCGGTATGCGACTGTCCGATCGCTATCTCACCCCGGCCATGCCGTTCGGACTCACCCCCGACGAAGCGGTGTCGCTGGCAGGCACCATCGATGGTGTCCGGTCGGCCCGCGATGTGCCCTATCCGCCGGGACGCGGGCTCTGGCGGCTGGCCAAGCCCGCTTTCTGGGACCACGTCGGCGCGTTCCGGCGAAACCGGCCGAGCATCACGCTGCTCGAATTCGCCGGGCCCTGAGTACCCTCGATGTAGTGACCTCCCCGAGAGCCGACGCGCGGTCGCTGACCGGCGTGTCCGAGACCGCACTGTTGACGCTGAAGGTGCGTGCCACCGAGGCCGCCCGAGACGATCGGATCATCGATGACCCGGTGGCCGTCGATCTGGTCGACGCCATCGATTTCGACTTCGCCAAGTTCGGTTTCGTCGGCCGCCAGGACATGGCGCTGCGCGCCCTGGCGTTCGACAAGCAGACCCGCAGGTACCTGCGCGACCATCCGGCGGCGACCGTCGTGGCGCTGGCCGAGGGATTGCAGACCAGTTTCTACCGGCTCGACAACGGTGATGTCGGTCATGAATTCCGTTGGCACACTGTCGATTTACCACCGATCACAGCGCTGCGCGAGAAGCTGCTCCCGCCGTCGGAGCGCATCACCGTCAGCGCGCAGTCGGCGCTGGACTACAGCTGGATGGACGCCGTCGATGCCTCCGATGGCGTGTTCATCACCGCCGAGGGCCTGCTGATGTACCTGCAGCCGACCGAGGCGATGGGCCTGATCACCGAATGCGCCAAGCGTTTTCCCGGCGGGCAGATGATGTTCGACCTACCGCCCTACTGGTTCGCCTGGTGGGCGCGCAAGGGTCTGCTGCGCCCATCCCTGCGCTACAAGGTACCGCCGATGCCGTTCAGCCTATCGGTCGCCGCGGCCGCCGATCTGGTCAACACGGTGCCCGGGGTACGCGCCGCCCACGATGTACCGATGCCCACCGGGCGCGGCACCGTGCTCAATGCGCTGCTGTGGGCCGCCCACCGGCTGCCACTGCTGGATCCGGTGCGGCCGGTGCTGACCCGGCTGGAGTTCGGCTGAACTGCAAGCAGTCATCGGTGACCGGACCGTTGCGCAGCACCTGCGCGTCGACGGTGTAGTTCATGGTCATCTGCCACGGCCCGCGGGTGCCCTGGCGTGGTAGGCGGTCGATCGCCCGCTGCACATAGCCCGCGGCGAAGTCCAGCAGCGGCAGGGTCGGCATGGCGGGATCGGTGAGCACCGGGCGCACCTGGTCGAACCCGCGGGTATCCATATGCGACAGGAGTCGGCAGAAATGCTCGCACAGCAGGCCGACCTTGAGCGTCCATGACGAATTGGTGTAGCCGAAGGCGAAGGCGAAGTTGGGCACGCCGCTGAGCATGATGCCCTTGTAGGCGACGGTCTCGGCCAGATCGACCGGCTCTCCGTCCACGGTGAGGGTCAGCCCACCGAACAACTGAATGTTCAGTCCGGTGGCGGTGACGATGATGTCGGCCGCCAGCTCCGCTCCGGATTCCAGCCGGATCCCGGTCTCGGTGAATGTCGTGATCCGGTCGGTCACCACCG
Source organism: Mycolicibacterium neoaurum ATCC 25795 (assembly GCF_000691525.1). GTDB lineage: Bacteria > Actinomycetota > Actinomycetes > Mycobacteriales > Mycobacteriaceae > Mycobacterium > Mycobacterium neoaurum. The sequence continues at coordinate 208,002 of NZ_JMDW01000012.1, forward strand.
AGGCACTGCCATCGCTGATGGCGGCGAACAAGTCGCCGTCGGGCACCGCACACAGCCGCTGATCCCACGGGTCGTAGGCCGGGTTGAAGTGCTCGTCCACCGGATACCCGTCGGGCAGCTTGCCTGCGTTGATCCGGCGGATCAGTCGCCGCGCCAACACCGGATGCTTCTGGCAGAAGGTATAGACGGCGCGCTGTTTGAGGATGTTCTTGCGCCGGGCCAGTGCATAACCACGGTCGTCACCGAGCACTCGGCGCGCCACATTGGCGAACGTGTCCTTGGCTGGGACCGGCATGACGTAAGTCGGCGACCGCTGCAACATGGTGACGTGCGCCGCATCGGCCGCCATGGCCGGCACGAGCGTCACGGCCGTGGCACCGCTGCCGATCACCACCACACGCTTGCCGGCATAGTCCAGGTCTTCCGGCCACAGTTGCGGATGGATGATCCGGCCGCCGAACCGGTCGCGGCCCGGGAAGTCCGGGGTGTAACCCTGGTCGTAGCGGTAGTAGCCGCCGGCGCAGAACAGCCAGCGTGCGCCGAGCTGGATCAGCTCGCCGTCGCGTTCGACGTCGACGATCCAGCGTCCGTCGGCGCTGCTCCAGGCCGCACCGAGCACCTTGTGCCCGAACCGGATTCGCTGGGCCATCCCGTTCTCGTCGACGGTCTCGCGTAGGTAGGCCAGGATCTTGTCCGCGGTGGCGATCGCGTACTCGTCACGCCACGGTTTGAACTCGTAGCCGAAGGTGTGCAGATCGGAATCGGACCGAATACCCGGGTAGCGGAACAGATCCCAGGTACCGCCGGTGGACTGACGAGCCTCCAGGATGGTGTAGTCGCGGCCAGGGTGCTCGCGCTGCAGATAGTAGGCGGCTCCGATACCGGAGATGCCGGCCCCGACGATCAGCACGTCAACTGTGTCCATCAGCCGATGGTGCCGACTGCAGCACCACCCAAGATAGGGCGAAATGCCTCAACAATGCGCCGGGACTGGTGCCATGTGCACCCACTGGCTTACGGTGTGATCATGAACCCGCCGGGACCATCACCCGCGGTGCGGGAACTGATCCGCCAATGCGCGCAGATCGTGGTCAACGCGCGCCCCGAATGGCTCGACGAGCTCGACACCACCGTCCTGGCCGGCAGCCCGGCCATCGCCGCCGATCCCGAACTGGCCGCCGCGGTGAGCCGTAGCAACCGCGCCAATCTGGCCTTCTGGGCGACCGCCAACATCCGGGATCCGGGCGGGCCGGTCCCGCCGAACACCGGTCCTGAACCGCTCAGCATCGCCCGTGAACTGGTGCGCCGCGGGGTCAACTCGCTGCCGATGGACGCCTATCGGATCGGCGAGGGGGTGGCGTGGCGGCGCCTGATGGACATCGCCTTCGAGCTGACCTCCGATCCGGCCGAACTACGCGAGCTGTTGCAGGTCTGCTCGCGGTCGATCAGTGCCTTCGTCGAGGCGACCCTGGCCGGTATCACCGCCCAGATCGAGCTGGAGCGTCACGAACTCACCCATGGCACCCACGCCGAGCGGCGGGAAACCGTCGCCCTGCTGCTGGAGGGCGCCCCCATCCCCCGCGACCGCGCCGAAGGACGCCTCGGCTATGCCTTGACCGGCACGCACACCGCGGCTGTGCTGTGGGTCGCTGGCACCGATCACAACCTCGCCGAACTCGATCACGCGGCCGAAACGATCGGCCGAGCGGCCGGGGCGCGGCCGCTGAGCGTGCTGCCCAGTAGCGCGACACGATGGGTCTGGGTGCCCGGCCAGCTGGACGCCGATGATCTGACCGGCTCGATCGGCTCGGTGCGGGTGGCCCTCGGCACCGCCGCCGACGGTGTCGAGGGCTTCCGCACCAGCCATTTCGAGGCGATCACCACCCAGCAGATGGTGGCGCGCCTGCATTCCCGCCAGCAGATCGCGCGGTTCACCGATGTCGAATTGGTCGCCCTGGTCACCGCCGATCCTGATCGCGCGGCGCGATTCGTCGAACGGGTCCTCGGCGACTTCGCCCATGCGCCTGCCGATGTGCACACGGCGGTGGGTGTGTTCATCAGGGCGCAGTGCAACGCGGCTCGGGCGGCCACCCAGCTCTACACCCACCGCAATACCCTGTTGCGCCGACTGGCCCGCGCCGAGGAGTTGCTGCCTGCCCCGCTGTCGACGTGCAGTGTGGAGGTGGCTGTCGCACTGGACGTCGTGCGCTGGACCGGTCAGTCCAGCAGCCCGTCCAGATAACGGAGCGCCTGCTCCCTGCCGAGACCTTGGGACCGCGCCACCTCGGCGAAGGCATGTGCCGCGGCTGCCATCGCGTTGTCGGCCGGATCCACCCGTGCTACGAATGTGCCGAAGCGACCACGGGTTTCGAGCACGCCGGCGGATTCCAGCTCGCGATAGGCGCGTGCCACCGTGTTGACCGCCAGGCCCAGCTGACCCGCCAGGTCGCGTACCGTGGGCAAGCGGGTACCCGGCGCCAGTCGTCCGTCGCGTACCCCGGCGATGATCTGGGTGCGCAGCTGGTCGAACAGCGGCGCACCCGCATCGGCTTCCAGGTGTATCCAGTCCCCCAGACCTCCCACGACTCCAGTATCACGCACACGCGCTAGTTTGGTGAGGTGCGAGTGACGTTGCTGAGCGGGGCCGGCATGTCCGCCGAGAGCGGTGTGCCGACGTTTCGCGATGTCGAGACCGGTTTGTGGGCCAACGTGGATCCCTACGAGATCTCCAGCAGCGACGGTTGGCAACGCCATCCGGAACGAGTCTGGGCCTGGTACCTGTGGCGGCACTACATGATGAGTGCAGTCGAGCCCAACGCCGGTCATCTGGCTGTCGCTGCTTGGGAGGACTACGCCGAAGTGCACGTGGTCACCCAGAACGTCGACAACCTGCACGAGCGCGCGGGCAGCACCCGGGTCCACCATGTGCACGGCAGCCTTTTCGAGTTCCGCTGCGACCGTTGTGGAACACCGTTCACCGGCGAACTTCCCGCCATGCCCGAACCGGTCGAGGTCGTCGACCCGCCGCGGTGCGCGTGCGGCGGCCTGATCCGACCGAACGTGGTGTGGTTCGGCGAAGGCCTTCCCGACGACGCCTGGGACAGCTCGGTGGAGGCGGTCGCGAAGGCCGATGTGGTGATCGTGGTCGGCACGTCATCGGTGGTCTACCCGGCCGCGGGCCTACCGGAGGCCGCCGTGGCCAACGGAATCCCGGTCATCGAGGTCAACCCGCAGCCGACACCGCTGTCGGCCGCCTGCACCGCGGTGCTGCGGGAGACCTCGGCCACCGCGCTGCCCACCCTGCTGCAGCGCCTGCCCCAGCTCCTCTGAACCGGAGGCTATCCGCGCACTGCCCGCCCGATCGCCAACTCCGACACCGGTACCGGAACCCAAGCCGGCACACTCTGTTCGCGCCGCGAACCGGCCACCGTGAACCCGGCGTCGGCGATCGCGGTCTCGGTGTTGCGGTGGGTGTGGCAGTTGCCGAGCAGCCGCGGCCAGATCGTGGCATCGGCGACCCGCTGCAGCGTGGCACGCCAACCGGTGCCGGCGACATGTTCCAGATAGCGCAGCTCACCGCCGGGCTTGAGCATCGAGAACAGCTGCCGCAGAACCATATCCGGATCGTCCACCGAGCAGAGCACCAGCGAGCACACCACGGCGTCGAACGGCTCGCCGGCCTCGAACTCCTCGATGGTGGCGGTGCTGACCGTCACCGGCACCGGCGCGGTGGCGGCGGCCTCCCGGGCAACCTCGGCCAGCTTTCGCTCCGGTTCGAGCGCGACGACCTCGCTGACCGCCCCCGGGTAGTGCACGAAGTTGCTGCCGGTTCCGGCGCCGACCTCCAGCACACGACCACTGAGACCGGCCAGATTCTCCACGCGCAGCCGCCGCACCGATTCGGGTTCGTGCCCGCTCGTCACGAGCCACACCCGGGCGAAGAACGGATTGTCGACCGCGGCAGTCATGTTCTCAGCGTACCGAGCTTCGCGATGGTCTCTTCCGGCGTGGAATCGGCGCCGACGATGCCATAGACGATCCGGCCGCAACACACCGCGCTGAGAACCCGGTCGGCGAACTCTTCGGCGTCGCCCCACGGCAGGTACGGCTTGGCGATCAGCAGGGCGGCGACACCGTGCACGGCGGCCCACAGCTCCAGTGCCGCGGCGGTCGAATCCCCCTGCGGGTAGATCCCTTCGGCCATCAATGCCTCGACGGAGGCGCGCATGTGCACAAACGCAGAGCTGGCCAGCGTGACGTCGACATCGCTGTCCGGATTGCCCTCGCCCATGGTGGCGATGCGATACAGCTCGGGGGTCTGCCTGGCGAACCGCACATAGGCCAGCCCCTGAGCCCGCAGCACCTCGATGGTCGAGGTCTGGTCGGCGGCGACGCGCTGCATCTCCTCGTCGAGTTTCTCGTAGTAGCGCGCGCACACGGCGTCGAGCAGGGCGTCCTTGTCGGCGAAATGCAGGTAGATCGACGGCGGGGTGACCCCGACCCGCGCGGCGACGGCCCGGATGGACACCGCCTTGGCGTGACCGGTTTCCAGCAGCAGCTCGGTGGCGGCGTCGAGGACCTCGTCGCGCAGCTGATCTCCGGACCCGCGTGCGGCGCGGCGTCGTCTCAGGCGTGGAGCGGACACGTTATCCAGTGTCCGTCACCGGCGCCGGGATCTTCCGGGCAGGCTCGGGCTCGCCGGATTCGCTGATCCCGATCCGCCGGTGCAGCCGTGCCAGCGGTCGCGGCGCCCACCAGTTCCAGCCGCCGAGGACATGCATGAAGGCGGGCACCAGCACCATGCGCACCAGGGTCGCGTCCACCAGTACCGCCAGCGTGAGCCCCAGCCCGAACATCCGCATGAACGAGACCTCGGCGGCGATCAACGCGGCGAACGAGATCGACATGACCAGTGCCGCCGCGGTGATCACCCGGCCGGTGCGGGCCAGACCGAGCGCCACCGCCTCGTCGTTGTGTACCCGTGCCGAGCTGCCGCCGGCACCCAGGGCCAGCCAGTTCTCCCGGATACGGGCAAGGAGGAATACCTCGTAGTCCATGGACAATCCGAAGGCGATACAGAACAGCAACACCGGCATGTTCGCCACCAGCGTGCCCGTCGGGGTGGTCCCGAGCGCCGAGAGATGGCCGTCCTGGAAGATCCAGACCAGGGCGCCGAAGGCGGCCGTCAACGAAAGCACGTTCAGCACAATCGCTTTGACCGGGAGCACCACACTGCCGGTCATCAGGAAAAGCAACCCGAAGGTGATCACCGCGATCAGACCGAGCACCCATGGCAACCGGTCGGTGATGGCGTCGACACTGTCACGATTGACCTGCGCGGTGCCGGTGAACTGTACGGGACGCTCCCCCGGCCCGGGAACGGCATGCAACGCGTCCAATTGCCGCTCCGAGGCGTCGGAGAACAGCGGCGCGGTACTGGCCACGGTCAGGAAGGCGCTGCCGTCAGCCTGGCCGGTGGCCGCCACCGGTGGACCGGATTTGCGGCCGTCGACGAAGGTGCCCGTCGGGCTCGAGACGGCGGCCACGTCGGGCACGACGGACAACGCGCCGGCGTACTGCTCGATATCGGCGGGACCGAGACCGTCGGAGTCGGGGATCACGACGGTGACGGCGGTTGCGGAGTTGTCGGCGAAGTCGGTGCGCAGCTGGTCGCCGACCTGGTGGGCCGATGCCGATGCCGGTAACACCCGGTCGTCCGGGAAACCCCATTTCACCCCCAGGAAGGGCGCGCCCAGCATCAGCAGCAGGATCACCAGCGCGAGTCCGAGCGGTAGCGCGCGACGCATCACGCCATGGGTCCACCGGTACCAGAACTGGGTCTGGACCGGTTTGGGAATGGCGCTGCGTCGGAACACGTTCAGGGCGTCCAGCCGGTCGCCGAGCAGCCAGATCGCAGCCGGCGTCACCACGATGGCCGCGAAGGCGGCAAAGGCGACGGTGGCCACCCCGGCATAGGCGAAGGACGTCAGGAAGTACATCGGGAACAGCAGCATCGCGGCCATCGACAACGCGACCGTCGTCGCCGAGAACAGCACGGTCCGCCCGGCGGTGGTCATGGTGCGGGTCAGTGCGCGCTCGCGCGAGAAGCCTTCTGCGCGTTCGTCGCGGTATCGGCTGATGATCAGCAGTGTGTAGTCGATGGCCAAGGCCAGACCCATGGCAATGGACAGATTGAGCGCGAAGACCGACACGTCGGTGGCGAAGGTGATGAGTCGCAGCACCGACATGGAGCCGACGATCGCGAACAACCCGACCAGCATGGGCAACGCGGCGGCGACCAGGCCGCCGAACACCCACACCAGCACCAGGAAGCTGAGCGGGATGGCGATGGACTCCATGCGCAGCAGGTCGCGTTCTGTCTGCGCGTTGATCTGCGCATAGACCATCGCGCTGCCGCCGGTACGCACGGTGACCCCTGGCCGGTCGCGTTCGATGTCGTCGGACAGCGCCGCGGCGTACTTCTGCGCGTCGTTCTCGCCACCGGTGATGCCCGCGATGATGAGTCCGGCGGTCCCGTCCTTGCTCAGGAGTTCGGCGGCGGCTTCCGGTGGAGCCGTCCACGCCGAGGTCACCTGCGCGACATGCGGCGACGTACTCAGTCGGTCGGCGATCTCGGCGGCGGCAGCGGTGGCGTTCGGGGCGAGTGCGCCCTGCGGTGAGGCGATGGTGACGAGCAGCTGCATATCGCTCTGATCGAATTTGTCCGCCAGCAAGGCGGCCGCCTGTGACGATTCCGATGTCGGGTCACCGAAGCCGCCCGCGGACAGCGTCGAGGCAACGGGGACGCCGAAGACGGCGGCGGCGGCGAGCAGAAGCCCCGCGAGGGCCAGCACGCGGCGCGGTGCGGCCATCGAGAGCTGCGCGATTCGATTCAACATGCTGTCCCCTCCATTGACATATCGGCGTTAAGTTAACAGTGATAAGTCACACATGGCAATCCCCTGCATCCACCCCCTGCGGCGACCCTCCGGCGTTCCCCTCCACCCGCCCCGCCCGAGTTCCACCGGACCGAACACCTGAGTCACTCCAGTCTCATCAACCTCAGCAACCACATCCGCGACACCCTCACATGTCGCTCGACCTACTCGTGAGTAAGAATTTGCTGAGACACCCTCCGAAACTGGTGGTCCCGGCAAACTTCCGAAATCGGGGTTTAGCGTGGTTGAACACCTCATATGACCAGTTCAGAGTGCATTTCTGCGTTTCGGAAAATGCATGTTTAGAACACGTCAGCAGCGGCAACCTACCCGCCGGTAAGAATTGCCACGAAATTGCGAGCGCGGCCTCAAAGAACCCTTAATGAGCGGTCATACGCTCAGTGTCATGTGGATCGACGACACCAGTGCCGATGTCATCAAGGTTGATTTCGACGCCCTGTATCACGGGGACGTCCTGGTCGAGGGTGACACCTCCGAGCAGTTCCCAGATCTCGCTGAAGCTGTCTGACGACAGCCGCTCGACAGCGAGGCCCTGACGCGGCCCACCCGGAGACGTCAGGCTCTCCTCAGTTCTATACGCGCTCACGGTTGTGCTGCGCGCTGCACCGCCCGATCGGCCCATAGCGGGTCCGACCGGGCGGTGTTCTGTCTCTGGAGTCGACGCCGCGACGTGAGCCACCCGTCGACGAAGAAAGACCGCCCGGTCGATCACCGCGACGCTGCGGTGCCGACCGGGCGGTCTTCGTCTTAAAGCGGGCCGACGCCTACGCGGGGTCGTCCAGCTTGACCATGTCGCCGAGCCGGCCGGTGATGATGTCCTCGGCCTCGTCGACGATGCGGCTGATCAGCTCCGCACAGGTCGGGATGTCGTCGATCAACCCCATCACCGTTCCGACGGTCCAGATGCCGGCATCGATATCGCCATCGTCGAACACCTTGCGACCACGCACCCCGGCCACCAGATCCTTGACGTCCTCGAACTGACCGCCGTCGGCCAGGATCTGCACCACCTCACGGGAGACCGCGTTGGATGCCACCCGCGCGGTGTTGTGCAGGCTACGGAAGATCAGCTCGGTGCCGCGCTCGTTGCCGGCCACGATCGCATCCTTGACGTTCTGGTGGATGCACGACTCGACCGTGCACATGAAGCGGGTGCCCATGTTGATTCCGTCCGCGCCCAGCGCCAGCGCGGCCACCAGGCCGCGCGCATCCGCGAATCCGCCCGAGGCGATCATCGGGATCTCGATCTCCTTGGCCGCGGCCGGAATCAGTACGAGACCCGGTACATCGTCCTCACCCGGATGGCCGGCACATTCGAAACCGTCGATGCTGATGCCGTCCACACCCAGGGTCTGTGCCTTGACCGCGTGCCGAACCGAGGTGCACTTGTGCAGCACCTTGATGCCGTTGTCATGGAACATCGGCAGGTGCGGGCCGGGGTTGGACCCCGCGGTCTCGACGATCTTGACGCCGGAGTCGACGATCACCTGTCGGTACTCGTCATACGGCGGCGGGTTGATCGAGGGCAGGATCGTCAGGTTCACCCCGAACGGCTTGTCGGTCAGATCCCGGGTGCGGGCGATCTCATTGGCCAGATCGGCCGGGGTCGGCTGGGTCAGCGCGGTGATGAAACCCAGCCCGCCCGCGTTGGCCACGGCCGCAACCAGTTCCGCTCGACCCACCCATTGCATACCGCCCTGGGCGATCGGGTGTTCGACACCGAAGGCCTCGGTGAACTTGGTAACCAGAGACATATCGGTTCCTTACTTACCTGGGGGCCATACGGATGGCGCCGTCGAGGCGGATGACCTCACCGTTGAGCATCGGATTCTCCACGATGTGCACGGCGAGAGCACCGTATTCGTCGGGATCGCCGAGCCGGGCCGGATGCGGCACCTGCTGGCCGAGGGACTTCTGCGCCTCTTCGGGCAACGAGCCCAGCAGCGGGGTCTTGAACAGTCCCGGCGCGATGGTGTTGACGCGAATCAGGCTGCGCGACAGGTCACGTGCGATCGGCAGGGTCATGCCCACCACGCCGCCCTTGGAAGCCGAGTAGGCGGCCTGGCCGATCTGGCCGTCGAACGCGGCGACCGAGGCGGTGTTGATGATGACACCGCGCTCCTCGTTCTTGAGCGGCTCTGTCTTCGCGATCCGCTCGGCGGTCAACCGCAGCACGTTGAACGTGCCGATCAGGTTGACCTCCACGACCTTACGGAAACCGTCCAGCGGGAACGGGCCCTCCTTGCCGAGGGTCTTGATGGCGTTACCGATACCGGCGCAGTTGACGTTGATGCGCACCGGCCCCATCGACTCGGCGACATCGAGCGCCTTGCTGACGGCATCCTCATCGGTGACGTTGGCGGCGACGAACTTCGCGCGCTCACCGAGTTCGGCGACGGCCTCCTCACCCTTGAGATCGATGACGACGACCGAAGCACCGGCGTCGAGCAGCCGCTTGGTGGTGGCCAGTCCCAGGCCCGAGGCCCCTCCGGTGACGACCGCTACCGAATCTTTGATTTCCACGTTGCTGAATGTCCTTTCTGGATGGCGATTTTCGAGATGACTTGCGCTCGGGGAAGGACCGTCAGGCCCAGTCCTCGAGGATGGTGTCGTTGTCGGCACCGATCACCGGCGGCGCACTCGGCACATCGGGCGCCGTGCGCGAGAAGCGCGGGGCCGGCATCGGCTGCAGCCCGTCGGCGGTCTCGTAGAAGGTGGAGCGTGCCGTCACGTGTGCCTCATCGAGGACCTCGCCGAAGCTCAGCACCGGAGTTGCACAGGCGTCGGTGCCGGCGAAGATGGCGGCCCATTCGTCGCGGGTCTTGGTCTTGAACGTTGCGGTGAACACCGAGCGCAGCTCCTCCCAGCGGCTCATGTCGTTCTGACCCGGCAGCTCGGCGGCATCCAGTCCGAGACCGGTGAGCAGTTCGGCATAGAACTGCGGTTCGATGGCGCCGATCGCGAAGTACTTACCGTCGGCGGTCTCGTAGGTGTCGTAGTACGGGGCGCCGGTGTCGAGCATGTTGGTACCGCGTTCGTCGCTCCACATACCCTGCGCGCGGAACGCCCACATCATCTGGATCAGCACCGAGGAGCCGTCGATCATGGCGGCGTCGACGGTCTGGCCCTTGCCCGAGGTCTGGCGCTCGAACAGTGCCGAGAGGATGCCGAGCAGCAGGAACAGCGAGCCGCCGCCGAAATCGCCGGCGAGGTTCAGCGGCGGAACCGGACGCTCACCCTTGCGGCCGATCGCGTGCAGCACACCGTTGAGCGATATGTAGTTGATGTCGTGACCGGCCTGTAGTGCCCGCGGGCCCTCCTGGCCCCATCCCGTCATCCGGGCGTAGACCAGCTTCTCGTTGACCTTGGCACAGTCCTGCGGACCCAGACCGAGGCGCTCGGTGACACCGGGCCGGAAGCCCTCGATCAGCACGTCGGCCTTGGCGACCAGATCGAGGACGAATTGCCGTCCCTCATCGGATTTCAGGTCTGCGGTGACCGAACGGCGGTTGCGCAGCATGGCGTCCTTGCCCGGACTGTTCTTCGACGACGGGCGGTCCACCCGCACCACCTCGGCGCCCAGATCACCGAGAATCATCGCCGCATGCGGACCTGGGCCGATACCGGCCAGCTCGACGACTCGCAAACCCTGTAATGGTCCTGCCATGGCTACCGTCCTCCGCAGTTTCAAATCCCGATTAGTTGACCGCCGACATAGCTTACTTGTATAACCAAGTCGACCGGCTTCGGGCCACCCGCCCGCCGAACGTGAAGGCAACAGATGACCTACCGCAGCATCGATCAGCTCCTCGTACAGCTCGCCGACGGCGTGCTGTCGGTGACCTTGAATCGCCCCGACACGCTGAATTCGCTGACGGAGGACATGCTCAACGGCATCGCCGACACGCTCGAACAGGCCGCCACCGACCCTGCGGTCCGCGTCGTGAAGTTGTCCGGCGCGGGCCGCGGTTTCAGCTCGGGCGCCAGTATCGGCGCCGAGGACGTCTCCGCAGAGCTGTTCGACGGCCCGGAGCGCGTGCTCGACGCCGCCAACCGCGCGGCGCGGGCCATCGTCGCAGTGCCCAAACCGGTGGTCTCGGTGGTGCAGGGACCCGTTGCGGGCGTCGGGGTGTCGCTGGCCATCGCCTGTGACATCGTCCTCGCCTCGGAGAAGGCGTTCTTCATGTTGGCCTTCACCAAGATCGGTCTGATGCCCGACGGCGGCGCCTCGGCACTGGTGGCCGCGGCCGTCGGCCGGATCCGCGCGCAGCGGATGGCGCTGCTCGCCGAACGCATCACCGCCACACAGGCCTACGACTGGGGCCTGGTGACCTCGGTGCACGCGCCCGAGGATCTCGACGAGGCGGTGAACAGCGTGATCGCCACGCTTTCCGGCGGGCCCGCGGTGGCGCTGCGTAAGACCAAGCAGGCCATCAACGAGGCGACGCTCACCGAATTGGAGGCGGCAATCGAACGCGAGCGGGAGGGTCAGTTGACCCTGCTCGCCGCCAAGGACTTCGCGGAGGGCGCCAAGGCCTTCCAGCAAGGCAGGAAACCCGTCTTCGGCGATGGTTAAATCAGTGGACTGAGCGTCGGCACTGCGCCACCATCGACCACGTGAGTACGCATATGGACGCCCGTGGTTGGCGCGTACTGGCACCCTTCAAGATCCGCGATTACCGGCTGCTGATCGCCGCCGTGGCGTGCTCGATCTTCGCCACCGGCATGTGGACCGTCGTGATGGCGCTCCAGGTCATCGCGATCAGCAACGATCCCGCGGCGCTGTCCCTGGTGGCCAGCTGCCTGGCCATCGGACTGGTGGCATTCGTCCTCGTCGGCGGTATCGCTGCCGACCGATTTCCCCAGCGCGCCATCATCATCGCGGTCGAGACGGTCAACACCACGGCGGTGACGGCCGTGGCCGTGCTCGGTCTGCTCGGCGAACTTGCCCTGTGGCACATGGCCGTCGCGGCGGCGGCGCTCGGCATCGGGGCGGCATTCTTCTTCCCGGCCTACAGCGCCATCCTGCCGCGGCTGTTGCCGGCCGAACAATTGCTGGCCGCCAACGGGATCGAGGGCGTCATGCGCCCGACACTGCAACAGGCGATCGGCCCGGCGGTCGCCGGTGTGCTGATCGGCGCCACCTTCCCCACGGTCGGTGCCGCCGTCTGCGCGGCGCTCTTCGGTCTCGGCCTGTGCCTGCTGATCGCCACCGGGCCGGTCGCGCGACCCGGTGAAGTCCCCCGGGAGAAGACACACGTCCTGGCCGATCTGCGCGAGGGATTCCGCTTCATGGTGCGCACACCGTGGCTGCTGGCGACCCTGTTGTTCGCCAGCGGGTTCATCCTGTTGATCATGGGACCGATCGAGGTTCTGCTGCCGTTCATCACCAACGCGCGTTTCGAGCACGGCGAGCGCATCTTCGGATTCGTGCTGGCCGCGTTCGGACTCGGCAGCGCGATCGGCGCGCTCGCGGTGTCCTCGCGGACGCTGCCCCGCCGCTACCTGACGGTGATGATGGCGTCCTGGACGGTGGGCAACATCCCGATCATCGTCATCGGTTACACCACATCGTTTGCCTGGATGGCGGTGGCGTCGTTCGTCGTCGGGGCGACAAGCGGTGCGGCGATGGTCATTTGGGGCACGCTCCTGCAGCGCCGGGTGCCACCGGCGATGCTGGGCCGGGTGTCCAGCCTGGACTTCTTCGTATCGCTGGTGTTCATGCCGGTATCGATGGCGCTGGTCGGCCCGCTGTCCAAGGTGATCGCCGTCGAGACCATCTTCCTGGCGGCCGGGGTGGGCCCGGTGCTGCTCGGTGGTGCGGCGTATCTGATGGCCCGGATGTCGCGCGACGAGATCGAGCACCCGCTCGTAAGCTGAGAGCTCAGACCCCGAAGATGGGCGGCAAGGCCAGCACCATCACCAGTCCCCAGAAGAAGTGCACCAGCATGGGGGCCAGCACCCCGCCGGTGGCGCGGCGCAGGAACGCGCAGACGGTCCCGAGGACGATCGCGGCGAAACCGAGCATCGGATTGCCGGTGGTGGCCGCGGTGGCGATCACGTACAACACCGTCGAGGTGAGCACCGGACGGTGCCGCAACAGCGCCGTGTACAGCGACCCTCGGAAGAACATCTCCTCGGCGAGTCCGTTGATCACCGTGATGAAGACGATCAGATACAGCGGCCCGGACTTCGAGTACTCCAGCACATCGCGGATGTAGTCGTTGACACCGGGGATCTCGCGCGCCACCAACCCGCCGACCACGAACACCGCACTGAGCCCGAGTCCGATCGCCGTTCCGGTGATGACGGGGCGACGCATCCGCCCACGAAAGTCGACCCGACCCATGTGCAGTGGTCCGGACAGATACGCACCGACGGCCCACACCCCGGCCAACGCGAGCGTGAGCCAGACGAAGGTGTCATCGCCGGGCGGCCGGCTCAGCGAGTAACCGAGCAGCGCGGCACCCACCAGCAGCACCGCGACCACGACGAACTTCCGCCGGCCGACCACGGCGGCCGACTCGTCCGACGGCGGTGCCTTGCGGCCGGCGATCCGGCGAAGCTCGCCGGTCCACTTCGTCCGTTTCGTCACCGCGGGATCACCTCGGATCCACCTTGGCCGCGATCTCGGCGAGGACGTCCAGACCCGTGCGTACCGTCGCCCGCGCCGGACCGGGCAGCGGCGCCAGGACGCCGAGTGCCGGGCGCACGATCGACGGTGTCAGTTCTCGGATGCGGGCCGAATCGCCGCCGGCCCAATCCGGATCGGTGTCGGCCAGATGGTGCGGGTCGGCCAGATCGTTGACCGGGCGACGCCGATGCCGGGTCAGCGAACGGCGGATCGACTCGTCGACACCGAGCAGACCCCCGTCGGGGTCGGAGACCCGCTCCCGCAGTCCCGCATCGGTGGCCACCATCGGGTAGTCCAGGGATGCGGTGAGGTCCGCGGTCAGGCTGCCCGGCACGGGTAGAGCCAGCGCTGACACCTTGGAGGCGAGAACCGTGGGCACCGGGCCCACCGGGATCTCGACCCGGATGTTGCCGGCCAGGCGGGCATAGCTGGCGAGCAGGTCGCGATAGGTGGTTCGCTCCGGGCCGTAGATGTCATACGAGCCGGCGGGAACGCGCTCCGGATCGGCGGCGGCCACCAGGTAGTGCAGAACATCGCGGATGGAGATCGGATCTATCGGGTTGTGCATCCAGCTGGGGATCGGAAGGACCGGAAAGCGATCGCCGACGTAGCGCAGGATCTCGAATGACGTGGACCCGGCGCCGAAGATCAATGCCGCGCCGAGCCACACCAGCTCCGCACCGCCGGGTTCGGTCAGCGCCTCGGCGACCTCGGCGCGACCGGCCAGGTGGTCGGAGAGCTCATCGTCACCCGGGACGAATCCGCCGAGATAGACGATGCGGCCCACACCGGCAGCCTTGGCGGCCTTCGCCACGTTGGCCGCGGCGCGATTGTCGACCTCCCGGAATCCGGGATCCCCGATGCCGTGCACCAGGTAGTACACCGTGTCGATCTGTCCGGCGTCGCTGAATGCCTTTGTCGCCGAGTCCTTCTCACGCGCGTCCAGCTGGACGATCGAAACCTCGTCGAACCAGCCGTAATCGCGTAGCCGCTCGGGTTTCCGACTGGTGACCACGACCTGGTGGCCCGCCTCGAGCAGTTCGCCGACCAGTCGGGAGCCGATGTAGCCCGTCGCACCGGTCATCAAGATCCGCATACGCCCCAACGTACCCAGGCCGCGCAGAACTTAAGCGCCGCTAGCGATGGAGCCCGATCAGACCTTGGTAGACCTGCGCATTCAGCTGGTTACCGGCCTTTTCCTCATCACTGAGCTCGCGCCGGACCTTGCCGGGCACACCGGCCACCAGGGACCCCGGGGGCACCACCGTGCCCTGCGGCACCACCGCGCCGGCCCCGACCAGTGAGCCTGCGCCGATGACGGCCCCGTTCAGCACGATCGCGCCCATACCGATGAGGCAGTCGTCCTCGATGGTGCAGCCGTGCAACACCGCGTTGTGGCCGACACTCACCCCGGAGCCGACTCGTACCGGGAAGCCCGGGTCGACATGCGCGGTGACGCCGTCCTGGAGGTTGGAGCCGAAACCGATCTCGATGGGTTCGAACTCGGCCCGTAGGGTCGCCGAGTACCAGACACTGGCCTTCGCGGCCAGGGTGACCTGCCCGATCACGGTGGCATTGGGGGCCACCCAGGATTCGGCGTGCAACTGCGGGGCCCGGCCCTGGATGGGGATGATCAGCGGTTCAGCCATGGCCGTCATGGTAATCGGGCCGCGATCGACTCCCCTGGTACACCTTGCGGTAACTCGACGGCGACATCCCCACGCCACGGCGCAGATGGTGACGCAGGTTTCCGCCCGTGCCCAACCCCGCGCGGCGAGCAACCTCGTCGATGGACAGGTCCTGCGATTCGAGCAGTTCCCTGGCGCGGTCCAGGCGCCGGTTGCGGATCCAACTCGCCGGTGCTTCACCGGTTTCCGCGCGGAAGCGGCGATTGAAGGTGCGCGCGCTCATATGCGCGTGCCCCGCCAATTGCTCGACGGTCAGCTGCTCGTCCAGATGATCGAGCGCCCACTGCCTGGTCGCCGCCGTCGAGGCGTGATCGGACACCGGCACCTGCCGATCGATGAACTGTGCCTGGCCACCCTCCCGCCACGGCGGCACCACGCAGTGCCGCGCCACATCGTTGGCCACCTGGACACCGTGGTCGGACCGAATGATGTGTAGGCACAGGTCGATTCCGGCGGCCAGCCCGGCCGAGGTGAGCACGTCGCCGTCGTCGACGAACAACACGTTCTCGTCCAATCGCACGGCCGGGTACAGCGCGCGCAGCGCGTCGGCATACCGCCAGTGCGTGGTGGCGGGCCGCCCGTCCAGCACGCCCGCGGCGGCGAGGACGAACGCGCCGGTGCAGATCGACACCAGCCTGGCACCCGGGCGGATTCCGGCCAGTGCTGCGCGCACCGCGGGTTCCAGGGTGCCCTCGACACGTGCCGGGGCATAGCGGGTGCCGGGGACCACGACGGTGTCGGCATCGGCCAACGCCTCCGGTCCGGCAGCGGGCAGGATGGCGAACCCGTTGGTCGAGGGCACCGCACCCGGCGCGACGGCGCAGGTGATCACCTCATACAGCGGATCGCCGCTGATATCGGCGGCGGTGCCGAACAGCGTCGGGGCGATGGTGGCGTCGAAGCCCACCACCGGCGGCAACAGCAGTACAGCGACGCGGTGCATGCGATCCAGTTTGGCACGTTTTTGACGAGTGCTGTCATTTATGCCACTGGTGGACGGCACTCCCTTCGGTGACAGTCATGGCATGACAGTTCTGCGCGCCCCCGGTCGGGTGCACTGGGCCTGGGTGGTCGCCGGCGTCAGCTTCGTCGCACTGCTGGGCGCGGCCGCGTTCCGGTCGGTCCCCGGCGTGTTCATGGTGCCGCTGCACGAGGAGTTCGGCTGGAGCCACGGGACCATCGGGCTGGCGATGTCGGTCAACATGACGCTGTTCGGCGTCACCGCGCCGTTCGCGGCCGCACTGATGGACAGACTCGGCGTGCGCCCGGTGCTGGCCGGCGCGCTGGCGCTGATCGCGGCCGGATCGGCGCTGAGCACCGTGATGACCACCGGCTGGCAACTGGTGCTGCTGTGGGGCGTACTGGTCGGAATCGGCACCGGCGCCATCTCCATGGGCTTCGTGGCCACCGTCGCCACTCGGTGGTTCGAGGCGCGCCGGGGTCTGGTCACCGGGGTGTTGACCGCCGCGAGCGCCACCGGGCAGCTCATCTTCCTCCCCGTGGTGGCCCAGGTGACCACGACGCACGGCTGGCGCTGGGCGGCACTGATCGTCGCGGGAGCGGCGGTGGCGGTGGTCCCGCTGGTGGCGGTGTTCATGCGCAACCGTCCGCAGGACGTCGGACTGACCGCCTACGGCGCGACCTCCGACGAGCCCGCCACCGTGCCGAACGGTTCGTTCTGCGCAGCATTCGAGGGCTTGCGCATCGGGCTGCGTTCCCGGCCGTTCTGGCTGCTGGCGGGCAGCTTCGCCATCTGCGGCATGACCACCAACGGACTGATCGGCACACACTTCATCCCGGCCGCCCACGACCACGGAATGCCGACAACCCTGGCCGCGGGATTGCTGGCGACCATCGGCGTGCTCGACGTGGTCGGGACCATCTTCTCGGGTTGGCTGACCGACCGCGTCGACCCGCGAATCCTGTTGTGTGTCTACTACGCGGGGCGGGGTCTGTCGCTGGTGTTGCTGCCGTCGCTGCTGTCACCGCACGCCGAACCGAGCACTTGGGTTTTCGTCATCTTCTACGGTCTGGACTGGGTGGCGACCGTGCCACCGACGATCGTGCTGTGCCGGGAATTCTTCGGCGCCCGCGCGCCGATCGTGTTCGGCTGGGTGTTCGCCGCGCATCAGCTCGGGGCGGCCGCCGCCGCGGCCGGTGCCGGCTGGATCCGTGATCTCCAGGGCCAGTATGACCTGGCGTTTTACCTTGCTGCCGGGTTGTGTCTGATCGCGGCACTGCTGTGCGCAGCGGTGCGCCGCCCGGCAGGCTGACGGCTCTGCATTTGGCCTCACCGGGGCCGCCGCATACGATTCAACCGGCGCTGCGGGGACGCCATGGCTCGTCAACATCAGTTAGCTGACGGTGGGCAACGCTGGAGATCTCAGAGTTTCCGCTGCTGCGCGCCGACCAACCCAGGGACACAGACACCCTGTCTTGAGCGGAGGAAAATACGTGCACGCTCGCACCGGAAAGCTCTTCGGCGTCGCCGTCGCATCGGCGGCCATCGTCTTCGCGGGAACCGCGGTCACGGCGCAGGCCGAAGAACCCACGACCCCGAACATGGTGATCCCGGAGCCCAAGGGATCGGGCTGTGAGGCCGTCAAATCCGTGGCGTCCGGCCCCGGATCGCTGGCCGTGCTGTCCAAGGCGCAGTCCTCGACCGCGCTGGCGAGCATCCCGGAGATCTCGACCTTCAGCGAGCTGGTCTCCGGGCAGTTGAACCCGGCCGTGAATGTGGCCGCCGTGCTCGACAACGGCCCCTACATCGTGTTCGCGCCCAGCAATGAGGCCTTCGCCAAGCTCACCCCCGAGCAGCTCGAGACGCTCAAGACCGACCCGGTCGCCGCGACCGCCACCGTCTACTACCACATGGCGCTGGGCATCCTGACCCCCAACGACATCGAGGGCATCATCTACACCCAGCAGGGCAAGCCGGTGACCGTCAAGGGCGACGAGAACAACCTGACCGTCAACGAGCAGGCCAAGGTCACTTGCGGCGGGATCGGCGCCGACCACATGCGGGTGTACATCATCGACACCGTGCTGGACCCGAACACTGCTCCGGCGAGCGTCACGCCGACCACCACGTCGGGCAGCGCGACCACCACGACGAGCAGCTCGGCCGCCGAGACCACCACCTCGGCGACGCCGACCTCCGGTGCCGCCGAGACCCCGGTGACCGTCACGGTGACCCAGACCGCAGCCGGATAGGTCCTCCCTTCTCCGTCGGAACGGCGCCCACTGAACAGTCGGGCGCCGTTTCTGCGTGCGCGCAGTCGCTCGGCCCTTCCCGATCGTGCGGCTGACGCCAAGTAGGGAAAAGCGCCGTCGGAACCACCCGGCTTCAGTGGCCGCACCGGCCGCCGCCCAGTGACTGAAGCCAGGTAGCCGCAGACACGAAAAACGGCGCCCTCTCCCTGAGGAGTGGGCGCCGTTCTCGTTGTCGGCTCTACAGACCCAGGTCTCGGCCGATGATCTCCTTCATGATCTCGGTGGTGCCACCGTAGATCGTCTGGATGCGCACATCGACATAATCCTTGGCCACCCGGTACTCGTTCATGTAGCCGTAGCCACCGTGCAGCTGCAGGCACTGGTCGACGACCTTCTTGCCCAGCTCGGTGCACCACCACTTCGCCTTGGCGGCTTCCACCGCCGTCAGCTCACCGTCGACGACGGCCTGCAAGCAGCGATCCACATACTGCTCGGCGATGTCGAGTTCGGTCTCCAGCTCGGCCATCACGAAGCGGCTGTTCTGGAAGCTGCCGATCGGCTGCCCGAAAGCCTTGCGGTCCTTGACGTACTGCAGCGTCTCGTCGAAGGTGGCGCGCGCTCCGGCGACGCCGGCGATGGCGATCGACAGCCGCTCGGACGGCAGGTTCTCCATCAGGTGGTAGAAACCCCTGCCCTCCTTACCGAGCAGGTTCGCTGCGGGGACGCGAACGTCCTCGAAGTTCAGCTCGGCGGTATCGGCGGCGTGCTGTCCCATCTTGTCCAGCTTGCGGCCGCGGGTGAAGCCCTCCATGTCGCGCTCGACGACCAGCAGCGAGAAGCCCTTGTGGCCGGCTTCGGGATCGGTTCGGGCCACCACGACCACCAGGTCGGAGTTGATACCGGCCGAGATGAAGGTCTTGGAGCCGTTGATGATCCAGTCGTCACCGTCGCGCACCGCGGTGGTGCGGATACCGGCCAGATCGCTGCCGGCGCCGGGCTCGCTCATGGCGATGGCGCCGATCAACTCACCGCTGGCGAAGCCCGGCATCCAGCGGTCCAGCTGCTCCTTGGTGGCCAGGTTCTTGAAGTACGGGCCGACGATGTCGTTCTGCAGGCTGATGCCCGGGCACGCCAGTCCGAACTTGGCGAATTCCTCGACGATCACCGCGTTGAAGCGGAAATCGTCGACTCCCCCGCCGCCGTACTCCTCGGGCATGTTGAACCCGATGAGGCCGTAATTGCCTGCGGCGACATAGGCTTCGCGGTCGACCAGACGATTGGCCTCCCACTTCTCCACGTTGGGCAGACACTCCTTCTCCAGGAACTGCTTGGCGGTTTCCCGGAGTTGCTCGTGCTCGGTTTCGAAAACCAGTCTCTTCACTGCTTACTTCGCCTTCCAGACGGGCTCGCGCTTCTGCGCGAAGGCCAGCGGTCCCTCCATGGCGTCCTCGGTCTTCAGCAACGTCGCGAACTCACCGAACGTCTGCTTCCAGAACGGCTCGTCGGCGGCGACGATGCCGTCGACGGCCCCGTAGGACACCCGCTTGCTTGCCCGAACCGCCAACGGTGCGTTGACCGCGATGCGTTCGGCCAGTTCCAGTGCCGCGTCGACGACGGTGCCGTCGGGGACGACCTTGTTGATCAGACCCCATTTGAGCGCGTCGGCCGAGGACAGCGGCTCGCCGGTGAACACCAGCTCAAGTGCCAACTTCTGCGGCAACTGCTGCACGATGCGGAAGACCCCGCCCGCACCGGCGATCAGACCGCGCTTCACTTCGGGCAGACCGAATTTCGCGCGCTCCTCGGCAACGACCAGATCACTGGCCAGAGCCAGTTCGGTGCCGCCGCCGAGGGCGGTGCCGTTGACCGCCGCGATCGTCGGCTTGTCGACGAAGTGCCGCACGTAGCCTGCGAAGCCCCACTCCGGGTGCTCAGGGTGAAAGAGGTTCTCCCCGCGCGAGATCGCCTTGAGGTCTGCTCCGGCGCAGAAGGACTTGTCCCCCGAGCCGGTCAGCACGATGGCCCGCACATCCGGGTCGTCCTGGGCCGCCTGCAGGGCGTCGCCAACCGCGGTCGACACCGACGCGTTGACCGCGTTGCGGGCGTCGGGCCGGTTGATCGTGATGATCAGGACGTTACCGCGACGTTCTGTCAGCGCCCCCGGGGCGCTACCCGGCTGCTCGTCGCTCACAACAGCTCCAGGATGGTCGCGTTGGCCTGGCCGCCACCCTCGCACATGGTCTGCAGGCCGTACTGGATGTTGTTGTCCCGCATGTGATAGAGCAGGGTGGTCAGGATGCGGGCACCGGAACCGCCGAGCGGATGGCCCAGCGCGATGGCGCCGCCGTTGGGGTTGAGCCTGCTCTCGTCGGCGCCGATATCCTTCAACCACGCCATGGGCACCGGCGCGAACGCCTCGTTGACCTCGAACGCACCGATCTGATCGACACTCAGACCCGACTTGGCCAGCGCCTTCTGGGTGGCCGGGATGGGCGCGGTCAGCATGATGACCGGGTCGGCCCCGGCCAGCACCGCGGTGTGCACCTTGGCGATGGGCTTGAGACCGAGGTCCTTGGCCTTGTCCGCCGACATGATCAGCAGCGCGGCCGAGCCGTCGGAGATCTGGCTGGAGTTACCGGCGTGGATCACACCGTCCTCGCGGAAGGCCGGCTTGATCTTGGCCATCGACTCGACGGTGCCGCCGCGGCGGATGCCGCCATCTTCGAGGACGACGGTGTCATTGCCATCGGCGTCCTTGGTCTTGATACCGACGATCTGGTCCTTGAAGGCACCGGAATCCTGTGCAGCGGCGGCCTTCTCATGCGAGCTCAGCGAGAACTCGTCGAGCTGGGTGCGCGAGAAACCCCACTGTTCGGCGATCATCTCGGCACCGACACCCTGGTTGGGGGTCTGGTCGTAGCGTGCGCGGAACGCGTCGGGGTAGGGGTGCCCGCCGTTGGCCAGCGAGGAACCCATCGGGGTGCGCGACATCGACTCCACGCCGCCCGCGACCACGACGTCGTAATGTCCGGCGATGACGCCGGCGACGGCGAAGTGCAGCGACTGCTGGCTGGAACCGCACTGGCGGTCCACGGTCACACCGGGAACGGTCTCGGGCCAACCTGCGGAGAGCACCGCGGTGCGCGCGATGTCGAGGGCCTGTTCACCGGCCTGCATGACGCAGCCCCAGATGACATCGTCGACCAGGGCGGGGTCCACGCCGGCGCGCTCGACCAGACCGTTGAGCACCTGCGCCGACAGGTCGGCGGCGTGCACACCGGACAGGGCGCCGTTGCGCTTCCCGACTGGTGACCGAACCGCTTCGACAATGACCGCTTCAGCCATGAGCTTCTCCTTCGAAGGTTGTAGGCGCTATATATAGGTGAAGGTAGAGCAGAAGGTTTACTAGGTCAACCTACTGGTTGGTAGACGACCGGTGAACTCGGATACCCGCCGCGCGTGCGACGACATGGTTTACTGAGTTGAACACCTACGACGCACGTTAGCCCAGAGGAGCCCACCGTGGCAGGCAGCACCCCGCTTTCACCGATGATCGGCCGCGATGCCGTTCCCTCGGTGGCCGGTGCGCCCATCCGGAGTCCGAAGACCGCCGAACTGGTCGCGGGCACCCTGCGGCGCATGGTGGTCGACGGCCAGCTCAAGGAGGGCGACTTCCTGCCCAACGAGGCCGAACTGATGGCGCATTTCGGGGTCAGCCGCCCCACGTTGCGCGAGGCCGTGCGGGTGCTGGAGTCCGAGCGGCTCGTCGAGGTGCGCCGCGGTTCGCGCACCGGCGCCCGGGTGCGGGTGCCCGGCCCCGAGATCGTCGCTCGCCCGGTCGGTCTGCTCCTGGAACTGTCCGGGGCCACCATCGCCGATGTGATGACCGCGCGCGCCGGTATCGAGCCGATGGCGGTGCGACTGCTCACCGAGTCGGGGAACACGGCGGCCTTCGACGAACTCGACACGATGATCGCCGAGTATGTCCCGTCCGGGCGCGAGACGGGCCGCATGGCGGAGACGACGGGCGATTTCCACCAGCGCATGGTGGAGTTGTCGGGCAACGCGACGCTGACGATCATGGCCGGGATGCTGCACGAGATCACGGTGCGGCACACCGCCTTCGCCATGAAGGAGAATCGCCCGCTGTCCAAGTCGGACTTCGAGATGCTGATGCGGTCCTACAAGCGGTTGATGACGTTGATGCGTTCGGGTGACGGCGGGGCCGCCGAGGCGCACTGGCGCAAACATCTCGACACCGCCCGCGAACTACTGCTCAAGGGCATGGAGACCGTCAAGGTCCGCGATGTCATGGGATAGCTCTTCCCGTTGACTCTGCGGCGAGAGCCTCAGCCACTCGCACTCTCGCGCCCCTGGCGCAGAGTCGGTGGGCTGACGACGTCGTAGACCGGCACCGTGTCATCCCACGGCTGACGGGTCACCATATCGGCGACCTTGACGTAGCCGCGTTCGAACTCTCCGGTCGCGGCGTCCACCAGCCGGTACTGCTGGGTCTGGCGATGAATCGGCTGCGCGTCGAGCATGACGATGCGCACCTCGCCGGGCTCGAAATGACAGCGTGCCTGTAAGGCGGCGACCAACTGCTCGTTGCTCATGTGGCCGTCGCCGAAGTTCCACCCGATGGCGGTGGACACGATCCGCTCGCCGTCGGTCAGCGTGTAGTCGTCCTCGTTGTGCCCGGCCATCGCCCGGTGGGCGAGGGTGAACAGGGCACGTCCGTGGGTGTTGAAGGAGCGGAACGCGTATCCCATGTACATCGGGATCTGCGCGGCCTCCTTGCTGCCGTAGAACTTCTCCAGCTGGGCTGCAGGCATGCTCGCGATCGCGACGATGCCCGCGGCGATCTTCGCATCGGCCGAGGGTTTGATGCACCACAGCGAGGTGTCCCAGTTCCCAGCGTAATAACGCATGCCGGGCAGGAAGGACACCTTGCGCGGGAACAGGTTTCCCAACACGACGGTGCCGGCGACGACCGCGAACAGCAGCAGCGGCCACGGGCTGTTCAGGTCGCCGAGCCCGATCGGCGCCTGCCCGACGAACAGCGTCAGCACGCTGAACATCATGAAGACGTTCCACTCCAACGGCACACCCATCGGGATGGAACTCAGGATGCCGAAATGGAAGATGAGCATGATCGCCGCGGCGACCGCCCCGGCCACGCCACCGTGGCTGAAGAACAGCACCAGCGGGACCAGGCCCTCGACGGCGGTGGAGAAGTGTCCGATGAACCGGGAGCGCCAGCCGGGCCGCAGGTCGTCGGGGAAGTGCTCGAAGAACTTCCGCTTGATCGCCGGCGAGCGGAAGATCGGGTTGTTGCTCATCATCGTGGAGATGACGAACGGGAAGTGTTTGTTGAGCTTCGAGGTGGCAGCCCCCAGCCAGATGACCAGGCACACCAGCTTCGCGGCGATGATGATGTCGGCGCCGCTGAACAGGAAGCAGAATGCCAGCGATCCGTACACCTCGCCGCGGGCGGCCAGGAAGATCACCTTGTCACGCAGCCCGGCCAGCGCCAGCAGGCCGAGGATTGTCGCTGTCTGCCAGACCGGCAGCACCCCGACCTCGGTGCCCAGTTCCGGAATGGGCCCGGTCCCTTGTGAGAACAGCGCGATGACGAGCACCACCAGCAACGCCGCGTAGAGCACCACGTCCAGCACGGCGCGGCCGTCACCTCGGGTCAGCGGGATGCGGTTCGGCCACGGTGGCAGGCGAATGGTGCCGGGCCGCAACCAATACAGGATCGATCCCATCGGCGGGAAGAAGCGGTTGTTCAGTGGCCCGAACCCGCAGCCGAAGCCGACGACCTCGAAGAGCATCGTGTAGAAGACGACCTTCTGGTACAGGATCGGCTCGGCGTACCAGGACGTGACGTCGGTGAACCCGCCGAGGCCATCGGTGGTGGACAGCACCAGCACCCAGGCCACCAGGATGTAGGCGAGGATCTTCACGACGTAGAAGAGGTGCAGGGCCACCGGTGTGCCGAAGCCGACCTCGGCCCAGTGCCGCGCCATCGGGACGATCCGTTCGGCGCGGGTGCCCTTGCTCCACTCCTCGAAGTCGATCACCGGAGTGTTCTGCTTCAGGAATCCCATGCCGGTCAGATTAGAACGTGTTCTAGTGTGACCGCCAGCACTTCCGCGATCTCACCCGGCGCGCATCATCGGCGGGTGCAACAGCTGCAGGTCTCCCCGCCGGTACAGCTGGGCCGGCCTGCCGCCATCGCGTCCGGTGGTACGGCCCGTGGGCACCAGAAATCCATCGGCCCCGGTCACCTTGCGATGAAAGTTCCGACTGTCCAGCGTTGTCCCCCAGACGATCTCATAGACACGACGCAGTTCGGCGACGGTGAATTCGGCAGCACAGAACGTGGCGGCCAGCGGCGTGTATTCCAGTTTGGCCCTTGCCCGTTCGACCCCGTCGGCCAGGATCCGATCGTGGTCGAACGCCAGGCCGTCCAGTCCGGCCACCGGTAGCCACTGGGCGCCGTCGGCATCACCGCCGGCGGTGGGCAGCGGCAGATCGGGCGCCAACCCGAGGTAGGCGACGGAAACCACCCGCATCCGCGGGTCACGTTGCGGCGCACCGTAACTACCGAGCTGCTCCAGGTGCAGCCGGTCGGTCGTCAGGCCGGTCTCCTCGGCCAGCTCGCGTGCGGCTGCCGCATCGAGATCCTCGTCGGGGCGCACGAAACCGCCGGGCAACGCCCAGCGATCACGGTACGGCTCCACTCCCCGGCGCACCATCAGCGCACACAGTTCGTCGGAACGGATGGTCAGCGTCACCAGATCGACGGCGACGGCGACCGGCGGATGGTCACCGGAGTCGTAGGACACTCCTGCAGCGTAATCGTCATCTTGACGAAAAGCCACGTCCGGGCTTATCGTCGAAATGACGATAATCAACGAGGAGGTGGCCCGATGGCCGTGATCACCCGATACCCACTGATCCGTCACCTGCGGGTGGCACCGACCGCACACATCCGCGCACTGCGGTCCGGGAAGGTCAGCCACGACGGGGCCGGATTGGCGTTCTGGTTCCGCCCGCTCACCGCGGCCCTGTCGGAGATTCCATTGGACGACCGCGAACTGCCGTTGTTCTTCCACGCTCGCACCGTCGATTTCCAGGACGTCACCGTGCAGGCGACGGTCACGTACCGCATCGTCGACCCCGCGTTGGCCGCCGCCCGTATCGATTTCGCCATCGACGTCGACACCGGAGCGTGGCGGGCGGCACCGCTGGAGCAGGTGGCCGGCCTGTTGACCGAATCGGCGCAGCAGCATGCACTGGATCTGCTGGCACGCACCGCGCTGACCGATGCACTGGTAGACGGGATCGCCGCGGTCCGGGAGCGGATGAGCGGCGGGTTGACCGCCGATCCTCGGCTGGCCGAAACCGGCATCGCCGTGATCGGCGTGCGGGTGGTGGCCATCCGGCCCGAACCGGAGGTAGAGCGTGCACTGCAGACGCCGACGCGCGAGAAGGTGCAACAGGATGCCGACAAAGCGACCTTCGAGCGGCGCGCGCTGGCGGTGGAACGCGAGCGCGCCATCGGTGAGAACGAGTTGCAGACCAAGATCGAACTCGCCCATCGCGAGGAGGAACTGGTGGCTCAGAACGGTGCCAATGACCGGCTGAAGACCCAGGAGTCCTGGGCCGCCGATGCCATCGCCACCGAAGCCAAGGCGCGACGCGAGGTCGCACTGGCCGAGGCGCAGGCGCAGGCCGCACGGTTGGTCGGCGCGGCCGAAGCCGATGCCGAGGCCGCGCGGCTGGCGGCCTACCGCGACCTGGACGAGGCGACGCTGATCGGATTGGCCGTCAAGGAGTTGGCGGCGAATCTGCCCAAGGTGGAGCACCTGGTGTTGACACCGGATCTGCTGGCGCCGGTGCTGGCGAGACTGGGGGCGACGTCATGAGCACCGCGAGACGAAGGCGAGCGAGGATCGCAGCGAGGCACGAGCGAGGACCGGAACGAGCAGGAGTCGAGCCATGACATTGCCCCCGCGGGCCGTCATCGTCCACCGCCGCACCGAACTCGACGACGCGCTGGCCCGGCACGGCACGCACGGGCAGGCGGCCTACTTCCTCAGCAGCCGCGGCCAGGACATCGCCGAGCTGGAGCAGCGGCACCGGCTGGTTCAGCAGGCCTTGACCGCGGTCGACGCCGCGGTGCCCACGGATTGGCGTCGGGGCCGGGTCGAGCGTGCGGACCTGTCCCGGTTCCTGTTCGAGCCCGAGGACGTGGTGATCGTCGTCGGGCAGGACGGGCTGGTGGCCAACGTCGCGAAATACCTGCTCGGACAACCCGTCATCGGGATAAACCCCGATCCCGACCGCAACGCGGGCGTGCTGGTGCACCACCCGCCCGCTGCCGTGGCCGGGTTGTTGCGGGCGGCGGTGCACGCCGACGCCGACGCCGAGTTCCGGGCCATGGTTGCCGCACGAACCGACGACGGTCAGCAGTTGACCGCACTCAATGAGATCTTCGTCGGGCATGCGAGCCACCAGACCGCCCGCTACAGCTTGGGGTTGCCCGACGGTCGGGTCGAGCAGCAGGCGTCCTCGGGGGTGATCGTCTCCACCGGAACGGGCGCAACCGGGTGGTGCCGCTCGATCTGGCAGCAGCAGGCGCGCAGCGTTCGGCTGCCCGATCCCGAAGAAGCGCGGCTGGCGTGGTTCGTCCGCGAGGCATGGCCATCACCCGCGACGGGGACGGCACTGGTCGAGGGTGAGTTGACGGGTGCGGCCATAAGCCTGCGTGTCGAGTCCGACCGGCTGGTCGCATTCGGCGACGGGGTGGAGTCCGACGCGCTGAACCTGTCCTGGGGTCAGCGGATCACCGTCGGGCTGGCGCAACAGCGATTGCGGCTGCTGCGCTGACCCCCTCGTGATTTCGGTGAGGATACGTGCGGTCACCGCCCGCATCCTCACCGAAATCACCGAGAGGTGGGGCTCGGCGGGCGGAAGAAGATGACCAGTTGGCCGATGCCGCCGGCCAACCCGAGCCCGGCCGCGATGGCCAGCCCACCCCAGCCCGACAACCAGCCGACACCCGGGAACAACAGGTGATCGAGGCTGTAGCGGCCGGGTCCGGTGCCGGCGATGGCCACCGCGGCGACCGCGAGCACCAGGTTGTACTCCCAACCTTCCTTGACGATGAAGAAGCCGTTGTGCCGGTGCACGGTCCAGGCCGCGACGAGCATCAGCGCAACGAACCCGGCCGCCGGGACCGGGGTCAACAGGCCCAGTGCGAGACCCACGCCCGCGGCGATCTCGGTGGTGGCGGCCACCCGGGCGTGGAAGAGGCCCGGCTTCATGCCGATGCTGTCGAACCAGCCGGCGGTACCGGGGATCCGGCCGCCGCCGAAGAACTTGTTGTAGCCGTGGGCGGCCATGGTCAGGCCGAGGACGACCCGCAGGACGAGGAGCGCTGTATCGGAAGCCACGTGACAAAATGTAGGCCATCTGTCACGTCGCTGCCCATCCCCCGTCCACACTGAGCACCGCGCCGTGAATGTTCGCGGCCTCGTCGGAGGCCAGGAATAGCACCGCCGCGGCGACTTCGTCCGGGGTGCTCATCCGCCGTGACGGAATGCGCGCGAGCACGGGCGCAACGTGATCGGCCGACTCGGCGGCGCGTTCCGTGGCGATCGGTCCCGGCGCGACGGCGTTGACACGAACCCCTGCGGGCCCATACTCGGCGGCCCACGATTTGGTCAACGAATGCACGGCGGCCTTGGTGGAGTTGTACAGCGCCGACTTGTCACCACCGATGAAACCGGTGATGGATCCGATGTTGACGATCGCCCCGTGACCACGCCGCGCCATCCTGGGTGCCAGCGCGCCGGTCAGCAGGAACGGCGCAATGACATTGGCCCAGTAGGACGCCCAGAGGGTGGCTTCCGAGATCTGTTCGGTCGGCTCGGGTGTGGACCAGATCCCGGCATTGTTGACCAGGATGTCGACGTCCCCCGCGGCGGTGACCAGGTCCCGCACGGCGCTCTCCCCCGCCGCCAGATCGGCCGCGACGAAACGCGCCCGGCCCCCGCGCGCACCGATATCGGCGACCACGGCGCCGCCGCGTTCGGCGTCGCGGCCGGTGACGATGACATGCGCGCCCGCGGCGGCAAAGGCGTGGGCGATGGCGACACCGAGACCGGCGGTGGAGCCGGTGATCAGTGCTGTACGGCCGGTGAAACGCGTAGTGTTCGCACTCATGAGTCCATGTGTAGGCCGATGAAAATGGACCCACAAGTCCAGAATCTGACCCGGAAGGGAGCGGCCACCCGGCAGCGCATCATCGAGGGTGCTGCGGCCGAGATCCGGGACCGTGGGGTGGTGCTGACCACCCTCGACGACATCATGGGTCGCACCGCGACATCGAAGAGCCAACTGTTCCACTACTTCCCCGCCGGTAAGGAGCAGCTGCTGTTGGAGGTGGCGCGCCACGAGGCCGAACAGGTGCTCGCCGACCAACAACCACATCTGGGGGCGTTGACCTCGTGGACGGCCTGGCAGCGCTGGCGCGAGGCCGTGGTGGACCGTTACCGCCGCCAGGGGCCGAGTTGTCCGCTGAGCACACTGATGTCCGAGA
This sequence comes from Mycolicibacterium neoaurum ATCC 25795, assembly GCF_000691525.1. Lineage (GTDB taxonomy): Bacteria > Actinomycetota > Actinomycetes > Mycobacteriales > Mycobacteriaceae > Mycobacterium > Mycobacterium neoaurum. Next base: position 237,111 of record NZ_JMDW01000012.1, read on the forward strand.
TCGGGCGCAGCACACCGGGAGCACAAGCAGTCACCGAATCGCTGATGCGGCGCTGGCACGACGAGCTCACCGCGGGGGTGCGTGCCATGCAGAGCCAGGACAAGGTCGATTCGAGTGTGGACGCCGAGCAGGCGGCCGCGGCGTTGCTGGCCGGCGTGCAGGGCGGTGTCGGAATCCTGATGGCCACCGGCGATATCGGTTACCTGGAGGCCGCTCTCGACATCGGCATCCAGAGCCTGCGCGGCGTCCGATGACCGATATCGTCCGGTCCGCACCCGAGATCGGCTACCTGAGCCCGCAGTCGTTCGCCGAACTCGGCATCTCGCAGACCGTCGTCGCCGGTGGCACGGTCTACGTGTCCGGTATCGCGCCGCTGACACCCGAATTCGATGTGATCGGTCCGGATCTCGCCGAGCAACTACGTTTCGTGCTCGACGTGCTCGACCGCTCGCTCGTCGCCGCGGGCACCGACCGGACGCGGCTGGTCGCCTGGACGATCTACGCCCGTGACCTGTCCGCGCTGTCGGGATGCCTTCCCATGCTGCGTGATTGGGTCGGGGAGCACCGGCCCACCAGCACCTGGATCGGGGCGGCCGGTTTCATCCACCCCGCACAGCTGGTCGAACTGACCGCCACCGCCGTGATCTGAGGAGCCGCAGCCGTCATCAGCGCGGGTGCGGCTCCACAAATCTACGGGAAAGCGAAGCCCAGCCGTTCCAGATACTCGTCGACGTCACCGACGGCCGACTCGGCGGCGAACACGCTGATCGCGATGGTGTCGCCGACGCCGGTCACACAGTGGGTCAAACCGACCATCGGCGACAAACCGGGGAACGCCGCCGCCATCCGCACCGGCCTCCCACCGAAGGCGAAATCCGCCGGGCCACAGTTGACACTGGAGACCACGGTGTTGCCGGTCACCGCCGCTGGGCGCACCGACGGATCGAACTGGCTCACCCCCCACCGCAGCAGCGGCGCCGGGGTGGCCGCGAAGGCGCGATCGGAGGCTCGCATCGCCGGGTGCGCAGCGCGGGCGCGGCGGTCGGCAAGCTCGGCTGCAATGGTTGTACGACGTTGCGGCAACGCCAGATTGGGATGCAGGCCGATCCCGACGGTGCCGAAATGGTTGTACGCGCGGCGGTGACCCGGTTTGGTCATCGTGACCTCGGCACCCAGCGTGGACGTGTCCTCACCCAGGGCGGACAACTGACCGGCCAGTGCCGCCGAGATGGCCGACAGCGCGGCGACCGTCACCGTCGCCCCCGCCAGCTCGGCGCGGTCGAACACCAGCGTGCGCATGCTGCGCAGGCCGGCCGGACTGGCGTTGGTGCGCCGCGGCGGCCTCGGCGCGGCCGGGGCCGGTACGCGCCCAGCCTCGGTGTCGCGCAACAACTCTCGGTGCGCCTTGGCCGCCTCGATACTGCGTCTGATGAGCAGCGCCGGGTGACCATACCTGGGCCGGATCGGTTCCACGACAGCCCGCCTGCCGAACATCACCGCGGCCGGTACACAGGTCCGCCCGCCACCGCCGAGAGCATGAGTGATCTGCAGTACCGCAACGGTTGCCGGTCCGGCGATACCGGGAACATCGGTGACACCGACGAAAAGATGGATGCGCCAGGGCATCACCCGCGCATCGAGCTGATGGTCGACCAGAGCCACGACGGCCGACAGGCAGTCGGACCAGCCGCCGGATGGATAAATGGTGAACCGATCCCGATCCACCTCGGCAGGCACCCACTCCGGGTAAAGCAGCCGAGATTCATCGTGCACACGGCGCGACAGATCGACGGAGTTGCGCGCCTGGGCGATCAGCTCATCGATGGCCACGTCGAGGTCGGCGGGCACACCGTCGAAGGCGTAGAGCAGGAAGGTGTCGTTGGGGATCTTGGCCGACATCCAGAACATCTGGGCGTCGACCGCGGTCAACCTATCGGTGGCCACTTCCGATGAACTCCAGGATGTGGTGCGCGGTGGCGTCGGACTGGTCCAGCTGCAGGAAATGCCCTCCGCCGTCGACCACCTGCGCGGAGCTGCCGGTCGGCAACACCCGACGCACCCATGCGGTGTAATCGGCTGAGGCACAACCATCATCGCTGCCGTGCAGATACAACGTCGGCAGCACCGGTGCCTGCAACCAGTGCCGCTGCAATTCGGCGTAGCGGGCGGGCGGCCGCGAGTTGCGCACCATCGCCCGGTAGTAGCCCAGCGCCGCCCGCCAGTTGGCCGGCGCACCGATGGCATGCAGGACCTGGCCGACATCCTCGGCGCCGTCATATCCTGGAGACCAGTCGCGCCACAGTCGCGGGACCACCCGCTCGGCGACCCGCTCGGGCAGCCAAGGCAATTGGAAGAACAGGATGTACCAGCTGCGGCGCAACTGCCGGGGCAGGCGCGCCATCAGCCGGAGGGCATCGGCCAGACCGGTACGCGACCGGAATGCCGCCGACGGCGGTACCGACATGATGGTGGCCTTGACGAACGGACTGTCCGGCATGGCTGCCAACCCGGTGGCCGCCATCGCACCCCAGTCATGCCCGATGATGACATCGCGACCGGTCGGTCCGGCGGCGGCGAGTACCCGCAGCGCGTCATCCATCAACGCGCCGACGTGATAACTGTCCAGTGCCGACAGTGACGACGGTGCGTATCCCCGCATGAACGGGGCCACCACCCGCCAACCCGCGTCGGCCAACCGCGGCGCCACCTCGCGCCAGCCGTGTGCGGTGTCCGGGAAGCCGTGCAGGCAGACCGCCACCGGCGCCGTCGGGTCGGTCCAGTCGCCCCAGGTCAGCGCGCGCAGCGTGACATCGTCGGTGACGATCTCCAGGGGCCCCGCCGCCACGTGCTAGACCGGATCGAAACCGGAGATGAGCCAGCGGTCGCCGTGCTTCTCCATGGTCACCCGCACGCTGGAGGCGGTATCGGTCGGGGCGTCACCGCCGACGACGACGGTCTGGTTGACGAAGACGATCACCACGGCCTTGTTCGGATCCGCCGACACCGAGGCCGCCGCGGGCACCGTCGCCACCGCCGAGATCTGCTTCTCCTTGGCACCGGGAATGACCACGTCGGTCGTCAGATCGGTATAGGCCTGGGCGAAATCGCCGGTCAGCAGGGATCGGGCATCGGTCAGTTGCTGCTCGACGGTGTCGGGCTGATACGACAGCAACGCCACGGTGCTGTCCTTGGCCACCTGAACGGATTCGATCCGGGCGAGGTCACCATCTCGCACCGAGTTGTCCTGCCACTTCAGGAATCCCGCGACAAGGCCGAGGATCAGCGCCAGGCCCGGCAGGATGCCGTAGGCGAGCACGCGTCCCCACCGGGTTCCCTGCGCGGCGGAGGTGCCGGTGGATTCGGCCGCGGCTTCGGCGCTCTCGGCGCTTTCCGTGCTCTCGGTGCTCTCGGGCGACTCCACGGTCTCGTCGAGTTCGACGGCCGTGGACTCCACGTCCGGGGTGTCGGATTCGGCTTTGTTCTCGGTCACGGCACGAACTCCACGTTGGACACCTTCACCTGGTCATCGCCGACGTCCTGCACTGTCACGCGCATCCGCCACAGTCGGGGTTGTTGTTCGGCGGCACCGGCATTGGAGGTCTGCACGGTCACCGCGACCAGCACGCGCGCCTCGGTATCGGTGTCGGACTCCAGCCCGGCCTCGGTGACCGAACCCACCGACTTCGACTGTGCCTGCTTGACGACGTCGACGAACGGCGCGGCACGCTGTTCGAAATCATCGTAGAAAGATCCGGTCGCCGAGTCGAGGATGCGCTGGACATCGCCCTCGGCATGCTCCCAGTCGATGGTGGTCAGGTTGATCGCACCCTGCCTGCCGACTTGGAGGAACAGCTCACGCTTGGCCTCGAGCTTCTGCGACTCGTAGGTCCGGAACCCCAGCCAGCCGACCAGGCCGGCGAGGGCGAGCACCACGACGAGTCCGACGACGGTGGCCAACCGCAGATGCGATCCGGTGTCGGCCGTCGCGGCCTTCTCGGCCGCGTCGAAGTCTTCAGCACTCTCGGATTCTTCGGAGACCTCCGAAGCCGTACCCTCGTCGACACCCGCTGCAGACTCGGTGTCCTCGGATTTCGCTGCGGTCTCTGCTGCGGACTCGCTCACTTCCCCGGTGGGGGTAGCAGCATCGTCTGCCATGTTTGCTCCTCGTTCGCGGTGCGGCCCAGATTGGACTGGGTGTACACCTTGCCGTCCGGTCCAACGTACGTGCCGCTTGCCGGATCATATTCGGCGGCCGCGACGGCAGGCGGTTCCGGTGCCGGCGCCGGCACCGTTTCCGCCGGTTGCTGGCCCGGACGCAGTTGGGGAACGGCCTGACCCGACAGGGTGGCGTTCGGGTCGCCCTTCCAGTTGTTGCCGTCATTGAGCGGGACGTAGGTCTCGTCACTCTCGCACATCGCCACGGTGGGTGCCCGCTTGCCCGGGACGGTGATGCAGGGCAGGTTGCGGGCACCACGGACGTTGTTGGGCGAATCCTGGGGGATGCGGCAGTACAGATCGCCGGCCGGTCGGTCTGGATAATCCTCCAGCGCCGCGACCCGCTGCTGCTGAGCAGGCAGGAAGCCGGTGGTACACGCCGGTGGCAGGTTCAGGTTCAGGTTGAAGTTCAGGTACGCGCCCTTGTAGTCCTGCTTGGTGTTGCGGTTGGCGGTACCGGTGGCCTGGGTGGTCGCGGTGCCCTGCGGCAGCAGCACCAGCAGCTGCTCCAGCGCGGGCTGGTAGGCGATGGCCACCTCGTTGATGTTCACCAGGTTGGCCAGCACGATCGGCAGCGTCGGCTGCAACCGGTCCAGAAGCGCGCGCACCTCCTCGGCCGCGCCGGGCCCTTGCTGCAGGATCGACCGCACCGCCCCGTCGTGATCGCGCAGCTCGGCGGTGACGGTGGCCAAATTGGATGCCCACGCCCTGATCGAGCCCGCGGTATCGGTTTGGCTGTCCAGTACGGGCTTGGACTGATCGATCAGCGCGGTCAGCGGGTCCAGGTTGGCGCGCGCGTCGATGGCCAGTGCGGTGGAACCCTTGACCAGGCGGTTGAGATCGGGTCCCAGCCCGCCGACGGCGAGGTACGCCTCGTCGACGGCGGTACGCAGGTTGTCGCCGGGGATCGCCTGCAGCCCACGGTTGGTGGCATCGAGCAGGGTGTTGACGTCCATCGGCACCGTCGTGCGGTCCAACGGGATGACATCCCCGTCACGCAGATCCGGTCCATCGGAGGTGCGCGGCAGCAGTTCGACGAACAGTTCGCCGACGGCGGTCTGACTGTGTACGGCCGCGTCCAGGTCCGCCGGGATGGCCACACCGGACTCCAGGGACAACACTGCCTCGACCGTGCCGCGTTCGGTCAGGCCGACCTTCTCGACCCGGCCCACCTGTGAGCCGCGGTAGGTGACATTGCTGCGCTCGTAGAGGCCGCCGGTCTCGGGCAGCTCCAGGGTGACGCGGTAGTGCCCGGCACCGAACAGCAGGTTAGGCAGCCGCATATAGCTGAACGCCATGACGCCGATGGCGACGATGGAGATGGCGATGAAGACCGCCACCTGTATCAGGATCTTCCTGGTCAGCACCATGTCATCGCCCCTGATCCCAGCGGTACGGCGCCACAAGGGGATTCACCGCGGTATACGGGCTGGGCAGCTGCCCGATCGTGCGACCCCACTGCATCTCCAGCTCGGTGAGGTCACCCTCCCACCGGGTCCCGGTGAACAGGCCCTGGTCCATCCGGCTCAGGGTCAGGTCGACCACCAGGGTGAGGTTGGCATAGTCACCGCGCATCCAGTTGGTGATCGTTTCCTTGGGGAACGGGTAGGTGGTGAGGAAGCTCAGTCCCCTGGTCAGCGCGGGACCGGCGTTGGCCAGCGATTCCAGCGTGGGCCCAAGGGCTTTCAGCTCGGCGACGAGCGCCTCTCGGGTCTGGTTGGTCGAGTCGGCGGCCAGCGCACTGAACCGGCCGAGCTGCACCAGCGCCTCGGCGAGGGTGTCACGTTGATCCTTGAGCACCTCGACGGCCTCGGGCAGGGTCTGCAATGCCCTGTCCACCACCGGCTTCTGCTCGGCGACCTGACCGACCAGCGAGTTCAAGCTCTCGGCGGCGGCGATGATATCGCCCTTCTGGTCGTTGTTGTAGGCGATGAACCGGTCCAGTTGCTCGATCAGGCTGCGCAGGTCGGCCTCGCGACCGGTGAATGCCTGACTGAAGGCTGCGGTGATGTCCTGGACATTGCCCAGCCCACCACCGTTGAGCAGCAATGAAATTGCGGCCAACGTCTGCTCGGTGGTCGGGTAGGCGCCGCTGGATTCCAGCGGTATCACCGCGCCGGCCTGCAACCGGCCCTGCGGATCCGGGGGCGCCGCGAGTTCGATGTGCTGCGATCCGAGCAGGCTGGTCTGGCCGAGCGTGGCGGTCGCGTTGGCGGGCAGCACCACGTCACCGTTGAGGCTCATGGTGACCAGCGCATGCCAACCCTGGCGTTCGATATCGGTGACGTTGCCGACGGTCACATCACCGACCCGCACCCGCGAGTTCGGGGAGAGGTGATCGATATCGGGCATCTGGGCCTGGATTGTGTACGAGCCGGGCCCGCGTCCCTCGACACCGGGCAGGGCCACCGAATTCAGGCCCTTCCACTGGCATCCGGTGGCGGCCGCGGCGACGATCAGCAACGAGCCGAGTATCTGGGTCTTCACAAGCCGGGTCCTCATGAGCCCGGTCCTGTCGGCACCATGAGCCCGGGCAGCCCGGCGGCCGGGTTGGTCGGCTGCGCAAGCTCGGCGGCCAATGGCGGGCCGGGCACCGGCGCCGCCGGACTGTTGGGATCCGGCGGCGCGGGCGGTGGCGGCGGACCGGCGGGCGGGATGTAATCCGGACGCAGCCAATCCTCGCTCCAGGTCAGCTCATTGGGTCGTGCCGAGGCGGTGACACCGAGGTTCTGGCCGATCGGCAGGAAGTTGTACTGCCGGTTCTTGACGATCGGAGCCAGGTACTGCACGCAGAGCTTGGAGGATTGCTCGGCGTTGAGTCTCGAGGCGGCCTGTACCGCGCCACAGAGGAAGCTGATCGGGTTGGCGAAGTTGTTGATCACCGGGACGCTGGACACCGCACCCTGAGCAGGTTGGTAGATGTTGATGTAGTTCTGGAAGCTGGTCGGCGCGACGTGCAGGAACTGTTTCAGGTCGGCGAGGCTCTCGTTCAGCGCCGTGGTCACCCCGGCGAGCTTGTCCGATGTGGTGCCAAGGGTTTCACGGTTGTCGGCCACGAAATTCTGCACCAGCCCGACGGTCTCGGACAGGTCCTGGACCGCATTGCCCACCTCGGTGGGATTATCGGCCAGCGTGCCGGTCACCGAGGCCAGATTCTGGTTGAGCGCGCGCATCACATCGGTGCTGTCCTGCAGCGCCGAGACCAGGATCGACAAATTCTTCACGGTGGCGAAGACATCGGTGCTGTGATCGCCGACCGCCGAGATCGCCTGGGACAGCTTGACCAGGGTGGCGCGGATATCGGCGCCTTGACCGCGCAGGTTGTCCGCCGCGGTGTTGATGAACGCCCCCAGCTCGCTGACGCCGCCGGGTTCGGTGGGCTGCAGCGTCTCGGTGATGCGATGCAGCTGCTCACGGACATCGTCGTATTCGACGGGGACCACGGTGCGGTCCTGGCCGATGACGGCGTTGTCCTGCAGGACCGGTCCCTCGGAGTAGGTCGGGGTCAGCTGAATTGCCCGTGAGGTGACCAGCATCGGCGACAGGATGGCCGCGTTGACGTTCTCGGGCACCTTGTGGCTGCCGTCGTACCAGAACGAGATCTTGACCCGCTCGGGTTCCGGCTCGATCTTCTCGATCCGGCCGACCGGGACACCGAGGATGACCACATCGTCGCCGACGAAGATGCCGTTGCTGCTGTCGAAGTACGCCACCACGTTGACGCGGTTGAGCGTCTCGGCGGTACGCACCACGAGGTAGACACCGGCCCCGAGGATCGCGACGAGCGCGAGGGCCAGCGTGTTGCGGACGGCGTTGTGTCGGGACGGAGCCGAAGATGACGTCACTGGCCTGCTCCCGGTTGTGCGCCGGACCCGTGCGCGACGGGCTCGCCGGGTGCGGGTACGAGGACCGGCCCCGGCGGGGTCGGGGTGGAGGCGATACCCGGCGGGGCGATCGCCGGCGGACCCGGAGGCGGCCCGCCGGGCGGCGGCGCGGGCAGCGGTTCGCGGTACGGGTAGCAACCGGTCGGTCCGGGCAGCGGAATTCCCGGTGGGCCACAACCCTGATCGCCCGGGTTGCCGGTGATGGCGTCGGGCAGGGTCAGGCGCGGGTCACCGCCCTGACCGGTGCGCGGGTAGGGGTTCGGCATGGCCGGCGTGCCCGGCTGGCCTACCTGCGGGTCGGTGCGCTCCGACGGCAGCAGGACATTGGGATCCAAGCCGAGGTCGGAGAACGCGGCGTCGATGAACGGCTGCACGAACTGGCCCGGCAGCAGATTGGCCACATAGGACTTGAAGAACGGTCCGCCAGAGACGGATTCGCCGAGGGACATCGCGTAGTCCCCGATCAGCTTCAGCGAGCGCTGCAGCCGTTGCTTGCGGTTGTCCAGGATGGTCAGCACCCCGTTGAGCTTTTCCAGCGCCGGCTTCATGGTTTCGTCGTTCTCGGCGATGAAGCCCTGCAGCTGGCGGCTCAGTGCCGAGATGTTGCCCGAAATGGCATCCAGTGCGGCCGTTTGGGTGCGCAGTTCGGCAAGCAACGCGTTGCTGCTGCGAACCAACGTGACGATCTGCTCACTGCGCTCGGCGAGCACGGTGGTGGCCTTGTTCGCATTGCCCAGCAGGCTGCGCAGTTCGGCATCTCGCTCGTTGAGCGTCTCGGAGAACCGGGACACACCGGCGATGGCCACGCGAAGTTCCGGCGGGGTGTCGGCGAAGGTCTCCGAGAGCACGCGCAGCGAGTCGGAGAGCTGATCGGTGTTCAGACCGCTGATGGTCGAGGCCAGATCGCCGAGTGCATCGGGCAGTTGGTAGGCAGGGGTGGTGCGGTCCATCGGGATGGTGCCGTCCTGCCAGCCGTCGCCGCGCGGTGTGACCTCAAGATATTTCGTGCCGAGCAGGCTCTTGGTCTTGACGGCTGCCTCGCTGCGATCACCGATGCGCACGCCGTTGTCGATCTTGAACGTGACCAGCACCTGCTGGCCCTCCAGTTCGACACCGGAGACCTGCCCCACCCGCATGCCGGAAACCTGCACGGTGGCACCCTCGCGGATCCCACCGGCCTCGGCGAAATACGCCGAATAATCGCGGCCACCATTGAGGAAGGGCAGCTTGTCGTAGTTCAGGGCACCGAGAATGATGGCCGCCAACAGCGCCAAACCGATTGCGCCGACGACCAATTGGTTGCGCTCTGCGAAGGATTTCATCGCGGGGTGCACCTCCCGGTGCTCTGCCCAGCGGCCTTCACATAGACCGGCTGACCACCCTTACCGTTGAGCTTGAGCACGATATCGCACAGGTAGAAGCTGAAGAAGTCACCGTAGATGCCTTGCCGTGCCAGCGCCTGGTAGGCGTCGGGCAGGGTGTTGATCAGGTTGTCGAAATAGTCCGCGTCGGCGACGACGATTCCTGCCGCCCGGTCGGTTTCGGTGATGGTCTTGGCCAGCGGTGGGCGGGCCTGATCGAGCAGCTCGGCGATGCTGCCTGCCGCGGCGCTGACGTAGGCGACACCGTTGGCGATATCGGTGCGGCGCTGCGCGAGCCCGTCGACCAGCTGGCTCAATCCGTCGACGCCCTTGGCGAACTGCTCGTTCTGGTCGCCCAGCGAGCCCATCACGGTGTTGAGGTTGACGATGACCTCTCCGATCAGTTGATCGCGGTCGGCCAGCGTGTTGGTCAACGCGGCGGTCTGATTGAGGAACGATCCGATGGTGGCGCCCTGCCCCTGCAGAGCGCTGATCAAGGTGCCCGACAACGCGTTGATCTGGTCGGGCTGAAGGGCTTTGAACAACGGCCGGAAGCCGCCGATGAGCGCGTCGAGATCCAGCGCCGGCGCGGTGCGGGCCAGCGGGATCGTCGAACCGGGTTGCTGACGCTCGGTGTCGCCGGCACCCTCCTGCAGGCCGAGATAGCGCCCGCCGATCAGGTCGTCGTAGCGGATGACGGCGCGGGTGCCCTTGGTCAACACCACCGACGAGTCGGCGCTGAAGTTGACCAGCACGGTGCCGTCATCGCGGATCTGCATATCGCCGACCTTGCCGACCTCCACGCCGGCGATACGGACGAAGTCACCGGGCTCCATGCCGCTGACATTGGTGAACTCGGCCTTGTAACCCTGCTCGGTCTCCCCGAATCGCAGCTGCGAGAAGATCGCGAACAGCCCGAAGACACCCAGCAGACACACTGCCAGGAAGATGGTGAGCCGCCAGATGGCGCCTCCCAAGTTGTCTTTCATGACTGACTACGTCTCCTCTGATGCGGGTCGGGTTTCAGGACGGCGGGCCGGGCGCGGCCGGTACCGGTAGCGGCTGCGGGGGCAACGGCGTCGGCTGAACACCGGGATTGGTCACGATGAACGGCTCCGAACCCGGCCGCGGGCCGGGGTCACGCGGAGCGCCTGGCGGCGGTGCCGGCGGCAGCCCCGGCCACAACGGCGTGCCGTCGGGGGCGTAGAGCTGGGCGCCGTAGGCGGGAGCACCCGGGTACGGGATCGGTCCGATTGCCGGGCCGCCGAAGGTGTTCCGGATGCTGGGCGGTTCGGGAACCGCACGGGTGACGGGCAACCAGTTTCCGTAGAACGGGAAGGAGATACCCGGGTTGGGCCGCCAGTCCAGACCGCTGCCGAAGCCGGTATTGGTGACCAGCTGGCGCACCGGCCAGTTCTGGTCGACGTTGGGCAGCGAGCCACACCCCGGCTTCCCGCCGGGTCCGCCCTTGGCACCGACGATCGGCAGATGGCGCGGGTAGGCGTAGGGATCATCGCCGAGCATCAGCGCGGTGTCCAGGATGAACGACTTGCCGTTACCGCCGGTGGCGTCGTAGCCACCGTGGTCGAGCAGGTACTTCGCCCCGGTCAGCAGACAGGTGTAGGACGGGCTGTACTTGAACAGCAGGTCGGTGGTCGGCTGCAGGGTGTTGACGGCCTTGATCAGGTTCTGCTGATTCGGGGCCAGCAGTTCGATTCCGGTGTTGGACAACCCGGTGGTGGCCAACAGCAGGGCGTCGAGCTGCCGGGAGTTCTCGCTGATGGTGACCGCCGTGGTGCTCGCGGCGTCCAGGGTCGCCAAAATGCCTTGCGCGGCATCACCGTAGGCGGCGCTGAAACCCTGCAACGCCTGCCAGTCGGCCCGGATGGTGTCACTGCGGTCGTTGAGCGCGATCAGCACCTGGTTCGCATCGGTGGTGGCGCGGCCGATCACCTCACCGCGGCCACGCACACCCTCGGCCAGCGCCGCCAGCGCACTGTTCAGTTTGGCGGTGTCCACCTGGTCGAGCACGCCGACGAGGTTCTCGAAGACGGTGTTGACCTCGGTGGTGACGTTCTGCGACACCAGTACCTGGCCGGCGCTCAACCGTTCGGATTTCGGATCGGCCGGGTACACCAGGTCGACGAACTTGGCGCCGAAGATCGTGGTGGACCGGATCCTGGCCTCGACATTCGACGGGATGAAACGGATCTGGTCGGGATCGATATCCAGGCGCAGCTTCACCGGCGACGCGCTCTCGGTGTCACCGCCGCTGATGGCGGCGACCTTGCCGACCTGGACGCCGCGCAACTTGACCTTGGCGTTGGTTTCCATGACCAGACCCGAGCGATCCGAGGTCAGGGTCACCGGAACGGTGCTGCGCAGGCTTCCGGTGAACAGGGAGAAGGACAACCAGATGGCGGCGATGACGAACACCACCAGCAGCAGCGTCCACCAGCCCGGTGCGATCCCTGAGTTACGTTTCGTCGCTGCCACGGCTAACCCGCCAGATTGAAGTTGCCGGATTGCCCGTACACCGCAAGGGAAATCATCACGACGACGAACGCGGAGATCACCAGCGAGGTACGCACCGCTCGACCGACCGCCTCACCCACACCGGCCGGGCCGCCGCTGGCGGTGAAGCCGTAGTAGGTGTGCACCAGCATGATCACGATGGCCATGGCGATCGACTGGACGAAGGACCAGATGAGATCGATCGGGTTGAGGAATGTGTCGAAGTAGTGGTCGTAGACGCCGCTGGACTGACCGTAGATCACGGTCGTGCCGATCTTGGCCGCATAGAAAGACATCAGCACGCCGACGCAGTACAGCGGAATCACCACGATCACACCGGCGATGACGCGACTGGACGCCAGGTAGGCGATGCTGCGGATGCCGATGACCTCCAGCGCGTCGATCTCTTCGTTGATGCGCATGGCGCCCAGCTGGGCGGTGGCACCGGCACCGATGGTGGCCGACAGCGCGATCGCCGTGGTGGCCGGCGCGATGAGGCGGACGTTGAAGAAGGCCGAGGCGAACCCGGTCAGCGCCTCGACACCGATCTCGGAGAACTGGTTGTAGCCCTGGACGGCGACCAACGCACCGGTACTGACGGTCAGGAAGCCGACGATCGCCACGGTGCCGCCGATGATGGCCAAAGCCCCGGTCCCCAGGCCCATCTGCGCGATGAGGCGGACGAGTTCCTTCGGGTACCGGATGAACACGTCGCCGATGGAGATCAGCGTCCGACCGAAGAACTGGGTTTGCTCACCGACCTGATTCCAGGAATCGACGACGCTGTTGACGCTTCGTTTGACCCGCAGGCCCACTGTGGTCGTCACATCGTCGCCTTCACACCGACCGCGGTCGCAACCACGTTGATGGCGAACAGTGCCATGAACGTGAACACCACCGTCTCGTTCACCGCGTTACCGACGCCCGCCGGACCGCCGCCCACCGAAATGCCCTTGTAACAGGCGATCAGACCGGCCGTGAGTCCGAACAGCGCGGCCTTGACCAGCGCGACCAACACGTCCGACGGACCGGTGATCAGGGTCAGACCCGCCACGAAGGCACCCGGCGACACGTGCTGGACGTACACGCAGAACAGATATGCCCCGGTGAGGCCGACCAGCACCACGGTCGCCGACAGCGCCAGCGACACCGTCGTGGCGGCCAGCACCCGTGGGATGACCAACGCCTGAATCGGATTCACACCCATGACGCGAAGCGCGTCGAGTTCCTCGCGGATGGTGCGCGCTCCGAGGTCGGCGCACATGGCGGTGGCACCGGCCCCGGCGATGACCAAAACGGTGACGATGGGCCCGATCTGGGTGACGGTGCCGAGGGCCGCGCCGGTTCCGGAGAAGTCGGCGGCGCCGAACTCGGTCAGCAGGATGTTGAACGTGAAGGTGAGCAGCACCGTGTACGGGACGGTCAGCATCAACGTCGGCAGCAACGAAACCCGTGCGACGAACCAGGACTGGAGGATGTACTCGCGCCAGGCGAACGGCGGACGGAACATCAGGGTGAAGACGTCCAGCGTCATCGAGAAGAATCCGCCGAAGGAACGCACGGGTTTGGCCACGACGTTCGGGATGGCGTCCTGCGCAGCCATCAGCGGGTTGCCCCCATGCCGCACAACCTCCGCATGGCCATGAAGTCCCTTCGACGATGCCCGCTGTCCGCGGGGCCGGCATGTCCCGGCCGGTCCGAACACGATATGACCACAGGCGTCGCTATGGATGCGGAAGAACGTACATAAGGATTTTCACAGTCACAACTGGCGTGCTCACCGGTCCGCACCCCCGTCACGGCCCATCACCACCGGAAACGTGCCCCGACACACCGAGCGCGCGCAGCGCGAAACCCTCCACGCGCGCCCGCGCTACCGGTACCTGATCGGCATCGAAGATCCTGGTCGAGGTCAGCTCCCGGCTGACCAGCGCGGCGATCGCGATGGCATCGGAGTCCGGCTCGGCCAGCGGGAACGATCCGTCCGCCCGTCCGGCGGCCAGGATCTCGACCAGCGACGATTCCCGTCGCGAACGGGACAGTTCGCGCGCCTCGCGGTACCCCTTCGCCGAGCGCATCTCGTCGCAATCGAGCACGGCGAGGTAACGATGCAGGTCGGTATCCACCGCGAGGGTGAACATCTGGTCGAGCCAGGCCCGCAGCCGGTCCAACGGTGCGGCGTCCACTCCGGCGGCAATCTGGTCGAGCCGGACCGCCAGGCGCCGGGTGACATCGTCGAGCATCGCCAGGAACAGCTCGTCCTTGGACTGGTAATGCCGATAGAACGCGCGGCTGGACACCCCGGCCCGGGACAGGATGGCCGCCACCGAAATGGGACCGTCGTGCGGTTCTGCCAGGCAGGCGAAGGTCGCCTCGACAATGCTGCCGCGCTCATCCGCTGCGGGGTCGTTGGACAGCACGATGGGGAGTCTAGAGACCGGCCGTCGCGGTCAACCCACCGGTCAGTAACGTGGCTCACAGATGCGCGGAACGGCGAGAGGATCCACGTGAGCACTGTCGACAGCACACCGCACACCGTGACCTTTCGCGGCGTCGACGGCCTGGCACTGGTCGCCGACGAGTGGAACCGCGACGAAGTGTCCGATCGGGACGGCCCCACCATCCTGTTGCTGCACGGCGGCGGGCAGAACCGGCATTCGTGGAAGAACACCGGGCAGATCCTGGCCTCCAGGGGCAAGCATGTGATCGCGATGGACAGCCGCGGCCACGGCGACAGCGACTACTCCCCCACGGCCAACTACGCCGTCGAGACGCTGAGCGCCGACGTCCAGCAGGTCCTCCTCCAGATCGGCAGGCCCGTCGTGCTGATCGGCGCCAGCATGGGCGGACTGACCGGCATCCTGGCCGCCCACGAGGCGGGCCCCGACGTCGTGACCAAGCTCGTGCTCGTCGACGTGGTGCCACGCTTCGAGAAGGACGGCAGCGCACGCATCCGCGATTTCATGTTCAACCACGTGCACGGGTTCGATTCGCTGGAGCAGGCCGCGGACGCGGTGGCCGCCTACCTTCCGCACCGACCGCGGCCACGCAGCGTCGAGGGATTGAAGAAGAACCTGCGGTTGCGCGACGGCCGCTGGTACTGGCACTGGGATCCGGCGTTCCTCACCAAACCCGGTGACGACCCGTTCGCGCGGGTGGACATGCTGGAACAAGCGGCCCAGAATCTGCGTGTGCCGATCCTGCTGATCCGGGGAAAGTTGTCCGATGTGGTGTCCGTCGAGGGCGTGCAGAGCTTCCTGAAACAGGTGCCCGCCGCCGAGTTCGTCGAATTGTCCGATGCCGGGCACACCGCTGCCGGGGATGACAACGACGCCTTCACCGAGGCCGTCGTCGCCTTCGTCGACAAGTGAGCGCCATGGCCTCCGGCGGCGCGGGCCGCTCGGGTTGCTCAGGGTTCAATTTCCTGGAGCAGCCCGCACTTCCCGCACCCCGGCTCACCGAGGACCAGGCCACCGAGCTGCTGGCAACGCATTACGCGCTGCGCAAGACGGTGCGATCGTTGGGCAGCCAGCAGGACTGCAACTTCACCGTGCTGGAGGAAGACGTCCCGGTGGCGGTGCTCAAGGTCGCCAACCCGGCCTTCACCGAAGCCGAGCTCGTCGCCCAGGACGTCGCGGCCGCGCTGATCGCCCACGCCGAGCCCGACCTACGGGTCGCGGTGCCCCTGGACACCGCCGACGGGCAGAAGTTCGCGGTCGCCGCGCCCGGTTCGGGTGCCGGTCAGATCCGGCTGCTGCCCTACCTGTCCGGTGGGACGCTCAACGCCCGCGGTTATCTGTCGCCTGCGGTGGTGGCCGCACTCGGTGATATCGCCGGCCGCGTCAGCGTGGCGCTCGCCGACTTCAGCCACCCCGGGCTGGACCGGATAGTGCAATGGGATCTGCGGTACGGCAACCGGGTGGTCGATGAGCTGATCACCCACGTCACCCATCGGCGCGACGAGGTCGCCGCGGCCGCGCGCACGGCGGTCGAACGCATCGCGGTCGTCGCCGACGAGTTGCCGCAGCAGGCGGTGCATCTGGACCTCACCGACGCCAATGTGATCGTCGGCCCCTCGGGCATTCCCGACGGTGTCATCGATTTCGGCGATCTCTCCCGCACCTGGGCGGTGTCGGAGATCGCGATCACGCTGTCCTCTGTGCTCGGCCATCCCGGGGCGGATGCCACGTCGATCATGCCCGGCGTCAAGGCGTTTCACGCGATTCGGCCGCTGCAGCCGGCCGAGGCCCGCGCACTGTGGCCGCTGCTGGTGTTGCGCACCGCCGTGCTCATCGTCAGCGGCGCCCAACAGGGCGTGCTGGACCCCGACAACAGCTACCTCACCGAACAGTCCGATGACGAATGGCGGATGTTCGATACCGCGACATCGGTGCCTGCCGACGTCATGACGGCGTTGATCCTCAGCGAGCTCGGATTGGCCGAGCCGCAGGCCCGACCGGAGATCGACAACCGGCTGATCGCGGATCTGGACCCGGATACCGTCGTGACGCTGGATCTGTCGGACACCCTCGACGACGCCGACGAACTGGCCGCCGAGGCCGTCAGGGCGGGCAGCACGTTGGTGCTCACCCGATTCGGCAAGCCCCGCCTGGGTCTTGCCCCGCTGCTGTCGGCCGACAGCCCGCAGGTGGTCGAGACCGGTATCTCGTTGTGGTCGGCCACGACCACCCGGGTGTTGGCACCGTGGGACGGTGAGGTGATCGACCGGACGGACGACCGGATCACGTTGCGCGGTATGGACTTCGAATTGACCCTCACCGGGGTGGGTTCGAGTGCCGCACCGGGTCGGGTACGCGCCGGTGAGCACCTCGGGGTGCTCGAGGCCGACCGCTGGACGCAGCTGGCTGTCCGGCCGGCAGGTGCGCCCGTCGCGCCGGTGTTCAGCACCGCCGAGCTCGCAGCGGGCTGGTTGGCGTTGTCCTGTGATCCCCGAACCGTTTTGGGTCTCGATCTCCTGCATGAGGCACCTGAGCGCGATCTACTGGACCGCCGTGACGACAGTTTCGCCTCGGTCCAGGAGCGCTACTATCGCAACCCGCCGCGGATCGAACGCGGCCACCGGCACTACCTGATGTCCACCGCGGGCCGGATCTACCTGGACATGGTCAACAACGTCGCGGTACTCGGACACGCGCACCCCCGCGTCGCCGATGCCGCGTCGCGACAGCTACGCAGACTGAACACCAACTCCCGGTTCAACTACGAGGCCGTCGTCGAGTTCAGTGAGCGGATCGCCGCGACCCTGCCCGAGCAGCTGGACACCGTGTTCCTGGTCAATTCCGGTTCGGAGGCAAGCGATCTCGCGATCCGGCTGGCAATGGCCGTCACCGGACGTCGTGATGTGGTGGCCGTCCGCGAGGCCTATCACGGTTGGACCTACGCCACCGACGCGGTGTCGACCTCCACCGCGGACAACCCGAACGCGCTGTCCACCCGACCGGACTGGGTGCACACCGTGGAATCGCCGAACAGCTTCCGCGGCAAGTACCGCGGCGCGCAGGCATACCGGTACGCCGAGGAAGCCGTGGCCCAGATCGAGCAGATGGCGGCCGCCGGGCGCCCGCCCGCGGGGTTCATCTGCGAACCGGTGTACGGCAATGCCGGCGGGATGGCGCTTCCCGACGGCTATCTCGAACAGGTGTACGGCGCGGTGCGCGCGGCCGGCGGCGTCGCCATCGCCGATGAGGTCCAGGTCGGTTACGGCCGTCTCGGACAGTGGTTCTGGGGCTTCCCGCAACAACAGGTCGTGCCCGATATCGTGTCGGTGGCCAAGGCGACCGGCAACGGCTACCCGCTGGGCGCGGTCATCACCACCCGGGCCATCGCCGAGGGTTTCCGTTCTCAGGGTTACTTCTTCTCCTCCACCGGAGGCAGCCCGCTCTCGTGTGCGATCGGACTCGCGGTGCTCGACACGTTGCGCGATGAGGGGTTGCAGGAGAACGCCTTGCGCACCGGTGGGTACCTGAAGTCGCGGCTGGAGGCGTTGGCCGACAAGCATCCGATCATCGGCACCGTGCACGGGATGGGCCTGTACCTGGGTGTGGAGATGGTCCGCGACCCGGTGACGCTGGAACCCGCCACCGCGGAGACGATGGCGATCTGTGAACGGATGCTCGAACTCGGCGTGGTGATCCAGCCGACCGGCGACCACCAGAACATCCTGAAGACCAAACCGCCGCTGTGCATCGACACCGCCGGCGCGGACTTCTACGTCGACATGCTCGACCGCGCGCTCACCGAGCTCTTCTGAATCCCGGCGAGCGCAGCGATCAGGCCTTCTCGGCCTCTTCGAGGCGCTGGTGCAGGCGGGCCCGGATGTCCTCGGGCGTGTACGACCGGCGGATCCGCTGATCCCTGGCGACCAGCACACCGCCGGCCACCACACCGGCGACACCGGCGAGCCCGACCCACTTCCAGACGCTTCGCATCCTGTGATTGTGCCTAAGCTGCCCGGGTGGACGCACACACGGTGGACCTGACCCGCGCGCTGCAGGAGACCCGCACCGGGGACATCTGGCTGTTCCGGGGTGGTTCGGGGCCCGACCGGGCCATCCAGGCGTTGACCAACGCGCCGGTCAACCATGTCGGGATGACGGTCGCCATCGATGATCTGCCGCCGCTGATCTGGCACGCCGAACTCGGTCAGAAGCTGCTGGACCTGTGGACCGGCACCCACCACCGCGGCGTGCAACTCAACGACGCCCGCGAGGTCGTCGAACGCTGGGTCCACGAGTACGGGCAGAAGGCCTGGTTGCGGCAGCTGACACCGCCGGCCGACCGGACGCAGGAGGACCGGATGCTCAAGGTCATCGCCCGGATGAACGGCACCGCCTTTCCCTCGACGGCACGGCTGACCGGACGGTGGCTGCGCGGCCGCCTGCCGATCGTCAGTGATTTCACCCGCGGTCTGCCGATCATCCACCGCAAGGTCCGCGAATCGGCCGAGCGCGACAAGGTGCAGCGCAGGTCGGCCGGGCTGGAGACGGCCTACTGCGCGGAGACAGTGGCGATCACCTATGAAGAGATGGGGCTGCTGACCACCGAGAAACGGGAGAACTACTTCGACCCCGGCAAGTTCTGGAGCGGGGACACCCTGCGGCTGGCGCCGGGCTACGCGCTCGGTGACGAAATTGCGGTGCGGGTCGACTAGATCGCCGTGAGTTCCGGTGCCGCCCAGCTCCCGTCGATGATCTGGGGGCGCGGCCGGTACAACCGGATCAGGTAGTTCCAGCCGTCCGGGACGATGATCGCGTTCGGCGGCAGCTCGCCGTCGGCCGAGGGCACGAACCGCACCGTCACCGATCCGTCCGCACCACGCACACCGGTCACGCTGTTGACCGAGTACAGGCCCGCGGCGTTGGGTTCGAAGAAGCCCTTGCCGTTGTACACCGACACCGACCAGAACGCGTCGACCGGGACGTCGGCGAACACGAGTTGATACTGTCCCGCAGGCAGTTTCGGGTCGACGCCGATATAGGCCGCCTCGCTCGTCGGCAGACCGCCCCAGCCGGCGGCGCAGCCGATCAGGTGGCGCACCGGGTCCACCTCGGCACGGGTGCCGAAGGTCCGATCGAAGTTCCGCAGACCGGCGGCCAGCGCGAGCAGCGCGTCACGGGTCGCGTCCAACGCGGCGGTGTCGTAGTCGGGCATGACGAACGGCTGCTGTGCGTCGCCGACCAGCCGCAGCGCGTCCTGCAGCCGCGCGACGGCCGCGACGTCTTCGGTGCTGGTGGGATCGACCAGGATCCGGACCGCGAGGAACGCGTATCGGGAGCCGAACTCTTGGGCGGTCAGCACATGCTCACCGGGCCGGTGCAGCACGCGATTGACGTAGTGGTCCTCGTTGACGATCATCGCCGACAGATACCGCTCACCGGCATCCGGCAGCGTCAGCCGCACGGCCTCGGCAAGGTCGAGCAGCGCGAAGCTGTACAGCGTGTCGCGATTGAGCCGGATGACGGTCTGCTCCTCGATACGCGCCGGTGTCCGGTTGTGCCGGAACCGCCCGATACCGCCCGCAACGTCCTGGTTGTCGCGGAACATCCGGTGGGTTTCGGCCCGGACGAAATTGTCGGCATCGACGTGGATCGGCATGGCGTGAATTGTCCACCATGCGCACCCATCCCGGCGCTTGACGGCCGACATTGCGGGTAACCGATTCCGATGTCGGCCCACACATCTCACATCACCGCTCAGGACTTCCTGCCGGAATCCCGTGATCTGGCTGCCTTGGCAGCGGCCGCCCGGAACTGCCGAGGATGCGAGCTGTACCGGGACGCCGAGCAGACGGTGTTCGGGGCCGGACCGCGTGCGGCACCGATGCTGTTGGCGGGTGAGCAACCCGGCGACCGTGAGGACCGTGCCGGGCAACCCTTCGTGGGGCCGGCCGGCCGGCTTCTCGACAAGGCCATGGCAGCAGCCGATATCGATCGCGAGCATGTCTACCTGACCAATGTGGTGAAGCATTTCAAGTTCACCCGCGGGGTAGCGCCCGCCGTATCCACAAGGCGCCCAGTCGGACCGAGGTGGTGGCGTGCCGCCCCTGGTTGTTCGCCGAACTGGAGTCGGTAGCGCCCGAGGTGGTGGTGCTACTCGGCGCGACGGCCGCGAAGGCATTGCTGGGAAACGATTTTCGCATCACCGAACATCGCGGTGAGGTGCTTCGCGCGCCCGAAGCGGGCTTCCAGGTCGTGGCCACCCCACATCCGTCCTCGGTGCTGCGCGGACCGGCGGATCGGCGTGAGAGCGCGTTCGCCGATCTGGTCGCCGACCTGGGCACCGCAGCCGGCTTGTTGTCGAAGGGTCTGCGCTGATGGTGGTCCGGATCGGAACCTCGGGCTGGTCTTACGATCACTGGACCGGGGTGCTGTATCCGCCCAAGCTGGCGGCCACGCGCCGGCTGGCGGTCTACGTCGAGGAGTTCGACACCGTCGAGCTCAACGCCAGCTTCTACCGGTGGCCCACGCCGGCGCGATTCACCCAGTGGCGCGACCAACTGCCCGACGGCTTCACCATGACGGTGAAGGCACCCCGCGGACTCACCCACGCCCGCAGGTTGGGTTCCCCGGAACAATGGATCGAACGCATCGCGGCCGGGTGGGACGCGCTGGGCAATCGGCGGGCGGCGCTGCTGGTGCAGTTGCATCCCGCCCAGCAGCGCGACGACGAACGCCTGGACCATTTCTTGTCCGCCGTCCCGGATTCGATCCCGGTCGCGATGGAACTTCGCCACCCGAGCTGGGATGACCCCGCGGTGTACGACCTGCTGCGCGGGCACGGCGCGGCCTACGTCGTCATGAGTGGTCCTGGCTTGCCGTGCGTCGTGACGGCGACTGCCGGGCTGGCCTATCTCCGGTTGCACGGCCCCGGCGAGGAGGCCATGTACAGCGGGTCCTATGACACCGAGGAGTTGCGCCGCTGGGCCCGTGAGATCCGCGCCTGGGACGCCGAAGGGCGAGATGTACTGGTGTACTTCAACAATGATCTCGGTGGCCACGCGGTACGCAATGCGCAGGAGTTGCGCAGCATGCTCGTGTGACCGAGAGCCTACGCGTACGGTGCAGTACATGCCGTTGCGCTATGTGGATCCCGAGAGGCCCCGTGGTTCCAAGTATCACGCCAGTGTGCGCTTCGGGCGCTCACCGATCGGGCAGTTCATCGCCAGGCATATCGCCCGGCGGACCGACCCGTATCTCTTCCGGTTGACCCGCGGCCGCATCAACATGGGCCCCATCATCAATGCCCCGCTGGTGACGACCGGCGCGAAGTCCGGCAAACGTCGCCAGGTGCAGTTGACCTACTTCAACGACGGTGCGGACGTGATCCTGCTGGCGTCCAATTACGGCGGCGCCAAGCACCCCCAGTGGTATTACAACCTGAAGGCCAATCCGGCCTGCGAGTTCGGCATGGAGCCCTTCACCGCTTCCCAGGTGACCGACCCCGACGAGTACGACCGGCTGTTCGGTCTGGCCGGCCGGGTCTACGCCGGCTATGACGATTACCGGGAAAAGACTGCCCCGGAGGGGCGGACGATCCCGATCTTCCGGCTCACCCCGCGCTGATCGAACGGTCGCTCAGCGCACCGCCAGGGTCAGGTGCGCGAGCCTGCGGACCAGGATGCTCGGCAGCCACGGTCCCACCTCGACGGCATCGATCCAGTCGGTGTGCTCCAGCAGCATCCGCAGCACGATCTTGGCCTCCAGACGGGCCAGGGCCGCACCGACACAGAAATGCACACCTTTACCGAATGCAATGTGTCCTTTGGCTTCCCGACGGTCCAACCGAAATTCATCAGGAGTGTCGAAATGGTGCGGGTCGCGGTTGGCCGCGCCCCACATCAGCAGTAGCCGCGAGCCGGCCGGGACCGACACCCCGGCCAGTGCGGTGTCCTTCATGACGTGCCGGTAGTGGCCGCGAAATGGTGACTCGTAGCGCAGCACCTCCTCTATGAACGGCCCGAGCAGCTCGGGTCGGTCGCGAAGTCGACGCTGGATATCGCTGTGGTTCACCAGGATCCACGCGGCGCTGCCCAGAAGCGAGGCGGTCGATTCACCGGCCGCGCTGAACAGCGTGAGCATGATGGCCAGTGCCGGCAATTGTTCCAGTTCTCCGGAGGCGTAGCGGGCCGCGAGGTCACCGATGAGTCCCGGTGCGGAACCGTCAGCGGCCCTGCCGAAGTGATCCATCACGTAGCCGGAGAGCTCGACGGCCGCCATACCGGCGGCTTCCAATTGATCCGCGCTGACTATTCCGTCGAGCAGGGTCGTGGTGGCGTAACCCAACCGGATGAGGGTGTCGACGTCGTCGTGGGGTAACCCGAGCAGTCGTGCGACGACCATCATCGGTAGCCGGTCGGCCACCGCGCTCATCCACTCGACGTGACCGTCTTCGAGTCCCCGGGAGAAGAGATCGACGGCGGTCGCTTCGGCGAAATCCTCGATGACGCGGATCCGCCGGGCCGACAGATGTGGCAGGAGCAGTTTGCGGTGCACGTCGTGTACCGGGTCGTCGGCGGTCGCCAGGGCATGCATCGGGCCGCCGGGGGCACCCATGTCGAAGGGGGTGACGCGGCCGTCCTCGTGGTACACCATCGTCGCGGTCAGGTTGGAGGAGAAATCGTCCACCCGGCCGACAGCCTCGGTGACCGCGTCCCATCCGCACACCGCGTAGAAGTCCGAATCACCGATCCGCTGCACCGGGGCGCGGTCGCGCATCCGGGCGTAGTGCGGGTACGGATCTTGCAGGGCTTCGGCGCCGAAGATGTCCGTCACATCCGCTGACAAGGTCATGGTCACAGCGTGGACGCCGGCGAAGTCACTGGTCAACGGTGCGCGGCAAACATGAGAGCATGCCCGACCCAGGTCCGGTTGCGTAGTTCTCGCCCGATCCCTCGGACCAGCGAGTTCGGTGAGAAAAACTACGGCTCTTCTCTCATGGTGATAAAAGTGCACTATGGCCTCGCGGGACACGATCACCCGGACGGCACCGTCCGGTGACTGGCTGCTCGGGCGGGACCGGCACGACGAGGCGGCCGAACGCATCTACGCCGCCGCAGCCGACCTGCTGTCCCGGCACGGGTACGAACGCTTCAGCATCGACGCAGTTGCGGCCGCGGTGCACTGCTCACCGGCGACGGTCTACCGCCACACCGGCGGTAAGGCGGCCATCCGTGATGTCGTGCTGACCCGGCACGCCGAACGCATCCTGGACTCGGTACGTGCGGCGATCACCGACCTGACCGGACCCGCCCGGGTCGTCACCGCCACGGTGGTCGCCCTGCGCCGGATGCGTGCCGACCCGCTGGCCAAGATCATGAGGTCGATGGTCACGCCGACCGGCGACGAATGGATCACCGATTCCCCCGTCGTCTCCGCTTTCGCGGCCGAGATGCTCGGCCTGGCAGAACCGGATCCGCTTGCCGCACAGTGGTTGATCCGCACCTTCCTGGCGCTGTGGTACTGGCCGCTCCCCGACCCCGAAGCCGAGGAGGAAATGGTGCGGCGATTCCTCGGGGCCGCATACGCCACCGCGGGTAACCAATTGCCGTGACCACGCGTCGCGAGCGCTCAGAATTGTGTCGTGGTCGAGTCTGATCTGTATGGGCACACTCATCTATGGTTTCACCACATCGGTGGACGGCTATATCGCCGACGCGCACGGGAACATCGACTGGAGCGATCCGAGCGACGAACTGCACCAATACTGGAATGACTTCGAACGCGACACCGCCATGTCGTTCTACGGTCGGCGAATCTACGAACTGATGGCCGGGCACTGGCCGGCTGTCCACGAGTCGGCGGATGCCGATCCGATCGCCGCCGACTTCGCCGCGGTGTGGTGCAACATGCCGAAGGTGGTGTTCTCCTCCAGCCTGGAATCGGTCGCGTGGAACTCCCGGCTGGAACGTGGCGACCCGGTCGAGGTGGTGCGGCGACTCAAGGCCGACACCGACGGTCAACTCGAAGTGGCCGGCGCCACGTTGGCGGCACCGATCGTGCGGGCCGGACTGGTGGACGAGTACCGAATGGTCATCTCCCCCACCGCGGTCGGCGGTGGCACATCGTTCTTCCCGACGCTGCCATCGTGGATGCCGTTGCAACTACTGGAGCATCGAGCCTTTCCCGGCGGGACGGTCCTGCTGCGCTACGCGCCGCGAGATCGGTGAGACTCAGTGCGCAGCGGGCCGGAACATCGAATACACCACCGGCCCATCGGGTATCGACGTCGTGGCGGTGACGGTGAAGCCCGACCGCTCGTAGAGGCGGACGTTGCGTTCGTCCGATGTCTCCAACGCCGTGCCCGCGGCCGCGTCGACCGCGCTCACCGCCGCCAGACCGGCGTCGACCAGTGCGCCGCCAAGGCCCTGGCCCTGGTGGTCCGGAGCAACACCGAGGGTGGCCAGATTCCAGGCGCCCCCGGGTTGGGCCGGGATGTCCGCCTGTCCAAGGACCTCAAGCCGGTCACCGTGCAGATCGGCGACCCGCTGCTGAAAGTCCGGCGGAGGTTCCGGGGCATCGGGCGGCAGCAATGCCAGGACGCCGCGTTCCCCGTCGGCGATCAGCACGATGCCATGCTCGTGCGCGAACTGCAGGTAGAGCCGCTGCAGTTGCTCGAGACGTTCTGTGTAGCCGGCCTGCGGAATAGACCACCTGGTCCACGGATACGCGTCGAAGGCCGCAGCCAGGGTGGCGGCTGCCGCCTCCAGATCCGTCGCTGCTGCGCGTTGGATGCGGTGGCTCACCGCACACACCTCCATCGTGTCGTCTGCGTGCACGTAATGTTCGGCTGACAGCATAGCCACGGATGTATTGGCGCGATGAGGCTGTCAGCGGAACATTGTGATCGGCTAGCGGCCGAGAAGGGGGCCCACCGACCGGTGATCCACCCACCGCGGGACCCCGCGCAGATACAACTCGAATTCCGGTCCGAACCGCTCGCGTAGGAACTTCTCCTCGACCGGGATCTGGACCCGCTGCATGACCGCCACGAAGAGTGCCGCGGGCAGCATCGACACCCAGGACCGACGCTGAATGGCCTGGGCCACAAGCAGTCCCGCCATGCCGACGTACATCGGGTTTCGGGAGACCCGAAAGATCCCGGTATGCACCAGGGTCGCGGCCCGATCGACCTCCAGGGGATTGACCGAGGTGTCGTGACGCCGGAACGAGCCCACCGACGCGAGCAGCACCCCGGCCGACAACGCCGCGACGCCGCCTGCGACCAACCGTGATGCGGTGGACCCGGATGCCCCACGGCTCAGCCAGATCTGGACCAGCGCGGCTGCGCCCGCGACACCGACCGGGGGAACGCGCATGGTGCTCACTCCTCGATGTTCGAACCGGGCTAGCCGCGGTTGACGCGCACGGCCTCACGAATCAGCGCCTTGAAGGCTTCGGCGTCCAGTTGATCGTCTTCACGCAGATCGATGGCGCGTCGGACCGACGCGTCGAGACTCGCATTGAACAGGCGGTCCGGATCGTTCACCGACGCGCCCTTGGCGAAGGTCAATTTGACCTTGTCCTTGTACGTCTCCACGGTGCAGATCAACCCGTCGAGCGAGAACGCGGGCACCCCGTCAGGGTTGGACGGCTTTCGCCACTTGACTTCCTCGACCACATCGGGTTCGGCCTGGGTGATCAGAGACCGGAGCTCCTCGACACGATCGTTACGCCAATCCCCACTCACAGCCGCCAATGTACTACCGGGACCAGGACGGTGAATCCGAACTCGACCGTCTGCCAAGGGCCGACCCGCCCGCAATGTTCCGCTGACAGGCCCACCATGGATATATAGGCGTTGTGACGCTGTCAGCGGAACAATAGGTCGCTTCGCCGGCCAGGCTCACACGTTGAACCGGAACTCCACCACATACAAATACGAAACAACGTCAGGATGAAAGCTCGATGGACCTATGCCCGATTAGCCCCCCCCCCCCAGCCGGTACGCCTACCTCCACACCCCCACACTGCCGCTATCGTTCGCACGGTGCGATGGTTCACGTTATTTGTCTGCGCTTGGCGTGCCGGATGAACTACCGAGGTTCATACCGCAAATTGCTCGGCAACTCGGTGTCGGCGATGCTTGCGGCGATAGAGGTCTACAACAAGCCGCGGTTTCCGTACCGGGACGAAGTTGTTGTGGTCCTTCTCATCAATGCGTGGGAGCTGATGTTGAAGGCCATAGTCTCAAAATCGGGAAATTCCATCTACTACCCGAAGCGGCGGCGAGAACCTTACAAGACCATATCTTTAGACGACGCTTTCCGCAAAGCCTCAAATACCGCCGTTTGGCCCAGCCAAGTGAAGGCGGAACCTGTCCGAAGAAATCTAGAACTGCTAGCTCTTTACCGCGACAAGACCGTTCACTTCTACAACGAACCAGATTTCGGAGTAGTTGTATATTCACTCGCTCAGACTTCAATTCACAATTACCGGGATATAGTGAAATCGGTTTTCCGTCAAGACCTTGCCGAAGAGATCTCTTGGCAAATACTGCCACTAGGCGCTAAGACACCCGTTGACCCAGTGAAGTACCTGAGCAGCGGAGGAGCACCCGCGGGCAAGAAAGCCGCTAGCGCAGTTCAGGAATTCTTACAGGAAGTCCAGACCGCGCATGAGCAGTTAAAGGCCGACAGTGCGCGGCTACTTACAATTTATTCCGTTAATCTGCAATCGACTAAGAAACTAAGTGATGCTGATGTCACAGTCGGAATAAGCGGCGTTGACACAGAAAGTGCCACGATAGTGCACAAGAAGGTTGATCCGAACAAGTCGCATCCATATCGCCAGAAAGACGTTCTTCCGCTGTTAAAAGATGAACTCAGGGTGGTATCTTACGATTTCCTAGCTATCACTTACGTCTATAAGCTACGCGGCGACAGCCGATACTGCTGGCGAGATGAGAACGTCAGCCTAGTAAAGTGGTCGCCCGATGTCGTAGCTTTCATAAATAAACTGACACGGAAAGATGTCGTCGCCGCTCGGGAGAAGTACGGACTAATAAAGCGTCAGGAAGCGGCCGCTAAATCTAGTTGAGCGAGCGGAAAGTTGCCCGGACCAAGGCCTTGGCAAGCTAGCCGTGCCGTGAAGCAAAACGTCGCCGGTAGTATGCGGCAAGCCCTGGGACGTGCGATGGAGAACCCCGCACGCCGTCCTCGTTAGTCCCGCTTCATGCTCCTGACATGTATGAGGTAGCCAATCACGAGCGCCATTCGTCCTACTAGGTAGTCGCTTGCGTCACCCGGTACCGGATGGGTGTTGGTCTCGCGGTGCCTAATCTCGAAAGTATTGCCTATTTTGGTGAGCGCAGTCATGTCTTCGTCAACCACGGCCCGGAATGCGTCTGAATCAATATTGGATAGCAGAGCGGCAATCTGAGCCTTCTTATTCGCACCAGGCTCGATCGTTTTGAGACGCTCGAAAGCATCCCATAACCGTTCCATAGCTAGTCGCCGCTCCTCAGGCCTGTGCGACATGTACATGGTTCGACCCTGCTCGATCAGCTCGTCCAGCCCTTCGTTGCCCGTGGGAGCCCGTATGGCACCCAATGCAGTAGTGGTTTCTTCGCAGCCGTTCCGCCTGATTCTGTTCTCATCAGTTAGCTCGAAGACGCTTCCACCCCTTTGAAGAATGCGGTTCACTTCGGCGCGAAACCGAACTCGTCCAGTACGCGCGTCGAATGTGAGTTCCCAGTGCCTCAAGAAATCGTGATACTTAGCTTGCTTGGGCAGTCCGACATGATCGCATGCGTATTCCATCAAATCCAGTACTGCCACGTCGTCGGTAGTAGTAGTTTTGGTGAACGGCCATGTCAGGGTAGGTATCACGGCAGCGAGGTTTTCCCGAAGAGCCGCCGTGTTTGTACCGACAATCCCGTTACCGTCGTGGCACGTCTCCGGGAAAGACTCTGCTAGCCAATTCGACTCGACCTTGTTGCGAAAGAGGCTGACTAGACCAGTTCGTGTGGCGGTCGAAAGTGCCTCCGTGTGTTGTGCAACCGGCCCATACGTTCGATCTGAGTAAAACCGTTGGGTATCCACACCCACATAGTGACGTAGAACCGCTGAAAAGTGACAAAAAGCGCCCGCGCCTTCCGCGCGATGTCCAGTAGGTAGCGATTCGCTCGGGCAGCGTACGAGCCGCCAGCATCCGAGATTTGGATACCGTGATTTATGAACAGACGGGTTAACGACCGGCAACTCGAAGTCCTTCAGTGGATCGCCGACGGCTGCCCTGCGGGCAAATGGCCCGAGGGCAACTTCTCGCATAAGACCAGCGCCTCGGCCCTTAAGGCCCGCGGTCTGGTGACGATCAAGGGCCACGCCAGGACATGGTCTGCAGCGGTCACAGAGGCGGGCAAGCACTACATCGAGCATGGTGTTTTCCCCCTGGAAGCCGTCCCTCGACACCTGGTCAATTTCCCTGTCCGCGACCGAGCAGGCGAGCCACCGAATCTCAACCTCGGCGAAGGCGCGTCAGAGACACTACGACTGGCTAAGGCGCTAATCGAGCAGCTGCAGGAGTCAGGGAAGATCACTGTCGCCGACCCGACGGAGTCAACCCGCGCACATTATCGTCGTGTGCTGCACGCGTGCAGAGCACACCACCTTGTACCAGCCGGGCACGACCTACGCTCTACGGGCCGCAGCTCCGGTGACATCGTCGTCATCCTCGGCACCGGTTCGCCTGCGGAGACGTCGGACTGGGACCGCATCAGAACGACGACCAGAAAGATCACGACAAACATCGAGGCACTCCGAGCCGCACTGGAGACAACCTCAATACTCAAGCAGATCAGCAAGGACCTGCGACCCCGTGCCATCGAGATACTGCTCGACTTAGCAGCGGACCTACTCGCCCACGAGGTGCGGCTTGGTGCCAACGTCAAGCTCAAGACCCCGAAGCTGTTCATCCAGGCCGGCTCTCGACGCCCAACCCTCACACTCACCGAGCTTTTGGACGAGGTCCCCCACATCCCGACAGCGGCCGAACAGCGCGAGCTGCGGCGTACGCCTTGGAAGCAGGTCCCGAAATCCGACCGAGTGCCGTCCGGCCGACTGCATCTCCAGGTGGAGAGAGACGGCTCGCACATGACGAAACCCGACCGCAGCGGCTACTCCCAGTACAAGCGCAATGGCGACGAATGGTTCGACGAGAAGAGGAAGACCCTCGAACGCCAGATCCCCGAAATCGCAAGCGCCATCAAGAAGGGAACGGTCGATGACGATGACGCCCGCGAACGCGAAAAACAACGGCGCGTCGAAGCTCACGAAGCACACGAGCGTGAGCAGGCGGCCCAAAGGCGAGCCTGGGAAGACCTACGAAACTGCGCCCGGGAGAAGGCAATCGTCGAACTGCGCGAGGCTACCTTCGTGCGCATGTTTGAGGCTTGGCAGGGAGCTCAGGAGTTGCGCGCCTTCGCGGCGCGACTTGAGGCGGCGACCTCGCAGGGACTGCTGGAGAGCCGCCCCAAGCTACGGGAATGGCTCGAATGGGCGCGCTCCCGCGCGGACGTGATGGACCCCGTTACGAATCTGGAGCATCTGGACGACGATGTGTTTAAAGCCGAGCCCTCCGCGGACGACCTGCGACCCCACATGGAGGGCTGGGACCCGTCGGCCCCGCACAAGGACTACAGCGCAAGCTTCAGCAAGCCCGAGCAGCGACTCACACACGTGCCACAGCCGCGGCCGTGGCATCCGGGCATGCAAGGCAGACCCAGCTGGTGGCGGCACTAGGCGCGCGGGCGAAATCCGACAACGCCAGCGATCGCTAGTCATCGTTGGCTCACAGATTGATGGCATACGCAGTAGTTCACACATCAACGTCTTCTGACGACGGCAGGCCAATAACTTCACACGTTGAAGCGAAACGTGTCTTGATCGCAAGATTGATACACGTGTCAAGGTACTCTCGTCTCACCATGAAGACCGCATCGCTCCGAACAGCCCTGTACCTGCGCGTATCACTCGATCGCACGGGTGAGCAGCTGGCCGTCGAGCGACAGCGGAACGACGCCGAGCGTGTCGTCAAGCAGCGCGGCTGGAACATCGTCGACACCTACACGGATAACTCTGTGAGCGCGGCCGGCAAGAAGGAGCGGCCGGAGTTTACGAGGATGCTCGACGCCATCAAGCGCGGCGAGATTCAGGCCGTCGTTGCTTGGTCCCTCGACCGCCTTGCACGTAACGCACGTGACCGCCTGGCACTCGTCGAAGCATGTCGAGACCATGGCGTCATCATCGCGCTCGTCCAAGGCTCTGACATGGACCCGACCACAGCATCCGGACGACTGGTTATCGGAGTGCTCGGCGAAGTCGCCGAGATGGAGATTGGACTGAAGAGTGAACGGCAGACAGCCGCGGCCGTCCAACGTTCAAACCTCGGCCGCCCCCCGCTTGGGACGAGGCTAACGGGCTATACGCCGCAGGGTGACACCGTCGCCCAGGAGGCCGAGCTGGTGCGGCGAATCTTCAAGCTGTTCCATGCGGGCGAGTCACTGCGTTCGATCACACGCCTGCTGACAAATGAAGGCGTCACCACTCGCAAGGGCCGTCCGTGGAATCCGTCAAGCATCCGGGGCATCCTGACGAATCCGCGCTACGCGGGTCGCGCCATCTACCAGGGCGAAACCACAGGGAGACAGGGCAATTGGGAACCGTTTGTCAGCGACGACGTGTTCGACCTCGTGCAAGCGCGCCTGGCAGATCCACGCCGCAAAACAAATCGTGTCGGCACCGACCGCAAGCACCTCGGCTCGGGGCTGTATCTGTGTGCGGCCTGCGACCAACCAACGTCATCGTGGTCCCAGGGGCGATACCGCTGTAAGGACAAGCACGTCAACCGATCGCAGTCACAGGTTGATCAGTACGTGCTCGACGTGATCGCGGAACGTTTACGACAACCCGATGTAGCAGACCTACTGAAACCAGCCACCGAAGACCTAGCTCCCCTGCTGGTCGAAGTCGAGCGGTTGCGAATCAGACTTGTCAGCGTGGAGTCCGACTACGACGCAGGTCTCATCGACGGCCGCAGATTCGCTTCTGCCAACGAGTCCATTCGCGCGGAACTCGCTGCCGCACAACAGAAGATGGCCACATCTAACCAGGGTGCAACACTGGCCGAGCTTCTGGGGAGCGAAGACCCTGCAGCGGAGTTTCTGACAGCAGGGATCATGAGGCAGCGCGTAGTGGTGGACTCGCTGGCAACTGTAAGACTTCACCGAGGCACTCGCGGTTCGCGCGTGTTTGATCCCCAAACGGTCCAGATCGATTGGGCGGGCTAGTGACACCGCCTGTCAGCGCGGCCACCACTGCAGCCCGCTGAAGGGCTGTAAGAGGTGGCGCCTTGGAAACAGTCTCGCGGATGGCGCGTAGCCTCCGCTCCGCTTCAGTCTCGCGACTGGCTTTCTGGCACTCCGACATTCATCGGTACCCCCTGCGACTTTTCCCAGGCCCGACCCATGCGGCGGATTCCTCAACGCGGCCCGGCAGTCGCAGCCCCCGCGTCGAGAAGATAGGTACCCGAAAGCCCGTTCACCCGCAACCCCGACACGCCGTGGTCCAGATCTTCGGATACCAACGACGTCGCGACCAGTTGGGCCACCCATGGGTCGTCGACACGCATCTCGGCGTGTCGAGTTGCCATCTCGAACACCCGTGCTAACTTGGCGCGACCAGTGGACGCGCACAGCACTTCAGACATGCAACGAAACTCAGGCGGTTGATCCCGCAAGCGTCCAGTGCTCAATTCTTGAGCGGGTACCGAACGGCAACGGGTTAGCGTTGCCACCAGGAAAGTAAGTCATGTCTGAGGCTCCAATTATTGACGCAGCCAACATCGCCGCATACCGCGGCGCGACCATCGATGCCCCCGAAGAATTCTTCCTGAACTCCGGCAGCGACCAGCTGGAGAAGATCTACCGTTGGGCGCGGGCACGGTACGCGGCACCATGGGCGGTGTTCTTTGGAGTGCTGCTGCGCGTAGCCGCGAGCGTCCCGCCATCGGTGCAGTTGCCGCCCGTCATTGGTGGGCGGGCCAGCTTAAATCTGTTCTGCGCTTTCGCGGGCAAGTCGGGCAGTGGCAAGGGTGTCAGCGACAACGTGGCGCGGGCAGCGTGGCCAGACGACATCATCGAGCTGCCAATCGGTTCCGGGGAAGGCATCGCCGAGCAGTTCTCGCGCGGGAAAGCTGGGGCGGCAGGCATTCCGGTGATTTTCACGGCATCGGAGATCGACAAGATCGCGGGCATCGCTGGTAGAGCCGGCAGTATCTTACTTGCCGAGTTGAAGGCCGCCGCGATGGGCGAGCCGATTGGCCAAGCGAACGCCAAGGAGGACACCACGAGGATCGTAGTGGCGCACTCGTATCGGATGTGCCTGTCAGTCGGGGCGCAGCCGGGCCACACGGGTGTGCTCTTCAACGACACCACCGGCGGGACCCCGCAGCGGTTCTTATGGGCACCGACCACTGATCCGAGCATGCCCGACACCGCAACTGAGCCTCCGCCTCCACTCGACACGGCGTTGCCGATATGGGAGCCCGGCGAGGACGGGGTAGTGGAGGTCGTCTACGGGCCGCCAGAAATCAAACAGACCATCGTTGCGGCCCACATCGCCCGGCAGCGTGGCGAAGGGAACGCGCTCGACGGCCATATATTGCTGATGCGATGCAAGGTCGCCGCGCTTTTGGGGATCATGCACGGGCGCGTCGAGGTCAACCAGTGGGATTGGGACATGTCCGCGGAAGTCATGGCGGTGTCTGAGCAGACCCGCACTGAACTGGTCGACCATGGCACTAAGGCCGCCATCGAGCAAGCGCGTCGGGAAGGCGAGAAGCGAGCTGCAATCAACGAGGCACAAGCTCGGTATGCGCTGGAATCTGTGAAGGCCAGCATTGTTCGCTTCCTCGCGGTAGGCGAGCAAGCGGGTGGCGATCTGAAGCGCAGGTTGGGTAGCAGCACTGGTAGGCGCAAATTCTTCGACGAGGCAATCGCGGAACTGATCGACGAGAATGCAATCGAGCCTGTGCGTGTCACCGGCGGGACCCGATACCGGCTCATTCACTGTGGTCACGGTGACCAGACTGGTCACCCCACAAACTCGCATGTCAAGGCCGGTGACCGCCCTGGTCACGGTGACCACGGCGGTAGCGCGACGGATCCGGACAACCACCAGGAGGAAAAGGCCGGCAAGGCGACGCTGTCCTGCCAGAAGTGGTTTGATCAACACATCGCGGAACGGGTCGCGGCAGGAGAAACGATCGTCGAGTCTTCTGCCGTCTACGACGCTGGCCGCGCCGCCGGTTACAGCGATGGCAGCCTCTATGTCGCTAAGACCAAGCGTCGCGACATCCCAGTGGCCGACCGTCGTGGCCGCAAAGGCTGTACGTGGTCTCTGGCCAAGGTGGCCTAGCGCGCATCCCGGTTGCTAGCCCGACTTCCAGAGAGAGAAGAGTCGCTGGCCGTACGAGGCCCGGCGGGGTGGTGCCGATCGGGGCACCCCCCAGGGGGGCGATCAGTTCTCAGCTCGCATAGTTGTAGACAGTCTGGCGGCTGATCCCATACTCACGGGCAAGGGTAGTGACGGACTCACCGGCGGCCAAGCGACCGCGGAGTTCTCCCGCCCGATCGTCGGTGAGCGCCGCTTTCCGACCCTTGTACTTGCCAGCAGCCTTGGCAATGGCAATGCCTTCGCGCTGCCGTTCAAGGATCAGTGACCGTTCGAACTCGGCGACGGCCCCCAGCATGGACAGCAACAGCGTATTCATCGGCGAGTCATCACCGGCGAAAGTCAGGTTCTCTTTGACGAACTCAACCTTGACGCCTTGGCCGGTGAGTTCCCTGACCAAACGTCGGAGATCTTCGAGGTTGCGTGCGAGGCGGTCCATCGAGTGCACCACAAGCGTGTCACCCTCACGGGCGTAATCGACAGCACGGGCCAACTCGGGGCGGTCGGTGTCCTTGCCACTGGCCTTGTCCGTAAACACCTTGTCCAGCTCGACCCCATCAAGTTGACGAACGGTGTTTTGATCGGCGGTACTCACTCGCAGGTATCCGAGGCGCTGCCCCACGTCCGTCTCCATCACTAGGCGCTTGTCAACATAGACTCGAGGACTTGGATGGACGACTGTCAATCAATGCGCCGATGGATTCTATTTTGACAGCCAGGAGGGAAGTGGCGGGTGTCCACTATGGGTGTGCCCTAGCTGGACAGCGCAAGATCGCGTGCCACCTAGACCTACGAATCCGAGCCGTCGCTAAGTCTCCCGTCCGACGAATGAGTTCGCTACAGACTCCAGGTCCTCATATGCCAGCGCACGTAGGGACTGACCGCTGCCCAGCTCCCAGACGGAAAACCCATCCTTGCCGTCTGGGGTGCCGTCGGCTTTCCAGGTTCCCTCGGTAACGAACTTCACCTCGATCGTCGTCGGCACATCCTTATGAGGCTGGATGGTCAACAACTTCCGGCGCGCGTCGCTTTCAACAAGGTGATGGCCCTTTGTGTCGACACAGAGCACCTTCTCGTCCACCCAAATGAGGAAATCTGGAAAGAACCACACCGTCTGGCCGAGAGTTACAAGAGGGATTTTGTACCCCGTCTGCGATCGATTTCGAGCCCAAGGAAAACCGGTTTCATCAACCGCGCGCGCGAACCGTCGTTCCAGTTCGTTGAGGCCGTCGTAACCCTCGTGGAGTGCGTTCTTGAATGTATCCATACCGCCGCGGCGCACGAGAGTACTGCCGATAGTGTAGGGCTTCGGCTTGAGCTGCTTGACGATCGCATGGCGAAGATATTCATCGACTGCATCGGCAGCACTTTCCGTCAAGCTCGCGTACGCGCTGCTACCCACACCAACCTTGGCATCGTATTTCTCCGTATCGGTGTTCATCACCATCAAGGCAGGCCGGTAGCGGCGAGCTACTTCCCGCCGGAATACCCATCGGGCATTAACTCGGTTGGATTGCTCAAAGTCCACCCATTCAGAATCGACAGCTTCGCCTGCGCCGACGGCCTGCTGAACGGTGCGACGTCGACCAACGCCTCGTGTGTTCACGGCATCAATTGAATAGTCGTGGACCTTCGCAAGCACCCTTTCCACCGGCTTCACAGTTGGCGTGTTATCAATCGCGGTGCGAGGAACAGTTAGCGATTGCTTCGCAGCTAAGCTCTGGGGCTCTTCCGATCCCGGAGGCGACGTGAGAATTCGTACCTCTGGAGCTTCACTACCGAGACCTTTACGAACCTCGTCCACAACTTGGGCAAACGTTTCGTTCCTGTCGACGCGCACGTAGAAATGAGCGGTATTTAAGCGATCGGATTCGTAATGCGTGGAACCGGGTTGCCTGAGCACGCGCCCGACCACTTGGGTGATCTGGGTCGAAGACTCCATAGTCTTGTCCACGTAGGCGAAGTAGACGGTAGGGTCGTCCCAGCCTTCTTGAAGGGTCTGATTGAAAATGACGTGGCGGAAGTTTCCGGCAAGGAAGTCTTCGTAGTCGCTCTCACCACCGTTAAAGAGCGTGAAATCGGATGGAAGCGGAAAGTCTTTATGTGTCCTGAGGTCTGCGTAAACCGCTACCTCGTCTGACGGTACGTCGCACTGCTCTGTGAGGTAGCGCCAGATCTGGATCGGCGGAGCCTGCCGCTGATCGAATGCCTGCTTTGGGTCGTCCGTCTGGCTGGCGTCATCGGCAAGCACATTCGTATTGCAGACGTAGATCGCTTTCGGTGAAAAACTCAGCCCTGCAGCACGGACGTCGTCCTCTGCATCACGCATATCCGACAGCATCGTTGAGATGGTTTCCTGCATAGGCGCATTGAGGCCGTCAAGTGAGATGATGCCCTTCACCAGGCCCGACGCAACAACAGTCGATGACTTGACCGAAGTGATCAGGTCTTCATCTTTGTATTCGCCCTGTGTTCGCAACGGCTGGATGACGTCCGCATCGAACTGGGCCGGGAACCGCAAGGTTGCACTCGCAAGAAGGAACACGGCCGGCTGCTGCTCAAGAAGCAGCGTCGTCTGTTGATCGCTGAGGTTCTGAGCCTCGTCATACACAATTACAAGTGGGCGACGCTGACCGTCAAACGTCTCGCGGGCCTTAAGCGCCTCCCACCGGGTGGACTCGATGTTGTCAGTATCAAGCGAGAAGATTCTGAGCTTGCTGTTGTCGCGGTCCCTTTGGTTGAAAGTGCCAACCGTGGCGAAGAAGAGTATTGCGCTTCTTGCATTGGCGACTTCTTCCGGGTCGTACTCACTGAGCAAACGCACCGTGATGTCCGGCAGCAGGTGCGAATACTTGCCGCCCTCCGCCAGATTCGCATAACTCTGCTGGACGACTACCTTTCCCTTGGATAGCCACAGGATTACCGGCGGAATCTCCGACAACGCCGCAATTTCGCTAACTGCCTGCGCCAAAATTGCAGTCTTGCCGGAACCCGTGATGGAGGACAGCGCTTGGTAGAACGCTACGTCGCGCGTATTCGCGCGCCGACCCATTACGATCGGCTGAGAGCTGTACTCCATATAGCGATCGGCCATCTGTGAGGCGGCGTCCTGCTGGAACTGGAAAAGTTCAATCCCCATATGCTCACACTTCCTCTGTGAACGACTCTGTACGGACGTCCAGGCCAAAGTCGGACAAGATGCGATCGGGAATTTGGTACCAGATGACATCGTCCGTGACGATCAGGTTGCGCCTGCTGTAGACGTGGTAGACCTCAGCTAGCCCGGCCGCCTCAGCCTCCTGAGTAATCTTCTCGTATGCATCTTCGGTGAGATCGGTGTTCGAGCCCGCGCCCGACCACACGAGGTAAATACCCTCATTAGCGGCGTTCTTCGCCACAAGATACGTATAAGGTTCGGCGTCTCCGCCCAGCGCTATGAGCGTGGCATTCCGACGCATACCCGTGCTGGAATGCGAAGCGATGACGGTATCAATCATCTCGTCACGCTCCATAAGAAGGAGTGTCTTCGCATCGACCTTCTTCTCAAGCGTCTTAAACGTGAACCCACCGCCTAGAGGGGCGGTTGCCCTTTTTGACCAATCGCCGTCGATCACTCTGCGGAGGCGTTCGACCGTCAGCGTCTTTGCATACGAATCCCCGTTGTCTGGGCGACCCTGCTCTACCAAGATGAAACGTCTGTCCGCCCCCTGGACCTCATTGAGTTCGAGCACCGCGTGACCGGTCGTGCCAGAGCCTGCAAAGGGGTCCAGCACTGTTCCATTGGTCGGGCACCAGATCTGAATCAGCTTGGTGATCAGCTTCATTGGCTTGACGGTCTCGAACCCATGGCCCGAGCCGACGATGTTAGACAACTCGGTGACGCCGGTCTGGCTGTGCCCAGAATCCTCGTGGTCCCATGAAACGTCGCCCAGGACCTCCGGATCTTCTATGTCTTCATCTGCCCAATAGGTCAGCGGGACTCGTCCCTTCTTAACGTCCTCCAAATAGCGTTTCAGTTGTGGCCGGCCATTGCCCTCGATGCCAAAGTAAATTTCTGGCCAAGGGCCGTTGTCCAGCTTCCGGAGCGCTGCCGCCTTCGCTGCTTTCATTGGAGTCTTGAGGACGAGCGCCTTCACTGCGCGGACGTCGCTCTCGTCAACGCCCGCGATTTCAGCGCGGAGTTTGGCGTCGTCCAACGTACGGAGCGTGTAGTCAGCACCCCACTCCTCCAGAATCCGCTTGGTCACGCGCTGCGGATACACCCAGCATCGGCCCGCAGGCGGGTATTGCATCTCGCCTGTGAAAGGTGACTGAATCCCGTAAACCATCCCTTGGTGTGTACGGGCCTTTGGTCCCGTGGCGTTTTCACTCTTCCAGAGCTGAGTGTCGCCATCTCGGTTGATGTATCGGGCATTCATGGACTCGGTGCGTGTCTCTAGGCCGGTCTTGGCCATCTTTTCGTTGCGCGCGTAGACAAGTACATACTCGGTCGCGGTGGAAACGTGTCGGTTGTCCGATTTCGGCGAGTATGATTTCTGCCAGTTGATAATCGCGAGGCGATTCTCTTCTCCGAAGAGTTCGTCAAGCATCTGACCGAGATGGAACAGCTCGCGGCCGTCAATACAAATGGCTAGCACGCCAGAAGGCTTCAGCATGGCCCGCATCATCTGAAGCCGCGGATACATGAACTTCATCCACTTGGTGTGTTTCGCAGGGTCGTCGCTGCCTACGAACTCGCCCAAATCAGGGTCGTTTGGGTCCTTGTCCCATTTATCGTTGTATCGGAAGTCATTGCCCGTGTTGTAGGGCGGATCCGTCATGATCATGTCGATCTGGCCGCGCTCGCGGTATAGGGAAGCCAGCGCCTGGAGATTGTCGCCCTCGATCACTAAGTTCCGTGACCGACCGTACTCGTCACCCGTACTCAGCGACTTGATCGTCCTCTGGTTGCGCGGGCGGACCCGTCGTCCGAGCTGACGCGCCACCACCTTGCCAGGGAACGAGAGATTCACCCCCGCTCCTGTCTTCTCGCGGATCATCTCGACAAGCTGCTCGACTGGCAGCGCCTCAAGTCCGTTCACGTCATCCACCATGAGCTCCCCCTGGTTCGTCCGAACTAGCAAAGGTGCGGAGCGCTGTCCACGAAGAACGGCTCAGATGCGCACTTGAAAGCAGTACACCAGCTGCCACCGACAACCCGGAACACCGGGCCTCGGCGGCGTCCGCAGCGGTCAGAGGTTACGCTTTCTCGACTGTCCGAATGTTGCTTAGAACCGGACTGCGCTATGACGCCCTCGGCGGAGCCCCATCGCGAAGTGGTCCGGACGGGTGGAGCCTGAGAGCCAGATTTCGTTTGACCTCGACCGGCGATCTCTAAGCGGCATGTCGGTATTGTCCTGCATACTCCCGCCAGTGACATAGGTATGCGCAGAACGGACGTACGACAACCGAGCGAAGTATCGGAAATCGTGAGGGACCCGCGACTTCACCAGCGAGCTAACCTCCGCGACGCCTGGCCTTGCGCTATGGAAGGACGGTCGAACGCAACTATGTTGGATCCTGCGGCGAAGGTGGCCCGCGGAGAGCGGCCTCCAGACGTCAGCACCATCGATCCGACAGGCCGACGTAGCCTGTCTCCACGTCCGGGCAGATGGCCGACGACACCTTCTTTCAGACGCGCATAGCGAATCGCACTAATCATGGTTTGATCCTGGCTGCACCAAGTCGAATCTGTAGGAGAGCGTGTGTCTGATCTCAAGTTGTTCCGAATGGCGGCTGGCAATGCGACTGAAATCATGAGCAAGTCTGTCGCACTTGAGAAGTCGCTGCAGACCCTAATCGAGCAGAACATGGAGACGCTCTTTGGCGCTCGCTTTCTGGCGAGCGAGTACCACACCGGTGCAAAGCATCGGGGCCGCATCGACTCCCTCGGCATCGACGAGAACTTCACTCCGGTGATCTTCGAATACAAACGCGCGATTGACGAAAACGTGATTAACCAGGGCCTCTTCTATCTCGACTGGCTCCTCGACCATCGCGCGGAGTTTGAACTTCTGGTTCGCAAGACACTCGACGAAGAGACTGCCGGCACGATCGACTGGCGCAACCCAAGACTCATTTGCATCGCTAACGCCTTCACACGGTACGACGAGCACGCCGTGCTGCAGATCAACCGCGCGATTGAACTCGTGCGCTATCGCGATTTCGGCGGCGAGTTGCTTGCGCTTGAACTGGTCACAACCTCCAAAGCCGACGCGGTAACGAGCATTTCGCCTGAGTCGTTTGGCAAGACGAATAGGAAGGGGATCGGCACGAAGGGACAGAAGACATTCAGCGAGCTACTACTCCAATCTTCGGATGCCCTCAAGACCCTTTACGCCGACCTTGAACGGTATTGCCAGAACCTCGGTGACGACGTCACAGTGACCGTCCGAAAGAATTACACGGCGTTTCGACGGCTGAAGAATTTCGCATGTGTTGAGGTTCATCCACAGTCCAACAACTTGCTCGTGTATTTAAAAGTCGATCCCGAAACCATCGAGCTCACTCCCGGGTACAGCCGAGACGTCCGCGCGATCGGCCACTTCGGCACAGGTGACCTCGAACTTCGAGTGAGCACATCCGAACACCTACAGCAGGCTCTTCCCTTGGTTCGGTCGAGCTATGAAGCAAGCTAGCTGATACGAAACAGATCCGACCACTACGCGGCTTATGGTGCCTTAAGAAGAATGCACTGGTCGATCCAGCGCGCCAGAGTGCTTAGGACCGCAAGCTGTTCCAGTGCTTCTTGAGGGGCAATATCGGCCGTACCGTGTGTCGCCGGGTTCCGTATCGCGGCAAAGCAGCCTTGGCTGAATTGTAGAAGACCAGTACGCATTGCTCTGACTGTGAGATCCATGTCATCCCCCGGCCAACGCAGGCGTGGCTTGCCCGCCTCAGGAGGACTGAGCGAAAAGACTTGGGCCATTAGGGCGCTGTCTGACACATCTCTACGACCGGTGCGGTCCTGCACGTGGGCGTTGAGGAAGGTTGCCGCACGTTGGACTGCGGACTCGTGATGCTCGTCCCGCCATAGCTTTGCTGCGGCGTCCCACACCACAGCATGCAGTGAGTCGGCAGACATAGTCGGCGCTGATGTACCAAAAATATGTCGCTCGGTCTCGGCAGATGTGGCTAGGTGTCCCAACGCACGTCGGGCTAGGTCGATCCCGGCCCGTAGTTCTACTAAATTGCGGGCGTTTCTCGTTTTCAGCTGTTCGATGAGAGGTCCAACGCTCTTAATTCCGAGCACTAGGCCGATGACTCGTCGCGTCTGCATCTCGCGACCGAGCATGGCGTCGGTCGCCGGACCCGCTTCGCAGTAGGTGTGGGTGTCAACGGACCCAAAGCGATCGAGGGCAGCGAGCGCAGCGTCGCCCTGCTCAATCCACCAGGTCAGGACCTCTCTTGCCCACTCACGATTGACCGTCTCCGGCACGGCTTACCCCTTGCTTGTAGACGTTGATCCGAAACGGAACTCCACAACGTCCCCGTCGGCCATCACGTAGTCCTTGCCCTCCATGCGCACCTTGCCCGCCGCCTTGGCCGCGGCCATCGACCCGGCCTCGACCAGATCATCGAAGGACACGACCTCGGCCTTGATGAAGCCCTTCTCGAAATCGGTGTGGATCACCCCGGCCGCCTTCGGCGCGGTGTCGCCGCGGTGAATCGTCCACGCGCGGGCCTCTTTCGGTCCCGCCGTCAGGTAGGTCTGCAGATTCAGGGTGTGGAAACCTGCCCGCGCCAACGCATCCAGCCCGGGCTCGGTCTGGCCGATGGACTCCAACAGCTCGGCCGCCGACTCATCGTCCAACTCGATCAGCTCGGATTCGATCTTCGCATCCAGGAACACCGCATCGGCCGGGGCGACCAGCTCGCGCAGCTCGGCCTTCTTGGCCTCATCGGTGAGCACCGACTCGTCGGCATTGAACACGTAGAGGAACGGTTTGGTGGTCATCAGGTTCAGCTCGCGAAGGACCGACGCGTCCGCCCCCGCCGAGAACAGGGTCTTACCCGAATCGAGCACCGCCTGGGCGGCCACCGCGGCGTCGAGCAGCGGCTTGCGGTCCTTGTTGTTGCGGGCTTCCTTCTCCAGCCGCGGGACGGCCTTCTCCAACGTCTGCATATCGGCCAGGATCAGCTCGGTCTCGATGACCTCGATATCCGAGCGCGGGTCCACCCGACCGTCGACGTGCACCACATCGTCATCGGCGAAGGCGCGCACCACCTGGCAGATGGCATCGCACTCGCGGATGTTGGCCAGGAACTTGTTGCCGAGCCCGGCCCCCTCGGAGGCGCCCTTGACGATGCCTGCGATATCGACGAACGTCACCGGTGCAGGGACGGTCTTCTCCGAGCCGAAG
The DNA here is from genome assembly GCF_000691525.1 of Mycolicibacterium neoaurum ATCC 25795. Classification (GTDB taxonomy): domain Bacteria; phylum Actinomycetota; class Actinomycetes; order Mycobacteriales; family Mycobacteriaceae; genus Mycobacterium; species Mycobacterium neoaurum. The sequence continues at coordinate 279,454 of NZ_JMDW01000012.1, forward strand.
ATCTCGGCGAGCTTGTCCAGCCGCGGGTCGGGCAGCGCCACCACGCCCTCGTTGGGCTCGATGGTCGCGAACGGGTAGTTCGCGGCCAGCACGTCGTTCCGCGTCAGCGCATTGAAAAGGGTCGACTTGCCGACATTGGGGAGTCCGACGATTCCGAGGTTCAAGCTCACGGACTCCAGAGTCTAGAGGGTGTGACAGGCTCGCCAGCGCGTGCTGGCAGCGCCCACCCAGCGTCAGCCGGTACGGTCAACATGTGTCAGGTCAGCCCGAGCCGACGGAGTCGGTGTCCCACCGAACCGTCCTCCCCCGCATCCCGGGCTGGCCATCGGGACTGCTGCCCTGGTGGGGCGCTGTTCTGGTGGCCGTCACGGCAACCCTGGTCGGCTTCGCCTATCACGCCGGGGCCGGTACCGGCGAGCTCGGTGCGGTGTTCGCCACGTTCTATGTGTTGGGTTGTCTGGCGGCGGTGCTGCTGGTGCGTCGCTCCGGCATCTTCGCCACGGTCATCCAGCCCCCGCTGATCCTGTTCATCTCGGTGCCGTCTGCCTACTTTCTGATGCACAGCGGTCAGATCAGCGGTCTCAAGGACATCCTGATCAACTGCGGTTACCCCTTGATCGAACGCTTCCCGCTGATGTTCTTCACCTCGGTGGCGGTGTTGGCGGTCGGTGTGGCGCGCTGGTACCTGGACAAGCAGAGCGCAGATGCCGCCGAGGTCGCAGAGTCGGCGAACCCCGACGCCCCCGATCTGGCCGAACGTGTCGCTCGACGGCTGCGCCGCACCCAGGATCCCGATGCCGAGGAGCAGCCCGCACGCCGGTCGCGGCGGCCGCGCCAGACCGCCGCCCGCGCCGGCCAGGAGCGTGAGACCCGCCGCACCCGCGCGGGCCAACCGTCGCGTGCCCGGCACAACCGGCCGCCGGAGTCGGATATCGCGGCCTCGGCCGCCGCCGCCGACCGGCGCGAACGCGCCGCAACCCGGGAGCGCTATGGCCGCCCCCGTCCCGACGAGGAGCCGCGCGATACCCCGCCGCGCCGCGCACGCCGGACCCGCGAGCCTTCCGCACGCGATCCACGCGAACCCCGTCAGCCGCGCCGCACGCCGCCGCCGAGCCGCAGCCGCGCCGAAGACGCCCCGGATTCCTACGAGCGCCCGCGCCGCCGCCGTGAGTACGACAGCCCGTACGCCGATTACCAGCCCGGTTACCGGCCTCGCCCCGAGGACCGCTATCCGGAGTACCCGGACTATCCGGAGCCGCCTCGCCGCGCCGCCACCGAGGGTGCGCATCACCCGGTCTCGCGGGTTCGCTATCGCAGCACTGATGACGAGCGGCGCACCGAGCACCGCACCCGTCCCCGGGCCAGCCACCGCCGCGACGACTGGGACTAGCTAGGGCACGGCGCGCAGGAACGTGCCCGCCGCTTCGACCGCGGGCGCCGAACTGCCCGCATCGCTGACGAACACCGCCAGCGCCAGGTCACCACGGATGCCGACGAACCAGCCGTGCGCATGGGTGTCGTCGATATATTCGGCGGTTCCGGTCTTGCCGAGCAGATCGGGGATGTCCTGCAGCGCCGTCGCGGTGCCACCGGTGATGGTTTCGCGCATCATCGCCCGTACCTGCTCGTCGACGGACTGCGGTAACGGGTCGGGCGTCCGGTCGGGCACACCCGGGGAACCCTGCACGATGGTCGGGGCGGGCACCGATCCCTCCGCCAACGTCGCGGCCACCAGCGCCATCCCGAACGGCGAGGCGGTGACCTTGCCCTGGCCGATGCCCTCCTCGACGCGCAGCGCCGAGGTGTCCGCCGCCGGCACCGAACCGGTGACCGTGGTCATGCCGGGTGCGACGAAATCGATGCCGAGACCGAGTTGGGCGGCGGCCTTGGTCAGCCCGTCGGGCGGCAGGTTGACCGCGAGCCTGCCCATCGTGGTATTGCAGGACCGCGCGAACGCGGTGTGCAGCGGCACCTCGCCGAGGTCGAAATTGTCGTCATTGGGGATCTGGCGGCCCTCGATGTTCTCGGTGCCCGGGCAGCCGACGATGCTGTCCGGGGTCACCTGCCCGTCCTGCAGGGCCGCCGAGACGGTGACGGTCTTGAAGGTCGATCCCGGCGGGTAGAGGCCGGTCAGCGCGATCGGGCCCTGCGCATCGGCGGGGGCGTTCTGCGCGACGGCGAGCAGATTGCCGGTCGACGGCTGGATGGCCACGATGGCCGCGGGCGTGGTCAGCGATGCCAGGGCGGTCTCCCCGGCCAGCTGCATGCCGATATCGAGTGTGCTGGCGATATCGCCGACGGAGCCGGGGTCCTGTCCGCCGACGCGGGTGGGTCCGGTGGGGGTCTGCGCGGACACCGCCCAGCCGGCGGCCGCATCGGTGCGCTGCTGCCACAGCTCGGACAATCCGGACAGGGTCGGCGAGGTCAACGCGCGGTCGGTGGCCAGCAGCCGGGTCTGCGGGCGCAGGGTCACCTCCGGCAGCGCAGCCAGCTGCTCCCGGATCGGGGCGAGGTCCTCATCGCGCAGGGTGACGGCGGTGACGGGCGCACCCTTGGCCAGTTCCCCGCCGAGCCATTCCGGAGTGACCGTCGGCGCGATCGGATTGAGCAGTGCGGCAACGGCGTTGACATCGGCGCCGGGGGCGACGTCGACGAGGGTGACGATGTGTTGGGTGAGCAGGTCGGCACCGGTGCGATCGAGCACCCTGGCCGCCGGCTGCGGGGCCAGCGTGCCGAAGGACAGCGGGCCCTTGTCCAGACCGGGCGCGACGGTCGCCGCGTCCCAGCGGACCTTCCAGTCATCGCCCTCGGCGGCGGCCGACCCGGTCGTGGTGTAGGTCCACTCGGTCGTCTTCTGCGGCCCGAACTTCCAGGTTGCCGCCAGCGTGAAGGTCGCTTTGTCCTCTTCGCGTCGCACCTCGGAGACCTCGAAACGGACATCGGTGCCCAGGCTGGCGTAGAGGGCGTCCAAAGTTCCCGTCGCGGCGGCGGCATCGGTGGTCAGCGCTGCCGCGGCGGGGGCGTCACCGCGGCTGAGTGCCTCGGCGAACCCGTCGGTGGCGTTGTTCAGCCGGTCTTCGCTGTCGCCACAGCCTGCCAGCAGGAGCATGGCCACCAGGGCCACGGGAATGATGCGTCGCAGAGAGCCCACAACGCCCGAACGTACCCGGGTCAGCCGCGCGGCGGACGGATCTCCCGCGGCAGGGCGAACACCAACGTCTCATTGGCCGTGGTCACGGGCTGCACAGTGGCGTAACCGTATTCGGCGAGTCGGTCCAATACCCCGCGGACCAGGATCTCGGGCACCGACGCACCCGAGGTGACACCGACCGTCGTCACCCCGGAGAACCAGGCCGGATCGACATCGTCGGCGTAGTCGACCAGGTGCGCGGCCTTGGCACCGGCCAGCAGCGCCACCTCGACGAGGCGGACCGAGTTCGAGGAGTTCTTCGAGCCCACGACGATGACGAGATCACATTCGGGTGCCATCGCCTTGACCGCGACCTGGCGGTTCTGGGTGGCGTAGCAGATATCGTCGCTGGGCGGGTCCTGCAGCGTCGGGAACTTCTCGCGCAGCCGGCGCACGGTCTCCATGGTCTCGTCGACGCTCAACGTGGTCTGCGACAGCCAGATGACCTTGTTGGGATCGCGCACCGTCACCTTGTCCACGGCGTCGGGGTTGTCGACGACCTGGACGTGGTCGGGGGCCTCACCGGCGGTACCGACGACCTCCTCGTGGCCCTCGTGGCCGACGAGCAGGATGTCGTAGTCGTCGCGGGCGAAGCGCTTGGCCTCGTTGTGCACCTTGGTGACCAGTGGGCATGTCGCGTCGATGGTCTGCAGGTTGCGGGCGGCGGCCTCCTCGTGCACCGTCGGCGCCACGCCGTGGGCGGAGAACACCACGATGGCGCCCTCGGGGACCTCGTCGGTCTGCTCGACGAACACCGCGCCGGCCTTGGCCAGCGTGTCCACCACGTAGCGGTTGTGCACGATCTCGTGGCGCACGTAGATAGGAGCGCCGTGCTTCTCCAGCGCACGCTCGACGGTCTCGACCGCCCGGTCGACGCCTGCGCAATAGCCGCGAGGCTCGGCCAGCAGCACGCGCTTGCCGTCAACCCGCGCGGCCACCGAACTGGTGGCACCGGGAATTCCCATGTTGACGGTTGGTGGCATGCATCCAGGGTACTTACCCGCACCCGTCACGGGCCAGCCGTAGGCTGACCCCATGGCAACAGCACCATACGGAGTTCGATTGCTGGTGGGTGCGGCGGTGACCGCCCTGGACGAGACCCGCAAACTCCCCCAGACCATCCTCACCTATCCGATGACGGTGGCCAGCCAGCTGGCGCATCTGGTGATGAAGGTGCAGCAGGACGTCGCCGACCTGGTCAATCGCGGTGACGAGGCACTCGAGGAACTGTTCCCACCCAAGGACGAACAGCCGGAGTGGGCGACGTTCGACGAGGACGAACCGCGCGATCGCTTCGCCGACACCTCCGATGCGGACGGCGGCGAGGACCTCGCGTCGGTGACACGTCTCACCGAGGGCCGGTTCGCACTGTTCAGTGAGGGTGAGGCTCATTCGGAGGCCAATTCGGAGGTGCCGGCAGCGGCCACCGCACCGACGAGCAACGGCGAGGTTCCGGCGATCGTGGACAAGATCGGCTACGAGACACTGACGCTGGCACAGCTGCGCGCGCGGTTGACCTCGCTGAAGCTGACCGATCTGGAGGCACTGCTGGCCTTCGAGGAGGCCAACAAGGCCCGCGCCCCTTTCCAGACGCTGATCGCCAACAGGATCACCCGCGCGTCGGCGAAGTGAGCGAACCCGGCCAGTCCCCGGAGAACCCGTGGCCGGTCCGCGCGGTCGCGACACGGGTCGCCAAATGGATCGACCGGTTGGGCACCGTGTGGGTGGAGGGTCAGATCGCGCAGCTGACCATGCGCCCGGGTTCGAACACCGCGTGGCTGGTGCTGCGCGACCCGGCCGCGGACATGTCGCTGTCCCTCACCTGTCCGCGAGACCTGGTGGCCAACGCGCCGGTGAAGCTGGCCGAGGGTGTCCAGGTCATCGTCTATGGCAAGCCGCAGTTCTACACCGGCCGCGGGACGTTCTCGCTGCGGGTGACCGATATCCGTGCCGTCGGCATCGGTGAACTGCTGGCGCGTATCGAGCGGCTGCGCCGGTTGTTGGACGCCGAGGGGCTCTTCGACCCGCGACTCAAACGCCCGATCCCGTTCCTGCCCAACACCATCGGGCTGATCACCGGCCGGGCGTCGGCGGCCGAACATGATGTGATGGCCATTGCGTCGGCACGGTGGCCCGCGGTGCGCTTCGAGGTCCGCAACACCGCCGTGCAGGGCCCTAACTGTGTGCCGCAGGTGGTGGCCGCTTTATCCGAGCTGGACGCCGATCCGCATGTCGACGTGATCATCCTGGCCCGCGGCGGCGGCAGCGTGGAGGACCTGTTGCCGTTCTCCGACGAGACGCTGTGCCGCGCCATCGCCGCGGCCACCACACCGGTGATCAGCGCGGTGGGCCACGAGCCGGACAATCCGGTCTGCGATCTGGTGGCCGATCTGCGGGCGGCCACCCCCACCGATGCCGCCAAGCGTGTGGTGCCCGACGCCGCCGCCGAGCAGGCCGGGGTGACCGAGATGCGCCGGCGCAGCGCCCAGGCGTTGCGCAATTGGGTGCGGCGCGAGGCGCACATCATCGAGGGACTGCGATCGCGCCCGGTGCTGGCGCATCCGCTGCGGGCCCTCGACGCCCGCGCCGAGGAGATCGAGCGCGCGCGGACCACCGCACGCCGAGACATCAACCGGATGATCGCCGTGCAGACCGATCGACTCGAGCACCTGTCCGCGCGGTTGAGCACACTCGGACCGGCGGCGACGCTGGCCCGCGGATACGCGGTGGTGCAGGTGCTGGACGGCAGTTCCAGCGGGCAGGTCTTGCGGTCGACGGCGGACGCGTCGGCCGGTACACGACTTCGGGTGCGGGTTGCCGACGGCGCCGTCACCGCAGTGAGCGAGGGAGCAGATGAAGCCCATTAGTAAGTTGGGGTACGAAGAGGCGCGGGACGAGCTGATCGAGGTGGTACGCCAGCTCGAACACGGCGGGCTGGACCTCGACGCGTCCCTCAAGCTCTGGGAAAGAGGTGAGGAACTGGCCAAACGCTGTGAGGAACACCTGGCCGGGGCCCGCCAGAAGGTCGCCGACACGCTGGCCTCGGGTACCCCCGAAGAAGAGTGACGACGCAGCCGAATTAGTCGGACTTATCGGCCAGGACTTCAAAACTGGAACACGTTTCAGTTATCCTCGCCACATGGGTGACCCAACTTTGCGTACTGACCTGGGCCGAGTGCTGGTGACGGGCGGCTCCGGCTTCGTCGGCGCCAACCTGGTGACGACGCTGCTCGAGCGGGGGCACGAGGTCCGGTCCTTCGATCGGGTGCCGTCGCCGCTGCCTGCGCATCCCAAGCTGACGACCGTGGTGGGAGATATCACCAACGGCGAGGACGTCGCGACCGCCGTCGCGGGCATCGACACGATCTTCCACACTGCGGCCATCATCGACCTCATGGGCGGGGCCACCGTCACCGAGCAGTACCGGCAGCGCAGCTTCTCGGTGAACGTCGAGGGCACCAAGAACCTGGTGCACGCCGGTCAGCAGGCCGGCGTCCAACGATTCGTCTACACCGCCTCCAACAGCGTCGTGATGGGTGGTCAGGACATCGTCAACGGTGACGAAACCCTGCCCTACACAACGCGATTCAACGATCTGTACACCGAGACCAAGGTGGTCGCCGAAAAGTTCGTGCTGGGCCAGAACGGTGAGCAGGGCATGTTGACCTGCTCGATCCGGCCCAGCGGTATCTGGGGTCGCGGCGATCAGACCATGTTCCGCAAAGTGTTCGAGAACGTGCTGGCCGGTCACGTGAAGGTGCTCGTCGGCAGCAAGAACATCAAGCTCGACAACTCCTACGTACACAACCTCATTCACGGTTTCATCCTGGCCGCCGAACATCTGGTGCCGGGCGGCACCGCACCCGGGCAGGCCTATTTCATCAACGACGGCGAACCACTGAACATGTTCGAGTTCGCCCGACCGGTCGTGGTCGCGTGCGGTCGCAAGCTTCCCAACATCCGCGTCTCCGGACGGCTTGTACACAAGGCGATGATGGGCTGGCAGTGGTTGCACTTCAAGTACGGCATCCGCGAGCCACTGGTGGAACCCCTTGCCGTGGAACGGCTTTACCTGAACAACTACTTCTCGATCGCCAAGGCGCGGCGCGACCTCGGCTACGAGCCGTTGTTCACCACCGAACAGGCGATGGCCGAATGCCTGCCCTACTACACCGAGCTGTTCGACACGATGGTGGCTCAGGGCGCCCAGCCTGCTGTGGCCGCGGCACCGAAGAGCTGATCGTCGTCGGCCGGTTCACACCCCACAGGCCTCAGATATGGACAAGGCCGGTGGCGCTGTAGCGCCCCGGCCTCTGGCTTCCCGCACGGAGTCTACAGAACCGGGGAAGCTTGCCTCCAAGGATACGTGACGCCGCGCTGGGAAGCCAAACTCACCCCATCTCTTCGCAGTTCAGGGGATCTCCGCCGACAATCGCGCGCAACCGCCGGACAGTCATGGGCATCGCCGCCTCGGCAACGGTGGCGAGCAGCGTACGTGCATCGGCGGCCGGCGTCTGCGGCGGCACCACCCACAACAATGCCGTGCGGGAGTGGGAGCCGACCAGGTACAGCGTGTCCGGTGAGACCATGGCATATCGATCCACAGAGATCGCCGCGCCACCACGGATGACGCGCGCGGGCGCCGAAGGAAAAACACTGGCGTCGTACAGAACTCGGCGCACGGGGCCCAACCAGCGGCCCATCACCGATACCAGGTCCGGCAGTTCGGTCCGCAGGTCATAATTCGGCGGCCACCACGCGCCGTCGACGCTGCCCTGTACATCGGTGCGCCCGCAGATCGCGAGCCGGGTATCGGGCTGACATTGGACATCGACCACCGGCGATGCTCCCATCACTATCAGAGCAATCGCAGACGGCAACCGATGAATCGGGCACGCGAGAAACCCACGACTGCAACCAGCGTAGCCCGCGCCGCCCGCAATGATCCGATGCATCGCCGGAACGCAGGACAGTTCCAAAGACTGCCTAACCAACTGCGAGCTTGTTCGCTACTGTGACAGGCGTTCTATCCAGCGGCTGATGGGGTTGCGATGACCGATACCGTGCTGGTGACCGGGGCCTTCGGGTTGGTCGGTTCCGCTACCGTGCGCCGACTGGCCGCCGACGGACGCCGCGTCGTGGCCACCGATCTGGACAACCCGCCCAATCGCAAGGCCGCCGAGTCCCTTCCCGCCGGGGTGACGGTGCGCTGGGCCGACCTGACCGACCCCGCCGCCGTCGGGGCCTTGGTGACACAGACCGAACCGACGGCGATCATCCACCTGGCCGCCGTCATCCCACCGTTCATCTACCAGCGGCGCGGGCTTGCCGAGAAGGTGAACGTCGAGGCCACCGCCAGCCTGGTGCGATCGGCCGAAAAGCTCTCGCAGCCAGCACGATTCGTTCTCGCCTCCAGCATCGCGGTGTACGGCTCACGCAACCCGCACACCGTGGACGGGGTGCTCACCGCGGACACGCCGGTCAACCCTGCCGATATCTACGGCGACCACAAGGTCAAAGCCGAGAAGATCGTGCGCACCTCGAACCTGGACTGGGTGATCCTGCGTCTGGGCGGCGTGCTGACGGCCGACCCGGGGTCCTACATGAAGCTCGACAACTTCGCCTTCGAGGCGATGCTGCCCATCGACGGCCGGATCCAGACCGTCGACGTGCGCGACGTGGCGCGGGCCTTCGCGGCCGCCACCACAGCCGATGCCATCGGTGAAACGCTGCTGATCGGCGGTGACGACGCCACCCATCGGCTCGTCCAGGGGGACGTGGCGCCGGCGATGGCGGCGGCCCTCGGTCTGGTCGGCGGGCTGCCGACCGGACTCAAAGGTGACCCCGGTGACGATGACGCCTGGTTCAACACCGACTGGATGGACACAACCCGAGCCCAACAGGTGCTGAACTTCCAACAGCATTCGTGGCCGGACATGCTCATCGAGACTGCGGAGAACGCCGGTATCAAACGACCGCTGCTGCGGCTGGTGGCACCGCTGGCCAAGCAGATCTTGACCAGGATGAGCCCCTATCACGGCAGCGGACACAGGTACGCCGACCCGTGGGCGGCCATCACCGAGAAGTGGGGCGATCCCCGACCGGACGGAGCGCAGGCATGAGCACCCGAAGTCGACCGCGAGCGAGGATCGCAGCGAGGAACGAGCGAGGACCGGAGCGAACGGAAGACGAGGCATGAGCAAAGACAGAACAGCGATCGTCGTCGGCGGCGCCTCCGGTATCGGCTGGGCGTCCGCGCAGGCGCTGGCGACCGAGGGCTACCGCGTCGTCATCGCCGACCGCAACGGCGAGGGCGCCGCGGCCCGGGCCGCAGAACTCGGCGACCCACACCTGGCCGCAGAGGTCGACGTCGTCGACGAGACCTCGGTGGCAACGCTTTTCGACAGCGTCGGCCCCGTGCAGGTGGTCGTCAGCTGCGCCGGGTTCTCCACCATCGGCCTCATCGTCGACCTGGCGGTGCAGGACTTCCGCGATGTCATCGACGTCTGCCTCAACGGCGCGTTCATCGTCGCGAAGTACGCGGGCAAGCACCTCACCGAAGGCGGCTCGCTGATTTCGATGTCCTCACTCAACGGTCGCCAGCCCGCCGCCGGGATGAGCGCCTACTGCGCGGCCAAGGCCGGGTTGTCGATGCTCACCCAGGTCGCCGCGCTGGAGTTCGCACCGCGCGGTATCCGGGTCAACGCGATCGCGCCCGGATTCGTGCACACCCCGCTGACCGAGGGGGCCGCACTGATTCCCGGTGTCGTCGAGGAGTACGTGGAGAACACGCCGCTGGGGCGGGCGGGTACGCCTGCGGACATCGCGCAGGCGGTCGTCTTCCTCACCAAGTCCCCGTGGCTGACCGGTGAGGTGCTCGACCTCAATGGCGGTGCGCACATGAAGCGCTACCCGGATCTGCTCGGTCACATCGCGAAGCTCGCGCAGCAGTGAAATAACCGGTCAAATAGAGCCGTGAAAACTGAGTTCACTCTCAGCCAGAAACGGGCGCTGGCTGTCGCCACCGTCATCGCCCTGGTGTTCGGCGCGTATTTCCTGCGCGGCTTCTTCATCCTGATCGTCGTCGCCGCCGTGGTGGCCTATCTGTTCAACCCGCTCTATGACCGCCTGACCGGCCGGTTCAGTTCCGGCATGTCGGCGACCCTGACGTTGCTGACCGCGCTGGCAGTTGTGATCATCCCGATCTGCGGCGCGGTGGCATTCGGCGTGATGCAGATCAGCAACATGATCCGCAGCGTCGCCGATTGGGTGGGCCGCACCGACCTCAGTGGACTCGGCGACAAGACCCTCAAAGCGGTCAACACGCTGCTCGACAAGGTGCCGTTCATGAAGAGCACCGAGATCACCACCGATCAGGTGCAGCACTGGGTCGTCACCTTCGCCCAACGAGCAGGCGAATGGGGTCTGGATTTCCTGCAGGGCGCCCTCGGCGGTCTGTTCGGCGGCCTGACCGCGGCGATCATCTTCCTCTACGTGTTCATCTCGCTCCTGGTCAACGGCGACGAACTGCGCTTGCTGGTCCGCCGCCTCAACCCCCTCGGCGAGGAGGCCACCGATCTGTACCTGGCCAAGATGGCGGCCATGGTCCGCGGCACGGTCCGCGGGCAGTTCGTCATCGCGGTGGTGCAAGGCGTCGCGGGCGCCATCTCGATCTATATCGCCGGCTTCCACGACGGCTTCTTCATCTTCGCGATCCTGCTGTCGGCGCTGTCGGTGATCCCGCTGGGCAGCGGCATCGTGACGATCCCGTTCGGTATCGGGCTCGTCCTGTTCGGCAACGTGATCGGCGGCATCTTCGTCATCGCGTTCCACATCCTCGTGGTGACCAATATCGACAATGTGCTGCGCCCGATCCTGGTGCCCAGGGAGGCCAAGCTGGATCCGGCGCTGATGCTGCTGTCGGTCTTCGCCGGTATCACGATGTTCGGGTTCCTGGGCATCGTGATCGGGCCGGTGGTGATGATCGTCATCGTCACCACCATCAGCGTCTACCTGTGGGTCTATCAGGGCGTACCGATGGACCTGGGGACCGAAGACGATGACGAACCCGACAAACCCAGCCGATTACGGCAACTCATCGCCAAGGCGCGAGCCCGCCGAGTGACCCCGACACCACCGCCGACGGTGCCATCAGATCGCGAAAACGGTTGAGAACTCGATCTGTCCGCACCGTCGGCGCGCGGATCAGCTCGTCGGCAGTGGCTGCTGGGTCTGCACGGCCTTGGCCAGCGTGCGGAAGTCCTCGGGCGATCCCGCGCCGGTGATGGCGATCTGGGCCGGACCCGACAACCGGGTGGTCCAGATCGGCTCCCCCTCACCGGGCTCGTAGACCACCCAGGTCACCCCGTCGACATCCTGGGCCCCGGTCGGCACCGCCTCAACGTCGATCGAGCCGACCAGCCGGGCCTCGTCGGCATTGCTCTGGGTCAGGCTGACGTACATCCCGTCGGGCGCCAGGTAGCCCACCCGCGATGTCACCGCGCGCACCGACTGGCCGGTCGCCGGATCGGTGCGCCCGCCGTCGATGCCACCGCGTCCGCCGGAGTTGGCCTGCCAGCCCTCGGGCAGCGCGGGCAGCCGCACCGCCAGCTTCAGCGTCTGGGCATCGGACTTCAGGGCCGCCGGCACGTCGAAGCTGGGCACGGCTCCCTGACCTGGACCGCTGGGCTGGAACGAGCACATGCCGAGCAGCCCGGCGAGCACCACACAGGCCACCACGAGGGGGGCCATCGACCAGAACATATCGCGTCCGTCGTGTAACAGCCGGTCCTTGGCCGGTCGCGCGACGGGCACGACCACGGTCTCGTCGCGGCCGCCGTCCTGGCCAGGTTCCGGGGTGCTCATGACAGCCAGTATCCCAGTTCCCTCAGCCGACCCCGCTAATGGGACAATCTGCAGCTATGACGCCTACGCGCCGGGAAGCGCCGGACCGCAACCTTGCCCTCGAACTCGTCCGTGTCACCGAGGCCGGTGCCATGGCCGCCGGCCGCTGGGTCGGACGCGGTGACAAGGAAGGCGGGGACGGTGCTGCCGTCGACGCCATGCGCGAGCTCGTCAACTCGGTCTCGATGAAGGGCGTCGTGGTCATCGGTGAGGGCGAGAAGGACAACGCCCCGATGCTCTACAACGGTGAAGAGGTCGGCAACGGCGACGGTCCGGATTGCGATTTCGCCGTCGATCCCGTCGACGGCACCACCCTGATGAGCAAGGGCATGCCGAACGCCATCTCGGTGCTCGCGGTCGCCGAGCGGGGCGCCATGTTCGACCCGTCGGCGGTGTTCTACATGAACAAGATCGCCGGCGGCCCGGATGTCGCCGATTTCATCGACATCACCTCCCCGATCGCGGCCAACATCCAGCGCATCGCCAAGGTCCGCAAGGCCTCGGTCTCCGATGTCGCGGTCTGCATCCTGGACCGCCCCCGGCACGCCAAGCTGATCGAGGAGGTGCGCTCGGCCGGTGCCCGCATCCGGTTGATCTCCGACGGTGACGTCGCCGGCGCCATCGCGGCCTGCCGCCCCGACTCCGGCACCGACCTGCTGGTCGGCATCGGCGGCACCCCCGAGGGCATCATCGCCGCCGCCGCCATCCGCTGCATGGGCGGGGAGATCCAGGCGACGTTGGCCCCCACCGACGACGAAGAGCGCCAGCGGGCGCTCGACCGCGGCCACGACCTTGACCGCGTGCTGACCACCAAGGACCTGGTGGCCGGCGAGAACGTCTTCTTCTGCGCCACCGGTGTGACCGACGGCGATCTGCTCAAGGGTGTCCGCTACTTCGGCGGCGGCTGCACCACCCAGTCCATCGTGATGCGGTCCAAGTCCGGCACCGTCCGGATGATCGACGCCTACCACCGGCTCTCCAAGCTCAACGAGTACTCCGCGGTCAACTTCACCGGCGACAGCTCGGCCGCATATCCACTTCCGTAATCGATCACACCTCAACGAAACAGGGAGCACAATGCCCGACAGCGCTGTCGACAACACCGAGTACCGCATCGAGCACGACACCATGGGCGAGGTCAGGGTGCCCAAGAACGCGCTGTGGCGCGCCCAGACCCAGCGGGCCGTGGAGAACTTCCCGATCTCCTTCCGGCCGCTGGAGCGCACCCAGATCCGCGCCCTCGGTCTGCTCAAGGGCGCCTGCGCGCAGGTGAACAAGGACCTGGGCCTACTGGCCGCGGACAAGGCCGATGCCATCATCGCCGCGGCCGCCGAGATCGCCGACGGCCGCCACGACGACCAGTTCCCGATCGACGTTTTCCAGACCGGTTCGGGCACCAGCTCCAACATGAACGCCAACGAGGTCATCGCCTCGATCGCGGCCGCCAACGGCGTAACCGTGCATCCCAACGATGACGTCAACATGTCGCAGAGCTCGAACGACACCTTCCCCACCGCGACGCATATCGCCGCGACGGAAGCCGCTGTGCGCCACCTCATCCCGGCCCTCGAGTTGCTGCACGCCTCGCTCGCGGCGAAGGCCAAGCAGTGGCGGACCACCGTCAAGTCGGGTCGCACCCACCTGATGGACGCGGTCCCGGTGACCCTCGGCCAGGAGTTCGGCGGCTACGCCCGGCAGGTCGAGGCCGGCATCGAACGGGTCAAGGCGACGCTGCCCCGCCTCGGTGAGCTCGCGATCGGCGGCACCGCCGTCGGCACCGGGCTCAATGCACCGGACGGGTTCGGCGAGAAGGTGGTCGAGGTCCTGGTCAACGAGACCGGTATCGCCGAATTGCGCCCGTGCGTCGACCATTTCGAGGCTCAGGCCGCTCGCGACGGTCTTGTCGAGGCGTCCGGCGCGCTCAAGACGATCGCCGCCTCGCTGACCAAGATCGCCAACGACATCCGCTGGATGGGATCGGGTCCGCTCACCGGGCTCGGCGAGCTGCAGCTGCCCGACCTGCAGCCGGGTAGCTCGATCATGCCGGGCAAGGTCAATCCCGTTCTGCCCGAGGCCGTCACGCAGGTCGCCGCGCAGGTGATCGGCAACGATGCCGCGGTCACGGTGGGCGGTCTGTCGGGTGCGTTCGAGCTCAACGTCTACATCCCGATGATGGCCCGCAACGTGCTGGAGTCGTTCACCCTGCTGGCCAACGTGTCGAAGTTGTTCGCCGAGAAGTGCATCGAGGGCCTGGTGGCCAACGACGCGCATCTGCTGCAGCTGGCCGAGTCCTCACCGTCGATCGTGACGCCGTTGAACTCCGCCATCGGCTACGAGGAGGCCGCCAAGGTCGCCAAGGAAGCGCTGAAGGAGAAGAAGACCATCCGCCAGACCGTGATCGACCGCGGTCTGATCGGCGACAAGCTCTCCGAAGCCGAGCTGGATAAGCGCCTCGATGTGCTGGCCATGGCCAAGGTCGCGCCGGGCGAGTAGCCCACCCCGCGAGCACGCACGTGTGCCCCCGAAAGCTGCGGCTTTCGGGGGCACACGCGTCTGGTCGGCGCGATCAGCGCGGCGGGGTGTCGGCGGTCTCGTCGGCGGTGGTATCGGTGTAGGCCGCGGTGTTCACCGCCGTGCCGCCGATACCCGCTGCGGCAGAGGCGATGTCGAGCACCGAGGAGTGGGTGCTCGGTGGCGGCGGCTCGGGTGCCTCCGGGTGTTCCTCGTCGAGCCGGAAGTGCCTGCTGAGCTGATCGGCTTCGTCGATGGTGATGCCTTCGTCGGTGTGGACCGTCGGCGCGTCCTTGACCGCGTCCTTGGTCACCGTGACGGTGACGGCGCCTTCACCGCGGCGGGAGGCCTTCAGCGGCACCACCGCATGTGACATGCCGAGGAACCCCGAGCGCACCAGGGCCCATTTCGGTTCTCTGGTCTCGTCGTCGACGAACAGCTTGTCGATCTTGCCGATCTTCTCCCCCGCGACGTCGTACACGGTCGCTCCGACGTACTGCTCCACCAAAGTCGCCATGCCTTCGGATATCCGATCGGCGAAATCGGTAAACGTCAGCGCAGCGCGTTGACCGCGGGTCCGTTCTCGACGCCGCCGTACAGCGTGCCCGGTGCCCGCGGCCCGAGAAGCTCACCCACGGTCACCACGTGATAGCCGTTCGCCCGCAGCACCGGCAGGAACTGCTCGACCAGATCGACCGTCGAGTCGAAGATGTCGTGCAGTAGCACCACCGACCCGGGCTGCACCCGACTCATCAACAGGGCGCGACTGGCCGCGATATCACGGTCGTGAATCCAGTCGTACGGGACGACATCCCAGTTCACGACCGCCAGACCCTGTCTGCCCGCCTCGGTAAGAACCCGGTCGTCGATCTTGCCGAATCCCGGACGCATCAGCGTGGGGTGCTGCCCGGTCGCCGCGACGATGGCATCGGTGGCACGGGCGAGCTGTCCGGCGATCTGGTCGGCCGGGATGGTCGTCAGATCGGGATGACTCCAGGTGTGATTGCCGATCTCCATCCCCGCCGCGGCGATCCGCGCGGCGGCCGCCGGGTCGGCGGCGACCTTGTCCCCGATCAGGAAGAACGTCGCGCCGGAACCATTGGCGGTCAGCACGTCGAGCAGTCTGTCGGTCGGGGCTGCCGGCCCGTCGTCGAAGGTCAGCGCGACGCACTTGACCACCGCACAGTCGACGGTCTGTGCCTCTGCGATTTGTGGAGTCGCAGCCGCGAGCAGCACGGCTGCGACTCCACAAATCACTCTCATGGCAGCGCGTTGGGGCTGATCTCCTCGAGCATCTCGGTCACCAGCGCCGCGATCGGCGACCGCTCGCTGCGGGTCAGCGTGATGTGCGCGAACAACGGGTGGCCCTTGAGCTTCTCGATGACGGCGGCAACCCCGTCGTGCCGGCCGACGCGCAGATTGTCGCGCTGGGCGACATCGTGGGTGAGCACCACCCGCGATCCCGAACCCAACCGCGACAGCACGGTCAGCAGCACATTGCGTTCCAACGATTGCGCCTCGTCGACGATGACGAACGAGTCGTGCAACGACCGCCCGCGAATATGGGTGAGCGGCAACACCTCCAGCATCCCGCGGGAGAGCACCTCCTCAAGCACCGCCGGGCTGGCCAACCCCTCCAGGGTGTCGAAGACGGCTTGCGCCCACGGCCCCATCTTCTCGCTCTCGCTGCCCGGCAGATACCCCAGGTCCTGCCCGCCGACCGCGTAGAGGGGCCGGAAGACGACGACCTTGCGCTGGGTGCGGCGTTCCAGCACGGCTTCCAGGCCGGCGCACAACGCCAGGGCGGACTTTCCGGTGCCGGCCTTGCCGCCGAGGGACACGATGCCGACGGACTCGTCGAGCAGCAGATCGAGTGCGACGCGCTGTTCGGCGGACCTTCCCCGGAGGCCGAACACTTCGCGATCACCTCGCACCAGCTGCACACGCTTGTCGGCGTTGACCCGACCCAGCGCCGACGAGCTCCCGGCGAGCAGGCGAATACCGGTGTGACACGGCAGATCCCGCGCCGCGGCCAGATCCAGGTCGCCGTCGGCGAACAGCGTGTCGATCTCCTCGGCCGAGACGTCGAGCTCACCCATCCCGGTCCATCCCGAGGTCACGACGTCCTGGGCGTGGTATTCGTCGGCGGTAAGACCGACCGCGCCCGCCTTCACCCGCAGCGGGATGTCCTTGCTGACCAGCGTCACCAACTTGCCCTCGGCGGCCAGGTTGGCGGCCACCGTCAGGATGCGGGCATCGTTGCTGTCGTTGCGGAAGCCCGAGGGCAGCACGTTCGGGTCACTGTGGTTCAGCTCGACCTGGAGCGTCCCGCCCTCTGTGCCAATGGGAATGGGCTGGTCCAGGCGACCGTGATCCAGCCGGAGATCGTCGAGCAATCGTAGTGACTGGCGGGCGAACCAGCCGAGTTCGTGATGGTGCCGTTTGGCCTCCAACTCGCTGATAACCACGAGAGGGACGACCACCTCATGTTCGGCGAACCGTGTAATTGCCCAGGGATCGGACAACAGCACGGAGGTGTCGAGCACGTAGGTCCGGATCGGCGAATCGGTCACGAGGCGCTCCTAGAACCTCCGCGAGCCCCGCGAAGGCGTTTCGGCGGGCGCGCGCGGTACCAGGACCGGGGCCGGTCCTGTTCTCGTGAAGAGATTCGGTACCGCCCGGACAGCAAAGCAATTCGCTAGCCATCGACCTCGACGCTACTCCGGCGGCGCGGCGTCTGCCTGCCAGGCGCGCCGACTCAACCGGCACAACAGGTTACGCGCCGGTGAACTCTCGTAACTCCGGCACCTCGGCCAGTCCCCACGAGGTGATCAGCTCGGCCACCACCGCACGCTTGGCGGCCTCGTCGAAGATGCCCGCCTCGGCGACCACGGCACGTTTGTCACCGTAGGCGTCGATATCCCCGCCGACGACGTCGAGGGCGGCGGCTTGCGACGCGATGGCGGCGATGGTCTCGGCCCGCTTGTCCCCGTCCAGCAGATAGCCGACCAGGTTGGCGAAGAACACGGTGTGGCGCTCCTCGTCGGCGGCGATCCGGCCGAGCAGCCCGCGCAGCACCGGTTCGGGAGTCTGGGCCTCGGCATTGCGGGTGAACACCGCGTGCGAGCGCTCGAAGAACGCCATGAACACCAGCGTCTCGATCTGGGTGAGACGGTCGGCGCGGTAGCCCTTCATGACGTGCTCGACGCGGACGTCCTCGTTGGCGGTGGGGTCCACCTCCCGGGTGACCACCAGATAGTTGCGCAGCGCGACGGCATGCAGGTGCTCCTCGGCGGTCCAGCGGCCCAGCCAGCGTCCCCATTTGTCCTCGAGGATGAAGTGCTCGACGAGCTCGCGGTGGTAGCCGGCCAGGTTGTCCTTGGTGATCAGCAGGATCTCGCAGGCGTCGGTGACCGGCTTGGGCAGCGTCACATCCGACGGGTCCCAATCCTTGCCGCCGAGGAAGGCAAAGTTCTCGCCCTGGTCGAACGGCACGTAATCGTGCCCGTACCAGGGCTCCTCGGTCGCGAGGTGTCGCGACAGGTTCTCCGCCACGACCGGCTCGAGTTCGAGGGTCAGCGCATTCGCAACGGGTTTCTCAGCCATGAAAGTAACTGTAACCCGTCGACACACGTTCCCTGAAATTCCGTGCCGCGTGTCACGCCGCGGGCTTCGCGGTCGCGACTACGACAGCGTCAGACCCGGGTACAGCGGGTTCGCCGCCAGCATCTCCGAGGAGGCGGCGTGCACGCGAGCGGCGACGCCGTCGGCGGTGGCGTACTTCGCCTTGGAGGTGCCCTCGGCCTGGGTGTTCGACAACACCTCGACGACC
The DNA here is from genome assembly GCF_000691525.1 of Mycolicibacterium neoaurum ATCC 25795. Taxonomy (GTDB): domain Bacteria; phylum Actinomycetota; class Actinomycetes; order Mycobacteriales; family Mycobacteriaceae; genus Mycobacterium; species Mycobacterium neoaurum. The sequence continues at coordinate 297,891 of NZ_JMDW01000012.1, forward strand.
AACTCGGCGACCTTGTCGAACTCGGCCGCACCGAAACCGCGGGTGGTCAGCGCCGGGGTGCCGAACCGGATACCGCTGGTGTACCAGGCCCCGTTCGGGTCAGCCGGGATGGCGTTGCGGTTGGTCACCACACCGGCGTCCAGCAGCGCCGACTCGGCCTGCCTGCCGGTCAGCCCGAAGGAGGTGACATCGAGCAGGACCAGGTGGTTGTCGGTACCACCGGTGACCAGCCGGGCGCCCCGGGAGGTGAACCCCTCGGCCAGCGACTGCGCGTTGTCGGCAACGGCCTGCGCATACTCGCGGAACGCGGGCTGGCGGGCCTCGGCCAGCGCCACGGCCTTGGCGGCCATCACATGCGAGAGCGGTCCGCCGAGCACCATCGGGCAGCCCTTGTCGACGGCCGGTGCGTACTCCTCGGTGGCCAGCACCAGACCGCCACGCGGGCCGCGCAGCGACTTGTGCGTGGTGGTGGTGGTGACGTGGGCGTGCGGCACCGGATCCTCGTCACCGGTGAACACCTTGCCCGCGACCAGACCGGCGAAATGCGCCATGTCCACCATCAGGGTGGCACCGACCTCGTCGGCGATCTCGCGCATCTTGGCGAAGTTCACCCGGCGCGGGTAGGCGGAGTAGCCGGCCACCAGGATCAGCGGCTTGAACTCCTTGGCCGCGGCGCGGACGGCGTCGTAGTCGATCAGGCCGGTCTGCGCGTCGGTGCCATAGCTGCGCTGGTGGAACATCTTGCCCGAGATGTTGGGCCGGAAGCCGTGCGTGAGGTGACCGCCGGTGTCCAGCGACATGCCCAGCAGCCGCTGGTTGCCCAGCTTGGCGCGCAACGTCTCCCAGTCCGCCTCGGACAGGTCGTTGACGTGCTTGGCGCCCAGTTCGGCGAGGCCCGGCGCCTCGACCCGGGTGGCCAGGATGGCCCAGAACGCGACCAGGTTGGCGTCGATACCGGAGTGCGGCTGGGCGTAGGCATAGGGAGCGCCGAACAGCTCGCGGGCATGCTCGGCGGCCAGCGCCTCGACGGTGTCGACGTTCTGGCACGCCGCGTAGAAGCGGTGGCCGATGGTGCCCTCGGCATACTTGTCGGAGAACCAGGTCCCCATCGTCAGCAGCACCGCGGGTGAGGCGTAGTTCTCACTGGCGATCAGCTTGAGCGAATCACGCTGGTCGGCGAGCTCCTGACGGGTTGCCTCGGCGATCCGCGGTTCGACCGACTCGATGACCTTCAGCGCGGCGCGGTACGCCTCACTGGCGGTGGCGGCGTAATCAGTGCCGGGGGCGGCGATCGACGAATCAGCAGTCATGGGGCTCAGCTTATCGCCCTGGCTGCAGGCCCAGTTACCGCAGGCTGGACGGGATCAGCGGCTCGTCGAGCAGCCTGGTGAAGCGCTCGGTCAGCGACACCTCGGCGGGTCGATCGTCCAGCCACGCGCGCAGCAGGCGGTAGCCCTCCACATAGGTGGAGGTATAGGCCCGCCACAGCGGCGAGGACAGAAAGCGCAGCATCTGCCGGGCCCGCTCGTCGGACACCAACAGCCACTGACTCAGGTAGGCGACCACATCGTCGACATCGCGGTGCTCGTCGTGCAGCATCAGCGCAGCGTCCTGACGGACGTCGGCCAGCGCCGCGGCGGCCTCGGAGACCGCCGCCGAACGCTCACCGTCGAACCGCAACCCCAGATCGGCGTAGATCTCGGTCGCCCAGCCGCCCCAGTCCGGTCCGATGGCCGCGTACAAAGCCAGGTCGGCCAACCCCTCGGCCATCAGGCACTGCGGGGTGTTGACCAGGAAGATGGTCTGTTCCTGCTGATTCAGCCCGGCCACCAGGCCGGCTTCCTTGCGGCAGTGCTCGGTGTGATGCCCGGGGTAGGACTCGTGGGCCACCAGTCGCGGCAGGTTGGACATCTGCTGTTTGAGGTCGGCGTTGACCGCCACGGTCGAGGCGTAGTCGCCGAGGTAGTAGTTGAAGCCCGACCACGGCTTGTCGGTGACGACCTCGTAGGTGACGGTCTCGGTGTCGGGCAGCGGGAAGACGGCGCGCACCGTGTCGCGCAGCGCCGAGGAGAACGCGTGGATGCATTCCTCAAGCCGGTTCGGCGGGATCTCCTCGGCCTGCCGGTGCGACTGCAGCCGCTGCGCCAGTGGCCCGCTGCCGCCGAGCGCCTCATCGAGGCGGCGGTGCGCGTCACGGTAGCGGTCCTGGTCGCCCTTGACGATGTCGACGTCGAAGTACTCGCGGACCTCCTCGACGAACCCGACATCCTCACCGGCGAACTTGCGGCCCGCGCAGGCCAACGCCTTCAGGTGGGCCGACAGGTAGGCGCGGCGCTGGGCGTCGAGCCCTTCGGCGGCGGGCACCTCGGCGAGCAGCCGCTGGGCGGTCCTGGCCAGATCCGCGCGATCGGGCGCCGGCTCGTCGGCGACCTTCCGGCGCAACGCGGGGTCGCCGGTGAACGAGTCGACGTAACCCTCTTCGACCCGGTCGAAGCGCAGCCCGAGCAACAGATATTCATCGATGAGGGTGCTGGCGTTCATGGCCTCAACGGTAGATGCAAGACTTGACGGATGTCGCGGCCCAGCGAGCCGAGCCCGTATGTGGAGTTCAATCGAACCCAGTGGCGTTCGTTGCGCATGTCGACCCCCCTGGCGTTGACCGAAGCCGAACTGGTCGGCCTGCGCGGTCTCGGTGAGCAGATCGACCTGGCCGAGGTCGAGGACGTCTACCTGCCGCTGGCCAGGTTGATCCATCTCCAGGTGGCCGCCCACCAACGGTTGTTCGCCGCCACCGCCGAGTTCCTCGGCGAGCAGAACCCGCACCGGCCGGTGCCCTTCGTCATCGGGGTGGCCGGCAGCGTGGCGGTCGGCAAGTCGACCACCGCGCGGGTGTTGCAGGCGCTGCTGGCCCGGTGGGAGCACCACCCGCGCGTCGACCTGGTCACCACCGACGGGTTCCTCTACCCCAACGCCGAGCTGACGCGTCGAAATCTCATGCACCGCAAGGGGTTTCCAGAGAGCTACGACCGGCGGGCGTTGATGCGGTTCGTCACCGCGGTCAAGTCGGGTGCCGATCTGGCCTGCGCACCGGTGTACTCGCACCTGATCTACGACATCGTCCCCGGCGACAAGCAGCGCATCCGCCAGCCCGACATCCTCATCCTGGAGGGACTCAACGTCCTGCAGACCGGGCCTGCGTTGATGGTGTCGGACCTGTTCGACTTCTCGCTGTACGTCGACGCCCGCATCGAAGACATCGAGAAGTGGTACATCTCCCGATTCCTGTCGATGCGGGCCGGCGCGTTCTCCAACCCGGCATCGCACTTTCACCATTACGCCACGCTGACCGATGAGCAGGCGGTGTTCGCCGCCCGTGACATCTGGCATTCGATCAACCGACCGAACCTGATCGACAACATCCTGCCGACCCGGCCCCGCGCGACCCTGGTGCTACGCAAGGATTCCGACCACTCGATCAACCGGTTGCGCCTGCGCAAGCTGTAGACGCCGTCGATTTCGGCGCGCTGACGTTCGGTGAGCGAACGTCAGCGCGCCGAAGTTGCGCGGTCTCAGGTGCGTCGCACCCCGACCCACTGAAGCTCGGCCATAGCCAGGGTGTACAGCCCGACACCGAGGACCAGCGCGATGCCTAGACCGGTGAGCGGGAACACCCCGGCGACCACCACGCCGACCGCGAGGACGGTGCAGATCGCATTGGCCACGACGGTGGCGATACCGCCCGGCCGAACGCGCTGCAGGGCGGCCAGCACCAGCACGACGGCACCGTAGCTGACCGAGAAGATGCCGACCCCGAGTTCCACCGCGTGGGGCAATCCGCTCAGGTCGGCGAACCAGCCGGTCGCGGCCAGCAGGCCCACTCCCGCGAGCCCGACGATGATCGCGTCGACGCGCATGACGAGTCTGAGGAACGCATCGGATCGGGCGGATGTGGCCGAAGCGGTGATGGCGGACATGGTGGTTCCTTCCAGCAGTCGTTGATGAAGGGAGACCGGTGCGGGAGCGCCCCGCAAGCCTCGACACGCCGGCACGCGCTCCCGGTGTGTGCGTGACGTCCCCGCACCGGTTGGCCGAAGATGCTTCTGCCACGTCGAAGACTGCTCGGCGACCGCTGCCAGTTCGACGCCGAACGCTGCCAATTACTGCCAACGCCAGGTCAGCGCCGATTCCGTGGGCCAGGGCAAGCCGGAATCAGGCGGCCGAAACCGGCTGGGCGCCGCGCAGATCCGCAGCGATCATCCGGGCCGCGGCGTTCTGCCAGTTGTGCAGTGAGCGCTGCGGGACCTCCGTCACCAACCACTGCCACGCCTGTCGTGCGACGGGGTCGAGACCGGCGGCGGTGGCGTTCTGGGCATAGGCCCGCACGCCGACGACATACGGGAAGTACAGCGAGTTGTAGTGCCGCCACTGCTCCCCGGTGCCGAAATCCCCGCCATCGCGCGGTTTGAGCGCGGCGATCCGGTCGGCCAAAAGCGCCCGCAGTTCGTTCGCCCGCTCCAGCGGTTGATCCGGTGCGCCGCGGGCGGCCAGCCTGGCGTCGATCGCCGGGAGCGCGCACAGCGGACTGGCCACCAGTTTGGACAGATCGCCGTAGTGGCCCAGCGCGCGGCGGGTCAGCCGGGCGAAGGTGTCATCGTCGAGCTCGTCGAGCGGGTTGTCCGACCGCAGCGGCAGCGCCGCCTCGGTGCCGCGCAGGGTCGCCCGGTCGGCCCGCAGTGCCGGGGAGAAGGTCAGGCGGTCCAGCACCCCGGCCAGCGGATCGGCGAGTACGTTGATCGCGATGGCCAGCGCCAGGCTGGTGAACAGCAGCACGGTCAGCGCAGGCTGGGCCGACTCCCCCGCGACAGCTATGCCTATCACGGCCTGCCCGCCGAAGATCGTCGCCACCGCGGCCGTTCCGACGAATGAGCGCGCCATATCGGCCTTGAGCGCCTGTCCCTCGTCGAACGCGTCCCACAGCGCGACGGCGACGCCGAGCAGGGCCACGTCGAACCCGGTGGAGGCCAGCGCAAGACCGCTGGGTAGCAGTCCCAGCGGGATGACCAGGATGGCGTTGCCGAGGGCGAAGAACAACGTCGCGACCAGAACGAACCGCACCACCGGGACTGGCTGGGCGGGCCGCAGCATGGTGGTGACCATCGCCGCCAGCGACGGCAGCGAGACCGCCGCGAACATCAACCAGTGGCCGGCGCGCAGCGGTCCGTCGACACTGCCGGCCAGCGCCGCGCCGCCGAGGGCGATGACGGCAACACCGCAGACACACGCGATCTCGCCGACCCGGCTGCGCCAGGTGTCGATCGGCCTGGACAGCTCGACGAGCACCGCGAACCAGAAGATGCCGGGCGCTACCACCAGGAACACCTCGATGCGGCTCAGCAGCTCCGAACCGGTCACGGTGCGCACCGCGTCGAGAGCAACGACGGCGGCGAAACTGGCCAACCCGGCCGCGGCCAACACCAGCACCGGCTTGCGGGGGTCACGCGCCAGCAGATACAACCCGAGCCACCAGCTGAGTGCGAAGACGACCGCCGACAGCCCCGACATCGCTGCTACAACCCGTGCCTGCGGTGCCGATTGGTGTAGTCGCGCAATGCACGCAGGAAGTCGACGCGCCGGAACGCCGGCCAGTGCGCCTCGGTGAACCACATCTCCGAGTAGGCGCTCTGCCACAACAGGAATCCGGAGAGACGTTGCTCACCGGAGGTTCTGATGACCAGGTCCGGATCGGGCTGGCCCGAGGTGTAGAGGTTCTCCGAGATCGCGTCGACGGTGACCGATTCGATCAGCTGCTCGGCGGTGGCGCCGTTGGCCAGTTCCTTACCGAGCAGTCCGCGGACCGCGTCGACGATCTCCTGCCGACCGCCATAGCCGACGGCGACGTTGACCTGCAGCACGCCGGGAACGGCCGCACCGGTGCTGCCCAGCGTCCGTTCCGTCGCCTCGCGCAACCGGCGGGCGGGTTCCTCGCCGATCAGCTCCAGATCACCGACCGTGCGTACGCTCCAACGGTTTTCGGGAGCACAGATCTGTTCGACGATATCGGTGATGATCTCGATCAACGCCGCCAGCTCGTCGGGATCGCGTTGCAGGTTCTCGGTGGACAGCAGATAGACCGTCGTCAGCTCGATACCGGCGGCCTGGCACCAGCGCAGCATCTCGGCGATCTTGGCCGCGCCCATGCGGTATCCGTAACTGACATCGTCGAAGCCCGCATCGCGCGCCCAACGGCGATTTCCGTCACACAACACCGCGATGTGACGTGGGAGTTCGGACCGGGACTGCGCCAGTTCGCGGCGCAACCGCATTTCATACAGCCGGTAGGCCGGCTCCTTGAGTCGCGGCGGAATGATCTCCACAGCGATCCAGACTACTGTGATCGTGGCGCAGTTCTAAGCCACTCAGGGGAGGTGAAATGTCCACGCCCATCGATTCCAGTCGGCCCTACCGGTCGGCGGCGGTGCGTCCCGCGGAGGATCTGCCCGAGGCACTCGCCGAAGGTGTCGCGCAGATCCTCGGCCGCCCGCGCGCCCGAGGCTGGATTCACGTTTACTCGGCGGTCGTGGCGTTCATCGCCGGCGCCGCACTGGTGGCGGTGTCGTGGTCGGCGGAGTCCACCCGCGCCGGGGTGGCGACGTTGATCTACACGTTCACCATCGTGGCGATGTTCGCCGTCAGCGGCACCTATCACCGGGTGACCTGGCAGTCGGTCAAGGCGCGCACCTGGATGAAGCGCCTCGACCATTCGATGATCTTCGTGTTCATCGCCGGCAGCTATACCCCGTTCGCACTGCTGGCGCTGCCCTCGCAGAAGGGCATGGTGCTGTTCTGGATCGTCTGGGGCGGGGCCATCGCCGGTGTGCTGCTGAAGATGTTCTGGCCGTCGGCGCCGCGGTGGCTCGGGGTGCCGCTCTACATCCTGCTGGGCTGGGTGGCCGCGTGGTTCATCGGGCCGATCATGGACGGGGCCGGGGTGGCCGCGGTGGTGCTGCTGATCGTCGGCGGCGCGTTCTATTCGGTCGGCGGCGTGCTGTACGCACTCAAATGGCCCAACCCGTGGCCTGCGACGTTCGGCCATCACGAGTTCTTCCACGCCTGCACCGCGGTCGCGGCGGTGTGCCACTACATCGCGATGTGGTTCGCGGTCTTCTGATATGCGATTTGTGGAGTCTCACCCGCGCTCTTTCCGGGTGACACTCCACAAATCACGTCAGAGCTGGGTGATGTTCGCCGGACCCCAGTAGGCCTTCATCGAGGTGATCAAGCCCTCGCCGTTGAAGGTCATGACCTCGATGGGTTCGATGCGCATCGCCCCGCCGACGGTGATGGCGAAGACGAACGCGGCCTCGGTCCCACCGGCGCGGAACGACAGCAACTCGGTCGAGATCTCGGCGCCCTGCACGTTCTTGTAGAAGCCGGCGATGGCCTGCCGTCCGATGTGCACCTCGCCGCCGCCCACCGGATCCTCCAGCGTGGCGTCCTCGGCATAGAGCGCGGCGACATCGTCGGCGCTGCCGCCGGAGACCGTGTCCAGATAGCGCTGGACGAAACCCTGCAAGGCATCAGGCTCGAAGCTCATGACCGGCCACGCTACACGGCACGCCGCAGCGCGGTATCCAGATCTTCCACTGTGCGGACCGGCAGGTCGCACACCCGGCCGCGACAGACATAGGCCGCATCGCAACCACCCACCCGGTCCCGGCCGCGCAACAGTTCACCGGAGTCCGGCTCGCCGCCGACGACCACCGCCCCGCCCGGCGCCAGCATCCGGGCGGCGGCCAGCAGATGCGAGTCGGTGGGGTCACAGGCCACCGCGATCTGGATCGGCCCGCGCACGGCGGCCTCGGCCACCGCCAGCCAATGCCCACCCGAGCGCGGCGCCTTGTTCAATACCGTGGCCCCGGCGGCCAGCGTGGCCTCGGCGGCCGTGCGGTAGCGCGGATCGTCGCTGAGGTGCGCGACGATCTGGAGTGCCTCGGCCATCGCGGACGCACCCGCTGGGGTCGCACCGTCGAGCGGGTCGGCCGGGCGCAGCACCAACGCCTCCGCGTCGTCGGCGGTGTCGAACCAATGCCCTGGCCGTTGCGGATCGGCGAAATGGTCCAGCGCGGTGTCGATCAGGCCGGTGGCCGCGGTGAGCCAGGACTGTTCACCGGTCTGCTGGTACACGGCGCACAACGCGGACGCCAGCGCCGCGTAATCCTCCAGGATCGCCGCACTGTCACCGACCACACCGCCGAGACTGGCCCGCCGCAGCCGACCGTCGACCAGATGCAACCGCAACAGTTCGCGCGCACACGTGATGGCCGCATCGAGGTATTCGCGGCGACCGAGCGCCACCGAGGCCTCGACGAGCGCCGTGATCGCCAGCCCGTTCCATGCCGTCACCGCCTTGTCATCACGCGCGGGTTGCGGCCGACGCGACCGTGCCGCCAACAATGCCGCGCGCACCCGCGCATGACGGGCCCAGTCGTCGGGATCGGCCCGCAGCTGCAGCACCGAACTCCCCCGCTCGAACGTGCCCACCTCGGTGACCCCGAAAAGCGCTGCAGCCCAGTCGGCATCGGCTCCGAGCACCTCGTCGAACTCGGTAGGCGTCCAGGCGTAGGTCAGGCCCTCCACCCCGTCGGCATCGGCGTCCAGGGACGAGGCGAACACACCGTCCGCGCCGAGACCGTCGATGATGAACCTCGCGGTCTCATCGGTGACCCTGCGCGCCAACGCATCCGCGTCGCGACGGGCCCAATGCGCGTAGAAGCGCAACAGCAATGCGTTGTCGTAGAGCATCTTCTCGAAATGCGGGACCACCCAGGCGGCATCGACGCTGTAGCGCGCGAACCCGCCGGCCAGCTGGTCGTAGATGCCGCCGCGGGCCATCGCCTCGCCACTGCGCCGCACCGCGGCCAGCGCATCGGCCGACCCGGTCCGTTCGTGATGTCGCAGCAGCGCCTCCAGCGTCATCGACGGCGGGAATTTCGGCGCCTGCCCGAAGCCGCCGCGCTCGACGTCCTCCTCGCGCAGCACCGCGGCGACCGCGTCATCGCACAACCGCGCGTCGGGCGGCGTGCCGGAGCCCGGTAATCCGACGCTGATCGCGCGGAGCTCGCCGGCGATCTCGTCGGACGCCCGCTCCACCTCGTCGCGGCGCTGCCGCCAGGTTTCCCGGACCGCCGAGATAAGCTGCAGGAAGCCGTCTTTCGGGTAGTAGGTGCCGCAGAAGAACGGCCGGCCGTCCGGGGTGAGAAAGCATGTCATCGGCCAGCCGCCCTGACCGGTCAGCGCGACGGTCGCGTTCATGTAGACAGCGTCGAGGTCGGGACGCTCCTCGCGATCGACCTTGATGCAGACGAAGTCGTCGTTGAGCGCCGCCGCCACCTCTGGATCGGCGAAGGATTCGTGCGCCATCACGTGGCACCAGTGGCAGGCCGCGTAGCCGATCGACAGCAGGATCGGCACGTCGCGCTCGACGGCCTCGGCCAGCGCAGCCGGGGTCCACTGCTGCCAGTGCACCGGGTTGTCGGCGTGCTGACGCAAGTACGGGCTGGTCGCCTCGCCCAGGGCGTTAATCCTTGGCGTCACCCTTGAACTCGTTCGTCGTGCCCTCGTCGACGGCCTGGTCCGGCTCCGGATGATCGGGGTCGAAGGACTCCGGCAACCGCTTGAGGTGCCGGTTCATCGAGAACACCAGCGCGAAGGTGCCCACCAGCAGCACGATCAGCACCAGCAGGCCGACGGGACTGGCCTTGCCGAAATCGGGTCCGGTCTGGCGGGGCCCGCCGTCTTCGGCGAGCAGGGTGGCGGCGATCAAAATCAGGTCAGTCATGGCTCGATTCCGGCGAACAGATCGGTTTCGGGCAGCTGCACCGGAACCCTGGACCGCGCGAGCTCGAACTCCTCGGTGGGCCAGAGCCGTTGCTGCCACTCCATGGGCGTGGTGAAGAAGAAGCTCTTGGGGTCGATCTGCGTGGCATGGGCCAGCAACGCATCGTCACGCTGGGCGAAGTATTTGGCGCATTCGATACGGGTGGTCACCCGCTTCTCGATGCTGTCCTCCTCGGCGTCCCAGCTCTCCAGCCACTTGCCGAAGGGGCCTTCCTGGCCGTGCTTGGAGAACTCGTCCTGCAGCACCTGCATGCGCTGCCGCAGGAAACCGTGGTTGTAGTACAGCTTGGACACCGCCCAAGGCTCTCCGGCGTCGGGATACCGGACGTGGTCGGCGGCCGCCTCGTAGGCCGCCACGGACACCTCGTGGCAACGGATGTGGTCCGGGTGCGGGTAACCGCCGTTCTCGTCATAGGTGGTCAGCACGTGGGGCCGGAACTCGCGGATCACCCTGACCAGCCGCTCGACCGGCTCCTCCAGCGGCACCAGGGCGAAGCAGCCCTCCGGCAGCGGCGGCAGCGGGTCCCCTTCCGGCAGCCCCGAGTCGACGAAGCCCAGCCAGTGGTGCTCGACGCCGAGGATCTGCGCGGCACGCGCCATCTCGTCGCGACGTACCTCGTGGATGCGGCCGTGTACCTCGGGGATGTCCATCGCCGGGTTGAGGATGTCACCCCGCTCACCGCCGGTCAGGGTCACCACCATCACTCTGGCGCCCTCATCGGCGTAGCGTGCGGTCGTCGCCGCACCCTTGCTGGACTCATCGTCGGGGTGGGCGTGCACCGCCATCAAGCGCAATTCAGTCATCGTGTCTCTTCAACGAAGGCGTCCCTCTCGCTTATGCCCACGCCCCCTATAGTTCCAGGTCTAAGAGAAGCCACCGACCGACGGGCACCCAAAACCTTGACCATCGAGCGTCCCGCCGCCCGCTACGGGCGCCAGAAGCTGTCCCGCAACGGCAGGCGCGGGCTGGTGATCGGCCTGTTCCTGCTGATCGTGGCGGTGGGGGTGGGCATCGCGATCATCGCCTTCCAGCGCTTCGGCACCGCCGACGCCAAGGGGGAACTCAGCGGGTATCGGCTGATCGACGACCAGACCGTCGCCGTGACCATCACCGTCACGCGGGCGGATCCGTCGGTCCCTGCGGTCTGCATCGTGCGCGCACGCTCCATCGACGGCGCCGAAACCGGCCGTCGCGAGATCCTGGTGCCGCCCTCGACCGCGGATTCGGTGGTGATCGATGCCGAGGTCAAGTCGACGAAGCCGCCGGTGGTGGGCGATATCTACGGGTGTGGGATCGACGTTCCGGGGTATCTGGTAGCTCCCTGATCCGCGGGGCACAACCGACGCCGGGCTGCACAAACGTGAAAACCCGGCAACGCGGCGGTGGTAAGCTCGACCCATACACGGTTCCGCACTGGAGCCGTGTATTGCTGCATTTGCGCGCGATAAGCGCCTGCAACAGCGGCGATACACGACCTTTTCACGCGATGCGTCGCGGGGGAAATGACCAACGACAGGAGCGCGAGGACATGACCGATACCCAGGTCACCTGGCTGACCGAAGAGGCCTACGACCGGTTGAAGGCGGAGCTGGATCAGCTGATCGCCAACCGGCCGGTCATCGCCGCCGAGATCAACGACCGTCGCGAAGAGGGTGACCTGCGCGAGAACGGTGGCTACCACGCCGCCCGTGAAGAGCAGGGCCAGCAGGAAGCGCGCATCCGCCAGCTGCAGGAACTGCTCAACAATGCCAAGGTCGGCGAGGCCCCCAAGCAGTCCGGCGTCGCACTGCCCGGTTCGGTGGTCAAGGTCTACTACGACGATGACGAGAAGGACACCGAGACGTTCCTGATCGCCACCCGCCAGGAGGGCGTCAGCGACGGCAAGCTCGAGGTCTACTCCCCGAACTCCCCGCTGGGCAACGCACTGATCGACGCCAAGGTCGGCGAGAGCCGCACCTACACCGTGCCCAGCGGCAACACCGTCAAGGTCACCCTGATCAGCGCGGAGCCCTACCACGCCTGACCCGTCGGGACGATCGGCTCCAGATGGCCCAGATCGCCGAGGATCTGCTGCTGCTTCTCCTCGACAATGCCGCAGCGCGCCCGGGCATCGAACGACGCCGTAGGCAACGCGTTCTTGCAGCTGCGGTGTTGTTGGACCTGGCCCGCGTCTGCCGGGTCCGACCGTCGGCCGACGGGGATTCCGTCCCCGCCGGTCGCCTGCTCGCATTGGCCGGTGATGCCCCGTTGGACCCGGTGACCGGCCCGGCGTGGACGCTGCTGACGCGGCGACCACTGAAGGTGGGCGCGGCAGTGTCCAAGTTGAGCCGCGATGCCGAACAACAGCTGCTCGACCAGCTGGAACGGGCCGGACAGATTCAGCGGGTCCCGTTGGGGCCCAAGGAATTCAGCTATCCGCTGCGGACTCGGGCGCGGGTCGGGCCGGCTCGAGAGGCATTGCTGGCGGCCTTGTTCGACCGCAGACCGCCGTCGACGCCGACGGCCGCGGCGATCACGCTGCTACATGCCGCGGATGGTCTCGGCGCCGTGCTGAGCCTCAACGATCGCGGGTGGCGCTGGGTGCACGCCCGGGCCGGGGAGATCGCCCTGGGCAGCTGGCTCGACGAATCACCCTCGGCGCTGCCGGAGATCAACGTCGCGGTGACCGCCGCAGCGCTGCGGCCGGTGCTGCAGTCCTGACCGCGAGCAGACGCTCCTACCCCCAGACATCGGGCGATCCAGGGGTATCTGCGTCTGCTCGCCGGAGGACCGGACTACCGCAGCGCCTGCTCGATATCGCCGAGCAGGTCGGCGATCTCCTCGATACCGACCGACAGGCGCACCAGATCCTCGGGCACCTCCAGCTGGGAGCCGGCGGTCGAGGCGTGCGTCATCGCACCGGGATGCTCGATCAGCGATTCCACACCGCCCAAAGACTCAGCGAGAATGAAAATTTCGGTGCGGGCGCAGAAATCGCGCGCCGCGGCCACGCCACCGCGCAGCCGGACCGAGATCATCCCTCCGAAACCGGACATCTGCTTGGCCGCGACCTCATGGTTGGGGTGGCTCGGCAGACCCGGGTAGAGCACCGAGTCGATGGCCGGATGCTCGGCAAGGAACTCGGCCACCTTGGCCGCATTCTCGCTGTGCCGCTGCATGCGCAGCACCAGGGTCTTCAGGCCACGCATGGTCAGGTACGCGTCGAAGGGACCGGGCACCGCGCCCGCGCCGTTCTGCAGGAACGCGAACGCCGTGTCGAGCTCCTCGTCGTTGGTCAGCAACGCGCCGCCGACCACATCGGAATGCCCACCGATGTACTTCGTCGTGGAGTGCAGCACGATATCCGCGCCGAGGGTCAATGGCTGCTGTAGCGCCGGAGAAGCGAAGGTGTTGTCCACCAACAGTTTCGCGCCGTTCTTGCGGGAAATCTCGGCGATGCCCGCGATATCGGCTATCGAGAGCAATGGGTTGGTCGGCGTCTCGACCCAGATCAGCTTGGTCTCCGGCGTCACCGCGGCGGCCACGGCATCGAGATCGGCCAACGCGACCGGGGTGTAGCGAATCCCCCACTGCGTGAACACCTTGTCGATCAACCGGAAGGTGCCACCGTAGGCGTCGTCGGGGATGACGACGTGATCGCCGGGACGCAGCACCGCACGCAAGGCGCAGTCGGTGGCCGCCATCCCCGAGGCGAAAGCCCGGCCGAAATCGGCCTCCTCGACCGCGGCCAGCGAGGCCTCCAGGGCGGCGCGGGTCGGGTTGCCGGTGCGCGCGTACTCGAAGCCACCGCGCAATCCACCGACACCATCCTGGGCGAAGGTCGAACTGGCATAGATCGGGGCGTTGACCGCGCCGGTGGCCGGATCGGGCCGGAACCCCGCGTGGATCGCCCTGGTCGCCAGACCCTGCCACCGGTGTGCGTCGTGAGCACTGCGCTGTTCACCCATGCCGTCCAGGGTAGTGGTGCCCGGACAACAGAAACGGGGTGGACCGGTTCGGTCCACCCCGTTCTGTTGCGCTATGCCCGATTACGGTGTCAGCGGTGCAACCTGTCCACCGGTGAGGCGACGGTAGGCGTACACCTGGAACAGGATCGCCAGCGGCGCGGCGACCAGCAGACCGACGTAGCACAGGAACGATCCGACGGCGAGGATCACCGAGTACAGCAGCCAACTCAGCAGCACCTGAACGAAATTGTTCTTGGTGACGTCGATGCTCAGCTTGATCGCATCGATGGCCGACAGGTTGCGATCGATCAGCGCCGGAGTCACGAAGAAGGCGAAGATCGACACGATCAGACCGGGGATGTAGCAGAGCACGCTGCCGATACTGACCGCGATACCGACCAGCAGGGTCGCGATGATCACCGGGCCGATGAGGCGTGGCTTGAAGAACGAACCCGCCGTCACCGGCACCCCGTTGGCGATGTCCAGGACACCACCGAAGTAGGCCGATGAGATCGCCGCCAGCAGTACCAGCAGCAGGATGAGGCCGATCACCAGCACGAAGATGCTGGCCCCGCCGAGGCTTGAGCTGTACTCGTAGCTGAAGCCGCTGTCATACGAGTCGTAGGTCGTGACCCCGCTCGGTGCCACCGCAGCGGCGATGCCGAAGACGATGCCGCCGAAGATGCCCACCACCAGCGCGTAGACCAGGGTCGGGATGATCAGCGCGCCGGCATTCTTGCTGAACTTGTTCCACGCCCAGGAGAACGCGTCGCCGACGCTGTAGGGCGCGGCACCACCCGGGTAGCCCGGCTGCGGGTATCCCGGAGGCGGCGGCGCGAAGCCACCCTGCGGGGGCGGGGGCGGCGGGTAACCACCCTGCGGCGGAGGCGGATAGCCACCCTGCGGGGGTGGCGGGTAGCCGCCCTGTGGCGGCGGCGGGAAGTTCCCGGGCGGGGGCGGATAGTCACCCTGCGGCGGGGGCGGCTGGTAACCACCCTGCGAGGGCGGCTGATAGCCGCCCGGCGGGACGTTCTCGGGTGGCGGGAATCCACCGGGCGGGGTGCTGCCCGGCGGAGGAGGCGGTTGTGTCATTTCACCTTCTCGTGAGAATTGAGTACCGACAAACGCCGCGCCGTCGGCGCGTGAGGTGAGCCTATGTCACGCCGGTGGTCTCGCGGCGCTCAAGATCGACATGAGTTTCAGACGAAGTCTGCGGTGCCGCACTTGGAGAATTCTTGGAAGGGGCCGACGCGCGGCACCTCTCCGTCACAACCTCGTCACAGCGGCACACAGACCGTCTTGACGAGCTTGTCGGCCAACGTCTGTCGTTTGGCGTCCCAGAGCGGAAACAGGAAGCCGACATAACAGATGACGGCGTCGACGGCGTGCGCCACCTGGCGCACCACCGATGCCACGAATCCGACTGGCTGCCCGGTGTTCTGACCGACCACCTTGAACTTGAGCACCCCCTTGCCCAGGCTCGAGCCCGTCCTACCCTGCTGGAATCCGAAGTTCCACAGCGCGTACGCGACCGCGAGGATCCAGGTCACGGCAAACGCCACCTGACCGAACGTCGATGCCCCCGCCGCACACAATTCGGCGCGGGCATAGCCCGAATCGCTGGTGCCGCACACCGTCTCCCGCGTGCCCAACAGCAACGCATACCCGATGCCCTGCAGCACGGCGAAGGGAATGAGGTCGATGACGAATGCCAGCACTCGACTCAGCCACGGGGTGTAGGCATCCGACGAGGAACCGTCGCCGTTCATGCTGCCGGTCATCGGCCCGGGAGCGCGACCGTCTTCACGACCTTGTCGACCAGCGTCTGCGCCTTGGGATCCCAGAGCGGGAACAACACGGCGACAAGCCAGGGCAGGAAACAGATCACATTGGCGACGAAGTAGATGAGCTGACGAAGTATCGACATGCCGAAGCCGATCGGCCGGCCGGTGGCCTCCCCGACGATCCGGAAACCCATGATGGCCTTACCGATGCTGGAACCCGTGGTGCCCTGCCGGTAGCCGTAGTTCCACACGTAGTAGGCAAGTGCGAGAACACCGCACACCGCAACGGCCACCTGCCCCAGAGTGGAAGCCCCTGTGGCACAGAATGCACCGAGGTCGTATTCCGAAGTCTCGGTGAGGCACACGGTCTCTCGGGTACCGAGCAGCAAACCGTAGCCGATTCCCTGCAGGATCAGCACCGGAACGGCGTCGATCAGGAATGCGAGCACCCGGGTGAACCACGAGGTGTAGGCCGATTTGGGCAATGGCGCTGCGGCCTCGACACCCGGGTGACCGGGCGGCGGGGGCGCGTAGCTACCCGAAGGCGGCGGGGGCGGCGGGTAGCCACCGGGCGGTGGCGGCGGATAGTCCCCAGGAGGTGGTGGCGGTTGCTCAGTCATGGGACGCCCTCCTGGTGAGGAATTAGCCTGCTCTGCGGCCAGAACCCTACCGGAGAAGTCGCTGTCCAGGTCGGTACCGGCGGTCAGCGCCCGACGGACCCCTTGGACAGCGAGCCGAGCAGATCGTGGCGAGTCAGCACACCGATCGGTTTGCCGTCCTCGACGACCATCACCGCATCGCAGTCCCGCAACGTCTTTGCCGCGGTACCCAACAGCTCGCCGGAACCGATGAGCGGCAACGGTGCGCTCATGTGCAACGACACCGCATCGGCCAGCTTCGCTCGTCCCTCGAAAACCGCTGAGAGCAGCTCTCTTTCGGAGACACTGCCGGCGACCTCGCCCGCCATCACCGGCGGCTCGGCACCAACCACCGGCATCTGGGAGACCCCGTACTCGCGCAGGATGGTGATGGCGTCGCGCACCGTCTCCGACGGATGGGTGTGCACCAGATCCGGCAGGGCTCCGGACTTGTGCCGCAGCACCTCCCCGACGGTCGGCTCGTCGATGGAACCGTCGAGCCTGCTGCGCAGGAAGCCGTAGGAGGACATCCACGAGTCGTTGAACACCTTCGACAGGTAGCCTCGCCCGCCGTCGGGCAGCAGCACGACCACGACCGCGTCGGGTCCGGCCTTCTCGGCGACCCGCAGCGCGGCGACGACGGCCATGCCGCACGATCCGCCGACCAGCAGCGCTTCCTCACGGGCCAGCCGACGGGTCATATCGAAGGAATCGGCATCGGACACGGCGATGATCTCGTCGGGGATGGCGGGGTCGTAGGCGCTGGGCCAGAAATCCTCGCCGACACCCTCCACGAGATAAGGCCTGCCGGTGCCGCCCGAGTACACCGAGCCCTCCGGGTCGGCACCGATGATCTTCACCCGTCCGCCGGACACCTCCTTGAGGTAACGACCGGTGCCGGTGATGGTTCCGCCGGTACCCACGCCGGCGACGAAGTGGGTGATCTTGCCGTCGGTGTCGGCCCAGATCTCCGGACCGGTGGTCTCGTAATGGCTGGCCGGACCCATCGGGTTCGAGTACTGGTCGGGCTTCCATGCCCCGTCGATCTCCTCGACCAGACGATTGGACACGCTGTAATAGCTCGCCGGATCGTCCGGGGCCACCGCAGTCGGGCAGACCACCACCTCGGCACCGTAGGCGCGCAGCACGTTGCGCTTGTCCTCGCTGACCTTGTCCGGGCACACGAACACGCAGTGATAACCGCGCTGCTGGGCCACCAGCGCCAGCCCGACGCCGGTGTTGCCCGAGGTGGGCTCGACGATGGTGCCGCCCGGCTTGAGCTCGCCGGACGCCTCGGCCGCGTCGATCATCTTCACGGCGATGCGGTCCTTGGAACTGCCGCCGGGGTTGAGGTACTCGACCTTGGCCGCGACCACACCGGCACCCGGTGGGACCACCGAGTTCAGCCGGACCAGCGGGGTGTTACCGATGAGCTCACTGATATGGCTGGCGATGCGCATGACACCTATCGTGTCAGGCTGCGCGCAGACTCACCACGTCGCCTCTCGGATGTACTCACCGATCTGGCGCAACGAGCGCGTCGCTTCCCCGACGATCGGCGAACACAACTGGAAAACGTGGATCTGACCGGGCCAGATGCGCACCTCGACCGGGACGCCGGACTCGGCCAGAATCCGGGCCGCCTTTCGCGCATCGTTGAGCAGAACCTCCGAGCCCGAGACGTGGATCAGGGTGCGGGGCAGGCCCGGTTCGACGTGCTCCAGCGGCTCGTAGACCTCCTGGCCGTGCCGCTTGGCCGATTCCTCGACGATGGCACCGAGGGCCTCGATCGCGCGCGGCGGGAACATCGCGTCGGAACGCGAGTTGGGGTGTTGGGCACGACTGTCGCTGTTGATCTCGAACAGCGGGGACATGGTGACCACCGCCGCGGGCACTTCGCCGCCCTCGGCCTGCAGGCGCTGGGCGAGCGCGAGCGCCAGGTAGCCGCCGGCCGAGTCGCCGGCCAGGACGATATTGGCCGGGTCATAGCCCGTCAGGCGCAGCCATTTGTAGGCGTCGTAGCAGTCGTCGATCGCGCTGGCGATCGAATGCTTGGGGATCATCCGGTAGTTGACGACGAACACCGGGCTGTCGGCGAACTTGGACAGTTCGGTGACCATCCGGCCGTGGGTGTTGGCGCCACAGGTCAAGAACGCCCCGCCGTGCAGGTAGAGGATCACCGAACGCTTGCCGTCGGCGGGCAACACCCCGGCGGCGCGGATCAGTTGGGCCGTGCAGTGCGGCAGCGCGATCGTGGCACGCACCGTGCCCGGCGCGGGCCGCAGGACGCGGGCGGCGAAGTCGACGAGACCGAACGGCCAGGGCAGCTTCGGCACGTGCGATCCGATTGCCAAAGTTGGCTTGATCGTCATCATGGCTACCAGTCCGGCGAGCCTGCCCGCCAGGCCTGCACCGTCTTCGACGATCTCGACAGGACGCCAGTCGCCGACCGGAAAACGCCGCGATTGACGCGCCCTAGCAGGGCTTATCGCTGCATGTGGGGCCCCGGAGACCCTGCTTGGTGCCGTCATCGCCACCACTTCCTACGCCGTTGTAGTGCCCGTTGGCCGATAAGTTGTTAGCCAGGGGGTTGAATTTAGCTTGCCTGCCGTCAATTTGTTCAACAATGCCTGATTCAAATTTGGTACCGCGTTCGATACCCCAATGTGACCGCGGTTACTCGCGCGCCTACTGACTTTGTTGAATCGAGACCTAAAATCGTGGTCGTGGGTCGCATCACGTCCGTCGCCGTGGCCGCCGCTGCGCTCGTCTCCACCGGTTCGGCCTACGTCGGCGCCCGTAACCTGCTGAGCGGCCAGGCCGACCAGGCCCGCCAGACCATTCCGAAATCCTGGGATGCGCCCCCGCGTGCCGACGGTGTCTACTCCCCCGGCGGCGGACCGGTGCAACGGTGGACCCGCGACACCCCCGTCGACCTGCATCTGATGATCTTCGGCGACTCCACCGCAACCGGGTATGGCAGCACCTGCGGCGATGAGGTGCCCGGGGTGCTGCTGGCCCGCGGCCTCGCCGAGGAGTCCGGTAAGCGCATCCGGCTGAGCACCAAGGCCATCGTCGGCGCCACCTCCAAGGGGCTGTCCGGACAGATCGATGCCATGTTCGTCGCCGGACCGCCGCCGGATGCGGCCGTCATCATGATCGGCGCCAACGACATCACCAAACCCAACGGGCTCGGCCCGTCGGCGCGCCGCGTCGGCCAGGCGGTGGAGCGGTTGCGCAGCGCGGGCGCGGTCGTCGTGGTCGGTACCTGCCCCGACTTCGGCGTCATCAAGGCCATCCCGCAGCCGTTGCGGTGGGTGACACGCAACCGGGGTCTGCGGCTGGCCCGCGCCCAGGCCGCCGCGGTTCGGGCGGCGGGCGGGGTGCCGGTGCCGTTCTCGGACCTGCTGGCCCCGCACTTCTACGAGGCGCCCGAGGTGTTGTTCTCCGCCGATATGTTCCATCCGTCGGCGGCCGGCTACGAGTTGGCGGCCAAGCAGCTGCTTCCGGCGCTGTGTCGGGCACTCGGCGAGTTCAACTCGCAGACGCCGACCGAGGCCGCCCTGGAATCACGGATGGACGGCAGTGGTTCGCTGCTGGCCCGGATCGGCAACATCAGTCGGCTGTGGCGTCGTTCCACCGGGGTCCCCGCACCCATAGTGGTGCCCGCGAGTTAGCGTAGAGCCAACCAAGCACTTGTTCACGGAGGTCAACATGCCCGAAGCCGTCATCGTCGCCACCGCACGCTCACCGATCGGTCGGGCGGGTAAGGGATCGCTGGTCACCATGCGTCCCGATGATCTGGCCGCACAGATGGTGCGCGCCGCCCTGGACAAGGTGCCCTCGCTGGACCCCCGCGATATCGACGACCTGATGATGGGCAGCGCACAGCCCGCCGGTGAGGCCGGCTACAACATCGGCCGCGCCGTCGCCGTCGAGCTCGGCTATGACTTCCTGCCCGGTACCACCGTCAACCGGTACTGTTCCTCCTCCTTGCAGACCACCCGGATGGCGTTCCACGCGATCAAGGCCGGCGAGGGTGACGTCTTCATCTCCGCGGGTGTGGAGACGGTGTCGCGGTTCGCCGTCGGCGCCGCCGACGGTGCGCCGAACTCCAAGAACCCCCTGTTCGACGAGGCTCAGGCGCGCACCATCAAGCAGGCCGAAGACGAATCCACCTGGCACGATCCCCGCGAGGACGGCCTGATCCCGGACGTCTACATCGCCATGGGCCAGACCGCCGAGAACGTCGCCACCTACACCGGCATCAGCCGCGAGGATCAGGACCACTGGGGGGTGCGCTCGCAGAACCGCGCCGAGGAGGCCATCAAGAGCGGCTTCTTCGAGCGCGAGATCTCCCCGGTGACGCTGCCCGACGGCACCGTCGTCTCCACTGATGACGGCCCGCGCGCCGGCACCACCTACGAGAAGATCAGCCAGCTCAAGCCGGTGTTCCGCCCGAACGGCACGATCACCGCGGGTAATGCCTGCCCGCTGAACGACGGCGCGGCGGCCGTCATCATCATGAGCGACACCAAGGCCAAGGAGCTCGGCCTGACCCCGCTGGCGCGCATCGTGTCCACCGGGGTGTCCGGGCTGTCGCCGGAGATCATGGGCCTCGGCCCGATCGAGGCCATCCGCAAGGCGCTGGCCAAGGCCGGCAAGACGATCTCCGATATCGACCTGGTCGAGATCAACGAGGCCTTCGCGGTGCAGGTGCTGGGTTCGGCGCGCGAACTGGGTATCGACGAGGACAAGCTGAACGTCTCCGGCGGCGCCATCGCGTTGGGCCACCCGTTCGGCATGACCGGCGCCCGCATCACCGCCACCCTGCTCAACAACCTGGCCACCCACGACAAGACCTTCGGCATCGAGTCGATGTGCGTCGGCGGCGGGCAGGGCATGGCGATGGTCGTCGAGCGCCTCTCCTGATTTCTCACGACGCCGCGGCGGGGGTGCGTACTGCGCCTCCGCCGCGGCGTCGTTGTGCATAAACTCCCTGCCGATGACCACACTCGGAACACCCCTGTCCCCGCACGCCACCCGGGTGATGCTGCTCGGCTCCGGTGAGCTCGGCCGCGAAGTCCTGATCGCGCTGCAGCGCCTGGGCGTCGAGACCATCGCCGTCGACCGCTACCCGAACGCGCCGGGGCACCAGATCGCCCACCATGCGCGGGTGCTCGCGATGACCGACGCCGACGCACTGCGCGAGCTCATCGAGACCGAGAAGCCGGATCTGGTGGTGCCCGAGATCGAGGCCATCGCGACCCCGGTGCTCGAAGAGCTCGAGGACGCCGGCGCGGTCCGGGTGATCCCGACGGCGCGGGCGGCCCGGTTGACCATGGACCGCGAGGGCATCCGGCGCCTGGCGGCCGAGACCCTGGGCGTGCCGACCAGTCCGTACCGTTTCTGCGATTCGCTGGCCGAGCTGCGGGCGGCGGTCGACGAGATCGGCTACCCGTGCGTGGTCAAGCCGGTGATGAGCAGTTCGGGCAAGGGGCAGAGCAAGATCGACGGACCCGACGGTGTCGAGCCCGCGTGGGAGTACGCCATGTCGGGCAGCCGGGTCAGCAATACCCGCATCATCGTCGAGGGCTTCATCGACTTCGACTACGAGATCACGCTGTTGACGGTGCGCGGGGTCGGCGCGTCTGCTGCGATAGAGACCCAGTTCTGCGAGCCGATCGGGCACCGGCAGGTCAGCGGCGATTACGTGGAGAGCTGGCAGCCGCACCCGATGTCGGCCGCCGCGCTGGAGTCGGCCCAGCAGATCGCCGCCGCGGTGACCGAAAACCTGGGTGGACAGGGCATTTTCGGGGTGGAGCTGTTCGTCAAGGGCGACCAGGTGTGGTTCAGCGAGGTCAGCCCCCGCCCGCACGACACCGGCATGGTCACGATGATCACGCAGTGGCAGAACGAATTCGAGCTGCATGCCAGGGCCATCCTCGGCCTGCCGGTGGACACCACGCTCAAGACGCCCGGCGCCAGCGCGGTCATCTATGGCGGCGTGGACGCCTCCGGGGTGGTGTTCGATCGCGTGGACGAGGCATTGCGGGTGCCGCGCACCGATATTCGGCTGTTCGGCAAGCCGGAGAGCTTCGTCAAGCGCCGCATGGGCGTGGCGCTGGCCTACGACGCCGATGTCGACGCGGCGCGGGCCAATGCCGCCGAGGCGGCGAGCCGGGTCACCCCGCGCGTCCCCTGACCGTTGACTCTGCGCTCACGGCGCAAAAGTGCGAGTAGTCCGCGCCCTCACCGCAGAGTCAACGCTGATAGTCGTCTCCACTCCCGCTCGACACGCGCGATGATGCCGGGACGCCGTTGGCCCGCCGCCACTCTGACGACGGTCCACCCGAGGCCTGCGATGTAGTCGTGTCGCTCGATGTCGTAGGCGAGTGCGTCCGCGTGCTGCACCCCGTCGTACTCGACGGCGAGCTTGCGGTCCTCCCACCCCATGTCCAGGTGGTACTTCGGGTATCCGGTCGGATCAAGGATCGGAATCTGCGTGCGCGGCCGAGGAAAACCATCCTCGATCAGCATCAGTCGGAGCCACGTCTCCTTCGGAGACTGAGCACCGCCGTCAGCAAGCTCAAGCGCCCGCTCGAGTTGCCGCAGTCCCCTGGTACGACGATGACGTTCGGCTACCCCACGCACATCAGCCGGTGCGAGGCCGGTAGCCCGGATCAACGCGTCCAGGCGTGCGACGGCATCGGCCAACCGGCCGCGTCGACCGAGATCGAATGCGGTGCGGTGGGCCGTGGTGACAGTCATACCGTCGAGCACCAGCACCTCGCCGTCGATCAGCAGATCGTGGCGGGTGATGACCTGCCGTGGCGCACGAGCGTTCGGCCAGATCAGCTCGATCGGCGCGTCATCGGCAACCCATTCGGCGCCATGGAGTGCTGATGCTGCCGCACCCGCGATCACCGCCTCACGCCCGGACCACAACCACGCCGCCATGGTGCGCTGTCGAAGGGTGAGCGCGGCGCGCGTGCCCGCATACACGTCAGGCATCACAGCGCGGTAGTGCTTACGCAGCTCGTGACGGCTGAGGGTGCCTGCCGCCAAAGCTTCGCTACCGATGAAGACCTCCGGGATATCCATGACCGGACCGTGCCGACACGCGCCGACAGACACACGGCGGGCACCCATCATCCGACACGCCCTGTGAATCAATCCGCCACTGTGGATGCGTTGACTCTGCGCGTACGGCGCGAGAATACGAGTAGCCCGCACCCTCACCGCAGAGTCAGCGAGAAA
Organism: Mycolicibacterium neoaurum ATCC 25795; assembly: GCF_000691525.1. GTDB lineage: Bacteria > Actinomycetota > Actinomycetes > Mycobacteriales > Mycobacteriaceae > Mycobacterium > Mycobacterium neoaurum. Next base: position 321,418 of record NZ_JMDW01000012.1, read on the forward strand.
ACGGCAACGAAAAAGGGCGCCCCGCGCGGGACGCCCTTTCTCTGGCCGAACTGCTAGTCGTTGTTGAAGTAACTGAGCAGACGCAGGATCTCCAGGTACAGCCACACCAGGGTGACCATCAGGCCAAGGGCGACGCCCCATGCGGCCTTCTCCGGAGCACCGGCGCGGATCATCTGGTCGGCCGCGTCGAAGTCGATCAGGAAGCTGAACGCCGCCAGTGCGATGCACAGCAGCGAGAAGCCGATCGCGATGGCGCCACCGTCGCGCAGGCCCATGCCCGCACCGCCGCCGACACCGAACAGGCCGAGCACCAGGTTCACCAGCATCAGCGCGACCACACCGAACAGGCCGGCGACGATCATGCGGGTGAACTTCGGGGTGACGCGGATGGCACCGGTCTTGTAGACCACGAGCATGCCGAAGAACACGCCGAGCGTGCCGACGATCGCCTGGGCGATCATCCCGACGCCACCGACCGAGGCCAGGTTGGCGATGATGAACGACACCGCGCCGAGGAACAGACCTTCCAGCGCCGCGTAGCTCAGCACGATGGCCGGGTTGTCCTGCTTACGCCCGAACGTCGCGATGAGCACCAACGCCAGGCCGCCGAGCGCGCCCACCAGGGTGAACGGGGTGGCCAGGCTGAGGTTGGTGCTGACCAGGTAGTACGAGACGACCGCCACCGCCGTCAGGATCGCCAGGCTGATGCCCGTCTTGGTGACGACGTCGTCGATCGTCATCGGCCGCGAGACGCCGGCCTGCTGCTGATCGGGGTATTGGGTTGCGGCATAAGGGTCCGCATGTACCTGCTGGGCACCGAAGCTTGCGGCTCCGGTACCGAATTGCGCGTATCCGCCCTGCTGCCCCTTGGGCAGGGATCGGAATACCGGGTTGCTGCTTTCGCGCACCGTAGGTCCTCTCCTTCAGTACTGGTGGTTCGATTTACGAACACACAGTCAACGATCATTGCCGGGAACGGGTTCCCGCGATACCCCTGCACTGAGAGCGCTCTCAGGTATCGGCCGCGACCCCATTCCTGGGATGAAGCTGTGCAAACCCTACCCGTCGCACATCACGCGCGGACCACGAACTAGATTGCATTCGTGGCAGAAAACGAGGACATCCTAGTAACTGTCCGTAACGGTGTCGGCATCGTGACGTTGAACCGCCCCAAGGCGATCAACTCGCTCAACGCCGTCATGGTCGACGGACTGCAGCAGGCACTGAACGCCTGGGAGAACGACGATGCGATCTCGGCCGTGCTGCTGACCGGTGCCGGTGAGCGCGGCCTGTGTGCCGGCGGTGACGTCGTCGCGCTGTATCACTCGGCGCGCGCCGACGGCTCCTACGCCCGCAAGTTCTGGTGGGACGAATACCTGCTCAACGCGCACATCGGCCGCTTCGCCAAGCCCTATGTCGCACTGATGGACGGCATCGTGATGGGCGGCGGTGTCGGGGTCGCCGCACACGGCAACGTCCGCGTGGTCACCGAGAAGACCAAGATGGGCATGCCCGAGGTCGGCATCGGGTTCATCCCCGACGTCGGCGGCACCTACCTGCTCTCCCGGGCACCGGGATCGTTGGGTCTGCACGCCGCGCTGACCGGTGCCCCGTTCTCCGGCGCCGACGCCATCGCCCTCGGATTCGCCGACCACTTCGTCCCCCAGGCCCGGCTGGCCGACTTCGCCGAAGCCGTCGTCACCGACGGGCATCAGGACGCGTTGAACAGCTACGCCGAGGAGCCACCGGCCAGTGAACTTCTTGCCCAACGGGATTGGATCGATGACTGCTATTCAGGCGACAGCGTCGCAGCGATCCTGGACGACCTGCGCGCCCACGCCGCGCCCGCCGCACACGACGCCGCCGAGCTGATCGCCACCCGCTCCCCCATCGCGCTGGCCGTCACCCTGACCGCGGTGCGCCGCGCGGCCCACCTGCCCACCCTGGAAGAGGTTCTGCACCAGGAATTCCGGGTGTCGGTGGCGTCGATGAAGTCGCACGATTTCGTCGAAGGCATCCGCGCCCAGCTCGTGGACAAGGATCGCAATCCGCAATGGTCGCCCGCCACTCTGGCTGACGTCGACGACGCCGCCGTCGACGCCTATTTCGCCTCCGCCGACCCCGATCTGACATTCCACGAGGAGCAATCATGAGTTTCGAGACCATCCTGGTGACCCGCGACGGTCGGGTCGGCACCATCACCCTGAACCGGCCCAAGGCGCTCAACGCGCTCAACACGCAGGTGATGCACGAGGTCACCACCGCGGCAGCGGAATTCGACAACGACCCGGGTATCGGTGCGATCATCCTGACCGGCAGCGAGAAGGCCTTCGCCGCCGGCGCCGATATCAAGGAGATGGCCGAACTGTCCTTCGCCGACGTGTTCGGCCAGGACTTCTTCGCCCTCTGGGGCAAATTCGCGGCCACCCGCACCCCGACCATCGCCGCGGTCGCCGGATACGCACTCGGCGGCGGCTGCGAACTGGCCATGATGTGTGATCTGCTGATCGCCGCGGACACCGCGAAGTTCGGCCAGCCCGAGATCAAGCTCGGTGTGCTGCCCGGCATGGGCGGTAGTCAGCGGTTGACCCGTGCGATCGGCAAGGCCAAGGCGATGGACCTCATCCTGACCGGGCGCACCATCGACGCCGCCGAAGCCGAGCGCAGCGGCCTGGTGTCCCGCGTGGTCCCCGCCGACACCCTGCTCGACGAGGCCAACGCCACCGCCGCCACCATCGCCGGGATGTCGTTGTCGGCGGCACGGATGGCCAAGGAGGCGGTCAACCGCGCCTTCGAGTCGTCGCTGACCGAGGGACTGCTCTACGAGCGCCGGATCTTCCATTCGGCCTTCGCCACCGCAGACCAGAAGGAAGGCATGGCCGCGTTCACCGAGAAGCGCGCGCCGAACTTCACCCATCGCTAAAGTCGAGCGGTGACCGCCACCGCCGCACCGCCAGCACCCGACGCGCCACCCAAGCGCGCGTGGTGGATTCGGCACTACACCTTCACCGGTACGGCGGTCGGCCTGGTCTTCATCTGGCTGTCCCTGACACCGTCGCTGTTACCGCGCGGACCGCTGTTCCAGGGCCTCGTCAGCGGCGCGGCCGGCGGTATCGGCTATGGGCTCGGCGTTTTCGGCGTCTGGCTGTTCCGGTACATGCTGTCGCGGGACAGCACGCCGCCGCCGCCCAAACGGGCCTGGCTGGTCCTGGTCGTGGTCGGCGTCATCGGGCAGATCGCCGCGATCGTCTACTTCCATGTGTGGCAAGACGATATCCGGGATCTGATGGGGGTTCCGCGACTCGGCTTCTGGGATCACCCGCTGACCGCCGTGCTGGCGATCGTCTTCCTGTTCTTGTTCGTCGAGATCGGCCAGCTGGTCGGCAAGCTGATCCGTTACCTGGTGCGCCAACTGGAGCGCATCGCGCCGCCGCGGGTGTCCGGTGTGGTAGCGGTGGCGCTGGTGCTCGCGCTGACCATCGCGTTGCTCAACGGCATCGTGGTGCGCTTCGCGATGACCACCATCAACAGCACATTCGAGAACGTCAACAACGAGGATGATCCCGACAACCCCGCTCCCACATCCACTTTGCGGTCCGGTGGCCCGCAGTCACTGGTCAGTTGGGAGTCGCTGGGGCATCAGGGTCGCAACTTCGTCGCAGGTGGCCCGACGGTGGAAGAGCTCACCGCCTTCAACGGGGCACCGGCCACCGAACCGATTCGCGCCTACGCCGGGCTGAACTCCGGCGACAATCTCAAGGCCGACGCCGCACTGGCCGCCGAGGAACTGCGCCGCACCGGCGGGCTGGACCGCGCGGTCATCGCGATCGCCACCACCACCGGAACCGGCTGGGTCAACGAGGCCGAGGCCTCCGCGCTGGAATACATGTACAACGGCGACACCGCGATCGTGTCGATGCAGTACTCGTTCCTGCCCAGCTGGATCTCGTTCCTCGTCGACCAGGAGAACGCGCTGCAGGCCGGGCAGGCGCTGTTCGAGGCGGTCGACGCGTTGGTGCGTGAGATGCCGCAGGCCGAACGCCCCAAACTGGTGGTGTTCGGCGAAAGCCTGGGTTCATTCGGCGGCGAGGCCCCGTTCCTGGCACTGAACAATCTGATCGCCCGCACCGACGGGGCGCTGTTCAGCGGTCCCACGTTCAAGAACACCATCTGGACGACGCTCACCCGCGATCGCGACGCGGGATCCCCGGAGTGGCTGCCGATCTACGATCGCGGCGAGAACGTCCGGTTCTCGGCCCGCGCCGAACAGGATCTGCGCAGGCCCGATGCCCCGTGGGGGCAACCCCGCGTGGTCTATCTGCAGCATGCCTCGGACCCGATCTCGTGGTGGAACCCGGATCTGCTGTTCGCCAAACCCGATTGGCTCAGGGAACCCCGCGGTTACGACGTCTCACCCCGGATGGAATGGATCCCCGTGGTGACCTTCCTGCAGGTGTCCGCCGATATGGCGGTCGCGGTGGATGTGCCCGACGGCCATGGCCACGTCTACGTGCGCGATGTCGCCAACGCGTGGGCGGCGATCCTGCAGCCGCCGGGCTGGACGCCGGCCAAGACCGACAAGCTGCGGCCGATCCTGCGCTCAGACGAGAACAGCTGACCGCAGTTCGGCGGGCAGGGCGTGATAACCGCCGATGACGTCGGTGGCCCGGTGTAGACCGAGGTCCTGCAACGCCGCGGCGGCCAGGCTGGAGGTGTAGCCCTCCGAGCACAGCACGATCCATTCCACGTCATCGTCGACGGCCTCGGGGATGCGGGCCTCGCTGGTCGGGTCGCACCGCCACTCCAGATGGTTACGTTCGATGACAAGGACCTGCGGAGACGCGGCGACCTCACCCTCCTGCGCCCGCTGCCAACCCGGCCGGATGTCCACCAACAGCGCGCCACGGCGCAGCGCGGCAGGAACATCGGCGGCGGGGAGCCGACGCAACCGGGACCTGGCGGCGGCGAGCACCGCGTCGATACGACTGGGCATGCGTCCTATCCTTCCGGGGCGTCGGTCAGTTCGGTGCGGCTGCGACGCAGGGTGTTGCGCTCGGTCACCGAGTAGTACGACATCGCGGTCAACGGCGGCGAGTAGGCGTGCACACTCAGTGTCGGCGCCGGCGGTACCGCAACCCCACCCGCCGACACCGACTCGCGCGCCCACACCACATCGTGCACCCAGCCGAGCGGGAATGCGGCCTGATCACCGGCTTCCAACTGACGGTTACGTAATTCGGTTCCATCCCAACGAGTTTCACGCAGCGCACCGGAGACAACCGTCAACGCACCGAGCGATCCGCCGTGGTCGTGCAGTTCGGTCGACTTGTCGGGCACCCAGCTGATCAGCCAGATGTCGAGTTCGTCGTCACCGTAGAGCCGCCGGTACCACCGCTCGTCGATGGGCAGCCGGTCCCTGTCGATCAGCCGGTCGTACCGGCCGGAGAGCACATCATCGGCGCACCGGTCGGTGGCGGCGAGCAGGTCGGGAAGGCGCAACCGGGTGGGCGCGGAGACAGCGGGCGGAGCGAGCAGTGGGGCAACCATGGGAATGGAACTCCAGAAAGAGAAAGGGACGGGTGGGCGCACTCAACGAGCGCGACAACAGCCCCGCACACCCACGTTCTGAGCCCTCTCGGTCATGGACGCGAGTGTTGCATAGATTGGCCACATGCGCCGCTACCCGATCGCTCTGCTCGCCACCGCCGCCGTCACGCTGCTCGCCGGGTGCGGGTCCTCCGAACCCGAGTCCACGGACACCGCGGCGTCCTCGCAGACCCCGGCGAGCGAGACGCCCCGACTGCCGGCGGAGGCCGCGGTCAGCGGCGCGGTCCGGGTGTCACCCGATGGGGTGACGACCGTCGTCGACGTTCCGTCCGACGCCACCGAATCCGAATACGGCCAGGCCTGCCTGGCCGCCAAGCGGTGGTTCGACGAGCACAAGGACCCGGTGGAGGCGTATCTGAAGACGCTGCAGAGCGACGGCGCGGCGGGCCCCGGCAGCTTCAACACGGCGTGGGCGGAACTGACCCCGGCCCGCCAGGCGGGGGTCATCATGGCCGCCAACGCCGCGTCGCGCGGCGAGTGCGGCTGAGGTTGCGATCACGGCGAGCGGAAAGCCCGCCGCCGGCGTGGCATCGCGATCGTCACAGTCCGCGCAACCGACGACACCGGTGCACCAGAATGGCTGTATGCGGATTGCGCTGGCACTGGGCAGCGGGGGTGCGCGCGGGTACGCGCACATCGGGGTCATCAACGAGCTGCAGGAGCGGGGTTATGAGATCGTCGGCGTCGCCGGGTCCTCGATGGGGGCCCTCGTCGGCGGTCTGCACGCGGCGGGAAAGCTCGACGAATTCTCGCACTGGGCGAGCTCGCTGACCCAGCGCGCGGTGCTGCGCCTGCTCGACCCGTCCTTGAACTCCCCCGGCGTGCTGCGCGCGGAGAAGATCCTGGACGCCGTGCGCGATATTCTCGGCGACGTCACCATCGAGGCGTTGCCGATCCCGTACACGTCGGTGGCCACCGATCTGATCAGCGGAAAGGCCGTGTGGTTGCAACGCGGCCCGCTCGATGATGCGATCCGCGCGTCGATCGCGATACCGGGGATCTTCACCCCGCATCTGCTCGACGGGCGGTTGCTGGCCGACGGCGGCATCCTGGACCCGCTGCCGATGGCGCCGATCGCGGCCGTCAACGCCGATCTGACCATCGCGGTGAGCTTGTCCGGTGACGATCCGGCGCCGGGGATCAACACGCCACAGCCGCGGGTGACCACCGAGTTCCTCGGCAGGATGTGGCGCAGCACAACGGCATTGCTCGATACCGCCACCGCCCAGCGGATGATGGACAGTCCGGCCGCCAAATCCGTGCTCGGCCGGTTCAGCAGCGCGCTGGACGAGGCACCGGAGGAACCTGCAGAAGGCGTGCCCGCGCTACCGCGGCTCGGCAGCTTCGAGATCATGAACCGCACCATCGATATCGCCCAGGCCGCACTTGCCCGGCACACGCTGGCGACCTATCCGCCGGATCTGCTGATCGAGGTGCCGCGCACGGCCTGCCGCAGCCTGGAGTACCACCGCGCCGAGGAGGTCATCGAGATCGGCCAGGAGCTCGCGGCGGCCGCCCTCGACGCCATGGACTAGCCGCCCAGGAAACCGCGCAGCCCCTCGGCCACCCGTCGACCCTGTGCGAATCCGGCGACGGCCGACGGCACGCGGCAGGCCGGGTCCAACGGGTTGGCTCCGAACGCGGCCAGCGCGTCATCATCGGCGAACACCGCGAACGTCGCACCACCGAATGCGGCGATCTCGGCGGCGGCCCCATCACCGAACGGCGCCGGGGCGTCCGGGGCGGCAGGCGCCAGCACCACCGCGCGGGCGCAGTCCGCCGCGACAGGCATGTGCACGGTGCTGAGCACTCCCCCGTCCATGTAGCGCGCGGACCCGATGCTCACCGGCGGCCACACCCCCGGCACCGCGCAGCTGGCCGCTACGGCGTCGACCAACGGCACCCCGGAGTCGGCGGTGAACACCACCAGCTCACCGGTGGCGGCGTCGATGGCGGTGATCCGCAGCGCCCGCCCCGGCCAGTCGTGCGACGGCAACCGGTGCCCGATGATCGCCCGGCGGGTCGCCTCGGGCACGGTATCGGCGGCCAGCGCGATCCCGCCGATGCGGCGCAGCCGCTCGCCGGTGTCGCTGGTGCCGGTCAGCGCTTCTAGGAAGACCGCGGTGATGTCCTCGATGCTGACGCCCGGATCGAGCTCGTGGGTGTCGGCGGCGATCTGACGGTCGTACAGCCGGGCGATGGCGGTACCGCTGCCGATCTGCGCCGCCACCGCCGACCCCGCCGAGGTGCCCACCAGGACGTCGGCGCCCGACACGGCGGCCGCGGTCTGCGGCGAACTCTCGGCGATACCGGCAAGGACACCGGTCTCCCAGGCGATGCCCGCCAGCCCGCCGCCGGCGAGCACCAGCGCGAGCCCGGTCATCCTCGATGCAGGCCCGGCGCGGCCTTGGCGCCGAACAGCGGCAGGTCCAGATAGGTCGCCACCCCCGGCGGTGCCGCGCAGACTGCGGGAATCGAGTTGACGCAATGCGCGGCGGTGGCCACCACACCCGGTTCGGGTCCCTGTTCACCGACCTCACCCTGGAAACCCGTGATGACGACCGAGAAGTTCGGATTGCCCTGGACCTGCATCTCGTAGCGCTGACCTCCGGGGCCGAAATCCCATGGCGGATCGAGGTTTTCTTCCCCCATCAGCCAGTTGACCGTCACCCTGACCACCACGTCATCGCCGACGAGGGCCTCCCAGTGGAACTTCCGGCCGGCCACCTGACCCGGTTCGATGGTTCCTATCGGCGAGTCGATCGGCGCGGTCGCCACCGCAATCTCCTGCCGGGCAACGATCTTGGAATCCGCCGCGAACCCGAAGGCGTCGACGCACATCTTCACGGCCTGGATGAACCCGCCGTCGAGCAGCTTTTGCATCGGGCCCGACAGCGCCTTGTCCGGTGTCTCACCGAAGCCCATCACGTGCCGCACCACGTCCGGCGCGTCATAGGTGCGCAGGTCGGAGAACTCCTCGGCCCGAACGAAAGTCACGCCGGTGGACATCGCCGAGAACAGGATCGGGAACTTCTCACTGATGCCGCCGGGGGCGATCCCGGTCCCGTGCAGGGTCGCGTTCCCGGCCAGGCCTGCGGCACGTAGCGGCGCGGCCTGCTTCTCGCTGGGGTACACCCAGCCCACCGGGGTGACGACGTTCTTGCCCGAGCGCAGCAGGGCGGCCACCTCGTCGGGATTCGGCAGCAGCGGCGCATAGACGACGGCATCGGCGTCCAGCGCCAGGATGTCCTCGACGCTGGTGGTGGCGAACACGCCGATGGGATCACCGCCGATCAGCTCGCCGACATCGCGGCCGTTCTTGTCCGCCGAGTGCACCCAGCAACCCACGAGTTCGAGGTCGGGATGCTCCAGCACTCCTTTGATGGCGGCCGTGCCCACTCCGCCGGTGGCCCACTGCACGACTCGCAACGCCATCGTCATCCCTTCCGATCGCCCAGCACACGCAAAACTAGAACACGTTCTACCATCTCGCGGGGCGGCGCGAGGCGGCATCCGGGCACAATCGTTGACCATGGACAGCCCAGGACTGGACTTCGGAGTGCTCGGTCCGCTGCAACTGCGCATCGCGGGGCAGCCCGTCGCGCTGGGCACACCCAAGCAGCGCGCGGTGCTCGCCATGCTGGTGATGAGCCGCAACCGTCCGGTCAGCAGCGACGCGTTGGTGACAGCGGCCTGGGAGCAGTTCCCGCCGCCGGAGCCCAAGGCCAGTCTGCATTCCTACGTCTCCAACCTGCGCAAGCTCATCGGCAGTTCCGGTGCCGACGGCCGGTCCGTGCTGGCCGCCGCCCCGCCCGGATACCGCCTGAGCGTGGCGGATCCGCACTGCGATATCGGGCGTTTCGTTGCCGCCAAGAACGCCGGTGTGCAGGCCGCCGCCGAGAGCCGTTTCGAGCAGGCCAGCGCCCACCTCGCCGAGGCGCTGGCGCAGTGGCGCGGACCGGTCCTCGACGATCTGCGCGATTTCGAGTTCGTCGGCCCGTTCGCGACGGCGTTGACCGAGGACAAGGTGGTCGCCCATACCGCCCACGCCGAGGCCGAAATCGCTTGCAACCGAGGCCATGCCGTGATCGGCACGTTGGAGCAGCTGGTAGCCGAGCATCCGTACCGGGAGCCGTTGTGGGCCCAGCTGATCATCGCCTACTACCTCAGCGACCGACAATCCGATGCGCTCGACGCTTATCAGCGGCTGCGCACGACGCTGGCCGACGATCTCGGTATCGACCCCGGCCCGACGGTTCGCCGGCTGGCCGAGCGCATCCTGCGTCAGGAGCCGCTCGACGCCCGCCGTAGTGCGCGCACCACCGCGGTGCACCAGATCTCGCGGATCGACCTGCGCACCGCGGTGAATACCCAGTCCGCGCCCGCCCAGTTGCGCGCCGAATCCGGCCGGGTGCATCCGCTGGCGGCGGCCGCGACGCGCATCGGCCGCCTGCCCGACAACGACATCGTGCTCGACGACGTGCGGGTCAGCCGCCATCACGCCGTGCTGATCGATACCGGCACCAGCTTCGTGATCACCGATCTGCGCTCGGCCAACGGTGTCGAGGTCGGCGGCAGGCGCATCCGGGGTACCGCCACCCTCGCCCACGGGGATCGCATCCGGGTATGCGATCACGAGTATGTGTTCGAGATCGTGCGCCACGACCGTGCCACCGGGGGTGAGTATCCCGCCGACGCATTAGTGTGATGAACCGAATTGCGGACGGGGGCAGGTAGATGAGCGAGCCGACATCGCGGGTCGGAACGGAGTTCGGCAGGTACCGGCTGCGCCGACTGATCGGCCGCGGCGGCATGGGTGAGGTCTACGAGGCCGAGGACACCGAGAAGGACCGCATCGTCGCGCTGAAGTTGTTGCCGCAGGGCGTATCCCACGATCCCGTCTTCCGCAAGCGGCTGCAGCGCGAGGCTCACTCGGCGGGCCGGCTGCAGGAACCTCATGTGGTGCCGATCCATGATTACGGCGAGATCGACGGCGTGCTCTACGTCGACATGCGCATGATCAACGGTGCCGACCTGCGCAAGATCCTCAAGAGCTACGGTCCGATGACCCCGGCCCGCGCGGTGGCCATCGTGCGCCAGATCGCCTCCGCGCTGGACGCCGCGCACGAAAGCGGCATCATGCACCGTGACGTCAAGCCGGAGAACATCCTGATCACCCGCGACGATTTCGCGTACCTGGTCGACTTCGGTATCGCCAATGCCGCCAGCGATGAGAAGCTCACCGAAATGGGCACGGCGGTAGGGACTTACGCCTATATGGCGCCCGAGCGCTTCACCAGCGACGAGGTTACCTACCGGGCCGATGTCTACGCGCTGACCTGTGTGCTGCACGAATGCCTGACCGGTTCACAGCCGTTTCCGGGCGACAGCGTCAGCATGGTCATCACCGCCCACCTGATGCAGCCGGTTCCTGCGCCCAGCACGGTGCGCCCCGGCATCCCCGCCGCGTTCGACCGGGTGATCTCCCGCGGCATGGCCAAGAAGCCTGCCGACCGGTTCGCCAGTGCCGGGGACCTGGCCGCGGCCGCCACCGACGCACTCAGCGTGCGTGACCAGGACCAAGCCGCCCATATCGTGCAACGTGGCGAGGCCGCCACCATGCCCGGTCCGCTGTTCGGGGTGCCGCCGCAGGTGCCCGGTGCCACCCCGCCCCCGGGCGCGACGCCTGGTTTCGGTGTGACGCCACGACCGTTGCGCACCGCGCCGCCGTACCCGTCCGGGCCGCAGTGGCACGCACCGGGTCCGCCGCCACCGCCGAGGAAGAAGAGGACCTGGGTGCCGGTGGCTGCGGTGGCCGGCGTCTTGATCCTGGTGCTGGGTGCCGTCGGTATCTTCCTGTTGGTGCAGCCCGAGGACAGCAGGGCCACCGGCCCGAAGACGAGCGCATCGGCCGCCCCCGACACGTCCTCGACCCGGGCCACCCGTACGACGCGCGCCCCGGACCCGGCCGCGATGGCGGACAAGCTGATGGCGATGCTGCCGCAGGGTTATGCGCCGGGGGTCTGCCAGCCGGTGCGGCCGCCGGTGACCGGAGCGCTGGCCACCGCCGACTGCGGGCAGTCCGATCTGCCCGGTGGTCCCACGACGTCGCGGTACTCGCTGTTCGGTGATCAGGGCGCGTTGCGCTCGCACTTCGAGGACGCCATCGCCGAGGCCTCCGATCTGTTCCCGTGCCCGGCAAGCGACCTCGACTCGCCCACCACCTGGCACTACACCGAGACCCCCGGCACGGTGGAGGGGTCCATCGCCTGCGGTGTGTACGAGGGCGGCCCTGACCTGACCTGGACCAAGAACGACGGCCTGATCCTCGGCAACGCCCAGGGCCCGACCATTGAGGACCTGCACCAGTGGTGGTTGACGTACGGCTGATCGGCACGCCAAGAATCCGCCAAGTGCGCCGTTGGATCCTGTGGGCACACACCCGGACACGCCGGGTCGGCCCCTGACGGAGATCCACGATGTACAGCACCACACGCCTGCTCCAGCTGACGGGTACCGCCCTGGTCACGGGTGCGATCGCGGTGTTGGTTGCCGCGCCGGCGAGTGCGGTCACCTCGGCGGCGGACTCGGCCTTCCTGTCCGATCTGCGCGCCGAGGGCATCGGCTACGAGTCGGCCGGTGACGTGATCGCCAATGCCTACCAGGTGTGCAGCGAGCTCGACTCGGGGATCAGCGCCACCGCGATCGGACTGGAGATCATGGACCACACCGGCATCAACGCCCGACAGGCCGCGGCGTTCCTGGTGAACTCGATCGACTACTACTGCCCGCAGCACGCAGAAGCCTTCGGCTGACCGGACAGCGGGTTATGTTGACCTGACCGCAAAGCAGCGCGAAAGGGACAGCTATGAACCGGGTGTTCGTCGTCGGGGTCGGGATGACCAAATTCGAGAAGCCGGGCGCACGCGAGGGCTGGGACTATCCCGATATGGCGCGCGAGTCCGGCACCAAGGCCCTCCAGGACGCCGGCATCTCCTACGACCAGGTCCAGCAGGGCTATGTCGGCTATTGCTCCGGGGACTCCACGTCCGGACAGCGCGCGCTCTACGAACTCGGCATGACCGGTATCCCCATCGTCAACGTCAACAACAACTGCTCGACCGGATCGACGGCGCTCTACCTTGCCGCCCAGTCGATCCGGGGCGGGCTTGCCGACTGCGCCATCGCGCTGGGTTTCGAGAAGATGCAGCCCGGTTCGCTCGGGGGTGGCGCACAGGACCGCGAATCCCCGCTCGGCAAGCATGTGAAGGCACTGGCCGAGATCGACGAGTTCGGTTTCCCGGTGGCGCCGTGGATGTTCGGTGCGGCCGGCCGCGAGCACATGAAGAAGTACGGCACCACCGCCGAGCATTTCGCGAAGATCGGCTACAAGAACCACAAGCACTCGGTGAACAATCCGTATGCGCAGTTCCAGGACGAATACACCCTCGATGACATCCTGGCCGCCAAGATGATCTCCGATCCGCTCACCAAGCTGCAGTGCTCACCCACCTCCGACGGGTCCGGCGCGGCCATCCTGGCCAGCGAGGCGTTCGTCGACCAGCACGGGCTGGCCGGTCAGGCGGTCGAGATCGTCGGCCAGGCGATGACCACCGATTTCGCGTCGACCTTCGACGGAAGCGCGGCCAACATCATCGGCTACGACATGAACGTGCACGCCGCACAACAGGTTTACGACCAGTCGGGGCTGGGCCCGCAGGATTTCCAGGTCATCGAACTGCACGACTGCTTCAGCGCGAACGAATTGTTGCTGTACGAGGCGCTGGGTCTGTGCGCCCCCGGCGAGGCGCCCACGTTGATCGACAACGATGACACGACCTACGGCGGGCGTTGGGTGGTGAACCCGTCGGGCGGGCTGATCTCGAAGGGCCATCCGCTGGGCGCCACCGGGTTGGCCCAGTGCGCCGAACTGACCTGGCAACTGCGCGGCACCGCCGACAAACGGCAGGTCGACGACGTCACCGCGGCGTTGCAGCACAATATCGGGCTCGGCGGCGCGGCCGTGGTCACCGCCTACCAGCGCGCCGAGCGTTAGTTCTCGGAGATATCGGGTTCCTCGGCCGCCAGCCGATCATCGAGGGTCTCCCCCGCCCGCTGCTCCTCGGCAGACATCCCGAATTTGTCTGCCGCGGACCAGGTCTGCGGCGGGTCGGGCACCTCGTCTTCCTCGGCACCCAATTCGTCCGGGTCGGTGGCCTCCATCGGACTCAACAGGTCGTCGGAGCCTCCGAGATCATTGGCCGAAGTGGCCCCGGCAGCGCCGGTGGCATCGGTGTTTTCGGTACCCATGCCACAGGCATTACCGCTCGGCGGGACGCTAAACGGAAATCAGACCTGCGCCAGCTCACGCATATCGGCGAAGGCCGCCGCGTCGAACGGCGCGTAGGTCGGCGCCGGCGCGGGCACCCGCAGCGCGGTGATCTGGCCGTCCACATCGGCGATGTACAGCCGGTCACCAGGGGTGTTGAGTGCGATCGCGGTCGCACGCGCGCCCAGGGTGATGGTCTCCACCACCTCGTGGGTCAGCGTGCACAGGACCGACACCTCGTCGTAGTCGACGACGTAGGCGCGGGCACCGTCTGCGGACAGCACCATGTCGATGGGCAGCGTGCCGGCCGCGAAACCTGCGGTCACGACGAGCCGGGCCGGGTCGACGGTCTTGATGACGCCGCGGTTTCGCAGGTCAGAGGTCAGCACATAGACGGTGCCGTCGGCCGCGACCGCGAGCTGCCGGATCGGCGCCCCGATGGCCACCGTCCGATGCACCCGCGCGGTCTCGGTGTCGACGACCACGAGCCGGCTACCGGTCGCGGTGCTGACGCCGACGTACAACCGTCGGCCGGACGGGTCGACGACCAGTCCGTCGATCGACGTGGCGGCACCGGCGGCGATATCGATGGTGCCGACCCGGTCGGCGGTGGTGTCCGCGACCGCGACGTCGACATGGTCGTCACCGGTGCGGGCTGCGTACGCGCGCTTACCGTCGGGGCTGACCGCGACGGCGGTGACCGTGAAAGCCAGCGGGTACTCGGCGACCACCGCATTGGTGCGGATGTCGACGATCGTCAGACAGTCGGCCTCGGCCGCGCTGGTGACCACGAAGGCGCGGTCCTCGGTCAGACTGACCGCGACCGGAGCTCCGTCGAGTTCCACCAGGGCGGGCACGGCGGCGGCATCGGCACGGACGACCGCGACACTGTCGTCACCGAGGTTGGCCGCCACGATGGCGCCGGTGTTGGCCGCCACCGTCGCGATGGGGCCGCGGTTGACCGTGACCGAACCGGCGAAAGCGGTTCGTGAGTCGTTCAGCGCTGCGGCGTTGGCACGCACGGAAACACTTGCCATCTCTTCGACACCTCCGCCGGGTGGCTACGCCGGCACTTGATCACGCCACGCGTCCGTAGGTCGGACGCGTTCCTGTGAGCGAGTCTAGCGACGGACGGTGACACCGAAATCGTGATCTTGTCGCCCCAGACGTTCACCGGCGCGCAACATCTCAGACATCCCTCAGGAAAAGATCGTTATACAGTTGTGACCTGCTTGCAGCGAACTGACAATTTCCTTCTATCAGCCCTTTTCAGATTTCAGCGAATCACCCTCCGGCACCGAACCCCACCAGCCCCACACGATTTCCTCAGGGCCTGCCGGAAAAGTGAGCGCCAGATCACAGGAGCCGCGTCAGCAAACTTTGTGACCGGCGTCACCGGTACCAACACGAGCGATTCGCGAGCGGGTACCTCGAAGTTTTGCTGACTGCTCCAGCCACCGTCACGGCAGCAGAATGTAGAGCAACCCCGGCTCGGCCTTGACCGTGCGCCCCGACCAGATATTGGGCCCCTTGCCCGCGGCGTTCATCTCGGTCAGCGCCAGATACGTCCCGTCGGGCCGGGTCGAGACGGTGTCCACCCAGGCGATATGCCCGGTTTCCGGCGCAGCCAGCACGCCCGGCGGAATCACCACCAGCGACCGCTGCATGGGTTCGTCGACGACGGTCCAACCGGCCGCGCGGGCGGCACCGGCCAGCTCCCGGGGTGCGCCGCGCAGGGCCGGATAGGACCGCTCCCCCGAGGCGAAGAACCATTTCTCCAAGGCCCCCCAGGCCGCACTGCCCTTCTCGGCGGGGTTGGTCGCGACCGAGCGGCCGGTGGCGCGCGCCTGCGACACCGTCATCGATTCGGTGGCGCACGGTGGCACGACCGGGTCGTCCGAGCCGGTGTCCAACATGGCGTCGGTGACAAAGCCGCCGTCGGGCAACCGATTCCACAGATCGGTGGACATCCGATAGGGGCCACCGGAGAACACCGCACCGCGCGCGTAACAGGTGATGACTATTCGCGCGCCGTCGGGAAGTGTCCCGATCTTCTGGCTCTCGGCGGACGGCGCCGATCGGATGTTGAGGTCGCGACTACCGGTGTTGACCGTGACCGTCGCCGATCCCGATTCGGCCACCGATTCAGGGGCCGCACCGACGACCGGTGCCGCGGCCAGGACCACCGCCGAAATCGCGAGCACGACCAGCGGGCCACGCCGCCTGTTCATCAGCACTGTCGGGTGCACAGCAAGCCTTTCGGACACCGGTGCGCACAGCATAAGTTCCCGACTGATCATTTGCTGGGAGGCCGACCGTCATTTGCCGGGTGTGTTCGGCCGCCGCGGCACGGTCACCGCCACTGGTAGCGGGTCTTGGGCCGCCCTGCCTTGCCGTAGTCGGTATGTCGGGTCACGGTGCCCTCCTCGGCCAGGCGCTCCAGATACCGCCAGGCGGTCACCCGTGACACCCCGACCTGCTTGGCGACCGCATCGGCGGTGATCCCATCCGCAGAATCCCGCACCGCGCGCGCGATCTCGTCGTTGGTGCCCGGCGCGACCCCCTTGGGCGCCGCCGTCCGGCCGGACCCCACCCGCAACTCGGCCAGCGCCCGGTCGACCTCGTCCTGACTGGCAGCGTCGGTTCCCGCGGGCAGCGCCTCCCGGTAGCGCTGATAGCGCTCGAGCCGGTCACGGAACGCCGCGAAGGTGAAAGGTTTGAGCAAGTAGGCCAGGGCACCATGGCCGACGGCCGCCCGCACCATCTCCAGGTCGCGTTCGGATGTGATGGTGATGATGTCGGGTGGCGGCTGGATGCCCGACAGCGCTGACGCCAGGGTGATGCCGCTGGCATCTGGCAGCCCGATATCGAGCAGCACCAGATCGATCGGCACATCGGAGGCCGCCGCCTCACTGGCCACCCGCATCGCATCACGAGCGGTATGTGCCACGGCTGCCACGGAGAACCCGGCGATGCGCCCGAGGTAGGTCTTGTGCGCCTCGGCGATCAGGCTCTCGTCCTCGACGATCAACACGTTGATCATCGGCGCGTCACCGTCACCGTCACGACCGAACCGTACGTCACATCGGCGGTCAGGGTCCCCTGGTGCTTCTTGACCACCTGCGCCACCAGGGCCAGACCCAGCCCGTGCGCGCCGGCATCATGGTCCGACTTCGTCGAATAGCCGCGCTGCATTGCCTTTTCGAAGGTCCCTGGGTCCATGCCCGGCCCACTGTCGGCAACCCGGATCAGCAACTGCTCCTCGTCCTGGTGAACAGTCACCTCCACCCACGGGTCCTCGGGGTCACAGGCGTCCATGGCATTGTCGATCAGATTGCCCAGCACGGTGACCATCTCCTGTCCGCTCAGCAGCAGATCGTCGGTGTCGGCGGGCAGGCCGGTCTCCTCGGTGATCGTCAGCTCGACACCACGCTCGTCGGCCTGCGCCGTCTTGCCGAGCAACAGGGCGACCAGTGCGGGCTCGCCGACGGCAGCCGACAGCCGGTCGACGAGCTGTTGGGACAGTTCCAGTTCGGCGGTGGCGAAGGTGACCGCTCGCTCGGCGTGCCCCATCTCGACCATGGTGACGATGGTGTGCAGTTTGTTGGCGGCCTCGTGGGCCTGCGCGCGCAGCGAGTCGGTGAGGACCTTCAGGGAGCTCAATTCGCCGAGTGCGCCCTGTAGTTCGGTCCGGTCGCGGATCGTCACCACCTCCGCGGCGTTCGCGTCCGACTGCACTGGTGACCGGTTCACGACCAGCACGCGGTCATCGGTCACGTGGATCTCGTCGCGGGCCCCGGGGTTGTAGGACCGTAGGAATTCGGGCAGATCGGCCCGCGCCACCGCACCGTCGGGCAGCCCCAACAACCGACGGGCCTCGTCGTTGACCAGTGCCACCCCGTCGCGGTCCAGCACGATGAGCCCCTCCGACACCGAATGCAGAATGGCGTCGTGGTGGTCGTACATGACACGCAGCTCGTCGGGCCGTAATCCCCGCGTCTGGCGCAGCAGGCGGCGTCGGATCCCCCACACCCCGATCAACGAAACCGCAAGCGCGCCAACGGCGACGGTGGCGATCTTCGCCCACTGATCGTGCCAGCGATCGGCCAGACTCTGCTGCAGGATGCCGGCGGCCACCAGACCGATGACCCGCCCGTCCGCATCGGGCACCGGGACGACGGCGCGGATCGACGGTCCGAGCGTGCCGGTATACAGCTCGGTGAACGACTCACCGCGCAACGCGGGTGCGATGTTGCCCAGGTACTTCCCACCGATCTGGCTCGGATCGGTGTGGGTGTAGCGGGTGCGGTCCGGCGCCATGATGGTGATGAAGGCGATATCGGTGTGCCTGCGCACCAGTTCGGTGACCGGTTGCAGGATCTCGGTGGCGCGCCCGGCGACGATCGCGTCGGCGGTCGACGGTGAATCGGCCAGCGCGGTGGCGATGCCGAGCACCTGCGCCCTGGCCGCGGCATCACCGTCGCGGCGGGCATCGAAGAGCGCCAGCGCGCTACCTGCCGCCACGATCAGCGCGATCACCAGGATCTGCAGCGCGATCGACTGTCCGGCCAACGACTTGGGCCACCCCGAGGACCAGCCCCGGGCCGGGCCTCGCGTGCCGCCCACCCGCATTGCGCAACCCTCTCCCGGCTGAACGTAATGAACTAAAACGTGACCTACCTCACGTGCGTGTTCGACCATCCTTTCAGACCCATTTTCCGTGCAGTGTTCGAAGGAGAACCCGATGACAACCACGATGGACCGGCCGGCGCCCGAGCCGGCACCGGACGCGCCGAAGAAAAAGCACGACCGCACCCACTGGCTGTTCATCGCCGTCATCATCTCGGTGATCGCCGGCATCGGGGTGGGCATCTACGCCCCGGAGGTCGGCAAGAGCGTCGGCGTGCTTGGCACGATGTTCGTCGCACTGATCAAGATGATGATCGCCCCGGTCATCTTCTGCACGATCGTGCTGGGCATCGGTTCGGTCCGCAAGGCCGCCACCATCGGCAAGGTCGGCGGGTTGGCCTTCGTCTACTTCCTGGCGATGTCGACCTTCGCGCTGGCCATCGGCCTGCTCGTGGGCAACATCCTGCATCCCGGCAGCGGCCTCAAGCTCACCGAGAGCGCTGCGGGCAAGGGTGCCGAACTCGCCGAGAAGGCACACGAATCCGGCGGCCTGCTCGATTTCGTCCAGGGCATCATCCCGACCTCGCTGTTCTCCGCGCTGACCGCGGGCAGCGTGCTGCAGGCGCTGTTCATCGCACTGCTCGTCGGGTTCGCCATCCAGGGCCTCGGTACGGCCGGTGATCCGATCCTGCGCGGTATCGAGCACCTGCAGAAGCTGGTGTTCAAGGTCCTGGTGATGATCCTGTGGCTGGCTCCTATCGGTGCGTTCGGTGCGATCGCCAATGTCGTCGGCCAGACCGGCTGGGCGGCGGTCGGCCAGCTGGCCGCGCTGATGCTCGGCTTCTACATCACCTGTGCCATCTTCGTCTTCGGCGTCCTGGGCACCCTGTTGCAACTGGTGTCGCGGATCTCGATCTTCAAACTGCTGCGCTACCTGGCCCGCGAGTACCTGCTCATCGTGTCGACCTCGTCGTCGGAGTCCGCCCTTCCCCGGCTGATCGCCAAGATGGAGCACCTTGGCGTGGACCGCTCGACGGTCGGTGTGGTGGTGCCCACCGGCTACTCGTTCAACCTGGACGGCACCGCGATCTACCTGACCATGGCGTCGCTGTTCATCGCCAGCGCCCTGGGTGACCCACTGTCGGTGACCGAGCAGATCGGCCTGCTGGTGTTCATGATCGTCGCCTCCAAGGGTGCTGCCGGCGTCACCGGCGCCGGTCTGGCCACCCTGGCCGGCGGCCTGCAGGCCCACCGCCCCGACCTGCTCGATGGTGTCGGCCTGATCGTCGGCATCGACCGGTTCATGTCCGAGGCCCGCGCGGTGACCAACTTCTCCGGTAACGCCGTGGCGACGCTGCTGGTCGGCACCTGGACCAAGACGATCGACCGCGCCAAGGTCGACGCCGTCCTCGGCGGACGGGACCCCTTCGACGAGCTGACCATGCTCGACGATCACGCCGCGCGCGCCGAAACCGATCCCCCTGCACGGGAAAAGACCGGAGCTGTCGTTCCGGTATAGGGTGCGCGAGAACTGTGGCGCCGGACCTCTGTGGAGGTCCGGCGCCACAGCCTTTTTCGCACCGCCGCACGTGAAATCGGCCGATATGCGACCATCCCGGTATGAATCCGCAGGACGACCCGGAAGCTCGGATCCGTGCACTGGAGCCGACCGAGCTGGGTGCCGAGCAGCCGAGCCCGTCCACCTACGGCACCGGAAGTCCCGCCGCGCCGCCGCTGCCACCGCCGACTCAGCCGTGGCCGGAGCCGCCCTACGGCCAGGCGCCCCACGCATCGGATCCATACGGACTGAACTCCTACGGCCAGAGCAACTACGGCCAGAGTCCTTACGGTGCCGACCCCTATGGCGGCGCGTACGCCCAGCCGTATCCGTCGGCACCGCAGCGTTCCGGGCTGCGGCCGTGGATGGTGATTGTTCCGCTGGCGTTGGTGTTGCTGTTCTTCGGCGGGGCGGCCGCCGCGTTCTGGCTGTTCAGTGCCGACGATTCGACTCCGGATGTGGCCGGTGGCGGTGGTGTGCTGATCGATGAGCCCGTCCGGCCCGCTGTGCCAGGGTTGCCCGAGATACCCGAACTGCCGCCGATCGTCGTCGATCCGGGCGGCCCGAACACCCCCGTCGAACCCGGTGGCACGATCACGATCACCGGCATCGGCACCAACCGGACGGTGGCCTGTGCGGACCACATCGTTATCATCAGCGGCGCCAACAACACCATCGATGTGACCGGTCACTGCACGGCGGTCACCGTATCGGGCTTCGAGAATGTCGTCACCGCCCAGTCCACCGAGGAGATCACGGTGTCGGGTTTCGAAAACCGGGTCACCTACCGTGACGGGTCACCGACGATCAACCAGTCCGGCAGCGGAAACGCCATCGAACAAGGCTGATCGGCCGCGGGTCAGACCAGCGTGAGCCGCAGGGCCGCGGCGGTGGCGGGTCCGACGATGCCGTCGACGGTGAGTCCTGGCGTGCGCCGCTGGAATTCGCGCACCACGGCCTCGGTCGCCGCGCCGTACACACCGTCGATCTCGAGTTCACCGCCGTATCCGGCGTAGGCATATCTGAGTCGGCGTTGTAGTTCGGCGACCTGTGGCCCGGTGCTCCCGCGGAACAGCAGCACATCGGCGTACTCACCCACCGGCACAGGCGGTCGCGGTGCCGGACGCGCCGCGACGGCCCCGATGCGGGCGGCGATATCGCCGCGCAACACCGTCATGTCGATGGCTCCGGGGTCCCATTTGCCTTGCGCGCGTCCCGCGTACTCGCGGTGCCCGATGGTGCGTTCCGACGTCTGTCCCAGGCGCCTGTTGA
Organism: Mycolicibacterium neoaurum ATCC 25795; assembly: GCF_000691525.1. Classification (GTDB taxonomy): domain Bacteria; phylum Actinomycetota; class Actinomycetes; order Mycobacteriales; family Mycobacteriaceae; genus Mycobacterium; species Mycobacterium neoaurum. The sequence continues at coordinate 342,813 of NZ_JMDW01000012.1, forward strand.
TGGCCGCACAGCACTGCACGAGTGCCAGATACTGTGCGTCCGGCCAATTCCGGCGATGCGGTGCTGTCGGGCTGGTTCCGCTGTTGGCGCACTCGATACCGATCAGGTGCCAGTTGCCCATGTTGGTCGGGACCCACGGGTACATGCCGGTGCCGGCATGCCAGGCGACCCCGACGGCCACCACGGTGACCGTGCCATCCCTGGCGATGTGCAGCTGCGACAGCGGGCCGGGCAGGTCCGGTCGGCCGTAGGCGATGGATGCGGCATCGGCGCTGTCGGATCCGGTGTGGTGCACCATCACCCCGCGGATGTCCTTGAACTCACCGTGTCCGCGGGTGCGCCATCCCGGGAACTCGACCGGTTGGACTCCCTCGTTCCGAAGCACGTCGACAAGCCAGACCGGATCGCCGGTCCATGGCGTGCGCACAGGCACCGAAGCTCACAACACCTTCGACAGAAACTCCTGCAGACGAGGGTGTTTCGGATTGTCGAAGATCTCCGCGGGCGGGCCCTCCTCGACGATGTGACCGTCGGCCATGAAGATGACCCGGGATGCCACCTCACGGGCGAAGCCCATCTCATGGGTGACGACGACCATCGTCATGCCACCGCGGGCCAGGGTGCGCAAGACCTCAAGGACGTCACCGACCATTTCCGGATCGAGCGCGCTGGTGGCCTCGTCGAACAACATGATCGACGGATTCATCGCCAGCGCCCGAGCAATGGCCACGCGTTGCTTCTGACCACCCGACAAGGTGGACGGCTTGACGCCCGCCTTCTCGGCCAGGCCCACCTGCCCCAGCAGTTCCAGCGCTTTCTTCTCGGCGGCCGCCTTGTCCGACTTCTTCGTCAGCAGCGGCGCCAACGTGACGTTCTGCAGCACCGTCATGTGCGGGAACAGATTGAAGTGCTGGAACACCATGCCGATGTGTTGGCGCACCTTGTCCAGATCGACCTTCGGATCGGTCAGGTCGAAGCCGTCGACGACGACCTTGCCACCGGTGATGTCCTCCAGCTTGTTCAGACACCGCAGAAAGGTGGACTTGCCCGATCCCGACGGACCGATGACGCAGACGACTTCACCATGGCTGACTGTGGTGTCGATGCCGTCGAGCACCACGAGGTCACCGAAAGACTTCTTGAGACCCTCGATGCGGATCTTGACCGTGCCTGCCGGCTCGCCGGCCGCGGCTTCGGTTACCAGTTCACTCATTTGACGAGCCGCCTCTCCAGCCGGTCGGACAGTTTGGTCAGCGCCATGATGACGATGAAGTAGATGATGCCGACGATCAGCCACATCTCGAACGCCTTGTAGTTGCCCGCGATGATGATGCGCCCGCTCTGGGTCAACTCGGCGATGCCGAGCACCGACAGGATCGAGGTGTCCTTGAGGGTGATCACGAACTGGTTGATGTACGACGGGATCATGGTCCTGATCGCTTGGGGCAGGATGACTTTGCGCATCGTCGGCAGGTAGCCGATGCCCAGGCTGCGGGCGGCTTCCATCTGGCCCTTGTCGACCGAGAGGATGCCACCGCGGACGATCTCGGTCATGTACGCGCCCGCGTTGAGCGAGAGCGTGATGATGCCCGCTGTCACCGCCGACATCTGGAAGCCCATCGTCGCCGGGATACCGAAGTAGATGAAGAAGGCCTGCACCAACAGCGGTGTCCCGCGGAAGATGTCGACGAAGGTGGTGCCGATCGCGCGCAACCAGATCGACCGCGACACCCTGGCCAACCCGAAGATCACGCCGAGGATGAGGGCGAAGAAGATCGATACGACGGTCAGGAAGACTGTCATCTTCAAGCCCGCCAACAGCATCGGTGCGGTGCTCTTGATCAGACCGAAGATCGAATCGTCGGCGGTGGATGCCTGCTCGCCGAGGTAGGTCTGCAGGATCTCGTCATAGCGGCCTTGGGCCTTCAGATTCTCCAGTCCGGCGTTGAACTTCTGCAGCAGTTCGGCGTTCTGGCCCTTGTTGACCGCGAATCCGTAACCGGTGGGGTCCTCCTTGGGCGTCACGGTCTTGAACCCGTTGCCTTGGGCGATGCCGTACAGCAGCACGGGGTAATCCTCGAAGACCGCCACCGAGTTCCCGGTCTTGACCTCGTCGAACATCGTCGACGAGTCGGCGAAGGAGACGACCTGGAAGCCGTACTGATCCTTGATCGAGTTGGCGAAATCCGAGCCCTGGGTGCCGTTCTTCACCGATACCCGCTTACCGCGCAGGTCGTCGTAGGACTTGATGTCCTCGTTGTCCTTGAGAACGGCCATCTGGACGCCGGATTCGAAATAGGGATCCGAGAAGTCGAAAACCTTCTTGCGTTCATCGGTGATCGACATGCCGGCGATCACACCGTCGACCTGGTTGGCCTGCACCGCTTGGAGTGCGGCATCGAAACCCAGCGGTTTGATGTCGACGTTGAAGCCCTGGTCCTCACCGATGGCCCGGATCAGATCCATGTCGATACCGACGAACTCACCGCTGGCATTCTGGAACTCGAACGGCGCGAACGTGGTATCGGTGGCGATGGTGTACGTCTCGCCTTCGGCTGCTGCGGTTGCCGGCATGAGCAGGGTGGCCCCGAACAGGGCGACGAGCAGACCCGCGATCAGCGCGGTGAGCCGATTCCTTCGCCGGGTCGGTGGGTAAGGCCTACAACCCGACGAACTATCGGCTCGCATGTGTTGATCTCCCGTCCGGTGTGCTGTGACGGGTTCACGCTATCGTCCGTCGCCCGCATCTGCGCGCGATCCCGGGACAAGTCGCGCGTCGACCCCACCCCGATTGCCGCCGAACATGAACCGGCCGGGGCGGCAGTCTGGGCTGCCACCCCGGCCGGTATCGCACAGCGGCCGCCGAACTCAGCCGCCGAACAGACCACCGATGTTGCGCACCAGGTTGCCGCCGGCCTCGCCGGCATTGCGGATCAGGTCGGCGCCCGACCGGTTGATGTTCTGGGTCAGATCATTGGTGAATCGCCCACCGTTCACCAACAGATCCGTGCCGACCTGACCGAGATTGCGTTGCAGGTCGCTGCCGGCCCGGCCTGCATTGATCTGCAGATCGCTGCCGAACCTGCCGATATTGCGGACCAGGTTGTCACCGAACTGGCCGGCTTCCTCGGGGGTCAGCGCCGCCGCTGCCGCCGAGCGGGTGGATACGCGGGCGTTCTCCGACGACGAACCGTCGTCGGCCGCAGCCGTTCCCGCGCCCGCAACGGCCATACCGACGCTTATCGCACCGGCCGCGCCGGTGAGCATCAACGTTTTGAGCATCTTGTCGATCCCCCTGATGTTGCGATCCATGACATGCCTCCCTCCAGCAAACCCCCCACGCACCGCCCGAGACCGACCCGATGAGTGTGGCGTAGATCATATTGACGCTCAGAGAAGTGCCCATGGTCGCGAGGATCCAAACCACAAATTTCTTTGCTATGCCGAGTGAGCGTGCTAGCTAAACTCAGCCGGAGAGCCAGGAACTTCTCGTCTCCACCAGTGCATACGGTGATCATGAACATCAGCAAGAATTTTCGCTAGCGAAAATTGCGGTGTTATCAGGGCGTTCCCCCCTCGCCACCGGCCGCAGTACCACGAGCAGCACGGGCCAAGCGCCGCCGGCGATCCGGACCCACCACCCTGCCACCCTGATTCAGCAAACCTCAGTCCACCGCGGGCCACAGACAGCAAAGCGGGCAGCGGGGATATCCCCACTGCCCGCTGTCGCGTCGCAGGATCAGCGACCGAATGACCCCAGACCGTTGAAGAGGTCGGTGCCGAACTGGCCGAGCTGCTGCTGGGCATTGGTACCGACGGTGCCGCCGTTGATCAGTCCGTCGGTGCCGACCCGGCCGAGCCCTTGCTGGGCGTCGGTGCCCACCTGACCGAGCCCTTGCTGCGCATCGCTTCCGACGGTGCCGCCGTTGACCAGCACGTTGCTGCCGACGGTGCCGCCGTTGATCTGCAGGTTGCTTCCGAACTTGCCGATGTTCTGGGTGAGGTTCGTTCCGAACTGCCCCAGGCGCTGCGACGGCGAGGTGCTCGCACCCTGCTGCGACGAGGTTTGCCCGGTATCCGCTGCGGCGGTCGCGGCGGTCACGGTGGCCGCGCCCATCGCGAGTGCGATCCCACCCCCGGCCACGACGGTCGCGGCAACCATGCGGATGGACTTCCCCTGACGTCGGTACATGTTGATCTCCCTTTCAGCAAATTCCCCAACCAACACAGAAAAGTTAACACGAACGTTGCGGACTAGACCAGACCCCTGATCGATTTTTCCGGAATCCCAGCTTGCGCAGCCGAAAATTTCTTTGCTGGTTGGCCACCAACTGAGACGCCCTTTGATTGGGCGTCGACGGTAAAAGCCCATGTCAGCGGCTCAAAACCGTGACACGTCCGGACTGTATGAACGTTGCCGATCGGTCGAACGCTCGCCGCAAAACTCAGCCGGATCACAATTTGCTAACAGCACATTTTCAAGATCGAGGGGCCGCATTCAGCAAAGACTTCGTGAAGGGTGCGCGGTCAACCGCCAGCCGACCGGGTCGGCCGGCGCCGAGAGCAGGCAATCGCGAAGGCCTCCGGCTGGTGCCGTCGAACCCCGTCATGGCGAAGCTGCAGAGATGGATTGCTAGCGGCCCCGGGCCATGGTGATCTTCACGCCGACCCACGGCACCCACATCATGTAGCCGTTCTGGAAGTCCACCCGGGTGCCTCCGTAGGTCCATCGCTCGGAGACCGTGGCCAGACCCAGGGCAGGAACCCAGTTGCGGGCGAATTCGCCGCTGGCCCACTGCGCCCCGGTCGCCGGTGAGTACCAGACGCGCATGGGCTGCCAACCCCCGAAATCCTGGTACCCGTCCTTGAACGTGGTGAGGGGCATCCCCGCGTTGCGCGAGCGCGCGAGATCGCTGACCGCCGTCGGAGACGAGATGAACTTCCCGGGCGCCGTCTCCCACAACGTGCCTAGCGTCCACTGCTGGGTCCAGATCCGCTGCGCATCGGAGTAGACCGGACTGAGCACCTCGCCGAGGGTCGGATCGGCGTGCGCGGCGAACCTGGTGTAGACCGCACGCGGACCTGGCCGCGACCGCAGCAGGCGCTGCGCGGATTTGGGAGTCCAGTCGGACCGGTAGATACCGAACCGCTCGTCGTCATTCCCACTGCCGCTGTTGAGATCCCGGGTGGTGTAGAGCAACAGTGGACCGGCGTAGGGCAGCTCCTGCCACGCACTCATCACATCGGCGATGAAGTCTGCCTGATGGGCGTCGCTGGCCCGGTTGCTCGGTAGTCCGTACTCCGTCACCCAGATCTTGCGGGCACCGTCACCGTTGGCCAGCATCACCCGCCGCATCCGAACCAGTTGCTCCACCGGTGAGTCCGGCTGCAGCATCCCCTCGGAGAACTTCATGGTGTAGCTGTACGGGTGATATGACAAGGCATCGAAAAATGGCTTCGCGCCGTTGGCATACATCCTGTCCAGAAAGGTCACCGGGTCAATGGTCAACGGACCCCACGACTTTCCGGAACCGAGGACACCACCGACAATTACGGCCGCCGGATCGGCGGCCTTGATTCTCGGGTATGCGGCTTTCAACAGTGCGGTATACCCTGCCGGATCGGGAAATGGCGTGTACCCGGTGAAACCGTTGGGCTCGTTCCACACCTCATATGCGGCTATTTTGCCGCGATAGCGCTCAGCGACGCGGCCGGTGAACGAACCATAGGCCTCCGGCGAGGATGGCCGTGCGTGCGGCGGCAGCGATCCGACGGACATCGCCCACCATGGGGTCGACGTGATGCAGGCGATGATCGTGATCCCCGCGGCCGACGCCGCCTGCACCACTCGGTCGGCGCGCGACCAGTCCATCCGGCCCTTGATCGCCTCCACTCCGGCCCACGGGATGCCGATGCGGACCAGGCGGATACCGTCGGCGACCCACCGCTGGACGGTCTGGGCCACCAGCGGCTCGTCGTAGAAGTAGATCTGGGAGTCAGCGAATCCCACGGTGGTTGCCGAAAAGCTCAGTGGATGCACGTCCTCGGCGATGACCTGCCGGGGCCGCTGTGAGGTCGGCACCGACACCAGCGCGGTGACGCAGAGCGCCGAAACAATGGCACCCGCACCCGTTCGCCACATTTTACGGCGCGGAAATATCCTTTTACGGCGCACCGTAAAACCACTCATTTCGACCTTTCCCGAATTTGTGTTCTTTGTAACGGAAAATGGGCCATACCGACCGCACCCAATTCGGCGTGTCGAGATCCCGGCGGCACCGCCGCCGGCCCATCCCCGCGGCACCGCCGCCAGCCCATCCCCGCGGCACCGCCGCCGCGGCCGTCCGTACCCTGAGGGCATCATGCGTGTGACAGCCGATGCGGGGCCGCGGGCGCCGCAACGGGTGGCCGCCCTGACCGGTCTGCGAGCGCCGGCCGCCCTGCTCATCGTCGCCACACATGCCGCGTTCGGAACCGGCCAGCTGACTCACGGGTACCTGGGCGCGCTGTATGCCCGCCTCGAGGTCGGTGTTCCGGTCTTCTTCGCGCTGTCGGGATATCTGCTGTTCCGGCCGTGGCTGCTGGCGACTCGCACCGGCGGCCCGGCCCCGTCGGTGACCCGCTACGCCCGCCACCGGGTGCGACGCATCGCACCGGCATACCTGGTGACGGTGCTGATTGCGTACGCGCTCTACACATTTCGGGACGCCGGCCCCAACCCGGGGCACACCTGGGCCGGGCTGCTACACCATCTGACGCTGACCCAGATCTATCCGCCCATGGCGGTGCTGCACCAGGGCCTCACCCAGATGTGGAGCCTGGCGGTGGAGGTGGCGTTTTATGCGGTTCTGCCACTGTTGGCCGGTCTGCTGCTGACCTTGCTGTGCCGGCGGGCCTGGCGGCCGGGCCTGCTGCTGGTGGGGCTGGCCCTGTTGGGTGCGGTGACGCCGGTGTGGCTGTGGGTGCAGCACGCGACCGACCTGTTGCCGCCAACGGCCAATATCTGGTTGCCTGCCCACCTGATCCACTTCGTCGGGGGCATGGCGTTGGCGGTGCTGCACGTCGCGGGGGTGCGCTGCCGCGGAGTGTTCCTGCTACCACTGGCTCCGGTGGCGCTGCTGATCGTGGCACTGCCGATCGCCGGATCGGTGACCACCGCGCCGGTGCAGCCGAGCGAGGCGATCGTGCGGTCGACGTTGTATGCCGTCGTCGCAGTGGGCCTGCTGGCGCCGCTGGTTCTCGACCCGGACGGGGTGTTCGCCAGGCTGCTCGGCAGCCGCCCGGTGGTGTGGCTGGGTGAGATCTCCTACGAGATCTTCCTCGTCCACGTGATCCTGATGGAGATCGCGATGTCCTCGGTGCTGCGGTGGCCGGTGTTCACCGGTTCGATGGTGGGCCTTTTCCTCACCACGCTGGCGCTATCGGTACCGGTTGCCTGGCTGCTGCACCGCTGGACCCGCGTCCGTCCCGATACCGCCCCCGGCCCGGCACCCGCACAGTCTGTTCAGCCTGTCTGAGTTGGCGTTTCGCCGCGTTGCTGCCACGGCCAGCGGCCACTGATCTCCAGTTCCAGCGACCAGCTCAGGAAGGTACGGATCAGGACGATCCCGGCGAGCACCGCCACGCTCTCCCAGGTCGGGGTGACCGCCACGGTCCTGATGATGTCTGCGGCGACCAGGAGCTCCAACCCCAACAGGATCGAGCGGCCGAGGCGCTGGCGGAAAAAGCGGTATGCGTCTCCGGTCTTTCCCGCCATCCGCCGAATGGTGGCAGCGGTGGCGATCAGCGCCCCGATCGCGATGACCGCCACGCCGATACCGTCGATCGTCTTGCCGACGATCTCGATGACCTCGTAGAAGCTCATGGCGTCACCGTATTACGGGTCAGCCGCAGTGTTGTGCCGCCGCGCAGCAGGTTTGCCCTCGCCATGCCTGCCTGCCCTCTTTGACCGCGACGGCGGCGATCACCAGCGCCGCGATCGGATCTGCCCAGCTCAGTCCGAATACTCCGTTGAGGACCAACCCCGCCAGCAGCACCGCAGAAAGATAGGTACACAGCATCGTCTGCTTGGAATCTGCTACCGCAGAACGTGATCCGAGTTCGCGACCGGCTCGCCGCTGCGCCGACGACAGCACCGGCATGACCGCCAGGCTCAGTGCGGCGAGCGCGATGCCGATGGGAGAGTGCCTGGGCTCGGTACCGCCGGCAAGGCTGCGTGCGGCGTCCACGGCGACGGTGGCGGCCAGCCCGTAGAAGGCCACCGCAATCACCCGCAGCGCCACCTTCTCCCGTGACTGCGGATCGGAGCCGGCGAATTGCCAGGCCACCGCGGCCGCGGAGGCAACCTCGATGGTGGAGTCCAGACCGAAACCGAACAGCGCTGCCGACGACACCCGCATGCCCTCGGTGAGCGCGACGATCGCCTCGATCACGTTGTAGGTGATGGTGATCAGGACGAACAGCCGGATTCGACGGCTCAGGATCGCGCGTCGTGTGGCGCTGACCGGGACCGCCATCAGCAGCACGCGCAGTCGCTGCAACATCCCGGGTCCACCGCGAGGACCAGGCCCATCAGGTGCTCGAGCGCCCGGCCGATGCGAACGTCGGCGAGTTCGTATCGGGTACGTCGCCCCTCGGATACCGCCACCACCAAACCACAACCCCGCAAGCAGCTCAGATGGTTGGACAGTATCTGTCGCGAGACACCGAGTCGGTCGGCGAGCTCGGACGGATACCCCGGTCCGCGGAGCAGACTGAGCAGAATTTTGCTGCGGGTGCCGTCGGCGAGAGCATGCCCGAAGCGGGCCAGCGCATCGATATGGGTCAGCGTCTGCACGCGCCTGACAGTACATCGATTTCTGTACTATCTAAAGCTCTCCGGTTCCACAGGCGTCGCCCGCGGGGTATACGGTGAGCCATGATCGTCACGGGGGCACTCCTGGCCGAGTCGGCGGCGGTGGTCGACAACAAGCTCGATATCGTCGGTGGGGTCGTCGACAGCTGCCACGCCACACCGGAGCGCACGGTGACGCTGGTACTGGTCGTGCTGATCCAGCCCGAGCCAACCGATGAGGCACCGACGGTCGAGGTGCGATTCAGCGATCCGACGGCGAACACATCGGAGATGCACCTCGACGTCCCGGCGTCGAGCCTTGGCGGTGAGATCGGCTTCGTGTTCTACCCGCTGACCCTGCCCGTGCCCACCGACGGGCGCTATCTGATGACGGTGTCGGGGCGCGGGGGCTTCGTCAGCCTGCCGCTGCGGGTATTGGGTTAGCCGGAGAGGGTCTTGAGCCAGGCCCGTAACCGCTTGCGGGCGTTGGTATATGGCGATGACGTGTTCAGGGAGATCATCCGGCCCAGCGGCCACTTTCCGTACCAGGGAGCACCGTAGAGATCATCATCGGTGCTGGACTCGACCACTGCCACGATATCGTTCTTGGCGTCCACGAGCTGAGCGCGCAACGAGGTCCACGACTCGTCTCGGTATTCGGCGTAGAACCGTTGGGCCAGTATCCCGAGTTCGTTCCACTTCACCCCGGCCGCGGGGAACTCGTCGGGCAGTCCGTCCGATCGTCGCCGAAGCCAGGTGAGCACCTGCCGATTCCAGCCGATCAGATAGGCCACCAGGTCCGCCGGGCTGATCATCGTGCCCTTGACGTGGCCCTCGATCACCTGACTACGGACCGCGTCCGGTGGCACGCTGTCCAGGGTCGTCGTCAGCGCGTCGAAGGTCTTCGCCATCGCGGACAGCAGCTCTGTTTTCGACGCAGGGACACCCATGCCGATCATCATCCGCGACCCGCCGAGGCCGCTGACCGGCACCCGGGTCAGCCGCGCCGCGAACGACACGGCCGACCCGGGCCGCACTCAGCCTGCGATGCGAATGAGCTTCTTGTTCACGAACTCGTCGATACCGAAGCGGCCGAGCTCGCGGCCGAATCCCGAGCGCTTGACGCCGCCGAACGGAAGCTCCGCCCCCTCGGCCCCGACGGCGTTGACGAACACCATGCCCGCGTCGATCTTGTCCGCCACCCGCTTGGCCTGCTCGGCATCGGTGGTGAAGACGTAGGACCCGAGCCCGAAGGGGGTGTCGTTGGCCAGTTCGACAGCGGCGTCCTCGTCGGCGACCTTGTAGACCGTGGCCACCGGACCGAACAGCTCCTCGCGGGCCGACGGCTTGTCCGGCGATACGCCGGTGAGCACGCCCGGCGGGAAGTACGCGCCGTTGCGCTGCCCTTCCGAGGTCAGGGTGGCGCCGTCGGCCACCACCCGCTGCACCTGCTCTTCGAGCCGCTCGGCGGCCGCCACCGAGGACAGCGGCGCAAGTCCGTCGGCCTTGGCAAGCACCTTCTGGGTGAACTTGTCGACGAATTCGTCGTAGATGTCCTCGGCGACGATGATGCGCTTGGCGGCGTTACAGGCCTGCCCGGTGTTCTCGAAGCGGCCGTCGACGGCGGCCTCGACGGCGGAATCCAGGTCATCGGACGACAGCAGGATGAACGGATCCGAACCACCGAGTTCGAGGACGACCTTCTTGAGGTTGCGCCCGGCGATCTCGGCGACGGCGGCACCGGCACGTTCTGACCCTGTCAGCGACACCCCCTGTACCCGGGGATCGGCAATCGCGTCGGCGATCTGTTCGTTGGTGGCGTAGACGTTGACGTAGGCGCCCTCGGGATAGCCGGCATCGAGGAAGATCTGCTGCAGCGCGGCGGCCGACTCGGGACACTGCGGGGCATGCTTGAGCACAATAGTGTTGCCCAGCACCAGGTTCGGGCCCGCGAAGCGCGCGACCTGATAGTAGGGGTAGTTCCACGGCATGATGCCGAGCAGCACACCGACCGGGCTGCGCCGGATCAACGCGCTGCCCTCCCCCTCGAGCAGATCGATGGGTTCGTCGGCCAGGAAGCGCTCGGCGTTGTCGGCGTAGAACTCATAGATCGACGCACTGAACTCGACCTCGCCGACCGACTGGTCCAGCGGCTTGCCCATCTCACGCTGGATGATCTTGGCCAGCTCGTCCTTGCGTTCGTTGTGCAGTTCGGCCACCTTGCGGATCAGGTCGGCACGCTGGGCCACCGTGGTGTTCTTCGACCACTCGCCGAACGTCTTGGCCGCGGCGGCCAGCGCTTCCTCGATCTGCGCATCTGTCGCGGTTGGATACTCCCGCACCACCTCACCGGTCGCCGGATCAACCACTGCGTACAGACTCATGTGTCAAACCTTTCTTCGATGTTGTTCGATCACAGCATGTTTGACCGGATCAGATGGGCGCACGCCGCGCCCCGCAACACAGCGCCTGCGGGCGCCACGGGTGGTGCACACAGTGGCGCGGCATCGGCCCTCCGGATCGGCAGAAAAGAGCAATCACCTCGATCGTACAAGTCAGACGAGCAGGCGTCCGGCGGATCCACGGGAACACCCAACCGCGGTCACATCGGTCACTCGCGTCGACGAAATCCGAAGCAGCACAGGTCTACCCATCGAATCTCAAACATCCTGTCGCGCATCCCAATAGCGAACCGCCCGCAACGGCCTTCGCGCCGAAGTGCGACCCGCAGCGCCCGCGCACGACGGATTACCGAACGCCGACCGATCCGCGGCGCCGGCTCGTCGCCCAGCGCGCAATGCTGTCGGCATAACGCGGCGTCTCCACCCGGCAATGTGCACCCGAAGCCTCTTGGCGCGCGGCCGCGGCGTCGGCGAAGCTCTGGCCCTGCGCGGCGATGAACGACAGGAAATCCTCGGTCGGATGGGACGTCACGGTGTTCGTGTACCGGCACCGGCCGTTGTCGAGACGCTCCATCCGCAGTTCCCAGATGACCTGGGTGGTAGTCCAGCCGGCCGGGGTGAGGATGTCGGAGAGCGAGACCATCTTGCAGTAGAGCGCCTGGGTGACCTCGTACCGATACTGCTGCACCACCAGCCCGGTGCCGATCATCTCGACGTTGATCGACATGGGGGTGCCGTCGTCATCAACGGTGTAACCCGCCGCCTTGTGATCGCCGGGCGCGCAGCGCTGGTACTCGTGGGTGGGCAGGGTCTTCAGCCACTGCGCGATATCGATGTCATCGAAGGGGGCATCCACATCGGCGGTGACGACGGCGTGGGACAGGACCAGATCTGGACGGACGGTGGGGGTCATGACGCGCTCCTTCGTGCCGGGGTTTCGGGGACATATCAACCCTGTCCGCACCTGCAGGAACGGACAATCCCGCTGCCGTGACCGGTGCAGGTGGCGCTATCCCCCACCCGGATATCCGGTTTTCCCGCGCGACCGGCGGTGATCGGCTACAACCCGCTGCGCGAATCGAGTGACCGAACGCCCGTCACAGGATAAAGTCTGCCAAAATTGACGAGGGGGAAAATCGTGACGGCAAAGCACCCGACCCGCGCCGCCAAGCACCGCCGCCGGACCGAGCGCACGGCGGCGCGGCGCCGGCTTGCCGCGGGTGCGGCATCGCTGAGCTTGACCGCGACGCTGCTGGGCCTCACGGCGGTCGGCCCCGAGATCGCGACGGCCGCGGCCGAAGATGGCGTCGCGTCCAGTTCTGGCAACGCCGACCGACCCGACAGAGCCGATTCCGGCGGCACCGACGACCAGAAGCGCACCTCCGGTCTGGGCGGAACGGACACCGACAGCCAGAACGACCGGCCGACCAAGTCCGCGACGGTCGAGGAAACCCGCGAGACCGACCGCGAACACGACCGGGAGACCGAGCTCAAGAAACCCGAAACCGCCCCGGTCGAGGACGTCGAGTCCGAGAACCTGCATGAGGCGACTGGTGAGGACACAGCATCCTCGCCAGAATCGTCCCCGCCGGAGACGCCCCTGACCGAAACGTCCTCGACGGAAGCACCGCCCACCGCCGCGCTCACCCCGGAGATCACCGAAGCGGCACACTCCTCGGCGACGTCGACCGACAGCGTGGAGCCCGTCCAGGAGCAGACCTCCGGGGACCACACCCAACCGGCCGCGCACACCTACTCTGCGGCCGCCACTACGGCCGGCGGCCAGAACACTGCGGCGGAGGCACCGCTGCCCGACACCGAAACGTTGACGCCGTCGGCATCGTCGGTCATCTCACTCGATCCACCCAACTACGGGCGCGAGTTCGTCGCGGGCCAGATCGAAGCGCTCATCGGTACCGGGCGGACGATGATCTCCCTGCTGCCGCTGCCCTACGAGTTCAAGGAATGGCTCTATGCGTCGCTGAACGGCACCCGCCGCGCCCTGTTCAACCAGGCGCCGTGGCTCAACCCCACCCAGATCAGCGCCGAGGGCGGGGTGCCGATCTCCGGAACCCTTGGCGCGGTCGACCTCGAAGGCGACGAGATCCGGTACGCCATCGTGACCGGTCCCACCTCGGGCACCGTGGTCATCGCGCCGGACGGGTCGTTCGTCTATACCCCCAATGCCGGGTTCACCGGCGTGGACAACTTCGTGGTGTCCGCCACCGACCTAGGCGAGCACATCAACCTGTTCGACCTGTTCCGCGCCGCCAGCACGCATGCATCGCTGTTGGTCAACGAGCGCGCGGTGTCATTCATCTTCAACTACACCACCGGTTCGCAGTACTGGACCAGTGATGCGCGCACGGCGCTCTATCGGGCCGCCAACAACGTGATGCGTGAGTTCATCGTCACCAGGCCCGTGATCATCACCTACGAGATCACCGGTGAGAACACCGTCGGCACAAGCCTTGCCTCGGCCGAAAGTGCGCTCATCTCCTCCGGCGCAGGATTCTTCCCCACCGTGGTGCAGCACAAGCTGCTCACCGGAATCGACGCCAACGGTGCCGCCGCCGACGGGCACATCAACTGGAATTTCGCCTACCCGTGGGCATTTGGAGACTACGTCTCGGCTCAGCAGTACGACTTCGACATGGTCGCCATGCACGAGTTCCTGCACTCGCTGGGATTCATGTCCTATGCGCAACCTTCCAGCACGGGCACGCAGCGCGGCTGGACGCTCTATGACAGCTTCCTGCGCACAGCGGGCGGGTCCAAGCTGATCGGCTCGGACTTCCGGTTGACACCGTCGATGGCCGCCAGCCTGACCGGCGGTTCGGGCAGCGTCTTCTTCGGCGGTAATGCCGCGCAGGCGGCCTACGGCGGGTTGGTTCCGCTGTATGCGCCCTTGACCTGGGCAGGCGGGAGTTCCATCTCCCATCTGGACAGCACAGTGTTCACCGGGCCCAACCGGCAGTTGATGAATCCCCAGGTGCCCACCGGCCACGGGATACGCGCGCTGAGCGCCGTGGAACGCGCGATCATGCAGGATCTCGGCTACACCCTTGCCCCGATGGACGCGTCGTCGATGCTCGCGCTGGTCGGGTTCGTGTTCATCCGGCGCCGCCGCGTCGAGGCCGAATAACGCACGAGGTCGGTCCACTTGGTGAAAGCTGGACCGAAATTCATTGTGCGCAAATAACATTGGCGTCATGACTAAGCTGTTTCTGATGGTCCCGATATTCGCCGCCGGTCTGGTGGTGGCGCCGGGCGCCCAGGCCGAGCCGTGCGATCCGAACTACTCGGGCGCCTGTGTGCCGATCGCCAGCGATGTCGACTGCGCGGGCGGCAGCGGCAACGGCCCAGCGTACGTCCAGGGCCCCGTGACGGTGATCGGAAACGATATCTACGACCTCGACCGCGACGGTAACGGGACCGGCTGCGAGTCCTGAGCGACCCCCACGCACACACCCTGGAGTGAGCGCGCTCACAGGTGGGTACTCCCCCTCGGTCCAATTTCGGCCCGACAGCGTCGGAGGTACCCATGAGCGAGGCACCAGGTCTCAAGAGGGCGTTGAGCCAGCGGCAGCTGACGATGATCGCAATCGGCGGTGTCATCGGGGCCGGATTGTTCGTCGGTTCCGGCGTCGTCATCGGTGACACCGGCCCGGGTGCATTCCTGACCTACGGGATGGCCGGCGTACTGATCATCATGGTGATGCGGATGCTCGCCGAGATGGCCGTGGCCAATCCGTCCACCGGATCCTTCGCCGACTACTCGCGCAAAGCCCTCGGGAATTGGGCCGGATTCTCCGTCGGCTGGCTCTACTGGTACTTCTGGGTCATCGTCGTGGGGTTCGAGGCGATAGCGGGTGCCAAGATCATCCAGTACTGGATGGACGTGCCGTTGTGGTTGTCCGCGCTGATCTTCATGGTGCTGATGACCGCGACCAACCTGTTCTCGGTGGCCTCCTACGGCGAGTTCGAGTTCTGGTTCGCCGGCATCAAGGTGGCAGCGATCATCGGATTCATCGGCCTGGGAACGGCTTTTATCTTCGGGCTGTGGCCCGGCAAGTCCGCGGACTTCTCCAATCTGACAAGTCACGGCGGGTTCATGCCGTTGGGCTTCGGCGTGATCACCGTGGGCATCGTGACCGTCATCTTCTCGATGGTCGGTGCCGAGATCGCAACCATCGCGGCCGCGGAGTCGGCCGATCCCGAACGCGCGGTGGCCAAGGCCGCCAACTCGGTGATCCTGCGCATCCTGGTGTTCTATGTGGGCGCGGTGCTGGTGCTCGTGCTGATCGTGCCCTGGAACGACGAGAGCGTCGCCGCCTCCCCGTTCGTCGCGGCCTTCACCGAGATGGGCATTCCATACGCCGATCACGTCATGAACGCCATCGTGCTTACCGCGGTGCTGAGCTGCCTGAATTCGGGTCTCTACACAGCCTCTCGCATGTTGTTCGTGCTCGCCCAGCGCCGCGAGGCCCCGCCGGCCCTGGTCAAGATCACCAACCGCGGGGTCCCGGCCAACGCGATCCTGGCGTCCTCGGTGATCGGGTTCCTGTGCGTCATCGCCGCCGCGGTCTCCCCCGACACCATCTTCGCGTTCCTGCTGAACTCCAGCGGCGCGATCATCCTGTTCGTCTACCTGCTCATCTCCATATCCCAGATCGTGCTGCGCTACCGCACACCGGATTCGGAACTCCGCGTCAAAATGTGGTTGTTCCCACTGCTTTCCGTACTCACAGCGTTGGGTATCGTCGCGATCCTGGTGCAGATGTTCATCGACACCGCGTTGCGCTCACAACTGGTGCTGAGCCTGTTGTCCTGGGCGGTGGTCATCATGCTGTACGTCATCAACAAATGGTTCGTTAAACGACGCCCACAGAACTCGGATGCCCCGACGGAAACTGGTTCGGGGGCCGCCACGCCCGAGCGGCACGTACCGTCGTAGTCATGGTGCTGGAACAAGAAATGGGTGCGATGAGGGACAGCCTGGGACGCGCGCTTTTCGGACTGGTCGCCGGGCCAGACGGGCCGCAGAACCGGGCCAGGATCCACGACACACCCGGGCCACGCTGGTTCGACGAGGACCGCCCGATCCGCCGCGTCCACGCCGATGCCTCGATGTTCGTCGGAGGGCTGCGTGCGCTGCTTTTGCAGTCGCTTCACCCGCTGGCGATGGCCGGTGTCGCCGAGCACTCCGATTACCGCGGTGATCCGTGGGGGCGGCTGCAGCGCACGAGCACCTTCCTCGCCGAGACCACCTTCGGGCCGGCCACCGATGCGCAGCGCGCCGTCGACAAGGTGCGGGGTATCCACCGTCGCGTGCGCGGGGTGGCGCCGGATGGCACGCCGTATGAGGCCTCGGATCCGCACCTGCTCGAATGGGTCCACATCGCCGAGATCGACAGCTTCCTGCTGGCCCATCAGCTCTACGGTGCCGAGCCGCTGGATCAGCCCGGGCGGGACGGATATGTCGCCGATACAGCCCGGGTCGCCGAGGCGCTCGGGGTCCCGAATCCGCCGCGCACCGAGCGTGAGCTGCGGGCGCGCATCGAGGCCTATCGACCGGAGTTGCGCGGGACCGCGGCGGCCCGGGACGCGGCCCGGTTCCTGCTGCTGACGCCGCCGTTACCGCTACCGGCGCGCGCACCGTACGGGGTGTTGGCCACGACCGCGGTGGCGATGTTGCCGAGCTGGGCACGAAAGCCGTTGTGGCTGCCGTACTTCCCGCCGCTGGAGGCGACCGTGGTGCGAGTGTCCGGACGGGTGCTGGTCGGCGGCATCCGGTGGGTTCTCACCGCGGCGCGTGATCAGCAGGAGCACGCGACGTCGGCGTGATGGGAAGGACGGCGTTGGACAAGAACAGCGAGGTCAAGATCTGCCCAACATGCGGTCGCCCCTTCCACAATCGCAAGAAGTGGCGCTCGCGGGGGCAGTGGGATCAGATCATCTACTGTTCGCGACGCTGTCGAGGTGCCGCGGCGGCTAAGTGAGGGCGGCCGCTAGGGCGGCGCCCAATCGCCGGCCCGATAGCCACGCCGACTCCACGCGCGGGGCACCCGACGGGCACCAGGCGTCGCCGCAGATTCCCAGCGGACGCCCGGAGGTGTCCAAACCGAATTCGGCATCACCGTGGGTGCCGGTCGGCTTCGCGAATGTCCAGCGGTGCGCGTGCGTCCAGGACGGTGCTGCGTCGACACTTGCGACTCGGCGAAGGGCCGAAAGCACTGGAGCCACTGCATCATCCGGTCGGTCCAGGTGCGATTGCGCGCGGTCTGCGGTGGTGTGCACGACGAGGACCGCGGCGCCGTCACCGCGCCGGGCACCGTCGTCGGCGATGAAGGAAAGGTCCGGATCGTCGTTGACGAATGCGGCATCGGCGAACGGCCAACTCCGCTCGGCCCAGCCGGCCGCGACGGCGATCACCGGTTCGTAGGTCACCCATGTGCATGCCTGGGGTGCCAGCCGCGCGGCCTGCGGGTCGGGCATCGCCAGGACGACGGCATCGTGGGCCAGATCGTCGAGGGATTCGACTGCTGATTCCACGCGTACACCATCGGGAAGCTGATCACGGACCAGTGATCGCAGGCCACCCGGTGCCGCGAACCGCATGGGTCCGGTGGTGACGTCGTGGCCGGCTGGGGAGAACACGTCGAAGGTGTCCGTCCAGGGGCGCGCCAACCCCCGCGAGATCCATCCATCGACGACCGCGGTGAACGACGGGTCGTTGACGGTGAAGTACGCGGCACCCATGTCGACGCGCCGACCATGCAGGGTGGGTGAGGCCATCCGGCCGCCCGGTGCGCGGCCGCGTTCGAAGATCTCGACCTCGATATGGCGTTCCTGCAGGGCTTGTGCGCATGCCGCGCCGGAAAGACCCGCCCCGATGACCGCGACGCGTGGTGATGCCATGCTCGCGAGGGTAGCCGCACGCAGAATCCGGCCAGATTCTGCGTGCGGGCGCTGCTTCGGATTACAGCCGGATCCACTGCCCCAGGAACCAGAAACCCCAGCCGTCGCCGTTGCCGGCACGCATCGGCTCGACGCGGTGACCGTTGTACTGGAACGGCTGATGGTCGCCACGGGCCTGATCGATACCGCGCTGCTGCCAGTTGTTGTTCTGCGGCGCCGGGGCGCAGGCAGGTGCGTTCGGCGTGCCGCAGGGGCGACCAGGGTCGGCACTGGCGGTGCCCATGCCGACACCGAAAAGGCCGGCCAGCGCGATACCGCCGGCTAGGATCGGCGCGGCCGCGCGACGCGTGAACTTCATGGGGGTGACTCCGTTCGTCCGTGTGTGTTGCCGCGGCACCTCACCGCCACACGAAGCACGACGTTATGGCCGCCCGGTGGGTCACCCCTGTGCCAACGTTAGGCGCGCGCTGTGCGTCCGGTAACGAATCGAAATCGCGCTGTTGCAACGTAATTGGCTCCCGCGGCGAGCACCGTGCACGACCGAAGTCAGTCCGCCGAACCAGCAGTCGTCAGCAGCAGGGTTGCCTCGTTGTATGGAAACAATCGGTAGAACAACCGAGAACGAGGCTGCACCAGCTCCGCCGCCTCGTCCTTGCTCACCACCCGTGGGTTGATGAGTTCGATGGGGCGCCCGCGCTTGTGCAGCACCGTCGGTCCGCCGGCGAGCACATTCTTCACCCAGTCGGTTTGTGGGCCGTAGCCGATGAGGATGGCGTAGCCGTCGTGCGTCGCGAACACCAGCAGGGGCGTGCGATATCGCTTGCCCGACTTCCGGCCCACGTGCTCGAGCGTCCCGAGGTTCGGAAGCCACGGTGTGATCCTGCGGGCAACCGGGTTGGTGACTCTCTTGTTGAAATCTGCCACTCGGCGAGGCACACGCATTCTCGCAGTCTAGGTATCCGGCGATGTGCCTCGCTGACGCCGGAAGCTCGGAAGGCTCGCGTATTGGTGGCCCTGCCCACGACGACTCCGGTGCCCCCAGTCGGACTCGAACCGACACTTGGCGGATTTTAAGTCCGCTGCCTCTGCCAATTGGGCTATGGGGGCGTCAACCCGTCGAACCTACCGCAGAGCATCCGCTCGCTTGGTCCGGTGTGTCCTGTGCCGGACATCGTCACGAGGACGGTGACTCTACTCCTGGCGGAATCGGGCCAGTCGGACCTGCGTATCGGCGCCGTCCTTGCTCCGACCGTGCCGTCACCGACCCGCACACGCCATTGGCGGCATTGCCAATATCCGCAAGGATGGTGACAGCGGCTAGTTGTCCGTCCCCGGTGGGGGTTCGGGTTCGAATGGTGTGTACCACATCCATTGGGCGCGCTCCCCCTTCGGACCGCGGCACGGGGGCACATCCGGCGGCGGCCCGGTCGGTGGGCGGGCCAGCGACGCCCCGGTCAACCGGCGACCATCACAGTCGGTGACCACCAGCCGATCCGCCGGACCGAC
>NZ_JMDW01000013.1 GCF_000691525.1 Mycolicibacterium neoaurum ATCC 25795
GAGGGCGCCACCGTCGGCATCACCGCCAACCAAGGCCTCTTCGGCCACGGCTCCTCGGTCATCATCGCCACCTAACGCCGATCCACCACCGCACCGGGCCGCGACACCGCTGCACGCACATTCGCGCGAAGATGGTGTCGTGAGCGAGAGCGTCGTCGTACGGGTCAAACCCGGCAGCCGCAAAGGCCCGCTCATCGAGACCGGCGACGACGGCGAGCTGACCGTCTACGTGCCCGAACGCGCGGTGGACGGAAAAGCCAACGAGGCCGTCATCAAACTGCTCGCCGCCCATCTGGGGGTGCCGCGCAGCCGGCTCGAGCTGGTGTCCGGGGCAACCGCGCGGGTCAAGCGATACCGCCTCTCCTGAGGCAAGCGTGCGTCAACTCCGCCGCGAACCCGGCGAGCCGGGCTGCAGACACGCACGCTCGCCGGGAAGTGGGGCAGCTAGGCCACGCCGAGGTAGGCGGCGCGGATGCTGTCGTCGTGTAGTAGGTCGCGGGCGATGCCCGTGCGGGTCACCTCGCCGGTCTCCAGGATGTACGCGCGGTCCGATCGGCTGAGTGCCTGCTGCGCGTTCTGCTCGACCAGCAGCACCGTCGTACCCTGACTGTTGATCTCGGAGATGATCTTGAAGATCTGAGATATCACCATGGGCGCCAACCCCATCGACGGCTCGTCGAGCAACAGCACCTTGGGCCGCGCCATCAGCGCCCGGCCGATGGCCAGCATCTGCTGTTCCCCACCGGAGAGCGTGCCACCGACCTGGCTGCGTCGTTCGGCCAACCGCGGGAACGTCGTCAGCACCCAGTCGAGCTTCTCGTCGTGTTCGGCCTTGGACTGGAATTTGCGCCCGTAGCAACCCATCTCGAGATTCTCGATGATGGTCATGCCCGGGAACACCCCGCGCCCTTCGGGGGCCTGGATGAGTCCGTCGGCAACCCGCTTGTGCGCCTTGACCTTGCTGACGTCCACACCGTCGAACCAGACCGATCCCGAGGTCAACGACAGCAGACCCGAGATGGCCCGCATCATGGTGGTCTTGCCCGCGCCGTTGGACCCCAGCAGGGTCACCAACTCGCCTTCGTGCACGGTCAGCGAGACACCGTTCAGCGCTCGGATCCGGCCGTAGTGCACGACGATATCGCGCACCTCGAGCAGGACCTTGCGGGTATCGATCTCATGCGAGTTCGTCATCGGGCACTCCCAGGTAAGCGGCGATGACCGCCGGATCCTCGCGGATCTCGGCGGGCAGGCCGTCGGCGATCTTGCGGCCGAACTCCAGCACCACGATGCGGTCGGTCACCCCCATCACCAGCCGCATATCGTGTTCGATCAACAACACGGTGTACCCGTCGTCGCGGATCTTGCGGATCAGGTCGATCAGAGCCGACTTCTCGCTCGGGTTGAAGCCGGCCGCGGGCTCGTCGAGGCACAACAGCTTCGGTTCGGTGGCCAGTGCCCTGGCGATCTCGAGGCGACGCTGATCACCATAGGGCAGGTTCTTCGCCTTCTCCTCACCCCGATGGGCGATACCGACGAAATGCAGCAGCGCCGCCGACCGTTCGATGGCCGACTTCTCTTCCCGGCGATGCCGATTCGACCGGAACAGGGCACCGGGGACCGAGGTGTGGTGCCGCGCATCGGTGCCCACCATGACATTCTCCAGCGCCGTCATCTCACCGAAAAGCCGGATGTTCTGGAACGTGCGGGCGATGCCGAGGCGGGTGATCTGGTGGCGTTTGATCCGCCCGATCGGTGAGCCGTCGAAGGTCACCGATCCCGAACTGGGCCGGTATACCCCCGTGATGGCGTTGAAGCAGGTGGTCTTTCCCGCACCGTTGGGCCCGATGAGGCCCAGGATCTCACCGCGCCTGATGTTGAACGTCACGGCGTCCAGGGCGGTCAGGCCACCGAACTTGACCGTGAGGTCATTGGTCTGCAACAGGATGTCACCCTGATCCGCCTGGATCTCCCGGTGCACACCGGCGATCTCGGCGACGTTGTCCTCGAAGTTCTCCGGGCCGCTCATTTGGCCGGCTCCGTGTCGGTCGGGTTGGCCCGTAACAATTTTCGTGCCGCCTTCCCATACGTCAGCAGGTGTTGGCGGGCCGGGAACAGACCCTGGGGGCGGAAGATCATCAGCACCACCAGCGCCAGCCCGAAGAACAGGTACTTGAGGTTGCCCATGTCGATGCCGAGGAAGTGCACGCCGAGCAGTCGGTTCGGCAGGTAGACGATGATGAACGCGCCGAGGATGACACCGAGTTTGTTGCCCTGCCCGCCGAGCACGACGGCGCACAGGAACAGCATCGAGTTGATGATGTTGAAGGTGGGCGGTGCGACGTATTGAACCTGGCCCGCGTAGAGCGCGCCGGACAGTCCTCCGATGGCCGCGCCGATGGTGAACGCCCAGAGCTTGAACTTGAACGCGTTGACGCCCATCACCTCGGCGGCGTCCTCGTCTTCGCGGACCGCGATCCAGGCGCGGCCGACGCGGCTGCGCTCCAGGTTCCCGACGAGCAGCAAGATGATGACGACGAGCACCAGGCCCAACCAGAACCACCAGGTTCCGTAGTTGGTGTCGCCGCCGGAGTTGGACACCGAGAACACGCCCTCGGGGTGCTCTTCGGTTTCCAGGAAGTGTGGGAAGGCAACCTCGTTGAGCCCGCGCGGCCCGTTGGTGATGTCGGCGAGGTTGTCGGCGAGCAGCCGGATGATCTCACCGAACCCGAGGGTGACGATGGCCAGGTAGTCGCCGCGCAGGCGCAGCGTCGGGGTACCGAGGATCAGGCCACTGAGCGCGGTGATCGCCATGGCGATGGGCAGGCAGGACACCCAGGCCCACGGCGTGCTGAAGAAGCCCGACGCGCTCATCTGGTTCCACGGGCTCTCCGGGCTGGTCAGCAGCGCCACCGTGTAGGCGCCCACGGCGTAGAAGCCGACGTAGCCCAGGTCCAGCAGTCCCGCCTGACCGACCACCACGTTGAGCC
This sequence comes from Mycolicibacterium neoaurum ATCC 25795, assembly GCF_000691525.1. Classification (GTDB taxonomy): domain Bacteria; phylum Actinomycetota; class Actinomycetes; order Mycobacteriales; family Mycobacteriaceae; genus Mycobacterium; species Mycobacterium neoaurum. Next base: position 2,991 of record NZ_JMDW01000013.1, read on the forward strand.
CGATGGCGATGATGGCGATCATGGCGAACTGCGCCATCGTGCCGCCGAAGCTGATGCCGGGTGTGTCGATGAAACCCGGCGTGAAAAGCGGTGAGAGCGCCAATCCGGTGAACAGCACGATGCCGAACACCCATTTCTGCGGGCGGTTCAGACCGTCCCACCAGTCCATGACCTTCGCCCATACGCTCATACGCGTGCCTTTCCGAGGCTCTCACCCAGGATGCCGGTCGGTCTGACCAGCAACACCATCACGAGCAGGACGAAAGCCACCACGTCGCGCCACTGGGTGCCGAAGACGGCCTGCCCGTAGTTCTCCATCACCCCGAGCAGCAACCCGCCGAGCAACGCGCCGCGCAGATTGCCGATACCGCCGAGCACCGCCGCCGAGAAGGCCTTGATCCCGAGCAGGAATCCGCCGGAGTAGATGATGCCCTGGGGCACCTTCAACGTGTACAACAAGGCCGCGGCGCCGGCGAGCAGGCCGCCGATCAGGAAGGTCGTCATGATGACCCGCTCCCGTGAAACCCCCATCAGGGTGGCGGTATTGGGGTCCTGCGCGACGGCGCGCACCCCGCGTCCCAGCTTGGTGCGGTTCAGCGCCAGATCGGTGAGCAGCGCGAGCACCAGCGCCGAGCCGATGATGACGATGGTGGTGTTGGAGATCGCCACCCCGAAGATCTCGAACTGGGTTCTGGGCTGCACCAACACGATCGGCTGCTGGGCGTTGGGTCCGCCATAGCCGGGGATCAACGTCGGCAGGATGAACAACACGAATTGCTGCAGGACGAAGGACATGCCGATGGCGGTGATGAGGAAGGTCAGCGCACGGGCGTTGCGCTTGCGCAGCGGACGGTAGGCGATGAATTCCAACCCCACCGCCGCACCACCGGACACCAGCATGGCGAACAGCATGGCCACGGCCAGGTACAGGATGGTCAGCGCAATGCCCTTGTTGTAGGCATTACCGCTCGGGGTGAAGCCCAGGATGACGTCCAGGGCGAAGTACGCCCCGAACATCCCCAGCATGAAGATCTCGGAATGCGCGAAGTTGATCAGTCGCAGTACGCCGAAGACGAGCGTGTAGCCGACGGCCACCAGCGCATAGATCGCGCCCCACGACAGGCCGTCGATCGTCAACTGCCAGAAGCTGTCGACCAGCGCACCGACGTTGAAATTGATGTTGGCGGCCAGATTCATCCGGGACTGGGCTCCTCAGTGTGTCGTGGGCTCGGGATGGTCCGAGACGAACGAAGCGCGTCCGAGGGCAGGCGCTCCCGGACGCGCTTCGTGTCGACGATTACTGGACGTCGTACACCCAGATCAGCGTGGTGGTGAGCTCACCCACGGGCGTCCACTGGTACTCGCGGGCGACACCCTGACCCTTGTAGTTGCGCACGTAATCCAGCAGGGCCGGCCGGGTGATGGCACCCGAGTCGATGCCCTTGAGCATGATCGTGCCCAGGTCGTAGCCCTCGGTGCTGTACGTACCGGGTTCCTGCCCGAACTTGTCGGTGTACTCCTGGGCGAAGCTGCCGGTGGCCGGACCGCACGGGCAGGCCAGCAGCGCGCCCTTGGAGGACTCGCCTGCCTGCTTGACGAATTCGTTGTCCTTGCTGCCGTCGGCGCTGACGAAGGTGCCGCCGAAGCCGCTGTCGCGCAGCTGCTGCACCAGCGGCGCGGCCTCCGCGTAGTACCCACCGAAGAACACCGAATCCGGTGCCGCACCGTTGATCTGGGTCACTGCGGCGGAGAAGTCCTTATCGCCCTTCTTGACCGAGATGTTGCAGGCCGAATCGGCGACCGGGCCGAGCGTGTCACGCACCGCGGTGGCCAGGCCCAGACCGTAGTCGGTGCTGTCGTCGACGACGCAGACCTTCTTGTGGCCCAGCGTGTTCTTGAGGTAGTTGGCCACCGAGGGGCCCTGCACACCGTCGTTGGCGAGGCCGCGGAAGAAGGTCTTCCAGCCGTTCTCCGAGAGCGTGACGTTGGTGGCCGATGCGGTGACCGCGGCCAGGCCGGCCTGGTCGAAGACGCCGCCGGTGGCCTTGGTCTCCCCGGAGAAGGCGGGGCCGATCAGACCGATCGTGTACTGGTCCTCGATGATGCGAGGGGCGATGTTGGACGCCTTCTGCGGATCGCCCTCGGTATCGAAGGTCTTCAGCTGGACCTGGCAACCCGGGTTGGCGGCGTTGTGCTTGTCGACGGCGAGTTGGACGCCGTTGCGGATGTTGATGCCCAGCGCGGCGTCCGGACCGTTGAGCGCACCGGCCATCGCGATCGACACCGGCGGGCAGGTCGCCTTGCCATCTCCTGCGGGATCGGCAGGGGTCGCCCCGGCTGCGGCCGCGACTTCACCGCCGTTCTCGTCGATCTGGACTTTCTCGACGATCTTCAGATTCGTCTGAGCCGCCTCCTCTTCGGGTGTGCTCTGACTGCAGCCGGCAATAGCCAGCGCCATCAGACCCGCCCCGCCGAGCGCAAATGCCTTGCGTGCCACGTGACCGCGCACGTCTCACCTCCGGTTCCCTGTTCTCCGTCAGGCATCTTCGGACCGGCCGGAACGGCCGGATCTGGCGATGCTTCGCCGACGACCTTATCCACTACAACGCCGTATCGCGTGCTGTTCGGCGACGTGTGGCGCGGATCGGCTCGGCGAGAAGCCCAAAGAGCGGGCTCGGAAACGCAGTCTTAACCGATGGTGTCGCGCGGGGGCATCACTTCTGCGGCTCGGCGGCATCCTCGCCGGGGGCGTCCAGCGTCTCCAGCACCACCTCGGCCACCCGCTTCATCGTGGTGCGCCGATCCATGGCGGCCCGCTGGATCCACTTGAACGCCTCGGGCTCGGTCATCCCCTGGTTGGCCTGCAACAGCCCTTTGGCTCGTTCGACGAGCTTGCGTGTCTCCAGCCGCTCCGAGAGGGTCGCCACCTCGTTCTCCAGCGCCGAGATCTCGCTGAACCGGCTGACGGCCAGTTCGATCGCCGGGATCAGGTCGGTGATGGAGAAGGGCTTGACCAGATAGGCCATCGCCCCCGCGTCCCGGGCTCGTTCGACGAGCTCGCGCTGGGAGAAGGCCGTCAGGATGACGATCGGGGCAATGCGTTTGGCGGCGATCTCGGAGGCGGCGTCGATACCGTCGCGGCGCGGCATCTTCACATCCATGATCACCAGATCCGGAGTCAGGCTCTCGGCGAGGTCGACGGCCTCCTGACCGTCACCGGCCTGGCCCACCACCTCATACCCTTCGTCACGCAGCATCTCGGCGAGGTCCATCCGGATCAACGCTTCGTCTTCGGCGATCAGCACGCGTCGCGCGGCGGAGGCTTCGGTCATGGATGCCATCATGGCTGACATTGTGTCGCGATTGCCGACATCGGGCGACCGCGGGGTTAACAAGGCCCAGCCGGTCCCTGCGGTCAAGGCACCCGCACGCATCCCTTAAGGTGGAAGACCGCAGGAACGCTCGCCCTCGTATCCCAACTGGCAGAGGAAACGGATTCAAAACCCGTGCAGTGTGAGTTCGAATCTCACCGAGGGCACCAGTAACACCGTCAGGACCACCATATGAACCCCCACTCGTCCCCGGCGGATCGATGAACACACTGGTCTACGCGACGGACTGGGACTCCGCCGCCCTGTGGACGCGCAACGCAGGCGATCTGATCGGAACCGCGGCGTTCGCCATATCGGGAGCATTGCTCGCGATCCGCCGCGATTTCGATATCGTCGGCGCGCTCACCCTGGCCGCCATGACGGCCTGCGGCGGCGGGGTGATCCGCGATCTCATCATCGGCAAGACGCCGCCCACCGCGTTCGTGGATCTGCGCTATCTGGCTGTCGCCGTCCTGAGCGCGCTGGTGGTCTTCGTGTGGTCGCCGCCGGCGCGGCTGTTGGGTCGCCCCCTCGACCTTGCCGACGCGCTGGGGCTCGGCGCGTTCTGCGTGACCGGTACGGTCACCGCGGCCAACCACGGCCTCGGGCCGGCATCCTCGGCGCTGCTCGGTGTCGTCACGGCCGTCGGCGGTGGGGTGATTCGCGATGTGCTCGCCGGTCGGACCCCCAGCATCCTGCGCCCGGATCAGGAGATCTACGCGATACCAGCGCTTTTCGGCGCGGCCATCACGGCCGTGCTCATCGAGTATGGGTATTTCCATGCGCTCACCGGTGGCGCTGTCGCGGCGTCGGTGTTCCTGTTCCGGGCGCTCGCTCTGCATTTCCGTTGGCGGGCCCCGCAGGCGCGTGGGCGCGAACGCGGCTGATACCGGCCGGCCCCGAACGCGAAGATGCCGCTGCAGGCGACCAAACCCTGCAGCGGCATTCCCCTCGCCTATCGAGAGTCGCTACTCGCTGTCCCCGGAAGACGTTGAGGCCGAGACACTCTCGCGCGGACGCTCGCTCGCCTCGGTGCTGGTACGCACCTCGGTACCCGGCTCGCTACGCGGCCCCTTCGGGCTCCGGACGCTGATCTCGTCGCGGGCCTTCAGGTTCGGGCGGACCGCATCGGTGTCGTCGGGCCGCACCGAGAACTTGGCGTCCCGGCTGCCGTCGGACTCGTCATCGGCCTTGAGATCGGACTTGAGATTGCTCTCCTGCCCCTTGGTCTCCTTCTCGGATTCCTTCACCGACGTCGTGGTGTCCTCCTCGGCAGCCTTCGGGGTGGCGGTCTCGTCGACCACGACCTCGTCGACCGGAACCTCCTTCACCGGAACCTCGACGACCGGGGTCTCCACGACCGGGGTCTCCTCCACCGGCACCTCGGCAACGGGGGTCTCCGCCACCGGAGCCTCGGCGACCGGAGTCTCCTCGACCGGGGCCTCGGCCACCGGGGCCTCGACCTGCTCGGAAGCCGGCGTCGATTCGGTCACCGCACCCGCCTGCACACCGTGCTCGGACACGGCCGGCGTCGCTGCTTCGGTTCCGGCCTTGTCGGTTTCGGCCGGCGCGTCGGACTCCTCGACCGCGGCCATCCGCATCGCCGATGCCGGCTCAGCGGCAGCGGTGGGGCGGATGCCGAAGATGCTGTTGAAGAAGTTCGACACCATCGCGCCGATGGAGCTGAACAGTCCACCGAAGTTGAAGAAGCTGGTGAACGCCTGCTGGATGGCCTGCAGGAACGCCGCGATCGGGTTGAACGGCTCAGCGCCTGCTCCGGGGCCCGGATTGGTTCCCGGTCCCGGGTTGTTCGGGTTGCCCAGGTACTCGATGAGCTCCTTGATGACCTGACCGACGGGCTTCATGGTGCCGTCCGGACGGAAGATGCCCAGGTTGGCCTCGTCGTTGTCGCTCGGCGGGTTCAGCCAGTCCTTGATGGTGTACAGGAACATCGGACCCGCGCCCTGCATGGTCTGCCAGAACTCGATGATGTCGCGGACGAAGGCGGCCTGGGTGGCCTCGTCGACCCGGTTGGTGGGGATGCCGTATTCGGTGATCCAGATCTTGATCTGCTCCTCACCCGCCTGCAGGTGCGAATCCATCAGCTCGCGGATCTTGTTGAGCTGGTAGAGCGGCATGCCCTCTTTCCACGCCAGGTCCTCGCCGACCGAGAACTTCCATTCGAAGTTGTACGGGTGGAATGACAGCGCATCGAAGAAACCGTGCGCGCCGGCGTCGTACATGCCCTTGACGAAGTCGATCGGGTTCAGCGTCAGCCCGGGCCAGGTCTTACCTGCGCCGATGACACCGCCGATGACCGTGATGTCGGTGCCGACCTGAGCGGCCGCCTCCTTGAGAGCGGTGTAGGTCTTCTTCAGCATCGCGGTGTAGGCCGCGGGGTCCAGGGTGTTCCAGAACTGGATCGAGTTGGGCTCGTTCCACACCTCATAGGCCGAGATCTTGTCGCCGTAGCGCAGCGCGACGGACTTGGCGAAGGCGGCGAACTGGTCGAAGTTGGCCGGCTCGCCGTTGAGCGGTGTGGTGGACGACGCCCACATCGGGGTCGAGTTCAGCACGCCCAGGATGCCCATGCCGCGGGCCGCGGCGGCGTTGACCACCTTGTCGAGCTGGTCCCAGCGCGGGGCGCCGAGGCCGAACGGGGTGTCGGGGTGCAGGGGCTGCACACCGGCCCACGGAACCATGATCCGGACGTTGGTCACCCCGAGCGACTGCATCATGTCCAGGCGCTCGTTGATCTCCTCGATGCTCGCCGACATGTAGATCTCGGAATCGGCGATGCCAATGGTCGAAGGAGACTCCTCGATGGCGGCCACGGGCGCCACGTCATACGACTTGTGTTTGCTCGCTGGCAAGACAAAGTAGCTCGACGTTGCCGCGAATAGCGACGCCGCTATCAGGGCGATAACTCCTCTGAGGGCAACTCTGTGGACAGCCCTGGGCATCTTGACCCACATGGCGACTCCCGTTCTCGGACCTGGTAGTTCGGCGTTGCCTACGCACTGAGCAAGAAATTAACCCACCCGACAGCAAATTGCCAAATAAGTAAAAAAGTCGCTCTGAAGTGCAGATTGTTAATCCGAATTCGCCATTTCTAGCAAACTTATGACAGCTTCTGCAGAATTTCAATTCGCCTCTCCGGCGCAAAAGATGGCAAAGAAATCGCGTTTCAAGATCGCATTCGAGTTGCAACCAACCTGTGACCCGAGTCACAGTAGTTTGCCCACGTCCGTTAGCTTTTCGTGACGCAGGAGTGATTCGATCTTGATGCGCTCGGCGTGTCAGCGAATATTGACGACGATGTCAGCTAATATGCCGCACTGTCCCCCGATTGGGGGACATGCACCCGAGCCACAGATTTGGACAAGGTTTGCCAGGCGCGGTCGCAGATCCGTCGAAACAGGGGCTCGGAGCCCGTGCGCGGGGAGTACGCTCCGAACGTGGCAGCGAGGGTGCCCGGCCGGTGCCTCCCCGACCTTCCGGACGGAAGCCGGCACTACGAAGATGCGGCCAGTCGGCGACTGGCAACCCTGACGGTCAGCACGCGGATTGCGGCCGCGATCGTCGGGATCTACGGCTTTGCCGAGTTGATCCTGGTACCCGAAGTACCGCATATCGGCCTGGTCAACCTGGTGAGCGCTGCGCTTTTCCTGGCCATTCCGCTGTTGTACCGCTGCGGCTCACTGGCGGCGCTGGCGGCTTTCGTCATCGTCGCCTATGCCAGCACCGCATATATGTGCAGCCAACTCGGCACCGATACCGGTCTGCAGTTCTATTTCTTCGTCGGCGCAGCGCTGATCATCCTGATGATCGGCACCGATCACCTCGTGATCGCCTCGGCACTGGCCGCGTCGGGGCCGATCCTTGCGATCGCACTGGAGTGGCTGGTGCCGGGTAACACCGGGGTCTTCTCCGAGGGCGCGATGCGTGCCAACTTCGTCCTCACCGCGTGCACAGCAAGCCTGATGGTGATCGTCGTCGTGGCGTCGGCGATGCGTCGGATCGACCGTGCCGAAAGTGCGCTGCAGGCCGAATTCGACAAATCCGAGGCGCTGCTCGCCAACATCCTCCCTGCCACCATCGCCGACCGCCTCAAGGACCGGCGCGACGCGATGATCGCCGACGGGTTCGCCGACGCATCCATCCTGTTCGCCGACATCGCCGGATACACCCAGCGCGCCAGCGACACCGACCCCGCCGACCTGGTGTTGTTCCTCAACCGCCTGTACACCGATTTCGACGCTCTGGTCGACCGGCACGGTCTGGAGAAGATCAAGACCAGCGGTGACTCGTACATGGTCGTCGCCGGTGTACCGACCCCCCGGACGGATCACCTGGAGTCGCTGGCGTGCCTGGCGCTGGACATGGCCCATGCGGTCGACGGGCTGCGCGACGCGCGGGGCCGCGAGGTGCCGCTGCGCATCGGGATCGCCGCCGGCCCGGTGGTCGCCGGGGTGGTGGGCTCACGCAAGTTCTTCTACGACGTCTGGGGCGATGCGGTCAACGTGGCCTCCCGGATGGAGAGCACCGACGAGGAGGGCCGCATCCAGGTGCCCCAGGACGTCTATGAGCGCATCAACGGCTCATATCTGTTCGAAGAGCGCGGCGAGGTCGCCGTGAAGGGCAAGGGCTGGATGCACACTTGGTACCTGGTGGGCCGGCGACCGGCGGAACATCTCGCCGGGCCCGGCCCCGCCGCGCTCTCCGGTGGCCCTACACCTTGTGATTCTCCGATCGGATGAGCCAGGCCAGTTTCTCCAAGCCGTCGATCAGCTGATGCAGGATGTCCGCGGTGGTCGGGTCCTCGGCATCGACACCGTCGTGTACACCACGCATCGTGTCGACGGTCGCGTAGATGCGCGTGCCGATCAGGTCGACCACCTCGGTGGTGTTGCGTTCATAGGGCGGAAAAGCGGGCAGCGTGGTGGTGGCCGCCACGGTGTCCGAGCGGCCGTCGGCGACCCCGTAGAGCGTCCGCATGCGTTCGGCGACGGTGTCGCTGCCCTCGCGGGCGAAATCGACCAACTCGTCGAGCTGTAGGTGCAGATCCCGGAAGTTGGTACCGACCACATTCCAGTGCGCCTGCTTGCCCTGCAGATGCAGCTCGATCATGTCGACCAGAACTTGTTGCAGGCTGGCCTGCAGTTCGGGTGAGGCCTGGAAGCCCTGGATATCACTTTCGGTGCGCCGTGTTGTCGTCATATCAGAGCCAACACAGAGTTTTCTGGAATCATTCCAGAATTTGTGGTCCATCGGCGCGCTGCTGATCCTGCTGGGACAGCAGTCGCGCATATCCCGCGCCCATACCGAGCAGCACCAGGCCGGTGACGATGAACACCGCGACCCGGAAGATGCCGTCGAGGGTGCCCAGATCGAACAGGAACAGCTTGGCCATGGCCGCAGCCACCAACGCCATACCGCCACCGAGGGGCACCGAACGGTCCGCCCGGTCCAGGCGCACGGCGTACCAGAGCAGACCGGCTGCCAGCACGATCCAGCAGATGGTCGCCGCCATGTGCCCGGCCAGAAATCCACCATCCGTTCCACCGAGCAGCACACCGGCGGTCACGGTGAACACGGTCACCGCGTAGGCACTGAGCACGGCCGCCCCGGCCAACAGCAGCCGTCCGGTGTCGGCGTCGCGGTGGCGTCGCGTCAGAGACCACGTCTGCGCCGCGCCGTAGAGCACCACCAGCAGGCTGGAGATCAGCACCGACACCGCCTCGGCGCCGGACCGCTCGGTCGCCCTCGTGATCGTGTCCGGGCCCGCCAGGTCGAGGTAGTAGAGGCCCCCGACGGCGCCGAAGACCAGTGCGGCGATCTGCGCACCGGTGTTGTGCCGCCCGGCCACGGCCACCACCACCGCCAGCGCCAGCAGCAGCGGTCCTGCGGCGCGGCCGTCGAAAGCCACCGCGACGGCGACCAGGGCGGCGACCACCGACAGCGCCGACCACACGTGGCGGGCGGATCCGGCCATGCCGGGAATGCGATCACCGAGCAGCACGACCGCCAACAGGGAGAGCGACAGCGCCGCGATCATCAACGCTGCGATGCGACCGTCCACCGTCACCGACACCAGCAGCAGCGGTGCTGCGCCGATCGTCGACACCACCGTCATCAAGGTGCGATGGGTGCTGTGCGACAACAGGATCAGCGCCGATCCGATGGCCGACACCGCAGCGATCGCCGCCCCGCCTGCCAGCCAGGGACGGTCGTCGGAGCCGAACGCCGCACCGACCAACGCCAGGAACACCGGCCCGCTGCCCGCCGCCGTCCGGGCCACATACATCCAGGTCCAGTCGCGGCCGAGCTGCACCGGCAGCGTCGCCGCCGACAGCGCCAGCAGGAATCCGATCAGCAGCAGATCGATATCGCCGACCACCACCGGCGCCAGCACGGTCAGCGGGACCAGCACCAGCAGCGCGAGCTGCTCAGAGTCCCACCGCCGCGCCAGCACGAGCCCGCCGCCTGCGATCACGGCCGACAGCACCAGTCCGATGACCGGCGCCACCCACCCATAGATCGTGGTGACTGCCACCACGTCGATGTACGCGGTCGCAATACCCGTGGCGGCCAACGCGATGGCGCCGACCCGGCCTCCCGATCGGCTGTTGAGCCAGAATGCCCCGGCGACCAGACCGCCCGCCAGCACGGCCCCGGCGGCAACCCGCACCGGCGGGGCCAGCAGACCGGCCTGGGCGGCGAGCACCACCAGCAGCACGACACCGATGAGCGTCACCGCCACACCAGCCGCCGCGAGCACCTTCCCGATCCAGTTATGCGGACGCACGGGCGGTGCGTCGACGGTGGGCACGGGGGCGACCGGCGCCGGTACCGCGGGTGCGCTCGGCGCGGGATAGCCGGGGTGCGGCGGGACCGCCTGCGCGTACTGCGGATACTGGGCATAGTTCGGGTAACCCCAGCCGGCCTGCTGTGGGGCGGTGGGTGCGGACTGGCCGAGGGCGCCGGACAATTGCGTCAATTCGGCGGACGCCCGGGCCAGCTGGTGTGACATGGCCACGAACTCGGCGGACAGTCGGGTGAGGACCTGCTGCGGTTCGGTCATGTCAGACATCGTCACCCATGAACTCCCCGGCTGAGATGAGTAGGACTACTCGTTCACTCGTCGAGTCCGTGCTCGATCGCGTAGCGGGCCAGCTCGACGCGGTTGGCGACCTGCAGCTTGCGGAACGTCGCCTGCACGTGGTTCTCGACGGTCCGATGGCTCAGCGACAGTCGCTCGGCGATCTGTTTGGCCGTCAGCCCCTTCGCGACATGACGCAGGATCTCGGTCTCGCGGTCGGTGAGGCTGGGCACCGCGGGACCGGCCGTATCGCCGGCCGGTTCGGCGGCGATGCGCCGGTACTCGCCGAGCACCAGGCCGGCCAGCCCCGGAGTGAACACCGCGCGACCCGCGGCGGTGGCCCGAACCGCTTCGCCCAGTTCGGTTTTCGATGCGCTCTTGACCAGATACCCGGTGGCCCCGGCCTTCACCGCCTCCAGCACGTCGGCGCGTTCGTCGGAGGCCGACAACACCAGGATCCGCGAGGCCGGCGACACCGCGAGCACCTCCGCGCAGGCCTGGGCACCGGTCCCGTCGGCCAACCGCATGTCCATCACCACCACCTCGGGGTGCACCACCTCGGCCCGGCGCCGCGCCGAGGCAACCCCGTCGGCGGTCGCAACCACCTCGAAACCGTCATCGGCCAGATCGCGTGCCACCGCATCGCGCCAGATCGGGTGATCGTCGACCACCATCACCGTCGGCATCAGTGTCCTCCCTTGCCCGATCGGGGCACCGTCAGTTCCCACTCGGTACCGCCACTCGGCGGTGTGGTCAGATCCGCCCGGCCGCCGAGTGCGGCCATCCTGCCCTGAATGGACTTGCTCACCCCGACCCGCCCCTCCGCCACGGCGACCGCGAGCCGTCCTTCCGGGATGCCGGGCCCGTCATCGCGGATGCTGACCACCACCTCGGCTCCGAGATCCTCCAGCAGCACGAAGGCCCGCGCCTGCGGTCCGGCGTGCCGTTCCACATTGGTCAGCGCGTTGACCACCGCCGCCTCGACCTCGGCGGCCACCGCACTGTCCAGGTACACCGCCTCGGCAGGCACGCTCACCGACACCCGGTCGGCACTGTGCCTGCGCAAGAGCGCACCGAGATCACTCGTCGTAACCGGTGCCTGGACGGCAAGGGTGTCCTCGGTGCTGAGCAACCGGCGCAGCGCGCGCTCCTGCTCCCCCGCGGCTTCCGCCAGTTCGGCTGTCTCACCGCCGATTTCGCGACCACGTCGGGCCACCATGGCCAGCACCTGCATCACCCCGTCATGCACCTGCCTGGACAGTCGCTCCCGCTCGGCCAGCGCCGCACTGAGCCGCGTCGCCCGCTCCAACTCCGCATGTGCCCGGCGCGCGGTGGTCGCCGCCATCCCGACGGCCAACCCCACCGCCAACTCGATCAGGATGGTCGGGCTGCGCACCAGATCCACCGCGATCGCCCCTTTGAGCGCCGCGGCGGTGCCCATCACCGCCAGTCCCATCACCATGCCCGCGGCGGGCCCGGCCAGGATCGCCGCCGAGACCACCGCGTTGGTCGCCCACAGCGTGGTCGGCCAGGACTGGTTGTCGAGCACCCACTGCCCGGAGGCGACCATCAGGGTGGACCCCATGAACGCGATCACCACCGCAGCCTCGGCGATGACCCAGCCGCGGCGCCTGCCGAATCCGCCGAGATAGGCCGCACCGCACGCGATGGTCCACACCGTCAGTAGGCCGAACAGCACCCAGCTCAACCCCGGCCGGTCCAGTTCGTGGTACTTGGATACCTGGAAGTACAGCGCATAGCTCCAACTGAGCAGCCGGAACACCTGCGCGGCCCGCCACAGCGGGGCGACCGGGTCCGCCGTCGCCGCGATCATCGGGGCTACATCACCTTGGACAGGAAGGCCTTCGTGCGCTCGTGCTGCGGGTTGCTCATCACCTCGGTCGGCTTGCCGCGCTCGACCACCACACCGCCGTCCATGAAGACCAGCTCGTCGGCGACCTCCCGGGCGAAGCCCATCTCATGGGTCACCACCAGCATGGTCATCCCCTCGGCGGCGAGCTTCTTCATCACCGCGAGCACCTCACCGACCAGTTCGGGGTCCAGCGCCGAGGTGGGCTCGTCGAAGAGCATCAACTTGGGGCTCATGGCCAGCGCTCGGGCGATCGCGACCCGCTGCTGCTGGCCACCGGAGAGCTGCGCCGGATAGGCGCCGGCCTTGTCGGCCAGTCCGACCTGGTTGAGCAGATCCATCGCCCGCTCGGTCGCCTGCTTCTTGTTCTGCCCCTTGACCTGGGTGGGTGCCTCGACCACATTGCCCAGCGCGGTGCGGTGCGGGAACAGGTTGAAGTGCTGGAACACCATGCCGACGTCACGCCGCTGGCGGGCCACCTCGCGGGGTTTCATCTCGTGCAGCTTGCCCCCGCGCTCGTGATAACCGACGAGGGCACCGTCGACATAGAGCCGGCCGGCGCTGACGGTCTCCAAGTGATTGATGCAGCGCAGAAACGTCGACTTGCCGGAGCCCGACGGCCCGACGAGCACCAGCACCTGGCCCTTCTGCACTTCCAGGGTGATGCCCTTGAGCACCTTGAGAGCGCCGAAGTCCTTGCAGACGAGTTCGGCCTTGACCATGGGCTGTGCTGTTTCGTTCGCGGACGACTCCGAGGAAGACACCGTCAGGCACCCGTACCCATCTGCGCCTTGGCCAGCGCCTCGAGTTGTTTGGGACTCAGCTTGCGCGACGCGCCCCTGGAGAAATAGCGCTCCAGGTAGAACTGGCCGACCATCAGGATGCTGGTGATGATCAGATACCAGGTCGCGGCGACCAGCAGCAGGGGCACCGGTTCGAAGATCCGGGCGGCGATTTCGCGGGTCGCGATGCTGTACAGGTCGAAGGCGTATGGCACGGCGGTCACCAGCGAGGTCGTCTTCAGCAGACTGATGACCTCGTTACCGGTCGGCGGGATGATCACCCGCATCGCCTGCGGCAACACGGTGCGCCGCATCGCCAGACCCCACGACATCCCCAGTGCGGTCGACGCCTCCAACTGCCCTTCGGGTACCGAGGTGATGCCGGCGCGGACGATCTCGGCCATATAGGCCGCCTCGTTGAGGGCAAGGCCGATCACGGCCAGTGCGAACGGGAACGACAGGTTCTGCAGGTCGATGTGGAAGAAGGTCGGGCCGAACGGCACCCCGAGCTGGATCTTCTGGTAGATCGTGGGCATCAGACCCCAGAACGCCAGCTGCACGTAGACCGGGGTGCCGCGGAAGACCCAGAGGAAGACCCAGGCGACCGCACTGAGCACGGCGTTGTCGGACAACCGCATGATCGTCAGGATCACGCCGAGGACGATGCCGATCACCATCGAGTAGACGGTCAGCTGCAGGGTGTTGACGACACCCAGCAGGATCCGCTCGTTGAAGAGGTACTTCGCGAACGTCGACCACCCGTAGGCGGGGTTGGTGGCCGCGCCGTAGAGGAACAGGCCGACCACGACGATGATGACGGCCGCCGCCACCCACCGCCACGGATGCCGCAGCGGTACGGCGTCGATGGCTTCTGGCGAGCTGGACGGTGGCGACGAGCCGGCATCACTCATGTGCGTCGATAACCCTGTATGTCGATATCGCTAGGAGACCGCGCCGTTGATGACCGGCTTGTCGATCATCCCCTCCTCGAGACCCCAGTTCGCGGCGATCTCCTTGTACTTGCCGTTCTCGATGAGGTGCTCGAGGGCCTGCAGCAGCGACTGCGCCAGCGGCGAACCCTTCTCCACCGGCCACCCGTAGGGCGCCGAATCGAAGGTCTCGCCGGCCTGCACCAGCTTGCCGTTGGTCTGCTTGATCGCGTACAGCGTCACCGGCGAGTCCGCCGACATGGCGTCGGCCTGGCCGAGAACCACCGCGTTGGTGGCGGCGTCCTGGCTGTCGAACGGGATGATGTCGATGGCGGGCTTGCCCTCGTCGGTGCACTTCTTGCTGCGGGCGGGCAGCTCATCGGTCTCCTGGACGGTGGTCGCCTGGACCGCCACCTTCTTACCGCAGGCATCCTCGGGGTTGATCGAGCCGCCGGCCGGCTGGGCCCACAGCGTGCCCGCCGAGAAGTAGGTGACGAAGTCGACCTGCTGCTCGCGTTCCTTGCTGTCGGTGAACGATGACATACCGACGTTGAACGTCCCGCCCTGGATCGACGGGATGATCTTCGCGAAATCGGCCTCGCGGTATTCAGGCTGCAGCCCGAGCGTCCCGGCGATGGCGTTCATCAGATCCACGTCGAACCCGACGATCTTGCCGGATTCGTCCTTGAACTCGTTCGGTGCGTAGGGAATGTTGACGCCGACGATCAGCTTTCCGGAGGCCTTGATGGCCTCGGGGACGGTGTTGGCGATCGCCTCCACCTTCTCGGCCGGAGCGGCCGCCGTCGGGGACTCTTGCCCGCCACTCGGTTCCGAGCTCGAACAACCCGACAGCGCCAGGGCGCCGGTCGCAGCGAACACGGCGGCGTAGCGCCAGAGCCTGGTCCGGCGGTCTTGGATTCCACCCAACACGGTGTGCCTCTACTTTCTGTTGCCGAGCCGTCACGGTCTGGTCCGTCGACAGCTCCAGCCGAAGACGTTAACGACCGATGATCCGGCGCGCAGCGCCGGTAACGGAACAGTAGTGGAGCCGTAACGTGAGAGTCGGGCGAACGCCGATCTGGCTCGCGCCGGCGGCCCGCGTGGAACTGCCCGAGAATCCCGACTGCCTGGCAAGAATGCCGGGCGACACGGTCGTCCCGTGTGGGACACTCACCGCATGCAAACCCCTGCTCCCCCAAGCCTGTTGCAGCACCTGTGGAAGTCGACGCTCATCTCGGGTGTGTTGGCGGCCGGCCTCGGTATCGCGGTGGTGGCCTGGCCAGGGATCTCGGTCCTGGTAGCGGCCATATTCTTCGGCGCATATCTGCTCGTGACCGGTATCGCGCAGGTCGTGTTCGCCTTCAGCCTCGACGTGTCGGCCGGTGGCCGGGTGCTGCTGTTCATCAGTGGCGCGGCCTCGGTGGTGCTCGCGGTGCTGGCGTTCCGCCAGTTGGGCAGTGCGGTGCTGCTGCTGGCCATCTGGATCGGGATCGGTTTCATCTTCCGTGGCGTGGCGACGGCGGTCTCGGCGATCAGCGATCCCACCCTGCCCGCACGTGGCTGGAACATCTTCCTCGGCGTGATCAGCCTGATCGCCGGCATCGTGGTGCTGGCCGCACCGTTCGAGTCGATCGGCACGCTGGCCCTGGTCACCGGCATCTGGCTCATCGTCATCGGCGTGATGGAGGTGGTGACCGCGCTGGGGATCCGTTCGGCATGGAACAGGCGGGACTCCGTCCACGGAGCACCGGCCGCACCGGCATCGGCCACCGAGACCGTGGCCGCCGAACCGGCAGCGCCGGCCGCACCGACGGACCCACCGACCAGCTGAGTAATCCGCACCACGATTCCGCGCGGCGGGACCACCGACCTACTACACTCTGTCGTAGTCGAGCAAGGGAGCTCGACCCACAGCCGAGAAGTTGGTGCCCATGGAAGCGCTCGACGTCGCACGGTGGCAGTTCGGGATCACCACCGTCTACCACTTCATCTTCGTGCCACTCACCATCGGTCTTGCGCCGCTGATCGCGGTGTTCCAGACCATCTGGGTCGTCACCGACAACACCGCGTGGTATCGACTCACCCGGTTCTTCGGCAAGCTCTTCCTGATCAACTTCGCCCTCGGCGTGGCCACCGGCATCGTGCAGGAATTCCAGTTCGGGATGAATTGGAGCGAGTACTCCCGATTCGTAGGTGACGTCTTCGGCGCCCCGCTGGCGATGGAGGGGCTGGTCGCCTTCTTCTTCGAGTCGACCTTCCTCGGCCTGTGGATATTCGGCTGGACGCGGCTGCCCAAGCTCGTCCACCTGGCCTGCATCTGGATCGTCGCCGTCGCGGTCAACGCGTCCGCCTACTTCATCATCGCCGCGAACTCGTTCATGCAGCATCCGGTCGGGGCGCGCTACAACCCCGAGACCGGGCGCGCCGAACTGACCAGCATCACCGAGCTGTTCACCAACAACACCGCTCTCGCGGCTTTCCCGCACGCCGTCGCCGGCGCGTTCCTGGTCGCAGGCACTTTCGTCGCGGGCGTGTGTGCCTGGTGGATGGTGCGCAATCCCGATGGCCCCGACGCACGCACCATGCATCGCCCCGCCGCGATCCTGGGCTGCCTGATCGCGTTCGCATCCGCGGCCGCGCTGACCTACACCGGTGATGTGCAGGGCAAGCTGATGTTCCAGCAGCAACCCATGAAGATGGCCTCGGCCGAATCGTTGTGCCACACCGAAACCGATCCGAACTTCTCCGTCCTCACGGTCGGGACCCACAACAACTGCGACAGCGTCGTCCACCTGATCGAGGTGCCCTACGTCCTACCCTTCCTCGCCGAAGGCAAGTTCAGCGGTGTGGAGCTGCAGGGCGTGCAGGATCTGCAGGCTTCCTACGAGCAGAAGTTCGGGCCCGGTGACTACCGACCCAACCTGTTCGTCACCTACTGGTCCTTCCGTGCCATGATCGGCTTCCTCGCGGTCCCGATGCTGTTCGCGCTCACCGCGCTCTGGCTCACCCGCGGCGGCCGGGTCCCCCGACAACGTTGGTTCGGCACGTTCGCGCTACTCACCCTGCCCACCCCGTTCCTGGCCAACAGCGCCGGGTGGATCTTCACCGAGATGGGTCGACAGCCCTGGGTGGTCGCCCCCAACCCGACCGGTGATCCGGTATTGCGACTGACCGTGTCGCAAGGGGTTTCCCACCATTCGGTGGCCACCGTGCTGACCTCATTGATCGTCTTCACGGCGATCTACGCGGTGCTCGCGGTCATCTGGTTCTGGCTGATCCGCCGCTATGTCGTCGAGGGGCCGCTGGAGCACGACACCGAACCCATCCCGCCGACACCACCCGGTGAGGACGAGGTCAAGCCACTCTCGTTCGCGTATTAGGAGGCGGGCCATGGATCTTCAGATCTTCTGGTTCATCACTCTGGCAGTCCTTTTCACGGGCTTCCTGGTGCTTGAGGGCTTCGACTTCGGCGTCGGCATGCTGATGGCGCCGCTGGGACGTAGTGCACGGCGGGTCGGTGGCGACCCCGACAAACATCGCCGCGCGGTACTGAACACCATCGGCCCGGTCTGGGACGGTAACGAGGTCTGGCTGATCACCGCGGGCGGTGCGATGTTCGCGGCCTTCCCCGGGATGTACGCGACCATGTTCTCCGGGCTCTACCTACCGCTGCTGGCCATCCTGTTCTCGATGATCGTGCGCATCTGCGCGATCGAGTGGCGGGGCAAGGTCGACGATCCGCACTGGCGACGCTGGGCCGATATCGGGATCGCAGTCGGTTCCTGGGTGCCCGCGGTGCTGTGGGGTGTCGCCTTCGCGGCGCTGGTGCGCGGCCTGCCGGTCGACGCCGACCACCAGATCGATCTGGGCTTCGCCGATATCCTCAACCCGTACACGCTGCTCGGCGGGTTGTCGACCTGCGGGTTGTTCCTGCTGCACGGGGCAGTGTTCATCACCCTGAAGACCGAAGGTGCGGTGCGGGCGGACGCACGGCGATTCGCTGCCAGGCTGGCCGTCCCGGTCACGGTGGTGCTGGCCACCTTCGGATTGTGGACTCAGCTGTCCTACGGCACCGACTGGACCTGGTTGGTGCTCGGCGCCGCGGTGGTCTGTCAGCTCAGCGTGGTGATGCTGATACTCAGCGACGGCGGCGACGGCTGGTCGTTCGCGTTGACCACCGCCGTGGTGATGGCCGTGGTGGTGTTGATCTTCGGCAGTCTGTTCCCGAACCTCATCCCGTCGACGCTGGATCCGGCGTGGAGTCTGACCATCGAGAACGCATCGTCCTCGCCGTACACCCTGACCATCATGACCTGGGCCGCGGTGCTGGTGACCCCGCTCGTGCTGGTTTATCAGGGCTGGACGTATTGGGTTTTCCGGCAACGTATCTCGGCTGAGCGCATCCCCGACCCGGCCGGGCTCTCACCGCGCATACCGTGAGTTCGTCCGCACCGGGACTGCCGGCGGCACTGCGGTCGACCCAGGCGGGCATGCGCCGCTACATCGCGGCGATGGTGGCCTACGGCACGGTGATCGCGGCGGCCACCATCGCCGCCGCCTGGATCCTGGCCCACATCGTGGCCGGTGTCATCACCGAACCGGCCACCCGCACCCTGGCGCACTGGCGACTACACCTGGTGGCGCTGGCGGCCATCTGGTTGATCAGGGTGGTGGCTCAATGGCTGCAGGCGCGGCTGAGCCAGCGGGCCGCCACGGCGGCGATCGGCGACCTGTCGGCGCGGGTGCTGCACACGGTGACCGGGATGAACCCGCAACGCAGGCAGCAGGTGCTCGACGAGGCCACCGTCGTGGTGACCCGCGGGCTCGACGGTCTGCGGCCGTACTTCACCGGATATCTACCCACCGTCGCACTGGCCGGAATACTCACCCCGGCAACGGTTGTCGTCATCGCCGTCGCGGACTGGCAGGCCGCCGCGGTGGTGGCGATCGCGCTGCCGCTCATCCCGCTGTTCATGGTGCTCATCGGCAAGCTCACCGCCGACCGCTCGGCGGCCGCCCTCGCCGCGATGACGACATTGCAGTCCCGGCTACTGGATCTGGTCGCCGGCATACCCACCCTGCGTGCCCTCGGCCGCGCCGGCGGACCAGCCGACCGGATCGCCACCCTGGCCGCCGCGCACCGGCGCTCGGCGATGCAGACGCTGCGCATCGCGTTCCTGTCGGCGGTGGTGCTGGAGCTCATCGCCACCCTGGGGGTGGCGCTGGTGGCGGTCAATGTGGGGCTGCGCCTGGTGTTCGGCGATATGACACTGGTGGCGGCGCTGACCGCGCTGCTGCTGGCCCCAGAGGTCTTCTGGCCGCTGCGCCGGGTCGGAGTGCAGTTCCATGCCGCCCAGGACGGCAAGACCGCCGCCGATGCCGCGCTGCACCTGCTCGAGACGCATCCGAGCAGGCCGAATGGAACGCACCACATCACCGGTGAGCACATCGGGATCGACCTCCGCGGCCTGACGGTGCGCGGTCGCGACGGTGCCGCCCCGAACGGCCTGTCCGAATCGTTCCGGCCCGGTGCGGTCACCGCGCTCACCGGACCCAATGGGGCCGGCAAAAGCACCACCCTGCAGGCGATCCTGGGTCTGCTGGAACCCGACGCCGGACAGGTTCTCATCGATGGCACCGATCTGGCCGAGATCGATCGGCAACAGTGGTGGACCCGCGTGGCCTGGCTACCGCAACGGCCTGCACTGCTGCCCGGCACCATCCGGGCCAACCTGGAGCTGTTCGGACCGCTCGTCGATATCGACGCCGCATGCCGGGCATCGAATTTCGATTCGGTACTGGCGACACTTCCCGACGGACTGGACACCGTGATCGGCCGGGACGGCCAAGGGTTGTCGCTCGGGCAGCGACAACGACTGGGTCTGGCTCGCGCGCTGGGATCCTCGGCCCCGGTGCTGTTGCTCGACGAGCCGACCGCGCATCTCGATGCCGAAGCCGAAACCTCTGTCCTGGAATCTATTCGGGCCAGAGCGCGGGCCGGATGCACCGTTGTGATGGTGGGCCATCGCGCTGCGGTGCTGAGGATCGCCGACCGGGTCGTACCGCTTGGAGGTGCCGTCGATGTCCATCCGTGAGGTCATCGCGCTGCTGCGCCCCAGGCTGCCCCGGCTGGCGTTGGCGGTGCTGTTCGGGACGCTGGCACTGGGCAGCGCACTGGCCCTCGCCGCCGTGGCCGCCTGGTTGATCACCAGGGCTTGGCAGATGCCGCCGGTACTGGATCTGACCGTGGCCGTGGTGGCCGTCCGCGCGCTGGGGATCTCGCGCGGGATCTTCAGCTACTGCGAGCGGTTGGCCATCCACGACGTCGCGCTGCGCGCCGCGGGCAATGCCCGGGTCGGGCTGTACCGCCGCCTGGTCGCCGCCCCGCCGGAGTCGGTCCTGCGGATGGCCGGCGGCGAGCTGGTGGCCAGAGTCGGCAACTCGGTGGACGAACTGGCCGATGTGCTGGTGCGGTCGGTACTACCGGCGTGCGTGGCCGCCGTGCTCTCGGTTGCGGCGGTGGGCGTCATCGCGGTGATCTCCCCGGCAGCGGCCCTGGTGCTGGCCGCCAGCCTGCTCGTCGCCGGCGTGCTGGCGCCCGCACTGGCCGGGCGGGCGGCCGCGGCCACCGAACTGCTGGCCGCCCGGCATCACGGTGCGCGTGACACCGCGACCCTGATCGCCCTGGAGCATGCCGACGAACTCCGCGTGGCAGGGCGCCTGGACCGGGTCATCGCCGAATCCGAAGGCGCGCATCGAGACTTCGGTGCCGCCACCGACCGGGCGGCCAGACCGGCAGCCGCCGCGGCGGCGATCTCCACCGCAGCGGTCGGTGTGTCGGTACTCGGGTCGGTGACCATCGGCATCCTGCTCGCCGACCACACCGCACCGACGGCACTGGCAATCCTGATGTTGCTGCCGCTCTCGGCATTCGAGGCCACCAGCGCACTGCCTGCTGCCGCCGCGCAATGGGTGCGCTCGACGCTGGCCGCGCGGCAACTCGCCGAGCTGACCGCTGTCGATCCCGCCGGCCGGGTCCGGCCGACCGTCCCGGCCATCGCGCCGGCCCCTGGTGAGCGGATCGCCGTCGTGGGCGCCAGTGGCAGCGGCAAGACCACCATGCTGATGGCGATTGCCGCGAACTACCCCGAAAACCCGCTCACCGCAGCCTTCTTCGCCGAGGACGCGCACCTGTTCGACACCACCGTGCGTGACAATCTGCTGGTCGGTCGCGGTGATGCCACCGATGCCGAGCTGACCGCCGCCCTCGGCGAGGTCGGGCTCGGCGAGTGGCTGGCCGGACTGCCAAACGGGTTGGCCACCGTCCTGACCGGAGGCGCGGCTGCGGTATCGGCGGGCCAACGTCGTCGTCTGCTGCTGGCGCGGGCGGTGATCACCGATTTTCCGATCGTGCTGCTCGACGAGCCCACCGAACATCTCGACGCCGCCGACAGTGACCGCCTCCTCACCGCGATCCTCACCCCCGACGGCCTGTTCGCCGCCCATCGAGCCGTCGTGGTGGCCACCCATCACCTACCCGAACACCTCGACTGCCCGACGATCCGGATGCCGCAACCTGCCGGGTAACGTTGCCGTCCATGAGCTATCAGCCCGCCGCGGCGGCGCCGCCGTACCCGGCACCGCCTGCCGGCCCCCGCAATGGGGTGGGCACCGGGGCGCTGGTGGTGGCGGTGGCGGCACTGGTGTTCTCGTGGAGTGTCGTCGGCGGGGCGATCGGCGGCATCATCGCGGTGGTCCTCGGTATCACCGGCCGCGGCCGCGCGCGGCGCGGCGAGGCCGACAACGGCCCCATCGCGAGCGCGGGCATGGTGCTGGGCGCGCTCGCGGTGGTCGTCGGTATCGCAGCCGTCCCGGTGTGGTCGGGATTCCTCCGCGACGCCGGGGTCGGCGAGTACCTCAGCTGCATGGAGGAGGCGATCGGCCAATCGGGCACGTCGCTGGACCCGGCCGCACAGCAGAAATGCGAGAACGAGTTTCAGGACCGCATCGAGCACATCTCCGGCTTGGGAACCGCCAGAGGCTAACCCGTACCGGGGAAGTGCTTGACGATGCCCTCCTGCACGACGGTTGCCAGCACTCGTCCGTCGGTGTCGAAGAAGTGTCCACTGCTCAGGCCGCGGGAGTCTGCCGCCACCGGTGAGGACGTGGCATAGAGCACCCAGTCGTCGAAGCAGATCGGCCGGTGGAACCACACCGAATGATTCATCGTGACGGCGAAGATCCGGTCGAAACCCCAGGACAGACCATGGGTGGTGATGATCGAGTCCAGCACCGTGGTGTCCGAGGAGTAGACCAGCGCGGCAGCGTGCAGCACCGGGTCCTCGGGCATCGGCGCATCGGCGGTCATCCAGACCCGGTTGTGCTCCAGCCGGTCGCCCTTGTCGCGCATCACCCAGGCCGGGTCATTGGTGTAGCGCCATTGGATCGGCTTGAGCGCCTCGACGAACAACGGCACGGTTTCTTCGTAACCGACGAGAAGTTCCTCGATGGTCGGTAATCCGTCGGGGTGTGGCACCTGCGGAGCGGGCACGTTGTGCTCGAGCCCGCGCCCGCCGGCCAGATGCGAGACCAACGCGGTACCGAGCAACACCCCGTCCTGGGTGACGTCGACCCGCCGGTTGGCGAAACGGCGCTCGTCGCGTAGCCGAACAACCTGGAAATGCAGGTCTTTCGCGGGATCACCGCCTGCGATGAAATGCATCGACAGCGTGCTCGGCGGCAGTTTCGGCGACACCGTGCGGCAGGCGGCGACGAAGGCCTGGGCCATCATCTGCCCGCCGAACGTCCGGATCGGGTTGCGGCTCGGGTGCGTTCCGGTGAACGCATCCGCACCATCCGGGCGGAGCGCCAGAACCGTCAGCAGTTCCTCGAGATGTTCCGCCGACAAGTCGCTCCCCTAGTGGTCGTCCTCACCGATCCGGTGCACGTGGATCAGGTTGGTCGAGCCTACTGTGCCCGGAGGAGCACCCGCGACGATGACCACCAGGTCGCCGCGCTTGTAGCGACCCAGGTCCAGCAGCGCCTGGTCGACCTGCCGGATCATGCCGTCGGTGGTCTGCATGTGCGGGACGATGAACGTCTCGGTCCCCCAGGTCAGCGCCAGCTGGCTGCGCACCTCGGGCAGCGCGGTGAACGCGAGCAGCGGCAACGGCGTGTGCAGCCGAGCCAGCCTGCGGACGGTGTCACCGGACTGGGTGAACGCCACCAGTGCCTTGGCCTCCAGCCGCTCGCCGATATCGCGGGCGGCGTAGGAGATGACACCGCGCTTGGTGCGCGGGACGTGGGTCAGCGGCGGCGCCTCGGTGGAGTTCGACTCGACGGCCTTCACGATGCGCGCCATCGTGCGCACCGCCTCGAGCGCGTATTTACCGACCGACGTCTCACCGGAGAGCATCACCGCGTCGGCCCCGTCGAGCACCGCGTTGGCGACGTCGGAGGCCTCGGCCCGGGTCGGCCGGGAGTTCTCGATCATCGACTCCAGCATCTGGGTGGCGACGATGACGGGCTTGGCGTTCTCGCGGGCCATCTGGATGGCCCGCTTCTGCACCAGCGGGACCTCTTCCAGGGGCAGTTCGACGCCGAGGTCACCGCGGGCCACCATGATGGCGTCGAAGGCCAGCACGATCGCCTCGAGGTTCTCGATGGCCTCGGGCTTCTCCAGCTTGGCGATGACGGGCACCCGGCGGCCGACCCGGTCCATCACCTCGTGCACCAGCTCGATATCGGCCGGTGAGCGCACGAACGACAGCGCCACCAGGTCGACACCGAGGCGCAGCGCGAACTCCAGGTCGGCGATGTCCTTCTCCGAGAGCGCAGGCACCGAGACGTTCATGCCGGGCAGCGAGAGGCCTTTGTTGTTGCTGACCCGGCCACCCTCGGTGACCTGACAGACCACGTCGTTTCCGTCGATGTGCTCGACGACCAGTCCGACGTTGCCGTCGTCGACGAGCAGGCGGTCACCTGGCGCCGCATCCACGGCCAGCTGCTTGTAGGTGGTGGACACCCGGTCGTGGGTGCCCATGAAGTCGTCGACGGTGATGCGCACCGTCTCGCCGGCCTGCCACAGTGTGGCACCGGTCGCGAACCGCCCCAGCCGGATCTTGGGCCCCTGCAGGTCGGCCAGGATTCCGACGGCGCGTCCGGTGTAGTCCGAGGCCGCCCGGACCCGGCGATAGGACTCTTCGTGGTCGGCGTGGTCACCATGGCTGAAATTCAGCCGCGCCACATCCATGCCTGCCTCGACGAGGTCACGCACGGACTCGTCGGTGGCGGTGGCGGGACCGAGGGTACAGACGATTTTTCCGCGTCTATTCACGTCTGGGGAGCTTACTCGTTGATCGATTCAGATGACCATTCAGACCGGGTGTCAGACCGGAGTGTCAGACGGCGGCCAACGGCAGTGATGCGGGCCGCACCGGTGCCGGCAGCTCGGACTCGCCCATCAGGTACAGGTCGACAGCCCGCGCGGCGCTACGCCCCTCGGCGATGGCCCACACGATCAGCGACGCGCCACGGTGGGCGTCACCGCAGACGAACACCCCGGGCTCCTCGGTCTGCCAGTCCGATCCGCACGGCAACGCGCCGCGGCCGTTGGTGGTGAGTCCGAGACCTGCCAACAGCGGCATCTGCTCGACACCCTCGAAACCGATGGCCAGCAACGCCAGCTCACACGCGATCTCGAAGGGCTCACCCACCGGGACGATCTGGCGGCGGCCGTCGTCGTCACGTTGCACCCGCACCTCGGCGATCTCCACCGCACGCAGCGCCCCCTGCTCGTCACCGAGAAAGCGCTGCACCGCGACCTCGAACCGGCGTTCTCCACCCTCGGCATGGGCGGGCGAGGTCCGCAGCACCAGCGGCCAGGTCGGCCACGGCGAGCGATCCTCGTCGCGGGTACGCGGCGGTTCGGGGTTGTAGTCGAGCTGGGTCACCGAGACCGCGCCCTGCCGATGCGCGGTACCCAGACAGTCCGCGCCGGTGTCCCCACCGCCGATGATGACCACCCGCTTACCGGCAGCGGTCGGTTCGGCCGCCCGGTCCCCCTCGCACTCCTTGTTCGCCGCGACCAGGTGTTCCATGGCCAGGTGGACCCCGGCGAGATCGCGGCCGGCCACGTCGGTATCGCGGGCCTGCAGCGCGCCGACCGCCAGCACGATCGCGTCGTGCTGCGCCCGCAGCGCCTCGACCGACAGATCGACACCGACCTCACAGTCGGTCACGAATCGGGTTCCCTCCGCGCGCATCTGGGCCAACCGCTGGTCGAGGCCGGATTTCTCCAACTTGTACTCGGGGATGCCGTAGCGCATCAGTCCGCCGATGCGGTCATCACGTTCGTAGACGGTCACCTCGTGCCCGGCCCTGGTCAGTTGTTGGGCGGCCGCCAGCCCCGCCGGACCCGAGCCGACCACTGCCACACTGCGTCCGGTGGAGATGGCCGCCGGCTGCGGCACCACGGCACCGGTGAGCCAGGCGTGATCGGCGATGGTCTGTTCGATGCGCTTGATGGTGACGCTGCCGCCGGTGGCGGGCTCGGCGATGGACAACACGCAGGCCGCCTCGCACGGTGCGGGGCACAGTCGACCGGTGAACTCGGGGAAGTTGTTGGTCGCGTGCAGCCGGTCGCTCGCCGCATCCCAGCGTCCACGCCGGACCAGATCGTTCCACTCCGGGATCAGGTTGCCGAGCGGGCAGCCCGCGGTTCCCGAGTGGCAGAACGGGATACCGCAATCCATACAGCGACGGGCCTGTTGGGACACCTCGGCCGCCCGCTCGGCGGGCGGCCGGCTCTCGTAGACCTCACGCCAGTCCCCCACGCGTTCGTCGACGGGGCGCTTGACGGCATCGTGCTTACCGACGCGCAGAAACCCGGTGGGATCAGCCACGGCTCGCCTCCATGATCGCGGTGTCCACATCACGGCCCTCCGCGCGCGCCAGCCGGGTGGCGCGCAGCACCCGCTCGTAGTCGATCGGCATGATCTTGGTGAATCCGGTGCTGCGCCGGGGCCAGTCGGCCAACAGCGAACCCGCCACGGTGGAACCGGTGGCCTGCGCGTGCCTGCTCACCACGTCGTGCAGCCAGCTCAGATCTTCGGCCTCCAACTTCTGCAACGCCGCCATCTCGGTGTTGACCTTCGCCGGGTCCAGTCCCAGGACGAAGGCGATACCCCCGGACATTCCGGCGGCCATGTTGCGGCCGGTGCCGCCGAGCACGACCACCCGGCCGCCGGTCATGTATTCGCACGCATGGTCACCGACGCCCTCGACGACGGCCAGTGCCCCGGAGTTGCGCGCACAGAACCGCTCCCCCACCCGGCCGCGCAGGAACACCTCACCCGAGGTGGCGCCGAACAGCAGCGTGTTGCCGGCGATGACGTTGTCCTCGGGCAGGAACAGCACGTCATCCGGTGGTCGCACGATGACCCGTCCACCCGAAAGGCCCTTGCCCACATAATCGTTGGCGTCACCGATCAGGTCGAGGGTGATTCCGGGCGGCAAGAACGCACCCAGCGACTGGCCTGCCGACCCGGTCAGCGTGACCATGATGGTGTCGTCGGGCAGACCGGTCGCGCCGTATCGGCGGGTGACTTCGGCGCCGAGCATGGTGCCCACCGTGCGGTTGACATTGCGGACCGGCAGTTCCAGCCGGACGGGGTGGGCATCCTCCAGCGCGCCCTCGGCCAACTGGATAAGAGTCTGGTCCAGCGCCTTGTCCAGCCCGTGGTCCTGGCCGCGCAGCCGGCGCCGGGCGATCGACCCGTGCGGGCCGGACGGGGCGGCGAAGATCGGGCTGAGATCCAGTCCGGCGCTCTTCCAATGCGCCACGCCCGTCGCGGTATCGAGCATGTCGACCCGTCCGATCGCCTCGTCGAGACTCCGGAAACCCAGCTCGGCCAGCATCATCCGGAGGTCCTCGGCGATGAACTCGAAGAAGTTCTGCACGAACTCCGGTTTGCCGGTGAAGCGGGCACGCAACTCCGGGTTCTGGGTGGCCACCCCCACCGGGCAGGTGTCCAGATGGCACACCCGCATCATGATGCAGCCGGCGACCACCAGCGGCGCGGTCGCGAAACCGTATTCCTCGGCACCGAGCAGCGCGGCCACCATGACATCGCGGGCGGTCCGCATGCCGCCGTCGCACTGGACCGTGATCCGGTCACGTAAACCGTTGAGCATCAGCGTCTGCTGGGTGTCGGCCAACCCGATCTCCCACGGCGCACCGGCATGTTTGAGACTGGTCAGTGGCGCCGCACCGGTACCACCGTCGTAGCCGGAGATCAGCACCACGTCGGCATGCGCCTTGGACACCCCGGCGGCAACGGTGCCGACACCGACCGAGCTGACCAGCTTGACATGGATACGAGCGGTGTCGTTGGCGTTCTTCAGGTCGTGGATGAGCTGGGCCAGATCCTCGATCGAGTAGATATCGTGATGCGGCGGCGGTGAGATCAGTCCGACGCCCGGTGTGGAGTGCCGGGTCTTGGCGATGTTCGGGTACACCTTGTAGCCGGGAAGCTGGCCGCCCTCACCGGGTTTGGCCCCCTGGGCCATCTTGATCTGGATATCGGAGGCATTCACCAGATAGTCGCTGGTGACCCCGAACCGGCCGGAGGCCACCTGTTTGACGGCGCTGCGCCGCTTGTGGTCGTAGAGCCGATCGACGTCCTCACCACCCTCACCGGAGTTGGAACGCCCGCCGAGGGTGTTCATGGCGACGGCCATCGTCTCGTGCGCCTCGGCGGAGATGGAGCCATAGCTCATCGCACCGGTGTTGAATCGGGCGACGATATCGGCGACCGGTTCGACCTCGTCCAGCGGCACCGGATTCCCGCGGCGGAACTCGAACAGGCCGCGCAGGGCACCACCCTCGCGGGCCAGCCGGTTCACCTCCTCGGAATACCTGGTGAAGACGTCGCGCCTGCCGGTGCGGGTCGAATGCTGCAGCAGGAAGACGACTTCCGGGGTGAACAGATGCAGTTCACCGTCGCGTCGGAACTGGTACTCACCGCCGACGGACAACCTGCGATGGGCCCGCTCGGTGGGATTCTCCGGATACGCCCGGCGATGCCGGAATCTGACCTCCTCGGCCAGCACGTCGAGTCCGACCCCACCCAGTTGCATCGGTGTGCCGGTGAAGTATTCGTCGATGACGGTGCGGTCCAGCCCGATGGCCTCGAAGGCCTGCGCCCCGGTGTAGGAGGACACCGTCGAGATGCCCATCTTGCTCATCACCTTCATGACACCCTTGCCGAGCGCGGTCAGATAGTTGCGCACGGCGGCGGCGGGATCGATACCGGTCAGTTCGCCCTCGCGAATCAGATCTTCGATCGATTCGAAGGCCAGGTACGGGTTGACCGCGGCTGCCCCGAAACCGATCAGCAGCGCGATGTGGTGGACCTCCCTGGCATCACCGCTCTCGACCACCAGCGCGACACACGTGCGTTGTTTGGTGCGCACCAGATGATGGTGGACCGCGGCAACCGCCAGCAGCGACGGGATGGGGGCCCGGGTGTGGTCGGAATCGCGGTCGGACAACACGAGTGTGCGTGCGCCTCTGGCGATGGCATCACTGGCCCGCGCACGCAGTTCGTCGAGCGCCTCGGCCATCGCCTCCCCGCCGCGCTCGACATCGTAGAGAGCGCGCAGGACCGCGGTACGCAGTCCGGGATGTTCGCCGTCGGCGTTGATGTGCACGATCCTGTTGAGATCGTCGTTGTCCAGCACCGGCCAGCTCAGCGCGATCTGCCGGCACGATGCGGCCGTCGGTTCGAGCAGATTCTGTTCCGGGCCCATCACGCGGCGCATCGAGGTCACCACCGACTCCCGGATGGCGTCCAGCGGCGGGTTGGTGACCTGCGCGAAAAGTTCGACGAAATAGTCGTAGAGCAGTTTCGAACGCTGGGAGAGCACGGCCAGCGGGGTGTCGGTGCCCATGGAGCCCAACGGTTCCGCACCGGTGGCGGCCATCGGTGTGAGCAGCAGCCGCAGCTCCTCCTCGGTGTAGCCGAACGCCACCTGGCGCCGGACCACCGAATCGTGGTTGGGCTGCACGCGCACCCGGCTCGGCAGGGTGGCGATATCGAGCAGGCCGGCATGCAGCCATTCGTCATAGGCCTCGGCTCCGGCGAGTTCGTCCTTGATCTCGTCATCGGCGACGATGGCGCCCCGTGCCGTGTCGACGAGGAACATCTTTCCCGGCTCCAGGCGGCCTTTGGCCACCACCTGCGCGCTGGGGATGTCGAGTACACCGCTCTCGCTGGCCAGGATGATCCGGTTGTCGATCGTGCGCCACCAGCGACCGGGACGCAGCCCGTTGCGGTCGAGCACGGCACCCACCACGGTGCCGTCGGTGAACGTGACGCATGCCGGTCCGTCCCATGGCTCCATCAGCGAGGCGTGATATTGCCAGAAGGCGCGCCGCGCCGGATCCATCCCGGTGTTGTTCTCCCACGCCTCCGGGATCATCATGAGCACCGCGTGGGGCAGGCTGCGCCCACCGAGATGCAGCAGTTCGAGGACTTGGTCGAAGGATGCCGAGTCGGACGCCTCGGGTGTGCAGATCGGCGAAAGTCGAGCCAGGTCACCGGGAATCAGGGTGCCGCCGAGTTTCGCTTCGCGGGCGTGCATGCGGTTGCGATTGCCCCGCACCGTGTTGATCTCACCGTTGTGGGCCACGAACCGGAAAGGGTGTGCCAGCGGCCAGGACGGGAAGGTGTTGGTGGAGAACCGGCTGTGCACAATGGCGATGGCGCTGGCACAGCGTCCGTCACGCAGATCCGGGAAGAACAGCGGAAGCTGCATGGTGGTGAGCATGCCCTTGTAGGCCATGGTCCGACTGGACAGGGACGCGAAATACACGCCCAGATCCTCGGATTCGGACCGTTTGCGCAGCGGATACACCATTCGGTCGAGGTCGATACCACCGCAACGTGCGGGCGCCGCCACGAACAGCTGTGCCATGTGCGGCATACAGTCCAGTGCGGTGGCGCCGATCTGGGCACCGTCGGGATCGATCGGGACGGTGCGCCAACCGAGAACCTGCAGACCCTCCTCGTCGGCGATCTGCTCGATCCGGCCTTGGGCCGCTGCACGCTGTGTCGGGTCCTGCGGCAGGAAGCAGATGCCCGCGGCAAAGCTGTTGGCCCCATCGGCCGATTCGGTGGGCAGCTCGAAATCCACGACCGCCCTGAGCAATTCGACCGGGAGCTGGATCAGGATCCCGGCGCCGTCCCCGCTGTTGGGTTCGGCACCGGCGGCCCCCCGGTGCTCGAGGTGCGCCAGGGCGGTGAGCCCGTCGGCGACGATCCCGTGGGAGCGGCGACCCTCGACGTCGACGAGCATGGCGACGCCGCAGGAATCGGATTCGTTGTCCGGGTCATAGAGACCCTGAGCTGGTGGGAGCGCTGAGAACAGCAACCGGGTGCCTCCGCAGTCTTCGTGGCGTATCGAAGGGACTGCATCGGCCCGCATCAGCAGTGTATCAGCGCGGCGGGTTCACTACCCGGTGGAAACCGTCGGTACCAGCGGAAAGCCCGGCCAGTTCCGCACCACCGTCCAGGCCACCAGGGCCAGCACCACGGTGACCGTGGCGGCGGGTGGCATCAGTCTGCGCCCCTGCCGCCAACGCATGGCCAACCACAGCAGCAGCATCGGGATCCCGACGAGCATGAAGACGTTGTCGACCACGGCAGCGGCAAAATCACCGTGCAGGACATCGTGGGTCATCCGCAGACCACCGCATGCCGGGCATTCGAAACCGGTCAGGGTCTTGAACGGGCAGGCGGGGAAGAAGCCGGGCCGGTGCGGGTCGCCGAGGCCGATATAGGTCAGCGCACCGGCCAGCCCGAGTCCGGCACCGAGGACACCGGCCCGCCCGAGGGCGACCGTGCTAGGTGCCATCACGCAGGGGTCGGCCGTGCGGATCGCGCACCTTGTCGGTGAGGATCAAGATGGCGTCGATGAGACCCCAGATGACCGCACCGATGCCACAGGTCGCCAATCCGACGATCAGCTGGGCGATGCCGAAGCCCGTTTGTCCGAGGTAGATGCGGCCGATCCCGACCAGGCCGAAGAGCCCGAGCAACTGCAGGAGACCGGCAATGGTCTTGGACTTGTCCGAGAACGGCTCACCGGTGACCGGGTGCCTGCCGAACGGGGCTGACGGGTCGTAGCCCGGCATGCCACCCGGCCCCGGGTATCCGCCGGGATACGGCGGGGGGAACTGGTTGGCTTGGTATTGAGGCGGCTGGTACTGAGGCGGCTGGTAGCCCGGCGGTGGGCCGAAGTTCCCGGGATCGGGCGACTGCGGATAGGACTGCGGATCCGTCATTCCCTCAGGATGCCAGAAGCCCGAACCCCGCGCGGTGACGCCACGAGTCCCATTCTCGGGGAAACCACCGTCGTAGCAGGTCGATCATGATGGGCACCGATGTCGACGCCCCTGGCGAGGCGCCGAGCAGGCCTGCGATCGTGTCGTCGGCTGCGACGATCAGTTCGGTCCCCGTGCGCAACTGGCCATCCGGTGCGACCAGTTGCGCGCGCTGGCCGGCACTGATCCATTCCCAATCGCGTGGATCGGCGTTCGGGTAATAGCGACGAAGCTGGTCGAATCGGCGTCTGTCCGGGGTCAGCAGCTGACCGATCAGATAGCGGATGAGGGTCTTGTTACCGGTGGCCGCACGGATCAGCGCGCGCACGTTGTGCGGGCGGACGGTACCGAAGAAGTCGGTGAGGCGACCGCGGACGAGCAGTCGGGTGCTGACGGTGGCGTACGGACCGAACATCAGGTGGGCGTCGCCCTCGACGACCCGACGATCGAGGTGCGGCACCGACATCGGCGGTGCACCGATGGGCGCCTGACCGTAGACCTTGGCCGCGTGATGTCTCGTGATCTCCGGATCGGAACAGCGCAGAAAGGCCGCGCCGACCGGTAGCACCCCGTAGCCGTGGATCTCGGGCAGGCCTGCGCGTTGCAACAGCGTCAGCGTGTGCCCTCCGGCGCCGACGAACACGCGGTCGGCGTCCAGTTCGAATCGCTCTCGGCCGCACCGCCCGGCGACCCGCCAGCCGCCGTCGGGCGTCCGCGTCAGGGTGCGGACCTCGTGGCCGAGCAGGGTGTCACCGGTGATCAGCCGCGCAAGGTCGCGGGTGAGCGCCCCGAAATCGATATCGGTACCCGCCGGATGCCAGGTCGCGGCGACCCGCTGCGCGGGTTCGCACCCGGCCATGACCAGCGGTGCCCACTCGGCGATGACCGCGGGATCCTGCGAGTACCGCATCTCGGCGAACGCCGCAACGGTGCGCATCGTGTCGAAGCGGCGCCGCAGATAGGCGATATCGCGGTCACCGAAGACCACATCCATGTGCGGGGCGGTGGTGACGAAGGCGGGATCGAGCAGACCGGAGTCGACGAGGTGGGCCCACCAGCGCCGCGAGAGTGCGAATTGCTCGGCGACAGCGCCCGGGGTGCCGGCGTCGGCGGGATCGGGCATGTAGTTGAGCTCGCAGTATCCCGAGTGCCCGGTGCCGGCGTTGTTCCACGGGTGACTGCTCTCGGTGGCGATGTCGTCGGCACGCTCGACGATGGTGACCCGCCAATCCGGTTGTAGTAGTGCAAGCATCGCGCCCAGCGTGGCAGACATGATGCCGCCACCGATGAGTGCGACATCGACCGGAGCGGTGCGGGTATCGGTCGTCATGAGTGAAGGATCGGCCTGACGGCATTGATCCGTCCAATGAATGTTCTGGTGAATATCATCCGAATATGGATCAATTGTCGGGCCTGCTGGCACCGCACCTGCGGGCCCTCGATGAGTTGGTGGCCTGCGACGGACACATCACCCGTGCGGCCGAGCGACTGGGTATCCCGCAGTCGTCGATGAGCAGGCGGATTCACGCGTTGCAGAAGTCGCTCGGTGTGCCGCTGGTGATCCAGGACGGCCGGACGGTGCGTCTGACCCCGGCCGCGATACGGCTGGCGGGTCGAATCCGCGATCCGCTGCGTGCCATGAAGTCTGGTATCGAGTCCGTCATCGGCGACGCGGACGCCGAACACGGCACCGTCCGGTTCGGGTTCCCGCTGACCATGGGTTCGGGCCGATTGCCCACGCTGATCGCGGATTTCCATCGTCGGGCACCCGGCATCCGGCTGCAGATCAAACAGGCGCACGGTTCGGCATTGGCGGCCGACGTCCGTGCCGGCGAACTCGATGTCGCCGTCCTCATCCCGGCGCCGCAACGTCTGCAGCACACGGTGATCGGCATACAGCCGATTCAGGCGGTGCTGCCGGCCGACCACCGGCTTGCCAATCGGCGTCGGATCCGGCTGTCCGAACTGCGCGATGAGACCTTCATCGCCAACCCCACCAGCTACAACCTGCGCCAGCTGACCGAGAACTGGTGCCAGGCGGCCGGATTCACACCCAGAATGGCGTTGGAGATCACCGAGTTCGCCACCATGCGCGAGCTCATCGGTCGCGGGCTCGGTATCGCCCTGCTACCCCATGACGGCCGGATTGCGCCGGGCACCACCGAGATCGCCCTGAGCCCCGCCACCTATCAACGCGAGATCGCGCTGGCGTGGTCGCCGACCGCTGCGACCCCGGCCGGCCGGCGGTTCCTCGGCTTCCTACGCGAGCACTTCTGAGAATCCGTCAGCCGCGATCCGACCACCGGAACACCGCCAGACAACCGATCAGACCGCCGATGCACCACGCGGTCAGCACGAAGAAGATGCGCCAGTGCTCCCAGCTGCCGGCGGGCTCGACCGCCGCGAGCTCCGGGGGCAAGAGCACCGATCGGAACCCCTGCGCCATCCACTTCACCGGAAACAACGAACCGATGACCAGCATCCAGGTGGGCAGCGCCATGATCGGGACGTAGGTGCCAGACACGAACTGCAGGCCGACCGCGGGCCCGTTGGTCAGCGCTGC
Organism: Mycolicibacterium neoaurum ATCC 25795; assembly: GCF_000691525.1. Taxonomy (GTDB): domain Bacteria; phylum Actinomycetota; class Actinomycetes; order Mycobacteriales; family Mycobacteriaceae; genus Mycobacterium; species Mycobacterium neoaurum. The sequence continues at coordinate 36,994 of NZ_JMDW01000013.1, forward strand.
AGCCGACACCGCATTGCTGGCGATATTGCTGATGAGCACCCCGAGCAACGAACAACTGATGACCCCGAGCAGGAACACCCAGGTCAGGGTGAACCAGCCGAACGGGTCGGTGGGCAGCCTGAGCCCGAAGGCCAGCACCCCCACCAGGAGGAGCAGGATCGCCTCGGCCAGGCTGACGACGAGGACGAGCATGATCTTGCCGATGAAATACGACGTGGCGGTGGTCGGTGTGCCCCGCAGCCGCCGCAACGCACCGGTATCGCGGTCGGCGGCGATGCTGATGCCCAGGTTGACGAACGATGTGGACAGGATCCCGTAGGCGAGCATGCTGGCCGCGATCACCGAGCCCGTGCTGACGCCACCGACCGGCAGCTTCTCCGAGAAGATCGAACCGAGCAGCAGACAGATCACGGCGGGCATCGAGAACGTCAGGATCATCTGTTCGGGCCTGCGGTAGAACATCTTCAGCTCGGGCAGCACCCGGGAGAACCCGATGCGCACCACCGAGGGCACCGGGCGGGCATGCGCGCCGACACTCATGAATGACCGATCAACTGGAGGTAGGCCTCTTCAAGGGTTGGCCGCGACACCGTCAGACCCGTCAGCTCACGCCCGTCGGCGCCGAGTCTGCCGATCAGCTCCGTCGGCGTCGCGGTCCGCTCGATGCGCTCGATGTCACCGTCGAACCAGCGGACCGTTGCCGCGGTGTCGACATGTTCGGTCAAGCGGGTCGGCGAATCCACCGCCACAACGGTCCCCGCCGCCACCACCGCAACCCTGTCGGCGAGCGCCGCCGCCTCCTCCAGGTAGTGCGTCGTCATCAGGATCGTCGTCCCGTCGGCGGCCAGCAGTCTGATCAGCTCCCAGAACTGTTGGCGCGCTTCGGGATCGAATCCGGTGGTCGGCTCGTCGAGGAACAGCAGTTCCGGCTCGCCGACAATCCCCAATGCCACGTCGAGTCGACGCCGCTGACCGCCCGACAGCGTCCTGACCTTGGCATCGGCGGCACCGTCGAGGCCCACGAGGCCGAGCACATCCCGGGGCCGACGCGCCGCGCCGTAGCAGCTGGCGAACATCCGGACGGTCTCACCGACCGTCAGCATCCCGGCATCGCTGACCTCCTGGAGCACGATGCCGATCCGCGCCCGCCAGTGCCGACCGGCGGTGCCGGGATCCTGACCGAGGACGAGCACCTGCCCGGCATCACGGCGCCGGTTACCCTCCAGGATCTCGATCGTCGTCGATTTGCCCGCACCGTTCGGGCCGAGGATCGCGAACACCTCGCCATACTCCACGTCGAGCTGCAGATCCCGTACCGCACAACGATCGCCGTAGCTCTTGGACAGCCCGCGCACATGCACAGCCGTGTTGGGAAAATCCACCATCACGGAGCGGTCGCCTCACCGTCGGACATCTCCCCGTCCGCTTCGAGCTCGGCCAGCAGTGTGCGCAACTCCTCGTCGGAGAGATCTGCCAGCAGATCGTCCACATCGGCGCCTTCGGTGACATCGGTCTCGGTGACATCGGTTTCGGCCACATCGGTTTCGGCTACGGGCACCGCACCATGGATGGCATGCAACTCGTCGAGGATCCGGTCGGACAGCGAGTTGACGCTCACCCCGCGCAGGATCTCCAGGACGGGGACGTCGATGGAGAACACGGCATTGATGCGCACCCGGAAGTCCATCGCCATCATCGAGTCGAGCCCGATATCGTCGAGCATGTCATCGGGACGGATATCGGCTATCCCACAGTCGAATACGTCAGCCACCACGCGCTGCACCTGTTCGGCGATCAGGCTGCGCCGTTGCGCCTCCGGAGTCTCGGCGAGGACATCGAGGATCGACGAGTCCGCCCCCTCGGCGGACACGGCCGAGCCTGCCGATTCCAGCTCGGCGAACATCGCGGGCAACCGCCCACCCATGCCGGCCTGCCTGGCACGATCCCAATCGGCGCTGATGGCAACCACATTGGGGATGCGCTGGCTGATCAGCCGTCCCAGGATCCGGGCTCCCACCGCCGGAGTGATCAGCTCGATCCCCCGCTGGGCATAGATCTTCTCCAGCTTGAGTTCTTCGACCATCCCCACCGACCAGGGCCCCCACCCGATGGTCAGCGCCGGCAAGCCCTGCGCTTGCCGATGGTGAGCGAAGGCATCGAGGAAGGCATTTGCGGCCGCATAGTTCGCCTGCCCTGGCGCCGCGATGGTCGATCCGGCCGAGCCGAAAAGCACGAAGAAATCCAACTCGTGCCCGGCAAAAACGTCGTGCAACACCCTGGTGCCGGCCATTTTAGGAGCGAGCACCCGAGCGTAGTCATCCTCACCCATGTTGACGACGAGTTGGTCATTCACCGACCCCGCGGCATGCACGATGCCGCGCACCGGCCGACCGCCGCCGCGCAGATGCCCGGCCAACCATCGGCTCATCTCGTCGGCATCGGTGATATCGGCACTGACGGTCTCGATCTGGGCGCCCAGGCGCTCGATCAGCCGGAATGCGTTGACGGCCTTGATCTGCGGATGATCCTCGGACAGCTCCGACCACTCGTCCCGGGGCGGCAGCGCTGTTCGTCCGATCAGCGTGATGTGCCTGGCACCGCGCTCGGCCAGGAATCCGGCGACGACCCGACCGAGCGCACCCGCACCTCCGGTGACGACATAGGTGGCATCGGCGGACAATTTCATCGGGAACGGCTTGGTGAGCCCGCCGCACAACCGCAGTCTCGGGACCAGGGTGGTGGTACCCCGGATCGCGATCTGGTCCTCCGCCGCGCCACCGAGCACGTGCTCGCATATCCGGGTGGCGATCATCGCGCCGTCATCGGCGGAATCGATATCGATGAGCCCACCCCAGATGTCCGGGAACTCCTGATGGCCGATGACCCGGCCCAGCCCCCAGATGCTCGCCTGATCGAGGCTGGCCACCGCGGTACCCGGCGTCGCCTGGGCATTGGCGGTGACGAGAAAGATCTTGGGCTTGATCGTCGGGCGGTCGGCCAGCGCCTTCACCAGCCGCAGGATGTTGAACGGACCCGCGTCGAGGTTGTCCGGTGAGCCGTCGGTCATATCCATCGGCCAGCAGTCGATGATGCCGCCGAGGTCTGCGGCCTGCTCGTCGAGGATTGTCGCCCAGTCGATTCCTTCGGGCTCGCGGCGCAGCATGAGCACCCGCCGACCGTGCGAGCGCAGCGCGTCGGCGACGCGCTCCCCCACACCCGCGCCGTCGGCCAGCACCAACCAGCACGCTTCGTCGGCCGCGATGAGTGCGGGCTCGCCCGTATCGTCGGCCGGCGACCAGTGCAGTTCGTAGAGCCCCTTGTCGATGTGGTCGACCGACATCCGCGATGAGGAGCTCAGGGATTGTACGGTGAATCCGTCGAAGACCGCGAGCACCTGATCGTGTTCGTCGGTGACGGTGATATCGCATTCGACGGCATCCCGTGTCGCCGATACGACGTGCACCTGCACGGTCATGCTGGGTGTGGGTGGCCCGTAGACGGCGCAGCGCCGTATCCGTGTCGGCAGATAGGGGTCCTCGTTCTCCTCCTGACCGGAGAACGGTGCGCCGAACAGGGTCTGGAACGCCCCGTCGATCAGCGCGGGGTGGAATCGGTAGTCGCCCAGTTCATCGGCGATCTCGGCCGGTACCCGCAATTGCGCGGTGGCCCAGTCGTGTCCGGCTCGAACGGCGGTCACCGAGCGGAACGCGCCGCCATAGTCGAAACCGATCGCCTGGGTGCCCTGGTAGAACCGATCACCATCCATCGAGCTGGACGGACCGGTCCCGGCCGGGCGTGCGTGCGCGACCGTGGGACAGGTGCCGAGTTCGGCCGTCGCGGTGATCGCCCATTTGAGATCGCCGTCCCCGGTGGCCGTGAACGACGCGAATTCGACGGTACCGTCATCCTGATTGAGCGTGGTCCGGATGATGGGGTCGCATCGGTCATCGAGCAGCACAGCGCGGTGCAACACCAGATTCTCGACGCTGTGCTCGGATCCATAGGTCTGCCTCGCCGCGGCCATCGCCATTTCGACGTACACCGCGCCGGGCACCACGACACTGCCCTGGATACGGTGCCCTTCGAGGAATCCGTGTGCGGCCGTGCTGATCTCGACCTCCCAGGTCGGGTGCACACCGCGTACCGGCTGGCCGAGCAGCGGATGCACCGGCGTGTAGAACAGCGCCTCGTCGACCTCGTAGTTGTCGTACCAGTACCGCTTGGTCTGCCACGGGTAATGCGGCAGGCCGGCCACCTGGACTCGGTTGCCTGGGTAGACCCGGTCCCAGGCCACCTCGTGTCCGGCGTTGTGCAGCGCACCGAGGCAGGTCAGCAGGGTGCGGAGGTCGTCATGCTCGCGGCGTTGCGCGGACATCACCGAAACACGTTGCGCACCCGCCGTTTCCAGGATGGAGGCGGCCAGCACCGGATGTGGCCCGAGTTCGACGAAGTGGGTGTATCCGTCGTCGAGCATGCGGCGCAGCGCGGGCTCGAACAGCACCGTCGCCCTGGTGTTCTGCCACCAGTAGGCGGCACCCGCGTCGTAGCCGTCGAGCAGCTCGCCGGTGACCGTGGAGTACAGCGGCAGGCGCGCCGGGTCGGCCGACAGTCCCGCCAGCGAGTCGAGCAGATCAGCACGGACCGCATCCATGTAGTGGGTGTGGTACGGAACCTGCACGGCCAGATACCTGTTGAAGATCTGCGCCTCGTCGAGTTGCCTGGCGATGTCTTCCAGGACGTCACCGTCACCGGCGACGGTCACCGCCGACGGGCTGTTGATCGCCGCGATCGACACCCGACGACCGAACTCGTCGGCGATCTTCTGGTCGATGGTCTTCATCAGGGTTTCGGCGTCCAGCGCCACGGCGAGCATCCGCCCCTGCCCGCTGGTGCGCTGCTGCAATCGGCTGCGGTGATAGATCACCCGGACCGCCTGCTCGAAACTGAGCAGTCCGGCCAGATGGTGGGCGGCGACTTCCCCTGCGCTGTGCCCGATCACGGCGTCGGGAACGATCCCGAACTCGGCGAGTTGTGCGGCAAGGGCGACCTGGATCGCGAAGTTGGCGGGCTGGGCGATCTCGGTATTCGCCATCCGGGAGTCGGATTCGTTCCGACACAGTTCCTCTATCAGCGACCAGTCGGCGTACCGGGACAGCTCACGATCGGTTCGGCGGATGCTCTCGGTGAACGCCGGCGCCACGTCGAGAAGTCCCCGACACATCCGCCACCACTGCGGCCCCATTCCAGTGCAGACGAACGCCAGTTTCGCTGTGCTCGAACCGATTCGATCGGCCTCGATGGCACCACCGTCGGCCAGCGCGCGCAACTGCTCACGGACCTCGCCGAGATCCTCGCCGATGACGGTGTGCCGATGACTCAGATGGGTGCGGCGCCGGGCCAACGTGTATCCGAGATCGGGCAGCGCGATATCGGGGTGTTCCTCGAGGTGGTCGGCCAACCGGCCCGCCGTGGCGACGAGGGCCTCGGCGCTGCGCGCCGAGATCGGGATCGCGGCCAACGGAAGCGGATTCACCGCCGCGGGCGTTGTCATCGGCGCCGGTGGCTCGGCGAGCACGACGTGAGCATTGGTGCCGCCGAAACCGAAGGAGTTCACCCCCGCGATGCGGCGTGCCGCCGGCGGAAAGGGCCGGCCCGTCGGCGGGATGTCGAGTTTGAGCTCGGCGAGCGACACGTGCGATGTCGGCTTCTGCAGGTGCAGATTGGCCGGGATGAAACCGTGTTTGACCACCATGGCGGCCTTGATCAACCCGGCCACACCGGCACCGGCTTCCAGGTGGCCGATATTCGTCTTGACCGAACCGATGAGCAGCGGCCTGCTCGCCGGACGGTCCGTCGTGAGCGCCTGTGCCAACGCCCGCATCTCGATCGGATCGCCGACGGGGGTACCGGTTCCGTGCGCCTCGACATAGCCGATCTGGTCCGGGTCGAGCTCGGCGCGCTCCAGGGCGGCCTTGATCGCCAGCCGCTGAGCATCCTCACGGGGCACCGTGATGCCATCGGTATGCCCATCCTGGGACACCGCCGTGCCGAGGATCTGGGCGTAGATGTCGTCACCGTCGCGTAGTGCCTGCTGTAACGGCTTGATGATCACCACTGCGCCGCCCTCACCGCGGGCATACCCGTCGGCGGCGTCGTCGAAGGCGCGGCTGCGGCCCTGCGGACTGAGAAAACCGCTGCGGGATTCGGCGATCGCCGTGTTCGGTCCCACCATGATGTTGACCCCGCCGGCGACGGCCAGCTCGCACTCACCGTTCCAGATGCTCTGGGCCGCCAGGTGTGTGGCGACCAGCGAGCTCGAACACGCCGTGTCGACCGTCATGCTGGGACCCCGGAAATCGAAGGCATGCGACAGGCGATTGGCCAGCATCGTCATCATCATCCCGGTGGCCGAATGCGGCTTGAACCGATATCGGCTGGTCCGTCCCTGATTCTGGATCAGCTGATAGTCGAGGGTGAACCCGCCGATGAAGACGCCCACATCGGTGCCGGCGACCTGGTCGACGGGGATTCCGCCGTCTTCGAAAGCCTCCCAAGTCACCTCAAGTAGAAGCCGCTGCTGCGGGTCGAGCGAATGCGCCTCGCGTGGCGAGATGCCGAAGAACTGGGGATCGAACTGGTCGATTTCGGAAAGGAACCCGCCCCTGCGAGTCACCACCTTGCCCATCTTCGCCGGATTGGGATCGTGGTATCGCTGGGCGTTCCACCGCGTTGCCGGAACATCACCCGTGGCGTCGACCTCGTCGCGCAGCAAGCGCCAGAAGCTGTTCGCGGTGTCGGCGTCGCCGGGGAAACGGCAGCCGATCCCCACAATCGCCAGGGGTTCACGGTGGGCGGGCAGTTCGGTCACGGACATCGGCACTTTCTCGCGGCGCTACACGGCTGGACTGCATTCGTAGCCGCGACGGGGTTGGATGGGTACCCCGTTTCCTTTCAGGTACCGGTGTCCATGGCGATCAGCCTGCCTGCAGGGCCGGTGAACGGGTGACGATCCACTCACCGATGATCGGATCGGTGCCCTGCTCGCGGCGATAGGTGTTGCGCAACTCGCGTAACAGCCCGTCGCGCTGCCACTCCTGGACCTGGCGCATCACCCGGTCGTCGTCGAAGATTGTCGACTTGGCCGCGAGGACGGTCTCGACGAGTTGCCCGGCGATCTGGCGTAGCAGGCGGGCGTTGGCGGCGAACTGTGTGTCGAAATCCGGCCGGGCTTCCATCATCGCGTGGTGCAGCGTCACCATGAAGTTCAGCGGGGCATACAGGTCCAGGAACGGCACCGTCACCCCGGAATCCTCCACCGCGGACCACTCCCGGAAGAACTTCTGCATCCTGTTGCTCAAGGCGATCAACCCATCGAGCTGCGGGACGAATTCCGGATTGTCGGTCAGGCGAACATACCGATCGTTCATGTAGAGCAGGCCGATGAATCCCCAGTAGAACCCGATATCCCAGACCACCTTTGCCGACATCACGGCCGGGGTGCCCATCACGGCGTACTGGTCCTGGTAGATCGCCAGCCACATTTCGGTGAGCGACCGGAACAGCGTGTCACTGACCGCCGCACGGGCCGTGACGTCCTCACCGGACATCTCACGGTGGATCAGGTCGGTGATCAGTCCGTTGCCGATGGCGACGAGGTCGAGGCCCGAGGAGTAGAGCGGGTCGAGGAAGATGGCGGCATCTCCGGTCAGTGCCCAGCGCTGCGCGCCGTCATAGACCTTGCTGACCCCGTGGCTGTACTTCTTCATCACCCGGAAGTCCATGATCTGGTCGTCGTGCTCGGCCAGCACCGCTGCACATTGCGGTTCGTGCTCGCTGAGCCACGCCTTGGCCTTGTCCAGGGTGTTGAACCCGTCGAACGGGTGCAGCGCAGGGTCGGCGACGATTCCGACGCTGGTGGCTCCCGATCCCAGCCGGATCAGCCACACCCAGTAGCCCTCACCCATGAGGTGGTTGGTGGACATGGCCCGGTCGCCCTCGACCAGCCGGGAGTGGTAGCCCGGATCGTCACTCCAGGCGTTGATGTCGATCTCGGTGGCGACCCGCAACCACGCGGCGTTGCAGTGGTGCTCGTTGGTGAGCTTGAGGTCCAGCTGTCGCGGCAACGTGCGGTTGCGCCCGGATGCGTCGATGACCCAGCGGGCGGACACCTCGACCTCGGCGGTGTCGGTCTGATACGTGACGACGCTCGGGTCGGTCCCGAGCTCGACCGAACGTGCACGACCGCAGCGTATTTCGACGCCCGCCGCCAGACAGCGGCGGTGCAGTTCGTTCTCCAAGCGCCCACGGTCGATCTGATAGGTGACCTGCGGCACGAAAGACGAACCACCGAGTTCCATCCGGGTCGCGATATCTGTGTTGGCACCATCTGAGAAGAACATCCGCAGTCCCATCTTGCGCAGATGGGCGGTGCTCAGGTGATCGCCGAGGCCGAGCGTCTCACGCAGATAGTGCGCCGAGATCTCCACGGTGGATTCGCCGACGGTATGGGTGATCTCGGCCAGCGGATAGCTTTTCGGCTCGATGATCAGCACCCGGACGTCGGGGCGTCTGTCCCGCAACTGCAGGGCCAGACCCATCGCGGCGACACCGCCACCGATGATGACGACATCATGATCGGCCGACGGGCCGTCCGCCGCCGGTAACTGGTCTCTGATCTTCCGCGCAAGAGCCGCTCGCGTCCGCGCGTCGAGGTGGGCGAGTTCAGGGCGCATGAAATTCAACATACCCATCGCGCTCGGGACTCGACGGTTACTGGGAAATCTCGGCAGGCTGCCGGCGTCGTCCGTAGACAAGCTCGAATATCGGCGAGGTCATCAATGTGGTGACCACCGCGACGATCACCAGGATGGTGAACAGGGTGGGGGTGATGATGCCGGCCTGGAGCCCGATGTTGAGCAGGATCAATTCGATCAGCCCGCGGGCATTCATCAGGGCGCCGAGGGCCACCGATTCGCGCGTGGGCACGCGACTGATCCTGGCCGCGACCGCGCACGCGACGCCCTTGCCCACGATGGCGACGATCAACAGTCCCGCTGTGATGGCCCACAGCCGGGGGGTGTTGACCAGGCCGATCTGCGTGTTGAGCCCGGAATAGACGAAGAACAACGGCAGCAGCAATTTGGTGGTCAGCGGTTCGATCTTGTCGGTGAGCTGACCGGCGAAGTAACCCGACGGCATCGCGATGCCGAGGATGAATGCACCGAAGATCGCATAGATGCCGATGGTGTCGGTGAACCAGGCGCAGGCCATCAGCAGGATCAGGACCGTACTGAGCATCGATCCGCTGATGGCCTGCTGCTGCTCGGCCTTGGCGCCCATCGGCGCGAGGGCGCGCTTACCGATGGTCAGCACCACCACGGTGTAGAGCACGCCACCGCCGATGGCGAGGACGGCGAGCATCGGGCTGTTCTTGTAGACGGCCAGCACGACGGCAAGGATGCACCAGGAGATGGCATCGGAGGTGGCACCGCACGCCAGCGCAAGCGTACCCAAAGAGGTTCCGGTCAAACCCTTTTCGAAGATGATTCGGGCAAGCATGGGGAATGCTGTGATGGCGATCGACGCGCCGAGGAACATCATTGCCATGCCGAGGTTGACACCTTCGCCGAAGAACTCACCGCCGCCGAGCAACGGGATCGCCGCGAGCGCGCCGATGATCAGCGGCGCGAAGGTCCCGGTGGCCGAGACCGCGGCGGCGGTGCCGGCCCGCTGCCGGACGTGGTCGACGTCGAAATTCATGCCGATGACGAACATGTAGAGCACCAGGCCGACCTGCGCGGTGGTGTACAGCACGATGTTCGACGTCCCCGACGGGAACAGACCGGCCTGCAGGTCGGGGGCGATGCGACCGAGCAGCGACGGCCCGAGGACCACCCCGGCGATCATCTCACCGACAACGGGCGGTTGCCCGACGCGTCCGGCGACGATGCCGGCCAGCCGGCAGGCGGCCAGGATGACGGTGAGTTGCAGAAAGAACTGGATCGCGATGTCCGCGGGCATACGTCAGGTTAGCCAGCCGGAGATTGTCACCGCGGCACGGTCTGCTCGAGCGTGGTCAGTGCGGCCGCCGTCAACCCGGCGAACTCGGCGATCTCCGCCGATTCCCATGCGATGCCGACGAGTTCGGCCATCCGGCGATTGGTCGTGTTCTCGACCTCGGCATAACGGTCTTTCTTGTCCGCACCGTCGGCGAACGGTTCGGGCCAGCCGAACATTGCCGCATACCGCGGTCCCTTGTTCAGCATGTGCGCCTCGATGGGGCTGATACCGGACAGGCTGAGGGCGTTGAAGTGCAGACCGGCCCGCAGTTCCCGCAACACGAACATGACCTGCAGCGCACGGGCTGGCGCGTCGCCGGCCAGCGGCATGACCTTCCAGCCGGCGAACAACGCGACCGAAGACGTGGGCGCGACGGCGATCAGCCGCTCCCCCAGTTCGGCGATACGGTCGAGCCCGTGCGCTGCGGCCAGGTACCGCCGGCCGAACTCCGCGGCCTGCTCCCAATACACCTCGGCCGCGCCTGCGGCACCACGCACGGCGACGCCCTGCTCCCACAGGGCGGACAAACCGGTGGGTTCGAATACGGCAAAAACTGCCGCGACGGTCGCACCGGTGGCGTCCCCGAGGACTCCGCCGCGACCGGCGACGTACCCGGCGAGCGGATTCTCGTAGCCCGCCGCGCTGCTTTCGGCGTAGGTCTGCGGGTGCAGCATGAACACGGCGACCGCCTGTTCCACAGCGGCCCCGGCCGCCGCGGCGTGCTCGACCAGATCGGTATCAGTCATCCCCAGGCCTTTCGGAGGCATCGGTGTCGGGTCGAACAGTAGACGGCGGCCGATCCGGGGGCGGCCGAGTTCACCGCAACTCTGCGCACACGACGTCACCATGGGGCGGCTACCAGCAGTTTTCGTTCAGCACATCGATCTCACATTTTTCTTTGGTCTCGTCTGTCTCTGGTGTCACATGGTGGCGCAGTTCTGTCGGTTATCGCACGTATGTTCGAGTCATGGGATCGGATGTGGTGGCCAGTCGGGAGTCGGTGCAGCACGCCGTCTCCGATCGCGCCGCGTCGGTCAAAGCACTGTTGGACGCCGATTTCACGCTGTTCGACACCGCCGAGCTGTTGGCGTTGCAGTCCGAACGCGAACACCGCGCCCGCGCCGATGCGGTCATCGACGCCCGCATCCAGGCCGCAATCATGCAGCGCAGCACCGCACATGAGATCGGCGCCAAATCCTGGGTCGATGTCCTGATCACCCGGATGCGCCTGTCGGCCCGCGAGGCCGCAACCCGGGTGCGCCGTGCCGAACAACTGGCCCCCAGACGGTGTGTGACCGGGATGCCGCTCGATCCCGCGCTGCCGTTGTGCGCCCAGGCGTTGGCCGACGGCGACATCAACGAAGGCCACGTCACGGTGATCGCCGAGGCGGTGCGAATGGCCACCAAGTACGTCGATGCCGCCCAGTGCGCACAGTTGGAGGCCATCTTGGTCCCCGTGGCCCAGGTCAGTGGCCCCGAGACCGTGCACCAGGCCGCGGTACGGGCGCTCTACCTGATGAATCAGGACGGTCTGGGCCCGGATATCGCCCGCCACAAACGCGGCATCACCGTCGGCACACAGGACCCCGACGGGTTGACCCGCATCACCGGCTGGGTCGATGCCGAACTGGCCGCCTATTTGGGCACGGTCAACGACACCTGGGCCCGCCCCGGAATCAACAACCCCGAAGACCCCGACTCACCGGCCAACCCCGAGACACCCGACGCGGATTCTCAGGTCGGGGTCGGTCCAGCTGCGAAAGACACTGCCGTGCAACCTGACCCGGCCGCACCATCGGAGGATCCGTCCACGCTCTGGGAACAACTGCCCCTGCCCACCGATCTGGGTGAACTGGCCGACCGGATCGAGGCCGTCGACGCTGCCGCCGCGGCCGTGGCGTCCCCGGCACCGGCACTGCCGCCGCTGACCGGGCCCGCCGGCCGCGACACCCGCACCGCGGCGCAACGCAACCACGACGCCCTCAAAGCCGTCCTGCGCGACACCATCGCCTCCGGACGCCTCGGCCAACACAACGGGCTACCGGTCACCGTCGTGGTCTCGACCACCCTGGCCGAACTCGAAACCGCCGCCGGCATAGCGGTCACCGGTACCGGCACGCTGATGCCCATGCCCGACCTGATCCGCCTGGCCGAACACGCCCACCACTACCTGGTCGTCTACCGCCACCACACCGCCGAACCGCTCTACCTGGGCCGCACCAAACGCCTGGCCACCAAAGCCCAACGCCTACTGCTCCACCACCGCGACCGCGGCTGCACCCGCCCCGGCTGCACCCGATGCGCCAACCACTGCCAAGCCCACCACGCCCAACCCAGCTGGGCCCGCGGCGGACACACCGACGCCCCCACCCTCGGCCTGGGCTGCGGACCCGACAACCGCCTCGCCGAACTGGGCTGGACCACCAAAATCGACCCCACCACCGGCCGCGTCCACTGGCACCCACCACCACTACTGGACACCGGCGGCGACACCATCAACCACCACTTCCATCCAGAAGAACTACTCAACCACCCCGAAGAAGCGGTGGATGATCCTGAGCGACAGGACGATTCGGGATGAACGAGGCGTCACTCGGCGGGCTTGACCGCCAGCACCGGCTTCGGGCACTCCAGGATGAGCTTCTGCGCAACGCTGCCCAGCAGCAGCTTGCCCACCGGACTGCGATGCCGGATCCCGACGACCAGTATCTCGGCGTCCGGGGCGTCCATCGCGGTCAGCAGTTCGTCTACCGCGTCCACCCCGACGGGCTGACGCAGCTCGTATTCGACACCACACTCGGCGAGTCGCGCCTCCACATCGCGCACCTCTGCACCGCCGGCGAACCGCGAATCCACATAGGACTCACCGGAGGTCGAGTTGATCACCAACAGGCTGGTCTTACGCAGTTTCGCCTCGGCGATGCCGTGCTCCAGCGCGGCGTGCCCGAACTGGTCTGCGGTGTAACCGATGACAATCATCGTTGCTCCTCACGCATGCATCGGTCGATCACAGCTGGCCCGCCTTCGTCTTCTGGTCCTTGTCATCCTCGACGATCAACAGGCTCTCCTCGCTGCGGTTGAACAGCCGCAACACCAGCGGAGCCAGCAGCAGCAACGCCATCAGGACGTAGGTGACGATCGCGACCGGTTCGGTGAACAGGCTGCTCCAGTCACCGCCGCCGAGCTGCAGGCTCTGGCGCAGCTGGCGCTCGATTCGCGGGCCGAGGATCACACCGATGATCAACGGCAGCACCGGAAGTCCGAAGCGACGCATCATCAAGCCCATCAACCCGAAGATCAGCAGCAGCAACAGATCCAGCGGCTGCAAGTTCACCGCGAAGGCTCCGAGCGCGGCGAAGAACAGGATGCCTGCGTACAGGTAGGGACGCGGGGTACGCAACAGCTTGGCCCACAGCGGCGCCAACGGGAGGTTCAGCGCCAGCAGCATGAGATTGCCGATGAACAGACTGGCGATCAGCGTCCAGATCAGCAACGGTTCCTTGTCGAAGAGCGTGGGACCGGGCTGGATACCGTAGGAGACAAAGGCGGTCAGCATGACGGCGGCGGTGGCATTGGTCGGCAGACCCAGCGACAGCATCGGCACCAGAGTGCCTGCGGCAGAGGCGTTGTTCGCCGCTTCCGGACCGGCGACACCCTCGATGGCGCCCTTGCCGAACTCCTCGGGATGCTTGCTCAGCTTCTTCTCGGTGATGTAGCTCAGGAAGGTCGGCAGCTCCGCACCACCAGCGGGCAGCGCACCGAAGGGGAAACCGTACGCGGTACCGCGCAGCCAGGGCTTCCACGACCGCTTCCAGTCGCTCTTGCCCATCCAGGGCCGCCCGACCGGGATGACATCGGCCGGACGCCGGCGCAGATGGGCGCACACCCAGAGCGCCTCGCCGACGGCGAAGACCGCGACGGCGATGACGACGATGTCGATGCCGTCGGCCAGCAGTGGCACACCGAACGTGGCCCGGTTCTGGCCGGTCAGCGAGTCGATCCCGACGATGCCGATCGCGAGACCGAGCAGCAGCGAGATCAGTCCGCGCAGCTTCGAGGAGCCCAGCACCGCTGTGACCGCGACGAGGGCGAACAACATGATCGCCAGATACGAGGGCGCGCCGAGGGTGACGGCGAACCGGGACACCACGGGCGCGAAGGCGGCCAGCAGCACGGTGCCGATCGCACCGGCCACGAACGACCCGATGGCGGCGGTGGCCAGCGCCTGTGCAGCGCGGCCGGCCTTGGCCATCTTGTTGCCCTCGATCGCGGTGATCACCGACGAGGACTCACCGGGGGTGTTCAGCAGGATCGACGTCGTCGATCCGCCGTACATGCCGCCGTAGAAGATGCCGGCGAACATGATGAACGCCGCACTGGGGCTGACGTTGTAGGTGATCGGCAGCAGCAGGGCCACCGTCATCGCCGGACCGATGCCCGGCAACACGCCGACCGCGGTACCGAGCAGCACGCCGATCGCGGCGTACAGCAGATTCATCGGGGTGGCCGCCTCGGCGAACCCCTGCAGGAGCCAGTTGAAATTCTCCATTTACAGGATCCCATCCAATATGCCTGCGGGCAGCGGGATTCCGAGCCCGGAGTAGAACGCATAGAAGCTCACCAGCGCCAGCACGACGCCGATCGCGATATTGCGGACGTAATGGCGACTGCCCAGCACCGTGGCGCAGCCCGCGAAGAACAGCGCGCTGGTGATCGCCCAGCCCAGCGGGTTCACCAGGACGATCAGCATGACGAACAGCCCGATGAGCAATCCGACGGTGCGCCAGTCACTCGGCATGTCCGGATCGATGTCCTCGCCGGCATCGGCCTCACCGCGCGACCCGCGCGGGATCGCGATGGCCAGGACGACGGCCATCACCAACAGGCCGGCGCCGATGAGTATCGGGAAGAATCGCGGTCCGATGGGATCGACCTCGGCATAGCCGCCGGGCATGGACAGTGCGTCGTAGATGAGGAACGCACCGACGGCGATCATCACGACACAGACCACGTATTGCGCGTAATCCGGCCGCACCTTCTCGGCCTGCATTTCGGTACTCACACCAGCCCCAGATCGGTCAGCGTCGTCTCGACCCGGCGATCCTGTTCGGCGAGGAACTCCTCGAATGCCGGACCGGTCAGGAACGCATCCGTCCATCCGTTCTTCACCAGCGCTTCCTTCCATGCATCGGTTGCGTGCAGCTCCTCCAGAACCTTCACCATCGCGTCGCGGTCCTCGTCCGAGATCCCCGGCGGGGCAAGGATTCCGCGCCAGTTGGTGAAGGTCAGATCGATACCGGCCTCCTGCAGCGTCGGGGCGTCGATACCCTCGACGCGCTCACTGCCGGACACCGCGAGAACCCGGACCTGGCCGGCTTCGATCTGGTCGACGTATTCGCCGAGACCCGAGGTACCCGCCGCAATCTTGTTGCCCAGCAAGGCAGTCAGCAGATCCCCACCACCGTCGTAGCTGATGAAGTTCACCTTGGTCGGGTCGACACCGACGGCCTTGGCGGTCTCCATCGGGAACAGGTGGTCGGGACCACCGGGGTTGGACCCACCACCGACGGTGACCTTGGCCGGGTCGGCCTTCCAGGCGTTGACGAAATCCTGCACCGTCCGGAACGGGGAATCGGCCGGGACCAGGATGCCCTCCTGCTCCTCGACGACCTTCGCCAGCGCGGTGGCGTCGGAGGCGCGGGCGCTGGACCCGTTGGTTAACACCGCACCGACCACGCCGAGGCCCATCATCATCATGAGGTCGCCGTTGCCCCGCTCGTTCATCAAGCGCGCCATCGCGACGGTGCCACCTGCGCCGATCACGTTGAACACCTCGACACGACCGGTGATCTTGTCGTCTTCCATGATCTTGACCGCGGTACGCGCCGTCAGGTCGTAACCGCCACCGGGACTGTTCGGCACCATCATCCGCAACCGGTGCAATCCGGACTCATCGCCGCGGGTGACCCCGCAGGCGGAGAGCACAAGCGCGGCGACCAGTGCGATGACCAACGAGACCGTGATCCGCCGACCGCCCGACTGCCCTACGTACATATCGACCCCAATCAATTGTGATGCTCAGCAATACTGGACCCTGCTCGTGACTCAGGTCACTCATATGAACGCAAAGGAAGTTGTGGTCATTAAGAACACGAGTTGGGGACGTAGCCTCGGTGGCCAGTTCCTGGCGTTTCAACTTGTCGTCGTGGCGGTCGTCCTCGTCGCGGTGGCCGCGGTCTCGGTCGCGCAGTCGACCAGCGAGTTCCGCGAGGTACGAGGTCAGCGAATGATCGCGGTGGCCGAGAACATGGCATCGACGCCGATCGTCCGCGAACGTTATGACGATCCGTTCGCCGGACGCACCCTGGCGCCCGAGGTGGACCGGGCGGTGGCCCTGTCGGGTGCGGATCTCGCCGAGATCCTCGGGCCCGACGGCATCGTGCGGGTGTCCTCGGACCCGTCGCGGATCGGTGCCCCCACCGACCTGGGGCCCAGCCGCGCCGACGAGGGCCGCGCCTGGTTCGGTGACGAGGATGTCGCGGGCGCACACAGTCTGGTCGGGCAGGTGCCGATCCTGTCCACCGATGGCGACGTGCTCGCCGTGGCCTCGGTCAGCGAGGGATATCCGTCGACGTGGGAACTGCTCAGCGGTGCGGGCGAACGGTTGCTCATCTACCTGGGCCTGGGCGCCGCCCTCGGCATGGCCGCATCCTGGCTGCTGTCCCGGCGGATCAAGCGGCATACCCGCGGCCTGGAGATTGCCGAGATCGCCGGGCTGGCCGATCATCGGGAGGCCTTGCTGCACAGCATCCGTGAGGGTGTGGTGGCGGTCAACACCGACGGCATCATCACCGTCGTGAACGACAGCGCACAGCGACTGCTCGACATCGGCCCCGAGGCGGTCGGCAGGCGCGCCGATGAGGTGGGACTGGAGCCTGCGGTGGTGGAGTTCCTGCTGTCCGGATCGAATGAACACGCCGACGAACATGACGTGGTGATCGCGACCGGCAGCCACGTGCTGGCCCTCAGTCGCAGCACGGCACTGAGCCAAGGGCGCAGCCTCGGTACGGTCACCACCATGCGCGACAGCACCGAACTGGCTGCCCTGCAGGCACAGTTGTCCTCACATCGCAGCGTCACCGATACCCTGCGGGCCCAGACCCACGAGTTCGCCAATCAGCTCCACACCATCTCGGGCCTGGTCCAGCTGGGTGAGTTCGACGCGGTGCACGATCTGGTCGGCACGCTGACCCGCCGTCGGGCCGAGATCAACGATGCCGTCACACAACGGGTTTCCGATCCTGCGGTGGCCGCCCTGCTGATCGCGAAGACGTCCTTGGCCGCCGAGAGCGGGGTACGGTTGCAACTCGATCCCGGTAGCCGCCTGGGCGCGCTGTCACCGGCGTTGGCCACCGATGTCATCACCGTGCTCGGCAACCTCATCGACAACGCCGTCGAGGCGTCGGTGGGGTCGGATCCCGCCAGGGTCACGGTGCGGATCGAGGATCGGGACGGGCTGGTCATCAGCGTCAGCGACACCGGTCCCGGTGTGCCGCAGGCGCTTCGGCAGGAGATCTTTGCCCGCGGGGTCACGTCCAAGACCGCGGGTGGGCCCGCCGAGCAGCGCGGTATCGGGCTGGCGCTGGTGCGGTTGGTGACCGCCCAGCACGGTGGGCACGCCGAGATCGGCGATGCCGAGGGCGGTGGCGCGTCGTTCGTGGTGCGCCTGCCCCGGGCGAGCGAAGCGACGGGGGTGCCCGATGCGTGACGTGCTGATCGTCGACGACGATTTCATGGTTGCCGACATCCACCGCCGGTTCGTCGAACGCATCGACGGGTACCACCCCGTCGCGGTGGCCAGCAGCGGTGCCGAGGCGCTGACGAAGGCCGCCGAACTGCGCCCGGCGCTGATCCTGCTGGACGTCTACCTGCCGGATATGACCGGCCTGGAGGTGTTGCACCGGCTGCGGGCCGGCGGTGATCACGTCGGGGTCATCATGATCACCGCCGCCAGGGAACTGGACACCGTGCGTGGCGCGCTCGACGGTGGCGCGGCCGACTACCTGATCAAACCGTTCGAGTTCGATCAGCTGCGCGCCAAGCTGGTGGCCTTCGCCACCCGTGCCGACGCGCTGGCCGCCGACGGTGGTGTCGACCAGAACATGGTCGACGCACTGTTCGGTGGCACTGCTGCGGCGGAGGCGCCCGACGTGCTGCCGAAAGGCCTGGGCGCCGAGACCGGACGGCTGGTGCTCGACGCCGTGCGTGGGGCCGGCGAGGTGTCCGCGGCCGAGTGTGCCGACCTGGTCGGGATCTCCAGGGTGAGCGCACGGCGTTACCTGGAGCACTATCTGAGCACCGGTGTGGTGGAACTACGCCTGCAGTACGGGTCGGGGCGGCCCGAGCGGCGGTACCGAGCGACACGATGACGAGTAGATTCTCGGTGTGGCACCCACCGTCCTCTTCCTCCACAACGATCCCATCGCCACCGAGGCGATGCTCGGGAACGCCTTCGCCGACGCCGGTTTCGATGTGTCGACCTTCACGGTCGTGCCCGCCGACCAGGCCGACTCCCCCGCGATCGATGTCACCTTCCCCGACCCGACCCTCTATGACGTCATAGTCCCCCTCGGTGCGCGTTGGCCGGTATATGACGACGCGCTCAAGGCCACCTGGGTCGGCGCCCAGACCGAGCTGGTCCGTACCGCGGCCGCGGCGGGAATCCCGACGCTGGGTGTCTGCTTCGGCGGGCAGTTGCTCGCCCAGGCCTTCGGCGGCACGGTCGAGCGCTCGGCGTTACCCGAGATCGGTTGGTACGAAGTCGATTCGGATCAACCCGAGCTGATCCCGCCCGGCCCCTGGTTCGAATGGCATTTCGACCGTTTCACGCTGCCGCCCGGCGCGGTCGAGATCGCTAGAACGGCAACGACATTGCAGGCGTTCGCGTTGGGACGCACCGTCGGGCTGCAGTTCCACCCCGAACTGGACCCGCAGCTGCTGGAGGTCTGGCTCGACGATGACCGCGATGCCGGTGAGGCCGGAGCGCTCGGTGTGAGTCATGACGAATTACGCGCGCGCACCAGGGATATGCACGACGACGCGGCTCGCCGCCTCCACGCGCTGGTGAACGGGTTCCTGGCCTACACAGCGCGTCAGCCGTGCCCCAGTTCATGAGCCAGCGCGGCATCCACGGTAGGCCGGCGGAACCGATGCCCACGTGCCTCCAGCTTGGCGGGCACCACCCGCTGATCGGCCTCGGCGAGTTCGCGGGCGCCTTGCGCGCCGAGCAGTAGCTTCGGTCCGAACGAGGGCACCGGCAGCAGGGTCGGCCGATGCAGTACCCGGCCGAGTGCGGCGGTGTATTCGTTGTTGCGCACCGGGTCCGGTGCCACCGCGTTCACCGGGCCGCTGAGTTCGGTGTCATACAGCGCGCGGTGGTATATGTCGAGCAGGTCGTCGAGCCCGATCCAGGCCAACCATTGTTTCCCGCTGCCCAGCCGGCCGCCGAGACCGGCCGCGAACAGTGGCCGCATCAACCGCAGCGTGCCTCCGTTGGCGGATTGCACCACCCCGGTGCGGACGTTGACGACCCTGATGCCTGCGTCTGCGGCCGGCGCGGTCGCCGCTTCCCAGTCGGCCACCACATCGGCCAGGAAACCGTCACCGCGGGAGGCGTCCTCGGTCAGCAGCGAGTCCCCGCGCTCGTAACCGTAGAAACCGACGGCCGATGCGCTCACCAGGATTCGCGGTCCGTTCTCGGTCGCGGCGGCCAGCTCGGCCAGCGCACGGGTCGGTCCGATGCGGCTGTCCCGGATGGCCCGGCGGTGCGCATCGGTGAAACGGCCGGCAATCGACGCCCCGGCCAGATGGATGACCGCGTCGATACCGGACAGCAGGTCGGCCGAAGGTCGGTCCGGATTCCACTGTCGCTCATCGGCATTGGTGGCGGCTCCACGGACCAGCCGGATAACCCGATGCCCACCGCTGCTGAGAAAGGCACTCAACGCGGTGCCGACCAGCCCGGAGGAACCGGTGACGGCAACGGTCAGCGGTGTCAGCCCGGCGGCGGCGGCATCCCGGTGGGCGGCCAGATCCTCGGCGAGCTGAGTGTGCCGATAGACGAACATGGGGCGCAGCGCGGCAGCGGGAACCACCGTCTCGACGTGATCGGAGACCCTGGTACCGGAACCCTCCGCGGCGAAATCGTGGGTGTGCCGCCACGTTCCGACGGCGCGCACCGGCCAGGTGATCGGACCGTCGCTGGACAACACGTCGACGAAGCGGTGTGGCGGGTCGTACTCGTCGGCTTGGTGCTGGGCGACCCAGCGCAGACCACCGGGCAGACCGAGCACGGCTTTGCCGTCGGCAAGCGACTCGGTCTCGGCGACGACGGTCATCGGTTGCCACGGCGGAACCAGACGCCGCATCGCACCGGGGCGGGTGTGCCAGGCGAAGACATCGTCGATCCGATGTGGAACAACACTGTCGAACTCGATGCTCACAGGATGCACCCGTCCGTTGAATTCACGGGCGGGCGGGTACCCGGTGTGGGTTGCGAGCAAACGCCCCGGCCCGGTCGATCAGCTCTTGGGCGGGACGTCCGGGTCCGGTGAGATGTCGACCGCGCCACCGGCGCCGCCGTCGGTGTCGGTGTCGGTGTCGGTCTTCGAATCGGTCTCGGCCGTGGAGTCGGTGTCGGTGACACCGGCGATCTCGGGATCGGACTCGCCTGCGGGATCGGACTCTGGTTCGGACACGGTGGCCTCGTCTTCCGGGTAGTCCTCGACATGATCGGGCACCGGCTCGCCGG
Source organism: Mycolicibacterium neoaurum ATCC 25795 (assembly GCF_000691525.1). Lineage (GTDB taxonomy): Bacteria > Actinomycetota > Actinomycetes > Mycobacteriales > Mycobacteriaceae > Mycobacterium > Mycobacterium neoaurum. The sequence goes on from NZ_JMDW01000013.1 coordinate 57,863, forward strand.
CCACGATGGTGTCCTGCTCATCGGTGCCGTCGGTGTGTTCGGCGCCGTCATCGGCACCGCCGCGCCGCGCGCGCAGCGCGTCGGCGATCAGCAGCAACACACCGATGACGCTGGCGCCGATACACACCCAGGCGATCAGCTCGTTGCTCGTGGCGACCGCGGCCACCAGAGCCGCGAGGCCGATGAGAGCCAGAACCAGCGCAATGATCAGCATCGACGAAGCCTAGTGGGTGCCGACCCGGTCAGTTCGCGCCGCGGTTGAACTGGTTGAAACCGCCACCCTCGTTGCCGGCCGCGGAATCGACAGGGGCGGCCGAACCGCGCTGGCCGAGCTCTTCGAGCTGCGATTCCAGGTAGGTCTTGAGCCGGGTCCGGTACTCGCGTTCGAAGGTGCGCAGTTGCTCGAGGCGGCCTTCCAGCACGGTGCGCTGCTGGTTGATGGTGCCCATGATCTCGGAGTGTTTGCGCTCGGCATCGGCCTGCAGGGCGTCGGCCTTCTCCTGGGCCTGACGCAGCTGCGTCTCGGACCGGTTCTGCGCATCGGACAGCAACGCGTCGGCCTTGGCGCGCGCGTCGGCGACCGTGGTCTCCGCGGTCTGGCGTGCCTCGCTGACCAGTGCGTCGGCCTGGGCCCGCGCATCGGCGAGCAACTTGTCCGACTCGGCCTTCGCGGTGCTGGTGAGGCGATCGGCGGTGTCCTGGGCCAGGCTGAGCACCTTGGCCGCGCGGACGTGGTGGTCCTCCGACACCGGGGCGGCCTGCGCCACGGGCTGCGGCGCGGCGGGCGCCTCGTAGACCGGCTCGGGCTCGGGCTCGGGCTGCGGCGCCTGGTAGGGCGGCAGCGTCTGAGTGGCGGCCACGCCCCCGCCGGCGCGCGCGCCGGCCAGCTCGGAGTCGAGCTCGGAGACACGCTGACGCAGATCGGCGTTCTCCTCGATGAGCCTGGTCAGCTCGTTCTCGACCAGGTCGAGGAAGGCGTCTACCTCGTCCTCGTTGTAACCACGTTTGCCGATGGGCGGCTTACTGAACGCGACGTTGTGAACGTCGGCTGGAGTGAGCGGCATTCTCTGCCCCCTTGAAGTCTGGACCGTCAACCGGTTTCAAAGTGTAAAGCGTCGGTAGAAGTAACTGGCGTCCATCCTGTCACAGCTGACCCGGCGGTTGCACAGGAGCCTCATAATTAAGAGCGAATTTCAATCTCCCACGCCGCAGCCGATGGCCGCCGTACAGGTCAGGCGGTGCCGGCTGCTGCCCCGAAGGCCAGCTGCATCCCGATGAACGCGACCAGCAGCAACACCATGATCGAGAGATCGAATCGCACGGCGCCGATCGTCAGCTGCGGGATGAGCCGGCGCAGTAGTTTCACCGGCGGATCGGTCACGGTCAGGATGAGTTCCAGGATCACCACCGTCGCGCCGCGCGGATGCCAATCACGGCTGAAGGACCGGATGAACTCCACCACGACCCGCGCGATCAGCAACAGCCAGAAGACGAACAGGGCAAAACCAAGGATTTGAAAGACCATCGACAAGGGAGCCGAACCTCACTACGGCGGATGAGCAGGGCAGGTAGAGCGACATTCGGGCAAAGAAGCGGACTCCATGCCCTCGACGTCAGCCTACCTGCCGCTCCGGCTGGGGTTCTGGCCCCCAGCGGACGGGCTCGTACCCGCCCTACTGGTAGGCGTAGAAGCCCGCCTCGGCGATCCGCCGACGCTCTTCGGCGCTGACGTCGATATCGGCCGGCGAGAGCAGGAAGACCTTCGTGGCAACCTTGTCGAAGGAGCCGCGCAGCGCGAAGGCGAGCCCGGCGGCGAAGTCGACCAGGCGCTTGGCATCGGCGTTGTCCATCGACACCAGGTCCATGATGACCGGGGTGCCGTCGCGGAAGCGCTCACCGATGGTGCGGGCCTCGCTGTAGTCCTTCGGACGCAGCGTGGTGATCTTGGCCAGCGGACTGCCCTCCTCGAAGAGCGCGGCCATCCGGCGCGGCTCCATGGCGAGGGCGCTCGCGCCCCGGGTCGGTGCGGCGAACCGCGGTGCGGGACGGTCGAATTCGGGGCGCGGGGCGCGCAGACGGCCCTCGAAGCGCGGCGCGTCACCGTAGCCGCCGCGATAGGCGCCCGGGATGTCGTCGTATTCGCGCGCCGGGACGCGGTCCTCGAAGCCGCGGGCGTCACGCGGGTCGCGGCCCTCCCGGCCGTAGCCGTCCTCGTCGAAACGATCCTCGGCGCCGCGGCGCGGGTACCCGCCGCGGGCGGGGCGCTCGTCGTCGTAGTACTCGTCGTCATAATCGTCCATCGGCGCCATACCGAAGTAGGCCTTGACCTTGTGCAGAGTGCTCATCGCCTGCCCCTTTAACGACTTGTGTCTGTGTTGTCTGTGATGAAGATGTGACTGGAGTGACTACTCAGGGTGACGTTAGAGGACGTTGCCCCATCAACGCGGTTCCGACACGCACACACGTGGATCCGTGTCGCACAGCAATCTCCATATCGCCGGACATCCCGGCCGAAAGACCCAACGTGTGCCGATAGGACCGCTGCACACGGTCGTGTTCGGCGGCCAATCTCACGAAGGCGTCCTCGGCATCCCAGTTCAGCGGCGGAATCCCCATCAACCCGGCGAACTCGAGGGCATCGATGGCATGTATTGCGGCACAGAGCTCGTCGACCAGATCGGAGTTGCCGATGTCCACGCCACCGCGATCGGGATCACCGTCCAGACTCACCTGCAGATAGACCCGCAGCGGTGCGGCGCGGTGACCGTCGGCCAACGCCTGTTCGGCACCCCCACCCAGCGCCGCGATCACCCGCGCACTGTCCACCGAGTGCACGGTGTGCGCCCACCGGGCGATGGAGCGGGCCTTGTTGCGCTGGATATGACCGATCATGTGCCAACGGATCTGGTCACCGGGGAACTGTGCCGCCACATCGGCGACCTTGCGCGCGGCCTCCTGCTCGCGGGACTCGCCGAAATCGGCACACCCCAAACGATGCAGTATGGCCACATCGGAAGCCGGGAAGAACTTGGTGACCGGAAGCAGTTCGATGTCGTGTACTCCCCGGCCGGCCGCCTCGGCCGCCCGGGCCAACCGCGCCCGCACCGCCGCCAGCGAGCCGGCCAACTCCGAATCGCGGTGCTCGCTCATTCCATCCACACCAGTGAGGCCAGTCGACCGGTCGGGGCGCCACGGCGATGGCTGAACAACGCCCGGTCCTCCACCGTGCAGCGGGGATCCACGTCGATTGATGTCACGCCGAGGCGCTGGAGCTGACCCACCAGGCCGGCCCGGATGTCGAGCCCCGGCGTGCCGCGTGCGGTCCGGCACCGGCTGCCCGGCAGCGTCTTTTCCACCTCGGCCGCCATCTGCTCGGGTACCTCGTATCGGCGGCCGCTGACCGCCGGTCCCAACAGCACGGACATATCGGCGACCTGTGCGCCCACCTCGACCATCTTCTCCACGGTGCGCTCGACGATGCCGAGCTGGGCACCGACCCGGCCGGCATGGGCCGCGCCGATCACCCCGGCGCGCGCGTCGGCCAGCAGCACCGGCACGCAGTCGGCACTGATCACCGCCAGTGCCAGGCCCCGGGTTGTCGTCACCACCGCGTCGGTGTCGGGCAGCGCCGCACCCCGCGGACCGTCCACCACGGCGACGTGATCGGAGTGGACCTGGTTCATCCACACCAGCGCATCCGCGGCGAGACCGAGAGCGTCGGCAAGCCTGCGTCGGTTGGCCGCCACCGCGGCCGGGTCATCGCCGACATGGTCGCCGAGATTGAACGTGTCGAACGGCGGCTTCGACACCCCACCCGCGCGGGTGGTGGTAACGCGCCGGACCCGGGCGGGCACGTCGGCGTCAGTGGCGCATGAACGGCGGCACGTCGACGTCGTCATCGGAGATGCCACCGTCATCGGGGCCACCGATCTTCACCGTCGCGCCGTTGGTGTGCGCCGGCACCGACATCGCGTCGGCCGGCTCGAAGATGCTGGAGCGGACCTTGCCGGCCGTGCCGGATGCCACGCCCGACGTGCCCTCGCCGACAACGGGTTTCCGGCTCGGACCGGTGCTGTCGAAACCGGCCGCGATGACCGTCACGCGCACCTCGTCACCGAGCGAATCGTCGATGACGGTGCCGAAGATGATGTTGGCCTCGGCATGCGCGGCCTCCTGCACCAGCGAGGCGGCCTCGTTGATCTCGAACAGGCCCAGATCACTACCGCCCGCCACCGACAGCAGCACACCCTGGGCGCCCTCCATGGAGGCTTCCAACAGCGGCGAGTTGATGGCGATTTCGGCGGCCTTGAGCGCGCGGCCGTCACCGCGCGCCGAGCCGATGCCCATCAAAGCGGTGCCCGCACCGCTCATCACGCCCTTCACGTCGGCGAAGTCGACGTTGATCAGGCCGGGGGTGGTGATCAGATCGGTGATGCCCTGAACACCGTTGAGCAGCACCTCGTCGGCGCTGCGGAAGGCATCCATCAACGAGACGGCGGCATCACCCATCTGTAGCAGCCGGTCGTTCGGGATGACGATGAGCGTGTCGCAGCTCTCGCGCAGCGCGTTGATGCCGTTCTCGGCCTGGTTGGACCGGCGCTTGCCCTCGAAGGAGAACGGGCGGGTCACCACGCCGACGGTCAACGCACCGAGCTTGCGCGCGATGGTCGCCACGACGGGAGCGCCACCGGTACCGGTACCGCCGCCCTCGCCCGCGGTCACGAACACCATGTCGGCGCCGCGCAGCAGTTCCTCGATATCGTCCTTGGCGTCCTCGGCGGCCTTGCGGCCCACCTCGGGGTCGGCGCCGGCGCCGAGACCACGGGTGGAGTCGCGACCGACATCGAGTTTGACGTCGGCATCGCTCATCAACAATGCCTGCGCATCGGTGTTGATGGCGATGAACTCAACGCCCTTGAGTCCGTGCTCGATCATCCGGTTGACGGCGTTGACGCCGCCGCCGCCGATGCCGACCACCTTGATAACGGCGAGGTAGTTATGCGGGGGGGTCATCGGTCGCCTTTCCTGCCCATTGGAGCCTGCCCGTTGGAGTATGTCTTCGGTGTTGCCGCTCTGCCCGAAACCCTAAACCTCAACCATAGGTTTATAGTTATGTCAAGTAGTTCCGTGCAAACAGAACGGTAGGGTCACGCGGCACCGTAGGGCCGCAGGCGCGCCGAAGCGACATGATCGAATTTGGCGCAGAACTACTTGACGGTCGGCAGGTCGGGGCTCGACACGTCATAGGTCTGGCCCGGCTGGGTCAGCAGCGCCGCCAGCTTGAGCGCCTTCTCCTGGGTGCGATCGGTGGTGCCCCACACCACCTTTCGGCCGTCGAACAAAACCAGGGTGATGGCCGCCACCGACGGCGCCTCCACCCGGCTGACCTGCCCGGACACCTCCGGAGGCAGTGAGGTCAGCACCTCGAGGCCGGCCAGGGTGGCCGGATCGCGCGGACCAGGGGTCTCGGTGTCGATATAGGGCAGCCCCAGTGGCGGCGGCGCGGTCACGAAATCCACACCGTCGCGGTCGAACAGGTGTGGGCCGTCCGGATAGTCCTTGACGACCAGCGGCACGCGCTCCTCCACGGTGATCCGCAGCGTGGACGGGTACTCGCGCTGGACCCGGGCGCTGGCCACCCGCCGGATGGAGGCAACCCGTTCGGCCACCGCGTCGGTGTCGATCTGCAGCAGGGGCGTGCCCTCCGCAACCGCGGCCACCTGCCGAACCTCGTCCTCGCTGAGCGCAGTCAACCCGGTCACCACCGTCTCGCGCGCGGACATGATCGGCGTGAAGTACAGCAGTAAGCCCACGCCGACCACCAGCACCGCCAGCACGGCCGTCCACATCAACACCTTCAGACCGCGGATCACCCCGCGCGGCGCCTGCTTCGGTTGCTCCTCGGTCCGGCCCTGGGCACGACGTTTGGCCTCCCGGCGGGCCTGCTCGATGGCCATCGCCCTGGCCTGCGCCGCGCGCCGTTCCTCGCGTTCCCGCCGGGCACGTCGACGCGGTCCCTCCAGATCCGGCTCGGCCGGATCGGCAGCGGGTTCGCCGGCGGTGGGGGCCTCCGCCGCGCTCGGCTCGGTGGCCGGGTCGGCCACGAGATCGGGATCGGGATCCGCTCCGGACGAACCCGGCTCGGGTGGGACCGTCATCGATCCGCCGCCCGATCGGCGCGCCCACCCACCGCATCGAGGATCTCGCGGCCCAGCAGGGTGACATCACCGGCGCCCATGGTCACCACCACGTCTCCGGGCCGGGCGATCTCGGCGACCCGACGGGCCACCGCGGAGAAATCGGGCACGTAGTGCACCGGAACCGTGACGTGCTCGACGATGCTGCGCCCGCTGATCCCGGGTATCGGCTGCTCGCGGGCGGCATAGACGTCGAGCACGAACGCCTCGTCGGCCAGACTCAGGGCAGCACCGAACTCCTTGGCGAATGTCTGTGTGCGCGAATACAGATGGGGTTGGAAGACGACGATCGCGCGGCCCTGCGATTCGGCGGCCAACATGCGCACCGCCGTCAGCGCGGCGGTCACCTTCGTCGGGTGGTGGGCATAATCGTCGAAAACCCGGACGCCCGCCATCACTCCGACCAGCTCGAAGCGGCGGCGCACCCCCTCGAAGTCGGCCAATGCCTCCAACACCGCATCCGGCGGCGCCCCCGCCTCGACGGCGGCCAGCAGAGCCGCCAGAGCATTGAGCGCCATATGCCTGCCGGGCACGGCCAGCCGCATCGTGCGCGGGGCCGTTTCCCCCCTCAGCTGCACCGTGGCCACCGCCCGGGTGCCGTGTTGCTCCCAGTCGAGCAGTGCACCCGCCAGGTCCGCGCCGGTGCTGCCGTACCGCAGCACCCGGATTCCCAGTGCTTCGGTGCGTTCGGCCAGCGCCGCCGCACCGGGATCGTCGACACAGACCACCAGCGCCCCGCCCGGCTGGAGCCGCTCGACGAACGCGTCGAACACGTCGACATAGGCCTGCTCGGTGCCGAAGAAATCCAGGTGGTCGGCCTCGATATTGGTGACCACCGCGATATCGGGCCGGTACTGCACCAATGAGCCGTCGCTCTCGTCGGCCTCGGCCACGAAATACGGGCCACTGCCGTGGTGGGCATTGGTGCCCGCAGCGCCGAGATCGCCGCCGACGGCGAATGACGGATCGAAACCGCTGTGCTGCAACGCGACGATGAGCATCGAGGTCGTGGTGGTCTTACCCGCCGTCCCGGTGACCATCAACGTCCGGTCACCGGCCATCAACTTGGCAAGCACCACCGGCCGCAGGATGACGGGGATGCCCCGTTGCCGCGCCGCCACGAGTTCCGGGTTGGTCTTCGGAATGGCCGCATGGGTGGTGACGACCGCGGTGGGCCCGCCGGGCAACATGTCCAGCGCCGCAGCGTCGTGACCGATCTGGATCTGCGCTCCCCTGGCCCGCAATGCCGCGACCCCGCGAGATTCCTTGGCATCGGAACCGCTGACCTGTCCCCCTCGGTCCAGCAGGATGCGCGCGATTCCCGACATGCCGGCACCGCCGATGCCCACCATGTGCACGCGGGCCAGCTCCTGTGGCAGGCCCTTCACCGCAACGACTTTCGGTCTGCGCGGTGGGCTCGGGCCACCTCGATCGCGACCTCGGCCACCCGGCGTGCGGCATCGCGATGGCCGGCCAGCGCGGCGGCGGCGGTCATCTGCTGCAGGCGCGGCGCGTCGTCGAGCACACCGATGACGGTCTCGGCGACCAGTTGCGGGGACAGGTCGGCATCGTCGATGAGCAACCCACCGCCGGCCTGCACCACCGGCAGGGCGTTGAGCCGCTGCTCACCGTTGCCGATCGGCAACGGTACGTACACCGCGGGCAACCCGACGGCGCTGACCTCGGCGACCGTCATCGCCCCGGACCGGCAGATCGCCAGATCAGCTGCGGCATAGGCCAGGTCCATGCGATCGAGGTAGGGCACCGCCACATAGGGCGGCCCGGACGGCGCGGGCAGGTCGAGGGTGTTCTTCGGACCATGCGCGTGCAGCACCGAAATGCCCTTGGCCGCAAGCTCGCTAGCGGCACCGGAGACGGCGCGGTTGATGGACTGTGCACCTTGGGAGCCGCCGAACACCAACAGCACCCTGGCATCGTCGGCGAAACCGAAGGCGGCTCGTGCCTGGGCCCGCAATGCCGCGCGATCCAGCGCGGTGATGCTGGCCCGTACCGGGACACCCACCACCTCGACCGGGCCGAGACCCGGGTCGGGCACGGCCGAGAGCACTCGTTTGGCCGACCGAGCCCCCAGCTTGTTGGCCCAGCCGGCGCTGGCGTTGGCCTCGTGGATCACCACCGGGACCGACGGCCTGCGCAGACCGCGCCGCGCCGCCAGATACGCGGGCACCGAGACATACCCGCCGAAACCGATCACCACGTCCACCCCGACGGCGTCGAACACGCTGCGGGTCTGCCGGACCGCGGTGCGCACCCGCAACGGGAGCCGCAGCAGGTCGGCGGAGGGTTTACGCGGCAGCGGCACCGGGGTGATGAGCTCGAGGTCATACCCCCGCTCGGGGACCAACCGGGTCTCCAGGCCACGCTGGGTGCCCAGCGCGGTGATCCGGATCTCCGGGTCCAGCTCGGTCAACGCATCGGCCACGGCCATCGCAGGTTCCACATGACCTGCCGTTCCCCCGCCGGCCAGGACGACCGATAACGTGCTCACCCGTAACGCTGACCTTCCAATGAGCGGGCTCGGCCCTGTTGACCTCGCCCCTGCCGCGGCTCCGCGCGGCCCCGTTGGGAGGCGCGCCGGCCGTCTCCATGATGCCCTGTGCTCCGTGCCGCTCGATCGGCCGGATGGCCCTCGCGGCGGCTCGCACGCCGGGCGTCGGCCGCGGATGTCTGGCGCGGCTTCCTGGCCACCGCCTTGCTCTTGCTCTTGGCGGGCGGCTTCTGCTTGGCCGGGGCCTTGCCCGGTTTGCCCCTGGTGCGCAGCCGGTCGCGGGCGACCTCGAGGCGGCTGGGCACATACGGTTCGGGCAGCGGGAGCCGCAGCAATCGGGTGACCCGGTCGTCGCGGCCGGCACGCAAGGCCGCGACGGCCTCGGGTTCGTGTCGGGCGGCGTTGGTGATGACGCCGAGGATCAGCATCGTCGTGGCCGTCGATGTGCCACCCGCGGAGATCAGCGGCAGCTGCAGACCGGTGACCGGGAGCAACCCGACGACGTATCCGACGTTGATGAACGCCTGCCCGATCACCCACAGCGTGACGGTGGCCGTCAGCAGGCGCAGGAACGGGTCGGCCGAGCGGCGCGCGATGCGCATTCCGGTGTAGGCGAACAGACCGAACAGGCACAGCAGACCGGCGGCGCCGATATAGCCGAGTTCCTCGCCGATGATGGCGAAGATGAAGTCGTTGTGCGCGTTGGGCAGATAGTTGTACTTGGCCGTGCCCTGGCCGAGTCCGTTGCCGAACACGCCACCATTGGCCAGCGCGAAGCGGGCCTGTCTGGCCTGGTATCCCGCACCACCGGGGTCGGCCCCCGGGTTGAGCCAGGACTGCACGCGATCGGAACGGTAACCCGCCGACACCGCGAGCACGCCGGCCGCGACCACCATCGCCCCGAGCGAGCTGGCGAACACCCGCAGCGGCAGACCTGCGTACCAGAGCAGGCCGAGCAGGATGATGCTCAATGTCACGGTCTGGCCGAGGTCGGGCTGCAGGACGATGAGTGTCAGCGCCAGACCGGCGGCTGGCACCAGCGGGATGAGCATCTCGCGCAGCGTCGCCTGTTCCAGGCGCCGCGCCGCGAGCAAATGTGCTCCCCAGATGGCGAACGCGATCTTCGCCAGTTCGGAGGGCTGCATGCTGAAGCCGCCGATGACGAACCAGCCGCGAGAACCGTTGGCCACCTTGCCGATACCGGGGATGAGCACCAGGACCAGCAGCACGATGGTGAAGATGAAGGCAGGGAAAGCCAACCGGCGCATGAGTGCGACGGGCATACGCAGCGCCAGATAGAAGGCGATCAGCCCGACGCCGGTCCACAGCGACTGTTTGGCGAAGACCGTCCACGGCGACCCACCGGAGTCATAGGAGTACACCCCGGATGCCGAGAGCACCATGATCAGGCCGAGCGTCACCAGGATGGCCGCCACCGCGATGATCAGGTGGAACGAGGTCATCGGCCGGCCGAGCCACTGTCCGAACCGGGTCCGTGGCATCGGAGTCGCTGCCTTGGCCGCCGGGCTGGTGGCCAGGCTCTTCCCGACGGTCTGCCCGGGCGTGCCGTCGGCGGACCGATCACCCGTCAACCTCGCCCGCACCCCGGCGAGCGGATTCCTCACCTGGCACCCGCAAGAGTCACAGGCGTAACGCCAGCCCCATTAGTCTCTTGCACCCCAGAATCCTCCCCCGCCGCGCACCGGACGTCGCGGATATCCGGCGGGTGTGTCGCGGCAGCCGCCGATTCCAGCTAATCGACCCGGCGCGTCGAGAGTGACGAAAAGGTCGTCATCCGGGGCCGTCGAGGAGCCGTAGCGTCACTCTCGGCCTACGCGCCGACCGAGCCCGCGCGCGGCGCCTACGCGCCGACGATCGACAGCCATTCGCCGTAGAACAGCGCCACCCCCAGGCCACAGGCGATCGCCGTCAGCAGCCAGAACCGGATGATCACCGTCGTCTCGGCCCATCCGACCAGCTCGAAGTGATGATGGAACGGCGCCATCCGGAACACCCGGCGACCCGTGGTGCGGAAGGCCAGGATCTGCACCACCACCGAGGTCACCTCGGCCACGAAGAGCGCGCCGAGCACAACGGCCAGGATCTCGGTGCGGCTGGTCACCGACAGCCCGGCGATGATGCCGCCGAGCGCCAGCGAACCCGTATCGCCCATGAAGATCTTCGCCGGGGCGGCGTTCCACCACAGGAAACCGATACAGGCCCCCGCCGTCGCCGCGGCCACCAGCGCGAGGTCCAGCGGGTCACGGACGTTGTAGCAGCCCAGGCTCGGGCTGGCCGCACAGTCGTTGCGGTACTGCCAGAACGTGATCAACACGTAGGCGGCGCTGACCATGGCCATCGCGCCCGCGGCGAGCCCGTCAAGTCCGTCGGTCAGGTTGACCGCATTCGACCAGGCACTGACCAGCACCACCACGAACACGACGAACACCAGCGGTGCCAGCGTGACGGTGGCGATCTCGCGCACATAGGACAGCTGCGCACTGCCCGGGGTGAGACCCTCGGCATTGCTGAACTGCAGCACCAGCACCCCGAAGAGCACCGCGGCCGTCAACTGTCCGATGGTCTTGGCCCGCTTGTTCAGGCCGAGATTGCGGGACCGCCTGATCTTGATCAGATCGTCGATGAACCCGACGATCGCCAATGCGGTCGCCAGTCCCAACACCAGCAGACCCGATGCCGAGGGGCCCTCACCGCCGAACGGCAAGCCGAACAGATGCGTGCCCAGGTAGCCGGCCCAGATGCCGGCCATGATGGCCACCCCGCCCATCGACGGTGTGCCGCGCTTCTTCTGATGGCTGGCCGGGCCGTCCTCGCGGATCTCCTGCCCGAACCCCTGCTTGGTGAACAGCCGGATGAGCACGGGCGTCAGCACGATCGACACCGCAAGCGCGATCGCGACCGCTACCAGGATCTGCTTCATCCCTGCTCGTTCCCCTGCTCGGCGAGACGATCGGCAAGCGTACCCAGCCCGGCGGCGTTGGACGCCTTCACCAGTACCACGTCACCGGGACTCAGTTCGGCCGCCAGCAACGCGAGCGCGGCGTCGGCGTCGGGCACCAGGACGGATTCACTGCCCCACGACCCTTCCATCACCGCCCCCTGATGCATGGCGCTCATCGATCTCCCGGTTCCGACGACTATCAATCGAGAGACATCTAAGCGCACGGCCAACCGGCCGATGCGATCGTGTTCGGCTATCGCGTCCTCGCCGAGCTCGGCCATCTCGCCGAGCACCGCCCAGCTGCGTCGCCTGCCCCCCTGCCCGCCGGAGCGCGCCATCCAGGCCAGCGCCTTCAACCCCGCCGCCATCGAATCCGGGTTGGCGTTGTAGGCATCGTTGACGATGGTGACGCCGTCGGCGCGGGTACTGACGTCCATCCGGCGCGCCGAGACCGGGCCTGCGCCGGCCAGTGCCGTCGCCACCTGCTCCAGGCTCGCACCGCACTCCACCGCGACCGCCGCCGCGGCCAGCGCATTGGACACCTGATGCTCCCCGTGTACGGCCAGCGCGATATCCACCGCACCGTCCGCGGTGTGCAGGGTGAATCGCGGACGGGCCAGCTCGTCGAGGTGCTCGTCGGCCGACCAGATATCGGCCCCCGGTGCGCGCGACACCCGCACCACCCGTGCCGCGGTCTTGGCGGCCATGGCCGCCACCGCCGAGTCGTCGGCGTTGAGGATCACCACACCGGATGCGGGGACCGACTGCGGCAGTTCGGATTTGGTGGCCGCAATCGCCTCGCGTGAACCGAATTCGCCCAGATGCGCCGTACCGACGTTGAGCACGACACCCACCGACGGCGTCGCGATCGCCGCCAGTGCGGCGATGTTGCCCGGATGCCGCGCCGACATCTCCAAGATCAGGAAGTCGGTGTCGGTGGTGGCGCGCAGCACCGTCCACGGGTGTCCCAGTTCGTTGTTGAACGACCCGGGCGGAGCCACCACCTGGCCCAGCGGTGCGAGCACCGCGGCCAGCAGATCCTTGGTCGACGTCTTACCCGAGGATCCGGTGACGCCGATGATCCGCAGGCCGCCCGCGCTCAGTTCGGTGGCGACGGCCGCGGCCAGCTTGGCCAGCGCGGCCAGCACCGCGGCACCAGAGCCTGCGGCATCGTCATGCTCCACCGCACCGGAACCGGCATCGCCTGCCACCGCGGGGGGCACCACGATGGCGGGCACCCCGACCGGGCGGGCAGCCAGCACCGCCGCCGCTCCGGCCTCGACGGCCCGGGCGGCGAAGTCGTGACCATCCGAACGCGCTCCCGGCAGCGCCAGGAACAGTCCGCCGGAAGTGACCGCGCGCGAGTCGAATTCGACAGTTCCGGTGATACGGGTGGTCGCGGCCTCGGCGGCGCTGATATCGGCCAGTTCGCCACCTACGATGTCGGCCACCTGGGCCACGGTCATCTCGATCATCGGTTCTGCCTCAATGCATTCAGCGCGGCGGTCAGTTCGACCCGGTCGTCGAAGGGGCGGGTGGACCCGTCGGCGGTCTGCCCGGACTCGTGGCCCTTGCCCGCGATGAGCACCACGTCGCCCGGACGCGCCCAGCCGACCGCGTGATCGATGGCCGCGCGTCGATCACCGATCTCGACCACCTCGGCGGCCGACCCCACGGCACCGGCCCGGATCGTCGACCGGATCAGCTGCGGGTCCTCGTTGCGGGGATTGTCGTCGGTGATGACGACCAGGTCCGCCAGTTCGGCGGCGATCCGTCCCATGGGCTCGCGCTTGCCGGCATCGCGGTTACCACCGGCGCCGAACACCACCGCGAGCCGACCGTCGGAGTTCTGCTCGCGCAGGGTGGTCAGCACCGCCTGCAGCGCGCCCGGTTTGTGTGCATAGTCCACCAGGGCCAGGAAGTCCTGCCCGGCGTCGATCGTCTCCAGCCGGCCCGGCACCGCGGCCGAACCCAGCCCCGGCGCGGCCTGTTCTGGCGAGACGTCGACGGTATCCAGCAGCGCAATGGCCAGCAGCGCGTTGGCGATGTTGTACCGGCCCGGCAGGCCTATCCGCAGGCGGTGATGCACCCCGGCCGGATCGACGGCGACGAACTCCTGGCTGCCGCGGGCGAGGGTGGACACCGATTCGATGCGCCAGTCGGCGTCGACACCGGTGGTCGCGACGCGCACCGCCCCGACGGCACGCGATGCGATCTCGCGACCGGCCTCGTCATCGACACACACCACGGCCCGCTCGGCGCAGTTGGGCGAATCCGGTTCGAACAGACGGGCCTTGGCGTTCAGGTAGTCGGCCATGGTGGGATGGAAATCGAGGTGATCGCGGGACAGGTTGGTGAAACCGCCGGCCGCGAAAGCTGTGCCGTCCACCCGGCCCAGCGTCAGCGCGTGGCTGGACACCTCCATCACGACGGTGTCGACACCGCGCTCCACCATGACCGCCAGCAGGGCCTGCAGGTCCGGCGCCTCGGGGGTGGTCAGCGAGCTGGGTTCGTCGCGGCCGTCGATGCGGATGCCGACGGTGCCGATCAGTCCGGCGACACGACCGGCCGCCCGCAGGCCCGCCTCGATCAGGTAGGTGGTCGTCGTCTTGCCCGACGTGCCCGTGACACCGATGACACGCAACGCCGTGGACGGGTTTCCGTATACCTCGGCGGCCACCCCGCCCAGCACGGTGCGCGGGTCGGGATGGACCAGCACCGGCACCGGGATCGGTCCGAACTCGGCAATACCGGCCGGGTCGGTGAGCACCGCGACAGCGCCGGCAGCGACGGCATCGGCGGCGAATCGGGCACCGTGCGCGCGTTGTCCCGGCAGGGCCGCGAACAGGTCACCCCGGCGCACGTCCTGACTGCGCAGCGTCACCCCGGTGACCCGGACGTCCGGATCGGACACCGCGGCCGCACCGATGCGCTGCGCCAACAGACCCAGGTGGGTACCGGCGGGATCGGAGGGACGCAGTGTCATGGCCTTGCCACAGTACCGGGGTGGCTCCGGATCACTCCGCCTGCAGCGTCAGCGGCGGTCCCGGGTCGGCGGACAACGGCACATTCTCCCGCTGCAGCAACCACGAGGCGATGTGATGGAACAGCGGCGCCATCGTGGTGCCCGGCGCTCCGTCGGCGGTACGGGCGGGGTTGTCGGCCATGATGCCGACGACGTAGCGCGGATTGTCCGCAGGTGCGATCCCGGCGAAGGTGATCCAGTAGTGATCGTCGTAGTAGCAGCCGCAGTTCGGGTTGATCTGCTGGGCCGTACCGGTCTTGCCGGCGATCTGATAGCCCTCGACCGCGGCCTGCCAACCGGTCCCCTGCTGCACACCGCGCGGGTCGCGCTGGATGGTCGCGCGCAGCATGTTGCGCACGGTGGCAGCGGTTTCCGGTGAGACGACCCGGACGCCCTCCGCCGCGGGCTCGACGTTCTCCTTGCCATCGGCCTCGATGATCGACTTGATGATGCGGGGCGGGATCCGGACACCGTCGTTGGCGATGGTCTGGTACATCCCCGTCATCTGCAGCAGCGTCATCGAAAGACCCTGTCCGATGGGCAGGTTGGCAAAGGAGCTGCCCGACCACTGGTCCATGGGCGGGACCAGGCCGGCGCTCTCGCCCGGCAATTCGATCCCGGTGCGCTCACCGAGACCGAACTTGGTCAGCATCTCGGCGAACTTCTCCGGACCGAAGCGCTGGGCCAGCATCAGGGTGCCGACGTTGGAGGACTTCCCGAAGACGCCGGTGCTGGTGTACCGGTCGACACCGTGGTTCCACGCGTCCTTGACGGTGACCCCGCCCATATCGATGGAACCGGGCACCGAGAGCACCTCGTCGGGGTTGGTCAGACCCAGCTCGATGGCGGTGGCGGCGGTCACGATCTTGTTCACCGACCCCGGCTCGAACGGTGACGACACCGCCGGGTTGCCCATCTGCCTGCTGCCCTGCCTGCCGATGTCCTGCGAGGGGTCGAACGTGTTGTCATTGGACATCGCCAGCACCTCACCGGTTTTGGCGTCCAGTACGACGGCGGACACATTGGCCGCACCGGATTTGTCCTTGGCCTGCTGGACCTGCTGCTGCACATAGAACTGGATATCGTCGTCCAGGGTCAGCTGTACGGTCTGGCCGTCGACGGCCTCGTGCCGGTTGCGCATGCTGCCGGGGATCATCACGCCGTCGGACCCACGGTCGTAGGTGACCGATCCGTCCGTTCCGGCGAGTTTCGCGTCGAGGGAATCCTCGAGGCCCAGCAGTCCGTGGCCGTCCCAGTCGATACCGCCGACGATATTGGCCGCCAACGAGCCGCCGGGGTACTGGCGGATGTCCTGACGCTCGGAACCGACCTCGGGGAACTTCGTGGTGATCGCGTCGGCGATCGCCGGGTCCACCGCCCTGGCCAGGTAGGCGAAGGTGTCCTTGCTGGTGAGCTTGGCCAGCAAGGTCTTCGCGTCGGGCTTGTTGTTGAGCCGGGTGGCGATGTCCTTGGCGATCTCCCGCAACCGCGCGTCGGGGTCAGGCGCGTAGTCGGGATTCTTGGCGCGCTCCTCCTCCAACTGCTTGCGGATGCGCACCGGCTGGAAGGTGAGCGCCCTGGCTTCGATGGTGAATGCGAGCTTGTCGTTGTTGCGGTCGACGATGCTGCCGCGCACCGCCTGCTGGACGTCGGTCACCTTGAGTTGGCCTGCGGCTTCGGCCCGCAACCCGGCGGCATTGGAGATCTGCAGGTTGAAAAGCTGCGCAGCGGCGACCACCAGCACCAGGAAGATGACGACGTTACCGGCACGGTGCCGGAAGACGAACGATGAGCTGCGCAGCCCGGCCGCCGGGGCCTGGGCGGGGCGCCGGATCCGCCGATCGGTGGCCGAATGCTCCTGCCCGCGTTGGCCGCGGCTCATGCCGGCACACCCGGGGCGGGAACCTCGACCGGGATTTCAGCCGGCACATCGGGATTGGGGCCGGCAGCCGGGGGCGCGGGAAGGTGCTCAGGGTTGACCACCGGACCGGGCTGAACGGGCAGCTCCGGGGATCCCAGATGCGGCAGTCCCTCGGCGGGCACCGGTGCGGGCACGCCGGGAAGCGGGACGACCAGCGGCGCCGCAGCGGGCGGGATCTGGTCCGCCGGCGCGGCGGCAGGCAGCTGGGCGGGGTCCACGGGAGCGGCAGGCAGCGGTGCGGTCAGCGGTGCCTGCCCGGCCTGCGGTACTGCCAGGGGCGCCGCCGGGGTGGCGGTGGCGCGCGGCGGAACCCGGACCACGACCTCACGCGGGTCGACGACCCGCGGGGCCGGCGGTCCACCGGCGGCCGGACGCGTCGGCGCGGGCGCGGCAGGCCGCTCGTCGGGCAGCGGTGTGTTCAGCGGTGGCGGGGGCGCGCCCTCGGCCGGCTTCGGGGTGCCGACCACGACCCAGGCCCCGGTCGCGTCCTGCACCAGGTGTGCGGTGTCCCTCGACGGGATCATGCCGAGGCCGCGGGCTGCCTCGGCAAGCGCAGGCGGGGCCTGCGCCTCAAGCACATCACGCTCCAATGCCTCTTTTTGTTGCAGCAGAGCCTGATTCAGCTGACGAGCGTGGCCCAGCTGATAGGAGCGGCTGGCGGCATCGGTGGACAACCACAGGGTGACGCCCAGACCGACACCGAGTGCGGCGATGACGAGGACCACGAACGGCACCCTCGCGGCCAGCGTCCGCGGATTGAAATCGATGGTTGCGAGCCGGATCAGCAGCCGTTCCCGCAGCGGTGGTTTGACGATCTTGGGTGCCTTGGCCTTGCGCGCCTTGGCGCGCGCCTTGGCCTGGCTGGCGTTCTTGGGCCGTGCCGGTGTGTCGACGGGCCTGCGCACCGGTGAGGTCTGCGGTGCCGAACGGGACGGACGTTGTTCGGGCGCGCTGCGGCGTTTGCGCGCGGGCGCCTCGGACTGACGACGTGCCGTCGGCCTGCCCTTGGGCGGAGTCTTGCGCCGGCGCTCGTCGGTGCTGCGCTCCGGTGCGGACCGCTTTCCCTTCATGAGTCTTCCTTTCCGGCGATTTTCTCCAACGCCCGCAGTCGCACCGGGGCGCTGCGCGGGTTCCGTTCGATCTCCGCGGCGTCGGCCTGTTCGGCGCCACGGGTCAGTGCTGCGAATTCGGCCTCGTAGCCGGGCAATTCGACGGGTAGGCCGGGCGGGGTGCGCGACGCCGTGGCCGAGGCGAACAGGCTCTTGACGATCTTGTCTTCCAGCGACTGATACGCCATCACCACGATGCGCCCGCCGCCGGCGAGCGCGCCGAGCGCCGCGGGCAGGGCTTCGCGCAGTGAGTCGAGCTCCCCGTTGACCGCGATGCGCAACGCCTGGAAGGTGCGCTTGGCCGGATGGCCGCCGGTGCGCCGGGTTGCGGCCGGGATGGCCTCGTAGAGCACCTCGACGAGTTCGCCGGTGCTCACGAACGGCTTGGTCGCCCGCCGCCGGACCACCCGCGCGGCGATCCGGTTGGCGAATCGCTCGTCGCCGTACTCGCGCAGCAGCCGCGTCAGCGTGCGCTCGTCGTAGGTGTTGAGGATCTCCGCGGCGGTGAGCGGCGCATCGGGATCCATCCGCATGTCCAGCGGCGCGTCGTGGGCGTAGGAGAAGCCGCGGTCGACCAGATCCAGCTGCATCGAGGACACTCCGAGGTCGAAGAGCACACCGTCGACGACGGGCTCCTGCCGGTCGTCCCAGTAGCCGTCGTAGCGGGTGCGTTCGAACCGGACGCGGTCACCGAACCGGGACAGCCGGTCGCCGGCGATGCGCAGCGCGTTCGGGTCGCGGTCCAGGCCGACGACACGCAGTCCCGGCAGATCGGTCAGGAACCGCTCGGTGTGACCACCGGCGCCGAGGGTGGCATCGACGAGGACGGCACCGGAGCCGTCGGCGTGGTGGCGGGTGAGCGCCGGGGTCAGGAGTTCGACACACCGGTCGAGCAGAACGGGGACGTGGCCGTGCTCGCCGGACTTGGGCGCGGGGCGGGACTCAGATGGATTCACGGAGTGAGACGAATCGTCGGGATGAGGCACAGAGACTCCCCTGTCGAGAAGGGGCGCCCCTGCAACGAGGTCCCTGTCCGAGGCGGACCTGGCGTCGGGGAAGTACGTCAGGGCCGGTTCGGACAGAGGCCTCGTTGCACGGGCTTGTTGGTCAGATGATGTCGCGAAGAGTGTCATCGCTGGCCGCGGAGAAGGTCTCTTCGTGTGTCTCCTGGTATTGCTGCCACGCTTGGGCGTCCCAGATCTCCAGGTGCCCCAGCGAACCGGTCACCACGCATTCCTTGGAGAGGTTGGCGTAGCGGCGGTGTTCGGCGGACAAGGTGATCCGGCCCTGCGCGTCGGGATGCTGTTCGTCGGCGCCGGCGGCAAGGTTGCGGACGTAGGCACGGGCCTGCGGATCGCTGCGCGAGGCCTGCATCGCCTTCTCCGCCAGCTTCTCGAACTCTGCCCGCGGGTACACGGCCAGGCTGTGATCTTGACTTTTGGTGACCATCAACCCTCCTGCCAGTGCATCGCGGAACTTGGCGGGCAGTGTCAGCCGCCCTTTGTCGTCGAGCTTGGGCGTGTAGGTGCCGAGAAACATCCCGCCACCTCCCACCACTCGGTTGGATTCCGAGTCGCTTCTACCCGCTGTGCGGAGTTCCGGTTCCTCCGCTGTCCGCCACTTTACCCCACAATCCCCCACTTAGCTCCATTTGCTGCCACCGAGTTGCACCCACGCTCCACCACCCTGCGATTCGTCGCGTCCGCGCGTCCACGCAGCAGCCCGACCGCCGGGCACCTGCGAACGAAAACCGCAGCTAGAGACCCCATACCTCGCCGTGTGAACCCAGGTGGGTGACGGTGGGG
Organism: Mycolicibacterium neoaurum ATCC 25795; assembly: GCF_000691525.1. Classification (GTDB taxonomy): domain Bacteria; phylum Actinomycetota; class Actinomycetes; order Mycobacteriales; family Mycobacteriaceae; genus Mycobacterium; species Mycobacterium neoaurum. Next base: position 77,391 of record NZ_JMDW01000013.1, read on the forward strand.
GAAATGTGGGGCGGCCGCCCTGCGGCACCCGACACGCCGAGGCGTTTGCGGGGTCGAACCGCGCTCTACGGCCGCAAAACCACAAGAAAAAGGGCGGCTCCGCTACGGAGCCGCCCCTGGGGTGGGGATCGGTGGGGAATCAGCCGGTACGGATCACTCGTCGAAACGACGGCGGAACCGGTCCTCCATCCGACTCGTGAAGGAGCCGCCGCTCGCGGGCTTACCGCGCTTACCGGGGCGGGCGGGGCCGGAACCGGAAACACTCTTGTCGACCGGGCCCGCCACCCGCGGGCCGGTGATCGCGAAGACCACGCCACCGAACATCACGATGAAGCCGATCACCGAGAGAATCGGGAAGCTACCGATCATGGTGGCCTTGATGGCGACGCCACACACCAGCATCGCCAGGCCCGCCACGAAGAGCGCGATGCCCTGCAAGCGGCGCCGCGCAGACGGGGCACGCAGATTGCCACCGCGCACGCTCGAAGCGAACTTGGGGTCTTCCGCGTACAGCGCGCTTTCGATCTGGTCGAGCATGCGCTGCTCGTGATCGGAGAGTGGCATCCGTCCCTCCTGGTCCGCGCCGTGGGCTCCGGAGAGCCGAATTCTCAAATAGGGCCGCCGCCCGCGTTTTACGGGTGACTGTTCCCATGATACGAGGTCATTCTGAGCCGTACCACCTACTTCACACACGATTGTATGACGTCTGCCACCAGGAGCGGTCCGCCCCGGCAATACCTGGCGCGGCTGCCGGGCGAGTCGACACCGATAATGAGGATGACCCGTCCGCAGCGACCGACCCGAAGGACACCCGTTGGCGACATTCCTGGTGGACCTGTCGGCGGAGCTCATGCGCCAACGGCTCCGTGAAGCGCTGACGGTGTACGTCCAGGCGATGAACTATCCGCGCGGCACCGAGGAACAGCGCGCCTCGATGTGGCTGGAGCACACCCGTCGCCTCGGCTGGAAGGCCGTCGCCGCACTGCGCACCGACGCCACCGACGTGGACTCCCCCGCCGTCCTCGATTCCGCGCAGATGCTGGGTATCGCCTACGGGTACCGCGGGGCCCCCGATCAGTGGTGGCAGCAACAGGTGGTGCACGGGTTGCGTCGGCGGGGTGCCGAAGCGGCCTCGGTCGAACCGCTGCTCGCGGACTATTTCGAGCTGACCGAACTGCACATCCACCCTCACGCCCAGGGCCACGGACTCGGCGAGGCACTGGCCCGCCGACTGCTGGCCGGACGCAGCGAGGCCCACGTGTTGCTCTCCACCCCCGAGATCAACGAAGAGGCGAACCGCGCCTGGCGGCTGTACCGCAGGCTCGGGTTCGGCGATGTCATCCGGGACTACCATTTCGCCGGCGACCCACGCCCCTTCGCCATCCTGGGCCGACGATTACCCCTTGACCAGGCGCCCGGCACCGATTGAGCACGCGGGTCTGGCACGATTAGCGGGTGTTCGTCCGCTCACACCGTCCACGGCGCCGCCGGCTCGCCGCGTTGGTCCTGCTGCTGCTGATCCTGGTTCCGTTCGCCGTGGGCTGCGTGCGGGTCCGCGCGTCGCTCACGGTCTCCCCCGACGATCGCGTCTCCGGCCAGATCGTCGCGGCCAGCAAGGCGCGTGACGGCGAGGACAAGGGACCGCAGCTGTTGAACTCGCTGCCGTTCAGCAACAAGGTTGCCGTCTCGCGCTACGAACGCGGCGACTACGTCGGATCGCAGGCGGTGTTCTCCGACCTGACCTTCGCCGAACTCCCGCAGCTGGCGAACATGAACAGCGATGCCGCCGGCGTGGACATCTCGCTGCGCCGCGCCGGTGACCTGGTCATCCTGGAGGGCCGGGTCGATCTGACCACCCTCAACGATCCCGAAGCCGACGTCACGCTCAGCGTCGCGTTCCCCGGCGAGGTCACCTCCACCAACGGTGACCAGGTATCGGGCGAGGTCGTCGAATGGAAGCTCAAGCCCGGCATCGTCACCACCATGAACGCCCAGGCACGCTACACCGACCCCAGCGCTCGATCGTTCACCACCGCGGCGATCTGGCTCACCGTGGGCTCCTTCGTGGTCGCCGGCCTGCTCGGCTGGCTGGCCTGGGCGAGTCGGGACCGGTCACCGAAGGTCGGCGAAGGGGCCCAGCCGTCGTGAGATGGCCGTCGTGGCCGAGACCGTGCCGGGTCGTCATCGCGCGCGATCCCGCGCCGCCGAAAGCATAATGACGTGGTCGCGAGCGCGCCTGTCCACCGATCACCGGGCGGGACGCTCTAGGCTTGAGGAGTCGGGGGTCGAGAAACCGACATCAGAAAGGGGCGTCCGCTGAGCGTCGATACAGCGGCACCGACAGCCGTCGAACTGGTCAATGCCGTCGTCGAGGAACTGCGACAGTACCTCGACGAACGCCGTCGCGAGTCCGCGTATATCGGTCCCGAGTACGCCGAGCTGACCGCCGCACTCGAGGAGTTCGTGTTGCGCGGGGGCAAACGCCTGCGCCCCGCGTTCGCCTACTGGGGCTGGCGCGCGGTCGCCGGGACGAACCGGTCCTCCGACACCCAGGCCCTGCGGTTGTTCTCCGCGCTGGAGCTGCTGCACGCGTGCGCGCTCGCCCACGATGACGTGATCGACGCATCGGCCACCCGTCGCGGGCTGCCCACCGTGCACCGACACTTCGCCGACCGGCATCGCGCCAACAACTGGCACGGTTCGCCCGAGCAGTTCGGCCTGTCGGCCGCCATCCTGCTCGGCGATCTGTCGCTGGTGTGGGCCGATGACATCGTGGCGACCGCCGATCTGCCCGCCGACGCCCACCTGCGGGTGCACAAGGTATGGGGCGATATCCGCACCGAGGTGCTCGGCGGCCAATACCTCGACATCGTCGCCGAGGCCAGCGGCGCCGACACGGTGGCATCGGCGATGAACGTCAACACCTACAAGACCGCCTCCTACACGGTGTCGCGCCCGCTGCAGCTCGGTGCTGCCGCCGCCGCAGACCGGCCGGAGATCCAGCAGATCTTCCATCAGGTCGGCAACGATCTCGGGGTGGCCTTCCAGCTGCGCGACGATGTGCTCGGCGTGTTCGGCGATCCGGCGATCACCGGTAAGCCCTCCGGTGACGATCTGCGCTCGGGTAAGCGGACCGTGCTGCTCGCCGAGGCGGTCGAACTGGCCCGACGCACCGATCCCGCCGCGGCCAAGCTGATCGGCGAGTCGATCGGGACCGAACTGACCGATGTCGCGGTCAAGGAGGTGTGTTCGGCCATCGAGTCGGTCGGCGCGCTGGCGGCCGTCGAGGACCGTATCGAGCAACTGCACCGACGGGCCCTCGACGCATTGAACGCCGCCGATATCGATCCGCAGGCCAAGATCGGCCTCGCCGAGTTGGCCGGCCTGGCGTCGAACCGGTCCGCCTGAGGACATGACCGCATCGGTATCGGACGCGCCGGAGACGCGCGGACACCTCGCTCGGCTGTGGGCGTTCGCCATCTCGGTCGAGGCGCGGCCGGCCCGATTGGGGTTTCTCGGCGCGATACTGATCGCCGCCGGTGGGCTCGGCGCGGGCAGCACCCGACTGCACGATCCGCTGCTGGAATCGCTGCACATGTCCTGGCTGCGGTTCGGGCATGGACTGGTGCTCTCTTCGATCCTGCTGTGGGGCGGAGTGGCCGTCATGTTGCTGGCCTGGCTGTGGCTGGGTCGACGCGTGGTCGATCGCACCGCGACGCAGTACACGATGCTGGCCACCACCGGGTTCTGGTTGGTGCCGCTGCTGCTGAGCGCGCCGGTGTTCAGCCGTGACACCTACTCCTACCTCGCCCAGGGCGCGTTGCTGCGCGACGGGTTCGACCCCTATGTGGTCGGACCCGTCGAGAACGTGAACTCGTTGTTGGACAACGTCAGTCCGATCTGGACGACGACCACGGCACCGTACGGTCCCGCATTCATCCTGGTGGCCAAGTTCGTCACCATGATCGTCGGCAACAACGTCGTCGGCGGCACCATGCTGCTGCGCCTGTGCATGCTGCCCGGACTGGCACTGCTGATCTGGGCCACCCCGCGGGTGGCCCGCCATCTGGGCGCCAACCCTGCTGCCGCACTGTGGATCTGCGTACTGAATCCGTTGGTGATCATCCACCTCATGGGCGGGGTGCACAACGAGATGCTGATGGTCGGCCTGATGATGGCGGCGATCGCGCTGACCTTCGGCGGCCGGCCGATCCTCGGGGTCGGTTTCATCGCCACCGCGGTCGCCGTGAAGGCGACGGCGGGTATCGCGTTGCCGTTCATGGTCTGGGTGTGGATGAGGAGGCTGCGCGACACCAGGGGCTACCGCCCGGTGCCTGCCTTCGCCTTCGCCACCGCCGCGTCGGTGGTGATCTTCGGCGCCGTGTTCGCGGTGCTGTCGCTACTGGCCGGGGTCGGCCTCGGCTGGCTGACCGCGCTGGCCGGTTCGGTGAAGATCATCAACTGGCTGACCCTGCCGACGGCGTTCGCGAACATGATCAACGCCCTCGTCGGCATGGTCATGCCGGTGAACTTCTACGCGGTCCTCGAGATCACCAGGATCATCGGCATCGCGATCATCGCGATCTCGCTTCCGCTGTTGTGGTGGCGGTTCCGGCACACCGACCGCGAAGCGCTGGTGGGCACCACGCTGGCGATGGGCGTCGTGGTGTTGTTCGTCCCGGCCGCGTTGCCCTGGTACTACACCTGGCCGCTGGCGACGCTGTCGACGCTGTGGCAGAGCCGGACCGCGGTCGCACTGATCGCCGGTTTCTCCACCTGGATCATGGTGATCTTCAAGCCCGACGGTTCGCACGGCATGTACTCGCTGCTGCAGGTCGCGCTGGCGACCGGATGTGCGGTTCTCGCCTGGTATCTGCTGTCGCGGGCCCCGGAGGAACCGGCTCGTCAGTAGGCCAAGACGGCGAGCCGTCTAATTAGCCACGACGGCGAGCCGTCTAATAAGCCATCGCCTGTGCGCGGCGGATGACCTCACGCGCCTGATGTGAGCGCAGGGCGTCGACCGGCCGCGCATTGGCCTGCTTCTCGGTGCTGCCGTCACGGCTCAGGGTCAGCGAGGGGTCCGGGGTGAACAACCATCGCATCGATTCGGTGACGTCGAATCCACCGTCACGCAGCACCACCAACAGGCCCGGCAGTGGTTTGACGACCCGCCCGTTCTCGTCGAAGAACACCTTGGGCACGACCACGGCACCGTCGCGGCGCACGCCGACGAGGTGACCGTCGCGCAGGTGCTGGTTGACCTTGCTGACCGAGACGCCGAGCAATTTCGACACCTGGGACAGGTCGAGTACGGCTTCGTCGGGATCGAGGATGTCAGCGGACGCCGGGATGCTCACCGGACAGAGTCTAAGGGCCCCGGCCCTCGCCCGGAGGTGGAAGGTCGATGCGGACCGGATCCGTACCATGTCTGCGGTGGACACCTACCAGCGCACCGACCCCCTCGTCGGAAGCCTGCTGGAGGGGCGCTATCTGATCGAGACCACCATCGCCGCCGGCGGGATGTCGACCGTGTACCGCGGTGTGGACACCCGGTTGGACCGTCCCGTCGCGGTGAAGGTGATGGATTCCCGCTACTCCCGCGACGAGGCGTTCCTGGTCCGGTTCCAGCGCGAGGCCCGCACCGTGGCAAGGCTCAAGGGTGACGGCCTGGTCGCCGTCTACGACCAGGGCGGCGGCGGACCGGACGGGCCTGCTCCGTACCTGGTGATGGAACTGGTCGACGGCGGCACGCTACGTGAGCTGTTGCGTGAGCGGGGGCCGATGCCGCCGCATGCCGCGGCCGCCGTGCTCGGCCCGATCTGTCGCGGGCTGGCGGTGGCGCACGCGGCGGGGTTGGTGCACCGCGATGTCAAACCCGAGAACGTGCTGATCTCCGATGACGGCGAGGTCAAGATCGCGGACTTCGGTCTGGTTCGGGCGGTGGCCGAGGCGGGCGTCACCTCCACCAGCGTCATCCTCGGCACCGCGGCCTACCTGTCGCCCGAGCAGGTCGCCACCGGCGACAGCGCGCCGAGCAGCGATGTGTATGCAGTCGGCGTACTCGCCTACGAATTGCTTACGGGCCGAACCCCTTTCACCGGCGATACCGCGCTGTCGGTGGCCTACCAGCGGATGGACAACGACGTTCCGCCGCCGAGTGCGGCGATCGCCGGGGTACCCGCGCAGTTCGACGCGTTGGTGGCACGGGCGACCGCTCGCGACCCGCACGCCCGTTTCGAAGATGCCGGTGAACTCGGTGAGGCACTGGCCGATGTGGTCGATGAGCTGGGGCTGCCGCCGTTCCGGGTTCCGGCCCCGCGCCAGTCGGCCCAGCACCGGGCCGCCACCGCGGCGCAGCGCCCCGGCGGCGACGAGAACCGCGCCGCTGCCCGACCGCCGGCCCCGTACCGGCCGACCCGTCAGCTACCCGCCGTCGGAGCCGATGACCCGACCGACGCCCACCGTCCCGACGCCGATCAGCAGGACGCCGATCGCTACGACGATGCCCAATACCAGCCGGTCACAGGACAATTCGCCGGTGTCGAACTCGAGGAGTTCCACTGGGCGCGGCAGCGCGCCAAACGTGTGCTGCTGGCCTGGGTCCTGGTGATCCTGACGCTGACCGGGCTGCTCGCCGCCGGCGCGTGGACGCTGGGCAACAACCTGGCCAACCTGATCTGAATCCCTAGTCGCGCAACATCTCCGCGACCAGGAAGGCCAGCTCGAGGCTCTGCTGGGTGTTCAGCCGCGGATCGCACGCGGTCTCGTACCGGCCCGCCAGATCATGGTCGGAGATGTCCTGCGCCCCACCCAGACATTCGGTGACGTTCTCGCCGGTGATCTCGACGTGGATACCGCCGGGGTGGGTGCCCAATGCCCGGTGCACCTCGAAGAAGCCCTGCACCTCGTCGACGATGCGATCGAAATGGCGGGTCTTGTATCCGGTGGAGGATTCATGGGTGTTGCCGTGCATCGGATCGCACTGCCAGATCACCTGATGGCCGGCGGCCTGCACCTTCTCGATGATGGCGGGCAGCACATCGCGGACCTTCTGGTTACCCATCCGGCTGATCAGGGTCAGCCGGCCGGCCTCGTTGCGCGGGTCGAGGCGTTCGACGTACTCGACAGCCAGCTCCGGGGAGGTGGTCGGTCCGATCTTGATGCCGATCGGGTTGGCGATCACCTCGGCCAGTGCGACGTGTGCGCCGTCGATCTGGCGGGTGCGCTCCCCGATCCACAGGTAGTGGGCGGACAGGTCGTAGAGCTTGGGCGCCGAGGGCTCGGCCACCGGCTCGGCCGGATCGGCGGTGTCCATCCGCAGCATGGCCCGTTCGTAGTCCAGCACCAGCGCCTCATGGCTGGCGTAGATCTCGGCGGTGTCCAGGTTGCGGTCGTTGACTCCGCAGGCGCTCATGAACCGCAGACCGCGGTCGATCTCCCCGGCCAGCGCCTCATAGCGGGCTCCCGCCGGCGAGGTGCGCACGAACTCGCGATTCCAGTCGTGGACGGCCTGCAACGACGCCATCCCCGAGGAGGTCAGCGCGCGCACCAGGTTCATCGCGGCACTGGCGTTGGCGTAGGCGCGGACCAGCCGGGAGGCGTCGTGCTGGCGTATCGCGTCGTCGGGGGCGAATCCGTTGATCATGTCCCCGCGGTAGGACTTCAGGCCCAGCGCGTCGGTGTCCGAGGACCGCGGTTTGGCGTACTGCCCGGCGATACGGGCGACCTTCACCACCGGCATGCTGGCGCCGTAGGTCAGCACCACGGCCATCTGCAACAGCGTGCGGATGTTGGCCCGGATATGCGGTTCGGTGTTGTCGACGAAGGTCTCGGCGCAGTCCCCGCCCTGCAGCAGGAAGGCCTCACCACGGGCGACCGCGGCAAGCTGGGTCTTGAGCTTCTCGACCTCGGTAGGCACCGTGATCGGCGGCACGCTCTCCAGCACGGTGCGCATGGCCTTGGCCTGACCGGCATCCCAGCTCGGCTGCTGCAGTGCCGGCTTGGCCAGCGCGGCGTCGAGCCGCTGCCGCAGGTCCCCTGGCAGCGGTGGGAGGTCCGGCAGCTGATCGATGGGCACGTCGACGGTCCAGTTCACCGCTCCATGGTAGCGGTGACCGAAATCCGTTCGGACCGGCCATACCTGCAGCTCAGGCGGCTCCCACCGGCAGGCGCGATCAGCCGCCCGAGCGCGCCGCCCAGGCGCCGTCGTCGGTCATCAGCTCGTAGCGCCGCAGGTTGTGCCGCGCATCGACCAGCGCATCGTGGGCATCGCGCGGTCGCGGTGGCATCCGAGGGGAGCCCCGCTCCTCCCAGAACTGGCGCAACTCCCTGGTGAAGCGCGGGATCGCCGGCGGCAGGTCGGTCATCGGGCCCCACAGCTGGCACAGCACCACATGGTCGTAGGCACCCACCCACGCCCACAGCTCGATGGGTTCGTCACCGTCGATATCGAAGAAGTCTTCCAGCTCGCTGCGGATCTGGCGGCGCGAGCGCCACAGCTTCGACGACGGTGACGGCAGCTTGGGCAGCACGTTCTTGCGCACCCAGCTGCCGGCCCGGTCGGGATCGAATTCTGTTGATATCGCGTAATACTCACGACCGTCCTCGGCGGCGACCCCGATCGAGATCAGTTCGATGGTGCGGCCGTCGTCGATGAATTCGGTGTCGTAGAAATAGCGCATCTCAGGCCGCTCCCTGGCTGGGCGCCGGTGCGGCGTGGATCTCGCGGTCCAGTTCCTCGTTGACCAACGCGTCGTCGGGGAAATGCGGCTCGCCGGCCACCACGTGCTGGACCCACAGCTTGGCCTGCACCACGGGCCTGCGCAGACGCCGCTCCCGTTCCAGCGCCTTGTGCATCTTGCGCGGCCTGCTCGTGTAGCGCCACCGCGCCCACGGCGCATGCGGTCGCGACAGCCGGATCGCCCCGACGAACAGCAGTGGGGTGATGAACATGCCGACCAGACCGGTCCACACCTTGCCCTTGAGCAGCACCACCACCGCCAGCGCGAGCGTGAGCACGGCCGCGACGATCACCGCGATCCGTGCCTCGATGGAATCATCGGACTGCCAGATGTCGATATCGAAGAAGGACAGCGGGCTGAACCCGAGGACCAGCAGTCCGGCCACCGCGATGGCCACGAACACCGCGTCCACCGAGGTCCGGCCGTCCTCGGACCAATACACGTCCTGCAGGTGCAGGATCAGTGCGAACTCGTCGAGCACCAGGGCTGCGCCGATACCGAAAAAGACTGCCGCGACGGTGAACTCCGCCACTCCCCCGTTGACGGCCAGGGTCACCATGGCCACCCCGGAGACCATCACCAGGATGATGCCGATCACCACGTGATGCAGATGCACACCCCCGCCGACGGAGAGATTGCGCGGTTGCCACCACTTGCGCGGCCCGTCGGTGCTCGGATGACTCCTGATGTAGCGCACCACCAGACGGGTCAGCACGAACGTCAGGATGAAGGCGATCAGGCAGCACAGCAGCGGAAGACGGTCAGCCGGGACGAAGTCCAGCTGCAGATTCGGGGGCACGGCGTTCGAATTTACGCCGGTCCAGCGAATTCGCGGGGTATCGGCGGACCTGTCACGTCCAGCGCGTCGCCGCGCACCGATAGGCTTGGCGGCGACATGAGGATTCAGCGGTCGCCCGATGGGGGCAGTGTGCTCGGGCGGACCGGGGTCGGTCGGGCCCTCGGGAGCGTGTGGGCGTGGCGGCTCTTCCAGCTGGTGACGCTGGCCGCGCTGGGCTGGGTGGGCTGGCGCCTGCTCGGCGAATCCAGCTACCGCATCGATATCGACGTCTACCGCCTCGGCGGGCGGGCCTGGTTGGACGGTGTGCCGCTCTATGCCGACAGCACCGAATTCCAGACCCAGGCCGGGATCGACCTGCCGTTCACCTACCCACCGCTGTCGGCCGTCGCGTTCGCCCCGTTCGCCTGGTTGTCCCTGCCGGCGGCGAGCGCCGCCATCACGGTGACCACCATGGTGCTGCTGGTGGTCTCCACGACGATCGTGCTCACCCGGTTGCGCGTCGGTGACAGCTGGCATCGCCGGGCCTGGCTGGCCGGTGCTCTGGTGGCGCCCGCGGTGGTGTTCGCCGAACCGTTACGGGCAAATCTGGAATTCGGCCAGATCAACGTGGTGCTCATGACGCTGGTGATCGCCGATTGCGTACCGCGCCGCACCCCGTGGCCGCGCGGACTGCTGCTCGGGCTGGCCATCGCGGTGAAGCTCACGCCCGCGGTTTTCCTGCTGTACTTCCTGCTGCGCCGCGATACCCGCGCGGTGCTGGTGACGACGGCCTCGGCCGTCGGCGCGACGCTGCTGGGATTCGCGCTGGCCTGGCGGGATTCCTGGGTGTACTGGTTCGAGACGCTGCGCGACACCGACCGCATCGGCTCGGCGACGCTGAACACCAACCAGAACATCTCCGGGATGCTGGCCCGGTTCGGCGTCGGCGAGGACACCCGGTTCCTGCTGTGGGTCGGATTGTGCTTCGTGGTGCTGGGCCTGACGGTCTGGGCGACCCACCGCGCGGTACGGGCCGATCCGCACGGTGACAGCGCGGTGCTGGGACTCCTCTGCGTGGCGATGTTCGGCCTGGCGGTCTCGCCGGTGTCCTGGTCTCACCACTGGGTGTGGGTGTTGCCCACGGTGCTGGTGACTGCCGTCGTCGGCTACCGCACCCGCACCGTCGCGCTGCTCGTCATCTCGGCGATCGGTGTCGCCTTGACGGTGTGGACCCCGATCACGCTGATGCCTGCACACAACGAGACGTCGGTGTCGCCGTGGTTGCGGGTCGTTGGGGGGTCCTACCTGTGGTGGGCACTGGCGGTGATCGTGGTGATCGGTGCCGTGACCCCGCGGCTGGCCCGGCGCAGCGATTCGGCCGCCGCACCCGCCGACGCCGAGATCGCCGCTGCGACCTAGCGACCGCTATCCGGCCTTCGCGGTCACCTCGGGCTTGCGCTGCGCGTCGAGCGACTCTGCCTGCTCTTTGACATCAGCGGCGTACAGGTCGACGTACTCTTGGCCACCGAGCCGCATGAGCTCGTACATCACCTCGTCGATGACGGCCCGCTCGATGAAGCGGTTACCGGCCAGTCCCTCGAAGCGGCTGAAGTCCATCGGCTTGCCGAACCGGACCTCGACGCGGCCGAAATGCCACATCTTGGATCCGGGCGGGTTGACGACGTTGGTGCCGACCATCGCCACCGGGATGACGGGGATGCCGCTTTCCAGCGCGACCCTGGCCAGCCCGGTCTTGCCCTTGTAGAGCCGACCGTCCGGGGAGCGGGTGCCCTCGGGATACATGCCCAGCAGCTTGCCCTCACCGAGGATTCGCTGGGCCGTCGTCAGCGCGGCCTGCGCGGAGTCGGCATCGGTGCGGTCGATGGGGACCTGGTTGGTCGAGGAGTAGAAGAACTTGGTCAGCTTGCCCTTGAGCCCGGTACCGGTGAAGTACTCGGCCTTTGCCAGGAAGGTGATGCGCCGCTTGACCACCAGCGGCAGGTAGAAGCTGTCGGCGACGGCCAGGTGGTTACTGGCCAGGATCACCGCACCGGAGTCCGGAACGTACTCCAGCCCTTGCACTTTGGGACGCCCCAAAAAGGACAGCAACGGGCCCATCAAGATGTACTTGTAGAACCAGAACCACATGAGCCCTCCTGCAACGGCGCCCCACCAGGACGGGGCCGGACCGGACCAACTCTACCCAGCGGAAGTGAGTGCGACCACACAGAGTCGCTGCGCAGCCCGCTCAGTCCTCCAGCGTCACCGGGATCTGCTCATAACGTCCGGCCGACCCGTCTGCCGGCCCCGGCGGCGGTGGGGGCATATCGGTGGGTGGCCCGGTTTCGGCGACCATCGCACGGATCACCGCCAGCAGGGCCACGCTGTGATCGGCGATCACCGACAGCAGCGGGTGCTGCTCACCGTTGATCAGCGCGGCCAGCGCGCACACCGGGCACCACACCTGCTGACACGCCCCGGCACCGGCGCCCTCGGCGGCGGCCCTGGCGGCCAAGATCCGCACCGCGGGATCGAGTTTGTCCAGGATGGCCTGGGCCAACTGGCGCAGTTCGGGCGGGATATCCGAATGGGTGGGGCTCATGTCGGCCACACCTCCGGATTGGGTCGAAAACGCACGGTCAGCACGCCGGCCCGCAGATTCGCATCGATCACGATGCAGCGCCGCAACACCGATGCCAGCCGCACCCGACGCCGCATACCCCCGGAGCCGATCACAAGGTCGTCGTCGACCCGGCCCAGCCGCAGCGCGCCGGGATCGACCTGCGGCAACTCTAACCGCATCCGATAGACGGCCTCCAGGCCGGACCCCGACTCGCGATCGACGACCGGTCGTAGCGGTCCCGGCGGCGCGGAGCCATCACGTCGACGTGCCGCGTCGAGCAGCTCGCCGAGCGCCTTGGGACCGATCGGCTCACCGGCCAGATGCGGCACCAGCACCAGTGCCACATCGCCGATCGAGCGTTCCAGGTCGTCGAGCACACCGCGTTGCTCGGCGATGCGCTCGGTGTACCAATCGAAGGCCGGGTGCGCGGGCAGGTTTTGATACTCGTAGGAATCATCTTGCAGCAGAACCTGATTCACCAGCAGTTCGGTGACCTTGACACCCATCAACGCCAGCGAGCCCAGCGTTCGGGCCGCCTCGGCGGCGACCACCCGCTCGGCGGTCAGCACCAGGTGTGCGCCCACGCGGGCATTGTCGGCGAGCAGCGTCGAGAGCCGTTCGGTCCCCTCGGCGATCCGCTCCACCAGCATCAGCATCGCCGCCGAGCCCAGGTCCGCCGGCGACAGCGACAGCCTGCGGTGCCGCGGCCAGCTGCGTTCCAGATAGAGGTTGAACGTCGCGGGCAGGGTCAGCATCCGCAACGCGTCAGCGGTGGAGGCGCAGTCGACCACCACCTCGTCCCAGAGTCCGGAGTCGGCTAGCTCGGCGACCTCGTGCAGACCGAGCACCTCCTGGATCCCCGGGAGCGCGGAAAGTTCTTCCGGGGCAAGGCTTCCCAGATCCGAGTGCGGGAACCTACCGGCCAGCACACCGGCGATCTCCCGCCAACGCGTCTCGAGCAACGACAGGGTGTCCAATGCCAGCGCGTCGAGGGATCCGCCCACATCCGTTGGCCCGGCATCCAGATCGGTCAGGACGCGGGTGGGTGTGCGTGAGCCGGTCGGCTCGACGGGAACTCCGAGCACATCACCGGTGGAGTGCGCCTGATCGGTGGACACGATCAACACCCGTGCCCCGCTTCGGGCAGCGCGCACCGCGGTGGCCGTGGCCAACGTCGATTTGCCTACCCCTCCCTTGCCGACGAACAGGCAGATCCGGGCGGGTTCGGCGGTGCCGTCTGCACTCAGCTCACTGCCACCTCGACTCGCTTCTTGAGGTCTTTGAGCGCGGTGTCGGTGAGCCGCCGCTCGGCCTTGCGTTTGAGCAGACCGATCATGGGGATCATCAGGTCCACGGAGAGCTCATAGGTCACATCGGTGCCAGAACCCTTGGGCGCCAATCGGTATGCACCCTCCAGCGCACGTAACAACGAACTCGACACCAGCGTCCAGGTGACGGATTTGCGATCGGCGGGCCACTGGTAGGTCAGCACCATGGTGTCCTTGAGCACCGCGGCGTCGAGCACCAGCCGGGCCGTCTTCGGATTGCCGGCGTCGTCGCGCTCGAGCACCTCGGCTTCCTTGTACTCGGCCACCCACTCCGGGTAGGAGCCGATATCTGCGATGACGTCCATCACCGTCGAGGGATCGGCCGCGATATGGATGGTCTGCGCCGTCTTCTCCGCCACGACCAGAAATCTACCCTCACCCGGTCAGGGGTGGCTCACTCCTGAGGCCAGCCGGGACACTCCCACCGGCCGGTCAGCCTCCAGCCGAGCCTTGACCTCGAAGGACATCTTCTTGCCCGCCACCCGGCGAGCATGGTTGAGCGCAGCGAGATTCATCCGGGCCAGGTCGTGGCCGGTGACACCGGTGGGCTCGGCATGCAGGAAGTAGTGCAGCAGAACGCCGTCCATCATGGGCTCCAACCACACCTCCATGGTGCCGGTCAGCGCGCCGGCGACCGTCCAGCGCTGACCTGCGGGGCCGCGGTCCTCGACCACGGTGAGTGCGAGATCCGGCCACCACCGCCGCCAGCTGGACGCATCGGCGACGGCGCGGCCGACCTCGGCGGGATCGGCACACACAAAGGTCTCATCGGCGATCTGGACGCTGTTCATGGCCACCTAGCTTCACATACGCCCTGCCGCAGGTGTGACACAGGCGACTAGGCTTACCGGCTAGTAACCACCCATCCCAGGACCCGAGGTGCCCAGAATCGTGCGTGAGTTCTCCGTTCCGGCTTCGTTCGAGATCGCCGAATACGACAGCGTCGTCAGCTCGGTCTACACCCATGAACGCGACGACCCAGACCACGTCATCCTGCAACGACAGGTCGACGGCGCCTGGACCGACGTCACCTGTGCCCAGGCCGCGCAGCAGATCCGGTCGGTAGCGCTCGGTCTGCTGGCCCACGATGTCGCCCCGGGTGACCGGGTGGCCATCCTGTCTGCCACCCGTTACGAGTGGGCGATCATCGACTTCGCGATCCTGTCCATCGGCGCGGTCACCGTCCCGATCTATGAGACCTCCTCTCCCGAGCAGATCAAGCACGTGCTGAAGGATTCGGGTGCGGTGCTGGTGGTCGCCGAGACGGCGGCACACGCCGAGCGCGTGGAGCACCAGGCCGACGAGCTTCCCGGGGTACGCGCGGTGCTGCGCATCGACAATCCCGATGCCCCTGCCCTGCAGGTGCTCGCCGAGGCCGGCAAGGATGTCGACCCCGGTCTGCTCGACGCCCGCGTCGCCGCCATCAAATCCAGCGATCCCGCCACCCTGATCTACACCTCGGGCACCACCGGTCTGCCCAAGGGTTGCCAGCTGACGCATTCCAACCTGCTCTACGAGATTCGCGGCGCCAAGGCCGCCTTCCCGACGCTGCTGCGCAAGGGCGAGCGCCTGTTGGTGTTCCTACCGCTGGCGCACGTGCTGGCCCGCGCCATCACCATCGGCGCGTTCGCCAACAAGGTGACCCTCGGCTTCACCAGCGATATCAAGAATCTGGTGCCGATGTTCGGGGTGTTCAAGCCGACGCTGGTGGTGTCGGTCCCGCGGGTGTTCGAGAAGGTCTACAACACCGCCGAGCAGAACGCGCGCAACGACGGCAAGGGCCGCATCTTCGAGATCGCCGCCGATACCGCCATCGAATACAGCAAGGCCCAGGACAGCAGCGGCGGCCCCGGATTGCTGCTGCGGCTCAAGCACGCCGTGTTCGACAAGCTGGTCTACGGCAAGCTGCGCGCCGCGCTCGGCGGCAACTGTCATGCCGCCATCTCCGGCGGGGCACCGCTGGGCGCCCGGCTCGGACACTTCTACCGCGGCGTCGGATTGACCATCTACGAGGGTTACGGCCTCACCGAGAGCAGCGCCGCCGTCACCGCCAACCAGGTGGGCGACATGTTGGTCGGCTCGGTCGGAAAGCTGTTGCCCGGCAACAGCATGCGCCTTGCCGACGATGACGAGCTGCTGCTCAAGGGCGGCGTGGTCTTCAGCGGATACTGGAACAACGAGCAGGCCACCGCGGACGCGTTCACCGACGGTTGGTTCCACACCGGTGACCTGGGCGCCATCGACGCCAACGGATTCCTGACGATCATCGGCCGCAAGAAGGAGATCATCGTCACCGCGGGCGGCAAGAACGTCGCACCCGCGGTGCTGGAGGACCGGCTGCGGGCCCACCCGCTGATCAGCCAGGCCATGGCGGTCGGCGATGCCCAGCCGTTCATCGCCGCGCTGATCACCATCGATCCCGAGGCCTTCGAGGGGTGGAAGGATCGCAATGGCAAGGGCGCATCGGCCACCGTCGCCGACCTGACCGAGGACCCGGACCTGGTCGCCGAGGTGGAGTTGGCCGTCAAGGACGCCAACCAGGTGGTCTCCAAGGCGGAGGCCATCCGGACCTTCCGCATCCTGCCGGTCGATTTCACCGAGGACACCGGCGAGCTGACGCCCACGCTGAAGGTCAAGCGCAAGGTGGTCGTCGAGAAGTTCGCCGCACAGATCGCGGCGATCTACAGCTAGTCGGCGTCAGCCGAGGAACCGGGTGAGCCGGGCGCCCTGGGTGTGCCACTGCCAGTTGGCCACCACCCACTCGCGCCCGGCCGCACCCATCCGGGCCGCGGTCCGCGGGTCGGCCAGCAGATCGCCGACCGCCGTGGCGATGGCATCCACATCGGTGCCGTCGACGACCCAGCCGGTCTCGCCGTCGCGCACCGTCTCGGGCGCGCCCCCGGACCGCCCGGCCACCACCGGCACCCCGCTGGCGGAAGCCTCGAGGTAGACGATGCCCAACCCCTCGACATCCAGACCGGCGCCGCGGGTACGGCACGGCATGGCGAAGACATCGGCCATCGCATGATGAGCCGCCAGTTCGCCGGCCGGCACCCCGCCGGTGAACACGACGTCCTCGGTCACACCGGCACGACGCGCCAACTTCTCCAGATCCGCGCGATACGGCCCACCGCCGACGATCACCAGTGCCGCGCCAGGAACCCGGCGGCGGATCTGGTCGAATGCTCGGATCAGCATGTCCTGACCCTTGCGCGGCACCAGCCTGGACAGGCACAGCACCACGGGCCGATCGCCCAACCCGTACCGGACCCGCAGCTCGGCGCGTGCGACGCTGTCGGGGGCGAACCGCTCGATGTCCACCCCCGGGGACAACCGCTCCAGACACGCGCGTCGACCGAACGCGGCCGCGAATCGGCCGCGGGTGTAATCGCTGACGTAGGTGATCACATCGGCGTCCTCCCCGATGCGGCGCAGCGCCGAACGCGCCACCGGGAGCATCGACCACCCCACCTCGTGACCGTGGGTGCTGGCGACGATGCGCCCGGCGCCGGCCCGGCGGGCCAACGGTCCCAGCAGTGCCAGCGGGGCCGCAGCACCGAACCACACCGTGTCGATGCCATGTTCGTCGATCAGATCGCGCATCCGACCGGCCACCGTCGGCTCGGGCAGCATCAGGGTCGTAGGGTGGCGCACGATGCGGTATCCGGCGTCGGCCGCCCGCCGGTCGTAGTCGGCGCAGTCCTTCCATGTCGGCGCATACACCGTGAGGTCATGTGTCCCCGCGTGGAGCAGTTCGCCGACGAACGCCTCCAGGTAGGACTGGATACCGCCGCGGCGCGGCGGAAAGTCGTTGGTCAGCAACAGGACCCGGGTCATTCGGCCCACGCTATCGGGTCATCCAGGCACGCCATTGCGCCACCACCTCGTCCAGACCGGCGCCCAGGGTCTCCCGCACGGCGGTCGCTGCGTCGGGATGCCCGGCCCCGCAGGCCCGCAGGTAGAGCGCTTTGAGCGCCGAGATGCCGTACCGCTCAGCGACGAACCGGCTGAACCACCAGGCCCGGTCATAGGCGTCCGAGCGCGCCGGTCCGGCGGTCTGCAGGTCGGCATCCGTGGGCAGCTGTGCCAGTTGCGCGCCATCCGGCGGTGGCGGTTGAGCCGGGCGACCGACGTAGTCGGCCACCCCTTCGGTCAACCACAGCGGAGCGCTGGCGACCGTCTGCGCACGCGCCGCGTAATGGAACAGCTCGTGGCGGACCACGATGCGCAGCGCGGTGGCACCCATAGTGGCGGCGCCGGGAGCGAACACCATGCCCTCGGCGGTGGTGGCGGCCGCGATATCGGGGCTCCCGTGGGCCAGCACCCGGAACTGCTCGTCCGATTCGGTCACCACGACCACGATCTCGCGGGGCCAGTCCGGCCCCCAGAATGCGGTGACGGCATCCACCGCGCCGGGCAGCTCCGCGGCGATCCGGTCGATCAGCGGCCGACTGCGCGTACCGCCGAGCCCCCGTAGCGCGCCGGTGCGGTCGCCGGGCAACGCGATCGACGTGGTGGTGGCTGTCGCTGCCGACGTGGTCGAGACACCGGCATCAGAACCGTCCGATGGCGGCGGCGACGCGGTGTGGCACGCAGTGAGCAGCACCGCGGTGGCCATGGCGACCAGGGCGACGATGGCGGCGGGTGTGCCGCGACGGGCGACCTTCAGCTGGTCAGTACCGGCGCACGTTGTAGATGGGTGCGTTGTTGACCGGGGCAACCACGACGGGCTGACCGAAGGTGGAGGCATGCACCATCATGCCGTTGCCGATGTAGATCCCGACATGCGAGGCGTCGGAGTAGTAGGAGACGACGTCACCGGGTTGCATCTGATCGGTCGATACCGGTTGGCCACCGGCGGCCAGGGCGTAGCTGGAGTGCGGCAGCGAGATCCCGGCCTGACCGAAGGCCCACTTGACCAGACCGGAGCAATCGAAGGCTCCGGGGCCCTCGGCACCCCACGAGTACGGCGAACCGATCCGCGTCAATGCGGCCTGCACGGCGACCGAGCCACCACCGGACCCCGGCGCGGCGGCCGGCGGGGCGATATCACCTGGCGGGATGCCCGCGGGCGGGGCTGCCAGCACACTGGGATCGTCTGCGGGCAACGGTGCCGGCGCGGGCGGGACGACACCCTCGGGCACCGGCGGGATCGCGGCCAGGGTCTCGCGCTGGGCCGGGGTGAGCCGCTCGTACTGAGACTTGACGACGGCGATCTCGACCTGCAGCTTGCTTTGCTTGGATTGCAGATCGGCGCGCACCGCAGCGGCCTGCTCGGCGGCGGTCTTGGCATCTGCTGCCGAGCGCGCCGAGGCGGATTCCGCCTGCGCGGCCAGCGCGCTGGTCTGCTTGAAGTTCTGCATCTGGGCCGACATCTCGGTGGCCATCACCCGCTGCACGGCCAGCTGGTCGATGAGCACCTGCGGGGAGCTCGCCGTCAGCATGGCGTCCAACCCGTCGGTTCGGCCACCCATGTACTGCGCGGCTGCGATGTTGTTGACCGAGGTCTGGAACTTTGCCAGGTCGGCCTTCGCGGCGTCGGCGGCTGCGAGGTCGGCATTGTGCTTTTCCTCGGCTGCGGCCTGCGCGGCCAGCTTCTCGTCGAGATCGAGCTGCGCGGCATGCATGTTCTCGGTGGCGATCTCGGCCTGATGAGACAGCTCGTTGAGCTTTGCCAGGGCGTCCTCGGCGGGGTCGGCATGCACGCCGGTCGCCAGCGATCCACCGAGGATGGTCAGGCCGGCCAACGCACCGATGAGGGCTCGCTTAACGCCACGCTTACGCCGGTCCGAGAAATCAGGCCTCAAGGTATTGCGTCCTTACAACTGCGAGTCAGCCGCGACGAACTACTGTTAGGTCTCGAACAGGTTACGAAACGGCATCGGGCTTGTCCAACGGAGGGCGTGAATTCAACAGGCTCACGGGATTAAATTTTTGCTTCCCGTGGTTCATCACGTGTCATCACGCCACACCAGTTCTACCATCCGTGGCACCGTTTCGACGGATCGGAACCAGCCTCAGCCGCGGCGCCAAACCGACATCGGCCAGCACCTCCAGCGCCTGACGCTCGTCGTCCAGCAAAGTTTCCGGAACTCCGAGCAACACGCTGACCACGCAGTCCTGGCACCCCGGACCGCGCACGGCGCAGTCATCGCAGTCGATGGTCACCGAGCCCTCCCCGGGCACCCGTGCCGCACCGGTGAATTCCTCGAAATCCTCACCCATCGGGTGTGTCATGGCCGTCCGTCCTTCCCTGCGCCGGGTCGTCCGGCGATTCCCCCGCACCGTAACGACGGGTACCGACACGCCACGCCTTCGAGCGTCCGCGGGTCCGGACACGGTTCGGCTGTCACCGCCCACGGTTACCGTCACCGGTGTGCCGCAGCTGAGCTTCGCCGACCTCGACGGTTCAGCCGACGGTTGGGCCGACCCGCTCGCCGATCCGGAAGCCGGTATCGCGCTGGCCGACACGACCTTCGTGGTGGTCGACCTGGAGACCACCGGCGGTAGTCGCGACAACGACGCCATCACCGAGATCGGTGCTGTCAAGATTCGCGGCGGTGCCGTGCTCGGGGAACTGGCCACGCTCGTCGACCCCGGCCGGGCGATCCCGCCGCAGATCGTCGAGCTGACCGGAATCACCACCGCAATGGTGCGCGATGCCCCGAAGATCCACACGGTTCTCCCGGCATTCCTGGAGTTCTCCCGCGGCGCGGTCCTGGTCGCCCACAACGCCGGTTTCGATATCGGTTTCCTGCGGGCCGCCGCACAACGCCAGGGGCTGACCTGGCCCCGACCGCAGGTGCTGTGCACGGTCAAACTCGCCCGTCGGGTACTGACCCGCGACGAGGCGCCCAGCGTGAAGCTCTCCGCACTGGCCCGGCTGTTCGGTGCCTCGACCACCCCGACGCACCGGGCCCTCGACGATGCCCGGGCCACCGTCGACGTGCTGCACGGCCTGATCGAGCGCGTCGGCAACCAGGGCGTGCACACCTACGCCGAACTGCGCGGCTACCTACCCGACAAGAGCGCACCGCAACGCCGCAAACGCCATCTGGCCCAAGGGGTTCCGAGCAGTCCGGGGGTCTACCTGTTCCGCGGGCCCGCCGATGAGGTGCTCTATGTGGGCACCGCGGTCAACCTCCGCCGTCGCGTCGGCCAGTACTTCACCGGCGCCGATCCACGCACCCGGATGAAGGAGATGGTGGCGCTGGCCACCCGCGTCGACCATGTGGAGTGCGCGCATCAGCTGGAGGCAGGCGTGCGCGAGCTGCGGCTGCTGGCGGCCCACGCCCCGCCCTATAACCGGCGGTCGAAATTCCCGCGAAAGTGGTGGTGGATCACCCTGACCGACGAGGCATTCCCCCGGTTGTCCGTGGTCCGCCGCCCGCGCGGCCCCCGCGCGCTGGGGCCGTTCACCGCACGGGCCGACGCGGTCGACAGCGCCGAGGTGCTGGCCCGCGGCGCCGGGCTGCGCACCTGCACCGCCCGGCTGTCCCGCAGCGCGCTGCACCGCTGCGCCGAACGCGAGCTCTCCCCCTGCCCCGCCGTGCCCGGTGCGGATATGGCCGGGTACGCCCCCGCCGCGCGCCGGGCGGCGGACCTGATCGACGGCGCCGACCACGGCGTCATCGCCCATGTCGTCGGCCTGATCGAGGAGCTGGCCGGGCAACACCGCTATGAGACCGCGGCCCGATTACGCGATCACACCGCGACCGCGGTCGAGAAGATCGCCCGCGGACAACAACTGCGCGCTCTTGCCGACGTCGATCAGATCGTGGCCGCACAGCCGGACGGCCAGGGCGGCTGGCATCTCGCGGTGATCCGGCACGGCCAGCTCGCCTCGGCCGGGTGCGCCCGCCGCGGTGTTCCGCCGATGCCGGTGGTCGAGGCCATCACCGCTGCCGCCCAGACGATCCTGCCCGAGGACGCTCCGCTGGGCGGGGCGTTGGTCGAAGAGACGGGGTTGATCGCCCGCTGGCTGGCCGCTCCGGGTGTGCGCATCGTGACCGCCGAACCCGGCTATGCGTCACCGATCGGATCCACGGCGCACTGGGCGCGCTGGGCGGCCCGCGCGCGCACCGCGCAGCTGGCGGCGAGCCGCCCCGACACCGATCTGCTCGACGATCGCTACGGCGTGCATCCGCCGCGCCGTACGGACCGGGTCAGCCTGCGGCCTTCTGGGTAAACCGCACCCAGTTGGCCAGCAGCCGCTCGGCCGCGCCGGAGTCGATGGACTCGGCGGCCCGGGCCAGCGCGGACTCCCAGGACGGCGTCCACTGCGCGTCGCTGGTCAGTCCGGCATGGGCGACCATGGCGCCGGCGGCGTTGAGGATCACCGCATCGCGCACCGGGCCCTGAGCCCCGCCGAGTACCGCGCGCACCGAGGCGGCGTTGGCCTCGGCATCGCCGCCGACGAGCTCGCTGAGATCGGCCCGCTGGAAACCGAATGCGGCGGGGTCCAGCGTCAGCCGGTCCACCGTGCCCGCCTGCACCCGCCAGATGGTGCTGGTGGTCGTCGTGGTCAGTTCGTCGAGACCGTCATCGCCGTGCACCACAAGTGCGCTGGCGCCACGGGCGGCGAAGACGCCGGCCATCACCTCCGCCAGATCACCCCAGGCGCAGCCGAACAGTCCGGCGCGCGGCGCGGCCGGGTTGGTCAGCGGGCCGAGCAGATTGAAGACCGTCGGCACGCCGATCTCGCGGCGGACCACCGAGGCATGCCGGTAGGACGGATGGAACTGCGGCGCGAAGGCGAAGGCGATACCGACCTCGGCGACGCTGCGGGCGACCTCGTCGGGTCCCAGGTCGATGCGTACGCCCAGCGCTTCGAGGGTGTCGGCGCCACCGGACAGCGACGAGGCGGCGCGGTTGCCGTGTTTGACCACCGGGATGCCGGAGGCCGCGGTCACGATGGAGGCCATGGTCGACAGGTTCACGGTGTTGGCGCCGTCGCCGCCGGTGCCGACGATATCCACGGCCTCGGCCGCCCGGTCACCGATCAGTGCGGCCGGGATTCGGCGGGCATGCTTGAGCATCGTGTCGGCCAGTTCGGTCACCTCCGCCGACGTCGGTCGCTTCATCCGCATCGCGACCGCGAACCCGGAGATCTGCGCCGGGGTGGCCGAGCCCGTCATGATCTGGTCCATCGCCCACGCCGACTGGCCGCGCAACAGATCCTGATGGGTGGTGAGCCGACCCAGGATCAGGGGCCAGGTGAAGTTCTCGGAGACGTTCTCAGCGGATGACACGCCGTGATGTTATCGCCCGTGCACGCACCGTTATCCGGCCGTCACCAGTGGTGCACCGCCCCGGGTTTGGGGCCAATTGTGAACCCGGCTGGTGTTCGTCAACTACAAAGCGTCATACTTGCACCTGTGACGAGCGCTGTTGGGACCTCGGGGACCGCGATTACCTCCCGCGTACATTCGCTGAACAGGCCGAATATGGTCAGTGTCGGCACCATCGTGTGGCTTTCCAGTGAGCTGATGTTCTTTGCTGGGCTGTTCGCGATGTATTTCACCGCGCGGGCTCAGGCACAGGGTGCATGGCCGCCCGAGCCGACCGAGCTGAATCTGTGGTTGGCCGTACCGGTCACCGCGGTGCTGGTCGCCTCCTCCTTCACCTGCCAGATGGGTGTGTTCGCCGCCGAGCGCGGTGACGTCTTCGGCCTGCGCCGCTGGTATGTCATCACCTTCCTGATGGGCCTGTTCTTCGTGCTCGGCCAGGGCTACGAGTACATCCACCTGGTGGAGCACGGCACCACGATCCCGGGCAGTGCCTACGGGTCGGTGTTCTATCTGGCCACCGGCTTCCACGGCCTGCACGTCATCGGCGGTCTGGTCGCCTTCGTCTTCCTGCTGATCCGTACCCGGATGAGCAAGTTCACACCCGCACAGGCCACCGCCGCGATCGTCGTGTCGTACTACTGGCACTTCGTCGACATCGTGTGGATCGCGCTGTTCGCAGTCATCTACTTCGTACGGTGACCGGCTCGCCGATGCGTCCGTTGACCTCAAAGATGAGAAGGGGATCGATGTCGTCCACCAAGTCCCGCCGTCGGTTTCGACGCCGTGTGTCGGCAGCGTTGCTGCTGCTGCTCGGGTTGTCGGCAGCCGGTGTAGTCGCCGCAACGCTGACGCCGACACCTCAGGTGGCGGTGGCCGACGAATCGCAGTCGGCGCTGCTGCGCACCGGTAAGCAGCTGTTCGACACGTCGTGCATCAGCTGCCACGGCGCGAACCTGCAGGGTGTGACCGACCGCGGGCCCAGCCTGATCGGCACCGGTGAGGCGGCCGTGTACTTCCAGGTCTCCACCGGCCGCATGCCCGCGATGCGTGGCGAGGCGCAGGCCCCGCGCAAGGCGCCGGTCTTCGACGAGCATCAGATCGACGCACTGGGCGCCTACGTCCAGGCCAACGGTGGCGGCCCCATCGTCCCGCGCGAGGCCAACGGCCAGATCGCCGATGAGTCCCTGCTGGCCGGCGATGTCGCCCGCGGTGGCGACCTGTTCCGGTTGAACTGCGCGTCCTGCCACAACTTCACCGGCAAGGGCGGAGCCCTGTCCTCCGGTAAGTACGCCCCCGACCTCGGTGAGGCCGCGAAGGTCCCCGCGCAGGTGTACACCGCGATGCTCACCGGACCCCAGAACATGCCGAAGTTCTCGGATCGTCAGCTCACCCCCGAGGAAAAGGCCGACATCGTCACCTATGTGGTCGAGGCGGCCAACACCCCGGATCCCGGCGGCTACGGTCTCGGCGGCTTCGGCCCCACCACTGAAGGCATGGCCATCTGGATCATCGGGATCGTGGCCGCAGTCGGCATCACGATGTGGATCGGAGCTCGTGCATGAGCGCGAACATCAAGGGTAGTGACACCTCCGGCGGGCCGGTTCCCGGCCAGCCGAGCGACGAAGAACTCGCGAAGATGTCCCGCGAGGAACTGCTCGAACTGGGCGGCAAACTCGACGGTGTCGAGATCGTCTACAAGGAGCCGCGCTGGCCGGTCGAGGGAACCAAGGCCGAGAAGCGCGCCTCGCGCACCGTCGCCTACTGGTTGTTGCTCGGCGGTTTCTCCGGCTTGGCCCTGCTGCTGGTCTTCCTGTTCTGGCCGTGGGAGTACGTCCCCTACGGCGGTGAGGGCGAACGCCTCTACACGCTGGCCACCCCGCTCTACGGCCTGACCTTCGGTCTGTCGATCCTGGCCATCGGTGTCGGCGCGGTGCTCTTCCAGAAGAAGTTCATCCCCGAAGAGATCACCATCCAGGACCGTCACGACGGCGCCTCGGCGGAGATCCACCGCAAGACCGTCGTCGCGAACCTGACCGATGCGCTCGAGGGTTCGACGATCAAGCGGCGCAAGCTGATCGGCCTGTCGATGGGTATCGGCCTCGGCGCGTTCGGTCTTGGCACGCTGGTGGCCTTCCTGGGCGGTCTGATCAAGAACCCGTGGAAGCCGGTCGTCCCGACCGCCGAGGGCAAGAAGGCCGTGCTGTGGACCTCCGGCTGGACCCCCCGCTACGAGGGCGAGACCATCTACGTGGCCCGCGCGACCGGTCTGCCCGGCGAGTCGGCATTCGTCAAGATGCGTCCCGAGGACATCGACGCTGGCGGCATGGAGACCGTGTTCCCGTGGCGTGAGTCCGACGGCGACGGCACCACCGTCGAGTCGTCGCACCACCTGTTCGAGATCGCCATGGGGGTGCGCAACCCGGTGATGCTCATCCGCATCAAGCCGCAGGACATGCCGCGCGTGGTCAAGCGTCAGGGCCAGGAGAGCTTCAACTTCGGTGAGCTGTTCGCCTACACGAAGGTCTGCTCACACCTGGGCTGCCCGTCGTCGCTGTACGAGCAGCAGACCTACCGGATCCTGTGCCCGTGCCACCAGTCGCAGTTCGACGCGTTGCACTTCGCACGCCCGATCTTCGGCCCCGCTGCCCGAGCCTTGGCGCAGCTGCCCATTACCATCGACAAGGACGGCTATCTGGTCGCCAACGGCGACTTCATCGAACCCGTCGGACCGGCATTCTGGGAGCGGAAATCATGAGTCCCAAGCTCGCTGATATCGCAGCCGCACAAGGTGATGCGATCGATTCCCGCTATCACCCCTCGGAGGCGGTGCGGCGCGGAGTCCTGAACAAGGTCTTCCCCACCCACTGGTCCTTCCTGCTGGGCGAGATCGCGCTGTACAGCTTCATCATCCTGCTGATCACCGGTGTGTGGTTGACGCTGTTCTTCGATCCGTCGATGGCACACGTCACCTACGACGGCGTCTACCAGCCGCTGCGCGGCATCCAGATGTCACGGGCCTACGAATCGGCGCTGGAGATCAGCTTCGAGGTCCGCGGCGGCCTGTTCGTGCGGCAGGTCCACCACTGGGCGGCACTGCTGTTCGCGGCGTCGATCATGGTCCACCTCGCGCGCATCTTCTTCACCGGTGCGTTCCGCAGACCACGCGAGGCCAACTGGGTGATCGGCTCGCTGCTGCTGATCCTGGCGATGTTCGAGGGTTACTTCGGCTACTCGCTGCCCGACGACCTGCTTTCCGGCACCGGCCTGCGCGCCGCGTTCTCCTCGATCACCCTGGGTATGCCGGTCATCGGAACCTGGTTGCACTGGGCGCTGTTCGGCGGCGACTTCCCCGGCGAGATCATCATCCCGCGCCTGTATGCCCTGCACATCCTGCTGATCCCGGGCATCATGCTCGCGCTCATCGGCGTGCACATGGCGCTGGTGTGGTTCCAGAAGCACACCCAGTTCCCCGGCCCCGGCCGCACCGAGAAGAACGTCGTCGGCGTGCGCGTCATGCCGGTGTTCGCGGTCAAGTCGGGCGCCTTCTTCGCCATGATCACCGGTCTGCTGGGCCTGATGGGCGGTCTGCTGCAGATCAACCCGATCTGGGTGCTCGGCCCGTACAAGCCCTCGCAGATCTCGGCGGGTAGCCAGCCGGACTTCTACATGATGTGGACCGACGGCCTGGCCCGAACCTGGCCGGCCTGGGAGTTCTACATCGGCAACTACACCATCCCGCAGTCGGTGTGGGTCGCCATGGGCATGGGCCTGGTCTTCGTGCTGCTGATGGCCTACCCCTTCATCGAGAAGAAGCTCACCGGCGACGATGCCCACCACAACCTGTTGCAGCGTCCCCGTGACGCTCCGACACGGACCGCTGTGGGTGCCGCGGCGATCTCGTTCTACATCCTGCTGACCTTCATGTGCATGAACGACATCATCGCGCTGAAGTTCCACATCTCGCTGAACGCGACCACGTGGATCGGCCGTATCGGCATGGTCGTGCTTCCGATGATCGTCTACTACATCACCTATAGGTGGGCGATCAGCCTGCAGCGCAGTGACCGTGCGGTGCTTGAGCACGGTATCGAGACGGGCATCATCACCCGCCTCCCGCACGGCGCCTACATCGAGCTGCACCAGCCGCTCGGCCCGGTCGACGAGCACGGACACCCGATTCCGCTGGAGTACCAGGGTGCCGCGCTGCCGAAGCGGATGAACAAGCTCGGGTCCGCAGGGTCGCCGGGTACCGGCAGCTTCCTCAAGGCCGATCCGATCGAGGAGCACGAGGCGCTGACCGAGGCGGCCCACGCCGCCGAGCACCGGGCGCTCGCCGTGCTCAGCAAGAGCCAGGGCACCAACGGCTCGAACGGCCATGGCTCGAACGGCCATGGCTCGAACGGAAACGGCTCCAACGGGCACCACTAGAAGTTGATCGAAAGAGGCCCGCGCAGTCTGACTGCGCGGGCCTTTTTCGTGTCCCCACTCCCCTACCCCGGTGGCTAGTCTGAGGCTCATGGCCGTCGACCCGCCGTGGGAGCCACCCCTGTCCGGCTCTGAGGAACAACATCTGCTGGGCGCACTGGACCGGCTGCGGTACACGTTCCGGTGGAAGGCCGACGGCCTGGATGCCGCCGGGCTGGGCACCCGAATCGGGGCGTCCACACTGACCCTCGGCGGGTTGCTCAAGCACCTGGCCCGCGCCGAGGCCCAGCGCTTCGGTCCGGGCCTGGACGATTCGGCCATGGGTGAGCCCTGGGACAGCGTTTATCAGGACGAAGCCGACTGGGATGCCGACCCGGATTGGGATTTCACCTCAGCGGCGCAGGACTCCCCCGCCCAGCTGTACGCGCTCTGGGATGACACCGTCGCGCGGTCGCGGACCAGGCTCGCGGCGGCGCTGGCCGACGGTGGCCTTGACTAACCGGTGAGCATCGTCTGGGCCGACGGTCGCCGGGCGAGCCTGCGGCGCAGCGTGTGCGATCTGATCGAGGAGTACGGCAGGCATACCGGGCATGCCGATCTGCTGCGGGAGGCCGTCGACGGACTGGTGGGCGAGGATCTGCCGCAGGATTGGCGCCCGCGTCGACACTGAAGTCATGTAGGTCCGGGGGCCGAATCTCCTACCCAGCTCAGTGTCGGCGGCCAACCCGCCGTCACGACCGAAGCCAGGGAGACGCCCGTCGCCCCGAGCAACCCTCAGGCGGCGGGTGTGCCCAGCCCCAGCACCGCGCGCAACTCACGCAGGAAGAACCACGGCAGCACCGGCATGGCCAGGGTGACCAGCCCGGCGATGATGAAGAGCGCGATCGCCCCTGTCTCGTTGTCACCGGCCAGCAGGTAGGTCGCGACAGCCACCGCCAGGGTGCCGGCGCCCACCGCGGCGAGCACGCCCGCCGTGCAGCGCAGGTACACCTGTTCCACGACCGCGGGCAACGCGCCGGCACGCACGGTGGTCTCGGCGCCGCCGATCGGCGTCTCGGCGGCGCGGCGTCGGCCCGGCCGGGGCGTGATCGCGGCGATGTCCTCGGACACCGAACCCCCGGCGGGGGTGAAGCTGCGCACCGGTCGCTCGCTGCTCTGCTTACGGGCCCGGATCAGCAGCGGGATCGCCACCGCGATGACAACGGCGGACACCCCGATGACGGTGTAGAGCACCCACGGTGTCTCCGAACCGGAGGCCTCGGCGAGTTCGGCGCGCACGGTGCCGCGCCCACTGCCGAGGTCGACGAGGCGCACCACCGCCGCGACGGAGACGCCGAGCGCGGCCAGCCACACCGCGGCGCACACGCCGAGCAGGATGCGGTCCAGATCGGGTGGGCCCGACAGTGTCCGCGATGTCCTTGGTGTCGTGATATCCGGCATCAGCAGCTCGTCTGGGCGGCGTTGCCGGTATTGGACGACAGGACCGTCCCGTCGCTGGTGGTGATGGAGCAATTCAGCCGGCTCACCAGGAACAGACTGGACGCTTGCACCGAGCCCACCTCCGACTGCGATATCGGGGTCACCGTCAGTGACCAGGGAATGTAGACGTTGCGCTGGGTGCGGCTGCGCCCCGACGCGTCGATATAGGTGACGGTGATGATGTCACCGGGGGCCTTCGTTCCGGTCACCGTGTAGGTGACCTGCCGCGGTCCCGCGGGTCGCGTCGTCGTCGGAGGTGGCGGCGGTGGCGGGGCCTCGCTGGTGGCCGGCGGCGGCGCGGGTTCTTCGGCCGGCGGCGGAGGGGGCGGGGGCGGCGGCTCCTGGGTCACCGTCACCGTCTCCGGTGGCGGGGGCGGCGGCGCCTCGGTGGTCGGCGGCGGCGGGGGTGGCGGCGGTGGCGTGGTCGTGGTGATCGCGTCCTGCACCGGCGGCGCCGTCGTGGTGGACGTCGTCGGGTTGGCCATGTTGTCGCTGTCGGTACGGGTCACCAACAGAGCGACGGATGCGACGAGGGAGATGGCGGCGACGATGGCGACGACGCCGACCACCCACGGCCACCGCGGCGGCCGGTCATCCTCGGGATCCAGCGGCGCATAGTTGTCATAGTCATAGAGCGCCGGATCCGGCGGCACGTACGGAGCGCTTACGAACTGCTCGGATTCGGGGGCGGAGTACGCCCGCGAATGGATATCGGTCTCGTCGGACCGGGACGTCTTATCCCTGTCCCCACCCGAAGACTCCGGTCCTGACGGCCCGCTCATCTGCAACTAAACCTCGGCCTATCCTTCTCGACTGCTGCCTCGGCAAGATTACCCAACACCGCGGCCGTGCGGACCGGGCCGACACGGTACGCCGACGAACTGACGCACGGTTGTGACCTGGCCGAAGGTGGGTCAGTGCTTCTCGGGGCCGGTGTAGTACTCGAAGACCAGGCCGGCGGCCGAAGCCAGCACGAAGCAGATGCCCGCGACGATCAGCCAGGGCAGCCACAGTGCGGCACCGACGGCGGCGGTCGAGAAGGACAGCGCGATCAGGATCGGCCACCAGCTATGCGGGCTGTAGAAGCCCAACTCGCCTGCGCCGTCACTGATTTCGGCATCCTCGTAATCCTCGGGCCGGGTGTCCAGGCGACGTGCCACGAAGCGGAAGAACGTTCCCGTGATGAGTGTCAGACCGGTGGACAGCACCAGCGCGGTGGTCCCGGCCCACTCGATGCCGCCGGTGGCGAACAGCGCGGTCAGCACTGCGTACACCACGGAGGCCAACACGAAGAATCCGGTCAGGAATTCGAACAGCCGGGCTTCGATATGCATGCGTCGTCGTCCTTACTTGCTCGCCTGCGCGGGTGCACCGACCTGCTCACCGCGGCGGGTGTCGAACGGGAAGGTGGTGGTGGCCAGCGGATCCTGACCGATGGCCTGCAACGCCTGGGCGTTGGTGGCCTCCGGATTGGCCTCCCGATACTCCAGGTAGGCCTTGAAGTCGTTGGGTTCGACGACACGAACCTCGAAGTTCATCATCGCGTGGTAGGTGCCGCACATTTCGGTGCAGCGCCCGACGAAGGCGCCGGTCTGCTCAATCTCGCTGACCTGGAACACGTTGTCGGAGTTGTTCTCCTTGGGGTTGGGCAGCACGTCCCGCTTGAACAGGAACTCGGGCACCCAGAAGCCGTGGATCACGTCGGCCGAGGAGATGATGAACTCGATGCGCTTACCCTTGGGCAACACCAGGACCGGGATCTCGGTGCTGGTACCGATGGTCTCGATCTTGTTGAAGTTCAGGTAGCTGCGGTCTTCGCTGTTCTTGCCGGCCAACGGACCGACACGCTCGATACCGTGCTCATCGACACCCTCGGGCACCGAGCGCATGGCTTCCTTGCGCGCATTGTCGACGCCGTCGTAATCCATGGTGCCGTCGGCGAAATCGACCTTCTGGTAGCCGAACTTCCAGTTCCACTGGAAGGCGGTGACGTCGACGACCACCTCGGGATTGGGATCCTTGTGCAGCATCCGCTCCTGCACCACCACGGTGAAGTAGAAGAGCACCGAGATGATCAGGAACGGCACGACGGTGAGCACGAGCTCAAGCGGCATGTTGTAACCGAACTGACGGGGCAGCTCGGTATCGGTCGCCTTCTTCCGGTGGAAGACGCTGGTCCAGAAGATCAGCGCCCACACGATGCCGCCGACGACGAACGAGGCGATGACCGACCACACCCACAGGTCGCGGTTCAACCGCGCCTCCGGGGTGATGCCCTGCGGCCAGCCGAGTCCGAAGATCTCCTGGTAGCTGCAGCCGCTCAGCAGGATGGCCATGCCACCCAAAACCAATGACAACGCCACCAAACGGGCCCCGCGAGCGGTCACGTTGGCGCCTCCTAGATGAAGTCGGTGAACCGCAGTGCGGTCGGTCAAACTTGGCGAATACTACGCAGCGTAGACCACGCCCGCCGGGTCGAGCGAAGCGACCGCACGATTCGGCATACTGGCGCGGTGTGCGGACTGCTGGCGTATCTGACCGACCCGACCGTTCAGACCACTCCGATGCTGGTCGAAGCGGTTTCTGGGGCCTCGCATCTGATGCGTCACCGTGGCCCCGACGAACCGGGAACATGGTCCGACGAGGATGTCGTGTTGGGTTTCAACCGACTGTCGATCATCGATATCGCGCACAGTCATCAGCCGCTGCGCTGGGGACCGGCCGAGGCCCCGGACCGCTACGCGCTGGTGTTCAACGGCGAGATCTACAACTACCTCGAGTTGCGGGAGGCGCTGCGCGAGGAGTTCGGTGCGGTTTTCCACACCGACGGTGACGGCGAGGCGATCGTCGCGGGCTTCCATCACTGGGGCACCGACGTCCTGAATCGGCTGCGCGGCATGTTCGCCTTCGCGCTCTGGGACACCCAGACCGCCGAGCTGCTGTGCGCCCGCGATCCGTTCGGCATCAAACCCCTCTACATGGCCACCGGGCCGGGCGGGACCGTCGTCGGCAGCGAGAAGAAGTGCCTGATCGATCTCGCCCCGACGGCCGGGCTGGATCTCGATATCGACGAGCGGGCCGTGCAGCACTACACGGTGCTGCAGTACGTCCCCGAGCCCGAGACGCTGCATCGCGGGATCCGCCGGCTGGAATCGGGTAGCTACGCCGTCATCCGGCCCGGCCGGGCGCCGGTGGTCAGCCGCTACTTCCGTCCGCGGTTCGCCGCGGTGCCCTTCGTCGACGGTGCCGAGCAGGCCCGCTACGACGAGATCACCGCGGTGCTCGAGGACTCCGTCGCCAAGCACATGCGCGCCGATGTGACGGTCGGCGCATTCCTGTCCGGCGGTATCGATTCGACGGCCATCGCGGCGCTGGCGATGCGGCACAACCCGCGGCTGATCACCTTCACCACCGGTTTCGAGCGGGAGGGGTTCTCCGAGGTCGACGTCGCCGTCGAGTCGGCGAAGGCCATCGGGGCACGCCATGTGACGAAGGTGGTCAGCGCCGAGGAGTTCGTCGCCGCATTACCCGAGATCGTCTGGTACCTGGACGAGCCGGTGGCCGATCCCGCGCTGATACCGCTGTTCTTCATCGCGCGCGAGGCGCGCAAGCACGTGAAGGTGGTGCTCTCCGGCGAGGGCGCCGACGAGCTCTTCGGCGGCTACACGATCTATCGGGAGCCGTTGTCGCTCAAGGCGTTCGACTACATCCCGCGGCCCTTGCGGCGGTCGCTGGGCAAGGCGTCCCGGCCGCTGCCGGAGGGCATGCGGGGCAAGAGCCTGCTGCACCGCGGTTCGATGACGCTGGAGCAGCGCTACTACGGCAACGCCCGCAGCTTCTCCGACGAGCAGCTGCGCGCCACCCTGCCCGGGTTCCGGCCCGATTGGACCCATACCGACGTGACCGCGCAGCTGTACGCCGAATCGGCGGGCTGGGATCCGGTGGCGCGCATGCAGCACATCGACCTGTTCACCTGGTTACGCGGGGACATCCTGGTCAAGGCCGACAAGATGACCATGGCCAACTCATTGGAGCTGCGGGTGCCGTTCCTGGACCCCGAGGTGTTCAAGGTGGCCTCCCGGCTGCCCTATGACCAGAAGATCACCCGCACCACCACCAAGTACGCGTTGCGCCGCGCATTGGAGCCGATCGTGCCCGCGCATGTGCTCAACCGGCCCAAACTGGGTTTCCCGGTGCCGATCCGGCACTGGCTCAAGGCCGGGCCGCTGCTGGACTGGGCACAGCACACCATCGAGACATCGCAGGCAGGCGATCTGGTCGACCTGGCGGCGGTGCGCACCATGCTCGATGACCACCGCGCCGGATCCGGGGATCACAGCCGCCGGTTGTGGACGGTGCTGATCTTCATGCTGTGGCACGCCATCTTCGTCGAGGGCACGGTGTCACCGCAGATCAGCGAACCGACCTATCCGGTCCAGCTCTAGGAGACGCCGATCGCGGCACCGATCTCGGCGCCTGCCTCGGCGCCGAAGGCCTCGGTGATGCGCGCCACCGCGGAATCGCGGTCCCAGGTCCACTCCTGCGGGCCGGTGGCTTCCAGCACCAGCGTGGCCACCAGCGAGGCCAGCTGCGCCGACCGTTCCAGGCTCAGCCCGGCGGAACGACCGGTCAGGAACCCGGCACGGAACGCGTCGCCGATGCCGGTCGGGTCGGCCTGGTGAGTTTCCGGGACGATGCCGACGTGCACGAACGTGCCGTCGCTGCCGACGATGTCGACGCCCTTCTCCCCCAGTGTCGTGACGCGCATCTTGATCTGGCCCATGACCTGGGCCTCGGACAGTCCCGACTTCTGCAGCAGCAGATCCCACTCGTAATCGTTGGTGAACAGGTAGGTCGCACCGTCGATCAGGCGGCGGATCTGCTCACCGTCCAGGCGGGCGAGCTGTTGGGAGGGGTCGGCGGCGAACGGCAGGCCCAGTTCGCGGCACTGGTCGGTATGGCGGAACATGGCGTCCGGATCGTTGGCGCCGACGATCACCAGTTCCGGCGCACCGCTGCGCTCGACGAGTTTGGCCAGGTCGATATTGCGGGCCTCGGACATCGCACCCGGGTAGAACGACGCGATCTGGGCCATCGCCTCGTCGGTGGTGCAGACGAACCGCGCGGTGTACGCGTTCTCGGAGATCAGCACGTTCTCGGTGTTGACGCCGTGGTCGTCGAGCCATTGACGGTACTCACCGAAATCCTGGCCCGCCGCGCCGACGAGGGCGACATCGCCGCCGAGCACGCCGATCGCGAAGGCCATGTTGCCCGCGACGCCGCCGCGGTGCATGACCAGGTCGTCGACCAGGAAACTCAGCGACACCTTCTGCAGGTGATCCGGCAGGAGCTGCTCGGAGAACTTGCCGGGAAACTTCATCAGATGGTCGGTCGCAATGGATCCGGTCACCGCAATGGTCACGAAAAAACGCCCTTCGAAAGTCATCAAGTTAGCTAGGCGCACCTTACAGACGCATGGACACCGGCGCTTCGGCGCCGAGGACGTAGGTCCGGGGTGCGCTAGCCTGCTTGGGAGTCCGATCTCCACCCCAGACTGCGGAAAGCACCACATGTCCGGCCCCGCGCCCTATCCCGATTCTCCTCCCCCACAAGGGTTTCCGCCGCCGAGCGGACCGCCGGGACCCGGGCAGTTCGGCTACCCGGGCGCCCTGCCCCCACCGGTGCCCTATCCGAGGAACGATCGGCGGCGAAACCTGGTCATCGGTGCGGTTGCCGTCGCGGCGGTCGCAGTCGTCGCCGGTGCCGCGGTGGTACTGCGCGGCAGCGATGCCGGCCAGCAGCCGATGACGGCCCAGACCGTGCAACCGGCCATCCAGGGTTTCCTGGACGCCCTGGCCGACGGGGATCTCGAGGCGATCGCGCGGCACACGCTGTGCGGGTTGTACGACGAGGTCGCCGACCGCAAGTCCGATCTGGCGCTGGCCGAGCTGAACGCCGACGGTTTCGAGAAGCAGTACGGTCGCGTCGAGGTCACCTCGATCGACAAGCTGGTGCCGTGGTCGACCAATCAGGCCCAGGCGCTGTTCACCATGCGGGTCACCGAGTCCGGACGGGGTCGCGGCGCGGTGCCGGTCGGCACCGCTATGCAGGCCGTCGGCCAGCTATTGCAGTTCGACGACGAGATCCTGGTGTGTTCATACGTGCAGCGCACGGGCTGACCCGGTGCGATGACAAAGCTGCGATGACAAAACGCAACGGACCGGCCGAATTACTCAGCCGGTCCGTATGAGCGTGATCGCCGGCGCGCGCCGGCCGCAGATCAGTTGAACGAGTCGCCGCAGGCGCAGGACCCGGTGGCGTTGGGGTTGTCGATCGTGAAGCCCTGCTTCTCGATGGTGTCGACGAAGTCGATGGTGGCGCCCTGGATATACGGTGCGCTCATCCGGTCCACGGTCAGCGCCACCCCACCGAACTCGGTGGTCAGGTCGCCGTCGAGGGTGCGGTCATCGAAGAATAGGTTGTAGCGCAGTCCGGCGCATCCGCCCGGCTGCACGGCGATGCGCAGCGCCAGGTCGTCGCGGCCCTCCTGGTCGAGCAGCGCCTTGGCCTTGGCCGCCGCGGCGTCGGTCAGCACCGCACCATGGGTTTCGGTGGTGGTGTCGTCCTGAACAGTCATTGCATCTCCTGAAGAAGTGCTGGTGCAATCGCGATGTCTTCAACGGTACCTTGCTCGGTCGCTATTCCCGAGCCGTGTGGGCCAGTCGGCCGCGGTGCGCCGGGCCAGTCCGGTCAGCTGGGCCTGCGCATCGTCCATGGCCAGCTGCACCGAACCCGCGAAATCGGTCACCGAGTGGGCCGCCGCGATCCCCGCGTCGGCCAGCGTCTCCGGCTCCAGGGTGACCTGGCCTGCCAGCACCAGCACCGGTACATCGCGCTCGCGCGCGCCGCCGGCAAGGGCGCTGACCACCTTGCCGTGCAGCGACTGGTCGTCGAAACGGCCTTCACCGGTGATGATGAGGTCGGCGGCGGCCAGATCGTCGGCCAGGCGCGTGTGCTCGGCGATGACGGCGGCTCCTGGTTCACGGCGCCCACCGAGGGCCAGCAGCGCAGCGCCGAGCCCACCTGCCGCACCGGCCCCTGCCTGTTCGGCGATACCCGGGCCGAGGTGGCCCGCCCAGTCGCTCAGGCGCTGTTCCAACAGCGCGACGGTCGCGGCGTCGGCGCCCTTCTGCGGCCCGAACACCGCCGCTGCGCCCATCGGTCCCAGCAGGGGGTGTTCGACATCACTGGCCGCGATCAATTCGATTCCGGCCAGCCGTTGCCGGGCCGCGGGCAGGCCGCCCAGTGCCTCGACCAGGCCCCGTCCGCCGTCGGTGGTCGCGCTGCCCCCGAGACCGACGACGATCCGCCGTGCGCCGGCCCCGACGGCCGCCCCGACGAGTTCCCCGACCCCGCGGGTGTCGGCGGCGACGGCCGTGCCCGGGTCGGGGCGCCGACCCAGCAGCGTCAGACCACACGCCTGCGCACATTCGATGTACGCGGTCTCACCGTGACGCACCCAGTGCGCATCCACCCAACCACCCAGCGGCCCGTGCACGGTGGCCGCCTGTAACCCGCCGAGCCGGCTGGCCAGCACCTCGACGAAACCCGGGCCGCCGTCCGATTGCGGGGCCAGGGTCAGGGTGTCGGTCGGGCGGGCCGCGGCCCATCCCGCGGCGATCGCCTGTGCGGCCTGCACCGCGGTGAGGGTGTCGCCGAAGCAGTCCGGTGCGATCAGTACCGCCAGCCCCGTCATGCCAGCAGCGTAGAGGGTGGCATTGGCAGGTGCATGCCGGGCCGCGAGGCCCAGCCAAGTAACCTTGCGGGCGTGAAGCTGCTCGGCCGAAACAAGGACAATCCCGAACCGGAGGACGCGGAATCCGCCGGAGCGTCGGGCTCGGCGGCCGAGGTTGCCGAGGCCAAGAGCACGGGGACCGCACCCAAGGGCCGACCGACCCCCAAACGCAGCGAGGCGGCCCGTAAGCGCGGTCCGGTGGCGCCGGCGCCCATGACGACGGCCGAGGCCCGCAAGCGCCGCAAGGCCGTTGCCGGCCCGAAATTGTCCAAGGAGGAGCGCAAGGCCCAGAAGCTGACCCGGCGTGCCGATATGGCCGACCGCCGGGAACGCATGATGGCCGGCGAGGACGCCTACCTGCTGCCGCGCGACAAGGGTCCGGTGCGCCGCTATGTGCGCGACCTGGTCGACGCCCGCCGCAATCTGCTCGGGTTGTTCATGCCGATCGCCCTCGGCCTGATCCTGGTGACCCTGTCGGTCCCGTCTCCCGCCGTGCAGCAGCCGTTGTCGTTCGCGATGCCGGTGCTGCTTGTCGTGATGGTCATCGACGGGGTGATCGTGGGTCGCTACGTCAACCGCAAGGTCGACGAGAAGTTCCCCGACAACACCGAGACCGGGTTCAAGCTGGGCTTCTACGCCGCCAGCCGGGCCTCGCAGCTGCGCCGGATGCGCGCGCCGCGCCCGCAGGTCAATCGCGGCGACGACGTCTGAGCCGGGCCGGTGCCCACTCTCCCGGCCCGTTCCGGGGTGCGTGCGCTCGTCCTCGGCGGCATCCGTTCGGGTAAATCACGTCACGCCGAGGGTCTGCTCGCCGCGTCGCCGACCGTTCGTTATCTGGCCACCGGACCGGCGCCCGTCGGTGCGGACAGTTGGTCGGTACGGGTCGCCGCCCACCGCGACCGACGGCCGCCACATTGGCACACCGTCGAATCTGCCGATGTGGCAACGCATCTGCGAGCCGATCCGATGACACCGACGCTGGTGGACGATATCGGCGGCTGGCTCACCGCGGTGATGGACCGCCGCGACGCATGGACCGGCGGGTCGATCGGTGCCGATATCGATGACCTGTGCGCGGCGGTCGACACCGTCACCGGGCCGTTGGTGCTGGTCAGCCCGGAGGTCGGGCTGACGGTCGTCTCGGCGACGCCCGCCGGCCGGTTGTTCACCGATGAGCTCGGCACGCTCAACCAGCGGCTTGCCGCGGTGTGTGACCGGGTGGTGCTCGTCGTCGCCGGCCAACCGCTGGCCGTGAAGGAGTAGTCATGACCGCAGAGTTCCCCACTGTCCTCACCCCTGACGTCGACGCGG
Organism: Mycolicibacterium neoaurum ATCC 25795; assembly: GCF_000691525.1. GTDB lineage: Bacteria > Actinomycetota > Actinomycetes > Mycobacteriales > Mycobacteriaceae > Mycobacterium > Mycobacterium neoaurum. The sequence continues at coordinate 115,161 of NZ_JMDW01000013.1, forward strand.
GACAGGCAGCCTTGCTCCGCCAGCTCACGCTGACCAAACCGCCCGGCTCACTGGGACGCCTTGAGGCGCTGTCGGTGTGGGTGTCGGCCTGTCAGGGTCTGTGCCCGCCGCGGCAGTTCGAGCGCGCCAGGGTCGTGGTGTTCGCCGGTGATCACGGCGTCGCGCAGGCCGGGGTGTCGGCATTCCCGCCGGAGGTGACCGCGCAGATGGTCGCCAACTTCGCCGCCGGCGGTGCCGCCATCAATGTGCTCGCCGAAATCGCCGGGGCCGGGGTCCGGGTGGTCGATATCGCGGTCGACGCCGAGCAGACCGACGACGCCGTCGGTAGACACCGGGTCCGGCGCGCCAGCGGCAACATCGCCGTCGAGGATGCGCTGACCGCCGAGCAGACCGAGGCGGCGATCGCCGCGGGCCGCGCGATCGCCGACGAGGAGGTCGACGGAGGTGCGGATCTGCTGATCGCCGGCGATATGGGAATCGGAAACACCACACCGGCAACCACCTTGATCGCCGCCCTGACCCGCTCGGAGCCGGTCGCGGTGATCGGGCGCGGCACCGGGATCGACGACGCGGGCTGGGCGCGCAAGGCCTCGGCCATCCGCGATGCGCTCTACCGTGCCCGCGCCGTGGTGGCCGATCCGGTCGGACTGTTGCGGGTGTGCGGCGGCGCCGACCTGGCGGCCATGGCCGGGTTCCTGGCCCAGGCCGCGATCCGCCGGACGCCGGTCCTGCTGGACGGTGTGGTCGTGACCGCGGCGGCGCTGGTGGCCGAAGAACTCGCGCCGGGAGCACGCGCCTGGTGGCAGGCCGGGCACCGGTCCACCGAGCCGGCCCATACGTTGGCGCTGCAGCGGCTCGAGCTCGAGCCGATCATCGACCTCGGCATGCGACTGGGTGAGGGCAGCGGCGCCGCGGTGGCTCTCCCGGTCCTGCGTGCCGCGGTGGCCACCCTGGCCTCGATGGCCACCTTCGATGAGGCCGCCGTCACCGGCGCACCCGACGCAACCCCATGATCGGTCCGCTGGCATCGGCTTTCGCCTTCGGCACGGTGCTGCCGGTCAGGACGGGACACCCGTTCGGCCGCGGCGCGCTGACCGCGCTGCCGGTGGTCGGCGTGTCCCTGGGCGGGGTGGCCGCGCTGGTCGGCGTCGGTGCGACGGCGTTGTGGGGTCCGGGCCCGCTGGCCGGTGTGCTGGCCGTCGTGGTGGTGCTGTTGTGCACCCGTGGGCTGCATATCGACGGGCTTTCGGACACGGTGGACGGGCTGGGGTGCTATGGCGCGCCCGAGCGTGCGCTGGCGGTGATGCGCGACGGGACCGCGGGCCCGTTCGGCGTGGCCGCCATCGTCGTGGTGATCGTCGTCCAGGGACTCACATTCGGCGCCCTGTGCCCGGCGGCGATCATCGTCGCGGTCGCGGCGGGCCGGGTCGCGGTGGTGCTGACCTGCCGCCGTTCGGTCCCAGCCGCGTCGGGCAGCACCCTCGGCAGTCTGGTCGCAGGCTCCCAACCGCGCTGGGTCGTGGCGGCATGGGCAACCGCACTCGCCGTCGCCGCCGCGTTCGTGACCGCGCGGCCATGGCAGGGCCCGCTGGTGGTGCTGGTGGCGCTGGCGCTCTGCGCGCTGCTGGTGGGACATTGTGTGCGCCGCTTCGGCGGTGTGACCGGCGATGTGCTCGGGGCATCGGTGGAGGTCACGACGACGCTGACGGCACTCGGTCTGGCGGTCGGCTAGCGTCGGAGAGATGACCGCGTCGACCGTAACGCTGGACAACCGCTTTGCCAGGGAACTACCCGAACTGGCCATCAGCTGGCAGGCCGCGACCCCACCGCAGCCCACCCTGGCCGTCCTCAACGAGCCATTGGCCGACGAGCTCGGTCTCGATCCGCAGTGGTTACGTTCCCCCGAGGGCATCGGACTGCTCACCGGCACGCGCCTGCCGTCCACCGCATCCCCTGTCGCCCAGGTCTACGCCGGACACCAGTTCGGCGGGTTGCAACCGCGCCTCGGCGACGGCCGCGCATTGCTGCTCGGCGAGTTCCCCGACGGTCGCGATCTCCATCTGAAGGGTTCCGGGCCGACTCCGCTGTCCCGCGGCGGGGACGGGCTGGCCGCGCTCGGGCCGATGTTGCGCGAGTACATCGTCAGCGAGGGTATGCACGCACTCGGGGTCCCCACCACGCGTTCGCTGTCGGTGGTGAGCACCGGTGCGCCGGTCCACCGGGAGACCGTGCTACCCGGTGCGGTGTTGGCTCGCGTTGCCGCCAGCCATCTGCGGGTGGGCAGTTTCGTCTACGCCGCGAGCACCGGGGACGCCGGGTTGTTGCGCCGATTGGCCGACCACGCCATCGCCAGGCACCATCCCGAATGCGCCGATGCGCCCGACAAGTACCTCGCCCTGTTCGACGCCGTGATCACCGTGCAGGCCGAGCTGGTCGCGCGGTGGATGCTGGTGGGCTTCATCCACGGGGTGATGAACACCGATAACGTCCTGGTCTCCGGTGAGACCATCGATTACGGACCGTGCGCCTTCCTGGATACGTTCGACCCGGCGACGGTGTACAGCTCGATCGACAGCTGGGGCCGCTATGCCTACGGCAATCAGCCGGCGATCACCGGTTGGAATCTGGCCCGGTTCGCCGAGACGTTGCTGCCACTCTTGGCGGAATCGGCAGGTAACACCGACGCCGCGATCGAGCTCGCCACCGCCACACTCGGCGAGTTCGCCCCGCGCTACCAGGCTGCATGGCGAGCCGGAATGCGCGCCAAACTCGGCCTTGGCCAAGATGATTCGGATGCCACGTTGGTCGACGAACTGCCGGGCCTGTTGACCGAGCACGCCATCGACTACACATCCTTCTTCCGCGGCCTGGCCCGTGGCGATGTACCTCTCGGGTTCATGGACTGGGTGACGCGTTGGCGGGCGCACGCTCCCGACACCGACGGCATGAACCGCGTCAATCCCGTCTACATCCCGCGCAATCATCTGGTCGAGGAGGCGCTGGCGGCGGCCACCGCCGGCGACCTGGCCCCGGCGCACCGACTGTTGGATGCGCTCGGTGACCCCTTCACCGAGCGGCCCGGCCTGGAGCGCTACGCGGCGCCGGCCGATCAAGAATTCGCCGCCGGGTACCGCACCTTCTGCGGCACCTGACCGCGGCCGAAAACATTAGCTGACCGGTCGCCCCGGTCTTTGATACGGCGCCCACCGGATACCTGCGCCGCGACGCTACTGCCGCTGCGCGGACACTTTCAGCAACCAACAGCGGCTTTGCCATGATCGCGTTTTCGCTGCGATTTGCCGCCACAGATGGTTGCGCAGCCAGGAGTTTCGCCATGCCGCATGCTCATTCATCAGCGCGATACCCACTGGAAAGCCCTTGCAAACGCATACTCAATTTACGGATCTGATAATTTCTGCGAAGTTGCTGTGCGCCTTCGATGCAGCACCTAACGTGCCGTTGCACCGGGACAGGGATCCAGCAGGGATCGCGCCGGTCGGGAAAGGAACAAACCTCGTGGATCCAAGCCGACGACGGCGCCGCCGCATACCCACCGAACCGCCCACCCGTCGATACGATCCCCCGGCCGCGCCGATCACCCGCCGGTTCACCGCCTGGGTGGCCGCCGGCGCACTTGCGGTGGGATTGGGTGCGGCCATGTTCACCGGCGCCGCCGCCGCTGCCGCCGATACGGATTCCTCCGGTTCGGAGTCCGGTTCCAGCAGCGCAGCGAGCACCGACGCACGCACGGGTTCGGCGACCAGCACGGACACCGCCGACAGCAGCACCAGCCTGAGCGACCCCACACCCGCGGAAGCCCGGGACAGCCGGACCGATGACACCCGATCCGATGACAACCCCTCGGGCACCGGCCGTACCGACACCCGCACCGACGACAGCGGTTCCGATGCCGCGACCGCGGCGCTGCACCGGGCCGAACTTCGCGCCGCGCTGACCGAAGAGCGCGACACCGCGACGACGGCGGCCATCGCCGATACCATCGCCGATGCCGCCGACGACACGACCACACCGACCGAATCGTCTGCGCCACCGGCCGCAACCGGCGAACCGGCCGTGGGTGAGGTCATCATCGACGAAACCGAGATCACCACCCCCGAAGGCCAGAACGGCACCCCGGGCACCGAGGAGTCCGCGGCGACCCCGCGGGCCGGACCATCATCGGGCTCATCGAACACGGCCACCCAGAATGCCCAACCCGCGCCGGCGGCCGAACCGGCCATCGAGTCGAACTCGCTGTGGGACAACATCGTCCGACACCTGCGGTTCATCTTCAACAATGCCGCCCCGACGCTGGAGAACGGCAAAGCCGAGCAGGTGCCGGGAACCGGCGTGGTCGGCACCGTGGTCGGGCAGAGCAACAACGGCTTCGACCTGACCTACCGCGTCGCCGAGCAGGCCACCTACGGGACCGTCACCGTCGACCCTGTCACCGGGAAGTACACCTACACCGCCAAGCCCATCCTGCAGGCGCCTGGAACCGTCGACTACTTCGTCATCGAAGCCGACAACGGCACCGCGGCCCGGTTACCCGGCCTCGCGGGGCTGGCCCAGCATGTTCTGCATTCGCTGGCCGTCGCGTTCGGTCTGGCCCGGCCGAGCACCACCCGGATGGAGATCCTGATCGAGTTCGGCGGCACCGGACAGTACGGTGACCCGCTGGTCGGCCGGGAGTTCTACGTGCACCAGAACGACGACGATTGCGCCGTGATGGCGGTCGCCTCGGTATGGGGGCGACTCACCGGCACACGGCCCACAGCCACCACCGAGCAGGAGTTCCTGAACCTGGCCAAGGAAACCCCCAGCATCTCGCACCCCGGCATGATGTGGATCGACGAGGGCACCAACGGCCTGACCACCGAGGACACCGCCCAGCTGCTGCGCGTGCTGGGAATGCAGGTCGAGACCTATCGGATGAACGAGTTCAACGACGGGGACGCCACCTACCGCACCGGTCAGGATGCGCTCGGCCAGCTCAAGGAGGCGCTGGTGGAGGGTAAGGGCACCATCACCATGATCAGCGCGGGCAGCATGTGGAGCTCGCTGGGCTATGGCGACGGCTCGACCATGGTGACCTCTAATCACGCAATCTCGGTCATCGGCATCAACCTCAAGGCGCCCAACCCGAACAGCCCCGGAGATACCTTCGCCGTCGTGTACGTCAACGATAGCGGGCTGAACGAGCCCGTCGGTCAGGGCATGGCGGTTCCGCTGGCCACGTTCATGACCGCGTGGGCGGCGAGCGGCTATGAGCTGATCACGGCCACCAACCCGAATCCAGTTGCCCAGCAGCTGGTATGGGAGTTGGCCGCCTAGCGAACGACCGGCCCGAACAACGAGGGCGGGTGTGCCGGCCACCGCCGGCGCACCCGCCCTTGTCGCATCTGGTGGATCAGTTGAGCCGCGACATCCAGCCGTGCGTATCGGCGAATGTGCCGCGCTGGATACCGGTCAGCGTGTCACGCAGCGCCATGGTGATTTCACCGGGCTGGCCGTCGGCGATGGTGAACTCACCGTCGCGATGCTTGACATGCGACACCGGGGTGATGACGGCGGCGGTGCCGCAGGCGAACACCTCGGTGATCTCCCCCGCGGTCGCCTTCTTCTGCCATTCGTCGACATCGATCTTGCGTTCCTCGATGGCGAACCCGGCGTCGGTTGCCAACTGCAACAACGAATCCCGGGTGATCCCCGGCAGCAGCGAACCGGACAGTTCCGGGGTGACCAGGCGTGCCGACCCGCCGCTGCCGAACACGAAGAACAGGTTCATCCCGCCCATCTCTTCGACATAGCGGCGTTCCAGCGCATCCAGCCACACCACCTGATCGCAACCGTGCTCGGCGGCCTGTGCCTGGGCCAACAACGATGCGGCGTAGTTGCCGCCGAACTTGGCCGCGCCGGTGCCGCCGGGCGAGGCGCGCACGTACTCGTTGGACAGCCACACGCTGACCGGCTTGATCCCACCCTTGAAGTAGGCGCCGGCCGGCGATCCGATCACCAGGTAGCGGTACTCGTCGGAGGGACGCACCCCGAGTCCGGGTTCGGTCGCGATGACAAACGGGCGCAGGTACAACGAGGCCTCACCACCGGCGGCGGGCACCCATTTCTCGTCGACGGCGATCAGCTGTCGCAGCGATTCCAGGAACACCTCGGTGGGCAGTTCCGGGATGGCCAGCCGGTTGGCCGAGGCCTGCAACCGTGCGGCGTTGGCCTCGGGACGGAACGACACGATCGAACCGTCGGCCCAGCGATAGGCCTTTAGCCCCTCGAAGATCTCCTGCGCGTAATGCAGCACGATGGCCGACGGATCCAGCTCGATCGGCCCATAGGGCAACACCTGCGCGTCATGCCAGCCGTCGGCCCGGGTGTAGCTCAGCGAGACCATGTGGTCGGTGTGGAAACGGCCGAAACCGGGATCGGCCAGGATGGCGTCCCTTACCTCGTCGCTTGCCGGTGAGCTGTTGCGGGCAAGCGAGAATTCGAGGGGGCCGTCAGTCATGAACCGATTGTATAACCCGTTGGCTAGCGGTTTTGCGTGTGCCAGCGGGTGCTATCGGGTGCGCGCGGAAACGAACGGCGGCTTGACGACCTCACACTCCAGCGCCCGGCCGCGCACGTCGACGGTGACGGTCTGGCCGTCCTCGATACCGGCCGCGGTGTCGATGAGCGCCAGCGCGATGCCGACCTTCAGCGACGGCGAGAACGTCCCCGATGTCGTCGTGCCCACCACCGTCTCACCGTCGAGGACGGACAGATCCGCGCGCAGCACGCCGCGTCCCAACGCCTTCAGCCCGCGCAGGGTGCGGGTGGGGCCGGCCTGCTTCTCGGCCAGCAGCGCATCGCGGCCCCAGAACGCGTCCTTCTTCCACCCGACAGCCCAACCGGTGCGAGCCTGCAACGGCGATATGTCCAGCGACAGTTCGTGCCCGTGCAGGGGGTAGCCCATCTCGGTGCGCAGGGTGTCGCGGGCACCCAGTCCGGCCGGTTGCCCGCCGGCGGCCTGCACGGCCGTGGCGAGAGCGTCGAAGACGATGTGAGCGCGCTCCCATTCTGGCAGCAGCTCGAAACCCTGTTCACCGGTGTAGCCGGTGCGGCAGACGCGCACCGGCACACCGTCATACTCGGCGTCGGCGTAACCCATGTAGTCCATCGAGGTGGGCAGGCCCAAGCCGCCGACGATCTCGGCCGATTTCGGTCCCTGCACCGCCAGTACCGCATAGGAGCGGTGCTCGTCGGTGATGGTCAGTCCGTCGGGGGCGTGCCGCTGCAACTCGGCGACCACCGCCGCGGTGTTGGCCGCGTTGGGCACCAGGAAGATCTCGTCGTCGGCGACGTAGTAGGCGATCAGATCGTCGATCACTCCCCCGGATGAGTTGCAGCACAACGTGTACTGCGCCTTCCCCGGGCCGATCCGCGCCAGGTCGTTGGTGAATGCGCTGTTGACGTACGCCGCTGCCCCCGGCCCCTTCACCAGGGCCTTGCCGAGGTGGCTGACATCGAACAGACCGACGGTCTCCCTTGTGGCGGTGTGTTCGGCGACGGTGCCCGCATAGGCCACCGGCATCAGCCAGCCGCCGAACTCGGCGAAGCTGGCGCCCAGGGCGCGGTGTTGTTCTTCCAGCGGGCCGTGCAGCAGGTCATCACTCACGAACTCACCCTAATGCGGCGCCCCCGGCTGGCACACTTGCCCGGTGGTGGATTTCGACGCGCTGATCGCCGGCGGAATCACCGATGCGCGTGAGCGGGCGCCGCTGATCGAGTATCTCGACGGTCTCGGCTTCACCGCCGAGCAGATGATCGACGCCGAGCGGCGCGGACGGTTGTTCGGTCTGGCCGGGGATGCCCTGCAACTGTCCGGCCCACCGGTGCACAGCGTGCGGACCGCCGCCGCGGCGCTGGGCATGACGGTCGCCGAGGTCGAACATGCCTGGGCCGCGCTCGGGCTCACCGTCGCCGGGCCCGATGAGATCGTGCTCAGCGGGCCCGATGTCGACGGCCTGGCGTTGTGGGCGGAGATGCGGCGGGCGTTGGGTGACGAGCCGGCCACCGGGCTGCTGCGGGTCATCGGCTCGGTGCTGGCCCGGCTGTCGGAGGCGGTGGCGTCCACCATCCGCCATGCCAGTCCGGCGATCCAGATCGAGCAATCCCATGACGAACTCGTCACGGCCCGCGCCTACCGCGAGGCCTCGGCGTTCGTCCCACGCCTGGGCGCGCTGATCGATGCCGTGCACCGGCATCACCTGCAGAACACCCGCCGCTACCTGGAACTGGTGGCGCACGAGGACTCCGCGACCGTGGTGTGCGGCGTGGGATTCGCCGATCTTTCCGGGTTCACCGCGCTGACCCAGACCCTGGAAACGCTGGAGCTGGCCGCGCTTCTCAACGAATTCAGCGGTGCGGCAGCCGATCTCATCCATGCTGCGGGCGCCCGGTTGGTCAAGTTCATCGGTGACGAGGTCATGTGGGTGGCCCCGAGCCCCACCCAGCTCGTCGCGGTGGCCGCCGGTCTGGTCGGCCACCCCAGGGCCGCCGAGGCCGGACTGCCGATCCGCGCCGGGCTGGATTTCGGCACCGTGCTGGCCACCGGTGGCGATTACTTCGGCAGTCCGGTGAACCGGGCTGCCCGGCTGGTGGCCGCCGCCGAACCCGGGCAGATCCTGGTGTCGGCGACGCTGCACGAGCTGTTGCCCGGTGTCGCGGTGAGCGCGCCGGCCGCGCTGACGCTGAAGGGCTTCGCCGAGCCGGTCACCGCGTACACGCTGATTCCTGATTAGGGTTGGCCGGGTGAGCAGCGCACCCGGATACCAGGCCCCCACCGTCACCGTCAGCTCGTCCCTGCCCAGCAGGGGTGTCTCCGACGCCGTCCTGCTGGTCGGTGTGGTCGCCGGCGACGACGGTCCCGCGGTGGCCGAGGACCAGACCCACCTCGGGGCCGACGCGGTGGCCGCCATCGAGTCGGCGCTGGCGGCACTCGATGCCACAGGTGGCGAGGGCCAGCTGCACCGGCTCGTGATCGCGGAGCTGCCGGTGGCCAGCGTGCTGACCGTCGGCCTCGGCGATGCACGCGAGGAATGGGCATCCGAGACCATCCGCCGCGCCGCCGGTGCGGCCGCCCGCTCGTTGGACAAGGTCGGCACCGTGGTCGCCGCGCTGGCCGCGCTGGATCTGGGCGCCACCGTCGAGGGGTTGATACTCGGCGCATACCGGTTCACCGATTTCCGCAGCCCCAAGACCGCACCCAAGGGCCCCGGCCTGAAGAAGATCATCGCGCTGACGGCCGATACCAAGTCCGCCACCAAGGCGACGGTGCAGCGCGCGGTCGACATCGCCACCTCGGTGGCCACCGCTCGCGATTTCGTCAACACCCCGCCCAGCCACCTCTACCCCGACGAATTCGCCAAGCAGGCAAAGGCTTTGGGTGAGGCCGCCGGCTTGTCCGTCGAGGTGCTCGACGACAAGGCGCTGACCAAGGGCGGTTACGGCGGCATCATCGGCGTCGGCAAGGGATCCTCGCGGCCACCGCGGCTGGTGCGCCTCGCCCACTCCGGCGGCGGCCGGCGCGCCAAGAAGGTCGCGCTGGTCGGCAAGGGCATCACCTTCGACACCGGCGGCATCTCGATCAAGCCGGCGGCCAACATGCACCACATGACCTCCGATATGGGCGGAGCGGCGGCCGTGGTCGCCACCGTCGTGCTGGCCGCCAAGCAGAAGCTGCCCATCGATGTCATCGCCTACGTCCCGATGGCCGAGAACATGCCCTCGGCGACCGCGCAGCGCCCCGGCGATGTGCTGACCCAGTACGGCGGGACCACCGTCGAGGTGCTCAACACCGATGCCGAGGGGCGCCTGGTGCTCGCCGACGCGATCGTGCGGGCCTGTGAGGACGACCCCGACTACCTGATCGAGACGTCCACTTTGACCGGCGCCCAGACGGTCGCGCTGGGGGCGCGCACCCCGGGCGTGATGGGCAGTGACGATTTCCGCGACCGGGTCGCCGAGCTGTCGCAGGCCGTCGGCGAGAACGGCTGGGCCATGCCGTTGCCCGAGGAGCTCAAGGACGACCTCAAGTCCCAGGTGGCAGATCTGGCCAATGTCAGCTCATCCCGCTATGCCGGGATGCTGGTGGCCGGGGTGTACCTGCGGGAGTTCGTCGCCGAGGGCGTCGAGTGGGCGCACATCGACATCGCCGCACCGGCCTACAACACCGGCGGGCCGTGGGGTTACACGCCCAAGGGTGGTACCGGCGTTCCGACCCGGACCATGTTCGCGGTCCTGGAGGACATCGCCGCCAACGGGTGAGCCCGGCGCGGCTCAGCCGAGCTTGACGCGCGCGGTGCTGCGCATCACCTGCGGTAGCGCATGTGCCGCCCCGTAGACCAGATACGCCTCGGGGGTCACCGGCCGCACCGGGGTGTTGTTCTGCACCGCCGCGACGATCGCCTTGGCGACCTTGTCCGGTCCGTAGCGACGCAGCTTGAATCCCTTGACGATCTGGGCCCGCATCGCCTCCACCGCGGAATCACCGGCCGATGGCATGTCGAACTGTGTGGTGCTCACGATATTGGTGTCGATCACGCCGGGGCACACCGTTGTCAGGCCGATGCCCGCCGAATCCAGTTCTGCGCGCAGGCAGTCGGAGAACATGAACACCGCGGCCTTGCTGGTGGCATAGGCGTTCATCGACTGAGTCGGGGCATACGCGGCCATCGAGGCGACGTTGACCACGTGACCACCCAGGCCACGGTCGACCATCCGCGCGGCAAAGGCCCGGCAGCAGTTGACCACTCCGCCGAAGTTGATGTCCATGACGCGGTCAAAGTTCGCGGCGGGGGTGTCCAGGAAGAACCCGGCATGCCCCACCCCGGCGTTGTTGACCACGATGTCGGGTACTCCGTGGATGTCACACACCTGTTCGGCGAAGCGTTCCACGGCATCGGCGTCGGCGACGTCCAACCGGTAGGCGTGCGCGGTGCCGCCCGCGGCGCCGATCTGCGCGGCGGTCTCGGCCGCGGCGTCCTCATCGATATCGCTGACGACGACCTCGGCGCCGCGTTCGGCGAAGGCCAGCGCAGTGGCGCGCCCGATACCGCTGCCTGCTCCGGTGATGGACACCAGCTGGTCACCGAACGGTGGCCGGGACACACCGACCCTGGCCCTGGCCAGGGTGCGCGCCGCCGGGGCGCCCTGGAGATGGTCGACGAACTCACCGACGGCGGCGGCCAGCTGGGCCGGGTGCGACATCGGTGCCCAGTGCCCGGCGTGCAGATCGCGGCGCCACAACTGCGGCACCCATCTCGCGATGTCGTCGTAGACGTAGGGACGCACATAGGGGTCGCGCCGGTTGACGATCAACTGCACCGGCACATTCACCGCGTGCTCGGCGCGTGGTTGGCCCAACGTACGGAAATAGTTGGCCCGGTACACCTTCATGCTGCGGGCAGCGTCGGCGGCCAGCGCCGGCGAGTGGTGGATGTTCTGCGGGTCGACGCCGTCACGCCGCAGCCGGCGATCCATGGCACCGCGGGAGAACGCCCACCGCACGGCGGCCGGGGCCAGCACCGGCACCGAGAACGCGCCCATATAGGACAACCTGGCCAGCTGGGCGGCCCCGCGGGCGAATCGGCGCGGCAGGTAGGGCCTGCGCAGCCCGTCCTTGATGTAGCGGTTCAGATGCTGCGCGCTGGGTCCGGACACCGAGGTGAACGACGCCACCACCGACATCGCGTCGGGCCTGCCCAGGTACTCCCACACCCCGACCGAGCCCCAGTCGTGGGCCAGCACATGCACCGGGTGGTGCGGGCTGACCGCGGCGGCCACCGCGGCGAAATCATCGGCGAAGCGGGCCATGGTGTAGGCAGCGGTGCCGCTGGGCACATCGGAATTGCCGACGCCGCGATTGTCATAGCGCACGACCCGGAAACGTCCGGTCAGCAGCGGCATCACACCGTCCCACAGCACGTGCGAGTCCGGCCAACCGTGCACCAGCACCACCGCGGGCGCGTCCGGGTCGCCTTCCTCCCAGACGGCGATCCGGGTCCCGTCAGCGCTGGTGACGAACCGTTCGGCGACTGCTGACATGGCTACCCCTCTAGTTCACGGCGGCGTTCCCGGTCACGTTCGATCCGGCGTCGGGCATCGTAGTCGCGCATCCGCTGCGGATAGCCGACCTTCTGGACGTCGTACACCGGGATGTCGAGTTGCCTGCTCAGCCGTTTGGCTCCTGCTTCCCCACCGGTGCGCCTGCGGGTCCATTCACCATCGACGGCCACCAGCACCACGGTGACCTCGGTGACCGTGGTCTGAGGTTCGACGAATGCCTCGACCCCGGTGTGTGTCGCGACCCAGTGGCGCAGATAGTCCAGGTCGGCCGATGCCTGTTTACGGGCAAGGCCCCGCGCGCCACCGCGCGGCCGCCGCCACTTGTCCAACAGTCCCAACTGCGGATTCTCCTCTCCGACCCTTGATTCGATGGTGCCAGAGCATCGAGTCGGCGGTCCGCGACGACCGCGACCGGCGGACATGACAGGATGGAAGGGCACCGCATTCGACACGTGACGATGACTTTCGAGGAGTCAAAACCCATGGCAATCTCAGTCCAGATGCCCGCACTCGGTGAGAGCGTCACAGAGGGGACCGTCACACGATGGCTCAAGCAAGAGGGTGACACCGTCGCCGTCGACGAGCCACTGCTCGAGGTATCCACCGACAAGGTCGACACCGAGATCCCGTCACCGGCCGCCGGCGTGCTCACCAAGATCATCGCGGCCGAAGACGATGTCGTGGAGGTCGGTGGCGACCTCGCGCTGATCGGCGAGGAGGGCGAGTCCGCCCCGACCGGTGACTCGACCCCCGCCGAGGAAGCCGAGCCCGAGCCTGAGCCCGCCGCCGAAGAGTCCGAGCCCGAAGAGTCCGAGCCCGAAGAGTCCAAGCCCGAAGAGTCCAAGCCCGCCAAGCCGGCCGCATCCGGCGGTGGTGACGCCACGTCGGTGAAGATGCCGGAGCTGGGCGAGTCGGTCACCGAAGGCACCGTCACCCGCTGGCTGAAGAAGGTCGGCGACGAGGTCGCCGTCGATGAGGCGCTCGTCGAGGTGTCCACCGACAAGGTCGACACCGAGATCCCGTCGCCGGTCGCGGGCACGCTGCTGTCGATCAGCGCCGAAGAGGACGATGTGGTCGCCGTGGGCGGCGAGTTGGCCAAGATCGGTGACGCCGGTGCCGAGGGTGCCGCCGAACCCGAGCCGGAGCCCGAACCAGAGCCCGAACCAGAGCCCAAGGAAGAGCCCAAGCAGGAAGCCAAGCCCGAGCCGAAGCCGGAGCCCAAGCAAGAGGCCAAGCCCGAACCCAAGCTCGAGCCCAAGCCGGCGCCCAAGGCCGAGCCCGCCCCGGCGGCCGCGGGCAGCGAGTCCGACGCCAACCCGTATGTCACACCGCTGGTGCGTAAGCTCGCCGCCGAGAACGACGTCGACCTGTCGTCGGTGAAGGGCACCGGCGTGGGCGGGCGCATTCGCAAGCAGGATGTGCTCGCCGCGGCGGAGGCGGCAAAGGCACCGCAGGCCCCCGCCGCCTCGACCGCCGGTCCGGCGGCCGGCCAGAAGAAGGAGGCCGCCCCGGCCCCGGCCCTGGCACATCTGCGTGGCAGCACGCAGAAGGCGAACCGCATCCGGCAGATCACCGCGAAGAAGACCCGCGAATCCCTGCAGACCACCGCGCAGCTGACCCAGGTGCACGAGGTCGACCTGACCAAGATCGTCGCGCTGCGCGCCAAGGCCAAGAAGAGCTTCTCCGAGCGTGAGGGCGTCAACCTGACGTTCTTGCCGTTCTTCGCGGTCGCCGTCGTCGACGCCCTCAAGGCGCACCCGAACATCAACGCCAGCTACAACGAGGACACCAAGGAGATCACCTACTACGACGCCGAGCATCTCGGCTTCGCGGTGGACACCGAGCAGGGTCTGCTCTCCCCCGTCGTCCACAACGCCGGTGATCTCTCCCTCGGCGGCCTGGCCAGGGCCATCGCCGATATCGCCGCGCGTGCCCGGTCGGGCAACCTGAAGCCCGACGAGCTGTCCGGCGGCACCTTCACCATCACCAACATCGGCAGCCAGGGCGCGCTGTTCGACACCCCAATCCTGGTCCCGCCGCAGGCGGCGATGCTGGGCACCGGTGCGATCGTCAAGCGCCCGCGCGTCATCTCCGACGAGTTCGGCAACGAGTCGATCGGTGTGCGGTCGGTGGCCTACCTGCCGCTCACCTACGATCACCGCCTCATCGACGGTGCCGATGCCGGCCGCTTCCTGACCACGGTCAAGCGCCGGCTCGAAGAAGGCGCGTTCGAGGCCGATCTGGGGTTGTAACCGATGGCCGGGCAGGTCATCGCTGTCGCGGGGTCGTCGGGGCTGATCGGTTCAGCCCTGACGACCGCGCTGCGCACCGCCGACCATCGGGTGCTGCGTCTGGTGCGCACTTCGCCGTCGGGTCCCGACGAGGTGTTCTGGGACCCGGCCACCGGACAGCTCGACATCGACGCACTGGTCGGCGTCGACGCGGTGGTCAACCTGTGTGGCGTCGGTGTCGGCGACAAACGCTGGTCCGGCTCGTTCAAGCAGAGTCTGCGGGACAGCCGGATAGGGCCGACCGAGGTGCTCGCCGAGGCTGTGGCCGATGCGGGCATCCCGTTGCTGGTCAACGCCAGCGCGGTCGGCTACTACGGGGACACCCGAGGCCGGGTGGTCGACGAGACCGCCCCGTGCGGCGCGGGATTCCTGGCCCAGCTCTGCGCGGACTGGGAGGCCGCTACCGCGGCCGCCGGGGACGCCGGCGCCAGGGTCGTGCTGCTGCGGACGGGGCTGGTGCTCTCCCCGTCCGGCGGGATGCTCAACCGCCTGCGTCCCATCTTCGGTCTCGGCCTCGGCGCCCGGCTGGGCAATGGGCGGCAGTACTTCCCGTGGATAAGCCTGGAGGACGAGGTCCGCGCGATCCGGTTCGCCCTGACCGATGAGCAACTTGCCGGCCCGGTCAACCTCACCGGCCCGGCACCGGTGACCAACGGCGAGTTCACCGCTGCGCTCGGCCGCGCCCTGAACCGCCCCACCCCGATGATCGTCCCCGGGTTCGCGTTGCGCGCAGCCCTCGGCGAATTCGCCGACGAGGGTCTGCTGGCCGGCCAGCGGGCCATCCCGGCGGCACTCGAGCGGGCCGGTTTCGTCTTCCACCACAACACCGTCGGCGCCGCGCTGAGCTATGTGACCGCCGGTGTCCCACCGGCGTAACGTCACTCGGGTGACCTCCATCCGCTCCTCCGCCGAACCGCTGCAGGTCCGCGTGCTGGGCAGCCTGGACTACGTGCAGGCCTGGCAGCTGCAACGGGAGATCGCCGACGCGCGGGTGGCCGGCGGCCCGGACACGCTGCTGCTGCTCGAACACCCGCCGGTCTACACCGCGGGCAAGCGCACCGAGGAACACGAGCGACCGGTGGATGGCACTCCCGTCGTCGATACCGACCGCGGCGGCAAGATCACCTGGCACGGACCCGGACAGCTCGTCGGCTACCCGATCATCGGACTCGCCGAGCCGCTGGACGTGGTGAATTTCGTTCGGCGCCTTGAGGAAGCACTCATCACGGTGTGCGCCGACCTCGGCCTGCAGACGACCCGGGTCGACGGACGGTCGGGGGTCTGGGTGCCCGCGGGGCCTGCGGGTCCCGCGCGCAAGGTCGGCGCCATCGGCATCCGGGTGGCCCGCGGGGTCACCCTGCACGGGTTCGCACTCAACTGCGACTGTGACCTCGGCGCGTTCGGCGGGATCATCCCGTGCGGTATCGCCGACGCCGGGGTCACATCGCTGACCGCCGAACTGGGTAGGCACGTACGAGTGAAAGATGTCACCGACGCGGTGGCAGAGGCCGTCTCGGGCGCTTTGGACGGACATATCCGCGTAGCATTGTCGTCGTGAGTGTCGTACCCGAAGGCCGTAAGCTGTTGCGCCTCGAGGTGCGCAATGCCGAGACCCCTATCGAGCGCAAACCGCCGTGGATCAAGACCAAGCTGCGCACCGGCCCGGAGTACACCGAACTCAAGAGCCTGGTGAAGCGTGAGGGTCTGCACACCGTCTGCGAAGAGGCCGGCTGCCCCAACATCTACGAGTGCTGGGAGGACCGCGAGGCCACCTTCCTCATCGGCGGTGAACAGTGCACCCGGCGCTGCGATTTCTGCCAGATCGACACCGGCAAGCCCGCCGAGCTCGACCGCGACGAACCGCGCCGCGTCGCCGAGAGCGTCCAGGCCATGGGCCTTCGCTACTCGACGGTCACCGGGGTGGCCCGTGACGATCTGCCCGACGGCGGCGCCTGGCTCTATGCCGAGACCGTCCGCCAGATCCACCAGCTCAACCCGAACACCGGTGTCGAGCTGCTCGCCCCGGATTTCAATGCGATACCCGAACAGCTCGCCGAGGTGTTCGAGTCCCGCCCCGAGGTGTTCGCCCACAATGTCGAGACGGTGCCGCGCATCTTCAAGCGCATCCGTCCCGCCTTCCGGTACCAGCGCAGCCTCGACGTCATCACCGCGGCGCGCGATTTCGGGCTGGTGACCAAGAGCAACCTCATCCTCGGAATGGGCGAGACCCCCGAGGAGGTGCGCACCGCGCTGGTCGATCTGCACGAAGCGGGCTGCGACATCGTCACCATCACCCAGTACCTGCGCCCGTCGCCGCGTCATCATCCGGTCGAGCGCTGGGTGCGGCCCGAGGAATTCGTCGAGCATTCCGACTACGCCAAGAGCATCGGGTTCACCGGTGTGCTGGCCGGACCGCTGGTCCGGTCGTCCTACCGGGCGGGCAAGTTGTACGCCGAGGCTGCGCGGGTCAGAGCAGCCGCCGGCGCATCGTAAACTTGTCGAATGGCGAAATCGCGTAATCCCGCCCAGACCAAGGCTGCCAAGGCCGAGGCGAAGGCCGCCCGCAAGGCTGCGTCCAAGCAGCGCCGCAGTCAGCTGTGGCAGGCCTTCCAGATCCAGCGCAAAGAGGACACCCGGCTGCTGCCGTACATGATCGGCGCGTTCGTGCTCATCGTGGGTATCTCGATCGCGCTCGGTGTGCTGGCCGGCGGTTTCACCTTGTACATGATGATCCCGCTGGGCATCATCCTCGGTGCGCTGGTCGCCTTCATCATCTTCGGCCGTCGCGCCCAGAAATCGGTCTACCGCAAGGCCGAAGGGCAGACCGGTGCGGCCGCCTGGGCACTGGACAACCTGCGCGGCCGCTGGCGTGTCACCCCCGGGGTCGCGGCCACCGGGCACTTCGACGCCGTGCACCGGGTGATCGGTCGCCCGGGCGTCATCCTGGTCGGCGAGGGTTCGGCCAGCCGGGTGAAACCGCTTCTGGCGCAAGAGAAGAAGAAGACCGCACGGCTGGTCGGCGATGTGCCGATCTACGACATCGTGGTGGGCAACGGCGAGGGTGAGGTGCCGCTGGCCAAGCTGGAGCGCCATCTGGGCAAGTTGCCTGCCAACATCACGACCAAGCAGATGGATTCGCTGGAATCGAAGCTGGTGGCGCTGGGCTCCAAGATCGGCCCGGCCGCCATGCCCAAGGGCCCGCTGCCCAACCAGGCCAAGATGCGCGGCGTCGGGCGCACCGTCCGCCGCAAGTAGGGCGTCCACGGCGCGGCGGCAATTTTCGGCGAGTCGCCGTCACCGGCCCACCCCTGTTGTTTAGATACACCCATGACAGCCGGGCGGGTGCATGTGCACCGCATGTGAATGGGCTCCGCACTTCTCCGCACTGACCGCCAACCGGCGCACCGTGTTGCGCGCTGCGACCATCGTCGCGGCGGCCGCCGCCGTCGGTTCGCTCGCCGCCTGCGCTCCGGACTCCGCGCCGGCGCCCACCTCCGGCGCGGACCCGACCCCCGGACCGGGTGACTCGGCGACCACCGTATTCCGCAACGGACGGGTCTACACCGTGGCGGGTGCTGCCCCATGGGCCCAGGCGGTCGCGGTCACCGGGAACACCATCAGCTACGTCGGCGATGACGCCGGCGCCATGGCGCTCGCCGGCCCGGACACCCGGGTGATCGACCTCGGCGGCAAGCTGCTGATGCCCGGTTTCGTCGAGGGCCACACCCACCCGTTCCTCGGCGCCTTCCTGACCTCCGGTGTCGACCTGCAGGTGCCGACGCTGACCGAGGCCCTGGATGCCATCGCCGCCTACGCCAAGGCCAATCCGACCGGCCCCGTGCGTGGATTCGGTTGGCGCGTCGACATGTTCGGACCGCAGGGACCAACCCGCGCCGATCTCGACCGGGTACTGCCCGACCGGCCCGGCTTCTTCTTCGCCATCGACGGGCACAGCCTGTGGGCCAACAGCAAGGCCCTGGAGCTGGCCGGCGTCAGCCGCGACACCCCGGACCCGATCCCCGGCTTCAGTTACTACGCGCGGGACGAGAACGGCGAGCCCACCGGGTACGTCCTTGAGGTCAACGCGGTGCTCGGCCTCGTCGACGCCGTCGAACCCATCTCCCCGGACACCATGGCCACGCTGGTGCAGGGCTGGCTGCCCAAGGCCTCGGCGGCCGGTATCACGTCGGTCTTCGATGCCGGGGTGCCACCCATCGGTGACGATCAGGCGGCGATCCTGCGGATCTACACCGATATCGAGCAGCGCAACGAATTGCCGTTTCGCGTGGTGGCCTCGTACTCGGTGCGGGGCGCCCCGATCGAAGGCACCGTCGAGAAGTTCACCGCGGTGCGTGACGCCATCTCCAGCGAGCTGGTGACGGTCGGCGTGGTGAAGATCGTCGGCGATGGCACCCAGGGCGGGTACACCGCCTGGCTCATCGAGCCCTACGCCGACAAACCCGATTCCACCGGTGCTTCCCCCTTTACCGAGGAGCAGTGGCACCGACTGGTCGGCGATGTCGACGCGGCCGGCTACGACGTGCACATCCACGCCTGTGGTGAGCGCACAGCCCGGGTGGGTCTCGACGCCGTCGAGCACGCCGCCGCGACCAATCCGCCGCGGGACCGGCGTCACACCATCGCGCACCTGGTCTACGTCGAGGACTCCGACGCACCACGTTTCGCACAGCTGGGTGTCACCGCGCAGTTCTCGGCGAACTGGATGTCGGCCGACCCGGACACCATCGAGAACATGGGTGCTCGCTACGGCGCTCCGCGCAAGGACCTGCTCTACCGGCCGCAGGCCGTGCTCGGTTCAGGCGGCCGCATCTCGCTCGGTACCGACTGGCCTGCGGCGGGCTACTTCTCCACCTACAAACCGCTGGACTCCATCCAGATCGGCGTCACCCGTCAGCTCATCGGCAATCCGGACGCCCCGGTGCTGGCCCCGGCCGACCAGAAGCTGACCGTCGAGCAGGCCGTGCACGCCAACACCCTCGGGGCGGCGTATCAGATCCGGCTGGAGGACAAGGTGGGTTCGGTGGAGGTCGGCAAGCTGGCCGATCTGATCGTGCTGGACCGCAACATCTTCGAAATCGACCCGCACGAGATCCATGCCGCAGAGGTGACGATGACGATGATGAACGGTCAGGTCCGGCACCAGGCTTGACCGATCAGCGGTTCCGTCTGCTCTTCGCGCAAGCGCTCATCGCCGGACGACGGCGGTCTTGGTGGCCAGATCGTGCAGGCTGCGCTGGTCGGAGTCGGTGAACAGCGCCGGGATCACCAGAGCGGCCAGCAGGCCGCGCACCGCGGCCCGGCCCAGTCCGACATGCTGACGGTTGTCCACCGACACCACCATCAGCCCGAGCGCGAGCTGGCCAGGGGTGAAACCGAACAGTCGCACCGATACCGCACCGAGGACGAACCACACCAGCAGGACCACCGTGGACATCATGGTCAGCGAGACCAGTCCGAACGACATGCCCAGCGCGGTGAGCCCGTAGGCGATCAGCCAGTCGATGAGCAGTGCGGCCGCGCGCCTGCCGAAGCCGGCGATCGAACCCGATCCGTGTTGCGGCAAACCCAGCCGGTGCCCGGGATAGTCCCCGCGGTCCTGTCCGGGGGCGCCTGCGGCCGAATCGAAGGGCTCCGGTCCGGACAACCAGGATGAGATCTCACGGGCCATGCCCCAAGCATAGGTTCCCGGGGCCGAGGGGCCATTGCGTAACGTCTACGCAACATACGGTTGATGACCGTGCAACATGGTGTCCATAGCGTCAACGCGCGGGTCACCAGAAAAGGAGAATTCGTAGTGGCAGAAAAGACCTCCGATGACATCTTCAAGCTGATCAAGGACGAGAACGTCGAGTACGTCGACATTCGGTTCTGCGATCTGCCCGGTGTCGTCCAGCACTTCTCTATCCCGGCCTCGGCGTTCGACGAGAGCGTCTTCGAGGACGGACTGGCTTTCGACGGCTCTTCGGTGCGCGGCTTCCAGTCGATCCACGAGTCGGACATGATGCTGCTGCCCGACCCCAACACCGCGCGCATCGATCCGTTCCGGGCGGCCAAGACGCTGAACCTGAACTTCTTCGTGCACGATCCCTTCACCCGTGAGGCCTACTCGCGCGATCCGCGCAACGTCGCCCGCAAGGCGGAGAACTACCTCGTCAGCACCGGTATCGCCGATACCTGTTACTTCGGTGCCGAGGCCGAGTTCTACATCTTCGACTCGGTGAGCTTCGACTCGAAGATGAACGGCACCTTCTACGAGGTCGATTCCGAGTCCGGCTGGTGGAACAGCGGCGAGCCCTACGAGGCCGACGGCTCCCCCAACCGTGGCTACAAGGTGCGCCCCAAGGGCGGCTACTTCCCCGTCGCGCCGTACGACCACTACGTGGATCTGCGCGATGAGATGGCCACCAACCTGACCAACGCCGGCTTCGTGCTCGAGCGCGGTCACCACGAGGTGGGCACCGCAGGCCAGGCCGAGATCAACTACAAGTTCGACACCCTGCTGGCCGCCGCCGACGATGTGCTGCTGTTCAAGTACATCATCAAGAACACCGCATGGCAGAACGGCAAGACCGTCACCTTCATGCCCAAGCCCCTCTTCGGCGACAACGGCTCGGGCATGCATGCCCACCAGTCGCTGTGGAAGGACGGCAAGCCGTTGTTCCACGACGAGTCCGGTTACGCCGGTCTGTCGGACATCGCGCGCCACTACATCGGCGGCATCCTGCACCACGCCCCGTCGCTGCTGGCCTTCACCAACCCCACGGTGAACTCCTACAAGCGTCTGGTGCCGGGCTACGAGGCCCCGATCAACCTGGTCTACAGCCAGCGCAACCGCTCGGCATGCGTGCGCATCCCGATCACCGGTAACAACCCCAAGGCCAAGCGTCTTGAGTTCCGTTGCCCGGACAGCTCGGGTAACCCGTACCTGGCGTTCGCGGCCATGCTGATGGCCGGTATCGACGGCATCAAGAAGAAGATCGAGCCGCTGGCCCCGGTCGACAAGGATCTCTACGAGCTGCCCCCGGACGAGGCCGCCAACATCCCGCAGGCCCCGACCTCGCTGGCCGCGGTGATCGACAAGCTCGAAGAGGACCACGAATACCTCACCGAGGGTGGCGTGTTCACCGAGGATCTGATCGAGACCTGGATCTCCTACAAGCGGGAGAACGAGATCATGCCGATCCAGATCCGTCCTCACCCGTACGAGTTCAGCCTGTACTACGACGTGTAATCAGACGTCTGACCAGACGTCTGAAGCAAGGCAGTCGACAGCGGTGCCCCAGGTCGTATGACCTGGGGCACTGCTGCTTTCGCGGGGAAGTTCCCCGGTAGCCCTAAGCTCTGGTCCATGACACCGCGGACGCACTGGACCGCCGAACTCCGCGCCCTCCCACGGCCCCGGTGGCCGCGCTACCTCGACGAGCATTCCGGGCTGCCCGGCCCCCGGGCCAACACCGAGCTGGCGCTGGCCTTCGGCGCGCTGGCCGATCCGGCCGATATCGACCGAGTGATCGACAGTCCTGACGAATACCGCGCCATGTGCGCGGCCGTCGCGCTCGGCGCCCGCGCCACCGACACCGCGTCGCGGGCGCGGGCGCACTCATCGGCCCGCGATCCACGCTGGCGGGTCCGCGAGGGCGTGGTCCTCGGACTGCAATTGTTGGCAGACAGCGATATCGGCACCGTGCAGAAGCTGGTCACGCGGTGGGCCCGCGACCCGGACCCCCTGGTGGTGCGCGCGGCGGTCGCCGCGATCTGCGAACCTCGACTGCTGGGCACCCCGGCCGCGGCGGCGTGTGCCATCGATACATGCACCGCCGCAACGGCTGTCGTGTCGGGGTGGCCTGCCGAAGCGCGCCGGGACCCCGCGCTGCGCACACTGCGCCAGGCGCTGGGCTACTGCTGGAGCGTCGCGGTGGCCGCAGCACCGGAGGCCGGCCTGCCGGTCTTCTCGTCGCTGGATGACACCGATCCGGACGTGTCCTGGGTGATCCAGCAGAACATGAAGAAGAAGCGGTTCATGCGGATCCTTGCCGCCGGTGGGTAGGGTCAGACGACATGATCAATCTGTCCGATCGCCTCAACGCGGCGGCCCCGGCGGTACTGAGTCTAGTCCGGGTCGTCATCGGGTTCCTGTTCACCCTGTTCGGTACCTCGAAGATCTTCGGCTGGCCCATCGCGATGGAGATGCCGATCGGGTCATGGCCGGTCTGGTACGCAGGTCTGATCGAGCTGGTCGCCGGGGTGCTCATCATGGTCGGCCTGTTCACCCGCGGCGCGGCGTTCATCGCGTCGGGATCGATGGCGGTGGCCTACTTCTGGCAACACCAGCCGTTGGGGCTGTGGCCGATCGTGAGCCCCGAGTACGGCGGTAACGGCGGCCTCGACGCCATCCTGTTCTGTTTCGTCTTCCTGCTGCTGGTGTTCACCGGCGGCGGCGCGTATTCCCTCGACCGAGTGAGAAGTCGCACGCCGGCGGACTAGATCCAAAACGGACTACGGTCCTATTATCGGGTCCATGTCATCTACCGGTCTGGATTCCAAGCTCGCCCCATTCACCCCGCTGGCACTGTCGGCCTTCCGGATCGTCTTCGGACTGCTGTTCACCGTGCACGGCACCCAGAAGCTCTTCGGCTTCCCCACCGCCATGGAAAGCGGGACCGTGCCCGTCGGCACCTGGCCCTACTGGTACGCCGGCGTGATCGAGCTCGTCCTCGGCCTGCTGATCCTGACCGGACTGTTCACCCGGATCGCCGCGTTCATCGCCTCCGGCGAGATGGCCTACGCCTACTTCACCGCGCACCAGCCCACCGCGCTGTGGCCGATCGACAACGGCGGCGAGCCCGCCGTGCTCTACTGCTTCGGCTTCCTGCTGCTGGTGTTCATCGGCGGTGGTTCCATCGCGCTGGACAGCGTCATCGGGAGGAAGCGCGTCCGGCCGGCACGCTAGACCGCGGGGCGCGCCCACGCCGGCATGACGAAGATGCCCTCGGCTTCCACCGTGGGGCCTTCGGCATCCAGGATGTGGCCGCGGGCAAAGGCTTTCACCCCGTCGATGCGGTCGACCCAGGCCTCGGCCCGCAGCGGGCCCAGCGGTGTCCCGCGTCGGTACCGCAATGTCAGGGTCCCGGTGAACCTCGGCTTCACCAGACCTTCGCTGGCCACCTCGCCGAGAATGTGGTCGAGCACCAACGCACAGATGCCGCCGTGCACCCGCCCCGGCGGACCCTCGTACGGCATCCCGAGGCTGAACTCCGACCAGCACCGGCCGTCCTCGTCGTGTTCGATGTGCAGCGGCGGTGCGATGGCATTGCGCAGACCGATCGCCGGGTCGGCCCAGGTTACGGGGCGTCCCGTCTCGGCATGCCGCAAGGTCCGCGGCGCATCGTGTTGCCTGCCCTCCAGCGCCTCGGCGGCGGCCTCGATGGCCGCCTGCGCGGTGCGCACGGTATCGGCGTCGGCGCCGGTGCGGATACCGGCGTCGACGAGCCTGCGGATCGCCGCCGTGAGCGGACCGTAGAGGTCCCGCTGACGGTCATGCTCGTCGGCGGTGATCTCGGGGAAGGGCTGCATCTCAGGCTCCGAACACGTTGCGTACCACGTTTTTCGCACGCCGGGTGACGCGCAGGTAGTTGTCGAGGAACTCGCCGCCGTCACCGCCGGCCCACCCCGCCGCCGCGGCGACCGCGTTCAGTTGCCGACCGGGGCCCGGCAGTTGATCGGTCGCCTTGCCGCGCACCAGCACCAGCGCGTTGCGTGCCCGGGTGGCCGTCAGCCACGCCTCCCGCAGCTGGGCGACGTCACCCTCGGCAAGCAGCTCCGCCGCACCGATCGCATCCAGGGTCGCCAATGTCGAGGTGTTGTGCAGCGCCGGTATCTCGTGGGCGTAGCGCAACTGCAGCAGCTGTACGGTCCATTCGACATCGGCCAATCCACCGCGGCCCAACTTGGTGTGGGTGTTGGGATCGGCACCGCGCGGCAACCGCTCGGCATCCACGCGCGCCTTGACCCGACGGATCTCCTGAACCGCCTCGGCCGACACCCCGCCCGCCGGATAACGGGTCTTGTCGACCAGATGCAGGAACCGCTCCCCCAACTCCAGATCACCGGCCACCCGATGCGCCCGCAACAAGGCCTGGATCTCCCACGGCTGCGCCCACTGGGAGTAGTACGCCTCGTAAGAGGCCAGCGTGCGCACCAGCGGACCGTTGCGGCCCTCCGGCCGCAGACCGGTGTCGACCTCCAATGGCGGGTCGGCACTGGGGGTTCCGAGCAGCGCGCGCACCTGTTCGGCGATCGTCACCGACCACTTGACCGCGACCGACTCCTCGGCGCCGTTGTCGGGCTCGCAGACGAACATGACATCGGCATCCGAGCCGTACCCCAGTTCGCCGCCACCGAGCCGACCCATCCCGATCACCGCGATGCGCGCCGGCGCTCCCCCCGCGGGGGTCTTGTCCCGGATCACCACGTCCAGCGCGGCCTGCAGCACCGCCACCCAGATCGAGGTCAGGGCCCGGCACACATCGGTGACCTCGAGCATGCCCAACAGGTCGGCCGAGGCGATGCGGGCCAGCTCGCGGCGACGCAGGGTGCGCGCCGCGGCGATCGCGCGGGCCGGATCCTGGTGCCGCGCGGCCGAGGCGACCAACGCCCGACCGACCGTATCCGGGTCGGCATCAAGGAGTTTCGGACCCGACGGCCCGTCGGCGTAGAGCTGGATCACCTCCGGAGCGCGCATCAACAGATCGGGGACGTAGGCCGAGGTGCCCAGCACCCGCATCAGACGTTTGGCGACCGCCCCCTCGTCACGCAGCGTGGACAGATACCAGCGCAGATCACCGAGTTCCTCGCTGATGCGCCGGTAGGCCAACAGCCCGGCGTCGGGATCGGGGGTGTCGGACAACCAGTCCAACAGCGTGGGCAACAACACCTGCTGCACCCGCCCGCGGCGGCCGCCCTCACCGGTCAGCGCCGCGAGGTGGGTCAACGCACTGCTCGGACCCTCGTAACCCAGTGCGGCCAGCTGTCGTTCGGCCGACTCGGTGGACATCACCTCATGGATGCCCGGCTTACCGACCGACTCCAGCAGCGGCTGATAGAACAGCTTGGCGTGCAATCGCGATACGCGGTGGCTCTGCCGCTTGAGTTCGTTGCGCAGCACGCCGAGGGCGTCGTGCTGGCCGTCGGGCCGGACATGCGCCGCGCGCGCCAGCCAGCGCAGCGCCTCCTCGTCATCGGGTTCGGGCAACATGTGCGTGCGCTTGAGCCGCTGCAACTGCAGCCGATGTTCGAGCAATCGTAGGAACTCGTAGGACGCAGTCAGATTGGCGGCATCATCGCGGCCGACGTAACCACCGCTGCCCAGTGCGGCCAGCGCATCGACGGTCGACGCGACATGCAACGTGTCGTCGGTGCGACCGTGCACCAATTGCAGCAGCTGCACCGCGAATTCGACATCGCGCAGGCCACCGGTGCCCAGCTTGAGCTCGCGGTCACGCACACCGGCCGGCACCAGTTCGACGACGCGGCGACGCATGGCCTGCACATCGGGGACGAAATCCTCACGCTCGCAGGCGGTCCAGACCATCGGCATGAGGGCCTCGATATAGCGCGCGCCCAATTCCGGATCCCCGGCGGCCGGACGGGCCTTGAGCAGCGCCTGGAACTCCCAGGTCTTGGCCCACCGTTCGTAGTAGGCGATATGGGATTCCAGCGTCCGCACCAGCTGGCCCTGTTTGCCTTCCGGGCGTAGCGCCGCGTCGACCTCGAAGAAGGTGTCCCCGGCGAATCGCATCATCTCCCCGGCGACCCGGGTGCTGACCGCATCGGCGTTCTCCACGACGAAGATGACATCCACGTCGCTGACGTAGTTGAGCTCGCGCGCACCGCATTTGCCCATCGCGATGACCGAGATGACCGGCGCCTTCCCCGGATCGTCGCATACCGTCTTGACGGCAATCACCAGGGCCGCCGCCAGCGCGGCATCGGCGAGGTCGGCAAGGTGTTCGCCGACCGTGCTGAACTGCAGCACGGGCTCGTTCTCGACCGTCGGCGCCAGGTCCAGCCCGGCCAGCACCAGCAGGCGGTCCCGGTAGAGCGTCTGCAACGGCAGACTGGCCAATCGGGTGTCGGCGACCTCGTGCGCGGCGGCGACGAACTGCTCGGCCAACGCATCCCGGTCCGGCAGCCGGACCGCGCCGGCCAACAGCCGCCAGGACTGCGGGCGCGCGACGAGGTGATCACCGAGTGCCAGCGATCCGCCAAGGACGGCGAACAATCGCCCGCGCAGCGACTTGTCTTTCAGCAGCGCGGCGTTCAGCTCGTCCCAGTCGTCCTCGAGGGCGTCGGCCAGGCGCACCATCGCGCGCAGCGCGGCATCGGCGTCCGGCGCACGCGAGAGCGACCAGAGCAGCTCGACGTGGTCGTCGGTGTTCCAGCCGAGCCGGTCCAGGTCCGCCCGAGCGGTCAGCTCGACCAGGCCCAGTCGCCCGACACCGGGCAGCTTGGGACGCTGAGTGACGGGTTTGGACACCCTCTAAAGCTACAGCGAGAGGTAGTTCTTCAGCTCGAACGGGGTGACGGTGCTGCGGTAGTTCTCCCACTCCGTGCGCTTGTTGCGCAGGAAGTAGTCGAACACGTGCTCTCCCAGAGCTTCCGCCACCAGCTCGGAGCTCTCCATCTCGGCCAACGCCACACCGAGGCTGCCCGGCAGTTCCTTGTAGCCCATGGCGCGGCGTTCCTCGGGCGTCAGGCTCCACACGTTGTCCTCGGCCTGCGGGCCCAGCACGTAGTTCTTCTCCACTCCGCGCAGGCCGGCGGCCAACAGCACGGCGTAGGTCAGGTAGGGGTTGCAGGCCGAGTCCGGGCTGCGCACCTCGATGCGCCGCGACGACGCCTTGCGCGGGGTGTACATCGGCACCCGCACCAGGGCCGAGCGGTTGGCTGCGCCCCATGACGCGGCGGTCGGCGCCTCGCCACCGTGCACCAGCCGCTTGTAGGAGTTCACCCACTGGTTGGTGACGGCACTGATCTCGCTGGCGTGCTCAAGGATTCCCGCGATGAACGACTTGGCGACATCGGAGAGCTGCAGCGGGTCGTCGGGACTGTGGAAGGCGTTGGTGTCACCCTCGAACAGGCTCATGTGGGTGTGCATCGCCGAACCGGGATGCTCGGAGAACGGCTTGGGCATGAAAGAGGCCCGCACGCCGTCGCTGAGGGCCACCTCTTTGACCAGGTAGCGGAAGGTCATCACGTTGTCGGCCATCGAGAGGGCGTCGGCGTAGCGCAGGTCGATCTCCTGCTGGCCGGGCGCACCCTCGTGGTGGCTGAACTCCACCGAGATGCCCATCTGCTCAAGGGCGTCGATGGCGTGGCGGCGGAAGTTGGGCGCCGAGTCGTGCACGGCCTGGTCGAAATAACCGCCGTTGTCGGCCGGTACCGGCGGGTCTTCGTCGTTGCCGGGCTTGAGCAGGAAGAACTCGATCTCCGGGTGCACATAGCAGGAGAAGCCGAGGTCGCTGGCCTTGGCGAGCTGGCGGCGCAGCACATGCCGCGAGTCCGCCCAGGATGGTGAGCCATCGGGCATGGTGATATCGCAGAACATCCGCGCCGAGTGGTGCCTGCCCGCGCTGTCCGACCACGGCAGCACCTGGAAGGTGGACGGATCGGGGCGGGCGACCATATCGGCCTCCGACACCCGGGCGAAACCCTCGATCGAGGAGCCGTCGAAGCCGATGCCCTCCTCGAAGGCACCCTCGAGTTCGGCCGGCGCGATGGCCACCGACTTGAGGTAGCCGAGCACGTCGGTGAACCACAACCGGACGAAACGGATATCGCGTTCCTCCAGCGTGCGCAGCACGAATTCCTTCTGGCGGTCCATAGGCGAAGCCTAGGTACCGGCTGTTAAATCTGTGTTACGCGGCCGAGTCCGGTGGCGACGAATCGGCCGATTCAGCACCGCAACCCGGGCGGCGGCTGGGTCAGATCGGTCAGGAACGCCAGCACCGACGTGTCGACGCAGGCGTCACCGTTGAACACCACCGTGTGCTGGCTGCCCTCTAAGGTCACCAACGGCGCCTGCAGCTGCGCGGCCAGGTTCACCCCGGCCTGGTATGGGGTCGCCGGATCACGCGTGGTGGACACGACGATGACCTTGCCCGGCCCCGGCGAGACGGCCGGGTGCGGCTCGCGGGTGGACGACACCGGCCACAGTGCGCAGATATCGCGTGGCGCGTACCCGGTGAAGCTGCCGTACTCCAGGAAGGGTGCGGCCGCCCGGGTGCGCCGGTCGGCGTCCACCCACACCGCCGGGTCCGGTGAGAAGCGGCCATCGGCACAGCGGATCGCGGTGAAGGCGTCCTGCTGGCTGCTGTAGCGGCCATCCGCATCACGGCCCAGGTAGTTGTCGGCGAGCATCAGCAGGTCGCCGGCATCGGTGCCGTGGGCCAGCCCCAGCAGACCACTGGTCAGATAGGGCCAGTACCGCTTCGAATAGAGCGCGTTGGCAGTACCGGTGATCGCGTCGGAGTAGCTCAGCCCGCGCGGGTCGGAGGTCGCGCCCGGCCGTTGGACCAGTGGGTCGATCAGCTCGTGGTAGCGGCTGACGAACGCGGCGGGGTCGGTGCCCAGCGGGCAGGCCGGCGAGCGGGCGCAGTCGGTGGCGTACTCGTCGAAAACGCCCTGGAACCCGGCGAGTTGGGCGATGTTCCGCTCGATCGGATCGACAGCCGGGTCGAGCGCACCGTCGAGCACCATGGCGCGCACCCGATCCGGGTAGCGCTCGGCGTAGGCGGTACCCAGCGCGGTGCCATAGGAGAAGCCGAGGTAGCTGAGCTGCTCCTCACCGAGGGCGGCGCGCACGGTGTCCATGTCGTCGGCGGCGGTGTCGGTGCCGAGACCGGCCAGGAACGGCGCGCCCAGCTGGTCGAGACAGCGTTGCCCGAACCAGCGGTACACGTCTTCGATATGGGCGATTCCGGTCGGGCTGTAGTCGACCATCGGCTCGCGCCGGTAGGCGTCGATATCGGCGTCGGTGCGGCAGCGCAGCTGCGGTGTCGAGTAACCGATCCCACGCGGATCGAAGCCGACGAGATCGAAGCGGCGGCCGATCTCGGTGTCCGCCAAGGCCGTTCCCATATCGGCGACGGTGTCCACCGCCGAGGCGCCGGGACCGCCGGGATTGACCATCAGGATCCCGATCCGCTCCCCCGATGCGGGTACCCGGATGACCGCCAGCTCCGCCCCGTCGACGGCGACGGTGCCGCACTGTGCGGTGGCGATGAGCGGCCGGTCACCCAGCAGCTGTGCGCAGCCGCCCCACGCGACGGCGGCCTGCGCGGGCACGACGAGCGCGCCGGCCAGCATCAGTGGGGCCAGCAGCATCGCGAAAACCCTGCCCGCCAGCCACATGCCGGCCATGCTCGCACGGGCCGCCGCGTCGGCTCGGCTGCGCACCGCCGCGGAGATCAGACGGTGACGCAGCCGTGACCTGTCGGTCGTCGGTCAGCAGCGGGTGCCCGGCGGCGGGACCTGGAGATCGACGAGGTACTTGCTGGAGATGTCGTCGACGCACCGGTCGCCCTGGAACACCACGGTGTGCTGGGTGCCGTCGTAGGTCAGCAGCGTCCCGCCGAGCTGGCGGGCCAGGTCGACACCGGCCTGGTACGGCGTCGCCGGGTCGTTGGTGGTCGACACCACCAGGGTGGGCGGCATGTTCTGCACCCGCAGCTCGTGCTGCTCCGAGGTGGGCGGAACCGGCCAGAACGAGCAGGTTCCCATCGGCGCGTTACCGGTGAACTCGCCATAGCTCATGAACGGCGCGAGCTCACGGAGCTTGCGGTCCTGCTCGATGACGACATCGCGATCGGTGATCGCCGGTTCGTCGACGCAGTTGACGGCGACCCGGACATCGGTCGAATTGTTGTAGTGGCCGTCGGCATCGCGACCCATGTAGAGGTCGGAGAGCGCGAGCATGGTGTCACCGCGGCCGGCGCGCAGCTCGGTCAGCGCGTCGGTCAGGTGGCGCCACAGGCTCGGCGAGTACAGCGGCAGGATCGTGCCGACCACCGCGTCGCTGTAGCCGAGCCCCCGCGGATCGCGGGTCCTGGCCGGGCTGTCGACCAGCGGATCGACCAACGACTTGTACACCTCGGTGGCCTTGGCCGGATCGGTCCCCAGCGGGCATTCCGGATCCTTGGCGCAGTCGGCGGCGTAATCGTCGAACGCGGTCTGGAAGGCCTTGGCCTGACGCAGATCGGCCTCCAGCGGGTCGGCGTTGGGGTCGACCGCGCCGTCGAGGATCATCGCGCGCACCTTGTCGCCACCGAACAGCTCGGCATAGGTGGCGCCGATCCTGGTGCCGTAGGAATAGCCGAGGTAGGTCAGCTTCTCGTCACCGACGGCCTGTCGCATGGCATCGAGATCCTTTGCCACGCTTTGGGTTCCGATGTTCGCCAGGAACTCCTCACCCATCTTCTGCACACAGCGGTCCACGAAGGCCTTGGTCTCGGCCTCGATATGGGCGACGCCGGCGTCGTCGTACTCCACCGTCGGGTCGGCGCGTTGGCGATCGTTGTCCTCGTCGGAGTTGCACCACAGCGCGGGCTTGGACGCGCCCACCCCACGCGGGTCGAAACCGACCAGGTCGAAACGTTCCCGCACCGGCTGGGGCAGGCTGCCCACCAGCGAGGCCGCCGCTTTCACACCGGATTCACCAGGGCCGCCGGGATTGATGAAAAGGGTGCCGATCTTGGTTCCGGTGGCCTTGATGCGGATCATCGCGATCTGGGCGACGTCGCCGTCGGGTTTGTCGTAGTCGACGGGCACGGACAACAGCCCGCATTCGGCGCCGGTGGGAATCTGCGACTCCCCCGCCCCCGCCTCGCACGGCGCCCACTGCACGGGGGTGCCGGGCCGCGGGGCGGAGAGCACGGCGCGACCTTCGATGGCGTTGCTGCATCCGGATACCAGCAGCAGTGTCATCGAGGCCGCGAGAATCCCGCGCGTGAGGTTCATGGCTGACCATGCTGCCATGCGCCGACATCACAGCTGGTGAGGGCGAGGTCAGGCGCGCGCCGCGGCCAGCAGGTCCGCCAACTCGACGGTGAAATCGTCGGCCATCTCCCACAGGTCGGGCACCAGTTCGGGGCAGGAGATGATGCCGACGTCGAGCTTGCCGCGCAGCGACATCACGGTGATGTTGAGCCCCGAGCCGTGGAAGATCGGGCCCAACGGGTACATCGCGTTCACCTCGCAGCCCAGCAGGTACAGCGGGACCTGCGGTCCCGGCACGTTGGAGACCACCAGGTTGTGTACCGGCGCCGCGGCCGAGAGCTTGCTGCGGGCGTACACGCGCATGGCGATGCCGAACACCGCAGGGGCGGCGAACTGCGTCCAATCCTGCAGCAGGGTTGCCCCGATGGCCGAGCTGTGTTGTTTGGCCACCGAATTGGCTTCGGCGATGGCCTTGAGGCGCTCGACCGGGTCGGCGATGTTGGTGTGCAGTGACGAGAACATGCCGGAGACCTGATTGCGACCGGGCCGGTCGGACTTGTCGTGCACCGATACCGGGATCATGGCCACCAGAGAGGACTCCGGCAGCTCGTCACGGTCGAGCAGGTACCGGCGCAGGACACCGGCGACCAGGGCCATGACCACGTCGTTGACCTTCACCCCGAAGCGGTCCTTGACGGTCTTGATGTCGGCGAGGTCCATCTCGGCGAACGAAATGTTGCGGTGCCCGGTCACATTCGCGTTGAACGGGGTCTTGGGTGCGGCGAACGGGGCCGCCATGGTCAACCCCTTCGTCGCCCTGCGTGCGGTGTCGACGACGGTGGACACCGTCGACGGCAGCACGTTCATCAGCTTCAGCGGACGGGTGACGAACCGAAGTGCACCGTTGATCGCGATCTCCAGCTCGGTCGCTCTGCCGGGGCCGTCCACCGGGTCGGGCGGCGGGGCGTCGGGTTCGGTGGTGCACAACGTCGACATCAGGTTGGCGCCGGTGACACCGTCGACCGCGGCGTGGTGCACCTTGGTCAACAGTGCCAGCCGCCCGCCGGAGTGCGCGTCGGTGCCCGCGACGTTCTCGATGACCCACATCTCCCACAGCGGACGGCTGCGGTCCAGCGGCAGGGAGGCGATGTGACCGCAGATCTCCGACAGCTCGGCGCGGCCCCCGGGTGCGGGCAGGCCGATCCGGTGCAGGTGGCGCTGCACATCGAAATCGGGGTCCTCGACCCACACCGGGTGATCGAGGTTGAGCCGGCTGTCGGCGAGCTTCTCCCGGAACTCGGGCATCGCCTTGACCCGCATGGCGAGCTCGTCGCGCAACCGGTCGAACGTGTAGCCGCCGGGCATCGTGGCGGTGTCCAGTTCGAGGATGGAACAGACGTGCAACGGCTGGGCTGCCGTCTCCAGATAGAGGAAGCTGGCGTCGAGCCCACTGAGTCGTTGCATGCTGCCGATGTTAGGGCTGCCGATGACCGGTGTGAGCAAATCCACTCGACCACGCTGTTCACCCGACGTGACCCAAGGTGGCAGACTTGTCGGCGTCAGAAGACCCGGGGACCCGGATGGGCCTCGAGGACTACCCGACAACACACATCGAAGGACAAAGATGTCTGAGCAGTCCGTTTATGGTGCCGGCAATATGCCCGTGAAGGTTCGCACCCATCACCTGCAGAAGTGGAAGGCCGAGGGCCACAAGTGGTCCATGCTGACCGCATACGACTACTCCACCGCACGGATCTTCGATGACGCGGGGATCCCGGTGCTCCTGGTCGGTGATTCCGCGGCCAACGTGGTGTACGGCTACGACACCACCGTTCGCGTCACCATCGACGAGCTGATCCCGTTGGTCAGCGCGGTCGTCCGCGGCGCCCAGCACGCGCTGGTGGTCGCCGACCTGCCCTTCGGCAGTTACGAGCGCAGCGTCGACCAGGCGCTGGAGACCGCGACCCGCTTCATGAAGGAGACCGGGGCGCACGCAGTGAAGCTGGAGGGCGGCGAGCGGGTCGCTGCGCAGATCGCGGCGCTGACGCAGGCGGGCATCCCGGTGATCGCGCATATCGGGTTCACCCCGCAGAGTGTCAACGGCCTTGGTGGTTATCGGGTGCAGGGGCGCGGCGACAACGGCGACCAGACCATCCACGATGCGATCGCGGTGGCCGAGGCCGGTGCGGTGGCCGTCGTGCTGGAAATGGTGCCCGCCGAGTTGGCCACCCAGATCACGGGCAAGCTGACCATCCCGACCATCGGCATCGGCGCCGGGCCCAACTGCGATGCCCAGGTGTTGGTGTGGCAGGACATGGCGGGGCTGACCTCGGGCAAGACCGCGAAGTTCGTGAAGCGGTTCGCCGAGATCGGCACCGAGCTGGGACGTGCGGCTCGGCAGTACGCCGACGAGGTCGCCGGCGGGGTGTTCCCCGCCGACGAACACTCCTACTAGCTGTCGGCCTGTTCTTCGGCTCAGCCGAAGGCAGGCGCCCGTTTACCCACGAACGCCGCGACGCCTTCTCTGCCATCGGCGGAGGAGGCGTTCGTGGCGATATGGCGCGCCTCATGCTCCAACTGCGCCTCGTATCCGCTCGAGTAGCTGGACAGCAGCAGCTGTTTGACCGCCGAGTTGGAGCCACGAGCACCCGCGGCGACCTGCTCTGCCAGCTCGGCCAGCGTGTCGGGAAGCTCGGCGTCGGGAACGACGGTGGTGACCAATCCCCAGTCCAGCGCGTCTGCGGCCTTAACCACCCGGTTGGTGATCATCAGTTCCTGGGTGCGGCGCAGGCCGATCAGCCGCGGCAGCACGTAGCTGGCGCCGCCGTCGGGGCTCAACCCGGCCTTGGTGTAGGCCATCGTGAACGATGCCGATTCGGCGGCCAGCACAAGGTCTCCGGAGACGCCGAGGGAGAAACCGGCTCCGGCGGCGACCCCGTTGACCGCGGTGATCAGGACGGCGTCCATGCGGGCAAAGGTCGACATGGCCCGGTGCAGGTCGTTGGCGATGCCCTTGACGAAGGCGCCCGGATCGTCCGCGGCGGCCATCGCCTTCAGATCGCCGCCCGCGCAGAAGAACCGGCCGGCACCGGTCAGGGTGACCACCTTGGTCTCCGCGGTATCGCAGAGCGTGGCGGCGGCGGCCAGGTCGCGCGTCATCTCCGCGTTCATGCCGTTGGCGGCCTCGGGCCGGTCCAGGACGATGGTGACGACGGACCCGGCCCTGGTGAACTTCAGCGTCTCGAAAGCGGTCATGGCGCTCACGGTATTACGTCACCGTTGCCAGAGAGCTCACCCGCCCCGGTTTCGGGCCACTCACGCGCCCGGCGGGTCGTTCACCTGGATGTGGCACGCTGTTCACAACACAATCCGGGTGCCACATCGAACAAGGGTGAACATGCCTGCCGACAAACCAAAGACGTCGCGCCACACCGAGGTTGAGCGCAAGTTCGACGTCGTCGAGAG
This sequence comes from Mycolicibacterium neoaurum ATCC 25795, assembly GCF_000691525.1. Lineage (GTDB taxonomy): Bacteria > Actinomycetota > Actinomycetes > Mycobacteriales > Mycobacteriaceae > Mycobacterium > Mycobacterium neoaurum. The sequence goes on from NZ_JMDW01000013.1 coordinate 150,050, forward strand.
CACGGTCTCGCCGTCGTTCGAGGGGCTCGCCGTGGTGTCCAGGGTCCAGCACGAGCCGACCCAACTCTTGGAGGCGGTGTACTACGACACACCGTCCCATGATCTGGCCGCCCACAAGATCACCCTGCGCCGTCGCACCGGTGGCACCGATGAGGGCTGGCATGTGAAGTTGCCCGCCGGACCGGATGCACGGACCGAGGTGCGGGCGCCGTTGGCCGACTCGGTGCCCGCGGACATCCGCGATGTCGTCGCCGCGATCGTGCGGGATCGTCCGCTGTCGGCCGTTGCGCGCATCACCACGAACCGGACGATCTCGCTGCTGTTCGGTGCCGATGACACACCGCTGGCCGAGTTCTGCGATGACCAGGTCAACGCGGCGGCATTGCAACCCGACAGTGAGCCGCAGACCTGGCGGGAATGGGAGCTGGAGCTGATCGGCGCGCCGCGCAAGGCCTCCGATCTATTGGACCGGCTGTCCAACCGACTGCTGGACGCAGGTGCGGTACCGGCCGGGCACGGGTCGAAGCTGGCACGCGTGCTGGCCACCGGTGAGCCGTCGGCAGCCGCCGCGGTCGAGGCGTCCGATCCGGTGCGCCGGGCGGTGGCCGAGAACGTCGCCGAGCTGTTGGTGTGGGATCGGGCGGTGCGCGCCGACGCGTGGGATTCGGTGCATCAGATGCGCGTCACCACCCGCAAGATCCGCAGCCTGCTGGCCGACGAGTCGTTCGGGTTGGCCAAGGATTCCTGGATCCTCGACGAGCTGAAGCTGCTGGCGGGCATCCTCGGGGTGGCCCGTGATGCCGAGGTGCTCGCCGAGAAGTACGAGAAGGCACTGGACTCGTTGGCCCCGGAGTTGGTGCGCGGGCCGGTGCGGGCTCGGCTGGTCGACGGTGCCAAGGCCCGCTATGCGGGTGGGTGGCGCCGGTCGTTGTCGGCGATGCGCTCGGAGCGGTACTTCCGCCTGCTCGACGGTCTGGACGAGTTGGTGGCCGCGCCGTCGGAGACCGCAGGGAAGTCCGGGTCGGAGTCGGCAGCGGCGAGCGTCTCGGCGGCATACAAGAAGGTGCAGAAGGCGGCGAAGACCGCCGCCGAGGACGGCACAGATGAGTCGCTGCATCGGATTCGCAAGCGTGCCAAGCGACTTCGGTATACTGCCTCGGCGATCGGTGACACCGCGGTGGAGGCCAAGGCCAAGACGATCCAGAGTCTGCTCGGTGACCACCAGGACAGCGTGGTGAGCCGGACCCATCTGCTGCACGAGGCCGACGCCGCGCATGCCGCCGGCGAGGACACGTTCACCTACGGCGTGCTGTATCAGAAGGAGGTCGAGGTGGCCCTGGAGGCCGAGGCCGGTATCGACGAGGCGTTGGCGTCGCTGAAGAAGGCCGTCAAGAAGTAGCGAGGGCGGACGAGTTGGCCTGTAAGCCGGATTCTGTACCGACCCTCCTGACGGAGGACCGATAGGCGACCATCCATCTGGACACACCGTCGCCGGGTGCCTCAAGCGGCCTACCCGCAAGCTCGGGCGAGCAGCCCTCGAACGCTCGCGCGACCGCAACCAGGTTGCGGCCTTCTTGGCCTTGCTTCGGGTGGGGTTTGCCTAGCCATCCCGGTCACCCGGGATGCTGGTGCGCTCTTACCGCACCGTTTCACCCTTACCGCCCTTGCGGGCGGCGGTCTGTTTTCTGTGGCACTTTCCCGCGGGTTGCCCCGGATTGCCGTTAGCAATCACCCTGCTCTGTGAAGTCCGGACTTTCCTCGAACCCCGGGTCGCCCCGTGGCCCGCGGCCGCCCGGCCAACTCGTCCGCGCGCGCAACGGTAGCACCACATCGCCGCTGGCCCACCATCGTCGGGCGGCGGAGGTGAGCGGACGCCAGAGCTTCCCGCGTCAGAACGGCGGGTCGCCGTCGAGGGCGATAGCGGTGGCGTTGCGGGTGCGTTCGGCGTTGATGCGGTATTGGCGGTCGTGTTGTCTGGTGCGTTGGCGTCGCGGGATGTCAGGTTCGCGGTCGCCGAGATTGCCGCGCTCCCCGATCAGGGTGATGTGCCGCGCTCGCGGGATCTCGACCTCAGATGTGTTGTGCCCGAACAGGACCGGCCCGAGCGGCATCGTCGTGTAGGTCTGTCCGGAAGGTGAGGTCCATTCGGTGGTGCCGTCGGGGTGGGCTTTCGGGGTCCACCCAACTTTCATGGTTTTCAGTAGGTGGTGTTCACGGCACAGTGGGCGCAGGTTGCCCGGGTGGGTCGCCCCGGCAGGCCAGGGGGTGACATGGTCCAGGTCGCAGCGCTGGGCGGGTTTTCCGCAGCCGGGGAAGCAGCAGGTCATGGCGGTCATGCGGACATAGGCCGCTAGTTTCGCCGAGGGTCGGTAGCGGGGTTCGGAGCCCAGCGCTGTGGGGTTGTTCAGGGGCCGGACTCTCGCGCCGCCGGCGATGAGTTCGGCCAGTAGGTGGGTGGGGATGATGGCGCCGTCCAGGGTGATACCCGCACCCAGTCGGGTGCTGGCGGCTGGGGCGGTAGGTGCGGCGGGCGTCGAGGGTGGCTGTGGTTCGGACTCGGGCGGCGTGGCCCTATCGGATTCCTGGCGTTCGTCCACCTCATCGGCATCGGGCGTGCCCGGTGCCGGACCCGACTCGGGCGTGGGCCCGGCATCCGGCTTCACCCCGTGCCCGCTCTCGGGTTCTTGTCCGGTGAGCACGTAGATGGTGACTGCACCGGCCCGGGGATCCTTGCCCGATCCGGTGCAGTCGGGGTTACCGCACAGGCACGTCAAGGTTTCGGCGCCGGCCAGGACGGCGGCCAGAGCGTCGGCGCGGCGTTCGGCCACGGTCCGCGGATCACCGTCACACACACCGTGGGCGAGGGTGGTGAGCCGGGCGTCGCTGATCGCGGCGTCGGTGGCGCGCATCCGTCCCCAGAACGACACCACCCCATCGGGGTCGTCACGGTCGCCGAAGTCGATATAGCGGTCGTTGGCCGCGGCCTTGGAGCGGATGACCGCGATCGGATCGAACTTACGCACCCAGAAGTCGACCGCCCGGATCAGCGCGGTCTCCGACAATGCGCCGTACTCGTGGGCGGTGCCGGCGATCCCGGCATCGATCAACCCCAACGCGTCCTCATCGCAGACCAGTTGGGTCCGCCAGGTGATCGCATTGATCACCTTCGCCGACACCAACCCCTGCGCGAACACCTCCGCAGTCCTTGGCAGCCGATCACGCAACGCCATCGCGATGCGCATCTGCGCGCTGGCGGCCCGCGGACCAATATTGCAGGCGGCACTGACCTCGGCCTTCGCGAGTGCCCACCCGTCGATCAACCTCAACGCCGACGACTCGTCTTCGTCCTCGCAGTGCCGTGCGGTCACCTCGGCCACCAATGCCAGCCGCCGGGCCGCCGCGGCCGCCTCGGCGCGGGTGGCATCGGTGACCGCGGCGATGAGCTCCTCATCGCTCAACCCCGACAACCCCGACCGTTCGAACATGTGTTCTATGCTACCCGCGCCCACCGACGCGACAAGGCCGATCGCGGCGCCTGTGGATAACTGCATCAGCCTCGTTCAGACGGCAAAATCAGCGCCGGCGCAGCACCATCACGTTGTCGGTCAAATGCCCCGGTTGCCCGTCCGGACCCACGGCGTCGCGAGCCACCGCCTCGACGCGCACCCGCTCCCAGTCCTCGCCAAGCTCCAAGCCGGCCACCACCTCCTCGGCCGACGGGAACTCGATGTGCTGATGGTTCGACCACGGCGGCGCATCGCCGTGATCGACGATCAGCAGCACCCCACCCGGCGCCACCGCCTCGGCCGCCCGCCGCAACACCCGCACCCGATCCATCGGCAGCTTCGAATGCAGGAACTGTGCCGATACCAGGTCGAACTGCCCGTCGGGGAAGCTGACCTCCAGATCGTGATGCTGAAAGTCGATGTGACTCAACAACTCCCCCGCATCCTGCCTAGCACGCTCCAGCGCGACCTCCGAGACATCGGTGGCCACCACCGACCAGCCGCGGGAGGCCAGCCACATGGCATCGGCACCCTCACCACATCCCAGATCCAACGCCCGCCCCGGCGCCAGTTCGGCGGCGATCTCGGACATCCGGACGTTCACCCGGCCGCTCCAGATCCGCTCGCGCTGACCGTAATGCTCATCCCAATGCTGCTGAGCGTCCGGAACCGGCCACGGCGGCACGGGCAGTCCTACTTCATCGGCAAGCAGGCTCTGCACGACCGCCGTTGCCGCCATGGACCCACTCGCCACGGCCGCGGCCACCTGAGGCATCTGCACACTGACATCGCCCGCAGCGAACACTCCGGGCACGGTGGTGCGTTGGAACTGGTCCACCACGATGGCATCGGCGGACACCGGCGTGGGCGGCGCAACGGCCACTCCCAGGTGCGCGGCCAGCGGCGAACGCTGGTGCAAGGTCGCCGCCACCAACACGCCCCGGCGAGCCAGCGGCGCACCCTCGGCGAACACGATCTCGGTCAGTTCACCGTTATCAGAACGGAACTCGGTCACCACCCGGTCGTCCACGACGATGCCGTCGGCGGCGGGCGCCGTCCCGCCATTGGTCAGCAGGACGACGTCCTCGCTCCAGCCGCGCAGCATCAGCGCCATGTGCACCGCCCGATCACCGTCGGCGAGCACGGCCAGCGGCTGATCCCGCATCTCCCAACCGTGGCAGAACGGGCAGTGGAAGGCCGAACCACCCCACAGTGCCTCCAGTCCGGGGATCTTGGGCGGCCGATACTCCATACCGGTCGCCAACAGAATGCGACGGGCACGTTCCCGGCCACCGTCGGCCAACTCCACGACGAAATGCCCGTCGTGAGCGGCGGCGCCGACGACACGTGACGACCGGAACTGCACGCTCGAATACTTCTCCAGCTCACGACGACCGTCGGCGTAGAGCTCGGCGGGCGGTCGCCCGTCATGGCCGAGCAGACCGCCGATTCCGTGGGCGGCCAGATTGCTCTGCTCACCCTCGTCGACGACGAGGGTGGCGCGGCGAGCCCGGCCGAGCACCAGTGCCCCACTCAGCCCCGCCGCTCCCCCGCCGACGACCACACAATCCCACACGTTGTCCATGGCATCGAGCTTGCCGACATCACCGCACAATGCCAAGCTGGTTTGCCATGGAGGCAAACAGCGTCGATGAGACGGTCCGCCGTCGGCTGAAGGATCTGCGCACCCGACAGGGGTTGACCCTGCAGGACGTCGCCGGTCGCGCGAACATCGACGTATCCACCTTGAGCCGGCTGGAATCCGGCAAGCGCCGCCTCGCGCTGGATCACCTGCCGCGGCTGGCCACTGCGCTGGCCGTCAGCACCGACGAACTGCTGCGCGAACCAGAATCGGAAGACCCGCGCGTCCGCGGCAGCTCACACACCCGCCACGGCGTCACGTATTGGCCACTGACCCGCGAGGGTGCGGTCGGCGGCAGGCACACCTTCAAGGTCCGGATCAGCACCAGACGCAGCACACCACCCACCGAGCTGCCGACCCACGAGGGCCAGGAGTGGATGTACATCCTCTCCGGCCGCCTTCGGCTGGTCCTTGGCGAACGCGACTTCATCATCAAACCCGGTGAGGCCGTACAGTTCTCGACCTGGACGCCACACTGGTTCGGCACCGTCGACGGTCCCGTGGAGGCGATCATGATTTTCGACGTCCACGGTGAACGCCTGCACCTGCACTCGGATTGAGCGTCTAGAGGTACGACGTCTGGTTCACCAACCGCACCGATGCCAGACCGTCGGGATAGAACTCGGCGATGCTCAAGGACGCCAGATCCAGATGCAGCCGGTACAGGATTCCCGAGCCGCCATCGAGCGCCAGGCGCAGCAGGGTCTTGATGGGCGTCACATGCGACACCACCAACACCGTGGAACCGGCGTACTCGGCGATGATGCGGTTGCGCGCGTCCCGCACCCGTTCGGCAACAGAATCGAAGCTCTCACCCCCGGGCGGGGTCACGCTGGTGTCGCGCAACCATCGGCGGTGCAGATCCGGATCCTGTTGCGCAGCTTCGCTGAAGGTCAATCCCTCCCAGGAACCGAAATCTGTTTCGATCAGTCCGTCGTCGACCGTCACATCCAGATCGAGCACCTTCGCCGCCGCCGCGGCGGTCTCCTGCGCGCGCTGCAGCGGCGAGCACAGCACCGCCGACACCGGGCCCATGGTGCCCAGATAGCGGGCAGCGGCATCGGCCTGGGTTCGGCCCAACTCGGTCAGCGGCGGGTTGCCCCGCCCCGAATACCGGCGCTCGACCGATAATTCGGTCTGCCCGTGGCGCAGGAGCAGCATCTGCGTCGGCTCGCCGCGCGCACCGCTCCAGCCCGGCGAGGAGTTCGGCACCGGCGCCGAATCCGCGCCGTCCATGGCCTCGTTGGCCAATCGGTCGGCATGCGAGTTCTGCTCCCGCGGGATCCAGGCGTACTGCACATCGGCGAAGCGTCGTGCCGCCTGGGTTGCTTCGCGGTGTAGCTCGAGGAGATCCGGGTGTTTGACGCGCCAGCGGCCCGACATCTGCTCGACGACGAGCTTGGAGTCCATGAACACCGCGACCTCGGTGGCATCAAGCTCGGCGGCCGCCTCAAGGCCGGCGATCAGTCCGCGGTACTCGGCGACATTGTTGGTGGCCCGGCCGATGGATTGGCACCGCTCGGCCAGCACCGCCGAGCGGTCGGCGTTGAAGACCACCGCGCCGTAACCGGCCGGGCCGGGGTTCCCGCGGGACCCACCGTCGGCCTCGATGACAACCTTCACGGACGGAACCGCAACAGGATCGCACCGCATTCCGGGCAGCGCAGGACATCGTCGTCGGCGGCCGCGGTGATCCGGGCGATCTCACCGCGATCGATCTCGATACGGCATGCTCCGCACCGCCTGCCCTGGAGCAAGCCGGCACCGGCACCGCCGCCCGCGCGCACCTTCTCGTACAGCGCCACCAGATCCGGATCCAGCTGGGACACCAGTTCCGCACGGCGCGTTCCCGAGACCTGGCGGATGTTGTCGAGATCGACCAAGGCAGCATCCCTGGCCAGTTGCGCGGCCGACAGCGCATTCTGCAGGGCGTCGATGCGGGCCAGCTCCTCGGATTGCTTGCGCTGCACCTCCTCCCGACGCTCCATGATCTCCAGCAGCGACTCCTCCAACGAGGATTGCCTGCGCTCCAGGGTTTCCAGCTCGTGCTGCAGCTCGCTGAGCTGCTTGGCGTTCACCGTGCCGGCCGCCAACAGCTCGCGGTCGCGGTCCTCACGCTGCCGCACCGAGTCGATCTCGCTCTCCAGCTTGCCGATCTGGCCTTCGAGATCTTCCAAAGCGATGGCCACCACGGCCAGTTGGTCATTGGCGGTCTGGTGCTCGGCGTGAATCCGGTCGAACTCCTGTTGCTCGGCAAGATTCTTCGCCCGATGCTCCACGCGACGCATCTCGGCGTCGAGCTCCACCAGATCCAGCAGCGAACGCTGCTGGGTGACTGCGGCTTTCATGATTGACGTCCTCCATCGATATTCCATGGATCGGTGCGCACGGAACTCACCCGCACCGGTAGATCTGTTCCGAAGTGCCCGCGCAGCAGAGCCGCGGCCTGGTGGCACCACGGGTATTCACTGGCCCAGTGGGCGACGTCGACCAATGCCACATCGGAGACGCGGCCGTGCTCATCGGCGGGGTGATGACGCAGATCGGCGGTCACATAAGCCTGCACGCCGGCGCGGGCCACGGTACCCAACAGCGAGTCCCCGGCACCTCCGCAGACGGCCACCCGGGACACCACGGCGTCGGCATCCCCGGCGGCGCGCACACCCCAGGTGGTCGACGGCAACGCGCCGGATACCCGGGCGACAAAGGCCGACAACGTTTCCGGCTCCGGCAGCGAGCAGATCCGCCCGATCCCCACATCGGCCGGCAACGGCGCCAGGGCGAACACGTCGAAGGCGGGCTCCTCGTAGGGATGCCCGGCCCGCAGCGCGGCGAGCACGCGTGCCCGCAGCGGCGCGGGTGCGATCACCTCGATGCGATCCTCGGCCACCTGCTCGACGGTGCCCACCGCGCCGATCGTCGGTGTCGCGCCCTCGTGGGGCAGGAACTGGCCCGTTCCGGAGACACTCCAGCTGCAGCAGGAGTAGTCACCGATCTGACCGGCACCGGCGGCGAACAGCGAATCACGCAGCGCCGCAGCGTGATCGGTGGGGACGAAAGCCACCCACTTGTCCAGGTCGGGACCCGACGGCACCGGTGAGAGCACCTCCTCGACCAACAGACCCAGCGTGTCGGCCAGCGCATCGGACACTCCGGGAGTGGCCGAATCGGCATTGGTGTGCGCGGTGAACAAAGACCGCCCGGTCCGGATCAGCCGATGGAGCAACGCGCCCTTGGCCGTGGACGCGGCGACGGTGTCCACCCCGCGCAACAGCAGCGGGTGGTGCGCCAGCAGCAGTCCGCCCCCGGGAACCTCGGCGGCCACCGCATCGGTGGCATCGACGGCGATCGTCACCGAGGTCACCGGCTCGTCGGGATCACCACACACCAGCCCGACCGAATCCCAATCGTGAGCAAGTTCGGGCGGATACGCGGCGTCCAGAACACCGATCACCTCGGACAGCGGCACACTCATCGGAGTACCTCCTGCAGTTCCCGCACCAGCTGCGGCCACTCCGGGCGCACGGCCACGCGCAGGTAGCCGCTCTCGAGGCCGACGAACGTATCGCAGCGGCGCACCGCAATCCCCTTCTCATCAAGGCGCTTTCGCACCAGCTCGGCGTCCACGACGCGCAACAGCACGAAGGGCGCCCGGCCGTCGAGAACGTCGATACCGGCCGCGCACAGTCCGCGCACCATCTCGCTGCGCAGCTGCGCGAGCCGCACCGCACCCTCATAGGCTTCGGCGACCGCGGCCGGTGCGCAGCAGGCCGTCACCGCCTCCAACTGCAGCGTGCCCAGCGGCCAGTGCGCGCGGTGCGCGGACAGCCGGGCCAGCACATCCGGGGCGCCGAGTGCGTAGCCCACCCGCAGGCCGGCCAGCGACCACGTCTTGGTCAGGCTGCGCAGCACCAGGACGTCGGGCAGCGACCGGCCCGCCAGCGACTCGGGCTCACCGGGCACGGCATCGGCGAAAGCCTCGTCGACGACGATGATGCGACCCGGGCGGCGCAACCCGAGAATGGCGTCGGCCGGGTGCAGCACCGATGTCGGGTTTGTCGGATTACCCACCACAACCAGATCGGCATCATCGGGCACCGTGCCCAAGGCGAAGGGCGGATCCAGCACGACGTGGGTGAACGGCACCGCGGCCGCGGCCAGCACGGCCTCCGGCTCGGTGAACGAGGGCGCGATCAGCGCCGCCAACCGCGGTTGCAGGTTCGGCAGCAGGGCGAACCCCTCCGCCCCGCCGGCCAGCAGCAGCACCTCCTCACGCGGTCTGCCGTGCCGGGCGGCGACGGCGTCGACGGCGCGGTGCACATCGGCTGCGCTCGGATAGCGGCCCAGCTCGGTCAACCGGGAGGCCAGCCGCTCGACGAGCCACGGCGGCGGCCCGCCGGCCCGCACATTGACCGCGAAGTCCAGCATCCCGGGGGCCACGGCCTCATCGCCGTGGTACCGCGCCGCCTGCCGGACCTCGTCTGCCACAGCACGACCCTAGTGCGCCGCCCAGGTGCACAGGTACATCGGCGACAATGGGATGCGTGACCGAGACCGTGCCTCACACCGTGACCAGCAGTCCGCAGCTGGTGCTGTTCGATCTCGACGGCACCCTGACCGACTCCGCCGAGGGCATCGTCGCCAGTTTCCGGCACGCGCTGACCACGGTCGGGGCCACCGTGCCCGACGGCGACCTGGCGGGCCGCATCGTCGGCCCGCCGATGCATCACACGCTGAACGCGATGGGGCTCGGGGCGCGCGCCGAGGAGGCGATGGCCGCCTACCGGGCCGACTACACGACCCGCGGCTGGTCGATGAACCGGGTGTTCGACGGCATCCCCGAGCTGCTCGCCGACCTGCAGCGGGCCGGGGTCCGGCTGGCCGTGGCCACCTCGAAGGCACAGCCGACCGCCCAGCGCATCCTCGCCCATTTCGGCCTCGACGACAGCTTCGAGATCATCGCCGGGGCGAGCCCGGACGGCAGCCGGGCCGCCAAGCACGAGGTCGTCGCGTATGCCCTTGAACGGCTGACCCCACTGCCCGAGCGGGTGCTGATGATCGGCGACAGGTCCCATGACGTGGAGGGCGCCGCCGTGCACGGTATCGACACCGTGGTGGTCGACTGGGGATACGGCGACGGCGACTTCGACGGTCCGGATGCGCCGGCCCCGCTGCGCCGGGTGGCGACGATGGCCGAGCTGCGGGAGGTGTTGGGTGTCTGAGACCGCGCCGCTGCATGTGACGTTCGTCTGTTCGGGCAACATCTGCCGCTCCCCGATGGCCGAGAAGATGTTCGCCCACCAGATCGAGGGACGCGGGCTGGCCGACCTGGTGCGCGTCACCAGTGCCGGGACCGGCGGCTGGCATGCCGGCGACGGCGCCGATCGCCGCACCAACGCCGTGTTGCGCGCGCACGGCTACCCGACCACCCACCGTGCCGCGCAGCTGGCCGACGACCACCTGGCCGCGGATATGGTGGTGGCGATGGGTCGCAACCACGCACGATTCCTCGCCGATATGGGCGTCCCGCCGGATCGGCTGCGCATGATGCGGGCCTTCGATCCGCGGTCGGGCGCGCATCCGCTCGATGTCGAGGATCCCTATTACGGCGGCCCGGAGGATTTCGAGGCCGTGTTCACCGTCATAGAGTCCGCGCTGCCCGGTTTGCACCAGTGGGTGGACGAGCGGCTGGCAGCGCGATGAAGCGGTGGGCCTTCCTGTTCCGGCCGCAGTGGCTTGCGCTCTACGTCGTGGTCGCGGCCTTCGCCTGGTTGTGTTTCACGGTGCTGGCGCCCTGGCAGCTCGGCAAGAACACCACCACATCGCGGGAGAACGCGCAGATCGCCGCCTCGCTGAACACCGACCCGGTGCCGGTGACCTCGTTTCTGCCGCAGCAGGATTCGTCCGCCCACGAGCACCAGTGGCAGCGGGTGACGGCGAGCGGTCACTATCTGCCCGAGGCGCAGGTGCTGGCCAGGTTGCGTTCGGTGGACGGCGCACCGGCCTACGAGGTGCTGGTCCCGTTCGTCGTCGACGGCGGTCCCACCGTGCTGGTGAACCGCGGCTATGTGAAACCGGAGCAGGGCACGGCGGTTCCGCCGATCGCCGACGCGCCGACCGGTCGGGTCGATATCACCGCGCGGCTGCGCGATCCCGAAGGTGTGGTGCCGGGTAAGGATCCGCTTTTCGCCGAAGGTGCCCGGCAGGTCTACACCATCAACCCGGGACAGATCTCCGAACTGACCGGAGTGCCGCTGGCAGGCTCGTATCTCCAGTTGGTGGAGAACCAGCCAGGAGGTCTCGGGGCGATCCCGCTGCCGATCCTGGATTCCGGCCCGTTTCTGTCCTACGGGATCCAGTGGATCGCCTTCGGCATCATCGCCCCGATCGGGGTGGGCTACTTCGTGATGTCCGAGGTGCGTATCCGGCGCCAGGAGAAGGCGGCCGCCGCCAGGGAGGCCCCGCCGGCGACCACGACATCCGAGCCAGAAGGCACCGGCGAGGACGCCGGGAAACCTACCGAGGCGCCGCCGCTGACCACCGAGCAGAAACTCGCCGACCGGTACGGTAAGCGACGCTGACCGCCAGCGCTGTCGCGCCGGCCTGCACTCTCTTGGACAACCTGCCCGCCCGGCGCAGGTCCGCCGCACCCGGCGGCGGCCCGTCGCCGAGTGCCGGGCGCATCTCGAGGCGGTGCGCGTACTGGGTCGGCCCACCGAGAGTCACCCCGAGCGCACCGGCGAAGGATGCCTCCGCGACACCGGCGTTGGGGCTGGGATGCTTGCCTGCATCACGCTGCCACGCCCGCCACGCACGGGTGGGTGCACCGGACACCGCGACGGTGATCAGCCCGGTCGCCCGCGCACCCAGATAGTTCACCACATCGTCGAATCGGGCTGCCGCCCAACCGAAACGCAGATATCGCGGTGACTTGTGCCCGATCATCGCATCGAGGGTGTTGGCACCGCGGTACACCAGCAGGCCGGGCACCCCGGCCACCGCACCCCACAGGATGGGGGCGACCTGGGCGTCGGAGGTGTTCTCCGCCACCGATTCCAGTGCGGCGCGGGCCAGCCCGTCGGCGTCCAGCGCGGCCGGGTCACGGCCACACAGCGACGGCAACAGGCCGCGGGCACCGTCGATATCGTCGGCGTCGAGCAGATCCGCGAGCCGACCACCGGTGCGCGCCAACGACGTGCCACCGAGCACCACGTAGGTCGCGGCGGCGGTGGCCGTCGCCGTCCATATCGGACCGCGCCGAGCGGCGGCCCGCTCGACGACGGCACCGAGGGCGCCCAGCGCGGCGAGCAGGGTGGCGGTGTGCACGGCGCCCGCGGCGCGGTTGTCCGCATAGCTGCGTCGCTCGACTGCCGCGGCGGCCGTGCCGAACAGGGCGACCGGGTGGCCGCGTTGCGGATCGGTGAAGATCAGGTCGGCCAGGTATCCGACGGCCAGACCAGCGGCACGGGCGGGACCTCGGTGCGCACTCACGTCGGCAGCGTCTCACACCGCCGACGTGTCCGTGCACACGGGCCGGTGCCCTCGGCTCGGACGGACTTCTGCATACAGGCTAACGCTCACGCCGAAGCGCTGGCACGACTTTCATATCCGACGCATAGATTCTGTAATTGGTTCGACGTCAACGTATTTGAGAATTCTATGCGTCCAGTGTCCGGCGGTGGCAACGGCCATACGGTGAGAGTCGTAAGCCAGTTCCCCACCGCTACAGGAGAAGTCATGAACACGTTCGCCTTCACCGCCGCCACCATCGCCGTCGCACTGACCCCGGCAATACCACTGGCGGCCAACGCAGCCGCCGCCGGCCCAACCGGGTCGAGCGTCGCGCAGACCGTCGACGACCTGCGCGCCCAGGGCTACAGCGTCCAGGTCAACGGCGCGGGCCGCAGCGGATCGCTGGCCAACTGCTCGGTCAGTTCGATCCGTGAGCGCAAGAGCCTCGGCGCTTCTGTGAAATCCGTGTACGTCCACGTCAACTGCCCGCTGGGATACGACAACCGCTGAGTGGGTATCCGACCCGGCATGTTCAACAGGGTCATCCAGCTCGCCGAGGGTATCGGCGGCATCGTCGGCCTCAGATCAGGCACCGAGGAGCCGTTCTACCTGGTCGAAGGTCGTGTCGGCCGAGCCGAGATCCGGCGCTATGGGCCGCGCATCGCTGCTCAGACCGCCGTGTCCGGCGACGGGCAGGACGCCCGCAGCACCGGATTCCGGCGGCTGGCCGGTTACATCTTCGGCGGCAACGATCGATCCGACACGATCGCCATGACCGCCCCGGTCGCCCAGTCCGCCGCCGACGGCGGGTCCATGATCCGCTTCTACATGCCGTCCAAGTGGTCGCTGGACACTCTGCCCGAACCCGAGGACGGATCGGTCACCGTCGTCGAGATCCCCGGCGAACGCTATGCCGTGCTGAGCTTCACCGGTGATCGCAGCCCGGCGGCCGTGGCCGCCAGGTCCGCCGAGCTGCTGGCCGAACTCGACGGCAGCGAGGTCAGCCCCGACGGTGAGCCCATCGCGTGGTTCTACGACCCGCCGTGGACGGTGCCGTTCCTGCGGCGCAACGAGGTGGCGGTGCGCCTCGTGGCGTGACTTGATTTTTGATGGTGGGCGCGGACGGTATCGAACCGCCGACCGCTGGCGTGTAAATCTATGACCGCTCGTCTAGGCCATGTCGCGCCGTGGCGTCTTGTCTATGAAAACGCCAGTTCAACGGCATGATTTTGTCTAGCAGGTAACTGCCCGTATCTACTCGTTAAGGCGCGTCTTGGCCTACTCTCGGCCTAGCGGGGGGTCGGATCGACCAAGCGTTCGACAGCGGCTGGACTAGCCAGATTGGCAGGCCCGCTACCCGGACATCATGTTGCCGCCAGCGCCGCCGAGCGCCCCGATTGCCACCTGGGACAGCGCGCCAGTCAGCCAGAGCCCCACCTTGGCAGCACGGCTCCGTTCCTCCTCGGGGCGAGTGTCGTCAGCCGCGACGGCTTCGAAGGCGGCGACCAAACGCTCCAGTTGTCCCTCGGGCGTCGGCCACTGGCCAGCGACGCGAAGCGCCTCAGCCGTCGGTGCTCCCACCAGCAAGATGCCGCCGCCGAACGCCCCGCTGGTCTTCTCGAAGTAGGGCTGTAGGTTGAGCACCCGCAGCGCACGCTGGACGGTCTCTGCATCGAAACCGCACTCCTGCTCGATCTGGCGCGGCTTCATGGTGCGCCCAGTCCGCTCGTAGATGTCCACTGCCGCTCTGAGTACGGGCAGGTCGCGGTTGTGCCATGTGTCCTCGGTCATGGCCGGGAGTATGCCAAGGGCCACCGACAACTCAGGCCGACGGCGGATCGGCGTTGTCCGCCCTGAGCGCGGCGATGTCCTGGTGAGGTGTCCGCCAGACCTCCGGGTCGAGAGCATCGGGTCCGACGGTGGTGAGGTCAGCCGGAATTGGCACCCCGACCTCCGAAACGCGTACCTCCACAGGCTCGTCAACCGTCGTGTTAGTGACCACTACGGGCTCGTTCAGCACCTCGGGGGCCACCGTCAGCAAGCCCTTGTCGATCAGGCCCTTGATCATGATGCTGGTGTAGATCACCCGGTCGCAGATGCGAGCGATTCCTGGCGCAGCGGCGTGGTACCTCTGGTCGATATCGAGGTCGCGGATAACCGCAGACCTGGGTGATTTCGCATGGATCACGTCACCGTACAGCCACGCATACATCAGCTTCCGGTCGGTTATGGTGCCGCTGGGAGTGGCGACCCAATACGCCTGTGCGTCCAGGTTGCCGTCGATTGCGTTCCGCCAATAGCTCTTCCACCAGTCCAAATCGATCTCGTCATTGAGAACGTCGGTACCGACCAGCTGCTCCAGCGCGTTCAGGGCATTTTCGTAGTAGATCGGCTCGCCGCTGAGGATCATCGGTCGGACACGGCTCGCTAGCGACTCCAGCGCCTCCTCAGGTGGGTACTCAGCTTTACGCCGATGGCTCTCCTCCCCGGTCTTTGTGTTCACCGTGACCACGATGGTGATCGCGCCAGAATTGAGCTTCATCATCAGCGCGGCCTGCTCACGGATTAATGAGTGCGCCATCACCCGCCGGGTGCGCAGAATGAATCCCTCGATGATGGTCTGCGGAGAGGGTTGGGGGGCCATGGACGAAACTGTACGACCGGCCTTCGACATTTCCACCGCGCTACGCCTCGGTGAACGTCGGTACCCACCGGCACCCCGCCGGGGTGCTTGGCGGCCAACGTCTTCACGTACTGGTCCAGGTACCCGTCCAGCACGGCGGTATCGGTGGTGGCCAACTCCAGGTTTGGCGGTCTGGAGGGAACTGACCCCTCGTGGTCCTCGGGGTGATGCCGTCCGGCATGTGCGAGTCGAAGCCACTTCTCGCGCCGGGCGGCATCACTGCATTCACGGGTCAATCACATTGCGGCCTGACGGTGTTCGCTGTCAGGTAGGCGTAGACATCAGCCACCCGGTACCGGATGCGCTGAGCGATACGCACGTAGGGCAAGCCGACACCACGGTGCCGGTCGGCCCGCAATGAGGCGGCCTTCACGCCGATCTTGGCGGCGGTCTGCTTCTCGTCCAGGAACTCCGGAGCGGTGAGCGCCGTGGTGGCCATGTCGGGGTCCTCTCTTGTGTGGTTGAGACCTGCTGTGTTTTCAGAAGTTACGGGGCGACCGTGCAGACCCTCGGCGTCTCAAGATGGCGACGTTGTGCCCAACCAAGCCTCTGGCGTCGGCGGCGAGTCCGGTAGCAGTCGGGGCGCTCACGCTGCACCGCCCCCGACCTGGGTGCTCTCCCCCTCCAGCATCTTCAACAGCTTGGAACTGGGTACGCGCATCCGCGTGCTGCCAAGCCTGATCACGGGCAGGTGACCGGTCTTGACCATCGTGTACGCGAAGGCCCGCGAAACCCCCAGGGGACAAACGCGGACGGCGTAGCGCCGAGGTGCTGGCCTGGCTGCGAGACCGGCCCGAGGGCACCAGCTTCGGGGAGATGTACGCCGAATTCGGCAACGCCGGGGAGAAGGCACTGGCGCGACTGCTGGCCTCGGGTTTAGTTGTCCGCCCGGCACGCGGGCGTTACGCCGCAGCCGAGTCCGCCGATCCTGAGCGCCCAAAGGTGGCCGGTGGCGTCAGTGCGCGGACCATCGTCACCATGCTGGTGGTGTTGTCGTCGGCGCTCGATGACGCAATGGCCCAGGGCCTCGTGGCGCGCAACGTCGCCCGGCTGGTCAAGCGGCCCAAGGTCACCGCCGCCGAGATGGCCACGTGGACACCGGAGCAGGCCGCCGCATTCCGCGCCTACGTTGCCGGTGACCGCCTGAGCGCGTGCTGGCTGCTGACGTTGGCTGGGCTGCGCCGGTCGGAGGTTCTGGGCCTGCGGTGGGATGACGTGGACCAAGACGCTGCCACCGTGACCATCGCCCAGGGCCGCGTCGTCGTTGGCGGCGGCACGGTAACCGGTGCACCGAAGTCCACTCGGTCGGCGCGGACGCTGCCGATGCCGCGCGAGGTGCTGACGGCCTTGCGCACTTTCAAGACGCGCCAGGCCGAGGAGCAACTGGCCCTCGGTGCGGACTGGCCCGACACCGGCCTGGTGGCGGTCAATGCCGACGGTTTCCCCATCCGGCCCGAGACCTACTCCAAGGCCTTCACCGCTCACTGCGTGGCGGCCGGGGTGCCTGTGATCCGACTCCACGATGTCAGGCACACCGCCGCCACCATGCTGCTCGATGGGGGCACCACTCCTTCGGCAACAGCCAAGTGGCTGGGCCATGACCCGGCCATCACGCTGCGGGTGTACGGACACGTCTACGACGATGCTCTGGCCTTAGCAGGTGATGCGTTACTTGGCCGATCCCGGAGTGTTAGCAGCGATTAGCCGAGGCTTCTCGGGGGCTGCCGATACGCTCGTGCCGTGGTGCGGATGCAAGAGGTCTTTGGGATGGGTGCCGACGTGGGCAGCCCTTCATACGTCAACCGGGGCAGACTCGATGAGCGATTCAAGAACGCGTTGGCTTCCCGCCGCCATATCGCGATACACGGCGGCAGCAAGCAGGGCAAATCTTGGCTGCGAGAGAAGGGGCTTGCCGACCCCGAGACGATCATCTTGCAGTGCGTGCCAGGTTCGACGCCCGAATCTCTCATCCGAGAAGCGCTCGGACGACTCGGAGTTGAGGCCAAGCTTAAGCGAACGACGACCCAAGAATTCGAGGGAAAGCTCGACTTTTCAGGCGCGGCCGAGCTGGGAAAGATACTGGCGAAGGCGAAGGCCGAAGGTACGGTCAGCGGCTCTGCCGGTCGAGGCTCAGAGACCGAGTACGAACCTATTGGCAAGTCACCAGCAGACCTTTCGTGGGTTTCCACCACAATCGCAGCATCTGGCAAACGCCTTGTACTAGAAGATTTCCATTACCTAGACGAGCGCGTGCAGAAGGACCTTTCTTTTCTGCTCAAGGCGATGGGCGAGTACGGGCTCTACGTGATCGTCGTCGGAGTCTGGCCGAAGGACCACCTCCTCACTTACTACAACGGCGACTTGGAGGGGCGCGTCGAAGATATCCATCTGACTTGGAGCGACGAGGAGCTCGCCAAAGTGGTGAGGCAGGGATGCAACGCGCTCCGCATCCGCATTCCGGAGGGCGTGATCGACGAGCTCGTTCGCGAAGCTTCCGGCAGCGTTGGATTGGTCCAGCGCCTTGCGGAGCAGCTCTGCCGAGCCGAAGGGATCGAGGAAACCACGTCAGGTTGGTCCGGCACTCCCACTATCGGATCCCGCGAGACCCTCGACATCGCGAAACGTGCCGTAGCGGAACAAATGGAAGGCAGGTTTCAGACCTTCGCCGACAACTTCGTTCGCGGGATGCGGCGGTTGCCTGAGGGCCTAGAGGTCTACAAGTATCTGCTACAGGCAGCTTCCGACGCCTCCGATCATGACTTGTCCGAAGGTATTGACTCGGCGGCCTTACTCGCATCCATCGATGAACACGGCGGTCATGCAATTCGGCTCTCTGATCTCACGCAAGCTTTGGATCGCATCGACCGCCTGCAAGTCAAGATTGAGGTGAGGCCGTCAGTCCTCACCTACAGCAAGGCCAGTCGCAAATTGTTCCTTGCGGACCGAGCGTTCCTCTTCTTCCGCCGCAATGGCGAGCCGCGGTGGCCGTGGATGGCGGGAGAGCCCGAAATCACGAACGACCTTTCAGACGGCAACCCGCTCGTCATTGATGATTTCGAAGACGGATCGGCGTAGACCCATCAGGTTGGACACTGACCTATTCGTGGCCTACCGGGGGGTCGGCCGCCAGGTTTCGACTAGATCCAAAACTAGCCCCTACCAGGGGATTTGAATGGTGGGCGCGGACGGTTTCGAACCGCCGACCGCTGGTGTGTAAAACCAGAGCTCTACCACTGAGCTACGCGCCCCGTCGCAGGCAACTTACACGCCGTGCCCGCATGCGGAGAAATCCCGGCCGACAGACGTCCTCACCAGCAGTCCTAACCCAGCGCGGCCAGCGCCCGCCGCCAATCGGCCTGATCGCGCGCGACGCCCGGCTCCTTGCACTCGGCGAACCGGATCACCCCGGCCGAGTCGACGGCGAAGGTGCCCCGGTTGGGATAGCCGGTGTCGGGGTTGAACACCCCGTAGGACTGCGCGACGGCGCCGTGCGGCCAGAAATCGGCAAGTACCGGGAAGGTGAACCCGTTCTCGTTCGCCCAGGTCTTGTGCGTCGGGGGCGGCCCGACCGAGAGAGCGAGCACCGCGCGGTCGTCGTTCTGGTACTCCGCCAAACGCTGCTGGATCTCCCCGAGTTCACCCTGGCAGATCGGGGTGAAGGCCAGCGGGAAGAAGACCAGCAGAACCGCACGGGGCCGCAGCGCGGACAACGTGACGGGACGACCGTTGTGGTCCTTGAGCGTGAAGTCCGGTGCGGGGGTCCCGACCTGGAGCACGGTTACCGCCTGCCGGCGGCCTTGGACTTGGGCTGCACCAGCCGGCTGGCGATCCAGCCACCCAGGTTCGCCGACGAGGTCTGCATCAGGCCCGCGGTGGGCGCGGACTCCGCGATCTCGGCGGGCTGCACATGACCGGGTTTACCGGTCTTGGGCGTCACCACCCAGATGACTCCGTCGTCGGCCAGCGGCGCGATGGCGTCCATCAGCCGGTCGACAAGGTCCCCGTCGTCGTCGCGCCACCACAGCAGCACCACGTCGACCACCTCGTCGGCGTCCTCGTCGAGCAGTTCACCACCGCTGGCGTCCTCGATATCGGCCCGGATGTCGTCGTCGGTGTCCTCGTCCCACCCCAACTCCTGGACAACCTGGCCCTTCTCGATGCCCAGACTGCGGGCGTAATTGGGGTCAGATTCCTTCCCCGCCGCGACCACCTTTGTCCTCCTCCTGATGTTTGATGTTCCGCAAATACGCGTGACGCCTATCGTCGCACGTCGTGTCCTGTCAGCCGCCCTCCTGGGCGCAACTTCGGGTCAACTTTTGGTCAACTTCGTTCCGATACCCGTTACAAGACCCGTCTAAATGCCCGTCAATATGCGGCATCGCAGAGGTCCAGGACCAGCGTTCGGGAATCGTTCAGCCGGTTGATCGCGTCGTTGAACGGACTGGGACCGATATCGTCGGCGATCGCCGCGGACACCGCACGCGCGGCATCGGCCCAGCCCAGCAGCGCGTCGCGCAGGTCCGGGCGCAGCGGGTCGGAGATGCTGCCCGTTACCACGTCGGCGCTGGTGTTCAGCGCGGCGATCGCGGGCCGGGCCGAGGCCGCGACATCGGCATTGGCGTTGCGGGCGTCGACATAGGCATTGACCGACGTGATGGCATCGGCACTGCTGGAACTGACCGCCTCGCACGAGGTGTGCACGGCCTCGCGGGTGATCGACGACTGCCGGGAGGCTTCCTTGGAACTGGACACCGCCGATGATTCGGCGGCCGACGCCGATACCGAGGCCTGATAGACCGGTGCGTCCGCGGTGTCGACCGTGGCGGTACCGCCGACCGTGCTACTGCAGCCGACCACCCCGACCGCGGCACCCAGCGCGCAGATTGTCGCCAGGCCACCCCGCCAACTCATCAGCATCGCCCTCGAACCTACCGCCTCGCCCACCGGATCGCCGGATCATTCGACGAGGCCACCCCGCACGGTGACGTCGGGCACGATAGGGGGAGGATATGAGCTGCCACAAGCACCAGATCCACCCCTTGAAAGCACCTTCTACCGAGGAGCCGTAGTTGACCACCGAGTTCGCGCGCCAAGACCTGGCCCAAAACTCTGGCACTGCAGGCGAAACCGATCGGGTCCGCGTGATCCGTGAGGGCGTCGCCTCCTATCTGCCCGATATCGATTCCGACGAAACCGCCGAGTGGCTGGAGTCGTTCGACCAGTTGGTCGAGCGGTCCGGTCCGGCCCGTGCGCGCTACCTGATGTTGCGACTGCTGGAACGCGCGAGCGAGCAGCGTGTCGCCATCCCGGCGCTGACCTCAACCGATTACGTGAACACCATCCCGACCGAACTGGAGCCCTGGTTCCCCGGCGACGAGGACGTCGAACGACGCTACCGCGCCTGGATCCGGTGGAACGCGGCCATCATGGTGCACCGCGCGCAGCGCCCGGGAGTCGGTGTGGGCGGCCACATTTCGACCTATGCCTCGTCGGCCTCGCTCTACGAGGTCGGCTTCAACCACTTCTTCCGCGGCAAGGCCCACCCCGGCGGTGGCGACCAGATCTTCATCCAGGGCCACGCCTCCCCCGGCGTCTACGCCCGCGCGTTCCTCGAGGGCCGCCTCACCACCGACCAACTGGACGGCTTCCGCCAGGAGCATTCGCATACCGGCGGCGGGCTGCCCTCCTACCCGCACCCGCGGCTGATGCCCGACTTCTGGGAATTCCCGACGGTGTCGATGGGCCTCGGCCCGATGAACGCCATCTACCAGGCGCGGTTCAACCACTACCTGCACGACCGCGGCATCAAGGACACCTCCGATCAGCACGTGTGGGCATTCCTCGGCGACGGCGAGATGGACGAGCCGGAGTCGCGCGGCCTGATCCAGGTTGCCGCCAACGAGGGCCTGGACAATCTGACCTTCGTGGTGAACTGCAACCTGCAGCGCCTGGACGGCCCGGTCCGCGGTAACGGCAAGATCATCCAGGAGCTGGAGTCCTTCTTCCGGGGCGCCGGCTGGAACGTCATCAAGGTGGTGTGGGGCCGCGAATGGGATGCCCTGCTGCATGCCGATCGCGACGGCGCGCTGGTGAATCTGATGAATACGACGCCCGACGGTGACTACCAGACCTACAAGGCCAACGACGGCGCCTACGTGCGTGATCACTTCTTCGGCCGCGATCCGCGCACCAAGGCGCTCGTCGAGCCGATGACCGACCAGGAGATCTGGAACCTCAAGCGCGGCGGGCACGATTACCGCAAGGTGTACGCCGCCTACCGGGCGGCCATGGAGCACAAGGGCCAGCCCACCATCATCCTGGCCAAGACCATCAAGGGTTACACGCTGGGCCAGCACTTCGAGGGCCGAAACGCCACCCACCAGATGAAAAAGCTTGCGCTGGAAGACCTCAAGACCTTCCGCGATGTGACCCGGGTGCCGATCACCGACGCGCAGCTGGAGAAGGATCCCTACCTGCCGCCGTACTACCACCCCGGACCGAACGCCCCGGAGATCCGCTACCTGCTGGACCGCAGGCGCACCCTCGGCGGGTTCCTGCCCGAACGGCGCACCAAGGCCAAGCCGCTGACGCTGCCGGGCACCGACACCTACAAGGCGCTGAAGAAGGGCTCCGGCAAGCAGCCGGTGGCCACCACCATGGCGACCGTGCGCACCTTCAAGGAACTGTTGCGCGACAAGAACATCGGGCCGCGCATCGTGCCGATCATCCCGGACGAGGCGCGCACCTTCGGGATGGACTCGTGGTTCCCCAGCCTGAAGATCTACAACCGCAACGGCCAGCTCTACACGGCCGTGGACTCCGAGCTGATGCTGGCCTACAAGGAGAGCGAAGTCGGCCAGATCCTGCACGAGGGCATCAACGAGGCGGGCTCGACGTCCAGCTTCACCGCGGTGGGTACCTCGTACTCCACCCAGAACGAACCGATGATCCCGATCTACATCTTCTATTCGATGTTCGGGTTCCAGCGCACCGGCGACGGACTGTGGGCCGCCGCCGACCAGATGGCGCGCGGGTTCGTCCTCGGCGCCACCGCGGGACGCACCACGCTGACCGGTGAGGGTCTTCAGCACGCCGACGGGCATTCGCTGCTGCTGGCGTCGACCAATCCGGCGGCGGTCACCTACGACCCGGCGTTCGCCTACGAGATCGCCTACATCGTGGAAAGCGGCCTGAAGCGGATGTACGGGGAGAATCCGGACAACGTCTTCTTCTACATCACCATCTACAACGAGCCCTACGTGCAGCCCGCCGAACCGGAGAACTTCGATCCCGAGGGCGTGCTGCGCGGGATGTACCGCTTCCGGCGTGCACCGGAGAAGCGCACCAGCACCGCGCAGATCCTGGCCTCGGGCGTGTCGATGCCGGAGGCCATCAGGGCCGCGGACATGCTGGCCGACAAGTGGGATGTTGCCGCCGACGTGTGGTCGGTGACCAGCTGGGGCGAGCTCAACCGCGACGGTGTGCAGACCGAGAAGCAGCGGCTGCGCCACCCCGACCGGGAGGCACCGACGGCCTATGTCACCAAGGTGCTCGCCGATGCCACCGGACCGGTGGTGGCGGTATCGGACTGGATGCGCGCAGTGCCCGAGCAGATCCGGCCCTGGGTGCCCGGCACCTATCTGACGCTGGGCACCGACGGATTCGGTTTCTCCGACACCCGCCCTGCGGCGCGGCGCTACTTCAACACCGACGCCGAGTCGGTGGTGGTTGCCGTGCTGGAGGCGCTGGCCCGCGACGGCGAGATCGATCCGTCGGTCGCGATCGCCGCGGCCAAGGAGTATCGCATCGACGATGTCCAGGCCGCCGAGGTCTCCTACGCGGACACCGGCAGCGCCTAGTTGTCGCGTGTGGAGCCCCGCCCGCAGCGAAAAAGGGCGGGGCTCCACAAACGCGACGGTAAAATTTTAGAGGTGCCCGACAATTCCTTCCCCGAGCCGCGTTCTCCGCTCACCATCCTGGAGGGCGTTCCGGAGTCGCTGCGCCGTCGGCTGAAGCAGTACTCGGGCCGACTCGCCACCGAGACGGTGCAGGCCATGCAGGAGCGGCTGCCGTTCTTCGCCGACCTGGAGGCCTCCCAGCGCGCGAGCGTGCAGCTGGTGGTCCAGACCGCCGTCGTCAACTTCGCCGAGTGGCTGCACGACCCTGGCAGCGACCTCGGCTACACCGCCGAGGCCTTCGCCCTGGTGCCACAGGATCTGACCCGTCACGTCGCGCTACGCCAGACCGTGGACATGGTTCGGGTGACCACGGAGTTCCTCGAGGAACTGCTGCCGATGCTCGGCCGCAACGAAGAGCAGACCAAGGCCCTGACGGTCGGCATCCTGCGCTACAGCCGTGATCTGGCGTTCGCCGCCGCGGCGAGTTACGCCGACGCGGCCGAGGCGCGCGGGGCCTGGGACACCCGGATGGAGGCCAATATCGTCGACGCCATCGTGCGCGGCGATGCGGGCAGTGGGCTGCAGTCACAGGCGGCCGCGCTGAACTGGGACGCGACCGCTCCGGCCACCGTCATCGTCGGCACCCCGCGTCCGGATCGCATCGATCTGGCCATCGGTGACGTGCATGCCGCAGGCAACCGGCACAACCGGGCCACCCTCTCCGATGTGCACGGCACCTGGCTGGTCGCCATCGTGGCCGGATCGCTGTCGCTGACCGACCGCTTCCTCGCCGACCTGCTCACCGTCTTCGACGACGGACCTGTCGTCGTGGGACCGACCGCGATGAGCCTGTCCGGCCTGCACCGCAGCGCCGCCGAGGCGATCGCGGGCATGCATGCCGTAGCGGGTTGGAGCGGCGCCCCGCGCCCGGTATCGGCCCGCGAACTGCTTCCCGAACGCGCGCTGCTGGGTGACGAGAACGCCCTGGCCGCGCTGGAATCCGAGGTGATGCATCCCCTCGCCGATGCCGGTCCGGCGCTGACCGAGACGCTGGACACCTATCTCGATTCGGGTGGTGCGATAGAAGCGTGCGCTCGCAAATTGTTCGTTCATCCAAACACCGTGCGCTATCGACTGAAACGGATCGCCGACTTCACCGGGCGTGATCCCACCGTCCCCCGCGATGCATACGTCCTGCGCGTCGCCACCACCGTCGGCCGGCTACAACGTGACCTGGGCCACTTCAGCACGACAAATGGCAGTACAACGGGGCCGGTGGGGCCGCTGGGGACCCGTTGGTCGGGACCTCTGCGGTAAGTGGATATCGCGCCGAGGTCACGTCCCGGTCGCTTCACGTGCTGTTTTGTAGAAACTCCACAAAAGAATAAGACAAGGTTCATAATCTCTTACACGGCGCTATGAGCGACTCACAGTGTTTTCTTAATCCCGTGCTTGCTTTGCTTGCTCCCGGCCAGGGATCCCAGACGCCCGGCATGCTCACCCCCTGGGTGGAGCTGCCCGGCGCCGTCGACCGTCTGACCACATGGTCGGATATCAGTGGACTGGACCTCGTGCGCCTGGGAACCACCGCCACCGCCGAGGAGATCACCGATACCGCGGTGACCCAGCCGCTGGTCGTGGCCGCCACGCTGCTGGCCTACGAGGAGCTCACCAAGCGTGACGGCCTGGCAGGCAAGGACGCCGTGGTCGCAGGACATTCCGTCGGCGAGATCGCCGCCTACGCCATCGCCGGCGTCATCTCCGCCGATGACGCGGTCAAGCTCGCGGCCACCCGTGGCGCCGAGATGGCCAAGGCCTGTGCGCTGGAGCCCACCGGTATGGCCGCCGTGCTCGGCGGCGACGAGGCCGAGGTCCTGGCGCGGCTGGAATCCCTCGACCTGATCCCGGCGAACCGCAATGCCGCCGGCCAGATCGTCGCCGCCGGTGCCGTCGCCGCGCTGGAGAAGCTTGCCGAGGATCCCCCGGCAAAGGCGCGGGTGCGGGTGCTGGCCACCGCCGGCGCGTTCCACACCCACTACATGGCACCGGCCGCCGAGGGGTACGCCGCCGCCGCGGCTCAGGTGGCGACCGACGAACCGACCAAGACGCTGCTGTCCAATGCCGACGGCAAGCCCGTGACCGACGCCGCCGACGCCATGACCAAGCTGGTCGCCCAGATGACCCGCCCGGTGCGCTGGGACCTGATCAACGAGACCCTGCGCGGCATGGCGGTGTCGGCGCTGGTCGAGTTCCCGCCCGCCGGAACACTGGTCGGTATCGCCAAGCGCGAGCTCAAGGGCACGCCGACCAAGGCCATCAAGGCCCCCGAAGACCTGGACGGGCTCGCCGAGCTCTGACCCGGAGTACGAAAGAACCACAGACTCGAACCATCCCGACAGCCGGGATGGCCAAACAAAGAAGGAGCCATCGTGGCCGCCAGTCAAGAAGAAATCATCGCCGGTCTCGCCGAGATCATCGAAGAGGTCACCGGCATCGAGCCCTCCGAGGTCACCCCGGAGAAGAGCTTCGTCGACGACCTGGACATCGACTCGCTGTCGATGGTCGAGATCGCCGTCCAGACCGAGGACAAGTACGGCGTGAAGATCCCCGATGAGGATCTCGCCGGTCTGCGCACCGTGGGTGACGTCGTCGCCTACATCCAGAAGCTCGAGGCCGAGAACCCCGAGGCCGCTGCCGCCCTGCGCGAGAAGTTTGGCTCGGAATGACCAAACCTTCCACTGCTAACGGCGGGTTCCCGAATGTCGTGGTAACCGCCGTCACGGCGACCACGTCGCTGGCACCGGACATCGAGAGCACGTGGAAGGGCTTGCTGGCCGGCGAGAGCGGCATCCGCAAGCTCGAGGACGACTTCGTCGAGAAGTGGGACCTGGCAGCCAAGATCGGTGGGCACCTCAAGGAGCCGCTCGATCCGCTGATGTCACGTCTGGAAATGCGACGGATGTCCTACGTGCAGCGGATGGCCAAGTACCTCGGCAACCAGCTCTGGGAGACCGCGGGCAAGCCGGAGGTCGATCCCGACCGTTTCTCGGTCGTGATCGGCACCGGGCTCGGTGGCGGCGAGAAGATCGTCGAAACCTATGACGCGATGAACGAGGGCGGGCCCCGCAAGGTGTCCCCGCTCGCCGTTCAGATGATCATGCCCAACGGCGCAGCCGCCGTCGTCGGTCTCGAACTCGGGGCCCGTGCCGGTGTCATCACCCCCGTCTCGGCGTGTTCGTCGGGCTCGGAGGGCATCGCCCACGCATGGCGTCAGATCGTCATGGGTGATGCGGACATCGCGGTCTGCGGCGGCGTCGAGGGTGCCATCGAGGCGCTGCCGATCGCGGCGTTCTCGATGATGCGTGCGATGTCGACCCGCAACGATGATCCCGAGGCGGCTTCCCGGCCGTTCGACAAGGATCGTGACGGTTTCGTCTTCGGCGAGGCCGGCGCGCTCATGGTCATCGAGACCGAGGAGCACGCCCTGGCCCGTGGCGCCAAGCCGCTGGCCCGCCTGATGGGCGCCGGTATCACCTCCGATGCGTTCCACATGGTGGCTCCGGCCGCGGACGGCGCTCGCGCCGGCCAGGCCATGAAGCGCGCGATGGAGACCGCCGGGTTGTCTGCCAAGGACATCTCGCACGTCAACGCGCACGCTACGTCCACCTCGATCGGCGACGTCGCCGAGGCGAACGCCATCCGGGTCGCCGGTGTGGAGCACGCCGCGGTGTACGCGCCGAAGTCGGCGCTGGGCCACTCGATCGGTGCCGTCGGCGCCCTCGAGTCGATCCTGACCGTGCTGGCGCTGCGGGACGGTGTCATCCCGCCCACGCTCAACTACGAGACCCCCGATCCCGAGATCGATCTCGATGTTGTCGCGGGTGAGCCTCGTTATGGCGACTACCAGTACGCCATCAACAACTCGTTCGGTTTCGGTGGCCACAATGTGGCTCTGGCCTTCGGGCGGTACTGAGACAGAGCGTC
Organism: Mycolicibacterium neoaurum ATCC 25795; assembly: GCF_000691525.1. Taxonomy (GTDB): domain Bacteria; phylum Actinomycetota; class Actinomycetes; order Mycobacteriales; family Mycobacteriaceae; genus Mycobacterium; species Mycobacterium neoaurum. The sequence continues at coordinate 177,275 of NZ_JMDW01000013.1, forward strand.
ACTGAGGCTTCAGAAGACAGGCCTTTTGGAAGATCGCAGTACATGAGGTGGGGAACGGCTTGAACAAGCTGTCTACGGGGAACGGTTTGCCCAACGTGGTCGTCACTGGCATCGCCATGACGACCGCGTTGGCCACCGATGCCGAAACAACATGGAAGAAACTGCTCGCCGGTGAGAGTGGCATCCGCCGGCTCGATGACCCGTTCGTCGAGGAGTACGACCTGCCGGTCCGCATCGGTGGTCACCTACTGGAGGATTTCGAGGACGAGCTCAACCGCGTCGAGAAGCGGCGGCTGTCCTATCTGCAGAAGATGTCCACCGTCATCGGCCGACGCGTCTGGGAGAACGCCGGGTCCCCCGACGTCGACCCCAAGCGGTTGATGGTCTCCATCGGAACCGGCCTCGGCTCGGCGGAAGAACTGATCTTCGCCTACGACGGCATGCGGGCCAAGGGTCTACGGGCCGTCTCTCCGTTGGTCGTGCAGATGTACATGCCCAACGGCGCGGCCGCTGCCGTCGGACTGGAGCGCAAGGCCAAAGCCGGTGTGAACACCGTCATCTCGGCCTGCGCATCGGGATCGGAAGGTATCGCCAACGCGTGGCGCAACATCGTCTTCGGTGAAGCCGATATCGCCATCTGCGGTGGCGTCGAGACCAAGATCGAGGCGGTACCCATCGCCGGGTTCGCCCAGATGCGCATCGTGCTGTCGAACACCAACGACGACCCGCAGGGCGCCTGTCGGCCATTCGACGTCGACCGCAACGGGTTCGTCTTCGGCGAAGGCGGCGCGATGATGGTCATCGAGACCGAGGAGCACGCCAAGGCGCGCGGCGCCAACATCCTTGCTCGCATCATGGGTGCCAGCGTCACATCCGACGGCTTCCACATCGTGGCGCCGGACCCCAACGGTGAGCAGGCCGGCCACGCGATGAGCCGGTCCATCGAGCTGGCGGGGCTACAGCCCTCGGATATCGACCATGTCAACGCGCACGCCACCGGCACGTCCGTCGGTGACGTCGCCGAAGGTGTGGCGATCAACAACGCCATGAAGGGCCACAAGCCCGCGGTGTACGCGCCCAAGTCCGCGCTGGGCCATTCGGTCGGTGCGGTCGGTGCGGTGGAGTCGATTCTCACCGTGCTCGCCTTGCGTGACGGGGTCATCCCGCCCACGCTGAACCTGAAGAATCTGGATCCCGAGATCGACCTGGACGTGGTGGCTGGCGAGCCGCGCACCGGCAACTACCAATACGCGATCAACAACTCGTTCGGATTCGGTGGGCACAATGTGGCGCTCACCTTCGGAAAGTACTGAACAAAGTAAAACCCGAGGGCGCCGGTCACCATCCGACGCGTAAGAGGAGGACTGGATGACCATCATGGCTCCCGAAGCGGCCGCCGAGTCGCTCGACCCACGTGATCCGCTGCTGCGGCTGAGCACGTTCTTCGACGACGGCAGCGTCGCGCTGCTGCACGAGCGCGACAAGTCCGGTGTGCTCGCCGCATCCGGCACCGTCAACGGTGTGAAGACCATCGCGTTCTGCACCGACGGCACCGTGATGGGCGGCGCGATGGGCATCGAGGGATGTGCGCACATCGTCGACGCCTACGACACCGCCATCGAGGAGCAGAGCCCGATCGTGGGCATCTGGCACTCCGGCGGTGCGCGGCTGGCCGAGGGCGTCAAGGCGCTGCACGCGGTCGGTCTGGTCTTCGAGGCGATGATCCGGGCTTCGGGATACATCCCGCAGATCTCGGTGGTCGTCGGCTTCGCCGCCGGCGGCGCCGCCTACGGACCGGCACTGACCGACGTCATCATCATGGCCCCGGACAGCAAGGTCTTCGTGACCGGTCCGGACGTGGTGCGCAGCGTGACCGGCGAGGACGTCGACATGGTGTCCCTCGGCGGCCCGGAGGCCCATCACAAGAAGTCCGGCGTGTGCCACATCGTGGCCGACGACGAGCTCGACGCCTACGAGCGCGGCCGTCGCCTGGTCGGATTGTTCTGCCAGCAGGGCCATTTCGACCGCAGCAAGGCCGAGTCCGGTGATGTCGACCTCAAGGCCCTGATGCCCGAGTCGGCCCGCCGTGCCTACGATGTGCACCCCATCGTCGAGGCGTTGTTGGATTCGGACGCCCCATTCGAGGAGTTCCAGTCCCGCTGGGCCCCGTCGATCGTGGTCGGCCTCGGCCGGCTCGCCGGCCGCTCGGTCGGCGTGATCGCCAACAACCCGCTGCGCCTCGGCGGCTGCCTGAACTCCGAGAGTGCCGAGAAGTCGGCACGTTTCGTGCGGTTGTGCGATGCCTTCGGCATCCCGCTGGTGGTCGTGGTGGACGTGCCGGGATACCTGCCCGGCGTCGACCAGGAGTGGGGTGGCGTGGTCCGGCGTGGTGCCAAACTGTTGCACGCCTTCGGTGAGGCCACCGTCCCGCGGGTCACGCTGGTGACCCGCAAGATCTACGGCGGCGCCTACATCGCCATGAACTCCCGTTCGCTGGGCGCCACCAAGGTGTTCGCCTGGCCGGATGCCGAGGTAGCCGTCATGGGCGCCAAGGCCGCCGTCGGCATCCTGCACAAGCGCAAGCTCGCCGCCGCCGCGGACCATGAGCGCGATGCGCTGCACGAGGAACTGGCCGCCGAGCACGAGCGGATCGCCGGTGGGGTGGACAGTGCCATCGAGATCGGTGTGGTGGACGCCAAGATCGATCCTGCGCACACCCGCAGCGTGATCACCCAGGCGCTGGCCGAGGCCCCCGCCCGGCGCGGTCGGCACAAGAACATCCCGCTGTAACCTTCAGCCGGGCCGAATGGCCGGTGACGACACGCTCTCCCCGGAAAGCCGTGTCATCACCGGCCATTCGCCGTGTCAGCGGGTGGTTCAGCGGGTGGTGTAGCCGCCGTTGGCGAAGACGGTCTGCCCGGTGATCCAATGTCCCTCGCCGGCAAGGAACAACACCAGCGGGGCGATGTCCTCGATGCGCGTCAGACGCCCGCCCATGCCCTGGGACTTGTGGAACTCCACCCGCTCGGGGGTCTCCTGACCGTAGAAGAACGGCGTGTCCATCGGACCGGGGCCGATGTTGTTGACGTTGATCCCGCGCGCCGCGAACTCCTTGGCGGCCGCGCGGGTGAAGTGCTCGACCGGGCTCTTGGCGCCGGCATAGGTGGAATAGCCGTCGGTGAATGCGGCCAGCAGGGCGGTGACGATGGTGATGACCGAGCCGTTGTCGGCGAGGCGACGCCCCGCCTGCTGCAGGAAGAAGTAGGCCGCCTTGGCATTGATGTCGAACATGGAGTCGTACTCGGCCTCGGTGGTCTCCACGATGGGCTTGCGCAGGACCTTGCCCACGGTGTTGATCGCGATATCGACTCCCCCGAACGCATCGACGGCGGTGTCGAACAACCTCTCGACATTGGCGGGCACGGTCAGATCGCCCTGCACCTTGATGGCCTTGACGCCGGCCCGCTCGGCCTCGGCGACCGTCGCATCGGCATCGGCCTCGGTGGCCGAACTGTTGTAGTGCACCGCGACATTGACACCGCGATGCGCCAGACTCCGGCTGATCAGACCACCCAGATTCTTGGCACCGGCCGCGACGACTGCTGACTTTCCCGTGATTTCGCTCATGTATCGCACGCTATCGACCGGTCAAACAATTGGAAAACAGATATAAACTGACTTATGACAAGTGATACTTGTAGATTGATCGTATGACTCTCGACCTTCGGCGACTGGGCCACTTCGTCGCCGTGGCCGAGGCAGGTAGCTTCACCGCCGCAGCGACCACCCTGCACATCACCCAGCAGGCGCTGAGCCAATCGGTCCAGCTGCTCGAAAAAGAGCTCGGTGCCGAGCTTTTCACCCGGTCCGGACGCCGCATCACCCCGACCGCGGCCGGCGCACAACTGCTGATCGAAGGACGGGTACTGCTGGCGGCCGCCGAGACCGTGGCCAATCGGGTGTCGCGAACCGCCGGGGATAGCCCCGAGGTGTTCGTGGTGGGACACACCCCGGCACTGAGCTCGGCCGAGGTGTACACCAGGCTCGAACCCGCGATCGACGGCTTCACCCACCTGTCGGTCACCTGCCGCCAGATGTATCCCGGCGAGCTGCTGCGCGAGATCCTCGACGGCACCGTGCACCTGGGGCTACGCCGCGGCATCGCGCCCACCGCCGAACTATCTTCAGCCACCATCGGTTACGACCGGGTCAGGGTTGCCGTACCTCGTGAGCACCGGTTGGCCGACGCCACGGTCATCGACATCCGCGAACTGGCCGGCGAGCAGATCGCCCTGTGGGCACCACCGGGCGCCTCGTACTACAGCGACTTCCTGATGGGCGCATGCCGGCGAGCGGGTTTCGAGCCAGACTTCGTCGTCAGCCGTGTCCAGGGCTCGGCGACGGTCGCCGCGCCGCTGACCACCGGGGCGCCGGCGTTCGTCACCACCCAGGCCGGGCCGGAGATGGATGGCCGGGTACGGGTCATCGACCTCGAACCCGATCTCCTCGTCGGTGTACAGGCACTGTGGCAACGGCACACCCGGTCGGCATTCCGTGACGCCGTTCTCGCGGCCCGCTGAGTCAGACGAACTCGGCCGCCGCCGCCTCGGCGCGCTCCCGGTCGCCGGCGACCAGACCGATCCTGGTTCGCCGGTCCAGGATGTCGTCCACGGTCAGGGCCCCCTCATGGGTGACCGCATACTCGAATTCGGCACGCAGCACGTCTATTCCATCGGCCACCTGCTCGGCGGGCCGGTCACAGCTCGCGGTGGCGAGGACATTCGACGCCTCGGCACCATAGCGGGCCATCAGGGACGCCGGCATCGGCATCGACGTGGATCGAGCGGCGACCGGGTTGGCGGGTGCACCGACCAGCGGCAGGTCACGGGTTCGGCAGGGTCCCGCGGTAAGCCGGCGCCGGGTGATCGCCTGATTCACCACATCCTCTGCCATGTAACGGTATTCGGTCAGCTTGCCACCGACGACGCTGATGACGCCGTCGGGCGACTCGGTGACGGCGTGGTCACGCGACAGGTCCGCTGTCTCGCCCTCGCTCTCGATCAGCGGGCGCAGCCCGGCGTAGGCGCCACGTATGTCGTCCTCGGTCAGTGCGGTGTCCAGCGCGGTGTTGACGGTATCGAGCAAGAAGCGCACCTCGGCCGGGATGGGTTCTGGCACATCGGGTATCGGCCCGGGGGCATCCTCGTCGGTGAGGCCCAGGTACACCCTGCCGAGCTGTTCGGGCATCGCGAAGACGAATCGGTTCAGCGCACCGGGAATCGGGATGGTCAGTGCCGCGGTGGGATTACCGAAGGCGGCTGCGTCGAACACCAGGTGCGTGCCGCGGCTGGGCCGCAGGCGGATGGTCCGGTCGACCTCCCCCGCCCACACCCCGGTGGCGTTGACGACGGCACGCGATCGCAGCGCCATGGTCTGCCCGGTGAGCTCATCGGTCAACATCACCGAATCACCTTGCGCGCCCGTCACATTCGTCCGGGTCAGAATGATTGCGCCGTGCTGGGCCGCGGTGCGCGCCACCGCCGTGACCAGGCGCGCATCGTCGATGAGCTGACCGTCATAGGCCAGGAATCCACCGTCCAGACCGGCGCGGCGCACGGTCGGAGCCAGGTCGACGGCCGCGGTGACACCGACCCGCCGCGAGCGCGGTAACACCGACGCCGGCGTGCCCGCCAGCCGGCGCAGCCCGTCACCGGCGAGGAATCCGGTGCGGACCAGCGCCCGCGCCGGGCGCCCCATCGCCGGCAACAGCGGCACCAGTTGCGGCATGGCGTTGACCAGGTGAGGTGCCGTGCGCGACATCAGGATTCCGCGTTCGACAGCACTGCGGCGGGCGATGCCGATATTGCCCGAGGCCAAGTAGCGCAATCCACCGTGGACCAGTTTGGAGCTCCAGCGGCTGGTCCCGAATGCCAGGTCGTGCTTTTCGGCCAACACCACGTTCAGGCCGCGGGATGCCGCGTCGAGGGCGATCCCGGTGCCGGTGATGCCCCCACCGATGACCACCAGGTCGACGACGCCACCGTCGCCGAGTGCGGTCAACTCGGCGGTGCGGCGGGTCCGGTTGAGGGCGCTGTCGCGTATCGAGCTCATGGCGTCAGATATCCGTTCAGGGCGTGGGCGAGTTCATCGGCGAGCGCGTCGGCGTCCAGGATCGGTTCGACCATCTGGGCGGACTGCACGGTGGACTGGGTGATGAGCAGGCACATCGCGGCCAGCCGGCGCGGATCACCGGCGCGGACGCTGCCGTCTTCCTGGGCCAGTTTGAGTTGCCCGGCGACGGCGTCGATGAGGATCTGCTGGCTGGTGCCGAGCCGCTCGGCGATGTACACCATGGCCAGCTCGGGTGCGTCGTGCAGGACCGACATCACGATCTGATCGTGGCGCAGTCGGCGTGCCACCCCGACGATGCGTGCCACCAGGGCACGGCGGCCGGTCTCGCTGTCCCCCGCGTCGTCGAGCACGCGCACCACACGGGCGGTCAGCAGCGCCGCAAGGATCGACTGGGTGTCCGGAAATCGGCGGTACACCGTCGGACGGCTGATCCCGGCACGACGGGCGATCTCGGCCAGTGTCACCCGGTCCACCCCATAGGCGAGCACGCACTCGGCGGCTGCGTCGAGAATACGATCCCCGACCGAGTCCTCGTTACTGATTGACACCATGTGTAATACTGTAACGCATGACGCGAGCCCACACCGACCTGCTGCCCCCGATGAAGTGGAACGCCTGGGGAGATCCGCGGGCCGCCAAGCCGCTGTCCGACGGTATTCGTGGTCTGCTCAAGCAGGCCCTTGGCATAGACGGACCAGCCGATCCGGAACTGGCAGCCGATGACGTGCGACTGCGGCCGTCGGCGCTGCGCGATGCCGACCGCGACGCCCTGCAGGCCGTCCTCGGTGCCGAGCACGTCCGCACCGATCACCAGAGCCGACTGTTGCGCGCCGGCGGCAAGTCGACACCGGATCTGCTGCGCCGCAAGAGCACCGGCGAACAAGATGCGCCCGATGCCGTGCTGCTCCCCGCCGACGAGGCCGCGGTGATCGAGGTGCTCAAGGTATGCAGCGAGCGGGGCATCGCCGTCGTTCCCTTCGGCGGCGGCACCAGCGTGGTCGGCGGGCTCGATCCTGATCGCGGTGAGTTCGCCGCCGTGGTGTCGGTGGACCTGCGCCGACTCGATGCGCTACACCATCTCGACCCGATCTCCGGGGAGGCCGAGCTCGGTGCCGGCGTCACCGGCCCGCAAGCCGAGGAACTGCTTGGTGCGCAGGGGTTCTCACTCGGACACTTCCCGCAGAGCTTCCAGTTCGCCACCATCGGCGGCTTCGCCGCCACCCGCTCCTCCGGTCAGGACTCCGCAGGTTATGGCCGATTCGACGATATGGTGCGCGGTCTGACCGTGGCCACCCCCGCCGGTGTGCTCGACCTCGGCCGCGCCCCTGCCTCGGCGGCAGGCCCCGACCTGCGGCAGCTGATCGTCGGTTCGGAGGGCGTCTTCGGCATCATCACCCGGGTCCGGGTTCGGGTACATCCGGTCCCTGAGACCACCCGTTACGAGGCGTGGTCATTCCCCGACTTCGGCACCGGCGCCGCGGCGCTGCGCGCGGTGGTGCAGACCGGCACCGGGCCGACGGTCATCCGCCTGTCCGACGAGGCCGAGACCGGCGTCAACCTGGCGACCACCGAGAGCATCGGTGAGCAGACCATCACCGGTGGCTGTCTGGCCATCACCGCGTTCGAGGGGTCCGCGGCGCACACCGAGAGCCGCCACGCCGAAACCGCCGCCGTCCTGCGGGCTCACGGTGGTACTTCGCTCGGCGACGGCGCAGCCCGAGCCTGGGAACACGGTCGGTTCAATGCCCCGTATCTGCGCGATTCCCTGCTGTCGGCCGGTGCGCTGTGCGAGACGCTGGAAACCGCGACCAACTGGTCGAATATCGCCGCGCTCAAGGACGCGGTCACCGAGGCGCTCACCGATTCACTGGGCCAGGCGCTGGTGATGTGCCATATTTCGCATGTGTACCCCACCGGCGCGTCGCTGTACTTCACGGTGGTCGCCGCCCAGCAGGGCGACCCGATCGAGCAGTGGCGGCGCGCCAAGATCGCCGCCTCCGAGGCGATGGTGCGCACCGCGGCGACCATCACCCATCATCACGCCGTGGGCGCCGATCACCGGCCGTGGATGCGGGCCGAGGTGGGCGACCTCGGCATCGACATCCTGCGGGCGGTCAAGTCGGTCCTCGACCCGGTCGGAATCATGAACCCGGGCAAGCTGATCCCGTGATCAAGCGGGTCACCGTCCTGACCAACCCGGCGTCGGGACACGGCAGCGCACCGCATGCCGCCGAACGCGCCGTCGCACAGTTGCACCGCCGCGGGGTCGACGTGGTGGCCGTCGCGGGCCGCGATCCCGCTCATGCCCGACAGCTCGTCGAGGGTGCCCTTGAGCGTGGGATGGACGCGCTGGTCGTGGTCGGCGGTGACGGGATCATCTCGCTGGCATTGCAGGTTCTCGCCACCACGGGTATCCCGCTGGGCATCATCCCGGCCGGCACCGGTAACGACCATGCGCGCGAGTTCGGTATTCCGACAAAGGATCCCGAGACCGCGGCGGATATCGTCGTCGACGGGCGGGCGGCGACGGTGGATCTGGGACGCATCGTCGGCGCCGACGGAACTCAGCGCTGGTTCGGTACCGTCATGGCCGCCGGTTTCGACTCGCTGGTGACCGACAGGACCAACCGGATGCGATGGCCGCACGGGCGGATGCGATACAACTTGGCGATGGTCGCGGAGATCTCCGCACTCCGACTGCTGCCGTTCCGGCTGACCTTCGACGGTGTCGAGGAGCAGACCGACCTGACGCTGGCGGCCTTCGGCAACACCCGCAGCTACGGCGGCGGTATGCGGATCTGTCCTGGCGCCGACCCGACCGACGGGCTGCTCGACGTCACCATGGTCGCGTCGGCATCCCGAACGCGGCTCATCCGCTTGTTCCCCACGGTCTTTCGAGGCACCCATGTCGATCTCGACGAGGTGCAGACCCGGCGGGCCCGGGTGATCACGGTCGACTGCCCGGCAATCAACGCCTATGCCGACGGGGAGTTCGTCTGCCCGTTGCCCGTCGAGGTGTCCGCGGTGCCGGGTGCGCTGACGGTGCTGCGCCCCTGACCCGGAAGGCCCCTCAGATCAGGCGATCAGCACTCGCCGTGTTCGTTCACCGACACCCGCGGGACCGTGTGCGGGGCGATCTCGCTTCCCGGATCGGGCGACTGGGAGCAGACATCCCACATCGCCGGCGCCACGATCTTCCATGACGCGACCTGCTTATTGACATACTTGAGGGTGGGCCCGTTGCCGCCGACCGCCTCGGTGTACAGAGCCTGAGCCTTCTCCAGGTTCATACCCTGCAGTGAGGGCATGGTCCAGGTGGGTTCTGCTGCCGCAGTGGGCATTCCGGCAGCGGACAGAACAACCAGTGCGGCACCGGCCGCGGCGAACGCTGTCTTCGACTTCATAGCGCGAAGGTTAGCCAGCATTTCTGTAAGGAAGCTGGATCCCAGGCGTGACTCTCCTGTAAGCCGTGAAAACCGTTTCCGGGCAACCCAAATCGACCGAAAAACAGACTTCCTGGTGTGACTCAGCCCACTCCGCGATTGAGCCAGGTGACCTCGCCGGTGTCGCCGCCACCGCGATAGGGCTCCAACGACTCGTCCCACGCGGTGCCCAGGACGGAATCCAGATCGGCAGCCAGCGCATCGGCACCGGAGGCCATCAGGGCGCGCAATCGCTGTTCGCCGACCATCACGTCACCGTTGGCGCTCATCGCCCCACTCCACAACCCGAGCTGCGGGGTGTGGCACCAGCGGTGCCCGTCGACGCCCTCACTGGGGTCCTCGGTGACCTCGAAGCGCAGCACCGACCAGGATCGCAGCGCGTTCGCCAACTGAGCACCGGTACCCACCGGGCCCACCCAGTTGGTGACGGCACGCAGCTGCCCGGGCATGGCAGGTTGGGGCGTCCACTTGAGGTTCGCCCGCGCCGACAGGGTCGACGAAAGAGCCCACTCCACATGTGGGCATACCGCCGCGGGCGAGGCGTGAACGTAAACCACGCCAGTTGTCGCCTCGGCGAACTGGTTCGACGCACGCATACTTTTGCTCCTTCGGCTCCACGAGGGACGTCTTCCCCAACGACCTGGCGTTACCGAAATGTGCAGTTGTTTCGTGCGTGTCTATTGTGCCTTGTGAGACGCGTGTTGCGCTAGTGTGCGCCGAATTCTCTCAGGACTCCATCAGAGATCGCCGGCCACAGCTCGTACGCCCAGTCCCCGAAGTCGCGGTCGGCGAGCACCACCAGAGCCAGCTCGGCGATCGGATCGACCCACAGAAACGTCCCTGACTGGCCGAAATGCCCGAACGTCGACGGCGAGTTCGCGGCGCCGGTCCAGTGCGGCGACTTGTGCGAGCGCAGCTCGAATCCCAGCCCCCAGTCGTTGGGCCGTTGCGAGCCGAACCCGGGCAGCACACCGTTGAGCCCGGGAAACTGCACCGTCGTCGCTTCGGCGTGCAGTTCCGGCGTCACGAGCACCGGCCGCAGCAGATCACCGGCGAAGCGCACCAGATCGTCTACGCAGGACTGGCCACCGTGCCCAGCGGCGTCCGCCCCGCCGGCCAGGGATGATCCCGTCATGCCCAGCGGTTCGAACACCGCCTCGCGCAGGTAATCGGAGAACTCGATCTCGGTCGCGTCCTGCAGCGCGTTGGCCAGCAGAGCGAACCCGTAGTTGGAATAGACCCGCCGGGTGCCGGGCGCGGCCAGTTGATCCGGGCCCTGCATGCTCACCCCCGAGGTGTGCGCCAGCAGGTGTCGCACCGTCGCACCGGGTGGACCGGCGGGGGTATCCAGATCGAAGGCGCCCTCTTCGACGGCAACCTGTGCGGCGCGGGCCACCAGCGGCTTGGTCACCGAGGCCAACCGGAAGCGATGAGCGGTGTCCCCACGGTCGGCGAGCACGCCATCTGGGCCGACCACCGCGGCAGCGACCGTCGACACCGGCCAATCGTCGAGAAGTTCGAGCGCACCCACCCGCAGGATGCTACCGACGCCGAAACTGGACACCTGTCCGGCGAGGGTGGGTGCCGCGTATTAGGTTATAGGCATGAGTCAGACAGTGCGCGGTGTGATTTCCCGGTCCAAAGGTCAGCCCGTCGAGTTGGTCGACATCGTCATCCCCGATCCCGGTCCCGGCGAGGTCGTGGTCGCGATCCAGGCCTGCGGTGTCTGCCATACCGATCTGACCTACCGCGAGGGCGGGATCAACGATGACTACCCGTTCCTGCTCGGCCACGAGGCCGCCGGGATCGTCGAAAGCATCGGTGCGGGTGTCACCCATGTCGAGGTCGGCGATTTCGTGATCCTGAACTGGCGGGCGGTCTGCGGTGAGTGCCGCGCCTGCAAGCGTGGCCGCCCGCACCTGTGTTTCGACACCTTCAACGCCACCCAGAAGATGACGCTGACCGACGGCACCGAGCTGTCCCCCGCCCTGGGCATCGGCGCCTTCGCCGATAAGACCCTGGTGCACCAGGGCCAGTGCACCAAGGTCGATTCCACCGCCGACCCGGCCGTGGCCGGCCTGCTGGGCTGCGGCGTGATGGCCGGTATCGGCGCCGCGATCAACACCGGTGCGATCAACCGCGACGACACCGTGGCCGTCATCGGCTGCGGCGGCGTGGGTGATGCCGCCATTGCCGGCGCCGCCCTGGTCGGTGCGCGACGGATCATTGCCGTCGACGTCGACGACCGCAAGCTGCACACCGCCCGCGAGTTCGGCGCCACCCACACCATCAATGCCAAAGATCTCGATGCCGTGGACACGATCCAGGACCTCACCGACGGGTTCGGCGCCGATGTCGTCATCGACGCCGTCGGCCGCCCCGAAACCTGGAAGCAGGCCTTCTACGCTCGCGACCTGGCAGGCACCGTGGTCCTGGTGGGCGTGCCGACCCCGGACATGAAGTTGGAGATGCCGCTGGTCGACTTCTTCTCCCGCGGCGGGTCGCTGAAGTCGAGCTGGTACGGCGACTGCTTGCCCGAGCGCGATTTCCCCACCCTGATCAGCCTGTACCTGCAGGGCCGCCTGCCGGTAGAAAAGTTCGTGTCCGAACGCATCGGCCTCGATCAGGTCGAAGACGCCTTCCACAAGATGCATGCCGGTGAGGTGCTGCGCTCGGTGGTGGTCTTCTGATGGGCAGCGTAGAGCGGGTGGTCACCAGCGGCACCTTCGAACTCGACGGCGGCAGTTGGGATGTCGACAACAACATCTGGATCGTCGGCGACGATAAAGACGTCATCGTCTTCGACGCCGCCCACACCGCCGACCCGATCATCGACGCGGTCGCCGGACGCAATGTCGTCGCGGTGGTGTGCACCCACGGCCACAACGACCACATCACCGTCGCGCCGGAACTGGCCGAGGCCCTCGATGCCCCGGTGTTCCTGCACCCGGCCGATGAAATGCTGTGGCGCGCCGTGCACCCCGAGGCGGCGTTCCGCACCGTCGACGACGGCCTGGTGCTGACCGCCGGTGGGATCGAACTGCACGCCCTGCACACACCAGGGCACTCCCCGGGATCGGTGTGCTGGTCGGCACCGGCACTGAACGCCGTCGTCTCCGGCGACACCCTGTTCCAGGGCGGCCCGGGCGCCACCGGGCGGTCCTATTCGGACTTCCCGACCATCCTGAAATCGATTTCCTCGCGGTTGGGCACCCTGCCCGACGAGACCGTCGTATACACCGGCCATGGTGACACCACCACCATCGGGGGTGAGCTCGTGAACTATGACGAGTGGGTCAAGCGCGGCCACTAGGGCCCCGGCGACCCACCGGACGGCGTTTGCGGGCGGACGAATTTTTGTTTGCTGAGATTGCACGTCCATGCGACATTTCGCCAAATTGACGCGCATTTTCCCAGGTGCCGAGTTGCTAAAACTGCAGTAGCTGAATTGTTGTCCGCAGCAGGTGTTCGGCGGGGTTAAAGTCAGCTCATGGCTCGCCCGTGGTTGCGTACCCTCACGGCGTGTATCACCGTGGCGCTGACTGCTGCGTGCTCGGTCCAGTCACCCCAAGGGTCGATCCCCACCAGCTCGGGTGCACCCCAACCATTGGCCGCCACGACGTCGACGACGGCCACCCTCGGCGTCGAGGGAACCGCGCTCACCCTCGACGGAAAGCCGTGGTGGCCGATCGGCCTGAACGCCTATCAGCTGGGCACCGACTGGTCCATCAACGCCGGCTGCGGTGCGCAGGTCGACCTCGACACCTATTTCAGCCGGCTCCCGCCGCACTCGCTCACCCGGTTCAACGCCTTCTCCAGCCTGGCCGTCAACAAGTACACCGGGATGCTCGACTTCACCGCGCTGGACGCCGTCGTGCGTGCCGCCGAGCGGCACGGTCAGATGCTGATCGCGGTGCTCTCCAGCAACGAGGGCAGCTGCGAGGACGACACGTTCAAGGAATACGGCTGGTACACCGATGGCTGGACCACCAACCGGTCACCGGGCACGACGCTGACCTTCGCGCAGTGGCTGGACACCGCAGTGAAGCGGTGGGCGTCCTCACCCGCGGTGGCCGGCTGGACCGCCGTCGGCGAGCCGGAACCGTCGTTGTGCACCGACGACGGGTGCACCTGGCAGGCACGGTCCTGCCCGTCCGATGCCGCACAGGTGCTGCGCCAGTTCTACGACGCGACCGGTGCGCGCATCCACGAACTCGACCCGGGCACCACCGTGTTCAGCGGGCACGCCGGCGGTGGCCAATGCGGGTCGGCCGGCGACTCGTTCGAATACGTGAGCGCCTCACCCGGGATCGACGTCCTGGAGTACCACTTCTACGAGTCGACCGACTCGCTGCCCGGCAACGAGTACGACGGGCTGGCCCGCCGGGTCCAGCAGGCCCGGGCGCTCGACAAGCCTTTGGTGATCACCGAGGTCGGCATGGAAGCCGGATCGTGCGGTTCGGTCGGCGATCGTGAGCAGGTCCTGCGGGAGGCATTCGGCGAGATGCGCGATCAGGGCGCCGCCGGGGTGATGTTCTGGTCCTATGTCCCCGACCCGCGGCCCGGCCAGTGCACGCTGGACATCGGGCCCAGCGATCCGCTGATGCGGCTCGTCGGCACCACCACGTAGGCCGATTACCCAGCCCACACCGCCTAGGCCCGGCGTTTGCGATCAGGCTGAGCCTGTCGCTTTCTGTCCCGCGCCGCGGCACCGATAGTGGTTGCCATGACGACTTCGAACGGACGCTCCGCGGCCATCATCGGTGCCGGCCAGACCGGTGTGACGGCCGCACTCGGACTGCTGGACAACGGATTCGACGTCACCCTCTACAGCGATCGAGACCAGCACGCCTTGCGCAACGATGTGCCCGCCACCGGAACCGCGCTGATCTTCGGCAAGGCCCAGCAGGCCGAGGAAAGCCTGGGACTGAACACCTATCTGGCCACCGCGCCCACCTCGACCGGACAGAGCGTCCGCGTCGTCGCCGACGGTGCCGAGGCGATCGCGTTCGACGGTTGGTTCGACGGTGCCCGCGGTGTAGCGGTCGATACCCGACTCAAGGCCGACGACCGGCTGACCCTCTTCGGCCGCCGCGGAGGCCACTTCGTGGTCGAGTCGGTGGACCCGCAACGACTCGACACCATCGCAGCCCGCGCCGACCTCACGTTGGTCGCCACCGGCCGCGGCGGGCTCTCGGCGCTCTTTCCCGTCGACAGCACCCGCACCCCCTACGACAGGCCGCAGCGCTCGCTGCTGGCGTTCTCGGTCACCGGGCTGGGGCATGGTCCCGACGTCTTCGCCCACCGGGGTTCGGGCGGCGGCAGCCACCATGCGTTCACCGTCGTGGCCGGGCAGGGCGAATCGTTCTGGGGCCCCTATCTGCACAAGGACGCGGGCCCGAGCTGGGCCTTCCTGGGCTGGGCGCATCCCGGCAGCGACTGGGATCGGCGCTTTGCCACCGTGACCGATGCGGTATCGGCGCTGCGGATCGCCACGGGATTGCATCACGATTACATCGACTGGGACCTACCGGAGGTCAGCCGGCTTCGGGTGATCGACGAGGATCCGCACTCGTGGCTGACCGGGGCGGTAACCCAGGTGGTCCGGAAGGCGGTGGGCAGCACGGCCTCCGGCCATCCCGTGTTGGCCCTCGGTGACACCGCGATCTCCTATGACCCGATTGCCGGGCAGGGCGCCCAGGGCGGCCTCATCCAGACCGCCGATCTGGTGCGCAGGGCCGCATCCCATGACGGCCCGTTCGACACCGATTGGCTGACAACATCATTCGAGGATTTCTACCACCACCGCGGCCGCGCCGCCCAGCGCGTCACCCAGTTGTTCCTGTCCGACCCCGCCTTCGCCGACTACGGCAGCCTGTTCTTCGCCGCCGCGAGCGCCAGCCCGCGCTTCGCCGGGAAGCTGGTCAGCCTGCTCGACGACCCGACACCCTTCGAATCGGTGACCTCCGAGGACGGGGCCAAGGCGCTCATCACCGAGTTCGCCGGTGAACCCGCCGACGAGGTGGTCGCCCGGTTCCGGCCTGCGGGTCGGTTCGAGCGATCGCAGCTGCTGCAATCAGCCGCCTAGCAGCCGACGCTTTTCGGATTCGAACTCGGCATCGGTGAGGGCGCCGGAGTCGCGCAGTGCCGCCAGCGTCTTGAGACCTTCGAGGCGGATCCCGTCATCGGTGGGGATATAGGAGGCCGGCGCCTCGCCGAGGGTGAAGGTCGGCGTAACCGGCTGCGATCTCGCCCGCCACCGCGCGGCCCACACCCTCGCGATGACCAGGTCGACGAGCCCGAGACCGAACACCGCGGCACACCACCACGGCGCTTGTCCCAGCGGGCTGCCATGCCCGAACGCCAACCGCGGACTGACGAAGGCACTGACGTCACCCTCGGTGCGCACGGTGTAGGTGCCCGCCTCGGCAACCCGGGCCACCCAGACCCGAACCCTGGCATCGCTGTTGACCGTCGTCGTGCCACCGATGTTCTCGACGATCTCCGGCTCCGGCACCCCGGCCGGCGGATCGATGGCCATCCGCATGTCCGGGATCGGCAGGCCCGCGCCGCCGGCGCTGCCGATGATCTGCGTGTGGAAGCTGATGTTGACCTCACCCGACGGCAGCTGCAGCTCGGCCCGGCCGGGGATCGGCACCTCACCGTAGGCGTTGTACCGGTCCAGCACGAAGGCGTTCAGGATCAGGGTGGTGACGAAGCCGATCCCGGCCGCCACCATGATCAACACGGCGACGAAGGTGAGCAACCGGGGTGCGGCGGCGGGACGCATGGCAGGAAGTGTGGCACGCCCACCATCACCGCTGCCGGACATCGCGGCGCACGGCGGCCGTCGGTACTAACCTCACGAGCATGCCCGAGTCCAGTGTCGTGGTGCGGCCGATCCCGGTCGGCAGCGGTGACTACAGTGCCAGCTCTCGGTTGCAGGCGGCCGGGCTCAACCAGGCGATCCGGTTGTTCGAGGAAGCCGCCGCGGCGGTACCCATTCCTCAGCCGCCGCTGCCCATCGTCATCGCCGACTATGGTGCGGCCAACGGACACAACTCGCTGCTGCCGCTCAACGCGGCGATCACAACGCTGCGCGGGCGGACCCGGCCCGAGCATTCGATCCTGGTGACGCACACCGATGTGCCGGAGAACGATTTCAGTGCGTTGTTCCGGGTACTGCGTGAAGACCCGGACAGTTATCTGCGTCGCGATCCCGCGACCTTCGCGTCCGCGGTCGGTCGGTCGTTCTACAGCCAGATCCTGCCCGCCAACACCGTCAACCTCGGCTGGTCGGCCTGGTCGATCCTGTGGCTGAGCAGCGTTCCCGCCGTGGTGGGCGATCACATCCACGCCTCGTTCAGTGCCGACAGCACCGCACGACTGGCGCATGACCGGCTGGCGGCCAGGGACTGGCACGAGTTCGTCGCCTATCGCGGCCGGGAGTTGTGCCCCGGCGGGCGCGTGGTGGTGATGACGATGGCCATCTCCTCCGACGGTGAGTTCGGGTACCGGGCGCTGTTCGAGGCACTGATGGCCGAACTCGGCGAACTCGCGGCACGTGCGGTGATCACCGCCGACGAACTCATGCAGATGTCGCTACCCATCGCCGGTCGCCGCACGGCGGATTTCACCACACCGTTCGCTCCCTCCGGGCGGTTGGAACAGCTGACGATCGAACACCTCGAGGTGTTCGACGCCGAGGACCGGTTCTGGCGTCAGTACCAGAAGGACGGGGACACAGCGGCTTTCGGCGCGCAGTGGGGTGATTTCCTGCAGGCCGCGGTGATCCCGGTGTTGGCCGGTTTCGTCGCCGCGGAACGCCGATCGGCGTTCGGCGCGCAGCTACGGTCGGGGGTGACCGCCAGGATGGCGGCCGAACCGCAGGAGACCCAGATCCCGATGGCCCAGATCGTCCTGCACAAGAAACCGCGCGGCTGACCCGGCCAGATCACATGAAGGCGGGAACGGCCGCGTCGATAAGATGCGGTCCCGGCTCGGCCAACGCCGCGCTGAACTGTGCCGCCAACTCCTCGGCGGTGCCTGCACGGCTGGCCGGAACCCCGAAACCTGCTGCAATGGCGACGAAGTCGATATCGGGGTTGCCGATGTCCAGCAGGGAGCGGGCCTTCGCACCGCCGGTGCCCTCACCCTGGCCTGCCCCCACCCTGGCCAGCTCCATCTGCAGGATCGCGTAGGCGTGGTTGTTCAGGATGACCACGGTGATGTCAAGGTTCTCGCGCGCCATCGTCCACAACGCCGAAATCGTGTACAACGCACTGCCATCGGCCTGCAGCGCGATCACCGGCCGGTCCGGGGCCGCCACGGCGGCACCGACGGCCACCGGCAGTCCCTGCCCTATCGCGCCTCCGGTCAGGGTGAGCACGTCGTGGGCCGGCGCACCGGCTGTGGCCGCAGGCACCAGCACCCCGCTGGTATTGGCCTCATCGGAGATGATGGCGTCCGGCGGTAACAGCGCACCGATGACCTGTGCCCAATTCGCCGCCGTCAGCGGCCCTTTCGGCAGCTCCGGTCGAGGTGTATCGGGCAGCGACAGCGGTCCGGCACCGAGTTGATCGACCAGGCCGTCCAGTTCGTCGGGCGCCATCACGTGGGTCTGGACCCCGATCGGGACCAGACCGCTGGGCTTGCCCGGATAGGCGAAGAACGCCACCGGTGCGCGCGCCCCGACCAGTACCAGGTGCGAGGCACCGGTCAGTTGCTGTTCGGCCTGCTCGGCAAGGTATCCGAGCCGGTCGACCGCCGGTATCCCCTTCCCGCGGCGCAGGCGGGCGGGGAAGGTTTCCACCAGCATGCGTGCGCCGGTGGCCGCGGCGATGCGTGCCGCGGCGGTCAGCCCGGCCTCCGTCGTCGCGGCACCACCGAGCAGCAGGACGGTTTCGCGGCCATGCGCGCGCAACGCCTCCAGGGCAGCCTCGGCACCGGAGCGCGCGTCGCTGGCCGTCGCGGTGGTCGGTGTGACGAGTTCATCGGGGGCCTGCGCCTCGCTCCAGGAGTAATCCGCGGGCAGGATGACGGTCGCGATCCGCCCGGGTGGTCCGGCCGCGGCGGCGATGGCGGCGTCGACGGCCGGGGCCAGCTGCGCGCCCGATTCCGGGCGGAAGACCACTCCGTCCGGCCAACCGGCGAGCGCCTCGATATCGGACTGCAGCGGCGCATCGAATTCGACGTGGTGGGTGGCGTGGTCGCCGACGATGTTGACCACCGGGGTGTGGGCGCGCCGCGCGTTGTGCAGATTGGCCAGCCCGTTGGCCAGTCCCGGCCCCAGGTGCAACAAGGTGGCGGCCGGGTGCCCCGCGATGCGCGCATAACCGTCTGCTGCGCCGGTCGCCACTCCCTCGAACAGGCAGAGCACCGCCCGCATCTGCGGTGTGTTGTCCAGTGCGGCAACGAAATGCATCTCCGAGGTGCCCGGGTTGGCGAAGCACACGTCCACCCCGCCGCCCAGCAGTCGTTGCAGGACGGTATCCGCACCGGAGGCCATCAGCGAATGGTACCGGCGCCCGGGATGAGGGGAAGATCCAGTGCGGTCACCCAGCCCGGCGGGAGATCGTTGACCGCCGGTACGGCGTTGAGCGCCCGCAGGCCCGTCGCCAGGCACCCCGCTGCTGCCGCGTCCCGGCCGGACCCGTCGGTGAACCGGAACGCGGTCTCCTGCGAGATGCTCGGCGTTCCCTCGATATCGACGCGGTACACGTCGTTGTCGTTGCCGGTCGGCCAGTCCGGGGCGGCGTCGAGTCCGATCCGGTTGACATGCTCGAGCTGGATGCGGGTCGTGCCCCGGTAGCGTCCGTTGATGGTGAACCGGACGGCCGCGACATTGCCCGCCGCTATGACACCCTTGGCCGACGGCCGGTCGGTCGAGGTCACCCATTTGTCCCAGGTCGTGGTGATCTCGTCGAGGGTGATGCCCGCGGCATGAGCGATCATCGGAACCGTTGCGCCCCAGGCCATGATGAGGATCTCCGGGCTTTCCAGCAGCGGACGGTACTGCGGCGGCCGCCCGATGCCCATCTCGAACTCGTAATCACCGGTGTAGTTGGTGTAGTCGAGCAGTTCCGAGGCTCGCACCGTCCTGACCTCCGAGCACAGCCCCATCAACGTCAGCGGGAACAGGTCGTTGGCGAAACCGGGATCGATCCCGGTGGTGAAGCAGGATGCTCCCCCGGCCACGCAGGCGTCGGTGATCGGTTGGATCCAGTTGGGCGGGTTGAGATGCATCGTGGGCCAAACCCATGGGGTCATGGCCGTGGAGACGACATCGATTCCCGCGCGTAAAAAGCGGCTGATCAGGTCGATGTTCGCATCGGCCTGCGCGGCGGTAGGCCCGTAGTGCACCAGCGCATCGGGCCGCAATGCGATGAGGGCATCGACATCATCGGTGGCCGTGATCCCGAGTTGGCGGCCCAGCGCGCAGATGTCTCCGACATCGCGTCCGGCCTTCGCCGGATTGCTGACCCCGACCCCGACGAGTTCGAAGTTCGGGTGGGTGACGATTTCGCCGATCACCATCGACCCGACGAAACCGGTCCCCCACACCACCACCCGCTTGGGCGACGCGCTCATCGCGGCAGCCCTAGAAGCACCGGCGCAGGCCGCCTGGCTCGCAGATCAGCGGGTACTGGGTGATCGGGATCGGCAGCGGCCGTGCATAGGTCAGCGTGAACGGGAACTTCTCCAGCGTGGCATTCAGCCCACACACCTGGTTGTGCGACACGGTGCGCGTGCCGGTCATGGTGATGGTGTTGAATGCGAACGTCTCGAACAGCGGCTGGGTGCTGCCATCCGGACACGTCAACCCGTCCACCGAGTTGATGTTGTAACTCCACTGCCCGCCCACCAGTTTCGCGATACCACCCTTGGCGACGGTGTTGGGCGTCGAGCTGACGGTCAGCTGGCAGGCGACCGGGTCGCGGATCTCGACGCGCAGATCGCCGACGACGGGCACGCAGACCGGGTAGATCGACCACGCCGCGTCGGGCAGGCCCTCCTGCTTGAAGGTGTAGACCCCCTCCAGCACCTGCTGTTGCGGGTTCGCCCCGGCCGGTGCGGCCGGACCGATCATCGCCACACCAGCGGCCAGCAACACGGCACTGAACAATCCGCGAAGTATGTTCACACGTCGCAGTATTGCAGGGCGCTTCTGGCCCGTCCGGCGTTTGCCCCGTGAGAGGGTGCCGGGTATGACCTCATTGGACGGAAAAGTCGCATTGATCACCGGGGCGTCGGCCGGACTCGGCGCCGCAACGGCCACCCTGTTCGCCGAACGTGGGGCCACGGTGTACGGCGTGGCCAGGGACACCGATCGGATGGCCGAGGTGTTCGGCAACGTGCCGGGTGGCCGGTTCGGCTCCTACGACATCTCCTCCGCCGAGGCCTGTGCGCAGGCGGTGGCCGACTGCGTCGAGGCGTTCGGGCGCATCGACGTGCTGGCCAATGTGGCCGGTTTCCACCAGATGCGGCGCACCGCCGGCGTGACCGATGCCGACTGGGCGTTCGATCTCGCGGTCAATCTCAACGGGCCGTTCTATCTCAGCCGCGCCGCCCTGCCCCATCTGCTGGCCACCGGCGGCAACATCGTCAATGTGGCGTCGGTGGCCGGTGTGGAGGGCGAGGTGTACTCGGCGGGGTACTGCGCGGCCAAGCACGGGCTCGTCGGGTTGACCCGGGCGATGGCCGTGGAGTTCACCAGGGAGGCGCTGCGCGTCAACGCGGTCTGTCCCGGCGGGATGCTGACCGCCCAGGTCACCGATTTCTCGGCGCCCGAGGATGCCGACTGGGAGCTGATCATGCGGATCGCCGCACCGCGCGGAATGATGGATCCGGTCGACGTCGCCAAGACCATCGCCTTCTTGGCCAGTGACGACGCCGCCGCCATCCACGGCGCGGTCTACCGGGTCGACAACGGAAAGGGCGCCGACTGATGAGCGAGATCGATACCGACACACAATCCGTCGGCACCGTGGGCAGCACCGAGGTGCAGGGTTCCATCGGCACCGTCGGCAGTACCGCGGTCGTCGGCTCGATCGGCACCGTCGGCAGTGCCGGGGTCGCCGGGTCCATCGCCACGGTGAACAGTGCGGGTGTCGCGGGTTCGATCGCAACCGGTGGAAGTGCCGGGGTGGCGGGCGGATTCGCCGTCGTCGGCACGGCCTTCTCGGTGCTGTGCGCGGCGCTGGTCGGCTGCGTGGCCTGCATCGCGTGCGTGGCCTGCCGCAAATGTGCGGCGTGTGTGGCCTGTGCCGGCTGCGTCGATTGCGTCGGCTGTATCGGCTGCGTGAACTGCTCGGGCCTGCGCGGCGCGGTCGGTCTGCGCGACGTGCACGCCTGATGCGCCGAGTGGACCCGGCGGCTAGACCCTCCGCCGACGACCCAACAGCGCGGCCCCGCCGACGGCGCCGAGGCTCAGCACCGCGCACGCCACCGCCGCGGTGATCAGCAGCGTCTGGTTGCTGCCGGTGGCCGGAGCTTCCTCGGCGGCCAACCGCAGCCGGTAGTCACCGGGCAGCGGACCTTCGCGCGGTTCGTCGAGACCCGGGTACTGCTGGGTCCGGTGCACCTCGAACATCCGCTCGCCACCGGCGCTCTGCTTCCACACACCCCAGGCCGGGGTCGCGCCGTCGAGCAACACCCGGCGTTCGCCGTAGCGGGTGTCGTCGCCGATGTCGACGATGCGCTGGACGCGGAAGGGCTCGTAGACCGCATCGGAGTAACGCACCTGCACCGGCACGTTGTCGTAGCGGAACAGCGGCGGCGGGGGCGGCGGCGCGATGGCCCCGATGTTGGCGATGGTCGGGATGAACCCGCCACCGAAGAAGCTGCCGACGGCCACCCCGACGGCGGTGCTGACCACGGTGTTGACGGTGTTGAGCACCACCGCGGTGAAGCTGTACGCCGCCAGATCGGCCACGTACATGACCATCCGCTGCAGCGGCGGGATCGTCACCACCCGCGGCTGGTTCTGGTACTCGTAGACGATGCGCACCGGATCGCGATAGGGGTTGACGATCATCGGCCGGTAGAACTCGTCGTACTGGACCCAGTCCGGACTCCACTGCCGAACCCGGTTGTCCCAGTCGCGCTGGTCGGCGCGCAGTTCACGCTGGTCCGCACGCAGCTGGCGCTGATCCTCACGGAGTTCGCGCTGGTCCTCGCGCAGCTCACGGCGCTCCTGTGCCAGCCGATCACGCTCGTCGGCGAGACCGACCAGCGATGACAGCGCGGCGAGATCCTCGACCTTGGCCGGCTCCGGCTTGACCTCGACGGGCGCGGCCTTGCTGGCCAGCACGAGATCATCGGCGGGAGCCTCCAGCACCGCCGGCTTCACGGTCTCGATGACGCGGGCCATCGGCTCGACCTGCTCGGTCTCGGCGGTGGTCTCGGCGGGAGTGGTCTCGGCGGGAGTGGTCTCGGTCGCCTCGGCGGGCTTCTCGGTGGCGGACTTCTCAGGAGCGGACGTGGCCGGTGCCCCGGTGCCCGGGCTCTCGGACACCGTGCTCGACGGGGTCGCGGTCTCGGTGCGGGCCTCCTCGGTGCGCGGCTGCTGGGTGGCGGGCTCTCCGGTGGCGGGCACGGTGCTGGTCGCCGGCGGGGCGGCGGACGTTGTCGCCGCCTGCGTGCTCGACCGGGTGGTGGTCGTCTCCGGTGCGCGGGTGGGTTGCGGGGCAACCGTTTCGGGCGCGGCGGGCGCGGGTTCCGGCGCCCGGGTCGGCTCGACGACCCTGGTCGGCGCCGGGGCCTGCGTCGCCGCCGGAGCTTGCGTCGGTGCCGGAGCCTGAGTCGGCGCCGGGGCTTGGTTTGGTGCGGGAACAACCGCGGTCGTCGCGGCCGGGGCCGGGGCCGGGGCGGTAGCGGCGGGGGCCTCGGCGGTAACGGCGGGCTCTGCCTCGGAGCGACCGCTCGAGCCGGCACCACCGCCGCCGGTGGCGGGCGAGGGTTCCTCGACGACCGTCGTCTCCACGACCGCGGTCTCCCCGGAACCGGGCTCGGCCAGGGCGGGCGTGACCCCGACGGTCAGCGCCGTCAAGGACAACACGACCGTGGACGCCACGCCGGCCACCAGGCTGCGTCGCAAGAACTCGTCACGTGCGGCACTCATCGTGCATCGACTCCTCGAAGATCAGGAGCAGGGCAATTCTCAGCCACTACTGCGGTTCGCAGTCATCTCCCCCGACACCGGCCGTACGGCCCAGCAGCTGTCTCGCCTGGTTCATCGCTGTGGACGCCCCAGCGTTACATCCGGCGTCTACCTGGCTCCCGAGATTCACATCACGTACGTCGTTGCAGCGGATGACGTACCTGATGTGAATCTCACCGGTGCAGCGTCTGACACCATCGTCGGGTGCCGCCCCGCGAGTTCGTCCTGACCGACGAGTTCCGCGACGCCATGGAACTGCTCGCCGGCGGCAGGCATCTGTTCCTGACCGGCAAGGCGGGCACCGGCAAGTCGACGCTGATCCGGCGGTTCATGGCGCAGACCGACCGCACCGTGGTGGTGGCCGCCCCGACCGGGATCGCCGCGCTCAATGTCGGCGGCTACACCATCCATCGGCTGTTCGGCTTCACCCCCACCACCAGCCTGGCCGATATCAGGACCGGCGGGTACTACCCCGGCCGGTTCGCCCGCACGGTCAAGGGCCTGGACACCCTGATCATCGACGAGGCCTCGATGGTCCGGGCCGACCTCTTCGACAAGATGGCCGCCGCACTCCAGCGGTACGGACCCGATCCCGGCGCCCCGTTCGGTGGTGTCCAGCTGGTCCTGGTCGGCGATCTGTATCAGCTGCCGCCGGTGGTCACCGAGGCCGAAACCGACTTCTTCACCGATCGCTACGCCACCCCGTACTTCTTCTCCGCGGACACCTTCGACCGCGACGAGTTCCCGATGGTCTCACTCACCACCGTGTTCCGTCAGCTCGGTGACGACCGAATGACCGCCATCCTCAACGAGATCCGCGAGGGCGTGCTGCTCGGGCACGCGCTGGCCGAGTTGAACACCCGCACCGACCCGGAGTTCGTGCCGCCCGCCGACGAGTTCTGGCTCACCCTGGCGCCGACGAACCGGCTGGTGTCCGCTCGCAACCGGCGGCAGCTGGAGCTGCTGCCCGGGGACGAGATCACCCACCACGCCCGCCATACCGGCGACCTGAGCCTGTTCGACCCGCCCGCCGATGAGACTCTGCGCTTCAAGGTCGGCGCACAGATCATGATGCTGACCAACGATCCCGCCGACCGCTGGGTCAACGGCACCCTCGGCAGGATCATCGCGCGGGTGAGTGACGGAACCGGCGTGGTCGTCGAATTCACCGACGGCAGCCGCGCCGAGGTCACCCCGTTCACCTGGGAGGCGACCAGGCCCGTTGTCGACGGCGGGTCGCTGCAGCACGAGGTGTGCGGCACCTTCACCCAGCTGCCGTTCGCACTGGCCTGGGCCATCACCATCCACAAGAGCCAGGGCCAGACCCTGGACCGGTTGGTCGTCGATCTCACCGGCGGGATGTTCTCCTACGGCCAGCTCTACGTCGCACTGAGCCGTTGTACCTCGATGAACGGACTGGTGCTCAAGCGTCCGGTACTGCCCAAGGACCTCAAGACCGACCGCCGGATCGCCCGGTTCCTGCGCAGCGCCGAACCCGACGACGGCAATGCCCGGCGCCACTGCGGTATCGGGATCGTCACCGTCGGCGAGGAGGGCAGGATGTCGCGGCCGCGGCCGGTCGAACTCGCCGTGGCCTTCAACGATGGCACCGCGGTGAGCACGCTGATCAATCCCCAGCGCGATCTTGCCGACGCCCGGTCGGCCTATGGCATCAGCGTCGCCGACATCCTGCTGGCCCCGACGCTGGCCGAGGCGTGGGGTGTGATCGCCCCGATGCTCACCGGTTGCACCCCCGTCGGTCCGGGCATCGACGAGACGCTCGGATTGATCGACTTCGAGCTCAAACGTCTCGGGCAGACGGTGGTGATGCCGCTCGGCGTCGAAGCGCCCCGGGCCCGCACCACCGGCCGCACCGCCCTGCAGCGTGCCACCGACGCGCTGACCACCTTCACCGAATCCGGTAGCACGACAACCGGTTCGACGCCGTTCGGCGATCCGCCGGAATCGTTGACCGGCCATCTACTGACCCGCGATCCCGCCGCGACGCCGGTCTCGGCCCGGTTGCCCGCGCTCTCGGCGCTGCTCGATGTCAGCAGGTACATCGGGCCGGCGCTGCTCGGCCTTCCGACGGCGGCGACGCCTCCCCCGGACACGCCGTGGACCCACGCGGCCCGCTACTCGGTGGCCGCACAGTTGCGCGCCGCGGCCGGTCGGATCCAGCCCACCGAACAGGTGTGGGAGCGCCTGCACGACGCCGAAGAGCTGCTCGGCGTCGAGGTCCTCGACCCGGCACTGCGATCGACGGCGTCGGCCCCCGATATCGAGACGGTCCTGGAACCGGGCGCCCGGGTGTGCTTCACCGGAACCGCGCTCGACGATGCCGGCCGGGAACTGTCGCGGGAAGAGATGATGCGCATCGCCGAACAGGCCGGTCTCACCCCGGTGAAGACCGTCACCAAGACCCGCTGCGAGGTCGTGGTGACCGCCGAACCCGGCAGCCAGTCCGGCAAGGCCCGCAAGGCGCACGAACTCGGCAAACCCGTGTTCACCGCGCAGGACTTCCTGCGATGGGCCCGTCACCGCTCGTCATCGTCGCGCACACCTTAAGGTCGAACCCGTGAACCGGCTGGACCGCTTCTTCGAAATCACCGCCCGCGGCTCGACGATCTCCTCGGAGCTGCGCGGCGGCGTCGTCACCTTCATCGCGATGGCCTACATCATCGTGCTGAACCCGATCATCCTGTCCGGGACGCCCGACGTCACCGGCAACCAGCTGGGCTTCACCCAGGTATCTGCGGTCACCTCGCTGGCCGCCGGGGTGATGACCATCCTGTTCGGCGTCATCGCGCGGTTGCCGTTCGCATTCGCCGCCGGCCTGGGCATCAACTCGTTCCTGGCCTCCTCGGTGGTCGGCGAGCTCACCTGGGCCGAGGCGATGGGCCTGGTGGTCATCAACGGCATCATCATCGTGCTGCTGGCGGTCACCGGGTTGCGCAGGCTGATCTTCGATGCGGTGCCCATCCAGCTGAAGCTGGCCATCACCGCGGGCATCGGGCTGTTCATCCTGTTCATCGGGCTCGTCGACGCCGGTTTCGTCGCCTCCACCGGTGGCCCGTCACCGCCGGTCGGCCTCGGCAGCGGCGGCGCGGGGTCGATCAGCAGCATCCCCACCGTCATCTTCGTGTTCACCCTGCTGCTGACCGGCATCCTGGTGGCCCGCAAGATCCGCGGCGGCATCCTCATCGGCCTCATCACCGGCACCATCGTCGCGGTCGTCGTGGAAGCGATCTGGCATCTGGGATCGGCCACCGAGAAACCCGGCGGCTGGGGTCTTTCGGTGCCGACGCTGAGCGGCTCCCCGTTCGCGGTGCCCGACCTGTCGCTGGTCGGCGAGTTCAGCCTCAACAGCGTCGGCCGGATCGGCATCCTGGCAGCCGTCATGCTGGTGTTCACGCTCGTCTTCACCAACTTCTTCGACGCCATGGGCACCTTCACCGGGTTGTCCAAACAGGCCGGCGTCGCCGATGACAAGGGCAACTTCCCCCGCCTGCAGTCCGCGCTCGTCGTCGAAGGTGCCGGCGCGGTGGTCGGTGGCGCGGCATCGGCCTCGTCGAACACCGTGTTCATCGAGTCCGGGGCCGGTATCGGCGAGGGTGCCCGTACCGGGTTGGCCAGCCTCGTCACCGGCGCCCTGTTCCTGGCCGCGATGTTCCTGACGCCGCTGGCCGCGATTGTGCCCACCGAGGTGGCCGCGGCGGCGCTGGTGATCGTGGGCGCGATGATGGCCTCACATCTGCGCGATATCGACCTGGCCGATTTCTCCATCGCGCTGCCGGTCGTGCTGACGGTGGCGGTGATGCCGCTGAGCTACTCGATCGCCAACGGTATCGGTGTCGGCTTCATCTCCTGGGTCATCGTGCGGACGGCGGCGGGCAAGGGCCGGGAAATCAGTCCACTGCTGTGGGTCGTGGCCGCCGGCTTCCTGCTGTACTTCGCGCGCGGGTGGATTGATTCGCTGATCGGGGCATGACCGTCGACGTCGAAAAGTCAACCCGTCGAACACATCTCATCCGGCTGGCTCTGCTGGCGATCTTCCTGCTCGGTCTGTGGTACCTGATCGGCATCAAGGGCGTCATCGACCTCGACGAGATCCGTTCCGGTGTCGCGGCCACCGGGCCTGCCGCCCCGCTGGTCTATGTCGCGGTCTCGGCGGTACTGGGCAGCCTGTTCGTGCCCGGTCCGTTGCTGGCGGCGGGTAGTGGGTTGCTGTTCGGCCCCGTGGTCGGCGTGTTCGTCACCCTCGGCGCCACCGTCGGCACCGCGACCATCGCCAGCATCGGCGGCCGGCGGGCGGGCCGGGACAGCACGCGGGCGCTACTGGGCGCCGAACGGGCCGACCGGATGGACGCGCTGATCTCCCGTGGTGGCCTGTGGGCCGTGGTGGGCCAACGCTTCGTCCCCGGCATCTCCGATGCCGCCGCCTCCTACACCTTCGGCGCCTTCGGAGTCCCGTTGTGGCAGATGGTGATCGGCTCGTTCATCGGCTCGGCGCCGCGCGCCTTCGTCTACACCGCGCTCGGGGCGTCCGTCGGTGATCTGTCCTCACCGCTGGTCTACGCCGCGATCGGGGTGTGGTGTGTCACCGCGGTGATCGGCGCTTTCGCCGCACATCGCGGTCTGCGCGGCTGGCGGGCGTCGCGTACGCGCGGCGAACACCCCGAAAACGAATGATTCGGTCCTCGATTCGCACAATGGCCGCTTCTACCGCATGATCGGTCCATGAAGCGCGATGTCGGTGCCGAGCTCGAGGTCGACATCACCGCCCCCACCACGCTGGAATTCCAGATCGCGGTGGCGCCGCACCCGGGTGCCGAGGTCTACGAGTCGTTGAGCTTCGTGCTGGATGGACAACCGATCCAGGCCCAGGAGATCTCCGGAACCCACGGCAACCGCATCCACAAATTCGACGCGGGCACCGGCCATCTCCGGGTCGATTACTCGGCCACGGTCATCGGCTATGCCGATCCGCCTCCGGTCACCGACCACGACCTTTCGGTGTATCTGCGCCCCAGCCGATACGCCGAGGCCGACAAACTGTTCGGTTTCGCCGGTACCGAATTCGGCGACCAGGCCGAGCCGGCCGAGCTCCTGGAGCGCATTGCCGGCTGGGTCGGCCGCCGCCTGCAGTACGTCCCCGGCTCCAGCGACCCGATCGACGGTGCGGTGGACACCATGCTGGCCGGTGCCGGAGTCTGCCGCGACTACGCGCATCTGGTGGTGGCGCTGCTGCGCGCGGTGAAGGTGCCGGCGAGGCTGGTCTCGGTGTACGCGCCGGGCTTGTATCCCATGGACTTCCACGCCGTTGCCGAGGCGTTCGTCGACAATCAGTGGCGGGTGGTCGATGCCACCCTGTTGGCCCCGCGCGAGAGTCTGGTCCGCATCGCCACCGGTCGCGACGCCGCCGACACCGCGTTCCTGGACAACCACAGCGGTGCCATCAACCTGAGCCTGCTCTCGGTGCGCGCCATCACCGACGGGGTGCTGCCGACCGATCAGATCGATCAGCTGGCCACCCTGCGCTGACGCCAGAAGTGCTCGACGCCATAGGTTTCGGCGCTCAGTTCGGCCAGCACCGCAATGCTGTTGCCGCTTCCCGTCGCCACGTAGACCACATCACCGTCGGGATGCGCGGCGATGGCCGACGGGTTTCCACCCACTTTCGTGGTACGGACGACGGTCCTGGTGGCCGCGTCGAGCAGCGATACCGTGCCATCGCCGCGGTTGGCGACGAACACCGTCGCACCGTCCGGACCGACAGCGATCTCGGTGGGCCCCGAACCGACCGCGACCACATCGGTGACGGTGCGTGAGCGCGCGTCGATGACGGCCACGGTCGCCTTACCCGGCGAGCCCGCACCGGCGTAGACGGTCGCTCCGTCCGGGCTGATGGCGACCGCTGCGGGCTCGTTGCCGACCGGGATGGTCGCGGTCACCGCACCCGCGCGCACGTCGATCACCGACACCGTGCCGTTGCAGCGGTGCGAGTACCCGCTGTTGGCCACCCAGAGGCTGTCACCGGCCGGGCTCACGACCGCCTTGCGCGGCGCGGCCCCCACGGCGATCGTCGCCGAGACGGTCATCGAATCGGTCCGGTACACCTTGACCGCGCCGGCGGTGTCACAGACCGCGTAGAGCCGCTCCCCGCCGGGGGCGATCGCCAGCGACACCGGTTGCGGGTCCTGAGCGATATCGGCCACGACCGTGCCGGAGACGGTGTCGATCACCGAGATGAACCCGTCGCCGGGGCGTGCCAGGTAGGCCCGGTCGCCATCGGGGTGTACGACGATCGACACCGGATCCGAGTCCAAGGTGACCGTGCGCAGCATGGTGTCCTCGGCCCTGGAGACCACCGATACATCCGAGCTGTTGACGTTGGCCACGTAGATGGTGTTCCCGTCGGGGGCGATCACCAGATCGCGGGGATGACTGCCGACCGGGATGCTGGTGACGACGCTGTACATGGAACGGCTGTACATGGAACCCCTTCCGGCCTACGGTGGCGCTGCAGGGGCGCCACGGCATCGACTCTGCCGCCGTCGCGGTTCCCGGCGGTGAGTAGCGAGGTACTTGTTTTCGCCGCGGGAGCGAAGACGAGATTGCCGTCACAGCACCGCCGGTTAGGGCAGCCTGTCCTGCCGAATCGCTGCCAAATCTGGTAAGAACGAAGCACCTCTAACATGTCAGGAGGAGAGACCGGACGTGCCCGACTCTTCGGCGGCGACGGTCGTCACTTCCCAGCAACACCGCGGCGGGATCGCCAAGTTCATCCGCAGATATGCGGTGCTGGTCATCATCGGCTGGATCGCCGTGGTCGGCATCATCAGCGCCACCGTGCCGCCGTTGGAGACCGTGGGTCAGATGCGCTCGGTCTCGATGAGCCCCGACTACGCACCCTCGGTGATCGCGAGCAAGCGCATCGGTCAGGTCTTCGACGAGTACCGCTCGGACAGCCAGATCATGATCGTGTTGGAGGGCGAGGAAAAGCTCGGCGCCGACGCGCACTACTTCTACAACGATCTGGTCGACCGCCTCGAGGCCGACACCCGCCATATCGAGCACGTCCAGGACTTCTGGGGTGATCCACTCACCGAGGCCGGCGCACAGAGCGCCGACGGCAAGGCCGCCTACGTGCAGGTGTTCCTGGCCGGCAACATGGGTGAGGCCCTGTCGAACGAATCGGTCGAGGCGGCGAAACAGATCGTCGCCGAGGTGCCGCCGCCTGCCGGGATCAAGGTTTACGTCACCGGCGGGTCGGCTCTGGTGGCCGACCAACAGATCGCCGGTGACCGCAGCGTCAAGGTGATCGAGAGCGTCATCTTCATCGTCATCATCACGATGCTGCTGCTGGTCTACCGGTCCATCCTGACCACCCTGCTGGTGCTGGTGATGGTGGTGCTCAGCCTGTCCTCGGCCCGCGGCGTGGTCGCTGTCCTCGGTTACCACGAACTGATCGGTCTCTCGACGTTCGCCACCCAGATGCTGGTGACACTGGCGGTGGCATCGGCGACCGACTACGCCATCTTCCTGATAGGTCGATATCAGGAGGCCCGATCGGTCGGAGAGGACCGAGAATCGGCCTACTACACGATGTTCCACGGCACCGCGCATGTGGTGCTCGGTTCGGGCATGACGATCGCCGGCGCCATGCTGTGCCTGCATTTCACCCGACTGCCCTACTTCCAGACGTTGGGTATCCCGATGGCGTTCGGCATGGCGACCGTGGTGCTCACGGCGCTGACGCTGGGGCCCGCGATCATCAGCGTCGCCAGCCGCTTCCGCAACCTGCTCGAACCCAAGCGCGCCATGCGCATCCGCACCTGGCGACGCATCGCCGCGGGCGTCGTGCGGTGGCCGGGCGCGGTCCTGTTCGCGACCGTCGCACTGTGTCTCATCGGCCTGGTGGCGCTGCCGGGCTACCGCACCAACTACAACGACCGCAACTACCTGCCCGAGAACCTGCCCGCCCAGGAGGGTTTCGCCGCGGCCGAACGGCACTTCTCGGTGGCCAGGATGAACCCCGAGGTGCTGCTCGTCGAGACCGACCGCGACCTCCGCAATCCGGCGGACTTCCTGGTGATCGACAAGATCGCCAAGGGCATCTTCAAGGTGCCGGGGGTGGGCAACGTCCAGGCCATCACCCGACCGCAGGGTGAGCCGCTGGAATTCAGCACCATTCCGGCTCAGATGAGCATGAGCGGGGCAAGCCAGCAGATGAACAAGGCGTACATGGAGGACATGTTCGCCAACATGCTGGCCCAGGCCGACGATATGCAGTCCAGCGTCGACACGATGAGAAACATGATGGCGCTGATGACGGAGATGAGCGCCACCACGCAGAGCATGGTGACCAAGTCCAACGAAATGGCCGTCGACATCGCCGAACTGCGGGACAACATCTCCAATTTCGACGATTTCTTCCGGCCGATCCGCAATTACTTCTACTGGGAACCGCACTGCTACAACATCCCGATCTGCTGGTCGATGCGATCGGTGTTCGACGCCCTGGACGGCACCGACCGGCTGACGACGCAGTTCGAGGAGGTCCTGCCCGACCTGAACCAGATGGCCGCGCTGATGCCGCAGATGCTGGAGGTCATGCCCGCGCAGATCGAGTCGATGGAGTCCTCGCGGGACATGATGCTGCGGATGTACCAGACCCAGAAGGGCATCCAGGACCAGGGCATGGAGATGTCGGAGAACCAGAGCGCCATGGGTGAGGCGTTCAACGACGCCAAGAACGACGACACCTTCTACCTGCCGCCGGACATCTTCAACAACGAGGACTTCAAGCGCGGTATGGAGAGCTTCATCTCCCCCGACGGAAAATCGGTGCGTTTCATCATCTCTCATGCCGATGACCCGCTGACCCCCGACGGCATCAAGCTGATCGACCAGATCAAGACCGCCGCGAAGGAGTCGATCAAGGGCACGCCGCTGGAGGGCTCCAAGATCTACATGGCCGGCACCGCCTCGGCGTTCAAGGACATGCAGGAGGGCAACAACTACGACCTCATCATCGCCGGGGTCGCGGCGCTGAGCCTGATCTTCATCATCATGCTGCTGATCACCCGCAGCCTGGTGGCCTCGGCGGTGATCGTCGGCACCGTGGTGATCTCGCTGGGGGCGTCGTTCGGCCTGTCGATCCTGATCTGGCAGCACATTCTGGGCATCGAGCTGTACTTCATGGTGATGGCGATGGCGGTGATCGTGCTCCTTGCCGTCGGCGCGGATTACAACCTGCTGTTGGTCGCGCGCATGAAGGAAGAGGTGCACGCCGGGCTGAACACCGGGATCATCCGGGCGATGGGTGGCACCGGATCGGTGGTGACCGCGGCCGGCCTGGTGTTCGCGTTCACGATGATGTCGATGTTCGTCAGCGAGATGGTGGTGGCGGCTCAGGTCGGCACGACGATCGGCCTGGGTCTGTTGTTCGACACCCTGGTGATCCGCTCGTTCATGACTCCGGCGATCGCCGCACTGCTGGGCAAGTGGTTCTGGTGGCCGCAGTTGATCCGGCGTCCTGCACGGACTTCTCCCCCGGCGGCACCGCAGGAAACCGTCTCCGTCTGAGCCCGGCGCGTCGCCGCCGCGCGAAAACATCGGTCAGCAAATAAGATTGAGCTGACGAACGACATTCAATTTCCGCACTGTAATGCGCTTTTATGGTTCGGACAGCCGATTCGCGCTGGTTCAGCGAAGTGTCCAGCAAATGACGAAAAATCGGCCGCGCGGAGTACGATCTTGAAACGACCCGCCGTTGTGCGCACGTCACGGATGGGGGTCCGGACGGAGGCAGGATGAGCGCACCCGACGATCACCGTCTCGGTGACACCCGCACCGTGCAGCGACTGCTGCAGGCCGTGCAGGAACTGTCGTTGGCGCGAAGTCTGGCCGATATCCAGCGCATCGTTCGGGCCGCCGCCCGCGAACTGACGGGGTGCGACGGCGCCACCCTTGTCCTCAAGGACGGGGACATGTGTCATTACGTCGACGAGGACGCCGTCGCGCCGTTGTGGAAGGGTGGCCGGTTCCCGCTGGAGACCTGCATCAGCGGATGGGTGATGACCAACCGGCAGGCGGTGGTCATCCAGAACATCTACGACGACGAGCGCATCCCGCACGCGGCGTATCGACCGACCTTCGTCAAAAGTCTGGCCATGGTGCCGATTCGGAAACTGAACCCGGTCGGCGCGATCGGCAACTACTGGGCGGCCGAGACACTCCCGACCGAACACCAGATATCGCTGTTGCAGTCGCTGGCCGATGCGACCTCGGTGGCGATGGAGAACGTGCAGGTCTACGAACAGCTCGAACAGCGGGTGCGAGACCGGACCGCGGACCTCGAGCGCGCCAATGACGCGATCTTGCACCTGTCGCACACCGACGACCTGACCGGCGTGACCAATCGGCGCGGGTTCTACCTGCTGGCCGAGCCGGCACTGCGCGCCGCGCGGCGCGACGGGCTGGATTGCACGCTGGGTTTCATCGACGCCGATGGACTCAAGCTCGTGAACGACACCCTGGGCCACATCGCAGGCGATGCCCTGCTCGCCGATCTCGCCACGGTGCTACGCGCGACGCTGGACGAATCCGATATCCTCGCGCGGATGGGCGGTGACGAGTTCTGTGTGCTGACAACCGGTTCCGAGAGTGACCCGGTGGCGCTGAAGGCTCGGATGGCTGCGGCGATCGCGAAATTCAACGGTTCCGCCGATCGATCCTATCTGGTCTCGGCAAGCATCGGCCTGGTCCGGGTCCCCTTCGCCGTCGACCGATCCCTCGACGAGTGGATGGCCTCCGCCGACGAACTCATGTACGCCGAGAAGCGGGCCCGACCCGCCTGAATCACCCCCTCGGCGTGGCGCGTTCTCCGTCGAAGTCGAACGTGTGTTCTAATCGGTGACGCAACCGGCCCGCCGTCCGCGGGCGACAACCGGGAGGGATTCACCGTAGCAATGACTTTCGACAACGTGACCACCGATATGCCGTCCGATCTGACCTCCCCCGCCGCCGAGGTCAGCACCGAGGCTCCCAAGAAGGCGCCGGTCAAGCGGGCAGGTAAGAAGACCAAGACGCTGGAGTTGACGTTGACCGTCACCGGCACCGCCGACGGCGAGTGGCACGCCGAGCTGAAGCAGGGCAGCACCTATCTGACTCGCGGGCTGGCCGTCGCGGCGGCGGCGGTATCGCGCGCGGCACGCGAGCTGCACGAGGATCTGTCGACGCCCATCGACGCGGTCATCGAGGAGGCCCGCACACAGCAGGCAGCCCGCGTGGCGGCATTGGAGGCCGAATTGGAAGCCGCCCGGGCCGCGCTGGCGGGCCTGGACTGATCGCAGCCGATTGACCGGGTTCGCCGACCAGTTCTACTGTGCCGGTGGCGGTTCGGGTTCGAAGGGCGTGTACCACATCCATTGGGCGCGCTCCCCCTTCGGACCGCGGCACGGGGGCACATCCGGCGGCGGCCCGGTCGGTGGGCGAGCCAACGACGCCCCGGTCAACCGCCGACCATCACAGTCGGTGACCACCAGCCGATCCGCCGGACCGAC
>NZ_JMDW01000014.1 GCF_000691525.1 Mycolicibacterium neoaurum ATCC 25795
GAGGGCGCCACCGTCGGCATCACCGCCAACCAAGGCCTCTTCGGTCACGGCTCCGCGGTCATCATCGCCACCTAACCACCCCCGCGAACGTGCTTGCCCCAACCCGACGCAGCGCGTCAGGTTGGGGCAGCGTCGTGCGCGGCCGGCCCGTCTACACGGGATCGAGTGCCGAGATGCGCCATTCTCCATCGGTTTTGGTGATACTGACCACCACGCTGCTGGTTGCCAACGAGGGCTCTGGTCGCTCCTTGCTCGCCGTCTCCTGATTCAGGAAGAGCAGAACCTTGGCGTTATCGGGGTGCATCTCCATGACGGCCGCGTTGAGCACCTGAGCGCCCGCGGTGATTCCACGTTCCCGGACGGCCGGCGCCACAACCTCGGCGGTGAACTTGGTGTAGTAGGTCCGGAAATCACCCGTCGTCAGGGTATCGGCTCGTTCCATATCGCGGTCAAGGGTCTCCGGCGAATAGGACAACAGCGCCAGCGTCGACGATGAGGCGGCATCCACGGCCGCCTGCTCGGCGGCCGCATCGGTCAGCTGGCTCGGACGAAAACTGGTGAGGTACAGCGCCCCGGCGAACGCCGCGGCGGCGAGCAGCATCACCGTCAGCGTCAGGCCCTTCCAGCGCGCAGTCGCGAAGCCACGGGTCCGTGCGAAGATCCCGCTTCTGCCGGACGTCGATGCGGTCGCTTCCTGTTCGGCTGCCGTCTCGTCGACCGCTTGCTGGTCGATGTCTGTCGTCTCCACCGACTCGGTGTTCTCCTGAACGCTCATGGCACGAACTCCACTTTCGACATCTTGATCCGGTCGCCGTCACGCTGGAGATCGACGGTCAGCCGCCAGTTGCGCGGCGACTCCTCGGCGCCTGCGGCGTTGGTGACGGTCGAGGATGCCGATACCAGCACTACCGCCGAGTCGGCGGTCATCGACTCGACGGCTGCGGCGTTCACGGTCGCCTTGGTGATCACCTTGGCGTCCTGAGACACCTTGATGAAATCCTCTGATGCGCCTTGGAATTCCTGGCGGAACGGGTCGACCGCGTTGTCGAGGATCTGCTCGACGCTGGCCTTCGGGTTGTTGAAGTCGATCGACATCAGGGTGACCACGACCTGGCGGGCGGCCGTGGTGAACTCGGCACGGTGCCTCTCCTGGGCCGCAACCTCCCGGCCGTGTTGCACCATGAATCCGCCGGCGGCCAGCAGCGCGACCGTACTCAGCGCCGCCAGCGCGGACGCCACCCTTGTCCAGCGCGGTCTGCGCCGTCGCGGCCTGCGCGGAGGTCCGTCAGCGGCGCTGTCGGCCCGCAGTCGGTCCGCGCGGGCCCGTGCTTCGAGGGCAAGCTGCTCGGCGGCTTCGGCTTCGGCTTCAGCCTCGACGGACAGCGCATCGCGCTCCTCAGCGGTGAGATCCACGGACATATCGGCACCCTAAGTCGGGGGCCGGACGCTTCCGGAGCGTCCTCCCACCCAGTGGGCCACGTCACATGAACTGCGTGCTCAGGACACTCAGAAGTGTCGCATCGCGCAGAGCGCGCCCTTGGGACCGCTCGAGGTGGCCACGACCACGCCGTCGACCGCCAGCTGGCAACGAAACATCGGTTCCACCTGTGCCCGACCGCTGGTGGCCGAGACCATTGCCCACCTAGCGGGATCCAGCAACGTCGCGTGCAGCACCCACGGCCGGTCCGGACCGATCTCGACGTCCACCTTCGGGCTGAACACATAGGGATTGTGGCTGTAGTCTGCCCAGCTCGGCGGATCGCTCTGACGGAAGTACACGGCTGCACTGACCGGGGTTTCGGTGGTCACGGTGTAAGTGACCTGATGCGGGACAGGCGGCTCGGCCCGCGCCGGCCCGGCCACCCCCATGCCGGCGGCGCCCAGGCAGATCGCCGAGGACAACAACCGCCTTGCCCTAGACATCTCCGCGCCCCCACAGTGGCGCGCCGTTCTTGGACTGGCAGGCAAGGAACAGTCCGTCCGGGGCCTGGGCCACCCAATTCTCGTAGCCGGCGCAACTGACGCCGAATTCCTTGATACCGGCCATTGACGGCGATCGAAAGTATCTGGGTTCGTACCGACGCGGTGAACCGCAGAACACCAGCCGACCCCACGATGTGGTGCCGAAGACGAAGTGCGCGGTGTCCCGGCATGGCGCACCCAGGACCACCCCGGCGGTGATACCTGGTGTGCAATCCGGACCGTCGCAGCCAACGGGTTCTGCCGCCGCGGGCACGCTGGTGAACAGGGCGGCGGCCAGTGCGCCCGTCACCGCAAGCGCCGTCATCTTCACGGTGCGCACTCTGTCAGCCCCGGTGCCGCACGGCATGTCGGTGGTCCGCTCAGTGGACATGTTGCCGGCGGACGCCGGGTGCCGGGTATTTACTTCTCACGCTGCCGATTCCGGCCAGCAGGCCCGTCCGAGGAGCAGGCAATGCTGCGTGTACCCGCAATCATGACCATCGGCGTCTCCGCACTCGCCTGTCTGTCGACACCCGCCGTGCACGCCGACAACCCCGACTGGGGTATCAACGGAACCTTCACCGCCACCTCCAACGGGGAGTGGGCGCGCAAGAACGACGCCTTCTTCGATCAAGCCAGTCTGCGCAGCACCTGGACCGTCAGTACCCAGTGCAGCTACCCCGGCGAGTGCACCGGCACCGTGCAGAGCGACTTCGGTTGGACGGCCCCGATCTATCAACGCAGCGGCGTCTGGTACGTCAAGCACACCGTGGAGAACTGGATCCCGTGCCCGGACGGCAGCACCGCACCGGGCCTGCAGACATTCCGGTTCAAGCCGATGACGCCGGAGGGCGCCAACTTCGACATGTCGTCAAATGTCCTTGTCGGAGAGGATGTCACCACCGGTCCCAGCGGTGCGTGCGGTGTGAGCAAGCCGGTGTACATCAACATGCCGTTCAAACTCGCGAAGGTGAGCTGACCGCCCACCCCACATTCCCCGGGTGCGCCCGGCGATCACCGAGCGCACCGGGTGTCCGTTACTTCGGCATCAGGTCTTCCCAGCTCCGCGCGGGCGGAGCCACCAGATCGGTCTGCGTGTAGACATTCCCATCCGGCGCCGCATACTGACCGGTGTCCGGGTTGTACGTCGCAAACGCCACCGACGGTCCCTGCAGCGAGCTCTCGTGAGCGCTCGGAGCCACCGGCAGCGCACCTGCCGCCGGCGGTGCAGGCGTGGCCGGTGGCACGTCAGCAGGAGGCATCGGGGTCCCCTGCACCGGTCCGAAGATCTGATCCCCGAAGGTGACCCGGTCGTCGACAGGGACCCCCTGGGCGATCAGGTTCGGATCGATGGGATACGGGCCGGTGACATGTTGCCGCATGGCGAGCGGCTCATATGGCCGGTCGCTCTCACAGATCTCCACCGTGGGTGCGCGCTTGCCGGGCTGGCCCTGACACGGAAAGTTTCGTGCCCCACGCACACCGATCGGCGAATCCTGCGGAAGTTTGCAGTACAACCCGTCGGGGGTGTCGATATCGGTCTCGTCGGCGGGAGACCGCCATGATGACGGCGGCAGGAAGCCGACCGAACACGCGGGCGGATCACCGAGGGTCAGGCTGAACTCCGAAAGTGCCATCCCGGTCGGGTTGTTCAGCGAAGATCCGTAGGACTGGGTGGCCGCCAGGTACGGCGGCAGAAGCACCAGGAGCTGCTCCAGCGAGGCGTTGTAGGTGACCCCGATCTGTCCGACCGTCGTCAGGTTGGCCAACAGCACCGGCAGCGTCGGCTTGACCTGGTTCAGCAGCCTGGAGGCCTCATCGGCGGCACCGGCACCGGTGCGCAGGATGGTGCGCACCTCCTGATCGCGGTTCGCCACGGTGTTGGTGATCCCGGCCAAGCCGGCAGCCCAGGTCCGTATCGCATTCGCCTTCTCGGCCTGCCCGTCCAACAGCGGACGGCTGTCCTCGATCAGGTCACGGGTATCACCGGCCGACGCGTTGAAATCGGCAGCCAGCCTGCCCGAAGCATCGAACAGTGCACCCAGGTCGTTGCCGGTTCCGTTGAGGGCCTTGAAAGATTCGTCGAGCAAGCCGGAGAGTTTTCCGGTCGGGATGCTCCCGACCAACGCACTCATCTGGTCGAGCATCGGCCCGACCGGTTGCGGAAGCGACGTGTTGTCCGAGGTGATGACCGACCCGTCCTCAAGATACGGACCGCCGTCGGAACGTGGGACAAGGTCGACATACTGCTCACCGACCGCCGACACACTGCGCACATTGGCTTGCAGATCGGCGGGAATCCGCGGTGATCGCTGCAACGACATCGTCACGTCGGCGCCGCTTCGTGTGGGTCTTATGGCAGTCACCTTGCCGACTTCGACGCCCCGATATGTGACGTTCGAGAACTGGTAGAGCCCACCGGTTGCCGGGACCTGCAAGGTGACGCCGATGCGGCCCAATCCCAGTAGCACGGGTGCCTGCAGGTACACGAACACCATGGCGCCCACTCCGATCACCGAAGCGATGGTGAAGATGATCAGCTGATTGCGCACAAAACGGGTCAACATCAGTTACCGCCCTCGGTAGCCGGGTTGTCCGAAGACGGTGCCGCGGGTGCACCGCCTGGTGCCGCGGGTGCACCGCCTGGTGCCGCCGCATCGGCCATCGGCGGGAAGGGTGCGACCTCGGCCGGGATGGGTGTCACCGGAGCCGACAACGGGTCCCGGGTGTAGGTGTTGTACCACGGGTCACCCGGGGCGGGAACCATGGTGGCATTGGGCTCACCCCATCTGGTGCCCAGGAGAATGCCGCTCTTCAGGCGGGGAATGGTGAAGTCGAACACGATGAACTGGTTCATATAGTCACCGCGGATACCGCGGTCGATGAATTCCTGCGTGTAGGGAAAGGTCGGCAAGAACGACAGGGCTGTCGTCAGGTCGGGTCCGATGTCGGCCAGCGCCCTGATCGTGGGTTCGAGATTTTGTAGGTTGCGAACTATGTCACCCTGTGAGTCATTGATGAGTTGCGTTGCGGTGTCGCTGAATCGGCCCAGTTTCGTCAACGCCGTGGTGATGCGTGGGCGTTGTTGATTCAAGACGTCGAGCGCGGGCGGGATACGTTCCAACGCACGGCTGAGCACATCGCGTTGGCCGGCGAACGTTCCGGCGAGCCGGTTCAATGCGGAGATCGATTCGATGACGTTGTCCCGTTGGGAATCCAACAGACCGATCACCTTGTTCATCCGGCCGAGCAGGTCGCGAATCTGGCCCTGGCGACCGTCGAGTGCGGCGTTGAAGTTGTGCACGATATCGCCGATATGCGTCAGCCCTCCGCCGTTGACCACGACCGACAGCGATGACAACGTCTGCTCGGTCGACGGGTAGGTCGAGGTCTTGGACAACGGGATCAAGGCGCCGGGCGCGAGGCGACCGCTCGGGTTCTCCCCGACCGGAGGGTCGAGTGCGAGATGCATGGACCCGAGCAGGCTGGTCTGCCCGACGGTGGCCACCGCGTTCTCGGGCACCACGACGTCCGGCTCGACGGTGACCTCGACGTTCGCAGTCCAGTCGTCGACGGTCATCTTACGCACCGCGCCGACCACGACGTCGCCGATCATGACCGGTGAGTTCGACTCCAGGGTACCGACATTGGCGATCTGCACCCGGTATGTCGTCGCCCGCTTACCGGTTCCGACGGTGCCCGGCAGCGGCAACGAGTTGATGCCGTCGAACGAGCATCCGGACGTCACCAGAACCGCACAGCTGGCCGCAGCGGCCCACCGGCGTGCCGACTTCGGCTTCATCACGGGGTACCTTCCTGTGCCGGCACCGCCGGGGCAGCTTCGGCCGGTAGTAGCAGCTCGGTCAACGTCGACGCCGACGGCGCGACAGGTGGTGGTTGCAACGGCAGCCCGGGCGGCACGGGTGCGCCGGGGTAGAGGGCCGGTGTGCGTGCTGCGGGCAGTCCGAGCGGTGCGTAGGCCCCCGGGGGCTGCGGCGGGTCCGTCCATCCCGGAGGCGGTGGGACATCCCCTATCCCGGTGTAGGCCGATACCGCCGGTGGGACATCAGCCGGTGCGGGTCCGGTACCACCGCCGCCGGGCGCCAGGCCCGGTTCGGAGTAGATGACGTTCTTCGGTGCCGGTCCAAGGTAGGCATTGAACGGGATCGGAAGGTAGTTGAAATTCAGCAGTCGCAGTGCGGGGCCCAGATACTGTGCGCAGGCACGGCCGGATTCCTCTGCGGTGACGTTCTCCACCGCCGAGATCGCCGAACAGATGGTCGCGACCGGGTTGGCGAAATTGTTCATGGCGAACGAACCACGCGGGCCGCCGGTATCGGGGTTGTAGATGTTGTAGCCGTTGACCAAGGCATTGGGTGCGGCGTGCAGAACGTTCTTGACCGCCATGCTGTTGTCCGAGAGCACCTGGGTGACATTGGCCAGTCGCTCGATCTGCTCAGCGGTCTGGTTCCGGGATCCGGCGACGAAGCTCTGGACCTTCCCCACCGCTACCGACAACTCGCTGATCGCCGAGTCGAGGTCGGCACGGCTGCCGTCGACGACACCGGTGACATCGGCCAACCGGTCCTGGAACTGCACGATCTGAGTGTTGCTGTCCCGCAACGCACGCACGAAGACCTGCAGATTCTTGATGACGCCGACAATGTCGCCGCTCCCCTGGCCCAGGACACGACCGACGTCGGAAAGCTGGGTGATCGTCTCACGCAGTCGATCTCCGTTACCTGCCATGGCATCGGCGGTGCTGTCGATGAAACGGCCGAGCGAAGTTTCCGATACCCCGCTGCCCGGTCCGAGCTCGGTGGCCAATCGGGTCAACTGATCCTTGA
The DNA here is from genome assembly GCF_000691525.1 of Mycolicibacterium neoaurum ATCC 25795. Taxonomy (GTDB): domain Bacteria; phylum Actinomycetota; class Actinomycetes; order Mycobacteriales; family Mycobacteriaceae; genus Mycobacterium; species Mycobacterium neoaurum. The sequence continues at coordinate 6,810 of NZ_JMDW01000014.1, forward strand.
TCTCATCCCATTCGACCGGGACCGCGGTGCGGTCCTCACCGATCTCCGCGCCATCGGCCATGGTGGCACCACTGGCCTCCGGGGTGGCACCGAATGCCGGCGTCAGCTGCACGTACCGCGCCGACACCAGATTCGGTGCCACGATGATCGCCTTGGCATCGGCAGGAACCGGCACGTCGCGATCCACCTGCAACACAATTCGGGTTCGGGTACCCATCGGCTCGATCGCTTCGATGGAGCCCACCCGTACCCCGACGACTCGCACCTCATCGCCGGGATAGATGGCCGTTGCCGACGCGAAATAGGCGACGATCGTCATGGGCTTCAAGAAGCTCTGGTATACCGCGAATCCGACGCCTGCGATCATCGCGATGGCCACGGCGACTACACCGATCCGCTTCGTTGTCGGCGTGCGCATCCTCATCGAGATCCTCCCGGAATACCGTTGTACGGGAACGGGAATTCGGCACGCGGTCCGGCGTTGTCAGGCGGCTGTCCGGCGTTGACACCGCGACGGAATCCGAGCGCGTAGTCCAGGAAGGGTTGGATCGCCGGCCCGGGAAGCAGGTTGGCGGCGTAACCGTAGTAGTAGAACCCGCTGTTGACCGCCTCGCCCTGGGTGATCTGGTACTTGGCCAGACCGGTCAGCGACTTGGCAAAATTGTCGCGGTTGCGCTCCAGCACCTCGGCGACGCGATTCAGCTGCTCGAGGGTGGGAGCCAGCTCGGCCTCGTTCTCGTCCACCAGTTGCGAGAGCTGATCAGCCACGGCCGTGGTGTTCGCGAGCAGGTTGACGATCGCATAGCGACGGTCTTGCAGCACACCGAGTAGCTCATTGGCATTGAGAATCAGTGCGTTGACCTGCTGACTGCGCTCGGAGAGGATCCCGGTGACATCGGCCGCGCTGCTGAGCAGATTGCTCAATGACTCGTTGCGGTTGTTCAGCGATCGGGACAATCGGCTCACCCCGTCGAAGGTCGGCGCCAACTGTGGTGCCAGCCGGTCGACGGTGTCGGCGAGCACATCGAGTGACTGATTGATGGCCGCGGTATCGGTTTCTGCTGTGTTGGAGGTGAACTCGTTGAGCGCATCGGTCAGCGAGTACGGCGAGGCCGTCCGGGTCAGCGGGATCACCTCGGCCGCACGCATCCGGTCGCTGCCGCGTGGCTCGAGGACCAGTTGGCGTTCGCCGAGCAGAGTGCCGATCCCGATGTGGGCGATGGTGTCCTTTCCGAGGCGCACCTTGCTGTTCACCGCGAAGGTCACCAACGCCGTGCCCTTGTCCAGTTCGACATCGGATACCGAGCCGACGGTGACGCCGGAGACCTTGACATTGTTGCCGGCGCTCAGCCCGCCGGCCTCGGCGAAGACGGCCTGGTAGCGCACCGACGTGGCCATCGCCACGAGCTGCTGGGGCTGCAGACCGACAGCGATGATCAGGATCATCAACACCAGACCGATGAACCCGGCACGTACCAGGGATGATTGGCGATACTTGAGCATCAGGGTTCACCGCACCTTCCGGTGTTCTGGATCACCCACGGGAAGTGGGCGGTCCGGCCTTGCAGATCGGACACCCGGATGGTGACACCACAGATGTAGAGGTTGAGCCAGCTGCCGTATGAACCGAGACGGACCAGCTTGCGGTAGTTCTGCGGAGTCTTCTGCATCAGCAGATCGAGTCTGGCCAGATCGGTGTCGTTGGCCAGCAGCGGTGCCATCCGGGTCAGTTCGTCCACTGTGCCCGAGAGCGCCGGACGCGCCTGCGTCAACAGGCCCGCCAACGAGGCGGTGCCGTTGTCGAGTGCAGTGATCGACTCCCCGATCGGATCTCGTTCTGCGGCAAGGCCGGTGACCAGACGCTCCAACTTGTCGACAGCTCCGGAGAATTTTCCCCCGTCCTCGGCGAGCACCGCCATCGTGTCGTTGAGGTTGTCGATCAGGCTTTCCACCGTCTGACCGTTGTCGGCCAGCGCACTGGTGAACGATGAGGTGCGGGCGAACAACGACTCCAGATCACCGCCGCCCTGGCCCTGCAGGATCTCGATCAATGAGGTGGTCAGCGAGTTGACGTCGGTGGGGTTCAACCCCTGGATGACGGGCTTGAGTCCGCCGAGGAGCAGGTCGAGATTGAGCGCAGGTTCGGTCTGCTCGACGCCGAAACGCGCACCCGGAGGACGTATTCGGGTCGACCCCGGTTGATCGATCAGTTCCAGATAACGATCACCCACCAGGTTCAGGTAACGCACCGCCACCGTGGTGTTCTCACTCATCCGGATGTTGTCGTCGGCGTCGAAGCCCACGAGCACGGTGTTGTCGGGCTGTAGTTCGACGCTGCGGACGGTGCCCACCCGGATGCCCGAGACCCGCACCGAGTCACCCGATTTCAGACTCGAGGAATCCGTGAACACCGCCGAGTAACCCGCCGTGGACCCGGACCTATACTGGCTGAAAATCGCGAACAATCCGGCGGTCAGCACCACCATGGTCAGGCCGAATGCGCCGAACTTCATGGCTGTCTTGGCAAAAGTGCTCATCCCGGCTGCCCGATCTGAGGGGTGTTTCGCGGCGGCCCGTCGAGCGGACCGAACAACGCTTGCTTGAGGCCCTCGGAGTTCAACAGAATTCCCTCATTACCGTACTGGGCGGGATTGGCGTTCACGTCGGTCACGACGAACGGCGGATGCTTCTGGAATGGCACCTTCGGCAGATCCGAGCACTGCGGCCCACCGGTCGCGGCCACCTTCGGCAGATTCGACGGGTACCGGTATCGCTCCTGACCCAACACGATGGTCTGCAGCAACAGACCACCCGGCACCGGCGTCCCCGGCGCCTTCGCCAGCTCCACCGCACCACCCAGACCGCACTTCAGCGCGGCGTTGTATTCATTGGTCAGATCGGTGGTGGGTACCAACAGTCGCATGGTGTCGGTGATCGCCTGCCGGTTGGACCCGACCACATCGGAGCCGGTCTCGGCAAGACCGATGACACTGATCAAAAGGCTGTCCAGATTGTGCTGCTCGTCGACCAAGGTGTCACTCATCCGAGTCGCCGCGTCGACTGTGGAGACCAGATCGGGGGCGGCGTCCGCATACGCGTTGAGCATTTCGGGTGCAACGCCGATCTCGTGTTCCATTGCGGGCAGGCTCGGATCGACGGTGACAAGGAATTCATCGAAGTCCGACAGCATCCGGCCGATCTGGTCCCCGCGGCCGTCCAGCGCGGTGGCCAACGCGCCGAGGGTTTCGTTGAGTTTGGTCGGCTCGATCCTGCGCAGAACCGTGGAGAGCTGCTCGAAGACGGTGTTGATCTCGACGGTGACGTGGTCGGCGGCAAGGACCTGCCCGGCGGCGAGTGACTGCGGCGACGGGTCGGCCGGTGGGATCAGTTCGACGAACTTCGAGCCGAAGACAGTCGATGACGCGATATCTGCGCGCACGTTGGAAGGGATGAGTTCCATGTACGACGGGTCCATCGCCAGGTGCAGCGCAGCACGACCGTCGGGCAGGGACTCCACGGACCGCACCGAGCCGACAGGGGCGCCGTGGAGTTTCACTTTGGCGTCGGCATTCATGACCAGTCCGGCACGGTCCGCGAGCACGGTGACAGGCACGGTGTCGGTGAAGCTGCCACGAAACAACCCAATCGACAGGGCCACGATTGCCACCGCCACACCGACCGTTGCCACACCGACCAACGGTCGTGTGACGTTTTCGTTCATCGCCATCTGCGCTCCCTATCCCGACAGGTTGAAATTGCCGTTGGAGCCGTAGATCGACAGTGAGACAAGCAGGGTCACCGAGATCACGACTATGAGCGAGGTCCGCACAGCATTGCCCACCGCGACCCCGACACCCGACGGCCCTCCGGTGGCGAAGTATCCGAAATAGGTGTGCACCAGCAGCACGGCAATCGCCATCAGAATTGCCTGCAGGAATGACCACAACAAATCCACCGGGTTCAGGAATGTCGAGAAGTAGTGGTTGTACAGGCCTGCCGACTGTCCGAACAGGCCGACCGTGGTCAACTTGCTTGCGGCGAAAGACAGAATGACAGCAATCGAGTACAGCGGGGTGATCGCGATCATGCCTGCGACGATGCGGGTACTCACGAGGTACTCGACCGGCCGGATGGCCATCGCGTCCAGGGCATCGATCTCCTCGTTGATGCGCATGGCACCGAGTTGGGCCGTGACGCCGGCGCCGAAGGTCGCAGCCAGACCGATACCCGCCACCACGGGCGCCGAGATGCGCACGTTGATGAACGCCGCCAGAAAGCCGGTGAGCGCCTCGATGCCGATATCGCCCAGCGAACTGTATCCCTGCACGGCCAACGTGCCCCCGGCAGCGAGGGTCAGGAAGCCGACGATGACAACGGTGCCGCCGATCATCGCCAATGCGCCTGCACCCATGCTGATCTCGGCGATCAACCGGATGATTTCGCGACGATAGTGCACGAATGCGTGCGGCACGCCCGCGAGTGCACGGCCGTAGAACAGTGTGTGGTCACCAACGCGACCGAGGGACGCAACGGGACGATTGAGTTCACGGGTCAGACGGGGGCGCAATGAACGTGAGACGGTCATCGGCTAATCCGCCGTCATCTGAATGCCGATGGCGGTCACCACGACGTTGACCACGAACAAAGCCATGAACGCGTAGACGACGGTTTCATTGACGGCGTTGCCGACCGCCTTCGCGCCGCCACCGCTGATCATCAGACCCCGGTAACAGGCGACCAGTCCGGCGATCAGACCGAACAGGCCGGCCTTGACGCACGAGATGATGACCTCGGGTACACCGGTGAGCAGGGTGATACCGGCGGCGAACGCGCCGGGGTTGACGCCTTGGATGAAGATGGAGAACACGTAGCCGCCGATGATTCCGATGATGACCACCAGGCTGTTGAGCAGCAGCGCGACCAGTCCAGAGGCGAGCATGCGGGGCGTCACCAACCGCTGGACCGGGTTGATGCCCAACACCTCCATGGCATCGATCTCCTCGCGGACAGTACGTGACCCAAGATCCGCACACATCGCGGTGGCACCGGCACCCGCCACGATCAGCACCGTGACCATCGGGCCGACCTGGGTGACAGCACCGAATGCCGCGCCTGCACCGGAAAGATCAGCCGCACCCAGCTCACGCAAGAGGATGTTGAGCGTGAAGCTGACCAACACGGTGAAAGGCACTGCCACCACAATGGTCGGCATCAGTGACACCCTGGCGACGAACCACGACTGCTCCAGGAACTCCCGACCCTGAAACGGCCGTTGGAAAAGGAATTTGACCGCATCCGCGGACATCGCCAGCAGGCCGCCGATGGCGCGCATCGGACCGGGCCCGCCCGTCCTGAAGAGTGCGATCCCGGCGGACCAACGGTCCTGGGGGTTGCTCACCATGTACCGAAGAACCTCCACGACTGCTGCTGCCGAACCTCACGACCGGCCTGTCGGCGCGTGACCCATGAACGGTGACAGTCGGGCATGACCTTCGACACACCACCTCCCATCCACCGGGAACCATCACGCGACCGCCGCCGCCGGCGCGAGAACGTAGCGTGTCCTCGGTAGGTGTGAGCGTCTTTTGATGGCAGGAGTCGAGCTGTGTCTGTTTCCCTTGAGCCCAGCGAATCTGCGCGTTACGTCGGACGTCGCGTATTGATCACCGGTGGCGGTTCGGGTATCGGACAAGCCTGCGTCCTGCGGATTCTCGCCGAGGGCGGCACCGTTGTCGCGGCGGACATCAGCCCGGAGGGGCTGTCCGACACCGTCACCAAGGCCGGTGATGTGGGCGGCCGGTTGTCCACGGTGACGATGGATATCGGTAGCGAACCCTCGGTACAAGCCGGTGTCGGCGAGGCGCTGTCGATCCTGGGCGGCCTGGACACTCTGGTGAACGCGGCAGGCATTCTGCGCTCGGCCCATCTGGCGCAGACCACACTCGCCGATTTCGAGCTGGTACTGAGGGTCAACTTGGTCGGTACGTTCCTGGTCACCCGCGAGGCGATCGGTGCGCTCGGCACAGGTAACGGCCCGGCCGTGGTGAACTTCAGTTCGACCTCGGCGCACTTCGCGCACCCGTACATGGCCGCGTATGCCGCGTCCAAAGGGGGTGTGCTGTCGATGACACACGCGTGGGCCATGGAATTCGCCAAGGCCGGTATCCGGTTCAATTGTGTGCAGCCTGGCTCGATCTCGTCCGGCATGACCGACGGTTCCGGGTCGGCGCGCCAGAGCATCGGTCCCGGCTTACCCACGGATGCCGATTTCGCCTTGTTCGCCAAGGTTGCCCCGATGCTGCCGCTGGCAGATGGCGCGATCTTCGCCAAGCCCGACTCGGTGGCCGGTGTGGTGGCGATGTTGGGGTGCGACGACGCCTACTTCATCACCGGCACCGAGATCCGGGTTGATGGCGGATCCCATATGTGATGTGGCCACGGGCCCGTCGACCAGGACTTACGGGAAGGGATCAGCCATGAAGCTGGCACCACTTGCATACGCATTCTCCGCTCTGGCTCTGGGCACCGTGACGGGTTCACCGGCCGCCCACGCGGATCCGTTCTTCGCCAATTATCAACTGGTGATACCGGATCGGTACGACTTCCACACCTGGGCATGGTCGGTGATGCACTGTATCCCGGCCGCCGACGACTGCCGCAGTATCGGCGCGATGCCGATGCCGACGGCGAAGGCCTTCGAATACTCCGGTCAGGCTCACCTTGTGGACGGGCGCTACACGCTGACCGTTGATGTTCCGGATGGTCTTCGATGTGGAAACGTCTACTACGGTCCCGTTGTCGCGACCCGCGATGTCTACAGCTGGGATGCAGCGAGCTTGCGGGGCACTCTCACATCATCATTCGCGGCCGGCTGCGATGGCAGGCCGGGCACTCTGACCTACCCCTTTTCGTTGGTGCGGCTGTAGGTCTTTCGGCGGAACCACGCCGACTCGACGTCTTCGAACAGGTCATGCCGGTGCAGACCCTTGGATCTGCACCGACATGGACCTAGGCTCGCATCACACCGCGACGGTGCCGACCACACTGAGATTGATGGTGCGGACGGGATCACCATTGTGCGGCTTGAAGAGGTTGAGCAAGTTGAACCTGCCGTCGGTGACGACCACCTCGAACGAGTCGTCTCCTCCCGCCGCGGCGAAGGCAGGGTCGGGCGTGTAGGTGAATTGGCCCGTGATCTCGTCGATGACGACGGTGCCGTGGGCAGCCTGCGTGACGAGTTTGTAGCGCAATTCGGGCCGAACCACCTCACCGGTCAGTACGCCGGTGGCGGCACCCGTTGCGTCGAGGGTGCTTTCACTGATCACAGTGCCACGCACACCCTTGAGATCGCCGGTACCGAGATGCGGTTGAAGTTGAGCTACCGATCGTTCCTGCGTCGCCGACAACAACACACCGTCGAAGAGCAACGTGACGTGGCCGGTTCCGAGTCCGTCGATGGTGACCTCACCGATCTCCTTTCCGGTGTAGGTGACCGCACCGTTTGACCCGATGTAGACGCAGGTGATGTCCACCGCGTCCGGGGCATGCCAGTTGCTGCCCGGTTCGGAGCCCAGGTATGCGTCGTTCATGAACGGCAGTCCGGCGACGCCGTCCACGACCGCACAACCGCAGTCGGGTTCGGGGGTTCGTGGCTGCGCAGGGTAGGCGAAGACATTGGCTCCGATCTTGACCGTCTTGCCCATCTCGTCGGGGTCGATCGCGTCGATGGTGCCGGTGATGACGCCATTGGCCTGCTGTGATCCGATGTTCACCGCGGTGATTTCGGGGGCCTGGTTGAAGAATGTCCTTCGCACGAAGGCCAGCAATGCCCACGCCAACGGATTCTGTCCGGCCGGCGCCGATGACATCAGTTCCTGCAACGGGCCGAAGAGCGCGTCGAAGAACCGGTGCACCACATCGGTGATGGCCGCGACCGGGTTCGGCGCCGTGACGGCGGCCGTAGCAGCCGGAGCCGTCGTGGACACGGTTGCCGGTGCGAAGGTCGCCGGGCCGCTCACCGAGCCGGTCGAATCGGCACGGGCGGTGATGTGGGCCGACAGCCGGTCGGCCGACACCGTCCGTGCCGGCTGCACCAGAACGGCGTCCGATGGCTTCTGCTCCACAGCGGAATTCGAGGCATCGTCATGGTCTCGGCCGGAATCGGTTGGGTTCTGCGCGCCTGCGGCGGTCTCCGTGCCGGCCGGAGCGGCGGGTTGCTGGGGGCTCTCCGATTCCTGCGGCGTCTCTGCCTCGACTGCCTCCGACGGCGTCTCCGAGACATCCGGGGTGCCGAGCTCCACCGGCGAGGTGTCCCCTTCCGTAACGCCCGCTGTCGCCGAATCCTCCTCGGCGAGCTCGGGGTTCGACCATTCGTGCGACGGTTCCAGGGCCGCGCCTTCACGCTGTGTGGCCGAATCTGAGCTGTCTTGGCTGCTGTCCTCGGTGGTCGAGCGAGAACCGGTGGAGGCTGCCCCCTTCGAGTTCTGTGTGCCCGAATTCGATTCGTTCGACATTGACGAAGACGAAGACGATGACGACGAAGACGAAGACCCCGAAGAGGACGAGCTGGTCGACGTACCGGACGACGCTGACGAGGAATCATCGGCTGTGGCGACTCCGTGGCCGGTGGCGACGGCGGTGATGAGCCAGGCCGAAAGCGCCACACCGCCGAAGGCCACGTGCCGTGCCGCGGCGCCGGTCAGCCGTTGGGTGGTGCCGCCCGCCGCGGCACGAGCCGCGTTTCTGGTCTGCATGTGAGAGTCGCCCTCCTGGTACGTAGCTGTGACGTCTCACACAATCAACTGTGAAAGCGCAGGTTGGGCGGCTTGATCCCACTCATCGGGCGCTGCGGTGGCGTTCTAAAGTCCAGCTGGTCTGACCACTTGACCTCTTACCAAGGCGGATGCCATCCTCGTCGGATGGCTCTTCAACCAGTGCCCCGACGCTCGGTCCCCGAGAACGTCGTCGAGCAGATCGTCGACGAGGTGCTCAGCGGCGCGCTGCAACCCGGCGATCAGCTGCCCAGCGAACGCCGGTTGGCCGAGGTTCTGGGCGTTTCGCGGCCCGCCGTGCGCGAAGCTCTCAAAAGGCTGAGCTCGATCGGCCTGGTCGAGATCCGTCAGGGTGACACCACCACGGTTCGCGACTTCCGTCGGCATGCCGGACTGGATCTGCTCCCCCGCCTGCTGCTGCGCGCAGGCGAACTGGATACCGCAGTGGTGCGTTCCATTCTGGAAACCCGTCTGCATAATGGGCCGAAGGTCGCCGAACTCGCCGCACGTCGCCACGGCGCGGAACTAACCGGTTTGATGGAGACCACCGTCGGGGCGTTGCGCACCGAAACCGACCCCGTGCAGTTGCAGCGCCACGCACTGAGCTTCTGGGATCACCTTGTCGACCATGCAGATTCGATCACTTTCCGGCTGATGTACAACACACTGCGCGCCACCTACGAACCCGCGTTGCCCGCCCTGGCCACGATAATGGCCGCCGAGGTCGGCCGACCGGACGCCTACCAGGCCATCGCCGATGCCGTCATCGCCGGTGATGCCGTCCAAGCCGCTGATGCAGCCCACGCACTGCTGGAACCCGCCACCACAGCGCTGATCACCGCGCTGACCGAACTGGAGGAGTCGCGATGAACAGCCGGAGTGGAACCACATTGTGGGACGCGGCACGCGAGTTCCGACACCACCCCACCCCGTGGATGCTCGGCGCGACGCTCGTCGCTGCCGCTGCTGCCCGAATCCAGACCGGCGATTGGCAACTCACCGACGCGTTGGTGCCCGCTGTGATGCTCGCGGCGTTTCCGTTCGCCGAATGGCTGATCCACGTACTGATCCTGCACTGGCGTCCACGCCGAATCGCCGGCATCCGGCTGGATCCCCCGTTGTCGCGCAAGCACCGCGAACACCATGTCGAACCACGCGACCTGCCATTGGTGTTCATCCCCTGGCGGTCATTGCTCTGGGTGCTGCCGCTGGCGGTTGCGATCGCCGCGCTGGCCTTCCCGAGCCTGGGCCGTGGTCTGACGTTCCTGACGATCCTGGCCGGCCTCGGGTTGGGTTACGAATGGTGCCACTACCTGATCCACACCGACTACAAGCCGAAATCCAGGCTGTACCGCGCGATCTGGCGCAATCACCGCCGCCATCACTTCAAGAACGAGCACTACTGGTTCACCGTCACCAGCAGCGGAACGGCCGACCGCGTGCTGAGAACCTACCCGGATCCGGCAACCGTCGACACCTCACCGACCGCGCGCAACCTGCACGCCGACGCCCAATGAGCCGGAATGGTCAGGCCTGCACCACAATCGGGTCGCCGATGCTCACGTTGTTGTAGTACCAGTCGGCATTGTCCGGGCTGAGGTTGATGCAACCGTGGCTGACGTTGGCATAACCCTGCGAGCCCACCGACCACGGCGCACCGTGCACATACACCCCGCCCCAGGTGACGCGCACCGCGTCGTACACCGTCAGCTTGTAGCCCTCGGGATCGTCGAGCGGGATGCCGATCGTGCGCGAATCCATGACCACCACGCTCTGCTTCTCCAGTGCGGTGAATTCGCCGATGGGCGTGGCGTGTCCGGGCTTGCCCATCGACGCGGGCATCTCGCGTGCGACCTCGCCGTCGATGCTCACGGTGAACGTGTGCGCGTCGATATCGGCGACACCGCGCACCAGCGCACCGGTCTGGAAGCTCGACTTCAGACCGAACGCCTCGACCGTGATGGTCGAGTGCGCGGGCCAGTAGTCGGCAGGGGTGAAGCGCACGGTGGCGTCGTCGAGCCATTGGAACTCTCCGTCCGGCACCGTCGGCGCGGAGAACGTGATGCCGCGTTCGGCGGCATCACGGTCGAGGACCGGCGCGCCGAAGGACACCGTGACCGGATAGGCGACACCGACTACCGCACCGGCAGCCGGCGACACGGCCACGGCCGAGACCGGGACGCTCACGGAAGCCACACCAGTGGCCGTGGACGCACCCAGCGACAACGCGGTGATGCCCACCATGACGACCATGTACCGAATAGCTTTTCGCAACGTGCCGACCTCCCCTGAACCCCGGACACCCCGGACCCGACCTGACCGCTCATCTGCTTGTCGCACCGAGTCCGACAAATGTTAGCCAGCCACCGACCTGCGCGGCGCCCGAAAGGCCTAGCCTTGCGGCGGACTGACGATGATCTGCCCGGGCGGGCCCTGGTCGGGGCCACCGAGACGCAGCCGGTCCCTGATCCGCTGCAGGAACGGCTTCTTGGGCTGCTCGAACACCTGCGGCGGCGTAGCCACCGGCGGGACCGGCGGCGGCAGCACGGCCGGCGGTGCATCAACGACCGGTGGCGCGGGCGCCAGCGCCGGATCGGGCATCGCCGCCTCGACAGGCGCGGGATCGTATCCGGTGCTCACCTCGGGCGCGGTCGCTTCGGGAAGCACCGGCTCGGCCGGCGCCTGCGGCGGCGGCGCGAACTCGACCGGGGGTGCCAGCGCGTCCGACAGTGAGGACTGCTCCCCCTGGGCCGGCTCGGCGATCGGAGCTGAGGGCGGGGCGGGGCGGGGCGCAATACGCGCGGCGGGCGGATCCTGAACGACCACGGCGGCGGGCTCGGGGGCAGCGGTATCCCGCGCCGGCGACAACTGCACCGCCACCGCCACAGATGCCGAAATCACGAACGTGACCACACCGGCGACCAGTGCCCCGGCGATCAGCCGAGCCGAGTTGTTGCCGGATGCCGTGGCGGCATGCCGACCCGGTGCGGCCGGGGCAGGCAATTCCAGGCTGAACGGCAGACCTGAGCTGTGTGTGGAGGCCAGGGCCGCGCCGCGGGCCAGCGCCAGGGGCGCCTCGGCAGGAGCGAACACCGGCACCGAGAGCGCCTCTTCCAGCTGCGGCAGGACGCTGTCGAAGCCACCGGCGGAACCGACCACGACCAGCGCTTCCGGCTGCCAGTCAGCGCGGGTGAACACGGTGCTCAACCAGCCGATCAGGCTCTCATCGCTGTCGATACCGTGATTGATCGCCGTCTGCATCGCGCCGTCGTCGGTATGGACGATCAGGGCGATCGCGGTATCAGGTTCGATGACGCACACCGCGCTGGTCCGGTATCCGATGACATCGGCCATCCCCCGGGCGAGCGCCTCGGTGGCCTCCGGCAGCCGGATCGGGACGACATTGCCGAAACCCGAGCGATTCAACGAGTCCATCAGGGCGGTCGCCTCGGCGTCGGCGTTCTCGCTCCAGGTGACACCGATCGACTTGAGGCGTTGTCCGCGGGCGGCCGCGATGGCCCCGACCGCCGCGGTCGCCTGTTCGGTTGCCGAGCGGGTGTCCGAGCCGTCGACGCGAACCTCGAAGGAGTCCCGCGCGGCCGCACCCTCGGGGGCTCCGTCGCCGTCGACGACGACCACGCCGAGCGACGTAGGCGTCATCGACAAACCGAGCACCGCGTCCACATGAACCCCTTCGGACCACCCGGTCGCAGGCATGCGACCGGGTCGAGACGATCCGGTCACCGCCCCGTTATCCGGCTGACCTTACCCGGGTGGGCGCCCCGGAGCCCAGCCAGCGCGTCATCACCCGTCGGCCCAGATTTGCCGATAGCCCCATTCCTGGACGTCACACCGGGAGCCGGGTTCGCCAGATCCTTCGCACATGTCCGATGCGACGGTGACTTCGCCACAATGCGACACGTACTCCCGGTGCGTGGCAGGGTGTTATCCCATGACTGGGGCGGAACACACGGCAACCGACGGCCACGACGCACGGGCCGCTCGCACCATCTTCGGCCATCCGATCGGACTGACCAACCTGTTCGGCGTGGAACTGTGGGAGCGATTCTCGTTCTACGGGATGCTCACGATCCTGGGGTACTACCTGTACTACTCGGTGACCGACGGTGGCCTTGAGATGGCCAAGGCCACCGCGACAGGCATCGTCGGGGCGTACGGCGGCCTTGTCTATCTGTCCACGGTGCTCGGCGGATGGCTGGCCGACCGGGTGCTCGGCATGGAACGCACGGTGTTCTACGGCGGCGTGGTGGTGATGGCCGGGCACATCGCCCTGGCACTGCTGCCAGGTATCACCGGAGTGGCGGTCGGCCTGGTGCTGGTGGCGCTCGGCTCCGGAGCGCTGAAGGCAAACGCCTCCTCCCTGCTGGGCACCCTGTACGACAAGGGTGACGCCCGCGCCGACGGCGGGTTCACGCTGTTCTATCTGGGCATCAACCTGGGCGCCTTCATCGGCCCGTTGCTGACCGGTCTGCTCCAGACGCGGGTGGGCTTCCACTACGGCTTCGGCGCCGCGGCCGTCGGTATGGCCATCGGACTCACCCAGTACGTCGTGTTCCGGCGCAACCTCGGCACCCATGGCCGCGAGGTCCCCAACCCGCTGCCACGCAGCGGGATCCTGCCCGCCGTGGCTGCCGGTGTCGGCGTCCTGGTCGTGGTGGTGATTGCGTTCTGGACCGGCCTGGTGACGCTGGCCACCCTGTCCCAGGTCACCACCGGCGTGATCGTCGTGGCGTCCGTCGCCTACTTCGCGGTGCTGTTGCGCAGCCCGAAAGTGAGCGGCCTGGAACGCACCCGCGTGCGGGCGTTCATCCCACTGTTCATCGCGAATGCGGTGTTCTGGTCGCTGTTCCAGCAGATCTTCACCGTGCTGGCGGTGTACTCGGACGAGCGGATGAACTGGTCGATCTTCGGCTGGACCGCACCGTCGAGCTGGATCGGGTCGATCGAGCCGGTGTGGATCATCCTGCTGTCACCGCTTTTCGCGATCATGTGGACCCGGCTCGGTAACCGTGCGCCGACCACCCCGCAGAAGTTCGCCTATGGCGTGATCGGCATGGGCGCGGCGTTCCTGCTGTTTCTGCCGTTCGCCGGCTCCACAGGTAAGGCCGTGCCGGCACTGCTGGTGATGGGCATCATGGCGGTGTTCGCAGTATCGGAGTTGCTGCTCTCCCCGATCGGCCTGGCCGTCACCACCCAACTCGCGCCCGACGCCTACCGCGCCCAGATGATGGCGCTGTACTTCTTCTCCGTGGGCCTGGGTACCGCCATGTCGGGCGTCCTGTCCGGGTACTACGACCCCGCCGGCGAGTTCGCGTACTTCGGGATACTCGGTGTGGTCGCGATCGCCGCCGGCGCCGTGGTGCTGGGGCTGGCGGGGCGGATCAGCCGACTGATGGAGGGCGTGCATTAACAGCTGCCCCAGCGTCCCCAAATTGACGGTGTAGCAACATCTCTGATGCCCGCGACGTCGGCGGACGTACTGTTTGGCAACGCTGTCCGACGGGTAGTACATGGCTGTTCGTTACCCCGACTTGACCGGATCAGCGTCGACTCGTGACTCGCCGATCCTGCCGAACCGGGGTTCAGCAGCGCAGAATTCGAACTGCGACAGGCTCGCACGTCTGCATGACACCGAGGTCAGGTCGACGAAGGAGATGGATCAGATGAACGTCTTACTGTTGGAAGACCGCCTCACCGCATCGACCGGAAAAGGGGTGGCCTACGTGTACAACCGCGGTATCGGTAACTCCACCGCCGGTTGCTCGTGCGGCTGGATCGGCCGACGTCGCCTGTTGAAGGCCGCCGCCGAACAAGACGCATGGTCGCACTGCGCATATCTGGGCTGCGGCGTATCAGTCCCGCTGGTCTTTCCCGACCGCGGCTGACGCGGTCAGTATCTCCGACAGCAGGGCCGGCTCGATGTTGCCGCCGGAGACGATCACCACCGTCGGTCCCGCCGGCATCCGGTGACGCCGATACGCGGCCAGCGCGACGGCTCCGCTCGGCTCGGCCACCAACCGTGCCTTGAAGGCCAGTTCCGCCACCGCAGAACGAATTTCGTCCTCGGATACGGTGAGAACATCGGTCAGAACATGCTGTAGGTGGGCGAACGTCAGCTCCGAGGGCTGCGAACGCAGACCGTCGGCGATCGTTCGATTGCGATCCTCTATCGGCATGTCGACACGGATGCCCCGACGTAGGCCTGCCGCGGTATCGGCGGCCAACTCCGGCTCCACACCGAAGATCTGGGCGTTCGGGCACAGTGCGCGGATCGCCGTTCCGATGCCCGACGCCAATCCACCACCGCTGACCGGGATCACCACATTGGCGATATCCGGGTAATCCTCGGCGATCTCAAGGCCGATGGTGCCCTGTCCGGCAATCACATCGGGGTGATC
Source organism: Mycolicibacterium neoaurum ATCC 25795 (assembly GCF_000691525.1). GTDB lineage: Bacteria > Actinomycetota > Actinomycetes > Mycobacteriales > Mycobacteriaceae > Mycobacterium > Mycobacterium neoaurum. The sequence continues at coordinate 22,000 of NZ_JMDW01000014.1, forward strand.
GAACGGGGGGATCAGCGATCCGCCGGTCTGTTCGACGAGCTCGGCGGCCACCGCCTCGCGTTGGCCCGTACCGCACAGCACCACCTCGGCACCGTGCGCGCGGGTCCGCTCGATCTTGATGCGGGGAGTCTCCTCGGGCATGACGATATGTGCTCGCAGTCCGAATCGTGCTGCGGCATAGGCGACGGCCTGAGCGTGGTTACCGCTGGAGTACGCGACAACTCCGCGGCGTTTCTCGTCCGCGTCGAGCCGTCCGATCGCGTTGAGCGCGCCACGCACCTTGAACGCACCGATCGCCTGCAGACTCTCCGGCTTCAGCCAGAGGGGACGCTGCGGATCACCCCAGTCGGCCGCCAGCAGCGGAGTGCGCACCACGGCACCGTCCAGGCGTCGGGCGGCGGACCGGATATCGTCGATGCTGATCAGGGTGGGAGGCACCCCCTGATCGTAACGAGCGCGTGATGGGGCAAGGTGTGCTCCGTGAGTCCGGTCGACGATGCACGGTTCGCGCTGTCGGTGGTCCCCCGGTACGCCGAGGTCGACCAGCAGTCGGTGGTGTTCCACGCCCACTACCTGACCTGGTTCGACGAGGCCTGGACCGCATATCTGGACCATCGGTCGCTGCACTATCCCGATCTCATCTCCGCCGGTGTCGACTTCCAGGTGGTGCGCAGTGAGATCGACTACCGCGCGCCCGTGCGCTGGCGCGACACCGTCCGGGTGGTCGTGGCCTGCGAGTCGGTGGGGACCACCAGTTTCACCGTCACCTTCGACGTGCTGCGCACCGATGGCGACGGCATCGAACGGACGGCGGTGCGCGGCCGCAACGTCTACGTGACGGTATCCACCAACGATTGGGCGAAACGGCCGGTGCCCGACGAACTCCGTCGCATTTTCGCCGACTCGGCCCCCGGCTGACGCTCGGGCGGCGCTTGGCCGCGATTCCGGCGTGCGCCGACGCCGGCGAACCTATGCTGAGGTCCATGTCGATCGCGGTCCGTCGCAACGGAACACCCCCGCGCACCGTCGACCGGGCCGAGGTGGATCTGGGGTCCTGGCGGTTCTGGCGCGGCGACGACGATTTCCGCGATGGCGCGTTCGCCACCCTGCGCCACCGCGACCCGATCTCCTTCCACCGACCGGTCACGGCCGAAGGTGTCGATGCCGGGGCCGGCCACTGGGCGCTGACCCGCTACGACGACGTGCACTATGCCAGCAGGCACCCGGAGATCTTCAGTTCGAGTCCCAACATCACCATCGGGGACCAAACCCCGGAACTGGCCGAGTACTTCGGCTCCATGATCGCCATGGATGATCCGCGTCACGGTCGACTGCGCAACATCGTGCGCAGCGCCTTCACCCCGCGGGTGCTGGCCAGGGTGGAGGAATCGGTTCGCGAGCGTGCCCGCGACCTGGTTACCGCGATGGTCGCCGATCATCCCGACGGCCGCGCGGATCTGGTCTCGGCGCTGGCGGGTCCGCTGCCGCTGCAGGTGATCTGCGACATGATGGGTATCGCCGAGGATGATCACGATCGGATATTCCATTGGACCAATGTGATTTTGGGCTTCGGCGATCCGGATCTGACCGCCGACTTCGACGAGTTCGCCAGGGTGGCGATCGATATCGGTGCCTACGCCACCGCGTTGGCCGAAGACCGCCGCGCGCGCCCGCGTGATGACCTGACCACCGCCCTCATCTCGGCCGAGCTGGACGGTGAACGGCTGACATCAGCCGAGGTGGCCTCCTTTTTCATCCTCCTCGTGGTGGCCGGTAACGAAACCACGCGCAACGCCATCAGCCATGGTGTCGTCGCGTTGAGCAGGCATCCCGAGCAGCGCGACCTGTGGTGGTCGGACTACGACCGGATCGCGCCGACCGCCGTCGAGGAGATCGTCCGGTGGGCATCGCCGGTGGCCTATATGCGGCGTACCCTGACCCGCGATATCGAGCTCGGTGGTGTCGCCATGGCCGCAGGCGACAAGGTCACGATGTGGTACGGATCGGCCAATCGCGATGAGACACGGTTTCCCGACCCGTGGCGGTTCGATGTGTTGCGCTCCCCCAACCCTCATCTCGGGTTCGGCGGCGGCGGCGCCCATTTTTGTCTGGGCGCGAATCTGGCCCGCCGTGAGATCACCGTGACGTTCGAGGAGTTGCACCGCCAGGTCCCCGATCTCTTGGCCGACGCCGAACCCGACCGCCTTCTCTCGCCGTTCATCCATGGGATCAAGCGGCTGCCGGTGCGCTGGACGCCCGGCGGGGCTCAAGGCATCGGCTGATCAGGATGTGCTCAGATAGCGGCGACGTTCCCAGTCGGTGACCTGTCCCGAGTAGGCAGCCCACTCGGAGCGTGCGATCGTGGCGAAGTCGGCGACCGAATCCCGGCCAAGGATCTCGGCGATGGTGTCGTCCTGGGTGGTCAGGGCCACCGCCACCGCGAGCGAATCCGGCAACGGCGTGCCCGAACCGTACAGATTGCCGGCCAGCGCCGGTTCGGGCCGGCGCCCGGCCTCGATCCCGGCCACCACGGCCGCCAGTGCCGAGGCGACCAACCAGTACGGGTTGGCATCCGAACCACCGGTGCGCAGCTCGATACGGGTCGCCCGTGGGTCGTGGTCCAGAAGCGAACGCACAGCGGCACTTCGGTTGTCGCGGCTCCAGGTGACCGTCGCCGGCGCGAAGGAGTCCGGCACGAAACGGCGGTAGGCGTTGACCGAGTGTGCACCGAACAGCGTGATCGAGGGCAGGTGCTCCAGCAGACCGGCGATGGCGAACTGTGCGAGGTCGTTCTCGGTGCCGTCCACCTCGGCGAAAGCCGGTTCCTCGTCCCGCCAGAGCGAGATGTGCAGGTGCGCAGAACTTCCGGAGTGTTCGGTGAAGGGCTTGGCCATGAAGCTGGCGAGCGTGCCGTGCCTGCGTGCCACCTCCTTGGCGGCATACTTCAACCGTGCGCTGTCGTCGGCGGCCTCCAGCGCATCGGTGTAGACCAGGTTTGCCTCGACCTGTCCCGGTCCGTACTCGCTCTGGATTCCTTCCAGTCGGGTGAACGCACCGAGGGTGTCGTAGAGGTCGGACAGCACCGGATCCAGCGCGTTGGCGTTCTCCAGCGAGTAGGCGTGGATGTCATCCTGCAGGGCGGTGCCGTCCGGATTCAACAGATAGAACTCCAGCTCGACGCCCACCTTGGCGGTGTAGCCCAGTGCGGCAAGGCGATCGAGCACCCGCCGCAGCACGGCCCGTGGATCCAGCAACGACGGTGTGCGGTCGTGGGTGACGATATCGGAGACGACATGCCCGACGCCCGGCCGCCACGGCAACTCGCGCAAGGTCGACAGATCGGGCACCGCGTACACATCGGGATAACCGCCTGCCCAGTTGGTCAGTCGCAGCCCGTCGACGACGGTGCCGTCGGCGTTCCAGCCCAGCGCTGCCTCGCAGAACGCGAATCCGCTGCCCTGCGCCCTTTCCAGGAACTGCGCGGCCGGGATCCGTTTACCCTGAGCATGTCCGAGCGGATCGCTCCAGGCCACCTCGATCTCGGTCAATGAGCCGTCGGCAAGGCGCTCGGACAGCGCGCGCACGGGCTCCTCGGTCGCGGCGTCGGAATCTGTGGTATCGGCGGCGAGGGTCATGAGTGCACCACCGGGGTCACCTCGGCGGCATCCGCCACCCGCTGGGCAATGACCACCCCGATGACGAAGGACACGATCAGAAGGCCGACGATGCCCCACCCCAACGCATTCGAGGTGGCCAGGCCCTCCAGATTGGTGAGGATCAATGCCAGGGTGAGACCGAGTCCGACGAGTCCCGATGCCGGCGCGATGCGTACCCGCCACTGTGAGTACCCGCGGCGGTCACGTGCGAAGAACACCAACACCGCGACGCTGGTGGCGATCAACAGCACCACGAATCCCACCGTGGTGGTGGCCGCGAACCACGTGTAGAACTGCGTCACCGGATCCAGGCCGAACACGACGGCGGCCGCGATACCGACCGCGACGACGCCGGAGATCCACAGCGACGCCTTGTGCGGTGAACCATGTGCCGAGTGCGCGACCCCGAGCGCGTCGGGCAACACCCGGTGCTGGGACAGCGCGAACACGTAACGCGATGCCACGTTGTGGAAAGCCAGGATGCAGGCGAACAGACTGGTGAAGTACAGCACGGTGATGATGTCGTTGCCTGCGGTGCGGATATAGGTCTGGGCGATGTCGGCGAGGAAGGTGCCACCGGAATCGGTGGCCTGTGCGACGGCACGATCATCCCCCCATGCCGAGATCAGCGCCCAGCTGCTGACGGCGTAGAAGGCGCCGATGAGGATCAGCGCGGCGTAGGTGGCGCGGGGAATGGTGCGCCGCGGGTCCCTGGCTTCGTCGCGGAAGACCGCCGTGGCCTCGAAACCTATGTAGCTGAGCATCGCGAAGAGCAGCCCGATACCGAGCGAACCGGAGAACACGGTGGTGGGGTTGACCGCACCGGTCGACAGCCCGTCATCCCCTCCGCCGCGCAGCACGATCACCAGGTCGAGGACGCCGATGACCGCGATCTCGGCGGTCAGCAACACGCCCAGCACCCGACTGGACAACTCGATGTTGCGGTAGCCCAAATAGGTTGTCACCCCGAATGCGACCGCCGCGACAGCCCACCAGGGGATCTCGGCCCCGCCGAACAGCGTGATGACACCGACGCCGGCGGGCCCGAGCAGGCCGTACACCCCGGCCTCCAGGGCCACGTAGCTGACCAACGCGACGAAGCCGAACCCGATGCCGACCGAGAATCCCAGGGAGTGACGGATATAGGAGAAGAAGGCCCCGGCACCGTCGACGAACGGGGTCAACGCGGTGAAGCCCACCGCGAACAGCAGCAAGATCACCGTCGAGACGAGGAACGTCGCCGGGAATCCGGCTCCATTGCCGTTGGCGATGCCCAGCGGAAAAACACCACCGACCACCCCGAGGGGTGCGGCGGCGGCGACCACCATGAAGACGATGGAGGCCACCCCGAGGTTGCCCCGCAACCGTCGGTCGGGACCTTTGGCCGGGTCGCCCAGTTGCCCGGCTACAGCGGTGATCTCGGACATGGTGCACCTATCCTTCTCGGCCCTGCGATGACTGTTGGCCAGAACCTAGGCCGCCATCGAACGCTCGAGAACCGCTGCGGTCAGCGTGCGCCGAAGTCCGTAACATGGCGGCACATTCAACTCGGCTGCCACCTTGCACGCTGTGCGGTCTTCAGTACGCTGGCGATCATGTCGACCAGTTCGGTGCGATCGGTCAGCACGAAAGGGCTTCGGCCACTGCGGGTCGGCGCCTCACCGGTCCCACACGCCGAGATCTTGGAGAGTGTCCGCACAACGCTGGCCGAGTCCCAGATCGATCTGCAGGTGATCGTGTTCGACAGTTTCGACGAACCCAACGACTGGCTGGCCGCAGGCCGATTGCACGCCAACTACTTTCAGTACCTGCCCTTCCTGGAGCAGTTCAACAGGACCGCCGGGACCGCGCTGGCCCCGGTGGTCGCGGTCCACATCGAACCGTTCGGGTTGTACTCAAGCCGGGTGACCAGCCTGGCGGCGATTCCCGATTACGCCGAAGTGGCGTTGCCTGCCGACGCGGTGAATGCCGACCGCTCACTGATGATGCTCGACCGGCTCGGCCTGCTGGACTGTCGGCCCGATGAGGGGCAGTTGGCCACCACAACCGACGTGCGGGCCAACCCGCGCCGCCTGGTGTTCAAGGAACTGACCAGCTGGACCATGGCTTCGGCTCTCGACGATTTCGACGCGGTGTTCCTCTTCGGCAACCAGGCGATGGAACGCAACGTACACACCGACACCGCCCTGCACTGCGACCGCGGTGACCCTGGCTACGCCGAGTATCTGGTGACCCAGCATGCGGGACAACGCAACCCAGATGTGGTGACGCTGGCGGCGGCGCTCACCGGGCCGCAGACCAGGTTGTTCATCGAGACGACGTACTCGGGTCAGGTCATCCCCGCGTTCTGAGTTGCGCTCACCGCGCTCCAAACCCTGCCGGGCACCCGAATTCTGGGGCACCATGCAGCGATGTACCAATCGGGAGCAGGTACGTCATCGCCGACTCCGCGTCCGGTGCAGGTCGTCCTCATCCTGGACGTGCCGCCGGGCTTGACCGAACTTCCGCTGCGCACAGCTCAATTGGCCGATGACTACGGCAGCGTGATCGCCCGCTCGATACCCGGGGTACGTGCCCGACCGGCCGTCATCACCTCCGCAGACAGCGCAGGTGGGCCCACCCGTGAGGCCGGCGGCCTGCGGATACATCCTTCGCGGCGTTCGGTCATCGTCGACGGTCACGCAGTGCATCTGAGCTACCGGGAGCTCGAACTGCTCCTCTACCTCGCCGAACACCCACACCGCACGGTATCCCGCGAGGAGTTGATGGAACAGCTGTGGGATGACCGACCAGGAGCCGGGCGCACCGTCGACACCCATGTTCGCCGGCTGCGGGTCAAACTCGGCCGCCATGCCGGCGTCATCACGACGATCCGCGGCGGCGGCTATCGGTTCGACATGGGCGCCGATGTGCACTACCTGCGCGACGGCGCTACAGGATGACCGTGGTCGGGCCGACGGTACTGCAATAGGTCACCGGCGGGCTGCCTGCGTTCGCACACACCCGGCCACTCACGATGTACCCGGCACCAGGGGTGTACGGGCTGAACCTGACCTCGGCGGTGCCGGGGCCCTCGGATTGCACGCACAGCGGGGCCACCGGGCTGCCTGCCTGCTGTAGGCATGCCACCTGCAGTTGCGGAACCGCACGGTTGCACGCTCCCGGACTCACCGATGCGACGACGGCACGCACCGCGGCGTCCTGCACCACCGTGGGCGGCTTCAGGGTGACCGCGCACCCTTGTTCGGGGGCCGCGGTCGCCGATCCCGCGCCGATCAGTGCCGCCACACTCACCATCGGTACCGCCAGCACAAGCCGCTTCATGCCCAGATCGTAGGACACGGTGCCGGCGGGCCGTGGCGATTGGTCACCGTCGAGCCAACACGTCCAACATGCCCGCCGCCGAACGGGGCCAGGTGAACTGTTCGGCCCGTCGACGGGCGCAGTGTCTACGCATCGTCTCGGGTCGGCTGATCACCGCGGCGACAGCATGGGCGATGGCCCGCGGATCGTTATCCGCGGCGGCGCCGCTGTCGGCGGTCAGGATCTCGGCAAGGGCCGAGGTGCGTGAGACCACTGCCGGTGTGCCGCAGGCCAGCGCCTCTAGGGCGGCCAGGCCGAAGGTTTCGTGCGGCCCAGGCGCCAACGCGACATCGGCCGAGGCGAGGATGGCCGCCACCGTGTCGCGGTCACCGATGTAACCGGTGAAGTCGACCGGCAGACCGGCCGCCTGACGCTCCAGCCGCGACCGCAGCGGGCCTTCCCCGACGACGACGAGTCGCGCGTCCACGCCCGAGTCACGAAGGGCCGCAACGGTGTCGATGCTGCGATGGGCGTGCTTCTCCACCGAGAGCCTGCCGCAGTGCACCAGCAGGGTCTGTTCCGGGCGCGCCCATCGGCCGCGCAGCTGCAGACAACGGTAACGCGGGTGGAACTGGTCGAGATCCACGCCCAGCGGCACGGTCGCGACGTTTGCCGCTCCGATCCTTTCGAACTCCGCACGGGCGAAACCCGTCGTGCAGACCACCGCGTCGTAGTTGCGGGCGGTACGTCGGTTCGCCGCGTCGGCGATCGTGCGGGCCGCGCGGCGCGGCAGTATCTGCCCGAGCAGCCGGTCGAGTCGCTCGTGCGAGATCATGACGGTGGCCACCCCGTTGCGCCGACCCCAGGGTCCGAGCGATCGGAGCGTCAGACGATCGGAGACCTCCAGTGCGTCGGGTTGCAATTCCTCGAGCAGGGCGGTCACCGGGCCGGGCAGCACGGCCCGGTAGCCGCCGGTGAACGGGATTCGGCGCGCCGGAAGGGACAACCGCGTAACACCGGACGGCAGCACCTGCCGACCCGCATCGGCGCCCGGCACCACGAGTAGGACATCGTGCCCGGCCGCGCTGTATTCGGCGCCGAGCCGATCGACGGCGGTGCGCAGTCCGCCCGAGCGCGGACCGTAGAAGTTGGCGACCTGGACGACCCTCATGGGCCATGAGTAGCCGCGATCTGTGTTCGGGTGGTCACGCGCCGCCGACACCGACGTGAACTGCCGGTGAATGCGCTTGCGACCTAGCCGACGTGGGTCGACAGCCAGGCCAGTGTGCGTTGCCACGCGTCCTCGGCGGCCCGCGGTTCGTACCGATCTCCGGTGTCGTTGAAGAACGCGTGGTTGGCGCCCTGCTCGGTGACCAATTCGTGCACCAGCCCGGCGCGGTCCAGCGCCTCGGCGGCCACCGGTTCGGTGGCGTTCACCCGTTGATCGAGCTCACCGTAGAAGCCGAGCACCGCAACGTTTTTCGAGCCGGAGAAGTCAGGATCATCGGGCGTCGGGCCGTAGAACGGGAAGGCGGCCGACAGTTCGGGCGCACCCGCCGCCAACAGGCGCCACACCAGTCCGCCGCCCATACAGAAACCGATGGCCGCCACCCGCTTGCCAGGAGTCCGGGCCCGCACCTCGGCGATCCCGGACCGCAGGTCGGCCACCATGTCTTCGGGCGGACGGTTGCCCAGCGCGGCGGTGGCCTCGGCCGGATCGGCGAAGGCGGCCGTGCCGCCCTCGGCCGACAGCAGGTCGATGGCCAGGCTTGAGTAGCCGGCCCCGGCCAGTCGGCCGGCCACCGAGCGCACCCAGTCGGTAAGCCCCTTGTTCTCGTGGATGACCAGCATCGCACCGCGCGGATCGGGCGCCTCGGCCCAAGCGCCCCGCAGCTCTCCGGCCGGGCCCTGCCAGCTCACCGGGGCCGTCGGACGGGCCGCGCCCATCCCCGGCGGCGTGGGTCCGGTCGTCTCCGTGCTGGTCGCGGTCACCTCCTGCTTGGCGTCCCCGCAGGCGGTGATGAGCGCGGTTGCCGCGGCCGTCCCGACACCGAGCAGGGCGAGTCGACGCAAGGCCTCCCGTCGCGAGAGCAGGCCATCGACGTGATCGGTGGCGATCTCTTCGGCGATATAGCGCTGCAGTGGCGTCATGAAGTCGAGTATGCGCGCCCGAAGTAGACACCTGCACGAATCTGTTCACGATTTTCGTTGACACCCGTCAGCGCCACTGTTCTGATGACGGGGTGACCTACGACACAATCATCCGTGGCGGACGCTGGTTCGACGGAACGGGCGCCCCGTCCGCCGTTCGCAACATCGGCATCCGCGGCGGACACGTCGTCGCCGTCAGCGCGGACGACCTCGATGACACCGGCTGCCCGCAACTGATCGATGCCACGGGCAAATGGGTGATCCCCGGAATGCTCGATATCCACACCCATTACGACGTGGAGGTACTGGCCCGGCCGTCGCTCACCGAGTCGCTGCGCCACGGGGTGACCACCGTGATGCTGGGCTCGTGCTCGCTGTCCACCGTGCACATCGGCGGTGCCGACGCGGGTGACCTGTTCGGAAGGGTCGAGGCGATCCCGCGCGAGTACGTCATCGACACCGTCGATGACCACAAGACCTGGACCGACGCCGAGGGTTACGTCGAGGCGCTGGAATCCCTGCCGCTGGGGCCCAACCTCGCGGCCTTCATCGGGCATTCGGACATGCGCACCGCGGTGATGGGCCTGGACCGTGCCACCCGCGCCGATCAACGGCCGACGCGGGCCGAGCAGACCGAGATGGAACGCATGCTGACCGAGGCCCTGAACGCGGGATTTGTGGGAATGTCTTCGCAGCAACTGCTTTTCGACAAGATCGACGGTGACACATGCCGTTCGCGCACCTTGCCGTCGACCTATGCCAAACCGCGCGAGCTGCGCAGGTTGAAGTCGCTGCTGCGCCGCACGGGTCGGGCCCTGCAATCCGGGCCCGATATCCAGAATCCGCTGAACCTGCTCTCCCAGATGGCCCAGTCGCTGGGGTTCTTGCGCAACCCGCTCAAGACCAGCCTGCTCTCAGCCGCCGATATCAAGGCCAACCCGTACGCGATCAAGATCATGGGTCCGTCTTCGCGGCTGATCAACGCACTGGGTGGCAACTTCCGCTGGCAGCATCTCCCGGTGCCATTCGAGGTGTACGCCGACGGTATCGACCTGGTCGTATTCGAGGAGTTCGGTTCCGGCGCAGCGGCTCTGCACCTGCGCGACGAAGTGGAGCGCAATGCGCTGCTGGCCGACGAGGGCTACCGGCGGCAGTTCCGCAAGGATTACGAAAGCAAATACGGTGTGCGCGTCTGGCACCGTGATTTCTTCGACGCCGAGATCGTCGGGTGCCCCGACGCGGCTGTCATCGGCAAATCGTTCGGGCAGGTGGGCCTGGACCGCGGTCTGCACCCGGTCGACGCGTTCCTTGATCTGGTCCTCGAGCACGGCCGCAAACTGCGTTGGCGGACAACGATTTCCAATCATCGTCCGGAGGTGCTCAAACAGCTGGCCCGCGAACCCGGTATCCAGCTCGGGTTCTCCGACGCCGGAGCGCACCTGCGCAACATGGCGTTCTACAACATGGGCCTGCGATTGCTGCGCCACGTGCGCGATGCGCAGAACAGCGGACGGGCGTTCATGAGCATCGAACGAGCGGTGCACCGCTTGACCGGCGAGCTCGCCGACTGGTACCGCCTGGACGCCGGTCACCTGCGCATCGGCGATCGGGCCGATGTCGTGATCATCGATCCCGAGCGCCTGGACGCCGGCCTTGACGATTACGCCGAGGAGCCCGTCGACTGTTACGGAGGGTTGTCGCGGATGGTCAACCGCAACGACGACACCGTCGCGGCCGTGCTGGTGGGCGGACGTGTGGTGTTCATCGACGGGCACGCCACCGAATCGGTGGGACGGGACCGCACGGGCCGGTTCCTGCGGGCCGCGCACCGCTCCCCCGCCCGTGGGGCCGAGGAGAGCGCGTTGGCCGATGTCATCTGACACCGTCGGTGCGGCCCGGTGCGCCGAATCGGCCACGGTACTGGGCATGTGGCGCGCACTGTCGCGCCGCGATTGGGCGGAGGTCGCCACCTTCCTGGCTCCGGACTGCATCTACGCCGATATGCCGGTCGGGCCGACCGCGGCGGCCCGCGGTCCGCAGGACATCATCAAGCGTCTCAAGATCGGGCTGGAATCGTTGGCCGCCTATGAGAATCACGACGGCCTGCTCGTCGCCGACGGGCCGCATGTCATGTACGAGCACTCCGAGACCTGGACGTGGCCGACCGGTGAGCGAGCGGTGCTGCCGTTCGTCACCGTCCACCGGGTCCTCGACGAGCGGATCATCCTGTGGAAGGACTACTGGGACATGGGTGGCCTGACCAACCATGCGCCCGCGAACTGGCTCTCGGATTTCGCCACCGCCGACATGTCGTGGGTGTACGACGCGACCGGTCAACTGTGAGGGGTTGCGCTCGTCCGTAGACTCATACACATGACCGAATTGGCGCTGCCGCCCGGACCGCCGCTGCCGCCGGGGCTGCAGGCAGCACTGCTGATGAAATTCTGGCCTCGACTCATCGAGGCCTGTCGGCGTCGGTACGGAAAAGTGTTCACGCTTCGCATCGCCTCGATGGGGACGGTGGTCTACCTGGCCGACCCTGCCGATATCAAGACCGTGTTCAGCGGTGACCCAACGGTCTACCACGCCGGCGAAGCGAACTCCATGCTGACCGGATTGCTCGGTGCCAGCTCGGTTTTGGTGATCGACGAAGATGAGCACCGGCGACGACGCAGGATGATGCTGGCACCGTTCGGCCGCGAGGCGGTCGCCAGACAGACCGATGTGATCGCCCGGGTGGCCGCCGACAACATCGAAGACTGGCCCCTACGCCGGCGCTTCGCGGTGGCGCCCAAGATGGCCGAGATCACCCTGGAGGTGATCCTTCGGACGGTGATCGGTGCCAGCGACCCCGATCGGCTGACCGCATTACGGCGCGTCATGCCCAAGCTGCTCAGCGTGGGAACCTGGGAATCACTGGCGATCAGCACGCCGGGCCTGCAGCGCCTGACGCCGTGGCGGCCTTTCGCCGAGCGACTGCACGCAGCCGACGAGCTGTTGTACGCCGAGATCGCCGAGCGGCGCGCCGATCCGGCGCTGGAATCGCGGACCGATGCGCTGGCGATGATGATCCGCACCGGCGAGATGTCCGATGAACAACTGCGCGATCAGCTGATGACGCTGTTGGTCGCCGGACACGACACCACCGCGACCGCATTGTCGTGGGCGTTGGAGAGGCTGACCCGGCACCCGGACCTGCTCGCCAAGGCCACCGCGGCGGCCCGCGGCGGCGATGACGCCTACCTGGATGCCGTGTGCAAGGAAATTCTGCGGATCCGCCCGGTTGTCTTCGACGTCGGACGGGTTCTCACCGAGCCGGTCGAGATCGGCGGGTATCGACTTCCGGCCGGTGTGATGGTCGCGCCGGGGATCGGGCTGGTGCACGCAGATGGCGATCGCTATCCCGATCCCGAGACGTTCGATCCCGACCGGATGCTCGACGCCCAACTGGGCCCGACCACCTGGCTCCCGTTCGGCGGTGGCAACCGGCGCTGCCTCGGTGCGAACTTCGCGCTCGTGGAGATGGCGATCGTGCTACGGGAGGTCTTGCGACGCGTCGATCTGGACACCACGACGGCGCCGGGCGAGCGGCGCCGCATCAAGAGCGTGATCCTGATGCCGCACCGCGGGGCCAGGATTCGCGTGCGCGCGCGGCACGCCGTGGCGACGTCCCCGGGATGCCCGCATGCGGCGGCGTCAGCGCAGTAGCGCGGCACCGGTCACGACGAGCGCCGCGACTTTGACCAGTTCCAACCCGACATAGGCGTAGTGCGCTCGCGACCGAGCGGGCTCGCCACCGCCCGGCGGCGCGGCGAGCACCGCATCCGAACGGCGGCTCAGTCTTGGCCGGACAGCCAGTAGTTGGATCGTCAACATCGTTGCCGCAACAGCGAATCCGATCAGGGCGGGCCCGCGTGCCGACGCAAGCGTCAAGGCCGTGCCGATGAGTACGGCGAGCACCGTCTCGACGACGTTCAGCGCACGGAACACCAGCCTGCCGATACCGAGGCCGATGCGCAGGGTGACACCGGGAGCCCGGAACTTCAGTGGCGCCTCCAAGAAGGAGATCGCCAACACCATGCCCAGCCAGACGAAGGTGAGCGCAGTCGCCCCGGCGAGAACGGTCAAAGGGTGATCTTGCAGGACTGGCCGATGTCGAGAGTGCGCAGCATGCGACCCATCCCGAGCCACATCGCGCAGGACAGTGCCAGATCGGTGAGCAGTTCATCGCTGAACTGCTCACGGCAGCGGGCCCAGAAATCCTCGTCATCACGCAGACCGGTGTGGTCGCCGGCGAAACGTTCGGCGAACTCGGCGGCGACCCGCTCCTGGTCGCTGAACCCCGGCCAGGTCTGCCACACCGCCGCGTGGTCATAGAGGTCTTCATCGACCCCGGCCGCCGCGCCCTCAGAATCGCGGGTGTTCTGGCACACCACGCACTCGTTGTTCAGTGCGATCACCATGCGCGCCAGCTCCCGCACCCGCATGGGCAGCCGGTTCTTGTTGTAGACGGCGTGGGTGTAGCCCGCCATCGCCATCCCGATATCGGGTGACTTGGTGATCCAGGCGGCGGCATCGTCGTCAGCGAAATCTCCGATACGGCTCATACGCGCAACCGTACGCCGCCGACGAACGAAGTGGAACGTGTTCTAGTTCTTTGGTGGGCCGGCGGTGGCCAGTTCGTCGCGATCCTCCACCCATTGCGGCTGCACCATCATGCGGTGGGCGATCCGCTCCAGTGCCGCCTCCACCTGGAGCCGATCGGGCCGAGCGGCGAACCGCACGCCCGTCGCTGCGCTCGCCCCGGTGAGGCGGTCGATCAGCTTGCTCACCAGTGCATCGATGACCACCTGAACCTGGTCAGCCCCGGCTTGTGTCAGCCAGAGCTGGTCACCGGTGCGCAACGCGTATCCGGTATCGACACAGCGCTGGAAGGACGGCTCAAGCACCTCGGCGGGAACGCGTCGCAGATCGGCGATATCGGTCAGGGTTGCCGACCCGTAGACCTGGTTGTGCCGGTATATCTGCACGACGGCCCACAGCCTGGCGATATCGAGTTCGCACCCGGGATGGTCGGTGAGCCTGCGCAGGCGGATATCCGGCGAGTCCCGGAAGATGCGCGCCACCGCCATCTCCAGTATCTCGTCGGAGGTCTCCAACGTCGGCATGCCGAACCCTTCGCCGAGATCGGATGCCGAGACCGTCTCCATCTCACGCAGCGGAACCTCTTTCAGGAACAGCGAGACGATGAATCCCACGAAGGCCACCGGGGCCGCGCACAGGAAGACCATGCCGAGGGCATCGGCATAGGCGTCGATGATGGGGGCCGCCATCTCTGGCGGTAGTTCGCGCAGCGCCTGTGGCGACTCCGCGGCGATCGGGGGCGCGCCGCTGTCAGCCACCGCCTGGCCGATCCGGCTCGACAGGAAGTTGGCGAACAACGACCCGAAAATGGCAGCGCCGAAGGAACTTCCGATCGTCCTGAAGAACGTGACTCCCGATGTCGCCACCCCGAGATCGGCGAAATCGGCGGTATTCTGCACCACCAGGACCAGCACCTGCATGCACAATCCGATACCGGCACCGAGGATGAACAGATACAACGACTGCATCCAGAACGCGGTGTGCGCGTCCATGGTGGACAACAATGCGAATCCCACGGTCATGACAGCTGTTCCGGTGACCGGAAAGATCTTGTACCGTCCGGTGCGGCCGACGATCGAACCGCTGCCGATCGAGGTGATCAGCATGCCGACCACCATCGGGAGGGTGCGCAGACCCGATACGGTCGCCGATACGCCGTCGACGAATTGCATGAACGTCGGCAGGAACGTCATCGCACCCAGCATCGCGAAACCGACGATGAATCCGAGCACACAGCAGACCGTGAACACCTGTCCGGCGAACAGGCGGATCGGCAAAATGGGTTCCGGTGCACGACGTTCCACCCACACGAAGATCGCCAACGCGATCACCGAACCGGCGAACAGACCGATGATCACCGGCGATGTCCAGGCGTATTCACCGCCGCCCCAGCTGGTGGCCAATGTCAGACCGGAGGCGCCGAGACCGACCAGAGCGATACCGGCATAGTCGATCACCGGGCGCGAGGCGCGAGCCAACGCCGGGATGGCGACTGCTGCAACCAGGAACACCACCACCGCGACCGGCACATTGATCCAGAACGCCCAGCGCCACGACAGGTGATCGGTGAAAAACCCTCCGAGCAGCGGGCCGATGACCGTGGTGACACCGAACACCGCGCCGAGCGCACCTTGATAGCGACCACGGTCGCGGAGCGGGATCACCTCACCGATGACGGCGGTGGCGGTCACCATCAACGCACCGCCGCCGACACCCTGCAAGGCGCGCGCACCGACCAACATCGCCATCGAATCGGCCAGCCCACAGAGCACCGAGCCGAGCAGGAAGAACGCCACGGCGACCTGGAACACGGACTTCCGACTGAAAAGGTCGCCCAGCTTGCCCACGATCGCCGTCGCGATGGTCGACGCGAGCAGGTAACTGGTCACCACCCAGGACTGATGTCCCGCTCCCCCGAGATCAGATACCACCGTCGGTAGTGCGGTCGCGACGATGGTCTGGTCGAGCGCCGCCAGCAACATGCCCAACAACACCGCAACAAAGATGATGTTGCGGCGCTGCGGGCTGATCTGTGCGTCGGCGGCACTCGACCCGGTAGCAATGGCCGTCACGATTCCCCGGTCCTCCCCGACCCAGCGAAATATTAGCCTTGCTATCTAATATACCGCGGTCGGTGAGCCGGACGACCGCACGCCCTAGGCGGTACCCACACCCGGCGGCCGCGACACACATTGCGCGGAGTAGAGCTCTTCGCCCAGCTTGTCCATCAATTCCAGCTGGGTCTCCAGGTAGTCGATGTGGTTTTCCTCATCGGCCAGGATGGTCTCCAGGATGCCCGCCGACGTCGCGTCACCTTTCTCGCGGCACATCATGACCCCGGGGCGAAGACGTTCGACCACCTCGTACTCGATGGCCAGGTCCGACTGGAACTGCTCGCGCAGCGTCTGCCCGACTCGCAACGAGAACAGTCGCTGATAGTTGGGCAATCCGTCCAGAAGCAGGATGCGGTCGGTGATCGTTTCTGCGTGGCGCATTTCTTCGAAGGATTCTTCGCGGGTATGACGCGCCAATTCGGTGAATCCCCAATTGTCCTGCATTTTGGAATGCAGAAAATATTGATTGATCGCCGTGAGTTCGCTCGTCAGCTGCTCGTTGAGCAGTTTCAGAACATCCGGATCGCCTTGCATATCGCTCCTAAGCACCTTGAGGGCTGTCAAGTGTCGCCAAAGCCGTGCGCACCTGAATCTAGTCCAGCGCGAAGGCCGCAGCGAGGGTGTCGACGGCGGTTTGTCGGAGAGATTTCCGCCGCTACGGCGTGCCGTAGGCAAGGCAAACCCAAGTATCCGAACATCTTATGGACTGGCTACCCTTACTTAGGTTACGATGACCTAACTTGCATCCGGCGCCGGCGACAGCGTCGCGGGACACGCGAAATCGGAAGGGGAATCATGACGCAAAGCGCGGATTCCTCACCCCATTCGGCTATTGACCGGCGCAATTCGGACCAGTTGTTCACACCAGCGGCGCCACGACACCCGATTTCCGATTTCGCGCGTAATTCGTTGTCGATGAATGGCACGCTTTCGGCAGGTCACCGTGCGCTGCATTTGTCCGATAGCCCGCTCGGCAACGTGAGCACGGCGGCCTGATCCGATGTTCGTCTGCCTGTGCACCGGCGCCACCACCCAGGCGGTGCATGACGCCGTGGCTGCAGGCGCTACGACGTCTCGACAAGTTGCCGAGGCCTGCGGGGCAGGCTCGGACTGCGGCCGGTGTCGCCGGACGGTGCGGGCGATCCTGGCCGCAGCCCGCACCACCGAGTGCCCGGTGCACGCCGCGGGTTGACCTATCAGCCGCGCCCGGCGTTGAACGACGCCAGCGCGTCGACGTTGGCGGCCTGACCCAACAATTCGGCGAACAGTGCGTTCTCGCGCTCGGACGCCGCGGCGATCGCCGGACGGATGGCTTCCATCATGGTCTGCTTGACCGCCATCAGGCTGTTCAGCGGACGGGATGCCAACAGCTCCGCATGAGAACGCGCCTCGGACATCAGTTCTGCGGGATCACAGACCTTGAACACCAGTCCCATCCGCAGCGCCTCGTCGGCATCGATCCACTCCGAGGACAGCAACAGCCACGCCGCATTCTGCCGTCCGATCAACCTGGGCATCAGATAGGACGAGGCCGCCTCGGGCGGCACACCCAGACTGGTGAACGGGCACTTGAGCCGCGCGGTGTCGGACATGAAGGCCAGATCGGCATAGCCCAGAATGGTTGCGCCGATACCCAATCCGAGGCCGTTGACGGCGAGGATCAGCGGTTTGGGGAAAGCCGTCAGCGCTTCGATCAGCCCGCGGAAGCCATGTTTACCGGGCGTGTACTCGGGGTCGGTGACCAGCTTCTGCATCTCGACCAGGTCGTTGCCTGCGCTGAAAGCCCGGCCGGCGCCGGTCATCAGGACCACCGAGACCTCGGGGTCTTCTGCCGCCGCCAGCAAGGCCTCCGTCGTCGCGTCGTACAGCGCCTCGCTGAACGCGTTGAGCGCCTCCGGTCGATTGAGGGTAAGGGTCCGGACCCGGTTGTCATCCGAGATCAAAAGTGTCACGCGTGCAGCGTAAGCCCCTGGGCCGAACAGACGTACCGACTGGTGGGTACCGTGTCGATATCGCGGTCCGCGCCGAACCTCGCGACGCTGGCCGCCATCCGCCCCATCCGGTCGGCGAGATCGCTCTGATCGGCGGCACCGAAGAAAGCCAGCAGATCCGACACCGCCTCGATCGGGAACAGTTCCTCGACGATGGCGTCGATCACCGGCGCATCGGCGGTGATGGCGCGGACCACGGTGTTCTGGGTGTAACCGAAGGTGGCTTGCGTCTCGATCGCCACCGGCGTGTGGTCGATATGCCAGCGCGACAACCACGTCGCGATGTCCAGATCCGCGGGACGGCGCAGCAGCGCCACGTTGGCCAGACCGGGTGTGCGCGCACCGGCAGGCACCTCCGGGGCGGGCAGCGGCACCGACTCGGTCACCAGGTAGGCGGCCAACATCTCACATTCTTCGGAGAGCCGCTGCAGCGCCGCCGCGACCGCGCTCCCGTAGTACTGCTGGGTCCAGATGCTCACCACCGCGACGACCGGCGGGTCGAGAGTGGTCAGCGTCATCATCGACGCACGCACGTCGTCATCGCGGACGTTGATCGTCAGACCGCTAAGACCCAACCCGGACAGGTCGGCGGCCACCTCAGTCCGCAACCGCAGGCACCACTGCTCGTCGGCGGCCGAGCGGCGCAACGTGATCATCACCTTTTCCACGAGCAGAACGTAGCAACCGCAGCCGGTTTCGACGATGACAACGGCGCGCGGGAAGTGACGATCGCCGGTGTTACGGGTGCGGCTGGGGTGACAATGGCGTGATGACGACGAGCCGCCGGCTGCGCCTGACCCTGTATGACTCGGGTGCAGTGATCCGCAGCCTGGTGGGTGTCGTCGCGATCACGATGCCCGCGATAGTGCTCGGGGTCCCGGCCCAGTTGTCGGCGGTGGCGAGCGCCGCGATGGCCGGAATCGTGGCCGGCGCCAGTGCTTTACAGGACAGTCCCCGGGGCCGGTTCCCGATCGTGGTCCTCGTCTCGGCCGAGATGGCGGTCGCGGTCCTGCTGGGCGCGCTGGCAGGCGCCAGCGATCTGGCCCTGCTCATCGCCCTGGCGTTCTGGTGTGTGGTGGCGGGCTTGCACTGGGCGCTGAGCGCCAACGCTGGTCTGGTCGCCGCGGCAGGCGCGGCGCTGTTGCTGACGGCCGAGCCGCCGGCGACGGTTTCGGCGGCAGTGAGCGCGTCCGCGCTCGCGTTGACCGCCGGACTGACCCAGGCCGTGCTCATCGCGCTGTGGCCGCAGCGCCGATGGCGTGACCAACGCAACGCCCTCACCCGGGCCTATCTGGCGCTGGCCAGCTATGCCGAAGCCGTGCTCACCGATCCGGGCGCCGAACCGGACGATGAGCCGCTGCTGCGGCTACGGGAGGCCTTCACCGTCAGCGAGGCGATGGCCAAACGCCGGCCGCCGATCTACCGCGGCTGGTACGGCCTGCCCGAACGCATCTCGGAGTCCCTGGCCGGCTTGCGCGGATACGCGGACGACGAGGACGTCGCACGGCTGCTGCGCGCTGCTGCCGATCTGCTGACGGTCATCGCATACGCCAGGCGCCGCTCTCGGCACGACCTCGCCCTCGCCCTCGGCCGACTGGAGGGCTCGGCGCAGGCCGTCGACGGCCCGGCACACGACACCGCCATCCGCCTGGTGGGCCAGCTGCGTGAGGCGGTCGAATTGCGCTACGGACAGTTCGAACCCGAGCAGGTCGCCCACCTGCGCAGCCCGGGTCTGCCGCACGCCCTCGCCGCCGCCGTCGACCTGATGCGCGAACAGACAAACCGGTACTCACCGATCCTGCGACACACGATCCGACTGGCCGCCGCCACCGTCATCGGGGTGGCGGTGTGGCGTTTTGCCGGCGTGCCGCACGGGGCATGGATAGCGCTCACCGTTCTGATGGTGTTACGGCCAGAGACCGCACACACCTACACCCGCTGCGTGTGGCGAATAGTCGGCACCGCCGCCGGGGTGGCACTCGGGGCCATCATCGTCGCGGTGTTGGGACCCTCGCCGATCGCGTCGATGATCCTTGCTGTACTGCTGATCGCGTCGGCGTACGCCAGCGCAGAGGTCAGCTATCTGGCGGTGAACACGGCGATCGCCGCGGCCCTCGTCCTGCTACTCAACACCGGCGGCACCGGTGATGCAGCCGCCATTGCCGACCGCCTGCTGGCGGTACTGATAGGCGGTGCGCTGGCAGTGACGGTGCACGTCGCCCTACCGGACAACGCATTGGTGCGGTTGCGACAGCGCGCGGGCGAGTTGCTCAAGACCGAGATCGACTATGCAGCCATGGTCGTGCGGGCATTCGTGCACGACCTGGATCATCCCAAGGAGTCGCTGGAGTCGGCGTGGGCAAGGGCGGTCAGTGCGCGCACCGCGTTCGAGGCGACCGCCGGGGCGACGGGAACCGACTGGCAGCAACTACGTCGATGGATGCGCTCTTACCGGGCGGCGTTGAACGCGGTCACCACCTCGTGCGCCACGCTGGAGGCCAACCTGCCTGCACATCCGCCGGCCGACCTGGACCGGGAGTTCGTGGCGGCAGTCGACGAATACGTCAAGGCGTTGTCGGGTGATCCCGCCACCCCCGCCGCGCCCTGGCGCGTCGATACCGACGCGCTGCTCGCCGCCAATACCGGCGTGCGGACCGCGGCGGCGCTGCTGACCGACGCCGATGGCGCCGAGCGGGTACTCGTTGCCGAGATCGCCACCATCACCGCGGTGGTCACCGAGGTCGCAGCCAGCGATATCGAGGTGGGCTGAACCGGCGTCACTCCCGAGCCCACCTGGGTTGGATGAACACCCCCTCGGCCTGCACCGTCGCCCCGGAGCCGTCCGATAGCGTGCCCGCGGCAAAGGTTTTGATGCCCTCGGTACGTACGATCGCCGCCTCGGCGCGCAGCGCACCCAGCGGTGTCGGCCGCAGGTATCGCACAGTGATGGTTCCGGTCAACCGGGGGCTGGTGGCAGGGCTGGCCGCCTCGCCGAGGACGTGATCGAGGATGAGCGCGGCGATACCGCCGTGCACATGTCCCGGCGGGCCTTCGTAGGGTGCGCCGAGCACGAAGTCGGCCGCCACCGAGCCGTCGTCGCCGCGGCGAACCGTCAACGGCGGGGCGATGGGGTTGCGCAGACCGATCACGGCGTTACCCCAGGGCATCCGGTCGCCATGGGCGGTGAATCGCACGCCGAATGCACCTTCGAGCTGGTTGGTACGCAGGGCCGTGGTGACCTCGTCGATGCGTGCCGTGGCGGCCGCCACGGTGTCGGCATCGGCCTCCGTGCGGATGGTCGCATCGACGAGCTGACGAACCGACTCGGTGAGCGGGCCGAAGATGCTGCGCAGCCGTTCGACCTCCTCGGTGCTGAGGTCCTGGTGGGTGAAGTCCAACATCCCAGAACTAGAACATGTTCTAGCGATGCTGTCGAGCCACCTCCTAAAACCCGGAGCGTCGGGTCACACGACAGCGCCCGCGGTGGTATAGATAACCTAAGCTTTCGTGGTCAGGTGTCTACGAAATGCATTACCCTCGCATCCATGGCTGCACGCACACACAGTGCGGACCCGCGCGCAGAGCGGGTCCGCACCCTTCTCCACGAGGCCGCCTTCGCGCTGGCCCACGAACATCCGGTCGACGAGCTGACCGTCGCCACCATCGTCGGCCGCGCCGGCGTGAGCAGGCAGGTCTTCTACCAACATTTCCGCGACCGTGACGACGCGGTCGCGGCCGCCTTCGCGGTGGCATTCGTACAGGCGACCACCGATATCGGGGACGACCCCCGGGTGCGCATCACCCGGCTGTTCGACTTCGCCGGGGAGCATCGCGAGATGTACCGAAACGTCATCCCCAGCGCGGTCACCCAGCGGGTCGTCAACGCCTTCCGCGCCGAACTGGCACCTGCTTGCGCCGAGATCGCCGCACAGGGCATGTCGGTCATCGCGCCGATGTCCGGGCTCACCGTCGAAGCGGTGACCCGCTTCCTGGTCGGAGGGTTCATGGAGGTGCTGCGATCGTGGATGGAGGCACCGGACCAGCGTGATGCGAGTGATCTCCGTGAGCGTGTGACCGCCGCGTTCGACACCGTCAACGCCCTGCTCACACTGCCGGGACGAATCTGATGGCCAAGCATCGCGACGCACCTCCGGTCGTCACCGCGACCCAGGTCCGCAACGTCGCACTCGCGATGGGCGTGTTCACCGCCCTGGTGTTGGCCATGATCGCCAGCTACGCCGGCGCGTTCGCCAAACCGACTCTGCGCCATATGGATATCGCGGTCGCCGCGCCCACCCAGCTGGTCGAGGCGATGCAGGCCAGACCGGAGCTCGCCGTCACCGCGGTCGCCGACGACGGCGCCGCCCGCGATCTCGTGCTGCAGCGAAAAGCCGACGCCGCGTTGGTCGCACGGCCCACGGGAACCCTGGACATCTACGTCGCCGGCGGCGGCGGCCGCAGCGTGGCCACTGCCGCCGAGAGCGTGGGCCGCAGCGTGGCGGCCGGAGCCGGACTGACCCCGACTGTCACCGATATCGCGCCGACCTCGGCGGGTGACCCGTCCGGCACCGTCGAGTTCTATGCGGTCATCTTCGTCTCGATCGGCGCCTCGGTGGGAGCGGCGGCGTTCGGGCGACTGGTCGGCGCCGTGCACCGTCCTGCCACCCTCGCGTTGCGGACGGTCACGCTCTGCTGTTACGCAGCACTGCTGGCCGGTGTCGTCACCGTGTATGTCGATAGCGGGCTCGGGGCACTGACCGGTCATCCCTGGCAGGTTTTCGGGGCGTTGTGGCTCTACGCCATGGCGGTCGGCGGCGCGGTGACCGGGGTCGCGGCCGCCTTCGGCACCGTGGCGGCCATGACGGTCACCGCCTTCCTGGTGGTCGTCGGCAATGCTGCGGCGGCCGGCCCGATCGGCCGACCGCTGTTGACCGGTTTCTACACCTTGTTCAACCAGATCGTGCCGCAGGGTTCGGGAGTCTCGCTGCTGCGCAGCATCGAGTACTTCGACGGTAACGGTGCGCTGACACCCTTTGCCACGCTGATGATCTGGGCCACCACCGGACTTGCGCTCGCCGCGTTGGCGACCACCGTGCGCACACCGGCCGTCGAGCGTCTGCGCCGTCGCGCCGGCTCGCGCGGCTGACCCCACTATGGTTGGTCGATGGATGCGGGCTACTACAACCTGGGCAGCTACCGACGCCCGGTCGACACCGATTCTGCACAGGCGCAGTTGTGGTTCGACCGGGGTCTGGTATGGGCTTACGCCTTCAACCACGACGAAGCGGTGCGCTGTTTCGAACGTGCGCTGGAACACGACGGTGACCTGGCCGTCGCCCGTTGGGGCATCGCCTACGCCGTCGGCCCGAACTACAACAAGGCCTGGGATGCCTTCGATCCCGTCGAACTGGACGAGGCGTTGCGGCGGGCGCGCGCAGAGTTGGCCTCGGCCGCAGCGGGGCGGGCTTCGGCCACCGAACGCGCCCTGATCGACGCCCTGTCGCTGCGGTTCCCGACCGACGACCCGTCCGATGACGCCGCGCTGCGCGGCGCGCACGCCGCCTACGCAGACGCAATGGTGTCGGTCGCAGCGCGCTTCCCCCACGATGTCGACGTGCAGGCATTGGCCGCCGACGCGTTGCTCAACGTCAGCGCCTGGGAACTCTGGGACAGCGCGACCGGTCAGCCGGCCCCCGGCTCGCGGGTGGAAGAGGCCACGGCGATCCTGGAGGCGGCTCTTGCCGGGACCGCCGGACAGGCACATCCCGGGGTCTTGCACCTCTACATCCATGCGATGGAGATGTCGGCTCACCCCGAGCTCGCGTTGCCCGCGGCCGACCTGCTCCGCGGCCTGGTACCCGATGCCGGCCATCTGCAGCACATGCCCAGCCATATCGACGTGCTCTGCGGCGACTACCGCGCCGCGGTGGTGGCCAACCAGGCCGCCGTGGCCGCCGATCGGTTGTTCGTCGCCGATGCCGGGCCACTGAATTTCTATTCGCTCTACCGCGCCCACGATCTGCACTTCGTGGTGTACTCGGCAATGTTCGAGGGCCGGTTTCAGATTGCCCACGACGCCGCGCGTGAGCTCGCAGAACAGCTCACACCCGAACTGCTCGCCATCCCCTCGCCCCCGATGGCCGACTGGCTGGAGGCGTTCGCCGCCCTTGAGGTTCACGTCCTGGTGCGGTTCGGCCGGTGGTCCGATCTGATCTCGCTGCCGGTGCCCGATGACGGTGCGCTCTACTGCACCACCACCGCGACGGTGCACTACGGCCGCGGGGTCGCCTATGCCGCTACCGGTCAGCTACCTCAGGCATACATCGAACGTGATGCTCTCGCAGCCGCTTACGCGCGGATTCCCGATACCCGCTACCTTTTCAACAACACCAGCCGCGATATCCTCGCCATCGGAGTCGCCATGCTCGACGGCGAAATCGCTTATCGGGAAGGGCGATTCGACGACGCGTTCGCCCGGCTCCGCGATGCCATCGCCCTCGACGACGCGCTGCCCTACGACGAACCCTGGGGCTGGATGCAGCCGACACGGCACGCCTACGGCGCTCTTCTGCTCGAGCAGGGCCGGGTGTCCGAGGCCGCCGAAGTGTACGCAGCGGATCTCGGTCTCGACAGCACTCTTCGCCGGTCGTGCCAGCATCCTGGCAACGTCTGGAGTCTGCACGGATACCACGAGTGCCTGCAACGTCTCGGCCGTGATGCAGAAGCGGCAATCATCGGCCAGCAGCTGATGTTGGCCCGCGCCCGCGCCGATGTTCCCGTTCTCGCGTCCTGCGCGTGCCGCCTCGATGTCACGGCAGGGCCGGAGACGTGTTGCGAATAGGTGAATTTAGTTGGCAGTCAACGTGTCATGCAACCAACGAGGCCCCGAGCCACTATCGTGTGCGTCAGGAAAAGAACCGGGGGCCCGCGCAAGCCGAGTGCGCTCCCGCCCCTACCTGTGGAGAGGACAACGATGTCCAACGAACGCCACCTGGCGCACCTCCGTTCCAAGGACGAGCCACTGGTCGCACTGGTCGGGATGATCCGGCACGCAGTGAGCGACCCGGTCCGTTCCGCCGGCGGCAGCAAAGCCGATGTCGAGGCCATCGCCGTCGCGGCCGCGTACGCGGCGTGGTGCTGGGGTGCGGCCACCGACGAATCGGCACCCCAACCGTTGCGCTGCGGTTGACATTCCTCCCCGCTGGGTAAACTCGCCCGCGTGGCGATCACCGACGCGGATCTGGAATTCCTTCGGCGGTGTGTCGAACTGGCACGCGACGCGCTGGACCTCGGCGACGAGCCCTTCGGCTCCCTACTGGTCGACAACACAGGTGACACCCTGTTCGCCGATCACAATCACGTCGGCAACGGTGACGCCACCGAACACCCCGAGTTCGCCATTGCCCGATGGGCCGCCGAGCACCTCTCCCCCGAACAACGTGCGAGCGCCACGGTCTACACCTCCGGTGAACACTGCGCCATGTGTTCGGCCGCACACGCATGGGTGGGCCTCGGGCGCATCGTCTACGCGACATCGGCCCGGCAGCTCAGCCAGTGGTGCGCCGAGTGGGGTACTCCCCCGGCGCCGGTCGCGCCACTTCCGATCACCACCGTCGCGCCGGAGCTCGTCGTCGACGGCCCGGCGCCGCAACTGCATGACGAGATGCGTGCACTCTACGAGCGGGCGTTCCGGCCATGACCGATCCCGACTGGGTACGCCACGTCATCTGGTGGCAGATCTATCCCCTCGGGTTCGTCGGTGCGTTTCCCGCCGATCCCGCACCGACGGCCGACGAACACCGTCTGCTGCGGATCATCGACTGGCTCGACCACGCACTGGAACTGGGTGCCTCCGGCCTGGCGCTCGGACCGGTGTTCAGCTCCCGGACCCACGGTTATGACACCACCGATCACTTCCGCATCGATCCACGCCTGGGAACCGATGCCGATTTCGACCGACTCATCTCCGAATGCCGTCGGCGCGGGCTCAGGGTATTGCTCGACGGTGTGTTCAACCATGTCGGCACCGACCACCCGCGCTATCGCGACGCGGTCGCGGGCGGCCCGAAGGATTGGTTCCGTCATGGCTCGGACGGTTTCGACACCTTCGAGGGTCACGGCGAATTGATCGCGCTCGACCACAGTGATCCCGAAGTCGTGGCGCACACCGTCGAGGTCATGAACCACTGGCTCGATCGCGGTGCCGACGGTTGGCGCCTCGATGCCGCCTACGCGGTCGATCCGGAATTCTGGCGGCAGGTCCTACCGCAGGTTCGTCGCCGCCATCGCGACGCCTGGTTCCTCGGCGAGGTCATCCACGGCGACTACGCGGCGCAGGTGAGCGCCGCCGGATACGACTCGGTCACCCAGTATGAACTGTGGAAGGCAGTCTGGAGTGCCCTGAACGACAAGAACTTCCACGAACTCGACTGGGCGCTGCAGCGGCACAACGACTTTCTCGATTCCTTTGTGCCGTTGACGTTCATCGGTAACCACGATGTCACCAGAATCGCCAGTCGCATCGATGATCCCCGGCATCTCGAGCATGCTCTTGTGCTGTTGCTGACCACCGGGGGCACGCCGAGCGTCTATGCCGGTGACGAGTGGGCCTGGCACGGCGTCAAGGAAGAGCGCGTCGGCGGCGATGACGCGATCCGCCCCGAGTTCGGCGCGCCGCCGATCCCACCCGTTGACATGACGCGGCTGTACCAGTACCTGATCGGCCTGCGCCGGCGAAACCCGTGGCTGCACAACGCCCGTACCGAATCACTGAGCCTGACCAACACCGGTTACGCCTACCGCGTCGCTGCCGATGGACGCGCGATCGTGGTGGCCCTCAACGTCGACGACGCCCCGTTGACGGCAGGGTTGCCCGGAACCGGGCGGGTGATCGCGGGATCCGGAGCCCCGCCTGCCGAACGTGTCGACGAACTCATCGTGCCGCCGCACGGCTGGGTGATCGTCGACTACGGCTGATCGTCCTTGGTCCACGTATAGGGCTGTTCGGGCACACCGCGATCGCCGAGCATGAACGTCCGATGCTCACGCTCGTCGCGCCCGATCGCCGCCATCCACGTCAGCACCGTGCTGACCCGGTTGTGCACACCGGTCAGGAACGCGATGTGGATGAAGCCCCACGCCATCCAGCCCAGCCGACCCGAGAGCTTCACCGGGCCGACCTGGAGCAGCGCATTGCCGCGGCTTATATAGGCCGCCGAGCCGAGATCGCGGTACCGGTAACTGCGGCGCGGTTTACCGGCCAGCTGACGACGCACGCACGAGGCGACGTGCAGACCGCCCTGCATCGCGTTCTCCGCCACACCGGGGTAATCGCCCCCGGCCAGGTCGCCGATGACGAAGACCTCGGGATGACCGGGCACCGACAGATCAGGTTGGACGTCGATCCGGCCGGATCGATCGGTCTTGGCGCCCAGGACTTGCGCCGCATGCCGGGCGAACGGCACCGCCTCGACACCGGCGGTCCACAGGACCGTCCGTGCTTCGTAATGCTGTTGCGGTCCGCCGGACTTGGGCGTGACCGTCACGCCGTCGCGGTCGACATCGGTGACGTGGACGCCCATGTGCAACTCGACACCGAGCGCCTGCAGGGTGCGGGTGGCCTTCTCGGTCAAGCCCGGGGCGAACGACTTCAAGACCCGGTCACCACCGTCGAAGAGCAGCACCCTGGCGTCCTCGGGTTGGATGCTGTGGAACTCGTTGGCCAGTGTCCGCGAAGCAACTTCGCGGATCTGGCCGGCGATCTCGACCCCGGTCGGCCCACCGCCGGCCACGGCGAAGGTCAACCAGCTGTCCCGTTCGCGCCCGGCCGGCAGCGTCTCGGCGATCTCGAATGCGGTGAACAACCGCTGCCGGATGCACAGCGCGTCATCGAGTGACTTCATCCCCGGTGCCCACTCGGCAAAACGCTCGTTGCCGAAATAAGACTGCTGCATGCCCGCGGCGATCACCAGGATGTCGTAGTCCAACGTGTAGGTCGATTCGTCGGGACGCAACGCCGTCACGGTCCCGGCGTCCGGATCCAGCTGGACAGCTTCACCGAGCAGGGTGCGCACGTTGGGGTATCGCGAAAGCTCCTCGCGCAGCGAGTGGCTGATCTGACCGATGCTCAGCGTTCCGGTGGCGCACTGGTAGAGCAGCGGCTGAAAGATATGTCCTGCCGCACGGTCGAGCAGTGTTACCGACGCGTCGGTGCGGCCTAGCCGGCGGGCGCAGAACAAACCGCCGAACCCGCCCCCGATGATGAGCACCCGGAGTTGCTGGTCGTCCATCATCACCACAGTAGCCCCACGGTGCGGTGCGCCGATGTCGCGCCGCTGTGCAATATCGCCAAGCAGAGCGCAATACGGGCGTACAGAGCTAGGCTCCCGAATTGATGACCACACCTGAGCGCCCTGAGCCTGCATCAGACGGCGCAATTTCCCCGCTGCGACGCCGCCGCCGCGTGCGGTCTCGGATGAGCATCCAATCCAAGTTGCTGGTGATGTTGTTGGCCACCAGCATCCTGTCGGCAGCCGTCATCGGTTATGTCGGATACCAGTCGGGGCGAAGTTCGCTGCGCGATGCCGCCTTCAACAGACTCAACGAGATCCTGTCCTCCCAGACCAGGCAGTTGGAGGCCGAATTCCGCTATCTGCGCGAATCCCTGGTCATCTACACCCGTGGCTCCACCGCCCAGGAGGCTGCCCGCGCCTTCACAGCCGGCTTCGACGATCTGGCCGCTGCGCCGGTGACGCCAGCCGACGACGCCGCGATCCTGAATTACTACAAGAGCCAGTTCGCCGAGCTGACCACCGAGGTGACCGGCCAGGACATCGACGTCAGTGGACTGCTGCCGACCTCACCGGCGCAGCGCTATCTGCAGGCGCGCTACACGGTGCCGTTCTCGAACTGGGATGAGTCCCTGAAGAACGATGACGCCGGAGATGGCAGCCAATGGTCGGCCGCCAACGCCCGTTTCAACGATTTCTTCCGTCAGATCGTGAGTCGGTTCAAATACGAGGACGCGCTGCTGCTCGATACGCGCGGCAACGTCGTATACACCGCGTACAAGGGTCCGGACCTCGGTACGAACATCCTCACCGGGCCGTACTCCGGCGGCTCGCTAGCCGGCGCCTACCGCGATGCACTGAACTCCAATGTCGTGGACTACGTCGGGGTCACCGACTTTTCCTACTACCAACCATCGGCCGAGCCTGCGGCCTGGTTGCTGTCGCCGATCGGATCCGGCGGCCGGATTGCCGGGGTTCTGGCGTTGCAGTTCCCCACCGGCGGGGTGAACCGCGTGATGACCATGGACGGCGACTGGCAGAAAGCCGGCATGGGCGAGACCGGTGAGACCTTCCTGGTCGGGCCGGATGGCCTGATGCGGTCGAATTCACGCATGTTCGAGCAGAACAAGGATGAGTTCCGCAAGCGCGTCATCGATGGTGGGACACCGCCTGACGTCGCCGATCGATCACTGATGAGCGGTACCAACATCCTGGTCCAACCCATCGACAGCGAAGCGACGCGGCGTGCGCACCGAGGCCAGTCCGGCACCATCATCGAAACCGACTACTTGGCCAGCGAAGCACTGCAGGCCTATGCGCCGGTGAACCTTCCTGGCCTGGATTGGGTCGTGGTGGCCGACATCGATGCCGACGAGGCCTTCGCCCCGGTATCGACATTCACCAGGACATTGGTGTTATCCACCGCCGCAATCATTTTCATCGTCTCGATCGCATCGATGCTGCTTGCGCGGCTGTTCATCAGACCGATCCGGCGGCTGGAGGCCGGGGCGCAACAGATCAGCTCCGGAGATTACGGGGTGACCGTGCCGGTGCAGTCCAAGGACGAATTCGGTGATCTCACGGTCGCATTCAATGCCATGAGCCGGAATCTGGCCATCAAGGAGGACCTGCTCAACGAGCAGCGTCAGGAGAATGACCGGCTACTGCGGTCGTTGATGCCCGAACCGGTGGTCGCCCGCTACCGCGGCGGTGAGGAGACCATAGCCCAGGATCACCGCGACGTCACCGTCATATTCGCCGGGATCGCGGGCCTGGAGGAACTCTCCGCCGATCTCAGTGCCGACGAAGGGCTCTCCCTGGTCAACCGGCTGGTGCGGCAGTTCGACGCCGCTGCCGAAAGCCTGGGTATCGAGAAGGTGCGAACCCTGCACAACGGTTATCTGGCCAGTTGCGGACTGAGCGCTCCCCGACTCGACAATGTACGGCGCACCGTCGATTTCGCGGTGGAGATGAAACGCATCGTCGACAGGTTCAACACCGAGACGGGTCATGCCCTCCAGCTGCGGGCGGGTATCGACACCGGAACCGTCACCAGCGGCCTGATCGGCCGGTCGAGTCTCGCCTACGATATGTGGGGCACCACGGTCGACCTGGCGAACAGCATGCAGAGCGGGTCGTCGCAACCGGGCATCTACGTGACATCGCGGGTTCACGACGCAATGAGCAGCACCCGGGATTTCACCGCCGCCGACGCGGTGGAGATCGCCGGCCGGTCCGAGCCGGTCTGGCGACTGGCCGAGTAACACGATGGCCGAATTGTTCGACACCTCATGGTTTCTGTGGGCCCTCGGTGTGTCCATCGGTCTGCCCATCACGCTGGTGCTGCTGACCGAACTGCGCAACGCGCTTGCCCGCCGCGGCAGCGCGCTCACCAGAGCGGTCGGGCTGATACGCAACTACGTCGTGCCGCTGGGCGCGCTGCTGCTCTTGTTGACCCAGGCCAACCAGGTGTCCCCGGACGCGACTCCGGTGCGCCTGATCGCCACGGTGTTCGGTTTCGTCGTGCTGATCCTGCTGCTCTCGGGGTTCAATGCCACCCTGTTCCAGGGTGCACCGGAAGGCAGCTGGCGCAAACGGATTCCGTCGATTTTCCTCGACGTCGCTCGCTTCGTGGTCATTGCCATCGGATTGGCGATGATCATGTCGTTCATCTGGGGTGCCGATGTCGGCGGACTGTTCACCGCCCTCGGCGTGACCTCGATCGTGCTGGGTCTGGCATTGCAGAACGCGGTCGGCCAGATCGTCTCCGGTCTGCTGCTGTTGTTCGAGCAGCCGTTCCAGCTGGGTGACTGGCTGGACACCCCCTCGGCACGTGGCCGGGTGGTCGAGGTCAACTGGCGGGCGACCCACGTCGACACCGGCGGTGGCGGGCTGCAGATCATGCCCAACTCGGTGCTCGCCGCGGCATCGTTCACCAATCTCAGCCGGCCGCCCGGGGACCATTCCATCTCGCTGACAAGTGTTTTCGGTGCCACCGATCCTCCCGACCAGGTGTGCGCACTGCTCACCCGGATCGCCGGAACGCTGCCCCAGGTGCGGCCAGGGGCAATCCCCAAAGCGGTCTATATCGGCGGGGCGGAGTACCGGACGACCATTCCGTTGCGTTCCCCTGCCGATGACGGTGCCGCGAAATCTACGTTTCTGCGCTGGATCTGGTACGCGTCGCGGCGCGCTGCGCTTCATCTCGACGAGGCCGACGACGACTTCGGCACACCGGAGCGGATCGCGCACTACCTGCACGTCGTCGGGTCCACCCTGCGCCTGCACGAAGACGATCTTGCCGAGATCGCCCCGCATTTCCGATTGGCGCGCTACGGCAGCGACGAGACCATCCAGTTCGCCGGTCAAGTGCCCTCGCGGATGAGTTTCATCGTCGGCGGGCACGTGCGTCTGACCTCCACCCGTGATGACGGTGCGATCGTCACCGTCGCCACGCTGGAGTCCGGGGATTTCCTGGGACAGACCGCGTTGACCCGCGAGCCGGTGCTTGCCGCCGGCCATGCCGTGGACGAGGTGACGATGCTGCAGATCGACCGCACACATCTCGATGATCTGGTCATGCGCGAACCCCTGCTGCTGCAGGAGATCGGCCGGGCCATCGAAGACCGACGCGCCTCGATGCGTCGGGCGATGGCCGTCACCGAGTAGCCGCTCACTCGGTCTCGACGCCGAGTCGGAATCGTTGCCCAACCGCGATACACCACGCCGCGCTGGTACGCGTGTGACGCAAGTGGCCCGTGTTGAACTACCCATCGAAGAAAGCAACGGCGATTGCTTGGACACGAAAGGTGGGTTTGTTGCCGTTATGAAGACCATCAGGAAAATCCGTGGCGGATGGCTACGCAGACTGGCGGTGGTTGCCGCGTCGATGCTGGCGCTGCCCGGGCTGATCGGTTTCGCCGGGGGTTCGGCGACTGCTGGTGCGTTCTCTCGACCCGGGCTGCCCGTCGAGTACCTCGACGTGTTCTCCCAGTCGATGAACCGCAACATCCGGGTGCAGTTCCAGGGTGGTGGGCCGCATGCGGTCTATCTGCTCGACGGCCTGCGCGCCCAGGATGACTACAACGGCTGGGATATCAACACCCCGGCATTCGAGTGGTACTACCAGTCCGGTCTGTCCACGATCATGCCGGTCGGCGGTCAGTCCAGCTTCTACGCGGACTGGTACCAGCCCTCGAAGGGCAACGGGCAGAACTACACCTACAAGTGGGAGACCTTCCTGACCCAGGAGCTGCCCACCTACCTGGAGACCGTCAAGGGCGTGTCGCGCACCGGCAACGCCGTGGTCGGCCTGTCGATGGCCGGTAGCGCATCGCTGAACTACGCGATCCACCACCCGCAGCAGTTCATCTATGCCGCATCCCTTTCCGGCTTCCTCAACCCGTCCGAGGGTTGGTGGCCGATGCTGATCGGGCTGGCCATGAACGATGCCGGCGGCTTCAACGCCGAGAGCATGTGGGGCCCGTCCTCGGACCCGGCGTGGAAGCGCAATGACCCGATGGTCAACATCAACCAGTTGGTGGCCAACAACACCCGCGTCTGGATCTACTGCGGCACCGGCACCCCGTCGGACCTCGACGTCGGCGCCAACACCGGCAACCTGATGGCCGCACAGTTCCTGGAGGGCTTCACCCTGCGGACCAACGTCAGCTTCCGGGACAAGTACGTCGCAGCCGGTGGGACCAACGGGGTGTTCAACTTCCCGTCACAGGGCACCCACAGCTGGGGCTACTGGGGCCAGCAGCTTCAGATGATGAAGCCTGATATCCAGCGCGTGTTGGGAGCCCAGGCCGTCGCATGATGACGGACTGACCCGACGCACCAAAGACCCAGGGAGCCTGCCGTACCCCCCGAACGGCAGGCTCCCTGCTTTGTGTCTGTTCACGAGAGTGACGTTTCTGCGCCGTCCATGGTCTGGGCAGCGCAGAAACGTCACTCTCGCGGCTCGTGGACGTTGACAGCCGATCGTCAGCATCGCCATCTAGCATCTGCGCGTGACCCCGGTTCTGCGCGGCATACTGCTCGACATCGCCCCGCCGCTGGTCGCCTACTACGGGTTGCGCGCCGCGGGGGTGTCCGAATACCTGGCCCTGCTCATCGCGACGCTGCTGGCCGGCGCCAAGGTCGGCTACGACGCGATCCGCGCCCGCCGATTGGACCCGTTCGCCGGCTACCTGATGCTCAACTTCGGCTTGAGCCTGGCCGTCGGCCTGGCGACATCGGATGCCCGGATGCTGATGGTCGGCGACACCCTGGTCGGCGGCATCGGCGCACTGATCTTCCTGGGCAGCTGTGTCCTCGGTAAGCCGTTAACCCAGGTGGTCGCCGAGCGCGTTGAGGGTGGTGACCGCTCCCCCGAACCCGGCGAGGCGGCCTTCAAGCACCGGGTGCACATTCTGCTCTCTGCAGTATGGGGAGTCGGACTTCTCGTCGGCACGTTCGTCAGCTTGGGCATCATCTATTCGTTCTCGGTCGACGTCGGCAAGGGCCTCAACACGGCGGTGTCGCTGGCCGTCATCGGGATCCTGATCCTGCTGACAGTCGTCATCGCCAAACGAGCCCGGGCGCGATGGCAGCAGACGGACGAGTCGGCGGTGCCGTCGGCCGATCCCCCGGCACCGCGACCCGGGTGTTCGCCCTCAGCGCAGTGATCATGCTCCGGGAACAACCGAGGACCGCTCCGGGTTGAGTGCATCAGAATCAACTTTGGAGGTTTGATGTCTGAAGCCATCGCAGTCCCGGTCCTGTTCGTCAGCGAGCCCATCGTGCTGCCCGGCATGGTGGTGCCCATCGAGCTCGACGACGCTGCCCGTGCCGCGGTCGACGCCGCGCAGGCCAGCGAGACCGGCAAGCTGCTCATCGCACCGCGCCTGGATGACCGCTACCCCACCTACGGGGTGCTCGCCTCGATCGTGCAGGTGGGCCGCGTTCCCGGCGGCGGCGCGGCCGCCGTCGTCAAGGGCGAGACCCGCGCACACATCGGCTCCGGCACCACCGGACCCGGCGCGGCGCTGTGGGTCGAGGTCGAGCCGATCGCCGATTCGGAGGTCTCTGCGGAGACCAAGGCCCTGGCGGCCGAGTACAAGAAACTACTGCTGGCGATGCTGCAACGCCGCGAGGCCTGGCAGATCGTCGACGTCGTCAACAAGATCACCGACCCGTCCGCGCTGGCCGATACGGCCGGCTACGCCTCATACCTGAGTGATGTGCAGAAGCGTGAGCTGCTGGAGACCTCTGATGTCGAGCGTCGACTCCGTCTGTTGATCGATTGGACCGGTGAGCACCTGGCCGAGGTCGAGGTCAACGACAAGATCGCCGAGGACGTCCGGGCGGGGATGGACAAGCAGCAGAAGGAATTCCTGCTGCGCCAACAGCTGGCCGCGATCCGTAAGGAACTGGGCGAGCTGGGTCCCGACGGCCAGGAGGGTGAGGACGACTACCGAGCCCGCGTCGAGGCCGCCGAGCTGCCGGAGAAGGTCCGCGAGGCCGCGCTGCGTGAGGTCGGCAAGCTGGAACGCGCCAGCGACCAGAGCCCCGAAGGCGGCTGGATCCGCACCTGGCTGGACACCGTGCTGGACCTGCCGTGGAACGTCACGACCGAGGACTCGGCCGACCTGAAAGCGGCCCGCGAGATCCTCGACGCCGACCACCATGGCCTCGAGGACGTCAAGGACCGCATCGTCGAATACCTGGCGGTGCGGGCGCGGCGCGCCCAGCGCAACATGTCCGTCGTGGGCGGGCGTGGCTCCGGCGCGGTCATGGTGCTGGCCGGTCCGCCCGGGGTGGGCAAGACCTCGTTGGGTGAGTCCGTCGCACGGGCCTTGGGCCGCAAGTTCGTCCGCGTCGCCCTCGGCGGCGTGCGGGACGAGGCCGAGATCCGCGGGCACCGGCGAACCTACGTCGGCGCCCTGCCCGGCCGAATCGTGCGGGCCATCGGGGAGGCGGGGTCGATGAACCCCGTCGTGCTGCTCGACGAGATCGACAAGGTCGGCTCCGACTACCGGGGCGACCCGTCCTCGGCGTTGTTGGAGGTGCTGGATCCGGCGCAGAACCATACGTTCCGCGATCACTACCTGGAGCTCGACCTGGACCTGAGCGATGTGGTGTTCCTGGCGACGGCCAACGTCATCGAGAACATCCCGTCGGCACTGCTGGACCGCATGGAGCTGATCCAGATCGACGGTTACACCGAGGACGACAAGGTGGCCATCGCGCGGGATTACCTGCTACCCCGGCAGGCAGAGCGAGCCGCTCTGGCCGATGGTGAGGTCACGGTGACCGAAGCCGCGCTGCGCAAGATCGCCGCCGACTACACCCGCGAGCCGGGTGTGCGCCAGTTCGAGCGGCTGCTGGCCAAGGCATTGCGCAAGGTCACCACCAAGCTGGCTGGAGGGATCACCGGCCTCATCATCGATGAGCCGGATCTCGTTGAGTACCTGGGCCGTCCGCGGTTCACTCCAGACTCCGACGAGCGCACCGCGGTGCCGGGCGTGGCGACCGGTCTGGCCGTCACCGGACTCGGTGGTGATGTGCTCTACATCGAGGCCGGTTCGGTCGAGGCAGAGCCGGGATTGAAGCTGACCGGGCAGCTGGGTGACGTGATGAAGGAGTCGGCGCAGATCGCCCTGTCCTACGTGCGTGCCCATGCCGAACAGCTCGGCGTCGACCCGAAGGCGCTGGACCGGCAGATCCACGTGCACGTGCCCGCGGGCGCGGTGCCCAAGGACGGCCCGTCGGCCGGTGTGACCATGGTGACCGCCCTGGTCTCCATGGCGACCGGGCGGCAGGTCCGCGGCGACGTGGGCATGACCGGCGAGGTCACGCTGAACGGTCGGGTGCTGCCCATCGGCGGTGTGAAGCAGAAACTGCTTGCCGCACAACGGGCCGGATTGAGGACCGTCTTCATCCCGCAGCGCAACGAACCCGATCTCGACGAGGTGCCCGAGGAGGTTCTGGCTGCGCTCGATGTCCGGCCGATGACCGATGTCGCCGAAATCGTCGCGTTGGCACTGGAGCCGGCAGCCGAGAGCGCGACGGCCACGGCCGCGGCATAACCCGACGAGCGTGCGTGTTTGTAGGTCTTGACACGGTGTGTCGACCAACGGGCATGCACGCTCGCCGGCGTCCGGACCACCTGGGACCGGCGCTCGGGTGGATCCCTACCGTATGAGCATGGCCGGCAAGACGCACCGCTACGAACTGGACATCACCTGGACCGGTAACACCGGAACCGGCACCAGCGCTTACCGCGCATACGAGCGCGCCCATGAGATCAGCGGGACCGGCAAGCCGACGATCCCCGGCAGCGCGGATCCGTCCTTCCGCGGCGATCCGCAGCGGTGGAACCCTGAAGAGCTATTGGTCGCGTCCCTGTCCCAGTGCCACATGCTGTGGTTTCTGGGGCTGTGTGCTCAGGACGGCATCGTCGTCACCGACTACACCGACCATCCGTCGGGCACGATGACCGAAACCGAGGACGGCGGTGGGCATTTCACCGAGGTGGTGCTGCGACCGGAGGTGCGGGTCGACGATCCTCGGCACCTCGATGCGTTGTCCGCAATCCATGAGCGGGCCCATCAGCTGTGCTTCATCGCGAATTCGGTCAATTTCGACGTCCGCTGTGAGCCTGGCACTGCTTAGAATCTCGACATGACAGACCTGACCGTCCGGGCGGCACCGAACTGACATGGCCTATGACCTGGATCTGGCGGAGCGCGTGCGGGAGCTTGTCGGCGGGGCCGATGAGCGGCGGATGTTCGGCGGGCTGGCCTTCCTGGTGAACGGGCACATGGCCGTCTGCGTATCCGGTCAGGGCGGACTGATGGTGCGAGTGCCCGCAGAAGAGACCGGCGCCCTGATCGGCCGCGAGCATGTCGAGCCGATGGTGATGTCGGGGCGCGAGGTCCGTGGCTGGATCCGGGTGTCGACCGCCGGTGTTTCCGATACCCGCAGGCTGCGATCCTGGGTGGATCGTGGGATCGCGTATGCGAGGTCACTGCACCCCAAGTAGCCCCCAAAGTAGCCGACGTTTGTGCCGTACCGCCCTGGGTACCTCAACACCGATGTCTGATTCGCAGAACAGGGCCGAGCGGCTGATCCAGCAGGCCGGTACGACGTATGCCGAACAAGCCGGCATCACGCTCAAGGACACCCCCGCCCCGCTGTTCCAGTTGCTGACGCTGGCGATGCTCGCCAGCAAGCCCATCGGCGCCGATATCGCCACCGCCGCCGCCCGCGAACTCCACACCGCGGGCCTACGCACACCGGACTCGGTGTTGGATTCCGACCGACGGACGATGATCGACTGTTTCGGCCGCGCGCACTACGCCCGCTACGACGAGAGCTCGGCGACCCGGTTGACCGAACTCGCGACCCGGGTCCGCGGGCACTACTCCGGGGATCTTCGCATGCTTGCCGAGAACTCGTGCCACGACGTTGCGGTGACGAAACGCGAACTGCAGGAGTTCAACGGCATCGGGCCGACGGGCGCCGACATCTTCCTGCGCGAGGTGCAGGACGTGTGGCCCTGGGTGCGGCCCTACTTCGACGACCGTGCGATCGAGGCCGCACGCGGGCTGGGTCTGCCCCATGATCCGGAGGGCCTGCACCGCCTGGCACCACGCAGGTCGGCCCGGCTGGCCGCCGCCCTGGTGCGGGTTTCCCTCGACGACGAGTTACGCGAATCCTTCATCACCGCAACCACGGAGCAGACATGACCACACCCAGCCATCTGATCATCGGCGGCGGCCTGGCCGGCGCAAAGGCCGCCGAAGCGTTGCGCGACAACGACTTCGACGGAAGCATCATCCTTTTCGGTGCCGAATCCGCGCTGCCCTACGAACGGCCGCCGCTGTCCAAGGACTACCTGCTCGGCAAGGCCGTACCGCCCGATTTCACGGTGCACGACGCGAAATGGTTTCGAGAACACGATGTGGATCTGCGGTTGGGTACCGAGGTCAGCACCATCGACCCGGCCGCTCACGCCGTCGGTTTCGATGAAGGCCGGCATGAGCATTACGACAAACTGTTGTTGGCCACCGGATCACGGCCGCGCCGGCTGGATATCCCGGGTGCCGATGCCGATGGTGTGCACATGCTGCGAACTATCGTCGATGCCGATGCCCTGCTGTCGGCGCTGCAGCGCGGGCAGCGACTTGCCATCATCGGCGCGGGCTGGATAGGCCTGGAGGTCGCCGCCGCCGCACGGTCCCGTGATCTCGCCGTCACTGTCATCGAGAACGCGGAGTTGCCGCTGCTGAAGGCGCTCGGCCGGGAGAACGCCGAGGTATTCGCCGGCCTGCACACCGGGCGCGGCGTCGACTTCCGGTTCGGCGCGACCGTCGAGGGCATCACCACCACCGCCGGCGGACCGGCCTCCGGGGTGCGCCTCGGCGATGGTTCCACGGTGTCCGCCGACGCCGTGCTGATTGCGGTGGGCGCGGAACCGAATCTCGGGCTGGCCGAACGCGCAGGACTGGACATCGTCGACGGTGGGCTTGCGGTCGACGCGTCGCTGCGCACCAGCGATGCGGACATCTATGCCGTCGGTGACATTGTCGCGGCGCAGCATCCGCTGTACGGCACCAGGATTCGCACCGAACACTGGGCCAACGCCAAGAAGCAACCCGCCGTAGCCGTCGCAGGGATGCTCGGCAAGCCGGGCGTTTATGACGAGCTGCCCTACTTCTACACCGACCAGTACGACCTCGGTATGGAGTACGTCGGTCACGCACCGGACTACGAGGCCGTGGTCTTCCGCGGCGATGTCGACGGGCGTGAGTACACCTCGTTCTGGCTGGACGAGAAAAACCGCGTGCTGGCCGGGATGAACGTCAACATCTGGGAGGGCCTCGATGACATCAAGGCGCTCATCCGATCCGGAGCGAAGATCGACCGGCAGAAGCTCGCCGACCCGAAGGTGCCGCTCGCCGAGCTGTTCGACTGACCGCGGACAGGCGCGATTAGGGTGGTCGGCATGTCCCCCACCCCCGTCACCGTCGCCGTCACCGGCGCCGCCGGCCAGATCGGCTACGCGGCGTTGTTCCGGATCGCCGCAGGTGCGATGCTCGGTCATGACACGCCGGTCACGCTGCGACTGCTGGAACTGCCCGATGCGGTGCGCGCCGCCGAGGGCGTGGTGATGGAGCTCGACGACGGCGCGTTCCCACTGCTGGCGGGTACCGAGATCTATGACGACCCGCTACGGGCGTTCGACGGGGTGGATGTCGCGCTGCTCATCGGTGCCCGGCCGCGGACCAAGGGCATGGAACGCGCCGACCTGCTCAGCGCGAACGCGCAGATCTTCGCCAACGCGGGCGCTGCGCTCAATGCCGGTGCGTCCGCCGATGTGCGGGTGCTCGTCGTCGGGAACCCCGCGAACACCAACGCGCTGGTGGCATCGGCGCACGCACCCGATATCCCGCGTGACCGATTCACCGCCCTGACCCGCCTCGATCACAACCGGGCCGTCGCCGCGATGGCAAGGCATGCGCGGGTGCCGGTCACCGAGATCAGCCGGATGACCATCTGGGGAAACCACTCCCCGACGCAGTACCCCGATATCTTCCACGCCGTCGTGGGTGGCCGGTCCGGGGCCGACTACGCCGCCGATACCCATTGGCTTGCCGATGATTTCATCCCGACGGTGGCTCGTCGGGGCACCGCGATCATCGAGGCGCGCGGCGCCAGCTCGGCCGCCTCGGCCGCCAACGGGGCCATCGACCATATCGACGACTGGGTCCACGGCACCCCGGCCGACGACTGGACCTCGGTGGCGCTGCCGTCGCCGGGCGTCTACGGCGTCGACGAAGGTCTGGTCTCCTCGTTCCCGTGCCGGTCGGTCGGCGGCCGATGGGAGATCGTCGAGGGGCTCGACGTCAACGCGTTCTCCCGCGCTAGGATCGACGCCTCGGTAGCCGAACTTCGCGAGGAGCGCGACGCGGTGGCGGCACTGGGCCTGCTGTAGGTCAGCCCAGCGTCGCCGTGCCGTCGGCGCGCACGGTGACCTTCGCCCCGGCGATGTCCTCGGCCACGCTGGCCCGCGCCTCGGAGCGATCGGTGAGCACCGCCAGGGTGCGGGTGTCGGCAGGGGTGCGCACCGCCAGGAACGCCTTCTCGGGTTCGCCGTCGCGGTCGAAGGGCGTCGTCCACGTCTCCACGGTGCCGACGCCGGACCACTCGACCTCGGCTGCCCGGGTGGGTTCGGCGTCCACCTTCTGCTGCACGTCCTCCCAACGGAATTCGTGGCTCGGCGGCTCGGTCCCGTACACCCCGAAGCTGTGCTTGGTGAGATAGCCGCCGTTGGCGGTGATCAGGCCCCGGCTGCCCGGTTCGGCGATCAGCCGCTCGGCCATCGTCGCGATCGAATGTGTCACATAGTTGTTCCACGGTCCGCCGGCGAAGGTCAGCCCGCCGGTCACGGTCAGCGGCCGGCGCGGGTCATCGAGCGCCAGTCCTAGTTCGTTGGCCGCGACCTGTACCGCCGACGGGAAGCACGAGTAGACGTCGACCAACGCGATATCGGCGAGATCGGTCTGTGCCAGTTCCAGCACGGTCTTCCCACCGATCCGAATGGCCGGTGAGCCATGGAACTCGGCGCGGTGGCTGATCTCATAGGTGTCGTGCGCGTCGGTGCCCGCGTACGGGAAAACCCAACGCTCGGTAGGTATCTGGAGATAAGTCGCCTTCTCCGCGGACATCAGGATCAGCGCGGCACCCTGGTCGACCATATTGTTCGAGTTCATCAGCTTGGTGTAGGGCGTGCTGATCATCCGGTTCTTCGGTCCCGGGTTGGCGATCTCGTCGGCGGACAATGCCTGCTGGTTCCAGGCGTGCGGATTGGTCGCCGCGACGGCGCTGAAGCGCGACCACAGTTCGCCGATGCGCCGCTGGTGCTCGGCCGGTGCGGTGCCCGCCGCGATACGCAACGCCTGCTCGAACATCGGGTACACGAATGACGGACGGTCCAGATGGATGCGGAGCTCGCCGGGACCGGCCAGCGCGAACTCGTCATCGGAGCCCGGTGCCAACGGCACCGACTCGTCCTGCTTTGTGCCGGTGAGCTTTTCCCCGCGGGCCCGCAACCGGGTCCGGCTGCGCCAGGTTTCGCCGCCACTGATCAGGACGACGTCATTGCGTCCCCGCTGGATGTCCAGGCACGCCTGGTTGACCAGCGACTGCGGCACGTTGCCACCGATCGGGGTGTAGCGGGTGGCCGCAGATGTTGCCCCGATGCGCTGCGCCAACAGCAGACCGGGATCGCGATACCTCCAGGACAGCAGGTTGACGATCCGCACCGAGTCGACGGCGGCCAGCACGCGCGGGTCGGCGGCGGCCCGCGCGGCGGCCTCCATGAGGTCGACGGGCTCGGTCGTCGCGCTCTCCTCACGCTGGTTCGTCTGTCCGAAACCGACGAGAACCGGGGTCCTGGGATCGATGGTCATGCGTTCATTCCTCTCCACGAGCGTGCGGAAAATTCAGTGTCGGAGCAGCGTGTCGGGGTGCAGACACGCACGCTCGCCGGGTTCCGGGTTGGGAGATCAGGCGGGGCCGACGCGGTAGATCGACTTGAGTACCTGATAGGCGGCCAGCCCCTCGGGTCCGAGCTCGCGGCCCAGCCCGCTGGCCTTGACACCGCCGAAGGGTGCGTTCACGTCGAGCTGATACTCGTTGACGCCGATGGTGCCGGTGTGCACGGCGCGCGCGATATCGGTGGCACGCTCGACGTCCTGGGACCACACCGTGCCGCCGAGGCCGAACTCACTGTCGTTGGCGATATCGACCGCCTCCTGATCCGAGCCGTACGGGATCACCGTGAGCACCGGACCGAAGATCTCCTCCTGGGCGATGCGCGCCGAGTTGTCGACATCGGCGAACACCGTCGGGGCCACGAACCAGCCCTGCGGTTGATCGGCCGGAACCGAGCCGCCGGCAACCAGTTTGGCCTCGGACCGGCCCACCTCGATGTACTCCAGCACCCGCTGCTGCTGACGCTTGCTGACCAGCGGCCCGATATCGGTGGACTTCTGCAGCGGGTCACCGACCACCAGTCCGTCGGCCAGGGCGGCGACGGCGTCGACCACCTCGCCGTAACGCGAGCGTGGGGCCAGGATCCGCGAACTCAGGTGACAGGTCTGACCGTTGTTCACGAACGAGGCCGAGCGCAGCCCCTTGACGGTGGCGTCCAGGTCGGCGTCGTCGAGGATGATGGCCGCCGACTTGCCGCCCAGTTCGAGGGTGACCGGGCGCAGCAGCCGGCCACAGGTCTCGGCGATGCTCCGCCCGGCCGCGGTCGAACCGGTGAAGGCGACCTTGTCCACCCCGGGGTGCGACACCAGATGCGCTCCGGCCTGCGGCCCACCGGCCAGCACGTTGAGCACGCCTGCGGGCAACCCCGCCTCGTGTGCCGCCTCGGCGAACACCAATGCG
Source organism: Mycolicibacterium neoaurum ATCC 25795 (assembly GCF_000691525.1). Lineage (GTDB taxonomy): Bacteria > Actinomycetota > Actinomycetes > Mycobacteriales > Mycobacteriaceae > Mycobacterium > Mycobacterium neoaurum. The sequence goes on from NZ_JMDW01000014.1 coordinate 64,596, forward strand.
TCCAAGGCCGTTTCGGGTGCGGCCTTGAGCACCATGGTGCAGCCGGCGGCCAGCGCCGGCGCGATCTTCATCGCGGCGAGGGCCTGCGGATAGTTCCACGGTGTGATCGCCGCGACCACCCCGACCGGCTCGCGACGCACGATGGTGTGTCCGATGGCGGCGGTGCGGGTCTCCTCGTCGGCGCCGTGTTCGACGAGATCGGCGTAATAGCGCAACAGCAGCGCGGGGTACAGGCCGTTGGCGCCCTTGGACAACCGGATGGGCATCCCGTTCTCGCGCGAGCACAGCGTGTGCGTTTCGGGGCCGCGCTGCTGCAGAATGTCGGCGAAGCGCCGTAGGGTCGCCGCGCGTTCGGCTGCCGGGGTCTGCCGCCATCCGGTCAGCGCGGAGCGCGCCGCGGTCACCGCGGCATCGACCTCGGGTTCGGTTGCCGCCGAACCCAACCCGATCTGCTGCTCGGTGGCAGCCTCGATGACCGGGGTCGACTGCGACGCCGGACGGAACTCACCGTCGATGAAGATGGTTGCGGTGCTCATGTCGCGGTCCTCTGGTCGGTGGGGGTAGCGGCAGATGATGCGGTCTCGAAGAGAACACCCTCGGCGATCAATCGGTCGATATCGGAGATGTCCAGTCCTAACGCCCGGTGCGCGATATCGCGGGTGTGCTCCCCCGCAGTCGGTGCCGGGCGCAGTTCACCCCGTGGGATCCGGCGGTACGGGGCGGGCCCGGTCTCGCTGGGCATGGGTTCGTCGAACAGCGGATGTTCCAGATCCGCGTAGAGCGATCGGAATTGCAGCTGCACATCGTCGAGGACATCGGCGGGACGGTTCATCGGGCCGGCGGGGATGCCGGCCTGCTGCAGCTGCTCGGTGAGCTCGTGCTTGTCACGCCCACTGGTGTACGCGCCGAGGATGGCCGTCAGCGCGGCAACCCCGACGGGCAGGTCGATGCCGATGAGGGCGGCCAGCGTGTCGCGATCGGCCTGATCGCGCACCGAGATGACGCACCACTCGTCGTCGCCGGCACAGGGGCACACCGCGTGGACGGCCGGATCCTCGGTGAGTTCCAGCCCGGACTGGGCGGCCGCCTCTGCGACGTAGGCCACCGCGAGCTGGTTGATCGCCACCTCGGCCTGCGAGATGTGCACATGCGCACCGGTTCCGGTGCGTTCGCGGCCGATCAGCGCGGCGAGGGTGGCGATCGCGGTGATCCTGGCGGCGACGTGATCGGGAAAGACCGTGGTCGCATCGAAGAATTGTGTAGAGGAGAACTCTGCAGAACTGTCCCCGCGCCCCCCGGGTGCCCGCCATAGCCGGGTGACGCCGGTGGTGGCCCGCACCAGCGGCCCATAGCCCATCTGGGCACTCCATGGTCCCGTGTCGCCGAACGCGCTGCTTTCCGCCAGCACCAGCCGCGGGTTGATCTGCCGGAGCTTCTCGAATGAGAAGCCGAGCCCGGCAAGGGTTCCCGGTTTGAAGTTGGCGAACACCAGATCGGTCCGACCGACCAACTTGGCGAAGATCTCCGCGCCTTCGGTACTGCGCAGATCGACACCGAAGCTCAGTTCATTGCGGTGGGTCAGCGCCCAGGATGCACTCATGGCCTGCCCCGGGGCGGTCTGGCGCAGCCCGTCGGGATAGGCGGCGCTCTCCACCTTCACCACGCGCGCACCGAGATCGGCAAACAGCCGCCCCAGTTCACCACCGGCGACGATGACGCCGAGGTCCAGGATGCGCAGACCGTCGAACGGTCGCACACCCTGCTTCTGCGGGCGTCCCAGCGCGTTGGGCGCACCCAGCCACTGCGCCGCGGCGTCGTGCACGGCCGGCCGCCTCAGCCCGCGACGATGCCCGTCGACGACGAAGGGCCCCACCGGCACGGTCACCGAAGCCTCGGCGTCCACCGGCAGCGATGCCAAGGCTCCGACGGTGCGGAGATGATCGGAGGCCAGCGCCTCGGCCGGCGTCTGCACCGCAGCGATCGGCACGCCGCGCGATTGCCCGTGCTTCACCAGTTCGGCCATCGTCTGCTCGGCGAACAGTGCCCCGATCAGCGCGTTGAGTTGGTCGGTGGCAGCGAACCGGGCGGCGATCGAGTCGAATTTGGGATCGGCGAACTCTGCGGGCTCACCGAGCCAGGCCCGCATCCCGCGCCACTGCCGCGGCGACAGCAGGCAGATACGGACATAACCGTCACGGCACCGGAACGTCGGGTAGATCTGCTGGTTGCGGGGGCGTCCACGCCATCCGCCGGAACGTTTGAGTCCTGCCGCTGCCTGTCCCTGGGAGCCGAAGGGCGGATCGAGGGCTTGGACCACCGCCTCGAACCGGGAGAAGTCGATGTGCTCTCCCCCGCCGTGCCGCAGGCGGTGATAGTAGGCGGCCAGCACCGCCCAGGCCGCCTGCGCCGCGGCGGTCGCCGAGGCGATTCCCACCGGCGGAAGGACCGGGGTGCCGGTGGGGGGTCCGGAGCGCGACAGTGCCGTCGACATCGCGTAGAAGACCGCGTCGGTACCGCGCCAGTTCCGGTAGGGCCCATCGGCACCGAAGTCGGTGATCGTCATGGCCACGAGATCCTGATGGCGATCGGCGAGTTCCGCGGCGCCGGCGCCGAAAGCGGCAGCGAGATCACCGTCGGCCACCAGGATGTCGGCACCGCCGACCAGCTCGTGGAACCGGCGTCGATCGATGTCGTCGGTGGGATCCAGTGCCAGGCACCGCTTGTTGGCATTGTCCAGCGTGTGCGAGATGCTGAGCGATCCCACCAGTGGCGATGCCGCCCTGCCACCGTGAGCGGCGGGCACCTCGATCTTGATCACGTCGGCGCCCAGATCGGCGAGCAGTCGGGTGACCGCCGACCCGCCGGCTCCGGCGGCATCGACAACGCGGACTCCGTCGAGCAGCACCTGCCCCGCCGTCACAAGATCTTCTTCCGCACGACCGACACCATAGCGTGTCAGTTCGCTAACTTAGGTAGACAACACCGGCACGTACACTGACAAGCGATGTCTGACGCCGACGCGGTGGTTTCACCGATCGATTCGCCTGCCCACCCGCTGGTTGGGCAGCTTTCTCCGTTGCAGCGTTTCCGGGTGTACATCGACGTGGGGATCGTCGTTGCCGTACTGGTGGCCACCAACCTCATCGCCCATTTCACCACCCCATGGGCAAATATCGCGATCGTCCCCGCCGCCGCCGTCGGCCTGGTGATCCTGGTGCGCTCGCGCGGGTTGGGCTGGTCTGAATTGGGTCTCGGCCGCGAGCAGTGGCGCTCGGGTGCCGGCTACGCACTGGCCGCCGTCGGCCTCGTCCTGGCCGTCATCGCGATCGGCGTCGCACTGCCGTGGACGCGGCCGATGTTCCTGAACAACCACTACGCCACATTGTCCGGCGCTCTCGTCGCATCGATGGTGATCATCCCGCTGCAGACCGTCATCCCCGAGGAGCTCGCCTTCCGCGGGGTCCTACACGGGGCGTTGGACCGCGCCTGGGGTTTCCGTGGCGTCGCCGCGGCCGGATCGCTGTTGTTCGGCCTCTGGCATATCGCCAGCTCGTTCGGGCTGACCAGTGGGAATGTCGGTTTCACCCGCATCCTCGGCGGCGGCGTGTTCGGCATGGTGGCGGGCATCGTCGGCGCCGTGATCGTCACCGGCGCCGCGGGTTTCGTGTTCACCTGGTTGCGGCGCCGCAGCGGCAGCCTCATCGCACCGATCGCGCTGCACTGGTCACTCAACGGCATGGGTGCGTTGGCGGCGGCGCTGGTGTGGCACGCCTCCACCTGAACAGGGTCAGCCCGCGTGCTCCAGGTCGACCGGAAACAGGCAGCTGTCGGCCAGCTCGTCCAGCGACACCGGCAGCACCCGCGCCAGCGCGGCAACGGTGGTGAATGCCGGGGTCGCCAGTCGCCCCGTCTCGATCTTGCGCAGTGTCTCCGGTGATATCCCGGCCGACGAGGCCACCTCGGCCAGCGTGCGTTCACCGCGGGCCTGGCGGAGTTGCTCGCCGATGCGTTTACCGGCGGCGAGCTGTTCGGCGGTCAACGGAAGTCGCACCATGCGGCCAGCCTAACGCGCCCGGTATGAAAATACCGACAGTGTCGACTACCGTAAGCACGAGCCGGTATTTTCATACCGGCTTCGACGATCACGGTGAGGAACCGAGAACATGGTGGAACTGAAGACAACGCAGGAAGTCGACGCGATGGGAGTCACCGGAGCGTTCATCGCCGCCCTTCTCGATGATCTCGCCGACCGCGCCCGGCCCGGGACCAATCTCCTCGACCTCGAAAAACGCGCCCGAGACCTCATCGACGAACGCGGCGCGCAATCCTGCTACTGGGATTACGCGCCGTCGTTCGGCCGCGGACCGTTCCGCAATGTCATCTGCCTGTCGGTCAACGACGCGGTCCTGCACGGCCTACCGCACGACTACACCCTTGCCGACGGCGACCTCCTGACGATGGACATTGCCGTGTCGATCGACGGTTGGGTGGCCGACTCGGCCCGCAGCGTCATCGTCGGCACCCCGAGGGCCGAGGATCTGAGACTCATCGAGGCCACCGAACGCGCACTCGCCGCCGGTATCGCCCAGGCGCAACCGGGGAACCGACTCGGCGACATCTCCGCGGCCATCGGGAACGTCGCAGCCGACTACGGCTACCGGGTGAACACCGACTTCGGCGGGCACGGGTTGGGCCGAACCATGCACGAGGACCCCCACGTGCCCAACGTCGGCCGAGCCGGCCGCGGCCTGAAGCTGCGGCCGGGCCTGACCCTGGCGCTGGAACCGTGGCTCGCCGCCGGCACCGACCGGATCGTCTATGACCCGGACGGTTGGACCATTCGGTCCGCCGACGGTTCCCGTACCGCACACAGCGAACACACCATCGCCGTCACCGATGGCGCACCTCGGGTGCTCACAGCGCGCGCCTGAACGGTTACGACTTCCTGGTGACGAGTCCGACGATCCACAGCAGGATCACCGAGCCCAGCACCGCGGTGAACAGTGTGAACCACCATCCGCCCCCGGCGGTGTCGAGGAAGAAGCTGAGCAGGAAGCCACCGATGAGGGCGCCGACGATGCCGATGACGATGTTCATCAGGATCCCGGATCCGGTGCCCTTGACGATCTTTCCGGCGATCCAGCCTGCAATCGCGCCGATGATGATGTAGCCGATCCACCCCACGCTCGTCTGGGTGGTCGAGCGGGCCAGAACTTCCGTTGCCGCCAGCATGTCCATATCCACACTCCTGCCTAGATACCCGGATCGGGCAGCCCGGATGGGCTCCCTTGGATGGGACGCCCGGCCGCTTCCGGCCGGGCTGTCCTCCGGTGTACCCCCGTCAGGTGACGATCACGCCCCCAAAATGGGCACGATCGTGCCAGAGTCCGTCGGGATCAGGCGGGCGGCAGCATCCCGGGCGCGGAGTTCGGGTCCACCGGGACCGGGACACCCACCGCGGGGCGCGGCGGCGGTGCATTCGGGTCCGGCGGAGGGGCGTTCGGATCCGGCGGTGGCGGAGGCGCGTTGGGGTCCGGCGGCGGCGGAGGCGGGGGCGGCGACCATGGCCGGATCGACTGCGCGAGATTCACGGCAGCGGCCTTGTCGACCGGGTTGTTGGCCGTGCCCAGCCACACGACGAACCAACGCTCGGGAGCACGCTGCCCACGGGTGCCCGCAGCCACCGGCGCACCGACCACTCCGGACCAGATCTGGCCGTTGGGCTTGTTGGTATCGGTGAACTTGACCTCGTAGTAGGACGCGGACCCGGCGAGATCGCCTGCGGTCAGCGGGGTACTTTCCTGGCCGAGTCGGGTCCCGGGGAACGGCATGAAGAACTCGCCCATATCCGAGGCCAACCGGGTTGCGGCCTTGGCGTTGTCGGCCTCCGAACCGGCGAAGAGCTTCAGGTCGAGCCTGCCGAGCAGCACGCTGGTGTCGTTGGCCGGCTGTTCCGTGCCTGCCGGCGGAATCTTGGTCAACAGCGCCTGGCCGTAGGACAGCTGTGTGGCGTCGGCGACCTTCCAGCCCTCGGGCACGACATAGCTGAAACCGCCCGCCGCATTGTCGACGCGGCCCGGCTCGGGCGCGGGGGGTGGCGGCGGGGCGTTCGGATCCACCGGCGGCGCGTTCGGATCGGCCGGTGGTGGCGGCACGCCGGGAGGAAGGGGGGCTGGCGAAGCCGGGGCCGGGGCGGGCACCGGAGCACCCGGTGCCGGTGCCGGTGCCGGGTCAGCAGGAACAGGAGGAGGCGGAGCCGGAACGGGCTCGGCATGCGACACCGCCACCGGCAGCGTCAGCGCAGCCGCTGTCGCACCGGCGGCGGCAGCCGCCAACAATGCGGCGCGGCGCCTGCGGTGTGAGGAATTCACGTCCGACTGATCCATGGAGAAGAAAATACCGTGTTACAGCCGTGACGCAAGTGTGAGTTGCTCTGATAGTGTTTTGCCGAAAGATAGCTGGCGTTGCCAAAACACGACGCAGATAGACCCTACCCAGGTTGCCGGCAACGCCCGGTCAGCGTGGGGCACACCAACCGTGCTCAACGCACGTTCGGCGGGTCTCATCGATGTTTCGCGCGCGCATGCGCCGGCGTTACCGCAGCACCCTCGGGCGGGCGCGTCAGATTTCACGTCCTAGCTACCGTCCAGTAACATCGCCGGTATCCGCTGACTCAGCGCTGATCCAAGGAGGGTTCGATGCACGTGTTGCTCACCGGTGGCGACACCGACCTCGGCCGCCAGATCGCCGGCGGTTTCCGCGAAGCCGGCCACGATGTCCTCATCGCCGGCGCGCGGCGCGCCGAACTCGAAGTTGCTGCCAAGGAACTCGACGTCGACTTCATCGTCCTGGACAACATCGACCCGGCCAGCCTCGAGGCCGCGCGCGGGACGCTCCCCCAGCACCTGGACGGCATCGTCAACGTCCCCGCGCCCCGCTGGGATGCCGGCGATCCCCGGACGCATTCGCTGGCCGAGCGCGCCGCCACCTGGCGGCATGCACTGGACACCACCGTCCTGTCAGCGGTGCTGACCGTGACCGTCCTCGGTGATCAACTGAGCTCCGGTGGATCGATCCTCAACATCGTTCCCGAGAATCCCGCCGAGGGTAGTGCCGACGCCGCAATCAAAGCCGCGGTCTCGAACTGGACCGCCGGCCAGGCTTCCCATTTCGGAATCCGCGGCATCACCATCAACACGATCGCCGCAGGCCGCAGCGCTGAAGCCGGCTACCCGGGCGCCGACCCCGCCGCGGGTTCGACGGCGGCCGAGATCACCCGCCTTGCACTTTTCCTCACCACGCCGGCCGCCCGTCACATCACCGGCGAGACGCTGCACGTGAGCCAGGGCGCGTCGGCACAATTCGGCTGAAATATTCCGCGTTCACCCCAAGCTGAAACGGGGTGACCACTCCGGTTCGCTGTGGTTTGGTGGGTCCATGGCGATTCGACTTGGACTCCAGATCCCCAACTTCTCCTACGGCACGGGTGTTTCCGAGCTCTTCCCGACGGTGATCGCGCAGGCCCGGGAAGCCGAGGAGGCCGGTTTCGACTCGGTCTTCGTGATGGACCACTTCTACCAACTCCCCGGTCTCGGCGCCCCCGAAGAACCGATGCTGGAGGCATACACCACCCTCGGCGCTCTCGCGACGGCCACCGAACGGGTCCAGCTGGGCACACTGGTCACCGGCAACACCTATCGCAATCCGACGGTGCTGGCCAAAGAGATCACCACCCTGGACGTGATCAGCCAGGGCCGCGCCATCCTCGGTATCGGCACGGGCTGGTTCGAACTCGAACACGACAGCCTCGGTTTCGAATTCGGCACCTTCACCGATCGATTCAAGAAGCTCGACGAAGCGCTGAGCATCATCATCCCGATGCTCAAGGGCGAGCGGGTCACCGTCGACGGCACCTACTACCGCACCAACGAAGCGTTCGCCAATCCCCGTTTCCGAGACCACATTCCGCTCATGATCGGCGGCAGCGGCGAGAAGAAGACCATCCCGCTGGCCGCACGACACTTCGACCACCTCAACATCATCGCCGGCTTCGACGAGCTGACCCGCAAGCTCGAAGTCGTTCGGGCCAAGTGCGAGGAGATCGACCGCGACCCGGGCACGCTGGAGACCAGCATGTTGGTCGTGGCGCTGATCGGTGAACAGTTCACCGCCGAGATGATCCCGGACGATTTCAAGCAGCAGGCCGTGTTCGGCAGCCCCGAGCAGATCGCCGAACAGCTCAAGGAGAAGGTCTACGACGTCGGGGTCGACGGGGTGATCCTGAGCCCGGCGACGATGGGCGGATACGTTCCCGGAGGGATCACCGGGGTCGCCGAGGCGCTGAAACCGCTGATTTCGGGGTAAGGCTTCCTGGCACGCCCGGCCCCGGGTGGATGAATTCTCGGTCCGGTGTGCCATCTCACCGCGCTGGTGGGATGGCCACCGACTACCCTGGGGTTGTACTGACAAAGCACTTCGCTAGGAGCAGAGATGAGCCATCCCGGAGCTACGGCATCGGATCGGCACAAGGTCGTCATCATCGGATCGGGTTTCGGTGGGTTGAATGCCGCGCAGGCGCTCAAACGCACCGACGTCGACATCAAGTTGATCGCGCGGACCACCCATCACCTGTTCCAGCCACTGCTCTACCAGGTGGCGACCGGCATCATTTCCGAGGGCGAGATCGCTCCGCCGACGCGGCTCATCTTGCGCAAGCAGCGCAACGCCCAGGTGCTTCTCGGCGATGTCACCCATGTCAACCTGGAGAAGCAGACCGTGGAGTCGGTGCTGCTCGGGCACACCTACAGCACCCCCTACGACACCCTTATCCTGGCGGCTGGTGCGGGTCAGTCCTACTTCGGCAATGACCATTTCGCCGAGTGGGCGCCGGGCATGAAGACCATCGATGACGCACTGGAGCTACGAGGACGCATCCTCGGCGCCTTCGAGCAGGCAGAGCGTTCCAGCGATCCAGAGCGGCGCAAGAAGCTGCTGACGTTCGTAGTGGTCGGCGCCGGCCCGACCGGTGTCGAGATGGCCGGGCAGATCCAGGAACTCGCCGATCAGACGCTCAAGGGCAGCTTCCGCCACATCGACCCCACCGAAGCCCACGTCATCCTGCTGGATGCCGCTCCGGCGGTGTTGCCTCCGATGGGCGAGAAGCTCGGCCTCAAGGCCAAGGAACGCCTTGAAAAGATGGGCGTCGAGATCCAGTTGAACGCGATGGTCACCGACGTCGACCGCAACGGGATCACCGTCAAGGACTCCGATGGCACACTGCGTCGCATCGAGTCGGCATGCAAGGTGTGGTCGGCGGGCGTGCAGGCCAGTCCGCTGGGCAAGGACCTGGCGGCACAGTCCGATACCGAGATCGATCGCGCCGGCCGCGTCGTCGTCAACCCGGATCTCTCGATCCCGGGCCACCCGAACGTGTTCGTGGTCGGCGATATGGCCTTCGTGCCCGGCGTACCCGGCATGGCGCAGGGCGCCATCCAGGGCGGGAAGTACGTGGCGGCGATCGTGAAGAACGAGGCGGCGGCTCGCGCCCATGGCACCAAGCCCAAGCCGCGGGTGCCGTTCAAGTACTTCGACAAGGGCTCGATGGCCACGGTGTCGAAGTGGAACGCGGTGGCCAAGGTCGGCAAGCTGGAGTTCGGTGGTTTCATCGCCTGGCTCGCCTGGCTCGGACTACACCTGATCTACCTGGTCGGCTTCAAGACCAAGATCGCGACGTTGCTGTCATGGGCGGTGACGTTCCTGAGCCGACAACGCGGTCAGCTGACCATCACCGAGCAGCAGGCCTACGCGAGGATCAGGATCGAGGAACTGCAGGAGATTGCAGCCTCGGTACAGGAGAGCGAGAAAGCCGCTAGCTGAACCGATTTGACCGCACGTCGTGATCCACCGACCGTAGCCACATGACGAAGTGCGCGAACGGTACTATTGCGCGGTGACAGACAGCGGCTTCCCGTCCCAGTATCCCCATAATCCCGACATTCCTTACGGCACACCGGCTCCCGGACCCGCGGGCTTCCAGGTTCCCGAGCAGTGGCGTAGCCGCTTCGAGTTCTTCTCGCGCTACGGGCATCCGGCCTCTACACCGGCCGCGCAGGCAGCGTTCAAACAGCTCTCGTTCGGCCAGCGGATGCGGTTGGGAGCAAACGGGCCGGCGTTCTTCTTCGGACCGATCTACTTCGCCATCAAGGGACCGTGGCGAAAAGGATTGAGCCTGTTCGGCATTTCGTTCGTGCTCGCATTGGTGATCAGCGTGATCGAGATCGTGCTGAACTTCAGTTTCTCGTCGGCGGCGTACGGTGCCGCGATCGGCGTGCTCTACTCCAGCACGGCGAACTGGGCCTACTTCCTGCACGTCACCCGCGGGAGCACCAGCTGGAACCCCTTCGAGGGTGCGCCGATGTTCCGCGGAAAGCGCTGAACCGATCGCTTGGCTCAGGCCGGCGTCTCGTCGAGCCGCAAGCCCTGCCAGGTCGACAACGCCCCGCCGGCGGCGAGGCTGAGCACCGTCCCGGCGCCTGCGAAAGACGCTTCTGGATAGCGTAATTCGCTGACGCAGGCGCGCGGGGCGGCGATCTGATCATCGTTGACCGACGCGGTGCCCAACTCGACGCGGTGTCGCAGCAACGGCGCGCCGTCGACATCAGCGCGCATCGACCCCGTCCAGTACCCGTCGCGTTCACCGTGCCTGCCGATCTGGATCCGTTCGCGCACCCGGATTCGCGCATCGGCGGCCACCCGAACCCGGGTGGCCGCCGAATGCCGCGATTTGCCCGCGATCACGGTCGGCTCCGGGTCGAAGTCGAGCTCTCCGTGCACCTCCGCGTCCCACGTGCTGTGCGACTCGCAGGTCGCGGCGCCCGGCAGCACGACGCTGGCGGCCACCGAACGGACCGCCAACCGTGCTCCCGGTTCCACGATGATCCGAACCGTGATGACGTCACCGCCCAGCGGTGTGGCCGCGGCCGAGAGCAGGTGCACTGTCTCGGCGCCGGTGCGCCGGGCGGTGATGCCGCCGGTGCATTCGATATGTGTGCCACGACCGGGCCGCGCCACCAACAGGACATCGGAACGCACGATGTCAGCCCGACACCGGCACCTGGAGTTGCTTGCGGACCCACGCCAGCACCGGGGCCGCGGTGGGATCCTCTGTCAACGAGATGAGCACGAAGGGCCGATCCCCGCGCACGGTCGTCGAATCCCGGCGCATGACGTCCAGATCCGCGCCCACCATCGGTGCCAGGTCGGTCTTGTTGATCACCAACAGATCCGAGAAGGTCACCCCCGGGCCGCCCTTGCGCGGCACCTTGTCCCCGCCCGCGACGTCGATGACGAAGATCTGGACGTCGATCAGACCGGAAGAGAATGTGGCGGTCAGATTGTCGCCGCCGGATTCGACGAGGATCAGATCGAGCCGCGGGTTTGCGGCGATCAAATCGTCGATCGCGTCGAGGTTGGCGGTGATGTCGTCGCGGATCGCGGTGTGCGGGCAACCGCCGGTCTGCACGGCGGTGATGCGCTCGTCGGGCAGCACGGCATGACGGCGCAGGAAGTCGGCATCCTCGGTGGTGTAGATGTCGTTCGTGAGCACGGCCAGCGAGAGCTCGTCGCGCAGCTGCCGACACAGCGCGGCGGTCAACGCGGTCTTACCCGACCCGACCGGCCCGCCGATCCCGATGCGCAGCGGCTCGCCCGGCCGCCGGACCCGCTTCGGCCGGTCGTGGTGGTGATCGTGGGGTTCGCCGTCGATCAGATGTGGTGGCATGTCGTTCCTTCGGTATCGGTCGGTCAGGAGGAGAACAGCGGGCGTTCGCGCGTAGCGTGCTGCTCGGCCAGCACGTCGAGCAGCGGGTCGGACAGCTCGGCCGGACCGTCGAGCGCCTGCGCGGCGGTCTGCGCGCACAGCGGGGACAGCTCGAAGGTCATGGCTGCCACATCGGCGGGATCCAACGCCAGTAGACGCTGCGCGGCGGTCGCCGACCCCGTCATGGTCGTGTAGACCATCGACAGCGCGGTGTGCTCGGTGGCGATGCCGCTGGTGCTGCCCACCACGCCGGCGACCACCGGCAGATGTGGTTTGACACCCAGCCCGGCCCAGCCTGGTACCGGGCCTGCCACCGGTTCCGTCCAGACTCTTTTGGCCAGCCGCAGAAGTCCGCGGCCCTGGGCCCGCGAGGCCGCGCGGGCGGCCGGCGACGGTGTGCGCGCATCGGTTTCGGCATCGGCCAGCTCGACGGACAGGTCACCGGAGTGCACAGCCACGGCCAGCGAGGCGCTCACCAGACCCTGGGTGCGGATCCGGCGGCACAGATACGCGCGCAGGGAGCCCAGATCGCTGACCCGGCCCGTGGTGATCGCCTCTTCGATGCCACCGGAGTGCACATGCCCACCGGTGGGCAGTCGGGAATCGGCGAGGGTGAGCAGCGTGGCCAACTCGTGCGGAGCCTGGGCGAGCATCAGAACAGGAAGTAACGCTGCGCCATCGGCAATTCGGTGGCGGGTTGTTCGGTCCAGACATCACCGTCGATGCGGACGGTGAACGTGTCGGGATCGACCTCGATGCGGGGCATGGCGTCGTTGAGCGGCATCTGCGCCTTGCCGACCTGACGAACGTTCCTGACAGGCACCAGCTTTCGCCGGATGTCCAGCCGATCGGCCAACCCGTCCTCGACGGCGGCGGGGGCGACGAAGTGCACCGACGTGGCGGCGGCGGCGACCGGATCGGCTCCGAACATGGGCCGCGGCAACACGGGCTGCGGGGTCGGGATGGATGCGTTGGCGTCGCCCATTGCGGCCCAGGCGATCATGCCACCCTTGACCACGGCGTGCGGACGTACGCCGAAGAAGGCCGGCTCCCACAACACCAGGTCGGCGAGCTTGCCGACCTCCACCGATCCGATCTCACCGTCGAGGCCGTGCGCGACGGCCGGGCAGATCGTGTACTTGGCCACGTACCGGCGGGCCCGGTTGTTATCGGCTCCCCCAGGGCCGGATCCGTCACCCCCCAGCGCTCCCCTGCGCTTCTTCATCACGTGCGCGGTCTGCCAGGTGCGCAGCACCACCTCACCGATGCGACCCATCGCCTGGGCGTCCGAACCGATCATCGAGATCGCGCCGATATCGTGCAGCAGGTCCTCGGCGGCGATCGTCGACGGCCGGATCCGGCTCTCGGCGAACGCGAGATCCTCGGGGATTCGCGGATTGAGATGGTGGCACACCATCAGCATGTCGAGGTGTTCGTCGAGGGTGTTGACGGTGTGCGGGCGCGTCGGATTGGTGGAGCTGGGCAACACATTCGGGTGCGAGGCAACCGTGATGATGTCGGGCGCATGCCCGCCGCCGGCACCCTCGGTGTGGTAGGCGTGGATGGAACGGCCCTTGATCGCGGCCAAGGTGTCCTCGACAAAGGCCATCTCGTTGAGGGTGTCGGTGTGGATGTTGGCCTGCACGCCGGCAGCATCGGCAACGGTCAGACAGGCGTCGATGGCCGCCGGCGTGGTCCCCCAGTCCTCGTGCAGCTTGAATCCCGCCGCACCGCCGCGCAATTGCTCCCACATCGCCTCTTCGCTGACGGTATTGCCCTTGCCGAGCAGTGCGATGTTCAGCGGCCAGGAGTCCAGGGCCTCCAACATGCGGCCCAGATGCCACGCTCCCGGCGTCACGGTGGTGGCCTTGCTGCCCTCGGCCGGACCGGTGCCGCCGGCGACGATCGTGGTGATACCGCCGCCGAGTGCCTCCGCCATGATCTGCGGACAGATCAGATGCACGTGGCAGTCGATGGCACCCGCGGTCACGATGCGGCCGTTGCCTGCGATGATCTCGGTGGAGGGTCCGACCACCAGGTCGGGGTGCACACCCGACATGATGTCCGGGTTGCCTGCCTTGCCGATGGCCACGATACGGCCGTCACGGATACCGATGTCGGCCTTGATGATTCCCCAGTAATCCAAGATGACGGCGCCGGTGATGACGGTGTCCGGAGCGCCCTGCGCCCGGGTCACCCGCGACTGGCCCATCGATTCGCGCAGCACCTTGCCACCGCCGAAGACTGCCTCGTCACCGGCCAACCCCGGTCCACCGCTGCGGTCCTCGGTGATCTCGATGACCAGATCGGTATCGGCAAGGCGGATCCGGTCACCGGTGGTCGGTCCGAACAGCGCGGCATACCGTTCGCGGGAAAGCGAGCTCACAGAGACGGATCCAATCTTCCTGGCGGATCGAGTGACAGTCCGTGCACCTCGCGTGTGCCGCTCAACGGGACCAGCGACACGGTCTGGGCGATACCGGGTTCGAACCGCACGGCCGTTCCGGCGGGGATGTCGAGGCGATACCCGCGCGCGGCGGACCTGTCGAATTCCAGCGCACTGTTGGCCTGGGCCAGATGCACATGACTACCGACCTGGACAGGTCGGTCCCCGCCGTTGACCACGGGCAGCGACAGCCGCTCGGCACCGTGGTTGAGTTCGATGTCACCATCGCCGTAGAGGATCTCACCGGGAATCATCGCGACGGCCTCAGGAGATCGGCTGGTGGACGGTGACGAGCTTGGTGCCGTCGGGGAAGGTCGCCTCGACCTGGACGTCGTGCAGCATCTCGGGGATACCGTCCATCACCTGATCGCGGGTGAGCACCGCACGACCGCTGACCATGAGTTCGGCCACCGTGCGGCCGTCCCGCGCACCCTCGAGGATGTGGTCGGTGATCAGCGCGACGGACTCCGGGTGGTTGAGCTTCAGACCCCGGTCCTGCCGGCGGCGTGCCAGGTCCGCGGCGTAGGAGATGAGCAGTCGTTCCTGTTCATGCGGCGTCAAACGCATAGTGCGCGATCCTGCCACGCCGCGGGAGTTTCGGCAGCGCTGCGGTCAGTCGGCGATGTTCTGCAGCCGGACCTGGCCGCGGGCGACGATGCGGTCATCCTCGTCGGTGATGGTGATCAACCACAACTGCTGGCGGCGCCCACGGTGAATGGGCGTCGACGCCGCCGTGACGGTGCCGGATTTGATGGCACGCAGGAAGTCGGTGTTGTTGTTGACCCCGACGACGGTGCCGCCGCCGTGCTCGGCCAGCCATACGTGTCCGGACACACTGGCGAGGCTCTCGACGATGGCGCAGTACACACCGCCGTGCACGATCCCCCACGGCTGCTTGAGCTTGTCGGTGATGACCAACTGGGCGCGGCCGCCGTCGGGGGTCATCTCCAGGTACTGCAGTCCCAGTTCGCTGTCGAAGCCGGCGCCGAGGCCGGGCGGCAAGGAAGAAGTCACGACTGATGTGTCTACACCTTCGCGCGTTGGCGTCGTCACGGCAGTACACCCCCCGAATGCGGAAGGGCCCCACGCGTATCGCGTGGGGCCCTTCCTTCGAGTGGACCGGGGGTCTCTGCAGCCCTCAGGACTCCGGCTCGGTCCGTTAGTCTCGCATGATCATCATAGGCAAGGCTTGCCTAATTAAGCAAGGCCTTTCCGGTGGAGAATCTGCTCGCGCCGCGCACCGGCAGGCCGAAGCCCACCAGCGCGTCGAGAATGGCCTGGCCGCGGCTCATGCTCGTCAACTCGCTGGAACCGGCGAGCAGGGGCACCTGCGTCGAGGCGCCCACCACGGCGGCGCCGACGATGTTCCACATCGACGCGATGGAGACGGCACCGTCGCTCACCTCGTGGAGCTTGGCGAAGAGCGGGGACAGCGCGCGATGACTGCGATGGGCGACCCAGGTCGTCAGCGCCGCCTCACTCGGCAGCGCCACGATGCCGTCGCGGCGGGTACGCACCGAGCCGACACTGCGGCGCTGCGCCAGGTGCGGATCGTCGGGAAGTGCGCGCAAGGTCGGGTCGACGACGCCGACCCAGTCGATCGCACCCTCGGAATCCACGTGCACCCACAGGTTCTCCAGCCCGACATCCCATGCCCGGCCCTCGAGCGCCACCAACGGGACGACCCGGCCGATCACCACATGCGAGAGCGTGGCGGCCAACTGCTGGGCGACCGCGACCCGACTGTCGGTCTCCGCGACGGCCGCATCGAACATCAGGCGCAGACGCTCGGTCGTGACCATTTCGATCAGCGGCCACCAGCGTCGCCGGGACAGGTCGCCCATCACCGCCACGCCGTAGACCCGCGGACACTCCGGGTACAGCTCGCGCAGCCGGCGACTCGACTCGTGCAGCGGCAGAGCCCGCCGAATCGACATACGGGCGATCAGCGGATCGTCGACCACGACCGTCATCGGCACCTCCTCAATCGGTTAGGTTAGCCTTACTATAGTCACGACCAACCAACGGGCCAAAGCGTGTGACTGGACTCACAGGATCGCGCAAAACGTCCCGTGACCGGCGCGGGAAGTTTCTTCGCCATGCGGAGCGGCAACCCCGGTGATTGGATACGACGCACGGTAGTAAGCGCGTAGTACGCTGTTTTCATTGCTCAGGGGAGTGAACGGAACATGGCCAAGTTGACGCGGCTCGGGGAACTCGAGCGCGAAGTGATGGACCACCTCTGGACCTCGCGCGAACCGCAGACGGTGCGCCAGGTCCACGAGGCGCTGGCCGCACGCCGCGATCTGGCCTACACCACGATCATGACGGTGCTGCAGCGGCTGGCGAAGAAGAATCTGGTCGTCCAGCACCGCGACGACCGGGCCCATCGGTATGCGCCGACCCACGGACGCGACGAGCTGGTTGCCGGCCTGATGGTCGACGCACTCGATCAGGCGGCCGACTCGGGCAGTCGTGAGGCAGCCCTGGTGCATTTCGTGGAACGGGTCGGGGCCGGTGAGGCTGCCGCGCTGCGTCGTGCGCTGGCTGAATTGGAGGCCAAGCACGCCACCATCACGCCGACTGGTAATTCCGGTACCGACTGAGAGACACTTACGGCGTGTCCGCGCTGGCCTTCTCCGTCGTTGCGCTGGCGCTCGTCGGTCCGGTACCCGCGCTGTTGGCGCGGGCCAGTTGGCCACTTCGGGCGCCACGCGCGGCGATCGTGCTGTGGCAGGCCATCGCACTGGCCGCCGTGCTCTCGGCCTTCTCCGCCGGGATCGCCATCGCCAGCCGGCTGTTCGTACCGGGACCCGACGGACGGCCGACCGCCACCCTGACCAGCGAGATCGCAGTCCTCGGCTGGCCGCTGTGGGCGCTGTACGTGGTGGTCTTCGCGCTGACGCTGATGATCGGCGCCCGCTTGATCGTCGCCGTCATCCAGGTCGGGGTGGCCACCCGCCGCCGCCGCGCACACCACCGCATGGTCGTGGACCTGGTCGGCAAGTGCCGCGACCAGATCAGCACGCCGGCGCGCCGACCGGCAGGCCTGCGCATCCTCGACGTCGCCCAGCCGATGGCCTACTGCCTGCCGGGTGTGCGCAGCCGTGTGGTGGTCAGCGAGGGAACCCTGACCTCGCTGTCGGAGAACGAGATCTCGGCCATCCTCACCCACGAACGTGCCCATCTGCGGGCCCGCCACGACCTGGTGCTGGAGATGTTCACCGCCGTGCACCGTGCGTTCCCGCGGTTCGTCCGCAGCGGTAACGCCCTCGACGCGGTGCGCCTGTTGATCGAACTGCTCGCCGATGACGCCGCCGTCCGGGTCGCCGGACCGACACCGCTGGCGCGCGCGCTGGTGGCGTGCGCAGGCGGACGCACCCCCTCCGGTGCGCTCGCCGCGGGCGGGCCGACCACCGTGGTCCGGGTGCAACGCCTGTGCGGCGAGGGCAACAGCCTGGCCCTGGCGGTGGCCGCGTATGCGGCGGCGGCCGCCATCCTGATCGTTCCGACGATCGCGCTGGCATTGCCCTGGCTGACCGAACTCCATCGCCTGTTCAGCAACTAGCGATCCCCCGGTTCCGCGGTCGCGATGTGGTCAGGGAATGATCGAGAAGGACGCACACCGACGCGAAAGGCTCTCGCATGACCAACTCGGGCAACACCGGTAAAGCTCAGATCGGGGTCACCGGCCTCGCGGTCATGGGATCCAATATCGCGCGCAACTTCGCCAGGCACGGCTACACCGTTGCGCTGCACAATCGCTCGATCGCCAAGACCGACGCGCTGCTGGCCGAGCACGGCTCCGAGGGCAACTTCGTCCGCAGCGAGACCATCGCGGAGTTCCTCGACGCGCTGGAGAAGCCGCGCCGGGTACTGATCATGGTCAAGGCCGGTGACCCGACCGACGCCGTCATCAACGAGCTGGCCGACGCCATGGAACCAGGCGACATCATCATCGACGGCGGCAACGCGCTCTACACCGATACGATCCGTCGCGAGAAAGCGATCCGCGAGCGCGGCCTGCACTTCGTCGGCGCAGGCATCTCCGGCGGCGAGGAGGGCGCGCTGAACGGGCCGTCCATCATGCCGGGTGGTCCCGCCGAGTCCTATGTGTCCCTCGGCCCGCTGCTGGAGGAGATCTCCGCGCACGTCGACGGTGTCCCCTGCTGCACCCATATCGGCCCCGACGGCGCCGGGCACTTCGTCAAGATGGTGCACAACGGCATCGAATACTCCGATATGCAGCTCATCGGCGAGGCCTACCAGCTGTTGCGCGACGGACTCGGGCTGGCCGCCGCCGATATCGCCGACGTCTTCGCCGAGTGGAACAAGGGCGATCTGGACAGCTACCTGATCGAGATCACCGCCGAGGTGCTCAAGCAGGTCGACGCCAAGACCGGCAAGCCGCTGGTCGACCTGATCCTCGACGAGGCCGAGCAGAAGGGCACCGGCCGCTGGACGGTCAAGTCAGCGCTCGACCTGGGCGTCCCGGTCACCGGGATCGCCGAGGCCGTCTTCGCCCGCGCGCTGTCCGGATCGGTCGCCCAGCGCAAGGCCACCACCGGGCTCGCGTCCGGGGACCTCGGCGAGAAGCCGACCGATGCCGCGCAATTCACCGAGGACATCCGCCAGGCGCTATACGCCTCGAAGATCATCGCCTATGCGCAGGGCTTCAACCAGATCCAGGCGGGCAGCGCCGAATACAACTGGGATATCACCCCCGGCGACATGGCGCGGATCTGGCGCGGCGGCTGCATCATCCGGGCCAAGTTCCTCAACCGGATCACCGATGCCTTCGACAACAACGCCGAGCTGCCGACGTTGATCGTCGACCCGTACTTCCGCGACGCCGTCGAGGCCGCGATCGACGGCTGGCGCCGTGTCGTGATCAAGGCCACCGAGCTGGGCATCCCGATCCCCGGGTTCAGCTCGGCGCTGTCGTACTACGACGGCCTGCGCACCGAACGGCTGCCCGCGGCCCTGACCCAGGGCCTGCGCGACTTCTTCGGCGCGCACACCTACGGGCGCATCGACGCCGACCGGGACAAGCGGTTCCACACGCTGTGGAGCGGTCAACGCAACGAGATCGAGGCCTAGCCTTTTCCGGGCCTTTTCCGGGCCTTTTCCGGGCCTTTTCCGGGCCTTTCCGGGCCTTTCCGGCGAGCTGGGGGGCACCTCCCGCTCACGAGCAGACGCAGAACTGCTCTTTTAGGCCCATTTCGAGCAGTTTTGCGTCTGCTCGCGGGAGGAACCGGGCCCACTAGACTCGGAGGCATGCGTTTCCTCGACGGCCACCGTCCCCCGTACGACCTGACCTACAACGATGTCTTCATCGTGCCGGGCCGCTCGGAGGCCGCCTCCCGCTTCGACGTCGACCTGTCCACCGTCGACGGGTCGGGCAC
>NZ_JMDW01000015.1 GCF_000691525.1 Mycolicibacterium neoaurum ATCC 25795
GCCCGACCAAGAAAACCCGCTCTGACCTCGGTCGGAGCGGGTTTTGTCGTTCGGTAGGTGGGGCCACGCAGGGGCCAAGTTGCCAACAAGTTGCCAAGGCCAGTCGGCGCGTCTCCCGGTTGCCCGCGGTAAGGCCGGTGGCCGGCTGGTATGACATCGGCATGCGACTGCCGACACGGGTTCTGATCGGTTCCACCGTCGCTGCCGGTGGCGTCGCGCTCTACTGCTTGTATCGCGGTCTGGGAATCCATTTCGGTTGGCCGCCGCCAAGAATTGCTACCCGTGGGGTTCGACGACACCGGGCTGCTCGACCTCGCTGAGCGCCGATGACGACCAACATGACCCGCGCCGGGGCGCGGCGGTGCCGTCCACCGTTCGACCGGGCGACCTGCACCGCACCGGGCTGCGACTTCCACGACCCCGACGGCAGACGCGCACGCGCGGGCCGGGCACAGCTGCGCGAGCTGCTGACCACACCCGGCCAATGTGGCGACGTGCCGGGCTGCGACTGTGCGAGCTGCACAGCCCGCATGGCACCGATGACCGATATCGAGGTCGCCCACGTACTGCGCCACCTCACCGACCGCCAGGCCGTGCTGTTCGGCCTCGGGCTGGTCACCCTCGACGGGTACACCGAGTGCCCCAGCCGCGAGCAGTAGCAACCGGCCTGGTGCGTGGTGATCGACGCTGTGCAGATCGCGGTGAACGCAGGCGAGTGCCCGCGTCATATGTTCGGGTGAGGGTAAGGACAACCGAGCGGTGTTGTCGGTGCTCCCGCGCATACTCAGGCAATGAGTGACGAGCAGGCCACCGAGGCCAACTACACCCTTGACCTCAGGTTCCACAAAATCCTCGCCGCCGTCGAGCAAGAATTGCAGACAGCCCTGGCGAAGGCACGGCTCGAGTCGGACCACGGCACTACCGTTGGAGACGGGGCCGAGGACGCGGTGCGCAGCACGCTGCGGGATTACCTGCCGTCGGGATATAGCGTCGGCAAGGGGATCGTCTACGACGCGTACGGCGACGGTTCCCGACAAACCGACGTTGTGATCGCGAACCCCGACCACCCGTTGTCATTCCCAGCAGGCAAGTCCGGAACGTACGTGGTGGACGGTGTGGCAGCAGCCGGGGAGGTCAAATCGTGCCTGGACATCGCCAAGCTCAAGGACAGCATCGCCAAGGGCACCATCTTCAAACAGCTGCGAATGACCGGCGGCGAATCCGACAGCGTGATGACGCCGAAGGACCAGGCGTACATGAAGCAAATCGGCATGGTGCCGCCCTATTTTGTCATTGCGTTCGATAACAAGGTGGCCGAAGGCACGATGGCCGAGCACCTGCGCAACGCGGGGTTGATCGAACCCCCGGCAGGGAAGTCGTTGGGCGAACATGACTGGGCGGATACGCCGCAACCGCCGCTCGACGCAATCTGCATCCTCGGCAAGGGTGTCTGGCTCTTTCTACGGCCTGACAATCCGATGGGTTTCCAGTTCGGCTTCACCAGTGAGGACGGCTCAAAATCCATCCGCAACGACCTGTCGGGCTGGGCATACGTTCCCACGGGCTCACCGCTGGTCCTGACAATGGTCTGGCTGCACGCCGCGATGCCGCGAGTATTCCGAGGCCGCTCAGTGTTTTCGCCCTACCTCATCCCGAATCAGCGGCACCTCGCGTACATGCGGAGCCGGGACACCCAAACAACCGGCGCGGCCACTGGCGAGGACGAGCCGACCGAGGACGAGGCAGCCGCCTCGACGTAGCTCACGTCCGGTGTGTTGCCCTGGTTGCGCCGTCCGCTGTCGGACCTGTGCCGGATCATGTCGCTATGACTCTGCGACTGACCGCCAAAAGCTCCCGAGCCTACTGGCGCGCGCTGATGGCCAATGTGGTGGCGCTGATTGATGACGCGCACGTGCTGCTGCTCAACAACTCCCCAGGGCGGGCGAGGTCGTTGCTGGTCCTTGCCCAGGAAGAATTGGCCCGAGCAACGGTGCTGTACGACACCTCCGTGCCTACGTGGGAGGGCAGGGCTGACACCGTAGAGCTGCCGCCCCAGCTCGATCCGACGCGACCGGGGAAAACGAAGCCGCACCTTGTTGTCTCGAAGAATCACCACGACAAGATCACCCAGGCTGAGTCCTTCGGACACGAACTGAAGCCGTTCTGGGGCGATTACAGCGATTGGGCAGATTCAGCGTCCGGCCCGGTGAGCCGCGATCCCGTTGCCGTTGACCGTGAGAAACAGGCAGGGTTCTACGTCGCCGCTTCGCCGTCGACCGGTGGCCGATTCGAGTCGCCGCTGGATGTCGACGCCGAACCTGTCACCGCAGAACTGGAACGGGTCGCCCAGCTCGCGGAAATGGCCTTGATTGCAGACAACAGCCGCATGCAGGCGCTGGGTACTGCGCTCGGGGAAGACAGTGCGCAAGACCTGCACTCGTTGGTGTTGCCGTATGCGCACCCCGACCTCTGGGCCAGTGTCATGGAGCAGCCCGACTTCGCCCCAACCCACCCCGGCGAGATTCTCGCCGAAGAGTTCCTTGTACCGATGGGTATCAGCGCCTACCGGCTGGCTCAGGAAATACACGTACCGCAGACCCGGTTGAGCGAGATCATCCGGGGGCGGCGAGCCATCACCGCCGACACCGGCCTGCGGCTCTCGCGCGCGCTGGGGCTGTCGGACATGTTCTGGATCAACTTGCAGGCGCGCTATGACGCCGACGTGGCTCGCGCCGAGCGGGGGGACGAGCTGGACCGCATCCGCCCGCTTGCCGCGGCAGGCTGAGGACACCACTCGACGGAGCCCTCCGTGGCGTTCAATGAAGATGGACCACGCTGCGCGGTGCAGCCGTAGCATCACACCTCGAGCACGTTTCGGTCGTAACCCCAAAAGCGTTCCGCATCATCGGAACTGCGGCGTGAGAGCAACCGTGCTGAGCGTCAGGGGCCACAACCGCCAACTGTCCTGAATCGAGGATCTCTATGCCGACCGACGATCCGGTTGCGGTCATCACGGGTGCCGGCAGCGCTGAGGGCATCGGGTTCGCGTCGGCGCGCCTGCTCGGTGAATCCCACCACGTGCTGATCGCCGCCACCTCCGACCGCATCCACGACCGCGTGGCGCAGTTACAGGATGTCGGGATCGACGCCGCCGGGTTCGTCGGCGACCTCAGTGACTCGGCTGTCGCCAACGATCTGGTGGCCTCGGCACGTGACCGGTGGGGCCGGGTCGACGTTCTGGTCAACAACGCCGGCATGGTCGCGACCACCGGCGCCGAGGAGCAACTACCCGCCGACGCCACGCCGGACGACCAGTGGCGAGCGTCGTTGGCGCGCAACCTGGATACCAACTTCTTCGTCACCCGTGCCGCCCTGAAAAGCATGACCGATCGCCGTTACGGCCGCATCGTGAGCGTCGGCTCGGTGTCCGGGCCGGTGATGGCCTACCGCGGCGATGCCTCCTACCACGCGGCCAAGGCCGCGATCGTCGGATTGACCCGATCGGTGGCTCTCGACTACGGGCACCTCGGCATCACCGCCAATGTCGTGGCACCGGGATGGATCGACACCAGCTCGGCCACTCAGCACGAGCGCGAGATGGGAGCGGCCACGCCATTGCGTCGTTCCGGGCGGCCCGAGGAGGTCGCGTCGGTCGTGGCTTTTCTTGCTTCCCCGGGCGCCTCGTATGTCAGCGGTCAGGTCGTCGTCGTCGATGGCGCCAACTCCGTCGCCGAGGAACGTGGCCCGCACTAGCGTCGTGGGTCGTGCGGTGGCGACGGCAGTCGCGGCCGCAGCTCGGTCGGCAGAGTAGATCGCTCACCGCGTCGCCGCAGGAAACGCCGGCGCGCCCCTCCGCTGAAGCTTGTTAGGCGAAGTAACTAAATATGCGCTACAGTTCCCTCGTCCATCACACGGAACTCGAGTTCCGCTGAAGGAACCGGGCAGCGCTGCCCGCCAATTGGTGCTCGGCATAGGGAGATTCGGTGGTCCGGTTGCTCAAGAGGTCGTGGATACCTCTGCTGCTGGTGGTCGTCGTCGCATTGGGCGTTTTCATCATCGGGCGCATCCGTGATTCGGCCATCGCACCCGCTCCGGTCGCCGCCGAAGGCTCCGGCATCACCGCGAACTTCAACCCGAAGCACATCACCTACGAGGTCACCGGTTCGGGGGGTTCGGTGACCGTGAACTATCTCGACGAGAACGGACAACCCAACCTGGTCGAGAACGCGCCATTGCCCTGGTCGCACACGATCATCACGACGCTGCCCTCGATGTCGGCCAACATCATGGCCCAGGGGGACACCGCGGTCAGCGATCTGGCCTGCCGCGTCACCGTCGACGGCGACGTACGTGATGACCGCGCCAGCTCGGACTCCATCAAACCGTTCATCTACTGCTTGGTGAAATCCGTATGAGCACAACGCATTCAGCACCGCACCGTCCCGTCATCGCCCGTCTGATTCGGGTGCTGGCACTACCGATCATCCTGGGCTGGGTGGCGATCGCGGTGCTCCTCGGCATATTCGTGCCCTCGCTCGACGACGTGTCGGCAACCCGATCGGTACCGCTGAGCCCGACCAACGCACCGTCGTATCAAGCGATGCTCAACATCGGCAAGGTGTTCCAACAGTACGACTCGGACTCCACGGCAATGGTCGTCTTGGAGGGCGACGACAAACTGGGGGACAGCGCCCACACGTACTACAACGACATCATCACCAAGCTCAAGGCCGACCACGAGCATGTCCAGAACGTGCAGGACTTCTGGAGCGACCCGCTGACCGCCGCCGGATCGCAAAGTGTGGACGGAAAGTCCGCCTATGTTCAGATCTTCCTCAACGGCTCCCAAGGCACCAGCCTCAGTCACGAATCAGTCGCAGCGGTACGCCAGATCGTGGATTCGGTCCCCGCTCCGCCGGGCATCAAAGCCCACGTCGCCGGTAACACGGTGCTCAACGCCGACACCAGCATTGCCGGTCACCAGAGCATGGCCGTCATGGAACTGGTCTCGGTCGGCGTGATCATCGCCATGTTGCTCGTCATCTACCGCTCGATCGTGACGATGCTGATCTCGATGGTCATCATCGGACTCGAACTCTCTGCCGCACAGGGGGTTACCGCGGCGGCCGGATACCTGAACCTGATCGGCCTGACACCGTATGCGGTCAGTATGGTGACCATGCTGGCCCTGGCGGCCGGTACCGACTACGTGATCTTCCTATGGGGTCGCTACCACGAGGAACGATCCAAAGGCCGCAGTCCCGAGGACGCCTACTACGTCTCCTACCACGGCGTCTCGCATGTGATCCTGGGTTCTGGGCTCACCATCGCCGGTGCCTGCCTCTGCCTCACCATGACCACCCTGCCGTACTTCCGGACGATGGCCATTCCCTGCGCACTGTCGATCCTGGTGATCATCTTCGCAGCCCTCACGCTCGCCCCCGCGGTACTGACCGTCGCCTCCAAATTCGGTCTGCTGGAACCCAAACGGCAACTGTCCGCCAAGGGGTGGCGCAAGGTCGGCACGGCGGTCGTGCGTTGGCCCGGACCGATCATCGTGGTCACCACGCTGATCGCCGTCCTGGGTTTCGTCAGCCTGACGACCTATGTCCCGCAGTACAACGACCAGAAATTCACCCCGGAAGACATGCCGGCCAACCTGGCCATGGCGGTCGCCGACCGGCACTTCTCCCAGGCTCGGATGAACCCCGAACTGCTCATGCTGGAAGCCGATCACGACCTGCGCAACCCAGCGGACATGCTGGTGATCGACCGGGTCGCCAAGAACGTCGTGCACATGCGCGGTATCGAACGGGTACAGACCATCACCCGCCCGCTCGGCGCGCCGATCGAGCACAGCTCCATCCCGTTCATGCTGGGCGCCCAGAACGCCGGGACATTGCAGGCCGCGAAGTTCAACAACGACAACTCGGCTCAGATGTTGCAGCAAGCGGACGAGCTGAGCTCGACGATCGCCAACATGGAGCGCATGTACTCCATCATGACCGAGCTCACCGACACCACTCACAGCATGGTGGAAAAGACCCACGACATGGTGGCCACCACCAATGAATTGCGGGATCATATCGCCGATTTCGACGACTTCTTCCGTCCGTTGCGCAACTACTTCTACTGGGAACCGCACTGCTACGACATCCCGATCTGCCATGCGTTGCGGTCGATCTTCGATTCGTTGGACGGTATCGACAAGCTCGCGGACCAGATCGGCAGTCTGAGTACAGATCTGGACAAGCTGGACACGCTGATGCCGCAGATGCAGGCAACCTTGCTGCCCACCATCGATTCGATGCGCACCATGCGGGACTTCATGCTCGCCACCCACAGCGTGATGGCCGGAACTCAGGCCCAACAACAGGAACTCGCCCGCGGCGCGACGGAAATCGGTCTGTTCTTCGATCAGGCGAAGAACGACGACTTCTTCTACCTGCCGCCGGACGTCTTCCAGAATCCGGACTTCAAGCGTGGCCTGGACATGTTCGTCTCTCCGGACGGTAAAGCGGTCCGGTTCATCATCACCCACCAGGGCGATCCGGCATCCGTCGAGGGCATCGAGCACGTCCGAGACATGAAGGATGTGGTTGCCGACGCGGTGAAGGGCACCCCGCTGGCCAACGCGAAGGTGTCTTTGGCAGGCACCGCATCGCTGTACAACGACATGCAAAGCGGTGTGAAGACCGACGTGATGATCGCGATCATCGCCTCGATGATCCTGATTTTCGCGATCATGCTGATCATCACCCGCAGCGTGGTCGCGGCCCTGGTGATCGTGGGGACGGTTGCCGCCTCGCTCGGAACGGCGTGCGGGCTCTCGGTGCTGCTGTGGCAGGAGGTCCTCGGCCTCGGCGTGCAATGGATCGTGATCCCGCTGTCCATGGTCATCCTGTTGGCGGTGGGCTCGGACTACAACCTTCTGGTGGTGTCGCGGCTCAAGGAGGAGATCCATGCCGGTCTGCACACCGGGATGATCCGCGGCATGGGGGCGACCGGTCGGGTCGTCACCGCCGCCGGGCTGGTCTTCGCCTTCACGATGGCCTCGATGATCGTCAGTGATCTGCGGGTGGTCGGGCAACTCGGCATGACCATCGGGATCGGACTCATCGTCGACACCCTGATCGTGCGTGCCTTCATGACGCCGTCCATCGCCTCCGCGCTCGGGCGCTGGTTCTGGTGGCCGTTGAACACCTACAAGATCACGCATCCACCCAAACCCGTGGCCGGACCCCAACCCGAGGAGCCGCACACCGCACCCATCCCGCAGGTCGGCCCATGAGGCGGACCATGAAGAATCGATGTGGGGCAGCGGTTTCAGCGGTGCTCACCGTGGTGAGCATCGGCTGGGCAACGCCGGCTCATGCCGATGTCGACACCGACTTCGCGAACACCCTGCACGGGTTCGGCATCTATGGACAGCGTGACTACAACGCATGGCTGGCCAAGATCGCCTGCCGACGCCTGAGCACCGGCGTGGACGCAGATGCCTCGGAGTCCGCGGAGTTCCTGTCCCGCAACCTCGCGCGCACCGTGAACACCGGCCAGGTATGGCAGTTCCTCGGCACGGCCGTATCCCTTTATTGTCCGCAGCACAAGGCCGCACTGGCAGAAATGAGCGGTGATCACAGATGAACATCCCCACATATCGACTGATGGTGCGTGCCGGTGTGATGATCACCGCGGCGGCCTGCACCGCAGGCATGCTCGCCCCACCGCAGGCGTCCGCCGACGCGACCGACGACTACCCGATCCCACATCGGCAGATCGAAACGCACTGCGACGCCGAGCAGTATCTGGCGGCCGCGCGCGATACCTCCCCGATCTACTTCGAGCGTTACATGATCGACAAGGCGAACCGACCGCCGGAGATTCAGCAGATGGCCGTGGACCGGATCCACTGGTTCTACTCCCTGGATGCGCCCGCGCGGCGGCAATACTCCGAAGACACCGCCACCAACATCTACTACGAGCAGGTCGCCACCCGGTGGGGTAACTGGGCCAAGATCTTCTTCAACAACAAGGGCGTGGTCGCCAAGGCCACCGACGTGTGTGCGGGCTACCCGGCCGCGGACATGTCGGTGTGGAACTGGTCGGTGCCGCGGTAGGTGCCGGTCGGGGAATCGGTGACAATGGCAGGCATGGAGCCCAAGCTTCGCCAGCGCACCACCGGTCGACTCGACCGGTCCCGCGACCCCGCGATCCTCAATGCCGCGTTGGCCGCGCTGACCGAGAACGGCTACAACGACACCAACATGAACGACATCGCCGCCCGTGCGGGCGTCGGTAAGGCTGCGATCTATCGGCGGTGGGCGTCGAAAGCGGCGCTGATCACCGATGCGCTTGTCTACTGGCGGCCCGACCTGCTTGCCGACGATATCCCCGATACCGGCAGCTTGGAGGGCGACTTCGACGTGATCGTCGATCGGGTTGCCCGCAACGACGACGAACTGATCTCCAACGATCTGGTGCTGCGGGTGGCGCTGGAGTCCAGCCGTGACCCAGAGTTGGCGGCCGCACTGGACGACCTGATGCTGCGTCGGGGACGACGCGTGGTGGCCGCGATTCTGCAACACGCCGTCGAACGCGGTGATATCGCGGATCGGGACTGGTCGCTGGTGGCCGACGTGCTGGTGGCGATGGGGCTACTGCGGGTCGTCGGCGGTCAGGGTGTCGATTCCGGTTTCGTGCGCCAGGTCATCGACAGCTTGGTCCTGCCGGCGGTCCGTGGCGTCGATCCCGATGGCACCGATGGCGACGATGCCGCGAATTGATAGCCGCTATATTTTAGTCTAATTTCAAAAAGTGCGGCCACGGTCACGAATGCCGGCCCCGTATCGACCTGGATCTGAAAGGGATGTGATGCCGACACCGAATTCAAGTGTGGGGCCGTACTTCGACGAGCTCACCGTCGGGCAGGTCTTCGACAGTGCACCCAGGATGACTCTGACCGAAGGTGCGGCCGCATTGCATCAGGCGATCCTGGGGGACCGGCTGCGTCTGGCGCTCGACATCGAGCTGACCGAAGCAGTGACGGGAACACGCGGTCTGCTGGCGCATCCCGGATTGGTCACCGATGTCGCGATAGGCCAGAGCACGCTGGTGACCGGTCGCGTCAAGGCCAATCTTTTCTATCGCGGCTTGGTATTTCACAGCTATCCCAAGCTGGGAGATACGTTGTCCACCACGACCCGGGTCGTCGGCCTTCGTCAGAATGCCATCCGTGAAGGCCGGGCGCCCACCGGCCTTGCCGCATTGCGGATGACGACGACCGACCAGCACGGGCGGCTTGTTCTCGATTTCCATCGCTGCGCGATGCTCCCGATGGCACCCGGGGTTGTCGACACCGGACACCATGACGACCTGACCACGATCGGCGCCGACGAGGTGGCCACCGATCCGGCCGGATCATGGGACGGTGCGGCCTTCCGTGCGCGCGTGCCCGGCCCGCACTTCGTCTCGGAGCTGGCCGGCCGCAGCTACCGCAGTTCGGCCGATGTCGTGAGCTCGGCCCCCGAACTCGCCCGCCTGAGCCTCAACATCGCTGCCACGCATCATGATTGGCGAGTTGGTGGTCGGCGCCTGGTGTACGGCGGGCACACCATCGGGCTCGCCCTGGCCCAAGCCACCCGGGTACTGCCGAACCTGGCAACCGTCACCAGCTGGCAGTCCTGCGACCACACCGGTCCGGTGTACGAGGGCGATACCGTGTACAGCGACCTGCGCATCGAACGGGTATCGCCGCTGCCGGCGGGCGGTGGCGTGCTCGATATGCGGTCGCTGGTGTTCGCGGTGGGAGCCGAGGGCGACGATGATCGCCAGGTGTTGGACTGGCGATTCAGCGCTCTGATGTTCTGACCGGCGCCTATTGGGCGCCGCGGGGAACGAGGGTGTCGCCGAGTTGGTCGACGAGCAAGCCGACATCCCAGAAGTCGCGGTGGCTGGTCAGCAAGCCCTGATCGTCATAGCGGCACGCGGCAATGCCGGTCGCCGAAAACTGCTTTCCTGCCGCATCAATCGAGCTGCCGTTCGGCAGGCGAAGAGGCCCGGTGATGGACCCGCTCCAGGTCCACTCGAAGTAGGCGCGACCGTCGGCCACGGCGGGCTCGGTGAAGACGATCAACGAATCGGGCGAGAATGTCAGCATCCATCGATGGAAGCGTTGGATGCCGGCGCGCCCCTGATAGGTCCCGCGCATCGCGACATCGGTGTACGTGCCATCTGCGGTGAAGAAGGTGCACAGCAACTCGGGATCGTGGGTCCAGGCGCGGCCATACGCGTCGGCGTAGTCGGCGTCGGTGGGGTGTGGCAGTGCTGCTGTCATTACTTATCACCAATTCGAAAATCGACGGGGTGTGCTGTGGTCCGGGAGCCCCTGGGCATCGTCCGGGCGGTCAGGTTCGTCCGGTCATCTGCCGTCGCATGGGCGGAATCGACAGTACCTGAACGCATCCCGAATTTATCACACATTCAAAAAATCTGATTGCCGCGAGCGTTGCCGGGGAGAGTTCGACGGTCGGGAAAGTGGATCCTGGCTGCAGGTATGCCGCGTGTCGGCTTGTCGATCCAGAAGGGGCGCGGTCGCGGGCCGGCAACTGACTTCTCCGGACCGGCCCCGCGTTCGCAGCGCCATTGTCCGGGCCTGCTCATCGGCCTCGATCGAACCTGCCGCGTCATCGGAGCCGCTCTTCTCCATGTGGAGTCCGCCTAGCAATTCCGAGCGGGGAGCTCGGTCCCGGGCTCATGGCGCATGGCCGGGGGATGGGTTCGGTCCAGTCAAAGCGAGCTCGTACCGAAATTTTACTGAGTATTCGAGAGCGGGCGCGGCCTCCTCGGTCTGACGACCGCGTCAAAATTCGCCACGTCACCGATGGCGCGCAGGTATGGGTCGCATCGTGTCATCGCATCCGCATAAGGTGTTGATCGGCGTGCTTAATCATGATTAAATTTGTGGGCCGCGTCACTTCGCGGCGAATGAGTGCGCGTTCAGCGACGTGGTTGCAGCTTCAAAGTCTGGGGCTGCTGGCAAATTCGCGATCGCCTCGTTCGACATATTGACTAGGCGGAACGTATAGACGTAGTGTCTAGCGCGTCTGTGACCCTGCTCATATCGGAGTGCCGGCGGTATTGCCTGCCACAACAGAGGACGACAGCTATGTGGCGACACCTTGACTCGAACTGCGCATGCGCCATCGGTGGTGCGTGGGTGGCCGGTATGCAATCGGCAGCCCACCTGCTGCCTATTGCGCGAATCGGGGCGCGATCTTGATCCTCAAGACGCTGGCATCGTCTAGACCCCTGCGCGGAATCGGTGGTTTCTTCGCCTTCTCGATGGACACGGCGCTGGCCGTCTTCAGTCCACCGTTCGCCTGGCGTGAGTTCGTGCTGCAGACCTGGTTCGTGGCGCGGGTGTCGTTGTTGCCCACGCTGATGCTGTCGATTCCCTTCACGGTGTTGACGGTGTTCACCTTCAACGTGCTGCTAGCCGAGTTCGGTGCCGCGGACTTCTCCGGGACCGGTGCCGCGTTGGGAGCGGTCACCCAGATCGGTCCGATCGTCACCGTGCTGGTTGTCGCGGGTGCGGGCGCGACCGCAATGTGCGCAGATCTGGGAGCGCGCACCATCAGAGAGGAACTCGACGCACAGCGCGTCATGGGCATCAACCCCATTCAGGCACTCGTGGTCCCACGGGTTCTGGCTGCGACGGTGGTAGCGCTGCTGCTGGCCTCGTTGGTGATCCTGGTCGGCCTGGCGGGTGGCTTCGTTTTCTCGGTGTTCTTCCAAAACGTCACGCCGGGAGCCTTTGTCGCGGGCCTGACTCTGGTCACCGGCGTGGGCGACGTGGTGGTGTCGCTGATCAAGGCAACCCTGTTCGGGATGACGGCGGGCTTGATCGCCTGCTACATGGGCACGACCGTCAGCGGCGGCCCAGCCGGTGTCGGCAACGCCGTCAACGAGACCGTGGTGTTCTCGTTTCTCGCGCTCTTCCTGATCAACATCTTCATGACCGCAGTGGGAATCAAGGTGAATCTATGAGCATCAAAGTATCGGTGAGCCAGCAGTTTCCGCGACTCACTCGGTCAACGAAGAACTGGCATGCCGGGTGGACCCGCATCGGTGAGCAGACGCAGTTCTACGGTCGGACGCTGGCCTCCGCGGTCGATGTCCTCGTCCATTACAAGACCGAGCTGGTGCGGTTGATTGCCGCGATGAGTCTGGGCGCCGGAGCCCTCGCGGTGATCGGCGGCACGGTCGTCATCGTCGGATTCCTGACCATCTCCACCGGTGCGCTGGTCGCCGTGCAGGGTTACAACCAGTTCGCCCAGGTCGGAGTCGAGGCACTCACCGGGTTCGCCTCCGCCTACTTCAACGTGCGGCTCATCGCGCCGCTCACCGCGGCGATCGCCATGGCGGCCACCATCGGTGCCGGCGCCACCGCCCAGCTCGGTGCGATGCGTATCAACGAAGAGATCGACGCCCTGGAGGTGATGGGTGTCCGCTCGCTGGCCTACCTGGCATCCAGCCGCGTGCTGGCCGGCGTCATCGTCGTCATCCCGCTGTACTGTGTCGCGGTCATCATGTCTTTCCTGGCAGCACGATTCGGAACGACGGTCATCTATGGGCAGTCCACGGGTGTGTACGACCACTACTTCCGGACATTCCTGATCCCCACCGACCTCATCTGGTCATTCGTACAGGCGGTGGTGACCGCGGTGGTCATCATGTTGGTGCACACGTACTACGGATTCACCGCGGGCGGCGGACCCGCCGGAGTGGGTGAAGCGGTCGGACGCGCAACACGCACCTCACTGGTCGTCGCAGTGTGCGTCACGCTCTTGGTCACGCTGTCCATCTACGGACAGTCCGGCAACTTCAACCTGGCGGGCTGAGCGATGGCGCGTAAGGCGGGCGAACCTCTCATCCATCCGGATTGGTGGACAGCGATTCTCATCGTGTTCGTCATCGCGGCGGTGGCCCTCACCGGCTTCCTGTTCACCGGTTCGTTCAAGAGTTATGTGCCGGTGACGCTCAGCTCGGATCGAGCCGGTCTGGTCATGGAGGTCGGCGCCAAGGTCAAGCTGCGTGGGGTGCAGGTCGGCCACGTGGGTGCGGTCACCGGCGGCAGCGATCCGGTCAGTCTCAAACTCGAGCTCGATCCCGACAAGATCGCCTACCTGCCGTCCAACGTGGAGGCCCGGATCGCCTCGACGACGGTGTTCGGCGCCAAGTACGTCGACCTGATCTACCCGCAGGACCCGTCCGAACAGGTACTCGCCGCGGGCGCCGTCCTGCAGTCACAGAACGTAAGCACCGAGGTGAACACCGTCTTCCAGAACCTCGTCGGTGTCATCCACAAGATCGATCCCGCCAAGCTGAACACGGTCTTCTCGGCGATCGCCGAGGGCGTGCGCGGCCAAGGGCCCCGGATGGGGGAGGCGACGACGGCAGCGAACGAGGTGCTGATTGCGCTCAACCAACGCACCGACACCATCGCCGAGGACTGGCGGGCGTTCAAGAACTTCAACGACGCCTACGCCGCGGCGGCACCGGACATCTTGCGTGTACTCGATGCCGCCAGCACGACGAGCGATACCGTGGTCGACCGCGCTCGCGAGCTGGATTCGTTGTTGCTCAACGTGATCGGGCTCTCGCAGAGCGGAACCGCGGTGTTGGGTCCGAACAAGGAGAATCTGGTGCGGGCCATCAACACGCTGCGGCCGACGGCGGCGCTGTTCAACAAGTACAACCCGTCGCTGACCTGCCTTCTCGTCGGTGGCAAGAAGGCCATCGATTTCGGCCAGGCCGATTACACCGGTGGAGCGAACGGCAAATCGCTGATCGTGGACGCGGCGCTGCTGCTGGGTGACGATCCCTATCGGTATCCGCAGAATCTGCCGATCAATGGTGCCAAGGGTGGGCCTGGCGGTAAGCCGGGCTGCGGCTCGCTGCCCGATGTGGCCAAGAACTGGCCCGTGCGCACCCTGATCGCCAACACCGGCTGGGGCACCGGTCTGGACAACCGGCCCAACCCGGGCATCGGATTCCCCGGCTGGGCCAACTACTTCCCGGTGACCCGCGCCGTGCCGGAACCGCCCAGCATCCGCTACCCGGGTGGCCCGGCGCCGGGACCGATTCCGTATCCCGGGGCTCCGCCCTACGGGGCACCGCAATACGGCCCCGGCGGTACGCCGCTGTATCCCGGCGTGCCGCCCGCACCCATCCCGCCTGGGATCGCCGGGCCGCCGCCGGTGCCGTGAACCAGCCCGACCTTGACACGACCTAGTATCGAGAGGCAGACGAGATGAAGGACAACTTGTCAGGCGCCGCCTGGCGGCTTGCCGTGTTCATCGTGGTCGCGCTGTTCGGAATGTTCGCGCTGCTGACCGTTTTTGCCCAGTTTCGGTTCGGTGACGCCCGTTCCTTCCGTGCGGTGTTCACCAACGTGACGGGTTTGGAGACCGGCAACTTCGTCCGGATCGCCGGTGTCGAAGTGGGCAAGGTCGGTGACATCCGGCTCAACGGCGACAGCACCGTCACGGTGGAGTTCAGCGCCGACGATTCGGTGGTGCTGACCGAAGGCAGCCGGGCGGCCATCCGCTACGACAATGTCATCGGCGGCCGGTATCTCGCGCTGGAGGAGGGAGCCGGCGCGGTGCAGCGGCTGGCGCCCGGTGCCACCATCCCGGTGTCGCGCACCACCCCGGCTCTGGACCTGGACGCCCTCATCGGTGGATTCCGGCCGCTGTTCCGGGCTTTGGACCCCGACCAGGTGAACGCGCTGAGCGGTCAGCTGCTCTCGGCGCTGCAGGGCCAGGGCGCGACCGTCGCCTCGTTCCTCTCCAACACCGCTGCGTTGACCAATACCCTCGCCGACCGTGACGAGCTCGTCGGCCAGGTCATCACCAATCTCAACACCGTGCTCGGTTCGCTCGGCGACCAGAAGGACAAGTTCGGTACCGCCGTCGACTCACTGTCGGAGATCGTGCACACCCTCAAAGAACGCAAGGGCGACCTGAGTGCTGCGGTGGCCTATACCAACGAGTCCGCGGCGAGTATCGCCGATCTGCTGGCACAGGCCCGGCCGCCGCTGAAGGAGACGGTCGCGCAGACCGACCGCGCCGCGGGCATCGTGGTCGCCGACCACGACTACGTGGACAATCTGCTCGCCACGCTGCCGCAGTCCTACCGGATCCTGGGTCGGCAGGGGCTCAACGGCGATTACTTCTCCTTCTACATCTGCGATCTCGTACTGAAACTCAACGGTAAGGGCGGTCAACCGGTGTATGTGAAACTGGCAGGCCAAGACACCGGCAGGTGCACGCCGAAATGAAACCCTTCCAAGAGCGCAACCCCGCGGTCATCGGGTTGATCGGCGTCGTGACCGTCGGCGCGATCAGTCTGGGCGTGCTCAACTACGACAAGTTGCCGCTGGTGTCCTCGCAGAAGACCTACGGGGCGTACTTCGCCGAGGCCGGCGGCTTGACAAGTGGTGCTGCGGTGCAGGTTTCGGGCTATCAGGTCGGCAAGGTGCAGAGCATCTCGCTGGACGGGCCTCGCGTGCTCGTGCGGTTCAGCGTGGACGACGACGTGCAGCTCGGTGATCGCACCGAAGCCGCGGTCAAGACCAAGAGCCTGCTGGGGTCCAAGATCCTCGACATCACCCCGCGCGGGGACGGTGACCAGGACGGTGTCATCCCGTTGGAGCGCACCACATCGGCCTATCAGCTGCCCGACGCGATCGGGGACATCACCGCTCAGATCAGCGGCCTGAACACCGATCAGCTGTCGACCTCGTTGTCGACCCTGGCCGAGACCTTCCGGGACACCCCGGATGATCTGCGAGTAGCCGTCGACGGTGTCGCGCGGTTCTCCGACACCCTCAACCGTCGCGACGAACAACTTCGCCGGTTGCTGGCCAACGCGAACAAGGCCACCACCGTTCTCGGTGAGCGCAGCGACAAGATCGTCCAGCTCGTCCGCGACTCGAACGAGTTGCTGGTTGCGCTCGGCGAACAGAGTGCCGCGCTGGACCAGATCTCGAACAACATCACCGCTTTGTCGGCGCAGATAAACGGTTTCGTCGCCGACAACACCGACACGCTCAAGCCGGCGCTGGACAAGCTCAATGGTGCGCTGGCGATCGTGGAGAACCGGAAGTCGGAAGTCCAGCAATCCATCAAAGGGCTGACCACCTACGTCTTCTCGCTGGGTGAGTCGGTGTCCTCGGGGCCCTTCTTCAAGGCCTACTTGTCCAATCTTCTTCCCGGTCAGTATCTTCAGCCGTTCATCAACGCCGCTTTCTCCGACCTCGGTCTGGATCCGAACGTGCTCGCACCGTCGCAGCGCACGGATCCACAGGTCGGCCAGCCCGGCCTGCCCGCACTGCCCGTGCCGTTCCCGCGCACCGGTCAGGGTGGCGAGCCGCGCCTGACGATTCCCGATGCCACCACCGGTAATCCCGGCGACAGCCAGTGCGGACCACCGGGTATCCCACTACCCGGGCCGGGCTGCTATCCCTACCGGGATCCCGGACCGCAACCGGCGCCCGGTGGGCCGCCGCCCGGCCCGCCGGCGCCGGGTCCGGCGGCCCAACAGTCCGTTCCCGAACCGACCCCATCGCCCGTTTTGGAGCGCGCACCCGGCGAGGTCGCACCCGACGGTTCCCCGGCCGAGCCAGGAGGTAACGGACAGTGACGCGGCCGCGTATACGAATCTGGTTGGCGTTGCTGCTGGCCGTGGTATTGACGGTCGGGGTCGTCGCGATCGTGCGGACGACCACCAACATCGCCAGGACCGCATTCACCGCATA
Organism: Mycolicibacterium neoaurum ATCC 25795; assembly: GCF_000691525.1. GTDB lineage: Bacteria > Actinomycetota > Actinomycetes > Mycobacteriales > Mycobacteriaceae > Mycobacterium > Mycobacterium neoaurum. The sequence goes on from NZ_JMDW01000015.1 coordinate 16,820, forward strand.
TTTCGACAACACCAACGGTTTGTTCGTCGGTGACGAGATCCGCATCCTCGGCGTGCCGGTCGGCGAGATCGAGCGCATCGATGCCGAGCCCGACCGCGCCAAGGTGAGCTTCTGGATCGACGACCATTACTCGGTGCCCGCCGATGCCAAGGCGGTCATCCTGGCGCCGTCGCTGGTGACCGCTCGCGCCATCCAGCTGACGCCTGCCTACACCGGCGGTCCCACCCTGCCCGCGGACGCCGCGATCCCGATGGAGCGCACCGCCGTGCCGGTCGAGTGGGACGAGGTGCGGGTCCAGTTGCAGCGGTTCACCGAGATGTTGCAGCCCACCGAACCCGGGGGAGTGAGCACGCTCGGTTCGCTGGTCAACACGGCCGCCGACAATCTCCGCGGACAGGGCAAGAACATCCGTGACACGTTGATCAAGCTGTCCAAGGCGACTTCGGCATTGGGTGATCACAGCACCGACCTGTTCAGCACCCTGCGCAATCTGTCGCTGCTGGTGTCGGCTCTGCAGGACAGCTCAGATGTCATGTCGCAGCTCAACCGCAATCTCGCTTCGGTGACATGGGCGCTGGCCGATGATCCGGATGAGATCAGCTCTGCCGCAGCCAGTGTCAGCGAGGTGTCCAAGACGGTGGCGACATTCGTGGCTGCCAACAAGGAGACCCTGGGCACCACCTCGGACAAGCTGGCCTCGGTATCGCAGGCGCTGACCGACAGCGTCGACGACATCAAGCAACTGCTGCACATGTCGCCGACGGTGCTGCAGAACTTCATCAACATCTACCAACCGGCTCAGGGCACGCTCAGCGGCGCCCTGTCGACCAACAACTTCAGCGATCCGATCAGCTTCCTGTGCGGAGCCATCCAGGCGGCCTCCCGGTTGGGCGCCGAGCAGTCCTCGAAGCTGTGCGTGCAGTACCTGGCACCGATTGTGAAGAACCGCCAGATGAACTTCTTCCCGATCGGCGGCAACCCCTTGGTCGGCGCTGTCGCGCGCCCGAACGAGGTGACCTACAGCGAGGATTGGATGCGACCCGATTACGTGCCACCGGCTCCCGCTCCGGCTCCGGCGCCGGCCGCAGGTGCGCCCGCCCCGGCCGCGAGTGCGACACCGCCGCTGCCCGCCGAGGCCCAGCAGACCGATCCTGCGGCCGGCCTCACCGGGATGATGTTGCCGCCGGGAGCGGGTTCATGACCGGCCGCCGACGTGCGCTGGTGTTGGTCGGTTGCGCGGTGACTGCCATGGCATTGCTGACCGGTTGCAGCGACTGGCGCGGTCTGAACTCATTGCCGATGCCCGGCACCGCGGGTGACGGTCCGGGATCGTTCACCATCCGTGCGGAGCTGCCGGATGTGAACAACGTCCAGCAGAACTCGCGGGTGCGCGTCGGTGACGTCAACGTCGGCACGGTGACCAAGATCGAGCGCCAGGACTGGCACGCGGTGCTCACCATGACGCTCGACGGCAATGTCGTGCTGCCGGCCAATGCGACGGCAACCATCGGGCAGACCAGCCTGTTGGGGTCACTGCACATCGAGCTCGCTCCACCGGTCAACGAGGCCCCCGAGGGCCGACTGCACGATGGCTCGGTGATCCAATTGGCCTCCGGTGGCGCGTATCCGTCGACCGAGCAGACGCTGGCGGCGGTGTCGCTGTTGCTCAACGGTGGCGGCGTCGGTCAGATTCAGGACATCACCACGGCGTTGAGCACTGCCTTCGCCGGGCGCGAGAACGACCTCCGTAGCCTCATCACCGAGGTGGACAGGTTCATCGCCAACACCGACCGCCAAACAGACGAGATCATCAGCGCCACCGACAGTCTCAACAACCTTGTCGGCGACTTCGCCGCACAGGACCCGGTGGTCGACCGGGCGCTGGACACCATCCCCGAGGCGCTCAGCGTTCTTCGGGATGAGCGGGAGACCCTCACCGAGGCACTCGATCAGCTCGGCAAGTTCAGCGCCCTTGCCGCCGATTCCAGCAACCAGACCAAAGAGGCGCTGGTGGCGGAGCTCAAAGATCTTGCCCCGGTGGTGAAATCACTGGCCGATTCCGGACCCGCGCTCACCCGGTCGTTGAGCTTCTTCTCGGTGTATCCGTTCGCCCAGGAGACGCTGGACAAATGGTTCCGCGGCGACTACGCGAACCTGACCGCGGTCATCGATCTGACGCTGAGTCGTATCGACTCGTCGTTCTTCACCGGCACCCGATTCGAGGGTGAGCTCACCGAGCTGGAGATGCAGTGGGGGCGCACGATCGGTCAGCTGCCCAGCCCGTACACCGCGGTCAATCCGTTGGTCATCCCGTACCACCTGAATCAGGGGCCCTAGATGGTACTCAGCAGAAGAGTCATCACCCAGCTCGCGTTCTTCGCGGTGATCACCCTCGTCGGTGGTGCCGTGATGATCTTCAACTACATGGGCCTGCCGAACCTGCTGTTCGGGTACAACCACTACAAGGTGACCGTTCAGTTGCCGGTCGCCGCGGGACTCTACGAGAACGCCAACGTCACCTACCGCGGAACCAACGTGGGCCGGGTGGCACGGGTGGACCTCACCCGGTCCGGTGTGGTGGCAGAACTGTCGCTCAAATCCGATGTCGACATTCCCGGCGACGTCACCGCGGAGGTGCACAGCGCGTCGTCCATCGGCGAGCAGTACGTCTCATTGATTCCCGCCAGCGACAACGGTCGCCTCGCCGAGGGTGCGGTGATACCGCAGGACCGAACCTCGGTGCCCCCGGACATCAGTGATCTGCTGGCGGCGACGAACAAGGGGTTGGAGGTCATCCCCGGTGACAACCTTCAGACGGTGGTCGACGAATCGGCTACGGCAGTCGGAGGTTTGGGCCCAGATCTGGCCCGTTTGGTCAAGGGCTCGACCACGCTGGCCATCGACGCCCGTAAGAATCTCGACGCGCTGACCAACCTGATCGACAACTCCAAACCGATCCTGGACTCCCAGTCGGCCACCGCTGATTCGATCGAGGCGTGGGCCTCCAACATGGCCTCGGTGACCGAACAGCTCAAGCGTGAGGACAAGTCGGTCACCGGCATCCTCGACGTGGGTCCGCGTGCCGCCGACGAGGTCCGTCAGCTGTTCGACCGGGTCCAGCCGACCCTGCCGGTGGTGTTGGCAAACCTGGTCACCCTCGGTGATGTGGCGGTCACTTATCAGCCGCATCTCGAGCAGCTGCTGGTGCTGGCACCGTCGGCGGTGGAAGTGGTGCAGGGCGCGGGTGTCACCAATCGCGATACCAAACCCGATTACAAGGGCGCGTTTCTGAGCTTCAACCTCAACCTCAACCTCCCACCACCATGCCTGACCGGTTACCTACCGCCCAATCAGGCACGGCCGACAAGCCTGACCGACTACCCGGACCGCCCCGCGGGCGACCTGTACTGCCGCATCCCGCAGGACTCCATGTTCAACGTGCGCGGTGCGCGCAACCTGCCGTGTGCGACACGGCCGGGCAAGCGGGCGCCGACGGTCAAGATGTGCGAGAGCGACGAGAACTACGTTCCTCTCAACGACGGGTTCAACTGGAAGGGCGATCCCAACGCCACGTTGTCCGGCCAGCCGATTCCGCAGATTCGGCCCGGTGAGAGCGCGCCGCCGGCTGCTCCCGCGGCCGCGGCGCCGACGGTGGCGCCGCCCATCGCGGTAGCCGAGTACGACCCGGCGACGGGCAGCTATCTCGGGCCCGATGGGAAACGCTATACCCAATCGAATCTGGCGGGCGCCGGGAAACCGGAGTCGTGGCAGTCGATGTTGGTGCCACCGACACGGTGATCCGTACCGGCGAGGGCGATGCCGGGCGCCGCTGAGATCAGCGGCGCCCGGCCGCTCGCCTGCCGGTGGTCACGGCATGGTGTATCCGCCGCTGACGGAGATCATCTGGCCCGTGACCTGGCGGGCGGCGGTCGGGGAGGCGAACCACAGCACCGCGCGCGCGACGTCTTCGGCTGTGGTGAGTTGGCGCATCGGGGTGTCCTTGAGCATGAAGTCGATCTGCTTGGGGTTGAACACCTCGTCCTGGCCGACCGCCCAGAGGCTGGCGGCCCCGACCGCCTCGGGGCCCTGCGGCATCACCAGGCCCGGACAGACGATGTTCGACCTGATTCCGTGGCGGCCGTGTTCACGCGCCGTGGTGCGCGCGAAGGCGACCATGGCCGCTTTCGACGCGCCGTAGATGCCTTGGCGGATCTGGCCGAAGGCGGCGTCGCTGGAGATGAAGACGATCGAACCGCCTCCGGCATCCTTCATGGCCGCGATGGCGGCCTGGGTGGCGGCCACGGCGCTGAAGAAGTTGATCTCGATGGTGCGCTGCCATTTTTGCCGGTCGGTATCGCTGGCGACGAAGCCGGGCACACTCCACCCGGCATTGTTGACCAGGACGTCGACGCCGCCCCATTGCGAGATCGCCGCTTCGACGGTGCGTTCGGCGGCACCGTCGACTGTCAGGTCTTCGATGGCGAGTTCTACTTCGGCGGCACCGCGTTCCAGCGCTTCGGCCCGGACCTTGTCGGCCTGCGGGGCGTCGATGTCGTTGAGCACGATGCGTGCACCTTCGGCGGCGAATTCATGCACGATGCCGCGCCCGATGTTGGACGCGCCTCCGGTGATGACGACGCGAGCCCCCGACAGTCCCAGATCCATGTCGATCCCTTCTCGGTGGCCCCATGGTTGAAACCGTCCGACCAATTGATTTAACCTAGATTAGAAATTTTGGTTAGATTTGTCTATGCCTCGTGCGATGGGAGATTCCGGGTGGAAAGACTGCTCCAGGACAAGGTCGCCGTGGTGACCGGTGCCGCGCAGGGTATCGGGTTGGAGATCGGGCGAACGTTGTACGAGCACGGTGCCCGGGTGGTGTTCGCCGACCTCGACGAGACCGCGGCCGCGCGGGCGGCCGCCGAGGTGGCGGGACCTGCCGGCGACTGCCGCGGCCTCGCCTGCGATGTCACCTCCGAGGATGCCGTGCGCGACCTGGTGTCCGGCACGGTCGACCACTATGGCCGACTCGACATCTTCGTCAACAACGCCGGGATAACCCGTGATGCCTCGCTGAAGAAGATGCAGGTGTCCGACTTCGACGCCGTCATCACCGTGCACCTGCGCGGAACCTGGCTCGGTATCCGGGAAGCCTCGGCGGTGATGCGCGAACAGAAGTCCGGCAGCATCGTCAACATCTCCTCGCTGTCCGGGAAATCGGGAAATCCCGGACAGACCAACTACAGCGCCGCGAAGGCGGGCATCGTCGGTCTGACCAAAGCCGCGGCGAAGGAGGTTGCCCACCACAACGTGCGGGTCAACGCCATCCAACCCGGGCTCATCCGTACGCCCATGACCGCGGCCATGCCGCCGGAGGTGTTCGCCCAGCGCGAGGCCGACGTCCCGATGAAGCGGGCTGGTGAACCCGGTGAGGTGGCCGGGGCGGTGGTCTTCCTCGGCTCGGGCCTGTCCAGCTACATCACCGGCACGGTCATCGAGGTCGGCGGCGGGAGATACATGTGAACGCATACGGTGCTGCCGAAGTAGACGATCCCGGAGTCAACGATGCCGAGGTGCTCGTCGAGGTCCGCGAGCACATCGGCTGGATCACGCTGAACCGCCCCGACCGGATGAACGCCGTCAACGTGGCCTTGGCGCGGGCGCTGGGCGCCGCATTGACCGGTCTGGGGCAGCGCACGGACGTGCATGCCGTGATCATTCGTGGCTCGGGTGGAAATTTCTGCGCCGGAGGCGATTTCGACGAGGTGCAGCGGCTTCGGGCAGACGGGCCCGAAGCGTTGCGCACGCTGTTCACCACGTTCAAGGAGGCCTGCGATGTCATCGCCGGACTGCCGGTCCCGGTGGTGGCCGCGGTGGACGGTGTCGCGATGGCCGGCGGATTCGAACTGATGCAGGCCGCCGATATCGTGCTGGTCTGCGAGCAGGCGCGGATTGCGGACAACCACGTCAACTTCGGCATGATCCCCGGCGGGGGCAGCACCGCACGGCTGCCGCGCATCCTCGGTCGCCAGCAGGCCCTGGGATTGCTGCTCTCCGGTGACAAGTTCAGCGGGATCGAAGCGGTGCGGATCGGGCTCGCCTACCGGGCATTCGCACCCGAGGTGTTCCACGATTCGGTGCAGGCCTTCGCCGCCCGGCTCGCGGGCCGGGACCGCTCGGCCCTGACCGCCATCAAGGAACTCGTCGTGGCGGGGTTGGACACCGATCTCGCCACCGCCAATCGCCACGAAACCGATGCCGTCGTCGCACGACTGAGCGGATCGGCCGGACAGGCCGGTGTGTCGGCGTTCAAGAACAGGGAGACCACATGAGCGAGACCAATACTGCCCCGGTGTTGCGGGAGGTGGGCGCCGACGGTGTCGCCCGGCTACAACTCAACAGCCCGCACATCGCCAATGGCCTGAACGTCGACACACTCAAGGCACTGCACGCCGAGGTGCTGGCCTGCCATGCCGATCCGGCCGTCAAGGTGGTGCTGCTCTCGGGTGCGGGACGCAACTTCTGCGCCGGTGGTGACGTGCACACCTTCGAGTCCAAGGGGGAGGCGCTGCCGGATTACCTGCGCGAGGCGACGGCCTGGTTGCAGCTGGCCACCGCCGCCCTGTTCCAACTCCGGGTACCGGTGGTCACCGCGGTACAGGGATTCGCCGCCGGAGGCGGCGGCCTCGGGCTGGTGTGCGCATCCGATATCGTCGTCGCCGCTCGCTCGGCGAAGTTCTTCTCCGGTGCGGTGCGGGTCGGTATGGCCCCCGACGGCGGTTCGTCGGTGACGCTGGCCCAACTGGTCGGGTTGCGCCAGGCCCTGCGCATCCTGTTGACCAATCCGACGCTGAGCGCCCAGGAAGCCGCCGATATCGGTCTGATCACCGAGGTGGTTGCCGACGACGAGTTGGTCGCCCGCACCGATGCGATCGCCGCCGAGCTGGCCGCGATGCCCACCCTCGCGCTCTCTGCCACCAAGCGCCTCGTGTGGTCGGGGGTGGGCGCCTCCATCGAGGAGCGTCTGCCCGAGGAATCACGCACCGTGTCCGAGTTGTCAGGGACCGCGGACGCTCTCGAGGGGCTACGCGCCGTGATCGAGCGCCGCACACCGAAGTTCGTCGGACGATGAACGTCCTCGTCGAAGACGACGGCGCCGTGCGCGTCCTGACCCTCAACAGGCCCGAGGTGCGCAACGCCATCGACATTCCGTTGCGCCTGGAGCTCGCCGACGCGCTGGAGGCCGCCGATGCCGACCCGCAGGTGCGGGTGATCGTGTTGACCGGTGCGGGCAGCACGTTCTGCTCCGGCGGTGATATCTCCACGATGAAGCTCATGTCCGAGACCGAGGCCATGGAGCGGGCTCAGATGGCCCAGCGTGTCATCCGGGCGATCTGGAACACCCCCAAACCCGTCATCGCCGCGGTGGAGGGTGCCGCCTTCGGTGCCGGTGCGGCGCTGGCGGCCGCCTGCGACCGGGTGATCGCCGCCCGCGATGCGCGATTTGCCACCACCTTCACCAATGTCGGGTTGGCCGGTGACATGGGCGCCTATGCCTCGCTACCGCGCCGGGTCGGTGTCGCCCGCACCCGCCAGATGCTGCTGATGCCGGAGCCGGTGACCGCGGAGACCGCCCAGCTCTGGGGTTTGGTCGATGCCCTCACCGATCCCGGCGCGACGCTGGCCGTAGCGCGCGCAGACGCGCAACGGTTGGCCGCCGGTCCCGCGCAGGCCTACGGCGTGATCAAGGAACTGCTGGCCGTCGCGCCCACGCTGCCGCCTGTCGAGGTCCTCGACCATGAGGCCGCACACCAGGCAAGGCTTTTCGGCAGTGCGGATTTCGCAGAAGGTATCGCCGCGTTCGCACAGAAGCGACGCCCATCGTTCGGATCTCGGCAAGGAGCCCACCAATGACACCTCCCACGACATCTGTCGTCGACGCCGGCGCGGGGACAGCCAGCCGGTACGAGCGCCTGATCCGGCCGGAGAAGGTGCACGGCAGCCTCTACACCGATCCGTCGATCTTCGCCGAGGAGTTGGAGAAGATCTGGTATCGGACATGGGTTTTCATCGGTCATGAGAGCGAAGTGGCACAGCCCAACGACTATGTGCGCAAGAAGCTCGGTCCGCAGGATGTCATCATGACCCGAGACCGTGATGGCCAGATCCATCTGCTGCTCAACCGGTGTGCGCACCGTGGAAACCAGGTGTGTGACGATGCCAAGGGCAACTCGAGCACCTTCCGGTGCCCGTACCACGGCTGGACCTTCCGCAATGACGGCGATCTGATCGGATTTCCGTTCTTCAAGGGCTACGGTGGCCGCAAGCTCGACCTGGCCATGGGGCGGGTCCCCCGGGTGGACTCCTATGGTGGCTTCGTCTTCGGCAGCTTCGCGCCCGACGGCCCGTCCCTGGCCGAACACCTCGGAGCCGCCGCGGGTGAGATCGACCGGCTGACCCGGTTGTCTCCACAGGGCCGCGTCGAGCTGACCGCCGGCTGGCTGCAGCACAAGGCGCGTGCCAATTGGAAGTTGCTCGCCGAGAACGAAACCGACGGCTATCACCCGCAGTTCGTGCACGGGTCCATCTTCGGGGTGACCGGCAGCACCATCGGTCCGCTCTACAGCGATTCGTCGACCGCGGTGACCCGCGATCTGGGCAACGGGCACAGTGAGAACGACCTGCGTCCGGAGTTCCGCAAGTATGCCCAGCCCATGCGGTGGTTCGGCACCACCGAGGCACGGGTGCCCGACTACGTCGCGGCGATGCGGGCCACCCACGGTGCGGATGCCGAACGGATCCTGATCGAGGGTGCGCCGCACGTGATGATCTTTCCGAACCTGTTCATCGCCGAGATCCAGGTGTTCAACATCCAGCCCGTCTCCGTCGACGAATGTGTCCAGTACGCCACCGCGGTCCAGTTGGCCGGCGCACCGGAACTGAACCGGCGCATGGTGTCCCAGTGCATCGGATCTGTCGGACCGGCAGGCATGCTGCTGGCCGACGATACCGAGATGTACGAACGCAATCAGGAGGGCATCGCGGCGCTGAGTCCGGAGTGGCTCGACGTCCGGCGGGGAATGAACCGGGAGCGGGTCGACGAGAACGGCTTCACCATCGGCACCAACACCGACGAAACCGGTATGCGCGGTTTCTGGTCGCATTACAAGACGTTGATGGAGAGGAACTAGCCGTGACGACGTCCGTGAATCCGGGCAAGGACCTGCTGGCGGTGCCCGACGGCTTCGACCGTGTCGAGGTCGAGCAGTTCATCTACCGCGAGGCCCGGCACGCCGACGAAAACGACTACGACGCGTGGGAAGCCCTGTGGACCGACGACGCGCTGTACTGGGTGCCCGCCGATACCGTGGCCAGCGACCCGTCCCGGCAGATGTCGATCATTTTCGACAATCGCAGCCGGATCTCGACCCGGCTCAAGCAGGTTCGCACCGGGCGCCGCTATGCCCAGGCGCCACCGTCGCATCTGCGTCGCCTGATCTCCAACATCGAACTGCTCGGTGGCCGGGCCAATGCGCACGGCGGTGTCGATCTCGAGGTCGGTGCCAACTTCCTGGTCGTGGAGTCCCGGCCGCGCGGTAATCACATCTGGGGCGGCCGGACCACCTATCGGCTGCGCCGTGACGGCGCGGAACTGAAGTTGTCCTACAAGCTGGTCCAGCTCGTCGACGCCGACAAGCCGATCCCCACCCTGAGCTTTCTGATCTGAGGAACAGCATGAGTATTGAGTTCGATCCGACGGCACCCGTGCACGTCGAGGGTGCCGGTGCGGTGGTCGGAAGCGAGTTCGCACAGGTCGCGGTCAGTATCGACGGCACCGCCAACTCGCCGCGGCTGCGGGTGCAGGACCTGCGCACCGGCCGGGTGCGTTTCCTGGATGCCCTGGAACTGGAGACCATCGTCTGGTTGCCCGACGAGCGGCTCAACAGCCTGCTGGATCCGTCCGCCGACCGTTGGCGCGGTGACCAGTGAGGCGCGCCGCCATCGTCGCCCCGGTGCGGACCCCGGTCGGCACCTTCGGGGGGAGTCTGCGCCCGATGCGAGCCGAAGACCTTGCTGCACAGGTGATCAAGGCCGTCGTGGAACGCAGTGCGATCGATCCCGAACGCATCGAGGATGTCGTGTTCGCGCAGTCCTATGCCAACTCCGAGGCGCCGTGTATCGGCCGGTGGGCGGCGTTGCACGCCGGCCTTCCGATCGGGGTGTCCGGCCTGCAGATCGACCGGCGCTGTGGCGGTGGGCTGCAGGCTGTCATCACCGCCGCGATGACGGTGCAGACCGGTGCCGCGGACGTGGTGCTCGCCGGTGGGGTCGAATCGATGAGCAATATCGAGCACTACACCACGTCGGCACGCTGGGGATCGCGCGCAGGCAACCAGATGCTCTACGACCGTCTCGACCGCGGTCGTGAACGTTCGCAGCCGGAATGGCGATTCGGCGCCATCAGCGGGATGATCGAGACCGCGGAGAACCTCGCCACGGATTACCGGATCACCCGCGAGCAGGCCGACGCGTTTGCCGCCCGCAGCCATCAGCGCGCCGCCGCGGCCCACAAGGACGGGTTGTTCGACGCGGAGACGGTCGCGATCGAGGTGCCTGCCCGCCGCGGTGAACCGCAGCTGTTCGCCGCGGACGAGGGCATCCGATCCGATACCACGGTCGAAACCCTCGCCCGGCTGCGCACCATCACCCCCGGTGGCACCGTCACCGCAGGCAATTCCAGTCAGCAGAACGATGCCGCCGCGGCCTGTCTGGTCGTCGCCGAGGACCGGCTCGACGAACTCGGGCTGCAGCCGCTGGGATATCTGCGTGGCTGGGCCGCCGTGGGGTGTGAGCCCTCCCGGATGGGGATCGGGCCGGTAGGCGCCACCGAGAAGCTGTTCGCCAGGACGGGTCTGTCATTCGACGATCTGGCCTTGATCGAGATCAACGAGGCCTTCGCCGTGCAGGTGCTCGCGGTGCTGGCCGGGTGGGGCGTGAGCCCGGCCGATGTCGAGGATCGCTTGAACGTCAACGGTTCCGGGATATCGCTCGGTCATCCGATCGGAGCCACCGGGGTCCGGATCATGACCACGATGCTGCATGAACTGGGCAGGCGCGGGGGAGGGCTCGGGTTGGAGACGATGTGTATCGGTGGCGGCCAGGGCCTGGCAGCGGTGTTCGAGGGTGTCTCGTGACGATCGGGCTGTGCGGGTACGCGAGCTATCTTCCGCACCATCGGCTGGCGGGTTCGGCCATCGGACTGCGCCGTGGTGACCGCGTCGTGGCGTCCTACGACGAGGATTCGACGACCATGGCCGTCGCCGCGGCCGCTCGGGCGTTGCCCTCCGACGTCGTGCCGGACGCGCTGTACCTGGCCACCAGCACCCCCGCCTACGCCGACAAGACCAACGCCACCGCCGTCCATGCGGCACTGGGCCTTCCCGTCGAGGTGTTCACCGCCGACATGTGCGGGACCGCGCGCAGCGCGATGGCCGGTCTGCGCGCGGCAGCCCGTGAGGGCGGCCTGGTGGTCGCCGCCGACGTCCGGGTGGGCAGGCCGGGCTCGGCCGACGAGAAGTCCGGCGGAGACGGTGCCGCGGCCCTGTGGTTCGGTGCGGACGACCCGATTGCCGAGGTGTTGGCGATCCGTTCGAGCACGGCGGAGTTCCTGGATCGGTGGCGCAGCCCCGACGAGGCCACCGGTCAGCTTTGGGAGGAGCGGTTCGGCGCCGAGTTCTACGCCGAGTTGATCCGCGATACCGCGGGTGCGGCCCTGGCAGCCTCGGGATGTGCCGATGTCGACCACGTGGTCCTCACCTGCCCGAACACCGCGGTCCTCAAGCGGGCAGCCACGCTGGTCAAGGGCCAGAAGTCGGTGTCGAGTTCGCCGATCGGTCACAGTGGTGCCGCCGACCCGTTCATCGCCCTGGCCGGGATACTCGACATCGCGGAGGCGGGGGACACCATCATGGTCGTCTCCGCCGCCGACGGCTGTGATGTCGTGGTGTTCGCGGCCACCGCCGCACTCGGCCGGCACCGCCAGTCGCGACCGCTGAGTGCGCAGCGCGCGGCCGGTTCGGCCGTCGAGTACCTGACCTACCTGTCGTGGCGCGGTCTGGTCGAACGGGAGGCGCCGCGTCGGCCGGAACCGGATCGCCCGGCGGCACCGCCCGCCGGGCGGGCTCGGCAATGGAAGTTCGGACTCGTCGGATCATGCTGCAAAGAATGCGGTTTCGTTCACCTTCCGCCGCAGCGGGTGTGCCGGCAGTGTCAGGCCACCGACGAGATGGCCGAGGTGGCCGTCCGTGATCTGGCCGGGACCGTGGTGACCTACACGGTGGACCGGCTGGCGTTCTCGCCGTCGCCTCCGATGGTGCAGGCCGTCATCGACATCGACGGCGGCGGACGCTGCACGCTGGAGGTCGCCGATGCGCGTCCCGATGAGTTGGCCGTCGGCACGCGGGTGCGGTTCACCTTCCGCAGGCTGTTCACCGCCGGTGGAGTACACGATTACTTCTGGAAGGCGGTGCAGGTCGATGCCCAGTAACGGGATCTCCGGCAAGGTTGCGGTGGTGGCCATGGGCTGCAGCAGCTTCGGTGAGCGCTGGGACTGTTCCACCGAGGATCTGATCCTGGAGGCCTACCAGGAATGCCTGGCGGGTCTGCCCGGCGTGGCGCGCGAGGATGTGGACGCCTACTGGCTCGGCACGTTGAGTTCCGGCCTCGGAGGGCTGACGCTGAGTCGGGCGATCGGCAGTGACGACAAGCCCGTGACCAGGGTGGAGAACTTCTGTGCCACCGGCTCGGAGGCCTTTCGCAACGCCGCCTACGCCGTCGCCGCGGGTGCCTACGACATCGTGATGGCGGTGGGCGTCGAAAAGCTCAAGGATTCGGGATATTCCGGGCTCCTGCGCCAAGATCCCCCCGGTGACGGCACGGCGCCGGAGATCTCGATGACGGCCCCGGCGGCCTTTTCGTTGCTCGATCCCGCCTATTGCGATCGCTACGGTGTGCATCCCGACGAGATGCGTGCCGCGATGACCCACGTAGCCTGGAAGAACCACGACAACGGTACGCGTAATCCCAAGGCACAGTTCCGGTCTCCGGTTGCGCGCGAGACCATCGAGAATGCGCCGAAGGTGGCGGGCCGGCTCGGCGTGTTCGATTGCTCGGGCGTATCCGATGGTGCCGCGTGTGCGCTGTTGGTGCCTGCGGATCGCGCGCACGAATTCACCGACCGGCCGATGTACATCGAGGGGTTGTCCCTGGTGGCGGGATCGGTGCGGGGCTATGTGGATCCGGCCTATGACTACACCACATTTCCCGAGGTGGTGAAGGCGGCCAAGGACGCCTATGCGCAAGCCGGTATCGACCGACCTGCGCAGCAGTTGTCGCTGGCCGAGGTGCACGACTGCTTCACCCCGACCGAGCTGGTGTTGATGGAGGATCTCGGCTTCTCGGAGACCGGTCACGCGTGGAAGGACGCGCTGGGTGGTGATTTCGACGCCGACGGCCGATTGCCGGTCAACCCCGATGGTGGGCTGAAGTCGTTCGGGCATCCGGTGGGCGCCAGTGGACTACGCATGCTCTACGAGGCGTGGCTGCAGTTCCGCGGTGAGGCGGGCCGGCGCCAACTCGACGATCCGCACACCGCCCTGACCCATAATCTGGGGGGCCGACCCGGCGGTTGTGTGTCGTTCGTGTCCATCGTGTCGGACCAGCCCGGGCGCCACCGGAGCTGATCGCGGCGACCTCGGTGCCTGTGGCACCTTGACCCTCGGTCAATTTTTAACGTAGATTCGAGAAAATCAAACATACTGGAGGAGTTCACGTGTCGGGTGTTGAAGACAAGGTTGTCGTCGTCACGGGTGCCGGTGGCGGATTGGGGCGTTCCTATGCCCGATTCCTGGCCGCCAACGGCGCGCTGGTGGTGGTCAACGACCTCGGCGGCGCCCGCGACGGCTCCGGCGCCGGCACCGCGGCCGCCGACAGCGTGGTCTCCGAGATTCGCGACGCCGGTGGTCGTGCGGTGGCCAACTACGACTCGGTCGCCGACGAGCAGGGTGCCGCGGCCATCATCGAGACGGCGTTGAACGAGTTCGGAGCCGTGCACGGCGTGATCAGCAACGCAGGCATCCTGCGTGACGGCGCGTTCCACAAGATGTCCGGTGAAAGCTGGGATGCGGTCCAAAAGGTGCATCTCTACGGTGGATTCAACGTCATCCGGGCCGCCTGGCCGCATTTCCGCGAGCAACAGTTCGGCCGCATCGTGGTGGCGACCTCGACCAGTGGCCTGTACGGGAACTTCGGTCAGGCCAACTACGGTGCTGCCAAGGCCGGCCTGGTCGGACTCATCAACACGCTGGCCATCGAGGGCGCCAAATACTCGATCACGGCCAACGCGATCGGACCGTTGGCCGCCACCCGGATGACCGAGGACATTGCGCCACAGGAGCTTCTGGACAAGCTGAATCCCGAGTTGGTGGCTCCCGCGGTCGGCTACCTGGTTTCGCAGGAGAACACCGATACCGGTTCGGTGTTCGTGGTCGGCGGCGGCCTGGTGCAGCGGGTGGCGCAGTTCCAGAATCCCGGAGTCACCTTCTCCACACCGCCCAGCCTGGCCGAGATCGCCGCACAGTGGTCGCAGATCAGCGATATGTCCCAGGCCACGCTCGGTAGCAACCCCGTCTGATCGACATATGGCCGAGTCATCAGGTGTCACCGCCGGCGCCCTGAGCGGTCGGTCACCGGCCTTTCGGGCCGGTGACCGTGACGCTCCGTTGGTCGACCTGACGGTGGGCGAGTTGTTGACCGTGCGCGCCGGTGAGTACCCCCACACCGAGGCCCTGGTGGGCACCCGGCACGGCCGCGATGACACGGTCCGGCTCAGCTATGGCGATCTGCTGCGAGAGGCGCGCCAGGTGGCGGCGGCGCTACGCGCGCTCGTCGACCCGGGGGACTACGTCGCGCTCTGGGCGCCGAACACGGTGGAATGGACCATCGTTCAGTACGGCGCCGCGCTCGCCGACGTGATCCTGGTGGCGGTCAACCCGGTACTGCGCGACGCTGATCTGGACTATGTGCTGCGACACAGCCGCGCGCGGGTGCTGATCCATGCCGATCGCAGCCGGGACTACGACCTGGCCACGGTGGCGCAGCGCGTATGCGCCGACATTCCCGGGATCCGCCGTATCTCGTTGTCGCAATGGGCGCAGTGGTTGTCGGCACCGGTCGGCGAACTGGCGGTCAGTACCGCTCGTGCGGACTCCGCGGTGATGCTGCAGTACACATCGGGCACCACCGGTCGTCCCAAGGGGGTGCTGCTGACCCACCGGGCACTGGTCAACGTCGCCCGGCTGACCATGCAGGCCTGCGGTGTCGAGGCGGGTTCGGTGTGTTTCAACCCGTTACCGCTGTTCCATACGGCCGGGTGTGTGATCGCCACCCTGGGGCCGGCCTGGCTGGGCGGCACCGCGGTGCTGTGCGAACGCTTCGACCCGGCCGACGCGCTGGCAGCGTTGGCCCGCGAGAACGTGACGGTGCTCTTCTACGTGCCGGCGGTGCTGCTGGCATTGCTGGCCGCGCAGCGCGCGGGCAGCGCACCGGCACCGGCGCTTCGGATCATCATGGGGGGAGCGGCGGTGGTATCCGGCGAGCTGATCGACGGTGCCGCCGCGGTGTTCGGTGCCGAGGTCTACAACCTCTACGGTCAGACCGAACTCGCGCCGGTGCTGTCGTTGACGCGCCCGGGAGACACCCGCGAGGACAAGTTGACCACCGTAGGCCGGCAACTACCGCATGTGGACTGCAAGGTGATCGATCCCGACACCGGTGCCACGCTGAACACCGGCGAGGTCGGCGAGATCTGCGCGCGCGGTTACCAGCAGTTCATCGAGTACCTACACGATCCGGCGGCGACGGCGCGTGCATTGGACCCGGAGGGGTTCGTGCGCACCGGTGATCTGGGCTGGATGGACGACCGTGGCTACCTGCGCGTCACGGGCCGGCTCAAGGAACTGATCATCCGCGGCGGCGAGAACATCTCACCCGCTGAGGTCGAAACGGTCATCGCCGAGCACGACGACGTGCTCGATGTCGTGGCGGTGGCGCTTCCCGACGAACGGCTCGGTGAGATCGTGGCGGTGGCCTGCCGCATCGGCACCGCCGAGCCGGAAGGTCTGCGCGAGGCGCTGATTGCCCACGCACGGGCTCGTATGCCCGCCTACAAGCTTCCCGCCCGCTGGTTTGTGACCGGCGAGTTTCCCATCACGCCGACGGGCAAGGTGCAGCGGTTCGCGCTGCGTGAGGCCATGCTCGCCGACGAACTGGCCGAGCTGTGAGCGCTACCGTCGCGGTAGGCCGGCGTCGCACCGCACTGGCCGAGCGGTTCCCGGTGTGGCAACCCGTGACGCTGGCCCAATGGCTGGATCGCTGCGCCGACCGGTATCCGGATCGGCCGTTCGTCCTCACCGATTCGGTCACGCTGACCTATCGCGATGTCGCCGAACAGTCCCGTGCGCTGGCGGCGGGGCTGATGGCCCTTGGTGTGGGCCTCGGCGATCGGGTCGGGATGGTGATGGCCAACTTCCCGGAATTCGTCACGGTGAAATTCGCGATCGCGCGAGCCGGCGCCGTCGCGGTGCCGTTCAACTATCTCTACCGGCAATCCGAGCTCGGTTTCGTCCTTGCCGATTCCGGCTGTCGGGTGCTGGTCACCATGACGCAGTTCGGTGCGTTGGACTACCAGGAGATGCTCGACGGCATCGTCCCGGGATGGGATGAGCCCGGCTTCGCCGCGCGCGAAGACCGCCGCGACACGGTACCGGCGCTGCGCCAGGTGGTGGTGCTCGACACCGGTGGTCTCGTTCGTCGCACGGCAATGACGGTCGCGGATCTGGCCGCATGCGCCCGGGCGGCGCAGTCGGCGTCGACGCCGGAGGCGGCACCTGGCGATCCCGGCGACATGCTCTATACGTCGGGCACCACAGGATCCCCCAAGGGAGTGGTGGTATCCCATGACGCCGTGCTGCGCACCGCGTACGCGTCGGCGCTGACCCGCGCTTATGAGGACGGCCGTCGGATTCTCTATTCGCTGCCCTGCTATCACATGTTCGGTTACGTCGAGGGCCTGTTGTCGGCCATGTTCGTGGGCGGGGCGGTCATCCTGCTGCCGTCGTTCACCGCCGAAGGCTACTTCGCCGGGATCGAGCGGCACCGGGCCACCGACATGCTGTGCGTTCCCACCATGGCGGTGGCGATGGTGGAAAGCCCTGTGCGCCAACGCTTCGACCTGTCGTCGCTGCGCGCGCTGCTGTGTGGATCCGCCCCGGCGCCGATCTGGCTGTGGCACCAGGTCCGCGAACTGTTCGGTATCGACGAGATCGTCACCGGTTACGGGATGACCGAATGCGGCGGCGCTATGACGCTCACCCGGCCCGAGGACGATCTGGTGCTGACCTCGGAAACCGTCGGCAGGCCGAAGATGGCCGGAGCCGCTGGGCTTTCCGGGTCCGCCGAACTGGTCGAGTACCGGGTCGTCGATCCGGATACCGGGCGCGATGTACCGGCCGGCGTCGACGGAGAGCTGCTCTCGGCGGGACCGACGGTGATGCTCGAGTACTGGAATCGTCCGGCGGAGACGGCCGCGACACTACGCTCGGGCTGGCTGCATTCCGGCGATTTGGGCCATATTCGACCCGACGGCTACCTGCGGGTCACCGGTCGTAGCAAGGAGCTGTACAAGAGCGGTGGGGAATTGGTGATGCCCAGGGAGATCGAGGATGTGCTGGCCGCCCATCCCGGAATCAGCCAGGCCTTCGCCATCGGTCTCAACGACGATCGGTGGGGTGAGATCGGTTGCGCCGTTGTCGTCACCGCACCCGGTCACGAGCTCACCGAGCAGGACGTCCTCCAGTTGTGCCGGACCTCGCTGGCACGCTTCAAGGTGCCCAAGCGCGTCCTGTTCTATTCGGCCGACGAGCTACCGACGACGCCGACGGGCAAGATCCAGAAGTTCCGCCTGGTGCGAGAGATCATGGCGCGCAACGGCGCCGAAGATCACGGCAGCGAGAAATATCGAACTCCGTCCTGATCGCGCACGTTCAACTCGCCCCGGAAGGCCAGCAGGTCGAGGTGCGCCGCGACTTCCAGCACCGCAGTCATCCGGTGCACGATGTCCAACTCTTCCAGCCGCCGTTCGTGCCGGGTCCAGCGCATCTGCTCGGCGACCTCCAAACCCGTGCAGTAGCCAGCACAGACGAGTTCGGACACCTGGTCCAGGCGTCGCCGATGGTGGTCGATCAGCTCCTGGGCGCGCGCCCAGGTCCGGCCGGCGGTGTGCCCGTGGGCGGGCAGCATGCGCGCGTCGGGCAGGTTCAGCATCAAGGTCAGCGAGTCGAGGTAGGACGCCAGCGGAAGTGGTTCGGGATCGCGCTCGAAAGCGATCGAGGGGGTGATTCGTGGCAGGAGGTGATCGCCGGAGAACACCAGCTGTTGTTCGGCATCCTCGAACACCACATGCCCACGTGTGTGGCCGGGAGTTTCCCGGACCACCAGCGTGCCGTCGCCACGGGCGAGGACATCGCCATCGTGCAGCCAGCGATCCGGCGCGTCGAAGGCGACACCGAGCTCGTAGGGCTCCCACGTGAGCCCGGCGATCTGGCGGGCCAGGTCCGGCGCCCCGGCCCGAGCAAGCATGCCGACCTGGGCGGGATGCACGCTGTCGGGCTGCTGTGCGAAGGCGTGCAGGCTGTGCCGCTCACCGGAACCGAGCAGCAGTTCGATGCCATACCGGTTACGCCAGCGGACCCCCAGCGAATAGTGGTCCCAGTGCTGATGGGTGACGACGATCCGGCGGACATCGGTCACGGCGAATCCGAGCTGGTGCATGGCTTCGGTGAGCGCGGCCTCGGCCGGTGGGTAGGCCCAGCCGGGGTCGACGAGGGTGAGTCCGTCACCACCGAGCACGACGTAGCTGTTGACCACCTGGAGATCGGGCAGGGGCAGCGGTAAGGCGATGCATACGACAGTCGGCGTGATGTGCAGCGGCACCCCGACCGCAGGGGGCGCCACCGCGGATGGTGCGGTGTCGGACATCGGCATGCTGCTCATTTCTGGAACTCCCGTCGTCACAAAAAAATCTAACAGAAACTAGAAAAATGTGTTAGCGTCGTGAACAGAGGTGTTCGTGGGCCTTTTCAGGCCCGCGATGCCGATTCGAAAAAGTTTCACCCGCCATGCGAAGGGGGGCGAGCGGCGCCAACTCGGCTGCCGCGGCCGAAGCCATGCTGACCTTGGACGACGACTACACCCACGTAGTCACTTCCGACTCGAACTTCAACGAGTCGATGTACTTCGAATTCCACGACCCTGAATCCGGCATCGCCGGCTTCCTGCGGCTGGCCAACCGGCCCAACGAGGGCCGCGGTGAACGGACGATCTGCCTGTACCTACCCGACGACCGGCTCGCGTTCGGTTACGCGCGCCCGCGGGTCACCTCGAACGAGGCGATGAACGCCGGGGGACTGGCCGTCGAGGTGGTCACACCGCTGCAGGACGTGCGTGTGCGCTTCGACGGTGACATCCGGCTGGTGATGGATCCGGCAACGATGAGCGACCCGTCGGCGGCATTGAACTCCAGCCCGCAGGCTGACTGCCGAATCACCCTGCAGTTCCTGGCTCTGGCGCCGGCCCACGAGCAGACGTTCGAGGCGCAGGGGCAGTCGTTTGCACCCCATCACTACGAACAGCTCGCCGTGGTCACCGGAGAGGTGGTGATCGGGACCCAGCGTTGGCCGGTCCGCGGGCACGGCCTGCGGGATCATTCCTGGGGACCGCGGTCTTGGCAGGCGCCATGGTTCTATCGCTGGCTGCACGGGAGTACGGACCGATTCGGCTTCATGGCAGCATATTTCGGCGACCCGGACGGCTCGTCACGTGTCGGCGGCTTCGTCTTCGACGGTGCCGAGGTGCACTCCTGCGATGAGGTGGAGATCACCACGCAGCGCGACGACAACGGCTTTCAGGAACACATCCAGCTGATCATCGCCGCGGGTGGGCGGCGCTGGCGTTTCGAGGGCGACGCACTGTCCTGCGTGCCGTTGCGGCATCGCAGCGCCGACGGCGAGGTCAGTACCCGCATCGTGGAGGCGGCCATCCGATGGTCGGTCACCGATGGCGACGCACCGGCCTCGCCCATCCATGGGATGGCCGAGTACCTCGATCAGATCAAAGCGGGTCAACCGGTGGGAATCCGGGTTTAGAGGAGGAATGCGTTCACGATGAAGACTTTTGACAACCTCGGGGAGTTCGAAAACGCGGCGGGCACCGAGTTGGGTCCCACCGAGTGGCTGGTCGTCGACCAGGATCGGGTGAACAACTTCGCCCAGGCCACCGACGATCACCAGTGGATCCACGTCGACCCGGAGCGGGCGGCCTCCGGTCCGTTCGGTGGCACCATCGCGCACGGGTTGCTGACCCTGTCGCTGCTGCCCAAGTTCATGCACGAGCTCTACCGGGTCGACAACATCACGATGGCCATCAACTACGGCTTCAACAAGGTGCGGTTCATCACGCCGGTGCCGGTCGGCGCCAAAGTGCGGGCTTCCTCGGTGATCACGGGCGTGGACAAGCTCGACGGCGCGGTGCAGGCCACCCTGGTCACCACCGTCGAGGTGGACGGAGCGGCCAAGCCGGCCGCAGTGATCGAATCGATCGTGCGCTATGTCGGTTGATACCGCACAGGATTCCCGTATCGCCGCTGCCGAGGCGCTCTACGATGCGCTCGCCCGGGGCGACGCCGAGAGCGTCGACCGACTGCTGTCGCCGGAGTTCGTCGGGCACGTCACCGAAGGGATGCCGCTGGAGATGGGCGGCACCCATCACGGTGCCGAGGCCATGCGTGGACAGGTCTGGTGGCGCATCGGTGCGCACTTCCGGGCTCGGGCCGTTGCCGAGGATCACCGGCTCGACAAGGACGGTGGGCTGACGGTCATCGGCACCTACCGCGGCAGCGGTCGTCGTTCCGGGGCCGAGCTGGACGCGGCCTTCGTCCACGTGCTCTCGTTCGACAACGACGGCCGGATCACCGAGCTGCGTCAACTCACCGATACGGCCGCCTGGCGTGCCGCGCTCGAGGGCAACGGCGCGCTGCAGACCATCGACTACCGCGTCGAGAACGGGCTGGCCACCGTGTGCCTGAACCGGCCCGATCAGCGCAACGCCATCAACTTGCGGATGGGGCAGGAAACCCTTGAGGTCGCGCGCCGCATCCAGTCGGATCGCTCGGTGCGTGCGGTCCTGATCTGTGGCAACGGGCCCGCGCTGACGGTCGGTGGCGACATCTCGTACTTCCTGGAGAGCAACGGTGCCGGGTACGACACGTTGTTCGAGAAGATGATCCGGCCGTATCACGAGGGCTTCGACATCCTCAGCCGGGTCGAGGCGCCGATCGTGGCCGCCGCGCACGGTCCGGTGGCGGGCGGCGGTCTGGGCTTCGTCTACGCCGCCGATATCGTGCTGGCCGCCGATGACAGCAGGTTCGTGGTCGCCTTCGCGGGCATCGGACTCTCCGGTGACGGCGGCGGCACCTATCACCTGCCCCGGCTGATCGGCCCCCGCCGCGCTGCACAGGCCTATCTGCGCAACACACCCATCAGCGCCGCGGAGGCATTGCAGTGGGGTCTGGTCAACGAGATCGTCCCCGCCGCCGAACTGCGTTCGCGGGCAACCCAGGTCGCCACGGAACTGGCAGCGGGACCGACCGTGGCCTTCGCGACGATGCGTGCGTTGCTCCGTGACAGCTGGCACAACGACCTACGGACGCAGCTGACCGCAGAACTGCAGGGCACCAAGGACACCGGTCGTAGTGATGACGCGGCGGCGGCCATCGCCGCGTTCGCGGCCAAGACGACACCGACTTTCCAAGGACGATGACATGAGTGGTTTGATCACCGACACCGAAGAGCACCGCGCCATCCGGGAGACCGTCGCGGGCATCGCCGAACGCTATGGCTCGCAATACTTCTTGGAGCGCGGCCGCAAGGGCGAGGACATCGGCGAACTGTGGAAGGATCTCGGCGCGGCTGGTCTGCTCGGCGTGCACCTGCCCGAGGAGTACGGCGGCGGCGGGGGTGGTATGGCCGAGGCCGTGGTGGTGGTCGAGGAACTGGCCGCGCACGGTATGCCGATGCTGATCTGGGTCATCTCGCCCGCGATCTGTGGGTCCATCCTGGCCCACCACGGATCTGATGAGATGAAGCGGCGCTGGTTGCCCGGCATCGCCGACGGCAGCCAGAAGATGGCCTTCGGCTTGACCGAACCCGATGCCGGCTCCAACAGCCACAACGTCAAGACCACGGCCCGCAAGACGGCCGACGGTTGGGTGATCTCCGGTGCGAAGTACTACATCTCCGCGGTCGACCAGTGCGAGGCGGTTCTGCTGGTGGCGCGCGATGCCGATCACTCGACACCGGAGAAGTCCAAGCTGTCGCTGTTCGTCGTGCCCACCGACGCCAAGGGCTTCAGCATCCAGCAGATCGACACCTCGATCGTCTCCCCGGACAAGCAGTTCACCGTCTTCCTCGACGAGGTGGAGGTGGGCGAGGACGCACTGATCGGTCAGGCCGGCAACGGTCTGCGGCAGGTGTTCGACGGCCTCAATCCCGAGCGGATCCTGGTCGGCGCGATCTGTGGCGGCGTCGGTCGGTACGCGATCGACAAGGCGGTGGCCTACGCGAAGGAACGCAACGTGTGGTCGACACCGATCGGCGCCCACCAGGGCGTGGCCCATCCGTTGGCCGACAGCCACATCGCCGTCGAGCTGAGCCGGCTGGCCACGGCGCTGAGCGCACACCAGTTCGATGCCGGCTTGCCGGCCGGCGAGGCATCCAACATCGCGAAGTACTCGGCATCCGAGGCCGCCCTGAAGGCACTGGACCAGGCGATCCAAACGCACGGCGGTAACGGGCTGTCCCACGAGTACGGCCTCTCGGAGCTGTGGTTCGTCACCCGGCTGATGCGCACCGCACCGGTCAGTCGCGAGATGGTGCTCAACTTCGTTGCCCAGACCTCGCTGGGGCTGCCGCGTTCGTACTGACCCGGCCACCATCGCAGCAACACAACGACTTTCAAGGAGCAGGACAATGACGACTTCGGGCGAGACATACGATGCCGTGGTGATCGGCGCCGGCGCAGGCGGCCTGTTCACCGCCGCGCGCCTGACCAAACTCGGCTACCGCACGCTGGTCGTCGAACGGCTCGACAAGGTGGGTGGCCGGGCCTCCACCGACGATATCGACGGCTTCAAGGTGAACAACGGGGCCATCGTGATCGAGGTGGGCGGCATCACCGAGGAAACCTGCCGAGAGGTAGGGGCCCGGTTCGACATCCGGGAGCCTTCGCCGCCGATCCTGTACCGCATCGCTGGCAAGGACGTCGATGTCACCGGCGGAGGCTGGGGTTTCCTGCTGGGCAAGCTCACCCGCCAAGGTGCCAAACTGGTCAAGGGAATCGGTGCCGCGCGCAATGATTCCGGTCTGCCCGAAGATGAACTGTCGACCGCGGACTGGGTGGCCAAGTACACCAAGAACGAAGGCGTGCATGGCATCTTCCGCAACATGTGTGCCTCGGTCTTCGCCGTCGGCTCCGAGGATCTGCCCGCCCGGGTGTTCCTGACCTACTTCACCCGCAAGAGCGCCTTCAAGCGCTTCGGTTTCCATCCCGAGGGCACCATCGGCATCTGGCGCGCGCTGGCCGATGCCGTGGTCGCCAACGGCGGGCAGATCTGGCTGTCGACACCGGTGACGAAGATCCACACCGCCGATGGCGGCACCGTCACCGGGATCGAGGTGACTCGTGACGGGCAGTCGGTGCGCATCGATGCGCCGATCGTGGTCAGCGATATCGGGCCCGCGGGCACCGTCGCCCTGTTGGGCGAGGAGAACGTGCCGCCGGACTACCAGGATCTGGTGAAGAAGGCCGACCGGCCCACGTCGATGATCACGGTCAACTTCGCCAGTCAGGAACGTCTGGTCGATGTCCCCGGCATGCTGAGCTTCGCCAAATCGCGCAGGTTGGCCTACGTCTCCAACTTCACCGATGTCTGCCCCGAGATGGCGCCGCCCGGGTGGAATCTGTACGCCGGGACCGCGGTGCCCAAGAATCCGACCGGCGACTTCGACGAGGCCGCCGAAACCGAGCTCCTACTGCAGGACTTGCGGGACAACATCGAGGATTTCGACAACCGGGCCCGCATCCTCAACATCGCCGTCACCCGCGACGACTGGCCGCCGCAGCGTGCCGTTGCCGGTTACGACCTGACCCATGAGACCCCGTTGACCGGACTGTGGAATGTCGGCGACGGCGTCAAGGAGTACGCCAACGGCGGCACCACGGCATGTGCCGAGACGGCAAAGATCGTCGTGGACAAGATCGTGGCCGCACACCGACCGGCGGTGCTGAGCTGAGCGATCTCGCCGCGCGGATCGGTCACGCGCGCAGTGCGCTGTTCGTTCCCGGCGACCGCCCCGCGAGATTCGCCAAGGCACTCGACAGCGGCGCTGACCTGGTGATACTCGATCTCGAGGACGCCGTCGCCGTCGAGGCCAAGGTATCGGCGCGGGTGGCCGTGTCGGCCTTCCTGGACAGTGGCGCCGAGGTGGTGGTCCGGGTCAACGGCACCGAGACGCAGTGGTGCGCAGACGATCTGGCGGTGCTCGCACAGCGGCGCTGCGCGGTCATGGTTCCCAAGGCGCACAGCGTCGACCAGCTGAACAGGGTGTCCGCCGTGTTGCCTGCCGGCACCGCGCTGATCCCGTTGATCGAGACCGCGCGGGGAGTGGCCGGAGCGGCGGCCCTGTGCGGTGCCGATTCGGTGGTTCGTGCCGCCTTCGGCAGTGTCGACCTCGGGGCCGAACTCGGGGTCGATCCAGACAGCCACACGGCATTGCAGTATGCACGCAGCGCGGTGGTGCTCGCGTCGGCTGTCGCCGGATGCGCGGCGCCGCTGGACGGGGTGACCACCGATCTGACCGAAGGGGACAGGCTGGCCGCCGATCTGGCACACGCGGCCACCTTGGGTTTCACCGGAAAGATGTGTATTCACCCGGCGCAGGTCCACGCCGTCAATCGGCGCTTCACGCCGACTGATTCCGAGCTGCGCTGGGCCGAACGGGTGGTTGCTGCTGCGGCGGGCGGTGGCGCGTGCGCGGTGGACGGAAAGATGGTCGACAAGCCGGTAGTGGACCGCGCGCGCGGTCTGCTGGCCCGCGCTCGCTGACATCGGTGTGGGGTATGGCTCAGCCTGCTCCGAGCGAACCCAGGATCTCGCGGGCGGCGCGTTCACCGGCAATATAGGCTCCCTCGATCCCGGACTGCGTCAGGTAGTCCCCGGCGATCTGGACATCGTGCGGTAGCCGGGCCAGCACGGCCAGCATCCGCTGGTAGTGACCCGGAGCCGCGGTCGACAAACCGTATGCGCGGCGGTAGATCTCGGTGATATCGGGTTCGGCGGGACCGTGGACCTCGGTCACGATGCGTCGTGCCTCGGTGAGCAGTTCCCGGTCGCCGAGCTCTGCTGAGCGCGGGCCGTCGAAGTAGACGCTGACCACTTGGCCCCCCCTCGGGCGCCGAGCCCGGTCGGCGTCGCTGGCCCAGCAGCACCCCGATATCGGAGTGTGGGCCGGGACCGACCGGCACGACCAGGTCGGGGCCGGCATCCGGCCAGGGATCGGTGCGAAAGCCGAATGCCACGTGGTGCAAAGGAATTGCCTGCACCCGTCGGAGGGCATCGAGCTCTGCCGCTCCGAGCACATCGGTGCACAGCTCGGCGGCAGTATGCGCGTCGGTGGCGACGATCACCGCGCGGGCAGTGAGAACTCCGTCCGCCGCGTGCACCGCCAAGCCGGCAGACTCACGGCGCACGCTCTCGACATGAACGTTCAACCGGACGTCGACATCGTCGAGTTGCCAGCTGGTGACCCGATCCAATCCGTCCTCGGGCACCGTCAGCCGGGTGCGGTGTGCGTTGCGCAGCAGCGCGACCAGGAACGAGCGCGAGATCGTGGACAGATCGGCACCGGTCAACGGTTCCATCAGGGGGCGGACCACATACTCGTGGACACGGTCGCCGAACATCCGGCGCGACCATGCCTCCATGGTCTCGCCGTTGTCGTCATCGGCCAGCGATCGCAGATCGAACGGCTCGGGCCCGCGGCGCAGCATGAGCATGGCGATGCCCGCGACGAGGCGAACACGATCCGTCCACCGAAGCTGGGGTACGCGCAGGAATGTGTGCGGCGCGTCGAAACGCACCGGGTAGCGTCCGCGTGCCTCGCGCAATTCGGTGCGCGCCACCCAGCGTCGCATGTGGTGTTCCCGTCCGGCCCCGGCGATGGCGCTGCGGGTGCGTCGGTAGGTACCCATCACGAAGATGGCCACGGAGTCGATGGCGAATCCGTGTTTGCGGTCGGTGCGCGTCCTGCCGCCGACGGCATGCTCGCCATCCAGCAGCACGGTGTGTACGCCGGCGGCGGTGAGCACGCGTGCGGCGGCGGCGCCTGCCGGTCCCGCGCCGATGACGATGACCTCGGTATCGGTCGAAGGCTGGGGAGTCGGCATGGCGCTACCTCGATCAGCTGGGGGATTCGGGCTCGACGGTCAGATCGCCACGAGCACATAGAATTTAACAGCAATTCGAAAATGTGCCGAACCGACGAGGGGTCTGCGTCAGCCGGCCAGCGCGCGCAACGCCGTGAAGCTGTCGTTGTCGACGATCTGTTGGGCTGCCCTGGCCGCCATCGCGGCGAACATCCGGTCCCCGCGTTCGGAGTTCTGCACCCCCAGCGAGACCGGAATGCACAGCACCAGGCCGTACAGAGCGTGTGCGCGATACTCCAGCCAGCACCGTGCGAAGTCGTAGTCAGTGACGCCAAGGGCAACCAACCGCCGGTGATACTCGGTGACCAGCGCGCGCTCGTGCTCGGCCCGCGCGGCCTCTGCCAGCGAGGTGCCCAGGAGATACGACACGTCGATCACGCCGGGTGCGGCCGCCACGCTCTGCCAATCGACGACGGCGATCGGCGTGTGCCCGCCCTGCGCATCGAACAGGAGATTGTCCAGGCGGAAGTCCCCGTGCCAGAGGCACCGGGTCTCGGCCAGCGTTGCCAACCATGCCGGCACGTCCCGGGCCAGCTGCCGGGCCGCCTCGACGTGTTCGGATCCCAGGTGGGAACCGAAACGCTCCAGCCATGGGTCGATGATCTGAGGGAGCGTGCCGGCCAAGGCATTCCACACTCCGCCGGCGCCGAGCCAGGGGTGCTCGGCCAGCCTGGCGTGCCCCCACGAGCCTGCGTGCAGTGCGGCAGCCTGAGCCAGCGCGAGATCCGCCTCATCGGCGGTGCAACCACCGATCTGCTCGACGGTCCGTGCCGGGCCCATGTCTTCGAGAAGCAGCACGAAGGTACCGAGGTCGTCGGCGATGTGGGCGGCGAAGCATCGTGGTGCGCGCACGGTGGTCACATCGAGCAGGTGTCGGTAGAACAACACCTCGCGCTGGTAGGCGCCGGTACCGATCGCCATCTGGTGGCTGGCGGGGTCGGTGCTGGACACCTTGGCGATCACGGTGTCCGGTGCGCCTACCGGGCGCACCGCGTAGTCGAGTGTCAAGCGATAACTGCTGGCCATCTGGCCGGTCCCGACCGGTGTGGCGTCCAGCGTGGTGACCTCGACGGTGTCCCATCCGGGCACATCGGCGAGCAGCGCCGATACCACCGTTGGGCTGAAATGGTCGACGGTGTGGGGGATGACGGTCATATCGTCTCCTTCTGTGACGGTGGGTGAGCGGGTCGGGTCACGGAACCATGACGGCTCGCGGAGCCAGCACCCGGCGCAGGAACACCTTCTGGTGTTCGGTGACGCGATCATGGTGTGCCGCACCGGGGTAGACGTCGAAGTGGTCACACGGGTAGTGATGCACGGTGGCGCGGGCCCGGGTGGCGGCCGACGTCGCGGCTCCCGGGGGCGCGCTACGGTCACCATCGGCGATCTGCATCAATACCGGACACGCGATGCGGACGGCGCCGGCACCCGGCCGATACATCCCGATCCGCAGGAGCACCCGCGCCGAGATGGCATTGCGCCAGGTGGGCCCGGCGATCGCCTGCATACCGTCCACCGCGCCGGGGGCGCACAGTGCGGCGGGCTCACCGGGGTGTCCGACGATCGGCGCGAGTACTGCTGGTCGGTGGCGTAGTGCGGCCAGTTGGTCGGCGAGCCCGATCCGTAACAGCCGCATGACGTGGCCGGGTCCGTGCGCCCCGAGCATCGTCCGCACCGCCGCAGCACCGTCCACTGCGGGTGTCAGGCTGATGACGCCGGCGATCCGGTGATCCTCGGCCGCGACCCGCAACACGTGTCCGCCGGACAGCGAGACACCCCACACCACGATCCGGTCCGGGTCCACCCCGGACAGTGACCTGGCGTGGCCGACGGCAAGATGGTAGTCCTGGATCTGCCGTTGCAGGTGCACGAGTTGCCTTGGCTCACCGGAGGATCCGGCGAAGTGGCGATAGTCGAAGGCGATCACGTCGGCGCCCGCGGCCACCAGGGCCGCCGCGAAGCCGTCGAGACCGCAGTCCCGGGTGGCGCCGACGCCGTGCGCCATCACGACGCACGGACGCCCGTGGGTATCGGTCAGGTCATCGCTGTCGGCGCGGTGGTGCTCGGCCGCCAGGTGTCCGCCGTCGGGTGTGTCGATGCGGATCTGCCGTGCGGTGCTCATCGGGAACTCCGATCGATCGTCGAGGTCGGTTCGCCGTATATCGCGTTGACCCAGATGTGCTCCAGGGCCGCGTGGACCGACTCGGCGCTCGCCAGCCCGGTGCCGCGCAGATGGCGTTCCAGCGTCAGCGCATTCAGCGATATCAGTGAGTGGGCCAGTTCGCGCGACGGGATCGGTGCCGTGGATCGGTGCTCGTCGATATAGCCGGCGACGAAATCTTCGTAGCGCCGTAGCCATGCTTCCCAGATCTCGCGCGTCTCCGGATCGGCATCGCGGGCGTCGAGCATCGCGAGGAATTGCCGGCGCTGGGTCACCCACGATTGCACAGCCAGGTGCAGTGATTCCGACAGATTGACCCGTGGGTCTCCAGGCCTGCTGATGACCCTGCTGGCCTCGTCGATCTGGGTATCGAAGATCTCGCCCAGTAGATGGGTCACCGCTTCGTTCTTACTGCTGAAATAGAAGTAGAACGCAGAACGCGCCAAACCGGCCTCCTCGGCCACCGCGGCGACCGAGATATCGGCCAACGATTGGTGTTCCAAGTGCTCGGCCAGCACCGCCAACAGTCGATGGCGCCGATGCTCGCCACGTGGTTGAGGCCTGCCGGGATTGCGCCGGCGGGTGGCCTTGGCCGCGTCAGCTGGCACGGGGGGAGGCCGCGGGTGCCCGACCGGTGAGTATCACCGGTCCGTATTTGGCTGCCCGCCGCGCCCCGGCGGGCAGCTCCCGGGTGCGCATATTGCGTTCGTAGTCGAAGTAGTCCACCTGCTGGGTGTGCCGGGGCTTGTCGGAGAAGTGGCCGATGTACTTGCGCTCGTCGGCGGCGATGGTCTTGTGCATCTCGGCGATGGACGGCGGCCGATACGTCCCGGCCAGATAGGCCGACGCGAGCCGGGCCTGGCATTCGACGAAGGGGAACAACGTGGGCAGTGCCTGGGCGAAGCCGACGAAGATCAGATCATCGAGGCCCGGCTTGAGCATGCGCTTGTACAGGGGCAGATGGTTGTTCGGAGCGCTGAGGAAGTCCGGGTCGAAGAACGGGAAGGTGATGTTGTACCCGGTGGCGTAGATCAGCACGTCGGCCTGCACCGACGTCCCATCGACGAAGTGCACCGTGTCACCGTCGAGTCGTTCGATGTTGACCTTGGCGGTCGCGTCACCGGCGCCCAGCCGCATGAGCAACTCGGCGGACTGCGTCGGGTGGGCCTCCAGGAAGTGATGATTCGGCGTGGGCAAGCCGTAGTTTTCGGGATTGCCGAACAACCAGCGGGCCACCGGACGCATGGCGCGACGTTGCCAGGACAGCGGAATCACCGGCAGCGTGCGTGCGATCTTGTCGGCGGTCATGCCGAAGATGTACTTCGGTACCACCCAGGCGCCCGATCGCGTCGACAGGTACACCGTGTTCTGCCACGACTTCTGGGAAAGCTCGGAGACCAGATCGGCCGCCGAGTTGCCGATCCCCACGACCACGATGCGCTTGCCCTTCAGGTCGAGCGGCTCGGTGGGGTCGATATAGGCGTGGGAGTGGATGATCTCGCCGGTGAACTCCCCGGGGAAATCCGGGAAACGCGGGTCCCAGTGATGACCGTTGGCGACCACGAGCGCGTCGTAGGTGCCGCTTCTCCCGTCGCTGGTGTCGATGCGCCACCCGCCGCCGGGAAAGCGGTGGGCCCGGGTGACCGAGGTGTTGAACTGGATGTGCTCGCGCAGACCGAATGCATCGGTGTAGTCGTCGAGATAGTCCTTGATCTGGGAGTGGTGCGGATAGTCGGGCAGGCTCGGGTCCATCGGAAAATCCTTGAAGCACAGTAGATCCCGAGAGGTGTCGATGTGCAGGGAGCGGTACGCGCTGGAGTGCCCGTTGGGGTTGCGAAACGCCCAGTTTCCCCCCACTCGGTCAGAGGATTCGAAGCAGTCGTAGCCGACACCGGCGTCAGCGAGGTTCTTCGCGGTGGTCAGACCGCTGATGCCGGCGCCGATGATGGCCGTACGGGGTGTGTTCTGCATTGCACTCCTGATCCGATGTGGCTTGGCTCACGCTCGGTCACCGACGCTAGCTTCAAAAACTGACAAGAGTCAACATTTGGTGCGCGAAATCTAGCGAAAAGTCGAAAATTGCGGGAGGGTGCGGAGCCGGCGCGTTCGACCCCGTGTCGAGGCCATCCGCTGCGCACCCGGCCGATCGGTCGGGTGCGCAGCAGCCGGGCCCGGGTCGACGATGGCGCCGAATAGTTTTTTCCTTGAGTAGGTTTGGCGCACGCGGCAGCGGTGATCCGATCCGCTCGACCGGCACTTCGGGCATAACCTTGTCGTGGATGACCGCGGCGGACTATCTTTTAATCCACATTAAAACTTCTGCAAGGTGGTGTGCTTTGTCGCGTCGAATTCAAGTGATCTGTGCATGGTGCGGTCCGGCCACGGTGATCGTCGCCTTCATCGGCTGGCTGATCGCCGGCGTACTACCGATTCCGTTGGGATCGTCGAGCACCACCGAGGAAGTGGTGAGCTTCTATGCCAATGACACCCGGGTGTTGTTCGGTCTGGTGATCGCGCAGCTGGGCGTATGTCTGGTCTTTCCGCTGATCGCGCTGATCGGCTATCGGATGTTGCGCATGGAGGGGCGCCATCCGATCCTGGCGCTGATCCAATTGGTGACCGGGGCGGCCACCGGGGTTCTACTCTTGCTGCCGATGCTGTTGATGGCGGTCATCGCCTTCCGGCCCGACCGTAATCCGGAGATCACCGTGACGCTCAACGACATCTGCTGGTTGTTGTTCATCACCCCGATTGCTCCGTTCATCATCCAGAACATCGCCATCGGCACCGCGATTCTCCGGGATCGGAACCGCACCCTGCCGCGTTGGGTCGGATACACGAACTTCTGGATCGCCGCATCATTCCTGCCGGACCCCCTGGCATTTTTCTTCCACGGCGGGCCGTTCTCCTGGCGCGGCATCTTCATCTTCTGGCTTGCGTTGACGTCGTACAGCATCTTCTTGATCGTGATGGGCGTCGTCTTGCGCGCCGCGGCGTTGCGCGAGGACGCCGCCGGAGAAGCTCCGGTCGAGTCCGCTCCGGGGGAGGCGATCCCGAGCTGATATCGGACATGGTCGAAGAAGAATTGAAGTTTTCATCGAAAAATCGAACTGGTCTATCTGCGGCCGACACTCGAGCGCCCGCTATCGACGGCCCGGCACGTCTACCGGTCTGTACAGGGTAAATGCCGCACTGCGGCTGCGGTTTGGCGAAACCATAGGTTGACTTATGGTGACCCAAGTGTGACGATGGCCTCACCTTCAGGTCCGGTCCGGACAACGTTTTGAATCAAACATAAATTAAGGAGAACGATGGGGTTCGCCAGCTCTGACGAAGTTGTCAAGTACATCGGCGGGATCTTCGACGAGGCCTTCGCCGACCCGGAGATCGGTCCGAAACTGGTCGACACCGGGCTCGTCGTGGCTTTCGACTTCACCGATCCCGACGCGGTCGTCGTGATCGACATGGCCAACAAGGCGGTGCGTTCGGGTGTCGACGGGGGAGCCGAGCCCATGGCGACCATGTCGATGACAGCCGAAACCGGCAATGCCTACTGGCAGGGGAAGGTGAACCTGCCGTTGGCCATGGCGAAGAAGAAGATCAAGGTCGAGGGCAATGTCGCCAGCCTCCTCAAACTGGCGCCGTTGGGTAAGAAGCTCTACGGCCCGTATGTCGAACGGCTCAAGGCCGACGGCCGCGAAGACCTGCTGGCCTGACCGATGTTCCCCGGAGTTCACGCCAGGACCGATCCCGACAAGCCAGCGGTGATCATGGCCGAGACCGGCCAGACGCTCACCTATCACGAGCTGGATCAGCGCTCCGCAGCGATCGCCGCAGCCCTTCGCGACCTCGGACTGCGGCGCGGAGATGTGATCGCGCTGCTGTCCGACAATGTCCTGGAGGCATTTGAGATCTACTGGGCGGCAATACGATCAGGTCTGTACATCACCGCGGTCAACTGGCATCTGGCCGCCGACGAGGCCGCCTACATAGTCAACGACTGCGGTGCGCGGGTGTTGTTCGCCTCGGCCGGTGTCGGTGAGCTGGCTCGCGAGATCGTCTCGGCCACCCCCGGGGTCGATCACCGATTCGGCTTCGGCGGCGATATCGACGGACACCGCAACTACATCGAACTGATCGAGCCCGGCCGGAACGGGCTGGCCGATCAGCCTCGCGGGGCGGAGATGCTGTACTCCTCCGGCACGACCGGCCGCCCGAAAGGTGTGAAGCCGGTGCTGCTGGATCTGCAGGTCGACCAGCCGGGAGAACCGCTCGTGGGTATGCTCGCCCACGGCTTCGGCTTGACTGCCGACGACCGCTATCTGTCTCCCGCGCCCATTTACCATGCCGCACCGTTGAAATGGTGTGGCGGGATCCATGCGCTCGGCGGCACGGTGGTGCTCATGGAGAGGTTCGACGCCGTCAAGGCGCTGGCGGCCGTCGAGCAGTACCGCATCACCGCCACCCAGATGGTGCCGACGATGTTCATCCGGATGCTCCAACTGCCATCCGAGGAGCGCGACCGTTTCGATGTGTCGTCGCTGCGGGTGGCGGTCCACGCCGCCGCGCCATGCCCGCCGGACGTCAAGCAGGCCATGATCGAATGGTGGGGGCCGAAACTAGTGGAGTACTACGGCGCCACCGAGGGGCATGGGGTGACGGTGGCGACGTCCCAGCAATGGGTCGACAAGCACGGCACGGTGGGTCGCGCAGCGCTGGGCACCCTGCACATCTGTGACGACGAAGGCACCGAGTTGGCGCCTGGACAGATCGGCACCGTGTATTTCGAACGCGAGCTGGCGCCCTTCGAGTACCACAACGACCCGGAGAAGACGGCTGCAGCGCGACACCCGCAGCACCACAACTGGTCCACCGTGGGCGATATGGGCTACGTCGACGAGGACGGCTTTCTGTTCCTGACCGACCGCAAGGCTTTCATGATCATCTCCGGTGGGGTGAACATCTATCCCCAGGAGATCGAGAACGTGTTGGCGCTGCATCCCAAGGTGGGCGATGTCGCCGTGATCGGCGTCCCGGATACCGAGATGGGTGAACAGGTCAAGGCCGTTGTCCAGCTGCGCGATCCGGACCAAGCGGGTGACGACCTTGCGGCCGAGCTGATCGACTATGTCCGCGATCGGATCGCACATTACAAGGCCCCCAAGACCGTCGACTTCGTCGATGAGCTGCCCCGGCTGGCAACCGGCAAGCTGGCCAAGCGCAAACTTCTCGACCAGTACCTGGAGGTCCGGCAATGAGTGCGCCCACTGCGACCGCGCGTGACTTCGACCCGGTGAGCATCTCGTCGCTGGATTTCTGGGCGACCACGGCGCAGGAACGGGAGAAGTCGTTCCAGATCCTGCGCGACGAACGGCCGCTGAGCTGGCACCGCCCGATCGAGGGCGGCCTGATGGAGGCCGAGATCGACGGGCTGTGGGCGGTGACCCGCAACGAGGACATCGCCTATGTCAGCAAGAATCCGGCACTGTTCTGTTCCGGTCAGGGCGTGATGATCGAAGCCGTCCCCGAAGACCTCCTGGACGCAGCTCAGTCCTTTCTGGCAATGGACGGTGCTGCGCACTCCACGTTGCGTCGCTTGATCAGTTCGGTGTTCACGCCGCGGCAAGTGGCCAAGATTCGGGATCAGGTGCGCCTGCAAGCCGCCACGATCGTCACCGATCTGTTGGCCACCGACAGCGGTGACTTCGTGGAGCAGGTCTCCAAACGCCTACCGATGTGGACCATCTACGAGATGGTGGGTTTGCCCGAGGAGTTCCGCGACGAGGCCGCCCACCACGCCGATGGCATGGTGTCGTGGGCAGACCCCGATGTCGCCGCCGGCCGAGAGCCCGGTGAGGTGCTCAACGAGTCGCTGGTGGGGCTGTTGTCCATGGGGCTGGAACTTGCCGAGCGCAGGCGAATCGAGCCGACCTCGGATCTGATGTCGCTACTGGTGCAGGCCGAGGTCGATGGTCGCAGGCTCACCGACGAGGAACTCGGAGCCTTCTTCGTCCTGCTCTCGGTCGCCGGGAACGACACCACCCGCAACACGGTCACCCTGGCCACCATGGCGCTGCAGGAGTTCCCCGAGCAACGTGCCTTGTTGCAGAACGATTTCGACACCCATATCGCCCGTGGAATCGAAGAGTTCGTCCGCTGGGCGACCCCGGTGATGACCTTTCGGCGGACGGCGACCCAGGACACCGAACTCTGCGGGCACGAGGTCAAGCAGGGCGACTGGGTGCTGTTGATCTACTCGTCGGGGAACCGCGATCCCCGCGCATTCGTGGATCCGCACCGCTTCGACATCACCCGTGAGCCCAACGCACACGTGGGATTCGGTGGCGGTGGCCCACACTTCTGCATGGGCGCGTTCTTGGCCAAGATGCAGCTGGAATCGCTGTTCCGGGAGTTGATCTTCCGTGCACCGAACCTGCGGGTCGGTCAACCGGAGTATCTCACCGGCAACTTTGTACACGCCGTCAAATCCCTTTCCTACAGCCTGGATTGATCAGAGGAACACATGTCCGAATTCAGCGGTAAACATTTCGTCGTGACCGGCGCCGCGTCGGGGATCGGCCACGAGGTCGCCGAGCAACTGCTCGCGGCCGGCGCCTCGGTGACCAGCCTGGACCGCAATCGGCCGACCGCGGCCGTCACCCGCCACATCGAGGTCGACCTGGCCAACCCGCGCAGTATCGACGCGGCGCTCGAATCGCTGGACGGACCGTACGACGGACTGATGAATGTGGCAGGTATTCCCGGCACCGCCCCGGCCGATACCGTGCTTGCGGTCAACAGTCTTGCCGTACGCCACCTGACCGAGGCGTTCTTCGAGCGACTGGTGCCCGGTGGTGCGGTCACCGTGGTGTCCTCGACGGCGGGCTTCGGCTGGCCCGAACGCCTCGATGCCATCCGGGATCTGTTGGCCACCGAGACCTTCGAAGAAGGAGCCGCGTGGTTCAAGGCTCACCCGCAGCAGGGCAACGCCTACAACTTCTCCAAAGAAGTCACCACGGTCTACGCACAGTCGATGGGTTTGGCGCTGGCGCAAATGGGATTGCGCATCAATGCGGTGTTGCCGGGCCCGGTCGAAACACCCATCCTCGCCGACTTCGAAGAGTCGATGGGCAAGGACACCCTCGACGGGGTGAAGGACCTGCTGGGGCGCCACGCTCAGCCTGCCGACGTCGCCGCTGTCGTGTGCTTCCTGGCCTCTGACGCGGCACGGTGGGTCAATGGCCAGGCCCTGGCAGCCGACGGCGGTATCAGCGGCGCGGTGGCCACCGGTGTCGTCCCGAAGCCCGAGATCTGAGTCTGCGCCATGACATCGATGTCTCCGACGACACCCTCGACGACGATCGGGGAACCGGTATCCGAGAACGGCGGCGGTGAACGCGCCCAGTTGCACCGGGTCTTCCGCACCGGACGGACCCGCGGGCTGGGGTGGCGGCTGGACCAGTTGGCCGCGATCGAGACGCTGTGTGACGAGCAGGAGCCGGCGATCGCCGCGGCGCTCGCCGCGGATCTCGGACGACCGCCGGTGGAAGCCTGGCTGGGCGATATCGCCTCGACCAAGGGCGAGGCGGTGTACGCCCGCAAGCACCTCAAGAAGTGGATGCGCCGGCAACGCCAACCGCTGCCGTTGGCGCAACGACCCGGACGTGGCTGGGTGCAGTACGACCCGCTGGGCAGCGTGCTGGTGATCGGACCGTGGAACTATCCGTTCTACCTGAGCATGGGTCCGCTCGTCGCCGCGGTTGCCGCGGGCAACTGCGCACTTCTCAAGCCTTCCGAACTGGCGCCGGCCACGTCTGCCCTGCTCGCCGACCTGGTGCCGAAGTATCTCGACAGCCAGGCGGTGCGGGTCGTCGAGGGCGACGGTGCAACCACGCAGCGGCTTATCGCACAGGGCTATGACCACGTGCTGTTCACCGGCGGCACCGAGATAGGTCGCAAGATCATGGCCGCGGCCGCCCCGACGCTGACCCCGGTGACACTGGAGTTGGGCGGCAAGAGCCCGGTGATCGTCACCTCGGATGCAGATCTCGACGTCACCGCCCGGCGCATCGCGTGGGTGAAATTGATGAACTCCGGGCAGACCTGTATCGCGCCGGACTATGTCCTTGCCGAGCGTTCGGTGGTGGACACCCTGACCGCCAAGATCGTCGAGAACATGGCGGTGTTCCGGGCGCAGGAGACCTCGACGGGTCAGCGCATCGTCAATCGTCGTCAGTTCGACCGGTTGCGTGGGCTGGTCGAATCCACCTCCGGCACGATCGTCACCGGTGGCGGGTGCGTCGAGGCCGAACTGCGTATCGAACCCACCGTCATCCGTGATCCCGCGCCGGACGATGCGGTGATGGCCGACGAGATCTTCGGTCCGATTCTGCCCGTTCTGGGAATCGAGAACACCGCGGCAGCAATCGAATTCATCAACGCGCGGCCAAAGCCGCTGGCCTTGTACGTATTCACCGGATCGAACCGGCTCGGCGAGGACCTGATCGACGCGATTCCCTCGGGTGGCGCGGTGATCAACCATGTGGCCATGCACTGCCTGGTACCGCAACTGCCGTTCGGCGGCGTGGGGGCCAGCGGAATCGGCCAGTACCACGGGCGTTGGGGATTCGAGGCGCTCAGTCATCGCAGGGCGGTGTTGGCCAAGAGCGCCAAACCCGACCTGGCGCTCACCTACCCGCCCTATACCGATCGCGCGATCAAGATCATGAGGAGGTTGTTCTGATGGGAGTACGGGTCGACGGCTCCAGGTGTTCGGGCATCGGGATGTGTGAGATGACCGCGCCGGACGTCTTCGAAATCGGCGACGACGGGCAGGCGCATGTGATCGGGGATCCGGATGGGAACCGGGAGCTGACCGCAGAGGCCATCTCCAATTGCCCCACCAGCGCGCTGTCGTTCGACGACTAGCCCGGCGCGGCACCATCTTCAGCGATCGAGTACCCGAGGAGAATCGATGACCTTCGTCATCACCCAGAACTGCTGCACCGATGCCAGCTGTGTTCCGGTCTGTCCGGCCGACTGCATCCGCCCGGCACCGGACACCGCCGGGACCGCAGCGCCGATGCTCTACATCGATCCCGCCAGTTGCGTGGATTGCGGTGCGTGTGTGGCGGTCTGCCCGGTCGGCGCGATCTATCACGAAGATGACCTGCCGGAGTCCCAACTGCGATTCAAGACCATCAATGCCGACTACTTCGCCGGCACGCCGCTGGACATCCGGGCCACACCCGCACGGTGGTCACCGACACCGGTCGGCCGCGATGCATTACGGGTGGCGGTCGTCGGTGCCGGTCCCGCGGCGTGCTACGCGGTGGCCGACCTGACCCGCAGCCCCGGCGTGCGCGTCGACGTCTTCGATCGTCTGCCCACCCCCTATGGGCTGGTCCGCTTCGGCGTGGCCCCCGATCACCAGCACACCAAGGACATCACCTCGGTGTTCGACACCGCGCTGTCCGGGCCAAGCGTGCAGTGCTATTTCAACGTCGGTGTGGGTACCGATGTCACCCACGAACAGCTGACGGCGTCCTATGACGCGGTGATCTATGCGACCGGCGCCACCCGCAGTCGCGAGCTCGGCATTCCCGGCGAGCGGCTACCCGGCAGCGTTGCCGCCGCCGATTTCGTCAACTGGTACAACGGCCATCCCGATCACGCCGAGGCGACGTTCCCGCTGGACTCGGAGCGGGCGGTGATCATCGGCAACGGCAATGTCGCGCTGGACGTCGCACGGATCCTCGTCCTGGACGAGGCAACGCTGCGCGCGACCGATATTGCCGAGCATGCGCTGAACGAGCTGCGCCGCAGCGCGGTTCGCGAGGTCGTGATCCTGGCTCGCCGTGGTGCCGGGGCGGGCGCGTTCTCGGTCGGCGAGCTGATGGCGCTCGGTTCCCTGCCCGATGTCGACATCGTCGTCGAGGGCGCCCTCGGTGAGCGGCCGGACGATCACGAGGGGGCGCTGAAGTTCGATATCGTCGGCGAGTACGCCACGCGTCCGACCGTCGCCGGTCGTCGCCGCCGCATCGTGCTCCGGTTCGGGGCCCGACCGTTGCAGGTGAGCGGAACCGAGCGGGTCGAGGCGTTGGTCATCGAGGACGGCGATGAGACCAGCACGATCGAGACGTCGATGGTGTTGCGTGCCATCGGGTATCGATCGGCACCGGTGCCCGGCCTGCCGTCCGACCCGGACACCGGGGTGGTGTCCAACCACGCGGGACGGGTGACCTCCGACGGTGCGCCCGTGCCGGGGCTGTATGTCACCGGCTGGATCAAGCGCGGCCCGCGTGGTGTCATCGGGACCAATCGACTGTGCGCTCGGGAGACGGTGGAAAGCCTGTTGGCCGATGCCGCCGCCGGACGGCTGCCGACGCCGACGGCGCAGCCGGAGGCGATCCGCGCCCGCCTCGGCGAGCAGGGGGTTCCGGTCGTCGACTGGTCGGGTTGGCGTCTGATCGACGATGCCGAACGGGCGCAGGGATCGGTCGCCGATCGGCCACGGGTCAAGGTCGTCGACCGCGCCGCGCTGCTCACCGCGGCCGGCGTGGCCGGTTAGCCGGCCACCACCGGTGCATACGTCTGACCTTGCCGGCCTGCTCGCGCTCCTGCCGACCGGCCGCGGGCCCGTCATCGCGCTCGGTGACGGGGTGGGCGCCCTCGGCTGTCTTGCCGAGAACACCGAAACGATCGGTACGGTACTGAGCGACTACGCGGCGAACACCGGCGGTGTGACCCTCGTCCTCGGGTGGAGCCCTGTTGTTCCGCAGGATGTTTCGGCAGGCGCCTTCGCGCGGATCGTGACGCTGATGCCGGGCTGGGGCGTCCGCGGTCTACTGCCACACCCCGCCACCTGTGCCATCCCGACCAGTCTTGCCGCGATTCCGGGACTGTTGACCGGGCCGCTACGTCCCGATGTCCTGATCACCCGAATGACCCACCGCGGTGATGCCGTGCACTTCTGCACCGAGGTGTCATGGCAGCAGGCGCTGGTCGATGCCGGTGTGCCGGTATGGGCGGTGCTCGACGATGCCGCACCGGCGGCCAGCGCCGAATCCGGGCTGCCACTGGATGCGGTGTCGGTGGTGGGCCGGGCCGGTGACACGCCGGCATGTGTGACCCCGCGGGCGCCCGAGCCGTTACACGAGGAACTGGCCGACCGGGTCCTGGCGCTGATCCCCGAGGGAGCCCGGGTGCAGTACGGTCCCGGACAGTTGGGCACCGCACTGCTGCAACGCGGTCGCACGCCCATGGCGGTCGACACCGGGCTGTTGACCGATGCGGTGATCGACCTGGAGCGCCGTGGGCTGCTCATCGGCGAACCGTCGGCGACGTATCTGTTCGGTGACCGAGCCCTCTATGACTGGGCCGATGGACGGCCCATCCTGCGTGGTATCGGGCACAGCCACGACATCACCAGATTGTCCCGTGGCCGACCCTTTTTCGCGGTCAACACCGCCATCGAGATCGATCCGTTCGGTCAGGTCAACGTCGAGGGTGTCGGCGACAAGATCGTCGGTGGCATCGGGGGACACCCCGACTACTGCGCAGCCGCGCGGTTGCATCCGCACGGGCTGTCGATCATCGCGGTCGGCTCCGGGTTCGGCGGACGCTGCACCTTGGTGGACACGCTGAGCAGGCCCGCGTCGACACCGGCCCATGACATCGAGGTGATCGTCACCGAGGCCGGGCATGTGGATCTGCGTACCGCGGACTGGGGGCAGCGACGTGCCTTGATCGAGAAACTCTTCGACCGGTCGCGCTGACCGTCGGTGCCGCCCACACAGACCACGGCACCCCCGCCCCGACAACGGTGTCGGAGCGGGGGTGCCGGTGCAGTCGGGGAGTCGGACGAACTCAGTGTCCGACCGGACAGCGCGCCTCGGCATGCATGGTCTTCACCGCGGCGGCGAAGTTGCTGACCAGCATGTCGGGTTCACCGAACCGCAACTCGGGCAGACGATGCAAGATCTGGTCCAGCATGTGCTTGAGCTGCATCTTGGCCAGGAATGCGCCGAGGCAGTAGTGCGGGCCGCCGCCACCGAAGGCGACGTGCTGATTGGGCTTGCGGCTGATGTCGAAGGTCCAGGGGTCGGGGAACTCGTTCTCGTCGCGGTTGCCCGACGAGTAGATCATCACCACCCAGTCGCCCTTGCGGATCTGGCGTCCGCCGAGCACCGTGTCCTGGGTCGCGGTGCGCCGGAAGGTCATCACCGGCGTCACCCAGCGCAGCACCTCATCGATTGCGGCGTCGATCCTGCCGTCGAAGTCCTCGAGCAGATACGCCGTCTGGTCCGGGTTGTCGACGAAGGCCTTCACGCCGAGTGACAGCGTGGTCCGGGTCGTGTCGTTGCCCGCAAAGGACATCAGCACGAACATCGAGGCGAGTTCGTCGTCGTCGAGCTCATGACCATCGACGGTCGAGGTCACCAGGTTCGACCAGATATCGTCGCGAGGGCAGGACCTCGTCATCTCGGCGAATTCCAGTCCGATGCTGAGGTTGCCGACCAGAGCGTCGTTGAGGACTTCGGCAGACGACCGGCCTGCAGCGATGTCGGGGTCGTTCCAGCCGGCGAGCTCATCGGCGAAGTGCGCTGCTTCATCCCGCTTCTCCACCGGGAGGCCGGCCATCTCGTAGATCGTGTTCATCGGCATCTGCTTGGCGACATTCTCGACCCAGTCGCCGGAACCTTTGGCAAGGAATTCGTCGACGATCGTCGCCGCCCTGTCGCGGATCTGGTCTTCGATGCGCTTTACCTGGCGAGGCGTGAACGAGCCACTCATCAGCCTGCGATAGGTGAGGTGGCGTTGACCATCCATCGCCAGGAACGACGATGCCGCCTCGAGAAACTCGTCGGGCACATCTTCGAGTTGAATACCGCCGCCGGAGCAGAATATCTCGGGATGTGTGCTGACTTCGCGGATCAGCTCATGGGAGGTCACCGCCCAGAAGCCGGTGATCTCCGACGGGGCGAGATCACTCTCGACGGGCCGCTGCCAGCTCACCGGGGCCCGGCGGCGTAATTCTGCGAATGCGACATCGCGCTCGCGGGCCGATTGCGCCCAGAACGATTTGGGGGAGATGTCGACGGGGTCGTACTCGCGATCCGTGGCATTGTCTGGATCTCGATCGTCTTGCGCTGGTGCCGAATCCACCGGGCTGCTGGTCATCGGGCGCTCCTCGGGTGTGCAAGCAAAGGAATTTTTAGTATAGATTCGAAAATCGGAACGGATCAAGGTTTTTCGTCGATGGGTTGTCCCACCGACGGATATGCCCGGGGCCGGTTGTTCCGGTCCCGGGCATAAACAGATGCTCAGCGGGCGGCGATATCGCGCCCGATGATCTCCTTCATGATCTCGGTGGTGCCGCCGTAGATGGTCTGGATGCGGGTGTCCAGGTAGGCCCTGGCGACGGGATACTCCATCATGTAGCCGTACCCGCCGTGCAGTTGCAGACACCGGTCGATGACCCGCTTCTGCAGCTCGCTCAGATACCACTTGCCCTTCGCCGCGTCCACCGCGCTCAACTCGCCGGCGTTGTAGGCGAGCACGCTACGGTCGGTGTAGGCCTCGGCGATGTCGATCTCGGTCTCCATCTCGGCGAGTTCGAAGCGCACATGCTGTTTGTCGGTCAGCGGCGCGCCGAAAGCCTGCCGGTTCTGGCAGTACTCGACGGTGGCGTCGAAGATGGCCCGCGTGGTGGCCATCGCCTTGGCGGTGACGCCGAGCCGTTCGCGGGGGAGATGGCTCATCAGATACTGCAGACCCTTGCCCTCGTCGCCCAGCAGGTTGACCGCAGGCACCACGGCATCCTCGAAGTAGAGCTCGGCGGTGTCCTGGGCGGGCAGGCCGAGCTTGTCGAGTTTGCGGCCGCGTTCGAATCCGGGAGTGTCGCGTTCGACGACGAACAGGCTGAAGGCGCGTGAGCCACCGTCGGGGTCGGTCTTGGCGGCCACGACCAGCACATCGGACATGAT
The DNA here is from genome assembly GCF_000691525.1 of Mycolicibacterium neoaurum ATCC 25795. GTDB lineage: Bacteria > Actinomycetota > Actinomycetes > Mycobacteriales > Mycobacteriaceae > Mycobacterium > Mycobacterium neoaurum. The sequence continues at coordinate 59,624 of NZ_JMDW01000015.1, forward strand.
ACCGCTGGAGATGAACGTCTTCTGGCCGTTGAGAATCCAGTTCTCACCATCGCGGCGGGCCGTGGTTCGCATACCGCGCAGGTCGCTGCCCGCGCTGGGCTCGGTCATCGCCAGAGCGCCGATCAGCTCGCCGGCGGCGAATCCCGGCAGCCAGCGTTGCTTCTGCTCGTCGTTGGTCAGGTCGAGCAGGTAGTGCAGCACGAGGTCGTCCTGCAGGCTGACGGTGAGCCCGAACGAGAGCGCGTTGATCCGGGCGATCTCCTCGCACACGATCATCCGGTACCGGTAATCGGCCTCGCCGGATCCGCCGTAGGTTTCGGGAACCTGCAGGGCGTAGATGCCCGACTTGGCGGCACGCGCGAAGACGGAGCGGTCGATCCAGCGTTGCTCGTCCCAGTCATGCTGGTGCGGAACCACTTCGCGGGCAAGGAACTCCCGCACGGTGTCCCGGTAGGCCTCGTGGTCGGCTTCGTAGAGTGAGCGCTTCATGATGATCAGAGGCGTTCGATGATGGTCACGTTGGCCTGGCCGCCGCCTTCGCACATGGTCTGCAGGCCGAATCGTCCGCCGGTGCGCTCGAGCTCATGCAGCATGGAGGTCATCAGCCGGGCGCCGGTGCAGCCGATGGGATGTCCGAGCGCGATGGCGCCGCCGTTGGGGTTGACCTTGGCGGGATCGGCGCCGATCTCGGCCAGCCAGGCCAGTACGACCGGAGCGAAGGCCTCGTTGATCTCGACGACGTCGATATCGTCGATCGACATACCGGCGCGCTTGAGCGCGTGCTGGGTCGCGGTGATGGGCGCCGAGAGCATCATCACCGGATCAGCGCCGCGTACCGACATGTGGTGGATGCGAGCGCGGGGGGTCAGTCCGAATCGGTCGACGGCAGACTTGGAGGCGACCAGCAGTGCGGCAGCGCCATCGGAGATCTGGCTGGCGACTGCGGCGGTGAGCACTCCGCCCTCCACCAGGGTGGGCAGTGAGGCCATCTTCTCGGCGGTGGTGTCCGCACGGGGGCCCTCGTCGACGCTGACGCCCTTGAATTCGGTGATCTCCCTGGCGAAGTGGCCGTCGGCGATCGCGGCGAGGGCGCGCCGATGGCTTTCCAGGGCGAACCGCTCGTTGTCCTCGCGGCTGAGCTTCCATTGGGCCGCCATCATCTCGGCACCACGGAACTGGGAGATCTCCTGGTCGCCGTAGCGGTCCTGCCAGCCTTCGCACCCGGTCCACGGATCGCTCGATCCGAAGGGTTCACCGGCGTTGAACGCGCACAGGATGGGGTACTGGGTCATCTTCTGGACACCGCCGGCGACGATGAGGTCCGACGTTCCACTCATCACGGCCTGGGCGGCGAAATGTACTGCCTGTTGGGCAGATCCGCATTGGCGGTCGATCGTCACACCCGGCACTGACTCCGGCAGTCCGGCGGCCAGCGCCGCGGTGCGGGCGATGTCACCGGCCTGGCTGCCGATGTTGTCCAGACAGCCGAGGATCACATCGTCGATGGCCGCCGGGTCGATATCGTGGCGACCGGTGACGGTCTTGATAACGTGAGCGGCCATATCGGCCGGGTGTGCGTCTGCGAAACCGCCCTTGCGCCGTCCGACGGCGGTGCGGGTGGCGTCAACGATATAAGCCTCAGTCATGCCGATTAATTTAACATAGAATCAAAAATGTCGGCAATCCGTTGGTGCATATCGAGCGGGCCGAGCGTCACCGCTTGCGGCGGGTCTTCGCCGGTGGCACCGGACTCAGGCCGTGGCGGACGAACACCTGGGCGTTGTGAACCATGGTCTCCACGGAGTTGCGGCGCGGGTCCCACCATTCCGCCGCCCAGTTCAGCGCGCCCAGAACCAGGGCCTGGGCCAGCATGGGATCGAGATCGTCGCGGATCTCACCGTCGTCGGCGGCGGCCTTGACCAGCCCTCTCCAGATCCGGGTGTATGCAGCCTCTTCCTTCTTCTGGCGGGCCTTCAGATGATCGGGGATCTGGCCTGAGTTGCGGATGGTGGCGCGGGCATAGTCGGAGAGCTCGAGCTCGTGCTGCAGATGGGCCTCGACCGCGGTCATGATCCGATCCATCGAGTTCATGCCGTCGGGAAGCGCGTCGAGCACACCGGTCAGATGTCGTCGCATATCGCTGATCCCGCAGAACATGACCTCTTCGATGAGATCGTCGCGGGACTTGAAGTAGTAGTAGATCGCCGGCGCCTGCAGATCGGCCTGCGTGGCGACATCGGTGAGGCGGGTGCCCGCGTAGCCCTTGACACTCAGGACGCGCGCGGCGGCGTCGAGGATGCGCGCCCGGGTGCGTTGCGCCTTGGTGTCACCCGACGTGTCATCCGATGCTTCACGTGATTCGGCAATCGCCGGCTTTCTCGCCATGGCTCGATGATAGGAGTCTGCAGGGCAGAAATGCGGCTGCGCCCGCACATCGTTGCTATGTCGTCGGCAACACCGACCAGTCGGTGGGCTGTACCCGGACGTCTCGGACGTCGTGCTTGCCGCTCAGATGGTGCCGCGTGAAACGAGTTGGGCGGCGATGACGTTGCGCTGGATCTCGTTGGTTCCCTCGCCGACGATCATCAACGGCGCGTCGCGGAAGTATCGCTCCACGTCGTACTCGGTGGAGTAGCCGTACCCGCCGTGGATGCGCACGGCATTGAGCGCGATCTCCATGGCCGTCTCCGAGGCGAACAGCTTCGCCATGCCGGCCTCCATGTCGGCCCGTCGTCCGCTGTCGTAGCACTGTGCAGCGTGCAGCGTCAGCTGACGCGCGGCGGTCAGCTTCGTGGCCATGTCGGCAAGGTAATGACCGATTGCCTGGTGCTTCCAGATGGGCTGGCCGAAGCTCTCGCGTTCCTGGGCGTAGGCCAGCGAGTCCTCCAGTGCGGCGGTCGCGACACCGAGCGCGCGGGACGCGACCTGGATTCGTCCGGTCTCCAGGCCGCGCATCATCTGGGTGAAGCCCTTGCCGGGCACGCCGCCGAGAACGGCGCCGGCAGGTACTCGGCAGTTGTCGAAGGACAGCTCGCAGCTCTCCACCCCCTTGTAACCGAGTTTGGGCAGGTCACGCGACACTGTCAGACCGTCGCCGTGTTCGACGAGGACGACCGAGATGCCGGTGTGTTTGGGCGTGGCCTTCGGATCGGTCTTACACAGCAGTGCGATCAGCCCGGACCGGCGAGCGTTGGAGATCCAGGTCTTCGCGCCGTTGATAACGAGCTCGCCGTCATTATCGGGGGCGGGCAGTGCCGTGGTCGTCATGGCCTGCAGATCGGATCCGCCGCCTGGCTCGGTCAGTGCCATCGTGGCACGGATCTCGCCGCTGGCCATCGCCGGAAGGTACTTCTGGCGCTGTTCTTCGGTGCCGAACTGCGACACCAGCTTGGCGACCACGGTGTGTCCGCCCATCGCCCCGGCGAGGCTCATCCAGCCGCGTGCCAACTCCTGGGTGACCAGCACATAGCAGGCGGTGGACACCGGTGTGCCGCCGTACTCCTCGGGAACGGCCAACCCGTAGATCCCGATACGCTTCATCTGGTCGATCCACGCCTCGGGGTACTCGTTGGCGTGCTCGACGTCGCGCACCGTCGGTCGGACATCACGATCGATGAACTGACGCACGGTGTCGACGAGCAGGTTTTCTTCCTCGCTGAGCTGACTCACCATACCGATACCGTACTCCACTTTTTATTTCATGTTAAATTCTTCGCACACGGTCCGATCAATGACGAAGGGCGCCAGCATGCCGACCACCGCCAAGCACACTCGAGCAGGCAACGATGTGCCACGGCAACGACATCTCCCCGGTGAAGAGGGCATGTGGGTGTTCATCTTCGGGGACATGACGGTGTTCGCAATGCTTTTCGGCGTCTATCTGTACTACCGCGGCGCCGATACCGCGGAGTTCGACCAATCGCAGCTCCTGCTCAACCAGACCTTCGGTGTCGTCAACACCCTCGTACTGCTGACCAGTTCGCTGTTGGTGGTGACCGCCCTGCGGGCAGTTCGCGGTGGCGCCCTAGAACTGGCCCGCCGGCTTCTCTACGGCGCCATGGCATGCGGGGTGGTCTTCATCGTCAACAAGGCGATCGAGTACGGCGAGAAGATCTCGTTGGGACTCGTGCCCGCGACCAATGAGTTCTTCATGTACTTCTACGTGATGACGGGACTGCACCTGCTGCATGTGGTGATCGGACTCGCGTTGTTGTGGTTCATGGTCACCCTGACCCGTCGGCCGGCGCGCGGTGAGCGCCAGCAGCGCTATCTGGAGGGCGCAGCGTGCTTCTGGCACATGGTCGACCTGCTGTGGATCGTCATCTTCCCACTCCTCTACTTGGTGAAATAATGCTGACAAATCTTCTGCGCGACCGCATCACGGTCGTCTGGTTCTTCCTCGTCGCGGCCACCGTGGCGTCCTGGATCCTCGGCGTCGGACACGAACTGGGCGACCGCAGCGCTGCGATCAGCATCATCGTGATCGCCTTCGCCAAGGTGCATTTCGTCGGCCAGTACTTCATGGAGCTGCGCGACGCGCCGATCGCGCTGCGCGCGGTGTTCGGCGTCTGGAACATCGTGGTCGGATTGCTGCTCATCGGCCTCTACCTGTTGGCATGACGCGGCGCCCGGCCTGCCACCCCCATCTTCGGAAAGAGGAGACATCGCCATGTACGTGATCATCGGAGGCGGGATGGCGGGCTGCGCCGCCGCGGCGACCTTGGCACGTGCGGGCAGAGCGGTAGTCCTGCTGGAGGCCGGTGATGCGCTCGGTGGTCGCACCCGCACCGTTACCCGCGGTGGATTCGGGGTCGAGGTCGGTGCCATCTACCTGTTGAATTCCTATGACAGGACAATCGCGATGCTCACCGACGCGGGCCGCGGTGATCTGCTGACCGGCTGGTCGCCGCTGGCAGGTCTGTGGGACGGCCGACAGCTGAACGCCATCCGTTACGACTACATCCCCTCGGTGCTCGCGTCGTCTCTGTTGTCCTTCGCAGACAAGGTGCGTCTGGCGGCGCGTGCAGTCCAGGCGATCGTGTCCTCGGCGCCCGATCCGTTCGAGACAGACAGTCTGGCGGAGTTCGACACCGGTGAAGACATGGAGAGCTGGGCGCGTCGTCGGTTGGGTGACAACCTGTTCGAGTGCTTCGTGCGGCCACTGATCGAACCGTCGTTCGGAACCGACTGCCGCGATCTGTCGATCCCGTACCTCCAGGGTTTGATGAAGCGCGCCCACCGCGCGAAGTTCTTTCTGCCACGCGCGGGTATGGGCAGTCTGTGTGCGGAACTGGCCAGGGACGCACAGGTGCGCCTCGGCACCGAGGTGACCTCGGTGACCGCTCGGTCCGACGGGTCGGTACTCGTGGGAATCGCAGACGGGACGTCGCTGTCGGCCACGGGTGTCGTGGTGGCGACCGATTCGGCCACCGCGGCAGGGCTGCTCGGCGATGCCGCCACGGCAGATGCCCGCCGGGTCTTGACGGAGGCTCCGTATGCGTCGATGGCTCACGTCAACCTCCGCTGGGAGCGGGATCCCTGGCCCAGCAGCGCATTCGAGATGCTGCTGCCGATCGGCGCCGGCCCACGCGACGTTCTCGGGACGATTGTGAAGACTGCCCGCACGTCGGATCTGGTACCTGCCGGGGCACGGATGACCGATTCGTACTTCTCCAGCGAGGCCACCAGGCGCCTCGACGACGACGAGCTCATCGCAGCCGCCCTGCGACACGTGGGGGAGATTCTCGGTTCGCGATATCCGCAGCCGGAAGCCGAGGTGTTCCGCTTCGATCGTGCACTGGCGACCTGCCCGCCCGGCCACTATGCGCGCATGCGCGACCTGCGGGCGTCGATGCCACCGGGAATCCGGCTGGCCGGTGACTATCTGGCACACCTGGGCGTCGAGACCGCCGTGGTGAGCGGGGAGCGGGCGGCCCGCCAACTGCTGGACAGTTGAGGGCGCCGGATCGACCGAGCTACGCAGGCCCCTGTGCGATCTTGCGGAAGTCCCAGCTGCGCAGGCGATTCGGAACGACCCGCAGCCATGCGTGGCGTCCGTCGCTGACGAAGTCGGCGGAGCCGAAGTACTTCTCCGCGAACAGCCGTTCCGGCTCGGTCAGCTGCGGGTCGGGGGCGGTGGTCCGCGGGATGTCGCCCACCGTCTGTGCGACCCCGAGGATCTCCACCCCGCGTAGTTCCGCGTAGTGTTCCCCGTCATCGATCGCGACGCTGACCCGGGGATCACGAACGATGTCGACCCAACGCTGACTGTCGACGATGGAGTACAACCACAATGCTGTGCCGTCCCAGGCAAACCACAAGGGTGTGACGTGCGGTTGCCCAGTCGCCGAGACGGTGCCGACTCGGCAGGTCCGCTGCGCACCGAGGAAAGTGTCGAGCTCCGATCGGGTCATGGCCAGCGATCGCCGACGCCGCTGGGGTAGCGGGCTTCCGGGTGAAAACGTTCCGGGTGAAGACATCGTGGCTCCTGCGTGAAGGGGTCAGCCGTGCAGAATGACGTCGGCGGCGCGATAGCCGATCATCATCGAGGGCGCGTTGGTGTTGCCGGAGGTGATGTTCGGCATGATCGAGGCATCTGCGACGCGGAGCCCGTCCACAGCGTGCACGCGCAGATCCGGTCCGACGACGGCGGTATCGTCGGTTCCCATGCGGCAGGTGCCGACTGCGTGGTAAATGCTGGATTCCTTGTCGCCCAGCCAGTCTGCGTCGAAGCCTCCGGTGTCGTCCAGATACCGCCCGGCCATGGACCGCATCGCCGACGTGGATTCCACCAGCTCGCGGGCCAGAGCGGCGCCCGAGAGCAGATCGGCGCGATCCTGGGCGTCGGCCAACCGGTGGTGACGCACCACCGGTTGGCCGTTGCGTAACTCGACGTGCCCGCGGGATCGCGGGTGCAGCAGCACGGTGTACACCGTGAATGCATCGGCGCGTCCGATCCTGGCACGTCCCCGGAGCGGATCAAGCTGATAGTGGATGGGCGATATCGCGATCTGGAAATCATCTGTGAAAAGCTGCGCCTCGAACGGTGTGGTGGTCAGCGGGCCGGAGCCACGCGCGGCCAGCGAGCCCAGCGCCTGTGCCGCCTGCGGCACGGTCAGGGAGTTGATCGTGGGCACGTGACTGGACCAGTGCTGTGCCACCACGAGGTGGTCCTGGAGATTCTGGCCCACCCCGGACAGATCCGCGGTGGTGCCACCGGGTCCGATCCCCGATCTCAACAGCACGGCCGGAGTACCGATCGCGCCCGCACTGAGGATGACATCGTGCTCGGCACGCAGGAGTCGCCCGCGGGTCATGACCCCGATGGCCCGACCGCGCTCGAGCACGACCCGGTCGACCGGCGCCCGGGTGATGACGCGCGGGCGTCGGTCGGCGGGCAGCGTGCGGAGAAACCCGGTCGCCGCCGAACAGCGCAGGCCACGCCGTTGGTTCACCTGGGCCGGGCCGGCACCGAGCTGTGACGCGCCGTTGTGGTCCGGATTGCGGGCGAAGCCGGCTTCGGCGGCAGCGTCGAGGAAGGCCGCGTCGAGCGGGTGGGTGTGTCCGCACCAGCTCACGTCGATAGGGCCGCCGGAGCCGCGGAACTCGTCGGCACCACCACACCAGTTCTCCAGGGCCCGAAACGCCGGCAGCACATCATCGTGGTCCCATCCGGTGGCACCGGCTTGTGCCCAGCGTCGGTAGTCGGCGGCACGTCCTCGCACATAGACCATCGCGTTGATCGACCCACTGCCACCGATGATCCGGCCGGCCGCGAATGCACTGGGTTGATCGTGTTTGCTCGGATCGGGCAGCATGGGATATCGCCAATTCGCGGTCGCGAACAGGGAGGCGATGCCCAGCGGCAGCCGCACATCGGGGCGGCGGTCGGTGCCGCCGGCCTCCAGCAGGGCGACCCGAGCCCCGGCTGCAGCCAGCCGTGCGGCGACAACGCACCCCGCCGAGCCGGCCCCGACGACGATATGGTCGAACACCTCGGAGTCCGAGGCACCGGCGGTCACGGTAGGACCACATCGTTCGGCTGAGCCGAGGTCTCGGCGATGCGCCGGATGGTACGCAGCGACTGGTCGATGTTGCCCTGCAGGTCGGTTCGGCGGTCCTTGACCCGCAGCGCGATACGTTCGAACAGCAACGCGACCATGGGAAGGTCGACACACATGGTCATCTCTTCGCTGAGCTCGCAACCGTGCGGTGTCGGCACCATGCGGTAGATCCAGGTGGTGAAGTCCGCGCCGCCCATCTGGACGGCGAAGCCGAATTCCCGTCCCGGATCGTCGGCGATGATGCGCACGGTGGTGGACCAGCGTCCGAATCGACGACGATTGGTGCCGCGGAACTGCTGAGGAGCGGTCCATTCGGCGCGGATGCACTCCGGGCTCCACTCCGGAATTCGGCGGATATCGGACACGATGTCGTAGACGTGCCGAGCGGAGGCGTGCACCGCCGTCCTGCCCGCGACGCGGTCGCCCTTACGCAGTACGGTGCTCATCTGGCCCCATCCTCGTCGGTCGGTGTCGATGTCAAAGTCGACGCCCGATCGCCGGAGCCCAGCCGGCGGGCGGTCACCGTCGACACGGTGCAGAGCTCTCCGGAGCCACCGAAGCCGAGAACTTCGACGACGGCCGAGGACCTACCGACGTGGTAGGCGCGAGCCGTTGCGACATAGGGAGATCCGACGACAACCGGGCGCAGATATGTGGTGTGCACGTGCGCGGTGTGTAGATCCGGATTGCGCGCGTTGACGTACTCGGCGGCGGCCAGTTCGGTGACACATGCGGAAACACCGCCATGCATGATCCCGAATCCGTTGACCCAGCCATCTGGATCGGCCATCGTCACGTGTAGCAGGTCGCCCGACGGCCGGTAACTCAGGCCGAGAACGCGATCGATACCACCGTACTCGATCGGCACATCGTATCGTGCGGCGTCGTCTCGTGCAGCGTTGTCGGCCAACGGATCTGCCCCGACAGCGGGAACGGTGACGCTGCGCGTCGTACCGGCTGCCACGATCTCGCCCGTGCGGTCGGTTATGCGACATTCGACGAACGTCTCCGAACGTCGCGCCACGGTTCGCGCTTCGGCGAAGAGCTCCCCATCCAGCGGCACCGCGCTGATGATATCGAGGGTCAGTTCCCCGGTGAGTGTCCAGGTTTTCGGCGGCCTGCTCAGGTAGGGGAGCTCGCCGAGGATATGGTCGGCCAGCACCATCAGTGTGCCCACTCTCGGTCGCCCTGATCGATCGCGGGCCCACGATGGAATCCGGAACGCGCAACGATTTCCGTCGGCAGTGAGCTGACAGTCGTGCAAGCCGAAGCGGGCTTCGACCGATGTCCGGTCCCCGACCATGCACCCGGCGCGGGTATCCATGGCAGTTGTCATGAGTTCATCCAGTTCCTCGGGAGTGTGGAGGCGGCTAGGCTGAAGATCTGCCGCGACGTAGGTGGGTTGCCATGTCGCCGAACGTATTCCGGCTGACAACATACGCTCGATCAATGCAGGTGGCCGCTCAGTTCGGTTGACCGTACACCGCGACGACGACGGTGCGGTCGAGGCTGTTCTCCGACCACACACCCATTTCGGTGTTATTGCAATTGCGCATGATTCCCAGCGAGACGGGGTTGTGATACCACTGGTTGATCAGTTCGATTCCGCTGATGGCCAGTGCCGGATTGATGGCAACGGTCTGCTGCGCGGTCCCGTGATAGCCGGCTCTGTCCGCGCGGGACTGCGAGGTGGAGCCGTCAGAGCCGATCTCGCCGTACACATCACGATGAGCCACCGCATCGCGTGCATGCCATTGAGCGGCGAGCTGCAGCGCAAGGTTACGGGTGATCTCGGTCGAGCAGCCCGCCTGTCGTTGCACCGTGTAGACGTTGGCGATGACGCTCTCGTTGAGTCTCCGGTTGTCCGCATGCGCCGGAGTCGCGCCGAGAATCGCGACCAGCAGGAGGGCGGTCAGCATGATGCTGCGACGCAACGCTGCGGTCGCGGCACCCGATGCTGATATGTGCATGGCCGTCGCTCCGATCCAGGGGTGCTCGGACCCGTCGCTGTGCGCAATGCACCGGGTTTGGTCAAGCAGATTTTATTCTACATTCATTTTCCGTGACGGCGCGAGCCGGTTGTGCACCAGGACGGTGACGGGCCGAGGCGGTACCACCGACCCCGTCGGATGTCGACCGACCTGTGCAGGCCCGGCCGTATCATGTCGGAATGCCCAGGCACAGCAATCGGCCCTCGACGTCGGCGAATCAGGTGGATGCGGGCGAGTCCGAGCACGAATCCAAGTCGGCTCTGACGCGCAAGCGCATCCTCGACGCCGCCGCTCGGGTCCTGTCCGAGCATGGCTATGCGGGTCTGCGATTGACCGATGTCGCCGCCGCCGCTGATCTGCAGGCGCCCGCCATCTATTACTACTTCCCGTCTCGCGACGAATTGATCGAAGAGGTCATGTGGTCGGGCATCGCGGATATGCGGGAGCATGTGGCGTCGGTGCTCGACGAGATTCCCGACGGAACGCCGGCCCTGGACCGATTGCTGGTTGCCGCGGAGGCCCATCTGCGACATGAACTGGAGATATCGGATTACACGACGGCCGCGATCCGGAACGCCGGGCAGGTGCCTCAGGAGATTCGTAAGAGGCAGATTCTCGAGGAGGAACGTTACGGCGATATCTGGCGCAGGCTGATCAACGACGTGGCGCGAGATGGCGTCCTACGTCGCGATCTCGATCTGTACATCGCGCAGATGTTGGTGCTCGGGGCGTTGAATTGGGCAGTGGAGTGGTGGAATCCGCGTCGCTCCTCGGTGGAGGCTGTCGTCGAGAACGCTCAATCCATCATTCGGCACGGTATCGCCGACGCCGCACATCGGTGAGCTGGATCAGCCGACGCCGCTCAGGTGCTCGCGCGCCGATGCCAGCAGCACCCCGATCGAATCTTCGAGAGCTCCCGGGTCGATGGCGGCGTGCGTTCCCATCGCTCCGGACAGGCGGCGGAATCGCACGCCCTCCAAGAGGCTTGCCGCCCGCCACTGGGTGAAGGCACGGTAGTAGTCGAGATTGTCGACGCTCCGGCCGGTGGCGTCTCGGTAGATGTCGATCATGTCGGCACGACTCGGGAAACCACCGGCCCGGGTGGGGCTCGGCATCACGATGGCCTGTTCCGCAGAAGGCCGCCAATCGTCGAGAAGCCAAGCCAGATCGGCAAGTGGGTCGCCGACGGTGCACAGCTCCCAGTCCAGCACGGCGGTGATCCGACCGTCGGCGACCAACAGATTGGACAGCCGGTAGTCGCCATGCATGATGACCGCCGGTGCGTCCTCGGGTAAGCGTTCGGCCAGCGTGTCACGGGTGGCCGACCACGCGTCGTCATGGCGGCTCTGGGCGCGAACGCGTTCCCATGCCGCCGTCACTCGGCGGATCTGGCGGAGCAGATACGGGTCGCCCGATACCTCGATATGCAAGATCGCGGGGTCCAACCGATGCAGCGAGGCGAGCGTCACGGCCACCGAACGGCCGAGGGCATGCCGCTGGTCGAGCGTGAGAGAACGCGCATCGTCTTCGGTCTCCAGTGCCGAACCTGCGGCGCGCTCCATGACCACGAACGGAGTTCCGCCGGAGCTCCTACCGGTACCGATGACCGCCGGAACGGGTACGCCGGTGTGTGCCAGCGCGCGCAAGATGCCGACTTCCCGGTCCAGATTGTGGGTGTGACCGCCTGCGGCGCCTGTCGGTGGTTCGCGCATCACCCATTCCCGGCCTTCGGCGTCGACGACAAGTGTGGTGATATTCGACTGGCCGATACCCACACGGGTGATGGTCAGCGGAGTGCTGACGTCGATGCCGTGGCTCCGTAGCCAGGTCGCCACGGCGTCGGGTTGCGTCCACATACCCGGGTCGGCGCGGTCATTGTGGGCGGAGGTAGCTGGTCGGACTGTCATTTGCGGATCTCCATCGGGCCGGCGGGTCCCGCACGCAATGCCTGCAGCGAGATGCTTCCCCTGGTTATTTATCATAGATTAGAATTTCGGCGTGCCCCGACCTGACGACGCGCAGCGGTCCGGCCGACCGTGACCCGTGAGGATTACATGGCGGTCGGGCTCGAAGTCCTCGGTGACCGGGGCCATCTGGGGCTGAAGCTGGCAGAGGTGTGCCGCCGGCTGGGGGTCACCTCCGGATCGTTCTATCACTACTTCGACAACTGGGCGGACTACCGCCGGCAACTCATCAGGTACTGGAAAGTCAACGGCACGTTGGCCCAACTCAAGGTGATCTGTGCCGAACCCGATCCGCGGCGGCGTATCGAAGGGCTCGTCGAGGTGGCGTTGCGACTGAACCATCCCGCGGAATGTGCGATACGAGCCTGGAGCCGGGTGGATCCCGAAGTCGCCGCCATTCAGTCCGAGGTTGACCGATTGCGGCAACAAGTGGTGTTCGACGCGGCTCTCGAGTTGGGTGTCGACGGGATCCGGGCCGGCCGGTTCGCCGACGCGGCCCTCTATCTCCTCGTGGGTTACGAGCAGGCCGCCTTGGCGCCAGATCTGGACGGTCTCGAGGCGATCTTCCGCGACCTGTTGACCCTGATCGAAGGCCGCGCCGGTGCTGCGGGTGAGTGAGAACCATGGTTACCCCGGTGTCGGTATCCCGATCTGCCAGTATTTTAATGTCGATTCGAATAGACTAGACGCGAGGGGAATGCGCTCGACGCGTCGGGCGTCTTGCCATCGGCGGCAGGAGAGGGGCGTGGCATGACGGGCAACATCCGGATGACCGGCCCGCGACCGGGCATCTCGGCCGCGGCGAACCGACGGAGGCTGTCGACCGTTGTCGGCGCAGCCATCGCCGCCTCCATTGCAGCGTCCACGGCCGCCGTCGTCCTGGCGTCGCCGGTCCACGCTGAACCGGCGGACGAGCCCTGCGCGCTGGCGGTCTCCCTGCTCTGCCGATTTGTTCCGATCGCCCCGGAACTGGACGGGGATGTCGACTACACCCAACAGCAGCCGGGCGCAGGCATCCTCGCACCCGAGTCGGCTCGGCCTGTCGATCCATGTATCAGCGGATGCATCTGAGGGGCGTCTCCGCCGGCGTACTGCGTGACGGTGGCCCGGACACGGCGACGAACCAGCGACACATCGGGTCATGGGCAGGGGAGAGGTAGAGAAGTGGTGGCGATGGACCGAGCTGCAGAGGTGACCTTCGCGTGGGCGCTGATGCACTCCGCGCGCGGGTTTCTTGATCAGACTGCGCACTCGTGGCTGTGCGCACAACTCGGTGCCGGGGAGGCTCAAGTGGTCATCCGCGATCTGCTCACCGGTTTCGTGAGCAGTTCGACGGCACTGCCCAGGGCGATGGCTCCGTCCCTGTGGTCCTGGCTCGACGGGTTCCACGGCAGCGACGCCGAGGCGGACCTGCGTGATATCGCTGCCCGGCTTCGGCTGACAGAGCCCGGCGCGGCCGATGCCGCGACCTCCGGCCCGGCGGCCAGGTTGGTGGCTCGCCAGACCGGTCGGGCTACTGACGGGTTCGCCCTCGTGCTGGTGCCGCCTGCGGTGTAGTTCGACTCGTCCGGGGTGGGGTGCGCCGCGGGCGACCTGGGCTAACCTGGTTGTCCCCACTCGCGTAGGTTCTTGGGGGAAGACAGCCGAGAACATCGCAGCATTGGACGAAAGCCATCATGTCTGAGCACCCGACCGACTCTGAGCACCAGAACGAGGACGTTCCTCCGAACCACCTCTCGATCGATCCGCGCAGTCCCCACTACAGCGAGGACGCCCTGATCCGCGGCGTGGGGATTCGCTTCAATGGCGTCGAGAAGACCAATGTGCACGAATACGACGTGGATGAGGGCTGGGTTCGCCTGGAGGTGCCCACCGCCAAGGACCGCCGCGGAAACCCGATGGTCGTCAAGGTCAACGGGACGGTCGAGCCGTTCTACCGTTCCGCGGACTAGACAGCACATTTTCCAGCCGTGGGTTCACAGCCTGCCGATGTCATGCGAATCCGGCGGATGGTCCGCGCCGACTGGCAGTGGATTGCGCCGTGGTTCGACGATGACGAGCTCTGTCACCGCCTTGGTCCGCTCGACGAGGAATGGCTTGAGCATGTTCTGGCCGAACACGAGGGCGTCCAACTGGTGGTCACCGATATCGACGGAGCGCCGATCGGCCTGGTGGGGTGTGCGTGGGACCCCGGGGGTGTTGCGCACGCAATCACCGACCTGGCCGTCTGTCCTTGGCGTAGGCGGGTAGGTCTGGGGCGTGACGTCTTGTCGTCGGTGCTGACGTGGGATGGACATCCGCGCGCACGGCGCTGGGTCGCCTTCGTCGACCCGGACAACCGGGCGGCCTCAGAATTCTTTGCCGCCGTCGGCTGGCATCTCGATGGTCTCGATGACGAGATGTATCGGTTCTCCCGCGACTTGTGAACCGGCGTCCTGAGCCGTTGTTCTGAACGCCCGTGCTGTGGTGCCCTGAGGAGTGCACCCGCTCATCGGGTGTACTCCCGGTGTGCTGGCCTGGACACGGAATCGTCGCTCGAGAGTGCTCACCGGTACCGGGTTTCGCGGTACTTCGGATAAAGCCCTGCGGATTTCGTGGCCGGCAGCAATGCCCGTACGCGTATCACCTGGTGGTCAGCAATTGAATTCGACTGGAGTCGAACAGATTTCATCAGTCGCCATTGATCGTCGTGGCGCCCAGTAGTTGCTCAGTGAAAAATGCTGTCAATAAACCAATTTCACTGTTGATCAGTGTTTCTGAGCCGACGCCCTACTGGCCGGTAACTGGGTAGCGGTTCGATATTTACTGTTGTGAAAGGTATTTCGCTCATTTCGTTGAATTGGTCACACGCCGTGCGAATCTCAAGATCAACTTCTAACGTTGATTCAAATAATGACGGGGTGAGAAGGGGCGACCAACGATGACGCGGCGGATGTTGACAGGGCCATCCGAGGGGTGGGATTGAGATGCGACGACTCTCAAGTCTGGATGCGCAGTTTTTCGCTGCCGAGCGTGCGGGCGCGGAGTCGCACTATTGCGGGTTGTCTATCTACGACACGCCGGACGATGCGCGGCCGATCACCGCTGGCACTGTCGCGCAGCGTATTCGGGAACGTATTGAGCACTACCCGCCGCTGCGCTGGCGAGTGGTCACCGTGCCATTCGGGTTGGACCACCCGATTTTCGAAACGGTGACCGTGGATCCGGCCGACCACGTACGCGAGGTCGAGTTGGATATCGCCGACGAGCAAGGCCTGCGAGCCGCCGTCAGCGACGACCTCAAGGTGCCGCTGGACCGCTGCAAGCCGCTCTGGCGGGTCACCGTGTTCCATGGGTTACCCGGGCACACCGCGGTGGCTTTCACGCTGCATCACGGTGTGGTGGACGGTATCAGCGCCAAAGAGGTTTTCGGGGTGTTGGTCGACGACGCAACCTCGTTGGGAGCACCGCCCGCGGCGCAGGGCGAGTCGTCCGGTGCGGTGAGCCGGCTCGGTCTGGCTGCACGGGCAGTGCTCGAGACGCCGATAGGTGCGGTGCAGAAGGTGCGCAATGTCGCTGGAAGCCTTGCCCACCTCGACCAGAGCCCGGTGCTGAGGTCGTTGCCCGGCGTACAGGAACTCGCGCGGCTGATTCGCCGTGACGGTTCCCCGTACGCGGTGCACGCCCCGCGTACCCGCTTCAACAGCCGGTTGTCGGGCACCCGGTCAAACGGTTTCGCCAGTGTGTCGCTGGAGGATGTCAAGACCGTCAAACGGCACCTCGGCGTCACCGTCAACGACGTGGTGCTGGCCGCCTGCGCCGGCGCGTTACGAAACCGGTTGCTGGCCAACGACGAACTTCCCGAAGCGCCGCTGCTGGCCTACATTCCGGTGTCTGTACGCGACCCCGAGCACCGGCGGTACGGCAATGCCATCACCTCGATCATCGCCCCGCTGCCGACCCATCTGAGCAATCGGCGCGACCGCGTCACGTTTGTCAGCGATGTCATGAAACGCGCCAAAGACCGCACCGCACAGACACCGCCGAGTCTGATGGCCGATGTCAACGACATCATCCCCACGCCGATGTTCCAGATGGCGGCGCGCGGCCTGATGGACGTCATCTGCTCTGCGCTGGTGCGCCCGCCGGTCAACTTGATCATGTCCAACGTGCCGGGGCCGACCGACGGGCTCACCCTGCTGGGCGCTCCGCTGCTCGCGCATTACCCGCTGAGTCTGATCTTCGACGGGATTGCCTTGAACATCACTGTGGTGAGTTACCGCGACGGTATGGACATCGGCGTCGTCGGCGATGCCGAGGCCGTGCCCGATGCGATGGACCTCGTCGAGGATTTGCGCACGGAATTCACGGCGCTGCTGCGGCTCACCACCGAGGACTGAGGAGATCCGGGTGTTCGGGCGGTGAACTGATCACCATCCGAACACCCGATCGTCCTCAGACGCCCGCGGGAGCGAGGCTCTCGGCCAACAGCCTGTTGCGTGCCTCGGTGTACTCGCGGCCCAGGCGTTCGACCAACCGTGCCGTCGAAGTGACCTCACGAATCGGGCCGATACCCTGGCCGGCGCCCCAGATGTCCTTCCACGCCTTGGCGTCGGTGTTTCCGCCCGAGCCGAAGTCCATCGCCGACGGGTCCGACTGCGGGAGATTCTGCGGGTCCAGGCCGGCCGCCTCGATGGAGCCACGCAGCTAATTACCGTGCACGCCGGTGAACAGATTGGAATACACGATGTCACTGGCACCGCTGGTGGTGATCATCTCCTTGTACGCGGGCTCGTTGCGCGCCTCGGTCGTCGCGAGGAACGCCGAACCGATATAGGCCAGATCGGCACCGGCGGCCTGCGCCGCGAGAATCGATCGGCCGTGACCGATCGCGCCGGAAAGCAGCAGCGGTCCGTCGAACCAGGCCCGAATCTCCTGCACGAGTGCGAACGGCGAGATGGTGCCGGCGTGCCCGCCTGCCCCGGCGGCCACAGCGATCAATCCGTCGGCACCCTTGTCGATGGCCTTGCGGGCAAAGGTGTCGTTGATGACGTCGTGCAGAACGATGCCGCCGTAGGAGTGGATGGCGTCGTTGACGTCGGCCCGGGCACCCAGTGACGTGATCACGATCGGCACCTTGAAATCGACGCACGCCTGCACGTCCTCTTCCAGGCGCTCATTGGATTTGTGCACGATCTGGTTCACGGCGTACGGGGCAGTCACCAGTTCGGGATGGTCATGCCGGCGGCGCTCCAACGTGGTGGAGATCTGCTCGAGCCACTCGCGCAGCGCGGGTGCCGGGCGCGCGTTGAGTGCGGGGAAGGAGCCCACCACGCCGGCGCTGCACTGGGCGATCACCAGCTCCGGGCCCGAGCAGATGAACAGTGGCGATGCCACGACGGGCAGGGCGAGATTGTTGCGGAGAAGATCGGGAAGGGGCATTTGGCAATCACTTTCGGTCGGTGTGGATGATGGGGGACAGCGGGGGTGGCGGCACCGAGCCGGGACGCGACGGCGCCAGTTCGTCAGCGGTTTCGGCGATCTCGCGCCAGAACGCGATGGAGGCCTTCTCGATCATCTGGCCGGCCTTCAACGTCGCCAGCGGATAGCCGAGATCGGGCCGATCCTGGTATCGCCGCTCCAAATCCGCGTAATAGGCAAGGCGTGCTTTACGTTCGACGATTTGGTTCTCGGCGAGCTCGCGCATGCTCGACGGGTCGACGAGCTCACCGAAATGCAGCTTGAGAAGCGCTTCGTCGTGGAGTTCGGCCGGCAGCGATGTCGTGGGGTCGCGAAGCCAATCGCGAAGGCAGTCAAGGCCTTTGTCGGTGATCGTGAAGAACTGACGCTTGCGCCCACCGTCTTCGGTCTCGGATCGCAGCAGTCCGGCAGCCTCCAGTCGGCGCGGCTCGCGGTACAGCGTCGCGTGTTGTAGCGGCCACAGGTAGGCGATGGACTCGGCGACGTACTGCTTGAGCTGGTACGAGGTCGTGGGGCCCCGCACGGCGGTCACCCCCAGAACCACATAGGACAGGTGGGTGACGCGGAAACCCTCGGACACCACTGCACCGTATCATTGATACGGTGAAGGCGACCAGTGATGGCGACAGGGAAATGGTCGTCTACCCTTGTGTGGTGCCTCACAGCACTGGCGCAGGACGGGATGGGTCACACGTGACACGTGATGGCCGGTTGCACGCGGTGCTGGCCGAACTGCGGTCGGTGACCAACGCCGACATGGTCGATGGCGCCGATCCCGCCGGTGTATCGCCGCAGGCGGCGCGGCAGGTGCTCGCCGACGCCTGGTCTACTTTGGCCGAAGCACTCGACGGTGACAACGAGGCGGTCGCGGTGCTCGCGGCGCTACGCGCGCTGGCGGGTGCCGACGCCGCAGTGACGCAGGCCACGAGTCGAACTCGTGGGCTCGGCGATGCGCTCGCCCGGCTGGACGCCGCGCCGTGCACCGTGACCGAGCTGATGGAACTGGCCCCCCAACTGGTCACCGGGCTCGGATTCGACAGGGCCATCTTCTCCCGCATCGTCGACGGGGTCTGGGTCTCGCACTCGGTCCACATCCCCGACGAACCGGATTGGGCCGCCGAGATCAACAGGGTCGGACAAGAGCAGTCCCAACCTCTGGTGCGTGGCCTGTTCGAGACCGAGATCGTGCGCCGTCGAGAGGCTCGGCTGGTCACCGACGTCCAGCACGAATCCCGAGTCCACCGGCCGATTGCCGATGCCTCTCGTTGCAGTTCCTATGTCGCCGCTCCCGTCATGGCCGGAGATCGTGTCGTGGCGCTGATCCATGCCGACCGCTACCGACAGCGCCGCGACACCGACGACGTCGACTGCGAGGTGCTCACCGCCTACGCACACGGGCTGGCGCTGGCGTTCAGCCGGGCGCGGGCCGCCGAGCGGCTGCACTCGGTGAGCGCGGCACTGCAATCGGTAGCCCGCGACTGTACCGAGGCCGCCATAGGTGTCGGTGACTATGCGCTGACTCCGGTCGGTCGTGACGAGGAACCGTCCGCACCGGTGCGTCAGGGCCTTCGGTCGGTTCGGAGGCTCCTCACCGCGCGCGAAGGCGAAATTCTCGAGCACATGGCCAACGGCCGCACCAACGCCGCGATCGCCGCCAAGCTGTTCATCTCCGAGGGCACGGTCAAACAACACGTCAAACACATCCTGCGCAAACTCGGCGCTGAGAACCGGGTGGAGGCCGTCGCCATGCTCTATCAGTCCCAAGCTGGGTGATCAGGCGGTCTGCACCCGAAGCGACTGCGTCGGACAACTGCGCGCCGCCTCCTCGACCTGATCACGCATACCGTCTGCGATATCGTCGCGCGGGGCGTGTACCCGGCCGTCGTCGCCCACCTCGAACACATCGGGTGCCAGCGCCTCACACATGCCGATACCCGAGCACCTGTCGATGTCGATGAGCACTCGCCACCCGCTCATGCCGGGGCGCCCGGGTCGAACGGCATGCTCAGCACGCCCCTGATGAAGTTGGTTCGCACCAGTTCCGGGACGCCGGTGCTGAAGTCGGGTGCCTGGGTGTAGAGCTCGCGGAACAGCGAGCGAAGCATGACCTTGGCGAGCTGGCTGCCAAGACAATAGTGGATCCCGCCCCCACCGAACGCCATATGCGGGTTGGCGCCTCGGCCGAGATCGAAAACGGTCGGATCGGCGAACACGGACTCGTCGCGGTTGCCCGACGCATACATCATGACCACCTTGTCGCCCGGCAGGATCTGCTGACCGCCGAGTTCGTACGGACTGACGCAGGTTCGGCGGAAGTTCTGTACCACCGAACCCCACCGCAGGAACTCTTCGATGGCCGGGTTGATCCTGCCGTCGAAGTCCTCCCACAGAAAGGCCCGTTGCTGCGGAAAATCGTTGAGCGCCTTGGCCGCCAAGCTCGACGTGTGCCGGGTCGTGTCATTGGCGGCCACCGAGAACAGCACCATGGTGGCACCGATCTCGAAATCGGAGAGCTTCTCGCCGTCGACCTCGGCACTCACCAGGGCCGACAGCAGATCCTCCCGTGGGGCGGCTCGGCGCTCGTCGATGAGCTCTTGGGTCATATCGTGAATGCGCAGGGCGGCCTCGATCTGCACCTCGGCGGGATCTCGGCCGGCCAGCAGGACCGGGTCGGCCCAGGCCTGCGTTTCATCGGCTGCGTGCACCACATCGGCCCGCATGTCCTCGGGGAATCCGAACATGTCGCCGAACATCTCAGTGGGCAAATGCCGGGCGATATCGGCCACGAAGTCGACCGCTTCGCCGGAGCGACCCTTGTCCACCGCGGCGGCAACGATGCGTTGGGCGCGGGAGGCGATATCGCCCTCGATGCGCCGGATCTGGCGGGGCGTGAACACCGAGCTGACCAATCGCCGGATCTTGTGGTGCTGCGGATTGTCCATTGCGAGAAAGGACATCGCCATCTCCAGGAACACCGGCGGCAGCATGTCGAACATGACGCCGTACCGGGACACGAACACGTCACTGTTCTGACTGATCTCGACGATATCGGCGTGCCGCACCACCGCCCAATAACCGGGATCATCGGGATCGGGGGAGACCGCGGTCTCGATGGGCGGTTGCCAGCTCACCGGGCGGTGCGCACGCAGCTCCGCGAAGATGGGTTCGCGGTCGGGCAGGTCCAGATCCCAGAACGCGTCGGTCGAGACATTGATCGGGTCATAGACCCTGGTGGCCGCGACGTCATTGGTGGGCGGAACGTCGACCGTATCGTCGTCGTCATCGAATGACAGATCGGCGCTGAACAATTCGTTGTCCACAGTGCTCATGGGTTTTCTCCGTCGTCGGCGTGGCTGAGCAGGATGTCATAGGGTTTCGGCGGCCGGCCCCCGGACAGATCCAGGTGAACGGTCTTGGTCTCGGTGTAGGCGTCCAACGCATCGGGCCCGAGTTCGCGGCCCAATCCGCTCTGTTTATATCCACCGAAGGGCACCTGACAGTTGATCTGGTGCGCGTCGTTGATCCATACGCTGCCGCAGGCGATACGCTCGGCCAGCTCCAGCGCCCTGGTGTTGTCCGAACTCCAGATACTCGCCGCCAGACCATATTCCGAGTCGTTGGCGATGGCCGCAGCCTCGTCCTCGTCGGCGTAGGGGATGACCACCAGGACCGGGCCGAACACTTCTTCCCGGGCGATCCGCATAGCGTTTCGCACGCCGGTGAGGATGGTCGGTGTCACCCAGAATCCCGGTTGGTCCAGCGCCTCGCCTCCCAGTGCGACAACGGCTCCCTCGGCAACCGCTGCCCGGATGTGGTCCAGAATGCGGCTCTGTTGTCTGCCATTGATCACCGGGCCCATATCGGTGTCCCAGTCACGGGTCGGACCCATGGTGATGGTCGTGGCTCTGGCCACCAAGCGAGAGACGAACTCGTCATGCAGCAATGCCGGAACCAAGGCGCGGGTACCGGATTCGCAGATCTGGCCGGAGTAGACGAAGCATCCGTAGAGCACACCGTCGACCGCGAGATCCAGATCGGCGTCGTCCAGCACGATCGAGGGTCCTTTGCCCCCGAGTTCGAGGGTGACCTGCTTGACGGTGCCCGCGGCCAGTCGCATGATCTCGCGGCCCACCGCGGTGGAACCGGTGAACGCGATCTTGCCGACGTCGGGATGGCCGGCCAACCGCGCGCCGGCGTCCGGTCCGTCACCGGTGACGACATTGAGCACGCCTGGCGGCAGTCCGTTGGCCTCCGCGATGCGCGCGAACGCCAGGATCGACAGCGGCGTGTGCTCGTCGGGTTTGACGACGACGCTGTTGCCGGCGGCCAGCGCAGGCCCGACCTTCCACAGCGTGAGCAGGAGCGGGAAGTTCCACGGCGCGATGGCCCCCACGACACCGATGGGCTCGCGGTGTACGACGGCCTGGCCAAGGGCCGGGAACGAGGTGATCGGCGCGGGACGCTGCCAGGCGTAGGTTTCAGCCAGATCGGCGAAATAGCTGAAATGAGCCAGGGCGTAACCGATGTGGAACCCGGTGGCCTGCCGTACCGTTGCGCCGTTGGCGCTCAGCTCCAGCTCGACGAGCTCCTCGGCGGCATCATTGGCCGCCGCGACGATCCGGCGCATGACGGCGGCGCGCTCCTGGGGAGTGCGGTGACGCCAGACCCCGGACTCGAATGTCGCGCGCGCCGCGGCCACGGCGTCGTCGACGTGGCCGGCATTGCCGTGTGCGACCGTGGCGACGGTGTCCCCGTTGCTCGGGTCGACGATCTCGCGGTGGCGTTCGGTGTCGACATCGCGTCCACCGATGAGCATCGAATGGTGTTGGAGAGCAACGCTTGTCATATCAGATCCTCGGATCCAGGACGATCTTGGTGGCCTCGCGCGCCTCGAACATCCGGTAGGCCTCGACTGCGGAGGACAACCCCATCCGATGGGAGATGATCGAACTGGGCCGCAGCTTGCCCGCGCAGTTCAGGGCGATGACCTCGTCCATGTACTCGGTGATATGCGAGACGCCCATCTGCAGCGTCACACCCTTGAGGTACAGCTCGCCGAATGGCAATGTGATCGCGTCCTCGTTGTACACACCCGGGATGGACAACGTGCCGCCCGCACGTACCAGTGTGATCGAGGACAACAAGGCCGATTCGTGGCCGACGGCGTCGATCACGACGTCAGCGCCGCGCCAGTCGGTCAGATCGAGCACCGCATCGGCCGGGTCGTCTTCGGACGCGTCCACAGCCACGGCACCGAGGTTGGCGGCCTCCTTGAGCCGGGCCGCGACCTTGTCGATGACGATCACCTGTGCGGCGCCCAGGATGTCGGCGGCCATGGCCGCGCACAGACCGACCGGGCCCGCGCCCACCACGGCGACGGTGTCGCCAGGGGTGATGGCCCGCGCGACCGCTTCGTATCCGGTGGTCATGATGTCGCCGGCGAAGAGGAAGTCGTCATCGCACGCCGAGCCGGTGTCAGGGATGGCCCGCGCGGTGCTGTCGGCATTGGGCACCACCACGTACTCGGCCTGTCCACCGGCCAGGTCGCCCAGCGCCAACCCGAGGCCGAAGATTCGCGAACCCGCACAGTTGCCGGGCTGATGGCGGCGGCACTGGTGGCAGGCTCCACAGCTGACCACACACGAGCTCACGACCCGATCGCCCTCGGCGAAGCGGCCGACGGCGGAACCCGCCGCGACGACGGTGCCGAGGAACTCGTGGCCCAGCACGATATCGGGCTCCAGTTCCAGGCGGCCCTCGTAGGGGTGCAGATCGGTACCGCAGATGGCGGTCCGTTCAACCCGGACCAAAACATCTGTGGGACTGGAGATCTCGGGTATCGGGAGCTCTGCGACCTCTACCCGGTACGGTTCGCGCAGGATCACCGCCCGCATGGTGTCAGGCATGCGTGCCGGCCTGGGCGTCCTTGACGGCGACCTTCTCGCGGTACATCGGGAACAGCGGCTTGGTCAACGGGACCAGCTTCAGGATCTTGTTGACCGGTCCCTTGGCCTTGACCTGCCCCTTGGCCAACCCGATCGCGAGGTTGTACTCACCCCGCCAGAACTGGTCGCCGGTGTCGCCGCGCATCAACAGGGTGACATCGGCCTTCTCGTCGCAGGGGCCGAAGATGACCTTGCTGTCCGGGCGGAAGACCATCGTCATCTCACAGTCGGGATCGGTGTAGATGACCCGCATGATGATGTTGGCACCTTTGAGCTTCGGGCCCGATTCGGGATGGTCGAGCGCGTCGCGGAAGACGCCCCCGATATAGGTGTCCAATTCGGCGGGGTCGATGAAAAAGCCCATGTCGGAAAGCTCCAGTTCTCACGGTGTGACGGGTGTCACCCATGTAAGCACCGCGTTCGAACTACAGGCAGCTGTCGTTGGTGAGCTCTTTCTATCCCCTTAGGGGTATCGCGTGCCGCTGCGAGGTGCCCGATGTCGAGACGTCAACGGGCACCTCAAGATGGGATGGGTCTACGGGGTGGTGGCAGTGATGAACCCGTTGATCAAGTCGGCGAGTTCGGCGCCGCGGTCCTCTTGCAGAAAATGCCCGCCGCCGGTGATGGTGGTGTGCGGTTGACCTTGCGCCCTCGGCACGTTGTTCAGGAACAGTCGGTGCTGGTCGACACCAGGGCGGGGAAGACGCGGGCCCCGGCCTGGGCGATCAGCCGATGACAGTGGTGACGGCGAGTGCGACCACACAGCCGGCGATCACCGCGGTGGTCAGTCCATATATGACGGTGCTGACCCGACCGACGGCGAACGCGCCCATCAAATTTCGGTCGCGCGCGATGCCGATCATCGCGATCAGGATCGGCAGCAGCAGCACGGCATTGAGGATCTGGGTGGCGACCAGAATGGTGACCAGGGGCACCCCGGGTAACAACACGGCGGCTGCCCCGGCGACGGTGACGGCCCCGAATGTCACATAGAACGTCCGTGCCTCTTTGAACGAGTCGTCCACTGCTCCCTCGGTGCCCGCGTACTCGCATACCGAGTACGCGGTCGACAGTGGCAACACCGAGGCAGCCAGCAGCGCGGCGCCCATGAGTCCGATGGCGAACAGGGTGGCCGCGGCACCGCCGGCCAACGGCTCCAATGCCCGAGAGGCATCGGCGGCATCGGTGATCTGTAATCCGTTCTCGTGCAGTGTCGCCGCGCACGCCACCACGACGAAGAATCCGATCACTCCCGTCAGCGCAGCCCCGGTGACGACGTCCACCCGCTCCAAGGGGAGATCGTCGGTGCGCAATTTCTTGTCGACCGCATAGGACTGGATGAACGACAGACCCCACGGCGCCAGCGTGGTGCCGACGGTGGCGGTCACGATGGCCAGCGCGGCGCCCGTGGCCGGCATCGAAGGCACCACGAGTCCGCGTGCGGCCGCACCCCAATCCGGTCCGGCCAGGATGCCCGAAGCGATGTAAGCGAGAAAGACCGTCGACAACAGCAACAACACATGCTCGACGCGATGAAAGCTGCCACGCAGCACCAGGAGTGAGACGATGACCGCTGCCGCAGGCACGCTGACCTGACGACTGATGCCGAACAGCTCCGAACCCGCCGCGATGCCCGCGAATTCGGCGCAGGTGGTTCCGATGTTGGCGACCACAAGGGTCGCCAGCGTGGCGCCGCCGACGCGTACGCCGTAGCGCTGGCGCACCAAACCGATGAGTCCCTGGCCCGTGACGACGCCCATCCGTGCCGCCAACCCGTGGAACAGGACGAGCGCGATGGTGGACAGCAACAACACCCACAGCAGCTGGTAGCCGAACTGAGCGCCGAGTACCGAGTATGTGGTGATACCAGCGGGATCATCGTCGGACAGGCCGGCCAGCAAGCCGGGCCCGAGGACGGCAATGAGTGCCGCGGCGGTCAGTTTGCCGCGTGGACCGGTCGTCATCGATGCCGCCGTGCCCGTCCCTGCGGCCACACCCGTGATCGCAGGAAGTGGCGCCCGAGCAGCCGCGGTGTGCGCTGAAGGCGCGTGCGCCACTGAGCCGCATGGGCGGACGGCATCGCGCTGACGATCCGTTCGACATCACGATCCGGCAGTGCCCGCAGCACTCGCTCCCCGGTGTCGGGATTCACCCGGACCGCTGAAGCGGCTACCGCAGAGGGGTAGCCTGCGACCACCTCGGCGGCCGCAGACACGTCCAGCCGACCGATCAACTGGGCCAGCGCGTCAGCGTCGAGACGGTGGACAGCAGCCCGCGGGGTCGACAGCGCGATCGCGTGGCCGTGGTCGGAAGTCGGGTGCAGATCGGCCCACGCCACGGTGTCGTGCCGCGCATGCCCGGTGAGCCTGGCCAATCCCAATCTTCGCACTACCCCGGCGAATCCGACGTCGACGCCGATCGCCTCCAGCGTTGTGCCCCGACTCATCAACAGAACGTCGGAGACCCTGGCTATTCGGCGACCGACGACATCGAGGACCTGGGTATCCAGCACATCGCGGTGCAGCCAGATCTCTGTGTCGTCCCTGGGCAAGTTGGCGGTACCGACGCCGGTGTCCAGCGCGAGACCCCTCGCCGTGCAGCTCAGGACCGCCGACCACGGGGCGGCCAACGGGGCACCGTGTCGGCGGGCGACGAGTAGGCCGGTCACCGGCGCTGGCTCCCGGAGCCCGGTGAACGGGACACACAGATCGTCGAGGCGACCGACGCAACGGCCGGCGGGGTTGTGAACGCGCAGACCGATCAGCTCACTGAGCAATACGGGTCGGGGTCTGACGCCGTCGGTCGACGGCAAGGTGGCCGGCACGATCGTGTCCTCCTGACCTGCCCCTACACCGAAGGCACTGCCGAGGCCACGGTATCGGTCAGGGGGTGAAGTCGGCGGGTAACTCGATATCGGCGATGGCGACGTTCTCTTCCAGATGGGCCACCGAGGAGGTGCCCGGGATCAACAGCACGTTGGGTGCCACCGACAGCGTCCAGGCCAGCGCGATCTGGGCCGGGGTACGGCCGAGCTCGGTGGCCGCATTCTGCACCGCGACATTGCCGAGCACCGGATTGTCGGTGGTGAAACCGGAGCCCAGCGGGAAGAACGGCACGAAGGAGATACCGTGTTCGGTGCACAGGTCGAGCACCGGCTGCGAGGAGCGGTCGACCAGGTTGTAGGCGTTCTGCACGGTGACGATCTCGGTGCGGTCCAGCGCAATTCGTAGGTGCTCGACCGAGACGCTGGACAGTCCGATCCCGGCGATCAAACCCTCGTCGCGGGCCGCGATCATGGCGGTGAGCTGGCGGTCGAACAGCTCCCGGTCCACCGGGCCCACACTGTTGGGATCACCGGAATGGATGCGCAGGTTCACCGCTGCGAGGCGATCGATACCCAAGGTTTCCAGGTTGGTCTCGATATCGGCGCGCAGTTCATCGGGTTGCTGCGCGGACAGCCACTCGCCCTGTTCGCTGCGGCGGGCGCCGACCTTACTGACCAGAGCGAGGTTTTCGGGGTAGGGATGCAGTGCCTCGCGGATGAGCTCGTTGGCAACGTCGGGTCCGTAGAACTGGGCGGTGTCGATATGGTCCACGCCAAGCTCGACGGCCCGCTTCAGCACGGCGATGGCCTGATCATGGTCGCGCGGCGGGCCCATCACACCGGGGCCGGGCAACTGCATGGCGCCGAATCCGATGCGTTTCACGGTGAACGGGCCCAGCGGGAATGTTGTCGTCATGGGTCACACTACCTCGCCACCGGCGGGATTATTCCGCGATCGCCGGCGCGTGGAGGGCTTGTCGGGGGTCGGGTGGATAGTGCATGCAAAGAGCGCTGCCGAGGGTGGCGGCGTCGATCGGGGTTGGGGGACACCATGGGAAACAGAGCCAACATCGTGTTGGTAGACCACGACGGCTGGCAGCTGCGATACGCGCACTGGGCCGGCTGTCGAATGCTCGACGCGCTTCTGGCCGGGCCGGAGATGGCTGTGCGCTACATCCGGGACCAGCAGACCAGCGACTTCTGGACCGACGAGCTGTGGGCGGATGGCGGCCTGCTGCTCGATCTCACCGAGCACCGGTTGCTGTTCTTCGGTGAAGAACTCATGGCGACCATGAACGAACGCCGGGCCATGTTCGAAGTTCTGGTTCTGCTGTGGCCGGGTTACACCATCTCGTGGGCGTACGGTGCGACGGCGGAGATCGCGGCATATGTGGGGGCACAGGCATCGTTGCGCGACATGCCATCCGAACCCGAGCTGACCCTGGCCGAGGACACTGGGCGGCTGCATCATCTCGTCACCGTCATCGACCGCATCGGTCGGGTGCGCGCGTGGCCGCTGTGGTGGGGCAGCAGCGCGGCGTGGCTCGGTCCGGACCTGCTCGACAGCTTGCCCGGGCCCGGTGAACCGGCCTTGCAGCTGGGGGTGATTCCAGAGAGCGGCGTCTATGTCAACGTGCCGAACAAGACGCTCGGGGTGTGGATGACCCGCCCCGTACCGGGCTTGTTGCGATGGTTGCCACAACTGTGGCCTGGGTGGCGGACCGAGTTCTGGGAGGACCGTTTCGAAGAACACCTGCGACGGTGTGGCGGGCAGATCACCGCTCCCATGGTCGATATCGACTCCGGCGTCGCCGAGGCGCAGTCATGGCTTCGGAAAAGGGTCTTTCAGAGCGATGCGGACAGTCCGGCAGGCCGGATCGCGCATCTGGCCGAACTGTTGGCGGACGCTGATCTGCCGACTCCGGAGATCAGTCCGGCGGCGGTGGTGGGCGGAGGGGCACGGCCGACGGCGCAGGAGTGGGAACGATTCGAGCACGCCTGTGCTGCGGTGCGCGCCTCGGTCAGGGCGGCATGATGCGGTGACGCGTTTGCGTCGCCTTGATCCGTCCTGCGCGCCATCGGGTATCTCTCGATTCGGCTACCGCGGCGGTGCGCGCAGGCTATGAATCAAGGGGTGAGCAACCACCACGTGAACCTGAGCCCGCACGAGGAATCCCTGATCGACGAAAGCCATCCCGAAGCGCTGACCCGGATGGACGAGAAGTCACTCAAAGAGCTGCAGAGCCGATTGCGCACTGCGCGGGAGAAGAACTTCAGCCTGCTGCGCAGGCAGGGCGCGGCGCGGGTCGAGGCCGAGGGCAGCCGCGGCGCGGCCGCGCAGGCCAACGAGAAGCGCAGTGAGAAGGTCGACGTCTTCGGCGACGCGCTGGCGCGGGTCGATCAGCGTCTGCAGGAGCTCGCCACATCCGACTGAGTGCGTCCGGCCGAGCGCCGCCGAGTGTGCAACCACTGCGGTGATCACGCGAATCTGTCGCAGTGCATGCACAGTCGGTATCGGGCGTCAGCGCTGCGGCGGGACGGCAATCAGGTGATGTGACACCGGCTTTCCCTGCGCGTACCGTTCGACGTTCTGCTCGATCACCAGGTCCTGTCCGGTCTGACGGGTGTGGTGCTGATGAAGGTGCTCGCCCCAGGACCGCACGATGAACGTCTCCACAAAGGTGTGCTCGCGTTCGACACTGCGGTACAGCCGCCATCTGGCCGCTCCGGTGCGCTGCCGGGACCTGCCCAGCACCGCCATCGCCGCCAGGAACTGCGCTTCGTCCTCGGGCGGGACGAGATAGTCGGTCATGACGAGCACCGGACCGTCGAGGGGTTCGGGCTCGATCACCAGCGACGGCTCGGGCCAGTGTGAGGACGGGCTCAGATCGATGTTGCCGGTCTTGGCGTGCAGGGGCCACCACAGTGTGGAGACCGCGCAGCCGACCAACAGGCCCGCGCTGACCAACAGGCTGGTCACCGGCGTGGCCGCGCCCGCCAGCACACCCCACAGGATCGACCCGAGCGCCTGCCCGCCCATGAAGATCAGCTGATACACCGACAACCCCCGGGCTCGAACCCACCCGGGCAGGCTCAGTTGCATCGAGGCATTGAGAGTGGACAGACACAGCAGCCACGCCGTCCCGCCGAACACCAGCGCCACGAGCACCACGGCGAACTGGTCCACCAGCGCGAGAACGGCTGTCGCCGCGGCGAATCCGGTGGCGGCCAACGCCAGAAGGGTGTTCTCCCCGAACCTGGACCGTAGCCGGGACAGGCCCACGGCGCCCAAGACCGCGCCCAGTCCGAGTGCACCGAGCAGCAACCCGTACCCAGATGACGTCAATCCCAGCTTCCGGTCGGCGATCACCGGCAGCAGGCCCCACAGTGCGCTGGCCGGAGCGATGAACAGTGCAGTACGCAGCAGGATCCGACGCACGATGGGGGAGCTTCGGATGTATCGTCCGCCGGCGCTCAGCGCCGCCAGCGCCCGTTCCGACGGAAAATTCTGGTCGACGGTGGGCCTACGCCAGAGCACCAACACGATCACCGTACCGACGAAGGACACCGCGTTCAGCGCGAACACGACGGTGGGCCCCGACAGCGACACCAGCGCCCCGGCGATCGCCGGTCCGATGGCGCGGGCGCCGTTCATGCTCATGCTGCCCAGTGCCGCGGCTGCGGGGATTTGTGCTGCGGGAACGAGATCGGGCTGAATGGCCTGCCAGGCCGGCATGGTCAGTGCCTGACC
This sequence comes from Mycolicibacterium neoaurum ATCC 25795, assembly GCF_000691525.1. GTDB lineage: Bacteria > Actinomycetota > Actinomycetes > Mycobacteriales > Mycobacteriaceae > Mycobacterium > Mycobacterium neoaurum. Next base: position 89,622 of record NZ_JMDW01000015.1, read on the forward strand.
GCACCCGATCAGGAACAACAGCAGCAGCAGGACCGTGGGGGTGGTCAGTCCGGTGCCGGTCAGCACCGCGAGCAACGCGACCGCGGATGCCATCGCCCCCTGGGTCGCGATGAGCAGCCGTCGCCGGTCGATCAGATCGGCCAGCACTCCGGAGGGCAGCGCCAGCAGCATGACCGGCAGCGTGGTGGCGGTCTGTACCAGGGGCACGAGCACGGCCGCTCGCGGATCACCGACGAGCATCCACTGGGCGCCCACCATCTGCATCCAGGTGCCGAGATTGGAGACGAACTGCGCGATCCACAACGCCCGGAAGACCGGCGACCGTAACGGCGCCCAGGTCGTCACCGGTGAGCTCACGGGCTCAATCTACGCGCCATCGGTGCGCTCTTCCGGCCGGTGCGGGCTGGCCCGCAACGAACCGGGGTGTGCCTTCGCGTCGGGATCCTTGCGCGTCTTGATGAGGCTGGCGACCGTCACGATCGTCAGGATGACGATGATCACGGCCAGGCTCACGTACGTGTCGATCTCGGGAATGCTGGGGTTGACGTCGACATGGCCCCAGTGCAGGACGAGCTTCACGCCGATGAAGGCCAAGATGATCGACAGTCCGGTCGACAGGTACACCAACCGGTCGAGCAGCCCCTTCACGAGGAAGAACAGCGCGCGCAGCCCCAGCAGCGCAAAGGCGTTGGCGGCGAAGACTATATAGGCCTCGCTGGTGATGCCGAAGACCGCGGGAATGGAGTCCAGCGCGAACAACAGATCGACGCTGCCGATCGCGATCAGCACCGCCAGCATCGGCGTCGCCATCCGGCGGCCCTGCGCCCGGGTGAACAGCTTTCCGCCGTCATAGTCATCGGTCACCGGCACGAAGCGGCGCGTCGCGCGGACGACGAAGTTGTTCTCGACGTCGGGATCCTCGTCGCGGTGCCGAAACAGCTGAATGGCGGTATAGATGAGCAGCAGGCCGAACACCAGGAACATGAACGAGAACAGCGACAGCAGCGTCGCGCCCAGTGCGATGAAGATGGCGCGCATGATCAACGCCAGGATGATGCCGAAGGTCAGCACCTTGTGCTGGTGCTCCTCGGGGACGGCGAACGTCGTCATGATGATGACGAAGACGAACAGGTTGTCCACCGAAAGGCTCTTCTCGACCAGATAGCCCGCGAAGTACTCGGTGCCGGCGTCACCGCCGTAGGTCATGGCGAACCAGACCCCGAACGCCACGGCCACCAATATGTAGAACACCGACCACGCGGTGGCCTCCTTGAACCCGACCCGGTGTGGTCGCAGCGCGGCCAACAGGAGGTCGACGGCGAGCAGGACGATGATCACGGCTATCGTCAGGCCCCACGTCACCGGGCTGATATCGAGCATGTGTGTGCGTCTCCTCCGCATGACCGGCACGTCCGGTTTTCAAGATCACCGGTACCCAGTCGGGGGAGTCGTCAATCACTTCCTGGTGTCGACGATAATTCGTCCGTGAGTGCACAGACCTCCCGGTCCCGTCGGTTCGGACGCATCGAGTCCGCCGACCTGACCCAGGCCGCCGTTTTCGCTGGTCTGTTGGCCGCGCTGGGTCTGCCCGGCACGCTGACGATCGGGCCGACGGGTGTACCCATCACGTTGCAGACCCTGGGTGTGATGTTGGCCGGATCGATCCTGGGACCGCGTAAGGGCGCGTTGGCCGTCGGGTTGTTCGCCGTGCTGGCCATCGCGGGTCTACCGATCCTGGCCGGTGGCCGCACCGGGCTGGTGTCACTGTCGTCGCCTACGGCCGGGTTCTTCGTCGGCTGGCTGCCCGCCGTCATCGTGATCGGGACGCTGACCGCGCTGATGATGCCGCGCTACCGGACGCTGTGGGGTATCGGCATCAATATCGTCGGCGGGATGGCGGTGATCTACCTGTTCGGCACCGCTGGTTTGATGCTGCGTACCGACCTGTCCTGGTGGGCCGCGTTGGCCACCAACGGCATCTATGTGCCCGGCGATATCGCCAAGGCGGTGTTGTGCGGTGTCGTCGCCGCGCAGGTCCATCGCGCGCGCCCCGGGCTGATCACGCCGTGGCGGACCCCGCGGGCCTAGGCGGGGGGACGGACACAGCGTGACCGAGGAGACCATCGTCCTCGACGGCGTCTCACACGCATTCGGGGAGCGCACGGTGTTGCGCGACATCACGCTGACCATCGGCGAGCGTCGTGTCGGCATCGTCGGAGCCAACGGCAGCGGTAAGTCGACCCTGGCCCGGTTGTTCAACGGGCTGGTGATACCCGATACCGGCGTGGTGCGGGTGCGCGGCCTGGACACCAGGCGCTCGGTCAAACAGGTGCGCCGACTGGTCGGGTTCGTGTTCACCGACCCCGACCGCCAGATCCTGATGCCGACCGTGGGCGAGGACGTCGAGCTCTCGCTGTCGCGTCTGTCGATGGATCGGGCCGCCAAGACAGCGCGGGTGGCCGAGGTGCTCGAGAGGTTCGGACTGTCCGGGCATGCCGATCAACCCGCGCACCTGCTCTCGGGCGGACAGAAGCAGTTGTTGGCGCTGGCCACCGTGTTGGTCACCGAGCCGGCGGTGGTGGTCGCCGACGAGCCGACCACGCTGTTGGATCTGCGCAACGCACGGATGCTCCGCGCCGCCTTCGCCGATCTGGACACCCAATTGATCGTTGTCACCCATGACCTGGACCTCATCCAGGACGCCGATCGGGTGATCGTGTTGGACGAGGGCCGGGTGGTGGCCGATGACGCACCTACCGCCGCGCTCGCGGTGTACCGGCGGTTGATGGGGTGAGCGTGCTTGGCGATTACCGGCCGGGGACATCGTGGCTGCACCGATCCCCGGCCGGGGTGAAGCTGGTCGGGCTGGGTGCGGTCATCATCGTGATGACCATCGTGGTGGATTCCCCGGCTCGGCTGGCGGTGGCCACCGTCGCGCTGCTGGTGGCCGCCATCTCGGCGCGGCTGCCGGTCTGGTCGCTGATCGTGCAACTGCGCCAGGTGCTCTGGGTGGTGGGGGCCATCTTCGTTCTGCAGGTAGTACTCACCGACTGGCGCCGAGCGCTGGTGGTGTGCGGGGTGCTGTTGCTCGCGGTGGCCTCGGCGGCGATGGTGACCCTGACCACCCGGACGACGGCGATGCTCGACGCGGCGATGCGAGCGATGGCGCCGCTGGCGCGGTTCGGCTTTCCGGTCCGGCAGGTGGCCCTGGCCCTCGCCCTGACGATCCGATCGATCCCCTTGCTGGTCGACATCATCGCCCGCGTCGACGAGGCGCGGCGCGCCCGTGGCCTGCGCGTCACCCCACGGATCGTGTTCGTCCCGATCATCGTGGGGGCCTTGCAGGCCGCCGATGATTTCAACGAGGCGTTGATTGCACGCGGTCTCGACTGACCGGCGCTAACCGCTCTCGGCGAGTCCGGCCTCGGCCTGGACCAGTTCGACGGTGTCACCGACGTCGATGGTGACCACGGCCGTCGCCTGGAAAAGACCGTGGACGTCGTCGGTGCGGGCGACGGTGTGAGCCCGCGCGAAGAGCGGCTGCACGTCGAACACCTTGACGCGCACCTTCTCCCGGATCAGACGGCCCAATTCGCGCCCTGACTCGGGATCGGTGATCACCTGACCGAACTCCGAGTGGACCGCAAACACCATGCCCACCGTCACGCCGGCCTGGGCCCCTCGGTTGATGACGAGGGTGTAGTCGTCCTCTATATGGGCGACTTGGCCGTTCATGATGCCGCCAACGAACTGCTCTCCCGCAGAGCGGTTTTGGCGCCCGCTCGGATGCGCGGGCGAGCCGCGGACTCATCGGCGAGCAGCAGTGCGTCGATGGGCGTCGTCTCGGTCTGCTCGGTGCCGAGCGTGAGTTCCAGGGCGGTCTTGGCCTGGAACAGTGCGATCATCGCCGCCTGCTGGCGTTCGGCCCCGAAGGAGTTCAGCGCCAGCGTGAGCTTGTGGTCGACGTAGTCCACCGCGCGCTGCAGGTCCTTCGCGGAGGCCACCGGAGCGGCTGCCGCGGTCTGCGCGGTGTGGTCTGCCTGGGAGTGGCCGTTGCCGTACCGGCGATGGCCGAGCGCGCCGAGTGCGATCGCACACAACGGGATCACCACCACCGAGCAGAGCAGACCCGCCGTGCCCTGCCAGGCGATCGATCCCACGATGCCGAGCAACATCAAGGTTGTCAGCACCGCCATGGCGCGTAGCGCCGCGGGCACGGAACCGACCGCCCGACCCGTCATGCGTACAAGGTCGGCGCAGTATGCGGCGATCGCACGGGTGGCGGTGAACAGGGCGGTACCCACACCGCGGGCCAACCGGCCTGCGCTGTCCACATGGTGTCGGGTCACCGGATTCTTCGGCAGGGACCACTGCCTGGAAGGCTGCCGAGCACCCGGCCTGGGCTGTTGTTCGGTGGTCTTCGCGTCGGCGGACGCGGCGGTGGCGGCTGCCGAGACGGGATCGCCGGGCTCCGGGGATGGTGAGTCCGAGATCGCCGGCGTGGCTGTCATCACATCCACACCACTGGTGACATTTACATCATTGGACGCATTCGCATCATCAACCACATTTGCATTTTCGCGTCACCACCGTGCGAAAATCTCTCCGGCGCGCCGATGCCACCCGAATATGTGCCGCACAGGTGCATAAAACGAGGACTCGGTCGCGGAGCGAAATTATTGACGGTCGTGGCGTGAAATATGCGTGCACGGGGTACGCGAGCGTCGGCGAAAGGGAACCCGATGACAAATGCAGGGGAGCGGCGGCTCGGTTTGTGTCCGGGTTGCGGCTATCCGGTGATCGGCCCGCAGGCATGTGCGGTCTGTGCCCCGTTGTTGACCGCGGCGCATGGGGAGCCCGCCGAGCCGACGCCCGGCGGTCCCATCGTCGCGGCCTGAGCTCTCGATTGGAGCCTCGGCGAGTCGCCGTCAGCGCAGCATTCCCAGCAGTTGATTGAAGAATTCGGACATCGACGGGTGGGTGTAGATCCCCTCCCGCATCGCGGTGGCGGTGATCTGGTGCCGCATGGCCAACGACACGAGATTGACGATCTCGTGTGCGTCATGGCAGAGCAGGGCCGCACCGAGGATCATGTCGGTCTCGGCGTCGACCACCAGCTTCATCAGGCCCGCGGTCTCACCGACGATGCGCGCCCGCGGCACCGTCGCCAGCTTCGCCACCGGACTGACCGCCACCTGGATGGCCCGACCGGCCCGGCGTGCCTCGCGCTCGGTCATCCCGACCCGGGCCAGCGGCGGCGTCAGGAAAAGACAGTTCGGGACGGCGATTCGCTGGGTGGTGGAGCGGGGATGCGCGGCGCCCGTCAGCTGATCGACGACGATGCGGTGATCGTCGAGGGAGATGTAGGTGAACTGCGGACCACCGTTGACATCGCCGACGGCGTACACGTTCGGCAGGCTGGTGCGCAGGAACTCGTCCACCACCACGGCGCCACTGCTGGCGGTCCGTATCCCGGCTGTGTCGAGGCCGAGGCCCGCGGTATCGGGAACCCGGCCCAGGGCGACCAGGATGGTGTCACCATCCGCGACGGCGGTGCGGTCGTCGACCGAGTAGCTCACGCGTGCCCCGCCGCCCATCGTGCTGACCTCTTGGATGGCCGCACCGGTGACTATTCGCACCCCGCGCCGCTCCAACAGGTCGCGCGCCGACGCGGCGACATCGTCGTCCTCGAATCTGAGGATCTGCGAATGGTGTTCCAGGACTGTCACTTCGGTCCCGAAGCCGGCCATCATCGATGCGAACTCCAGGCCGATGTACCCACCGCCGAGCACCACCAGCCGGTCTGCCCGCGGGACACGCTCGAGCAATTCGGCGCTGGTCACGGCGACCGGACACTCGCGAAGACCCGGGATATCGGGAATCACGGGCACCGAGCCCGTGTCGATGACGATGGCGGCGGCCGAGACCGTCACCTCGCCGTCGGCGGTGCCCACCGATACCGAATCGGGCCCGGTGAAGACCGCTTCGCCGGTCAGGACCGTGACGCTGGGAAGGGGATCGAAGATGTCGTAGTTGACCGCGCGCAGATCCGCGGTCAATGCCTGAGTGGCCGCCACCGCGTCGGCATGAGCGGTGACACCGTCCTCGTCGGGGCGACGTTGCTCACTGCGATAGACCATCGATTTGGTCGGTACGCACCCCACGTTGATGCAGGTGCCGCCGTACATTTTCGGGGACCGTTCGACCAGGACCACGCTGCGGCCCTGCTTGCCGAGCGTCGCGGCCAAGGTCTTGCCACCCTTACCGAAGCCGATGACCAGCAGGTCCACTCGCAGATGCGTCATGCTGCCTTTCCTCTGTCGTGCAACGATATCGGCCGATACCGGGATCACTGTGGATGCGCCGCGACGTAGTCGACGACCGGAACAGGGGTGAGTCGTTCGTAGCCGACCGGGAGCAACACGTCGCCGGCCGTGGTCCGGTAGTACACCTCCCACCGGTGGAAGCCCGCGAACGCAACGGGATCGGCGGCGAGCACCGCCGCATAGGCCTGCACGGCGGCCACGTAGTCGTCGGAGTTGTTGTACCGGAACAGCGCATGAGCGGGATCGTCGACGAAGCCGTTGGACGCCAGATAGCGCCCCGCCGCCAGAATCGCGTCGCGGGGGTCGTTGATATCTCCGCCGCGGCCGTGCGCGGCGAATGTCGACGGCAAGAACTGCATGGGACCTTGCGCACCGGCGCTGCTGGTGCCGGTGATGCTGCCGAGCCGGGTCTCGACCAGATTGACAGCGGCCAGGTAATTCCAGCCCACGCCCGAGGCGGCTTCCGCCTCTCGGTAGTGGCGGAGCAGTTCGTCCGCGGGCTTTGGCGCGACGATCCGCCAGGCCGGCAGAGTCGAATTGGCCTCGGTGGTGAGTAACGCATCGAGATGGCGGCGGGCGGTGATGTTCAGGTCGTAGACCGCGCCGAACTCTGTCGCGATGCGTGGACGAACGATCGCATCCCATTCGGGATGCCGCCCGATGGTTCGATAGGCCATCTGCTGGCGGCGCGCCGCGTTCCGCAGTATTTGCTCCGGCCTGCGGTCGTCACGCAGCACTCGTTCGTCGGCGACCAGCTCGTCGGCGATCTGCGCCGGGTCGGCCGCCAGCCGAGGCTGTGCGGGAGTCGCCGGTGCCGGAAGTGGCCGCGACGGAACGACCGGTGCGGTGACGGTGGGATTCACGGCCGCGGGACTCATCGGGGCCGGGCGCCGAGGATGCGCACAGGCGACGGTTGACATCAACACGGCCATCGACCCGGCGACAGCCACCGACATCGACACGGCCCGGCCAAGTCGCGCATTCCAGGCCGTCGGGAGGTGTCGGTCGCGTAATTTGCGATGCAGCTTCACCGAGCAGCGTGTGACAACGATGTGGCGACCATAGCAAGCGGCGGTCATCGGCACGTCAGTGCTGGGAGTTCGGTGCGGTGCATCGGTATCGCTTCGGAAAGGACTCTCATGGGATATGCCGCGCACATCGGACGAGTGGGAGCGTTGGCGGTAACACTGGGGGTGGGAGTCGCGGTGGGGTGGGCGCCGGCGGCGTCGGCCGATACGTCAGGTGACTCGTCGTCGAGTACTTCTTCTGCTTCTTCCTCGCCCTCCGCGTCTGCCGGGTCGTCGACATCGGGTTCCTCGGAGGCGTCCCCTTCTGAAACGAGCTCTGCCGCATCACCCACCGCAGGCGGACCGACTACGCCTTCGGACCCAGATCCCGAGCCGACGGAGCCGACCGACACCTCGGGGCAGGTGGGTGCCGAAGAATCCGAGCCCGCGCCGGAATCGAAGAGGACCGCCAGGAGATCGGCCCGTCAGGCCGGGACGTCAGGTGTCCTGGAGCGCCGCGAAATGACTCGGGCCGCCGAGGGCTTCGGCATCGAAGCGCCATCGTCGGCCGAGCGCACCGACGCCCGGCAGACCGGCATCGAGCAGCCGAGCGACGCATCGAGCAGTTCGCCGGTCGTGACCGCCGACCGGGTGACACCGACAAGCGCACCGGCCACCGTCGTCGACAACGCCGAGCCGGTCCTCGGTGCCGGTGCGGCCACGACGCCGACGGAACTCGCCTCGGCAGCCACCGGCCAGCCGCTCGTCGAGACCAACCCGGAGCAACCGCCGCTGCAGGCCGCGGTCGCCGTTGCAGCGTTGGCCGCCGTACGCGACGAACTGGAACGTAATACGATGCGCCGCAACGCCTCTCCGACCGCTGTCGCGGCCGCATCGCCGGAGAGTAAGAACGTCCTGCTGATCGGAGTGGACGGCACGAATCTCAGCAAGGTGCTCTCCGATCCCGCCAACGCCAACTTCTTCACGCTGATCCAGGAGAGCACCACCGCGCCGTCGAGCATCGTCGGGCACACGACCATCTCGAATCCGTCGTGGACCTCGATCCTGACCGGATTCTGGGGTGAGCGGACCGGGGTGATCAACAACATCTTCACGCCGTGGACCTACGACAACTACCCGACGGTGTTCAACCAGCTCGAAGGTGCGCACGGCAACGGTATCCAGACCACGGCCATCGCCAACTGGGACGTCATCGCGGCCATCGCCGCGGCCGGGGCCAACCGTGCCGACACCATTCACTACATCGGTCCGGAGTCCAGTTGGGCGGCATCCGACGATCTGGTCGGTGCGGTCACCGGTGCCACCATCGCCGCCGCCGACCGTGATGTCGCCAACTTCGTCTTCAGCTATTTCGTCGGTGTCGACGAGGCCGGACACGCCTTCGGTGGCGGCTCGCAGGAGTACACCGATGCGCTGCTCAACTTCGACCGCAACTTGGGCGCGATCATGCAGCAGGTCCGCGACTGGGAGGCCGCGAACGGTGAGACATGGACGGTCATCCTGGTCACCGACCATGGCCATCAACCGCAGCGAGGGCTCGGCCACGGTTTCCAATCCCCGGACGAGACAGGCACTTTCGTCGTCGTGCGGGGTGAGGGATTCGGAGGATCGGGCCCCGGGAACGCCCTGATCAACCTGCAGTATGAGATCGTCGATGTCACCCCGACCGTTGTCACGCTGTTCGGCGGCACCGTCCGACCGGGTAGCGACGGCACCTCGATGACCGAGCTCACCAACAGTGTCCGGCCGATCGACAACGATGACGCGTTGCGTGCTGCCCTGCAGGACATCATCGGCAAGAACGGCTACCCGGATATCGCGACCGACGTGGCGCTGGGTGTCCGCACCATCTTCGCGTCCATTCCCTACTTCCTGGTCGATATCGTCGACGGGATCGTCGGTGGACTCAAAGCCGTTGCCGGACAGAACATCTTCCTGGTGAGCTTCCTGGCCGGTGCGGCCGTCGGGCCCGTCGAGTTCATCGGCGACCTCGGCTACGTGGTGACCAACTTCGCCGCGCAGATCGTCGCGCGGATCACCGGGGTGACCGGCGCCAGCATCTTCCCGCTGTGGCCGCCCGCCGCACCCGACTTCACCCCGTATGACCCGGACCAGCTGATCACGATGGTCGCGGTATGCGGCGATCCGAGTGCGGCCGGCACCGCACAATGCCCGGCGTCGATCGCGGTCTGACCCGTCAGGATTTCATCGAACCCAGGTAATAGGACTCGTCGCCGGTGGGGTAGCCGCCGCCGTCTGTGGCGATGTGGATGTGATCAAAATGGTTCAGGGTTTCCGATCCGTAATCGGCCGTCCAGCTGGGTGCGCCGATGCCGGGATAGAAGCCCTGCCGCCAGATCACATGTATGACGCCCCACCGTTCTGCATTGGCCAGCGCGAGTCCGGCGATCTGGTTACCCAACTCGATGCCTTGCTCGCTGTTGTGGTCGGGGATCATCACATCGATCGCCAGACCACTGGGATGCCATTTCAGTGCATCCTGCCGATAACCGCCGATGGTGGTGATCTCCGGGTACATCATGCTGATGGCACGAGCGACCCAGATCGTCTTCACCTGTAGCCCGCCCTCCGGGGCGACGCCGGGGTCCAACGGAAAGTCGAGAACTCGCGGTTCGACAGGGGCCGACGCCGCCAGCAACTCGGCTTCGGTGGCACGCTGCCCGGGTTGGGCGGGGAAGGCGGGCGGTGCCGTCGGGTTCACGGCGGCGGCCGCACCGTGCTCGGTGTCCGCGAGGTGCGGCTGCGGCGCCGCGTTCTGGGCAATGATCACGATCGCCGAGACCGCCACCGACATCGTGAGCGCAAGCCAGCGGCCGCGGTTGCCGGCTAACACGATCTTGCTCACGGAATGCACCTTAAACCCGGCGTCGGGCGGATCGCGGCAATGTCGATGAACTGACCCCACGAGTTCGCCCGGACGAACCGCAACCCGGCGCCGCACCGCCGGGTCGCGTCGATGCAGCAGCAACCGATGGGCCGGATACACGACGCGGTGGCGCCGCGCGGATCAGCAAAATGAGGTGGACGGGATTCGGTGCAGGGTTCGCGCGATGACGCCCGACAAATGAACGGTCAATGGCCGACGTGCAGCGCTCGACGGAACACGTTCGAACAATGTGTCGCAAACTGAGAGTTTTCTAAGCGCATGTCTGACATACTTCTCGCGGCAAATTGGGTCAGCTTAAGGAGCTTCGGTGGGAAACGTGCCCAGCACAGTCTTTTCGGCATTGGCAGCGGGTGTTTTGGCGACGACGGGAGTGGCTGTCGTCTCGGTGGATGGTGAGCGAGCGGACCTCGCCGGCTCGGCAACCGTCGCGGCCCCGCACATCGTGCACGCGCAACCGGTGCTGGCCGCCGCGACCGCAGTGCTGCCCGCCCCGGCACCGAATGCGCTCTATGGTGCGCAGGTCGGCGCCGGTACCCAGAATTCCGGCGCCCCGGCCGCGGCGGATTCCGGTGGCACCCTGATCACGTTCGTCCCGACCGACGCCGACGACCTCTCCGCCGCGCCCGGTGGCGCGGCACGTTCGGCGGCCGGTGCTGCCCCCGAGTTCACGCCTGAGGTGTTGGCAGACGCCGTCGCACGCACGGGTGGAGACCGCGACACACCGGTCACCATGATGATTGCCGCGGCAGACGGTTCGCTTCAGGTCGCGCAGACCAATCTGGGCGATCTGCCTGGCGCGATCGCCGGGTTGCTCGGGGATATCGGTGGCCGGATACCGGTGATCAGCTTCTTCGTCCGCAACGGTGACGCGGCCAATCCCGATGGCGGCCTGCTCATCGGCAACGGCTTCACCTCGGTCACGGCCGGTGTCAACGGTGGCCGCGGCGGGTTGCTCTTCGGCAACGGCGGCGCCGGTGGCATAGGCGCCGATGGGGGACAGGGCGGTCTGCTCGGCAACGGCGGCGACGGCGGCCTCGGCGGCGGCAACGGCGGTCACGCCGGCTTGCTGGGTAACGGCGGGCGCGGCGGCGACGGTGTCGGCGGGATCGACGGTGGTGACGGCGGTCGCGGTGGCCTCATCTTCGGTGATGGCGGTCGCGGCGGTAACGGTGATCTCACCAACACCGGTGCGGTCGGTGGTGCCGGTGGCGCCGGCGGACAGGCGGGCCTGCTCGTCGGCAACGGTGGCGCCGGTGGTGACGGCGGCAGTGCGGAAGGTCTGAACGCGGTCGGCGGCGCCGGCGGCGACGGTGGCACTGCGGGCATCCTCGGTGCCGGTGGTGGCGGCGGCGCCGGCGGCAGCGCGACCGGAACCGAAGATGTCATCGGTGGGACCGCCACCGGTGGTGCCGGCGGTAACGGTGGCCAGGGTCTGTACGCGCCCGGCCGCGGTGGCAACGGCGGCTCGGCGACTGCGTCCGAGACTGGTTCGGCCGTCGGTGGTGCCGGTGGCACCGGTGGTGTGGTCGAACTCGGGTTCGCCGGCGACGGCGGCACCGGCGGTGACGCGACGGCCACGTCCGGTAACGCCACCGGTGGCGCAGGCGGCAGCGGCGGTGGCAACGCGATCGTCGGCGGCGGCGGGCGCGGCGGCAACGGCGGCAACGGGACATCGCAGACCGGTGCCGGGACCGGTGGTGCCGGCGGCAGCGGCGGCGGCAGCGGCCTGGTGCTCTTCGGCGGTGGTCGCGGTGGCGACGGCGGCAACGGCACCAAGAACAACGAAGGCGGCACCGGCGGCGCCGGCGGCCAGGGCGGTAACGGCCGGGGGATCCTGACCGGCGGCGGACGCGGCGGCGACGGTGGTAACGGCGTCGGTGACGGCGGCTTCAACAGCGGCACCGGTGGCAGCGGCGGTAATGGGGGCAACGGCAACTTCGGTGGATTCGGCGGCAACGGTGGCAACGGCGGCCAGTCCAACGGCAATCCCGGCCAGGGCGGCAGTCCCGGCGGCGGACCGGGCAACGTCGGCGGCAACGTCGTCTGACCGATCGCACATGTGAGAAGGGCCGACCCGCGGAACAAGGGTCGGCCCTTTCTCGTTGGCCAGCTGAGTGACACTGGACCTACATCCGGCGATGTCACGATCGCCTGGCGCCGAATCGAACACGGGGGGCCCATGACCACGTCCGGTCTGTTCCGAGCCACCGCCCTGGTCGCGGCAGTCACCGTCCTCGTCGCAGCGTGCTCCACCGACTCGGGACGCAATGATCACGGCCGACTCGGTCCGCAGGCGCAACGCGCCACCTCTCCGATCAACTTCGCCTTGCCGGAATCGGAGCGTTACCACCGGCTGGCGACCTATCCGGTGTATCTGAACCGGCCGACGGGCACGGACCCGGCGGCCGAGACCGCGGCCGAGATCGGCACCGCGAGCGTCGACGGCAACACCGTCATCTACACCGATGCCGCAGCCAAGCGCATCGGCTTCGTCGACATCAGCGATCCGCTCAACCCCGTTGGTAGGGGGACGGTTTCGTTACAGGACCTCGGCGGTGCCGACGACCGGCCGACATCGATCACCGCGGTGGGGGAGTTCGTGCTGGTGGTCGTCGACGGCACCGGGGCAGATCGCACCAACCCGTCGGGACGGGTGGACGTCATCCGGGTCGCCGACCGGACCCGGGTGCGCAGTATCGATCTCGGTGGACAGCCAGATTCGATCGCGCTGAGCCCGGATGGCAGCTTCGCGGCGATCGCCATGGAGAACCAGCGTGACGAGGAGACCGCGCCACCCGATGGTGCCGAAGGAGACCTCCCGCAGCCGCCGACCGGATTCGTCCAGTTGTTGACCCTGGCCGGCGGGCCCGCCCAGTGGCGGACCCGCCGGGTCGACTTCGACATCGAGCAGGCCCGCGCTGCCGGTCTGGACACACCGCAGGATCTCGAACCGGAGTACGTCAGCATCAACGCGCGCGGACAGGTCGCGGTGACGCTGCAGGAGAACAACGGCATCGCCATCATCGACGGGAACACCGGCGCCGTCTCCTCGATCTTCAACGCCGGCACCCAGACCGTCGAGGGCGTCGACACCCACGAGGACGGCACCATCGACCAGAGCGGGTCTATCGCAGCGGTGCCGCGCGAACCGGACGCCATCGGCTGGATCGGTGACGATCATGTCGTCACGGCCAACGAGGGTGACTGGAAGGGCGGTACCCGAGGCTGGACGGTGTTCGACGCCGCCACCGGCGAGATCACCTGGGACGCCGGCAATTCGCTGGAAGAGCTCGCGGTCCGCACCGGGATGCACGTGGAATCGCGGGCCGAGTCGAGGGGCTCCGAACCCGAAGGCCTGATCAGCACCGAGATCGGCGGGCGGCCGATGGTGTTGGTGGGCTCCGAGCGGAGCAACTTCGTGGCCGGTTATGACGTCAGTGACCCGAAGGCTCCGGCGTTCCGCCAGATCCTGCCGACCGCCGCCGGCCCGGAGGGCATCCTGGCGATCCCGTCGCGCAATCTGCTGGTGGTCTGTTCGGAGGCCGATGATGCCGATGACGGCGTGCGTTCGGCGATCACGATCTTCGGATACGGCGGTGCCTACGCGGGCATCGATGCCGGCAGGCCCATGTTCCCGTCCGTCGTCTCCGGCGACCTCGACGGGACGCCCATCGGCTGGGGCGCGCTCGGTGCGCTGGCGGCCGACCCCGCCGCTGCGGACCGGCTGTTCACCGCGACCGACGGCGCATACGGGCCGGCGCGAGTGTTGAGCATCGACCTGTCCAAGACACCCGCGTTGATCGACAGCGAACTGCCCATCACCGAGAACGGATCACCGGCGAACCTGGACATCGAGGGCCTGGTGGTGCGTCCCGACGGCTATGTGCTGGCCGTGGAGGGGCCCGATGGTGGCGGCAACGAGTTGGTCAATGTCGCGCCGGACGGTGCCATCAAGGATCACGTGCGGTTGCCCGCCGAGGTCGCCGCGGGCCTGGCCGGTCAGGGCCTGGAGGGGGTGGCGATCGACGGCGAGACGATCTGGGTGACCCTGCAGCGCGAGATCGCCGGTGATCCACCGGGAGTCGTGCGCCTGGGCCGGTACACCCCGGCGAACCGGCAGTGGGATTGGTTCGGCTACCGGCTGGAGCCGGCCGAGGCCGACGGGGATCGGATGAGCCTGTCCGAGATCGTCGTACACGACGGTGCGTTGCTGGTCCTCGAGCGCGACAACCACACCGGTCCCGAGGCCAGGGTGAAGGCCATCTACCGGGTCGAACTGCCCGCCGGGCCCGGTGCGGTCGGTACCGCCGAGCCGCCGGTGCTGCCCAAGACACTCGCCCGCGACCTACTTCCCGACCTGGCGGCCACCAAGGGATTCATCCAGGAAAAGGTCGAGGGCTTCGCCGTGGCAGGCAACGGGAATGTCTACGTCGTCACCGACAACGATGGTGCCGAAGCCGGCACCGGTGAGACGGTGCTGCTCAACCTCGGCCCGGCCCGCGAGGCGCTCGGTTAATCCTCCTTGCGGATCAGCCGGCCCAGTGCCGCGCGGTCGGCAGACAACAATTCGTCGATGCGCGCCTGGTTGACGTCGGCGACGATGATCTCGCCGACCTCCTGATACACATTGCTGAACAGGCCGTGCTTCTTCAGCTTCTCGGTTTGGTAGATGTTGTCCTCGGTGGGCGTCACGTAGTACACGATCTCGGGCTTGAAGCGATGGATCAGCCACAGGTGGATCACGTCCATCAGGCGCTTCTTGCGCAGTTTCTCGGCGTAGGTGTTCTGGTCTCGCACCGTCAGGATGCTGCGGCCGTGCCGATCCTTGATCGGATCGACGATGACATCGGCGACCTTGTCCTCCCCGTCGCCGTAGATGCCGAGCTCCAGCACATCGGAACCGGCGCGACGCGGCCGCAGCTGTACCCGCAGCGTCTCGCTGAGCTGGTAGTGCTCGCCCCAGATGGCCAGCCACTCTTCCAGCAGCTTCTTGGGCACCTCGGTCTGCACGAGGTGCTGGTGTTGGGTGGATCCCTTGCCCATCGACTTGGTCGTCGCGGTGCGCCCCGATGATGCGGCCAGCGCGGCATCGCTGCGCGGACCACCGACGAGGGTTTGCGGTGTGCGATAGGGCGATTCGACCAGGCGCATCTTGCGCTGCAGTCGGGCCAGGGACAACATGCCGTCCTGGAGCAACGCGGTCGCGAATTCCTCGGCGGCCACCCCGTCGATCTGATGTCCGCCGTAGGTCATGAAGTTGAACACGAAGCCGAGCTTGCCGATCTCCTCGGGGAAGGCCCGCATCTCGTCATCGCTCATACCGGTGGTGTCCCAGTTGAAGGACGGTGAAAGGTTGTAAGCCAGCATCTTGTCCGGGTACACCGCGTGGATCGCGTGGGCGAACTCGCGGGCGTCGGCAAGGTCGGCCGTCTTCGTCTCCATCCACAGGATGTCGGCAAATGGTGCCGCGGCAAGCGATTTGGCGATCGCGTAGGGAATGCCGCCGCGGATCTGGTAGTAGCCCTCCGGTGTCTTCACCCGTTCGGGGTCCCACACCACGTCCGCACCGAGGGATTTCGCCTTCTCGCGTGCGGCGTACAGCGAGGCGGTCTTGGCGAACTCCCGCCACTCGGCGGCGCTCATCTCGGCCTTCTCGCCCTCGCGTTCCCGGAACTCCAACAGTTCGGCCACGGCATCGCCATAGGTCTCCAACCCCGCATCGTCCTGCCACGCTTGGACGAATTGCGATTCCACCTCGTCGAACAGCGCATCAACGGATTGGCCCGGCCGGTAGGACTCGGCTGCCCTGGCCACCGCGTCGAGCAGACCCTGGCGCTCCAACCAGGATTCGGCCGCCGCGTATTCCCCCTCTGGCAACGCATAGAGCAGGTGCCCGTTGAGTTCGGTGATACCGAGGGTGTGGAAGCGTCGGGTGATCGCCAGGAAGCAGGCCTTGTACGGCGGGATCTTCACATTGGTCGCGCCGAGCAGGAACGGTTGATCACGCTCGTCGGCCCGGCTGTCGATCAAGTTGGCCGCCTCGGCGTCGGTGCGCGCGACGATGATGCCTGGCACCCGCATGATGTCGAGCTGGAAGCGAGCAGTGTTGAGCCGCTTGATCTGTTCGTCCGACGGCACCAGAACCTTACCGCCCTGATGACCACACTTCTTGGTGCCCGGCCGCTGGTCCTCGATGTGATAGCCGGGGACACCCGATTCGACAAAACGCCGAATCAGGTTGCGTACGTGCGGATCCCCGCCGTGGCCGGTGTCGGCGTCGGCGATGATGAACGGCCGGTAGTCGATCGGGGGTTGCGCGGCACGTTGCTCGGGGGTCATCCTTAACCGCAGGTACTGCTGGTTGCGGTCGGCGGTCAGCAGCGCACGGACAAGTCCGGCCGCCTCGTCGGGTACCTGACTGAGCGGGTAGCTGGCCAGATCGGGTCCGGGGTCCTCGCTGATCGACCCCTTCGCCGAGGTCGCCCAACCGCCGAGATAGATGCCCTCGATCCCCATCCGCTTCATGGTCACGGCCTGGCCGGGCGAGTAGGGCCCGAAGGTGGTGATGCTCTTCTTCTGCTCGAAGAGTTCCCGCAGTCGCGGATAGAACGCCGTGGCGGCTTCGCGCGCCACCGGATAGTCCGAGGGGATGGTGCCGCGCTGTTCGGCGACCTGGCGGGCCGAATACAGCCGGGTGATGCCGTCGAAGCGCGGGCTGTCGAAGTACTCCTGGGTGGCGGCCACATCCTGGGAGAACTGCTCATCGGATGTGGTGTCGGCGCTGCTGGCCATCTATCTGCTCCTCGTCGAGCCTCTGCGGACCACTCGATTATCGCGGTGCGGGATCATGACCGGAGGCGAGTTGGGCCGATTGCGCCCGACCGGCCGAGCCCGGGCCTAGGCTGCCGGCCATGTCGATCGACGGTGCGGCCGTGGCAGTCGGGGGATTGCGGATGGCTTCGGGGATCTCGTTTTTGGTGGATCCGCTGCGGGCGAACCGGCTATGGGGCTCGCCCGATCGCCCCGACGCCACCGCCCAGCTGTTGTTGCGGTCGATGGGATACCGCGATGCGTTGATCGGGGGATTGTTGCTGGCCGCCGGTGTCCGGGGCAGGAACACCCGCGGGTGGTTCCTTGCCTCCGGCGGGGCCGATGCCGCCGACCTGCTCGGTGGCGCCGGAGTTCATCATCAGATGCCGCAGTCCCAGCGGATCATCGGTCTCGGCGGCGCGGTCGTCGGCATCGGTGTCGGCCTGTGGGGTGCCACCCGGCGGCGGGTGGTGCAGAGCGGACCGACGGCGAGTGTGCCCAGGGATCAGATGTCGTGACTGCCCGCGGGACCCGAACGCGGCCCGTAACGCTCCTCGTAGGCCCGGTGTTTGTGCGCATTGCGTTCTCGGGAGAGGGCGTCGACCAGGTTGGGGTTCAGCCCATGCTTGGCAAGCATGTGCCGCCGCCAGACCTTGTTGAGTGCGTGTGAGAAGAACACGAACGGGATGAAGATCGGCAGGGTCATGCTGACGTGCAGGTACAGCGACATCGGGATGAACCAGATGGGGGCCAGGATGGCAATGGCCGGAACCGCCACCCGGGCCATCATGCGCACCGTGGCGCCGGGTCCGGCCAGATCCTGGGCGACCCACTGCCGCATGGAGACGGGAAGCGTCTTGCCGTAACAGTAGGCGATGTACTGAAGCGGGCCGGGTCGCGTCGCGGGTCCCGTGGCAGTCGGCATGGACTCGAAGTCTAAGCGTCGGTATTCTGAATTGCGAATTATCTCAATCCATCAATCAGGAGTGCGGCGGGCGTGGCGGACAGTTTCCTCGGCGGACCCGAACGACCGCTCTATGAGATCAAGGCCAATCTGTTCAAGGCGCTGGCACACCCCGCGCGAATCCGCATCCTGGAGATTCTCTCGACCAGTGCGGCAGCCACCCCGGTGAGCGCGATCCTGGCCGATACCGATATCGAACCCACGCAGCTCTCCCAACACCTCGCCGTGCTGAAGCGCCACCACGTCGTGCGTGGGCACCGGGTCGGTAATGCCGTGTACTACGAACTCGCCCACCCCAAGGTCGCCGAGTTGCTGGTCATCGCGCGCGTCTTCCTGACCGACACCCTCTCGGCCCAGCGCGACCATCTCGACGCCATCGGCGCACTGCCGCCCATCGGCACATCGGCACGATGAGGCCGCCATCGCGGTGGTGGACAACCGCCCGCGCGCTGCTACCCGGTGCGCGTGACTACGCCGGTCTGCGCTCGTCGTGGCGGCACGACGTTCTTGCCGGCATCACCGTGGGTGTCGTGGCGCTGCCGTTGGCGCTCGCATTCGGGATCAGCTCGGGTGTCGGTGCGGCAGCGGGACTGGTCACCGCGATCGTCGCCGGCATCGTCGCCGCGGTGTTCGGCGGCTCCCACGTGCAGGTGTCCGGGCCCACCGGCGCCATGGCCGTGGTGCTGGCGCCGGTGGTCGCCCAGCACGGTCTTTCCAGCGTGGCCATCGTGACGATCCTGGCCGGCGCGATGGTGTTCGTCGCCGGTGCGACGGGCGTGGGCCGGCTCGTGACGATCATCCCGTGGCCCGTCATCGAAGGGTTCACCCTCGGTATCGCGGTGATCATCTTCCTGCAACAGGTGCCCGCGGCCGTCGGCACCGCAGCGCCGGAAGGTAAGCGGCCGTTGGCCGCTGCCCTCGAGGCGCTGACGACCGCAGACGGGGTGACCGCCCGGTGGGCGCTGCTGGTGGTGGCTGTGGTGATCGTGGTGATGGTCGGCCTACGCCGCCTGCTCCCCACCTTTCCGTCATCGCTGGTGGCGGTGATCGTGGCATCGGTGGTGGTTTCCGTTGCCGGGCTGCCGATCCCACGCATCGGCGAGCTGCCCGCCGGATTGCCCGTACCGACCTGGCCGCAGGCGGATCTCGCGGCGATGAAGGCATTGTTCGGTGCGGCACTGGCGATCGCGGCGTTGGCTGCCATCGAGTCGCTGCTGTCGGCCCGGGTGGCCGCGAGTCTGTCGGGCACCGCTGCAGGTGATCCCGACCGCGAGCTCGTCGGGCAGGGAATGGCGTCGGTGGCCGCCGGACTGTTCGGCGGGATGCCGGCAACAGGTGCGATCGCGCGCACCGCGGTGAACGTCAAAGCCGGTGCGCGAACGCGGATCGCCGCGCTCACGCATTCGGTGCTGTTGATCGGTGTCGTCTATCTGCTCAGCGGCCCGGTGGGCGCCATCCCGTTGGCGGCGCTGGCCGCGGTGCTGATGGTCACCGCCACCACGATGATCTCCGGCGGCGTCATCGCCAGGGTTC
Source organism: Mycolicibacterium neoaurum ATCC 25795 (assembly GCF_000691525.1). Lineage (GTDB taxonomy): Bacteria > Actinomycetota > Actinomycetes > Mycobacteriales > Mycobacteriaceae > Mycobacterium > Mycobacterium neoaurum. The sequence goes on from NZ_JMDW01000015.1 coordinate 109,191, forward strand.
TGCGCAGTGGTCGGTCGGGAGCGCTGATCTTCGTGGTCACCGCGGGTGTCACGGTGTGCCTCGATCTGATCCAGGCCGTGGAACTGGGGATGTTGGTGGCGGCGTTGTTCGCGCTGGCCGCCATGGCCCGGCGCAGCGGTGTTCATCGCGAAGCGTTACCGGGCCCGTATCGACCCGGCGATGAACACATCATGCTGCTCCGGTTGGACGGCGCCATGTTCTTCGGCGCCGCCGAACGGATATCGGACACGATCGCCGAACTGGCGGCCTCCGGGCCTGCGGTGGTGATCATCAGGATGTCCGGTCTGCATCACCTCGATGCGACGGGTGCCCATGCTTTGAGTCGGATCACCGACCAACTGGAGTCGCGCGGAACGCTGGTCATCATCAAAGGTGTCGACCCCGAGCAACACGAGCTGCTGACCAACATCGGCATCCACCAATCGTTACGGCACGAGACCCACCTGATGGACAGTCTCGATGAAGCCATCGCCCACGCACGCGCCCACGTGGACCGCGAAAATGCGTTGACGGCCCAGGGTCGGCACGACGCCTAGACTCACAGCCGTGACGAAGTGCCTGGCCGCGGTAATTCTGATCTGCGTCCTGGCCGGCTGCACCCGGACGGTGGACAACCCGCGGGCCACATCCCAAGCCTCGATCGGACCGATCACTGCCGGACAGGTCGCCGATATGCTCAGCCCGGATATCCAGAATCACGATGGGAACAGATTCGCCGTCGTCGTTCCGGACAGCTGTGCCGGCACGGCCCTGGAGGTCGATCCGCCGTTCCTCGTCGATCACGGGCCCGTCGCCGAGGACGGTGGGCACTGGTCCGGGACCAACGGCCGATCCGAGGTGGTGAACGAGGAGATGGTCGCGGTGTATCCGTCCGACTTCTCGGCCGCCGACGCACTCGCAACGGCTCGGCAGATCGTCGAAGCCTGCGCGGGTAGGCGGGTGGAGGTAACCACCATGGCCGACCGTACCTACACGTTCACCGTCGAAGCGCCCGCCGTCCAGGCGCCGGCGGGGTCGGTCCTGTGGTCGCTGCGCAGCGCGGAGTGGAACTGCGACAACCTGATGGTGGCCGCGCACAACGCGGCCATCGAGGTGACCAGCTGCGGCCCAGGCGGTGGCATGGATACCGTCACGGCCGCCGAGCAGGCACTCAAGCGTTTCGAGATGCTGGCCGACAACACGGCCTGAACTCGGGTAGTCCTACTCATCCGCGCGGCCGCCGAGTGCGGCACGCTGTAGCCATGCCGTTCGCCAAGCTCCTGCCGGCGCCCAGTTCGGTGGCAGCCGACGCGGGTAACCGTGACCGCGCCATCGATGTCGCCCGGCTCTCCGCCCTGGTGGTCGTGATGTTCGGGCACTGTGCACTGCTGCTAGCCACCATCGACAGCGACGGTCTGTGGATCGGCAACATCCTCGGGGAGTTGCCGCAGCTGACCCCCATCACCTGGGTGGTGCAGGTGATGCCGCTCTTCTTCTTCGCAGGCGGCGCGGCGGCCGCCTACGGCTGGCATCCGGGCACGGCGTGGGGCAGCTGGCTGGTGGGCCGGGCGCAGCGGCTGTGCCGGCCGGTGTTCTGGTACCTGGCGTTCTGGACGGCGGCGCTGGTGGTGGCCCGGTTGATCCTCGGTGGCGAATCGGCAGATCGGTTGGGCCGCGAATGCGTGGCGCTGCTGTGGTTTCTGGGCGTCTACCTGGTCGTGATCGCCTTCGTTCCGCTGCTCACCCGCATCCGCAGTACCGGCAGCGCCGCGGCCGTGGTGGCCGCGCTGCTGGCCGTCGCCGCGGGTGTCGACCAGATCCGCTTCGCCGTCGGATCATCCGAAGCCGGGGTCGGCAATTTCCTGTTCGTGTGGCTGATCCCGGTGGTCATAGGCGTGGCATACGCCCGCAGGCTGATCCGGCCCGCCGGCGCGTTGGCTGTGGCGGCGGTGGCGTTGGCTGCCCAGGTCCTGTTGGCGCTGACGCAGACCTATGAGGTGTCGCTGGTCACCACCGGCAGTAGCCACGGTGTCTCGAACGTGTCACCGCCGACGGTGTTGCTGGCCCTGCATTGCGTCTGGATGTCCTGCGTGTTCGTCGCGGCCGCCGGTCCCGTCGGTCGCTGGGCGCAGCGTCCCCGGGTCTGGTACGTGGTCGCGGTCGGCAATTCGGGCGCCATGACCCTCTATCTGTGGCATATCCCGGCGATCGCCGTCGCCACCTTTGCACTGAACGCATTCGGACTCGACGCCTACGACGTGCACGCACCGGACTTCTGGGCGATGTTGGCACTACGTGCGGCCGTCTTCGCGGTCGTGATGTTCGTGACGTTCCTGCTGCTGTCCCCGCTGGAACACCGCAGGCTGCCATGGTGGGACGCCCCGGTCGGGGCGGGCAGCGCGCGCTCGGCGCGAGGGGAGGTTCGGTCGGTGGTGGCGGGGGTGCTGATCTGCATGTCGGGGGTGGCGATGCTGCTGGTCGCCAAGAACGGGCTGGCCGGAGCCGACGGCTGGGTGCCGTTGGCATGCTTCCTGGTCGGGGTGCTGGCCGCGCGTGCTTGCGCTTGACACCCAACCCGGTCGCTGCGCTCTCACCCTCCGAACCGCTGTCAGGGCAATTCGGTAGGGTCTCGGCGTGACTTCGAGCGCGCCCGTGATCCGTACCGTAAATGCCCGTCTCGCTGAGGAACTGGCGGTTGCCGAACGCCAGGTTGCGGCCGCCGTGCATCTGCTCGACGAGGGGGCCACGGTCCCGTTCATCGCGCGGTACCGCAAGGAGGTGACCGGCAGCCTCGACGATGGTCAGCTGCGCACCCTTGAGGAGCGGTTGGCATACCTGCGTGAACTCGACCAGCGCCGCGACGCCGTGCTCGCTTCCATCGAGGAGCAGGGCAAGCTGACCGACGAGCTGAGGAACGCGCTGCTGACGGCGGAGACCAAGGCCCGCATCGAGGACATCTATCTGCCCTACAAGCCGAAGCGGCGGACCAAGGCGCAGATCGCGCGCGAGGCCGGGCTGGAGCCCCTGGCCGACCGTCTGCTCGCGGACCCGACGCTGGTACCGGACGAGGCAGCCGCCGAATTCGTGGGGGAGCAGGTCGCCGACACCGCCGCGGCCCTCGACGGGGCACGGCACATCCTGATCGAGCGGGCGGCCGAGGACGCCGAACTGGTCGGTGACGTGCGCACCAAGTTCTGGGCCGACGGCACGCTGCGGACCGCGCCGTGGTCTGACGAGGTCGTGAAGAGCCCGGCCGCACAGAAGTTCCGCGACTACTTCGAGTTCTCCGAACCGCTGGAGAAGATGCCGTCGCACCGGGTGCTCGCGGTGTTGCGTGGTGAGAAGGAGCAGGTCCTCGCGGTGAACTTCGACGGCGGTGCCGACGAGATTTACCAGGCGCGGGTCGCCCAGAGCCTCGGCGTCGACCTGGCCGCGGCGGGCCCGGCCACCCAGTGGCTGGCCACCACCGTGCGGCTGGCCTGGCGGACCAAGCTGATGATCTCGGCGGCGGTGGACGCTCGCATCCGGTTGCGCCAGCGCGCCGAGGCCGATGCCGTCGCGGTGTTCGCCCGTAACCTGAAGGATCTGCTGCTGGCCGCGCCTGCCGGGACGCGCACCACGCTGGGGCTCGACCCGGGATTCCGGACCGGGGTCAAGGTCGCCGTGGTCGACGGCACCGGCAAGGTGGTCGACACCTGCGCGATCTTTCCGCACCAGCCGCAGAAGCAATGGGATTCCGCCAAGGCCACACTGGCCGCACTGGTCGCCCGCCACGGTGTCGAGCTGATCGCGGTCGGCAACGGCACGGCCTCCCGGGAGACCGACGCGCTGGCCGCCGAACTGATCGCCGATATCCGTGCCGCCGGGGGTCCCGCACCGGTGAAAGCAATGGTCAGCGAGGCCGGTGCCTCGGTGTACTCGGCGTCTGCCTACGCGGCGCACGAACTGCCACAACTGGATGTGACGCTGCGCGGGGCGGTGTCCATCGCGCGCCGACTACAGGATCCGCTGGCCGAACTGGTCAAAATCGAACCGAAGTCGATCGGTGTCGGCCAGTATCAGCACGATGTCACGCCGGGCACCCTGGCCCGCAGTCTCGACGCGGTGGTCGAGGATGCGGTCAACGCTGTCGGCGTCGACCTCAACACGGCGTCGGTGCCGCTGTTGGCGCGGGTCTCCGGAGTCACCGACACCTTGGCCGAGGCCATCGTGGCCCATCGGGAGAGCACCGGCCCATTTCGCAGCCGCAGCGCGCTGCTGAAGGTTCCGAGGCTGGGGCCCAAAGCTTTTGAACAGTGCGCGGGGTTCCTGCGGATCACCGGCGGTGACGATCCACTGGATGCCTCCGGGGTGCACCCGGAGTCCTATCCCGTGGTGCGGCGCATCCTGGACCGGTCCAACATCACGTTGGCCGAGTTGATCGGCAACGAGCGCGTGCTGCGCGCCCTCGCGCCGACAGATTTCGCCGACGAGCGGTTCGGCGTGCCGACCGTCACCGACATCCTCTCCGAACTGGAGAAGCCCGGGCGCGATCCGCGCCCGGCATTCTCCACCGCGACCTTTGCCGCCGGTGTCGAGAAGGTCGCCGATCTGAAGGCCGGGATGGTGCTCGAGGGCGTGGTCACCAACGTGGCGGCGTTCGGCGCCTTCGTGGACGTGGGCGTGCACCAGGATGGGCTGGTGCACGTCTCTGCGATGTCGGACCGATTCGTCTCCGATCCCCACGAGGTCGTCAAATCCGGACAGGTGGTGCGGGTCAAGGTCGTCGATGTCGACGTCGACCGGCAGCGGATCGGGTTGTCACTACGACTCGATGACGAGCCCGCTCGCGGCGGTGACCGCGGGTCCGGTAAGGGTGGGCAGGGTCGGCAGAACCACGGCACCCAGCAGCGCGGCGGTCAACAGCGAGATCCGCAGCGAAAGCCCAACCGCGGGAACAACTCCGGCCGCCGTGATTCTGCTCCGTCGGGATCGATGGCGGATGCATTGCGCAATGCGGGCTTCGGTCGGTAGCCCTCGGGCTATATTGCCGGAATGGCAGAACAGCAGGTCCCCGGCGGGGTGGTGCATCCGCTGCCCGCCGATCTCCGTTCTGCGTTGATGGGAAACGGCACCGCGCTGGCGGCGTGGAAGGACATCACGCCGCTGGCGCGCAACGAGTTCATCTGTTGGGTCGAGGACGCGAAACAGGACACGACGCGGGAGCGCCGGATCCGGCGTACGCAGGAGGAGCTCGAGGAGGGTAAGCGGCGACCGTGCTGCTGGCCGGGCTGCAAGCATCGCGAGCGCACCGGCAGGGCCTGATCAGGGGTTGATGGTGTCCTCGCCGACCTGACGTCCCCAGACGTATTCGTTCATGATCGGCTGTCCGAGCTCGAAGTGGTTGTAAGGGGCGATGCTGGCGCCGGTGTCCATCACCAGATACGGCATCGGCCACAGGTCCCGGGTGATCGGCTGCCAACAACCGGGCCGGCCGCCCGGTCCACCGCGGGCGTTGACGCGCGGCAGGTTGTCCGGGAACACGTAGCGATTTCCGGCACCCACCAGCTGGTCGCGCAGCACCAGGGAGTAACCGTTGCCGCCGAGCATATCCGCGTACTTCGGTGCCACGTTGTGGTAGTTGCGCAGGCTGCACAACAACTGCGGACTGTAGTAGTCCAGCAGCGCGCTGGTCGGCAACAGGTCCTGGGCGCCGCGGACCAGGTAGGGGCCACCGCGTTCGAGAACATCGGCGGCGTTGTTCCCGAACCCGACCGCCGACAGCAGCGCCGCGTCCACCGCACCCCGCTGATCGTTCATTGCTCGCGCGGTGATGGCACCGTTGTCCAGGCCGTCGAAGAGATCGGGCGCGGCGTCGGCATAGGTGTCCGACAATGCGATCAACCCGGAGACGTCACGACGGATCTGCGGCATACGCGCGTTGAGCTCACCGAGAATGTCGTTGCCGTCCACCAATGACCGACCGAACTTGTCTCCCAATCCATTCAAGGCCTGGGCGGTGGCGGTCAGAGTCTGGTTGAGCTTCACCGGATCTATCTGCTGGGCGATACCCATGATGGTCTCGAACACGGTGTTGAATTCGGTGGTGGTCGCCGATGCGTTGATCACCGCACCGGGTTCGAGTCGGTCGGGTGAGGGATCGGCCGGCGAGAGCAGCGAGATGTACTTGTTGCCGAACACGGTCGTTGCCCGTAGCTGCGCGTCCACATTGGACGGAATCAACTGCAGATATTGCGGTTTGACATCCAACAGCAGCTTGGCCCGGACATCGTCACCCTCGGTCACCACACCGGCGGATGTCAGCCTGCCGATCGGGACACCGTTGAACGTCACCTTCGAACCCGGATCCATCGACAGCCCGGCGCGTTCGGCCATGATCACCAGTGGCACAACGTCTTCGAGGTAGCCACGGAACTGCACCCACGTCAGGCCGAACACCAGCACGACGATCAGAAGTAGGATCGCACCAGCCGCCCGGTACGGCGGTTCCTTGGGGTCGTTGGTGGGCCCCTCGTCGACCGATTCGGTGGCATCGGCCCCAGGCGCCATGATCACCGGCCAATTGCACCACAGCGCAACGGATTCAGGATCATCACCGGGCTGTGACGCCCATGTCACCGACCGCCCGTTGTGACGGCGGTTACAAACGAGCGGCTACAGGCCCATGTCCTTGGCGATGATCATCTTCATCACCTCGCTGGTTCCGCCGTAGATCCGGCTGACCCGGTTGTCGGCGTAGAGGCGGGCGATCGGGTACTCGTTGATATAGCCGTAACCCCCATGCAGCTGGAGACAGCGGTCGATGACCTTGGATGCCAGGTCGGTGCAGAACAGTTTGGCCGCTGCCGCATCGGCGGGTGTCAGTTCGTCGGCATCGTGGGCGTTCATCGCGCGGTCGACGACCGCCTCCATGGCATCGACATCGGCCTTGCAGGCGGCCAGTTCGAATTTCGTGTTCTGGAACGCCGCGACCGGCTTGCCGAAGACCGTGCGGTCCTTGGTGTACTGCGCCGCGAAGCGCACGGCGGCCGCCGCCTGGGCGTAGGACCCGACGGCGATGGCCAGCCGCTCGCGCGGAAGGTTGCGGCCGAGATAGGAGAAGCCCATGTTGACCTCGCCGAGCACGTCCTCGGCGGGCACGATCACATCGGTGAAGTTGAGTTCGGCGGTGTCGGAGGTGCGCAGGCCCAACTTGTCCAGCTTGCGTCCGACGGTGTAACCGGCCGATGTGGTGTCCACGACCAGCAGCGAGATGCCGAACCGGCGGTCGTCGTCGCGTGGGGCGGCGGTGCGGGCGCACACGATGACGCGGTCGGCGTGCACGCCGCCGGTGATGAAGGTCTTGGATCCGTTCAGCACGTAGTGCGTACCGTCTCCGGAAGGCTTTGCGGTGGTGCGCATCCCGGCCAGATCAGAGCCGGTACCCGGTTCGGTCATCGCGATGGCGAACATGGTCTCGCCGGACATCATGCCCGGGAACCAGCGCTGCTTCTGCTCCTCGGTCGCCAGTTCCTTCAGATAGGGCAGGCACAACCCGATGTGGACGCTGGAACCGCCGAAGGACACCGCCGCGCGGGAGCACTCCTCGGTGATGATGGCCTGGAACTTGTAGGAGTCGATGCCGGATCCGCCGTACTCGGTGGGGATCTCGATGCCGAACAGGCCCAGCTCGCCGAGCTTGTAGTAGAAGTCGCGAGGGGCGATGCCGTCCTCGAACCACTTGTCGTACACCGGCACGACCTCGGACTCGATGAACGCCCGGATCATCGCGCGAAAGTCCTCATGTTCCTGGGTGTAGACGTCCCTGCGCATCGCTACCTTCCTAGTTTGTGAACAGCGTTAGCCAATGATTGCCACTATAAGCTAACATCGTTCGCCAAAGCAATGAAGGAGCTCATGGTGGCCAGGCCGCGCATTCTCAGCCGCGAACGAATACGCGACAGCGCGCTCGACATCATCGACAGGGACGGCCTGGATGGATTGTCCATGCGCAATCTGGCCGCCGGTCTCGGAGTGCAGGCCGCCTCGCTCTACAAGCACTACCCGACCAAGACCGAGGTGCTCGACGAGATCGCCGGCATGGTGGTGAGCGTCGTCGACACCTCCGCCTTCGACGCTGATGAAGCATGGGAGGTGGCGCTGGCCGACTGGGCGCGCTCATACCGGTCGGCGCTGGCCGCCCATCCCAATCTGGTGCCGTTCCTGGCACTGGGGCTCCGGCACCGCGACGAAAGTCTGCGCATCGCCAACGCAGTGCACGGCGGGCTGGTGCGGGCCGGGTGGCCGCCCCGTGAGGCCACCATGATCGGCGCGGCGACCCGGTCATTGGTGCTCGGGTCGACGATCGGGTCGTTCTCGCGCGGTTTCGCCGATGATGCGCAGATCTACCGGGATCGTTATCCACACATGCAGCAGGCCCACCGGCTGCCCGCCATGGCCGACGAGATCGACCAGGCCAGTTTCGATCTCGCGCTCACCTCGTTCATCGGCGGATTGCAGGCCCGATTCGCCGCCGTCGGTCGTCCTGCCGGAGTCTGAATCATCCCGCCGTACCGCCGCAACGCGTCGGCCTGTCGACGTACGCTGACCGAGATGCGTGGCACCGGGAAGCGGACATGACCGAAGCCGAAGACGAGCGGGTGGATGCGGAACCGGATTACCGGTTCACCCTCGCCAACGAGCGGACGTTCCTGGCGTGGATCCGCACCGCGCTGGCCCTCATTGCCGGCGGTATCGCGGTCGTCCAGTTCGTACCCTCTTTCGGTATCGCCGGCGTGCGGCACGGTTTGAGCATCGCGTTGACCGGTGGCGGGGGAGTCCTGGCCGCGTTGGCGGTATGGCGCTGGCGTCGCGTACAAGACGCCATGCGACGCGATGCGGATCTACCGCCCACGCTGATCCCGACCCTGCTCGGGATGGCGATTTTCGCCATCACCGTGGCCGTGCTCATCATCTTGGTCGTCTGGCCGCCGGGCGGTCGGTAGGATGCCCCGGTCGCAGCCGCACAAACCCGGTTTGCAGGCGGAGCGCACCTTATTATCCTGGGAGAGAAGCGCTTTGGGCTTCGTAGCCGGAGGGGCGCTGCTGATCATCCGTCAGCACGGACCGTTCGGGCCCGGTCGTGCGCTACTGGCAGTGATCGCCACGTGCCTGGCGTTGAGTGTGCTCATCGTCGGCTGGCGACGTTCGAGGCTGCTCAACCAGCCCGGTGCAGGGCATACGCGGGTGCCTGCGCCGGATGCGGAGGTGCTCTGGATCGGTACCGCGACCGTGGTTTTTGCGATCGTCATCGTCGGCGCGCTCGTCGCGTCGGCGATCTTCGGTCAGGCGCCCGGCATCACGCCAACGCCATGAACAGCTTCTCCAGCTCGGCTTCGGTCATCGGCCGCTGCCCGTCGGCCGTCTCGCCGGTCAGGCAGTCCCGCATACCCGTTGCGACGATCTTGAAGCCGGCCCGGTCCAGGGCCCGTGACACCGCGGCCAGCTGTGTCACCACGTCTTTGCAGTCGCGGCCCTGTTCGATCATCGAGATGACGCCGGCAAGTTGACCCTGCGCCCGGCGCAGCCGATTCAATACCGCTGTGATTGCTTCCTCGTCGCCCACCATGGCTGCTTCCTTTCGCTGTACCGAATAGCAATGGTACCGGCGGGGGTATTCCCTCGGCGATGGATGAACTCTCGGTGAATTCACCACCCGGACCGGTGCTGGGTGGTGCGGCGTCGTGCCTGGTAACGCGTGCCGTCACGGCGACGATAACGAGTAGACAGCGCCGGAAACGGCGTTCTCACGAGATGCCGAGTCGAAGCGAGCAAACTAGGCTTCGTCGCGATCCGCAGCCGGGGGATGAGACAGGAGCAGAGGTCAGGGGTTGAGAACCGTACTCGGATTGTCGGTGACCACCAATGGTGTCGGCTGGGTTCTGGTCGATGCCACCGTGCCCACTGGGCGTCCCATCGATGACGACCGATTCGTGGTGCGACAACCCGAGGACCTCGTGCCGCGGTGTCTGGCCGCAGTCCGAGGAGCCGCCGGTATCGCTGCGGCGGCCGGCTATCGGGTCGGTGCGGTGGGTGTGTGTTGGAGTGCTGATCTGGAAGATCGGTCCGCCGACCTGCTCGCGGCGTTGCGCGATGCCGGCTGGTCCGACGTTCGGCCGGTTCGGCAGATCACGCCCGCCGTATCCGAATTGGACGAGCTCACCGAGTCGGACGCCGCCGAGGTTGCCGAGGACCTGTTCGCCGCCGCGCTCGAGGGGGACCTCTTCGATTGTGCCGACTGCGCCGGCCGTATCTCCGATTGTGACCCCGAGGTGATGCAAGGCCCTGCCTATCAGGCCGCACACCTGGTGTTGACCAACGCGGTGCCGACGCAGACCGGTCCACAGCAGGCGGAGCGCAGCACGCGGCTGCGCGCCCAGTTGGGTGGGCGGCTGTTGTCGTTGGCCGGCGCGGCCGCAGTGACCGCTGTGATCGCGTTGTTCGCCGTCGGTTCTCAGTTCGGTGGGTCCGAGGTGCCGGAGTCGGCGACCCTGGCCAACCGGGCCACCCTGTCGACACCGCAGACCTCGCCGGTCCTCGCTGCCCAGCCCCCGGCGGCCCAGCCGCTGGCCGCGCCCGCCGCTCCCGTTGCCCCGCAGGCCGCCCCGGTCGCGCAGGCGGCCCCCGTTCCGCAGGCCGCGCCTGTGGTGCAGGAGCCCGTCGCGGAGACCGTGCCCAGGGTGCAGTGGGTGCCGCCGGTCGTGCCGGACGCCGCCCCGGCGGTCGCCGAACCCCAGGTCGTCACCGAGCCGCAGGTCGTCACCGAACCCGAGATCGTCGCCGAAGGCGTGCCGCATGTCGCCGACCCGGCGGTCCCGCTGGCCGCACCCGGGCCGGACCCGCTGCTACCCGGCGCACCGCCGGCGCCAGCACCGCCCGCGCCGTTCCCGCTGTTCGCACCGCCTGCCCCGGCACCTGCCGCACCGCTGCTGCCCGCGCCCGCGGCCCTGCCGGCACCCGAAGCAGCACCGGCGGCCGTGGCGCCCGTCGAGCCGCCCCCGCCACCGGCGCCCGCGCCGGTGCCGGTCAACCCGCTCTTCGGCGCGCTGCCCTGACCCGGACCACGCCGAATCTGAGCTCGGTGCCGGCTTTACGCCGATTTCCCACCGACAACTACAGATTTGGCGGGATGGCGTCCACCCGGGACGTCACCGCATGGTGGCGAGATTGCGCCAGAACGCCTGCAGGCTGTCGGTGCCGCCGAACAGGGTGGTGAAGTGCGTGGAATCCACCAGCACGATATCGCCGGCGCGCTGAGCCTCGGGCGGCATCCAGATCAGCGCATTGAAGGCCGCGTTCCCCGCATCGACGAACGGGTGCGGGCGGGTCACGTCGACCGGTTGGCGGCCCAGCACCCGCAGCGCTGCACTCTCGGGCGCTGTCAGTTCGTAGTGCGGTAGATGCGGGTGGAAGTTGAACGTGCTGACACCGGCGAGCAGTCCCAGATCGTCCAGGTCGAGTCGGCTCTCCAGTGGCGCGATGTCCTTCGTGCCGGGCACGACGGCGGGTCGCAGACCCCACTTGTTGTGGATCGGAACATTCAGCGCCCGGATAAGTGACCGGGTGTACTGGCTGAACCGCTGCTGGCGCGGGACCAGCGGGTCGCCGTGATGCAGGTACTCGACCTGGCGCCGGACGTAGTCATCGGTATCACCGACGTCGTGATGCGGCGCAATCAGCAGGCAGGTGCCCTCGCGGGCCAACCAGCGCCGCAACGCCTCGACCTCCGCCGCCGACGCCTCCTCCTGCGCCAGCAGGTGGTCGAGTCCGAACACCATCAGGGTGTCGCAGTCGTCGAGGACGCGTTCGTCGATGGGCAGTTTGTAGCCCGCCTGGTCGATGCGTTGGAACACCGCCACCGGGTGCCCGGTGGCGGCCTCGGCGACCTCCTGGAAGGCCAGCGTGGAGCGATGGAAGAGTTCCAAGGTGCCGGCGATGCCCTGGAGGAAGTTGGCGGCGTCGTACTCGGGTGTCTCATAGGCCGGCCACAGCGCGTTGCGCACCTCGGTGATGGTGGAGAACCGGTTCTCCATCGCCCCCGGATCACGTTGCGCCTCCCAGGGATAACTCCATGACCAGTAGATGCTGATCCGCCGCTGCCCGTTGTGCGGGCGGGCGATGTGGGTCTGGTTGTACGTGCGGGCACCGGTCATGGCTGATCCTCGCCTGTCAGCTCGGTCAGATACCGCAGGGCCGCGATACCCGGCAGGAAGAAGTACGCGCCGCCCTTGAGTGCGGTGAACGCGGGGATACCCTTGTGCACCTTGCGGATCGGCCGCTTGGGCACGGTGAAATCCATGGTGCCGTCCTGGGTGCCGCAGATCGGGTCGTGCTCGTTGCCCAGTTCGTGGAAGGTCTTGTCGTTGATCCACACGTTCTGGGCGAACTCGAACTGGCGGACCAGATCTGCGCAGATGATGAACGCCGCGATACCGCGGTCCACACCGTCATCGGGAGCGCCGTCCGGCAGCGCCGCGCCGTAGGTGGCGCCGCGCCGGATCATCCGCCGCCGGTTCATGTAGTGCGCGGTATCGCGTGGGTTGAGCCTGCGCGCGTGGGAGCCCAACGGGCAGGCATAGCCGAACGGGTCGTCGTCCTTGTAGTTGAAATCGTTGTTGCGCATCGGGTCTGCGCCCAGCTCCGGATCATCGTTGTCCGGTGCGAGGACCAGCGGAGCACCACTGCGCCATCGACCCATGAACTTGGCCGCCAACAGTTCCTCGCCCTCGGCGTCGTCGGCGTTCTCCCGCAGATAGTCGCGGAACAGCGCCACATCCTCGTAGAGCCGTCGATACGCCAGGTAGCTGCCGTTGCGGGACAGCGCCTGCGGCTGCGGCAGATCGGCCACCGGTCCGTTCTCGTCGGGATAGCCGAGGATGAACTCGCCGGGTTCCAGCGGGTCTCCCGAACCCGGCGTCGGTTGCTCACCCGAGCCCTTCATCACCGGCTGGGACAGCCGGTCGCGGAACCCGAAGTGGTCGTGGGCGTAGTTGAACGGCGGGGTGGCATTCAGATCGAGATGGGACAGGCTGCGCACACCGTCGGTGCGGGCGAGCAGTTCGTCGTGTGCCGCAATCGACGTGGCGCACTGCTCATCTGTGCGGGCGAACAGGATTGCGATGGCGTGCAGGTCGGCACCGGCCAGGCCGCCCACCCAGTGCTCGGGGGCGTTGCCGCCGGTGTCACCGAGGATGCTCGCCCGCGCGGCCATGCCCTCGCGGAACTCGGCGGGAAAGGTGGCCAGCGAGTCTTCGGGGACCCCGAGGGCGCGTAACCCCGTCCAGGTGAAGGCCAGCGTGACCCAGCGGTCGGACTCGTCCATGGTGGCGACGGCCTCCGTCGCGGACTGGGTCTTGTCGAGCAGTTCGGCGAGCCAGGCCCGTCCGCCGGCCGGGGTGTCGAATGTCAGGAACTCGTAGCGGCCCGTGATGGCGGGTGTGCGGGTCAGCAGGATGTGCTGGATATCGTCCAACTCGAGCACGGTGTGCTCCTCACTCGCTCACTGCATCTGGTCCAGCATGTCGGAGAACGCCGCCTTGAGCCGTAGCGCCTTCTTGATCTCGTCGGCGGTGACATAGGGGTACTCGCCGTACTCCAGGAAGCTGGGCACCTGATGCTCACGCACGAATGTGATGAACGAGTCCGGGTTCTCCTTCCAGTCCTCGGGGAAGCCCTCGAGGTTGGTGAACACGGTGGTGATGCCGGTGGCGCTGAACAGCTGCACGGCGTCCTCGGTGTATTTGTCGAAGTCGGTATCGAAGATGCCCATGTACTGAAAGTGCAGTCCGGATCCGACATCGAACAGGTTCCAGCGCAGGTAATGCAGCCGCAGCGGGGCCAGGGCTTCGGGGCTGGCCTTGATGGTGTCCTCGATCTGTTTGCCGTAGGCGCGCACCGCCTCCTCGCGGCCCTCCTTCACCTTGGCGATGATGGAGAAGCCGTGGCAGGCGGGCGTCCGCGGGAAGATCGGACCGTAGCGGCCGCGCTCCTCGACGAAGTACCCCTCCGGCGGGATGGCCAGTGCCGCCGGCTTGGACCAGTCCTGCTCCTGATGTGTCATCACGCACCCCCGTCTCGACTACGTTCGGGGAAATCTAGCACCGTGGGGCGCAAGCCACCCGACGATCGGCGGGGTCCGAAAACCGAGAATCTGTCCGGTCAGAAGCTCAGGCCGTGCTTCTCGAAATGCGCGGCCAGCGCCTGCATGTACCCGTCCCCGTGGAACGGGCCACGGGCGCCGATCGCGGCCTCCAGGAACGGCCCGTACTCCTCATCGTTGACGTAGGTCGACCAGTGCGTGATCTGTCCGTCGTCATTGGTGTCGACGAAGCTGATGGAGTAGAAGCCCATGACCGTGCCGTCGTGGACATTGGTGCCCTGCCAGCGGTAGCGCATCACGAAACCGTTCTCGGCCGGCCACACCTTGTAGTCGACGGGTTTCCAGTCCGGGAAGGTGATGCCGTAGGCCTTGGCCTCCACGGTCGCCGCGGTATCCCAGTGGGTGGCGACATCCTTGAGGACCAGTTCCTGCTCGGCGACGAAATACGGTGAGGTGTAGACCGCGTCGTCGGTGAACTCCCACTCGTCGTAGGTCTCGCCCTCGGCGACCTTCTGCAGGACGTACTTGTCGCGGTAGCTCTCGGCCATCCGGCGGTGTTTGGCGATCCGGTCCTCAAGCTTCATGGCTTCTCTTCTCCTCCGGTAGTGCGGCGCTGCCGGGTTGGGGCGCCAGGCCCCAGGTGCCGAACGCCATTGCGGTCAGGGTGTAGGTGCCGACGAGAAAGATCAGTTCCATCGCGGCGTGTTCGCCGAGCTCATCGACGAGTCGTTGCCAGGTGGACCAGTCGGCTTTCCCGTTCGCGATCAATTCGTCGACGGCGTCGAGCACCGAACGGTCGGTGCCGGTGAACCCGGTATTGCCCTCGGCGAGCGCGGCGACATCGGCATCGGTGACACCGACGGCGGCGCCGAGGCGGACGTGCTGACCCCATTCGAAGGCCGAGCGGTGCCGATGGGCCACCCGCAGGATGGTCAGCTCACGCAGCCGTGCGGGCAGCTCCCCGCGCTGTAGCAGGAAGCCGTTGAAGCGCAGGAACATCCGCGCCATCTCCGGGTGATGTGCCAACATGCCGATGATGTCGAAGTTCAGCGGATCGTAGTGGTCTCCCGAGCCGGCCCTGGGCACCTTGTCGCCCGGGAGGCCGAGCAGGGCGCCGAACGCGGCGTACTCGGCATCTCCCCACTGGTCGGCGGTCAGGGGCGGCATCCGCTGTTCGTCGGTCATGCCGGCAGCGCCATCTGCAGGTACAGGTCGAGGCGACGGATGCGGCCCTGTTCGTTGAATGCGTAGACTGACAGCGAGTTCACCACACTGCGGAAATCGCCGACCGCACTGCGCTCTTCCAGTTCCAGGAACACCAGGTCATTGTGTTCGGTGATCCGCTTGAAGGTGCACTCCCACTCCGAGGTGGTGGCACAGCCGGTCAGGAACTCGACGTAACCGGCCCAGTCCATCTCCTCCTTGAACGCCCCGACCCGCAGGAAGTTCTCGGTGTCGACGAGGTCGGCCAGCGGTGCCCAGGACTCGGTGCCGAAGTCCGCGCCCTTGGCTTCGGTGACCAGTCGCCCGGTGGTCGCGGCGTACTGCAGCACGGTGCGGCTGCGGCCGGTGTGCGCGGTGAGTATCTCGGCGAGCTCGGGCATCAGACGGTGGCCAGGTAGCGGTCGATCACCGAGTGGTAGTGCGCGATCACCACCTCCTCGTTGACCAGTGCCATATGGTCCAGGCGATCGTTGCGCAGGCCGATCTGCTGGCGCGGCATCTGCTCGTAATCCTGTTGCAGCGCTTCAAAATACTTGAAGCTGCCCGGTTCCTGCACGTCGACCAGCTCGGCGGCGAACGCGGTGCGGTGCTCCGGGGGCAACCACATGAAGCTGGTGATGTGCCAGATGCACCGGTTGGGGTCACCGTCGGGGTGCGGGGTGGACATGATGACGGTGGCCTCGCCGGCGCGGATGGTCATGAAGAAGTTGGGGAACAGCACCCAGCCGTGGTTGTCGCTCATCTGTGCGTCGGTCAGTCCGTCGACGTGCAGACCGTCGCGGGACAGGGTGTCGCGGGTGGCCTGCTGCAGCAGTGTGCGTCCGGTGACGCCCTCGGGGAAGGTCAGGGTGCCATCGGCGCTGCGGTGGCGGTCGACCAGTTCGGTGAACCGGGGGAGCACCCGGACGACACCGGGGAAGGTCTCCGGCAGCTCCATGATGCCCTCGACCTGTTTGTCCGGACCCATGCCCTCGACATGGGCGACTTCGAACGGTGCCACGGCGACACTGTGCCTGTCCAGGAATCGGTATCTGGTCTTGGTCGGGTCGATGACCAACACCCGCAGCAGTTGGGGGTGGATGCCCGAGACGTGATAGCCCTCCTCGAACGCGTCCATCACCACCTTCCAGTTGCAGTCCAGCGCCTCGCGGACATCGAGCACCGTGGTCATCTGGTCCAGGTGGTAGGGCTCCAGGATGCGAATGACGTCCTCGCCCAGAAACTCTCGCAGTGGCGCGGCATCCGGGTCGGGGTTGAGGAAGACGAAACCGGCGAACGTGTCCACCCCCACCTCGAGCAGACCGTAGGCGTCCTTGTCGATCTCGGGCTTCGAACAACCACGCAGGGCACCCTGTTGGTCATAGGACCACAGGTGGTACTGGCAGACGATCCGCTGCCTGGCCTGCCCCTGTCCGGTGAACAGCGGATTACCGCGATGCCGGCAGGCGTTGACGAATCCGCGCAACCCGCCGTCCTTTCCACGCATCACGACGAAGGACTGATCGAATATCCGGTACTCCTTGAAGGCGCCCGCGGCGGCGAATTCGTCCTCCCGGCCGATGACCTGCCACACCCGCATCCAGATGGCCTGCCGTTCGCGAGCCACGAACTCCGGTGACGTGTAACGGTCGGTGGGGATCTGCATCCGGAACAACGCGCTCGCCGCATCGGGGGTCAGCCCCTGGGTGTCGACCCAGTCACCGGGCCGGGCGGATCGTGCGGAATCGACAGACATCGGGTTCCCTTCAGGCGAAGCGCGTCGGGCTGTGACGGCAGTCACGATAATACATAAGTGGTTTTCAGATACAATGGTGTATCTGACGCTCGAATTTGCGAGAATATGGCGATGGCTGAGCGATGGACCAAGCAGCGGCGGATGGAGCAGACCCGTACGGTGCTGCTCGATGCGGCCGAGGAGATCTTCGCCAGGCGTGGATACGCCGGTTCGCTGGAGGACATCGCCGACGCCGCCGGCTATACCCGGGGTGCCATCTATGCCCAGTTCGGCGGCAAGGATGCGCTCTTCCTCGCGGTCATCGAGCGGCATCGGCAGCGTTTCCTGGACGGGTTCGCCGATGTGATGGCCTCGTTCGACCGGCTCGCCGATATCGAGGTGGACGGCTTCGCCGAACGCTGGCGACTGCTCAGTGGTACCGACGCCCAGCAGGCGGCCGCGCTCAACTACGAGTTCACCCTGTTCCTGCTGCGCAACCCGGAGGCACGCGAGCGGGTCGCGGCCCAGCGTCGGGAAACGGTCCGCTCGCTGGCCGAGTACATCTCCAAGGGTGTTGCCCGGCTTGGTGGTTCGTTGGTCGTGCCGGCAGAGTCGCTGGCCAGGGTGATCCTGGCGACCAACGACGGGGTGACGCTGGCCAGTCACCTGGACGGCGAAGATCTGTACCGGACCTTCCTGCAACTGGTGATGTCGAGCGTCGGGCCGCCCGAGGACTGAGCGGCGTGGCCATCCGCGCGATAAGCGTAGGCTGTCTAACTATGGGACGAACCGATGATGACACCTGGGATCTGGCCAGCAGTGTGGGCGTGACCGCCACCGTGGTCGCCATGCAGCGGGCCATCGCGACCCGCACCGGCGTCGCGCAGGTCCATGACCCCTACGCCGAGCCACTGGTCGCCGCGGTCGGCGTGCCGACCTACACCCGCCATGCACGAGGCGAATTCGACGGCGACGGGCCGGCCGACGCCCTGCGGATGGCCGATGGCATCGCCGTTCGCACCCGGTGGTTCGACGAGTTCGTCATCGACGCACTCGGGGCGGGTATCCGCCAGTTCGTCATCCTGGCGTCCGGGCTGGATGCCCGCGCCTACCGATTGCCCTGGCCCGCGGACGCCACGGTGTTTGAGTTGGACAAGTCCGAGGTCGTCGACCTCAAGACCCGCACCCTGGCCGACCTGGGGGCGGTTCCTGTCGCGCGGCATGAGGCGATCGGCGTCGATCTGCGCGAGGACTGGCCGAGCGCACTTCGCCGCGGTGGGTTCGATCCCGGGCGGCCGACGGCTTGGCTGGCCGAGGGACTGCTCATCTATCTGCCGCCCGCGGCCCAGGATCGGTTGCTGGACAATGTCACTGCGCTCAGTGCCCCCGGCAGTAGGCTCGCTACCGAGAACATGTCGACCATCACCGCCGAGGAACTGCAGGCGATGAGCGAGCGGATGCGCGCGACGCAGCAGGAGTGGCGCGAGCAGGGTTTGGACCTCGTCGAGGAGGTCGACGTCGCCGAACTGTTCTATGCGGGAGATCGCATAGAGGCGGCGACCTATCTCGCCGACCGGGGTTGGACCGTTGCGCGCCATCAGAGTTCGGAACTGTTCGTCACCTACGGACTGCCGCCGACTAGCGATGCGTCGGCCTCGTTCGGCGACATCGTCTACGTTTCTGCCGTTCTAGGGTGAATGTGCGGCATGAGGTCAGCAACGCGTCAGGCGTTGGAGTACCTCCTTGGAGAAGCTCTTGGATGCAACATCAGCCACAGCGGAGACAGCCCTTCTCACAACGAAATTAGGCAACTTTACCTTTGGCTCGATGTGTAATTCAGCGCGCACGCGCGTGGCCGGACCCGCGGCCTCGAGCAGGTAATAGCCACCCTGGGAGCGAAGGGTGGAACCTTCGCCGGTAGTGATCCACTCGCACCGGTTGGCGGTGAAAGTGTATTCGAACGTGACGTCATCGCTCAGGCCGATCATTCCGAGCCGGGCATGGACAAGCTTGGGAAGTCCTTGCTCGTCTCTGCTGAGAACGCGGACGCTGTTGTGAGTCGCCGACCAACGCGGCAGCGATTCGACATCGGCAAGCACCGAGTACGTCAATTCGGGCGGCGCCTTCACGGTGAAGTCGATGACCTCGACTATCGGTGCCATGGTGTCCTCTCGGATGGGGGTTCGGCTCGCGGCCGAGCGTGTCGGCGGAGAAGGTCATTCGATGGAGCAGGGGAGCGCTTTGATGCCGTGGACGAACTGAGAGCGCAGTAATTCTGGTGCTGTCGTCGCGTGTATGCCCGGCAGGGTTGTCAGCAACTTGCCGAGTACGACCCGCATCTCCATGCGCGCCAGGCCGGAGCCCAAACAGTAGTGAGGGCCACCCGCCCCGAAGGCGACGTGGTCGCGAGCATTCGGCCGCCGGATGTCGAACACATGCGGATCGCTGAACACCTTCGGATCGTGATTGGCTGCCAGATACCACACGACAACCTTGTCTCCCTCGCGTATGAGGTGGCCGCCGAGTTCCGCATCGGCCGTTGCTGTCCGCCGCATGTGCAGGACGGGAGACGACCACCGCAAGACCTCGTCGATCGCATTGGCTTGGAGGTCATCGAAGTGTTCTGTGAGAAGTCGCTTCTGTTCCGGGTTGTCACTGAGTAGCGACATCGCCCATGACAGTCCGGTGCGGGTGGTGTCGTTGCCCGCCGCGGCGAGGAGTATTACGAATGAGCCGAATTCCTGCGGTGTGAGCCGCCTCCCGTCGACCTCGGCTTGCATCAACTGCGATGTGATGTCGTCGCCCGGGTTTTGCTGTCGATGCTTTCCCAAATCGATGGTGTAGTCGAAAAAATCAACGGCCGCTTTGATACTGGTATCGACGTCACTCACGGTGTCGTCGTTGACGCCCAGTATCAAGTCGATGAGTTCGCGGAGTCGCGTTCGATCTCCGGGCGGGATATCTAGTAGATCGGAGATGACCTGGAACGGGAGATGTGCGCCCACCGTCTCGACGAAGTCGAAGGTCCGACACTGTCTTATCTGCTCGATGATGGCATCGGTGAGTGCCCCGACGTAATCCGTCATCTGCCGAATTGCGCGCGGGGAGAACGCCACCTGCACGAGACGACGATGCTGCTGATGCTTCGGCTCGTCCATGGCAATGATCGAACCGAGCATCTCCAGCAGGTATGGAGGTAGATCGTCGAGAGAGAATCCCCGCGCACTCGAAAAAGTTTGGGGGTCCCGGCTCACGGCCCGCACTGCGTGATACGAGGTCACCGACCATGTGCCCGACCCGTCTGCGGCCGTCCGGTATCGCATGCCTTCGTCTTGCTCTCGAAGGGACGCGAACAATTCGAGGCGGTGTAGGACATCGTGGTCCCAGAACGGGCTCAGCTCAACGGGGTCCTGAGCTGTCATGTCGGAGGAGACGGACATGGCTGACCTTCCGATCAATATCGAGTGGTTCGGGCGGGGATGTTCACGAAGGAACAGCGACCGGCCGAAGATGCTCCGGCGGCGGTGAGGGGCTGCGGCGAAGCGTAAAACGGACCGGCACGCGGTCCTGCCCCGCGGATAGGGCCCGACTGCATCCTTTCTGTCAGCCGATGGACCTCATCCCGCTCCATACTTTTTAGTATGTTGGCACGTACGGGGACGCGGGGTCAAGTTTCGCGGAGCGGTCAGGATTCCTGTAGGGAGTGTCGGAAGATCGACATTCTGCGTCCTCTGCTCTGGTGACCCGGGCGAGGAAACGGCGCGGTCGTGTCACGGCGCGCGTGCGGCCCTTGGCGTCGGGGTCAAGCGACGGCCTAGACCCGATTGAGCGTTATTGTTCGAGCAACCGAGATGAGTTGCAGGTATCAATGGATGTGGCTGCGCCCTAGCCGGCGGGCAGTACCTCACCGGTGGCGACCGCCTTGGCCCACCGGTAGTCGGCCTTACCGGCCGGTGAACGCTGGATCTTGGGATGCCGGATGAAGGCCTTCGGGACCTTGTACCGGGCCACAGACTGCCCGCACACCGCCGCGAGGTCCTCGTCGTCGGCGTCGGCACCCTCGGCAAGCTGCACCACCGCCACGACCTCGGAGCCCCACCGCTCCGAGGGGCGTCCGACCACGACGACGTCATAGACCGCGGGGTGCGCGGCGATGGCGCGTTCCACCTCCTCGACGAAGATCTTCTCGCCACCGGAGTTGATGGTGACCGAGTCCCTGCCGAGCAGCCGGATGCGGCCGTCGTCGAGGACATCGGCCCGGTCGCCGGGCACCGACCAGCGCACCCCGTCGATGGTCGGGAAGGTGCGCGCTGTTTTTTCCGCATCGCCGAGGTAGCCCAGCGGGATCAGATCGCGGCGCGCCAGCCAGCCACCGCCCTCGCCGGCGGTCAGCACCCTCGACAGGTCCTCGGCGACCACCGCGGTATCGGACTGCGCGGTGAAGACGGCCGGTGTGGTATCGGCGCCGGAGGTGGAGAACGTGCTCAGCTGTGCTCCGGATTCCGAGGCGCCCACCGCGTCGAGCAGCGTCACGTGCGGCAGTGCGGCCAGGATGCGGTCGCGCACCGTCGGCGAGAGGGTGGCCCCACCGTTGGTGACGGTGAACAGTCCGGACAGGTCATAGTCCCCACGCTCGATCTCCTCGACGAGCGGGCGGGCGACCGCATCGCCGACAACCGGAATCGTCAGTACGCGTTCACGTTCGGCCAACCGCAGGACCTCGGCGGGTCGCAGCCGCTCGACATCGTCGGGGATGACCAGGCGCCCGCCCATGGTGATCGCGTTGTAGGCCGCCCATTGGGCGGCGCCGTGCATGAATGGCGGGATCATCAGCATCGCCAGGACTCCGGCGCCCGCGCGGGCCTTGTCGGCCAGCTCGTCGTAGGAGGCCAGTGCCCGGTCGGCACCGAACGGCCGGCCGCCCATCGAGGACAGGAAGATGTCGTGCTGGCGCCACAGCACACCTTTGGGCATCCCGGTCGTGCCACCGGTGTAGAGGATGTAGAGATCGTCGCCGGACACCTCCGGCAGTCCGGTGGCCGGGGCGGGGGTGCGCAACGCCTGCTCGTAGTCCACCGCGCCGGGCAGCAGGTCGTGACCGGTGCCATCGTCGACCTGGATCAGTACCCGAAGATGCGGTACCCGGTCCCGGATCGAGGCCACCCGCGGAGCGAACTCGGCGTTGTAGACCAGCGCCCGGGACTTCGAGTCGTTGAGCAGATAGACCAGCTCTTCCTCGACATAGCGAAAGCTGACGTTGAAGGGCGCGACTCGGGCGCGGTAGGCGCCGATCATCGACTCCAGGTACTCGTTCCCGTTGCGCAGGTAGATGCCCAGGTGGTCCTGGCCGGACTCGTGGCCCGCCAGCCCGTCGCGTTCGGTGTGGCAACCGAGGCCTTGCGCGGCAAGGAAGTGGGCGAAGCCGTCGACCCGGGCGTCGATGTCGGCATAAGTCAGCCGGCGATCCCGCCAGACCAGGAACGTCTGGTCGCCGACGGCCCGGGCCACGGTGCCGAAGACCGATGAGAGGTTGAAGGTGACGTCGCTCATACACCGACCATACATTGAATGCTGAAGCGTATGGTCGGGATGGCCGGCTCAGCTCAGGGGAAGGGGCGGATTGGCGCTGTCGAGGTGTTCCACCGTCGTGAATACCAGGTCACCGTCCCCGATGTTCTCGATATCGTGCAGCAGGAACTCGCCGGGACCGAAACGAAAATGCCGCGTCTCGCCCGCGCCGTAGGAGACCTCGCGCACGGTGCCGTCGTGGGTGTGCTGCCGGCTGCGTCCCGCGTTCACCGCAGTCCAGAAATAATCGAGGACATGGCGGTGGGCGTGCCAACGCTCCCCGGGTGCCAACCGGATCTCCCACACCCGGACCCGATCGTTCTCGCTGAGCAGCCGTGACCCGACCGCACCATCGTGGGCGTGTTCCTCGAACTCGGTCTTCAGCCAGTCCGGCCAGGTCTCGTAATTCTCCGCGACGAGGTCACCGGCGAGCGGCAGGTCGGTCAGGAAACTGTTGTCGGTCATGCGTTGCGCCTTTCAGGAGTGGATTCTCGGGGGATTCGGACGGGATCAGATTCCGGGGCCGTAGAGGCCGAACCGCAGATCGGGATCGTGGGGATCCCAGGTGTTGTGGAACTGGGACCGTTCTCCCATGCTGACCACGCGGCGCAACAGGGAATCGCTGAGCTGCAACTGCGCGGGCTCCCATTTCGCCAGCGCCGAGGGAATGTCGCCGGTGGTCTCGGCGAGAGCGGTGGCCAGCGTCCAGGCGTCGGCCGCGGCCTTGGCGGTGCCTGCGGCGGCGTGCGGTCGCGACGCGCACGCCGCGTCACCGATCAGTGCCACCCGACCCAGGGCCATCCGGTTGGAGCGGACATCGGAAAGAACCTGCAGGTACGGCGTCTGGGTGGCAACGACGACCTCGGCAACCGCCGGTGCGAACAGTTCCGCTGCGGCTCGGCGCATCTCGTCGATGTAGCGGTCCTGGACCTGGCCGGGATGAATCGACACCGACCCGGTGAACCCACGCTTGTCGATCAGCATCTCACTGAGCTCGGGTCCGGCCGGCACATTCCGGTACCAGACGTAGTTGATCAGCCGGTGCGCCTCGTCGAGGCCCTCTTCGCCCGGGATCGGGTACATGGTGATGTGCGAGTTCGGCACCACGTTATAGGTGATCGCGTCGTGCAGCGTGGCGCGGGTGTCCGCGGTGAGCACCGACTGCCCGACCGTGCCGCGCCACCCGATGTAGCCGGAATAGACGAGTTCGGCGCTCGGGTCGAAGCGCTGCCGCGCCGCCGAGGTGATGCCGTCGGCGAACACCACGAGGTCGGCACTTTCGGTGCGGCCGCTCACGAAACGCACCGTGGCCCGCTCGTCGTCCTGGTCGAAACCACAAGCGTATTCACCGTAGTGGTAGTGCTCGGTGCCGAAGTCGGCCAACAGGGCCCGGTAGAACGTGCCCCACGAGGTATAGGTCCAACGCGCAGGCTCGCGGTGGGCGATGCTGCCGTCGGCGTTGAGGTACTGGACGTGCGATGTCGCGGTGTGGAGGTCGTCGAGGTGCTGGGTGCTGCGCTCGACGAACCAGCGCACGGTGTCGGGTTGCAACACGATACCTCCGCCGCGGCCGTCCAACGGACCGGGTGTGCGCTCGTACACGTCGACGGTGAAGCCGAGGTCGCGCAGCAGCAGGGCGGTGGTCAGTCCGCCGATGGATCCGCCGATGACGATCGCCGACGAATGGGGGTAGTCGCTCATGAGTGGCTCTTCTCGGTGGGGGTGACGGGCTCGAAATGGCGGTCGGTGGGCAATGGGGTGCCGCGGGTCTCGGCCGCGAACGCGAGTCCCACGACGGCGATCAGGCCGAGTGCTGCCACCGTGGCAGTGGCGACCCCGAGGTTGCCGCCGAACCAGGACGCGGCGATGACGCCCGCACCCAGCGGTCCCAGTGCCGTGACGAATCGACCGACACTGTTGGACACTGCGAGTGCGGTGGCCCGCACACTGGGTGGGAACACCTCGGGTCCGTAGATGAAGGTTCCTGACAATGCGCCGAACAATCCGAACCCCAACAATGGCATGGCGAACAGGAACTCGGTGTACCCGCGGTCGAAGGGAAAGGTCCAGGCGATCGAGGCGGCCGAGACGGTGAAACTCATCAGGAAGGTTCTGCGGCGCCCGATGGCATCTGCGATGAAACCCCATGCGGCATAGCCGATGATGCCACCTGCGTTGAACAGCATCGCCGTCACGGCGACACGATGGTCGGTGACCGATTGCGGCACAGACTCATTCGCGCTGATCTGCCGGATGATCTGCGGGTACCAGGTGGACACACTCCAGAAGGCCAGCAGTGCCCCCGACGCGAGCGCGGTGCACACGAGCATTGGCCTGCGCAGCGGTGGGGAGATGAGGCGACGCAGCACGAATTGTTCGCGGGCCCCAGCGGCCTTGCGCTGCCTGCGCACCTGCATCGCAGCATCGATCTCCGGCGGTTCCGGGACGTAGCGGCGGATGAACCAGACCAGCAGCGCGGGTAGGCCGGCCAGCAACATCATGAAACGCCAGCCGTGATCGCCCAGTACCGCGTATACCGCAGCGGCGGCGAAGAATCCGCCGGCGTAACCGGCCATCATGACCCCACCGGCACGGGCGCGGTAACGGTTGCGCCAGGTCTCGGCGATCAGCGCGGCACCCACCGGCGCCTCGACACCGGAACCGACACCGGCGATGAATCGCAAAATGCCCAGCTGCCACCAGGTGTCGGCGAAGGCGGCCAGAGCGCTGAACACGGCGTAGGTCAGGATGCCCACCGAGAGAACCCTGGTGCGGCCGAAATAGTCGGCCAGCATCCCGAACATGATGCCGCCGACCGCCCACCCCATCAGGAACAGCGCCACGGTGAGCCCGCCGTACAGGCCGATCGACGACGATGAGACCTCCACGCCGCTGTGCGGGAGCAACTCGGTCATGGTGGGTCCGAGAACCAGAACGTAGAGGCTGCCTGCGAAGCCGTCGAGGCCCCAGCCCAGGGTGGTGCCGGCAAGGACGAGCCATTGCACGCGGGTGATCTCATGTCGCCAACCGGTACCGGCCGGTTGACGGGACGTGTTGTCGTTCACGAAATGCCTTTCAGGAGTCCGGATCCGGGATCAGTTCAGGCGGCGTTGGCCGAAGTTGCCGTACCAGTCCACTGTTTCGGCGGCGGTACGCACCACGATCGTCTTGATCCACGAGAAATCGTCGAAGGATTCGGTGCCGGCGTCCTTCCCGGTGCCGGATTCCTTCACGCCACCCCATGGCAGCGATGGCTCCAGCCGGTGGTGGTCGTTGATCCACACCATGCCCGCGGTGATCTGTCCCGCGACGCGATGTGCCCGGGCCACGTCGAGGGTCCATACCCCGGCGCCGAGCCCGAACTCGTTGTTGTTGGCCATCGCGACGGCGTCGGCCTCGGTGTCGAACGGGATGACCACCGCGACCGGGCCGAAGATCTCTTCCCGGGCGACTGTCATTTCCATGGTGGCGTCGGCCAGGACGGTGGGGGACAGGAAGTACCCGTCGCGCAGGTTCTCGGGGAGCCCGGGAGCCGCACCGCCTGCCACGAGGCGGGCACCCTGGTCGACACCGGTCTGGATCAGCCGACGCACCTTATCGCGTTGGCGGGCACTGATGAGCGGACCCATCTGGGTGCCTGGAGCGGCCGGGTCACCGACGACGATGGCCCGCGCCCGGTGCTCCAAGGCGGTGACGAACGCGTCATAGATGCTGCGGTGCACCAGGAAACGTGAACCGGCGACACAGGACTGGCCGGCAGCCACGAAGGCGGAGAATGCCGCGCCCTCGGCGGCGCTGACCGGGTCCACATCGTCGAAGACGATGACCGGGGTCTTGCCGCCCAGTTCAGCGGTCACCCGGGCGAACCGGGATGCGGTCGCCACGGCGGCCGAACGTCCTGCCTCGGTCCCTCCGGTCAGCGTGATCTTGGCGACGTCGGGATGTTCGGTCAGTCGGATCCCGGCTTCGCGCCCTCCGGTCACCACATTGACGACGCCGTCCGGTATGCCGGTTCCGGCGATGATGTCGGCCAGCGCCAGTGTGGTAAGCGGTGTCATCTCCGAGGGCTTGACCACCACGGTGTTGCCGTTGGCCAGCGCCGCGGACAGGCTACGGGCCAGGATCAGCAGCGGATGGTTGAACGGGGTGATGATGCCGCATACCCCGAGCGGTAACCGCTGCTGGTAGGTCAGGTACGGTCCATCGCCGGGAAGTACCGAATATCGCTGCGCGGCAAGGAGTCCTGCGTTGTAGCGGAACCATTCCGGCACGCGGGACAGTTGCGCACGCGTTTCGGTGATGGGACGGCCGTTGTTCTGGGCTTCCAGGGTGTAGAGCCGTTCGGACTGCTCCTCGATGGCATCGGCGATGCGCAACAACAATCGGGCGCGTTCGCTGCGCGGCATCTCTGCCCATGGACCGGCCGAGAAGGCGGCCGCGGCAGCGGCCACGGCGGAGTCGACACCCTCGGCGCCCATCTCGGCGACCGTGGTGATCACGGTCGCGGTGGCCGGATTGATGATCGCGCGGACCTCGGGTGTCTGCGGCGGCGCGGTGACGGGGGCGGCATCGGTGCTGCTGGTCATGTGGGGTGTCCTTCTCCTCGGCGTGACTATGAGTGTCGTCACGTCAGGACGGCCTGACAATGTAGAACGGACCATAAGAACGTCGTTTCTATGTTCGCGTGGACATGACCGTGTCATGCTGGCTGAGTGAGTACGCCCAAGAAAGGCGCCGTCGGAGGTCGGCCGGGTGCGGAGATGTCGACGTGGCTCGGTGCGATGCGCGAACTGAGTGCTGCCGCGACCTCGGCCGCCGGTCTCGCCGAATTGCTCGGCCAGGTCGCGACCACCGCCCGCGCTCTGCTGGGGTTCGACTTCTGTGGAGTGTTGATCCCGGACGACGAGTCAACCAGGCTCGTCGTGGCCGGCTGGAGCGGGTTGTCCGAGGACTACGTGAACCGGGTGAACGGCGACCGGCCGATCCGCCTCGACGGTGGTGCCCCATCAGCCCGGGCGTTCCACAGCGCCCAGTCGGTCACCATTCGCGATATCACCGCGGATCCGGAATTCACGCCATGGGGGGGTGCGGCCCAGGAGCAGGGGTACCGGGCACTGATCAGCGTGCCGCTGATTGCCGGCGGTCGTACGCTGGGCACGCTCAACGGCTACTACATGCCGGTGCACACCTTCACGCCGACCGAGATCGAGCGGATGACCCTGCTGGCCAATCATGCGGCGATCGCCCTGACTTCGGCCGACCGATTGGAACAGTTGCGCACCCTCAACGACGAGCTGCGTGCGCAACGGGATGCCCTCGCGCGTTCGGAGGAAATCCACAACAGCCTGCTGGCGGTGACGCTTCGCTCCGGCGGGCTCGAAGGCGTTGCCGATGCGCTTTCCAATCTGATCGGCAGACCGGTGCTGATCGAGGATCCGCTGCATGAGATCCTCGCCGTGGCAGGGAATTCGGACTCGCTGCCCGATTCTGCGGTGCGGACCGAGAACGCGCCCGGCCACGACGGATCTTCGCGGCCGATGCGGTCGGCCGACGGATCCTTCCTGGTGTCCTCGCCCGAACTGGACGGGGAGTTGGTGGCCCGTATCTGGTTCCCCGATGGCGCGCACGAGCCGGACCCGATGACGGTGCGCGCCGTCGAGCACGCATCGATGGTGGTGTCTTTGGAGCTGCTGCGCGAGCGCACCGCGGCCGAGGTGGAGCAGCGGCTACGTGGCGAGCTGCTCTCCGAGGTGCTCGGCGAGACGGGCGGCCTTCCCGAAGCCGTGCTGCGGCGAGCTCAATTGCTCGGACATGACCTGAGCCAACCGCATGATGTGATCGTGGCGAGGATCGACCGTCCTGCCGGGGCGCCGGACAAGTTGCTGCGCCAACGCATCTTCGGGTCGATCGCCGACTTGGCTGCCGGACAACGCTTTCGGCCACTGGCGGCGAACATCCGCGATGATGTGGTCGTGCTGTGGCCGCGGGCGATGCCGGTTCCCGGTGGTGATGAGGGATCCGCCGCCGCGGTCGCGGCGGCAATCCACGGCGCACTGGCGCGCATGGCGGGTGGGATCGAGGTCACCGTGTCCGGGGTGACTCCCGGGCAGCAGACCTATGCCGAGGCATACCGCGTCGTCAAGGGTGCGCTGTCGATCGCGGTGGCCGCGCGGCGCACCAATACCGTGGTGACCCTTGAGGATCTGGGTGTCGCCGGACTGCTGCTGCAACTCGATGACCCAGCCCTGCTGACCGCCTTCGCCGCCCGCACGCTCGGGCCGTTACGCGATTACGACCGGGCCCACGGCACGGAACTGGTCAGCACCATCCGCACGTACCTGGCGTACAACCAGGACCGCAGAGGTGCCGCTTCGGCGCTGCACATCCACCCCAACACCTTGACGCAACGATTACAGCGCGCCGAAGCGTTGTGTCAAGTGACATTGGCCGATCCCGCGGTGGTGCTGCAGTTCGCCACCGCGCTCACCGTCGACGCGGTGGCCACCGGTCGGTAGGGCACCGTGCGCCCGGACCGACGCCTTTCTCATGGTATGCGACACATCGAATCCGCGAAACTGTGTGCCCGCGGACATTGAGCCGGGTCGGCGGTGGTCCGACACTCAAACGCATCTTCTGAGAAAGGACATATCGATGATCAGCGCAGATCTGGCGCCCGGCGTGATCGACGTGCACGCGCATTGGTTGCCGCGGGAGCTGTTCGACCTCCCCGGCGTCGGTCCGCACGGACGCATGCACGATCGCGACGGGCAACTCTTCCTCGGTGAGATCCCGCTGTCGATCGCCGCCGACGCGATGAGCGATATCGCTGCCATCCGTGCCGACATGGACCGCAACGAGGTGGGGGTCCGGGTGTTGTCGGCACCGCCATTCGCGTTCCCGCTGCAGCCTGGCGCCGCCGCAGACGACTACGTGACGGCCTTCAACAGCGCGCTCACCGATGTCGTCGCCGGCGCCGACGGTACGCTGCTCGGACTGGGACTTGTCAGCCTGGCCGACAACGCTGCCGTCACCAGGCAGCTGACACGACTGGCCGACACCGAAGGCATTGCCGGCGTGGCTGTTCCACCGTTACTCGACAACGAGTCCCTGGACGGACCAGCTCTCGGGCACGTGCTGCGTGAGGCGGCCCGGCTCGATCTGTCGGTGTTGGTGCACCCGATGCAGTTGCCGCAACCGCAGTGGGCGAAGTACTACCTGAACAACCTCATCGGCAATCCGACCGAATCGGCGACGGCGGTGGCAGCACTGATCCTCAGCGGCCTCAAGGACCAGCTCCCGGGTCTGCGCATCTGTTTCGTGCACGGTGGCGGTTGCGCCCCGGGCCTTCTCGGTCGATGGAGCCACGGCTGGCGTGCGCGTGCCGACGTCCGGGCCGCCTTGTCACGCGCACCGCAGGACGTGTTCGGCGAGCTGTTCTTCGACACCGTCACCCACGGGGCCGCACAGCTGGACCTGCTCTGCACGCTCGCCGGCACCGACAAAGTGCTGTGCGGTAGTGACTACCCGTTCGATATGGCCGACGCCGATCCCGCCCGCTTTGCCGTAGAACACGGCCCGGGGCGCGACAGCATCATCCGGGCGGCCATGGCCTACCTCGGCCTGGATCAGGAGCGGCAGCGATGACAGGGTTGTTCACCCCGCTCACCCTGCGCTCGGTGACATTCGCCCATCGGGCCTGGATGTCACCGATGATGCAGTTCGCCGCCGTACCCGCGGGGCCGGACGAGGGGTCACCCACCGACTGGCACACCCAACACCTCGGTTCGCGCGCCGTCGCGGGTGCGGCACTGGTCATGGTCGAGGCGACCGCCGTGCACCCGGTGGGCCGCAGCAGCGTGTTCGACCTCGGCCTGTGGAACGACCGGCAGGCGGACGGTCTGCGTCGCATCGCCGAGTTCGTCACCGCGCAGGGTTCAGTGCCTGGCATCCAGATCGTGCACGCCGGACGCAAGGGTTCCACCGGACGCCCGTGGGGTGTCGACGACCAGCGCTGGCCCACGGTGGGCCCCAGCGCTGTGCCGTTCGGCCGGCTGCCGACGCCCGCCGAGCTCGGTATCGACGAGATCGCAGAAATCACAACGGCATTCGCCGATGCAGCCGGTCGGGCCGCGCGAGCCGGATTCAAGGTGCTGGAAATCCACGGTGCGCACGGATATCTGATCCATCAGTTCCTCAGCCCGCAGTCCAACCGTCGCTCGGACGGTTACGGCGGATCACCGGAGAACCGGATGCGTTTTGCCCTGGAGGTGGTCGGCGCCGTGCGCTCGGCGTGGCCGCCCGAGTTACCGCTGTTCTTCCGGGTTTCGGCGACCGATTGGCTCGGCGGCGACACCGAGGACCCACGTCCGGGGTGGACGGTGGCGGAGACCGTCACGCTCGCCACGCGGCTGCAGGCGCTGGGCGTCGACCTGATCGACGTGTCCAGCGGCGGATCGGTCCCCGATGCGCAGATCCCGGTGGGGCCGGCCTATCAGGTGCCGTTCGCCGCCCGCCTCCGCAAGGAGACCGAGATCCCCACCAGTGCAGTCGGCCTGATCACGGACCCCGAACAGGCCGACAGCATCATCGCCGGCGAGGAGGCCGATGCGGTGTTCCTGGCACGGGAGCTCCTGCGCAACCCTGGCTGGGTCTGGCAGGCGGCGCGGCAGCTGGGCGCCGACCTGGGGCATCCGCCGGCCTACGGCCGCGCCTTCAGTTGACCCGGAGACTGGTGGTCAGGCAGGGAAGAAGCCGTCGCCGGTCAGGGTCCCGGGCTGCCAGCCGCGAGCTCCCAGACACAACATGGGCCTGCCGTCTGCGGTCTGGGCCGCACCCTGAGGAACCGAGCACGGCGCACCGACTTCCTGGACCCCGTGCAGGTCATAGGACATCGTCCAGAAACCCGTATAGACCGGCGGCCACTGATTCGGGATCCAGCTGCACTTCATCGGCTGGCCACCGCGACCGCGGCCGAACGTGAACAGCTGGGTGTTCTCGCACGGAGCGCCGAGCGCGGCGTGATAGTTCATGCCGGGCACGTCATTGGGGTAGTGGCCCGATTCGTCATCGGCGACGGCAGGCGCAGCAAAACCCACCGCGGCGACGATGGCGGCCGCCGCAACCGTCAGTTCACGAAACATGTCCCGCCCTCACCGTCGTCGATCATTCCGGCAAAGCTTAGTGGTGTCGGCTGGGCGATGGTGGCTATTCCGGTGCGTCGAGCGCGCTGACCGCGATGCCGTACGGCAGGAAGCGCACCCGCCTGGCCGGGTCGGTGTTGTTCTTGTTGGCCCGCAACGCCTGCAGTTCGTTGGGGTACACCTCCTCGATGTGCGCACCGCCCGCGGCATCGACGGTGTAGATGGCCCACACACCGTCGCCGGCGTCCCCGGTGGTCTCCGGCGCTGCCGGTTTGGCCTGAGCGGTGAACTGATCGATCAGGGTCGACCAGCCCGCCCTCTTGCCGAACCTGTCCAGCGCATCACGCAGTCCCTCGCCGGCTTCGCGGGCGAGCCTGTCAAACTCTTCTGGGTCGATACCGAACGGCCCGTTCTGGCTCATTGCCGTCCTCCTTCGCACAGGGGTGGTACCCAAGGATATGTCCACAACACGTACAGCGGTTCTGGCAGCGGTGGAACGCTCGCCGGCGGCCGCCGCCGCGCATGATCGGGCGGGATGGGTGGGCCTGTTCACCGCCGGGGCACGCATCGAGGATCCGGTGGGGTCGCGTCCGCACACCGGCAGGGCGGAGATCGAACAGTTCTACGACACCTTCATCGGTCCTCGGGACATCACCTTCCATCGCGATATCGACATCGTCTGCGGTACCACCGTGTTGCGCGACCTGGTCCTGGAGGTCGCGATGAACGCCTCGGTGACGATGCGCATACCGGCATTGCTGCGCTATGACCTTGCCGAGGTCGGTGACGCGCTGGCCATCGACCGGTTGCAGGCCTACTGGGAGCTGCCCGCCATGGCGTGGAAGTTCACCCGCAACGGTCCTGCCGCCTTTCCTGCCGCCGTCGCGCTGACCCGTGCTCTGCTGACCAACCAGGGACCCGCGGGTGCCCTCGGCTTCGTCGCCGGCGTCAACGGTGTGGGTGCCCGCGGTAGGCGGCTGGTCGGGCAACTGGTCGACGACGCCGTCGCTGGTGACGAAATGACCGTCAAGCGACGGCTCGGCGATGCCGAGATCACCGCCGGCGACAGTGGCCGCCTGCGGCCCAGCGAACTGGTGGCCGCACTCACGGGCAAACGTCGGCGGACGATCCTTACGGCAGGCCGGCACGTCGTCGTCAGCCTGAGCGGTACCGACGGGGCGGCGGTCCTGATCACCGAGGTCGGTGTCCGGCCCAGCCGGGTGCGGCGGGTGCGGCTGTTCACCGAGACGCCCCGATAGATGGGTGTGTCGCGCACGGTCAGATGTGCCACATGAGACGGTAGTGAGCATCATGGACAGTTCCACACCTGCGGAACCCGCCACCGGCGCGTCGGCCAGGTACATCAGTTACGAGGAGTTCGGCCGCCACTTCTTCGATGTCGCGGTGTCCGAGAAGCGTGTTGCCGACGCCATCGGGGCGATCGCCGGTGACGAGTTCGAGATGGGTCCGATGGGTCAGGGTCCCGGCGGTATCGCCAAGGTGACCGCCCGGGTGCGCGTCCAGTATCCGCGCGTGACGCGCCACGTGGGCGAGGCCATCTCCTTCGACATCCGTATCCCGCTCGAGATCAACATGGTGATCGATCTGCGGATCGACAAGCCGCGCTTCATGGTGTTCGGCGAGATCTCGTTGCAGGCGGTGGCGCGGGCCGCCGAACCGTTGCTGCTGATTCTCGACGTCGGTAAGCCGGGGCCGCGCGATATCGCCATCCACGTGACTTCGGGGACATTGCGTGCCGAGGTGCTGCGCGTGATGGGCGGTATCGACGCCGAGATCAAGCGTTTCATCTCGGCGCATGTGGCGGGTGAGATCGACAGTCCGGGGGCCAGGGCGGCCCGAATCATCGACGTGGCCCAACAGATCGACGGTGCCTGGCACAGCTGAGGGCGCAGCAGACCGCGCTGGTGCCCTAGCATGATCACCCATGCGCCGAATCATCACCTGTGTGTTCACCACCGTGGCAGCGGCCGGTCTCGCCGTCGCCGGCCCGGCACATGCGGATTCGGCGGCCGATGTGTTCCTCGGTGCGCTGGACGCCGCCGGGGTGACCGCACCGGCCACGCTCAACGCGGTGGATACCCTGGCGCTGGGTCAGTCGGTCTGCCCGATGCTGTCGGCGCCCGGGCAGAACGTCGCCAACGCCGCCGCCACGGTCGCCGATCGTGCGGGCATGTCACTGGGTCCCGCGACGATGTTCACCGGCGTGGCGATATCGATGTTCTGCCCGGCGGCGGTGGCCGGTATCGGAGACGGCAAGATCTTCGGCTTCGACCCGTTCGGTCGCTGAACCTCACCGCACCACCGAGCTCGCCCTGACCGGCACCAGCTGCGGATGTCGAGCCTGGTGTCCGTGAAAGGCGCTGCGACCCCGCAGATGTCGCCAGATCCACGGCATGAACATGTTCTGTGTCCACGCCAGCTGCGCCGATATCCGCGATCGTGGTGACCGATGCTGGTCTCCTGTCGTCGCGAGGGCCCAATCGTGGTCGGCCCCAGCCAATTTCAGGGCTTCCGCCGCGGCCGCGGCGAACAGGAGATGCCCGGTGGTGGAACCGTGCACCCGGTCCGGACTCCAGACAGAGGGATCGGTCATCGACGCGGCGCTGTGCAGGTCGACCAGCCGGAAGCCGTGCCGGTCCGCGGCGTTGCGGATGACATCGTTGATCCGCAGCACCCGGGACACCAGCAGCCGTCCGGCGGGGAGGAGCTGGGTGATATCGGGGAACGTGGTGGTCACCACGGTGGCCCCCGATGACGCCAACGCGTCGTACAGAATCTCCAGCTCGCCGAGCGCGCGGGTGAATCTGCGACCGGGTCGGGTCACATCGTTCATACCCACGCACACCGTGATCAGATCGGGTTGCATCGCCAGGGCTTGTGGGAGCTGCACATTCAGCACATCGGCGATGCGCTTACCCCGGATCGCCAGGTTGGCATACAGCAGACCAGGGGAGTCGGCGGCGATCATGCGCGCCAGCCGATCGGCGAATCCGACCAGTGCCCCGGAGTCGTCGATATCCCAGAGACCTTCGGTCTGACTGTCACCGAGGGCGACGTACCTGTGGTACCGGCTGCCGGTCACGCAGGTGACTGTAGCGCCGACACCGGCATGGTGCTCGCCGAGACAGGGCGCTGGGGCTGTTGACTACGCTGCGCTGATGCCACGACCAAGCGCAGGGTTGCTGCTTTACCGGGTGACCGAGGGCACGGCCGAGGTGCTGATCGGGCACCCTGGCGGCCCGTTCTGGGCACGCAAAGACGATGGCGCATGGTCTATTCCGAAGGGCGAGTTCGACGAGTCCGAGGACGCCTGGTCGGCCGCCCGCCGAGAGTTCACCGAGGAGATCGGGTTGCCCGTACCCGACGGTGAGCGGATGGATTTCCCGCCGTTGCGCCAACCCGGCGGCAAGCTGGTCACCGCATTCGCGGTCGAGGCGGATCTGGATGTCACCGGCGCGGTCAGCAACACGTTCGAACTGGAATGGCCACGAGGTTCCGGCCGTATCCGGCAATATCCGGAACTCGACCGCGTGCAATGGTTCACCGTCGCCGAGGCCCGGATCAAACTCCTCAAAGGGCAACGGCCGCTCCTGGATCAGCTGATGACGCGGCTGGCCGGCCGGGCCGACGAATAGCTCACGCCGCCAGGGCCGACTGATGGCTCACGCCGGCCGGGCCGGCTGATGGTTCAGGGCAATCCGTTGCTGATGCGGATCTGCTCGCGGCACTCGCGACGGGTCTGACCGGTCTGCTGCATGCACACCCGCACCGGGGACTCCAACACACCGGGCAGGGGTTCCTCGCTGGGATCCGGTGCCTCGGTGGTCACCGTGGGACTCGGTACCGGTCCCGGCGTCGACGACCAGATGGTCGCCTGGGTGCCTGCCAGGGTCTCGCAATAGACCGTCGTCCCATCGGCGGTGGTGCCCGTGCTGCCGACCGGGCCGCAATCGGCACCGACCACCGCCGCGGCGGCTGGTTCGGTCACATCGGTGGTGACCGTGACGGTCGCATCGGTAGCGGAGGCGGTGGTGCTCGCCACCGGAGGCGGCGCAGGGGCGGTGGTCGTGGACGGTCGGGTGCTGGAGGTGGTCGCCGGCGCCGCGCCCGGACGTTCGTCATCGGCGCGGCCGAATTCGAATGCCGCGACCACGATCGCGACGCACAGCAGGACCGCGAGAACCCCGGCAACCAGGATCGCGGCCGCGGGGCGCCGCCTGGGCACCTTGGGTTTCTTGGGGGCTGGTGCCAACCTGGTCTGCTCGGAGGTGTCGCCGGCCAGCTGGTGTCCGAGGGCGCGGGCGAAGTCGGTGCACCGGTCGAACCGGTCACCGGGCTCCTTGGCCAGCGCCTTGGTGAACACCGGGTCCAGGTGCGCCAACTCGGGACGCCTGCTGCCGATCGCGGGCGGCGACGCCGATAGATGCTGACTTATGACCACCGCCGGGTTGGAGTTGCGGAACGGCGGTGTCCCGGAGAGCAACTCGTAGGCGGTGGCCGCCAGGGCGTACTGATCCGACCGACCGTCCAGAGGATTACCCATCAGCTGCTCGGGCGCCGCGTAGGACACCGTGCCGACGGTCATATTGGTTGCGGTCAACCCACTGACATCATCGGACCACCGCGCGATACCGAAATCGGCCAACATGATGCGCTGATCACCGGAGTCCGGACCGCAGATCAGGATGTTGGCCGGTTTGACGTCCCGATGCAGGAGATTGCGTTGATGGGCGTAGTCCAACGCCTCGGCGACCGCGGTGACGATCTGGATGACCTGTTGCGGCGGCAGACCCTGAGGGTGGTCGCCGCGCAACAAGCGGGCGGCGTCGGTTCCCGGGACGTAGTCCATCGCGATCCAGAGCTGACCGTCGCTCTCGCCGCGGTCGTGTACACCGACGATGTGCGGATGCCACAGCGTGGCGGCGATATCTGCCTCGCGCTCGAAACGCTGGCGGTATTCATCGTCGGTGGACACCTGCGCGAGCAGGATCTTGAGCGCGTCCTGGCGCGGGAGTCGAGGGTGCTGGGCGAGGTAGACCTCACCCATCCCGCCGGCGCCGAGGGCGCGGACGATGGTGTATCCGGCGAACGTCGCGCCAGGCGCCAATGGCATGGGCGAATACTAGACGCCGAACTCAGGGAGCGGGCGGAGGAACGGGCGCCGGCGAGGTGGGAACTCCGGCTTGCGCCGGCGGCATCGGTGTCGGCGTCACGGTGGTGACTCCGTTCGCGCC
Organism: Mycolicibacterium neoaurum ATCC 25795; assembly: GCF_000691525.1. GTDB lineage: Bacteria > Actinomycetota > Actinomycetes > Mycobacteriales > Mycobacteriaceae > Mycobacterium > Mycobacterium neoaurum. The sequence continues at coordinate 146,229 of NZ_JMDW01000015.1, forward strand.
GACCGTTCGCCCACCCGGGCCCGATCCGGTGGACCGGCTGGCACCGGCGGCATCGAAAGCCGCCTGCGTGCAATTGAGCATCAGCTGCATCTTCCCGGACGGGATGTACTTCTGCTTCTCCACGATGCACATGCTCTGCTGGATGTCACTGCCCACCGCGCCACCGAACATCGACGGAATGCCCATGCTCTTGAGGATCGCAACGGCCTTGCCGTACGGCTCGCCGACCACGTTGTAGGCAGCCTGCGCCGCCTGCGGGTCCGAGCTCGCCGTGCCCGCGGTGACGATGGCCGCCGATGCGATGGCGCAGGCGCCCAGCCCCAAGCCGATTAGCTTCTTCACGTGACCTCCGGGTGTCGCGGTGCGCTGCGAACATATCGCAGAACCACACCTGTAGAAACTCCAGTCACGTGTCCATCGCCGGCACCTGGGCTTTCATTACTTCGGCAAGCGCATTGGCCCGAGGATCGGTGAAAACGTCCTCCAGGGACATCCGCGCACCGTCGGGCCCGGAGAGTGGGACGCGCCAGTTCGGATACTCGTCGGTGGTGCCCGGCTGGTTCTGCGCGCGCAGGTCACCGACCGCGTCAGGCAACGCCAAGGCCAGCAGTTTCGACGGCGTGCGGCCGAGGAAGGCGTGCAGACCACGGACGATCTCGTCGATATCGGGCTGTTCTCCGACCAGGTCGAGACGGCGCAGTTCGTCGAGCCAGGCCTGCTGTTCGACCCGATCGTCGGCGATCTCCTCCTCGACCGGCCTGGTAAGCAGCTCCAGTGACTCGCGCAGCCGGATGTGCTCACCCGCCAGGTAGCCTGCCGTCGGCGGCAGATCATGGGTGGTCACCGCGGACAGACAGGCTTCGCGCCAATATGCGGCGGGTAGCGGTGCGCCCTCATCGGTGCGTTCGAACCACAGGATCGACGTGCCGAAGAGTCCGCGGTCGCGCAGATAGTCGCGCACCCACGGCTCCACCGTGCCCAGGTCCTCGCCGACCACGACGGCACCGCTGCGATATGCCTCCAGTGCGACGATGCCGATCAGCGCATCGTGGTCGTAGCGCACGTAGGTGCCCTCGGTCGGCGCCGCGCCCTCCGGGATCCACCACAACCGGAACAGCCCGATGATGTGGTCGATGCGGACGCCGCCGGCGTGGCGCAGTACCGCGTTGACCAGTGCTCGGAACGGCGCGTAGCCGGTGCGTCGCAGCTGGTCGGGGCGCCACGGCGGTTGCGACCAGTTCTGGCCGAGCTGGTTGTACTCGTCCGGCGGTGCCCCGGCAGTCACCCCACGCGCCAACACATCCTGTAACGCCCAGGCGTCCGCCCCGTCGGGATCGACACCCACGGCCAGGTCGTGCATGATGCCGAGGCCCATGCCGGACTGGGTGGCTCTGGCCTGGGCGGTGGTCAGCTGATCGTCGAGTTGCCATTGCAGCCAGCGGTGGAAGTCGACGTCCGCCTCGTGGGCGGCGGCGAACGCCGCGACCTCGGGGTTGTCCGGATGGGTCAGCGTTTCCGGCCAGGCGTGCCAGTCCGGACCGTGCACCTCGGCCAGCGCGCACCAGGTGGCGAAGTCGTCGAGGCTGCGGCCTTCACGAGCACGGAATGCCGCGTACGCCAGATCCCGTCCCGCGGACCGTGGCACTCGATACACCTGTTGTAGGGCAGCACGTTTCACCTTCCAAGCCGCATCGCGGTCGATCCCGTCACGGCGTCGGGCGCGGGCGGCCAGCTCGGCTCGGGCCTTGCGCAGCGGTCCGCGCCTGCGCAGCTGTGCGTACTCGTCGATGGCCTCGACCCGCAGATACAGCGGATTGACGAACCGCCGGGAGGTGGGCAGATAGGGCGACGGTTCCATCGGTGCCACCGGCGCGGCCGCGTGCAAGGGATTGACCAGGATGAATCCCGCACCGTGCCGCGCGGCCGACCAGACGGCGAGATCGGTCAGGTCCGTCAGATCGCCGGTGCCCCAAGACTGTTCGGAGGTGACGCTGTAGAGCTGGGTGGCCAGGCCCCACTGCCGCCTGCGCGGCGGCGCCAGCGCCGAAGGCGCGACGATCAGCGTGGTGTCCGACTCGACCGTGTCGGTCCTGGCATGTAGGCGGTGATATCCGGGCGGCAGGTCGGCAGGCAGTTCGAAGGTGGCCTCCCCGATCATCCGCTCATCCAGATCGTATGGCGCACGATTGTTTTCGAGTTGGCGCAGCTCGGTGCGCAGGGAACCGTCCTCCAGCTCGACCCACACATCTACCGGCCGGCCATGGGTCACATGCACCCAGAACGACGATGCGGTGCCCGAGCGGGCCACCACCGTCGGCGCCAAGGTGTCGCCCCAGTACTCGCGGTCAAGCGCCCGCGCGGCGTGCTCCCGTCCAGCCGGGGTATCGGCAGGGACTCCGAGCGCGGCGAGCACGGACACCAGCGTGTGCTCGGGCACCGGAACGCTGCGGCCACGCCAGTCGACGAACTCCGTTGCCACCGCGTACCGCCGTGCGAGATCGGCCAATTCGGTCATGCTCGCAATCTTGCCGGATCCGCCGCGCCGCCGCCGGACCGGTGGACAACGTTGCGCGTGGCGTCAGTATCGTCGGCGGGCATGCCGCCCGCAGCCAGCACCGACCCCGACCGGCGGGCACGAATCGCCGTGGGAGCACTGTTCCTGACCAATGGCGCGATGTTCGCCAACCTGCTACCGAGATACCCGGAGATCAAGAGCGATCTGGGGCTGTCCAACGCCGGCTACGGCGCGGTGGTGGCGGCGTTCGCCGCCGGTGCGCTGGTGGCAGGTCTGGCCGCCGGCGCGATCATCCGGCGGTTCGGATCGGCGCGTGTCGCGGTGGGTTCGTCGGTGCTGTTGGCGGTGCTGATCGCGACGGCGGGTTCGGCGGGCACGCCTGTGTTCCTGGCTGCCGCACTGTTCTGCGCCGGCGCCTGCGATGCCGTCACCGATGTCGCGCAGAACGTGCATGGCCTGCGGGTTCAACACACCTACGGGCGATCGATCATCAATTCGCTGCACGCGGTCTGGGCTGCGGGTGGCATCGTCGGCGGGTCGATGGGCGCTGCCGCCATCGCCCTGGGTCTCGGGCGTGGGTTGCACCTGGCCATCGCGGCAGCGGTGTTCGCGGCGGTGGCGCTGGCGGCCTATCCGTTCCTGTTGCCGGGGCCCGATCGCGCCGAGGACCACCATGACGGGCCCACCGTGGTAGGACGGCGGGCGCGGCTTCCGGCGTATGTGTTGCTGGCGGTGCTGGTGGTCGTGGCCATCGCCGGGGCCGTCATCGAGGATGTCGGCAGCACCTGGGCCACGCTCTATCTGCGCGACGGGCTCGGCGCCCCGGGGCCGGTCGCGGTGTTCGGCTATGTCGCGTTGATCGGGTCCATGTTCGTCGGGCGGCTGACAGGTGATCGCTTGGTGGACAGGTTCGGCGAGCGTGCCGTGACCAGAACCGGGGGATTGGTGATGGCGACCGGTATGGGTCTGGCCCTTGCGTTTCCGTCGGTGCCCGGCACGATCGCCGGTTTTGCGGCGGTCGGCCTCGGGGTTGCCACACTTGTGCCTGCGGCGATGCACGGTGCCGACCGACTACCCGGGTTGCGGCCGGGGACGGGACTGACGGTGGTGGCGTGGCTGATGCGCCTGGGGTTCATCGCCTCGCCGCCGGTGATCGGACTGATCGCCGATGCCGCCGGACTGCGGGTGGGACTGCTGTTGGTACCCGCGGTGGGACTGCTGGTCGCATTGCTGACCTGTGTGCCGGGCGTACTCAGTGCGCCACGCCGGCCATCTCGATCGTGAGCACGCCGGCGATGATCAGCGCGATGCCCGCGATCATCCGCCAGGTCAACGGGTCGCGGAACAACACCCGTGCGGCGACGGCCACCAGCGCGACACCGCACGCGGTCCAGATGCCGTACGCCACACCGACCGGCATCCCCAGCGACAGCGACACCCACAACAGATAGAAGGACAGCAGATAGCCGGCCGCCACCGGGACGATCCACCGGCGGCGGCGGAAACCATCGGATGCCCGCAACGACAGTGTGGCGAGCACCTCTGTACCGATCGCGCCGGCCAGCGCCAGCCACATCACGGTCGGGCCTCTGACGGCGCGTCGTGTGAACCGAACTCGACCAGCAGGACGCCGGCGATGATCAACGCGATTCCGGCCAGCAGCGGCCAGGTGAACGCCTCGCCGAAGATCAGCGAGGCAGCGACGGCGGTGACGGCAGTGCCGGTCGCGCCCCAGATTCCGTAGGCCACCCCGACGGGCATCCCGGTCCGGAGCACCGCGGCCATCAAGATGAACGACGACAGGTAGCCGGCGACCACGAGGACCAGCCAACCGGAATGGTCCTGTGAGGCACGCAGCGACAACGTCCCTGCGACCTCTGTCGTGATCGCTCCGCCCAGCAGGACCCACTTGCGCACGGCGCAAACTTAACCGTGTGCGCGGCCCCCGACCGGTATGGGGTGGTGCCGGCGCGCCAGTGGGGAATGACCTAGGGAGTGGGGTGATATGGACCCCGTCACGTATCGGTGCACCCGATATCGGCGGTGCCACTATGGAGGATGTGACCGATACCCGATTTTCGATCGACGACACCGCGGTCGTCGAGACCACCAACGGTCCCGTGCGTGGCGCCGGCGATGGCGTCGTCACCCACTGGTTGGGGGTTCGCTATGCCGCCGCGCCCGTTGGCACGCTGCGCTGGCGTTCGCCCCGATGGCCGCAACCCTGGACCGAACCGGCCGATGCGACCCGGGTGGGACCGGTATGCCCACAGCCCACCGACCCGCGGATCCCGCTGGATCTGGGCGCGCCGCAGGGAGCGGACTGCCTGACGGTGAACGTCTGGTCTCCGGCCCACGGCGATGGTCCACGACCGGTCCTGGTGTGGGTGCACGGCGGCGCATACATCCTCGGCTCGGGGGCCCAGCCGCTCTACAACGGGCGCGAGCTCGCGGCCGGTGGGGACGTCGTGGTGGTGACGGTGAACTACCGTCTCGGCCCGTTCGGATTCCTGGACCTGTCGTGGCTGGGCGAGGGTTTCGAGACCAACATCGGCCTTCGCGATGTGCTGTTCGCGTTGCGGTGGGTACGCGACAACATCGCCAATTTCGGCGGTGACCCGGACCGGGTCACGCTGTTCGGTGAGTCGGCGGGCGGTGGTGTGGTGACCACGCTGCTGGCCAGTCCCGCTGCCGAAGGGTTGTTCCATCGCGCCATCGCGCAGAGCTCGCCGGTCACCTCGGTCTACGACCAGAAGCGCGCGCAGCGGATCGGCGAGCAGTTCCTCGGCGAACTCGGTATGACGGCACGACAGTCGGACCAGCTGAGCGAGCTGCCGGTGGCCGCCATCATCGCCGCGGCCAAGGAGTTGTTCAACGATGTGCCGCGGCTGGCGCCGGGCACCCTGGGGTTCGCGCCGATCGTCGACGGTGACATCGTGCCGGACTACCCGGTGAACGTCGCCAGATCGGGACGATCGAGGCCGGTTCCGCTGATCATCGGCACCAACGAGCACGAGGCGGCGCTGTTCCGGTGGATGCGTTCACCGCTGCTACCGATCAGCGGGCAGGCCATCAGTGAGATGTTCACCGCGATCGCGTCAGAGCAACCCGACCTGCAGATCCCCACCCCGGCCCAGATCGCGGCGGTGTACCGCGGGCGCGGCAAGAAACCCGGGCTCGGCGTCGCGCGTGACATCGGGTTCCGGATGCCCTCGATCTGGTTCGCCGAGGGGCACAGCGTGGTCGCGCCCGTGTACATGTACCGATTCGACTGGTCCACCCCCATGCTTCGCGTCCTCGGCTTGGGCGGTGCGCATGCCACCGAACTACCGTATGTGTGGGGCAATCTGGTGGCAGGCCGTCGCGACCCGACATTCAAACTCGGTGGTCTTGCCGCGGGTACCGAGGTCTCACGAAGAATGCGCCAGCGGTGGTGCAATTTCGCGCGCGGCGGGGCACCGGATGCCGACGACGGTCCGCGGTGGCGCCCGTATGACGAGCAGGACCGCGTCAATCTGCTGATCGGGCGCGATGACCAGCTGGCGTTCGATCCGGACCATATTCAGCGCAGTACCTGGGGAACCGAGGTGCTGAGCTTCCGCTGACCCGGTACCGCTGCGGTTAGGCTCCTCGGATGGACGTCGTCACGGGATTGCTCTCCGCACTACCCGCGCCGATGCGCGACCCGGTCCTGTTCGCCATCCCGTTTTTCCTGCTGCTCCTTGTCGTGGAGTGGACCGCGGCGCGCCGCCTCGAACACCTCGAGTCCGAGTCCGGCGCCGACCAACGCAGCCCTGCGGGCGCTTATCAGCGCCGCGACGCCTGGACGAGCCTGTCGATGGGGTTGGTCTCGGTGGTCACCACCGCGGCGTGGAAGGCCGTGGCGCTGCTGGGCTACGCGGCGATCTACGCCTACCTGGCGCCGTGGCAGCTGCCGGCGGACCGGTGGTACACCTGGGCGATCGCGCTGCTCGGTGTTGACCTGCTGTTCTACGCCTATCACCGGGCGGCTCATCGGGTTCGACTGATCTGGGCCACCCATCAGGCCCACCACTCCAGCCAGTACTACAACTTCGCCACCGCGCTGCGCCAGAAGTGGAACAACAGCGGCGAGATTTTGATGTGGATTCCGCTGCCGCTGCTCGGCGTTCCGCCGTGGATCGTGTTTGCGAGCTTTTCGGTGAACCTGGTGTACCAGTTCTGGGTGCATACCGAGCGGATCGACAAGCTCTGGCGGCCAATAGAATTCGTCTTCAACACGCCGTCGCATCATCGCGTGCACCACGGTATGGATGCCGAGTATCTCGACAAGAACTATGGCGGGATCCTGATCGTGTGGGACAGGATGTTCGGTAGCTACCAGGATGAGCTGTTCCGACCGCATTACGGGCTGACCACGCAGGTCGAGACCTTCAACATCTGGACACTGCAGACCCACGAATACGTCAAGATCGCCCGTGCGGTGCGCAGTGCCCGCGGGTTGCGAGACAAGCTCGGATACGTGTTCGGTCCGCCGGGGTGGACCCCGACCCGCAGTACCGAGCCGGTCGGGTCGGCTGCGCACTGAACCGTCCGTTCACCACGTAGTGTCGCCCTGGTGAGGACAGTCTTCGATGCCCCTGTCGACCCCGCGCTGGTCGAACGGTCGCTGGCAGCAAGCGTGTTCGCCCCGGTGTGGCTGGATATCGCTCGCCCGGACCATGCACCTCTGGTCGGGTCACAGAGCTGCGATCTGCTGGTCGTCGGCGGCGGGTACACCGGGCTGTGGGCGGCGCTGCACGCCGCCGAACGGTATCCGGACCGCCGCATCGTCCTGATCGAGTCCGACCGGATCGGCTGGGCGGCCTCGGGTCGCAACGGTGGTTTCGTCGATGCCAGCCTCACCCACGGTGCCGAGAACGGACGATCAAGGTGGGCAGCCGAATTCGGCACCCTCACCGAGCTCGGAATGGCGAACCTGGACGGCATGGCCGCCGATATCGAACGGCTCGGGCTGGACGTCGATTGGGAGCGAACCGGAATGCTATCGGTGGCCACCGAGCCGCATCAGGTGGACTGGCTCACCGAATCCGCCGCCGCAGGCGAGGGACTGTTCCTCGATCAGGAGCAGGTGCGCGCGGAGGTCCACTCGCCGACCTATCGGGCCGGGCTCTACGAGCCGGACAGTTGCGCTCTGGTGCACCCGGCCAAACTGGCCATGGAGCTGGCCAGGGCCTGCCAGCAGGCCGGCGTGCAGATACACGAGCACACGCGGGCGATATCGCTGGAGGCCGCCGGTGGCATCGTGCGCGTGGGCACCGGCTCCGCCACGCTGACGGCGAAGCAGGTCGTTCTGGCCACCAACGTGTTTCCCAGCCTGTTGCGCCGCAACCGCTGGTACACCGTTCCGGTCTATGACTACGTGCTGTCCACCGAGCCGCTGACCGCTGCGCAACTGGAGCGAATCGGCTGGACCGGTCGCCAGGGCGTCGGCGATTGCGCCAACCAGTTCCACTACTACCGGCTCAGCGCGGACAACCGGATCGTCTGGGGCGGTTACGACGCCGTGTATCACTTCGGTCGCCGGGTCGATCCCAGCTATGAGGACCGGCCGCAGACCTACCGCAGGCTGGCTGAGCACTTCTTCATCACCTTTCCCCAACTCGATGACGTCCGATTCAGTCACCGCTGGGCGGGTGCGATCGATACCAACACCCGGTTCTGCGCGCACTGGGGGACCGCGCACCGGGGCAAGGTCGCCTACGTCAACGGGTTCACCGGACTTGGCGTGGGTGCGACGCGTTTCGCCGCGGACGTCTGTCTCGATCTGTTGGACGGCACGCCGACGCCGCGCACCCGACTGGAGATGGTCCGCAAGAAACCGCTGCCGTTCCCGCCGGAACCGTTCGCGTCGGTGGGGATCCAGGCGACGCGGTGGTCACTGGATCGCGCCGACCATTCCGCGGGTAAGCGCAATGTGTTGTTACGCGCGCTGGACAAGCTGGGGTTGGGCTTCGATTCCTGATCGACGCGCAGAGTCCCGCTGCAGTGTGCAAATTCCTCCCGTGACTGCCCTCGTGGTCTCTAGGCTGGGGCCACGAGGGGAGAACGACATGGGGATTCGACTTCAGCGCGCCAAGCGGCCGGCCCGGAGCGCACCGGCAACGGCGGTACGCCCACGGACTTATGCCGTGGTGTCCGGCGACACGCTGTGGGGTATTGCCGAGCGGTTCTACGGGGACGGCAGCGAACAGCAGCGCATCGCGGACGCGAGCGGGCTGACCGATGTCGACCTCGTCCATCCCGGCCAGATCCTGACCCTCCCGTAGGGCCGAGGAACGTTACGCCATGTTACTGGTGTGACTGCTGTGACACGCGGGTCGTTACACGACTTGTGATGTAACGAGATCTGACCGTTATCCGATTCACCCGTCAGCACCCCGGTAATTTCGTCCCGGAGGGGTGGAGGATCGGAGGGCTGGATGCGTGCACGGCTGTTCCTGACGATGATCGCCGCTGCCGTCGCGGTCGGTGTGTCCCCGGCCGGCGCGGCTGCCGCCGAACCGGCCGCCGCCCCCGCGCCGGCAGTCACCGTGCACCCCGGGATGGAGATCCGGCAGGGCACCACCATGTGCACCCTGGGATTCGTCGATCCCGCGGCGCGGGTGGCATTCACCGCCGGTCACTGCCGCGGCGCGGGACCCGTGACCGACCGATTCGGTAATGCCCTCGGTGAGATGGCCCTCTTCGACGACAACACCCCCGACGGCGCGACGGTGACGGGTGATCATCAGCTGGCCGACTGGGGTGCGATCACCCTCAACCCCGACGTCGCGGTCAACACCGTGCTGCCCGGTGGTCGGTCGCTGGTTCTCGACCAGGCGCTGGCCGTCCAGCAGCCGGGTCAGCCCGTCTGCCACTTCGGCATCGTCACCGGTGAGAGTTGCGGCACGGTCGGCGTGGTCAACAACGGGTGGTTCACCATGAAAGACGGTGTGGTCAGCCAGAAAGGCGATTCCGGCGGTCCGGTCTACGTCCTGACGCCCGACGGCCGCGCCGCCATCGTCGGGCTGTTCAACAGCACCTGGGGTGGTGCGCCCACCGCGGTGTCCTGGCAGGCCACGGTGCCGCGGATCCGCGAGGCGGTCGCCACTCAGCCGGCCAGTTCGAACACCGGTATCGAGGCCGCGATCTCCCTGACCTCGGACTCGCTGGAAGAGGGTGTCAACCCGCCTGCGTGACCCTTGACCTCCCAATACCAGCGGTCCAGATAGCGCCGGAGGAGTTCGGGCTTGTCGGCGTCGCCGATCTCCATCACACGTCGGCGCCTGCGCTTCCATCGCGGGCCGGTTTCTACCACGCCGGCGGCCCTGGCGTTGCGGACCCACTGCGTGTTCCCGCGAGTGGCGATCACATAGTCGCGATCGTCGACGGTCAGCACGTTCACCACCACCGAGCGCCATCGTCCGGTGCTGCGGCCGCGAACCCGTAACGCACGGCTGCCGGCGATCTCGATCCCCAGTTCGGCCAGGTGTCGGATCAGCGTATTGGCGGCTCGGGCGAGGCGGCCGGGCTCGTCGTATCGACTGGTCATCAGTTCCTCCGATATCTTTCGTGAGCACTGCTCTCGTTCGACGATGACACTGCGGCCGAGAAAAAGCAAGAGCACTGTTCTCGGTTGTGGCAGACTGGTGCCGTGGGCAAGCGGCAGGAGGCGCGGAACCGTATCGAGGCGCAAATCGTGCAGGTCGGCCGCCGTCATCTGGTGACCGACGGTGCCGCCGGGCTGTCGCTGCGCGCCATCGCCCGAGACTTGGGCATGGTGTCCTCGGCGGTGTATCGGTACGTGGCCAGCAGGGACGATCTGCTGACCCTGCTTCTCGTCGACGCCTACGACGATCTCGCCGACGCTGTCGACGCCGCCGCGCGAGCGGGGGACTGGGATCACCGGCTCGTCGCGCTGGGGCGCGCGGCGCGCGCCTGGGCGGTGGATCAGCCCGCGCGGTGGGCGTTGCTCTACGGCAGCCCGGTGCCCGGATATCACGCGCCCCCGGAGTTGACGGTGGGTCCGGGAACCCGGGTCATCGCCACCCTGTTGTCGATCGTTGCCGACGGGGTCCGTAGCGGGGCCGTGGGTAGCCCGGACGACTCGATGAGTGAACCGATCTCGTCCGATTTCGACGGCATCCGCGCGGAGTTCGGGTTTCCCGGCGGTGACCGGCTGATGCTGGCCTGTCTGTCGACCTGGGCGACCGTGGTCGGCGCCATCAGCTTGGAGGTCTTCGGGCAGTACGGAGCCGACACGCTCAGTGATCCCGGCGCGGTTTTCGATGCTCAGCTGGGATTGCTCGTGCACATGATGAGCAGCGAATTCCCGCCAAACTAGAACCTGTTCTAGCGATCGTCGAGCGCTGGCGATATCCTCACTGCGATGCATGATCAGACACCTGTCCAGGTTGCCTGGGTGACCGCAGACCTGACTGCCACCGAGCAGATGCTCAGTGCGCTGTCGGGTGCCAAGACATGGGTGCGCATGCCCGACTTGCATTTCGGTCCGGAAACCTGCACCCATCGCGGGGAACCCGCAGACTTCGTCGCCGACATCTCGCTCAGTTACGCCGGTGACCTGCAGCTCGAACTCATCGCGCCGGTACGCGGTGAGAGCATCTATGCCGAATTCCTGGAATTCCACGGTGCCGGACTGCACCACATCTGCGTTGCCGTGCCGGATGCGGATGCCTTCGAGGCCGCGCTGGACGATGCGGCGGCAGCCGGTGCGCCCGTCGTCACCAGGGGTGTGATGCCCGGCGGCATGCACTTCGGATACGTCAGCGGCGCCGACGCCGGGGTGCCGTTCGTGGAGATCGCCTACATTCCGCCCGACATCCAGGCCTTTTTCGACCACGTCAAACAACAACAGCAGTGATGCGCCCGAGGAGACAACGATGACCCTGCAGCAGATCCCGGCAACCATCGGCGTGGCCGACGTCAGCTCCTGGTCCGATGACGTCGATGTCGTCGTCGTGGGTTTCGGTATCGCCGGTGGCTGTGCGGCGGTCACCGCGGCCGAGACCGGGGCGCGGGTGCTGGTGCTGGAGAAGGCGGCCGCTGCCGGCGGTACCACGTCGATGGCCGGCGGGCACTTCTACCTCGGCGGCGGAACGGCCGTACAGCAGGCCACCGGACACGAGGACAGTGCCGAGGAGATGTACAAGTACCTGGTCGCCGTCACCGAGGACCCCGAACTGGACAAGATTCGCGCCTATTGCGACCACAGCGTCGAGCACTTCGATTGGCTGGAGTCCCTTGGCTTTCAGTTCGAACGCAGCTACTACCCGGGCAAGGTGGTGGTCCCGCCGGGCACCGAGGGCCTGTCCTACACCGGCAACGAGAAGGTGTGGCCCTTCATCGATCAGGCCAAGCCCGCACCGCGCGGTCATTCGGTGCCGGTTCCCGGCGAACTCGGCGGCGCCGACATGGTGATCCAGTTACTGCTCAAACGCGCCGCGGAGCTCGGCGTGCAGTTCCGCTACGAGACTGGTGCGACGAACCTCGTGGTCGCCGACGGCGTGGTGCAGGGGGTGGCCTGGAAGCATTTCACCGAAACCGGTGCGGTCAAGGCGAAATCGGTGATCATCGCCGCCGGCGGGTTTGCGATGAACGCCGAGATGGTGGCGCAGTACACGCCGGAACTGGGCCAGGAGCGCAAGACCAAGCATCACGGTTTGGTGGCGCCCTACATCCTTGGCAATCCCAACGACGACGGCCTCGGTATCAAGCTCGGGGTGTCCGCGGGCGGTGTCGCCAAGAATCTGGATCAGGCGTTCATCACGGCCGCCGCCTACCCGCCGGAGATCCTGCTCACCGGTGTCATCGTCAACAAGGACGGCCACCGGTTCGTCGCCGAGGACTCCTACCATTCGCGCACATCGGCTTTCGTGCTCGAACAACCCGATCACGCCGCCTACCTGATCGTCGACGAGGCGCATATGCAGATGCCCGAGATGCCGCTGATCAAGTTCATCGACGGCTACGAGACGATCGCCGAAGTCGAGCAGGCACTGGGCATTCCGTCCGGCAACCTGGCCGCCACCCTGGAGCGGTACAACACCAATGCGGCTGCCGGTGTCGATCCCGACTTCCACAAACAGCCCGATTATCTCGCCCCGCAGGACACCGGGCCATTCGCGGCGTTCGACCTGACCCTCGGTGTCGCGATGTACTCCGGGTTCACCATGGGCGGTCTGACGGTATCGCTGGACGGCGAGGTTCTCAACGAGTCCGGCGCGGTGGTCCCGGGTCTGTACGCCGCCGGTGCGTGCGCGTCCAATATCGCGCGCGATGGCAAGGGATATGCCAGCGGTGTCCAACTCGGCGAGGGTTCGTTCTTCGGCCGCCGGGCGGGCAGGCACGCCGCCGCGCGCTGACCCGGCATCGGCTCAGTTCGGCTGGGGCGATTTGGGCTTTCCGGTTTCGGGATCGACATCGCCGAGCACCCACCTGCCCCCGCCGAACAAGTGCAGGTGCTGCTCGTGATGCTGGCCCACGGTGCTGCGGTGGGTGACGCTGACCAGGATGGTGTCGGGCAGCTCGCGGCGCACCAGGTCGTACATGGTGAACTCCAGGCCCTCATCGAGGGCAGAGGTCGCCTCGTCGAGGAACACCACTCTCGGCTTGGTCAGCAGCACTCTGGCGAAGGCGACGCGCTGCTGCTCGCCGGGGGAGAGCACCTTGACCCAGTCGGCCACTTCGGCAAGGCGTCTGGCGCATTGCGGTAGTGACACCTTGTCCAGCGCGGCGATGAGCTCCTCGTCGGTGAACTCGTCGGGACCCTTCGGGTAGGACACCACCGCGCGCAGATCGCCGAGTGGGACATAGGGCATCTGGGACAGGAACATCGTCTCGTTGGCGCCTTCGGGGCACCGCAGGGTTCCGCTGGCGAACGGCCACAGTTGCGCCAGGCTGCGCAGCAGGGTGGTCTTGCCCGCGCCGGACTGGCCGGTGACGATCAGCGTGTCGCCCGGCTGCATCTGCAGGTTCAGATCCTCGACCAGGATCTCGCCGGTGGGCGTGCTCACCGCGACATCACGGATCTCGACGGGGCAGCTGCCGCACGGTTCGACGGTGAGCTCGTTGAGCGCCCGGCCCTCCTCGTTGGCAACCACCAAGCCGTGCAGGCGGATGATCGAGGCGCGCCAGCCGGCAAATGCGTCATAGGAATTGCGGAAGAACGACAGCGAGCTCTGGATGTTGCCGAACGCCGACGAAGTTTGCGAGACGTCGCCGAGCTTGATCTCACCGGCGAACAGTCGGGGCGCCTGGATGATCCACGGCAGCGGGTTGATGAGCTGGCTGACCGTCAGGTTCCAGCCGTTGAAGGCGATCGACCGGTTCACATAGCGCTTGTAGTTCGATACGACCGGCTCGAAGCGCCGACGCAACTGCACCCGCTCGGCGACCTCGCCGCGATAGAACGCCACCGCCTCCGCCGAGTCGCGCAGCCGCACCAACGCGTAGCGGAAGACGGCGTTGAACCGCTCGTTGTCGAAGGTCAACCGGATGATCGGGCGGCCGATCCAGAACGCGATGATGGTCGCGACGGATACATAGACGATGGCGATCCAGAACATCGCGCGGGGGATGTTGACGCCGAACACCGACAGATTTCCGGACAGGTTCCACAGAATCGCGGTGAACGAAATGACCGACGCGATCGAACTGATGGCCCCGAACAGCAGCGTCGAGCCGCTGGTGTTGTTGGGGGTGTTCGGCAGCGGTCCGACGTTGGTGGTGAAGATGTCGATATCGGCCTGGATGCGTTGGTCGGGGTTGTCGATGGTGTCATCGATGAACCGGCTGCGGTAGTAGGCCTTGCCGTCGAGCCAGTCATCGGTCAGTCTGCCCGTCAGCCACACCCGCCAGGCCAGCATGAACCGCTGCATCATGAAGATGTCGAGCAGCACCCGGCAGACGTGGATGGTGGCCAGCACCGCGAAGATCAGGATGGAGAACCAGAACCCGTCGATACCGGATTGGCGGACCGCGTCATCGCCGGCGGCCACCCCCTGCACCGCGGTCTGGGCGGCGGTCATCAGGTCGTTGCCGTAATAGCTGAGAAGCACGTCCAGGCGCACACCGGAGATGATCGAGAGCAGGATCGCGCCCAGCCACAACCACGCCTTCACCGACTCCCGGCCGGTGAAGTAGGCGCCGGTGATGCGCCAGAACTGCCGCCCCCAGACCGTGAACTTCGCCAGCAGGATCAGCACGAGCACGGTACTGACCGCCGCAATCGTCCAGGCCTTGGCGATCCAGATCAGGGAGGTGCCCAGCTCACTGCCCCAGTCCAGCGTCGGGGTGAACATGTCCATGCGGGCAAGGTACAGGCTGCGGCTGGTCGCAGCGCGGCTGATGGCATCAGCCCGACCGGCGAGTGCGATCGGTGTGTCGACCGGGCCGTGGTCCCCCCCTTGGTCCGACCTGCTCCGCGTACCGTATGACTGTGGCTGTGAGTTCCAAGACCTCGAAGGTGTCCAAGTCCGGCGGTGCCAAGTCAGGGCGGTTGAGCAACCGGTTCTGGAAGCTGCTGGGCGCCAGCACCGACAAGGACCAGGCGCGCTCGATGACGCAGGTGCATGCCGCGGCCAAGTTCGAGGAGAAGGCGGCCGGTCTCGACGATGATCAGCTGCTCAAGGCAGCCGGGCTGCTCAACCTGGACGACCTTGCCGACTCGTCGGACATCCCGCAGTTCCTGGCCCTTGTCAGGGAGGCCGCGGAGCGGTCGATCGCGCTGCGGCCGTTCGATGTTCAGTTGCTCGGTGCGTTGCGCATGCTGGCCGGTGACGTCGTCGAGATGGCGACCGGTGAGGGCAAGACGTTGGCCGGCGCCATCGCCGCAGCGGGATACGCGATCGGTGGCCGCAGCGTGCACGTCATCTCGGTCAACGACTATCTGGCTCGTCGCGATGCCGAGTGGATGGGACCACTGCACCGTGCGCTCGGGCTGACCGTCGGCTGGATCACCGCCGACTCGACTCCCGAACAGCGTCGGGAAGCCTACGGCTGCAACATCACCTATGGCTCGGTCAACGAAATCGGCTTCGATGTGCTGCGCGATCAGTTGGTGATCTCCGTCGACGACCTGGTCTCACCGAGCCCGGACGTCGCGCTGATCGACGAGGCCGACTCGGTCCTGGTCGACGAGGCGCTGGTGCCGCTGGTGCTCGCGGGCACGTCGCACCGGGAGACACCTCGGGTCGAGATCATCCGGCTGGTCGGCGAACTGCGCGAGGGCGTCGAGTACGAGACCGACGCCGACAAGCGCAATGTGCAGCTCACCGACAAGGGCGCGCGGCGTCTGGAAGCCGCTCTCGGCGGTATCGACCTGTATTCCGAGGAGCATGTCGGTTCGACACTGACCGAGATCAACGTCGCCCTGCACGCGCATGTGCTGCTGGAACGCGATGTGCACTACATCGTGCGCGATGACGCGGTGCACCTGATCAACGCATCTCGTGGACGCATCGCTTCCCTGCAGCGCTGGCCCGACGGCCTGCAGGCGGCCGTCGAAGCCAAGGAGGGCATCGAGATCACCGAGACCGGTGAGGTGCTCGACACCATCACGGTGCAGGCCCTGATCAACCGGTACCCGCGGGTGTGCGGCATGACCGGCACCGCATTGGCCGCCGGTGAGCAGTTGCGCCAGTTCTACAAGCTCGGGGTGTCCCCGATCCCGCCGAACAAGCCCAATATGCGTGAGGACGAGGCCGATCGGGTCTACATCACCATCGCCGCCAAGAACGACGCCATCGTCGAGCACATCGCCGAGGTGCACACCACCTCCCAGCCGATCCTGGTCGGCACCCGCGATGTCGCCGAATCAGAGGAACTGCACGAGCGGTTGGTCAAGGCCGGCATCCCGGCGGTGGTGCTGAACGCCAAGAACGACGCCGAGGAGGCCGCCGTTATCGCCGAGGCCGGCGCGCGGGGCCGGGTCACGGTGTCCACCCAGATGGCCGGCCGCGGTACCGACATCCGGCTCGGTGGCTCCGATGAAGCCGATCACGATGAGGTGGCCGAGCTCGGCGGCCTGCACGTCATCGGCACCGGGCGGCATTACACCGAACGTCTGGACAACCAGTTGCGTGGCCGCGCCGGGCGCCAGGGCGACCCCGGTTCCTCGGTGTTCTTCTCCAGCTGGGAGGACGACGTCGTCGTGTCGTTCGTCGAGCCCAACAAGCTGCCGCTGGCCACCGACGGCGACGGCCGGATCATCAGTGACCGGGCGGCCGCCCTGCTGGATCACGCACAGCGGGTGGCCGAAGGTAAGACCCTCGACCTGCATGCCAATACCTGGCGCTACAACCAGCTGACCGCGCAACAACGCGCGATCCTCGTCGAGCGCCGCGACACGCTGCTGCGGACCGCGGCCGCGCGTGAGGAGCTGGAAGAACGCTCACCGCAACGCTACGAGGAACTCGCCGAGACGATTCCGCAGGAGCGCCTCGAGGAGATCTGCCGGCTGATCATGCTGTACCACCTGGACCGCGGCTGGGCCGACCACCTGGCCTATCTGGCCGATATCCGGGAGAGCATCAGCCTGCGGGCCCTGGGCAACCAGAATCCGCTCGACGAGTTCCACCGGATGGCGGTGGACGCCTTCGCCTCACTTGCCGCCGATGCGATCGAGGCCGCCCAGCAGACCTTCGACACCGCCACCATCGTCGATGACGAGGAGGGCGTGGCCGGGCTGGACCTGACCAGGCTGGCGCGGCCCACCTCGACGTGGACGTACATGATCCACGACGATCCACTGGCCGACAACGTCATGTCGGCGCTGAGTCTGCCCGGCGTGTTCCGCTAGGTTTCTAGCCATGACCCGGGCGAGCGGAGCGGCGGGGGATCGTCCACAGGATTCGGCGTCGGGAGGCGTCGGTGATCGGGTGCTGACGATCCCGAACGCGCTCTCGGTCATCCGACTGATCCTGGTGCCGGTCTTTCTGTACCTATTGCTGGTCGTCGAGCAGACCGGGTGGTCGGTGGCGATCCTGATGTTCAGCGGGTTCTCCGACTGGGCCGACGGCAAGATCGCCCGGCTGGTCGACAATCAGTCGTCGCCGCTGGGCGAGCTGCTGGACCCTCTGGTGGACCGCATCTACATGGTCGTCGTGCCACTGGCGTTGGCGGCGGCCGGCGTGGTGCCGTGGTGGTTCGTGATCGTGCTGTTGGGCCGAGACCTGATACTGGCCACGACCCTTCCACTGCTGCGCTCGCGCGGCCTGACCGCCTTGCCGGTCACCTACCTCGGCAAGGGTGCCACCTTCGCGCTGATGTCGGGTCTGCCCTTGGTGCTGCTCGGTCAGTTCGACGCCCTGTGGAGCCGGGTGATCCTGGCCTGCGGGTGGGCATTCCTGATCTGGGGTATGGCGCTCTACCTGTGGTCGGCCGTGCTGTATTTGATGCAGGTGTCCATGGTGGCGCGATCCATGCCGCGCGTGGCTGCGACATCGGGGGGGCGCGGCACCGGTGGCTGAGCGATCGAACTCGTTGGGCGGTTATCACCCCCGTGCGGGGCTGAGTGCCCACCAAGCCGGCGCACCTCGACGAATCCCGGTCCCCTCCCTGTTGCGCTCATTGCTGACCGATCATCTCGATCCCGGTTACGCGGCGGCGGCCGCCGCCCGCACCGGCCAACCGCCGCGGCGCGGGCGGCAATGGGGCTGGACGCTGCTCGCCGGGCTGATCGTCGCAGGAGTTTTCGCCGCGGCGGCGTCGCAGGCGCAGGCACTGGCTCCGGCGAATCGTCAGACTCAGCAGGTGCTCTCCGAGAGCGCTCGCGCGGCTGAAACCCGCACGGGGGCAATCGAAGCCACCCGTGATGAGCTGGCCGCCGAGGTGGAGTCCGAGCGCCGCAGCAGATTGGCGGGCGACGAACAGGGCCGGGCGTTGCTCGCCCAACTCGACTCAGCCGAATTCGCCGCCGCCGTGACACCGGCGATCGGCCCTGGTGTCACGGTCACCGTCACGGATCCCGGCGTGTCCCGTGATCTGACCGATGTGAGCAAGCAACGCGTCGCCGGAAGCCAGCAGGTGATCCTGGATCGCGACCTGCAGCTGGTGGTCAACTCCCTGTGGGTGGGTGGCGCCGAAGCGGTGTCGGTAGGCGGGGTGCGGGTGGGCCCCGGAGTCACCATCCGACAGGCCGGTGGCCGCATCCTGGTCGACAACCACCCGATCACCAGCCCGTACGAGGTGATCGCGTTGGGACCGCCGCACGCCATCCAGGACGTGTTCAACCGCAGCTCCGGCATGCAGCGGCTGATGCTGCTGCAGCGGTCCTACGGTGTCGGGGTTACGGTCAGTACCGGCGAGGCGCTGAACGTGCCGGGGGGTTCGGTCCGCGAGATCCGCTTCGCCAAGGAGATGAAGCCGTGACGGCAGCTGCTGAAATGATCGAGCGATGATCGGAATCGCCGCACTCGCCGTCGGCATCGTGTTGGGGCTCGTCTTCCACCCCGGTGTACCCGAGGCGATCCAGCCGTATCTCCCCATCGCGGTGGTCGCGGCGCTGGACGCCGTGTTCGGTGGTCTGCGTGCCTACCTGGAGCACATCTTCGATTCCAAGGTGTTCGTCGTCTCCTTCGTCTTCAACGTGCTCGTGGCCGCCCTGATCGTCTACGTGGGCGATCAGCTCGGCGTCGGTACGCAGCTGTCCACTGCGATCATCGTGGTGCTCGGTATCCGGATCTTCGGTAATGCCGCGGCCTTGCGCAGGCGTCTGTTCGGGGCCTGAGTCATGGGGGAGCACAGCGAGCACACCGACGATCACAAATCGACCGAGCCCGAGCATGGCAAGCACGAGCTGCCGCCGGGCGGTGCCGGCCGGGTGCGGCGGAGCCGGTCCCAGGTGATCTTCGGGACCTTCGGCGTGCTGCTGTGTCTGCTGCTCGGTATCGCGATCGCGACGCAGGTCCGTCAGACCAGCACCGGCGATTCGCTGGACTCGGCGCGCCCGGCGGATCTGTTGGTCCTGCTCGATTCGCTGCAGCAGCGCGAGGCCGCCCTGAACACCGAGGTTGCCGAGCTGCAGGAGACGTTGAACTCGTTGCAACAGTCCGGCAGCAGTGATCAGGCCGCCATCGAGAATGCGCAGGCCCGGCTGGCGGCGCTGTCGATCATGATCGGCACGGTCGCCGCGGTGGGCCCCGGTGTGACGATCACCATCGAGGATGCGGCGGCCGGTGTGTCGCCGGAGACCATGCTCGACGTGATCAACGAGCTGCGGGCCGCTGGTGCCGAGGCCATGGAGGTGCGGGGGACCCGCGCCGGCGGGGCCGGACGGGATGCGGCGGGTATCCGGGTCGGGGTCGACACCTGGGTGGTCGGCGCGCCGGGCGCGCTGATCGTCGACGGGGCCACCATCGGGGCGCCGTATTCTGTTCTGGCGATCGGTGATCCGCCGACACTGGCCGCCGCCATGAACATCCCCGGCGGTGCGATGGACAGCGTGAAGCGGGTCGGCGGATCGATGACGGTGGCCCAGGCCGATGTCATCGACGTGACCGCCTTGCGGCAACCGAAACCTCGCCAATACGCTCAGCCCGTCAAGTAAGTCCGCTTGTATCCGTCAAAGGAGCCCCGTGAGCGAGATCCCGTCCGATCTGCAGTACACCGCCGAGCACGAGTGGGTGCGACGCACCGGCGAGGACACCGTCCGGGTGGGCATCACCGACTACGCGCAGGCCGCCCTCGGTGACGTGGTGTTCGTGCAGCTGCCCGACGTGGGGGCCGCGGTCAGCGCAGGCGACAGTTTCGGTGAGGTCGAATCGACGAAGTCGCTGTCGGATCTGTACGCACCGATCACGGCGAAAGTCGTTGCCGTCAACGGTGAGCTCGAGGGCAATCCGGAGTTGGTCAACTCCGACCCCTACGGCGCCGGATGGCTGGTCGAACTGCAGGTCGAGACGGCTCCCGAGCCGGGCCCGTTGCCCGATCTCCTGGACGCCGACGGCTACCGGGCAATCCTTCCCGAGTAGGTGTTGTTAGGGTTTTGCCGATCGTTCATCAAGGACAGGCGTGACCGAGCCCGTGTCAGGCGGATCCGGCGGTGGTGGACCCAATGGTCCGCCCGGCGCGGTACGGTCGACATGAGACGCAACCAGGGTCCGTTGGGCTGCCGAATGGCCTGACGGGCATCGGCCAGGCACGCCACAGCAGCCAGCAGAGGAGCAGCGGGTGACGGAGAACAGCAACTTTCAGGCAGACCAGTCCGACGAGGTGACGGTAGAGACGACCTCGGTTTTCCGCGCCGATTTCCTCAACGAACTGGACGCCCCGGCCAGCACCGGCACCGAGAGCTCGGTATCGGGCGTGGAGGGTCTGCCTGCGGGTTCGGCGCTGCTCGTCGTCAAGCGCGGCCCCAACGCCGGTTCGCGGTTCCTGCTGGACCAGGCGACCACGTCGGCGGGTCGCCACCCCGACAGCGATATCTTCCTCGATGACGTGACGGTCAGCCGTCGGCACGCCGAGTTCCGGCTGGAGTCCGGCGAATTCCAGGTCGTCGATGTCGGCAGCCTCAACGGCACCTACGTCAACCGGGAACCCGTCGACTCTGCCGTGCTGTCCAACGGTGACGAGGTGCAGATCGGCAAGTTCCGGCTGGTGTTCCTCACCGGTCCCAAGACCGACGACGCCGGCTGAGTCGCCGGAGCGCTCGCGCGAGGTCCAGATGACCCAACCGGACCCGGTGCCCGCCGGGATGTCCATCGGAGCGGTGCTCGATCTGCTGCGCCCGGATTTTCCCGATGTCACCATCTCCAAGATCCGGTTCCTGGAGGCCGAGGGGCTGGTGACGCCGCAGCGATCGGCGGCAGGGTATCGGCGGTTCACGGCGTACGACTGCGCCCGATTGCGCTTCGTGCTCACCGCACAGCGTGACCAGTACCTGCCGCTGAAGGTCATCAAGGCGCAGTTGGACGCCCAGCCCGACAACGAGTTGCCTGCCAGCGCGGGTTATTCGACACCCCGGTTGGTCCAGGTCGCCGACGGTGATTCGACGGGAGACCCGGCGGCGATCGCACCCACCCAGGTTCGGCTCAGCCGTGAGGATTTGGTGGCCCGGTCGGGTATCGACAACAGCATGTTGTCGGCCCTGGTGACGGCGGGTGTGATCAAGCCGGGCCCGGCCGGACTCTTCGATGAGCATTCGGTCACCATCGCCCAATGCGCCAAGGCCCTGGCGGACTACGGCGTCGAGCCGCGCCACCTACGCGCGTTCCGCTCGGCGGCCGACCGGCAGTCCGACCTGATCGCCCAGATCGCGGGACCGGTCGCGGCCGCAGGCAAGGCCGGTGCCCGCGACCGGGCCGATGATCTGGCCCGCGAGGTTGCCGCCCTGGCAATCACACTGCACACGTCGCTGATCAAATCGGCCGTGCGCGACGTTCTCGACCGGTGAGGACTAGAATTTTCGACGACGGCTTCTTCGCGGAGGGCAGGCGCTGATGGGTGAGGTACGGGTTGTCGGTATTCGCGTTGAGCAGCCGCAGAACCAGCCGGTGCTGCTGCTGCGCGAGGCGAACGGCGAGCGCTACCTGCCGATCTGGATCGGTCAGCCCGAGGCGCAGGCCATCGCGCATGAACAGCAGGGCATCGAGGCGCCCCGGCCGCAGACTCATGATCTGATCCGCGATCTGATTGCAGCGTTGGGACATTCGCTCAAAGAGGTGCGCATCGTCGATCTGCAGGAGGGCACCTTCTACGCCGACCTGATCTTCGACCGCGATATCAAGGTCTCGGCCCGCCCGTCGGACTCGGTCGCGATCGCCCTGCGGGTCGGGGTTCCGATCTATGTCGAGGAATCCGTGTTGGCGGAGGCCGGCCTGCTGATTCCCGACGAGACCGATGAGGACTCCGCCGAGCCGGTCCGCGAGGACGAGGTGGAGAAGTTCAAGGAGTTCCTGGACAGCATCTCGCCCGACGATTTCAAAGCGACCTGACCAAGATCACGGATGCGTCTCGTGATGTCGACACGCGGTTTCTGTGTCGGCGACGTGCCGTACGGACAGCCATAATTTTGATCGACGACGAGCAGTAGCGGCAATGTGTTGAGCGTATGCTCGACATATTCGAACTCGGGTTCCAGCGTGATGTCACGTGTGCCCGTGGGCGACGGCGAGAGGATGGACTGTGGGCGACACGCCACATCAGGGGGAGTTGGATCTGTCTTCTGCCGGCGGGCTGACACCGCCCGCGAACGGCGCATCCGGAGAACCCGTCCAGGGCGGCCTGTTCCCGGATGACTCGATCCCGGACGAACTCGTCGGCTACCGCGGTCCCAGTGCCTGCCAGATCGCCGGAATCACCTATCGCCAGCTCGACTACTGGGCACGGACCTCGCTGGTCGTTCCGTCGATCCGCGGCGCCGCGGGTTCGGGTAGTCAGCGGTTGTATTCCTTCAAGGACGTGCTGGTCCTCAAGATCGTCAAGCGGTTGCTCGACACCGGCATCTCACTGCACAACATCCGCGTCGCGGTCGATCACCTGCGCCAGCGGGGCGTACAGGATCTGGCCAACATCACGCTCTTCTCCGATGGCACCACCGTCTACGAATGCACCTCGGCCGAGGAGGTCGTCGACCTTTTGCAGGGTGGTCAGGGCGTGTTCGGTATCGCGGTGTCCGGTGCGATGCGCGAGCTGACCGGTGCGATTGCCGACTTCCCCGGCGAGCGCGCCGACGGTGGCGAGTCGATCGCCGCCCCCGAGGATGAATTGGCGTCCCGGCGCAAGAGCCGCGACCGCAAGATCGGCTGATACGGACCGTTCCCGGCGCGAACGCCGTCGGATCGGGTGAACCGCTAGAATTGAGCGCGTATCGCCCATGCGCGGGAGAGTTCCGTGGCCGCCAGCCACGGACGCCGAAGGAGCAACACCTCTCCGTCAACCTCTCAGGCCCCCGGACCGCGCGCGGCCACGATGCCTCTGGAAAGCGGTGCTGTGTGCACCCGCCCATGGGGAAAGGCCCGGATCCGGGCTGAATCTCTCAGGCACCCCGACAGAGGGAGAGGACGCGCTTCGCGGCGCACACCTCGACCCGGGGAGACTTCTGTGTCACCTGATGTGCCTTCGACCTCGTCCGGTTTCGCTACCCGCCATATCGGGCCCGATTCCGACGCCATCGCCACCATGTTGAGCGTGATCGGCGTCGGCTCCCTCGACGAACTGGCAGGCAAGGCGCTGCCGGCCGGCATCCTCGACGCGGTCGGCGTCGACGGTGTCGCCCCGGGTCTCGAACAGCTGCCGCCCCCGGCAACCGAGGAAGAGGCGCTCGCCGAGCTGCGCGCCCTGGCCGATACCAACACCGTCGCGGTGTCGATGATCGGGCAGGGGTACTACGACACACTCACCCCGCCGGTGCTCACCCGCAACATCCTGGAGAACCCGGCCTGGTACACCGCCTATACGCCCTACCAACCCGAGATCAGCCAGGGACGCCTTGAGGCGCTGCTGAACTTCCAGACCATGGTCGCCGACCTGACCGGGCTTGATGTGGCCAACGCCTCGATGCTCGACGAGGGCACCGCCGCCGCCGAGGCGATGACACTGATGCACCGTGCGGTGAAGGGTCCGTCTAACCGGCTGGCCGTGGACACCGATGTGTACGCCCAGACCGCCGCCGTGCTCGCCACCCGCGCCGAACCGCTGGGCATCGAGATCGTCACCGCCGACCTGAGCGCGGGCTTGCCCGAGGGTGACTTCTTCGGCGTCATCGTCCAGCTGCCCGGCGCGAGCGGTCGCATCCAGGACTGGTCGGATCTGGTGACCGCCGCGCACGAGCGCGGTGCGCTGGTCGCCGTCGGTGCCGATCTGCTGGCGGCGACGCTGATCACCCCGCCGGGGGAGCTGGGTGCCGATGTCGCGTTCGGCACCACGCAGCGGTTCGGCGTACCGATGGGGTTCGGCGGTCCGCACGCCGGTTACCTCGCCGTGCACACCAAGCACGCCCGCCAGCTGCCGGGCCGGTTGGTCGGAGTGTCGCTGGATGCCGACGGATCACCGGCCTATCGGTTGAGTTTGCAGACCCGCGAGCAGCACATCCGCCGCGACAAGGCGACCAGCAACATCTGCACCGCGCAGGTGCTGCTGGCCGTGATCGCCGCCATGTACGCCAGCTACCACGGCGCCGCAGGCCTCACCGCCATCGCCCGCCGGGTGCACGCGCACGCGGCCAGGCTCGCCGCCGGCCTCGGTGACGCGGTGGTGCACCAGGCGTTCTTCGACACCGTGCTGGCGCGTGTCCCCGGCCGCGCCGACGATATCGTCGCCGCCGCGAAAGACGCCGGGATCAACCTGTGGCGCGTGGACGCCGACCATGTGTCGGTGGCCTGCGATGAGGCGACCACCGACTCCCACGTCGACGCCGTGCTCGCCGCGTTCGGCGCCGCTCCCGCCGGCGAGTGTGCCGGTGTGGATATCGAAACCCGCACAACGGAATTCTTGACCCACCCGGCGTTTCACCTGTACCGCACCGAGACCTCGATGATGCGGTACCTGCGCTCGCTGGCAGACAAGGACATCGCGCTGGACCGCAGCATGATCCCGCTGGGATCGTGCACGATGAAGCTCAACGCGGCGGCCGAGATGGAGCCCATCACGTGGCCGGAGTTCGCCAAGCAGCACCCGTTCGCCCCCGCTTCGGACAATCCGGGTCTGCGCCGGCTGATCTCGGATCTACAGACCTGGCTGACCGGGATCACCGGTTACGACGAGATCTCGCTGCAACCCAACGCAGGGTCCCAGGGCGAGTACGCCGGGCTGCTGGCCATCCAGGCCTACCACCGCGCCAATGGTGACGCCGAACGCAATGTCTGCCTCATCCCATCCAGCGCGCACGGCACCAACGCGGCCTCGGCGGCGCTGGTCGGGATGCGGGTCGTGGTGGTGAAATGCCGGGCCAACGGCGACGTCGACCTGGATGACCTGCGCGCCAAGGTGTCCGAGCACGCCGAGCGTCTTGCGGCGTTGATGATCACCTACCCGTCCACCCACGGTGTGTACGAGCACGACGTCGCCGACATCTGCGCCGCGGTGCACGACGCCGGTGGTCAGGTCTACGTCGACGGTGCCAACCTCAACGCGCTGGTCGGCCTTGCCCGCCCGGGCCGGTTCGGCGGCGATGTCAGCCATCTGAATCTGCACAAGACGTTCTGCATCCCGCACGGTGGTGGCGGTCCCGGTGTCGGGCCGGTGGCGGTGCGCAGCCACCTGGCGCCGTACCTGCCCGGCCATCCGCTGGCCGACGAGCTCGGCGATCATTACACCGTGTCGGCAGCGCCCTACGGGTCGGCGTCCATCCTGCCGATCACCTGGACCTATATCCGGATGATGGGCGCGGTCGGGCTGCGGGCAGCATCGCTGACCGCGATCGCGTCGGCGAACTATGTGGCACGCCGGCTCGACGAGTACTTCCCGGTGCTCTACACCGGTGAGAGCGGCATGGTTGCCCACGAATGCATTCTCGATCTCAACCCGATCACCAAGGCGACCGGGGTGACCGTAGATGATGTCGCGAAACGATTGGCGGACTTCGGCTTCCACGCCCCGACCATGAGCTTTCCGGTTGCCGGCACGCTGATGGTCGAGCCCACCGAGAGCGAGAGCCTTGCCGAAGTCGACGCTTTCTGTGACGCGATGATCGCGATCAGGTCCGAGATCGACAAGGTCGGGTCCGGGGTGTGGCCTGCCGATGACAACCCGTTGCGCGGGGCCCCGCACACCGCCGAGTCGCTGCTGGTGAGCGAATGGGCGCACCCGTACAGCCGCGAGGAGGCCGCCTACCCGTTGGGCAAGGGTTTCCGTCCCAAGGTGTGGCCGCCGGTGCGCCGCATCGACGCCGCCTACGGCGACCGCAATCTGGTCTGTTCGTGCCCGCCGGTGGAGGCGTTCGCTTAGCCTGACCGGGTGCTACCGGCAGATGTGCAGGACTGGGCGGACGGTGGTCGATTTCTGACCACCCCGTCGGGTCGGATCTTCGTCCGGTCCGCACCGGGTGCGGGCCCGACGCTGCTTCTGCTGCACGGGTTTCCGTCCAGCTCCTTCGACTATCGCAGGGTCGTCGACGAGCTGGCCGGACAGTCTTGGCTGACGCTGGATTTCCTGGGGTTCGGGCTGTCGGACAAGCCTCGGTGGGCAGGAGCGCAGCGACCGGGGCGTCGGCGCAGCCCGCGCGTCTACAGCCTGCTGGAGCAGGCCGACATCGTCGAGGATGTACTCGCGCAGACGACGACCGGGCCGGTGGTCGTGGTGGCCCACGACATGGGCACCTCGGTCGCCACCGAACTGTTGGCCCGAGATGTCGAAGGGCGCCTGACCTTCGATCTGCGGGCCGCGGTGCTGACCAATGGCAGCGTGATCCTGGAGCGAGCCAGTCTGCGCCCTTCGCAGAAGGTTTTGCGTGGGCCGCTGGGACCGCTGCTGTCCCGGCTGACGAGTCGCGCCGCATTCATCCGCGGCTTCGCCAGGCTGTTCTCCTCGGCGCACCCACTCACGGCCGACGAGGCCGAGGCGCAGTGGGCGTTGTTGGCCCACAACGATGGTCATCGCATCATGCATCTGCTGTGCGCTTATCTGGACGAGCGCGTGCGGTACGCATCGCGTTGGCACGGCGCGATCGCGGCGTGGACGAAACCGTTGAGCTATCTGTGGGGGCTACAGGATCCGGTGGCGACGGTCAACGTACTGGTTGGCCTGCGGGATCTGCGGCCTGCTGCCGACGTCGTCGAGTTGCCGGACGTCGGGCACTATCCGCAGGTCGAGGTGCCAAGGGAGTTCGCCGTGCAGGTGCGGGATCTGTTGTCGCTGCACTGACATCGGGGACCGGCGGCGTACGTTTGGGTGTCATGAAGCGGGTGTGGCCCTCGGTGTTGCGCAGGACCACGCCGATGCCGGTGCGGCGGTTCGACTCCGGCTGGACTCGTAGCACCGGCCGGCTCGGCACCGGCGCGGACCTGGACCGGCTCTCGCTGGCGACCTACAACATTTGGTTCAACGAGCTGTGCGCTACGCAGCGCTATCAGGCGATCGCTGACATCCTGGCCCGAGAAGCCCCGGATGTCATGGTGTTCCAAGAGGTCACCGAACCGGCGCTGACCGTGCTGTTGGCCCAACCCTGGATCCGCGCGCACTACTCCAGCGCAGCCGTGTGCGGTGGCAGGCTCGGTCACTACGGGATGCTGCTGTTGTCGCGCATCCCGGTCGAGCGGGTGAGTTACACGCGACTGCCGTCGAACCTGTCCCGCGGGTACCTGACGGCGCGGTACACCATCGGCGGCCGCAGCTTCACCATCGTGGGCTTGCACCTCGAAAGCGGAAAGGCCGCCGCCGCGTTGCGCGAACGTCAGCTGCGTCTGGTCGTCGACTCGGTGCGCAGCCACCCGGAGGTCGCGATCATGGGGGACTTCAACCTGCGCGACGCCGAGAACCACATCCTGCCCGCCGACTTCCGCGATGTGTGGCCGACGCTGCATCCCGACGAGCCGGGATTCACCGAGGACACCACCATCAACCACATGCGCTATGACATGAAGGACAAGCACCGCCACGTCCGATTCGATCGGGTGCTGGTCAGAGCCGACGCCTGGAGCGCACACTCGATCCGGCTGCTCGGGCGTGAACCGGTCGCACCCGAGCTACCCCGAATCTTCCCTTCGGATCACTTCGGCGTGCAGTGCACGCTGGAGCGGGTCAGCCGAGGAACTCGCTGACGGCATCGCCGAATGCCGGATCGGCGGCACCGGTGACGTTGCGGTACTGACCGCCGCTGGCCTGGGCCACCGCCTCCCATGTCGCCCGATCCGGATCGTCACCGATGTTGATGACGTTGACCGCCACCGGACGCTGCGGATTGGCCGCGCCCTGGATGTAGGAGATCAACCCGGCACCGTCGAGACTGCGGTCGGTGTGCGGGCCCGCGGTCACCACCAGTACCGAATTCGGTTGGTCGGGACGGAAACCGGCGAGCGCGTCACCGTAGACCAGACGCAGCGTCGTGAACGACACGGCACCGCTGGCCGAACCACCCTGGGACTGCAGGCTCGAACCGAGCGCCGCGGACCGCGGGGTGCCGCCGAGGTCATCCCCGAGCGGACCGGTGGTGATCGCCGATCGGCCGGCCACGCCGTCGAAAGTCCACAGGCCTACCGCTGCCGACGGCGGCAGTTGTTGTAGCCGGTCGTTGAGCGCGGCAGCGACGTCGGTCAGTCCGGGAACGGACTGGCCGAGCATCACCGTGACCGTGCCGTCCTGCACGGGGGCGGCCAACCGGGCCGCCAGGCCGGCACGTTCGGCCGGATCTGCGAACGACAGCGGTGTGGTCACGGCGGGAAAGTCGGTCACCGGGCTGTCCGGATTCGATGCGCCGTCGGCGCGGAATCCGGCCTCGGCCAGTTTGGCGAGTTGCTCGGGTTTGCGCATGAAGCGGTCGAATTCGCTGGCCGCACTGACCTGTTCCTTGGCCAACCGCTCGCCGCTGAGCAGTACGACGGGGAAATCGGCAACCGGGGTCGGACCGGCCGGAATCCAGGCGGCCAACTTGCTGTCCGCATCGGCCATATCGGCTCCGCGCCGGAACACCTGCTGCTCGGTGGTGGCGACGGCATGTACCGGCGCGGCGGCCGGTTCGGCGGCGTTGACGAGGGCATCGAGTGCGGTGGACGCCCGCTTGTCGGCGAGTTCGGGCTGCGCGCCCATGAGCCGTTGTGCGGCACCGGCACCGGAGGTCACCGGCGCGTTCGGGGCCGCGGACGCCGCCGCGACGGCCTCGGCCGCGAGGATGCCCGCGTCGCTGTTGCCCGCGGTCGGTAATGCCAACCGCAGTCCGCCCCAGCCGGGCAGGTTCAGTCCGTCGAGACCGGCCGGATTGGTCTGTAGGTTCGGCAGTGTCGACCAGTTCTGCTCGGACAACGCCGTTTTCAGCTCCGGCCGTACGGCGAGCACCACCGGTGAGCTGACCAGGGAGCGGCTGTCGATCACCGATTCCGGCCCCGCGGCCGCCTCCAGACGGGACTCCGCCGATGAACTGCCGGGGAGCCACACGGCGGGCCGCTCACCGAGATCGCCCGGCCAGTCGCCGCTGAACCCGGCGACGACGGCGTCGGCATCGGCCGCGGTGACGGCCACCTTGACGCAGCGGTCACCGACGCGGGGATTGGTACCCACGTAATCCTGGGCCTGGGCCGAGATCTGCTCGGCGATGGCCGGATCGGCGACGACGGCGACGGTGACCTCACCCTCGACGCACCTGTCGGCCGAGGCCTGGCTGCGGTCGGACAGCGCGTTGCCGAAGAACTGCCACAGAATCACCGCACCGACCACGGCGACCACCGTGATCAGTGCGATGACGACACCGCGGCTGACGGTGCGCCGGCCGGTGGTGATCGCCCGGTGCGAACCGGTCCATTCCCCGCCCTCGAAGGTGCGTTGCCGACCGGTGACCGAAAACGCCTGGGTGGGGGAGTCCTCGTCGGCGACCGCCGGGAAACCCCGCGGAGCCGGATCGGGATCCTCGTACTCGTGGTCCTCGTACTTGTGGTCCGCGTAGTCGTCCCGGCGAGGCTCGTCGTAGCCGGCGTTCGTCTCGTATCGGTAATCGTCTGTGTCGTAACCGAACTCGGGCTGTTCGTGCTGTCCGGCCGACGACCCGGCAGCGGGCTCGTCGCGGCGGGGATCGCCGGAGACTCCGAACTGCTCGTCAGGCTGGTCGTCGGGATCGGGAATGCTGTGCCTGCCCATCCCTACCCTCTTGTCTCGTCGTGTCGAATACCCCGCCGAAGTCTAGTCACTGGTTCGCGGCACGCGCCTTGAACTCGCGACGACGCCGGTGCAGGATCGGCTCGGTGTAGCCGCTGGGCTGCTGGGCTCCCGACAGGATGAGTTCCTGGGCCGCCTGGAAGGCGATGCTGGCCTCGGGATCGGGCGCCATCGGCAGGTAGTCGGCGTCGCCGGCATTCTGCTCGTCGACGATGGCGGCCATCCGGCGCAGGCTGGCCTTGACATCGCCCTCGGTGATGACGCCATGGCGCAGCCAGTTGGCCAACAGCTGACTCGAAATACGCAGCGTGGCACGGTCTTCCATCAGCGCGACATTGTGGATATCGGGCACCTTCGAGCAGCCGACACCGGCATCGATCCAGCGCACGACATAGCCCAGGATCGACTGGCAGTTGTTGTCCACCTCTTCGTGGATCTCGTCGGGGGACCAGGCCAGCTCACCGGCCAGCGGGATGGTCAGCAGCTCGTCGATGGTGGCGCGCTTCTTGCCTGCCAGCTCCTTCTGCACCGCGGCGACGTCGACCTGGTGGTAGTGCATCGCGTGCAGGGTGGCGGCAGTGGGCGATGGCACCCATGCCGTGGTGGCGCCGGCCTTGGGTTGACCGATCTTCTGCTCGACCATATCGGCCATCAGGTCGGTCATCGCCCACATGCCCTTGCCGATCTGGGCCCGTCCGGCCAGACCGGTCGCCAGGCCGGTGTCGACGTTGGCGTCCTCGTAGGCCTTGATCCAGGGCTGCGATTTCATCGCGCCCTTGCGGATCATCGGGCCCGCCTCCATCGAGGTGTGGATCTCGTCGCCGGTGCGGTCCAGGAAGCCGGTGTTGATGAACACGACGCGGTCGGCGGCGGCCTTGATGCACGCCTTCAGGTTCAGCGTGGTGCGACGCTCCTCGTCCATGATGCCGACCTTGAGGGTGCCCTGCGGCACGCCGATGACATCCTCGACGCGGGAGAAGAGCTCGCAGGTGAACGCGACCTCGTCGGGGCCGTGCATCTTGGGCTTGACGATGTAGACCGAACCGGTGCGCGAGTTGCGGTACGGGCCGTTCTGCTCGCCCTCCTTGAGGCCGTGGATGGCGATCAGGCCGGTGAACAGCGCATCCTGGATGCCCTCGGGAACCTCGGCGCCGTCGGCACCGTCATTGTCGAAGACGATGGCGTCGTTGGTCATCAGGTGTCCGACGTTGCGGACGAACAGCAGGCTGCGGCCGGGCAGGCTCAGCTCGCCGGACCCGTCGGGGGTGGTGAACTCCCGGTCGGGGTTGAGCACCCGGTTGAACGACTTGCCGCCCTTGCTGACCTCTTCGGAGAGGTCGCCGCGGTTGAGTCCGAGCCAGTTGCGGTAGCCGAGCACCTTGTCCTCGGCGTCGACGGCGGCCACCGAGTCCTCGAAGTCCATGATCGTCGTGATCGCCGACTCCAGGACGACATCCTTGATGCCTGCCTTGTCGGTCGAGCCGATCGGCGAGGACGGGTCGATGAGGATCTCGATGTGCAGACCGTTGTGCTTGAGCAGCACCGACCAGGATGCTGCGCCCAACTCGCCGGTGTAGCCGACGAATGCCGACGGATCGGCCAACGAGGGAACCAGCTGCCCGTCTTCGATCTTGACCTCGGTGATATCGGCCCACGATCCCTCGGCCAACGGCACCGCCTCGTCGAGGAAGTTGCGGGCATAGGCGATGACCTTGTCGCCCCGGACCTTGTTGTAGGAGGAGCCTGCCTCGGCGCCGCCCTCATCGGAGATGACATCGGTGCCGTAGAGCGCGTCATACAGCGAGCCCCAACGGGCGTTGGCGGCGTTGAGCGCGAAGCGGGCATTGAGGATCGGCACGACGAGCTGCGGGCCCGCGGTCGAGGTGATCTCGGTGTCCACCCCGGAGGTGGTCACGGTGAAGTCGGGGGGCTCGGGTGCCAGATAGCCGATATCGGTGAGGAACTGCTTGTACTCGGCGGCATCGAAGGGACCGATGACGCGCGCGCGGTGCCACCTGTCGATCTGGGCCTGCAGGTCGTCGCGGCGGGCGAGCAGCTCTTCGTTCTGCGGGGCGAGATCGGCGACGACCTTGTCCACACCGGCCCAGAAGCTGTCCGGATCCACACCGGTACCCGGCAACGCCTCATTGGTGATGAAATCGTGCAGCACCTTGGCGACCCGCAGGTTGCCGACGGTCACGCGCTCGGTCATGGTTCCTCCCTTTGACAGTCGACCCAGTTTACCCATCGGTAACTACGCGCGAACGGGCGCGGGCAGCCGTGCCCGCAGCGCGTCACACCGGGCCAGCAGCTCCGCACGCAATGGTGCGGCGCGGTCGGCGATGTAATGCTGTGCCCTGGCGTACTCGGCACGGCCGGCGGCTGTTTCGATGGCCACCGGTGCAAAACCATAGTCGGTGAGGTCGTATGGGCTGGCACACATGTCCAGGACCCGAGCGTCGGCGGCCAAATCCAGACAATCCAGCACCAGTTCGGACTCGACCAGCGGTCCCAGCTTGTAGGCCCATTTGTAGAGATCCATGCCGCTGTGCAGGCAGCCCGGTTGCTCGGCGGCGAGCTGACCGTCTCTGGTGAGCTGTTCGGCGTTGCGCCCCACCGCAGCCGGGGTGAAGAACCGGAACGCGTCGAAGTGACTGCACCGCAGCGGCATCGACTCGACCACGGCATCGGTGCCTGCCGCACCCAGTCGCAGCGGTACCGCGTCGTGCCTGACCTCGTCGGACCGGTACACCATCGCCCATTCGTGCAGTCCGAAGCAGTTGAAGCGGGCCGGGCGCCGCGCCGTGCCGCGCAACAGGGCGGCGATGAATTCGACGGTGTCCTGCCGGGAGCGCAACAGCTCGTCGGATACGCACACCAGGCCGTCGATCTCGGTGTAGCCGGAGCGGTCCAGGAACCGCCGGGCGTCCGGCCCGGACAGCGCCACCCCGAATCCGGGATGCCAGCGGCGCAACTGGCGCGGCCGCAGACTGTAGTAGGTGAACAGGAAGTCCCACACCGGATGTGGCTCACCCCGGCGGGCGCGCTCCAGGTGCGGTGCGACGAACGTCTCCACACGCCGCCGGTGGGCGGCCTCGCGTGCCGTCCAGGCATCGTGGCCGAGCTCGGTCACACCCGGTGAGTCCCGTCGCGCACTGTCCCGACGAGGTCCTCCACCAGATCTTCCAACGTCACCATCGCGGTCACCCGGCCACCATTGGTGACCAGCGCGAGATGGCTCTTGGACCGGCGCATTCGGGTCAGCGCGTCGGGCAGGGACAGCGACGATGGCACCCGGATGAGGGGGCGCACCATATCGGCGGGAAGCACCGTGAGGTCCTCGCTGAGCACGGGCAGGACATCCTTGATGTGCAGGTATCCCAGATAGCTGCCGTCGGCGCCCACGACCGGGAATCGTGAATAGCCGGTCTGCGAGAGCGCGTGTTCGATGGCGGTGATGGTGGGGCCGGAGCCGGGTTCGGCGGCGGGCACCGCGAAGATCCGATCCAGCGGGATCGCCAGGTCGGCCACATGGCGGTCGCGGATCTGCAGGGCGCGGGTCAACCGGGTGTGCTCCTCGCGGTCGAGCAGACCTTCGGAGAGCGATTCGGCGATCATGTCGGACAGCTCGACCGTCGACACCGTGACGTCGAGCTCGTCCTTGGGCTCCACGCGCAGCGCACGCAGCGTGGTGTTCGCGGCCCAGTTGTAGAAGGCGATGAAGGGTCGCGCGGCACGGATGTAGAGCAGGTACGGCGGGACGAGCAGCATCGCGGTGCTCTCCGGCCCGGCGATGGCGATGTTCTTGGGCACCATCTCCCCGAGCAGCACGTGCAGGGTCACCACGACGGCCAGCGCGATGACGAAGGACACCGTGTGCAGCATCGCGTCGCTGATGCCGATGAGCGCAGCGGGTTTCTCCAGCAGGTGGGCCACCGCGGGTTCACCCACCCGGCCCAGCAGGATCGAGCAGATCGTGATGCCCAGCTGGGCGCCGGCCAGCATCAGCGACAGGTGTTCCCCGGCGCGCATGACCGTCACGGCACGCTTCTTGCCCTGCTCGGCAAGTGCTTCCAGGCGGTCACGCCGAGCGGAGATGAGCGCGAACTCGGCGCCGACGAAGAATGCGTTGGCCGCGAGCAGGAGTACGGCGAGACCGACCCCGAACAGATCACCACCCACGGCTGTTCTCCTCGGGTTCGCCGTCGACCTGGACGAGCTCCAGCAGGTCGATGCGCCTGCCGTCCATCCGCAGCACGCGGGCATGCCAGCGCACCGCTGGGTCACCGGGCCGGTCCGGGTCGAATTCGGTCAACTCGACGGTCTCGCCCACCTCGGGGATGTGCCCGAGCTTCTCCAGCACCAACCCGCCGATCGTCTCGTAGTCGCCCTCGGGCGCCCGGAACGGTGTCTCCGAGTCCACCTCGTCGATACGCAACAGCCCCGACACCTGCCAGCCGGTGCGGCTCTGCACCACGTCCGGGGTGGCGTCGTCGTGCTCGTCGCGCACATCGCCGACGATCTCCTCGATCAGATCCTCGACGGTGACCATGCCCGCGGTGCCGCCGTATTCGTCGACGACCATGGCGGTCTGGATGCCGTTGCCGCGGATCTGTGTCATCACCGCATCACCGTCCAGAGTCGACGGGACGGTCGGCACCGGAACGGCCAGCCGGGACAGCGGGGTGCGTGCGCGCAACTCGGCGGGTACCTCGAAGACCTGCTTGACGTGCACCATGCCGACGGTCTGATCCAGGTCGCCGTCGACGATCGGGAACCGGGAGTGGCCGGTGCGGATCGCGGCGGCCATCAGGTCGGCCACGGTGTCCTCGATCTCCAGGGATTCGATCTTCGACCGCGGTGTCATCAGTTCCTCGGCGGAACGGTCACCGAATTGCAGTGATCTGTCCACCAGCACCGCGGTGTCGGCATCCAGGGCCCCGCTGCGCGCCGAGGTGCGCACCAGTGAGACCAGCTCCTGCGGCGAGCGCGCCGAACGCAGTTCCTCGGCCGGTTCGATGCCCATCCGGCGCAGGATCCAGTTGGCGGTGCCGTTGGTGGCCTTGATCACTGGGGTGAAGAGCTTGGAGAAGTACCACTGCGGTGCGGCCGCGAACCGGGCGGTGGCCAGCGGTTTGGCGACCGCGAGGTTCTTGGGCACCAGCTCGCCGAAGATCATCGACACCGAGGTGGCGATCAGCAGGGCCAGTGCCAGCGCGATGCCACTGACCCAGTCGGACGGGATGCCGATCGCGGTCAGTGGGGCGTAGAGCAACCGGGCCACCACGGGCTCGGCCAGATAACCGGTGGCCAAGGTCGTGATCGAGATGCCCAACTGGGCGCCCGACAGCTGGAAGGACAGGGTGCGATGGGCCTTGCGAATGAACTGTTCGCGTCGCCCGCCGGCCCGGGCGTTGGCCTCGACGACGCTGCGTTCCAGGGCGGTCAGGGAGAACTCGGCCGCCACGAAGACCGCGGTCCCGGCGGTCAACAGGATGAATGCCAGGAGGCTGAGCAGGGTCATGGTGAGATTCACGGCCACCTCACCGGATGGCTGCCGGGCCGCATGCCCGGCCGACTAGGGGACGGTTCGGCGTCGGATGCCTCGCCGGTTGGGGTCGCCATTTCCGGCGAGCTTCCCGAGCCCAGCGGTGAACCCGGAGCATCCACGGGTGCCTGTGGCACGGGGTCCCTCTCTGGTCTTCGGCGCGACGCAGTCGCGGCATTCTTGGGGCGGCGGAACCGGTCCATCCTAACTGCCCGCTGCGCGGCGCCGAGCATCACCAACCCGTCGGCAGCGGATGGCCTTCGGCGAACCCGGCGGCCGACTGCACGCCGAGGACGACCTTGTCGTGCAGCTCGGGCAGCGTCCGCGCGCCGACATAGGTACAGGTGCTGCGCACACCGGAGGTGATGTGGTCCAACAGGTCCTCGACGCCGCCCCGGTTGGGATCCAGGCTCATCCGGGAGCTGGAAATCCCCTCTTCGAACAGCGCCTTGCGGGCCCGGTCGAAGGCCCCGTCGGCCGCGGTGCGGGCGGCGACGGCCCGCTTGGAGGCCATCCCGTAACTCTCCTTGTAGGGACGGCCGTCGCGGTCGCGGAGCAGATCGCCCGGTGACTCGTAGGTGCCGGCGAACCAGGAACCGATCATCACGTTGGAGGCGCCGGCCGCCAGGGCGAGGGCCACGTCACGCGGGTGACGCACGCCGCCGTCAGCCCAGACGTGACCGCCGAGTTCGGTTGCCGCCGAAGCGCATTCGACGACGGCAGAGAACTGCGGACGGCCGACGCCGGTCATCATCCTGGTGGTGCACATCGCCCCGGGTCCGACGCCGACCTTGACGATCGAAGCACCGGCATTGATCAGATCGCGGGTGCCGCCCGCCGAGACGACATTGCCCGCGGCCAGTGGCAGTCCCAGGTCGAGGGCGGCGACGGCGGCCACCGCGTCCAGCATCTTGGCCTGGTGCCCGTGC
>NZ_JMDW01000016.1 GCF_000691525.1 Mycolicibacterium neoaurum ATCC 25795
CTCACCAGAATCCGAGGATCGGGAACCGCGGCGCATTCGAACTTGTGTTCGAGACTACGCCGAATACGGCACCTCTGCAAGAGTTTTGCGTAGGCCTTGCGCGATCCTATTATCGAGCGTACGGTCGAACGTAAGTTCGACTGCTGACGGCTTGCCATGTTGATCCGGTGGGCCCGTCTCGATGGTTCTCGTGCTGTCGAGAGTGACTCTGCTCGCGTTGACGCTGTGCGGGTCTTATTGCCCTCTGGGCTATGTGTGCTGGCCTTATTCGGGAGGTTGGGTACAAGGATGGATGTCATCAATCTCGGGTGTTTGGTAGACGTGCAGCGCGGCCTCGGGCCACGGTCGACCGAGAGAAGGCAGGGTGCTGAAAAGCTGCTGGAGGCAATGGGTTCCGGTTCGGAGTTCTACGCTCGCAGTACCGATCGGATTCCTGGTGGCGCTCTCGCATCGATGTTCGGCGATTGGCGCAGGATGCGGGTCGGTGTCGTCGGCGGTGGCCGGCCGTTCAGCGCGCGCGCTCCGTGAGTGACCAGGTCGACTACGGTCCGTGCAGCGCCGGGACGGGCAAGCGGATGGGGCCCAGCGGCGTCCTATTCTGCCGCGCACTGAGACGATCTAGGTAGTGCCACAGTGTTGAACATGTAGGGCAAGTCAGCTCAGACGTACCTTGACAACTACACAGTGAAGCCGGCGTCTCGGATGATGTTGGCGTGCAGCAGGATAGCGTGAGTGTTGCGATGTTCTAGCGGCGTGTAACAGCGGCTACGACAGCACGCCAGCCGATGAGCAGCGCCGCAGTCGTCAGTGTGGCCACGACGATGAAGCTCGGAGCGGTGCCCGTCGACGTCGCTTTCCGTAACAGCATCCCGATAATCACGGTGCAGGCCCAGACAACAAGGCCGGTGGGGTAGATCGCCGAGGGTCTGAAGGCGCCGGGGTAGGCGCGGGCAGCGAGCCAACCGGCCACTGTTCCCGTGATGAAGGGCCACGCGGTCTCGGCAATACCGGTGAAGGTCAAGCCCTCGGCGTGACTGCGCCGCCCGATGGTGCAGAACACCAGCACACATGCCACATCGACGAGTAGTGCGATGGCCGGTCTGGTCGGCTGCACTCCGGTTCGCTCACTCACCAGGATAGTCCATCACATCGGAAACCAGTGGTGTGACTTGGGTTTCGTCTCGGGCCGTGAAGTCCGGCACCATGGGTGCCGGCTTGCCGGCCTGTGCGGTGTCGATGGCGTCGCCATCGGGACCGAGGCGGTCGTCGGTGCGTCCGGTGAGTCTGAAGCTGTCGAAGACGAACGGCAGGCCGTCGGCTTTCAATGGATCCGGGGAGTCCATGACGTGGAAATGTAGGTGCGGAGCATCGGTGTTTCCACTGTTTCCGAGGGAGCCCAGCACCTGACCGGTGCTCAGTCGGTCGCCGGGTTTCACAGCCACCGATCCGGTCTTCAAGTGAGCATAGAACGCATAGTTCCCGCCGCCGATGTCCTGCACCACATGGTTTCCGCCGTACTGGTCAAGGCGCAGCCCGGTCGGGCTCTTGCCTGGTACCTGCTCGGGCAGTCCGTCGAGCACCGCCACCACGGGGCCATCGGCCACGGCGTGCACTTCGGCGCCGAAGTAGGCGTAGGACGCGGTATCTGCGACGTCACCGGTGAACAAACGACCATCGGGCAGCAGTTGCACATAATCGATGGCGTACCGCTCGGCACCCCAGAGTGCACCGTCGATCGGATTGATCGCCATCCGGTGCGGCGTCATCCCACAACACCCATTGGCATCCCACCACTGCGGGCCGCGCAGTGGTGGCGCGATGACCACCGGTGTACGTGACTGCACGGTGACCGGGGCTACGGTCTCAGTCAGCTGCGGCGGTAACAGCGGCGGCATCGGTTTGGTGAGGGTGACCTGGACCTGATGGTCGAGTTCGCTTGGTGCAGCGTCCTTGTCGGTACTGACATCGAGCCAGACCAACGCGGACTGGGCCGGCCCTAGGCGGCCTGTCGGTGCAGTGGTGCCCAGAATCCGGGTGCGTTCGGCAAGATCGGTACCGCTGAGGGTCAGCAGCGGCTCACCGGCGTCGCCGGCGCGGACCTGGAGGGAATCGACGGTGATGTCTTGATCCATCGCGTTGGTCAACAGCAGTTCGTAGGCGAGATGCGTCCGACCATCGGTGGCCGGGACCGGGACGGGTGCTGCGACAGCTCGGGCCAGCACGGGGGTGGCCACGGGGGCTTCGGCCGCGGGAGTGGGCGAGGGCGATGTCGTCGGGGTGCCGCTGCCCGGCGCGGTGGGGGAGACGGTCGGCGAACCCTCGGTAGTCGTGGCAGGTTGCTCGGTGGTCGGCGAACACGCCGACACCGTCAATGCTGCGGCGAAAAGTACGGCGGTGCAGGCGGTTCTAGGTATCACGGGACTCCTTGTCCTCGGGCTCTGCCGGTGCGTCCGGGTCGACGTCCATCTCGGTACGGAACAAGAACAAGAACACCACCCACCCGATGGCGGAGATGAAGATCCAACTGACCAACCGATAGATCAACATCGCTGAGATGGCCGAGGCCAGCGACATACCGCTGGATACCAGCCCGGGCACCAACACAGCCTCGACCACCAGCAGACCACCGGGCATCAGCGGGATGGATCCCACTGCGCGAGCCGCAGCATAGGCCACCGTCAGTGCCGCCAGCGAGGGATGCCCACCTGCGGCGTACGCGGCGAAGGCCAGGCACGCGACATCGGCGATCCAATTGAACAACGACCAGCCGAACGCGTTGCCCAATGCCCGTCGGCTCAACCGCACCGACTCCAGCTGGCATAACAGTTCGCGCCACTTTTCCAGCCACGTGTCGGCGGGCTTGTTGCGCAGCGCATTGAACCACGACAGCAGTCGCACGCCGATACCGTCGATCTGCTGTGGATTGGCCGCCACCGACTGCGCAAGTACCAGCAGTAGAAAGAACCCACCCAGGGTGAAGATCAGCGACAGCGGATTCCGGCTGGCACCCAACAGGAATGCTCCACCCAGACCGAGCAACGCAAGGCCGACGGCCTGCAGAACTCCCGACATGACCAGCTGCCAGGACGCCACCACCGGGGAAGCTCCCCACAACCGCTGCTGGCGGTAGACGAACGTCGCCGACAGCACGGGACCGCCCGGCAGTGTTGTGGACAGCGCGTTGCCTGCGTAGAACGCCGCTTCCGAACGCCACTGGTGGACCTGCACGCCGGCCGAGCGCAACAGCGTGCGCTGAATCTGGGCGAAGCTGTGCATCGAGGCCATCGCCGCGACGACGGCCGCAACCACCCACCACCAATTCGCCGAGAGCAGGCTCCGCCAGGCCTTGGCCAGCTGATCCCAGACCAGGGTCAGCTCGACGGCCAGCACCGTCACCGCGACCACGATGACCAGCCATCGCACCCACCAGTATTTGCCGCGGGTGCGGACGTCGCGGTCGTGGGCGTCGCTCATCGGCGCGTCATGCGACACATGATCAAGGGTAGCCGGGCCAAGTGGCGCATGACCTGCGATAACCCGGCGAGTCGCGCGTACGGTAAGCCCATGGCATTAGATCCGGTCGCCGATCAGTCGGTTCATCCGTTGGTCCGCAAGGCCGCGGCCTGGTCGTGGCGTCTGCTGGTGATCGGGTCGGCGGTGGTGGCGCTGCTGTGGGTGTTCAGCCACATGATGCTGATCGTCGTCTCGGTGGCCTTGGCGACGATGTTCGCAGCACTGCTGACCCCGTTGGTCGATTTCATGCATCGGCGTCGCGCGCCCCGAGGCTGGGCGGTGGCGGTGGTGCTACTGAGCTCCATCTCGATCGTCGGTGGATTGCTCAGCTTCGTCGTCAGCCAATTCATAAGCGGTGCACCGGCATTGGTGGATCAGGTGTCGGCAAGCGTGGATGGTGTTCGCGGCTGGTTGATCGACGGGCCGCTGCACCTGAGCCGAGATCAGATCGACCACGCGGGCGACGCGGTGATCAGCACCCTGCAGGAGAATCAGGCCCGGGTCACCAGCGGTGCGCTGTCAACGGCGGCGACCGTCACCGAGATCCTGACCGGCGCGCTGTTGGTGCTGTTCACCCTGATCTTCCTACTGCTGGGTGGGCGAGAGATCTTCACCTACGTCACCAAGATCTTCCCGACGACGGTGCGGGAACGAGTCCGCGAGGCAGGCCGCGCCGGATTCGGGTCGCTCACCGGCTACGTGCGGGCGACCTGCCTGGTGGCGCTCGTCGACGCGGTCGGCATCGGCACCGGCCTGGCCGTCATGGGTATCCCGCTGGCGCTACCGCTGGCATCCCTGGTGTTCCTAGGGGCCTTCGTGCCGCTGATCGGCGCGGTGCTCACCGGCGGTGTCGCGGTGATCGTCGCGCTGATCGCCAAGGGCTGGGTCTACGCGCTGATCACCTTCGGGCTCATCCTCGCGGTACAGCAGCTCGAATCGCACGTGCTCCAGCCGCTGGTGATGGGCCGTGCGGTGTCGGTCCATCCGCTCGCGGTGGTGCTGGCGATCGCCACCGGTGGCGTACTGGCCGGCATCCTCGGTGCGCTGCTGGCGGTCCCGATCCTGGCGGTACTCAACAGCGCGATCCGGGTCCTGCTGGCCGACGATCCCGAGGCCGAGCAGGAGCAGGTGGTGGCCGAGCTGGAGCCCGAAGCCCTTACAGACGGCCCTCCCGGCGAAGCAGATCGGCCGCGCTGACACCACCACCACGACGGGTGGGGGCATCGTCGGTCGTTTCCCGTGCGCCGCGGGTGTCGAGCTTCTCCGTCGGCTCAGGGTCTCCGGAATCCTGTTGTGCAGGAATCGCCGTGGTCTTTTCGCTGTCGCCACCGGCGGGTGCGGCGGGCTGCTGGGCACCCGGGCCTGCACTCGGGATGGCCGTGGTGGGCGCGGCACTACCGCGCAACTCGCCGAGCCACGATTCGATTTCGCGCTTCTCCCGTGCGGGATTCTGCTCGGTGCGCGGACGGCGTTCGGTCGGTGTGTTGACCGCGTTGATCGCCGACGTTGCGGCCGAGTCCGGTTGCGCGGCAAACCGCGTCGTCGGAGGTTCGGGTGCCACCGGGGGAGTGGGAATCCGACTAGTGCCGACCGCGGACGGGCCGGTGGGACGCACCGGCGGCAGACCGCGGGGCGGCGGCGCGATGGGATGCCCGGGATCGTG
This sequence comes from Mycolicibacterium neoaurum ATCC 25795, assembly GCF_000691525.1. Lineage (GTDB taxonomy): Bacteria > Actinomycetota > Actinomycetes > Mycobacteriales > Mycobacteriaceae > Mycobacterium > Mycobacterium neoaurum. Next base: position 5,177 of record NZ_JMDW01000016.1, read on the forward strand.
CTGTGGGCGCGCGGGCGCGCCGGCTCCCACCAGAGCTGCCTCGTCGGCCGGCTCGTCATCGGGTTCGCGGAACCCGGGACGTTTGCGTTCATCGGGCAGTTCGGTCTCACCGAGGCCGATCTTCTCCTGAACGCGCTTCATCCACTGTGGCGCCCACCAGCAATCATCGCCGAGCAGCTTCATGATCGCCGGGACCAGGAACATGCGGATCACGGTCGCGTCGAGCAGCAGCGCGATCAGCAGACCGAAGGCCAGATACTTCATCACCACGAGATCGGAGAACGCGAATGCCGCGACCACGACCGCCAGCACCAGTGCGGCGCCGGTGATCAAGCGACCCGTGGTGGCGGTGCCGATGCGGATGGCCTCGGCCGTGGACAGCCCGCGTTCGCGCGCCTCGACCATGCGGGAGACCAGGAACACCTCATAGTCGGTCGACAGGCCCCAGATCACCGCGATGATCAAGCCGATCATCGGGGCGAACAGGGGCTGCGGCGTGTAGTTGAACAAGCCGGAGCCATGCCCGCCCTCGACGAACATCCAGGTCAGGATGCCCATGGTCGAGCCCAACGTGAGGGCGGACATCAACGCCGCCTTGATCGGCAACACCAGCGACCCGAACGCCAGGAACATCAGGATCGTGGTGGTGATGACCAGGATCACGACCATCAACGGCAACTTGTCGAACAGCGTCAGGATGCTGTCCTGAGCCAACGCCTGGGTGCCACCGACCAGGATCGTCGTCCCGCGCGGCGGCGTCAGCGCGCGCAGTTCCTCGATCTTCTTGGGCGCGGTGCTGTTGTCGACCAGACCGTTCTGGATCACCCGGACCGAGGGATCCTTGGACCCGCTCTCCTGCGCCGGCCGTTCCTGCCACATCTCCGACGGCTTGTCGCTGCCGGCGAAACCCGAAATCGTCTGGGCGTCGGCGCGGATCGCCGCCACCTGCTGATCGGTCAGCGGTTCGCCGTTGTCGCTGCGGATGACAAGCGTCAACGGTTCGGTGCGGAATCCGGAGAATTCGCGGTCGAACTGCTCCTGGGCCATGCGCACCGGATTGTCCGGCGGCAGGTACTTCTCACTCAGGCCGCCGAGCGCCATCTGACCGATCGGGATGACGAGCAGCGTCATCACGACGAGGATCGGGGCGGCGAACGCGATCGGCCGCTTCATCACGACGTTGACCAGCTTGCCCCAGAAGCCCTTCTCGACCTCCTCGCGCGTCATCGTCTTCTGGGTCTTCTCGATGAACCAGTCGATGATCTTGCGGGAGAACGGCCAGTTGGCCAGGAAGGGCACGCGCAGCAGAGTGCGGACGCCGAGTGCATCCACGTTCGCCCCGAGGATGCCCAGCACCGCGGGCAGCACCGTGATCGACAGGAATGCCGCCAGCAGCACCGACGTGATGATCGCGTAGGTGATCGATTTGAGGAACCCGAGCGGGATCAGCAACAGCGGAAGTGACGATGCCACGATGATCACCGCGGAGAACGCGACAGTGCGACCGGAGGTCATCACTGAGCGGCGTACCGCCGCCGGTACGTCGTACCCCTCGGCAAGCTCCTCGCGGAACCGGCTCACGATGAACAGGCCGTAGTCGATGGCGATACCGAAGCCCATCATCGTCACCACGGGCTGGGCGAAGAAGTGCACCGGACCGAATTCGGCCATGAACCGCAAAATGCCGAGCGCACCGGCGATGGTCAAACCACCGACGATGGCCGGCAGAGCGGCCGCAACGGCGCCGCCGAACACGAAGAACAGCACGACCGCGACCAACGGCACAATCGCGATCTCGGCGCGTTTCTGGTCGGTGCCGATGGTGCCGGTGAGCTCACTGGCCAGCGGGTTGAGCCCGGCGAGCTTGATGTCACCGCCGTTGACCTGCTTCAGATCGGATTCGACGGCCTGGTAGTTCTTCAGGATCGTGTCGTCATCGTCACCCTTGAGGGGCACGCTGATGAACGTCTGCCGGAGATCCTCGGTCTTCATCTGGCTGACCGTCGGATTGTCGGTATCGGGTGCCTTCAACCAGCCCACCCAGCCGACGATCTGGTCGGGATGGTCCTCGACGACCTTGTCCAGTTCGCCGGTCACCTCGCGCTGCCACGCCTTGTCGGTGACCTTCTTGTCATCCGGTGGCGTGAGGATGGCGACGACGTGACTGGTGCGGTCACGGCCGTACACCTCGTCGCCGATCAGCGAAGCCTGCACCGACTCGCTGGTATCAGCGTAGAAACCGCTCTGGGTGACGTGCTGTCCGAGACTCGCTCCGAACAGCCCGCCACCAAGGCACAGTGCGACCATGACACCGATGACTATGTATCGGTACTGGTACACCGTTCGACCCCACCAGGCGAACACGTCAGCTCCTTAAATCTTCTTCAGGTCTTTTCTCGTTGCGCGCGAATTGTCGCTTCAATTGTTCAAACGCGCGAGGTCAGCAGCGCTGACAACGGCCGGAACGGCTGCAACCACGCGCCCTGCTCGGGCAGCGAATCAAGGCCGATTCGCGGTAGCGGTTCCCGGAAGACACCAGGGATGTCCTCCAGGTCGACGAACTCCAAGGTATCCGACGCTAACGCCCAACTGGCATGTTCGCGAAATCCGAGCACCTGCACGGGAACGCCGTCGTGAGCGATGTCCTCCAGCGGTGTGCGGAACGCCTGACCGTCGGCCGAAGCGACGACCACGCCGGCCAGTCCCTCGCTGCGGCGCAGCGCGATGTGCTCCAGCATGTCGCTGTCGACATCGCTGTCCTCGTCCACCTTCGGCTTGGCGAACACCGCGAAGCCGACATTGCGCAGCGCCTCCACCCAGGGCCGCACCACATCGGCGCTGCCCGGAGCGATATTGGTGAAGACGGTGGCCTCCGGCTCCAGGGTGGGCACGACTCCACCCTCTGCCTGTCTGCGCCCGGACAGCTCCGCGGTCCGGCTCAGCAGCCAGCGTCCCAGCGCATCGAAGCGGGGCCGGTGCGCGGCGGTGGGACGGCCGCCCAGGATGGAGCCCAGCCCCATGTCGAGGTTGGGCGCATCCCACACCAGCAGCACGCGCTGGACGGTGGACACCGGCTCGGCCGGGGCATCGGGCGTCTCGGGGAGATCTGGCTCGGTGTCGATACTCACCTTGGCCTCCTGGTCTTCGTGCAAGCGCTCATCGCCGTTGCCACAGCAGCTCCGTCACGATCGGTCCGGCCAGCGCCTTGCGCTCGTACTTGGTCTCCGGCCGAGCCACCGATATGGGCAGCTCATCGTCCATGGCCACGCGGCTCAGCGCCGGTTCGGCATCACCGACCTCGGCGATGTGCTCGGCATAACCCTGGTGGTCGGTCGCCACATGGAGCAGCCCGCCGGGTCGGAGACGGTCGGCGATCAAGGCCACCGAGGCGGTCTGGATGAACCGTCGCTTGTGGTGGCGGGCCTTGGGCCACGGATCGGGGAAGAACACCCGGACACCGGTCAGCGACGCGCTGGGCACCAGGTGTTCCAGCACGTCCATGCCGTCACCGCGGATCAGCCGGATGTTCGTGATCCCCTCGCGGTCGATGGCCGACAACAGTTGCGCCAGCCCACGTTTGTAGACCTCGACGGCGATGACATCGCGCTCGGGTTCGGCCTGGGCCATCGCCGCGGTCGAGGTTCCGGTGCCGCAGCCGATCTCCACGATCAGCGGTGCCCGCCTGCCGAACCATTGCTCGGGATCCAGCGCGACCGGACGGCCATCGGCGTCCAGCGCCTCGGTGCCCACCTCGGGCCAGCGACGCTCCCAGGTCTGCTGCTGACCCCCGGTCAGCTGGGAGCGGCGGGTGCGGAAGCTCGTCACCCGGCGTTGATGATGGGCGGGAGCACCCGGCGCGGGATCAGCTCCCCCGGGCTCCTCCCCCTGGGCATACATCGGTCCATCGTCGCTCATCGGTGCCGGGGTACCCGCATCGCGGCACATATTGATACCCAACAGTTGCCTGGACCGGCGTGTGACCCACGTCAAGGCCCAAATCGCCGCGTTCCGGGGTGTGCGAGCGGTGTCACGATGAACGGGTGGGTTTGATCTCCGAACTGACCGCGCTCGCCGAGGACGGTTCCCGGCCCCGCCTGAGTCCGATCATCGCCGCGCTCCGGCGGCCGGTGCGGGTATCGGTGACGGGTCGACCGGGGGTCGGATGTCGGTCGGTGGCGGCGGTGTTGCGGAACCACGGTTTGGACTGCGTCCCCGAGGGTGCCGTCGCCGACGTGGTGGCGCTGGTGATCGTCGAGACCGTCAAACCCGAGGATCGTCCCGGTCCAGATAGCGATCGACCGCGACTCATCGTCCTCAACAAGGCCGATGCACTGACCGACCCGGCGAAACGGGCCGCCACGATCACCGAGCAGACCGGTGTGCGCACCGTCCCGATGTGCGCGCTGGCCACCGGTGACGCAGCGCCGGTACTGGACGCGATCGCCGAACTCTCGGCACCACTGCGCTACCGCAGGCTGCGCACGGGGCTCACCAGATTGCACGCCCTGGCCGCCACCGATCCTGCGCTGGCCGAACTGCTCGCCGCGGACACGACCGTGCTCACCGTGGCGGCAGCGGCCGAGGACGTGATCCGCGCGGCAGGTCTGCGGCTCACCGCGGCAGAACCGGTGCGCTCGGCGGTGCGGTGGCTGCACTACAGCCGGGGTCCGGTCAGTCCGCTGCACCGAGATTGTGGTGCCGACCTCGCCCGCGGACAGCTGCGGCTGGCAGCCGGACACGACATACCGACGTGAGCGCACCCGTCGTGCTGGTGACCGGGCCGCCCTTCGCCGGGGTGTCCGCTCTCGTGTCGGCATTGCGCAACGCCCTGCCCGGGCACCGCATCGTCGAGCATGCCGACGAGCCGGACGCCGTCGTGTTCACGGTCTCTGCCGCGGCACCGGTGGTCGACTCCGATCTCCGGATCCTCGACGAAGCGGGTCGCCGCTGCGACCTTGTGATCGGAGTCGTCACCAAGATCGATGTCCACGCGGATTGGCGGGCGGTGTCCGCCGATGCCTGCGAGGCCGTGCACAGACATGCCGCGCGCTATCGGTCGATGCCGTGGACCGGTGTGGCCGCCGAGCCGCGTACCGGTCACCCGGTCCTCGACGAGCTCGTCGACCTGCTGATGACTGGACTCGACGGTCCGACGTTGGCGCGGCGGAACCGACTGCGCGCCGCAGAAAGCGCGTTGTGCGACCAGATCGACGCGCTCGGCGCACCCGATACCGTGGCCGTCGCGTTGCATCGCAGACGCGATGAAGCCCTGCGCGCCGCGCGCCGTCTGGACGCAGTGCAGGCGCGTGACCTGCGCACCCGGGTACAACAAGCCCGCATCGACCTCAACCAGCAGGTCCACCACCGGTGCGGGGAACTGCGGGCCACACTCGCCGAGGAGGCAGCCGGTTGGCGTCGCGGTGTCGATCTCCGGGCCGCGGCAGTCGAGCGCGCCGACCTCATCGCGACCGAGGTGGACGCGGCCGTCACCGCGCGGGTGCGTCAGATTGCCGGCGCGCTCGGGTTGTCGGCTCCGTCTGTCGAGCCGAGCCGGATGATGACCGATCCCGGCGAACCGGAGCCGTTCGCGCCGGGCCTGGAGAGGCGTCTGATGATCGTGCTCGGCGTCGGGTTCGGACTGGGGGTAGCCCTCGCTGCGGCCCGGCTGTTGGCCGGGCTGGCACCCGGGGCAGCAACAATCGCTGCGGGCGGCGGTGCCACGGTCGGCCTGTTGTTGGCAGCCTGGGTGGTCCGCGTCCGCGGGTTGTTGCACGCCCGTGCCCGGTGGGACCGGTGGACCGGCGCCGTGGTCGGCACCCTGCGTGCGGATCTCCAAGCGCTGGTCGCGTCCCGGTTGCTGTCCGCCGAGACGGCACTGGCTGCGGAATCCGCAGTCGAGGGCGAAAGGATGGCCACCGAAGCGAACGCCACGCTGGTCGCAGTCGATGCTCAGCTACGGGCGCGAGCGTTGGCCATCGCGACTCAGGTGGGACCCGCTGAGCAGCGGTTATCCACCCTGCACGAGTCCCTGCGAGCGGTGCGGGCCGAGCTGGACTCGGTTACCGTCGAGTAGCAGGAACTTCTGAATCGTTCCTGTGAGTGATCGGACATCGTCCCGATTCTCCGGACCAAAGTCACCCGCGTTAACCTCTATTTCAGGGACGATCGTGACCTGCCGGTTAACGGCACATGCACGGAAACAACGCAGGAGACTTTGATGACCTCAGCGACCATTCCCGGTCTCGACAATGCACCGACGACGCATCAGGGGCTGTTGGCCTGGGTTCGCGAGGTCGCCGAGCTGACCCAACCCGACCGGGTTGCCTGGGCAGACGGCTCGCAGGAGGAGTACGAGCGCCTCGCCGAACAGCTCGTCGCGGCCGGCACCTTCCAGAAGCTCAACCAGGAGAAGCAGCCGAACTCCTACCTGGCACTGTCGGACCCCTCCGACGTCGCGCGCGTCGAATCGCGCACCTTCATCTGTTCCGAGCGCGAGATCGACGCCGGCCCGACCAACAACTGGATGGACCCGGCCGAGATGCGCGGCCTCATGACCGACCTGTACCGCGGGTCGATGCGGGGACGCACGCTCTGGGTTGTCCCGTTCTGCATGGGCCCGTTGGACGCTGAGGACCCCAAGCTGGGCGTCGAGATCACCGATTCGGAGTACGTCGTCGTCTCGATGCGCACCATGACCCGGATGGGCAAGGCCGCGCTGGACAAGATCGGCGAGGACGGATTCTTCGTCAAGGCGCTGCACTCGATCGGCGCACCGCTGGAAGAGGGCGAGAAGGACGTGCCCTGGCCATGCAACGACACCAAGTACATCACCCACTTCCCGGAGACCCGCGAGATCTGGAGCTACGGCTCGGGATACGGCGGCAACGCGCTGCTCGGCAAGAAGTGCTACTCGCTGCGCATCGCCTCGGCCATGGCTCACGACGAGGGCTGGCTCGCCGAGCACATGCTGATCGTCAAGTTGATCTCCCCGGAGAACAAGGCTTACTTCATCGCCGCCGCGTTCCCGTCGGCGTGTGGAAAGACCAACCTCGCGATGCTGCAGCCGACCATCCCGGGCTGGCGTGCCGAGACCGTCGGCGACGATATCGCCTGGATGCGGTTCGGTAAGGACGGTCAGCTGTACGCGGTGAACCCGGAATTCGGTTTCTTCGGTGTCGCACCGGGCACCAACTGGGACTCCAACCCCAACGCCATGAAGACGATCGCCGCGGGCAACACCGTGTTCACCAATGTCGCCAAGACCGACGACGGTGACGTCTGGTGGGAGGGGTTGGAAGGTGAACCCGATCACCTGATCGACTGGAAGGGCCAGGACTGGATCCTGCGCGAAACCGAAACCAAGGCCGCACACCCGAATTCGCGGTACTGCACCCCGATCTCGCAGTGCCCCACGCTGGCTCCGGAGTGGGACGACCCGCAGGGCGTGCCGATCTCGGCGATCCTGTTCGGTGGGCGCCGCAAGACCACCGTGCCGCTGATCACCGAGGCCCGCGACTGGCAGCACGGCGTCTTCATCGGCGCCACCCTCGGCTCCGAACAGACCGCCGCCGCCGAGGGCAAGGTCGGCACCGTGCGCCGCGACCCGATGGCCATGCTGCCGTTCCTGGGCTACAACGTCGGCGATTACTTCCAGCACTGGATCAACATCGGTAAGCAGGCCGATGAGTCCAAGCTGCCGAAGGTGTTCTTCGTCAACTGGTTCCGCCGTGGCGACGACGGCCGCTTCCTGTGGCCCGGATTCGGTGAGAACAGCCGCGTGCTGAAGTGGGCCATCGAGCGCATCGAGCACAAGGCCGACGGCAAGAGCACCCCGATCGGGATCGTGCCGACCGCCGCCGATCTGGACCTGTCGGGGCTGGACGTTGATCCGGCCGATGTCGACGAGGCGCTGGCCGTCAACGCCGAGGAATGGCGTGCCGAGCTGCCGCTGATCGAAGAGTGGTTCGAGTTCGTCGGCGAGAAGCTGCCGACCGGTATCAAGGACGAATTCGACGCCCTCAAGACCAGACTGGCCGAATCCGACTGACCTCGGCCGAAGCGTTCAGGCCTGCAGCCGGGCCAACTCCCGGCGCAGGCCTGCCGCGCTGTCGTCGGCCAGATGCGACATCCTGCGCCGCAAGATCGGCTCGGCGTAGCGCAGCCAGCCGCGGAAGGTGAACTGCGCGCGGTAGGTCACCGTCGACCCGTTCGGATGCGGTGCGACGGTGAGGACGTCACGCGCGGACAGCGCGGAGTTCTTACCGCGCAACTCGATCGAGGCGCCCAGTGTCAGCGCGACGACCTCGTAGTCGACGTCCCTGGTGCGGCCGGCGAGCTTGGTGCTGTTGGCGTAGTGCGTTCCGATATCGCCGTTGCCGTGCACTCGGATGGTCCGGATCGAGCCGGCGTCCCACTGCTCGGTGGTGGTGAAGTCGGCGAGGTAGTCGAACGCCGAGCGCGGATCTGCAGAGGTGACCACCTCGCGCTGTACTTCGATCACCGTCGGCCCTCCGATTCCTTGATCACGGACTGCATCGCCCGCCGGAGACCGATCCGGTGCAGTGGTTTCAGGCCGAGCCAATAGAGTTGTCCGGGTAGGCCTTTGGGAATGTAGCTGGCATGCTGATGCAGCCGGGTTCGCGCCGGCGTGACCGACTCGATACGCCATTGCAGCCGTGCTCGGCCCGGTCCGTGCAGCTCGAGCAGCGTGGGTTCCTGCTTGTTCTCGACGGTCCAGTGTCCGTGACGGGATGACCAATGCAACAAGGCCTCCCACACTCGTTGCGGATCGGCTCGGACAACGGCATCGCGACTCTCGGTGTAGACGATCTCGCCCGTCCAGGCCGGGTCGGTGGGCAGCGGATCGGCGGCGGCGCCGTCCCAGCCGGCCTCGGTGTTCTCGGCATTGCGCAGCGCCAGCGCAACGGCGTCGCGGTAGGGCGTCAGCCCGCCGCTCGGCGCGGCGATGATGGCGTCGATGTCGTGCTCGTAGGCCACGGCATCGGTGCTGAGCGACTCGATGAGCGCCCGACCGATGCTCAGTGGTACCGGCGTGACCAAGCCGATCCACATTCCGGCGAGTTTCGGTGTGAGAACCGGTAATACGAGGATGCGGCGCCGTGCCAGCCCGGCCACCTCGGCGTAGATCTGCATCATCTCGCCGTAGCGCAACACATCGGGCCCGCCGATATCGTAGGTGCGGCTCTCGGATGTCGCCGCGGTGGCGGCAGCCGCCAGGTAGTGCAGGACGTCGCCGACGGCGATGGGCTGAATGTGGTTGTTGACCCAGCGCGGTGTGGTCATGACCGGAAGACGATTGGTCAGGTGCCGGATCATCTCGAAGGATGCCGACCCGGCCCCGATGACGACGCCTGCCTGCAGCACCATCGTGGGGACGCCGGAATCGATCAGGATCTCGCCGACCTGGGTTCGGGACCGCAGATGCGTCGACAGTCGATCGGAGTGTTCGTGCAGACCACCCAGGTACACGATGCGCCCAACGGCGGCGTCGCGGGCGGCTGATGCCACGTTCTCGGCGCTGCGCCGCTCGGCCTCTTCGAAATCACCGTCGCTGTTCATGGAGTGCACGAGGTAGTACACGACGTCGATATCCCGGAAGGGCTCCCGCAGGCTGGCGGCGTCGGTCAGATCCCCGCGCGCGATCTCGACGCCGTCGGCCCAGGGCACCGAGCGGATCTTGGCGGGATCGCGGACCAGCACCCGCACCTGATGGCCGGCCTCCAGGAGTCGGGGCACCAGGCGCCCGCCGATGTAGCCGGTGGCTCCCGTGACGAGAACCCGAAGTGCACCCACATTGCTCATTCGGAGGAGATGCCCCCTCAGATGGGTCTTCAAGCCTTCCGGGCCCGGTAAGCCCGCGACCACGGGAAACTTGACGGATGTCAAGTTTTTGCCGACTACGTGGTCGAAGGGCCGGGGCGACATCGTAAAGTCGCTTCATGCAGATCCGTGACACGGCCACAGCCAGCCCCGATAAGCCCGCCGTCATCATCCACCCGTCCGGGACTGTGGTGACGTTCGGAGAGATGGAAGCGCGGGCCAACCAGCTGGCGCATTACTTCCGCAATCACGGTCTGGTCGAGGGGGACGCGGTGGCGATCCTCATCGAGAACAACGAGCACATGCATGTGGTCATGTGGGCGGCCCGCCGATCCGGTCTGTACTACGTGCCCATCAACACCCACCTGACCGCGGCCGAAGCGGCGTACATCGTCGACAACAGCGCGGCCAAGGCGATCGTCGGGTCCGCGGCGCTGACCCCGGTATTGGCGGAATTGGCCGAGCACCTGCCCGGCGGCCTGCCGCCCGTGTTGCTGACCACTGGTGAACTCGAAGGTTGGGCGAAGTACCCCGAGGCGGTTGCCGACCTGCCCACCACACCCATCGCCGATGAGTGGGACGGTGACCTGCTGCAGTATTCCTCGGGCACCACCGGCCGGCCCAAGGGCATAAAGCGGGCCCTACCGCATCTGCCGCCGTCGGAGACCCCCGGCATGATGGCCGCCCTGGTCTCCTTCTGGATGAACCCCGACGCGGTGTATCTCAGCCCCGCGCCGCTGTATCACACGGCGCCCTCGGTGTGGTCGATGCAGGCACTTGCCGGCGGTATCACCACCGTGGTGCTCGAGAAGTTCGATGCCGAGGGCGCGCTCGCGGCGATCGAGAAGTACGGCGTGACGCACGGTCAGTTCGTCCCGGTGATGTTCACCCGCTTCCTCAAGCTCCCCGAGCAGGTGCGCAACTCCTACGACGTGTCGAGTCTGCAGCGGGTGATGCACGCGGCCGCCCCGTGCCCGGTCGAGATCAAGAAGCAGATGATCGACTGGTGGGGGCCGATCGTCGACGAGTACTACGCCTCATCCGAAGCGATCGGTGCCACGCTGATCAGTGCCGAGGAATGGCTGGCGCACCCGGGCTCGGTGGGCAAGGCCATGACCGGCATCGTGCACATCCTCGACGAGAACGGCAACGAGCTGCCCCCCGGCGAACCGGGTGAGATCTTCTTCGAGGGCGGACAGGATTTCGAGTATCTCAACGATGCCGAGAAGACCGCGTCGTCGCGGGATTCCCACGGCTGGAAGACCGTCGGTGATATCGGGTATCTCGACGAGGACGGCTATCTGTACCTCACCGACCGGCGGCACCACATGATCATCTCCGGCGGGGTGAACATCTATCCGCAGGAGGCCGAGAACATGCTCGTCACCCACCCGAAGGTGATGGATGCCGCGGTGTTCGGCATCCCCGACGACGAGATGGGCCAATCGGTCAAGGGTGTGGTGCAGACCGTCGATCCCGGCGATGCCACACCAGAATTCGCCGACGAGCTGTTGGCCTGGTTGCGAGATCAGCTGTCGCACTACAAGTGCCCCCGCTCGATCGCGTTCGAGGAGCAGCTGCCCCGCACCGATACCGGCAAGTTGTACAAGCAGGAGCTGATCAAGAAGTACTCATGACCGTGCTCGAGCTCACCGGCGGAATCACCGTCGGCGTCGGCGACCCGGTCGAGGAGGCGACGTTAACCCTCACCGAGGATCACACCGACGACCGGCGGGCGGTCACCGTGGCCTCGGTGGACGCCACGGTGGCCGAGCTGCGGACCCGGCTAGAGCGTTGGCCGCAGTCGGCGGCGATATGCGATGACGTGCTGCGCAGCATCGACCCGGTCGGCTCGACCTTCGCCGGTGTGATCACCGAATCATTGGCGTACTCGACACTGCAGTCTGGACCCGAGTTCGCGCGCTGGCTGGCCGAACGCGGGCCCGCGGAGCTGCCGCGCATCGCCGACCCGGTGCTGTCCCAGCGGACCGGTGACACGCTGCGCATCCAGTTCAACCGGCCGCAACGGCACAACGCCTTCACCACCGATGCGCGTGCCGCCCTGCTGGAGGCGCTCGAGGTGGCGCGCCTCGATGATTCGGTGACCGGGGTGCTGCTGACCGGCAACGGCAAATCCTTCTGCAGCGGAGGCGATCTCGCCGAGTTCGGCACCTTCGCGGATCCGGCGAGCGCGCACCTGGCCAGGACTCGGCACAGTCCTGCGCTGGCACTGGACGAGCTGACCGCCCGATTGGGCCGGGCTTGCCGGGCGCATGTACACGGCCAGGTGCTCGGCAGCGGGCTGGAGATGGCGGCCTACTGCGGCCATGTCAGCGCCGACCCCGCGGCCACCATCGGACTGCCCGAACTCGCGCTCGGACTGATCCCGGGGGCGGGCGGCACCGTGAGCATCACGCGGCGGATAGGCCGTTGGCGCACCGCCTATCTGGTGCTCACCGGTGTGACCATCGACGCCGCGACGGCACTGTCATGGGGCCTCGTCGATGAGATCGTCAGCGCTGTCGAGCCGGCCTGACCACCATCTCGTTGACATCCACATCCGCGGGCTCGTCGATGGCGAAAGCGACCGCTCGGGCGATGGCATCCGGCGCGATCGCCGCGGCGCGATAGCTCCGCATCGCGTCAGCCGCTGTGGGATCGGTGATCGTCTCGGCCAGTTCGGATTCGACGACACCGGGGGAGATGGTGGTGACCCGGATCGAGGGGTCCAGCTCGAGGCGCAACCCCTCGGTGATCGCCCACGCCGCATGCTTGGTGGCGCAGTACACCGCGGCGGTGGGGACGACCTCGTGCGCACCGACGGACGCGACGGTGACGAAATGTCCACTGCCGAGCCGTTGGAAGTGCGGCAGGGTTGCCGCGATGCCGTTGAGCACGCCGCGAATGTTCACGTCGATCATGGTGTCCCACTGGTCGACCAGGAGCGCGTCCATCCGGGACAGCGGCATCACCCCGGCGTTGTTGATCAACACGTCGACGCGCCCGTACCGGCTGACGGCCGAGTCGACGAAGCCGGTGAAATCGGTACGGTCGGTGACATCGAGGCGGCGCACCGCCAGATTGTCGGTGGCGAGTGCGTCCAGCCGGTCGGTGCGGCGGGCTCCGGCCACCACCTGGTGACCCTGGGCGGCCAGCCGACGCGCGATGGCTTCGCCGATCCCGCTCGTGGCTCCGGTGACGAGGACGATCTTCTTATCGGTCATGGCTCCACCGTCGGTCGAGTGCGCCGCGTCCGCCAGGGTGCATGACACCCAGGCATCGGCCATCCCGCACGCCTACTGTGGCCCTATGCCGGAACTCGGGGATTTCCTACGGAGCCGACGGGCGTCGCTCGGACCCGCCGATGTGGGACTGGTCAGCGTCGGACAGCGACGGGTGCCCGGTCTGCGCCGCGAGGAGGTGGCGCAACTGGCCGGGGTGAGCATCGACTACTACATCCGGCTCGAACAGGGTCGGGAGCGGTCGCCGTCGGTACAGGTGGTGGACGCCCTGGCGACCGCGCTGCGACTCGATGACGACGCCCGCGAACATCTTTTCCGGTTGGCCGGCCAAGCGCTACCGGCGCCGGGTCCGCACGTGCCCGACCGGGTGGATCCCGCCCTGCTCCAACTCATGGCGGCATGGCCCGACAACCCGGCGCTGGTCTACAACCGGGCGTACGACGTGTTGGCAGCCAATCCGATCGCCGAGGCGTTGTTCGGGGATTTCGGTGCGCACGGCAACCTGATGACGCTGGTGTTCAACGAGCCACGGGCCCGCGAGTTCTACGCCGACTGGCCGCGCATCGCGGCGAACTCGGTGGCCGGCTTCCGCCGAAATCACGGTGAGCAGCCCAATGATCCGCGCGTTGTCGCGGTGCTCACCGAACTGCTGGCCACCAGCGCGGACTTCGCGCAGTTGTGGGCCCGCCACGACGTGCGGGGAAAGACGCAGGACACCAAGGTGTTCCGCCACCCCGAGGTCGGCATGGTGACACTCGGGTTGCAGACTTTCGCGGTGCGGTCGGCGCCCGGCCAAGAACTGGTCGTCTACCAGGCTGCGCCCGGCTCGCCGAGTGCGGATGCGGTCAAGATGCTCGGCAGCCTGGCGGCCAGCCGCAGGATCTGACCTATATGTGCGCACGTGCGCACATATAGTGCATATTGGGGCTGTGTCCGTCTTCGCCCGGTTGTTCACCGCCCAGGTCATTGCGCTGACCGGGACCGGACTGCTGACCGTCGCCCTCGGTCTGCTCGCCTATGACCTGGCCGGCGGCGCGGCCGGCGCGGTGCTCGGGACGGTGCTCGCGATCAAGATGGTGGCCTATGTCGTGGTGGCGCCGGTCATGTCGACACTCACCGAGCGGCTGCATCCCCGGACCGTGCTGGTCGGCGCCGACGCTGTGCGCGCCGCGGTCGCGATATCGCTGCCGCTGGTCGGGCACACCTGGCAGGTGTATCTGCTGGTGTTCGTCCTGCACGCCGCCTCCGCGACGTTCACGCCCGCCTTCCAGGCGGTCATCCCCAGCGTCTTGGTCGATGAACGCCACTACACCCGCGGGCTGTCACTGTCCCGGCTGGCCTATGACCTGGAGGCAGTGCTGAGCCCACTGCTCGCGGCCGTGCTGCTCACGGTGCTGGCCTACTCCGGTCTGTTCGTCGCGACCGCCGTGGGATTCCTGATATCCGCCTTGCTGGTGGGGCGTACGGCGGTGCCTGCCGGGGTGCGAAGAGCCGAGCGTGCAGGGTTGCGCGACCGCGTGTTGGCAGGAGCGCGGATCATGTTCGGCCGCAGTGAGTTACGCGCACTGCTTGCGATGAACCTCGCGGTCGCCTCGGCGACCGCGCTGGTCCTGGTGAACACCGTCGTCTACGTCCGCGAGCTGCAGGGTGGAGATGATGCCGATGTGGCAGTGACATTGGCGGTCTACGGCGCCGGGTCGATGGGCGTCGCACTGCTCACACCTTGGTTGCTGACCGTACTCGCCGACCGCACCCTGATGGTTATCGGCGCGGTCGGAGCAGCAACCGGTCTTGCCGTGACCGCCGCCGTGTTCACTGTGACCAACCCGGACCCGCCGGTGCTGATGGCCTTGTGGGCCACACTCGGTGCAGCCACCGCAATGGTCACCACCCCGGCCGGCCGGTTGTTGGCCCGCACCAAACCGGATCGCACCGCGGTGTTCACCGCCCAGTTCTCGCTCTCGCACGCCGGATTTCTGCTGACCTATCCGATTGCTGGTTGGGTGGGCGCGAACGTCGATCACGGGCTGGCCGCAACGATCCTGGCTATCCTCGCAACAGGGGCGGCTGCATCGGCGGTTCGCATCACGGTCCGTGGGAGGGGACAATTCGTCGATGGACAGGACGCCGACCGCTGCGACCGAGGGGCCCAGTCTGGTTCACGAGAGCGCACCGGACCGTGACCGTCTGGATGCGGCCAGCGACACCTTCCGGATGCTGGCCGACCCGACTCGCTTGCACCTACTCTGGCTGCTGACCCAGGGTGAGGCCGATGTCAGTGCGCTGGCCGAGGCCACCGGCGGGTCGCGCACCTCGATCAGCCAGCACCTGGCCAAACTGCGCTTTGCCCGGTTGGTCGACACCCGCAAGGACGGCCGCCGTGTCTATTACCGGTTGCGCGACGGCCACCTGGGCCGGCTGGTACGCGAGGGGCTGAACCATGCCGACCACCGGGTGACCGGCGAACCGCCGCACGCCTGACGCCGCATGCGGTCGCTGGGCCACAATTGGGTGATGAACCGGCGAGGGCAGGGCATGGAGTTGCCGTCAGCGCTGTGTACGCGTGCCCAGACCGTGGCTGAAGACTTCACCGTCCGCACCGGTGTGCGGTTGGATTCCGCCGAACTGATCGGCGGGCGCGCGACCCTGCTCGGGCTGGCAGCGCCGGGCCGGACGTCGGCCGGGGGAGCGACCCGCCTGTTGCGTTGCGCCGACGCGTGGTGTGCCGTCACGTTGTCGCGACCCGATGACGTCGACTCCGTGGCCGCCCTGGTTCAGCACGACGCACCGCCCAGCGACCCGTGGGCGGCCGTGTGCGGCTGGGCGGCCCATCAGTCCGCGGTCGATGCCGTACAGCGGGCACAGTTGCTGGGGATCCCGGCGGCGGTGCTCGGCGAGGTGCAGTGTGCGGACCCGCGGGTGCTGCCACACGGGCCGGCGCGCGCGCCCGGTGCGCCACTGTTGGTGGCGGATCTGTCATCGATGTGGGCGGGGCCGTTGTGCGGGCAGCTGTTGCGCCGAGTCGGTGCCACCGTTGTCAAGGTGGAGAGCCCGGCTCGGCCGGACGGTACTCGTCGTGGTCCGGCTCCGTTCTTCGACTGGATGAATCACGGGAAGCTCTCGTACGCGATCGATTTCGATGACGAGGAGGCGTTGCGCTCGCTGTTGACGGTCGCAGACGTCGTCATCGAGGGGTCGCGGCCCGCGGCGTTGAGCAGACGCCGGCTGGGTCCATCGGATATCACCGCCCGCGGTGGCCGAGTGTGGCTGCGCATCACCGGTTACGGGGCCGAGGGTGATTCCGGTGCGCGGGTGGCCTTCGGCGACGATGCCGCGGTGGCGGGCGGACTGGTCGAAAACACCCCGACGGGACCGATTTTCGTCGGTGACGCGATCGCCGATCCGCTGACGGGCCTGCACGCCGCAGCCGCGGTGGTGGATTCGCTGGCTCGCGGGGGCGGGGAACTCATCGAGATGTCGATGGCCGCGGTATCGGCAGGATATGCGCCGTTCGTCGGCGGCGCCCGCCGGAAACCTCCGGTCCCGCCGAGCGTACCTGCGGCATCGTCACTGGGTGCCGACAATGCGGCTGTGCGCTCGTTGGTGAACCGAAGACACTCGGTGACATGCTGATCCGGCAGGCGCATCTGCTCGACGGCCGGATCACCGATATCCGGACCGGTCCCGCCATCACCCAGGTTGCCGCGGGATTGGCGCCGTTGCCGGGTGAGCGGGTGATCGATGCGGCGGGGGGCGCCGTCATTCCGGGCCTGCATGACCACCATCTGCACATCTATTCCGCTGCTGCGGCGGCCGATTCAGTGCGGGTCGGCACCGCCGAGGTTCACGACCGTGCCGACCTGGCCCGTATCCTGGCTGCCACGAGCGTCGGTTCAGACGGCTGGATCCGTGCAGTCGGTTATCACGAGGCCGTGGCTGGGCCACTGAACCGAACTGTGCTGGACGATATCTCGCCACCGGTGCCGGTGCGTGTCCAGCACCGCAGCGGCGTGCTGTGGATCCTGAATTCGGCCGGACTGGACGCCGTCGGCCTGTCCGGGCATCCGGACGGCAGACTGCGCAGTGCTGATCGGTCGTGGTCGGATGCGCTGCAGCGCCGCCATACGGCCCTCGATGGCCTGAGCCGCCGGCTCAGCGCGCTCGGAGTCACCGGGATCACCGATGCGACACCGGATCTCGACATCGTCGATATCGTCGAACTCGAGGAGACGCACCGGCATGGCGACCTTCGTCAGGCCGTTCACCACCTGGCGCCGGGTAAACGCATCTTGCACGACGACAGTCTTGATCTCGCCGAGCTGGCCACGTTCATCGAGCGGTGCCACCACGACGATGTACCGGTTGCACTGCACTGTGTGACCGCGGCGCAGTTGGTCGTCTCCATCTCCGCTCTACGTATGGTGGGCAGCCACCCCGGCGACCGCATCGAGCACGCGGCGGTGGTGCCCGACGACTGCATTGCCGAGCTGGCCGATCTCCCCGTCACGGTGGTGACCCAACCGAACTTCGTATCCGAGCGGGGTGATCAGTACCTGGTCGACGTGCCCGCCGAGGAACAGCACGAACTGTGGCGGGTGCGGTCATTGCTGCGTGCAGGTGTCCCGGTCGCGCTGTCCACCGACGCCCCGTTCGGCTGCGCCGATCCATGGGCCGCGATGCGGGCCGCCGTCCACCGCCGCACCGCATCCGGGGCAGTGCTGGGCGCAGCCGAACGAATCGAGGCCCGCCGCGCCCTCGAGTTGTTCCTGGGCACCGCCACCGCACCCACCGATGTGCGCACCGTCGACCCGGGCCAGCCGGGCGACCTGTGTGTGCTCGATGCTCCGCCGGAGCGGGTGCTGACCGAGCTGGACGGACGGTCGGTGGTCGCCACCGTCATCGGCGGTGAACTCGCCTACCGTCGTCCCTGATCAGTCCGGCGGCTCGGCCCCCTGGTCGGGCACATCGGGGGTCGGGTCCCCACGTTCGGCCCGCTCGCTCGCCGTCTTCTTGGAGGACTCGTCCTCCGGCTCGTTCTCGTCATCGACGTATACGCCCTTGCCAGTTGGCATCGTGTTCCTCCTTTCGGGCCCGGCCTGGCTACCCGGTGCGCGGTTGCGTGAAACGGGCCGCGGGTACCCGGAGATGATGGATCAGAACGTTGCTCCCATGCTCGACGCCGTGACCGATTACCACCGGTCGCACCGCTACGGGTTCTCCCCGCCGGGTCATCGGCAGGGGCGGGGGGTCGATCCGCAGACCCTGCGGGTGCTGGGCCGCGACCCCTTTCTCGACGATGTGTTGGCCGCCGGCGGATTGGACGACTGGCATACCAGCAATGGTTACCTCCGCCACGCCGAGGAATTGATGGCCGATGCCGTCGGAGCCGAGCATGCCTGGTTTTCCACCTGCGGTAGTTCCTTGTCGGTCAAGGCCGCCATGATGGCGGTCGCGGGTGGGGGCGGCAGCTTGATCGTCGGCAGAGACAGCCACAAGTCGATCGTGGCGGGTTTGATCTTCGCCGGCGTGCAACCGCGGTGGGTTTCACCGCAATGGGATGCGGCCCGGCATCTTTCGCACCCACCGTCACCGCAGCAGCTCGCCGAGGCATGGGACCGCCACCCCGATGCTGCCGGCGCATTGATCGTCAGCCCGAGCCCCTACGGCACCTGCGCCGACCTGCGCGCGATGGCCGAGATCTGTCATGCCCGTGGCAAACCGCTCATCGTCGACGAGGCGTGGGGTGCGCACCTGCCCTTCCATGAGGACCTGCCGACCTGGGCCATGGACGCGGGAGCCGACCTGTGCGTGGTGAGCGTGCACAAGATGGGTGCCGGGTTCGAGCAGGGCTCGGTCTTCCACCTGCAGGGCGACCTCGTCGACAAGGACCGTCTCGCAGAGTGCGCCGACCTGCTGATGACGACGAGCCCGAGCGCGATGGTCTACGCGGCCATCGACGGGTGGCGCCGCCACATGGTCGACAACGGACACGAATTGCTGACCGGGGCACTATCTCTGGCACGTGGACTACGCTCCGACATCGAGCGGATTCCCGACCTGGAAGTCATGCACGACGAATTGCTCGGTGCGTCGGCGTCACACGACCTGGATGTGTTGCAGGTGCTGATCGACGTCTCAGGGACCGGCGCCTCGGGTTATCAAGTGGGCGACTGGTTGCGCAGCCACGCCCGCATCGACGTAGGTCTGATGGACCACCGTCGGATACTGGCCACCCTGTCCTTCGCCGACGGACTCGACACCACCCAACGCCTGGTCAGTGCGCTCACCCAGTGGCGCAACACGGCCGATAAGTCGCACAGGCCTGCACAGATCCGGCTACCCGCACCGACGGACATCGAACTGGACAGCGTCATGGCCCCGCGCGAGGCCTTCTTCGGCCCGGTCGAATCGGTGCCGGTCGAGCGAGCAGCCGGTCGCATCGCGGCCGAGCAGGTGACCCCGTATCCGCCGGGTATCCCGGCGGTGGTTCCCGGCGAACTGCTCGATGACGCCGTGCTGGATTATCTCCGTTCCGGAGTCCAAGCCGGTATGCACCTGCATGACCCCGCCGATCCGGAACTGCGCACCATACGGGTGGTGGCGCGGTAACCGGGTAACAATCCGGTCACGGTCGAAGATCACGATCATCTAAAGGTTTGCCCGGGTGGTTAAGAATCCGGCCCCGATCCTGAGCGGATCGAGCCGGATTGCGACGGACATCACCGGCAATCGGTGTAACGCCGCCGCTTGACGGGTAGTTCGGCATCGGCACCGACCACGGCGGCCAACGGAGCACGCGTACCGTGGTTTTCGGGTCTGGGAAGACATCCGGCGCGTCTAGGGTCATGCGCGCGAAAGTCCGATTCTCGAAGGACACAACACATCATGAAGAACACCATCACGATCATTCGGCGGACATCTGCGGGTGCGTTGCTGGGTGCCGCTGCGACGGCGCTCATCGCAGCACCGGCGGCATCGGCGGCACCGAATTGCAGCCCCGATGCGGTGGCCGGCACCGTCAGTTCGGTCACCGGCGCTGCAACGAGTTATCTGAACAGCCATCCCGGTGCCAACCAGGTGGTCCAGGCGGCGCGCACCCAGCCGCGCGATGTCGCCGCGGCCAACATCCGCGCCTATTTCACCGCCAACTCGCAGGAGTACTACGAATTGCGCGGCATCTTGGCGCCGATCGGCGACACCCAGCGGCAGTGCAACGTCTCGGTACTCCCGCCCGATCTCGCGTCGGCCTACTCGGAGTTCATGGCCGGCTGATCGACAGCACCGTTCTCGGCGCCCGCACGGATCGTCCGTACGGGCGCCGAGTTCGTGAACACATCGTGTAACCAGTCCCGTTGCTTCCGGTGAAAAGCCTGGGCGACAGTGCTTTTCGGCGCGACGCCGTCGAATCCGTGAAAGGCGCCGTCCACGACTGTGACTTCACACGCCACCCCGGCGGCGCGAAGGCGTCTCGCGTAGTCGAGATCCTCGTCGTGGAACAGATCGAGCGTTCCCACCCCGATCCAGGCCGGCGGCAGGCCGCTCAGGTCCTTTCGGCGCGCCGGTACGGCGACCTCGGGATCGGCGGTACCGAGATAAGCCGACCAACCGAACCGGTTGCTCTCATGGGTCCACAACCGATGGCCGGGATCATCGCGGCAGATGCCGACCGAACGGTCATCCAGCATCGGGTACACCAGCAACTGGCCGGCGGGGTGCACCTCACCTCGGTCCCTGGCCAGCAGGGCCAGCGCGGCAGCCAATCCGCCGCCGGCGCTCGCGCCCCCGATCGCGATGCGCTCGGCATCGACACCGGGCAGACCGGCCAGCCACGTCAGCGCGGCGTAGCAGTCCTCGAGCCCGGCTGGGTAAGGATGCTGCGGCGCCAGTCGATAGTTCACCGACACGACCGTGGCGCCGAGGGCATCGGCGAATCTGCGGCAGGATGCATCGTCCTGCGCGGCACTGCCGATCACGTAACCGCCGCCGTGAATCCACAGCAGCGCAGGGCTGGACGCGGTCGACTCTCGCGGTCGATACAACCGCACCCGAACCCCTGTGCTCAGGGTCAGTGGCAGCACGCCGTCCGGCACCCGACGTTCCATCAACATACTCATTCGCTGCAGCAGAACAAGATTCGCCTTGGTGACGAGCTTGCGCGGAATGAACCTGCCGATGCGGGCGAGTTCGGGGTGGAAGGCGGTCCCGGCGGTGGTCACCTCAGCAGTATGGCCGACCCGCCGGATCGGCAAGGGTCACTTGAGCAGCGGATCCCGCGGCAGGCCGAGAATGCGCTCGGCAATGGTGTTGCGGGTGATCTCCGAGGTGCCACCGGCGATGGTCATCGCACGGTTTCCGAGGTAGGCATTCGTCAACCGCTCGTTGCCACCGGTCACGGCAGTCGGTCCGGCCAGCGTCATTCCCAGTTCGGTGAGCCGTTGCGATTGCTCGGCCACCAAGAGTTTGGTCACATTGCCCTCCGGGCCAGGCTCGGCGCCGACGATGGCGCGACTGACCCGCCGCATGTTGAGCATCGGCAGGGTCAACGTCTCGGCGATGATCCTGCCGGCATCGTGCAGGTGGCACACAGCGGTCTCGGTCGGAACACTGTCGAGGAGTTCGACCAGGTGGGAGATGGTGAACGAGGTCGGAGCGCCCGAGCCGCCGCCGATCGACACCCTCTCATTGCCCAGTGTGGCGCGGGCGACCAGCCAGCCTTTGTTCACCTCGCCCACCACATCGGTGTCCGGCACGAACACGTCATCGAGGAACACCTCGTTGAAGTGGGAGTCTCCGGTCAGGCCACGCAGCGGGTTGACCTGCACTCCCGGGGACGTCATATCGATCGCCATCATGGTCACCCCCGCGTGTTTGGGTGCGTCAGGGTCGGTCCGGACCGTCGCAAGTCCCCATTGGCAGTGCTGGGCAAGGCTTGTCCACACCTTCTGCCCGGTGACCCGCCACCCTCCGTCGACCTTCTTGGCCGACGTACGCACCGCGGCTGCATCGGATCCAGCACCGGGTTCGGAGAAGAGTTGACACCACAGCACTTCTCCGCGCAGCACCGGCTCGACCCAGCGGGCCCGTTGGTCGTCGGTGCCGACCTGGGCGATGGTCAGCGTCACCCAGCCGGTGATTCCCAGGTCGGGCAGGTCGATACCGCGGAACTCCTCCTCGATCACCAGCTGTTCGAGCACATCGGCGGCTCGACCCCACGGCCGTGGCCAGTGCGGCACCAGGTAACCAGAATCGACAAGGAACGGGCGTCGCTCGCTCTCGGGTAGCGCCCGAGCCCGTGCGGCGGCCTCGGCCGCCGCGGAGCGATGCTGTTCGGCGGCCGCGGGAACGGGCACCGACACCGCGTCGGTCAGGCCCGTACGTGTCGCATCGACGAGTTCGGCCAGCGGATCGTTGCCGTCGGCGAGCAGCGCCGACATCGTCCTGGCGCGCCGCAGGTACAGGTGTGCGTCGTGCTCCCAGGTGTACCCGATGCCGCCGTGTAGCTGAATATTGTTCTGCGCGTTGAATACCTGTGCGCGGATGGCATGGGCTGCGGCCACGGCTGCGGGGAGCGCAGCCTCATCGAGAGCATCGCATCGGGCCGCGGTCCAGGTCGCCGCGGCGGTCTGCTCGACGGCTACGAGCATGTCGGCGGCGTGATGCTTGACGGCCTGGAACGTGCCGATGGCGCGGCCGAACTGTTCGCGCACCTTCGCGTATTCCACCGCCATGTGCAGGGTCGACCAACTGACCCCGACGGCCTCGGCGGCGGCCAGGATCCGCAGCACCGTCCTGGCCCTCCTGGACGCCCCGCGCAACACGTGGTCCGCCGGGATGCTGGCACCGCGCATCGATACCGACCCGACGGATCGGGTGGGGTCCAGCGTCGGCAGCGGCGTGACCGTGACGCCATCGGCTCGCGCGTCCACGACCAACAGATCCTCACCGGCGGAGAGCACCAGCACATCGGCATCCGGGGCGCCGAGGACCGCGGGCCATTCTGCGGTGGCAGTCATATCGGTCTGCATGTTGACGCGAATGTTCACACCGAGAGCGGCCACGGTGCTTCCGTCGGCCAGCCCGGGCAGCAGCCTTGCGCGGACCGAGTCCGGCGCGCAGCGGTCGATCACGGTCGCCGCGGCGACCGTGGGCAGAAATGGTCCCGGCATGAGCTCGCCGCCGGTGACCTCGACGACCACCGCCAGCTCGGCCAGTCCGTAACCGGAACCGCCGAACTGCTCGGCGATGGCCAGGCCGTTCCAACCGAGGTCGGCACCGGCCCGCCACAGGTCTGTGGGGAAGGTGCCGGGAGCGGTGAGCGCGGCCCGCGCGCTCGCGCGGCTGTCGACCCTGCGCAGCTGTCCGACGGTCGCGGCCGCCAGGTCGCGGTGTTCTTCGGTGATGGCCAGCGCCGACGTGCTCATGACTCTGTGAAGTTACCGGTGCCGCCGAGACGCAAGAGAGTGATACAGGTCACATTAGAGCCACAGGTAGACAGATCCTCCAAAATGTCTGCTTAAGACCGACCTCGCGCGGGTACGCTCGCGCCATGACGGCACAACCGGTGGAAAATGGCCCCGGACCTTCTCTTATGCGCCGCGCCCGGTGGCTGATGAACGCCGACCACGCCGACCGCATGCTCGCACTGTCGATCGCATCGGCGTCTCTGCCCATCGTCGGCAAACAGCTGGAACCACTCGGGGGCCTTGCGGCAATGGGGGTGTGGGGCTTTCGTCAGTTCCCCGAACTGTTCGCTGCCTCGGCGAAGTCGTGGTTCAGTCCCGGCAACGCACCGGTCCGCAGGGCCGAGCGCGAACAGACGGTCGACGTGGCCAAGGAAGGGCTGCGGGGAGTGGTGAATCCGGCGGACCTTGCCGGGGAGTGGCCCGCCCCGGAATCAATGCCGCCGCTGTGGAACACCATGGCCTACCGACGCGATGTCTTCCGCAGCTCGGTGCGCTATGGCGACCACCCGATGCAGCTACTCGACGTGTGGCGTCCCGCCGAACTCCCGCGTGAGCCCGCCCCGGTACTGCTGTTCATCCCCGGCGGTGCCTGGGTGCACGGCAGCCGTGTCCTGCAGGGCTACGCGATGATGTCCCATCTGGCCCGGCAGGGCTGGGTCTGCCTGTCCATCGACTACCGGGTGGCACCGCATCATCGCTGGCCGCGCCACCTGACCGATGTCAAGGCTGCGATCGCATGGGCGCGGGCCAACGTCGACAAGTTCGGCGGGGACCGCAATTTCGTCGCGGTGGCCGGCTGTTCGGCCGGCGGTCACCTGGCGGCCCTTGCCGGGCTCACCCCCAACGATCCGGCCATGCAGTCCGAATTGGACGACGAGGCCGACACCTCGGTCGACGCCGTCGTCGGAATCTACGGGCGATATGACTGGGAGGACCGGTCCACCGAGGAGCGCGACCGCTTCGTGGACTTCCTGGAGCGCGTCGTCGTCGGTCGCAAGATCTCGCGTCACCCCGATCTGTTCCGCGCCGCCTCGCCGATCGCCCGGGTGCACCGTGACGCGCCGCCCTTCCTCGTGATCCACGGTTCGGGTGACACGGTGATCCCGGTGGCACAGGCGCGCAGCTTCGTCGACCGGTTGAAGGCGACATCCGATGCGCCGGTCAGCTATGTCGAGTTTCCCGGAGCCGGACACGGTTTCGACATGACCGACGGTGCCCGCACCGGCGCGATGGCCAAGGCCATCGGACTGTTCCTCGATCAGATCCACCGAAACTCGACGGCACGCCAGGCCAAGGCGGTTATATAGACTCCTCCACCCAGGGAGGGATTTAGCCGTGAAGAGGCTCAGCGGTTGGGACGCATTCCTGCTGTATTCCGAAGCGCCCAACGTGCACATGCACACCTTGAAGGTCGCCGTCATCGACCTGCACGGACTCGGCGACCGCAGCTTCGGTGTCGAAGAGTTCCGGAATGTGTTGCACAGCAGGCTCTACAAGCTGGAGCCCTTTCGCTACCAGCTGGTCGACATTCCGTTCAAATTCCACCACCCCATGTGGCGGGAGAACTGTGATGTCGACCTGGAGTACCACATCCGGCCGTGGCGGGTCGCCGCGCCGGGTGGGCGTCGCGAACTCGACGAGGCCATCGGCGAGATCGCCAGCACCCCGCTCGACCGATCCCGCCCGCTCTGGGAGATGTACTTCATCGAGGGCCTGGCGGACGACCGGATTGCGGTGGTCGGCAAGATCCATCACGCGCTGGCCGACGGCGTGGCATCCGCCAATCTGCTGGCCCGCGGAATGGATCTGCAGGACGGACCGCAGCGCGACCGCGACTCCTACGCCACCGATCCGGCTCCGTCGACGGGTGAACTCGTCAGAACGGCGTTCCTGGATCACCTGCGCCATATCGCCCGCGTGCCGGGTCTGGTCAAGTACACCGCCGAGGGGATCGGTCGCGTTCGGCGCAGCAGCCGCAAACTGGGCCCCGAACTGACCCGCCCGTTCACCCCGCCGCCGAGCTTCATGAACCACGTGCTGACCCCCGAGCGCAAGTTCGCCACCGCCAGCCTGTCTCTTGCCGACGTCAAATCGACCGGAAAACACCTGGGCGCCACCATCAATGACATGGTTCTTGCGTTGGCGTCGGGCGCTCTACGCAAACTCCAATTGCATTACGAGGGCAAGGCAGACCATCCCCTGCTCGCGTCGGTGCCGATGAGTTTCGACTTCTCCCCGGACCGCATCTCCGGTAACCGGTTCACCGGGGTGCTCATGGCGCTGCCGGTCGATCTGGAAAACCCGCTGGACCGGGTGCGCCGCGCCAGTGAGACGGCCTCGCTGGCCAAGGAGAGCAATCAGCTGATCGGCCCGGAATTGGTGGCCCGCTGGGCTTCCTATATGCCCCCGGCCGGGGTGGAGGCATTGTTTCGCCGCCTGTCCAACGTCGACGGCCAGAACAAGATCCTGAACCTGAACATCTCGAACGTCCCTGGCCCCCGCCAACTCGGACGGGTCGGTGGCGCGACGGTCTCGGAGATCTATTCGGTGGGTCCGCTCACCGCGGCCAGCGGATTGAACATCACGGTGTGGAGTTATGTCGACCAGCTGAACATCTCGGTGTTGTCCGATACGGCGACCGTCCAGGACCCGCACGAGGTCACCGATGCGATGGTGCAGGAACTGCGTGACATCCGGATCGCGGCCGGGCTTTCCGGAGAGATCACCGTCGACTCGTGAGATCGGTTCTTCGCGATACTGCTGATACCCCGGCGATGGTTCACAATGACCACATGCGATGGCTGAGGGGACCGGCGCGGATGGCCCTCGCTCGGATTGCGCTGATGCTGATGGGCGTGTCGGTGGTCCTGGCAGGCTGCTCGTACGGGCCATCGACGAGGCCGGCGAAACCGTCGGACGGTGCGGTGGGCCAGCCGAGCGCAACGGAAGGCGCCGGCGCGGTCTCGATCCTGCCCGGCACGGCCGCACTCGGCCAACCGCTGACCGCCAAGGGTGCCACGATCACACCGCGTGCGGACAATCTGACGGTGGTGCGTACCGCGGGGGAGGAGGTCGAGCTCGGTATCGATGTGTCTTTCACCGGTGTCACGACCCCGATCGACGCCACCGGTGCCGACGGGGGTTTTCGGCTACATCTCAGTGGTGGGGAACAGGTCACGACATCGCGACCGCTGGAGAGCAAGACGGTGCCGTTGGCGGCACGGGTGCGCGCGGACACCGACGGCTGGGTGTTCTTCCTTCTCAAGCCCGGTATGCGGCCGACACAGCTGCAATTGACGGCCGCAGCGGCAGGATTCGGGATGCCCCCGGCGCCGATCGCGGTGTGGGCGATGCCGGCCACCCTGCCTCCGCCGTCTGCCGCGATGTCTCCACCGTCGGAGCCGCCGTCCGGCGCACCGCCGGACGAGTCCGTCGATGGCGGGGCTCCGCTGCCGCCGCCCGCGCCCCGGGGCCCTGCGCTTCCCCCGCCACCGCAGATGCCACCTCCGCCCAGATTGCCGCCGCCGCCGGCGCTGCCGGCCCCGCGGCTGCCACCGCCACCGGCCCTACCGGCCCCGCAGCTCCCGCCGCTGCCTGCCGGTGTCTGCGGTAACACGCCGCTGTGCTGACCGGGCGGCCGCCGTAAACCTCAGCCGCGCACCCAGTTCAGGAAGCGCTCGACCGCCGCCGCGGTGTTGTGCCCGTGCGCCGAACCGAAGAAGTCGAAAGCGTGTTGGGCGTGCGGGATCTCGGCGTATATGACCGGGGCCTTCGAAACCGCTTGCAGCGCGGCGACGAAATCACGGCCTTCCTGCACCGGGATGACCGAATCGTCGGTGCCGTGCAGCACGAAGAACGGTGGGGCATCGGCGTGCACGAGGGTGATCGGGGATGCGTCGAGGTAAACCTGCCGGTTCGTCGCAAACGGTAGTTTGACGATGAACTTCTGCAGTATCTTCACGAATTCGCCTCGGCCGGAGCCCGTGTCGGTGAACCAGTCGTAGCGGCCGTAGATCGGAACCGCCGCCGCCACCGATGTGTCGACATGCTCGAAGCCGGGTTGCCATTTCGGATCGTTGGGGGTCAGCGCCGCCAGCGCGGTCAGGTGTCCGCCGGCCGAACCGCCGGTGATATAGACCGATTCGGGATCACCGCCGTACTCCCCGATGTTCTCCTTGACCCAGGCGATGGCCCGCTTGACATCGACGATGTGGTCCGGCCAGGTGTGCTTCGGACTGATCCGGTAACCGATGGACACGCAGATCCAGCCGTGCTCGGCGAGCCTGCTCAGCATCGGGTAGGCCTGCGGTCTGCGCATCCCGATCATCCACGCCCCACCCGGAACCTGCAGCAGCACTGGCGCTTTGCCATCTCGTGGCAGGTCCGGTCGCATCCAGATGTCGGCGAGGTTGGGGCCATGCGGACCGTACCGCACCGTCTCGTGCACGTACCGGCGACGCGTCCAGCCGGTACCGAACACGCCGCGGGGTTTGCGTTCGGGCTCCTTGGCCTCTGGATAATCCGGACCCAGCGCCGTGCGCAGCGGGTCTTCGAAATACTTCCTCGATGTCTCCTCTCGGCGTTGCACCACGACGAGCAGGGCCCAGGTCAGTGCCTTGATGATCAACGAGATGCGGCCGTTGCGGGTTCGGTAATGGCCGAGCACGGTTCGGCGCAGCACGTCGAGCAGTGAGCCGGTGAGGAACAGCGGCGCATTCTCCGACGTCGGCCAGCCGAACGCGAACGTCGGCAAGGTGCTGTAGCCCTTACGCCCGAGTGGTCGTACAGCATTGGCGGCATTGACAAGTTCGGCGAGTGCGCCCAGCACAGGACGGGGTTTAAGCACGGGCATGCGGTCCTGGTTACCCACCGAGACGGTCTTGCAATGCGCGACGGTCGATCTTTCCGGTGCTGTTGCGGGGCAGCTCGTCGAGGATCGTGATGTCGCGGGGGACCTTGTAGTTGGCCAGGTTGTCGCGCACATGCGCCTTGAGTGCGTCGACGGTGACCGGGTTGTGCAGCACCACGAATGCGGACAATCGCTGACCGAACTGTTCGTCGTCGACACCCATGACGGCGGCCTCGGCGACATCGTCATGGGCGACCAGGGTCTTCTCCACCTCGATGGGATAGACATTCTCCCCACCGGAGACGATCATCTCGTCATCTCGGCCCACGACGAACAGGCGGCCGGCCGCATCCAGGTAGCCGACATCCCCGGAGTTCATGAAACCGTCGTGGAAATCCTTGTTCTTGCCGTTGGTGTAACCGTCGAACTGAGTGGAGTTGCGGACGTATATCGTTCCTACCTCGCCGGCAGGCAGCGGGCGCAGCTCGGGATCCAGTATGCGGATCTCGGTGCCCTCGGCCGGTTTTCCGGCGGTGTCCGGTGCCGCGCGCAGATCGGCCGGGGTGGCCGTGGCAATCATGCCGGCCTCGGTGGCGTTGTAGTTGTTGTAGATCACGTCGCCGAACTGGTCCATGAACTTGATGACGACATCGGGACGCATCCGCGATCCGGATGCGGCCGCGAACCGCAGAGTCCGTCCGCTGTAGCGGTTGCGGACCTCGTCGGGTAACTCCACGATCCGGTCGAACATCACCGGCACCACGCAGAGTCCGGTGGCGCGGTGGGTGTCCACGAGCGCCAGGGTTGCCTCCGGATCGAACTTCCGCCTGGTGATGATCGTGCATGCCATCGATGCGGCGAAGGCCAGCTGGGAGAAGCCCCAGGCGTGGAACATCGGAGCCACCACGACCACGGGTTCCTCGGCCCGCCACGGAGTGCGGTCGAGGATCGCCTTGAGCACCTCCGGACCACCGCCGGAATGCCTTGCCCCCTTGGGTGTTCCGGTGGTGCCCGAGGTCAACAGGATGACCTTCGATTTCTCCTTGGCGCGCTGTGGTTCCCGACCGGCGTACTCGGTGATCAGCTTCTCGACGGTGAACAACGCCGTCGCGCTGTCGGTCCAGGCGACCACACGCGTCGTTTGCGGCGAATCCTCCATCGCTCGTTCGACCGTCGAGGTGAACTCCTCGTCGTAGACGACCGCACTGGGCCTGCCCGCGGTTTCGCGTTGCCACACCTCGGCCAGCGCGGGGCCGGCGAACGCGGTGTTCAGCAACAGGACGTCGGCGCCGAGCCGGTTGGCTGCGATCAGCGATTCGACGAAGCCCCGGTGGTTGCGCGCCATGATGCCGATGACTTGTGGCTGACCCGACGGGAGATGCTGTAGCCCCGCCGCCAACGCATCGGCGCGCTGGTCGATCTCGCGCCAGGTCAGCGCGCCGAGCTCGTCGATCAACCCGAGCCGATCACCGCAGCGTTGCGCCGCGCTGGCGAAACCCGATGTGATTCCCATGTTCTCGCGCGCCATGGCCGCCGCGATGCGAAGGTACTTGTCGGGGCGCAGGGGAGCGATGACCCCGGCCCGGACCATGGTGTCGACCAGGCCGACGGTGGCGGTGACCCGGTCGACGACGGGGCGGGCGACGCGCCCGGGGATGTCCTGCAGGCCCATCAGCCGATCACCGGAAGCCGTCGCTCGGCGGCCAACTCGTCCAGGGCGCCCTGCATGATATGGCGCACGTGGGCGTCGACCTCGTCGATATCGGGGTTCTCCCCGAATTGTTCCTCGATGCGGACCGGCGGCAACACCTGCATCGTGATCTTGGCGGGCAGTGGGACGTTCAGCGGAACCACCGCGGACAGGCCGAACGGGAACCCGAAGGACACCGGGACGATCTTGGTGCGCGCCAGGCGCGCGATCGGTCCGAGTCGTTTGGCCAGCCAGGTTCCTCGGGAGAGGTAGAACTGGGTCTCCTGCCCGCCCACGCCGACCATGGGCACGATCGGCACTCCGGCGTTGATGGCGGCGCGGACGTAGCCCTGGCGACCGTCGAAGTCGATCTTGTTGGCCTCCAGGGTGGGGCGGTAGACATCGAAGTCACCGCCTGGGAAGACCACCACGACGCCACCCGAGCGCAATGCCTCGTCGGCGTTCTCGTGGCTGGCCAGGATGAAACCGGTCTTCTTGAAGAAGTCGCCGGTCGGCCCGATCATCAGCATGGCGTGGCTCAGGGTGTATACCGGCCTGCCGTACCCGTAGCGCTCGTAGAAGTCGGCCGCGAAGATCGGTACGTCCATCGGGAACAGCCCGCCGGAGTGGTTGCACACCACCAGCGCACCACCCTCGGGGAAGTTCTCCAGTCCGCGGACCTCGGAGCGGTGATAGGCCTTCAGGAACGGCCGCAGCAGCCCCATCACCCGCTCGGTGAGTCCGGGATCGAACTTGGTGATCTCGGTCGGTTCGATATCGGTCGAGCCCATGGCCATGCCTCCGGCGGTCGAAATAGAACGTGTTCTAATTTTGCACGTAATTCCGTCCGCGGTCAAAGGCATCATGGAGCCATGACCGTCGATGTGGCCGCCTACTTCGACCGCGTCGGATACTCCGGCGACGGCGCGCCCACCCTGGATACGCTGCAGATTCTGCACGCCGCACACAACCGGAGCATCCCGTTCGAGAACCTCGATCCGGTGCTGGGCACACCCGTGGTGGACCTCGGTGCCGACGCGCTGTTCGCCAAACTGGTCCACCGCCGCCGCGGCGGATACTGCTATGAGCAGAACGGACTGTTCGGCTACGTCCTCGAGGCGCTCGGGTTCGGGGTGGCGCGGCTGACCGGGCGCGTGGTGTGGATGCAGGAACCGGGCGCTGCGCTGCCTGCCGAAACGCACAACGTGCTCGCCGTGAGCGTCCCCGGGCGTGACGGTCGCTACCTGTGTGACGTGGGGTTCGGCGGCCAGACGCTGTCGTCACCGCTCCGGCTGGAGGCCGGACCTGTGCAACAGACCCGCCATGAGCCCTACCGGCTGGTCGCCACCGGTCCTGATGCCTTGCGGTTGGAGGCCCTGGTACGCGAGAAGTGGCAGGCCCTGTATGTCTTCACCACCCAGCCGCGACCGCGCATCGATCTGGAGGTCGGCAGCTGGTACGTCTCGACCTACCCGAAGTCGGTGTTCGTTGCCGGGTTGTCGGCGGCGCTGGTGACCGACGACGCGCGCTGGAACCTGCGCGGCCGACAGCTCGCGGTGCACGGCAAGGACGGCACCGAACGCATCGAACTCGCCGGGGCCGACGAGGTCGTCGATCAGCTGGTGCGCCGGTTCGGGCTGGATCTCACCGGCCTCGGCGATGTGGCGGCCGGTATCAGTCGCGTGCTGGGGAACTGACGAACACATCCCACGGGTCGGCGGCATCCAGCGCCCAGCGACCCAGCCGGCGCGCATGGGATGCGGTGCTGCCGAACTCATCGGCCCAGCTACGTGCCCGCATGGTGACCGACCACAGCGGATGCTCGATGGTGACCCCGATGGCGCCGTGCAGCTGGTGGGCGATCGTCGTGACCGGTGTGGTGGCGCGGCCGACGGCCACCTTCGCCACCGTCACCGCGTAGTCGGCGCGGGGATCGGCGAAACCGTACTCGGTGACCGCTGCGGTCGCCAGATCTGTTGCCGCCCTAGCCTGTTCGATTTCGCCGGCCATCGATGCCAGCGAATGTTGGACGGCTTGGAACTTGCTCAACGCCCGACCGAACTGCACCCGGTCGGAGGTGTGTGCCACCGTCAGCGCCAACGCCGCGTCCAGCGCTCCGACGATCTGCACACAGCGGGCCCACGCGCCGCGGCGCGTCAGTTCCTCGAGCGCCGAGTCATCGAGGCGGGCCTGCCCGGGGGCCTCGTAGCGCAGCGTGCCGCGTGGTTCACCGCCCAGGTTGTGACCGGCGGTGAATTCGGGATCGTCGATCCAGCCGATGTGCAGCCCGTCGTCGGTGCGTGCGGCCAGCAGGATCGCCGCATCCGCGGGCCACGGCACATCGCGTGCGACGCCGTCGGTGCCGATGGCGATCGTCAGGGGCCCATCCGGCGCATCGAGTCCCGCCTGCCCGGCCAGCCAACCCGCCAGTAGATCGGTTTCGGCGACGGGCACGGCCGCGGCATGGCGGGCCAGACCGGCCAGCACCACCGCGGCCTCGGCAGGTCCGGCGTCCTGCTCGGTGGTCAGCCGGGCCAGCCCGGTCTCCGCCAGATCGCGCCACAGATCGGCGTCGAAGGTCTCCGGTAGCCGGCGGTTGCCGAACCGCGCCTGTGCCGCCTTGGCGCCGATATCGTCGACCAGTTGCCTGAGCTCATCCACTATCGGACCCCCAGTCCCCTGGCGATGACCCCGCGCAACACCTCGTTGGTGCCACCGCGCAGGGTGAACATGGGCGAATGCTGCCGGGCCGTGGCCAGCACCGCGCGTAACCGATCGACCGCCGCGGCATCGGTGACATAGTCGAGCAACTCCGCGCACAGCTCCACCGACTGCTGCTCGAAGCGGGTGCCCAGATCCTTGACCAGCGCTGCCCGCGTCGCCGCATCCTCACCGGCGGACAGTGCGCGCGCCACCGAGACCGACAATTGGCGCAACGCCATCGCGCGGCCGAGCAGGTCGCCCACCTCGGCCGCGGTGCGATCGTCGACGGTCTGCGCGCCGAGCGACCGGATGACGTCGATGATCAGCGTCGCGGTGGACAGGATGCGCTCCGGCCCGCTGCGTTCGAAGCCCAGTTCGGCGGTCACCTGATGCCATCCGTCGCCGATCTGGCCGAGCACGTCGGCGTCATCGACGCGCACCTCATCGAAGGTGACCTCGTTGAAGTGATGGTGCCCGTCGAGGGTGACGATCGGGCTGATGGTCACGCCGGGGGAGTCCAGCGCGACGATGAACTGACTGAACCCGGCGTGCCGGTGCTCGGGATCCAGTGCGCTGGTGCGGGCCAGCACGATCGCAAAGTGTGCACGGTGCCCACCGCTGGTCCACACCTTGGTGCCGCTGATGGTCCAACCGCCGTCGACCTGGGTTGCCTTGGTGGCGGTCGCGGCCAGATCGGACCCCGCGCCGTGCTCGCTCATCCCGATCGCCGAGTACAACGTCCCCGCGGCGATTCCGGGTAACAATCGGCGGCGTTGCTCTTCGGTGCCGTAGGTGAGCAGCGAGGGGGCCACCTGCCGATCGGCGAACCAGTGCGCGGCCACCGGGGCGCCGGCGCCGAGCAGCTCCTCGGTCACCACGTACCGGTGCAGGAAACCCAGGCCGTGCCCGCCGTACTCGGTCGGGATCGTCAACCCGACGAAACCGGCCCGAGCCAGCCGCTCACTGAATGCGGCATCCCAACTCGTCAGCCAGGAGTCGATCTCGGGTTGCCAGCCGAACGCGTCTCTGTCGGCCACCAGGAACTGCCGGACCGTGGACCGCAACTCGGCCAGGTCCCCATCGTTGGCGCACAGCGCATCGAATTCACTCACCGATCGCCAAGTCTAGAACCAGCAGGAAAAGTCATGGTCGCCGCGGGCATGGTCGCAATACGCTCCGAAACGTGAATGCCCCTCGTCGTGACCGGTTGCGTGAGCTGCTCGACGCCGTCATCGATGCGCAGAACACCGATGTCGCAGGCATGGCGCGCAGCAGTTTCGCCTCGGAGTTCCATTTCTCCCGCGAGGTCAGCCGGCTCACCGGTGAGCCACCGGCGGCGTTGCGCCGCCGCGTGATGCTCGAGCGTGCGGCCTGGCGGTTGCAGCGCGGTGCCGGTGTGGCGGCGGTCGCGGTGGCCGAGGGCTGGTCCTCACCGGAAGTGTTCTCCCGTGCCTTCCGACGGGCGTTCGGGGTGCCGCCCTCGCAGGCCGACGCCGTCGGTTTCCGGTTGCCGGCCCCCAACGGGGTGCACTTCCACCCGCCGGAGTCGCTGTGGCTGGACTCGCCCGGTGATACCGCCGCGCCCGATATCTCGTTGCTGATGATCGCCCACGATATCGGCGATACGGCGGCACTCATCGGTATTGCCGCCGGGCTCACCGAAGAGCAATGGACGCAACAGGTTTCACCGGGACTTGTGGTGCTGGACTGGGACGGTCCGGAACCGAGCGTGGGTGCGGTGCTCGATGCCTTGGTATGGAGCAAGGAGGTCTGGTTGGCCAGCATCGAGGGGCGCGATCAGCCGACCCGCACCGCGCTGCGCAGCGCACGGGCGCTGGCCGCCGATCACGACGATATCGCCGCTCGGTGGGCGGCAATGGTGCGCGAGTACGGGGAACAGGGCAGGCTCGGCGACACCGTCATCGACGCGCTGTGCGATCCGCCCGAGTCGTTTCAGCTGTACGGCATCATCGCCCACGTCCTGACCTACTCCGCGCACCGACGGGAGTTGGTGCGCGCCATGCTTTCCCGCCTCGGTGTCCAGGTGCATCGCGGTGACCCACTGGAATGGATGAGAGGTAACTGAGATGGCGTGCGTGTACTTCACAGCATCCAGCCTGGACGGGTTCGTCGTCGACGAGCGCGACAGTCTGGACTGGTTGGTGAGCCGCGATTTCGATGCCAAGGGTCCGTTCGGCTACGACGCGTTCGCCGACGGGGTCGGCGCGCTGGTTATGGGATCGAGCACCTATGAATGGATAGTCGACAATCAGCCGGGCGAGTGGCCGTATCGCCAGCCCAGCTGGGTGCTGACCAGCCGGGATGGCGTCATCGCGCCCGGGCACCCGGTACAGACATTCGACGGTGATGTGACACAGCTGTATTCGGTGCTGGTCGAGGCGGCCGCCGAAAAGGACATCTGGGTGATGGGTGGCGGCCGGACCGCCGCGCAGTTCGTGACGGCCGGCCTGGTCGACGAGTTGGTGGTCAGCTACGCGCCGTGCAGTCTCGGTACCGGTGCGCGGCTGTTACCGGTGCGCTCGGAATGGGAACTTGCCGAGGTGGACCGCAACGGTGAGTTCGTCTGCGCCCGCTGGCTCAGGCGGCCCGATCCGTGCGCGGCGGCCGGCTGAGCGGATTGCGGCGGCGCATCGTGGGCCGCGGAACGCCGAGCTTCCCGGTGAATCGACGGCCTGCCACGTTGAGCTCGATCAGCAACATCGGTGCGCCTCCTTTCTGTGAGGTCCAGCTTAGGCAAAGTAACGTCGGCGCATGTCGTGGCTATTTCGTGTATCGGCAGGTGATCGGTGAACAACTGATGAATATCCGCTCACCGTCGAACCTGGCGGTTGGGCGGGACTGCGCTCCGCCGCCGGTTTATCCTCACCGGATGGGGCACTACCTTTCCAACGTTCGTGATGTCGAGTTCAACCTCTTCGAGGCGCTCAATCTCGACAAGGTGCTGGCGACCGGCGAGTTCGGCGACCTCGACGGCGCATCCGTGCGGGAGATGCTTGCCGAGGCCGCACGGCTGTGTGAGGGCCCGATGGCCGAGGCCTTCGCCGAAACCGACCGTCAGCCACCCACTTTCGATCCCAAGACGCACACCGTGAGTTATCCGGAACCGTTCAAGGCTGCTCTGCAGGCCTGGCAGGACGGCGAGTGGTTCCGGGTCGGGCTCCATGAGGCGGTCGGCGGGATGCCCGCACCTGCGGCCCTGACCTGGGCCATCGCCGAGTTTGCGCTCGGCGCCCAGCCCGCCGCCTACATCTGCCATTCCGGGCCGGTGCTGTCGGACATCGTCTACAGCCTGGGTAACGAGCAACAGAAGCACTGGGCGACGCTGATGGCCGAGCGCAACTGGGGCGGCACCATGGTGTTGACCGAACCGGATGCCGGTTCCGATGTCGGCGCCGGCCGTACCAAGGCGACCCAGCAGCCCGATGGCAGTTGGCATCTGGACGGCGTCAAGCGTTTCATCACAAACGGTGACACCGGCGACATCTACGAGAACATCGTGCACGCGGTGCTAGCGCGGCCCGCGGGTGCAGGTCCCGGTACCAAGGGCCTTTCGCTGTTCTTCGTCCCGAAGTTCCTCTTCGATCCGCAGACCGGTGAGATCGGGGAGCGCAACGGCGTATACGTGACCGGCCTGGAACACAAGATGGGCCTGAAGGCCTCGGCGACCTGCGAGCTGACCTTCGGCCAGCACGGCCGCCCGGCCGTCGGATGGTTGGTCGGTGATGAGCACAGCGGGATCGCGCAGATGTTCAAGATCATCGAGTATGCGCGGATGATGGTGGGCACCAAGGCGATCGCGACCTTGTCGACCGGTTATCTGAATGCGCTGGAGTACGCCAAGACTCGTGTTCAGGGTGCCGATCTGACGCAGATGACCGACAAGACCGCGCCGCGGGTGACGATCCTGCATCACCCCGACGTACGGCGCTCTCTGTTGACTCAGAAGGCCTATGCCGAAGGCCTACGGGCGCTGTATCTCTACACCGCGGCGCATCACGACCCGGTGGTCGCCGAGATCGTCTCCGGCGCCGATCCGGACATGGCGGCGCGGATCAACGATCTGCTGCTACCGATCGTCAAGGGTTTCGGCTCGGAGACGGCTTACCGCTACCTGACCGACTCGCTGCAGACCTTCGGCGGCTCGGGTTATCTGCAGGATTATCCGATCGAGCAGTACATCCGGGACGCGAAGATCGATTCGCTGTACGAGGGCACCACCGCGATCCAGGCGCAGGACTTCTTCTTCCGCAAGATCGCCCGCGACCAGGGTGCGGCGCTGACCCATCTGCTGGGGCAGGTGCAGTCCTTCCTGGATCGCAAGGACGCCCGCCCGGAACTGGCCGAGGGGAGGACGGCGTTGGCCACCGCTGTCGGGGACGCGCAGGCCATGGTGGGCGCACTCATCGGGTATCTGGTTGCCTCCCAACAGGAACCGCGTGAGCTCTACCGCGTGGGCTTGGGTTCGGTGCCGTTCCTGATGGCCATCGGTGATCTGCTGATCGGCTGGTTGCTGCTGGAGCACGCCGAAATAGCCGTCGCGGCACTGGAGTCGGCGTCGGACAAGGACCGGGCGTTCTACCAGGGCAAGATCGGGGCCGCCGAGTTCTTCGCCAGGCACATCCTGCCGCGACTGAGTTCGGATCGCGCCGTCATCGAGTCGGTGCGACTGGACACCATGGAGTTGCCCGAAGAGGCGTTCTGACCTGTGCTCCCCAGGGTTATCCGGGCCCGGATGACCTGTCTCACCTGCCGAGCAGACGCAAACTCCCCTAAAACTGCGCGTTTTAGGGGAGTTTTGCGTCTGCTCGCGAGGAGGCCGGTGGCTACTCCGGGGTGTACCCGAACGGCAGCAGCACGCTCTTGGACTCGCAGTAGCCTGCGATGCCCTCGGGACCACACTCGCGTCCCACACCGGAGTTCTTGTAGCCGCCGAACGGGGCTCCGGCGTCGAAGGCGTACATGTTGATTCCGTAGGTACCGGTGCGGATCTGCTTGGCGATTTCGACGGCCTTGGCGAAATCGGTGGTGTACACCGATCCGGCCAGCCCGTACACCGAGTCGTTGGCGATGCGCACGGCGTCGGCCTCGTCCTCGTAGGGGATCACCACGAGGACCGGTCCGAAGATCTCCTCCTGGGCGATGGTCATCGAGTTGTCGACATCGGCGAACACCGTGGGCTGGACGAACCAGCCGGAGTCCAGGCCCTCGGGCCGTCCACCACCGGTGACCAGCCGGGCGCCCTCGTCGAGACCCTTCTTGATGTACCCCTCGACGCGCTCACGCTGTTTCTCCGAGATCAGCGGGCCCACCATGGAGGCCGGGTCGTCCGGCTGGCCGGCTTGCATGCCTGCCGCCGCGGCGGCGACCTTCTCGACGACCTCGTCATAACGTGAGCGCGGGGCCAGGATGCGGGTCTGGCCCACACACGCCTGACCGGAGTTCATCAGCCCGGAGAAGATCAGCATGGGCAGCGTCGAGTCCAGGTCGGCATCTTCGAGGATGATCGCCGCGGACTTGCCGCCCAATTCCAGCGTGCACGGCTTGAGCTTCTCGGCGGCGATCTTGCCGATCTCCTTGCCGACGGCGCTGGACCCGGTGAAGGTGTACTTGTCCAGTGCCGGATTGTCGGTCAGCGCGCGGCCGGTCTCGACACCACCGGGCACCACCGAGAGCACACCCTCGGGCAGGCCGGCCTCGGCGAACACCTCGGCCATCAGGTTGGTGGTCAGCGGCGTCTCGGCGGCGGGCTTGAGCACGATGGTGCAGCCGGCCAGCAGGGCCGGTCCCAGCTTGTTGGCGGCCAGGAAGAACGGCACATTCCAGGCCACGACCGCGCCGACGACGCCGACGGGCTCTTTGAGTACCAGCGTCTGGCCGTACAACCCGTCGCGGATCTCCTGCCAGGAGAACTTGTCGGCGCCGGAGGCGTAGAACTGCAGCGTCGACATCGCCGCGCCGAACTGCATCATGTCCACGATGGTCGGCGGCTGACCGGTCTCCAGCTTGAGCAGGTGCTTGAACTCCTCGGCGCGCGCCTCGATCAGCTCCACCGCCTTGGCCAGGACTGCCTCGCGCTCCTTGGGTGACATCCGGGGCCACGGGCCCTCGTCGAACGCCTTGCGCGCGGCCTCGCAGGCGGCGTCGACATCCGCCTTGGCCGCCATCGGAACCTGGCCCACCTTCTGCTCGGTGGCGGGGGAGTGGACCTCGATGACCTCGGCGGTCGACGGTTCGACCCACTGGCCTCCGATGAACAGCTTGTCCCACGTTGTCTTGAACGCCGTCTGTGTCATACGCGTCACATTACCCAGAAAAGGCCGAAACGAGAACCTGTTGCAGTCAGGGCCGTAGCACCAGCACCAGATTGCTCACCGTGAACTCCCGAAACCCTGGCACCTCGGTCATCCACCACGCCCATCGTGGGTGGTAGCGGGGAAATGCGGCCACCAGCGAGCCCGTCGAGCGGCCCCAGTGCAACCCGTCGGCCGCCGAGACCGCGAACAACGACGATCCGTAGTCGTTTTTCGGCCGATGTCCGTGCCTGCGGGCATATCGGTCGGCGGCCCGTGCTCCGCCCAGATAGTGCGTCAGGCCCATTTCGTGCCCGCCGAACGGCCCTAGCCACACCGTGTAGGACAGCACCACCAAGCCACCGGGCCTGGTGACGCGCAGCATCTCGTTGCCCAACTGCCAGGGATGGCGCACGTGCTCGGCGACATTGGAGGACAGGCAGATGTCGACGCTGTCGTCGGCAAACGGCAGCGCGGTGCCCGACGCTCGGACGAAGGTGCCCGCGCCGCCCGGCGTCCCTGCCGGTCCGGCATGCATCTCGGATGGGTCCGGTTCGACCCCGATATAGGCCATCCCGGCCGTGCTGAATGCCGATGCGAAGTAGCCGGGGCCGCCGCCGACATCGACGACGGTGCGGCCGACGGGGGTCGAGGCGGTCAGGCCCGTCCACAGATCGGACACCATGTCCACCGTGTCATCGGCCAGCGCCCCGTAGAAGCGTGCCGGGTCGGACTGCTCGAACCGGAACGAGCTCAGCAGCCCGACGGAGCGCCGCAGGGTGGCCCGACGGGCGAGCAGGGAGGTGGGCCGCACCTTGTCACCCTAGGTGTTCGGCTCGCGCAGGGGCCTGGCCACGGTCTTCTCGCAGGATCGACCTCACCGGTGCGCAGGCTAGGCTGGCCGAGTTATGACTTCAGGCTCGGCACCCGCCCCCGTGCAGCGCGTCCTGCTGCTGTGCTGGCGCGATACCGGCCACCCGCAGGGCGGTGGCAGCGAGGCCTACCTGCAGCGCATCGGCAGCCAGCTGGCCGCCGCCGGTATCGAGGTCACCCTGCGCACCGCGCGCTACCCCGGCGCGGCGCGCCGTGACGTGATCGACGGCGTCACCGTCAGCCGCGGTGGAGGTCCCTATTCGGTGTACGTATGGGCCGGGCTGTCGATGGTCGCGGCACGGATCGGTGTCGGGCCGTTGCGCCGGGCCCGTCCCGATGTGGTCGTCGACACCCAGAACGGTATTCCGTTCCTGGCCAGGCTGGCCTATGGGAAACGCTCGGTGCTGTTGGTGCACCATTGCCACCGCGAGCAGTGGCCGGTGGCCGGCGAGCGGACCGGTCGATTCGGTTGGTTCGTCGAATCCCGGTTGTCGCCGCGGCTGCACCGACGCAATCAGTACGTCACGGTGTCGTTGCCCTCGGCGCGCGAACTCACCGAGCTCGGTGTCACGCCGGATCGGATCGCGGTGGTGCGCAACGGGCTCGACGAGGCGCCCGCGGCCACCCTCAGCGCGCCACGATCGGTGACACCGCGGGTCGCGGTGCTGTCCCGGTTGGTGCCGCACAAGCAGATCGAGGATGCGCTCGACGCCGTTGCCGCGCTGCGCACCGATATCCCGGATCTGCACCTGGACATCGTCGGCGGTGGCTGGTGGAAGCAACGGTTGGTCGAACACGCCGCCGCGCTCGGCATCACCGATCACGTCACCTTCCACGGGCATATCGATGACGCCGCCAAACATGCCGTGGTGCAGCAGTGTTGGGTGCACCTGATGCCCTCGCGCAAAGAGGGCTGGGGACTGGCGGTCATCGAGGCCGCTCAGCATGGGGTGCCGACCATCGGCTACCGCGCCTCAGGCGGGCTCACCGACTCGATCGTCGACGGGGTGACCGGTCTGTTGGTCGACGGGCCCGACGAATTGGCCGACGGCCTGCGCAGGCTGCTCTCCGATCGGGTGCTGCGCGAGGAACTCGGGGCCAAGGCGCGCATCCGCAGCGCGGAGTTCTCCTGGGCGCTCAGCGCCGACTCCATGCGCACGGTGCTCCAGGAGGTCGCCGGCGGCCGCCGCGTCAGCGGCGTCGTCTGAGCACTGCGGCCACCCCGGCACCGAACAAGGTCGTCAACCACACCAGGTGCGCACCGATCAGCAGACCGCGCCCGTCGGCGGGCGGTGTAGCGCCGCCCACCTCGTACAGGGTCAGATCTGCATCGCGGTAGACCACCGGCAGGTCCAGCGGGGTGCCCAGACCCTCGGCGACCACCCAGCCCACGCCGGCGTCGGCAAGCTCTCGCTGTGGCGCCCCGTCGAGCAACATCTGGGTGACCGCGCGTCCGTGCGCCCCCTCCCCGGGG
Organism: Mycolicibacterium neoaurum ATCC 25795; assembly: GCF_000691525.1. GTDB lineage: Bacteria > Actinomycetota > Actinomycetes > Mycobacteriales > Mycobacteriaceae > Mycobacterium > Mycobacterium neoaurum. Next base: position 46,622 of record NZ_JMDW01000016.1, read on the forward strand.
ATGATCTGGCCGCCGATCAGCAGATCACCACTGACCAGGACATCGGCGGACACCCAGCGCGGCAGGGGATCCAACACCGGCGCGGGGCCTGCCCAGTCGAACTGCCGCATACTGTCCGGGGGTAGCACCGCCACCGGCCGGGGATCGGCATTGATCAGTGCGGCCACCGCGGGCCACGCCTGCGGATAGTGCACCGCGCGCAGCTGACCGCCGACCCCCCAGGCGAGATCCGGCAGCACCGCGATCAGGGCCACCCCGCACACCACGGCAACCGACCGGCCGAGCCGCGCCACACCCGCGGCCGCCAGCACGTAGCCGGGCAACGCCAACGCCACCCACTTCTGCCCGTCGCGCAGCACGCCGAGGCCGGGCAGCTGACCGGACGCCCAGGCCAGCGCCGCCTGTCCGGGGCCGGTGGCCAACGCCGCGGGCACCAGCACGGCCACCGCCGCCAGCACCAGCAGTGGGCGGGCGACCGGCGATGCCGCCGCCGCCGGCGCGCCGACGGCGACCACAGCCACCAGGACCAACGTCGCGACAACCGCGAAAACTGTTGTCCGCGAATCGGGTACCGCCTGGGCATTCCAGATCCCGGCCAGCCCGGCCAGGCTGCCGAGGGTGCCGAGCCCCGGCTCGGCGCGGGCGGCGAACGCGTCAACCCCGGCCCCCGCCGTCGAGCTCAACGACGCCGAGACCACCGTGGCCACCAGCCACGGCAGGGCGGTCGCCACGGTCGCGGCCAGCGCCGCGGCGGCCGTGCCCCAGCGGCGGGCACACGCCAAGGCCGTCACCGCGGCCAGCAGCACCCCGGTGGGGGTCAGGCCGGCGAGCGCAATCCAGAACGCCAGCGCCCAGCGTCGGTGCGCCAGCGTGGCGGCCGCCACCCAGGGCAGGCAGCCATATCCGACCAGCAGGCTCCAGTGACCCTGCAGGAGACGCTCGGCGACATACGGATTCCAGATCGCGAGCGTTGCCGCCACGAGCCTGCCGCCGATTGCGATATCGGGCAGAATCTGGGCGACCAGGCGCGCCGATCCCCAGCCGGCGAGCGTCAACCCGAGGACAAGCAGCACCTTGACGACGATTCCGCCGTCCAGCACATGCGAGGCCAACGCGATCGCGAAATCCTGCGGCAGGGCCCGCGGCGCGGCATCGGTGAGGCCGAGGGCTGCATCGGTCAGATATGACCGAGGTGTCGAGACGGCATCACGCAGCAGCAGATATCCGGGACCCAACAGGGGACCGGTGACGACCAGACTGAGCGCCAGCGAGTAGACCGGCGCAACCCACCGGCGGTGACGGGCGAAGTGGGGTGCGGTGTCCGAAATGTCCGGAGTGTCCGCGTCAGACCGGTCGGTCCGGCGGCAGGTCGGTAGGCCGCCGAGTCGGGATCTTCTCGGTCTGCGCCTCGGCCGCGGGCATGGGCCCGGACTCGTCATCACGGCGTCCGAAGAACCCGCGGTCCGAGCCGTCCAGGCCCGGGTCGATCAGCGTCGACTCGGCGCGCAGCGCGAACGATCCCAACAACGCTCCGCCCACCAGGGTCACCAGGCCGAGCGCGGTGAAGGTGATCGGCAGGATCCGGGTCCACAGCGCCAGGTGATCGGCCTCGTCGCGGGCGGCCGCGACCTGTGACTCCACGGTCTTCTCGGTGGAGGTCACGTCGAACTCGGCGAAGGTCACCTCGGGCCGCAGCGCGTCGCGCGAGTAGTAGTGGAAGCCGTGATCTTCGGCGCGGACGATCGTGCCGGTGATCGGGTCGACCCAGAAGGTCCGCTTGGCCGCGTAATAGCGGTTCATTGTGATCGGGTCTTCGGGATTCTCGGCCTCGACGCCCCACAGGGATGCCCGCGCAGTCACCTCGGAGTCCTCGTCGTTGTCGTAGAGCGAGGAGTACTTGAGCGGATCGGCGAGCTTGCCGTCGGCGTCATAGCCGATGTTCTGGGTGAACCGGTAGGTGGTCAGCCCGTTGACATCTTCTTCGCCGTCGTAGTTGGCGTCGAAGGCCTTCTGCGCGATCGGATCGAAGTAGGGGTAGGTCTTCTTCTCGGTGCCGAACGGGAAGCGATAGGACAACCCCTCGTGCGGCAGTGCGATGTTGGTGGGCGGCGCATCGTCTTCGATGGTGCGCGGCTTCTGTACCGCGCCGCCCGGGTTGGTGTCGCTGGAGACCGCTTCGGCGGTGGTGCGATCCAGCGTCACGGTGTCGACCATCGCCAGCAGCAGACCCTTGTCCTGCTGCTGATCGGTGCGGCGCAGCGAGCTACCGACCTGCAGGGTCACGACGTCGGCGTTGGCCGGAGCCTCGACCGACAGCTGCTGCTGCAGCGCGACCGGCACGTCCTGGTTGATCACGAATCGTTCCGGTGAGGACAGCGACGCCGGATCCAGCGCCGTGGCCGTACCCTCGCTGACGAGGTCGGCGTCCAGATTCAGCGGAATCTTGGCGATCTTGCCGTGGGTGTAGGTGGACAGCAGCAATGCCGCTATGAGCAGGGCAGCGCCCAGCCCAAGAAGTCCACATGCGGCAAAGCGCAGGGCCACTGCTCGGTTCAACCCAAGCTCCCTTCGGTCACGGACGACCCTAACAGCACAGGGTAAGTGCGATGTTCATGACGACCTTCACGGATGCCGTTCACCGGTGCCTATCAACGGTGTCGTTGTGAGGTCGGCGCCCGGTGGCGGCACACTGACATCATGACTGCCCAGCGATCGACGGCGATCGGCGGTGATCCCGCACCAGCCGGCCGGCCGTCGACCTCCGGTGGCACCCGTAGCTTCCTGCCCGCCGTCGAGGGCATGCGAGCCTGCGCGGCCATCGGCGTCGTCATCACCCATGTCGCGTTCCAGACCGGGCACACCGGCGGGGTGTCGGGTCGACTGCTCGGCCGCTTCGATCTGGCCGTCGCCGTGTTCTTCGCGCTGTCGGGTTTCCTGCTGTGGCGCGGACACGCCGCCGCGGCACGGGGACTACGCCACCGTCCGCCCACGGGACACTATCTGCGCTCCCGGTTGGTGCGCATCATGCCGGGCTATCTGGTGGCCGTCATCGTCATCCTCACCCTGATGCCGGACACGAACGCCAACCTGACAGTCTGGCTGGCGAACCTGACGCTCACCCAGATCTACGTCCCACTGACACTCACCTCGGGGTTGACCCAGATGTGGAGCCTTGCGGTCGAGGTGAGCTTCTATCTGGCCCTGCCGTTCCTGGCGATGCTGGCCCGGCGGCTCCCGGTGTCGGCGCGAGTCCCGGCGGTGCTCGGCGTCGCCGCCGCGAGTCTCGCGTGGGGGCTGATCCCGTTCGATCCGCCCTATGGTGTCAATCCTCTGAACTGGCCGCCGGCGTTCTTCTCCTGGTTCGCGGCGGGCATCGTGCTGGCCGAACTCTCGGTGAGCCCGGTGGGGTGGCTGCATCGATTGGCCCGCAGGCCGTGGGTGATGGCGGGTATCGCCGCGGTGGCATTCGTCGTGGCCGCCTCCCCGCTGGCCGGTCCCGAGGGCCTCACGCCGGGCACCGTGGGACAGTTCGTCGTCAAGATCAGTATGGGCGCGATCGTGGCCGGCGCGCTGCTGGCCCCGTTGGTGCTCGATGCACCCGACACCGAGCACCGGATTCTGGGCAGCGCGGTGATGGTGACGCTGGGCCGGTGGTCCTACGGATTGTTCGTCTGGCATCTGGCCGCGTTGGCGATGGTCTTCCCGATCATGGGTTACTTTCCGTTCAACGGACACATGCCGGTGGTGCTGGTGCTGACGTTGATCTTCGGATTCGCCATCGCGGCGGTCAGCTATGCACTGGTGGAGTCACCGTGCCGGGAGGCGTTGCGACGGTGGGAGAACCGGCATCATCGGGCGGCCCCGCTGGACAGCGCGATATCCGACGCAGGCGTTCAGTAGCCGCCGCCGTGGTCGAAGATCCGGCGCGGATTGTCGACAAGCATGGTGTGCAGCTGATCGTCGGTGACACCGCGCTGCTTCAGCGCCGGAATCACGTCATTGTGGATGTGCAGGTAGTGCCAGTTCGGTAGCAGCGCGGACACGGTGTCCTCGGGTAGTGCGTCGAAATAGCACGACGCGTCATGGGACAGCACCATCTTCTCGGCGTGCCCGCGTTCGCACATCTGCGCCACGGTGTCGACCCGCTCCTCGAACGGCAGGATCGAATCCACCCCGAAGCGATCCATACCCAGGTAGGAGCCGTCGGCGATGAGCTCCTCCAGATAGGCCAGATCGGTGGTGTCCCCGGAGTGCCCGATGATCACCCGGCTCAGGTCCACACCCTCTTCGGCGAAGATGCGCTGCTGCTCCAGACCGCGCCGGGTGCCGGCATGGGTGTGTGTCGAGATCGGGACACCGGTTTCGCGGTGTGCCGCGGCTACCGCGCGTAGCACCCGTTCCACGCCGGGAGTCACGCCCGGCTCGTCGGTGGCGCATTTGAGGATGGCTGCCTTGACCCCGGTATCGGCGATCCCGGTGGTGATGTCACCGACGAACATCTCGGTCATGATCTCGGGTCCGTCGAGCATGGTGCCTGGTCCCTGGAAGTGGAACCGGAACGGTACGTCGTTGTAGGTGTACAGACCGGTGGCGACGACGATGTTGATCTCGGTGGCGGCGGCGATGCGGGCGATCCTGGGGATATAGCGTCCCAGCCCGATGACGGTGAGGTCGACGACGGTGTCCACACCGCGCGCCTTGAGTTCGTTGAGCCGAGCGATCGCGTCCTGCTCGCGTTGCGCCTCATCGCCCCAGGCCTGTGGGTAGTTCTCGGTGATCTCGGTGGTCATGATGAAAACGTGCTCGTGCATGAGCGTCACGCCGAGTCCGGAGGTTTCGATGGGCCCGCGTGCGGTATTCAGCTTGGACACCTCGCCGATGCTAGGAGGCCGGCGCGATGCCCGTGCCCGATCACGCGTATCGACATCTACCCGGTACCAGGGGTACCGTTTCGCCAATGGAGCTGTTGGACACCGATACCCCGGACAGCGGTCAGATCGCGCTACACGCGCGCGCGGTGCAGTTCGATCTGAGCGCCGTGCCCGCGCAGTGCGTCTATGACGACCCCTACGCCAGCCACCTCTACAACGGGTTGAGCCTGCTGCTGCCCGCCGGCGAGGAATGGTTCATCGAGCTTCTCAAGGAAGCGCTGCCACAGATCCACGACGAGAAGCTGCGCGAGGATGTCATCGGCTTCATGGGGCAGGAGGCGATGCACGCCACCGCCCACTCCGGCATCTACGAATATCTGGAGCGACACGGTATCGACCCGACTCCGGTGATCGATCGCGCCAATTGGGTCTTCGGCAGCCTGTTGGGGCCGCGTGCCGCCAAGGGCGCCAAGGCGCACAATTACATGGTCGAGCGGCTGGCCGTGATGGCCGCCTTGGAGCACATCTTCTCCTTCCTCGGCGATTGGGTGCTCAACGCCGAGCGCCTCAACGCCGAGACCGCCGACCCCACGATCGTCGACCTGTTGCGCTGGCACGGCGCCGAGGAAGTGGAGCACCGCATGGTGTCCCATGACGTGCTGCGCTACTTCGATCACAACTACGCCCGCCGGGCCTGGGCGCAGGTCGTCGCCGGACCGATGCTGCTGTATTTGTTGTGGCAGGCCACCCGCTACCTGATGCGGGTCGACCCGAACCTGAAGATGCCGGCGCGCAAGCGCAAGGCGATCTGGCGCGGATTGATCCGATCCGGGCGACGCGGTGTCACACCGTCGGTCATGCACACCACATGGCGTGGGCTGCAGTACTTCTCGCCGCGATATCACCCCGGTGATGTCGGCGACACCGCACAGGCGGTGGCTTATCTGGCCTCTTCGCCCGCCGCGCGCGCCGCCGTCAAGTGAAGCGCACCGCTCCGCCGCTGGGTTCACCGATCGATGACAGGGCGACCAATCTGGTGGTCACCCTGCTGGATCGGTTCTGGTTGAACCGGGTGGTCAAGGCCGATTATGCCGATGAGCGGGCCGATCGGACCCCGCACGATCCGATGACGCTGCAACTGCGCGGGCGGGAGATCGTCGCGCACGACAAGGACGTTGTGGCGTTGACCTTTTCCGCGCCGGACGGCGGCGATCTGCCGGGCTGGCAGCCGGGGAGTCATCTCGACCTCCATCTGCCGTCGGGGCGCCGCAGGCAATACTCGCTGTGCGGGGATCCGCAGGATCGGGACCGTTACCGTATCGCCGTGCGCAAGATCCCCAGCGGTGGCGGGGGATCGCTGGAGATGCACGGTCTGCGTATCGGTGACACGGTCACGGTCCGCGGTCCGCGTAACGGCTTCCCGTTCATCCCGTACGAGCGGGCGCTCTACATCGCCGGTGGTATCGGCATCACGCCGATTCTGCCGATGGTGCGTGCGGCCCAACGGCTGGGCACCGACTGGCATTTCGTGTACTGCGGTCGTAACGCCGATACCATCCCTTTCCTCGACGAGATATGGCAATGGGATCCGGACCGGGTCACCGTCCGACTGGACGAGGAACACGGGATTCCCACGCCGTCGGACCTGCTGTGGCACGCCGCGCCCGGTGGTGCGGTCTACGTCTGCGGCCCGCCGCCCATGATCGAGGCGGTGCGCGGCAACTTCGACCGATCCCCTGCCTCGGCACTGCATTTCGAACGTTTCAGCGCGCCGCCGGTCACCGATGGCACCGCATTCGAGATAGAGATCGCCAGCACCGGTGAGGTTGCCACCGTTGCCGCCGATGAGTCGCTGCTCGACGCGCTCGTGCGGGTGCGGCCCGATGTCGCGTACTCCTGCAGGCAGGGCTTCTGCGGGACCTGCCGGGTGGGGGTGCTCTCCGGAACACCGGAACACCGCGATGCACGGCTCACCGACGCCGAGCGGGAGAATTCTCTGCTGGCCTGCGTATCTCGTTCGGCGAACGGGCGCCTGGTACTCGATCTCTGAGGGCTCACCTGTCGCCGGAGCAGGCCTCGACGTGGGTGATCAGCCCGTGGCGTCGCGTCCGGGCCCGCGGTGGAACGTCACGGTGGATGCGGCCAACGCCGCCACCGAGATCAGCGCCAGTAGCTGCACGCCTGCGGAGTGGCCGACGTACCCGTCGACCGAGCGCCACGGATTGCGCGACAGCACCGCCCCCGCCGCGATGAGGCCACCAGCGGTGAATCCGACGGTCACCTTCTCGGCCAGCTCGGTCCGCCGGGCGAGCAGATAGCGCACGCCGATCGCCACGGCGACCACGACCGCGCCGGCGACACCACTGATCAGCGTGCCCGCCCCGATCGCGGCCGCCATCAGGATCGCCGGCCGGGGCTGCCAGGTCGAAACGGGCTGGGCGGCAACCGATCGCCGGCTCGGCAACAGGGCAAGCAGTGCCAGTATCGGCAACAGGGCCAGCCCGCCAAACAGCCCGATCCGGTAGGTCAGGTTCGACGGGAAGGTCATGTTCACCGTGCCCTGCGCGCCCGCCGGGACGATCCACCCCTGTTGCCATCCGTTGACGGTGATCGCACGCAGCGCGGTCCCGTCCTCGGTGTGAGCGACCCAGCCGGGATTGCGGCTCTCGGGGACCACGATGATCCGGTCTCGGTCCGCGGGCGGCACCTGAACCTCGCGATGATCAGCGGACCAGGTCTCGATGTCAACCGGAACCACCTGCGCAGGAAGGACTTCGGCGGCACGAGGGGTGCTCAGTACGATGCCGTCCACCACGAATGTCTCACCGGCACTGATCACCAGTTCCTGCTGACCCTCGGGCAATGAGATGGAGCCCGTTCGACATGGCGTGGCGGCTATGGGTTCATCGTCGAGCAGCGCGCCGACGGTGGTGCGCACCGAGGTCTGGACGAACTGCCCGGCCACGCCGATGATCGGTCCGCGTCCGCACGGGACCTCGATGGGCCTGTCGCGGTCGGCCGGATCGGCCGCGGCGATCGGTCGGCCCGCCAAATCGCGCACCTGCACCTCGGCCAGCCCCGGCGGCTTGAGCTGATCGAATCCCAATGCCGTGCGGTCGATGACATCGCGCCAGTCCAGTATCGACAGCGTCACGGTGTCGGTCACCGTGGGTGTGAGGTCGATGGTCTGGGGTCCGTCACCGGTCAGCCGGCGCAGTTGGGGTCCGGCACCGAGATCGACCGCGACCAGGGTGGGATGGGCAGGCACATCGGCCCGACTCGGGGTGAGGGTCAGCGCCGCGACTTCGGTGCGACGGGGCAGCGATACGGTCAGGGTCGCCGGTTTGCGGAGTGCGACACCGTTCTGGGGCGCGGTCCAGGACGTGCGCGGATCACCGTCGGTCGCGGCGTAGGCGGAGCCGAGAACATCGATCAGATCGGATTCGCCCGAGGCCCTCGTGGTTCCCGGCTGATGGATGAGATCGGCCAACCGCGGCCCCTGCCGGGCCCGCACCCACACCGTCGGGGTGGCTTCGGTGTCGGTCGGGATGGTCAGGGTACGGCTGAGATTGACCGGTTCCTCGGGTGACAGGCCCATGGTCGCGGCGCAATGCACCGCTTCGGGGCCGTCCGCGCAGCCGGGCCTGCCCAACAGCTCCGAGCCCAGATCCCATTGGGCCACCGCGGCTCCCGGGGGCGGACCGGGCACGTCGAGGGTTCGCCGAAGCGGTATCTGATGCGCGAAACCCGATGCGTCGTACTGGGTCACGGTCAGGTCGGTGATGCCGAACTGGACACCCGGTGAGCCGTCGTCGGTGCCGACGGCGGTGATCCGTACCCAGGGTGTCTCGCCGAACGGTAGGGCGGCGGCAAGCGGCTTGCCCGGCTGATCGAAGCGAAGGGTGGTGCTGCCGTTGACGGTGGACACCTCGATGCGGCGGACCTGCGCGCCGACGGCGGTGGCGCTGGGTGTGATCGTGATCGCGGCATTGGTGACCGGGTTGTCGAAATCGATCTGCATCCACTGGCCCACCGCACTCTGCAGGGAACTGGACACCCAGCTGGTCGAGGAATCCGCGTCGATTGCCGCAGCCGGGCCCGCGGCGGGCGAGACATCGGGCAGCGCAGTGGAATCCGCGGCGGAACTGGAGACGCTGAGCCGACCGCCCTCCCAGCGTGCGTACAACGGGTCGGTGCCCGCGGGGTAATCCATCACCCGGTTGAAGGTGTGCCGCAGATCGCCTGCGGCACGCATCTCCGAGGAGTGGTTGTCCACCCGCCCGTAGTCGGTCTCACGGGCCACCGGGGTATCGGTGACGGTGACCAGCGGGGTGGGCAGGCCCGCGCGTTGGGCATCGGCGGTCAGCAGCATCGGCCCGAGCGGCTGCCGACCGGCCAACCGGCGGCGTTCGGCGATACGCAGCAGTGCTTCCGGGCCACCGTCGACGCGCGCGAGCGCGTCGGCATCGGCAAGATACGGACCTGGGCGGGCGCCATCGACACGGTAGACCTCGACCGCCGGATAGCGCGGGCGCAAACCGCTGTCGCTGACGAACCCGTCCAGGGTGCCGGGGCCGACGGGGTCACCGAACTCGGCGACCCTGGTCAGTCCGGGGGAGTTGTCCATCACCCGATGTACCAGCAACGGACGGGCCGAGCGCGAGGTCTCCGGGTCCAGGTCGTTGCGGACGACGACGAACGAGATGTCCTGCTGGGCAAGGATATCGGCCAATCCCGCTGACGGTCTTCCGGCCGCGAAGAGCCGCTGTACCGAATCCAGGGCGCGGATGGTCTCCGGCGGCGTGAGGGGGATGGAATCGCGCACTCCCCACGGACTGTGGCCGAGCACCTGCAGCGGTTCGTCATGGCTGTTGCCCCACACCTGGGTGGCGAACGGAGCACCCGGCGCGACCAGGACCCGGCCCCCGTCGGTGTTGTGCTCATCCAGCCATGCCGCGGTGTCATGCCAGTGCGCCGGGATCGCCTCGAAGCTTCCCGGCGGTGTCAGCCTGCCGGTCCAGGCCAAAGAGGTGCCCGCCGCCAGTGCGGTCAGGATCACGATGCCCACCGCGACCCGTCGATCACGCTCCGGGTGGGCGAAGGCGTCGACCCAGCCGCGGCGGGACACACTGCCCGGCAGCGGGATCCGGCCCAGCAGGTGCGCAAGGCCAAGGGCGATCGGCAACCGCAGCAGTGGTTCCAGCTTGTGCACGTTGCGCAACGGGGTGCCGTCGGCATCGAGGAACAGTTGCACGCCAGCGGCGATCGGTGATCCCAGCCCACCGGAATAGCCCACGGCGAGTGCAGTGACACCGACGAAGAGGATGAGGATCAGCCGGCCGCGGGACGGCATGCTGCGCATCGCCAGTCCGGCCAGCCCGGCGGCCGCGACCAACGTGGTGGCGAGCACCGCGACCGATCCGGTCACCAGCGGCGAACCGGCCGTCGCCGTCGGCGCGACGAACGGGGTCCAACTGTCGGTACCGCGCAGCATCTCGGTCAGCGACAACCATCGCGTCGTCACCCCCGAGGATTCGATGTAATCCAGGAAGGGCGGGCTGATGCGGCCCAGCAGCACCAGCGCGACCGCCCACCAGGTGACCGCGAGGACGGTGCAACCCAACCACCACCCGGTGAATCGCCACCAGTGTCGGTTGGGTTTGTGCGCAGCCCACCAGATGATGGCGGCCAGGCACCCGGTGAGCGTCGCGACGGCGTTGACCGCCCCCATCATGGCGACGGCAGCCGCGGAGCGAGCCGCCAGCAATCGGACCCGCGGATCGCCGCGCAGCACGTAGATCACCGGCAGCAGTACCCAGGGAGCCAGCATCATCGGCAGCGTCTCCGAGGAGATCGCGCCCAGGGTCGTCAGCACCCGGGGAGAGAGGGCGAATGCGCCCGCAGCGACGACACGTGCGGTGGTCGTGCCGATACCGAGCGCCTCCGCAACGCGCAGCAGACCCCAGAATCCGACCGTCAGCAGCAACGCCCACCACAAGCGCTGGGTCACCCAGCCGGGGACGCCGAGGACGTCACCGGCCAGGAAGAACGCACCGTGCGGGAACAGGTAGCCGTAGGCCTGGTTCTGCGCCTGTCCGAACGGCAGTTCGCTGTTCCACAGATCGCCGGCCCGGGCCAGGAAACGCAGCGGGTTGGCGGTGAGATCGAGTTTGGTGTCCGGCGCGATACGTCCGGGGGACTGCAGGAAGGTCAGAACCAGGAAGAGCGTTCCGACCAGCCATAGCCACCGCCGCGATAGTGCTGTGTCGGCGAGGGGCGCGCCCGGGCTAGGCCCGGTCGCCGTATTCAACGCGGTTGAGCACCGACGACGCCGGATCCCCGGACTGCACGGGGGGCTTGGTGTCCTGCTGGACCATCAGGGTCACGCCGAAGATGGCGGCCGCGCCGAGGAGAAGGCCGACCACCAGGCTGGCAGCGGCGGGCACGACGAACCGATCCATGCGGCCAACCTAGCACGCCGCAACGAGCGGTCGAGTGCTGCCTGAAGCGGCGTTCCGGCCGCCAGGGCCCCCGGATTGCGGCACCCCGTTACTGTGGGGACCCATGTCGACGTCACGCACCCTGGGTGCCCTGACCGCATTGTCCGCGCTGCTGATGGCCTGCGCGCCGGCCGCCACGCAGGACACCGCCACGGCGCCCGAGCCGCAGAGCAGCGCCGCGACACCGACCAATGCCTCGCTGGATAGGCCGTTGCCGGCCGCGCCTGGTCCGCAGGTGTGCGGTGATATCGCCTCGCTGTCCACCCGCGACAAGTTGGCCCAGCTGTTGATGGTGGGTGTGAGCAACGCCGCCGACGCGCAGGCCGCGGTGACCGATCACAAGGTCGGCGGCATCATGATCGGCAGCTGGACCGACAAGTCCATGCTCGGTGCGCCGCTCGCACAGATCGCGGCGTCGGCGACGGCCCTGCCGCTCGGGGTGAGCGTCGACGAGGAGGGTGGCCGGGTTTCGCGGTTGTCCGGTCTGATCGGCAGCCAGCCGCCGGCCCGGGTGCTCGCCGAGACCAAGACTCCCGACGAGGTGTACGGCATCGCGCTGGAACGTGGCCGGGCAATGCGTGGACTGGGCATCACCGTCGATTTCGCGCCGGTGGTCGATCTGACGCAGGAGAGCGCCGCGATCGGCGATCGGTCGTTCGGCGACGATCCCGAGACGGTGACCGCCTACGCCGGCGCCTACGCCCGCGGTTTGCGCGACGCCGGCGTGCTGCCGGTGCTCAAGCATTTCCCCGGGCACGGTCGCGCGGCGGGTGATTCCCATACCGGCGCGGTGTCGACCCCGCCGTTGGCCGAATTGCAGGCCAGCGATCTGGTGCCCTACCGCACCCTGGTCAACCAACCACCGGTGGCGGTGATGGTCGGTCACATGCAGGTGCCCGGGCTGACCGGCGGTGAGCAGGCCAGCCTGAGCCCTGCGGCCTATGGCCTGTTGCGCAACGAATTCGGTTTCGGCGGTGTGGTCTTCACCGACGATCTGTCGAGTATGGCGGCGATCAACCAGCAGTACGGTGTCGCCGAGGCGGTGTTGAAATCGCTGCAGGCGGGTGCGGATATCGCCCTGTGGATCACCACCGCCGAGGTTCCCGCGGTGCTGGACCGCCTCGAACAGGCCGTCGCCTCGGGTGAGCTGTCGCAGGCGAAGGTGGACGATTCGCTGCGGCGGGTGGCGGCATCCAAGGGCCCCAATCCCAACTGCTAGGCCCATTCGGCCGTAATCTGTTCCGATGGCCGGAGGAACGAAGCGATTGCCGCGCGCGGTGCGCGAGCAGCAGATGCTCGACGCCGCGGTGCAGATGTTCTCCATCAACGGCTATCACGAGACGTCGATGGATGCCATCGCGGCCGAGGCGCAGATCTCCAAGCCGATGCTCTATCTCTACTACGGGTCCAAAGAGGACCTGTTCGGGGCGTGCCTGGACCGCGAGCTGAACCGGTTCGTCGACGAGGTGCGTGGCAAGATCGACTTCACGCTGAGCCCAAAAGACATGTTGAGCAATGCCGTTCGTGCTTTCCTCGGCTATATCGACGCCAACCGGGCGTCCTGGATCGTGTTGTACAGCCAAGCCACCAGCTCGCAGGCATTCGCTCATACCGTGCGGGAGGGCCGCGAGCGCATCATCGATCTGGTCGGCAGGCTACTGCAATCGGGGACGCGTAATCCGGAACCGGATGCCGACTTCAACATGATGGCGGTGGCGCTGGTGGGTGCGGGTGAGGCGATCGCCGACCGGGTCAGCTCCGGGGACGCCGACGTGGCCGAGGCGACCGAGCTGATGATCAACCTGTTCTGGCGCGGCCTGAAGGGCAGGCCGACGGCCGGCTGACGCCGAATCCGAAGACGAAGGCGTGAATTCGATGCTTTCGCGCGATCGTCCTCAGATTCGGCGCAGTCGGTTCACAGCCCGGCGACCGTCGCGGTCAGGTGCGGGTACCCCTTCGAGAGGTGGCGCAAGGCCAACTCCCAGCCGCCGTCGGTGGTCTCGACATACAACCCGGCTTTCGCGGGCAGCAGCACCGGCTTGCCGAATCGCACCGAGTACGTCACGGCATCGGGTAGCTGACCCTCGATGTTCGCCAGTACTGCAGCCGCACTGAACATCCCGTGTGCGATGGCGGTCGGGAAGCCGAACAGCTTGGCGCCCACCGTGCTGGTGTGAATCGGGTTGTGGTCACCGCCGATGGCCGCATAGGAGCGGATCTGCCCAGCCGAGATGCTCAGCACCGCGTTGGGCGGCGGCAGCTTCGGCTGTTTGGGCGGCTCGGGGCGCGGCTCGTCGGACAGGCTGGTGCGCTGTTGGTGCAGGAAGGTCGTGGTCTGCCGCCATGCCAGGTCGTAGCCCACCTTGATCTCGGTGATGATGTCCACCAGCAGACCCTTGCGATGCTCGCGCAGATTCTCCGCGTGCACCCGGACGTCCAGGCTGTCGCTGACCGAGATCGGCCGGTACTGGGTGATGTGGTTCTCGGTGTGCACCGAACCCATTGCCGCAAACGGGAAATCGAAACCCGTCGCGAGCGACATGACACTGGGGAAGGTGAGCGCGAACGGGTATGTCAACGGCACCGTATCGCCGAAGCGCAACCCGGTCACCCCGGCGTAGGCGGCCACATTGGCCGGATCGATGCGCAACTCCGGCACGTGCACGGTGCGCTCGGGGAGACCGCCGGCGCGCGGGACGAACGGTAGCGCCCCGGCGACCGCGCGGGCCATGTTCAACAGACCGTTGGGCTGGGACATCGTCAGTACCTCCGGTTCTTCGCGCAGGCGCTCATCGGTGCTCTCGGTTCTTCGCGCAAGCGCTCATCACGCTCCCAGCAGGGCCTGGCCGCAGACCCGGATCGTATTGCCGGTCACGGCATTCGACGCCGGGCTGGCGAAGTAGGCGATCGCCTCAGCGACATCCACCGGTTGGCCGCCCTGGAAAAGCGAGTTCAGTCGCCGACCGACCTCGCGGGTGGCCAGCGGGATCGCCTCGGTCATCTTGGTCTCGATGAACCCCGGGGCGACGGCGTTGATGGTGATGCCCTTGTCGGCCAGGCTCGGCGCCAAGGCGTCGACGATGCCGATCATGCCGGCCTTGGTCGTCGCGTAGTTGGTCTGGCCACGGTTGCCCGCGATACCGGCCATGGACGACAGCCCGATGACCCGGCCGCCGTCAGCGAGCGCACCGGCGGCCACCAGGCCTTCGGTGAGGGTCAGTGGGGCAACGAGATTCACCGCGATCACCGAATCCCAACGGGAATCGTCCATATTGGCCAGCAGCTTGTCGCGGGTGATGCCGGCGTTGTTCACCAGCACATCGAGCGTGCCCCCGTGATGTTGCTGGAGGTGGGCGACGATCTGGTCGACCGCATCGGCGGCGGTGACATCGAGTGCGAGCGCTGTGCCACCCACCTTCTCGGCGGTCTGCTTGAGCGCATCCTCAGCCGAGGGCACGTCGACGGCCACCACGGCGGCACCGTCGCGGGCGAACACCTCGGCGATGGTCGCACCGATCCCACGGGCGGCGCCGGTCACCACGGCGACCTTGCCGGCCAGGGGCTTGTCCCAGTCGGCGGGAGCGGTCGAGTCGGCGGCGCCCACCCGGAACACCTGGCCGTCCACATAGGCGGACTTGCCGGAGAGGATGAAGCGCAGGGTGGATTCCAGACCGCCCACACCGGGGGCGGCGTCGGCAGCCAGGTAGACCAGCGACACGGTGGCGCCGCGCTGCAGCTCCTTGCCCAGCGAGCGGGTGAACCCTTCCAGCGCACGCTGCACGATCTGCTCGTGCGGGCCGGTCGTCTCGGTCGGCGTGGTGCCGACGACGACAACCCGCCCCGAGGCGCCGAGGTTGCGCAGCACCGGGGTGAAGAACTCGTAGAGCTCCTTGAGATCTTTGGGCTCACTGATGCCGGTTGCGTCGAACACCAGGCCGCCGAACTTGTCGGCCCAGCGACCACCGATGTTGTTGGAGACGACGTCGTAGTCGTCGGCCAGCGCCGCGCGCAGGGGTTCGACGACGCGTCCCGACCCACCGATGAGCAGGGAGCCGTTCAGCGGCGGCTGCCCCGGACGGTAGCGACGCAGCTCTTCGGGCTGCGGGACGCCGAGTTGCTTGGCCAGGAACGATCCGGGCCCGGAATTGACCACTTGGGAGAACAGGTCGGATGCCATGGGGACTAACTTACTCCAGAGTAAGAACTGTGGGTAACATTGGGATATGGCTAACACGAATTCTCGCCGCGTCGCCGTCCTCGGCGGAAACCGGATCCCGTTCGTTCGTTCCGACGGCGCCTACGCAAATGCCTCCAACCAGGACATGTTCACCGCCGTCCTGGACGGGCTCGCCGACCGCTTCAACCTCAAGGGGGAGAAGCTCGACGCCGTCATCGGCGGCGCGGTGCTCAAGCACAGCCGCGATTTCAACCTGATGCGCGAAAGCGTGCTCGGCAGCTCGCTGTCGCCGTACACACCGGCCTTCGACCTGCAGCAGGCATGTGGCACGGGCCTGCAGTCCGCGATCGCTGCTGCCGACGGCATCGCCATGGGCCGCTACGAGGTCGCCGCGGCCGGTGGTGTCGACACCACTTCCGATGCGCCCATCGCCTTCGGCGATGACCTGCGCGGGGTGCTGCTGAGCCTGCGCCGTGCCAAGTCGACCACCGATCGACTGAAGCTCGTCGGCAAACTGCCTGCCGCGCTGGGCGTCGAGATCCCCACCAACGGCGAGCCGCGCACCGGACTGTCGATGGGCGAGCACGCGGCGATCACCGCCAAGCAGATGGGCATCAAGCGCGTCGACCAGGACGAGCTGGCGGCCGCCAGCCACCGCAACATGGCCGCGGCCTACGACCGCGGGTTCTTCGATGATCTGGTCACCCCGTTCCTCGGTGTCTACCGAGACAACAACCTGCGCCCCGATTCCTCGGCCGAGAAGCTGGCGAAGCTCAAGCCCGTCTTCGGGGTCCGCAACGGCGACGCCACCATGACCGCCGGCAACTCCACCCCGCTGACCGACGGCGCATCGGTGGCGCTGCTGTCCTCGGAGGAGTGGGCTGCTGCGCACGACATCCCGGTGCTGGCGTACTTCGTCGACGGGGAGACTGCCGCCGTGGATTACGTCAACGGCTCCGACGGGCTGCTGATGGCGCCGACCTACGCGGTCCCGCGACTGCTCGCCCGCAACGGGCTGACCCTCCAGGATTTCGACTTCTACGAGATCCACGAGGCGTTCGCGTCGGTGGTGCTGGCGACCCTCGCCGCCTGGGAGTCCGACGACTACTGCAAGAACCGGCTGGGCCTGGACAAGGCGTTGGGCAGCATCGACCGCGCCAAGCTCAACGTCAACGGTTCCTCCCTGGCGGCAGGGCACCCGTTCGCGGCGACCGGCGGGCGCATCGTCGCTCAGCTCGCCAAACAGCTCAGGCAGAGGAAGGAAGAAAACGGGGGAGCGACCGGGAAGCCGGTCCGCGGCCTGATCTCGGTGTGTGCCGCCGGTGGCCAGGGCGTGACGGCCATCCTGGAGGCGTGAACCCAATGGGCGGGCATACACGGCATGAACTGGTGTTTTGGTTCCTGTCGGTCACCGGGAAAAGTTTTTCGGAAAAAACTTTTCGGTCGCTGTAACGCCCGCCGAAGGACTGTCGATACATGGGATAGCTCCGTGTTGCCGTCTGACCCCCCGACCCGACGGCAACACGGGGCTCTTTCTTTCTTTTCTCGGCGGCTAGGGATCCTTCGACGCCGTGATCGGGCCCGCCCCGGCCGGCGCGAACAGGCTTCCGGCCAGACTGCCGCGGGTGGTCCGCACCGCGACCAGCGCCCACGTGCACAGCAACCCCCCGTAAGCGAGCACCGCCGCCACCTCGAAGGCGGGCAGTCCGGTGTGGATGGCCAACTGGGTGGTGCCGGTGACGAAGGTGCCGACCGGGAAGGTCAGGCTCCACCAGGTCAGTGCGAACGGCATCCCGCGGCGCAGGGTGCGGATCGTCAGGGCGGTGGCCAGCGCGATCCACAGCACGCAGAAGCCCCACACCGGCACACCGAACAGGATCGAGAAGATCCCGACCCCGGCAGCCAGGTCGGGCGCGACCGCCAGATGGGCATGGGTCGCCAGCAACCCGGCCACCGTGACCGATTGCCCGAGCGGACCGAGGACGATCCACAGCGTCGGCACCCGCGCCGTCCCCGAGGTCCCGTACAGCGCCAACCTGCTCCAGATCATCGTGATGATGATCAGTGCCGCGATCAGGGACAGTCCGAACATGGCAAGACAGCCGAAGAACATCGTGGTTCGGCCGGTACCCGGCGCCATGTGCGGCAACAGCATCGCTCCGCCCGCCGCCGAGACCATCGGCGGGACCACCGGCATCAGCCACCCCCCGAATGCGGCGTCCGGACCGACGTTGAGCTGGGTGAACATCAGATACGGAATCGAGACCGCGGTGTAGAGCCCGCCGATCGTCCCGGCCGACCACAACACCCAGTTGATGTCGACGGCCACCCGTTCTCCGATGAGGTCCGCACCGACCAGCATGGTGGCGCTGCCCACGGTCATCAACGCCATCGGGGCCGCGCCGTAGAAATGCGCCATCTGCGGGTTGCGGACGTGTCCGCGGGCCACCGTGGGATGGCGGAACCACTGCACGCTGACCGCGACGATCAGGGTTACCAACAGCGCCGCGGCCGCCACCCAGACGACCTCGGTGAACACCCGCAGACCCGGTACGTGCACCGGAAGCGTGGCGCCCGCGACGACCAGGATCCCGGTGCCCATCACCGAGGAGAACCAATTGGGGCCGAAGTTTCCCAACCGAGTCCCAGATTCCGCGATCGACCGACCCGGCATGATTGGCGTCATGGAGATCAGCATCCTCGGGTCGTTGTCCGGATCGAGCGGCACGTCCCTCATCGACGGTGTCGTGTCGGAATTCGCCCAACTGCGTGACGAAGGGTTCCGTCGCATCTGGATGACGCAGATGCCCTACGAGCCCGACCTGCTGACGGTGCTCGCAGTGGCGCTGCGCGAGGTCGACACCATCGAGGTGGGCACCGGTGTGGTGCCGATCCAGAATCAGCACCCGATGCAGTTGGCGCAGCGGGCGCTGACGCTGAGCCTGATCTCCGGGGGACGGTTCATCCTGGGGCTGGGTATGACCCATGCCGCCGTCACCGAGGGCATGTGGGGGATTCCTTGGGATCGTCCGGTGCGCAGGCTCAACGAGTACCTCGACGGGTTGCTGCCGCTGCTCGCCGGTGAACCGGCGGACGCCGCCGGCGAGATCTACACCACCCGGGGCGCGGTGCAGGTGCCCGCAGCGCCGGCTCCGCCGGTGTACATCGCGGCCCTCGGCCCGCAGCTGCTGAAGATCGCGGGCCGCCGGACCGCGGGCACCGTCACCTGGATGACGGGACCCAAGACACTGTCCGAACATGTCGGCCCCGGACTGCGGGCAGCCGCCGACGGACGACCGGTTCGGGTGGTGGCTGCCCTGCCGGTCGCCGTCACCGACGATGTCGACGGGACCCGGGCCCAGGCGGCCGAGCAGTTCGCCATGTACGGCCACCTCCCGTCCTACCGCGCCATGCTCGATCGCGAGGGTTATGCCGGGCCCGCCGACGCCGCGCTCATCGGTGACGAGGCCACGGTGACCGCGAGGATCAACGAGCTCTCCGCCGCCGGCGTCGACGAGTATGTCGGTGTCGTTTTCGACCGATCGCCCGAGGTCAGGGACCGTACCCGGGCTCTGTTGCGCACACTCGACAACACCTGAAATCCACTATGGTGTGATCTTGGTCACGGGCGTACAGTCGGTGGTACGACGGGTTCGGGAGTGACTGATCCGAAAGAGCCGGGCAAGAGGTGAAACACCGGCCGCGCGAGATACCGCCAGGTATGAGTAGACGCCCTCAGGTTGATAAACCGAATGTCCTCCCGAACCCGCCCCCCATGTCTTCAGCCGGTGGTGAACACGCGCGCGCGTCGCCGTGTCGGTGGCGAGGATGTGGTCATGGGCCAGGTCATCCCGTTCGATCCCAACCGCGCTGAGCCGGACCGCACACCGGAGCCGTTGTGGCGCGAGGTGCTGGGTCGTCGGCTGCGCGACATCCGCCGCGCCAAGGGAGAGCGACTGGTGGACGTCGCCGCCCGCGCCGGGGTGTCCCCGCAGTACCTATCCGAGATGGAACGTGGCCGCAAGGAACCGTCGAGCGAGATGATCGCCGCGGTGTGCGGGGCGCTCGGTGTCGGGTTGGGTCGATTGCTCGGCGGGATCTCGGCCGATCTCACCCGTGCCAAGGGGCGTCCGGGCGACGGCACCGTCCGGATGGCTGCTTAGGCGCGTTCCTGCAGAACCCGGTCGGCAAGCCCGTAGGCCACCGCCTCGTCGGCGTCGAACACCCGGTCGCGGTCGGTGTCGTGGCGTAGCTGCTCGGTGCTACGGCCGGTGTGCCGGGCCAGGATCATCTCCAGCTGGTTGCGGGTCCGCACCACCTCGTCGGCCTGCAGGATCAGGTCGGGGATGGTGCCCCGGCCCTGGGCCGCAGGCTGGTGCAGCACCACCCGCGAGTGTGGCAGCACCGAACGCCGTCCCGGTGCGCCCGCGGCCAGCAGCACCGCGCCGGTGGCGACGGCCTGGCCGACGCACGTCGTGGCCACCGGGGCCTTGATGAAGCGCATGGTGTCGTAGACGGCGAGCATCGCCGACAGGTCGCCGCCCTCGGAGTTGATGTAGAGCGCGATCTCCTGCTCGGGATTGTCGGCCTCCAGATGCAGCAGTTGCGCTATCAACGCGTTCGCGACACCGGAATCGATCGCGGTGCCCAGATAGACGATGCGTTCGGTGAGCAGATGGCTGTAGACGTCCATGATGCGCTCACCACCGGTAGTGCGGGCGATGACGTTGGGGATGGTGTAGGTACTCATCTGTCAGGCCCCGATCCCGATGCGCTGCTTGCGGTTCGGTGCGATCTGGTCGAACGCGTCGACGATGTGGTCGACGAAACCGTATTCGCGGGCCTGCTCGGCGGTGAACCACCGGTCATGCAGTGAGTCGGTGAAGATGCGGTCGATCGGTTGGCCGGTATCGGCGGCAATGAGCCCCAGGACGGTATCGCGGGTGTGCCGCAGATCGTCGGCCTGCACCTCGACCTCGACGGCCGATCCGGCGATCCCCGCCGAGCCCTGGTGCATCAGGATGCGCGCGTGCGGCAGTGCGAAGCGCTTACCGGGAGTGCCTGCCGAGAGCAGGAATTGCCCTGCACTGCAGGCCAGCCCGAGAGCGAGTGTTGCGACGTCGGCGGGGATCAACCGCATCACGTCGCGGATGGCCAGCATGGCGGGCACCGACCCGCCGGGGGAGTGGATCCACAGCGCGATGTCCTCGTCGGAGTCGGCCGCCAGCGTCAGCAGTTGTGTCACCAGCACAGCGCCGTTGTCATCGTCGAGGCCGCCGTCGAGGACGAGCACGCGTTTGCGGTACAGGTCGTCGCGCAGTTGCCTACCGAACAGGGGTGGTTTGTCATTCATGGCTGTGACTCTGCTTACTGTAGAGCCCTTTTCGCAGTCCACGCTGCTCTGAGCAGAACAGCTACGGTTGCGAGTGTGCATACAGAGCGCGCGAATCGCCCGCCCGACGATCTGGCTGCACGCTCGTGGCCGGCCTGACCGCCCCGACAACGCAAGAGCCCCCGACGAATTCGCCGGGGGCTCTTGGTCAGGTGAATCAGAAGGACGCTTCGTCCAGCTCCATCACTTCGTTGTCGAGTGCGTCGAGCACCGTGCGGGTGCTGGTCAGCAGCGGCAGGAAGTTCTTGGCGAAGAACGACGCGGCCGCGATCTTGCCCTCGTAGAACGCCTTGTCCGCACCGGTGGCGCCCTCGTCGAGCTTCTCGATCGCGACGGCGGCCTCGCGCTGCAGCAGCCAGCCGATGATCAGATCGCCGACGCTCATCAGGAAGCGCACCGAGCCCAGACCCACCTTGTAGATGGCGCTCTGGTCCTCCTGCGAGGCCATCAGGTAGCCGGTCAGCGTGGCGGCCATGCCCTGCACGTCCTCCAGGGCGGTGGCCAGCAGTGCACGCTCGGCCTTGAGGCGGCCGTTGCCGGTCTCGTTCTTGACGAAGGTGTCGATCTGGCCGGAGACGTAGGCCAGGGCCTGTCCCTTGTCGCGGACGATCTTGCGGAAGAAGAAGTCCTGCGCCTGGATGGCGGTGGTGCCTTCGTACAGGGAGTCGATCTTGGCGTCGCGGATGTACTGCTCGATCGGGTAGTCCTGCAGGAAGCCCGAACCGCCCAGGGTCTGCAGCGACTCGGTCAGGTACCGGTACGCGGTCTCCGAACCGAAGCCCTTGACCACCGGCAGCAGCAGGTCGTTGACCCGCACGGCCAGGTCGGCGTCCACATCGTGCAGTGCCTTGGCGACCTCGGCGTCCTGGAAGGTGGCGGTGTACATGTACAGCGCGCGCATGCCCTCGGCGTAGGCCTTCTGGGTCATCAGCGAACGACGCACGTCCGGGTGATGGGTGATCGTCACGCGCGGCGCGGTCTTGTCGGTCATCTGGGTCAGGTCGGCGCCCTGCACACGCTCCTTGGCGTACTCCAGAGCATTCAGGTAGCCGGTCGACAGGGTGGCGATCGCCTTGGTGCCCACCATCATCCGGGCCTGCTCGATGACGTCGAACATCTGCGCGATGCCGTTGTGCACCTCGCCGACGAGCCAGCCCTTGGCCGGAACGCCGTGCTGACCGAAGGTCAGCTCACAGGTGGCCGAGACCTTCAGGCCCATCTTGTGCTCGACGTTGGTGACGAACACACCGTTGCGCTCGCCGAGCTCACCGGTTTCGAAGTCGAAGAGGAACTTGGGTACGAAGAACAGCGAAAGACCCTTGGTTCCCGGGCCGGCGCCCTCGGGGCGGGCGAGGACCAGGTGCGCGATGTTCGGGAACAGGTCATCGGCGTCGGCGGAGGTGATGAAGCGCTTCACGCCGTCGATGTGCCAGGAGCCGTCCTCCTGCTGGGTGGCCTTGGTACGGCCGGCGCCGACGTCCGAACCCGCGTCGGGCTCGGTCAGCACCATGGTGGCGCCCCAGTTGTTCTCCGCGGCGATGACCGCCCACTTCTTCTGCTCTTCGGTGCCGTTGTGCGCGAAGATCTGCGCGAAGCCGGCGCCGCCGCCGTACATCCACACGGCCGGGTTGGCGCCCAGGATGTGCTCGTTGAGGGCCCACAGCAGAGCCTTGGGGGCGGGCATGCCGCCGAGCTCCTCGTCGAGGGCGACCTTGTTCCAGCCACCTTCGATGGTCGCGTTGACCGACTTCTTGAAGGACTCGGGCAGCTTCACCGTGTGGGTGGCGGGATCGAAGACCGGCGGGTTGCGGTCGCCGTCGGCGAACGACTCGGCGATCGGGCCCTCGGCCAGCCGGGCCATCTCGTTGATCATCTCGCGGGCGGTGTCGGCATCGAGCTCGGCGAACGAGCCCTCGCCGAGCGCCTTGTCGAGACCGAGCACATCGAACAAGGTAAAGACCTGGTCACGGACGTTGCTCTTGTAATGGCTCACGGTTTCTCCTCGGTGAGATCGAAGCTGTCGGTTGGGTTCTCGTGCGGACTGCGCTAAGTTACCCACCAGTAACTGCCTCAAACTATACCGCTCGGTAACCACATCTCAAAGGGGTGACGAGCAAATTGTCGCCAGCGAACCAACCCGGTGGTTGATTGGGCCGGTACCCGGCCGCCGAGACCTGCTCTGAACTGCGATTTCAGGTCAAATGTGATGCTCGCCACGGAGACGTCCAACAAACCTTTAAGGTGAGGCGCATGAGGCGTGTGGTGGTATGGGGAACGGGAAACATGGGCTCGACGGCGATCCGCTCGGCGGTCGCCTTCCCGGGGCTGGAACTGGCCGGTGTCCTCACCTCCAGCGCCGAGAAGGCGGGCCGGGATGCCGCCGAGTTCGCCGGTCTGCCCGGTCCCACCGGTATCCGGGCAAGCACCGATGTCGACACCGCGCTCGCCGACGCCGACGCGGTCGCCTACATGGCCTCCGGTGATATCCGGCCCGAGGAGGCGATCACCGATATCGAACGGTGCCTGCGGGCCGGGAAGCACGTCGTCACACCGTCGCTGTACTCGCTCTACGATCCGGTCTCGGCGCCGGCGGAGTGGGTGCAGCGGCTGACCTCCGCCGCCGAGGAGGGTGGTGCCACCCTGCTGGTCAGCGGTGTCGATCCGGGTTGGGGTAATGATGCGTTGGCGGTGACCGCGGCCAGCTTGTGCACCCGTATCGACACGATCACCTGCCAGGAGATCTTCGACTACTCGACCTACAACCAGCCGTTCGCCGTGAAGGTGTCCTGTGGTTTCGGCGGTTCGATGGACGACACCCCGATGATGCTGCTGCCGAGCATCCCCACGATGGTGTGGGGCGGCAACGTCCGGTTGATCGGCCGCGGCCTGGGCATCGAGATCGACGAGATCACCGAGGAGGTCGAACGGCTGCCGCTGGAGCAGACCGTCGACACCGTCATGGGACCGTTCGAGAAGGGGACCCAGGGGGCCTTCTTCCTCAAGGTGATCGGGTGGTCACAGGGCAGGCGGCGGGTCATCATCGAGCACATCACCCGGATCCATCCCAGTTGTGCACCGGAATGGCCGCAACCCGACGAGGGCGTCGGCGATCACCGGGTGATCGTGGATGGTGACCCGCAGCTGACCATCACGACCAGGGCCGACGTGCCCGGTGGAACCCGCGCCGATGGCGGCAACACCACCGCGGCC
The DNA here is from genome assembly GCF_000691525.1 of Mycolicibacterium neoaurum ATCC 25795. Taxonomy (GTDB): domain Bacteria; phylum Actinomycetota; class Actinomycetes; order Mycobacteriales; family Mycobacteriaceae; genus Mycobacterium; species Mycobacterium neoaurum. The sequence goes on from NZ_JMDW01000016.1 coordinate 70,772, forward strand.
AACCGGCTACTCGGAGCCATCAACTGGCTGGCCGAACAGAAGCCAGGGATCTACGACGGCCTGCAGGTGCCGCTGCGCTCGGCGCTGGCACCGGAGGCCGAGGCCGTGCGCTGGGCCTGACCGGGTTCTGTGCGCCAGTTCAGCCAGAACGCCACAACCGGTGTCGTGGCTGCGCCGAGGTAGGTGAATTGGTCGCCCTACCTACCTGGTTGCAGCCGGGCCGGGACGACCGGTGTGCCGACTGAAATCAGGTAGATCACGGCTCGCAGCGAGGTTCGGCTCGGTCCACCCCAGCGGAACCTCGCTGCGCCCGCACCTCAGCCGGCTTTGGCCTCGGACTCGGCAGGAGCGTCGGCATCGGGCAGCTGCGAGACCAGATGCTCACCGAGTTCACCGATCGTCGGATAGTCGAACACCGCCGTCGGGCTGATGTCGAATTTGCCGCCGAACTGCCCGAACAACCGGTTGCGGAGCTCGACCGCCATGAGCGAGTCGGTGCCCAGATCCAGGAATCGACTGGTGGCCGCCGGCGGCTGCGCCAGGCGCAGGAAGCCCTGCACCTCGCGCTGCAGGAATTCGGTGACGAATCCCGCACGCGCGGCCACCGGAAGCTCCTGGAGCTGCCGGAGCAACTCGCTGTCGCCGCCACCGGCCGAATCACCGCTGGGCAGAACCTGATCCAGTAGCGGCGGACGGATACCGCCGAGCATCTTCGCGGTCCGCTGCCAGTTCGCCTTGAGCACCGTGGACTGCCCGACGCCGTGCCGGATCGCCTCGCCGAGGGCGGCCAATGCGGCCGACGGCTCCAGCGGCATCATGCCCTGGGCGCTCAAGTTGGCCACCGCGGCCTGTGAGCTGGCCATGCCGCCATGGCCCCACGGCCCGAAGTTGACCGCGGTGGCCGGTAACCCGGCCGCCCGGCGCTGCGCGACAAGCCCGTCGAGCAGTGCGTTGGCGGTCGCGTAGTTCGACTGCGATGGCGAGCCGAGCACCGCCGAGGCCGAGGAGTACAGGATGAAGAAATCCAGATCCTCGCCCGCAGTGAGTCGATGCAGATGGTGGGCGCCGTACGCCTTGGGGCCCAAGGTCGTTCGGAACCGGTCCAGATTCTGATCCGGCAGCAGCGCATCATCGAGCACACCGGCCAGATGCGCGACACCGGCCAGCGGCGGCAGCTCCCGCCGAATGCGCTCCAGGACCCCGGCCACCTCGGCTTCGTCGCCGATATCGGCCGAGAAGACATGCACCCGGCAGTGATAGCGCTCGGTGATGGCGTCGATCGCCTGCTGGGTCTCCGCATCGGGGCTGCGACGACTGGTCAGCACGATATCGCCGGCGCCGAGCTGTGCGAGATAACCAGCCGTGTGCAGACCGAGCGCGCCCAGGCCGCCGGTCAACAGGTAGGTCCGATCGCCTTGGGGCTGCAGCGGTTTGGGCATCTGGATGACGATCTTGCCGATATGGCGAGCCTGTTGCATGCGGCGGAAGGCGGTCCTGGCCTCGGTCAACGGGTAGACCTCGGCGGGCACCGGCGTCCACACCCCATCGGCCAGACCATCGGAGACCTCGGACATCAGACGCTGGATGTGGTCGGGATCACTCATCATCGTCACGTCCAACGCGATGATCTCGTAGTCGATATCCGGACGCACCGCGGCCATCTGGGCGGGGGTCCAGATATCACGCTTGGCGATCTCGGCGAAACGTCCGCCCAGTGCCGTCGCCCGGACCGTCGCCTCGATGAAACCGTCGTTGGTCAGGCTGTTGAGCACCACGTCCACGCCGGCACCATCGGTGTCGGCCAGGATCTGGTCGGCGAAATCGACGGTGCGCGAGTCGTACACATACTCGACACCCATGGCGCGCAACGTCGCCCGCTTGTAGGTGCTCGCGGTGGCGAACACCGTCGCACCGTGCTGGCGGGCCATCTGCACCGCCGCCAGGCCCACGCCACCACTGGCAGCGTGGATGAGCACCTTGTCACCCGGCTTGATCTGCGCCCAGTCGAAGGCCAGCCGCACCGTCAGAGCCGCCGCGGGAATCGTCGCGGCATCGACCGAGCTGATGCCGTCGGGCACGGTCGCCAATAGCTGCGCAGGCACGTTCAACCGGCTGGAGAAGGCCCCCTGCATCGAGCCGAACACCCGTTGCCCGACCTCGAATTCGGTGACGTCCTCGCCCACCTCGGTGATCACGCCGCACAGGTCGCCACCGATCGGCCCCGGATCTCCCGGGTACAGACCGAGCACGTTGAGCACGTCACGGAAGTTCAGCCCGGCCGCCTCGATCCGGACCTGCACCTCGTGGGGCTCGGGTGCCGTCACGTCCTTCTCGGTCAGGCGCAGGTTGTCGATGGCCCCGCGCTCGGTCGGTGCGAGCACGAAGTCTTCCGACCGCGGCATCGGCAGGTAACCGTTACGCGCCCAGTGCAACAGCCGTGGCACCAGGAAGCGGCCCTGCCGCACGGCCATCTCCGGCTCGGTGACGGGGGTGCCCAACGCCGCGGGCAACCAGCTGTCCGCCGCGAGATCCCCGTCGATCATCCGGACCCGCAGCATCGGCTGCTCGGCGATCAACGTGCGTCCGAATCCCCAGAGCGCGGACTGCACCGGATCGACCGGCTCACCGGGTTCGGTGGCTACCGCGCCGTCGGTGAGGATCCACAGACCACCCGCCAGGGTGCTGGACTGCTCGGTCAGCGCCGTCTGGGTGGCCGCGAGCAATGCGCTCACCTCGGCCTCAAGCCGGACGGCCAGCTCCGCGGTCGTCTCATCGGATTGCGCTGAAGTCCGGCTGCGCCAAACGATCCCGGTGACGGCAGCCCCGCGCTCGGCGGCCCCGCCGAAGGCCTGCTGCCAGGCCTGCGGGTCGGTGGGCGTATCGATGGTGACCGCACCGGGCCGTTGCGCGGCCAACTCGTCGAATCCGGCGATCAGCCACGTTCCCACGGTGTCTTCGGTGGCCGATTCCGGTGCCGCGCCCTCATGCCAACCGAGGGTGTAGAGCAACCGGGTCGAGTCACCACCGAGGCCGCGCAGCAACGCTTCACGCGGTGCGCGCTTGACGGTGAACTCGCGGATACCACCAAGGACGCGACCGTCACGGTCGACGAAATCCAGGTCGAACACCAGTGTTTCGCTGTTGAGCGGACCTTCATGCCACCGAGCCCGGCAGTAGAACCGGCTCGGCATCTTGGCAGCCAGCTGCACCTGCCCGTATCGCAGCGGCAGGAACAGATCATGGATGCCCTGTTCGGCGGCCAGCACGGCCGGGAACGACGGGAACGCGACACCGGTGCACAGATCGAGCAACACGGGGTGGATCGGTTCGCTGCCGAGATGCTCGGCGAGTTCATCGCCGACGGACACATCGCCGATGGCTTCACCGTCACCCACCCACAGCGAGCGCAGCGAACTGGACCACGTCGGGCCCCAGGCCAGTTCGAGATCGTTGAAGATGTCGAACAGTTCCTGCGGACGGGTCCTGTTCATGTGCTCGATCGCCTCGTCGGGCGCGGCGATCGTGTCGTCCGGCTGATCTATCTCGACACCGGAGGTCAACGTGCCGTCGGCGTTGAGCGACCATTCGGCCTCCCGCACCCCGTACGGCCGGGAGTGCACCTGGAACTTCCAGCCGTCCTCCACCGTGCGCAGGGTCAGCTGCACCTCACGGGCCGCCTTGTCCGGCAGGATGATCGGCTCGTAGAAGTAGACATCGCTCACCCGCGCCGGCGCACCGGCGGCTGCCAGGGCCATCGACGCATAGGTGGCGCCCGGAACCACGACGGTCCCGTAGATGACGTGATGGGCCAACCACGGCTGGGTCTTCACCGAGAACACATTGCTGTAGACGGTGTCCCCGGACGCCAGATCCTTGGGGCTGCCGAGGATCCCCGAGGCGGCGGTGCCACCCGAACTCAGGATCGCCGATGCCTTGGGCCAGTAGCGGCGCCGCTGGAACGGGTAGGTCGGCAGCTCGAGTCGGTGTGTCGGGCTGTGGAATCGGGCCGAGAAATCCGGACGGTGGCCGCTGATGTAGGCGGTGGCCAGGGCATCGGCGACCTGACGCTGCGCGTTGGCCCCCTTGCGCAGCGACACGATGGTCCGCGGCGTGGCCGCCGACTCGGGCCAGGACTGCAGGGCGGCCGCGGTCAGGATCGGCTGCGGCCCGATCTCCATCAGCACCGTGCAGCCCAACGCGGCCACTGTGCGCACACTCTCGGTGAACTGCACCGGCTGGCGGGAATGCCGGCGCCAGTACAGCGCGTCGATCGGGGTCTCGGCGCTCAGAACCGCACCGGTGCGGTTGCACACCAACGGTCGAGACGGCACCGCATACTCGAATTGCGCTGCGAACGACTCGAACTCGTCGAGAACCGGATCCAGCAACTCGGAGTGGAACGCGTGGCTGGTCTCCAACCAGGTGCAGCGCGCGCCCTCCTGACTGCAATTGGTGACGATCTGCTCCAGGTCCTCGCCAGGGCCCGACAGCACCGTGTTGCGGCCGTTGTAAGCCCCGACGGACACCCGGGGGAAGGCTTCGGCGGCGCGTTCGACGTACTGCGGATCGGCGAATACCGCCACCATCCGGCCGCCTGCGGGCAGACTGCCGAACAGTCGCCCGCGCTCGGCGATCAGCCGCGCACCGTCTTCGAGGCTGAACACCCCTGCGACACAGGCAGCCGCGTACTGACCGACGCTGTGCCCGAGCACAACATCCGGCTCGATACCCCAGGACTGCCACAGCCGGGCCAGGCCCATCTCGACGGCGAAGATCGCCGGCTGCGCGAACGACGTGTGCTTGAGCGTCTCGGCGGCCTCGCGGCCCGATCCGAACAGGACCTCGAGTAGCGGTTGCGGCAGGATCCCGTCGACGGCCTGCGCGCAACTGCGCACGGTATCGGCGAAAACCGGTTCGGTGTCGAAGAGTTCGCGAGCCATGCCGGGGTACTGGCTGCCCTGGCCCGGGAAGAACCAGGCGGTGGTCGGGGGATCGGTGCACTCACCACGCACCACACCCGGTCGCAGCCGGTTGGCCACCAGGTCTTCCAGCAGCATCTTGGCCTCGGCGGTGTTACTGGCAACCACCGCGGCACGATGCTCGAAGTGCGAGCGTCCCGCGCCTGCGGTGAAGGCCACATCGGCGAGCGCGGCATCGGGGTTGGCGGCCAGCCACCCCCCGTACTGCTGTGCCAACGCGGTCAACCCCGCCGCCGACCGGGCCGACAGCGGCAGCACGGACATCGTTTCCCGGGCCGGGGTCTCCGGCTCGACCTGCTGTTCGGCGGGCAGCGTCGCCGGTGCCTCTTCGAGCAGGACGTGGGCGTTGGTGCCGGTGAAGCCGAACGAGCTGACCCCGGCGCGGCGCGGACGACCGTTGGCATGCCATGGGGTCGCCTCGTCGACGACCTTGACCGGGAGGGCGTCCCACGGGATGTGCGGTGACGGATTGCTGAAATGCAAGGTCTTCGGCAGCATCTCGTGCTGCATCGAGAGCACCACCTTGATCAGGCCCGCGACGCCCGCCGCGGATTCCAGGTGCCCGATGTTGGTCTTGGCGGTACCGATCAGCAGTGGACGGTGCGCGTCACGGCCGCGCCCGTACGCGGCCGCGGCAGCCTGCACCTCGATCGGGTCACCGAGTGGCGTGCCGGTGCCGTGCGCCTCGAGGTAGTCCACGTCACCACCGCCGAGCCCGGCGCGATCCAGCGCCGAGGCGATGAGACGTTGTTGGGCACCACCATTGGGGACGGTCAGCCCGCTGGAGGCACCGTCCTGGTTGACCGCGCTACTGCGGATCACCGCGCAGATCCGGTCCCCGTCGCGCTGGGCATCGGAGAGTCGCTTGAGCACCAGCACGCCGCAGCCCTCACTGCGGGCGTAGCCGTCGGCGGCGGCGTCGAAGGTCTTGCAGCGGCCGTCCGGCGACAGCATCCGGGCCTGCGATGCCGCGACGATGGATGCCGGACTGAGCAGGACGTTCACCCCACCGGCCAGGGCCAGATCGCAGTCACCGGAATGCAGGGCCTGGGCGGCCTGGTGGACGGCGACCAGCGATGAACTGCAGGCGGTGTCCACTGCCATGGCCGGGCCCTCCAGGCCCAGGGTGAAGGCGACGCGGCCGGCAATGGCGTTCAGCGCGTTACCGGTGATGAAGTGGGCCTCGAGGTTCTCCACCGAATCGCCCGAGAGCAGATGGGAGTACTCGTTGGCGCCCACGCCGACGAACACGCCGCTTCGGCTGCCGCGCAGGGAGGACGGCGCGTATCCGGCGCGTTCGAGTCCCTCCCAGGCGATTTCGAGCATCAACCGCTGCTGCGGGTCGATCCACATCGCTTCGCGGGGGGAGATACCGAAGAACTCGGGGTCGAAGGTGTCGACGCTGTCGAGGTATCCGCCGTTGCGGGTGTAGATCTTGCCGGGTGTCTGCTGGTCGGGGTCGTAGAACTCGTCGACGTCGAACCGGTCCTCGGGAATCTCCCGGATCGCGTCGACACCGCCGGAGAGCAGCTCCCAGTACGCATCGGGGTCCGGTGCCCCTGGGAACCGGCAGGCGACCGCGATGACCGCGATCGGTTCGTCGGTGGCCGCCGACGCCAGCGAGACCGGCTGCGCCTCGGTGCGGGTAGCCGACCGGTCGTTGAGCTTGAGGACGTCACCGAGCAGGTAGTCGGCAACGTCGGACAGGCGCGGGTAATCCATCGCCAGCGTCGCCGGAAGCTCTTGGCCCACTGCCCCTTCCAGGCGGCGCCGCAGCTCGACCGCCATCAGTGAGTCCATGCCGAGGTCGAAGAAACCGGCCTCCTCACGAATATCGGCAGCATCGACCTGGGTCACCTCGGCGACCGCATTGCGCAGGTACTCCAGCACGATCTTCTTGCGCTGCTGCACCGGTGCGGTGCTGAGCTGACCGACCAGCGGGGTGGCACCCGACGCTTGCGCAGGCGCGGTCACCGATTCGGGCACCTCACGGGCGACCTCGGCCAGCAGCGCACGCGAGCCGGTCTGCAGGTACACCGGCAGGAACTTCGACCAATCGACGCGGGCGAGCACGGATTGCACGCTCGCACCGACCAATACGTCGGCCAGACCGGCCAGCGCATCGGCCGGCGGTAGGGTCCGCACCCCTCGGCGTTCGAGTTGTGCGCGCGCCTGCGGGTCGGCCATGCCGGCCGCCCACGGGCCGAAATTCACGCTGTAACCGGCGATGCCCTGCTCGCGCAGTCGCCAGGTCAGACCGTCGAGGAAGGCATTTGCCGCGCCGTAGGCGCTCTGGCCGTAGCTGCCCCACACCGACGAGATCGACGATGTGGAGACGAAGAAGTCCAGCGGCAGACCTTCGACGGCTTCGCTCAGATACCAAGCGCCCCAGACCTTGCCGCCGAACACCCGATCCAACTCGGCTGCCTCCAGGGTGGCCAGCGGTGTCGTGCTGTTCTCGCCGGCGGCGTGCACGATGCCCGCGAGTGCCGGCAACTCGGCTCGCACCGTCGCGATCAGGTGGGCGATGTCGTGCGGGTTGGCGACATCGGCGGTCATCACACGTACGGCACAACCGTGCGTGGCGGTGATATCAGCGATGCGCTTCTGCGCTGCCTCGTTCGGGGAGCGCCGGCTGGTCAGCACCAGCTGCCTGGCGCCGTGCGCGGCGAGGTGCGCGGCGATCTCCAGACCGAGTGAGCCCAACCCACCGGTGATCAGATACGTTGCCTCGGAACGCAATTCCAGCGGCTTCGGGTTTGGCTGACCGGTGCGCCGGACCAGCCGCGGAACCCAGACCTGGCGACCGCGGAGAACGATCTGGTCCTCACCGCGGGGCAGGCCGGGAATCTGGCGGACCAGTTCCGCCCACTCCTGGGCATCGCCGCTCACATCGGCGAGCCCACCCCACACCTGGGGGTATTCCAGGGCGACTGCGCGGCCGAATCCCCAGAGCAGGGTCTGCTCGGGTGCCACCTTGTCGACCTCGGCGACCCGCTGTGCCTGCCGTGAGACGGTCCAGATGGGTGCGCGGACGCCGGCGGTGGCCGCCGCACGGAACAACCGCTGGGTTCCGTCCAGGACGCGGTGCTGCATCCGCAGCAGGGTCTGCATCGACGGGGTGGTGTGGGAGTCCAGGGCGGCGACATGCAGGATGCGCACGTCGGGTTCCTCCTGCACCGCCGCGGCCAGATCGGTCACCAGGCGTTGCTCGTCGGCATCGGAGACCGGCAGCGTCAGCAGCCGGTGGCGGTGGCCCTGGGCCGCCACGGCATCGACCAGACCGCCGATGGCTGCCGTGTCGTCGCCGATGAGCACCCAGGCGGCATCCGAAGTGGACGCGGAACCGGCCGCGCCCTGCTGCCACCGGATCTCGTAACGGGCGTCTGCGATCGATTGCGCATCGCGTTGTCGATTGTGCTGTGCGGCAAGCTTGCTCAGGGCATCGATGGTTGCCTGATTGGCATCGGAGCCGTCGAGCAGCGCGGCCAGTTCGGCGATGCGGCCGTCTTCGAGCAATCGAACGGCTTCGGTGCGCGGCGCGTCATCGGTCCAACCCGTCCGCCCCTTGTCGGCCTGCTTGTCCTTGAACCAGTACTGGCGGTGCTGGAACGGATAGGTGGGCAGATCGAGCTTGAGTGCCGGCCGGTGTACCACGGCATCGAAATCGGGAACGTGTCCGGCGACGTAGGTCTGAGCCAATGCGTCGATGACCTGACGATGATCGGCGCCGTTCTGACGCATCGAGGCGATCGCCCGCGGTGTGTGGGCCGGATCCGGCCAGGCGCGCATGGCGGCGGCCGTCAGCACCGGTTGCGGGCCGACCTCGAGCAGCACCGCGCATCCCAATTCGGCCAATGTCGCCACGCTCTTGGCGAATTCGACCGGCTGCCTGGCGTGCCTACGCCAGTAGGCGCCGTCGAGCTTGGCGGTTCGGCCGAGCGCGGCCCCCGTGCGGTTGCACACCAGAATACGTTGGGGCGCCTTGTATTCGAACTGATTGGCAAACGTCTCGAAAGCATCCAGCGCCGGGTCCAGCAGCGCGGAGTGGAAGGCGTGGCTGGTGTCCAGCCAGTCGCAACGTACCCCGGTATCGGCCAATCCGGCGATTGCCTTCTCCAGATCCGTTGCAGGACCGGACAACACGGTGTTCGCGCCATTGTAGGCGGCCACCGACAAGCTCGGATACTCGTCCACGAGTCGCTCGACCCGATCGGGATCGGCGAAGATGGCCGCCATCCGGCCGCCGGCGGGCAGCTCACCGAAGAGTCGGCCGCGTTCGGCGAGCAGTCGGATGCCGTCCTCCATGCTGAAGACGCCGGCGACACAGGCCGCCGAATACTGGCCGACACTGTGGCCGAGCACGATATCGGGTTCCAGGCCCCAGGATTCCCACAGCCTGGCCAGGCCCATCTCGACCGCGAAGATCGCGGGCTGGGCGTACTGCGTCAATCGGATGGTCGCGTCACCCTCGGGGGCGTCGAAGATCAGATCGAGCAACGGGATGTCGAGTGCATCCGCGCAGCGGGTCAAGGTGTCGGCGAAGACCGGCTCGGTCTCGAAGAGCTGTCGTGCCATTCCGGCGTACTGGCTGCCCTGGCCCGGGAACAACCAGGCGGTCTTGGGTGCGTCGACACAGTCACCGCGTACCAGACCCGGTGCGGGGCGGTCGTCGGCCAACGCGCCGAGCAGGTCGCGCGCCGACTCCAACGAGTTGACCACCAGTGCGGCCCGGTGCTCGAGGTGAGCCCGGGCGGCACCGGCGGTCAGGCAGACATCGGCCAGGGTGGCCTCGGGATGCTCGCCGAGCCAGGTGCGGTACTCCTCGGCGGCCTGCACCAGTGCGGCGGGTGTGCGCGCCGACAGCGGCAGCACCATGAACCGCCGGTCATCGCCGGCGGCGACCTTGGCCGGCACGGTTTCGGGCGCTTCCTCGAGGATGACGTGGGCGTTGGTGCCTGAGAACCCGAACGAGCTGACGCCGGCCAGACGCGGCCGGTCCGAGCGCTGCCAGGTGGTCGCCTCCTCGACGACGCGGACCGGGATGCGATCCCATGGGATGTGCGGAGACGGGTGCTGGAAGTTCAGGTGCTTGGGTAGCTCCTGGTTCTCCAGCGCCAAGACCACCTTGAGCACCCCGGCGATACCGGCGGCGGCCTCCAGGTGGCCGATGTTGGTCTTGGCCGAGCCGATGAGCAGCGGCTGATCGCGATCCTTGCCGAGAGCGGCTGCGGCGGCCTGGACCTCGATGGGATCGCCGAGGGACGTGCCGGTGCCGTGCGCCTCCAGGTAATCGATATCCCCGGGGGCCACACCGGCGCGGTGCAGCGCCTCGGAGATGACGCGTTGCTGGGCGACGCCGTTGGGAACGGTCAGGCCGCCCGAGGCACCGTCCTGATTGACCGCGCTACCGCGGATCACGGCCCGGATCCGGTCACCGTCGCGCACCGCGTCCTCAAGACGCTTGATCACGATGACGCCGCATCCCTCGCCACGGACATATCCGTCGGCCGCCGCGTCGAACGTCTTGCACTTGCCGTCCGGTGCGAGCATGCGTGATTGCGAGAAGGTGATCATGGTGGCCGGGCTCAACAGCACGTTCGCGCCGCCGGCCAACGCCATATCGCACTCGCCCAATTGGAGTGCCTGGCAGGCCTGGTGGATGGCCACCAGGGAAGAACTGCAGGCGGTGTCGACGGTGACGGCCGGGCCGTGCAGACCGAGCCGGTAGCTGATCCGCCCGGCGCCGGCCGCGCCCGAGGTGCCGATGGCCAGGTACGCCTCGACCTCGGGATAGTTCAGTTCCGAGGAGGCCATGGCCAGGTAGTCGTGCGTGGACAGCCCGACGAACACGCCGGTCTTGGTGTTGGCCAATGCCGTTGGCGCGGTGCCCGAATGCTCGACCGCGCGCCAAGAGGTCTCCAGCAGCAGCCGGTGCTGCGGGTCCATCAGGCGGGCCTCGCGGGCGGACACGCCGAAGAACGGTGCGTCGAACCCGGTCACGTCGTCGACGAAACCCGCGCGCCGGGTGACGACCTTGCCGGGCGCCCCTGGGTCGGCATCGAAGAACTCGTCGATGTCCCAGCGGTCCTCGGGGATCGGGGATACCGCGTCACGGCCGCTGCGCAGGACGTCCCAATACGCGGATGCATCGGTCGCTCCGGGCAGTCGGGCGGCGTAGCCGATGATCGCGAATCGCGTCGGCTCGGCGTGCTCGATCTCGGCCATCAGGTGTACTCCCCGCTTCGGTCTGATGAACTGTGGATGATGAGATATGGGTGCCAGGATCCAGACCCCGCGCAGTGGCCGTGGTTGCCTGTGCAACGATCACTGCCGCTCATCTGCCGGCATTCACCGCCGGTACCTTACTCGGCGGTCAGTATTGCATGTACCGTGCTATCGCACGCGGTTTCATGACCGCCGTCGAGGGCCCCTGCCGGGCGGCCCCGCGTGCCGACAGCCGCTATCGTGAAGTCGCCTTCGGTTTTGCCCATCCGCTGACCGTCGACGCAAAGACCCCGGAGGGACCAGGTTGCACATCGGGAAGATCACGATCGGAACGATCGATGATTGGACGCCGGCCCCAGGTGTCGTGACGTCCTGGCATCCGACCAGCGCGGCGATGGCAAAGGCCCGCCAGGCGCCGGTCAGCACGGTCCCGGTCAGCTATATGCAGGGCCAGCACATCCGGGGTGTCTACGAGCAGGCCGCCAAGGGGCTGGACTACTCCCGGCAGATCATCGCCACCTGCGAGGTCCCGGGCATCTGCGATATCGACGCGATGAACCACGCCCTGAACTCCTATCTGCGCAGGCACGACACCTACCGCAGTTGGTTCTCCTATGACGGGTCCGGCGACATCGTGCGCCACACCATCACCGACCCGGCCGATATCGAGTTCGAACCCGTCGTCCACGGCGAGATCACCACCGAGGACGCCCGCAAACACATCGTGGACATCCCGTCGCCGCTGGAATGGGGGTGCTTCTCGTTCGGGATCGTGCAGAGCGAGGATCATTTCGATTTCTACGCCAGCATCGACCATGTCCACGGGGACGCCGCCCTGATCGGTATCACCATGCTCGAGGCGCACGGCATGTACACCTCGCTGACCACCACGGGTCAGCCCATGCCGTTGCCAGAAGCCGGTCACTTCGACGACTTCTGCGTACAGGAACGCGAACGTACCGCCGCGCTGACCGTCGACTCGCCCGAAGTCCGCGCCTGGATCGAGTTCGCCGAGAACAACAACAACAGCATGCCGGAGTTCCCGCTGCCGCTGGGCGATCCGTCGGTGCCGACGATCGCCGATATGGTCGGGGAGATGCTGCTCGATGCCGAGCAGACCGCCCGTTTCGACGCCGCCTGCGTCGCCGCCGGTGTCCGGTTCGTCGGTGGCCTGTACGCCTGTACCGCCATGGTCGAACATGAGCTGACCGGTGCGGCAACGTATTACGGTCTGACACCGCGCGACACCCGGCGGACCTCGGACAACTTCATGACGCAGGGCTGGTTCACCGGTCTGGTGCCGTTGACCGTGCCGATCGCCGCGACGACGTTCGCCGAGGCCGCGTGGTCGGCACAGACCTCCTTCGATAGGGGTCTCGAGCTGGCCCGTGTCCCGTATTACCGGGTGCTTGAACTGGCGCCCTGGTTGGACAATCCGCGACCGAACTTCCCGGTGTCGAACTTCCTGCACGGTGGTGCCGCGCCCCTGAACGCCGTTCTTGCGGCGGCCGAGATGGGCTACTCGAACAACATCGGCATCTATTCCGACGGCCGGTTCTCCTATCAGTTGACCGTGTATGTGTTCCGCTACGACGCGGGCACCGCGATGGCGGTGATGTTCCCGGACAACGAGGTCGCCCAGAAGTCGGTCACCCGGTACATCGCGACGATGAAATCGGTGATCGAGCAGGTGGCGGAGACCGGTGACTGGGGTCGTTTTGGTTAAGCCGGTGTGCCGGTTCGGTGAGGGGCAGTAGTGGGGGACGTGTGCGTCGGTTAGCCGGTTTTGTGGTGCGGTGGCCGCTGGCCGTCATCGGTATCTGGGTGGCGCTTGCGGTGGCATTGCCACTGGCCGTCCCGAGTCTCAACGAGATGGCGCAGCGCAATCCGCTGTCCATGCTGCCGGGTGACGCGCCGTCGAATATCGCCGCCCGCCAGATGGAGGAGGCATTCCAGGAGCCGGGCACCGACGACCTGCTGTTGGTCGTGCTGACCGACGAGGATGGTCTCGGTCCCGAGCACGAGGCGACGTATCGCAAGTTGGTCGACGCGCTGCGCGATGACCAGGCCAACGTCGTGATGCTGCAGGAATTCATCGGAACACCCGCTCTGCGTTCGACTTTGACCAGCAAGGACAACAAGTCCTGGGTGCTGCCGGTCGGTTTGGCCGGAGCGCTGGGCACCCCGCAGTCGTATCGGTCGTTCGAGCAGGTCTCCGACCTCATCGAGCAGACCACCGCGGGCGGCCCGCTGGAGGTACACCTGGCGGGGCCGGCCGCGACCGTGGCGGATCTGACCGTCGCAGGCGAGAACGACCGGCTGCCCATCGAGATCGCCATCGCCGTGCTGGTGCTGCTGGTGCTGCTCATCGTCTACCGCAACCCGGTGACGATGCTGCTGCCACTGGCCGGGATCGGTATGTCGTTGCTGATCGCCCAGTCCTCGGTGGCCGGGCTGTCCGAACTGACCGGTCTCGGGGTGTCCAACCAGGCGATGATCCTGCTCAGCGCGATCATCTTCGGCGCAGGCACCGATTACGCCGTCTTCCTGATCAGTCGCTATCACGATTTCGTACGCAAGGGTGAGGACTCGACCGACGCGGTCCGCGCGGCCCTCGGTTCGGTCGGCAAGGTCATCACGGCCTCGGCGGCCACCGTCGGCCTGACCTTCCTGGCGATCAGCTTCGCCGAGATGGGCATCTTCTCGACTGTCGGCGTGTCCTCGGCCGTCGGTGTCTTCGTGGCCTATCTGGCCGCGATGACGCTGCTTCCCGCGTTGCTGACACTCGTGGGCCCACGGGGCTGGATCGCGCCCCGCAAGGAGTTGACCTCGCGGTTGTGGCGCCGTTCGGGAACGCGCATCGTGCGGCGGCCGTGGACTCATCTGGTGGGCAGCCTGCTGGTGCTGCTCCTGCTGGCCGGGCTGTCCGGTTTCGCCACCTTCAACTATGACGACCGCAAGTCCGTGGCCGATTCGGAGCCGAGTTCGCTGGGCTACGCGGCGCTGGAGAAGCACTTCGACATCAACCAGTCGATCCCGTCCTATGTGCTGATCCACTCTGACAAGGACTTGCGCAACCCGGCCGCGTTGGCGGATCTGGAGCAGCTCGCCGAGCGCATCACCCAATTGCCCGATATCCAGATGGTCACCGGTATCACCCGACCGTTGGGGTCGGTACCGCCGGAGTTCCGGGCCACTTATCAGGCCGGCATCGTCGGTACCCGGCTCGCCGATGGCGCCAAGATGATCAGCGACGGCTCTAAGGACCTCAACCGGCTCTCCAGTGGGGCGAACACCCTGGCAGGCAGCCTCGGCGATGTCCGCGGGCAGATCACCGATATCGCAGGCAGTCTCAAGCAGATGGTCGACGCGTTCGCCGCCCTGCGCGGTCAGTACGGTGGCGACAAACTGGTCAAGAACGTCGATGTGGCGGCCAAGCTGGTGGCCAGCATCAACCGACTCGGCAACTCCATGGGCGTCAACCTGATGGCGACCAGGGACATGTTCGCCTGGGTGCCTCCGGTGTTGGCAGCCCTGCACGGCAACGTGGTCTGCGATCTGGATGTCTCGTGCAGCCAGACCCGCATCCACCTCTCCCGGCTGGCCGCGGCACGCAACGATGGCACGTTGGACGAGATCGAGGATCTGGCCGGCCAGTTGGAGTCGTTGCAGGACCGCCAGTCCCTCAACGCCGCACTGCAACAGGTCGGCACCGCATTCACCCGGTTGACCAAGGCCATGCAGGCGATGGGCCTGGACAGCCCGGCCGGCGCCGAAGCGACGCTGGCCCAGCTGCAGCAGGGTGCCGAGCGTTCGGCCAGCGGCAGCAGGCAGGTTGCCGACGGCGTGGACCAGATCGTCGACCAGATCCAGCTGATGCGCTCAGGGCTGGACCAGGCCGCGGCCTTCCTGCTGACCATGGCGGAGAATGCCAACTCACCGGCCATGTCGGGGTTCAACATCCCGCCCGAGGTCCTGCAGCTGGAGGATTTCAAGGCGGCCACCAAGGCCTACGTGTCGCCAGACGGTCATACGGCGCGCTATCTGGTGTTCACCAAGCTCGACCCGTTCAGCCCGGCCGCGATGGATCAGGTCAAGGTCATCGAGGACGCCGCGCGCGGGGCCCTGCCGAACACCGAGCTGTCGGACGCCTCGGTGTCGATGGGCGGATACCCGGTGGCACTGGCCGACACCCGTGACTACTACCAGAGCGACATCCGCTACATCGTGGTCGTCACCGTGATCGTCGTGCTGATCATCCTCATGCTGCTCCTGCGCGCGCTGATCGCGCCGCTGTATCTGGTTGGTTCCGTGGTGATCTCGTACTTCGCCGCACTGGGACTCGGCGTGCTGCTGTTCCAGGTGATCCTCGATCAGCAGCTGCACTGGTCGGTGCCGCCACTGGCGTTCGTGGTGTTGGTGGCGGTCGGAGCCGACTACAACCTGCTGCTGGTGTCCCGGATGCGCGACGAGGCCCCGGCGGGCAGATTCGGCATCATCCGCACCCTCAGCTCGACCGGTGGTGTCATCACCGCTGCCGGTCTGATCTTCGCCGCGTCGATGTGGGGCCTGCTGTTCTCCAGCATCGGTACTGTGGTGCAGGGCGGGTTCGTCATCGGCATCGGCATTCTGCTGGACACCTTCCTGGTCCGGACCGTCACCGTGCCTGCCATGGCCACGTTGGTCGGCCGGGCGAACTGGTGGCCATCTCGACTCACGGCACGAGGGAGCGGTAACGCATGAGGAGACTTCTCGCGGCGACCACCGCCCTTCTGACGATCGCGGCGACGGGTCCGTCGGCCGCCGGGATTGCGGCCGCCGAGCCACCCCCGCCGCCGCCCGCTCCCAGCCCTGCGGTGCCCGGCCCCGCAGGTCCAGGTAACGCCCGCACCATCGAGGGTCGCGGCTACGCGCTCGGCGGTGCTCATGTGCTCGGCATCCCCTACGACGAATACATCATGCGCACCGGCGCAGAGTGGTTCCCCGGCCTGAAGCGCCAGATCGTCGACTACCCGGCCGGCCAGGTCCAGGGCCACACCCTGGAGCGGTTGTTCCCCGGCATCGGGCGACTGGACGATCAGTTCCCCGGTCTGGGCATCGACGGCCCGAGCTACGGCGAGTCCATCGATGTCGGCGGACCCAACCTCGTCAACGCCATCCGCCAGGGTGGCCCGGGCATGGCGATCGGCCTGTCCGAGGGCGCCTCCGTCCTTGAGGACGTCAAGATCAGGCTGGCCAACGACCCGACCGCCCCGCCGCCGGACCAGCTGGCGTTCGCGACCTATGGAAACCCGGTCGGCAAGCACGCTTTCGGTGAGAGCTTCCTGAGCCAGAACTTCCCGGTGGGCAGCGTCGTGCCGTCACTGGATTATCGGATGCCGCCCGAGGTGGAGAGCCAGTACGACACCCACCTGTTCGTCTCGGCCTACGACAGCATCGCCGACTGGCCGCAACGCTCGGACAACTGGATCTCGGTGGCCAACGCCATCGTCGGTCTGGCGACCGGCCACACCGCCGTCGCCTTCACCAACCCGAAAATGGTTCCGCCGCAAAACATCCGTACCACGGTGAACTCGCGCGGGGCGCGCACGACGACATACATGATCCCCGAGGAGCACCTGCCGCTGGTGTTGCCGTTCAAGTATCTCGGCGTCGACCAGAAGACCCTGATCGAGCTGGACAAGGTCCTGCAGCCCTATGTCGATGCCGGTTACACCCGCAACGACAATCCGGCGACGGCGCCGATCACCGTCGATCCGGTGAACGGGTACGACCCGGCCGAGGTCACCGCGCCGGCCACCCAGGCCGCATTCGGTGGCGGGGCCGATCCGGTATCGCAGTTGATGGCCGGGCTGCAGTACGTCCTGAACAACCAGCCGCCGCCCAAGCCCTAGCGCTCAGCTACAGACCGGCGAACCCCACCGCCAGCAGCACCAGGCCCACCACTGCGACCAGTGCCGCCACCGCGCGCCTGCCCTGCGACCGCAGCCAGTCGTTGAACCCGGCGAGCGTGGCCCTGGTGCGCTCAGGTACCAGAACGTAAGCGATCAGCGGGATTTCGACCAGCGCGAAGGCCACGGTGTTGAACACCAGCAGGGCGGCCAGTTGGGTTCCGACGCTCACGTCGGCGGCACCGATGACGGCAAGGGCGGCCAGATAGTCCACCGAGGGCAGCGCGATCCCCAGGCCCGCCGCACCCGCCACCCACAGGGAGCGCCCGTCCAGGGCCCGACGCACCCAGTCCGGCGGGGTGCGCGGCTTGCCCTTGGTGGCGGCGATGATCGCGGCGACCAGCAGCGCGCCAACCCCGATGACGATCTGAACCTTGGGCAGCGTGAACCGGGCGGAGTCCGGCAGGTGGGCATCCAACACCAGCAGCACCACCGCACCGACGATGAGGCCCATGGAGAAGCCGCCTGTCAAGAAGGCGGCCAACTGTAGTTGCGGGCGTGGTCGATTCAGCATCACCACCGACATGCCGACGCGGAAGGGCTCCAGGCTGACCGCGACAGCCATGACCAGGAGGGTGATCCACATCGGGTCGCGCTACGCGTCCAACCGGACGATCTGCCCCTGTCGGTACAGCTGGACACACGCCGAGCGGCGGATCTTGCCGCTGGTGGTGGTCGGGATCGAGCCAGGCTCGACCAACACGATATCGGCAACCTGCAGACCGTGCGCGC
This sequence comes from Mycolicibacterium neoaurum ATCC 25795, assembly GCF_000691525.1. Classification (GTDB taxonomy): domain Bacteria; phylum Actinomycetota; class Actinomycetes; order Mycobacteriales; family Mycobacteriaceae; genus Mycobacterium; species Mycobacterium neoaurum. The sequence goes on from NZ_JMDW01000016.1 coordinate 88,662, forward strand.
GTGAAATTGCGGCAGTCAGGGTGCTTTTCAGCTCATCGAGGTCTTGATCGCGATTCTTCAGCTCGACCACGGTGACCAGTTTCTCGGCCTGTTCGTCGGCCACCGCGATCGCCGCCACCCGACCGCGGGTCAGATCCGACACCGTGGCCTCGATATCATCGGAGTAGTGGTTGCGGCCGCGCACGATGAGCATGTCCTTGATGCGGCCGACGATGAACAGTTCGCCCTCGGAGATGAATCCGCGGTCCCCCGTGCGCAGCCAATCCGTCGCCGGTGTATCGGTGGGGCCGTCGACAAGCGTTGCGCCGAAACCGGTTCCGGTCTGGTCGGGCTTGCGCCAGTACCCGGCGGACACGTTCGCGCCGTGCGTCCAGATCTCGCCGACGGTGCCGTGCGGGCATGGTGTGCCGGTCTCGGCGTCGACGATCAGGACCAGGGGGGAGGATTCCGGCAGGCCGTAGCGCAGCAGCGGTGTGCCGCCCGATGCGCGGACCGCGTGCCCCTGCGCCAGCTGATCGGTGTCGAATTCCACGGCCTCCGGCGCCCGCCCACGGCTACCGCTGGCGACGAACACCGTCGCCTCGGCCAGACCGTAGGACGGCATCAACGCTTCCGGCGGGAAACCCAACGGGCCGAACCGATCGGTGAACCGGGCGACCGTCGGCGGGTGCACCCGCTCGGCACCGCAGATGATGCTGAGGACACCGGAAAGGTCCAGGCCCTCGGTCTCGGCTTCGGTGCTGCGCCGGGCGGCGAGGTCCAGCGCGAAGTTGGGTCCGCCGGTTACGACATGGGAATGTCGCGCCATGGCCTGCAGCCAACGCACCGGGCGGGTCAGGAACGCGATGGGGCTCATCAGATCGGCCTGGGTGCCGGCCAGGATCGGGGCCGCCACGCCCAGCATGAGGCCCATATCGTGATAGAAGGGCAACCAGGACACCAGCGCACTGTGCGGCGGGAACACGCCGCCGAACTGGGGCAGGTAATCGGGCATCAGTTGATCGAAGTTCGCGACCAGATTGTCGTGGCTGATCATCACCCCGGCCGGGGCGCGGGTGGACCCCGAGGTGTACTGCAGATACGCGATGTCCGGGCCGTCGGGGATGTCCGCGGTATCGGTGGGCTCACGGCCGTCGAGATCCAGGGTGTCCACCGACACCACCGCGGTCATCGCCGCCCCGTCGTCGACGTACTGGGTCGCGATATCCGAGAGTGCGGCCGTCGTCAGCACCACCGCCGGTTGGGTGTCGGCGACAACTGCGCTGGTGCGCTCGTCGTGTGACCCGGGGACCGGCGCCGAGAGCGGTACGGCGATGAACCCGGCCTGCATGGCGCCCAGGAACGCAACGATGTACGGCAGGCCCTGGGGCGCGATGATCAGCGCGCGTTCCCCGGGTGCGCCGTGTTGACTGATTTCCTCGGCCAGATTGCGGGTGCGGCGGTAGAGCTGACCCCAGGTCAGCGTTTCGGGCACACCGTCGGGATCACGGTCGTAATCGGTGAAGGTGAAGGCAAGGCCGTCAGGTGTGTCACCAGCGCGGTCCCGCAGCACGGTCAGGATGGACGCGTTGGGCATGGGGGTCAGGCTACTCAAAGGTTGTGGTCAGCCTGAGCGTGACCATGGCACTTGGCGCGGCTCGGGGCCAAGATGAAGGGGTGTCGTGTCGGCAGGTGGCATTTCCGGTCGCGTGCGGACATGCCGATCGAGGTCATCAATCACCCCGGCGGCACCTCGCGCGGTCACCCCGACCACGCCGTGGCGCACCGTTACATGTGAAGATGGAAGTGTTATGAGTGACACTGAACTGAGCCCGGCCTCGCTGCGTGAGGCATTCGGGCATTTCCCGACCGGCGTCATCGCCATCGCCGCCGAGGTCGACGGCGTGCGGATAGGCCTGGCGGCCAGCACGTTCGTACCGGTGTCCCTGGACCCGCCGCTGGTGTCGTTCTGCGTGCAGAACTCCTCGGAGACGTGGCCCAAACTGAAGAATCTGCCGTCGTTGGGCATCAGTGTGCTCGGCGAGTCGCATGACGCGGCAGCGCGCACGCTGGCGGCCAAGACCGGTGATCGTTTTGCCGGTCTGGAGACGCAGTCACGCGAGACCGGCGCGGTGTTCGTGCACGGCACCAGCGTGTGGCTGGAGAGCACGATCACCCAGGAAGTACCCGCCGGGGATCACACCATCGTCGTGCTACAGGTCAGCGATATCGTCGTCCACGACGTGCCGCCGATCGTGTTCCATCGCAGTACTTTCCGCAAGCTCGGTAATTAGGGCCTGACTGCCAACTGCTCGCGGTATCCGCTGATCCGCCTATCCAACTCGGCGGCGTCACCGGAGCGGCCCTCCTTGCGGGCAAGCTGAGCGCGGACCGAGAGCTCGCGGATGGCGGTGCGAATATCGTTGACGCTGATCGTTTCTCGATGTGACATGAGGTTGCCTTCTCATCGCTGATCGGACGGTTGTGGTCTGTGTCACCAACCGTACGCCCCATATCGCGCGCCGCCCAGGTATCGCGCCGCGGTGGTTCATTCACGGTGACTCTGCGCCCAGGGTGCGGGTTACTCACACTTTCCCGCCGTGAGCGCAGAGTCGACGAGTTGGCCGGGGCGTCACCGCGACGGTGCAGTGAGATCGCGGAATGGGCCAGAAATTCGATCTGAGTGCACGCTCGGCGGCAGGATCTAGCGTCTGAAGAGCTTGTTGCCCAACCAGACGATCGGGTCGTACTTGCGATCGGCCACACGCTCTTTCATCGGGATCAGCGCATTGTCGGTGATCTTGATGTGCTCGGGGCATACCTCGGTGCAGCACTTGGTGATGTTGCAGTAACCCAGCCCGAACTCGTCCTGCGCCATCTCCTGGCGGTCGACGGTGTCCAGGGGATGCATGTCGAGTTCGGCGATGCGCATGTGGAACCGCGGACCGGCGAAGTTCTCCTTGTTCTCCTCGTGATCACGCACCACGTGGCAGACGTTCTGGCATAGGAAGCACTCGATGCACTTGCGGAACTCCTGGCTGCGGTTCACGTCCTCCTGCTGCATCCGGTACTCGCCGGGCTGCAGATCCTTCGGCGGGGTGAACGACGGGATCTGGCGCGCCTTCTCGTAGTTGAAGGACACGTCGGTGACCAGATCACGCATCACCGGGAAGGTCCGCAGCGGCGTGATCGTGACGGTCTCGTTCTCGTCGAAGGTCGACATGCGCGTCATGCACATCAGCCGCGGCCGGCCGTTGATCTCCGCCGAACACGACCCGCACTTGCCCGCCTTGCAGTTCCACCGCACGGCCAGGTCGCCGGCCTGGGTGGCCTGCAACCGGTGCACGATGTCGAGCACCACCTCGCCGTCGTTCACCTCGACGGTGTAGTCCTGCAGGTCACCGCCTGACTCGTCGCCCCGCCATACCCGTAGCTTTGCGTTGTAAGCAGCCATGATCAGCCCTTCCGGTCCGGGTGTTCGGCCAGTTGGTCATCGGTGTAGTACTTCTCGAGCTCGGACAGTTCGAAGGTGGCCAGCAGGTCGGGCCGCATCACCGGTTGTTCCTCGGGGGTGACGACGACGTCGGGGACCACCGGGTCGCCCGGCTTGTCACCCGCACCGTCGACCGTCTTGCAGACCAGCAGCTTGTTCCGCCAGTTGCGGTCCATCTGCGGATGGTCGTCACGGGTGTGACCGCCGCGGCTCTCGGTGCGCTGCAGTGCGGCCTTTGCGACACACTCGCTGACCAGCAGCATGTTGCGCAGGTCGATGGCCAGGTGCCAACCGGGGTTGAAGACGCGGCCACCCTCGACGGCGACGTTGGCGTAGCGCTTCTTCAACTCGTCGATCTTGGTCAGTGCCTCCTGGAGCTCACCCTCCTTGCGGATGATGCCGGCCAGGTCGTTCATCGACTCCTGCAGCTCGGCATGCAGGGTGTAGGGGTTCTCCGGGTTGGCCTTGGGCTCGAACGGATCCAGCGCCAGCTCGGTCGCCCGGTTGAGCGCATCCTCGGACACCTTCGGCCGGGTGTCCGCGGACAACGCCCGCACGTAGTCGGCCGCACCGAGTCCGGCGCGCCGGCCGAACACCAGCAGGTCCGACAGCGAGTTGCCGCCGAGGCGGTTGGAGCCGTGCATGCCGCCCGAGCACTCCCCGGCGGCGAACAGGCCCGGCGTTGCGGCGCCACCGCTGTCCGGGTCGACCTCGATACCGCCCATCACGTAGTGACAGGTCGGACCGACCTCCATCTCGTCCTTGGTGATGTCGACCTCGGCCAGCTCGATGAACTGGTGGTACATCGACGGCAACCGGCGCTTGATCTCCTCGGCCGGCATGCGCGAGGCGATGTCCAGATACACCCCGCCGTGCGGAGTACCGCGCCCCGCCTTCACCTCTTCGTTGATGGCGCGGGCCACCTCGTCGCGGGGGAGCAGGTCAGGGGTGCGGCGCGCGGAGTCGTTGTCCTTGAGCCACTGGTCGGCTTCCTCTTCGGTCTCGGCGTACTGACCCTTGAAGACGTCGGGGATGTAATCGAACATGAAGCGCTTGCCCTCGGAGTTCTTCAACACTCCGCCGTCGCCGCGCACACCCTCGGTGACCAGGATGCCCTTCACCGACAGCGGCCAGACCATCCCGGTGGGGTGGAACTGGATGAACTCCATGTTGATCAGGCCGGACCCGGCGCGCAGCGCGAGGGCGTGGCCGTCGCCGGTGTACTCCCAGGAGTTCGACGACACCTTGAAGCTCTTACCGATCCCACCGGTGGCCAGCACGATCGCCGGCGCCTCGAACAGCACGAACTTGCCGGTCTCGCGGTAGTAGCCGAAGGCCCCTGCCACCCGGTCGCCGTCTTTGACGATCTCGGTGATCGAACACTCGTGGAAGACCCGGATGCGGGCGTCGTAGTCACCGAGTTCGCGCTTGTCCTCCTGCTGCAACGAGACGATCTTCTGCTGCAGGGTGCGGATGATCTCCAGGCCGGTGCGGTCACCGACGTGCGCCAAGCGGGGATAGGTGTGGCCGCCGAAGTTGCGCTGGCTGATCTTGCCGTCTTTGGTGCGGTCGAACAGCGCCCCATAGGTTTCCAGCTCCCAGACCCGGTCAGGGGCCTCCTGGGCATGCAGTTCGGCCATCCGCCAGTTGTTGAGGAACTTGCCGCCGCGCATGGTGTCACCGAAGTGCACCTGCCAGGAATCCTTGGTGTTGACGTTGCGCATCGCCGCGGCGCAACCGCCCTCGGCCATCACGGTGTGCGCCTTGCCGAACAGCGATTTCGTCACCACCGCCACGCGCAGGCCGCGTTCGCGGGCCTCGATCACCGCGCGTAGTCCCGCCCCGCCGGCACCGATCACGACCACGTCGTAGGTGTGCCGTTCCAGGTCACCCATTGAAAATCCTCACTAATCCGTAATTGAGCTGTCAGCCAACGAATCTCAGGTCGGGGAACCAGCCCGCGGCCAGAGACATGACATAGAAGTCGGTGAACATCAGGGTGCCAAGGGTGATCCACGCGTACAGCTTGTGCCGGGTGTTTAGCTTGCTGATCTGCGTCCACATCCAGTACCGGACGGGATGCTTGGAGAAGTGCTTGAGCCGTCCGCCCGCGACGTGCCGGCAGGAGTGGCAGGACACCGTGTAGGTCCACAGCAGCAGTACGTTGATGACGAGGATGAGGTTGCCCAGACCGAAACCGAATCCGCCGCCGGGCTTGTGGAAGGCGATGATCGCGTCATAGGTGTTGATCACCGAGATCAGCACTGCGAGGTAGAAGAAGTACCGGTGTGTGTTCTGGATGATCAGCGGGAACCGCGTCTCACCGGTGTACTTGGCGTGCGGTTCGGCGACGGCGCACGCGGTGGGGGACTGCCACACCGAACGGTAGTAGGCGCCACGGTAGTAGTAGCAGGTCAGCCGGAACAGCAGCAGGAACGGTAACGACACCGCCGCGTAGGGCAACCACCAGACATCCGGGAGGAACTGGCCGAAGTGGCTGGCCTCGGGCACGCATCCGGTACTGACGCACGGTGAATAGAACGGGGTCAGGTATCCGTACTCGGCGACGTAGTAGTTGTTCTGCATGAACGCCCGCACCGTCGCGTAAATCACGAACGCGGCGAAACCGAGATCGGTGATCAGCGGAGACTTCCACCACGCATCAGTGCGTAGTGTGCGCTCCTTGATCTTCGCTCTGGTTGGTGAGAAGACGCCGGTACCTTGAGGATTCGAGGTCGGTGCGCTCACTGATTCCCTCTTCTTCTGTTGTGTCGGGGCTCTTCACCCCTGCGGTCTAGCGGCTGCCGCCGAGACCCTCGTCATCGACACCGCTCCAGAAGTCCCTGGAGTAGTCGTGATCGGGGATGGTGATCTTCTCGGCGGCGCGGGGGTGCGCTGGGGCTCCACGCATCTCCAGTTCCGCGGCATCGATGTCCAACCGGTCGATATCGTTGAGCATGCGTTCGGCGTCGTTGACGATGCGGCGCATCGCAGGGGCGTCGCCGTATCGGGCGCGCAGCGATGTGACGCAGCGGCGAAGGTTGCCGATGAGTTCGTGCAGTTCGGCAAGCTCAGTCGTGGTGGACAAGGGTGACCTCCTTGGGCTGAAGGGTGTCAAGGATCACAGTACGCATTCGATGTTAGCCACAACACGCAGTTGAGAGTGAGACAGATCACGTCTACATCGCAGAAAGGCTCGTAAATGTCGAACGACGACCTCAAGCAGAAGGCTGACGCGCTGCTGGCGCTGCACCGCCCCGGTGACCCCGCGATACTGCCGACGGTATGGGACGCCTGGTCGGCAAAAACCGTGGTCGAAGCGGGTTTCACGGCGTTGACCGTGGGCAGTCACCCCGTCGCCGATTCCGTCGGCAAGCCCGATGGCGAGGGGATGAGTTACGACGATCTGGTCACCCGGGTCGCCCAGATCACCGGCGCGGTCGATGTCCCGATCTCGGTGGACATCGAATCCGGCTACGGCGAGTCGGCGGCTCGTCTGATCGAGGGACTGCTGTCGGCCGGCGCGGTCGGACTCAACATCGAGGACACCGTGCACTCCGAGGGTGGGCGCATCCGGTCCGACGAGGACCACGCCGCGTTGGTCGGTGATTTGCGCACGGCCGCTGACGCCGCCGGCGTGCACGTCGTCATCAATGCGCGCACCGATCTGTTCCTGCGTCAGGTCGGCGACGAGGCCGACCGGTTCGACCGTGCGGTGCACAAGCTGAGGCTGGCCGCCGAGGCAGGGGCGGACAGTCTGTATCCCGTCGGCCGCCATGACGACGACACCTATCGCCGCCTCGTCGAGGCATTACCGCTGCCGGTCAACGCGATCGCGCTGCCGGGGCAGGACGACCCGGCTCGGTTCGGACCGCTGGGCGTGGGCCGGATCAGCTTCGGCCCGTTCCTGCAGGGTGCGCTGACGAGCCGCATCACCGAGCTCGTCGACCCCTGGAAGTAGTTCCCGCCCAACCGAAAAGAACACGGCGAGGCCCCGCGACATGTCGCGGGGCCTCGTTTCGTGTTGCCTACTTGGTGGTGATGGCGATGCGCTGGGGCTCGGTACCGGCGTACACGCCGGCCACCCGGACTGTCAGCACCCCGGCCTCGTAGGACGCGGTGACGGCCTCCCCGGTGACCTGCGCGGGTACCTTGAACGACCGCCGGAACGCGCCGTAGCGGACCTCGGAGAGCGTGCGGCCCTCGGAATGCTCGTCGCGGCGCTCGCCGTGGATCACCAGTTGCCCACGGTCCAGCTCGACGTGCACATCCTGGTTCACATCGACGCCGGGCAGCTCGAGACGGACGACCGCGTCGTCACCGTCACGAACCACCTCGGCGGCCGGATGGAAGTCCGCCGAGACCGGCGCGGGGTTGCCGAAGAAATCGCGCAGCCAGATATCGACCGGCGACGCGGGACGGGTACGTACGGGGGTGCTGCTCATCGGGATCGTCTCCTGTTCCTCGTGCTGATGGTGTCGGTGTGACCAGCCCTGTGCCGGTCCTCTGAATAGAGAACTTGAGTCGGTGACGCTTAAGTTCCAACTGGGCGTTCACCGTCAGCGAAGCACTCACACGTTCCGCGCCGGACATGTGAGGAAGCCGTGACGGCCACTTCACACGAGGGCACATTGCGGCAATATCGGCTTTCTACCGTCTCCGGTATGAAGGCAGCCAAGCATGTGATCGTGGTCGGACACGGCATGGTCGGACACCGCTTCGTCGAGGCCCTGCGGGCCCGCGACACCGAGGGCGCCTGGCGGATCACGGTGCTCTCCGAGGAGGCCGATGCGGCCTATGACCGCGTCGGTCTGACCGGTTACACCGAGCACTGGGACCGCGCGCAGCTGGCGCTGCCCGGCAACGACTATGCCGGTGATGGCGCCGTGGCGCTGCGCCTCGCCATGCCTGCCAAGGCCATCGACCGGGAAGCCAAGACGGTGACCACCGTCGACGGGCAGTGCCTGAGCTATGACGCGCTGGTGCTGGCCACCGGTTCGTATGCCTTCGTCCCCCCGGTGCCGGGGCATGACCTGCCGCACTGTCACGTCTACCGCACCCTGGACGATCTGGATGCCATCCGCGCCGGCTCGCTCGCCGCGGCGAAGTCGAAGACCCCGGTCGGGGTGGTCATCGGTGGTGGGTTGCTCGGGCTGGAGGCTGCCAATGCGCTGCGCGCCTTCGGTTTGCAGACCCATGTGCTGGAGATGTCGCCGCATCTGATGGCGGCGCAGCTCGATCCGGCCGGTGGCGCCCTGTTGAATCGGATGATCCGCAGCCTCGGGATCGAGGTGCACACCGGTGTCGGCACCGAGACCATCGCACCGGCGCAACGCAACAAGCCGCTGCGCAAGTCCCAGAACGACGATGCCGTGCGCCTGACTCTCAACGACGGGACAAGCATCGACGCCGGTGTGGTCGTCTTCGCCGCCGGCGTGCGCCCCCGCGACGAACTGGCCCGCGCCGCCGGTCTGGACATCGCCCAGCGTGGTGGTGTGATGACCGACCGTGGTTGTGTGACAAGTGATCCCGACATCTACGCCATCGGCGAGGTCGCCGCCATCGAGGGCCGCTGCTACGGTCTGGTCGGACCTGGTTACACGAGTGCCGAGGTGGTCGCCGACCGGTTGCTGGGCGGCGCCGCCGAATTCGGCGAGGCGGATATGTCGACCAAGCTCAAGCTGCTCGGCGTGGACGTCGCCAGTTTCGGTGACGCGCAGGGCCGCACACCCAACAGCCTCGATGTCGTCGTCAACGATCCGGTGAAACAGACCTACGCCAAGCTGGTGCTCTCCGATGACGCCAGAACCCTGCTGGGCGGGATCCTGGTCGGCGACGCCTCCTCCTACGGGGTGCTGCGCCCGATGGTGGCCAGTGAGCTGCCCGGTGACCCGCTGTCGTTGATCGCGCCCGCAGGTGACGGTGGTGCGGGTGCGCTGGGGGTCGGCGCGCTGCCGGATATCGCCCAGATCTGCTCCTGCAACAACGTGACCAAGGGCGATCTCAAGGAGGCCATCTGTGGCGGCTGCACCGATGTCGCCGGTCTGAAGAAGTGCACGCTGGCCGGCACGTCCTGCGGTTCCTGCGTGCCGCTACTCAAGCAGTTGCTGGAGGCCGAGGGTGTCGAGCAGTCCAAGGCCCTCTGTGAGCACTTCAGCCATTCCCGCGCCGAGATGTTCGAACTCATCCGGGCCACCGAGATCCGCACGTTCTCCGGGCTGATCGAGAAGTATGGCACCGGAAAGGGTTGCGATATCTGCAAACCCACGGTCGCCTCGATTCTCGCGTCGACCAGTTCCGACCATGTGCTCGACGGTGAGCAGGCCTCGCTGCAGGACTCCAACGACCATTTCCTGGCCAACATCCAGAAGAACGGCAGCTACTCGGTGGTGCCCAGATCACCCGGCGGTGAGATCACCCCCGAGCAGCTGATCCTGATCGGGGAGATCGCCAGGGACTTCGACCTGTACACGAAGATCACCGGTGGCCAGCGCATCGACATGTTCGGTGCCCGGGTGGACCAACTGCCTGAGATCTGGCGGCGTCTGGTCGAGGGCGGCATGGAGTCCGGGCATGCCTACGGTAAGTCGCTGCGCACCGTCAAGAGTTGTGTCGGCAGTACCTGGTGCCGCTACGGGCAACAGGATTCGGTCGACATGGCTGTCGAGATCGAGAAGCGCTACCGCGGTCTGCGCGCACCGCACAAGATCAAGATGGCGGTATCCGGTTGTGCCCGCGAATGCGCCGAGGCGCAGAGCAAGGACGTCGGCATCATTGCCACCGAGCAGGGCTGGAACCTCTATGTATGTGGCAACGGTGGGATGTCGCCCAGGCATGCCCAGTTGCTCGCCGGCGATCTGGACGACGAGACGCTGATCCGCTACATCGACCGGTTCCTGATGTATTACATCCGTACCGCCGACCGGTTGCAGCGGACCGCACCGTGGCTGGAGGCGCTCGACGGTGGACTGGATCACGTCCGCGACGTGGTCTGCAACGACTCGCTGGGCCTGGCCGCCGAGTTCGAGGAGGCGATGGCCCGGCACGTGGCCGGCTACGCCTGCGAATGGAAAGGCGTTCTCGACGACCCGGAAAAGCTCTCGCGCTTCGTGTCCTTCGTCAACGCTCCCGAGGTGGCCGACCCGACCATCGAGTTCACCGAGTCCTCGGGACGCAAGGTACCGGTCGCCATCGGTATGCCGAAGTTCACGCCGCAGGAGGATGCGAAATGACCATCACTGATGATCGTAAAGACCTTGCAGCCAACTCGAATACGGTCTGGACAACAGCATGCCCGCTGGACCGGTTACTGCCCAATCGGGGCGTCGGGGTGTTACTGCCCGGCGGTCTGCAGGCGGCCCTGTTCCGGCTCGACGACGGCTCGCTGCATGCGGTGGGCAACATCGACCCGTTCTCCGGTGCGGCCGTGATATCGCGCGGCATCGTGGGGGATCGGGGCGGGCGGGCCTGCGTGCAGACTCCGATCAAGAAGCAGGCATTCGCCTTGGATGACGGAGTCTGCCTTGACGATCCGGCGGTATCGCTGCCGGTCTACCGGACCAGGGTCACGCCGGACGGTCTTGTGCAGATCGCTGCGTGACCGCGGCCGCCCACTGGGCGTCGCGGCCGGGACCAGGATGGCGCACCACGTCACCGCGGCGCTGTAGCACGGTCAGGTTGCGATACACCGACTCGATGACCGCGACCGAATCACCCTGTCGCAGAACGTAATCTCGCAACTCGGCCGTCGTCATGGGCCGATTTTCCTGTTGCAGCGCGCTCACCAACTGCGCGCGCAAACGCTCACTCTGCCCCACCGAAGCCATTTGCACGATCCTAGCCCAGCAGATGGGCCGGGCCCGAATCGGCTGGTCAGGCGGCGGTCGACAACCGGAAGGCGGCGGCGCGGCGGAACCGGCTTGCGATCAGCCGGACCATCCCCGGGTGGATGCCCAGCGGGTCGGCAACCAGGTCGGCGCCCGAGTTGCGCAGCCGGTCCTGGAACAGCCCGTCGGCCAGCAGGTAGGACGCCACGGCGATCCGTCCCTCGCCGCCACGGGCTCGTGCTGCCTGCACCGCGTCGGCCACCGTTGGCGCACCGGTGGCGGCATAGCCCAGTTCCACCCGGTCGCCGATCAACGCCGACAGCATGGCCGCGGTCTGGCGCAGGTCGGATTGTGCGCTGCGATCCGATGTGCCCGCAGCGGCCATGACCACCGAATCGCCCGGGCGCCAGCCGGATTCCTGCAACCGGTCGGCGAGTACGCGCACCGTGCCATGACACGGGCCCAGGGGTGGGGTCACTGTCACGGCCGGGTGTGTGCTGGCCGCGACGTGCGCCGGGACGTCGGCGCGAACATGGTAGCCACCGGCCAGGAAGGCCGGCACCACGACAGCGGGCCGGTCGGCGGGCACTCTGTCCAAGACCTCCGTCGGTGTCGGCCCCAATACATCGACGAAAGCCACATGGACCTCGCGATCCAGCAGATCCGAGACACGTTCGGCCAGTTGGCCGATCATGTCGACACCGCCCGGTTTGCGGGTGCCGTGGGCTACCAGCACCGCGGAGACGTCGCGATTCATGACACTCCCATCGGGTACTCATCGACGGCCAGCCGGTAGCCCCGTTTGACCACGGTTGTCACGATATTCTTGTCACCCAGTGCATTTCGTAACCGCAGCACTGCGGTCTCGACGGCGTGGGTGTCGGTGCCACTGCCCGGTAGCGCATCGAGAAGATCCTGGCGGGACACCACCGTGCCCGGCCGATGTGCGAGGGCGCGGATGGTGGCCATCCCCGCCGGCGGTAGTTCCTTGACCACATCGTCGACCAGTACGCAGGTGCCGCGGATCTCCAGCAGATGCCCGGCCACCCGCATCCGGCGTGACTGCAATAGCGGCAACTCGTCGGTGATGTGGCGGGCCAGGGCGCCCAGCCGCATCCGTTCCGGAGCGGAGGTGGGCACCCCGAGGCGGACCAGCGGACGGGCGGTGATCGGGCCGACGCACATCGCGTGCACGTTGGTGCGCAGGGCGTCCAGCACCGCCGATTCCACGCCGAGGTCGGTCGCGCGCAAGAGCAGGGCAGCGACCGCCGGGGCGGAGGTGAAGCTGACGGCGTCGAAACGCTGGTCGGCAATGCTCAGCACCAATTGATCGAAGGGACCGTTGCGCGGTGCCGGGTTCCATCGATACACCCGGATGGGCACGACGTCGGCACCGGCGGCGCGCAATTCGTCGAGGAACTCGGGGAAGGGGTCCCAGTCGTCGTTGGTGCCGTGCAACTGCACGGCGATGCGCATGCCGACGATGCCGCCCTCCAACAGGTAGTGCAGCAGCTCACGGGAGGACTCGGACTCCGGGGACCATTCCTCTGGCAGACCGGCGGCGCGCAGTGCGCCGGTGGCCTTCGGTCCCCTCGAGACGATCCTGGCGTTGCCGAGCGCGGCGGTCAGATCATGGGCAAGGCCCCAGCCGTCAGCGGCCGCGATCCAGCCGCGGAACCCGATCCCGGTGGTCGCGATCACGATATCGGGCGGGGACGCGATCAGCGCCTCCGTATTGGCCCGTAGCTCGTCGTCATCGGGTAGCGGCACCATCGTGATGGCTGCGGCACTGGTCACGTCGGCACCGCGCCGGGTGAGCAGGGCGGCCAGCTCTTCACTGCGTCGCGCCGAGGTCACCGCCACCCGGAACCCGGTGAGCGGCGCCCAGTCAGGTCCAGTCATGTCACCTGTGTATTCAGTCGGTGTTTCGGGGCTGTTACTCCGCGATTGCGCGCGGGTGTCGCCGCAGGCCGTGCTGCGGTGGCTGCGGGCAACATCGATCCGAGGCTATGAGCGCTTTGTTGCGGGGGCGCTGCTGTCGATAACCCGGCCGTGAACTTCCGCTCACCGCGGCAACCACCCGGCGGTGAGGTCCTGACCAGGCATTACCAGACGTCGCCTGCGCGCCAATCACAGCTCAGCTCCGCGCTGGTGTCCACTTCGACAGTGACGGGAAGGACGTACACACCACCATCGTCGTCCGGGGTGCGGGTGGTGCCGCTCGGCGCCAGCACCGAGGTGGGCCCCTGCCACTGCTGCCAGCCGCGCGGCAGATACAGCTGCATCCCGGCTTCCGAGGCGCCGAGCGCACCCAGCTGGTAGGCCCCGCGCAACACCTGTTCCAACGCATCCATGATGGCGGTGCCCAGGCCCTGCCTACGCCAGTCCGCGCGGACCGCAACGGCCTCGACGTAGCCGCACCGTAGCGGCATATCGCGGTACAGCAGCCGGCGTTGGACGACGGCTCCATGGGCGATGATCGCGCCACGGTGAAAGATCAGAGCGTGCATGCCGCCGAGCGCGTGCTCCCAGTCCGAATCGTCGAAGGTGTCCTCGGTGTCATCGGCGAAGGCCTCGACGACCATGCGGCGGGCGTCCGTGCGGGTTTCGGCGTCCAGGTCGGCGGTGTGGATCAGCCGCGCGGTGTGGACGTCGCGGACCGCGGTCGGTCCCGGTGTGTGACTGCGCACACAGCCGTTTCTACCATCAAATGTCGTGCGGGAGGCGCGGCCGCGACCAGTGCAGCCGGACCGTCTGTCCGGGGCGCACCTGGCCCAGTTTGTCGATGTCCTCGTCGGTGACCACGCCGATCACCGGGTAGCCACCGGTCACCGGATGGTCGGGGCCGAGAATGACCGGAAAACCGTTGGGCGGTATCTGGATCGCCCCGCGGGTGGCGCCCTCGCTGGGCAGCTGCCGATCGGGTCGGCGGTGCTCCAGCGGCATCCCGACCAGTCGCATGCCGACCCGGTCGCTGCGGTTGGTCACCAGCCAGTTGGTGCGGACCAGGATGTCGGGATCGACGAACCAGTCGTCACGCGGGCCCGGAACGACCTGGAGGTCCACGATCTCCGGTGAGATGGACCCCACGGGCGCCTGGTCGAGCTCGGGGAAGTCGGTGCTGTGTTCCCCGATCGGCAGCATGTCACCGACGCGCAGTGGTGCCGGGCCGATCGCCGACATCACGTCATAGCTGCGTGAACCGAGCACCGGGGCCACGTCGATCCCGCCGCGTACCGCCAGGTAGCTTCGCAGTCCGGAGTGCGGTGCTCCCAATGAGATCACCTCACCGTCGCGCGCGTAGTGGATGCTGTTGGTGCCGAAGGGAACTCCGTTGACGGCCGGGTCGGTATCGGCGCCGGTGACGGCGATGGTGACATCCCCGCCGTGTACGCGGGCGGAGAATCCACCGAAGGTGACCTCGACGGTCGCGTGCTCACCGGGGTTGGCGACCAGTCGGTTGGCCAGGGTGTGCGCCCGCCGGTCGGCGGCGCCCGAAGTGGTCACCCCCATATGCGCCATACCGGGTCTGCCGAGATCCTCCACCAGGGCAAGCGGTCCGGTGCGCAGAACTTCCAGCGTGACGCTCATGATGCCGCCCGGAACGCGACGGTCATCCCCGGCGTGAGCAGGGCGGGCCGGTCGCGGGTGACGTCGAACAGGACCGTCGACGTGCGCCCGATCAGCTGCCAGCCACCGGGCGACTCGCGAGGGTATACCCCGCTGAATTCGCCTGCCAGACCGACTGATCCGGCCGGAACCCGGGTCCGTGGTTCGGCCCGGCGGGGGACTCGTAATCTGGGGTCGCCGCCGATCAGATAGGCGAATCCCGGTGCGAAACCGCCGAATCCGACCTGCCAGAGGGTGTCGGTGTGGGCGGCGACCACCTCGGCGGTACTCAGACCTGTCAGCTCGGCGACCTCGGCCAGGTCGGCACCGTCATAGGTCACACCGATCACAACGTCGGGTTGGGCCGCCTTGCCGTACTCATCGACGGGACGCTGCAGGCGCAGGGCTTTGAGCCGTTGCCGGGTGGGGGCCAGATACCGTGGGCCCGCCAACTTCACCAGGATCGTCCGGGAGGCGGGCACGATGTCGAGGACGCCGGGCAGCCCGGCGCTCTTCAGAGTGTCGGTCCAGGCCAATACCGCCGCGGTGCCGTCGAACTCGAGCAGCAGCGCCTGATCACCGTAATCGCGAACGGTGCCCAGATCACCGGGCACGTGGACATCCGTTGTCAGCGTCATCTACCGAAGCTACCGCCGGGTAACGTGGCGTTCGACGTGTCTGAGGGGTTTGCCAGAGGAGCCTTAACAAAGGTTCATACGCGCGTTCACGCGACCGGCTGATAGGTCGGTTCGCGACGCTTGACCATCGCGATCACCCGGTAGGTGACGGGCAGCAGCACCACCTCGACGATGGTCTTGTAGAACCATCCCTGCGCGGTGTAGATCAAGAAGTCGCTGAACGAGGTGATACCGATGACGCTGGCCGCGATGGCGCAGAACACGACCGTGTCACCGAGCTGCCCGACGAAGGTCGACCCGACAAGACGTGCCCAGAGATGCTTTTCCTTGGTCCGTTCCTTGATGAGCACCAACGACCAGGCGTTCAGTGTCTGCCCGACGAGAAAGCCGGCCATGCCCGCGATGATCAGCCCGGTATAGGCGCTGACGATGTTCTCCAAGTGTTCCTGGTTCGGGTAGAAATCTGCGGCCGGCAGGTACACGGTTGCCCAGAACGCTGCGGCGGCAAGGGCATTCATCGCAAAACCGGTGAGGATCGCGCGCCGGGCCGCCTTGAATCCGTAGACCTCGGACAGTACGTCGCCGATCACATAGGTCAGCGGGAAGACGATGAACCCGCCGTCGGTGATGATCGGGCCGAACTCGACGCCCTTGGTGGCGGTGACGTTGGAGATGATCACCAGTGCGGTGAAGACCGCTACGAAGATCGGATAGTAGGCCGAACCGACCTGCGCGTAGGACGGGCCATGTTGGGTGTCGTTCGGACTGCTCACCCGGATATCTTGTCAGGCCAGCGCGGGCCTGAGCATGGCCGGGAGCTGGTCGGCGACCGCGGGCAGCGACAACGGCGAACTGAAGGCGATCGCCGCGGCCAGGTCGCGGCCGGTGAAGACGTTGCGTGCGCCCCGTTCGGCGATGATGGGGTCCGCGGTCAGCACCGCAGTCTCGGCGTCGTCGGCGCACCAGATGAGAACATCGGCCGCGCCGAGCACCTGCGCCATCCGATCGCGCGGCACGGTGGCGTCGGTATCGGCCACGGTGAAACCGAGCTGGGTCAGGAACTCGGTGCGCCAGCCCGGTGGCGTCACCACGACGTCGCCGGACTCGAGGCTGCCCTGCAAGAGCAGCGCTCGTTTGCCCTTGAACTGGGGGTTTTCGGTACCCGCGGTCGTGAACCGGGTGTCGATGTCGGCGATCAGCCGGGTCATCTCATCGTGTTTGAACACTGCGGCGCCGATGGCTGCGGCCTGCTCCTTCCACGGTTCGAAGAAGGCCTGCGTCCCGGACTGGGCGATCGTCGGTGCGATATCGGACAACCGGTCGTAGGTGTCACGGTCCAGGCCGGCGTTGGTCGCGATGATCAGATCGGGATCGAGTGCCGCGATGGCGTCGACGTCGATACCGTTGTCGAGGTTGAGCACCACCGGTTGGGCGGTGCCGAGGGCCGGGAGCGCCCATGGCCAGGTGGCGAACGGCTGCCCACCGAACCATTCGGTCACCGCGACGGGGATGACGCCGACGGCCATCAGGCAATCCTGACCGGTCAGCCCGGCGCTGACCACCCTGGTCGGCGGAGCGGGAACGCGGGTTTCGCCGAATGCATGCCGGACGGTGACGGACCCGTCGTCGGCGACGGCGCCCGGCCGGGGCTCGGCGCTGCACGCAGCAGCGGCTGCCGCTGATCCGGCGGCAAGCGCCAGCAGGAAACCTCGCCGGGACCAGGGTGTCGGCACGCCGTGAGCGTAACCCGCGTGCCGACCGGCTACACCGTGAAGTTTCCGAAAAGCAGCAGAGCCAGACCCAGGGCGGCCACGATGTTCACCACGGTTGCGGAGGCGAACAGGGCGATCGGACGCCATCCGGCCTCGCGCAGTCCGCGCAGCGAGAATTCCAGTCCGATGGCGACGAACGCGAAGATCAGGAACCAGGTGCGCAGATCGTTGACGGTGGCGATGTTCACCTTGTCGCCGCCGAACTGCAGATACAGCGTCCCGATGATCGATGCCGCAATGAACCCCAGTACGAACTTGGGGAAGCGGTCCCAGAACTCGCGTAGCGAGGGTCGGGCCTGTGCGCCCGCCTTTCGTTCCACCTTCAGCGCGAAATAGGCGGTCAAAGCGATCGCGACGATGCCGATCAGCGCGTTCTGGGTGGTCTTGACGATGGTCGCGATCTGCAGCGCATCCTCACCGGCGAGCGCACCGGCGGCTGCCACCGCAGCGGTGGTGTCGATATTGCCACCGATCCACGCTCCGGCCACGGCATCGGACAGTCCGAACACCGTTGCCAGCCAGGGCAGAAGGAAGATCGACGGGAGGGCGAAGATGATCACCAAGGACGCGGCGTAGGCCAGCTGTTCGCGTTTGGCCTGCACCGCGCCCGCAGCCGCGATGGCGGCGCTGACGCCGCAGATGGATACCGCCGAGGCGAGCAGGGCGCGCAATTTGTCATCCAGCCCGAGGCGTCCGCCAAGCCACCAGGTGAAGCCGAAGACGATGCTGATCAGCAGCAGCGCCTGGATGATCGCCGGGCCGGCCGCGGTGACCAGCAGTTTCAGGTTGATCGATGCGCCGAGCAGCACCAGCCCGGTCTTGATGAAGAACTCTGTTCGGAAGCCGCGTGAGAGTGCCTCTCGCAGAGCGACTTTGGACAGGATGACGTTGCCAAGCAGCCCTAGCGCGATGGCGTAGACCGGGAACTCGATCGACTTGGCAACCTTGGCCAGCGGGCCGTCGGCCGCCCAGCCGGGTACCTGCTGCTCCAAGAATCGGGTGGCCGCGCCGAGTGCGATGACCACCAGCACGCCTGCGATCGCATAGGGCAGTTTCGATGATCGCGGGTCGGTCTGCTCGTCGGCGGTCGGGTCGACGGCCTCGGTGTGGGTCACGGGATCACGCTGCCCGGGATGGCGCCGACCAGTACCAGCGCCAGCAGCGTCAGGCCGACGATGACGGCCAGCCAGTCCTCGTTCACCTTCACGGGTTGAGCCATCTGCCGACGATATGGCCGGCACGGTGGGTGGTCAGGGGTTGCGATCAGCCGGAGTCCATGTGGGCGTGGCCTACCGCGCCAGGCCGCGAAGGAGCACCGCCAGACCGAACTCGAAGGCGTCCTCCGCGCGGTCCGGGCCCGACCCGGTTGCCAGCGCCGCCGCAAGTTCCGGGCCGACATCGGGACTGGACCCCCAGGGCGCCTCGGGCGCCGCCGCGTCCAGCGCCGAGCCGAGGACGAAGGAGTCGATGAGCGTGATGACGCGCAGGCTGTCGGCCGAATCGAACCCGGCTGCGGCCAGCGTTTGTGCCAGCGCGTTGTACATCGCGACGGCGTGCGTGCTGGCGACCGGGTAGGCGGTCAGTAGGGGGATCAACCTCGGGTATCGGGCATAGCTGCGACGGTAGGAACGCATGATGTCGGCGACGACGTCGATCCATGGTCCGTCGGAGTCGGGAAGGGTCACTGCGCTCATGGCCTTTTCGCGGAGCAGTTCGATGATCTGCTCGCGCCCGGTGACATGGTTGTACAACGAGGACGGGCTCACCTTGAGGGAGCGGGCCAATTCGGGGATGGTGAAACCGCCGGTCCTCTCGACCAGATCCATTGCGGCATCCGTGATCCGGCCGGTGGACAGTATCGCCACCCTGGGTCGTCCCACTGATCGATATCCCTTCGGCTCTTTACAACCGCTTCTCCGCATCCCACAATAAACGAAACTAATTCGTTTTAGGAGCGTCGACATGCTCGTTCTCACCGCCGAGCCCGCTGAACCGCTGTCCCGCACCGCCGAGTCGCGACGGCCGCCGGTGCGCGTCGCGCTCGTGCAGCACCGGTGGCGCGCCGATGCCGCCGAGCTGATCGGGGTGCTCAACGACGGCATCGCCCGTGCCGCTGACGCCGGCGCGACCGCGGTGTTCCTGCCCGAGATCACCCTGCTGCGCTATCCCGCCGACACGCGGGCCGGTGCGAATCCCGGTGACTCGGCCGAGAACCTGCTGGACGGCCCGACCTTCGCGATGGCCGCCGAGGCGGCCCGGCGGCACGGGATCTTCGTGCACGCCTCGCTGTACGAAAGGGCGCCGGACACCGACGGTCTCGGTTTCAACACCGCGATCCTGGTCTCGCCGGCGGGTGACTTGGTCGGGCGTACCCGCAAAATGCACATTCCGATCTCGGCGGGCTACTACGAGGACACCTACTTCCGTCAGGGACCGGCCGAGGACGCGTACCCGGTGTATGCGCCGGAGGGCCTCGGCGCGCGGGTGGGCCTGCCGACCTGTTGGGACGAATGGTTCCCCGAGGTGGCGCGCAGTTACGCGCTCGGCGGCGCCGAGATCGTCGTCTATCCGACCGCCATCGGATCCGAACCTGTGTTCCCCGCGTTCGACACCCAGCCGCTCTGGCAGCATGTGATCGTCGGGCACGGCATCAGCAACGGACTGTTCATGGTGGTGCCCAACCGGACCGGGAACGAGGGCGCCCTGTCGTTCTACGGGTCCTCGTTCATCTCCGACCCATATGGCCGGGTGCTGGTGTCGGCGCCCCGTGACGAGGAGGCGGTGCTGATCGCCGATCTGGACCTCGATCAACGGCGTGACTGGCTGGAGCTCTTCCCGTTCCTGCTGACGCGCCGACCGGACAGCTATGGCGCGCTGACCGCGCCGGTGGACGTCGCGCATCCCTACGGCGCGGGGCACGCGGCCACGCCGGTGGTCAAATGAGCGATCAGCCGAAGCATCTGATGCCTGCGGAAGGTGCGCCCCAGGACCGGGTGTGGATGGCCTTCCCGTCCGCCGGATACTCCCTGGGTGACACCGCCGAGGAACAGCACGAGGCTCGGTCCACGTGGGCGGGCGTCGCGCACGCCATCGCGGAGTTCGAACCGGTCACGATGCTGGTCGACCCCGACGAGATCGACATCGCGAAACACTATCTGTCGCAAGACGTCCAGACGGTCGAGGTCCCGCTGAACGACGCCTGGATGCGCGATATCGGACCGACGTTCGTGCATGCCGACGACGGTTCGGTCGCCGCGGTGGATTGGGTGTTCAATGGATGGGGTGGCCAGGACTGGGCGCGCTGGGACCGTGACTGCAGGGTCGGTGCGGTGGTTGCCGAACTGGCTGGGGTGCCGTTGGTTTCATCCTCCCTGGTGAACGAGGGTGGGGGCATCCATGTCGACGGACGCGGGACCGTGCTGGTCACCGAGACTGTGCAGCTGGACCCCGGCCGCAATCCGGGTCTGACCAAGGTCGATGTCGAGAGTGAATTGTTGCGCACCATCGGGGCCACCGACGTGGTCTGGCTACCGATGGGCCTCACCAGGGATTCGCAACGTTTCGGCACGCGTGGGCATGTCGATATCGTCGCGACATTCACCGAGCCCGGTCGCCTGCTCGTGCATGCCCAGACCGACGACAGCCACCCGGATGCCGCGGTATGTCTCAAGATTCGGCATTCACTCGGCGAGCGCTTCGAGATCGTCGAGATGCCCGCCCCGACGGTCCTCACCGATGACGAAGGCTTCGTCGACTACAGCTACATCAACCACCTCGTGGTCAACGGTGGGGTGATCGCCTGCGCGTTCGGTGATCCCCGCGACCGCGATGCCGCGGCTATTCTCACCGAGCAGTACCCGGGCCGTCGGGTCGTTTCAGTGGATGCCCGGCCGTTGTTCGCCCGCGGCGGGGGAATTCACTGCATCACCCAACAGCAGCCCTCCCCACGCTGACAACGCCAACGGCCTGGGTGCCACCGGTGTCCCAGGCCGTTGGGCTGCGGGTCAGACCAGGTTGATGGTCACCGGGATGTTGCCGCGGGTGGCCTTCGAGTAGGGGCATACTTTGTGTGCGCCGTCGACGATCTGGCGTGCGGTCTCGGGGTCCACGCCGGGGATACTGACGTTGAGACGCGCCTGCAGCGAGAATCCGCCGTCGCCGTTCACCAGGTCCACCTCTGCGTCGACAGCGGTCTCCGCGGGTAGCTTCACCTTGTGTTGGCCGGCAACCAGTCCCATGGCGCTCAGATAGCAGGCCGACCAGCCGGCGGCGAACAGTTGCTCGGGGTTGGTGCCGGTGCCCTCGGCGCCCGGTGCGGTCAGTTGGATGTCCAGATTGCCGTCAGAACTATAGGACTCGCCCTGACGTCCGCCAGTGGTGTGGGTTGCGGCGGTGTAGACGACGGACATGGTCTTCTCCTTCGAGGGTTCGACGGCCGGTGCATTCGCTCCGACTGATCCTTGTAACCCCGACCGGGATTTACTTCATTCCCGATTAAATCGCGCGCGCTAAAATATGCTCATGAAGCCGCAGCTTCCTCAGCTCTCCGATTTCCTGTGCTTCGCCATCTACTCGGCGAACCTCGCCTACGGAAAGGCGTACAAACCGATCCTCGACAAACTCGGTATCACCTACACGCAGTACCTGGTGATCGTCGCCCTGTGGGAAGCGGATCACCAGACCGTCAGCGGCCTCGGCGAGAAGCTCTTCCTGGAGTCCAACACCCTCACCCCGATACTCAAGCGACTCGAGGGTGCCGGCTACCTCAGCCGGGAACGTTCGACAGCTGACGAGCGCCAGGTGCTGGTCAGTCTGACCGATGCCGGCCGCGCGCTACGGGAGCAAGGTGTGGAAATGGATCTGATGGCCGCCACCGGTTTTGAGCCCGACGAACTGCGCGCCATCCAGAAGGGCATGGTGAAGTTGCGGGACAATCTACGATCGCACGTCCGCGAAAACTGACGCTCGGGCATAATCTCGGGCGTGACCGACGTACTGATTGCGGGCGCCGGCCCGATCGGATTGACCGCCGCTATCGAACTGGCCCGCCGCGGTGTGGCCGTGCGGATCATCGATCCGCTACTCGAACCGCCCCAGTACGCCAAAGCTGTTGGTGTGCAACCCCGGACCCTCGAAGTGTTCGAGCGAATGGGTGTAGTGCGCCAGATCCTCGATGCGGCCGTGCATTTTCGTGGGCAGATCGCTTACCTCAACGGTGATCGGGTCGGTGACATCGAGCTGACGCTTCCCGACCATGTGCCGTTCCGCTTCATCGGCATACCCCAGTACAGCACGGAGCGGGTGTTGCGCCGGGAGCTCACGGCCCGCGGTGTCCGCATCGAACGCGGTGTCCGGTTGACCGGTTTCGAACAGGACTCCGACGGTGTCACCGCCATGCTCGACAACGCGACACCCGTTCGGGCGCAGTATCTGATCGGTGCCGACGGAGCACACTCGATAGTCCGCAAGACGCTCGGCCTGAGTTTCGAAGGCGCCGCCTTCGAAGAGCAATACATGCTCGCCGATGTCGAGGTGGACTGGACGCTACCGCCCGGTTACACGGTGCGATCCATGCACAACTCCGAGGGCAAGGTTGATGACCTTCTGGTGTGCATACCGCTGCCCGGGCGAGGGCGCTATCGGATGTCGATGCTGGTGCCGCCCGAGCTGTCCACCCAGGGTGGGGTGCAGCACGGTTTTGGTGAGGGCACGCCGGAGCTACACCACATCCAGGCGGTGTTGGACCGGCTGTCACCGGAGCCGACCACAGCGCGGAACATGCGGTGGTCGTCGGTGTTTCGGATCAGCCACCGCATTGTGGACGCCTACGGCCGCGGCCGGGTCTTCGTCGCCGGCGACGCCGCGCACATCCACCCGCCCACCGGTGCGCAAGGAATGAACACCGGAATTCAGGACGCCTACAACCTGGCATGGAAGCTGGCGTTGGCCGTGACCCGTGATGCGGCGGACGGGCTTCTCGACAGCTACGACGCGGAGCGTCGCCCCATCGGTGAGGAGGTGGTCGGACGCACCGTGCGCAGCGCCCGCGAGGGGATCGGCGCCGACTCGACCGATCCCGACTTCATCATCCGCCGGGAGGCACAACTGCTGGTGAGCTACGCGGACAGTCCCATCGTGACCGCCGGTGCCGGCGGCCGGGCACCCGATGCGCGTGGGTTGACCCGAGCGGCCGAGACCGAGCCGATGCGACTGTTCACCCTGTTGGCAGGCACCCGACACACACTGTTGTTGTATGCCGACACGACAACAGGTTTCGAGGAACTGGAGATCGCCGCGGAGGCCGCCGAACGTGCCGCGCACGGGCTTCTCGACGTGTACGTGATCGCGCACCCCGAGTCCGATGTCGAGGCCACCGTGCTGCCGTTGGTGTGCGACGGACTCGGCGAATTCGCCGCGGCTTACGGTGTCGACGGACCGGCAGCCATCGTGGTGCGTCCTGACGGGCATTTGGGCTATTCCGGCACGCTGGATGCCGACGCGATCGTGGGTTACTTGAAGCGGACATTCGTCTAGCGTCCGCGGCCCTCGATCGGAGACGAACCGCCCGTCGACATGCGCCAGCCCGCGTGTTCGACCTGGTGGGACCGGCGATGCCGCTTTCGCCGGGTCCCACCATGCACGCGTTTCACTGTGTAGTTGTCAAGGTACGAAGCAACTTTGGTCGGACATGGCCTCAAGGCGGCGGTGTGTTCGGAGTGGAATCGCAGATGATGGGTGGCTACATACCGGACCCAACCTTTCGCAAAAGGCCAGCAGAATGCCCTTCGGGCACGACGGTTTGCACAGACCTCGTCGGGCTGTAGAAACCTCTCGGTGACGGGGTCACCGACACGGGCTCACCGGGTATCTCGTGGGAGCCACGTACGCTTCGAACTTGTGTGGCGCTCCTAGTGTTTTAGTGGGCGCTTTTGTGCTGTTCAGGGTTGATTTGTCGTGCAGTGCAAGAGGTTCAGCGGGTCGTTGGTGAAATGAAGGACGCGCACGCGGCGTGCCTCTAGGTTTCGGGGTTACCACACCAACCTCAACCAGAGGAACGATCCGCGTGCGCGTCAGTACTGCATTTAACCGTCTTCTTCAGATTCCCGGTGCATCCGTGGTCGAGGTGTCGATCGGCGACCGCGATGTCGAAGTCACCCTGCGCCCGACAACCCGGCTGCTGAGGTGCCCTTGCAGCAAACGCGTCGGGTCGGTCTATGACCGCCGCCGGCGACGATGGCGACACCTCGATCTGGGCACCAAACGACTGTGGCTGACCTACCACATCCGCCGACTGCACTGCCCGGACTGTGGTGTGACCACCGAAGAGGTGCCCTGGGCCCGCCCGGGAGCCAGGTTCAGCCGAGACTTCGAAGACACCGTGCTATGGCTGGCCCAGCGCACCGACCGCACGACAGTGTCCACGCTGATGCGCTGCGCCTGGGAATCGGTCACCTCGATCATCAAACGCGGAGTCGCCCAACTGCTCGACCAACGTCGACTCACAGCCCTGTATCGGATCGGCGTCGACGAGATCTGTTACCGCCACCCGCACCGCTATCTGACCATCATCGGCGATCACACGTCTGGCACCGTCATCGATGTCCAACCCGGAAAGAGCCGCGAATCACTCGCTAAATTCTATACAAGCCAACCCGATTCGATCCTCGCCGGAGTCGAAGCGGTCACCATGGACGTCAGCAGCGTCTACACCGCAGCCACCCAAGAACACCTACCTCAGGCAACAATCTGCTACGACGGATTCCACATCTTGCAATGGGTCAACCGCGCACTGGACCGTGTCTTCTCCGAGGCCGCCGCCGGGCCAGACAAAGTCCATATGTCCTCAACGCAATGGCGGACCACCCGCTGGGCGTTGCGTACCGGAGAGGACAAACTCCCCGACGACAAACGCGCCCTGGTCAACGAGATCGCCAAACAGAACCGGCACGTCGGGCGCGCATGGGCGCTCAAAGAACAAGCTCGCGACCTCTACCGCTACGACCACGAACCCGGCGCTGCCCGCCAACTCCTCAGGGCCTGGATCACCGCCGCCAAACGCTCCCGCATCCCGGCCTTCACAGCACTGGGCAAACGATTCGAGGTCTACACCGAACCCATCCTCGCGGCCATTGAACTAAAACTGTCCAACGCACTCGCCGAAGGCATCAACGCCAAAATCCGACTCATCAACGCCCGCGGCTACGGCCACCACTCGGCCGAAACACTGACCTCGATGATCTACCTGTGCCTCGGCGGACTCCACATCAAGCTCCCCACGAAAACCTGAGGAGTAGCACTTGTGTTCGACAATACTCCCCGATGTGGAGGTGTGCAAGAATAATCTGCAGCCGTCCGACGGCCGCGGATGACTCAGGGGATCAGCTGCACCTTCAGATGGTCCTCCGACCGTGCCAGCGCCACCGCGTATCCGGCGGCGGCATCGTCCAACGGCAATGTGGTGGTGAAGATACCGTCGACGTCGAGCCGGCCGGCCTGTAACAGCGGGATCAGTGCGGCCCAGGTCTGTTGAACCGGGGCGGTGGTCAGCCGGATCGTGAGGCTGCGGATCAGGCAGGCCAGTGCGGGCAGCGGGTAGGGCTGCAGATCGTGCACACCCACGATCGACACCGTGCCACCGGTGCGCACACTGTCGATAGCATCGCTGATGGTGGTGTCGGTACCGACTGCATCGATAACGGCATCGACTCCCAGTCCACCGGTGGCTTCCCGAATGGATTGCACGGCAGGAGGATCGATGGTCACGGCACCCCATGCGGCGGCTCGGTCGCGGCGGGTCCGCACCGGATCGACCGCATATACGGTGGCTGCGCCGAGGGTCAATGCGCTGCGCAGCGCGCACATACCGACCGCGCCGAGGCCGATCACTGCGACGGTGCCGCCGACCGGGATGTCAGCGCGCAGTGCTGCCGCCCATCCGGTGGCCAGGTTGTCGGTCAGCAGCAAGGCCTGCTCGGTACTGATGCCCTCCGGCATCTTGAGTAGCTGGAATTCGGCCGCGGGTACGGCGAGCAAGTCGGACTGTGCGCCGCCGAGCGCACCGGATCCGAAGATCTGGGGCCCGAGCACGCACCGGATGGGGTCACGGGTGGCGCAACCCGGACACTGACCGCAGCCCGCGACCGAGGAGACCAGTACCCGATCGCCCACGGTGAAACCGGCCACCTCCGAACCGGTTTCGACAACGGTTCCGATCGCCTCATGGCCGAGTGCGACGGGGTCGACGAGCGGGTAGTGGCCTTCCAGGAAGTGCAGGTCTGATCCGCAGATCGCCGCTGCCTCGACGGCGATGATGGCACCAGTGGCGCCGGGCAGGGGCGGGTCGGGACGGCTTTGTACGCTGACGGTGCCTTCGGCGTCGACCACCACTGAACGCATGCTCATTCCTCCCGGAAGTCCGACCAGATGGGTTCGCGCACGGCAGCGTGATAGGTGCTCAGGCGCCAGGGGCTGACGGTGTGGATCTCACCGTCGTCATTCTTGAAGTATGAGTGGGTGATCGATGGGTGAGCCCAGACGGTCTTGCGGATCTCTTCCTGAGACCGCCTGTGCCATTCGGCGGTCGGATCGCGTAGTGGTTCGATGCATCGCAAGTCGGCGGTGATCAGGTGCTCCAAGCACTGGTTGATATAGCGCATCTGCAACTCGGAGTTCAGGATCAGACTGCCGCCATGCGCCAGGTGGGCGCCCGGACCGTAGGTCATGAAGAAGTTGGGAAAGCCCGGGACGGTGATGCTGCGGTAGGCATACGGTCGGGTGCCCCACACCTCGTGCAGGTCGAGGCCGTTGCGGCCGGTGACGGTGATCGGGAACAACACGTCGGTGGCGCGGAAACCGGTGGCGTACACGATGATGTCGGCCTCATGGGTGGTGCCGTCGGCGGTGACCACGCCCGTCTCGGTGATGCGCTCGATCGGGGTCCTGATGAGCTCGACATGGTCGCGTTTGAGTGTGCTCAACCAACTGCCGTTGTCCTGCAGGGTGCGCTTGCCGGTGGCCGGGTAGTCGGGTAACACCTTGGCCAGCAGGTCTGGATCATCTCCGACCTGGTTGGTGATCCAGTCGGTGAACATGATGCGCGCGATGGCGTTGATCTCGCTGACGGCATTGCCCTGATCTCGGTAGTCGGGGTCGACCAGCGCGGCATCCAGACCTTTGTCCGCGCCCGGCCAGAGCAGTAGGAAGCGATACCAGCGGCCGTAGTAGGGCAGGTGTTCCATTGCCCAGCGCACGCCTTCGGCCACGGGCTCGTGGTACATGGGATTGGGAAACATCCACTGGGCGGTGCGCTGAAAGACGTTGAGGCGTGCGACGTTGTCGGCGATTGCTGGGGCGATCTGGAATCCGCTGGCCCCGGCACCGATCAGGGCGACGCGCTTTCCAGTGATGTCGACGCCGTGATCCCAGGCTGCGGAATGGAATGACGGCCCGGTGAACGTGTCGGCGCCAGGGAAGTCCGGGATCTTGGGACGGTTGAGTTGTCCGACGGCGGTGATGATGGCGTTGGCGGCGAAGCTCTGGCCGTCGCCGGTGGTGACGTTCCAGCGATCACCGTCCCAGCTCACCTGGCGGACCTCGGTGCCGAAGCGGATGTGCGGGCCGAGTTCGTGGCGGTCCACCACATCGGTGAAGTACTGCCGCAGTTCGGGCTGTTCGGCGAAGAAGTGCTGCCAGTGATTGCTGGGTTCGAAGCTGTAACAGTAGAAATGGTTGGCTACATCGACACGAGCACCGGGATAGCTGTTCTCCCACCATGTTCCGCCCGGTCCGCTGTTCTTCTCCAGGATGGTGAAGCCGATGCCGGCCTGCCTGAGCCGCACGCCGGCCAGGATGCCGGACTCACCGCAGCCGATGACGATGACATGGAAGTCCCCGGTGTCCTCGAGCGCATGCGGTCGCCGTGGGTCGATCCCATCGAGGTCGAGCTCCTCGAGTACCAGCGGCAGGTTGTCCTCGCCGACGTGTTCGCAGGCTGCCCAATCGAGCATCTCTCGGATCAGTTCAGGTGAAAGAGGTTCGGGGACCGGGCAACCGGCGTCGCGGTATGCAGTGATGACGGGAAGGGCCTCGGTGCGAGCACGGGCCTTGTCCTCCTCGGACATGAAACCCTGTACTTCATTGAGGAACAGTCCGGCCTGCTTGTAGTCGCGGATGAAACGCGGGTCGCCGGTGATGTGAACGAGTGACAGCAGCAGCGTTGGAATGCTGACCTGCTCCAATGCCGCGGCGATATCGGCTTCGGGGGTCTCAAAGGGCCGGCCGGTGTGGAAGCTGCGGGTCACAGCCGGTTACGCTACGGCCGGTTGCGGAATGAGGCAAGGGTGTAGTGATGTTTCACCCTCGACTCGGTCGGCGCTCGGCGCTGCGCCCCACGATGTCGATGGCATGGCCCAATCTGGAGCGCATCTCGGAGAACGTCCTTCGGCCCTGGACCAACGCGAGTACCTCTGAAGTCCACACGTCGGTGATGAGGTCTGCGATGGCGGCATAGGTGTTCGTCTCGGCGGAGTAACCCTGGGCCATGACGTGTATGAACATGATCGCCGTCTGTCTGCGGATCATCTCGGCTTCCACGGAAGCCACCACATGAGACGCGACGTAGGCATGGGTAAGCGAGTGTGTCACTCGGTCGGAGTGTTCCATGGCGTTGATCAGGCTCCAGACCGACAACCGGAGTCTCGATATCGGGTCGTCGATGGCGGACAGATCCGCGCTCAGAAATTCGTCGAATCGGATCAACTCCCGTTCCAAGGCCATCACGAGAAGATGAACCTTCGACGGAAAGTAATGATAGAGCGTGCCCATCGCGACATCTGCTTCGTCGGCGATGGTGCGCATGTGGACGCGGTCATATCCGCCGGCACCCGCGACAGACACGGCGGCGTCGAGTATTCGGGATCGACGTTCGCGCTGACGTTCGGTGGTCAGTTCTTCTTCGGGCAGCGAAGCGACGTGATAGTGGTACGCCTCCTCGTCGTCTGGCCTCAGCGCCACGCGGTCTCCCTGTAGATCGTAGCCATCCATCCGTTGAAACCGTGGTGGACAGGTGTCCAACGATATGCCCCTATTGACCGTCCGACAGTTGTGTCCGCTTCGTTGGTCGTGGACGTTAACCGCCGAAAGATGCGACAAAACAGGCACAATCGGTGGACGCTTGTTAAACGATAACGGATCATATAATAATGGACACCTGTCCAGCTAATCGAGTGGATGTAGTCCAATGACCGTGAGGTCGAGGGGAGGGGTCGTGGCGTACGTCATCACGCAGAATTGCTGTAAGGACGCCAGTTGTGTGCCGGTCTGCCCGGTGGACTGCATTCGTCCGGTCGATGCGTCGGCCGCCGACATGCTCTATATCGACCCCGAGTCGTGCATCGACTGCGGCGCCTGCTTCGACGAATGCCCGGTCGATGCGATCTACTACGAGGAGGATGTGCCCGCTGCGCAGGCACGATTCCGCGAGATCAACGCCGAGTACTTCCAGCGCCATCCGCTGGAGCCGGACACCACGCCGCAGCGACCATCGCGACAGGTTGCAGACGGCGAGTTGACGGTGGCGATAGTCGGCGCCGGTCCGGCGGCGTGTTACGCCGCGGCTGAACTCATGGCGATCGACGGAGTGCGGGTCAACCTCTTCGAGCGGTTACCCACCCCGTTCGGCCTGATTCGGGCCGGTGTCGCACCAGATCATCAACACACCAAATCGGTGGTCGACATCTTCGATAGAACCTTCGTCAACCCCAGGTTCGGGTGCCACCTTGGCGTGGAGATCGGTAAAGACTTGAGTCACGACCAGGTGCTCGACCATCACCACGCGGTGATCTACGCCGTGGGCGCGGCCACCAGCAGGCCGCTCGGGATTGCCGGTGAGGACCTGCCCGGCAGCCACCCCGCCGCCGACTTCGTCGGCTGGTACAACGGCCATCCCGATTACGCGGACGGTGGGTTCGTCCTCGACGGCGAACGTGCGGTGATCATCGGCAACGGTAATGTCGCGCTCGATATCGCACGGATGATGCTGCTGGACTCCGTTGCACTCGGTCGCACCGATATCGCGGATCACGCACTGGACGCACTGCGGGACAGCACGATCCGTGAGGTCGTGGTCTTGGGGCGACGGGGCATCGCGGATGCCGCCTTCTCGGTAGGCGAGTTCCTCGCGCTCGGGGAGCTCGACGGAGTCGATGTGACCATAGACGGACCGGTGCAGGATTCGACCGGGGACACCGATCTCTGGGCCACCTTGAAGCTGGACATCGCCAGGGAGTATGCGGCGCGGCCCACCACTCCGGGCAACAGACGAATCATCCTCCGTTTCAACACATCACCAGTAGAGATCATCGGTGACGGGAGAGTGTCCGGACTGCGTGTCGAACGGGACGGCGCCAACGAAGTGTTGGACGCATCATTGGTGTTGCGTTCGATCGGCTATCGCGGGGTGCCGGTGCCCGGCCTCCCGTTCGACGATGTCGCTGGGGTCGTGCCCAACGAGGATGGCCGCGTGCAGGACAGTCCGGGTAGCTATGTCGCAGGCTGGATCAAGCGCGGCCCGCGCGGCGTCATCGGTAGCAACCGCACGTGTGCAGAACAGACCGTCGAAGCGCTCTGGCGTGATCACTGCGACGGCAAGCTGACCCGTGACATCGCTGGGCCCGAGTCCCTCAGTGCGGCGCTGCGTGAAAACGGCGCGCAACCAGTGGATTGGTCGGGTTGGCGCAATATCGACGCCGCCGAGCGACGACGTGGCGCGGCAGTCGACCGCCCACGGGTCAAGTTCATCGGAATCCCGCAAATGCGGTCCGCGTCGGTGACGGCGGGATCGTGATCGAAGATGGGTCGATCCAGGGCAGGAAGTAGGTCGCGGTGAGCTTTGAATTCGATCTGTCCGGTGTGTTCCGCGCGGTTGCCGCCGCGATACCGGATTACTGTTTCCTGCACTGGCGTGGTGAGCGGTTCACCTATGCCGCCACCGATATTCGTGTCGACGGCGTTGCGCACTATCTCCACAGCCTGGGCGTGGGTTGTCACATCGAGCGCCGCGGGCTGCAGGGTTACGAATCCGGGCAGGACCACCTCGGGATCTACCTGCGGAACAGCAACCAGTATCTGGAGACCATGCTCGGTGCATACCGTGCGCGTGTCGCACCGTTCAACGTCAATTTCCGTTACACCGGCGAGGAACTGATCTACCTGTTACGCGATGCGCATGCCACCGTGCTGGTCTACGGCGCGGAGTTCGCACCACGAGTCGCCGAGATCCGTGATCGCTTACCTGAGGTGAAGTTCCTCATCCAGGTGCCGGATGATTCCGGACATCCTCTTCTCGAAGGTGCGGTCAACTTCGAGACCATCGTCCATACGGCGCCACCCTCGACCGCCATGCCGGCTCCTTCCGGTGAGGACCTGTTCATCATCTACACCGGCGGCACCACAGGCATGCCCAAAGGCGTGTTGTGGCGTCAGCACGATATCTTCATGTCCTCCATGGGCGGCCGACCTCTGGGAGGTGGACCTGCCTTGGAAAGCCTGGAAGCGCTACAGGCTCGCGTCCGGCAGGCACCAGGCGCATTGTCACTGTTGATGGTGGCTCCGTTCATGCACGGTGCCGGACAATGGGCGACGTTCTATCTCATGACCATGGGAGGTTGGATCGCGCTACCCGATGATGTCCGCACACTTGATCCGGCCAAGGCGCTGCGTCTGGTCGATCAACTCGGAATCACCGGAATCCCGGTGGTGGGTGACGCGGTCGCTCGCCCGCTGATCGACGAGATCGAGACTGGGGGTCACGATCTGAGGACACTCCTCACCATCACCAATGGTGGGGCGCCGCTCTCGCCCACCGTCCGGGACCGCATTCTGGCGGCACTGCCGCACGTTGCGCTCGTCGACGTGATCGGGTCGTCGGAGACCGGCACTCAGATGAACAGGTTGTCCACCGCCGAAGTCGCCGAGGCGACGGGCTTCTCTCCGTCGGATGCGACTGCAG
The DNA here is from genome assembly GCF_000691525.1 of Mycolicibacterium neoaurum ATCC 25795. Classification (GTDB taxonomy): domain Bacteria; phylum Actinomycetota; class Actinomycetes; order Mycobacteriales; family Mycobacteriaceae; genus Mycobacterium; species Mycobacterium neoaurum. Next base: position 120,986 of record NZ_JMDW01000016.1, read on the forward strand.
TGATATCGCCTGATCGCGAGAGGGTTCTCGCCCCCGGCGGCGGGCAAGGGTGGCTGGCTCAACGAGGGTTCATACCGCTTGGATACCTTGGTGATCCGGCCAAGACTTCGGCGACCTATCCGACGATCGACGGGGTGCGATGGTCCCTGCCGGGCGACCGAGCCGAATATCGCTCCGATGGCCATATCGTTCTGCTCGGCCGTGATTCACTGACCATCAATACGGGAGGAGAAAAGGTCTTCGTCGAAGAGGTCGAGCAGGCTCTGTGTGCGCACGACGCGGTGTACGACGTCGTAGTCGTGGGACGGCCCTGTCCGCGTTGGGGCCAGGAGGTCGTGGCCATCGTCCAGCTGATCGACGGTGTAGAGGCGACCGACCAGGAGTTGGCTGCCACATGCTCCGAACGGCTTGCGCGCTACAAGATTCCGAAGTCTTTCATCCGAACTTCCACCATCTTACGATCCCCGGCAGGGAAGGCCGACTACCGCTGGGCCAGAGAACTGGCTATCCGAACCAGTGCCCAGCTGCCCGAGTCGACACCGTCGGAGATCGCATGATTCCGCTACAGCCGGGCGAGATCACGCCGGCCTGGATGTCCGGTGCACTGCGTTCGGTGAACACCGAGCCAGTGGTCGACACTGCAACGGTGACCCCCGTCGGAACCGGCCAGACCGGGGCGACCTACCGTGTCGCGGTGACGTACACCCGAGGTGGCGATCAGCTGCCGTCGAGCTACGTCGTCAAGTTGCCGTCGCAGGATCCCGAAGTGCGGCAACGGGTTGCGCTGGGATACCGATCTGAGCATGCGTTCTACACGGAGGTTGCGGCAACCGTCGCGGTGCCGACACCGCACTGCTATCACATCGACATTGCGAACGAGGGCGTCGACTTCGTGATGCTCATGGCCGATCTGGCACCGGCTGTTCAAGGTGACCAGATCCTCGGTTGCTCCGCAACCGAGGCTGCGTTGGCAGTCGAGGCTCTTGCCGGCCTCCACGGTCCGCGTTGGTGTGATCCCGCGTGGCTGGACTTCGGGGGCACGACGATGCCGCGTGCGGATGCCGACATCGCCCGCGGAATGGGTGATCTGGCGCGGTTCGCCGCCGACACCACCACGGAGCGACTAGGGGCCCGGATATCGCCCGAGGACCTCCTGACCATCGACCGGGCGGTCACGCTCGTGTCGGCGTGGCTTCGTCTTGAACCGAACCGCTTTGCTCTTCTCCATGGGGACTACCGTCTGGACAACCTGTTGTTCGATCCAGGATGCACCCGGGTGACTGTGGTGGACTGGCAGACACTCGCGGTCGGGTTGCCGGCGCGTGACCTGGCGTACTTCATCGCGACGAGCTTTTCGGTGGCCGAGAGGGCCGGCTTCGAAGCGGATCTCGTCACGGCGTATCACCGCCGGCTGTGCAGCCACGGCGTCACCGGTTACGACGTCGGCGCGTGCTGGGATGACTACCGCATCGGCATGCTTCAGATCCCGCTGTTGACCATGCTTGGATTCGCCTTCTCCGCTGCCACCGAACGCGGCGACGACATGGTGCTGGCGATGCTGGCACGCGGGTGCGCAGCCATCAGAGACCTCGGCACGCTTGACCTCATCGAGCGCCGCTCATGACCAACCGTGCGGTGTGCCCACGCGGTGTAAGCCGCAACTGACCATCGAGACACGCTGTACCCGTGTTACGCCCAGGACCCTTCTTGATGGCCTGTGTTCCACACTTCGGTGATCCTGCCATCGACGACCCGGAAGATCTCCATGCTGCCGATGGCGCTCACCGTGCCGTCGTCGAGGACGATTGTGGCGTCGTACATGATCGCGGCGTGCTCACCGTCCACCCCGGCGACGATGGTTCGCACATCGAATCGAATGCTCTCGAACATCGCGTGGTGGTCTTTGATACGCGCGACCGCCTCATCGTGGGTCAGGACGGTCACCGAGCCCACACCGTGCCGAATGACTCTGTCGCCCAGAAGTTCATTGGCGAGATCGAGGTCGCACTGATTCCAAGCGATGAGGTTATACGCTTCGACCACATCACGCGCCGACCGCAACCGAGGCGCTATCGGCCGATTCGACTGCGGGTTTGAGGGCGACGAGGTCGGAATATCCCGCATCAGCGCAGCGGTTGATCGACGAGTCCGCAGAAGAATGTTCGCTGCGCATACGCGAACGGACCTGGCGCTCTGGAATAGAGCAGACTATGCACACGCCGGGTGGCCATCTGTCCAGACTAGGATCAGAGTCCGGGTGGGGCAAGGATCCTGCGAAAGGTGTTGTACCAGAATGGTGGCCGTAGGTAAGACCCCAGGGGTGGCGGCGCGGGTGACAGGTTCGATGCCGATCAGAATCGGACGGTCAGATCCTGGCCGACGAGGCGACGCACGCCCCAGAAATAGGTCAACAACGGCATGGTGCACCACAGTACGTTGATCAACACGAACTTGACCCACATCTCAGCCGGCGACGACATGCTCTCCAAGTTGTTGGCGATCTCCACGCCGAAGTAGACGGCAGGAAGCGTCACCTCGACGATCATGCCGGCCATGATCAGTGAGAGCTGGTTACTGGTGAATCGACGGCCGTTCCGGAAGAACTGGAACAGCGCGTAGGCCTCGAAGATGCCGACGAACAAGGCGATGTACTCCATGCAGACGATCAGCGGGTCGCCGGTGAGGTAACGTGCGTCGCCGCCCAGCAGGATCGGCGACCACATGTAGGTCCACAGTGCGCCGTTCTCGATGCCCTCCACGATCTGGTCGAAGAACAACAACCATGGCAGCTCCCAGATGAACCGGGGAATCAGCGCGATGAACACCCAGACGATGATCATCGCCCCGAAGCGGTCGGCGCGAGTCCAGTCGCGGCGGTCGCCGACCCGAAGCCACGGCAACGCGAGAGCGGTCACAAAGCAGCAGACCACCAACACCACGAGCACGGTGGATGCTGTGGACTGCGGCACGCCGACGTGCATCTCCAGGTACCAGAAGATTGGTTGGATCGCGAAGAAGACTGCCAGCACGACGAACAGCGCTTTCTGAAGCGAGGAGAATCCGCGCCGTTGGCGGGTGTGCTCGCCACCATCGGGGGTGATGGTCTCGGTCATGAGCGCTTCCTCCGCATCGAGGTGTTCATCGAACTCGTACTCGTCCGATCCGACGAGTGGGGGCCGTCATGAGGGACGTTGAGACGGACTCTAGTTTTATATCACGCGTAATGTTATAACGTGTTGTAGTTTTTTGGGACCGTCCCAGCGAAGTTCCGGTGTCGATCCAGTCGACTCCTGTTGCCTTCGTTCACGGCGGACCCGGATGCCGGCAGTGAACATTCCGACGTGGCGAAGGGCGCGCAGTGGCAGTGCATCTGACTCGTGGCACCAAGGTGCGAGTGGCTGCGGTCGTGCTGACGGCAACCTGCCTGGCTGCAGCGTGCGTCACCTACCTCGGCTACCAAGGTGCGTTCGCCTCGACCGCGGCCGTCACGTTGACCGCACCGCGGGCAGGTCTGGTGATGGAACGCGATGCCAAGGTCAAGTTTCTCGGCGTCCAGATCGGGCGAGTAACCGATATTGAATACGAGGACGACGCTGCCCAACTGACCCTGGCCATCCGCACCGACGAGCTCGCCAAGGTCCCGTCGAACGTCACCGCGCGCATCGCCAGCAGCACGATCTTCGGAGCGAAATCCGTCGAGCTGCTGCCTCCGGAGCGTCCTGTGGCGGATCACCTTGCCCGCGGCGCGCATCTGACGGCCGCCGATGTCAGCGTCGAGGTCAACACACTGTTCCAGACTCTGGTCGATACACTCGACAAGATCGACCCGGTTCGCCTGAACGCCACCGTGACTGCGCTTGCCGAAGGGTTACGCGGCAACGGGCATGATCTCGGTGCCGCACTGACATCTCTGTCCGAGTTCGTCGGCAGTGTCAGCCCACATCTGCCGACCCTGCAGACTGATCTCCAGAAGTTCAGTGGCACGGGTGACATCTACAACGCCGCTGCCGACGACCTGGTGTCGACCCTGGGAAATGTGCCGACGGTGAGTGCCACCATTGTCGACGAAGCCGACCAACTCAGTTCGGTCTTGATGGCGACGACCGGGCTCTCCATCACCGGAGCGGACACCCTCGCACCCGCTGAGAACGATGTCGTGGCCGCCGTCCAGCGACTACGCGCTCCGCTGGGGGTGCTCAGTGATTATTCTCCGGAATATGGTTGTCTCATAGACGCATTGGCCATGGCCTACAAAAAGTTCGGGCCCAATATCGGCGGAGTGCAACCGGCGCTCTTCGTCAATGCCGGATTCATTCCCGGGACCGCGGTCTACACCTATCCCGAGAGTCTTCCGTTGGTCAACGCATCAGGTGGCCCCAATTGTCGAGGTCTTCCCAACCTGCCCACAAAGCAATCCGGCGGATCGTGGTATCGCCCCCCTTTCCTTGTGACCGACAACGCCTATGTGCCATACCAGCCGAATACCGAGCTCCAGTTCGACGCGCCGTCGACACTGCAGTTCCTCTTCAACGGCGCCTATGCCGAACGGGATGACTACTGATGCGCTCCCGGAGGACCGGCCTGAAAGTTGCCATCTTCACTGCCGTCATGCTGCTCGTGCTGGCAGGCCTGGTCGTCACGTTCGGTCAGTTCCGCTTCGGATCGAACAACACCTTCCGTGCCGAGTTCGCGTCGGTGTCGCGTCTGAAAACCGGTCAGGACGTGCGCATCGCCGGAATTGCCGTCGGCTCTGTCAAAAACATCGCCATCGAGGGCGATCACGCCACCGTCACATTCACCGTCGACAAACGTCAGCAGCTCTACACCTCTACCCGGGCCGCCATCCGCTATCTCAACCTCACCGGCGACCGGTACCTGGAGATCCTCGCCGGACCCGGCGATCTCGTGAAATTGCCTGCTGAAGCCACGATTCCACGCTCGAACACTGTGCCTGCGCTCGATCTGGACGCTCTTCTCGGCGGCCTTCGACCTGTTCTCAAAGGTCTCGATGCAGCCAAACTGAACACCGTCAGCAATGCCATCATCGAGCTGTTACAGGGCAAAGGGGGCACGCTGTCCACGGTGCTCGCCACCACCGCCGATTTCACCCGGACGATCGCCAGCCGTGATCAGTTGATCGACCAGACGATCGACAATCTGACCACGGTGCTGGCCGCCGCCGATCACCGAAGTACCGAACTCAACACCAGCATCGATCAGCTCCAACAACTGGTCACCACACTGAGCAAAGGGCGTGACCCCATCGTCGACGCCGTCGAACCGTTGGCGGCTGCGCAACGAGATCTCACCGATGTCCTGAGCACGGCGCGACGTCCGTTGCAGGGCGTGCTCGAGAACGCCGGCCCGTTGGCCACCGCGCTGGACGACCGGAAACAGGAGGTCAACGCGACGGTAGAACCGCTCGCCGAAGACTATCTGCGGTTGAGCGCGCTCGGTGCCTACGGATCGTTCTTCAACATCTACTTCTGCTCGGTCAAGATCAAGATCAACGGCCCCGCCGGTAGCGACATCCTCTTGCCTGCGGTCAAACCGCCATCGTCGAACAATGGGAGATGCGACTTTGTCAAGTAGCCCCACACGGCGAGATCCGCTGCGCACAGGTGTTTTCGGCATCTTTGTCGTCACCTGCCTGGTACTGGTGTCCTTCAGCTATCCGAAATTGCCGATCTGGCCACAGGGCCTGCACTATGACGCGTACTTCGCCCACGCCGGTGGCATCGTCGTCGGAAACCCGGTCCAGATCTACGGTTACACCGTCGGTCAGGTCGACTCCGTCGAGCTCGACCTCACCCACCGAGCTGCCAAGGTGGGTTTCACCATCGACCGTGATATCCGGATAGGCGACCAATCTTTGGTTGCGATAAAGACCGATACCGTGCTCGGCCAGCGCTCGGTAGAGGTCACCCCACTCGGAGTCGGTTCTGTCACCGCGATACCCCTGGCCCGTACCACCACGCCGTACACGCTCAACAATGCGTTGCAGGACCTCGGGCACAATGTGGGCGAACTCGACCAACCCCGCTTCGTCGAGGCGCTGGACGTCCTGACGACCGCCATGCGCGATGCCACCCCACACGTACGGGCTGCGCTGGACGGCATCACGGCGCTCTCGCGCAGCGTGAACAACCGCGACGAGAAGGTGCGACGGCTTCTCCAGCATGCGAAGTCGCTGTCGGATGTGGTCGCCGCGCGGTCCGGGCAGATCAACCAGCTGGTCACCGACGGTAACCTGCTGTTCGGCGCCCTGGCGGAACGGCGTTACGCCATCGACCAGCTGATCACCGGCATCAGAGATCTCGCTACCCAGCTCAAAGGGTTCGTCGACGACAACAAAGAGCAACTCGGTCCGACGCTGACCAAGTTGAATCTCGTTCTCGACAACCTCAACGAACGGCGCGAGCACATCTCGGCCGCCCTGACGCGACTACCTGCCTACTCGACCGCACTGGGTGAAGTGGTCGGGTCCGGACCGGGCTTTCAGGCCAACGTCTTCGGTGTCCCCCCACCATCGATCGGAGGGATCCTGCTGGACTCCTACTTCCAGCCCGGCAAGTTGCCCGACAGCCTGGCCGATTTTCTTCGCGGGTTCATCACCGACCGTGCGGTTGTGAGGCCGAAATCGCCATGACGCGACTCAATGCTCTTCTGCGCCGCCGGACTCCCCGGCTAGCCTTGATCGTTGCACTGCTGGTGGCGCTGACCGGGGGTGTCATCGTGGGGTGGCCCAGTCCGGCCCGGCTGACCGTCACCGGACATTTCGCCTCAGCCGTCGGGCTTTACCCTGGTGACGACGTCGAAATCCTCGGCGTACCAGTCGGTACGGTCGCCAGTATCAGCCCAGGCGTGGATCACACTGCGGTGACTTTCACCGTCAATCCCGGAGTCACCGTCCCGGCTGATGCCTCCGCCGTCATCGTGGCGCCCAATCTGCTTTCGGCCCGCGTCATCGAGATCGGCCCGCTGTACACCGACGGGCCCACGCTGGCCGACCATTCCACGATCCCGATCGAACGTACCGCGGTCCCGGTGGAGTGGGACGACGTCAAAGACGAACTCACGCAGCTTGCGTCCCAACTGGGGCCGCACAACGGTGCAGTACAAGGACCGCTCAGCGCCGCGATCGATCAGGCAGCCGACACGTTTGACGGCAAGGGCCGATCCTTCCGTGACGCCATCCGCGAACTGTCTCAGACCGCAGGGCGTCTGGGAGACTCCCGATTCGATCTGGTGGGCACGGTGAAGAATCTGCGCACCCTTGTCGATGCGCTTGCAGGCAGCAACGAGCAGATCGTCCAGTTCACCGGCCACGTCGCATCGCTGTCGCAGGTGTTTGCCGACAGCACCGATGATCTCGCGAGTTCACTCGACGTCCTCAACACCGCACTGGCCAGTGTCAAGAACTTTCTCCAGGAGAACAATTCGGTCATCAGCGGACAGGTGCGCAAGCTCACCGATTTCACGTCCTTGCTCACCGAGCACAGCGAAGACATCGAGCAGGTGTTGCATGTGGCGCCCAACGGTCTTGCCAACTTCTACAACATCTACAACCCGGCACAAGGGTCCATCGGGGCCATCTTGTCACTGCCCAATCTTGCCAATCCCGTGCAGTTTCTGTGCGCAGGCGTGTTCGACGCCGGCGGTACTCCCGACTACTTCAAACGCACTGAGCTGTGCAGGCAGCGAATGGCACCCGTGCTCAAGAGGATCATGATGAACTTTCCGCCGGTGCTGTTCCATCCGATCAACTCCATCACCGCCTACAAAGGTCAGTTCGTCTACGACACACCGGCTACCGAGGCGAAGGCGCAAATGCCAACATCACAACTGCAGTGGCAGCCGTTACCCGGTTCGACCTTGCCCGGGCCGTCGACACCTGATCTGACCAGCTTGATCCTGCCTCCTGTTAACCCCGGAGAGCCGACCTCACCGACAACGGAGCCGGGACGATGAAGTATCCGGTCACCTTCCGATCTGTGCGACTGCTGGCGGCGCTCGGATCTACACTCGTCGTTGTTAGTGGATGCCAGTTCGGTGGACTGAATTCACTCGCCATGCCGGGTACCGAAGGCCACGGGACGGGATCCGTCACGATCACCGTCGAGTTGCCCGATGTGTCCACTCTCCCGCAGAACTCACCGGTTTTGGTCGAGGATGTCGCCGTTGGCAGTGTTTCAGGACAACAGGTCATGCAGCGTCCGGACGGAACTTTCTACGCCGCGTTGCAACTGTCCTTGAGCGCGGCAGTCGACCTGCCGGCGAACTCCACCGTCACACTGGGGCAGACATCGTTGTTGGGCTCTCAGCATGTCGAACTGGCTGCGCCCACCACCGAGCCTGGTGAGGGCGTTCTGCGTGACGGCACGAATATCCCGATGGAGCGCGCCGCACGCTACCCGAGTACGGAAGAAGTGCTGTCGACGCTCGGCGTCGTTGTAAACAAGGGCAATCTCGGTGCCTTACAGGACATCACCGACGAACTCGACAAGGCTGTCAATGGGTACAGCGGCGACTTTGCGAACCTGCTACCACAACTGGCCGACTTCACCGCGGCGGTGAACCGACAGGCCGGCGACATCGTGACAGCAATGGAATCGGTCAACAGGGTGGCCGGGAAATTCGCCGCCGATGACACGACGATCAGCTCGGCGCTGGCCGCATTACCGGAGGCCACGCGGACCCTGAACGACAACGCAACACGGATCGTCGACACCTTCTCCGTACTGGGCAGATTCAGTGATATCGCAGCCCGTATCCTTGCCAAGACCAAGACTGATCTCACCATCGATGTGACCAACGCCTACGCCGTGGTGAAGCCCCTCGCTGATCACGCCCAGGAACTCATCGATGCGCTACCGATCATGGCCACCTATCCGTTCCCGCAGACCGGCATCAAACAAGCGGTGCGCGGTGATTACCTGAATGCCATCGCCACACTGGACCTCACGCAACGACGATTCGGCGAAAACGTCTTCACGACATCGCCATTGGATCCCAATATGAAGCACCTCAGCGAGATCGTGACCACGCCGGACTTCCTCATCGGTGAACAGGCCAATCTGTCCGGTCAGGCTGCCGACCCCTTCGCCGTGCCGGCGCCGGCGTCCGACCCGAGCACCGGGCAGCGCTGATGCTGACCCGACTCGTTCGTTGGCAACTGAGTGTCTTCGCTGTCGTCACCGTCATTGCAATGGGTTTGGTGGCGATCTTCTACCTACGTGTCCCGGAAGCACTGGGCATCGGACGTTACAGCGTGACCGCCAACTTCGGGGCCAGCGGTGGGCTCTATCCGAACGCCAACGTGACCTATCGCGGATCCACGATCGGCAAGGTCACCGCCGTGACATTGACCGACGAACTGAGTGTCGACGTTCACATGCGCCTCGACTCGGATACGCCCATCCCCGCCGACGTCACCGCGGCGGCGAAGAGTGTCTCGGCGATCGGTGAGCAGTACGTCGACCTCATCCCGCACGCGGATGGCGATCCGCAACGGATGCTGCGAGACGGTGCCGTCATCGACCGAGCCCATACCACGCTGAGCGGCGATGTCGCCGGCCTTCTGCGGGAAGCCCAAGGCCTGGTCAATTCCCTGGACCAAAGCAAACTCCGGGACGTGCTCGACGAGACCGCAGCCGCCTTCGGTGGTACCGGTCCAGAAGTGGCCCGGCTGATCAACTCCGGCAAAGACCTTCTCGACGAACTGAACTCGTCCAGCCAGGACACCACCGTGTTGATCGATCGGCTAGGTCCCTTTCTGGAGGCGCAACTGCGCAGCGGCACGGACATCACATCGCTCGCAGATGGATTGGCGCGGTTCACCAACCATCTCCGCAACGCCGACCCACAGCTGCGGACACTGCTCGACACGGCGCCTGCCGCCGCTGACGCGGCGACGCAGGCATTCGAGGGCATCCGCCCCTCCTTTCCCATGCTGGCCGCAAATTTGGCCAACTTCGGCCGCATAGGCGTGATCTATCGCAAGTCGCTGGAACAGACCCTGGTCGTACTGCCGGCGGTGACGGCGGTCCTGATCAGCGCCGCCGAGCAGATGCCGGCCGACGAGGGTGCCAAGGTCGACTTCAAACTGGGGCTGGGCGATCCGCCGCCGTGCAACGTCGGCTTCATCCCGCCACCGGAAATCAGGTCCCCAGGGGACCAGACCCTGCGAGACCTGCCGAACGACATGTATTGCAAGGTGCCGCACAACTCAGCGTCGGTCGTCCGGGGAGCGCGCAATTACCCGTGCCAGGAATTTCCGGGAAAGCGGGCGCCTACGGTCGCCCTGTGCCGGGACCCGATCGGATACGTCCCGATCGGGAACCAAGCATGGCGGGGACCCGCGGTTCCCGAAGCCACGCCGATCACAGACCCTCGAAACATACTGCCCTATAACAAATATCCCTATATCCCGCCGGGCGCAGACTACGATCCCGGTGCGCCTGTGACCCAACTGCCCGACGGTGTCGAACCGGGGCCGGGGCCTGCCCCGTTCGCGCCTTTCCCGCTGCCGGTACCCCCTGTCACACCAGGTCCGCAACCACCGCCGCTGCCCTACAGCCCTCCGGCTGACCAGCAGGTGCCCCCCTACGGGCAACGGCCGCCCCCGTCGGGCGTACCAGATATCACACCGCCACCGGCGGCGCTGCCCGCCGAAGCGGGAACCGACACCTCGGCACGAGACGCCTTCGCCGGACTGGACGTGACGACCTACGACTCCGGGAACGGTCTCTTCCAGGACCGCCATGGCGGTGTGGGGATGTTCGCTGCGGCAGATGCCAGCATGCGGCCCGCAGAGAACTGGCTCGACCTCATGCTCGCACCGCGCGCTTTCTGACGAGTCCAGTATGGGCGTCCGCAGTCTACCGATACGACTGACACCTAGGATCTAGCTCATGCGGCACCCGAGACGACATCAACGCGGCGGCGCTGCCTGGTCTGTGGTCGGCAACGAACCGGCGCTGCCTGCCGGTGGGTCGTCTACGCCGCAGCAGCTCACAGCGTAGGAAAGCGACGTTGATGCCCAAGAAGGTCACCGGCGGCACCGCGCCACGACGCACCCGTCACCGTAGCCAGGAACGTGCCGATCGAACGCGTGAACTCGTCATCGAAGAGACAATCCGATGTATCCGAGAGGAAGGATTCGCCGCAGCCAGCACTCGGCACATCATCGAGCGGATGGGTTTGAGCACCGGTGTCATCCAGTACCACTTCGGTGACCGTGACGGGCTCCTCACCGCCGTCGTCGACCACGCCATCACCTCCCTGGTGACCGCCGTCAACGAGCTTGCCGACGAGGTGGACGGCATCACTGATACCGAAGCCCGGATGACGGCGCTCGCCGATGCAGCGTGGCGAACCTTCCTCAATCCCGCCAGCATGACCGCCATGGAGATCCTGATCGCCACCCGGTCGCTGCGGTCGACTCTCGGTGTCGAGCAGCTCGCGAAACTGCAGCCAGGACTGCAGAGGATCGCCGGTCTCATCGGCGCGCCGTCGTCCTACACCGATGCCATCGCCGATCTGCTGTGGGCCGCACCGGTCGGGTTGATGGTCGGTCAGATGATCACCGACGTGCCGTTGCCGACCGAGCCGCAACGGCAAGCGATGGCAAAACTGATGACCGATCACCTCGCCGTCAGTTCGCGCGAGGCCGCGGCACGACCGCGCAAGAAGGCGCCCCGCGGCTGAGCGGTCCAGATGGGCAGGCGGGCGCCGGGATCATGACCTGATCGCGCGTCGCGGGTGCAACCGCAATCTTCGCGTTCGGGGTGACGACGCGAAACTCAAACCTCTGGCGCCGGTTTTCACCACGTTTCGGCCTCCGCTTTTCGGGTAAGCGGCCCGTATGTCGAGTAATCGTGCTGCGATACTCCTGATCGCCGACCCGGGAGCCCCGGCAGCCATCGCTGAGCGGGTATCCGGCTCGCTTCCGGAGGTGCTGCCCGACGCACCTTCGGGTTGCGGTAGATGGCAGGTCTCGGTGCGCCGACAGGCTATTTCGGTAGACGAGGACACCGCAATGGCAGACATCATCAAAGCTGTGGCACCGGATGACGAGGCAGCAGACATAGTTGTCTATGTCACCGATCTACCGCGGCGGCAGGGTACGACGCCGGTGGTGGCTGACATCAGTACGCGCGATCGGTTTGCCGTGATCTCGGTGCCGGCATTGGGGGCGGTATCGATCGAACACCGGCTCAAAGCCGTCGTGCAATCGGTTTACTCCGAGATGACACACTCGGCGAAAGATCGAGAGGCACCCGTGCTGAGGGCAACTCAGATAGTGGACGGTGACGTCGTTCACTATGTTTCGTCGTCCGGGTTGCAACGCGTGCGATTACTCGCGGGCATGGTCTACGCGAATCGCCCATGGCGGCTGGTCACCGGGATGTCGAAGGTCATGATGGCAGCATTTGCCACCGGTGCCGTGAGTCTCGCCTATCCGACGATGTGGCAACTGTCGAGCACCATGGGGCCGTGGCGACTCAGTGCCGCAACAATTTTGACCAGTGTTGCCATGGTCAGTTGGCTCATCGTCGAACACGGCTTGTGGGAGCGGCCAAAGGGGTCGGTGGCACGGGATCGTGCGGTGTTGTACAACGCTTCAACTGTCATCACCCTCGCCGTCGGTGTTGTCGTCTTCCATGCTGCGCTGTTCCTGCTTCTTCTGTTGACGGCGTGGTGGACATTGCCTCCGCAATTGGTCGCTCAGAGCATCGGTGGACCCGTCGGTCTGCCAGCGCTGCTGTTGATGGCGTGGTTGGTGGCTGCGGTCGCCACTCTGGGCGGGGCATTGGGGTCTGGAATGGAAGACGATGATGCCGTGAAGGCCGCGGCGTACGGTGCCCGCCAGCGCAAGAGATTCGAGGATCAGCGCGGAAAGGTCAGTCCGCACTCCGGATGAGCTGAGTCATCCATATTTCCGATGACGCCATGCTGGCTGATCTATCGGGCGACGTTTCCTATATCTCCGCCCCGCCCAGCGGGCAATCCACGATGGCCCGTTCGACGACCTCCCGTAGCGTTCCGGCGGTAGGGACATCCAGCCAGTACTGGACCGCGGTGTGGATGGCGGCGATGACGGTGGCGGCGGCCAGCCGTGGAGCCAGGTCGACGTGCGGGTCGGTGCCCGTCCGGTCACCGATCTCGGCGGCAAGGACCCGTTCGACCTCGATATCGGACTTGCGTTCCTCGGCGAACAACGACCGCTCGGATCGGATGAGGCGAGAGCGGGCCATCCAGGCGCGGTCAGGCTCATCTTCGAACAGCGCGGCCGCGGCGGCGCGCAGTGCTTCGGGAAGTGGCTCGTCGGCGGGGCGCGCACGCAATGCCGCGCGGAAGACATCGGCGCGGATCGCGGCGACGCCTACGATCGCCGCCTCTTTGCTGGGGAAGTAATTGTTGAACGTCCGCGGTGAGACTCCGGCTGCGGACGCGATCTGTTCGATGCGAACCCCTGTGACGCCGTGCTCGATCGCGAGGTCTAGCGCCACCGCGCTGAGGCGGGCGCGCATCTCTCGCTTCTTGCGCTCGCGCAGGCCATCTCCTGCTGCAGGGGAGGGCGGATCAGCACTCACAGCTTGTGTCCCCTCGTCACTTGATCGGTCGAGAATAGTAGTCGGGAAGGTTGTTCGTGCTGTGCGGGGATCGTCGCCCAAGCATGCGGGGGATCGGACTGGACAGCATGATGTTTCGGGCAGCGATGCCGAATCGGGTCCGGGGAACCGTGATGTAGGTGAACAGGTGGTTCTGGCTGGCTGCCACCAGCGGACGCTGGGCGGATTCGTACCGGCCGAAAGCGTCCAGCGGTGAATCGGTGCGGCTCAGTTCGCCCGCGAGACGATAGGCTCCGGTGAGCGCCAGCAGTGCGCCGGCCCCCGATGCCGGTGATGCGCAATAGGCGGCATCGCCGACCAGCGCGATACGCCCGGTTGACCACGACGGCATCGAAATCTGGTCCAGTGCATCGAAGTAGAAGTCGTCGGCGGTGTCCGCCGCATCGAGAAGTGCGGGAACGTGCCATCCCGATTCGGCGAAGGCATCGCGGACCAGGTGGCGCTGAGCGGTGATGTCGCGGTAGTCATAGCTCAACGCGGTCGGGCTGTGGAAGGTGAAGGTAAGCAATCCGTGCCCGGATTCATCGCAGTAGATCGCCACCGACTTGCCGGGCTCGTTATAGAACGTCGTCCAAAATGGCTCGCCCACGGTGGAATCGACACTCACCACGGCGTAGTAATGCTGCTTGAAAACGCGATAGTGGTCCTCGGAACCGAACGCTGCCCGCCGAATCTTCGAATGGATGCCGTCGGCGCCGATCACCGCGTCGAATCGCCGTCCAGGTGTGCGGGCGAAGGTGACGTCGACCCCGGCGCCGTCCTGGTTCAGCTCGGTGACTGTGTCACCGAAGATGTATTCGACGTCGGATTCGGTTGCGGCGTAGAGCAGGTGCGCGAGATCACCGCGGGTGATCTCGATATCTTCGGAACCCACCATGTTCTCGACTTCGGAGGTCGGGAAGCGCACGCGTTGCCGGCCGGATCGATCGAGGAACCGCATTCCGTGGTTCACCATGGCGCGATCCCTGACGTCCTCGGTGAGGCCCATGCGATCGACGACGGTCAGCGCCTCGGATCGAATGTCGACCCCGTTACCGCCGCATCGGAGCTCGGGTGATTGCTCGATGATGGTGACCTCGAAACCGGCACGAATCAGCCAGAAAGCGGTCGCGGGACCGGCAATGCTGGCGCCGGCGATCAAGATGCGCGGTGTCGTCATGCCGCCATCCTGCACGAAAAGTGCGTGGCCCGCAAAATTGCGTGGTACGCAACATGTGCGGTCAGGTGAGGGCCTCCACGAGGACGAGGACGCCGACGACGGCGATCGCCGCCCCGGATCCCAGCCGAAGGCGGCGTTGCGCGCGCGGATTGGTGATGCGTGTGAAGATGCGTGCCGCTGCGACGGCCAGCACGGTGAGGTAGAGGAAGGCCACCGCCGCGTCGATTGCCCCCAGTGTCAGGATCGAGCCGACCGTCAGGTCGGGCGCGTACTGCGGAGCCAGCAGCAGAAAGAACAGTCCAACCTTGGGATTGAGCAGACATGAAACAAGTCCCTTGGTGAAGCCGGCCATTTCGGCGCGCATCTGGGGGACGGAGGCGTCGACCAGCTCGGCGGTGTCGAACACCTCGCGAATGCCGAGATAGATCAGGTAGGCCCCGCCGACGAAGTGCAGGACATCGACCAGGCCGGGGTGGGCGGCCAGCAAGCGCGCCAATCCCACCGCGACGGCGCAGGCCCACAGCAGCGAGCCCATCGCCGAGCCCGCGGCGACGAAGATGCCCTCCCTCGGCCGGTTCAGGGCGAGCCGGAGCACCAGTAGCGAATCTGGGCCGGGTGAAATGGACAACAGCAGGCACAGGCCCGCGAAACTCAGTGCGGTTTCGATGTTCACGGGCTAGCTACCCGGTGTCACACCCGGCGATCCTGTGCAGGTGCGAACGACTCGTCGGATCGCCGCGGGATCGCACTTGGTGTGCTTGCGGGCGACGTCGACGATGCCACTCATGGTTGCCTCTCCATCGGAGTTCTCAGTGGCCACAAGGGGTATCACGCCGCGGCGCGGCGGCGCACCTGATTTTCCGGCTCGCCGTCACGGGTGCGGCCACCCACCTCCTCGGCGACGCGTCCGCTTGACAGTTTGTCTGGCGGCAGACAATATTGTCTGGTGCCAGACAATGAGGACAGGGGTCACCGCGACACGATCGGTGCCTGGACCAAACGCTGCTACCTGGCCGCCCGCGAGGCCATGGAAGATTCGCTACGGCCATACGGTCTCGGGGCGACGCAGTGGTACGTGCTGTATTTCCTGGTCGATGACGGCCCTGTCAGGCAACGCGAGCTCCAGGGCCGCCTTCAGGTCGAGCGGGCCACGTTGAGCTCGGTGGTGGGCGCGCTGGTGCGCAAAGAGCTGATCGAGCAGGTTCCCGCCGACGATGACATGCGCCAGAAGCTCTTGCGGATCACCCCGGCAGGACGCGCGTTGTGGCGAGATCTACCAGATCTGGGGCAGATTCACGCGATGGCATTCGACGGAATCGACCCCGATGACCTGGAAATCGCCGTCCGGGTGCTCAGAACGGCCACCGCTCGTCTCGAGCGATACCGGAAGGAAGGACACACATGAAGGTCGTGGTGACCGGTGCGACCGGACTGGTGGGATCTCGCTTGGTCAGCAGGCTGCTCGAGCAGGGCCTGGACTGTCATGCGGTGGTGCGCCGGCCCGGGTCCGCTCCCGCCGGTGTCAACGAGGTGATCGGCGACCTGTTCGACGGTGACACGCTCGCCCAGGCACTTGAGCAAGCGGATGCCGTCATCCACCTGGCCGCCATGTTCCGTTCGGTCGATGAGGACCTGATCTGGCGGACGAACCTCGACGGCACCCGCAATCTCGTCGAGGCCACGGCCAGAATCGCACCCGAGGCCAGGTTCATCATGGCCAGCACGAGCCACGTGTACGGCCCCGGTGGCGGCAGGCCGGGCCGTGAAGATGATCCGGTCGCCGCCACCGCTGCCTATCCCGCCAGCAAGATCGCAGCCGAAAAGGTGCTATGCACAGCGGGTTTGACCTGGTCGATCCAGCGTTACGGGTTCGTCTACGGCGACGGCGACGGACACCTCGATGCGCTGCCCGCGCTGGTGGCCGGTCGCAGCATGCACCCGGCCGCACGGATGAGCATGATCCATCACCGTGACATCGCCACCGTGACCGGGCTGGCCCTGACCGGAGCCCTCGACCGCCAGATCGTCAACGTCGGCGACGAGGCCGCCATGTCCCTCTACGAACTCGTCCACCTTGCCGGCGGCTCCATGGATCCGTCGGCCGAACCGCTGCCGAACCCGTGGCATCTGGTGATGGATGGATCGCTGGCGCGAAGTCTCGGCTTCCGGCCGGCGGTGCGCACCGTTCACCAGGCCGTCGCGGACGGACTGCTGTGACCCGATCCGGCCAGACGCCGCGATCACGGGTCAGTCCCGGATCTCGCTGTCCTCGTACACGATTCGTCCGATCAGCTCGTAGCGTCGGGGATCGCGCAGCTTGAAATAGGTGGCCAGCGCCGCACCCAACACGAACAGACCCACGACGATCCAGGGGGTCAACGTGAACAACAGGGTGCCCGAGGCGGTACCTGCGGCGGTGTCCTTGTGCTGCCATAGCAGGTACACCACGTAGAGCATGCCGACGCCGCCGAGACCGGGTGCGACCAATGTCTTGAACCAGTGCTTGGACACCGGATGGTTCTTGCGGATGTGAAAGTAACTGATCACGGAGAACGCACAGAGCGATTGGACGATCAAAATGGCCATAGTCCCGAGAATCGCCAACAGCGTGTACATGTGCACGTAGGGGTCCAGGCCGGCAAAAAGGAAGGACAGGATGATCACCAGGGTGATGCCGCTCTGTACGAAGGATGCGATGTGCGGTGACCCGTGAGTGGGGTGTGTCGCGCCGATGGTCTTCTGCAGACGAGTTGACAGGCCCTCGCGTCCCAGCGCGTACAGATACCGCGAGGCGCAGTTGTGGAAGGCCATACCGCAGGCAAACGAACCCGACACCAGAAGCACGTTGAAGACCATGATCGCCCATTCGCCGTACGTACTGCGGACGGGCGCGAAGAAGATCTCCGAGGCGGTGTCGGCGTCCTGGGCCAGTTCGATTGCTCGATCGGGACCGGTGCCTGCGATCGCCATCCACGACACGAAGACGTAGAACGCGCCAACACCGAGAACACTGATCATGGTGGCACGCGGGATGATTCGCTTGGGGTCGCGCGATTCCTCTCCGTACATGGCGGTCGATTCGAATCCGACCCATGACCAGAAGGCGAAGAACAGGCCGAGTCCCGCACTTGCGCCGGCGATTCCGGCGGCAGGGCTGAACGCACCGAGGGGATTGAGGGTCTCGGCCACAGCGAAGCCCTGCGGACCACCCCCGCGGAAAAGCACCGCGACAGCGCCCAGCGCCAGCATGACGATCTCGGTGACCAGGAAGACGCCGAGCACCTTCGCGGTCAGGTTCACATCGAAGTAGGTCAAGATCGCGTTCGCCGCGAGCATGAGCAGTGCCGGGATGATCCAGTGCACGTGCACGCCGAGCTGTGATGACAGCATGTTCTGCGCGAAGAAGGAGAAGATGCCGATCAACGACGCCTCGAACACCACGTAGGCCATCGTGATGAGCCCTCCGCTGGCCATTCCGACCACCCGGCCCAGGCCGTGGGATATGTAGCCATAGAAAGCCCCGGTGGTGGTGATGTGCTTGGCCATCGTTGCGTAGCCGATGGCGAACAGACCCAGGACGACGGTGGCGACAATGTAGCCGGCCGGGGCGTGTGAACCATTTCCGGATCCGACTGCGATGGGCACGTTACCCACCATGGCGGTGATCGGCGCTGCGGTGGCGACGGCCATGAAGATCACGCCCACCGTGCCCACGGCATTGCGCTTGAGTCGCTGGACCTCTTGAACTGGCTTTTCTCCAGCGGGTCGAGAGTTTACGGACATCGATAGCGCACCTTCCACGCTGAGGGTTGGGAGTCGGTGTGGCGCAGGCCACATGCGAACCAGTCGATATTGGCACTACCAATTGACCTTGGCAATACCCAAAAACAGACCATTGACTTAATTGGTCTACTCCTTTTATGGTGGGCGGCGTCACAGCTTCCCCGTGGCAGTAGAGGAGTCGCATGTACGACTACGGCACGTTCGCGTTCGAATCCAAGGAACAGGTCCTGGAGCAGGCGACCGCCTTCTGGAACCCCGACAAGACGCAGTTCTGGACGGATTCCGGAGTCGATCTGGTGATCGACCGCCGCGAGGGTTACTTCCTGTGGGACATGGGCGGTCGACGTCTGATCGATATGCACCTCAACGGTGGTACCTACAATCTCGGACATCGTAATCCTGAAGTGATGCAGGCTGTTTCGGATGGCATGGCGCATTTCGACGTGGGAAACCACCACTTCCCCTCGGTCGCGAGGACCGCTCTCGCTCAGCGTCTGGTGCAAACGGCGCCGGCGTCGATCAAGAAGGTGGCCTTCGGGTCTGGTGGTGGTGAAGCGATCGATATCGCGCTCAAGAGCGCACGCCATGGCACCCAACGACGCAAGATCGTCTCGGTCATCAAGGCCTATCACGGCCATACCGGCCTGGCCGTGGCCACCGGTGACGACCGCTTCACCAAGTTGTTCCTCGCCGACCGGCCCGACGAGTTCCTACAGGTGCCCTTCGGCGACATCGACGCTATCGAACGCGCCCTCGCCCCAGGTGACGTGGCGGCGGTGATCATGGAGACGATCCCCGCGACATACGGATTCCCGCTTCCGCCAGTGGGTTACCTCGAAGCGGTGAAGGCCGCCACCGAAAGACACGGAACTCTGTACATCGCCGACGAGGTCCAGACCGGGTTGATGCGCACCGGCGAACTGTGGGCGATAACCAAGCACGGTATCGAACCAGACATCATCGTGACCGGAAAAGGATTGTCCGGCGGAATGTATCCGATCACTGCGGCGCTGCTCGGGGAGCGGGCGGCGCAATGGCTGGATCAGGATGGCTTCGGGCACATTTCGACGTTTGGTGGCGCCGAACTGGGCTGTGTCGCCGCGATCAAGACCTTGGAGATCTGCACCCGGCCCGAGGTGCGGTCGATGGTCCACTACATCTCGGATCTGTTCGATCACGGCCTGCGACGCATCCAGGCCGACCATCCCGACTGGTTGATCGGTATCCGCCAGAACGGTGTCGTCATCGGCCTTGAGTTCGACCATCCCGAAGGGGCCAAGTACGTCATGCGCGAACTCTATGAGAACGGGGTGTGGGCGATCTTCTCGACGCTGGATCCCCGTGTGCTCCAGTTCAAACCGGGTCTCCTGCTGTCCCGTGAACTGTGTGAAGACGTCCTGGACCGCCTCGATGTCGCGGTGGGCCGGGCCAAGACAGCCGCCACCGGAAGAAGGGCATCATGAACACCGCACAGGCCGGCCACATGCTCGAACGTGCCCGCTGGGCAGCCGCGGCCTACGCCGGATACGACACGGCCACGGTGTCGACGATCGTCAACGCGGTCGCCGAGGCAGGATACCGGGAGGCCGAACGACTCGCCGCCGATGCCGTGCAGGAAACCGGGATGGGGGTGGTGGCCGACAAGGTGATCAAGAACCGGGCCTGCTCCCGGGGCATCGTCGATCACTATCGCGGCCAGGACTTCGTGTCACCGCGAGTCGACCACAACCGCAAGATCGTCGAACTGCCACGGCCGGCGGGTGTGGTGCTGGCACTGACGCCGACGACCAATCCGGTTGCCACCGTGTACTTCAAGACCATCCTGGCGTTGATGACACGCAACGCTGTCGTCATAGCGCCGCACCCGCGGGCCAAACAGTGCTCGGCGGACGCGGCCAGGATGTTGGCCGCCGCGGCGGAGGCGGCCGGCGCGCCCGACGGAATCATCCAGGTTGTCGACGAGCCGACCATCCCGTTGGCCGAGGCCTTGATGGCCGACGAACGTACCGATGTCATCGTGGCCACCGGTGGTTCGGCGGTGGTCCGGGCCGCATACTCCTCCGGTAATCCTGCGCTCGGTGTCGGACCGGGTAACGTCCCGGTGCTCGTCGACGCGAGCGCCGATATCACCGCGGCCGCGCGACGGATCGTCGACAGCAAGGCTTTCGACAACTCGGTGCTGTGTACCAATGAGTCCGTCCTCATCGCCGAGGAGGGTATCGCGGGCAAGCTCCAGGCGGCGTTGACCAGGGCCGGTGCCTACGTCCTCGACGAGGATGGTGCACGTCGGTTGCGCGCCTTCATGTTCCCGGGCGGGCACCTCAATACCGATGTGGTCGGGCGAGACGCCGCATGGATCGCCGGTCAGGCCGGATTGCGGGTCACTCCGAAGACCCGAGTGCTGGTGGCGCCGTTCGGCCAGGTCATCTCCGAGGAGGTGTTGGCTCATGAGAAGTTGTCCCCCGTCCTCGGAATGACCACCGCCGCCGATACGGCTCGCGGCATCCGGGCGGCGCGTGCAGTTGTACGGATCGCCGGTGCCGGCCATTCGGCAGCCATCCACAGCGAGAACCCCGAGGTGATAACCGACTTCGCCACGCAGGTGCCGGTTTTGCGGGTATCGGTCAACGTGGGGAACTCGACCGGGAGCTCGGGTTTGGAAACCAACCTGGCGCCGTCGATGACCATCGGCACAGGCTTTGTGGGTCGCAGCTCGATCGGGGAGAACCTACAACCGGATAATCTCGTGAACTGGACCAGGATCGCCTACAACTCCGACTCGGCCGTCCAGATGGCCGAGTTCGGCGGTATCCAACCGTGGCGAGCGCCCACCGGCAGTGTTCCGGCCTACCCGCGAGCCTCCAACGATCGCGGCGACGGCGCACCGCCGGTGCCGACCAGGCGCACGCCGCAGCCCCGTTCGACCGACCCGAATCTCGATGTCCTGCGTGCTGAGCTGCGCGCGCTGGTCGTCGAGGAACTCGCTCAACTGATCAAGAGGTGACCTTGTGGCCGAACTGCGTTCTTTCATCTTCATCGATCGTCTCCAACCGCAGACGATGTCCTATCTCGGTACCTGGATCAAGGGTGCGCTGCCCCGGGCGAACCAGGCCGCCCAGATCATCGAGGTGGCTCCCGGCCTCGACATCGAGGGTG
Organism: Mycolicibacterium neoaurum ATCC 25795; assembly: GCF_000691525.1. Classification (GTDB taxonomy): domain Bacteria; phylum Actinomycetota; class Actinomycetes; order Mycobacteriales; family Mycobacteriaceae; genus Mycobacterium; species Mycobacterium neoaurum. The sequence continues at coordinate 142,721 of NZ_JMDW01000016.1, forward strand.
TCACCGATGTGGCGCTCAAACACGCCGAGGTCAAGGCCGGAATCCTGGTGGTGGAGCGCCAGTTCGGCTACCTGGAGTTCCACGGTGAGACCGGCGCGGTCAAGGCTGCGGCCGATGCCGCGCTGGATTCCCTCGGCGGTGACGGTGGCGCGGCGGTGCGTCCGACGATCCTGGCGTCTCGCATCATCTCCAGCATCGATCACCAGCACGCGTTCTTGATCAACCGCAACAAGATCGGCTCCATGGTGCTGGCAGGGGAGTCGCTGTTCGTCCTGGAGGTACAACCCGCCTCGTACGCGATCCTGGCCACCAACGAGGCAGAGAAGGCCGCGGATATCAAGGTCGTCGACTTCCGGATGATCGGCGCGACCGGCCGGGTGTATCTCGCGGGCGCCGAAGCCGATATCCGCCAGGCCGCCGACGCGGCCCGTCAGGCACTGGCGCAGTCATGAGCGTCGACCGTGACGAGTTACGTGCGCTGGTCCGGGAGGTGGTACGCGACGCTGTCGCAAGCCTGAAGACCCCGGAACCGGGCCCGTCTGCACCGGTGACCACCGTGCCACCGGCCTCGGTGGCCGAGCAGCTGGGAGTGGAACCCACCGGGCCGCGTGCGTCCGAGGGAAGGACCCGCACCGAGACGGTTCGGCTGTCCGATGATGCGGAACTCGACGGCTTCGTACGAAAACTGCTGCGGCTGTTCGAGAATCCGAAGAACCGTGCGGATCTCAAGACCGGCCGGTTGCGGTTCCGGCTCGCCGCGAAAGCAACGGGCACGGGATCGGGTAGCCCGGTTCACCGGGTGGACAGCGGGGCGGTCACCGAACGCTATCTGGCAGATCTGGCAGGCGGGACGTTGATACTCGGCCGGCGTGCGGTGCTGACACCGCTGGCAAGGGAGAAGGCACGCAGCCTCGGCATCACCATCACCAAGGAGCGGACATGATCGCAGCAACTGTCACCGGCAACGTGTGGTCGACACGGCACGTGGCGGGGATTCCGCCGGGAGCCTTCCTGGAGGTGCAGATCGACGGCACAGAGTCCCGGTTGGTCGCATTCGATGTTCTCGGCACCGGTGTCGGCGAGCGTGTGCTCATCGCGCAGGGGTCGGTGGCCTCGGGTTGGTTCACCGGCGCACCGCCACCGGTCGATGCGCTCATCATCGGTTCCATAGACGCAACACCCAACCAATAAGGAGAAACCATGTCCAGCAATGCAATCGGTCTCATCGAAACCAAGGGATATGTCGCCGCACTGGCAGCCGCCGACGCGATGGTCAAAGCGGCCAACGTCACCATCACCGACCGCAAGGAGGTAGGCGACGGGTTGGTGGCGGTCATCGTGACCGGTGAGGTGGGAGCCGTGAAGGCCGCCACCGAGGCCGGCGCCGAGACCGCCTCGCAGGTCGGTGAACTGGTCAGCGTGCATGTCATCCCGCGTCCGCACAATGAGCTGGGCGCCCACTTCGCGGTGTCCAGCAAGTAGCCATGTCGGGCTCCATCCACACCCAGATACGGGTCTACCTCCTGGTCGAGGATCTGCAACGGCAGTTCGCGGCATATCTCGGGACTCCGACCCGCGCGCGGGGCTATCCACCGTACGCGGGTGAACACGCCCTGATCGTGGAGGTGTCGCCTGCCCTGGCGATCGAGCGGGTGATCGACCTGGCGCTGCGCGAGGTACCGGGCATATCGCCGGGAATCCTCTATGTGGAACGGCAATTCGGCGTACTGGAGATCCACTCGGCCGATCTCGACGAGGTACGTCGGGCCGGTGCGGCGATCCTTGCGGGTACCGGGAACAAGGCCGAGGATCAGCTGCGGCCCCGGGTGCTGTATCACGACATCATCGCCGATATCACCGATCAGCACGCTGTCATCCTGAACCGTAATCGGCAGGCGTCGATGATCCTGCCCGGTGAGTCATTACTGGTCTACGAGATGACGCCGGCGTTGTTCGCCGCGGTCGCGGCCAATGAGGCGGAGCGAGCCGCTCCGGGGTTGACCATCGTCGATGTCCAGATGATCGGTGCGGCAGGGCGGTTGTACATCGGCGGCAGCGCCGAAGACGTCACCGTGGCCAGGGACCGGATCACCGACGTGTTGGCAGGTATCGAAGGCCGGGAGCACTGATGATGACGAAGGTGCAAGGGAGGCGATACTCGTGGCAGCGGTGATCACCGACGATGTCGATCTCGCCAGACGGGCACTCGGCCATTACGAGGTCTCAGCCGATGCCGACCTGCGACTGCTGAACCTCTCGGAGAACGCCACGTATCTGGTGAGCGATAAGGGCGAACAGTCCATCCTGCGGGTACACCGGCAGAACTACCACCGTGCCCACGAGATCGAATCGGAGCTCGACTGGCTCGCCGCGTTGAGCTCAGACAGCGATGTGACCGTTCCGCGCGTCCTGCCTGCCGTCGACGGGCGGCGGGTGGTCACGGTCGACGCGGCCGGCGTCGACCGGCACGTCGTCCGATTCGAGATGGTCGCCGGTGCCGAACCCGATGAAACGGCGCTGACCAATCACGATTTCCAGTCGTTGGGCCGGATCACCGCCGCGTTGCACGATCATGCGCAACGGTGGCGCCGGCCGACCGGCTTCCAGCGCTTCTCCTGGGACTGGGAACACAGTCTGGGTGAGCGTGGTCGTTGGGGGCGTTGGCAGGACGTGGCAGGTATGGGAGAGAGCGAACTGCAGCTGCTGGGGCGGGCGCAGACGCTGCTCAAGGACAGGCTGCATGCCTACGGTACCGACCCGAATCGTTTCGGACTGGTGCACGCCGACCTGCGGCTGGCGAATCTGTTGGTCGACCCGGGTTCCGACCGGATCACGGTCATCGACTTCGACGACTGCGGGTTCGGCTGGTATCTATACGATTTCGGTACCGCGGTGTCCTTCATCGAGGACGACCCGGCATTGCCCGAGTGGCAGGAATCCTGGGTGGTGGGGTACCGGAGCCGCCGTGAACTGACCGCCGCAGACGAGGACATGCTGGCCTCGTTCGTGTTCTTGAGGCGGCTGCTGCTCGTCGCGTGGATGGGCTCGCACAGCCATTCCAGGGAATCGGCGACCAAGGCCATCAGCTACGTCGAAGGTAGCTGCGGATTGGCCGAACGTTATCTGTCATCCAGCGGACACAGTCTCTGACATACAAGTGAGGACAACGATGTTTCATTCACTAGCCGGTCGCACCGCGATCGTGACCGGTGGCAGCAGAGGAATCGGCCGCGGGATCGCCGAGGTATTCGCCAACGCCGGTGTCAACGTCATCATCACCGGGCGCAACCAGGAGGATCTCGACCGCGCGGTGGGGGCAGCCGACGGTGCGTCCGGAGCGGTCAGCGCGGTCAGCGCCGACGTCGCGGACCCGGAGCAGGCGCAACGAGTGGTCGATGCCGCCATCGAACGCCACGGCGGTCTGGATATCGTGTGTGCGAATGCCGGCATCTTTCCTTCCGGCCGACTCGAAGAACTCACCCCGGGCGATATCGACCAGGTGCTCGCGGTCAACTTCAAGGGGACGGTGTTCATGGTGCAGGCGGCGCTGGCCGCACTCACCGCCAGCGGACATGGCCGGGTCATCGTCACCTCGTCCATCACCGGTCCTGTCACGGGTTACCCGGGATGGTCGCACTACGGCGCCAGCAAGGCCGCCCAGCTGGGCTTCTTGCGCACTGCCGCAATCGAACTCGCACCCCGCAAGATCACCATCAATGCGGTGCTGCCCGGGAATGTCAGCACCGAGGGGCTGGCGGACATGGGCGGAGATTACATCGAACAGATGACCTCGGCGGTGCCGATCGGTCGGTTGGGCTCGGTTGCCGATATCGGGAATGCCGCACTGTTCTTCGCCACCGATGAGGCGGCGTTCGTCACCGGGCAGTCGTTGGTTGTCGACGGCGGTCAGATCCTGCCGGAGTCGCACATGGCCATCTCGGAAATGACCGCGCCTGTGTCCGGTTAGAATTGGTTGTACCAATCACGTGGATGCAGGGGGAGCGGTGGCGAGTCACAGCGAGCAGTTGCGCCGCCGCATCGTCGCGGACGTGAATGCCGGGAATCCCGGAGCCAAGCTGGGCAGCGAGCGCGAACTGGCTGAGCGGTACGGCACCAGCCGGACCAGTCTGCGCCAGGTGTTGGCCGCCTTGGAGGAGGCCGGGCTGGTGCACCGAGTCATCGGGCGTGCCGGCGGGATATTCATCAGCCACGGCCAAGTCCAGCGCAACCTGTCCGATGTGGTGGGCGTGCCCGCCTTCCTGGCCAGCCAGGGCTACGCCGCCGGCTCGCGGGTACTGTCCACCAAGATCGGCGCCGCCGACCAGACGACCCGCCATGCGCTCCAGATAGGTCCCGGCGATTACGTCGTCGACATCACCAGGGTGCGGCTGGCTGACGGATCGCCGATCTCGCTGGAGCATGCCCAGCTTCCCGCTGACAGATTCCCCGGCTTGCTCGAACAGCAGCTCGGCGGTTCGCTCTACGAACTCCTGGAGTCGCATTACGGGCTGGTCAACGGCCAGGCAATGGAGCGTATCGAGGCCGTCAACGCCACCGACGAGGAGGCGAGCTTGCTGGGCATCGAACCGCAGAGTGCGTTGTTACTCATCACCCGCGTGACACATGACCAGCACGGCACCCCATACGAGTTCTCGCGGGATCTGTTCCGGGGGGATCGCACCGCGCTGGCCGTGACCGCACAGGGGCGGGGCCTGACGGGAGCCAAGACCGGGCCGGCCACCATAACGCTACAAAGCCAGACAGGATGATCGTCCCATAGGTGTTGCACGCCAACGGTTCTGATCGTAGAGCTGATGAATCTAGGGCGGCGGCACAGCGTCGTCGCCTTCGGTTCGGCGGCCGCGCACCAGCTTCAACAGTATTCGGCGTAGCTCGGGTCCGTCGTCCCCGATCGCGGCGACCAGGCCCGGATCGTTCTTCTCCCGATCCACCAGCGTGGTGTAGACCCCTCGGCCTGCCGCGGTACTCGTGACCGTTTTGCGCCGCTCGTCTCGCGGATCGACCTGTCGGCTGACATAGCCGAGACGTTCCAGCCGTTCGACGGTGCGACTGGCCGTCTGGTCGGTGACCCGACAGGCGTGCGCGATCTCGCGTTGTGTCGCGGGTCCGGTCGCGACAACGTGCAGTACGACCAATCCCGCACTGGACAGGTCATACTCGCCGAGGACGTGCTCCCAGGACTGTTCTACGAGTCGTGCCGCCATCGACAAGAGTCGACCGGTCGGCCAGCCGTCCAAGTCGTCCATCGATCTTCCTTCGTCGGAACTTGCAATTATTCAGCAGGCTGAACAATATGGTGGGTATCCGAGCCATTGTGTCAGCACCGCAATGGCGCCGAGAAGCGAGCAGAAATGGACGCAGATGACTTCTGATACCTCTACCGAAGGCCGGTCCCGACACATCCCGGCACTGATCATCTCGTTGGTTTCGGTGGCTCTTGTCGCGGCGTTGGGAGGACTGGCTTCGGTAGATGCGGCAAGCGATTACGGTAATCTCGCCCAGCCGGACTGGGCTCCGCCGCCGAACCTGTTCGGCCCGGTATGGACCGTGCTGTACGTGTTGATGGGAGTTGCGGCCTGGCTGGTCTGGCGGGAGACGCCGCGGTGGACCAGCCCTGCCATCATCATCTATGCCGTCCAGCTCGTCCTTAATCTGCTGTGGTCACCGCTGTTCTTCGGCCTCGGGTGGCGCGGAGTGGCTCTCATCGACATCCTGCTTCTCGATATCGCGGTGGCCGCCACCATCGTCTTGTTCTGGAAGATCAAACGGATTGCCGCGGTGATGCTGATGCCATACTTCGGATGGGTGCTGTTCGCGACGGCACTGAACTACTCGATATGGTCGCTCAACAGCTGAGGTCAGTCCAGTCGGCGCATCTCGATCGGCAATCCGTCAGCGGGCGTCGGGCCGGTACCCCACGTCATCCGGGGCCGGTATCCATTGGGTACCGTCCACACGAATCGCCGAAGCATCTGGTGCATAACCGCTTTGACGTTCATATCGGCGAACTGCTGACCCAGACACTTGTGGACGCCGCCGCCGAACGGTGCGAACGCGTAACGACCGACGGCAGCGAAATCGGCACCACCGGTGAAGCGATCGGGATCGAAATGGTCCGGGTCCGGCCACCAGTCGGCCAATCGCATCGACGCGTAGACGTTGATCGCCACCTGCGCCTTGCGCGGGATGAAGTGACCGGCCACCTCGGTGTCCTTGACCGCCTGGCGGAAGAGGGTGCCCGCCGGTGCGTACATACGAAGGATCTCTTTGAACGCGGCGTCCAACAGGGGATGGTCGTGCCCCAGCTGGTCCAGGCCCAGTTCGTCGTAGGGCGTATGCCAGGCCTCCTCGCGGAGCCGGTGCTGCCAGTCGGGGTTGCGTGCCAACTCGTAGACCAGCATCGAAATCGCGATCGCACTGGTGTCATGGGCGGCCATCAGCAGGAAGATCATGTGGTTGACGATGTCCTGGTCGCTGAAGCGATCACCCTCGGCGCTGCGACTGCGGCACAGCATCGAGAACAGATCGGCGCCGTCGCCCGCCCGTCGTGCCGACACCTGGGTGGCGAAGTAGCGCTCCAGGCGTGCACGGGCGCGTAGCCCTCGCGCCCACGTCCCGCCGGGGACGTCTGCACGGATCAACGCCTGTCCGCCGCAGACTGTGTCGTGGAAGTCCTGGGACAGCCGGTCGGATTCCGCGCCGAGTTGGGCACCGATGAATACCTCGGCGGCCTGGTCCAGCAGCAGCTTCTTGACTCCGTCGTAGAACGGGAAGCGCTCGGTGGCAGGCCAGCTTTCGACGGTGCGGGCGATCCCCGGCCGCATCAAGCTCAGATAGCCGTCGAGCGCGGACCGGGTGAACGCCTGTTGCATGATCCTGCGGTGGTCTCGGTGCTCCTCGAAATCGAGCAGCATGATCCCGCGGTGGAAGAATGGTCCGATCACCGGTGCCCACCCACGGGTGCTGGAGAATGCCTTGTCCGCGTTGACCCACACCGCTTCCAACGCCTCGGGGCCCATCAGCTGCACGATCCGAAAACCGACGCCGCCGGCCCAGGACACCGGGCCATAGCGATCGTAGCGCCGCCGGGCGAACTCCAGCGGTTCGACGATCGAGCTGAGGACATGCCCGATGACGGGAAACCCGTAGTTGCCCATCACCGGTTTCAGATGGGAGCGGGCCGGTGGTCGGGCCAGGGCATGATCGTGGCTCGGGTATCGGGATGTCACCGCGGCGGCCGCAACCTGCAGGTGGAGTTTGGCGGCCGCCACGGTATCGGCGGGCAGGACGGTCGTCACTGGCCGATCCTGTCCAGATAGCTGCGCCGGGCATCGGGGTCGTAGGCCCCTGGCGGCCGCCGGAAGGTGGCCAGCCGCTTCATTATCTGCAGCACCGGTTCCGGTGCCGCCTCTTCGATGGTGCCCATGGGGGCCAGCCAGCGCGGCACGGTGATCTCGCGGCGGGGGCGTTGCGCGCTGTCGGCGATGGCCATGGCGATATCCTCGGGTTCGCGGGTGGGCAGCAGATCCAGCGATACGCCCGCGGTCAGCTCGGTGTGCACGGCGGTGGGCATCACGGTACTCAGTGTGACTGCGGTGGAGGCGATTTCGGCGCGGATTGCGCGCGAGAACGCCGCGACGCCGTACTTTGACGCGCAGTACACCGACATGCCAGGGGTGGTCACCTTGGCCGCCATCGATGCCACATTGACGATATGTCCGTGGTTGCGCGCCAGCATGCCCGGCAGGAAGGCGTGTACGCCGTTGATCGGTCCGAGCAGATTGACGGCCACCTCGCGGTGGTAGAGGTCCAGGCGGGTATCGGTGAAGGCGCCCATGTATTGGATCCCGGCATTGTTCACCAGCATCGCAGGCGGGCCGTCAGCGGCGACAACGGTGTCGTGAAAGGCGGTGACGCCGGCTGGATCGGTAACGTCCAGATGCAGTGCGCTGGCGCCGATCTCGGCTGCGGTCTTTTCTGCCTCATCGATATCGAGATCACCGATCCAGACCTTCGCGCCCCGGCCGGCGAGCTCGACTGCGGTGGCTCTGCCGATGCCGCGGGCGCCGCCGGTGATACAACAGACTGCGCCATCGAGTGTGATCATGCCCGGACGGCCTTCTCGTCACTGAACTCACGCAGGCCGAAGTATGCAATCAGCCGGATCTCGCCGCTGGGCAGGGTCAGGAGGGCGCGGCCGAGATACAACCCCGGCGTCAGCTCGACCACCTCGTCACGGGTGCGTTTGATGGGGAACGTGCGCACGCTGGGGTTGCGGTACTCGGGGACTCCGTAGTCGAGGGCCCGCACCTTGATGAACGGTGCGATGGCGGCGGTGTCGATCTGGTGATCGAACTCGAAGCCGATGGTTTCGTCGCCGCGTCGGCGCAGTCCGGTGTACAGCGGCGCGACGGCGCGCAACGAGAACCGACCTAGCGGGGACAACCGATTGAAGCCCGTGCCCGTTGCCATATCGAAGGTCTTTCCGCGCCAGGTCGGGTCGATCTTCATCAGCGGATTGGCCAAATAGGCCTCCGGGATGCCGAACAGTTTGCCGATGATCAGGCCCTCCATCGGGCCATCGGGCCCCTCGGGAGCGTGCCCGTTGGCGAACAGTTCCGCCAGCTGATCGAACCGTCCGTCGTTGCCGAGGTCGCGAAGGTAGTCCCAGCCCAGCCGACGGGCCAGCACGGGCGTGGTCTGCGCGGTCAGGCGCAGGTCATCGAGGACCGACGAGCTCGACGGTGCGGCTTGGCTCGGCTGCCTCGGGGTGATGGGTGACGCGGTCATGGCCTCTCCTCAAATCAGGCACGAAGTCGTACCACTTATATTCTGGTACCAGACCGTGCCAGACTGTGGGGGTGGTGTCAACGGCCGGCTCGCGGCAGAGCGCTGCCGGGTGCGACGATCTCCTCGTGCCCGATATCCCGCAGCGCAGCTATGCCGGGCAGACCGCCGACGCCAGGCGTAAGCACCGCCGCTCACGGCTGATCGAGGCCGCCGTCGCTGCCATGGCCGAGAACGGCTGGCGTGCGATCACGGTGGACAAACTGTGCGCCGGCGCCGGACTCAACAAGCGCTACTTCTACGAAAACTTCACCGATCTGGATGACGTGGCCACGGCAGCCGTCGACGACATCGCCACCCAGGTGCGTGATGCCACCCTGGCGGCCGTGGCGTTCGTTTTGACCGAATCGCTGGAGACGCAGGCTCACGCTGCCGTGAATGCGGTCGTACGGACCCTGACGGCGGACCCGCGCCGTGCGCGCGTACTGCTGGGCTCGGTGGCGAGTTCCCCTGCGGTGCAACAGCACCGAGACAGCGTTCTGGCCGGTCTAACCGCCGTCCTGGTCGGCCATGCGCGCACTGTGCACAGTGTCGAACTGGAGTCCGACCCGCTGGCCCGTGTCGCTCCAGCCTTCATCATCGGTGGCACGGCGGACGCGATCCTGGCGTTTGTCGACGGGAGCACCGATGTGAGCATCGAGGACCTGATCGACAGCTTGGCCACCCTCTGGCTGATCACCGGTAATGGCGCTGCTGAGTTCGCCCGTGCCCGTGTCGATCAGACGGAGGCCTGCCAGGCGCGGGCCGCGACGAGCTCGGGTACCAATGTCTCGGTGAGTAGTCGGACATCGTCGACACCATCGCCGGGGTAACGCACGCAGGTGGTCGCGGTGGCCACCGCACCGCCCACCGCAACCACGGTGGTCTGGCGTGGGCCCGTCCACTCGGCCAGCTGGGCCTCCCATGCCGACCCGGCGAAGACCAGCATCCGCATATCGGTGTTCTTGGTGCGATACACGTCGACGTGACTCCAATCGCCGGTCTCACAGCCGATGGCCGACCGCCGCGGACCCTCGCGGAACATCAGTGCCCCCTGCTGGGCGGACGAGAGTCGGTGCGCCGGTGCGCAGAGATGTGTCTCGACCGGACCCAACAGGCACTCGGAAACTGTGGGAAGCCAGTCTGATTCATGGGTCAGCAGGTGGTCGCTGGCCTGGGCCGCCATCTCCACCGTGGTTGTCAGCTCGTCGATGGGTGTTCCCGTCAACTGGCATTCGAGCGCCAGCAGCAACACCAGCGTGTGCTGGAAGCTTCGGCAGGCCACCCCGCCGAGCTCGGGTTCGGCCAGGAGTTCGACAGTGGCCGAGCAGCGTTCGGTGATGGCCGATCCGGCGGTGTTGGTCAGCGCCACCGTCGTGGCGGTGGGATCCAGGCGGTCGAGCGCGTCCAGTGTTTCCACCGATCCGCCTGACGCCGAGGTCGCAATGACCAGGGTGCCGGGGCCCCATTCCGGCAGCAGCCGGGATGACGCTATCTCCGAAACCGCGCAGACGCCACGCGCACGCAATCGTGCTGCGGCGACGCCGGCCGCGTAGGCGGAGGACCCCATGCCGAGGAAGACGACACGCGATATGTCCTCCGGGATCACCGTCGCCCACGGATTCCGTTGTGCCAGCGCCGTGGCCAGTCTGGACAGCACCTCCGGCTTGCGGGTGAGGTCGGCGGCAAAGGCATCGGGATTCATCGGCTCATCTCGTGCAGTAGGGCGGGTAGGGCGGCATCGGGAACATACATCCAGCGGGGCAGGTGGCGGGCTGCGTAGACGATCTCGCGCAGCACCTGCTGTAACCGCAGGGCGATGAGCGCATCATCGATGTGCAGTCCGGTCTGCCCGTTGTCGGCGAGCCTGTTCAGGTAGGCCTCGTACAACGCAGTGCGTGCCGTCAGCTCCACCGGCCGCAACTGCTCGGGTGTGAGGTCGCCGCGGCGGGCCGCGACGATGCCGACATGTGTCAATGACTGGATGATCCCGGCCAGGTCGACCGCCGCCGGTGCGGGTAGCACACGCTCGTCCGGGGGGAGAACGGGATTGCCGTCGAAGTCGTTGACCAGCAACATGTTCGAAGACCGCAGTATCTGACCCACGTGCAGGTCCCCGTGCACATCCAGTATCGGTACACCGGTGAGAGCGGCAAGGTGCTGCAGAGTCGCTGCGATGGTGTCGGCGTGTCGGGTGAGAAGATCCGCCAGCTGCGGATCGGCCAGCCGGTGCGCGGCATCGAAGGTGGCGAACGCACTGTCGCGCCAACGGCGCGCATCGGTGTCGGTGGCGACGGTGACAGTCGCGGCCAACGCGATATGCAGGTCGGCGATCACCTCTCCCAGGGAAGAGCAGGTGCACAGCACGGCGGAGTGATCGCCGGTTCGTGCGGCGTCCAGAAACAGGTCAACGGCCCATGTCCAACCGTCGACAGCGCCAGGAAGATATCCGGTGATCGTCGCGGCGAGGGTTTCCGGACCGTCGTCGGGTGTCCAGGTGAGCACCGCCCACGGCGTGGGCATCGCGGTGAAACCTGCGGCGGTCAAGCCGGTCAGCCGTCCGGGGGCAGGATGCGGTCCGCGCTCCAGATGCGTGGCCCACTTCACCACCGCGATATCGCCGACGATCACCGATTCGTTGGTTTGGTCGACCCCTACCGCTCGCTCTCCATTCGGCACCCGGCCATTGGCCCAGGACACCACTTCGAAACGGCCGGCCGAGCTGCGACCGGCGGTGCCGACGATCAGCTCGAGCAGGGCTTCTGCCGCACCGTCACCCGGACTGGCACGACGGATCCCGCCGTCGCGGACCACCGGAACAGCCGAGAGCTCACCGTCGCTGCTGATGATCGCGAGCGCATGCCGATCCCCGAGGGGCAGCAGATCGAGCGGGGCGTCGAGCGGATCGTCGGTATCCGAGATCACGGTCAGCTGCGGTGTTCGAGGCCGACACGTTCGATGACATCGGCCGCCACTCGCAGTCCGTCACGCTCGCGGATCTTCTCTCCGATCTGCGAAACCCGTTCGCGTAGATTGTGATCGGCCAGGATTCGGTCCAGGGCGTCGACCAGGTCGCCGTCGGCGAAGTGATAGGTGTCCAGTCGCACCCCGAGGTTCAGCTCGTCCACACGCTGAGCGTTCTCGTACTGATCCCAGAACAAGGGCAGGACGATCAGCGGTTTGCCGAAATGCAGTGACTCGGTGGTGGTGTTGTTCCCGCCGTGCGATATCACCGCGTCGACCAGCGGGATGATCCTGGTCTGCGGCAACATCTGCTCGCCGACCATGTTGTCGGCCAGCCGAATTTGGTCGGCTTGCGGGCCCTTGCTGACGATGAAGCGATGCGGCGTACCGCCCAGCACATCGACCAGTCGTTGCATCAGGGCGACGTCGGCGGCGCCCAGCGAGCCGAGCGACAGATAGACCAGCGCGCTGCCCTCCGGGCGCTGTGCCATGCTCGGCGGAAGTTCATAGGCCTCGTCGGTCTCTCGAATGCTGGAGTCGACGCGCGTCCAGGAGTCGTCGAGCGCGCGACGATCGACATAATCGGCCTCGGCGGGATAGATGTAGATGGTGGCAGCATTATCGCGAGGCATGAACTCCAGCTCGGGGAGCGGCGCGGCACCCTGGGCGCGGACCCAGGCATCGAAATCCGCCCACATCGGGCGCAGGACACGGTCGAATTCGGCGCGATAGCTCTCCCATTGCGACGGGTCGTCACTGGGAAGTCCGGAAAACGGCGGCGGCACATCGGGTCCCGGCACCTCCAATGGACTACAGGAGATGAATCGGACGAAGGGCTTGCCGGCGGTGGCCAACGCGGGGAACAGGATGACATTGTCTTCGACGATCACGTCGGGCTGATGGGTGGCGATGATCTCTCGCAGCCGCGCCTCGCTGTATTTCGCGCCGTCGATCAGCGCCTGGAACGTCGGGGCGATGAACGATTCGATCTGCTCGATGGTCGGCTTGGCGAACGCGGGTGCGGTCTCGGCGATGAAGTCGGTCCAGAACTGTCCGGCGTCGGCGTCGGCATCGTCGGGACTCGGCTCGGCGAGATCGACCAACTCTTCGACGAATCCGTACTTTTCGATCTTCCCTGCCCACGATGACTCGGCGGCGAAGATGATGCGGTGGCCGCGCTCCCGCAACTTCGCTGCGACACCGATGCACTGGTTGGTGGGCCCGTAGGCGGACTCCGGCCAGAACATGATGGTCAGGGGTGTGCTCATCGTTTCTTCCTTTCGCCATGTTCTGTGCGGGGCAGGGGATGGCCGGTCGTCACCCGTGCGTAGTCGAGGATGAGCTCGGTTGAGGCGTCGGCATCCAGGCTGGGATGGCGTGCCACCATCCGATAGCCGTAGGCGTCCTCGAGGGCGACGATGTTGCGCGCGATGGTCAGGGACGGGGAGGCCAGGGTGAAGGCGCCTTGTGCCGCACCGGATTCGAGGATGACCTGATACATGGCGACCTGGCGATCGAACAACGCCGTGAGCAACACGCCGTAGGTGGGGTAACGACCGGCCGCGCCACCGAGCTCGCACAAGAGTTTGACCGCCGGGTCGTCTGAATCCACCGGGAGACCGGATTCGATGGTGACGACCAATCGACGGTCTGGTTCGGCAATACCCTCGATAGCCCGGAGCCGGTCGTCGTAGAAGCGCTCCATCCCGGCGCGGTTGGCCTCGACGAGCAGGGTCTGTACGTCGGGAAAGTGATAGAGGACCGCGCCGGAGGTCAATCCGGCCTCGGCGGCCACCTGGTTGAGCTGCACATCGGCACCGTGTTTCATCACGGCGCGCTGCGCCGCGTTGAGCAGCTTCGCGCGTCGTTCTGTACGGCTTACCGGCACGCCCATTTCCCCTCAGTCGCTGTCGACATCACTGTGCCAGATAACCGCCAGCGGTGGGATACAAATTTGAACAGTTACTCAGTTCTTACATACCCAGCGCCACCTACGTGCGATGTTATGAATAGATCGCATTGAAGTTCAGTGCAAGTATGTTCCCGATCGTTCATCAGAGATACCGGAGTGCACCATGAGACCCGCCGACGAGTTGCGCGATGCCGTGCCGCGGCCCGTCTGGTGGGATGACGTGGATACGGGCCCACGCAGCGAACCGCTGATCGGTCGGCAGCGTGCCGACCTGGTGATCATCGGTGGCGGATACACCGGGCTCTGGGCGGCCATCGAAGCGCTCACCGAGCATCCCGACCGCCGTGTTGTCCTGCTCGAACAGGATTGGATCGGGGCGGGTGCCTCCGGCCGTAACGGTGGTTTCATCTCCGAATCCCTGACCCATGGCATCGCCCACGGTGAGGCGATGTGGCCCGACGAACTCGACGAGCTGCAACGCCTCGGCCGCCAGAACGTCGAACAGATCGCGGAGCTGCTCCAGCACCACGATGTCGACGCTGATCTGCGCATGGTGGGCAAGACGACGCTGGCCAGGACCGTCCGCGACGCGGAGACACTTCGTGCAGCCGTGCCGACGTACACCCGGCGCGGTGAAGACGTGTGCTTCCTCGACCGCGACGAGGTGCGCGCCGACGTCCACTCACCGGTCTTCGTCGGGGGGCTGCGGATCTCCGGTGGCGGACTGGTCGACCCGATGGCCTTGACCCAGGGCCTGCGTAGGATCGCGGAAACACTCGGTGCGGCCGTCTTCGAGCGATCCGCAGCGACCGGTATCGAGCGGTCGGGCGCCGGATTGACCGTGCATTGCCCCCGCGGACGTGTCGACACGTCGCAGGTCTTGCTTGCCTCCAATGCGTATCCGCCGCTGTTGCGGCGACTGCGTGCCTGGGTTCTTCCGGTCTACGACTATGTGCTCGCCACGGCGCCACTGACCGCCGAGCAGCTGGAATCGATTGGCTGGAGGCAGAACCAGGGGCTCACCGATGCGGGGAATCAGTTCCACTACTTCCGCCGGACCCGCGACGACCGCATCGTGTGGGGCGGCTACGACGCGATCTATCACTTCGGCAATGCCGTGCACAGCAGACTCGAACAGCGAGATGCCTCGCATCGGCTTCTGGCGCAGCACTTCCGGCAGACATTCCCGCAACTGGGATCGCTTCCGTTCACCCACCGGTGGGGCGGAGTGATCGACACGACGACCCGATTCACCCCGATCTTCGGGACTGCATACGCCGGCAGACTTGCCTACGCCGTCGGCTTCACCGGCCTGGGCGTGGCCTCCACGCGATTCGGCGCCCGGGTCGCGCTGGATCTGTTGGCAGACCGGGTGAGCGAACGGACCAGACTGAAGGCGGTCACCGGCACCGCGGTGCCCTTTCCGCCCGAGCCACTGCGCTGGACTGCCGTGCAGCTCACCCGCGCAGCGCTGGCACGCGAGGACGAAACCGGCACGCGGGGAATGCTTCTGCGCACCCTCGACCGGTTCGGCGTCGGCTTCAACAGCTGAGGAGACAGCGATGACAACAGGGCTTTTCCATCGAGGACGCAGGGCGGCCGGATCCGGGCACCGACGCGTGCTCATCGATCCCGCCAGCGGTAAGTCCACCGCTACCGTCACCGAAGCCACCGTGGACGAAGCGGGCGCCGCGGTGACGGCGGCCGCCGAGGCATTCGGTGACTGGTCGCAACGCACCGCCGGTGAACGTGCCCGCGTGCTGTTGAAGTGGGCTGATCTGATAGACGCCCATGCCGACGAGCTGACCGCGATCGAGGTGGCCGAGACGGGCAAGCCGGTGGCGGTCTTCCGGGATGGTGAACTGCCATTCGGGACGGACAATCTGCGTTTTTTCGCCGGCGCGGGCCGATCGCTGGAGGAGACGGGAGCCGGCGTGCTCAGTGCCGGGTACACCTCGATGATCGTGCGCCGACCTGTCGGTCCGGTGGTGGGCATCGCCCCGTGGAACTTTCCGATGATTATGGCGCTGTGGAAGATCGGCCCTGCGCTGGCCGCAGGAAACACCATTGTGGTCAAACCCGCACCGACGACCCCGACGAGCGCGCTCTATATCGCCGAACTCGCCGTCGCGGCCGGTATGCCGCCCGGCGTACTGGAGGTGGTGACCGGTGGTGAGGACATCGGACAGGCGTTGGTGTCCGATGAACGGGTCCACCTGATCTCGATCACGGGATCCACACGTGCCGGTCGGCAGGTGATGTCGGCCGCCGCCGTTCGTGGTGCGCGCGTTCATCTTGAGCTCGGCGGTAAGGCCCCCTGTCTGGTTTTCGAGGATGCGGATCTGGACATGGCCGCGCACGGTATCGCCATGGGAGCCACGTACAACTCCGGCCAGGATTGCACCGCCGCCACTCGCGTCTACGCACATCGCTCGGTGTTCGATGACCTGATGAACCGCCTTGAGGACGTCTTCGGAAGGATCCGCGTCGGCGACCCACACGATCCGCGCACCGACATCGGACCATTGATCAGCCTCGAACATCGGTCCAGAGTCCACGATTTCGTGGAACGCGCTGTTGCTGCGGGCGCCTCGGTCCGGGTTGGTGGCGTCATGCCGGGGGGAGGCGGCGCCTACTATCCACCCACATTGATCACGGGGGCGCAGCAGTCTGCCGAGATCGTGCAGCATGAGGTGTTCGGTCCGGTGCTCGTCGGGCTGCCATTCGTCGATGAGGCGGACGCGGTTCGGTTGGCCAACGACTGTCGGTACGGTCTGGCGTCGTCGGTATGGACGACCGATGTTGCGCGGGCTTTGCGTGTCGCACATTCCATCGATGCCGGTGTCACGTGGGTCAATGATCACCTCCCGATCGCTTCGGAGGCGCCACACGGCGGTGTGAAGGCCAGCGGTTTCGGCAAGGACATGAGCCAGGCGGCGGTCAACGAGTACACGGTGGCCAGGCACATCATGGTCAAACACGCGCCTCGTGCTGCGCACGACTCGTTCCGACCGTCGTGAAAAGCGCTGTGCTGCAGTACTGATATCGGTAGATGACAGCTCCGGGGCGTCCTAGTAGACGGGCCGGAGCGTCGTCGTGTGTGTCAAGAAGATCCCAGAATCGTTGATAACAAATATTTTTCGTCTATCAGATGCGGTGACCGCCGTGTGGGTCTAGCGTGTGAACCGCACCAAAGATCCGTGAGAACAACTCCGGAACAAGGTGATACCCGAAGATGGCCGTCTCTGGGCCGCACCTGCTCGATACACCCGGCGCGACTGTCGGGCAATCGTTCGTGAGAACACTGGAGGATCGCATGGCGACCAGGAATGATCCCGCTGCACTGCATTCGGTGGATGAAGTGCTGCCGCGGAAGATGCGATGGTTCGACGGTTTCGCGATGGCGATGACGATGCCCGCGGCACTCGTGGCCACCTTGGGCGCGTCGATAGCCGGCTTGGGCGGTTGGGGTGCGGCGGTGTTGTGGGCGGTATCGATGGCGATTTCGATGGCAGTGAACTGGATCTACATCGAATTGGCGGCGATGTTCCCCGATGCGTCCGGTGGTATCTCGGGATATGCCGCCGAAGCATGGAAGAAACGGGTGCCGTGGTTCGCCCCGTTGGCGGGTGTGGGTTACTGGTTGCCCTGGGGGTCGAACCTTGCCACCTACGGCTCGTTCACCGGTCTGCTCGTGCAATCACAGTGGTTCCCGGACCAACAGTGGTCGATGGACTTCGGACCGCTGCACCTGAGCTTCCCGATCGTCATCGGGCTGGTCGTCATCTTCGCCCTGTACGGGATCAACATCATCGGAGTACGGGTCACGATGGCCTTCGTCTACGTGACAGCGGCCATCCTGATGGTTCCACTGGCGGTATTCGTCATACTCCCGCTGTTCAGTGCCGACTGGGCACCGATGGACCTCACCTGGAATCTGCACGGGTGGGCCGGTCTACACACCGCGATCGTATGGCTGTACGTGATGGCATGGACGACACTGGGCATCGAGGTGTGCGCCACGTTCGCTTCCGAGTACCGAGATCCCGTCCGGGACACCGCCCGCGCGATTCGCGCCTCCGCGCTGTTCTGCCTCGGGGTGTTCTTTCTGGTTCCTCTGACCCTCGGTGGATTCGCAGGAGAGCAGGCTATCGCTGAAGACCCCTCGACATTCTTCGTCGCCAGCTTCTCGCAATTGACCGGTGCCGGTGCGGACGTGATGGTGTTGTGCCTCATCGCATCCCTGGTGCTGGTGATGTTGACCTCGGTCGCCGACGCCTCACGGGTGCTGTTCAACATGGGCAAGGAGGGCATCACGGTTCGGGCGATGGGCAAGCTCAACAGTCGCGGTGTACCGGTGCGAGCGCTGAATGTGATGCTGGTGCTCAATATCGTTCTGCTCGTGGTGCTTCAGCAACCCTTGGCCATCATCGTGACCGGCAACCTGGGCTACATCCTGGCGCACGTGCTGGCGCTGGCGGGCTTCGCGCTGCTCCGCAAGGACCGTCCAGAGGCGGCCAGGCCCATTCGTCTACCGCGCATCTTCGTGCCGCTGTCGGTCGGACTGTCCGCGCTGCTCTCCGTGCTGCTGGTGGTGGGCGCCACGGGATTCTCCATCACCGGATACGGTGGCGTGCTGGAGTTGGGTATCGCAGTGTCGATTCTGGCCGGCGGCGTCGTGCTCTGGTGGTTCGTGCAGCGTCAAGCTCGGGTGTCCGCCGACGCCGATCACGGCAGCGCGTAATCCATCGGCGGACCGTTGAGGTTCGTGGCCTCACGATGGACGACTGTGGTGGCGATCTTCTCGTCGCCGCGGGCAACTCCCACGATCGACACCTCATCGTTCACCGCGAACGCCGCGGCGGTCTGACCGACCTGACTTCCGTGGGCGGTGATCCCGTGGGTTTGATCATCGACGCGGAAGGTACGTGCCACTCCGTCGGAGCCCATGGCCGTCAGCGACGTCGGCGATACGGCGATCAGTCGGCCCTCCTGAATCACGGGTTGGACAGCGTGGGCCACCGGGCTGGGAGCCGGTGCGAGCGGCGGCGATTGCTGCGTGCCCATCGCGTGCATCACCAACGCGGTGGCCACCGCAGCGAACGCAACGACGAAGGAGATCGCCAGGCTGATGGCTGTGCTGCGCGGCGTGCGCTGCGCGTGCTTTCCCTGTCGCATGTCTGTTGACCTCCTCCGGTTGACCGCGGGTTACCCGGAGCTGCGTGGCGAGTAAACGCGGCACGGCGGGGTAGTCCTGCGCCATGGCAAAGATCGGGTACTTCCTCTCCAGCGAGCAGTTCACCCCTAAAGAGCTTGTTGACCAGGCAAAACGTGCCGAGGACGCGGGTTTCGAGGCACTCTGGATCTCGGATCATTTTCATCCGTGGAACGACGAACAGGGCCAGAGTTCGTTCGTCTGGGGTGTCATCGGCGCATTGTCGGAGGCCACCTCATTGCCGGTGTCGACCGCAGTGACATGCCCGACCATGCGGATCCATCCCGCGATCATCGCCCAGGCGGCGGCCACCGCCGCGGTACAACTCGACGGCAAGTTCGTGCTCGGTGTCGGCAGCGGCGAGGCTCTCAACGAACACATCCTCGGTGACCCGTGGCCTTCGGTCGGTGTGCGGTTGGAGATGCTTGAAGAATCCCTCGAGGTGATCCGCTTGCTCCTCGGCGGTGACGAGGTCAGCCACCACGGCGTGCACTACGAAGTGCAGGAGGCGCGCATCTACACCCGTCCGGAACAACCGCTGCCGATCTACGTGTCCGGATTCGGTCCGCAGGCCGCCGAATTGGCAGGCCGCATCGGTGACGGCTACGTACTGGTGACACCCGAAGCGGACCTGGTCAAGATCTTTCGCGAATCAGGGGGTGGTGACAAGCCGGTACAGGCGGGCACCAAAGTGTGCTGGGATCGAAACGCCGATATGGCGGTCGACACCGCGCACCGGATCTGGGGAAACCAGGGGCTGCCCGGTCAGACGGCGCAGATCCTCCCGCGACCAAAGGATTTCGCTGCGCTGCAACAGCTGGTGCCCAAATCCGAGATCGCCGATTCGGTGGCCTGTGGGCCGAATCCGGATCAGCACGCCGCGCAGGTCCGTCAATACCTCGATGCGGACATCGACGAGGTCTACGTCTCACAGATCGGTCCGGATATGGACGGTTTCTTCGCGGCCTGGCAGCGCGATGTTCTACCCCAGCTGCGGTGAGGGGGCATCGGCTATCAGGCGGGCAGAGCCTGATCGCCGATGCCGATGGTGATGCGCGGCGACGCCGCCGGATCGAGCCACTGCAGCAGGGCCCGCATATCGGCGCGAGCCACGGCGATACAGCCCCAGGTGGGCTCGCCGTCGGTCACATGCAGAAAGATGCCGGCCGACCGGCCCGGGATCCGGGCGGGATTGTGGTCGATCAGCACGGCGTAGTCATACATCGCGCCCGAAGAGCCCAGGTTCTCCGCGTCCTTGGACGGCATGGTCGGTGAGCGCACAAGGGTGTTGTAGGTGGGGGAGTCGACGTCCTCATCCCACCAGTCCTGGTCGTCCACGCGGGTGTACGGCAGTGCGGTGCCCGGATCTGGTTCGCGCCCGAACGCCATCCCGAGCGGGAAGGTGCCCAGCGGAGTGCGGAAGACGTCATCCTGAGGCTCACCCACGCCCAGTTCCCCGAGATCGGCCGGTATCGGTCCGATCACCTGCTGCCAGTCGCGGCCGACCATCTCATAGGCGGTGAGCGTCCCGACCGGCGAGTCCGCACTCGGTGCTTGCACCGTGATCAGCTGGGACTGTGTCGGCTGGGCCGACGCGGTCGGGGCGGCCACCACTCCCAGCAGCACGAGCGCGGCGCAGGATGCCAGTCGTCGCAGTTCCTTGCCCATACCGTGATGTCCTCTCCTGGATCCTTCGCGCCATTGTGCGTGTCCGGCCGGATAGCTTTGCACCCATGCCGACATCCGGGACGACACCGAGCGCCGACGCAACGCGGGCAGCCGACGCCTGGTTTCTGCATCGGGGCCTCCCATCGGCGGTGCCGGCGCGGGCTCGGTGGCGGGGTGTCCTGCCGCGGTCGGCCCCCGCGTTGACCGCGTGGGCCGTGCTGATGCTCCTGAGTCTGGTCGTGACCATCGCCTCGGGTGACCAGGATATCGACATCGATGACGACCCGACGATGTCGCAGTGGACGGCTTTGGGCGTGCTCGTCTTCATCCCGATCGCGATGGCGCTGGCCGGATATGGTGCCGGCCGGATCAACAGCACCGGCGGTCGGTGGCTCGCCTCGGCCGGCGCGGTGGTGGTCGGTGTCTGCTCGGATTGGCCAGGTGACGATGTGGCCGGTGTACTGCGGGATATCGCGGTCGACCTGTCGGTGGTTGCGGGCATTCTGATTGTCACCGGGACCGGTGTGGGATCGATCCTGGGCTGGTCGGCCCGCGTGGCGGTGGGCCAGCTCCGTTCGGCGGGACGACTCGTCGTCCGAGCGTTGCCGGTGGTGCTGCTCACGGTGCTCGTGTTCTTCAACTCGGTCGTCTGGGCCATCGCTTCGAATCTGGGTGCGCCGCGGATGGCACTGCTCGTGGGTTTCCTGGCATTGATCGCGATGGGGTTCCTCGTCTCGGGCATCAGCGACCACCTGCGCGCGGCGGACGGTTCGACCGGGCACGAAGGGTTGGCCGATACGCCGTTTGCGACGATGCCACAGGTTGCGGAAAGCGGCCCGCTGAGTCGGGGCGAGCGCGCCAATCTCCTTCTGGTGGCCACCATCTCACAGGTGACGCAGATGGTGATCCTCGCTGCGATCACCGGTGCGGTGTTCTTCGCCATGGGCTTGATCGTGTTGAATCCCGTGGTGTCGGAGAAGCTGACAGGCGGTGCCGGCACGCAGAGCGTCTGGTTCGATGTGACGTTACCGGTGTCGGTTGCGCACCTGCACGTCACGGCATTGTTGACGGCTCTCACGTTCATGTATGTCAGCGCACGGGCGGTCGGTGACAGTGAGTATCGCCGGGATTTCCTCGACCCGCTGCTGGCGGATATGGAGCTGGCGGTCGCTGCCCGACACCGTTACCGGGCCGTCTCGGGCTGACGATCCGCACCGAATTCGACGCTCCACAGCAAGGGCCGGATAATCAATTTCCCGACCGATGCCTGCGCGCCTACCCTGGAAGGCCGCACCGCATCGCGCGTGCGCGGTAATCCAGGGAGATCGAATTGAGTACCGGGCCCATCGTGCGTACCGAAACGCTGCCGAAAGCCCCGCCGAGCGCGGCGGTCATCATCGCGTTGCTGGTGTTCTCCGCCTTCGTCATGATCCTCAACGAGACGATCATGAGCGTCGCGTTGCCGGTGCTGATCGTCGACTTGGACATCGCGGCTCGTACCGCCCAATGGTTGACAAGCGGTTTCCTGTTGACCATGGCGGTCGTCATCCCCATGTCCGGCTCACTGCTGCAACGCTTCTCGGTACGTACCATCTTCACCTCTGCGATGTCGCTGTTCAGTGGCGGCACCTTGATCGCTGCCATGGCTCCGGGATTTCCGGCTCTGTTGGCCGGTCGTATCGTCCAGGCCTGCGGCACCGCCGTGATGGTGCCGCTGTTGATGACGACGGTCATGAAACTGATCCCCGCCGAGCGGCGTGGGCAGACCATGGGCACCATCTCGATCGTGATCGCGGTCGCCCCCGCGATCGGGCCGACACTGTCGGGCATCATCCTCGGATCGCTCAACTGGCGGTGGACGTTCTGGATCGTGTTGCCCATCGCCCTGCTCGCATTCGCTGCAGGTCTGGCGTGGTTGCGCGTCGCCGACGATCGGGAACAGCACACCCCGATCGACGCAGTGTCGGTGCCGCTGTCGGCGATTGCGTTCGCCGGCTTGGTCTTCGGACTCTCCGAACTCGGCGGCCACGGTGGGCAGGGCGTGCCGGCATGGATCCCATTGGTGGTGGGAACGGTCGCCATGCTCGCCTTCGGTGCGCGTCAGCTGCAGTTGCAACGCGTGCAGCGCGCATTCCTGGATCTGACGCCTTTCACGTACCGACGGTTCGCAATATCGGTGGGTTTGGTGGTCATCGGTTTCATGGGCCTCTTCGGCGCCATCATCATGATCCCGCTGTACGTCCAGGATGTGCTGGGACGCAGTGCTCTGGTGGCGGGGCTGACGAGCCTGCCCGGCGGTCTGTTGATGGGGATGGCTGGACCACTGGTCGGGCGGGTGTACGACCGTCACGGAGCGCGCAGGCTGGTGGTGCCGGGCTCGATCATGTTGTTCCTGGCACTGTGCGGCTTCGCGCTGATGTCGGCCGCCACACCCCTCTGGGAACTCGTTGTGCTGCAGACGATCATGATGGTCGGCCTGGCAATGATGTTCACACCGCTGATGACGGACGCGCTCGGCGTGCTACCGGATCGGCTCTATTCGCACGGCAGCGCCATCATGACCACGCTGCAGCAAGTGGCGGGCGCCGCCGGTACCGCCCTGTTCGTGACGGTCATGGCCAAGGCGTCCACCTCGGGTGGCGCCCCGGACATGCCGGGTGTGCACGCCGCGTTCGTGGCGGCGGCCGTCATCGGTGCGGTCGCGGTGGTGGGGGCGTTCTTCACCGCCGCGCAGCCGAGTCAGGCCGGCGGCACCCCGGTGCACTGATATGCGTGCCGCCGCTCAACTCCCGAACCGGGTCATGATGATCTCGGCGACTGTTTCGACGACGGCATGGGTTTGCGGGTCGTCGGCGGCCTCGTATCGGTCATCGTCGGCGAGGTAGCGCGCGCCGGCGATCGACCCGTGGTCGGCGGCCACCTCGATCACCTCTGCGGGCCAGCCGATGACCCGCAACTCCGCCGCGAACTCGATCGACGCCGACGCCGGCACCACGGCATCTGCGTCTCCGGTGAGCAAGGTGAACGGGGTGGGTGTGGTTCCCGCCGGAACTCCGGACTGCACGACTCCGCCGGAGATCGGGTCGTCTGCCCAGAACGCGCCTCCGAGACACACGGTATGGCCCACTGCGATATCGAGTTCCGAAGCACGCAAGGTGAGGCCTGCTGCGGCCACACCGCCCAGCGACCAACCGATCACCGTGAGGTCGCTTCCTGCTGCCTGTTGCGCACCGAACCGTGCCGATGCCAGGAGATCGGAGCGTCCCGCATCGGGGGCATGGGAGTCCCAGTCGGCGGCGATGACGGCGAGGCCGCGCTCGGCGAGAACTTCGGCCAGCGGTCGGACGGCCGACCGGGAATCGGTCTGCGTTCCGTGCCACAGCAACGCGGTGGCCGGGCCCGGGGTGCCGTAGACGTCGGCCGCCCGGCCCGGGGCGTACTCCACGGTGCGCATCGGCCGGCTCACGAATGCGGGGTCGGGCTCTGGGTGGATTCCCATTTCGATTCCAATGCCCGCTGTGCCGGGGTTCCGGCGGCCAGCTCAAGCTGAAACGTCTCACCGTCGTCGGCCTCGAAGGTGACCAGGTAGCCGGCCTTCACCTCTTCCTTGTGCACCACCTTGTGGGCGCCGGCGCGGTCGTCCAGCGAGACGATGTCGCCGGGCGCCACGTCATCGATGATGCCGTCGGTCGGAGTGTCAGCCATGCTGGCGTGGTAGCCCGAAAACGGCCGTACTAAACCCGCGGCAACAACGCCGCCATCCCCGCGATCATCACCTCCAGTTCGAATTCGAACTGGTCCAGTGGTGTCGGTGCCGGACCGTCCAGCGCCGATCGCAGGGCCGGATACTCCTTCGCGGCAGCGGTATCGAGCGCATCCCGGGTTTCGGCGCCATAATCGTGCTGGCCGGCGGATGCCTGCAGCGCGTTCGCGGCGCCGGTCTGGGCGATACCGGCGATCGCGGTCAGCGCCCGTCGCGCATCGACCGCGGCGAAGCCCGCGTCGAGCAGCACGGCGATCACCCGTTCGGCCAGTCCCAGCGCGGCGGCAGCGTCGGCGCCGCGCAGGGAGGTGTGTTCGACGGCGATGCCGATCTGGATCAGCCCCGCGCGGAAGGAGCGTGCATAGCTGCGCATCACCGTCGGCCAGTCGGTATCGGTGGGCAATCGCACGCCGGCCAGCTCGGTGTCGAACCGGTCGGTGACCACCAGTGACAGCAGGCCCTGCCGATCGCCGACGTAGTAGTGCAGCGCCTTGCGGCTGACGCCGAGCGCGTCGGCGACGGTCTGCATGCTCAGGTCCTGCGGCGCGATCTGCCGGGTGGCGGCCACGATCTGCGCGCGACTGATCTTCGCCGGGCGACCGCGGGTCCGATGTGGGACGCCGGCGTTGCTGTGGCCTGCCATGGCTGGCAGCCTAACCACTAATTTTCGCCAGTCGGTAAAAACTGTCCCGGGTGCGGCGGTGGCTCCCTATGCTGAGCGAATGCCAAACACCCCCTATCGGGTCGTCCAGTGGACGACGGGAAATGTCGGTAAGAGCTCGGTGCAGGCGCTGCACGCCAACCCCAATTACGAGCTCGTAGGGCTCTACGCCTGGTCGCCGGACAAGGTCGGTCGGGATGCCGGCGAGCTGGTCGGGATCGACCCGATCGGCGTCGCGGCGACCGACGACGTCGATGCGTTGCTGGCGCTCGAACCCGACTGCGTCGTATACAACCCGATGTGGATCGACATCGATGAACTGGTCCGAATCCTCTCGGCCGGTGTCAATATCGTCGCCTCGGCATCCTTCATCACCGGCCACAACCTCGGCGAGGGCCGGGCGCGTCTGCAGGAAGCCTGCCGCAAGGGTGGATCCACCCTGTTCGGTTCCGGGGTGAGTCCCGGATTCGCCGAGCTGCTGGCGATCGTCGCCGCGGCGGCCTGCGACCGGATCGACAAGATCACCATCTCCGAGACCGCGGACACCACGCTCTATGACTCCCCGGCCACCGAACGACCCGTCGGGTTCGGGGTGGCGATCGACGATCCCGCGTTGCAGCCGATGGCAGCCGAAGGCACCGCCGTTTTCGCCGAGGCGGTGCAGCTGGTCGCCGACGCCATCGGCATCGAACTCGACGAGATCAGGTGTGTGCCCGAGTATGCCGAGACGACCGAGGACCTGCCGATGGCCTCGTGGACCATCCCGGCCGGTCACGTCGCCGGTGTCGCCGCGAGTTGGCAGGGCATCGTCGGGGGCAGGGTCGTCATCGACGTCAACGTCCGGTGGAAGAAAGGTCAGGCGCTCAAGCCCGACTGGCAGATCGACGGGGACGGCTGGAAGATCACCGTCGAGGGCAGGCCGACGGTCAACATGCAGGTCGGGTTCCTGCCGCCGCCGGACATGATCGCCTCGGCCAAGACGCTCGACGACTTCTTCGTGCTCGGCCACATCATGACGGCGATGCCGCCCATCCATGCCATCGCCGCCGTGGTCGAAGCCGACCCGGGCATCGTCACCTATGCCGACCTTCCTCTCACCTTGCCGCGCGGCATCGTGTCGCCCACAGGGGGCTGACCTCCACGCTTGCCGATCAGGCCACCCGCCTCTAAGGTTTCGGCTTACCGAAACCTGGGAATCGATTCGGCGAAATGAGAGGCATCGTGATGCGGCGTTCGTGGGTCCTCCCCGGCGCGGTGGCCATGGCCGCCGCCATGCTGACGGCGGCCTGCACGGCCGGAACGGACTCCCAGTCGACGGGACGTCCCACGGTGCTCACCACCTTCACGGTGCTGGCCGATATTGCGGCCAACGTGGCCGGCGAGCACCTGACCGTCGAGTCGATCACCAAACCCGGCGCGGAGATCCATGGCTATGAACCGACGCCCGGTGACATCAAGAAGGCGGCCAGGGCAGATCTGATCCTGGACAATGGCCTGAATCTGGAGGCCTGGTTCGCCAAGTTCGTCGACGGTATCGACGTCCCGCACGTGGTGGTCAGCGAGGGGGTGGAGCCGGTCGACATCGCCGATGACGCGTACGCCGGAATGCCGAATCCGCATGCGTGGATGTCACCGCTGAACGTCCAGAAGTACGCCGACAACATGGCGGAGGCCTTCGCCACACTCGATCCCGCGCACGCCGAGGACTACCGGGCCAACGCCGCCTCCTACCGTGGTCGACTCCAGCAGGTGCACGACGAGCTGGTCACCGAACTCGAATCACTTCCCGCCGGTGAGCGCGCGCTGGTGACCTGCGAGGGCGCCTTCTCCTATCTGGCCCGCGATGCGGGCCTGACGGAGAAGTACATCTGGGCGGTCAATGCCGAACAACAGGCCACTCCGCAACAGATCGCGTCGGCCATCGACTTCGTCAGGACCAACAACGTGCCCGCCGTGTTCTGCGAGTCGACGGTGTCCGACGCCGCCATGCAGCGGGTCGTCGAGGCCACCGGTACGACCTTCGGCGGCGTGCTCTACGTCGACTCGCTCTCAACGGCCGACGGACCGGTCCCCACCTATCTCGATCTGATCCGGCATGACGCCGACACCATCGCGAATGCGCTGACCGCCAACCGGGTCCCGTGATGATCCCCGCGCTGGAGGTGGACTCGATCACGGTGCGCTACGGCCCCGTCCTGGCCCTCAGGGATGCCACGGTGACCATCGAACCAGGGCGCGTGTGCGGTCTGGTCGGGATGAACGGATCCGGAAAGTCCACGCTGTTCAAAGCCATCATGGGCCTGGTGCGCCCGGACGGCGGCGCGGTGCGGATCTTCGGGCAGGATCCGGCGCGCGCCCGAAAGACGGGCGTGGTCGGGTACATGCCGCAGAGCGAGGCCATCGACTGGGCCTTCCCGTTATCGGTCCACGATGTCGTCATGACCGGTCGGTACGGGCGGATGGGCCCGACCAGACGAGCGCGCGCCGCGGACAAACGGGCCGTCGAACAGGCTTTGGAGCGCGTCGAACTCGGCGAGTACCGCCATCGCCAGATCGGGCAGCTGTCCGGCGGCCAGCGCAAGCGGGCCTTCCTGGCGCGGTGTATCGCTCAGGAGGCCGAATTGCTGTTACTGGACGAACCTTTCGCCGGCGTGGATAACCGCAGCGAAGCGACCATCAGCGCCCTGCTGCGCAGCCTTGCCGACAGTGGTGTCACCATCCTGGTGTCCACACACGACCTCCGGGCACTACCCGATCTCGCCGACGAGGCCGTGCTGCTGATGAACACCGTGCTCCTGCACGATCGTCCCGATGTGGTGTTGCAACCTCAGAATCTAGCGCGCGCCTTCGGGCTCGGCGCGAACGATGCGGATGCCCGATGAGCGTCCTCGATTTCCTCGCCGAGCCGCTGCACCTGGAGTTCATGGTGCGGGCCATCGCGACAACGTTGATCGCCTCGGTCGTCTGCGCCACCCTCTCGTGTTGGCTGGTGTTGATCGGCTGGTCGCTGATGGGCGACGCGGTCTCGCATGCGGTGCTGCCCGGGGTGGTGCTCGCCTACATCGTCGGTGCCCCATTCGCCCTGGGCGCCATCGTTTTCGGGTTCGCTGCGGTGGCACTCATCGGCGTGGTGCGAGATACCAGCCGCACCAAGGAAGATGCCGCCATAGGTGTGGTCTTCACCACGCTGTTCGCGTCGGGATTGGTCCTCATCTCGATCACCCCGAGCCAGATCGACTTGAACCACATCATTTTCGGCAATCTGCTCGGGGTATCCCGATCCGATCTCCTGCAGGTCGCGGTGCTCGGCGCGATCGTACTCGCAGTGCTGGTCATCAAGCGTCGGGATTTCACGCTGTACGCCTTCGACCCGAGCCACGCCCACGCGGTCGGCATCAGCCCCAGGGTGCTCAGTGCGGCTCTGCTGGGGTTGCTCGCGTTGACATCGGTCGTCGCACTGCAGGCGGTCGGCGTCGTGCTGGTGGTGGCGCTGCTGATCACTCCCGGCGCGACCGCATACCTTTTGACAGATCGGTTCGGTCGGATGCTGGTGATCGCCCCGGCGGTCGCGTCCGGTAGTGCGTTGATCGGCCTGTACGCCAGCTACTACCTCGACACCGCTTCCGGGCCCATGGTGGTGCTCGTCAATGGGGTCGCCTTCGCGATGGCCTATCTGTTCGGTCCTCGGCACGGTCTGTTGGCGACGCGATTGCGTTCCACCGCAGGCTGATCCGGGTCACGTAAGCGGGTCTGGCACGCCCAGCGCCAACACCGCGACATCGTCGTCGACCCCCGATCCCAGTTCGGCCAGCAGACCGCGGATGGCGCCGACGATCTCGGCGGGACGGGTCGGTGTGTGCATGGCGGCGAAGCGCAGCAGCGCCTTACCGTCGTCATCGAAGCGTTCGGTTCCCGGCCCGACACGTGCGTCCGGTAGGCCGTCGGTGTACATGACCAGGGTGTCCCCGGGTTCGAGATGCATTCGCACAGAGAGAAAATGCGGATCCTCGATCAATCCGACGGCCTGACCGCCGACGGTGTCGACGTAGTAGGCATGACCGTCTGCGCCGAGCAGCAGCGGCGGCGGGTGCCCGGCACTGGCGAGGTCGACATCGAAGCCCGAGCCGCGGCGCGTCAGGTTGCCGTAGACCACCGTGCACATCCGGTGCGCGGCCACCTCGAGCCGCTGTCGGAGCACGGTGTTGAGGTTGTGCAGGACTTGGTGGGGATCGGCGTCGAACACCGCAGCCGAACGCAGCACGTAGCGGGTCAATCCGGTGATCACGGCGGCGTCGACCCCCTTACCCGAGACATCGCCGAGGAAGAACCCCCAGGTATCGGCGGACAGCGGAAACAGGTCGTAGAAATCACCCCCGACGTCTTCGTCGGCGGCGGCATGGAAGTGGTCTGCAGCGTGCAGCCCTGCGGGCGGCGACAACAGCGGTGGGCGCAACGAGCGGCGAAGGGTGTCGGCAAAGGATCGCGCCCGTTCCCGTTCCTGCTCGGCGCGGCGCCGTTGCTCGAGCAGCTCGCGCTCATATGCCCGTCGGTCGCTGGCGTCCACTGCGGTGACACGCCACAGCCCGGGATGGGTGCCGGAGGCGGGTTTGACGTTGGCGGTGAGGAACATCGGCAGCCGCGATCCATCGGCAGCACGCAGATCGACGGTCACCCCGTCCAGAGCTCCTGTCATCCGCAGCATCGGAACGAAATGTGTCTCGTAGTGAATGCGGCCGCCCACCGTGAGCAGTTCGGCGAAGAACCGATCTCGCAGCGACTCCTGCGGATAGCCCAACCAACCGGCAAAGGTGGCATTCGCCGCGACGATGCGGCCATCCGTCGTCAGCAGCACATGCCCGGATGGCGAATCGTCCCAGAAGTCCGCCGGGTCCGGCTCGGTCATGTCCGGATGGCGAAGTCCGCTATGGCAGCTGCGGTCTCCGTGGGTGCGCTGACGTGCGGGCAGTGGCCGATCGCGTCGAGGGTGACCAGCGTGCTGTTGGGCACGTGGCGGTGCACATACGCGCCCACCTCACGCGGCGCGATGACATCCTGCGAGCACTCGAGCACCAGCGTCGGCACCGGGATCTTTGCCAGATCGGAGCGATTGTCCGAGAGGAAGGTTGCGCGCGCGAACACCCGGGCCCGTTCCGGGTCCGTGCGGCAGAAGGCCGCCTCGAGTTTGTCGTGCAGATCGGGGCGGTCGGGATTGCCCATGATGACCGGCGCCATCGAATGGGACCAGCCCAGGTAGTTGGCATCCATCGATTCCAGGAGCTCGTCGATGTCATCGGGGGAGAAACCGCCCCGATAGTCACCGTCGTCGATATAGCGGGGCGACGGTGTCACCATGACCAGCTTGGCGAACCGATCGGGCCGGTCGATGATTGCCAGCGCCCCGATCATGGCGGCCACCGAATGCCCGACGAAGATCACCTCGGTGAGGTCGAGCTCATCGACGATGTCGAGCACATCGTCGGCATAACCGGACAGCTGCGCGTACCGCGCCGGGTCCCAGGCCGTCGGGTCCGAGGCGCCGGCGCCGACATGGTCGAACAGCACTATCCGGAACTGCGAGCGCAACCCTTCGACGACTGGCCGCCACAGATTCTGGTCACATCCGAACCCATGCGCCAGAAGCAGCACCGGCGCATCGGCACGGCCGAGCTCGGTGATGTTGTTCCGTACGCGCGCGCCCATGATCGCTCAGCATAGGGCGCGCCAGGAATCAGTCGGTCACCTGTTGGAATACCGTCACCGACCGCGCGGCGACCTTACGCGCCGCGCCGGCAGGCACCGCCTCCTCGGTGACATCCGGTGTGGCCGCGGTGTCCACCACCGGCGCCCAGGCCTGCCCGAACTCGGACGGAGGCAGCGTGAACTCCATCGGCTCGTGATGTCCGTTGAAGCAGACCACGAAGGAATCGTCGGTCACTCGCTGGCCACGCACATCCAGATCAGGTATGCCGTTGCCGTTCAGGAAGATCGCGATGGACTTGCCGAAGCCGGTGTCCCAGTCCTCGTCGCTCATCTCCGATCCGTCGGGACGGAACCAGGAGATGTCGGGCAGCGCCTCGGACCCGCGTCGGCGGACCGGACGGCCGTTGAAGAACCTGCGGCGGCGGAACACCGGGTGCTCCGCGCGCAGCTGTGCCAATTTGGCGGTGAAATCCAGCAGTCCCTGATCGGCATCGGCCCAGTTCACCCACGTGATCTCGTTGTCCTGGCAGTACCCGTTGTTGTTGCCGCCCTGGGTGCGGCCGAGTTCGTCGCCATGGCAGATCATCGGCACACCCTGCGACAGCAGCAGGGTGGTCAGGAAGTTGCGTTCCTGCTGGGCGCGCAGCGCCAGGACCTCGGGGTCGTCGGTGGGGCCTTCGACCCCGCAGTTCCAGGATCGGTTGTGACTCTCGCCGTCGTTGTTGTCCTCGCCGTTGGCCTCGTTGTGCTTGTCGTTGTAGGACACCAGATCGCGCAGCGTGAATCCGTCGTGGGCGATCACGAAGTTGATCGAGGCGACCGGTCGGCGGGCGGTGTGCTCGTACAGATCCGCCGAGCCGGTGAGCCGGGATGCGAACTCACCGAGGCTGCCTGCCTCACCGCGCCAGAAATCGCGCACCGTGTCGCGGTATTTACCGTTCCACTCCGTCCACTGCGGGGGGAAGTTGCCCACCTGGTAGCCGCCGGGGCCCACATCCCACGGCTCGGCGATCAGCTTGACCTGGCTGACAGTGGGATCCTGCTGGACCAGCTCGAAGAAGGTCGACAGCTTGTCCACGTCGTAGAACTCACGGGCCAGCGTAGAGGCCAGGTCGAAACGGAACCCGTCGACGTGCATCTCGGTCACCCAGTAACGCAGCGAGTCCATGATCAACTGCAGCGAGTGCGGGTGGCCGACATTGAGGCTGTTGCCGGTGCCGGTGTAGTCCATGTAGTAGCGCTTGTCATCGTCGACGAGCCGGTAGTAGGCACAGTTGTCGATGCCGCGCATCGAAAGGGTGGGGCCGAGGTGGTTGCCCTCGGCGGTGTGGTTGTAGACCACGTCGAGGATCACCTCGATACCGGCCTCGTGCAGGGTGCGCACCATGGCCTTGAACTCCTGGACCTGGCCGCCGGGGGTTGTGCTCGAGGAGTACTTGGCATCGGGGGCGAAGAACCCGATCGTGTTGTAGCCCCAGTAGTTGGACAGCCCCTTGTCGATCAGGGTCGAGTCGTTGGCAAAATGGTGCACCGGCATCAACTCGATGGCCGTCACGCCGAGTGACTGCAGGTGGGCGATGATCGCCGGATGCCCGATCGCGGCATAGGTGCCCCGGATGGCATCGGGGATGTCCGGATGGGTCTGGGTCAGTCCCTTGACGTGGGCCTCGTAGATGAAACTGTCGGCGTATTCGCGCTGCGGCGGGCGGTCCACCCCCCAGTCGAAGTACGGGTTGACGACCACCGACTTGGGCATGCTGGCGGCCGAATCCTCGTCGTTGCGGCTGTCGGGTTCACCGAAGTCGTACCCGAACAGCGACTGGTCCCACTGAAAGGTGCCGTCGATGGCCTTGGCATAGGGGTCGAGCAGCAGCTTGTTCGGATTGCACCGGTGTCCGGCGGCCGGGTCGTGCGGCCCATGTACCCGATAGCCGTAGCGCTGTCCGGGCTCGATGGCGGGCAGAAAGCCGTGCCAGATGAATCCGTCGACCTCGGGCAGCCGGTAGCGCGTCTCGTTACCGTCGGCGTCGAACAGGCAGAGCTCGACCTTCTCGGCGACCTCGCTGAACAGCGCGAAGTTGGTACCGGAGCCGTCGTAGGTGGCCCCGAGCGGATAGGCCTTGCCAGGCCACACCTCCTGTGTCGGTGTGGACGGTGTCGGATCGAGCGTTTCCGGCATGGGGTTCCTTCTCTGTCGAACTCTGTCGGACACATCGCGCCGTTCGGCTTCGCTGACGAACGAGCGCGTGACTCCGGAGCACGGGAGTACCCGTTGACGGCCGTGTCTATTCTGCGAGTTCCATCACGACCGGTACGGACCCCATTCGCGCATCGCCGCGTCGTCACCCAACCCTGCATCATCGGCTCTGGTTGCGCCACCTGCTTCGTGGCGACGGAATCCCGATCATGCCCGAAGGTGCTGTGCAGAAACAGGATTGATGGCGCACGCAGCACGAATATGTCTACTCTGACACAATGCTGACCGAACTGGTCTCCCTCCCGGGTGGCGCCTACCGAATGGGGTCGACCGCCTTCTATCCCGAGGAGGCCCCGGTTCACACCGTGACCGTCGAGCCTTTCCAGATCGAACGACATCCGGTGACCAATGCGCAATTCGCCGAGTTCGTCTCCGCCACCGGGTATCTCACGGTGGCCGAGCGTCCCCTGGAGCCGGCCGATTTCCCGGGTGTTCCGGCGACCGACCTGGTCCCCGGCGCCCTCGTTTTCCGGCCGACGGGCGGTCCGGTGAACCTTTCGGACTGGCGGCAGTGGTGGGTCTGGGAACCCGGCGCGTGCTGGCGGAGACCTTTCGGCGGCGACTCGTCTCATGCCGACCGTCCGGATCACCCCGTGGTACAGGTCGCCTACCCCGACGCTGCCGCATACGCTGCCTGGGCAGGCCGCCGTCTGCCCAGTGAATCACAGTGGGAGTATGCGGCGCGAGCCGGTTCCGACACCACCTATGCATGGGGTGATCAGGTGTGCCCGGACGGGCGATTGATGGCCAATACCTGGCAGGGGCGATTCCCGTATCAAAACGACGGTGCGCTGGGCTGGTCGGGCACCTCGCCGGTGGGCGCGTTCCCGCCGAATGATTTCGGTCTCGTCGACATGATCGGCAACGTATGGGAGTGGACCACGACTCGCTTCAGTCGACACCATCGCATCGACGGTGGCCCCGACAACGGCTGCTGCCCGCCGCCACCATCCGGTGACCCGACTGTCAGCCAGACGCTCAAGGGCGGCTCGCACCTGTGCGCACCGGAGTATTGCCATCGCTATCGACCGGCGGCGCGCTCTGCTCAGTCCCAGGACAGCGCGACCACCCATATCGGCTTTCGTTGTATAGCCTGACCGGTTGCCGTGGCGAAAAGTGTTTCACGACAGCGCCATCCATGCCCCGAGTCCGATCATCACCACCGCGATCACGATATCGAGCACGCGCCAGGTGGCCGGTTTCGCGAACAGGCCGGCCAGCTTGCGCGCCCCCAGTCCCAGACTCGTGAACCACACCGCGCTCGCGACGACGGCACCCGCGCCGAAAAGCCACCGCTGCTCGTGGTGTTCGTTGGCAAGGGATCCCAGCAGCACGACGGTGTCCAGGTAGACGTGCGGGTTGAGCCAGGTCAAGGCCGCGGCGGTGAGCAACACTTCGACGAGTCGGGTCGGGGTCTGTTCGGCCGGCGCCAACCCGCCCGGTCGTAGCGCGCGGCGTGCTGCCAGCAGGCCGTATCCGATGAGGAAGGCCGCCCCGCCGAGTTTGACGACGGTGACCGCGGTGGGGTGAGCGGTGATGAGCGCGCCGACGCCGGCGA
The DNA here is from genome assembly GCF_000691525.1 of Mycolicibacterium neoaurum ATCC 25795. Classification (GTDB taxonomy): domain Bacteria; phylum Actinomycetota; class Actinomycetes; order Mycobacteriales; family Mycobacteriaceae; genus Mycobacterium; species Mycobacterium neoaurum. The sequence goes on from NZ_JMDW01000016.1 coordinate 177,266, forward strand.
TGCCCGCGGCGATGAGGATCAGGTCCGACACCGTACACAGTGCGATGACCGGCACGACGTGCTCGCCGCGGATGCCCTGACGCAGCACGAACGCATTCTGCGCGCCGATGACAGCGATGAGCGCCATGGTGGTCAGGAAGCCGATGAACAGCGATGAAGCCATGGTCACGACGCTAAGCTCTTGCTGATATCCAGTACAGCTAATGATTCTTACTTTAGTTAAGAAGTGCTTATGTACGCCGCTGCCCGCGTGCGCTGGAAGGCTTTATGGATTCCCTTGCGTCGGAACGTGGGATGTCCTGACGCTGACACCTTGCACACGAAGGTGCCATGTCTCAGGACATCGGTGACAGTTGTGGTGTCAGCGCTGCGGTGACGGTTGTGCAGGGGCGGAACCCGACCCGGCGCGTGGGCGGACGTTGCCGACGTGGATCTTGAGACATGACCTTGCGGCCAGGGGTTTCCAGGCGTACTATCGAACACAAGTTCGAATGCGCCGCGGTTCCCGATCCTCGGATTGTGATCTCTCAGGACATCGGTGACAGTTCTGTATCAGGACATCGGTGACAGTTGGTGTATCAGGACATCGGTGACGGTTTCCCGGTT
>NZ_JMDW01000017.1 GCF_000691525.1 Mycolicibacterium neoaurum ATCC 25795
AACCGGGAAACCGTCACCGATGTCCTGATACACCAACTGTCACCTATGTCCTGATACAGAACTGTCACCGATGTCCTGAGAGATCACATTTCACTTGTCGTGGTCGCGAGTATTATAGAACACATGTTCGAACGATCGGGGTTGCCGGAGCTGAGCGATGAGGACCTCATCGCCGAGGTCACCGATGCCACCCGCGCCGAGGCGGCCGCGGCGGCCCGCCGGCTTGCGTTGATCGCCGAGGTCACCGCCCGACACTGCGAGGACGAAGACGAATCGTCGGCGTTGAAGTTGATCGACGGATGGGCATTGGCCAAAGCCGAAATCAGCGCCGCCTGCACCCTCGGTCCCCGCGCCGCCAGCGCCCAGATGCGCATCGGAATGGCCCTGCGCGATCGGCTGCCGAAGACCGCGCAGGTGTTCGCCCGCGGGTTGGTGTCGGCGAAGGTGATCAATGCGATCACCTGGCGGACCCAACTGGTCTGCGATGAGGAGGCGTTGGGATTGATCGATGCCGGGATCGCCGGCACCGCCCACGAGTACGGCACGCTCTCGGAGACCGCGCTGATCCGGGCGGTCGACTTCTGGGTGCATAAGTTTGATCCGGTCGCGGCCATCCGGTCCAAGGCCGCGGCCAAAGACCGCTATATCGACTTCGGCGACACCGATGACCCCGACGGGGTGGTGTCGTTCTGGGGACGGATGCGCACCACCGACGCGGCAATCAGCGACACCCGCCTCAACGACCTCGCCCACAGTGTCTGCGATGGTGATCCGCGCACCGTGGCCGAACGCCGCGCAGACGCCCTGGCCGCCGTCCTGGCCGGCGCCGAAACCTTGACGTGCCTGTGCGGTAACCCCGACTGCACCGGATCGAGCAAGGATCCCCGGGCCGGTGCAGTCACCATCTACGTGCTCACCGGACAGGAACCCGATACCGGGCACGGGGTGGAGCCCGCGTCGGGGCCCGGACCGGATGGCAGCGGTAGGCAGGACCCGAGGACCGATAAGAACGAGGAACAGCCGGTGGTCGAGCCGCCGGCCGAGCAGCCCGCCGCGAAAGAAGACGGTGGCGCCGATCCACGCCCCGCCGCACCGGCCGCCAGAACCCGACTGGGTGCCGGCATCACGCTCGACGGCAAGATCATCCCCGCCCACCTGCTGGCCGAGCTCATCAACACCGGCGCGACAGTCCGGCCCCTGAGCAGCGCCACAGACCTGGGCTCCGAACCCCGCTACCGCCCCTCGGCAAAGCTGGCCGCCTACGTCCGGATGACCGCGATGACCTGCTGCTTCCCCGGCTGCGGGAAACCCGCCCAACGCTGCGACCTGGACCATGTTGTCGCGTGGCCGGCCGGGGCGACCCACCCGGGCAACCTGCGCCCGCTCTGCCGCGAACACCACCTGCTCAAAACCATGAAAGTTGGGTGGACCCCGACAGCCCGCCCCGACGGCACCACCACATGGACCTCACCATCCGGGCACCGATATGCGACGATGCCGCTCGGTCCGGTCCTGTTCGGGCACAACATAACTGAGGTTGACATCCCTAGAGCGCGACACATCACCCTCATCGATCACCCCGACCGCGAACCCGACATCCCACGACGCCAACGCACCCGACAACACGACCGCGACTACCGCATCAACGCCGAACGAACCCGCAACGCAGGAGAACTCGCCCTCGAAAACGCCCGCGGACAACCGGACTTCTAGGCGCGGGCGGCCCGCCGCAGCAACAAGACACTGACCACCAGCACCCATGCCGGGAAGGCGATCGTCAGCCACATGCTGAGGTCACTGGCGATCAGAAGTCCCACTGCGGCAACGTAGGTCGCGATCACCAACCAGCCCGGCATGAGCCCGGTCTTACGCCAGATGGTGGCCAGCGAGATCATGAACACCGCCGCCATCCGCAGCGCATACGTCTTGGCCACCGTCAGCAACACCATCTGCCCGAACGCCGCAACGCCAGGATCGATGGCCGCGCCGCTGCGTTCCAGCCCGGCACCGACCCCTGCGGCCAAGAACATCATCGCCAAGAACAACAGGCCGCTGCCGAGGAATACCGTCGAGAAGAACCTGTCCTCGTAACCGCCCAGTCCATCACGGACCACTGCCATGAACCAGAGGAACGCTATCCCCGCGAACGGCATGATCTTCGCGGCGACGCCCAGATTCATACTGCCCTCGACCAACCACTGCGCACCCGGCTCGGCACCCTCGGGTAACGCCAATCGGATCAGCAGCAATGCCGTCCCGAACAACACAGCGAACACCACCCCGGCGGCCGCGGCAACCCGCGGAGTGGTCAGCCTGTTCGTCACACGGACATGGTCACATGATCAGGGCTGACCGGGCAGCAATCTGATCATCAAACCGTTGCTCTCGGCCAGCAGCTTCCCGTCACCGTCGAGCAGCTCGGCATTCACGAACGCCTTGCGTCCCTCGGATTCACGCACCCAACCACGCGCCGTCAGTGTCTGGTCGATCGGTGTCACGGCCCGATAGTCGACATGCAGAAAAGCGGTCCGGCTGACGGGGCGACCCGCCGCGTGGATCACCATGCCGAACACCGAGTCGAACAGCAGCGGCAGCACCCCACCGTGCACGGCGCCGTTACCGCCAACGTGATACCGGCTGAACTGCACCGTCAGCTCGACGCCGTCGGCATCGAACTTGGTGATCTGCCATGGCGGCATCAACAGACTGCCCGCCCCGGGCAGGGACGGCACCCGGCTCGCGGGTCCGACCCCCTCGGCCGCCCGATACGGCGCCAGCAGTGCCACCAGTTGTTCGGCCAGATCGGCTGCGCCATCCCAGGTCTCACTATCGGGATCGGCCGATACCGCAAGGTCCTGCGCATGACGCATCGCCGCCAGGAAGCGGGCGAAGCCCGGGCCCGGATCCGCGAGCTCGAAGACCGGAAACCCGCCGTGCCGGTCGTACTCGGGGTCGGCTCGGCGCGGATCCAGCCCGAAGTCGGTCACGCCAGGATGTCCCGGCGCACGATGGTCTGATCTCGACCCGGACCGACACCGATGCATGAGACCTGCGCTCCCGCAAGTTCTTCGAGCCGCAGCACGTAGTCGCGGGCGTTCTTCGGGAGATCGTCGAACTCCCGCGCACCGGAGATGTCCTCCCACCAACCGGGCAGCTCTTCATAGATCGGCTCGGCCTTGTGGATATCGGCTTGGGTCATCGGCATCTCGTCGGTGCGCTTACCGTCGACGGTGTAGCCGACGCACACGGGCACCGTCTCCAGGCTGGAGAGCACGTCGAGCTTGGTCAGGAAGTAGTCGGTGATGCCGTTGACGCGGGTGGCGTACCGGGCGATCACGGCGTCGAACCAGCCGCAGCGCCGGGCGCGGCCGGTCGTCACGCCCACCTCGCCGCCGGTCTTGGCCAGGTAGGCCCCGTGCTCGTCGAACAGCTCGGTCGGGAACGGTCCCGAACCCACCCGGGTGGTGTAGGCCTTCAGGATGCCCAGCACCGTGGTGATGCGCGTCGGCCCGATGCCCGAGCCCACCGACGCACCACCGGCGGTCGGGTTGGACGAGGTGACGAACGGATACGTGCCGTGGTCGACGTCGAGCAGGGTGCCCTGCGAGCCCTCCAACAGCACCGTCTGGCCATCCTCCAGCGCCTGGTTCAGCAGCAACCGGGCATCCGAGATGCGGTGCTTGAAGCCCTCGGCCTGGGTCAGCAGGTTCTCCAGAACCTCGGCCGGCTCCAGCGCCTTCCGGTTGTAGATCTTGACCAGCACCTGGTTCTTGAAGTCCAGCGCCGCCTCGATCTTCTGCTCGAGCAGCGCCGCATCGAGCACATCGGCTGTCCTGATGCCCAGGCGCGCGACCTTGTCCTGATAACAGGGCCCGATACCGCGACCGGTGGTGCCGATCTTCTTGCTGCCCATATACCGCTCGGTCACCTTGTCGATGGCGACGTGATACGGCATGAGCAGGTGCGCGTCGGCGGAGATCAGCAGCCGGGACGTGTCGACCCCGCGCTCCTCCAGACCCGAGAGCTCGGTCAGCAGCACACCCGGGTCCACCACGACACCGTTGCCGATGACGTTGGTGACACCCGGGGTGAGGATTCCCGAGGGGATGAGGTGCAGCGCGAAGTTCTCACCGGTCGGCAACACCACGGTGTGACCCGCGTTGTTACCCCCCTGGTAGCGAACTACCCATTGCACACGTCCACCGAGCAGGTCGGTGGCTTTACCTTTGCCCTCATCGCCCCACTGGGCGCCGATGAGCACGATTGCCGGCATGGCATTTCTCCCGCTTAAAGTGATGCAGCCGGTGACCCACCCTATCCGAGCGGAGCCGTAGGAGTTGCGTTGGCCACAAATGACGTGGGCGTTTTGTTGTTCGGCGGTCGTCGGACACCTCGTTCGCTACGCGGACTACCAGGGATTTCACCCGAGGAGGTGACCGATTTCCGGCGCGTCATCGTCGTCGGCGCCGACGCCGACCTGGCCTCGGTGCTCAAGCGTCTGCTGCGGGCGGACCGCCTCGATATCGAGGTCGCGCACGTGCGCAGACCGTGGCGAGCGGGCCGGGCGTTGTCCGGTCGGGCCACCCGGGTACCGCTGATCAGGGACGAGACAGGGTCGGTGATCGTGGGTGCCGCCGTCTGGGTCGGCGCGGATTCGGCATTGATCGGTGAGGCGGTGGTCGACGACACGGTGCTGTTCGACGGCGAGGTCGCCGGGGTGCGGGTGGAACCGATTGCCGACCAACCCGGGCTGCGCGCCACCGTGTTGTCGCGACGCATGCGACCGGGCCGCTGGGTGACCGGACGCGCCGCGCAGCTGGGAACGCCGGGTGCGTTGGTGGTCCGCGACGGCGAGCCGAGCACCCGCGCGGTGAAGCGGTCGACGTTCTACCGGCACACACAGGGCTGGCTGGCCGTCCGGTGACAAACCCGTGCACTAGGTAGCGTCGGGACGTGAACATCAGACCACTGCGTCAGTCGGTGCGCCCCAGCCCGATCTTCCTGGCGATCGTCGCGCTGACCGTGGCGGGCGGGTTGGGCGCGTGGTTGTGCGCCGATCGGGTGCAGACGCTCTCCTACGTCTCGGTCTTCGTGCTGGTGATCGCCGGTTGGCTGGTATCGCTGTGTCTGCACGAGTTCGGCCACGCCTACACCGCATGGCGGTTCGGTGACCACAACGTCGAGGTGCGTGGCTACCTGACGCTCAACCCGCTCAAGTACGCCAATCCCCTTCTGTCGCTGGGTCTTCCGATGCTGTTCATCGCCATCGGCGGGATCGGGCTGCCGGGGGGCGCGGTCTATCTGCACACCTCGTGGATGACGGCGCGACAGCGCACGCAGGTCAGCCTGGCCGGTCCGCTGGCGAACCTGGTCCTGGCCATCCTGCTGCTCGGCGCCACGCGCCTGTTCTACGACCCGGCCCACGCGGTGTTCTGGGGCGGTCTGGCCTTCCTGGGCTTCCTCCAGGTCACCGCCGTGCTGCTGAATCTGCTGCCGATCCCCGGCCTGGACGGTTACAACGCCCTGGAACCCCATCTAAGCACCGACACCCAGCGCGCCCTGGACCCGGTCAAACAATGGGGTTTTGTCATCCTGCTGATCGTGCTGCTGGTGCCGCAGCTCAACCAGCTCTTCTTCGGCGCGGTGTTCTGGTTCGTCGAACTGTCCGGCGTCCCCGGCCCCCTGGTCTCCCTCGGCGGAGGCCTCACCCGATTCTGGTCGGCCTGGCTCTAGGGCGCCCTTGCAACATATGCATACTTCCGCATATATTCGGCGGCATGGGTGCCGGACATGACCACAGCCACGGTGGAAGCGATACGCGGGTAGGCCGCATGATGATCGGCGCGGCCATCCTGGCCACGTTCTTCGTCGTCGAACTGGTCACCGCGCTGAGCATCAACTCGATCGCCCTGCTCGCCGACGCCGGCCATATGCTCACCGATCTGGTCGCCATGTTCATGGGACTGACCGCGGTGCTGATGGCCCGCCGCGGATCGACCTCGGCGGCACGCACCTACGGCTGGCACCGCGCCGAGGTGTTCACCGCCGTGGCCAACGCAGCACTGTTGTTCGGCGTCGCCGCGTTCATCCTCTACGAGGCCTTCGAACGACTCGGCGATGCGCCCGACGTGCCTGGTGTGCCGATGATCGTGGTCGCGCTGCTGGGTCTGCTGGCCAATATCGCGGTGGTGCTGCTGCTGCGCTCGGACGCCGAGCACAGCCTCGCCGTCAAGGGCGCCTACATGGAGGTCGTCGCCGATACGGTCGGCAGCATCGGCGTGCTCATCGCGGGCATCGTCACCGTCACGACCTCCTGGCCCTACGCCGACGTCGTGGTCGCCGTCCTGGTCGCGCTGTGGGTGCTCCCCCGCGCCGTCGCATTGGCCAGGGCCGCGCTGCGAATACTCAGCGAATCGTCACCGGCGCATATCGACGTCGAGGAACTGCGCACCGATCTGGAGTCGGTCGACGGCGTCACCGGCGTGCATGATCTGCACGTCTGGACGCTCGTTCCGGGCAAGGACATGGCCACCGCGCACCTGACCAGCAGCGCGGACTCCGCGCGGGTACTGGTCGATGCCCGGGCGGTCCTGGCCGCCCACGGCCTGGAGCACGCCACGGTCCAGGTGGAGGCCACCGGCGATGACGACTGCGGGGCGCACGGCTGTTGAGGACGGGCTGTCAGGCCAGGCCCAAGGCCGCACGCGCCTCCGGGTCGCAGTCGTCGAGCAGGTCCAGGCACCGCGCGTACTCCGGGGTCTCCCCGATCGTCTGCGCCGCCTTCGCCAGCGATGCCACACAACGTAGGAAGCCGCGGTTGGGTTCGTGCGCATAGGGCACCGGACCGAAACCCTTCCACCCGTTGCGGCGCAGCTGATCGAGCCCGCGGTGATAACCGGTCCGCGCATAGGCGTACGCGGTGACGGGCTGCTCGTCGGCGAGCGCAGCTTCGGCCAGCGCGGCCCAGGCCACCGACGCACTTGGGTGCGCCGCCGCCACGATGGCGGGCTCCTCGCCCGCGGCCAGTTCCTCTTCGGCCTCTGTATCACCCGGCAGCAACACCGGATCCGGCCCCAGCAGGTCACCCATACGCGTCATGGGCCTATTGTGCCGTGCGGGGATATGCCGCCAGTGACTAGGCTTGCGGAGAGCGTTCGCGAGGGAGGACCGCAGCAGGGATGTCGAACCCAACAGAACCCGGGGACCCGAACACCGAGCCCACCTCGGACGCATCGGAGGCCGAGGACTCCTCGGAGCGCCGGTACACCGCGCCGTCGGGATTCGACGGCTCCACCCAGATCATCCAATCGGTACCCGAGCCACCGACCGAGATCTTCGCTGCTGGCGAGCCGACGGAGATGATCGACACCTCCAAAATGGCTGCCCCCCAGGTGATTCCGCCGCGCGATGACGCACCCAAGGCGCCGGCCCGACGGCGCAGCTGGGGCTGGGTGATCGCGGTTGTGCTGGTGATCGCCGCTGTAGCCGCCGTCGCGATCCTCGGCACCGTGCTGCTCACCAGGGGCAGCGACGGCGCCGCCTCCCAGGAGGACCAGGTTCGCTCGACGATCCAGAACTTCGATGTCGCCATCCAGAAGGGCGACCTGGCGGCGCTGCGGGGACTGACCTGCGGCGCCACCCGCGACAGTTATGTCCGCTACGACGACAAGGCCTGGACCGACACGCACCGCCGGGTCGCGGCGGCCAAGCAGTACCCCGTGGTGGCCAGCATCGACGAGGTGGTCGTGGTCAACGATCACGCCGAGGCCAACGTGACCACCTTCATGGCCAATGCACCGCAGACCCGGTCCACCCGCAGCTTCGATCTGCAGTTCCGCGACGACCAATGGAAGATCTGCCAGAACGGCTGAGTGGGAGAAAAAAATCGGCGCGTCCCCGAGGTGGGAACGCGCCGATTGTTGTTTCGGGCCCTTATCCGGCGGAGACCGACCGGCCTGCGCTGTGCAGGTCGTTGCACGCCTCGATGACGCGCTCGGTCATCCCGGCCTCTGCCTTCTTCAGGTAGCTGCGCGGGTCGTAGACCTTCTTGTTGCCGACCTCGCCGTCGATCTTGAGCACACCGTCATAGTTGGTGAACATGTGCGCGGCGACAGGCCGGGTGAAGGCGTACTGGGTGTCGGTGTCGACGTTCATCTTCACCACGCCGTAGCGCAGCGAGTCCTCGATCTCGGACTTCAGCGAGCCCGACCCGCCGTGGAAGACGAAATCGAACGGCTGGGCGTTGTCGGCCAGGCCGAGCTTGGCCGCGGCGACCTGCTGGCCCTGCGCCAGGATCTCCGGCTTGAGCTTCACGTTGCCCGGCTTGTACACACCGTGCACGTTGCCGAAGGTGGCGGCCAGCAGGTACTTGCCGTTCTCGCCGGCGCCGAGGGCGTCGATGGTCTTCTCGAAATCCTCGGGAGAGGTGTACAGCTTCTCGTTGATCTCGGCCTCGACGCCGTCCTCTTCACCGCCGACGACACCGATCTCGATCTCGAGGATGATCTTGGCCTCGGTCGACAGCTTCAGCAGTTCCTGCGCGATCTGCAGATTCTCGTCGATGGGCACCGCCGAGCCGTCCCACATGTGCGACTGGAACAACGGGTTCTGACCGTTCTTGACGCGCTCGGCGGAGATCGCCAGCAGCGGGCGGACGAAGCCGTCCAGCTTGTCCTTGGGGCAGTGATCGGTGTGCAGCGCGACGGTGATGTCGTACTTGGCCGCGACGACATGCGCGAACTCGGCCAGGGCGGTGGCCCCGGTGACCATGTCCTTGACCCCGAGGCCGGAACCGAATTCCGCACCGCCGGTCGAGAACTGGATGATGCCGTCGCTGCCCGCGTCGGCGAATCCCTTGATCGCGGCATTGATGGTCTCCGAGGAGGTGCAGTTGATCGCCGGGAAGGCGAACGAGTGCTCCTTGGCACGGCCGAGCATCTCGGCGTAGACCTCGGGCGTGGCGATGGGCATGGACTTCCTCCTGGGTCGCGTGCGCTGTCCCTGGCAGTATCTCAAGAAGCCCTCGGCCGTGGCAGGGCGGATGCCGGGTACACCGGTTACTCTCGGGTAGAAATGCGCGCGAAGCCGGTTCCGACCCCGTTCGTCCTTCTGGCCACAGCGATGGCGGGCATCCTTTCCGGTTGCGCCCAGCCTGCCCCGCCGGAGACCACCCCCACGGCGACATCGGTCGCGCAACCACCGCCGGTCCAGCTCGACGCGGTGCCCGCGGGCACCGCGCAGGTCGTCGTCAACGGCGCGACCGGTCCCACCGGTCCGGTGCAGTGCGATGACGATGCCGGCCCGCTCACCATCAGCATCGGGGATTCATCGCTGGGGGTCACCGTCATCATCGACGAGCCCGGCGACGAGGACGGTGTGGCCGCCGTGCGGTCGGTGACCATCGGCGACGTCGGCGGCGTCGCCCTGGCCTATTCCTCCGACGTCCCGCTCCCCGCAGCGACCGGACGAGAGCCCACGGTGCTGCGCAACGACGCCACCTGGATCGTCACCGGGTCGGGCAGCGGCACCGATTCCGCAGATCCGGCGCGCATCGTCGATTCCAGCTACCGCATCGCCGTCGCCTGTCCCTAAGGTCGAGCCGGTATCTTCGAACCCCATGACCACCAACCTGGCGCTCATGCCGGATTTCATGGACCCGATCAACCTGCTGAGCTACTTCGGCACCTGGGCCTTGATCGGGCTGCTGGTGGTCGTCTTCGTCGAATCCGGGGTGCTGTTCCCGATCCTGCCCGGTGACTCGCTGCTGTTCGTCGCCGGCATGCTGGCCGCCGGTATCCAGACCGCCTCGGCCGAGGGCAACGTCGCCGACGTCAACTTCCAGCTGTGGCAGCTGCTGGTCTTCATCCCGGTCGCGGCGATCCTCGGCGCACAGGTCGGCTACTGGATCGGCCGCAACGTCGGTACGGCGATGTTCAAGCCGAACGCACGATTCCTCAAGCAGAAGTATCTCGACGAGGCGCATGTGTTCTTCGAGCAGCGCGGGCCCTTCGCGATCGTGATCGCCCGGTTCGTGCCGATCGTGCGCACCCTGGCGCCCATCACCGCCGGCGCGGCCAAGATGAACTACGCGGTGTTCACGCTGTACAACGCCGTCGGCGCCATCGTCTGGGGCTGCGGTCTTACGCTGTTGGGCTTCTGGCTGGGCCGGTTCGAGATCATCCAGAAGCTGCTGGAGCCGATCGTCATCGGCATCGTCATCCTCTCGGTGCTGCCCATCGCCATCGAGTGGTACAAGCGGCGCAAGGCCGTCAAGGATGCCGGCGAGGGACCGCTGGCCGAGCAGGGTTAGAGCCCGCTGCGCAAAGCATCGAAGAGTGCCGTCAATCGCGCGCGGTGGTCCTCGACCACCGGATCCGGTGCGTCCGCGGCGATGACACGGCGCGCGGTCCCGGTCAGCACCGTCGTGTAGCCGGCGATGAACAGGGCCGCGAACAGCGTCGGGTCCCCGTCGAATTCCGCGTCCACCTCCAGATCGGCGGCCAGGGTCTGCTCCAGTTCCGCGGCGATCTCCCTGGCGCGCGCGATCAGCGCGGGTGAGGCGGCCACCGTCCGATAGAACGGGATCGATCCCGCTTTCACCCCGGACAGCGCGTGGCGCTCGTCGACCAATCGGAAGGACGCGTCGCGCAGCGAGGTCAGCGCATCGACGCCGGCACCCCGGTCGCGCACCGCCGCGCGCAGGATCGCGACCGCATCCTCCACGCGGTCGAAGAGCAGGTCCTCCTTGCGGGGAAAGTGCTTGAACACCGTCACGCTGGACACACCGGCCTGACGCGCCACATCGGCGACGGTGACGGTGTCGAACCCGCGCTCAAGAAACAACATCGTGGCGACGTCGGAGATCTTGCGACGGGTCAATGGCCCCCCGCGCTCCGAAGTTCTCGGCATGACCATCCCATCTGTTGACTCACTAAGTTTAGTGACTTAACTTAGTGCGTATGTCCGTTGCTTCCCGCATTCTGCCTCCCCGGTCACTGGCCCAGGCGTGGATGGCCCTGACGGGGCTCAGCGCGGTGTTCCTCTTCGAGATGCTCGACAACTCGGTGCTGACCATCGCCCTGCCCACCATCGGCCGCGATCTGCACGCCTCGACCACCGCCCTGCAGTGGGTCGTCGGCGCCTACGCCGTCGTGTTCGGCGGGCTGATGCTGATCTTCGGCGCGCTCGCCGACCGGTTCGGCCGCCGGCGGCTGATGATCATCGGCCTCACCCTGCTCGCCGCGGCCAGCCTGGCCACCGCCTTCGTCACCACCGCCGAACAACTCATCACCGTCCGGGTGCTCACCGGCGTCGCCGCGGCGATGACCACGCCCGGTTCGATGGCGCTGGCGTTCCGGCTCTTCGACGAGGACACCCTGCGACTGCGCGCCATCACCCTCATCTCCACCGTCGGCCTGGTCGGGCTCGCCATCGGACCGACCGTCGGCGGCCTGGTCATCCAGATCGCGCCGTGGCAGCTACTCCTGCTGGTGAACGTCCCGATTGCCGCGCTGGCGATCATCGGGGTGGGTCGCGGCGTGGCGGCAGACCGCGCGGCCGATCTGCACCGCGACCCGCTGGATCTGCCCGGTGCGGCGTTGGGGACCACGACGGTCCTGCTGACGTTGCTGACGCCCACGCTCTTCGTCGACCGCGGCGTCGGATCATGGCTGCCGTGGGCGGCCGCCGCGGCGGCCGTCACCACCCTCGCACTGTTCGTCGTGCGCGAGCGGCGCACGCGCTTCCCGCTGATATCCCTGGAACTCGTTGCGCGCCCGCTGGTTTCGAGCGGGCTGGCCTTCAAGGCGGCCGCCGGGCTGGCGGTTGCGGGGCTCGGCTACCTCGTGACGCTGCAGTTGCAGCTCGACTGGGGGTGGCCGCCGGCGCTGGCCGCGCTCGGCATGCTGCCTCAGGTCCTCGTGTTGATCGCAGGCAGTGCCTTCGTCGATCCGTTCGTCCGCCGCGTCGGACCGGAGCGTGCCGCCTGGCTCAGTGCCTGCACCGTGGTGATCGGCCTGGCCGTGTTCGGGTTGCTCGGCCGGTTCGGTTATCCGTGGGTTGCCCTGTCGCTGGTACTGGTGGCCGCGGGCATGCGGGTGGTCGGCGTGGTCGCCGCGCTCAACGTGCTGCGTGGGCTGCCGGAGGACCGGACCTCGCTCGGCACGGCGCTGACCGATACCGCCGCACAGGTGACCTCGGCGATCGGGATCGTCGTCACCGGCACCATTCTGGCGGCGCTGTTCACCGGCTCGCTGGCCACCGGGAACTGGACCGCGACGCAGACCGGCCAGTTCCGGCAGGCCGTCACGGTGGCCGGGCTGGTGCTCACCGCCCTGGCAGCGGCGCTGGTCGTCTTCGGTTCGGTGCGCGGGCGCAGCCGTTAACCCTCCAGCGCGCGGATCAGGCTCGCGGCGTCGTACGGCCCGGTGTGCCGGACACCATTGACGAAGAACGTCGGCGTCCCGCCCAGGTCCATCAGTTCGGCATCCTCGATGTCATCGGTCACCCGGTGCATCACCCTGGCCGACTGCACATCCTCGTCGAACTTCGCGATATCGCAGCCGACCCCGTCGGCGTAGCGGTAGATGTGTTGCCATTCCAGGTGGTCCTGCATCTCGAACATGCGGGCACCCATCTCGAAGAACCGCCCCTGCAACGCGGCGGCCTCACTGGCGCGGGCGGCATCCACCGAATGCGGGTGCACCCGTTCCAGCGGCAGATGCCGCCACACGTAGCGCAGCCGATCTCCGAAATGCGCGCGCACCTCGTCGATCGAACCGGTCGCCCGGCTGCAGAACGGGCATTCGAAATCGGCGTACTCGACCAGAGTGAGCGGTGCGTGCGGATTTCCGGCGATATGGTCGCGCTCGATGTCGACGGGGCGCAACAGGGTGGCACCGACGGCCACCGGGGGGCTGAGCCGGTCGGTGACGGCGAACAGCAGCCAGCCGAGAGCGAAGGCCACCACCGAGGCCACCAGCACACCGACACGGGCCAAATCCTGGCTGACCGGATCGCTGATCGCGATGTCGACGATGAACAGCGAGATGGTGAACCCGATCCCGGACAGCGCCGCGCCGCCGGCCACCCGGCGCAGGGTCAGCCCCGGTGCCAGCTGACCCAGGCCGCTGGCCCGCACGATGGCCGTCGCCGCGGTGATGCCGACGAATTTGCCGACCACCAGGCCGGCGATGATGCCCCATGTCAGCGGCGAGCGGACGGCCAACTCGATGGTCTGCATGTTGAACTGGACGCCGGCGTTGGCCAGCGCGAACACCGGCAGGATCAGGTAGGACACGTACGGCGTGAACGCGGTCTGCAGGCGCTCGTTGATGGAGATCGAGTCGCGCAGCCGTCGCGCCGCCTCCCGCGCGTACTCGGAGTTCGGGGACTGTCGGAAGACGCCGATCATCTCGACGGCCTCCTCCACCCGATCGCGTTCGGGGTTGAAGACCGGGATCAACAAGGCGACCGCGACACCGGCCAGCGTCGGGTGCACACCGCCCTGCAACAGGGCGAGCCACAAGCCCAGACCCAGCACGAAGTAGGCGGGGCCGCGGGCGGCGGGCAGCAGCCGCACCATGGCCAGCAGCGCGATCAGCACCACCGACAACAGCAACGGCCAGATCCGGATCTGATCGGAGTAGAACAGCGCGATCGCCAGCAGCGCACCGACATCGTCTACGACGGCCAGGGTCAGCAGGAACGTCCGCAGCCGGGACGGATGCTTGGGCCCGATGATGGCCAGCGCGCCGACCAGGAAGGCGGTGTCGGTCGAGATCACCACACCCCAGGCCCGCGCCTCGTCGCCGCTGGGATTGAACAACAGGAACACCAGTGCCGGCACGATCAGGCCGGCCAGCGCGGCCAACACCGGTACCGCGGCGCGGGACCGGTCGGTCAGCTCACCGATGACGAACTGGCTCTTGACCTCCAAACCGACCAGGAAGAAGAAGAACGTCATCAACGCGTCGTTGACGAGGTGCTTGACGCTCATCTCGGCATGCGCGCTGCCGAAGGTCAATCCCACGTGGGTGTCCCAGAATTCCGTATAGCTGTGCGCCCAGGGCGAATTCGACCACAGGATGGCCAACAGCGTGAACAGCAGCAGCAGACCGGCAGCAGTGTTCTCGCCGCTGCGCGCGGCGGTCGGAATGCGCCGGATCACGCGGTACCGGCATCCAGGGTGTGGGCGACCTCCATCAGCATCCAGCCCGACAACTGCACCGACAGATCGCGTTCGGGCGTCTCGGAGGCGTTGACCGCGCCGTCCACCGATTGTGCGGTCTTGGTCGCTGCCTGCGGCACCTCGGCATTGCGGTCCCAGAACGGGCCGAACAGCGGCATCCCGTCGACGGTCTGGCGGTAGTCCCACGCCGACTGCGCCGAGGTCAGGACGATCGTGCGCGCGGTGGCGCGGGCCTGTTCGTCGGCGGGGGTGCTGCCGGGCAGATCGGTGGCCACCAGGGCGAGATAGCGGGCGGTGATGGCGTTGAACAATCCCCCGTCACCACCGCCGGCACCGCGGATGACGCCGTCGGTGGTCATGTGCTGCTCGACGGCGGCGACCAACCGGTGCACCCGTTCGGCGTGCTCGGGGTCGCCGGTGCGGTTGGCCAGTTCGACCTCGAGGCCGAGCACGACCCCCTGGCAGTAGGTGTACTGGGCGCGCACCAGCGACCCGGCCTTGATGCCGTCGAAGACCAGCTTGGTCTCGGGGTCGATCAGGGTGTCCTCGATCCAGTCGGCCATCTGCTGCGCACGGCGCAGCCGGTCCTCGGACCGGGCCAGGAAGATGCCTGCCGGACCGTTGGCCGGGGCGTTGAAGAACTGATCCTGTTTGCGCCAGGGAATTCCGCCGCCGTCCTCGGGAACCCAGGCGTTGAGGAACTGCTCGGTGAAGGTGCGCAACGCCTTGGGGCGGCCGACACCCACCAGTCTCCCGGAGCGCTCCAGGGCCAGGGCCAGCCAGGCCATATCGTCGTAGTAGCTGTTCGTCCAGCGCAGGTTGTTTCGAAGATGGTGACCGCGGATCTGACGCTTGATCCGTGTCAGCCGTTGCGGCTGGGGATCGCGCAGCTGGGCATCGACCAGGCAGTCGAGCAGGTGCGCCTGCCACCAGTAATGCCAGGTGCCGAAGAGGGCCTGGTTGCGCGCCGCAGGCCATGCGGTGACCCCGAGCTGGGTTCCGGGCAGACCCCACAGCCGTCGCAGGTGCCGCGCGGTGACGGCGGCCTCCGAGCTCGCGGCGCGATTTGCCCATACGTCGACCATGGGCACGATTTTGCCCTACCAGGCCGCTGTTATGTCGGCATGTGTGCGGACCCAGGCGTGCATCGCGATACCGGCCGCCACGCCGGCATTGATACTGCGGGTCGAGCCGAACTGCGCGATGGACACCGTGAACGCCGCGCCGGCCGAGGCCTCCGGGGTAATCCCCGGGCCCTCCTGACCGAACACCAGCAGGCAGTCGCGCGGCAGGACCGCGGTCTCCAGTGGACGCGATCCGGGCACGTTGTCGACGGCGACGACGGTCAGCCCGGCATCGGCGGCGAAGGCGAGCAGGCCGGGGGTGTCCTCGTGATGGCGCAGCCGCTGATAACGGTCGGTGACCATGGCGCCGCGCCGGTTCCATCGGCGCCGCCCGACGATGTGCACGGTGTCCACGGCGAAGGCATTGGCGGTGCGCACCACGGTGCCGATATTGGCATCGCTGCCGAAGTTCTCGATCGCGATGTGCAGCGGGTGCCTGCGCCGGTCGATATCGGCGATGATTGCCTCACGGGTCCAATAGCGGTATGCGTCAACGACATTGCGGGTGTCACCGGCGCGCAGCAGCTCCGGGTCGTACCGCGCCGCGTCCGCTCCGGTGGGCAGCGGGCCCTGCCACGGGCCGACACCGGGGCCCGCACCCCACTCGGTGGGTCCGGGCGACTCAGTCATCGGCGGTGATCCACAACGCGGCGTGGGTACCGACCACCGAGACGGTCGGGTACAGCAGCGCGGCGTTGATCTCACCCTGGGTGCACAGCGAGGCCCGGATCGCGACGGCATCACGGGTCTCGTCGGGCAACACCAGCAGCGAGGACCCGTAGGCCGAGCAGGCATGCGAAAGTCCCTTGCCCGGCAGTGTCGGACCGGTGAGCACCATCAGTGGCCCGCCGCGGTTCTGCGAATCCTCCCGATACCGCTGCGCCAGACCGTCGATCGACAGGCCGAGCAGCATGTAGCCGTTACCGGTGAACGCGTTGGGATCACCGATCGCCTCGGGCCGCAGCTGCGACCCGTCGGCGGCGAACCCGTCGACGCTGGTGGAGGTGATGACCAGTCCGGTGTCTGTGTCGGGTGTGGGTGCCAGGCCCAGCGGGAAGGCGGCCGGGTAGGCGACGGTGGTCTTCGGCATCCGGTCCTTGGGCGAATAGACGTAGATGCCGCGCACCTGACTCTGGTCGCGCAGCGGGCCGAGACAGACGGTGCCGCTGAGCCTGGCGGGATCGGCGGCGGTGACGGGTTGCAGGTTCAGGTCGGTGACCGAGTCGCAGCTGCCGACGGCGGTGGCCTCCAGCGGATGTGACAGCGCTCCGTAGAGACCGAAGCGCAGGCTGTCCGCGGCGACATGCTCGGCGTTCTCGTCGGCGACGGCTGCGTCGACGTCGACGAGCACCTGGTTGCCCTCGAAGCGCAGATTGGCCACCGAGATGTTCCAGCCGAGCAGGGACTGGGCCTCCCCGAGGGTGGCCTGCTCGGCACCGAACGGCCCCTGGTGATCATCGCCGCCGGCACACCCGGCCACCAGCATGATGGCCACCAGCAGCGCGATGGCGGTGCGCATCACGTGCGATCACGACCCTTGCCGACGCGTTTGGTCAGACCGCGCAACAGAGTTCGCGGGAGCAGCCGACTGCCGGTGGTCAGCAGCTTGTACTGCAGGCCCGGCACGATGACGACCTTGTCAGCGGCGACAGCGGTGAGGGTGTCGGCGACGACATCGTCGACCTCGAGCCAGAACCAGGTCGGCGTTCCGGCCATGTCGATACCGGCCCGCTCGTGGAATTCGGTGTGCACGAATCCTGGGCAGAGCGCGTGGACGCCGACCCCGGTACCGCCGAGACCATTGGCCAACCCCTCGGAGAACGCGATCACCCATGCCTTGGAGGCGGAGTAGGTCGATCCGCGACCCGGCATGAGGCCGGCGACGCTGGCGACGTTGATGACGGTGCCGGCACCGGCGGCCAGCATGGCGGGCAGCGCGGCGTGGGTGAGCGCCATGACGGCGGTGACGTTGACGTCCAGCTGGGATTGCAGCTGGACGTAGTCCGCGGTCCAGAACTCACCGGAGGTGCCGAACCCGGCGTTGTTGACCAGAACATGCACGCCGTCGCGCAGCCGCTCGCAGACCGCATCGCGGCCCGCCTGGTCGGCGAGGTCGGCGCAGATGATCTCGACGGAGACACCGTGGCGGTCGCCGAGTTCGGCGGCCAACGTGTTCAGTCGGACGGCGTCGCGGGCCACCAGGATCAGGTCATGGCCGTCCGCGGCATAGCGACGGGCGAATCCGGCACCGAGCCCCGAGGTCGGGCCGGTGATCAGGACCTGCATCTACCGCTGGAAGTGGGGCGCCTGGCGGGGCTGGTGCACCGGCGGCCGTTGCTGGGTGTAGCGGCTCACATCGCTGCGACCGGGCGGTTGATCGCCGCGGCCGGCAGGCAGCTCGGCGGGGCTTTGCAGCGCGGAGGGCCGGGATGCCAGCGGCCGGCTCGGTGAACCGCTGCGGCGGGCCAACGCGGGCTGGCCGGCCCGCGCGCCATTGGTGCCGGCCTGCTGCACGGGCGGGAGCACCCGCAGCAGGTCGTTGAACTGGCGCACGGTGCGCAGACCTTCGTCCCACTGGGCGCGGGTGCTGGTGACCGGCATGGCCACCAACGTCCAGTTCTGCTCGTTCCACATGATCTCGGCGCAGTCAGGTGCGGTGTGGGCGAAGGTCACCATCCGACGGTCGCAGGCGCGCCGGGCCGCATCCAGGTTGGTCGAGTACACCATCCGCGGGCCGATCGCACCGAGCAGCCAGATATCGCTTTCGCGGGGCTCCTTGATGTCCTTGAGCCGCAGGTCGACCACCACATTGGTGCCGACCTTGCGGTGCAGGGCGATCACGGTGGCCACATCGTCGATATCGAAGATGAACACCGCCTCGCCGCGGATCTGGCCGAGCACCACATTGCGGGCGTGCGCGCTCTCGCCGACGGTGGACATCACACCGCGCTTCCAGCGGTCGAGGATGTCGGCGGATTCGTGCTCGTAGTCGAAACCGTGCGACTTCGCCCACGACTTACGGCGTCGGCCGAGACCTCGCCGACGGCCGAAATCCACGTACAGCAGAACTGCCGCACCCACGAAGCAGAGTGCGGACAGCGTGAACCAGAGAGGAACCATCGCCTTCAGCGTACTTGCTGGACCCGGATTCGCCAGAACTCGAAGTGGTCACAATCTTCGACCGGAACGCCGAATGGCCACTCATCGCCCGGAATCTTTGCGAAACCGTGCGACAAGTGGCCACCCAGCCTCCAGGGTCAGCCCAGGACCAGACCATCACCCGCGGCGTTGACGTTGACGGGAACGACGTCGCCGTCGTGCACGTCGCCGGCCAGCAGCATCCTGGCCAGCTGGTCGCCGATGGCCTGCTGCACCAGCCTGCGCAGCGGGCGGGCGCCGTAGAGCGCATCGAAACCGCGCTCGGCCAGCCATTGCTTGGCGGGCAGTGAGACCTCCAGCACCAGTCGCCGCTGAGCCAGCCGCTTCTGCAGCTGGGCCAGCTGGATGTCGACGATGGAGACCAGCTCCGCCGGGTTCAGCGCGTCGAAGATGAGGACATCGTCGAGCCGGTTGATGAACTCGGGCTTGAAGGCCGAGCGCACCGCCGCCATCACCTGCTCCTCGCTACCCCCGGCGCCGAGGTTGGACGTCAGGATGAGGATGGTGTTGCGGAAGTCGACCGTGCGGCCCTGACCGTCGGTCAGCCGACCCTCGTCGAGCACCTGCAGCAGCACGTCGAACACGTCCGGGTGGGCCTTCTCGATCTCGTCGAACAGCACCACCGTGTACGGACGCCTGCGCACCGCCTCGGTGAGCTGACCGCCCTGGTCGTAGCCGATGTAGCCCGGAGGTGCACCGACCAGTCGGGCCACCGAGTGCTTCTCGCCGTACTCGCTCATATCGATACGGACCATGGCACGCTCATCGTCGAAGAGGAACTCCGCCAGCGCCTTGGCCAGCTCGGTCTTCCCGACGCCGGTCGGGCCCAGGAACATGAACGAGCCGGTCGGCCGGTTCGGGTCGGCCACCCCGGCGCGGCTGCGGCGCACCGCATCGCTGACGGCCTGCACCGCCGAGCGTTGTCCGATGACGCGCTTGCCCAGCTCCTCCTCCATGCGCAGGAGCTTGGCGGTCTCACCTTCGAGCATGCGCCCGGCGGGGATGCCGGTCCAGGCCTCCACCACCTCGGCGATGTCGTCGGGCCCGACCTCCTCCTTGAGCATCACGTTCTCGCGCGCCTCGGCGACGGGCAGTGCGGCGTCGAGCTTCTTCTCCACCTCGGGGATGCGGCCGTAGCGCAGCTCGGAGGCCTTGGCCAGATCACCGTCGCGCTCGGCCCGGTCGGCCTCACCACGCAGCGATTCGAGCTGCTCCTTGAGTTCGCGCACGACGTCGATGGCGCCCTTCTCGTTCTGCCACCTGGTGGTCAGCTCGGAGAGCTGTTCCTTCTTGTCGGCGAGCTCGGCCCGCAACTTCTCCAGCCGGTCCTTGGACGCGTCGTCCTCCTCCTTGGCCAGCGCCATCTCCTCGATCTCCAGGCGCCGGACCAACCGCTCGACCTCGTCGATCTCGACGGGTCGGGAATCGATCTCCATCCGCAGCCGGGATCCGGCCTCGTCGACCAGGTCGATCGCCTTGTCCGGCAGGAAGCGGCTGGTGATGTAGCGGTCGGAGAGGGTGGCGGCGGCGACCAACGCCGAGTCGGTGATGCGCACACCGTGGTGCACCTCGTAGCGGTCCTTCAGTCCGCGCAGGATGCCGACGGTGTCCTCCACCGACGGCTCCCCGACCAGCACTTGCTGGAAACGGCGCTCCAGGGCGGCGTCCTTCTCGATGTACTTGCGGTACTCGTCGAGCGTGGTCGCACCGACCAGCCGCAGTTCACCACGCGCCAGCATCGGCTTGATCATGTTGCCCGCGTCCATCGCGGATTCGCCGGTCGCACCGGCGCCGACGATGGTGTGCAACTCGTCGATGAACGTGATGACCTGTCCGGCGGAGTTCTTGATGTCATCAAGGACGGCCTTGAGCCGCTCCTCGAATTCACCGCGGTACTTGGCACCGGCCACCATGGACCCCAGGTCCAGCGAGACGACGGTCTTGTCCCGCAGGGACTCCGGCACATCGCCTGCGATGATGCGCTGGGCGAGGCCCTCGACGATGGCGGTCTTGCCGACGCCGGGCTCACCGATGAGTACCGGGTTGTTCTTGGTCCGGCGGCTCAGCACCTGCACGACACGACGAATCTCGTTGTCGCGCCCGATGACCGGATCGAGCTTGCCTTCGCGCGCCCGCGCGGTCAGGTCGGTGGAATACTTCTCCAGCGCCTGATAGGTGCCCTCGGGATCCGGGTTGGTCACCCGGGCGCTGCCGCGCACCTTCACGAAGGCGTCACGCAGTGCCTGCGGGGACGCGCCCGCACCGGTGAGCAGCTTGGCGGTATCGGAGTCGCCGCTGGCAAGTCCGTACAGCAGGTGCTCGGTGGAGACGTACTCGTCGTCCATCTCGGTGGCGAGGTGCTGAGCGGTGGTGATCGCCGCGATCGCATCCGGGCTCAGCTGGGGTTGCGAGGTGGAGCCCGAGACGCTGGGAAGCCGCCCGAGCAGGCGCTCGGCCTCGGCCCGGATGGTCGCGGGCTCCACTCCGACCGCCTCCAGCAGTGGTGCAGCGATGCCGTCGTTCTGGGTGAGCAACGCCATCAACAGATGGGCGGGAGTGATCTGCGGGTTGCCTGCGGTGGTCGCCGCCTGCAAGGCCGAGGTCAGTGCCGCCTGGGTCTTCGTGGTCGGATTGAACGAGTCCACGACACCTACCTTTCTAGGTTGTGCAGCTTGGTAAAAATGCTTGTCGTGTAGTCCAACGCGGTCAGGGTTGAGTCTGTTCCGCTCAAGTCTATCTTTTTTTGACGTCGGTGACACACAGTCTCCGCGCCCGGCCGGAGCCGCGTCTAGGGACTAACGTCGGAACATGTCCGAATCCCAGGATTTCGGGGACTTCGAGTTCGAGCGGAAGTTCTACGTCCACGAGTTGCCCGCCGTCGCTGCCCTCGATCCCCGGCCCGCCCTGATCGTGCAGGCCTATCTCTTCGCCGCCGACGGGTACGCGGTGCGCATCCGTCTGCAAGGTTCCGCACCGGAAGACCTCGACGCCACGCCGGCCGAGCTGATCGACGCGCTCGGCGACGACGCCATCGGCACCATGACCGCCAAAGGCCCCGCGGCCGGTGGCACCCGATACGAGGCCGAACGTGATCTGGACCCGATGGTCGCCGGGCAGATCGTGGCGCGCGCCGAGCATGTCATCGCCAAGGTCCGCTATTCGGCGTGGCTCGGCGAGGATGGCTGGGTCATCGACCGTTTCCTGGGCCGCAACGCCCCGCTACTGCTGGCCGAGGTCGAGCGGAATGCACCCGTGGTCGACCTGACCATCCCGGCCTTCTGCGCCACCGAGGTCTCCGAGGATGACCGGTTCCGCAACGAGTATCTGGCCCACAAGCCCTTCGGGGGTTGGGCCACCAGTTATCGCGACGAGCTCGCCCGGCTCGGCCCACGCTTCGTCGACTCCCTCGGGCACAACGATGTCGAAGGGTCCTCGCAGCGACCATGACTCGGCTGGCGCTGCTGATCTGCGTGGCCCTGAGCCTGGCCGGTTGCACCCGGGCCACGACCGGGACCGCCGCGGCGCCCACCGACGTGCGGCCGTGGTCCGCCGAAGCGCAGATCGCCGAACTCGTTCAGGAGTTCGAATCGGCCTGGAACACCAGTGATTTCGATGGTCTACGGCAGCTGATGTGCACCGAGCTGCTGGCTCAGGACGTGTTCTCCGACGCTGAACTGCAGGACGCCCGCGCCGACGGCACGCTGGACCTGACGATCCTGGAGCTGGAGATCGACGGCTCCTCGGCGCGGTCGGTCATCGAGAATCACGGTGTGGACGCCGACGAGATCGTTTTCGTCAGGGAGGGCGGCCAGTGGAAGTGGTGCGAATACTGACCGGCAGCTTGCTACCTTCTGCTGCATGACCACAGGTTGGGGATCATTGCTTGCCGAGCTGGCCCCGCTGGCAATGGTGATCGCGCTGTCCCCGCTCTCGATCATCCCCGCGGTGCTCGCCCTGGACACCGCTCGTCCGCGCCCGACCGGACTGGCGTACCTGGCCGGCTGGCTGGTGGGACTCGGGGTGCTCACCTCGGTTTTCGTCGCCGCCTCGGGCCTGGTCGGGTCCTTCGACGAGCCACCGGGTTGGGCGTCCTGGCTGCGGCTGGTGGTGGGCGCCGCGCTGATCGTGTTCGGCGGTTACCGGTTCGCCACCCGGCACAAGTCCGAGCACTCCCCGGCCTGGATGCGCACGCTCGGCGGCCTCACCCCGACCCGCGCGGCGGCGACCGCGGCGGTGCTGGCGGTGGTGAACCCGAAAGTGCTGTTCATCTGCATCGCCGCCGGGCTGGCCATCGGCAGTGCCGGCGTGGGCGTCGAACACGCCTGGCTTGCGGTCCCCTATTTCGTGGTGCTCGCCGCGAGTACCGTCATCCTGCCGATTGTGGCCTACACGATCAGCGGTGAGCGACTGGCCGGACCACTGCGTCGGCTACGGATGTGGATGGAGCACCAGCACGCGACCTTGGTCGCGGCCATTCTGCTTGTGATCGGCATCATGGTGCTGTACAAGGGGATTCACGGGTTGGTTTGATCGGTTGGCCTGATCAGTTTGCGTAGTCCCAGTACTGCAGCCACCGGACCGTCCCGAACAACGACAGCGTCACCAGGTAGATCGTCGCGATCGCCGCTGCGCCGGCCAGATTACTGCGCCAACCCGAGCCCTCCACCGGATCGAGCCAGCGCCGGAACGGTTTTGAGGCCCATGGCATCAGCCACCACTGCATCAGGACGATGCTGGCCACCTGACTCAGCCACAACGCCAGCCACGGGTCCGCTCCCGAGCGATCCAGCTGCGGCCCGAGGAATCGCGACAACAGCATCACCGTCGGGTAGAGCACCAGCAACACCAGCATGGCCGACTTCCAGTTCGGCGTCATCAGCACCCGGCCGCCCTCGGCGCGCACCGTGGTGCCGAACGCAGTGGTGCCCGACACCGAGGCGAAATCACCCCGCAGGCTCGACCGCAAGGAGGGCAGGGCATTCTCCCGTTGCCGCGATGATGTCCACGCGGCCAGCTGCCGGTCGGTGCGGAATCGCAGCACCGACAGCGCTTCCTCCTCGCCCTGCACGAACACCGAGGTGCCCTCGTATCCGCTGAATCCGCTCGCCGCCGCGGTGAGATCGGTTTGGGATTCCAGGAATTCGCCGACCAGGCCCGCCCTGAGCTGATGCCGGAAAGCACTGATTCCGGGTGGCGGTGCCCCCGTCCCGTCGAGCAACAGTGCCGGCGCGGCGGACCGCCAGCCGAGCGCAGCACCGGCACGCATCACTGCTGCGCGTTCGGCGCTGTCCAACCAGACATCGGCCGCGGCGCTGGTGCCGAAGCTCACCGCCAGCGCCGGCTCGAAGGGACCGTCGACCATCGACACCCACGCCGCGACATGGCCGGCTGCGGCCGACGCGGATGCCACCACCGTGTCGGCCCACTCGGCGAACGAGCCGTCGCCACCGTGGTGAAACACCAGAATCGCCGTTGTCTCTTCGATGGTGCACACGGTATCGCGGCAACCTGCCGTGCGTCGGTATTGGTGGCGACTCACCTAAACTCGGCGGACGTGGGACTCGACGATCGCGACGCGCTGCAGACACTGCGCGCCGCCGTCGACCCGAACGGCCCCCATTCGGACGCACTGATCGGCCGCTTCTACACCCGTTGGTTCGCCAGCGACGCGACCGTGCGCGACCTGTTCCCGCCGGATATGGCGCCCCAGCGCCGGGCGTTCAGCCAGGCGCTGGGGTGGCTACTCGGTGAGATGATCGCCCAGCGCGCCGAGGAACCGGTCGCCTTCCTGGCCCAGCTGGGTCGCGATCACCGCAAATACGGTGTGACGCACGCCCATTACGACACCATGCGGGAGGCGCTGCTGGCGACCCTGCGCGGTCATCTGACGTATGTCTGGGACGGCCGGATCGCCGAGGCGACGGTCGACTTCGTGGAATTGGTCATCGGGGTGATGCGCGGTGCTGCCGATGCCGAGCAGGGGCCGCCGTTCTGCGACGGCACCGTCGTCGAGCACATCCGCACGACCCGGGATGTGTCGGTGGTGCGACTGCAACTGGACCAGCGACTGCCGTATCACCCCGGGCAGTACGTCACGGTGCAGGTGCCGCAGTGGCCACGGCGGTGGCGCTATCTGAGCCCGGCGATCCCCGATGACGGCAGCGGGGCCGTCGAGTTCCACATCCGCTCCGTGATCGGTGGCATGGTCAGCCCGGCGATCATCGGGGAGACGACGGTCGGCGACCGGTGGCGGCTGTCGCACCCGCACGGTGGTCTGCACGTCGATCGGGACGCCGGTGACGTGTTGATGGTGGCCGGCAGCACCGGGTTGGCCCCGTTGCGTTCGCTGATCATGGATCTGTGCCGGGAGGCGGACAACCCGCGCGTGCACCTCTTCTTCGGCGGCCGGTACCCCAGCGACCTCTACGATCTGCCGACTCTGTGGCAGATCGCATCAATGAACCCGTGGTTGTCGGTCACCCCGGTATCCGAGTTCTCGTCCGATCCCCCATGGGCCGCCGACTACCCGGATCACGCGCCACCGCGCGGCCTGCATGTACGTCAGACCGGGTTGCTCCCCGAGGTCGTGTCGGGTTACGGCGGCTGGGGGGATCGGCAGATCCTGATCTGCGGCGGGCCACAGATGGTGACCGCCACGAAGGCGGCGCTGATCGCCAAGGGTGCGCCACCGGAGCGCATCCAGCACGATCCGCTCTCGTGAAAGGATCGGTCCATGCCCGAATCCCTGGTGCTGCATGATCCGTCGTCCTCGCTGACCGCGACCTTCGTCCCCGGTGCAGGCATGATCGGCACCTCGCT
The DNA here is from genome assembly GCF_000691525.1 of Mycolicibacterium neoaurum ATCC 25795. Classification (GTDB taxonomy): domain Bacteria; phylum Actinomycetota; class Actinomycetes; order Mycobacteriales; family Mycobacteriaceae; genus Mycobacterium; species Mycobacterium neoaurum. Next base: position 25,291 of record NZ_JMDW01000017.1, read on the forward strand.
TGCCGAGGACGGTGTCGAGTTCCTCGGGCAGCGCCGTGGCCTGGACGCGTACATCGCCGAGGGCAAGACCATGGGCATCCCGATCCTGTATCCGTGGGCGAACAGGCTGAGCGGCAAGGACTATGCGGTCGGCACCACGACGGTGCGGTTGGACGGTGCGCCCGGTGTGCGGACCGATCCGCACGGCGCACCGATGCACGGGGTCCTGGCCGCGCACCCCGGATGGCAGGTGCAGCATTCGGCCGATGAGCTGCTCGCGGTGTTGGAGTACACGACCCCGGAGCTGTTGGCGGCGTTCCCGTTTCCGCATGTGCTGACCCAACGGGTGCGGCTGGCAGACCGGACGCTGACCATCACGACGACGGTGGCGCCCGAGCCCGGCGTCGCGGTACCGCTGTGCTTCGGTTATCACCCGTATCTCACGATCCCGGACGTGCCACGGGCCGACTGGGTGTTGAGCACTCCTGGCATGCGGTGGCTGCCGGTCGATGATGCCGGTCTTCCGACCGGTCAACACCAGGTGTGGCCGGCGGCTGCGGAGCCGCTGGCCGACCGCGCGCTCGACGACGGTTTCGACGAGGTGCCCGAGGGGGCGGTGTTCGCCATCGCCGGCGGTGGGCGGCGCATCGAGGTGCGTTTCGGTCGTGGCTATCCGGCGGCTCAGCTGTTCGCACCGCCCGACGCTGACCTGGTCGCCATCGAGCCGATGGCGGCCCCGACCGACGCGTTACGGCGCGGCGGCTACCGGGTGGCCGAGGGCGATCCCGCGGTATTCGAGTTCAGCATCACCGTTCAGGCGGCCGAGATCCTCTCCCGAACCTCGAAATCCAGCCCCAACGCCTCGGCGATGTAGATGTCCTGGGACATCTGGTTGCCGTGCATCCGCACCTCACCGCGCGGGCTGGAGTAGCGCAGGTCGGTCGCCGCCATGGTCATCGACTCGATGCCGAGTGAGCCGGCACGTGAGACCAGCGTCACGAACAATGTCAGTGCCTCGTAACAGGATTCACCGATACTGTTCAGGGCCGGCGCCGCAACCCCGAAATGACCGTAATAGTGGCGGGCGAAATCCATGCTGGCAGTGGTGTTCAGTGCCTCGAAGTATCCGGCGGCGGCGAACAGACCCTCGTTGCTCTCGGGTCCGCTGGCCAGCAGCATGTTCTCCTCGACGTGCGGGCTCAGTCTGGGTACCGCCCGCCCCAGGCCCGCGGCCGCGAATTGGCGGTTGAACGCGACACCGTCGCCACCGACCAACAACAGCAGGACACCGGTGGCCTCGGTCTGTTCGATCTGGCTGATTGCCGCACCGAAATCGTCGGTACCCAGCGGGAAGTACATCTCTGCCAGCAGCGGTTGCCCGGACGCCCTGGCGTGGACCCGCGCCGCCGACCCGGTCTCCCGTGGCCAGACGTAGTCGTTACCGATCACCACCCAGCGATCGATACCGTACTCCGATTTCATCCAGCTCATCGCCGGCAGCAGCTGCTTGGACGGGGTTTCGCCGGTGAGGAAGAGACCGGGCGTGCGCTCGCCACCCTCATACAGCGGACCGTAGACATAGGGCACCCGGCCGGCGGTGACCTCGGCAATCGCCTTGCGCACCGGTGAGATGTGCCAGCCGGTCACCGCATCGACGGCGCCCAGATCGATCAGCGCGGCGATTTCGGCGGCGACGACTGTCGGCGCGCGACTTCCGTCGACGGGGACCAATCGCACCTGTCTGCCGAGTAATCCAGGTCCGGCGTTGATATCAGCGATGGCGAGTTCGGCACAGGCTTCACATGACGGACCGTAGATGCCGGCCGATCCGCTGAACGGCACCACGAGCGCGACGTCGATGGTGTCGCGCCCGATTCGTCCCGATTCGTCGACCATCGCCGCATCTCCGTCCCGCCACTATCCGGGTTCGATCCTCGACCGCTGTCGTTAACGCCGCGTTGCGCAACTGTTGGTTCGATGAAAAGTTGTCCTCAGCGGGAGCAGGGCATCGACAGGTCGCTGACCCGCGCCAGCGTGCGGATCAGATGAACCGCGGTGTCCTCACCGAACTCGTCGATGAGGGCCGATTTGACCAGGCCCTCCTGTCGAACCAACTTGCGCACCTTGGTCTTTCCCCGCGCAGAGAGGTAGATCAGGACCCGCCTGCGATCCATCGCATCGACCCGACGCACCACGAATCCGCCATCGACGAGCTTGTCGACGATCCTGGTCAGGGACGGGGGCGGAATCGTCAGGGCAAGCGCGATATCGCTCATCGTAAATCCGTCGCCGCCGCGCAGCGATCCGAGCACACGCCACCCGTCGATACTGGTGACATCGGCGTCCAGCAGTCCACTCGCCAACGCATCCGACCACCACCGGCCGGCCCGGAACAGGACCTCCGACACGCTGTCGGGACCGGTCGTCGTCGGCACCGCTCCCCCGCTCATCTCTTCCATCTCGAATAATTGGGTTCGTGCAGGATATCCGGCCTCATCACGACCCGCACACTCACGCCGGCTGCGCCATATCGGGGGCTTCGCCGGGCACCGGCCACGCCCGCAGCACGATCTGGGCCAACCATTCCGACGCCACGCCGAAGGCCGCGCCCACCAAGGCCGTCGTCGCGGCGATCAGCGCCGGATTGGAGACACCGGAGGTGGTGATCGGATGCGTGGTCGCCGCAATGGTGCCGACCGTCATCGCGAAGCCGAAGACGATCGCCGGCGTCGCCGACAACCACGGCATGCGCGACACCTGAACCATTGCCAGACTGCCGATCCCGACGGCGACGGCCAGCAGTACCGCACTCTCGGTTCCGTTGACCGCCAGCAGGGTGCACGTCGCGATGGCGATGCCTGTCCAGTTGCACGCCACCGATTTCAACAGCCCACCGATCCCGGACCCGACGAAGAAGAACGACGCCCACGCCAGGAACAACACCCAGACGGGTAGCGGCCAGACGGCGGCGGTCAGCCAGGTCGACAGGGCGCCGAAGATTCCGACACTGATGGACAGCGCAGTGGCCTTGCTCATCGCATGTTCTCCATCAGTGAGCGTGTCCGTGGTCATGGTCATGGTCGTGTTCATGGTCGTGTTCATGGCCTGTGTGCGCCAACCGCTCGCCCTCGACGAGGGCGCGGCGCTCCAGGGTCGAGGCGTCGAAGAAGCCCTTCTGCGCGGCCAGTCGGCAGAACGCCTCCCCGAATTGTCGGTAGTAGACCGCCGGGTCGCAGACATCGCCGAGCCCGGATTCGTCGATCACCGCGATGAGATGTGACTTGAACTCGTCCCACTCGAAGGTTCCTGCCTTGCAGAGGTGTACGACGAGCCCGAACAGCCTGCCCTGCCATGGTGCGTCGAAGATCAGTTCGCCGTTGGATCGGGGCAGTGCCGTCGCACCGTCCTGATCGTCGAATCCGACGATATCGGTGACATCCTGGGTGATGGTCATCTAGCTCTCCTGCCCCGCGGAGACCAGAGCGGTTCCGACCATCGAGTCACGGCTGATCAGATCCACCAGTTCGTCGATCGAGAGCCCCTCTGTGCCCGACGGACGCTGCGGGACAACAAGATAGCGGATTTCGGCGCTGCTGTCCCAGACATCGATGGCGACATCGTCGGGCAGCGTCACCCCGAATTCGGCGAGCACGCTGCGCGGTTCCTTGACCACGCGGGCACGGTACTGGGGATACTTGAACCACGCCGGCGGGATGCCCAGCAGCGTCCACGGGTAGCAGGAGCACAGCGTGCACACCACGATATTGTGCTTTTCCGCGGTGTTCTCGACGGCCACCATGTGTTCGGTCTGCAGCCCGGTGAATCCCATGTCGGCGATCGCAGCGGTGGCATCACGCAGCAGCCATTCCTTGTACTCCGGGTCGGTCCAGGCGCGCGCGACCACCTTGGCGCCGTTGACCGGGCCCATGTCGTTCTCGAAGGACGACACGACGGCGTCGACGGCCTCGTGCTCGGCAAGTCCCTTCTCGACCATGAGCGATTCCAGCGCGTTCACCCGCGCCTCGACATCGGATAGTGAAAGCCAGTCCATGTGTGTTCTCTTCCTTAGAGTTTCGTCAGCTTGCGGGTTCGAGGTAGTCCTCGAACAGGTCTGCGTACAGGTCGAACTTCTCGGCGGCGGCCTCGCCCCACAGTTCGGTCGAGGTGAACCGGACCATGTAGAGCTGGTGGGGGACGTCGGTCTGCTGGTGGGCGCTGGCCGCGGGGTCGTGATAGGCCCCGTACTGCTTGGCGACGACACCGGTGGCGCGATTGAGATACCCCGGCAGCCGGTTGTGGGTGACCTCGTGAATGTTGCGCACCGTCACCGTCGCACCTACCTCATAGGCAGGCGGTGTGTCCGCAGGCAGGTCATGGGGCGTTCCCTTCCACAGCACGTCGACCATCTGTTCGGCGAACGGGGACAACGTCTCCGGCTTTTCCGGATGTGGGTTCATCGACGGCGTACCCAGTTGCTGCATCCGAGCATCGATCTCGTCGTGGGAGATGTATCCCTTGTCGTTGAGCAGCTTCTCCACCGAGAACAACCAGTGTGCGTAGTAGGTCGAATCGGTGTAATCACTCCATCCCATGAGTTCGATGCCGTGCCGCTGCTCGTCGAGATTGAAGGCACCCTTGGCGATCGCCATCGCGGTGACTGCGTGCATCCGGCCTTCGAAGGGATAGCGCCAATTGGGAATGTCCGGTTCGAGGAACACGGGATCGATGGGACCGAGCCCATCCCGTCCGCCGACGTCATGTGGACCGTGCATTTTGTGAGGCACTCCTGTCGATCGGTTCTTCTCCACAACACTTCGAGTTGGAAGTATTCGCCGGTGCGGCGTGGGTCGCAATCTGTCCAGGAATCCGTAACACGGCATTTACCACCGGCCATTCGGAAGTTAAATATGCGTTTCGTGAGCTGTTTTATCCGCCTGTAGCGGTTGCGTCAGGCCGGGTCGGCGGTAACCATCACACACCAGCGGAATAGTTGTTCCGTGGAACTAATAGTCAGGAGAGAGATCCTCATGAGCACTTCACGCACTGCGCGGGCGGCTGCGGTCACCCCCGCCGATGATGCCGCCGTCGGCTCGGCCCTATGGTTGACCGGCACCGTCGCCCTCGCGCTGATCGCGTACTACTTCCTCGGCTATGACCAGGGCGCGGTCTCGGTCTTCGGGTCGGACACCCATGTGCACGAGTTCCTGCACGACGCCCGCCATCTGCTCGGCTTCCCCTGCCACTGAGCGGAATCCGACGATGGAAAAGAGACTCATCGGGCTGGGACTCGGTGCCGGCGCACTCGCCGGCATCCTCACCTACGGCTTCGCCCGCATCCAGATCACGCCACTCATCGATGTGGCAATCGGCATGGAGGGCGCACACACGCACGGGCCCGTCGCGGAGGCGCACGAACACGAACCCGAGGTGTTCAGCAGGGCAATCCAGGAGAATATCGGTGCCGCCGTCGGCTCGGTGATGTCCGCGGTCATCATGGGTGCGCTGTTCGCCGTCGCACTCGCTGTGCTGCTGAGCATGCTGCGCAACAGGCGCCTACCTGCCGATCCGCGCACCGTGGCGGCCCTTACCGCGGCGGGGGCGTTCTGCGTCGTCTCGGCGGTGCCGCTGCTCACCTATCCGGCGAGCCCACCTGGGGTCGGCGACGACGCCACCGTGGGCGCCAGGACCACCGCTTACCTCGTCCTGATCACCGGTTCGGTCGCCATCGCCTGTGCGGCGCTGGCGGTCGGGCTCGCGCTGCGCACACGCATCGGGGGCTGGCCATCGGCAGTGACGGCCGCGGTCGGATACCTGGTGGCGGTGACGCTCCTCGTGTCGGCGCTGCCGTCCTTCGACGAGACACCGCACGGCTTCCCCGCCGACGTCCTCGCCGATTTCCGGCTCGCATCGCTGACCAACCAGGCACTGCTGTGGTTGGTCATCGGAGCCACGTTCGCCTGTCTGTTGCCCCGCGCGCTGCGCACCGTCACCCCAGAGGAGTATCTGCGTGCCCATCGTTGAGTTCAGCCCGACCCCCGATCAGTACGTCTGGACGTTCGGGGGCGCCGATCCGATCATGGAGGTGGCACCGGGAACGGTGCTGAAACTGTGGACCGAGGATGCCTTCGCGGGCCGAGTGACGTCGAGCTCGGACAAGCCGAGTGAGGTGCTCAATCCCAAAGAGCTCAACCCCCAGACCGGCCCGTTCTACGTCACGGGCGCCGAACCGGGTGACACATTGGCTTTGCACATCGTGTCACTGGAGCCGGCGCGTGACTGGGCCGCGTCGACCACCATTCCGTTGTTCGGGGCGCTCACCGGCACCGACCGGACCGCGGGCCTGCAGCCTGCGCTACCCGAGCAGACCTGGATCTACCAGATCGATCGCGCGGAGTCCACCGCGGTCTTCACCGCGCACGAAACCGATTTCACGCTGACGGTGCCGCTCGCTCCGATGCTCGGCACCGTCGGGGTCGCCCCCGCGCTGCGGGAGGTGCGAACGACATTGGTGCCGGACTACTTCGGCGGCAACATGGATACCCCCGAACTGCGCGCCGGCACCACGGTGTATCTCGGGGTGAATGTGGAAGGTGCGCTGTTCTCGGTGGGCGACGGGCACTACCGGCAGGGCGAGGGGGAAACCTGTGGCACCGCGTTGGAGGGCGCGATGAACGTGACGGTACTCGTGGAACTGATCAAGGGCGGCGCACCGGCGTGGCCGCGCCTGGAACACGACGATGCGCTGCTGACGGTCGGGTCGGCACGTCCACTGGAAGATGCGTGGCGCTGCTCGCAGGTGGAGATGGTCCGTTGGCTGACCGAACTGTATGACCTCGCCACCATGGACGCCTACCAGCTGTGTTCGCAGCTGTGTCTTTCACCCCTGGCCAACGTCGTCGACGTGAACTACAGCGCGGTGACGAAGATTCACAAATCGCTTCTGCCACAAGCCGATCCGTACAGCGGCACGCATGCCCGCATGCGTGCCGCTGTTGGTCAGCTTGACTGACGCTTCCCGCGGGGTTGCCACAGCACCAGCGCGGTGCTGGGCTTGCGCAACCGGTCTACCTCGGCGGTCAGCTCGGCAACGCGGCTCTGGAGGGCCTCGACCTGGTTGGTCAGTTCGATGATCCGTTTGATACCGGCCAGGTTGACGCCCTCGTCCTGGGAGAGCCGTTGCACCTCGCGGAGCAGGTCGACGTCGTGCTGTGAATAACGTCGACCTCCTCCGGAGCTGCGCTGCGGTTTGACCAGACCGAGTCGGTCATAGGTGCGCAGGGTCTGCGCGTGCATACCGGCCAGCTCGGCGGCCACCGAGATGAGGAAGGTCCTGGCGTCCTCTTGGCGGCTCATGACAGATTTCCTGCCCAACCCGCCCTGGGGTCGAATCCGGTGGCCCGCTCGGCCTTTGCATAGTTCTCCAGCGCCTCGGCCGCCTCACCCTCCAGATTGGGCGGCACGGCGACCTTCACGGTGACCAGCAGGTCGCCGTGACCGCCGGAGCGTTTGGGCACCCCGCGTCCACGCACCCGCAGGATCCGGCCGTCGGAGGTGCCCTTGGGCACCCGCACTCCGACCTTGCCCTCCAAGGTGGGCACCGAAAGTGTTGTCCCCAGTGCCAATTCGTGGAAGGACACCGGAACGGTGACGGTCAGGTCGTCACCGTCGCGACCGAACACCTTGTCGGCGCGGACGTGCACGGTGACATACAGATCACCCGACGGTGCGCCGCGCAGGCCCGCTTCACCCTGACCGGCCAGCCTGATTCGCTGTCCGTCCTCGACGCCCGGTGGGATGCGGACGTTGATGGTGCGGGTCCTGGTGGTGACACCGGTGCCCTTGCACTCGTCACACGGGTGCTCGATGATCGACCCGCTGCCACGACATTCGGTGCACGGCTCGGAGAAGCCGAACGCGCCCTGGTTGCGGTTGACCACCCCGGCGCCGTTACAGCTGGGACACACCTTCGGGCTGGTGCCCGGACGCGCGCCGCTGCCATGGCAATTGGTGCACGGGGCCGGGCTGGTGAGCCGCAACGGCATCGCCACGCCCTTGGTGGCCTCCAGGAACGAGAGCTCGGTTTCGGTCTCCAGGTCGTTACCGCGCCGGGGGCGGCTCGGCCGGGGCTGTTGAGCACCCCGGCCGAACAACCCGCCGAACAGATCACCGATATTGGCACCGCCGGCCTGCCCGGCCTGGTCGAACAGGTCGCCCAGGTTGAATTCCACTCCGTCACCGGAGAAACCGCCGAAGCCACCACCGGCGCCGCCGGGTCGGCGGCCGAAGCCACCGCTGGCGAACAGCCGACGGGTCTCGTCGTACTCCTTGCGTTTGGCGTCGTCGGTCAGGACTTCCTTGGCTTCGGAGGCGGCCTTGTACCGCTCCTCTGCGGCGGAGTCACCGGGATTCCGGTCCGGGTGGTTCTCGGCCAGGATCTTGCGGGCGGCCCGCTTGATCTCGTCCTTGCCGGCGTCAGAGGTGACACCGAGCTCCTTGTAGAAGTCCTTCTCGACCCATTCACGTTGGGCCATCCGTCACCTCCTTCGCTGGCTAGTCTTCTGATTGTGCAGGTTGGGCATTGCCGGAGTCAGCATTCTCGACCGTGTCGACCACTCCGACCATTGCGTGGCGCACCACCACGTCACCGACCTTGTATCCGCGACGCATGACGGTGCCGACCACCGGGGCCGACCCATCACCCTCGTGCTGGACCGCTTCGTGCAGCGACGGGTCGAAGGCATCGCCCTCGGCCCCGAAGCTGCTCAATCCGAGTCCCTCCAAGGTGGTGACCAGTTTCTCCGAAACCGCCTTGAGCGGACCGGATTCCAGGTCACCGTGGCTGCGGGCGCGTTCCAGATCGTCGAGAATGCCCAGCAGCTGGGTGATGACGCCGGCCTTGGCCCGGTCGGCGGTGACCTGCTGATCGCGCAACGCCCGCTTGCGGTAGTTGGCGAATTCGGCCTGCACCCGTTGCAGATCGGCGGTCAGTTCGGCGACCTTCTCGTCGGCGGCTCCGGGGCCACCGGCGGCTTCGGCGGGCGCCGAGCCCTCAGGATCGTCCTGAGGGTTTGGCTCCTGCTCGCGAACTTCGCCGGTGTCCGGATCGATACGCCGTTTGTCGGTGATGGTCACCGGCTCTTCATGCGAATCGGCCTGGCTCACTTGCGCTCCTGGTCATCCTCGACAACCTCGGCGTCCACGACGTTGTCATCGGCTTGCTGGGAACCCGCGTCGCCGCCGGCACCCTGCTCTGCCTGGGTGGCCTCGTAGATGGCCTGGCCCAGAGCCTGGCTTTCGGTGCCCAGCTTCTCCATCGCGGACTTGATGGCCGCGATATCGGTACCGGCGAGTGCGGTCTTGGCCTCCGCGATCGCGGAATCGACCTTGGCCAGGGTGTCCTCGGGAACCTTGGATCCGCCCTCGGCACTGCGCTGCTCGGCGACGAACTTCTCCGTCTGGTAGACCAGCGACTCGGCCTGGTTGCGGACGTCGGCCTCCTCGCGACGCTGACGGTCCTCGTCGGCGTGCGCCTCGGCATCCTTGATCATCCGGTCGATCTCCTCCTTGGAAAGGCCGGAGCCCTCCTGGATCTTGATCGTGTTCTCCTTGCCGGTGCCCTTGTCCTTGGCGGTGACGTGCACGATGCCGTTGGCGTCGATGTCGAAGGTGACCTCGATCTGCGGCACGCCGCGCGGGGCCGGCGGGATACCGGTCAGCTCGAAGGAGCCCAGCAGCTTGTTGTGCGAGGCGATCTCGCGCTCACCCTGGAACACCTGGATCTGCACCGAGGGCTGATTGTCATCGGCCGTGGTGAAGGTCTCGCTGCGCTTGGTCGGGATGGTGGTGTTGCGCTCGATCAGCTTGGTCATCACGCCACCCTTGGTTTCGATACCGAGGGACAGCGGGGTGACGTCAAGCAGCAGAACGTCTTTCACCTCACCCTTGAGCACACCGGCCTGCAGCGCGGCACCCGCGGCGACAACCTCGTCGGGGTTGACGCCCTTGTTGGGCTCCTTGCCGCCGGTGAGTTCCTTGACCAGATCGGTGACCGCGGGCATCCGGGTGGAACCACCCACCAGCACGACATGGTCGATCTCGCCGACCGAGATACCGGCGTCCTTGATCACCTGCTGGAACGGCGCACGAGTGCGGTCCAGCAGATCCTGGGTGATGCGCTGGAACTCGGCGCGGGTGAGCTGCTCGTCGAGGAACAGCGGGTTCTTGTCGGCGTCGACGGTGATGTAGGGCAGGTTGATCGACGTGCTCTGTCCGGAGCTCAGCTCGATCTTGGCCTTCTCGGCGGCTTCGCGGAGCCGCTGCATGGCCATCTTGTCCTTGGTCAGGTCGATGCCACTGGTGCTCTTGAACTTGTCGACCAGCCATTCGACGATCCGGTCGTCCCAGTCGTCGCCACCGAGGTGGTTGTCACCGGAGGTGGCGCGCACCTCGACGACACCGTCACCGATCTCCAGCAGGGACACGTCGAACGTGCCGCCGCCGAGGTCGAAGACCAGGATGGTCTGTTCCTTCTGGCCCTTGTCCAGACCGTAGGCCAAGGCGGCCGCGGTGGGCTCGTTGACGATGCGCAGGACGTTGAGGCCGGCGATCTGGCCGGCTTCCTTGGTGGCCTGCCGCTCGGCGTCGTTGAAGTACGCGGGCACCGTGATGACGGCGTCGGTGATGTCCTCACCGAGGTAGGCCTCGGCGTCGCGCTTGAGCTTCTGCAGCGTGCGCGCGCTGATCTCCTGCGGGGTGTAGTCCTTGCCGTCGATGGCGACGGTCCAGTCCTTACCCATGTGCCGCTTCACCGAGCGGATGGTGCGGTCGACGTTGGTGACCGCTTGGTTCTTGGCGGGCTGGCCGACCAACACCTCGCCGTTGCGCGCGAACGCGACGACCGACGGGGTGGTCCGGGAGCCCTCTGAGTTGGCGACGACGACCGGGTCGCCACCCTCCAGCACTGCGACGACGGAGTTGGTGGTCCCGAGGTCGATACCGACCGCACGAGCCATAGTTCATTGCCTCCTGTTTGGCTTGAATAGGATCTGAGTGAACCTCACTCAAGCCTGCACCCGACCGGTTCACCCTGTCAAGTAGAAGTTGAGCCCGATTCACTCAAGTTGTTGTCGAATTGGTCAACGTCACCGTCGTCGCGATTTGTTCCCGGACGCTCCCACCTCGCCGAAAGTGACGGTGCGGTCGTCACAGATGCGTCCTGAGCAGCCGAAACGTCACTGTCGACGAGAGCGCAGGAACTCGCGCAGCACGCGGAGGAACTCGGCGGGCTGGTCATAGGTCACGATGTGGCCCGCCCCCGCGATGGTCACCAACTGCGAATCCGACGTCCGAGCGTGCGCCTCGTCCAGCACGTCGGCGCCGACCAACGGATCGTCGCTGCCGCGAATCCACAGCGTCGGGACGGTAAGGCGGTGCAGCTCGGGAGTCAGATACACCCGCATCGCCCGCGGCCCGTAGGCATGGACCTGCCAGTCGTCGAGTGCCCGCTCGCCGTGCCGGTTCTTCGCCACGGCCTCCTCGACCGCGGACCCGACGATTCGGTCGAAGCCCGGCGTATCCGCACCCGCGGTCAGGGTGGCCGCCAGCGACGACCGGACCAGTCCGGGAAACCTGGCCAGCAGCCAGCTGCTCGCCCTCAGCAAGCCCGGCGTCCGGGTGGCCGCCCACGTCAGTAGTTGGTAGGGCCGGACCGCGTCGAGTCCGCCCGGACCGATCGCGACCAGGGCATCGACGCGGTCGGGGTGCTCTAGCGCGAAGCCGGTGGCCACCCCGCCGCCGAGCGACAGACCGATCAACCCCACCCGATCCAGCCCGAGCTCGTCGAGCAGTTCCCCCAGGAATCGGCGGTAGAACCGGTCGTCGAGCATGCCGCGCCACGGTCGGCTGCCGCCGTGCCGCGGCAGGTCGACGACGTACAGGCGGTGGTCGCGGGCCAGGTCGGCGGTGACGTCGTGCCACACCCCCAGGCCGGTATCCAGCATCGCTCCATGCAGGAGCAGCAGCGCCGGGCCGGTGTCACCGGCCAGGTACACCCGCACCGGACCGCCGCTGACCGCGATGTCGACATGCCTCATCTAGAGCGTCTCCAACTGCCGCAGCTGCGCGTCCAAGCGGTCCAGCAGCACGATCTGCGCCTGTCGGGCAGCCTCGGGGTCGACCGGGCCGCCGGTGGCCAAGCCCCGCCCGACCAGATCTGCGAAGGTCGCGACGGTATCGCGCAGCTGGTCGTCGGTGGTAGCGGGCCCATTCAGCAGACCGATGGTGAACACGCCGAGCATCCGCACCACGGGGTCGACGGCCATCCGGGGGTCGATCAGGCCGCAGCTCTGCAGGGCGACCACATAGTCGGCCAGCCACGTGAAGCGTTGTGCGTAGCGATCGTCGGAGACGCCGCGCACATGGTCGCCGAGGACGGCCGCGTCGCCGAGATACAGGGCACGCATCAGTGGATCGGCCAGGATCGCCTCGACTGCGAATAGGTACGCCGTCGGCAGGTCGACCAGGCCGTCGGCCTCGAGCACGCGGGTGCGCATACCGGCGGTCAGCGCACGCATACGCCCGGTCAGCACGGCGGACAGGATGGCCGGTTTGTCCGGGAATTCGAGATAGATCGCGCCCTTGCCGATTCCCGCGCGGGCGGCGATCTCGGCGATCGTGGTGCCCGACCAGCCCTGGGTCAGCGCCAGCTCATGCGCCGCCGCGAGGACACGCTCGCGACGGTCGGGGACACGCGGACGGGGCAAAGCCGCACCTTTCGTAGTGACCAGCTATTGATATCCGGTCACTACAACGGTACCTCAGGTCACCGATGCCGCGGGCTCTTCTCGCGTGGCGGTCCGGGATGTGCAGCCGGCGAGCAACACGGCCACCGCGACCGGCAATGACAACATCGCTTTGCTCGTGCCGCCATCCATGGCAACGGTGCGGCTACCGATCCCAATTCACGACGGCACCTGCCACGGATATCGGCGCAGCCGGTAACCTGCGGTATCCGTTGCGCGCAATTGGGGGTTCGGTCACAGGTGAGAGAGCAGATTCCGCATCACGACCCGGTGCAGGTCCCGGTCGACGTGCCGCCTGCACACGTGATCGACAGCGAACCCGAGCCGCCGGAGATCCCCGAACTTCCCGAGCCCGACGAGCAGCCCCAGCCTGCCGAGGGAGTCGTCACCGACAAGGCGCCGGTCAAGCGCAACGGTTTCAACCGGCGCGGGTTCCGCTTCTCTACCCCCCTGGGCGATATCGCGATCGCTGTGCGCACCCCGAAACAACAGCCGGTGGTGCCGAAATGGTTCGACCCGCTGGGGCTCACCGACCGTGCCGTGGATGCGGCCAAGACGGGTCTCAAGCTCGCCGCGTGGGGTGAGGAGCAGGTCGTCACCTACGTCAAGAACCGCCTGGACGCCGTCGAGCCCACCCCGCGACCGCTGCCGCAACCCGAGGCCTCCCCGCACGACTCGCTGCACACCAAACTGGGTCGCCTACTGGACCGCGCCTTGGACCAGAGCACCGCCGGCAGCCAACAGGAGCTCTACCACCGTCTGCTGGACCAGTTGGTGGCCGACGAGGCCCGCATCATCGGCGCGCTGTCAGACGGGACATCCTCGCCGCTGGTCAACATCTACAGCCGGTCGCGCAACCAGGTCGTCCTGCAGAATGCGTGCCTCATCGGACGCACCGCGAATGTCGCACTTCCCCATATGGTCCCGCAGTACGTCGATCATCTGCTATCCCTTGGTCTTGTCGAGACCGGTCCGGAGGACCCGTCCAAGAAAGCCGATTACGAGGTGCTGATGGCCGAACCGATGGTGCTCAAGGCGGTGAAGGGTGCATCGAAGGGTCCGCTGATCGCCAGGACGGAGAAGCTCTCGCTGAGCCTCTCCACGCTCGGCATGGGCCTGTGGGCGGCTGCCGTCGCCGATGGCTAACGAGACCCTGCTCGCCATCCAGTCCTGGCGGGAGATCACCGCCGACTTCGAGGTCAACTGGTTCATCTATCTGTCGATGCCGTTCGTGGCCGCCTTCGTCGGCTGGAGCACCAAGATCGTCGCGGTCGAAATGCTCTACCGGCCAATGGAATTCCGCGGAATCGGCCCGTTCGGTTGGCAAGGTATCGTCCCGCGTCGGGCAGGCAAGGTCGGCTCCAAGACCATCGAACTACTCACCCAGAACCTCCTCAAACCCGAGGAGCTGCTCGAACGCGTCGATGCCAGAGAAGCGGTCGAGGCACTGCGTGAACCACTCACCGAGGCCATCGACGAGGTGTCCCGCGAGGTCGCCGAGCAGATCCGGCCCGGCCTGTGGGACGCCCTGCCCGACCCGGCCCGACGCGCCATCCAGAAGCGCATCCAGGACGAGACCCCCCGCGTCGTCGAATCGCTGCTCAACGAGATGCGGGCCGATCTGCCGCGTTTCGTCGACATCCAGTTCCTCGCCGTCACCACGCTGGTGCGTAACAAGGACAAGCTCAACAAGCTGATGCGTGGGATGGGCGATGACGCAATGGCGTTCGTCCGGCGCAGCGGCATCTACTTCGGCCTTGTCATCGGTGTCGTGCAGATGATCGCCTGGGCACTGTTCCAGAACCCGTGGATCATGCCGGCCTTCGGTTTCGGCGTCGGCTTCATCAGCGACTACATCGCGTTGAACATGCTGTTCCGGCCGATCGAACCGAAAAAGTACCTGGGCTTCATCCCTTTCCAGGGACTGCTGCACGCCCAGCGTGACAAGGTCACCCGCGATTACGCCAGGATCCTGGCCGATGATCTGTTCTCCCCGGAGATCCTGTTCGACGGGGTGTTGCGCGGCCCCGGCGCGGACAAGTTGTTCAGCCTGGTCGGCAAGGAGGTCAGCGCGGCGATCGACGCCCAGACCGGAGTGGCCACGCCCCTGGTCAAGCTGGCCGTCGGCACCCAGCGCTACAACGCCCTGAAGGACAGCCTGGTCCAGGTCGTGTTGGAGCGGCTGCCCACCACACTGGTGGAGGCGCAGGACTACGCCATGAAGACCCTTGATCTGGAGAACACCATCATCGAGAAGATGGGCCAGCTCAGCAATGAGGAGTACGAGTCCATCCTGCGGCCGGTGTTCAAGGACGACGAGCCGACGATGATCGCCGTCGGGGCCATCCTCGGCGGTGTCGTCGGTGAACTCCAGGTGGTGTTGATCGAGAACTTCGGCAACGAGCCTGCCGCGGTGAGCGCACTACCCCAGCTCGTCCGGCACGCCCTGCACCTGTAATCGCGCCACGACGGTAGCCTCGCAGGTGTGACGGGTGGGGCGAAACGGACAGCGCTGTGGTTCGGCAGCGGCGGCATCGCTCTGGCGCTGCTGATCGGCGGGTGTTCGGACAGCACCGACGGCCGCCCGGTCGGCGCCGGACCCACAGTCACCGAACCGGACTTCCCCACCTCGCGCCCGGACCGCACCACCACCACGCCCACCCAGTCGCCCATCACCCCGGCCCCGGCCCCGCCGCCGGTCACCGTGCCGCCGGGCGGAGAGAACCTGGCCCCGCAGAACGGCTACGTATACATCGAGACGAAATCGGGCCAGACGCGTTGCCAGATCTCCGACCGGGCAGTTGGCTGTGAGGCCGAGTTCGAGAACTCCCCGGAGGTCGACGGTTTCCCCGCCAACGGGGTCAACATCACCGCAGCGGGGGAAGTCACCTGGCTGACGGGAAATCTCGGCGACATCCCGACGGTGCAACTGGACTACCGCACCTACACCGCGCTCGGCTGGACGATCGTCGCCACCGAGGACGGCACCCGTTTCACCAACGACGGAACCGGGCATGGGATGTTCGTCCGGATCGAGGGTGTGGAGACGTACTGATGAACGGCCGACCGCTATGACCATTGCCCGCAGAGAACGGGCCGCACTGGTGGACACCATGCGTGCCGCCGGCCCCGATGCGCCGACCCTGTGCGAGGGCTGGACCACCCGAGACCTCGCCGCCCATCTGGTCGTGCGGGAACGCCGCCTCGATGCCGCCCCCGGGATCCTGGTCCCGCAGTTGGCCGATTACACAGCCCGAGTCCAGGACCAGGTGACCGCCTCCACGGACTGGTCCGACCTGATCAGCCAGGTCGCCGCGGGACCGCCGCTGTACTCGCCGTTCAAACTGCTCGACCCGCTGATCAACGTCGCCGAGATGTTCATCCACCACGAGGATGTGCGTCGCGCTGCAAAGACCTGGGAGCCAAGGGTTCTCGATGAGGCAACGACGGCCGCGCTGCGAAAGCAGGTCCGCTCGTTCGCCAAGATGACGCTGGCCAAGTCGCCGGCGAAGGTGTCACTGGCCACGCCCGACGGGACCGTACTGACGACCGCGGGCAAGGGCGCCCCGGTGACCGTGACCGGTGAGCCCGGGGAATTGCTGCTGTTCGCCGCCGGCCGCGAACCCGTGCGGGTGGAGTTCACCGGCGACGCCGACACCATCGCCGCCGTGAAAGCCGGCAGCCGCGGACTCTAGGCATGGACGCCACGATCGCGGATTACCTCTGGTGGCAAGATTTTCGGCCGGACTGGGCCGATGCGCACTGCGTGACACTGCTCGATGCCGCGACCCCGGAGCAGGTGATCAGCGATCTGGGTGGTCACCTCATCGATCGGGTAACCGGTATCGATGCGCTGCTGGCGCACGCCGCCGCACACGCGGGTGAGTCCTACAACCCGACCGAGGCGCTCATCGGGGTGGCCTGCACCGAGACCGGCTGGACGATGATCGCCGAGGTGAACGGATATCTGGGCGTCACACATGAACTCATCCGGCCACTCACCGTGGGCCGGACCGTCGTCGCGCACTTCAAGAACATCAACGCGGTCTATCAGTTCGCGTGGTGGCGCGATGGGCGGCTGCTGACCGATCTGGATCTGCTGTTCCCTGCCGAGCGTGCCGGCGACGAGCCCGACGCGGCATTGCACCATCTGAAGGCCATCGGGCTCACGCTGGATCCCGACCAGGATGTCTCGGCACTGAATCTCAGTGCGGCCGCATTCGCACTCGCCGAGCGAATCACCGGGGTGGCCTGCACCCCCGCATTGTTCGAGCGGGCCGACTTCACGGTCGCCGTCGTACCCATGTCCGCGGGCTAGGGTGGAAACCATGTCCAGCATCGATTTCCGGGTCTTCGTCGAACCACAGCAGGGCGCGAGCTACGCCGACCAACTCGCGGTGGCCCGCGCCGCCGAACAGCTGGGGTATTCGGCGTTCTTCCGGTCCGACCACTACCTGGCGATGGCAGGTGACGGGCTGCCCGGCCCCACCGATTCCTGGGTCACCCTGGCCGGTATCGCGCGGGAGACCTCCACCATCCGGCTCGGCACCATGGTCACCTCGGCCACCTTCCGCCATCCCGGTCCGCTGGCCATCGCGGTGGCCCAGGTCGACGAGATGAGCGGCGGCCGGGTCGAACTCGGCATCGGCGCAGGCTGGTTCGAGGCCGAGCACCAGGCATATGCCATCCCGTTCCCACCACTGGGCGAACGCTTCGATCGGCTGACCGAACAGTTGCAGATCCTGACCGGCCTGTGGGGTACCCCGGTCGGTGAGACCTACGACTTCGCCGGAACCCACTACACGATCAAGGACTCCCCTGCCCTGCCCAAACCCGCACAGCAGCGGGTGCCGATCATCATCGGCGGTGCGGGCCCGAAGCGAACCCCGGCGCTGACCGCCCGCTTCGCCGACGAGTTCAACATTCCGTTCGCCTCACTGGAGGATCTGACCGCTCAGTTCGACCGGGTGGCCGCCGCCGTCGCCGCGGCCGGACGCGCCCCGGAGTCACTGGTGTACTCGGCGGCGTTCGTGCTGTGTGCCGGCGCCGACGAGACAGTGCTGACGCGGCGGGCCGGGGCGATCGGGCGTGAGCTGGACGAGATGCGGGGCAATTCGCCGGTGGTCGGCACCCCGGCCGAGATCGTCGACAAGCTCGGCGCCTTCACCCGAGCCGGTGTGCAGCGGGTCTACCTGCAGGTACTCGACATGTCCGATCTGGATCATCTGGAGTTCTTCGCCTCCGAGGTCATCGGGCAGCTGGACTGACACACCGCTACGATCGGTGGCCGTGACGGGCGATCCCAAATGGCATGAGCGAACGCCCACCCTGCTCGCCGCGAGTGTGGCGGCGCTGGTCGCCATCGGCCTGGTCGTGTGGCTGACGATGACGCTGGTCCGCCAGGTGAACACCCCGGCACCCCCGCCGGATTACGTGACGCCGAGCTTCTCCGATGACAGCGGAACCTCGTCGGCCACCACCACCGGCTCGACCTCGCCGACCAGCAGTTACGTGCCGCCGCAGACCAGCGACATCCTGGGACCCGAAACCAGCGAGACGACCACCACCACGACGACCACCACCCGCGAGCGGACCCGCACCGAGCGCACCCGGGACAACGACGACGAGGACGACGAAGAAACCACCACCACCCGGCGCAACCGACAGAACGAGACCAGGACGCTGTACCCGATCCCGGCTCCCTAACGACCCAGCGCGTGGAACTCCGCGACCAGCGCCTCGGCGCTGCGGACGGCGGCCCGGCAGGCCCGCGCGGTGAACGGGTCATTGAGCGGGTGCTCCGCGCGGCGGCGCCAGCGCTGGGTGGCGGCAAACGCCGCACGTGGGCCGTCGTCGGGTCCCAGGCCGGGGACCAACGGCCCCAATCCGAGCCTGCTGGCCGCGTCGGTACCCGCCGCGCCGATCAGCCTGCGCAGCGAGGCCATCTCGTCATCAGTCAAGGTCGTTGGGCGCGAACGTAATTGGCTCAGCAGTCGGAGTTCCTCGAAGGCGTGCGTGTCGGCAAGCAGCGGGTCGATGTCGGCAAGGATCTGTCGGGCCGCGTAGATCGGGTTCACCTGCACGAACCGCCGCAGCGACAACAGCGCGGTATGCGCCTTGAGCAGATCCGAACGCTGGGCGAACTGCTGGTCGATGACATCGCGCAACGCGATCAGACCGCTGCGCTCCAGCAGTTCGTCGGCCAGCGCCACCGAATCGCTGATACCGGCCCGCAGCACCGCGATCGAGATACGCAGGCCGAACATGCCGAACCGCTCCAGCAGGTCCGCGCGGGTCGCGGCATCGACGGGCAACGACTCGTCCTCGCGGACGAACCGGTCAGCACTGAGCATCGCCTTGGTCAGATCGGCGGGTTCCATGGCCGCCAACTTCTCCAATGCGACGAACTCGCTCTGGCGCAGCGTCCGCGCGGTCAGCGCAAGCAGCCCGGAGACCGGAACCACCGCCTGGCAGATGCCGGTCTTGTCCATCTCGGCGGTGAACCGCGTCGCCACTTCGCGCGCGGACAACATGGCGTCGAGACGTCCGGCGCCGATCTCGTCGGCGCGGGAGGCGACCCCGATGACACCCAACGCGCCGGTCTCACCGCCGGTGAGCTCACCGATCTGTTTGAGCAGCGCGATATCGGCGGCGTTGAGGGTGCGCAACAGGAACACGACCGCGTCGACGCGCGGCACCCCGTCCTGGGGCACCAGCAGACGCAGCGTGCGCTCGGAGACATCGCGTGACAGCGAGGACGTACCTGGCGTGTCGATGATGGTGGCGTCGATCAGTTCGGCGGCCGGCCAGGCGACGTCGAGATCCTCGACATCGTCGGGGTCCAGCCCGGCGAAGCTGAACGTCAGACCACGCTGCCCGTCCTCGGTGGCCCGCGCGATCGGCACATTCGAGGTGCGGCCGTCGCGGTGGTTGGCGGTCACCTTGGGAGTGGGTCCGTGCCGGAACGAGGTCACGATGCGGGTGGCCTCGGTGGCGTCGGTCGGGGCGATGTCCTCCCCGACCAGGGCGTTGACCAGTGTCGACTTACCGGCTTTGAGGGTGCCTGCCAGCGCGATCCGCATCGGCTGGTTGAGCCGGCGGCCGATGCGATCCAGTTCGGCATGCACATCGGGCCGGTTCCGGTAGGCGGGATCGGCCCGATAGGCATTGACGGTGCCGGCCAGGATGGCGCGGACGTGATCGCTGGTGCTCATGACCCGGACAAGCTTAGTGACTAGCCGCCCACCAGCTTGTCGGTGTTCTCGATCACCTGACGCAGGATGTCGAGCTGACGGCGCAGTTCCTTGATCCTGGTGTCGCGCTCGGCCTCCTCGAGTTTGGCCGAGGACAGCGCGGCCTGCAGCGACTCGTTGAGTGACCGACTGGTCTGGTCGGCGATGCTGCGGTAGTGATCGCGCAGCTGACGCTGGATGGCGCGCAAGCGGTCCCGGGACTCCTTGTTCACCACGAAGGAGACGTCGTCGACGAAGCGGCGCACATTGGTCTTGGCTTCGTTGCGCACCCGCAGCATCCGGTTCTCCATGTCCTCCTTGTAGGCCTTGCGCCCCAACAGGAATCCTGCCCCCAGCGACAACGGGTTGAACATGCCGAGCCCGGCGAACGAGGTCAGCATGCCGAACATGAGGATGCCTCCGTAGGAGCCGCGCATACCGGTGACCACCTTGTGGCCCGCCTTGATCGGTTTGGCCTCCAGCCGGGCAAGCGATTTGAACTCACCGAACCCGGCGCCCATATCGCGGGCACTGACCTGGGGTAGTTCGACGGCATCCAGGCCGGCCTCCATGAAGAGCCTGGCCACCTCGGCGGCCAGGGCGTCGGCTCGCTGGTAGGCCCAGACGAAGTTGTCACCGACGGCCGTGGCCACGGCATCCTCCAACTCCGCACCGACCTCGGCCCAGTGCAGGGTCGGGTCACAACCGTCGATCACCTTCTCGGTGTGAGCGGTGATGTGGCGGAATCTGTTTCGCAGATCGTGGTCGATATCTGCGGTCAGGTCGGCGATACCGTCGTTGAGCCGCTGTTGCCACAGCGCGGTCTGCTGGAGCGCGTTCTGGGCTTCCTGCTTGCGACGTTCCAGCTCGGCGGTGAGCCTCTCACGGGTGGCCGGGTCGTCCAACGCGGCCAACTCGGTATCGATGGACAGCCGCAGATGTTCTGCGGCGGCGCGTATTTCGGTGACGACATGGTCGCGGATCCGGTCGGTCTCGCGTGACATCACCTTCTCGGAAAGGAACGAGATGATGGCCGGGAAGTTCGACTCGGCGTTGAGCTCCTTGTCGTTGAGGCTGATGGCATGTCCGCGCAGCACCGAACTGGCCGGGATCACCGGGATCTGGACTCCGGCGCGACCGAGGTGGGCGGTGTCGACGCCGACGATATCGCGCCAGTACGGGTACAGATCGGTCTTGGTGGCGATGACGGCGGCCACCGGACAGATCTCGACGGCCTGCCGGATGAACGTCAGCTCCGGTTCGGTGAACTCCTGGCTGGTATCGCTGACCATCAACACCGCGTCTGCATCGGGCAGCAGACCCAGCGTCGCCGAAAGGTGCGGCTGCCCATGCCCGCCCACGCCGGGGGTGTCGATGAAGGTGAGGCCGTTCTTGAGCATCGGCGCGGGTGCACCGACCTCCGCGCGCAGCACCTCCCGGCCCAGTGCGACCGGCAACCGGCGCAGGTCCTTCTTGAGGTCGCCCATCTCGATGGGCGCGTATTCCAACCCGCCCGGCCCGGCGAGGACCAGTCGAGCCGACGGTTCCTCGGCATAGGAGACGACGGTCGCCACGACCGTGCTCTCGTCGTCGCCGACGCGGGCGACCGGCAGGTTGAGCAAGGAGTTCAGCAGCTGACTCTTGCCTTGTTTGAGTTGTCCGGCGATGACCACCCGGATGTGTGGATCGGCGATCTTGTCCTTCGCGACGCCCAGCCGTGCCACCAGATCGGTGCGCTCGTAGAGCTCGGCGATTCTGGTGGTGTGGTCGATGAGCTCGATGATGACCTTCGTGTTGCGAGGATCTGAGCTCGTCGGCGCGTTCGTCGTCATCAGGGTTCCCTCCTGGCGTCAACGGTAGGCGTGCGAACTGGCGGGGACCAGAAGCGGTCCCCGCCAGTTCTCGGTGGAGGGTTTTTCAGAACAGTCCGGCGTCGACGTTGGTCTCGACGTGGGTGTCCATGTTGGTGTGGATGCCCACCGAATTGTCGACCGAGCTGTCGACCGAGGTGTGCTCGGAATTGTCGACCAGGGTGTGGTCGGCACTGTTGTCGAGGACACCGGAGTTGTCGACGATCGTGATGCCACCACCGCTGCCGCCGTCGCCGCCGACGGCGCTGCCACCGCCGAGCAGTCCGCCGCCGGCCACCGCGCCGCCGCCATGGCCGCCGCTGGTGTCGACATCGTTGAGCACCGGGCCCTTGTTGCCGGAGATGATGTCGTCGCCGGCGATCTGCGAGTTGTCATGCACCTCGTTCTCGCTGCCCACGATGACCGGCGAGTGGTTGCCGGTCTTGACGTCGACCTCGGAGTTGTCGGTGACGTTCTCGTCGCCGACGACATTGTGGTGACCGGTCACGTTGTCGTCGCCGACCACGATGTCCTTGCCGGTGACGTTCTCGTCGCCCACCACGTTGCCGTTGCCGGTGGTGACGGTGCCCGCGTTGTTGCCGTCGACCACGACGCCGCCGTCTGTGGCGGTGTTGGCGGTCTTGTTGCCGAAGGTGATGTCACCGAAGCCCAGGTTGAAGCCGCCGACCTGAGAGTTGGCCCCGGAGCTCTGGTCCGGGCTGAGGAACTCGGCGTTGGTGCGGTTGTGGCTCGCGATATCGGTCTCTGGGGCGAAGGTGCGCTGCGGGGCGTACATCGGAGCGAACGAGTTGGCCAGGCTGTGGTGGTCGGCAACCGCGCGCTGCAGGCCGAGGATGGGGTCCCCGCCGCCGAGGGCGACACCGGCCGGGGCCGCCGTCGCGGCAACGGCGTGCAGCTGGGCCGCGGTGACGTTGGGCAGACCGGCGTCGCGCAGCGCCTGCTCCGGGTCGGCGATGAAGGCGCCGGCCACGTCGGGGCTGCGGAACAGGTCGAGGATGTAGTCGATGATGGTGGTCATTTCGGTGCCTTTCTCGATCTTGGCTCAGGAGGCTTTGTTCCTGTCGCTGGATGGTCCGGCGAACTGAGGACAACGTTATGGACCCGCCGACCCCGCTGAAACGGGGTTGATTCCCCTTCCGACCGAGCCCCGTACAGGGGTTTAGGGGGTGACCCCATTAGGGGATTAGGGGATGCCTTTGGGGAGTCGACACCTGCACACGAAAAAGCCCGCCCACAGTGGCTGCGGGCGGGCTCGTCCTCGGCGGATCAGCCGAAGGTGTGGAAGTCGTGATGCTCGGGGTCGACGGGTTGCTCGGGCACAGACCAGTCGGCCACGACGGGTTCGAACCCCGGATCGGCGACCTGCTCGTCGACGATCACCGGACTCACCGGAAGATCCTGATTCGTGAACACGTCGTCGAGGGTGGCACCGACGTCGTGGACCTCCGGCGCGGTGTCGACCACGGAAGGAATATCGAGATGGTGCAGGTCATCGACCGTTGTCGGGACCGCATCGTCGATGCCGAAGGCGTCGAACGCCGCGGTGGCCGCGCCCGTGGCCCAGACGTTGGCATCGGCGGCGGGAGCCACGGTCTCGCTGACCACCGGAATCAGCTGGTTCACATCGGCGATCGTGACGTCGGTCAGCCCGGCATCGGCGATCGCCTGGGTGGGGTCGGCGGCGTAGCTTGCCGCGACATCGGGGTCACGCACCACCGCCATCACGAAGTCGAGTAGCGAGTTACTCATCAATCCCCGTCCCTGAAGTCCGTTACATCTGACGCTCGTGCACCGATGTTATCCACGACGGCGGCTCACGAGATCGGTGTTGAACCCACTCGCCGGCATCACCGGTTAGGGGATGACCCATTAGGGGTTTCGACACGTTAGGGGGATTACCGCTTCCGCGGGATCCCAGCCGATAAGGTGTGGCAGGACTGATGAGCAAAGACGAGGGAGGGGCCGCTCCATGAGCGACTCGCTGGGGTTGTCCGTCGGGGCGACCAATTTGGTGGCGGCCCGTGCAGGTCGGGCGCCGGTCACCCGGCGGTCGGTGCTGACCGTGTTCACCGACCGGGCACCGGAGGTGGGTCTACCGAGCGAAAATCCCAACCTGGGCGGCCAGGGCCTGGTGCTCGGCGGTTTCGTCGACCGGGTCGGCGACCCGGTTCCGCTGGTCGCCTCTGACGGCTCCTCGCACCGGGGCGAACAGGTACTCGCCGAGGCACTCGATGCGATGGCACATACGGTCGGCGGCGGCAACCCGATCACCATCGCGGTTCCCGCCCATTGGTCGGGCAATGTGGTGGCGGCTCTGCAGGGGGCACTGCGCAACAAGCCGGGCCTGGCCAATGCCGCCCTGGTGCCGGATTCCATTGCCGCACTTGCGGGTCTGCGTACCGCCGGTAATCTGCCGTCCGCCGGCGTCGTCGCCCTCGTCGATCTCGGTGGCAGTGGCACCAGCGTGACGCTGGCTGATGCGGGTGCCCAGCTCGCCCCGATCGGCGCGACGCTGCGCTACCCGGAATTCTCCGGCGATCTGATCGACCAGGCGCTGCTCAATCACGTCATCAACGGAATCGCCGATGCCGGCGCAGCGGACCCGGCCGGAACGGCGGCCGTGGGATCGCTGGGCCGGTTACGCGATGAATGTCGCCGCGCCAAGGAACGGCTGTCCGCCGAAACGGCGACCGCGATCCCGGCCGAACTACCCGGATTCAGCTCCGAGGTCAGGGTCACCCGATCCGAGCTCGAGCAACTCATCGAAGCCCCGCTCGGCGGCCTGCTCGGCGCAATCGACGAGCTGTTGCAGCACAACAACATCGGCCCCGGTGACATCTCGGCGGTCGCCACCGTCGGCGGCGGTGCCGCCATCCCGCTTGTCACCCAGCGACTTTCCGAACGCCTGCAGGCCCCGGTGAGCACCGCCCCGATGGCGGCCGCCGGCGTGGCCGCGGGTGCGGCACTGGTGGCCGACCTGGCGTCGGAGGCGGGCGCGGCGACCGGTCTGGCTCCGGTGGCATCGCCGGATGCGGCGCCGACCGGCATGGCTCCGACGATGGGCTGGGCCGGCGCCACACCCCCCGCCGAGGAGGGACCGTCGGGCGGGTTGGCCTGGTCGCAGGACGAGGACGCGCCCACCGGCGAACCCGTGCCCTACCAGGGGCCGGACTACCAAACCGGTTACGCCCCAAGCCCTACCGATGCCCGCCCGCAGCTCGAATTCGCCACCGGTGAGGACGACTACCCCGCCGAACCGGCCCCACTGCCCTGGTACAAGCGGCCGCCGCTGCTCTTCGGCGCCGCGGCCGCCGCGGCGCTGCTGGCCGTCGGCGGGCTGGCGGTCACGCTGACCGGCAACAGTGGACCCAGCGGCCCGGTCACCGAAACCGCGACCAGCTTCTCGACCGAGCCGGTACAGACCACCCAGACGGTCACCGTCACGGGCGAGAACGGCGTCGTCACCACCTCGGAGATCCCACCACCACCGCCGCCCCCGTCCAGCAGCACCACGACGACCACGCCGTCCACCACTTCGTCGACGACCACAACGACCACCACCACCACGACAACAACAACGACCACCACCACGACCACCACGACGACGCCGCCCACGACGACGACTCCGCCGGTGACCACCACCCAGCCTCCGGTGACCACCACGCAGCCGGTCGTCACCACCACGGCGGCCCCCGCCCCCGAACCGGCTCCAGAACCGGCGCCCGAGCCGGTGGATCCCGTCATAGACGGCGCCGCCTAGTCCGACCGTGATCCCGGCGCTGCTGCAGGCACCGGCCGATCCGGTCCGGGTGCTGGTCACCGGCGGGATCGGTACCGGCAAGACGACGTTGCTCGGCACGGTGCGCGCCGCGCTGCGCAGCGCCGGGGTGCCGGTGCTGAGCCGGGTCCCGCAAGCCGGGGAAGCCGTTTCCGCAGCCCTGGTCATCGACGATGCGCACCTTCTCGACGACGACCAGTTGGCCGTGTTGACCGAGCTCGCGGCCGACACCGACCGCACCGTCGTGGTGGCGTGTGAACCCTCGGCGCACCGGGATGCCCTGCGCGCCTTGACCATTGCCCTCACCAGAGAGGGACCGGCGGTCTCGCTCGGACCGTGGACGGGGGCCGAGATCCACCGCGCCGCGGCCGAGAAGAACGGCGGCTCCCCCGACCCCGAGTTCGTCGCGGCTGTGCATACCGCGACCGCCGGCCTGCCGTTCCTGGTGCACGCCGCGGTGTCCGCACCGCACCGCGCGCCGGCCGATTCGGCCCGCTTCGCCCTGGTGGAGCGGCTACGCCAGATGCCCCAACCGGTCCTGGACACCGTGTTGCTGTGCTCGCTGGTGTCCGGCCTGGGAGCCGACGATATCGCCGCGGCACTGGGCCTGGACATCGACCCCGCCCGGCAGCTCGTCGACGGGGCGCATGCCGGCGGCTTGCTCGCCGCAGGCAGGCAGCGCGGTTTTGTCAGAACCGTGCACCGCGCGGCCGCCGAGGTCGTCGGAGCCGCCCGCCATCACGACCTCGAACTGTCTCTGCTGCGCACCCAGATTCAGATGTCCACCCTGACAGTCGATCTGGCCCTCGCCATGGCCGAGCACGGGCTGCGCGATCCGCAGCTGGCCGCGGCGCTGGCCGACCTGGCCGCAGGCCACCGCGACCAACCGGCGCAGGCGGCCCGGCTGTACCGCGCGGCCGCCGACGCCGGGTCAACCGAGCTCAGTGCCGAGCTCGCCGACGCGCTCGCGCTGACCGGGGACTGCGCGGCCGCGGCGCGGTTGGCCGACGAGATGCTCTCCGCTACGGATCCGGCTCAGCGCGCCGCCGCGGTCCGGGTCGCGGCAAGTGTCGCGGTCCACGACGGTGCTGCCGCACAGGCTGCCGATGTGTTCGCCTGGCTGGGCCCCTACCCCGACGCCGTCATCGCATCAGCGGCGGCGGTGGTGGCGATCGGTACCGGCGACACCGCGGCGGCGCGCGCCGCCCTGGAGATACCGGATGCCGGACCGCCGACCTCGACCGCGCGGGCATCACGCCGGCTGGCCGAGGGCCTGCTCGAGTCGCTGACGGCGCCGTTCCCGACCGCGATCGCGACGTTGAGCCAGGCGGTCACGGCCGACCATCCGATATCGGTCGTCATCCCGGACAGCCCGTCCGCTCTGGTCACCCTCGCCGCACTGCACGGTGGCGACGCGGTGCGTGCCCGCAGCATCATCGGCCGGGCGACGCGCGCACATCCCGAACCCTTCACCGCCCAGCGGCACCGGCTGCTGTGGGGATGGTCGCGGATGCTGGACGGCCGGCTGGCCGGGGCCACCGCCGAGGTCGCTGCGACCGACGGTGTGACGTTGCATCGCCGCGATGCGCTCTGGGCGGCGGCGTTGCGCACCGCGATCGCGCGCCGCAACGGTGACAGTGGCGGGTTGCATAAGCATTGGTATGCGGCCATGGAGGTGCTCTCGGAGTACTCGCTGGACCTCTACTCTCTGCTGCCGCTCGGCGAGCTGTGGGTGGCGGCCGCCCGGCTACGCCTTGTCGACCAGGTGCAGCATCACATCGATACCGCCTTCGACCTGCTGGAGCGCCTCGGCAAACCGGTGCTGTGGTCGGTGCCGTTGCACTGGGCCGGCGTGCATGCCGGCATCCTGTCCAACTCCCCCGACGCCGTCGCCCCACACGGGCACGCGCTGACTGCGGCGGCGCCGCACAGCACTTTCGCCCGAGCACTCGCAACGGCGGGCCGGACCTGGCTTCGGGTGCTGGCCAATCAGGTCGATGTCGACGAGGTCACCGCGGCCGCCAACGGCCTGGCGCAGTTCGGACTCACCTGGGACGCGACGCGGCTGGCGAGTCAGGCGGCACTGCAGACCCCGGATCCACGGATCTCGGGGGTGATGCTGCAACTGGCCCGCGATCTCAAGATCACCATGACGGACCCGGACGGATCCGACGGTGATCTTCCCCACAGGACAGAGCGCCCGGAAGCGGGCGCCGACCCGGCCACGACGTCGACTCCCACGCCGGCCCGGCCGGCGGCGTCCTCGACACTGTCCGACCGCGAGCGCGAGGTCGCCGAACTCCTTCTGCTCGGTATGCCCTACCGCGATATCGGCAGCCAGTTGTTCATCTCGGCCAAAACCGTCGAGCATCACGTCGCCCGCATCCGTCGCCGGCTCGGCGCGGAGTCCCGTTCGGAGATGCTGTCGATGCTGCGCGCGCTACTCGGTACGCCCGCCTGAGCGGTCGCGCCGGAGCGCTCGCAAGGTAGCCAACCGACTAGTTAGGACAGCCTTGCTAGCGGTGCCAACTTCGGTGATGTAACTATGAGCAGGCAACTAGCCTAAGTTACCCGTGAGTAACCGCGCTCAAGTTACCGGCTAGTAACTGAAATCACTGGGAGGCACGCCGTGCAGCACACTCTCGAAATCAGCAGATTGATCCTCGGACTGCTGATGACCGCCGTCGTGTTGGTGTTTGCTGCAAAGCGCGTCCTGTGGCTCACCAAGCTGATCAGCTCGGGCCAGAAACTCGGTGACGAGCGCGGCCGCAAGGACGATCTCGTCCGCCGCTTCCTGAACCAGAACAAGGAAGTCTTCGCGCAGTCGAAGCTGCTGAAGTGGTCCATCCCGGGCATCGCGCATTTCTTCACGATGTGGGGCTTCTTCGTCCTGGCCACGGTGTATCTGGAGGCCTACGGCGTCCTGTTCGACCCGGAGTTCCACATCCCGTTCGTCGGTCGCTGGGCCGTGCTGGGCTTCCTGCAGGACTTCTTCGCCCTCATGGTCTTCCTGGGCATCGTCACCTTCGCGATCATCCGCATCGCCCGCGAGCCCAAGAAGATCGGCCGCGAATCCCGGTTCTACGGTTCGCACACCGGTGGCGCCTGGGAGATCCTGTTCATGATCTTCCTGGTCATCGCGACCTACGCGTTGTTCCGCGGTGCCGCGGTGAACGTGCTCGGCGACGAGTTCCCCTACCAGAGCGGCGCGTTCCTCTCCGACGGTGTGGCCTGGCTGCTGGCCCCGCTGGGTGCGACCGCGAACATGTGGATCGAGACGCTGGCGCTCATGGGCCACATCGGCGTCATGCTGGTGTTCCTGCTGATCGTGCTGCACTCCAAGCACCTGCACATCGGCCTGGCACCCATCAACGTCACCTTCAAGCGGCTGCCGGACGGGCTGGGCCCCCTGCTGCCGATGGAGCACAAGGGCGAGAAGATCGACTTCGACGATCCCGCCGAGGACGCGGTGTTCGGCCGCGGCAAGATCGAGGACTTCACCTGGAAGGGCTACCTCGACTTCACCACCTGTACCGAGTGCGGACGTTGCCAATCGCAATGCCCGGCCTGGAACACCGGCAAGCCGCTGTCGCCCAAGCTCGTCATCATGAACCTGCGCGACCACATGTTCGCCAAGGCGCCCTACCTGATCGAGGGCAAGCCCATGCCCGAGGAGGGCTCGGTCGACTTCGCCGAGCTCGGCGACAGCCTGCACGGACACGGTGTGCCCGAGGACGGCTTCGCACGCATCGAGGGTTCCGGCCCCGAGCAGGCGCTGCGCCCGCTGGTCGGCACCGCCGAGCAGGGCGGCGTCATCGATCCCGACGTGCTGTGGTCCTGCACCAACTGCGGTGCCTGCGTGGAGCAGTGCCCGGTCGACATCGAGCACATCGACCACATCGTCGACATGCGCCGCTACCAGGTGATGGTCGAATCCGAGTTCCCCGGTGAGCTCGGTGTGCTGTTCAAGAACCTGGAGAACAAGGGCAACCCCTGGGGCCAGAACGCCAAGGACCGCACCAACTGGATCGACGAGGTCGACTTCGACGTGCCGGTCTACGGCCAGGACGTGGAGTCCTTCGACGGGTTCGAGTACCTGTTCTGGGTCGGCTGCGCCGGCGCCTACGAGGACCGCGCCAAGAAGACCACCAAGGCCGTCGCCGAACTGCTGGCCACCGCGGGTGTGAAGTTCCTGGTCCTCGGCACCGGCGAGACCTGCACCGGCGACTCGGCCCGCCGCGCGGGTAACGAGTTCCTGTTCCAGCAGCTGGCGGCGCAGAACGTCGAGACCATCAACGAGCTGTTCGAGGGTGTCGAGACCGCCAAGCGCAAGGTCGTGGTGACCTGCCCGCACTGCTACAACACGATCAACCGCGAATACCCGCAGCTCGGATCCGACTACCAGGTCGTGCACCACACCCAGCTGCTCAACCGCCTGGTCCGCGAGAAGCGGCTCATCCCGATCAACCCGGTCGGCCAGGACGTCACCTACCACGACCCCTGCTTCCTCGGTCGCCACAACAAGGAGTACGAGGCGCCGCGTGAGCTGGTCGGTGCGGCAGGCGCGAAGCTGACCGAGATGCCCCGGCACGCCGACCGCGGCCTGTGCTGTGGTGCCGGTGGCGCCCGGATGTGGATGGAAGAGCACATCGGCAAGCGCGTCAACCAGGAACGCACCGAGGAGGCGCTGGACACCGGCGCCTCGGCGATCGCCACCGGCTGCCCGTTCTGCCGCGTCATGATCACCGACGGTGTCGACGAGGTGGCCACCGCGTCCGACCGGGAGAAGGCAGAGGTGCTCGACGTGGCGCAGCTGCTGCTGGCCTCGCTGGAGACCAGCCTCTACACGCTGCCCGAGAAGGGCACGGCGGCCAAGTGGTCGGCCGAGCTCGCCGAGAAGCGTGCCGAGGCCGAGGCCGCCGCCGCGCCCGCGGTCGAAGAGGCCGCCGAAGAGGAGCCGGTCGCCGAGGAGACGGCCGCTCCCGCGAAAGCCGCGGCTCCGGCCGCCGCCGCCCCCGTCAAGGGCCTCGGAATCGCCGGTGCCGCAAAGCGCCCCGGCGCCAAGAAGGCAGCATCGGCGCCCGCGGCCGAGGCCGCACCCGCCGCCGAGACGGCCGCTCCGGTCAAGGGTCTGGGCATCGCCGGTGGCGCCAAGCGTCCGGGCGCGAAGAAAGCCGCACCCGCGGCAGCGGCACCCGCCGCGGCCCCGGCCGAGTCGGCACCGGCCGAGCCCGCGAAGCCCGAACCCGAGGTCAAGGGACTGGGGATCGCCTCCGGCGCCCGCCGTCCGGGGGCCAAGAAGGCAGCACCGGCCAAGGCCGCACCCAATGAGGGTGAGCCGACGGTGACCCAGCCGCCCAATGTCGATCCGGACAAGGCCGAGGCAGGTGCCAAGCAGGACACCGCCGATTCGGATATGGGGCTGAAGGAGTCCAAGCCCGAGCCGCCCGTCGTCGGATTGGGTATCGCCGCCGGCGCCCGTCGTCCCGGGGCGAAGAAGGCCGCCGCGCCCAAGCCTGCCGCCGCACCCGAACCGGCCGAGGCTCCGGAAGCTGCTGATGTCCCTGAAACCGCAGCGGCCCCTGAACCGGCCGAGGCCGAGGCCGCCCCGGCGGCGCCGAGCTCCAACGGATCCGGCGATGACGCCCGCGTCGTGGGTGACGAGCCCCCGGTGAAGGGTCTGGGTATCGCCAAGGGAGCGCGTCGACCGGGTAAGCGCTAAACAGTTCCGCGATTTGTGGAGCGGCGACCGTAACCATTACGGGTGCCGCTCCACAGTCGTTTCAGAGCGCTTTCAATTGGAATGGCGTGGCGCTGATGATGCCGCCGGGACATTCGCCGTTCGAATCGGCTGACAGCACGCCACCGAGCGTCACCGGATCGACGGTCATATGGACTATTGCCGGGGCATAACTTCCGTCCGGGCAGATGAATCCGTCGGGTTTGGTGACCGAGAAATTCCAGATGCCGCCGACCAATGTCATGGGTGTCGACCAGCCCTGGTTGCTCGATACCGTGCCGGTGCACCCGGAAGGATCGCAGGTGCTGGCCACCACCCAGACGTTGTCCGGGTCGCCCTCGGCGCCTGAATAGGAGCCATTGAGCAATGGCGGTGCGGCCTGGGCGGGCGCAGCCAGGGCCAGGGCTGCTGCCGCAGCAATTCCCACTGCCGCAGTCAGCGAACGTGTCATCGACGTCATAATGGATCGGAAAATAGCACCGTAACGGCGGAAAACGGCGTCGCGCGGCCGCGAATTTACCGTCGTGACAGTCAAACCGTTATGCGGCACGAAAATCGGGTTGTCAACGCGTGGGACACTATTTCTCGTGAGTACCCATCAGCTTCCCGACCGAACGTGGCATCAGAGCCCGCAGCCGCGTCCGCGGACGTTCGCCCAGTCGACCAAGCTGCAGGACGTCCTGTACGAGATCCGCGGGCCGGTACACGAGCAGGCCTCCCGGCTGGAGTCCGAGGGCCACCGCATCCTCAAGCTCAACATCGGCAACCCCGCCCCGTTCGGGTTCGAGGCCCCCGATGTGATCATGCGCGACATCATCGCCGCCCTGCCCACCGCGCAGGGCTATTCGGATTCCAAGGGCATCATCCCGGCCCGCCGCGCGGTCTTCACCCGCTACGAACTGGTCGACGGCTTTCCCAAGTTCGACGTCGACGATGTCTTCCTCGGCAACGGTGTCTCCGAGCTCATCACGATGACGTTGCAGGCGTTGCTCGATAATGGTGACCAGGTGCTCATCCCGGCGCCGGACTACCCGCTGTGGACCGCCTCGACCGCGTTGGCCGGCGGCACCCCGGTGCACTACCTGTGTGACGAGACCCAGGGCTGGAACCCCGATATCGCCGACCTGGAATCCAAGATCACCGAGCGGACCAAGGCGCTGGTGGTGATCAACCCGAACAACCCGACCGGTGCGGTGTACAGCCGCGAAATCCTGGAGCAGATGGTCGAACTCGCCCGCAAGCATCAGCTGCTGCTGCTGGCCGACGAGATCTACGACAAGATCCTCTACGACGACGCCAAGCACATCAGCCTGGCCACCCTGGCGCCGGATCTGTTGTGCCTCACCTTCAACGGGCTCTCCAAGGCCTACCGAGTGGCCGGCTACCGGTCGGGCTGGCTGGTGATCACCGGCCCCAAAGAGCACGCGAGCAGCTTCATCGAGGGCATCAACCTGCTGGCCAATATGCGGCTGTGCCCCAATGTGCCTGCCCAGCACGCCATTCAGGTTGCCCTTGGCGGCCATCAGAGCATCGACGATCTGGTGCTGCCCGGCGGCCGACTGCTCGAGCAGCGCGATGTCGCGGTCGAGAAGCTGAATTCGATTCCCGGAGTGTCCTGTGTGAAACCCCAGGGTGCGCTGTACGCATTCCCGCGGCTGGACCCCGAGGTCTACGACATCCACGATGACGAGCAACTGGTGCTCGACCTGCTGTTGCAGGAGAAGATCCTGGTCACCCAGGGCACCGGATTCAACTGGCCCACACCGGATCATCTGCGTATCGTGACGCTGCCGTGGGCGCGGGATCTGGCCAACGCCATCGAGCGGCTCGGCAACTTCCTGGTCAGCTACCGGCAGTAGCAGGCACACCGCCTACGCTGTTGCGGGTGGCCCACTCCCATTCACACTCGCATTCGCTGAGCGGCCCCTCGCCGTTGGGCCCGCTGGCCGCACGGATCGTCGTCGGTCTGCTGGTCGCGATCGCCATCGCCACCCTGATCGGGGTGGGCTGGCTGTGGCCCAGTCAGGAGAAGCTGGACATCCCACTGCCGTTCCAGAACTCCGCGGGCGGCGGTGTCAGCACCGAGGCGGGCCGGGTGGTGTCGGTCTCGGAGGCAGCCTGCGGTGGGCCGACGGTCGGTGCGGTCATCACCTCCGCACCGCCGCCCAGCACGGGTGACACGTATTGCACCCAGTCGTTCATCCGGATCGGTTCCGGCCCCAACGAGGGCGCCTACACACTGCTGGAGTTCAGCGGCGGGCCGGGACAACCGCAGCTCGTCATCGGTGACGATATCCGCATCACCCGCGCGGTCGACCCGAGCGGCACCACCATCTACTCGTTCTACGACTACGAGCGCAGCTGGACGCTCACCGCACTGGCGGCGGCCTTCGCCATCGTCGTCGTGGCCGTCGCCGGCTGGCGTGGCCTGCGCGCCCTGATCGGTATCGCCGTCGCCTTCGCGGTGCTGGTGCTGTTCATGCTGCCCGCGCTGCGCGACGGGGCGAATGCCATTCCGGTGGCGCTGGTGGCGTCGTCACTGATCCTCTATGCCGTGCTCTACCTCGCGCACGGGGTGAGCCTGCGTACCAGCGCGGCACTGCTGGGCACGTTGACATCGTTGCTGTTGGCCACGGCGCTGTCCTGGGGTGCCATCGAACTCACCCACCTCACCGGGCTTTCGGAGGAGGAGAACAACGCGGTCGCGACGTTCCTCGGCGGGGTGTCGATCACCGGCCTGCTGCTGGCCGGTTTCATCATCGGTTCCCTCGGCGTCCTCAACGATGTCACCGTCACCCAGGCCTCGACGGCCTTCGAGCTGGCACAGCACAGTCATTCGCGGCGGGCGGTGTTCTTCGGCGCCATGCGGGTCGGCCGCGACCACATCGCCAGTACGGTCTACACGCTGGTGCTCGCCTACGCGGGCAGCGCGTTACCGCTGCTGCTGTTGTTCAGCGTGGCCAATCGCTCGCTCGGCGATGTCCTGACCGGGGAGAGCGTGGCCATCGAGATCGCCCGCTCGGCCGTCGGCGGTATCGCCCTTGCCCTTTCGGTTCCGTTGACGACGGCCATCGCAGCGGTACTGGCGACGCCTAACGCTGCAGCAGCTCCAAAAGATAGTTCCCGTAACCCGACTTGAGCAGGGTCTGGGCGTGGGCGGCAAGTTGCTCGTCGTCGATGAAGCCCACCCGCCAGGCCACCTCTTCGGGAGCACTGATCTTCAGCCCCTGGCGTTGTTCGATGGTCCGCACGAAATCGCTTGCGTCCAGCAGGGAATCGAAGGTCCCGGTATCCAGCCACGCGGTGCCGCGGGCCAGTACCTCGACCGAGAGTCGGCCCTGGCGCAGGTAGGTCTGGTTGATATCGGTGATCTCGTACTCGCCGCGCGCGGATTTGCGCAGCCCACGGGCGATCTCGACGACATCGTTGTCGTAGAAGTACAACCCGGGAACCGCGTGATGCGATTTCGGCTTGTCGGGTTTCTCCTCCAGGGATATCGCCCGGCCGTCGGCATCGAACTCGACCACCCCGTAGGCCGACGGGTTGGCCACCCAGTACGCGAAAATGGCTCCGCCGCTGACATTCTGGAATCGGCGCAATCCCGTTCCCAGCCCGGGTCCGTAGAAGATGTTGTCGCCCAATACCAATGCCACCGAATCACTGCCGATATGGTCGGCACCGATCACGAAGGCCTGCGCGAGGCCTTCCGGTGTGTCCTGTACCGCGTAGGTCAGATTGATGCCCCACTGCGAGCCGTCGCCGAGCAGCCGGTGAAAGCCCGGTGCGTCGTGGCCGGTGGTGATGATCAGGATGTCCCGGATACCCGCCATCATCAAGGTGCTCAGCGGGTAGTAGATCATCGGCTTGTCGTACACGGGCAGCAGCTGCTTGCTGGTGCCCCGGGTGATGGGGTGTAGACGTGTCCCGGTCCCCCCGGCCAGGATGATGCCGCGCATCTAGGCGTCGAGGTCTTTTTCGGTGAGGCCGGTGGCCGCCAGCGCCGCGTCGAGACTCTCGTGCAGGAACAACGAGGTGACCTGGTCGTGCACCACCCGGAACGCCGAGGCGGCGGGGGCCCCGTTGACGGTCTGTTCGGCGACGACGACCCCGTCGTGCACATAGAGCCTGCCCACCTCGGCCGTGACGTCCTCCTGCGCCCAGTCCAGCAAGGCCTGGTGTCCTTGGGCGGCGCGGTCGGCGGTCGCGATCTCGATATCGTCGCTGGACAGCTTCACCAGCGTGTCGTAGTCACGGGCGTTGAGGGCGTCATGCCATGCCAGGACGGTCGCGATCTCCGAGGTGCTCATGGGCTCAACCTTAGAACGGCGTGCCCGCCAACCACGCGTCCCATACCTCCGCGTCCCCCAGGACCTCGACACCGGCCTCGGCCGCGGTGCGCCTGCGGGTGATGGCCAGCAGCAGATCGACCGCCCGCCCACGCACGGCGACGTCGCTCTTGCCGTGCGCATACGTCCAGGACAGCCCCTCCTCGTCGTGCACGACGCTCCACTCCCCGGTCGGCCCGAGGCCGTCATCGGTGGCGTGCAGGTGCAACGACTGACCCCGCGCGATCGGCTTGTACTGGGCGACAGACAGGTCCAGCCATTCGCTGACGCCGTCGGCTGCCAGATCCGGGGGTAGGTCGAACTCGCGTCCGAGCGCCAGCAACGCGTCGGCACGGTGCACGGTCTGCTCGTGCACGCGGCGGCGGATCCACCAGCCGGGAATGTGCGGGCCGCCGAAGGTCCACACTTTGATGTTCGACCCGGCCTGCTCGACGGCGTCGACCAACCCCTGAGCACCCTCGTTGAGCCAGTCGATGGCCGCGTCCAAGTCCTCGGGCGGTTTGCCGTTGCGGACCTCGCGTGGGTCCAGCGCCTCGGTGCGCCGATCGGTGATGATCTGTGTGCACCAACGGTTTCCGCGACCGACATGACGGAACAGCTGTTTGAGCGTCCACTCACCGCAGGTCGGTACCGGCGTCGCCGGGTCCGCATCGCGGATCAGTTCGCCGAAGTCTCTGGTTTGTTCGAGCAGGGCGGCTCGGAAGTCCATGCTTACGACGGTAGCGCGGCGCGGGTGTCGCCGAGGGCGATTGGCAGGGTGGCCCAGCCGCGCAGCACCCGGGTTTCGCGACGCGTTCCGGCCCCGGCGAGCGCGGCGTGGGGGAAGCGCTCGAAGAATGTCCGCAGCCCGACCTCACCCT
Source organism: Mycolicibacterium neoaurum ATCC 25795 (assembly GCF_000691525.1). GTDB lineage: Bacteria > Actinomycetota > Actinomycetes > Mycobacteriales > Mycobacteriaceae > Mycobacterium > Mycobacterium neoaurum. The sequence goes on from NZ_JMDW01000017.1 coordinate 61,897, forward strand.
CCGCCCTGGCCAGCGCGGCACCCAGGCAGAAGTGCCTGCCGCCGGAGAACGACAGATGCTTCCCGGCATTCGACCGCTCGATGTCGAAGCGGTGCGGGTCGTCGAAGACGTTCGGGTCACGGTTGGCGCCGGCGATGTAGACCAGCACCCCTTCCCCGGCGCGCACGCGGGTACCTGCCAGGTCCAGGTCCTTGGTGGCGATGCGCGCCGAGAGCTGCACCGGGGATTCCAGGCGCAGGATCTCCTCGACGGCGATCGGCCACAGCTCGGGCCGTTCGGCGAGTGTGTGCAGGTGTTCGGGGTGTTGCAGCAGCAGTCTGATGCCGTTGCCCAGCAGATTGACGGTGGTCTCGAACCCGGCGGCGAGCACCAGACCGGCGGTGGCCACCAGTTCCTGTTCGGTCAGCGGACCGTCCTCGGATGCCTCGGAGGCGGTGATGATCTGGCTCATCAGATCGTCACCGGGGTTGCGGCGCAACTGCCGCAGATGCCCGACCAGCCAATCGTTGAAACCCTGGACCGCCGCGCTGACCTCTTGGTACTGCGGCCAGGTCAGGCCGATGTCCAGGCTGGCTGCGCCGTGCTCACCGAATTCCAGGACGCGGGCCCGGTCGTGCTCGGGGACGCCGAGGATGTCACCGATGACGGTCACCGGCAACTGCCCGCAATACCGCGCCACGATGTCGACTGTGCCGGTCTCGGCCGTGAGGTCATCCAGCAGCCGGTTGGCGGTGTCCTGCACCCGATCTCGCAGCGCCGCCACAGCCCGGGTGGTGAACACCGAGGACACCAGCTTGCGGTAGCGGGTGTGCTGCGGCGCCTCGACCGAGAGCATCGACGGCGGCTGGAGTGGGTGCAGCACATCGGGTTTGGTGCGGTCGATGACCCATTGCAGTGGCCCGGGCAGATTCGACCCGAGCGCCAGGACGCGGAAGTCCTCCGAGCGCAGGACATCGCTGCAGACCTTGTGGTCGACCGACAGGTACACCACCCGACCCTTGACCAGCGGTCCCTGCGCACGCAGTTCCTCGGTGAACGGGACCGGGTCGGCACGGATTGCGGGATCGGCGATCAACCGGCCCTGCGGATCGCCCCGGCGGGCGAACAGGGTCGAGATCCCACGGACGAATCCGTGCATGGCCATCCAGTGGATACGTTCACGCATTGTCGCCATCATCACCCCTAACCGAATCGCGGTTCGGTACTGTATTCGCAGCCTACCGAATTACAATTCGGTGTGGCAAGGATCCGGATACCAGCAGCACAGCGACGTGCGCGCATCCTCGACGCGGCCGTCGAGACCTTCGCCGAGCATGGCTTCGCCGAGGCCAAGATGCAGGACATCGCCAGCCTGGCCGGGGTGGTTCCTTCCGTTCTCTACGACCACTTCGGGTCCAAGCGCGAACTACATCTCGCCGTCATCGAGGAGCACGCCACCCAGCTGCGGGAGCATTCACTGCGCCGCGTCGAGGGCGCCACCCCGGAAGAGATGGTGCGCGCCAGCATCTCCAACTACTTCGAGTTCGTCGAGGCCGATCCGTTCATGTGGCGATTCCTGCACCGCGACCCGCCCGCCGACTCCGAGACCGCCAAGGTGGTCGAGGAGATCATCGGCCGCGGGACCGCCGCCATCGCCGATCTGATCCGTCTCGGCGCCGGGGAGACCACATCCGTGCGCGGCATCACAGTCGACGATTCGGCGTGGATCCTGGCTCGGGCCACCCAATCTGCCTGCGATGGGGTCGCCACCTGGTGGTATGAGAACCGCGACGTACCGCGCGAGCGCGTCGTCGAGTTGGTGTTCATGTTGCTCTGGCAGGGCTTCGACGGGATGTTGCGCAACGGCGTCACCGGCCAACAACAGCTCTGACGACTATCGTGGCGGTTCGACCACTCGCGCAGGAGGCGGAACGCTCATATCCCACGGACCCCGGCCCAGGACACCACGACGGTCGCGGCGCGCCATTCACTGGATCGCCGCGCTGGGGGCTGCGGTCATGGTGGCGGGGTGTGGACAGGCCATCCCGGTAGCCGCCCCGCCGGTCTCGACCGCCGCGGTGTCGAGCACTCCGGACTGGTGCCCGAGCATCCTGCACCATGTCACCGAGTGCGGGGTCATCCAGCGCCCCCTGCTCGACGGCGCACCCGAACTGGGCACCATCGACGTCGGCTATGCCCTCGTACGCCACAGCGGTGACAATCCCGAACCGGCGGGCACGATCATGCCCAACCCGGGCGGCCCCGGCGTCCCGGTGATCGCGTGGGGTCCCGATGTCGCCGCGCTGACCCCGGGTGTCCTCGAGGATTACGACGTGCTGTTGATCGATCCGCGCGGGATCGGTGAATCCTCGCCGATGGACTGCGCGGTCGACGGTTTCGCCTTCGCGATCGGCACCCGGTCCGACCAGCGCGACGCCGTCGCCCAGTGCGCCGACCATCTCGGCCCTCGCGCCGGCGCCTACACGTCCGCGGCCACCGCCGATGATTTCGATGCCGTGCGCGATCATCTCGGCATCGACAAGGTGATCGCCTACGGCGCCTCCTATGGCACCTATCTGATGACGGTGTACGCCCAGCGCCATCCCGATCACGTGCAATCCATCGTCCTGGCGGGTGCCTATCCGCTGCACTTCGACCCGCTGCAGCGGCCCAACGCCGAGGCGGTCGACCTGGCGTTGCACCGGATCTGCGATCGCAGCGGCGCCTGCGACGGCAACGTCGCGGTGGCCGATCTACGGATGGTGACCGCCGCACTGCGCGAGTCCCCGATCACCGTCGACGACGCCTTGGTGACCGAGGGCGAGTTCGCCAACCTCGTCTTCGAGGGAGCCACCAGCGGGGTGGGCGCCGATCCCGACGAGACGACGGTGCTGGGCGAATTACCTGCGGCACTGCACCGTTACGTCAATGGTGACGATCAAGCTCTGCGCGATCTGATCGCCGAGCTCGGCGTGCCCGGCTATACCCCGGTGGGTGACGACCTGTACATCGCCATCTCGTGCAACGACTATCTACCGCTGTGGTCCACGAAATCCGATGCGGCGGAACGGGAGAACCAGTTCGAGAGCGCCGTGCAGGGGGCCGGTGATCTCGGCTCGTTCAGCGCTCAGGGCTTCGCCGAGGCGCAGCATGACGGCGGGGACATCTGCATCAAATGGCCGGCGGCGGCACATCAGAAGCGTCCCGACCAGGTCCACACTCCACTGCCGGACGTGCCGGTGCTGGTGCTGTCCGGCGACCTGGACGCCGTTACGCCCGATGCCAACGGCCTGCTGACCGCCCGTCAGTTCCCGCATTCGACGTTCGTGACGGTGCCCAATGTCGGACACACCCCCGACAGCGAGCCCAGCGGGTGCGTCGCCGACATCATCGACCGCTTCGTGCGCTCCGGGTCGACCGGACCACTGGACTGCCTGGACGCCATTCCGCCGATCCAAGTCCAACCCGTGACCGACTGACCGGGCTCAGCTGCAGAAGATCAGGAAGCAGTTGCTCCCCGGTGCGGCCGGGCCGCCGGGCCCACCCGGGCCGGACTGGCTGCCCGGACCTGAACTACCGCGACCAGAATCGCCGCGGCCCGAATCACCTCGGCCGTAACCGGATTCACCACGCGGTCCGCCCGAGCCGGGGCCAGCCCCACTCGGGCCGGCACTGGGCGAGCCACCGTTTCCGCCGCCGGGCCACTGCGGGAGCTGCGGCCACTGTGGTGGCTGCGGCTGCTGGGGTTGCGGCTGGGGACGCGTCGGTTGGGGTTGCGGCTGGGTCTGCTGCGGCGGTGTCCAATCCGGCCAGCCGGAGTCGTCATCGTCGTAGTAGTCGGGACGCTGCGGCTGCTGTTCCCACGGCGGCGTCCATACCGGCCACTGCGGGCGCGGCAGCACGATCACCGGCGGCGGCAGCACCACCGGCGGGATGAACGCGGGTGCGGGCGCCGGGGCCGGGGCGGCAGGCGCGGGGGCCGGCGGCGGGGCGGCAGGCGCGGGTGCCGGGGCCGGAGCCTGCGGGGCGGGCGCCTCTACGTAGACCTGGCGCGGCGCGGGCGCCTGCTGCACCACGGGGATCGGGGCCTTGATCGTCTGGGCGACCTCGGGCGCCGGCGGCGGGGCGGGCTGGACCGGCAGCGCTTCTGGTGCCGGCGCCGGGGCCTGCATGCTGGGCGCCACCGCGGCCCGTGCGGGTGCGGGACGTTCGTCGGCAGTCGGGCGGATGCTCACGGCCAGCGAGATGGCCAGGGCCACCACGCCGACGACGAAGATCGATGCCATGGCGCTGCCGATCAGCAGGAACGGTTTGCGTTCCTCGTCGGCGGGCAGCTCGGCATCCAGTCCGGACAGGTCATCGGGGATCTCGGCGTAATTGGGGACCGCGCTGACCGCCAGCTGGGTGTCGGCGGTGTGCAGCGCCGAACCCGCGGTCGGGCCGTCGGGGTCCAGTGAGTACGCCAGCCCGACCGTCGAGGCCTCGTACATCGGTGCGGCGGCCGAGGCCAGGGCGGCACCGCGGGCCAGGGCGAGTCCGGATTCCTCGGGTGCGCTGACCGGGATGTCGACCAGATCGGCCAGATGTTCCTTGACCGCGGCGACGTCGATGCCCGAGCCCACCACGAACATGCCCTCGGGCGCGGTGTCCTGGCTCGCCACCGCGGCGGCCATATCGCCGAGGACGGCCATCGCGTCGGTGCTGTGCAGGCTGCGGCTGAGCACCTTGACCACCGAGCCGTCGTCACCGCGGACAACCGACAGCGTGGCGGTGTCGCGGTCGAGGAACAGCAACGCAGTGGAGGCGTAGCCGACCGCGCGGCCGGCGGCCTGGGCCAGCGCGCCGGCGGCGTGCAATTCGGACACCAGCATCACGTCGGTGAGTCCGCGCGCAGCCAATGCGTCACGCAGGACGGCGGCCTCGGTGTGGTCGGTCCAGGTGACGCCGATCGATTTAAGATGATGTCCGCCGGCTTCGGCGCTCTCCTGCGTGCCGAGCACGGCCTCGACCACCTGCTCGGCCGCGCTGGGCGTTGCTGCGCCCGCCGCGGCGCTGACGTCGAATACGTCGTGATCGACGGTCGCGCCGTCGCCCTTCTCCCCTTCGACCAGCACCATCCGCACTGTCGTAGGTGTCAGGGACACACCGAGTACGATGTCCACTTACCCCTCCAAAGTGTTTGCTACATCGCGCGTTTTGCCGCAACCGAAACGTCGACACAAACCGGCAACTAGTTGTTCATCGCCACGAGCAGCACCGTCGTTACATCCGGCGGCGTTAGCTAGCGCATGAAACAAACCCTACGCGGGTTCAGCGCTGAGGGAAGTTCAGATACGAGCGCGACGGCGTCGGTCCGCGCTGTCCCTGGTACTTGGAACCGGCCTTGCTGCTGCCGTACGGATGCTCGGCGGGGCTGGTCAGCCGCAGCAGGCACAGCTGGCCGATCTTCATGCCCGGCCACAGCGTGATGGGCAGGTTCGCGACGTTGGAAAGCTCCAGGGTGATGTGCCCGGTGAAGCCCGGGTCGATGAACCCGGCGGTGGAGTGGGTCAGCAGACCCAGGCGACCCAGCGAGGACTTACCCTCCAGGCGTCCGGCCAGGTCATCGGGCAGGGTGCAGCGCTCCAGGGTCGCCCCGAGCACGAACTCGCCCGGGTGCAGGACGAAGGGTTCGCCCTCCTTGGGTTCCACCAGCGTGGTCAGGTCGTCCTGGCGCAGCGCCGGGTCGATGTGGGTGTAGCGGGTGTTGTTGAACACCCGGAACAGACTGTCCAGGCGGACGTCGATGCTGGAGGGCTGGATCAGATCGTCGTCATGCGGGTCCAGCGCCAGCCGGCCCGCGGCGATCTCGGCGCGGATATCGCGATCGGAGAGCAGCACGCGGTGAGCCTAACCGCCGCGGGTCAGGGGCAGGCGGCTGGCGCGTCCGCGCGGACGGGTTGGTCGGCGGGCAGCGTGTAGGTGACCACGGCATTGGCATCGTGCGGGCTGTCGTTGCGCACGACATGCGGGACGCCGGCCGGGATGACGATGGCCTGGCCGGCCAGGTACGGGGTCGGGGCGCACTGGTCGGCGGTCTGCAGTGTGACGGTCCCGCCGGTGATGACGGTGTGCTCGACGCCGGGGTGGGTGTGCCAACCGCTGCTGGCCGGCGGGTGCAACAGGAGTTCCTGGACGTAGAGGGTGGTCGGGCCCGTCGTCTGGATCTGCACCGGCTGGTCGCCGGTCCCGGTGGCCAGCTCGGTCCGCTCGATATCACCGTCGGGCGGAGTGGCCGCGGCGACCGGTGCGACGGCGATGCTCAGGCTCAGCGCGGCGGCCGAAGCGGCGGCAAGGCGTTTCATGGATCCCCCAGCTCGTGAATCGGTATGGCCTGGGTGCTAGCCTTCCTGATCAAACAGGCCGATGTAGTTCAATGGCAGAACATCAGCTTCCCAAGCTGAATACGCGGGTTCGATTCCCGTCATCGGCTCCACACACGGTGAGCAGTAACGCCGGAGCGAGAAACTACTTCAGGCTGTCGATTCTCGTCCGCAGCATCTCGGCGAGACGCTCGGTCTCCCGGTCGCCGAAACCGATCTGCTCGCATCGCTCCGGCCACGGGTCTGCGGCGTCGACGACTGCGTCGATCATCCTGGAGACCGCGCGTTGCCGCAGCCCGAGACGCTCCCCCGCGTCGATGAAATGGGCGCGGTTCAGCTTATTGGCACGGCCGTACAGATTGAGCGCCATCGGGTCTTTCCAGCCCGCGTACGGCTGGGTGCACAGCAGGTCGTAGGCAGGAGTCGGTTGCCATATTCCGTTCGGATTGTAGATCGAGAGGTTCTTGCCATGCAGATCGCCATTGCCGATAAGCCAGGAAAAGACAACGGTTTTGAGCAACTCGGCGACTGCCGCCACTCTGGAACCGCCGCCGCGCGCACACGCCTCGGCGAGTTCGGTGATGGCGGCCTCGGTTTTGATGCGGTACTTCGAGGCGGGGTAGACATTCGCGACCTGGCACGCATCCTCCTGGGCAAGCCGGACGGAGCCTTCGCGATCGAATCGGGTTATCAGCAAGGCGCTTTGCCCCTGGGCGTCGTGCAGCACCGAGGTCTTGGCGACTCGCAGGCCGCACTCCGCGGCCATCGTCATGAAGAAGTGCTCGTTCTCGACAATCAGCGGATACTGCGCCGGACTGAGCTTCAGGATCGCCGGCCCCGACGCCGTCTGCGTGGGCGTCGACAACATACCGGCGCTGACCTTGGGTTGAACACCCGCCAGACCCACCGGGTCAGCCTCCACAGAACCGGACATCTTTGCGAAAACGGCACGGAAGTCGGTGTCACGCTGGGGGTCGAACAGGGGCAAGGGCCGGATCGGATCCGCCCCGGCGGGGAACACCTGGACGTTGCCGATCGTGTCGGCTCCGATGGCAAGCAGCAAGGTGAGGTGATCATCGGCAGAGGTTTTGGTCGACGAGGTCACCACACCCAGCCGGACGCCCTCGGGGAGTAGCCCCGCGAAGAACGCGGGAACAGACCCACCGGTGGTGATCACCGGGTACTCGCCGGAACGTAGCAGCGACCAGGAAACCGACCGGTCACGGACCCGACCGTCGAGGGCTCCCTCATCGAGGTAAGCGAAGCTGATGCCGTCCCCGCCTTGTCGCACCAATTGGGCGGCAAGGCTGTCGCCGATATAGACATCCGCCGAGTCGATCTCGCGCAAGTCGAGAGGCAGCGGGTCGGTCATTCCGTCGTCGCGTTCACATCGACGTGGAGCCCCAGCGCATCGGCAATGTCGACAACAGACCCGAAGCTGACCGATCCGCTCCCGCGCTCAAGTGACTGAACAGTCGAGCGGGACACCCCGGCCAAATCGGCCAACGTTTGTTGCGTGAGTCGCAGTGCGATCCGCCGATCGGCGAAGGCGGCGCCCATGCGTGCGATTTCAGGCATAGCGTCATCGCGTTGCGACTTTCGCCGCCTGGGACCCACCATCGCACTCCTTATGCTTCCAATTTCACGCGTAAGCCCATCGTCGGTTATCGCCCGCACCGCTGTCAACCCTTACGCATGCAATTTCAAGCATTGGGCTACGGATTAGTGGCAATCCACCACTAGAACACCATTATGCTTGATATACCATGCTTAAGCGGCGCGCATTCCCCGGCGGCCGGTCACCGCGGCAACACATGCGGATTCAATATCCCCGCCGGATCGAAGGCGGCTCGGATCCGCTTCATCGTGTCGATATCGTTCGCGCTGCGCCCCAGCTCTATCCACGCCGCCTTCGCATGCCCGATACCGTGTTCGGCGCTGATACTGCCCTGGTGGTCAGCCACCAGCCGCAACACGAAATCGGTGATGGCGTCCTGCTTTTCGGCCGGCACGTCCAGCACGTTGACGTGAACATTGCCGTCGGCGATATGCCCGAAACAGATCGCGCGGACGTCGGGGTGCTCGGCCCGCAGCCGGGAATCCAGCGTGGTGAAGAAGTCCGCGAGGACTCGCAGCGGCACGGATACATCCAATTTGACTGCCGGCGTGCGTGATTCCGCCGAGATGGACTCGGTATGCCGCTCGCGGTATTGCCACAACTTGCGCGCGGGGCCCGCCTCCAACGTGGCGTCCAAAACAGTGTCGGTGAACAGCGCCGATAACGCGTTCTCCGCCTCGCCCGCACCCGGAACCTCCAGCAGCAGATAGATCGGCGCGTCGTCACCGAACGGCGCGCGCAGTCCGGTGTGCCTGCACACCAGATCGACTCCCGCCGCGGTCATGAACTCCGCGGCCTCCAGCCGCAGGCCCCGGCGCTGCACCCGGTCCAACAACACCAGCGCCGCGTCCACCGATGGCACAGCCACCAGCGCCACCACCGTGTGCGGTGCGGGCACCACCAGCCGCATCAGCACCCGGGTGATGACGGCGAGCGTGCCCTCCGATCCGGCCAGCAGACCGGGCAGGTCATAGCCGACGTTGTCCTTGGTCAGCTCCTTCCATCGGGTCACGACGCACCCGTCGGGGCGGACCGCCTCGATACCGAGCAGCTGAGCGCGGGTGGCGCCGTTCTTGATAACGCGCACCCCGCCGGCATTGGTGCCCACGATGCCGCCGAGGGTGGCCGAATCGCGCGAGGCGAGGTCCACACCGAGATCGAGGCCGAGCTCACGGGCCGCCTGCTGGGCCCGCGCCACGGTCACCCCGGCACCCGCAGCCAGCGTGCGGCCGACAGGATCGACATGCTCGATCTCGTCGAGACGTCGCGTGCTCAACACGAGTTCGCCGCACATCGGCACCGACCCACCGACCAGACCGGTGTTACCGCCCTGGGGTACCACCGGCACGTCGCGCGCCTGGCAGACGGCAAGGACGGCGGCCACTTCCGCGGTGTCGGCCGGCCGTACCACGACATCGGTGTGCCCCTGGAATCTCCCCGTCCAATCGGTCCGATAACCGGCGATCGTCTCGGGATCGGTGAGGACGTGCGCGCGCCCGACGATGTCGATGAGTGCGCCGACGATCTCGGCGGCTGTGCCCCTCTCGCTCATAGCGTTCCGGCTGTCGCACGCACTCCGGCAAGGACGATCGCGGTCACCCGGCGGGCGTCGTTCCTGGTGAATGGGCGGGCGCCACGGCTGGCGAACAGTTGCACGGGCCCTGAGAGCATGGCGGCGAGCAGCGCGAGGTCGGCCGCGGGTAGTTCACCGCGATCCACCGACGCCTGCAACCGGTCCTTCACCATCTCCACACGACGGTCGAATACCTCGTCCACGACGGCCCGCAGCTCGGGGTTGTCCCGCGCTGCGGTCACGATGTTCAGTATCGCCCGCCCGCGCGGACTTTCGGTGGCAATGGCAAGCGCCTCAAGAAAATCCGTGAGGTCCGCGGCCAGGTCACCCGAATCGCATAGGGGCGCCACATCGTCGCCGAAGCTGACCAGCGAGTCGGTGATCAGCGTCGCTCGATCAGGCCAATTCCGGTACACGGTCGTCTTGTTGACCCCGGCGCGCTCGGCGATCTGCTCGTAGCTCAAGCCCCCGACGCCGTCTCGGGCAATGAGTTCGACGACAACCTCGATGATCTGCCGGCGAACCCGGGCCGAACGCCCACCCGGACGCCGGCCAGGTCCGGCATTGTCTTCCACCTTCGACACCCTAGAGCGGCTGGGCCGCGCGCAGCCGGGTGTTGCGCGCCTCGATGGCCTGCCACGTGGCGGGGAGCACGATATCGGCCCCGACGCAGGCGAATTCCTGCGCCGCGGCCACTTCCGGACGCATCCGCTGCTCGTAGCTGCTGAACACCTCGTCGAGATCAGTGCAGCGGCGCAACTCTTCGGTCAGCGTCCACGCCCCGCGCAGCGCCAGCGAGGTGCCCCGCCCGGCCATCGGCGTCGCGCAATGCGCGGCATCACCGATGAGGACGACCCGGCCGCGGTGCCAGCACTGCATCTTTATCTGGGCGAGTGCGTCGAAGTAGAGCTCGGGATCGCGTTGCGCCGCGTCGATCAGCTCCGGCACTTTCCAGTCGTCGACACCGGCGAAGGCGTCGGCCAGGATGCGCTTCTGCGCGTCGATGTCGTGATAGTCGTAGTCCAACGGCTCGGATCGAAACTCGAACAGCGCCAATGCCTTATCTCGGTAGCGGGCTACGCCGGCCATCAGCCCCGGCAGGTTCAGCACCTCGGAGGTGCGGTTGCCCGACCTCGATTGCTCTGGCGCCTCGGCAATCGCGACATACATGCCGAGATGCTCGGTGAATTGATGCTCCGGACCGAATACCAGCCTGCGCACCGCCGAGTGCACCCCGTCGGCGCCGACGACGAAGTCGTAGACGCCGTGGCGACCGGAAGCCAAGCCGACCGACACCCGTTCGCCATCATCGTCCAGGCGCGTGACGGACTCCCGGAATCGCAGGTCCACCGTCGCAGGCAGGGCCGCGCGCAGGATGTTCATCAGATCCTCGCGAGGGATCTCGACGTCCTCGGGTGACTCGTCGATCTCGTCGCGCACCAGGGTGGCGACGGCCGCACCGGACCGGTCGACAAACGCCGTCTGCTCGGTCATCGTGATGCGATGTGCATGCACGGCATCGAGAATGCCCATGCTGCGCGCAGTGTCGAGAGCAGCACCGCGCACGTCGATCGGCGAGCCGTTGACCCGCAGATGACCGGCCCGCTCGATCACCTCGACATCGTGGCCGGCCCGCGCCAGATCTATCCCCGCGCTCAGACCGGCCACGCCGGCCCCGCTCACCAAAATGCGCATCGCCAACCCCTTCGAACAGCAGGGCACCCACTATAGCAACTTTTTGTTGCTTTAGTGGGTGCCCGGTACGTCAGGGTGCGCCCAGTCCTCCCCCGTACAACGGTGTGCTGACGCTGGTCCCGCCCTCGTCCACCATCGGCCCGCCGCGGTACTCCTGCAGGTACTCCGCATGCCAGCGCGGCCAATCCAGATAACAGTCCCCGGCAACCGCCCGATAGCGCCGGTACTGCCCCCGCGCGGTCCGCAACGAGCGGCGCGCCTCCCGCGCCGCCCGCATCGCCGCATGCTTGGCCGTGCGCTCCTGGGCCGCGCTCAGTGGCACCGGAGGGTCGCTGAAGATCCGCCGATCGAACATGTCGTTCAGTCTATTGAGCCGGCGCGGACCCGACGGCAGCCTCGATATTGCGCGGATGGTGACAGGCCGCCGCGTGCGCCGGCTCCCGCTCGAGCAACGCCGGTTCCTGGTCGGCACAGATATCGGTCGCCCACCTGCACCGGGTGCGGAAGCGGCATCCCGACGGCGGATCGATCGGGCTGGGCACATCACCGTCGAGGATCAGGCGCTCGCGCGCGGCGTTGCGGCGAGGGTCGGGGATCGGGACCGCAGACAGCAGCGCCCCCGAGTACGGATGGAACGGATGGTCGTAAAGCTCGCTGGCCGGACCTGTTTCGACGATCTTGCCCAGGTACATCACCGCCACCCGGTCCGATACGTGCCGCACGACGCCGAGATCATGCGCCACGAACAGATACGACAAACCGAACTCGTCCTGCAGATCCTCGAAAAGGTTGATGATCTGGGCCTGCACCGACACATCGAGCGCGGAAACCGGCTCATCGGCGATGATCAGCTTGGGCCGCAGGGCCAGCGCGCGGGCGATCCCGATGCGTTGCCGCTGACCGCCGGAGAACTCATGCGGGAACCGGTTGTAATGCTCGGGCGCCAAACCCACGCGGTCCAGCAGGTCCTGCACCTGGCGCTTCACCTCGCCGCCGCTGGCCAGCCCGTGCAACTCGATCGGATCCCCGATGATCTGACCGATCCGCTTACGCGGGTTGAGCGAGGCATACGGGTCCTGGAACACCATCTGGATATCCCGGCGGATCGGCCGCAGATCCCGGCGGGACCGGCCGACCAGTTCCTGCCCTCGGAAGCGCACCGATCCCGAGGTGGGCGCCGTCAGCTGCAGGACCAGCCGGCACAGCGTCGACTTCCCACAACCGGACTCGCCGACCAGGCCCAAGGTTTCGCCTTCGCGCAGGGTCAAGCTCACCCCGTCGACGGCCCGCACCCGCGCCACCTCACGCTCGATGATCGCGCCGGCCTTGATCGGGAAATGCTTGACCAGATCGGTGACCTCCAGCAGCGGCTCGCCCCGACTCACAGTGCCACCGGCTTACCTAATCCGATGCGCCCGTCGACAAGCCGCAGGGCGGTCTTCTGTTCCGGTTCCAGCCAACACCGGTCCCGGTGCCCGGCCGCGCTGTCATCGAGAGTCAGTGCGGGCAGCTGTGCACAGGCATCAAAGACGTGCGGGCAGCGCGGTGCGAACCGGCACCCCGACGGTGGTGACAACAAAGACGGCGGGGCGCCGCCGATATGCGGCAACCGCGAATGCTGCGGCGCATCAAGCGGTGTGAGTGAACCGAAAAGCCCCCAGGTGTAGGGATGTCGCGGATCGTAGAAGATGTCGTCGACCCCGGCATCCTCGACCACCTGCCCGGCGTACATCACCAGCACCCGGTCCGCGACCTCGGCCACCACGCCGAGATCATGGGTGATCAGCACCACCGCCAGCCCACGTTCGGCGTTCAATTGGGCGAGCAGGCACAGTATCTGGGCCTGGATCGTGACGTCCAGCGCAGTCGTCGGTTCGTCGGCGATCAACACCTCCGGCTCCAGCGACAGCGCCATGGCGATCATGACGCGCTGCCGCATGCCCCCGGAGAACTCGTGCGGGTAATCCTTCACGCGGCGTTCGGGATTGGGGATGCCGACGGTGCGCAGCAGTTCGATCGCCCGGTCGCGTGCTTCGGCACGGGAGACCGTGCGGTGCGCCCGGATCATCTCGATGATCTGGTCCCCCACCCGGTACACCGGATTCAGCGATGTCATCGGGTCCTGGAACACCATGGCGATGTGTTCGCCTCGCACGCCCTGTAATTCCCGGTCGTCCAGTTGGGTCAGGTCGCGCCCGCCGAACCGGACCGCTCCACCGATGGTGGCGTTCGGCGCACGGGTCAGTCCGATCACGGTCTGCGCCGTGACACTCTTACCGGAGCCGGACTCCCCGACGATGGCCAGCACCTCACCGGCTTCCAGGGCGAAGGACACCCCGTCGACCGCGCCCACCACACCGTCCTGGGTGGCGAAGCTGACCCGCAGGTCCTCGACTTCGAGTATCGGACTCATACCGGTGCCGCCTCTCCGAGCCGGATCCGTGGATCGAGGAATGCGTAGGCCACGTCGACCAGGGTGTTGAACAGCACGATGAAGAACGCGCCGAACATCGTGACCCCGATCAGCGGCGGCAGGTCCAGCGTGCCGATCGCCTGTCCGGCATACAGTCCGACACCGTTGAGGTTGAACACCGTCTCGGTCAGGATGGCCCCGCCCCCTACGACGACACCGAAGTCCAGCCCGAACAGCGTGACGATGGGGATCATCGAGTTGCGCAGCACATGCTTGATGCGGATCTGCCGTTCGCTGATGCCCTTCGCGCGCGCCGTGCGCACATGGTCTTCGTTCATCACGTCGAGCATGTTGGACCGCAGCACCCGACTGTAGAAACCGACGTAGAGCACGGCCAGCGTCAGCCAGGGCAAGATCAGGTGATACGCCCAATCGAGTGGGTCCTTGGTCAGTGGGACGTAACTACTGGTCGGGAACAGTTCGGCCTTGAAGCTCAAGTAGTACAACAGGATCGCGGCCAGCCAGAACACCGGCATCGATATCCCGACCAGCGACAGCACGGTCAGCGCGCGGTCGGTGAACTTGCCGGCGTGCACGGCGCTGAGATAGCCGAACCAGATCGCCAGCGCCATCCACAGCACCGCGGCGCCGATGCACAGCGACAGTGTCGCGGGCAGTCCCTTCCATATCTGCTCGACCACATTCTGCGAGCTGGCATACGAGGTCAACTGGCCGGTGAAGATCTGCTTCATCATCGTCAGGTACTGCACGTAGAGCGGCTGATCGAGTCCCAGATCGGCGCTGACCCTGGCGATCAGTTCCGGATCGGCGTTCTTCCCGGCGATGCGGGCCGCCGGATCCGAATTGGGAATCACGTTGAAGATCAAGAACACCAGTACCGATATCGCGAACAGCACACCGACCATGCCGACGAGCCGTCGCACCACGAAACGCAGCATCTCAGTGCTCCAACCGGATCTTGGCGCGCGGATCGAGGGCATCGCGTAGCCCGTCGCCGAACACGTTGAGCGACAACACCGTCAAGACGATCATCAGACCGGGCACGATGGTCAGGTGCGGGGCGGTGTAGATCGTCTGGTAGCCGTCGGCGATCATCGTGCCCCAGGAGGCGTTGGGCGCTCGCACACCCGCGCCCAGGAACGACAACGCCGACTCCAGCAGCATGTTGTTGGCGATGTTGAGGGTGAAGAACACGATGATGGTCGACACGACATTGGGCAGCAGCTCGCTGACCATGATGCGCACCGGGCCCTTCCCCTGCGCGACCGCCGCCTCGACGAATTCCTTCTCCCGCAGCGCGAGGATCTCACCGCGGATCGGACGTGCCATATAGGGCACGTACACCAGCCCGATGATCATGATCGGGATCCACAGCGAGTCCCCGGCGATCTGGAATGCGCCGATCTTCAAGCCGCCCAAGGCCAGTGCGGTGCCCAGAGCGATGCCCAACAGCAGCACGGGAAACGCCCACACCACGTCCATCACCCGCGACAGCGTCGCGTCGATCCATCCGCGGTAGTAGCCGCACAGCAACCCGACCAGGACGGCCAGCACCGTGGTGATGGCCGCCGCTGCGACACCGATGAAGATCGAGGTCCGTCCGCCGTACATGAGCCGCACCATCACATCGCGACCGTTCTGGTCGGCACCCAGCAGGTACCTGCCGTGCAGGCCGGGACCGATCGGCGTGCCGTCCGGGGAAACCACATCGACATCGCGACCGTCGATCTGCACGGTATCGGTGATGTGATTCTCGTTCGGCCCGGTGTGGGCGATGTGATCGGCCCACAGCGGGGCCGCCAGACAGAACAGCACGATCAGTACGAACAACGCCCCGAAGGCAAGGCTGATCCTGTTGCGCCGCAGCCGGAGCCCGGCCAGATACCACGGGCTGCGCCCACGGATCTGCTCGGCGGGAACACCGGGAGGAAGAACGGGTTCCCCCGGTGCCTCCACCGCATCGGACGGGGTGGTCATACCTACTTCAGCGCCAGGGCCGACCAGTCCTGGTTGAACAGGAGATGGTGGTAGGCCTTGTCGAAGTCGATGCGGTCGGAGACGAACGTGGTGAACTGCTCGTTACCGTAGGGCGCCCAGGCCGCCTCCTCCATATAGGCCTTGTCCAGCGCGGCGTACTGCGCCTCGGTGTCACCCTCGGTGAGTTGCTTGGTCAGCAGTTCGTCCATCTTCGCGTCCAGTTCGGGATAGGACGCCCGGGAGAAGTTGTTGCCATTGGTCGGCAGGATCGCCGCACTGTTGAGCAACGGCCGGAAGAAGTCGTCCGGGTGCGGGAAATCCTGGAACCAGTTGCCGAAACCGGTGTCCAGATCGGGCGTCGACTGATTACCGATCGTGGTGAAGTAGACATCACCGGCGATCACCTTCAGCGTCGCGTTGAAGCCGAGCTGGTTGAGCACGTCGTGGTAGTACTCGCCGATCCGTTTGCGGTCGGGCTCGTCATTTGTCCACACCGTGATATCGCGATCGGTGGGATTCGCCTCGGCCAGAAGCGCTCTGGCCTTGTCCATATCTGGCCCGGGATACAGCTTGTACTCCTCATAACCCGGCATACCCGGCGGCAGGATCTGCTGCGTCGGGTGCAGGCGCCCGCCGAAGACGCGGTTGAGCGCCTCGGGGTCGATGGCGTAGTTGACCGCCTGGCGCACGCGCACATCGTTGAACGGCGCGGTCTGGTTGTTCATCCAGAAGTAGTAGGTGTTGATCGACTCCTCCAGCCGGAACCGTTCGCCGAAGCGGGTTTTCACCTCCTGCAGGCGGTCGGCATCGGGTGGGTCGACCATGAAGTCGATGGTGTTCTGCTCGACGCCGGTGACCTGCGCGGTGTTGCTCTTGTTCTGGGTCACGATGATCTTGTCGACCTGGGCATCGGCGACCCCGGTGGCACCGGCGTCGCGGACGGTCGAGAAGTTGGGGTTGCGCTCCATGGTGAGCGTCTGGGGCGCCTCGACCTTGGTGATCATGAACGGACCACTGGAGGGCGGCGGGCTGTTCGTGGCGTCATCGGACAGCGGGGTGCTCGGTGGCACCGGTGCGGCGAACGGCAGGCCGAGCACGTTCTCGAAGGTGCCGTTGGCGGCGTCGAGGGTGATGGTGATGTCGCCGGTCGCGTCGTCGGTGACGATGCCGCTGATGGTGTCGGCTGTGCCGTCGGCGTACTGCGGGGCGCCGACGATGCCGCTGTAGAACACAGAACCACCGCTGTCGGCCTTGAACAACCGCTGGATGGCATAGGTGAAGTCCGATGCCTTGATATCGGTGCCGTCGGAGTACTTCATCCCCGACCGCAGCTTCAGCTTGTAGGTCTTGCCGTCATCGGAGATCTCGGGCATATCGGTGGCCAGGCCCGGGACGATCTCGGTGCCGTCCTCCCCTTTTGCGTGCTTGTAGGTCAGCAGCGGGGTGTAGGTGTTGTAGAGCACCTCCCACCCCTCCAGCGTGTAGGACAGTTGCGGGTCGATGTAGTCCGGGAACGACGTCATCGAGATGTTGATCTCGCCTCCACCCGATCCTTCGGACCCCTCGCTGCCGCACGCCGCGACGCCGAATACGGCCACCGCCGACGTGCAGGACAACACCGTCATCTTGCGCAGCGCATTGCGCAGCTTGCTCATCTGGCTCCCTAGGTTCAGCGGCACGGGTGAATCCGTCCACGTTTACGCTTCTCGAGCGACCCGGGTAGCCATCTTGGACCCAAATCTGAGATCGCGCACGGTGAACGGCGTAAATATTCTCGCCGTGAACACATTTGACAGGAAACATTCCTGAAACGTGGGCCCGTGACCAGCACGTCGCGATGTGCGTGTACGACGGAGAAGAACGGCAATCCACCCCGCAGCGATCACGACACCGGAACGCATCCAGTGCAGAAGGAGCAGCCCATGACCGAACAGGCGAAGGCGCTCGTCGCCGATTCGACCGGCGACGAGACCGTGCTGCAGGTCCGTTCGATCCCGATATCGGATCTGGGCGAGGGCGATGTCCTGATCGAGGTGTCGTGGTCGAGCGTCAACTTCAAGGATGCGTTGGCCGCCAGTAAGGACGGCAAGGTCGCCCGCATCGACCCGCTCATCCCGGGGATCGACCTGGCCGGCACCGTCGTCGACCCGGGAAGCTCCGGACTGGACACGGGCGCCGAGGTGCTCGTGCACGGCTACGACCTCGGCGTCGCACATCACGGTGGATTCAGTGAGTACGCCCGGGTCCCCGCCGACTGGGTGGTGCCACTGCCCGACGGATTGAGCATGCGGGAGGCCATGATCGTGGGCACCGCGGGATTCACCGCCGCCCTCAGCGTGATCGCCTTGGAGGAGCGCGGTTTGACCACCACCGATGACGGACCGGTGCTGGTCACCGGCGCCACGGGTGGTGTGGGCAGTATCGCGGTGTCCATCCTTGCCGCGCGCGGCTTCTCGGTCACCGCGGTGACCGGCAAATCCGATGCCGGCGACTGGCTGCGCACACTGGGTGCGGCCGAGGTGGTGGACCGCGCGGCTCTCGGCGATCCGGCACGGCCATTGCAGAAGGAGCGATGGACCGCCGCGGTCGACTGCGTCGGCGGCGAGACGCTGGCCGCCGTGCTGGCCTCGTTGCGCTACGGCGCCGCCGTGGCCGCCTCGGGCAATACCGGCGGAGTAGCTTTGTCCACCACCGTTTTCCCCTTCATCTTGCGCGGAATCGCGCTCCTGGGAGTCGATTCGGTGCAATGCCCGATAGCTCGCCGGCGTGACGTGTGGGCCAGACTCGGGCGCGACCTACGCCCACCGCTGCTGGAGGAGCTGGTGGCCGGCGAGGTCGGTCTCGACGAGGTGCCGGCGGCATTGGAGCGAATCCGTGGCGGCGGTAACCGAGGACGGACCTTGGTGCGCGTGCGCAACCATTAAAGTCCGCTACGTGGACCCGCGACCTGCCGCCGACGGTTCGCCGACGGTCCAGGCCGTGGCCGCTGCGCTACTCGGCGACGTCTCCGCGTTGGCCGATGACATGCTCGAACATCTCGCGCACCACATTCCCGAGATCACGGCCGATCCGGAGCTGCGCGGGCTGACTCTCGGGTCGTGCTCGTCGAACCTCGAGGCGGTGCTCTCGATGGTCCGGCACGGTATCGATGCGACCGCGGCCGAGGCGCCGGTGACCGCACTCGAGCACGCCCGCGCGATGGCATCGCGGGGCCACAGCCTCGATGTGATGCTGCGCTTCTATCGCCTTGGTCATCAATACTTCACCGGTAGGTTCGCCGAAGCGCTCACCGCCCAGGTGCCCGATCCCGCCGAATCGTTGCGGCTGTTCCTCGAGGTCGAGAAGTTCGGTTTCCAGTACATCGATCGCATCTCGACCTCGGTGTCCTCGGAGTATGTCGCCGAACTCGACCGGCGACAGAGCCGGGACCGGGCCGAGCGCAGCGACGTGGTGCGCGCCCTGCTGGCCGACGAGCGGGTCGATCTGCGTAACGCCGAAACCGTACTGGGGCATCGACTCACCGGCGGCCAGCTCGGATTTGTCTGCTGGACCGCGGACAACGGCGTCGATCTGCCCGCGGTGGCCCAACGCTTCGCGAAAGCCCTCGGTACCGACCACCCGTTGGTCATCCCGGCCGGTGCACGCTGCCTGTGGGGTTGGGTCGCCGCCTCCCTCGATAGCTCGACGGACCTGCCGCCACCGCCCTCATCGGTCGACCTCGACGTCCATATCGCCGTGGGTGCGGTCCATCCAGGTCCAGCCGGTTTCCGGACCTCCCACCGACAGGCCATGCGCGCACGTCGGGTCGCCGAGCTCGGTGGGTGGACCGCACGGGTCACCTACTTCAGCGATATCGCCCTGGTGGATTTGATGACCCAGGACCTCGACGGTGCTCGCGAGTTCGTCCACGACGAACTCGGCGATCTGGCTCATGACGACGCCAAGACCGAGGCAGAGCGCAGCGCGCTGCTGGCTTTCCTGACCGCCCAGGGCAGTCTCAAAGCCGCGGCGGAGACGCTCGGCGTACATCGCAATACGGTGCTACAACGAGTGCGCCGTGCGGAGGAGCGGATCGGCGGGCCGGTGGCTGCGCGACGCGCCCAGGTGTATGCCGCCCTGCACATCTGTGACGTGCTCGGCGCATCGGCACTGCGGCCGACATAACCGATTGGCCACGCTTCGCCGGTCCATCGATGTGCGGCCAGCACATGCGCAGGTGCGGCGGGGTCATTGTCCCGCGGGCATCCGCAGACCTACTTTCGAGACACTCACTCGTCGCGGAAGAGGACCTACGCCGTGTCCATCACCATCCAACAGCCCGCCCCGCACTCCGGTGCGCCCGCCACCACGCCGGAACCCGTGCCCGACCCCGGCGAGCAGATCCCCGCGCTGTCCTGGCCGACGGTCGCCATCTTTGTGGCCGCCATCGGCGTATTCGGCATCTCGACCTGGGCAGCTCTGACATCTCGGCTACCCGCACTCGTGACCGTCACACTGAGCGCCGCCGCGATCTTCGTCCTGTTCACCGTGCTGCACGACGCATCGCACTACTCGATAAGCCGCCACCGCTGGGTCAATGTGGCCTTCGGCCGCGTGGCGATGCTGTTCGTCTCGCCACTGATCTCGTTCAAGTCGTTCGCCTTCATCCACATCGAACACCACCTCAACACCAACGACGGCGACAACGATCCCGACCATTTCGTCAGCGCGGCCCCACGCTGGCAACTCCCGCTGCGTTTCCCGTTGATGGACGTGCCGTATCTGCGATTTCTGTTGCGCAACATGGACACCCGGCCACGCTCGGAGATTCTCGAAACGGCCGCCCTGATGACGTTGTCGGTCGCCGCGGTCGCGATCGCCGGATTCTCCGGGCATCTATGGCTACTCGCACTGATCTATCTCATCCCCGAGCGTGTCGCGATGTTCGTGCTGGCCTGGTGGTTCGACTGGCTACCCCACCACGATCTGACCGACACCCACCGGCAGAACCGTTATCGGGCGACCCGCAACCGGGTCGGTGCCGAGTGGATTCTGACACCCCTGCTGCTGTCGCAGAACTACCACCTGGTCCACCATCTACATCCGTCGATCCCGTTCCACCGCTACGTCGCGGCGTGGCGACGCAACGAGGCGGCCTATCTGGAGCACAACCCGGCGCTACTCACGGCCTTCGGGCAGCAACTCGATGCCGAGCAGTACCAGACCTGGAAAGAATTGAACGGCAGTCTTTCTCGGTTGATCCCGGTGCATGCCCCACGCAAGTCCGGAGCGACCCACACCCTGGTCGTACGCAACGTCGAACCGCTGACGCCCGACAGCGTCCGGATCAGCTTCGATGTTCCCGTCGACCTACGCGAACAATTCCGTTTCCGCGCAGGCCAACATCTCACCGTCCATCACCGACTGGACGGGCAGGACATTCGGCGCACGTACTCGATATGCACCTCCCCCGATTCCGGCGAACTCGCCATCGCGGTCCGGCGGATCGCCGACGGAATGTTCTCGACGTTCGCCACCGAACACCTGCGCGCCGGCGCCACACTCGAAATGGGATCTCCCACAGGGGATTTCTGTCCGCCGGCGGACCCGGACATCCGAGGCGAGTATGTGGCCATCGCGGCGGGCAGTGGGATCACCCCGGTGCTGTCCGCCGTGACGGGCATCTTGGAGGTCGAACCCGAGAGTCGTTGCACGCTCATCTATGGGAACCGGACCACGGAATCGACGATGTTCCGTGCCGAACTCATGGACCTGCAGTCCCGCTTCGGCGACCGGCTTCGCGTGCGGCACGTGCGATCCGCCGACCCGGCGGACGGGGCGCTGCCGGGTCGCATCGACTATCCGATGGTGTGCAGTGTCATCGGCAGCGGTGTGCACGCGGTGGACCGCTGGTTGCTCTGCGGACCACAGGAGTTGGTGACACACCTGCGCGACAACCTGACAGACGCCGGAGTACCGGATGATCGGATCCATCTCGAACTTTTCCGTGCTGTGGCCGCGCCGAGCAGACCATCAGATTCGATCGCCGCGGAACTGACCATCGGGCTGCGCGGCAGCACCCGGACGGTCTCGCTCAATGCCGGTGAGACGCTTCTGGAGGCTGCCCTGCGCAATCGGATCCCCGCTCCGTATGCCTGCATGGGCGGTGCGTGCGGGAGCTGTGCGGCATCGCTCACCTCCGGCACCGTCACCATGGATCAGAACTTCGCACTCAACACCGAGCAGGTACGTGCCGGTCGCATCCTCGCCTGTCAGTCCCGCCCCACCAGCTCCACGGTGGGGGTCGACTTCGACACGTGATCGGCGCCCCGGCGTGCGATGCTTTTGCTGCGGCAACATCGCGCCGCTCGGGCACCGGCGTCAATATTTGCGAGAACCCGGTGGAGTGCGCCGAAAGCCCGGCCTGACCTCATTCCTGTGCACTACTGTGAGTTTCCTGTGTAACAGCGCTTGTGAGGACACCAGCCATGGGACGACCCACCCGTAACCCACTGAAACGCCTGGCCATCGCCGCGGCGAGCACCGGTGTGACCCTGTCCCTGGTCAGTGGGATCGGTGGTCCGGCGACCGCGTTCACGGCGCGGGCCGCGAGCTACGCCGTGCAGCCCATCGCTGCCATCGCGGAGTTGCCCAGTTCCATCGGCATCGCCGAGGGTTACGACTTCTACGCCATGGACGAGGCGCAGATCGATCGGACGCTGGACGCGATGGAGAGCCTGGGCGTCAAGAGCATCCGACTCGGTGTCTTCTGGGCTGCCATCGAACCCGAAGAGGGCGTCTACGACTGGGACAAACTCGACATGTTGGTCGCCAAGGCCACCGAACGCGATATGGGCATTCTGGGCACCGTCCTGTACACACCGGCGTGGGCCTCGGCCGAGCCGGAATCGCCCGCATTGGTCGGCCACCCCGATCCGGAGAAGTTCGGCGACTTCGTCGGCGTTCTCGCGCAGAAATACGCGGGACGTATCTCGACCTACGAGATCTGGAACGAGCCGACCGCGAGGATCTTCTTCGATCCGGTCGATCCCGCGGCCTATACCGAGCTCCTCAAGGCGGGCTACCAATCCATCAAGGCCGCCGACCCGTCGGCGATCGTGGTCGCCGGTTCGGTAGTACCCGGACCGACCTACCCGGACGGGGCTGCCATGAGTCCCGTCGAATTCCTGCAGGGCATGTACGACGCGGGGGCGCATGGCTACTTCGACGCCATCTCCTATCACCCCTACCTGTACTCGCTGCCGTTCTCCAACGGCGCCACCCAGATCGACCAGTTCGACTACCCCATCGAACAACTCGGCGAGATGCGCGCGCTGATGGTCCAGAACGGCGACGGCAATCTGAAGGTGTGGATCACCGAGTACGGCCAGCCGACGAACGTGAGCTACCAGAACTCCCAGCTGACCGAACAACAGCAGGCCGCGTTCATCGAAGATCTGCTGCGCACGTGGCAGAACGTCCAGGGTGCCGGCCCGGTATTCATCTATCAGACCCGTGACACCCAACCCGACAGCACCGTCCCGGAGGACAACCTCGGGCTGTGGACCTACACGTGGGACCGCAAGCTGGCAGCCGATGTCCTCAAGAACCTCATCGCCGAGTTCAACCCACCGACCGGTCCGGTGATCAACCCGCTGCAGGCCTTCATCGAGCAGATCGTGCGGGCGGTCGGTCAGGCACTTGCCTTCATCCCTAACCTGATCACCCAGGTCGTCCAGGCGGTCGTCGGCTTCGTGGGGTCGATCCTGGGCGTCAATCGCCCCGCAGCCGCGAGCACGACGGTCACCACCGACGCACCGCCGAACCCCGACATGGTGGCGCCGAACACGGAATCGGCGCGCATGCTGGGCCGGCAGGTGAGCAGCGACGGCGATGACGACACTGACGGCGACTCGATCACGACCCACGCCACACCGGACGACATCGCGGAGACCACCGAAACCGCCCCGCCCGCACAGCCTTCCGGTCCCGTGGTCGATGTCGACCTGACCGCGGGTGAGAGTGAGGACGGACAGATCGTCGAGTCGACCGACGAGGTGGACATCCGTCGGGAGCTCACGACTCCGGAGGAGCCGTCGATCGCCGGTGAGCCCGCAGAGGTCAACACCGGAGTCGTCACCAGCACTTCGGATGGCCCGAAAGAAGATCCGGTCGACCGGACAGTTGGTGAGGACGCCGGCGATTCGGGTGACGGCACCGCCGACTGAATCGGCCCGGGGTCAGGGGGCGATCAGGATGCCGTCATCGGAGGCGGTCTTCAGCAGCTCCTGGATCGTCAGCTCGCCGTAGCCGATGTGCACGGTTCCCTGGCGCGTGCCCAACCATGGGACCACGCCGGGATCGGGATCGACGTCAAGGTGATAGGCCTGCACACCCATCAGGTGGTACTGGAAGAAGTTGGCGAAGAAGTCGATCGCGAAAATGACGCTGCCGACCAGGCCGGTGCCCCACATGGCCGCGGAGTTCACGATCGGGTTCATCGCCGCCCGGTCACCGATCATCACGATCGGGCCGTAGTGCGGTTTGAGGCCGCCGCCGGCCACGAACGGCGGGAGGAACGGTTGCAGCCCAGGCAGATCGGTCGACATGAACGCCACCGGACTGCCGTACTGAGCGATGTTGACGAAGTTCGACGTGGCACCGTTGCCGTCGACCCTCGTGTTCATTCCGGGGGCCTCGAAACCGATACCGGACAGGCCGGTCTGCTGCGCGACGAACTGCGCCTCCCACCCGCCCAGTGAGTGCCCGGTGACGAACACGTCGTCGGGGGCATATCCCTGCAGGGCAGCTTCCTCTTGGACCCTGCGTGCGAAGTCCAACGCATCGTAGAAGGCCCAGGGCGTCGTATCGGTGAGGACGACCTGTAGATCGGCGACAATCTGGGCGATCGTGATGAGCGGGTTGAACAATAGATTGGTGCCACCGGTGGTGCCCTGATAGGCGATGATGACCTGGCCCTGCG
This sequence comes from Mycolicibacterium neoaurum ATCC 25795, assembly GCF_000691525.1. Classification (GTDB taxonomy): domain Bacteria; phylum Actinomycetota; class Actinomycetes; order Mycobacteriales; family Mycobacteriaceae; genus Mycobacterium; species Mycobacterium neoaurum. The sequence continues at coordinate 86,497 of NZ_JMDW01000017.1, forward strand.
GTGTCACCCACGCCTTGCCGGACATCCCGGAGAAGATGTTGGTCGACTGCAGTTGAAAACCGTCGACGGTCAACGGGACCAGGCCACCGGGTGTGGTACCCAGGCCGTACGCGGCCGTCGACGCATTGAGGAACTGCGCGACCGTCGGCGTCGGGCGGTCGGTGGGGCCGGTGTAGACCATGGTGGGAAGCGCAGGCTGTACCGACGGAGTCTGATGCAGACCCGCCCACCGCTCCAACTCCCGGAATGCGGCAAACAACAGATCGTTGATCGGCGCGATGTGGAACGGACTGCGCGGCCCGGTCGCGGCCACGGTGAAATCGAGGAACTGCAGGATCGCATTGACGATGCGGCCGGGCAGTTCGATCAGCGCCGCGATCGGCGACAGCGGTTGTGGCGGGGCAGGTGTGGTGACCTCGACCAGAGCCGCCGCCGGCGTGACGGTCCCGAGTGCGGGTTGCGACAGCGGAGCGTTGAGTAGGCCGACGGATCCGATGGCCTCGGCACGAGTCGATGTCGGGGCGGGCCGGTCTTCGAACCGTCCGTCGCGATCGCGCTCGGTCGGTGAGCCGGACGATGCCAGGGGTTGCGGCGTCGATTCGGTCAGGGATGGTTGCGGATCGCGGGTGGCCTCGGGCTGCTGGTCCGAGCCGGGTTCGGGTTGAGTCGGTTCCCCGGATTCATCATCATCGGGGGTGATACCGGGCGGGATGACCTCCCCGGTGCCCGGTGTCGGGACGTCAACCTCGGGAGTCGGTGAGGGTATGGCGGTGCTGCCGTCGTCCGGCTCGACTGTTTCCGGTTGATGGTCATTGAGTTCGGCCGATTCGTTGTCATCGGGTTCCCGGTCATCGGGCAGACCCGACCGAACCGGTTCGAGCCCCTTCTCACTCCCGTGATCCGCGGGCCTTTTGGTCTCCTCGCTTGTCGTGTCAGGCCGGTTCGACGTCGTGTCGGCGGGAGCGGAGTTCGATCCGGTCCCGCCGGTCGACTCGGATCCCTCCGCCCAGGCCACACCGTGTATCGGTGCGACGACGAGGCCCGCGCTGAGAGTGACCGCGGCTACGCCATACCGCCACGGCCGGCGCGTCCTCGGCGCGCCCATCCGCTCGACAGCCTCCATCGACGACCCCCCTGCGCTCCAGCCCGACGCTGACAACATGCGATGTCATGGGACAGTAGCCACAAAGCGCACGCTGGACGTCGTTTTGGCAAAGCCGCTGGGTCGGCCCAGGAGCGTCTCGGACGGTCAGGGCAGGGCGCGATCCAGATTGATCGCCGCGCTGATGAGCGCCAGATGGGTGAATGCCTGCGGGAAGTTGCCGACCTGGTCGCCGGTCGCGCTCACCTGCTCGGCGTACAACCCGACATGATTGGCATAGGTGAACATCTTCTCCAGCGCCAACTGGGCATCTGCCAGCCGTCCGGCCCGGGTGAGCGCTTCCACGTACCAGAACGAGCAGATCGAGAAGGTGCCTTCCTCGCCGTCCAACCCATCGGTGCCCGGCTCGTAGCGAAAGACCAAACTGTCCGTCACGAGATGCTTCTCGATCGCGGCGAGCGTGGACAGGAACCGCGGATCCGCGGGCGACAAGAACTTGACCATCGGCATCAGCAACAACCCGGCATCCAGATCATCACCGCCCTCGACCCGGGTGAACGACTGCAGATCGGAATTCCACGATTTCGTCATGATACGGTCGTAGATATCGTCGCGCGCCTTGGACCAGGCCACCAGATCACCGGGAAGTCCCCGCGCCCGGGCGATCCGGATCGCTCTCTCGATTGCGACCCAGCACATCAGCCGTGAGGTCGTATAGGCCTGCGGTTCGTCGCGGATCTCCCACATCCCCGCGTCGGTGCGATCCCAGTTCTCGGCAACCCAGTCGACGATCGCGATCACGTCATGCCAGGCATCGTGGCTGATACCCGGACCGTGCTTGTTGAACAGATACACCGAGTCGATGATCTCGCCGTAGATGTCGAGCTGCAGCTGGCGTGCCGCGGCATTGCCGACCCGTACCGGTTTGGAATGACGGTGTCCGCTCAAATGGTCGAGCTCGTGCTCCTCGGGCAGGTTGCCGTCGATATCGTAGAGTACCCGCAGCGGACCCAGCCGGCGGTCGTCATCCCCGTCGCGCTGACCCATCCGTTCGGACAGCCAGCGGATGAAATCGCTTGCCTCGTTGACGTATCCGAGCCGGAGTAACGCGTACAGACTGAACCCGGCGTCCCGGATCCATACGTACCGGTAGTCCCAATTGCGGCTGCCCCCGACAGGTGCGGGCAGGCTCATGGTGGGGGCAGCCACGATCGCGCCGGTGGGTTCGTGGGTCAGCAGCTTCAGTGTGATGGCCGAGCGGTGCACCATCTCCCGCCAGCGGCCGGTGTAGCTGGAGGTGGAGATCCAGTCGCGCCAGAACGCGATGGTGGCGTCGAAGAGGGCGTCGGTCCGGCTCATCGTGTCGGCGGTGACATCGTCGCCGTCCTGCAGCATCTCCAGCACGAACAGTGCGGTCTGCCCCGAGGCAAGTTCGAAGTCGGCTGTCACGACGCTGTTTTCGGGACCATCCTCGATATCGAGATCGGTGGAGGCGATCAGGCCGAGCCGCACCCCGTCGCCGGTGATCAACACACCGTCTCCGGTGTATTCGGCCGTGCAGGACTGGCGCGCGTAGTCCGGGCGGGCGTCCAGGCGCATCTGCAGGCGCATGGTGCCGCGGACGCCGCTGATCCGGCGCACCAGCCGTTGGCGATGATCTTCTTCGTCGGAAGCGAGCACCGGCATGAAGTCGTGGACTTCGACCACACCGTCCTCGGTGAGGAAACGTGTGATCAGCACGGCGGTGTCCGGATAGTAGAACTGCTGGGTACGCGTGACGTCGGCACACGGGGTGAGTTGCCAGCTGCCGCCCTTGTCCTGATCGAGAATGGCGGCGAACACGCTGGCAGAGTCGAAACGCGGTGCACAGAACCAGTCGATGGTGCCGTCGGCGCCGACCAGCGCGCAGGTCCGCAGGTCACCGATCAATCCGTGCTGGGAGATCGCGAGGGACTCAGTCATCCGGCAGGTGCCAATCGGTCAGTGCCGTTGCTGCGGCAGGTCCCCACGAGCCGGCGGGATAGGACCGGACTTCCGGCGGGTTGTCCAGTACCGGCTGGCATATCTGCCAGAGTCGGTCGACCTCGTCGGCGCGGGTGAACAGCATCTGGTCGCCACGCATCACGTCGAACAGCAACCGCTCGTATGCCTCCATGGGCGCCTCTGCGCCCTCGGACTCGCCCATACCGAAGCCTGCGTGGACCGCCATCACGTCCAACCCGGGTCCCGGCCTTTTGGCGGCAAGGTGCAGACCGATGGTGGGTTCGTCGGTCAGTTCGAGCACCACACGATTGCGTTGGGCTCCGAACAGATCGGTCGATGCGGCGAAGGTCAGCGTGACGGTACGCCGGTTGTCGCCCATGGCCTTTCCGGTGCGCAGGTAGAACGGGACGTCACGCCATCGCTCGGTGTCGACGAATACCTCTGCAGCGACGAATGTTTCAACATCCGAGTCGTCTGCCACGCCATCCTCGTCGAGGTAGCCGTCATACTGTCCGAAGACCACCCGCTGTGGGTCCATCGGGCGCATGGCTTCGAAGACAGCGGCCTTCGCGTCGCGCAGGCCCTTCTCGTCGAGGCGCGCGGGCGGCTCCATGGCGATCATTCCGAGTAGCTGACACAGATGCGTGGTGACCATATCGCGGAAGCATCCTGTCGACTCGTAGAAGCCGCCGCGTCCCTCGATGGTGAGCGTCTCGGGTACATCGATCTGTATGGACTCCAGATTTCCTGCGTGCCAGGCTGGTTCGAGAAATCCGTTGGCGAAGCGCAGTGCCAGGATGTTCTGCACCGCCTCCTTGCCCAGGAAGTGATCGACCCGGTAGATCTGCGTCTCGTCGAAGATTCTCTTCAGCGCGGCATCGAGTTCGCGCGAAGACTGCAGGTCGGTCCCGAAGGGCTTCTCCACCACGACGCGGGCATCCTCGGCCATCCCTTCGCGACCGAACATGTCGATCATCGGTTCCATGGCTTCCGGCGGCACCGACAGATAGATCAGTACGCGGGCATCGGGGCCGACATCTTCCCGGCTGTGACGCACCGCAGCCGCCAGATCAGCACCGTCGTCGGCATCCGAGACCACGAAGCTCAACCGCCCGAGCAGGTCCGTCAGAACGTTGTCGTCGATATCGTCGCTCGCGTCACGCAAGGCGGTCGCGACCGTGTCGCGGAAGTCCTCGGGTGCATGGCGACCCGACCCGATGATCGCGTAGTCGTCGGGCAACCGGCCCGACGCCGCCAGCTGATAGAACCCGGGGAACAGCATTCTGGCGGCCAGGTCGCCGGTAGCGCCGAACACCACGAAGACGTGTGGGCTCAGATCTCGGCGGGGCACCCTGGTCTATTGCCCACCAAGGGGTGCCCGCTAAACACCGTTGCGTACCGGCCTCCACAACAGGGCGCCCAGGATCAGCCCGACGAACGGCACCGCGGCCAGGATCGTGCTGAGGGTGACACTGCCTCCGGTGACGAGCGTGAAGTTGGACAACACCAGCCACAGACTGCCAAGCAGACCGAGTACGGCCAGCACCGGCGCGAGTCGCGTCTGCCACAGCTTGCCACCGCCGAGCTCGCGGTGCCGCAGGAAGAACACCAGCACCGCCACCGAGGTGGTCAGCATCAGCAGCACCATTCCGACCGTGGCCACACCGGCCATGGACCCGAAAACCCCGACCAGCGGGTCGATTCCGAGAACGGCCAGCACCGCCACGATCACTGCCGCGGTCACGGTCTGGACCACCGAGGAGAAGGCGGGCGACTCATGGGCGCCGTGCACCGTGCCCAGCCGAGCCGGCATCAGGCCCTTGCGCGACAGGACGAACTGATAGCGGGCGATCACATTATGGAATGACAGCACGCAGGCGAAGAGGCTGGTCAGTAGGAGGATGTTGACGATATCGCGGCCGATGCGGCCGAGTGCACCATCGGTGGTGTCCAGCAGCATGTTGGCCTCACCGTCCAGGGTCTGCTGTGCGGTGGCCGCCACCTGATCCGGCCCGATCGCTACGACGAAGGCCCACACCGTCAGGGTGTAGAAGGCACCGATCAGGATCACCGCGGCGTAGGTGGCACGGGGAATGGTGCGCTCGGGATCACGTGCCTCATCGCGGAATACCGCCGTGGCCTCGAATCCGATGAACCCGGTGAGCGCGAACAGGATTGCGATACCGATGACGCCCTGGGTGAAAACCTCGGGTGTGAACGAGGCGAAGGTGATACCGGCCGGACCCGGATCGGCGACGATGGCCAGGTCCAGGATTACGACGATACCGATCTCCAAAGCCAGTGCCACGCCGAGCACTTTGGCGCTCAGCTCGATGTGCCGGTAGCCCAGCACGGCCACAATTGCCAGGATCACGAAGGAGTACACCGGCCAAGGGATCGTCGGTCCGTTGTAGAACGCGACGGTATCGCCGATGGCCCAACCGATGTAGCCGTAGATGCCCACCTGGATGGCGGTGTAGGCGATCAGTGCGACCACGGCGATGCCCTTGCCCATCCGCTCACCGAGACCGACTGTCACATAGGAGAAGAACGCACCGGCTTCGGGTACGTGTGGGGTCATGGTCACGAAGCCGACGCTGAAGACCAACAGCACCAGGGAGGCGATCAGGAAGCCGACCGGCGCACCGGCACCGTTGCCCAGTCCCATCGCCAAGGGCATGTTGCCGCCGATCACGGTCAATGGTGCTGCTGCCGCGACGACCATGAAGACGATGCCGACGGGCCCGAGACGTCCGGACAGCCGCTGGGCTTGGGTGTTCTGGGCAGTGGTCATGAGTTCTCCCGCAGGGCTGAGGTGAGCTGATCGTGGTCGATGGCATGCACGGTGTAGCCCCGGTATCCGGTCACCGTCTCGGCAGCCACCATGGCGTTGACGATGGCCTCCTCGGTGGCCTCGACGGTGAGGTCGAATAGCAGGTCCATCAGCTGGGGGCCGACCATCCGCAAAGGAATCTCGCGGGCCACCTCCGGTGCGCCCTCGACGGCACCGTAGGGCGGGATACCGCGATTGCCCGTCGAGAACGCGAGCATCAGGTCGCCGCTGTACTGTTCGCCGGTGCCGCCCAGTCGGCCGACCGCGAGTGCCGCGCGCTGCGCGAGGCGCTGGCACTGATGCGGCAACAACGGTGCGTCGGTGGCCACGATGACGATGATCGATCCCGATCCGGGCGCGTAGCCAGGGGGAATGGCCGGCAGCGGCACATCGGGCTGGGTGATCGGTACGCCGTTGATCCGAAGACGTTCACGCCGACCGTGATTGGCCTGCACCAGCACCCCGACGGTGTAGCCCTGGACACGTGATGCCGTGCCGGTGCCACCCTTGAACTGGTGGCAGATCATGCCCGTGCCGCCGCCGGTGTTGCCCTCGGCGACCGGCCCATCGGATGCGGATTCCAGTGCCGCCCGCACATGCTCGGGCCGGACATGAAATCCGTTGATGTCGTTGAGGAATCCGTCGTAGGTCTCCCCGACAACCGGAAGCGACCAGTACGCCCCGTCGCCGCGGACGCGGACCTGCTCAGCCACCAGTGCGTCGCGGACCACCCCGACGCTGTGGGTGTTGGTCAGTCCGATCGCGGTGGTCAGTTCCCCGGATTCGCGGATCCACTCCAGTCCGGTCAGCTCGCCGCTGCCGTTGAGGACGTGCGAACCGGCGAACACCGGCTCGGTCCAGATGTCGTCGTGTGGAACGACGACGGTGACGCCGGTGTTGATCCCGTCGTCCTGCAGGGTGGTCTGGCCGACCCGCACCCCCGGGACGTCGGTGATCGCGTTGTGCGCTCCGGTGGGGTGTCCCCCGATGATCACGCCGAGATCTCTGGCACGCATTCTTCCCGCCTCGTTCACGAGTTATTTTCCATATTGGAAAAGAACTATGCGCCCGTCGTGTGCGCTGCGCAACAGGAACGGCAAAATAGGTTCCGAACTACTTTCGAGGGAGCAGCGCGTCGATGGCACGACCCAACCGCCAGCAGGAGCGGCGTACCGAGATCCTGGACGCGGCGATCGCCGTCATCGAGCGCCACGACCTGGCCTCCCTGCGACTGGCCGATGTGGCCGCTGAGCTGGGCCTGACCACGAACGCCCTGCGCTACTACTTCAAAGACATGCCGGAGCTGTTGTCCGAACTCGCCCTGCGCTCCGACGTCCGTTTCTATGAACAACGGTTGGAGATCGGAACCCGCACCGACGATCCGCGCACCCAACTGGCACTCACCATCGCCGCCGGCTTGCCAACCGGCCCCGAGGACGCCGAGTGGCGCGCCATCTGGCGGGCGGTACTTGCCGCGGGGTTCGAGCTGGACCAACGCGGCGATGTCCAGGCGATCTACCACCGGCAGGTGGGGCTCTATGCCGACCTGCTGACCGCCGGCGCGCAGTCCGGGGCGTTCGTGTTGAGCTCCCCTGCTCGCGATATCGGCATGACGCTGATGGCGATGGAGGACTACTTCGGTTACCGGATCGTGGCGCGCGATCCCCAATTGGACCGACCGGTGGCACTGCGGCTCATGCGCGACTACTCCCGGTTGGCCACCGGTACGGAGCTACCCGACACGGTGTGACGGGAATTCACCGGCGCTTCTGCGGTCAGTGACGGCGCAGCGCGGAGGATGTCGACATGAGGTTCTTACAGACGGCGGCAAGCATCGTCGGGACCGCGGCGCTGCTGGGTGCGTGCCTTGCGCTGGTGCTGCACTTCTGGCCCGGCGCCGACCGGGTGACCGTTGCAGCCGCCGCGCTCTCGCCGATGCTCTGGCTGGCCTGCACCGTGACCGCGGTGGTGTGCCTTCTATACGTTCGCGCCCTGTGGCGCCTGGCGCTCGTCGCAGCGCTGGCCATGGCCGGGGTCTGGATGCAGGCGCCGCTGTGGCACGGCGAGCCCGCACCCGCGGGGCCCGCCCTCACGGTGCTGACAGCGAACATCCAGGTCGGGGCGGGCGACACCGAGGCACTCGCGCAGCTGGTGCGCGACAACCATGTCGACGTCCTCGCGGTTCTCGAGGTCACCGACGACGCGGCACAACGGATTTCCGCGTCGACGATCGCCATCGACCTGCCGCACGCATTGGTGCGACCGGCGGCAGCGGCCAACGGCACCGCGATCTACAGCCGCCACCCGCTCAAGAACACCGGCGTCGTGCCCGGCTTCGTCATGACGGCGCTGACCGCCGTCGCCACCGTCCCCGGCCGGGGCGACGTGCAACTGTTCGCGCTGCACCCCATGCCACCGTTGGACGTTGGCACCTGGGACTCCGAGTTGGGCCGCATCAGAGCTGTTCTGCAGGGCGTGCCCGAGGGGAGGCCCGTCGTCGCGCTCGGTGATTACAACGCCACCTACGACCATGTGCGTTTCCGCAACCTGCTCACCGGTGGCTACCGCGACGCTGGGCAACTCGCGGGGGCCGGGTGGCTACCCACGTACCCGACGGACAAGACCTATCCGCCGGTGGTCGGCATCGACCACATCCTGCTGCGCGGCCTCGGCGCCGCGGAGGTTACCGCACACGACGTCCCCCGCGCCGATCACCTGGCGCTGCTCGCCCGCGTGGGCTGACGCGCCGGACGGCGACTGTCCAAGTGCGGCAGCGCCATTGACCACCGCGACCATGCCAAGAGCGACGATGAGGAACGAAGCGATGACGCCGATGGCGCGAGTAGCGCTCAGGCTCAACGCCCCGCCGAAGGCCGAGCCCACCCAGGCCAGAAGGAGCTGCCAGGCAAGCGACGCACCGCCGACCGCGACCACGAAGATCACCGGCGCGATCCACAAGCCATCGGAATGGGTGACAGCACCGGAGAGCGCGATGAAGTACACCAAAGTGATCGGGTTGATCGCCGTGAGCCCGACGAACCGGCCGAACGCCGCCGACGCCGACGATCGTTCGACCTCGGCTGCCGCTCGCGGCGGCTGTCTCATGCCCTGCCACAGCTGCCGCACGCCGATGGCGACGATCAGTACCCCCGATGTGAGCAGGAAGACGCCACGGTGATCATCGACCGCCCGCGCGAAGGTCGCGCCGGTGAGCGCCGCGATGATGCAGTAGACCAGATCCACCGTCGCCACACCCGCGGCCCCGGCGGCCGCGGTGCGGAACCCGTTGACCAGTCCCTCACGCAGCAAAAGCGCCGCGACCGCGCCCAACGGCATCGCCACGCCGAGTCCAGCCACCACTCCGGCGACGGCCGGGGTCACGACGTCGTTGATCACCCGTCCAGTGTGTGCAACCCCCGTGGCGACACTGACAATATTTCTGCAAGACGGTTAATATCCCAGTTGTGGACGGTCTAGACGAGCAAATTCTCGGGATCCTGCGAGAGAATGCGCGTTGCTCGTTCAGTGAGCTCGGCCGTCTGATCGGACTCAGCACGAACGCTGCGGCGGCCCGAGTCCGACGGCTGGAAACCGAGGGAGTCATCCTCGGCTACACCATCCTCGCCGGCCAGAACGTGCCCGGCCCTCGCGGTGGCCTGGAAGTATTCATCGATGTCCGCCTCGACGCAGAGACCGACAACGACACGTTCAACACACGCATCGCGCAGGTTCGCCAGGTCGTCGACGCCATCCACATGACCGGCCCCTACGACTACCTGCTGCGGGCATACGTTCCGGATACCGGCGCGCTGGACTTGCTGCTACGTCGGCTCAAGAAGGAGTGCGGAGCAGAGCAGACACAGACGCGGGTGGCACTGCGTTCCCGCTGATCGTTCTTGCCGAGAACCGGGCAGCTGCAGCGCCGCTACACCTCATGCGCACATCCCGTTCCGCCTCGTGCAGCAGGTCTTCTGATTCCTCGGCTGAAAGCAGTTTGACCGCATGCGGAATCAAGAAGTTCGCGTGCTGCTTCTCGCTGTATCGGGCCGATGACAAGCAGGAGCGACCCGCTTGCCCTACCGCTGACACTCTGCCTACTGTGACGGCCAGCACACCTCGCGGAAGTCCGCGACCGAGGAGGACAGCGTGACCGTCGAGAAGAAGATCACTTACTGCCGCATCTGCGAACCGCTGTGTGGACTGATCGCCACCGTCGAGGACGGCCGTCTGCTCTCACTCAGGCCCGACAAAGACCACCCGCTCTCGCAGGGACGCGCCTGCCCCAAGGGGATAGCGTTCAGCGACGTCCAGAACGATCCCGACCGGGTACTGCACCCCCTTCGGCGCCGGCCCGACGGTAGCTTCGCGACCGTCAGATGGGATGAGGCACTCGAGGACATCGCCACTCGCTTGAACAGGGTGCTTGCCGAGCACGGCGGCGACGCCGTCGGCGAATACCTGGGAAATCCTTCGGCATTCGGGTATGCGGCCAGCCTGTGGTCGGGACTGTTCATGAAGCGGATCGGGGCAGGCCATCTGTACTCGGCGGGATCACAGGACATCAACAGCCGCTACGTCGCCAGCAAACTGCTCTACGGTGCCGCCACCCAGATTCCGTTCCCCGACCTGCCGCGCACCGACTTCCTGTTCATGCTGGGCGCCAATCCGCTTGTCTCCCACGGCAGCGCATTACGTGCACCGCGCGTCAAGGACGACCTCGCCGGCATCGTCAAGCGCGGCGGCCGCGTCATCGTCGTCGATCCTCGCCGCACCGAGACGGCGGCCGCCTACGAACATGTCGCGGTCCGACCGGATTCGGATGCCTGGTTGATGCTCTCGCTGCTGCACGTGGCGTTCGCCGAAAACCTCCAGGACAGTGCGGCGCTCGCGAGGAGTACCGTCGGCGCGGAAGCCCTGCGCGCGCTGTGCGCGGACTTCCCACCCGAGGCCACCGAAATCCGCACCGGTATCGCAGCGGGGACGGTCCGCGCACTGGCCCGCGACTTCGCCACCGCCCGCACCGCGGTGGCGTACGGACGAACCGGCGCGTGCCTTGGCCATCACGGCACACTCGTCAGTTTTCTGATCGACGCGCTGAATACCTCAACGGGCAATCTGGATCGCCCCGGCGGTGCCCTGATGTCACATCAAGTGATCCCGGTCGAGCAGTTCGGGGAGAAGTCCGGCGCGTTCAGCTACAACACCAAGACGTCGCGCATCGGCGGGTTCCCGGATGTCTTCGGCTCGTTCCCGGCTGCGCTGATGGCCGATGAGATCACCACCGGCGGAAAGGGACAACTGCGAGCCCTTTTCGTGCTCGCAGGCAATCCCGTGCTGTCGGTGCCCAACAGCGCCGCCTTAGAGTCCGCGCTCGGGGAATTGGATCTGCTGGTGTCCCTAGATCTGTATGTCAACGAGACCAACCGGCACGCCGACTACATCCTGCCCGCCACCACGTTTCTGGAGCGCGACGACCTGCCGATGGCGTACGCGGCCTGCTGTCCGACGGTATTTTTACAGGCCGCCGAACCGGTAGTGCCCGCCTACGGGCAGGCGCGCCCCGAATGGGAGGTCTTCGAGGATCTGGCCGAACGAATGGGGCTGTCGCTCTTCGCCACCGGTGCCCTCGCTCCACTGAATCCGGTCCTGCGGTGGATGCGACGACGCGGTGTGCGCATCACCCCGCAACGCATGATGCACGCGCTGCTGCGCATCGGCCCCTACGGTGACCGGTTCGGACTGCGGCGCGGCGGACTCAACCCAGCTCGGCTGCGCGAGCAACCGCACGGCGTCGTCTTGGCCGAGCACGCGCCGCACGGCGTGCTGGCCGATGTGGTCACCCACCACGGCGGCAAGGTCGATCTGGCACCTCCCGAGATCATCTCCGAGGTGGCTCGACTGGGGAAGGTGCCCGGCACGACGGTGGACTTCCCGTTGTCGGCCATCGGGATCCGCGAACTGCGTTCCCAGAACAGTTGGATGCACAACAGCCCGATCCTCATGAAAGGCAACCGCACCCAACGCGCTCGGGTCAATCCGTCCGATGCGGCGGCAGCCGGTCTTGACGACGGCGGTCGGGTACGCGTCGTCTCGGCGACCGGCGCCATCGAACTGGACGTGTCGGTCACCGATGAGGTCGGACCTGGCACCATCGCCATCCCACAGGGGTGGGGACATAGGGGCGGCGGCTGGCGGCTGGCGAATGCCCATCCCGGTGTGAACGTCAACGAGCTGACCTCGAACCGTCCCGAGGATCTGGAGGCGTTGGCGGGCATGTCAGTGCTCAACGGTGTGGCGGTACGACTGGAGCCGGTCCGGCAATCCGCGGACAACCAGGGGCACTATTCGGCGTCGCGCCCCTGACGACTGCCACGATAGGCGCGGCGACGCAACGCCGTCAGCCACTCGGGAAGCAGTGTCACGCCGTTCGCGTGATTGAGAGTGGGATCAAAAGCGATGTCCTCGGGCCAGGCATCGTCCAGGTCGCGATCGAATTCCAGTACCGCCAGCGGACCGAATTTCCCCGAGCCCTCGGCCTGTTCGATGCTGACCACCAGCGGTTGCTCAGGCAGTCGGCGGCGGATCTCTGCGACATCCAGGCCGGAAAAATCGGTCGGCGACACCAGTTCGGCACGCAGCCAATAGATCTTGTCCCGATATCCAAAGGGCATCAGCGTCGAGAAGGCCGCCGTCGACCACGATGTCGCCGGCGTCAGCACCACCCTGGCCACCGATGACACCATCAGCACATCCCATGGCTGCCCGTCCGACTGCGACCGGAAGGCCAAACCCGCGAAATCCGGGAATCCGGCCGGTGTCCCGATACCTTTGGACATCCGCCCGATCACCTCACCATCGCCGATGGGCAGACCTTTCCCGGGTTCGGCGGTCCTGGTGATCCGTCCCTGGACCAACGCACCGCTGGGATGAAACAACCGGGCGTCTCGCAACGCGGCACCCGCGCGGAACGGCGCGGTCGTCAGCTCTGAAGCCTTCATTTCGCCGGGGTGCCCATCGTCGACCGCACCAAACATGACTCGTCGCCGGTGAGCTGCGGGTAGCCGGCAGCGTCCATGGTGATGAGACCTCGCGCCTCGAACTGGTCCAACCAACCGCCCATCGGCAGCCAGCCCCAGCGCCGCCGGAAGATTCGGGCATTGCGGACGATATCGCGCACATGTTCCACCGGCGGGTCGCTGACGTGATGGTGCTGATGGAATGCCTCGGCGCCCCCGACCCACCGTAACGGCACGTCGAGCGCGGCAGCGGTCTGGGCGAAATCGGTGTCTTCGCCGCCGTAGCCGCAGTATTCCTCGCAGAATCCGCCGGTGGCGTGCCAGGTGGGTGCGGTGACGGCAAAGGACAGCGACCAGAACAACCGGTGATCGCTGCCTGGTAGCACGGTGTCCGGTTGCGGTGCGGGCCGCGCAGGATGCGGGTCGGCCAATCGGTCCAGACCGGTCGCCGGGTAGCCGGCCGGCCCCGGGGGTGGAAGATAGGCGACCGGACCGCACAGCAGCGCGTCGCGGTGTGACGGTGTTCCGCCGACGTCACGGTAGCGCTGCACCATCGTGGTGGCGGGTATGCAGTCGACATCGAGGAAGATGAGCAGTTGTGCACCATTGGCCAAAGCCACTGTTGCACCCGCATTTCGGGCCTGTGCCAGCGGAAGTCCGTCCATTCCGACGGCACACTCGACCACGGCGGTCGGGAGCGCCGCGTCCACGAGCCGGGAGTGCACGTCGGGATCATCCATCGCGACCACGACCTGCAGATCGGGCCGTACCGAACCGGCCACCAACCCGGCTCGTTGGCGTTGCAGGTGCGCGCCGCGCCCGTGGACGGTGGTGATGACCGCGGTTCTCATCGCGACACCGCGCCCCGGCATGCCCGCGCCGTCTCCTCGATCGCAGCGGCCGCGCGATCGGCTGCCCCCCGCACGCGCCAGCGGTGCCACTGCTCGCCGCCGGTCGTCTGCGCGCGCCGGATCAGCTCGACCCAACCGTCGGGCTCCGGCCACTCGTACGCTATGGTCGCCAGTCCGTGTCTATCCAATACCGTTGCGGTCGTGTGCTGTTCATCAAAGGGGCGCCGTTGGGGGATCACGATCGCCGGACGCCCGGCCGCCGCCGTATCGGCGATGCTGTTCTGCCCGGCATGGGTGATGATGACATCCGCCCCGGCCAGGTGCGGCCACGGGTCGGATATCCACTCCCCGTGCTGCCCGCCCAGCCACGTCCAGTCGGCGGATTCGGCTCCCATGGTCTGCGCTGAGTCGGCGCCGCCGGCGCCCGAAAGCACCACGACGTTTCCGGTAGCGGTGTGGCCTGGGGCCCGGCGACCGTCGAATCGGCTGATACCGCCGACATAGACCGTCTTGTGGTCGTGGGGCCGAAGCCAGTCGGGAATTCGGAGCTCCCGAGGCCACGCGGCGATGATGCGGTCAGCGAGGGTGTGTACCAGAACATGTGGGGCGTCGGTGCGGTTACCGGGTAACGCGATCACCACCACCGGGATACCCAGCAGACGCGCGAAGGTCGCCACCTCCACCGAGACGTCGACCACCAGGGCTTCCGGACAGGCATCGCGTACCCAATCGGCGATGGCATTCATCCTGGCGGTGTAGCCGGTGTCGAAGTGCGGCGACCAATGCAACGCACCATGCGCGGTGGGCTCGTGCACCGTGTCGGCCGCGTCGTCACGCGGAAGCGCGATCACATTCGTGAACGGGTTGTCCCGCGGCACCTCTCGGCTGGTGAGCACCGTGACCGGTCGCGTCATCCGCTCGGTGATGCTCATCGCCCGCGCCAGGTGTCCGTAGCCGTGATGGTGCACGTAGTAGCCGATCATCGTCCGCATCTCCCGCCGTGGTGAGCATGTATGTGTACAGCGACAGGTAGGTCCGCACCATCGCATCTTCCGAGCAGCGCCGCACGGCATGTGAGCGCACCTGTTCACGCGGCAGTTCGACCGCCTCCGGGATGGCCGATGCCATCGCGGTGACATCCCCGGGCGGCACCAGTCGGCCGGCTCGCGGCTCGAGCATTTCACCGATACCGCCGCGGTCGAACGCGACGACCGGTGTGCCACAGGACATCGACTCGGCCACCACCAGTCCGTAGGGTTCATCCCACATCGGCGTCACGAGCACCGCGGCAGCGGCCCCGACCAGTGCCACGAGCTCGGCGTGGGCCAGATGCCCGACGTACCGGATCCGGCCGTCGAGCTCGGGCTCGACGACACGTTCATAGTAGGCCGGGTCCGAGATCGGGCCGGCGATCAGCAATGGCAGCGCGGCCTTCCGCGCTGCCGCGATCGCGAGATGGGTTCCCTTTTCAGGAGTGATCCTGCCGAACCAGACAAGCTCGTGCCCTCCGGATCCCAGTCGCCACGCTGTGGTGTCCACCCCGTTCGGGACGACGCGGATGTCCTCGGAGACGTGTCGCCATGCGGTTGCGGTGTGCCGACTCACCGCGGCGATGCGGGTTCCGTCGCCCCTGCCCGCGGCCAGTGCAGATTCCAGCCACGGGGTGGGTGGCGTGTGCACGGTGGTCAACATCGGGATGGACAGCATCGGTGCCATCGCCACTGGAAGGTGATGCAGGCTGTGGTTGTGCACGATGTCGTAGTGCGCGGAATCGCCGTGGGCGAGATCAAGCATGAGTGCGAGGTAGGCATGGTGATCGGCCATGAACGCCGCCGCCGGCATGGACACGTCGGCCTGAGCGGCCGTGGAGAGGGCTATTTCGTGCACCCGCAGCGATTCACAGGCCAGGCCGGTGTCGGAACCCATGCCTGCGAAAAGCGATACGTGATGGCCGCGCTGCACCAGAGCACGCGCCAGATGCCACACGTGGGTCTCCAGTCCACCGGCAAACGGCTGCCGAATGGGGTGGCGATTCGACGCGATCAATGCGATACGGCGCGGTGCTGTCACGCCAGAACCTCCTGATACACCCGCGCATGCGCCTCCGCGATGTCGACGCGTTCACGGCGGCGCTCGGCCCACGTGACCCGACGGCGACCGGGATAGCTCACCCAGTCCCGATAGGAGCGTGTCATCGCCTGGTGCAGTGAGTCGGCATCGAACAGATCATCGGAGAAGTCGAAGACCTGGCAGGCACGCTGTTGTCCGTAGAAGCCACAGCTGGGGGCCACCACCTGTGTTCCCAGGTCGTGACACGCTTCCAACCAACCCGAGTGGGTACCGAAACGGTAAGGCAGCACCGATACGTCGAGAGATTCCAGATAGTCCCACAACTCGGCGTCGCTGTAATAGGGATGCACCACCACCCGCACGTGGCCATATCGGCGGTACTCCAACAGCGCCCGCCCGGCCTCGGGTGCATACCAGTAGCTGTCGGGATCGAAGATCTCGTCGTGCGCGTTGATCTGAACGACCCCGCCGGGTAGCTCGGCGACCGTCTCCACCAGAGTGTCCAGAATCGCGAGGGGATCCATGTTGGCGCGCAGGCTCTTCACGTGAATACCGACCCTGAATTCCGGGTGCTGCGATCGCGGTCGCTGGATACGATTGCTGGACAACACATGTGGGTGAGGGAGAACCTGCGCGGGTCGACCCCATCTGCGCTCGACCGTGTCGGCGGCACCGGGAGTCAGGGTGAGCAGCCAATCTGCTGCCGTCGCCAGAACGTCCTGTTGCTCGCGATGCGGGGACAGCCCGCTGTGATGGGGGTTGCGCAGATCGTGCACCGTATACACCAGCGGTTTGCGGTGTTTACGCAGCTGTTCGACGACGTCGGCCAGTTCGCGAGCGGGGATCGTATCGAAGCCGAAGTGCACGTGAAACAGGTCGAACCGGTCGTGGTTGGCTTCGATCCAACCGGGTTGCAGCATCACCGGCGGCCACCACCCACCTGGAATCTTGCGCCGATCATCGGGTATCGGATCAGTCAGGCGCGCAACGGTATCCAAGCCCCCTGGCTGAGAAAGATGGCGCACGTACACGTGCGACGCGGGCACGGACGCGACTTTGATCATCACACTCCTTACACATCGGTTACCGGGCAGGCCACTGCGGCCACCGTCCCGAATTTCTTGAGGAGGGCGGCTGCGGATACCCGGCCGCCGCCCGGTGAAACCAGACGCGTTGTTTAACGTCCCGCCGACCAGGTAATGCCTGCTGCATCCACTTTTCCCTGCAGAGATCGGACTTGTGATGACGAACGTCGACACCCCGCCGAGCCAACAGGCATCCGTTCCGGAATTGATCAACCAGTTGTCCGAGCAGCTGTCCCGTCTGGTGCGCGACGAGCTTCGATTGGCGCAATGGGAATTCCGCCGCGGTGCCACCAAGGCCGGTATCGGCGCTGGCCTGTTCAGTACGGCCGGCCTACTGGCCGTCAGCGGTTGGCTTGCCCTCATCGCCGGGGCTGTCGCGGCGTTGGCGCTGGTGCTACCGGTATGGGCGGCAGCCATGATCGTGGCCGCGGTGTTGTTCGTGGCTGCCGCGATCGCCGCGATGATCGGCAAGAAGCAACTGGCCCAGGCACCGGCGGCGGCTGACGAGGTGGTCAGCAGCGTCAGCGCTGACGTCGATGCGGTACGGGGGCGCTGACATGAGCCGACCCGACCACAGCCCGGAACCGCGTGTGGAGTCCGATATCGAGGCCATCGAACACGACATCGAGCGGACCAGAGAGCAGGTTGCGGACACCGTGGCGGCGCTGGGAGCGAAGCTCGATGTCAAGGAACGCGTCACCGATGCAGTCACCGAACCCGACGGCTCGGTCAAGACCGTCATCCCGATCGCCGCCACCATCTTCGCTACGACCATTGTGCTGTTGGGCGTCGTCATCTGGCGTCGCCGCCGCTGAGCAAAGGAGTTCCCATGCCGGACAACAAGCCGTCCGTGACCGCGCGCATGATGTACCGCCCGGTCGGAATGGCCAGTTCACTCCTCGGCGGCCTGGTCGCCGGCGCCATCTTCAAACAGGTCTGGAAGCACGCCTCGCCTGGCGCACATGACGACCCGCCGGCACCGCTGGAACGTAGTTACCCACTTCGCGAGATCATCGCGGCGGCGGCGCTGCAGGGCGCGATCTTCTCCGTGGTCAAGACGATCATCGATCGCCAAGGTGCCCGGGTGTTCGAGCGGTGGACCGGCGAGTGGCCGGGAGGCTGATGATGTCCCCGATGCGTCACCGATGTGTGGGCCATGACTGATCTGTTACAGGAACTCGTCGAAGCCTACGGTCCGGTGGGCCAGGAAGATGCTGTGCGCGAGATCTGCCGGCGTGAGGTGGCCCCTTTTGCCGATGATGTGTGGGTGGATGGCGCGGGAAATGTGATTGCCTTGCTCCGAAGTGGTGATCACGATGCTTCGGCGATCCGATTGATGGCGCACATGGACGAGTTGTCGATGATCGTCAAACGGGTGGAACCGGACGGAACACTACGGCTGTCTCCGCTGGGCACCATGTATCCCGGGAACTTCGGACTGGGGCCGGTCGCCGTGCTAGGCCGACACGAGACCCTGACAGCGGTATTGACGCTCGGTTCCGAGCACACCACCAAGGAAAGTCACCGTATCTGGGAGACCAAGCCCGATCAGGGTGACAAAGCGCTCGACTGGTTGCACGTGTATGCGTTCACGGGCCGCAGCACCGACGAACTCGCCAGCGCCGGAGTCACTGCCGGCACCCGTGTCTGCGTGCACCGCAGCAAGCGCGAACTCGTGCATTTCGGCGGATACGTCGGCAGCTACTTTTTGGATGATCGTGCTGCCATCGCGGTTCTGTTGGAGACGGCGCGGCGACTGCGCGCCCGCGATGCCGGCCTACCCGCCGATGTCTACCTGGTCTTCACCACCGGTGAAGAGGTGGGCGCGAACGGGGGGATGTACGCGGCTCGCATGCTGCCCGAAGGGGTGACGATCGCGGTCGAGGTGGGTCCCACCGAGCAGGAATATGGGACGTCGGTGCGCGGCGGACCCATCGTCGCCTACAGCGATGCCCTGACGGTGTACGACAAACCGACCGCGGATCGTTTGATGGATCCCGCTGCGCGATCGGGCCTTACACCGCAACCCGCCGCTCTCGGGGCGTTCGAGTCTGATGCGTCGCACAGCAAGGCCTCCGGGATGTGCCCGAGGGCGGCGCTGCTGTGTCTACCGACGCTCAGCACCCATGGTTATGAGGTGATGTGTAACGGTGCCATCGGCGACGCCGCCGGCGTGCTGGAGAGTTTCCTGGTCGACGGCGATATTCGCCAACTGGACGATTGAGTGCGACGTCGCAGGGGGTATTCACCTCGCGTGACCCTCGCAACTCCCCGCATCGAACCTCTCCTTCCTCTGCCTCGGGGGCCGCTGTCGCTGGCGGTCATCGAGCTGCTCAACGAGCGTGCGCCGGTCAACCACCTGTCACGAGTCGAAGCATCGCTGGGAGACGCCGACCCCTACGGTCTGGACCTGCACCTGGCACTGTACGTGTGCTACGAGTTGCACTACCGGGGATTCGACGGCGTCGATCCCGGCTGGGAGTGGGATGCCGGCCTGCTGCATTTGCGCGGTCGATTGGAGAGCTTGTTTCTGGCCGAGGTGCAGCGCGCGGTCGGCCCGATCGGGCCCGAGGAGTCGGCGCTGGCAGAAATGGATGCGCTCTCGGTCGAACCCGTTGATGGGGAGGGGCTTTCGTACTATCTGCGCGACAAGGGCACCTGGGATCAGATGCGCGAGTACTTCGTGCACCGCTCGCTCTACCACTTGAAGGAGGGTGACCCGCACGCCTGGGCGATCCCGCGGCTCATCGGGCAGGCCAAGGCAGCGTTTGTGGCCGTCGAGTTCGACGAGTTCGGAGCCGGCAACGGTACCCGCCTGCATCAGCGCCTGTTCGCCGACCTGATGGACGCCGCGAAGCTGGATTCCGACTATCTGGGCTATATCGACATCGTTCCGGCCGAGGCGCTCGCTGCCGTGAATCTCATGTCACTGTTCGGGTTGCACCGTCGCTATCGCGCAGCGGCGGTGGGGCACTTCGCCTCCACCGAGATCACCTCCCCTCCGGGTTCCCGCCGCCTGGTCGATGCACTTCAGAGGCTGGGCGCACCGCAGGAATGCGTGGCCTTCTACGCCGAGCATGTCGAGGCAGATGCCGTGCACGAGCAGGTGGTCCGCACCGATGTCGTGGGCGATCTGCTCTCCCGAGAACCGCATCTCGATCGCGATGTCGTGTTCGGAATCCGCGCTCATGCGTTCGTCGAGGACAAGCTGGCCGACCACATGATGCGGTCCTGGGAACAGAACCAGAGTTCGTTACGGCGTCCGCTCGACTGAGCAGGGACTCGATATGACGAAGCGGGCCGGATTGCCATCCGGCCCGCTTCGTCATGATGATCAGCCCGATTCAGTCATTAGCCCTATCGGCCGACGAGTCCGCTACCGCCGCCTTCTTCGCTCCCGATGTCCGGCAGCGCCGACGGTGGCTGGTATCACACAGCGGATAGTCCTTACTGCGCCCGCAGGCGCATATCGCGACCATGAACCGGTCGGACTCGATTGTCGAGCCGTCGGCGAGCTCAACCGACACCGGCCCCTGTACCAGAACCGGCCCACCACGCACCGCCCTCACGGTGCGAAAGTCCTGATCGCTCACGGCTTGTCAGCCCTGATCACCAGCAGCTCCTCTTCGCGCCGCCCCGGTTGAAGCCGGCCCGTATCTTCCAGCCACTGTGCCCGAGCAGTCAGGACCGGCCCGAACGGAATCCATTCCCATGCCACCACATCGGCGTCGAGGCCCGCGGCCGACAACGCCTCCAATGTCCTTCGCGGATCCGCGAACTCCGACTGCACGATCAGGACGCTGCCACCGTCAGCCAAGAGGTCAGGGACGGCAGCACACAGCGGATCCAGCACCATCCGACCATCACCACCGGCATCCCACGCGCGCGCCGGGCCGACCGATGCGGGTAGCGCGTCCAGCGACGGGTCGTGGGGGACATAGGGGGGATTGCAGACCACCAAGTCGTACGGGCCGAACTCTGTTGCGCGCGCCCAGGAGCCCAGATGCACGTCCACCGACGCACCGGCGATCTCGGCGTTGGCACGAGCGCAGCGCACCGCTCGTTGACAGATATCGAATGCCGAGACACTGGACGCGCCCTGCGCCGCGGCATTGATCGCCGCCACGCCACTGCCGGTACACAGGTCGGCCACCTTGCTTCCCAGGGCTAGTCCGCTCTTGTCCATGGTTTCCACCAGTAACCGTGAATCCTCCTGCGGCGCGTATACGCCGTCGGTCACCATGGTCACCAGTCGGGAGTCGCCGTCAAACGGGTAAGCGGTAGTCATCTTTGCCTCTCGCGGGTCAACGGGTCAGCACTGCCGGGCTGAGATGCCCGCTGCTGTCCCAGGTCAAACGCCGCTTTCTTCAGCGCCTCGCCCGGCGGATACCCATTTCGTCGCAAGGATCAACATCGACGCGTGGCAATCCGCTCGGATATGCGGTTGCGCCGCACCCCCACCACGAGATGACATGGACTCATGAGTGCGATCTGGCCGCTGTTCGACCTTCGCGTGCGCACACCGCGACTGACCCTGGCCTACGTCACCGACGATCTCGGATTTCGCCTTGCCGAGTTGACCGCTCGCGGCATTCACGATCCGACCACCATGCCGTTCTCCGAACCGTGGACAGATGCGCCGACGAATCTGTTGCAGCGCAACGCGATGCAGTACTACTGGCGCTGTCGTGCGAACACCTGTGCCGACAACTGGGATATGGTGCTGGCCGCATCGGATCGTGAGGGTCAGTTGGTGGGGATGTGCTCGTTGTCCGCCACCCGTTTCCCCACCCTGCGGACCGCCGCCACGGGGTCGTGGCTGGGTGCCGAATTCCAAGGTCGCGGACTCGGCCTGGAGATGCGACACGCTGCGCTGCACTTGCTGTTTGCCGGCCTCGGCGGCGAACGCGCCACGACCCGAGCGTGGCACGACAACCGTGCGTCACTCGGCGTGACCCGCTCGCTGCCCTACACCTATACCGGCTCAGAACTGGCGCTGCGCCGCGACAAACCCGACACCATGCTGTCTTTCTCCATGGACCGGGCGCAGTGGACTGCGCAACGGCGCGACGACATCGAACTCGTGGGCATCCCCGCGGTGCGCGCCCAACTGGGCCTGTAGCCAGTCCCGATACCCCTACTGTCCCAATCCGCCAGTTCGCGAAGAACCGGGGGCTGCCACGTGCCCACTCAGCTGGGCACTTCCGCCTAAGGCTGCGATCCTGGCAAATTGTCGGCTGCGCGTCCGGTGAAACGTAACAATTGTTCACCGAGCGCAATTTTCAATCTTGATAATTTCACTATAGGTACTTTATTGCGCAACTTGTCCCGGCGGGCTAACTGGACCGCACGCAAAACGCCATTCGCGAAAGTCAGCCCAATAGCAGATCTCAAACTCATATCTCTCCGTCTTGAACTGCTGTTTAGAGCCAACTTGCCTATCCGAACGCCCAATTGAAAAGTTTTCTGGCTTTCTTGGATTAGGAGAAAAATAGCGCGGGTACTTCTCGAGTGTCGTAGCGAAGTGATCCGCGTCACAACACAACAATCCGAAGAATCGGAAGTTGGGAGAAGGCATCATGTGGGGGCCCTGGCAGCGAGCAGCAAAGCCACTTTGCTCAGTAGCGGCGCCATTGTTTGCGGTAACGCTGGTGGGGGCGGCGGTCCACACCGGCACGCCGCCCCCACCGACAAAGGACGTGCGCCAGGTGTCAGCTCAGGTGGCGCTCACCGCTGCCATCGACACCTCGCCCAACGCCGTCGGCATCGCCGAATCCGAGCTGTACTTCATGACGCCGGCAGAGGTGGAGGTCGCACTGGACACCATGCAGTCCCTTGGCGTCACGCAGATTCGCATCTTCGTGCCGTGGCGAGCGGTGGAGCCCGCGCCCGGGGTCTACAACTGGAGCGAGGTGGACAAGGTTGTCGATGCCGCATACGAGCGCGGTATCGCCGTAATGGGCGCTGTCACGAGCACACCGACCTGGGCATCGGATGTCCAGGACTCGGCCTACGGCGCCCCGCGCGACCCGCAGGACTTCGGCAACTTCATGGGCGCGCTGGCCGAACGGTACGGCGCCGGTGCGGGTGACCCGGAGACCGCGCGCATCTCCGCGTACGAGATCTGGAACGAGCCACAGAGTTTCGTGTTCTGGAGTCCGCGGCCGGATCCGGCCGCCTACACCGAACTGTTGAAGGCCGGGTACACAGCGGTCAAGGAGGTCGACCCCAGTGGCACCGTCGTCGGTGGTGTGGTCACCGCCGGACTCAGCTGGGGCGGGGTGAACATCAATCCCGTCGACTTCGTCGAGACTATGTACGAATCCGGCGCAGCCGGATACTTCGACGCACTGTCCTATCATCCATACAACTACGACTGGAAGTTCGGCGACGGCTTCGGCAATGAGATCTCGGCGGTCGGACAGCTACAGGCCATGCAGGACCTCATGGCGCAATACGGTGACGGTGACAAGACCGTGTGGACAAGTGAGTACGGTCTGCCCACGTCCTATGTCTCCGAGGCCCAGCAGGCCGAATTCATCGATGACTTCATGACGACCTGGTCCAACCTCGACGGCGTAGGGCCGCAATTCATCTACTCCCTGGTCGACCGGGACTCAGGTTCGACCGAGGTCGAGGACACCTGGGGCCTGTTCCGCGACGACTACACCCCCAAACAGGCGGCCACTGTGGTCCAGGCCTGGATCGCCGAAAATGGCCCCGTACCGGAAGGTGGCATCCCGGTGGAGGAACTGCCGACGCTGGACGAGTTGCCGGACATCCCGACAGACCCGAACGTTCCGGTGGTCGAGGACCTTCCGGTGGTCGAGGACGTTCCGGTGGTCGAGGAGCCGACGCCGGCGGATCCGGTGGCCGAGGCGGTGGCGAATTGGCAGGCGGCGCTGGCCGAAGCGGCGGCCAACTGGGCGGCGGCGTGGGGCCAGCAACCGAACACCACAGCCACCACTACGCAACCCGTCGTAGAAACCACCGAACCCACCGCGACGTTGCGTACCGCGACCGCGCCGATCGATGACGAGGTCAATACGCCTACCAGCGCAACGGATCCCGCGCTGGAAAGCACCGATTCGTCACGGGCGGCGGTCATCGAGGCCACTCAGGCCGAGCCCGAGAGCACCATCTCTCGGACTGCCACCTCACGGACGACGACCGCTGAGCCGCAAACGGCCGACACTGCCGACACCGCCGACACGGCTGACACCGCCAGCGGGCAAGATGCAGTGACGAACGACTCGGCCAACCGTTCATCGAGTTCGGGAACAGATTCGACCGATACCGACTCAAGCTCGACAACAGAGGGTTCCACCGCGGATTCGTCCGGATCCAGCGGCAGCGGGTCCACAGGCTCGGACGCCGGTTCGACCGAGTGAGCACGGCGATGCCGGCCGGGGTGGCGCACTCGCCATCCCGGTCGGCTCACCGGCACCACCAAAATTCCTGCCCTTCCCGTGTCAAAGCCGATTTTCTCGCGCTCGTATGGGGTTAGTGTCGGACCTGGCTGAGCAACTGCCAACCAGATTTCGGCTTGCGGGGAGTCGTCATGAACAGGGCAGGTCTGCGGACCCTTCACCAGCGCGCCACGGTCACCATTGCCTCGGCTGCTGTACTGGCCACCATCTGCGCCGGCGCTGACCCCAGGGCCCCGGCGGCGCGTGTGGCGGGTGCGTCTGTCGATCTCGTTGCCGCCATCGACCAGTCGCCCACCACCATCGGCCTTGCCGACTCCAACCTTGTGCGGCTCGGCGACCACGCCCTCATCGACAAACAACTCGACATGATGCAGT
Organism: Mycolicibacterium neoaurum ATCC 25795; assembly: GCF_000691525.1. Classification (GTDB taxonomy): domain Bacteria; phylum Actinomycetota; class Actinomycetes; order Mycobacteriales; family Mycobacteriaceae; genus Mycobacterium; species Mycobacterium neoaurum. Next base: position 111,242 of record NZ_JMDW01000017.1, read on the forward strand.
CCCTCGGGGTTCAGAACGTCCGTATCGGGATCTCCTGGATCAGCACCCAACTGACCGAGCATGGCAACTTCTTCTGGGGCGATACCGACTACGTCGTCAACGAAGCTCACCGCCGCGGAATGGGGGTGCTCGGGGTTCTTCACGAAACCCCGAACTGGGCCAAGGCCGATCCCGACGCACTCCCCCTGTCAGGTATGCCGAGAGCCGGCGCCTTCGCCGCGTTCGCCGGGGCGGTCGCCGAGAGGTACGCCGGCAAGATCTCGGCGCTGGAGGTGTGGAACGAACCCAATGGCCGCTTCTTCCTGAATCCGGTCGACCCGGCGGGTTACACCGAACTGGTCAAGGCTGCCTACACCGCCATCAAGGCGCATGATGACCCGCTGGATCCCGATGACGACATCACCGTGGTTGCAGGGGTTTTGGGGTCCGGGCGCACGCTGGGCAACGACTTCACCATGAATCCCATCGACTTTCTCCAGGGAATGTACGACAACGGAGCGCACGGCTTCTTCGATGCGTTCTCATTCCACCCGTACCACTACGACATCCCCTTTTCCGAGGGTGCAACTCAATCGGATTCACCCATTCTGCAACTGCGTGATATCCGCGCGCTCATGGAGCAATACGGAGACGGCGCACTGAAGGTCTGGGCCAGTGAGTATGGCCTGCCGACGACCCCGCTCAATCCCTCCGCCCCCTGGCTGTACAACTCACCCGACAAGCAGGCGGAGTTCCTCGAAGACTTCCTCCGAAACTGGCAGCGCGAGAACGGTACCGGACCGATCTTCATCTACTCCACGCGTGACCTGAACAGCGGGAGTCCCAGCGATCAGGACAATTTCGGCATCTGGTACACCGACTGGAGCGAAAAGCCCGCTGTGCAGGTCATCCGTGACTTCCTGGACAGTCTGGACCCCGACTACCCGATCATCGAGGCCATCAGGAACGCGGTCAATTGGATCGTGGACACCACGGGGCGGGTGATCAGCGGCCTGGTCGATATCGGTCTGGCGGTGGCAGACGCCATCATCGACGCCACCGTCTGGGTGGTGAAAACCGTTGCCCGGGTGGCGGTCGACGTCATCGGCGGAGTGGTCGACCTGACCTCCAGGGTTGTGCGCGGTATTGCCGAGGCCATCGGCAACGCTGTCACCTGGGTCGTAGACCGGGTCGAGAGCTGTTTGGGTATCGAAGAATCGGCGCCGCCGGCACCCGAGGCTGGTTCCACCCCCGCAGCATCCCTGCGCAGCGAAGCCCGGATGGTGTCGGTCGACGCCATCGCCGAACAGGTCGAACCTGTCGCCGATCACAGCGATGCACCGAGGTCTGAACAGCTCGACATCGAGGAGCCGACCTCCGAATCCGAAAACGTCGTCCTCGGGACGGTCGAACCCGACGAACCCGATGTGGCGTCGCCTCAGACGTTCGAGCCCGAAACCGGTTCCGACAGCTCGTTCGGGATCGGCCCGGAGGCCGAGGAGGAAACACCCGAGGAGACGGTGAGTGATGTCGAGAGCAGCGAGCGCGCGGCAACTCCAGACGAGGCGTCGAATCCGACGGTGAACAACGAACGAAATGCGGAATCGGCAGACAACGCCGACCCGCGGACCGCCGCGCCCGCGTGACGCGGTTCTAGAACACCCGGATCCAATCGACCAGCATCTCGGCGGGATAGTTGCCGCCTGCGGGCTCGCGGCCACCTGAACCACCGATGGCGATGTTGAACACCGGCGCCATCGTGAAGCCAGGATCGTTGAACGGCCATTCACCCAACGAATCCGCACGAACCGTCCAGAACGGTTCCATGCCCGGTTCGTAGTCGCGCCAGAAGTACATCCCCTCGGGCTTCCAGGTCATCCGCCAGGTATGCCAGTTGCTGTCGATGGGGTGTTTGAACGTCTGGAACTGGGTGCCGTCCAGACGCGCGTGGACGGTGGTGCCCGACGGCCAATCCTGGTTGCCGTACCACTCGAACAGGTCGACCTCGCCGCCGCGCACCGGATTGTCGTTGATCAGCCAGAAGGCCGGCCACGCGCCGTTGGTCAGGCAGTTCAGTTTGACGCGCGCTTCCCAGGTCGTCCCCACTCCGCCGCGCCAGTTTCCGATGATCTTGGCGCTGGCGAACTTCTCCTGGATATTGGCACCCGGTCCCTCTGTGGCGCGGATGACCAGGTTGCCGTTGCCGTCCTGGAAAACGTGTTCCTGGTCGGTGACATAGCGGCCCATGTTGAACGGCTTGTCCCACTCGACCGGGTTACGGATGGTCTCACGCTGCGGCACGATGAACCACGACGCAGGGTCCGGCGGTGATCCGGCCGGACCGTTGAATTCGTCCTGCCACAGGATGGGCGGCGCCGCCGCTTCGGGCGTCGGAGCCCCTGGGCCGGGACCCAGATCACCGGGTAATGGCTCGCCGTGAGCGGTCGCGGCGGGGAGTGCGGCGGCCGCCGCACCGAGTCCGAGCATCAACATCGCACTGCGTCGATCGAATTCAGGCACAGCCGACCATAACCAGCCGTGGCGGATTTCGCGCAAAGCCGCGCCAACCCAGTCGCACGCTGAGTGCGCTCTCAGCGTCAAAAAGGACTTTGACGTGCGATGTTCTCACCGGCCACGGTTGCCGCGTCGAAACATCGACATGGGTGACCGGTCGGCGCATCGGGTTCGGGCGACTCGGAGCGGCCGTTAGCCGGACCTCGTGCCGGTACAGTGCCACCTGCAACTGGTCTGCTGACGGCGTGAGTTCTGAGCTGTCGGCATCGAGTCACGGGGTTGGTATCTACCCGTGGTGAGAGGGAACCCGGTGAGAATCCGGGACTGTCCCGCAGCGGTATGCAGGAACGACCGCCGTCAACGGCACTGGTGCGCAGCACCGGGAAGCGACGGCCAGTAGGAACACCTTTGGGGTGTGTGCCTGTGAGTCCGAAGACCTGCCAGCTGTGCCGGGCGCGCCGCGCCCGGCGGCGCATCGCCTCGTGGACTGGGCGTATGGCCGACAGCGGCCTCGGCATACCTGCGGCGGCCTCTTCGGTTGCACGTTCCTATGGGCGGTGGGCTCCCCATCGTTGCTGAAGGACTCTGCGTGACAACACAATCTGCCCCTTTGTTCACCGCCACCACCCTGGGGTCGCCGCGTGTCGGCCCGAACCGCGAGCTTAAGCGCGCGGTCGAGAAGTACTGGTCCAAGAAGATCGACCGCGCCGAACTCGAAGCTGTGGCAGCCACCCTGCGGGGTGATACCGTGCGACACCTCGCCGACGCCGGCGTGGACTCGATACCGGTCAATACGTTCTCGTACTACGACCACATGCTCGACCAGTCGGTCCTGTTGGGCACCCTGCCCCCGCGCGTCGCGCCGGTCACCGACATGCTGGACCGCTACTTCGCTGCAGCCCGCGGCGGAACGTACGACGGTATGGACATCGCGCCCTTGGAGATGACCAAGTGGTTCGACACCAACTATCACTACCTGGTCCCAGAGATCGCTCCGGATACCGCATTCTCGCTCGACCCCGCCAAGATCCTCGCCGAGCTGGATGAGGCGGCTTCGATCGATATCGCGGCGCGTCCGGTGATCGTAGGTCCCATCACCTATCTGGCGCTGAGCAAGGCCGTCGACGGCGCCGGTGCGCCCATCGAACGTCTCGACGAGCTGACCGCCGTCTATGCCGAACTTCTCCAGCTGCTCGCCGCGAAGGGTGTTGGCTGGGTCCAGATCGACGAGCCGATTCTGGCCACCGACAGCATCGACCATCTCGGCGCCCTCGCCGGGAACGTCTACTCCCGGCTCGGTGCGCTTCCCACACGACCGGCGATCTTCGTCGCCACCTACTTCGGGCCCCTGACCGATGCGCTCCCGGCGCTGGCCCACACACCGATCGAGGCCATAGGAGTCGACCTGGTCTACGGGTGTGTCGACGCACTGGCTGCGGTGCCCGCGCTCGCCGACAAGACCGTCGTCGCCGGAATTGTCGACGGACGCAACATCTGGCGCACGGATTTGGCTGCCGCACTCGACACGCTGGACACCGTGAGGCGGGCAGCCGGCAACGTGGTTGTCTCCACGTCGTGCTCGACTCTGCACGTCCCGTACTCGCTGGAACCCGAGACAGGAATCGACGACGCGCTGCGCAGCCGGCTGGCCTTCGGCGCCGAGAAAGTCGCCGAAGTGGTGACCTTGGCAAAGGGGCTCGCGCAGGGCCGGGAAGCCATCGCCTCGGAGATCGAAACCTCCAACGCCGCAGCGGCTCTTCGCAGCACCGACCCTCGACTGAACAACACCGATATCCGCTCCAGGCTCGACGCCATCCGGGCGGCGGGAGCGTCCGGACGGGGCATCGCCGCCGACCGGCGCACCGCGCAGCAGAAACGGCTGAACCTCCCCACGCTGCCGACCACGACCATCGGCTCATACCCGCAAACCACCGAGATCCGGGTGGCACGCGCCGATCTCCGTGCCGGCAGGATCGACGAAGCCGAGTATGTGCAGAAAATGAAAGACGAGGTAGCAGCCGTCATCGCGTTGCAGGAGGAACTCGGCATCGACGTGCTGGTGCACGGTGAGCCCGAGCGCAACGACATGGTGCAGTACTTCGCCGAGCAGTTGGACGGGTTCTTCGCCACCCAGAACGGTTGGGTGCAGTCCTACGGGTCCCGGTGTGTCCGTCCCCCGATTCTTTACGGTGACGTAGCGCGTCCGCGGCCGATGACCGTCGCGTGGGCGGCCTACGCACAGTCGCTCACCGCCAAACCGGTCAAGGGAATGCTGACCGGTCCGGTGACCATCCTGGCGTGGTCATTCGTCCGTGATGACCAACCGCTGGCCGACACGGCTGCACAGGTCGCACTCGCCATCCGGGACGAGACGGTGGACCTGGAGAAAGCCGGTATCGCCATCATCCAGGTCGACGAGCCGGCGCTGCGTGAACTGCTCCCATTGCGTTCCGAGGAGAAACAGGATTACCTGGCGTGGTCGGTGGAGGCTTTCAGGTTGGCTACTGCGGGTGTGCGCGACGACACCCAGATCCACACCCATCTGTGCTACTCGGAGTTCGGTGAAGTGATCGGCGCCATCGCCGACCTCGACGCCGACGTCACGTCCATCGAGGCCGCACGATCGCATATGGAGGTGCTTACCGATCTCAACGCGGTGGGCTTCAGCAATGGAGTGGGACCGGGTGTCTACGACATTCATTCCCCGCGGGTGCCAACCACCGATGAGATGATCGTGGCGCTACGTGAGGCGCTGGCAGCGGTTCCTGCGGAACGCCTTTGGGTAAACCCGGACTGCGGTCTGAAGACTCGTAAGACCGATGAGGTCATCGAGTCGCTTCGAAACATGGTCGCAGCCGCCAAGGTGGTGCGCGCAGAACGCTGACGACGGATGTGCCCCGGAGTCCTCGCGGGCTCCGGGGCATACCCATGTCATCGTCAATCGACAATGACGAGCAGATCGCCGCCTTCGACTTGGGCGGTGCCGGTGACGGCGATGCGGGCGACGGTGCCGGCTTTGGGGGCGGTGATGGAGGCTTCCATTTTCATGGCTTCGATGGTGGCGATGGTTTGTCCGGCCTGCACGGT
>NZ_JMDW01000018.1 GCF_000691525.1 Mycolicibacterium neoaurum ATCC 25795
TTCATGGCTTCGATGGTGGCGATGGTTTGTCCGGCCTGCACGGTGTCGCCGGTGTCGACACCGATGGTGACGACCCCGGCGAACGGGGCGGCGATGTGGTCGGGGTTGGTCTTGTCGGCCTTCTCGGCCGCGGCGACCTCGCTGGCGATGCTGCGGTCCCGGACCAGGGTGGGTCGGAGCTGTCCGTTGAGGATGGCCAGCACGGTGCGCATCCCGCGTTCGTCGGCCTCGGAGACCGCTTCCAGTCCGATCAAAAGCTCCACACCGGGTTCGAGTTGCACACGGTGTTCCTCACCCTGGCGCAGCCCGTAGAAGAACTGGTTCGCGCTCAGGCGCGACGTGTCGCCATAGGTGTCCCTATGCGTTTCGAATTGTTCTGTCGGACCGGGGAAAAACAGCCGATTGAGGGTGGCTTGACGCTTCGGGCCGGGCGAGGCCAGCGCCGCCTCGTCCTCGGCCGAGAGCGGGGTTTCCACTTTCGCATCGGCGCGACCCTGCAATGCCTTGCTGCGCAACGGTTCCGGCCAACCACCGGCCGGATCCCCCAACTCACCACGCAGGAAACCGATCACACTGTCAGGAATGTCATAACGATCCGGATCGGCGGCGAACTCATCGGCATCAGCACCGGCACCCACCAACGCCAACGCCAGATCCCCCACCACCTTGCTCGACGGGGTCACCTTGACCAACCGGCCCAACACCCGATCCGCCCCGGCGTAGGCATCCTCGATCTCCTCGAACCGATCCCCCAACCCCAACGCCACGGCCTGGGTCCGCAGATTGCTCAGCTGCCCACCGGGAATCTCATGGGTGTACACCCGCCCCGTCGGATGAGAGGCACCCGCCACCCCAACATCAAAGGGCGCATATACCTTGCGCAACGCCTCCCAATACGGCTCCAGATCACACACCGCCTTGAGGTCCAGACCGGTATCGCGATCGGTATGCGCGGTCGCGGCCACAATCGCCGACAACGCAGGCTGGCTCGTCGTGCCCGCCAACGGCGCCGAGGCCCCATCCACCGCGCTGGCACCGGCAGTCCAGGCCGCCAGATAGGTCGCCAACTGTCCACCCGGGGTGTCATGGGTGTGCACATGCACCGGCAGATCAAACCGCTGCACCAACGCACCCACCAGCTTCGCCGCGGCCTGCGGGCGCAACAACCCGGCCATGTCCTTGATCGCCAACACATGCGCCCCGGCCGCCACGATCTGCTCAGCCAAGCGCAGGTAATAGTCCAGGGTGTACAGATCCTCAGCCGGGTTACTCAAATCCCCGGTGTAGGACATCGCCACCTCGGCCACCGCCGACCCGGTCGCGCGCACCGCGTCGATGGCCGGGCGCATCGAATCCACATTGTTCAACGCATCGAAAATCCGGAAAATATCCACCCCGGTCGCGGTCGCCTCATCAACAAACGCGCTCGTGACCAGCTCCGGATACGGGGTATAGCCCACCGTGTTACGCCCGCGCAGCAGCATCTGCAAACAGATGTTGGGCATCGCCTCCCGCAACGCAGCCAGCCGCTCCCACGGATCTTCCTTCAAAAAGCGCAGCGCCACATCATAAGTCGCGCCACCCCAGCACTCCACCGACAACAACTGCGGGGTCAACCGCGCCACATACGGCGCCACCAACAACAACCCGTTGGAACGCACCCGGGTCGCCAACAACGACTGATGCGCATCGCGGAACGTCGTATCGGTCACTCCGAGGGCCGCAGAATCCTTGAGCCACCGGGCAAAACCGTCAGGACCCAACTCGACCAGGCGCTGCTTGGACCCCGCGGGCGCAGGCACCGACAAATCACACTCAGGCAACTTGTCGGCGGCATACACCGTCGACGGGCGCGCCCCGTTGGGCTTGTTCACCGTCACATCGGCCAGATAGTTCAAGATCTTGGTGCCCCGGTCGGCCGGGGTGTGCGAGGTCAACAACTGCGGGCGCTCATCGATGAACGACGTCGTCACCCGACCCGCCCGGAAATCCGGATCATCGATCACCGCGAGCAGGAACGGGATGTTGGTCGTCACGCCACGAATCCGGAACTCCGCCAACCCACGACGCGCCCGGGCGGCGGCCATCGTGAAATCCCGGCCGCGACAGGTCAACTTCACCAACATCGAGTCGAAGTGCGCGCTGATCTCCGCACCGGTGTGCGTGCCACCGTCCAGCCGGATCCCCGCACCACCCGGAGAGCGGTAGGCCGTGATGCGCCCGGTATCGGGTCGGAACCCGTTGGCCGGGTCCTCGGTCGTGATGCGGCACTGCATGGCCGCCCCCCGGATCGCCAGACTGTCCTGACTCAACCCCAGATCGGCCAGCGACTCCCCCGCCGCGATACGCAACTGCGAGGACACCAGATCCACATCGGTGATCTCCTCGGTCACCGTGTGCTCCACCTGAATCCGCGGATTGCACTCGATGAACACATGATGGCCCCGCTCATCGAGCAAGAACTCGATGGTGCCCGCACAGAAGTAATCGATATGGCGGGCCAGCGCCACCGCATCGGCACAGATCTTCTCCCGCACCGCCGGATCCAGATTCGGGGCCGGCGCCAACTCGATGACCTTCTGATGGCGACGCTGCAAACTGCAATCCCGCTCGAACAGATGGATCACATTGCCGTCACCATCGGCCAGGATCTGCACCTCGATATGGCGCGGATTGATCACCGCCTGTTCCAGATAGACCCGGCCGTCCCCGAACGCCGACTCGGCCTCCCGCGACGCCGCCTCGACCGCCTCACGCAACGCGGAGGCCTCAGCAACCCGGCGCATCCCCCGGCCACCGCCTCCGGAGACCGCTTTGACGAACAACGGGAACTCCATCGAGGCCGCGGCAGCCAGCAGATCCTCCACCGAATCCGACGGCTCCGAGGACGCCAACACCGGCAGACCGGCCTCCCGCGCCGCCGCGATCGCCCGCGCCTTGTTGCCCGTCAGCTCCAGCACCTCGGCCGAGGGACCCACGAACGTGATCCCGGCCTCCACACACGCCCGCGCCAACTCCGGGTTCTCCGACATGAACCCATAGCCGGGATACACCGCATCCGCACCGGCATGCGTGGCCACCCGGATGATCTCGTCCACCGACAGATAGGCCCGGACCGGATGTCCCTCGTCCCCGATCTGATACGACTCATCTGCCTTGAGTCGGTGCAACGAATTACGATCCTCGAACGGATACACCGCAACGGTGGCGATGTTCATCTCGGTCGCTGCACGGAACGCGCGGATGGCGAT
>NZ_JMDW01000019.1 GCF_000691525.1 Mycolicibacterium neoaurum ATCC 25795
CCCACGCCCGCCGCACCATGACCGACCTACCGGCAGCTGCCTAATACGAAAACCGCAGCGCACCTTGATAACTGAACAGAGAACTAGGCGCCGCCAGGGGTTGAGTTGGCCTCGCCGTCAGACGGCTGGGGTCAGCTCAGTTCCCACACCGCGGTCACGGTGAATCCGACGGTCTGCTGTCCCGGTGACAGCGGGACAGCCTCGGCCATCGCACCGCGCGGCATTGGCATCGGTGGCGGGGGAGTTGACCCGGAGGCCTCCGAGATCGACACCACGTCGCCCAGGTTCAGGCCCGACAATTCGGCGTATTGCTGGGCGCGGGCCTTGGCGTCCTCGAAGGCGCGGGCTCGCGCGTCGCGCACCAACTGGGAGTCGTCGGCAATCGAGTAGCTCACGGAGTTGATCCGTGTCGCATCGCCGCCGGTGTCGACTATCAGCGCCAAAATATCGGAGGCCCGGCCCGCGTCGCGGATCTTCACGTCCACCCCGTTGCTCGCGCGGTAGGAGTCGATACGGCTTCCGTCATTGTTGTACTGCGGCTGCAGCGACACCTGGCTGGTGCTGATATCGCGTTCCTCGATGCCGGCCCCGGTCAACGCGTCGATCACGGCTCGCTGGCGCTGACTGGTCTGGTTCAAGGCGCCGGAGACGTCGGGCGCGATAGCCTCCATCGCCGCCGACACGGTCAACGTGTCCGGGGTGCCCTGCACCTCGCCGGAGCCCACGACGGTGACCTGTCGACCCGTCGCTGCGGCGGGCTGACCCGTCGCGACCGGACCGGAGTTCGAATCGCAGGCGGTCATCCCGATGGCGAGGGCGCCGGCGAGGGCTGCAAGGCTGACACGGACCGGCAATCGTTGCGCGAAGGTCATGTTCGCACCCTAACCGTTCACGGCGTGACGAGGATCTTGCAATGCCGCTCGGGATCGGACAGATCGGCGAAAGCCTCCGCCACACCGTCCAGTCCGACCTCGCCGGTGATCATCGGGGCCACGTCGATCTCCCCCTCGGCGATGGCCCGTAGCGACTCGGCGAACTCTGCCGGGTCATAGCCGAACACGAAATGCAGGCTGAGCTGTTTGGCGCTGGCAAAGAACGGGTGCACCGTATCGGGTTGCATGCACACCCCGGCGATCACCACGCGGGCGCCGGCCGGCGCCCTGCGCATGACATCGTCGAGGATCCCCGGGGCGCCCACCGCTTCGAACACCACTGCCGGTGCGCTGCGGTGAAACGGTGAACCCTGGCTCGGATCGACCGTCACGTGCGCACCCATCCGCGCGGCCAACTCGCGTCGGGTGGGTGAGAAGTCACACGCCACAATGGTTTCCACGCCGCGGTAGCGCAGCGCGGCGATGATCGCGATCCCGATCGGACCGCACCCGATCACCAGCGCGGTCTCCCCGCGCTGGACCTGCGAGGTGTTCACCGCGTGCAGACCGACGGCCATCGGTTCGGTCAGTGCGGCGTGCCGCGGGTCCAGACCGTTGGGAACCGGCAGCAGCAGCGGTGCCGACAGGAGCATCCGTTCGGCGTAACCGCCGACGGTGGAGTTGCTGTAGACGATCATTTCCAGACCGGACGGTGACACCAGTACCGGCACCGATGTGACGATCGTGCCGGCGGCGGGTGCGTCGGTCCCAGGGCCCGCGTCCAGCACCTCGGCGCTGAACTCGTGGCCCATGTAGACATCGGCGGCCAGATCGATGCCTGCCAACGTGTCGGGCATGCCCTCCATCTGCGCGCCGGCCGCCAACATCTCGTCGCCATGGGAGGCGAAATGCAGGTCTGACCCGCAGATCCGGCAGGCCTTGACCGCCACCAGCACCTGACCAGGGCCGGGGATGGGTTCGGGGACGTCGTCGCGGACGACCATCGCGCCATCGCGGAGAACGGCAGCACGCATCAGCTCGTCGCCCTGGCGGCGGAGTCGTCGGTGGCCTCGGTGATCGCGTTGACGATCGCCTGTCCCGCGCGGCCGAGCAACTGATTTCGCATACCCTTCGCCCATTCGTGGGAGGCGTGCGGAGCGGTCAGCTGACCCTTGAAATGCGGGATGACCTCCCTGGCGAACAGCTCGTAGGAGTGGTAGGTCGCCGCCGGCGAGGCCCAGTCGTGTCCCAGCATCAGGAAGGTACCGAATCCGCCCGAGCGATCCAGCAGGTCCTGGATGTAGGTGATGGCCTCCTCGGTGGTGCCGATGCAGCAATTACCCTTGGCCGCATAGTCTTCGACGAATGCGCGGGCATCATCGGCGTCGCCGTCGGTCGCATTGGACAGCGGGACGAAACCCGCCGCACCGAAATAGTTCGCGAAGTCCTGCAGCCCGTAGGTGCAGTCCTCGATGGCCTGTTCCTTGGTGTCGGCGACGTGCACGATGCCCAGCACCCGCCAATCCTTGCGGTCGGGGGCGTCGCGGCCGGACCGCTGGGCCTGGTCGGTGACGATATCCCAGGTGGTCTCGACCGCAGCCGCGCCGCCGGGTACCGACATCGACAGCGACAACAGAGAGGTTCCCAGCTGGCCGGCCAGTCGCGGACCGGACGGGGAAACCATTGCCGCGGTGGATATTTCGGGATATGGCCAGGTGTACGGCCGAACTTGGAGCGCGGCATCGCGCAGCGTGAACCAATCTGTCTGGCGATCGACGCGCTCATCGGGCGCCGCGCGGAAGAGCGCCAGGATCGCCTCGAGGGACTCCTGCATCATCCGGCGCTGGTCGACCGGATCGATGCCCATCATGTAGGCGTCCGAGGGCAGCGCGCCGGGGCCGGTCCCGAACATCACCCGGCCACGGGTCAGATGGTCCAGCAGCACCCAGCGGTCGGCCACCATCAACGGATGGTGATAGGGCAGTGACACCACGCCGGTGCCGAGCCGGATGTGGCGGGTGCGCTCGGCGGCGGCCGCGATGAACACCTCGGGACAGGAGATCAGTTCGTAACCGCCGGAATGGTGTTCACCGAACCAGGCCTCGTCATACCCCAACCGGTCCAGCTCCTCGACCCGGTCCATGTCGTACTGCAGAGCCAGGGTGGGGGACTGGCCGGGCGGATGGAACGGGGTGATGAACACCCCGAAGTTCAGCGGCGCGCTCACGCGAGCCCCCCGAGGAACTCCAGCAGCACCGCGTTGACCTCGGTCGGGCGCTCCTGCTGCAACCAGTGGCCGGCGCCCTCGAGCAGAACCTCGTAGTACTCGCCGGTGGCCACCTCCCGGACATGGTCGCGCGGGGTGAAGCTCAACACCGGGTCGGCGCTGCCGGCCAGGAACAGCACGGGTGCGGTGATGGTGGTGGTGACCACCCGTCCGGCAGCCGGGTCGGTGAGCTCCCAGTTGCGGTCGAAGTTGCGGTACCAGTTCAGCGGGCCGGTGAAGCCGGTCGCCTCGAAAGCCCGGGCGTACTCCTCGAACTCCTCGGCACTCATCCACTCGGGCAGCGGGGGGAGCGGATTGTCGGCCATCTCGTCGACCGGGCCGGTGAAGCCCTCCAGGGCGACCATGCGCTGCAGCGAGGCCCGCGGATCGGCGCCCAGTGCGGCATCGGCGACGCCGGGCTCTTGGAAGTACAGGATGTAGAAGAAGTTGTCGCCGAAGATGCCGCGCCAGATCTGGGTGGGCGGGGCTGATGCCCGCGGGATCGGCGGCACGCTCAGCGCGGCGACCGCGCGGACCCGCTCGGGATGGAACAGCGGGAAGTTGGTCACCACAGGGGAACCCCAGTCGTGGCCGATCAGTACCGCGCGCTCGGCGCCCACATCGTCGAGTAATCCGGCGATATCGTTGGTCAGCTCGATGATGTCGTAGTCCTCGATCGCCTCCGGCCGCGACGAGCCACCGTATCCACGCTGGTCCGGTGCCAAAACGTGGTAGCCGGCGGCGGCCAGCTCAGGGATCTGATGGCGCCAGGAATGCGCGAGCTCGGGGAAGCCGTGAGCCAGCACCACCACCGGGTTGCCGCGCTCACCTGCCTCCGTCACGCGAAGCGTCACGCCGTTGGTATCGACTAACCGTTCGGTTGGTGTGAGCATCGTCTCAGCCAAGCACACGTTCCCGGCCCTGACGAGCACCCCGGCCGGGAACTTCCGATCGTTGTTCAAGCGGTAGCCTTTAGTTTCCCAACTGCGTATATCGGAAGGACCGGGTCGGCCGGCGCACCCGCGCGGCCGCGAATATCGATGAACCGAACTGACGTATGAACCGTAAGAATGTCGTTCGCACGCTCACGGCGATCGCCGTGGTGCTGCTGCTTGGTTGGTCCTTCTTCTACTTCAGTGACGACACCCGCGGCTACAAGCCGGTGGACACCTCGGTGGCGATGGCCCAGATCGAGGCGGGCAACGTCAACAGCGCCCAGATCGACGATCGCGAGCAGCAGCTGCGCCTCGATCTGAAGTCCGGCAACGGTGACACCGAGAACAGCGACAAGATCCTCACCAAGTACCCCACCGGCGTGGGTGTGCAGCTCTTCGACAAGCTCAGTGCCAAGAACGCCAAGATCAACACAGTCGTCAACCAGGGCAGTGTGCTGGGCACCCTGCTCATCTACATGCTCCCGCTGCTGCTGCTGGTCGGGCTGTTCGTCATGTTCTCCCGGATGCAGTCCGGCGGCCGGATGGGCTTCGGCTTCGGCAAGTCCAAGGCCAAGCAGCTCTCCAAGGACATGCCCAAGACCACCTTCGCCGATGTGGCCGGCGCCGACGAGGCCGTCGAGGAGCTCTACGAGATCAAGGACTTCCTGCAGAACCCGAGCCGGTACCAGGCACTCGGCGCGAAGATCCCGCGCGGTGTGCTGCTGTTCGGTCCGCCCGGCACCGGCAAGACCCTGCTGGCGCGCGCCGTCGCCGGTGAGGCCGGGGTGCCCTTCTTCACCATCTCGGGTTCGGACTTCGTCGAGATGTTCGTCGGTGTCGGCGCCTCTCGTGTGCGTGACCTGTTCGAGCAGGCCAAGCAGAACAGCCCCTGCATCATCTTCGTCGATGAGATCGACGCCGTCGGTCGTCAGCGCGGCGCCGGGCTCGGCGGTGGCCATGACGAACGCGAGCAGACGCTGAACCAGCTGCTCGTCGAGATGGACGGATTCGGCGATCGCCAGGGCGTCATCCTGATCGCCGCCACCAACCGCCCCGACATCCTGGATCCCGCGCTGCTGCGTCCCGGCCGCTTCGACCGCCAGATCCCGGTTTCTAACCCGGACCTGGCCGGCCGCCGCGCCGTGCTCAAGGTGCATTCGGCGGGCAAGCCGATCGCACCCGACGCGGACCTGGACGGGCTGGCCAAGCGGACCGTCGGCATGTCCGGCGCCGATCTGGCCAACGTCATCAACGAGGCGGCGCTGCTCACCGCCCGCGAGAACGGGACCGTCATCACCGGGGCCGCGCTCGAAGAGGCCGTCGACCGTGTCGTCGGCGGACCGCGCCGCAAGAGCCGCATCATCAGTGAGCACGAAAAGAAGATCACCGCCTACCACGAGGGCGGGCACACGCTGGCCGCCTGGGCGATGCCCGATATCGAGCCGATCTACAAGGTCACCATCCTGGCCCGCGGCCGCACCGGCGGGCACGCTGTCGCGGTACCCGAGGACGACAAGGGCCTGATGACCCGCTCGGAGATGGTCGCGCGGCTGGTGTTCGCGATGGGCGGCCGAGCCGCCGAGGAGCTCGTGTTCCGCGAGCCCACCACCGGTGCGGTCTCCGATATCGAGCAGGCCACCAAGATCGCCCGCGCCATGGTCACCGAGTACGGCATGAGCGCCAAGCTCGGCGCGGTCCGCTACGGCACCGAACACGGCGATCCGTTCCTGGGACGCTCGATGGGTACCCAAGCGGATTACAGCCATGAGGTCGCGCAGATCATCGACGACGAGGTGCGCAAGCTGATCGAGGCCGCGCACACCGAGGCGTGGGAGATCCTCACCGAGTACCGCGACGTGCTCGACATCCTGGCCGGCGAGTTGCTGGAGAAGGAGACCCTGCACCGCAAGGAGCTCAAAGCAATCTTCGACGGGGTCAAGAAGCGTCCCCGGATCACCATCTTCAATGACTTCGGTGGCCGGATACCGTCGGACAAGCCGCCCATCAAGACCCCGGGTGAGATCGCGATCGAACGTGGTGAGCCGTGGCCGCCGCCGGTGAAGGAGCCCGCCTACAAGGCCGCGATCCTTGAGGCCAGCCGGGCGGCGGAAGCCAACAGGCCCGCCGACGGCGGCAACAATGGTGCCAACGGATCCGGTGCCAACGGATCGGGCGCCAACGGGTCCAACGGCTCCCACGGTGGGCATGCCGCCCCCAACGGTCACGCCCAACCCGACTACGGCGCCCCCGCAGGCTGGCACGCACCGGGCTGGCCGCCGCGCGAGGGCACCCCGCCCCCGCACTACGGTCCGCCGCCGCAGCAGTACGGCCCCCCGCCACAGCAGCAGTACGGTCCGCCGCAGCCGGGGCAACCCGATCCGCAGCACGGGCAGTACGGTGGCCCTCGATACGGTTCGCCGCCGGGCCAGTACGGCCCCCCGCCGGAGAATCCGCCACCTCCACGAGGCTGACCAGAAACGGAGCGTCGATGACGACGTCGGGCAAGAATGGCGAGAGCACGAGCGGATTCGTCCAAGCGGAGTTCGATCAGCCGCGTGCGGAAGCGGCGGTGCGGGAACTCCTGCTCGCCGTCGGCGAGGACCCCGACCGGCACGGTCTGATCGACACCCCCGCACGGGTGGCCAGGGCGTACAAGGAGATCTTCGCGGGGCTCTACACCGATCCCGACGCGGTGCTCAACACCACCTTCGACGAACAGCACGACGAGTTGGTGCTGGTCAAGCAGATCCCGATGTACTCGACCTGTGAACACCACCTGGTGTCCTTCCACGGGGTCGCCCATGTCGGTTACATCCCCGGCCGGGACGGTCGCGTCACCGGGCTGTCCAAGATCGCCCGACTGGTCGACCTGTACGCCAAGCGACCACAGGTGCAGGAACGACTGACCGCACAGGTCGCCGACGCGCTGATGCGCAAGCTCGATCCGCGCGGGGTCATCGTGGTGATGGAGGCCGAGCACCTCTGCATGGCGATGCGGGGTATCCGCAAACCGGGTGCCGTGACGACGACATCAGCGGTGCGTGGTCAGTTCAAGACCGACAAGGCGTCCCGGGCCGAGGCACTGGACCTGATCCTGCGCCGGTGAGCTCCACGCGCACGCGGGTGATGGGTGTCCTCAACGTCACCGATGATTCGTTCTCCGACGGCGGCCTGTTCGTCGATCGGGACCGCGCTCTCGAGCACGCCCACGCCATGGTCGCCGCGGGCGCCAGCATCGTCGATGTCGGCGGTGAGTCCACCCGGCCGGGGGCGGTCCGGGTCGACCCCGCCGTGGAAACCGCCCGTGTCGTGCCGGTCGTGCGTGAACTGGCGGCCGCCGGCGTCACCGTCAGCATCGACACCATGCACGAGGCGGTGGCGCGCGCCGCGCTCGAACACGGCGCCGAGATCGTCAACGACGTCTCCGGAGGAAGAGCCGATCCCAACATGGCCGCCCTGCTGGCCGAGGCCGGGGTGCCCTGGATGCTGATGCACTGGCGGTCGGTGCGGGCCGATGACCCGCACGACGTGCCCGCCTACACCGACGTCGTCGCCGAGGTGCGTGCGGAACTGCTGCGCAGCGTGGATGCCGCCGTGGCGGCGGGGGTGGACCCGGCAAACCTCATCATCGATCCGGGCCTCGGATTCGCCAAGACCGCACAACACAATTGGCAACTGCTGCATGCCCTGCCGGAGTTCGTCGGCACCGGGATACCGGTCCTGGTGGGCGCCTCGCGCAAGCGTTTTCTCGGCGCGCTGCTGGCCGCACCGGACGGGACGGCCCGACCACCGGCCGGACGCGAGACCGCCACCGCAGTGGTGTCGGTACTGGCCGCCCAGCACGGCGCTTGGGGTGTGCGGGTTCACGATGTGCAGGCCTCGGTCGACGCGCTCAAGGTTCTCGCGGCCTGGTCGGGCGCACAGGAGGAGGAGCATGGCTGACCGCATCGAACTGCGGGGTTTGACGGTTCGCGGCCACCACGGCGTGTTCGACCACGAGCGCCGCGACGGCCAGGACTTCATCGTCGACATCACCGTCTGGGTGGACCTGGCCGCGGCCGCGGCCAGTGACGACCTGGCCGACACCGTCGACTACGGCGGGTTGGCCCAGCGGGCCGCCGACATCGTCGGTGGGCCGCCGCGCAACCTGATCGAGACGGTGTCGGCCGAGATCGCCGAGGACGTCATGACCGACGAACGGATCCATGCGGTCGAGGTCGTCGTGCACAAACCGTCGGCGCCTATTCCGCTGGCCTTCGACGATGTCGCCGTGGTGGCGCGGCGGTCCCGGCGCGGTGCCCGGTGAGGACGGTGCTGTCGATCGGCTCCAACCTTGGTGACCGGCTGGCCCATCTGCAATCGGTCGTCGACGACCTGGGGGCGCGCGTCGCCGCGGTCTCGCCGGTTTACGAGACCGATGCCTGGGGCGGGGTCGAACAGGACGCCTTCCTCAACGCCGTGCTGATCGCCGACGACCCCGCACTCGACGGTTACGGCTGGTTGCGGCGTGGGCAGACCCTGGAGGCCGCGGCTCGCCGCGTCCGCGAGGTGCACTGGGGTCCACGCACCCTCGATGTCGACGTCATCTGTTGCCGCGATGACAACGGCGTCGAATTACTGTGCAGCGAACGCGATCTGACGCTGCCGCATCCGCACGCCCACGAACGGGCCTTCGTCTTGATCCCGTGGCTGGCGGCCGATCCGGATGCCGAACTGTCGGGACGGCCGGTCGCCGACCTGCTGGCCGAGCTGGCCGCCGAGGAGCGCGACGGTGTGCGCCGCACCGATCTGAGCCTGGCGCGCTGATGGGACCGACCCGCGTCCGCGATCTGGCAGCGGCCACCGCCGCGACGGCGGTTATCGGCTATCTGCTCGTCATCAGCCTGTACCGGTGGTTCCCGCCGATCACGGCGTGGAGTGGGATCTCGCTGCTGGCCGTTGCCGTCGCGATCGCGGTCTGGGGGCAGTTCGTGCGCCGTCGGATCGCCGACGGCAAGGTCGGCGTGGGGGCGGCACGGTTGCATCCGCTCGCGGTGGCCCGATCGGTGCTCGTCGCGAAGGCATCCGCTTGGGTTGGGGCGCTGGTGTTGGGCTGGTGGACCGGCGTTCTCGGATACCTGCTGCCGCGCCGGGACACCGTCCGGGTCGCCGGCGAGGACACCGGCGGTGCTGTGGTTGCCGCGGTGTGCGCGCTCGTGTTGGTCGCAGCGGGCTTGTGGTTGCAGCACTGCTGCAAATCCCCGGACGACCAGAACGACACCTCCGATCCGCTTCCAGGTGCGGCCGACTAGGGCGAATCGCCGCACCGGTCGACACGCGATGCGACCTGGGACCGGTACAGTCGGAGCCCATGACCGACCCCTCCCGCGGCATGCGCGCTCGGCGCGTCAACCGCAGGCCGGGGTGGGTGCTGCTGACCGTCCTGCTGGTCCTGGCCATCGTCTCGAGCACCGTGCTGGTCTTCACCAATCGTGTCGAGTTGCTCAAACTGGCTGTGGTGCTGGCCCTGTGGGCCGCGGTGGCCGCGGCCTTCGCCTCATTCATCTATCGAAGGCAGAGCGATCTCGATCAGGCCAAGGTGCGCGACCTGAAGTACGTGTACGACCTGCAACTCGACCGCGAGATCTCGGCCCGTCGGGAATACGAACTGGCCGTCGAGACGCAGTTGCGCCGCGAGCTGTCCGCGGAGCTGCGCGCCCAGTCCTCCGATGAGGTCGCCGCGTTGCGTGCCGAACTCGCGGCATTGCGGGCCAACCTTGAGATCCTCTTCGACGCCGATCTCGATGAGCGACCGGCCCTGGAGACCGAGCGTCCGGCGGGTCGGGTCATCGCCAGCCGGATCGATGCCCCCATGCGCAGTGAGGCCGAACCGCGCACCGAGGAGAGTCCGATCATCGACGTGCCGGCCGAACCGCAGCCGCCCGAGTTCGGATGGGCGCCGCCGGCCGAGCCGGCCGGGGGTGCGCATCGGCGGGCATCGGAGAACCCGCAGGGCGAGCAGTCCGCGCCGCCGTGGCAGCGGCGCACCACGACTCCGACCCCCGCTCCGCCCGTGGTGCCCCCGCGTGTGGAACCTGTCGAACCCGCCGAACCGCTGGTGGCACAGTGGAACCCGGCCCCGGCCGATGGCCAGTGGATCCCGGCAGGTGCTCCTGGCAGCAACTGGAGCCCGCCCGTCCCGCCACCGCCGACCTCGCCGCCGACCCCGGCCCCCACGCCAACCCCCACTCCCGATGCCGTGGCCGACCGGGAGGCGCGCCGCGGCCGCCATGCAAACCCCGGTATCGCCCCCGATAGTGCCGAGACGCCACGCCGCTCCCGGCACGCGGTGCCACCCGAAGCCGATCAGGCCCCACCGGTCGCACCGCCCGTCGACCCGATGCCCCCGGCCCCCGCGCCGCGGCATCGCGGACCCGAGGATGCGCCGGCAGCACCCGAGCCCGAGCCCGGCGGCCAGCACAGCGGTGGCCAACCGGTGTCCGAATTGCTGTCCCGGTTGCAGGCCAACCCCACCGGAGGCGGCCGACGCAGGCGCCGCGAGGAGTGAGCTAGGCTCACCGCAGCCCGTGCGGTACCTGCGACGGCAGGACCGCAACGTTTCAGTACCAGCGAATCTGCGAGGTCGTCTGTCATGGTCGACGGACTGCGTCCGGCCCGGCTCAGCGTCGGCATCATCTCGGCAGGCCGGGTCGGCACCGCGCTCGGGGTCGCGCTCGAACGTGCCGAGCATGTCGTCGTCGCCTGTAGCGCCATCTCGGTGCCGTCGCGCGAACGCGCGGCCCGCCGCCTGCCCGACACCGCCATCGTGCCGGTGCACGAGGTCGCCGCTCGCGCCGAACTGCTGCTGCTGGCCGTGCCCGATGCCGAGCTGGCGGCGCTGATCGGCGGTCTGGCCAGCACCGGCTCGGTACGACCGGGCACCATCGTGGTGCACACCTCCGGTGCCAACGGAATCGGCATCCTGGCGCCGCTGACCGAACTGGGATGCCTGCCGCTGGCCATCCATCCGGCCATGACGTTCACCGGTTCCGACGAGGACATCGACCGGTTGTCCGATGCCTGTTTCGGGGTGACCGCGGCCGATGAGATCGGCTACGCCATCGGGCAGTCGCTCGTCCTCGAGATCGGTGGCGAACCGTTCCGGGTCCGTGAGGACGCGCGCACCCTCTATCACGCCGCGCTGGCCCACGCCGGAAACCACCTGATCACCGTGGTGCTCGACGCGATCGAGGCGTTGCGTGACGCGTTGCGCGGACAGGAGCTGCTCGGCCAGGAGCTCATCGGCGACGCCCCGGGCGGGCTGGCCGAACGGATCGTCGCCCCGTTGGCGCGCGCCTCGCTGGAGAACGCGCTGCAGCGCGGGCAGACCGCCCTGACCGGTCCGGTAGCCCGCGGGGACGCGGCCGCGGTGGCACGTCATCTCGGTGCGCTCACCGAGACCGATCCGGCGTTGGCCCAGGCCTATCGGGCCAATTCGCTGCGGACGGCCCAGCGTGCCCACGCGCCTGCGGACGTGTTCGACGTACTGCTCGACAACGGCGCTGCGAAGGAGACATCGTGACTTACGGCCGACCGCCGGCGTTCAAGGCCGGGGAACTCAACATCTATCGACGGCCCGGCGAGATCGCCGAGGTGACCAGGGCGCTGCGCAGCACCGGCAGGCGCGTCATGCTGGTGCCGACGATGGGTGCATTGCACGACGGCCACCTCACCCTGATCCGCCGCGCGCAGCAGGTGCCGGGATCGGTGGTGGTGGTGTCGATCTTCGTCAACCCGACCCAGTTCGGGGCCGGTGAGGATCTCGACGCCTATCCGCGCACCCTCGACGAGGACCTGGCCGCGCTGCGCAACGAGGGCGTGCAGATCGCGTTCACCCCCACCGCGGCCGAGATGTACCCGGCGGGACCGCGTACCTCGGTGCACGCCGGTGAGCTGGGTTCACAGCTGGAGGGCGCGGTCCGACCGACGCATTTCGCGGGCATGCTGACCGTCGTCATGAAGCTGCTCCAGATCGTGCGACCCGACCAGGCCTTCTTCGGCGAGAAGGATTATCAGCAGCTGGTGCTGGTGCGGCAGATGGCCGACGACCTGAACCTGGACACCCGGATCGTCGCCGTACCCACCGTGCGGGAATCCGACGGGTTGGCGATGTCCTCACGCAACCGCTACCTCGACGAACTCGAACGCGAACAGGCACTGGCCATTCCGTCGGCATTGCTGGCCGGGGCCTACGCCGCCGGCGAGGGCGCCGATGCCGCACTGGATGCCGCGCGAGCGGTCCTGGAGGAGGTCCCCGCCATCAGCGTCGACTATCTGGAGATCCGCGACACCTGGTTGGGTCCCGCGCCGCAGACCGGGCGGGCGCGCATGCTGTTGGCCGTCCGACTCGGCCGCACCCGGCTGCTGGACAACATCGCGATCGATCTCGGGGTGCCGTCCGGTCCCGGTCCGGACGTTCCCTTCGACGAGCACGAATTGCCCTGGAGGAACTGATGTTACGCACAATGCTCAAGTCCAAGATCCACCGTGCCACGGTGACCCAGGCCGACCTGCACTATGTGGGTTCGGTCACCATCGACGCCGATCTGATGGAAGCCGCCGACATCCTCGAAGGTGAGCAGGTGACCATCGTCGACATCGACAACGGCAATCGTTTGGTCACCTACGCCATCACCGGGCAGCGCGGCACCGGTGTGATCGGGATCAACGGTGCGGCAGCACATCTGATCCAACCGGGTGATCTGGTCATCCTGATCGCCTATGCCACCGTCGAGGATGCGAAGGCGCGCACATATCAGCCCCGGATCGTCTTCGTCGACGCCGATAACAAACAGATCGATCTCGGTTCCGATCCCGCCTACGTGCCGGCCGACGCCGCCGGCCTGATGTCACCCCGCTAGCCATGCTGCTCGCCATCGACGTCCGCAACACCCACACGGTGGTCGGACTGATCGCCGGTCCGGGGACGCACGGAAAAGTGGTGCAGCACTGGCGCATTCGGACCGAGTCCGAGGTCACCGCCGATGAGTTGGCGCTGACCATCGACGGTCTGATCGGCGACGACTCCGAACGCCTGACCGGGGCCACCGCCCTGTCGACGGTGCCCTCGGTGCTGCACGAGATCCGGTTGATGCTCGACCAGTACTGGCCGTCGATTCCGCAGGTGCTCATCGAACCCGGTGTGCGCACCGGCATCCCGCTGCTGGTCGACAATCCCAAGGAGGTCGGCGCCGACCGGATCGTCAACTGCCTGGCGGCCTACAGCAAGTACAACTCGCCGGCCATCGTCGTCGACTTCGGCTCGTCGATCTGTGTCGACGTGGTCTCGGCCAAGGGGGAGTTCCTCGGCGGGGCCATCGCCCCCGGCGTGCAGGTGTCCTCCGATGCCGCCGCCGCGCGGTCGGCGGCATTGCGCCGGGTCGAGCTCACCCGACCGCGCTCGGTGATCGGCAAGAACACCGTGGAATGCATGCAGTCCGGGGCGGTGTTCGGATTCGCGGCGTTGGTGGACGGTCTCGTCGACCGCATCCGCGCCGATGTCTCCGGTTTCGGCGGAACCGATGTGGCCGTGGTGGCCACCGGAAACTCGGCGCCGCTGGTGCTGCCGGACCTGCGCACCGTCGGTCACTACGACCAGCACCTCACCTTGGAGGGGTTGCGGCTGGTGTTCGAGCGCAACCGCGACAACCAGCGTGGTCGACGCTGATTAAGCTGGCATGTCGTGAGTTCTGATGAAGACGACATCCCCGAGCAGTACCGGATCCGTCAGGCCAAGCGTGAGCGGCTGCTCGCCGAGGGCCGTGACCCCTACCCGGTGCAGGTGGCGCGTACCCACAGCCTGAGCGAGCTGCGGGCCGCGTACCCGGAGCTGGCCGCCGACACCCAGACCGGGGATCTGGTCGGGGTGGCCGCCCGGGTCGTCTTCGCCCGCAATTCGGGCAAGCTGTGCTTCGCCACGCTGCAAGACGGTGACGGCACCCAACTACAGCTCATGATCAGCCTGGCGGAGGTGGGCCAGGAATCGCTGGACGCCTGGAAGGCCGACGTCGACCTCGGTGACATCGTCTTCGCCCACGGCCAGGTCATCAGCTCGCGGCGCGGCGAGTTGTCCGTACTCACCGATTCCTGGCAGATCGTCTCCAAGGCGCTGCGACCGCTGCCGGTCGCGCACAAGGAGATGAGTGAGGAATCCCGGGTCCGGCAGCGTTATGTCGACCTGATCGTGCGTCCCGAGGCGCGCAGCATCGCCAGACAGCGCATTGCGGTGGTGCGCGCGGTCCGTTCGGCACTGGAACGCCGCGGCTTCCTCGAGGTCGAGACGCCGATGTTGCAGACGCTGCCCGGCGGTGCCGCGGCACGGCCGTTCGTCACGCATTCGAATGCCCTCGACACCGACCTCTACCTGCGGATCGCCCCGGAGCTGTTCCTGAAAAGGTGCCTTGTCGGCGGTTTCGAGAAGGTCTTCGAGCTGAATCGGAACTTTCGAAACGAAGGCGCCGATTCCACGCATTCCCCGGAATTCGCGATGTTGGAGACTTATCAGGCTTACGGGACATACGACGATTCCGCGATCGTCACTCGTGAACTAATTCAGGAAGTTGCCGACGAGGCGCTGGGAACTCGCCAGGTGCCACTCGCCGATGGCACTATCTATGATCTTGATGGCGAATGGCAGACGCTGGAAATGTACCCGTCACTGTCGGCCGCTTTGGGGGAAGAGATCACCCCGGACACCGAACTGCAACACCTGTTGTCAATTGCCGACCGCCTCGGGGTCGAGATACCGTCCGATCGCGGTTACGGGCACGGGAAATTGGTCGAGGAACTCTGGGAACACACCGTCGGTGAAACCCTGTGGGAACCGACCTTCGTGCGTGATTTCCCGGTCGAGACCAGCCCACTGACCCGCGCTCACCGCAGCATTCCCGGTGTCACCGAAAAATGGGATCTCTATGTGCGCAAGTTCGAACTGGCGACCGGATACTCCGAACTGATCGATCCCGTGGTCCAGCGCGAGCGCTTTGCCGCCCAGGCCAGGGCCGCGGCCGCCGGTGACGACGAGGCAATGCGCCTGGACGAGGATTTCCTGGCCGCGCTGGAGTACGCGATGCCGCCGACCACCGGCACCGGAATGGGTATTGACCGGCTGTTGATGGCATTGACGGGCCTGACGATTAGGGAGACAGTTTTGTTCCCGATTGTGCGCAGGCACTCAATCTGAGCGTATTAACGGTGCGGTTGTTGAATGACTTCGACACATATGTAAGCATTGCCGCAGGGATTCGGGACAAATCTATGTGTGGCCACAGAAGGGTCAGTGTGAGCTGAATGGCGAAGAAAGTTACCGTCACGCTGGTTGACGATTTCGACGGCGAAGCTGCCGCAGACGAAACCGTCGAATTCGCGTTGGATGGTGTGAGTTACGAGATCGACCTTTCTTCCAAGAACGCCGCAAAACTTCGCGGTGACCTCAAGCAGTGGGTCGAGGCGGGCCGGCGGGTCGGCGGTCGACGCCGCGGTCGCTCGGCGGGTACCGGACGTGGCCGGGCGGCCATCGACCGTGAGCAGAGTGCGGCGATCCGCGACTGGGCTCGCCGCAACGGACACAACGTCTCGACTCGCGGCCGCATCCCGGCGGAGGTCATCGACGCATTCCACGCGGCGACCTGATCTCGACGCAAAGTTCTGATTGCGCCACGGTCAGCCGGGTAATCCGCTTCGCTGACGGCGAACTCTGCGCACCCCTTTTCGGGAAACGTTCTGGCTTCGCCGCGCGTTATGTCTTCAACCGCGGCACCGAGAAAAGCACCCGTGTCGCGTGCCCACTACAGTGGACGCAAGGAGCGGCGAGTAGTTCAGCGCACGTTGCCGACCCACGTGAGGAAGAGCAGGTAACCACGGATGTTCGAAAGATTCACCGACCGTGCCCGTCGGGTCGTCGTCCTGGCCCAAGAAGAGGCCAGGATGCTCAACCACAATTACATCGGCACCGAGCACATCCTGCTGGGTCTCATCCACGAAGGTGAAGGCGTAGCGGCCAAGTCCCTGGAGTCGCTGGGTATCTCCCTTGAGGGGGTGCGCAGCCAGGTCGAGGAGATCATCGGCCAGGGTCAGCAGGCTCCCTCGGGTCACATCCCCTTCACTCCGCGCGCCAAGAAGGTGCTGGAACTATCGCTGCGTGAAGCGCTGCAGCTCGGCCACAACTACATCGGTACCGAGCACATTCTGCTCGGCCTGATCCGTGAGGGCGAGGGCGTGGCCGCCCAGGTGCTGGTCAAGCTCGGCGCCGAGCTGACGCGGGTGCGCCAGCAGGTGATCCAGCTGCTGAGCGGATACCAGGGCAAGGAGGCCGCCGAGGCCGGTACCGGAGGCCGTGGCGGCGAATCCGGCAACCCGTCGACCTCGCTGGTCCTCGACCAGTTCGGCCGCAATCTCACCGCGGCCGCCATGGAGGGCAAGCTCGATCCGGTCATCGGCCGTGAGAAGGAAATCGAGCGGGTCATGCAGGTGCTGAGCCGGCGCACCAAGAACAACCCGGTGCTGATCGGCGAGCCCGGCGTCGGCAAGACCGCCGTCGTGGAGGGCCTGGCCCAGGCCATCGTGCACGGCGAGGTCCCCGAGACGCTGAAGGACAAGCAGCTCTACACCCTGGACCTGGGTTCGCTGGTCGCCGGCAGCCGTTACCGCGGTGACTTCGAGGAGCGCCTGAAGAAGGTGCTCAAGGAGATCAACACCCGCGGCGACATCATCCTGTTCATCGACGAGCTGCACACGCTCGTCGGTGCCGGTGCCGCCGAGGGAGCCATCGACGCCGCCAGCATCCTGAAGCCGAAGCTGGCCCGTGGCGAGCTGCAGACCATCGGTGCGACCACCCTCGACGAGTACCGCAAGTACATCGAGAAGGACGCCGCCCTCGAGCGCCGGTTCCAGCCCGTGCAGGTCGGCGAGCCGACCGTCGAGCACACCATCGAGATCCTCAAGGGTCTGCGCGACCGGTACGAGGCGCACCACCGGGTGTCCATCACCGACGGTGCGTTGGTGGCCGCGGCCACGCTGGCCGACCGCTATATCAACGACCGGTTCCTCCCGGACAAGGCGATCGACCTGATCGACGAGGCCGGTGCCAGGATGCGCATCCGCCGGATGACCGCGCCGCCGGACCTGCGCGAGTTCGACGAGAAGATCGCCGACGCCCGCCGGGAGAAGGAGTCCGCGATCGACGCGCAGGACTTCGAGAAGGCCGCCAGCCTGCGCGACAAGGAGAAGCAGCTGGTCGCGCAGCGCGCCGAGCGTGAGAAGCAGTGGCGCTCCGGTGATCTCGACGTGGTCGCCGAGGTCGACGATGAGCAGATCGCCGAGGTGCTCGGCAACTGGACGGGTATCCCGGTGTTCAAGCTCACCGAGGCCGAGACCACCCGTCTGCTGCGCATGGAGGACGAGCTGCACAAGCGGATCATCGGCCAGGAGGATGCCGTCAAGGCCGTCTCCAAGGCGATCCGCCGCACCCGCGCGGGCCTGAAGGATCCCAAGCGCCCGTCCGGTTCGTTCATCTTCGCCGGCCCGTCCGGCGTCGGTAAGACCGAGCTGTCCAAGGCGCTGGCGAACTTCCTGTTCGGCGACGACGATGCGCTCATCCAGATCGACATGGGCGAGTTCCACGATCGCTTCACCGCGTCGCGGCTGTTCGGTGCCCCTCCGGGCTACGTCGGCTACGAAGAGGGCGGCCAGCTCACCGAGAAGGTGCGCCGCAAGCCGTTCAGCGTGGTCCTGTTCGACGAGATCGAGAAGGCACACCAGGAGATCTACAACACCCTGTTGCAGGTGCTGGAGGACGGCCGTCTCACCGATGGTCAGGGTCGCACGGTCGACTTCAAGAACACCGTGCTGATCTTCACGTCCAACCTGGGCACCTCGGACATCTCCAAGGCGGTGGGTCTCGGCTTCACCCAGGGCGGTGGTGAGAACAACTACGAGCGGATGAAGCTCAAGGTGCACGACGAGCT
This sequence comes from Mycolicibacterium neoaurum ATCC 25795, assembly GCF_000691525.1. GTDB lineage: Bacteria > Actinomycetota > Actinomycetes > Mycobacteriales > Mycobacteriaceae > Mycobacterium > Mycobacterium neoaurum. Next base: position 18,077 of record NZ_JMDW01000019.1, read on the forward strand.
GAAGAAGCACTTCCGCCCCGAGTTCTTGAACCGTATCGACGACATCATCGTGTTCCACCAGCTGACGCAGAACGAGATCATCCAGATGGTCGATCTGATGATCGGCCGGGTCGGCAACCAGCTGCGTGCCAAGGACATGGAGATGGAGCTGACCGACCAGGCCAAGGCGCTGCTGGCCAAGCGTGGTTTCGATCCGGTGTTGGGTGCGCGGCCGTTGCGTCGCACCATCCAGCGCGAGATCGAGGACCAGCTGTCGGAGAAGATCCTGTTCGAAGAGGTCGGACCGGGTCAGATCGTCACCGTCGACGTCGAGGGCTGGGACGGCGAGGGTGCCGGCGAGAACGCGAAGTTCACGTTCTCGGGGCGGCCCAAGTCGGCCGGTTCCACCGAGGACGCCGATCTGGCGGCCACCGCGGTCGAGTAAGGACACCAGCACCGAGCCCCCGTCCGGAGTCATCCGGACGGGGGTTTCGTGTATCTGCACGCGACCGACCGGCGTAGTATCCGAACTGCTCTCGACGGATGACGGAATCTGGTGCAATCCCAGAACGGTCGCGCCACTGTGAAAGTCAGACCCGGTGTCCGTCTCAACGATATGAATCTGGGACGCGAACTCCCGAAAGGATCGGATATGACTTCTGCTGAAACCCCCAGGGCCGGTGCACGTGCGGTGGACCTGTCCGCCGCGAGCGCGGTGGTCTGGCTGTCGCTGACGGCGTTCTTCGCCCTGCTGGTGCTCTACTTCGTCGGCATGGATCAGGGCGCCACCTCGGTGTTCGGTGCCAACACCGTCATCCACGAGTTCGTGCATGACGCCCGTCATCTGCTCGGCTTCCCCTGCCACTAGACGCCGAAAGCAGAATCACAACCGATGGAAAAGGCAATCATCGGGCGCGGCCTCCTGGCCGGCGCCCTCGGCGGCGTACTCGCATTCGTCTGGTCATGGATCTTCATCGAGCCGGTCATCGACCGCGCGATCGAATTCGAGGACGGTGTCAGCGCCGCGCATCAGGCGATCGAGCACGGCGGTCACGCCCATGAGCACGGCGCCGAAGGCGGCATCGAGATCACCCGGACCGTCCAGTCGACGATCGGGCTGGGCTTCGGGCTGGTCGCATTCAGCGTGGCGATGGGCGCGCTGCTGGCCGTCCTGTTCTGTGTCGCGTACGGACGGATCGCCACGCTGTCGGCCAGGGCCACGGCCGTCCTGTTGGCCGGCGGAATGCTGATCGCACTCTGGATCGTGCCGTCGCTGAAGTATCCGCCGAACCCGCCGGCGGTCAGCCTGGACGAGACGATCCAGCAGCGCACCCTGCTGTACCTCCTGTTGACCGTGCTGTCGGCGGCGCTGCTGGTGGGCGCGGTGCTGGCCGGGCGGCGGCTGGCCGACAAGTTCGGCGCGTGGAATGCCGCTCTCCTCGGCGGTGCCGGTTACCTGGTCGCGATCGCCGTCGTCTTCCTGGTCATGCCGACCATCGCCGAGACACCCGGCCCGATCCGCGATGACGCCGGTGTGATCATCTTCGGGGCGTTCCCCGCCGATGACCTCTACCAGTTCCGGCTCTACTCGCTGGGCACCCAGCTGGTGATGTGGGCGACGATCGGTCTGGTGTTCGCCGCCCTGGTGTCGCGGCTACTGGAGAACAAGCGCGAGTTCGTCGCGGCGTGAGTGAGGTCGTCCGGCTGACCCTCGTCTCGCACGGTATGACCGAGGCGATGGCAGCCGGACGGTTCCCCGCCGACGAACCCCTCGATGCACTGGGTGGCCGCCAGGTCGCCGAGCTCGCAGCAACTCGAACCGGCGTCGACGCCGGCATGCTGTGCTGCGCCCCCGAGCTGCGGGCCGGCCAGACCGCGCAGGCATTGGGCGGCCCGGCGACCACCGAACCCGCCCTGGCCGACCTCGACTGCGGACGGTGGCGGGGAAAGTCACTGCAGGACGTGGACCCGGCCGGGCTGTCGATCTGGCTGACGGATCCGACGGTCGCTCCGCACGGCGGCGAATCGATCGCCACACTGTGCGACCGCGTGCGCAGCTGGCTCGACGGTGTGGCCGAGCGCGGTGGGCGGCACACCGCGGTCACCCATCCTGCCGTCATCCGGGCCGCCATCCTCACCGCGCTGGGCGCGGCACAGACATCCTTCTGGCGCATCGATATCGCCCCGGCGTCCCGTACGACCATGCACTTCCGTGGTGCCTGGACGCTGCGGCTGTGACATGGTCAGTTCAGAATCAACCCGAAAGACTGGGTTGCGATCGACAGCAGCCAGGTGGCCGCGGTCAGGCTGCGGTACTCCGGCCAGTTGAGCTGATAGCTGACCACCCAGCCCTGTCCACTGCGGTCCTCGGCATACCAGCTGAAGCTCAGATCACCAGGCAGGTTTCCGCCCTTGGCTCCGACATAACGCCAGCGCGCCTTGTCCAGTTCGATACCGGGGGTGGCGGAGAGGATGTCACGCACGGGTGCCGCGGCCCCGGAGGCTGCGGACTGAAGTGCGGCGTGCACCCGGCAGATGTCCATCGGCGTGCCGTACCACTCGATGCCGTACGGTGATGCCGGCACTCGGGTCAGCATCGGATCCGGTTCGTAGGGCAGAGTTCCGGTGCGGGCCAGCATGGCGGCGCGCTTCTGCGGTGACGCGGTCTTCCATTCCTCGCGGACATCCGGTTTACCCCAGCCGATCGAGAACAGTTGGTGCGCCGTGGGAAACGGTGTCATCGACGACGGGTCGTGATGTCCGGCCGCGACCAGCGCCCGTTCCACCGCGCCGGGGCCGAGGCGCGCCATCAACATATCGGTGGCCATGTTGTCGCTGGCCGAGATCATCTGCTGCGCAGCGGCTTTGACCGATACCCGGGACCCGGGGTCCAGCTCATTGAAGCCCGCGGAGCCGACGGCCTTGTCCTCCTTGGTGATGGTCAGCTGCTCGTCCCAGGAGATGGTGCCCGCGTTGACGGCCTCGGCCAGCGCCAGCAGGACGTAGAGCTTGAAGATCGAGGCCAGCGGCATGGGCGTGTCGACATCGGTTCCCGCCACCTTGACGCACCTGCCGTCGGACACCTTGGACACCTGGTAGGCGTAGACGGCCCCGGACTTTTGGATCTCGGTGTCGATATCGGACCACTGGGTGATCTTGGGTGGTTCCACGGTGACCTGGAACCGGTCGACCAGACCACCGTCGCCGGTGCGCATCTCGATCTTCTGCTCGACGTTGTAGGAGTTGCGCACATGCAGGGTTGCTTCGCCGGCGCCCAGGGCCATGGCGGTGACCGTGATAGGGCGGTCCGCCCACAATCGATCCATCGCACCGGCGACGAACTCGACCTGCTGCGGGGCGGCGAGTGTGGCCACCGGCACCACACCGATCGGCCAGTCCGAATTGACCATGTCGAGCAGTTGCTTGGCGCGCAGACCCTGCGGAGTATTGGTCTCGATGTGCATGCCGTAGGCGGCCTCGGCCACCGGCGGCCCGGTATGCGTGCAACCGGAACCGATCACGGCCACGGCGGTGGCCAGCGCGGTGAATGCGAGTACGCGCCTCGGCGCGCTACTTGGCTGTCCCCGCAACGTCCAACACAACCTCGAACTCCAGCAGTGACGCGCCGGTGGCGACTGGTTTGGTCTGCTGTCCGGCATGCGCCTCGACGGCCGGGCCGCTGGCCCAGGCCTGGAAGGCCTCTTCGGACTCCCACTGGGTCACCACGAAGTAGCGATCCTCGCCCTTGACCGGGCGCAGCAGCTGGAAGCCGAGGAAGCCGGGCTGATTGTCGACGGCGTGTGCGCGGTGGGCGAACCGCTTCTCCAATTCTGGGCCTGCGTCGGCCGGGACCTCGATGGCGTTGATCTTCACGACGGGCATGGCATGAGGTTACCCGTGCCGGGCACGGGCAGGATGTCGGCATGCGGACCGAACATCTGACTGCGCGCGGTGGGGCCGGGACCCCGCTGGTTCTGGTGCACGGCCTGATGGGCAGGGGCAGCACCTGGTCGCGTCAGCTGCCGTGGCTGACCGAACTGGGCGCGGTCTACACCTATGACGCCCCGTGGCACCGGGGCCGAGACGTCGACGATCCGTACCCGATAAGCACCGAGCGGTTCGTGCAGGATCTCGCCGACGCGGTGGCCGCGCTGGGCACCCCGGTAACGCTGGTCGGCCATTCGATGGGTGGGCTGCACTCGTGGTGTCTGGCCGCCGAACGCCCGGATCTGGTGGCCGCCGTGGTGGTCGAGGACATGGCCCCGGATTTCCGCGGCCGCACGACCGGGCCGTGGGAACCGTGGGTGCAGGCGCTGCCGGTGGAGTTCGAGACCTCCGAGCAGGTCTATCGGGAGTTCGGACCGGTGGCCGGGCGGTACTTCTTGGAGGCGTTCGACCGCACGGCGACGGGCTGGCGGTTGCACGGGCATGTCGAAAATTGGATCGAGATCGCCGGGCAGTGGGGCATGCGCGACTACTGGCAGCAGTGGGAGGCGGTGCGTGCACCGGTGCTGCTGCTGGAGGCCGGCGGCACCGTCGCGCCGCCCGGACAGATGCGACGCATGCACGAAACCGGTTATCGGACAACCTATCTGCAGGTTCCCGGGGCGGGCCATCTGATCCATGACGATGCGCCGGAGATCTATCGGGAAGCCGTCGCGGGGTTCTTAACGGCGCTCGCCTGAGGCGCTGGAGGTCGGCCAGGCAGGCGCGTGCTCCCACCTGCAACGGATCGCGTCGATGTCGTGCTGGGTGCGCAGGCTGTCGCGGTCCTCAGCATGGAAGCTGCCGGTCAGCGGGCCGGCGATGCGGAACTGGTCCGCGGTGAAGCGCAGGTGTCCTTCCCGGTGCGCGGCCCGGATCAGGGCGGCGCCGAGTAGGAAGGGAGCGAGGATTGCGAGGGTGATGAGTGCAGTGGTCATGGCAGTAATGCTCCGTAGATAAAGATCCGGCCAACAGTGGCAGGAACGACACGTTGGGATAAAATGCTGCCATGGCGATATCGAGCGTATCGGTGCTGGTGCTGGACGGTCTAGCGATTTTCGAGTTCGGCGTGATCTGCGAGGTCTTCGGCATCGACCGCTCTGCCGACGGCGTCCCGAACTTCGACTTCAAGGTGTGCGGTCCCCGTGCCGGCGAACCGGTTCGCACCTCGGTGGGCGCCACCCTGACTCCCGATCACGGGCTCGATGATCTGATCGGTGCCGATCTGGTCGCGATCCCGGCAATCTCGGGATCGGACTACCTGCCCGAGGCATTGACTGCGGTGCGACGGGCCGTCGAATCCGGGTCGACCGTCCTGACGGTGTGTTCGGGCGCGTTCCTGGCCGGTGCCGCGGGCTTGCTCGACGGCAGGCCGTGTACCACGCACTGGATGCATGCCGACGACCTGGCCGCCGCCAACCCCACCGCTCGGGTGGACCGAAACGTGTTGTTCGTCGACGACGGGAACCTGATCACCAGCGCGGGCACCGCCGCAGGTATCGACGCCTGCCTGCATCTGGTGCGCCGGGAGCTGGGTGCGGAGGTGACCAACAAGATCGCCCGCCGGATGGTCGTCCCCCCGCAGCGCGACGGCGGGCAACGCCAGTACATCGACCAGCCGATCCCGGTTCGCTACTCGGAAGGTTTTGCTCCGCAGCTGGATTGGATGTTGGCCAACCTCGACAAGCAACACACGGTGGCGGCGCTTGCGGCGCGGGCCAACATGTCGGCGCGCACCTTCGCCCGCCGGTTCGTCGAGGAGACCGGACGCACCCCGATGCAGTGGATCACCGACCAGCGGGTGCTCTACGCCCGGCGTCTGCTCGAGGAGACCGACCTCGACATCGATCGCGTCGCCGACCGATGCGGATTCGGTACCGCGACGCTGTTGCGCCACCACTTCCGCCGCATCATCGGGGTCACGCCATCGGACTATCGGCGCAGCTTCTCCTGCGACGACGCCTGCGAGGAGAGCGCCTGATCGTCCGGAAGGCCTAGTCGCCTTCGTGGTGGGATGCTCGGCTCCTCAGGGCGCTCGTCCCTCGCTCCCATCGTCGCCTTCGCCGGCCAGCGCGAACAGCCCCGCAGCGGTCTGCTCCACGAGACCGTCGGTCAGCAGCGAATCCAGCGCCCGGTCACGCTGGGCGGTATCGGTGAGCCACACGACGTCGAGCTGGGCGCGGGTCACCGGTGTGGTGCTGGCGCGCAGTACGTCGAGCAATTTGCCGCGTACCTGCCGATCGGTCCCGGCGTAGGCCTGCGCCCGCCGGGCCGGTGTCGTCGCCGCCGGGTGACCGGCCGAGCGCCATCGACACGCGCTCAGCGGGCAGATCCCACAGCGGGGGTTGCGTGCCGTGCACACGATCGCCCCGAGTTCCATCAGTGCGGCCGAGAAGCGCGGAGCGGCAGGATCTTCGGGGAGTAGGGCGGCCACTTCGGCGAGGTCGCCCGCGCGGGCTGGGGTCTCGGCGACGCCGTGTACCACCCTGGCCACCACCCGGCGCACGTTGGTGTCGACCACCGGAACCCGTTGCCGGTAGGCGAAGCAGGCGATGGCCCGCGCGGTGTAGGCGCCGACGCCGGGCAGGCCGAGCAGCGTCTCGACATCGGCGGGCACCACGTCACCGTGTTCGGCCGCGACGACCGCCGCGCACTCGTGTAACCGCTTGGCTCGGCGCGGATAGCCCAGCTTGCCCCACGCGCGCAGCACATCGGCGGCGGACGCGGCCGCGGTGGCCGATGGTGTCGGCCACCGCGCAATCCAGTCCAGCCAGATCGGTTCGACCCGGTTCACCGGCGTCTGCTGGAGCATGAATTCGCTGACCAGGATCTGCCAGGCGGTGACCCCCGGCCGACGCCATGGCAGGTCACGCTCGGCGGCGTCGAACCACGCCAGAAGCTCGCCGGGGTCGATGCCGTATTCGGTCTGGGGCATACTTCTGCTCATGCCGAACTCGAATCCGATCTCCGCGTGGAAGGCACTCAAGGAGGGTAACGAGCGCTTCGTCGCGGGTCGGCCCGAGCATCCCAGTCAAGGGATCGAGGATCGGGCGCGTCTGACCGAGGCTCAGACGCCCACCGCGGTGCTGTTCGGGTGCGGTGACAGTCGCGTCGCCGCCGAGCTGATCTTCGATCAGGGCCTCGGCGACATGTTCGTGGTGCGCACCGCGGGCCACGTCATCGACACCGCGGTACTGGGCTCGATCGAGTACGCCGTCGCGGTGCTCAACGTGCCGCTGATCGCGGTGCTCGGCCACGACAGCTGCGGTGCGGTGAAGGCCACCCTCAACGCCCTGGACGCCGGGGAGATCCCGGGTGGCTACATCCGTGACATCGTCGAACGCGTGATGCCCTCGATCCTGGCGGGCCGTCGGGACGGTCTGGGCCGGGTCGACGAGTTCGAGGCGCGCCACGTGGAGGAGACCGCCGCGCAGTTGCTGGCCCGCTCCACCGTGATCGCCGATCGGGTGCGCTCGGGCGACCTGGCCATCGTCGGTCTGACCTATCACCTCTCCGACGGCCGAGTGCAGCTGCGCAACCACCTCGGAGACATCGGCGAGGAGTGAGCGGGCCGCTCGGCGCGGGCCCGGTTGTCACGAAACGATCTTTGTAAGGTCACAGGAGACACGCCGATCCGCCTCGGCCAACCTGACCTGACCCCGGCTTACCGTTGAGGTCGTGCTAGACACCGAACCGCACCGCCCGCTGCCACCGGAGATCTACCGGCGCCGCAGAGCGCTGGCAATAGGGGTTGCGGTCGTCGTCATCGCGATCGTCGCCGGCATCATCGCGATCGTCGCGTCCAACAGCACCAGCACCGAGCCGACCGCCGCCGAGCAGTCGGCCGAGCAGGCTGCCCCCGCGGCGCCGACCCCGTTGCCGGGGGAGGAGCCGGGCGTCAAGACCCCGGTCGTCCCGCCGGCCCAGGCGGCACCGCCCCCGACGCCGACGCCGACCACCGCGGTCGTGCCGCCGCCGGTGCTGCAGGCCGGTGAGGACTGCCCGGACTCGACCCTTGCGGTCAAGGGCATCACCAGCGCGCCCAACTACGTCATGGGCGACCAGCCGAAGTTCACCATGGTGGTCACCAATATCGGTCTGGTCGCCTGCAAGCGCGATGTCGGTGCCGCCGTCCTGGCCGCCTACGTGTATTCATTGGACAACAAGCGGTTGTGGTCCAACCTGGACTGCGCGCCGTCCAACGAGACGTTGGTCAAGGAGTTCGCCCCCGGTGAGCAGGTCACCACCGAGGTCACCTGGACCGGAATGGGCTCGGCGCCGAACTGCCCGCTGCCGCGCGAACCGATCGGACCCGGGACCTACAACCTGGTGGTGCAGCTGGGCAATCTGCGCTCGGCGACGGTGCCGTTCATCCTCGCCGAGGCCGCGCCGCCGGGAGCTCCCGCTCCTCCTGCCGATGCTCCTCCTGCCGATGCGCCGCCGCACGACGGCACCGGCCAGCCCCCGGGCAACTGAGTCAGCTCAGCTGGTCGGCGATCGTCGACTCGGCCAGCTGGGACAGGCCCTCACGGATGTGGCGAGCCCACATCGAACCGATACCGTCCACCGACTGCAGATCGGTGGCGCTGGCGGCCAGCACGCCCTGCAGTGATCCGAACGAGCGCACCAGCAGGTCGACGTGGGCGAACTGCAGGCGCGGTATGCCGGCCATCGCCCGGTAGCCGCGTGAGCTCATCGCCGAGTCTTGGGCTTCCAATGTGGTCGGGTACCCGAAAACCCTTGCCAGCGCCGTGAAGTCGAGCAGTTCGTTGTCCGACAGTGCGTCGAGTTCCTCCAGCGTCGCGCTCACCTGCGCCGCGCTCGGCGGGTCCGGATTGGCGTGATAGTCGCGCACGATGAGCTCGCGGGCGGTGTCGTTGTCGCCGACGAGCTCCTCCAGTTGCAGCTTGAGCTGGCGGCCGTCGGTACCGAGTTCGACGACATCGGCGTCGATCTCCAGGCTGATCCGGCGCACCATCTCCAGGCGTTGGGCCACCGTCATGACATCGCGCAGCGTCACGAAATCCTCGATCTCGGCGGTGGAGAGCTGCCGGTTGACCTCGTCGAGGCGGGACTTGTATCGCTCCAGGGTGGCGACGGTCTGATTGGCCCGCGAGAGGATGGTCGGGGTGTCGGGCACGACGTGCCGCTCACCGGCCGCGTACACCGTCACGATGCTCATCGAGTGGCTCACCGAGATGACCGGGAATCCGGTCTGCACGGCGGTGCGCTCGGCCGACCGGTGCCGGGTGCCCGACTCGTCGGTCGGGATGGAGGCGTCCGGGACGAGCTGGACGTTGGCACGCAGGATGCGGCTTCCGTCGGTGGACAGCACCACCGCGCCGTCCATCTTCGACAGCTCGCGCAATCTGGTCGGTGCATACAGCACGTCGAGGGAGAACCCGCCGTCGCAGATGGCCTCGACGCTGTCGTCGTAGCCGAGCACGATCAGCGCGCCCGTGCGGCCCCGCAGGATGCGTTCCAGACCGTCGCGCAGCGCGGTACCCGGTGCCAACCGACCCAGTGTCTCGCGCATGGTCGGACGGGCCAGATGCACCACGTTGCGGTTGCCCCTGGATGTCACCGCCATCGCTCCTCCTTGGATCGGGGGCCATTGTGGTCGATCGAGCGCAACCGCCGCAATGCCGTCCCGATGTCGTCGGCGACGGTCAACGTCAGACCGGCGGGCACGTCCTTGACCCCCGGCGGCACGACGGCGTGGGTGAAGCCGAGCCGGGCGGCTTCGGCGAGCCTGCGGTCCATCCCGGTCACCCGGCGCAGGTCTCCGGCCAGTCCGACCTCGCCGATGGCGATCGCGGTGGCAGGCATCGCGATATCGGTATAGGCCGATGCGATGGCCATGGCCACCGCCAGATCCGAGGACGGGTCGGTCAGTCGCATGCCGCCGACGGTGGACACGTAGATATCGTGCTGGCCAAGCGGCAGCTTCGAGCGTTTCTCCAGTACGGCGGTGATCATGGCGGCGCGGGCGGAGTCGATACCGCTGACCGCGCGCCGCGGACTGCCGGTCTTCTCGGCGCCGATGAGCGCCTGCACCTCACCGATCAGTGGCCGCTTACCGTCCAGGGTGACCGTCACCGCGGTGCCCGACACCGGCGCCGGACGCTGGTCGCGGAACAACCCGGACGGGTCGGCCACGCATTCGATCCCGTTGTCGTGCATCAGGAAACAGCCGACCTCATCGGCCGCGCCGAACCGGTTCTTCACCCCGCGCACCATCCGCAGCGCGGAGCTGCGGTCACCTTCGAAGTGCAGCACCACATCGACGAGATGTTCCAGTGAACGGGGGCCCGCGATGGCACCCTCCTTGGTGACGTGACCGACCAGAAGCAGCGCGACACCGTCGGGTCCCGCCGATTTGGCGTACGAGGTGAGCGCGGTCGTCACGGCACGGACCTGGGTGACCCCACCGGTGACACCGTCGGACTCGGCACTCGACATCGTCTGTACCGAGTCGACCACGACGAGGGTGGGCCGCACCTGCTCGATATGACCGAGCGCGGTCTGCAGATCGGACTCGGCGGCCAGGTACATCTGGTCGTGGGTGCAGCCGGTGCGCTCGGCACGCAGCCGGATCTGCCCGGCCGATTCCTCGCCGGACAGGTACAACGCGCGCCTGCCGCTGCGGGCCCAGCGATGGGCGACCTCCAGCAGCAGCGTGGACTTCCCGATCCCTGGATCGCCGGCGAGCAGGGATACCGACCCGGGCACCAGACCGCCGCCGAGGACGCGATCCAGCTCGTCGACCCCGGTGGGCAGGTGCCTGGTGACACCGGGATCGATCGAGGTGATGGGCACGGCGGGCGAGGACGGTGCGACGGCGCGGCGGGCGGCGCCGCCGCTCACCGCACTCAGTGCGACGACCTCGTCGACCGTTCCCCAGGTGCCGCAATCAGAGCAGCGCCCCACCCACTTGGGCGTGACGTGATGACACTCCGAACACCGGTATTGCGAACGTACTTTCGAAGCCACGTGACGACGGTAGCCGTCACCGGTGACAGAACGTCAGATTCAGTGGCCCTCGCCGTGTCCGCTGATCGGTCCCATGCCTTCGTTGGGCTCGCCGTCGCGGCGGGGCACCTCACCGGCGGAGATGGGCACCGCGAACGTGGTGGCGCCGGCCTTCTCGAAGTTGAAGGTGAAGTCGTAGGTCAGTCCGTTGGAGATCGGCTCGGTCAAGGTGACCTCGGCCTGTGTCTCGTCGGCGCGTTCCACCATGGCCAGTTCCATCGGATCGTCGGGCTTGCCCGCCACGAGGATTCCACCGGCCGGGACCGTGGTCGGCCCGCTGAGGGTGACGGTGCCGATATCGGAGGTGATGGACACCAGCTTGTCGGTGACATCGCTGGAGTTGTTGGCGGCGGCGAAGAGCAGCTCGACAGGGGTGCCCGGGCGGACGTAGTCGGTGGTCTGTGGCGCGCGCAGGAACACGTTGCGCAGCGCGATCGTGCCGACGTTGTGCACCGTGCCGTTGACGGCGGGTTGCTGGTTCGCGCTCTGCGAGATCTGGCCCGCACTGCAGCCGGTGAGCGCCAGGCCGGCGATCAGGGCGCCGGCGGCCAGGCGGGACGCACGCATGTTGGAGCGGTTCACTGCGACCACTTGAGCCTCCTGCTAACCGGACGGATTCGACTATGCACTGTAGTAGGTCGCGATTCGCCGCGGTAGCCGAGGGCTTCCGATGGCGTCCGCGGCGCACCTGGACAGCAGTCCAACTGCATGTATCCCGCGCTGTGTCAACCCCTAGTATTCGGCTGCGGTGCCCCTGACCTGCATTGTTGATCCGCGCCCCGGCTGGGCCCGTGATAAGATCGACTGGTGAAAGGGGCTCGAAACTGATGATTTTCAAGGTCGGAGACACCGTCGTCTATCCACACCACGGTGCTGCGTTGATCGAGGCTATCGAAACCCGCACCATCAAGGGTGAGCAGAAGGAATACCTCGTCCTCAAGGTTTCGCAGGGGGATCTGACGGTTCGCGTTCCGGCGGACAACGCCGAGTACGTAGGGGTTCGTGACGTCGTCGGCCAGGAAGGCCTCGACAAGGTTTTCCAGGTGCTGCGCGCGCCGCACACCGAGGAGCCGACCAACTGGTCGCGCCGGTACAAGGCAAATCTGGAGAAGCTGGCTTCCGGTGACGTGAACAAGGTCGCCGAGGTGGTTCGCGACCTGTGGCGTCGTGACCAGGAGCGCGGTCTGTCCGCTGGTGAGAAGCGCATGCTGGCCAAGGCCCGCCAGATTCTGGTCGGTGAATTGGCGCTGGCCGAGAACACCGATGACGAGAAGGCCACCATCATTCTCGACGAGGCGTTGGCCGCCGCGTCCTGAATGTGACGGATCTGCGCGTCGGTCTCGGTACCGACGTTCATCCCATCGAGGCGGGGCGACCCTGTTGGTTGCTGTGCCTGATGTTCACCGAAGCGGACGGCTGCGCGGGCCATTCCGATGGGGATGTCGCCGCGCACGCGCTGTGCGATGCGCTGCTCAGTGCCGCCGGCCTCGGTGATCTCGGTGCCGTCTTCGGTACCGATCAACCCCAGTGGCACGGCGTCAGCGGCGCCGACATGCTGCGCCACGTCCGGGAGCTCCTCGCTGCCGAGGGTTTCCGGGTGTCCAATGCCGCCGTTCAGGTCATCGGCAACCGGCCCAAGGTCGGTCCGCGCCGGGTCGAGGCGCAGGGGGTGCTGTCCGATCTGATCGGGGCCCCGGTATCGGTGTCGGCGACCACCACCGACGGGCTCGGGCTCACCGGCCGCGGCGAGGGCCTGGCGGCCGTCGCCACGGCCCTTGTGGTCAGATAGCCCGCCGCAGGCCGGTAAGCTGGCCCGTCGTGAGCGAAGCGAACGGTTGGCCGGGATGACTGGTCTACGGCTGTACGACACCCTTGCTGGTGCCGTTCGTGAATTCGAGCCGCTGCGTCCGGGCCATGTGTCGATCTACCTGTGCGGTGCCACAGTTCAGGGACTGCCCCATATCGGTCATGTGCGCAGCGGCGTGGCATTCGACGTGCTGCGACGGTGGCTGACCGCCAAGGGCCTCGATGTCGCCTTCATCCGCAACGTCACCGATATCGACGACAAGATCCTCAACAAGGCCGCCGATGCCGGCCGGCCGTGGTGGGAGTGGGCGGCGACCTACGAGCGCGCGTTCACCGCGGCCTACGAGGCACTGGGGGTGCTGCCGCCCTCGGCGGAACCGCGCGCCACCGGGCACATCACCCAGATGGTCGAACTCATCGAGCGTCTCATCGACCGCGGCCACGCCTATGTCGGTGATGGCGATGTGTACTTCGACGTCGCGAGCCTGCCCGATTACGGCAAGCTCTCCGGCCACAAGGTCGACGATGTCCACCAGGGCGAGGGTGTCGCCACCGGTAAACGGGATCAGCGTGATTTCACCCTGTGGAAGGGCGCCAAGCCGGGGGAGCCGTCCTGGCCGACCCCGTGGGGGCGCGGACGGCCGGGCTGGCACACCGAATGTGTGGCCATGTGCCAGGAGTATCTCGGGGCGCAGTTCGACATCCACGCCGGCGGGATGGATCTGGTGTTCCCGCACCACGAGAACGAGATCGCCCAGGCCGAGGCGGCCGGCGACGGGTTCGCCCGATTCTGGCTGCACAATGGCTGGGTCACCATGGGCGGCGAGAAGATGAGCAAGTCGCTCGGTAACGTGCTCGCGATTCCCGCTGTGCTGCAACGTGTTCGGGCTGCCGAACTGCGTTACTACCTGGGTAGCGCGCACTACCGCTCGATGCTCGAGTTCTCCGAGAACGCGCTGCAGGACGCGGCCAAGGCCTATACCGGTATCGAGGATTTCCTGCACCGGGTGCGCCACCGCGTCGGCGCGATCGAACCGAGCACCTGGACCGACAGGTTCGAAGCCGCGCTCGACGATGATCTTTCGGTGCCGATCGCGCTGGCCGAGGTCCACAGCGCCCGCGCCGAGGGCAACCGTGCGCTGGACTCCGGCGATCATCAGGGCGCGATGGCCGCCGCCCGGTCGATCCGGGCGATGATGGCGATCCTGGGCTGCGATCCGCTCGACGAACGCTGGGAGACCCGCGATGAGACGTCAGCGGCGCTGGCCGCCGTCGACGTCCTGGTGCACTGGGCGCTCGCCGGGCGTGCGGAGGCTCGCGAGAAACGTGACTGGGCGGCCGCAGACGCCATCCGCGACCGGCTCAAGGAAGCCGGTATCGAGGTCACCGACACCGCAGACGGCCCGCAGTGGTCGCTGCTGGAAGGGGACACCACCCATGGCGGGTAATTCACAGCGTCGCGGCGCGGTGCGCAAAGAAGGCACCAAGAAGGGCCCGACCGTCGGCTCCGGCGGCGTCCGCAGGCGCGGGCTCGAGGGCAAGGGGGCCACCCCCGCGGCCAAGGATCGGCCACACCATCCGGCCGGTAAGCGGGCCGCCAAGGCCGCGCGTGCGCAACAGGGCCGCCATCGCAAGACAGACGAGACCGAATACGTCCTGGGCCGTAACCCGGTGGTGGAGTGCCTGCGCGCCGGGGTGCCCGCCACGGCGCTCTACGTGATGCTCGGTGTCGACGCCGACGAGCGCATCACCGAATCAGTGCAGCGGGCCGCCGACTCCGGCATCGCCATCCTGGAGGTGCAGAAGCACGATCTGGACCGGATGTCTAGCAACGGGTTGCACCAGGGGCTGGCCCTGCAGGTGCCGCCGTACGTGTACACCCATCCCGACGACCTGTTGAAGTCGGCACAGCGTGACAGCCAGTCCGCGCTGCTGGTGGCACTGGACAACATCTCCGATCCCCGCAACCTGGGCGCCATCGTGCGGTCGACGGCGGCCTTCGGCGGGCACGGTGTGCTGATCCCGCAGCGGCGGTCGGCGTCGGTGACGGCGGTGGCCTGGCGCACCAGCGCCGGTGCGGCCGCCCGACTTCCGGTATCGCGGGCGACAAACCTCAATCGCACCCTCAAGAGCTGGGCCGACGCCGGCCTGCAGATCGTGGGCCTGGATGCCGAGGGTGACACCACGCTCGACGAGCTGGATGCCTCGGGCCCGACCGTGGTGGTGGTCGGTTCGGAGGGCAAGGGTCTGTCGAGACTGGTGCGCGAGAACTGTGATGCCATCGTCTCGATCCCGATGGCCGGACCCACCGAATCGCTGAATGCCTCAGTGGCCGCCGGTGTCGTGCTGGCCGAAATCGCGCGCCAGCGGCGGGGTTAGAGCCCGAAGAGCTGGATCCAGCCCCACAGGCCCAGTACCGCGGCAATCAGGACCGCGGGTGTGGTCACCAGCCCGATGCGGCTGAACTCCCCGAACCCGGCCTTCATATCGCGGCGGACCACGCTGCGCCACAACAGGTTCGCCAATGAGCCGACATAGGTGAGATTGGGTCCGACATTCACCCCGATCAGCACCGCCAGCACCGCGGCCGGTCCGACCGGGGCGGCCAATGGCAGCATCACCAGCACGGCGGGCAGGTTGTTGACGATATTGGACAACACCGCTGCCACCGCGGCGATGGCGAGTAGCGCAGGCAGTCCCTGCCCGCTGGGCATGACGCGATGCATCGCGGATTCCAGCCCGTTGTGCATGACGGCGGCGACCACGATGCCCAGGCACAGCACGAATACCAGGAACGGAATGTCCAGCGCCACCACGATCTTGCGCACGGTGGTGCGGTGGGTGAGGAGCGCCCGCGCACCGAGGACCACAGCGCCGGCCAGTGCCGCCCATGCGGGCGACAATCCGACCAGGGAGGTGACCGCGAACCCAGCGAGGGTCAGTCCCACCACAATGATGGCGAAGATCGGCACCTGGAGCGGTTCGTCGGGGGCGTCGTGTTGCGGGACGACGCGCAGATCCTTGACGAAAAGCCAACGAAGAAGCACGAACTCGACGGCGATCGCGGCTATCCACGGCAGTGTCATCGCGGCCGCGAAGTGCAGAAAGGTCAGGCCTGCGGCACTGAACGCCAACAGATTCGTCAGGTTGGAGACGGGTAACAGCAGCGACGCGCTGTTGGCCAGGTGCGCGGTGGCGTACGCGTGCGGCCGGGCGGGCACCGTGAGCGCCCGTGCGGTGGCCAGGACCACCGGGGTCAGCAGCACAACGGTGGCGTCCAGACTCAGGACCGCGGTCACCAGCGCCGATATCCCGAAAACCGATGCCAGCAGGCGGTTCTGACCACTTGCGGTCGCTCGCGCCATCATCACCCCTGCGGCGTGGAACAACCCGACGTCATCGCAGAGCCGGGCCAGCACCAGTACCGCGGCCAGGAATCCGACCACCGGCGCAAGTTCGGTCACCTCTTCGGTCGCCCCAGCCCAGGACACCGCGCCGGTACCGACGACCATTCCGGCGGCGGCCAGCGCGACGGGCGCCTGCCACCGTGGCGCGAACAGGGCGACGCCCAGCACCGCGGCCAGCGCGGCGATCGACAGCGTCAGCGCCATGGGTCCGTCGGCTGCCACAGGGACGGCAGGTGCAGGTCCACGTTGTCGTCGGCGGCCAGTCGCGACAGCACCCGCATCGAGACATCGAGGTCGTCGGCGGCGTAGGGCAGGGCGCGCAACGGTTGGTCCAGCGGCCGGAAGAAATCATCCCAGTGGATCAGCACCACGCGGCGGGCACCGACGGTGCGTACCGTCTCGTTCCAGTAGTCCACCAGATAAGGCTCCGGCTGTAGGCCCAGCTGCCCGACCCCGAGGTAGACGACCTCGGCGCGATGGCCGGCCAGCGCACCCGCGACGAAACCCGCGCTGCCCACCACCAGCAGGCTGCGCCCGCTGGGGCGGTGGGCGATCAGCGTCGACCAGGCCTCACCGCAGCGATACGCCGAGGCCCGCACCGGTGGTGTCACCGGGGCGCTGATCGCGCCAGGGAAACGATCGGGCGGGCAGTGGTCCCCGACGACGAGGGTGATGTCGAACGGCCCGGCTGCCACCGGCTCACCGGGGGTGACGACGGCGACCTGAGCTGCCGGCAGTCGATGGCCGATATGGGCGACCGAAGCGCCTCCGATCAGCCGTGCACCGGTGCGTTGTGCCACGACGGCCGAATCCATGGCGTGGTCGAAGTGGGTGTGCACGGGTAGGACGGCGTCCAGCCGGCGGACCCCGAGCCGACCGAGACAGCCGTCGATCCGGGGCTGCGATGGCGCGATCCTGCCCAGCCCCACCCGCAGCAGCGACGGACGGCTGAAGAAGCCGTCGGTCAGCACCGCGCCGGCGCCGTCGTCGACCAACAACGTGGTGACGCCGGCCCAGGTGACGGTCAGCGGCGCATCCGGCGGCGCGGCCGGTAGGTCGACGTACCGGTCGTAGGCGTCCAGATCGGGCCTGCCGGCTTTGAGGCGCATGGCCCAAAGCCTAGAGCGCCCGTACTACCGGGTTCCGTAGCGGCGGCGGAACTTCTCCACCTGGCCCGCGGTGTCGAGGTGCCGGTTCGTCCCGGTCCAGAACGGGTGCGAGTCGGCGGTCACGTCGACCACCACCAGTGGATAGGTGGCGCCCTGGTAGTCGATGGTGCGGTCACTGGTGATAGTCGAACGGATGAGGAACTGCTTGCCGGTGCCGGCGTCCTGGAACACCACGGGGTGATAGTCGGGATGGATATCGGGTTTCATGCTTCGCCCTTTCGGCTGCGGTGTTCGTCGCTGACCGACACCTCGTCGGTCAGCTCGGTGCACGGGTCGGAATGCCATTCACCGAACGGATCGGGGTAGGCCGCCCAGGAGGCAGGATCGGCCATCTCGGCATCGGTGAGCAGGGCTCGATTGAGCGCGCCGGTGATCACCTCGGGTGGGGCGCCGCACACCAGTGCCGTCAGCGCGATGTGCCGGTCACCGAATTTTTCGTCCCAGCCGGGGGCGGCCAGGGCGATCCGCTCGGGGTCGACGTAGGCACGTTCGCTCTCGGACATCGCCGCCAGCCAGCGACCGGCATCACCGACGCCCAGTCCGCCGCCTGCGGATTCGATCCACACCACGGCGTCGGGTTGGCTGGCCAACCACGCGCGGCCGCGCACGCGTATCACCCCGTCGAGTAGATCGTCGATGGCCTGGTGCAACCGATCTGGGTGAAAAGGCCTGCGCGCGTTGAACTCGACGAGCGTGACCTCACCGGCGGGTTGTAGCGGCGGTTGGCCGGCCAGCAGCGAATCGTGCGGGTCATCGCCGAATCCGCGGCGGGCCTGCGGATCCAGGTTGGCCAGCGCGGTCTCGACTTGGTCCATGCCCACCGTGATGCGGCTGCGCGGTGTGAGCCGGCGCAGTACCGCGCACGTGGTGCTCTCCGGTTCGGTGAGCACCAGCACGTCGGCGAAGGCGGCCTGACCGACGACGACCTGTGCCACGGTGCGCGAACCGTCGAGGTCCTCATCGCCGAGCGCCTGGGTCAACCAGTGCGAGCAGTCGATCGTCGTGAGGACCGCTGAGATCACGACGTCGCGACTGGCCGGACCATCGATGTAACCCGGGCCGACGGCTACCGGGACCTCGTTGATGGCGGTGCAGATCGGTTCGGGGTCAATCCAATCCATCAGTTCGACGACGATGCGCGCAACATCCTCGCGGCGGTGTAACCGGCGCAGCAGGATCAACAGATCGTTGCGGATGGTGCAGGTGACGCAGCCGCCGGCCAACTCGATCGGCCACTGCGAGATGATCCGCCGCTCGCCGCGCATCTCGGTGACGTTCCTGATCACGACGTGGCCATCGGTGGCGTAACCGACGGCCAGGGTTCCCGGTGTTCGGATCAGCAGATCCACCACGTCGTTTCGTGCGCCTTGCCCGGCAACAAGCAACACCGGCGTCCGCATGTCATCACACCCTTATTGGTAACGATTGTCATTAACTCGGACCGTACGCTACCGTGTCGATGTCCACTTGTCGAAAATCGTTTTCATTAACGATGATGCATGAAAAGGTGTCCGATGTCCCAGACCTGCCAGGTCACCGGTCGCGCACCGGGTTTCGGTAACCGGGTGTCGCACTCGAACCGTCGTACCCGTCGCCGCTGGAATCCCAACATCCAGAACAAGACCTACTATCTGCCGTCGGAAGGTCGACGAATCACGTTGCGGGTCAGTGCCAAAGGCATCAAGGTCATCGACCGCGACGGTATCGAGGCCGTCGTGGGCAGGCTGCGGGCAGCAGGGCAGAAACTCTGATGGCCAAGAGCACCGATATCCGGCCGGTCATCCGGCTGAAGTCCACCGCGGGTACCGGCTACACCTATGTGACCCGCAAGAACCGGCGTAACGATCCCGATCGCATCGTGCTGCGCAAGTACGACCCGGTGATCCGCAAGCATGTCGATTTCCGCGAGGAGCGTTGATGGCCAAGGCATCCAAGATCGTCGCCAACGAGCGGCGCAAGCAGACCGTCGCGCGGTATGCCGAGCGCCGCGCCGAACTCAAGGAAATCATCCGCAGGCCCGCCAGCACGCCCGAGCAGCGGGCCGCGGCACAGATCGCGCTACAGCGGCTGCCGCGGGATTCCAGTCCGGTGCGGTTGCGCAATCGGGATTCGGTGGACGGCAGGCCTCGCGGGCATCTGCGCAAGTTCGGCCTGTCCCGAGTGAAGGTTCGGGAGTTGGCGCACCGCGGTGAACTGCCCGGTGTGCGGAAGGCGAGTTGGTGATGGCGGGAAGCCCGGCCAGGAAGCGGCGACCGGCGCCGGTGGAGATCAAACGACCCCGGGTGAACAAGTTCAAGGCCCTGGGGATCACCGATGTCGACTATAAGGATGTCGCGGTGTTGCGCACGTTCATCTCCGACCGCGGCAAGATCCGGTCCCGCCGGGTCACCGGCCTGACCCCGCAGCAGCAGCGCCGCGTCGCGACCGCGATCAAGAACGCACGCGAGATGGCGCTATTGCCCTACGGGTCCTAGGGTCGCGCCGAACCAGCGGTGTGCCAGCCGTTCTCCGACACGAAATCCGACAGCGGGCGACCGTAGGTCCACTGGTCGATCTCCAGCGCAGGCCGATCCGGGAACTCCGGCACCGGTCCCAGGCACAGGATGGCCACCGGCTCGGCCTCGTCGGGCATGCCGAGCAGGGTGGCCAGTGTGGCGGGCTCGAATATCGACACCCAGCCCATGCCGAGCCCCTCGGCACGGGCGGCCAGCCACAGGTTCTGGATGGCGCACGACACCGAGGCCAGGTCCATCTGCGGCATGGTGCGACGACCGAAGATGTGCCGTCGTCTGCCCTCGCCGAGGGCGACTACGAGCAGTTCGGCGCAGTCCCGGATGCCCTCGACCTTGAGGGCGAGGAACTCGTCACCGCGCGCACCCAGGGCATCGGCGGTGCGCAGCCGTTCCTGGTCGACCAGTGCGTGCATCGCCTCGCGCAGCGCGGCATCGGTGATCCGGATGAAGCGCCAGGGTTGCATCAGACCGACGCTCGGGGCGGCGTGCGCTGCTTGCAGCAATCGGGCCAGCACCTCGGGCTCGATGGTGGCGCCTGCGACAAAGCGGCGCATATCGCGACGCTCGGCGATGGCGCGGTAGACGGCCTGGCGTTCCTGCGTGCTGAACGCGTGCTCGGTCACACCGGCAGCCTAGGCGATGGCGGCCCGGCGACGACGGGTGGAGAGCAGACCGGCCACCGCGGCACCGAGGCAGGCCGCCGCCACCGCGCCGGCGAACCAGGGGAACACCGCAGCCAGGTTCCAACGGGTGGCCGCCCATCCGGCGACCAGCGTCGGGACCGCCATCGCGGTGTAGGCCAGTAGGTAGAACGCCGACATGGTCTCGCCCCTGCGGTCGGCGGGTACCACATCGGACAGATGGCGCAACGAGCCGCCGAACCCGAGGCCGAAGGTGGCACCCAACAGCACCGCGGCGACGAACACCAATTCCCAGCGATGCGTCAGCAGTACCGGAATGGTCAGCAGCAGCGACACGGCCATGCCGATGTCACCGATAATGGCCGAGTACTTGGCCGGTAGCCGGGTGGCGGCCAGCTGGGCCGACGCGGCGGCGAAGGCGGTGGTGCCGACGACTGCACCGCCGAAGACCAGATTGTCGATGTGGGTCTGTTGTGCGGCCAGTGACGGGTAGAGCGAGAGCAGCACACCCAGAACCGACCACGAGGCCATGGCACCCAGCGCGGAGAACCAGAAGTCCGATCGGATCTGTTCGGGCACCGCCGGTTTGGCGATCCGGATGGGCCCGCTGGCGCGGGCGGTGTGCGGCTCCCGCAGCGCCAATACACCGACCCCGACGACCAGGCAGACCACGGCGACGACGGCGTACGGGGTGCGCAGCGGATGCGGCGCATACTGTGCCAACAGTGCCGAACCGAGGATGGCGATCGTCATACCGATGTTGAAGGCAACCCCGCTGAGCTGCCCGGACCGCACACCGTGATCGGGTTTGAGGTCGAGCAGGGCTGCCGCGCCGGCCACCACGATCGAACCGACTGCAGCTCCGTGGATGCTGCGCGCCAGCAGCAGCATGGCCATGTTGTCGGCGACGAGGAACACCGCGAGACCGACGAGCAGGGCGATCAGGGCCCCGATCAGCACCGGTTTGCGCCCCACGACATCGGAGATCCGGCCGGACACCAGCACCGCACCGAGGGCGGCGACGGCGTAGACCGCGAACACGATGGTGGTGGCCAGCGGGGACAGGTGCCAGTTCGCCTCGTAGATGCCGTACAGCGGGGCCGGGATCCCCGAGACGCCGAGCGCGACACCGCTGAGGATCAGCAACAGCGGGTACGCCCAGCGCTGCGTCTGAACTGTGTGATCGATGGCGACCATTTCGCGCTGACACCTCCGGTCCGACGAGTATGATGAATATCGAACCCTGTCGAGAGTACGCTCGGTTCGATAGATTCCAAACCCGCATCAGGACGGATTTATGCCCGAGCGAACCGCGGAAGTACCCCGGGTGGGGACCGTGCAGCAGGTACTTGGTGCCATCCACGATCCGATACGCCTGGAAGTGGTCCGGCGTTTGTACAACGCGGGCGTGCCGATTCAGTGCGGTGCGCTCTACGAGGGCATCAACAAGTCGACGGCCACCCACCACTTCAAGATTCTGCGTGAGGCCGGTGTCACCGAGCGGCTGGTGATCGACGGCCTCACCTATCAACGCCTGCGCAGGTCCGACGTGGACGAAGCGCTACCGGGGTTGCTGAGCAGCGTCGTCAACGGCGCCAACCGCGACGCGCTGGAACATCAGAAAGCGTAAGTGTTCTCCGGCTGCGCAATCGACTCCACGTCGTCGATGCTCAACTCCGGCACAGCGGCATGCTGGGACAGATCCTTCACCTCGCCGCGGACTCGGACCCAGGAGCCGTCCGGCAGTTCGGCCGCGACACGCGCCGCGGGTCCGGTCAGTCTGGCGCGCGCCAACTGCGCATCGGCCGCACAGCACAGGATCACGATGCGGCCGAGATAGATTCGCTCGCCGTCACCCATGGTGAACCCGGTGACGGTGATCTCTCGATCCCGCAGGGTCTGCGCGGAGTCCTGCGCTATTCGGGTGAGCAGGGCGGGCAGGGACAGCTCCGGCGCCGCGTCGTCCGGTAGCGGCGGGAACGGCCGTCGCGGAGCGGACGCCACGGTGTCGACCGCCGCCGGGCGAGCCGACTGCGGGCTCAGTGCAGGCGGAACCACGAACGCCAGCAGTGCAATCGGGATTATCAGCAGCCATCCGATGCCGGTGCGGTGCACGTGATCGGCATGCCGGCGGGGTCCGCGGCGGATATCACCGATGATGGCGGCCAGCGCCAAGACGATCAGCACCACGGCGGTGATCCACAGCCACGGCAGCAGCGTGGGTTTCACGTACCGCATGAAGGAACCGGTGGCCGCGATGATCGCGGTACTCAGTCCGACGAGCAGCAGCAGCGTGTTCTCGGTCTCGCGGCTCATCGATCACCCAGCAGCAGCAGGCCGACGCCCGTGCCGGCCAGCACGGCCACGACGAAGCTGAGCGGCGCGAACCGAATGGCGAAGGCCCGCCCGAACATTCCGGCCTGCATGGCGAACAGTTTGACGTCTACAGCCGGGCCGACCACGAGGAATACCAGCCGTGGCAGCAATGGGAGCATCGACAGACTGGCGGCCACGAACGCGTCGGCCTCCGAACACAGGGACAACACCACGGCCAGTACGGCCATCACCACGATGCCCAGCACCAGCTGTCCGGCCAGGTGTTCGTACACCCACCCCGGCACCACCACGTGCAACACCGCTGCCGCGGCAGCACCGAGCACCAGAAACGATGCCGCCTGCAGGAAGTCGTGCCGGGCGGCCTCGGTGAACACCGTCCAGCGGGAATCGGAGGCGGGCGCGGACGTGGGCAACACCCTCGTGATCCACTCAGGTTTACCGAAGCGTGTCCACAGCAAGCCCATCACCACCGCGGTGAGCAGCGATGCCACGCATCGCGCCAGCACGAGCAGCGGCTCCCCGGGAAACGCAACGGCCGTGGCCACCAGGACCACCGGGTTGATGGCGGGTGCGGCCAGCATGAAGGTCAGCGCCGCGGCCCCGACGGTCCCGTCGCCGAAGAGCCGCCGGGCGATGGGAACCGAGCCGCATTCACAGCCGGGCAGCGCCGCGGCACCCACACCCGCGGTCAGAATCGCCGCCGTGGGGCGGCGGGGCAGCAGGCGCGCCAACTTCTGCGGTGTCACCGTGGCGGCGATCACCCCGCTGACCAGCACTCCCAATGCCAGAAAAGGCAACGCCTGCACGAAGATTCCGCAGAACACGGTGGCCGCGGTCGCGACCGCGGGATGGCCGGCCACGGCGTCGCGCGCCGTCGTCCCGACCAGTGCCAGGCCGAGGATGACCACCACCAGGATCGGCATCGAGCCGATCCGGCGCCCGGCCGGGGTACCCACCGTCACGGTCGGCCATTCTGCCAGCACAACTTGGACGCCGGCCGCAGTCGAATTGCGGTTAAGATCGTTGAATGGTCTTCTCTGCGTTTCTGGTCAAGGCGGCTTCCACGGTGGTGACGGGCGCCGTCGGCGTTGCCGCCTACGAGGGCGTGAAAAAGGCGGTTGCCAAGGCACCGATCCGGGAGGCCTCCGTGACGGCCACCACCTGGGCGCTGCGCGGGGTGCGCAAGGCCGAGGAGGGTGCCGAGTCCGCGCGTCTGACGGTCTCCGATGTGGTGGCCGAGGCCCGTGAACGCATCGGTGAGGAGGTGCCGCCGCCGGCGGTCTCCGACCACCAGCACGATCACGAACACTGATAGCGAGCTGCTGACCGATATGGCGGCATTGACCGTCGTCTCCGATGCCGCCGGACGAATCCGGTTGCGCGCAGACTGGTTTCGCGGTGACACCCGACGTGCGGTGGCCATCGAGGACGCGGTGGAGCAGGTGCCCGGTGTCCGGGCCGTGCATGCCTACCCGCGGACGGCGTCGATCGTCGTCTGGTACTCGCCGAAGCGGTGTGACAAGGCGTCCGTATTCGCCGCCATCGACGCCGCCAGCGCGGCCGCAACGGATCTGCTACCCGCCCGGTTGCCCCGCTCGGCCGATGTCACCAATGCCGATGTGCTGCGCATGACGGTCGGCGGTGCCGCACTCGTGCTGCTGGGGATACGGCGCTACGTCTTCGCCCGCCCGCCGTTGCTCGGCCCGACAAGCAGGCTGGCGGCCACCGGTGTCACCATCTTCACCGGCTACCCGTTCCTGCGCGGTGCGCTGCGGACGCTGCGCGGTGGACGCACTGCGGGCACCGACGTATTGGTCAGTGCGGCAACCTTGGCAAGTCTGGTGCTCCGGGAGAACGTCGTCGCCCTCACCGTGCTGTGGCTGTTGAACATCGGTGAGTACCTGCAGGACCTGACCCTGCGCCGGACCCGGCGCGCGATCGCCAACCTGCTACAGGGCAACCAGGACACCGCATGGGTGCGCTTGGACGACGGTACCGAGGTCGAGATCGCCACCGCCGAGCTGCGGATCGGCGACGAGGTCGTGATCCACGACCAGGTGGCGCTGCCGATCGACGGTGTGGTGGTCGACGGGGAGGCCATCATCGACCAGTCGGCGATCACGGGGGAGAACCTTCCGGTGGCGGTCACCGCCCCGGCGCGTGTCTTTGCCGGATCGGTCGTGGTGCGCGGACGGCTGGTGGTCCGCGCCGAGGCAGTGGGTAACGAGACCACCATCGGGCGGATCATCGCCAGGGTCGAGGAAGCCCACCAGCACCGCGCCCCCATCCAGACCGTCGGCGAGAGCTTCTCGCGCCGTTTCGTGCCGGCGTCCTTCCTGCTGTCCGCGCTCACCCTGGTGGTGACCAGGGATGTGCGCCGGGCCATGACGATGCTGCTGGTGGCCTGCCCGTGTGCGGTGGGATTGTCGACCCCGACGGCGATCAGCGCGGCTATCGGCAACGGCGCACGGCGCGGGATCCTGATCAAGGGTGGTTCGCACCTCGAGGAGGCCGGCCGGGTCGACGCGGTGGTGTTCGACAAGACCGGAACGTTGACGGTGGGCCGTCCGGTGGTCACCAACCTCGTTGCCTTCCATGAGGATTGGCGACCCGAACAGGTGCTGGCCTACGCGGCGAGCTCCGAGATCCACTCCAGGCATCCGTTGGCCGAGGCGGTTATCCGGTCCACCCAGGAACGGCATATCGAGATCCCGCCGCACGAGGAGTGCGAGGTGCTCGTCGGGCTGGGCATGCGGACCATCGCCGACGGTCGCACGCTGTTGCTCGGCAGCCCGTCACTGTTGCGCCGCGAACAGGTCGAGGTGAGTGCGAAGGCCGCCGAGTGGGTGGACACCCTGCGAAAGCAGTCCGAGACACCGCTGCTGTTGGCCGTCGACGGGCAGTTGGTCGGTTTGATCAGCCTGCGCGACGAGATCCGCCCGGAGTCGGCCGAGGTGCTGCAGCGGCTGCGCGCCAACGGTGTCAGCCGCATCGTCATGCTCACCGGCGACCATCCCGACACCGCCGCCGTCGTGGCCGCGGAGCTGGGTATCGACGAGTGGCAGGCCGAGGTGTTGCCCGAGGACAAGCTCGCCGTCGTGCGCCGGCTGCGCGAGGAGGGCTACACGGTGGCCATGGTCGGTGACGGCGTCAACGATGCTCCGGCGTTGGCCGAGGCCGATATCGGCATCGCGATGGGTCTCGGTGGCACCGATGTGGCGGTCGAGACCGCCGATGTGGCGCTGGCCAGTGACGATCTGAACCGGCTGCTCGATGTGCGTAACCTCGGGGGTCGCGCAGTGGGCGTCATCCGGCAGAACTACGCGATGTCGATTGCGGTCAACGCCATCGGGTTGCTGATCGGTGCCGGCGGCGCCCTGTCGCCGGTACTTGCCGCCGTTCTGCACAACGCCTCGTCGGTTGCGGTGGTGGCCAACAGCTCTCGGCTGATCCGTTACGAGTTGGAACGCGAGTCGGCTAGCTGAAAGGTGCCGGCTGCACGCCGGCGTCGACCAGGCGGTCATGTACCGCGGTGGCTATGTGCACCGCGCCGGGTGAATCACCGTGTACGCATACCGATTCCGCGGCGATGGGGATGTCGGTACCGTCGACCGCCCGCACCGTCCCCGCAACGACGATGGTGTGCACTCGCTCGGCGATCGCGGCGGCATCGTGCAGAACGGCACCCGGTTCCCGCCGGGACACCAACCGGCCGTCGGGCTGATAGGCACGGTCGGCGAATGCCTCCGCGACGGTGCGCAGACCCAGCTTCCCGGCGGCGTCGAAGAACACCGAACCCGCCAGTCCGAGCACCGGCAGCGCAGGGTTCACCGCATGGACGGCCTGGGCGACCGCGTCCGCCTGCGCTTCGTGGTGGACGATCGAGTTGTACAACGCCCCATGGGGTTTGACATAGGAGACCGTGCTCCCCGCCGTGGCGGCCAGTGCGGACAATGCGCCGATCTGATAGATGATCTCGGCGGTCAGCTCGGCGGGATCGACATCGATGAAGCGCCGCCCGAACCCGGCCAGATCTCGATAGCCGACCTGGGCGCCGATGCGGACTCCGCGATCGGCGGCAGCTCGGCACACTCTCAGCAGCCCGGCCGGATCACCGGCATGGAAGCCGCACGCCACATTGGCCGAGGTCACGATATCGAGCATGGTGTCGTCGTCGCCGAGCGTCCATACCCCGAATCCCTCGCCGAGGTCGGCATTGAGATCGACATGTGCCACGGTCACGGCCTTCAGCCTAATGCGCGCCGATGCTCGTCGAGGTCGATGCGGTGATGCGCCGCCGCGATCACCACCGGGTCGTGGGTAGCCGCGATGATCGTCGAGCCCGCCGCGGCGAGCTGGGCGAGGTGCCCGACCACCGCGGCGGCGGATTCCTCGTCGAGCCCGGTGGTCGGTTCGTCGAGTAACACCAGGGGCGCCTGCTGTGCGAAGGCTTGGGCGAGTAGGACGCGCTGGCGCTGCCCGCCCGACAATTCGCCCAGCGTGCGGCTGCGCTGGTCGGCCAGACCGAGCTCGGTAAGGCAGTGCTCGACGATTGCCCGGTCGGCCGCACGAGGCCTGCCCAACAGCCCGAGGCGGCGCCAGCGGCCCATCATCACGGCTTCGGCCGCGGTGAGCGGGAACGAGTCGGTGACCGCGCTGCGTTGGACCGCGAACGCGATATCGGTGGCCGCGACGTCGACCTTGCCGGTGTCAGGGAGGTGGATGCCGGCGAGCAACGCGAGCAGCGTCGACTTGCCGGACCCGTTGGAGCCGATGACGGCGGTGACCGTCGCGGGCGTGATGGACAACGTGAGATCTCGGAAAACCGTTGTGCCCGAATAACTGAAGCCCACCGCGGACACGGTGATGGGCGAGGCGACCGGAGCCGCCTTATTGAAAATGATACTCATTACTGATAGTAGTTTACGGCATGACGTCCTGGCTCACAGAACCCTTCCAGGCGGAGATGGTATTGCGGGCGCTGGTCGCCGGAGTCATCGCCGCATGGTTGTGTTCGCTGGTCGGATGCTGGGTCCTGTTGCGGCGCAGTGTCTTCTTGGGAGAGGCCATGACGCACGGCATGCTGCCGGGGGTGGCCATCGCGGCATTGCTCGGTGTCAGTCTGCTGGTCGGCGGATTGGTCGCCGCCCTGATCATGGCCTTCGGAGTGGCCGCGATCGGCCGCTCCGCGAAGCTTTCCTCGGACACCGGCATCGGACTGCTCCTGGTCGGCATGCTCGCACTCGGCGTGATCGTGGTGTCACGATCACAGAGCTTCGCCGTCGACCTCACCGGATTCCTGTTCGGCGATGTCTTTGCCGTCCGGGCAACGGATCTGCTGATCCTGGGGGCGGCGCTGGGGTTGACGCTCGTCGCGGTGATCATCGGACACCGCGCGTTCGTGGCGGTCACCTTCGATCCGCGTAAAGCCGCGACGCTGGGGCTGCGCCCGAACCTGGCTATTCCCGTGCTGACCGTGCTGATGGCGGTGGCGATGGTGGCGTCCTTCCACATCGTGGGCACATTGCTGGTGCTCGGACTACTGGTGGCACCGCCGGCCGCGGCTCTGCTGTGGGCGAGTTCGATCCCGCGCATCATGGCGCTCTCTGCCGTGCTCGGCACGGTTGCGGTCTACCTCGGCCTGCTCATCTCCTGGCATGCCGGCACCGCGGGCGGTGCCACCATTGCCGGTGTCGCGGTCGTGCTGTTCTTCGCCTCGGCACTGCTCACCCGGTTGCGCGCCCGCTGGATGACGGCCGCGGCGGTGGTGGCGATCGGTTGCGTCGTTGCCGGTTGTGCCACGGACACAACGACGTCGGAGCCGCCGCCGTCGGCCGTCACGACGGATGGAGTCACCGTCGAGGACGGTGCCAGGGAGGCCGACGGACCGCTCACCAAACTGGTCCTCGTCGACCCGCCGACCGGCGAGGTGTCGGTCTACGATGCCGTCGACGAAACCGAGACGCGTATCGGCACCTACGGGCCCGTCGACACGGTGGCCGGGGACGGGCGCTTCGCCTATCTGCGCACCGGTGCGCGTACCACGGTGATCGATTCCGGTGCATGGACTTTCGATCACGGCGATCACTACCACTACTTCACGAGCTCGCCGGCGCAGGTGGCGACGCTGGACCTGCCGGTGGCCTCCGTCACGTCGAGCAACTCGACCGTCGCTGTCCGGTCCGAAACCGGTGCGACAGAACTGTTGATGCGGGAGCGGCTCGGCCAGAAGTCGGTACAGCGATCACCGCTGACACCGCCGGCCGATGCCGCTTTGGTGGCGCCGTACGGCAGTCGGGTGGTCACCGTCACCGCCGACGGTCGGATTTGGGTCACCGATGCGGCCGGCAGCGCCGTGGTCCCGGGTGAGTGCCGACAGGCCTCCTGGGCGGTGCCGACCCGGCGGGCCGTGCTGTTCGGGTGTGACACCGGCGCCATCCGGGTCACCGGTGGCGAGAAGAACCTGACCGTGACTGCCGCCCCGTATCCCGCTGACGCGCCGGCGCGACGACCCACGCGCATGCACCATCGGGCCCGCGCAGATGTCGTCGCCGGCGTCGCCGATGGGACGGTCTGGATGCTCGACAGCAGGCAGCGCTCGTGGACGGTGCTGCCAATTGCCGACGCGGTGGCCGCCAACACCGCCGGTGACGGCACCATCCTGGTGTTGCACCGCGACGGCGCACTCAGTGCGCATGATGCGCTGACCCGCACCGAGACGGCCCGGACGGCGTTGTTCGGCAACCCTGTTCCCCCCTCGGGGTTCCAACCCGTGATCGAGATCGATTCCGACCGCGCGTATGTCAACGATGCTGCTGCCCGTGCGGTTTACGAGATCGACTATGCCGACGGGTTGCGGATCGCACGCACCTTGCGGACCGACGTCAGCCCGGGGCTGATGGTGGAGGCCGGTCGGTGAGGCGGCTCCTTGCGCTGCTGTCGACGCTCGTCATGGCGGTGATGACAGGATGCGGCAGCGACACCGACCACGATGGTGACATCGTGGTCACCACGAATATCTTGGGCGATGTCGTACGCCATATCGTCGGCGACGCCGCACCCGTCCGGGTGCTCATGCAGGCGGGCGCCGACCCGCACTCCTTCGGGATCTCCGCCAAGGACGCCGCCGCCATGAACGATGCCGCGCTGATCGTCCACAACGGTCTCGGCTTGGAAGAGAACCTTGTCCGCAATGTCGAAAGCGCGGCCACCCAGGGTGTTCCGACGTTGGCGGTCGGTGAGCACATCGACCCGATCCGCTACACCGACGGAGAGAGCGCAGGCTCGCCGGACCCGCACTTCTGGACGGATCCGCAACGCGTGCTGGCCGCAGTCGACGCCATCGAGTCGTCCCTGTTACGAGATGTTGCCGGTATCGACCGAACGGCATTGTCCCGCAACGCCGATGCCTATCGCGAGCAGCTGCGTGCACTCGACCGGCACATGCTGGACGGGTTCGCGGTGCTGCCTGCCGAGCGCCGCAAGCTGGTCACCAACCACCATGTGCTCGGATATCTGGCACAGCGGTTCGATTTCGAGGTGATCGGCGCAGTGGTGCCCAGCGGAACCACCCTGGCCGCCCCCAGTCCGTCGGATCTGCAGTCGCTGGTGGGTGCGATCGAGGACGCTCGGGTGCCTGCGATCTTCGTCGACTCGTCTCAGCCGGACAAACTCGCTCGCGTGCTGGCCGAGGATGCCGGCGTGCGAGTACGCATCATCGGCCTCTACAGCGAATCCCTCTCTGCACCAGGAACTCCGGGTGCGACCTATCTGGACATGATGCGCGCCAACACCGACGCCATCGTCACCGGCCTGCGATAGCGGCCAGAAAAGGAGCGAAAATGTCCCACTCGCGGTGGATGTACCGCGTCGGAGCCGTGACGTGCGCGGCGGCTGCACTGACCGCGTGCTCATCAGGCGGTGACAATGCAGGAAGCCCCGGCACGTCCACCGGCGCATCGGATTCGGCTGCTGCCGGTGCGCCGATCGTCGAGCCGTTGGTCACAACGTATGACGGCGGGCTCTATGTGCTCGATGGGCGCACACTGGAAGTCGAACAGGATATTCCGCTCGACGGATTCCTGCGCGTCAACCCGGCCGGCGACAGCGCTCATGTCCTGGTCACCACGAGTGCGGGATTCCGAATCCTCGACGCTGCGAGCGGCCGGCTGACCGAGGACACCTTCCCCGCCGTCGATGCCGGTCATGTCACGCCCCACGGGGAGAACACCGTCCTGTTCGACGACGGTACCGGTGAGATCACCGCGTTCGACCCCCACGATCTGGAAAAGGGCGGCCTGCCGCCGACGCGCACCTTCAAGACTCCGGAGCCGCACCATGGCGTCGCGGTGATCCTCTCGGACGGAACACTTCTGGAGACCAGGGGCAACCCGGACACCAGGACAGGTGCCGTTGCGCTGCAGGGGGATCGGGAGATCGCAAGCAATCAGGACTGCCCGGGCGTGCATGGTGAGGCCGTGGCCGCCGACGAGGTGGTGATCCTGGGCTGCGAGAACGGCGTGATCACGTTCGCCGACGGCCGATTCACCAAGATCGCCAGCCCGACACCCTACGGCCGGGTCGGCAACACCCGTGGTCACGAGGATTCGCCGGTGGTGTTGGGAGACATGAAGATCGACGCCGATGCCGAACACGAGCGCCCCGAAAGGTTCGCGCTCATCGATACCGTCACCGATCAGATGAAGATCGTCCGGCTGCCGGCCGGCGTCAGCTACTGGTTCCGGTCACTCGGGCGCGGCCCGCAGGCCGAGGCACTGATCATGGGGACCGACGGCAAGCTGCACGTCTTCGACCCCGTCACCGGTGACCTGGTGAAATCGATCGCGGTGAGTGCACCCTGGATTGAGCCCGACGACTGGCAGCAGCCCGGTCCGGCCGTGTTCACCCGTGGGGACGCCGTGTACGTCTCCGATCCGGCGACAAAGCAGATCCACCTCGTGGATCTCGCGGGTGGCACCGTCACCGAATCGGTGACCCTGGAGCAGACGCCCAACGAGCTGAGCGGGGCAGTCGGGCACGACCACTGATCCCCTGCGCACGCAGAACGGCCCGGCGGATGTTTTCCGCCGGGCCGTTCGTCTGTCGTTCAGTGTGAATGCTGTTGTGCCACGGCCCAGGCCGGTAACGGATCGGGGTAGTTCCGCCAGGCTTCCGGCCCGTCGGCCAATTCGGCATCGGTCAGCAGTGCCGCGTCGAGCAGCTCGGCGACCTTGTCCCGGTCGAGCTTGATGCCGATGAACACGATCTCCTGGCCCGCTGCGATCTCGGTGCCCGACCAGTACTGGGCGGGTTCGATCACCAGGTTCGGACCGGCCTGCGACCAGATGGCGGCGATGGTGGGCCGGCTCGCGATCCAACAGAAACCCTTGCTGCGCAACACTCGGGTGACCTGACCCAGCGCTTGGGAAAGACGTAGCGGATGGAACGGCCGGTCCGACCGGAAGGTCATCGAGCTGATGCCGTACTCCTCGGTCTCCGGGGTGTGACCGTCGGCGATCTCCTCGTCCCAGCCCGGGGTCGACGCGGCGGCTTCCGGATCGAACAGCCCGGTGCCCAGCACTTCGGAGGTGTCCACCACGCCGTGATCGGTCCTGATCAGTTTGGCGCTCGGATTGAGCCTGCGCAGCAGGGTCTCGAGCGTGTCGAGGGTGGCCGCGGATACCAGATCGGTCTTGTTGAGCAGGATGACATCGGCGAACTCGACCTGGTCGGTCAGCAGGTCGGCGATGCTGCGCGCGTCACCCTCTCCCGCGGCCAGGTCACGCTCGGCCAGCCCCTCACCGCGCACCACCTCGGTGAGGAAGGTCGAGGCGTCCACCACCGTCACCAGGGTGTCGAGCTTGGCCAACCGCCCGAGCTGGAAGCCGTCCTCGAACTCCCACTCGAAGGTGGCCGCGACCGGCATGGGTTCGGAGATCCCGGTCGATTCGATGACCAGGTGGTCGAAGCGGTTCTGCCGGGCGAGCGCACCGACGGCCTCGACCAGGTCCTCGCGCAGGGTGCAGCAGATGCAGCCGTTGGTCAGTTCGACGAGTTTCTCCTCGGATCGTTCCAGGTGACCTTGTCCGGCGATCAGGGCGGCATCGATGTTGACCTCGCTCATGTCGTTGACGATGACCGCCACGCGGAGTCCGTCACGGTTGGCCAGGATGTGGTTGAGCAGGGTCGTCTTGCCTGCGCCGAGGAAGCCGGACAGGACGGTGACGGGTAACGGGGCTGGCATATCACTCCTTAATGAAAATGATTATCAATAAAACATCCTCCGATTCGACGCCGATTAATGCAAACGGTTATCGTTATCGCCGTGACGCACACGCCCCGCATGCTTGCCGCCATCGCGCTGGCACTCCCGTTCGCCCTGGCCGCCTGTGGCTCCGGTGACCAGACCCCGGCGGCATCGCCGGTGGCGACCGGGGATTGCCCGACCACCCCGGTCCGGGTGGTCGTCAGCGTTGATCAATGGGGCCAGATCGTCTCGGCCCTCGGCGGCGCCTGTGCCGAGGTCACCACCGTGCTGGCCGGCTCGTCGGTGGATCCGCACGACTTCGAGCCGGCGCCCTCGGACGCCGCGGATTTCCAGGGCGCGCAACTGGTCGTCGTCAACGGCGGGCATTACGACGAATGGGCCACCAAGCTCGCGCAGAGCACGGCGCCCGACGCCCCCGTGGTGAATGCGATCGACATTCTCGGCGGTGAGCACGAGGGGCACGATCACGAGGGTCACGACCATGCCGGCGAAACCAATCCGCACGCCTGGTACAGCCCCGTCGCGGTGACCGATGTCGCGGAAGCGGTCACCGCCAAACTCACCGAGCTGGCGCCGGCCGCCGGTGACTACTTCGCCGGTAAGCAGACCGAGTTCACCCGATCGATGCAGCCCTACCGGTCCCTCATCGACAAGATCAAGGACGGTGCCGCGGGGAAGAGTTACGCGGCCACCGAAAGCCTCTTCGACGATATGGCCGCTGCTCTCGAGCTGCAGAATCGCACCCCTGCGGGCTATCAGGTGGCCTCGTCGAACGAGACAGATCCGTCCCCTGCCGACCTGGATGCCTTCCTGCGGCTGCTCGGCGACCGGGGTGTCGATGTGCTGATCTACAACACCCAGACCGAGGGGTCGGTGCCCGAACAGGTGCGCGCCGCCGCAGAGGCGGCCGGTGTGCCGGTCGTGAATGTCACCGAAACGATTGCGCCGGGCGCCGAGACGTTCGAGGCTTGGCAGGTGAATCAACTCACCGCCCTGGCCGAGGCCCTCGGCATCTCGACCTAGTGTCCGAACCCGCGGTGTCCGAACCCGCGCTCGTCTTCGATGATGTGAGCGTCGTCCGCGGCGGGCGACTCATCTGGTCGGAGGGCAGCTTCGCCATCCCGGCCGGCGGCATCGTGGCCCTCATCGGGCCCAACGGTTCCGGCAAGTCGACGATGCTGTCGGCGATCCTCGGGTTGCTGCCCGTGGCATCGGGCACGATCCGCGTGCTGGGCGCCAAGCCGGGTGCGAACAATGACGTGATCGGTTATGTACCGCAGGATTACGTGGCAGGCGCCGGGGAGGCCATCCGCGCGCGCGACGCCGTGACGCTGGGCCTGACCGGCAGGCGCTGGGGTGTGCACCGGACCACGCGGGCGGACCGGGCTGCGGTCCAGCAAGCACTGACCGCCGTGGAGGCCGACGATTTCGCCGACCGCCGGGTGTCACAGCTCTCCGGAGGGCAGCGCCAGCGCATAGCGCTGGCCAACGCCTTGGTGTCCCGGCCGCGATTGCTGATCCTCGACGAACCGCTGGCCGCCCTCGACCTGCGCAATCAGCATGAGATCGTCGCCCTGCTCGCCCGGCTCAACGCCGAATTCGCGGTGACAATTCTTGTTGTCGCGCACGATCTGAATCCCCTGCTCTCGGTGCTCAGCAGTGCGATCTACCTGCTCGACGGGCACGCCCACCATGCCCCGATCGACGAAGTCATCGACGCCGACCTGCTCACCCATCTGTACGGCACCCGGATCCAGGTGGCCAACACCCTGCAGGGCCGGATGTACATGAGGAGCGGGGAATGACGACGAGCGTCATCGCGCTGGGCTATCAGCAGAACTGGTGGGACATCCTGTCTTCGGCGTTCATGCGCAACGCGTTGATCGGTGGCACCCTCGTCGCACTGGCTGCCGGCCTGATCGGCTACTTCATCATCGTGCGCAATACGGCCTTCGCCGCGCACGCACTGGCCCATATCGGTCTGCCCGGTGCCACCGGTGCCGTCCTGCTCGGGCTTCCCGCGGGCCTCGGTCTCGGTGTCTTCTGTGTCGGCGGCGCGCTGGTCATCGGAGCGATGGGTAAACGCGCGGGAGACCGTGAGGTGACCACCGGCACCGTGCTGGCACTGGCCACCGCCTTCGGGTTGTTCTTCAACTCGCTGGCGACCAAGAACTCCTCGACGTTGACCAATGTGCTGTTCGGCAATCTGCTGGCCATCACCCACCAGCAACTGCTCACCTTCGCCGCCCTGTTGGCCGCGATCGCGGTGGCGGTGGTCGTCATCTACCGGCCGCTGTTGTTCGCCTCGGTCAATCCACAGGTGGCCGAGGCGAAGGGGGTGCCGGTACGGATGTTGTCGGTGCTCTTCATGGCGCTGTTGGGGGTTGCGGTGACGATGGCAGTGCAGGCCGTCGGCACGCTGTTGCTCTTCGCGCTCATCGTGACACCGGCGGCCACCGCGATCATGTTGACGGCACAGCCGTTGGCGGCCATGGCGATCTCGACGGGCATCAGCCTGAGCTCGGTGTGGCTCGGGCTCGGCATCTCGGCGGTGTTCAACCTGCCGCCCAGTTTCGTCATCGTGACCATCGCCTGTCTGGTCTGGCTGGTGGTCTGGGCCGGTAGCCGGATAACGAACCGAGAACCGTCGCACCGTTGACAGATGGCGCGGTGGAGCATCTCTCGGCGGTCACGGTGCGGACCATCCGCTAGCCTCATGAGGCATGTCCCGAAGTCCGGGTCCGCGGAGGCGGGCGACGCTGGCTTCGCTGGCCGCCGAACTCAATGTCTCGCGCACGACCGTCTCCAACGCCTACAACCGGCCCGATCAATTATCGGCCGATCTGCGTGAACGGGTGCTGGCCGCGGCCAAGGAACTCGGCTACCCGGGCCCCGATCCGGTGGCGCGGTCGCTGCGCACCCGGCGCGCCGGGGCGGTGGGTCTGATGATCACCGAGCCGTTGAACTACTCGTTCAGCGATCCTGCTGCACTCGATTTCGTTGCCGGGCTTGCCGAATCGTGCGAGGTGGCCGGCCAGGGCCTGCTGCTGATCGCGGTCGGGCCCAACCGCAGTGTCGAGGACGGTACCGCGGCGGTGTTATCGGCCGGGGTCGACGGATTCGTGGTGTACTCGGCATCCGATGACGATCCGTATCTGCCGGTGTTGTTGCAGCGTCAGCTGCCCATCGTCATCGTCGATCAACCGATCGACATCCCTGGCGCATCACGGGTGGGCATCGACGACCGTGCCGCGATGCGGCAGCTGGCCGAGTATGTGATCGGGCTGGGACACCGGGAGATCGGCCTGCTCACAATGCGACTCGGGCGGGAATGGCCGCTGGAGACCACCGCACCGATGGTCGCGGACCCGGAACGGCTGAATTCGCCGCACTTCCACGTGCAGTGCGAGCGCGTGCACGGCGTGTACGACGCGATGACGGCTGCCGGTCTGGATCCGGCGAACCTCACCGTTGTCGAGAGCTACGAGCATCTTCCCGGCTCCGGCGGGGCTGCCGCCGAAGTGGTGTTGACCGCGAATCCGCGCATCACCGCGCTGATGTGCACCGCGGACGTGCTTGCCCTCTCTGCGATGGATCATCTGCGCGCGCGAGGAATCTTCGTGCCGGGCCAGCTGACCGTGACCGGTTTCGACGGGGTCCCCGAGGCGCTGGCCCGCGGGCTGACGACGGTCTCGCAGCCGGGTATGGAGAAGGGCCGCCGCGCCGGGGAACTGCTGCATCACCCGCCGCGCTCCGGCCTGCCGGTCGTCGAGTTGCTCGATACCGAGGTCATCCGCGGTCGGACATCCGGCCCTCCGGGCTGAGCAATTGCGCCACGATGATGTCGTCATGGGTGTGCTGGCCGTCCGCGCCGGCCGGCACGTCACGACGTCGGCCACGCTCGACCCGCACCTCCCACCGGTCGTCGAGCAATGCGCGGACATCGTCGTGAAGCAGATACATCGCCGGATCGAACCCATGCGATTTGGCCAACTCGACGTCGATATCGGCGTGGTGGACCACTAGCAGCGTTCCTCCTGGGGCCACGGCCGAGAGTAAAGCCGTTCCGGCCGCGCCGTCCGGTGTGCGCAACAGCGCCGGATAGTGCGCTGTCACCAGATCGAAACCTTCGGCGGGTATCTCCATGTCTTCCAGTCGGTTTCGTAACCACTGAACATGTACCCCGGCGGCCGCGGCAGCCGCGGCCGCCTGCTCTAGTGCCACCTGGGAGACGTCCAGTGCGGTCACCTGCCAGCCGCGGCCGGCCAGCCACACCGCATCGGCGCCGAGTCCGCAGCCGATGTCCAAGGCCGTGCCTGCCGGGAGCCCGGCGGCCTCGTCGATGACGACGGGGTTGGGGCGACGTGCGGGCAGCCTGTCCAGGAAGGCTGTGTAGCGCTCGTCCCATTCGTCGAAAACCTGCGCAGAATGTGGTGTTTCGGTCATTCCACCAGGCTGTCCGCCGAACACCGGTTGCGCAAACAGTATTGCCGATCAGGCAAGTCGACGAGTGCGCTCCGCGGCGAGTAGGCCCAGTACCGCGGCGACGTCGGCGGGGGATTCGACCCGATATTCGGCCTGGCTCTCGCCGGGGCCGACCTTGACCCCGATATCACCCCTGAGCATCCGCCGGAACGCCTTCTCGTCGGTGACATCATCACCGAGGAACACCACAGTCGTTGCGGCACAACGATCACGCAGCACGTCGAGCGCCTCACCCTTATCTGTGACGATCACCGCGAACTCGAGGACGGCCTTACCTTCGGTCAGATGCGCATCCCATGACGCGGCCGCTTCGTGGGCCGCGGCCAGTGCCGCCTCGCCGTCGGCGGCCGACGCGTTGCGGACGTGCAGCGCGACGCTGGCCGGTTTGGTCTCCACCGCTGTCCCCGGCCGGTTCTCGGCGATGGAGCGCAGCGTCGTGATGATCTCGTCCAGCAGCGCGGTGTCGATATCGTGGACGAATCCGGTGTCGAACTCGGCACCATGACTACCGACCGCGTGCACGGCGGGCGACGCGGAGGACAGCTCGCGCAACACCGCGAGTTCG
Source organism: Mycolicibacterium neoaurum ATCC 25795 (assembly GCF_000691525.1). Classification (GTDB taxonomy): domain Bacteria; phylum Actinomycetota; class Actinomycetes; order Mycobacteriales; family Mycobacteriaceae; genus Mycobacterium; species Mycobacterium neoaurum. The sequence continues at coordinate 56,262 of NZ_JMDW01000019.1, forward strand.
CGTCCGGAGATCAGGGCCGCGTCGGTATCGGGAAGTGCCGCAAGCGTCTCGAGCGCGGCGGCCGCCTCGGGGAGTGGTCGGGCATCGGCGGGATCGGCAACGATCGGCGCGAGTGTGCCGTCGAAGTCGGAGGTGACGAGTAAACGGGAGGTGCCGGCGGCCTCGATGAGGGCGCGTCGCAGACCGGTGTCGAACACCTCTCACACCTTAGGTTGTTCGCCGTCCCCGATCAGGAGCCGGACCGCGAGATCCAGGCGTTTGGCGACATCGGTGGCCGAGGCGCGCCGGGTCAACCAGGCCAGCAGATTGGACAGCCAGACATCGGAGATGACCCTGGCGATGTGGTACTGGTCCTCGGTGGGTTCGCCATCGCTCATCGCGCGGGCGAACATCGAGTCCATGAGTTTCCCGACGTGGTCGACCTCACCGGCGGCCGAGGCATCGGCGAACACGAAGGCGCGGGTCATGGCCTCGGTGAGCAGCGGGTTGCGCTGCATGGAGCGGTTCAGCCTGCCCACCATCACGTTGAGCCGCTCGTAGGGCGTTCCGCCGGTGAGTGTGGCCCGGTCGGATTTGGCGTCAATGCGCTCGAACTCCCGGCCGAGCGCGGAGACCAGCAGGTGCACCTTCGACGGGAAGTATCGGTACAGGGTGCCGACCGCGACATCGGCGCGTTCGGCCACCGCGCGCATCTGCACCGCCTCGTAACCGCCCTTGGAGGCGATGGCCAGGGTGGCATCCAGGATGCGCTTGCGTCGTTCCCGCTGGGCCTCGGACCCGAGTTCGGATTCGGACAGCACGGCCACGGCCATCACCTGTCGAGGTGAATCAGAACCCGATCCGGGTTGTGCTGGCGATGACATCTGCCGGGCTCCTTCGTGATGCGTGTGCCGGGAAAACGATACGCAAGCGGCATGCGGATCCACCACCTCCCCGGCCTAGATCACAGCGGCGTGTCCTGCTGCGACGGCAGTCGACTTGACGCTGGGACGCTGGCACTATTAGAACACGTTCTAGTGGGAAGCGCGGCCTTCTCACCCTATGCGAGGAGTAGCCGGTGTCTGTGCTGTCCGTCCCGACCGATACATCGGATGAGGCCGCGGCCCGTGAGCTGGTCAGAGACTGGGTTCCGAGCTCCGGTTCGATCACCGCGGTCCGCAATGTCGAACTCGGTGATCCGCAGGCCTGGCGTGCGCCGTATGCGGGCTTCGCCGAACTAGGGGTATTCGGTGTCGCGGTGCCCGAGGAGTATGGCGGGGCAGGCAGCACTGTGGCGGATCTGCTCGCGATGATCGACGAGGCGGCTGCCGGCTTGATCCCCGGACCGGTCGCCGGTACCGCGCTGGCCACCCTGGTCGCCGACGATCCGGCCGTCCTGGAGGCGTTGGCCACCGGGGAACGCAGCGCAGGTATCGCCATGACGTCCGACATCACGGTCGATTCCGGTACCGCCACCGGGACCGCGCCCTACGTGCTGGGTGCCGATCCGGGCGGGGTGCTGATCCTGCCGGCCGCGAACCACTGGATCCTGGTGGACGCGGGTTCCGACGGTGTCACCATCGACCCGCTGGAGGCCACCGACTTCTCCCGGCCGCTGGCCCGGGTGACCCTGACGTCGGCACCGGCGCAGCAGCTGAGCGCGTCGGCACAGCGGGTCACCGATCTCATGGCCACCGTGCTGGCCGCCGAGACGGCCGGTTTGGCCCGTTGGCTGCTCAACACCGCCAACGAGTACGCCAAGGTGCGCGAGCAGTTCGGCAAGCCGATCGGCAGCTTTCAGGCCGTCAAGCACATGTGCGCGGAGATGCTGCTGCGCAGCCAGCAGGTCACCGTCGCGGCGGCCGACGCGATCGCGGCCGCGGCCGGTGACGATGCCGACCAGCTGTCCGTCGCCGCTGCGGTGGCGGCGGCCATCGGTATCGATGCCGCGAAGCTGAACGCGCGCGATTGCATCCAGGTGCTGGGCGGGATCGGCATCACCTGGGAGCACGATGCGCACCTGTACCTGCGCCGGGCATATGCCAACGCACAGTTCCTCGGCGGCCGGTCGCGATGGTTGCGGCGCGTCGTGGAGCTGACCCGCGCCGGGGTGCGCCGCGAACTGCACGTCGACACCGCCGATGCCGATGCCATCCGTCCCGAGATCGCCGCGGCCGCCGCACGGATCGCCGCACTGCCCGAGGACCAACGGGGGCGGGCGCTCGCCGAATCCGGGCTGCTGGCTCCGCATTGGCCGGCACCCTATGGCCGGGACGCGACCCCGGCCGAACAGTTGGTGATCGATGAGGAACTGGCGGCCGCCGAGGTGGCGCGCCCGGACATCTCGATCGGTTGGTGGGCCGCTCCGACGATCCTTGCCGCCGGTACGCCCGAACAGATCGATCGGTTCATCCCCGGCACCCTCAACGGAGACATCTTCTGGTGCCAGCTGTTCTCCGAGCCCGGGGCGGGATCGGATCTGGCGGCCCTGCGGACGAAGGCAGTGCGGGCCGAGAAGGACGGGGTGACCGGTTGGTCGCTGACCGGACAGAAGGTGTGGACCTCCAACGCGCACCGCGCCAATTGGGGTATCTGCTTGGCCCGGACCAACCCGGACGCTCCGAAACACAAGGGCATCACCTATTTCCTGGTCGAGATGAGCTCACCGGGTATCGATATCCGGCCGCTGCGCGAGATCACCGGTGAGGCCCTGTTCAACGAGGTGTTCTTCGACGACCTGTTCGTTCCCGACGACTGCGTGGTCGGCGAGGTCGACGGTGGCTGGCCGTTGGCCCGCACGACGCTGGCCAACGAACGCGTCGCCATCGCCACCGGCGGGGCACTGGACAAGGGTATGGAGCATCTGCTCGCCGTGATCGGTGACCGAGAGCTCGACGGTGCCGAGGCCGATCGGCTCGGTGCCCTCATCACCCTGGCCCAGGTCGGTTCGTTGCTGGATCAGCTCATCGCGCGGATGGCGTTGGGCGGCAACGATCCCGGTGCTCCGTCGAGCGTGCGCAAGCTGATCGGGGTGCGCTACCGGCAGGGGTTGGCGGAGGCGGCGATGGAGTTCCAGGATGGAGGCGGCATCGTCGACTCGCCCGATGTCCGGTACTTCCTCAACACCCGCTGCCTGAGCATCGCCGGGGGCACCGAGCAGATCCTGCTCACCCTCGCCGGTGAGCGGCTGCTGGGGTTGCCGCGCTAGTCAGGTACCCGAGCAGCAGCCGGACCACCTCGTCCTCCAGCTGGGAGGTGTCCACCGGTTGCACGATGAGTCGGTGCACGAGCGACTCGATGGTGGTGACGGTCAGCCGGGCAGCGAAGTGCGGGTCGGCGACCTCGACCTCCGGGTGGTGACGCAGCAGCTCGGTCACCCCGGCCACCGCGCGTGATTCGATCTCGTGCAGTCGCTCCAGCAGCGCCGCCGAACGCGGGGCCTGCTCGAACAACACGCGGTGCAACGCGGGATCGTCGCGATGATTGTCGATGGTCGCCCTGACGAACAGGCGCAGCGTGCTCTCCAGTGAGCTCGGCAGTCCGTCGCGCGATCGCTGCGCCAGCAACTGGCCACCCGCCTCGATGTGTTCGTCGATCAGCGCGGCCAGGATCGCATCCTTGTTCGGGAAGTATTGGTAGAGGGAGCCGATCGACATCTCGGCGGCCTCGGCGATGCGGTTGGTCGTGCCCGCCGTGTAACCGTGCGCGCTGAAAATGTGAGCAGCCGCGTCGAGCGCGCGGCGCCTGGTCTGTGTCGAGCGGGCCTGGCGCGGCTGTTTACGGGGCTTGAAGCGATCGGTCGGCGCCATGTCATCTCCGCGGAAAATGCGAGTAGTCAACCCATGCGGCGCCGCCGGAGAATCATCGCCCATGCAGCGCGTACATGTCGAAACCATACTTGCCACCGACGCCGACCGGGTGTGGGCCGCCATGCAGTACCCGGTCACGTTCCTCTACGTGTGCAGGGGGCTGCTGAGTCTGCCCGCACTCGTCGGACGCAGCGCGCCACTGCAGGTCGGGGAACGCGGGAGCGGCTGGCTGTTCGCCTTTCACGTCCTACCGGTCTACCGACACACCCTCGAGGTGCTCAGCGCCGATCCCGGCACCCGCACGATCCGCACCCATGAGTATGGCGGCGTGCTCACGGCGTGGGATCACACGCTGCACGTGGAACCGGTCGACGAGAACAGTTGCCGCTACAGCGATTCGGTCGACATCGACGCGGGAATGCTGACTCCCGTCGTGGTCCGGTTGGCCCGCGGGATCTATCGATACCGGCACCGCCGGTGGCACCGACTGGTGGCCAGACACCTCAGCTGAGCGTGCCCGAGTGATGCCGGCTCAGCCGAATGTCGTCTGGGCGCACGCCTTCGGAGTGGCCACGTTGACACCGCCGAACACCACCTGGATATCGGAGCAGACGACGAAACTCCCGTCGGTGGTGGGCCGCCCGGAGCGCCAGTCGGTCTGCACCGAATCTCCGTCGGTGGCAAAGCGTTGCAACGGGCCGCCGCCGAAATAGGTCACCGAGACCGTGTAGTCGCTGTTGGCCTTGTAGGCCTTGGACAGCACATTGTCGTGGTTGGCGCCCTTGAGTTCCCTGGGCATCCCGGCCGGTGCGCTGTACCAGGCTTCCTGCCAGGTGCTGCGATTCATGTTGCGGATGACGATCGTCTGCCGGGCCCAGGTGTCCTGCGGCAGACCGATCGGCCCGGTCGGGGTCAGCAGGCTGGCCTGGGTCCGGAAGAAACACTTGCCGTCGGTGCCTGGGCAGTCGGCGGTCACCTGCATCTCGACGATGCCCTGCGGTGTCGGTATCGACGAGGTCCCGGTGTTCGAGGCGGCCGATGCCGTCGGGACGGACAGGGCGGAGAGCACGGCCGCAGCACACGCCGCCGTGGTTGCACCAAGAATCTTCTTCACAGCAATCCCTCCGCTCGTCTGCACGTTAGCCCGAGCACTATTCGTCGTAGGTGACTTCCACCGAATCCGATGTGGGCAAGGCCTGGCAGGCCAGGATGAGGCCCTCGTCGAGATCGGACGGCTCGAGGACATCGTTGATCTCCATCTCGACATCGCCCTTGCGCATCAGCACCGCGCATGCCCCGCAATGGCCCTCCCGGCAGGAGAACGGTGCGTCCAGACCCTTGTTCAGCAACACATCGAGCAACTTGGCCTTGCGTGGCCACTCGATCTCATGGGTGGTCCCGTCCAGTTCGACGATCGCCTGCGCGGGGCCGCGGTCATCGTCCTCCTCGACATCGATGACGACCTGTGCGAACGGGTCCGAATCCAGGGACTTGAACACCTCGATGTGGATATGCCTGGCGTCGACGGTCTTCAACGCAGCCTCCGCGGCGGACATGAAGGGGCCGGGACCGCAGATGAATGCCTCATGTGCGGCGAACGGTCCCACCAGCGTCGCCAGCGCATCGGTGTTGGGCAACCCCTGCACGGTCTCCAGCCAGTGGATCACCGTCAGCCGGTCCGGGTGTGCGGCGGTCAACTCTCGCAGCGTCTCGGCGAAGATGACCGAGTTCTCGTCACGGTTGGCGTAGACCAGGACGATCTTTCCGGTGCCCTCGGCCAGTGCGGACTTGCAGATTGCCATCATCGGGGTGATCCCGCTTCCCGCGGCCAACAGCAGGAAATCGGTGTCCAGCGTCTTGGGGACGAAGGTGCCCGATGGCGCCAGCACGTGCATGCGCATACCGGGATGGGCGTTGTCGCACAGCCAATTCGACGCGTACCCGTCGGCGGTCCGCTTGACTGTCACGGTCAGCTTCTCGTCACGTGCCGGCGAACTCGACAGCGAATAGCAGCGGGCCACCGACCCGGTCCGCTCGCTGGGCACCCGCAGCGTCAGGAACTGACCGGGCGAGTACCGCAACTTCTCGGCGGGCACATCGCTGCCGCCGGGGACGTCGAACACGAGCGACCTGGCATCGGCCGTCTCCTCGATGACGGCGGCGATCTCCAGTTCGAGCACATGGCTGCCGAGCGGTTCCTCCGTCACAGGCCTGGCCTCTTTTCCCTCATAACTAGAACATGTTACAAAACTGCAGTTGTGCAGGTCCAGCCGTTGATTGAGCGCGCTACTCGACACAAATCGTAACGTGTTCTAATCTTTTGCTAGTGACGGATCTCGATCCAGGAGGCAATTCAGTGACGTCCATTGAACAGCGTGACGTGCAGGCAGTTCTGAGCGGTATCGACGATCTGTTGCCGAACCTGCGGGAACGCGCCCAGATCGCCGAAGACCAGCGCCAGGTCCCTTACGAGACCATCAACGAACTCGACGAGGTCGGCTTCTTCAAACTGCTCCAGCCCGAGCAGTGGGGCGGGCTGCAGGCCGATCCGACGGCTTTCTACGAGGCCGTCCGTCGGTTGGCCAGTGCATGCGGGTCGACCGGTTGGATCAGCTCCATCATCGGTGTGCACAACTGGCACCTGGCGCTGTTCGACCAGCGCGCCCAGGACGAGGTGTGGGGCGACGACCCGACGGTGCGTGTCTCGTCCTCCTACGCCCCGATGGGCGCGGGAACCGTGGTCGACGGTGGCTACCTGGTCAGCGGCGCCTGGCAGTGGTCCTCGGGCAGTGAACACGCCACCTGGGCGTTCCTCGGTGGCCCGGTCATCAAGGACGGCCGCCCGGTGGACTTCGGCAGCTTCCTGATCCCGCGCACCGAATACACGATCGACGATGTCTGGCATGTCGTCGGACTCAAGGGCACCGGCAGCAACACCGTCGTGGTCAAGGACGTGTTCGTGCCCTCGCACCGGTTCCTGTCCTACAAGGCCATGAACGACGGCACCGCGGGCGGCTACCAGAACAACACCGCACCGGTCTACAAGATGCCGTGGGGCACCATGCATCCCACCACCATCTCGGCGCCGATCGTCGGTATGGCCTATGGCGCGTACGCCGCTCACGTCGAGCATCAGGGCAAGCGTGTCCGGGCCGCCTTCGCCGGTGAGAAGTCCAAGGACGATCCGTTCGCCAAGGTGCGCATCGCCGAGGCCGCCAGCGATATCGATGCGGCGTGGCGTCAGCTGATCGGCAATGTCGGCGACGAGTACGCCCTGTTGCAGGCGGGCAAGGAGATCCCCTACGAACTGCGTGCCCGTGCGCGCCGTGACCAGGTGCGGGCGACTGCGCGCGCGATCGCCTCGATCGACCTGCTGTTCGAGTCGGCCGGTGCCACCGCGCTGGTCACCGGCGCTCCGCTGCAGCGGTTCTGGCGAGACGCCCACGCAGGCCGGGTGCATGCCGCCAACGAGCCCGAGCGTGCCTACCTGATCTTCGGTAACAACGAGTTCGGTCTGCCGCCCGCGGACACGATGGTCTGATGACTGCGGTTTCCGAGATCACTTTCGAGTCCACTTCCCGGTACGCCGATGTGCAGGCCGGGGAATTGGCCATGCGGTTGCATTACCACGAGGCGGGCGACCCGACGTCGCAGACCATCGTGCTGTTGCACGGCGGCGGCCCCGGTGCGTCGAGTTGGTCGAACTTCGGCCGCAACATCGCCGTACTCGCTGAGCACTACCACGTGTTGGCCATCGACCAACCCGGTTACGGTTTGTCGGACAAGCACACCGAGCACGAGCAGTACAACCGTTACAGCGCCAAGGCAGTGCTCGGGCTGCTCGACAAGCTTGAGATCACGGGACGTGTTCCGCTGCTGGGTAATTCACTCGGTGGCGGCACGGCGGTGCGGTTCGCGCTGGACTATCCGGATCGCGCGGGCAAGCTCATCCTTATGGGCCCCGGGGGGTTGTCGGTGAACCTGTTCGCCCCCGATCCCACCGAGGGTGTGAAGGCACTGGCGAAGTTCAACTTCGAGCCGACCCGCGAGAACCTCGAGGCGTTCATCAGGATCATGGTCTTCGACCAGAAGCTGGTCACCCCGGAACTGGTCGAGGAACGCTTCGCGATCGCCAGTACCCCGGAGTCGCTCGCGGCCACCCGGGCGATGGGAAAGTCGTTCGCGGGGCCCGATTTCGAGCTGGGCATGATGTGGCGCGAGGTGTACAAGCTGCGTCAGCCGGTGCTGCTGATCTGGGGCCGCGAGGATCGGGTGAACCCGCTCGACGGCGCACTGGTCGCGGTCAAGCAGATCCCGCGCGTGCAGCTGCACGTCTTCGGGCAGTGCGGGCACTGGGCACAGGTCGAGAAGTTCGACGAATTCAACAAGCTCACCATTGATTTCCTGGGCTAGGAGGGCCCTACCATGAGCATCAAGTCGCTGGGGTACATGCGCATCGAGGCAACCGACGTGGCGGCGTGGCGCGAGTTCGCCCTGAAGGTGCTCGGCATGGTCGAGGGTCAGGGGTCCACCCCGGGCGCCCTCTATCTGCGGATGGACGAGGTCGCCGCGCGCCTGGTGATCGTGCCCGGCGAGCACGACCGGTTGTTGATCTCCGGATGGGAAGTGGCCGACGCTCCAGCGCTGCAGGCGCTGCGCGAAACACTGTCCAAGGCCGGCGTCGAGTATGTCGAGGGCACCCGCGAGGAGCGTGCCGAGCGGCGCGTCGAGGGATTGATCCGCTTCAACGATCCGGCAGGCAACGTCCTGGAGGCCTTCCACGGCGCCCAGTACCTCGGCCGCCGGTTCGTCAGCCCGTACGGCCACAAATTCGTCACCGGTGAGCAGGGGCTCGGGCATGTCGTGCTCACCTGTGACGACGACGCCGCGGCACAGGCGTTCTATCAGGACGTGCTGGGCTTCCGGTTGCGTGACTCGATGAGCCTGCCACCCCAGCTCGCCGGCCGGCCCGCCGACGGTGACCCGGTATGGCTGCGCTTCTACGGGTGCAACCCGCGTCACCATGCGCTGGCGTTCATGCCGATGCCCAACCCCACCGGCATCGTGCACCTGATGGTCGAGGTCGAGGAGTCCGATGATGTCGGTCTGTGCCTGGACCGCGCGCTGCGCCGCAATGTAAAGATGTCGGCGACCCTCGGCAGGCATATCAACGACAAGATGCTGTCCTTCTACATCAAGACTCCCGGCGGGTTCGACATCGAATTCGGTTGCGAAGGACTGGAAGTCGAGGACCAGAACTGGGTGGCGCGGGAGAGCACCGCGGTCAGCCTGTGGGGGCACGACTTCAGCGTCGGCTTCAAGTAGTCGCCTTATGACCGCCGAAGCCATCGACCCGCGTACCTTCCGCAACGTGCTCGGGCAGTTCTGCACCGGTGTCACCGTCATCACCACCACGGCCGATGATGTGCCGATCGGTTTCGCCTGCCAGTCGTTCGCGGCTTTGTCGCTGGATCCGCCGTTGGTGCTGTTCTGTCCGACCAAACAGTCCAGGGCCTGGCAGGCCATCGAGGCCAGCGGTAGGTTCTGTGTCAACATGCTGCACGAGAATCAGCAGCACGTCTCCGCGCAGTTCGGATCCAAGGCGCCGGATAAATTCGCCGGGATCGACTGGACCGCATCGCCGTTGGGCTCACCGATCATCGACGGCAGCCTTGCCCATATCGACTGCACCGTCGCCTCGGTGCACGACGGCGGCGATCACTTCGTGGTGTTCGGCGCGGTGCACTCGTTGTCGGAGCCACCTGCGCTCAAACCGCGTCCGCTGTTGTTCTACCGCGGCCAGTACACCGGGATCGAGCCGGACAAGAACACCCCGGCCCAGTGGCGTGACGACCTGGAGGCGTTCCTGACCACGACGACGTCGGACACGTGGCTCTGATCCCGTCGCTTCGCTCGCCTGGTTGTGATCCCGTCGCTTCGCTCGCCTGGGACGCTCTAATCGCCCACCCGCTGTAACTTCACGTCGAGTTCGACCTTCGCCGGGCAGTCACCGATGTACTCCTGAAACGAGGTGCCCGTCAGCGCGACGATGGGGTCCTGTGGACCCTGCGGCAACGGCAGGTCGTCGCGCGAGGTCTGCCGAACCTTGCCGACGCCGTCGGTGCATTCGGCGTCGCCCTCCGGGAAGCTGGCGCTGAAACGTCCGTCACCGTAGAGCATCACAAAGAGATTGTTGGTGTCGATCGTGGACATCAGGCTCACGCACCGGTCGCCCGTGCGAAGACAGTAGGTCGTCGCCTTGTAATCGTGCGGCGGGAAGGTCTGTCCGGTCTCCCGGTAGGTCTGCGAATAGGTGTAGACCCCGCGCAGAGCCGCCCCGGGGGCCGGCCGCAACGGCGGTTCCAGGGCCGGGTCGGGTGCGGTGACGCTGACCCCGGAGCCGGTGGTCGGGGTCAGATGGATGGCGCGCTTGTTCGCACACAGGGCGGGCGCGGTGGCCCAGGTGTACTCGCCGTTCATCGAACCGTCCAACTGCGGTGTCAGCGAAATGACGGTCCACCCTTGGACATCGGTGTCGACGTCACCGACCTTGCATTTGTCGGGGGCCTCGCGGACCTGCAGCCAATCTCCGTCGAGATAGTCGAAAACCATGGTGTACAACGGAGCTCCGGCGGCGTCCTGCGGATTCACCACGGCCACCGTGGCAACGCAGTCGGTGCCCTTGCATACCGAGCGTGCGACCCAGGTTTCGGTACGGGCCGTGCCGGCGACCGGCTTGCCGTCCGGTGTTGCGGTCGGGCCGACGTCGACTTTGAACGTGCCCTCCAGCGCCGGACCGGTCTTGCTCGCTGCCTGCTCGCCACCGCTGTCCCGCACGGTGTACAGGCAGGCCGCGAAGCCACCCAGCAGGACAGCGACCAGCGCAGCCGCAGCCAGGAGTTTGACCAGCGTGCTCTTGGTATCTTTGCTCAGCCCAATTGCCATCGCCGTAAGAATGCCATCCCAGAGTGGTTGGCAGGAACGCAATCCCACACAACGGCGGCCGCGACGGTCACATCGTGCCCAGCAGCACGTCTGCGTGCTCGCGCATGCGGTCGCCGATCGCCTCGACGATGGCTTCGACTTCGGGCCTGCGCAGCGTCTCGGCGCGGGTCACCAGCCAGTAGGTCAGCCGCACCGACACCTCGGCGGGCAGCACCCGGACCAGGTCGTCGTGCCGATCGGCCATGAAGCACGGCAGCAGACCGAGGCCGGCGTCGGCCCGGGTCGCCTCGACGTGCACGAACACATTGGTCGAGGACACCGATTGCCGCATCGCCGGGGCGAAACTGGCGGCCAGATCCAGTTCGTCGACTTGCAGCATGGAGTCGATGAAGTAGACCAACGGGTGTCCGGTCAGCTCGCCGACCTCGCGCGGTGTGCCGTGTTCGGACAGATAACGCCGCGAGCCGTACAACCCGAGGCAGTAGTCACCGAGCCGGATGGCTTGTGCCCGGTGCACGGTGGGCTCGCCCACCACGATCTCGATATCGACGCTGGCCCGTTGCTGACTGGCGCGGCGGGTGGCCGCCACGATCTCGACCGACACACCGGGGTGTTCGCGCTGCACCTCCGCCGCGGCCGGTGCGGCGATATAGGCGCTGAAACCGTCGGTGGCCGAGATGCGGACGACTCCTTCCAGGGCGCGCGGTCCACCGTCGGCGTCGGCCAGTGACCGCACCGCGGCCTCGATCGCCTCGGCGGCGGCGAGCACCTCCCGACCGCGGTCGGTCAGCTCCCAGCCGGCCCCGACCCGAGTGAGCACGCGCGCACCGATGGCCTGCTCGAGGGCGGCGATACGCCGGGAAATGGTGGTGTGATTGACCCCGAGCTGATCGGCGGCACTGACATAGCGTCCGGTACGTCCGACGGCGAGCAGAATCAGCAGATCGTCGGCGCTCGGTACAGGCACATCTGCAGTTTTGCAGATTGGTGGTGCGTTTCTGGTCATTGTGCGCGGTGTTACCTGCATGAATACTCAGGCCTATGTGTGCCGCCGATCACAGTTCACATCAGCCGACGACCGGTCTCAAACGGGTCGTCACCGCATCGATGGCCGGCACGGTCGTCGAGTGGTACGAGTTCTTCCTCTACGGCACCGCCGCGACGCTGGTGTTCAGCAAGGTGTTCTTCGCCCAGACCGGCAGTGAACTAGACGCCATCCTCGCCGCATTCGTCACGTATGCCGTCGGGTTCATCGCCCGCCCGTTGGGCGGCATCGTCTTCGGCCACTTCGGCGACAAGTACGGCCGCAAGAAGCTGCTGCAGTTCAGCCTGCTGCTGGTCGGCGCTGCCACCTTCGCGATGGGCTGCCTGCCGACCTTCAACCAGATCGGCTACTGGGCGCCGGCGCTGCTGGTGACACTGCGGTTCATCCAGGGCTTCGCCGTCGGCGGCGAATGGGGTGGCGCGGTGCTGTTGGTCGCCGAGCACAGCCCCGACCGGCAGCGCGGATTCTGGGCCAGTTGGCCGCAGGCCGGTGTGCCCGCCGGGAATCTGCTCGCCACCATCGTGCTGCTGGTACTGACCACCACGCTGTCCGACGCCGCTTTCCTGTCTTGGGGCTGGCGGGTGGCGTTCTGGTTGTCGGCGGTGGTGGTGCTGGTCGGTTACTACATCCGCACCAAGGTCACCGATGCGCCGATCTTCGTCGAAGCGCAGCAGGAGGCCGAGCGGATCAAGGCGAGCTCGCTGTCCGTCGTCGAGGTGCTCAAGCGTTACCCCCGAGGCGTTTTCACGGCCATGGGCCTGCGGTTCGGCGAGAACATCATGTACTACCTGGTGGTCACCTTCTCCATCACCTATCTCAAGACCCAGGTGGGCGCGGACACCAGCACCATCCTCTGGTACCTGCTGTTCGCACACGCCGTGCACTTCGCCGTCATCCCGCTGGTCGGCCGGTTGTCTGACCGGTACGGTCGCAGGCCGGTGTACATCATGGGTGCACTGCTGGGCGCGACCTGGGGCTTCTTCGCCTTCCCGATGATGAACAGCGGCAACTACGCGGTGGTGACGGCCTCGGTGACCATCGGGCTGGTGATCCATGCGCTGATGTATGCGCCGCAACCGGCGATCATGTCCGAGATGTTCCCCACCAGGATGCGCTATTCCGGTGTCTCGCTGGGCTATCAGGTCACCTCGATCGTCGCCGGATCGCTGGCACCGATCATCGCGGTGAAACTGCTCGACATCTACGACTCGTCGGTGCCGATCGCGGTGTACCTCGGCCTGGCATGCGGTGTCTCGTTCCTGGCCGCACTGGTCACCCGGGAGACCAAGGGCATCGACCTCAAGACGCTCGACGATGCCGATGCGCGTGACATAGCCGGGGCGCGGGCATGAGCGAGCCTGCGAGCGAATCGACGGCACTGAGCCTTGTCGGAAAGACCGCACTGGTCACCGGAGCTGCGGCCGGTATCGGTGCGGCGTGTGCCCGTGAACTGGCCGCCCGCGGTGCAAAGGTGACCGTGGCCGACCGGGACGCCGAGGGGGCGCAGGCGCTGGCCGACGAGATCGGCGGCACCGCATGGCCGGTCGACCTGCTCGACGTATCGGCCCTCGAAGATCTGCGCCTCGACGTCGACATCCTGGTCAACAACGCCGGCGTGCAGCGGGTGGCGCCGTTAGCCGAGTTCCCGCCCGACGCCTTCCGCACCCTGCTGACGCTGATGACCGAGGTGCCCTTTCTGCTGATCCGGGCGGCGCTACCGCACATGTACGACGCGGGTTTCGGTCGGGTCATCAATCTGTCGTCGGTGCACGGACTGCGGGCCTCCGAATATAAGGTCGCGTATGTGACGGCCAAGCACGCGCTGGAGGGGCTCTCGAAGGTGACCGCGCTGGAGGGCGGCCCGCACGGGGTGACCAGCAACTGCGTCAACCCCGGATATGTGCGGACGGCCCTGGTGGACAAGCAGATCACCGATCAGGCCCGCACCCATGGCATCGACGAGCAGCAGGTCGTCGAACAGATCCTGCTCAAGGAGAGCGTCATCAAACGACTCGTGGAACCGCAGGAGGTGGCCTCGTTGGTGGGTTGGCTGGCCTCCGAACAAGCCGGCATGGTCACCGGCGCGTCCTACACCATGGACGGCGGGTGGAGCGCCCGGTGAATCCTGAGCCCCAGTGGGAACCGACCGCAACCGATATCGCCGACGCACAGGTGACCGCGTTCGCCCGGTTCGCCGGTCACGAGGGTGACTACCACGACCTGTGGCAGTGGTCGGTCGACGATCCGGGGGCTTTCTGGGGCGCGCTGTGGCGCTATTTCGACCTCGGTGACATTCCCGGCGAGGTCCTGGCCGAGGACTCCATGCCGGGCGCGGTCTGGTTCCCCGGCGTGCGCCTGAACTATGTCGACCAGATCGCCCGGCACTCCCGCACCGACCGGCCCGCCATCCTGAGTCTTGGCGAGGGATCCGCTGTCACCGAACTCTCCTGGGCCGAATTGCTCAGTCGCACCGCAGCGTTCGCCAACACACTCGTCGAACTCGGGGTACGCCCCGGTGACCGGGTGGTGGGATACCTGCCCAATATCGCCGAGGCCGTCATCGCGTTCCTCGGTACCGCCGCGATCGGTGCGGTATGGAGCGCCTGCGGCCAGGACTATTCGGCCAAGGCCGCGCTGGACCGGCTCGGTCAACTGGAGCCGGTGGTGCTGGTGACCGCCGACGGATACCGGTTCGGCGGTAAGACCCACGACAAGAGTGCCGATGTGGCCGAGTTGCGAGCCGGGCTACCCTCGTTGACCGCGACGATCTCGGTGTCCCGGTTGTTGCCGACGCCCGAGGGGCAACTCGACTTCGCGACCGTCACCGCCGGTGATGCCAAGTTGCATACGGCCGCAGTCGAATTCGACCATCCGCTGTGGATCCTATTCTCCTCGGGAACCACGGGTCTGCCGAAGGGTATCGTGCACGGCCACGGCGGCGTGTTGGTCGAACACCTCAAAGCAGTTGCCCTACAGAGCGATATCGGGCCCACGGACAGCTTCTTCTGGTACACCAGCCCATCCTGGATGATGTGGAACTTCCAGGTCGCCGGTCTGCTGGTCGGGGCCACCATCGTCTGCTACGACGGTAGCCCGTCCTATCCGAGCCCGGATGCGCTGTGGGAGATGACCGCTCGACTCGGTGTCACCGTGTTGGGTACCAGCCCGGGTTATGTGCTCGGTTGCGCCAAGGCCGGAGCGGTGCCCCGCACCGATCATGATCTTTCCGTCTTGCGCACCGTCGGCATCACCGGATCGTCGCTGCCGCCCTCGACAGCGCTGTGGATGCGCGACAACCTCGGCGCGCACGTGCAGGTCGCCTCGATCAGCGGCGGCACCGACGTGGTCTCGGCATTCATCGGTGGGGTACGCACGGTGCCGGTGTGGCCGGGGGAGCTGTCCGTGCCGTTCCTGGGTGCGGCGCTGGATGCGTGGGACGAGTCGGGACAACCGGTCCGCGGTGAGGTCGGAGAGTTGGTGATCACCAAACCCCTTCCCTCGATGCCGGTTTCATTCTGGAATGATCCCGACGGTTCGCGATATCGGGACGCATATTTCGACATGTTCCCCGGTGTCTGGCGGCATGGCGACTGGATCACCATCACCGACCGCGGCAGCGTCATCGTGCACGGCCGGTCCGACTCCACCCTGAACCGGCACGGAATCCGGATGGGCAGTGCGGATATCTACCAGTCCGTCGAGCGGTTGCCCGAGATCGCCGAGGCCCTGGTGATCGGTGCCGAGCAGCCCGACGGCGGCTATTGGATGCCGCTGTTTGTGGTGCCCGCCGACGGGGTGTCGTTGACCGACGAACTGGTCGACAAGATCAAGCAGACCATCCGCACCGAGGTCTCCCCGCGGCACGTACCCGATGAGGTCATCCTCGCGCCCGGCATCCCGCACACGCGCACCGGCAAGAAGCTCGAGGTGCCGATCAAGAAGCTGTTCCAGGGTGCCGATGCATCAAAGGTGGTCGAGCGCAGCGCCGTCGACAATCCGGACCTGCTCGACTGGTATGCCGCCCAGCGCCGCTAGCGCACCGTGAGATCCTGCAGGTGCAGATAGCGGTCCAGGACCCCCGGTGTGGGGTCCGCCCGGTAGGTCCGGGTCGCCCCGCTGTCCCACTCCGGCTGTTCTGCTCGGCCGGACAGGACCCAGGCCGCCTGGCGTGCTGCGCCCAGCGCCACGTACTCGCCGGTCTCGGGCACGTCGACTGTCGTGCCGAACATCGCGGGGGCGATCTGTCGTACGGCCTGCGAGCGGGCCCCGCCACCGATCAGGATGATGCGTTCGGTCGGAATGCCCTGGCCCTCGATCTTCTGCATGCAGTAGGCCATCGAGCCGAGTAGACCCTCGACGGCCGCCCGAGCGATATTGGCAGGAGACAGGTTTCGCGTGGTGACACCGTGCAGTGCACCGGCCGCGTCGGGCAGGTTGGGGGAGCGTTCGCCATCGAAGTACGGAATCAGCACCAACCCGTCGGCGCCGGTGGGTGCCGACAATGCGAGTCGGTCGAACTCGTCGAAATCGACATCGAGCATCCGTGCCACCGCCGCGAGCACAGGTGCCCCATTGAGGGTGCACACCAGCGGCAGGTGCCTGCCGGTGGCGTCGGCGAACCCGGCGACGATGCCCTCGCCGTCGTGGGCGGGTGTCGTACCGACGGCGCTGACGACTCCGGATGTACCCAGCGACACCACGCAGTCACCGACCGTGGCGCTCAATCCCAGTGCTGCCGCCGCGTTGTCGCCGGCACCAGGGCCCAACACCGCGCCACCGGGCGTGGTGCCCGCGCTGTCACGTGGACCGAGCACTGCCGGAATCGCAGGTCGTCGGCCGCGGAGGGCGCATTCGAGCAGGTCGTGCTGGTAGCTGCCGGTGGCGGCCGAGAAGTACCCGGTCCCGCTGGCGTCGCTGCGGTCGGTGCGCAGGTCGGCGATGTCCTGCGATCCGCTCAACCGCCAGGTGAGCCAGTCGTGCGGCAGGCATACCGCCGCTGTCGCGTCGGCATTGCCGGACTCGTGGTCGGCAAGCCAGCGCAGTTTGGCCGCGGTGAACGCTGCGACCGGGACCACACCGACGCGTTGCGCCCACGCAGAAGCGCCGCCGAGTTCGGCGACGAGCTGGTCGGCGGCTTCGGCTGACCGAGTGTCGTTCCACAACAATGCATCCCGCACGACACGACCGGAGTCATCGAGACAGACCATGCCGTGTTGCTGTGCGCCCACCGAGATGGCCTCGACATCGTCGATACCCCCCGCGGCCTGGATGGCCGACTGCAGCGCGTGCCACCAGTGCTGGGGGTCGATCTCGGTGCCGGTGGGGTGCGGCGCGCTGCCCGTGCGCTGCACCCCACCGGTCGCCGCATCGCAGACCACCACCTTGGTCGATTGTGTGGACGAATCGATTCCGGCGACCAATGTCGGGTGTGAACCTGCCATGTCAGAACCTTCCGGGGTCGGCGAGCAGGGGAGCGAAGGCCAGTTCCGCCGCACCGATGATGAGGGTTTCCGGGCCCAGCGTCGCGGGCACGACCCGCACCAATCGGCGCGGGGCACCCATGGTCCGGCGCTCCAGCTCGTCGTGCAGTACCGAGGCGGCGAAGGCGGGGAACACCCGCAGGAAGCCGCCCAACACGATCAGGCGCGGATTGAGCATGTTGATCGCGTTGCCGAGCGCGATCGCCAGGCACCGCGCCTGGCGGTGCAACACGTCGCGCTCGGCGTGGCCGGGCGCCGAAAGGGTCTGGCGGGCTGGGTCATCCAGCTGGGCGAGTAGCTTGCTGAGGGGTTGCTGGCTGACCTCGGTTTCCAAACAGCCGATGCTGCCGCAGTGGCACCGTTCGGCGCCCCCCACGTAGGTGTGCCCGAGTTCGCCCGCATAGCCGGCCACACCGGCCAGGATGTCACCGGCGACCACGAAGCCGGCACCGATACCGCTGGGCCCTCCGTTGACGTAGATGAGGTGGTCGGGCTCGTGGTGGTCGCCGAACAGATGCTCGGCGATCGCCCCGGCATTCGCGTCGTTGACCGCGCAGACGGGCAAACCCGTTGCCTCGGTAAGCATCTGGCCGATCGTGACATCGTGCCAGTCCAGATTCGGTGCGAGCTGAACGGTGGATTCCGGACTGTGCACAAGTCCGGGTACGGCGACACCGACGGCGATGATCCGCTGCTCGTCGTCCAGCGACGCGCGGATCCGGTTGATCTCCTCGGCCGCGATCGCCACGGCATCGTCGGCGGTGGGTACCTTGTCGGTAGCGCGGCGGATGACGGTGCTGACCGTCCCGCCCATCGACACCAGGCCCACGGTGACGGCATCGACCTCCGGGGTCACCGCCACGGCCAGCGCCCGAGGGTCGGGGCGCACGATCGGACTGGGCCTGCCTACCTGGGTGGCGGTAGCGGCCGGTGCCTCGGCGACGAGTCCGCGCGCGACCAGCTCTTCGACCAGGTCCTTTGTGGTGGAACGGGACAGCCCGGTCAGCCGGGTCAGTTCGGCGCGACTCAGTGCGCGGCGACGGTGGACCAGGGTCAGGACACTGGACAGATTGCGGCGTCGGATGTCGTCACTGCTGGTGCCGACCCGAGGGCGGCGCTGATCGGGATGGGTCGGGGCCGGTCCATGCACGAGCAACCACCCTCTCATATCCGACCTTGACAGTGTCCTGTGCCACATTTTATGTTCGCACAGAGAACAAAAGCGTAGAGCATCGATGCGAGGAGCACCATGACCGTCTTGGAATCCCGGGCCGACGAGCAGCTGACACCGCGGACATCGGACAAGTTCTCGTTCGGCCTGTGGACGGTGGGCTGGCCGGGCACCGATCCCTTCGGCGTGGCGACCCGCCCCCCGCTCGACCCGGTGGAGGCCGTGCATCGGCTGGCCGAACTGGGCGCCTATGGTGTGACGTTCCACGATGACGATGTGTTCGCATTCGGCAGCTCGGATGCCGAGCGGCGACATGCCGTCGACCGCCTGACCGCCGCCCTGGACGCCTCCGGTCTGGTCGTGCCGATGGTGACCACCAACCTGTTCAGCCAACCCGTTTTCAAGGACGGCGGTTTCACCAGCAACGACCGTGCCGTGCGGCGTTTCGCGCTGCGTAAGGTGTTGCGGAACCTGGATCTCGCCGCCGAGTTGGGAGCCCAGACGTTCGTGATGTGGGGCGGGCGCGAGGGAAGCGAGTACGACTCGGCCAAGGACGTCCAGGCCGCGCTGGCGCGTTACCGCGAGGCGGTCGATCTGTTGTGCCAGTACGTGATCGACCAGGGGATCGACATCCGGTTCGCCATCGAGCCCAAGCCCAACGAGCCGCGCGGCGACATCCTGTTGCCGACGGTGGGGCATGCGTTGGCTTTCATCGAGACCCTCGCCAGGCCCGAGATGGTCGGGGTGAACCCCGAAACCGGGCATGAGCAGATGGCCGGCTTGAACTTCACCCACGGCATCGCGCAGGCGCTGTACAGCGGCAAGCTGTTCCACATCGATCTCAACGGCCAGCGCGGGATAAAGTTCGACCAGGATCTGGTGTTCGGACACGGCGATCTCGCCAACGCCTTCGCCCTGGTGGACCTTCTCGAGCACGGCGCGCCCGGCGGCGGGCCGGCCTACTCGGGACCGCGGCATTTCGATTACAAGCCCAGCCGCACCGAGGACGCCGACGGCGTATGGGCGTCGGCGGCCGCGAACATGCGGATGTATCTGCTCCTGCGTCAGCGCGCCGCCGCATTCCGCGCCGACCCCGCCGTGCGGGAGGCGATGGCCGCGGCCAAGGTCGACGAACTGCGGGAACCAACCCTGGCCACCGGTGAGACCTACCGTGACCTGCTGGCCGACCCGACCGCCTACGAGACCTTCGACGCCGACGCGTATTTCGGCGGGCACGGCTGCGGATTCGTCGCTCTCAACCAACTTGCGATCGAGCACCTCCTCGGTGCCCGCTGACAAAGTGATCCAGAACACATATTTTGTGATGCAACGGAACAAATCAATCGGGCAGTGATGACCATTCGGAGGACCATATGAATCGCACCAGCAGCCTTCTCGCCGCAGCAGTCCTCGGTATCGGACTCACGCTCACGGCGTGTGGGTCGAACTCGACGAGCCAGCAAGCCGCCGATGGCGCCGGAAAGGTGGGCGTCATCCTGCCGGACACCAAGTCCTCGGTGCGTTGGGAGACCAAGGACCGGCCCGCGCTCGAAGAGGCCTTCAAGGCGGCCGGGGTCGATTACACGATCCAGAATGCAGAGGGTTCTGCCGACACGATGGCCACCATCGCCGACGGCATGATCGCCGACGGAGTGACGGTCCTGGCGATCGTCAACCTCGATTCCGACAGCGGCGCCTCCATTCAGGAGAAGGCAGCGGCTCAGGGCGTCAAGACCATCGACTACGACCGCCTCACCCTCGGCGGCTCTGCCGATGTGTATGTGTCCTTCGACAACACCAAGGTCGGTGAACTCCAGGGGCAGGGGTTGGCCGACTGTCTGGGTGGCCGGCCGGCGAATGTGGTGTTCCTCAACGGTTCTCCGACCGATAACAACGCGACGTTGTTCAGCAGTGGCGCCCATTCGGTGCTCGACGCCATCCCGAGCATCACCAATGTCGGTGAGCAGGCGGTCCCGGACTGGGACAACGACAAGGCCGTCACCATCTTCGAACAGCTCTACACCGCCGCCGACGGCAAAGTCGACGGTGTCTACGCGGCCAATGACGGATTGGCGGGTTCGGTCATCTCGATCCTTGAGAAGAACCGCCGCGCCGGTCAGGTGCCCGTCACCGGTCAGGACGCCACCGTCGAAGGGCTGCAGAACATCCTTGCCGGATCGCAGTGCATGTCGGTCTACAAGTCGGCGACCGAGGAGGCCGGCGCTTTGGCCAAGGTCGCCATTGCACTGGCCAAGGGTGAAACCCCGCAGACGTCGGCGACCTCGCGGGATGACACCGGCAACCGTGATGTGCCATCGGTGCTGTTGACACCGGTCTCGATAACCAAGGACAACGTCAACGTCGTGTTCGACGACGGTGGACAGTCCCGTGATGAGGTCTGCACGGGGCAGTTCGCCGCGATGTGCAGCGCCGCCGGAGTCTGACGCTGCGATGGCCACAGATATCGAGCCGATCCTCGAACTGCAAGGTGTGAACAAGAGTTTCGGCGTGGTGCACGTGCTGCACGATGTCGACTTCCGGGTTTACCCGGGCCAGGTGACCGCGTTGGTGGGTGATAACGGCGCCGGGAAATCGACCCTGGTCAAGGCAATTGCCGGAATCCACCCCATCGACACCGGTACCTACCTGTTCGAGGGAAAGCCTGTCACCGTCCGTAATCCCAACGACGTCTCGGCGCTTGGCGTCGAGGTCGTCTACCAGGATCTCGCGCTGTGCGACAACCTCGACATCGTCGAGAACATGTTCCTGGGTAGGGAATTGAAGGGGCGCGGCCTACTCGACGAGGCCCGCATGGAGACCATGGCCAGAGAGGCACTCACCTCGCTCTCGGTGCGCACCGTCAAATCGGTGCGGCAACCCGTCTCCAGCCTGTCCGGTGGTCAACGCCAGACGGTGGCGATCGCGAAATCGGTGTTGTGGAACTCCAAGGTGGTCCTGCTCGACGAACCGACCGCCGCGCTGGGTGTCGCGCAGACACAGCAGGTGATCGAGTTGGTGCGTCGGCTGGCCGATCAGGGACTGGGCGTGGTGTTGATCTCACACAACATGAACGATGTCTTCGAGGTGGCCGACCGGATCTGTGCGCTCTACCTCGGGCGCGTTGCCGCCGATATCCGGGCATCCGAGGTGACCCACGGTCAGGTGGTGGAGCTCATCACGGCCGGCCGGTCCGGAGCGCTGGGTTTGACACCCGCACACGCCGTCGAGTCGATGTGAGAGCGAAGGAATCCAGATGACCACGATGAGTTCCAAATCGTCTGTTTCGCTCGCGGATTCAGATTTCTCCGGTGATACCGCAACGGATACGACCTTCGGTGGGGCGGTCCGCGGATACCTGCAACGGGTACGTGGCGGGGATATGGGTTCGCTACCCGCGGTGCTCGGATTGATCGTGCTCTTCGTGGTGTTCGGCCTGGCAAACGATCGCTTCCTGTCGGCGCTGAACCTGGCCAACCTGATCACCCAGGCGGGTTCGATATGTGTGCTCGCGATGGGCCTGGTCTTCGTCCTGCTGCTGGGCGATATCGACCTGTCGGCGGGCGTCGCCGGTGGCGTGTCCGCCTGCGCCATGGGATTGATCATCGTCAATCTGAGCTGGCCGTGGTGGGCGGCGATCCTCACCGGGATCGCCTGTGGGGCACTGATCGGCTTGGCCATCGGCTTGTTGCGGGCCAAACTGGGCATCCCGTCCTTCGTCGTCACGCTGGCGTTCTTCCTCGGCCTGCAGGGGGTGACGCTGAAGCTCATCGGCGAGGGCGGCTCGGTCCGCGTCGACGATCCGGTGATCCGTGGTCTGACCATCAGCAACCTGCCGGTCGCTGTCGGGTGGGGTCTGGCGGCAGTGGTGGTGCTGGCCTTCGCCGGTCTCGAGCTCTACCAGTACCGTCGGAAAGCCGCACTGCGGCTGGCGAACTCACCGCTGAGCGTGGTCATCGCCCGTGTCGCGGTGCTGGCCGCGGTGGTCCTGGGCGTCACCTACGTCCTCTCGGTCAACCGAAGTGTCAGCGCGGTCAACGAGATTCGGGGCGTTCCCTATGTGCTCCCGCTGATCCTGGTATTGCTGGTCGCGATGACGTTGGTGCTCAAGAGGACGTCCTATGGCCGGCACATCTATGCCGTCGGCGGTAATGCCGAGGCCGCCCGGCGGGCGGGCATCTCGGTCGACCGCATCCGAGTGTCTGTTTTCGTGGTGTGTTCGTCGCTGGCGGCGTTGAGCGGCATCATCGCGGCGTCCTATGCCGGCAAGGTGTCGGCTGCGTCCGGTGCGGGGAACACCCTGCTTTATGCCGTGGGTGCCGCGGTGATCGGCGGTACCAGTCTGTTCGGTGGCAAGGGCCGCGCGGTCGACGCCGTCATCGGCGGTGTCGTGGTCGCCACCATCGCCAACGGACTCGGTCTGTTGAACCAATCGTCCTATATCAACTTCCTGGTTACCGGCGGGGTGCTGCTGTTGGCCGCCAGCGTGGACGCGGTGTCCCGACGTCGACGCTCCTCGACGGGGTTGAGTTGATCATCGGGACGGGATGCCGGCAGGCGGGCACAATGGCGGCTAGCGGTAACGACTTCCGGCGAGCGAAGGTGCAGGCTGATCTGTCATGAGCATTCTCAGCACAGGTGACGGGACGCAGATCTTCTATAAGGACTGGGGATCCGGGCAACCGATCGTCTTCAGCCACGGCTGGCCGTTGTCCTCCGACGACTGGGACAACCAGATGCTGTTCTTCCTGTCCCACGGTTACCGGGTCATCGCCCATGACCGGCGCGGGCATGGGCGGTCGACGCAGACGCCGGACGGGCACGACCTCGACCACTATGCCGATGACCTTGCCGCGCTCACCGACCATCTCGACCTGCGTGATGCGATCCACGTCGGGCATTCCACCGGTGGTGGTGAGGTGGTGCGTTACCTGGCCCGCCATGGTGAGAGCCGAGTGTCGAAGGCCGCACTGATCAGCGCGGTGCCGCCGCTCATGGTGCAGACCGAGGCGAATCCCGAGGGGTTGCCCAAGAGCGTGTTCGACGACCTGCAGGCGCAGCTGGCGGCCAATCGCTCGGTGTTCTACCGAGCGCTGCCGTCGGGCCCGTTCTACGGTTTCAATCGTCCTGGGGTGCAGTCGGATCCGGCGATCATCGACAATTGGTGGCGACAGGGCATGATGGGCGACGCACTTTCCCATTACGACGGGATCGTCGCATTCTCTCAGACCGACTTCACCGAGGACCTCAAGAAGATCACGGTGCCCACGCTGGTGATGCACAGTCGCGACGACCAGATCGTGCCCTACGTTGCGGCCGGTCCGAAGTCGGCCGAGTTGCTGCAGAACGGCACGCTGATCACCTACGAGGATTTCCCGCACGGGATGCCGACGACGCATGCGGATGTCATCAACGCAGACCTGCTGTCTTTCCTGCAGTCCTGAGTCGGCCGCGCATTTTCAGTGCGGCAACGACCCTTTGCGCAGACGGCAGATCCCATGCTGATCACCGCCCTTTCGGCACCTTGATCAGCCCATACGCAGTTATCCACAGGGGGCGCGATCGGTCTTGTCACGTCGGTGGGCGCGGGTAGCATAGAACACATGTTCGAACGGTCGGGGTTGTTGGAGCTGAGCGATGAGGAGCTCATCGCCGCGGTCACCGATGCCACCCGCGCCGAGGCGGCCGCGGCGGCCCGCCGGCTGGCGTTGGTGGCCGAGGTCACCGCCCGGCACTGCGAGGACGAAGACGAATCGTCGGCATTGAAGTTGATCGACGGATGGGCACTGGCCAAAGCCGAAATCAGCGCCGCCTGCACCCTCGGACCCAGCGCCGCCAGCGCCCAGATGCGCATCGCGATGGCCCTGCGCGATCGGCTGCCGAGGACCGCGGAGGTGTTCGCCCGCGGGTTGGTGTCGGCCAAGGTGATCAATGCGATCACCTGGCGCACCCAACTCGTCACGGACGAGGACGCGTTGAGGTTGATCGACGCCGGGATCGCCGGCACCGCCCACCAATACGGCGCATTATCGGAGAACGCGCTGATCCGGGCGGTCGACTTCTGGGTGCATACGTTCGATCCGGTCGCGGTCATCCGATCCAAGGCCGCGGCCAAAGACCGCTGTATCGACTTCGGTGACACCGATGACCCTGATGGTGTGGTGTCGTTCTGGGGACGGATGCGCGCCACCGACGCCGCGCTCAGCGACGCCCGGCTCAACGATCTCGCCCACGGTGTGTGTGACGGTGATCCGCGGACTGTGGCCGAACGCCGCGCCGACGCCCTGGCCGCGGTCCTGGCCGGCGCCGAAACCTTGACGTGCCTGTGCGGTAACCCCGACTGCACCGGGTCGGGCAAGGATCCCCGGGCCGGTGCGGTCACCATCTACGTGCTCACCGGACAAGAACCCGATAGCGGGCACGGGGCGAAGCCCGATGCCGGGCCTACGCCCGATTCGGGTCCGGCGCCCGGCACACCCGATACCGATCGGGTTGAGGAACAGCCGGTGGCCGCGCCGCCGGCCAAGGAGCCCGCCGCGAAAGAAGGCGGTGGCGCCGAACCCAAGCCCACCGCCCCCGCTGCCCCGGCCGCCAGCACTCGACCCGGCGTGGGTGCCGGCATCACCCTGGACGGGGCGATCATCGCCGCCCACCTGCTCGCCGAACTCATCGCCGGCGGCGCGAAAGTCCGGCCCCTGAACAACACAACAGACCTGGGCTCCGAACCCCGCTACCGACCCTCGGCAAAGCTGGCCGCCTATGCCCGGATGACCGCCATGACCTGCTGCTTCCCCGGCTGCGGACAACCCGCCCAACGCTGCGACCTGGACCATGTCACCCCCTGGCCGGCCGGGGCAACCCATCCGGGCAACCTGCGCCCACTGTGCCGTGAACACCACCTCCTCAAAACACTGAAAACCGGCTGGACCCCAAAAGCCCACCCCGACGGCACCACCGAATGGACCGCCCCGAACGGACACACCTACACGACAAAGCCGCTGGGGCCAGTCCTGTTCCCGCACAACACCATCGACATCCCGATACCGAGAACACGACACATCACCCTGATCGGGGAGCGCGGCAATCTCGGCGACCGCGAACCCGACATCCCACGACGCCAACGCACCAGACAACACGACCGCCAATACCGCATCAACGCCGAACGCACCCGCAACGCCACCGCTATCGCTCTCGACGGCGACCCGCCGTTCTGACTACCGGCCGCTCTGGCCTGCCAACCACGGCCCCATCCGCTCCAGCGCGGTGGTGATATCCGATGCTGCACCGGCGAAGGACAACCGCACGAACGATCCACCGTGCACGGTGTCGAAATCCACGCCCGGTGCGATGGCCACCCCGGTATCGGCGAGCAGGCGGGCGCAGAAGTCGAGCGAATCTGTGGAGTATTCGGAGATGTCGGCGTACACGTAGAACGCCCCGTCTGCCGGGGCGAGGCGATCAAGACCGATCTGGGCCAATCCGGTCAGCAGTACCTCGCGATTGGCGGTGTAGTCCCGAACCAATGCCTCCGCCGCGGCCAGCGACGCCGGATCGAACGCGGCGACTGCGGCCAGCTGTGGCAGCGTCGGCGGACAGATCGAGAAATTCCCGGTCAGGCGGTCGACTGCGCGACGCAGCGGTGCGGGTACCAGCAGCCAGCCCAGTCGCCAACCCGTCATGGCGAAGTACTTCGAGAAGCTGTTGACGACAATGGGATTGCGGGAGGTCTCCCATGCGGAACTGGTGGCGGGCGCACCCTGATACTCCAGACCGTGGTAGATCTCATCGCTGACCAACTGCACGCCCCGTTCGTCGCACCACGACACGATGGCGGCAAGGTCGGCGGCCGGGATGATCGTGCCGGTCGGGTTGGCCGGGCTGGCAATGATCAACCCCTTCACCGGCGGATCGAGCGCATCGAGCATCGCCACCGTCGGCTGGAAGCGGGTGTCGGGGCCGCACGGCACCTCGACGACCTCGCATCCCAGTGCCGACAGGATGTTGCGGTAGCACGGGTATCCGGGGCTGGTCACCGCGACGCGGTCGCCGACGTCGAAGCAGGATAGGAAGGCGAGCAGGAATCCGCCGGTCGACCCGGTGGTGATGACCACGGCGTCCATGTCGACGTCTATCCCGTGCTTGGTGCGGTACGACGCGGCGATGGCTGTCCGCAGTTCCGGGATGCCCAGTGCCACGGTGTATCCCAGGTTATGGTCGGCCAACGCCGCTGCGGCGGCAGCGCGGATCGGCTCCGGGGCCTGTGCGCTGGGCTGGCCTGCGGACAGGTTCACCAGGTCGCCGTGGGTGCGCTGGCGTTCGGCCGCGGCCAGCCAGACGTCCATCACGTAGAACGGCGGGATTCCGGCGCGCAGAGCTTCAGTAGACATCGAATCCAGGCTAGTCTGCGGTCACCATGACCACGCTGCACGACCGGCCGCACAGCGCACTCCTCGTCGTCGACGTCCAGGACCAGGTCGTTGCCGACGCGGTACGTCGTGACGAGGTCGTCGCCGCCATCGGCAGACTGGTCGACCGGGCACGGGCCGAGAAGGTGCCGGTGGTCTGGGTCCGGCATTCCGACGACGAACTGGTGCTCGGCAGCGCCGGCTGGCGCATCGTCGACGAACTGGTCCCCGACCGGACGGAACCGGTCATCGAGAAGAAACACGGTGACTCGTTCGAGGCGACGGACCTCGAGGATGTGCTGCATGGCCTGCGCGTCGGCAGGTTGGTGGTCGCCGGTGCGTGTAGCGACCAGTGCGTCCGGTCGACCATCCATGGTGCCTTCGTCCGCGGCTATGACGTCACGTTGGTCGGGGACGCGCACACCACCGTCGATCTCACGCAGTGGGGTGCACCGCCGCCGGAAATGGTTGTCGCACATACCAACCTGTACTGGGCACACCAGAGCGCGCCGGGACGCACGGCAGCCGTCGCCGATGCCGATGACGTGGAACTGGCCTAGCGGACAACGGCCCCCTAGAAAACTTCGGCTTCCAGACGACGCAGGTGCTCACGGGGCGGCCCGAGCAGCTGGGCGCTGGCATGCGCCCGCTTGAAGTACAGCTGGATGTCGTGCTCCCAGGTGATGGCAATGCCGCCGTGGAGCTGCACCGCTTCGGCGGCCACGTCGGTCAGGGCTTCGCTGGCGAACACCCGTGCCAGCGAGGCCGACGCTGGGGACGGATCGGCGATGGCGTCGTAGATGACCGCCCGCGCCGATTGCACCGTGACGTAGAGATCGGCCATCCGGTGCTTGAGTGCCTGGAAGCTGCCGATCGGCCTGCCGAACTGCACCCGGTCCTTTGTGTAGGCCACCGTGAGGTCGAGCGCTCGGGCGGCGGCACCGATCTGTTCGGCGGCCAGCAACAGGGCAGCGGTGTCGGAAAGGCCGGGATCGGTTCCCAGCGCGGCGGTCTCGCCCGCGGTCACCGACGACAGTCGTCGGGTCAGGTCCATCGTCGCGTGCGGCTGCGCGGTGACATTCGTCCACCTGGTCAGCTCGGTCCCGTCGGCGGCGATCACGATATCGGCGATGTCACCGTTGACGACATACTCGGGATCGAAGACCACCGTGCCGATCGAGGCGCCCTCGGCCAACCCTTCCAACGACTCGTGGTCCCCGGCATGCAGTAGCGCCAGCTCGGCCAGTGTGGTGCCGAGCAGCGGCGTGGGTACCAGCGCCTTACCGAGCTCCTCCAAGACGACGGCGGCGTCGGCGAGCTCACCACCGGCCCCACCGAGGTCATCGGGGATGACCAGCGCCGCGGCACCGACCTGCTCGCACAACAGCTTCCACAGCGACTCGTCGTAGCCGCGGTCGGACTCCATCGCGGTACGGACCGCCTCGGGGGTGGCGTGCTTGTCGACCAGTGCCGCAACAGTGGAGCGCAGCAGTTCGCGTTCTTCACTCACGAAAGGACCTCCAACAGGCGGCGACGGTGCAGGGTCGGGTCACCCCAGGCCGAGCGCAATGCCTGCACTCGAAGGAGCAACAGCGACAGGTCGTGTTCCTGGGTGAATCCGATGGCGCCGTGGGTCTGCAGTGACGAACGCGCTGCCAACAGCGCGGCATCGGCGGCGGCCACCTTGGCCGCGCTCACATCGCGGGCAGTGTCCGGTGAGCCGTCGGCAAGCGCCAACGCCGCCCCGTGGACCAGCGGGCGCGCCATCTCGACCGCGATGTGCACATCGGCGAGCTTGTGCTTGATCGCCTGATAGGAGCCGATCACCCGGCCGAATTGGGTGCGCTGCTTGGCATAGGCCACCGACAGGTCCAGCATCGCCTGTCCCGCCCCGACCAGCTGGGCGGCCGTGGCCAACACCCCGAACTCGTAGGCGCGTGCGGTATCGGCGGACTGTCCGTCCCCGGATGCGTCGACCTCGAAGAGGCGTCGCGTGGGATCGACCGAATCGTGCGCGGAACCCGGTGTCGCCTCGGCCACCCGGCCATCTCCGGCCAACAGCGTCAACCCCGCGAAGTCGGCGTTGACGGCATAGGGCACCTGTGGCGGAAGTGCCACGGTGGCGATCAGCTCCCCGGCAGCCAGTGCCGCGGACCGCTCGTCATCGGCGAGCAGGATGGGTGCCACGGCAACAGATTCGGTGACCGGACCCGGGACGGCCCAGTAACCCAGCCGTTCCAATGCCACCACCAGATCGATCGGTTGAGCCTCGATCCCGTCGAACTTCTCGGCCACCGAGAGGGCGGTCACGCCGAGGTCGGTGAGCTGTGCCCATACCTTGCGGGCGGGGGCAGAGTCACCGTCGGCCCAGGCCCGGATGGCGGACGGGACATCGGCCGCGCCGAGTGCGGCATCGATGCTCGACGCGAAATCACGCTGCTGGTCGTCTATCTCGAAGTTCATGACTTGGGTTTCCCCCCAGAAATCTCACGTGGCAGCCCCAGCAGCCGCTCGGCGATTATGTTGCGCTGGATCTCGTTGGTGCCGGCATAGATCGGGCCGCCGAGCGCGAACAGCAGACCCTCGGTCGTGTGGTCGACGATCTCGGCGTCGGCGCCCTGCAGATCCAGTGCGGTCTGGTGCAGTGCGACATCCAGATCCGACCAGAAGACCTTCGTGACCGAGGATTCCGCGCCGAGTTCACCACCACCGGCCAGCCGGGTGACGGTGCCGAAGGTGTGCAGTCGATAGGCCTGAGCCTTGATCCAGGCATCGGCAACGCGATCGGTGAAAACCGGATCGGGATTGTTCTTCCATTGCTGCACAAGTCGTTCCGCCGGTGCCAGGAATCGCGCGGGGCTGCGCAGGGACATGCCGCGTTCATTGCTCGACGTGCTCATCGCCGCGCGCCAGCCGTCATTCGCCTCGCCGATGACGTCCTCGTCGGGGACGAACACATCGTCGAGGAAGATCTCACCGAAACCGGTATCACCACCGAGCTGGGCGATCGGGCGGACCGTGACACCCTGGGCATGCAGGTCGAACATGAAGTACGTCAGGCCCTTGTGTCGCTGCGCCTGCGGGTCGGACCGGAAGAGGCCGAATGCCCGTTCGCCGAACACGGCGCGCGAACTCCATATCTTCTGACCGTTGAGCAGCCAGCCGCCGTCGGTGCGGGTGGCGGTGGAGCGCAGCGATGCCAGGTCACTACCCGACTCGGGCTCGGACCACGCCTGCGCCCAGATCTCCTCGCCGCTGGCCATTTTGGGCAGCACCCGGTCCAGCTGTTCTTCTGTACCGTGCGCGAAGAGCGTCGGCGCCAGCATCGAGGTGCCGTTGGCGCTGGCTCGGCCGGGGGCACCGGCGCGGAAGTACTCCTCCTCGAACACCACCCATTGCAGCAGGCTGGCATCCCGGCCGCCGTACTTCTGCGGCCAGGCGATCACCGACAACCCGGCGTCGAAGAGCACCTTGTCCCAGGTCCGATGCTGGTCGAATCCCTCACGGGTGTCATAGGACTTGGTGGGGAAGTGATCACGGTTGGCGTCGAGGAATTCGCGGACCTCGTGGCGGAAAGCCTCGCTGTCCTCGTCGAATGTCAGGTCCATCTCAGCTCCTCCCGTCGAGTTCACGCAGCATCGGTTTGACCACTTTGCCTCCAGGGTTGCGTGGCAGCACGTCGAGGAACACCACCGAACGGGGCACCTTGAAATTCGCCAGATGTGTACGGGTGTGGGCGATGACGGTCTCCTCGTCGAGACCGGCACCGGGCTTGGCCACCACGAAGGCCCTGCCGACCTCGCCGAGGCGTTCGTCGGGGACGCCGATCACCGCGGACTCGGCCACCCCCTCGAGACGCGCCAGTACCTGTTCGATCTCGGCGGGGTAGACATTGAACCCACCGCAGATGTACATGTCCTTGAGTCGGTCGGTGATGGTGAGATTGCCTGCGTCGTCGAGCTTCCCGATATCGCCGGTGTGCAACCAACCCTCGTCGTCGATGGCGGCCGCGGTGGCCTCCGGATCATCGAGGTAGCCGAGCATGACGTTCGGCCCGCGCAGTAGAACCTCGCCGGACTCGTCGATGCGAAGATCGAAGTCGGCGATGGGGCGCCCGCAGGTGGTGGCCACGGTGACGGCATCGTCATCGGCTCGGCACATGGTGCCGAAGCCGGCCGCCTCGGTCAATCCGTAGGCGGTCAACACGATCTCGATGTCGAGCTCGGATTGCATCCGTTCGATCAGCACCACGGGCACGACGGCGGCCCCGGTCACCGCGAACCGCAGCGACGACAGGTCATAGTCCGCACGGCGTGGGTGGTCCAGCAGGGTCTGGTAGATCGTGGGCGGACCCGGCAGCACGGTGATCCGGTGCTCGGCGACGGCCTTCATGGCCTGCTCGGGATCGAAGGTGAGCAGGGGATAGAGCGTGGCTCCGGTTTGCAAGCACGCGAGAATGCCTGCCTTGTAACCGAAGTTGTGAAAGAACGGGTTGATGCACAGATAGCGGTCGGTGCTGCTGACCTGGCCGCACGCCGCCCAGGCGGCCGAGGCGTCCAGCGACTGCCGGTGCGCGCACCGCACGCCCTTGCTGCGGCCGGTGGTGCCGGAGGTGAACAGGATGTCGGACACGTCGTCGGGGGAGACCGCGGCGACGCGGACGTCGACCGCCGCCAGCGCATCGGCCTTGTCGCCGCGGGCCATGAACTCGTCCCAGGTGCCGTCCTGCGCGTCGATGGGGATCCGCACGATATCGCGCAGCGCGGGCAGCGCGGCACGGTCGAGCTGTCCGGTGCGGTCTGCGCCGAGGAACTCCCCGGCGGCGATCAACAGTGGAGTGCCTGTGCGGGCAAGGATGTCGGCCGCCTCGGAGGCGGTGTAACGGGTGTTCAGTGGGACCACGATGGCGCCCGCATAGTGGGTGGCCAGCGCGGCGACCACCCAATGCCAGGTGTTCGGCGACCAGATGGCCACGCGGTCGCCGGCGGCCACTCCGAGATCGATCATTGCCGCGGCCGCCCGCCGGACCTCGTCGCGGAGCTGCCGGTAGGTGAGACGTCGGTCGGCCGTCACCACCGCGTCGTGGTCGGAAAACTGCACGGCAATCCGGTCCAGGACCGCCGGAACGGTTCTGATTCCCCGGTCGCCGTGCTCCTGCCCACCGGCCTGCGGGTCGCTCGTCATTGACGCTCCTCTAACAAAGCAAGTGCTTGGTAGGTTAGCCTACAAGGGTGATTGAGGTCGAGGAGTTCCGGGCCGAGGTCCGGCAGTGGCTCGCCGACAACCTCGTCGGCGAATATGCAGCGCTCAAGGGCCTCGGCGGCCCGGGTCGTGAGCATGAGGCCTTCGAGGAACGCCGGGCGTGGAATCAGCATCTGGCCGCGGCAGGCCTGACCTGCCTGGGCTGGCCCGAGGAGCACGGTGGCCGCGGTCTGACCGTCGCGCATCGGGTGGCCTTCTATGAGGAGTACGCCAAGGCCGACGCACCGGACAAGGTGAATCACCTCGGTGAGGAACTGCTCGGCCCGACGCTGATCGCCTATGGCACTCCCGAACAGCAGCAGCGTTTCCTGCCGGGCATCCGGGATGTCACCGAGCTGTGGAGCCAGGGGTACTCCGAGCCCAATGCCGGTAGCGACCTGGCCAATGTGTCGACCACTGCTGTGCTCGACGTTGACCACTGGGTGCTCAACGGACAGAAAGTCTGGACATCGCTGGCGCACTGGGCGCAGTGGTGCTTCGTGGTCGCGCGATCCGAGAAGGGGTCCAAGCGACATGCCGGGCTGTCTTTCCTGCTGGTGCCGCTGGATCAGCCGGGCGTGCAAATCCGCCCGATCATCCAGCTGACCGGCGACTCCGAGTTCAACGAGGTGTTCTTCGACGACGCCCGCACCGAGGCCGCCCTGGTCGTCGGGGAACCCGGCGACGGCTGGCGGGTCGCGATGGGCCTGCTGACCTTCGAGCGTGGTGTGTCCACGCTGGGCCAGCAGATCCGTTATGCCCGTGAGCATTCCAACTTGGTAGACCTCGCCAAGCGCACCGGCGCCGCCGATGACCCACTGATCCGCGAGCGACTGACCCGATCCTGGACCGGCCTGAAGGCGATGCGTTCCTATTCGCTTGCGACGATGGACGCCGAACAACCTGGTCAAGACAATGTGTCGAAGTTGTTGTGGGCCAACTGGCATCGCGAGCTCGGCGAGATTGCGATGGACGTGCAGGGGACCGCTGGACTCACCCTCGACAATGGCGAATTCGACGAATGGCAGCGGCTGTACCTGTTCTCCCGCTCCGACACCATCTACGGCGGATCCAACGAGATCCAGCGCAACATCATCGCCGAGCGGGTGCTCGGCCTACCACGAGAGGCCAAAGGCTGATGAGCCTGTCAGAAGTACCCGAAGAGATTGCCGGACACGGACTTCTGCAGGGAAAGGTCGTCCTGGTCACCGCGGCGGCCGGTACCGGGATCGGGTCGACCACCGCCCGGCGGGCCCTGTTGGAGGGCGCCGACGTCGTGGTCTCCGATTTCCACGAGCGTCGGCTCGGTGAAACCCGAGAGGAGCTGGCGGCGCTGGGACTGGGCAAGGTCGACGCGGTGGTTTGCGATGTCACCTCCACCGCTGCCGTGGACAACCTGATCACCGAATCGGTGCAGAAGGCGGGCCGCCTGGACGTTCTGGTCAACAATGCCGGGCTCGGTGGGCAGACCCCCGTCATCGACATGACCGACGACGAATGGGACCGCGTCGTCAACGTGACGCTGACCTCGGTCATGCGGGCGACCCGGGCCGCGTTGCGCTACTTCCGGGACGCCCCGCACGGCGGGGTCATCGTCAACAACGCCAGCGTGCTCGGCTGGCGTGCCCAGCACTCGCAGTCGCATTACGCCGCGGCCAAGGCCGGCGTCATGGCGCTGACCCGCTGCAGCGCAATCGAAGCCGTCGAGTACGGGGTCCGGATCAATGCGGTGTCCCCGAGCATCGCGCGGCACAAGTTCCTGGAAAAGACGTCGTCTGCAGAGCTGCTGGACCGTCTCGCCGGCGACGAGGCCTTCGGCCGCGCGGCGGAGCCCTGGGAGATCGCGTCCACCATCGCCTTTTTGGCCAGCGATTACTCCAGTTATCTGACCGGAGAGGTCATCTCGGTCTCCAGTCAGCGCGCCTGACCGACCGGCAGCCGACCGAAAACACCACGCCGCAGCGGCCCGGACCGGGCGCTGCGGCGTGGTGCTCTGATATCGGTTCCGGTCAGTCGGTGCTGTCGCTTCCGGCGGACGCACTCCGGTCGGGCCCTTCGGAACGGTCGGTCGACTCGTTGGCCGCGGCGGTTTCGGTGGACACCGATTCGGTGACGGTGGCCGCAGCGGTGCCCGACCCGTTCGTCCGCGCATCGGTCTTGGCGGTGTCCTCGGTTCCGTCGGTGGTGCCTTCGGATTCGGCACTCTCGGATGCGGAGGAGATGAACGCCGCCCGGTCGGACTCGGTGGTCTCCGAGTCGTCGGAATCCAGTTCAGTGGTGGAGGTTTCGGTGACCTTGGTCAGCTCCTCGCTCGACTCCTCCGTCACCGCTGCCGTCTCCTCGGATGCGGTCTCCTCGGATGCGGTCTCGTTGGTGGTGTTGTCGTTGGTGGTGTTGTCGGCGACCAACGACGCGGAGGCCTCGCCGCCCTCCGGACCGGCACCGAGGGTGTCGGCAGTCGCGCCGGCCGGAGCCACCGGGTGATAGTTGAGCAGGTTGTCGATGATGGTCCTGGCGTTCTCGTTGACGCCGTTCAGGCCGGTGCTGATGTTGGTGATGACACCGTTGATCCCACCGATCACGTTGTTGGCGACGATATCGCGGACCGAATTGACCGCCGTGTTCACCGCGGCGCCCAGGTTGACCACCAGTTCAGCGGCCTGGCCGAGGCCGATCTGGGTGAGTGCCGCGGCGACGGTCGCGGCGAGATTGGTGGTCAACTCGGTGACGAGACCGGCGGTGGTCCGGGTGACCCCGGCCAGCAGGCTGCCGGGAGTGGTGAGCAGCGAGGTGCCGATCGTGATACCCGCACCCGTGACGTCGAATCCGCCGTTGAACAGTCCACCCAGCGCGGTGGTGTAGCTGGCCAGATCGAGGGGGTTGGATCCGATGGCGTCCAGTGCGACGTTGAGGCCGGTCTGCACGCCGATCACGGCTTTGGCCGTGGCATCCGTGATCGGTGACAACGCACCGAGCAACGGGAATCCGATCTCGACCAGCCCGTTCAGGACGCCGGCGTTGTTGATGATCTTGATCGGGTTGATGGCGAGACCCTGGATGACACCGACCACTCCGGTGAGCAGCTGACTGCCGCTCTGCTGGGCGAGCGTGTTCAGCGCGGCGTTCAGCGAGTCCACGGCGAGATTGACCTGGCCGGTGATCCCACTGAAGCCAAGGCCGACGACGCCGATGACCCCACCGAGGGTCGCATTCAGCGCGGTCGACAAGAGGCTGTTGGTGCCGGCAGGTCCGGACAACAGGCCGGTGTCATGGTTGGGGTCCTGTCCCACCAGGCTGTCGCCGATGATGTTCACCACGCCGGCCAGCAGACCGGTGTAGCTGGACAGCTTGAACGGGTTGTTGATCACATCGGTGATGGCGTAGAGCGCGGTGTTCAGCGAGCCGATGAGCGTGCTGCCGATGATGTTGGTGATATCACCCGGCAGCGTGACGGTCGCACCGGCGATCCCGTTGATGCTCTCTGCAGTCATCGCCAGGCTGGCCTGGGAGTAGTTGCTGACCGCGGTCACCAGCGAGCCGAGGACTCCAGTTCCAGCGGCAGCGACGATGGGGTCCCAAAAGCCGGTGTTGAGGCGCTGGGCCTCGGCGAGGGCACCGGCGAGGGTGTCGGTGGTGAAGGTCTCGACCGATCCGATGCCGTTGGTGATATCGGCGAGACCGGTGCGCAGCGCGGCGATCAACCGGTCGACGTCGGCAGGGTTGATGACCGCAGCCAACTGCACCTCGGCGGTGCTGACCTTGGGGATCGCAATGGTGTGGCCCTCGGTCGGGACCATCAGCGGGGTGAGCGCGATGGCGCTGGCCGCTGTCAGGGCGACTCCCGCCGTGAAGTAGGGACGGGCTGAAATCTCCATATGCGGGTACCCCTTGAAACTGGTCAGTTGTATCGAATAGATCACGGTGAGCTTATGGAGCGCGGACCCGGCGCAGTCGTATTTTGCGAGAACGTCAGTTCTGGCTAGTTCGCACACGAATTAGCTGAACCGGCGGTACCGAGGTCTTTCGATCCGGTGATGGACCGCGGTCTGGGCGCCGCCGTCGCGATGCGGAGATTGCTGCGAAGGGCGGCCTTCCAGCGTTCATGCAGATGCTGCACAGGAAGCCGTGTTACGGGAGCATTGCCGGAATCTCACCGATCGAGCCGTCGCGGTGAACAAGTGTGCACGCAGTGCGGGCGGACGGGGATGCGCTGGACGCGATCCGGTGTGACCAAGGTCACACATTGCGCGCTGTGGATGACCGGTGCGCTGCGCAGCATGGGCCATCTCGACCTAGCAAGTGCTTGGTTGGTACGCTATGTGAATGACACAGCCGGCAAGCCGTCGCGATGAGCTGCTACAGCTCGCCGCGACGATGTTCGCCGAGCGCGGCCTCAAAGCCACCACCGTGCGAGATATCGCCGATTCGGCGGGCATCCTGTCGGGCAGTCTCTATCACCATTTCAAATCCAAGGAACAGATGGTCGAGGAGGTCCTGCGGGACTTCCTCGACTGGCTCTTCGAGCGTTATCAGCAGGTCCTTGCGACCGAATCGACGCCGCTGGACCGACTCAAGGGACTGTTCATGGCGTCCTTCGAGGCGATCGAACACCGTCACGCACAGGTGGTGATCTATCAGGACGAGGCCAAACGGCTGTCAGCGTTGGATCAGTTCGGCTTCGTCGACGAGCGCAACCGCGAGCAGCGAAAGATGTGGGTGGACCTTTTACACGACGGGGTCGCCGACGGGTCGTTCCGCCCCGATCTCGACGTCGACCTGATCTATCGCTTCATCCGCGACACCACGTGGGTCTCGGTGCGTTGGTATCAACCCGGTGGACCGCTCACGGCCGAAGAAGTCGGCCGCCAGTACCTCGCCATCGTTCTCGGCGGCATCACCACAGAAGGAGTCTCGTAATGGCCTCGACCTCAAAAGCAGTGGCGTCAGAAGCATTCGTCATCGACGCCGTACGCACGGCGATCGGAAAGCGCAACGGGTCGCTGGCCGGCGTGCATCCGGTCGACCTGGGCGCCACCGCCTGGCGCGGACTCTTCGATCGCAATGACGTCGACCCCGGTGCCGTTGACGACGTGATCGCCGGTTGTGTCGACGCGGTGGGCGGGCAGGCCGGCAATATCGCCAGGCTGTCCTGGCTGGCCGCCGGCTTCCCCGAGGAAGTTCCCGGCGTGACCGTCGACCGCCAGTGCGGTTCCAGCCAGCAAGCCATTTCCTTTGGTGCACAGGCGATCATGTCCGGTACGGCCGATCTCATCGTGGCCGGCGGCATGCAGAACATGAGTCAGATCCCGATCAGCTCCGCCATGATCGTCGGCAAGGAGTTCGGGCACACCTCGCCCACCAACGAGTCCAAGGGCTGGCTGCACCGCTATGGCGATCAGGAGATCTCGCAGTTCCGCGGATCCGAACTGATCGCCGAGAAATGGAACCTGTCCCGCGAGGACATGGAGCGCTACGCCCTGGCCAGCCACCAACGGGCCCAGGAGGCGATCCGGGCAGGTTACTTCGAGAACGAGATCATCCCGGTCCAGGTCGACGGGACCTCCTTCGTCACCGATGAGGGTCCCCGCGACACGACCCTGGAGAAGATGGCCGGACTCAAGACCCTTGTCGACGGTGGCAAACTGACCGCCGCCATGGCCAGCCAGATCTCCGACGGTGCCAGCGCGGTGCTGCTGGCCTCCGCGGACGCGGTCAAGCAGCACGGCCTCACCCCGCGCGCCCGGATCCACCACATCAGCGCCCGCGGCGCCGATCCGGTGTACATGCTCACCGGGCCGATCCCGGCCACTCACTACGCGCTGCAGAAGACCGGACTGTCCATCGACGATATCGACACCGTCGAGATCAACGAGGCGTTCGCTCCCGTCGTCCAGGCATGGATCAAGGAGACCGGAGCGGACCCGGCCAAGGTCAATCCCAATGGCGGAGCCATCGCGCTCGGCCACCCGCTCGGGGCCACCGGCGCCAAGTTGTTCGCCACGATGCTCAACACTTTGGAGCGCACCGGCGGACGTTACGGTCTACAGACGATGTGTGAGGGCGGCGGCACCGCCAACGTCACCATCATCGAACGGCTCTAGGGCTGCGCGGAGCGCAGCTCCCGCCACACCCTGGCCGGTGTCATCGGTAGCCGACGCATGCGCGCACCGCATGCGTCGGCTATTGCGTTGGCCAGCGCAGGGGCGACCGGGTTGTACGGGGATTCGCTCATCGACTTGGCGCCGAGCGGTCCCAGCTCGTCATAGGTGTCGGCGAAATACACCTCGGTGAACGGAACATCGGCGAACTGGGGGATGTGGTAGTTGCGCAGCGTCGCGGTGGTCACCACTCCGTCGGGGTCGATCTGGATCTCCTCGAACAGTGCCGAACCGATCGCCTGTGCCACACCGCCTTCCACCTGACCACGGCACTGCTGGGGATTCATCACCACTCCGGCATCGGCAGCATGGACCGACTGCAGGATCCGGATCTCGCCGGTCGCGGTGTTCACCGCGACCCGGAATGCCTGCACGTTGAACGCGACCGACCGCGGCGTGCCGTCGTGCATCGCCGTAGAACTCATCGGTGTCGGCAGCGCCGAGAAGTCCACCAGGCGATCACCGCACTGAACACCGTTGCGTCCCAGCGTGCATGCCGCGGGGTCGACTCCGCTCAGTGTGCTGGCGGCTGCGGTCAACCGGGTGCTCAACCGCCGACACGCCAACAGGGTCGCCCGGCCGGCGACCACGGTTCCCGCCGAGCCGAATGCCCCGGTGTCGTAACCGGCGGTGGCGGTATCGGATTGGCGAACCATGATCCGTTCGGGCACCGTGCCCAGTTCGGTCGCCGCGATCTGCGTGTGCACCGTCGTGGTGCCGTTGCCGAACTCGGTGGTCCCCACATCGAGGGTGTACACACCATCGGCATCGACGGTCACCGTCGCCTCGCCGTAATGCCCGCGCGGCGGGATCGTGGCGATCATCGCCACCGCCATTCCCTCGCCGACCGCCCACCCGGCCGGTGGGACAGCACCGTTGCCGGCCCGCAGCGCATCCTGGGCGAGGTCCAGGCATTGATCGAGGCCGTAACTACCGAAGGTCAGGTCATCGTCGAGGATGTGGGAGTCCACGAACCGGTCACCGGGAACGACGACATTGCGCCGCCGGAAGTCGAATGGGTCGATTCCCAGTCGATGCGCCAACTCGTCGATCGCGGATTCGACGGCGAACATCACCTGCCCGAGCCCGTAACCGCGAAACGCGCCGGATGGGAGATTGTTCGTGTAGACGGCATGAGCGTCCACCCGCTTGTTCGGACTGCGGTATACCGCAACCGATTCCCCGCACCCGTGGAACATCACCCCGGGACTGTGGTTACCGTAGGCGCCCGCGTCGACCAGTGCATCCACGGCCAGGGCGGTGAGAACACCCTCGGCATCGGCGGCGACGGTGACGTCCACCCGGAACGGGTGCCGGCATGGCGCGACGGTGAACTGATCGGTGCGGCTGAACTCATAGCGCACCGGCCTGCCCAGCCGCAGCACGGCCATCGCCACCAGATCCTCGGTCAGCATCTCCTGCTTGCCACCGAATCCGCCACCGACGCGTCGGGTGAACACCCGCACCCCGTCCGGTTCCAGTCCGAAGATATGGCACAGTTCATCGCGTACCAGGAAGGGGACCTGCGAGCTGGTTCGGATCACCAAGCGCCCGTCGGGATCCCGCCATCCGGTGCAGCCATGGGTCTCCAGATGCACATGCTGTACCCGCTGGGTCTGCCAGCGGCCGCGCACGACGGCACCCCCGGCCGACTCGGCCGCCGCGATACCGTCCTGAACCGAACCCACCTCGCCGTGCAGTTCGGCGACCAGGTTGCGCGCCGGATCGCCGATGCGGGATTCGGGTCCCTTGTCGGCATGCAGCGCCGGCGCGCCCGGCGTCCGTGCGGCCTCCGGATCGAACACCGCGGGCAGGATCTCATAGTCGACAACGACCGCCCGGCAGGCTTTTTCGGCCGTGCCCGGATCATCGGCGATCACCGCGGCCACCCGCTGGCCGACGAAACGTACGGTGTCGTCGAGGATCACGGTGTCGTCAGGATCGTCATCTCGTGATTCGTGGCGGGCCGTCGAGAATCGGACCGGTGGGCTGTCATGGTGCGTCAGGATCAGTCGTACGCCCGGAATCGACTGGGCCACCTCGATGTCGATCGACCGGATGCGGGCGTGTGGCACCGGACTGTGCAGCACCGCCAGGTGCAGCAATCCTTCCGGTGTCTCGTCCATCGTGTACTGCTCGGTGCCGGTGACCACTGCGGCACCGGCGGGCGCACCGATCGATCGACCGACATCGCTGCCACCGGGTTTCTCGGTATTCGTGACGCCGGCTATCGCGTCCCCGATGGCGCGATAGCCGGTGCACCGGCACAGGTTTCCCTTGAGCTGCTGAGGTAGGTCGGTGGAACCGGCGGGGGGCAGTGCCGCCGCGGTGGTGACCATGCCCGCGGTGCAGAACCCGCACTGGAATCCCGCGGCTTCCAGGAAACGTCGCTGTACCGGATGCAGGTTCTCGGGTGTGCCCAGGCCCGCGACGGTGGTGACGTGGCGCCCGTCCGCCCGGAAGGCGGGAAACACACAGGAATGCACGGGATCACCGTCCACCAGCACCGAACAGGCACCGCAGTCGCCGGCATCACAGCCCTTCTTCACCTCGAAGTGGCCATGCTCGCGCAGGTAGGTACGCAGACACTGGCCGGGACGCGCGGTGTCGGTGCAGTCGCTGCCGTTGACCGTAACCTTCATGTCAGCTCGGTACGAATCTGTTCGGCCAGGGTCAGCGTCACCGCCCGCCGCCAGTCCGGGTCACCGTGCACATCGCGGGTGATGTCCTGCTCGGCGATTTCTCCCAGCGCGTCACGCAGATCGGCGGCGGTGGGCAGGGCGTCGAAGCGGAACACCAGCGGGCGCACCGTGGCTGCGGTGACGGAGACCACGAATTCCCCGTCGGCCTGGCGCCGTCCGATGACCACGGCGCTGGACCGGCCCAGCGGCGACGGGGCGAGCTTGCGATAGGCGGTGCGCGCTGTGAGCGCGCGGGCAGGTATCTGGACCGAGCGCAGGAGATCTCCGGGCTGCAGCGCATTGCGGGAGTCGCCGATGACGAAGTCGGTGATCGGTAGGACACGATCGGACCCATCGGGGCCCCATACGGTGACGGTGCCGTCGAGAGCGGAGACCAGGGAGATCATCGCCCCGGCGGGAAAGGACAGGCAGATGTTGCCCCCGACGGTGGCGGTGCGCCAGATCTTGGCCGAGGCCAACAAGGCGGTACAGCACTGCGCGAACAGCGGAGCCGCGATCCAGTGCGGTCGGGCGGACGGCAGCAGTGTCGAGAGCCTGCCGAGTTCGGCCACCGTGCAGGTCGCCGCGAGTTCCACGCCCTTCTCGCTCAGCGTGACCGGTGCCCATCCCAGTCCGGTGATGTCGACAAGGCGGGATACGGCGGGCTGTGGCTCGGAGAACAGCCAGGTGCCACCGGCCAGGATGGCGTCGGTCGACCTCAGTGGCCACACCTCGTCACGGCGGGCGGGCGTGCGCACCGCCTCGACGCTGTTGAGGTCCATCTGACGACCCTAAGGGCAACATGATGGCCCCGCAGCCCGAAACCGTCGAACTGCGCAGTCGTGCAGACACTGTGACAATCAGGGGATGCGCGTGTACCGCGGACACCTGATTCACATCGGCGGGTCACCAGAGTTGACGCAGGCACGGGACCACCTCGTGAGCATTCCCGACGGGGTGCTCGCGGTCGACGATACCGGCATTATCGGCTTCAGCGGCCGATACGACCGGTTGCCGGCCCGCTATGCCGAGGCCACGGTGGTGGACTGCCGTCCGGGCTTCCTGCTGCCGGGATTCATCGACACACACCTGCACTTCCCACAGACCCGCTGCACCGACTCCTACGGTGGCGGGCAGCTGTTGGACTGGTTGCAGCGCTGCATCTTTCCCGCCGAGGCGATGCTGGCCGACACCGAGTACGCACGTGCCGTGGCCGGCGACTTCTGCGCGCGCCGGATCGCGGTCGGCACCACCACCGCGATGGTGTTCGGCTCGGCGTTCCCCGAG
Source organism: Mycolicibacterium neoaurum ATCC 25795 (assembly GCF_000691525.1). Taxonomy (GTDB): domain Bacteria; phylum Actinomycetota; class Actinomycetes; order Mycobacteriales; family Mycobacteriaceae; genus Mycobacterium; species Mycobacterium neoaurum. The sequence continues at coordinate 98,460 of NZ_JMDW01000019.1, forward strand.
GCCCAGGACGCGCTCTTCGAGGAATCCTGCCGCACCGGTCTGCGCACGGTGTCGGGGCGGGGCATCCAGACGGTGGGCCCGGAGGCGGCATCTCCGCTGATCACCACCGAGGATGCCGCGATCACGTTGACCGACAGCGAGATCCGGCGTTGGCACGGAGCAGGATCCGGACTGGTCGGTGTCGCGGTGATACCGCGTTTTGCACTGTCGGTCACCGCCGCCACCCTGCACGGACTGGGTGAGCTGTATGACTCGGTTCGGGTTGGTGGCGTCTACTTTCATACCCACCTGTCCGAAAACACGGACGAGATCGATTCGGTCCGTTCCAGTTTCGGTGTGCGGGATTATCTGGATACCTACGACGGACGGCTCACGGGTGGCGTTCGCTCGCTGTTGGGCAGGCGAAGTGTCTTCGCGCATGCCGTGCACTGCAGCCAGAACGAACTTGCTCGGTTGGCCGAGACCGGGAGCTCGGTGGCACATTGCCCGACCTCGCAATTGTTCCTCGGGTCGGGCACAATGCCGTGGCGTCGAACCGCCGATGCCGGCGTGAACATCGCCCTGGGTACCGATATCGCCGCGGGCGACGAGTGGTTGATCCCGCGTGTGCTCAACGACTGCTTCAAGGTTCATATCAGCGAGCCGGCCGGACAAGGGCTGTCGATAACGCCTGCCGAGCTGCTCTACACGGCGACGCTGGCGGGAGCGCGGGCGCTGGACATGCAGGACCGAATCGGCAACCTCGACGCAGGCAAGGAAGCAGACTTCGTGGTGATCGACCCTGATCGGCAGGTGATGTTGCCGGAGGTATTGGCGCGCATCGACTCCGAGGACACCGACCGGCTGCTGTTCACGCTGCTGATGGGTATGCGCGAGGATGCCGTCGATCAGGTCTACGTGCGCGGTCGCCTACTGACCGCCGGGTAGCTAGTCGGTGGCAGGGGTGAGCGGCCCACCGAGAATATTGCCCGCGATACCGCGGAGGATGTTGGTGCCGTCCTCGTTTCGCAGCTCCTCGTACCATTGCGCGGTCAGCTCGGGATCCTTGGCATGGGTGACGTCACAACGTTTACGGGCCCGCAGGACGAGCTCGCCCGCTCGTGCGACACGGGCCTCCTGATATGCGATCAATGCCGCGTGTACGTCGTCGGGATGGTCTTTGAAAGCCCATTGCAGTGCGATGGCGTCCTCCATGGCTGAACAACCACCCTGCCCGATATCGGGTGTGGTGTTGTGCGCCGCATCGCCCAGCACCGCCACCCGCCCCTTCACCCAGGTGTCGAAGGGGTCCAGATCAAGGATCTCGACCCGGTTGGTGGTCTGCGGATCCAGCGCGTCGATCAGGGTCTGCACCCCCGGAGCCCAGTCGGCGAAGTGTCCTCGCAGCACCTCGCGGGCACTGCCCCGGCGGTAGGGCAGGCCCTGCTCCTCGACGACATCGAAGAAGAAATAGAAGCGCCCGTCGGATACCGGCATCACCGAAACCCGCTTGCCGTCACCGACATAGGTGGTCCATTCGGTAGCCGGACCAATCGCGTCGTCGGTGGCGACCAAGCCGTTGTAGTTCACGTAGCCGGCGTAGCGTCGCGTCACCGGGGTGCCCAACACGTACTCGCGGGTGATCGAGCCGGCCCCGTCCGCGCCGATGATCGCATCGGCCTGGATCGTCGTACCGTCGGCGAAGAGGGCCCTGGCGGCGTCGGGACCGTCGCTGACCTCGACCATGGTCATACCGAACGTGATGTCATCCATCCCGTAGGCCTGCATCAACATCAGTTGGAGTTCGGCCCTGGCGATGGGGTAGGGGCGTTGACCGACCTCGTCGATCAAGGGTTGCATCGAGAATCGGCACATCGTCGCACCACTGTGCCCATCGACGTAACTCATCGTCTCGACCAGCCCGCCGAGCTGTTCGGTCTCCTCGCGCAGGCCCAGATAGTTCAGGCATTTCACCCCGTTGGACCACACCGAGATCGCCGCACCCACCGGCTTGTTCTCGGTGACGCGCTCGTAGACGGCGGTGTCGATACCGATCTGGCGCAGTGCGATGGCTGCGCTCAATCCGCCCATGCCTGCGCCGATGATGGCGACCTTCAATGGTTCAGCTCCCGCGGTAGGTGGAGTAGGCGTACGGGGACAACAGCAGCGGCACGTGGTAATGCCCCGAGAGTTCGGTGATCTCGAAGGCGATCACCACCTCCGGGTAGAAGCCCACGAGTCCTTCGGCGGCGAAGTAAGCCGCGGTGTCGAAGTGCAGCCGGTACACCCCTGCGGCGAGCTCTCCACCGAACTCCGGGATGCGCCCGTCGGAATCGGTCATGCCGTCGGCCACCACGGTGCCGGCGGCGGTCAGGGTGACCGCCATCCCGGCTGCGGGCCTTCCGGTGGTGGCATCCAGGACATGTGTCGACAGCGTCATGTGACCCATCATGTCGGCTCACTCAACAGTCGTTCCAGCCGTAACCGGTTGATCTTGGCGAGTTCGTTGCGCATCACCCGGCGCTCGGTGTCGGGGTCGTTGGCCAGGCGGTCGGTGAGGATGTCCAGCAGTTCCTCGGCCGAACGGCCGCTGGCGCACACCAGATACACGTAGCCGAAGCGCTGCTCGTACTCCCGGTTCTTCTGGGCGAGTGTCGCTTTCACCGAATCGTCAGCACCGGCCACCCGGGCCTGTTCGCGGGCCGACGACGGGTTGTCCGCCCTGGCCCCGATGCGCGGGTGCCCGTCGAGCGCGGCGTCGATCTCGGCATCGGGAAGCTCGGCAAGGATGCGATCCGCCCTGTCGTAGAGGGCGTGGGTGTCCCGGAACGGCGCGGCCGCCAGCACCCGCCGAGCCCAGATGGTCGAGGAGCACACCTCGAACAGCAGATGCATCTGCCCACGCTCGGACAGGGAGTTGAAGTTGGCCAGTCCGATTGCCTTCACGGGAGGTCGTTGAGCCTGCCGAACCGCGCTGCGGCAATGGGATTGGCGTCGGCGACCAGATCGGTGAATCGATAATTGACGATCTTGGCGACCTCGATCAGCGCGTATGCCCGCTCGGTCGACACCGAATTGTCCATCCGAGACCAGCCGTTGCGCAGCACCCGGTCGAAACGCTCGGTCTCCCTCGCGCAGATGATCAGCGGGAAACCGAAGTGCTCGCGGTAGGCCGCGGCCAGGTTGACCACATCCTGATGGTCGTCGGAGTCCAGATTGCTCAACGCGACATGGTCGACGGCGAGCACCTGCCCGGTCTCGTCCTCGGCGCCCAGATCGGGAAACGAATCGAGCATTTCCTGCTGTTGTTCGGTGTTGCCGGTCAGCACCGCATCCTGGAAGGCCTCCCGCAGGGCTGCGGTATCGGCGAACGGCCGCTGATCGAAGGCTCGGTCGGCGGCCCACCCGACGCCCTGCACCACGTGCCCGAACACCTCGGTGAACCGTTCGCGGGTCATCGTGTTCACCTCGTCGAGGGTGATGGAGCCGGATCCCGCCACCCGCGGGCCCTTCTTGCCCAGGTGGAAGAACACGATGTTCAGCGCGATCGCGGTGATGGCGCCGGTGCTGATACCGCTGCCGAACAGGATGTCCAGCCCGGCGGGCAGTGTCGAGGAGATCGCCGGGTAGGAGGTGACCAACAGTGCCAACGCCAGGCTCGTGGTGACGATGATGACGTTGCGGTGGTCGGTGAAATCGACCTTGCCGAGGGTCTGGATGCCGACGACGGCGACGGTGGCGAACAACGTGAGTGCCGCACCACCGAGCACGGGGTTCGGGATCGACGCGACGATGGCGGCGACCTTGGGTAGGAAGCCGAGCACGATCATGATGGCGCCGGCCGCCGCGACCACCCACCTGCTCTTGACCCCGGTGAGCCGCACCAGCCCGACATTCTCGGAGAACGCGGTGTAGGGAAAGGAATTGAAGATGCCGCCGATGGTGGTGGCGACACCGTCGGCGCGCAGCACGTTGCCGATATCGGACGGGCGGACCCGCTTGCCGACGATCTCTCCGGTCGCGATCGTGCTGCCGGTGGATTCGACGGCGATGATCATCATCACGATGATCATGGTGACGATCGCGATGATGTCGAACTTGGGCATTCCGAAGGCGAACGGCGGGGTGAACCCGAACATGGCGGCTTCGCCGACCCGGTCGAAGTTCATATCGCCGAGTGCATAGGCGACCGCACAGCCTGCCACCAGCCCGAGCAGGACGGCGATGGTCGACATGAATCCGCGGAACAGCCGCTGGATGGTGACGATGACCGCGATGGTGCCCAGGGCGTAGAGCACCCACCGCAGGTTGCCGGGATCGGGTTCGTGGGTCGCCGGATCGGTCACCGCGTCCAATGCCCCGATGGGCACCAGGCACAGACCGATGATGGTGATCAGGGTTCCGGTGACCACCGGCGGGAAAAAGGTGAGCAGCCGGACGAACACCGGCGCGATGAGGAAGGTGAAGACACCGGCGACGATCACGGCGCCGTAGACGTAGAGCAGACTCGCGGTGCCACCGCCGTGTGCCAGGCCGATCGCGATGATGGGCGCGACCCCGGCGAAGGTGACACCCTGCAGCAGCGGCAGGCGCACCCCGACATTCTTGAACCCGACGGCCTGGATGATGGATGCGATACCGCAGGTGAACAGGTCGGCGGTGATGAGCATGACGAGCTCTTCGCGCGACAGTCCGAGCGCGTTGGCGATCAGGATCGGCACCAACACCGCGCCGGCATAGAACGCCACCACGTGCTGGAAGCCATAGGTGGCGAGCTTGGGCAGCGGCAGCACCTCGTCGACGGGGTGCACGCGCTTGCGCTGGCTCTTGGTGGGTGCCGACATGCCGATCAGAATCCGGCAGCCGTGCTTACATTTCGTGTCGCGCGCGTTTCGCCCACGTTGCTGATGCGGCCGATGCGCCGGGTCAGTGGTCGTGCAGGATGACACCGCGGATGTTGTGACCGGCCAACATGTCGTCGAAGGCGACGTTGATGTCACCGAGCTTGTATTCGGTGGTCACCGACTCGTCGAGCAGCAGTTGACCGTCCCGATAGAGGCTGAGCAGTTTCGGGATGTCGGCACGCGGGTTGGCCTCGCCGTACAGGCTGCCCAGGAGTCGTTTCTGGAACAGGGTGAACATCGCCATGGGCAGCGTCGGGGTGACGTCGGTCATCGATGCGATGCCGGTGAGCACCACCGCCCCACCCTTGCGCACCATGTCCAGTGCGGCGCCGATCATCTGTCCCTCGACGAGGCCGACGGTCAGGATGGCAGAGTCGGCCATCACACCCTTGGTGAGCTCGGCGACCAGCGCGGTGGCTTCCTCGAAGGAGGTGACGAAGTGCGTGGCCCCCAGTTCGGTTGCCTTGGCGCTTTTCTCGGCCACCAGATCGACGGCGATGATGTGGGCGGCCCCGGCGATTCGGGCGCCCTGGATGGCACCGGCACCCACCCCGCCGACGCCGATCACCACCACGGTATCGCCGGGTCCGACCTCGGCGGTGTTCACCGCCGACCCCCAGCCGGTGGTGATACCGCACCCCAGCAGGCAGGCCCGGTTCAGTGGAAGGTCATCGTCGATCTTGACCAGCGAGGCGTCCGAGACGACGCCGTACTGGGCGAAGGTTCCCAGCAGCAGGGCCACGTAGATTCCCTGGTCGCCGATGTGTCGGCGGAACGTGCCATCCAGCTGCGTTCCGGCAAGCAGCATCGCGCCGAGGTCGCACAGATTCTGCTGCCCGCTGGCACACCACCGGCACTTGCCGCAGGCGGGCAGGAACGAGGCGACCACATGGTCACCGGGTTTGAGGTCGCGGACGCCCGGTCCGACCTCCTGGACGATGCCTGCACCCTCGTGGCCACCGATCACCGGAAACGGGACGGGGAAGTCACCGGTGCGCGGATGGTGGTCGGAGTGACACAACCCGGTCGCCTCGAAGGAGACCAACACCTCGCCCTCCTGGGGCGGGTCGAGGTCGACCTGCTCGATACTCCAGTCTCCGTTGATCTCCGAGAGAACCGCCGCATCCATCTTCATCGCCCCACGCTACGAGCTGGTCGGTACGTGGGTGCGGTGATTCGTCGAATTCCGCCTCAGGGACGGATGTAGGTAGTCGCCTTCTGTAGGTGTTCGACGGCCTCGGCGACGATGGACGGGACGAGTTCTGCGCAGGACGGCAGATCGTCGATGATGCCCGCGACCTGACCAGAGGCCAGCACACCGGCCTCGGTGTTGCCCTCGACCAGGCCGGCCTTGAGCAGCATCGGCGTGTTGGCCGCCATGATGACCTGTGACCAGGTGAGGTCCTTGCCGTGGCGCATCGCCAGACCGTCGGTGATCATGGAACGCCACGACATCTGCGACATCTTCTTGAACTTCTGCGCGTTGCCCACCGCGGCGGCCAGACCCCGCACCGGGGACCCGCTTTCGAGCTTGTCCACCAGTCCGGTGCGTAAGACCCGGTGCGGCATACCGTCGACGCGGGTGGAGACCACGGTGCCGTCCAACGCCGCCTGCAGGTAACGCTGCTTGACCGCCTCGGGGACCGTCGAATCGGAGGTCAGCAGGAAGCGGGTGCCCATCGCGACGCCCGCCGCACCATAGGACAGGGCCGCGGCCAGTCCACGACCGTCGAAGAACCCGCCGGCGGCGATGACGGGCATCCCCGTGTCGGCGACGGCGTCGAGCACCGAGGGCAGCAGCAGCGTGGTGGCGATCGGACCGGTGTGACCGCCGCCCTCACCGCCCTGCACGATCACCGCATCCGCGCCCCAGCCGGCCACCTTCTTGGCGTGCTTGGCCAACCCGACCGACGGGATGACCACCACGCCGGCATCCTTGAGCCGGGCGATCAGGTCGGGTTTGGGAGCCAGGGCGAAGGAGGCGACTTTGACCCCTTCGCGGATCAGGAGGTCGACGCGGTCGTTCGCGTCCCCGGCGTCGGCGCGGATGTTGATCCCGAACGGTTTGTCGGTCGCGGCCTTGACCTTGGTGACGGCGGTCTGCAGTTCGGCCAGTGTCATGGTTGCCGAGGCGAGGATGCCCAGGCCGCCCGCGTTGGACGTGGCGGCGACCAGTCGTGCTCCGGCCACCCAGCCCATGCCGGTCTGGACGACGGGGTGCTCGATGCCGACCAGTTCGGTCAGTGCCGTGCTCAGTGTTGCCATCGCTACACCCGGACCTCTTTGTCGCGCAGCGACTTCGGATCGATGACCTCGCGCAGCAGGCGCTGCTCCTCGGCGTTCGGCAGCCGGGTGGTCTCGGCCTCGGCCAGTCCGTGTACCTCGAAGGAGGTGTTCTCGGCGACCTGGTCGGCGTCGACACCGGGGTGCAGGGACACCGCACGCATCTGGCGGTCGGGGCCGTTGAAGTCGAACACGCCCAGATTGCTCACCACCCGATGGATGTCGGCGAACCGGAAGGCCGGATTGGCGGGATCGATCTTGTCCCAGCCGATCCCGGAGACGATATCGACCTTGTCGCAGAACACCCGCGCGGAGTGGTTGCCGACGAAGTAGCTGGTGGCGTGGTTGATGGAGTTGCCGGGTGCGCCGCGCACACCGAACATCTGACGGGTCGGGTGCTGGATCGGCCCGAACGCCGACAGGTTCTGGTTTCCGTACCGGTCGATCTGGTTGGCGCCCATCACCACGTGGCGCCGACCCCAGGACAGGGTCTCGAAGACGCGGTTGAACGGCATCCACCCCTCGATCGCCGCCGGCGCTCCGATGGCCGGGGTGTCGGCGATCATCCGCGCCTCACCGTCGGTCAGCACGATATCGGGGGCGAACGTCAGCCGCGCCAGGCGCGCACCGATCTGGACGAGGGTCGTCATGGGCGAGACCATGATCTCGCCGGCATCGCGGAACAGTTCGGCGCACGCGACGGCGCACACCTCGGCACGGGTCACGGACATCACTGGGCACCTTCCTCTGCGAATTTGCGCACGGCCGCCTGGTAGTCGGCCTCACTGCCGGACAGGTAGGTCTGCACGAACTCGGCCCACTTCTCATCGGATCCGGCGGACTCGGCGTAGTGGCGCTGGAACTTCTCGTCGCGGCGGTAATCGGGCTCGTTGGTGGTGAAGTGTGCGCCGTTGGGTGCTTCCACCACCACGTCGACCATCATCCGGTTGATCAGCTGTTGTTGCGGGACAGTAGATTTCACCAGTTCCTCGGTGGACACCACCTTCTCGACCGACAGGAACCGCCGGGTTGCCGACATGAGGAACAGATCGTCGAAGTAGGGGTCGATACCGGTGTAGGCGGCATTGCCGCGCTCGTCCCCGAGATTCATGTGCACGAATGCGGCATCCAGGTTCAGCGCAGGCATGGCGATCAATTCCTGATCGTCATAGGGCGATTTCACGGTCTTGAGCTCATCACCCCAGAAGGCGCGGACATCGCTGCCGAGCCCGGCGCGGATCGGCAGGAACGGCAGCCGTTGGGCGGCGGCCTGTAGGCCGCAGCGCAGCATGCCTTCGTCCATCTCGCGCGCCTCGATGGCACCACTGGTGCGGGCCTTGGCGAACCACGGGTCGTAGAACGGCGGGGAGTCCAGTGACACGAATCCGTAGTAGACGCGCTTGACCTTGTCGGCCGAGCACAGCAGCCCCAGATCGGGTCCGCCGTAGGTCACCACCGTCAGGTCCTTGACATCGGTGCGCAGCAGCGCGCGGATGAAGGCCATCGGCTTGCGCCGCGAGCCCCACCCGCCGATACCGATCGTCATGCCGCTCTCGATGGAAGCGACGGCCTCATCCAGTGTGGTTCTCTTGTCTGTCACTTGGACCCCTTATCGGTGCCGGCGAAGGCGTCGCGGTGCTCATCGGAGACGCCTGCGAGGTTGAGCTCGAACGTGAAGCCTTGCTCCATGCGGTATCGCGCGTTCACCGGTTGCACGTCGATGAAGTTCAGCGCTTCTTTGGCGGCACGGATCACCCGGGTGTCCTTGCTGGCGATATCGCGCGCGACACGCAACGCGGCCTCGTCCAGTTCGGCGCGCGGAACCACCTCGTGCACCGAACCGAAGTGATGCAGCGTCTCGGCGGGAACCGTTGCCGCCGTGAAGAACAGTCTGCGCATCAGATGCTGGGGAACGAGCCGGGACAGATGGGTCGCGGCACCGAGCGCGCCGCGTTCCACCTCGGGCAGACCGAATTTCGCATCATCGGAGGCGACGATGACATCGGCATTGCCGACCAGGCCGATACCGCCCCCGACGCAGAAGCCGTTGACGGCGGCCACCACGGGTACCTCGCACTCGTACACCGCTTTGAAGGCGTGATAGCACCCGCGGTTGGCATCGATGAGCGCGGTGAATCCGTCGGTGTTCTGCATCTCCTTGATGTCCACACCGGCGTTGAACCCACGACCCTCGGCGCGCAGGATCACCACGTGGGTGCTGCGGTCACGGCCGGCGGCGGTGATGGCATCGCCGAGCTCGAACCAGCCCTGCGAGGGGATGGCGTTGACGGGTGGGTAATTCACGGTCACCGAGACGATGCCCGGTTCGACTGTCGTGGTGGTGATCATCAGTCACTTCCTCGTGGGGTCGCTACCTAAGCAAGCACTTGCTTGGTACGCTAGCACAGTGACTGACGCGGCTGGAATCAATCTGCAACTGGGTGGCCGGGTGGTCTTGGTGACCGGCGGGGTCCGCGGGGTCGGCGCCGGCATCAGCGAGGTTTTCGCCGGTCAGGGTGCCACCGTCATCACCTGCGCACGCCGGCCGGTGGAGGGTTCACCCTACGAGTTCCACTCCTGCGATATCCGCGACGACGCGGCCGTGCAGGGCCTGATCGACACGATCGTGGCAACCCATGGCCGCCTGGACGTGGTGGTGAACAACGCCGGCGGATCGCCCTACGTGCCGGCCGCCGATGCCTCGGCCAAGTTCAGCACCAAGATCATCGAACTGAATCTGATCGGCGCGCTGTCGGTCTCCACCCACGCCAACGCCGTGATGCAGAAGCAGGAGACCGGCGGAACCATCGTCAACATCTCCAGCGTCAGCGGGCACCGGCCCACCCCGGGGACCGCGGCCTACGGTGCCGCCAAGGCCGGCATCGACAACCTCACCACCACGCTGGCGGTCGAATGGGCGCCCAAGGTCCGGGTGAACTCGGTCGTCGTGGGCATGGTCGAGACCGAGCAGGCCGACCTGTTCTACGGTGATGCCGAGTCGATCGCCGCGATATCGGCCAATGTGCCGTTGCGGCGGCTGGCCAAACCGGCCGATATCGGTTGGGCCACGGCGTTTCTGGCTTCCCCGGTGGCGTCCTACATCAGCGGCGCCGCACTGGCGGTGCATGGCGGGGGCGAGCCGCCGCACTATCTGTCGACCACCACAGCTGACATCAAAAAGTAAGAGGAGATATTGCAATGGGTTTGCTCGACGGCCGGGTAGTCATCGTGACGGGCGCAGGCGGGGGCATCGGCCGGGCGCACGCCCTGGCCTTCGCCGCGGAGGGTGCGCGGGTCGTGGTCAACGACATCGGTGTCGGACTGGACGGCTCACCGGCCGGCGGCGGTAGCGCAGCGCAGGGCGTCGTCGACGAGATCATCGCCGCCGGCGGCGAGGCCGTGACCAGCGGCGCCAACGTCGCCGATTGGGCGCAGGCCGAGGGATTGATCCAGACCGCGGTGGATTCGTTCGGCGGACTCGATGTCCTGGTCAACAATGCCGGCATCGTGCGCGACCGGATGTTCGTCAATGCCACCGAGGAGGAGTTCGACGCCGTCACCGCCGTGCATCTCAAGGGCCATTTCGCCACCATGAAACATGCCGGGGCGTACTGGCGCGCCCAGTCCAAGGCCGGCAAGACGGTGGATGCCCGCATCATCAACACCTCTTCGGGCGCGGGGTTGCAGGGCAGCGTCGGACAGGCGACCTACAGCGCGTCCAAGGCCGGTATCGCCGCGCTCACCCTCGTCGCGTCGGCGGAGATGGGACGGATCGGGGTGACCGCCAACGCCATTGCGCCGTCGGCGCGTACCCGGATGACCGAGACGGTGTTCGCCGACATGATGGCCACCCAGGATGCGGCGTTCGACGCGATGGCTCCGGAGAACATCTCACCGCTGGTGGTGTGGCTGGGCAGCGTCGAATCGCGAGAGGTCACCGGGCGGGTGTTCGAGGTCGAGGGCGGGATCATCCGGGTTGCCGAGGGCTGGGCACGCGGTGCCGAGGTCGACAAGGGCGCACGCTGGGATCCGGCCGAGCTCGGACCCGTGGTCAGCGACCTGCTGGCGAAGTCGCGCACCCCGTTGCCGGTCTTCGGGGCGTGATTCCTCGCGATTTGTGGAGTCGCAGCCGCACTCGTCGCGGGTGAGACTCCACAAACCGCACGGTTTCAGCGCGGTTCGCAGATCACCAGCGGGATGACCCGGTCGGCCGCCTCGCGGTAGCCGCGGTACGGCGGGTACATCCGGGTCAACTTGGGCCAGTACCGGTTTCGTTCCTCCGGGGTGGCATCCCGTGCCGTCATGTCCCGCTCGTCGGAACCGAATTGCACCCGCACGTCGGGGTCATCCTTGATGTTGAGGTACCACGCCGGGTCGTGATCGCGTCCGCCGAACGAAGCGGGCAGCACGATACGGTCACCATCGCGCAGACACAGCGTGGCCGTCGTCCGCTCACGCCCGGTGCGCCGTCCGGTGGTGGTGATCAGCGCAGCGGGCAACCACAACAGGCGGGCACCGAGCACCCCGCCGGTCCGCTGATACGCCCACACGTGCGCCCTGGCGAAGTACTTCATCGACGCGGCGAGCAGCCCGGAATTGCGAACATCGACCATGCGGGACTCTCTGCCCAGAACCATGGCCGGCCAAACGCGGCTATCGCAGGAGCACCGCCGCATACAGCACCGCGCTCACCGTGACGAAGAGAAGCAGACACCACCGCGTCGCACGGCGGCGACGATCCACGGGCAGAGCGCCAGGCAACGACACGGCCGACAGCAGCCCGGCGATCAGGCCCACGACGGTTCCGAACATCAGGCCATAGCCGTGTGGATCGATCCCGGGATCACTGGAAAGACCGGACCGGGCAACGAGATACAGGCACATCAACCACAGGAGCGCCGCGGTCGAGCCCAGCAGCCCGGCGACCGCCCGCCTGATGATCGGGCTCACGCAGTCGCGGGGTCGCAGATCAGGATCGGGATCTTGCGATCGGTGTAGGACCGGTAGTTCGCGAAGTCGGGATACATGGCGTCGAGCTTGGGCCAGTACTCGTCGCGCTCGGCATCGGTGGCCTCGCGGGCAACGAGGTCGAGCTTTTCCTTCTTCGTCTGGAACGTGATGTTGGGGTTGGCCTTGATGTTCAGGTACCACATCGGGTTGGTGGCCCGTCCGCCCTGAGAGGCCACCAAGACGATGCGGCTGCCCTCCTGCAGGAACAGCAGCGGGCTGTCCCGCGGCTCCCCAGACTTGCGACCCGTCGTGGTCAGGATGCCGACCTCGGCGCCGCGCAGGAACTTGTTGCCCAGCTTTCCGCCGGACTTCTTGAAGATCCAGGTGTTCGCGCGCGACATCCATTTGATGCCGGTGCCGACTGCCTTCGAATTGAGGCCTTCGACCTGTTTGGGGCTCAGGGGCTTGGGTGGTGTGGCCATGGCGAAACCCTATCGGCTGATGAACGGCTTCAGCGACGCCCGGATGTGGTGGATCCGAGGATCGTCGGCGGGGATCAGAAACGTCTCGTCGACGTGTGAGCACACGCGCCTGCCGAAGAGCCGCGGCCTGGTCAGCACGTCGAAACGGGCGCGGATGTGAGCGCCGTCGACGGTGAACTCCGGTGGTGTGGTCTTCTCGATGACCTTGAACTGCGGACCGTTGTTCAGGCTGCGCCGCAGATGATCTCCCGATCTTCCGGTCTTGAGCCCCATCTCGATCCGGATGCAGTCCGGATGGAATGGGACCGCATCCGCTCGATGGGTCGACAGCGCGTCGATATAAGCCTGGGCGGCCGCGATGCGCTCGGAATCGGATGCCGGCACGTTAGATCCGCTCGATGATGGTGCCCGTGCTCAGCGCGCCACCGGCGCACATCGTGATCAGCGCGGTGCTCTTACCGGTGCGCTCCAGCTCGTGCAGTGCGGTGGTGATCAACCGGGCACCGGTGGAGCCCACTGGGTGGCCCAGCGCGATGGCGCCACCGTTGACGTTGACCTTGTCCATATCGGCCTCGTGGACCTGCGCCCAGGACAGCACGACGGACGCGAAAGCCTCGTTGATCTCCACGAGGTCGATATCGCCCATCTTCATCCCGGCCTTCTCCAACACCTTGGCGGTCGACTGCACCGGGCCGTCGAGGTGGTAGTAGGTCTCGGCACCGACATTGGCCTGCGCCACGATCCGGGCGCGCGGCGTGAGGCCGTGGGCCTTCGCCACATCGCTGTCCATCCACAGCACCGCGGCCGCGCCGTCGGAGATCTGCGAGGAGGTTCCCGCGGTGTGCATGGCACCTTCCATCACGGGCTTCAGCGCGGCCAGACCCTCCGCCGTGGTATCGCGCAGACCTTGATCGCGGGTCACGAGCGCCCATTCATCGGTCGGACGCTTGTTCTCGTCGAGCACCGGCGCTGAGATGGGTGAGATCTCCCGATCGAAGCGACCCTCGGCCCAGGCCTGCTTGGCCTTGGCCTGCGAGGCCAGCCCGAACGCGTCCAGGTCGGCACGGGTGATCCCGCGGCGCTTGGCGATCCGCTCGGCGGCCTCGAACTGGTTGGGCATGTCGATATCCCAAGACGAGGCGCGGATGAGACCGCGATCGGGACCGGCATTGGCGCCCAGGCCCACCCGGCTCATCGCCTCGATACCGCATGCGATGCCGATATCGATCGCACCCGTGGCGATAAGGCCCGCGATCAGATGGTTGGCCTGCTGGGCGCTGCCGCACTGGCAGTCGATGGTGGTGGCACCCACGTGCTCGGGCAATCCCGCGGTCAGCCAGCCGACCCGGGTGATGTTGTTGGACTGCTCGCCGTACTGGGTGACACAACCGCCGATGAGCTGTTCGACATCGCCGGCGTCGATCCCGGCCTTCTCGACGACCGCCTTCTGCACGGCGCCCAAGAGTTCGGTGGCATGCAGCCCGGACAGCCAGCCGTTGCGCTTGCCGATAGGGCTGCGGGTGGCTTCGACGATGACAGGATTACCCATGCTTGTCAGGCTAGAACACGTTTCATTACTCTGACAAGCGAGGATGCCGCCGCGCCTTTTATCTGCGGTGAAGGCATGTTTCAATGGTTCACGAGTGGTACTAGAAGGAATTGTCTCGGCACCCGTCGTGGCCGGTGACATGCCCCGAATTGAGCAAGGAGATCTCTGCATGCCCAGCCCCAACCTGCCCAAGGGCTTCGACCCGCTGGACGCCAGTCTGAACCTCGAACGCCTGCCCGTGGAGGAGTTGGCGGAGATTCGCCGCGCCGAGCCCGTCCACTGGGTGGACGTGCCGGAAGGGACCGGGGGCTTCGGTGACAAGGGCTACTGGATCGTCACCAAGCACGCCGACGTCAAAGAGGTCTCGAAGCGTAACGACATCTTCGGCAGCTCACCCGACGGCGCCATCCCGGTCTGGCCGCAGGAGATGACCCGCGACGCCATCGATCTGCAGAAGGCCGTGCTGCTCAACATGGACGCGCCGCAGCACACCCGGTTGCGCAAGATCATCTCGCGCGGGTTCACCCCGCGCGCCATCGGTCGGCTCGAAGACGAGCTGCGGGCCCGTGCCCGCAAGATCGCCGAAACCGCGGCGGCAGCCGGCTCGGGCGACTTCGTCGAGCAGGTGTCCTGCGAACTGCCGCTGCAGGCCATCGCCGAACTGCTCGGTGTGCCGCAGGACGACCGGGACAAGATCTTCCGCTGGTCCAATGAGATGACCGCGGGCGAGGATCCCGAATATGCCGATGTCGATCCGGCGATGTCCTCCTTCGAACTCATCACCTACGCCATGAAGATGGCCGAGGAGCGGGCGCAGAACCCGACCGAGGACATCGTGACCAAGCTGATCGAGGCCGATATCGAGGGCGAGAAGCTCTCCGACGACGAGTTCGGTTTCTTCGTGGTCATGCTTGCCGTCGCAGGCAACGAGACCACCCGCAACTCGATCACCCACGGCATGATCGCCTTCGCCGACAATCCCGACCAGTGGGAGCTCTACAAGAAGGAACGCCCGAGCACCGCCGCCGACGAGATCATCCGTTGGGCGACACCGGTGTCGGCGTTCCAGCGCACGGCACTCGAGGACACCGAGCTCTCCGGGGCGAAGATCAAGAAGGGTGAGCGCGTGGTGATGTCCTACCGCGCCGCCAACTTCGACGACGAGGCGTTCGACAACCCGCACCAGTTCAACATCCTGCGTGATCCCAACCCACACGTCGGATTCGGTGGTACCGGTGCGCATTACTGCATCGGCGCGAACCTGGCCCGCATGACCATCAACCTGATCTTCAACGCGATCGCCGACGTGATGCCCGACATCACACCGATCGGCGAGCCGGAGCGGTTGAAGTCCGGCTGGCTCAACGGAATCAAGCACTGGCAGGTCGACTACACCGGCGCGGGCGCCGGCGCCTCGAGCTAGGGGAATCCTGGTGGACTTCACGCCGAAGCCCGAACAGCAGGCCGTCGCCGATGTGGTGACCTCGGTGCTGGAACGGGACAACAGCTGGGACGCACTGGTATCCGGTGGGGTGGCGGCGCTGGCGGTGCCCGAGCGCCTCGGTGGTGACGGGCTCGGACTGCCCGAGATCGCCACCGCGCTCACCGAGATCGGCAGGCGCGGTACGACCGGTGCGGCACTGGCCACGCTGGGTCTCGGGTTGCTGCCGCTGCTGGAGGTGGCCACCGATACCGAACAGGACCGCTATCTCGACGGGGTCGCCGGCGGGGCCGTGTTGTCGGCGGCGCTCAACGAGCCCGGAGTCTCGCTTCCCGAGCGCCCCTCGGTGACCCTGACCGACGGGAAGCTCACCGGAACCAAGATCGGTGTGCCCTATGCCGGCACCGCGCGATGGCTGTTGGTCACCGCGGACGGTGGGGTCGCGGTGATCGCTCCGACCGCGAGTGGGGTGACGCTGACCAAGACGCCGACCTCCAACGGCACCGACGAGTACGTGGTGGTCTTCGACGGCGCCGAGGTGGACGGAGTGCTCGCCAACGCCACGACCCGCCGAGTCAACCAGTTGGTGCTGGCCGCCACCGGAGCCTTCGCCGCGGGCCTGGTCGCCGGCGCGCTGCGACTTACCGCCGATTACGTGGCCACTCGCGAACAGTTCGGGCGTCCGCTGTCGACCTTCCAGACCGTCGCCGCGCAGCTCTCGGATGTCTATATCGCCTCGCGGACAATCGATCTCGCGGCCACGTCGGTGATCTACCGGTTGTCCGAGGGCCTCGATGCCGACGACGATCTGGCGCTGCTGGGCTATTGGATCACCTCGCAGGCGCCGCCGGCGATGCGGTTGTGTCATCATCTGCACGGCGGCATGGGAATGGATATCACCTATCCGATGGATCGGTATTTCTCCTCCATCAAGGACCTCACCCGCTTGCTGGGCGGGCCTGCGTATCGACTGGATCTGGTGGGAGCGTAAATAGCCATGTACATCGAACTGACGCCGGAACAGCGCAAGCTGCAAGACGAATTCCGCGAGTACTTCTCGACGCTCATCACGCCGGAGGAAGCCGCGGCGATGGAGTCCGATCGCCACAACGAGGCCTATCGCGCGGTGATCAAGCGGATGGGCTCGGACGGCAAGCTGGGTGTGGGCTGGCCCAAGGAGTACGGCGGGCTCGGCTTCGGGCCGATCGAGCAGCAGATCTTCATCAACGAGGCCAACCGCGCCGATATCCCGCTGCCGATGGTCACGCTGCAGACGGTGGGCCCCACCCTGCAGGTGCACGGGACCGAACTGCAGAAGAAGAAGTTCCTGCCCGGGATCCTCGCCGGCGAGGTGCATTTCGCGATCGGTTACTCCGAGCCGGAGGCGGGCACCGATCTCGCCTCGCTGCGGACCACCGCGGTGCGCCACGGCGACGAGTACATCGTCAACGGCCAGAAGATGTGGACCACCGGCGCCCACGACGCCGACTACATCTGGCTGGCCTGCCGCACCGATCCGGAAGCCGCCAAGCACAAGGGCATTTCGATCCTGATCGTCGATACCAAGGATCCCGGCTACTCCTGGACGCCGATCATCCTCAGCGATGGGGCACACCACACCAACGCGTCGTATTACAACGACGTCCGGGTGCCCGCCGACATGCTGGTCGGCGAGGAACACGGCGGCTGGAAGCTCATCACGACCCAGCTCAACCACGAGCGCGTCGGGCTTGGCCCGGCCGGACGCATCGCCGGGATCTACGACGAGGTCCACGAGTGGGCGTGCATGCCCGGATCCGATGGTGTCGTGCCGATCGAACAGGACGACGCGCGTCGACTGCTGGCCCAGATCAAATCGATCTGGCGGATCAACGAGTTGCTGAACTGGCAGGTGGCCGCCTCGGGCGAGACCATCGCGGTGGCCGATGCGGCGGCGACGAAGGTCTTCTCCACCGAGCGCATCCAAGAGGTCGGCCGGCTGGCCGAAGAGGTCGTCGGCCGCTACGGCAACCCCGCCGATGCCCACACCGGCAGGCTGCTGGACTGGTTGGACAAGATGACCAAACGCAATCTGGTGATCACCTTCGGTGGCGGCGTCAACGAGGTCATGCGCGAAATGATCGCCGCGTCGGGGTTGAAGGTGCCGAGGGTGACCCGGTGAGCGAACTGCAGGCGGGTATCGAGGCGGTCCTCGCGGCGGGCAGCAGTAGTCCGACCGTGGCGCGCGACCCGGTGAACCAACCCATGATCCATCACTGGGTCGATGCGATCGGGGACAAGAACCCGATCTACGTCGACGCCGAGGCGGCCCGTGCCGCAGGTCATCCGGGTATCGTCGCCCCGCCGGCGATGATCCAGGTGTGGACCATGATGGGGCTGGGGCGTTCCCGCTCCGATGATGATCCGCTCGCCCGCGCCATGAAGCTTTTCGATGACGCCGGTTATGTCGGCGTCGTCGCCACCAACTGCGACCAGACCTATCACCGCTACCTGCAGCCGGGGGAGCAGGTGGCGATGAGTGCGGAGATCGTCGGCATCGTCGGTCCCAAACAGACCGCGCTCGGTGAGGGTTACTTCATCAACCAGAAGATCAGCTGGCATACCGTCGGGGCCGGCGCGGAGGAACTGGTCGCCGAGATGGACTGGCGCATCATGAAGTTCCTGCCGGCAGCCAACGCGGCCAAGACCGAAACGGCCGCGATTCCCGAGGATCTCGATCCCGACAAACTGATGCGGCCGTCCTCGTCGCGTGACACCAAGTTCTTCTGGGATGGCGTCAACGCACACGAACTGCGTATCCAGCGCCGCCCGGACGGGACGCTGCAGCACCCACCGGTCCCCGCGATGTGGGCCGACAAAGACGCACCCGCCGATTATGTCGTCTCCTCCGGGAGGGGCACGGTGTTCAGCTATGTCGTCCACCATGCACCGAAGGTGCCCGGCCGCACGCTGCCCTTCGTGATCGCCCTCGTCGAACTCGAGGAGGGCGTTCGGATGCTCGGCGAGCTGCGTGGGGTGGATCCCGAGCAGGTGAAGATCGGAATGCCGGTCACCGCAACCTATATCGACTTCCCCGACAGTGAGGTCAGCCCGGCCTGGACGTTGTATGCATGGGAGCCGCAAGCATGAGTCTGACCCTGACCGACGTCGCGGTCGGCACCACACTGCCCGAACTGCAGATCTACGGTGACCCGACGTTCATCGTCTCCACCGCCATCGCCACCCGCGATTACCAGGATGTGCACCACGACCGGGACAAGGCGCAGGCCAAGGGATCCAAGGACATCTTCGTCAACATCCTCACCGATACCGGTCTGGTCGGGCGTTATGTCACCGACTGGGCCGGTCCGGACGCGCGGGTCAAGTCCATCAAGTTGCGCCTTGGGGTGCCCTGGTACGCCTATGACACCATCACCTTCAGTGGTGAGGTCACCGAGATCGACGGCGATGTGGTGACCCTGAAAGTGGTGGGCGCCAACAGCCTCGGCAACCATGTCATCGCCACCTCGACGCTCACCCTGGGGGACAAGTGACATCGTCCGGAAAGGCCGGCCTGTCCGGCAAAGCGGCGATCGCCGGTATCGGTGCCACCGATTTCTCCAAGAATTCCGGGCGCAGCGAGCTGCGACTGGCTGCCGAGGCGGTGCTCGACGCGCTCGATGACGCCGGGCTGGCGCCGTCCGATGTGGACGGTCTGGTCACCTTCACGATGGACTCCAACCTGGAGACCGCCGTCGCGCGGTCCACCGGCATCGGTGATCTGAAGTTCTTCAGCCAGATCGGTTATGGCGGCGGTGCGGCGGCGGCGACGGTGCAGCAGGCCGCGCTGGCCGTCGCGACCGGGGTGGCCGAGGTCGTGGTGGCCTACCGGGCCTTCAACGAGCGCTCCGAGTTCCGGTTCGGCCAGGTGATGACGGGGTTGACCGTCAACGCCGATTCGCGCGGCGTCGAGTACAGCTGGTCATACCCGCACGGCCTGAGCACACCCGCGGCGTCGGTGGCCATGATCGCGCAGCGCTATATGCACGAATACGGCGCCACCAGCGCCGATTTCGGTGCGGTATCGGTCGCCGATCGCAAGCACGCCGCAACCAACCCCAAGGCGCACTTCTACGGGAAGCCGATCACGATCGAGGATCACCAGAACTCCCGCTGGATCGCCGAACCGCTCCGGCTGCTGGACTGCTGCCAGGAGACCGACGGTGGCGTCGCGATCGTGGTCACCACCCCCGAGCGGGCCAAGGACCTCAAACATCGCCCGGCGGTCATCGAGGCGGCCGCGCAGGGGGCGGGGACCGATCAGTTCACCATGTACTCCTACTACCGCGAGGAGCTCGGGCTGCCCGAGATGGGCCTGGTCGGCCGCCAGCTGTGGGAGCAGAGCGGTCTGACGCCCGCGGATATCCAGACCGCGATCCTCTACGACCATTTCACCCCGTACACGCTGATCCAGCTCGAGGAGCTCGGCTTCTGCGGCAAGGGCGAGGCCAAGGATTTCATCGCCGGCGGGGCCATCGAGATCGGCGGGAAGCTACCCATCAACACCCACGGCGGACAGCTCGGCGAGGCGTATATCCACGGCATGAACGGGATCGCCGAAGGGGTGCGTCAGCTACGGGGAACGTCGGTCAACCAGGTTGACAATGTCGAACATGTGCTGGTCACGGCGGGTACCGGGGTGCCGACATCGGGTCTGATCCTCGGCTGATTTCACTGCACCGCCACCCGTCGGTGGCGCGGTAATCTCGAGGCCATGGGGATCCAGCCTGATGTGAGCCCATACGGGGGGCAAACAGTTACGGGGCCGGCGTGGCCGAATGTCGACGAGAACGCGCTTGCCGCGGCCGCGGCGCAATACGACGCGCTCGCGGCCAAGATCGGTGGCACCGTCGTGCCCCAGCAGCAGGGTCAGCTGGTGCAGATGGGCTCCGAATGGCAAGGGCCCGCCTCGACCGCCGCCGCTGGCGAGGCCACCTCGATCATCGGCGGACACGAGGCCAATGCCGCGCAGGCCGCGGCCATCGCCGCCAAGCTGCGCACCATGGAAGCCGCCGTCGTCCAGACCAAGATGATGGCCAACATGGTCGCCCAGCAGACCCAGGCCGCCTGCATGGCGATCCAGGCATCCGGGTCGCCCGAGACCCAGGCGCTGGTGCAGAGCCAGATCATGATGGGTCTGTCGCAGAACACCGCGACCGTCACGGCCAATGCCACCTCGATGGCCAACAGTATCGGCGCGCCGGCCACCACACCCCCGACCGGCGCGCCCGCGGTCGGACCCCAGCAGGTCTCCCAGGCCGATCCCAGCCAGGGGATGCAGATGATGGGTCAGATGGCGGGTCTGGTCAGCCAGCTACCCCAGATGCTCGGCCAGGCCATGGGACAGGTAACCCAGGCGCCGCAGCAACTCATGCAGACCGTCGGTCAGCCGCTGCAACAGCTGACCTCCATGCTCGGCGGTGGCGGTAGCGGCGGCATGGGCGCAGGCGGTTTCTCGCCGTTCTCGGCTTTTTCCAACCATCCGCTCGCGGGCGGCGCCGGAGCCGGTGCCGGGGCGGGCATGATGCGCGCGGCGTCGTTGCCCGGTGGCGGCGGTGGTTCCGCGCAGACCCCGTTGATGGCGAGCCTGGTCGGCACGCCGCCGGTCTCGGTGGGGCCGTCGGGTGCGAACGCCGGTGCCGGCGCCCTCGGTGGGCTGGCACCGGTGGCCGCCGGTGCCGGAGGCGGGATGGGCGGCGCCCCGATGATGGGTCAGCGCGGCGCAGGCGGCGGTGGTACCAAGCTCGGTCTGGCGATGCCGGAGGCGCTGGAGCACGACCTTGCCGAAGACGATGTCGACGATGATTGGTGACCCGCGATGACCGGAATGTTCAAGCCCGATGAGATCAATTGGAATGCGGCCGCGGTCGAACTGCCGCCGATGCCCGTGATCCCGCCCGGTGCCGATGCCATGAGCATGACGATCGCGGCGGTGCTGCCGACGCTGGAGGCCCAGTTGACCGCCAACGTAACGGCGTTGGCCGCCAAGGAGAACACCTTCTCCGGCAAGGTCGAGGCCGCCCAGGCCGCCTACACCACCTCCGATGAGACCGGCGGTCAGTCGGTGGGACAGGTCGGCGGAATGCTCGAACAGCTCACCGGGCAGCTGGGCCAGTTGACGCAGATGCCGCAGCAGGCCGCCGGCAGCCTCGGCGGCGGGGGCGAAGGCGGTGGCGGCGGCTTCGGTCAGCTGATGCAACAGGCCATGCAGGCCGCCCAGGGCGCGGTGCAGCAGGGCACCCAGGCCGCACAGCAGGATCAGGGACAGGGGCCGGGCGGTCCCGCGGGTGGCCCGCCGCCTGGCGTCCCGGGCGCGCCCACCCCGGAGCAGCGTGAGGCGCAGCAGAATCAGCGTGACGCCCAACAAGACGCCCGCGAGAGCCAGCAGAACGAACGTCAGGCCGGCCAGGATGCCCGTGAGCATCAGCAGGATCAGCGTGAGGCGCAGTTGGATTCGCGGGAGTCGGCCGCGCCAGGACCCAGCGCCGGTGGCTCCGCGGCGGGGCCTGCGCCGATCGCGCCACACGGCCCGTCGCGCCCGACCACCGGCGGCGAGGATCTGTCCCGGCAGGTCTAGGCCGGGACGAGCTCCACACCCGAGAGCACCACGGTGTTGTCCCGACTCGGCGCGGTCAGCGTGCCGATGAACTTGCCGTCCTGCTTCCAGATGTTGGCCTGGAGGGTTTCGCCGGGGATGACGGTGCCGGCGAACCGGGCACCGTAGCTGGCAACCTGGGACACGTCGGCATCCAAGAAATGGTCGACGATCGCCTTGGCTCCGATACCGTAGGTGCACAGTCCGTGCAGGATCGGCCGGTCGAAGCCGGCCGCCTTGGCGAACGCCGGATCGGAATGCAGGGGATTGCGGTCACCACACAGCCGATACAGCAGCGCCTGCTGCGGCAGGATCGGCAGCGCGATCTCGGCATCCGGTGCGCGGTCGGGTAATTCGACCGAGGTGGACGGGCCGCGCTCGCCGCCGAAACCACCCTCGCCGCGGGCGAAGATCGAGCGCTTGGTCGTCCACAACACGGTGCCCGAGGCATCGGTCACGGTGGATTCGCTGACGATGACGGCGGCCTTGCCCTTGTCCCAGATCTCGGTGAACCGCTGCTTGGAGAATCCCGTCCCGCTGGTCGGGATGGGGCCGGGCACGGTCACACCCTCGCTGGCGTGCAGCACCCTGGACAGCTCGATATCGATGCCGGGGAACTGCACGGTCGGCGCCTGGGTCATGTGGAAGCTGGCCGCGACATTGCCGAAGGTGGGCAGCACCTGCGGGGTGTCATCGGTCAGATAGCGCAGTTCGCGCTCGTCCATCGGGTCCGAGCCGGCGCCGAGGCCGAGGTGGTACAGCTGGATATCGCTGCTTGTCCAGGAGAACTCGATCGGATCCAGGTCGGCGGCGAGCGCCTTCTCCACATCGATGGGCATATCAGGCCTTTCCAGCGAGATGCAATGCGGCGAGGTAGCCGAAGGTCATGGCGGGCCCGATTGTGCCACCCGGGCCGGGATAGGTGTGACCCATCACCGGCGAGCTGACATTGCCTGCCGCATAGAGGCCTTCGATCACCGAATTGTCATCGCGCAGCGCCCGGCCGTGCACGTCGGTGCGGATGCCACCCTTGGTGCCCAGGTCACCGGGCACCATCTTCGCGGCGTAGAACGGGCCGTGTTTGATCTCGCCGAGGTTCGGGTTCGGCTTGTTCGTCGGATCACCGTAGTAGCGGTCGTAGGCGCTCTCGCCGCGGTGGAAGTCCTCGTCGACGCCGGACCGTGCGAAACCGTTGAACCGTTCGATGGTGGCCTTCAGCGCGTCGGCGGCCACACCGGTCTTCTCGGCCAGCTCGGCCAGGCTATCGGCCTTGACGATGATGCCCGATTCCATCCACTTCTTCGGGATGCGTTGTCCGGGTTGCAATCCCGCAAAGATATAGCGATCGCGGTACTGCTGGTCGAAGATCATCCAGGCGGGCACGTTCTCGCCCGGCCCGGCGCCCTGGCCGTACTGACCGCCGTACATGTGGTGGCAGGCCTCCACGTAGGGCATCGATTCGTTCATGAACCGCTTACCGTTCATGTTGACGATGATCGACCCGGGGGAGTTGCGCTCGGAAAGGGCGAACCACGGGGCGCCCTCCAGCGGGACGGTCGGACCCCACCACGCGTCCTCCATGAGTTCCAGTGCCGCACCCAGCTTTTCGGCTGCCAGGATGCCGTCACCGGTGTTGGCGACGGCACCGACGGTCCACTCGGTGGTGATGGGCTGGCGCTGGTACTTGGTGCGCATCTCCTGGTTGTGTTCGAAACCGCCCGAACCGAGGATCACGCCCCTGCGGGCCCGGATCAGCTTCGGCTCGGCAGACTCGGGGGCACCGGCCTCGCGAACGTAGATTCCGCGCACCACCCCGTCCTCGATGTACAGGTCGGTCAGCGCGGTGTTCAGCAGCACCGGCACCCCGGCCTTCTGCAGACCGATGCGCAGCGGCGCGATGAGCGCCCGGCCCATGCCGACCAGGTTCTTGCCGGTGGCGTTGGCCCACACCGATCGCACACCCACCTTGATGCTGCGTAGCACGCCGCGCGGGTGACGCTTGAGCTGGTTGAGCCGGACATAGTCCTGTTGCAGTACCACCATGTTCAGCGGCACCTTGCCGTACGGCGGTTCGAGCCCCTTCTCGTCGGGACCGAGCTTCTTGGCGTTGAACGGCTTCGGCTCGACCGAGCGGCCGGTGGCCTTACCGCCCGGCGTCTCCGGGTAGTAGTCGGAGTAGCCGGGAACCCAGCACAGCTTCAGCGGCGAGTTCTTCAGCACGAACGACAACATCTCCGGACTGCGGTCCAGGTAGGTGTCGATCTTCTCGGCAGGCACCACATCGCCGATGATGGCGTGCAGGTACTTCCGTGCCTCCGCGGCGGTGTCTTTGACCCCGTCACGCTGAAGAACCTCGTTGTTGGGAATCCACACGCCACCGCCGGATCGCGCCGTGGAACCGCCATAGTGCGGAGCCTTCTCAACGACTACTGTCGAGAGTCCCTGGTGAGCGGCGGTGAGGGCGGCGACCATGCCGGCAGCACCGCTCCCTACCACTACTACGTCAAAGACACTGTAGTCCTGTTCAGTCATGTAGAACACGTTATAGAATTGCAGTGCCTTTCGACAACAGGCCCACAACTGTGCCGGTCGAGGGCCTGATGAGATTACGAGGGGAATTCACCAACATGCTCAGTGTCGAGGTGCGCGACGAGCTTGCTGCCGAGTTGGCCGAGGCGGAGCGCAGTCG
>NZ_JMDW01000020.1 GCF_000691525.1 Mycolicibacterium neoaurum ATCC 25795
ACCGCGGCGACGGCGAACGGTTGGAACGGATCGGGGGAGGGATACGGCGGCGGTGGTGCGTAGCGGTTTTCGGTGTAGCTCCACACGGTGCCGCGCCGGGATAGCGGGACCAGGGCCAGGGTGTCGCTGTCGCAGCCGGGGTTGGGGCAGTTGTTTTCCCGGGGCGGGAAGACATAGGTGGCACAGGCGGTGCACTTACCGCCGATCAGATGCGTGGCCCCGGACTCATCGGTGGCGAACCACCCTTCCACCGCGGGAGCTGTCGATGCTGCTGGCACGGACGTCAGAATACCCAGACCGAGCGCAAAACTGAAACGTGTTGCAGTTCTCAGGTCGGGGTCAGCAGGATGCGCAGCAGGTCGTCGGGGTTGTCGCGCATGAGGTTGTGCTTGCCGTCGAGTTCGTGGACCACCCAGCTCGGATCGTCGCGCACCCGCTCGTAGGAGGGTCGCAACGGCGAATCACCAGGCCAGCCCAATGCGTAGACGAAGACCCGCCGACGAAACCGGTTCAGATCGCCGTCGAGTCGCAGCGGCTGCAGGACGGTGGCCAACGGGTGCGCGGTCGCGCGGTCGTCGAAGAACGGCATCGGCGGGACGCCGAAACCGGTCGCATCGACGCCGACATACCACTGACGTTCCTCCTCGTTGACCAGCTCCCAGCAGGACTCACCATCGTGGGGGACCACCGCGTCGACGAACACCAGCGATGCCACCCGATGGGCCATGCGGTCGGCCACACCGGTGATCACCATCCCGCCGTAGCTGTGTCCGACCAGGACGAGTTCGTCATCGCCCTCGGCGCCTGCGTCGATGGCACCGATCACATCGAGGATGTGGGTGTCCAGGTTGACCCCGCCCGGCAACAGGTGGGCTCGTTCGGCGACACCGGTGAGCGTCACCGCCAGCACACGGTGGCCCTCGGTGCGCAGTGCCGCTGCCAGATCGTCGAAACACCAGGCGCCGTGGCACATTCCGGGAATCAAGACGTAAGTGGCCATCAGTGGTTGCTCCCTGCGGTGTCGTGGCGGTACTTGGCGGTGATGCGATGCAGATCGGCCGTGGTGCGACCGGATGCGCGATGCATATCGCGGTTGGCGGCGATCACCGCGGCGGTCTCACGGCGCCGCTGCTCGGCGTAGCGGCACAGCCCGGGGATCCCGTGCGCGGCATACTCGTCGGCCAACACCCTGGCGTCGACGATGGACTGGGATCCGCCGTTGGCGCCCACCGGATACATCGGGTGGGCTGCGTCGCCGAGGAGCGTCACCCGTCCGGTTCCCCAGTGCGGCAACGGTTCCCGGTCGACCATGGGGTACTGGTAGATCTGTCGAGTTGATTCGATCAGCGCCACCGGGTCCAGCCGGTCCAGCCGCCAGTCGGCGACGTGCCCGCGCACCTGCGTTGCGTCGGCCGCCGCGTTCCACTGTGTGTCACCGTCGAGCACGCCCGCGGATCCGGTAGGGACCTGCAGAACCCAATTCACCAACCGCTCGCCGATCGGGTAGGCCACCAGTTCGACTCCGTCATCACCCTTGACGATCACCATGGTCTGCCCATCGAGGAATGCCGGGACGTCGGCGACCCCGCGAAACATCGTGATACCCGACCACATCAGCGGGTCGGCCACGGGGTGAAGGGTGCGGCGTACCGCCGAGTTGATTCCGTCCGCGCCGATCAGCGCTGCGCCGCAGATTTTTCCGGCCGTGGTGTGCACCTGGACGCCGTCGGCATTCTGGGTGAATCCGGTGACACCGACTCCGGTTCGGACCGCGCGATCGCCGAGGCGCTCGGTGACGGTATCGAGCAGCAGCATCTGCAATGTGCCGCGATGCACCGACAGTTGCGGGTGGCTGTCCCCGGCGGCCAGCCCGCGTGGTTCGCGGAACAGGAGAGCGCCGGAGGAGGCGTAGAACTCGATCGAATGCGGTGCGATCGCGATATCGCGTACCGCGGTGGCCAGTCCGAGTTGGTCCAGTTCCCGGACCGCGTGCGGCAGCAGGTTGATCCCCACGCCGAGGGGGCGCAAGGTACTCACGCGTTCGAGGTTGACGGTCCGGACCCCGCGTGCGTGCAGGGTCAAGGCGGTAGTAAGGCCACCGATTCCCGCCCCGGCGATCACCATCTCTGTATCCATGCCACCACCGTGCGTGAACAGCGTGAATAACTCCAATACATGTTTGTTCTCGTATCTATAATCAATTCATATGGAGTTGCGCCAACTGGAGTACTTTGTCGCGGTGGTCGAGGAGCGCAGTTTCACCAGGGCTGCCGAGCGGGAGCGGGTGGCGCAACCGGCGGTGAGCGCGCAGATCCGGCGTCTGGAGCGCCAGGTCGGCCAAGCGCTGCTGACCCGCTCCAGCCGGGATGTCCGGCTGACCCAGGCCGGTATCGCGTTCCTCCCGCATGCGCGAGCGGCGCTGGCCGCCGTGCGGGCGGCCCGACGCGCGGTCGACGAGGTCGCCGGCCTGATCCGGGGAGCGGTCGCGATCGGCACCGTGACACTGCATCCGGTGGACATCGCCGGACTGATCGCGGACTTCCACGCGCAGTACCCGGCCGTCGAGATCACCTTGGCCACAGACAATTCCGATGCGTTGCTGGCGAAGCTCGCCGACGGACGCCTCGACCTGGCCATCGTCTCCCTCGGCCTCGACGAGCATCCGCCCGGGCTGGGTGTCCACACGGTGACCGACGAGGCCGTTGTCGCGGCGGTGGCCGCAGATCATCTACTGGCGGGCCGGGCGACGTTGCCGGTGGCCGAACTGTCCGGCTACCCGCTGATCTCCTTGCCCGGCGGGACGGGACTGCGGACGCGTCTCGACAGTGCCTGTGCCCGTGCAGGAATCACCGCGAATGTGGCGTTCGAGGCGACCAGTCCGCTGGAACTTGCCGACCTGGGCGCGCACGGTCTGGGCATCGCGATCCTGCCCGAGTCGATGGCCCGCAATCGTCCCGGACTGCACGCGGTGGACCTCGTCCCGGCGTTACGGGGGCGCCTGGTGTGGGCGTGGCGGCGGGACATGAGCGGTCCGGCCGCGCGCTTGCTGCGGGATCGGGCGACCGCCGCCGGAGACCGCGCAGGGTAGCGGTGCGGAACTGTCGGAGCGGGTGCCTAGAGTTGGGTGCGTGAGCCCCGCGAAGACCGAGAGCACCGCCAAGAAACCGGCCGGCGACGCGACAACCGATGGTCAGAAGCCGACCCTGATGCTGTTGGACGGCAACTCGCTGGCCTTCCGGGCCTTCTACGCGCTGCCCGCCGAGAACTTCAAGACCCAGGGTGGTCTGACCACCAATGCGGTCTACGGATTCACCGCGATGCTGATCAACCTGCTCCGCGACGAGCAACCCAGCCATATCGCCGCCGCGTTCGACGTCTCCCGGCAGACCTTCCGCAAGGTGAAGTACCCGGAGTACAAGGAGGGCCGTTCGGCCACCCCCGACGAGTTCCGCGGGCAGATCGACATCACCAAGGAGGTGCTCGGTGCGCTGGGCATCACCGTGTTGGCCGAGCCCGGATTCGAGGCCGACGACATCATCGCCACCCTGGCCAACCAGGCCCAGGACGCCGGGTACCGGGTGCTGGTGGTCACCGGAGACCGGGACTCACTGCAGTTGGTGAGCGACGATGTCACCGTCCTGTACCCGGTCAAGGGCGTCAGCGAACTGACCCGGTTCACCCCGGAAGCGGTGGCGGCGAAGTACGGCCTCACTCCCGCGCAGTACCCGGATTTCGCCGCACTGCGCGGCGACCCGAGTGACAACCTGCCGGGCATCCCGGGGGTGGGGGAGAAGACCGCGACCAAGTGGATCGTCGAGCACGGCTCCCTGCAGGGTCTGGTCGATAACGTGGACAAGGTCAAGGGCAAGGTCGGCGACGCGCTGCGCGCCAACCTGTCCTCGGTGGTGCTCAACCGGGAGCTCACCGAACTGGTCAAAAACGTGCCACTGCCGCACACCCCGGACACCCTGCGGATGCTGCCCTGGGACCGCGACCAGATCCACCGGCTGTTCGACGACCTGGAGTTCCGGGTGCTGCGCGATCGGCTCTTCGACACGCTGGCCTCGGCGGACCCGGAGGTCGACCAGGGTTTCGACGTGCGGGGCGGGGCGTTGGCGCCCGGCGAGCTGGCAGCCTGGCTGGCCGAGCACAGCCTGGGCAACCGGTTCGGTGTCGCCGTGGTCGGAACGCACCTGGCCTTCGACAGTGATGCCACCGCGCTGGCGATCGTCGCCAACGACGGTGACGGGCGCTATATCGACACCGCCACGATCCATCCCGACGACGAGGCCGCCCTGGCCGCCTGGCTGGCCGACCCGGGCCCGCCCAAGGCGCTGCACGAGGCCAAGCTCGCCATGCACGACCTGGAGGGTCGCGGCTGGAAGCTGGCCGGCGTCACCTCCGATACCGCGCTGGCGGCCTACCTGGTGCGGCCCGGGCAGCGCAGCTTCGCGCTCGACGACCTGTCGCTGCGTTATCTCAAGCGCGAGCTGCGCGCCGAAAACCCCGAGCAACAACAGCTTTCGCTGCTCGACGACAACGACGGCGTGGACGAGCAGGCCGTGCAGGCACTGCTGCTGCGGGCCGCAGCGGTGATGGACCTGGCCGATGCGCTCGACGAGGAGCTGGCCCGTATCGACTCATCCTCGCTGCTGGAGCGCATGGAACTGCCGGTGCAGCGGGTGCTCGCCGAACTGGAGAGCACCGGCATCGCCGTCGACGTGGACTTCCTGCGCGGGCTGCAGAGCGAGTTCGGCGACTACATCCGCGACGCGGCCGAGGCGGCGTACGCGGTGATCGGCAAGCAGATCAACCTGGGGTCGCCCAAACAGCTGCAGGTCGTGCTGTTCGACGAGCTCGAAATGCCCAAGACGAAGAAGACCAAGACCGGCTACACCACCGATGCCGATGCGCTGCAGGGGCTTTTCGACAAGACCGGGCATCCGTTCCTGCAGCACCTGCTGGCCCATCGGGACGCCACCCGGCTCAAGGTCACCGTCGACGGACTGCTGGCATCGACGGCCGCAGACGGCCGGATTCACACCACGTTCAACCAGACCATCGCGGCCACCGGCCGGCTCTCGTCGACCGAGCCGAATCTGCAGAACATCCCGATCCGCACCGAGGCCGGCCGCCGGATCCGGGACGGGTTCGTCGTGGGCGAGGGTTACACCGAACTGATGACGGCCGACTACAGCCAGATCGAGATGCGCATCATGGCGCATCTGTCGCGGGACGAGGGTCTGATCGAGGCCTTCAAGACCGGCGAGGATCTGCACTCGTTCGTCGCGTCACGGGCCTTCGACGTGCCGATCGACGAGGTCACCCCGGAGCTGCGCCGCCGGGTCAAGGCGATGTCCTACGGCCTGGCCTACGGGCTGAGCGCCTACGGTCTCTCGGCGCAGCTGAAGATCAGCACCGAAGAGGCCAAAGAGCAGATGGACCAGTATTTCGACCGGTTCGGCGGCATCCGCGACTACCTGCGTGATGTGGTCGACCAGGCCCGCAAGGACGGTTACACCTCCACGGTACTGGGCCGCCGCCGGTACCTGCCCGAATTGGACAGCAGCAACCGCAACGTCCGCGAGGCGGCCGAGCGGGCCGCGCTCAACGCACCGATCCAGGGCAGCGCCGCCGACATCATCAAGGTGGCCATGATCAACGTCGACCAGGCCATCAAATCGGCCGGGCTGAACTCCCGGATGCTGTTGCAGGTGCACGACGAGCTGCTGTTCGAGGTCGCCGAGGGTGAGCGGGACACCCTCGAGAAGCTGGTGCGCGAGCACATGGGCAATGCCTACCCGCTCGACGTGCCGCTGGAGGTTTCGGTCGGGTTCGGACGCAGCTGGGACGCCGCGGCGCACTAGCGCCGCGTCAGCACGGCCCCGTGCCGATGAACTCCGAGGGCGATCAGCAAATTCGCTTCCTGGCCAGGCTGGGTGCGGCCATGTGTGCTGCGAACTATCCGGTGACGCTGGTGCGCCAGACGCTCGACCGCACCGCGGCCCGGTTCGGGGTGCGCAACGACGGCATCGCGCTGCCCAACCACGTCCAGGTGGTCGGCCCGGACGGCTCCGGCGGCACGGCGGTGCACGGCGCCAGGGTGGACGCCGACCTGCGATTCGATCAGATCTTTCCGCTGGCCCGCCTGGTCTCGGATGCGCTGGCCGGCCGGGTGTCCGCCGAACAGGGCGAAAACAGACTGGACGCCATCGGCGCGGCCACCCGGCGCTACCCGTCATGGGTGACCGTCCTCGGCTACGGGATCCAGAGCGCCGGGTTGTCGCTGGTGCTGGAACCCACATTTCTCAACGTGCTGGCCGCGCTGGCCCTCGGCGCCATGGTCGGCGGACTGCTGGTCGCCGGTCAGCGCGTCCCGATACTGGCCCAGCTGGTGCCCGCGATCAGTGCCTTCGCCGTCGCCTCGATCTGCATCGTGGCGGCGCTGCGGTTGGACCTCGATCATGTCGGGCTGCGTGCGCTGATACCGCCGCTGGCGGTGTTCCTGCCGGGCGCGGCGATCACACTCGCGGTCATCGAGCTGACCTCGCGTGATGTCATCGCCGGCACGAGCAGATTGATCGCCGGCTTCGTGCAGATCATCCAGCTGGCGTTCGGGATCCTCATCGCCACCCAGTTGCTCGGCATGCGCGAGGACCAGCTGAGCTCGGAGGCGGTCAACCACATCGGCCCGTGGGCCCCGTGGCTCGGCGTCGCCGTCTACAGCCTGGGCGTGCTGTTGTTCCTGGCACCACCGGTGTCGTTCCTGCCCTGGCTGCTGCTCATCACCTACACCGCCTTCGCCGCGCAATACGCCGGCGACCTGCTGCTCGGCAGCTATGCCAGCGGCTTCTGCGGCGGTCTGGCGCTGACGCTGGTGGCGCTGGCGGTGTCGCGACGGCGCGGCGCGCCGCCCGCCATCACCATGATCCTGCCCGGGTTCTGGTTGTTGGTTCCCGGCTCGATGGGGCTGATCGGTGTCACCGAGCTGTTCGGCGCCGACGGGGATTCGGCGCTACCGGCCACCTTGATATCGATGATCTCGGTGGCCTTCGGTCTGCAGGCCGGGCTGGTGTGCTGGCAGATCGTCCGGCGGGGCCGTCGGGCCGGCCTGCGTCAGGGACCGGGAATCCGGTAGGCGGCCAGGTACTGCAGTTCCGGTGTGGCCGCCCGCGCCGCATGCACCCGATGGGCCTCCTCGGTGAGCAGCGCCTGCACCCGGGCGTCGCCGAACCCGCGGTCGATGCGGTCCCGCACGAACGCGAGCTCCACGACCTGGGAGGCGAAACCCCGCACCGCCTTGCCCGCGGCCTTGCCGCGATGCCGGGTGACCTCGGCGACGGCCAGCTTGCGGGTGCGGATGGACCGTAGCCAGCTGGCCTCGTTCGCGGTCACCAGGCCGACGGCCACCATGTTCGGCAGCTTGGCGGCCACCACCTGCTGCTCGCGATGCCTGCTCTTGACCGCCAGCCAGATCGCCAGCACGAACACCGGCATCATCCAGAACACGTACACCAGGAAGTACGCCTCGATGCTGATCACCGACGACCCGTTCCACATCGCGTGCAGCACCACCGCGCCGACGTAGCCGGCCACGATGCAGCTCAGCTTGGCCAGCGGATTGCGCCGATGCAGCGCGAAGTACACCCCGACAGCCAGCGCCGAGACGAACAGCGAATGGGCGAACGGCGCCATGATCAGTCGCAACGCGGCAGTCACCAGCGAGCCGGCCAGCGATTCACTGTTGGCGATGTAGAGGATGTCCTCGAACCACGCGAAACCCGCTCCGACCAGGCCGGCGTACACCAGACAGTCGGTCAGCGAGTTCAGCTCGTGGCGGCGACGGCCGGTCATCATGATCAGCAGGAACAGGCCTTTGGCTGCTTCCTCGATGATCGGTGCGCGCAATGCCGTCGACTCGAAACCTTCCGGCAGACCCGGGGTCGGGATGAACACGGCGTCGGCCCACAACTCAAGGACCAGGGACAGGATGATGGCCACCGAGGCGCCCCACAGAAAGGCCAGGATCAGCAGCCGCGGGGGTTCGGGCTCCCACCGGTCCAGCCACAGATAACACAGCACCACCAGGGTGATCGCGATGCTCGACAGCACGAACCCGATGGCGGTGCCCACCGGGTTTGTCGCGGTGAGCAGGATCATCAGCAGCCCGACGATGACGCTCAGGCCGATGATCACCGCCAGTGGCGCACCGACCTTGCGAACGGTCGGCGGCCA
Organism: Mycolicibacterium neoaurum ATCC 25795; assembly: GCF_000691525.1. Classification (GTDB taxonomy): domain Bacteria; phylum Actinomycetota; class Actinomycetes; order Mycobacteriales; family Mycobacteriaceae; genus Mycobacterium; species Mycobacterium neoaurum. The sequence goes on from NZ_JMDW01000020.1 coordinate 8,236, forward strand.
TATCGGTAGGTGCGAAGGTGGCGTCAGCGCGGGCACGTGAGGAGACTAACCACCGCGGGGCGTAGGGGTCGGGTTTGTCCAGCGTGTACCACCTCTAGTACCCTCGAACAGTACCTGTGCGCTCCGTCATGTCTGGGGCCCCGCGGGAACACCGCATCATCGAAGAGCCTGGTGTCGAATCTGCCGCCCGGCCCGCGCGATTGTGCAGCACGACCACACAGCAGAAACTCATTGTCCCTACGATTGAACCTGTCCGGAGCAAGCCACCACATGCCAAGTCCCTCCGTCACTTCCCCGCAGGTAGCCGTCAACGACATCGGCTCCGCGGAAGACTTCCTCGCCGCTATCGACAAGACCATCAAGTACTTCAACGATGGCGACATCGTCGAAGGGACCATCGTCAAGGTGGACCGCGACGAGGTCCTGCTCGATATCGGCTACAAGACCGAAGGCGTCATCCCTTCCCGCGAACTGTCCATCAAGCACGATGTCGACCCCAATGAGGTCGTTTCCGTGGGCGATGAGGTCGAAGCACTGGTCCTCACCAAGGAGGACAAGGAAGGCCGCCTGATCCTGTCCAAGAAGCGCGCTCAGTACGAGCGGGCCTGGGGCACCATCGAGGAGCTCAAGGAGAAGGACGAGGCCGTCAAGGGCACCGTCATCGAGGTCGTCAAGGGCGGCCTGATCCTCGACATTGGCCTGCGTGGCTTCCTGCCCGCCTCCCTGGTCGAGATGCGTCGTGTCCGCGATCTGCAGCCGTACATCGGCAAGGAGATCGAGGCCAAGATCATCGAGCTCGACAAGAACCGCAACAACGTGGTGCTGAGCCGCCGCGCCTGGCTGGAGCAGACCCAGTCCGAGGTGCGCAGCGAGTTCCTCAACCAGCTCACCAAGGGTGCCATCCGCAAGGGTGTCGTGTCCTCGATCGTCAACTTCGGCGCCTTCGTCGATCTCGGCGGCGTCGACGGCCTGGTGCACGTCTCCGAGCTGTCCTGGAAGCACATCGACCACCCGTCCGAGGTCGTCACCGTGGGCGACGAGGTCACTGTCGAGGTGCTCGACGTCGACATGGACCGCGAGCGGGTTTCGCTGTCGCTCAAGGCGACTCAGGAAGACCCGTGGCGTCACTTCGCCCGCACCCATGCCATCGGCCAGATCGTGCCGGGCAAGGTCACCAAGCTGGTGCCCTTCGGTGCGTTCGTCCGCGTCGAGGAGGGCATCGAGGGCCTGGTGCACATCTCGGAGCTCTCCGAGCGTCACGTCGAGGTCCCGGACCAGGTGGTCCAGGTCGGCGACGACGCGATGGTCAAGGTCATCGACATCGACCTGGAGCGTCGCCGGATCTCGCTGAGCCTCAAGCAGGCCAACGAGGACTACACCGAGGAATTCGACCCCTCGAAGTACGGCATGGCCGACAGCTACGACGATGCGGGGAACTACATCTTCCCCGAGGGCTTCGATGCCGACACCAACGAGTGGCTCGAGGGCTTCGACAAGCAGCGCACCGAATGGGAGGCCCGGTACGCCGAGGCCGAGCGTCGGCACAAGATGCACACCGCGCAGATGGAGAAGTTCGCCGCTGCCGAGGCCGAAGAGGCTGCCCGCCCGTCGTCCTCCAGCAGCTCCTCGCGTTCCGAGGGTGAGTCGGCCGGCGGTTCGCTGGCGAGCGACGCCCAGCTGGCCGCTCTGCGGGAGAAGCTCGCAGGCAACGCCTAGCAGTTCGTTTCTTCGGACGCCCCGGCCCAATGGGTCGGGGCGTTCGTCGTCTCCGGGCTTCATGGCGAGCAGACGCAGAACTGCTCAGATCACCCAGATTTCGGCACTTTTGCGTCTGCTCGCGGGGCCCTGACAGACTGTGGGCGTGCTTCGTATCGGACTGACCGGCGGCATCGGCGCCGGCAAATCGACGGTGTCCTCGACCTTCAGCGAGCTGGGCGCGATCATCGTCGACGGTGACGTCATCGCCCGCGAGGTCGTCGAACCCGGCACCGAGGGGTTGGCCGCCCTTGTCGATGCGTTCGGCCACGACATCCTGCACGCCGACGGTCCCGATGCCGGCGCCCTGAATCGTCCCGCACTGGCCGCCGTCGCGTTCAGCGACGAGAGCAAGCGCAAGACGCTCAACGGCATCGTCCATCCGTTGGTGGCACACCGCCGTTCGGAGCTGATCGCCGCCGCCTCCGAGGACGCCGTCATCGTCGAGGACATCCCGCTGCTGGTGGAGTCGCAGATGGCGCCGCTGTTCCCGCTGGTCATCATCGTCAACGCCGATGTCGAACTGCGGGTCGCCCGGCTCATCGAGTATCGCGGCTTCTCCGAGGCCGACGCCCGGGCCCGCATCGCCGCGCAGGCGACCGAGGAACAGCGCCGCAAGGTGGCCGATATCTGGCTGGACAACTCCGGTTCACCGGGTGCGCTCGTCGAGCAGGCCCGCGGCCTGTGGCATGAGCGCATCCTGCCGTTCGCGCACAATCTGGAGGCGGGTCGTCCCGCCCGGCGCGATGCCGCGGTCGTACCCTACGACGCGAGCTGGCCGGATCAGGCGCAGCGGATCCTCGCCCGGTTGAACACGGCCTGCGGGCATCGCGCGACGCGTATCGATCACATCGGTTCGACCGCTGTCCCCGGGATGGACGCCAAGGACGTCATCGACGTCCAGGTGACCGTCCCGTCGTTGGAGGTCGCCGATGAACTGGTCGACGCGCTGCACACGGCCGGCTACCCGAGGGTGCACGACCTCGATGCCGACACCGCGCACAGTGACGATCAATCGTTGTGGCGCAAGCGGTTTCATGCCTCGTCCGACCCCGGACGAGCCGCCAATGTGCATCTGCGGGTGCAGGGCTGGCCCAATCAGCAGTTCGCGCTGCTGTTCGTCGACTGGTTGCGCGCCAACCCCGGTGTACGCGAGGACTACCTGGCCGCCAAGCGGCGGGCCCTGACGGCACCGGACTACGCCGAGGCCAAAGAGCCGTGGTTCCTGGACGCCTACCGCCGCGCCGCGGAGTGGGCGAAGACCACCGGCTGGAGCAGCTGACCTCTCAGGCCGGCGGAGGTGCGGCGGGCTGTCCGGGGTAGCCGGGCAGCGCCGGCACACCGGCGGCCGCGGCACCGGAGGCCGGATCGTTCAGCGGTGCGCCGCACTGGATGGTCCCGTAGAGCGGATCGTCCTTGGGGCGGAAGAGGCGCGGTGCGATGAACTGATCGGCCTGGGCGACGATCTGATCGTCGACCAGGATCTCGCAGTGCAGGTTCGACCCGTACGGCCACTCGATGGACAGCTCCAGACCCGCCAATTTCGGGTCCGTCATCACGGTGTTGACCTCGAAGGTCTGGCCAGGCAGTAGGGTCGGTTGCTCGCTGTTGACGTTCTGGTCGTCGGCCTTGTAGGCGACGATCGCGCCGCGTGAGGTGCCGTCGGCCCGCGCGCGGTAGGTGATGTTGTGCAGCAGCGGTGCCGGGGCGGAGTCGGTGGCCGCCGGTTGGGGCTGTCCGGTGTCGGGCTCGGCGACGGCCGAGGCCGGGAGGAGCTGCCCTGCCAGCAGTAGCCCCGTTGCCGTGGCAGCCAGCACCGCCGCGTGCCTGCGAACACTCATGACGGTGACTTTACGCCCGCCACGTCAGCACCACACCGTGCCCGGCCAGCCAGCGGTCCAGGTCATAGCCGTTGCGGGCCAATCCGTCGACGGTCGCCGTGGCGACGGTGATCGCGCGCTCCGCGACCGCAGGAGCCACCAGCTGCTCACACACCGCGGCGATCAGCTCGTCGGTGTCGGTGAGGACGACCTCGCGACCGGTGCGCACGATCAGGTCGAGATAGTGGTCTTCGGCCGACCACCCGTCCGCACCGGCGGTGTAGTCGCCGATATCGAGGTAGAAGTCCTGGTCGCGTTCGTGGCCAGGGTTGAAATGGAAGATGGTGGCGCGCAGGTTCAGCGCCGGCAGCAGCCACGACTCCAGGTAGTGGAACTGGTCACGCCCGGGGGCGGGCCGGGCGATGTAGAGGCCCCAGGGGCGCACATCGAACACGTCGACATCGCGCACGATGCCCTTCGGGTCGGTGTTGGTGCGGGCGCGCAGGTCGAAGTACTCGCGTTTGGGTGGGTGCATATCAGCGCCCTCGACGCAGGCTGCGCAGGTCGAGCACGAGCGGCCCGCGTCCGGGCGGGCGGGTGACGATGCGCAGCACAGCCCCGATGACGATCGCCAGCCCGGAGCCGGTCCACAACAGGTCGGCGGCCTCCAACCAGCTGCACTGGTGTGACGGGCCGAGACCGCCGTCACCGCAGGTCGAGCCCAGCCGGGCCGCGATCTCACCGGGACCCGGCCACACCAGCAGGACCGCGCAGACCACGCCCGCCACCAGCAGAATCAGTCCAAGGAGTCGCAGGGCGATGCGTGCGGGTTCGGACACCGCGTCACGGTAGCGCGGCCGGGGTGCGCGCGGGGAATGAACTTGTCGGTGCCCGCGCTTAATCTGGAGATATGGCATTCGCTACCGAACATCCTGTGTTGGCGCAGTCGGAGTACCGGCCTGCCGCCGACGCGGTCGATGGCATCGTCCGCTCGGGCGGCAGGTTCGAGGTGGTCAGCGAGTACGAACCGGCCGGTGATCAGCCGGCAGCCATCGATGATCTGGAACGCCGGGTCCGCGCCGGCGAACGCGACATCGTGTTGCTCGGCGCCACCGGTACCGGCAAGTCGGCCACCACCGCCTGGCTGATCGAGCGGCTGCAGCGGCCCACACTGGTGATGGCGCCCAACAAGACGTTGGCCGCCCAGCTGGCCAACGAGCTGCGGGAGATGTTGCCGCACAACGCCGTCGAATACTTCGTCTCGTACTACGACTACTACCAGCCCGAGGCGTACATCGCCCAGACCGACACCTATATCGAGAAGGACAGCTCGATCAACGACGATGTCGAACGGCTACGGCACTCGGCGACGTCGAGCCTGTTGTCGCGCCGCGATGTCGTGGTGGTGGCATCGGTGTCGTGTATCTACGGTCTGGGCACTCCGCAGTCCTACCTGGACCGCTCGGTCGAGCTGAAGGTCGGCGATGACGTACCCCGCGACGGACTGCTGCGGCTGCTGGTCGATGTGCAGTACGACCGCAACGACATCGCCTTCACCCGGGGCAGCTTCCGGGTGCGCGGTGACACCGTCGAGATCATCCCCGCGTACGAAGAGTTGGCGATCCGCATCGAGTTCTTCGGCGACGAGGTGGAGGCGCTGTACTACCTGCACCCGCTGACCGGTGACGTGGTGCGCAAGGTTGATTCGGTGCGGATCTTCCCGGCCACCCATTACGTGGCCGGACCGGACCGGATGGCCGTGGCCATCTCCAGCATCGAGGCCGAGCTCGAGGAGCGACTGGCCGAGCTGGAAGGCCAGGGCAAGCTGCTGGAGGCGCAGCGCCTCCGGATGCGCACCAACTACGACCTGGAGATGATGAAGCAGGTCGGGTTCTGTTCCGGTATCGAGAACTATTCGCGACATATCGACGGCCGAGGTCCCGGGACCGCGCCTGCCACTCTCATCGACTACTTCCCCGAGGACTTCCTGCTCGTAATAGACGAGTCCCATGTCACGGTGCCGCAGATCGGCGGCATGTACGAGGGCGACATGTCGCGTAAGCGCAATCTCGTCGATTTCGGGTTCCGGTTACCGTCGGCGGTCGACAACCGGCCGCTGACCTGGGAGGAGTTCGCCCAGCGCATCGGGCAGACGGTATATCTGTCGGCCACGCCCGGTAATTACGAGATGGCCCAGGCGGGCGGGGAGTTCGTCGAGCAGGTCATCCGCCCGACCGGTTTGGTCGACCCGCAGGTGCATGTCAAACCGACCAAGGGCCAGATCGACGATCTGATCGGCGAGATCCGACTGCGCACCGAACGCGACGAGCGCGTGCTGGTGACGACCTTGACCAAGAAGATGGCCGAGGATCTCACCGACTACCTGTTGGAGATGGGTATCCGGGTGCGGTATCTGCACTCCGAGGTCGACACGCTGCGCCGGGTGGAGCTGCTGCGTCAGTTGCGACTCGGCGAGTACGACGTGCTGGTGGGGATCAACCTGCTTCGTGAGGGCCTGGACCTGCCCGAGGTGTCGCTGGTGGCGATCCTCGACGCCGACAAGGAGGGCTTCCTGCGGTCGCCGCGCAGCCTCATCCAGACCATCGGCCGCGCCGCCCGCAACGTGTCCGGCGAGGTGCACATGTACGCCGACAAGATCACCGACTCAATGAAAGAGGCGATCGACGAGACCGAGCGTCGCCGCGCCAAGCAGATCGCCTACAACGAGGCCCACGGCATTGATCCGCAGCCACTGCGCAAGAAGATCGCCGACATTCTCGACCAGGTGTACCGCGAGGCAGACGATACCGAGAACGTCGAGGTCGGCGGGTCGGGCCGCAACTCCTCGCGCGGCAGGCGTGCGCAGGGTGAGCCCGGGCGCGCCGTCAGCGCCGGCATCGTGGAGGGGCGTGACACGGCGAACATGCCGCGCGCCGAGCTCGCCGATCTGATCAAGGATCTGACCGAGCAGATGATGACCGCCGCGCGCGATCTGCAGTTCGAGCTGGCAGCGCGCATCCGCGACGAGATCCAGGACCTGAAGAAGGAGCTGCGCGGCATGGATGCCGCTGGCCTGAAGTAGGGGAGTGACGACCGTCGCGCTATGCCGACTTGAACTCAACCGCGGTTGAGCTTCTAGGTTGGCGTGGTGACCGACACCGATGTCTCGACCGATAGCGGCTGGCGTGCGTTGCTGGGCCCGAAACACCTTGGTGTCTCGACGGTTCTGGCCGGCGGGGTGGCACTGTATGCCACCAACGAGTTCTTGACCATCAGCCTGATGCCCAGCGCCGTCGCCGAGATCGGCGGGCAGCGCTTCTACGCGTGGGTGATGACGGTCTACCTGGTCGCCTCGGTGGCCGCTGCGACGACCGTCAGCGCGGTGCTGGCGCGGTTCGGCCCCCGGTCGGCGTATCTCGGCGCGTTGACGGTCTTCGGGTTGGCCAGCATCACCTGTGCGCTGGCGCCGACGATGGAATTGCTGTTGGTGGGGCGCACCATCCAGGGTGGCGCCGGCGGCCTGCTGGCGGGCCTCGGCTACGCGGTGATCAACACCGCATTACCGGAAGCGCTGTGGACGCGCGCCTCGGCGCTGGTATCGGCGATGTGGGGGGTGGGCACGCTACTGGGCCCGGCGGCCGGCGGAATATTCGCCCAGTTCGCCTCGTGGCGTTGGGCTTTCGGCGCCCTGGTGGTACTGACCGCGATGATCGCCGCGCTGGTGCCGATATCGCTGCCCAAACGCACTCGCGGTGATCGGCCGGCGGCAAGCAGGGTTCCGATCTGGTCGCTGATGCTGTTGGGCGCCGCGGCCCTGCTGGTCAGCGTGGCAGGTCTGGCGTCCGACCTGCTCATGACCGGTCTGATCCTCGCGCTGAGTGGGGCGCTGATCGGTGCGTTCATCGTGGTTGATCGCCGGGCGGCGCTGGCGACGGCCGGCCCGGCGACGGGTCACTCGGTCCTGCCGCGCACGGCTTTCCGGCGCGGGCCCCTGAAGTGGATGTATCTCACCCTGGGTCTGCTGATGGCCTCGACGATGGTGGACATGTACGTGCCGTTGTTCGGTCAGCGGCTGGCGCACCTGGCACCGTTGGCGGCCGGCTTTCTGGGCGTGGCACTGGCCGTGGGCTGGACCGTCAGCGAGATCCTGAGCGCTTCGGCCGATCGCCGTGGGGTCGTGGTCCGGATCGTGGTCGCCTCGCCGGTGGTGATGATCGTCGGTCTGGTGGGCTCGGCAATGATGGTCGAGCAGTCGATGGCGGGTTGGTCGGTCGGGTTGTGGGTGGCGGCGTTGGTGATCACCGGAACGGGGATCGGAATGGCCTGGCCTCATCTGTCGGCGTGGGCCATGGGCGGTGTCGACGATCCGGCGGAGGGGCCCGTGGCGGCCGCGGCCATCAACACCGTCCAGTTGATCTGCGGTGCGTTCGGGGCCGGGCTGGCGGGCGTCGTCGTCAACCACTCCGCGACCGATGATGTGCACGCAGCCCGGGTGCTGTTCATCGTCTTCGCGGCGCTGGCATGTGTGGCCGTCATCGCGGCCTGGCGCGCCACCCGACGGGACCGACCATCCGCGATCAGAGGCGGCATCTCATATCTCAAGACAGGTGTCGAGAAGTGACACCGTGTCCGGTATCGGCACTCGTTGTCCACACGCTGGGGTGGACTTTGCCCGCCCCGGGCGCGCAGCGGCGGCGGACTTAGCTGGAGAGTGAGTGGTGGTACGGCTGAGTTCTGCTGTGGCGGCGGTCAACCGTTGATGTTCTTGGGAAGCCTGCTCCCAGCTGGACTATTGCGTCTGCTGTGACCCCGGCGGGACAGCGCCTCGTGCGGGACCAGGATTTTGTGGCATTTGCCAGAATCGCACATTCTGTCGTTTCTTTGGAAATTACCGGCCTGCAAATTATTTGCTGAAGAATGGTCCAGTTATGGAACACTGAGTAGTTTGCACATTACTTTCGAGTAAGTTGCGCGAAAGGTGGTCCTGTCCGCTAATTTCCCTGCATTGTCGATCCCTGCAGGTTCGACGCCATTACTGAGAGCTGGGTGGTCATATGTGGGGTCGCGGTGTTCGGCTGGTACGCACTTTTACCAACCGAATCGTTATTGGCGTCGCAACCGTTGCGCTTGTTGCGGCCACCGGTAGCCACTTTGCTATGCCCGCCACCCCTCGCGTGGTTGCTCACGAGGTCGTCAATATCGCTGCGATCGTGGAATCACCGTCCACCGTCGGGATGGCGGACTCGAACATCTACTTCACCGACAGCCTCGAGCAGGTGATCGAGCATCTCGATCTGATCGAGTCGCTCGGAGTGAAGAACGTCCGGCTTTTGGTGCCGTGGATTTTCGTCCAACCCACCGACCCCATGGGTGCTCCGGTCGACTGGGAGGCAGACCTCGACTGGGCCAAGCTCGACCAGATCGTCTACGAGGCGGACCGGCGGGGAATGGGGATCCTCGGCGTCCTGCAGTGGTCGCCCGACTGGGCGACCGACGGCCCGACCGGCAGCGGACATCCGTCCGACGTGCAGGACTTTGCCGATTTCGCGGCCGCCGTCGCCGACCGGTACCGCGACAAGATCACCGCCTACGAGGTGTGGAACGAGCCGAACGCGTCGTTCTTCTGGAACCCGATCGATCCGGTGGAGTACACCCGGCTGTTGCAGGCGACCTACACCTCACTCAAATCGGTCAATCCGGATATCACTGTCGTCGGTGCCGTTGTGAGCGCCACCCTCACCTGGGGCGATGCCACGATGAACGCCGTCGACTTCGTGGAGGCGATGTACGCCGCCGGTGCAGACGGGTTCTTCGACGCGATCTCGATTCATCCGTACAACTTCGACACCAAATTCTCCGAGCAGGGCGACTTGGACTGGCGCGAACTGATGCCGCTGTTCCAGATCCAGAAGATCCGTGAGTTGATGGATCAGCATCAGCAACCGGGCGAGGAACAACTGAAGATCTGGATCAGTGAGTACGGTCTGCCGACCAGTGTTGTCACCCCGGAAAAGCAGCTGGCGTTCATCACCGATCTGCTGAATGCGTGGCAAGCGTTCTCCGGCGGCGGTCCCATCTTCATGTACACGACCAAAGACGATATGAACGCCATCGGCGATGAACGCTTCTTCGGTCTGTTCGACGAATACGGGAACTTCAAGGGCAGCCCGGAGGCGCTGCGTGACTTCCAGCGTCTGATCGACTGCCTCGACGGTTGCTCGCCGAGCAATCCGGGCAACCCGTCGAATCCGTTGGGCTCGCTGCTGGAACTCATCCAACACGTGGTCACTCAGGTGCTGAGCTTCGTGCCGAACCTGGTGGCCGGGGTGGTCTCGGCCGTGACCAACCTGCTCGGGTCGATCCTGGGCGGGTTTTCCGGTGCGAGCACGGCGACCGAACCGGTCGGTGTGGGAGCGGGCATGCGCGCCATGGTGGCCGAGCAGAGCGGAACGGACGCCCCGGCGGAGGCCGACGGACAGGAGGCGCTCGACGCCCCACGGTCGCTCGGCGCCGCGGTCACCGAACCGCGGGGCGAGGCGGTGTCGGCCGAAGCGCCCGTCGCCGTCGAGGAAACCGTCGGTGGGGTGGGCGTCGAACCGGTGACCGATCCGTTATCGGCGGATCCCGTTGTCGGCGAACCCGTTCTGGAAGAGCCCGTCGTCGAACCCGTCGTCGAACCCGTTGTCGAAGAGCCTGTCCAGGACGCCCCGGAAGTGGATGAGCCCTCTGTGGACGTGCCTGTTGTGGACGAGCCCGTGGTGGAGAACCCTGCTGTGGATGAGCCCATCATCGACGAGCCGGTCGTGGAGGAGCCCGTCGTCGAAACGCCGGCGCTGGAACCGGTTCTCGAACCGACCGATGATCCGTCGCACTCCACCGATACCGAGGAGACCGCCCCGACGCGTGCGGAAACGGAATCGTCCGAAGCGTCGATCAGGGCGGAGCTCACCAGGCCCTCGAGTCGGTCGTCGGCAGGCGACAGCTCCGAGGACAAGATCGAGCGCCCGACGGTGGGCCGGGAGCCGAGTCGCACCGAGGCCAGCGCCGTCGAACCGGGGATGCGGTCGTCGGAACGCCCGGTGGGGCGGGAGAACGACGGTGCGACCGGGGTGACCGGAGACAAGGGAAGTAACGATCACGGCGAGCGCAACTCTGTGACAACGTCACCGTCGGTGGCAGATTGAGCGGTGCTGCGGGTGTGGCTGAGTGGCTAGGCACCGGCCTGCAAAGCCGTTTACACGGGTTCGAATCCCGTCACTCGCTCGTGGCCGTATCGACGGCATCTGGTGTCTGGCTGCCGGCGGATCAGGTCGGCCGGCGGACACCGAGCTCGTCCAGAAGGACCCGAACGCGGCGCTCGATATCGTCGCGGATGGGACGAACCGCGTCGATGTCCTGGCCGGCCGGATCGGCGAGTTCCCAGTTCTCGTAACGCTTGCCGGGAATGTAGGGGCATTCGTCACCGCAGCCCATGGAGACCACGACATCCACCGCTTCGACGATCTCGGGGGTCCACCGCTGCGGCTGTTGACCAGAAATGTCGATGTTCTTTTCGGCCATCGCGGCCACGGCGGCTGGATTGAGTGCGGCGGCCGGTTCTGATCCACCCGAGTACACGTCCGCGCCTTCCCCGGCGACGCAGCGGAAGAATCCCATGGCCATCTGGGAGCGCCCGGCATTGTGGGTGCAGAGGAAAAGAACTGCGGGTTTGGTGTCGCTCATGTGGTCGAAACTTTCGTCTGGGGCCAGAAGCGCTTGCGCAGGAACAGGGATACGTAGACGAGGGCGACCAGGACCGGCACCTCGATCATCGGGCCGACCACCCCGGCGAGTGCCTGGCCGGAGGTGGCGCCGTAGGTGGCGATCGCCACGGCGATGGCGAGTTCGAAATTGTTGCCGGCCGCGGTGAACGCGAGCGTGGTGGTGCGCTCGTAACCCAGTCCGAGCGCGGCTCCGAGCAGGTATCCGCCACTCCACATGACGGCGAAATAGATCAGTAGGGGAGCGGCAATACGCACCACGTCGACCGGTCGGCTCGTGATCTGTTCGCCTTGCAGTGCAAAGAGGATGACGATGGTGAACAGCAGGCCGTAGAGCGCCCACGGCCCGACCTTGGGCAGATATCGGGTTTCGTACCAGGTGCGGCCTTTGGCCTTCTCGCCCAGTCGCCGGGACAGATAGCCGGCCAGCAGCGGGATGCCCAGGAACACCAGGACGGATTGGGCGATCTGCCACGGTGAGGCGGTGATGGACGCGGTGTCCCAGCCCAGCCACCCCGGCAGCACCGACAGGTAGAACCAGCCCAGCACCGCGAACATGACGACCTGGAACAGCGAGTTGAGCGCGACCAGCACGGCCGCGGCTTCCCGGTCACCGCAGGCCAGGTCGTTCCAGATGATGACCATGGCGATGCAACGTGCCAGGCCGACGATGATCAGGCCCGTACGGTATTCGGGCAGGTCGGGCACCAGCAGCCAGGCCAGCGCGAACATCAGCGCCGGACCGATCAACCAATTCAGGACAAGGGAACTCAGCAACAGCTTGCGGTCGCCGGTGACGGTGTCCAGCCGGTCATAGCGGACCTTCGCCAGCACGGGGTACATCATGATCAGCAGGCCGAGGGCAATGGGGACCGAGATGCCCTGCACCTGAACGCTATTGAGCGCGGTGCTGACGCCGGGGACCAGCCGGCCCAGCAGCAGACCGGCGAGCATGGCGGTACCGATCCAAACCGGGAGGAATCGGTCGAGCGTCGAGAGTTTCGCGACGACGACCGATCCGCTCCCGGCATCGGTGTCGGCGGTCATGCGTTGTCGGTGGTGCAGCAGGTTCCCGCCCCGGCGCCATCGGCGACCAGTGCCGTCGAGTTGGTGCCGAAGGTGTCGGAGTCGGCCAGCACGGTGTAGACCTCCCATTTCTCGCCTGCCGGGCCGGTCACCCACACCTTGTCCTGGGTCGCGAAGCAGCAGGTGGTGCCGATTTCCTCTTCGGTGAACATGCCTTCGTCGGTGAGGCGGGCGATTTCGGCGTGGACGGCCTGGCTGGATTCGACTTCGACACCGAGGTGGTTGATCGTTCCACCGTGGCCGGGGTTTTCGATGAGCACGAGTTTCAGCGGCGGTTCGGTGACCGCAAAGTTGGCGTATCCCGGTTTCACCTTGGCCGGGGATGTGTTGAACAGTTTGGAGTAGAACGCGATGGCCTCATCGAGGTCATGGACGTTGAGGGCGAGTTGAGCGCGGGACATGACCGCCTCCTACCTTTGTGGCTTATGTCGAACTACAGGCACCGTCGATCCTGCCACCTCTTCGATATTTGTCAATAAGGTGTGGCAGGATGGCTTCATGCCGAAAACGCTGCCGACCATCGATGTATCCGCGCCGGTCTGTTGCTCGCCGGTCGCCGCCGGCCCCGTCGAGGACGATGCGGCATTGGAGATTGCGTTGCGCCTCAAAGCGTTGGCCGATCCGGTGCGGGTCAAACTGATGTCATTGCTGTTCAGCAGTAGCGAGGGTGAAGTGTGCAGTTGCGACCTCGCGGCAGCGGTGGAGCTGACGGAATCGACTGTGAGCCATCACCTGTCACAGTTGCGGCGAGCGGGTTTCGTCGTGTCGGAGCGGCGCGGAATGAATGTCTATCACCGCGCCCACCATGAGTCCTTGATCGCACTGTGTTCGGTGCTCGACCCGAACTGTTGTCGCTAGCTCACCCTCGCACATGTCGGCACCCGGTCCGCGTGCCAGGTCCCGCACGGTCTCACCGACCGGTGACGACCACGTCATCCCAGGTCGCGGTGATCTCGGCGGTGTCGACACCGATCGTCTCGCGCAGCACCACCGCGGCGTCGCGGCGCAGCGAATCACCGTCCTCCAGATAGGTGTGTCGCCGTTGTTCGGCGCCGATGCCGATGAGATGGATGTGAACGGCGGTCAGGACATTGTCTTCGACGCTGAGTTCGACATCGGCGACGGCCGCGGCGACCTCGGCCGCCGGCTCGGCCAGCGCCCAGGTGAGCAGCTTGGCCAACGCGATGTGCGTGACGCCGATTCCCTTGCGTGCGGTGCGGATCAGCTTGCCTCGCCGCGGTAAGGCCGAGATGCGTTGGGCGATACCGCTTCGTAGCTCGGTGAGCGCCGAACCGGTTTCGGCCCAACGGTTATCGCTCTCGGCTTCCGGCTCATGCAGACCGGCGAATCGGCGGGTGGCGTCGGCGATCCAGGCCGCCGCTTCGGCGGTGGCTTCGTAATCGTCCCGCGCTGCCGTGCTCATATGGTCTCCAGTGTTGCGCACTGGGGCACCACTGTAAAACCGGCCGGTCGTCCTCATGGTCGGAACTCCTCCAGTGTGGTGGCCAGACGTTTCCGGGTGCGCTGCAACAATCCCCGGACCGATCCCTCGGTCGTATGCAGCACCGTGGCGATTTCCGCCACCGGCAGGTCGTACACCTCCCGCAGCCACCAGGCGGCGCGCGCCGGGTATGGGAGCTTGGCCAGTTCGCTGTTCAGGGCCGTCAAGAAAGCGGCGTGCTCGGCCCGCTGGCCTGGGCCCGGTCGGAAGTCCGGGGTCTCCGGGGCCGAATCCAGATCGTTCTGTGGCCGCCGACGGCGCATCGCGTCGACGGTCTTGCGAGACGCCAAGGAGTACAGCCAGGTTCGGAACGCCGAGCGGAACGCGAAGTTGGGCAGCGCCTTCCATGCGGCGATGAAGGTCTCTTGGACGATATCGTCGCAGTCACCGGACTCCGGATACGTTTGCCTGACAAATCTCAGCAACGCCGGCGCATGGCGGACGACCAACGCGTCGAACGCTGCCGGATCACCCCGCTGAGCGCGTCGGGCGAGCGTCTCATCGGGCAGCGAGTCGAGCACCCCGCACTAGTTGTCCATTTAGCGCACATTTCAAACCCGCTGTGTTCTACATCTCCCGTGCGTGCGCTCCGCGCACCCCGCGCCGACTAACCATGTGAGCCGGACAGAACGTTCCGAGCTGGAGGAACTCGTGAAGGAGACTCGCATGACCACTGCAGCACCGTCCCGTGAGGTCAGCTCCGCAGCCAAGGCGGAAAGCGCAGGCAAGGAGTTGGAGAAGCTGGCTTCCGACCACGGCGTCACCACCATCGCCGACGTCGTCGTGTCCAAGATCGCCGGCATCGCGACCCGTGAGGTCGACGGCGTCTACGACCTCGGCGGGCAGGCCGCCCGGGTAGTTGGGAAACTGCGTGAGACTTTGCCCGGTACGCAGAATCTCACCCAGGGCGTCAACGTCGAGGTCGGCGAGCGCCAGGCGGCCGTCGATATCGGCATCGTCGCCGAGTACGGGGTGGCCATCCACGATCTCGCCGATGGCATCCGCAACAACGTCATCTCCGCCGTCGAGAACATGACCGGCCTCGAGGTGACCGAGGTCAACATCACGGTGCACGACGTGCACTTCGCCGATGACGACAACGGCGAGGAGACCGCGACCGACGCGCAACCCCGCGTCCAGTGAGCGCCGCGAGCGAGCGGGTCGATCGCGTCGTCGCGGCGGTGACCGCCGTCGACGGTGTGGTCGGCCTGCACTCGGGCCCCGGTGTCCCGACCACGTACCTGCCCGGCCGCACGGTGGGCGGGATCCGGTTGGGCTCCCAGGACGGCAAGGTTCACGTTGTCCTTGCACTCCGGGGAAACCTGCTCGACACCGCCACCCAGGTACAGCAGGTCGCAAGTACGGCCGCCGGGGTGCCGGTGGAAGTGGTGGTGGGAGATGTGGCGGCCCCGTAGTGGAGCCGCTGGGACCTTGACCCAAGAGGAGAAGACAATGACTGAGAAGTACGTGATACCAGGGCTTTTCGCGGGCCTGCTGGTGGCCATCGCGGCGGTGACCGGCGGGCTGATCGGCTTCCTGCTGGCTCTGGTACTCGGTGCCGCAGGTGCGGTCATCGGTGCCCATCTCGACGGCACCATCGATCTGACCGCGCTCGGTCGCAGGTCGGGGAGCTGACCATGACGAGCGAGGCGGTGACGCAGGTGGTGGAGCCGACCACCCGCGGGCGCACGCTGATCGACGACCGGGTGCGCGAACGGGTGATCGAACGCGCCATCCTGGCCACACCCGGTGTGGTCGCACACCGGACCATGGTTCCCGGGCGGACATTGCCGTCGGTCACCATCGCCGATCACCCGGCGGGCTTGGACGTTCAGATCGCCGCGGCATGGCCCGTCGACAGCGCCACGGTGCTGGCTTCGGCCCGGTC
Source organism: Mycolicibacterium neoaurum ATCC 25795 (assembly GCF_000691525.1). Classification (GTDB taxonomy): domain Bacteria; phylum Actinomycetota; class Actinomycetes; order Mycobacteriales; family Mycobacteriaceae; genus Mycobacterium; species Mycobacterium neoaurum. The sequence continues at coordinate 24,046 of NZ_JMDW01000020.1, forward strand.
GGCGGTGGTGCGTGAACTCGCCACCACGCTCGGCGAGCATCCCGATCGGGTTGAGGTGACCATCACCCGAGTCGAGTCGGACCGGACGCCGGCCCAAGTCGCCGATGCCTACGCGGATGCCGAGGTGCCGGTGCCCGCGGCCGTCGGTAGTGCGTCACGCCGCTTCGCTCCGCGCCGGATCGCCGGCGCCACCTACTGCGGTGTGATCTTCGCGGTCCTGCTGATGGCGCTCGGCGCGGTGGCCATCCGGGACGCGTTGACGCCCGAGGACCCTTGGATCGCTCCTGTGCTCTCGGCGCTGGCCGATGCCCGCTGGCAATGGTGGACCTGGCCGGGTGCGGTCGCGGCGGCGTTGATCGGCGCGGTCCTGCTGGTCATCGCTGTCAAACCGCGCAAGCGCACCCACGAGCCCATCGACGACCTCGTCTGGGTTCGGCGCGGCCACCAACGGCAATGGCTCGATGAACAGAACTTCGGGGATGACGGGGGAAGTGTGCGATGAGCACGTCACTACGCGTATTCGACCGCGTACTCACCGGACTGCTGGCCGTGCTGATACTGACCGGTGCGGCATGGGTGATCGGCTACGGCGCCGATGTGGCCGTAGCCAGGGATACCGCGGCGCGCATCGACCCCGACGCGCTCGGACGCGCGACCGAGTGGCACCTGTGGCAGGCGGCGCTCGGTGCCGGTGGCGCGGTCCTGCTGTTGATCGGTGCCTGGCTGACCCTGTCGCACCTGCGGCCGCGTTCGGTTCGGGCCGTATCCACCGATCATGTCGGAGCCATAGATCTGGCCCGACTGGCCGATGCGGCGGCGACAGATCTGGGTAACCACCCCGCGGTGGTGTCGGCGAAGGCGGCCACCCGCACCGTGTCCGGACGCCCGGTGGTCCGCGTCAGCGCCGAGTTCCCGGTGACCACCGACTCGGCCCGGATCCGCCAGCTCGCGCATCGGTGCGAGCAGGACCTTCGCCGCGCCGCCGACACGGATCTCGAATTCCAACTGCTGGCCGAAAGGACAGCGAAATAGGCCGAGACCGCAGAACCCTGCGGGCTCACACACGAAGAGGAGAGAAGAATGGGAATCGCCGACAACGCCAAGAACAAGGCCGAGGATCTCAAGGGCCAGGCCAAGGAGAAGGTCGGTTCGGCCACCGGTAACTCGGATCTGGAATCCGAAGGCCAGGTCGACCAGGCCGTCGCCGCGGTCAAGGATCACCTCACCAACGCCGCCGACAAGGTCAAGGACGGCGTCGAAGCCGTCAAGGACAAGCTCACCGGTAAGTGAGTTCGCCTGACACACAATTAGTTACAGACACGGGTGGTACCGGGCGCGATCCCGGTACCACCCGTGCTTTGTCGCAGCCGGGATGGTGTCACGCTCCCAGCAAACGCGGCACCGCCGCTTTGCGGGCTGTGGAGCATGGTGTCGGATATCACCGGAGCATGGGTGCTGCGATACGACAGATCGGGCTGCTGGCCTGGTCATCTCGGTCACGGAACGGTTTGCGCAGGGCTCATCGGGGCTACCATTCGACGTGACGAAGACTGCCGAGGCGTCGCCCGCCGCGGGTCGTGTGGCCAATTGCGCCCGTGCCCGTTGGGCGAGGCGTTAGGGTCTCGGTGGCTAGCTATCGATTTGACATCGAACTTGGAGGGCATGAATGAGCGCCTATCGGACCGTCGTGGTCGGCACGGACGGATCGGACTCGTCGTTGCGTGCGGTGGATCGTGCGGGCGAGATCGCCGCGGGGTCTGGAGCGAAAGTGGTTATCGCCACCGCGTATTTCCCGCAGAGCGAGGACCATCACGCCGCCGACGTCTTGAAGGACGAGGGCTACAAGACCACCGGCAATGCGCCGATCTACGCAATCCTGCGTGAGGCCACCGACCGGGCAAAGGCCGCCGGTGCCAAAGAGGTCGAGGAGAAGGCCGTCGTCGGTGCGCCCGTCGATGCGCTGGTCGACCTCGCCGAACAGGTCAAGGCCGATCTGCTGGTCGTCGGCAATGTGGGCCTGAGCACCATCGCCGGGCGCCTGCTCGGATCGGTGCCCGCCAATGTAGCGCGCCGGTCCAAGGTCGACGTGCTGATCGTGCACACGTCCTGATCGCGTTCTGAAAGCCGTGAGCCCGGCGTCCGCCGCGAGTGCGGGTGCCGGGCTTTCTGCTGTCCGGGCGGTGTTCGGTCGGTGTGCCGGTTACCAGCCCATCGACCCGGGGATGCCCTTGAACGGTCCCGTCACCCAACTGGTGATCCATCCGCCGTAGAAGCCGCCCGGCTGGGGCAGCACGGTCTCGCCGTTGACCGTGCACCGGTCCACCGCGGCGGCCATCACCGCGATCGCCCCGGCGATGGGTTCGAAACCGCGCGTCGGCCGAGGATACGTCCAGGCCGCCCGCTCGCTGACGGTATCGCCCGACACCAGGTCGAAATAGCTCGCCTGCCCTTTCCATTCGCACCAGGATGAGCCGGTGGCCTCGCGCAGGGCGCCGGGCCGAAAGGCGTCTGCCGGCAGGTAATAGGTCGGCGGATGACTGGTTTCCAGCACACGCCAACCACGCTGGGTCGTGGCGATCTCGGCCCCGCCGAGCTCGACGGTGATCGAGCCGCGGAACTCCTCCAGCCGCGGCGGACGCGGGTAGTCCCACACCGACTCCTGACCGCGGCCGGGCTTCTCGGGTACCGGTTTCACCAGCCGCGCTCCTTCCACTCGGCCAGGTGCGGGCGTTCGGCACCGAGGGTGGTGTCATCACCGTGTCCGGGGTAGACCACGGTCGAATCCGGGTACACATCGAACAACTTGTCGGATACGTCGCCGAGCAGCCGGTCGAAGTCACCGTCCTTCCAGGTCTTGCCGACCCCGCCGGGGAACAGGCAGTCCCCGGTGAACAGGTGGGTCGTCTCGCCGTCGGCGCCCGTCAAGGCGAGGGCGACCGAGCCCTCGGTATGGCCCTGGAGGTGGATCACGGTGAAGTCGAGCTTGCCGACGGTCACGGTGTCGCCGTCGGCCAGGAGGCGGTCGGGAGTGACCGGTAGTGGTTCGGCGTCCAGCGCGTGCGCCGCGGTCGCCGCCGCGGTAGAAGTCGCCACCTGCTCCAGGGCCTGCCAGTGGTCGTAGTGCTGGTGGGTGGTGACGATCAGCTCGACATCCGGGGCATGCTCGGAGATCAGCGCGATGAGGGCATCGCCGTCGTTCGCGGCGTCGATGAGCAGGGTCTTGCCCGTCGAGGAACAGGTCACCAGGTAGGCGTTGTTGTCCATGGGGCCGACGGACGCCTTGATGATCGTCGCCGCGGGCAGGGTGCGCCGAGCGGCGGTGCCACTGTCGACGTGGCCGGTGTAGGACTCGCTGAGCGGGATCTGGTGGCTGGTCACACCCCCACGCTATCCGGCTCGACTCGGGCTTGTCGGTGGGTGCACTTAGCATGGGCCGTGAATTCTGTCTTGGGAGGAAAACCCGTTGTCTGACCGTCTGATCGTCAAGGGCGCGCGCGAGCACAACCTGCGTGGAGTCGATCTTGATCTACCCCGCGACGCCCTGATCGTGTTCACCGGCCTCTCGGGCTCGGGGAAGTCCTCGCTGGCCTTCGACACCATCTTCGCCGAGGGACAGCGCCGCTATGTCGAGTCGCTGTCGGCCTACGCCCGCCAGTTCCTCGGCCAGATGGACAAGCCCGATGTGGACTTCATCGAGGGACTGTCGCCCGCGGTCTCCATCGACCAGAAGTCGACCAACCGCAATCCGCGGTCAACCGTAGGCACCATCACCGAGGTCTACGACTACCTGCGCCTGCTCTACGCCAGGGCGGGCACACCGCACTGCCCGGTCTGCGGTGAGCGCATCGCCCGCCAGACCCCGCAGCAGATCGTCGACCAGGTGCTCGCGATGGAAGACGGGACCAAGTTCCAGGTCCTCGCACCGGTGGTGCGCACCCGCAAGGGCGAGTTCGTCGACCTGTTCGACAAGCTCAACAGCCAGGGTTACAGCCGCGTGCGGGTTGACGGCGTGGTCTATCCGCTGGCCGAACCGCCGAAGCTCAAGAAGCAGGAGAAGCACGATATCGAGGTGGTCGTCGACCGTCTGACCGTGAAGGCATCCTCGAAACAGCGGCTCACGGACTCGGTGGAGACGGCGCTGGGTCTGGCCGACGGCATCGTGGTGCTCGACTTCGTCGACCGCGAGGATGATCACCCGCATCGCGAGCAGCGATTCTCGGAGAAACTCGCCTGCCCGAACGGCCACCCGTTGGCCGTCGACGACCTGGAACCGCGGTCGTTCTCCTTCAACTCCCCGTACGGAGCCTGCCCGGAGTGCACCGGTCTGGGCATCAAGAAGGAGGTCGATCCCGATCTCGTCGTGCCTGATCCGGAGCTGACGCTCGCCGAGGGTGCCGTCGCTCCGTGGTCGATGGGGCACACCTCCGAATACTTCACCAGGATGATGTCGGGCCTCGGTGAGGAGTTGGGGTTCGACGTCAACACCCCGTGGAAGAAGTTGCCCGCCAAGGCGCGCAAGGCCATCCTCGAGGGCTCCGACCATCAGGTGCACGTCCGTTACAAGAACCGGTACGGACGTACCAGGTCGTACTACGCCGACTTCGAAGGCGTGCTCGCGTTCCTTCAGCGCAGGATGGAGCAGACCGATTCCGAGCAGATGAAGGAGCGCTACGAGGGTTTCATGCGCGATATTCCCTGCCCGGAATGCCGAGGGACGCGGCTCAAGCCGGAGATCCTTGCGGTGTCGTTGTCGGCGGGAGCGCTTGGTCCCAAGTCCATCGCCGAGGTCGCCGAACTGTCCATCGCCGACTGTGCGGAGTTCCTCAACGCACTCACCCTGGGTGCCCGTGAGGCGGCGATCGCCGGGCAGGTCCTCAAGGAGATCCAGTCCCGGCTGGGCTTCCTGCTCGACGTCGGCCTGGAATACCTGTCCCTCTCGCGTGCGGCGGCCACGCTGTCCGGCGGTGAGGCCCAACGTATCCGGCTGGCCACCCAGATCGGCTCGGGTCTGGTCGGCGTGCTCTACGTGCTCGACGAGCCCTCCATCGGCCTGCACCAGCGTGACAACCGCAAGCTGATCGACACCCTGGTCCGGCTCCGGAATCTGGGTAACACGCTGATCGTGGTCGAGCATGACCTCGACACCATCGCGCACGCCGACTGGGTCGTCGACATCGGTCCGGCGGCGGGGGAGCACGGCGGCCGGATCGTGCACAGCGGTTCCTACAAGGATCTGCTGCGCAATCCCGAATCACTCACCGGCGCCTATCTTTCCGGCAAGGAGAGCATCGAGGTGCCGGCCATCCGGCGGCCGGTGGACCGCAAGCGCCAACTCACCGTGGTCGGTGCCCGCGAACACAACCTCAAAGAGGTCGACGTGGCATTCCCACTCGGGGTGCTCACATCGGTCACCGGGGTCTCTGGTTCGGGTAAGTCGACGCTGGTCAACGACATCCTGGCGACCGTGCTGGCCAACAAGCTCAACGGGGCCCGGCAGGTTCCCGGCCGGCACACCCGGATCAACGGTATCGATCAACTCGACAAGCTGGTGCGGGTCGACCAGTCGCCGATCGGCCGGACGCCGCGGTCCAACCCGGCCACCTACACCGGGGTGTTCGACAAGATCCGTACGCTTTTCGCTGCCACCACCGAGGCGAAGGTCCGTGGCTACCAGCCGGGCCGGTTCTCGTTCAACGTCAAGGGCGGCCGGTGTGAGGCGTGTTCGGGTGACGGCACGTTGAAGATCGAGATGAACTTCCTGCCCGATGTCTACGTGCCCTGCGAGGTGTGCCACGGCGCCCGGTACAACCGTGAGACCCTCGAGGTGCACTACAAGGGCAAGACCATCTCCGAGGTCCTGGACATGCCGATCGAGGAGGCCACCGAGTTCTTCGAGCCGATCTCCTCGATCCACCGCTATCTCAAGACGCTGGTGGATGTCGGCCTCGGATACGTGCGGCTCGGCCAGCCCGCGCCGACACTGTCCGGCGGCGAGGCGCAGCGGGTGAAGCTGGCCGCCGAACTGCAGAAGCGTTCGACGGGGCGCACCGTGTACATCCTCGACGAGCCGACCACCGGCCTGCACTTCGAAGATATCCGCAAGTTGCTCAAGGTGATCAACGGCCTTGTGGACAAGGGCAATACGGTGATCGTCATCGAGCACAACCTCGATGTCGTCAAGACCTCGGACTGGATCATCGACATGGGACCCGAGGGCGGCGCCGGTGGCGGGACCGTTGTTGCCCAGGGGACTCCGGAAGATGTCGCGGCCACGCCCGAGAGCTACACCGGCCAGTTCCTGGTGGAGATGCTCGACCCGCCGCCGGTCGAAGAGTCGCCTGCGCCCAAGACGCGACGCCGCCGCAGCAAGGTCAGCGCCTGATCGGCCCGCCCGGCCGCACTGCACTTCCAGAAGTGGTACTACCGGCAGTATCACGCGCAGCGTAGTACTGCCGGTAGTACCACTGTTGTGGTGGCATTGTCACCCGCGTGGCTGGCGTCAGGTCTTCGTCAGCGGTGAGGGGAAGCGCGGTTTGATCCGTGCCCCGTCGAGCCACGCAGTCAGCTGATCAGCCTTGTGGTGCAACGCCTTCCGAGCATCCCGGCCGACATCGGCGACGACCTGGACCTCCACCGAGGCGTCATCGGTCTGACGCCAGCCGCCGACCACCCGACCATCGACCCAGGCCGTCGGACCGGCATTACCGCGTGTGTCGAAAACCTGCGCACGTAGGTCGTGCAGATACCAGTCCCGTCCGGTCCACCCCATCGTCGTGACGTCCAGACCCGGTAGCAATGCCACCCAAGGCTCCGGCTCCGGTTCGATCTCCAGATCGTCGGGCAACGCCACACCCGGCGAGCCGTGCAGGTCCACCTCGACCGCGCCGATATCGACAAGCGCCCGGCGTACCCAACCGAGGGTCTGCCCGAACCACCACGTGATATCCGCTGTCGCGGCAGGGCCGAAGGCGCGCAACCAGTTTCGCACCATATCGGCGGCCGCGGCATCCGATTCGGCCGACGGTACGTCACCGAGCCAGTCGCTGGTCGAGCACCACAACGGTCGGGAGGATGTCCAGCCACCTTGGTTACGTCCACGCATGATGTCGCCGCGCACATCGAGTACCGTCAACACCCGCGGGGCCAGGGGAGTCTCGCCGCCCCAGGGCTTTCCGGGTGCCGGATCCCAGGTTCCGGCCAGCTCGGGCAGCGCCAGCCGCAGGTCGGCCGCGCCCATGGGACCGTTGTCATCGAGATGGTGGAGCACGGCAGAGCGGGCCCTGTCGAGCCAGGCCGATCCGTCGGTGGCGACCCCGGCCTTCTCCACATCGGCGATCAGCTTGCGGGTCTCGGTCTCGGCGACCCGGTCACTGGAGGCCACCTGCACGCCCGGCAACCGACGGGTCGGCACCATCCACAGCGTCCGCCGCATCGCCACCTGCCGCACCAGTCGCCGATCGTCATACAGCGCGGTGTCCAGATCGGCGCGCTGGAACCCCGGTACCCGGGCCCACAACGACAGATACGGCGTCGTCGGGTCGGTCGCGTGCAAACCCACCAGCGCCGCGGCCACCTCGTCGACCGATGAGCCCGGCACGGACAGGAAATGCCGTCGCCCCAGGCGGGCGCGCCGCTCGGCGACGGTGAATGCCCGCACCGCCACGCCGCCTCAATCCTGGTCGGACTTCATTGATTCGCGGATCTGCGCCAGCCGATCCGCGGCGGCGCGCTGGCGCGCCTCGTACTGCTCGGCCACCGACCTGCCCTCCGGCGTTTCCTCGGCCAACTCCCGGGCGCCGATCGCGGTGCCGACCCGGGTCTCGATCTTCTCGCGCACGGAATCGAATGTCGGCACACCCGACTCGGTGTAGCCGGTGTCGGCCGGGATGGACGCCGGCGGCGCGGGATCTACCGGGACGATGTCCGCGTCGAGCGGCTCATCGGCAGAAGAGTGCTGCTCATCGGGCATGGGATCACCGTACCCGCACCGAAGTTTGGGATCGGTAGCAATCGGCGGTCGATGTACTGATCCCACGACGGCGCCACTGGGGCGACGGGCGAATGAAGGGGACACACATGACGAAGAATCGCGTTCTGGCCGCCGGTATCGGAATGCTCGCCGCGACGACCATCCTGGTCGGCTGCTCTGATGACAAGGGCAGCGAGCCGGCCGCGTCGTCGAGCGCGGGTACCAGCACCGCGCAGGTCGCCACCGGCGGAGACACCGAGGTCAAGGTCGAGGGTCAGGATCTGGCCGGTCTGGACCTGAATTCGGTGACGTGTGTGAAGGCCGGCGGGAAGATCAACGTCGCCAGTGGTGCCATCGGCGGCCAGCAGGGTCTCGGTGTGGTGATGACCGACGAGGCCACCCCCAAGGTCGAATCGGTGGGCCTGGTGGTCGACGGTAACGCGCTTGCGGTTGCCGCCATGGGCGGTGCGAACACCGGTTCTGCCGAGGTCAAGGTCGACGGCAGCACGTACACCATCACCGGTGAGGCGACCGGCGCCGATCTCAAGAACCCGATGGCCGGCATGATCACCAAGAAGTTCGAGATCAAGGTCAGCTGCAACTGATACGGAAAGACCGGCGGCGGACGCAGATCTGCGTCCGCCGCCGGCTGCCGTCCTATGATGACGCCGTGTCGATCACCGATGCCCTGGCCCGGGCCCGGCGGTTGGCGTGGGCATCCGACGAATCGGCAGCCAAGGACCTGCTGCTCGCGCAGCTCCCGCTGATCGAGGAAGCCGACCGCGACGATCTGGCGCTGGAGGTGTTCGCCCAACTCGGCGAGATCTACCTGGTGCGCACCGCCTATGACGGTGTCGTCGAATGCGTCACCCGCATCCGGGACTGCCTCGCCGCCTACCGTGCTCAACCCGATCGCAGTGCCGAGACCCACCACATGATGTGCCGCTACGGCCGTCGTGCCGATTTCCTGCAGACCGGTCTGCACGCCGCCCGCGGTGAGCATGAACACGGCGCCGCCGTGCTTGCCACGTTGGCCGAGTCATCGGGGCCCGCCGATCTGGCTGCCGAGCAACGCTTTCTGGTGGCCTATGCGCAGGTCCTGTGCGCCCAGGCGCTCGCCGATGACGATCTGCACCACATGGCCGTCCCGCTCTGGGACCAGGTGCTCGACGGCCTGGACCTCGCGGCTGATGCCGGAGGTCACCAGGACCGGCTGCTGGTGCTGGCCGGAATCGGCTACGGCGGCTTCTGCGTACAGACCGGCCGGTTGGCCGAGGCCGAACCGTGGCTGCGCCGCGCGGGAGCCCGCGCCGAGCTGAACGGATGGGAACTCGACACCGCCAGGACCCAATTGGAACGTGCGATCGGTGACTGGTCGCGGGGCGATCACACCTCGGTCGAGCACTTGATCAACGAGGCCTATCCCGTCATCGCGCGCTACGCCCGTGCCAACGATGTGTCCCGCTGCTGGTTTCACCTCGGTCTCACCAAACTCGCCGCGGGCGCTCTTGCCGACGCTGATCAATGCTGGGAGCATGCCGAGCGGCATTGGCGTGAACTCGGGAAACCGCTGCACATTCATCGGATCCTGCTGCAGCGCAGTTGGATACCGATCTTCTTCGGTAGGTTCGGTGCGGCCGTCGAACTCATCGCGCAGGCGCGCGCCCTGCTCGACGGCTGGCCGCGCAGCACCTGGTTGCAGTACGCGCGGTGTGATGATCAACTGGGCACCGTATGGCGCGCCGATGCGCTGGCTGACCTGGGATTCGACGGCTCCGGTGATCCCGATGACAGCTGGGACGAGGTGGAGGCCAAACATGCCGCCTCGCTGGGCACCACGAACGCCGAGTCCGACAGCCCGGGCTTCGTCCGTGCCATGGCAAAACTGGAACGGGCGGCCCTGCTCAAGATTCCCGCCGCCCTGGCGGTGGATTCGGTGCGCCACACCATCGCCGACGCCGACGCGCGCGCACACTGGGCGGCCCGGGTGTCGGCCCCCAAGCTTGCCGGTGCGTTCGCCGTGGCCTGGGAGTGGGAGAACACGGCGCTGATCGCAGAACTCATCGAATATCACAGCGCCCGAGGCAGCTTCACCACTTCGAGCGGCCAGGAGGCCGAGGCTCCGATATGGGCAGGGGCGCAGGCGGTGCTGGTGGACAGTGAGCTGGAGCTGCCGGAGCCCGAACTGGCCGATGTCGCGTCCGGATCGGTTACCGGGGGACCATCGCTGACCAGGCTCGGGCCGCTACCGCCCCTACAGATGGATCCCGACGCCGAACCCATCCTCGCCCAGTACCGGCAGTTGGCCCGGCAGCGTTACGGCAGGCGCATCACCGCCGATGAACCGGCCTGGCCGACATGGACGTGAGCAACCGCCCGACACTGATACTCCGGTACGCCGACGTCGGAATTGCCACCTACGCCAGCCTGCGCGTCGTCGGTCTCCCTGAACGCACGGCCACCTGGGTGGTCGAGGAGACCATCCTGCTGGCCGCGCTCGAGGAGATCGCGGGCGCGCTTCCCGATCCGCGCGGCTCCGAATCGCCGCTCGACGCCTTGGAGCGGGCGCTGACCCGCGGCGCGTTCACCGATCCCGAGTCCGAGCTGATGCTCGCCTACCGGCTCGGTGTGCTGCTCATCGGTCCCGAAGCCTGGCAGTTGCTCGACGCGTATGCCGATCGGGCCCCGGTGTTGCACATCGCGCCGAGCGCACGGTTGGGCCGCATCCCATGGGGTCTGTTGGCGCGACCGGCACTGCGCCCCGACGTCACCGCGATGCTGCAGGCGCGCCAGGACGCCATCACCCCGGACGGTCCGCAACCCGCGGTCATTCCCTGGCCGGACGGGGCGCTCAGCGTGCTCAGCTCCGGCGTACGGCTGATGGAGCTCGCCGACGTACTGATGGCGGTTCCGGCCAACATCGCCCGGATCCGCCGGGTCAACCAGCCTCGGCCCCAAGGAGATCCGCTGCTGATGCTCGACCCCCGGGTACCAGGTCAGCGAGCCGACTCCGCGCTCGGATCGGTCTTGGGACGACCGTCCGCGGATACCGTGCTGTCGCGGCACTACGCCGAACTGATGTGCCACCGGCCGGTTTTGCCCCGGGTCGACTCCGCCGTCGAGTTGTTCCGCAGGACCGATACCGACCGGCACTGGCTTGCCGCAGCGCTGGCGCAGCGGCCGGGCAGACTCGTCTTCGTCGGGCATGCCAGCGTGGGTGACAGCGCACAGCACTCCGATCCCGACGTCGGCGTCGGGCATGCCGAACGGGCGGCACTGCATCTGGCCTGCCGGTCCTCGGTGCCCGGCTTCGCCGACCCGATCGGCGATCACCGCCCGTTGACCGCTGCTGACCTGCTCGTCGCCGGTCTGACCTTCCCGACCCGGGTCGCCCTGCTGGCTTGCGCCTCCGGTGGTGACTACCGGTTCGACGAGGCCACCGGTCTGGTGGCGGCCACGGTCCTTGGCGGCGCGGAGTTGGTGACGGCGACGCTGTGGTCGCTACCGACGAGCGCGGGATACCGTCGCTTCACCGACGGAGCGCATCCAGACCCGATGGGTGCTGTGATCGTCGCCGTGGACAAGGCCCACCAGGAGATCGCCGACTTCGATGCGGCGTGTGCGGTGAACCGTTGGCAGCGAACACAACTGCAGCGGTGGCGGACCGGCGACCGACTGGCCGACCCGGTCTACTGGGCGGCGTTGGCCACCTTTGCCGTCGGTCAGGCGGGCGGGATGCACACCGCCACCGAGGATTCGTCGTCTCGCAGGTAGTAGGCATCGATCACCGCTCCAGGGGACACCCGGCGCAACGCGGTCGCGGGGATCAACGCCGTCTCGTGCGCGGGGAATTGCCCGCCCTCGGGCCTGCGGACCATCAGGTCCAGCACGACCTCGCAGTGATCCTCTCGTCCGGTGCCGGTCGGCCGGGCGGCCGTCACCACACCGGTGCCGCGCACCCCGTGCCGGATCAGGTCCAATTGGGATTCGGTGACCAGGCCCTTGACGATCAGCATCCGGTCGAACGCGGCCCGGATCGCCGCCATATCGTCGGGTAGCGAAAGATCCTCGCGCGCTGCGGGGTCGAAAGCCACCAACAACACCACACCGGGTCGGATGCCCGCTGCCATCGGGTCGTCCGGTACCAGGAGTCGTCCGGTGAACGTCCCGGCGCACACGCTGTGCACCTCCACGGTGATGGTGTCGCTGCCCGGCGGCATGGCGGCCACCGTGCCGATGCCCACCGATGTCCCAGACTGCATTGCAGGGCGCCGCGGACGACTGCGGCCCACGGTGAGCAGCAGTGCCAGGCCGACGGCCACGACGATGGCGAACAGGACGAGAAGCGGATGCGCGGACATGAGGTCCAGATTCGCCCTGCTGCGCCGCTACCGAACCCAACTTTCCGTTGGTGCCTATCCTGATCGGGTGAGCACTGCGCCCGAGACGACCCCGCGGGTCGCCGCTGCCGCGCCCGCGTATCCGCGACGGGCCGTCATCGATCGCGCCTGGCGGGCGATCGGACCCGGTGTCGAGGTGCTGAGTACCGCCGACGGCGGCCCGCTGAGTCGCACGGTCAAACGCATTCTCGATCCGCTGGTATTGCGTTTGCGGTCCAATCCGCAGTTCTCTGCGCCGGTGGTCTCCGACGAGGTGGCCGAACAGATGCACCGGGCGATACTGGACCATTCCGGTGCGCTGCGCGCCGCCGCGCAATGGTTCGCCGTGCTCAAGACACATCGCCGGAAGCTGAGACTGACCACCGGTAACGCCCAGGAGTTGTACTTCCCCGTGTGTTTCGAGCTTGCGGTGACCAAAGGGGCGCCAGTTGAGGGTGATTCGGACACCGCGGTGAGCGTGTTGCGCGACGTCCATGACGACCGCGACCGCAATGCGATCGAGGTGCTCAATCGCCACATCGCCGACGAGCCCACGGTCCGGGCGCTGGCGGCGCAGATCGAGCGCAGTTGGGCCGATGTCAGGCCGACACCGGCCCTCACCGACCCGTTCCTGGCCGGGTTGGTCACGGTCCTGGGCGATGCCATCTCACACGGCGAATACGCTGCCAGGCAACGTATCTGGACGGCCCTGGTGGCCGACGCGACCCCCTACAATCTCGGTGCGCGGGCGCACTACGCCGAACCCGATCTGCCGTGGTCGCTCACCACGATCGGACTGAGTTCAACCGTGCCGCAGCCGCCCCCGCCGGTCACCGGCGGAAGCGAAACGGACCGGCCACTCAATCGCAGCGTGCTGGATCGGGTGCGGGCCACGCTGCGGCGGGCGATGGATCGTGACGAACTTCCGGATGTGCCGCTGCTGCTCGCCGAAGAGGTCGATCGGGCGTGTGCCCCGTGGGGCCTGCTCGCCGAAGACGTCCAAGCCGCATTGGTCGCCGGTATCGAGGTGGCTGTCGAGTTGGCTCCGTTGCGGGAGACGGCAATGCCGCGCTACCCGTTGGCGGCCCGGATCCAGGCGCGGCTGCGCAAGGAGGCATACGTCTTGCACGCACGTCGGTACCTGGCCGCCGGCGACGTGCTGCATCCGCGCCAACAGCAGGTCACCGAGGACCTCGCAACCTTCGCCCGGCCCTACCTGAGCAGGTTGTGGGCGCGCCTGCACGGCAGGGATGTGTGGCAGGAGAGCTGCCGGGATGTCGAGGAGATGCGTGCGCTCCTGGAGGGGGTGGCCCGGTCGGTCAGTCTCGATCATCGGCAACGCATCAAGTCGATGCTGGAAATGGAGGCCATGCGGTGAAGCTGACGGCTCAGGATGGTCTGTGGACCACCGGCGGTGCGCTTGCCGAGCCGCCCGCGGTGGCGGTTCTCGAGGTCGCGGGCGCCGTGCTGGCCTGGACGGTCGACGATCCCGCCGCGCCCGTTCACCTCACCTTCACCGATATCGCTGCGGCCGATTGGCTGTGGCGGGTGGCCGGTGAGTCCGGGCACGTCGCACTGCTGGCCGCGATCGGCGATGCGATGCCCGAGCCGTCCGCGGTCATCGATGTTGCGGGGGTGGAGCTGGCTGCTGAGCCGCTGGGCCGGCTGCGACGGTTGGCGTTGGGCCACTGGCTGCGTCGGTGGTGGCCGGCGAGCATGCGCGATTCGATCGTCGAACTCGATGCCGCGGTGCTGGATGTGGAGATCGCGGTCCTGACGGCGGCCGCCCAGGATTACTTCGTCGACGACACGTTCGACAGCGATGTCGAGGCGCTGCTGCGTCCGCATCGCGACGTGCTGGCCGGGCTCGGCAGTTCGGCCGACCCCCGCATCACCGAACTGCTGGAGTCCTGCGCCGATTTGGTGGATCTGCCGGACCCGGTTGATGTGCCTGCGTCGTGGCGCCGCGATGACTACGCGCTGGCGGCGGGTGGAGCAGGCACGGCGACGCAGCCCTCGATCGCGCGCGGGACCGCATCGATCAGCTGGGGTGCGGTGCCACCCGCGGTGTTCGATGCGGCAGAGGACACCGTCGACTGGGCGGCGCACGCCGACGACGCGGGCCGGGTCATCTTGACCGTGCGTACTGCGGTGAGGGCTCCCGCCGACGGCATCCCCGTACGGTTTCGCGGCAACGGGATCGCCGCCGATGCGGTGCTGGCCGCCGACGGCACCACCACCGCCGAGCTGCCGATCACCGAATCGGCCGCGTGGAACCATGATTGGCGTACCGCGTTGCTCACCGTGGGTGGGCCGGCCACCGAAAGCCGCGAGGCCAGGGACCGGATCCGCGCGTTCGTGCGGAGCCGATCACGCGACGGCGCTGCCGATGCCTTCCTCGCCGAGGTGCTGGCTGCCGAGAGTGACTACTGAGCGACCCGATGGTTGGCCACCGGCTGCACCGCCGGAACCGCCGGTGCGGTGTGCATCGGCACTGCAGGCATCGGTGCGGGCGGACCCGGCGGAGGCGCCGGGACCGGGGCAGCGGGTGCGGCGGGCGCCGCCGGGGCGGGACCACCCGGTGCCGCCGGGCCGGGACCACCCGGAGCCGCGGCAGGTGCCGGCGAACCGGTGGGTATCGCCGTCGGGGCGACCTCGGGGGTGTGCACCTTGGCGGCCAGCCATGGCAGCGCCTCGGCCAGCGCCGAACCGGCGTAGGCCCAGTCGTGGTTCCCGGGCCGGGTGACGATGCCACACTCGATACCGTGGGCGGTGGCCACGTCGCACAGTGTCTTGGCGGCGCCGGCCTGCGGCGGAGGCGGTGAGACGCCCGCACCGTTGATCGCGAACCAACCGGACACTCCCGAATACTGTCCGTGCCGGTTCATCACGGTGACCGGATCGAACTCGTCGTAGGCGGCGGCGTTGCCGCCGAAGAGACGATCGATGGTCTGCTCCCGGTTGCCGGTATTGGGCGCGAGGTCACCGGCGATGTCCACGAAGCTGGAGAAGTGGTCGGGGTGCATCGTGACGAGGTTCACCGCGCAGGTACCGCCCATCGAGAAGCCGGCGACACCCCAGTTCGCCGGGTCGGCGCTCACCCCGAACTTCGAGATCACAAACGGCACAACATCCTTGGTGAGGTGGTCGGCGACGTTTCCGCGGACCCCGTTGACACACTCGGTGTCGTTGCTGAACGCGCCGGCCACGTCGGCGAACACCAGCACCGGAGCGTTCCCGTGGTGCTGGGCGGCGAAGTTGTCGGCGGTCTGCACCGCCGCACCGGCGCGTGCCCAGTCCTCGGGCGTGTTCAGCTCGCCGCCGATCATCATCACCGCGGGCAGCCGCGGCGGCGGATTCGAGGCGAACCAGGCCGGCGGCAGATAGACCAGCTCACCCCGGTGTTTGAAACCCGAGTTCGCATTGCCGGTGTCGACGGCGATCAGAGAACCCTTGGGCGGCAGGGAATGTCCGATGTGGTAGGCGGTGAGCGTGGCCAGGTCGGTCTGGTCGGGCAACGGTTCGTCGGTCAACTGGCCCCACGCCGATCCGACGGTGGGGAAGTAGCCCGTCCAGACGTTGACCGCCAGTGCCACGCAGACCGCGCTGAGGGGAACGGCGCTGAACATCGCGGCCCGGCGCAGGAACCGGGCGCCGCGCCAGCCGGCAAGCAGTGCGCAGCAGGCGAATCCGGTCGTGCCCACCCAGATCCACAGCGCCGGTGGCGCGGGTTCGTCGGCCAGCCCCTGGCTGTTGATGTACCAGTTGGTCGCGAGGATCGCGGCGAGGCCGACGGCGGCGGCGGCGATCAGTACGCGTGGGCGCTGTTTGCGGAGCGCGATCAACACGATGGTGCCGGTGACGATTTGGATCGTCGTCGGCACCGAACCGTGGGTGAGCGACATCAGCGTCGGATGGGTCACGCCATCTATGTTGACGGGCTTCCCTGGGAAGTGGCTGTGACCCCTCAGCGCGGCTTGGCAAGTGGGAACGGCAACGTCTCCCGGATGCTGCGCCCGGTGATCAGCATCACCACCCGGTCGACACCCACGCCGAGGCCGCCGGTCGGCGGCATCGCGTACTCGAGCGCCTGGAGGAAGTCCTCGTCGAGTTCCATCGCTTCGGGATCTCCGCCGGCGGCCAACAGCGACTGCTCCTGCAGGCGGCGCCGTTGTTCGACCGGGTCGGTGAGTTCGCTGTAGGCGGTGCCCAACTCGACGCCCCAGGCGACCAGATCCCACCGTTCGGCCACCCCGGGGATGCTGCGGTGCGGCCGGGTCAGCGGCGATACCGAGGTCGGGAAGTCCTTGTAGAACGTCGGGTGTTCGGTCTGCCCTTCGACCAGTCGTTCGTAGAGTTCCAGCACCACCGCACCGGCGTTCCAGTGCGTCAGGTAGGGCACGCCGGCGCCGTCGCACAGATGACGCAGCGTCTGGAGATCGGTCTCTGGGTCGATGGTGGTGCCCAGGGCCTCCGACACCGCGCCGTGGACGGTTTTGACCGGCCAGTCCCCGGAGATGTCGACCGGTTCGAGAGCGCCGTCGGCGCCGGGGCGCATCACCACCTGGGACCCGTTGGCGGCCTGCGCGGCGTTCTGGATCAGTTCACGGCAGCCGTGCATCCAGACGTTGTAGTCGGCATGCGCCTGATAGGCCTCCAGCAGTGTGAATTCGGGATTGTGGCTGAAGTCCACCCCTTCGTTGCGGAACGCGCGGCCCAGCTCGAAAACGCGCTCGACACCACCCACGCACAACCGTTTGAGGTACAACTCTGGTGCGATCCGCAGGTACAGGTCCAGATCGTAGGCGTTGATGTGGGTGATGAACGGGCGCGCGTTCGCGCCACCGTGGATCTGCTGCAGGATCGGCGTCTCCACCTCCAGGAAACCCTTGCCCACCAACGTCTCCCGGATGGCGTGCAGGATCCGGCTGCGGGCGGTGATCAGGTCCCGCGCGTCGGTGTTGATGGCCAGGTCCACGTAGCGGGTGCGCACCCGGGCCTCGGGGTCGGTCAGACCCTTCCACTTGTCGGGCAGTGGACGCAGGCACTTGCCGATCAGGCGCCATCTGGTCACCAAAAGCGACGGTGTCCCGTTGCGGCTGTGCCCCATGGTTCCGGTGACCTCGATCAGATCGCCGAGGTCGATCGCCGCGGTGAAATCGGCGTTGCGCCCCTGGGTCAACCGCGAATCGTCGAGCAGCAACTGCACTTCGGCCGACCAGTCCCGCAGCTGGACGAACAGCACCCCGCCGTAATCGCGGAGCCGCAGGATCCGGCCCGCCACCGTGACGGTCTCGTCGGGGGCGGTGATCGCCAACGCCTGGGCCACCGTGTGGCTGGGCGCCTCGCCGACCGGGTAGGCATCGATCCCGCTGTCCTGCAGGGATTTCAGCTTGGCCATCCGGACCCGAACCTGCTCGGGGAGCCGGTTCTCCTTTGCGCCGGTCAGGTCGTGGGCCAGCGAGCTGGCATCGGGTGCGGTGCCGTCTTCGTGCAGCACGCCGCTGTCCACCAGAGCCTTGGGGGCCGCGACATGTTCACCGGTGTGTTCCTTGCGCCGGGAGAACGGCAGGATCAGGAAACCCTCGGCGATCACCGATGCCACTCCGACACGCGGGATCTCGCGTGTCTCTTCGTAACAGGCGTAGCGCGGCACCCACTCGGGCTGATACTTCATGTTGGACCGGTACAGCGTCTCCAGCTGCCACCAGCGGGAGAAGAACACCAGCAGCGCGCGCCAGAGGCGGGCCACCGGCCCGGCGCCCAACTGGGCGCCCTGCTCGAACGCCGACCGGAACATCGCGAAGTTCAGGGAGATCCGGGTGATCCCGAGATCCTCCGCCTGCAGGCACAACTCGCTGACCATCAGCTCGATGGTGCCGTTGGGGGATTGCGGCGAACGACGCATGACGTCCAGCGACACGCCATTGGAGCCCCAGGGCACCAATGACAGCATCGCCACGACCTGATCCTCGGAGCCGTCCGCCGCGGCCGCGGACACCGCCTCGACCAGCAGGCAGTCGCCGTCGGCAGGATCGCCGAGCCGTCCGAGCGCCATCGAGAAGCCACGCTCGGTTTCGGTGTCCCGCCATTCGTCGGCTCGGGCGATCACCATGGCCATGGCATCGGCGGTGAGATCGCGGTGCCTGCGGATCCGCACCGTCAGCCCGGCCCGGCGCGCGCGGGTCACGGCCTGGCGCACGGGTTTCATGTCCGGTCCCGAGAGTTTGAACCGGTCGGGGTGCAGGATCGCTTCGTCGCCGAGTTCCACGGCGTTGAGTCCCGCCTCGCGGAACGCCTCGGCGGCGGTGGTGCTGGCTCCCATCACGCCGGGCGCCCAACCGTAGGACTCGCACAGCTTGAGCCAGGCCGCGATGGCCGCGGGCCAGGCCCGCGGATCGCCCACCGGGTCACCGCTGGCCAGGCAGACCCCTACCTCGACGCGGTAGGTGATGGCGGCGCGGCCGTTGGGCGCGAAGATCACCGACTTGTCGCGTCGTGTCGCGAAGTACCCGAGCGAGTCGTTCTTGCCGTACAGCTCCAGCAGGCCCCGGATGGCCGACTCGTCCTCACCGGTCAGCGCATTGGTCGCCCGCTGGGAGCGGAACAGCACGATGGCCGCGACCATCAGTGCCAGCGCACCGAAGAGGCCGAGCAACGCTCGCACGAGCACCCCGGGGTGCTGGCCGTCGAAGACCTCCGCGTCGACACCCGAGAACGCGACCACCCGGTTGGCGGCGTAGCCGAGTCGGTAATCGGGCTCCAGGGAACCGGGGAACAGTTCGAGCAGGCCCCAGCCGATCAGGATGCCCACCGCCATCCCGGCCACCAGCGTGCCCACCGCCTTGATCAGCGCACCGCGCCGGACCTTGGCCCAGAACTCGTGACGCGCCAGCAACAGGAATCCGATGGATGCCAGGTGGAAGACCAGGCCGATGATCTCGCCGATGTCCTCCATGACGGTCTCGTCGCCGGTCAGCAGGTCGGCGATGTTCAGCGCCGCGGCGCTGACCATGTAGAGCACCAGGATCCACCACGCGATGCTCTTGCGGGCGGCCAGCGCAGCCGCCAGCAACGCCAACACGAAAGCCCACGCGAAGCTGGTGTCGGGGAAGTTGAAGATGTAGTCGTTGACGAACTCGCGCGGGATCCGGATGACCGCGCGGACGAACGGCGAGATGCTCGCCACCAACGACAACGTGGCGATGACCCCGACGATCCAGCCCGCCGCGGTGGGAACCCAGGCGAAACCCGATGGCCGGCGGGGTGTCGCCGCAGGATGGGGCGAGGGCACAGCTGAGGTGGCCGTCATGGGCGCGACAATATGCGCTAACCGGATGGGACGGGTGATTCTGGGGGCCTCGGGTGGTGTGTCGGGGCCGGGATCACCAGACCGGGCCGGTGTACTTCTCGCCGGGGCCGTGTCCCGGCTCCTCGGGTGCGGCACTGGCCTCGCGGAACGCCAGTTGCAGGCTCTTGAGTCCGTCGCGCAGCGGACCGGCGTGCAGCCCGAGGAACTCCGCCGAGGCTGTCACCAGGCCGGCCAGCGCGGTGATCAGGCGGCGCGCTTCGTCGAGATCGCGGTGCGGGCTCTCGTCGGGATCTGCGGACCCCAGGCCCAGCTTTTCGGCGGCCGCGCTCATTAACATCACCGCCGAACGGGTGATCACCTCGACGGCCGGGATTTCCGCGAGCTCTCTCACCTGCGGGTCTTCGGCGGACTGAGTTTTCTGATCGTCGGTCATGCCTGATAGAGTGGCATGATCGACCGTCCCGGCGAACGCCAGGGACAGTAAGTGGAGTCCCGCTCCCACCGCTGACTGTACCGGTCCAGCGGTCCGGTCACAGGCATCTGCGGATGCTCTGTTCTGCGTCTTACGCAGACGGCGAAAGCCGTGATCGGTCGGCATCGGGCCCTGCTATATGCAGGGCCTTTCTGCTGATGGCGTGGTGTTTCTCCGCTACTGACCCGGTATTCCACACGGTCGTGGCACGAGAAGACAACGTAGGAGGCCCCATCAGCACTGAGACCCGCATCAACGAGCGTATCCGCGTACCTGAAGTCCGCCTGATCGGACCCAATGGCGAACAGGTAGGCATCGTTCGCATCGAAGATGCACTCCGCGTAGCCGCGGATGCCGATCTCGACCTTGTCGAAGTAGCCCCGAATGCCAGGCCTCCGGTCTGCAAGATCATGGACTACGGCAAGTTCAAGTACGAGACGGCACTCAAGGAGCGCGAGTCTCGCAAGAACCAGCAGCAGACCGTCGTCAAGGAACAGAAGCTGCGACCGAAGATCGACGACCACGACTACGAGACGAAGAAGGGCCACGTCGTCCGCTTCCTCGAAGCCGGGTCCAAGGTCAAGGTCACCATCATGTTCCGCGGTCGCGAGCAGTCCCGGCCCGAGTTGGGCTACCGACTGCTGCAGCGCCTGGGCGCCGACGTGGCCGATTACGGCTTCGTCGAGACCTCGGCCAAGCAGGACGGCCGCAACATGACGATGGTGCTGGCGCCGCACCGCGGCGCGAAGACTCGTGCCAAAGCGGCCCACGACGCAGATACGCCGGCGCGCCGCCCAGCTTCTGAGGCGGCCCCCGCCGACACCGCAGAGCCCACGCAGAACTGATCCACCACACGAACTGAGGACACATGCCCAAGGCAAAGACCCACAGCGGCGCATCCAAGCGCTTCCGCGTCACCGGAAGCGGCAAGGTTGTCCGCCAGAAGGCCGGTAAGCGCCACCTGCTCGAGCACAAGCCGAGCAAGCAGACCCGTCGCCTCGACGGCCGCACCGTGGTGGCCGCCAACGACACCAAGCGCGTCAAGAAGCTGCTGAACGGTTAATACCGCTTCACCGACCAACTTTCACCCCGTAAGACAAGGAACACTCTCATGGCACGCGTGAAGCGCGCAGTCAACGCTCAGAAGAAGCGGCGCACAGTACTCAAGGCGTCCAAGGGCTATCGCGGACAGCGTTCGCGGCTCTACCGCAAGGCCAAGGAGCAGCAGCTCCACTCGCTCACCTACGCCTACCGCGACCGCCGTGCGCGCAAGGGTGAGTTCCGCAAGCTGTGGATCTCGCGCATCAACGCCGCGGCCCGCGCCAACGACATCACCTACAACCGCCTGATCCAGGGGCTCAAGGCCGCCGGTGTCGAGGTGGACCGCAAGAACCTGGCCGAGATCGCCGTCAGCGACGCGGCCGCGTTCACCGCTCTGGTCGAGGTCGCCAAGGCGGCCCTGCCCGAGGATGTCAACGCGCCGTCGGGCGAAGCCGCCTGAGACACCGCTGAATGAGTGGCTTCTCCACGCCGCTCACCGAGCGCGCAGATCGGGTGGCCGCAGCGATCAAGCTGCAGCGACCTGTCGAACGTCGCCGCGCCGCACGCTTTCTCGCCGAGGGACCCAACCTCGTCGAGGCGGCGTTGCGGCGCGGAGTCGTTTCCGAGGTGTTCGTCACCGAGGACGCGGCGGTTCGCTTCGCGTCCCTGCTGGGTGACACCCCTGCCCACATCGTGACCGACAAGGCGGCGAAGGCGCTGTCGGACACCGTCACTCCCGTCGGACTGGTGGCGGTCTGCCGCATTCCCGAGGTCTCGCTGCCGGACCTGCTCTCCGGCGAGCCGCGCCTGGTGGCGGTCGCCGTGGAAACCTCCGATCCTGGTAACGCCGGGACCCTGATCCGTCTCGCCGACGCGATGGGTGCCGATGCGCTGATCCTGGCCGGCAACAGCGTCGACCCCTACAACGCGAAATGCCTTCGCGCATCGGCGGGCAGCATCTTCTCGGTGCCGGTGGTGTCCGCGGCCGACACCTTGGCATTGATATCGGAGCTGGTCTATTCCGGCCTGGTGGTGATGGCCACGACGCTGGACGGCGAGGCATCGCTGGCGACCCTCAAGCTCGACGTGCCGACGGCGTGGCTGTTCGGCTCGGAGGCCCACGGACTGCCCAGCGAGGTGGCCGCGGCCGCCGATGTCCGGGTGCAGATCCCGATGAAGGGCGGCGCGGAGAGTCTCAATGTGGCCGCCGCCGCCGCGATCTGCCTCTACGAGAGTTCCCGGGCGCTGTCCTGACTAGGCATCTGCCACCGAGATTCACATCAGGGACGCCGCCGGGCCGCAATCTGTCCCTGATGTGAATCTCGCAGCCGAATTCAGGCGAGCAACCCCTTGGCCACATGGGTGATCTGCACCTCGTTGGACCCCGCGTAGATCATCAGCGACTTCGCATCGCGGGCCAACTGCTCCACCCGGTACTCGGTCATGTATCCGTTGCCACCGAACAGCTGGACGGCCTCCATGGCGACATCGGTGGCGGCCTGCGAGCAATACCATTTGATGGCCGAGGCTTCGGCCAACGAGATGGGGGAGCCCTGCTGGGCGGACTCGATGACCCGGAACAGCATGTTGCGCACGTTCATCCGGGCCACCTCCATATTGGCCAGCTTGAGCTGGATCAACTGGAACTGTCCGATCTCCTTGCCCCACAGGACCCGCGTCTTCGCATAATCCACTGATAGCCGCAGGCACTCCTCGATCACCCCGAGTGCCATGGCCGCCACGCCGATCCGTTCGGCCGAGAAGTTGGATCGGGCACTGTCCCGGCCGTCACCGGCGGTGGTGTTCTCGGTCTCGCCGAGTAGCCGATCGCGTCCCAACCGCACGTTGTTGAAGAACAACTCACCGGTGCGGGAGGAGTGAATACCCATCTTCTGGAACGGTTTCGACTGCACGAAACCCTCCATGCCGCGATCCAGCACGAAGGTGAGGACCTTACGGTCGCGCCGGTCCGTCCCGTCGCCGGAGTCGAGCTTGGCGTACACCACCACCACATCGGCATCGGGCCCGTTGGTGATGAACGTCTTCTGCCCGTTGAGGATGTAGTCCTCCCCGTCGCGCACGACATAGGACTTCATGCCACCGAAGGCGTCCGAACCCGAATCGGGCTCGGTGATCGCCCACGCGCCGATCTTCTCGTAGGTGACCAACCCGGGCAGCCAGCGTTCCTGCTGGGCCAGGGTGCCGCGGCTTTGGATGGTCGGCACCGTCAGCCCGAGGCTGACGCCGAGCCCGGTGACGAGCCCCATCGACACCCGACAGAGCTCGCTGATGAGCACAAAACCCATGCCCGCCTGGTCGGGCCCGCCACCGAACATGCCGCCGGAGGCTTTCGGCTGGCCACCCGAGCCGCCGTCACGTAGCCGGGACAGCCTGCGCTCCAACGATTCCCGCGCCATCGCATCGATGCCGAAGGTGGCGAACAGTTTGCGGACGATGGGATAGGGCTCCATATCCCCGCTCTCGAGTGCGTCGATGTGGGGCCGTATCTCCTTGTCGACGAATTCGCGCACCGCATCGCGCACGGCGATATCGACATCAGACCATTCCAGCATCGAGTCAGGCAGCCTTCCGTTTGGCGGCCGGACGCAAACCGGCCAGTGAGAATGTGGTGTGCAGTAGAGAGCCCGCACGGTCGAGCAGCGACTTGTGCGGGGGTTGGTAGTGCATCGATAGACCTCGACGATCGGACGGGGGAGCCATGAAACCCGGCGCCTCCACCAGCGGGGCGTCGGCGGCGATGCGCCCGCCGGCCCGCCGGTAGGCCGATACCGCCCGCGGATGCAGCCGGATCTCGTCGGGAACCGCGACGAACGCGAATTCGACGGCCTTGCCGAGCAGTCGCAGGATGATCTCGTCACCGGCGGTCCAGCGCATCCCGGCCTTCTCTCGCAGCGCCGGGTCGAACACGCCGGCGGCCACCCAGCGCTGGGCGCCGACGAGCGGCTTG
Source organism: Mycolicibacterium neoaurum ATCC 25795 (assembly GCF_000691525.1). Classification (GTDB taxonomy): domain Bacteria; phylum Actinomycetota; class Actinomycetes; order Mycobacteriales; family Mycobacteriaceae; genus Mycobacterium; species Mycobacterium neoaurum. The sequence goes on from NZ_JMDW01000020.1 coordinate 48,187, forward strand.
AAGATCTGGTCCCATACAGGGGTCGGCAGCAACACGAACCAGGGTTTGGGAATCCGGATCGAGAAGATGTCCAGGGTGGCCTTGTTGATCTCAAGTTCCTCGCGGCACTTGTGGTCCCAGTACTCGCAGAACTCCTCCCAGGAGCCCGGTACGGGACGCATGCTCATGCCGTACATCCGGTACCACTGCACATGCTCGTCGAAGAGTTGGTGCTTCTCGGCTTCGGTGAGCCCTCCGCAGAAGTATTCGGCGGTCTTGATGATCAGCATGAAGAACGTGGCGTGGGCCCAATAGAAGGTCTCCGGGTTCAGGGCGTGATAGCGCCGCCCCTGGCCGTCCACGCCCTTGATGTCATGGTGGAAATTCTTGATCTGCGCGCCGGTGTCCGGCGCGCGGTCACCGTCGTAGACGACGCCCATGATCGGGTACACGGAGCGGGCGACCCGCTGCAACGGTTCGCGCAACAGGATCGAATGATCCTCGACTCCCGCGCCGAGCTCGGGATACATGTTCTGGATCGCGCCGATCCAGACGCCGAGCAGGCCGGTACGCAGGTCGCCGAAGTATTTCCAGGTCAAGGAGTCGGGTCCGAGCGGTATCGGCTTGGGAACAGCGGTCCGGTCGGTGCCGGCGGATGCAGCGGTCATGGGCGTCCTCGTCGAGCCTCGAAAACCACGGGTGTCCGGCCACGATATGCCTGACAACACGCGTTGTCTATGACGGCGCGCGCAGCTGTGCCGCGTCGTTACCGGTCGGCGATACCCCCGCCGCACCGTCGTGACCTGGGCATTCCCCGTCCGAGGTGCGATGTGATCAAGGTCGTCCCCCAACCTCGTTGCCGGTACCGGCGGTGCCACCTAGGGTGGCGCTGTGGCCGCCGAATCGTTCGAGGAACGATCAGCGCACACCCCGGCGGTCTCGCCGCCGGAGATACCGCGCCCGGCCGGTCCGTTCGGATGGCTGTCGGCCACCAATCACAACCCCGGTGTGGTGGCGATGATCAGGCGTGCGCGACGCGCCCTGCCCGGCGATCCGGAGTTCGGCGACCCGTTGTCGGCCGCCGGCGAGGGCGGCCCGCGCGCCGCCGCGAGGGCCGCGGACCGACTGCTCGAGCGCGAAGCCGTCTCCCGGGAGATCAGTCTCGGCGCTCTGCAGGTCTGGCAGGCGCTCACCGAGCGCGTCTCGGGCAAGCCGGCCAACCGGGAGATGACGTTGGTCTTCACGGATCTGGTCGGGTTCTCGGCATGGTCGCTGCGCGCCGGCGACGACGCCACCCTGCGGCTGTTACGCCGCGTCGCACAGGTCACCGAGCCGCCGCTGCTGGCCCAGGGCGGACACATCGTCAAACGCATGGGCGACGGGGCGATGATCGTTTTCACCGATCCGAGCATCGCGGTCCGTGCGGTGCTCGCGGCCCTGGACGCGGTGCAGTCCGTCGAGGTCGACGGGTACACACCCCGGATGCGGGCCGGCATCCACACCGGCCACCCACAACGCATCGGATCGGACTGGCTGGGTGTGGACGTCAACATCGCCGCACGGGTGATGGAGCGGGCGACCCGCGGCGGCCTCGTCATCTCGCACACCACGGTGGAAGCGGCCGGTGGTGTCGACGCCCTGGCCGCGCTCGGGGTCTCGGTCAAACGGGTGCGTAAGCAGTTGTTCGCCACCAAGCCCAGCGGGGTTCCCGAGGACCTGGTCATGTACTGGGTCAAGCCCTTGACGAAGTCGGCGGCCGCCGACACGGCCGCGGACCGTCCCGAGGGTGCGTGACGTCGCTCTCAACGGGCCATCACCTATGATCGCCGGGTGACGGAGCTCTCAGAAGATGCCCTGATCAGCGCAGTTGCTGCGGCCCGGCAGGCCTTCGACGCCGCCGCGGACCTCGACGCGCTGGCCAGAGCGAAGACCGAACATCTCGGGGACCGTTCCCCGATCGCCATGGCCCGTCAGGCGCTGGGCGCCCTGCCCAAGACCGAACGCGCCGACGCGGGCAAGCGGGTCAACATCGCGCGCACCGAGGCGCAGCAGAGCTTCGATGATCGACTCGCCGCATTGCGTGCCGAGCGCGATGCGGCGGTGCTCGTCGCCGAACGCATCGACGTGACGTTGCCCTCGACCCGACGCCCGGTGGGGGCGCGCCACCCCATCACGCTGCTCACCGAGCGGATCGCCGACACCTTCGTGGCGATGGGCTGGGAGCTGGCCGAGGGCCCCGAGGTCGAGACCGAACAGTTCAACTTCGACGCGCTGAACTTCCCGCCCGACCATCCGGCCCGCAGCGAGCAGGACACCTTCCAGATCGCCCCCGAGGGATCGCGGCAGGTGCTGCGCACGCACACCTCACCGGTGCAGATTCGTGCGCTGCTGGAACGCGAACTACCGGTCTACATCATCTCGCTGGGACGGACGTTCCGCACCGACGAGCTCGACGCCACCCACACCCCGGTCTTCCATCAGGTCGAGGGTCTGGCCGTCGACAAGGGCCTGACCATGGCCAACCTGCGCGGCACCCTGGACGCGTTGGCCCGCGCCGAATTCGGCCCGGCCGGCCGGACCCGGTTCCGGCCGCACTTCTTCCCGTTCACCGAGCCTTCGGCCGAGGTGGACGTGTGGTTCGAGAACAAGAAGGGCGGCCCGGGCTGGGTCGAGTGGGGTGGCTGCGGCATGGTGAATCCGAATGTGTTGCGAGCCTGCGGTATCGACCCGGCCGAATACTCCGGCTTCGCATTCGGCATGGGATTGGAGCGAACTCTGCAGTTCCGCAACGGTATTCCGGACATGCGTGACATGGTCGAGGGCGACGTGCGCTTTTCGCTGCCATTCGGGGTGGGTGCCTGATGCGCGTTCCGTTCAGCTGGCTGCGCGACACCGTCCGGCTCGGCAACCCCGGCTGGGACGTCTCCGTCGAGGAACTCGAACAGATCCTCATCCGGATCGGCCACGAGGTGGAGGAGATCATCCCGGTCGGACCGGTCACCGGACCGTTGACCGTCGGCCGCGTCACCGAGATCGAGGAACTCACCGAGTTCAAGAAGCCCATCCGCGCCTGCAAGGTTGATGTCGGTGAAGCAGAACCTCGCGATATCGTCTGCGGTGCAAGGAACTTCGCCGTCGGCGATCTGGTGGTCGTCGCGCTGCCCGGCACGGTGCTGCCCGGCGATTTCGCGATCGCCAAGCGCAAGACCTACGGCCGCACATCCGACGGCATGATCTGTTCGGCCTCGGAGCTGAACCTCGGTGCTGACCACTCCGGGATCATGGTGCTGCCCGCCGGCACCGCCGAGCCGGGAGCGTCGGCCATCGAGGTCGTCGGTCTCGACGATGTGGTGTTCCATCTGGCGATCACCCCGGACCGGGGTTACTGCCTGTCCATGCGTGGCCTGGCTCGCGATATCGCGTGCGCCGCCGACCTGGATTTCGTCGACCCGGCAGACGTGCCGCCGTTGCCCGCACAGGGCGAGGCATGGCCGCTGACCATCCAGCCCGGAACCGGAGTGCAGCGCTTCGGACTGCGCCCGGTCACCGGTATCGATCCGGCGGCGGTATCACCCTGGTGGCTGCAGCGTCGGCTGCTGCTCTCCGGTATCCGGGCCATCTCACCGGCCGTGGACGTGACCAACTACGTGATGCTCGAACTCGGCCACCCGATGCACGCCCATGACCGGTCGTTGATCACCGGCGGCTTCGACGTCCGGTTCGCCGCGGCGGGGGAGCAGGTCACCACGCTCGACGATGTCACCCGCACCCTGAACGACACCGATGTCCTGATCGTCGACGATGTCGCCACCGCGGCGATCGGCGGTGTGATGGGTGCGGGCACCACCGAGGTGCGGTCGTCGACCACCGATGTGCTGCTGGAGGCCGCCGTTTGGGATCCGGCCGCGGTATCGCGTACCCAGCGCAGGCTCCGCCTGGTCAGCGAGGCCGGCCGGCGTTACGAGCGCACCGTCGACCCGGCCATCTCGGTGGCCGCGCTGGATCGTTGCGCCACGCTGCTGGCCGAGATCGCCGGCGGCACCGTCGATCCGACGCTGACCGACTGGCGTGGTGACCCGCCGCGCGACGATTGGTCACCGGCGCCGGTCAGCATGCCCGCCGACCTGCCCGACCGGGTCGCCGGAGTGACGTATGCCGCCGGGGTGTCCGCGCGGCGGCTCACCCAGATCGGCGCCACGGTCACCGAGTCCGACGGTGTGTTGACGGCCGTCCCGCCGAGCTGGCGGCCCGACCTGCGTGAGCCTGCCGATCTGGTCGAGGAGGTGCTGCGGTTGGAAGGCCTTGACGCCATCCCCTCGGTGCTGCCGCTGGCACCGCCCGGGCGGGGCCTGACCCCGGTCCAGCGCCGTCGCCGGGCCATCGGCAAGTCGCTGGCGCTGGAGGGTTTCGTCGAGGTGCTGCCGACACCGTTCCTGCCGGCCGGGGTGTTCGATGTCTGGGGTCTCGATACCGACGATCCTCGGCGATCGGTTGTCACCCTGCTCAACCCGCTGGAGGCCGACCGGCCCCAGCTGGCCAGCACGCTGCTGCCCGGCCTGCTGGAAGCGTTGACGCGCAACGTGTCCCGCGGTGCCGTGGACACCTCGTTGTTCGCGATCTCCCATGTCGCCGTGCAGACGGCCGAGACCCGCGCGGTGCACCGGATCCCCACCGATCGCAGGCCCACCGACGAGGAGATCGCCGGGCTGGATAGCTCGCTGCCACGCCAGCCCGAGCATGTGGGCATCGTGATGACCGGGCTGCGTGAGCCCGCCGGGCCGTGGGGGCCGGGTCGCAAGGTCGAGGCCGCCGACGCCTTCGAGGCGGTTCGGGCCATCGGTCGAGCGGTCGGAGTCGACCTGACGCTGCGTGCCGACGCGCAGTTGCCATGGCACCCGGGCCGTTGTGCGGCGGTGCTCGTCGGGGACGTCGTCGTCGGTCATGCCGGCCAGTTGCATCCGGCCGTCATCGAGCGGGTGGGGTTGCCTGCGGGCACCTGCGCGGTCGAGATCGATCTCGACGACATCCCGATCGTCGAACGGTTGCCCGCACCCTCGGTGTCACCGTTCCCCGCGGTGTTCCAGGACATCAGCCTGATCGTCGCCGACGAGGTGGCCGCGCAGTCGGTGATCGACGCCGTCCGCGGCGGCGCCGGTGAGCTGTTGGAGGACGTCCGGTTGTTCGACGTCTACACGGGCCCGCAGATCGGGGAGGGGCGCAAATCGCTGACTCTGGCGCTGCGGTTCCGGGCTGCGGACCGGACGTTGACCGAGGACGAGGCCAGCACGGCCAGGGATGCCGCGGTCGCCGCCGCGGCCGAGCGGGTCGGCGCGGTCCAGCGCACCTGACGGCCATCGTAATGGGTTTGCATTCGCCTGCATAACAATGCAAGGATCGGACTCATGACATCCGTAGCTGTCGCCGGCGCCAGCGGATACGCCGGTGGCGAGATCCTGCGCCTGCTGCTGGGCCATCCCGCCTACGCGGACGGTCGACTGACCATCGGGGCGCTCACGGCCGCCGCCAGCGCGGGCAGCACCCTGGCCGAGCATCACCCACACCTGCTGCCGCTGGCCGACCGGGTGCTGGAGGCCACCGACGCCGCTCTGCTCGCCGAGCATGATGTGGTGTTCCTCGGCCTGCCGCACGGCCACTCGGCCGCGCTGGCCGAACAACTCGGTGACACCGTCATCATCGACTGCGGCGCCGACTTCCGGTTGACCGACGCCGCGGATTGGGAGAAGTTCTACGGCAGCGCGCACGCCGGCACCTGGCCATACGGGCTGCCCGAATTGCCGGGAGGTCGAGACGCGCTCAAAGGCGCCACCCGCATCGCGGTGCCGGGGTGCTATCCGACCTCGGCGCTGCTGGCCCTGCTGCCGGCCATCGAGACCGGTCTGGCGGAGCCGAAAGTGACCGTCGTCGCGGTCAGCGGCACCTCCGGCGCGGGCAAGTCCGCCAAGGTCGACCTGCTCGGAGCCGAGGTCATCGGATCGGCGCGGGCCTACAACATCGGCGGAAAACACCGGCACACCCCCGAGATCGCCCAGGGCCTGCGCAAGGTCACCGACAAGCCGGTGACGGTGTCGTTCACCCCCGTACTCATCCCCACCTCGCGCGGCATCCTGGCCACCTGCACCGCACCGACGCAGGCATCCGAATCCGAGATTCGGGCGGCCTACGAGAAGGCCTACGCCGACGAACCATTCATCCATCTGTTGCCCGAGGGGCAGCTGCCCAAGACCGGATCGGTGATCGGCAGCAACGCCGCTCAGATCGCCGTGACCGTCGACGCCGACGCCGGCACGCTGGTGGCCGTCTGCGCCATCGACAACCTCACCAAGGGCACCGGCGGTGCCGCGGTGCAGTCGATGAATCTGGCATTGGGATGGCCCGAAACCGAAGGACTGTCGACCGTGGGAGTGGCACCGTGAGCGGAGCGAACCAAGAGATTCCGGCCAAGCTCGTACGTACCCAGGGCGTCACCGCCCCGGCCGGCTTCCGGGCCACCGGCATCTCCGCCGGTATCAAGGCCTCGGGAGCGCTCGACCTGGCGCTGGTGCTCAACGAGGGTCCCGACCATCACGCCGCCGGCGTGTTCACCCGTAACCAGATCAAGGCCGCACCCGTGCAGTGGTCGCAGCAGGTGCTGACGACGGGCAGGCTGCGCGCGGTCATCCTGAACTCCGGAGGTGCCAACGCCTGCACCGGTCCCGGCGGGTTCCAGGACACCCATGCCACCGCCGAGGCGGTCGCCGCGGCACTGAGCGACTGGGGCACCGAGACCGGGGCCATCGAGGTCGCGGTGTGCTCGACCGGTCTGATCGGGGACCGGCTCCCGATGGACAAGGTGCTCGCCGGGGTCACCGAGATCGTGCACGAGATGGCCGGTGGTCTGACCGGCGGTGAAGAGGCCGCCCGGGCCATCATGACCACCGACACGGTGCCCAAACAGGTTGCGCTGCATGCCGACAACTGGACCGTCGGCGGGATGGCCAAGGGCGCGGGCATGCTCGCCCCATCGCTGGCCACCATGCTGGTGGTGATCACCACCGACGCCGTCGCCAGTCCGCAGGCGTTGGACGCCGCGTTGCGGCGGGCCACGGCGGGGACCTTCGACCGCCTCGACGTCGACGGCAGCTGCTCCACCAACGACACCGTCATCCTGCTGGCCTCGGGCGCCAGCGAGGTCACCCCGAGCCAGGACGACCTGGACGCGGCCATCTTCGCCGTTTGCGACGACCTGTGCGCGCAGCTGCAGGCCGATGCCGAGGGTGTGACCAAACGCATCACGATCACCGTCGTCGGCGCCGCCGAAGAGGACGACGCGCTGGTGGCCGCTCGGGCCATCGCCCGCGACAGCCTGGTCAAGACCGCGCTGTTCGGATCCGACCCCAACTGGGGCCGCGTGCTGGCCGCCGTGGGAATTGCGCCGGTGACGCTCGATCCGCAGCGGATCAGTGTGTCGTTCAACGGATCTCCGGTCTGCGTCGACGGTGCCGGTGCCCCCGGCGCCCGCGAGGTCGATTTGTCCGGTGATGAGATCGAGGTGCTGGTCGACCTGGCCTCCGGCGATGCGTCCGCGTCGATCCGGACCACCGACCTGTCGCATGCCTATGTCGAAGAGAACTCGGCCTACAGCTCATGAGTGACACCGTCGACGAGCATTCGACGCGGACCAAAGCGGCCGTGCTGGCCGAGGCGTTGCCGTGGCTCAAGCAGTTGCACGGCAAGATCGTCGTGGTCAAGTACGGCGGCAACGCCATGACCGATGATGCGCTCAAGGCGGCCTTCGCCGCCGACATGGTGTTCCTGCGCAACTGCGGGATCCGTCCGGTCGTCGTGCACGGTGGCGGCCCACAGATCAGTGCGATGCTCAAGAAACTGGGCATCGCAGGCGATTTCAAGGGCGGTTTCCGCGTCACCACCCCCGAGGTGCTCGATGTCGCCAGGATGGTGCTGTTCGGTCAGGTGGGGCGCGAACTCGTCGGCCTGATCAACGCGCATGGCCCCTACGCGGTCGGCGTCACCGGCGAGGACGCTCAACTGTTCACCGCGGTGCGGCGCAGCGTGACCGTCGACGGTGTTGCCACCGATATCGGGCTGGTCGGCGACGTCGAACGCGTCAACGCCGGTTCGCTGCTGGATCTCATTGCCGCGGGCCGTATCCCGGTGGTCTCCACCATCGCGCCCGATATCGACGGTGTGGTGCACAACATCAACGCCGATACCGCGGCCGCGGCGTTGGCCGAGGCACTCGGTGCCGAGAAGCTGCTGATGCTCACCGATGTCGAAGGCCTCTACACCGATTGGCCGGACCGTACCTCCCTGGTCAGCGAAATCGACAGTGCGGCGCTGACGCAGCTGCTGCCCAAACTCGAATCTGGCATGGTGCCCAAGATCGAGGCGTGTCTGCGTGCCGTCGACGGGGGTGTACCCAGCGCGCACGTCATCGACGGTCGCGTCGAACATTGCGTGCTCGTCGAGCTTTTCACCGACGAAGGAACCGGAACAAAGGTGGTATCGGCATGAGCGAGCGCAGCGAGCGAATCATGGTTGAAGCATGACACTGCAAAACCGCTGGGAAGCGGTCATGATGAACAACTACGGCACCCCGCCGCTGGCCCTGGTCGCCGGCGACGGCGCCGTCGTCACCGACGAATCCGGTAAGAGTTATCTGGACCTGCTCGGCGGTATTGCGGTCAACCTGCTCGGCCACCGTCATCCGGCCGTCATCGAGGCCGTCACCGCCCAGCTCAACACGCTGGGACACACCTCGAACCTGTATGCCACCGAGCCCGGTATCGCCTTGGCCGAGCGGCTCGTCGACCACTTGGCGCAGCCGGCGCGGGTGTTCTTCTGCAACTCCGGTACCGAGGCCAATGAGGTTGCGTTCAAGATCACGCGGCTTACCGGACGAACCAAAGTCGTTGCGGCAGAGGGCGGTTTCCACGGTCGCACAATGGGAGCGCTGGCGCTGACCGGCCAGCCGGCCAAGCGCGCGCCGTTCGAACCGCTGCCCGGACAGGTCAGCTTCGTGCCCTACGGCGATATCGACGCGCTACGCGGCGCCGTCGACGACGAGACGGCCGCGGTGTTCCTGGAGCCGATCATGGGGGAGAGCGGCGTGGTCGTCCCGCCGCCCGGCTACCTGGTCGCGGCCAGGGAGATCACCGCCGCACACGGCGCCCTGCTCGTCCTCGACGAGGTGCAGACCGGCGTCGGACGCACCGGAGCCTTCTACGCCCATCAACACGACGGCATCACCCCCGATATCGTCACTCTGGCCAAAGGACTCGGCGGTGGCCTGCCGATCGGCGCGTGCCTGGCCATCGGCGCGACCGCCGACCTGTTGACCCCGGGCCTGCACGGCAGCACGTTCGGCGGCAACCCGGTGAGCACCGCGGCCGCCCTTGCGGTACTGCAGACGCTGGCCGCCGAGGACCTGATCAATCGGGCCGGCGCGGCGGGCAAGACGATCAGCCACGGTGTCGAGGAGATCGGCCATCCACTGGTCGACCACGTCCGTGGCAAGGGTCTGCTCATCGGCATCGCGCTCACCCAGACCAAGGCCAAGGCCGTCGAGGCGGCGGCTCGCGAGGCGGGCTTCCTGGTCAACGCCGCCGCGGCCGATGTGATCCGACTGGCCCCACCGCTGATCATCACCGATGCCCAGATCGACGAGTTCCTCACCGCACTGCCCGCGGTACTCGACAACGGAGCCAAGGGGTAAAGCATGACCCGCCATTTCCTGCGTGACGACGACCTGACACCCGACGAGCAGGCCGAGGTGCTCGCGCTGGCCGCCGAACTCAAGGCGGCGCCGTTCTCCCGGCGACCGCTGGAGGGTCCGCGCGGCGTCGCCGTCATCTTCGAGAAGAACAGCACGCGCACCCGGTTCTCCTTCGAGATGGGCATCGCCCAGCTGGGCGGGCACGCCGTCGTCGTCGACGGCCGCAGCACCCAGCTCGGTCGCGAGGAGACCCTTGAGGACACCGGCGCGGTGCTCTCGCGTTACGTCGATGCCATCGTGTGGCGGACCTTCGCCCAGGAACGTCTGAGCGCCATGGCCTCCGGGTCGACCGTCCCGATCGTCAACGCGCTCTCCGACGAGTTCCACCCGTGCCAGGTGCTCGCCGACCTACAGACCCTCGCCGAGCGCAAGGGCGCGCTCCACGGCCTGACCATGACCTATCTGGGTGACGGCGCCAACAACATGGCGCACTCACTGATGCTGGGCGGGGTCACCGCCGGGATCAACGTGACCATCGCCGCGCCGGCGGGTTTCGAACCGCACCCGCAGTTCGTCGACGCCGCCCGCCGCCGCGCCAGTGAGACGGGAGCGACGGTGTCCGTCAGCGCCGATCCGATGGCCGCCGTCGACGGTGTCGACGTCCTGGTCACCGACACCTGGACCTCGATGGGTCAGGAGAACGACGGCCTGGACCGAGTACGCCCGTTCCGCCCGTTCCAGGTCAACGCCGATCTACTGAAACGTGCCGACCCCGATGCCGTTGTCCTGCACTGCCTTCCGGCGCACCGCGGACACGAGATCACCGACGAGGTCATCGACGGCCCGCAGAGTGCGGTGTTCGACGAGGCCGAGAACAGGTTGCACGCCCAGAAGGCGCTGCTGGCCTGGTTGTTGGAACGTTCCTGACATCATGAGCGACGCTTGCGGAGCGAATCGACGGCCGACATGCGGGACCCGAGCCTGCGAGGGAACCGCATGAGCACCCCGACCCGGGCCGGCCGTCAGGCCCGCATCGTCACGTTGCTGTCGTCGAACGCGATCAGCAGCCAGACCGAGCTGGCCACCCTGCTGGCCGCCGAGGGTATCGAGGTCACCCAGGCCACCCTGTCCCGGGATCTGGAGGAGCTCGGTGCGGTGAAGCTGCGCGGGGCCGACGGCGGGGTCGGGGTGTACGTGGTGCCCGAGGACGGCAGCCCGGTGCGGGGCGTCTCCGGGGGAACCGAGCGGGTCACGAAGCTGCTCGGAGAACTGCTGGTCTCCACCGATTCCAGCGCCAACCTGGCCGTGCTGCGCACCCCGCCCGGGGCGGCGCACTACCTGGCCAGCGCCATCGACCGGGCATCGTTGCCCCAGGTTGTCGGCACCGTCGCCGGTGATGACACCATCTTCGTGATAGCCCGCGAGCCGATGACCGGCGCAGAGCTCGCGAGCATGTTCGAAAACTTGAAGTAGCAGTAGAGAGATAAGGGAGATCAACCAATGTCCGAACGCGTCATCCTGGCGTATTCCGGCGGTCTGGACACCTCGGTGGCCATCAGCTGGATCGGCAAGGAAACCGGCAAGGAGGTCGTCGCCGTCGCCATCGACCTCGGCCAAGGCGGCGAGGACATGGATGTCGTGCGCCAGCGCGCCCTGGACTGCGGCGCTGTCGAGGCCGTCGTCGTCGACGCCCGCGACGAGTTCGCCGACGAATACTGCCTGCCGACCATCCAGTCCAACGCGCTCTACATGGACCGGTACCCGCTGGTCTCGGCCATCAGCCGGCCGCTGATCGTCAAGCACCTGGTCGAGGCCGCGCGCGAGCACGGCGGCGGCATCGTGGCCCACGGTTGCACCGGCAAGGGTAACGACCAGGTCCGTTTCGAGGTCGGATTCGCCTCGCTGGCACCCGATCTGGAGGTGCTGGCCCCGGTACGCGACTACGCCTGGACTCGCGAGAAGGCCATCGCCTTCGCCGAGGAGAACGACATCCCGATCAATGTCACCAAGCGTTCGCCGTTCTCGATCGACCAGAACGTCTGGGGCCGCGCGGTGGAAACCGGGTTCCTGGAGCATCTGTGGAACGCCCCCACCAAGGACGTCTACGACTACACCGAAGACCCCACCATCAACTGGAGCAGCCCCGACGAGGTCATCGTCGGATTCGACAAGGGTGTGCCGGTCTCCATCGACGGCCGTCCGGTCACCGTGCTGCAGGCCATCGAGGAGCTCAACCGGCGCGCCGGCGCCCAGGGCGTCGGCCGGCTCGACGTCGTCGAGGACCGACTGGTCGGCATCAAGAGCCGAGAGATCTACGAGGCGCCCGGCGCCATGGTGCTGATCACCGCGCACACCGAGCTCGAGCACGTCACCCTGGAGCGCGAGCTGGGCCGTTACAAGCGCGGCACCGACCAGAAGTGGGGCGAGCTGGTCTATGACGGCCTGTGGTACTCGCCGCTCAAGCGCGCGCTGGAGGCCTTCGTCGCGCACACCCAGGAGCACGTCACCGGTGAGATCCGGCTGGTCCTGCACGGTGGGCACATCGCGGTCAACGGCCGACGCAGCCCGACCTCGCTGTACGACTTCAACCTCGCCACCTACGACGAGGGCGACAGCTTCGACCAGTCCAGCGCCAAGGGTTTCGTGCACGTGCACGGGCTGAGCAGCAAGATCTCGGCCAAGCGCGACCTGGGCCTGTGACCCCACCCCTCCGCGAGCGTGCGCGTCTGCGGGCGACACGCCGCTGCCAGACCGGAGTTCACGCACGCTCGCGGAAGGAAACTGCATGAGCACCAACGAAGGATCGCTGTGGGGCGGCAGGTTCGCCGACGGACCGTCCGACGCCCTTGCCGCCCTGAGCAAGTCGACCCACTTCGACTGGGCGCTGGCCCCCTATGACGTCATCGCCTCCAAGGCGCACGCCCGGGTCCTGCATCGCGCCGGCCTGCTCACCGATGAGCAACGCGACGGATTGTTGGCCGGTCTGGACAGTCTGGGCGCCGATGTGGCCGACGGCAGCTTCGGCCCGCTGCCCAGCGACGAGGACGTGCACGGGGCGTTGGAGCGCGGTCTGATCGATCGGGTAGGCCCCGAACTCGGAGGTCGGCTGCGTGCCGGCCGGTCGCGAAACGACCAGGTGGCCACCCTGTTCCGGATGTGGCTGCGCGACGCCGTCAAGGCCGTCGGCGACGGGGTGCTCGACGTGGTCGCGGCGCTGGCGACTCAGGCCGCCGCGCATCCGACGGCGATCATGCCGGGCAAGACGCACCTGCAGTCCGCACAACCGGTGTTGCTCGCCCATCACCTGCTCGCCCATGCACATCCGCTGTTGCGCGACGCCGAGCGCCTCGTCGACCTGGACAAGCGGACCGCCGTGTCGCCGTACGGCTCCGGCGCGTTGGCCGGATCCTCGCTGGGGCTCGATCCCGACGCGATCGCCGCCGAGCTGGGCTTCGATGCCGCGGCCGACAACTCCATCGACGCCACTGCAGCAAGGGATTTCGCGGCCGAGGCGGCATTCGTGTTCGCGATGATCGCGGTGGATCTCTCCCGGTTGGCCGAAGACGTCATCCTGTGGAGCACCACCGAGTTCGGGTATGTGAAGCTGCATGACGCCTGGTCGACGGGTTCCTCGATCATGCCGCAGAAGAAGAATCCGGATATCGCCGAGTTGGCCCGCGGAAAGTCCGGGCGGCTGATCGGCAACCTGACCGGTCTGCTGGCGACGCTGAAGGCGCAGCCGCTGGCCTACAACCGGGATCTGCAGGAGGACAAGGAACCCGTCTTCGACTCGGTGGCACAGCTGCGCCTGCTGCTGCCGGCCATGGCCGGATTGGTCGCCACCCTGACCTTCGACACCGACCGAATGGCCGAGTTGGCACCGCTGGGGTTCACGCTCGCCACCGATATCGCCGAATGGATGGTGCGCCAAGGCATTCCGTTCCGCGTTGCGCACGAGGCCGCCGGCGCTGCGGTCAAGGCGGCCGAGGCCCGTGACGTCGGACTCGAAGAACTCGCCGATGACGAGCTGGCCGGTATTCACCCGGGACTGACGGCCGAGGTGCGCACGGTGCTGACCATCGCGGGGTCTGTCGACTCGCGGGATGCCCGCGGCGGCACGGCACCGGTTCAGGTGGCCCGTCAGCTTGCCGTGGTGCGCGATACCGCCGACCGGCTGCGGATCAGGTTGCGCTAGGTAGGATCTGCAGCCATGGAACCGGCTCGGGGGAGCGCCGCGTCCGGGCGTATCCGGCGGTGGCTGGCGGGGTGGGGGTTGAAGGAGTGGCGTCGCGCGGGTCTGGTGGCCGTACTGGTCGCCACCGCCGCGTTCGGCGGGCTGGACACCGTCAACAAGGAGATCACCGATATCAAGGTCGGCGAACAGTTCGACACCGGACGGTTCGAGATGACAGTGCTGCGCGCAACCCTCGTCGACGAGGTCCGTGCGGGCGAACGCCGGATTTTCGGGCCGAAGCCGGGCCGCCGCTATCTGGGCCTGGTGACGAAGGTGCACAACACCAGCACCCTGCCGGGCCCGGTGGCACAACCGGTGGAACTGGTCGGTCTGACCGGCGCCGTGAACCTGGCGGCCATCCGGCTGGCCGACGGCACCCTGTCGATGAGTCTGGGGCCGGGTCTCACCGATGACGTGGTGCTGATGTGGGATGTTCCTTCCGATGCGGTGGCGGTCGGCGCCCAGTTGCCGGTGCGGATCAGCAAGGAGGTCCGCAAGATCAACGCGACCGTCGGTCAGGGCTGGGTGTCCAGCCTGACCGACTATGCGCAGCTCAGCGTCCCGGTCGGCGGCGGGCGATGAGGCGCTCGCTGACAGCGTTGTCGACAGCCGTGGTCATCGCGGCCGCAGCCTGGACGTGGCACAGCCTGCCGATCCCCGATGAAGTCTTCGCTCCCTTCGATGTCGAGGTCGCGATGGGACAGCAGGCCACCGGCGCGGCGATCACCGCACAGGTCGACGCCGTCCGGATCGGCCCACGGGTCAGAAAGACCCAGTACCCGCCGGGCAGCGTCGACGCGGTCGGTGTCTGGGTCGCCGTCGATGGTGCGGCCATGACAACACGCAGCGACCAGGTGCCCTCGGTCGAGCTGATCGTCGGTCCCAACACCTATGTGCCCACCAGCCGTCTCGGGGTCATCCCGGTGACCGGGTCGCTGGCTCCCGGGATCCGGGCAAGCGGTTCATGGGTGTTCGACGTTCCACCAGATCTCGTGGCGCCCGGCCGCGGCCGGATCACGCTGCGTATGTGGGTCGGGGACTGGCGGCTGAATTCACGGCTGGTCTTTGATATCGATCTGACCGATCCCGCGGTGCACCGGACCGACCTGATCGATATCGGCCCGGGAAAGCAGGTCGGAACGTGAAACTCTGGCAGCGCAATCTGATCGGCACCGCCGTCGCCGCGGCGGCAGCGATCACCGCGACCGTGTTCATCCTCGAACCGGAATGGACCGACTACCGCCGCACCGTCGTGCCCGCACACACCGCCGCGCCGCGGCAGTCCATCGAAGTCGACGGACAGACATGGGCGGTCCGCAATGTGAGCCGCACGACGACCAAATACGGGTCCGCCCTGCCCGAGGGCACCGTTCAGCTGAACGTACTGATCGAGCGAACCGGCTCGGCCGCAGAGGAATTCGGCTGCGCCGGCTACCTTATCGAGGGGGAGCGTTCGTGGCGTGGAAGCGGCCCGCCATGCGGAGCGGAGATGTCGCTGCCGTGGACGTTCCTGGTGCCGTCGAGCGCGGAACCGACTGCCGTGGACGTCAGGCGACCGGACGGCTCGATTCTGCTCCGGTTGGAGCTGTAGCCGCGGCGGAGCGCTGCACGCACCAGGCCAGCGCGCAGGCCACCAGACAGATCCGGAGCGGTTCGATGATCGAATGCGAGATCAACGCCATCACGTCCCAAGTGGCGAACCAGAATCCGATGTCGTGCGGTCCGATCAGCCAGGCCATGCCGCGGAAGAGGTAGCCCGGTCCCAGCTGCGCCCGATAGAAGCTGCCCGCCATGTCCAGCCACGCCAAGCCGAGGTAGCCGAGCACGTAGATCGACAGCGCGAGCAGGCCGCCGGCGGCAATGACATGGGCGGAGTCGGTGATCGGCTTGAACTTGCCGATCTGCCCGGTCAGCTGATTGCGCACCTCGGTGCGTACCTTGCCGGGGACGCGTTTCCAGCCGGTGCTCAATTGGGTGCGTCGCGTCTCGGCGCGCCGCATCCACCGGTCGACCCGGGCGCCGCCGATCCGGGCAGCCTCGGCCCGCCAGTCGGCCTTGGCGGTGGCGCCGTAGACGATGCACGCCACGGCCAGCCAGATCAGCGGTACCGCCGCGCCACCGAAGACGGTGCTGATGGCCCACATCACTGCATCCCACATTTTTTGCAGGAACTGCACATGAGAGAACAGACTCTCGCGGGTGTCGTTGAACCACACGATGATCCGCCGCTCGGCAATCCAGGCCGACGGGTTGATCAGGAGGGTGAGTCCCTGGCTGGCCGAGTACGTCAGCACCAGGAACACCCACAGCGTGTCCAGGTAGACCTGAACCGGCAACAACCAGGTCGGCGTGCGGTCCTTCAGCCGGCCGAGGGCGAACCGGGCCACCAGCGCCAAGCCGATGATGACGAGCGTGACGGAGCCGACCGGCAGCATGCTCGGATGCAGGGTGGGCGACGAATCCGGTGACATCATCGCCGCACCCGCGCGGTACTCCATGGCGCGATACTCGAAGGACAGCCAGTCCTCTCGAAACATCTGCCAGGCCAGATAGATTGCGAAGAACGGCACGATGATGGTCGCGAAGATGTCGATCTGACGGGCGGGTCGCCTCGCCAGTCCCGCCAGTGCGGGAATACCCGGCCGTATCACCAGGAACATCGCCACATAGGACCCGAGCCGGGCCATACCGGCCAGCGGCATGATCAGCGAGGCCCACACGTAGTTGTCATAGCCGGCCCAGGCGGCCCATTCGATGGCGCCCACGCGGCCGAGATACCCGACGAGATAACAGGCCACCAACTGCGGGAAATAACGCACGCACAGCGTGACCGGCGCCAGCACGTATCGCACGGCATTCATCGTAGGAGGCCCCCCGACCGAATTTCCCGCTCAGCCTACGCTGTCGGACAACTCGAGCCAGCGCTCCTCAAGTGCGGCAACCTCGGATTCCAGCTCCCGCAGCCCACCGCTGAGCCGTTGCAGCCCTTCGTAGTCGTCCTGATCGTGTTCGGCGAGCCGGACGTGGGCGGCGTCGATCTGGTTGGCCAGCTTCTCCAGCTTGCGTTCGATCGCTGAGATCTCCTTCTGCGCGGTGCGCAGGTCGGCGCCCGACAACCCTTCCTGGACCGCCGGTTTCGCGGCCGCCGGACCGGTCTGCGACGCATGCGCGGCCCGCAACCGTAGATACTCGTCGACCCCGCCGGGCAGATGCCGCAGATGCCCACCGAGGATGCCGTACTGCTGGTCGGTGACGCGCTCCAAGAAGTACCGGTCGTGGCTGACCACGATCAACGTGCCCGGCCACGAGTCGAGCAGATCTTCCATCGCCGCCAGCATGTCGGTGTCCAGATCGTTGGTCGGTTCGTCCAGGATCAGCACATTGGGCTGCTCGAGCAGGATCAGCAGCAGCTGCAGGCGACGCTGCTGACCACCGGACAGATCCTTCACCGGTGTCGACAGCTGTGCGCTGCCGAATCCGAGCCGCTCGAGGAGTTGGCTGGGGGTGAGCTCCTGGGCCTTGGAACCGGCGCCGAACGTGTAGGTGGTGGCCAACCGGCTCAGCACCACCCGGACCGGTTCGTCGAGATGGTCGGCCAATCGATCGGCGCCCTGGGTGAGAGTGGCGATGTGGACGGTCTTCCCGGTCTTGACGCGTCCCTCGGTGGGTTGCACGGAGCCGTCGACGAGACCGAGCAGCGTGGATTTGCCCGCCCCGTTCACCCCGAGAATGCCGGTGCGTTCACCTGGCGCGATGCGCCATTCGACGTCGCGAAGCACGGTCTTCGCGCCGTAGCTGACCGAGACGTCCAGCAGGTCGACCACCTGCTTGCCCAACCGGGTGACCGCCAGTGACTGCAGCGCGACCTTGTCCCTGATCTCGGGGACGTCGGCAATCAACGCGTTGGCGGCGTCGATGCGGAATTTCGGTTTGGAGGTGCGCGCCGGTGCGCCGCGTCGTAGCCAGGCGAGTTCCTTGCGGGCAAGGTTCTGTCGGCGCGCTTCGATCGTGGCCGCCTGCCGATCGCGTTCCACCCGCTGCAGGATGTAGGCCGCATAGCCGCCGTCGAACGGCTCGACGATCCGGTCGTGCACCTCCCAGGTCACCGTGCACACCTCGTCGAGGAACCAGCGGTCGTGCGTGACGACCAGCAGCCCACCCGCGGATGCCGACCAACGTCGCTTGAGATGTTCGGCCAGCCAGGTGATGGCCTCCACGTCGAGGTGGTTGGTCGGCTCGTCGAGGGCGAGCACATCATGGTCTCCTGCCAGCAGCCGCGCCAGCGCGACCCGTCGCCGCTGACCGCCCGACAGCGTCCCGAGCACCGCATCCCAGCTCAGGTCGCCGAGCAACCCGGCGATGACATCACGTCCGCGCGCATCGCCGGCCCACACATGTTCGGGTACGTCGCCGACGACGGCGTGCCCGACGGTGTCGTCGGAATCGAGCGTGTCGGCCTGATCGAGCACCCCGACGCGCACCCCGCCGCGGACGGTCACCCGTCCCGAATCGGGTCGCACCCGGCCGGCCAGCATGGCCAGCAGGCTGGACTTTCCGTCGCCGTTACGTCCGACGATGCCGATCCGGTCGCCCTCGTTGACCCCGAGGGAGACCGAGTCGAAGACCACCTTGGTGGGATATTCCAGATGTAGGGCCTCGGCCCCGAGAAGATGCGCCATGTCGGAGTCCAGGTTAGGCGTGGCCGCGCTGTACATTCGCGGCGGCCGACCAGTGGCGCTGTGCCATGATGTCGGGGCAATCGGGGGATTGGCGCTGGTGTCTGGACTCATACGGTAGGGGAGCACTGTGGTGGATTTCTCACTGGTCACCGGTCCGGTGAGCCGATTGCTGGCCACCGCGCAGAACGGCATCGAGGTGCTGCGCTACGGGGGCCTGGAGACCGGAGCGGTGCCCTCGCCGTACCAGATCATCGAGAGCGTGCCGATGTACCGGCTGCGGCGCTACTTCCCGCCGGACTCCCGGCCCGGCACCGCTCCCGCGGGACCGCCGGTGCTGATGGTGCATCCGATGATGATGTCGGCCGATATGTGGGATGTGACGCGCGAAGACGGTGCCGTCGGCATCCTGCGCGCCGCGGGCATCGATCCGTGGGTGATCGATTTCGGTTCACCCGATCAGGTCGAGGGCGGGATGCAACGCAATCTGGCCGACCACGTGGTGGCGCTCAGCGAGGCCATCGACACCGTGAAGCGGGTCACCGGCAGCGATGTGCACCTCGCCGGGTATTCGCAGGGCGGCATGTTCTGCTACCAGACGGCCGCGTATCGCAGGTCGAAGGATCTGGCGAGCATCATCGGGTTCGGCTCTCCGGTGGACACCCTCGCGGCGTTGCCGATGGGTATCCCGCCCAACGTCGGTGCGGTCGCCGCCAACTTCATGGCCGACCATGTGTTCTCCCGCATCGACATCCCAGGGTGGTTGGCCCGCACCGGGTTCCAGATGCTCGATCCGATCAAGACGACGCAGGCCCGGTTGGACTTCCTGCGCCAACTCCATGACCGTGAGGCGCTGCTCCCGCGCGAGCAGCAGCGCCGGTTCCTGGACTCGGAGGGCTGGATCGCCTGGTCGGGACCGGCCATCTCGGAGCTGCTCAAGCAGTTCATCGCACACAACCGGATGATGTCCGGCGGATTCAACATCCGCGGAGAGCTGGTGACGCTCGCCGATATCAAATGCCCGGTGCTTGCCGTGGTCGGCGAGGTCGACGATATCGGCCAGCCCGCAGCGGTACGCGGGATCAAAGCGGCAGCGCCGCAGGCCGATACCTACGAATACCTGATCCGCGCAGGGCATTTCGGGTTGGTTGTCGGATCCAAGGCAGCCACCCAGACCTGGCCGACGGTGGCGTCCTGGGTCAAATGGCGCAGCGGTGACGGTGAGCTGCCCGAGGCCGTCGTCCCGATGGGGGACCAACCCGACGAGTCCACCGACAGTGGGGTGGCGCTGGCCTCCCGCGTCGCGCACGGCGCGGCGGCCGCCTCCGAGCTGGCCTTCGAGCTGGCCCGCTCGGCCGCCGATGCCGTTGTCGCGACCAACAAGTCGGCGCGCACGCTGCTCGTGGAGACCGCGCGCACCCTGCCCCGGCTGGCTCGGCTCGGCCAGATCAACGACCACACCCGGATCTCGCTGGGCCGGATCATGACCGAGCAGGCACTGGGTCATCCCGACGGCGAGTTCCTGCTGTTCGACGGTCGCGTGCACACCTACGAGGCGGTCGACCGCCGCGTCAACAACGTGGTGCGCGGTTTGATCGACGTCGGCGTCCGCCAGGGCGTGCGGGTCGGTGTGCTGATGCAGACCCGACCCAGCGCCCTGGTCGCCATCGCCGCGCTGTCCCGTCTGGGAGCGGTGGCGGTGCTGATGCCCCCGGACGCCGATCTGGCCCTGGCGGCCCGACTCGGCGGCGTCGTCGAGATCCTCACCGACCCAGCGAACCTGGAGGCAGCCCGCACGCTGGACCGCCGGGTGCTGGTGCTGGGCGGCGGCGAGACGCGTGAGCTGCAGCTGCCCGAACCGGGCAGTGGGTCCGCCGAGGTCATCGACATGGAGCGCATCGACCCCGATCGTGTCGAACTGCCCGGTTGGTACCGCCCGAATCCCGGGTTTGCCCGCGATGTCGCCTATATCGCCTTCGCGACGGTCAACGGGGAACTGGTGGCCCGCCAGATCACGAACTATCGCTGGGCGCTTTCGGCGTTCGGCACGGCGTCGGCGGCAAACCTCGGCAACCGCGACACCGTGTACTGCCTCACCCCGCTGCATCACCCTTCCGGACTGTTGGTGAGCCTCGGTGGCGCGGTCGTCGGTGGTGCACGGATCGCGTTGTCGCGCGGCTTGGCCCCCGATCGGTTCCTGCACGAGATCCGGCAATACGGCGTCACCGTCGTGTCCTACACGTGGGCGATGCTGCGCGAGGTGATCGACGATCCCTCGTTCGTCCTCAACGGCACGCTGTCGGTGCGCCTGTTCATCGGTGCGGGCATGCCGACCGGGTTGTGGCGGCGGGTCAGCGAGGTGTTCGCCCCGGCCCACGTCGTCGAGTTCTTCGCGACCACCGACGGCCAGGCCGTGCTGGCCAACGTGGCCGATGTGAAGCCCGGATGCAAGGGCCGCCCGCTGCCGGGTGGCCCGTTCATCGAGCTCGCGGCCTATGACGTCGACGAGGATCTGATCTTGGAGGACGAACGCGGTTTCGTGCTGCGGGCCCAACCCGGTGAGGTCGGCTTGTTGCTCGCGCGCCCGCGGGGTCCCATCGATCCGACCGCCTCGGTCAAGCGGGGCGTCTTCGCGCCGGCCGACACCTGGGTGTCCACCGAGCAGCTCTTCCGCCGTGATGACGATGGTGACTACTGGCTGGTCGACAGCCGCAGCGCGGTGATCCGCACCCCGGATGGCGTGGTCTTCACCGCCGCGGTCAACGATGCGGTCGGGCGGATCGGCGCGGTCGATCTGGCGGTCACCTACTGCGTGGATGGCGCCGACGGGCCGCTGGTGCTGACGGCGGTGGCGTTACGTCCCGGTGGCAGCGTTCCCAGCGCGGAGGTCACCGAGGCACTGGCCGCGCTGCCGGTCGGCCGCGCCCCCGATGTGGTCTATGCGGCACCCGAGATGACCCTCGGTGCGTCGTATCGGCCGGAGGTGGGTCCGCTGCGTGCCGCGGGCATCCCGAAGTCCACTCGTAACGCCTGGTACTTCGACGGCGATACGTTGCAGTACAAGCGCATGACCGCTGCCGTGCGTGCCGAGCTGGGTCTGTGAGACCGAGCCCGGCGCGCGGTGCGCTGTTAGGCTCCCGGCTAGGAGGATCGTGATGACATCATTCACTCGGCGTTCGCTGGCGGCAGCCATGATCGCCGCCGGACTGCTGACCGGCGGCACCACCGCGACCGCGCATGCCGACATCTTGGACAGCCTCGCCGACATCTACGCCTCGGGCGCGTCCGGCGGTCAGGTGTCCAAGCTCCTGGAGTCCGCCATCACGCTCCGCAATCGAGGCATCCCGCCGTCACCGGGTAACCAGGCGGCTCTGCGGGCCGCGATGGACCAGCGCCCCAATCTCGTGCCGCTGACCGAGGCGCTTCAGGCCACCGTCGCCCAACAGCGTCAGGCCCTGCAGCGTGCGGCGGCGGGCAAGGCGAGCCCGGCACCGGTCGGACCGGCCGCGCCGTGGGTTCCGCCGGACCCTGACAATGACCAGCCGCTGGCGCCTCCGGGATGGGGCAGCAGCATCGCTCCGTTCGGCTGATCGTGACGCTCGACGCGAAGCTTCTGGAAATCCTGGTCTGTCCCGAGGACCGCGGCCCGCTTCATCATGTCGCCGGTGAGTGTCTGTACAACCCTCGGCTGCGCCGCGCGTACCCCATCGACGCCGGTATTCCGGTGTTGCTGATCGACGAAGCGATCACCATCACCGATGATGCCGAGCACGCCCGTCTGATCGGCGCGGCGCAGGCGGATCCGCGCTGACCCAGCGCGGTTGGTGACCACGGGCCCGGCGCGGGCACAATCGGTGCGTGGGTGCAGCGGAGTTGTCCGGAGACCCGGTGGACTCGGCACGTCTGCTGGTGGGTGCGCGGCTTTTCGGCCGCGGGGTCAGCGCCACCATCGTCGAGGTCGAGGCCTATGGAGGACCGTCCGACGGTCCGTGGCCGGACCCTTCCGCGCATTCGTTTCGTGGTAAGCGGCCGCGTAATGCGGTCATGTTCGGTCCCGCCGGTCAGCTCTACACCTATCGCAGCCACGGGATCCATGTATGCGCCAACGTGTCCTGTGGACCCGACGGAGTCGCGGCCGCGGTGCTGCTGCGTGCAGCGGTGATCGACGACGGGGAGCCGGTGGCCCGGTCGCGGCGGGGCATCGTGGCACCCGATCACGGTCTGGCCCGCGGTCCGGGAAACCTTTGCTCGGCCTTGGGAATCACCATGGAAGACAACGGGATCGATCTTTTCGAGCCGACCGCGGCGGTGCGTCTTGAGTTGGCTGATCCGGTCGGCGTGGTCGACGGGCCACGGGTGGGGGTCAGCACCGCCGCCGACCGACCCTGGCGGTTCTGGTTGCCCGGACGTCGCGAGGTGTCGGCTTACCGGCGCAGTCCACGGGCACCCGCGCCGGGTGCCAGCGACTGATACAGGAAGATGGCACCCGTGAGTACGGGCATCCTGGATGAGCTGGAATGGCGCGGACTGATCGCGCAGTCGACCGATCTGGAGGCGCTGGCCGATGCGTTGGCCGACGGCCCGTTGACGCTGTATTCGGGTTTCGATCCGACGGCGCCGAGCCTGCACGCTGGACATCTTGTGCCGCTGCTGACGTTGCGCCGGTTCCAGCAGTCCGGGCACCGACCCATCGTGCTGGCCGGCGGGGCCACCGGATTGATCGGTGACCCGCGTGACAGTGGTGAGCGCACGATGCAGACCACCGACACCGTCTCGGAATGGGCTGATCGCATCCGTGGGCAGCTGGAACGGTTCGTCGAGTTCGACGAATCCGCAACCGGCGCGGTGGTCGAGAACAACCTGTCCTGGACCGGGCCGATGACGGCCATCGAGTTCCTGCGTGACGTGGGCAAGTACTTCTCGGTCAACGTCATGCTCGACCGCGACACGGTTCGCCGCCGCTTGGAGGGCGACGGGATGTCCTACACCGAGTTCAGCTACATGCTGCTGCAGGCCAACGACTTCGTGCAGTTGCACGACCGGCATGGATGCGCGCTACAGATCGGCGGATCCGATCAATGGGGCAACATCGTCGCCGGCGTGCGCCTGGTGCGCCAGCAGCGCGGGGCCACCGCCCATGCGCTGACCACACCGCTTGTCACCGACTCGACAGGCAAGAAGTTCGGCAAGTCGACCGGCGGCGGGAACCTCTGGCTGGATCCGGAGTTGACCAGCCCTTATGCCTGGTATCAGTACTTCGTCAACACCGCGGACGCCGATGTCGTGCCCTATCTGCGCTGGTTCACCTTCTTGAGCCGTGCGGAGATAGACGAGTTGGCCGAGGCCACCGCGGCACGTCCGCACGAACGCGCCGCCCAACGCCGTTTGGCGCGCGAGCTCACCACACTCGTGCACGGTCAGGCCGCGACCGACTCCGTCGAACTGGCCAGTCAGGCACTGTTCGGCCGTGCCGAACTGGCCGATCTCGACGAGTCGACTCTGGGTGCGGCGTTGAAGGAGGCCGGTGACGGCGCGGTTGCCGAGCTGCCGGCCGGCGGTGCCGACGGCATTCTGGACCTCTTGGTGGCCAGTGGATTGGTGGCCAGCCGCGGTGCTGCGAAGCGCACCCTCGCCGAGGGCGGGGTCTACGTGAACAACGTACGAATCGAAAGCGACGAGTGGATACCACAAGCCTCGGACTTTTTGCATGACCGTTGGCTGGTGTTGCGACGTGGCAAGCGCAACATTGCCGGGGTGATGCGGGTGGCCGCCGGTTCGTAACAGGACCGGCGCTCTGACCAGCGAAGATGTCGAGCTGACCAGGCGATTTGACTCGCTGTTAGCCCTGCCGTAACTTATTCCAGGTCAGAGCGACACGGCCGCAAGCCGGAGAGCGAAGACCAAATCCGAGAGAGAAACCCTTAACCGGGGAGTACCTCACTGCCCGCACTGCGGACCGCGGCTTTTAGCCGCGGACTTGTTGCGCGGTCAGGATCGGGCGTGTTGTTTGAGAACTCAATAGTGTGTTTGGTGGTTTTTGTTTGT
>NZ_JMDW01000021.1 GCF_000691525.1 Mycolicibacterium neoaurum ATCC 25795
ACCGCGGCGACGGCGAACGGTTGGAACGGATCGGGGGAGGGATAGGGCGGCGGTGGTGCGTACCGGTTTTCGGTGTAGCTCCACACGGTGCCGCGCCGGGATAGCGGGACCAGGGCCAGGGTGTCGCTGTCGCAGCCGGGGTTGGGGCAGTTGCTTTCCCGGGGCGGGAAGACATAGGTGGCACACGCGGTGCACTTACCGCCGATCAGATGCGTGGCCCCGGACTCGTCGGTGGCGAACCACCCTTCCACCGCGGGCTCGGTGTCGAAATCAGTTGTCATGTTTTGCTTTCGGTCTGATGAAAACGCCGTGAGCTTCTACCGTGACAGTACCCTCCGAATTTCGAAGATGGCCCACGGCAACGGTTTTCGATTCGGTCTCGCTCTCGACCCATGCTTCGGCCCGAAGTGGGCCCAGGCGAGTCGGTGCCACATACCGCACCGTGAGGGTGCCGGTCACGGCGGGCCGTCCCGGTTGATGTGCCGTCGCCCCCAGGACATGGTCGAGGATGAGCGCACACACTCCGCCGTGCACGTGACCGGGAGGACCCTCATAGGGTGCCGTGACGTGTAGATCGGCACTGGTCGCGCCATTGTCGTCGCGGATGACGTGCAAAGGGAAGGCGATGGCGTTACGCAGTCCTATCGCAACATTGCCCCACGTGAGCGTCCCGCCCTCGGTGGTCGCACGTACTCCGAATGGCTCGGGGTCCAAGCGTGAGCTCAGCAGTGTCACAGCTTGATTGATCAAACTGTGCGCCTGGCGCACATCGGTGTCATCGGCCCGGCTCCTGATCGTGACGTCGATGAGTGTGCGCAATGACTGGGTGAGGGGTCCGTAGAGATCCTCCAGGCGCCGTGCTTCATCGGCCGCGAGAGGTGCGCTCATTCCGCTGAGCTCTGTGTCGCCATGTCCAGTGCCGCCAGGTGGCTGAACAACATCGACGCGCCGATGGGGTTGCCGCCACCGGGGTAGGTGGTGCCCGACACTGCCGCCATCGTGTTGCCCGCGGCGTACAGACCGGGGATGGCCGCGCCGTCGGCGTCGAGCACCCGGGCGTGGGTATCGGTGCGCAGCCCACCTTTGGTGCCCAGATCGGACAGCCCGAAGACCGCCGCGTGATAGGGCGGGGTGTCCAGTGGGACCATCGGTGACTCGCCCCCGCTGAACGCGCGGTCGTACGCCTCGCCGCCGCGGCCGAAGTCGTCGTCGATGCCCGTGGCGGCAAGTTCGTTGTATCTCGCCACGGTGGCTTCCAGTTCGGCGGCGGGGACACCGATTGCCCCGGCGAGCTCGGCCAGCGTATCGGCGCTGTGCCACAGACCTGCCGTGCGGTATTTCTCGGGCTCGACCATGGACACGTTGGTGGCTTTGACGGGGGGAATGTCGCCGTCGCGGTTGTCGTAGATCATCCAGAACGGCAATCTGGTGGAACCGTTCTGCATCTGATCGATGATGTCGCGGCCGATGCGGTCGTAGGGTGCGGATTCGTTGACGAACCGGCGGCCCTGCTGGTTGACGAAGATGCCGCCGGTGAACCACAGCGCGAAGGCGGACCGGCCGTCGGGATGGGTCATCCCCGGTGACCACCAGGCCTGGTCCATCAGATCGACATCGGCGCCGACGGCGATGGCTGCGCGGTGCGCGCGGCCGGTGCTACCGGGACCGCCCATGGAGTCCGTGGCGTGGCCGGGTACGCCGTATTCGGCGCGCATCTCGGCGTTCTGTTCGAATCCACCGCTGGCCAGGAGCACGCCGCGACGTGTCGTGACCCGCACCGGAGCGCCGTCGCGCTCGATCACCGCGCCGACGACGCGTCCGTTCTCGGTGATCAGGTCCACCAGCGGCGCGTTCAACCAGCAGGTGACGGTGGGTAGCTTGTCCAGTGCAGCCAGGAACCGGCCGACGAGCGCGCGCCCTCCGACGAGAAGATCGGGCGCTTCGGCGCCGAGCCGCTCGGTGTCCAGCGGTCCGCGCACCAGGCCTGCGTACTTGCCGAGGGCCGCATCGGGAACGGGAAGCGGGATCGTGTGCCGGTAGCCGTCGGTACGGGCTTCGGGAGCCGTGCCGTAGTAATCCGGCCACGGGAGCGCTGTGAACTCGAAGGCCGGATCCTGTTCCAGATACTCGATGAGCTTGGCGCCGCCGCGGACGTAGGCGTCTTGGAGTTCGCGCGGAGTGCGCTCACCCACGACAGCGTGAAAATATGTCAACGCCTTGTCGATGGTGTCATCGGTGCCTGCGCGCTGGAGCACGGGGTTGCAGGGAAACCACATGCCGCCCCCGCCGGAGAACGACGTGGTGCCGCCGAACAGATCGGTGGCCTCCACGAGCAACACCGAAAGATTCTCGCGGGCAGCGGTGTAGGCGCCGGCAAGTCCGCCACCGGACCCGGCGACGATGACATCGAACTCGAGATCTGAATCAGACATATCTGGATCAGGCACCAGGCGTCCCTTCGAAGGCCCCGTAACTGCCACGGTAGAACAGCAGGGGACGACGTTCCTCGTGCGCCCACAGTCCGGTCACCCTGGCGACGACGATGCTGTGGTCACCCGCGGGATGCTCGAACTCGATATCGGCCTCGACCGAGGCCAGCGTTCCGTTCAGCACGGGTGCGCCGTTGGCACCCGGATTCCACGGAACACCGGCGAATTTGTCCACGCTCCGCGTTGCGAATCGTGCACAGACGTCGGCTTGTTCGGCAGCCAGGATGTTGACGCACAGCGTGCCGACATCGCGGATCATCGGCCAACTCGTCGACGTGTTGGAAGGGCAGAAAGAGATATAAGGCGGTTCCAGCGACACCGACGTGATCGACTGGCAGGTGAATCCGACGGGATTCACTCCGTCATGTGCGGTGATGACGGCGATCCCGGTGCAGAAGTGGCCGAGCACGTGGCGCATCTGTGGTCCCGCGGGGACGAGAACATCGCCACCGGATTGTGCGGTCATACATCTCCTTGCCGTTCACAGGCCCAACGAGTCGATTGTTACCTTCTGCTTTCGCCGTGCGGTGGTGCAACGCGTCATCCCGGTGAGCGGTAGTAACGGGCCGACGAGCTGGTCACATTGCTAGCCTTGGCAGGTGACGGAACACGCCGGGGGCGAAACCGACGGGCTGAATGTATCGCCGACGGGATGGACGCTGCTCGGGATGCTCTCCGGCGGAGATGAGCTTTCTGGTTACGACATCAAAAAGTGGCTCAACTGGTCCATGCGGTTCTTTTACTCGAGTCCCGCTTACAGCCAGATCTACTCCGAGCTCAAGAAGCTCGAAAAGCAGGGCATGGTGAGCTCTCGGGTCGAGGGGGGAGTCCGGAGTCGCCGTGTGTACAAGATCGCCGATGTGGGCCTTGCGGCGGTCACTCAG
The DNA here is from genome assembly GCF_000691525.1 of Mycolicibacterium neoaurum ATCC 25795. Classification (GTDB taxonomy): domain Bacteria; phylum Actinomycetota; class Actinomycetes; order Mycobacteriales; family Mycobacteriaceae; genus Mycobacterium; species Mycobacterium neoaurum. The sequence goes on from NZ_JMDW01000021.1 coordinate 3,374, forward strand.
TGGGCCAACGACAACGAGGTCGAACCGCCCACGCTGAAACACAATCCGTTGATGCGAGTGATATTCGGGCATTTGTTGAAGCCCGGCCGATTGCGAGAGGTCTTGCAGTCGCACGCGGCCTACGCCGACGAGATGCACCGAGATGCTGCCATGGAGGCACGGTGGGCGGGCGAACAACCGGCATGGTCGTATGCGCGTCTGGCATTACGGTGGTCTGAGGATTATTACGCAGCTGAACGAGAGCGCGCGTTACGCATGATCAAGGACCTTGATGCTGTCGAGGAGACCTTTGCGCAAGGTGGCGGCCTGGCTGGACGGTTCCCGCTGCGCGAGTACTGGTACGACGTGGAGCGTCGGATCGCCGCCGAGGGCACCGGTGATGCCCTAGGCGGCGACGCCGCTAGCTGAGCAGCCTCAAGCCGAGCGACCCGCGGCGTGGTGAGCCGCGATATGGCCGTACACCAAGCCCTGTGCGATGGTCGCGCCTGCACCCGGATACGTCTTACCGAACGTGTTGACCGCGGTATTACCGATGGCATAGAGGCCTGTGATGGTCGAGCCGTCCTCGCGAACCACCTGTCCGTGGACGTCTGCTTGCACACCGCCGCAGGTGCCGAGATCACTCAGAACTACCTTGACCGCGTAGAACGGCCCGGAGTCCAGGGGACGCAGGTTCGGATTGGGCATGATCGTCGGGTCGCCGTAGTAGCGGTCATACGCACTGGCCCCGCGCTGGAAGTCGGTGTCCACACCGGCGTCGGCGAACCCGTTGAATCGGTGCATGGTTTCGGTGAACGTGGCCGAGTCCAACCCGATCTGACGAGCGAGTTCTTCCAGATCGGCGCCGCGGTAGGCGATCCCGGCGTCGTACCAGCTCTGCGGAATCGGCATCCGTGGAAACAGTTCGGCGGCCATCAGGTAGCTGTTGCGATAGCGCTGATCGAAAACCATCCACATCGTGTCGATGGGGTCTCCAGCCTGCTCGCGTCGCAGCACCCGCTGGCCGAAAGACATGTAGTCGGTGGCCTCATTGATGAACCGTCTGCCGTCTTGGTCCACCAACAGACAACCGGGCAATGAACGTTCGGCCAGCATGACCACGGGATCGCCCCCGGGCAGCGGCGCGAATGCCGGGAACCACCACGCCTGATCCATCAGCCCGATGCCTGCCCCCAGATTCTGGGCCAGTCGGATACCGTCGCCAGTGTTTCCTTCCGCCCCGAGGCTGTAGTGCCCGCCGAGGCGCTCCGACTGAAACTTGTGTCGCCAGCTCATCAGATGATCGAAGCCGCCGGTGGCGAGGACCACGCCGCGTCGCGCCGAGACGGTCACCGTGGTGCCTTCACGCTCTACCAGCGCACCGGTCACCCGCTCACCGTCGTATGTCAACTCGGCCACCGGCGAGTCGGTCCACACCGGAATCCCGGCCTGCAGCACGCCGGCGAACATCCCGGCCGCCAAAGCCTGGCCACCTGCGGCATACCGGCGCCGCAGGGCCAAGCCGCCGATACCCTGCATGGCCCGCAGCATGATCCGCGGCCAGGACTTGCGTGGCGTACGCGCCATCAGGTTCAGCCAACGGTAATCGGCGCCGGTGACAGGCATCGGGAACGATGACTTCATCACGCCGGGGCGCAGACGGGCCAGCTCGGGGCCCAGGACAGCAGTGTCGAATGGTCGGCACTCACAGGTACGTCCGACTGCGCTGCCACCTGGTTGCTCCGGGTGATAGTCCGAATAACCCTTGGCCCACATGAATTTCAACGGCGTCGTGCGGCGGAGCATCTCGATGGTGGCCGGGATATGGTCGACGAAGGTGCGCGACCGTTCGGGTGCGGCGTCGGCACCGACCAGGGCCTCAAGATAGATGCGCGCCCTGTCCGCGGTGTCCGCCGAACCGTTGTCCTTGAGGATGGAACTGCCGGGCAGCCAGAAGGCTCCGCCCGAACGGGCCGTCGAACCACCCACGTACCGGGTCTTTTCCACGATCAACGTCGAGAGCCCCAGTTCGTGGGCAGCAAGTGCCGCCGACATGCCTGTCCCTGAGCCGACGACGAGCAGATCGACGGCGATGTTCTTCTGGTCGGTCACCGCTTGATTCTGGAGTAGGCAGCACGTATCTGTGGTGGCGGTGCCCGGTCAGTGGAACATCCGAACTCACCGCGAGAGTGGCGGTGCTACAACGGATTCATCCATGCAACCACGAGAATCGAGGATGGTCCGACATGACATCGTTGCAGCCCGACGGTGCCGGGGACGTTCGTCAGATCGAAGCGCAGGCAGCGCCCAGCAGGTTTGCCCGTGGCTGGCACTGCCTGGGCCTGACCCGTGAGCTCGGCGACGGTACCCCGCACTCCATCAATGCCTTCGGAACCAAGCTCGTCGTCTTCCGTGGTGAGGACGGCAAGCTCAACGTCCTCGACGCCTACTGCCGGCACATGGGCGGTGATCTGTCCGACGGTGAGGTCAAAGGCAACGAGATCGCCTGCCCGTTCCATGATTGGCGTTGGGGTGGTGACGGCCGCTGCAAGCAGATTCCGTACAGTCGGCGTGTACCCAAGCTGGCGCGTACCGCGGCGTGGCCGACCATGGAACAAGACGGCATGCTCTTTCTGTGGAATGACCCGGAGAAGAAGGCGCCGCCGGCCGATGTCACCATCCCCTCGATCGAGGGAGTTGGGGGTGACACGTGGACCGACTGGCACTGGTACACCACGGTCGTCGATACCAATTGCCGCGAGATCATCGACAACATCGTCGATATGGCGCACTTCTTCTATATTCACGGCGGCTTGCCGACCGGCTTCAAGAACATCTTCGAGGGGCACATCGCGACGCAGTACTACGAAAGCGTCGGCAGGCCTGATCTCGGATCGGGCGAGGGCGCCAAAATTCTCGGAACCACCTCCGTGGCTTCTTATTACGGACCGTCCTTCATGATCGATGATCTGACATACCACTATGAGCACGGTGACCAGCGCACGGTCTTGTTGAACTGTCACTATCCGATCGACGAGAACTCCTTCGTCCTGCAATACGGGATAACCGTCGAGAAGTCAGAAGCCGTGCCGGAAGACGTTGCCACGCAGATGGCGGTCGCGCTTGGCGACTTCGTGAAGATGGGTTTCGAGCAAGACGTGCACATTTGGCGTCGCAAGGCGCGCATCGACAACCCGTTGTTGTGCGAGGAGGACGGTCCGGTCTACCAGTTGCGACGGTGGTACGAGCAGTTCTATGTCGATGCCGCGGACGTCACACCGGATATGGTCGACCGGTTCGAATTCGAGATCGACACCACCCGCCCACGTGAGGCGTGGATGAAAGAGGTCGAGGAGAATATCGCTGCCAAGCGGTTGCCCAGGCTGGTGGGCCTGACCAAGTGAGCGTCAGGCCGGACAACCGGCTGCGCGACGCACCGATGCAGCCGGTGAGCTGCCGGGAGTGCGCGGCGAGCGTACTGGTCCGCAAAAGCAGCTGGGAACAGACGAGTGTGCAGTGGAATGCCGATTCGTTGACTCGGTGTCGCGAACGTGCTGAGGCGTCCGCCCACCCTGCGGTGACCAATCGTCTCGGGCTCGAGCGCCCCGGTCTGTTTCTGGCGTGCCGCCGACTGCGTGACTCGATCGAACGCGCTGCCGGTTCGGGTGCACTTCCGGTACTCGCGGAGCGCGAAAGCTGACAGCGTGGAAATCGGGCGCCGAGCTAGTTGCTCGCGAGCTCGGGTGACGGGCGCAGTGCGCGTAGCACCAGGCGCATACCGGTCCGCAGACTGCACTCCAGGTTCTCGAAGTCTCCCGTGTCGGCCCAGTGGATGTAGGCCTGGCGACAGATTTGAATGATCATGTGGGCCGGTAATGTCCGAGCGAAGCGATCGTCGTCCAATTCGACCCGTGCTGCCAAGAACTCGGTGATCGCAGGCTCCAGTTCCTGCCCCCATTCGAGCCATCGAAGTCGATACTGCGGATCGGCGATCATCAGCGCCAAGAACGTGCGATCCGTCTCGAACTCTGCACGTCTGGACACCTCACCGCTGAAGGCGGTGACGAGTGCTTCAGCGGTATCGGTTTCGACCGCGGCGTCGTGGAGAAGCTGAACGCTCAAGCTGCCGTACTGCCCGAGCAGGGGTAGCACGACGTCCTCCTTGGCGGCGAAATGGCGGTGAAACGTCCGCGGTGCGATACCCGCTGTATCGCAGATGCGTTCGACGGTGGCCGAGGTGTTGTTATCGGCCAGAAACAGCTCCCGAGCGGCCATTGCGATAGCGAGCCTGAGCTCCTCACCGCGCCGTTCGTTCAGCGTCGGCCTTGTCACTGCGCCCCCTTTTTGGTGCAATCGTCGGCCCAAAGCTTAGTCGGGTTGGGTCTGCCGTTGGCGGCCCGCCGAGGTTGGTGTGCCGTTGAGTGGGATAGCGGTGCTCGGCGAGAGGTCGAACGGTGGTTGCATCATCACTGGCAGAATCTGACTAATAGGCAGATTATGACAAGTCTGGTCGGTGTGAAAGAACGACCAAGCGAGGCATCTACCTTCCCCACAGCCCTGAGGAGGACCAATATGGTGACAGATACGAGCGCACCCGTTGTTGACGGTGGCACAACGGAAAGCACGAAACCCGAGCTGAATTACGACGACTACACCCACGACTTCATGGGTGAGGTAGGCAATATCCACGACTTCTCACAGGCGTTCTTGGCGAAATTGGCGCGGGTCTTCGAAGACGTGCTGTATTTCATGCCATACGCGCATATCCAGACGTACGCTCCGAAGTGCGGTCTGGACAAAGCCATCGACATTGTCGCCGAGGTGACCCGCGGCGAAATGCGGCAGATCCTCCCGATGGCCCGCTTCGTCGCGCCGCCCGGGTGGGATTGGAAGAACCCGCAATACCAGGCAATTCCGTTCGACGTTCAGAGCGAGGACCTGACCAAGCCGGCGCTGATCCGACTGATCACCAGTTACTGGGATCAGTACCTCAAAGGTCACAACTACCTGATCGATCAGTGGGTCAAGGTGATTCCCGAAGAAGAGGTCTGGCTGGCTCTGCCCGGAATGTACGAGATGATCATCGATTATCAGTACCCCAAGCTGGCCAAGGTGCTCGGCATCGAACCGGTGCACGTCGTCGATTACCTGAAGCTGGCTGTGCTGAGCATCGACGGCACGCTGGGCTACGGCGGGGAGTACATCGTCCACAACCCCGACCACGTCGTGCTCAACATGCGTCGGTGCGAGGTGCTGCAGCGCTACCTCGACGAGGGGCTCTACCCACCTCAGCGGGCATGGATGAATTGCACTTTCGAACAACGTATCTCGGCCCCCTTCTTCCCGGGTTGCACGCTTGCGATCAACCTGCCGCCGAAAGATTTCAAGCTCGCTCCTGGAGAGCCGTTCTGCGTGTGGACCTACACCCGGGGAGAGGAGAATCACGCCGCGGCCGCAGCGGCACCCGATCCCCGCGAAAGCGCGATGAAGAAGATCCCGCTGATACCGGTGTCCTCCTCCAGCTGATCTGCTGATGTACCGATACTCACGCGAAACACGAGACGTCCCGACAGCCGGCAATGGCTGTCGGGACGTCTTGTGGCGCAGATCGTTCGGATCAACCCAACTGGAAGGCGCTCAGCGGGGCTTCCTCGGGGTAGATGGCCGGACCACCCAGGTCGTAACCGGCATTGAGCGCGCCGATGAAGCCGGCGTCGTGCAGGGGAGCGCTCGGGATGTCGAGCTTGATGCCCTTCTTGCCGAGATCGTCGACCATCATGTCGATCGCCTTGTCGATGGTCAGATCATCGGAGTGATCCATGTTCTTCTTGAGCTCGTCATAGTCCTCGAACACCTCGGCCGACCAGTGCACCAGGAATCGCAGATCGTCGGTGTGGTGGCGGGCGATCACCGTGTCATCGGTGCGCAGTACCCAGTGCTCGTTGGAATCCGGATCACCGGCGAACACGGTGTGGAAGTCCAGTCCGGCCGGAACCTGCTGATCCAGCGGGCCGTTGGCCTCGCCGCGATGCATCAGCATCTCGTTCTGCACCACCACACCGCGGTTGTACACGGGTGGCACGATGCGCCGCGGCTCCTTAAGGGGTCCCTCGGGCCAGTAGGTGAAGCCGCTCCCGGGATCGTGGGAGAACCACGTGATGACCTGTGCCATCTTGATCAGGTAGTCCTGGAACAGGCCGGATTTGCCCATCACGCTGACCAGCCAGGTCGGTGCGTTCTCATACCGCACGCCGCGGAAGCTGGGGGAGTCCAGGTGGCCCGGATCGCGGTTGGCACAGGGGCCGTTGATGTTGAACAGCATCATCTGCGGCTTGGCATACTCGGCACCCCAGTACGACTTGGCTTCTTCCAGGAACTGCGCGTTGTAGAAGCAGTCGTGCAGCTCCGGGTAGAGCACCGTGCCGTAGTTGGCAAGGAACCCACGGAACGTCGGGGTGAGGAACAGGTCCAATGTCGGGGTGAAGCCCTCGGGGAACCTGCCGCTCATCGTCGCGATCAACTCCTCGGGCGACGAGAAGTGCTGCGCGATAATCAGATTCCACGGCGCGTTCTCACGAACGACGTTCAGCAGTCGGTCCCGCTGGTCGTCTGTGTACACGTTGTCGACCTCGCGAGGCGGCGACGCGGGCCGCAGGATGTCGGACAGCTCCATCCGCCGCTCATCGGTGAGCATCACAGGCACTCCTTCTTCTGTAGATACGGCGAATCGCACGCCGTCAGTGCGTCCAATTGTTGTTGCGGTCAGCCATGTTCGTACGGGCAGTGTCCGGCCATCGGGACGTCGGTCAACCCTGTGTTCGCTGGTCGGCAGGCGCGAACGGCAGCGGGTTGGCGAACTTGGCGCGTAGCAGCGCGCCGGTCTCGGCCATTGCCAACCGGCCGCGGGCGGTGGCCTCCGAGCGCATCAAAAACCCGTGGTAGATGCCCGGGTAGCGAGTGAGCGTGGTCTGTACGCCGGCATCACGTAGACGCGCGGCATAGCGCTCACCCCAGTCGTAGATCGGATCGAGTTCGGCGGTGACCACTATTGCCTGCGGAAGACCGGTCAGATCGGTCGCATAGGCCGGCACCCGCCGGATATCGTGCGGCGCCCCGGCGCCGATATCGGCGAGTTCGTGCAGGAAGACGATGTCGTCATGCACCAGCATGGGTGTGTCGTGATGTCCGACCAACGACGGTGCACCCATATCGCGGTCCACACCCGGATACAACAACACCTGGGCGAACAGCCGCGGTCCGCCGTCGTTGCGCACTGCCAACGCCACCGCCGCGGCGACGCCGCCACCGGCGCTGTCGCCGCACACGACGATCCTGTCGAGATCAACAGCCAGCGAAGCGGCCTCGGCAGCAACCCAATTGGTGACCGCCAGGGCGTCCTCGAACTGGGCGGGCGGCGGGTTCTCCGGCGCCAGCCGGTAGTCGACGGCGACGACGACGGCCCCGCTGGCCGCTGCCAACGCCCGAGCCATCGGCTCGAATGAACGGTTCGAACCCATCACCAGCCCGCCGCCGTGCAGATGAACGATCACCGGCTGCGGGCCATCGGCGGCGGTGGGGCGGTAGATCCGCACCGGGATCGGACCGCCCGGTCCGGTGACTTCGGTATCGGATACGTCGGCCATCGCCGGCATATCTGCCGGCGGCGGTGCGGATTCCAGCGAGTCGCGGACGGCTTGCAGCCCGCGTTCCCGGATGGGTGTCGGTGGTCCGAAGGCCGCGACACGAGCGGCGGCATCGGGGTCGAGCGTGGGTTGGTACCCCGCGGGCTGGTCAGGATGAGGCATCGGCACCGTCTCAGTGCTGGGCCGGGTCGAAGCGTTGCTTGGTGCGCAGCTTTGGTGCGGCCAGGGTGGTCAAGGTGTGCGCACGCTCGGCCATTGCCGACCCGACATATTCGGGTTGGGTCAGCAGATAGAACGTGTCCTGCGCGGACTGCTCGAAGATCACCTCGGCCGCCTCGTCGGGATCCATTGCGGCAGCTTTGATATCGAGCATTGCCGCGCGTTGAGATTCGGCCGCATCGACCGCGGTGCCCGCAGCGGCAGCGTCCACCCCACCGGCGGCTTCGAAGATGTTCGACTTCACTGCCCCCGGCAGGACGGCCTGCACGCGGATGACATCGCTGTGCCCGGCCAACTCGACCTCCAGGCGCAGGCACTCGGTGAGTGCCAGCACGGCGTGCTTGCTCACGATGTAGGGCGCTTGCAGGGGCACACTGGCGACTCCGCCGATCGATGACAGATTCCACACCCACACGGGGGTTGCGGCGGCGATCATCTTGGGTATGAATGCCCGTACACCGTGGAAGACCCCACTGACGTTGATGTCCATCACCCTGTTCCAGTTGGCCACCGGGGTATCCCACAGGTAGCCGAACTGTTCGACGCCGGCGTTGTTCACCAGTAGTCGCACCGGTCCGATATCGCGATAGACCTGCTCGGCCAACGCGACCACGGCCTCGGCGTCACGCACATCGCATACCGCGACGTGTGCCGTTCCACCGTCGGTGACCAACTCCTCGCGCAATGCGGTGGCGGCGTCCTCGTCCACATCCACCAACACGACGGTCATGCCGAGCCGGTGCGCATGTCTGGCCAGGCCGGCGCCGATACCGGCGCCGGCTCCGGTGATGACCGCTATGCCGCCGCCGAAGGTTGTGCGGGCGTCAGCGTCCCCCACGGTCACGCGTTCGTCGCGGCGAGTTTGGTGCGGTGCTCGGCGAACGGGATGGAGTCCTCGGCATCGAGCACGACCGTCATGGAGGTGAACTTGAGTCCCTCAGCGGCACGCCGGATGGCGACGTCGACCACACCGGAGGACACATCGAACGGGACGTTGTTGGTGACCTGGTTGACGTAGAGGTAGAAGCGCACCAGGGTCGCCTCACCGTCGGTCCCGGTACGGAAGATGTTGGTGGCGTGATGCCGAAGTGGATAGGGGTTCTCATCCCGGTGCTGGCTCAACCACGCAAGAACCTCGGTGCCACCGGACAGTTCGGCGGCCAACAACTGCTCGAACGGGCACTGTCCGGAATCGGACCGGCTGAGATACGTCATATCGTCGGCGATGTAGGCGGCCAGCACATCGAACTGGCCCTGGTCGTAGTGGTACCAGAAACTGGCGATGAACTCGTGAACTTCCGGCAGCGTGATCGGGGTGGTCATGCCATCGAGTCAACCGTTGTCGGGTGGCCGCGGACACCGTCGTGACCGGTCAGTGGAACACCAAACAGCACTTGGCTCAGTCGGCTATCAGCGGCCACAGCCCCGCTGCACCCGCCGCCACGGCGGCTCGCGTCACGGCCTGGTCCCAATAGGTCACCGACCCGTACTCCGAACGCCACGCCAGTGCGGCGCGGGTGAATTCGTGCAGCCGGTGCTCAACGGTGGTTCCGATCGCGCCATGCGCCTGATGTGCGTTGCGCACCACCACCGAAGCGGCATGCCCGGCACATGACCGCGCCACTGCCACCAGGAAGCTGAGATTGTCGGCCGTCCAGTCGCTGGTGATCGCGACGTTCACGGCGGCCTCGGTGGCCGCCCGCGCCAGTGCCGCCTCGGCCGCGATATCGGCGACCATGTGCTGGATGGCCTGGAACTTGGACAGCGAACGCCCGAACTGTACCCGCGAGGACGTGTGCTCGATGGTCAGATCCAGTGCGCTGTCCAGTGCTGCACAGATCTGAATCGAGCGCACCAGCGCCGATTTCCAGCGCAACCGATCGACCAGAGCCTTGTCGATGGTACGGCTGTCAGCGTGCAACGCCCCGATATCGGTGGCGATGTTGTCACGCGGTTCGCCGATCATATTTGTCGCCGGAGTGATCGTGAACCTGGCCGCGTCGATATCGGCGAGACGGAATTCAGTGCCGCCGTCAACATCGCCGAAGACCACGACGATGCGATCGGCAGCCCGCGCCCATGGCACGCCGGTGGCGGTGCCGGCAGCGTCGAGCATGCAAACCGTGCGCAGCGTCTCGTCGCAGGGTAGTCCGGCCGCCTCGAGCAGCCAGCAGGCCAGCAGGTCGTGCTCGGCCAGGGGAGCACGCACGCCGTGACGGACGGCCGCCGAGATCAGTTCGGCGGCCTCGGCCCAGCCCGCTCCGCTACCACCGTGTTCGGTGGGTCCGGTCAGCCGTACCAACCCCAAATCATCCAGGCGCGACCACAACTCGGCGTCATGGCCCACCGTCGCGGGGGCCCCGTGCCCCGTGCGCTGCGCCGCGAACACCGCGTCCATCATGTCGATCAGATCGGTGTCGACAGCGGTACCCACGCTCTCGGCCTGGTGGCCGGTCTCCGAGATCGTCATCGCATCCCCAATCCACGCGCGACCACGCCGCGCAGTACCTCGGTCGTTCCGCCCCGCAGGGTGAAGCCAGGCCGCTGATCGACCGCAACCGAAACCAACGCCCGCACGTGTGGATCCACGGTGGTCTCGTCACCGAAGCGCAGATCGGCGAAGTCGGCGATGTCGCCCTCGGTGGTGGTGCCGAGGAGTTTGACCACCGCCGCCGGCACATCGGCGGGCTCGTGGCGTTCGAGCGCACCGGCGACCGCAGTCGACATCTGATGCAGCCCGGCGATCCGCGCCACCAGCCGCCCCAGCTCTGCTCCGGGTGAGATGTCCCGCCGTGACGTGCTTCCGGTGATCGCGCTCAGCACCGGGAAGGTCGACAACACCCGTTCGGGCCCACTGCGCTCGAAGGCGAGCTCCGAGGTGACCTGTTGCCATCCGTTGCCGATCTCGCCGAACACCATGTCTTCGGCCACAAATGCCTCGTCGAGGATCACCTCGTTGAAGTGATGCCCACCGTTCATCGAGACGATGGGGCGCACCTGCACTCCGGGCCCATCGAAACGGACGATGAACTGGCTCAGCCCGGCATGACGGTGCGCGGGGTCGACCGGTGCTGTGCGGGCCAGCACGATGAAGGCGTGGCCGCGATGCGCGCCCGAGGTCCACACCTTGGTGCCCGTCAGCGCCCAGCCGCCGGCGACGGGGGTGGCCTTGGTGCGCACACTGGCAAGGTCGGATCCCGAGTCGGGCTCGCTCATCCCGATGCCGAAGAAGCAGTCCCCAGCGGCGATCTTCGGTAGGAACTCCCGCTTCTGGGCCTCGGTGCCGTTCTTGAGCAGGGCCGGAACGATCTGACGGTCGGCGATCCAGTGTGCCGCCACCGGCGCTCCCGCCGCCAACAGTTCCTCGGTCACGACGAACCGCTCGATATGTGAACGGCCATGGCCGCCATACTCTCGGGGAACCGTCATACCCAGGTAGCCGTGCTCGGCCAGCGCCTTGGTGAAATCCTCGTCCCATCCGCACAGCCAGGCATCGACGGTCGGGACGAAGGAACCGGCGGACAATTGGGCCGTCAGGAAGGCGCGAACTTCGGCCCGCAGCGCGGCGGTGCCTGCGCGGTCGGTGCTCGCGGGTGGAACGAGTCGCGAACGGGCCATCAGGAGGTCCGCCATTTCGAGATGCGCTGACGGTGCTCGGTATCGGCGTGCGCCAACGGCTGCATGGCCGCCGCCATCGCCAATGTCGATTCCAATGGGCCGGTGCGCGATTCACCGAGCAACCTCTTGGCCATCCGCAGCGCATGCGGCGGATTCTTCGCGATGCGGTCGGCGAGGTCCTTCGCCGCGGTCAGCAGATCAACGTGAGGGACAACGCGACTCACCAGGCCCCAGTCCAGTGCCGTGACTGCGTCGATCCGGTCACCGGTGAAGCTCATCTCGGCAGCTCGCTCGTAACCGATGGCACGCTGCAGGAACCAACTGCCACCATCACCGGGGATCAGGCCCAGCTGCACGAAACTCTCGGCGAACGAGGCGCGTTCGGAGGCGATCCGGATATCGCACATCATCGCCAGATCACAGCCCGCCCCGATGGCAGCACCGTTGACTGCGGCGATCAAAGGCACCTCGAGCCGGCCCAGCGCACGCGGGATGCGCTGGATGCCGTCGACGTAGGCGTACCGCTGTTCGATCGGTGCGAGGCCGAACATACCCCGACCGTCGGCCATCTCCTTGACGTTGCCACCCGCGGAGAAGATCTTGCCTTCCGCGGTGAGGATGACCGCACAGACGCCGGTGTCGGCGTTGGCCCGTTCGGCTGCGGTCTCGAAGGCCGCGATGATGTCCTTGCCGGTGATGGCGTTACCCTGCTCGGGACGGTTGATGGTCCACGTCTGCACCGCCCCGTCGGAAGTGATGCGGAGTGGCTCGGTGGTTACCGACATGTCATGTCTCCAGGCTCTCAGTGGGTCGGATCTACGGCAACTGCAGCGACTTGATCTGCAGGAATTCTTCGAAACCGATCCGGCCGAGCTCACGCCCGATACCAGACTTCTTGTAGCCGCCGAACGGAGCGGCCGGGTTGTACTTGCCGCCGTTGATATCCAATTGACCGGTCTGCACCTGTCGGGCGAAGGCGACGGCGGTGGCGTCATCGGCGGCCCAGACGGCTCCGGACAGTCCATAGGGCGTGCCGTTGGCGAACTCCAGGGCCTCGTCGGTGTCGCGGAACGGGATGATGGAGAGCACCGGGCCGAAGACCTCTTCCTGACCCAGTTCGGATTGCGGATCGACGTCGGCGAAGACGGTCGGTGCGACGTAATAGCCGATATCGCGTACCTTCTGGGCGCCGCCGCACAACAGTCGAGCACCCTCGCCCGGCGCGCGCTCGATGAAGCCGAGAACTGTTTCCTGCTGAGACTTCGATGCGATCGGGCCGACACGGGTCGCGGGATCCCACGGGTCTCCGACGGTGTACTTGGCGACTGCGGCTTCGACGATGTCGAGGACTTCGCCGTACCGGGCGAGCGGAACCAGCATGCGGGTCCAGGCCATGCACGTCTGGCCGGCGTTGAGGAATGCGTTGCCCACGCCGACCTTGACCGCGGTCGTCAGGTCGGCGCCGTCGAGGATGACGTTCGCTGACTTGCCGCCCAGTTCCAAGGCCACCTTTTTGATGGTCTTGCCGGCCAGCTCACCGACTCGGCTCCCGACACCGGTGGAGCCGGTGAACGACACGAAGTCCACGTCCGGGTGTTCGGACAGCCGCTCTCCGATGATCCGGCCCGGACCGGAGACCAGGTTCACCACGCCGGGAGGTAGGCCGGCATCATGCAGCGATTCGACGAACTCGAACACCGAGAGCGGTGCCTCGTTGCTGGGCTTGAGCACCACCGTGCACCCTGCGGCGATGGCCGGGATGACCTTGGCCACCACCTGGTACAGCGGGTAATTCCACGGGGTGATCGCCGCGACCACCCCGTAAGGTTCGCGCGTGACCAGCGAGTTACCGATTCGTTCCTCGAACTCGAAAGTGGCCAGCGCGTCGGCGAATCCACGTGTGACGGCCAGTGGAACCTGGGTCTGCACGGACTGCGCGACGCGGATCGGTGCCCCCATCTCGGCAGTGATGGTCTCGGCGATATCGGGCAGCCGCTTCTCCATCGACGAGATCACTGCGTCGAGGCGTTCGCGCCGCTCGGTGACACCGATGTTCGGGTCGAACGCCGCGCGCGCGGCGGACACAGCGGCATCGACATCGGCGTCCGATGCGCTGGGCACCACGCCCAGCACCTGCTCGGTGGCGGGGTTGATGACCTCGATGACGTCGCTGCCGGCGGGGCGGACCCATTCACCGTCGATGTAGAGCTCGGTACGGTCGTAGTTGTGGTTGCTCATCTGGCGCTCTCCGGTACTCGGTGTCTGGGCAGGTGGCCGGTCAGGGGACGATGCTGGCGCGGACGTCACGTTTGTCCTCGGCGGCGGCGAACGCGTCGTTGATGTCATCGAGGGAGTAGCAGGCCGCGGCCAACCGTTCGAAGGGCAGCGTGTCCTGGTAGGCGGCCAGGAAGTCCAGTGCGCGGGACAGCACCGCCGGGTCGTACAGGGACACTCCGACCATCGTCTTGTTGGAGAACACGAATCGTGACGGATCGAACGCGAAGGTCCTGCCCACGTTGATGTTTCCGATCTCGACGTATCGGCCGAACTGCCCGAGCAGCTTGAGGCCCTCGTCGATGGCCGACGGATGCCCGACAACCTCGACCACCACATCGGCGCCCTGCCCGTCGGTGAGCCGCCGGACGATCTTGGCACGTTCCTTCTCGTCGGTCACCTCGGTGATGTTGATCACGGCGTCGGCGCCGAACGCCGTCGCCAGTTCGAGGCGCTCGGGAACACCGTCGATCGCGATGACTTTCGCCGCGCCACGAGCCTTGGCGACCGCCACCGCGTACAGCCCGAGGGCGCCTGCGCCCTGCACGACAACGTATTCGCCGAGTTGTTGATCGACTCGTTCCAGACCGTACATCACCTGCGACAGAGCGCAGTTGGCACCGGCGGCGATGTCATCGGAGACCGAATCGGGAACGGTATAGACCACGGCGCCTGCGGGGAGAACGAAATAGTCGCCGTAGCCACCGACAAAGTAGGGTGGCTCGTCTGCGCGGCCCAACATTGCCATCTTCAGGTTCAGACAGGCATTGCGGCGCCCGGCCAGGCAGTTGCGGCAGGTATGGCAGCAGAAGAAATAGGGGAACACCACTCGGGTGCCGTCCGCCAGTGGCTTTCCGTTGGAGTCGGTGGATACGCCCACACCCAAAGCCGCCACCACGCCGACCATTTCGTGTCCCAACACGGTGGGCAACTGCCCGCCGAGACCGCGGGTGGCGAAAGTGCCATGCCATGCGTGCACATCCGAACCGCAGATGTTGGCCCGAGTCACCTTGATCAGGATCTCACCGGGTTTGATCTCGGGTAAGGTGACCGTCTCGATCTCGAACGGCTTACCCGGCTCGTCGAATCTGGCGATACGACCCCTGTACGGCGCAACAGTCACAGCTTGACGTCCTCTCGGTTCACCTGCGGATGCCATGTCCCGCCGCGGTCGGCACGCATGTGCGGGCATGCACACGGCCACATCTGTATTCGCACCGTAATGGCGCGCAGAGGGGGAGAGAACTCATGATTCCCGCCCAGCGGTCACTGTGGGCTACCGCACGTCGGCACCGGGTTGGAAGTGTGCGCCGGCCTCGGTCGATATGGGTTCAGCGGGGGACTCGCGCCGCGCTGGTGAAGCGCTCCCGCAGCACCCGCTTCAACAGCTTGCCGCTGGGATTCTTGGGCAATGCCTCGACGAAGAACACCCGTTTGGGTGTCTTGAATCCGGCCAGGTGGGCACGGCAGTGGGTCACCACATCGTCCTCGGACAGCTCGGAGCCGTCCCTGGCGACCACCGCGGCCACCACGGACTCCACCCAGGTCGGATGTGGCACGCCGAATACGGCGACCTCCTCGACCCCGGCGTGCCGGTAGATGACCTCTTCGACCTCGCGGCTGGCCACGTTCTCGCCACCGGTTTTGATCATGTCTTTCTTGCGATCCACGACGTGCAGCAGCCCGTCGGCATCGTAGTAACCGAGATCGCCGGAATGGAACCAGCCGCCACGGAACGACTCGGCCGTCTTGGCCTCGTCGTCGAGGTACCCCAACATCAGATGCGGACTGCGGTGCGCGATCTCGCCGACAACTCCCGCAGCGACCGGAGCATTGTCGTCGTCGAGGATGCTGGTCTCGACATTGATGACGGGTCGGCCCGCGGATCCGGCGTGAGCATCCTGTTCGTCAGGACCCAGAGCCGATGCCAGCGGCGCCATCTCCGTCTGCCCGTAGAAGTTCCACAGTCGCAGCTCCGGCAGCCGCTCGCGCATCTCGGCGAGGATCTCCACCGGCATCGCGGAGGCCCCGTAGTAGCCCTTGCGTAGGCTGGACAGGTCCACTTGTTCGAACACCGGCGATCGTAGCAGCGAGATCCACACCGTCGGTGGGGCGAAGTAGTTTGTCACCCCGTACCTTTCGATGGTGCGCAGCACCAGTTCGGGATCGGCCTTGGGCAGGATGATGCTGGTGGCACCGAGATAGATATCGGTGATCAGGAAGTTGTCGAGTTGCGCGCAGTGATACAGCGGTAGCGAGTGGATTTCCACATCACTGCCCTCCATCGATCCGGCGATGATGGAGCTGATGTAGTTGCCCATCAGGCTGCGCGTCGAGTGCATGGCACCCTTGGGCTGCGACTCCGTACCGCTGGTGTACATCAGCCGGATCATCTGGTCGTCGTCGATGTGCGGACTGGGTGCCGGAGAGTCGGTGTTTAGCCACTGTGCGAAGTCCGGCCAGCCCGCAGGCGGTCTCTGACCGGGAAGCACCAGCGCGGCAGTCACCGCAACCGGTGCGCCCGCATGCATCGCCGCCTCGGCTGTCGGGACCAGGTCGGCCTCGACCAGGAACCCGGTCACCTTGCTGTGCTGCACGATGAAGGCGATCTCTGCGGCGGTGAGCATGAAGTTGATGGGGACGAGCACCACGCCGGCGCGCGCCGTGGCGAACGCCAGCACCGCGTACTGCCAGCAGTTGTGGGCCAGGACGGCAACTCGATCGCCGACTCCGAAACCGTTGTCAGCCAACGCGGCTGCGGCCCGGTCGACGAGTCGTTCGAACTCGGCGAAGGTCAGGCTGACGCCACCGTCGATGATCGCTACCTTGTCGGGATGCTTGCGCGCGGAGCGCCGTGGGATATCGCCGAGGGCGTGGCTTCGTGCCGAGGCGAGAACGGACTTCAGATCATCCATGAGCTGGACTGTAGGGGCGGCCGGACGGCTGTGATCGGCCGACGTCCCGCTCAGTAGAAGACGGTGCCTCGCACAGCGTCGGACGCTCACATACTCGGTCCAGAACAAGGAGGATCGATGACGATCGCTGTGACCGTTACCGCAGACCAGAAATCGCCAGACCCTGATGAACTGCGCACCAATCTCGCGAACGCCGATGCCGGCATCCTGGTGGCGGTGCTGGCTCAGCTGACCGGTGACGCCAGCATCGTGGACCGGTATGCGGGAAAGATCTCGTACACACCGGACCCGCCCGAGCAGAAGGGCAGCACGGACCCCGCAACGCATACTCAGTTGGTCGAGGCGGTGGTGGCCGCGATGCAGAACCCGCGCCCCGCCGATGCCGTGCCGTTCGACGACCCCGAGTTGTTCGCCGCCGTGGCACCGCTGGCACTGGGTGCCGAGGTGGGACCGGAGTACATCCCACTGCTGCTGGAGCAGGGCGGCTTTCACGCCTCCCAGCCGGTGCTGCCACGCACCGCGAAGCTGCCCACCGGTTTCAAGGTCGCCATCATCGGGGCAGGCATAGCCGGTATGGCCGCCGCGCTGGAGTGCGCTGCCGCCGGTATCGATTACGAGATCATCGACCGCAACGACGAGGTCGGCGGCACCTGGTACACCGCGGTGTACCCCGGAATCGGCGTGGACACCCCGTCGGCCTACTACTCATTGTCTCGCGATATCAACGGGGGGTGGTCGAGCTATTACCCCCAAGGCCCCGAGTACCAGCAGTACCTGAAGTCGGTCGCCGACAAGTACGGCTTGCGTGACCGGACCCGCTTCAGCACCGAGGTGACCGCGTTACGCTGGGTCGCCGACCGCAAGGTGTGGGAGGTGCACAGCCGCGGTGCCGACGGCAAATCCGACGTCTCCTACGCCAATGTCGTTGTGCCGGCTGCCGGTTATCTGAATCGGCCGCGATGGCCGGACCTGCCCGGCCGGGAGACCTTCGCCGGGGTGAGCGTGCACTCCGCCGAGTGGGACCCCGAGCTGTCGCTACGCGGCAAGAAGGTGGCGATCATCGGTGCGGGTTGCACCGCCGTGCAGATCGTGGATGCCTCGGTCGACGAGGTCGAGCACCTGACGGTCTTCCAGCGTCAGCCCCACTGGGTCGCGCCGCGCAAGCGTCTGACCGACGACGTACCCGAACACCGTCGCTATCTCAACGCGCATGTTCCCTTCTATGCCAACTGGAATCGGCTCAAGTCGTTCTGGGGAACGGCAGACAACAACTATCCCGTCATCGTGCGCGATCCCGAATGGGCGGCCGATCATCTGTCCATCTCGCCGGCCAATGATGTGCTCCTGCAGATGTGTCTTGAGTACATCGACCGGGTCTTCGGCGCCGGTTCGGAGTTGGCGAAGAAGGTGACCCCGGACTTCGCGCCGTACGGTAAACGCATAATCCGAGATCCGGGTGGCTACTACGCGGCGCTGGCCCGCGACCACGTCGATGTCGAGGCAAGCGAGCCTGCCGAAGTCAACGCGCGCGGTATCGTCACGCAGGACGGCCGGCAGATCGACCTGGATGTCATCATCTACGCCACCGGCTACCACCTGGATTTCCTGTCCACCGTCGACATCGAGGGGCGCGACGGCATCAAATTGGTCGATGTCTGGGGTGACAGCCCTGCCGCCTACCGTGGTGGCCTGGTGCCGGGCTTCCCGAACATGTTCATCTCCTCGGCGCCCAATTACAGCCCGGGGCATGGTGCGGGGCACAACTTCGGTGTCGAGGTGATGGTGCACTACGTGATGGAGTGCCTCCAGCTGATGGCGGAGCGCGGGGCGCAGACCGTCGAGGTCACCCCGGAGGCGTTCGAGAAGTATGTGCGCTCCATCGATGAAGCGATGGCCCAGACGGTGTGGTGTCACACGCCGACCGCGCACACCTATTACCGGTCCGGTGGCGGTCGCATCGTGACGGCGTTCCCGTTCCGCCTCATCGAGGTGTGGCAGAGCCACCGTGCCCCCAACGAAGAGGATCTCGTCGTCCAGTGAGCGGTATTCTGCACGGTAAAACGGCTTTGGTGACCGGCAGTAGCCGCGGTATCGGGCGGGCCATCGCCCAGCGGCTGGCCGCCGAGGGAGCCACGGTGGCGGTGACCGCCCGGTCTCATCGGGCTTCTGCGTCCACCCGGGCGGGAACCACCGCCGAGTTGCCGGGAACGATCGGCGAGACGATCGAGCTGATCGAGGGTGCCGGCGGTAAGGCCTTCGGTATCGCCTGCGATCTGGAGGACGCCGACCAGCGCGCAAGGCTGATCGATCAGGTTGTCGAGCACACCGGGCGACTCGACATCCTGGTCAACAATGCCGGATACGCGGATTACTCCGTCATCGAGGACATGCCGATGACGACCTTCGAACGGACCATAGAGCATTACGTCCGCACGCCGTTCGTGTTGATCCAGCGTGCCGTTCCGCACATGCGCACACAGGGCGCCGGTTGGATCGTGAACATCGGCTCGGTCACCGGACTCGCGCCGGCTCGGCCCTACCGGGAGTACAACAAGACTTCCGGTGACGTCATCTACGCCTCGATGAAGGCGGCGCTGCACCGCTTCACGCAGGGCGTCGCCGCCGAGTTGCTCGACTCGAACATCGCGGTCAATGTGGTCGGGCCGTCCAGTGCCGTGCGCACGCCCGGTGCTGCCAGCCTGATCCCGGATACGTTTCCGACCGAGCCGGTCGAGTACCTGGCCGAGACGGTGCTGGCGATGTGTCACTTGCCCGCGGCCGAACGCACCGGCCTGGTGGCATTCAGCCTGCACTATCCCTGGTCGCAGAATCTGACGGTGCACAGCCTCGACGGCACCGCTGCGCTGCCGCCGCTGCCGCCGCCGGCCGCAGCGAACCCGAACATCTTGCCCGACGGGATCTGATCTTCGGCGACTGCCCGCGTCAGCGCAGTACGTGGTCGCTGTCGATGCAGAAACTGTGGCAGACCCGTTCGCGAACAATGGCCTTCGGGCACTCCGGATCGAACCACTGGTCGACGACCGCCCAATGGATGGGGTGCATCAAGTAGGGGCCCATGATGCCGTCAGCATCCGTGAACTCCTGTTCGAAGACGTGGGTCCAGGCGTTGCCGACGGTGGTTTCGGGCCGACTCAACTGCCAGGTGCTGATGGTGGACACATAGCCCGGCAGTAATCGCAGGTCGGCCTCGAAGCGAGCCATGATGTCGGGATCGGTGCCCTCGGCGACCCGCAACAACAGCGCGCGGTAGACGCTGCCGGTGGGACGGCCCTCGATGCTGTTGGGCGAACCGTGATAGTCGGCACCGTTGATGCGGGTCACGGCGGGGTCGGCCAGGACGGCCGCGACCTCGGGGGCGACAGCCTCCCATTCGTCGCTCTCACCAAAGCGGAGGTGTAGCAGCAGATCTCCACCGTTGCGGCTGCCTGCCAGGGTGGGGGAGACCAGGGCGCGGTGGGCCCCGCTACGCCGGGCCGCTTGGGTGAGCGCCATTCGGATGCGGTCACATGCGCCTTCGCTGATGTCGATGAGCCGGGTGACGTTAAACATCGCAGAGTCCTTCGACGTCATCATGTGCGGCAGCCGCATCACGTTCCCGCTGCAGCACGAGTTCGGCGACACTGTCCCACCAGGCGCCGACTTCCGGGTCCGGTCGACCCTGCCATGTCATTTCCCACCAGGCCTGGGCGCTGGGCAGGGTCCAGGTGGCGGTGACGGTGTTGGATTCGGTGTCGTACCAGATAGGCGGTGAAACAAGCACATTCACCAGGGTCATGCCCCGGTGGCGGGCTCCGGGGGCGTACCCGGACAGATACCGGTCGACGAACTCCCTGGCGCATCCGGGCCGGGTGATCACGCGGTCGATGACGAAGATCCCACCGTCTGTCATGGCACTGACACTATGGCCTCCACCACGATGAGGGCGTGCCGCTCCCGGTTACCGGGAACCCATGTTGACGCAGGGCGGGCGTCGATCGACCGTGGTCTGATGACCGATCTCAGCCCAGATCCGTTCAGTCCGATACAGCTCGGGCCCGTCCGGCTCCGTAACCGGGTCATCAAGGCCGCGACCTCCGAGGGGCGATCGCCCGAGGGGTTGGTGACCACCGATCTGATCGACTTTCATCGCAGTTTCGCCGAGGGTGGCATCGGAATGACCACCGTGGCGTACTGCTGTGTCTCACCGCAGGCGGCCAGTGCGCCTGGCCAGATCGTGATGAGCGATAAAGCGCTGCCCGGCCTTCGGCAGCTCACCGATGCCGTGCACACGGCAGGAGCAGGTATCTCCGCGCAACTCGGGCATGCCGGGGTCGTGGCACACAAGCGGTTGACAGGTGTCACCCCGCTGGCGCCCAGCAGGTTCATCAATCCGTCCTCCGGCGCGTACTGCCGAGAGATTCGTCGTGACGAGATCGCCGGGATCATCGACCAGTTCGGCGACGCGGCCAGGGTGGCGGTCGACGCCGGATTCGACGCGGTGGAACTTCATTTCGGTCATCTGTACCTGCCCAGTTCATTTCTCAGCCCATTGCTCAACCGCCGCAAAGACGAGTACGGCGGAGACATCGACAACCGCTCGCGTCTGGTCCGCGCGATCGCCCGGCGGGTGCGCGAAGTCGTCGGGAACAGGGTGGCGATCATCGCCAAACTCGATATGGACGACGGCCTGCCGGGCAGCATCTGGATCGATGAGGCTTTGCGCACCGTGCAGCTGCTCGACATCGACGCCAACCTGGACGCCATCGAGTTGACCCAGGGTTCGTCGGTCTACCGGCCGATGTACCTGTTTCGCGGCGATGTACCGGTGCGTGAGTTCGCCAAGGTGATGCCGACGATGGTGCGGCCCGGTCTACGACTCCTCGGCAAAGCAGTGATGGGGAATTATCCCTACGAAGATCTGTACATGCTGCCGGCCGCCCGGCAATTCGTGCCGATCATGAAGAACACCAAGCTGATCTTGTTGGGGGGCATCACCAACCGCGAACACATCGAGACCGGAATGCGGGAGGGCTTCGATTTTGTCGCGATGGGCCGGGCACTGCTGCGTGAGCCGGACTTGGTGAACAAGATGATCGCCGATCCCGGCACCCGCAGTCGCTGCAACCACAACAACAGGTGCATGGTGACGGTATTCGGCCGAACGCATTGTGTGCTCGACCCGCAACAGCGTTACGGCGCTGCCGAATCCATGGACGTCACCGCCGGGAAAATCATCCGGCGGTGACGTGGCTCATGTGTTGACCTGACCGTTGATGATGCCGGTGAGGTAGGCACACGCCTGGGCGCGGGCCTTCTCACAGAGGTCCAGGCTCGGCATGGTCATGAAACCGTGCACACCGCCCTCGAAATAGCGCTGCACCACCGGAACTCCCGACCGGCGCAGGGCCTCGGCGTAGGCCATACCCTCGTCTCGCAGCGGATCGTGCCCGGCCACCACAGCAACCGTCGGCGGCAGACCCGACAGATCGTCGGCGTGCAGTGGCGAGGCGTACGGATCGGTCCGGTCGGCAGGGTTGGGCACATACTGATCCCAATACCACCGCAGAGCGGGAAGCGGGTTGTAGTACCCGTGACCGAACTCGCGGTAGGACGGGGTGTCGAAGTCGGCGGCGATGACCGGGTACAACAGCAGCTGGCCGGCCAGTCGGGGACCGCTGCGATCGCGTGCCATCAGGGCGGTGACCGCCGCGAGGTTCCCACCGGCGCTGTCGCCGCCGACCAGCAGGACATCCGGATCGTCGCCCAGCGCGGTGATGTTCTCGGCGGCCCAGACGGTCGCGGCGTAGACGTCCTCGGCCGCCGCAGGCCACTGGCCCTCTTCGGCCGCGCGCCGATAGTGCACCGAAACAACCACGGCGGGCAGGCGATTTGCGAAGTCCCGGCACAGCCCGTCGTGGCTGTCCAGGTCGCAGAACACCCAGCCGCCACCGTGGGCATAGACCAGCGTCGGTAGGCCTGTGCCGTCCGCGGCTTCGGGCCGGTAGATGCGCACGGTCACCGGACCGTTCGGTCCCGCGATCTCACGGTCCTCCACCGCCGCGACCGGCTCGGGATCGGTCACCGCCACCATCCTCGAGCGGATCGCCGCGCGGGCCTGATCACCGGTCATGGTGTGTACCGGCGGGAATCCGGAGTCCAGCGCTTCGATCATGGCGGCGATCTGCGGGTCGAGTTTATCGCTCATCACTGTCGATTCGCTCCGCAAGCGTCGCTCATGGCTTGTCGATTCGCTCCGCAAGCGTCGCTCATGGCTTGTCGATTCGCTCCGCAAGCGTCGCTCATGCCGGCTGCAGGGTCGAGGTCCGCACCGCCGTCTGATTGATCGGGCCGCCGCGCAGCGGGCGCATCTGCTGCAGTGTCGGTGCCACGCGCATCGGGCCGCCCTCCACCGCGCGCCAGATCCCCATGGCCGCCATGCGCACCGGTGCGACGAGCTGTTGGTCGAATTTCATCTGCCCCATCGGCCCGCACACCGATACCGCGGCGACCGCCTCGCCTGGGTCGCCGATCGGGGCTGCCACGCAGCCGAACCCGGGTACCGATTCTTCGCGATCGAACGCGACGCCGTGTGAACGGACCTTGGCCAGTTCGGCGCGCAGCTGGGCGGCCGTGGAGATCGAGTACTTGGTGCGTCGGGGGAGGGTGGATGCGGTCGCTGCCGCGAGGTCCGGTTCGCCGGTGAAGGCCAGCATCGCCTTGCCGACGGCGGCGCAATGCGCGGGCTGGCGCCCGCCGACCCGGGTCGGGATGGCGGCGGTCAACCGGTTGCCGACCTTTTCCATGTACACCACATCCGAGCCCTCCAGCACGGCGAGGTGCACGACCAGTCCGGTGGCGGCGTGCAGTTCGTGCAGCATCGGAATCGCGGCCTTGTGCAGCCGGTCCTGGTGGACCGCGAGCGAGCCGAGTTCGACCAGCCGCATCCCCAACTCGTAGTCGCGGCCGGAGCGGCGCAGCCAACGCAGCTGGACAAGGCGCTCCAGCATCCGGTGGGCGGAGGAGCGCGGCAATCCGGTACGGCGCACGATCTGTGCCAGTGTCAGGCGCCCGGGACCGTCGAATGCGTCGAGCACTAGGGAGACCCGGTCGATGACGGCGCTCGGCGTTTCGGCGGTGGCCTTGCCGGCAGGTGCGAGCGGGCTGTCGATGGTCACGGTCATCGTGGTCCTCCGGGGTATTCATATTCCTATTAGGCATATGCCTAATACTCATATAGGACTATCACACCGCTGTGGTTGCTGTCACATAGTTGGGTCGAATCTCAGCGCACAACGACGCCAAAAGCCGGGCGTGCTGTCGCACAACCCGGCTTGACGTGGGCCTTCACCGACCCAGGTTGATGGTGAAACTTGTGCGTCTCGGCGTGTCGCCGACGGTCAGGCCGACGCTGCGCTGCGACCGGCCCGGCGACCGTAGAAGCTGCCGTCGCCGAGCGAGACGCCGCTGGCATAGCCCCAGGCGGCGAGTCCGGCGGCAGACCGCCCGGCGGCGAACAACCCAGGTATGGGCTCGCCACTGACATGCAGCACCTCGGCGTCGAGTGTCGTGCAGAGACCGCCGAGGGTGAACCCTCCGGTGCTCTCGCGCAGATCGATGGCGCCGACCGGGGAACCGATAGGTCTGATCCACTGCGGCTTCTTGTGCAGCAGGGGGTCCTCACCGCGCGCCGCGCCCGCGTTGTAGGCCGCGACCGTGGACTGCAACGAGCCCGGAGCCAAACCGATCTCCGATTCCAGTTCGGCTACGGTGTCGGCGACCCAGGTCGGCGGCCGCAACATCAATTGCGGCGACAACGACGCCATTGCCGCTTCCTGCGCGTCACCGTCGATGATCAGATACGCCGTATTGTCCTGGTGGTACAGCGTCAGCTGGCCGATGCGTCCCGGGTAGGTGTCTTCGGCGACAAAGCGTTGCCCCCGGGCGTTGACCAGGATTCCGCGCACCAGCTGCTGCGGGTCGGCGAAGATCGCGACCTCGGTGGCGTCCATATGGGCCAGGTCGGCGCCGAGCGCCTGCGCCATCTGGATGGCACGGCCGTCGTGCTGCTCGATCGAGGCCGCCGGCCTGCCCGCGATGCGCGGCGCGTACTGCGCCACCATCGCTTCGTTGTAGGCGAAGCTGCCGGTGGCCAGCACCACCCCGCGCCGCGCGCGGATGGCGACATCGTTCCCGTACCGGCGCGCGACCACGCCGACGACCCGGCCATCTGCGGCGACGACAAGACGTTGCGCCCGAACGTCATACAGCGCGCGGGCGCCGGCCGCGGCCGCCGACTCGACGAGCGGCTTCATGAGCATGTAACCGGCAGACGCCTCGCCCTGCTTCTTGTTCGACATCTGGGGGATGTGACCGCGCGGCGCGGGAGTCGCAATGGTGTTGAACGGGAACGAGTTCTCGCCACCGGAATACATCAAGCCTTGATCACCCATCGGCTCCCAGCCGGGCTCACCGAAGAACTCCGCCTTGAACGTCACCCCGCAGCCAACGAGCCAGTCGAAATGGGCGACGCTGCCCGCGCAGTAGTCGTCGATACGCTTCTCGTCGGCACCCGGTCCCATGGCGACCTTCAGGAAGGCGGCCATATTGTCGACCGAATCCTCGAAACCACAGGCCTTCTGCAACGACGTGCCGCCACCGAGATAGATGAATCCGCCCGCCATGGATGCCGCACCACCCCACGAGCCGGTGCGCTCCAGTACGAGCACATCGGACCCGGCTCGCGCGGCCTCGACGGCCGCCGCCGCCCCGGCCACGCCGTAGCCGGCGATGACGACGTCGGCGTCATGGTCCCATCGGGCGATCTCGGCCTCGGCGAGTGGAACGATATCGCTCGTCATGGGCGCATCGCGGCGGGGAGGTCGTCGACCCACTTGTGTCCCCAGTAACTGTCGGCGGTGATTTCCTCGGCGGTGTAGTAATTCTCGTCGACACGCATGCCCTCGGTGCCGAACTCGATATCCCAGTCCCCGGGCGCCCGGACGTAGAACGACACCATCTTGTCGTTGGTGTGGCGCCCCAGCGTGGAGGACAGCTGGAAGCCATCGGAGCTGATGCGGTCCAGCGCTTGGCCCACGGCGTCGAGGGTGTCGACTTCGACCATGAGATGGATCAGGCCCGGATCGCGCAATGTCGCCGCGGGGCACAGTGCCAGGCTGTGGTGGCGCTGGTTGACCCCGAGGAAGCGCACCCGGACCGGGCCGAACTCCGGCGGCACCGGCACCCGGAATGCCCCGCGGGATTTGAAACCAAGGACCTCGGTGTAGAAGTCGAACATCCCGGGCACATCCAGCGCGGGCAGCACCACATGACCCAGACCCTGTTCTCCGGTCACGAACCGGGCACCGAACGGCGTCACGATCGGGCTGTGATCGAGCACCGCTCCGTGGAAGACCTCCAGCGAGGTACCGGCCGGATCCTCGAAGGCGATGACTTCTTCGACCCGGCGATTGTCGGCCTCGGCCAGCGACAGCTCCTTGTAGGGGGTACCGGCGGCTTCCAGCCTGCGTTTGACCTCGCCGAGGTCCGCGGCGTCGCGGACCTCCCAGCCGACGGTGACGATCTTGTCGGTATCACCGGGAGATACGATGATGCGCGCAGCGCGCTCGTCCATCCGCAGATACAGCGAATCAGGGTCGGGTCCGCTTCCGGTGGCGAAACCCAGGACGTCGAAGGCAAATTGGCGCCAGCGACGCATATCGGTCGCCTGCACGGTCACGTAGCCGAGGCTCTTGATCAAACCCATGGTGTCTGTGCCTTCCTAGATCATCGCCCGCAGCGGGCCCTGGGGATCCACGCCGAGGGAGCTCAACGCCGATGCGTGATAGACGGTGCTGGGAACGTGGATGGCGTGCGCCTGACCGACGTGGACATCGCGCCAGTATCGCTGCAACGGTTTGTCCATCCTGGTGCCGTTACCACCACAGCGAGCGAAGATTTCATCGACAGCGGACACTGCGCGCCACACCGCGCGGACCTGGGTGCGCCGACCGGCGGCACGGTCGGTGAAGGACACCTCCTTGCCGGCGTCGACCATGTCGTAGATCCGGTCGACATTGGCCAGCAGTTCCTGACGGGCGGCGTTGATATCGGCGGCGGCCTCACCGATCGCATACATCACATAGGGGTCGTCCTTGATGGCGACGCCGCTGGAATTCACCCGTGAGCGCTGGTAGTCCAACGCGGCGGCCAGGGCGCCCTCGGCGATGCCGATGGTTGCCGAGGAGATGCCCAGCGGGAACATCGTCGACCACGGCATCAGATACAGCGTCTCGGTCATGCCGGCTTCGCGCTGGGCGGTGCCGTCCATCACCTTCATGGCGTCCATCGTCCGATAGCTCGGCACGAAGGCGTCCTTGACGATGACGTCCTTGGACCCGGTGCCACGCAGGCCCACGACATCCCAGGAGTCCTCGACGATCTCGTAATCCTTGCGCGGCAGGATCATGTGCAGCATTTGCGGAGGCATCAAAGGCTTACCCTCGGCATCGCCGATCATCGCGCCGAGGAAGATCCAATCGCAGTGGTCGGTACCCGAGCTGAACTGCCAGCGGCCGTTGAAGATGTAGCCACCATCCACCGGAACGGCGACACCCTGGGGGGCGTAGGGCGAGGCGACCCAGGTGTCGACATCATCGGCCCAGATCTCTGCGCCGACGCGGGGGTCGGCGTAGGCGAGCTGATAGGGATGGACACCGACCACCCCGTTGATCCAGCCGGCGGACGGGTCGAGCGCCGCGGTCGCCATCACCGTCTCGGCAAATTCACGAGGATGGACCTCCATGCCGCCGTGCTTCTTCGGTTGTAGCAGGCGGATGTTGCCGAGCTGCTTCATCGTCTTGACCGTGTCATCGGTCAACTTACCGATTTTCTCGGCTTCCTCAGCCTGTTCACGCAGCTGGTCTGCGACGTCGGCAAGGCTGTCGATAACGCGTTGTGTCATACCTACGATGGTGGGGCTTGTCGGACAGGCTACGCAGCTGCCTTCCCGGTGAGCGGACGCGAATCGCGCCCGGCGCTGCGCACCGACATGTCTAGAATTCCACCTTGATCGAATTCGACAGCGGGCTGGCCTGACAGGCCAGGAACAACCCGTCGGCAATGTCCTCTTCCTCGAGGATCTCCGCATTCCCGAGGTCGACCTGGCCCTCCACGACCGTGGCTGCGCACGACCCGCAGTTGCCTTCCCTACACGAGTAGGGCACCTCGATGCCGGCCGCGATCATGGTGTCCACGAGATTGCGACCCGCCGGCCATGTGAGGTGGTGCACCGCGCCGTCGATGGAGATCTCGGCTTCGGCGCCCTGTCCGTCGGATGGCAGGTCCTCGATGGTCACTTCGGCGAAAGGATCGCCATCGAGGGACTGGAAGACCTCCAAATGGATGTGGTCCCGCGGGAATCCGGCCGCGGTGAGGGCCTCCTTGACCACCGCCATGAACGGTGCGGGTCCGCAGATGAACGATTGGTAACCGGAGTAGATCCGGGCGAAGTTGTTCAGCTGGGCCAGGGTCGGCAGGCCCTGGATCGACTCGAGCCAGTGCATCACAGTCAGCCGACCGGCATAGCGCGCCGCGAGAGCCCGCAGTTCGGCTGCGAAGATCACCGATGCCTCGTCGCGGTTGGCGTAACACAACACCACCCGCCCGGTACCCGCGACGAGCACCGACTTGAGAATCGACATCACCGGGGTGACACCGCTACCTGCGGCCCAGAGCAAGAAGTCGCCGTGCAGGTCGCGGGGCGTGAATATGCCAGAAGGCGGGAGTGATTCGATGATATCGCCGACGGATACGTTGTCGCACAACCAGTTCGATCCGTACCCGCCGGAGGTACGCTTCACCGTCACCTTTGGTGCGTCATCGGTGTGCGGAGAACTGGCCAACGAGTAGCAGCGTGCCACCGATCCGGTTCGTTCACTCGGGATGCGCAATGTCAGGAACTGGCCCGGTCGGTAGTCGAACTTTGTCTGGTGTTCGGCGGGGACGGCGAACACCAAGGATTTGGCGTCGCGACTCTCCTCGACGACATCAGTGACGGTCAGGGGCACTGCGCGGGGCGCGGCCGCGGTGCGGCTATCGGTTTCGACGTCGCTCATGGCCCGGGATCCTGCTCGACTTTCGACTGGTTGTCCGGAGGTGCTACCGGTGGCTGGGACGAAAAGCCCATCTTTCGATGACCGTTGACCGGGAAGGGCCGGACCTCGACGCGCGGGGAGGTCCTAGCGTTTCTGGCGTGACTGGGACTGAAGATCGTGTTGACATTGTGGTGGTCGGTGCCGGCTTCGGCGGCCTCTACGCCCTGCACAAGTTCCGGCAGCAGGGTAGGTCGGTACGCGTTTTCGAGGCGGCACCCGAGGTCGGGGGCACCTGGTACTTCAACAGATATCCGGGTGCCCGCTGCGATGTGGAAAGCTTGGACTACTGCTACTCGTTCTCCGACGAACTCCAGCAGGAGTGGACCTGGACGGAGAAGTACGCGACCCAGCGCGAGATCCTCGACTACATCAAGTGGGTGGCCGACAAACTCGATCTCAGGTCGGGCATCACGTTCGACACACGGGTCATTTCAGCGGAGTTCGACGAAGATGGGCTGCATTGGACCGTCACCACCGATACCGGTGAGACGGTCATTGCCCGCTTCGTCGTGATGGCCACGGGTCCGCTGTCGTCTCCGCTGAAGCCCAACATCGAGGGTCTCGACGGATTCGGCGGCGAGGTGTACCACACTGCTCACTGGCCGCACGGCGGCGTCGATTTCTCCGGTAAGCGGGTCGCCGTGATCGGCACCGGCTCCTCAGGCATTCAGTCGATCCCGATCATCGCCGAGCAGGCATCGCAGCTCTATGTCTTCCAGCGCACCCCGAATTACAGCGTGCCGGCGGGCAATCGGCCGCTCAGCGCCGACGAGATCAACCAGGCCAAGGCTACCTACGATGAGCGGCGACGCATGTCTTGGCGCAGCGGCGGTGGCTCACCGCATGTGGCACATCCGAAGATGACGATGGAGGCCACGCCCGACGAACGCCGCGAGGCCTTCGAGAAACGCTGGCAGCTGGGCGGTGTGCTGTTCTCGAAAACCTTCGCGGATCAGATGACCGATATGGAGGCCAACGAGGAGGCACGCAAGTTCTACGAGGAGAAGATTCGCGCCGTCATCGATGATCCCGAGGTCGCCGAACTGCTGATCCCGACGGATCACCCGATAGGCACCAAGCGTATCTGCACCGACACCAACTACTTCCAGACCTTCAACCGGTCGAACGTCGAACTGGTCAGTGTGCGGGCGACGCCCATCGAATCCATCGACAGCACCGGCATCAACACCACAGCAGCCCATTTCGACGTCGATGCGATCGTGCTGGCAACGGGTTTCGACGCCATGACCGGCACCCTGGCCAAGATCGACATCATCGGCCGCAACGGCCGTAGGCTCGTCGAGAACTGGTCAGACGGGCCACGCACCTACCTCGGCCTGGGAGTGGACGGGTTTCCCAATCTGTTCCTAGTGTCCGGGCCCGGCGCACCTGCGGTATTGGCCAATATGGTGCTGCATGCCGAAGCGCATATCAACTGGATCGCCGATGCCATCGACTATCTCGACAAACATGAGGTGGCCGCCATCGAAGCCACCACCGACGCTGTCGATGACTGGGTAGCCGAGTGCAACAGGCGGGCCGACGCGACGTTGTTCCCCAAAGCCAACTCCTGGTACATGGGCGCCAATGTGCCCGGTAAACCCCGGGTCTTCATGCTGTTCATCGGGGGGTTCGCGACCTACCTCGGTATCTGCGCCGACGTGGCGAACGCCGGCTACAAGGGATTCAACCTGCTGAAGGGGTCGTGATGCCGAACCTGGCCGGCATGGTCGCGGTCGTCACGGGTGCGGCGCGCGGCACCGGCCGGGTGCATTGTGAACGCCTGGCCGATGCCGGCGCCGATGTGATCGCCGTGGATACCGGTGACGTGGGCGAGTTGGCCGGCACTGTTGAAGCCGTGACCGAGCGGGGGAGACGCTGCTTCAAGGGCCACGCCGACGTCCGCGATCTCGACTCACTGCAGGCGGTGGTGACGGCCGGGGTCACGGATTTGGGTGGCCTCGACATCGTGGTGGCCAACGCGGGCATTCATATCGCCGGTGCGCCGACCCGGGAACTGAGCGCTCGGGCGTGGGCGGACACGTTGGACGTCAACCTCACGGGCGTCTGGCACACCGTGAAGGCGACTGTGGCGCACCTCAACCCGAACGGGGGATCGATCGTCATCATTGGATCCACCAACGGATTGCGCGGAACAGCGAATTCGGCCCACTACACCGCAAGTAAGCACGCCGTGGTCGGGCTGGCACGCAGCTTGGCCAACGAGCTCGGGCCCTTGAACATCCGCGTCAACGTGGTGCATCCGGGCGCCGTCGGCACCGCAATGGTCCGCAACGAGGCGACCTACCGCCGGCTGTGCCCGGATATCGAGAACCCGACCGAAGCGGATGCGGCGCGGATTCTGACCGCACGTAATCTGTTGCCCGTTCCCTGGGTGGACCCGGTCGATGTGGCCAATGCGGTGTGTTTTTTGAGCTCTGAAGAGGCCCGCTACATCACCGGTACCCAATTGGTGGTCGATGCCGGGCTGACACAGAAGGCGTAGCCGTGGACGGGCCATTCGTATCGCAGTGAACGGAGACTTCATTTCATGGGTACCTATGTGGTGACCGGATCGGCCTCGGGAATGGGTCGTGCTGCAGCCGAGCGGCTCTATGCCGCAGGTCATTCGGTGATCGGAGTCGATCTGAGGAATGCCGAGGTGATCGCCGACCTGTCCACCGATGCGGGGCGTGCCACGGCGGTGCAGAGGGTGCTTGAACTCTGCGGGGGTGTCCTCGATGGTGCCGTGCTCGCCGCCGGGCTTGGACCCATCCCGGGGCGGGACCGGTTGATCGCCGAGGTCAACTACTTCGGAGTCACCGATCTGTTGACCGCGCTGCTGCCGGCGTTCGCCCGTGCCGAACGAGCCAAGATCGTTGTCGTATCGAGCAATTCGACCACGGTCACCCCATTGGTGCCGCGTCGTGCGGTGCGGGCATTGCTCGACGGCGATATCGAGCAGGCAATGCGGGCCGTGCGGATGTTCGGCGGCCGTTCCGCGCCGATGATCTACGCGGCCTCCAAGATCGCGGTGGCACGGTGGGTGCGTCGGAACGCGGTCACCGCGCAGTGGGCAGGCGTGGGTATCCGTCTCAACGCGTTGGCCCCGGGCGCCGTCATGACACCGCTGCTGGAAGAACAGTTGGCCGATCCGACCGAAGCCAAAGCAATCACCACATTCCCGGTGCCGGTCGGTGGCTTCGGTGACCCCGGCCAACTCGCCGAATGGATGGTGTTCATGCTCTCGGATGCCGCTGATTTTCTCTGTGGCAGCGTCATTTTCGTCGACGGTGGTTCCGATGCCTACTTCCGTCCGGACTCGTGGCCCGCGCGGTTGCCCGCGGCGATGTTGCCGCGGTACACCGCACGATTCCTCGGTTACCGGCGCGCTAGGCGTCGCTTTTCGTGAGGAACGCGAGCACCGTCCGCTCGAAAGCCGCCTTCGCTTCGATCATCACCCAGTGACCGCAGTTGGGAAACACATGTAACTCGGCATTGGGGATGGTTCGCATCGGCACCAATGCCATGTCCAGCGGGCTGACTCGGTCATCACGACCCCAGGTCAGTAGCGTCGGGGCAACGACCTTGTGCATGGTCGCCCACGGCAGCGGGAAGTCGGCGTTGCGCATCATGTCCATCATCGCCGCGAACGCCTTCTTGCCGTACATACGCCGCGCTGCGGCCAGCGTCTCCGGATCGGTGGCCAGCGACCAACGCTCCTCGATGAGCTCCTCGGTCACCAGGGACTCGCTGTAGACCATCGAGCGCAGCCAGTCGACCAGCCGTTGTCGAGTGGGATCCTCGGTGAACTCCTGCAGCAGCCGAATGCCTTCGCTGGGTCCGGGGCTGAAGATGTTGGTGCCGATACCGCCGATGGTCACCAGCCGGCCGACGCGGCCGGGATGTGTGGTGGCGAAGTTGATGCCGACACCACCGCCCATGGAGTTGCCGATGACGTCGACCTTCTCCAGACCCATCGCATCCACGAACTGCACGACGGCGCCCTGCGCGTCCAGCATGGGGTGGCCACCGAAGTCATCGCTGACACCGAAACCGGGGAACTCCAGTACCAGGCAACGGTAGTGCTCGGCGAAGAACGCGAGATTGCCGCGGTAGTTCCGCCAACCAGTGACACCGGGACCGGAACCGTGCAACAGCAGCAGGGGAGGACCGTCGCCGGCTTCGTGGTAGCGCAGCACGCCCGAGGGGGTACTGATCTCACGCTGGCTCTCGCGGTAGTCGATTGTCATGCACCGATTTCACACGATCGACTCGCGAAACTCATCCCTGATACCGGAGAGCGGGACACCTGGGTCGAATGTGAACTACAAGACGTCCGTTGAGTGGACCTCCGGAGATCGCGTCGCGTCGATCAGCCCACAATGGGCTCATCGACGGCCCGCAAGGCTTCACGCAACAGGTTTCGAGGGGAATTCACCAACATGCTCAGTGCCGAGGTCCGCGACGAGCTTGCTGCCGAGTTGGCCGAGGCGGAGCGCAGTCG
>NZ_JMDW01000022.1 GCF_000691525.1 Mycolicibacterium neoaurum ATCC 25795
AAAAGTAGGACACCGCCGAACACACATTAACCTCGGCCCTCCAACACAGTTGGAGGGCCGAGGCATTTGTGCATTCGCATACATGTCGAATACGAATACCATTCAGTCGAACAATGACAATTCTGATAGCCGCTTTTCCATATCGAGCAGCGATCTTTTCCGGTCCAATCCGCCGCCGTAACCCGTCAGACTTCCATTCGCGCCGATGACGCGATGACATGGCACGATGATGCCGATGGGATTGTGTCCATTGGCCAGTCCGACCGCCCGGAATGCAGTCGGAGAACCGACCTGCCGCGCTATCTCGCCATAGGTTCTGGTCTGGCCGTAAGGGATGCTCAACAACGCCTGCCACACACGTTGCTGGAAGGGTGTGCCGACGAGGTCGAGATCGAGATCGAATTCGGTCAACGTGCCGGCGAAATAGGCGGTCAATTGCGCGACGGCGTCTCCGAAGGCATCGTCATCGACCTCCCACCCCTCCCTGGACGGTTCATAGGTCTGGTCCTGCATCCGCAGGTGCCGAAGACGACCGTCGACCCCGGCCAGGGTCAGCGGTCCTACCGGACTGTCGATCACTCGTGCGCGGATGACTGTCATCGCTTCTCCTGCTGCTGAGGTGGCCACACGTTCACCGCGTGGTCCAGGGTCGTCCACAGGTGTTGGATGGCGTAAGCACGCCACGGTCGCCATCGGGAACTGAATGTCGTCAGTGCGTCCGGTTTCTCGGGCAGGCCCAGTGCCTTGGCCGCGAGCTTGATGCCCAGATCCGTCGCCGGGAAGGCGTCGGGATCGCCGAGGCCGCGCATGGCGATCAGCTCCGTCGTCCACGGGCCGATACCGGGCAAAGCCGTCAGCTGTGCTCGTGCCCGGTTCCAGTCGGCACCGCTGTCGAGGACGACCGAGCCGTCGGCCATCGCCGCGATGAGCGTCGTCAGGGTGTGGCGCCGGGACATGGGCATCGCCAGAGACTCGGAGTCGATCTCCGTCAGCTGGCTGGTGGTGGGGAACACATGGGTGAGTCCGCCCGCCGGGTCGGTCACCGGCGTTCCGTGTGCATGCACCAACCGCGCGGCATGCGTGCGGGCGGCCTTCACCGACACCTGCTGGCCGAGCACCACTCGAACCGCCAGTTCCTCCTCGTCCGGGGTGCGCGGAATCCGCTGTCCCGGAGCCTTGGCCACCACCGCGGCGAGCGACGGATCTGCGCTCAACGCGTCCACGACAGCGGCCGGATCGGCGTCCAGGTCGAGCATTCGGCGACAGCGCGCGATCGCCGCGGACAGGTCGCGGAAGTCGTCGACGACGAGCCGGCACTGCACATGGTCGGGGTGCGGCGTCAACGCGACGATGCCGGCGCCGGACGGCAGCCGCAGGGTGCGGCGGTAGGCACCGTCGCGTACCTCCTCGACGCCGGTCACCCCGCTTGCGGCCAGGTGCCCGAACAGGCCCTCGTAGCCAAACGGGGCGCGCACCGGGAGCCGTAGAGACAAGGCCTGACCACCGGCGGATTCACCGGTGTCGCGGACCCGAGCACGCGCGCGGAGTGCGGTGGGCGGCAGCGCGCAGATCTCCCGGATCGTGTCGTTGAACTGCCGGATGCTGCTGAACCCGGCGGCGAAGGCGACATCGCTGAACGGCAGATCGGTGGTCTCGATCAGGACGCGGGCGGTCTGGGTTCGCTGCGCACGGGCCAGCGCCAGCGGGCTGGCGCCCACCTCGGCGAGCAGCATCCTCTCCAGCTGCCGGGTCGTATAACCCAGCCGCTCGGCCAGCCCGGTAACCCCGGCGCGATCGACGGTGCCGTCGGCGATCAGGCGCATCGCGCGGGCGACCACGTCGCCGCGCACATTCCACTCCGGCGAACCAGGGGAGGCGTCGGGCCGGCATCGCTTGCAGGCGCGGAAGCCGGCCCGCTGCGCGGCCGCCGCGGTCGGATGGAACTGCAGATTGCGGGCCAACGGGGCGCGCGCGGGACAACTCGGTCGGCAGTAGATACCCGTTGAGCGCACCGCGGTCA
The DNA here is from genome assembly GCF_000691525.1 of Mycolicibacterium neoaurum ATCC 25795. GTDB lineage: Bacteria > Actinomycetota > Actinomycetes > Mycobacteriales > Mycobacteriaceae > Mycobacterium > Mycobacterium neoaurum. Next base: position 2,021 of record NZ_JMDW01000022.1, read on the forward strand.
CGAACCAGCCGTCGAACCGGGCGTCTTTGGACTGCACTGCCCGATAGCAGCTGTCGAAATCCTCGTGCACCCCGTCAGCCTTACACCTCGCCACCGACATCACTGGCGGGAAAGCGACATCGCAGTGGTGATGCCGCCGACTTTCCTGAGCCGGTCCTCAGCACCTCGTCGGCACACTGGACTGGTCCAGTTGCCGCGGTCGACGCCGCCCACCGCCCGGGATCGGTACGAAAGTCCATCGGCCACCATCGCCTCAGATCAAGGAGCAGCCCACGCATGACCTCCCCAGAAGAGGCCATTGAACTCGACGGCGTGGCCGGGTGGTCGGTGGACATGATGGAGGCGCTCGGTGGTCCTGGCGCCGGCCTGGCCATCTTCGTCGAGAACCTGTTCCCGCCCATTCCCAGCGAGGTCATCCTGCCGATGGCGGGATTCGCCGCGCGGCTCGGTGAACTGTCCCTAGCCGGGGCGATTTTCTGGACCACCCTTGGCTCGGTTTTGGGGGCGTGGATGCTCTACGGCCTCGGGGCCTGGCTGGGACATGACCGAATCCGTCGCATCGTCGCGCGGATGCCGCTGATGGACGCACAGGACGTGGACAAGACGCGCGACTGGTTCGACAAGCACGGGCACAAGGCGGTGTTCTTCGGTCGCATGCTGCCGTTGTTCCGCAGCTTCATCTCTATCCCCGCGGGTATCGAGCGGATGAATTTTGCCGTGTTCACGATGCTGACGGCAGTGGGCAGCCTGATCTGGAACTCGGTCTTCGTGTTGGCGGGCTATCTGCTGGGGGCCAACTGGCATCTGATCGACCCCTATGCCGCGACCCTGCAATACATCGTGCTCGGAGCCGCCTGCACGGCGGTCGGCTGGTTCATCTGGAAGCGGCTGCGCAGCCGTCGCGAGCTCTCGGTCGAATCAACGGTCTGATCGCAGATCGTCGGGCTGCTGGGTCAACGGCGGGGAGAACGTCGCCGAGGAGGGCGGCAAGAGCACCGTCGGCGGTGCGTGCATGGGCGCAGGCTCGACCTTGCCCACCTCCGGAAGTCCGCGGGCACACCCCGATGCCGACGCGACGAGTGCCGTCGCCAACAGAGCCGCCGTGACCACGCGCATGGACATATTCTGGCTCATCCGGATCGCGGTGAGGGTTTTGGACCCGCCGACCGAACCCCCGCTGCTATAACCGAGGTCTGAGGCCACGGAGGTGCGGCGATGCCCGATAGCGCGGTACTGATCGGGCGGGTCGGCGCCCTTGCGGTGGCCCTGGGAGTCGGGGTGGCGATAGCCGGTACGGCGGGGACTGCCGCTGCCGAGACCACCGAATCGGGGGGTGGTGGCGCGCAGACCGACTCCCGACCGGAACGTGAATCGACGGCGGCCGGAGTGGCCGATGGTGCGCCCGAGTCCGGCGGTGACGATCGCACGGACCAGAACCAGGACGCGGGGGACACCGGCCTGGAAAGCACTGAGAACGATGTCTCTTTCATACCGGACACCCGGACAGGTTCCGACGCCGTGGTCGGGGCCCGGACCCCGTCGGCGCGGCTGCCACGCACACTCACGGTGCGCACGGCCGATCGTGGCGAGCTATCCGTGGCCGATACCGATGACGAGCCCGATCCGGGACCATCGCCGGCAGACGTGGCCGCGCTGACGGCCCTCGGTGCGGCCCGGCGCGAGGTCGGGTCGGCGCCCTCGGTTGCCTCCCCGGCAGTGCAGGAGACGGCCGATCGGTCCACCCCGCAGGCGACACCCGTCGCGGCACCCAGCCCGTTGGGCACACCGCAGCAACTGGCCGCCGAACAGCTGGCCCAGCGCATCGTCGGATCGTTTCCGGTGCAGCTGGCGCGGTTGTTCCTCAAGGCCGGCTTCCACTCAGCGGCGCAGCGCCAATTCGACCGTGTCGGCGGGCCCGACCCGGAGAATCTCCGCCGCCTGGAGGCAGCGGTGGACGCGTACGCCATGGGCGCGGCGTTTCAGCAGCAACTGCTGAACTCCGCCGAGTCGAGTGTGGTCATGCAGGTCGCGCCGCCGCACACCTGGTACGGCCAGAGCGTCGGCGCATCCCGCATCCTGTACGACAACCCGGACACGATCTACCGCTTCATGGGCGTCAACGGGGCCTCGTCCTATGTCATCCGAGGAACGTTCGCCGACCTGGACAACCTGCCTGCCGACACCAGCTTCAGCGTGCTCACCGGCCTGACCGGTAACACCGCTGCGGTACTGACCAAGGACCAGTTGGTGATCGAACCCGACGGCAGCTTCACCATCACCGCCGATGCGTCGCCGGCGGGCGGACGCACGAACCACCTGCAGTTGACCGCCGACACCACCCTCATCGCCACCCGGAACACCCTGTCGGACTGGGCGCGTCAGGCTCCGATGAGTCTGGAGATCACCCGGGTAGGTGGTCCGCCGAACAGTCTGTTCAGCCAACTCGGAGGATTCGCGATTCCTGGCATCGGCCCCGCGGTGGTGCGCAACTCTGCGCTGACGACGCTGGTGTCGCTGATACCGCCCCTTCCGTACGTACCCACCCTGCTGCGCGGGACCGTCACGGCGGTGATCATGTTGCTGGGCGTGCAGCGGGAAGAGACCTACATGAGGGTCGCCACCACCGACCCGGGTACCGGTGAGCGCATCGATCCCAATGTCCTGAAGGATCCGGCCCGCAACGCCGAGTTCCTCGCAACGCAGTTGCAGAGCGCGGGGTACTTCCAACTCGCCGATGACCAAGCCCTGGTGATCACCGTCCGGCCCGGTGGTGCAGGGTATTTCGTCGTCCCGGTCACCGATGACTGGACCGTCACCGACGATTACTGGAATGTGCAGACCAGCCTGAACAATGCCCAGGCCGTGGCCGACGACGCGGACGGGACGACCTACACCCTCGTGCTGTCACCGACCGATCCCGGCGTGGCGAACTGGGTGTCCACCGGTGGGCTGAATCAGGGAACGATCTCCATCCGCTTCCAGGACCTGGACCCCGACCCTGCGATCCTGCCCGAGGTGGACGCGCGATCGGTGCGGTTGGAGGATCTGCCCGCCGAATTGCCATCCGGCACAAGGTGGGTCACCGCGGATGAACGCGCCGCCCAGTTGGCCGCCCGCAAAGCGGCATACGACCTGCGTTTCGCGCCCTACCCGCAGCCCTAGAGTGTCCACCTAGAATCCAGGTGTGTCCCACCTGGTGCAGAACTATCTCGACCGCGTCCGCCTCGAATACCAGGGCGTCGACGATGGTGAACTGGCCGACTACATTCCTGAGCTCGCCCAGGTGGATCCGACCGGTTTCGGTCTTGCACTCTCGTCTGCCGACGGCTACGTGTACCAATCTGGCGATGCGGCAAGGGAATTCACCATCCAATCGATATCGAAGCCCTTCACCTACGCGTTGGCGCTGGATCGGGCGGGAGCGGCGGCCGTCGACGCGAGGATAGGTGTGGAGCCTTCGGGGGAAGCGTTCAACCAAATCAGCGTGGACCCGGACACCAAGCGGCCGAAGAATCCGATGATCAACGCCGGTGCCATCGCCGCGGTGTCGCTGGTCCCGGCTGCCTCGGCCGAGGAACGATTCGCCCTGATCCAGGAATACTATTCGGCGTTTGCCGGGCGTCGCCTCGAACTCGACCATGACGTCTACACCTCCGAGAAGGCGACCGGTAACCGAAACCGCGCGATCGCCTACATGCTGGCCAGTTTCGGTGTGCTCGACGATGATCCTGACCAGGTGCTGGATGTCTACTACCGGCAGTGCTCGCTGAAGGTCACCGCGGTCGACCTGGCACGGATGGCGGCCACGCTGGCCCGTAGCGGGGTCAACCCGCTGACCGGGCGTCGGGTCACCGATGCCACGGTGGTGCGACGAACCCTGTCGGTGATGGTGACGTGTGGCATGTATGACGGGGCGGGGGACTGGGTCTCGGAGGTGGGCCTGCCCGCCAAGAGTGGCGTCGGCGGCGGTGTGCTCGCCGTCCTGCCCGGCCAACTCGGCATCGGGACCTATTCGCCACTGTTGGACCCGAAGGGCAACAGTGTTCGCTCGATGATGTTGTGCCGCAGGCTTTCCGAGGAGCTGGGCCTGCACTTTTTGACGGTATCGCGTGACTCGCGGGCCACCATGCGGGCCAGTTACGAACCGTGTCCGGGCGTACGGGTTTTCGAGACCCACGGTGATCTGCTGTTCCCGGGGGCCGAACAGGTGGTGCGCACCATCGAGCGGGCGTGCACCGATCTCGACGTCGCCATCCTGGACGTCTCGCGCATCGACGATATCGACTCAGCCGCACGGCGCATCTTCGCGGGGATGGCTGCCGAGCTTCGGGCGCAGGGAAAGCTGAGCTACCTCGTCGATCCCGATGGCATCGTGGCCCCCGAGGACGCGGCGATCCGCACGGAGTACGAGGCGATCCGTTTCCGCACGGTCGAGGAAGCCGTCGAGGCCGCCACCGCGGGACTGCGTCCCCGCTAGTCGGAATGCTGGTGCGGGGTGGCCAGACGGGTCGGCTCCTCCATACCGCGCAGGGTGATCTGCTCGCCCAATGCCCAATGCGCACGCTCTGATTCGGACGCGCCTTCGACAGTGGCCGAGGAGGCGACCAGGTGCCCGGGCACCGACTTGGAGTATTCACACAGTCGGGCGGCCTCGTTGACGGGCCCGCCGATCACCGTGTACTCGAACCGCTGCTTGGCGCCGACGTTACCGGCCACCACCTGACCGGCGGCGACGCCGATACCCGCATCCACCTCGGGTACCTCCGCGCGTAACCGCTCGGCCATCGCGCGGGCGGCCGCGAGCGCCTCGTCCTCGGCATTGTCCAGCGAGACCGGCGCGCCGAACACCGCCAATACGGCATCGCCCTCGAACTTGTTGACCAGGCCGTGATGGAGGTCCACCTCATCGACCACGACGGCGAAGAACCTGTTGAGCACCTCGACGACCTCGACGGCGGGACGGCTGGCGACCAACCTCGTCGAGCCGATGATGTCGATGAAAATGACTGCGGCATGGCGTTCCTCGCCACCCAGCTCGGGCCGTTCCTTCTCGGCGAGCAGGGCGACCTCGCGCCCAACATGCCTGCCGAACAGATCGCGTACCCGTTCGCGTTCGCGCAGTCCGTCGACCATCGAGTTGAACCCGCGCTGCAACTGTCCCAGCTCGGTGCCGTCGAATACCACGAGATTGGTTTCCAGGTCGCCACGCTCGACGCGGTTGAGCGCCGAGCGCACCACCCGAACCGGCGTCGCCGTGAGCCATGCCAGGATCCACATCAGGATGAAGCCGAACACCAGCGCGAACAACGCCAGGATCATCACCGCGACGGCGAACTGGGTCGGCGAGACGATCTGGATGGAGAGCGTGATGATCGCGGCAAGCAGGATGCCGAGCACCGGGACCCCGGAACCGAGCGCCCAGACGGTCAGGGTGCGACCCATGATGCCAGGGGCGAAACGACGCGGCGGCGGACCGACCTCGAGGGCTTGAGCGGCCACCGGGCGCAGGGCGAATTCGGTGAACAGATAACAGCTGGCCGAGACGACGATGCCGGGGAAACTGATGCCGAGCAGCACCTTGGGCACGTAGTTGGAGTCCTGGAGCCCGTAGAGCAGCGTCAGCAGCACGGTGCCGCCGCCCCATAGCGCGAGCAGCACGCGGGTCAGTCGCCACGGGGCGAAGAACGTGTTGCTCTGGTCCTCGGCCGTGGGCACCCGCTCTTCGATGGCCCACCGGACGGTCCTGATGACACGGTTGGTCGCCCAGACGACGCCGACGACGAAGGCCAGCACGATGTAGGACGGCGCGACCGCGAAGGTGATCCACAGCACCTTGTCGTCGAACACGCTGGGCACCGGGAAGGTCACCGTGACGACCAGGATGGCCACGCCGACGCCGATGAGGTTGGCGCCGAGGGCGAAGGTGGTCAGGATCGCCTGGATCCGCACCCGTCGACGGCGCTGGGTCTCCGAGACACGGCCCAGGATCCACGAGCCGTATTCCGGGGTGTCCGGTACCCGGCCGCTCTGCTCGGTGACCTTTTCCAGCACCTGGCCGAGTTTCTGGGCACGGTTCTTCTTCGCCGTCATCGTGGCGCAAGCCTAGTGACTGCCGCAGGCATCTATGGTGGTTCGGTGCGCCTCGTCATCGCCCAGTGCACCGTCGATTACGTCGGCCGTCTCACCGCCCATCTGCCATCGGCCCGTCGGCTGCTGTTGTTCAAGGCCGACGGTTCGGTCAGCGTGCATGCCGACGACCGTGCCTACAAGCCGCTGAACTGGATGAGTCCGCCGTGCTGGACCGAGGAACGGTCCGATGACACCGGCGCCGCGCTGTGGGTGGTCGAGAACAAGGCCGGTGAGCAGCTGCGCATCACGCTCGAGGAGATCGAGCACGATTCCAGCCATGAACTCGGCGTGGATCCGGGTCTGGTCAAGGACGGTGTCGAGGCGCATCTGCAGGCGTTGTTGGCCGAGCACGTCGAGCTGTTGGGTGCCGGGTTCACCCTGGTGCGCCGTGAGTACATGACCGCGATCGGTCCGGTGGATCTGATGTGCCGGGACGAGACCGGCCGTTCGGTGGCCGTCGAGATCAAACGACGGGGTGAGATCGACGGTGTCGAGCAGCTGACCCGATATCTCGACCTGCTCAACCGCGACACCCTGATCGCCCCGGTGAGCGGTGTTTTCGCCGCCCAACAGATCAAGCCGCAGGCGCGCACGCTGGCCGAGGATCGTGGAATCCGCTGCGTGATACTGGATTACGACAAGATGCGCGGGCTCGACAGCGACGAGTTCCGGCTGTTCTGATGGCGTGCTGCTTGTAATGGGACGCCGCAATCGGTCCCGCCGCGATCCGGACCGGCACCCGCCCGCGCTGGTGACCCGGCGGGTGGAGGCGGGGCCCGGCGGCACGGATCATGAGGTGCGCCCCGTGCCGGCCGCGCGCGCCGACAAGACTTACCGTTGCCCGGGCTGCGATCACGAGATCAGGCCGGGTACCGCGCATGTGGTGGCGATCCCGGTCGACGATGCGGAGGACCGCAGACACTGGCACACGGCGTGCTGGGCCAATCGGGCCAACCGCGGCCCCACCAGACGTTGGTCCTAGTGATCGGCGGTGGTGCTCGGCTCCACCAACTCGATGAGGACGCCACCGGCGTCCTTGGGGTGGATGAAATTGATCCGGGAGTCGGCGGTACCGCGCCGCGGTGCGTCGTAGAGCAGGCGGATGCCGTCCGCGCGCAGCCGCTCCGAGAGCGCATCGATATCGCTGGTGCGGTACGCCAACTGCTGCAGTCCCGGACCGTTGCGATCGATGAACTTGGCGATGGTGGACTTCTCGTCCAACGGGGCGAGCAACTGGATCTGCGCGCTGCCCTTGGGGGCACCGCGCACCGAGAGCATGGCCTCACGCACGCCCTGCTCCTCGTTGACCTCTTCGTGAAGCACGATCATGCCGAGGTGGTCGTGGTACCACTTGGCCGCCGCGTCCAGATCCGGGACGGCGATCCCCACGTGATCTACGGCGGTCACCAGTGCGCTGGCAAGCGCTGGACGGGCATCGGCGTGATCGGTGGTCATAGGGTAAAGGTAACCTGATTCAGCGGCTTTTAAGCCTGTGGGATAGGCCACATACATCTATTGCACAACCCTGGAGGATGACATGACGACCTCGGTGATCGTTGCCGGAGCTCGCACCCCGGTAGGCAAGCTCATGGGGTCGCTCAAGGATTTCTCGGGTAGCGACCTCGGTGCCTTCGCCATCAAGGGCGCTCTGGAGAAGGCCGGGATCGATGCCGGGATCGTCGACTACGTGATCATGGGCCAGGTGCTGACCGCGGGTGCCGGCCAGATGCCGGCCCGCCAGTCCGCTGTCGCGGCCGGGATCGGCTGGGACGTGCCCGCCCTGACCATCAACAAGATGTGCCTGTCGGGTATCGACGCCATCGCGCTGGCCGATCAGCTGATCCGTGCCGGTGAGTTCGAGGTCGTCGTCGCGGGCGGCCAGGAGTCGATGAGCCAGGCTCCGCATCTGCTGCCCAAGAGCCGCGAAGGCTTCAAATACGGCGACACCACCCTGGTCGACCACATGGCCTATGACGGCCTGCACGATGTGTTCACCGATCAGCCGATGGGTGCGCTGACCGAGCAGCGCAATGACGTCGACCAGTTCACCCGCGCCGAGCAGGATGAGCTCGCGGCGCAGTCGCATCAGAAGGCTGCCGCGGCGTGGAAGGACGGCGTCTTCGCCGACGAGGTTGTGCCCGTCCAGATTCCGCAGCGCAAGGGCGACCCGATCGAGTTCGCCGAAGACGAGGGCATTCGCGCCAACACCACCGCCGAGTCCCTCGGCGGGTTGAAGCCGGCCTTCCGCAAGGATGGCACCATCACCGCCGGATCCGCCTCGCAGATCTCCGACGGTGCGGCCGCGGTGGTCGTGATGAGCAAGGCCAAGGCCGAGGAGCTCGGGCTGGAGTGGCTGGTGGAGATCGGTGCGCACGGTGTGGTTGCCGGCCCGGACTCGACGTTGCAGAGCCAGCCGGCCAACGCCATCAAGAAGGCCATCGCCCGGGAAGGCATCACGGTCGACGACCTCGATGTTGTTGAGATCAACGAGGCCTTCGCCGCGGTCTCGCTGGCGTCGACGAAGGAATTGGGCATCGATCCGGCCAAGGTGAACGTGAACGGCGGGGCCATCGCGATCGGTCACCCGATCGGTGCGTCGGGGGCGCGGATCACGCTGCACGCCGCACTCGAACTCGCGCGCAAGGGCTCCGGCTACGCCGTGGCCGCGCTCTGTGGCGCCGGTGGGCAGGGCGACGCCTTGGTGCTGCGGAGGCCCTGACCGCTGAGAATGCCCTCAGCGTGATCAACGACGCTACGTAGTAGCTGGCCTACCGGTCGGGCAGAATGGCGGGCATGGCAAACAAGTATGACGTCCGCAGCGCAGCGGGCCTGTTCCGGATCGTCGCCGTCGCCGAAGCGCTCAGCTGGGCGGGCCTGCTGGTCGGGATGTACTTCAAGTACCTGGCCGGGACCACCACAGAGGTCGGCGTGAAGATCTTCGGGCCCATCCACGGCGGCATCTTCGTGGCGTTCGTCGCGGCGGCTGTGCTGGTCGGGATCAACCGCAAGTGGAACGTCATCACCTGGGCGCTGGCGTTGCTGGGCTCGATCGTGCCGCTGGGTAGTGTGATCTTCGTCATCTGGGCCGACAAGCTGGGCCGTCTCGACGGCAGCGTCAGCGGCCCCACCGAGCTCACCGACAGTGCAGTCACGCCCCATTCGGCGGCGTGACAAAATTGGGGACGTGACACGACCTCGCCCCAATATCGGACCTGCACTCGCCGGCGCATTCGATCTGTCCGCACTCAAGGCGCCCCCGCCGGGCCGCGAGGATGCCCCCGGCGCCCCGGTCGGCGCGGTCGAGGTGACCGAGGCCAATCTCGAAGCCGAGGTGCTGGTCCGCTCAGGCGAGATTCCGGTAGTCGTGCTGCTGTGGACACCGCGCAGCGATACCAGCGTGCAGCTCGCCGACACGCTGGCAGCGCTGGCCCAGTCCGACGGGGGCAAGTGGTCGCTGGCGACGGTCAACGTCGATACCACCCCTCGGGTGGCGCAGATGTTCGGCGTGCAGGCGGTGCCGACGGTGGTGGCGTTGGCCGGCGGCCAGCCGATCTCGAGCTTCCAGGGGCCGCAACCCGCCGATCAACTGCGGCAGTGGATCGATTCCCTGCTCAGCGCCACTGCAGGAAAGCTCAGCGGGGTGCCCGAACAGGCCGAGGAGGTGGACCCGGCGTTGGAGCAGGCGCGTGCGTACCTCGACGCCGGCGAGTTCGACGCCGCGCTGGCGGCCTACCAGGACATCCTGGCCGCCAAGCCCCAGGACCCCGAGGCCGTCGGTGCGGTCCGCCAGATCACCTTCCTGCAGCGCGCCACCACCCGCTCGCCGGAATCGCCCGCGCTCGCCGACGCCGCGCCCGGTGATGTCGAGGCCGCGTTTGCCGCCGCCGATGTCGAGATCTTGCAGCAGAACGTCACCGCGGCGTTCGACCGGCTGATCGCACTGATCAAACGCACCGCCGGTGATGAGCGCACGGCGGCCCGCACCCGGCTCATCGAGCTGTTCGACCTTTTCGACGCGGCGGATCCCGAGGTGATCGACGCTCGCCGCAAGCTGGCCAACGCGCTCTACTAGCGAGCCGAGCAGACGGATGTGCCCCCGGTTTCCGCGGAAACCGGGGGCACATCCGTCTGCTCGCGTGGCAGGTCAGCTCTCGGGCTCGAACCACAGGGCCGACAGCGGCGGCAGTGCCATCACCGCCGAGGCAGGCCGACCATGCCAGGGCTCGTCGGTCGCCTCGACCGCACCCAGATTGCCGATCCCGGATCCGTTGTAGACCGTGGCGTCGGTGTTGAGCACCTCCCGCCAGGTACCCGCCTTCGGGAGACCCAACCGATACTGCGCGTGCTCGTTACCGGAGAAGTTGAAGACGCACGCCAACATCGAGCCGTCGTCGCCGAAGCGTAGGAAGCTCAGCACGTTGTTGGCCGAGTCGTTGGCGTCGATCCAGGAGTACCCCTCCGGCACGGTGTCGCGCGACCAGAGCGCCCGGCGGTCGCGGTAGAGCGCATTGATATCGGTGACGAGCTGGGAGATGCCGGTGGAGAAGCTGTTCTCCGACAACTGATACCAGTCCACACCGCGTTCCTCGGACCACTCCGCACGCTGGCCGAATTCTTGGCCCATGAACAGCAACTGCTTACCGGGGTGTGCCCACTGATAAGCCAGTAGGCTCCGCAACCCGGCCGCCTTGTTGTGGTCGTTGCCGGGCATCCGTCCCCACAGCGTGCCCTTACCGTGCACCACCTCGTCGTGGCTGATGGGCAGCACATAGTTCTCGCTGAACGCGTAGAGCATCGAGAACGTGATCTCGTGGTGGTGGTAACTGCGGTGGATCGGGTCACGCTTGATGAACTCCAGCGTGTCGTTCATCCAGCCCATGTTCCACTTCATCGAAAAGCCCAGGCCGCCAAGGTTGGTCGGGCGGGTGACACCGGGCCACGAGGTGGACTCCTCGGCGATGGTGACGATGCCGGGGGAGACCTTGTGCACGGTGGCGTTCATCTCCTGCAGGAACTGCACCGCCTCCAGGTTCTCGCGTCCGCCATAGATGTTGGGGGTCCACCCATCGGCCGGACGTGAGTAGTCCAGATAGAGCATCGAGGCCACCGCGTCGACCCGCAGGCCGTCGACGTGGAACTCCTGCAGCCAATAGAGCGCATTGGCCACCAGGAAGTTGCGGACCTCGGCGCGCCCGAAGTCGAAAACGTAGGTTCCCCAGTCGAGTTGCTCTCCGCGGCGGGGGTCGGAGTGCTCGTAGAGCGGGGTACCGTCGAACCTGCCCAGGGCCCAGGCGTCCTTCGGGAAGTGGGCGGGAACCCAGTCGACGATCACCCCGATACCGGCCTGATGCAGGGTGTCGATCAGGTACCGAAGGTCATCCGGGGTGCCCAGGCGGGGCATCGGTGCGTAGTACGAGGTGACCTGGTACCCCCAGGACCCACCGAACGGATGCGCCGCCACCGGCAGCATCTCGACATGGGTGAAACCCTGTTCCACGACATAGTCGACGAGTTCGACCGCCAGTTCCCGATAGCTCAGTCCGGGACGCCAGGACGGCAGGTGCACCTCCAGCGTGCTCATCGGCTCGAACACCGGATTCTGCAGCGCACGCTGGGACATCCAGTCCTGGTCACCCCAGTCGTACTCGCTGACCGTCACTCGGGATGCGGTCTGCGGCGGCACCTCGGCCGCGAACGCCATCGGGTCGGCGCGGTCGACGATCGATCCGTCCGCCCCGTGCACCCGGAACTTGTACAGACCGTCGGCGGGGAAACCGGGCCAGAAGACCTCCCACACCCCCGATGAGCCCAGACTGCGCAGCGGCGCCTCGTTGCCACCCCAGAGGTTGAACTCGCCGATCAACGTCACGCCCTTGGCATTTGGCGCCCAGACGGCGAACGACACACCCTCGACCGATCCATCCGGGGTGTCGTAGGTCCGCGGGTGCGCACCCAGGACCTCCCACAGCCGCTCGTGGCGCCCCTCGGCGAACAGGTGCAGATCCATCTCACCCAACGTCGGCAGGAAGCGGTAGGCGTCGGCGACGGTCAGCGCCGGCGCGTTCGGGTACTGCACCTCCAAGCGGTAATCGACCAGCTTGGTGATCGGCACCGCCACCGCGAACAGACCCGCGTCGACGTGGGTCAGTGGATAACGCTGTCCGCCGATGAGCGCGGTCACTGATTCGGCGTGCGGGCGCAACACCCGGATGACGGTGTGATCGTCATACTCGTGGGCACCGAGGATCGAATGCGGGTCGTGGTGCTCTCCGGCGATGAGCCGGCCCAGATCCGTATCGGACGGTCGCAGATGGCTGTCGGAGACGGGATTGGTTCGGGTCACGGTGTTCTCACTCCCTACGCAGCAGGTTCAGTCGGGCGTCCTGCGGTATCAGCGGCATGTTCAGCACATGCGCGACGGCGCGGCCGGGTTCCAGTCGGACGTAGTTGCTCTGTCCCCAGTGGTACTCCTCGCCGGTGATCTCGTCGCGTACCCAGAACCGGTCGTAGGCCTCCATACCCAGCGCCGCCATGTCTAACCACACGGTGCCGTCCTCGGGGCCGAACGGGTTGAGCGTCACAACCACCAGCACACAGTCACCGGTCACGGGATCGAATTTGCTGTAGGCCAATAGCGCATCGTTGTCCACATGGTGGAACGTGATGGTGCGTAGTTGCTGCAGAGCCGGGTGCAGGCGACGGATCTCGTTGAGACGGCTCAGGAACGGCTCCAGGGAGTTGCCGGACGCCAGTGCCGCCTCGTAGTCGCGGGGCCGCAACTCGTACTTCTCGGAGTCCAGGTACTCCTCGCTGCCCTCGCGGACCGCCTGGTGTTCGTAGAGTTCGTAACCCGAATAGACACCCCACACCGAACTGAAGGTCGAGGCCAGCACCGCGCGGATGGCGAACATACCCGGACCGCCATGCTGCAGGCTCTCATGCAGGATGTCTGGGGTGTTGACGAACAGGTTGGGCCGTGCGACATCGGCGTACTCGGCGATCTGCTGCCCGTACTCGATCAACTCCCACTTGGCGGTCCGCCACGTGAAGTACGAATAGGACTGGGTGAAGCCCAATTTCGCCAGACCGTACAGTCGCGCCGGCCGGGTGAAGGCCTCGGCCAGGAACAGCACGTCGGGATCATCGTTCTTCACCTTGCCGATCAGCCATGCCCAGAAGTTCGGTGGCTTGGTGTGTGGGTTGTCGACCCGGAAGATCTTCACCCCGTGCGACACCCAATAACGGACCACGCGCAGCACCTCGGCGTACAACCCAGCCGGATCGTTGTCGAAGTTCAGCGGATAGATGTCCTGGTACTTCTTGGGAGGGTTCTCCGCATAGGCGATGGTGCCGTCGGGCAGCACCGTGAACCATTCCGGATGAGCCTGGGCCCACGGGTGGTCCGGTGCGCACTGCAACGCCAGGTCCAGTGCCACCTCCAAGCCCTGATCCCTTGCCGCACCGACGAACTCGTCGAAATCGGAAACGGTGCCCAGATCGGGGTGCACGGCATCGTGCCCACCCTCGCTACTTCCGATCGCCCATGGCGAGCCGACATCGCCCTCCGACGCGGTGACCGTGTTGTTGCGACCCTTGCGGTGCACCGTGCCGATCGGATGGATGGGCGGGAGGTAGACGACGTCGAACCCCATCCTGGCCACCCGAGGCAATTCGCGGGTCGCGGTGGCGAAGGTTCCGTGCACCGGTCTGCCCTGATCGTCCCAGCCGCCCGTGGACCGCGGGAACAACTCGTACCAGGCGCCGAACCGCGCCAGCGGCCGGTCGACCCAGATGCCGTATTGCTGGCCGCGGGTCAGCAGCTCGCGCAGCGGGAAGCGACGCAGCAGGTCTGCGATACCGGGGGACAGCGCAGCACCGGCCCGGACGAACGGATCACCGGGTTGGCGCAGCGCGCCGGCCGCGTCGAACAGCGGTTGCCGGTGCTCACGCGGCATACCCGCAGCGGCGCGTTCCAGTAGTTGGGCGCCGACGATCAGATCGTTGGAGAGCTCCGCCTCGCCCTGTCCCGCGTCGAGCTTGGCGATGATGCCCTTGCGCCATGTCGCGATGGGATCTCCCCAGCCGTCGACGCGGAAGGTCCACATGCCGACCTGATCGGGGGTGAACTGGCCGTGCAGCACATCGGGTGTGCGTCCGGGGCTCATCGGCAGCAACAGGGGCTTGATGCGTGGCGGAGTCACCGGCGCGGGCGGCTCGGGTGCAATGCCGGGTGGGTCGTCGACCAGTCGGGGATACGTGGTGCCGTGGTACCGCACCACCAGCGTGGCAGCCACGGCATCATGTCCCTCGCGCCAGACGGTTGCCTTGATCGGCACGACCTCGCCGACCACCGCCTTCGCGGGGAATCGGCCACCGGACAGTACGGGCGCGACATCGTCGATCTCGATCCGACCGGCCACCCACCAACTCCTCACTGACCCGGTCGACCGTATCGGTGACCGCGATCCGTCTCGATCCGCTATCTGATTCGACGTGCTCGTTACCGACCCTTGAGTACCCAACCTAGTGTCAGGAACACATCGCTGCGCGTGATGGCGAAACTCCGGGTCGTGCGGTCGGGTGGCCGCTCGCAGCCAAGCTGCCTGCCACGGTGCCGATTGTCAGTAAGGTGAATCGACGTGAAAGCCCTGAGACGATTCACCGTCCGAGCCCACCTTCCGGAGCGGCTTTCGGCGCTGGAGCGGTTGTCGGTCAATCTGAGGTGGTCTTGGCACACGCCGACGCAGAAGTTGTTCGCCGAGATCGACCCGTCACTGTGGGAGCGGGTCGGTGCGGACCCGGTGGCACTGCTCGGTGAGGTCAACCCGCAGCGGCTCGACGAACTGGCCGCCGACCACGAGTTCACCCGGCAGGTCGACGCGTGCGCCGACGATCTGGACAACTATCTGAGCCAGCCGATGTGGTATCAGAATCAGATCACCGACGGCCGGGAGTTTCCCAACGGGATCGCCTACTTCTCGATGGAGTTCGGCGTTGCCGAGGTGCTGCCCAACTACTCCGGTGGCCTGGGCATCCTGGCCGGCGACCATCTCAAGTCCGCGTCGGACCTAGGCCTTCCGTTGATCGCGGTGGGCCTGTACTACCGGTCCGGGTACTTCCGGCAGTCGCTGACCGCCGATGGCTGGCAGCACGAGAATTATCCGTCGCTGGACCCGCAGGGCCTGCCGCTGCGGCTGCTGACCGACCACGCCGGGCAACCGGTGCTGGTCGATCTGGCGATGCCCGACAGCGCCCGGCTGTACGCACAGGTGCTCATCGCCCAGGTGGGTCGGGTTCCGCTGCTGCTGCTCGATTCGGATATCGGCGAGAACGAGCACGACCTGCGCGGCGTGACCGACCGCCTGTACGGCGGTGACCAGGAGCATCGGATCAAACAGGAACTGCTCGCCGGTATCGGTGGCGTCCGCGCGATCCGGGCATACACCGAGGTCGAGGGGCTGCCCGCACCCGAGGTGTTCCACATGAACGAGGGGCACGCCGGATTTCTCGGGGTCGAGCGCATCCGGGAACTGATCGAGGCGGGGCTGGACTTCGACACCGCGCTGACCGTGGTGCGGTCCTCCACGGTGTTCACCACCCACACGCCCGTCCCGGCCGGGATCGACCGGTTCCCGGTGGAGATGGTGCGCCGCTACTTCGGCGGAGTGGACCTGAACTCCCGGTTGCTTCCCGGTGTTCCGCTGGAGCGGATCATCGCCTTCGGTGCCGAAGAGGATCCGGAGAAGTTCAACATGGCCCATATGGGTCTGCGGCTGGCTCAGCGCGCCAATGGCGTCTCCCTGTTGCACGGCGAGGTCAGCCGGGCGATGTTCAACGGGCTGTGGCCCGGGTTCGACCCGGCCGAGGTGCCGATCGGTTCCATCACCAACGGCGTGCATGCGCCGACCTGGGCGGCGCCGCAGTGGGTGGACCTGGCGCGCGAACTCATCGGGGAGGACCTCGGGTCGCTCAGTGAGGCCGAAACCTGGCAACGGCTCCAGCAGGTGGATCCCGGACACCTGTGGTGGATTCGTTCGCAACTGCGGTCGCAGCTGATCGACGATGTCCGGGCCAGGCTGCGCCGATCGTGGCTGGAGCGCGGGGCGTCGGAGGCCGAATTGGGTTGGATCGCTTCGGCATTCGATCCGGACGTGCTGACCGTCGGATTCGCCCGACGGGTGCCCACCTACAAACGGCTCACCCTGATGCTGCGCGACCCGCAGCGCCTGGAGCGGTTGCTGCTCGATGCCGACCGGCCCGTCCAGCTGATCGTCGCG
Source organism: Mycolicibacterium neoaurum ATCC 25795 (assembly GCF_000691525.1). Lineage (GTDB taxonomy): Bacteria > Actinomycetota > Actinomycetes > Mycobacteriales > Mycobacteriaceae > Mycobacterium > Mycobacterium neoaurum. The sequence continues at coordinate 18,427 of NZ_JMDW01000022.1, forward strand.
GGCAAATCCCACCCCGCCGATGACGGTGGCAAGTCGCTGATCCAGCAGATCGTGCGCTTTGCCGACCGGCATGAGGTGCGCCACCGGATCGCGTTCCTGCCTGACTACGACATGTCGATGGCCCGGCTCTTGTACTGGGGTTGCGATGTGTGGCTGAACAATCCGCTGCGCCCGTTGGAGGCATGCGGCACGTCGGGCATGAAGAGCGCGCTCAACGGTGGGCTGAACCTGTCCGTCCGCGACGGGTGGTGGGACGAGTGGTACGACGGCGAGAACGGTTGGGAGATCCCCACCGCGGACGGTTTGGCCGATGAGACCCGCCGCGACGATATCGAGGCAGGTGCCCTCTACGATCTGCTGGAGAGCTCCGTGACACCGCGGTTCTACGAACGCGACGAGCACGGTGTGCCGGTGCGCTGGGTCGAGATGGTGCGCCACACCCTGCAGGCGCTCGGCCCCAAGGTGCTGGCGTCCCGGATGGTGCGTGATTACACCGAGAAGTACTACGCCCCCGCGGCACGATCGCTGCGCGCCACCCTGGAACCCGATAGTGACGATGTGCCCTTCGGCGCGGCACGGCAGCTCGCCGCCTACCGCACCCGCGTGCAGCAGCAGTGGCCGCACGTCCAGATCACCGATGTCGACAGTTATGGTTTGCCCGATACCCCGCTGCTCGGCAGCGAGTTGACCCTGACCGCCACCGTGGACCTGGCCGGCTTGGAACCGAACGAGGTTACGGTGCAGGCGGTTCTGGGGCGTGTCGACGGTAGTGACAACCTGCGCGACCCGGTGACCGTTGCGATGGTGCACACCGGCGGTGCCGAGGGCGGCCGGCAGGTCTTCTCGACCACCACGCCGTTGCCGGTGGCCGGACCGGTCGGTTACACGGTGCGAGTGCTGCCCCAGCACCGGCTGCTGGCGGGGACCAACGAGCTGGGACTCGTCACGCTGGCATGAGCAAGATCCGTGAGGTCGAGGTCGACGGTGGTCCCTATGCGTTGGCGGCGGGACCGGACGGGGCGATGTGGGTGACGTGTGCGCGCACCGGCCAGATCGCCAGAATCACCCCTGGCGGTGAGCTCACCATGTTCGACATCGGAGCCGACAGCAGGCCCCAGATCATCGTGGCCGGTCCCGATGGCGCGCTGTGGTTCACCCGCGGCGGTGACGATCGCATCGGCCGGATCACCACAGACGGTGTCCAGAGCGCCGTCGAACTCGGCTCCGGGAGTGCGCCTTTCGGGCTGTGTGTGGGACCTGATCGGGCGCTGTGGTTCACCACGATGACCGCAGGCACGATCGGCAGACTCGATCCCGTCGACGGGCGGATCGACGAGCATCCGGTGGGTGGGATGCCCGCCATGATCACCGCAGGGCCCGACGGAGCGTTGTGGTTCACCCTGAATCAGCGCAGCGCCATCGGCAGGCTGGACCTTGCGGGTGCGCTCACCGTCCGCGAATTGCCCACCCGCGCCGCGGGTCCGGTGGGCATCACCGCCACCCATGATGATGCGGTCTGGTTCACCGAGATCCTGGCCGACAAGATCGGCCGGATTCCGACCGATGAGGCGATCCAGGAACTCGACCTTCCCGGCAAGCCCCATGCGGTCCTGGCCGACCCGACCGGCGGTGTCTGGGTCAGCCTGTGGGGCGCCGACCAGATCGCGCGGGTCGGTGCCGACGGTGAGTACGACACCATCGACCTGCCCGCGGGGAGCGAACCGCACGGACTGGCGATCGAGGACCGCGGAGCCGCCGGAACCGCGCTGTGGGTCGCTCTGGAGCAGGGCAGCGTATTGCGGATCCCGCTGAGCTGAACGCCGGAATCGGCCCGGCATGTGTTGTTGTCGTGCCCTGACGGTGACCTGGACCCGGTAAGTTTCGCGCCGGATCACGGGAAAGTGGGTGTCGGTGCGGCGAAGGTTGGCTGTCGGCGCAGTCCTGTGGGCTGTCACGGTGCTGTGCGCACCGGTGGGCACAGCCGATCCCGGTCCGGATCGTGGGGAGCCGCCGTACAACCCGGTTGCCCCGCCGGCGATCGACCCCGCATTGGAGCCCTCACCGACCCCGGTCATGCAGCCCGTTGCCGCTCCGCAGGCGTCTCCGGTCGGCCCGGCACTACACGGATGGGTGCCCTCTGCGGCGGCCGTCAGCACCAACACCCCCGACGGCTGGACCCTGACACTATCGGCCACCGACGAGACGCAATTGGTCAATGCACCACTGACGACGGCGATCTCCTCGCGTAGCTACATCGTCGGCGGTACGTTCAACGGACACATCATCGGCCCGGATCCCGCCATCACTCCGGAAGGGGTGATGGAGGTCGGTTACCAGATCGGCTGCGGCATCGATATGAGCACATCCAATGGTGTCACCCTGACCGGAAGTGCCGGCGTATCACCCTCGTTGGGTCTGGCCGGTGTCGACGTGGCCGATCCAGCACTCGACGGGCTGGTCCCGGTGTTGACCACGCCGGTCACCGGCGGCATCGCCGTTGCACTGAAACCCGGTGTGGTCAACGTCGTTCCGGTCACGGAGAAGCAATTCCGCGGTGCCAACCCCTGGGTGTTGATCAGCAATTTCCGGGTGAAGATCGATGGTTGCGTCGGGCAGTCCTTCATCCGTTCGTATGCGTTTCTCACCCGTTCCACCGATGAGTCCGACGCAGTGTTGGCCTATTACGGCGAGACGAAAGTGGTTTAGGCGAATCGTTTGAAACAGCGGTCGGTATCACCGAGCACCCCGACCCGGAATGCGTCGATACGGGAGAACCCGGAGGGCACCGACTCACCGTTGACGTCGCTGGCGACCAGTCCGTTGAGCAGGATTCCCGATACCGCCTCGTCGACATCACCTGCGGTGAGCGCAATCGTGTCGCCGTCGGGGGTGTTGACCTCCTTGACGAGTTTGGCCGTTGCGACCCCGGTCAGGCAGGCGGTGCGCAGCGCCGCCTGCGCGGTGTTGAGCGCGACGCCACCGTGCTGCTGCTGAACCGACTGCATGTAGCGCGAGATCACCACCGAGTAGGCGGTGTTGTCACCGGTGGCCAATCCGGCATTCTCATCCTCCTCGGCGGGCTGGGCACCCAGCACCTCCAGGGCGGGCAGATCCACCGAGATGGTGTTGGTCGCCGGACAGAACGTCGCCGGTGCGTCGGAATCGGCATCGGGGCAATCGGGGCGATCGAAGGTGAGGGTCGGGCGCTCGGCGGGATCGAACAGGATGTTCATCGCGTCGACGACCGAACGCACCGAATCCGCGGTGATCTGTAGTTCACCGGATTGATCTTCAGGGAGCAGAACCGGCAGGTCGCCCCGGCGTTGCTTGATCTCCGCGGGATCCATCGCCGCGCAGGAACCGGCACCGTCGGTGAACCCGAACTGGAATGCCGAAACCCGTTCGAATGCCGAACCGTGTTCGTCCTCACCGGCCTCGGAGTCGTCGACGGTCATCAGCGGATCGCGGAAGCCGATCATCGTCGTCATCAGGCTGTTCAGACCGTCACCGGTGGACAGCGTGAAACGAGGTGAATTGTCCTCGGCAACCCACCGCATGTACACGCCGGCAAGGCAATCGGCCTGTTGCTCGGAGACCAGCGTCGGCGTGTCGTCCGAGACGATGCCCGCCTGTGCCTGGATCGCGTGACCGTACTCGTGGGCCAACACCATCGTGACGGCCATATCGCCGTTGGCGCTGCGCAGTGCGGGCAGCAGGACCCCGCGGTCCCAGCCGATGGTGCGGTCGTCATCGCAATACGCGGCATTGACGAGGTTGTAGGTGTCCTCGCCGCAGAAGGCGCCGTCGAAACCGTCTGAATCCCAGGAGAGGATCTCCGACACCGGAGTGAACTCACCATCGAATGTCTCACCGTAGGTCTGTTCCCAGAATTGTTCGATATCGCTGATCGAACTGGCGGCGAGCATGTCGATGTCACCACCATCGGTGTCCTTGACCTCGCGGGTGGGATCGGTGGCGTCATCGCGCAACCCGGTGGGTCCGTCGGTGGCGGGCATCCCCGCCACCCGGAACGGGTCGGCGAACACCGAAACGGCGCTGCCCTGCACCGGTTCGGAGCATGCGCTGACGATCAGCACCGTGCCCAGCGCCAGCGCCGCAGCCGGGAACCATCGCAGACGTCGGCGTCCTGTCGCCGTCGTAGGGAAATGCATCTGCCCGCCTTTCCGGTGCGCCCGGGCGGGGCACGTTTCTGGGTAGCAGAATAGTGACAATCAGCCGTTGCGCAGGCGAATCAGCGCGGCCCGAACCCGTTCCGGGTCGGTGGTGGCCCAGAACGGTGGCAGTGAGGCACGCAGGAATCCGCCGTAGCGAGCGGTCGCCATCCGGGAGTCCAGGATCGCGACCACACCGCGATCATCGATCCGGCGCAACAATCGGCCCGCCCCCTGGGACAACAGCAATGCCGCGTGACTGGCGGCCACCGCCATGAATCCGTTGCCACCGCGGGCGCCGATCGCACGCTGCCGGGCGGTCAGCAGCGGATCGTCGGGCCGGGGGAAGGGAATCCGGTCGATCAGCACCAGCGAGAGGGTCGGGCCGGGGACATCGACGCCCTGCCACAGCGACAGCGTGCCGAACAGTGAGGTCTGCTCGTCATCGGCGAATTGTTTGACCAACGCCGCGGTGGTGTCCTGGCCCTGGCACAGCACCGGGGTGGACAGCCGCTCGGCCATCACCTCCGCGGTGGCCTTGGCCGCGCGCATCGACGAGAACAGGCCGAGCGTGCGGCCGCCGGCCGCGGTGATGAGCGCTTCGATCTCGTCGAGCTGTGCCGGCGATCCGGTGCCATCGCGGCCAGGAGGTGGCAGATGCTTTGCCACGTAGAGGATTCCGGATTTTGCATGGTCGAACGGCGAGCCGACGTCGAGGCCGCGCCATCGGTCGGGCTGGTCGCCGCCGGAGAGACCCCAGGCGGCCGCCATCCCGTCGAAGCTGCCGCCAAGGGTCAGGGTGGCCGAGGTCAGTACGGCGGTGGCACGAGCAAAAAGCCTGGTGCGCAACAGACCCGACACCGATAGCGGGGCCACCCGCAGCACTGCACGCTTGCCCGCCGCGGCGCGGCTGTTCTCCTCGTGATCCAGCCACACCACATCCACCCGGTCGGGGATGGCGGGACCGAACGAATCCAACATTCGCGCCGCGATATCGCCGATCTCGGTGACCGCGGTGACGGCCTCGGTGCGCGCCGCGGCGGCCTGCGGGTCCGACGGGGTGGTGTCGATCGCCGAGCGGATCACGAATGCCGCATCGCGCAGAGCGGTCAGGTAGGTGGCCAGTTCGTCGTCGAGGTGGTCGATACGACCGGGTTCGGCGTCGTGGATCATCGCTGCCAGATTGGCCCCGGCTGCCTCGAAGCGCTCGACGAGTTCATCGGCGACCAGCCGCCCGATCCGGCGCTGGGCGGCACCGAGCGCGGTGGCCGACAGTTCGCCGGTCGCCACACCGGTCACCCGGTCGGCGAGCTCGTGTGCCTCGTCGACGACGAGCATCTCGTGTTCGGGCAGCACCGAGGCATCGGCGATGGCGTCGATGGCCAGCAGCGCATGATTGGTGACAACGATGTCGGCGGTACCGGCCTTGGCGCGCGCCTTCTCCGAGTAGCAGTCGGCGCTGTAGGGGCAGCGCGACACCCCGATGCATTCCCGGGCCGACACGCTGACCTGACTCCAGGATCGGTCCGGTACACCGGGGGCCAGCTCGTCTCGGTCACCGGTCTCGGTGTCCGAGGCCCATGCCGTCAGCCGCTGCACATCGCGGCCCAGCGCGGTCGCGGCGACCGCGTCGAACAGTTCCTCCTGGGGCAGATCATCACCCTCGGATGCGGCGCCGTTGTGGATCTTGTTCAGACACAAGTAATTTCCCCGGCCCTTGAGCAACGCAAAGGTCGGTTTGCGGGGCAGTCGCGGGGCCAGGGCGTCGGCCAGCCTCGGCAGGTCACGGTCGACGAGCTGACGCTGCAGGGCGATGGTCGCGGTCGACACCACCACCGGCGACCCCGCCGATACCGCCCGGGCGATCGAGGGCACCAGATAGGCCAGTGATTTGCCGGTGCCGGTGCCTGCCTGGACGGCGAGGTGCTTGCCCGTTTCGAAGGCCTCGGTGACGGCCTGGGCCATCTCGACCTGACCGGCACGCTGGGTGCCGCCGAGGGCATCGACCGCGGCGGCGAGGAGATCCGTGACGGTGACGACGGCGGTCACCTGGCGGGAACCACGCGGGTGGCGACGGCGGGTTCACCCCGCGAGAGCTTCAGGCCGTCCCAGGGCAGGCTGGTGAGCCCGGCGGCCATCAGCGTGCGGGCCGCGTCGAGATCGGGCGTGTCGACCGGCTCACCGGCGCGCACCAGCGCAACGCTCAACGGTCTGGCGGTGAGCCCGGATTCGACCGCCGGTGGGTGCCCGGCCGGGAAGACCAGCTCCTCGGTGATGGTTCCCGACGGTTTGGCCACGCGCATGGACTCCTTGGCCCCGCCCTGAGACCCCTTCTGCGCGCTGCGCTTCTGTACCGGGATGCCGTCGACCTCGACCAGCTTGTAGACCATCCCCGCGGTGGGGGCGCCGGAGCCGGTGACCAGCGAGGTCCCGACGCCATAGCTGTCGACCGGCTCGGCGCGCAGTGCCGCGATGGCGAACTCGTCGAGGTCGCCGGACACCACGATGCGGGTGTTGCGGGCACCCAGCTCGTCGAGCTGGCGCCGGACCTGCCCGGCCACCACGCCGAGGTCACCGGAGTCGATGCGCACGGCTCCCAGTTCGGGTCCGGCGACCGCGATGGCATTGGCCACCCCTGCGGTGATGTCATAGGTGTCCACCAGCAAGGTGGTGCCCACGCCGAGAGCATCGACCTGCGCGGCGAAGGCGATACGTTCCGATGCGTCCTGTGCGGCGCGGTCGGCGGTGCCGTCCGGACCGGTGTGCAGCAGGGTGAAAGCATGAGCGCTGGTGCCCAGCGCGGGCACGCCGTAGCGTTGCTGAGCGGCCAGGTTGGAGCTGCCGTCGAAGCCGGCGATCCACGCCGCCCGTGCCGCGGCGACCGCGGCCTGCTCGTGGGTGCGTCGCGATCCCATCTCGATCAGTTGGCGGCCGGCCGCGGCGGAGACCATCCGGGCGGCGGCCGAGGCGATCGCGCAATCGTGGTTGAGCACCGACAGCGCCAACGTTTCCAGGATGACGCACTCGGCGAAGCTGCCGCGGACAGAGAGCACCGGCGAGTTCGGGAAGTACAGCTCGCCCTCGGGGTATCCGTCGATATCGCCGCCGAATCGGAAACCGGTCAGGAACTCGCGGGTCTGTTCGTCGAGGAAATCGGCGACGGTGTCCAAAGTGTTCGCATCGAAGGTGAAGTGTGCCAGCGCATCCACGAAGCGTCCGGTGCCCGCCACGACCCCGTAGCGGCGCCCGTCGGGCAGCCGACGGCCGAACACCTCGAACGTGCAGCGCCGGTGCGCCGATCCGTCGCGCAGTGCCGCGGCGAGCATGGTGAGCTCGTACTTGTCGGTCAGCAGCGCGGTGCTCACGGGGTCGTTCACGTCCCCAACCGTATCGGTCCGGTTCCGATTCGGGCGGGAAGTGCCACCCCGGTAGTCTGTCGGGCATGGTTACCCCAGCGCGGACTCGGCCGGGTACCCGTGAGGACGAGGCCACCGAGAGTCGCGATGCGACCGATAGTCCCTGGGTGACGATCGTGTGGGACGACCCGGTGAACCTGATGTCGTATGTGACCTACGTGTTCCAGAAGCTGTTCGGCTACTCCGAACCACATGCCACCAAGTTGATGATGCAGGTGCACACCGAGGGCAAGGCCGTGGTGTCCTCCGGCAGCCGGGAGTCGATGGAGGTCGACGTCACCAAGCTGCATTCGGCGGGCCTGTGGGCGACCATGCAGCAGGACCGCTGACCCGTGCGCAAATGGAAACGCCTCGAGGGCGCCGACGGTCCGCGATTCCGGTCATCGCTGGCCCCGCACGAAGCGGATCTGCTGCGTAATCTGGTCGCCTCGCTCACCGGGATGCTCGACGACCGTGAATCCGCCGCTCCGACCGACGAACTCAGCGAACTCACCGGCATCAAGACCGGCCACTCGGCGCCCCCCGAGGACGAGACGATGAAGCGGCTGCTGCCCGATTTCTACCGGGCCCGCACCGAGCACCCGGCGGGCTCGTCGGCAGCCGACAGTCTCAACAGCGCGCTGCGCAGCTTGCACGAGCCGACCATCATCGACGCGAAACGCCAAGCCGCGCAACGTCTTCTTGAGACATTGCCGGAGGGCGGTGGCAAATTCGAGCTGTCCGAGGACGATGCTCAGGCGTGGGCGTCGGCGGTCAACGATGTGCGGTTGGCGCTGGGCTCCATGCTCGAGATCGGCCCCGGCGGGTTGGACCAATTGCCGGTCGGGCACCCGATGGCCGGGCATCTGGACGTGTACCAGTGGCTGACGGTGTTGCAGGAGTATCTCGTGCTCGGGCTCCTGGGGCAGAGCCGATGACCGAGTTCGGCGCCATCACCGATATCGCAGGAATCCGCGTCGGGCATCATCACCGCATCGACGACGATGTCACCCTGGGGTCGGGCTGGGCTGCGGGCAGCACCGTGGTGCTGGCGCCGGCGGGCACCGTGGGTGCGGTCGATTGTCGCGGTGGCGCGCCAGGGAGCCGAGAGACCGATCTGCTCGACCCGGCCAACAGCGTGCGTCACGTCGACGCGGTGGTGCTCACCGGCGGGAGTGCCTACGGGCTGGCCGCCGCCGATGGTGTGATGACCTGGCTGGAGGAACAGGGGCGCGGTGTCGCGATGGACGGCGGCGTGGTGCCGATCGTCCCGGGCGCGGTTATCTTCGACCTGCCGGTCGGTGGTTGGGGGTGCCGTCCCACCGCCGAATTCGGTTATGCCGCTGTGGAATCCGCGGTCGACGGCAGTGTCGCGGTCGGAAACGTCGGCGCCGGCGCCGGTGCGCGTGCCGGCGTGCTCAAGGGCGGACTGGGCACCGCCTCGATCGAGCTGCCCGATCTGGGCGTGACGGTCGGGGCCATCGTCGCGGTCAACTCCGGTGGCAATGTCATCGATCCGGCCACCGGTCTGCCCTGGATGTCCGATCTGACCGCGCTCTTCGGCCTGAGTGCCCCGCCGGAAGAACAGATCGCCGAGTTCGCGGCGCTGAACACCAAGAGCAGCCCGTTGAACACCACCATCGCCGTCGTGGCCACCGATGCCGAGCTGAGCCCCGCGGGATGCCGGCGGCTGGCCATCGCCGCCCAGGACGGGCTGGCGCATGCCATCAGGCCGGCCCACACCCCGGTCGACGGTGACACCGTGTTCGCCCTCGCCACCGGTGCGGTGCAGGTGCCGCCCTCGGAGAAGGTGCCCGCCGCGATGTCCCCGGAGACCGCGCTGGTCACCGCATTGGGGGCGGCCGCCGCGGACTGTCTGGCCCGTGCCGTCCTCGTCGGCGTGCTGGCCGCCGAGTCGCTCGCCGGAATACCGACCTACCGTGGCCTGTTGCCCGGAGCGTTCGCATCTGCAAGAGAGACGGAGTCCTGACGTGCTGGTGATCCGCGCCGACCTGGTGGACGCCATGGTGGCCCACGCGCGCGCCGACCATCCCGACGAAGCCTGCGGCGTGATCGCCGGTCCGGAGGGTTCGGATCGTCCGCAGCGTTTCATCCAGATGGTCAACGCCGAGCGGTCCCCGACCTTCTACCGGTTCGATTCCGGTGAACAGCTCAAGGTATGGCGCCAGATGGATGACAACGACGAGGTCCCGGTCGTCATCTACCACTCGCACACCGCGACCGAGGCCTACCCGAGCCGTACCGATATCTCCTTCGCCTCCGAACCGGACGCGCACTACGTCCTGGTCTCGACGCGTGATCCGCAAGCGCACGAACTGCGCAGCTACCGCATCCTCGACGGCGTCGTCACCGAGGAACCAGTCAGCATCGTCGAGAACTACGAATCCTGAGAGAGGCCACCGTGTCCGTAACCGTGTCCATCCCGACCATCCTGCGCACCCACACCGGCGGGGAAAAGCGCGTCGAAGCCGACGGCGAGACCCTGCAGGCCGTCATCGCCGATCTGGAATCCAACTATCCGGGGATTTCGGAGCGTCTGATCGACTCCGACAATGCGGGCAAGCTGCACCGCTTCGTCAACATCTATGTCAACGACGAGGACGTCCGGTTCTCCGGTGGCCTGGACACCGCGATCGGCAACGGCGACTCGGTCACGATCCTGCCCGCCGTCGCAGGCGGCTAGGCGTGCGTTACGACTCGCTGCTGCAAGCCCTGGGGAACACCCCGCTGGTCGGCTTGCAGCGGCTGTCACCGCGCTGGGAGGACGGCGCCGACGGCCCGCATGTGCGGTTGTGGGCCAAGCTGGAGGACCGCAACCCCACCGGGTCGATCAAGGACCGGCCCGCGCTGCGGATGATCGAGCAGGCCGAGCGCGATGGACTGATCACGCCGGGGGACACGTTGCTGGAACCCACCAGCGGCAACACCGGTATCTCCCTGGCCATGGCGGCCCTGCTCAAGGGTTACCAGATGATCTGCGTGATGCCGGAGAACACCTCGATCGAGCGACGTCAACTCCTCGAGCTCTACGGTGCCAAGATCATCTTCTCGCCCGCCGAGGGCGGTTCGAACACCGCTGTCGCGCACGCCAAAGAGCTTGCCGCACAGAATCCCTCATGGGTGATGCTCTACCAGTACGGCAACCCGGCCAATGCCGCCGCGCACTACGAGACCACCGGTCCGGAGCTGCTGGCCGATCTGCCCGAGATCACGCATTTCGTCGGTGGTCTGGGCACCACCGGAACCCTGATGGGCACCGGCCGCTTCCTGCGTGAGCAGGTGCCCGGGGTGCAGATCGTGGCCGCCGAACCGCGCTACGGCGAAGGTGTCTACGCGCTGCGCAATATCGACGAGGGTTTCGTGCCCGAGCTCTACGACCCCGAGATCCTGACGACCCGTTACTCGGTCGGCGCGTTCGACGCGGTCAAGCGCACCCGTGAGCTGGTCCAGGTGGAGGGCATCTTCGCGGGTATCTCCTCGGGCGCCATCCTGCACGCCGCACTCGGTATGGGCGCCAAGGCCATCAAGGCCGGCGAGCGCGCCGATATCGCGTTCACGATCTGTGACGCCGGATGGAAGTATCTGTCCACCGGTGCCTACGCCGGTAGCCTGGACGATGCGGAAGACGCACTGGAAGGGCAACTCTGGGCATGAACGAGTGGGCATGAATCTCCCGGACACCCGGTCACCGAAGAATCGGCCGGCATGGGTGGTCGGCGGTGTCACGATCGTCGGTTTCGTGGCGCTGCTCTACGTCATGGAGATCATCGACACCGTTCTCGGCCATCGTCTCGACCAGGACGGGATTCGCCCGCTGCAGACCGACGGGTTGTGGGGCATCCTGTGGGCGCCGCTGCTGCACGGCGGCTGGCCCCATCTGATCGCCAACACCGTGCCCGCGCTGGTGCTCGGCTTCCTGATGACGCTGGCCGGCATGGGGCGCTTCCTCGGGGCCACCGCCATCATCTGGCTGCTCGGCGGGTTCGGCACCTGGCTGATCGGCAATATCGGCGCGCACTGCCCCTATGTGGGGATCCAGTGCACCACCAACCACATCGGCGCGTCCGGGTTGATCTTCGGCTGGCTGACCTTTCTCATCGTGTTCGGATTCTTCAGTCGCAAGGCCTGGGAGATCGTGGTCGGGGTGATCGTCGCGCTGGTGTACGGAGGCATCCTGTTCGGGGTGCTCCCCGGTGCGCCGGGAGTGTCCTGGCAGGGACATCTGTCCGGGGCGGTCGCCGGGCTGATCGCCGCCTACGTGCTGTCCGGCCCCGAGCGCAAGGCCCGTACCGCGCGCACCGGCCCGACAGCGCTGCGATCCTGAGCCGACCGGTGAGCCATGTCGTGCATCACGGTGCGGACACAAAATGAATCTTGTCGCTGAATGCGGTCATGCTTTCGTCGCGCCGCTGACCGACGTGGCAAGCTAGTGCTGTGCGAATCACCGTACTGGGTTGTTCCGGCAGTGTTGTCGGCCCCGATTCGCCCGCGTCCGGATATCTGCTGACCGAGCCCGACACCGCGCCCATGGTCCTGGACTTCGGCGGCGGGGTGCTCGGCGCCCTGCAGCGGTACGCCGACCCCGGCTCGGTGAACGTCCTGCTGTCGCATCTGCATGCCGATCACTGCCTGGATCTACCCGGCCTGTTCGTGTGGCGCCGGTATCACCCGTCCCCGCCCAAGGGGCGGGCCATGTTGTTCGGTCCGTCGCACACCTGGGAGCGGCTCGGCGCGGCATCCTCGCCCGAGGGCGGCGAGATCGACGATGTCTCCGATATTTTCGACGTTCAGCCCTGGGTCGACGGTCAGGCAGTGCGGCTCGGGGCCCTGACGGTCGAACCGCGGCTGGTGTGTCACCCCACCGAGTCCTACGGCATGCGCTTCACCGATCGCGATGGCGTCACCTTCGCCTACAGCGGCGACACGGGCATCTGCGATGCGGTGGTCGAACTGGCGCGCGGTGTCGACGTGTTCCTGTGCGAGGCGTCCTGGACGCATTCCCCGGAGCGGCCGCCCAATCTGCACCTGTCGGGCACCGAGGCCGGTCAGATCGCGGCGCGTGCCGGAGTCGGGAAACTGCTGCTGACCCATATCCCGCCGTGGACGTCGCGGGAGGACGTCATCAGCGAGGCCAAGGCGGAGTTCGACGGCCCGGTGCACGCGGTGGTGTGTGGCGAAGTCATCGACGTGACCCGCCACTGAGCTGCCCGTCGGGCTTCCGCGTTAGGGTTGCACGGTGTCCAGACGAGAAGACGGCCGGCTTGACGACGAGCTGAGGCCAGTGGTCATCACCCGCGGTTTCACCTCCCATCCGGCGGGCTCGGTATTGGTCGAGTTCGGCCAGACCCGCGTCATGTGCACGGCCTCGGTGACCGAGGGGGTGCCCCGTTGGCGCAAGGGGTCCGGACAGGGCTGGCTGACCGCGGAGTACGCGATGTTGCCGGCGGCCACCCATGAGCGCTCGGGCCGCGAGTCGGTCAAGGGCAAGGTCGGCGGTCGCACGCAGGAGATCAGCAGGCTCGTCGGCCGGTCGCTGCGGGCGTGTATCGACCTCGGCGCGCTCGGTGAGAACACCATCGCCATCGACTGCGATGTGCTGCAGGCCGACGGCGGTACCCGCACCGCCGCGATCACCGGCGCCTATGTCGCGCTCTCCGATGCCGTGACCTACCTGGCCGCGGCCGACAAGTTGTCGGACCCGCGCCCGTTGTCCTGTGCCATCGCCGCGGTGTCGGTCGGTGTGGTCGACGGCCGGGTCCGGTTGGACCTGCCCTACACCGAGGATTCCCGCGCCGAGGTCGACATGAACGTCGTCGCCACCGACACCGGAACCCTGGTCGAGATCCAGGGCACCGGTGAGGGCGCCACCTTCCCGCGCACGACGCTGGACAAGATGCTGGACGTGGCGCTCGCCGGTTGCGAGGAGCTGTTCGCCATCCAGCGGGCGGCACTGGAGCTGCCCTATCCGGGCGTGCTGCCCGAGCCCAGCGGCCCGTCCAAGAAGGTGTTCGGAAGCTGACCCGGTTACTGGTTGCCTCTCGCAACGCCAAGAAGCTGGCCGAGCTCCGCCGGGTCCTCGACGCGGCCGGAATCGACGGCGTGGAATTGGTATCACTGTCCGAGGTCCCCGAGTTCGACGAGGCACCCGAGACCGGTGCCACCTTCGAGGAGAACGCGCTGGCCAAGGCCCGCGATGCGTTCGCCGCGACCGGATTGCCCTCGGTCGCCGACGATTCCGGGCTGGCCGTCGACGCACTCAACGGGATGCCCGGGGTGTTGTCGGCGCGGTGGTCCGGTGCACACGGTGATGACCGCGCCAACCTCGAGCTGTTGCTCGGTCAGTTGCGCGATGTGCCCGACGGCCGGCGCGGCGCGGCCTTCGTCTCGGCATGTGCGCTCGTCTCCGCGGCGGGGGAGACCGTGGTGCGCGGTGAATGGGCGGGCACGATTGCCCGAGAGCCGCGTGGTGACGGGGGCTTCGGATATGACCCGATCTTCGTGCCCGCAGACTCCTCACGCTCGGCGGCGCAGCTGTCGGCCGCTGAGAAGGACGCCGCTTCGCACCGTGGCCGGGCGTTGACGTTGTTGGTGCCGCAATTGCGCGCGTTGGCCTGATCGCCGGCGGTTCCGAGCCGGACCACCATCGGGATTTTGCATAGCGCAGCTAACGTGTAATGCTCCCGGGCGTGGTGTCAGTCGATCGGCCGCGGCCATTCCGGAGAGTCTCGGCGGCCCATCCAGGTGTGCTGATCGCGGTGCTGTGTGCTGCCGGGATCAGCGTCTCGCTGATGCAGACACTGCTCATCCCGCTGATACCCGAATTGCCAAAGCTGCTCGACACCAGCGCTTCTGACGCATCATGGGCGATCACATCGACCCTGCTCACTGCGGCCGTGGCCACGCCGGTGTTCGGCAGGCTCGGTGATCTGTACGGCCCGAAACGGATCCTGATCGCCTGCGCGATTGTGTTGATCGCGGGCTCGGTGATCGCCGCGTCGAGCACCACCCTCATCCCGTTCGTGATCGGTCGCGGCATGCAGGGCCTCGGCATCCCCATCATCCCGCTGGGCATCAGCGTGCTGCGAGCTTCCGTACCCGCCGAGCGGGTCGGCAGCGCCATGGGGTTGATGAGTTCGTCGCTCGGGGTGGGCGGCGCACTCGGGCTTCCACTATCGGCGGCCATTGCCCAACACCTCTCCTGGCATGCGCTGTTCTGGTTCGCCGCGGCCATCGGAGTCGTGCTGCTCGTGCTCTTCGCCACGCTGGTGCCTGCGGTGCCTGCCAGTTCGACGGACCGCCTCGACCCGCTAGGCGCGCTCCTGCTGGCGGCCGGACTGGTGACTCTGCTGCTGGGTATCACCAAGGGGCGTGATTGGGGCTGGACGTCCGGTGTGACGATCGGGATGTTCGGATCCTCGATCGTGGTCAGTGCGATCTTCGTCGCCTGGCAGCTGCGGTTCGATTCGCCGGTCGTGGACCTACGCACCTCGGTGCGCCCGCCGGTGCTGATCACCAACATCGCCTCGGTCGGGGTCGGGTTCGCGATGTTCGCGCTCTCGCTGATCGCACCACAGGTGCTCGAACTGCCTGCCGAGACCGGCTATGGGTTGGGCATGTCGATGCTGGAAGCCGGGCTGTGGATGGCCCCGGGTGGGATCGCCATGATGCTCGTGGCCCCGTTCGCGGCGCGGGTGGCCGGAGCCCGCGGTCCGAGGTTCACGCTGTGCGTCGGGTGCGTGGTGATCGCCGGTTCGTACCTTGCCGGGTTGTGGCTCCTGGGCGGTGGTCCGCAAGTGCTGGTGCTCAACGTCCTGGTCAGCATCGGGGTCGGCTTCGCCTACGCGTCGATGCCTGCCTTGATCAACGCCGCGGTACCGCTGTCGGAGACCGCCGCTGCGAACGGTCTCAACGCACTGGCGCGGTCGCTGGGCACCTCGATCTCCAGCGCGGTGATCGGGGCGATCCTGGCGGGGATGACGATGACGGCCGGCGGTCACGAGGTGCCGACCCTCGACGGTTTCCGGGCTGCCCTGATCGTCGCCGCCGCGGTCTCGGCCGTGTCTGCGGTGGGCGCGCTGCTGATACCCGCGGTGCGCCCGACGGTGGCTACAGAGCGAACCGCTTCTTCACGTCTTGGGTCTGGAAGTGCTCGACGATGAGGCCCAACACGGGCACGGTGCCGGAGATCAGGGTGCCCAGCGTGCGGCCCAACGGCCAGCGCACCTTGACGGCCAGGTTCGCCGTGGCGATCAGGTAGGCGAAGTACACCCAGCCGTGTACGACCGCGATCCAGCTCAGCGAGTCGTCGTTGAAGCCGTACTTCATGACCATCTCGTAGCACAACGCGA
Organism: Mycolicibacterium neoaurum ATCC 25795; assembly: GCF_000691525.1. Taxonomy (GTDB): domain Bacteria; phylum Actinomycetota; class Actinomycetes; order Mycobacteriales; family Mycobacteriaceae; genus Mycobacterium; species Mycobacterium neoaurum. Next base: position 34,363 of record NZ_JMDW01000022.1, read on the forward strand.
TCAGCCACAGGCCGGTCGTCCACGCGAGTACCCGGTAGCTCGCCAGCGCCTTCTGGATGGAGGGCAGCGGAACAGCGGGGGTTCGGGTTTCCTGGCTTTCGGGGGTGCTCATCTGGTGTTCCTGTCCTCGGGGGTGTCCGCTTTGGCCAACTCGGCCAGGTAGGCGTTGTATTCGCGCAGGGTGGGGTCGTCATCGACGGTCGACGCGGCGGCCGGACGCTCGGGGAGCAGGCCGGCGGGGATCTCGGTGGCGCGGCTGGTGTCCGCGGGCTCCTCGTAGGTCGGTGGCGCGTCCTCCAGCCTGACGAACTTGTAGTAGGCGTAGACGCAGAAGGCGGCGAACATCGGCCATTGCAGGGCGTATCCCAGGTTCAGGAACGTGCCCGAGTTCGATTCGTAGCGGGTCCACTGCCACCAGGCCAGCAGCATGCAGCCGGTGGCACCGACGGTGGCCAGCGCGATGAGCGCCGGTCTCCTACGTCGTGTAGTGGACATGGGTCAACTTTACCGCCCGCCGGTCTCAGGTCTTGGGCCCGATGAACTGGTCGAGTCGTGCGGTCGCCGCCTTGCGATATACGGCGATGACGTAGCGACTGTTCTGGGTCCACGGGATGCCGAGCCGATCGAGGGCCGCGCAGAAGAGATTGCGGATATCGGTCGAGTGGTTGGTGAAGTGATAGCGGATGCTGGCGACCCCGCGATCGTTGGCGACCACCCGACACCCGTCGCTGTGGATGAGGCCACGGACGAACTCCTCGGTGGCGGCGTCGACATGGGCCTGTTGCCACGGCTCCAGGACGATCGGACGAAGGTGCTTGCGGCCGGGAGCATGCTGCGGAAACACACACGGCCAGTGCTTGGAGTACAGACCGACCACCACGTAGTTGCTCTTCTGTTTCGCCACGTGCGCGTGCTGACCGGGCATAAGGGCGTCAATGGCAAGCCGACAGCTTTCGATGATGTCGGGATACCTCGTATCCAGCGCAATGCGCAGGCGCCACACGCGGCCCATGCGTGAGATGCAGCCATCCCCGAGGTAGAGGCCGAGCAGGTATGCGTAATGGACGGAGGGAAGAGTTGAGTAATCGTGTGCCGTGCAGTCGGACGGCTCGACAAAGCGTCGCGGCGGCCGATTTCGCCACTGCAGCACAGTGGTCCGGGGCACCCCGGTTGCGCGCGATATCGCACAGTCGTTCATCCCCGCATCGACGAGTCGTCGGACTTGTATGAAGTCGTCCTGCGTGCGCATAACGAAGCCCCCCTCGTTGATGACGACGCTAGGGCAGACGTCCGACAAAACTCCCCTGGTGCGAGGCGGTAGTCTGACCGGTAGAGCGCGAGTGGCGAAATGGCATACGCGATGGCTTTAGGTGCCATTGTCTTCGGACGTGGGGGTTCGAGTCCCCCCTCGCGCACCACAGAACTGAAGTCGTTGGCCCTGGGCGTTCTCGCAAACCAGAGCGGTTGACACGCTCATCCCTGCACGAGAACGTGAATCGGATGGCGGGGATCTTCGGGGCAGCTGAAGATCTGAACATCCCCGCCACGGCCGACCACCAGCCCCGTCGGTTGGTCCGAGTCGATGTCCGATCCGAGACCATCTTGAACGCTCCATGTCCTTGCGCCGTGTCCTCGTTCGTAGGTGTCGAGGCAGATGAGGAGTTCACGAGGGGTGCCGCAGTCCGGGCACGGGATGGCATATGGATCCATGGCGTGCCACTTCGGCCAGCCCCCTACCTTGCAACCCGGTGCCACCGACAAGTCGTCTGCATAGTTCAGATCGAGTCCCCATCCTGCGTCCTCTATCGTCCCTATTCGATCCCACAGCGCGTCTGGGAGGTCCAGCGGATACTCGGGCACCACCTCAGGATGGAGTGCACACGGGCGAGGGATGCATTCTGGCTCGAAATCGACGGGTGGTGCCGGGGTGGCTGCGACAGCGGACAGCGCCGCCGAGTTGCGCCACAGGAGCGTGATCGCGGGCGCATAGGCGTCGGGCTGGCCGGGTACGTGTGCGTGGATCACCGGGCACCAGAGCAGCTGCAACAGATCGGCGTCATCGGGAAAGCGAATGGTCGGTGCGTCGGACGCGAACAACTGCAGTACCGGAATCAGTGAGTTGGGAGCGGCGTGCAAGTGCTGATATTCGGGCTCGGACCCGAGAGTGTCGAGATTCCAATGGAAGTAGGGAGCGGTACACGTCGGCCATGGTTCCGCGCGTGGCCACAGCATCGGTCCGCCGATCGAACTCTGTTGTGCCGCCGGCACTGCCGGGCGGGGGTGCAGTCGGGTGGTGGAGCGAGCGAACCGCGCGAGCTCAGGAACGAATCGGGCGACGTCGACGGGACGCGGCGGGGTGATGTAGTTGCCGTTCGGAATGCTCGGTCTTAGGTGCATCGCTTGGTCAGTATGGATCACCGATAGTGATCGGTGTCATCTCGGCTTAGCATGGCTGTACAAGATTCAGCGAATGATGCCGATGCGAAAGCTTTTCGGACCTTTGCCAGGCTGCACCGACCGGCAGGAGAAGCCAAGCGATGTCGCTCTACCTTCGCTATGAATCGGCGGTGGCGAACAGTTGCGGCAACCACACCGGGGTTTTCGGACTGGCGAAATCGCATCGTCTCAGCCCGCGCGATCGAGCATGGTGGCGGGAAAGCAACGACTGGCTCAATGCCGCCTACCCAGACCCGGCGACAGTCGATCCAACGCTGTTCGACCGCACCCTCAACCCCCTTGACCACCTGCTGGTTCAAGGCCGATGCAAGAGATGTGCTTGAGCGAGTCCACGGATACTTGGCACTCCTCGACCGTTACGACGTCGCGTGGAGAGCGCGGCAGCCGGACGATCCAGGGCTCATCCTGTACGACGATGACGTTCAGGTCGTCGTATGTACCCGCCGCTTCTGAGAACGCGTGTGATGGAGGAGTTTGGATTGATCGGCGATGATCGCGTCTGGGTCGGACAGCCCTCTGAATTGCAGTTCGAAAGGGGTGACGGGCCACGCGTAGCGCATGAAGAGGCGCAGGCAGCCGATCGATTATTCGATGCCGCCACCCGCCGGAATCCAGGACTCTTCGACGGTCCGCTGGTGCTGGTCGAGCGCTGCTCGTTGGAAGCCATATCGAGTCGGATGGTCGTGTGGTGGTCGCCGAGCACCTACCGAACGCTGGCGCTGAGACGGTTTGGGCATCGCATCTCCACACTGTTCGTGACTGTCCTCGTGCCCACATTCGGGGGAAAGGTGCTTGTCGGGCGAGCCGGTCCGCTCACGGCGAAGGCAGGGCTCTGGCAGTTTCCCGGAGGTTCCGTGACACCGCCGCCGACCGGCGCGCCACTGGATATCGACCATCTCGCGACCGAGGCTTCGCGCGAACTGCTGGAAGAAACCGGGCTGTGGCGGGAGCCCCGAACCCTGAAGTTGTGGGCCGTATGCCGCGGCGACCATCACAATGTGGGCATGTGCTTCCGGGCCGCCGATATGGACGTTCGTGAGTTGGCCGATGTGCGCGACTTCGTCACAAACTGCGACGAGCCCGAGTTCGACCAGCTGGCCGCGGTGCGCACCGGTACCGAACTTGCCGCGCTTGGTCGGAGTGTCGATTACGTGGAGCCGTGCCTGCGTTTATATCGGTCAGAATCTGGCTGAAACGTTCGGGCTCCCCATCACCAAAGCCCGTGGTCGTGAGTGTCGACAGACGACGCCGTCAGTCCACCGCCGCAGTGGTGCTGAAGATCGGCCAACATATCTCGGTGGCCGTGAACGCTGTCGGTTCTGCCAGAGTGCTGCCGATGTAGTGCTCGCGGATCGGTCCCTGGCCACTGATCAGGTGCTCGTTGACATAGATCCCCAACGCGGCGTAACTGCGGTCGATGCCGTCGTGACCCCCCTTATGGGTGAGTACCGCGAATTCGGACTTCGGCAGGGTGGTGGCATCGATTCCCTCGGGAGGTTCCGCCGATGCCGGTGCGGGCACGAACATCGTTGCGCTGCCCCGCTGTTCGAGGAACAGTGCTCGTTCATAGAGGCCGCCCGGGCTCACCGCGGTCGGCGTACCCATGGCCGCCGCGACGGCAGTTCGCAGTTGCTGCAGCGATGCCGAGAACCAATCGTCGATATCGGAGACATCGATGGTGCCGCCGACCGACCACACGGTCAGCGGTGATTCCTGACGCACGGCAACCTCTGCCGGAGGCTTGACGGGGGAGAGCAATTCACGCAGCGCACCGACGGTGTCTCGGGTCTGCTGCAGTTGCGCTTCCATCTGTTCGAGATGGGTGGTGATGATCTCGGTGCGGGCGATGGCATCCTCGGTGCTCAACAGTGCCTTGATATCGGGAATGGACATGCCCAGGGATCGGAATCGGCGGATGATGTGCGCGTGATCGACCTGGCTGGTGTCATAGAAGCGGTAGCCGGTGTAGGGGTCGATGTGGGCGGGTTCGAGGATGCCGATGTCGTGATAGTGGCGCAGTGCCTTCCTGCTCAGACTCGTCATCACCGCGAAGTCACCGATCGAGACCTGTGCGCCCACAGCGTCCTCCTCTATCGTCGGCCGCCCACATGGCGGACAAGGCCATCTTGATGGTTGCCCGTGGGGCAAGGTCAAGGCCGCGGCGCGATATCGACAACGGCTTGACTTTCCCCTAACGGGAAGCCCGACGGTGGTGTCATGACCACAACCGAATGGGATGCACTCCCAGACCCCGTAAAGACGTTCATGACCACCCACGCCACCCCGGAGGACGGCCGAGCGGTCGACACCTTCACCGCCGACGCCGTGGTGACCGACGAGGGCCGCGATTACACGGGCCGCGATGAGATCGGTGCCTGGTTGACCGCATCGGCCGGTGAGTTCACCTACACCTCAGAGTTCGTCGGAGCGAGGACGACCGACACCGGTGTTGACGTGACTCAGCATCTGGAGGGCGACTTCCCCGGTGGCGTCGTCGACCTGCACTTCCGCTTCACCGTCGACGGCGAGTCGATCAGCCGGTTGGTGTGTGAGCCATGAGCAGGCGGTGGTTCATCACCGGCGGGACGCCCGGCAACTTCGGAATGGCCTTCGCCGAGGCGGCGCTGGAGGCGGGGGACCGCGTGACGATCACGTCCCGGCGCCCGCAGGAATTGTCGGACTGGGCCGATCAGTATGGGGATCGGGTTCTCGTGGTCCCGCTGGAACTCACCGATGCCGCGCAGGTGCAGCGCGCGGTGCAAGCCGCCGAGGAGCGGTTCGGCGGTATCGACGTGTTGGTCAACAATGCCGGCCGCGGTTGGTACGGATCGATCGAGGGCATGGACGAGTCCGCATTGCGGGCGATGTTCGAATTGAACTTCTTCGCAGTGCTTTCCGTGACGCGTGCGGTGTTGCCGGGGATGCGTGCCCGCGGAAACGGATGGATCATCAACGTCTCCTCGGTGGCAGGCCTGGTGTCGGCAGTCGGGTTCGGCTACTACAGCGCGACGAAGTTCGCCATCGAGGCGGTCACCGACGCGCTGCGTGCCGAGGTCGCCGGGCAGGGCATCTCGGTGTTGGCGGTGGAACCGGGCGCCTTTCGCACGAACGCCTACGCCGGATTCGCCAACGAGCCGGTCGCCGAACCGATTTCGGAGTATCACGACATGCTCCAGCAGGTTCGTGCGACCTTCGTCGAGATGGACGGTGTTCAGCCAGGTGATCCACATCGCGGTGCCCGTGTGGTGATCGCCGCAATGGCTCAGGACCCGCCGCCTCGGCGTCTGGTGCTGGGCAACGGTGGATATGAGGCTGTGATCGATGCGCTGGAGCAGACCTTGGCAGAGCTGCGCAGAAACGAAACGCTTTCTCGTAGCGCCGATTTCCCCGACTGAGGGGTATGCCCGTGACGGGTTCAGGCGGTCTGCTGGATCTGGATGAGGTTGCCGCAGGTGTCGTCGAGCACGGCCGTGGTGACCGGCCCCATGCTCACCGGTTCTTGGGTGAACGACACGCCCATCTCGCTCAGTCGGTGGTGCTCGGCATGGACGTCGTCGACGGCGAATGCCGTGAACGGGATGCCGTCGGCGGCCAGCGCCTCCTTGAACGGCCGAACCGCAGGGTGTTCGTCGGGTTCGAGGACGAGTTCGGTGCCGCCCTGATCCTCCGGCGACACCACGGTGATCCACCGGTGGTCACCCATCGGCACATCATGTTTCGGTCGGAATCCGAGGACTTCGGTGTAGAACCGCAGCGCCTTGTCCTGATCGTCTACGAAAACGCTGGCCAATGTGATTCTCACGGTGATCCTTTCCGTGCTGTCGAACGGGTATCGGGCTTGTCGAGCCATCGCTCGACGATCGTTATGAGCGGAGTTGTGTCGAGGTCATGAAGTTTGTAACGACCTTCACGTCTGGTCTTCACCAGACCGGCCTCTTCCAGGACATCCAGATGCTGCGAAATCGCCTGTCGTGACGAGCCGAGTCCATGCTTGGACGCCAGCCGTGCGCAGATCTCGAAGAGGGTCTGCCCGTCGCGTTCGGTCAGTTCGTCGAGGATTGTGCGGCGTGTGGGATCTGCCAGTGCCTTGAAGACATCACCCACCCACCGAATGTTATGCAAGCGGCCACTTGCATGTCAACGCCCTGAATCGCTCCACCCCACACGGACTACCTTTCGGTGCTGGTGAATCGAATTCGCACGCCCTCCGATCAACCCTGGCGTCGTCGCCGAGCGCTCACCACGGCGCCGATCACGGCCAGCACTGCGATGCCACCGAGTCCAGCAGCGACCCAGGCGAGCACCGGCGTCGACGAGTCCGCCTTCTCCGCGGTGCTGCGTTCCGCGGGCTGCAGGCGGTAGCCGGGCGGCAGGTCGGTTCCCGGTGTGCTCAATCCGGGGAGGCGGTCGGTCAGCGAGACGGTGAAACTGCGTCGCCCGGAGTCGGTGGGTCCCCAGGTGCCCCAGGCCGGTGTCTCCTCATCGAGCAGCACCTTGGTCAGCGACCGAGCCGGATCGTCACCGAGGTCGACCACCTTCTTGACGACCACAGGCTTGTACGACGCGTCGCCGAGTTTGAAGGACACCAGCACGTTTTCGTAGGTTGTCGGCACGGCGGGCTTGGGGGGAGGCGGTTGACCGGGTGCGGGTACGTAGCCGCCACCGGAGAAGCTACCCACCGACACGTTTGTCACCCGGCCGGCCGGATCGTTGACCACCGCGGTGAAGCTGTGCACGCCCGCCTGCGGCACGGTGAGAACCGTCGGCCGCAGCGGCGCGAGCTCAGTGATGTACGGCCGCCCGTCCGCGACGTAGGCGATCGTCACCGGGGTGCGATACGGACTGATCAGCATCGGCTGATACCACTGGGTGTACTGAACCCAGGACGAGTCCCATTGAGTGACGACCGAACTGGATTCCGAAAGGTATTCCGACTCGACGAGGCTTTGCAGCTGCTCGATCTGCGTCACCGATGCTTCGGTGGCCTCGCTGAATTCGGGTTCTGCACGTGTTGCCGTCTCCAGATCGTCGGCATCGATATCGGCGATATCGGGGGAGGCGGTGTCGGGGTTGGTGTCGGGGGTGTTGTCAGCGTCGGGCGCCTGCTCGGAGGGCGCCGGATCATCGGCACCTGGCGATGTTTCGGGGTCTGCACCGGTGGCGTCGGAGGGGGTGCTCGGATCGTCCTGCTGAGCGCCGGTCTCACCGGCCTGGTCTGGCTCGGGATCCGGCGCCGAGCCCAGCGCAGGCTCCGGTTGCGGCTCACGCTCGGGTTCCGGTGCGGGTTGTGGCTCCGGGGCAGGCTCCGGCTCGGGTTGCTGTTCCGGCTCTGGCTGTGGTTCTTCTGCAGGCTCCTCCGCGGGCGGCGAGTCGACCTGCACGGTGCCGTCGTCATCGTCGAACGGGTCTGCCACCGCCACACCGGGGACAGCGAAAAGGGTTGCGGTTGCGGTGATCGCGGCGGCTGCGGTGAGCCGGACTGTGCGGGAAGACATGAGGATCCTTGACTGGAGTGGAGTGACCGGGATGCGGTGCGGCTGGCTGCGAGATCAGGCGGGTGACGCGGCATGAATTGCCCCATCACCCGCCAGCGAAATACTCGACCTCAGCCCGCGGCGCTGCTGTCCCGTTCGGCGGTGGTCAGCGAGAAGTTTCCTGTCTCCCAGGCCTTCATGAACTGATCGAGTGGCACGGCCAGGCCTTGCCCGTTACGCAATGCGCTGTCATTGAGATAGACGACGCCCTTGGTCATGTTGACGCTGAGCACGGTTACGGCGTGATTGGATACGTCCAGACCGTCGCGGAACCGCGCCCAGTTCTCACCCAAGAACTGTTTGTTCCACGCGTCGTAGATCACTTTGTTGTTGACGCTGACGATCACCGACTGGCCCTGGTCCAGGGCGGCGGTCATATTATCCAGTGCCAGCGATCCTTCGGTCTTGAGATACGTGGTGTAGTCGGCGTTGATGCCGAATTTGTTGAGCAGGGTGATGACGTCTGCGGAGAAGGTTCCACCCTTTCCCTCGGTGTAGATCGGCATACCGACCCTTATACCGCTGGGCAGCGTCTCCGCCAGCTGCTGCACCTCGGCCGCGATCGCATCCATGTCGACCGGCATGCCATTTGCGGTCAACTGGGCGATGACGGCGGAGGTGGCCATCAGCGCGCATGTGCCGAAGTTGCCCTGGTACTTCCAGTACTGATAGTTGCCAAGGTAATTCCCGTACTCGGTATCACCGGCCGATGGCGGGCCGATGGGCTCCGGCTGAGTGATGCCGAAGGTGAGCGACAGATCGTTGCTGAGGTCGGTGATGCTCTCCTGGAAAACCTGAACCTGGTGCACGAACGCCGCGGCGACTCGCGAGCCGATCTGCTGAATCGAGGGCAGCGACCAGACCCACCTGGTCTCGGACGCGTCCGGTGCCACGTTCGGCGAACTGGTGAGCTGGGTGGTGACCAGCTGATAATTGTTCGGCCCCCAGGCGTCCATGAACTCGTCGTAACTCAGGACCAGGCCCTGCCCGTCATCCCGGGTGGGATCGTTGATGGTGACCGTTCCGTTGACATTGTCGACACCGATGACGACGACCGTCTTCTGGCGGACGCCCGTGCCGACCGATATCGGACCGTTGATCGCGACGATCATGGCCTTGGTCGGGTCTGTCAGGCCGTTGGTGAGGTCGTTGTACGCCTTGCTCGCCTGGTCGGTGCCGTAGTTTCGGATGATGATGCGAACATCCTTGTCCTGCAACACCTCATAGCTATCAGTCCAGTAGACGATCCGCATGCCGGGACCGAGGTAGACCATCGTGCCGGGTTTGACCAGGCTTGCGGTGTTCGACGCGGCGGTCAGGAAGCCCTGCAGATCTACCGTGCCCTGAGTCAACTGCGCGTAAGCCATGGCCACCGTGGCCAGCGCGGCGGAGAGGTAGTCGTCGGCCTGCACGAAGTACTGCGCATTGCCTGTCGGATTACCGAACGGCAGCGACCTGGTGATCACCTCCTGGGTGAACCCGAGGATGCCGATCACATCGTCGCGCAGTGCCGTCAGACTGCGTTGGAACCCGTAGAGCTGGTTCATCACGGCGAAGTACAGATTGGTGCCGAGTTCCTGCAGCCCGCGCAGCAATTCTTCGGGAGTGGGCAGGCCGAACGGGTTGCTCGCCTGCGCTACCGCAGCGGCAGGCACAGCGGCCGGAGACAGCGCCGCCGCGCGCCCCACGGCGCTCGAGGTGGAGGCCAGCGTGTAGAAACTGGCGCCCGCGGATCCGGTGATGGTGCTCAGCCCACTGTCGTTGACCGCCGGCGTGAGGAGGGGAGTGCTTTCGGGTTCGGGTGGCGCGGACGCCGATGAGCCGTCCGAGATCACCGGGGAATTGGCAGCGGCTGGTTGCGGTGTGGCGGTGGATTCGTTCGAGGTGCCGGTCGGGTTGTTCTCCTCGACGATGGTGACCGCCTCGGCCACGGTCTCCTCGGGGATGACTTCTTCGGAGCCGGTCTCCTCGGAGCCGCCGATGGTCTCCTCGGCGGTTGCATCGTCCTCGTCGAGACCCGAACCACGGGTGGGTAACCCTTCGCCCCAGCTGTCGTCGGAGTCGTCGGACTGCTCCGCGTCGTCCTTGGTGCGCGTTCCGGAGCTGTCTTCGGAATCGTCCGGTGAAGAGCCGACAGTCTCGCGCGACGATCCGCCGCTGCCTTTCCCCGGTCCCGCGGTGGTCGATCCCGCATCGGAGGACGACGAGGAATCGGAGCTGTCGGAGGAACCGGTGCGGGTGGTACCCGAGGGTGCATCTGGCGAGTCGGCGGCCGCGATGGCCGCGCCGCCGAGCATCGCGGCTCCCATACCCAGGGTCATCGCGCCCGCGCCGAGCCACAGCCGTGCTTGCTGGGCTCGGCGTTCACCCACGCAGTCCGGATGCGCTTCCTGTGTCCCGTCCACCGTCATCGATTGCTCCCCCACTCCTGGTTTGACGCCTACGTAAAAATTGCTGAGCGAACCGAACAATACGCATCGCGGGGCTATATCCGCTGTTCAATCACGGTTTTTACGTGGTCGTGCAAGTGTGGCAAACCTCAGGAAGTTCTTCGACGAGTGAATGACCTAGATTTGCCACCCCGGGGTGCGTCGATGGCTAAGTCCACCGACCGGGGCACGGGTGTTGCGGTTGCGAGGAGGGCACCTGCGGGCGGCCTCGGTGACGCCCGGCTGCCGTCGCCGCTGTCAAATAGCTGAAATAGGCCGATCCGGAGATCGCGGGCGCACCCACTGTGTCATAGTCGTCCGGGCGTTTTGCCCTGACGAAGGAGCCCGCGTGCAGATCGACCCCGCCGCCACCGCCTGGTTGCTCGTCAGCACCGCGATGGTGTTGTTGATGACCCCGGGTCTGGCCATCTTCTACGGCGGCATGGTCCGCTCCACCGGCGTGCTGAACATGATCATGATGAGCTTCATCGCCATCCCGGTCGTCACGGTCACCTGGATCGTGGCCGGCTACAGCCTGGCGTTCGGCACGGACGCCGGGGGCGGAATCATCGGCGGGCTCGGCCACCTCGGACTGTCCGGTATCGATGTGTCCGCGGTGCGCTCCAATGTGCCCGAGCTGCTGTTCGTGACGTTCCAGTTGGCGTTCGCCATTCTCACCGCGGCGCTGGTCAGCGGCGCGATCGCCGACCGGGCGAAATTCTCGGCGTGGACGCTGTTCGTCGCGCTGTGGACGTTGGCCGTGTATTCGCCCGTCGCGCACTGGGTCTGGGGACCTGGCGGGTGGCTCTCCGTCTTCGGCGCGCTCGACTTCGCGGGTGGATTGGTTGTCGAGATCGTCTCGGGGGCCTCGGCTTTGGCGCTCGCGCTGGTGCTCGGCCCGCGTATCGGGTTCAAATCCGAGGCCATGCGCCCGCACAATCTCCCGTTCGTCCTGCTCGGTGTCGGCCTGTTGTGGTTCGGCTGGTTCGGTTTCAACGCAGGCTCGGCATTTGCGGTGGACGGCAAGGCCGCGGTCATTTTTCTCAACACGCTGATCGCCGGATGCCTCGGGATGCTGGGCTGGCTCGCAGTCGAACGCTTCCGCGATGGACACCCGACCACCTTTGGCGCCGCCTCCGGCGTCGTAGCGGGCCTGGTCGCCATCACGCCGTCATGCGGGTTCGTCTCGCCGCTGGGCGCCGTAGTGGTCGGTCTGGTTGCGGGCGTGGTGTGCTCGTATGCGATCGGGTGGAAATTCACCGCTGGATACGATGATTCGCTCGACGTGGTGGGAGTGCACTTCGTCGGCGGGGTGGTCGGAACCTTCCTCATCGGTCTGCTCGCTGCCGAGGCCGTGTCGGGCGGTCCCGAGGGCCTTTTCTACGGCGGCGGGATCACCCAGGTGGGCAAGCAGACTCTGGGCATCGTCGTGGTCGCCGCGTTCGCGTTCACCGTGTCGTTCGTGCTGGGAAAGGTGATCGACGCGACCATGGGATTCCGGGTAACTCGCGAAGACGAACTATCCGGTATCGACTTCACCCAGCACGCCGAAACGGCGTATGCCGAAGGTGTGCACGGCCAGCAGCACAAGCGTCCCGGTACCTGATCACCGCGGCCCGTCCACGGCGAACGTGCCGGCGTCATCGGTGAACTCGGCGTACACCTGGCGGATGGCCCCGTCGATCTCGACGTCACAGGTGAAGCTGTCGCCCTTGGCGGCCGACGGATCCTTGCCTTTGTTGCAGCGCAGTGCGCTGATGGAGTTGGCGCCGTATCCGTTGATCGGATCCGACAGGATGTCACGTACGCCGGTCTCGGCCGTCTCGACCCTGATAACCGGAGTGCCGTCGAATCCGAACTGCCAGATACCGATACCCACCCCGACGAGCGCGACACCCGCCAGGCCGGCAATGATGGCGGTGCGCCGGTGGTCCGGTCTGCGCTGTTGCCGTCGATGTCCAACGGCCTGCTGCTCCGGCCGAAGCTTGTAGCGGTTCGGGTCGACCGGCGGGCGTTGCGCCGGTGGAGGTGTCGGCTTTCTCGGCGGTGGCTGCGCTGGCTGGTTGGGCCATGGTGGCTGCCCAGGTGCGGGCGGCGGCTGATATCGGGGCTGGGGTCGCTGCGGCGGTGGGCCCTGGTCGTGCGGACGGGGTATCCGCGAGGGTGTCTGCGGCGGGGACCCCGGCGGCGCCGCTCCGCCGGGCCTGGCCCACCACGGTTGGGCTTGTCCCGGCGGCTGATTCGGGTTCGGTGGGTACGTCACGAGGCACCGAACCGCTGGTAGCACGTTTCGGCATCGCCGCCCAGACCGGACCGGTACGCCAGGATCCTGGTGAACCCGGCCGGCGCGGTCACACCGTTGACATCGCTGGCGGCCAGGCCATTGGTCAGCAGCCCCGAGATCGCCTCATCGGTGTCACCGGCCGACAACGTCAGTGTGCCGCCGGGTTCGGCCATCCGGCCCTGCGCGACGCCGGTCAGACACGCGGTGCGCAGCGCCGTGATCGCCGTATCCAGTGGGTCGCCACGCTCCTTCTGCAGGGCCAGCGCGTATCTGGATGTCACGATCGACAGCGCGGTGTTGTCGCCCTGTAGCAGCACGCCCTGGTCCTCGGCCTTGGGAGTTCCCAACGCCTGCAGGGTCGGGAGATTGACGTTCACGGTGTTGGTCGAGGGGCAGTAGGACGCCGGGGAAACCGTCTGCGCGTCAGGACAGGGCGCCATGTCCAGGTTCAGCGACGGCGGGCTGGCCGGCTGGTAGATCTGGGTCAGGGTATCCATCAGGCCGGACAGCAACTGTTCGTCGATCGGGCTGTCGCTGGCCGATGGATCGCCGTAGGAGTCATAGGACAGGAACTTCGGCAGATCGCCCTGACGTTCGGTGATCTCGGCCATGTCGATTGCCGCACATTGGTCGGCATTGCCGGCAAACCCGATCTGGAAGGCGCTGATCCGGTCCAGGGCGGACCCGTGTGCGTCGCCGGTCAGGATGGCTTCCTCCTGGGTCATCAGCGGGTCCCGGATGTAGATCGCGCCGGCCAGAACGTGATTGAGCCCGTCGCCGGTGCTCAGGTCGAATCGTGGCGACTTTCCCGCGGCCACCCAGTGCAGGTAGACGCCGGCAAAACAATCGGCCTGTTGCTCCTTGACCAGCACGGGGGTCGACTTCTCTACCAGGTGGGCCTTGGCCTGAACGGCATGGCCGAACTCATGGGCGATCACCCCGACCACGCCCATATCGCCGAAGTACTGTGCCGCGCCGGGAATGAACTGGCCTCTGTCCCAGGCCATCACGTCCTCGCCGAAGCAGTAGAAGGCGTTCGACAGGTCGTAGAGATCGTTGCCGCAGACGGTGGGTGATGCGGGATCGGACGCGTCATAGGACACGAGTCGAGACACCGGGCTGTAGGTGCCGGTGAGGGCGCCCTCCCAGTTCTGTGACCAGAAATCCTCAAGGTCGTCGACGGCTCGTAGCACCAACTCGTCGACCGGGCCACCGTCGCTGTTCTCGGCGACGCTCACCGGCGGGGGAGCGTCCGGCCGCGGCCCGCTCGGTCCGTCGCGGGCGGGCAGCCCGCCGGCGCGCTGCGGGTCGTAGAGCATGGACACCGGGCGGCCGTCGAGCACCGCCGAGGCGCAGCCGGACAGGATCAGAACGAGGACGAGCACCCCGCCCAGCCAGGCACGACGCCCTGCGACCCGTTGATCCATGGTCGAAGGCTAACAAGCCGAGGTGTCTGACCGCCGATCGAGATCATCGGGTGTATCGCGCGGCCAGTGTGCGGCGGTGGGCTCTCGGCGAACCGAACAGGGACCTGTTCAGGCCTGCCCGTTTCAAGTAGACGTGGATTCCGCTTTCCCAGGTATAGCCGATCCCGCCGTGCAACTGCATTGCCGTTCCTGCGACGAAAACGGCGGTCTCGGTCGCGTATGCCTTGGCCATGGCAGCCGACGCGCTCGTGTCACCGCCGTCGACGATTGCGTCCACCGCGACGTCGACGAGCTGTCGGGCAACCCGGATCTTCACGAGCATGTCGGCGCAGGCGTGTTTCACGGCCTGGAATGAGCCGATCGGCCGGCCGAACTGATGCCGCATCCCGACGTAGTCGACCGTGCCTTTCAGCATTGCTTCGGCCAGCCCCAGGCTGTCGGCGGCGACGGCAACGGCACCGCGGTCGATCAGGCAGGCCAAGGCGGGCAGCGGCCAGATCCGGTCGGCAGGCGCCCTGTCAGCGGTCACGGTGGCCAGCGCGCGCGTCTCGTCGAGCACGGGTTGCGGTGTCACGATGAGCTGGGAAGGTGCGCAGTCGGCGAGCACCATTGTGCCGTTCGGCGCACGGGCCGGAATCAACAGCCGGGTCGCCTGACCGGCGTCTGGCACGAACTCCGCCGTTCCGTCCACACTCTGGTCATCGTGAAGGCGGAACGCTGACCCAGGATTCTCACCCGTCGGTAGCACCGCCACGGGTCGCTCGCCGCCCTCGGCGGTCCGGGCCAGCAACCGATCGCGATCCGCGTCATCGCCGATGGTCAGCAGCGCACCGACAGCCAACATCACACCCAGGTGCGGGCCTAGTGCCGCGGCACGCCCCAGTTCCTCGGCGACCAAGGCGGTTTCGGCGAAGGAAACCCCCGACCCGCCGAGCGTCTCGGCGATCTCCAGTCCTGGCCAACCCGCCCGGGTGAGCAGCGTCCAGTCCGGACGGCCGGTCGACAACACGTCCCGTGCCACCGACCGCATCTGGGCGTGCAGCTCGACGAATTCTCGAGGCATCAGGCCCCCGCCGGTTCTCGGGGTAGGCCGAGGCCGCGCTCCCCGATGATGGTGCGTTGGATCTCGCTGGCGCCGCCGGGAATGGTCCACTCCCAGGAGCCGATGAAATCCAGCACCCAGGCGCCCGACTCCCAACCGCTGGAGATCGGTTTGGCCAGGACGGTGTGCCCGGCCAATCCGCTGATCTGGGTCCCGAAATCGGTCAATCGTTGCAGCAGTTCGCTGTAGAACAATTTCACCACCGATGCGTCGGCGGGTCCGCTCGTCCTGCCCTCGACCAGGTCACGGCACAGCCCCCGCAGTCCGGTGATCTCGATCTCGAACTGTGCCAGATGATCTGACACCAGATCGTCATCGATTACACCCGCGCTGCGGCATTCGCCGACAAGCCATCCGAAGCCCGCGTTACCCAGCCGCTCCGCCAGTTCCAGCATGGTCATTCCACGCTCGGCGCCCAGCGTCTCCTGCGCCACCTGCCAACCCTTGTTCTCCGCGCCCACCAGGTTCGCCGCCGGAACTCGCACGTCGTTGAGGAACACCTCGCAGAAGTGCGATTCACCGGTGGCCTGTTTTATCGGCCGGACTTCAACGCCGGGGCTGTCCATATCCATCAGGAAATACGAGATGCCATGCCGTTTAGGGGCATTTGGATCGGTGCGCGCCAGAAGCAGGCACCAGTCGGCGTGCAACCCCCCGCTTGCCCAGACCTTCTGGCCGTTGACCACGAAATGGTCGCCGTCGCGGCGCGCCGAGGTGCGCAACGCGGCGAGGTCGGAACCGGCTTCGGGTTCGGAGAAGCCCTGCACCCAGATCTCACCGTCCAGGATGGCGGGAAGGTGGCGACGACGCTGTTCGTCGGTGCCGACGGCCAACAGCGTCGATGCGGCATGGTGTATGCCGACGAACGCCAACACCAGTCGCGGTGCGTCTGCCGCGGCCAATTCCGAGTACAGCACGATCTGTTCGGCCACGGACATGCCGCCGCCCCACTCCGCAGGCCAGTGCGGAACCGCGAAACCTGCCGAATGCAATTCGCTGAACCATGCCTTTTGAAACCGCACGTACTCGTCGTCACCGACGCCGGTCTGTGCGGCCCGCCAGTCGGCAGGCACATGCGCGGCACACCAGTCGCGTACCTGCCGTCGAAAGCCGTCCAGATCTCCGGTCATGATGCGTCGCTGTACAGTCCGGTCAGTCCGCGGGTACCCAACTGCACGGTGAGTCGCGAGCGGGTGGCGGACAGGCCCAGTGGCAGACGGCGCAGCGGCTGGCTGTGGCGGGACAGCCAGGACAGCACTGTCTCATCGCAGAAACCGACCGCGCCGTGCAATTGGTGGGACACCCGGAAGACCACCTCGGCCGCTTCGATGGCGGCCATCCGGAGGGCCAGAGCGTCGGCCGGTCCGTCGGGGCCGGTTGCGGTCGTCAGCGCATGGCGTGCCAGCATCTCCAGGCCGCTGCGCTCGACCTCGGCATCTGTGAGCTGGAATTGCACCCCTTGAAAGTCCGAAAGCGGTTGACCGAATTGTCGACGCAGTTTTACGTGGGCCACGGTCAATTCCAGTGCACGATCCAGCATTCCGAGCAATGTCCAGCAGGGTAGGACGAGCGCGAGCGCGATATCGCCGAGGCCGGCATCGTCGAGGGCAGCCAGCTCGAGGGACGCGACGAATGCGGTACGCGGATCCCGGGTCCCGATCACCCGGTCGCGGTGACCGCCCAATGTCGTTGTCACCCAGTTCCCGCCGATCCCTGCGATCGTTGCGGCCGGGGCAGGCCCGGCGATCACGAACAGGCCGTCGGCGTCGGTATCGGTGGGGCGGGCCAGCCGTTCGGCCACCGGGTAGGGCAACCCCCAGTAGCCGGCGCTCCGGCACAGTGCGGCCGCGGCCTCGGCGGAATCGGCATCACCGCGCGGCTCCAGATCCCAGGCTCCCAGTCCCTCCAGGACGGCGGCAACCAGGGACTCACGCCGGGCGGGATCTGCCTCGGCGCGCTGCAACAGCGCGTCGCCGCCCGCGGATGCGAAGGCCCGCCTGGCGTGTTCGCCGTACTCGCGTGCTTCTGGGCTGAGGTCGATGTTCACGACGCCGCCAACAGGGTGCGGGCCAGCAGGATGCGCTGCATCTCGATGCTGCCGGAGGACACCGTGGACGGCTGCGAATAGCGCCAATGGTCTTCGACCTCCGCGGCGAACACCCGCGACGTACCGTCTGGCAGCGCCGCGGCAATCTCCATCAGTACCTCGGCACTGTCCTGATCCAGCCTGGTCACCGCGATCCGGTAAGCGGCCGAATCGGTTGGCCGGACCTGCCCCTCGGCCTGCAGGGCGACGAGGCGGTAGGCCATCAGTCGGGCCCGCCTGCAGTGCGTGAGCATCCGAGCCCAGCGGCCGCGCAACTCCTCGGGTAAATCGGACCATCTCTGGCCCAACGCTTTCGGGGCCAGGTGCAGCAACCGCTCGCAGCGCGCGTACCGGGCGATGCCGACCCGTTCGAACGCCAGCACGCTCTGCACCACGGTCCACCCGTCGTCGACCGTGCCCAATACATCGGCGTCGGTGACCCGCAGGTCGTCGAAGAACACCTCATTGAGGTGGTGTGGACCCATCATCGTCTGAATCGGGCGCACCGTGATCGCCGGGTCCGACATGGGCACGAGGAAGATCGTCAGACCTTGCTGCTTCTTGCGGATGTGGCCCACACCGGTCTTGGATGTCCGCGCCAGCAGGAAGCACCACTGTGCCATCGTGGCGTAGGAGGTCCAGATCTTCTGCCCGTTGATCACCCAGCCGTCAGCATCGCGCACCGCGGTGGTGCGTAGGGATGCCAGATCGGAACCCGCCTCGGGCTCGGAAAACCCTTGACACCAGATGACTTCACCAGCGGCGATGGGCGGTAGGTGGGTGGCCTGCTGTTCGGGTGTGCCGTGTCGCATGATGATCGGCCCGACCCAGTTGACGCCCATGTACTGTGCGCCGCGGGGCTCGTGGTGCGCCCACATCTCCTCACGTACCACCGTCTGTTCCCAGGGCGATGACGCGCGACCACCGAATTCCAGCGGCCACGACATGCAGAGCAGCCCTCGGTCGGCGAGCAGGCGACAAAAGGACTGTGCCACCTCGAGGTCGCGCGGGTCATGGGTGAAGGCGCCCAGATAATCCGCCGGAGTGTGGGTTGCCACCAGGTCGCGCAACTGGGCGCGCAACGTCACGGCGTCCGGCCCCATGTCGAAGTCCACATCGGGATCGTAGGGCAATCCTTATAAGGATTGCTAGTATTAATCATGCGAATACCGCAGCAGCGCATCGCCGAGACGGTGGCCGGTGAGCTACGTGACCGCATCCTGGCTGGTGCCGATCGACTGCCGACACAGGATCAACTGGTCGCCGAGTTCGGGGTCAGCTATCCCTCTGTACGCGAAGCCCTTCGCATCCTCGAGACCGAGGGCCTGGTGACCGTGCGTCGGGGCAGTGTCGGTGGTGCCGAGGTGCACCGCCCCGACGAGTCGTCGGCGGCATATCACCTCGGATTGGCTCTGCAGGGTTCCGCGGTGTCGCTCGGAGACCTGGCCGAGGGCCTCCAGCTACTCGAGCCGATGTGTGCGGCCGAGGTGGCGCGCCGGCCCGACCGACTGCGCACCGCGGTCCCCGCGCTGAGCCGTAATGTCGACGCGTGCGCCGAAGTGGTCGCCGATGGCGCGGCATTCACCCGCATCGCGCGCGAATTCCACGATCTGATGGTCGAATTCACCCCGAACGCCACCGTTCGCCATGTGGTCGGCAGCCTGGTGGCGCTGTGGTCGGTGCAGGAGGAGAAGTGGGCCGACGCGGTCGTCAAGCGAGGCGAGTACCCGTCGCCGGCGCAGGCCCGGGAAGCAGTGCGCACCCACCGCCGGATGGTCGAGGTGATCGCGGCAGGCGACGCCGCGGCGGCCGAACGCATCGCGCGTCAACACCTCGCTGCGACTCAGGCGGTGTTACTGGATCGCTTCAATGACGATGTGGTCCGGGCGAAGCGCCACGCGAAGCCGAACCTCAGGCGGAGTTGCTGATCACGTTCATGCCGCCGGCAGGTCCAGGATGCGTCGGGCCACCGTGAGTATCTGACTGCGCAACGTATCGTCATCCACGTCGCTGACCAGTGGGCTTGTCCCGGCCGCGCCGAGGGCTCCGGACATGACGGCGGCGTGCACCCGTGCCTCGACACTGAGTGTTCCGCCCAGCAACACCCCATAGAGCCGCTCGATGAACTCGGCGAACGGTGGGTGCTCGGCGAGCAGACGCACCACCACGGGGTCGAACTGCAGAGCGCCGGCGAGGTGGCGACGGGCGACCGCCATCTCGACCACACGTCTGAGCAGTACCTCGCGCGCGGTCACCTGGTCGATCTCGGCCTCGGCGGCGTCCACCGCGTCCTGCAACGCCAGGAGTTCGGTCTGGGCCACCGCGATGACAACCTCGCCCTTGCTCTTGAACTGGTGGTAGACGGCAGCTTTGGTGACACCGATGGCATCGGCGATCATCTGTAGCGACGTGTCGCTGACACCGTGCGCGTTGAACAAGTCCAATGAGGCCGCGATGATGCGCTTCTGCGCTGCGCTGTAGTGGGTGTGGGCCAGTCTGCCTGCGGTGCTCACGCCGCCAGCCTAGCCGCCCGGCTAGGAAGAGGGCGTCGGCATAGGACGCCCGTGTACGGCTGGACCGCGACGCCCGCACACCCGCGCCGCAATTACCGCTGTGAACGTTCGACTATGAAACAGCTCACACAACACAGCGGCGGGTTTACCGTCCGCGCCCTCGCGGTAATCGAATCGAGTTCAGGTCAAGTGCTCACAGAACAGGATCACGCACCATGAATGTCAAGAAACTGATTGCAGGTGCCGCCGTTGCCGGTGGCCTCATCGCCGGTCCGCTGGCCGCCGCCGGTACGGCAAGCGCCGAGCCCCATCCGATGCCGCCCGCGCCGCCGGCCGGCCCGTCCGTCGGCACGGCCCCGGCATGGGCACCGCCGAAGCCGGTCGACCCGGCCTGGGCGCAGGGCAACCCGCAGGTGTGGGACAGCGGATGGAACCATTGGGGCGTCTGGATCAACGGCGTCTTCGTGCCGACCTACTGATCCCTGCCGACCGTCTGATGGCTGCCCCTGACACGTCGGGGGCAGCCATCAGGCGTTTGCGCGCCGTGGCGGCCTCGGCACGAAGCGGGAGACCCGGTCGATGACGTCCTGATACGCCGGCCGCCGGGTCAGGCTGCGCTCCTCCATCATCGGGATGCTCGCGCCGAGGAACATGGCCAGGATCGCCACCGCACCCAGACTGGACAACCACCAGTACGACGGGGCCGCGGCGATGCCGAACAATGCCAGCGCAACCCAGAAGCTGAACTCCCCGAAATAGTTCGGGTGCCTCGACCAACTCCACACGCCGCGGTCCATCGCCTGACCCCTCTGTTGCTCGGCGACGAAACGGTGCATCTGCACATCGGCGACGAGTTCCAAT
Source organism: Mycolicibacterium neoaurum ATCC 25795 (assembly GCF_000691525.1). GTDB lineage: Bacteria > Actinomycetota > Actinomycetes > Mycobacteriales > Mycobacteriaceae > Mycobacterium > Mycobacterium neoaurum. Next base: position 55,056 of record NZ_JMDW01000022.1, read on the forward strand.
GCGATTGCCGCAAGTCCGACAACCAGCGCAAGCCAGCTCAACCACACAAGACCCGGCTCCGGCCGGGTGATCGCGATGTACACCGGCACCATCGCCAGAAACACCTGCAGCGTCGGGATGAGGTGGATGGCCACCAGATCGGCCAGGAGTTCGAAGCGGCCGGCGCGCTCCTTGAAGATCGGGTATCGCCAGTCCTCGTGGTGCAGACCCGGGAACGCGTACACCCAGTTCGCCGTCAGGCGGATCGCCCACAGCACGACCACAATGGTGATCATCCAGGCGCGCAGCATATCCACGTCGGGAGCTGCCTGATACCACCAATAGAAGAGCAGCAACGGCGGTATGACGCTCCAGAAGGCGTCGTAGAAGCTGGAATTCCGGTAGACACGGCTGAACACGAAGATCACCAGGGTCGCCAGGATGTCGGCGATCAGGGTGTCAAGCCAGAGCCGTCCGGTAGTCGGTCCCCACCAGAGCCACAGGGCACCCACCGCGATGGCGGCCAGATAGGCGGCGCTGACCAGTCCGAGCGAACGTGTCTTGCCGATCATCGTCGTCATCCTCGGAGCCTACGACGACAGTGACGCCGTCAGTCGCTGGCGGGCAGCGGTTTTGCCTCTTTTATCGCCAGCGGCGCGTCGCCGATGCTGAGCGTGCCCGTGCCGGCCTTCGTCACCAGAATCTCGGCGCCACTGTCATGGACATAACGCTTGCCCATCAGGTTGCCGTCCGACAACGCGGGGTCCAGTGACAGGCCCGCGGTGGTTTCCCCGCCCACCGGGATCACCGGCGCGCCGCCGACCCGCAGATCATCGAGCGCATCGGAGCTGCGGACCACGATGACCTGGGTGTCGCAGACCTGGCTCTGCAGGCGGGTGCCGTTCTTGATCATGCGGGCTCCTTATCGTTGAGTTCGCTGACGAGTTCCCGGCGCAGCACTTTGCCGGTGGCGTTGGTGGGCAGTTCGGCGCGGAACACCACACGGTCCGGGGTGCGTGAACCGCGCAGCCGGGCTCGGACGAACTCGCGTAGCTCCTCTGGTCCACCGTCGCTGCCGGGTGTGGGCACGACGACCGCCACGATGATCTGTCCCCATTGCGGATCCTCGGCGCCGACCACCGCGCAATCGCGCACCGCGGGATGTTCGACCAGCACATCCTCGATCTCGGCCGGGGCGATGTTCTCGCCACCGCGGATGATGGTGTCGTCCGAGCGGCCACCGATGAACAGGTATCCGTCCTCGTCGAGGGTGGCCACATCCTTGGTGGGGAACCAACCCTGCGCGTCGAGGACCGAACCGATCCCGGTGTAGCGCCCCGAGACCTGTTCGCCCCGCACGTGTAGTTCACCGGCCTCACCTGCGCCGAGGACGTCTCCGTCGGCACCGCGGATCTGTAGCTCGATGCCGGGAACCGGCCGGCCGACCGAGGCCAGCCGGCGTCTCACCGCCGGGTCGTCGGCCGCCAGCGCCACCCGATGGTCCTCGGGGGTCAGCACCGCGATCGTCGAACTGGTTTCGGTCAGACCGTAGGCGTTGACGAAGCCGACCGCGGGTAGGAGCTCAAGGGCCTTGCGCACCAACGGAAGTGCCACCTTCGACCCGCCGTAGGCCAGCGTCCGCAGGGTCGGCAGCGCGGTGCGCTGCTCCTCCAGCACGGTGACGATCCGGTCCAGCATGGTCGGCACGACGGTGGCCGAGGTGACGCCCTCGGTCTCCACCAGCCGGACCCATTCGCGGGCGTCGAACTGGGTGAGGTACACCATCTTGCGGCCGGCGTACAGGTTCGACAGCGCCGCCGACACCCCCGCGATGTGGTACGGCGGTACACAGATCAGGGCGGCGTCACCCTCGGCGGCGGCACCGAACTCGACCGTCCCGGTGATATAGCTGGTGAGGTTGTTATGGGTCAGCTCAACGGCTTTGGGCGCCGAGGTGGTGCCCGAGGTGAACAACACCACGCCGACGGAGTCGGGGTCGGGGAATTCGGCCGCTGGTTCGGCCGTGCGCGCCCGGGCCAGGAACTCTCGGGAGCCGATCACCCGGTAGCCGTCACCGACCGCGGCGCGATACTCGTCATCGACCACGACGAGCGGGTCGGGCAGCCGGTCGATCAACGCGCGGAGCCCGTCGGCGGACAGCCGATAGTTCAACGGTGTCACGGCCACTCCGGCGCGGGCGGCCGAGAACAGCAGCAGCGGCAGCAGGGCGCCGCCGGTCCCGACATAGGCGACGTGGCCAGCGCCGGTGGCTGCCACCACGCCGGCGCCGCCATCGGCGAGGGCGCTCAGTTCCTCGACGGTCAGCCGCAGGTCACCGGACACGATCGCGGTGGCGTCCGGGTTGGCCGAGGACGCCATCTCCAGCAGCAGCGAGATACTCATGACTTGTCCACGAAGATATCCCAGATGGGGTCATCCCCACCGCCGTAACGCGACAGGTCGGTGATTCCCGCCTCGGCCAGGACGTCGGCGTCGATGTAGGTCTGGCCGTTGGACTTCTCGGGCGGACCGGTCAGGATCTGCACCGCGGCGTCGGCCATGATCTCCGGACTGCGCGAGGCCGATGCCAGGTTGTCGCCGTCGGCCATGTTCGTCACCGCGGAGGTGGCGATGTAGGTCTGCGGCCACAGGCAGCTGAACCCGATACCGGAATCGTGGTACTCCTGTGCCCAGCCCAGCGATAACAGCGTCATCCCGTACTTCGACACGGTGTAGGCGGGATGCGCGCCCAGCCAATACGGATTCAGGTTCAGCGGTGGCGCAAGGGTGATGACATGTGCGGCCGTCGACGCGCGCAGGTGTGGCAGTGCTGCCTTGGTCAGCAGGAACGTACCGCGCACGTTGATGTCCATCATCAGGTCGTACTTCTTGGCCGAAAGCGATTCGGTGGCTTCTGTCGCTATGGCGCTGGCGTTGTTGACGACGATGTCGACACCGCCGAAGGACTGCACCGCGGCGTCCACGGCCCGGGCGACATCCTCTTCGTTCCGGACATCGCCCACGACGGCGATGGCCTCGGCGCCGATGGCCTGTACCTCGGCAACAGCGGTGTGCACCGTGCCCGGCAGCTTCGGATGCGGTTCGGCGGTCTTGGCCAACAGCACGACGTTGGCGCCCTGGCGAGCCGCGCCGAGCGCGATGGCCAAGCCGATGCCGCGGCTGCCGCCCGACACCAGCAATGTGCGGTCGGCAAGCGGGTGGTGCTCGCGGGACATGGGGACTCCTTGGACGGCGGCCGTTCCTGCGGTAGATGGTATTGCCATTCTCATTTTCAGCAAGTGCCATAATCAACCATAGGCTGGCGAGGGGGAGCAACGGGGGTCGCATCGCGACCTCGTGGTCGCGTGCGCACCCGAACTCTCGGGGCCACACGGTGCATGTTTTCCGACGCCGGTATTGGCATTCTCATTTTTTGGAAGTACGTTATCCAACGATGAGCGATGATGTCGTGACCCCGTCGGGTATCCCGCTGGCCCCGGTGTACGGGCCGGCCGACCGCGCGCAGGACCCACCGGCCCCGGGCGAGTACCCGTTCACGCGCGGAAATTTCGCCTCCGGTTACCGCGGCAAGACCTGGACCTTCCGTCAATATTCGGGTTTCGGCACCGCCGAGGAGTCCAATGCGCGGTATCGCTATCTGCTCGAGCAGGGCGGCACCGGTCTGTCGGTGGCCCTGGACCTGCCCACCCAGTGCGGTTACGACTCCGATGACCCCGAGTACGGGGAGGAGGTCGGCCGCGTCGGCGTCGCCGTCGACACCCTGGCCGACGCCGAGATCCTGTTCGACGGCATCCCGTTGGACAAGATCAGCACCAGCTTCACCATCAACGGCACCGCGGCGATCCTGCTGGCCTTCTACGTGGCCGCCGCGGAGAAGAAGGGTGTGCCACGCGAAAAGCTCACCGGCACCATCCAGAACGACATCCTCAAGGAGTACGCCTCGCGCGGTACCTGGATCTGGCCGCCGGAGCCGTCGTTGCGGCTGATCGCCGACACCATCGAGTTCTGCGCTGCCGAGGTACCCCGGTTCAACGCGATCTCGGTGGCCGGTGCGCACTTCCGTGATGCCGGCGCCAATGCCGTGCAGGAGATGGCGTTCACCCTCGCCGACGGCGTGACCTACTGCGATACCGTCGTCGCGCGTGGACGGATGACCATCGACAAGTTCGCCCCGCAGATCTCGTTCTTCTTCTATACCCATGGGGACTTCTTCGAGGAGATCGCCAAGTACCGGGCCGGACGGCGGCGGTGGGCCACCATCGTGCGGGAGCGCTACGGCGCCACCACCGACAAGGCCGCGATGTTCCGGTTCGGCTGTGTCTCGGGCGGGGCCTCGCTGTACGCGCCGCAGGCGCAGAACAACCTGGTGCGGGTCGCCTACGAGGCACTGGCCTCGGTGCTCGGCGGCGTGCAGTCGATGTTCACCGCCGCCTGGGACGAGCCCTTCGCCCTGCCGTCCGAGGAGTCGGCGACGCTGGCGCTGCGCACCCAGCAGATCCTGGCCTACGAGACGGGCGTCACCAAAGTGGCCGACCCGCTGGGCGGTTCGTACTTCGTCGAAGCGCTCACCGACGCCACCGAGGAGAAGATCATCGAGATCATGCGTGATCTCGAGGACCACGGTGGGATGGTGCGCTGCATCGAGGACGGGTATCTGCAGGGCTTGATCGCCGACGAGGCGTTCAAGATCCACAACGAGGTGGAATCCGGACAGCGGCCCGTGGTCGGGGTGAACAAGTTCGTCGTCGACGAGCCGGCGCCAGATCTGGCCACCTACGAACTCGACGCCGAGGGTCGTGACAAACAACTCGCTCGACTGGCGAAGGTCAAGGCCGAACGTGACGACGTCGCGGTGAAAGAGGCCCTGGCTGCGCTGTCCCGAGCAGCGGAGGGAGACGACAATCTGATGCACAAACTCATCGACTGCGCGAACGCCTATTGCACAGTGGGGGAGATGGTTTCCGCGCTCAAGGCCGTGTGGGGCGAGTTCGTGCAGCCGGTGGTTTTCTGATGAGCGCTTGCGCGAAGAAGAGAGGGCACAGCTGATGGCGACACGCGTGCTGGTGGCCAAGCCCGGTCTGGACGGTCACGATCGCGGCGCCAAGATCGTCGCCCGCACCCTGCGCGATGCCGGTTTCGAGGTCATCTACACCGGCATCCGGCAGCGCATCGAGGACATCGTGTCCATCGCGCTGCAAGAAGACGTTGCCCTGGTGGGGCTTTCGATTCTTTCCGGCGCGCACGTCGCGATGACCAAGCGCACCGTCGATGCGTTGCGTGCCGCCGATGCCGGTGATATCGCCGTCGTGGTGGGCGGCACCATCCCGGAATCCGATGTGCAGAAGCTGCTCGATGCCGGTGCGGCGGCGGTGTTCCCGACCGGTACCGCGCTGGACACCTTGGTGGCCGAGGTGCGCGCGCTGACGGAAAAGGCAGGGGAACACGCATCATGAGACTGGGCGTGATGATCGGGGCCGAGCGTGGCGACATGGCGCGCAAGGTCGCCAAGCTGATCTCCGATATCGAGTGGGCCGACTCGGCGGGTCTGGCCACCGCATGGATGCCGCAGGTGCCCGACGATTTCGACCTGCTGACCATGGTGGCGCTGATGGCCGCACACAGCACCCGCATCGAACTGGGCACCGCGGTGGTGCCCTTGCAGGCGCAGCATCCCATCGCACTTGCCCGACAGGCGCTTTCGGTGCACGCGGTGTCCGGCGGCCGGCTGGCCCTTGGCGTCGGGCCGTCGCACCACTGGATCATCCGGGACATGCTGGGACTGCCGTATGACAAGCCGGCCGGCTACACCCGCGATTATCTGCAGGTGCTCAACGCGGCGATCGCCGGCCCGGGTCCGGTCGACGTGGAGAACGACCACTTCACCGTGCACAACCCGACTGCGCTCGCCGCCGAGACGCCGATGCCGGTGCTGGTGGCCGCGCTCGGCCCGGTGATGCTGCAGATCGCCGGTGAGCACGCCGACGGCACCTCGCTGTGGATGGCCGACGAGAAGGCCATCGGCGAGCACATCGCACCCAGGATCAACAAGGCCGCCGCCGACGCGGGCAAGCCCGCACCCCGCATCGTCGCCGGCATCCCGGTCACACTGTGCGCGAACTCCGAGATCGAGTCGGCCAAGGAGCGGGCCAACCGCATCCTGGCCGAGGCCGAGACCTCGCCGAACTATCAGCGATTGCTCGACCGCGGTGACGCCCGCACCGTCGGCGATCTCTGCGCCGCCGGCGACGAGGACGAGATCCTGCGTCGATTCCAAAGTTTCGCCGATGCCGGCGTGACAGATCTCTCGGTGCGTCTCCTACCGATCGGGGACAGCCGCGACGAGTTGATCGCGTCGAAGTACCGTACCCGCGAGGTGATCGCCGAGCTCGCCAAGGCGGTGTCGTGACCTCGGGTCCGCTGGCCGGCATCCGGATCATCGAGGTCGGTGTCATGCTGGCCGGTCCGTACGCCACCATGTTGCTGGCGGATCTGGGTGCCGAGGTCATCAAGGTCGAGCCGCCCGGTGGGGAGATCTCCCGGCAGGTCAGCGACAGCTATTTCGCCAGCCTGAACCGCAACAAGCGCAGCGTGTGTCTGGATCTGCGCTCGGCCGAGGGTCAGGCCAGACTGGCCGAGCTGGTCGCGGATTCGCATGCGCTGCTGGTCAACATGAAACCCTCGGCCATCAAGAAGCTGGGCCTCACCTACGAGAAGCTACGCGCACACAACTCGAAGATCGTCTGCGTCGCGCTCACCGGTTACGGGCTCGACGGCGGGGACGACCCGGCCTTCGACTACGTCATCCAGGCCGCGACGGGGGTGGCCGCGATGACCGGCGACCCGGATGCCCCGCCCACCCTGCCCGGCTACTCGGCCGCCGACAACTCCACCGGGCTGACCGCGGCACTGGGGTTGCTGGCCAAGATCGTCTCCGGCCAGGGTGGTCAGGTCGAGGTGTGCTTGCGCGATGTCATGCTCTCCCAGCTGAATTACCGCGCGGCGGCGTATCTCAACGACGGTGTGGCGCCCAAGCGCCACCCGTTCGGTGCGCACTCGTATTATGTTCCCGCACAGCTTTTCCCGACCGCAGCGGGCCACCTGGCCCTGTTCATCACCCATGACCGGTTCTGGCGGTCGTTCGCCGCCGAGGCCGGGCTGACCGGGTTCGCCACCATGGCAGAGCGGGCGGCCGCCCGCGACGATGTGCTGGCCGTGGTGACAGCCGCGCTGGCCGGTGACACCGCGGTCAACTGGGAACGTCGGCTCAAACCGCTGGGTATCCCTGCCGCAGCGGTGCGCTCGTTGCCGGAGGCGTTGGAGGACACCCAGGAGGTGGTGGTGGACGCCGGCGATTTCCGGTTGGTGGCCAGCCCGATCCGGATCGCCGGTTTCGATCCCGAGTATCGGCCCGCGCCGGCCTTCGAGGCGGTTCAGTCGTCGTAGTTCACCGTCAGTGGTCCCGGCTCCGGGATCGCCTGGCAGGTGAGCACATAACCTTCCTCGACCTCGTCCTCATCGAGTGCGTCATTGACCCGCATGATCGCCGAACCCTGCGTCAACTTCGCGATGCAGGTGCCACAGTTGCCTGCCTCGCAGGCGAACGGGGGCGTCAACCCGGCGCGGCGCGCGGTCTCGAGCAGAGTGTCGCCCGCCGTCGGCACTATCGTGGTGCTGGCGCCGTCGAGCACGATCGTGACTTCGTCGGCAGGCACGGGTTCGGCCGTCATCGAGATCTCCTGAGCGAGTGGTTCTGACTTGAGGAGAATATCATTCTCCATTTCAGATAAAGTAGTCGGTTGATGGCATCGATGAGCAGATCGGTCCTCGCCTATGAGGAGCGGGAGTACACGCTGGCCGAGCTCGACGCGTCGGCCGAGGGGATGGCGGCCACGTTGGCCGAGCATGGGGTGCGCGCCGGCGACCGGGTGGCGCTGATGTCCTCGAACCGGCCCGAGTTCGTCATCGCCCTGCGCGCCGTCTGGCGGCTCGGTGCCGCGGTCGTCCTGATCAGCTCGGCGTGGAAACGCGCCGAGGTCGCCCATGCGTTCGCTTTGACGTCACCGGTCCTCGGTGTCGGGGATGTCGCGCTGCTGGCGGAGTTCGTTCCCATGGTGCACCTCGATACGCCCATCATGAGCCGATCTTGCGCGCGGCAAGTGGTACCGCCCGAGGCCGACGCGCTGTTCGTCTTCAGTTCGGGCACCACCGGAATGCCCAAGGCGGTACGCCACACCCACGCGGCATTCGCTGCGGCGGTGCGGCATTGGCGCGCCGCACTGGGGCTGGGCGCCGCCGACCGCATGCAGATCATGACGCCGCCCTCGCACATCCTGGGGCTGCTGAACATCGCCACGGTGCTCGACGCCCGCGCCTGGATGCGGTTGCATCCGAGGTTCGACATCGACCGCATGCTCACCCACATCCAGGACGATCGCATCACGATCGAGATGGCCGTCGCCCCCATCGCCCTGGCCATCGCCGCACACCCGGACCTGGAACGCTACGACCTGTCCTCGCTGCGCTACATCATGTGGTGTGCCACCCCGGTCACCCGGAGTGTGGCCGATGCGGTCACCGAACGCATCGGAGTGCAGTGGGTGTCGGCGTATGGGGCCAGCGAACTGCCGGTCATCGCGTGCTGCCCGATCGATGACGCCCGACTTGACACCGTCGGCAAGCCCGTACCCGGCGTAGAGGTGCGCATCGGGGACCGCGGCGAGATCCAGGTGCGGTCCGAGTCGGTGATGGCGGGTTACCTACCCGCCGCCGACACCGCCGCGGCGTTCGACGGAGGCTGGTATCGCACCGGAGACGTCGGTGAACTCGACGACGAGGGTTGGTTGCGAATCACCGACCGCCTCAAGGAAATGATCAAGGTCCGCGGATTCCAGGTGGCACCTGCCGAGGTGGAGGCGGTGTTGCACGGGCATCCATCGGTCGCCGACTGCGCGGTGTTCGGAGTGCCCGACGAGGCCGACGGGGAGATCGTGGTGGCGGCTGTCGCCGCTGCGGGCGAAGTATCCGAGCGAGAGCTGATCGACGCGGTGGCCGAGCGTCTCTCGTCCTACAAACGACCGCGACGGGTGGTGTTCGTCGATACGATCCCGCGACTACCGTCGGGCAAGGTGTTGCGCCGTGTGTTGCGCGATGCACTCGGCGCCTGAGCCGCGCCGAGGATCATTGCCGGACCGGTATCGGATGAGCCTTGTTGATCCCAGGATCACTTGGGCGGGAATCGAAGCGCACCGTCGAGGCGGATGATCTCGCCGTTGAGGTAGTCGTTCTCGATGATGCTCTGCGCCAGCTGTGCGTACTCGGTGCTGCGGCCCATCCGCTTGGGGAACGGGATCTGTGGCGCCCAGTACTGCTCGAGCTGATCGGCTGCCTTTCCGTAGGCGGGGGTGTTGATGGTGCCCGGGGCGATGGTGTTGACGCGAATACCCAACGGGGACAAGTCCCGAGCGGCCACCAGGGTCATGCCCAGCACGCCGCCCTTGGCCGCGGCGTAGGGCAGCTGACCGACCTGGCCCTCATAACCGGCGATGGACGCGGTGTTGACGATGACCCCGCGCCCGCCCTCTTCCAGCGGCTCGGTGCGGGCGATCGCCGCAGCGGCCAGCCGCAGCACGTTGAACACCGCGGTCAGATAGAACTTGACCGTCGTCTCGAAGCCGTCGAGACCCAGCGGAGATCCGTCCTTGCCGATCAACCGGCCACCAGCGGCCGGACCGCCGTGGGTGTCCACCGAGATGCGCAGCGGCGCCAGCGCTTCGGCCTCGGCGATGGCGGCATTGACCGACTCCTCGGAGGTGGCGTCGGTGCGCACGTAGGTGACGCCGAGCTCATCGGCGAGTTTGGGGCCCTTCTCGTCGGCCAGGTCCGCGACCACCACCTTGGCGCCGGCGGCGTGCAGCCGCCGTACCGTCGCTTCTCCGAGTCCTCCCGCGCCGCCGACGACGAGCGCCGAGCTACCGGCGATATCCATGTGTGAACCCCTTCTTGCAACTATTACTCTTCGCGAGGGAGAATAGCATTCTCAACGAGTTCGAAGGGGCGGTGATTGTGGACCGCAGCGCCCTCGAGTCGCGCGCAATGACCATTGGCGAGAAGACCATCACCGAGCTTCTCGCGGCGGCCCGCGGTGGCTCGCTGCGCGCCGTCGGCAAGCTGCTCAGCCTGGTCGAAAGTGACCGCCGCGCCGCGGTGTTGGCCGAGTTGCCCGCCGGTCGGGTGCGCACCATCGGCATCACCGGCCCGCCCGGGGCCGGGAAATCCACCACTGTGGCGGTGTTGGTCGCGGCGTACCGCGCCGGCGGATTGCGGGTGGCGGTGCTGGCCGTCGACCCGTCCTCGCCGTATAGCGGGGGAGCATTGCTCGGGGACCGGATCCGGATGGCCGCGCACATCAACGATCCGGATGTCCTCATCAGGTCGGTGGCCACGCGCGGGCATCTCGGCGGGCTGGCGGCGGCGGTACCCGCGGCGATCACGTTGCTGGGGGCGTTGGGCTACGACCTCGTGGTGCTGGAGACCGTCGGCGTCGGGCAGTCCGAGATCGAGATCGCCGCGGTCGCGGATCCGACCGTCGTGATCCTCAACCCAGGCGCCGGCGATGCGATCCAGGCCGCCAAGGCTGGGCTGTTGGAGGTCGCCGACATCATCGTCGTCAACAAGGCCGACCGCGATGGCGCCGAACGGACGGCCCGCGAGTTGCACATCGAGACCGGCCTGCCGATCCTCAAGATCAGCGCGACCCAGAACGTCGGCATCGAGGAACTCGCTGCCGCCGTGGATGCTCATCACCGCGCCGACACCGCCGACCGTCGCCAGGCCCGGGCGCGCCTGCAGATCTTGTCACTGGCTCAGACCGTGCTGCGGTCCCACCCAGGCCTCGACGAGCTGGCCGCCACCGTGGCCGACGGGCACCTGGATGTCTATGCCGCGACGGCTCGGTTGTTGGACGGTGCGCAGGTGGAAGCCGAATGAGAATATGGTTTCCGATATAGAGAAATGCTACTGTGCGAAACAGTAAATGTATTCTTCCACGGCATCCGAGGAGCCTGATGCAGAAGGCGCTTGCCCCCGACATCTCCACCTGGCCCGATGAGAGCCCGCAATTGATCGGCAGCCGGTGCGGTGCCTGTTCGGCGACGACATTCCCGCGCCAGATGTACTGTCCCAAGTGCGGCAAGGCCGAGATGTCGGATCAGTTGCTGCCCCGCCGCGGCACCGTGATCGCCTGGACGACACAGGGATTCCCGCCGGGTGCACCGTATGCCGGCCCGACGGGCAAGGACTTCGAGCCGTTCGGGGTCGGACTCGTCCAACTGGGCGATGTGATCCGGGTCGAGGGACGCCTCACCGAGAACGACCCGGAGAAGCTGAGTTTCGGCATGGAGGTCGAACTGACCATGGCGCCCTTCGCCACCGATGCCGACGGCGATGAGCTCGTCACGTTCTGGTTCAAGCCGGTCTAGACAGAGGACTTCAGATGAGTAATGACGTTGCCATCATCGGTGTCGGTATCCACCCGTTCGGCCGGTTCGACAAGACCGCCATGGAGATGGGTGCCGAGGCCATTCAGGGCGCCCTGACCGACGCCGGTGTGGAGTGGAAGGACATCCAGTTCGGTTTCGGCGGCAGCTATGAGGTGTCCAATCCCGACGCCGTGACCCGGCTGGTGGGCCTGACCGGCATCACCTTCACCAACGTGTTCAATGCCTGTGCCACCTCGGCATCGGCGATCCAACAGACCGCCGACACCATCCGGCTGGGTAAGTACGATATCGGCATCGCCATCGGCCTGGACAAGCATCCGCGTGGCGCTTTCACCGACGATCCGGCCAAGCTGGCCCTTCCGCAGTGGTACGCCAACAACGGTCAGTTCGTCACGACCAAATTCTTCGGGATGAAGGCCAACCACTACATCCACACGCACGGCATCTCGGAGGAGACGCTGGCCCGGGTGGCCAACAAGAACTTCCGCAACGGCGAGCTGAACCCGAATGCATTCCGGCGCAAGGAGATCTCCGTCGAGGCGATCATGGCCTCACCGGTGCTGAATTACCCGCTGCGCCAGTACATGTTCTGCGCCCCGGACGAGGGTGCCGCCGCGGTCATCATGTGCCGCGCGGACATCGCACACAAGTACACCGACAAGCCGGTTTTCGTGCGCGCCAGCGAGATCCGCACCAGAACCTTCGGTGCCTACGAGGTGCATGCGACCTCGGCACCGCTGGACGAGGACCCCTCACCCACGGTGTTTGCGGCCAAGGCGGCGTACGAGGCCGCCGGTATCGGGCCCGAGGATGTCGACATCGCGCAGTTGCAGGACACCGACGCCGGCGCCGAGGTCATCCACATGGCCGAGACCGGACTGTGCGCCGATGGTGAGCAGGAGAAGATGCTGATCGACGGTGCCACCGAGATCACCGGGTCGATCCCGGTCAACACCGACGGTGGCCTGATAGCAAACGGTGAGCCCATCGGCGCCTCGGGCCTCCGCCAGATGCACGAATTGGTGCGGCAACTGCGCGGTGAGGCGGGGGAGCGGCAGGTGCCGGGCAATCCGCGCGTCGGCCTGGCCCAGGTGTACGGCGCGCCGGGCACCGCTTCGGCGACCATCTTGTCGCTCTAGGCGATCCGCACGGTAACGGCATCCCAACGGAATAGGGTATCGCTCCATGGCTTTGGAAAGCACTGCTGAGTCCGACTACCGGTTCGTCACCTACGAAACCCTCGACGAGGGCACCATCGCCCGGATCATGTTGAACCGGGCCGAGGCGCGCAACGCCCAGAACCGCGGCATGCTCGTCGAACTGCACGAGGCCTTCCTGCGCGCCGAGGCCGACGACACCGTCCGGGTCGTCATCCTGGGCGGGCACGGCCCGATGTTCTCGGCCGGCCATGACGTCGGGTCGAAGGTCCAGATCGCCGAGTACTCACCGGGACCGGACCAGCACCCGAGCTTCACCGTCAACGGCGGCACCCGCGACGGCGCCGAGAAGTTGATGCTGCAGGAGTGGCACCATTACTTCGAGAACACCCGGCGCTGGCGTAATCTGCGCAAGATCACCATCGCCTCCGTGCACGGCGACGTCTATGCCGCGGCGCTGATGTTGATGTGGTCCTGCGACCTGATCGTGGCGGCGGACAACACCCGTTTCACCGATGTGGTCGGCACCCGACTCGGTATGTGCGGCGTGGAGTACTTCGCGCACCCGTGGGAGTTCGGGGCTCGCAAGACCAAGGAGCTGATGCTGACCGGCGACACCCTCTCGGTCGAGGAGGGCCACGCCCTGGGGATGGTCTCCAAGATCTTCCCGGCCGCCGAACTCGCGGACAAGACCGTCGAATTCGCCCGCCGCATCGCCAAGGTGCCGACCATGGCGGCGCTGCTCATCAAGGAGTCGGTGAACCAGACGCAAGACAACCAGGGTTTCTACAACTCGTTGAACGCCTGCTTCACCATGCATCAGCTCAACCACAGCCACTGGTCGCAGGTGCACGAGAACGGTTTCCCGGTCGGGCTCGCCGAGGACGGCCTGCAGGACTGGCGCACCGCGGGCCCGCCGCAGGCCGCCGTCAAGGACCAGCCCTAGTTTTCTTGCGGTTTGCGGAGTCTCGCCCGCGATGATCACGGGTGAGACTCCACAAATCGCTAGGTGGTGGGGGCGGATTCGCCGGTTGCGGCGGTGTACCCGGTGCGGTAGCCGAAGGTCATCGCGGGGCCGAGTGTGCCCCCCGCACCGCCGTAGGCCTTCCCGGTCACACCGGCCATCGCATTACCCGCCGCGAACAAGCCGGGAATCGGTTGCCCGCTGACGTGCAGTACCCGCCCGTCGCGGTCCGTGCGCGGCCCGCCCTTGGTACCCATGGCGCCGATCGCGACCGGCACGGCGTAGTACGGCGGGGTATCGAGTGGTCCGAGTGTCCGCAGTGCAGGCGAGGCGGCTGCCGGGTCGCCCCAGTATCCGTCGTAAGCGCTTGCGCCACGGTCGAAGTCCGGGTCACGCTCCCTCTCGACGTTCTCATTCCATGCGTCCAGGGTGCGCTTTAGGCCGGCGGCGTCGATACCCGTTGCTGCTCCGAGTTCTTCCAGCGTCGCCGATGCGTTGAACCAATCGGGGGCTTCGCCGCCGGGTTCGATGCCCAGGAACCCGTACCGCTTGAGGTGCTGATCGTCGAAGACGATCCATGCCGGGTCGTTGAGGTATCCGGTGCGCGGGTCGAGATGGTGAAACGGGCCGGCCATCGAGTTGTACTCACCGGCCTCGTTGAGGAAACGCTTACCGGTGCGGTTGACGATGATGCTGCGCGGCCTGGTGCGTTCCAAGCGCACGCTACGGCTGCGCGGCTCACCGCCCAGGGTGTCGCCGGGGATCTGCACGACGGGCACCCACCATGCCTCACCCATGTTGGCCAGGTCGGCGCCGTGCGCCATGGCCATCCGCAACCCGTCGCCGATGTTGTTCGGCGGCGACACCGCGCCGCGCATCGGGCCGCGCAGGAAGGCTTCGACCAGTTGTGGATCCCACTCGAAACCGCCGGTCGCGAGAATGACGGCCTGATGAGATCGGACGCGAATATCTCTGCCGGCGTGTCGAATACGTACACCGGTGATGCCTTCGGCCGATCCGTACAGTTCGAGCGCGCGGGCGTCGGTGACAGGTTCGACGCCGCGATCGAGCAGTCCCATGAGCAACCCTGCGATCAGTGCGGTGCCTGCCACACAGTAGTCACCGTCGAGATCGTCGACGGCGGCGTGGATACGCGCCTTGGTCTCGGCATCGATACCGACATTGCTGAAGTCGACCGGGAACGAGGTGATCCGGTCGCGCCAGTCGCCCAGTGTGGCGAGATCGAACGGCCTGGCATTGAGTGACCGACCGCCACCGGGTTGACCGCCCGGCAGTTCGGGTTTGTAGTCCGGGAACCCCTCGGCGATGTCGAACCGCAGATTGCTGTGCCGTTCCAGGTATTCCAGCATCACCGGTCCGGTGCGCACGAAGGTCTCGACCAGATCCTGGTCCATGGCACCCAGCGATTGTGCGGCAAGGTATCTCAGGGCGTCCTCGACCGATAGCTCAGTGCCGTCGAGTCGGTCATGGGCGGGAATCCACACGATGCCACCGGACACCGCGGTGGTCCCGCCCACGGTCGACGCCTTCTCGTAGACGGCGACGCGGGCGCCGTTGACCGCGGCGGTCAGCGCGGCCGACAGGCCGGCACCGCCGGAGCCGAGAACAACGACGTCGAACTCCTGATCCCATGAGTCGGGCATGGGCACGGTCCTTTCCGTTTCAGCCGAGAATCTCGGACAGTTGCCTGGCCGCGCGCATCACGGCATCGCGACCGGTAAGGACGACGTCCTCGCGATGAGAGATCAGGTTGATACAGGTCGGCGGCGACGGTGGCCGCCTCCGCACCGGGACGGCCAGGCCGTAGGTGTCCGGTTCGATCTCGCCGTGGGTGATCACCCATCCCTGATCGCGTGCCAGCCCGACCAGTTCGCGCTCGCCGGGACGCGGCGGCATGCTCGCCAACAGCGCGATACCGGCGGCGCCGCGCTCGAGGGGGTGGCGGCTGCCTTCGTGGAAAGACAGTTGGTAGAAGACCAGAGTCGGCACGATCACTGCGATGGCCACCTGCTGGTCACCCTCGGCCACCAGCAGGGAGACGGTGGTGCCCAGCTCGTCGGCCAACAGGCGCAGCGTGGGCAGCGCGAGGTGGCGGACATTGTTGTCGAAGGAAGCACCCAGCACCGCGAGGGCGGCCGCGGGCCGGTACCGGCCGTCCTCGCCCTTGGTGATGAATCGGGCTTGCGTCAACGTGCTGAGCAACCGGTAGGCGATGGTCCTGTGTACCCCTATGTGATTGGCGACGTCGGCCACCGTGATCCCGGCGGGCGCGCTGGACACCGCCTGCAGGGCGGACAGTCCCCGGGCGAGTGTCTGTGAACCGGCCGCAGGTCGGTCGGTGGGTTTGCGCCCTGAGCTGGTCGCGGGTCCCTTGACAGGCGACATCACGAGAGTAATGCTCTAGATATAGTGCACATAGATGTGCGATTTTAGCACAGATCATTCCACGAAAGTGAGAATGGCATTATCGACGACGGTCGGCGAGGCGGGGAGAGGCGGAACGGTGCAGGCCGAACACGAGAGTGTCTGGAGCGATCTTCAAGGTGTGGCGTTTGCGCAGGGGTACCTCGACGCGGGTGGGGTGCGGACCCGCTATCTGCATGCGGGAGAACGGAACAAGCCCACGCTGGTGCTGCTGCACGGCTCGGGTGGGCACGCCGAGGCATACGTGCGCAACCTGGAGGCGCATGCCGAGCACTTCTCCACCTGGTCGATCGACATGTTGGGTCACGGCTACACCGACAAGCCCGGCCATCCGCTGGAGGTCGGTCACTACGTCGATCATCTGCTCGCCGTGTTCGACGCGATCGGCGTCGACCGCGTACATCTGTCGGGTGAGTCGTTGGGCGGCTGGGTCGCCGCGCGGGCGGCGGTCGATCATCCCGACCGGATCGCACGACTGGTCCTCAACACCGCCGGAGGGTCGCAGGCCGATCCGGAGGTGATGAAGCGCATCATCTCGCTGTCCATGGCGGCCGCGGAGAACCCGGACTGGGATACCGTGCAGGCCCGCATCAAGTGGCTGATGGCCGACAAGTCCAAGGGTTACGACGATATCGTCGCCAGCCGTCAGAAGGTCTACCAGCAACCGGGTTTCGTCTCGGCGATGAGCGACATCATGGCGCTGCAGGATCCCGAGATCCGGGCGCGCAACCTGCTGGGGCCCGCGGAGTACGGCGCCATCACCGCGCCCACCATGGTGCTGTGGACCAGTGATGACCCCACCGCCGATGTCAGTGCGGGCCGGCGCATCTCGGAGATGATCCCCGGCGCCCGCTTCGAGGTGATGCCCGACTGCGGGCACTGGCCCCAGTACGAGGATCCGAAGACCTTCAACCGGTTGCACATCGACTTCCTGCTGGGGCGACCGTGACCGACACCGACGTCCTGATTGTCGGCGCCGGGCCGGTCGGCTTGACGCTCGCCAATATCCTGGGCCAGCAGGGGGTTTCGACACTGGTGGTCGAGGATCGCGACACCCTGATCGACTACCCGCGCGGTGTCGGCCTGGACGACGAGTCGCTACGGACCTTCCAGTCGATCGGGCTTGTGCGCGAGATCCTGCCGCACACCGTGCCGAATCAGATCCTGCGCTTCTATGACGCCAAGCGGAAACTGCTGGCCGAGATGGCGCCCCCGGACGCCGGTTTCGGCTGGCCCAAACGCAACGGCTTCGTCCAGCCACTGGTCGATGCCGAGCTGCTGCGCGGCCTCGACCGGTTCGCCCATGTGCAGGTGCGGTGGAGCACCCGGATGGAGAACTGCGCCGTCGACGCCGACGGGGTCACCGTCGACCTGGTGTCCGCCGGTGCCACCGAGTCCGTGCGGGCGCGATATGTGGTGGGTTGCGACGGTGGGCGCAGTGCGACAAGGCATCTGATGGGGGTGTCCTTCGAGGGCACCACCTCGGCAACCCGCTGGCTGGTGATCGATCTGGTCAATGACCCGCTCGGGCATCCCAACAGCGAGGTCGGCGCCGACCCGGACCGTCCCTACGCCTCGATCTCGATCGCGCACGGCATCCGCCGCTTCGAGTTCATGATCCACGCCCACGAAACCGACGAGCAGGTCGAGCAACCGGCGTTCATCGAGCACATGCTGGCCCCGTTCGTCCCGCACCCCGACCGGGTCGACATCATCCGGCATCGCGTCTACACCCATCACTCCCGCATCGCCGGATCGTTCCGGAAGGGCCGGCTGCTGCTCGGCGGCGACGCCGCCCACCTGATGCCGGTGTGGCAGGGGCAGGGGTACAACAGCGGCATCCGCGATGCCGCCAACCTCGGCTGGAAACTAGCCGCCGTCGTCAACGGACAGGCCGATGACGCGTTGTTGGACAGCTACGATGCCGAACGGCGCAAGCACGCACGCGCCATGATCGACCTTTCCACCCTGGTGGGCCGGGTCATCTCACCCACCAACCGCCACGTGGCCACCCTGCGGGACAAGGTGATCCGCGCCGCGTCGGTGGTTCCCACCCTCAAGCGCTACGTGCTGGAGATGC
This sequence comes from Mycolicibacterium neoaurum ATCC 25795, assembly GCF_000691525.1. Lineage (GTDB taxonomy): Bacteria > Actinomycetota > Actinomycetes > Mycobacteriales > Mycobacteriaceae > Mycobacterium > Mycobacterium neoaurum. Next base: position 73,200 of record NZ_JMDW01000022.1, read on the forward strand.
GCTTCAAGCCGATGCCGCGTTATGACACCGGTGCGGTGGTGCACAACGAGTCCGCCTCGGCGGTGCCACCGGCGGGCACACTGTTCATCCAGCCGGCCGTCGACACCCGGGTCGCCCAGAACGTACTGCTCGACGAGATCCTGGGCACCGGATTCGCCGTGCTCGCCTGGAACAACAACCCGCGTGCCCTGCTGAGCGAGGACACCTACACCCGCTGGAAGACGCTGGGTGCCAACTTCATCGAGGCCCGGCCCAACACCCAGCTGCACTGGTCCGGCCACGATGACCCGGGCGTCACGATCGTGGGTGACCGCACCGGTGCGCTGAAGGGATTCTTCGACGCTCACGCCGAGTCGGTGCTCTTCCTGCGGCCCGACCGGTGCATCGCCGCTGCCTGCATCGCCCAGCTCTCCGATGCCACCAGCGCCCAGCTGTTCGGCGTGCTGCATCTCACCGGGGGAGGTGAAGCAGATGTCGCGCGTCGCCCTGTGCTGCATGTCGCACAGCCCCCTGCTTAACCTGTCCGGACCGTCCGCGGACCTGCTACAGGACATCAGCGCGCAGTTGCAGACCGTGACGGCCTTCGTGCGCGATTTCGACCCGGAGCTGGTCGTGGTGTTCTCACCCGATCACTACAACGGGTTCTTCTATCGGCTGATGCCGCCGTTCTGCATCGGCACCGCGGCCACCGGCGTCGGCGATTACGGCACCCGGTCGGGCCCGCTCGACGTCGCCGCCGACATCGCGACCGCGATGGTCACCGCGGCGTGGGACGCCGGCGTGGATGTGTCGCTCTCGGCGGCAATGGATGTCGATCATGGCACCGTTCAGCCGCTGGACACCCTCTTCGGCGACCGGACACCGCCGATCGTGCCGGTGTTCATCAACTCGGTGGCCACCCCGCTGGGCCCGCTCAAGCGCGTCCGGGCGCTGGGTACCGCGATCGGTGAGTACCTGTCCGGTGTGGACAAGCGCGTGCTGCTGCTGGGATCGGGCGGCCTGTCCCATGATCCGCCGGTGCCCACGCTGGCGACCGCACCGCCGGCCGCGCTGGAACGGATCGTCGGCGGCGCACCGATGAGCGCGGACGCGCGGGCGGCACGCCAGGACGCGGTGATCGCCGCGGCGCACGCCTTCGCCCACGGCGACAGCCCGTTGCAACCGCTCAACCCGGAATGGGATCACGCCTTCCTGGACCTGCTGGACAACGACCGGCTGGCCGAGGTGGACGGGTGGCGCAACGAGTGGATCGCCGCCGAGGCGGGCAATTCCGCGCACGAGGTGCGCACCTGGGTGGCGGCCTTCGCCGCCCTGTCCGCACTCGGCGCATACAAGACCGAGCAGCGCTACTACCGCGCGGCTCCAGAACTGATCGCGGGCTTCGCGATCCGGACGGCGGTGCTTTCATGAGTGAGTCGGCAACCCGGTTCGACCACACCGTCGACGTCCTCGTCGTCGGCTCCGGCGGTGGCGGCCTGACCGCGGCGTTGAAGGCCGCGGCGAACGGACTGGACACCCTGGTGGTGGAGAAGTCGGCCAAGTTCGGCGGTTCCACCGCACTGTCCGGCGGCGGTATCTGGGTGCCCGGGGCACCCGCGCAGCGCCGCGCCGGATACACCCCCGACCCCGACGGTGTCTTCGAGTACCTCAAGACCATCACCGACGGTCTAATCAGCGACGCCCGTCTGCGCACCTACGTCGACGTGGCGCCGGAGATGATGGATTTCCTGGAGCGCTGCAGCGACTGGTTCGAGTTCGTCTGGAAGCCCGGCTACGCCGACTACTATCCGGAACTGCCCGGTGGATCCGAGCGTGGCAGCACGATCAACGTCCCGGAGATCGACCTGCGCCGGCTCGGCGCGGAGGAGCAGAACATGCTCGCCCCGCTCTCTTTGGCGCCCAGGGGAATCTGGTTCGCGCCAAAGGACCTTCGGCTGTTCTACCAGGTGCGTCAGAACTGGCGTGGCAAGGTAGTGCTGGTCAAGCTGATCTGGCGGATGTTCCGGGCCCGGGTGTTCGGGGACCGGATGGCCGCCATCGGACAGTCGCTGATGGCCCGGATGCGCCTGGCGCTGGCCGAACACGACATCCCGCTGTGGTTGTCGGCGCCGATGACCGAATTGATCACCGATGTGGACGGCCGCGTCGTGGGTGCGGTCGTCGAGTGTGACGGGAAACCGCTACGCATCGCGGCCCGCGGCGGCGTCGTGCTGGCCACCGGTGGCTTCGATCACGACATCGGTTGGCGCCGTCAGTATCTGCCGCTGTTGGAAAAGGACTGGAGCTTCGGTAACCCGGCGGCACTGGGTGACGGGATCCGGGCCGGTGAGAAGGTCGGCGCGGCAACCGATCTGCTCGATGAGGCGTGGTGGTTCCCGGCCATGTGCTGGCCGGATGGCCGGTTGCAGTTCATGCTCAACGAGCGGATGATGCCGGCCCAGTTCGTGGTCAACGGAGCCGGCGTGCGGTTCATCAACGAGGCGGCGCCCTATATGGACTTCGCGCACGCCATGATCGAGGGTCAGGCATCCGGTGTGGACCACGTCCCGTGCTGGCTGGTGACCGATATCAAGTCCTTCCACCGCTACGTGGTCGGCGGGCATTTGCCGATCCCGAAGGTGCCGTTCGCGCCGGTGCCGACCGGCCGCAAGATCCCGCAAGCCTGGCTGGATTCCGGCATCGTGGTGGCCGCCGACAGTTACGAGGAGTTGGCCACCAAGATCGGCGTGCCGCCGCAGGCGTTGCGCAACACCGCCGACCGGTTCAACAGCCTGGCCGCCACCGGACATGATGACGACTTCAACCGCGGTGACAGCGCGTATGACAACTACTACGGCGACCCGACGCTGCCCAACCCGAACCTCGCGCCGCTGGGCAAGCCGCCCTATCTGGCGTTCCAGATCATCCTCGGCGACCTGGGCACCTCGGGCGGGTTGGTCACCGACGAGCACGCCCGGGTGCTGGGCGAGGACGGTGGCGTCATCGCCGGCCTCTATGCCACCGGCAATACCTCGGCGGCGGTCATGGGTCGCAGCTACGCCGGTGCCGGCGCCACCATCGGACCCGCCATGACGTTCGGCTACGTTGCGGCACAACACATATCTGAAAATTCCAATAGAGAGGTAACCGCATGAAGATCTCGCTGTTCTACGAGTTTGCGTTGCCGCGTCCGTGGTCCGACGATGACGAGCACCAGATGTTCCTCGATGGCCTCGACGAGGTGGAGGCCGCGGACAAGGCCGGCTTCTCCACCGTCTGGCTCACCGAGCACCACTTCCTGGAGGAGTACTGCCACGCGACCGCGCCGGAGATGTTCCTGGCCGCGGCCAGCCAGCGCACCAAGGACATCCGACTGGGCTTCGGTGTGATGCACCTGCCGCCGCCGATCAACCACCCCGCACGGATCGCCGAGCGGGTGTCCACCCTGGACCTGATCTCGGGCGGCCGTGTCGAATTCGGCACCGGTGAGGGGTCGTCGGTCGCGGAACTGGGCGGGTTCAACATCGACCCTGCCGACAAACGCACCATGTGGGAGGAGGCCCTCGAGGTCTCCATCCGCTGTATGACCGAGGCGCCGTTCACCGGATTCAAGGGCGAGCATGTCGAGATGGCGGCCCGCAACGTCATCCCGAAGCCGCTGCAGGACCCACACCCACCCGTGTGGGTGGCCTGCACCCGACCGTCCTCGGTGCAGATGGCGGCCCAGAAGGCCATCGGCGCATTGAGTTTCGCCTACACCGGACCCGAGGCGCTCAAGGACCGGGTGGACGGCTACTACCGCGACTTCGAGGAGCAGGCCACGCCGATCACGCCGGCGATCAACCCCAACATCCTGGCCATCGGCGGCGATCTGTCGATGATGGTGGCCCGCAACGACGACGAGGCGATCAAGCGTCTCGGAATCGGCGGCGGCTTCTTCTCGTTCGGCATCATGCACTACTACCTCACCGGTATGCACACCCCCGGCCGCACCGGAGTGTGGGATCTCTACGAGCAGGCCGTCAAGGATGATCCGACGCTGGCCTACGGCCCGGGCCGCGGCGCCATCGGCGGACCGGACACGGTGCGCGAGTTCCTGCGCGGATACGAGGCCAGCGGTGTCGACGAGATCATCCTGCTGCTGAACCCGCGCAGCCACGAGGGCACCATGGAGTCCATCGAGATCATGGGCAAGGAGATCCTGCCCGAGTTCATCGAGCGCGACGAGAAGGCCAGGGCCGCCAAGGCCAAGCGGCTCGAGCCGGTCATCGAGAAGGTGGAGGGCCGCCGGCAGAACTGGGATGCGCCGCTGTTCGACGACACGTACTCGTTCGGTGGCCTGCCCACCGGCCGGGGTGGCAACTTCACCGCCGGGGAGATCCCCGAGGCGATGGCCGAGATCAACGAGGGCCGCGTGAAGGCTGCGCAGCTGGAAAAGGAACAGCGCGGGGCCGCAAGCTGATATGGGCGGTGAGCGCTGGCGCTATGACGGGCGCCGGGTCGTGGTGACGGGATGCGCATCGGGTATCGGTGCGCATCTGGCCGCGCAACTGGCCGACCTCGGTGCCCGTGTCACCGGAGTGGATCTGCGCCGACCCGCGTCCGTCCCCGATGAGTTCGTCGAGGTCGACTTCGCCGACGAAGCCTCCGTCGACGCCGCGGTCGCGGCGATCGAGGGACCGGTGCACGCATTGTTCAATGTGGCCGGGGTGTCCTCGGGGATCGGCAAGCCGCTGCTGGTGGTGACCATCAACTTCCTTGGGATGCGGCATTTCACCGAGGCGCTGCTGCCGCAGCTGCCGGCCGGCTCGGCGATCGCCAATGTGTCCTCCCTGGCGGCGGCCGGCTACCGGGAGAACGCCGCGGTGACCGCCGGTCTGCTGGCGACCCGGTCGATGGCCGAGGGCATCGCGTGGTGCCAGGCGCATCCCGAGGCGCTCGCCGACGGTGGCTACCGACTGTCGAAGGAGGCGATCATCCTCTACGGCATGGCACAGGCAATCCCGCTCGGCGAGCGCGGCATCCGGATCAACTGCACCGGCCCGGGCGTCACCGAGACCCCGATTCTCGACCAGCTGCGCTCGGCCTACGGGCAGGATTACCTCGACTCGTTCCCCACGCTGCTGGGCCATGTGTGCGGACCGGACGAACAGGCCTCGGTGCTGGCCTTTCTCAACAGCCCAGCGGCAAGCTACATTTCGGGACAGGTGATCTGGGTGGACGGCGGCGTCGTTGCACACCGGATCGCGCAGGCGACACTGGAAGGAATCGGCTAGATGTCCACCATGCAGGATTTCCGCCGGATCGCCGATGACGTGCGCAACTGGGGCCGCTGGGGCGACGATGACGAACTCGGCACGCTCAACCTGATCACCGAGGCGAAGGTCGCCGAGGCCGCGACGCTGGTCAAGCGTGGCAAGGTGATCTCGCTGGGCGGGGACTTCGGGTCCAACGGACCGCAGGGCGCCTTCAAGTTCCGGATCAACCCGATCCATGTGATGACCGTCGACGGTGGCGATGCCGAGACCTTGGTCAGGTACGCCCCCGAGTGGGCCCGCAAATCCGTTGCCCAGGAACTCAGCTCGTTCTTCGTCGACAACCCGTTCCGGTTCAACGACGATATGATCACCATGTCGCTGCAGTCGGCCACGCAGTGGGATGCGCTCTCGCACGTGTACTACGAGGACAAGCTGTACAACGGTTTCCCGGCGGACTCGGTGACCAGCTTCGGCGCCTACCGGTGCGGTATCGAGAAGGTGGACGGCAAGGGCATCGTGTCGCGCGGTGTGCTGCTCGACGTGGTGGCCCACCGCGGCGAAGAGGTGTTCTGCGCGCCGGGCCGGCCGATCACCCCGGCCGAACTCGACGACATCGCCGCAGCGCAGGGCGTGCGGATCGGCCGCGGCGACATCGTGGTCGTCCACACCGGCTGGTGGACGCGTTTCCTGTCCACCGGCGACGGCCAGGAGGCCGGCTCCGGCCTGCACTGGACCTGCGCCTCCTGGTTGCACGATCACGAGGTCGCCGCCGTCGCCTCGGACAATCTGATGGTCGAGGATCCCGACCCGGCCAACGGCGTCGAGGGCACCTTCCTGCCGATGCACATGATCTGCCTGCGAGACATGGGTCTGATGCTCGGCGAGTACTGGGATCTGACCGGGCTGGCCGCCGACTGCCGCGCCGACGGTGTCTACGAGTTCCAGCTCATCGCGCCGCCGCTGAAGGTGGTGGGCGCGGTCGGCGCGCCCGTCAGCCCGATTGCCATCAAATGAGTCTCCGGCGCACGACGATCACCGTCGACGGTCTGCGCACCAGCTATCTGGAGGCCGGTACCGGCGACCCGGTGGTGTTGTTGCACGGCGGTGAGTTCGGAGCCAGCGCGGAACTGGGCTGTGAACGCGTGATCGACGTGCTGGCCGAGCATCACCGGGTGCTGGCACCGGACATGCTCGGATTCGGTGACAGCGCGAAGGTCGTCGATTTCACCGACGGCCGCGGTATGCGGATCCGCCATATCGCCGCGTTCTGCGCCGCCGTCGGCGTCCCGGCGGCACACTTCGTCGGCAACTCGATGGGTGCGATCAACCTGCTGGTCGACGCGACGTCGGGGCAACCGCTGTTGTCGGCCCGCAGCCTGGTGGCCATCTGTGGCGGCGGCGAGATCGAGAAGAACGAGCACACGGCCGCGTTGTACGACTACGACGCGACGCCCGAGGCGATGCGCCGCATCGTCACCGCGCTGTTCGCCGACCCCGCGTATGCTGCCGACGAATCCTATGTTCGGCGACGTTTTGAATCCAGCATCGCGCCGGGGGCGTGGGAATCACTGGCGGCGGCCAGGTTTCGCCGACCTGGACTTGAGGCACCGGCGCTGCCGTCCGCGCAGCGCGCCTATGAGCGCATCACCGTGCCCACGCTGATCATCGAAGGCGCCGCGGACAAGCTGCTCCCGTCCGGCTGGGCCGCCGAGATCGCCGCGCAGATCCCCGGCGGGCAGTCCGTGGTCATCGAGGACGCCGGCCACTGCCCGCAGATCGAACAACCCGCAGCCGTCGCACAGGTGCTGCTGGACTTCCTGAAAGGCGCTTCATGACAGCCGAACTGGACAGCAGGGTCGCCGTCATCACCGGGGGCGCCGGGGGATTGGGCGAGGGTCTGGTACGCCGGTTCGTCGCCGAGGGCGCCCGGGTGGTCTTCGGTGACGTCGACGGCGAACGCGGCGCGACGCTGGCCACCGAACTCGGTGCCACGGCGCGATTTCTGGGCACCGACGTCACCGATATCGCGCAGATCGCCACCCTGATCGGCACGGCCGTCGACGAGTTCGGCGGCCTGGACATCATGGTGAACAACGCCGGGGTGTCGGGCACCATGCACCGGCGGTTCCTCGACGACGACCTCGCCGACTTCGACGCGGTCATGCGCGTCAACGTGCGCGCCGTGATGGCCGGCACCCGTGATGCCGCCCGGCACATGGCCGAGCACGGCGGCGGGTCGGTGATCAACCTGACCTCGATCGGCGGCATCCAGGCCGGGGGCGGGGTGATGACCTACCGAGCGTCCAAGGCCGCCGTCATCCAGTTCACCAAGTCGGCCGCCATCGAGTTGGCGCATCACGACGTTCGGGTCAACGCCATCGCCCCGGGCAATATCCGTACCGCCATCGTGGCGAAGTCGGCATCGAGAGAGGACCGGGAGCGCCTCGAGGAGTTCGAGGCCAAGATCCGCACCCAGATGCGCAACGACCGACCGCTCAAGCGCGAGGGCACCGTTGACGACGTCGCCGAGGCCGCACTGTATTTCGCCACCGACAAGTCGCGGTATGTGACGGGCACCGTGCTCCCGGTCGACGGTGGCACGGTGGCCGGGAAAGTGATCGTCCGCAGGGCGTGATCTCCGGCGCGTTTTAAATCAAGTGCTTGACTTAATTACAGATTCGGCGTTGACTGTAATGGTGACCGCGGCCCGACCTCTGCGAACCGAGCGGACGAGCAGTACCCGTGAGACCATCCTTACCGCTGCAGAACGGCTGTATGCCGAGCATGGCGTCTTCGCGGTGTCCAATCGGCAGGTCAGTGAGGCGGCCGGGCAAGGTAACAACGCCGCCGTCGGCTATCACTTCGGCACCAAGACCGATCTGGTCCGCGCCATCGAGCAGCGCCACCGCGAACCGATCGAACAGATCAGGGAACGCTTGGTGGCGCGCACGGACGAGCACACCGATCTGCGCGGCTGGGTGGAATGTCTGGTCCGTCCCCTCACTGACCACCTGGCCGATCTGGGAAACCCGACGTGGTACGCGCGCTTCGCGGCGCAGGCGATGGCCGACCCTGCCTACCACGGGATTGTGGTTCGTGATGCGCTCAGCTCGGCATCGCTGGTTCAGGTGATCGAGGGCATCAACCGATGCCTGCCCGAACTTCCCGCCGAAGTCCGCTACGAGCGCAACATCATGGCACGAAACCTGTTGATGCACAGTTGTGCAGACCGTGAAAGGGCGCTGAACACCGGCTCGATGCCGGTGGTGCGGACCTGGAGTGCGGCCGGCGGCGGACTGATCGACGCGATCGTCGGACTGTGGTTGGCGCCGGTGACCGGTGGGCCCGCATGAGAGTCACGGTGGACCAGGACAAGTGTGTCTCGTCGGGTCAGTGCGTCCTCAACGCGATGGACGTGTTCGACCAGCGTGACGAGGACGGCGTTGTGGAACTGCTCGAGCCCGAACCCGACGCCGCGCAATACGACATCGTGCGTGCGGCTGCCGCGGCCTGCCCGGCCCTGGCCATCGACATCCAGGACTGAGGGATCCATGTCTGAAATGCTGACCGAGACCGAAGTGCCGGAGTACCCGATGGAACGGGAGCCAGCATGTCCGTTCGCCCCGCCGCGCCGAATGCTCAACAGCGACAAGGGTTTGTGGCGGGTGAAGATATGGAATGGTGACACGCCCTGGTTGATCACCGGGCACGAGGAGGCCAAGGCGCTGTTCGCCGACGCCCGGATCAGCGTCGATGACCGGCGCGACGGCTTCCCGCACTGGAACGAGCACATGCTCTCCACGGTGGACAAGCGTCCGCGCTCGGTGTTCACCGCCGACGCCGAGGAACACACCCGGTTCCGCCGGATGCTGTCCAAACCCTTCACCTTCCGGCGGGTCGAGGGTCTGCGTCCGGTGATCCAGAAGATCACCGACGAGTGCATCGACGAGATCCTGGCCGGTCCGCAGCCCGCCGATATCGTCGACAAGCTGGCCCTGCCGGTGCCCACCGTGGTGATCAGCGAAATGCTCGGTGTCCCTTACGAGGATCACGAATTCTTTCAGGAGCATGCCAATGCCGGGCTGGCCCGCTACGCGGCCGCCGACGCCATGCAGAAGGGCGCGATGAGCCTGCACCAGTATCTGGTCGACCTCATCGAGAAGAAACAGGCCGATCCGGCCGAGGATGCGGTGTCGGATCTGGCCGAGCGGGTCAACGCCGGTGAGATCAGCGTCAAGGAGGCAGCCCAATTGGGCACCGGTCTGCTGATCGCCGGGCACGAGACCACCGCCAACGTGATCGGCATCGGCGTCCTGGCCCTGTTGGAGAACCCTGAGCAGGCCGACTTCCTACGCAACGCCGACGATCCCAAGGTCATCGCCAACGCCGTCGAGGAGTTGATGCGTTACCTGTCGATCATCCAGAACGGCCAGCGCCGGGTTGCCATCGAGGACATCGACATCGGCGGTGAGACCATCAAGGCCGGCCACGGCGTGATCATCGACCTGGCCCCGGCCAACTGGGATGCCAAGGCCTACCCGGAGCCGGACAAGCTCGACCTGTCCCGCAACGCAAGCCAGCAGCTCGGCTTCGGATACGGCCGGCACCAGTGCGTCGGCCAGCAGTTGGCGCGCGCCGAACTGCAGATCGTCTTCCACACCCTGTTGCGTCGCATCCCGACGATGCGGCTGGCCATCCCGTTCGACCAGGTGCCGTTCAAACACGACCGTCTCGCCTACGGCGTCTACGAACTCCCGGTGACCTGGTAAGCCAACCGAACTCCCGCCCAACAGCCCAATCGGAGACGGAAATGACCACATCCACGCTTTATCCGCCACAAGGATTCGGCGCCCCGAAGGACCGCCGCGGCCACGCGTCCCCTGACGGCCCGGCCGGACTGCCCGCGGGCACCGAGATCTTCTCCGCCGACAACCACATTTCGGTGGCCGATGACATCTTCTACGACCGGTTCCCCGAGGAGCTCAAGGGCGCCGCCCCGCGGATCTGGTACGAGGACGGCGCCTACATGGTCGGGATGAAGGGCAAGGCCTGGACCGGTGGTGACTTCGGCCGTGTGCTCATGCAGTACGACGATCTGGCCGGTGCCGCGTCCAACAACATCGAGGCACGCATCCGCGAGCTCAAAGAGGACGGTATCGACAAGGAGCTGGCGTTCCCCAACGCCGTGCTGGCGTTGTTCCACTATCCGGACAAGTCGCTGCGCGAGCGCGTTTTCCGCATCTACAACGAGCACATCGCCGACCTGCAGGAGCGTTCCAACGGGCGTTTCTACGGCGTAGGCCTGATCAATTGGTGGGATCCCGCTGGAACCAGGGCCACCCTCCGAGAGCTGAAGGCCCTCGGACTCAAGACCTTCCTGCTGCCGCTCAATCCCGGAAAGGACGACGAGGGCAACATCTACGACTACGGCGGCGCCGCGCTGGACGCGGTGTGGGACGAGATCGAGGACGCCGGTCTACCGGTCAGCCATCACATCGGGGAGACCCCACCCAAGACGCCATGCGAGAACAACAGCGTCGTCGTCGGCATGATGGTCAACGTCGATTCGTTCCGCGAACAATTCGCCAAGTATCTGTTCTCCGGCATCCTGGACCGCCACCCGAAGCTCAAGATCGGCTGGTTCGAGGGTGGTATCGCCTGGGTGCCGACCGCGCTGCAGGACGGCGAGCACATGCTGGCCTCCTATCGACATATGTTCAATCACGAACTGCAGCAAGATATCCGCCACTATTGGGACAAACACATGAGCGCCTCGTTCATGGTCGACCCGCTGGGGCTGCGGCTGATCGACGATATCGGCGTGGACAACGTGATGTGGTCCAGCGACTATCCGCACAACGAGTCCACCTTCGGGTACTCGGAGAAGTCGCTGGCCACCGTCGTGGATGCTGTCGGCCCGGAGAACGCCGCCAAGATCGTGTCGACGAACATCCAGAAGTTCCTCGGCCTGCAGTCATGACGGCGGCGACGCATTCTGGGGTCACCCAGATCGCCCGGACCGGATACAGCCGGTTGGACATCCCGGACGAACCCGACCTGGACCGGATGCGCCGCGAGGTGTCGGCGCGGTTGCAGGCGGCGATGGCCGACCAGGGCGTCGATGTCCTGGTGCTGCTGGGCAACAGCAACGTCATGTACGCGACCGGGATCAGCTGGCCGCTGGCCGATGCCGGGTTGTCCCATATCGAGCGACCGGTCGCGGTCGTGCTGGCCGGCGACGAACATCCGCATCTGTTCCTCCCGTTCCGCGCGGGGTCTGCGAGTGAGTCCGGCCTGCCCGACGATCACCTCAACGGGCCGATGTATCTGGAGTTCGAGGAGGGCGTCGAGGATTTCGCGCGGATCCTGCGCCGCCTGCTCCCGGCCGATGCCACCATCGCCGTCGACGAATTGACCGGTGCGATGCGCCGGGCCGGCAGCGCCCTGTTCCCCACCGAACCGGTCGACGCCGCACCGGTGATCGGCGCGGCCAAACTTGTCAAGACCATCGATCAGATCTCCTGTATCCGGCGGGCCTGCCAGATCACCGAGCAGGCCATCGGGGAAATCCACAGATCGCTCGCACCCGGTGTACGTCAGATCGACCTGTCGGCCGAATTCGTCCGGCGCACATTCGAACTCGGCGCGACCACCAATATGTTCGACTCCATCTGGCAGGTCATGCCCGCGTCCAAGGCGGCAGGCACCTGGACCACCACCGGCGATCTCGCCCTTCCACTGCTGACCACCGAGCGTGAGGTCACCGAGGGCGATGTGTTGTGGACAGACGTCTCCATCGCCTACCGCGGGTACTGCTCCGATCACGGCCGCACCTGGATCGTCGGGCAGGATCCGACCCCCGCCCAGCAGGCGCAGTTCGACAAGTGGCGCACCATCGTCGACGCCGTTCTGTCGGTGACCAAGGCCGGTGCCAGCTGTGGCGATCTCGGACGCGCGGCGACCGCCGCCGCCGGCGGGCAGAAGCCGTGGTTGCCGCACTTCTATCTGGGCCACGGGATCGGGACCAGTGCTGCCGAGATGCCGATGATCGGAACGGATCTCGGGCAGGCCTGGGATGACAATTTCGTCTTCCCGGCAGGCATGCTGCTGGTGTTCGAGCCGGTCGTCTGGGAGGACGGCACCGGCGGTTACCGCGGCGAGGAGATCGTGGTGGTCACCGAGGACGGCTGGATGCCGCTCACCGCTTATCCGTACGACCCCTACGAGGTGTCCGGTGGGAACTGAGATCGAGGCCGACGGCCGGGCACTGCGGGTCAGCCGTCGCGAGCGCGCCATCGCGCAGATGGACGCCCACGACCTGGACATCTTGGTGCTGGGGCGGCAGGCCAACGTGCGCTACATCTCCGGGGCACCGCAACTGTGGGTGGTGGGCACCCGGCCGTTCGGGCCCATCTGCTCCTATGTCCGAGCCACCGGTGAGATCCACCTGAACAGCACCTGGGACGAGGGCATCCCCGAAGAGATACCGCACGAGAATCTCTACGGGTTCGCCTGGAACCCGATGACCCTGGTCGGGATCATGCAGAAGATGAAGGGCGCCGACACCGCACGACGGGTCGGAACCGACGCGCTGACACCGATGTTCGCCAAACTGCTGCCGATGGTGTTCCCTCAAGCCGAACTCGTCGATGCCGAACCTGCCATGCGGGCCGCCCGGCGGGTCAAGACGTCCGAGGAGATCACCGCGCTACGCCGGGCACTGGTCGTCGCAGAGGAGGCACTGGCCAAGGGGGCCGCCGAGCTGACGCCCGGCGCAGGCGAACAGCACCTCGCCGGAGTGATCCTGGAGGCCGAGGCGGCCGGCGGGGTCAGCACCCCCGCCACCCAGGACGCCGCGTGGGTGACCTCCAAGGACCACCCGTGGCGGCGCGACCGCCTCGACGGCACCGTTCGCGCGGGCGACCTGGTGGCTCTCTCGGCCGGGGTGCTGGCCGACGGGTACGTCGCGGAGGTGGCGCGCACCTTTCCCGTGGGCGAACCGAACGATGCAGTCCGTTCGTTGTACCGGCGCCGAGACGAGCTGTGGGACAGGCTGATCGATGCCTGTCGACCCGGCAACCCGGCCAGCGCGCTGCTCGACGCCTACGCCCACGCCGGTGAGCCGCTGCCGGCGATGCCGGTGGCGCACGGCCTCGGCCTCGGATTCGATCCGCCGGTGGTGTCACCTTCGCTGCGCGCCACCGCCGACCGCGACGTGCTGGCCGAGGGCAATGTGCTGGCGGTGACCGGGTATGTCTGGGAGGCCGGTGTCGGCGCGGTGTTCACCCGCGATGCCGTGGTGATCGGCGCGGATGGGCCCACGGTGCTGACCCAGACGCCGTCGACCAGTGAGGCTGTGCATGTCTGAACGACCCACACCGGAGGAGATCATCCTCTACGAGAAGGAACGCCGGACCAAGATCGCGACCATCACGTTCAACCGGCCCGAGTTCCTCAACGCCCCTACGTCGATGGCGCGGCTGCGCTATGCCGACGTCCTGCGCGCCGCCAACGCCGACAACGACGTCAAGGTGGTCATCATCCGCGGTGTCGGGGACAACCTGGGCAGCGGTGCGGATCTGCCGGAGTTCATGGAGGGCAACGACAATCCCGCGGCCCGGCTGGCCGAGCTGCGACTGGAGGATGACGGTGTCGGCGAGGTGACCTACCCGCCCAAGGGCACCTTCCGCAACGGCGCGACGATCAGTTCGTGGTATGCCAACTCCCAGGCCGGTAACCGCGCCCTGCAGGACTTCAAGAAGATTAGCATCGTCGAGGCCAAGGGTTACTGCTACGGCTGGCATTTCTATCAGTGCGCCGACGCCGACCTGGTGATCTCCAGTGACGACGCGCTGTTCGGTCATCCGTCGTTCCGCTATCACGGCTGGGGGCCGCGGATGTGGACCTGGGTACAGATGATGGGGTTGCGCAAGTTCCAGGAGATGGTCTTCACCGGGCGGCCCTTCACCGCGGCCGAGATGTATGACTGCAACTTCCTCAACAAGGTCGTCGCCCGGGACCAACTGGAGGGCGAGACGCAGAAGTACGCGTTGGCATGCGCCCGGAACAGGCCGGTGGACACCGTGTTCCAGCAGAAGATGTTTTTCGAGATCTTCAAACAGCAGCAGGGTGAGTACATGGGCAGCCTGCTGAGCGCGTTCTTCGAGTCGATGGGCAACGGCGTGGCCAACGACAGCGACGATGATCTGGACATGTTCGAGTCGATCGACTCCGGTCTGTCGGCGGCCGTCAACGACAACGACAACAAGTTCCCACCGGACTTCCGGTTGTCCAAGAAGAACCGGGCGAAACCCGAATAGGCCATGACCGCTCCACTTTCCGGATACACCGTCGTCGACCTGTCCACCGGTATCGCGGGCAACTACTGCACCAAGCTACTCTCCGATGGTGGCGCCGACGTCATCAAGGTCGAGGGGCAGCAGGGCGATCCGCTGCGCCGCTGGTCGGCATCGGGGGCGCAGATCGCCGCTGACGAGGACGGCGCACTCTTCCAATTCCTGGCCGGCGGGAAACGCAGTGTGATCGCCGACCCTGCCCTGCTGGATCGCTTGTTCGGCTCGGCAGACGCGGTGGTGTGGTCACCGGAGTCCGACGTGTCACCGCAGGATCTGCACCGCCGGTATCCACATCTGGTCGTCACTGCAATCTCACCGTTCGGTCTGGACGGACCGTGGCACGACCGGGCGGCCACCGAGTTCACCCTGCAGGCGTGGTCGGGCGGCGCAATTGGTATCGGTCGCGGCAGTCAGGACCGGGCACCGGTGCATGTCGGAGGTCAGGTGGGGGAGTGGGTGACCGGAGCCTATGCCGCGGCCATGACGCAGGCCTTCCGGATGCGCGCCCTGCGCGACGGGCACGGCGAACTGATAGATCTCTCGGCATTGGAAGCTCAGATCCTCTGCCTGACGTACTATCCCGTGACCTACTACGAGACGCTCGGCCGACCCTGGCGCAGCGAGCGTCGCCCGACGGTGCCGGGCGTGGCCGAAGCCGCCGACGGACTGGTGGGCCTCGGCTGCGGTACCGCCCAGCAGTGGCACGACCTGTGCGCCATGTCCGGGCACGACGACTGGATCGACGAAGACACCATGCTGACCATCACCGAGCAGGCAAACCTCCACGCCGAGGAGCTCTACGCCTGGCTGCGTGACCAGAACGTCGACGATGTCCGCGACCTCGCCTCGGCGTTCCGCATTCCGAATTCACCGGTGGGCAATGGTGAAAATGTCACCGGGGTAGACCATTTCGTCGAGCGCGGCGCGTTCGTGCCCAACCCGCACGGCTTCGTCCAGCCCGCCCATCCGTACCGCATCGGCGGGGTGTCCCTGCGTCCGCCAAGTGCCGCCCCCGCGCTCGGCGCGCATACCGCCGAGGTCACCGCGAAGGCACCGGCCCCGCGTCGAGCACCGGCGGACCCGCCCGATCGGGACCGGTTGCCGTTCAGCGGTTTGCGTGTGCTGGACATGACCACCTTCTGGGCCGGCCCGTCGTGCACCCACATCCTGGGCATGCTCGGCGCCGAGGTGATCCATCTCGAATCGACCGCACGTCCCGACGGCACCCGGTTGATTGCGGGCATCCCGGCCAGCCAGGAACTGTGGTGGGAGCGGTCACCCATCTTCTCGGCGCTCAACACCAACAAGCTGGGGCTGACGCTGGACTTCCAGACTGACCAGGGCCGGGATGTGCTGCGGCGTTTGATCGCTACCTGCGATGTCGTCGTGGAGAACTTCACGCCGCGGGTCATCGATCAGATCGGACTGGACTTCGAGTCGGTGCGTCAGATGCGTGACGGCATCATCATGTTGCGCATGCCGGGCTTCGGGCTGGACGGTCCGTGGCGGGACAACCCGGCGTTCGCTTACATCATCGAGGACGCCACCGGCCTGAGCTGGCTCACCGGGTTTCCGGACCGCACCCCGTTCGAGCCCTATTCGGTCGGTGATCCCAATGCCGGCATCCATGCGCTCAACGCGCTGCTGCTGGCACTCGAACACCACCGTCGAACCGGCCAGGCCGTACTCGTCGAATCCGCGATGGCCGATGCCGCTCTGAACATCGCCGCCGAGCAGGTGATCGAATTCTCCGCCTACGGTGCGCTGTTGCAGCGTGACGGCAACCGGGGGCCGGCTGCCGCGCCGCAGAACATCTACCGATGCGCCGATATCGACGAGTTCGGCCGCGCCGACAGTTGGGTGGCGGTCGCGGTGGCCACCGATGCGCACTGGAAGGCGCTGCGGGAGGCCCTGGGTGCACCGGAATGGACCGCCGCCGAGGCATTGACCACCCACGCCGGTCGGGTGGCACAGCACGATCTGATCGACGAACACCTCGCGGACTGGTGTGCGACCCGCAGCGGTGACGATATCGTCGAGACCCTCTGGACGGCGGGGGTGCCGGTCGCGAAAGTGATGCAGCCCCACCGGCAAACCGAGTTGCCGCAGCTGCAACACCGCCGCTTCTTCGAGTACGTCGGACACCCGGTGAATTCGGCGGCTCCGCACAGCACGCTGCCGATCGCGCTGTCACGAGGACCCGCCGAGTTCCACCGCGCAGCGGCGCCCACGCTCGGCGAGCACAATCAGGAACTGCTGGCTCAGCTGGGCCTCACACCCGAGGAAATCGCGGTACTCGAAGATCTCGGCGTGATCGGCACCGAGCCCGGCAGCCGCAAGGTGGCACGTTAGCCGGATCGGCTCTCACTGTTCAGTTTTCAAGGTGCTTCGAGGCTTTTGTTACGCGGCGGCCGGTAGGTCGGTCATGGTGCGTCGGTTGTGCGATCGCAGATGCTGGGGTTCGGGCTCACCTGGCTTCTGCGGTGGGATGAACCAGGGGTGTCGGTCACGGCCGAGGTAGACCTGCCAACCACCGTGGTGGATCAGGCTGTGGTGCAGCCGACACAGCAGCACACCGTTGTCCAGACTCGTTGTCCCGCCGTGGCTCCAGGGTTGGATGTGGTGGGCATCGCACCAGGACACCGGCCGACCGCAGCCTGGGTGCGCGCACCCGCCGTCGCGCACGCCCAGCGCTTTGCGGATTGTTGGGGTGAACAACCGCTCGGCGCGGCCGACATCGAGCGGCACCCCGGAGTAATCGACGATCACATTGGTCAGGTTGGAATCGCAGGCAATCAGGTCCGCGGTCGCCGCGCTGACGGGTCCGCCGAAGCCGAGCCGGTCGACGGCCTCGTCCCCGCTCACACCACGCCGGTCGACCGACCCGTCCGCGCGCATTCCCACCGCCGAGTCGGGCCGGATCAACGTGACGTGCGGCAGCACCCCGCCGGACATCGGCCGTGTCGAATGCGACAGATAGGTGCGCAGGATCTGCCCGATTGCATCCCCCCGACGTTTCTCGATCGGCCGGGGGTCCGGTGACCCGTCTGGCAGCGGGACCGGCCGGCAGAGCGGGTCCAGCGAAGCGCACAGCTCTTCGCCGGTTCCGACGTCGAGGTTGAGGGTGGCCTCGTAGCGGCCCTCCTCGCCCAAAACCAGCGTCATGGTGTTGAGGTCGGTGTCCTCGGCGACGGGTACCGCCCGCTCGTCCTGGGGTAGATCTGCGGTGCGGTCGATGCCGATCGCCCGGGCTTTTTTGGCGACTTCGGCCGGGGTGGTCTGGGTCATCAGCTTGGTGACTACGCTCGCCCGATCCTGCTCGGAGAGCTCGGTTCTGGCATTGATGTGGGTGACGCCTTTGCCGACGGCGTCGGCGAACTCGATCCCGACCCCACCCAGCCGTTGCGCGGTGGTCAACGCCGGTAACAGGTGCGCCGCCCGGCCCACCCGTACCGCGCGCACCGCCGCCCCTGGCGCCATGCCCAGCAGGGACAGCAGATCGGTGCCCGTCTTCACATGCCGCCGCGCCGGCACCCCCGCGCGTTCAGCAGCCGCGACCGCCGACGCGACAACGAACGCCAGCAGATTGCCCGCCGTGACCGCCGCAGCCAACACCGCCAACAGCGCCTCGTCATCAACAACCGGCCGCGGACACTCCAACATATGAAACAACGTGCGATGCGCAGCATCGGCCGGGACCTCGGCCGGAGCCAGATCATCGATCAGCGCATCAACAAAACAACTCACATCGCTGGCGTCCATCACGGGACCCAACCTTTCGGACAAGGCCAACACACACTCGCCCCCACAAGGGCACTACGGCCCGATCGGACCCTCGTCAGGGTCGGTCGAACCTTCTCGGCGGCGTGGTGCCGCCGACACGGGCTCACCTGGAGAGTGGGAGCCACTTTGCTTCGAACTTGTGTTCGAGTCTACGCCGGAAGTGGCGGCCGCGCAAGCACTTTCTCGAAGAACTCGGGACCGGCCGAGTCGAGGCTGGGATGCGCTTGATGCGCAGATTCGGTGTGCCTTTTCGTGGGTCCACTGTGTGCGCGTTGTCCGGGTGGCCGCGACACGGCTCGGTATGCGCCGGGCGAACCCGTCAACCCCGGCGCCCGCTCCGGTCTTACCTGGGCACGCGTCCCAACAACACCCCGACATCCTTGGTTCCCCACAGGTGCAGCACATTCGACAGCATCAGCAACGGCGCCCGCACCGCCTCGGTGCCGCTGATCCGTGGATCGCGCCGATCGACCACGTCGGCCAGATCCGGAATCGCCGCGCACAATGCGAGGGGTGTCCAGGAGCCAGGCCACCCCATCACGACGGCGTAGAGCACCAACTGGGTTCGCAGCAGCGCGGTATCGAGCTCGGGTCCACCGACAGTGGTGAATTCGATCGCGAAGTGTTCGAGCAGATCAACCAGGTGCTCACGCCACAGATCGGTCTCCGCGCTGCACAGCGCACCCCACAGCGCCATGGCCACGTTCATCACGCTGACGCAGCCCCAGTCCATCAGCCCGCAGCGCAGCGCCCCGTCGGAATCTCGCCAGAACCACGCGTTGTCCACGTTGGCATTCCAATGACACAGCGCGTTGTGGGCGCCGGTGTCCTGCAGCCAGGCCAGTATCTCGTCCTCGGCCGCCGCCACCCGTGCGACATCGTCGAGCGGGCGGTCAGCGAATGCGGTCACATCGGGCAACAGACCCGGGTGGGCCGCGCCGAAATCCCTTACCCGCCAGACACGGTCGAGCAGTTCGGCATCGTCGCACCGGATACGTTTGCCGACGCTCACCCGCTCGGCATCGAACGCGAACTCGTCATTCACCGAGGCAGGCAACCGACCCGACCGGTGCGCGCCGGCCAACCGGGCCACCCCGGTCAGCAGCGCGCGGTAGTGGCCGAGCTGATCGGGCATCGCGTAGTCACGCATTTCTCGTAGTGCCGCTCGACATTTCCGCTGCCGTAACCGATGCGTTGGGTCACCAGGATGCCGGTGCAGGTGTGTCGTCCTGATAGGCACCGAACAGGCAGACCGGCACCGGTACCGGCAGCACTACGGCCGCCGACAGCGCGGCGAATCGAATTTCGAGGTCCATCTGGGTCCTGCCCCGGTCGCGGCACGCAACCCGTCATCGTCGAAAAGGCATACCATAGCAACGCTGTACGTCCAAGTCGTCGATGCCGCGGGTGTCGCTGGTGCGGCGCAGCAACACCCGGACATCATCACCGCGCCGGGTCAGTTGACGGGTGACGTGGGATCCGAGAAACACGCTGGCACCCATCACCAGGGTGGTCACTAGGGCGGGGAGTCGACGCTGGTGTCACCGAGCCTGGCGCTCAGCGCCCCCCACGGATCGGCATACCGGCCCGGCGCGCCACGGTAGGCGCCTTGCCGTCTCACAAAGGCCCGCGCCAATGGGGCGATCAGTCGCGATGGGTACCGCTTCCAGCCGGTCTGTACCCGGATCTCGTCGAGCATGTCGGGCCAGGAATGGTGTTGGAACTTCAACAGTTCCTGGGCTCTGGTGGTGTCCATCCAGTCGGTGATGAACCAGTCGTCATCACTGGCCGGATCACCCGGTCTGCCCGCAGGCAGTACCCCGGGCATCCCGCGCGCCGCCGCCAATGCCGCACCGACATCCCCTTGGCGCATGCGGTGGGTTTCGTCACCGGCGATCAGCAAGATCTCACCGACCGCGTCGGCGACCGTGGCCGCGGCGAACGCACTCGCCACATCCCGGACATCGACCATGTGGATGCGATTGTCGGTGGGCAGCGCACTCTCGAAGTACAGCGCGTCCATGGTGAACGGAAGCGCGGACAGATCGGTGCTCATCACCCCGCCGAGGCGCAGCACGACCCACGGCAACGACGAGGCCCGCACGTACGCTTCGGATTCCAACTTGTGCTGCCCGTACAGTTCGGTGGGCCGCGGGGGAGTGTCCGCGCGCACCGGGTCCGGATTGCGGTGGGGATTGCGGGATCCGTACACGGCGTTGCTGGACGCCTGCACGAACCGTGGAGGCTCGGCGGCGGCCGAGGCGATGTCGACCAGGGTTCTGGTGGCATCGACGTTGACCCGACGGGCCAGCGCCCGGTTGCGGTAGATCGGCGGCGGAATCACCGCGGCGAGATGAACGATCGCCTCCGGAGCGATCTCGTCGATCAGCCGCTGCACCTCGGCAGGTGCGGTCAAGTCCGCCCACTGCGCGCGGGCGCCGCTCGGAAGGTCTTGCGCCTTGGCCCGATTGGTCTCGGTGCCGAGGTCGGTGGCGACCACGGCACGGCCCTCGGCGGCCAATGCCCTGACAGTCGCCGACCCGACCAGTCCGAACGCCCCGGTGACCAGGACGGTGTCGGACATCGGCTACTTCAGGCAGCTACCGGCGTCCACCGGCAGTGTGACGCCGGTGACGTAGCGGGCCTCGTCGGATGCCAGGAACAGCACGGCATTGCTGATGTCCACCGCGTCCACCCAGGGCACCGGCAGGGTGTGGAACAGCTGGCAGATCGGCGCCATGTCGTCGGGTCCCGGATTCTCCAGGTCGGGCCGGAACATCTTGAACGTGCCCTCGTTGTGCAGCATCTGGGTGCTGACGTGGGTCGGGTGCACCGAGTTGGCGCGAATGTTGTGCTGGCCCAGTTCGACGGCGAAGCCTCGCATCAGGCCGACCACGCCGTGCTTGGCGGCCACATAGTTGCCGCAGTGCGGGTAGGCCTTGAGCCCGCCGACCGAGCTGGTGAGAATGATCGACCCGCCGCGTCCGCCGGCGATGATATGCGGCACAGCGGCTTTCACGGACTTCCAGACACCCGAGAGGTTGATGTCGATCATCTCGTCCCAGTCGAGTTCGCTGGTCTCGTGTAGCACGTCGCCACCGTTGCCGATGCCGGCGTTGGCAACCACGATGTCGAGGCGGCCGAGTTGTTCGACGCCGCTGTCGACGGCGGCCTTCACCGCGGCTGCATCGCGGACGTCGACTTCTGCGGTGACGATGCGGCGGTTGAGTCCCTTGACCAGATTCGCGGTCTCGGCCAGATCGTCGGGGGTCGAGGCGGGGATGGCGGTGTCGACGCCGGGCCGGATCGGGCCGGCGATGTCGATGGCGATGATATCGGCGCCCTCTTCGGCGAGCCGGACGGCGTGGCTACGGCCCTGTCCGCGTGCTGCGCCGGTGATGAATGCGACCTTGCCTTCTACCCGCCCTGCCATGGTTCCTCGATTCTGCGCTGATTTCGTGGCCTGCTTGGCACTTGCTCAGCACTCTGTCATCGGCAGGATGCGGTGTCAATGACAGATTCATATGTGAACATTTTTGCTCTCTCATAAAGAGAACAAGATTCTCGTAGCGGCACGACGAGAACCGCGCTTCAGAAGCGCGAGTCAGTCCTCGGTGGCGAAGCCGTGCGCCACGAAATCCCAGACTTCGGCCGCGGTGATCGGCTTGTTGGTGGCATCGTCGCTGCCGCTGGACTGGGCGACGAACATGACGGTCTGCATCGTCATCGCCGCCATCCGCCGGGGATTGACCGACGGACGCAGTCGGCCGGCGGCAGCCGCTTCTTCCATCAACTCCGTCAGCAGCACCAGCAGTGGCGCGTGGGCCACCTTCACCTCGGAAGGATGTGACACCAGCAGTCGGGGCGCGAAGTCGGTGAACAACGGACGTTTGGCTGTCGGGTCGGGGCGCGAGGACTCGAACAACAGCTCGATGGCGACCTTGAGCCGTTCGGTCGGGTCGGTATGACCGGCCGTCGCCGCGCGAATCTGGTCTGCCGACCGACTGAGGGCGTCCTCGAACAGCGCGAGCAGCAACTCATGCTTGCCGTCGAACTGGAGATAGAAGCTGCGTAGCGACTGGCGCGAGCGGTCGACGACCTCCTGCACCGTGAAATCGGTGCTGCCCTTTTCGATGATGATCGACTGGGCAGCGTCGAGGAAACGCTGGACACGTTGAGCGGCGCGGAGTTTGGCGGTCTTGATGGACCGCTCGACGGCGCGCTGCTTCCAGGCGGGTTCCTCGCTTGCGCTGGTCACCGACGCCTCGCCTCTGGGGAGAACATGAATGGACTGTACCGGAGAATACCCAGGCATTGCCGCGCTCCACCCCCTCTCGACGTGCGTGTCGGAGACTCAAGCTTCCTCATAGAGAGAATACTATTCTCAAGTTCGCAGTTTCAGAAGGGCTACCGGGAAACACGCGTTTCCGGCCGAGGGTGGGCTCGGCTCCCCGAGAAAGCTCCGGTACCTGGTGAAAGCTGGTGTGTTTTGCCTACAGCTGAGCGAGTCGCGGCGCCGAGCCGCGCGCCCGCAAACCGGCTCCGGCCTTGCGGGTGAGTTCGCGGGAGGTCCCCAACAGTCCGTCCAGAACGAGGGCGCGCTCCACATGGTGGTGCAGATCATGTTCCTCGGTGAATCCGATCCCGCCGAGAACCTGCTGACAGTGCCTGGTCGCGGTCAGCGCTGCCTTCCCGGCGGCCGCTTTGGCCAGCAGTGCGGTGAGGTCTGGGTTGTCCACTGCGGGCAACGTCAGTATCGCCTCGGCGCCCTCGATGGCCGCAAGCGTCTCGGCCAGTCGGTGCCGGACCGCCTGGAAGGACGCGATCGGCTTGCCGAACTGCACCCGGTCCAGGGCATGTGTACGAGCCAGGTTGAGCATCGCCCGCGCCGCACCGATCAGCCACCAGCTCACCGCGACGCGGGCCTCGGCGATCCGGATCGGGTATCCCTCTTCCTCGGGGAAGATCGGCAGCCCGCCGAGTGTTGCCGACGGCCGCGGGTCGGTGCTTCGGTCCCACACCACCCAGGTGTTGTTGGCGTAGGGCAGTGGCAACTCGACGGTGTCACCGATCCTGTTTCCCGTGGCGTTGAGCACCACGTCGACCAGAACCGAGGCGTGTGAACCGGTTTCGCCCAGTAGTCGAAAGACCAGCGGCACGGCGAGGTCGGGACTATCGGTGAGCATCTCGGCCCAGCCCAGCTCCGCCAACGCCGCATCCAGCTCGGCGCCCGACTTGGCGAGCATCGTCTTGCGCAGCGTGTCTTCGAGCAGTTCGACTTCGCGGGTGTCCACGTCTATTCCTTCCCGAGGTCCAGCAGGCGGCGAGCGATGATGTTGCGTTGCACCTCGGCCGTTCCGCCGTAGATGGTGGCCGCCCGCGAATACAAGAACTCGGACCGCCACTCGTTGTCGTCCAGTTCGATCAGACCCGGCTGCAGATCGCGCACCGTGTCATAGAGCCGCTGTTCGGCGGTCGCCAGCAAGACCTTGTCGATGGAGGTATCCGCACCGAGTTTGTGTCCTTCGGCCAACCGCAGTTGGGTGGCCCGTGACCGGCACCGCAGTGTGTGCAGCGCCAGGTACGCCTCGCCGAGGTCGGTGTCGACGCCCGAACCCTGCCGTTTGACGTCCTCGATCAGTGCGTCGAATCGCGAGTAGAGATAGGCGATGCGCTGCCAGAAGCAGGTGGAGCGCTCATAGGGCAGCAGGTCCATCGCCAATTGCCAGCCGTCACCGGGCTTCCCGAGGATGCGATCGGTCCCGATCGTGACATCGTCGAAGTAGACCTCACAGAATTCGTCGACCCCGTGCATGGTGTGCAGCGGGCGCACGCTGATGCCCGGGGTGTCGAGGTCGACGAAGAACGCCGTGATCCCCTGGTGGCCCTCACCGGTACGGGTGAGCAGGATGCATCGATGGGAGAACTGCGCGAAGCTGGTCCATACCTTCTGACCGTTGATCACCCAACGGTCACCATCCTGGGTTGCTTTCGTCGTCAACGACGCCAGATCGCTGCCGGAACCCGGCTCCGAGAACCCCTGACACCACCGCTCCTCACCGGACAGCAGCTTGGGCACCATCTCGGCGGCCAACTCGGGGGATGCGTAGTCGATCATCGTCGGCGCCAACACCTCGATCATCGAGTACGGTCCGGGCTCGGCCAGACGTCTGCCGACCACCTCTTCGCCGACGATGGCGCGCAGGATTGCCGGGCCCCCGAGTCCGCCGGCCGCCTCGGGCCAGCCATAGCGGCTCCAGCCGGCCTCGTACAACGCCTTCTGGACCCGCGCAAACTGGCGGATGTCGCCTTCCAGCGAATGATCGTCGGGTGGGGTCAGGTCGCTGTCGGACAGCCAATCCCGTAATGCGGACCGGAACGCTGCGGGTTCGTGCAACGCACTCATGCGATTGCCTCGCAGGCTCGGCTCTCGCATTGCAGAC
>NZ_JMDW01000023.1 GCF_000691525.1 Mycolicibacterium neoaurum ATCC 25795
CGCGACCGCCACCCCTGGTTCATCCCACCCCACACACCCGGCGGACCCGAACCGGCGCATCTACGGTCCCACGCCCGCCGCACCCTGACCGACCTACCCGCCGCCGCATAACCCAAAGCCACAGCGCACCTTGACAACTGAACAGAGAAGCTGGGTCGTCCCATCAGGAGACCTGCGCCGCCTCGTCGGCGGTGATCTTCAGCACTGCCTCGTGGATGAGTGCGAGTACGGCATCGAGCACCGCGCCCGCGTGCTTGCCGCGCGCATAACTGCGCAGCACCACGCGGCGGGTCCCCAGGCCTGGCACGTCGACCGTCTCGACACCGTCCTGCGGCATGCCGCGCAGCGCAAGCATCGGGATCAGCGTCATGCCCTCGCCGGCGGCCACCAGCGCCAAGGCCGTCTGGGTGCCGAAGTAGCGATGCACGATCGGCTGGTTCAGCCCGATGGAGCGGCTCAGCCGTGCAGCCGCGCGAGCCGTGGCCGACGACGGCTCTACACCGACCCACGGCAATGGCAAGCGTCCCAGCTCGGTCACATCGGTAGCCAAGGTGCCGGCCGGCACGACCAGCTTCCACGGCTCGTCGAGCAGCGGTACCTCGACGATGCCCGCCGGAGGGCGCTTCGGGATGTCCGCGGAGTCCAATTCGACGATGGCGGCGTCCAATTCGCCATCCTTGAGGGAGCGCATCAGCGGTTCCTGGTCGGCCTCGACGACCTCGAACCGGATACCGGGCAGTTGGTGGCGCCACTCCGGGAGCATCGGCGCGATCACCACCGACAGGAAACTCTGGAACCCGCCGAGGCGCATCGTGCCGTGGATCTCGGCTTCGCCTCGCTCGAGCTGCAACTGTGCCTCGGCGAGTGCACGTTCGATCTGCTGGGCGGCCTCGGCCAGGATCTGGCCCTCGTGGGTGAGCACCGAACCGTTGGTGGTGCGGGTGATCAGGACACGGTCGGTCTCCCGTTCCAACCGGGTGATCTGCTGCGACACCGCCGACGGTGTCATCTGCAAGTCATCGGCCGCTGCGAGGACGCCGCCCTCGCGAGCCACCGCCAGCAGATAGCGCAGCCGACGCGGATCGATATTCATTCAGAAAAACTACACTGACAGTACACATCTATTCAATTGTGTTTAATGCGCACGGCACTGATACTTCTGCTGGCTTTGGTTGGCATGAAGGCGGTTTTGATGATTGCGGCAACCCTCGGTTGGTTCGGGGCGGCAGGCACGTTGTTTGCGTACCTGGCGGTCAGTCGTGGTTGGCTCGGCGGGAAGTCGCGCCGCTACGCAGCGCTCAACATCACGGGTGGCCTGATGGCTGGCGCGGCCGCCGCAATGTACGGCGCCTGGCCGAGCGCTGCATCGAACCTCGTCTGGGCGATGATCGGGGTCGCGTCCATGGCAACCCATCTGCGCGAGGTGCGCCACCACCGTCTGGTGCTCGTCTCGACCGTTCCTGCGCCCCGCTACTCGCTTCGGCGGGTCATCACCGCCCCGGGCACGCAGGTCGCGCCCGTCGCCGCCGAGGTGCAGACCTGCACCTGAGCGCACAGGATTACCGCACGCGCTGAGCGGGCACATCTCCTAGGTCACAAGTGACCTGCGCCACATCGGCGTGACGTGCAGGAGAGGCCATGACCACAGAGCAGCCTGTGAAGAAGACCGATGTCGACAGTGCCTTGATGGGTGGTTCCACCTACCGAAGTCTGGGTGAGCAACGGCTCAGTCCACAGGAAGAACGGTTCGAGAGAGGCCGCCGCACGACGGGTTTGTTCCTCGCGCCGGTCGTGGCCGCCGTGTTCCTGCTGCTGCCGCTGGATATCCCTCCGCAACAGCAGACGCTGGCCGGCGTGCTGCTCGCAGTGATCGTGCTGTGGGTGACCGAGCCGATCCCCATTCCCATCGGCGGCCTCCTCGGAGTCGCCGTCATCGTGTTCCTCGGCGTGGCCCCCGTCGACGAGGTGTTGGCGCCTTTCGGATCATCGACGGTCTTCACCTTCATCGGCGCGTTCATCTTGGCGCAAGCCATGCTCAAGCACGGTCTGGCCCGCAGATTCGCCTTCCGCATCCTGGCGTTGCCGCGGGTCGGGCAGTCGACCACCGGCGTGATCCTGGCATTCGGTGCGATCACCTGTCTGTTGTCGGCGTTCGTATCCAACACGGCCACGGTCGCGATGCTGTTGCCGACCGCGATCGGCATCATCGGCGTCGTCGCGAAAATCCTGCAGGCCCAGGGAAAGGTCGCCGACGACTTCGATCCCCTGAGGCTCAAAATGGGTGCCGCGATCATGCTCATGCTCGCCTATTCGGCCAGTGTGGGAGGACTGCTCACCCCGGTCGGCAGCCCGCCCAACCTGATCGGGCGCGGACTCATCGAGGAGGCGACCGGGGAGAAGATCAGCTTCGGACAGTGGATGGTGCTGGCCGCCCCGATCTGTCTGGCCATGTTCCTCGTACTGGCCCTCGTCCTCATCAGGATCAACAAGCCCGAACTCAAGCGGATCGAGGGCGTCACGGAGTACGTGGCCGAGCAGCGTGCAGAGATGGGGACGCTGTCTCGTGCGGAGAAGAACACCCTGATCGCCTTCGGAATCACGGTCACGCTGTGGGTACTGCCGGGCGTCATCGCCCTCATCTTCGGCAACGACTCGGACGTCTACACGATCGTCAGCGACCGTCTCGACGAGGGCACGGTCGCAGTCTTCGGTGCGGCGCTGCTGTTCCTGCTGCCCACCGACTGGCAGCAGCGCGAGTTCACCCTGCGCTGGAAGGATGCTGCGGCCATCGATTGGGGCACCATCGTGCTTTTCGGTACCGGCATCATCTTCGGTTCATTGCTCGCCGACACCGGACTCGCCGAGACCATCGGTACGTCGGTGGCCGACGGTCTCGGTTTCACCAGCGTGCTGGCCATCACGATCTTCGCGGTCCTGCTGGCCATCGTCGTATCGGAGACGACGAGCAACACCGCCGCGGCCGCCGTCGTCGTGCCCATTGTCATCCCCATCGCCGTCGCAGCCGGGGTCAACCCGTTCGTCCCGGCGTTGGCCGCCACATTCGCCGCCTCGTTCGGGTTCATGCTGCCCGTGTCCACGCCGCAGAACGCCATCGTCTATGGCTCCGGCGCCGTGCCCATCACCACCATGATCCGCTCCGGGGTGACCTTCGACATTGCCGGCGCGATTCTGATCATCGCGTTGTTGCCGTTGATGGTCGCGGTGCTCGGTCTCGGCGCGTGACGCGGTGTCAGCGGCGCCGGGAATGATACGCAGCGGCTAGTCTCGTCGGCGTGTCTGATGACCTCTGGGCCGCCGCGACCCGTCACCCGTTCCTCGAAGCGGTGCGTGAGGGAACCGTCGCCGCATCATCCTTCGACCGGTGGCTGTCTCAGGACGCGCTGTTCGTCGCCGACCTGCTGACCTTCCAGGCGCGCCTGCTGGCCCGTGCTCCGCGCTCGGCGCAGGGTGTGTTGGCCGGCGGATGCACGGCGCTGGTCGCCGAGTTGGACTGGTTCGACGGCCATGCCGCCGACCGCGGGTTGGCCCCGGACCCCGAACCGTTACCGACCACGCTGGCCTACCGTGAGTTGTTGCGGCGGTTGGACAATGAGCCGTTCGAGGCCGCCGCCACCGGCCTGTGGGTCATCGAGCGCGTCTACCTGTTGGGCTGGACCTCCGCGAAATCCGCCGACTCGCCGTACTCCGAATTCATCGACCACTGGACGGTTCCGGAATTCGCCGAGTATGTCGATGGCCTGGCCGAGCTGGCAGAGCCGCAACGTCACGCCGATCTGGTCGACGAGGTGCTCCGGCTGGAGGTCGAATTCTGGAACATGGCCTTGGCGGACGCGTCATGAGTCTGTCAGCACAGTTGTGGGCGGCCAATGCCGACATCGTTGCCGAGGTTCTGGACAACCCCTTCGTGCGGGGGATCGGTGACGGATCGCTGGACCGAGCCGCCTTCGCCGGGTACGTCGCACAGGATGCTTTCTTCCTCGAATCCTTCGCGCGCGCTTATGCGTTGGCCCTAGTACGCAGCCCAGATACGGATTCGCTGCTGACCTTCGCCGATCTCCTCGCCGGCGTCCGTGAGGAACTGCGTCTGCATGACTCTTATGCCGCCCGGTGGCATATCGATATGGCGGCCGTCCAACCGGCTTCGGCGACTTTGGCCTACACCGAATTCCTGCTGGCCACCGCAGCCACCGGCGAACTCGGAGTCATCTGCGCGGCGATGACCCCCTGTATGCGGCTCTATGCGCACATCGGTTCCATGCTGGACGCCGACAAAGCCGGGCCCTACGCGGAGTGGGTGCAGACCTACGCCGACCCTGAGTTCGAAGCGGTGGCAGCGCTTTTGGAGAGGCTACTGGATCAACACGGCGAGGATGTCCCGGCGGTACGGGAGGCCTATCGCCGCGCGATGCGCTTGGAACTCCAGTTCTTCACCGCCGCGTACAGCGCCTGAACCGCTACCGGTGACTACGCCTGCGAACCGTGGGCGATCGCATCGACCACCGCCGCGCAGAATGCGGGCAGATCATCGGGTGACCGGCTGGTGATCAGGTTGCCGTCAACGACGACCTCCTCGTCGACCACTGTGGCACCCGCGTTGCGCAAGTCGGTGCGCAGACTGGGATAAGAGGTGAGGGTGCGACCCTTGGCCACACCGGCCTCGACCAGCGTCCACGGTCCGTGGCAGATCACGCCAACCGGTTTACCCGATTCGACGAATGCTCGGACGAAGGCCACGGCGTCGTCATCGGAGCGCAGCTTGTCCGCATTCACGGTGCCGCCGGGTATGACGAGCCCGTCGTACTCATCCGCGCGGGCGTCCTTGACCAGGCCGTCGACGTGATAATTGCCGGACGGTTCCAGATCGTGATCACGCGCGGAAATGTCGCCGTCCTGCAGTGACAGGAGGGTCACGGTGGCGCCGGCTTTGTCCAACGCGTCACGCGGTTCGGTCAACTCGAGGCGTTCGACACCGTCGGTAGCGAGGATGGCAACGCTCTTGTCGGCGAGTGGGGCATGTTCATCAGTCATCCGATCTGGATTCCACGGCCGCGACGCGGCCAAACACCCGGGGATTCAGAACTGCACGCCGCGGGTCAGCGCACCATCGACCAGCAGATTGGTCCCGGTGATGAAGCCGGCGGCCGGGCTGGACAGAAATACCACGGCGTTGGCGACCTCCCGGGGCGTGGCCATCCGTCCCGTCGGATTCAGCGCGAGTGCGGTCGCGAACAGTTCCGGGTCGTTCTGCTCGATCGATGACCAGACCCCGTCGGGGAAGTACGTGTTGCCCGGACTGACGGTGTTGGCCCGTACGCCTTTGCCGGCCAGCTGGTAAGCCAGTCCCTGCGTGTAGTGGATGATTGCGGCTTTCATGGTGCCGTAAGGTCCTGCAGCAAAATCGATTTCGCGCCCGGAGACGCTCGAGATGGTCACGATTGAGCCGGAATTGCTTGCGTGCAGATGCGGCAGCGCGGCATCGACCAGACCGATGGTGCCCATCAGATCGACCTCGAAGCTGGTGCGCCAGTTGTCCGCCGACTCCGGGATGGCCAGGGCGCTGACATTGGCCACCACGCCGTCCAGACCGCCGAGCGCCTCGGCACTTGCATCCACCCAGGCCGCGAGGGCGGCGGTGGCGCCGACATCGACAGCCGTTCCGATGGCACCACTGCCGAGTTCCTGCTGGGCCGTGGCAACAGCCTCGGAGGTGCGGGCGCAGAAGGCCACCGTCGCCCCCTCGGCGAGGAGGCCCTCGACCACCGCCCGCCCGATACCGCGGGTACCGCCGGTGACCGCGAAACGCTTGCCCTTGAGTCCGAGATCCATCGGTCCTGCTCCTCAGTAGGTGATGCTGCCCAGAGTTTTTGCGGCAGAACGAAGCTCGGCATGCACACCGCCATATGCCGCGGCGGTGGGCAACAGCTTCTTTTCGATCTTCGTCACCGAACTGTAGTTGGTGTCGACGACGTTCGCGATCGGTGCCAACGAGATCTGGGTCAGCAGCTGGTAGGCGTCGAAGCGGTCCAGCCCGTAGAGCTCCCCGAGCCAGGTGATCATCTCGACCTGTCCGGCCCGCCAGGCCTCCTCCAGCGGGCGGCCCGAGCCGATACACATCAGGTGGGTATCGGTCTCCAGTCGCGGCCACGCGGGACCGCCACCCTTGATCAGGTCGACGATCGCCGTGACGTTCATGGCGCCCTCCACGGCCGTGCCGCACGACTCGCCCTCACCCTGGCGGTAATGACCGTCGCCGAGGGAGAACAGGGCACCAGGCACGTTGACCCGCAGGTAACAGGTTGCGCCTGCGGTCATCTCCGGGGTGTCCATGTTGCCGCCGAACACGTCGGGTACCAACGAGGTGCGCACCTCTCGGCGGGCAGGGGCCACCCCCACCGTGCCGAGCATCGGGTTGGCCGGTAGTGCGACTTCGAAGTTGCTGCCGTGCGCCGAGAAGCCGACGGTGTGGGTCGCCGAATCGTATTCGTAGATCCAGGTGCGTTCGGGCAGCGGTTCCTGAAGTGTCGGGTTGACCGGAACACTGGTCAATCCGCCGAAGAACGGGATCAGGGTGGACGCACCCCAGCCGCGGGCCGGAGTCAGGTCCACCAGATGCACGGCGAGCGTATCGCCCGGTTCGGCACCCTCGATCCAGAACGGACCGGTCTGCGGGTTGAGGTCCTCGGTGTCCAGTGCGGAACTGGCGATGTCATCGGCGCTGGTGATGCGCCCACCGTAGGCATCCTCGGTCCACAATCGCAGGGCCGTCCGTGGCTTGATCCGCATGACCGGTTCGGCACCGCCGAAGGTGAAGGCGAACTGCTCGGGTGTCGGGACGAAGGTGATGTGGTCCATGGCTCCATCCTTGTCGCACCGCGCCCGTGCGCGCCACCGATGTCCGAAAGATGTTGCAGTGCAGTGTTACCGAGTAGCCCGACTCTTCGTCCGCTGTCTTCCGCCGATGCTGACCCGGACTGCCGGGCCGTCAACATCCAGCCAGCTGCGTTCGACAGCCGCCATGGCCGGACGCAGTTCATCGTGCAATGCGGTGCCGCGTGCGCTGAGATACACCCGCACCTTGCGGCGGTCGAACTCATCGACCTCGCGGTACACCAGCGAACGGGACACCAGCTTGTCGACCACGCGGGTCTGGGTCGGCCCGGCGATCTGCGTGGTGGCCTGCAGTTCGGCCATCGTCAAGCCGTCACCGGATGCCAGGGCGGCGATGACGAGCCAATGGTCCAACCCGAGATCGGTACCCTGCAGTTCGGCTTCCAGGTCGGCACCGAGGCGTCGGGCAGCGCGCATCACGACGAGTGCCATCGAATTGCCTGCATCCTTTGCCGGCGACGCGCTCGACATGACGAATATCCCCTCAAACCTTGCCGATCGCGTGTGAAGCGCGCGATACTTCCAGTTGAAAACGATAGCAGTTGTACGCCCGTAAGCACAGGTGAGGACGAGAAGATGACGGGTCCGCCCTCGGCAGGTGGCGACCCCGAGCGTTGGCGGATAGCCATGGTCGTCCCGCTCCAAGGACCGGGCGGGATTTTCGGACCCGCCTGCGAGGCCGTCAGTCACCTCGTCGCCCAGGACCTCAATGCCGCGGGCGGTGTCCTTGGCCGGGAAGTGCAGGTCGAGGTTGTCGACGGGGGAGCGGCGCCTGTCGTGGTCGCGGACCGGATCGATGCGCTCATCAGATCCGGCCGCATCGACGCGGTCAGCGGCTGGCACATCTCTTCGGTGCGTAACGCGCTCGCGCCGGTGGTCGCCGGACGGGTGCCCTATGCGTACCCGGCGTTGTACGAAGGGGGCGAGCGGCGGCGCGATATCTACTGCTGCGGGGAGACCCCGGACGCGCAGATCGCTCCGGCGTTGCGATGGCTTCGCGACAATCTCGGTGCGCGTAGGTGGTTCATCGTCGGTGATGATTATGTCTGGCCGCGATCGTCGATGGATTCGGTGCGCCGCTACGCACGCGAACTCGATCTGGACATCGTCGGCGGTCGGTTCGTCGATCTCGGCAGTGCCGATATGACAGAGGTGGTCCGCGCGGCGGTGGCATCAGGTTGTGATGCCGTTCTGATGTTGCTGGTCGGCCACGACGCCATCGAGTTCAACCGCACATGCGCCGAAATGGGCGCCGATGCGGCGTTCTTGCGGTTCAGCCCACTGATGGATGAGAGCATGCTGCTGGCCAGTGGTGATGACGGCACACGTCGACTCTTCTCGTCAGCATCCTATTTTCGCTCGATTGTAGGTGCCGGCCCGATGGAACTGCTGGGCCGCTATCTGGAGTTGCACGGTACGGCCGCGCCTCCGCTGAGCGGAATCGCCGAGTCGTGCTACGAGGGACCGCAGCTGCTTGCCCGACTCATCCATCGGGTCGGCCGGCTGACCGATATCGCCACCGCGGACGAGATCTCGTATGAGAGCCCAAGGGGCACTGTCAAATTCCGGTACGACGGAACATCGCAGCCAGTGCACCTGGCGATCGCCGACGGGTTCGACTTCGAGGTGCTCACCACGCTGTCGCGACGCTGAATCGATCGCGGACCGCCACGCGCCCTTGACACTGTGGCCCGGCTCACATACTTTCATTTGGAGATAATCCAGATGAAATCAATGACGAGGTGTCGAGTGAACTATGTCGGATTGCTCTATGTCGGCGCAGTACTTTTCGTCAACGGTCTGATGCTGCTCGGGCGCGTGCCCGCCCGTTCCGCGGCAGTGCTTAACCTCTTCGTGGGAGCGCTGCAATGTGTCGTCCCGACCGTGATGCTCATCCAGAACGCCGGTGACCCCGCTGCCGTGCTCGCCGCATCCGGTCTGTATCTGTTCGGGTTCACCTATCTCTACGTCGGTGTGGTCAACCTCGCCGGACTCGAACCCGAAGGGCTGGGCTGGTTCTCGCTGTTCGTCTCGGGCGCGGCTGTCGTCTATTCGATCCTGTCGTTCACGGTGTCCGGTGACCCCGTATTCGGTGTGATCTGGTTGTCGTGGTCGGTCCTGTGGTTCCTGTTCTTCCTCGTGCTGGGCCTGCGTCGCGAGGAACTGACCCGCTTCACCGGTTGGGCGGTGACCCTGCTGAGCCTTCCCACCTGCGCGGCGCCGGCCTTCCTGGCGCTCACCGGCACCTACCAGACCTCGGGAGCGCTTGCCCTCGGGTGGGCGATCGGGCTCGCAGCACTGCTCCTGATCGCCAAACTGCTCAGCCCCGGACCGCGTCAGGTCCCCGTGGCCGCCGGTGCGGCATACCGCTGACGCCTGCCCCGGAAAGGGCCAATAGCGCGTCAAACCAATTGTTCGAAAACCATTTTCACCAAACAGAAGGAGAAGCATCATGCGTCACGGTGACATCTCGTCCAGTCCGGATACCGTCGGTGTCGCGGTCGTCAACTACAAGATGCCCAGACTGCACACCAAGGAGCAGGTTCTGGACAACGCTCGCAAGATCGCCGACATGATCGTCGGGATGAAGTCCGGACTGCCCGGTATGGATCTCGTTGTCTTCCCGGAGTATTCGACGCAGGGCATCATGTACGACCCCGATGAGATGTACGCCACCGCCGCCACCGTTCCCGGCGACGAGACCGACATCTTCGCCGCCGCCTGCCGGAAGGCAAAGACCTGGGGCGTCTTCTCCATCACCGGCGAGCGACACGAGGACCACCCGAACAAGCCGCCCTACAACACCCTGGTGCTGATCGACGACACCGGGGAGATCGTGCAGAAGTACCGGAAGATCCTTCCGTGGTGCCCGATCGAGGGCTGGTACCCCGGTGACACCACGTATGTGACCCAGGGGCCGAAGGGGATGAAGATTTCGCTGATCATCTGCGATGACGGCAACTACCCCGAGATCTGGCGCGATTGCGCGATGAAGGGTGCCGAGTTGATCGTGCGTTGCCAGGGGTACATGTACCCGGCCAAGGACCAGCAGGTGATGATGGCAAAGGCGATGGCCTGGGCAAACAACTGCTATGTGGCGGTCGCCAACGCCGCCGGATTCGACGGTGTGTATTCATATTTCGGTCATTCGGCGGTGATCGGATTCGACGGCCGCACGCTGGGCGAGACCGGCGAGGAGGAGTATGGCATCCAGTTCGCCCAGTTGTCCCTGTCTGCCATCCGTGATGCGCGGCAGAACGATCAGTCACAGAACCATCTGTTCAAACTGCTGCACCGCGGCTATTCGGGTGTGCACGCAGCCGGTGACGGTGACAAGGGTGTGGCCGATTGCCCGTTCGAGTTCTACAAGCTGTGGGTGACCGACGCGCAGAAGGCGCAGGAAGTTGTCGAGTCGATCACCCGTGACACTGTCGGCGTCGCGGATTGCCGGGTCGGCTCGCTGCCGGTCGAACAGACATCCGAGGCCTAGGAGTTTCTGGTGCCGTTTCTCACGGACATGTACCACGAGCAGAACGCCGCGCAGGACGACGACACCGGAGACACCGCTACGTTGCCGGATCGGTCTGTGGCGTTCGACCAGAGACTGTTTCGTGAGCGACTGGGCAGCAGAATCCTCGGTCAACCCGATGCCATCGACGCCGTCGCTCGTGCGGTGGCGATCGCCCAAGCGGGAATCACCGATCCCGGTCGGCCGCTGGCCAGCGTACTGCTGGTCGGTCCGACCGGGGTCGGCAAGACCGAGCTGGTCCGTCAGGTGGCGGCCGAATTGCGGTCGGGACCCGACGACCTGTGCCGCATCGACATGGCGGCGCTGGCCCAAGAGCACTACGCCGCATCGTTTTCCGGTGCCCCGCCCGGCTATGCCGGCAGCAAGGAATCGTTCACCTTGTTCGATCGGAGCAAGATCGAAGGTGATCCGTTCACGCCGGGCATCGTACTGCTCGACGAGATCGAGAAGGCTGATCCCACGGTGATCCGCGCCCTACTGCACGTGCTCGACAATGGTCAGCTGCGCCTCGCCAACGGCCGGGAGACCATCTCCTTCCGCAACAGCTACATCTTCATCACCTCGAATCTCGGTTCGAAGGACGTGGCCGACGACGTGCGTCGACGGCACCGGCGATGGCTGCGCAGGAAGGCCGTTACAAGCGAGCGGTACTCGCGGAGCCTGGTCGTCTCCGCCGTCGAGGACTTCTTCGATCCGGAGTTCTTCAATCGCATCGACGAAACCGTCGTACTCGACCCCTTCCGGCCGTCGACTGCGCGACAGGTGACGATGCGTGAGGTCGACCTGGTATGCCGTCGGCTGGCGGCGGAATCTGTACACCTGGATGTGGACGATTCGGTACTGGATGAGTTGCGAGCCGGTGGGTTCGATCCGGTCTACGGTGCGCGCGGATTGCGCAGGACCATCCGCGAACAGCTGGTTGCACCGGTGGCCGAAGCCCTGCTTGTCACCCGCCCGGCGGGCCGGGAACCCGTGTCGCTGACGGCGTCGGTGGTCGACGGTCGCGTCGTGGTGGTGGCGCGCCCGGCCTAACCTTCGCGGGGTATCAGCCGCCGGAACTGGGTGACGTGCTCGGGGGTCAGCTCGTCGAGAGCGGTCACGCCGAGCAGTCGCATGGTCCGGCTGATCTGCTCGGACAGGATTTCGATCGTCCGATCCACACCGGCCTCGCCACCAGCCATGAGGCCGTACAGGTAGGCCCGCCCGATCAGCGTGAACCGGGCACCGAGCGCCATCGCGGCGACGATGTCGGCGCCCGACATGATCCCGGTGTCCAGGATGATCTCGGTATCCGCGCCGACGGCGGCGGCCACCTCGGGTAGGAGGTGGAAGGGGATCGGTGCGCGATCGAGTTGACGTCCGCCGTGGTTGGACAGCACGATGCCATCCACTCCGAGATCGGTCACCGCCCGCGCATCGGCGACGGTCTGGATTCCCTTGACGACGAGTTTGCCCGGCCATTGAGACTTGATCCACGCCAGATCGTCGAACGTGACGGTGGGATCGAACATGGTGTCCAGCAATTCGGCCACCGTGCCCGACCACCGGTCCAGCGTGGCAAAAGCCAATGGTTCGGTGGTGAGGAAGTCGATCCACCATTGTGGTCGTGGGATCGCGTTCAGCACCGTCTTCGCTGTCAGTGCCGGCGGAATGGACATCCCGTTGCGCTTGTCGCGCAACCGCGCCCCGGCGACCGGCACGTCGACGGTGACCAGTAGCGTGTCGTAACCGGCTGCGGCGGCCCGCTCGACCAGCGCCATGGAACGGTCCCGGTCTTTCCACATGTACAGCTGGAACCAATTGCGTCCGTGCGGATTAGCGGCCTTGACATCTTCGATGGATGCGGTGCCCATGGTGGACAGGGAGAACGGGATGCCTGCGCGGGCCGCGGCCCGCGCTCCGGCGTACTCACCCTCGGTCTGCATCATCCGGGTGAACCCGGTCGGCGCAATACCGAACGGCAGCTCGGAGCGACCGCCCAGAATGGTGCAGCTGGTGTCGACCTTGGACACATCGCGCAGGATTGCCGGGTGAAATTCGATGTCCTGGAAGGCCTGTCGGGCACGGGCCAACGACAGCTCGGCCTCGGCGGAGCCGTCGGTGTAATCGAATGCGGCCTTCGGAGTTCGGCGTTTGGCGATG
This sequence comes from Mycolicibacterium neoaurum ATCC 25795, assembly GCF_000691525.1. GTDB lineage: Bacteria > Actinomycetota > Actinomycetes > Mycobacteriales > Mycobacteriaceae > Mycobacterium > Mycobacterium neoaurum. The sequence continues at coordinate 12,581 of NZ_JMDW01000023.1, forward strand.
GCGCGAAGATCCTCGACGGTCAACGCGCCCGCCAGGCGACGCGTGCGAGCATTGAACTCCGGCTTCTTGAACTGCATCAACGGAGCCAGGTCGGCGATCCTCGGGACGCGGCGTTGCATGTGTCGACCTTTCTACCCGGCGCGGCGGGCACGCTCTGGCATCGCCTGCGCCGACACACAACCTACCGCAACAGGCCCCGGCCGAGTTCATCGTCGTGTGCCCGCACACGGACCGACGCTGCAGCCAAACCGATTTCGGTCGGCAGCGCCACAGCGCCGGATGCGCCGGCGCTACTCCAGCACGAACACCGGAATCTGACGGTCTGTCTTGGTCTGGTACTCGGCATAGGGCGGATATGCCTGCACGGCCAGGTCCCACCAGTGCGCCCGCTCGTCACCTTCGACCTCGCGCGCGGTCAGCTCGACCACCTTGTCACCGTCTTGGGCGGTGACCTGCGGGTGGGCCTTGACATTGTGATACCAGGCGGGGTGCGCGGGATCGCCACCCTTGGAGGCGATCATGGCGTACTTGCCGTTTTCCTCGACGCGCATCAGCGGCACGTAGCGCTTCTTGCCGGACTTGGCGCCGGTGGTGGTGAACAGCACGACCGGTCGGTCGAGTACCTCGACCCCTTCGGTTGTGCCCTGCTCGAGGATGCGTTCGGTCTGTTCACGGACCCAGTCGGTGGGGCTCAATTCAGGATTCTCGGCCATGGGCTCTAGAACACCACATCGCGCCACATTGTTTCCGGTTTCGACGACAGGCTCACTATCTGGGACGCTGAGAACGTGACCGATGCCTTCATCACCGTAGCCGAGCTGGCAGACCTACTCGCTGCCGGCGAGCCGGTGACCGTGCTGGACGTGCGCTGGCAGCTGATGCAGCCCGACGGTCGTGCCGATCATCAGCGCGGGCACATCCCCACAGCGGTGTACGTGTCCCTCGATGGCGAGCTCAGCGATCACGCGGTGACCGGGCGCGGTCGCCATCCGCTGCCGTCTGGGACGCAGCTGCAGGATGCTGCGCGGCGCTGGGGCGTACGCCGCGGGGTGCCGATAGTGGTGTACGACGACTGGAACCGGGCCGGATCCGCGCGGGCCTGGTGGGTCCTGCGGGCCGCCGGTATCCAAGACGTACGGATCCTCGACGGTGGCTTGGGTGCGTGGACTGCCGCGGGGCACGCCCTGGAAACCGGGAGTGTCGAGCCCGAACGCGGCGATGTCGTGGTCGTTCACGAAGATCTGTACGCCGGCGCGATGCCGACCTTGACCGCTGATGAGGCCGCCGTCCATCCGAATCTGCTCGACGCCCGGGCACCCGAGCGCTTCCGGGGCGAGGTCGAACCGGTCGACGCCGTCGCCGGCCACATTCCCGGCGCCCGAAACCTGCCCAGCACCGCTGTTCTCACCGAGGACGGCACCGTGCTCTCCGAGGACGAGCTCTCCGCGCTGGGCTGGACCTTCGGTGGAAGCGAGCAGGTCGGTGTGTACTGCGGCTCGGGTGTCACCGCCGCGGTGCTGGTGGCGGCGCTGGCCGCGGCGGGGGTGGACGCCGCGCTGTTCCCGGGTTCGTGGTCGCAGTGGTCGTCCGACGATCGTCCCGTCGAGACCAGCTGAGCCGAGCGGCTAGTGGTGCGCGATCATCTTCACCGCGACCACGACGGCGCCCGCCGCGGTCAGTAGCAGCACCGCCAGCAGCTGCTGCCACCAGAGCAGCCCGGCCCGCCGTACCGCGAGATAAGCGATCAGGGCCATTTCGGCGACCAGGAACCACATTGCGATCCACACCGCGGTGGCGGTATCCATCACTCCGAAGCCCGCAAGCGCGAGGATCAGGGCCGGTGCCGCGGCGGCCTGCATGATCTGACCCGAGGCCGCCAACATCGACCAGGCTGCGCGGCCGCGCGGTGCGGCTCCCTCGACGCTGAGCCGAGCCACGAACTCGGCCAGCAACGCCGCCGCCCACAACCCGCCCGCGGCCACCGCGACATCGAGCACCCGATACCAGGCATTGGTATCGGCGTCGGTATAGCGGGCCAAAGCGGCCAATGTCGCCAGGCATGAGATTGCGCCGTACAACCGTTCCCGCAGTGCGGCGACGACGTGTTCGACGGGAGGCTCGGCCGTACTCATGACAGCCGCTCCGACAAGAAGGCCGCGATCTCCCGTATCGACGCGTCCATGATCGAACGGTCACCCTGGGTGTTGAACGCGTGGTCGGTCGGATAGCCGGTATGGACGACGTCGACACCGCCCGCGCGTAACCGGTCGGCCATCTCGATCATCTCCGGGCCCAAGGTGTCCAGGTCGCCGGTCTGGATCAGCGTCGGAGGCATCTTCGCCGGCAGGTCGTCGTCATAGTACGGTGAGGCGATCGGGTCGGCGTGACTCGCCGGATCAACGAAATACATTCTGGCGGAGAACTTCTGAAGTGTCGGGGAGATGATCGGGTTGGCCTTTGGTGACGTGCGGCCGGTGCGCGTGCAGTCGGCGACCGCGTAGGACAGCACGGCGGCTCTCAAGGCGATGCCTGCCTCGTGGGCGTACTGGGCAAGGTTCATGCTCAACTTGCCACCGGCACTTGCGCCGCCGACGCTGACGCGGTCACCGTCCCAGCCCTGCTGGTCGGCATGGTCGATCACCCACTGCAGGACGTCGGTGCATTCCTGCTCCGCCACCGGGAAAAGCACTTGTGGGGCCGTGTGGTAGTCGATGGCCAACACCGCGCAGCCCACATCGGAAGCAAGGAAGCGGCAGATGTGGGCGTCCTCGGCGGTGTTGCGCAGCACGAAACCGCCGCCGTGGATATCGATGTGCAACGGTGGGGCGCCGGGGCCGGCCAGGGGCGCGGACGGATGCGGCCGGTAGACGAAACAGCGGACCGGACCATGCCGGGTCGGCACCAGGACGGTGTCGGGCGGGCCCACCGGCAGGGCGGGCTCGGGGACACCGGGTGGGCGGAAGACCAACGGGGCGGTCTGTTGCGCCAGGTAGGCCAGGGCGTACTCCAGCGGCGTGATGCGGGGGCTCGCCATGGCTGTCACCGTAGCGGGTTTCGTGACGGCACGTTACGGACTCCGAATCGCGCCGATCGGATAGCTGGACCCGGTGCGCACCGCGATCCATGGTGGCGTGGTGGGCAAGCAGATCATCCTCAACGCGTTCGACATGAACTGTGTCGCTCATATCGTGGCAGGTACGTGGCGGCACCCGGAATCGCAGGCGGCACGGTACAAGGATCTGGAGTACTGGACCGACCTCGCGGCACTGCTGGAACGCGGACTGTTCGACGGCCTGTTCATCGCCGACGTGCTCGGGGTCTACGACGTCTACGGCGGTGGGCCAGACGCGGCCCTGCGCGCCGGAACGCAAGTGCCGGTGAATGATCCGCTGTTGCTGGTATCGGCGATGGCGGCCGCGACACGACACCTCGGGTTCGGCATCACGGCGGCGACGTCCTTCGAGCACCCCTATTCGTTCGCCCGCCGGATGTCGACGCTCGACCATCTCACCAAGGGGCGCGTGGGCTGGAACATCGTCACCGGGTATCTGGAGAGCGCCGCGCGCAACCACGGTCTGGACACCATCACGCCGCACGCCGTCCGCTACGAGATCGCCGACGAGTACACCGAGGTGCTCTACAAGCTGTGGGAGGGTTCCTGGGAGGATGATGCCGTCGGCACCGATCCGTCGCGCGCCCATTACGCCGACCCGGACAAAGTCCATGCGATCGACCACGACGGCGAGCATTTCCGGGTGCCGGGTATCCATCTGTGCGAGCCGTCGACTCAGCGGACCCCGGTGCTGTATCAGGCCGGTGCCTCGGACCGGGGTCGATCCTTCGGGGCGCAGAACGCCGAGGTGATCTTCATCGGAGCGCCCACAAAGGACTTGCTGCGCGAGGCCGTAGCAGATATCCGAACCAGAGCCTCGGATGCCGGACGTGATCCCTATGACGTCAAGATCGTCAACGGTCATGTCGCGGTGACGGGGCCGACTCCGGCCGCGGCCCGAGCCCGGCACGACGACTTCCGCAGCTATATCGATCCCGAAGGGGCTCTGGCGTTGTGGTCGGGTTGGCTCGGCAGCGATCTGTCCCGGTTCGACCTGGATGACCCGGTGGCGGTCACGGACAACGAGTTCCTGAAATCCTCGGTGCAGATGTTCGGGCAGGGACAGTGGACGCTGCGCGACTTCGTCGACGCGCACGCCATCGACGCGGAGGGCGGATTCAGCGTCGGCTCGGGCAGCGACGTTGCCGACGACCTGCAGTCCTGGGTCGAGGAAACCGATGTCGACGGTTTCAACATCACCAACGTGATCACCCCCGGTTCGTTCGCGGATTTCATCGCCCACGTCATCCCGCAGCTGCAGCGTCGCGGTCTCTACAAGACCGAGTACACGCAGGGGTCGCTGCGGCACAAGCTTTTCGGGCGCGGCCCACGGCTCCCCGACACCCATCGAGCGGCCGCATACCGTCGTACCTACCAGGATGCGACCCGATGACCGTGACAACCGAACCGCTGACTTTCGGCTCGGCGCGACTGGCAGCCCTGCTCGCAAGGGTCGGGGAGGGCGTACTGGAACGAGAACGCGCCAACGAGCGACCGTTCGGCATCATCGACCTGATCCGGTCGGAACGGCTGGGAGCGCTTCGTGTCCCGGCCTCCGATGGTGGCGGCGGAGCCAGTCTGCGCGAACTCTTCGCCACCGTGATCGCCCTGGCGGCTGCGGATGTCAACGTCGCGCACATCCTGCGCGGGCATTTCGCCCACGTCGAGGAGCGGTTGCGGCTTTCCGGTGCGGTGCGACAGCGTGCGATCGAGTTGGCGTTGTCCGGCGCCATCGTCGGCAACGCGTCCACCGAGCTGGGATCGGACCCGGCGGGCGGATTCGTCTGGCAGACCAGGCTGACGCCGGACGGTGACGGCTACCGGCTCAACGGCAGGAAGTTCTTCACCACCGGCACGTTGTATGCCGATTACGCCGAGGTGTTGGCCAGCGATCCTGATGACGCGTCGGTGATCGCGCTGGTGCCCACCGACCGGGCGGGTGTCACCGTGCTGGACGACTGGGATGGCTTCGGCCAGCGCGCGACGGGCACCGGCACCGCGATCTTCGAGGACGTGGCGGTCGCCGCCGACGAGGTACTGCTCTGGGCGCCGCCGGAGAGCGGTGCGGAGCGGCCGCCGCTGTACCACTCCGGGGCGTTCTTCCAGTTGTACGTGACCGCGTTGGAAGTCGGTGTGCTGCGGGCGCTTCGCGATGATGCGGTCGCCCATGTGCATCAGCGGACACGCAGTTTCACCTGGGCGCCGAGCCCGTCACCGCCGGACGATCCGCTCTTGCAACGCGAGATCGGCGAGATCGCCGCCGCGGCGTACGCGGGCGAAGCCACCGTGCTGGCGGCAGCGGATGCCCTGGCCGCGGCCTACGACGCGGATGTGTCCGGCACCGACCCGAACCTCGATCTGGCCCACGAGGCGTCCTTACAGGCCGCCAACGCCAAGGTCGTCGTCGACGCGTTGGGCCAGAAGGCGGCCTCGCAGATCTTCGATGTGGGTGGGGCCTCGGTGGTGCGCGCGGCACATCTACTTGACCGGCACTGGCGCAACATCCGCACGCTGGCTTCGCACAACCCGACGTCGTATAAGGCCCAGGCGATCGGCGCCTACCTCACCCGCGGCACCAAACTGCCCGGCAGCGGCTACTTCTGACCTGTGATTTGTGGAGTTTCAGCCGCCATGGTGGCGGTTGAAACTCCACAAATCGCAGACGATGGAACCGTTCGGCCGGCCGCTGCGTCCAAGTCAGCATGCTCGCGGACATCTTGCGTCGCCACGACGGCGTCGTCACCCTTGCCCATGCTCGATCAGCAGGCCTGGGTCAGGACGCCATCGACTACCGGGTGCGTACCGGTCAGTGGCGCCGGTGCGCGAAGGGGGTGTACTTCGCCGATGATCGGGAGTTCACCGACCGGGCCCGGATTCGCGCCGGCATCTGGGCCTATGGTGATCAGGCCGTCGGTAGCGGACTGACGGCGGCGTGGTGGCAGCGGCTCACACAGTTCGCGCCGGACGTTGTCGAGGTCACGGTGCCGAGAGAATGCCGACTTCGCTTCCAGCCCGGCACCAGATTGCGTCGCCGCGATCTCGATCCGCGGGAGATCGTCGAGGCCGACCATCTTCGGGTCACCGCTCTGCCGCTGACGGTTATCGAAGCGGCCGTCCGACGTCGCGGTGGTGCCGCGTTGATGGACGCAGCCCTACAACGCCACGTCGACCTGCGGGCGCTGTGGAGGGCCCACCTCAACAACAAGGGGCGCCACGGTTCACCGGCCGCGCGAATACTGTTGCGTGCCGCGGAGGACGGAACTCGTTCTGCTGCAGAGCGATTGCTGGGCAGGCTCCTTCGCTCGGCGGGCATCACCGGGTGGAAGGCCAACTATCCGGTCGCCGGCTACAAGGGCGACTATGTGTTCGTCGACCGCAAGTTGATCCTCGAAACCGACGGCTGGGCATTCCACAGTGATGCCGACGATTTCAACAACGACCGGGTACGACAGAATGCGCTGATTCTTGCCGGCTATCTGGTCTTGCGATTCACCTGGTTGGACCTCACCGAGTACCCCGGTCGGGTCATCGCCCAGGTCCAACGTGCCCTCACCCGGTGATTTGTGGAGTTCTAGCCGCCATGGTCGCGGCTGAGACTCCACAAATCACGCGCGGGTGAGGGCGCACGCGCGCGCCGCAAGAGTTTCGCTCAGCGTGGGTTGCAGTCACGGTTATTTTTATCCTGCGCGAGATACTCGGCGAAATCCACTGAGCCGACTACCTTCTGGGCGATGACATCCGAGAGCGACAACCGTCGCGCCATCGACTCCGTTCTGGAGAAGCTGGATACCTACGGGCTGGGCAGGCGGCAGTTCGTCAAGCTGCTGGCCGGCAGTACCGCGGCGTTGGCTTCCGCGGGCGCGCTGACGGCCGTCGGACGCCGCGATGCCGCCCGCGGCGGGGCGGTGGCCTACACCGACGGCCAGATCGCGCTGCTCAACTGGTCGTCCACCGGCGATTACCAGGTGCAGTGGGGCAAGGCTTTTCAAGAGGCTGCCGCGCAGCTGGGCTACAAGTCGGTGGTGCTGGACGGCAAGAGCGATGCCGCCGTGCAGTCCAACCAGTTCAACCAGCTTCTCACCCAGAAGACCACGGCGATCTTCGTCGGCCTCAACGACCCGGGCTCGTTACCCACGTTGGCCCATGATGCCAACGATCGGGGCGTGCTCTTCCAGGCCGCCTGGAACTCACCGGCCTGGTACACGCCCTGGCACAGCGATCGTTACGGCGACAAGTACAACTCTTTCCTGATGCCCGACGAGTACCTCTCGGTGAGCAAGGCCGTGGATGTGTTGGCCAAGCAGATCAACGAGGAGGGGACCGTCGTACGGGTCGGCGGCTACTACCCGTCGATCGACGGTCTGGAGGTGCAGCGCAGGCTGGCCGTGCACGACACCCTGAAGAAGTACCCCAAGATCAACTTCGCCGGAGAACTACACGCGAAGTATGACGCCGACCTCTCGCAACGGGCCGCGGCGTCCTTGCTGGCCCGTTATCCCGACACGGTCGGCATCGTGGCGGTCAACGATGACGCCGCCACCGGTGTCGTCGCCGGTATCGAAGCCGCGGGAAAGGTGCCAGGCAAGGACGTGTTCGTCGTCGGGGCCAACGGCTCGACCGCCGGTATCGACCGCATCGTCAAGGGCACCCAGTTGGTGACCACCGGTAATGTCCCGGCCTACCCGTCTTTCGTGACACTGGCCCAGTTCCACGATCGCCTCAACGGGTGGAAACCCGAAGCGGCCGAACGCTTCTACGGCTGGCACGCCGAGATCATCACCGCCCAGAACGTCGGTTCGTTCAAGGCCCGCTATGTCGACGGGCCGATTGCGGAGTCCTTCGACGTCCGCTTGCTCTCGCGCACCGAACATCCCACGGATTTCGATCTGCAGTTCGACGGCTACCCCGTAGAGGACCTCGAAACCATCTGGCCGGGGGTGCCGAAGCCCGAGGGATTCGAGTACCCGGAGTCCTATCTGAACGCCAAGCGCAATGGCGATTTCGACCGAATCCGCGCTCTCTACAAGGACCACTACCGGACCCCGGTGCTCGGTCCATCACCGTACAAGAAGGTGTGATGTGAGCACTGTGAACGGCGCACCGCGCCTACTGGCCCGCGGCATCGTCAAGACCTTCGGCGCGCATCGGGCCCTCAAGGGCGTCGACCTGACCGTCGGCGACGGCGAGGTGGTGGGTCTGATCGGGGAGAACGGTGCGGGCAAGAGCACCATCCTCAACATCGTGTCCGGAGTGTTGCCCTTCGACTCGGGCACCTTGCAGCTCGACGGCCGTGATATCGCCCCGAAGTCCTACCAGGACGCCAACCGGCTGGGCATCTTCCGGGTGTTCCAGGAAGCCGCGCTGATCGACTCGCTTCCGGTGTATCAGAACGTCTTCTTCGGCTGGGAGCAGCTGTTCCGGACCCGGCTCGGTGGGCTGGATCACCGCGCGCTGCGCAGGGCGGCCGCCGATGCCCTGAGCAAGGCCGATGTCGACGGGGTGGGCGTGGATGCGCCGACGGGATCGCTGACCCCGGGGCAGAAGCAGAGCCTGGATATCGCACGGGTCACCGCACTGGCCGATCTGCTCGAGGTGGCGCGGCCCGTGGTGCTCTTCGACGAGCCGACCACCGCGCTGGACTCCGAGCACGAGGACAACTTTCTGCTGCTGCTGAAGCGTCTGCGCGGGGTCGCCGCCGTGGTGTTCGTGTCGCACCGTTTACAGGAGATCATCGAATCGACCGATCGGATCACGGTTTTCAAGGACGGTGAGTCGGTGGCAGACCGCCCGACCGTAGGGGTCGACGAGAGCGAACTGCACCGGCTGATGGTGGGCCGATCGCGGACCGAGAATTACTACCGGGAAAACCTGCAGCGCAGCATCACCGAGGATGTTCCGCCGCGGCTGGTCGTGGAGGGCGTGGCCGGCGCCGGGGTGCTGCGCGATGCGACGTTGCAGGTTGCTCGCGGCGAGATCGTCGGGCTCGCCGGTACCGAGGGCTCCGGTAAGCGCGTGCTCGGCGAGATCATCGCGGGGGCGGTTCGACCGACCGCGGGCCGCGTGTTGGTCGACGGTAAGACGGTGGCGGGGAGCATCGGCGATCATGTCCGTGCAGGCATCGCTTATGTACCGCCCGATCGTTCCGACAAGGGCCTGGTGACCTCGTCGTCCATCGTCGACAATATCCAATTGGCTTCACTGCATGATCTTTTCGCGACCAAGCGGGTCGGGCTGTGGGCCGTCGGACGCGCGCGCAAGGTTGCCGAGAAGTATGTCGATGAGCTCGGCATCGTGGCACGGGGCATCGACGCGCCGGTGTCCTCGCTCTCGGGTGGCAATGCGCAGAAGGTGCTGATTGCCAAATGGCTGCTGCGTAAGCCGGATGTGCTGGTGCTCGACGAGCCGACCCAGGGTGTCGACACCGGTGCGCGTGAGGGGATATACGACCTGCTGCGGCAGGTCGCCGCCGACGGCACCGCGGTGATCCTGGTCAGCGATGACCTGCCCGAACTGATCGGCCTGTCCAACCGGATCGCCGTGGTGACCGAGGGGCGTGTGGTTGCCGTCGTCGACGCCCCGCCGGACGACAAGCCCGGTGAACACGATCTGGTCGCGTTGATGATCCCCGGCTCGACCCATTTACCTACCACCATTGGATGAAGACATGACCGCCGAATTGACCCACCCCGCAGGCACACCCGACGCCATCGCAGAAGACGAATCGGCCGGCTCGCCCCCGAGCCGACTCAATATCGTGCGCGACGTGCTTCCCCTGGCAGCCCTGTTGGCGTTGGTGGTGTTCTTCTCGGTGCGTGCCGAGGCTTTCCTGTCGGCAGCGAACCTGACCTTGATCAGTGGACAGGCCGGAATCCTGCTGCTGGCCTCGCTCGGTGCCACCCTGGTGATCGTCGCAGGCAGCGTCGACCTGTCCGTCGGCTCGATCGCCCTGCTCACCGGAGCCGTCATCGCCTCGCTGATCAACAGCGGATTCGGCAACCCGATCGTGGTGCTACTCATCGCGATTGTCGTCGGCGCGGTGATCGGCCTGATCAACGGTGTCGTATTCGCCTACGGGCGGGTCCCGTCGTTCATCGCGACACTGGGCACGCTGTCGTTGTTCGCCGGTATCGGGTTGACGGTGTTGCAGGGCAGCACGATCAACTTCACCAACGAAGCGGTCCGCAACCTGGCGATCGGTCAGTTCATCCCGAACATCCAGAACGCCGCGCTGACCGCGCTGCTGACCCTCGCTGTGGTGTGGTTCCTGGCCCGCCGGACGCGGTTCGGGCTCTACGTCTATGCGATCGGCGGTAACGAACGTGTGGTGGAGCTGGCGGGCGTACGCACCGCTCGCGTGAAGGTGCTGATCCTGGTGCTCTCCGGAATCACCGCGGGGCTGGCCGGGCTGTTGCTCACCGCGCAACTCGGGGCGGCGGGGCCGACACTCGGTTCGACGATTCTGCTGGATTCGATCGCCGCCATCGTCATCGGCGGTACCGCACTCTCCGGTGGTGTCGGCGGTGTCGGTCGCACGGTGCTCGGTGTGCTGATCCTCACCGTGCTGTCCAACGGGCTCAACCAGATCGGAGCGGCCGACTACACCCAGACCATCATCAAGGGTTTGGTGATCATCGTCGCGGCGATCTTCACGATGGCCTCCCAGCGCAAACTGATCGTCAAGTAGTCCGGCGCACTAGAATCGAGGTATGGCCCGTAACTATGCGACCGCCGACACGGTCACCCGCGACGAGTTGCTCGCCTTCGTCCGGCCGCGCCACCAGATGGTGCTGACCACGTTCCGTTCCGACGGCTCGGTGCAGAGTTCTCCCGTCACCGGCGGCGTCGACGAGCAGGGACGGATCGTGATCGCGAGCTATCCGCAACGAGCCAAATCGCGCAATATAAGCCGTGATCCGCGAGCCAGCGTGACCGTGTTGTCCGAAGAGTTCCACGGGCCGTATGTCCAGATCGACGGTGATGCCGAGTGCATCGACCTGCCCGACGCCGTCGAGCCGCTGGTCGACTACTTCCGCGCCGTCGCCGGTGAGCATCCGGATTGGGACGAGTACCGGCAGGCGATGGCCGACCAGGGCAAGTGTCTGTTGCGGATCACTCCTCGACGGTGGGGCCCGGTCGCTACCGGGGGATTTCCGCCGCCGAGCTGACCGCGGTCATCTCCTCCCGGCGGGATCGAATCCGGTACTGGCTATCGCGGTCGACAATCCGATGCCGATCTGTCCGAGATGGTCGAACAGTGCCGTCGATCCGGTGGCGATACCGTCTGCGGCGCTGTGGGTCTGCACGGCGAGACCGATGTACGGGCCATCGGGTAACCGGCTCAGCGTGAGCGTGTAGTCGGCGTTGATGAACCCCAGCCCGGCAGTGCTGAAGTTGGCCATCGAAGCGGTGATGTCGACCGCCATCGCCGCACGCACGAACGCCGTCATCGACTCGCCCTGCACCAGGTCCCGGAACTCGCGAACCCATGCATAGCGTGGTCCGTCGTGTTGCCACGGAAAGTCGGCATCATCGGACGATCCGTAGGCCTGGATGAACATCGGCATGTTCGCGGCGACGGCATCGGTTTCGTCCGGTACCGCCGGCAGCTCCACCGGTGTGGTCCAGAATCGGCCGGGCGGTTGAGCGCTGCGCCGTAGGAACAGCGCGGATGCCCTGGCGACCACATCACCGGCCTGGGTCATGGTTGCGTCCATCGAACACATCCGCCGACCGGCCCGCAGCACCGATGCGCTCGTGCGCACCGGCTCGGTGGCCACCCGCCGCAGGATATCGACCGTCAGCCGTGCCGGATGCAGGTCGGGATCGTCGACCTGCTGCTCGATGGCCCGGGCCAGCAGGCCGCCGATGACCTGACCTCCCAGCGTCGGGCCCCAGCCGCCGTGGGCGACCGCGTTGGGCACCAACTCGTCCCCGTGGCGCGTCGTGAACGGTGTCACCGCGGTGTCTGCCATCACGGCATATTACAAAACACGACCGCGCTGTAATGTCGAAAGCTGCTTCTCGTAGAAGGCCAAGTGTGCTCGGGCCGCACTGTCCCAGGTCAGCGACAGTGCAAGCGCACGGCCGGGACCGGGGTCGCCGGGATCGGCCAGTGCAGCGGAGATCTCGGCCGCGAAACCGTCCACATCGGAGGCGAACCGGGCGGTGGAGCCGAACACCTCGCGCAGGACCGGCAGGTCGCGGGTGACCACCGGCCGGCCGGCCGCCAGGGCCTCCAGCGCGGCCAAACCGAAGCCCTCCTTGGTGGATGGGAAAGCGAACACCTCACAACCCGCCACCAAGCCCGGTAGCTGGTCATCGGCGATGGCCCCGAGGATGATCGGCTCGATGCCCAATGCGGCGCTTCGCGATTCGAACGCTCGTCGATAGTCGCGGTAATCGAACAGCGTTTCGCCACCCGCGATGACCAACGCGAGCTCCGGATGCCGGCGGCGCAGTAGCTGATAGGCCTCCAACAGGTCGAGGGTGCCTTTACGGGGTTCGATGCCACCCACTGTCAGCAGGTAGGGACGCAGCTGATCGAATCCCGGCTCGGCATCGATGAATCGCTGTGCTGCCACACCATTGGGAATCACCGTCGGATCCAGGCCCCAACCCGTCCGCACCTCGGCGGCGACAGCGGAGGAGACGCAGATCCGTGCGTACGGCGCGGTGATCGCCTTCTCGTGGCATTCGGCAAGGATCGGCGTGGTGAACTCGTCGAGGTGATGGATGGTGCGGATACAGTGCCCTACGGCATTGGCGCTGATGCAGTCCTGGGCGTGCACGATGTCATAACTGCCCGCGGTGAATTCACCTCGCAGGGTGTCGATGGAGCGCACGATGCGGTCGGTGACGGTGTCGCCGGGGAGATCGACGAACTCGACAAGTCGCAACGAGACCGCCGGATCCACGGACCGGAAGAATCCTGGGTCGCCGGCGCGCGCCAACGACCACACCGTGACGTCGGCGCCTGCTCGTGCCAGCGCCTCAGCCAGGTTGAGGGTGTGCACCACGCCGCCGCGTGGTTTGGTCGAGTAGGTGAGCAGAGCGATCCGCATATCACCTCCGCACCCGGTAGATGTCACTGCGCAGCTCCGTGAGGTGATTCAACACCTTTCTCGCCCTGGCAATCTCGGCCTCGACATCGATGTTCGCGACGGCCAGCCCGCCCTTGGACCTGGTGGTGGACAGGATGTCGCCGCCCGGACCGACGATCTTGGCCTGGCCGAGAAACCGCAGATTTCCCATCACCCCGGTTTGGTTCGAGGACACCAGCACCACCTGGTTCTCGGCGGCGCGCGCGCAATCGTAGAGGTCGAACAGTCGCGACTGGCGGTCCGCGGGTAGCCGGGAGGCACGATCGGTGATGCTCGCCGGCCATGCCGACAACGCGGCGATGATCTGCGCCCCGTCGAGTGCCAGGGTGCGGGCGGCCTCCGGAAAGGTCTTGTCGTAGTCGATGAGCATCCCGACCCGGCCGACCGGGGTGTCGAAGCTGTCGAAGCGATCACCGGCCAGGTAGGTCAGCGACTCACCGGCAGGCTGGTGCACCTTGCGGTATCGACCGAGGACACCGTCACCGGACACGCAGACGGCCGCGTTGTAGCGGCTGCCGCCCGCCGCTTCCTCGGCATAACCGACGCATACGGTCATGGGACCCGCCGCGGCGATCACGGCTGCGATCTCGGGACCGTCGGGATCCAGCGCGGGTGGTGGGTCATCGGGGTCGGGGGCAGAGAAGTCACCTATATAGCCGCCCAGGCAGGCGTCCGGTAGGACCAGCATGTCCACTCCGTCGCGGGCGGCGGACTCGATGATGCCCACGACCTTGGATACGCCGCGATCGAGATCACGCCCGAAGTGCCCGGCGACCGCGCCCAGGGTGACCGGTGCCATGCGCCCTCCTCAGGCCGGGCCGAGTCCGGTGACCGGCGACGACAGTGCGGTCGTGGTGACCCCGTCGGGCCAGCGTAGGCGCACGCCTGCGGTGGCGGTCAACCGTCCGCAGTCCGCGGCCGTGACACCGTGCGGAAGTGCCACCGGCTTGGCAGATCCCGCGGTCAGCATGGCGTAACCCGGGAAGCAGGTCAGCCAGGCAGCGAGGTCGGCGGCCTGCGGCCGGGGCACCGCGGAGACCTCCAGTTCGGCGCCGGTGCCGCACGCCTCGGCGAGCATGCCCAGGGTGCCGACCACACCGGCCATGCTGACGTCCTTGGCGGCGCGGGGACGCATCCCGGCGACGACTCCCGACAGCGCGGCAAGGTCGGCGCCGGACCGGGTGCTGCTCGAATCCCACTGCTTACCGGTGTAACCGGTCCGCCAGCCGCCGGACAGGTCGGCGGTCAGCCGCACCCGGTCACCGACGCGCCCGCCACCGGCCGGCACCGGATCGCTTGTCCGGCCGAGTGCGGTGACGGCCAGTGCGGCGGGGACACCGAGTTGGGTGTGCCCACCGAGAACCGGGACATCCCATGCCGCCGATGCGGCCGCGATACCACCGATCACGCGCTGCACGGTCCGCCGGGTGGGAGCCGCCACCGCGTCGAGCAATGCGGTGGGAACGGCGCCCATGGCGGTCAGATCGTTGATGTTGACCAGCACCGAGCACCAACCGGCCCACTCCGGATCGCGTTCGACCATCGACGGGATGATGGCATCGCATGCGGCGATCAGGTCCGTGCCGGGCACCGGGGCACCGTCGTCGCCGATGTACCCGTCGGCTCCGAGCCCTCCCGGCACAGCGCGGAGCGGGGCCAGCGAATCACCCAGAAACGACTTCGTTGCGGTCGCGAGTGTGCCGAAAGGGTTGATGGGGTAGCGCATCCGGGTGTGTGGTCGGCCACAGACCTGGTCGTCGCCAAGGCGTTCCCATCCCATGGCGGCGAAGACGGCCTCGTACCGGGTCTGCACACTGGCTTCGAATCGCAACACCCCGACCGATTCGGCGTAGGCGCAGGCGGCTCGGATCAAGGCCGGTCCGACACCCGCCGAACGGGCCTGAGGCGCGGTGACCAGGCGACTACCGGTCCACCACCCCAGGTCGCGGGATCCGACCGGCGCCAACCGCACACCGCCGAGGACTTCGCCATCGGCGGCGACGGCAACCAGCACGACGGTGCGCGGGTCGTCGTCGATATCGTCGGAGTCCGATCCGGTGAACAAGCGCTGGACACCGACGAACTCGATCCGGCGCAGGGTGCGGTAGGAGCAGACATCCGCTCCGTCGCCTCGACGGATGAGAAACGGTGCGCCCGGCCGTGTCCCGGCCAGGATCGACAGGTCTGCCGTCGACGTCGTGGCGCTGTGGTCGAAGGGGATCATCACGCACCGAGCCCTTGCAGCACCGAGCACGCACCACAGGCCGCGCAGCCGGCCCGTTGATCGGCACCGGCCATGCCCGCCATCGCCAGTTTTGTCGCGACCTCGCGAGATACCTTCTCCACCAATGCAGCATCCGGTGCCGGCGCGTGATCGACCTCGACCGCCAGCGACCCGGCCTGCGGGCGGTAGGGCACGACGAACGGATAGACCCCCATGTCGATCAACTCCGCGGCGCCGGCCACCAGGTCGTCCGGGTCCTCACCGAGGCCGACGAGTAGATAGGTGGATACCTGGTTGCGGCCGAACACCCGGACGGCTTCCCGCCAGGCGTCGCGGTACTGCTCCAGCGGCACGGTCGCCTTGCCGGGCATCCACCGCCGGCGCACATTTTCGTCCAGTGATTCGACGTGGATGCCGATCGTGGCGGCCCCCGCTTCACGAAGGTCACCGATGACGGACAGATCGGCGGGAGGTTCGCACTGGACCTGGATGGGCAGTTCCGGTACCGCCGCCGTGACCGCTCGAACACAGCGGGCCAGATGTGTTGCCCCCCGGTCGGTTCCGGCGGATGTACCCGTCGTCATCACCATCTGGGTCACCCCGTCCAGCCGCACCGCCGCCGCGGCCACCTCGGCCAACTCGGCCGGTCGTTTGACCGCTGTGGTGGAGTCCGTGCGCAGTGACTCCTCGATGGTGCAGAAACGGCAGCGCTGTTCGGCCTCGTAGCGAATACATGTCTGCACCACCGTGGTGGCGAGCACGTTTCGACCGTGCAGGCGAGCGATCTTCTCGTAGGGGACCCCGTCGGCGGTTCGTAGATCGTAGAAACGTGGGCGGTCGATCACCTCGACGTCCAGCCCGGTGTCCACACCGTCGCGAAGCACCCTGGTGCCGTCGAACAGGAACGGACTGTCATCGTTTCGCGGGATCGCGGCATTGAGACCGTCGATGACGAGGTGACCGTCGGCGCTCGGGCCGGCGCCCGAGGTACGGCGCACCGGTGGCTGCCCGCGAAAACCCATCAGGGCGAGGTCGACTCTGGTCGATATCGTCATTGCATCCCCTCAGCTGGCCGAAGCGATCGTGTGAAACCTGCTCTGCTGCGCAACGATCGACTCCGCGACATGGCGCGCATCGCGGTCGATCCCGAGAAACCGTCCCGACCCCCAGGTGTGCATCCACGGCAGTCCGATGAAGCTCAGTCCCGCCACGCCGGTGATACCGCGGGTCTGCATGGGCCGGCCGGCACCGTCGAACGCGCTGGCTTCGATCCACCGGTAATCCGGTCGGTAACCGATGGCCCATACGATGCTGGTGACGTTCCGGTCGACGAGATCGAGCGTGGTGGGCTCGTCCTCGGGTGTCCACACGGGGGTATAGCGCGACGCCGGAGGTGCCGGGATCCCCTTCTGCTCGATGTATGCGTCGATATCGGCGCAGATCGAGTTGTACACCGAATCGGCGTGATCCAGCGCGGTGGTCAGATTCGGGGCGAACCGCAGCTCACCGTCCCGGCCGTCGGTCAGCGAGCCGTACAGCATCATGCCTTCGAGGGCGAACTGGCGCAGGTCGACATCGCGGCCACCGTCGCGTCCGGTGACGTAGTGGTTGGTCTTCTCGATCGCCGCCTTGCCGCCTGGGTACTGGGCGGCGGGCCGATCGTAGAGGCCCATATCGGACAGCCAGGTCATGCAGTCCCGGCCGCGATAGGTCCGCGCCACCCGCGGTGCGCCACCGACGGCCAGATGCACCGCTCGGCCCGCCAGGTGCAGGTCCTCGGCGATCTGCGTGCCCGATTGACCGGTACCGACCACCAGCACCGCCCCGTCGGGTAGCTGATCGGGGTTACGGTAGAGCTCGGAGTGGAGTTGGCGGATCGATGGGTCCAGTGTTGCTGCGAACGGCGGTATGACGGGCAACGGGTAACCGCCGGTGGCGATGACGGCGTGGTCGCAGGTGAGGGTGTGTGAACCGGCGGCATCCTCGACGGTGAGTTCGAATCCGCCTTTGATGTGATTGGTCAGTTTGGTCACCCGGGTATGTGTGCGCAGCGGCGGGGTGAAGGTCGCCAACCACCCGTTCAGCCATTCGACGACCTGATCGCGGGTCATGAAACCGTCTGGGTCGGGGCCGTTGTAGGAGTAACCGGGCAGTCGACAGTGCCAGTTGGGTGTCACCAAGGTGAAGTTGTCCCAACGGGTGTCCGACCAGGCATGAACGGGGGTCACGGCTTCCAGGACGAGGTGCTCGATGCCGGCCCGGCCCAGGTACCAACTGACCGACAATCCGGCTTGGCCGGCTCCGACGACGACCACAGGGACATGGGTGTCGGTCATCGCTGCTCCGATCCGGGGTTCATCGAGGTGATCTCGACCAGCGCGTCCAGCGGGAAACCCGCAGCGGCGCCGCTGATCCGGGACGCGGTCTCAGCCGCGGAGGTGCAGGCGAAGCCGAACTTGGCTCGTACGCGGTCACTGGCCTCGGTCATGGCGTGTCCGGTGCGCTGGACCAACTCGCCGACGGTGTAGCTACGGCCCGTCGAGAGGTGATCGTGCACGACCAAACTGGGCGAGTAGTAGCGCTGGGTATTGCCATCGGGCCAGCGGACGTCGAATGTCATTTCAGGCATGGGCGAGCGCCTGCCAGTTCGTCTCGTGCGCCGAGGTCGGCGCGATCAGTGGGCCATACACATCGGGCCTGCGGTCGCGCAGGTGGAACATCCCGGCACGGGCGGTGCGGAAGGCATTGTCCAGGTCGACCTCGGCGATGGCCAGTCCACTGTCCAGAAGCGTTGTGGCGAGGATGTTTCCGCCAGGGTCGACCACCTTTGCGTTGCCGACGTAGCGCAGTGATCCGAAGGTGCCGCTCTGATTGGATGCCACCCAGAACACCTGGTTGTCCAGCGCGCGGGCGGTGTCGAAAAGATTGAACCGATAGGTCCAACGGTCGTCCTGCAGATTCTCGGCAGTGGCGGTACGCGCCGCCGGCCAGGCCGACAGGCTCGCGATGATCTGCGCGCCGTCCAAAGCCATCATCCGGGCAGCCTCGGGAAATGCCTTGTCGTAACAGATCTGTAGGCCTATCCGGCCGACCGGGCTGTCGAAGACCCGATAGCCGGATCCGGCGGAATAGGACATTCCCTCGCCGAGTGGTTGGTGGACCTTACGATAGGTGCCGTAGACCTGGTGGCCATCGAGAATGGCAGCCGTGTTGTACCGGGTCTCGCCGTCGTCGGCCAGTTCGCAGAACCCGATGGCGATGGTGAGATCGCCGATTATCTGCTGGACTCGGGCGATTTCCGGGCCATCGATCCGAATGGCAGGTGGCAGATCGCGCTTCGTTGTTCGCACGGTATCGCCGTGGTTTCCGAGGGAGGACAGATATCCGCCGATCGCGGCCTCGGGCAGCACCATGAAGTCCACATCGGCTGCCCGTGCTTTGTCGGTGAGCGAAGAGATGAGCGCGTAGTTCTGTTCGAGATCGCGGGTGAAGTTCGCCGAAACGGCGGCCAGGGTGGTCACCGTCATGTCCTAGACCATGTAGGTGGAGTTGATGATGGCGCCCTTGCGGGCATAGTGGATCAGCGCGTCCTGGACGTCGAGGGGGTGGGCCGGGATGACGCCGTCGATCAGATCTTCCTCGCGTCCACCGTGCAGGCCGAGTCCGAAGCGGCAGCAGAAGACCGTGCCGCCCTCCTTGATGAAGGTCGTCAGCGCGTCGTTGATGTTCTGCTCGCCAGGGAATCCCGAATCGCCGGTGGTCGGAAAGCCGCGGGTGGCAAGGCAGTTGATGGCTCCGGGACCGTAGAAGTAGAGCGCCGAGTCGAACCCCTTGCGCAGGGCCCGAGTGGCCTGCAGGACCGCGACGAATGACACCGACGATTCGTGGGCGATGCCATGGACGAGGGTGAAGTAGCTCTCACCTTCTTCGGCCTGGTAGTCCGGGAAGATCTTGGTCCCGCCGTAGATGGAGGTGCCCTTCGGTAGGGCGGGATGTGGGATCTCGGCCAGCGAGGTGGCGATGTTCGCGGTGATGGATTCGTCAAAGGACATGATGTGCTCCGGGTTTTCGTATCGCGGTTCGTCGGCGGTGTCGCCGGGCGGCCGGTGATCGGCTGGTTCCATTAGATGCGCCGGGTATTTCCGCGTGGTTAGGCCCGGAATACGGCTGCGTTGCCATCGACTCACCGCGGAAACATCACAGAAACATGAATTACGTTGTGCCGCAACGATAAATGGCCCGAGCGGAAATCCGCCGGGCCTGCAATATGGATAGTACACCATCAATTAGTGCGCCAGCATTCTGAAGTGGCTAGCTGTGGTATCGCTTTCGTCTAGCCTTGACGGGTGAAACTGGACGGCCAGCAGTTGACGGCCTTTGCCGCCGTACTCGACCTCGGCAGTTTCGATGCTGCCGCCGAGCGACTGCACATCACCCCGTCGGCGGTGAGCCAGCGTGTCAAAGCGCTTGAGCAACGGGTGGGGCAGGTTCTGGTGGTGCGCGAGAAGCCCTGCCGGGTGACGCCCGCCGGAGTGCCGATCCTGCGCCTGGCCGCCCAGATCGCGACACTGGAATCGGAGGCCTTGGCGGAAACCTCCGGTGGCTCCGCCGAGCGCACCCGTATAGCGGTCGCGGTGAACGCCGACTCGATGGCCACCTGGTTCACTGCGGTGTTCCGACTGTTGCCCGAGGTGCTGTTCGATGTGCGCATCGAGGATCAGGATCACTCGGCTCGGTTGCTCCGCGAGGGTGCGGTGATGGGCGCTGTCACCACCGAACGCGCCGCGGTGCCAGGATGCCGGATCCAGTCGTTGGGCGTCATGCGCTATGTTCCCGTTGCGTCGGTGGACTACGTGGCTCGGTATCTGGCGGACGGATTCACGGCCGCGGCCGCCGCGCAGATGCCCTCGCTGGCGTGGAACCGAGATGACGCGTTACAGGACAAGCTGATTCGGAAAGCATTCCGGCGCGATGTGCAGCGTCCCGTGCACTATGTGCCGACCGCCGAAGGGTTCGGTGCGGCCGTGCGCGCCGGACTGGGCTGGGGCATGTATCCCGAGCAGCTGGTCACCACCGACTTCGTGCAGATCTGTCCGACCTATCTCGACGTGCCGCTGTTCTGGCAGTCCTGGAAGCTCGACAGCGCGCTGGTGGCCTCGATCAGCCGTGCCGTATCCACGGCGGCCGCCGGCACCCTACGCTGAGTCGCCGGAGCTCAAGAAGCAAGTGACCTACGGAGCGCTGGGGTCCGTAGGTCACCTGGTGGGTCTCATGCACGTCAGCTGATACCGACGATCTCCTGGGCGATGGCGCTGAGCCGTGCCTGAGCGGCCGAGACGACGCGCTGCCGGTTCTTGTGGAACTCTTCGTAGGCAATGATCACCCGGATATCGGCGGCATCGGAGAGTTCCTTCACTGCGGCTACGGCGTCGTTGACGTTGAGGTCGTCGTAGCCGGCGATCGGCAACTCGTCTGCCTCCAGCACACCGGCCTCGCCACGGATGGTGTGCAGAGCGTCGGCGACCTCCGCGGCGCCCTCTCGACGGCTGACCTTCTCCGCGGCGGACAGCGCGGCATCACGCGAGGCGGAGAGCGTCTTTGCCGCGATCTCACCGGCCTGGCTACCGCGGCTGAGTGCATCGTCGATGGTCGGGCGAGTTGCCCGTGCGGTGGCGTACACGCGCTCGAAGGCGCGGGTGGCCACGATGCCCGGCAGGTTGGCCAGTTTGACCGCAGCACCGGCCACAGCCTGAATCGGTGTGCGGCGCAATGCCGCCGGACCACCGAGAGCCTCCTCGGCCAGTACCGTGGTCAACCAGATCACGGTCGCGCTGTGGGCTTCGATCAGCGAGTCGGCGAGATCTTGCACCTCTCGGTTGCCTGCGGCGACCGACAGCGACTTCAGGTAGCGGGCACGGTCCACGAGCTGATGCTCGAGAGCCAAGTCGCCCAGCAGTGCCTCGGCGAAGGGCTCGGCCTGCTCGGTGAGCGCCTTCACAGCGGCGGCGGCGCGGCCGAGCAGCGGTCCGAGAACATCGGGCGATCCGCCGAGTTCGCGGATGGTTGCCTCGATCAACGCTGCGCGTGTCCGCGCGTTCTCTGCGTTGGCGGACAGTTCTTCGCGTACGGCTTCGGTGCGCGCCTGTGCGGTCCGCACCTCGGCTATCTGGATCTCGGTGCTGGTCAATTCCAGAATGGTGCGCAAGTTGGTGATGAGCGCGGTCTTGTCAGTCATGCGTATCCCCCTGCACGTGTATGGATGAACGGATCCGATCGGTCGATCGGACGGTGCGGGTGAGCACCTTCGATCAACGGCTACCCGGCTGCGTCGGAGTTGACACGAGACACGCCGCGATGTGGCCCATGTCTCGATCAGCGATCATGACGATCGTAATATCTAGTGTTCAGAGTGCTTTATAACGATTGTTATAGGAGTAAATTTGAGTGGCGATGCGCTCAACTCGAGGGACCGACTGGTCGCCGGAGCAGCCGATCTGCTCGCGCGTCACGGTTTCGGGACGATGTCCATGCGCGAACTGGCTCGGCACGCCGATGCCCCGCTGGGGTCGACGTATCACTACTTTCCGGGCGGGAAACCGGAACTGACCGCAGAAGCGGTGCGTTGGGCCGACCGTGAAACCGGAGCGGTGTTGCGGCAAGGGCTGGTGGATGGCCCCGTCGCCGGGCTGCGCAGCTTCGTGCACATGTGGCGCCGCGCACTGGTCGACAGCGACTTCGGCCGAGGTTGCGCAGTGATGGCGGTTGCGGTGCACGAGGATCCCGGAGACGCGGCGCGCGATGCCGCGGTTTTCGCGTTCAGCAATTGGACGACCGAACTTTCCGCCGTGCTGCGTCGGTGCGGCATCAGCCATGAGGCCGCCGCCGAGCTGGCCACGTTGGTGATCGCAGCCGTCGAAGGTGCCGTGGCGATGTGCCGTGCCGAGCGCAGCCTTCAACCACTGGAGGTGGTGGCCACTCGGTTGGAGGGTCTGCTCAGATCCTGACGTGCAGGACCTCGCTGAGCGGACGCCGCGGTGTCGGCGGTGGGACTTCGTCGAGTTCGGAGGCCAACCCGACTCTGACCACGATCTGCGGATGAGCGCGGTTGATCAGGGCACCGATGATGTCGCGGCTGGCCGGGAGCTCGGTGAGGTGAGTGAGCGTGCAGGAGGACAGGCCGGCCATGGTGGCGTCGAGCAGGAGTGCCGAGAGCCTTTCGCCGCATCGCAGCATGTCCAGACGGGTGTCCTCGGGGGCGGAGATGACGATCAGCTGCGCCTGGTCTTCGGTGATGTGCCTGCGCCGCTCTGCGTGCTGGGTCACCGGGAAGTTGCGGCCGACGTCGACCCGGTCCGCCTCGGCGGCCGACACCAGTGAGCTGTGCGGGATGCCATCGCTCACCTCAAAAGGCGATGTCCACCAGTCGATTTCGTGATGATAGGCACTGTCGTAGAGGCGCATCGACTCGGTGAGCTGGGCGGCATCGGCGACAGTGTGGCGATCCGCGGGATCGATGGCATCCACGGTGGTCGCAGCGGGATCATGCGCGGTGTTCAGCAGCAGGTCGTTGGTTGCCGGGTCGGCAGGTGCTGCCAAGGGCAGACGGTCGGTTCGCCGGGCCAGGATGGCGTCCGCGTGACGGCGTTGCAAGGCGGTGACGGTGTCCGCGGGCGCCAGCGTGATGGTCGCGAGATGCAGATGGTCGTCGGGGTCGGGGTAGCGATCAACGGTGGCCCGCAAGCCGGCCGCGGCGGCCGCAACACGGAAATGGTCAAGGGCCGCACCGCAACTGATCACCGCCTGGCGTCCGCTGGTGTCGGTGGCGACCAATCGATCGGTGTCGACGAACAGCTGCACCCCGTCGGGGGTGATGAGCCACCGCCACGGCTGGCTGTTGTGGTACGACGGTGCACGGCACGCCAGGTGCACGACGTCTTCCACGATTCGTGCATCGGCCGCTGTCTGCGATGTTGCTGCCATGCCGCATAGTCTGCGGCGGGGCTGCCGGAGTCGGTAGGGCCGGAAGTCCCTAGCCGGATGTGGTGACTGCGACAGATATGAATCGGCTCCCGCCACAGAGGTGGCGGGAGCCGATTCGTTGTCGGGAAGGGGCCCTAGTGGGCCGGCTTGCGATGCCGACCGATCAGGGCGGTCAACCAGCGAACGTCGAGCAACATGTCGTTCCGCCTTTCTATGCGGTCTTGCGGAGGAGGGGGAGCAGGCGCCGCCGGGCAAGGGTGCCCTCGGCGAAATGGTGCAACGCCTCCGGAACGGAGACCGTGATGGGGAATGCGTCGTCGATCATGTGCAGGGTGTCGAGAACGGGGGCGCCGGCAATCAGCGCCCATTCGACACCGGCCATATCGCATTCGTCATCGAGTGCGTAGAGCAGTGCAACACCGCGTGCGGACAGGAAGGTCACGTCGGTGAGGTCGAGAACGAACGGCTTCTCGGCCAGGACCAGTCGACGCACCTGCTCGGTGAGGCTGTCGACGTTGTTGTCGTCGATCACCCCGGACACCGTCACCACCAAGGCCAGATGGCGGCACTGCGCCCGCAGTTCCGCTCCGCCGCACTGGACGGCGGGGTTGCCATACCGGAATGCGATTGTCATGGACTGCCTCCCTTCGTGGATCTCTACTGACACCGAAGTTATCGGGCGACTTTAAGGTACTTGGGAGTAGTGATTGAGACTTTGCTAAGAAGATAGTCTGAGAGCAGGGTAAGGTTTCGCTGAGCAAATTGAAAACCTATGCACTGCAATGTATTTCAGCTTTGCGTTTCAAGGGTTCGTACCGTGGGTACCGCTTACCGGCCAGTAGCCGACCCGCGCGTTCAGCGCCGCCACTGAGATCCGCTGTAGCCATCCCACGGCGAATAGTCGGCAATGAGTTCCTCTTGCACCGGCCGCTGTGACTGCGGGACGTGCTGCAGATTGACCCGGACGCGATACCAGATCGAGCTCGGTCCACGCATTCCGTCGATGAGCACGTCGACGGGTTCGAGGAGTGCCGCCGCCTCGGGATGGTGTTGGCGCCACACATCCAAGGCCGCCATCGCCTCGTCGCGGGTCTTGGTTCTGGCAACCTCGATGAGCGGCATCGTCGAGGTCCGCCGACCCGTACCCTTGGGCGGTTTCTCGGCCGGACCCAGCCGCTGGGCCAACTCCAGCAGACCATCCAGGCTTCCCCGATGGTCGTCCATCGCCTCCCACGGATCACCGATCTCGGCGAAGCGTGCCGGCACCGTGGCCACCGTGAACGCTTCCGGGCGGCATCCGGGCACCTCGTCCCAATGCAGTGGTGTCGAGACCCGCGCATCCGGGGTGGCTCGCACCGAGTAGGCCGAGGCGACGGTGCGGTCCTTGGCGTTCTGGTTGAAATCGACGAAGACGCGAGCACCCCGCTCCTCTTTCCACCAGCGCGCGGTGGCCAGATCGGGCCTGCGGTTCTCGACTTCGCGGGCCACCGCCTCGGCGGCCAGTCGCACCTGCTTGAACGGCCACTGGCGGTGGATGCGCGCATAGATATGGAAGCCGCGCGAGCCCGATGTCTTCGGCCATGCGGTCAGGCCATGGTCTTCGAGCACCGATCGCGCGACCGCGGCGACGTCGAGGATCTGTGCCCACTCCACACCGGGCATCGGGTCCAGATCCACCCGCAGCTCGTCGGGATGCTCAAGGTCGTCGGCGCGCACCGGATGGGGATTGAGGTCCACGCAACCCAGGTTCACCGCCCAGATCAGACCGGCCGGTGCGGTGAACACCGCCTCTTTCGCCGACGTGCCGGAGGCGTACTTCAGTTCGGCGACATGGATGAAGTCGGGTCGTTTCTCCGGGGCCCGCTTCTGGAAGATCGCCTCCACCGCGATGCCCTTGACGAATCTTTTGAGGATCATCGGTCGGTCACGCACGCCGCGCAGGGCACCATCGGCGACCGCCGCGTAGTAATCGAAAAGGTCGGCCTTGGTCAGGCCGAGATCGTCGAAGATCACCCTGTCCGGGTTGGTGACGGGCACTTGCCTACCCGCAATCTCCACCTGCGCGCGAGCGGCCATCTCCTCATCGTAGGTTCGACCGCGCGTAGCGACCGGCGTCACATAAGGTTGACAGATGTCGAAGCTGAGCCCGCTGTCAAAGATCCAGGAATCGGTAGGCAAGTACATCGATCGGGGCGCCGCGGAGCTGCACTATGCCCGCAAAATGTTCCAGGCGGGTGCGCTCAAGCTGGAGCCCCCGCGCGATATCGCCGCCTTCGTCAACGATATGAAGCAGTGGGGCGAGATCGGGATGATCCCCGCCCTCAATGCTCGTCGGTACCCGAACCGCAACGCCGTGATCGACGACTTCGGGACCATGACGTTCAAGGAGCTCGACGACGCGGTCAACGCCGTCGCCAATGCCTTGCTGGCCCGCGGTATCGGTGGTGGGGACGGGGTCGGCATCCTTGCCCGAAACCATCGGTGGTTCCTGGTGGCGGTGTATGCCACCGCCAAGATCGGTGCCCGCATAATCCTGCTCAACAGCGAGTTCTCCGGCCCGCAGATCAAAGAGGTGTCCGAGCGCGAGGGCAGCCGGATCATCATCTACGACGATGAATACACCGCCGCGGTCTCACAGGCCGCGCCTGAGCTCGGCAAGCTGCGCGCGTTGGGCGTGAACCCCGATAAGGACGAACCGTCGGGCAGCACCGACGAGACGCTCGAAGACATCGTCACCAAGAACGGTTCCGCGCCGCCGCCTGCGGCCACCAAGAAATCGTCGATCATCATCCTGACCAGCGGCACGACCGGTACCCCCAAGGGCGCGAATCGCAGTGCCCCGCCCTCGTTGGCGCCGATCGGCGGCGTGC
The DNA here is from genome assembly GCF_000691525.1 of Mycolicibacterium neoaurum ATCC 25795. GTDB lineage: Bacteria > Actinomycetota > Actinomycetes > Mycobacteriales > Mycobacteriaceae > Mycobacterium > Mycobacterium neoaurum. The sequence continues at coordinate 38,867 of NZ_JMDW01000023.1, forward strand.
TGTCCTCGGTGCCGTTCAAGTCGAACGAGGTCACCTCATTGCCGGCGCCGATGTTCCACGCGCTGGGTTTTTTGCACTCGACGATTGCCATGATGCTGGGTACGACGCTGGTGCTGCGTCGTCGATTCAAGCCCGCGACCGTGCTCGCCGATATCGAGAAGCACAAGGTCACCGCGATCGTCGTCGTCCCGGTGATGTTGTCCCGCATGCTCGATGAGCTCGAGAAGACCTCACCCAAACCGAATCTGTCCTCGTTGCGCATCGTGTTCGTCTCGGGTTCGCAGCTCGGCGCCGAGTTGGCGACCAGGGCGATGAAGGACCTCGGCCCGGTCATCTACAACCTCTACGGATCCACAGAGGTTGCATTCGCGACCATCGCCGGGCCGCAGCACCTTTCGAAGAATCCGTCGACCGTCGGCCCGGTGGTGAAGGGTATGAAGGTCCGGATCCTCGATGACAACGGCAACGACGTTCCCAAGGGTGAGGTGGGGCGCATCTTCGTCGGCAACTTCTTCCCGTTCCAGGGGTACACCGGTGGTGGCGGCAAGCAGATCATCGACGGCCTGCTGTCCTCCGGTGATGTCGGCTACTTCGACGACGATGATCTGCTCTACGTCAGCGGGCGTGACGACGAGATGATCGTCTCCGGTGGAGAGAACGTGTTCCCGGCCGAGATCGAGGATCTGGTCAGCGGCCACCCCGAGGTGGTCGAGGCGACCGCACTCGGCGTGGAGGACAAGGAGTGGGGCCACCGGCTGCGCTGCTTCGTCGTACGAGTCGAGGGCTCTTCGATCGACGAGGACACCATCAAGGCGTATGTGCGCGACAACCTCGCGCGCTACAAGGTGCCACGTGAGGTTGTCTTCATCGAGGAGTTGCCGCGCAATCCCACCGGCAAGATTCTCAAGCGCGAACTGCGCGAGATGGAGATCGACTGACCTCACCTTCCCGGCGAGCGTGCGTGTCTGCGCCCCGACACACCGCGTGTCGCTGCGAGTCGACGCACGCTCCCGGGCAGGAATACCTCGGGGCGCGTGGTGGTAATACCTTGTCGTGAACATCGACCTCTCCGGTAAAACCGCACTCGTCACCGGTTCCACCCAGGGGATCGGCCGGGCCATCGCGCACGGACTGGCCGGCGCCGGGGCGCGCGTCATCGTCAACGGCCGTGCCCAGGCCCGTGTCGACGAGGCCGTTGCCGCCGTCGGCGGTGATGCGGTCGGCTTCGCCGGTGACGTGGCCGACGCCGACGGGGCCGCCGCGCTGGTGGCGGAGTTCCCCGATGTGGACGTATTGGTCAACAACCTCGGCATCTTCGAGGCGGTTCCGGCCCGCGAGGTGACCGACGAGCAGTGGCGCACCTACTTCGACGTCAACGTGCTCGCGGCGGTCCGGCTGATCCGCGCCTACCTACCGAACATGATCGAAAAGGGTTGGGGCCGAGCGCTTCAGATCGCCAGCGACTCGGCCGTCGTCACACCGGCGGAGATGATCCACTATGGCGTGTCCAAGACGGCCCTGCTCGCGGTGACCCGTGGTTTCGCCAAGGACGCGGCGGGTACCGGTGTCACGGTGAACTCCGTGATCGCCGGGCCGACCCACACCGCTGGTGTGGAGGACTTCGTCTATCAACTGGTGGACAAGGAGCTGCCCTGGGAGCAGGCGCAGCGCGAGTTCATGCGGCTGCACCGGCCGCAATCGTTGATCCAGCGGCTCATCGAGCCTGAGGAGATCGCCAACATGGTGGTGTATCTGTCCTCGCCGCTGGCCTCGGCGACCACCGGCGGTGCGCTGCGCGTCGACGGCGGCTACGTCGACGCCATCCTGCCCTGACGGACCAGACGCGTGTACCCCTGAAACGGCGTTGTTTCAGGGGTACACGCGCCTGCTCGCGCAGGAAAGGTGACCGTTACGGGTCGCGGGGCAGGCCCAGCAGACGTTCGGCGATGATGTTGAGCTGCACCTCGGTGGTACCGCCGTAGATCGTGGTCGCCCGGCTGAACAGCAGCCGCTCCGACCACTTGCCCGGCGCATGCTCCTTGTCGCCGAGCGCGCCGTCGGTGCCGAACGACGAGACGCCGAACTCGGCGTAGCCCTGACCGGTCTTCATCGACAGCAGCTTGGAGATCGCGGCCGCGGGCATCGGATCGCCACCGGCCAGCGTCAGCAGCGTCGAGCGCAGATTGAGCACCTTGGCGGCGTACCCCTCGGCGATCAACTTGCCCGCGTGGTTCTGCTCGATCTGATCGAACTGGCCGTCGCGGACGAACTCCACGAACTGGTCCAGGCTGGCCAGGAACGGCGGCTCGGCACTACCGATGGAGACACGCTCATTGGTCAACGTGTTGCGGCTGACCTCCCAGCCACGGTCCACCTCACCGAGCACCATCGAATCCGGCACGAAGACGTCGTCGATGAAGACGGTGTTGAACATCGCGTCCCCGGTCAGCTCGCGCAGCGGCTTCACCTCGACACCAGGTGACTTCATGTCGATCAGGAAGTACGTGATGCCATTGTGTTTCGGAGCATCCGGGTTGGTCCTCGCCAGCAGTGCGCCCCATTGTGAGAACTGCGCTCCGGTGGTCCAGATCTTCTGGCCGGTGATGCGCCAGCCGCCGTCGACCTTGGTGGCCTTGGTGGTCAGGCTGGCCAGATCCGATCCGGCGCCGGGCTCGGAAAACAGCTGGCACCAGATCATCTCACCGCGGAAGGTCGGCGGGAGGAACTGCTGCTGCTGTTCGTCGGTCCCGTAGGCGACGATCGACGGGATGATCCAGGCCGCGATTCCCATCTGCGGGCGGGCCACCCGACCGGTCGAGAACTCCTGGGCGATGATGATCTGCTCGATCGGCTGGGCATCGCGGCCCCACGGCTTGGGCAGATGCGGTTGCACCCAGCCGCCCTCGGCGATCGCGGTGTTGCGCTCTTCGCGCGGGATCTCCTTGAGCGCGGCCACCTCTGCGCGGATCTCCTCGCGCAGCTTCTCGGTGTCGGGATCCAGATCGATGTCCAGCTTGCGCAGACCGCCGCCGGTGGCGGTGTCCACGACCTGCTGCGGGTAGTCGGCGGCCCGCCCGAAACTGGCGGCCAGCACCAGTGCGCGGCGGTAGTAGACGTTGGTGTCGTGCTCCCAGGTGAACCCGATTCCTCCGTGGACCTGGATGCATTCCTGGGTGGTGTGCTGCACGGCTACCGGAGCAAGTGTTCCGGCGACGGCGGCGGCGAACTCGTACTTGGAATCCTCGTTACCGCTGTGGAATTCGTCGATGGCGCGGGCGGCATCCCAGACCGCGGCGGTGGCCCGCTCGGTCTCGGCGATCATGCCCGCGCACTTGTGCTTGATGGCCTGGAACTGCCCGATCGGGCGGCCGAACTGCTCGCGGATCTTGGCGTACTCGGTGGCCGTGTCGGTCGCCCAACGCGCCACGCCGACGCACTCGGCCGACAGTAGGGTCGCGATCAGCGCCCGAGCATGTGCGCGGGTCAGGTTCGACAGGACCCGGTCGCCGGCAACCTCGACGGCGTTGACCCGGACGTGGGCCACCGGACGCAACGGGTCGAGACTCTTGACCTCTTCGATCTCCAGCGCGGCGGCGTCCAGGACGACCCACTCCTCGCTGCTGTCGATCGAGACGGGCAACACCAGCAGGGAGGCCTGGGCGGCGGCCGGGACGGCCCGCACCTCGCCGCGGATGACCAACTGCTCACCCTGGCGGGTGGCGGTCAGGCCGGAGTCGATCGCGTAGGCGGCGATGGTGTCACCGGTAGCCAGGCCGTTCAGCAGCGCGGACTCGCCGTCGTGGGCGGCGATGAGCGCACTGGCGATCGCGGACGGGACGAACGGGCCGGGGACCGCTCCGTATCCGAACTCGGCGAGGGTGATCGCCAGTTCGAGGATGCCGAAGCCCTGACCGTCGACCTTCTCGGACAGGTGAACGCCCTGCAGCCCCTGCTCGGCGGCGGCCTTCCAGTACGGCGGCGGGTTGGAGATCGGCGTCTCCAGCGCTTCGTGCAGGACGTCGGACGGGGCGACCTTGGCCACCAGTGACCGGACCGAATCGGCCAGGTCGTTGTGTTCAGAGTTGATCGCGATGGGCACGCTTAACCTCCATGGGGGCAACTTCCCTATTAACCGGTCGGTTGGTAACCGAGGGTACCCGCGGGGTGACGGTTGTCACCGCCCGCCCCTAGTTCACCTGGTTCACCACGTTAGCGAGGGGCTGGCCGTCCCGGATCCGTCGGCAGTTGTCGAGGGCAAGCTCCAGGTAGCGACGCATGGTGTCGGCGGTGTACCAGGTGACATGCGGGGTCAGCACCACGTTGTCGAGATTGAGCAGCGGGTTATCGGCTTCGACGGGTTCGACCGAGAACACATCGAGACCCGCGGCGGCCAAGCGTCCGGCGCGCAGTGCCTCGGCGAGCGCCAGTTCGTCCACGATCGGCCCACGCGCGGTGTTGATCAGCACCGCCGCGGGCTTCATCAATGCCAGGGCTTGCCGATCCAGCAGGTGATGGGTGGCCTCGGTGAGTGGCAGGTGCAGCGAGACGATGTCGCTGTCGGCCAGCAATTCGGGCAGCGGGCGCCAGCCAGGGTGCCCGTCGTCGCGGGTGCTGGTGTGCAGCACCCTGTCCGCGGGTGTGCCCATCGCGACGACCACGCGCTCGACCTGCTTGGCGATGTTCCCGTAGCCGACCAGTCCAACGGTGCAGCTGCCGACGTCGCGGACCGTCTCGCCGAGACTCGGATCCGATGGCCAGCCCGTTCCGGCACGGGTGGCGCGGTCGAGCAAGGGTAGGCGGCGCAGCGCCGCGAGCATCAGCAGCAGCGTGCCCTCGGCCACCGACGGCGCATTGGCGCCGGGCATGTTGGCCACCGCGATACCCCGGGCAGTCGCTGTCGGCACGTCGATCGTGTTCACCCCGGCGCCGAGCTTGTGCACCAGTCTGCAGCTGCCGGCCAGCTCCAGGTCTGCGCCCGACAGTGGGCGCAGCACGTGCCAGATCACCTCCGCGTCAGGGAGCTCGCGATAGAAGGTCTCGTCGTCATCCTCGGCGCACCACCGGATGTCCAGCCAATCATGTTCCGGCGCAACCATATCCAGAACACGCTGACCGGGTGTGAAGTGTGCGAGGACTCTCAACGCCACCGTGTCGCTATCCACCTGGAAATGGTATCGGCCTGTTCACTGCGCGCACCCGGCGTGGTGAAGTAGTGGTCGGTGTCGATCGAGACCATCCCCTTGTCGGTCGAGCTCAGCGCGTCATGAATTCGCTGCGCGTCGGACGGGAAGACGCCGGTGTCCTGGTGGGCATTGATCACCAGTGCCGGGCAATCGATCAGCGCCAGGTGGGGTTCGGCCCGGGTTTGTGCATGCCGCAGGCTCCACATGCCGATCCAGTTACGCAGCGTGCAGGCCGCGGCGATCCCACGTGCGGATCGGTTGGCCTTCACCGGTGGTCCGGCGTAACAGAGATTGGGCCGCCGGTTGGTCGGTTCCAGTGTCGGGTCCACCATGCGTGGATCGGCCCAGGTACGCAGGACGGTGAACGGCCGGTCCGAGTAGCCGGCTTTCTGCACGCGCTTCAGCTCGGATTCCACCCAGTCCGTGATCGCCTCGTTACGGGCCACTTGCGCTGCGCGGTATCGGGTCACGAAGTCCGGTGGGTAGGGCGGACCGTTGCGCTCGTCGAACAGGTCGAGCTCGGGATTGGCGGCGACCGCATCGGTTTCGTCGATGACCGAGGCGTCCATCCACGAAGTCAGTACTTCGGGACGGCCGGGGTGCGCCGCGCTGGCGACGTACCCGTCTGCTGCTGGCAAATCGGCCAGACCGGCGGCCGGACGCATGCCGTCCAACGGGGTGACATGCTGGTGCCGCGCCTGCGCCTGGTACGCCGCCATCAACGACCCGCCACCGGAATTGCCCAGCAGCACCACGGTTTCGATGTTCTGGACCTCGCGCAACCAGCGAACGCCGACGCCGATGTCGACCAGTGCGTGATCGAGTAGGAAGCTGCTCTCGAAACCGCGGAAGCGAGTGTTCCACCCCAGGAACCCGATACCGCGCGTGGCCAGGTAATCGGCGAGGTAATGCTCGGAGAAGTCGATCTGATAGTGCGTGGCGATGACCGCGATCTTCGGTTTGCGGCCGACCCCACGGTGATACAAACCCTGGCACGGGTGCCCGCCTGCACCTGCCCGCCGAGCCGTGGGGGAGTCCATCGCGACGAACTCTCGGATCACCCCCGGTGTCGCGCCCTTGGTTGTCATGGCCGGGGAGTCCCCTCGTGGTAGATGGTCCGGTGGAAGATGGCGGCCAGGGTCGCGATGCACTTGTCATCATCAACGGTCTGCGCACCCGAACCCGACAGCTGGGTGTAGCAGAACTGGTTGAGCATGGACACCAGCGCCACCGCGATCAGATGGGCGTCGTCACCGGCGCAGAATCCGCGCTGCTGTGCCTTTTCGACCATGGCGGTGATCAACGTGATGGGTAGTTCACAGATTTCGGACCAGTACTGTGCGAAATCCTCACTGACCATCGCGAGCTGAGATACGGCGATGATCTCGGCGAGACGGTGCCGGTAGGTGTGCCAGTGTGCTGCCGCGGCGGCATGGGCGCGGGCGGCATCGTCCAGACCGGGTTCGGCCGCCGCGCGAGCCCGCTCGCGCGCCTCGTCGCGGAAGCGGACGGCCCACTCTCGGACCATCGCCTCCTTGGAGTCGTAGTAGTTGTAGAACGACGCCGTCGAGCGCCCGGCCTCCGCGGTGATATCGGCGATGGTGGTTGCCAGAATCCCCTTGCGTGCCACGACAGTTCGTGCGGCAGCGTCGATGGCTGCCTGCGTCTGGCGGCCACGCACCGTGGGCAGCTCGACCCGAGCGGTCACGTTCCCACCTTCCCGGTTCGTTGATCAGATCTGAATCTGATGTTAGATTCAGATCTGGATCTGCGCCAGACCTGGAGGTCGTGATGATCAAGCCGGACAATCCGAATTCCGAGTTCACCCTGGGTGGTATCAACCATGTCGCTCTTGTCTGTTCGGACATGCAGCGCACCGTGGACTTCTACTCCGGTGTCCTGGGCATGCCGTTGATCAAATCGCTGGACCTGCCCGGCGGGATGGGGCAGCACTTCTTCTTCGACGCCGGCAACGGTGACTGTGTGGCGTTCTTCTGGTTCACCGATGCCCCCGACGGTGTCCCGGGCGTGTCCGCACCCATCGCGCTCCCGGGGCTCGGCGAGATCACCAGCGCCGTGTCCACCATGAACCACCTGGCCTTCCACGTGCCCGCGGAGAAATTCGACGAGTACCGGGAGAAGCTCAAGGCCAAAGGGGTTCGGGTCGGACCGGTGCTCAATCACGACGACAGTGAGTGGCAGGCCTCCAAAACCCTGCACCCGGGTGTCTACGTCCGGTCGTTCTATTTTCAGGATCCCGACGGCATCACCCTGGAGTTCGCCTGTTGGATCAAGGAGTTCACCGATGCCGATGCGACGACGGTGCCGAAGACCGCAGCGGACCGCCGACCGCGAGCGGTCGTATAGAACACCGCCGCGAGCGGTCGTATAGAACCGGTCTAACCCTGGCGCGGATCGGGGAAGCTGTTCAACATCCCGGTGAGCAGATCGATCAGTTCGGCGCGCGTGAGGTCGATGGCCCCGCTGAGCCAACCGCTGATCGTCTGGCTGACGCCGCCGACGACGAAATGCGCTATCGCGTCGACCTGCGCGGTCCCGGCTTTGGGGAGTACTTCCCCGGCATGCTGGGCGGCCAGCACGGCGAAGAATCCGCCAAGCTCGGCGCGTTTGCGGATGAGCATCGCGTTGGAGGACGAGGCATCGAAGAGCAGTCTGCCGACGCGGGCATCCGCCCCGATGGTCTCGACCAGATTGCTGATACCTGCCCGGTTCTGTTCGCTCGGTGGCGCGGCCGCCACCGCCGCCTGTGTGGTCGCCGCGATGGCGCCGATGACCGAGTCGAACACCGCCGCGACGAACTGATCCTTGTCGGTGAAGGCCTCGTAGAAGTGCCGGGTGGTGACTCCGGCCCGGCTGCAGATGGCGCGGACGGTCAGTTCCTCGTCTTCACCGCCGAGCAGGTCCAGGCCGGCGTCGAGGAATCGTTGCCTGCGTTCGGCCAACCGCTGCGGTGCCGCGATACCGCGGTACGGCCGAACCTGGGGCATGGACCCATATTGACACCCGTCGAAACTGCGCGGCAAGATGGGCGGCACTATCAGGAAACGTTCGTTCTCACTTTTGGGGGCAATCAATGGCGATCGTCGAACGAGGCGTCGGCGACACCTCCCGCCAGCCGTCTGTGCCGCACAAGCGAGGCCGCGGGGCTTCGGTCGGCGACGGGTTGATGGGCGTGGCCCTGCTGGCCGGTCCGGCCAACGTGATCATGCAACTCGGGCGCCCCGGCGTCGCGTACGGCGTGATGGAGAGCAAGGTGGAGAGCGGGCGCATCGATCGCCATCCGATCAAGCGGGCGCGCACCACCTTCACCTATCTGGCGGTGGCCGGCCGCGGCACCGAAGACCAGAAAGCGGCGTTCCGCCGGGCCGTCAACAAGGCGCATGCCCAGGTGCACTCGACCGAGGGCAGTCCCGTCGAGTACAACGCCTTCGACAAGGATTTGCAGTTGTGGGTGGCCGCCTGTTTGTACAAGGGATCGGTCGACGTGCGGCGGATCTTCGTCGGTGAGGTCGATGAGGAAACGGCCGACCAGCACTACCGCGACGGCATGGCGTTGGGCACCACGCTGCAGGTGACCCCCGAGATGTGGCCCGCCGACAGGGCGGCATTCGACGCCTATTGGGAAGAGCAGCTCGAGCAGATCCACATCGACGACGCCGCGCGGGAGTTCCTGTATCCCATTGCGGTCGCCCGGTTGCGCGGTCTGCGGTTGCCCGGCCCGCTGCAGCGGCATGCCGAGAACTTGGCAGGCCTGATCACCACAGGATTCCTACCGCAGCGGTTTCGTGACGAGATGCGGTTGCCGTGGGACCCGCAGCGACAGCGCCGGTTCGATCAACTGATGGGCGTGCTGCGGTTCGTCAACAACATCGCGCCGGGTCCCGTTCGGCAGTTCCCGTTCAACGTGCTGCTCAAGGACCTCGACTGGCGCATCCGGACGGGCCGACCGCTCGTCTGAAATTTCCCCGCGCTTCCCGCGGGTCTCGTCAGAGTTTGCTGATCGGCTGATCTCGCGAGTACATCCGCTGTGCGGCTTCGCTGGCACGTCGCACGCTTGGTGATGTTCCACACCGTTGGCGCCCGTGTCAGATATCTCGACAGTTAGTTTATGCAATGCTAACTTCTGCGGAGTTAGCCTAGGCATACTTAAGGAGATAGCAGGGGGCGTGCAGCCACTCTGTGACCACTACATGGACACCGTCAGTAACTCGCTTGCCCCGGCCACCGGGGGAGCGCGCGTGGATCGCGACGTGGTGAGCAGGTTCGCAACGTGCTGCCGGTCGCTCGGGCTGTCGGTCAACGATCGCCGACGACCGGCAGATCTTGTCGCGGCGCGTGCGGGTTTCACGGAGCTGACGCGTATCGCACGCGACCAGTGCGACGCCTGGATCGGCTTGGCTGCCGCCGGAGCGGGCGTCGGGACGGACGCTGACCGCGTCATCACCGCAATCTGGCGCACTCTGGGCACCTTCGGTGTGCTGAGCCGCGAGGTCGATCTGGGATCGGGCGACCTCGCCTTCGTCTATGACACCGGGCTCTACCTCCGGTTCCGCGCCACCGACCGCGACGACATCACGCTCGCCCATGCCGCCACGCTGGCAGAGGCCGGTGATCTTGCTGCCGCGGACCTACTCGTCGAGGAACTGATCAACAGGCGTCCAACCTGGCTACAGGCGCGTTGGGTGCGGGTCGCCCTCTACCACCGCAGCAGGCGCTGGTCGGATGTGGTGCGCGTGCTGACCCCCGTGGTGAACAACCCGGACCTCGACGAGCACTATGCCCACGCCGCCCGGGTGACCCTCGGCATCGCGCTTGCCCACCTCGGCATGTACGCGCCTGCGCTGTCGCATCTGGAGAATCCCGCCGGTCCTGTGCCGGTGGCCACGGTCGACGGCGGCCTGGTCAAAGGGTTGTGTCTGCGCGCCGAGGGTGAGGACGACGAGTCCGAGGATGTGCTCGCCGAGCTGTATGCGGCCAATCCCGAGCACAGCGGTGTCGAAGAAGCCTTGCTGGACAAGTCTTTCGGACTGAACACCACCACCGCAGCCCGAATCGAGGCCCGCGCCAACCCGTGGGATCCCGAGACCGAACCGGGTGAGGCCGACTTCGTCGACCCGGGCGCCAAGGAACGCAAGGCGCATCTGCTCGTCGAGGCCGAGACCGAACTCGCCGATTTCATCGGTCTGGAAGAGGTCAAGTATCAGGTGGCCCGGCTGAAAAGCTCGGTGGCCATGTCGATCCGCCGCCAGGAGCGCGGGCTGGCCGTCGCCCAACGCGCCAACCACCTGGTATTCGCCGGCCCCCCGGGTACCGGCAAGACCACCATTGCGCGGGTGGTCGCCAAGATCTATTGCGGACTAGGGCTTTTGAAGAAGGAAACCGTGCGCGAGGTGCACCGGGCCGACCTCATCGGTCAGCACATCGGCGAGACCGAGGCGAAGACCAACGCCATCATCGACAGCGCGCTCGACGGTGTGCTGTTCCTCGACGAGGCCTACGCGTTGGTGTCCACCGGTGCCAAGAACGATTTCGGCCTGGTCGCCATCGACACGCTGCTGGCCCGGATGGAGAACGACCGTGATCGACTGGTCGTGATCGTCGCCGGCTATCGTGCCGATCTCGACCGCTTCCTGGACACCAACGAGGGTTTGCGGTCACGCTTCACCCGCAGCATCGACTTCCCGTCCTATAACGCAACCGAACTCGTCGAGATGGCAACCCGGATGGCCGAGAAGCGCGACAGCGTCTTCGAGCCTGCGGCCCACGACGAGATGGAGGCGCTGTTCGCCCACCTCGCCGCCAGCTCCACTCCGGACGCCACCGGCACCGCCCGGCGCAGCCTGGACATCGCCGGTAACGGCCGATTCGTCCGAAACCTTGTCGAGCGCTCCGAAGAGGAACGCGAGTACCGATTGGATCACTCCGATTCCGACGACTTCACCGATGAAGAACTGATGGCCATCACTGCCGAAGACGTCAGTCGATCCGCCGGACCGCTGCTGCGTGGCCTGGGCCTCGCCTTGCCGCAGGCCGCCGGATGAGCGAGCAAGAGCGTCGCGAATTCGCTTCTCGCACACCGGTCAACGAGAATCCCGACCGTGTCGCGTACCGCCGCGGTTTCGTCACCCGTCACCAGGTGTCCGGGTGGCGATTCATGATGCGCCGCATCGCCTCTGGTGTGGCACTGCACGACACCCGGATGCTGGTGGACCCGTTGCGCACGCAGAACCGCGCGGTGCTCGTCGGCGCGCTGGTCTCGGTCACCGTCGTCGCAGGCTGCTTCGTCTTCTCCCTGATCCGGCCGGGTGGGGACGCCGGCAGCGCGACGATCTTGGCAGATCGGGAGACCTCGGCGCTCTACGTGCGTATCGGCGACGTCGTACATCCCGCGTTGAATCTGACCTCCGCACGGTTGATCGCCGGGCAGGCCGACAACCCGACGACCGTCAAGAGCAGTGAGATCGACCGGTTTGCCCGAGGTAACCTCATCGGCATCCCCGGTGCCCCGGAGCGCATGGTGCAGAACACCTCTCGCGATGCGAACTGGACGGTCTGCGATTCGGTGTCCGACAACGGGGCCGGTGTCACCCTGATCGCCGGCGTTCCCGACGAACAGGGCGAGCGGGCCGCGGAGTTGCAGACCGGCCGTGCGGTACTGGTGCGCAACGTCGGCGCCGTGAACGCGGGAACCTGGCTGCTGTGGAACGGCAAGCGCAGTCTCATCGACCTCGGCAACCGCGCCGTGACCGCTGCTCTCGGTCTCGGTACGGCCATCCCGGAGCCACGCAACATCGCCCCCGGCTTGTTCAATGCGATCCCGGAATCGGGACCTCTGGTCGCGCCTGCGCTGCCCGGTGCCGGAGCGCCGCCGCAGTTCGACCTACCGGTCCCTGCTCCGGTCGGAGCGGTGATCGCGGCGTTCGACTCCGACAACACCCTGCGGCACTACGTCGTGCAGATCGACGGACTGCAGCCCGTATCGCCTGTGCTGGCCTCCATCATGCGCAACACCGATTCATATGGCCTGCAGCAGCCACCGCGACTCGGCGCAGACGAGATCGCCAGACTGCCGGTGGCCGGCGGAATCGACACCGCCGCCTACCCGTCCGACGAACTGACACTGGTCGATGCCGGACCGGCCCCCGTCACCTGTGCCTATTGGTCCAAGCCCGCCGATGCGACCGCAGGCAGGCTGAGTCTTCTGTCCGGAGCCGCATTGCCGTTACCGCAGGGACTCCAGACCGTGGACCTGGTCGGTTCGGGAAGTGCGGCAACGGCCGAGCGGGTCGCCCTCAGGCCGGGCAGTGGATACTTCGTCCAGTCCGTCGGGTCCGATGCCGGTGCCCCGCCGGCCGGTTCGGCCTTCTGGGTCAGCGACACCGGTGTCCGCTACGGGGTGGACACCACCACCGACGCCAAGGCCGTCGAGGCCCTGGGCTTGAACCCGCCCCCGCTGGCCATCCCGTGGTCGGTGCTCACCCAGTTCGCGCCGGGGCCCACCTTGTCGCGGGCCGACGCGCTGGTCGCACACGATGCCGTCGGAGCCATCGCCTCGGATGGAGAAAACCGATGAGTCGCTTGATCTTCGAGGCGCGCCGCCGACTGCCGATTCCGGAGGTCCGCAAGGGTGCCATCACCATCGAGGCACCGCCGTCACTACCGCGACTGGTGCCGCCATCGCTGTTGCGTCGGGTGTTGCCCTATCTCATCGTCATCCTGATCGTCGGCATGATCGTGGCGCTCTTCGCCACCGGTATGCGGATGATCTCACCGACCATGCTGTTCTTCCCGTTCGTACTGCTGCTGGCGGCGAGCGCGCTGTACCGCGGTTCGGACAACAAACTGCGGACCGAGGAGGTTGACGCCGAGCGCGCGGACTACCTGCGCTATCTGTCGGTGGTGCGGGACAATGTCCGTGCCCAGGCCGCCGCGCAGCGAGCCGCGCTGGAATGGTCGCATCCCGAACCGAATTCGTTGTCCGCGATACCAGGAACCCGTCGTCAATGGGAGCGTGACCCGCACGACCCCGACTTCCTGGTGGTGCGTGCCGGTGTCGCCGATGTGCCGTTGAGTACCCCACTGCGGGTCAAGGACACCGCCGACGAGATCGACCTGGAACCGGTGGCGCACACCACCCTGCGCGGGCTGCTCGACGTACATCGGACGGTGCGCAACGCTCCGGTCGGCATCGACCTGGCCAACGTATCCCGCATCACGGTCTTGGGAACGTCGGACGAGGTGCGCGATGCGATGCGCGCCTGGGTCGCGCAGGCGGTCACCTGGCATGATCCGACGGTGCTGGGTGTCGCGCTGGCGACCCCTGACCTCGAGGCCGCCGACTGGTCCTGGCTGAAATGGCTGCCGCACACCGATGTTCCCGGCCGTGTCGACGGAGTCGGACCCGCCCGCTACCTCGCGCCCAGCGCTGATGCACTGCGGGCACTGCTCGCCCCCACGCTCGATGAGCGTGATGCGTTCGGTGGCAACGCGCTTGAGGCGGGAAGGCATCTCCTGGTGCTCATCGACGACGCCGATGCTGACGTTGATGCGGTGTTCGGTCGGACCGGTATCGCGGGTGTGACCGTGATCGTCCGGTCGGACACCGAGCCCCATCGCGAGCAGTATTCGGACCCGGAGCGCCCCATCCTGAAGGTGGTCGGTGGCCGCCTCGAGCGTTGGCAGACCGGTGGCTGGGGGCCCTATATCGATATCGCGGATGGCTTTTCGGCTGGACAGGCGTCCCATCTGGCCCGTCGGCTGGCGCGCTGGGACACCAACCCTGATCAGTCGCGGACCGCTGCCACCGGGTCATCGACCTTCACCACGCTCTTCGGTATCGACGATGCCTCGGCACTTGATGTGGCAAGTCTGTGGGCACCGCGGCATCGTGACGAGGAACTGCGCGTACCCATCGGCGTGACGGCCACCGGCGAACCCCTGATCTTCGACCTCAAGGACGAGGCCGAGGGCGGAATGGGACCGCACGGGCTGATGATCGGCATGACCGGGTCCGGTAAATCCCAGACCCTGATGTCGATACTGTTGTCACTTCTGACCACCCATTCGGCAGACCGGTTGATCGTCATCTACGCCGACTTCAAGGGTGAGGCGGGAGCCGATATCTTCCGCGACTTCCCCCAGGTCGTTGCCGTCATCTCCAATATGGCCGAAAAGCGTTCGCTGGCCGACCGTTTCGCGGATACCCTGCGCGGCGAGGTGGCCCGCCGAGAGCAGTTGCTCAAGGACGCCGGCCGCCGGGTCCAGAACAGTGCTTTCAATTCGGTCACCGAGTACGAGGGTGCGATCGCGGCCGGACACGATCTTCCGCCCATCCCGACGCTCTTCGTGGTGGCAGACGAGTTCACCCTGATGCTCGCCGATCATCCCGAGTACGCCGAACTCTTCGATTATGTGGCGCGCAAGGGGCGTTCCTTCCGCATCCATATCCTCTTCGCGTCGCAGACCCTGGACGTCGGTCGGATCAAGGACATCGACAAGAACACCTCCTACCGAATCGGTCTGAAGGTCGCGAGCCCGTCGATCAGCCGACAGATCATCGGATCCGAGGACGCATACCGGATCGAATCCGGCCGCGAACACAAGGGCGAGGGTTTTCTGGTGCCCGCACCAGGGGCCAACCCCATCAAGTTCCGCAGCACCTATGTCGACGGAATCTACGATCCACCACGCAGTAGTCACGCAGTGGTGGTGCACTCGGTGCCCGAACCTCAGTTGTTCACGGCGGGCTGGGTGGAACCGGCGCCCGATACCGTCATCGTCGACGCCGCGGTCGACGATGTCCCGCCGCCGCGCAAATTGATCGCAACGATCGGCGACCAGTTGGCCAATTACGGTCCCAAGGCGCCGCAGCTGTGGTTGCCGCCCTTGGAAGAGGCCATTCCGCTGGCCGATGTGCTGGCCCGCGCCGAGATCGCCGAAGGGCTATGGCGGTGGCCGCTGGGTGAGATCGACAAGCCGTTCGAGATGCGCCGCGATCTGTTGGTCTTCGACGCGGCGGGTTCGGCAGGCAATCTGCTGATCCACGGTGGCCCGCGGTCGGGTAAATCGACTGCATTGCAGACGTTCATGTTGTCGGCGGCAGCTCTGCACGCACCCGGTGACATCAGTTTCTACTGTCTGGATTATGGCGGCGGCCAACTGGCCCCGATGGCCGATCTGGCACATGTCGGTGCCGTCGCGACGGCATTGCAGCCCGAGTTGATCCGGCGCACCTTCGCCGAGCTGGAGCAGCTGCTGCGGGCACGTCAGGAACGCGGCGCCGCGACCGGCACCGCGGGCCGGTACAGCGACGGCTACGGCGAAGTGTTCCTGGTGATCGACAATCTGTATGCGTTCAGCAGGGACAACACCGATACGTTCAACACCCGCAACCCGTTGCTGGCGCGCGTGACCGAACTGGCCAACGCAGGCCTTGCCTACGGCATCCACGTCGTGATCACCACGCCGAACTGGCTGGAGGTTCCGCTGGCCATGCGTGACGGGCTGGGGATGCGGCTGGAGCTCAAGCTCAGCGACGCACATGACAGCAATGTCCGGGTCGCGGGTGCCTTGCGCCGGCCGGCGGAGAGTGTGCCGGCCGATCAGCCCGGTCGCGGCCTCACCATGGCCGCCGAACACTTCTTGTTCGCCGCACCGGAACTGGGCGGTATTGCGGCGCTCAACGCGCGGTACAACGGGCTACGTGCCCCGACGGTCCGGCTACTGCCGACACAGCTGACCCCGTCGGCGCTGGGCGCGGTGTATGTCGGCCCCGAACAGGTCGTCATCGGTCAACGCGAAGAAGATCTGCGCCCCGTCGCGATCGACTTCGCCCGGCATCCACTGATGATGGTGTTCGGCGACTCCCGCTCGGGCAAGACGACACTGCTACGCCACATCATCCGGACCATCCGCGAGAATTCCACCGAACAGGACGTCGCGTTCACGGTCATCGACCGCCGGCTGCACCTGGTTGAGGAGCCGTTGTTCCCGGACAACGAGTACACCCCGAATATCGACCGCGTCACCCCGGCCATGCTCGGCCTGTCCGCACTGATCGAAAAGCGCCGCCCACCGGCCGGATTGAGCGCACCGGAGCTACGCAACTGGTCCTATCGCACCAACGGCGGCGGGCAGATCCACTACTTGATCATCGACGATGTCGACCAGATACCAGATGGTCCTGCGGTCAGCGGTCCCTACGCCGGACAGCGACCCTGGAGCCCGCTGTTGGGCCTGCTGGCAGAGGCGGGTGATCTGGGGTTGCGCGTCATCGTCACCGCCAGGGCGAGCGGTTCCGCGCACGCGGTGATGACGGCACCTCTCTTGCGCAGGCTCAACGACCTGCAGGCGACCACCGTCATGCTGTCCGGTAGTCCCGCCGACGGAGGCAAGCTCCGCGGTGTGCGTTTCAGCAAGCTACCGGCCGGGCGGGCGATGCTGCTCGGTGACAGCGAGGTGGCAACTCATGTGCAACTTGTGAATCCGCTGGTACCCGAGGAGATCGCACCGGCCGGATCGAACGGAAAGGAATACAGCTGATGACACTGCGTGTGGTTCCCGAAGGACTTACGGCCGCCGGTTCGGCGGTGGAATCGCTGACCGCGCGACTGGCGGCCGCCCACACTGCGGCCGCTCCACTGGTCAACGCGGTGATCCCGCCTGCCGCAGACCCGGTGTCGTTGCAGACTGCAGCCGGCTTGAGCGCACACGGCAGTGCGCACAGCACTGTCGCCTCGCTGGCCCTCGAAGAGCTGGGCCGTGCCGGCATGGGTGTTACGCAGTCCGCCGCGAGCTATGCCTGTGGTGACGCACAGGCGGCGGCAAGCTACCTGATAGCCCGCGGCGGCTGACATGACCGCTCCCATCTGGATGGCCCTGCCACCCGAGGTGCACTCGGCGCTGCTCAGCAGCGGCCCGGGCCCCGGGTCGCTGCTGGCTGCCGCGGGAGCCTGGCAGTCGCTGAGCACCGAATACGCGGCAGCAGCTGCCGAACTGACCACGACCCTCGGCGCGGTGGCCGCCGGGGCCTGGGAAGGGCCGAGTTCGGAACAGTACATCGCGGCCCACCAGCCTTACCTCGCGTGGCTGGCGCGAGCCAGCGTCACCAGCGCCGTGGCCGGCGCGCAGCACCAGACCGCCGCGGCCGCCTACACCACTGCGCTGGCCACCATGCCGACGCTGGCCGAACTGGCCGCCAACCACGCCATGCGGGGCGTGCTGATCGCCACGAACTTCTTCGGTATCAACACGATTCCGATCGCCGTCAACGAAGCCGACTACGCACGGATGTGGATCCAGGCTGCCACCGTGATGAGCACCTATCAGGCGGTCTCCGCGGCGACGGTGGCCGCCACGCCGACATTGGAACCCGCGCCGCCGCTACTGGCCCCGGGTATCGGCGAGGCGGGTGCGTTCACCGCGAGCGCAGCCCAACTGTCGGCCCAAGCGGATGCGGTCAATTCGGCTTCGGCACTGAACAATTCGAATATCATCGTCCAGTTCCTGGAGCAGTACATCAAATCGCTGCCCGGTGGCGACCTGATCCTGGAGTTCTTCTCCGACCCGGTCGGCATCCTGCGCCAGATGTTCGTCGACTTCCTCACCAACCCGTCGGCGGCGCTGGTCACCTGGGGGCCGATGCTGTTCGCGCTGGTCTATCAGGCCATCTTCCAGCCGGTCGGCTGGGGCACCTGGATCGGGGTGGCGTTGGCGCCGTTCCTGCTGCCGCTGCTGTCCCTCGGCCTGGTCGCGCTGGCCTTCCTGGCATTGATCCCCAAATTCACCGACCTGCCACCATTGGTACTCAGTGATCCGGCCGCGCCTGGACCGCAACGAGAATCGGCGCTGCCGCTGGCGAGCATCGCCCCGGCAGGCACACCCGCGGGCGCGGCGCCCGCACCGGCCACCCCGGCCGCCGCACCGGCTGCCGCGCCGGCGGCGGCTCCCGCGGCAGCCGCTCCCGCGTTGGCCTACGCCGTCTACGGCGGGCACCCCGGCGGTGGCTTCAGTCCTACGGTCCGGGACGGCACCCAGGCAAAGGCGCCAGCGTCAGGGTCCTCAGCAGCCGTGGCCTCGGCCGCCGCGCTGTCGGCCGCCGAGCGTCGAAAGCGGCGGCGAAAAAAGGGTGGGGAGATCAAGGACCGCGCGTACGCCGACGAGTTCATGGACTACGAGGCCACCGAGGAGGACCCGCGACCGCCGCACTCCCGGCCCGAACCGACAGTCCGGGCTTCCGAGCGTGGAGCCGGCCCGATGGGCTTCACCGGCGCGGTCAGCGTCGAGCGGCCCACCGCCGCAGGCCTCGCGGAACTGGCCGAGGATTCCTTCGGCGGTGCGCCGACCAACCCGATGCTGCCGGGTTCCTGGAGTCCTGATGAGCCACCCACATCGGAAGGGGGAAGACCGCACTGAGAACTCGGCGGGTGAACCCCGAATGCCGCTCCATCTGATCCCGAATACTGCTGTCCGAAAGGAACATTCATGAGCATGCTTGACGCACATATCCCGCAGCTGGTCGCCTCCGAGTCGGCGTTCGCCGCCAAGGCGGCCCTGATGCGTAGCACCATCACCCAGGCCGAGGGCGCAGCCCAGGCTTCCCAGGCCTTCCACATGGGTGAGTCGGCGGCGGCATTCCAGGCCGCACATGCCCGGTTCATCGAGGTGTCGGCGCGGGTGAACGCGCTGCTCGACATCGCCCAGGCCAACCTCGCCGACGCGGCAGGCACCTATGTCGCGCAGGACGCGGCCGCCGCCAGCACCTACACCGGCATCTGACAGCGGCCGACAAAGGAGAAATCACATGTCCCAGATCATGTACAACTACCCGGCCATGCTGGGTCTGTCCGCCGAGATGAACGGCTACGCAGGAGCATTGAACACCGTCGGCGCAGACATCGCCGCCGAGCAGGCCGCCCTCGCGGGTGCTTGGCAGGGTGAGACCGGGATGACGTACCAAGCGTGGCAGGCGCAGTGGAACACGAGCCTGGCCGAGTTGGTCCGTGCCTACCAGGCGATGGCCAGTACGCATGAGACGAACACCATCGCGATGAATGCGCGGGACCGGGCAGAGGGCGCCAAATGGGGATAGATGGCAGCTAATGCGGTCGAGCTGACTGTCGAGCAAGCCTGGTACATCGCGGATACGACGGGTTGTGGGTCGTTTCCGTGGGCGCTGGCAATCACGCCGCCCTACAGCGAACCGTCTGCCGCGGAAGAGTTCGCGACCGATCGGAACGCCGAGCTGACCGAGCTGGGTGTGATGTCCGGCAGCGGGGTCGTCAATCCTGCTGTCGCAGGGTGGATAAGGCAGACCTGCCAGGCCCGGCAGTGGCTGGAGATGCGCGTCGTTGCCCCGCACGGTGACATGCTTCGCGGCCTCGTGGGCAGGTCCGGGGATGCCACGGTGGTGGCATTGCGCAGCGGCGGCTTGGTGACGTTCACCGCCATGGACATCCACGCCGCTCGTGATCTGGTGCCGGTCCTGGTTTCCGGACTCACTGGTCGGTCACCGGCACAGTTCGACGACTTCACCGTGCCGGTCCGGGCCGGCGCCCGCGCCGACGAGAAGCTGAGAGCCGGCGCCGATCTGACCGAGATCCTCGCTTATTTGGGGATCTCGTCCTCGGCTCGTCCTGTCGTCGAGTCGGTGTTCACCGGACGGCGTAGCTATGTCGAGATCGTGGCCGGGGAGCACCGCGACGGCCACCGGGTCAGCACCGAAGTCGGTGTCAGTGTGATCGACTGCCCGGCCGGTCGCATCCTGGCCAGTCCGGAAAGGGCCTTCGACGGAGAGTGGGTGTCCACCTTCACGCCGGGAACAGACACCGCCATCGCCGCGGCGATCGACAGCCTCATCGCCTCCCTGCCTGGCGGCCCGTGGTTCGCCCCAGCCACGCATAACCGAGATTTCGACCAGAGAACGGAAAACCGATGCCCGACAACACTGTGATGCCGATCGTGCGGGTGGCTGTGCTGGCAGCCACGGGCGGTGATGCGGCGGGGCGCCTGACCGAGCTGGCACTGCCGGCCGGCCTGCCGCTGCGCGAGATCATCCCGGCAGTTCAACGCACAGTGCTGCCCACCGACGACACGGTAGACATTGCGCCGGCTCAACTGAGCCTGGCGCCCATCGGGGGCGCGCCGTTCAGCTTGGACGCCACGTTGGACACAGTGGGTGTCGTCGATGGCGACCTACTCGCACTGCAGGAGATCCCGGCCGGACCGTCCGCGCCGCGCATCGTCGAGGACATCGCCGACGCGGCCGTGATCTTCTCCGCCGCGCGCGAATTGCCCTGGGGCCATGAGCATATCCAGCGTGCCGCCGCAGGCGCAGTCATCGCGTTGATCCTGCTCGGCGCGGCACTGGCAACTTCTGTGCGGCTGATCACCGGTCACTCCGCCGGATTGTTCGCCGTCGCCGGCCTTGCGGCCGCGACGGTGGTCGCTTCGTTCGCCGCGCGGGTGCGGCACCCGAAGCTGGGCACCGCGCTGGCGTTGACCGCGCTGGTTCCGGTCGCCGCGGCATTCGGTCTGGCCGTGCCTGGTGAAGTCGGTGCGTCCCAGGTCCTGTTGGCCGCTGCCGGTGTCGCCGCTTGGTCGGTGATCAGCATCGTGGTGTTCGAACGCGGGATCGCAGCCTTCACCGCGGCGACCGTCCTTGGCGTTGGCGTGATGATCTTTGCCGCACTGGCAACCATCTGGGATATGACCGATGTGCGGATCGGCACCGGGCTGATCGTCTTCGCCCTGCTGGTCACCGTGCAGGCCGCCCGCCTGTCAGCGTTGTGGGCCCGGCTGCCGGTGCCGGTCATCCCCGCTCCGGGTGACCCGACTCCGTCGGCTCAACCGCTGCGCGTGCTGGAGGACCTCCCGCGGCGCGTCCGGGTGACCGACGCGCATCAGACCGGCTTTCTGGCCGCCGGCGTGCTGCTCTCGGTGATGGGCTCGCTGATCCTGGTCGGTGGTCAGTCGTCCGTATCGCCGTGGGCGTGGGTGTTGGTGGTCGTCGCGACATTGGGTACCACGGTGCGCGCCAGGGTGTGGGACTCCGCGTCGTGCAAGGCGTGGTTGTTGAGCCAATCATTCCTGCTCCCTGCAGGTCTGTTGGTGGTGTTCGCCTCGACAGATCGGTATACCGCGGCGTGGTGGGCGTTGGGCGCACTGATCGTGGTGGCGGGCTGCTGGCTCGTTGCCGCGCTGAATCCGCGGGTGGCAACACCGGAGACCTATTCATTGCCCGCTCGCCGGTTGTTCGGTTTCGCCGCCGCGGCCCTGGATGCCTCGGTGATCCCGGTGGCCGCATATCTGCTGGGGCTGTTCGAGTGGGTGCTGAACCGATGACTCGGGATTTCGGCGCGTTGACGTTCGGTGAGCGAACGTCAGCGCGCCGAAATCGCCGGGGGAGAGGCGCGACGTTCGCCGCTGCGGTCATGGTCGCCCTGGTGGCCAGCCCGGGGGCCGGCGCTGTCACGCCCCCGGAGGTTGACGCCGCCGTGACGCCCCCACCGGGTACTGCGGGCCCGCTACGCACCATGACCCAGCGCAGCGCGTGCTCGGTGACCGGCGTGATACCCGGTACCGATCCCGCGGCGGTGAGCCCCAACCAGCTGTCGCTGGACCTCGACGACGCATGGCGCTACAGCCGCGGTGCGGGTCAGACCGTCGCCGTGATCGACACCGGTGTGCAGCCCGGGCCTCGGTTGACCAATGTCGAGGCCGGTGGCGATTTCGTCGGTGCCACAGACGGACTGACCGACTGCGACGGACACGGCACCATGGTCGCCGGGCTGATAGCAGGCCAACCGGGTGATGACGGCTTCTCGGGGGTTGCTCCGGGTGCACGGCTGCTGTCCATCCGGCAGACATCCGGCAAGTACGCCCCGAACCAGCCCGGTGAGGATCCGATGATCGCCGAGGCGAGTAACGACATCGCGACGCTGGCGCGCGCGGTGGTGCGTGCGGCCGATCTGGGCGCCCAGGTCATCAACATCTCCTCGGTGGCCTGTGTGCCCGCGACCACCACCATCGACCAACGCGAGCTCGGTGCCGCATTGCGTTACGCCGCAGTGGAAAAGGATGTCGTCATCATCGCCGCCGCCGGTAACACCGGAGGGGGGATCGCCGGCGGGACGGCATGTGCAGCCAACCCGCTGACCGACCCGAACCGTCCCGACGACCCGCGCAACTGGGCAGGCGTCACCTCGATCTCGACGCCGTCGTGGTGGCAGCCCTATGTGTTGTCCGTCGGTGCGCTCGGCTCGGCGGGGGAGCCCGCATCGTTCAGCATGTCCGGTCCGTGGGTGGGTCTTGCCGCGCCGGGGGAGAACATCACCTCGGTCAGCAACAGCACCGAGGGTGGACTGGCCAACGGCCAGCCCAACGAGAAAGGCGAGCTGGCTCCGGTTGCGGGCACCAGCTATGCCGCAGCGTACGTTTCCGGTGTGGCAGCCTTGGTGCGCAGCAGGTTTCCCGAACTTTCGGCGACCCAGGTGGTGCGCCGATTGACCGTGACCGCCCGCGGCGCCGATCGCTCACCGTCATCACTGGTGGGCGCGGGCACCATAGACCCGGTTGCCGCCCTGACTTGGGATGTGCCGGGTCCCGCCAGCCCACCGGCAACAACCAAAGATGTTGCGGCTCCGCCCGATCCGGTGATACCGGACCACACCGGACGCAATATCGCCTATATCGGTGCGGGTCTGCTGGCAGTGATCGCCGCCGTGACCGCCGTGACCGCAACTCAACGACGGAAGGATACCGCCGCATGACGGTCCGACTCGCGCTGGCGCTGCTGTTCATCGTGGCCGCAGTGCTGGCCTACCCCTACCGGAGCACCACCGAACAGTGGGTTCTGGGTGTCTCGGTGGTCGTCGTGATCGGACTCTTCGCTTGGTGGCGTGGGGATTTCGCGACGACCAAACTCGCCCGACGGTGGGCGATCTGGCGAGGCAACCGCGGCGGTACGCGCCGGCCGGCCCGTGTGACCACCGCGACCGTGGTGCTGGGCATCGAGGATCCACTGGATGACGAACTACCGGTGGGGCTGATCGCCGGTTATGCCGAGCGCTACGGACTACGGCTGGACAAGGTGCGCATCACCAGCCGGGAGGTCGGCGGGCAGGTCCAGCATTGGATCAGCCTGACTCTGGATGCCGAGCAGAACCTGTCTGCACTACAGGCACGTTCGGCGCAGATCCCCGTCGCCCAGACCACCGAGACCGTGGCCCGCCGGCTGGCCGACCACCTGCGGGAGGGCGGTTGGACGGTCACCGCGGCGCAGCACGCCCCGCGACCGGTGTCAGATTCGGCCAAGGAAACCTGGCGTGCATTGACCGACGAGTCGGGCTTCCTGACCGCCTACCGGATTCCGGTCGATGTGTTGGCCGCCACGTTGGATCAGTTGCGGGCGTATCCCTGCGAGGAACGCTGGACGGCAGTCGAATTCGGCCCTGAATCGGTGACCTCGGTGGCCGCGCTGCGCTCGGCAGCCCGGCCGGCCGGAGCGCCCCCGGTCGCAGGGCTTTCTGTGCTCGGCGGACGTCAACGGTCGACTCTCGACGCACTCGATCCTTTTTCGGGGCACCGATTGCCCGGACACCAGCCCGCCGGAACGCTCGCCGACCAGCTGCGCTGGCCCTCGACAGTGTGACGCGGGAGGGTCAGAACATGTACGGCCGCAGGAACCGGGTCATCCGACGCAAGTAATCGGGCTGGCTGACGTGCAGCACGTGGTTACCGGGGAACCAGTGGAATTTGCACCGGTCCCAGTGTTGCCAGAGCAGTTCGGCCTGCTGCGGTGGCGCCAGCTTGTCGCCCAGTCCGGCGATGATCAGCCTGCGCTCCTTGGGGACCAGTGGCGCGTAGTTCAGCGGTGAATGGAACATCGTCGCGGCATCCGATCGCGACTTGTCGACATGGCTGAGTCGATTACCCAGACGGACAAGCATGTTCGCCGGGAACCAGTCATCGAAGGCGGCTTCCGGTGTTACCACCGGGACGTTCGGGATGACCGCTTGGATGCGGTCGTCGACCGAGGCGATCAATGCCGAGGTGTACCCGCCCAGTGACATACCGGTCAGCGCGATCCGGTCGACGCCGGTGTACTCCAGATAGTCGATGACCGAACGGAAATCGTGCACCGCCTGGGCCATCGCCTCGGCGAAACCGGGCATGCCGTCGGCGAAGTAGCCGTATCCGCTATAGGGCGAATTGGATTCGGCACGCATCCCGTGGAAGGGCAGCGTGTAGAGCAGCACGTCGTAGCCGGAACGGTAGAACCACGGCAACGAGAAGAACAGGCCGTTGAACAGATACGCCGACCCCATGAAGCCGTGGATCAGGCACAGGGTGGGTCGGGGACCGTCGCCGTGTACCCAGTGTTGGGCGTGCACGACATTGTTGCGTGCATATCCGGCGCGCTGGTCGCGCAGTGCCGGGTTGATCGCCCGAAAACTGCTGTTGAAACGGATGTTGTAGACCGAGCCGTGGGCGATCGAGGATGCCAGCAGGTTCGCCGGCCGAGAAGACACCCGGGGCGGTTCGGTCGGTGCGGGGAACGAGAGCGTCGGATCATGCTCGGCTGCCAGGTCGATGTAGAACTGCAGCGCGGCGTCCTCATCGTGCACCGAACCGGGACGAAGCGCCGCGCCTGCCAGCTTGGGCAGCATCGCCGCCCCGACGATCGAGGCCACCGTGGTGCGCAGCGCCAGATCGGCGACCGCGGAGGCATCCACCACCAGCCGCTGCTGACGGGTCAGATCCGCCCGCCGGGGTAGTCCGCGGGCAGTCGCGTCGGCGCCGGGGACATCGGGGACGGGGATCGGCGGATCGAGCGGTTGCGCTTGGGTCACGGCTGCCTCTCTCGGGCGTTCGCGGGCCAACTGATGCTAGCCCGGCCGAACCGACGGTATCGGTCAGTCCGGTTCTGGTGTGCCGAAAACCGCCGCGGCATTGTGGTGGAACACCCCGCGCAGCCACCCGTCGTCCACGCCGGGCAGATCACTCACCGCGCGCATCGCCTCGGCATAGGTGTACGGGATGTTCGGGAAATCGCTGCCCCACAGAATACGGTGGCCCAGATCCCGTAGCCGGGGATACTCGTTCGTCGGGAACGGCATCGTGCGCTCCATGAACGGTGTGAACGCCATGGTGGTGTCCAGGTACACCCCGTCGTGTGCGGCCGCGATGTCCAGGAAATCGGTGTACTCGGGGCCGCCCATGTGGGCCACGATGAGGCGCAGCCGCGGATGCCGGGCCAGCACCGCGCGGATCGGGTCAGGTCCGGTGTGGGTGCCGGGAGTGGGTCCCGAGCCGCAGTGGGTGACCACGGGCGTACCGCTCTCGGCGAGCACACCCCATACATCGTCGAGCAGGGCGTCTGTCGGGTCGTAGCCGCCGACCTGGACGTGGGCCTTGAACACCCGCGCACCGCGGTCGATCGCGGTGGCCACATACCGTGCGGCACCGGGTTCGGGAAAGAACGTCGCGGTGGGCAGACAGTCGGGGGTGTCGGCGGCGAAACGGGCCGCCCACTGGTTCAACCACTCGGCCATGTCCGGCTTGTGCGGATAGATCAGCGAGGTGAAGGCCAGCACGCCGAAGGATCGCAGCGTGGCCAGACGCTGCTGCTCGTCGGCGCGGTAGGTGATGGGCCAGGGCCGTCCGGTCAACGGGCCGGCGCTGTCGAAGTATTGCCAGACCTTGTCCATGACGTTCTTCGGCATGAAGTGGGTGTGGACGTCGATGATGCCCGGCAGGCCCAGTCCCTCGACGATCCGGCGCACTTCGGCTGTGTCTTCCATCGCCAGTCATCCTGTCAAAGGCGCCGACCGGGCAGACTCGGGGTATGTGGAATCCCGACACCTATCTGGCGTTCGCCGATCACCGCGGCCGTCCGTTCTTCGACCTGGTGAACCGCGTGACCGCCGACGCGCCGCGTCGGGTGGTCGACCTCGGATGCGGGCCTGGAAACCTGACCGAGACGCTGAGTCGCCGCTGGCCGGCGGCATCGGTGTCGGGTGTGGACTCGTCACCGGAAATGGTGGCCGCCGCCGGTGAACGGGGACTCGATGTCCGGTTGGGCAACATCGCGGACTGGTCGCCCGAACCCGACACCGATGTCGTCATCTCCAACGCCGCGTTGCAGTGGGTGCCCGAGCATCGGGAACTGCTGGTGAGCTGGGTGCAGCAGTTGGCGCCCGGGTCCTGGATCGCCTTCCAGGTTCCCGGTAACTTCTCCGCGCCGTCGCATGAGGCCGTCCGCGAGGTGGCCCGCCGCGCGGAGTTCGCCGAGGCACTGGGCGACATGCCGTTCCGCGATGCCGACGTGGTGGGTGCCCCGGCCGAATACGCCGGCCTGTTGACCGACGTCGGGTGTGCGGTGGATGCCTGGGAGACCACCTACCTGCACGAGTTGCGCGGCGAGACACCGGTTCTGGATTGGATCACCGGCACGGCGCTGACCCAGGTGCGGGAGCGGCTCACCGAGGACGACTGGCAGCGTTACCGTGCGGCGATCATCCCGTTGCTGGCCCAGGCCTACCCGGTGCGCGCCGACGGAACGACGTTCTTCCCGTTCCGTCGGATCTTCGTGGTGGCCCAGTTGCGGTGATTTGTGGAGTCTCAGCCGTGACGACCGCGGGTGAGACTCCACAAATCGCGATCAGTCGAGCAGTGCGATGACCCTGGCGACCAGCTCGTCGATATCGGCACCGGTGGTGTCGACGACGAGGTCCGGGTTCTCCGGGGGTTCATAGGGTGCGTCGATCCCGGTGAGTCCCTTCAGCTCGCCCGCCCGTGCCCGGGCATAGAGCCCCTTCGGGTCGCGGCGCTCGCACTCGGCGACCGGGGTCGCGACGTGCACCTCCAGGAACGGCAGCTTGGCCGCATCGTTGAGGGTGCGGGCCAGCTCGCGGTCGGACCGCAGCGGCGAGACAAGGGAGGCCAGCGCCACCACACCGGCGTCGGCGAGCAACCGCGTCAGGTGCCCGACCCGGCGGATGTTCTCGGCCCGGTCACCGGCCGAGAACCCCAGATCATCGGAAAGGCCGTGCCGCAGATTGTCACCGTCGAGCAGATAGGCCACCCGCCCCGATTCGACCAATGCGCGCTCCACGGCGACGGCCAACGTCGACTTCCCGGAGGCAGGCAAGCCGGTGAACCAGATGGTGGCACCGCGCTGACCGGTTCTACCCCAGCGATGTTCACGATCCAGCGAGGACGGGTGCCACTTGATATCGGACCTGTTGTGTCCGCTGGGCTTGACCTCGCGGGGCTCTCCGATGATGCCCGCGCCGACGGTGTCATTGGACACCTCGTCGATCAGGATGAAGGCACCGCTGTCCCGGTTATCGGCATAGGCATCGGCCACCACCACCGAACTGGTGCGCAGCGTGATCGAGCCGATGTCGTTGAGGGCCAGCTCCACCGGGCCGTCCACCTCGTCGAGGGTCTCCGGGTCGAGCTTGGTGTGCAGCTCCTGCACGGTCGCCCGCACGGTGCGGGTGCCCTGCTTGAGCGCCAGCCGGTCGCCGGCGCGCAGCGGCTCATCGCGGAACCAGCAGACCGTGGCGTCCAGCTCACGTGCCAGCACCGGCAGCGACGCATTCTCGGCGGCGCTGACGAACACATCACCGCGGCCGACATCGATATCGTCGGCCAGTTCGATCGAGACCGACAGCGGCGCAACGGCCGTCGTACGGTCATCATCGAGGGTGTCCAGCACCGTGACCGTCGAGCGGGTGCCTGCCGGCAGGCTCACGACCGGATCGCCGACCTTGAGGGTGCCGGCCGACAACCGTCCGGTGTACCGGCGGCGCTGTTGCGCGGTGGGTCGCGACACCCACTGCACCGGCAGTCGCAGGCTGGCCGGATCGGGCTGCGGCGCGGCCAACTCCACCGTCTCCAGATACTCCAGCAGGGTGGGCCCGGTGAACCACGGTGTGTTGGGCGAACGGTGCACCACGTTGTCGCCGAGCTTGGCCGCGATGGGGATGACCGAAAGATCGGCACCACCGAGCCGGTCGGCGACCTGCTGTAGTTCGCGCTCCACCTCACCGAATCTGCCCTCGTCGAAGTCGACCAGGTCGATCTTGTTGACCGCGGCAACAAAGTGCTTGATGCCCAACAACTTTGCGATACGGGCGTGCCTGCGGGTCTGCCGCAGCACACCGGCGCGGGCGTCGACCAGCAGGATGGCCACGTGTGCGTTCGAGGCGCCGGTGAACATGTTGCGGGTGTAGCGCTCGTGGCCGGGTGTATCGGCCAGGATGTAGCTGCGGGTGTCGGTCGAGAAGAACCGGTAGGCGACATCGATGGTGATGCCCTGCTCGCGTTCGGCGCGCAGACCATCCGACAGCGCGGCCAGATCGGCCACCCCCTCGGCGTCGGTCACGGCCTCGAGGTGATCGAGCGGCAGGCTGTCGGTGTCATGCAACAGCCTGCCGATCAAGGTGCTCTTACCGTCGTCGACCGATCCGGCGGTGGTGATGCGCAGTAGCTGACGGGTCGTCATGTCAACTT
This sequence comes from Mycolicibacterium neoaurum ATCC 25795, assembly GCF_000691525.1. Taxonomy (GTDB): domain Bacteria; phylum Actinomycetota; class Actinomycetes; order Mycobacteriales; family Mycobacteriaceae; genus Mycobacterium; species Mycobacterium neoaurum. The sequence continues at coordinate 67,591 of NZ_JMDW01000023.1, forward strand.
CGACTTTCGTTCTTCTTCGCTTCGCTCATCAGAAATACCCTTCCCGCTTACGGTCTTCCATTGCCGCAACCGAAGTCCGGTCGTCGGCGCGGGTCTCACCCCGCTCGGATACGGTGGCCGCCGAGATCTCGGCGATCACCCGGTCGATGGTGGTGGCCTGCGACCGGACCGCGCCGGTGATGGTCAGGTCACCGACGGTGCGGTAGCGCACCCACTCCACCGCCGAGGACTCCCCGTCACCAGGTGTGGCGTATTCCGAGACCGCGAGCAGGATGCCGTCGCGCTCGAACACCTCGCGTTCGTGGGCGAAGTAGATCGACGGCAGCTCAAGGTTTTCCAGCTCGATATAGCGCCAGATGTCGATCTCGGTCCAGTTCGACAGTGGGAACACCCGCACCTGCTCGCCCTTGCGGATGCGCCCGTTGTACAGCGACCACGGCTCGGGCCGTTGCGCTCGCGGATCCCACTGCCCGAACTCGTCGCGGAAGCTCAGGATGCGTTCCTTGGCGCGGGCCCGCTCCTCGTCGCGGCGTGCGCCACCGAACGCGGCATCGAATCCGCCGGCTTCCAGGGCATCGAGCAGCGTGCGGGTCTGCTGCCGGTTGCGCGAGGCGCCGGGCCCCGGATCGGCGACGCGGCCGCTGTCGATGGTCTCCTGCACCGACGCCACGATCAGCTTGTGCCCGGCTCCGGTCGTGCGCCGGTCACGGAACTCGATGACCTCCTCGAAGTTGTGTCCGGTGTCCACATGCAGCACCGGGAACGGCAAGGGCAGCGGACGGAAAGCCTTCTCCGCCAATCGCAAGAGCACGATCGAGTCCTTACCCGCGGAGAACAGCAGCACCGGGCGCTGCAACTCGGCGGCCACCTCGCGGATGATGTGCACGGCCTCGGCCTCCAACAACCGCAGCTCGTCGACGCGCTCGATGGCGCCCTCGGCAGAAGTCATGTCGGCAACCCTTCCCGGTGTGCGTCGGCGCGATATCGGTCCACCCACTCGTCCGAACGTTGGTCGGCCTGACGTTCCAGCACCGGCTCGGGGGCCAGCCGCGGATCGAGCCCCAGCCGTTGCAGGACATCGCCGACGACGGTGGTGAGGTTGCGCCAGAGGTAGGGGTAGGACACGTCGAGGGGTTCGATGCCCTCCTCGGCGAACCAGTTGCGCCAGCCCTCCTCCTGCGCGCGCAGCATGGTGATCACATGCGCGATGGCTCCGGCGTGATACTCGGCACGGGCGTCGCGTACCGGATCGGGGCGGCCGCGCCAGACCCGGGTCTGCACCGCCCGCCAGAACGAAACCGCCTGGGACACCACATCCGGGCGGTAGACGTGCACCAGGACCGGATCACTGCCGACCACATCGCGGATGGCCGACAGCAGGCCGGTACCGGATCGATCGGGCAGTCCGGCCGCGCGGTCGAGCAGCAACGGCGTCTGATTCCACATGAGCTTGCCACCCCAGATCCCGTTCGGTGTCCGGCCGACGGTCTGGATGTAGTCACGCCAGATCGCCGGCGGCGCAAGGTCGGGCTTGCCTTCGTCGAGGGGATCGAGCAGGCGCAGGATCGACTCGTCCTCGACTCCGGCGAACCACTGCCGCGGCTGCGGTGATTGGCTGGTGGTCGGCAGATATTGGAAGAACTCCTGCGGTTCACCGGCGACGCCCGTCGCGCGCAGCGATTCGACGAGCAGAGTGCTTCCGCTGCGCTGCGACGCGAGGACGAGATACGCCTTCGAGTGGGCCATGGGCGAGACTCTAATGGCAATTGTTGCGCCTCGTAGACCGGGTATTCAGGTCACCGCGAGTTTAACTATTGCGTTGATTTCGAGGTGTCTTCGATACCGCGTTCGGTTGCCTTTGCCGACCTGCTCAGAGCGGGCCATTCCAGAATGGTCTTGTAGGTCTGGGTGTAGCGCTCCGAGATCCGCGTGCCGGCGAATTCGGACGGGATCACGTCATTGGTCTGCTGTCGCCAGTCGTTGAGTCGCAGCGCCAAGTCGCGTGCCACGGTCTCCATTTCCGCTGAAAGAGGGCCATCGAAGAGGTTATGTGACTCGCCGGGGTCGACCCGCAGGTCGTACAGCTCCCGTGCCGGCCGGGGACTGCGCACATGGGGCCCGACAGCGGCGCCGGGCGCACTGTCGGCGATATCCCACGGAAGGTCCAAAAGCGGTCGTGCGGCGTAATTCTCGATATAGGAAAATTCTTTCGTCCGAATTGCGCGGATCGGATCGAAAGAATCGTGATAAGTCTTTGTCGAATAGACCTCGGAGCGTGGTGATTCTCCGGTGCTGACAAATGCCTCGGCATGGGAGATGCCGTCCACCTCGGCAGGCACCTCGATGCCCAGCAGATCCAGCAGGGTGGGCACCAGATCGACTCCGCTGAACAGTTCGTCGTACAGCTGGGCAGGCACCGTGGACCCGGTCGGTGGCCGCACGATCATCGCGATGCCGGTACCTGCCTCGTACAGCGTCGACTTGGCGCGGGGGAGGGCCGGACCATGATCGGTCATGAAAACCACCCAGGTGTTGTGGTCAAGACCGGTGTCTGCCAGCGTGTCCAACAGTTCGCCGACGGCGGCATCGGCGACGGTGATGGACCCGTAGAAGTCCGCGAGATCCTCGCGGACGGCCGGGGTGTCGGGCAGATAATCGGGCAGGTCGACGGCAGCGGGGTCGGCCGGTGCATAGCGATCGTGTGGGTAGGGCCGGTGCGTCTCGAAGAAGCCGGCGGTCAGCAGGAAGGGCTCGGCCGGCGCGCGCCGCAGCCATCCGGTGGCCTGCTCCACGACGTATTCGCAGTAGGAATTGGAGACGTCGAACTCGTCGAAACCCAGCCGCGAGGGATACGACGTCTCGTGCTGCATACCGAACAACGCGGTGTGCCAACCCGACCGGGACAGGATGGCGGGCAGGGTCTGGACCCCGGCGCGGTATTCCCAACCGTGGTGGGCCAGGCCGACCAGTCCGTTGGTCTGCGGATAGCGGCCGGTGAACAGGGAGCCACGCGAAGGCGAGCACAGCGGAGCGGTGGCGTGGGCGCGGGTGAGCAGGATTGACTCGGTGGCAAACCTGTCCAGCCGCGGGCTGTGTACGTCGGGGTGGCCGTACACCCCGAGATAACGCCCCAGATCATGCCAGTGCACGATCAACACGTTCTCGCGTCGTGCCTCGGTCACGCGCCACCTCCTGTTCGTCCCTTCGCAATATTCCACAGTGACGGTCCCGCGCGCCGAGCGGTTTTCACGCAGGCCGATCGCCGCACTGTCGAGGAAGGGGCGAATGTGCTAGTGGTTCCGCTATTTCCAGGCGAAGACCGGTTGCTCGAGCTGGTCCACCGCATCGGCGCGGCCCTCCAGGCCCAACCAGCGCAACTGCAGCAGCACCGCGCCGGTCGGGGCGTGGATCAGGTCGTGGCCCAACGGAATCTGCACCACCGGCCGAGGACTTTCCGGGATCGTGACAAATCGCGGGGAATCGGGACGCTGGAGCTGGTGCAGGCCCACCCGGTAGACGGCGACCACCTCATCGGGGGCGGGCGTGAGGTCCAGCCGGCCGCCACCCCAGAGCACCACCGGGGTGATGACATATCCGGAGCGGGTCGGGTAGTCGTCGAGCAGTCCGAGAACCGCGTCGCCGCCGAGCTCGACGCCGACTTCCTCGTGCAGTTCGCGCAGCGCAGCATCGATGACCGACTCGCCGGCATCGAGTCGGCCGCCGGGTAACGCCCATTGTGCGGCATGCGAATTGAGTCGCGACGCCCGCCGGCACAGCAGGAATGATGCCCCGCCGGAAACGTCGATCATGCGGCCGTCCAGGCTGTCCGGCATCGGCCGGCCGGCGATCCAGTCCTCGACCGGTGCGGGGTCGACGCGGTCCTCGCCGACGCGTGAGTCGACCAGGGTCACGGCAACGGCGGCGTGCCGCTTGGTCGGGTCGGTGACGGTACGACGGGTGTGGGCTGCGAGGTTGGCGCGGATCCGGTCGCGCAGCGCGGTGTCGTAGGGAACGGTCATGGCGCGACCCTACGGGTGGTAGGGCACCCCGACGGCACGGAAGACGAATTCCGGCGGCACGTCGTAGGCCAGTGATCGACGCGGCAGCCGCGCCAGCAGGTCTTCGGGCAGCGGTTCCTTGTAGTGCAGCGACAGTGTCCCCGAACAGCGCGGGTCGACCGCGGCGATGTCGACATCGAGCACCAGTCCGGCCACCGAGAGATCGGCGGTGACAGTGCCGGATTGCACGGCGTCCCAGCGCTGGTCGATGGTGCGGCCTGCCAGCTTCGGCATGGTGGACAGGGTGGCGAGCACCCGCTGTTCGGTGATCACCAGGGAACCGGTGAAGCTGGAGACGCTGCCTGCGGATCGTTTGCCGGGAACCTGGCCCGAGAACCGGCGGGTCACCGCGACGTACTCGGCGAGGTGGAGAATTCCTTCCGCCTCCACCTCGGCGCGCAGCTCACCGGGAAGTTTGCCGATCCTCAGCCACTTACGCAGAAGTACCGCCATGCAGCGAACCCTACGCCAACCGCCGAGATCGGGTCGTCGGTCACTTAGTCTCGATGAGGTGACCACTTCTCAGCACCGCATGGCGGCCACTTCTCGACACCGCATGGCGGCCATGGCCGCGGCGATCGTGTTCCTGGTGTCGCTCGGCGGTGTCCTGGGCCACTGGGCCTGGATGACGGACGCGGACTGGACGGTGCTGGACCCGCTCTACCGGTATGGATCGGCTCATCCTGCGTGGGTGGACGGCTGGAATGTGCTCTGCAATGTGCTGCATCCGGCCGTGTTCCGAGTGCTCGCGCTGGTCTGGATCGGGTATGCGCTGCTGCGCGGCCAGTACCACGTCGCCCTCTTCCTCACCCTCACCGTCGAGGCATCCGCTCTGCTGGTACTGGTCCTGAAGTTGGTGATCGACAGGCCGCGCCCCGACACCGCGCTTGTCGCCGAGATGTCCTCGTCGTTCCCGTCCGGGCACGCACTGGGTGTCGCTGCCGCCGTGACCGCGCTGCTCATGGCCGGCTGGCATCAGCTGCGGCGTTGGCGCACAACGGTTGTGGTGATCGGTGTGTTGAGCGTGGTCGCAGTCGGTGTCGGCCGGGTGGTGCTCAACGTGCACCACCCCTCCGATGTGTTGGCGGGCTGGGCATTGGGATACCTGTGGGCGTTGGCGTGGCTGCCGCTGCTCAGACGTTCCGAGGTAGCGGACGAAACACTGGCAGCGAGCGATAGCGATTCTTGAAGGTCGCCTCCTGGCAGACGATCTCGACCTCGCCGTCGTGGGCGATCCGGGTGGGCCCGTCGACTGCGGTGAAGCTGAACTCGGGCACGCGCAGTTCGTGATAGAGCGGGCTGTGCACCAGGCGGCCGGTCGCCAGCGCGGCGAGGATGCGCGGGGTGGCGAATCTGGGACCGGTCTCCAGGATGCGGACATCGATCAGTCCGTCGTCCATCCGGACCCGCCGCGAGGGGGCGAAGCCGGAGGGGGAGTACAGCGAATTGCCAAGGAAGAACAATGATGTCTGCACGGTCTTGTCGTCGTAGCGGATGCGCACGCTGGCATCACTGCGCAGGGTGCGGAACAGGGCGTACACGCCGGCCACGGGCTTACCGACCCGCTTCTCCAGTTTTTCGCGGATTCGGACGAATTTCGGGTAGGCGCCGATGCTGGCGGTATTGACGACGGTGTCGGTGTCGTTGAAGGCGATGGTGTCGACGAAGGCGGCCGACCCGGTGCGTAGCGCCTCGATGGTGGCGGCGACGGTATCGCACCCGATGTCCTTGGCGAAATGGTTGAACGTGCCGCCGGGGAATACCGCCAGCGGCACCCCGGCCTGCAGTGCGATCCCGGCCGCGCAGGACACCGTGCCGTCACCACCACCGACGGCAAGCACTTCCGCCCGCTCGGCGGCCTCGCGGAGCTTCTCGGCGATGTCCTCGTCGTCGCCGACCTCGACGATCTCGGCCTTGGGTAGCGCCTGTCGGACCTCGTCGAGAATGCGCGCACCGGTGCCGCTTCCCGAGTTCGGGTTCACGACAAGGATGACGCCCTCGCCGTCGGGCCGGGCCTCGGTCTGGTAGCGGCGGGGATGCCCCGCGGTGATCGGCGGTTCCACGATGGTCGGCACGACGGCGGCACCGGCCAGCGCCACGGCGGTGCCGATACCGAACCCGGCAAGCACGTCACCGGGGTAATGCGCACCCGTGGCGACCCGGGACAGTCCCACCAGGCCGGCCAGTACTCCCAGACCGACACCGAGTGACCGGTTCTCCAGTCCGACCCCGACGGCGAACGCCGCCGCGCTGGCCGAATGACCGGAGGGCAACGAGTTGGAGGTCGGCATCCGGCGCGAACGGCGGAGCAGCGGCACCATCGAGTGGTCGGGCCTGGGCCGTTTCCAGATGCGCTTGGCGCCCTGATTGGTGAGCAGGCTGGTGACCGCGAGCGTCAGCACCCCACGCGCGGCACCGCGTCGCATCGACGGTGATCCCGTCGCCGTCAACGCCGCGGCGATGGCGAACCAGAGCTTGGAGTGATCGGCCGCCGAGGTCAGCCGGGGCATGACCTTGTCCAGGAAGGGGCTGTCGGACTCGGCGACGGCGTCGAAGATGTGGCGGTCGAGCGTTCCGAGTCCCATGGCCTTCAACCTATCCAACGGGATCGTGTCTGAAACTTGACTTGACCCGCCTGCGCGAGGCACCGACGATTGACCGATGCGCCGACTGCTCGCCATGGCGTGCGCGCTGTGGCTGGCGTGCGCTGTCGCTCCTGTTGCCCGTGCCGCCGAGACGCCATGGTTCGTCGACTCGGTCGGTTCGGCCACCCAGGTGATCTCTGTGGTGGGGGTGGGGCCCACCACCGCCAAGATGGATGTCTGGGAGCGGACCGCGGCGGGCTGGGAACCGATCGGCGTCGGCATCGCCGCCGATATCGGGTCGGCCGGGATGGCCGAGGACATCAGCGAGGGCTCGATGAAGACGCCGATGGGCATCTTCTCGCTGGACTTCACCTTCGGTACCGAGCCCAACCCCGGCGGTGGGCTGCCGCATGTGCAGGTCGGCCCCGATCACTGGTGGGATGGCGATGAGGACAGCCCCACCTACAACACCATGCAGGTGTGCAAGCGCGACGAGTGCCCGTTCGGTATCGAGGGCACCGCGACCGAGAACCTGCAGATTCCGCAGTACGCCCATGCCGTGGTGATGGGCGTCAACAAGGCCAGGGTGCCCGGCGCGGGTAGCGCCTTCTTCCTGCACACCACCGGGGGTGGACCGACCGCGGGCTGTATCGCCATCGACGACGACATGATGGTGAAGATCATGCGCTGGCTGCGGCCCGGTGCGCTGATCGCGGTATCCAAGTAGCTCCGGTCTCAGATATTGAGTGCGCGACCGGGTTTCAGGTTGAAGTTCAGGCCCTCCAGCGACATCGTGGCGTCATAGGTGCGGTCGTAGGAGGTCGCACTGATCTTCCAACCGTCATCGGTGCGCCGGTAGCGGTCGTGGTAGAACGCCGCGCCGATGAGCATGAAGTTGAAGTCCGGTGCGATGACGCGGTCCTGCAGGTACCAGGTGGCCGCCGCCTCGTCGGGACCGTCGAAGGTGATCTCGGGGTGATCGACGCGGTGTTCGGTGTAGATCGTCGGGCCCAGGGAGGTGCGCATGAAGTCCACCAGGGCGTCGCGGTCGGTGAAGTGCAGTTCGTTGCCCAGCGACGGCCCGTAGTCACCCTTGACGTCCTCGACCAGCGTCTGGGCGAAATCGTCCCAGTGCTTGGAGTCCAGGGCGCGCAGGTAGCGGTACTTGACCTGCTTGATGTCGTGCATATCGCGTGCAATGTCTGCCATGCCCGACATCACAACACAGCCTCCGGTCGATGTCTGGAACTCCGGCCAGACCGGCGGTGTCCGGCCTGCCACCGACATGGCCGCCGGTTAGGGTGGGCCCAATGAGCGACCCGTTGGGGTTGTCGATCGGCACGACCAATCTGGTTGCTGCCCGGGTCGGCGACCAACCAGTGACACGGCGCGCGGTGCTGACCCTTCCCACCGACGGCGCTCCGGAGATCGGCGTGTCCTCCGGGCGTCCCGGCCAGGTGCTCTCCGGTTTCGTCGAACGGGTGGGTGATCCGGTGCCCCTGGTGGCCGCCGATGGATCGTCCTACCTGGCCGACGATCTCCTGGTGGAGGCGCTCGAAGCGCTGATCGGGCCAACCGGGTCCGGACAGACGGTGATCGCGGTACCCGCGCACTGGACTCCGGCCACCATGCGGGTCCTGCGCGCGGCTTTGCGCGCCAACCCGGTGCTTTCCCCTGGGGGAGCACCGCCACGGCTGGTGTCCGATGCCGTCACCTCATTGACCGCACTGAACGCCAACCCGGGCCTGAACGCCCGCGGGGCGGTGGTCCTCATCGATCTCGGCGGTGGTGGCACCAGCATCACGCTGGCCGACGCCGATGCCGGATTCGAGCCGATCGACGAGACGGTGCGGGTGGCCGACTTCTCCGGTGACCTGATCGATCAGGCGTTGTTGGGTCGTGTGCTCGCCGACGCCGACGCCAACGACACGGACCCGGCCGCGACGGCCGCTGTCGGGCAGCTCGGGGTGCTGCGTGAGCAGTGCCGGCAGGCCAAGGAACGGTTATCGGGGGTGACCGCCACCGAGGTGCCCGTGGACCTTCCTGGTGTCCGCTCGGTTGTTCGGGTGACCAGGGCCGAATTGGAGGCCCTACTGGTGGAGCCATTCGCCCTGGTGCTCTCCGAACTGGACAACCTGTTGCAGCGCAACAGAATCGGATGGTCGGATATCTCGGTGATCGCCACCGTCGGTGGCGGGGCCAGTATCCCGCTGGTCACCCAGAAATTGTCCGAGCACACCAGGACACCTGTGGTGAACACGCCGCAACCTGCACTCGATGCCGCACTCGGGGCGGTCCTGCGGGCGGCCTATGGCACCGATACCGGCGCGCAGACCGGGATGGCCCCGGCGGTCGGCGCCGACGCGCCGACCAGTCTGGCGCCGGCCGCGGCGATCACCCATGACCCGTCCGGATCGTCGACATTCCGTGCGCTGGCCTGGTCGGAGGACGGTGATGCGGGTAATGAGCCGGTGCCCTATACCGGCCCCGAGGACTATCCGAGTGTCAATCCCTATCTGGCCGACCCTTACCTCGCCGACGAGGCCACCCATGTGGTGTCGCAGCAGGACCCGTCGATGTACGCCGATGAGCCGCGGGGGTTGCCGCGGGTACCCATGGCGGTCTTCGCTGCGGTGGGCCTCATTTCCCTCGTCGCGCTCGGTGGGGTGGCCATCGCCTTGACCGGAACCTCGGAGAGCCCCGCGCCCACCCCGTCCACCGCCCCGGTGACCGGTGTGTTGACACCGCCACCGGCCGAACCCGCCGCACCGGTCGAGCCGCCGCCCGTCACCGTGACCCAGGCGCCCGCGCCGCCGCCGGAGCCGGTGGCGCCGAGTCCCGAACCGGTCGCGCCGGTGGTCCCCACGACGACCGTCACCACGACGCCGCCGACCACCACGACCACCACTCCGACGACGACCACCACCACGACGACCACCACCACGACGACGACCACGACGACGACCACCACCACAACAACCACCACGCCGTCGACCACGACCACCACGGTCACCACGACGACCGCTCCGGTGACGACGACGACCGTTCCGCCGGTCACCACGACGCCTGCGGTGACCACCACTCAACCGGCGATGACCACCACATATCTGGAGATTCCTTTGCTGCCGCCGATCCCGATCCCGGTGCCCAATCAGGGCGTTCCGGCCGGGCCCTAGCAGCCCAGGTGCGCTCTCACCTGCAGCTATGGTTTTTGCGAAGAGTTGAGCCGCCGCGACACGCCGGGTTATAGTCCCGGAGTCAAAGTCACGAATATGTAACGGGAAGCAAACGCCACGGTCTCGGTGATTGCTGAACCAGTTCGTTAGGTGCGGTGAATGGCGCGACATGGAACGGCGAGCGGCCGCTATCGGTCGTCAGCGGCTCTTGCCGCGATCTTGGCCCCGGCGGCCATTCTGTTCTCGGTCGGCTCCGAGGTGCGCCCACAGGCACCACAGGAACCCATGACGGTCGCCGGTCCCGCGGCCGCACCCGTCGTGCCCGGTGTGCAGATCGTCGCCGCACCCGCCGACTTCGCCTGGAATTCGTCGACGGTCTCCGCCGCGGCACCCGCGACGCCGACCGCTCAGCTGGTCGCCGCATCCCGCTGGCGTCCCGACAACCGCCCGCTGCTGTTGCCTCCCGGCGTGGCGCCCGAACACGGACTGCAGGTCAAGACCATCCTGACTGCCCGCGCCATCAGCGTTGTCTTCCCCGAGATCCGCAGCATCGGCGGTGTCCGCCCCGACGCACTGCGCTGGCACCCCAACGGACTTGCCCTCGACGTGATGATCCCGAATCCGGGCAGCGCGCAGGGGATCGCACTCGGCAATCAGATCGTGGCCTACGTGATGAAGAACGCCGCCCGCTTCGGCATGCAGGACGCCATCTGGCGCGGCACCTACTACACCCCGACCGGAGCATCCGGGTCGGGCGGTTACGGCCATTACGACCACGTGCACGTCACCACGACCGGCGGCGGTTACCCCACCGGTGACGAGGTCTACTACCGCTAGGCCGGTCCGCTGGCAGGCGGGTAGGGCAGATTGCTGCTGGTCTGCGGATCCACCTGGACCGGTCGCCCCACATAGGGAAACGCCCGCTGCGGGCACGCCGCCCGGTCACAGATCCGGCAGCCGGCGCCGATCGGCACGGTGGCCTCCGCGTCGGCAAGATCGATACCCACCGAATAGACCAGCTTGTCGGCGTGGGCCAGATCGCATCCCAACCCGATCGCGAAACTCTTCGGGGTGCCCAGATACCGGCTGGGTGGGGACACCGATGTCTTCGCCAGCCAGAAATAGCTGCGGCCGTCGGGCATCTGCGCCACCTGGGTGAGGAACTCCCCGGGCCTGGAGAAGGCATGGTGAATTACCCAGAGGGGGCAGTTGCCGCCGACCCGGGAGAAGTGGAAGGCGGTGGCGGATTGCCGTTTGGAGATGTTGCCCGCACTGTCGGTGCGGACGAAGATGAACGGGACCCCGCGGGCGTCGGGACGCTGCAGAGTCGACAACCGGTGACAGATGGTCTCGAAACCGACGTCGAAATTGCGTGCGAGCTGGTCGATGTCATAGCGCAACGACTCGGCAGCGGACAGGAAAATCCGGTAGGGCAGTAGCAGGGCGCCTGCAAAATAGTTCGCCAACCCGATGCGCGCCACATCGCGCGCCTCGGCGCTGAGCTGGTCGTCGGAGGCCACGATCGACGAGATCAGCTCCGAGTGCAGTAGCAGAGCCAGCTGGGTGGCCAACTGGAAGGCGCGCTGCCCCGGGAGCAGCCAACGTGCCAGCAGAAGCGTCCTGGTGTCCGGTTCGTAGCGTCGTTTGACGTTGGGGCCGAGGCGATCTCCGCTGTCGAGGACGACCGATATGGCGAACTCATCGGACAACAGTTCGGCGAGCTGGCCGTCCATGCCGCCGGTGTGCAGACCGTGCCGGGCGTAGATATCCTCGGCCGCACGGTCGAGCGCGTCGATGTAATTGCGTCGGTCGTAGAAGAAGTCGCGAACCTCCTCGAACGGCATCGGTTGTTGGGTACCACCGTGAAGGTCGGAATTGGCGCGAGCATGGACGGTTTCGAGTTCGGCCACCGCATCGTGCAGCCGCCGGTGCAGGTTGACTACGGTCTGTCCGATCTCGGGCATGCGTGCGACCAACTCTTCGATCTGTGCCGTCGTCGACGACCCATCGGCCAGGATTTCGCGAAGGTCGGACACCAGCCGCGCATCGGAATCGGGGGCGAAGTAGTGCGTCGGAAGATCGAAGCGATCCGAGAGCGCGAGCAGTACGGGAACGGTGATGGGACGCTGGTCGTTCTCCAGCTGATTCACATAACTCGTGGATAGCCCCAGGGCGCGCGCCAGCGCGACCTGAGTCAGGCCCTTCTCGTCCCTGAGCCGCCGTAGCCGGGCGCCCGCGAATGTCTTCGCCACCGCGCCAGACTCTATCGCACGCGGCTTACACAAGATTCGCAAACGGCGTCGATAAAGGACGCAAAATTACGCATTTACAGGTACTTTCGCATGTCGTCGCCGCCTGCGTAGCGTGCGAATCATGCAGAATCTCGATGTCCGAACCCGGCGCAGCGCCGAGAACTTCCCTCGTACCGAACACCTTGCCTGGAAGATCGCCGAGGTCGCAGCCGATCCCGTCGCGGTCGAGCCGGCCACCGAGGAGATGGTGATCAACCGCATCATCGACAATGCGTCGGTCTCGGCGGCCTCGGTGATCCGCCGCCCGGTGACGGTCGCCCGCGCACAGGCACTGGCGCATCCCACGCGCCAGGGTGCCGCCGTCTTCGGGGTCGAGGGCAGCTACTCGGCCGAGTGGGCCGCCTACGCCAACGGTGTGGCGGTGCGCGAACTCGACTTCCACGACACCTTCCTGGCCGCCGAATACTCCCATCCAGGCGACAACATCCCCGCCCTGGTCGCCGTCGCCCAGCAACTCGGGGTGCGCGGTACCGACCTGATCCGCGGATTGGCCACCGCCTACGAGATCCAGGTAGATCTGGTCAAGGGAATCTGTCTGCACGAGAACAAGATCGACCATGTCGCGCACCTCGGCCCATCGGTCGCCGCCGGTCTGGGCACCATGCTGCGTCTGGACACCGAAACCATCTACAACGCCATCGGTCAGGCGCTCCATCTGACCACCGCCACCCGCCAGTCCCGCAAGGGCCTCATCTCCAGCTGGAAGGCGTACGCCCCGGCCTGGGCCGGCAAGGTTGCTATCGAGGCTGTGGACCGCGCGATGCGCGGCGAGGGATCCCCGGCCCCCATCTGGGAGGGTGAGGACGGCGTCATCGCCTGGATGCTGGGTGGACCCGAGCGCACCTACACCGTGCCGCTGCCGGAGCCGGGTGAGCCGAAGCGGGCCATCCTGGACACCTACACCAAGGAGCACTCGGCCGAATACCAGAGCCAGGCGCCCATCGACCTTGCCCGCCGGATGCGCGAGCGGATCGCCGATCTCGAGCAGATCGCGTCGATCGTGCTGCACACCAGCAACCACACGCACGTCGTGATCGGCACCGGATCGGGAGATCCGCAAAAGTTCGATCCGGACGCGTCCCGAGAGACGCTGGACCACTCGGTCATGTACATCTTCGCCGTCGCGCTGCAGGACGGTACCTGGCACCACGAGCACTCCTACGCACCGGAGCGCGCGCACCGTCCCGACACCATCGAGCTGTGGCGCAAGATCTCCACGGTCGAAGATCCGGAATGGACGCGTCGCTACCACAGCACCGACCCGGCTGAGAAGGCATTCGGCGCCAAGGCCGTGATAACCCTCAAGAGTGGTGAGACCATCGTCGACGAGCTCGCCGTCGCCGATGCGCATCCGCTGGGCGCCCGCCCCTTCGCCCGGGAACAGTACGTGCACAAGTTCGGCGTTCTGGCCGAGGGAGTGGTGGAACCGGAAGAACAGCAACGCTTTCTGCAGGTCGTCGACGGCGTTTCCGGTATCAAGTCCGGTGGTCTGGGTGCGCTGAACATCCGGGTCGACCAACGGGTGCTGGATAAGGCCCCGACGATTCCCTCGGGCATCTTCCGATGAGCCTGATGGGTGCGTCGATCTCGGCCGCGGAGAAGCGATCGCGCTTTCGCGCAGCGCTGAACTCGGGCAGGCTACAACGGTTTCCGGGCGCGTTCTCTCCGCTGGTTGCGAAGCTGGTCGCCGAGATCGGGTTCGACGGTGTCTACGTGTCCGGTGCGGTGCTGTCAGCCGACCTCGGGCTGCCCGATATCGGCCTCACGACACTGACCGAGGTGACCGGCCGGGGTGCGCAGATCGCCGCGGCGACGGACCTGCCGACCCTGATCGATGCCGACACCGGGTTCGGTGAGCCCATGAGCGCCGCGCGCACGGTCACCCTCCTCGAGGACGCCGGCCTGGCCGGCCTGCACCTCGAAGACCAGGTGAATCCCAAGCGTTGCGGCCACCTCGACGGCAAGGCCGTGGTGGAGACGTCCGAGATGGTGAAACGGCTGCGGGCGGCGGTCGCTGCGCGGCGCGATCCCAACTTTGTGATCTGTGCCCGCACCGACGCCGCCGGCATCGAAGGAATCGGCGCCGCGATCGATCGGGCCAAGGCCTACGCCGATGCCGGTGCCGATCTGATCTTCACCGAGGCGCTGCACCATCCGGCCGACTTCGAGCACTTCCGGGACGCCATCGACACGCCGCTACTGGCGAACATGACCGAGTTCGGCAAGTCCGAACTGTTGACCGCCGGCCAACTCGCCGATATCGGCTACAACGTTGTCATCTATCCCGTCACCACGCTGCGGTTGGCTATGCATGCCGTCGAAAGCGGTCTGCGTGAGATCAATTCCGCGGGAACACAATCCGGGCTTTTGGATCAGATGCAACACCGCAGCCGGCTCTACGAACTGTTGCATTACGCCGAATACAACGAATTCGACTCCGACATCTACAACTTTGCACTGCAAGGGGTGGCACCATGAGCGCTGTCGAAGACAGTCCGCGCATCTACAAGGGCCTGGCCGGCGTCGTCGTGGACACGACGGCGATCTCCAAGGTTGTGCCGGAGACCAATTCGCTGACCTATCGCGGTTACGCGGTGCAGGATCTGGCTGCCATGTGTTCCTTCGAAGAGGTCGCCTACCTGCTGTGGCATGGTGAGCTGCCTGGAGACCAGGAGCTGGCTCTGTTCACTCAGCGTGAGCGTGCTGCCCGACGGATGGACCGCGGTATGCAGTCCTTGCTCTCCAAGCTGCCCGACACCTGCCATCCGATGGACGTCGTGCGGACGTTGATCAGCTACATGGGCGCCCAGGACCCCGATGAGGATGACAGCAGTCCGAGAGCCAACTACGACAAGTCGCTGCGCATGCTGTCCGTGCTGCCGACGATCGTGGCCGCGGATATGCGCAGGCGTCGCGGTCTCGACCCGATTGCCCCGCACAGCCACATGAGCTATTCACAGAACTTCTTGCACATGTGCTTCGGGGACGTTCCGGAGAAGGCCATCGTGGACGCCTTCGAAGCATCGATGGTGCTCTATGCCGAGCACAGCTTCAATGCTTCCACGTTCGCGAGCAGGGTCGTCACCTCCACCCAGTCCGATATCTACAGCGCGGTGACCGCGGCCATCGGTGCGCTGAAGGGTCCGCTGCACGGCGGCGCCAATGAGGCCGTGATGCACGACATGCTGGAGATCGGCTCTGCCGACAAGGCATCGGCATGGTTGCACGGCAAGCTGTCCCGCAAGGACAAGGTGATGGGTTTCGGCCACCGGGTCTACAAGAACGGTGACTCACGCGTGCCGACCATGAAGGACGCCTTGATTCGGGTTGCGAACATCCGGGATGGCGGTAGATGGTTGGACATCTACGACGCTCTGGAGACCGATATGGCGGCGACCACGGGCATCAAGCCGAACCTGGACTTCCCGACCGGACCAGCCTATTACCTGATGGGTTTCGACATCAGTTGCTTCACACCGATCTTCGTGATGAGCCGGATAACTGGTTGGACGGCCCATATCATGGAGCAAACCGCTTCAAACGCTCTCATCCGGCCGTTGAGTGAGTACGTCGGTTGGGAGCAACGTCAACTGGATCGAACCCGGTGATCTCGAAACTCTTGGTGGCCAACCGCGGTGAAATCGCCATCCGCGCGTTCCGTGCAGCGACCGAGATGAACATCGC
>NZ_JMDW01000024.1 GCF_000691525.1 Mycolicibacterium neoaurum ATCC 25795
GCGCCGTAGTCGTAATCGAGGTCGGGCAGGGTGTATTCAGCCACTGGGTTCCTTCCTAGTCATGGGGATCGCGGTGGAGTTCGGCGTCGGATATCTCGACAACAAGCTCGAGCTCAACCTTGCTCCATCCCTGCGCGCACCGCAAGGAGCGGGTCTCCGCCACGCCCGGAGGGCGGCTCAGAACAAGACGATGGCGGCGAGAACGCCGATCAGGACAAGTGCGATGACGGCCGCCCGGATGAGCGCCACGACCTGGTTGTTGGTGTAGTGATGCGACGACTGCCAGTCAGACGGCGGCACCGCCGACCCTTGCCCAAGTGGATGTGTTGCCATCAGACGCTCCTGACCTGCACGATCAAGCTGCCCCCCCAGTGAGATCTGTCACACGGACTGTTGTGACGCCGATCATAGACCTTGTTTGCTGCGCAGAAAAATCGAGTCCGCACGTCGCCACGGGACCCGCCGGACGTTCAGAATCTGACCGATCGCAACCGACCGATTAACGCCGTCTCCGAAAGTTAGGCGATCAACATTTTTGCTCAGCGGATGCGCCGCTTGTTGATCGGCGAGTGTCGTCGGACGGGGTTTATCCACAGGCTCTGGGCGGATTCACAGCTGACGCCGGGCTCTCACGGCGGAATCGGGCCCCAGCCTGTGGATGAATCTGTGGAAACTGTGGATAGCAAGGACATTGCTGCCGAGGAATCGATGCGCGGTCGCCCGTGCCATGCCAGCATGGTCGGCATGTCTGACGGAGATGTGCAGCAGATCGAGGTCGGCCAACTGCCGGCAGAGTTCGGGGCGGACGCCGTGTTGCTCGATGTGCGCGAGGATGACGAATGGCAGAGCGGGCACATCGTCGGCGCGCAGCACATCCCGATGGGTGACGTGCCCGTGCGGATCGACGAGATCGACCGCGACGCCACGCTGTACGTCATCTGCCACGCGGGTGGGCGCTCACAGCGCGTGGCCCAATATCTGGCCCGCAACGGGTTCGACCCGATCAATGTGTCCGGGGGCATGTTGTCCTGGGTACAGGCGGGCCGGCCGGTCAGCTCGGGGTCGTAGGCTGGTCGCGTGATCCAGGTCTGTGCCCAGTGCGGGACGCGATGGAATGTGCGCGACCGCCAGCGGACGTGGTGTCCACGCTGTCGCGGCACACTCATGGCGCCCGGATCGGCACCTGCTGCTCCGGTGCAACCGCCGCGGCCGTCCGGCCCGGGGAAACTCCCGTCCGGCTATCGCTGGATCGCGGTGCGCCCGGGTGCGCCTCCACCGCAGCGTCGGCGTCCTCGGCCCCTTGGACCGACTCCGCGGTACAGCGCCATCCCACGCTGGGGTCTCTACGACCGGTTCGACCAGGAGGCGGGTGCCGACGCGACCGAAGCAGGTCGGCGCGGCCCGACTCCGAGCGCGGTGCGGCGGGTCGTCGTCACCACGCTGATCTTGCTGGGTGTGGCCGCGGTGCTGCACATGCTGCGATACGCATTGATGCTCTACAACCGGGGTGCTCTGCTCAATCCGTTCGTCGCAGGCTTCGCGACGTGGGTACCCGTGGCGGCCAGCGCGTTCGCCTTCTTCGGGGTGCTGGCCAGCGCTCTGATCCTGACCAATTGGCTGATAGCGCGGCGGGCTGCGGCGTTCGCCCACCAGGGAGCCGAGGATCCACGTAGCCCGGGCCGGCTGTGGGTCGGTTGTATGGTTCCGCCGATCAACCTGGCGTTGGCCCCGGTGTATGTCGTCGAACTGGCCCGGCTGGAACGTCGACGTGGTCTACGCATCGTCAGTTGGTGGATCACCTGGTTCGTCAGCTATGTCGTGTCGATTGCCTCGATCGTCACGACGATCCTCACGGTCTTCTATACAGACACCCAGCGCATCGCCGACAACACGGTCATCACGACGATCGCCTACCTGGTGGCGCTGGCGACGTTGCTGCTGGTGTGGCAGGTGTATCAGGGCTTCGAGCGGACGCCGGTGGATCGCCCGGCGCATCGCTGGGTGATGGTCGCGGCGGAGTCGCCGAAACCTGCCGAGGCCCCCGAGTCGTCCGCGGAATCGGTCCCTGCGGTTGAGGCCGAAGACCGAAACCCGGCAGCATAGCGATATGACCGCGGGTGAGGCAGTCGAAGGCGCGCAGACCGGCCACCCGTTCGTCGTCGCTCATAGGGGTGCCTCCGCGGAGCGTCCCGAGCACACCGTGGCGGCCTACGAGCTGGCACTACAGCAGGGCGCCGATGGCGTCGAATGCGATGTCCGTCTCACTCGCGACGGGCATCTGGTCTGCGTACACGACCGCCGGGTCGATCGCACCTCCGACGGAACCGGCGTCGTGTCGGAGATGACGCTCGCGCAACTGCAAGAGTTGGATTTCGGTTCCTGGCACACCGGCAACAGCGCTGGTGGAGGCGGTGGAGACACCGGCCTGCTGACCTTGGACACGCTGCTGACGCTGGTGCTGGACAGCAAGCGGCCGGTGAAGATCTTCGTCGAGACCAAACACCCGGTGCGCTACGGGGCCCTCGTGGAGAGCAAGGTGCTGGCGTTGCTGCATCGGTACGGCATCGCCGCGCCGGCCTCGGCAGACCTGGCGCGGGCGGTCGTGATGTCGTTCTCGGCGGCCGCGGTATGGCGGATCCGTCGCGCGGCGCCGATGCTACCGACGGTATTGCTCGGCGAGACCTCGCGTTTCCTGGGCGGCAGCGCGGCCACCACGGTCGGGGCGACCGCTGTGGGACCCTCGATTGCGACCTTGCGGGAGCATCCCGAGTTGGTGGACCGCGCCGCGGCGCAGGGGCGTGCGCTGTATTGCTGGACCGTCGACCATTACGAAGATGTCCGGTACTGCCGGGATCTGGAGGTGGCATGGGTGGCCACCAACCACCCCGGCCGTACCAAGGACTGGTTGGAGAACGGACTGACCGGCGCCGGCCGAGACTGACTTGCCGGGCGGGTAGAGGTCAGAGATTGCCGCCGGCGGCCTTCGGTGCGGTCGGGTCCGCAGTAGCGGTGCTCAACTCGCGCGCCACGAAATCCTCCAGATGGAACAGGTTCGCGCCGGCGCGCTCGGCGATCCGCACCAGGGTGGTCATGGTGGCGACTTCTTCCACCTGCTCCTTGAGGAACCATTGCATGAACTGCTCGCCCAGATAGTCGCCCTCTTCGCGGGCAACGCTGGCCAGCCGGGACACCTGCTCGGTCACGGTCCGCTCCTGCTCTAACGCCAGGCGCAGGGCCTGGGCCGGAGTCTCGAAGCTGTTGAGGACGGTGTCGACGCCGGGGATCTCGACGTCGACATCGCGGTCGAGCAGGTACTGCACCAGCATCATGGCGTGATTGCGTTCTTCGACGGCCTGTCCGTAGAAGTGTGAGGCGAGCCGCGGGAGGTCCGATCCGTCGAAGTACACGGCGATGGCGACGTACTGCTGCGACGCGGTGAATTCACTGCGGATTTGCTCACGCAGGAGGCTGTTGAACTTGGTTTCGAGTGTGGTTGCGTCGGTCATGATCACCAAGATAGACCAGGTCAGACGGCGTGTCATCCAAGGTGAACCTTATTCAGGTTAGCCACCCCTAAGCGCTGTGACGGCGGTTACAGGGTGGCCAAAAAGTTTGCTGGACGCCTCAAGGTCGGTCGGTGTTCAGCACATCGGCGGGCACCGCGGTATCGGCAGCCAGCGCCGCGAAAAGTCGCTCGGCCGCCGCGCTGTCCCAGACGACGATCGACCCGACATCGCTGGTCGTGTACTCCGCGATCGGCACCGTCGTCGTGGTGGGATCGTCCTGCAACGCCCAGCCGAGCCGGGCCAGATCCCAGATGTGACCGTCCTGGTCGACGCTGACGGCGTCCGCCGCCGCGTCGACCATCGGATACCAGCGCAGCGGGTTGAGCAGCACCGACGGACTGGTCGCCCGCTTCAGCAGTGCAGACATGAAGGCACGCTGGTTGATCATCCGGTCCAGATCGGCGCGCGGGGTGGCCCGGGACCGGACGTAACCCAGCGCGTTGCGGCCGTTGAGTTCTTGGCATCCCGCGGGCAGGTCGATACCGGCGAGCGGGTCGCTGATCGGTTCGACCGGACACATCGTCACCCCGCCGACGGCATCCACCAGCTGAGCGAACCCGCCGAAGCCGACCTCGGCGTAGTGGTCCAGCCTGATGCCGGTGGCCTGCTCTACGGTCTGCACCAGCAACGGTGCCCCGCCCAGCGCATAGGCGGCATTGAGTTTGTCCTGGCCGTATCCCGGGATGGAGACATAGGAATCCCTCGGCAACGACACCAGGGTCGGTGATGCGCCGCCGAACAGCCCGCCGATGTGCAGCAGCAGCACGGTGTCGGTGCGCCCATTGCCGACATCGCCGCCGGTGGCCAGGTTGTTCTGTTCGTCGACCGACAAACCCTGCCTGCTGTCCGATCCGACCAGCAGCCAGGTGGTGCCCCGACCGGCAGGCGGGCGGTCGGGATAGTCGGGTAGCGCGGTGATGCGCTGCAGTGCGGAGTCCAGCCAGAGGGTGCCACCGACGGCGGCGCTCGCCAGCACGATCAAGATGGCGGCCAGCACAGCGCCCCATCGGCGGGCTCGGCGTGGACGCCGGGTTTTCGTGACGGGTGGTGGCGGGGCAGACGGTCGCGGTGCGGGCTGCCTACGCACCGGGGGAGCGGGCTGCCTGCGCACCGGGGGAGGTGGCCCGGGGTGCCGCCGCGGCGGTGCCGCGCGTGGGGTGGGCGGCGGTGCCGCGCGTGGGGTGGGTGGCGGTGCCGCGCGTGGGGTGGGTGGCGGTGCCGCGCGTGGGGTGGGTGGCGGCGGCATCCGGGGCGGCGTCGCCGGATTCGGCGGCCACGTGGGCGGCGGTCGGTGCCCCGACCGGCGGATCTCCGGTGCGGGTTCGCGCGGCGACCGGTCGGAGTTCACCCTGCGAATGTAGCGCTCAAAGCGGCGATCTCAGCCCAACCAATCCAGCTCGTCGGCGGCCAACGAGTAGCCGACGAAGGCCACCGCGTCGATGAGTCCGTGTGCGACGATCAACGGCCACAGCCGGCCGGTTCGCAGCCAGACATAGCCGAACACCAGCCCCATCACGATGTTGCCCAGTCCTGCGCTGTAGCCCTGATACAGGTGGTAGGTGCCGCGCAGCAGAGCCGAGATGACCAGTGCGACGGCGGGTGTGATGCGCAGCTGCCGCAGGCGGGTGATGAGGAATGCCACCACGACGATCTCCTCGGCCCAGCCGTTGGCGAACGCGATGGCCAGCAGCAGCGGGATCCGCCACCAGGTGTCGTTGATCTCGGCGGGTTCCACCGCGGCACTGAGACCCAGTAGCCGGGCACCGATGTACAGGGCGAGGCCGGGCAGCCCGATCAACGCGGCCAGGCCGAGCCCGCCGGTCAGGTCGGGGCGTATCCGGAACTTGCCGAGTCCGATCGAGGCGGGCCCGGATCCGCTGCGCCACAACAGGTACAGGGCCAACGCGCCCCATGCCATCAGCTGGGTGAGCGAGGCGATGTTGAGGCCGAGATCGATCAGGTCGAACGGTGACCGGCGTTCGTTGAGGGTGACGGTCTGGCCGCCCAACCCCAGCAGCGCCGCCTCGATCAAGCGCAGGGATGCGATGTACGCGCTCAACCCGAAGGTCACGGCCAGCACGACGCCGATCTCGAGGCGGATGGTGCGTGGTGGCAGATGTTCGCTCGGCAGGGACGGACCGGTCACCGCGCCAGGCTAGACGGATCAGATGCGGCGTGCGCGCAGCCCGTTGAGGAACGGGCAGCCCATCAGGACCCGGATGGCCTGGCTGAGCCCGGTCACGTCATCGACGGGTTTGGCGAACGGCAGGCGCACGTCGTGGTCACCGGAGGCGTCCTCGATGCGCAGCTGCACACCATAGCGGTCCAGGCCGAGCGGTCGGACCCGGCCGCTGCGCAGCGTGTGCGGTAACCGGTCGGCCAGCCGGTCGACGACGTCGCGGTGTGCTGACTCGAGGTGGCGCAGCCAGCATGATTCCAGCCCGCAGAACGGGTCGGGATCGGCCGCGAGCAGCGCACCGAGACCGACGGACTCCGCGCCCGTCGAATCGGCCACCACGACCGATTCGATCTCCAGGCGCGCCAGTGCGTACGGGGTCTCGTCGCCTGGACCACCGGTGCCGGTGTTCACCTGCAGCAGAGCGGGATTGGGGTTCTCGGTGGCGATCACATCCAGCATCGGCGCGACCTCACCGTCGGGCACCAGGAACATCCGCCCACGAATCCACACCAGCGCGCGCACCGGTTCGCGTAAGGGGAGGGGCGCGTAATCGGTCATCTCCAGGACGGCCTGGATGCCCGCCGATCCGGTCGAGATGGCCATGCCGGTGACCAACCCGTCTGCCGGAACCGTGATGGCGAACGACCCGTCGGCGAGCAGGTGGTGCACGGGAGTGGCGATGGGCTCGATGGAGGTGGGCCCGCTGAATCCCTCCACGGCCAGCATTGCCCCGCCGGCCCGTGCGCACGCGCTGCGGATCCGTTCGGCCGTGGTCGGCGCCGTCACAGTCATCTGCCACCTTCCTTAGTGAGGTAAGCCTTACTTAACTACAAGTCGCAGGGACTGCGCAAGGTTTTGCTCTCGGCGTAGTGGCCGGCCAATCTCGGCCCGATAGTGTTGGGGCGTGCCACGCATCGCCTACCTCGGGCCGGAGGGAACATTCACCGAGGCGGCCCTGCTCGCGCTGACCGGGTCCGGCGCCGTACCCGGCAATATCGACCCGTTGCCCCAGGACAGTCCCGCCGCCGCGCTGCAGGCCGTCCGCGATGGTGTTGCCGACTTCGCCTGTGTGCCGATCGAGAACTCGATCGAGGGGTCGGTGTTGCCGACGCTGGACGGTCTGGCCACCGGGTCGCCGTTGCAGATCTTCGCCGAACACACGTTGGACGTCGCGTTCAGCATCGTCGCCCGGCCCGGCGTGACCATCGAGCAGATCAAGACCGTTGCCGCTTTCCCGGTGGCGGCGGCCCAGGTGCGCGGTTGGCTGGCCGCCGAGTTACCCGACGCCCGCGTCGTGCCTGCCAACTCCAACGCCGCGGCGGCGAGAGATGTTGCCGAAGGTCAGGCCGACGCGGGGGTCAGTACGGCGCTGGCCGCCCGCCGCTACGGGTTGGCCGAACTTGCCGCAGGTGTGGTCGACGAGCGCAATGCGCGGACTCGTTTCGTCCTCGTCGGGCCGGCAGGCCCGCCACCGGCGCGCACCGGTGCCGACCGGACCTCGGTGGTGTTGCGGTTGGACAACGTCCCTGGCGCGCTCGTCGCGGCGATGACCGAGCTCTCGGTCCGTGACATCGACTTGACCCGCATCGAATCACGGCCCACGCGAACGGAATTGGGCACCTACAAGTTCTTCCTGGACTGGGTTGGTCACCTCGAGGACGAGGCCGTCGGCGATGCCCTGATGGCATTGCACCGGCGCTGCGCCGAGGTGCGGTTCCTGGGATCATGGCCCACCGGCGCGGCGGTCGGAGCATTGCCCCCGCAGGCGGACGAAGCTGGTCGCTGGCTGGCACAACTTCGGACGGGAGGATCGGTATGACCGGGCGCCTGGTGCTGGTGCGGCACGGCCAGTCCCATGGAAACGTCGAGCGCCGACTGGACACCCGCCCGCCCGGGGCCGCGCTGACCGAACTCGGGCATCAGCAGGCGCGCACATTCGGCCAGACCTGGTCACACCCGGTGGGACTGGTGGCGCACTCGGTGGCGATCAGAGCCCGCGAGACCGCGGCCGGCATCGCCGCCGGACTCGAACTGCCGACGCATCAGTTCGACGGCATCCACGAGGTGCAGGTCGGCGACCTGGAGAACCGCAACGATGACGCCGCGATCGATGCCTTCGAGGCCGTGTACCGGCGCTGGCATGGCGGAGACCTCGATGTCCCGGTGCCAGGGGGAGAGACCGGACAACAGGTGCTGGACCGGATGGTGCCGGTGCTCACCGAGCTGCGGCTGCGCCACCTCGACGACCGGCGCTGGACCCGAGACATTCTGGTGGTCAGCCACGGCGCCGCGATCCGACTGGTGGCGGCGGCGCTGGCCGGTGTCGATCCCACCTTCGCGCTGGAGAATCACCTGAGCAACACCGAATGCGTGGTGCTGAGCCCCATCACGGACGGCCGCTGGAGCTGCGTGCAGTGGGGCGCAGCGACGCCGCCGTTCACCGTGGCGGCACAGCCGGACGCTCAGACAGCCGAGGCCGACGCGGGCCCGATGGGCTGAGCGTCGCGGTCCTCGACACATTCGCAACCGACGGCGAAACAGTCGATGGTGAAGGTGTGCGCCACTTCCGGGCTGCGGCAATCCGGTTCCGTGCATTCCGGGCGGAGACCGATGTGCACGATCACGGTGCCGTGGCAGTGCTCATGTTCTGCTTCGCAGTCACGACAGATCCCGCTCATCTGACCAGTGTCCCACCGCCCACCGACAGTGGGCGGTTCCCACGCTAGCCCCAGCCCAATTCGTGCAGTCGCTCGTCATCGATCCCGAAGTGGTGGGCCAACTCGTGTACCACCGTGATGGCCACCTCCTCGACCACCTCGTCCTCCGAGGCGCACATCTCCAACAGCGCGTCGCGATAGATTGTGATGGCATCGGGCAGGGCACCGGCATATGTCGAGTCGCGCTCGGTCAGTGCGATTCCCTCGTAGAGGCCGAGCAGGTCGGGTTCCTCGGGATGGCGCCCTTCGACCAGGAAAACCACATTGTTGGCCGCCCTGGCCAGATCGGCGGGGATCAGGTCGAGCGCATCGGAGACGAGTTCCTCGAAGCGCCGAGCGCTCATCGTTACCGGCACGCGGTCAGGGGACCGGCGGTCCGGGCGGCGGGCCGACCGCGGGAGCCGGCACGACGGGCGGAGGCACGGCACCGTCGACCGGCGCGCCGGGTGGTGGCGGCGCTCCCGGCGGCGGGGGCGCGGGCACGGGGGGACCGTTGAGGAAGGTGTTCCCGCCGGCGGGAGTCTCCGTCGCCGGAGCCTGGGTGGGCTCCTGGGTCTGCTGCCCGGGCAGGTGCTCGTTGGACTGCGTCTGGTCCGTCGTTGACCCACTGCCGGAGCCACTGGAGCTGCTGGAGCTGCTGCCGCTGTCACCCTGGTCGTAGGTGATCTGCGACGAGGTGTCCACCGGTGGCATCGGGATGGCGGGGATGCTCAGCCGCTCGTCGGGGATGTCCGGCGGCGGGACCGGGGGCCTGCCGTTAATCATCAGGGGGCCCTTGGCGCTGTTGAGCAATGTCGACCACCCGCCGTTGCCCAGCGTCGCGCCGATGCTGCAGGACACCTGCCTGCTGCCGGCCGACCAACTCGGCAACGCGATGGTGCTGTAGACCAGCGTCAGTGTCGTCGTACGCAGTTCCAGCGGAGCCAGGTAGGCCTCGGTGACCCGGGCGCAGTTGTCCTTGACGAAGGTGTCCTGATCAGCTTCGGCGGGCAGGCCCTGCGGGAAATTGTCGGCCAGATTCACCGACCCGGTGACCTCGAGGGAGTGCGGTCCCGCGCAGTCGACCGGGATGTCGGTGGGCTGATTGGTGGCCGGATCGATGCCCAGGCAGGTGCCGGCGGGCCACACCTTGGATTGGTCGATATCGGCGACCTTGCCCTGGAACGCCTGTTGCTGGTTGTTGGCACCGGGCAGCTGTAGACCACACAGCATGCGTCGTTCGCCGGCCTGGCGCCAGGCCTTCTCGCCCGACCACAACAGGCTGACGGTGAACCGTCCGTTCGGGTCGAAGCGATCACCGAGATAACGCTGTACCGCGCTCTGGCACTGTTCCTGGCTGATCTGCTGGATGCGGGCCGGCGACGGCGGTGCGGCGTCCGGGCCGTACTCGGTGCCAGGGAAGGTGCGCATATCGACCGACTCGGCCACCTCGAAGCGATGCTCGGTGGTGCAGTCGACGATCTGGGCGGCATCGGGGGTGCGTTCGGGCCAGTTCAGGCAATCGCCGCCCTTGGCCTTCTCGAACGTGCTGTTACTGCGCAGGCCCAGCGCACCGGTGCCGGTGTTCAGTCCGGCCAGCCGACCGCCGGCGGCGGTATCGGGGAGAACCGTGATGACGCCGGCGATCATGAGCCCGCCGAGTGCGGTCAGCAGCAGCGCCCGGCGGGTCGGGCTCAGCGGATTGCTCAGCGACAGCGCATGACGCCAGCGGGAATCCGGTTTCGACGAGGGCTGGGCCTCGATCGGAAACGGTTCCGCGGCGGCGGGCTCGTCCTCGGGTGGATGCGACATCGCCTCCCATTGTGACAGGCGTGTCACGATGTGTGACAAGTGATGCAGTTGTAATGTTATGTGGTTGTGGCCCGCGCTTTCTGGGCGCGTACGGCGCAAGTAGGGTTACCGCCGTGATCGACCTCAAGCTGCTCCGTGACGACCCCGAGCGGGTCCGTGCCTCACAGCGTGCGCGCGGTGAGGACCCGGGCCTGGTGGATGCACTGTTGGCCGCCGATGTCGCCCGGCGTGCGGCGGTATCCACCGCGGACACCCTGCGCGCCGATCAGAAGGTGGCCAGCAAGTCCGTGGGCAAGGCCTCCGCGGCGGAACGACCCGCGCTGCTGGCCCGCGCCAAGGAGCTGGCCGACGAGGTCAAGGCGGCCGAGGCCGCTCAGGCCGAGGCGGAGGCGGCCTTCACCGCGGCCCACATGGCGGTCTCGAACATCATCGTCGACGGTGTGCCCGCCGGGGGTGAGGACGATTTCGTGGTCCTCGACACCGTGGGAACACCGGCGGAGATCGAAAGCCCCCGCGACCACCTCGAGCTGGGTGAGGCGCTCGGGCTGATCGACATGGAACGCGGCGCCAAGGTATCGGGCTCGCGGTTCTACTTCCTGACCGGCCGCGGCGCCCTCCTGCAGTTGGGTCTGCTGCAGCTGGCGGTCCGGCTGGCCACCGAGAACGGTTTCACGCTGATGATCCCGCCGGTGCTGGTGCGCCCGGAGGTCATGGCGGGCACCGGGTTCCTTGGCTCGCACGCCGACGAGATCTACCACCTCGACGATGACGATTTGTATCTCGTCGGTACCTCGGAGGTGCCGCTGGCCGGCTATCACAGCGACGAGATCCTGGACCTGGCCGACGGGCCCAAGCGCTATGCGGGTTGGTCGTCGTGCTTCCGCCGGGAAGCCGGCAGCTATGGCAAGGACACCCGCGGCATCATCCGGGTGCACCAGTTCGACAAGGTCGAGGCGTTCGTCTACTGCCGTCCCGAGGATGCCGAAGTCGAGCATCAGCGGCTGTTGGGCTGGCAGCGCGAGATGCTGGCGGCCATCGAGGTGCCCTACCGCGTCATCGACGTCGCTGCCGGCGACCTCGGCTCGTCCGCGGCGCGCAAATATGACTGTGAGGCATGGGTTCCCACCCAGAGCACCTACCGCGAGCTGACCTCGACGTCGAATTGTTCGACGTTCCAGGCGCGTCGGTTGTCGACCCGCTATCGCGACGAGAACGGCAAACCGCAGACTGCGGCGACCCTGAACGGCACACTGGCGACCACCCGCTGGCTGGTGGCGATCCTGGAGAACCATCAGCAGGCCGACGGCAGCGTCCGGGTCCCCCCGGCACTGGTGCCCTACGTAGGTACGGAGGTACTGACACCGTGATCGACATCGATATCGAAGAGCTGCGCACGTGGTTCGGCTTCGGGGTGGCGGGCAACTTCGCCGGACACCTCGAACAGGCTGGCGAGGCAGTCGATTTCGCGAATGTGCAGAGTCACGGTGCGGCGCCCAAGGGAATCTTCCCGTGGTACGCGCCGGGTGCCGACGGTTTCCTCGGTGAGTTCCCGCTCTCGCACGATTCCATCACGCTGCCTGCCAGCGACGAACCGCTGAACCTGCAGATCGAGCCCGAGGTGGGCCTGGCCTGCCGGGTGCACTGGAACGGTGACACCGTCGCCAGGCTGGAACCCTTCGCGCTCGGTGCCTTCAACGACTGCTCGATCCGTCGTCCGGGTGCCCGCAAGATCAGCGACAAGAAGAACTGGGGACCGGCATCCAAGGGCGTGGCGCGCCGGTTCTACGACATCAGTGACCTGACCCCGGACGGGCCGACCGCGACCCTGCGGTTGGTGTGTTTCCTGCGCGGCGCCGACGGTCAGGAGCGGGAGTACGGTGTCGACAGTCCGTTGCTCGGTTACTCCTATTACGGAGAGGTCCTGCTGGACTGGATCACCGAGCGGCTGGCCAACCAGAAAGGCTCCGAGGGCACTCCGCTGGAGGACGTCGGCGCGCTCATGGTGGCCTCCGGGCGTCCCGAGAATGTGCTGATCGGCATCGGTGCCACCAAGTACACCGCGCTTGGTGAGTCGACGTACCTGACCGCGGGTGACCAGGCCGTGGTGCGCGTCTACGACACCGCTTCCGAGGCCGTATCCGAACTGCGCCAGACGGTTTCGGGATAGGTCGCGGTGGCCACCCAGCCCGCTCTGCCCAAAGTGGCTGAGCTGTGGCGTTTCCCGGTCAAGTCGATGGGCGGCTGCCGAGTCGATCGGGTGGCCGTCGACGCGCGCGGCGTGCACGCCGACCGATTGTGGGCCGTCCGCGATGTCGACAAGGGTGTGACGGCCTCGGCGCGGCGAATTCCGGCGCTGTTGGGTTGCACCGCAAGGTATCTGGCCGAACCCGATGAGCAGGCCGGACCGGGTCGCGTTCCTCCGGTGGCCGTCACCTTTCCCGACGGACGCGAGCTGACCAGCGACGACCCGGTTATCCACACGGCGCTCTCCGAGCTGGTGGGCCGACAGGTTCGGTTGACCGCCCTTCCGCCGGTCGGGGACACCAGCGCGCACCGGATGAAGGTGTCCGATTCGCTGGACAACTATCGTCCCGAACAGGTGCGCAAGGACTTCGGGCTCGCCGACGGTGAACCGTTGCCGGACACCTCGGTGTTCGCGACCAAGGACATCATCACGCTGGCCCGGTACTCCACGCCGCCGGGCACCTTCGTCGACCTCGCCCCGCTGCATCTGATGAGCACCGCAAGTCTGCGGAACCTCACCGGCGGCACCCTCGATGTGCGCCGGTTCCGGCCAAATGTGCTGGTCGACATCGTCGATGACGAGCGTCTGTTCCCCGAATCAAATTGGGTGGCAGGCCAATTGAGTATCGGATCGGCCATGTTGCGGGTGACGATCCCTACCATTCGGTGTGTCGTGCCGACCCGACCGCAGCCCGGGATCGAGCTCGACAAGACCATCACCAGGGCGCTGGCCGAACGTACCGACCGATTCCTCGGGGTGTACATCGACGTGTTGACCCCCGGTGTGCTGAGCGTCGGCGACGAGGTACACGTGCGGTCCGCCGATCCGCCCACCGCGCTGCAGCGGGCGGCCACGAACGCCACCCGATCGGCGACCCGCGCTGCGCAGTGGCTGCTGGAGCAGACGGTGATGCGGGTGCGCTAGCCACCGAGCAGTTCGTCGAGGACGCTGACGAACTCGGTGGGGCGCAACGGCGTGAACGCGGGCGCGGGTTGGGTGCCAGGCACGTCGAGGACCACCAGGGTGGACTTGATGGGTCGCCAGATGTCCAGTGGCATCCACCGGCGCGGATCGGTGCTTCCCCAGATCCGGAAACGCTCGGTGATCAGACCGAGGGATTCGGCCCGGTAGGAACGCACGGCCCGCAGCGGGATCACCTTCGAGGTCCCCGACGGGAAGTGGTACCGCCGCAAGGTGATCGCCTGGCGATCCAGCAGCACCATGCCGTCGTCGTAGACCGGTGCCACCGGCTGCGGCGCACTCATAATCGCGCGGTTCGCAGGGGGTGGCCCTTGGCGGTCAGGCAGCGGCCGTTCTCCAGGTTCCACTGCCAGCCGTGCAGGTTGCAGGTCAGCGTGTTGCCCTCGACCACACCGAACTTGGACAGGTCGGCCTTCAGGTGCGGGCAGCGCCGCTGGATCTCCCAGCCCGCCAGGGTCGTCGATGCGCTGTCATCATGTGCCTCGGCGAACCAGCCGTCGGCATAGGCGATGCGCTCATCGGTGAGGCATTTGAAGAAGGTGTACAGGTATTCGTTGTATCCGCCGACCCGCCAGGCCCGGAACCGGGTGGACAGGAAGATGGTATTCACCCAGTCCGGTTCGTTGTCGCGGATCACGGTGCGGACCAGTTCCGGTGCGATCGCGAACCCGTAGCGGAACTTCTCGTCGGGAATCGCTTCGCGCACAGCGCGCTTGGGGAAATCGAGCACCACGGTCTCGGGGCCGATGCGCAGTTCCACCGGATAGCCGATGCCGTCGCAGATCTGATCGGAGGCAAGCATTATCGGCTCGAACCGCGCGCGCAACGGTTCCAGCAGCGGTTCGCCCTCGGCCGGCGCCCAGGACGCCTTCTCGGCCGCGAGGACGGGTGCCTGGCGCTCGGCGTAGGCCGCGATGTAATCGGCCTTGCCGGTGGTGAACACCGACTCGGGATCATCGATGGGATGGGTCAACGAATTCAGTTCCGAGCCGGTGAAATCGGCCGTCGAGCCGGGAACCATGAGCAGGCCGCCGTTGTGTCCGTGGCTCTTCAGCTGGTCGAGGAAGACCATCTGGTCGGGGAAGATGTTGGCGGGATCGCCGTGGTCGTCGTTGAGATCGCGCAGTTCCGGGTCCAGGAAGCACGGCGGCCCGGCCGAGGGCACCACCCAGCTGGCTCCCACCTGGGCGATGTACTGGCGACAACGATCCATCTGACGCTGCCGTTTCTGGACGCCGAAGGCTTCCTTGGCGCGCGCGGGCATGTCATAGACCATCGGGTACCAGATGGCCCCGGAGTACTGCAGCATGTGCACGTCG
The DNA here is from genome assembly GCF_000691525.1 of Mycolicibacterium neoaurum ATCC 25795. GTDB lineage: Bacteria > Actinomycetota > Actinomycetes > Mycobacteriales > Mycobacteriaceae > Mycobacterium > Mycobacterium neoaurum. The sequence goes on from NZ_JMDW01000024.1 coordinate 14,799, forward strand.
ATGTGGCCGAATTCGGACACCAGGACATCCAGGTCGATGGGGCGGGCGTCATTCATGTTGAAAGCGGTCGTGGTGCCGTCGGAGACCACCAGCCCGGAGTCGCCGATCGGGCCGTCGGCGGGTGCCCGCAGCGCGATGATCATCACGTCGAGGTCACCCTTGGGGCCGCTGATGCGGTGCTTGACCGAGTCGGTGGTCTCGAAGAAGGTGTGGAAGCCCAGCGCTTCCAGCTCGCGGCGCAGATCCGGAACCGGGTAGTCGGGGAGCAGCACGGTGGCGTCCTTGTTGACGTGCGCGCGCAACAGGGCCGGATCGAAGTGGTCCTTGTGCAGGTGGCTGACGTAGAGATAGTCGCAGTCGCCGAGGGCGTCCCAGTCCAGGCCGGAGTTGTCCGGGAAGGGGAACCACGAGGCGAAGTAGGCGGGGTTGACCCAGGGGTCGCACAGGATGCTGCCGGCCTCCGTCTCGATCCGGAAACCGGCGTGTCCGATGCTTGTGACCTGCACGTATAGCCCCTTCGGTGGTCTGTTGCCCGATGACGAGTTTACCGCCAGCGCGGATGCTCTTCCGCCTCGGCGCACAGCGAGTGGCTACGCTTACTCCCGTGGAGCCGGTATACGGGACTGTCATTCAAGCCGCCCGCCTGGTGTGGCGGTTGCAGGGCTTGAAGTTCACTGTCACCGGGGTGGAGAACCTGCCGGTCACCGGTGGTGCGGTGATCGCGGTCAACCACACCAGCTACTTCGATTTCACCTTCGTCGGTCTGCCCGCCTACAAACAGGGGCGCGGCCGGAAGGTGCGTTTCATGGCCAAGAAAGAGGTCTTCGATCACAAGATCGGCGGACCCATCATGCGCAAGCTGCGCCATATCGAAGTCGACAGGGACAGCGGGGCCGACTCCTTCACCGCGGCCTGCGCGGCGCTGCGGGCCGGTGAGCTGGTGGGTGTGTACCCGGAGGCCACCATCAGCCGCAGCTTCGAGATCAAGGCGCTGAAGTCCGGTGCGGCCCGGATGGCCATCGACGCCGATGTGCCGATCATCCCGCACATCGTCTGGGGCGCCCAGCGCATCTGGACCAAGGGGCATCCCAAGAACATGCGCAGACCCAAGGTGCCGATTTCGGTCGCGGTGGGGGAGCCGATCTATCCGACGTTGCCACCGACCGAGCTGACGGCGTTGTTGCGCCACCGCATGCAGCATCTGCTCGAGCAGGTTCAGGACGATTACGGTCCGCATCCTGCCGGTGAGTTCTGGGTGCCGCATCGACTGGGCGGCGGCGCCCCGACCTTGGCCGAGGCCGACCGGATGGACATGCAGGAGGCCGCCGAGAAGGCCGCGCGGCGCGCGGCGCGGCAGCGCGATGAGTCGCCGGAGTAGGGAAGCCCGCATTCCCACCTATGACGTTCGAGCTTGAGGATGGCGATGACCGCTGTGTTGCACCCAGACCACCCGTCGCACCCGGGCCCCAGCGTGCCCCGGGCGGGGCGCCGGTGATGCTGCCCGCCCTGATCGCCACCGATGTCGACGGCACCCTGCTCGACCAGCACGAACGAGTGACCCCCCGCACGGCCGCTGCGGTCCGGGCCGCGGTCGATGCCGGAGTGCAGTTCGTGCTGGCGACCGGCCGGCCGCCGCGCTGGATCCCGCCGGTCGTCGAGCAACTCGGTTTCGCGCCGATGGCGGTGTGCGCCAACGGTTCGGTGATCTACGACCCGGCCACCGATCGCATCATTTCGGCGCGCACGCTGTCGATAGAGGCGCTGACGAGGTTGGCAGATATCGCGGCAAGCGTGATCCCCGGCGCCGGTCTTGCCGTCGAGCGAGTGGGCCGCAGCGCCCACGATGCCGCGACCCCGCAGTTCGTCAGCTCTCCCGGGTACGAGCACGCCTGGTTGAACCCGGACAACACCGAGGTCTCGCTGGAGGATCTGCTCAGCGCGCCCGCGGTCAAGCTGCTGATCCGTAAGGCCGGTGCGCAATCCGGGGACATGGCCGAGGCATTGGCACCCCATGTCGGCAGCGAGGGCGACCTGACGTACTCGACGAACAACGGCCTCATCGAGGTGCTTCCGAGCGGTCTGAGCAAGGCCACCGGGGTCGCCGAAGTGGCCGGGCCACTGGGGATCGCGGCGAGCGACATCATCACCTTCGGCGATATGCCCAATGACATCCCGATGTTGCAGTGGGCCGGCCTCGGGGTGGCGATGGGTAACGCGCATCCAGAGGCCAAGGCGGCGGCAGACGAGGTCACCACCCCCAACACCGAGGACGGATTGGCCCGCGTCCTGGAACGCTGGTGGTTATAGCTTCCCGGCGCTGATCGGGGTGAATCGCTCCAGCTGGACCGGCGAATGCTCGGCGGCCGGAACTTCGTGGGGCACACCGTCGATGACTCTGGTGACGGTGCCGTGCTCACGGTCGAAGTTCAGCGTTCCGTGTTGGAAGTTCTGTTTGATCCACAGCGGCTCGTCGATCTCGCCGCTGGTCGGCAAGCCGAGCGCTCCGCGTTCGAATCCCAGTGTGCCCCAGGCGTCATAGATGGCACCGGTGACCGGTTGGGCGCCCGATTCCGGAGACCAGTACATGGCCCCGTGGTCGAAGGTGGCGTAGCGGGCGGTCCCGAAACCGGAGGATTCCGGCGAGGTCGGCATGCCCAGCGGCCCCTTCTCGCTGCCCTCGGACTGCCACTTGGCGAAGATGGCGCCGCCGCGCAGGGAGTCGACCAGATCCTGTTGTCCCGGTGGGGCATTGAAGCGTGCCGCGATATCGCGCAGCAATCCCATCTGGGCGTAGGCGGCGGCACCGGGGCATTCGGTGTTGCCGACGTCGCGGTGGGTGAAGATGGTGGGCAGGGTCGGTGTGGCGCCGCGCGGGAACAGGGTGAAGCTGCCGCCCGCGGAGGTCAGCGCGACGGTGCCACGCGGGTCCACCCGGTCCAGGCCCAGTCGCCAGCCGAGCAGCCGCCCGGTGGTGCGGAGCTGGATCGGTGTCGGCGGTTCGGCGTTGAAGTCGCCGATCATCGCCACACCCCAGGTGTCGGTGTTGAATCCGCCGGTGTGCGCGCCCTGCACGGCGCGGTCCATCCCGCCGGCGCGCCCCTCGAAGACTTGCCCGTACCTGTCGACCAGCGCGTTGTAGGCCATATCGCACCAGCCCAGTGTGCGGGCGTGGTACTCGTAGATGGACCGCACGATCGCGGCGGAATCCTCCGGTGTGTAGTCATTGCTGCCCGCGGTGTGGTGCACCACCCCGGCGCGGATACCGCGGTCGTAGATGGGTGCGCCGCAACGCAGCGACTCGTCGGCCCCCCACTGCGCCCGCGAGATGATCTGTGGCGCCTGGCCCGGCACGGTGACCGCCGCCGGCGGTGGGATTTGGATATCGACCGGCGCCTCGGGCGGGCTGATGAGGACCGCGTTGACGTTCTGGGGCAACGGGTGCGCGACATTGGCCGGGATATAGCCCAGATCCGTCGTCGGCTTGGGTTCCGGTGCGGGGGTGTGGGTCACCGCGATCTGGACGGCATTGGTACGGCCGACGAAAACCGGTTCGGTGCCATGGGTGGCCTGGGCGTCGGGGCCGATACCGTCGAGCGCCTCGGCGGTGTACCAGGGTCCCCAGCTCCCGTCGGCGCGTTGCGCCCGGACCCGGGCGCTGGTGCCTTCCAGGTCCTCGGCGGTCAGTGCCACCAGCGAGAACGGGGTGTCCTGCCGGATCTCGCGAATCGTCTCACCGGTACCCAGATCACGTAGGGGCTGCTGGGTGATGGCCGTCGCCGAGTTGTGGGCGGACGCATCGTCACCGGGGAGGCCGCTGACGGCCCAGGGCAGGATCGCGACCGTTCCGAGCACTGCGGACAGCAGTAGCGACGGTGTTGGACGGCGACGCGGCACAAGCAGATGTTACGTATGTGCTTGGTGTTACCAGTGTTGCGACACGCCTGCACATAACGGCACCGCAGAGCCAGGCTGGCTTCTGCGGTGCCGTCAGGTGACAGGCTTTGCGGGCCGACTACGCTCCGGCGGCCGATGCTGCTGCCGCGGCCGCACCCGTGGCGGCCTCGGCCGCACCGAGTGCCGGTGCCGCTGCGGCCGGGGCGGCCGCCGCTGCGGGAGCAGCTGCCGGAGCCGCGCTCTTGACCGCCGACATGATCGCCGGCATCACCATGCCCTTGAGCAGGTCGATCGCCTGCCCGGCGCCGAGCTGTTCGGCGGCGCTGTTGATGGTGCCCAGCAGTCCGCCGCTGCCCGGCGCGGCCATCGGCGCCGCCAGCGACGGCTCGGCGCCGAGGATCGGGTAGGTACCCGCCATCGGATCCAGGCCGATCGGCGCGGCGATCGGGATTTCACCCGGCAGCCCCACGCCGCCGAGACCCGGATCGGTCAGGCCCACCGGGCTGGTCAGGCCGGGAGCGGTCAGCGAGGTCGGTGACAGGGCGCCCGGTGACAGCGACGGTCCGGCAGCGCCGACCGGCGGAATGCTCAGACCGGGTGTACTGAGCTCCGGTGTGGTCAACCCCGGCGTCGTGAGCCCCGGTGTCGTCAACCCGGGCGTCGTCAGCTCCGGGGTGGTCAGACCTGGCGTGGTCAGACCGGGCGTGGTCAGACCGGGCGTGGTCAGTTCGGGGGTCGTCAGCCCTGGGGTGGTGAGCCCTGGCGCGGTCAGGCCCGGCGTGGTCAGACCGGGCGAGGTGAGGCCCGGGGAGGTCAGGCCGGGGGAGGCCAAACCGGGGGAGGTCAGCGTCGGGCTCGCCGCCGATGCGCCGGACAGCAGACCGGTCGGGATCGGGGGCATGTTGACGCCGAACTGCGAGAGTCCCTGCGACAGCGCCGAGAACAGCTCCATCGGAAGGTCGGTGATCATCGCGGCGTGCACGAACTCGCGATGCTGCGGTTCCTTCGCCTCGGACATCTCGGATACGGCGGCAATGGCAACTGGACTTGCGACGGCCAGGGCGGCGACTGCGCTCATGGCTGTCGAGAGCTTGCGTCGACGTCGGTTCGGCACGGAAGTCTCCTCAATACATGGACTACGTGTGTTTTTCGGGTGCTGCTCGGGTGACACGGTTGGCGTTGCGATGGTTCTCGTGCCCCGGTAACCGCCGAGCTGCCAACGCGTTTGATGGTACTGCTGTGACTAGTGGGTCTAGAGTGACGATGCGGAATCGTGAGCGAATCGCGACCTGCCGTTCGACCGGGCATGTCACACGTTTCGGGTCGGCGGGCACCGGTCGGATACCCTTGCTGCCGATGACCGATCAATCTCCTGGCCTGCCCTCCGACCGCTTTGACCTCATCATCGTGGGATCCGGATTCTTCGGCCTGACGATCGCCGAGCGCGCGGCCACCCAGCTCGGCAAGCGTGTGCTCGTCGTCGAGCGACGCTCCCATATAGGAGGTAACGCGTACTCGGAGGCGGACCCCGCCACCGGTATCGAGATCCACCGCTACGGCGCGCACCTCTTCCACACGTCCAACAAGCGGGTGTGGGACTACGTACGCAACTTCACCGACTTCACCGGCTACCAACACCGGGTGTTCGCGCTGCACGCGGGCCAGGCCTATCAGTTCCCGATGGGCCTCGGTCTGGTTTCGCAGTTCTTCGGGCGGTACTTCAGCCCCGATGAGGCCCGTGCGCTGATCAAAGAGCAGGCCGCCGAGATCGACACCGCGGATGCGCAGAACCTGGAAGAGAAGGCCATCTCGCTGATCGGCCGCCCGCTCTACGAGGCGTTCGTCAAGCACTACACGGCCAAGCAGTGGCAGACCGATCCCGCCGAGCTGCCCGCCGCCATCATCAATCGGCTGCCGGTGCGCTACAACTTCGACAACCGGTACTTCAACGACACCTATGAGGGGCTGCCGGTCGACGGTTACACCGCCTGGCTGCAGAACATGGCGGCCGACGAGCGTATCGAGGTGCGACTGGACACCGACTGGTTCGACGTCCGCGACGAGCTCAGAGCGCAGAGTCCGGATGCTCCGGTGGTCTACACCGGCCCGCTGGATCGCTACTTCGACTATGTCGACGGCCGCCTCGGCTGGCGCACGCTGGACTTCGAGACCGAGGTGCTCCCCACCGGTGATTTCCAGGGCACACCCGTCATGAACTACAACGACGCCGACGTGCCGTTCACCCGCATCCACGAGTTCCGGCACTTCCATCCCGAGCGGGATTATCCGAACGACAAGACGGTGATCATGCGGGAGTTCTCCCGCTTCGCCGAGGCCGATGACGAGCCGTACTACCCGATCAACACCGATGCCGACCGGCGTCTGTTGGCCGGGTATCGCGAGCGGGCCAAGGCCGAGACCGCAACGGCCAAGGTGCTCTTCGGCGGGCGGCTGGGCACCTATCAGTACCTCGACATGCACATGGCGATCGCCAGCGCGCTCAACATGTACGACAACATTCTGGCGCCGCACTTGCGCGACGGTGCTGCGCTGAACGCCAACGACGAAGGCAGCAATCCATCATGAGCGACATCCCATCCGGAGCACTGGACTCGACCGAGTCGCGTGCGGTGAGCCTGCTGTCGCGGATCATCCTGCCGCGACCCGGCGAACCGCTCGATGTCCGCAAGCTCTACATCGAGGAATCCGAGACCAATGCCCGGCGTGCGCACGCGCCGACCCGCACCACCCTGGAGATCGGTGCCGAGTCGGAGGTGTCGTTCGCCACCTACTTCAACGCCTTTCCGGCGAGCTACTGGCGGCGTTGGTCGATTCTGGAATCGGTGGTGCTGCGTGTCGAACTGACCGGTACCGCCCGCATCGACCTCTACCGGTCCAAGGCCACCGGCGCTCGGATCACCGTCGGCGGAACCGAGGCCTCCAGCGTCGGCGAGACGCCCGCGGTCATCGAGTTCGAGGTCGAACTCGCCCCGTTCGAAGACGGCGGTTGGATCTGGTTCGACGTCACCACCGACACCGCGGTGACGGTGCACAGCGCCGGCTGGTACGCCCCGGTCCAGGCGCCCGGCCGGGCCGATGTGGCCATCGGCATCCCGACCTTCAACCGGCCGGCCGACTGCGTGAGCGCGCTGGCCGCGCTGACATCGGATCCATTGGTCGACAAGGTGATCAGTACGGTCATCGTCTCCGATCAGGGCAACAACAAGGCCAAGGACCACCCGGGTTTCGAGGCGGCCGCGGCCGCCCTCGGGGACCGTCTGATGATTCGCTACCAGCCCAATCTCGGTGGGTCCGGGGGATACAGCCGGGTCATGTACGAGGCTTTGAAGAACACCGAGTGCGAACAGATCCTGTTCATGGACGACGATATCCGCGTCGAGCCGGACTCCATCCTGCGGGCACTGGCCTTCAACCGGTTCGCCAAGGTGCCGACCCTCGTCGGTGGGCAGATGCTCAACCTGCAGGAGCCCAGCCACTTGCACGTCATGGGCGAGATGATCGACTCCGAGAACTTCATGTGGACCGGCGCGATCAACACCGAGTACGACCACAACTTCGCCAAGTACCCGCTGAACTCCGAGGAGCACGAGCGCAGCCGGATGCTGCACCGCCGCATCGATGTCGACTACAACGGCTGGTGGATGTGCATGATCCCGCGCAAGGTGGCCCAGGAGCTCGGTCAGCCGCTGCCGCTGTTCATCAAGTGGGATGACTCCGAGTACGGTCTGCGCGCGGGCGAACACGGCTACCCGACGGTCACTTTGCCGGGCGCGGCCATCTGGCATATGGCCTGGAGCGACAAGGACGATGCCATCGACTGGCAGGCCTACTTTCACCTGCGCAACCGGTTGGTGGTGGCGGCCCTGCACTGGGACGGCAAGATCGGTGGTCTGGTTGCCAGCCATCTGAAGGCGACGCTGAAACACCTGCTCTGCCTTGAATACTCGACGGTCGCCATTCAGAACAAGGCGATGGACGACTTCCTCGCCGGACCCGACCACATCTTCTCGATCCTGGAATCCGCGCTGCCGGAAGTCCGCGCCTTGCGGCAGCAGTTCCCGGACGCCGTGGTGCTGGAGAGCGCCAGCGCATTGCCTGCCCCGTCGGACAAGAGGTGGCGCAAGAAGGTCGCCATCCCGACCAACCCGCTGTCCATCGCGTCCCGCTTGACACGCGGTGTGGCCCATCAGCTCTCACCGCACGACCCGGCGCACCACGTGCGCCCGCAGATCAACGTCGCCACCCAGGACGCCCGGTGGTTCTCGCTGTGCACGGTCGACGGGGTCACCGTGACCACCGCCGACGGCCGCGGCGTGGTGTACCGGCAGCGCGACCGGGAAAAGATGTTCGGGCTGCTGCGCGAGTCGCTCAAACGACAGCTGCTGTTGGTCCGTAAGTTCGACAGAATGCGCAAGGTGTACCGCGCCGCGCTGCCCGAGCTCACCAGCCCTCGCCGCTGGGAGGCCGTCCTGAACCAGTCGGCGCTGGAGCGGGCCTGACGTGACTGCGGATCTGGCGCCCGAAGAGGCGGCACTCGTCGCGGTTCAGTCCGCATTGGCCGGTCGGCCCGGGGTATTGACGACCGCGCGAACCCTCTCGCACTTCGGTGAGCACAGCGCGGGCTGGGTCGGCGTCTCCGTGCTGGGAGCCGTGCTGCAGCCGCAGCGCCGCCGCGCCTGGCTCACCGCGGGCATCGGCGCCTTCGCCGCGCATGCCGCCGCGGTGGTGATCAAACGGGTCGTCAAGCGTAAACGCCCGCACCACCCGGCCATCGCGGTCAACGTCGGCACCCCGAGCAAGCTGAGTTTCCCCTCGGCACACGCCACGTCGACCACTGCTGCGGCCATCCTGCTTGGCCGCGTCACCGGGCTCCCGCTACCGTGGCTGCTGATTCCGCCGATGGCGCTGTCGCGTCTGGTCCTCGGCGTGCACTACCCGACCGACGTGTTGACCGGTGTTGTGGTCGGCGCGGCGGTCGCCAGAACCGTGGACGCTGTCGCGGACCGCACGGCGGGCCGAAAGGAATCAGGACTGTGAGCGAAGAACCGCACCCGACTCACGCGCCACCGAAGAACCTGGCGGCGGGAATCGTCAAGGCGCTGCGCCCGCGTCAGTGGGTGAAGAACGTCTTGGTATTCGCCGCCCCGGTGGCCGCACTCGGTGACGACCGCTTCGTCGTCGACGACTACCGCACGGTCCTGGTCAAGGTGCTGGTGGCCTTCGTGGTGTTCAGCCTGGCCGCCTCGTCGGTGTACCTGGTCAACGATGCACGCGATGTGGAGGCCGACCGGGCCCATCCCACCAAGCGGTTCCGGCCGATCGCGGCCGGTGTGGTTCCCGAATCTCTGGCCTACATCCTGGCCGTCGTGCTCGGGGTGGCCGCCCTGGTCATCTCCTGGCTGGTCTCGCCCAACCTCGCCGTGGTGATCGGCGTCTACATCGTCATCCAGCTGGCCTATTGTTTCGGCCTCAAACACCAGCCGGTCATCGATATCTGCATCGTGTCCTCCGGCTTCCTCATCCGCGCCATCGCCGGTGGTGTCGCCGCGGGAATCCAACTCTCGCAGTGGTTCCTGCTCGTGATGGCCTTCGGTTCGCTGTTCATGGCGGCCGGAAAGCGGTACGCGGAGCTGCAACTCGCCGAGCGCACGGGTGCCAAGATCCGCAAGTCGCTGGAGAGCTACACCAGCGGATACCTGCGCTTCGTCTGGACGCTGGCCGCCACCGCGGTGGTGCTGTGCTACGCGCTGTTCGCTTTCGAGCGCGACGGCGGTTCGGCATCGTGGTGGGCCATCTCGATCATCCCGTTCACCATCGCGATCCTGCGCTATGCGGTCGACATCGACGGCGGGCACGCCGGCGAGCCCGAGGAGATCGCCCTTGGCGACCGGGTGCTGCAGGTGCTCGCCCTGGCCTTGATCGGTACCGTCGGTGCGGCTGCCTACTTCAGTTGATCGTCTCGCCGCGGCGACCGCCGCACGGCTGAGCAGCAGGCCGGTCGTGCGCTACAGCGTCCCGGTGCGGGCCAGCCTCTGGCTGTCGGTGCTGGTGGTCGCCGTGCTGTTCGGCTGGGGTGCCTGGCAGCGCCGCTGGATGGCCGATGACGGTCTGATCGTGCTGCGCACGGTGCGGAATCTGTTGGCGGGCAACGGGCCGGTCTTCAACGTCGGTGAGCGTGTCGAATCGAACACTTCCACCTTGTGGACCTACCTGATCACCGCGACGAGTTGGGTCGCGGGTCCGGTGCGATTGGAGTATGTCGCACTGGCGCTTGCGCTGGGACTCAGTGTGGCCGGCGTCGTGCTGGTGATGCTGGGTACCGCCCGGTTGTACGCACCGCTGCTCGCCGGCCGTCGAGCGGTGCTGCTGCCCGCCGGCGTGCTGGTCTATATCGCGGTCCCTCCGGCACGGGATTTCGCGTCATCGGGCCTTGAAAACGGCCTGGTGCTGGCCTATATCGGCCTGTTGTGGTGGCTGCTGGTGCGCTGGTCGCAGGCCCGCGGTCACACCGGTGCCGGCCTGACCGCGGTGCTGGCCTTCGTCGCGGGGCTCAGCGTGCTGGTCCGCCCGGAGTTGGCGCTCGTCGGCGGTGTTGCGCTGGTCATGATGGTATTGGCTGCCCCTGGCCGCGGTCGACGGTTGCTGATCATCGGGGCGGGCGGCGCGCTTCCGGTGGCCTACCAGATCTTCCGGATGGGCTATTACGGACTGTTGGTGCCCCAGACCGCGGTGGCCAAGGACGCCTCCGGTGCCAAGTGGAGCCAGGGCCTGCTCTACCTCGGCAACTTCAACGCGCCCTATCTGCTGTGGATCCCACTGGTGCTGCTGGCCGCACTCGCGGTGGTCCTGGTCCTGGTGCTGGTCCGCGACCGGGCGCCGCAACAGACCTTCGAGCCGACCGGATCCCGGCTGGCGAAGATTGTTCAGAATCCCACCGCTGCGGTGGTTTTCGTGGTCGTCAGTGGTGTCGTCCAAGCGGTCTACTGGGTGCGCCAAGGTGGCGACTTCATGCACGGCCGGGTGCTGCTGACCGCGTTGTTCCTGATGCTCACGCCGGTGGCGGTGGTTCCGATAACGGTGCCCGAGCGCGCCGGGGCGGCCCGGCGCACGGTGTATCTGCTCACCGGTTCGGCGAGCCTGCTGTGGGTCGGTGTCGCGGGATGGGCGCTGTGGGCAGCGAATTCGCCGGGCATGGGTGCAGACGCCACCCGCGTCACCTACTCCGGAATCGTCGATGAACGCCGGTTCTACGCCCAGGCCACCGGACACGCTCACCCGCTGACCGCAGCGGATTACCTGGACTACCCCCGGATGCGCGCGGTACTCGTGGCGTTGCGCAACACGCCCGATGGCGCACTGTTGCTGCCCTCGGGGAATTACGACGTCTGGGATGTCGTCCCGGCCATTCCACCGCCACCGGACAAGCCTCGGCCGCCGGGCCAAACCGGGCCGCACACAGTCTTTTTCACCAACATGGGCATGCTCGGGATGAATGTCGGGCTCGACGTGCGGGTGATCGATCAGATCGGCCTGACCAATCCATTGGCCGCGCACACGGAGCGCTTGGAGGATGCCCGGATCGGGCACGACAAGAACCTCTTCCCGGACTGGGCGGTGGCCGAGGGTCCCTTCCTAAAGCAGCGCCCCTACATACCGCAGTACCTCGACGAGGACTGGATCGCCCAGGCGGAGGTCGCCCTGAGGTGTCCCGACACCGAAGCGATCCTGACCTCGGTGCGCGGACCGATGGGACCGCGTCGTTTCCTCTCCAACTTCTTCCACGCAATGGAGTTCGGCAGCTATCGCATCGACCGCGTTCCGCTCTATGAGCTATACCGCTGCAAGCTGGATGCACCTCCGCCGAAGACGCCCATCTACACCGGATTGCCCGCCACCGGACCGTGACCCAGCTAACAAGGGTTTTGCAGCGGCGGTAACGCCGCGGTTATGTTGGGCCGATACATGAGCGTGGCCCGTAATGCCCGCAACGCGCCACCACCTGGTGACTCGGTGGGTGGCGTCACCGCTGAGATGGACGGATAAACACAGCATGCGTAGGACCCTGACTCTGCTCTCGCGTGCGTTGGCCACGATGGTCGCGCTCGCCACCGTCGCCGCGGTGCCCGCGCCGACGGCCGCGGCCTTCTCCAGGGAAGGGTTGCCGGTCGAGTACCTCGACGTGTTCTCCACCGCCATGAACCGCAATATCCGGGTCCAATTTCAGCCCGGCGGACCGAATGCGGTCTACCTGCTCGATGGGCTGCGAGCCCAGGACGACTACAACGGCTGGGATATCAACACTCCGGCCTTCGAGTGGTTCCACGATTCGGGCCTGTCGGTGGTGATGCCGGTGGGCGGCCAGTCCAGCTTCTACAGTGACTGGTACTCCCCGTCGTCGTTCAACAGCCAGCAGTACACCTACAAGTGGGAGACGTTCCTCACCAGCGAGCTTCCGCAGTGGCTGGCAGCCGAGAAGCAGATCTCACCCGCAGGCAACGGGGTGGTCGGACTGTCGATGGCCGGCGGCGCGGCCTTGATCCTCGCCGCCTACCATCCGAACCAATTCCGTTATGCGGCATCGTTGTCGGGATTTCTCAACCCGTCCACCGCCTTCATGAAGCAGGCAATCCGCGTCGCGATGCTCGATGCCGGTGGCTACAACGTCGACAACATGTGGGGTCCGCCCTGGGATCCGGCATGGAAGCGCAACGACCCCGTTGAGCAGGTCGGCAAGTTGGTCGCCGCTGGCACTCGGCTGTGGATTTACTGTGCGCCAGGCGGTTCCACTCCGTTGGACGTCAACGGTGACCCCGCCCAGAAGTTCAACGCCGACAGCCTGGAGGGTCTGGCGATCGGTAGCAACAAGAAGTTCCAGGAGCGCTACACCGCTGCCGGTGGGACCAATGCAACCTTCGAATTCCCTGCGGCAGGCAATCATTCGTGGGTGTACTGGGGTGCCCAATTGCAAGCGCTCAAGCCAGATCTGATCGCCACCCTCGTTCGCTGAGCGGGACATCCCAGCCAATTGTGGTTGACTACACGGGCCTTCGAGTCCGGGCCACAACAGACGGGATCCCAATACATATGACTTTCGCCGAGTGGATGCGCGGTGCCACCCGCAAAGTGACCGTCGCGGCCGCCGCGGCCGCGGTGCTACCGGGTCTGGTGAGCGTCGTCGGCGACTCGGCGACTGCCGCCGCCTTCTCCCGGCCGGGTCTCGCGGTGGAGTATTTGGACGTGCCGTCGGCCGGGATGGGCCGAGACATCCGCATCCAGTTCCAGAGCGGCGGTGAGAATGCGCCCGCGGTCTACCTGCTCGACGGTCTGCGCGCCCAGGATGACTTCAACGGCTGGGATATCAACACCGCGGCATTCGAGTGGTACGACCATTCCGGTCTGTCGGTGGTCATGCCCGTCGGCGGCCAGTCCAGCTTCTACTCCGACTGGTACAAGCCGGCCAAGGGCAAGAACGGCACCTACACCTACAAGTGGGAGACCTTCCTCACGCAGGAGCTGCCCGCCTGGTTGCAGTCCAACAAAGCCGTCAAGCCGACTGGAAGTGCCGTGGTCGGGCTGTCGATGGCCGGCTCGGCGGCCTTGACGCTGGCCATCTACCACCCCCAGCAGTTTCCGTATGCCGCATCGCTGTCGGGCTTCCTGAACCTGTCCGAGGGTTGGTGGCCGATGTTGGTGGGACTGTCGATGGGTGATGCCGGCGGATTCAAGTCCGAGGACATGTGGGGCCCGTCCAGTGACCCGGCGTGGAAGCGCAACGATCCGTACGTCAACATCGACAAGCTGATCGCCAACAACACCCGCATCTGGATCTTCTGTGGCAACGGCAAGCCGTCGGACCTCGACGCCGGTGCCAGCGCGGGCAACCTCTTCAATGCGAAGTTCCTCGAGGGTTTCACGCTGCGGACCAACAAGACCTTCCGCGACACCTACCTGGCCAACGGCGGCAGCAACGGCGTGTTCAACTTCCCGGAGAACGGCACCCACAGCTGGGGTTACTGGGGTGCACAGTTGCAGGCCATGAAGCCCGATATCCAGCGGGTGCTGAGCGCAACGCCCGCCGCCGGGTAGGTCCCGCCCACGGGCCGTGGTGGGTCGTTGCGCCGACCGCCGCAGTGGTGATGTGATTCACTACAACGCGGCGGCGGGCAAACACACGATCGAAGACGAGGTGGGACATGAGGCTGCAGGCTCTTGCGTATGCGGTGCTGATGGCGCTGGGCCTGTGGACGGTGTCGGCAACGACGGAACCGGCCGCGCGTGCCGACGGCGTCGAATACCTGATGGTTCCCTCCGCGGCCATGGGCCGCGCCATTCCGGTGGCATTTCAGGGCGGCGGGCCGCATGCGGTCTTCCTGCTCGATGCCTTCAACGCCGCACCCGATGTCAGCAACTGGGTGACCGCGGGCAACGCGATGAACACCCTGGCGGGCAAGGGCATTTCGGTGGCCGCTCCGGCCGGTGGGGCGTGGAGCCTCTACACGAACTGGGAGCAGGACGGTTCCAAGCAGTGGGAGACCTTCCTGGCGACCGAACTACCGGACTGGCTGGCCGCCAACAAGGGGCTGGCGCCCAGCGGGCACGGTGTCGTCGGTGCCTCGCAGGGTGGTACCGGTGCGCTCATGCTGGCGACCTTCCACCCGGACCGGTTCCGCTATGCGGGCTCGCTCTCGGGTTTCCTGACCCCGTCGCGCACATTCGAGAACGGGGCGATCACAGCAGGGATGGCGCAGTACGGCGGGGTCGACACCCAGCGGATGTGGGGCCCGGTGCAGTTCGGCCGCTGGAAGTGGCATGACCCGGACGTGCACGCCCAGCTGCTGGTGGACAACAACACCCGGCTGTGGGTCTTCAGCCCGCAGACCACGACCTGCAGCGACCCGGTCGCGATGATCAACGATTGCGCGCAGGCCCAAGGCAGCAACCGCACCTTCTATTCGCATTACCGCGCCATCGGTGGACGTAACGGGCATTTCGACTTCCCGGTCGACGGCCAGCACGACTGGGGTAGCTGGGCCGGTCAGCTCGCGGCCCTGTCCGGTGACCTGGCAGCGGCCATCCGCTGACGGTTTGATCACGTTCGATGGCACCGGCAGAACAGCCGGTACCGTGGAATGGTGCAGCGCAACGGACGGATCAGTGCGGGTCTGGCAAAGTGGCCGACCCTGCGGCTGACACCGCTGCTGCTCGCCATGACGGCGGCCGCGGTCGGGACCCTCTCGTGCGGGTGTACCGCGGGGGACACCACATTGGCCTCGGTCGGGATGCCCGCCGAGGAGTCCTCGATGGCTCGCACCGACGGGATGATGGGTGCCACCCGCTCCGGCGGACCCAGCGAGCACCTGACGGTGACACCGCGCCAGCAGTCCTATCTGGATGCCCTGATTGACTCTGGGGTGCACCCCTCCGATGACCTCATGGCGCTGAGCATCGGCGCCTACGTCTGCCAGGCGCGGGCGGCCAAACAGACCGAGCAGGCGGTGTGGGATTTCGTGCTGCCACTGGTGCGCAACGATCTGCACGACGCCCATTCCAGCTCGATGGCGCCGGAGGTCGGTGACGTCGACGCGGCGACCGCTGATTACATTCGCATCGCAACCGAACGGCTCTGCTGAAGCAGCGCACGGACCTCTGGAGTTAATGACGCATGGCCAACAACAGCCGACGCAAACGGCACCGCATCCTGGCCCTGGCTGCCGCTGCTGCGGTCGCCGTCCTGGTGGCGGTGCTGGTCGCCGGTGTCGTGGTGTGGCTGCGGCAGCCGGATACCCCGCCGCTGGCGACCCCCGGACAGCCGACCGATGTGCCGACCGCGGTGCCGCCGACCGGCAAGCCGCGACCGGAATTCCAGGATGCGAGCTGCCCGGATGTCCAGCTGGTCTCGATACCGGGCACCTGGGAATCGTCCCGTCAGCTCGACCCGCTCAATCCGGTGCAGTTCCCGATCGCGCTGCTGCTCAACGTCACCAACCCGCTGCGCGCGGAGTTCGGCACCGACCGCGTCGAGATCTACACGGTCCCCTACACCGCCCAGTTCCACAATCCGTTCTCGGCGGACGGCCAGATGTCCTACAACGACAGCCGCGCCGAGGGTAAGGACGCTGCGGTGCGGGCGATCACCGATATGAACAACCGCTGCCCGTTGACCAGCTACGTGCTGGTCGGCTTCTCCCAGGGCGCGGTGATCGCCGGTGATCTCGCCAGCGATATCGGCAACGGTCGCGGGCCTGTCGACCAGGATCTGGTGCTCGGGGTGACGCTGATCGCCGACGGCCGGCGTCAGGAAGGGGTCGGGCAGAACCTGCAGCCCAACGCCCCGGGCCAGGGAGCCGAGATCACCCTGCACGAGGTGCCGATGCTCGCGGCGATGGGTCTGGCGATGACCGGACCGCGCGATGGCGGATTCGGGGAACTCGACAACCGGACCTATCAGATCTGCGCCAACGGTGACCTGATCTGCGCGGCACCGGAGTCGGCATTCTCCATCGCCAACCTGCCGGCCACGATCAACGCCCTGCTCGGCAGCACGGCGGGCCCCGTGCACGCGCTGTACAACACCCCACAGTTCTGGCAAATGGACGGTAGGACGTCTACCCAGTGGACGCTCGGCTGGGCACGCGATCTGCTGCAGAACGCGCCGGAGCCCAAGCACGGCTAGTCACGATCACCGGTCGGGCCGTATCCCCGCCGCTTCGCCCGCCGGGGACCCGACTCGCCGGTAACCAGATTTGGCCTGCGCGAATCGAACAATTAACATTAAGAGAAAACTAAGAGTGGCGTGTCGTCGGGCGCAGGCTCGAACACGCTCCACCGGTACGCTTTCCCACGTTCGGGGGCGACCATGAGAAGTGTGCGTGACAGGAGTATTTGATGCCGTTTCACAATCCGTTCATCAAGAACGGACAGATCAAGTTCCCTGAGAGCGCCAGTGTCGTCGCCCACGTCGAGCGCTGGGCGAAGGTCCGCGGTGACAAGCTGGCCTATCGCTTCCTGGACTTCTCCACCGAGCGCGACGGTGTGGCGCGTGAGCTGACCTGGTCGCAGTTCAGCGCCCGCAACAGGGCCGTTGCCGCGCGCCTGCAGCAGGTCACCGCCGAGGGCGACCGGGTCGCCATCCTCAGCCCGCAGAACCTCAACTACCTGGTCGCCATGTACGGCGCCATCTACGCCGGCCGTATCGCGGTGCCGCTGTTCGATCCTTCCGAGCCCGGTCACGTCGGCCGTTTGCATGCCGTGCTCGACGACTGCAAGCCCTCGGCGATCCTGACCACCACCGATGCCGCCGAGGGTGTGCGCAAGTTCTTCCGCACCCGTCCGGCCAACCAGCGACCCCGCGTCATCGCCGTCGATGCGGTGCCCGACGATGTGGCCGCCACCTGGGAGCGCCGCGACGTGTCCAACGACACCGTGGCCTACCTGCAGTACACCTCGGGCTCCACCCGCATCCCGACCGGTGTGCAGATCACCCACCTCAACCTGGCCACCAACATCGTCCAGATCATCGAGGCGCTGGAGGGCGAGGAGGGGGACCGCGGCCTGTCCTGGCTGCCGTTCTTCCACGACATGGGCCTGATCACCGCGCTGCTGGCGCCGATGATCGGCCACCACTTCACCTTCATGACCCCGGCCGCGTTCGTGCGACGGCCCGCCCGCTGGATCCGGGAGATGGCACGTAAGCCCGATGACACCGGTGGCGTCATCTCGGTGGCCCCGAACTTTGCCTTCGACCATGCCGCCGCGCGTGGGCTGCCCAAGGACGGCGAGCCGCCGCTGGACCTGTCCAACGTCAAGGCTGTCCTCAACGGCAGTGAGCCGATCTCGGCGGCGACCGTGCGTCGCTTCAACGAGGCGTTCGGTCCGTACGGTTTCCCGGCCAAGGCCATCAAACCGTCCTACGGTCTGGCCGAGGCGACGCTGTTCGTGTCCACCACCCCGGCCGCCGAAGAGCCCAAGATCATCAACGTGGACCGCGACGCGCTCAACACGGGCACCATCGTCGAGGTCGACGCCGATTCGCCCAAGGCCGTCGCGCAGGCCTCGGCAGGCAAGGTCGGTGTCTCCGAGTGGGCGGTGATCGTCGATGCCGAGTCCGCGACCGAGCTGCCCGACGGCCAGATCGGTGAGATCTGGATCAGCGGCCAGAACATGGGCACCGGCTACTGGGGTAAGCCCGAGGCCACCGTCGAGACATTCCAGAACACGCTGAAATCGCGGACCACCCCGTCGCATGCCGAGGGCGCCGCCGATGACGCCACCTGGGTGCGCACCGGCGACTACGGCGCCTTCTACGACGGCGACCTCTACATCACCGGCCGCGTCAAGGATCTGGTCATCATCGACGGCCGCAACCACTACCCGCAGGATCTGGAGTACTCCGCACAGGAGGCCTCCAAGGCGGTGCGCACCGGTTTCGCCGCGGCGTTCTCGGTGCCGGCCAACCAGTTGCCCGCCGAGGTCTTCGACGACACCCACGCAGGTCTGAAGTTCGACGCCGAGGACAGCTCCGAGCAGCTGGTCATCGTCGCCGAGCGGGCGGCCGGCTCGCACAAGATGGAGCTCGGACCGGTTATCGACGACATCCGCGCCGCCATCGCGGTGCGCCACGGTGTCACCGTCCGCGATGTCCTGCTCACCCCCGCCGGTGCCATCCCGCGTACCTCCAGCGGCAAGATCGGCCGACGTGCCTGCCGCGCCGCATATCTCGATGGCAGCCTGCGCAGCGGCAAGATCGCCAACGATTTCCCCGACGAGACGGACTGAGGCACATTCAGTTCCTCACCGCGCCACCCAGGCCGCACGGCGGCGAAAGTGAACAGTGAAAATGACTGAAGCGCAAGATAATTCGCAGACCGACGGCAACTTGCCCGCGGTGTCCGGGTCGGCCTCGGACGCCGTTGCCCCCGCTCGTGGTGACATGACCGTCGCCGAGATGCGGGCATGGCTGCGCAACTGGGTCGCCAACGCCACGGGCCAGCCCGCGGACTCCATCAACGAATCGGCCCCGGTGGTCGAACTCGGGCTGTCCTCCCGTGACGCGGTGGCCATGGCCAGCGATATCGAGGATCTGACCGGCGTCACGCTGACCGCCACCGTGGTGTTCCGCAACCCCACCATCGAGGCGCTGGCCACCGTCATCGTCGAGGGTGAGCCCGAGCCCGTCGTCGACAACGACGAGGACTGGACCCGCGAACCGGGTGTCGAGGACATCGCGATCGTCGGGCTGGCCACCAGGTTCCCCGGTGATATGAACAGCGCCGAGGCGATGTGGGCGGCGTTGCTGGAGGGTCGCGACGCCAGCTCGGACCTGCCCGAGGGCCGCTGGTCGGAGTTCCTCGGTGAGCCGCGTATCGCCGAGCGGGTGGCCAAGGCGCACACCCGCGGCGGCTACCTCTCCGATATCAAGGGTTTCGACTCCGAGTTCTTCGCGCTGTCGAAGATGGAGGCCGACAACATCGATCCGCAGCAGCGGATGGCCCTCGAGCTCACCTGGGAGGCGCTCGAGCACGCGCGTATCCCGGCCTCGAGCCTGCGCGGCGGCGAAGTCGGTGTCTACGTGGGCAGCTCGAACAACGACTACATGTTCCTCGCCGTCGCCGACCCGACCACGGCGCACCCGTATGCCATCACCGGCACCACCAGCTCGATCATCGCCAACCGGGTGTCCTACTTCTACGACTTCCGCGGTCCGTCGGAGTCCATCGACACCGCATGCTCGTCCTCGCTGGTCGCCGCGCACCAGGGTGTGCGCGCGCTGCGCTCCGGTGAGATCGACGTCGCGATCGTCGGCGGCGTGAACGCCATGGTGACCCCGTTGGTCACCATCGGCTTCGACGAGGTCGGCGGGGTCCTGGCCCCGGACGGCCGGTGCAAGTCGTTCTCCTCGGATGCCAACGGCTACGCCCGATCCGAGGGCGGCGGCATGCTGGTGCTCAAGCGGGTTTCCGATGCGCGCCGCGACGGTGACGAGATCATCGCCGTCATCGCAGGCAGTGCGGTCAACCACGACGGCCGCTCCAACGGCATGTTGGCACCCAACCCGGATGCCCAGGAAGCGGTGCTGCGCAAGGCCTACAAGGACGCCGGGATCAATCCGCGCGATGTCGACTACATCGAGGCGCACGGCACCGGCACCATCCTGGGCGACCCGATCGAGGCCGACGCGCTCGGCCGGGTCGTCGGGCGCGGCCGTGCCGACGACAAACCTGCGCTGCTCGGTGCGGTGAAATCCAATGTGGGCCACCTGGAATCGGCGGCCGGCGCGGCCAGCCTTGCCAAGGCGGCGCTGTCGCTGCAGCACGACAAGCTGCCGCCGTCGATCAACTACGCGGGTCCCAACCCGTATATCGACTTCGACAAGGAACACCTCAAGGTCAACGACACCGTCTCGGACTGGCCCCGCTACAGCGGACACGCCATCGCCGGGGTGTCCGGTTTCGGCTTCGGCGGTGCCAACGCGCACCTGGTGCTGCGCGAGGTGCTGGCCTCAGATCTGGTCGAGCCCGAGCCGGAAAGTCCTGTCGCCGAGGACGAATCGTCTGCGACGCCCGATGATGCCGATCAGCTGAATCTCAGCGGTCGGCGGATGGACGAATACGGCGAGTTCGTCGAGGACGAGCCCGAGTACCCCAGCTACGACGATGACAACTACGAACTGCCCGGTCTGACCGAGGAGGCCCAGCGCCTCATCGAGGAGGGCCGCGCCGCGCTCGCCGCCGCCGAGCCCGCCAGACCTGTTGTGCCGCTGTTCGTCTCGGGCTTTTTGACCTCCCGCAAGCGCAGCACCGCCGCCGAGCTCGCCGATTGGATCGACAGCGAGGCCGGGCGTGCCTCCTCGCTCGAATCGATCGGTCGTTCGCTGTCGCGGCGTAACCACGGCCGCTCTCGGGCCGTCGTGCTGGCCCACGACCACGACGAGGCCGTCAAGGGTCTGCGGGCGCTGGCCGATGGCAAGCAGAGCCCGCTGGTGCTGGCCGCCGATGGCCCGGTCACCAACGGCCCGGTGTGGGTGTTCGCCGGATTCGGTGCCCAGCACCGCAAGATGGGCAAGGACCTCTACCTGCGCGACGAGGTGTTTGCCGAGTGGATCAACAAGGTGGACGCCCTCATCCAGGACGAGCGCGGCTATTCGATCGTCGAGCTCATCCTCGACGATGCGATCGACTACACGGCAGAGACCTGCGAGTACCCGATCGAGGTCGTCCAGACGGTGATCTTCGCGCTGCAGATCGGGCTCGGTGAGCTGCTGCGCCACCACGGCGCCACACCCGGTGCGGTGGTGGGCCAGTCGCTCGGCGAGGCGGCCGCGGCCTACTTCTCCGGTGGCCTGTCACTGGCCGATGCCACCCGGACCATCTGCTCGCGCGCTCACCTGATGGGTGAGGGTGAGGCGATGCTGTTCGGTGAGTACATCCGGCTGATGGCGCTGGTCGAGTACTCGGCCGAGGAGATCAAAACGGTCTTCTCCGATTTCCCCGGGCTGGAGGTGTGCGTCTACGCGGCACCGACCCAGACGGTGATCGGAGGTCCGCCCGAACAGATCGACGCGATCATCGAGCGCGCGGAATCGGAGGGCAAGTTCGCCCGCAAGCTGCAGACCAAGGGCGCCAGCCACACCCAGCAGATGGACCCGCTGCTCGGCGAGCTGTCCGCCGAGATCCAGGGTATCGAGGCCCGTCCTCTGCAGACCGGCTACTTCTCCACCGTGCACGAGGGCCAGTTCGTCCGGGCCGGAGCCGAACCCATCCACGATGTCGAGTACTGGAAGAAGGGGCTGCGCCACAGCGTCTACTTCACCCACGGCATCCGCAACGCCGTCGACAACGGGTACACCACCTTCCTGGAGCTCGCGCCGAATCCGGTGGCGCTCATGCAGGTCGGGCTGACGACGGCCAGCGCTGGGCTCCATGACGCGCAATTGATCGCGACGCTGGCGCGCAAGCAGGACGAGGTCGATTCGATGACCACGGCGCTGGCGCACCTGTACGTGTACGGCCACAACATGGATCCGCGGTCGCTGTTCCCGCGTCGTAGTCGAGGCCTGGCAGGTGCGCTGGACTTCGCCGATATCCCGCTGACCCGGTTCAAGCGCAAGGAGCACTGGCTCGACGCCCGCTTCACCGGGGACAGCTCGGTCGTCGCACCGGGCACCCATGTGGCCACCCCGGACGGCAGGCATGTCTGGGAGTACGCGCCCAGCGGCGCGGCCGATCTGGCCGCCCTGGTGAAGGCCGCTGCGACACAGGTGCTTCCGGATGCGGTGTTGACCGCCGCCGAGCAGCGTGCGGTGCCCGCGGACAACGCCCGGCTGGTGACGACGTTGACCCGCCATCCCGGTGGGGCGTCGGTGCAGGTGCACGCCCGTATCGAGGAGTCCTTCACCCTCGTCTACGACGCCATCGTCAGCCGCGGTGGTCAACAGACCGCGCTGCCGACGGCAGTCGGGGTGGGCACGGTTGCCGAGATCGCCGCTGCCGCACCGGTACCCGTCGAGGAGCCCGAAGAGAACAGCCCGGCCTTCGAGGCCGACAACCTCACCGCCGGGGCCAATCTGGGTTCGGATTTCGCGAAGTGGAACCCCGAATCGGGGGAGACGGTCGGGCAGCGGTTGGGCACCATCGTCGGCAGCGCCATGGGGTATGAGCCCGAGGATCTGCCCTGGGAGGTGCCGCTGATCGAGCTGGGCCTGGATTCGCTGATGGCGGTGCGCATCAAGAACCGGGTCGAGTACGACTTCGACATGCCGCCGATCCAGCTGACCGCGGTGCGTGACGCGAACCTGTACGCGGTGGAGAAGTTGATCCAGTACGCGATCGAGCACCGCGACGAGGTCAGCGCGTTGGCCGAGGCCCAGAGGGGGCAGTCCGCCGAGGAGATCGCGGCCGCGCAGGCCGAGCTGATGGGCGGGGCGACCACGGTCGCCGAGCTGGAGGCGAAACTCGCAGAGTCGGGACATCCCCTGGGTGACACCGAGAAGGAGACCACCGAGTCGCTGGCCGAGGTGGGTATCGAGATCCCGCCGCCGACCTCCGATGGCGCCGGTATCTCGGCTCCGATCTCTGATGTCGCCGATATCCCGGCTCCGCCAACGGATCCGAGCGGGCCCAAGAAGGCGACCGCCGCCGCGGCCGCGGCGAAGGTGCTCACCCAGGAGGCCGTCACCGAGGCGCTCGGCGCCGACGTGCCCCCACGTGATGCCGCCGAGCGTGTCACCTTCGCGACGTGGGCGATCGTCACCGGCAAGTCCCCTGGCGGCATCTTCAACGAGCTGCCCGATGTCGATGAGGCGACCGCGGCCAAGATGTCGGCCCGGCTGACCGAGCGGGCCGAAGGCCCGATCAGCGTCGAGCAGGTGCGGTCGGCCAAGACCATCGAGGAACTGGCCACCCACGTTCGCGACCAGCTCGAGGACGGACTCGTCGACGGTTTCGTGCGGACCCTGCGTCCGCCGACCGATGGATCGAAGGCGCTCCCTCTGTTCGTCTTCCATCCCGCCGGCGGATCGACGGTGGTCTACGAACCGCTGATCAAGCGGTTGCCCGCCGACATCCCGGTGTACGGCATCGAGCGGGTCGAGGGTTCCATCGAGGAGCGGGCCGCCGAGTACGTGCCCAAACTCCTTGAGCTGCATGACGGCCCGTTCGTACTGGCCGGGTGGTCCCTGGGCGGCGCGCTGGCGTATGCCTGCGCCATCGGCCTCAAGCGGGCCGGCGCCGATGTCCGATTCGTCGGTCTGATCGACCTGGCCCTGCCCGGCGAGCCGATCGACCAGTCCAAGGAGGGGATGCGGGCCCGTTGGGACCGTTACGCCCTGTTCGCCGAGCGCACCTTCAACGTCGAGATCCCGGAGATCCCTTACGAGGAACTGGAAAAGCTCGATGATGAGGGCCAGGTCAAGTACGTGCTCGACATCGTCGCCCAGAGCGGGGTGCAGATCCCCGGCGGCATCATCGAACACCAGCGCACCTCGTACCTGGACAACCGCGCGCTGGCCACCATCGAGATCCAGCCCTACGACGGCCACGTCACGCTGTATCTCGCCGACCGCTATCACGATGACGCCATCGTCTTCGAACCCGCCTACGCCACCCGTAAACCCGACGGCGGCTGGGGCGACTACGTCGACGATCTCGAGGTGGTACCCATCGGTGGTGAGCACATCCAGGCCATCGACGAGCCCTATATCGCCAAGGTCGGCGCGCACATGAGCGAAGCCCTCAACCGCATCGAAGCGAAGAAGGAAACCCCGTGACGGAAACTCCCGTACAGCCGAAGACCGCGACCACAGCGGAGAAACTGGCCGAGCTGCGCGAAAAGCTGGAGCTGGCCAAGGATCCCGGTGACGAGAAGGCCAAGGCGCGGCGCGACAAAAAGGGCATCCCCAGTGCCCGCGCGCGCATCCACGCGCTGCTGGATCCGGGCAGCTTCCTGGAGATCGGTGCGCTGGCCCGCACACCCGGCGACCCGAACGCCTTCTACGGCGACGGTGTGGTGACCGGACACGGCACCATCGACGGCAGGCCGGTCGGTGTGTTCAGCCATGACCAGACGGTCTTCCAGGGCTCGGTCGGCGAGATGTTCGGCCGCAAGGTGGCCAAGCTGATGGAGTGGGTGGCCATGGTCGGGTGCCCGATCATCGGTATCAACGACTCGGCCGGCGCGCGCATCCAGGACACCGCGACGTCGTTGGCCTGGTACGCCGAACTGGGCCGGCGTCACGAGATGCTGCGCGGCCTGGTGCCCGAGATCTCGCTGATCTTCGGAAAGTGCGCCGGCGGTGCGGTGTACTCGCCGATCCAGACCGATCTCGTTGTGGCCGTGCGTGATCAGGGCTACATGTTCATCACCGGTCCCGATGTGATCAAGGACGTCACCGGCGAAGACGTCACCTTCGACGAGCTCGGCGGCGCCGATGTGCAGGCCCGGCGCGGCAACATCCACAAGGTGGTCGAGTCCGAAGCCGCGGCCTACCAGTACGTCCGGGATTACCTGAGCTTCCTGCCTGCCAACCACTTCGATGATGCGCCGATCGTCAATCCGGGTCTGGAGCCCGAGATCACCGCGCACGACCTCGAACTCGACACCATCGTGCCGGACTCGGACAACATGGGTTACGACATGCACGAGATCCTGCTCCGGATCTTCGACGACGGTGACGTCTTCGAGATCTCCGATCAGCGCAGCCCCTCGATGATCACCGCGTTCGCCCGCGTCGACGGTCGCCCGGTCGGCGTGATCGCCAACCAGCCGATGCACATGTCGGGCGCGGTCGGCAACGAGGCGTCGGACAAGGCTGCCGGTTTCATCCGATTCTGCGATTCGTTCAACCTGCCGCTGGTGTTCGTCGTCGACACCCCGGGTGCCATGCCCGGCGTCGCCGAGGAGGAGGGCGGCATCATCAAACGCGGTGGCCGTTTCTTCAACGCCATCGTCGAGGCCGATGTGCCCAAGGTGACCATCATCGTGCGCAAGGCCTACGGCGGCGGTTACGCCGTGATGGGCTCCAAGCAGCTCTCCGCGGACCTCAACTTCGCCTGGCCGACCGCACGCATCGCCGTGATCGGCGCCGAGGGCGCGGCCCAGCTGTTGGTGAAACGGTTCCCGGATCCGACCGCGCCCGAGGTGCAGAAGATCCGCGCCGACTTCATCGAGGGCTACAACCTGAACCTGGCGACCCCGTGGATTGCGGCCGAACGCGGTTATATCGACGGTGTCATCGAACCGCACGAGACGCGGCTGCTGATCCGTAAGTCGTTGCGCCTGTTGCGCGACAAGCAGCCCGTGAAGAAGGTGCTCCGCAAGCACGGTTTGACCCCGCTGTAATCGCGGGCGACGCGCCACCGCCGGTGGGCGATGAGTTTTCGGGCCTGCGGTGGTCGTATGTGTCATGACACGGATCACCGCAGGCCTTTTCATCTCGCTCGACGGCGTGGTGGAGGCACCCGACCAGTGGCATTTCCCGTACTTCAACGACGAGATGGGTGCCGCCGTCGATGCCCAGCTGGGCTCGGCAGAGACCATCCTGCTCGGCCGCGCCACGTATGACAGCTTCGTCGGAGCCTGGCCGCAGCGGGAGGCAGACGGTGGTGAGGACGCCGAGTTCGCGAAGAAGCTCGGCGACACCCGCAAGATCGTGGTGTCGCGGCAGCGGCTGAGTTTCGGGCCCAACTCGAGCTATGACTGGCGCAATTCCGAACAGCTGCACGGTGATCTGCTCACCGGCGTGCAGGAACTGAAGGCGCAGCCCGGTGGCGACATCGGGATCGCGGGATCGGTGTCGGTGGTCCGCGAGCTGTTGGCCGCGGGCCTGCTCGACGAACTGCACCTATTGGTGCACCCCGTCGTGGTGGGCGCCGGCGCCCGGTTGTTCCGCGACGCAGACGCGCTGCCATTGAAACTGTTGAGTTCGACCGCATTCCGGACCGGCGTGGTGCACAGCGTCTACACCAAGGACGATGGGGCGCCGAGCGGTTCCTATGAGGACGCCAAACAACACCTCTAGCAGGCACTACGATGCAACGATGTCCGATGCCGTGCATCCGGCGGTCACCGTCGCACTCGGGGCCGTCGCCGTGGCGTGTGACCGAGTGGCCGTGGCGTACAGCGCCGCCGAACGGCTGCCTGTCGTCGGGGGCTGGTTGCATCGCAGCCGGATCGAACTGACCGCACGGGGCGAACGGGTGGTGGCCGCCGGCATCGAGACGATTCTGGACCAGATCGACCTCAACGCGGTGGCCCGCGACCGGCTGGACCTGGTCGGCCTTGCCGATGAGGTGGTCGACGGTATCGATCTGCCCGCGATCATCCGCACGTCCACGGACTCGGTCACCGCCGAGGTGATGACCGATGTGCGCAGTCAGGGCGAGCGTGCCGACGATGCGGTCGCCGGATTCGTCGACCGGCTGCTCGGACGGGATGTGCGATGACATCGAAACGTTCGCTCGGCAAGCCTCGCTCGGTGCCGGTTGGCTCGCTCGGCAAGCCTCGCTCGGTGCCGGTTGGCTCGCTCGGCAAGCCTCGCTCGGCGGGCATCGTGAGCCGCGGGGCCGCCGCGGTCCTGGACATCGTCGTCGTCGCAGTGGCGCTGGGCGCCCTGTATGTGGGCCTCGTGCTGGTCCGACTCATGTTCAATCCCACCTCGTTCAGCCTGCCCACGGTCAACGCGGTGTTCTCCACCGCGGTCATGTTCACCGTCGCGGTGCTCTATCTGGCCGGCTGCTGGACGGTATCGGGCTGCACGGCGGGTGCGGCGTTCATGGGCCTGCGGGTGACCGGACGTCACGGTGATCGGCTGGCACCGGTATTCGCGGTCATCCGCGCGGCGGCCTGCGTGCTCTTTCCCCTGGGTCTGTTGTGGGTGGTCGTCGACAAGCGTCGGCGATCACTGCAGGACATCGTCCTGGGCAGCCGGGTTGTCTATCTCAGGACTCAGATCGGTTCGATATCCAGCCAGTCGTCCACCAGGAAGGCATCGCCGCGCGCCACCAACGTGGCGCCGCCGTG
Source organism: Mycolicibacterium neoaurum ATCC 25795 (assembly GCF_000691525.1). Taxonomy (GTDB): domain Bacteria; phylum Actinomycetota; class Actinomycetes; order Mycobacteriales; family Mycobacteriaceae; genus Mycobacterium; species Mycobacterium neoaurum. The sequence continues at coordinate 42,228 of NZ_JMDW01000024.1, forward strand.
GCCGGGATAGTGCGCCGGGATGACGGTGGCGCGGCGGCGTGCCGCCTCGGTGAACACCCGCGTGCGGGTCGCAACGGCTTGTGCGGCATCGCAATCGAAGGCGCAGGCGTCACCTGGGCGCGGAATCTGGATGGCGCAATGGGTCAGGTCGCCGACGAAGACCGCGGGTGCACCGGCATCCAGCCACAGCACCGACGAGCCGGGCGTATGCCCGGCGGCCGGCCGCAACCACACCGATTCACTCAGCTGATGGTCACCGCCGAACAATTCGACCTGCCCGGCCTCGTACACCGGAGCCACGCTGTCGTCGAAGACGATGCGCGCCGCGTCGTCACACCCGGCACCGTCGGGGCCGAAGTACCGAAAGTCTGCCTCCGGCATCAGGTATCGCGCGTTGGGAAAGGTCGGCGCCCACTCGGCACCATCGGCTCGGGTGTTCCACCCGACGTGATCGCTGTGCAGGTGGGTGTTCACCACGATGTCGACGCTCTCGGGTGACACACCGGCCAATTCCAGCGCAGCCAGAAATCCGGTGTCCAATCCGTCGAGCACCGGGATCGCCGGGCGCCGTTTACCGTTGCCGACCCCGGTGTCGATCAGGATGCGCAACCCGTCGACGTCGAGCACCCAGGTTTGGATGGCCACGCGCCAGGTGCGTGCCTCCAGGTCGACGAAGCTCGGCGCGAGCAGGTCGGCATTCTCGGCCCATGCGTGTTCCGGTGTGCCGCCGAACATCGTGAAACCCGGCGCGAACGACGTCTCCACCACCCGGCTCAGGACGGCGTTGCCCAGGCGTGTGCTCACGGCCCGATCCGGATGTCACCAGGGGAGTACAGACCCGAGTGCGTGCTGGTGCCCAGTTCGATCTCGGCGGGCTCCGCATCGACGATCGTGTCGAAGCGGCGCAGCGAACCCCAGTCCTGCCCCCAGTCGTGGGACAGGTAGGTCGACATCACCGATGCCCGCAGCAGCAGGTCGGTGATTCCCAGCAGGCCGCCGTTGATGCCGTCCTGCCAGGTGTCGGTGCTCTGCAGCTTGGCGTAGTAGTCCGGGGAGATGCGGAACTTCGGCACCTCGGTCACACCGTTGGCGTGCAGCATCGGCCGCTGGCACGGAAAGACCATGCCCACCGCCCAGTCCATCAGGACCGGTTGGGTGGAACCGACGTACTCCTGCACCGAGCGGACCTCCGGCACCCGCGGCGGTGTCACCGCGATCCAGTCGCCCTGGCCGAGCGACAGATCCTCGGCGATGACCCGCACTGCCACGGCATCGGTGGGGATCTGGGCCCGCGGGTAGCGCAGGTTGCGCCACGACGGCGTGGGGCCGATGTCGTAGGGGGCGACCCGGCCTGCGGGCACGGGAACACCGTCGGGACCGGCGGTCGCATATTCCAGCTCGACGGTCTGGCCGGTGGTGAGTCCCTTGGCCACGCTGGTGCCGGTGATGGTGCCCGCGGCGGTGATGACGACGAGTGGGTGCGCGTCGTCGGCGGGCGGCAGTTCGTACCATGCCGAGGCCAGCCGGCTTTCCTGCTGTGCGCCGGTGGAATAGGTGCCTGCCACCGGCACCCGGGCGGGATCGAGCCCGTAGGGAAGCGGTACCCGGGATCCGTTGATTCCCGGGCGCGATAACCGCACCGGCCGGTTCCAGTCGTAATCGGTGCCCGGCTGCGGGTTGTTCAACCGAATCGCCTCGGCGATGATGCGATCGGGCACCCCATCCGGGCTGAACCCGGCGGGATCGGTGCCGCCCAGCGGGCCGAGCGGTCCGTAGTCGCCGGGCAGTGCGCGTAGGAAGCCGTCGTTGGAATTCGGTTCGACGAGTACGTCGTCGGCCATCCCGCAGCCCCCGGCGAAGGCGCGGATGTTGGCCCAGCCGTTGGAGTAGGTCGGGTATTGGCGGACCACACCGATGGCCATCGACGCGACAAAGATCACGACCATGAAGCCGGCGGCCAACGGAACCGGTGCGGCCGTGAGCCTGTCGACCAGTCGGGATTCTGTCTTACCCGACACGTGCAGCCAGAAGGCCCACAGCGCCGCGACACCGAACAGCGCGAAGAACATCGTGCTGACGGTGACACCGCCGATCGCGGGTACCGAATTGTTGAACGGCACACCGAAGTTGGAGACGTACCACCACCCGTTGACAGATGCGAAGCACAGCGCCAGCACGAAGAACACCAAGGCCAAAAAGGCCATCCGGTTACGTGCCGAACGCAGGATCGCCGGCGAGACCATCACGGTGGCCAGCGCCGCCATCGCTCCGCCGACCGCGGCGAACAGGCCGAAGTGGTGGATCCACTTGGTCGGGGTGAACATCAGGAAGAAGATCGTCGCGAAGATGATGCCCATCAGTCGCCAGGCCGGACCCCGCGCGATGCCCGCGATCCGCTTGCGACGCAACATCATGAACAGCGACGGGAAGAGGCACAGCGCGGTGAACAGGAAGGCGAACCGCCGCGAGATCGCACCGTCGACGGTCGGCAGCACCAGGTAGTAGTAGCGCAGGTTCTCGGTGTACCACTCCTGGCTGGGGCCGATGGCCGTCCGGATCCTGGTGGCCTCCAGCACCGTCGCGAGCGTCTGGTCGGCGAACACCACCGCCAGGATCACGGTGCCCGCGGCCAGTAGTGGTGCCAGCAGTGGCCACAGGCCGACGGTGTGCCGCCTGCGCATGATGATCCGCAGGATGGGTCGGCCGCCGGCGACCAGTGCCGCCACCGCGATCAACCCGGTCGGCTGGATACCGAGGGTGAACGCGGCCGTGAAGATCGCCAGCGCGGCCGGGGTGAGCCGGCCCGAGGTGACGGCGCGTTCGATGAGGACGTAGGTGATCAGCGCACCGGTGGCGATCTGCCCTTCCGGGCGAAGACCGTTGTTGAAGGGCATCCATGCGCCGATCAGCACCAGGCCCGCGGCCCACAGTGCGGGCCTGCTGGCGATCACGGCCGGGCCGAGGCGAGGCAGCACTTCCCGCGACAGCAACACCCAGCAGACCAGCGAACAGATCAGATCCGGCAGCCGCATCCAGATGCCTGCGGTGCTCACCTGCGACATCAACGCCAGGACGTTGTAGTACCAGCCGAACGGATCCTCCGGGACGCCGAACCACCGGAAGTAGTTGGCCATGTACCCGGAATGTTCGGCGGTGCGGGCCATCTGCATCTGGTAGCCGTCATCGGAGGAGTTGGTGCCGATGATGTACCAGAGGACGAAGATGCCCACGACGAAAGCGTCCACCGCGGTGAAGGTCCGCCAGCGGGTCGGAATGAGGCGACGCATCCGTCGGCCGTCGGTGCGGTCCAACCGCCACAGTGCAAGCAGCGCAATGAAAGTGGACAGGATCGCCAGCACGATCGCCGCGAGCTTCGCCGGCGTCGGGTGTGTGGTGAACCGGGTGTCGATATCTGCCGACAGTGACAACCCTTGCGGGACAGGTCCGGTGAGGTCGGTGAACACGCCCACGATGGCCGGCCGCAGATTGGGGTCCGGGTAACCGGTTCGCTGCGGTGAGCCGTCATCCTTGGTCAGGCCGACGAAATCGGCATACGTGCCATCGTGGTTGGAGATGATCTCGATTCTCGAGCAACCGCCGATCCGGTCGCGTTCGACGCTGGCGACCACCACATTGCGGACGATGACGTCGACGCGGTCCTCGCTGGCGGTCACCAGCATCGCGTTCAGCGCCGCATCCCGTCCCTTGGCGGGCGCGGTACCCATGATCAAGCCACCGTCGGCCGGCATGCCCTGGATCACCGAACAGGGCACCGTCGCGGTCAGGCTGACCGGTGCCTGCGAGATCAGCGGTGCGGTGACGTTGTCCAGTTGGTTGTTCTGCGGCCAGTTGAGCGTTGCGGTGGTCTGGGTGACCGGCAACAGCGGAACCGCCACCGCCATCACGAAACCCAGCAGACCCGCGATCACCGCGACCCACCTGGCGATCTGGACGTCACGGGCAGGATCGGACTGCGCCCACTGTTCCTTCACCGTCGCACTCACGGCAGATGTCTCGCCGTGCGGGGTTTTCTGTCCGTTCGCGCGCTCACTCACGGCAGCGCCCTGATCGGTCCGCCGCGGCTCCAGCCGTACACGTTCTGTGTCCCTTCTTCGATGGCTGCCTTGGGCGCCCGGTCGGCGGGCACGACGCGCACGTAGCGTTCCAGCGATCCCCAGTCGCGATACCAGTCGTCACGCAGGTAGGTCGGGATCGTCGAGGTGCGCAACAGTGCCTGGATGAACAGGAAAGGCCCGCCATCCTCGGCGGACTGCCACTGATTCGACGACACCACCATCTGCTTGAAGTTCGGCAGGATCCGGTACTCGGGAAGTTCCGCCACGCCGAGATGTTCGCCGAACGGGCGCTGGCACGGGAAGTTCGACGCGGTCGCGATGTCCATCATGACCGGGGTCTGGCTGCCCAGATACTCCTGCGCGGTCTGCAACACCGGCACCCGTGGCGGTGTGAAGGCGAACCACTGGTCCTCCGACAGGTTCGGGTCATCGGCCACGATGCGGGCGACGTTGGCCTCCGGGGGTGCCGTCGTCAGCGGGAAACGCAGGTTGCGCCAAGCCTTCTGCTGGAAGATGTCGATGGGCTGGACCTCGTTGAGCGCCTCATAGGACCCGTCCGGCCGGTGGACACCCCACTGCAGCTTCAGCGACTGGCCGTATTTGAACGACCCGTCCTCCTCGTAGTACCAGATCGCGCCTGCGGCGGCGACGCTCACCAGTGGACGGTCCGGTGTGCGCGGCGGCAACTGGTACCACGACGATGTCGCCTTGGCGGCCACGGTGTTCTCGTCGAAACTGCCCATCACCGGGGTGCGTGCCGGATCGAGGCCGAAGGGCAGGAACACCCGCGACCCGTTGATTCCTTCCGGCCCGTACCCACCGCCGGTACCGGCGGCGTAACCGACACCGATATTGGGTTTGTCGACCGGGCCGTCGGAGTTCACGGTGCCCGGATTCGCTGCGACGGGTTCGGCGGGTTCCAGGGTGTCGCTGACGCCGTTGGGGGTGAACCCGACCGGGTTCTCCCCACCGAGCGGTCCGTACCGGCCGTAGCGCTGACCCGGGACCGGTTCCAGCAGACCGGCATTGGTGTCGGCCTCGACCAAGACGTGGTCGGCCATCGCGCAACTGGTGCCCGACAGACCGGACCGCAACGCAGACAGGTTGGCCAGCCCTGTCGTGTAGACGGGATAGCGGCCCACGGTCGCCTTGACCATCGAGCCGAGCTCGAGCACCACCATGATCACGGCGACCACGAGCAACGGCGTCGATGCCAGCGCCCGGTTTCGGCCGGTGTCGGCCACCTCGGTGTGCCCGGCGTAGTCGATACGGAAGTGCAGCCAGGCGGTGAGCAGTCCACCGACGATCGCCAGCACGAGGAAGATCGTCGTCACCGGGAAACCGAGGATCACGGGCTGCTTGTCGAACCAGGGCACCCCGTAGTTGCCGGTATAGAACCAGCCGTTGATACCCGAGGTGGCCCAGGCGAGCACGAACAGCAGGGCCGTCACGTACAGCGCGAGATTGCGCCGGCTGTGCAGGCCGACCCGCGCCAGCGCGAACGCCGTCACGGCGCCCAGTGCTCCCGCCAGCCCGGCGAAGGCGCCGAACTGCACGGCCCACTTGGTCGGCGTGAAGTGCAGCAGCAACAGGCCGATCCCGGCGGTGCCGATCAAGCGCCACACCGGACCGTTCATCGCGCCGGGGACGGTGCCGCGGCGCAGCAGCACCATCAGCAGCCCGAACAGGCACAGCAGCAGGATGAGGACCGCGAACCGCCGGGTCATCGAACCGTCGACACTGTCTTCGACGGTCAGGAAGTAGTACCGCAGGAACTCCTGGTACCAGGCGATCGTGGGTCCGACGGTGTACTTGATGCGCGCGGACTCGGCGACGGTGGCCAGCGTCTGGTCACGGAACACCACCACGAACAACACCGCGGCGGCGGCGCCCAGCGGGGCGAGCTGGGCCAGCAGCCCCTGATCCGGCCTGCGGGCGGCGATCATCCGGGTGACGGCGCGCGCGCCGACGAGCAGCGGGGCGAGCGCGATCAGTCCCTGCGGTGCCAGCGTCACGCTGAACACGGCGATCACGATGGCGAGCGCGGTGGGCCACAGGATCCTTCGCGCCACCGAGATCTCGACGAGCATCCAGACCAGGAGCACGCCGAACGCGATCAACGGTTCGGGTCGCAGACCGTTGTTGAAGGGCAGCCAGGCGGCCAGGAAGACCGCGCCACCGGTCCACAGTGCAATCCGGTTGTGGGCCAGTCGGGCACCGAGGCGGGGCAGCACGAAATGGCTGAGGATCAGCCAGGTGCCGATGGCGGCCAGGGTGGCGGGCAGCCGCATCCAGACTCCGGCGGTGCTGATGGAGGCCAGATGTGCCAGCACGCTCTGGTACCAGTCGAACGGGGCCTCGGATGCGCCGAAGTAGCGGTAGTAATTGGTGACGTAACCGGCGTCGGACGATACCCGGGCGATCGTCAGGTTGTAGCCGTCGTCGGATGACTGCGGGCCGACGATATGCCAGAGCAACAAGGAGCTCAGCACGCCGGCATCGGCAAGCCACGTCGCCCAGCCCGTGCGACGGCGGTCCCAACCCCGTAGGCGGCGTCCCGTCGTGCGGTCCAACAGGGCCAGCGCGATGATCGAGGCCAGCACCGACGCGGTGCCCAGCACCATGACGGCCAGTTTCAGCGCGGTCGGACTGGTGATGAACCGGGTGTCGATGTCGACCCGCGCCCGCACGCCAGAGTCGAGACCGACCGGCAGTTCGGTGAACAGGCCCGCGACCTGCGGACGTTTGTCCACGTCCAGTTCGCCGCGCGCGCCGGGGATACCGATGAAATCGGCGCCGACGGCGTCGACGTCGGCCCAGATGTGCAGGTCGCCGCAGGCCCCGGAAGCGACGGCATCGCGCGGGGCCACCGCGGCGACGGTGTCCCGGAAGGCCACGTACACGACGTCGGCATTGGCGTTGACGAACAATCCGTTGCGTCCGGCGTCGATACCGCCCGGCGGGATCGTCGAGAACACCAGCCCGCCGTCGGCGGGCAGCGTGGCGATGGCCTGGCACGGGATGGTCACGTCCAGTTCGCGCGGTGCTCCCGATACCAGCGGGGCGGTGACATCGCTGATGAAGCCGTCGGCGCCGGCTGTTTGCGGCCATTGGATCGTCGCCGTGCTCTGCCGAACCGGCAACAAGGGCGCAAGAGCGCAGAGCACCATGCCGACGAGGCCCGCGATGATGGCTACGAGGCGGATGGTCCTAGTGGGCACGAGGTTCAACAGTAAGCGACGAGCCTTGGTGTGCCGTCCCGTGACCCGCGCTGGAAATCAATCTGGGCGGACGGCGACCAGGCTGGCGTCGCCGCCGTAGTGGGCAAGAACCCGCGGATCCATCACCCGGCGCCACAACGGCGGGCACCAGGCCAGCACCAGCATGCTGCCGTAACCGGTCGGCAGTTGCGGGGCGATGTCCGACGGCTGCAGGGTCTGGTAGGGCTTCTGCGGGTTGGCGTGGTGGTCGGAGTGGCGCTGCAGGTGGTACAGGAACACGTTGGCCATCAGGGTGTTGCTGTTCCAGCTATGTCGCTGCCCGACCCGCTCGTAGCGTCCGCTTCCGACCCGCTGGCGGCGCAACCCGTAATGCTCCAGATAGTTGACGGTCTCCAACAGGCAGATGCCGATGACGGCCTGTCCCAGCAAATACGGCGTGATCACGGCGCCGAACCAGACGATCAGGACGGCGAACGACACCGCGGTCAGCAACCAGGCGTTGAGGATGTCGTTGGCCGGTGACCACTTCGACTTGCCTGCCTTCGCCAACCGTGCGGTCTCCAGTTGCCAGGCAGAACGCAGCCCGCCCAGCACGGACCTGGGGATGAACCGGTAGATGCTCTCGCCGAATCGCGCGCTGGCCGGGTCGTCCGGAGTGGCGACTCGCACGTGATGGCCGCGATTGTGCTCGACGAAGAAGTGCCCGTAGCCGGTCTGGGCCAGGGCGATCTTGCTGAGCCTGCGCTCCAGCGTGTCGCGGCGGTGGCCCAGTTCGTGGGCGGCGTTGATCGCGATTCCGCCGACGATGCCCACGGTGAACATCAGGCCCAGCTTGTCCGGCAACGTCATGGTGACCCAACCGCCGCCGGCCCAGAGCCAGCAGGCAAAGATCAGCGACAGGTATTGACCTGGCAGATAGAGATAGTTCGCCCACCGGTAGAACGGGTCGGTTTCGAGGTGCGCGAGTGCGTTGCCAGTGAGGTAACCGTCGTCAGTGCCAATTAGCTGGTCAACGATGGGGATCACGATGAAGGCCATCATCGGACCCACCCACCAGAAGATCGCGGAACCGGTCAGCTGGACCAGCAACCAGGCCAGCCCCACCAGGCCGGGGACGACGGCGCCGAGCAGCCACAAGTACCTTTTCGCATCGCGCCACCTGCGCGTTGTGCGGGTCTGCGGGTCGAGCACTTCGTATCCTTGCAAGCTGGACAGTGAGCGAGTTTCCTGAACCATTTAACCTGGTTCTCAGAGCAGTGCAAACACGGGACGATAACGAAGGGGGATTTTGCTGTGAGGGTGGACCGGTTTTGCTGACAAGACGGCGGTTCCTGGGTGTCGCGCTCGGTGCGGCGGCCGGTGCCGGCGCCGTGGTGGCGTGCCAGCGGACCGAGTCCGGCGAGCGACCGGCCGATCGCGCGTTTCACCAGGCCATCGTGGTCGGCAGCGGGTACGGCGGGGGCGTCAGCGCGTTGCGTTTGGGGGAGGCCGGCGTCGAAACGCTGATCCTGGAGCGCGGTCGGCTCTGGGACACCCCGGACGAGGACGGTAAGCGGTTCAGCAAAATGTTGCCCGCCGACACCCGGGCGGGTTGGTTCCGCGATGTGCCACCGAGCCTGGTGCCCTCATTCGGCGGCATATCGGTCAACGCGGTCGCTGCCCAGAATCCTGGTTCGCAGCCGGTCCAGGCGGGCATCTGCGACAAGATCACCTACGGCGCCCACGAGGTCTTCCGCGGGATAGCGGTCGGTGGTGGCTCGATGGTGAACGCCGCGATCGCCGCGATACCCACGCCGGATCAGGTGCGGGCGGCCTTCCCCGACATCGACCCCAACGAGTTCCTCGGCACCTATGTCGAGCGGGCCAAGACCACGCTGAAGATCAGCTATCGCGATATGGGCTGGTTCGAGCAGACCCCCTACTTCCAATATGCGCGGGTGGGGCGCAGTTATGCCGAGGCGGCAGGCTACGGAGTGGACTACAACGGAAGCGCCTACTCGTTCGATTACATGGTCTCGGAGGCCGCCGGCCAGGCGCCGAAGTCGGCACTGGACTGGGAATGCCAGTACGGCAACAACTACGGACGCTTCGGCAGTGTGGATCAGACCTACATCGCCGCGGCGTTGGCCACCGGCAAGGTGACGTTGCGTCCGCTGACCGAGGTGACCGGCATCCGCCGCGAATCCTCCGGGGAGTACGTGGTGTCCATCCGCGAGATCGATCGGTGGGGCAAAGAGTTGTCGCGCAACGAGATCGGTTGCGAGCAGCTGTATCTGGCGGCCGGCGTGGTCGGGACGGCTGAGCTGCTACTGCGCGCGCGTGAGAACGGCGATCTTGCCGACCTGTCCGACGAGGTCGGTGAGGGTTATGGCAACAACGGGGACATCATGGTGGCCCACAACACCGCCGAGCAGGATCCGGTGGGTACCCTGCAGTCGCTGCTGGGCATGATCAACCTGGACGGTCGCAACGATCCGGACAACCCGGTGTACGCCAGCATGTTCTCGCTACCGCTGCCGCTGGAGACCCATGCGCTGGGCTACTACGCCATGGTCCGCACCGGCGATCGCGCGGTGATCAGCTATGACCGCGCGTCCGACGCCATCTCCATCGATTGGCCGCAGAGCAACACCGACCGCCTGATCGAGCGGGCCAAGCTCGTCTTCGACAAGGTGACGCAGGCCAACGGGGTGGATTACCGCGATGACCTGTTCGAGGGGAAAGCCTTCGCGCCCAACACTGTTCACCCATTGGGTGGGTGTGTGCGGGGTGTTGCCACCGATGCCTTCGGGCGGGTCAACGGTTACGAGAATCTCTATGTCAACGACGCGTCGCTCGTTCCGGGGTATATCGGCTGCAACCCGTACATGTCGATCACCGCGCTGGCCGAACGCAATATCGAGGCGATCCTGCAGGGCCGCAAGTAGGCACTGATGCTGCTCACGGTTCTGAAGGTGTCCTTGGTCGTTTTCATCGGCGTGGCGGTCCTCGTCTTCATCGCCACCTACGTGCGAAAGAGCAAGACGACAAACTTTCGCACGGAAGCGGACCCGAATCTGGGATCGCTGTCACAAAAGTGTGTTGTCCCGCCGACGCCGTTGCCGGAGTGGGCGTACTGGGAGGACGGCGAGCCGACCGAGGCTCCGAAGAACACGTAGCGTTCAACGGTCAGCGCAAACTGCGTCGAGACCGGCCAGGCTGTCGTCGAATTCACGGCCGAGCCGGGAGAACTCATCGATGCTCTGCGTTGAGGGCGCGGTCGCCGACTCGTCCAAGTAGTGCGCTACCGCCGGGACCATCTCGTCGGCCAGTTGGGCCAACTGCGCGGCGTGAGTTGCGCGCCACCGATCAATTATCTCAGGTGCAAGAGAGGGGCTGAAACACTTTCGCTAGCTCGGCCGCAGCGGCGCCGGACTCCACAGCCCACTGCGGGTAGCGGTGCCGAGTTCCAGCTCTGCGGGTTTCGCGTTCGGGTAGAACTGCCGCAACTGCTGCAGCGAACCCCAGTCGCGGAACCAGTCGTCGCGCAGATATGTCGGTACCGGCACCGCGCGCAGCAGGAGTTCGGTGATCCCGAGCGGACCGCCGCCGAGGTAGTCCATCACCGGCGAATTCGCCTCTGCCCCGAAGCGATCCGGCAGGATGCGCCACTTGGGCACCTCGGTCACGCCGTTGTTGTGGAAGAACGGCCGCTGGCACGGGAAGGCCAAGCCCACAAGCCAATCCAGCATCACCGGATCGTCTGACCCGACGACGTCCTGCAGGGTACGCAGTTCGGGGATCCGCGGCGGAGTGACGGCGATCCAGTGTTGGGGTGCCAGGTCGTCATCGGAGGCCACCAGCCGCACCTGGGTGGCCTCACCTGGAATGGCAGACATCGGAGCGCGCAGGTTGCGCCAGGCCGGCACCGCACCCACGTCGGCGAAACCGATTGTGCCACCCGGCTTGTCGGCGGACGCCTGCTCGTCGGTGGCCCACTGCACCAACACCTCGCCGGCGTCGAACCGGCCTGCTGCGGCCACTACCAACAGCGGGCCGCGCTCGTCGCGCGGTGGCAGTCGGTACCAGGCCGACCGCAGTTTGGCCGGTTGCTGGGGTCCGGAGCGCCAGCTGCCCAGCACCGGAGTGCGGGCCGGATCGAGGTTGTAGGGCAGTCGGGCCTGCGAACCGTTGACGCCGGCCGCTGCAGTGGTACCGCCCTCGGTGCCTGGCTCGCTGCCGGTCTCGTCGCTGGCCTCGGAGTCGGCGAAATTGCTGTCACCGGGCTGGTTCATCACCGGATCGGCCTCGATATCGTCCGGAATCCCGTTGGGACGGAAGCCGTCGGCGGTCACTGCCCCCAATGCGTCACCGACCGGGACGTCAACCGGCGTGAGCATCCCGACATTGGGATCCTGCTCGACCATGACATCGGTGGCCAGTCCGCAGGACTTGCCGGTCAGCGCCTCGAGATTGGATCGGCCGACCGTCCACGCCGGGTACTGGGTCACCACCGCCATCGTCAGGGAAACCACCTGGAACAGCACCACGGCCCAGGCGATCACGGCCAACGGGGCACCGGTGAAGCGTGTCCACGGCCGCTGCGGTGCCGGCCGTGCCGAAAAGTGCAGGTACGCGGCGACCAACAGGGCGAGCGCCGAGAAGCCGAGCAGGATGGTGGTGAACCCGAACCCGAAGGCAGGGAAGTCGTTCGACCACGGGACGCCGAAGTTCGAGACGTACCACCACCCGTTTACGGTGGCGAACGACAACGCCGTCACGAACAGGATCATCGCGGTGACGACGGTGCGGTTGCGTTTGGACTTCATCGCCGCGGCGGCAATGGCCACCGCCGCAAGCGCGCCGATCGAGCCCGCCAGGCCGGCCAACACGCCGAAGTGGTGTGTCCACTTGGTGGGGGTAAACATCAGCGACAGGAACGAGATGACGGTGATGCCGATCATCCGCTGTGCGGGACCGATCGCGGTCCCGGGGATTCGGCCCTTGCGCAACGTCATCGCGATCGACAATGCGAGGGCCAGCAGCATGGCCAACACCGCGAAGCGACGCGCCACCGATCCGTCGGGGCTGGTGGTGAACAACCGCGAGTACCGGATGTGCTCGTCGAACCAGGCCAGGCTCGGGCCGATGGTGGACTTGAACGAACTGGCCTGCATCTCGCCGACCAGGGTCTGGTCGCGGAAGATCAAGAACAGGGTGACGGTGCCCGCGGCCGCCACGGGAGCCAGCAGTGCCCAGTAGCCGAAGCGCGAAACATGCGCGGCCACAATCGTCTTCAGTGGTCCGACGGCGACCAGGACCGCGCCGACCGCGGCGATTCCGGTCGGACCGGAGAACAGTGTCAGGGCCCCGATGATCAGGGCCACCGCCACCGGCAGCAGCCGACTGGTGGCGACGCCACGCTCGACCGAACACCAGGTCAGCAGGATCCCCAGCGCGATGATCGGCTCGGGGCGCAGACCGTTGTTCAGCGGCAGCCAGAACGCCAGGAACATCGCCGCCGCAGTCCAGGCCGCGGGCCTGGAGTGTTTGACCGCGACACCGAGCCGAGGGATCACCTCGCGGCTGATGATCCACCAGCATGCGAGGCCCATCAGCAGGGTGGGCAGCCGCAACCAGATGCTGGCGGTGGAGACGTGCGCCCACAGCGCCAGCAGGTCGTAGTACCAGCCGAACGGCGCCTCCGGGGTGCCGAACCAACGGTAGTAGTTGGCCATGTAACCGGCGTGCTCGGAAACCCGGGCCATGGTCAGGATGTAGCCGTCGTCGGCGGTATTGGACCCGACGAAATGCCACCACACCATCAGGGTGGCGACCAGGGCGTCGAGCTTGGTGATCGACCACCAGCGTTGGGGCAGGAACCGACGGTGTCGCATACCGTCGGCGTTGTCGAGACGGTGCAGCGCGATCAGCGAGGCGATCGTCATCAGCAGGCCCAGCACCATCACCAGGGTCTTGATCAGGGTCGGCGAACTGCTGTAGCGGGTGTCGATGGTGGCCGAGAACGCCAGCCCGGGTGGGGCGGGGCCGGACAGGTCGGTGAAGACGCCGACGATCTGCGGGCGGAAGTCGTACCCACCGCGTTCGCCGCGGCGGGGTTCGCCGGGGTTGGGATCATCCGAATCCTGGGTCAGCCCGACGAACTCGCCGGTGACCTTGTCGGCGTGTGCGGTGAACTTGAGTTCCCGGCAGTTCGGGCTGAGCACATCGATCAGCGGCGCGCTGACCACCGGGGTGTTGCGCACGATGACCAGCAGCTCGTTGTTGACCCGCTCGATGAGCAGGCCGCGGTCGACAGCCTTGGGGGCCTGCTTGGGCACCGTGGAGAGCAGCACGTTGCGCTGACCGGTGAGATCCGCCGCCGCGCTGCAGGGGATCGTGATGTTGAGGTCGGTGGCGACGTAGCCGATCAGGGGAGCGTCGACGCTGTCCAGAGTGTTGTTCTGCGGCCAGTTGAGGGTGGCGGTGGTCTGGGTGACCGGCAGGAACGGCGTCGCGATCGCCAGGATGGTGCCCAGCAGTCCGGCGACGATGGCGACCAGACGGGCGGTGCGGTGGTTGGTCGCCGTGTCGTTCACGGAGCTAGATGGTAGTTGTCCGGCCATCAACCATTGGCCTGTGGTTTACGGATGGCCAGCACGAACGGTCCCTCGGTCGAGACGTCCCAGCGCTGGTCGTCGAAGATCGCCGGGTCCAGCGACACTTGGTAGCGCCGGACATTGGGTTGGTTGGGGTACACATCGGCTGCCAGTCGGAGGGTATAGCTGTCGGGCCCGCCTCGGCGCATCAGGAATACCGTCGGCGCGGGCCAGGGCAGCTGGTCCAGGGCCGTCGCAAACTGTTCGGGTGTGGTCAGCAGTGCCCAGCTCTCGATGGCGGCCGAACGGGCCTCGAACTGCGCCAACGGGTTTGCGTAATGCGATGTGAGGCCCTGGAACCCGTAGTAGGGGTAGAAGGACAGGAAGCTGTAGTCGGCGGTCAGCACGACTGTCTCGTTCGGTGGGCGGCCGGTGACCTCCCTGATGCGCTCGTCGAGCGCCCGGTAGTACTGCTCGGCCCCCGGCGGCCTGCGGTCGGCGCGCTGCCCGTAACCGTCGGTGTCGGTGTATGCGACGTTGATATCGGTGCGCAGGACGTCGGGGATGTCCTGGCTGAAGGTCAGCCCACCGATCAGGCCGATGGTGGCCGCGACGGCGACGACGTGCCGACCCGGATGCTGATAGCGGGCGACGGCGGCCTGCGTCAGCCAGATGAACCCGAAGGTGCCCGCGGCGGCCAGCAGAACGGACAGCGTGGGCTGCAGTCGGAACGACAGCAGGGTGGTGCCCAGCAGCGTGTAGAGCATCGACAGCAGTGACCACGCGTAGACGGCCAGTACCCCGACGGCCAGCGGGCCCGCCGTCGACGATCTGCGGGCGTGCACCACCAGCCAGATGGTGCCCAGCATGCACAACGCACCCAGCAGGGTGAAGTCCAGCATCGGGAAGGTCAGCTCGGCACCGTCCATCGGCAGGTAGTGCCTGGCGGTCCCGGTATCGGCAGGCGCTCCGCGCAAGGCGGCCAGTAGGTATGGAGCCCAGGTCAACAACGCCAGGGCGCCGGCGATGACGGCGATGACGAGCAACCGCAGCAGCGGCACGACACTGCGCCGGGCAGCCGCGAGCACCAGCGCCATGAGGGTGATCGTGAAGGCGGCATACACCAGCAACAATGTGTAGAACAGTGCTGCCATACCGAGGAACAGCCCGGCAGCCACGATGGCTGCCCGGTTTGCGCCCTTCAGGCCCGACCAGGCGAGCACGAAAACCGGTGGCAGCAGGACGGTGATGACGGCGGCGTAGGGCTCGGCGGAGGTGTAAGCAAGGGTGACAGCCGCGGTCGCGGTGGTCACGGCCAGCGCTGTCTCGAAGCGCACCATCGCCGTCCACAGCACCAAGGCGACCGCGATCGCGGCGGTGATCGAGATGATGGCCCAGGGCTTGAACATCTCCCAGGCCGGCATGCCGGTCAGATCCGCCATCCGACCGCCGAGCCAGAACCAGCCGGCCGGGTAGTAGGGCGGCAGGCCTATGTAGGTCATATCGTGCAGGGCGGGGCTGTCGGCCAGCCGGGTCAGGTACTCCGTGCGGAACTGCTGATCGACCGAGATGCCGAACAGGTAGAGCCGGGTGGCGCCCAGCGGCATGGCCAGCGTCACCACCGAGAAGGCCGAAAGAAACACCACCGACGCGATGCGCGCCAGCAGTCGGCGTCCGCGTCGCCACAACACACCTGCGGCGAAAACTCCTGCCAGGCAGAAGAATTGACCGACAGTGGTGAGCGCATGCAGCTGGTTGGAGGAGTTGTAGGCGGGCCACTCGACACGGGCGATCGCCAGCAGTGCGATGACGGCCAGCGCCGTCGCGGTGGCGGCCGCGGCCAGCATCTGGCCGGCCGTCCTGGCCGCCAGGGTCATCAGAGCGGAAGCTTGCGGAAGACCGGCCGCGGGATGTGCCGAATCACGGACATCAGGTACTTGACCGGCCCTGGTGCCCAGACGAGCTCCTTGCCCTTGGCTGCGGAGGCGACGGCCAGTTCGGCGACGTCCTCCTTGTCGACGGTGAAGGGGGCCTCCTTCGCGCCGGTGGCCTTCCAGTGCTCCAGGGTGGTGGTGGTGCGGACCTGGCCGGGGCGGATCACCAGGACGTGCACACCGAATTCGCGCAGGGCCTCGCCCAGACCGAGGTAGAAGCCGTCCAGGCCGGCCTTGGTCGAGCCGTAGACGAAGTTGGAGCGGCGCACTCGTTCCCCGGCCACCGAGGACATCGCGATGATCTGGCCGAAGCCCTGTGCGCGCATCTTCTGGCCGACCAGCACGCCGACCGATACCGCGGCGGTGTAATTGATCTGTGCGGTCAGCACGGCCTTGGCCTGGTTCTGCCACAGTTCCTCGGCATCGCCGAGGATGCCGAAGGCGACGATCGCCACGTCGACGTCACCGTCGGCCCAGGCCGCGTCGATCACCGCGGGGTGGGCTGCGGTGTCCAGCGCATCGAAGTCCAGGTACTGCACGGACTTCGCGCCGGCAGCCTCCAGCTGTGCGACGGCGGCCGTCTTGCGCGGCGAGTCGGGCAGGTCGGCCAGGATCACCCGGGCCTTCGCGTCGCGCAGATAGCGCTCGACGATCGCCAAGCCGATCTCGGAGGTACCGCCCAGCAGCAGGATCGTCTGCGGGTTTCCGGTCGCGTCAATCATGGAGGGGTAAGGCCTTTCTGGAGCGGCTCGCGGTCAGAGGAGTTCGAGACGGCGAGCCATGTCGGAGGCAAACACGCCGTGTGGGTCCGCCTTGCGGCGGGTGGCGATCCATTCGTCGATGCGCGGGTACATCTTGTGGAACTTCTCGGCGCTCACCCGGGAATCTTTTGCGGTGTACACCCGGCCGCCGAATTCCATTGCGCGGTCGTCGAGTTCGTTCAGGAACTCGTTGACTCCGGCTTTGATGGGGAAGTCCATCGCGACGTTCCAACCGGCCATCGGGAAGCTCAGCGGTGCCCGATTGCCGGGGCCGAAGAGTTTGAAAACGTTCAACGCGGAGTACTGCCCGCTGGTCTGGATCCAGCGGATGATGGCCTTGAACTCGTCCAGCGCATCGGGCGGCACCAGGAACTGATGCTGCGCGAAACCCTTTGGGCCATAAGCATTGTTCCACCCGCTGATGAGATCGAGCATGTGGTAGAACTGCGACAGGTTCATGATCTTGCCGGAGTACGTGCCGCCGAGGCGGTAGTACACCTCACCGATCGCGGTGAACGACAGCTTGTTCATCGCACTCACCGGGAAGATGTCGGGCACCTTCAGCAGTTGCGGGGCATCGAACTTCAGCGGGTTCTTCGCCAGCTTGGGCGGAAGCTGATCCAGTTTGGCCAGGCTGCCGCGGCTGACGGCGGCACGGCCGAGCTTCGGCGGGGGGCTGATCAGGTCGAACCAGGCGCTGGAGTAGGTGTAGTTGTCCTCGCTGCCGTCGGTATGCACCGCGATCGTCTCGTCGAGGTCGCGGGTGGCGACGCCGTCGGCGATGAAATACGCGGTCTCGGTGCGGGTCATGGCGATCCGGGCCCGGATCACGATGCCGGTCAGCCCGTTTCCGCCGATGGTTGCCCAGAAGAGTTCGCTCGTGTCGCCGTCCGGGGTGAGCGTGCGCACCTCACCGTCAGCCATCAGCAGATCCAACGACCGCACATGGTTGCCGAAGCTGCCCGCGCTGTGATGGTTCTTGCCGTGGATGTCGGAGCCGATGGCGCCGCCTACGGTGACCTGTCGGGTGCCCGGCAACACCGGGACCCACAGACCGAACGGAAGCGCGGCCTTCATCAGCTGGTCCAGGCTGACGCCGCCGTCGACGTCGGCGATCGCGGTCTCACTCGATATGGAGTGGATGCGGTTCAGCGGGGTCATGTCGACGACGATGCCGCCGCCGTTGCAGGCGTGATCGCCGTAGGAACGGCCGAGGCCGCGGGCGACGATGCCGCGCGTGTACGGCGATGATGCGGTGCCCGTGTGGCCCGCGGCGTCCGCCACGCGCTTGACGGTGGCGGCGATGACCTCGACGTCGGGGGTCGAGAGCACGTGAGCCACGCTCGGCGCGGTGCGGCCGAAGCCGGTCAGAGCGCGCGGAACGAGGTGGGGTTCGGTAGTCATGTCAGTGGCAGACGATACCGGTCGGGCTGCCGGGGCAGGTTCAACGCAGCCGGAATATCACCGTGCGCTGCACGACGAAGTTGATCACCGTGGCCGTGCCCTGGGCAATGACGAATGCCACCGGCACCTGCCACGGTCGGCCCTCGAACTGCAGGTAGAACAGGTAGTTGATGCCGACCTGGACGGCGTAGGTCAGCGCGTAGAGCACCATCACTGCGACGAATCGGGCCCGGCTGGGTTCGGCCCGGAAGGTCCACCTGCGGTTGATCAGGTAGGCCGTCGTCGTACCGGCGATGAAGCTGAGTGTCTTGGCCACGTTGACGTGCAGCCCGAGCTGCAGCATCAGCACGTAGAGACCGAAGTCGACGATCGCCGACAGACCTCCGGTGATGACGAACCGGGTCGCCTGGACGCGCAGGCTCAGGGGCTCGTTTTCCGGGGTCGCGGTCACGCGGGCAGCTTACGGGCAACAATGGGGAGGTGACCGATCTGCTCCTGCAGTGGCAGGCCCTGCTCGGGCGCCACACGACCGCACCGGAGATCGGCGCGGCCGGTGCCGCGCTGTTGAACCGCTGGTCGGAGCCGCACCGGCGCTATCACGATCGGGGTCATCTGGAGGGCGTGCTGCTCGCCGCCGACGAGCTGGCCGAGTACGCCGATGACCCGGACGCCGTGCGACTGGCGGCCTGGTTCCACGATGCGGTGTACGCCGGCGCGCCCGATGACGAGGAGAACAGTGCGCTGTTGGCCGAGTCAGAGCTTGCCGCGCTCGGTGTCGACGCAGCGTTGGTGGCCGAGGTGGCCCGCCTGGTGCGGATGACCGCCGAGCACAATCCAGCGGAGACCGACCGCAATGGTCAGGTGCTATCCGATGCCGACCTGGCCGTGCTCGCACTGGAGCCGCAGGAATACCGCAACAACACCGCCAAGGTGCGGGCCGAATACGGCCATGTGTCCGATGCGGACTTTCGGGCGGGCCGAGCCAGGATCATCAGGACGTTGCTCGCCGAACCCTCGCTGTATCGCACGCCCGACGGCCGTCGCCTGTGGGAGGCCGCGGCGCGGCGCAATCTGGAAATGGAGTTGGCCGCCCTCACCGGGTGAGCCCGGTGAGCACCCGGCACAACGCATCGACCGCTGCAGGAAAGGCATGTTCGGCCGGAGTGCCGAAGCTCACGACGACGCCATCTGTTTCGGGCACGTCGGGGCCCGTGTCGGGATGGCGCAGGACGTGCAGGCCTGACAGTCCGATTCCCGCCTCGCCGGCTCGGCGCATGATCTCGGCTTCGGTGCCCGGCGGCAGAGCGAGTTGCAGGTGCAGGCCCGCTGACAGGCCGCGGATGCCGATTCCGAGGGGTTGCAGTGCGGTGGCCAGGTGATCGCGCCGTCTCCGGTAGATCATCCGCATCCGGCGGATGTGCTTGTCGTAGGCGCCGGAGCTGATGAAGTCGGCCATCGTGAGTTGGGATAGTGCGTTGACGTAGAACTGCTGACCACCCATCGCGGCGATGACGGGCTCGACCAGATCGGCTGGCAGCACCATCCAGCCCAGTCGCAATACCGGGGACAGGCTCTTGCTGGCCGAGCCGAGATAGACCACCCGGTCGGGATCCAGACCCTGCACCGAGCCGACGGGCTGGCGGTCGTAGCGGAACTCGCCGTCGTAGTCGTCCTCCCACACATAGCCACCGGTGCGGTGCGCCCAGTCCAGGACGTCGGTGCGTCTGCCGGGATGCAGCGGTACCCCGTGCGGGAAGTGGTGGGCCGGGGTCAGCAGCACCGCGGTCGCCGCGGTCGCGTCCAGTTCGCTGATCACCGCGCCGTCGTCGTCGACGTTGATCGGGACGCTGCGCGTGCCGTTGGCGGCGATGGCGTCGCGGAACAGGAAGAGTCCGTAGGCCTCCACGGCGATCGGGCCGCCCAGCGCGCGGGTGAGGATCTCGACGCCGTGCCGGGTGCCGGCGCAGATGACGATCTGGTCCGGTGTGGTGCGCACGCCGCGGACCCGGCCCAGGTATTCGGTGAGGGCCTCGCGCAGTTCGATGCGCCCGCTCGCGTCGCCCATCCGCAGTGCCTCGGTGGGCGCGTTGGTCAGCGCGCGGCGGGTGGAGGTGAGCCATGCGTTGCGCGGAAACTGCGAGACATCACCGGAACCCGGCATCAGGTTGTGGGTCGGGATGCCTGGGGTGCCGCGCGGGCGGGCCTGCGCTGCGGTGGTGGGTGTATTGACCACCCAGGTGCCGGCACCCTGTCTGGAGGCCAGCCAGCCTGCTGCGACCAGATCGGAGTAGGCCTCGCCCACCGTGTTTCGGGCCACTCCGAGGTCGTTGGCCAAGGTGCGCGAGGGCGGGAGCATGGTGCCGGGGAGCAGTCGACCGGATCGGATGGCGTCCCGCAGGGCGTGCACCAGGGCTTCCCGGGTGCCGCGGGCGCGTGGGGTGACGGCAGCACGCAGATCTAGGTGTAGATCCCGCCCACCCGAATTGGCCCATGAATTCACCGTCGGATTGAACCATGCGTGTGGGCTTTTAGGGTCGTAGCGTCGTGGGCATGACACAGACACTGAACAATCGCCACGCAATCGATCGCCTCAACATCTACAAGGTCTCACCGGAGATCTACGACGCCATGATGAAGTTATCCACCGCCTCGGCCAAGGACGTCGACCCGGTGATCGCTGAGCTGGTCAAGATCCGCGCCTCGCAGATCAATCACTGTGCGTTCTGCCTCGACATGCATGTCGCGGATGCGCGCAAGCAGGGGGAGACCGAGCAGCGGCTGGCGCTGGTGGCGGCCTGGGAGGAGGCCGGTGATCTGTTCACCGATCGCGAACGCGCGGCGCTGGAGTTGGCAGAGGCCATCACGTCACTGCACGACGGACATGTGCCGGATGCGGTGTACGCCAACGCCGCCGAGGTGTTCACCGAGAAGGAACTCGCTCAGGTGATCGCGTTGGCCGTGACCATCAATGCCTGGAACCGCTTCAACGTCGCGACGCGGATGCCCGCCCCTCGTCGCTGAATCGCACCGCCAGGCCGCCTCCGTCGGCCCTTCAGAAGGGTGGTGGGTGGGCGTCGATGGCCGCGCGGTTGTGTGCGCGTTCGTGGGCTATTCGGTAGGCCCGGTTCTGGGTGCGGGTGCGGGATCGTGTGGGGGCGGCCCGTTCTCGGCCCGGCG
>NZ_JMDW01000025.1 GCF_000691525.1 Mycolicibacterium neoaurum ATCC 25795
CGCGACGAGCTTGCTGCCGAGTTGGCCGAGGCGGAGCGCAGTCGGGTGCCGACCACTCCGTTGACGGATCGGTTTCCGGATATCGATGTGGTGGATGCCTATGAGATCCAGTTGATCAATATCCGGCAGCGGGTGGGGCAGGGTGCGCGGGTGATCGGGCACAAGGTGGGTCTGTCCTCGGAGGCGATGCAGAAGATGATGGGGGTTGATGAGCCTGATTACGGTCATCTGCTTGCCGATATGGAGGTGTTCGAGGACAAACCGGTGGCGGCGGGCCGGTTTTTGTATCCGCGGGTGGAGGTCGAGGTGGGGTTTGTCTTGGCCGATGATCTGCCCGGGGCGGGGTGTACTGAGGATGATGTGTTGGCCGCGACGGCGGCGTATGCGCCGTCGATCGAGTTGATCGATACCCGGATCACCGATTGGAAGATCAAGTTGTGCGACACGATCGCCGATAACGCGTCCTCGGCGGGGTGGGTGCTGGGCCGTGAGCGGGTGTCGCCCAAGGACATCGATATCAAGAACATCAACGCTGTGCTGAGCTGCAACGGTGAGCGGGTCGCTGAGGGGCGCAGTGATGCGGTGTTGGGTAATCCGGTGACTTCGGTGGCGTGGTTGGCGCGCAAGGTCGATCAGTTCGGGGTGCGCTTGAAGGCGGGGGACATCGTGTTGCCGGGTGCCTGCATGCGGGCGGTGGATGCTCGGCCGGGGGATGAGTTTGTCGCTGATTTCGACGGGCTGGGTTCGGTTCGTCTGTCTTTTGAATAGGAGCCACGTATGGCTGAGAAGTTGAGTGTTGCGATTGTGGGGTCGGGCAATATCAGTACCGACCTGTTGTACAAGTTGTTGCGGTCGGAGTGGTTGGAGCCGCGGTGGATGATCGGGATCGATCCGGCCTCGGAGGGGTTGGCGCGTGCCCGCACGCTGGGGTTGGAGACTTCGCATGAGGGGGTGGATTGGCTGCTGGGCCAGTCCGAGAAGCCCGATGTGGTGTTCGAGGCGACCAGTGCGTATGTGCATCGTGATGCGGCGCCGCGGTATGCCGAGGCGGGGATCACGGCGATCGATCTGACTCCGGCGGCGGTGGGGCCGGGGGTGATTCCGCCGGCGAATCTGCGGGCGCATTTGGGTGCGCCGAATGTGAACATGGTGACCTGTGGTGGGCAGGCGACGATCCCGATGGTGTATGCCGTCTCGCGGGTGGTGGATGTGGGGTATGCCGAGATTGTGGCGTCGGTGTCGAGTGCGTCGGCGGGGCCGGGGACGCGGGCCAATATCGATGAGTTCACCAAGACCACCAGCGCTGGTGTGCAGCATATCGGTGGGGCGCGTAGTGGTAAGGCGATCATCATTTTGAACCCGGCGGATCCGCCGATGATCATGCGCGACACCATTTTCTGCGCTATCCCTGAGGATGCCGATCACGCGGCGATCACCGCCTCGATCAAGGAGGTCGTCGCCGAGGTGCAGACTTATGTGCCCGGGTACCGGTTGCTCAATGAGCCGCAGTTCGATGAGCCGTCGGTGGTCAATGGTGGCCAGCATGTGGTGACCATCTTCGTTGAGGTCGAGGGGGCCGGGGATTATCTGCCGCCGTATGCGGGGAATTTGGACATCATGACCGCGGCGGCGACCAAGGTCGGCGAGGAGATCGCCAAGGAACGCAGCGCAGCGGGAGCAGGAGTGCAGGCATGAGCGGCACGGGTGAGATTTTCTTCAATCCGGTGTGGGATGTCCGGATGACCGACACCTCGCTGCGTGATGGGTCTCATCACAAGCGTCATCAGTTCACCGCCGATGAGGTGCGCTCGATTGTGGCGGCGTTGGATACCGCGGGGGTGCCGGTGATCGAGGTGACCCATGGTGACGGGTTGGGTGGCTCGTCGTTCAATTACGGGTTTTCCAAGACTCCTGAGCAGGAGTTGATCAAGCTGGCGGCCGAGACGGCCAAGGATGCCAAGATCGCGTTTTTGATGTTGCCGGGGGTGGGGACCAAGGAGGACATCAAGGAGGCGCAGAACAACGGTGGGGAGATCTGCCGCATCGCCACTCACTGCACCGAGGCTGATGTGTCGATCCAGCATTTCGGGTTGGCCCGTGAGCTCGGGTTGGAGACGGTCGGGTTTTTGATGATGTCGCACACGATCTCGCCGGAGAAGCTGGCCGCTCAGGCCCGGATCATGGCCGATGCGGGCTGCCAGTGTGTGTATGTGGTGGATTCGGCGGGGGCGTTGGTGCTCGATCAGGTCGCTGATCGGGTGTCGGCGTTGGTTGCCGAGCTCGGCGATGATGCGCAGGTCGGTTTTCATGGTCATGAGAACCTCGGGCTCGGTGTGGCCAACAGCATCGAGGCGGTGCGGGCCGGGGCCAAGCAGATCGACGGGTCGTGTCGTCGGTTCGGGGCCGGTGCGGGTAATGCGCCGGTGGAGGCGATGATCGGGGTGTTCGACAAGATCGGTGTCAAGACCGGGATCGATTTCTTCGAGATCGCCGATGCCGCCGAAGAGGTCGTCGCCCCGGC
>NZ_JMDW01000026.1 GCF_000691525.1 Mycolicibacterium neoaurum ATCC 25795
CCGACCGAGGTCAGAGCGGGTTTTCTTGGTCGGGCTGACAGGATTTGAACCTGCGACCACTTGACCCCCAGTCAAGTGCGCTACCAAGCTGCGCCACAGCCCGAGTGCCTTCCGGGATCGCCGGTAGGCGAGCGAAACTCTACCTCAGGCCCCCACTCAAATCCCAACCGCGTCATCCCTCACGGATCTGGGTACTGATCAGTGGTGCCAGACACCCGTGACGACACTCCCCTGTGGCTGTTCGCCGACCAGCTCGGGCCGGCCGTCTACGGCGGTGAGCACGCCCACCGCGAGGTGCTGCTCATCGAGTCCACCGCGGCCTTGGGCAAGCGCCGCTACCACCGCCAGAAGCTGCACCTGGTGCTCTCGGCGCTGCGCCATGCCGCCCACGACCTCGGCGACCGCGCCACCCTGATCAAGGCCGACAGCTACACCGAGGCGCTGAAGAACTTCAACACGCCCGTCCTGGTCCACGAACCCACCTCGCACGCCGCCGAGAAGTTCGTCCACCGCCTGCAGAAGCAGGGCCTGGTCACCGAGGTCCTGCCGACACCGACCTTCGCGCTGCCGCGCAAGGACTTCCAGAGCTGGGCCGGTGAGCGCACCCGCTTCCGCATGGAGGACTTCTACCGCGACCAACGTCGCCGCTTCGACGTCCTGATGGAGGGCAAAGACCCCGTCGGCAGCCGGTGGAACTACGACGAGGACAACCGCGAGCCGCCGCCGAAAAAACAGCGCACCCTCGACGTCCCGGCGCCCTACCAACCGCGCGAGGACGATATCGACGCCCAGGTCCGCCGCGACCTCGATGCCCTCGACCTCGACACCATCGGCAACGACGGTCCCCGCCTCTTCGCCGTCACCCCGACAGAAGCGCGACGCGCACTGAAGAGATTCATCGAACACCGGCTGCCGGCTTTCGGCCGCTACGAGGACGCCATGATGAGCCAGGACTGGGCGATGTCGCATTCGCTGCTGTCGGTCCCCCTCAATCTCGGCGTGCTGCACCCCCTGGATGCTGTCGAGGCCGCCGAGCGGGCCTACCGCGACGGCGACGCGCCGCTGGCCGCCGTCGAGGGCTTCATCCGCCAGATCCTGGGCTGGCGTGAATACATGTGGCATCTGTACTGGCACTTCGGCCCGGACTACACCGCCAACAACGAACTCGAGGCCCACACCCGGTTACCCGACTGGTGGGCCGACCTGGATGCCGACGCCGTCACCGCCGCCTGCCTCCACTCCGCGCTGGAAGGGCTGCGCGACCGCGGCTGGAACCATCACATCCAGCGGCTGATGATCCTGGGCAGCCACGCGCTGCAGCGCGGATACCGGCCCGACGAGCTCACCGACTGGTTCGCCACCGCCTACGTCGACGGCTTCCGCTGGGTCATGCCCACCAACGTCATCGGCATGAGCCAGCACGCCGACGCAGGCCTGCTGGCGACCAAGCCCTACACATCAGGCGGCGCCTACATCAACAAGATGAGCGACCACTGCGGCGACTGTGCCTACGACCCGAAGAAACGCGTCGGCGACGATGCCTGCCCCTTCACCGCCGGCTACTGGTCCTTCACCCACCGCCACCGCGACCGGCTGGCCAAGAACATGCGGACCCGGCGGGCGGTGTCGTCGATGGATCGACTCGGCGATATCGAGGCGGTGTTGGAGCAGGAGTCAGCGCGGGACCGTTTCTGACGCGACGTCTGATGCGGCCTCGTCGGCCTCGATCGGTGCGAACTTCGGTGCGCGCGACACCCGCCACGCGTAAAACACCAACGTCGCCCACACCACCACGATGACCGAGTAGATCGCTGTCGACCACGGCCACTGCACGTCGAAGAAGTGCACCAACTTCTGGCTGTTGGTCAGCACGATGACACCGCCCACGGCGGAGCCCAGCAGCGCCGGGCTGACCTTGGTGACCAACCACGCCGCGAACGGCGCGGCGATCACACCGCCGACCATGAGACCGACCACCACCGGCCAGTTGTCCAGGAACTCCTGACGCAGACCGATCAGGAAGCCCAGCGACGCCGAGACCGCGACCAGGAACTCCGAGGCACTGACCGAACCGATGACGGTGCGCGGCGCGGTCTTGCCCTGCGACAGCAGCGTGCTGGTGGTCACCGGTCCCCAGCCACCACCGCCGGAGGCGTCGATGAACCCACCGAAAAGACCCAGCGGGGCAAGGAACTTGACGCTGTGACTGGTGCCCTTGGCACCAAAGGTCAGCGGTGTGCGCAGCGAGAACCGCAACAGCACGTACACCCCGATACCCACCAGGATGGCCGCCATCAGCGGGGTCGCATGCTCGGTGGACAACGAGGACAGCACGGTCGCCCCCAGGAAGGCACCCACCGCGCCGGGCCCGCCGAGCTTGCCGACCAACTTCCAGTCGATGTTCTTGAACTTCCAGTGCGACAGACCGGAAGCGAACGTCGTGCCCACCTCGGCCAGGTGCACCGCGGCACTGGCCTGGGCCGCGCCCACCCCGGAGAGCACCAGCAGCGTGGTGGCGGTGACACCGAAGGCCATTCCCAGCGCGCCGTCGACGAGTTGGGCACCGGCACCGACAAGGGTGAAGATCAGAAGCGAACGCATGGCTGCTCTCGGGGATGGTGGTCACCGCACACGGGGACCGCGACGAATGGGACGCGTCAGGGACGCGGACAACACCATTCGTCGAACGCCATCAACCGGCGGGAAGGCCAGAACGGCTCGAGGGCGAACGCGTCCGACGGCGACGGCGTGATGAACACGCGATCAGCCATCTGAACAGTCCCTTCGTGAGCCGCAAACCGGAGTCAGCCTACACGGTCAACAATCGATACAGCCCGATCAATCCCACCACGACGATCACCGCGCGCAGCGCCCCGGGAGACAGCCGTCGGCCGTAGTGTGCGCCCAGGAAACCGCCGATCAGCGACCCGATGGCGATCAGGCCGGCCGCAGCCCAGCTGATCCGGTCGAAGGCGACCACCGTGTACGCCACCGCCGCAACGATGTTGACCAGCAGCGACAACAGGTTCTTGGCGGCATTCATGCGCTGCATGTCCTCGGGCAGCAGCGCACCCATCACCGCGATCAGCAGGATGCCCTGGGCGGCGGTGAAGTAGCCGCCGTAGATCCCGACGATGAAGGTCCCGGTGATCAGCGCCGCCATCCGGCCCACGCTGATGTCGTGCACCGACTGTCCCTGGGCCTCGGCACGGCGGCGCGCCCAGGCCTGGATACGCGGGCCGACGACCACCAGCACCAGCGCCAGCACCAGCAGCACAGGCACGACCTGTTGGAACACCTTCTCCGGCAGGTGCAGCAGCAGCCACGCCCCGCAGCCGGCACCCACCAGCGAGGCCGGGATCTGCCAACGCAACCGGTTCCACTGCCCGCGCAGCTCGCGTCGATACCCCCAGGTGCCCGACACCCCACCGGCGACCAGGCCGACGGCGTTGGACATGGTCGCGGTCACCGGCGGAAAGCCAAGCGCCACCAGGGTCGGGAAGGTGATCAACGTGCCGGAACCGACGATCGCGTTGATCGCACCGGCTCCCACTCCGGCCAGGGCAATGAGGATCATGTGGGTCGTCGACACTTCGGCCACCCTACCCAGGTGCTCCGGCGCCCTTCTGCCGCTGGGTCGCTCGGCTAGCGCCTCGCTCCGTGCTGTTGGGTCGCTCGGCTAGCGCCTCGCTCCGTGCTGTTGGGTCGCTCGGCTAGCGCCTCGCTCCGCCGGCCTTGGCTCCGCGCTTCTCGCGCACCCGCACGTTGATCCGGATCGGGCTGCCCTCGAATCCGAACGTCTCGCGCAGCTTGCGCTCCAGGAACCGGCGATAACCGGCCTCCAAGAATCCGCTGGTGAACAAGACGAAGGTCGGCGGGCGTGAGGCCGCCTGCGTCGCGAACAGGATGCGGGGCTGCTTACCGCCGCGCACCGGCGGCGGCGTCGCGGCGACGATCTCCTTGAAGAACGTGTTGAGTCGGCCGGTCGGGATGCGCATGTCCCAGGACCGCAGCGCCGTCTCCAGGGCAGGCACCAACTTCTGCACGGCGCGGCCGGTCTTGGCCGAGATGTTGACCCGCGGTGCCCATTGGATCTGCACCAGTTCCCGGTCGATCTCCTTGTCCAGCAGGTAGCGCCGGTCTTCGTCGACCAGATCCCATTTGTTGAAGACCAGTACCAGCGCCCGGCCTGCCTCGATAACCATGGTCAGCACCCGCAGGTCCTGTTCGGTCAGCGGCACCGATCCGTCGACGAGCACGATGGCCACCTCGGCGGAATCGATGGCGCTGTGGGTGCGCACCGAGGCATAGAACTCGTGACCGCTGGCCTGACCGACCTTGCGTCGCAAACCAGCGGTGTCGACGAAACGCCAAGGCTTTCCGTCCAATTCGATCAGCGAGTCCACCGGGTCGACGGTGGTGCCCGCAATATCGTGGACCACCGAACGCTCGTCACCGGCCAACCGGTTCAGCAGCGAGCTCTTGCCCACGTTGGGCTTGCCCACCAGCGCGACGCGCCGCGGTCCACCCGGGCCGCCGCCGCTCACCTCGGACACCTCGGGCAGCTTGGCCAGCACCGCGTCCAGCAGGTCGGCCACGCCACGACCGTGCATCGCGCTGATCGGGTGCGGCTCCCCCAGACCCATCGACCACAGTGCGGCCGCGTCGGCCTCACCGCGTTCGTTGTCGACCTTGTTGGCGGCCAGGTAGACCGGCTTGCCCGAACGCTGCAGTTTCTTGGCGGCCGCCTCATCGGCCGAGGTGGCCCCGGTGGTCGTATCGACGACCATGATGATGGCGTCGGCGGTCTGCATCGCGATCGCCGCCTGCTCGGCGACCTTCTGCTGCAACCCCTTGGCGTCGGGTTCCCAGCCGCCGGTGTCCTGCACGACGAACCGTCGGCCCGACCAACTCGCGTCGTAGGACACCCGGTCACGGGTCACCCCGGGGATGTCCTGCACGACAGCCTCGCGGCGGCCCAAGATCCGGTTCACCAGCGTGGACTTACCCACGTTGGGCCGGCCCACCACGGCCACCACCGGGGGCGGTGCCGATTCTTCTTCGTCCGCGCCTTCTTCGAAAACGACCGAATCCCAGTCGCTTTCGTCGTTCCACGTACCGTCCTCGGTCATCGGTGCGCTCCCACCCGTTGTGCCACAAGGTCCTGCAGGTGGGCCACCACGGCGGCCTCGTCCATATCGCTGGTGTCCACGATCACGGCGTCCTCGGCCGGACGCAGCGGTGACACCGCCCGCGTCGAATCCAGATGGTCGCGGCGCTGCACATCGGCCAACACGGCCTCGTAGTCGTCACCGAGCCCGGCCGCGATGTTCTGGACGTTGCGCCGGCGCGCCCGTTCCTCGGCCGAGGCGGTGAGGAAGATCTTCACGTCCGCGTCGGTGAGCACCACGGTCCCGATATCGCGCCCCTCGACCACCACGCCACCGTCACCGGCGGCCAGCTCCCGCTGCAGCCGAACCAGATGGGTGCGCACGGCGGGTACCGCCGAGACGGCCGACACCGCACCGGTGACCTCGTCGCCGCGGATCTCCTGCGAGACATCCTCACCGCCGAGAAATGCCTCGTCGTGGTCGGGGTCATAGCTGACCGCCAGATCGACATCGGCCGCGACCGCTGCCACCCGCTCGGCATCCCCGAGATCGACCCCGGCACGCAGCACGGCCAGCGTCACGATGCGGTACATCGCTCCGGTGTTGAGGTAGCGCATGCCCATCGCGCGGGCCAAACCTCGCGACACCGAGGACTTACCGGTGCCGGCCGGTCCGTCCAGCGCGATCGTCGGTCCCGTGCTCACATTCCCACCGCCTTGTACAACTCGCCGATCTCCTTGCGGGTCAACACCCGGATGCTGCCGGGGCGCATATCGCCCAGGTTCACCGTGCCGATATCGGTGCGCACCAACGCCTCCACCGGGAAACCCACCGCAGCCAACGTCCGGCGGACGATGCGTTTGCGTCCCTCGTGCAGGGTCACCTTGACCAGCGTCTTGCCGGGAAGGGTGTCCACGACCGCGAAATCGTCGAGTGTGACCGGGCCGTCGTCGAGTTCGACACCCTCGCGCAACTTCTTGCCCAATCCGCGCGGCACGCGTCCGATCACGGTGGCGACATAGGTTTTGGGCACCTCGTAGGACGGATGCATCAGCCGGTGCGCCAGCTCACCGTCGTTGGTCAGGATCAGCAGCCCCTCGGTATCGGCGTCCAGGCGGCCGACGTGGAACAGGTTCTTGTTACCGCGCACCCGGTGCTCCACCAGGTCGCCGACACACGGCCTGCCCCGGTCATCGGACATCGTGGAGTGCATGCCGCGCTCCTTGTTGATGGCCAGGTAGACCAGATCCTCGTTGACGATGACGCGGGTACCGTCGACCCGGATATCGGCGTTGTCGGGGTCCACCCGGGTGCCGAGCTCGGTGACGATCCGGCCGTCCACCTCGACGCGACCGTCGAGGATCATCCGTTCGGCCACTCGCCGGGAGGCAACCCCGGCTTGTGACAACACCTTCTGTAAGCGGACACCGTCCGGCTCGTTCATGTCAGTCCTTGTCCACGTCGATGCCGGCGGGCGGCTCGGGTACGGCAGCCGCGCCACCGAGTTTGGCGAAGCGCGGCTCGTCGTTCAGGTTCTCGCTCAGGTCGTCGATCACATCGACATCGGGCAACAGCGGTGCTATATCGGGCAGATCCGCCAACGAGGACAGCCCCAGCCGCTCCAGGAACAGCTCGGTGGTCGCGAAAGCGACTGCCCCGCTGTCGGAATCGGTGCCGGCCTCGGTGATCAGACCGCGCGCCAACAGCGTTCGCATCACGGCATCGACATTGACGCCACGGACCGCGCTGACCCGGGCGCGGGTGACCGGCTGTCGGTAGGCAACCACCGCAAGGGTCTCCAACGCCGCGCGCGTCAGTTTCGAGCGCGCCCCGTCGAGCAGTAGCCGCTCCACATAGGGCGCGTACCGGGCACGGGTGTACATCCGCCAGCCGCCGCCGGCCTCGCGTAGGTCGATACCGCTGTCCCGCTCGGTGAATTCGGCGGCCAGCTGGGTCACGACGGCGGCGATCCGGTCGGTAGGCTCCCCGGTGGCCGAGGCCAGCGCGTCCAGCGACGCCGGGGTGTCGACCACCAGCAGCAGCGCCTCCAACACCGACCGTAGTTCGGCATCGTCGAGGGATTCGTTCTCCGACTCGGCATCCGTGCCGTCGACTGGATCGAGCTCGCCGATATCGGCGGCGTCCAGCTCGGTGTCGGTCACATTGTCGGTCATCAGTCTTCTTCCACTGCGGCTGCCAGGTGTTCGTTGGTTGGCCGATCCCCGGTCCACGAAACCTGGAGCACACCGAGCGGTTCTACTTGCTCGAATGTTACCGCCCTGGCCCGGTAGAGCTCCAATAGCGCCAGGAAGCTGCCGACGATCTGCATCACGTCACACCCGTCGACCAGATCACCGAAGGACGCCCAACCCCCGATTCCGCGCTGTTCCAGCAGACCCATCAGTCGCATGGCCTGCTCGGGCACCGATACCGGCTGCACGTGCAGGTGGTCCAGCCGCACGCTCGGCACCGGCCGCGGGGTGAACGCCGCGGCCGCGATCTGGGCGAAGCGATCGGCGTCCACACCGATCATGACCTCGGGTAACAGCTCCTCGAAGCGCGGCTCCAGGGATACCGAACGCGGGTAACTGCGCAGCGCCGCGGCCTCCAGCTCGGCGAACATCAACGCGACGTGTTTGAACGCGCGGTATTGCAGCAGTCTGGCGAACAGGAGATCACGAACCTCCAGCAGCGCGAGATCCTCCTCGTCGTGCACCTCGCCGGCGGGCAGCAACCGAGCCGCCTTCAGATCCAGGAGTGTGGCGGCAATCACCAGAAAGGCCGTGGTCTCCTCGAGTTCGAGCCGGCGGCCGATCTCCTTGGTGTAGGCGATGAACTCGTCGGTGACCTGATGCAGCGCCACCTCGGTGACGTCGAGGCGGTGTCCGAAGATCAACTGCAACAGCAGGTCGAAGGGGCCCTCGAAATTGCTCAGCCGAACCTGGAAGCCCGCTTTGGCCTCGCTGGTGTCGGACGCCTCGGCGGTCGCGGGAGCTGTGTCCTCGCTCACGAACCGAACCGGGCGATGACCTCGCGGGCCAACGACCGGTACGCCACTGCCCCAGTGGATTTCGGCGCCCATGTGGTGATCGGCTCACCGGCGACGCTGGTCTCCGGGAACCGCACGGTACGGGTGATGACGGTGTCGAAGACCAGATCACCGAAGCGCTCGACAACCCGTGCCATCACTTCGCGCGCGTTCACGGTGCGCGGGTCATAGCGGGTCACCAGGATGCCGCTGATGTCCAGTTTGGGGTTGAGCCGGTCGCGGACCTTGTCCACGGTGTCGGTCAGCAACGCCAGTCCGCGCAGCGAGAAGTACTCGCATTCGGTCGGGATGATGACGCCGTCGGCGCAGGCCAGGCCGTTGACGGTGAGCAGACCCAGCGACGGCTGGCAGTCGATGAGGACGTAGTCGTAGCGGTCGAGCACCGGGTACAGCGCCCGCGCGAGCGACTGCTCGCGGCCCACCTCATTGACCAACTGGATCTCGGCCGCGGACAGATCGATATTGCTGGGCACCAGGTCCAGACCGCTGACACGCGTCTTGATCAGCACCTGGTCGATGGAGACGCGCGGCTCGATCAGCAGGTTGTGGACCGTGTGGTCCAACTCGTAGTGCGGAACTCCCAGCCCCGCCGACAGCGCACCCTGCGGGTCCAGGTCGACCAGCAGCACCCGCCGGCCGTACTCGGCCAGGCTGGCACCCAGATTGATGGTCGATGTCGTCTTGCCGACGCCGCCCTTCTGGTTGCACATGGCGATGACCTTGGCCGGACCGTGGGTATTGCGTGGCGCCGGTTCCGGGATATCGCGGACGGGCCGTCCGGTGAGGCCCAGCTCCACCTGTGGCTCGATGCCGAGGTCGAGGCCACCACCACCGCCGCCGACGTCGTCGCTCACGGCGCAGCCACCGAGGTCAGGCGGCACTCATCCATGGCGAACATCGCAGCAGAGTCTAGCTGTGCACAACCCGCCGTGACGGCAGACCCGCTGGCTACGGTCTCGCGACTTCAGCGGGCCCGCGGGTGCGCCCCGGCCCACACCTCGCGCAGCGCGCTGACCGTGACCAGCGTGTAGATCTGAGTGGTGGTCACCGAGGCGTGCCCCAGCAGTTCCTGGACGACGCGGACGTCGGCGCCGCCTTCGAGCAGGTGGGTGGCAAAAGAGTGCCGCATGGTGTGCGGGGATACCGCCGATGCGATCCCGGCGGCCGCGGCGGCATCCTGGAGCACCTGCCAGGCGCTCTGCCGGGACAACCGGCCGCCGCGGGCGTTGAGGAAGATCGCCGGGGTGCCCTTCCCTCGCCGGGCCAGCTCCGGGCGGCCCCGCACCAGATACGCGTCCAGGGCGCTGACGGCCGGACGGCCCACCGGAACGAGCCGGTCCTTACCGCCCTTGCCGCGCAGCAGCACCGACCGGTACTCGGTGTCGACATCGTCCACGTCCAGGCCGACGGCTTCGGAGATGCGCGCACCCGTCGAATACAGCAGCTCCAGCAGCGCCCGGTTGCGCAAACTGAGCGGCCCGTCGGCCTCCCGATCACCACCGGCAGCTTCCAGAAGCGCCAGCACCTCGTCGACCGACAGACTCTTGGGAAGGCGCCGGGAAGGGGTGGGTGGCTTCACCGCGCGCGCGACATCGACCTCGACGACGCCCTCGACGGCCAGAAACCGGTGCAGACCACGGACGGCGACCAACGCTCTGGCCGCCGAGACCGCCGACAGCGGCGCCGCACCGAGGTCGGTATCGCCCTTGCGCAGCGCGACGAGAAACTCGCTGACATCGTTCTCGCCGACCGAGCGAAGGTCGGCGATGCCGCGCCCCTGCAGGTACTCGGCGTAGCGGCGCAGATCGCGCCGGTAGGAACTGATGGTGTTGGCCGCGACCCCGCGCTCGATGGCCAGGTGGTCCAGGTAGCCCTGCACCTGATCGTCGAGTGCACCGGTCGCGGTGGTCACGGGTGGTCCTGCCTGGCCGCGAACGCGCTGGGACGGTCCAGCCACGGCGAATCGACCGGACGCAGCGCCGATCGGTCGGGTGCGGCGTGGGCGGCCAGAATCCCGGCAACGGCAATCGAATTGACGATTTCACCACTGAGGACACGTTGCACCGCATCGGCCAGCGGCACCCACTCCAGCCGCAGATCGGCCTCTTCATCGGCGGCCTCGGGACGGCCGATCTCGGACAACCCGGAAGCCAGGAACACCCGCACGCTCTCATCGCTGAAGCCCGGCGAGGTCACCATATCGACCAATACCGACCAGTTTTCGGCCGTCAGGCCGGCTTCCTCGTGCAGTTCGCGGGCCGCCGTCGACGCGGGGGGCTCACCACCCATGTCCAGCAGCCCGGCCGGCAGTTCCCACAACCGTCGGCCGACGGGATGCCGGTATTGGTAGACCATCGCGATGCGGTCCTCGTCGTCCACGGCGACGACGGCGACCGCACCGAAGTGTTCGACCACTTCGCGTCGAGCGCTGTGTCCCCCGGGCATCTGTACATCGTCGATGCGCAGCGCGAGGATCTTGCCGACATGCGCGGTCTCGCTCGCGCGGGTGACGAACTCGTGCTCAGCCACGCTGCGCCGGCTCGGGTGAGGGCTGATCCGCATCCTCACCGTGCTCGACACCGTTGCTGCGCTCGACGTCCTCCAACGGAAGTCGTTCGGCGGCCTTGTAATCCAAGGCCGCGCCGATGAACGCCGCGAACAACGGATGGGGCCGGGTCGGCCGGCTCTTGAGTTCGGGGTGGGCTTGCGTGCCGACGAGGAACGGATGCACGTCGGCGCCGTACTCCACGAATTCGACAAGGTGCCCGTCGGGCGATGTCCCGGAGAACTTCAATCCGCTCTCGGCGATGCGATCGCGGTAGGTGTTGTTGACCTCATAGCGGTGCCGGTGCCGCTCGGAGACCTCGGTGGCGCCGTAGGCCGCCGCCACGATCGAGTCCGGCTGCAGCACCGCCGGATAGGCCCCCAGCCGCATGGTGCCGCCGAGGTCGGCGTCACCGGCGACCGCATCGAGCTGATCGGCCATGGTGGCGATCACCGGATCCGGAGTGTCCGGATCGAACTCGGCCGAACTGGCCTCGGTCAGGCCGACCGAGCGGGCGGCCTCGATGACGATGCACTGCAGCCCCAGACAGAGGCCGAGCACCGGCACCCCACGCTTGCGGGCGTATCGGATGGCACCGATCTTGCCGTCGATACCGCGGATTCCGAAGCCACCGGGAATCAGCACACCGTGCACACCGTCGAGCGCGGCGATCGCACCGGCGTCGAGCTCGCAGTCATCGGAGGCGATCCACTCGATCTGCACCTTGGCGTAATGCTTGAAACCACCCGCACGCAGCGCCTCGGCGACCGAGAGGTAGGCATCGGAGAGGTCGATGTACTTGCCCACCAACGCAATCCGAACTGTCTCACGGGGCTCGTGGACACGTTGCAGCAGATCGTTCCACTGCGTCCAGTCGACATCGCGGAAGGGCAGGTTCAGCTTGCGCACCACGTAGGCGTCCAGTTCTTCGCGGTGCAGCACCTTGGGGATGTCGTAGATCGACGGGGCGTCGGGGGTGGAGATGACGCCGTCGATGTCGACATCGCACATCAGCGCGATCTTGTTCTTCAGGCCCTCGGGGACATCGCGGTCGCAGCGCAGGATCAACGCATCGGGGCTGATGCCGATGCTGCGCAGGGCGGCCACCGAATGCTGGGTGGGCTTGGTCTTGAGCTCGCCCGAGGGGGCCAGGTAGGGCACCAGCGAGACGTGCAGGAAGAAGCAGTTGTCGCGACCGACCTCGTGGCGGACCTGCCGGGCGGCCTCCAGGAACGGCAGCGACTCGATATCGCCGACGGTGCCACCGATCTCGGTGATGACGATATCGGGACGGTTGCCCTGAGCGTCCGGCTCGGCCATCTCCAGGATGCGGCGCTTGATCTCGTCGGTGATGTGCGGGATGACCTGAACCGTGTCGCCGAGGTACTCGCCGCGGCGTTCCTTGGCGATGACGGTCGAGTAGACCTGTCCGGTGGTGACGTTGGCCGAACCGGACAGGTCCCGGTCCAGGAACCGCTCGTAATGGCCGACGTCCAGGTCGGTCTCGGCGCCGTCCTCGGTGACGAACACCTCACCGTGCTGGAACGGGTTCATGGTGCCCGGATCGACATTGAGGTAGGGATCGAGCTTCTGCATCGTCACCTGCAGACCGCGTGCGGTGAGCAGCTGGCCGAGGCTACTGGCCGTGAGGCCCTTACCCAGCGACGATGCGACTCCACCGCTGACGAAGAGGTGTTTGGTCGCAGTCTGCGGGTGTTTGCGTAACGGTTTGGCCTGGCCGGGCAAGTGCAACCTCCGTGGCGATGGGGCGAATAGGTTTCGGCCTATTCAGGGCCTGCCGACCCACGGAATCTCACCTTAACACCAGCGCGGACATGCTGATACTGACGCGCCGTAACCCCGGCGAGCGAAGCGACGGGGAATCAAGCCCCGGGCGAGCGAAGCGACGAGATGTAACCCTGCGCTATTGCGGCACCGTGACCGACGTCGCACCCTGGCCGATGCCATACCGGCCGGGCTGGCTCCCGCGCAACAGATCACTGAGGGCCAGCGCGGTGGTGATCCGCCCGGATTCGGCGCCGATATCGTCGACGGTGGTCACCGCGTTGGACAGCGCCGCATCCGATCGGGTGACCGCCACGGCCGCGGTCCCGGTCGCCGAGCCGTCGCGGCCGGCCAGCACCGTCCCACCACCGTGTGGTGCCAGCGCCGCGGCGAACCTCGCGACCGTGGCACCCCGGTTGCCCGCATCGTCGCCGAGTGAGCCTCCGGTGATGATGACCGCGGTGTCGGCGGCGCCGATCTGACCGTCGTAGGTGATGAATCCGGTGTCGCGCAGGGTCTGCAGTACGACGTCACGCTGGTCGTCGGGCACGGCTTGGTCCTTGCCGGACAACACCGCGATACCCAACAGGTCGCCGGCCTGCGAACCCTGGTCGACGGAGGTGGTGGCCAGCTGCCGACCGACGGGCACGATCGGTGAGTTGACCACCGAAAGCAGTTTCTCCGAGGAGTTTGCGTCCACGAATTGCGGTGTCAGGGTAATGGTTCCGGCGACCCTTCCACCGCCCTGGGCGACCATCCGGTTGACCGCCTCGACATCGTCGTCCGCGGCATCCGGGGTGCGGAACATCATCACCGAGGTGCCGCGCAAGGTGTCGCGCAGCATCCGCGGAGCCATCAACGCATCGAATTCACCGGCTGCACTGAGCTTTTCGTTGAGTTCATTCTTCTCATCGGTGAGCGTCTCGATTTCCGTCCGCAGCTCGGCCTTGTCGTTGCGCAGGCCCGAGAGCACGGTGTCGGCGAACAGGCCCGATCCAAGGACCACCCCGACAGCTAGCGCCAGGAACACGGCGGCCAGCGAGATGGCGTGTGAGCGAAGAGAAATCACGATCTGCTCCCGTCAACTGCGGATGGCTAGGAAACCAGACCCTGCACCCAGAGCAGGAAACGGTTCCAGTAGTCGACAACCCAGTCGATGACCGCCGCGTCGGCCTGGGTTACCCACAGCGCCACGATGACCGCCAGCAGCATCGCCAGTACCAGCAGCGCGATCGCACCGCCGGACACCCGGCTGCGGTACAGGGTGGAGACCGCCTTGGCATCGACGAGTTTTTCGCCGACCTTGAGCCTGGTCAGGAACGTCGAGGGATTGCTCTGCTGGCGCGAGCGGTCGAAGAACTCCTCGATGGTCGCGCTGTGTCCGGCGGTGACGATGAGTGAGGCGCCGTGGTGATGGCACAGCAGCAGGGCCAGATCGGCAGCCGAACCGGCCGCCGGGAACGTCATGGCGCCGACGCCGAGATCCTGGATGCGTTCCAGACCTGGCGCGTGCCCGTCGGCGTCGGCAGGCAGCACGACCTGGGCGCCGCAGCGCAGCGCATCGGTGCTGATGGAGCTGGGATCGCCGACGATGAGGGCCGGGCGGTAGCCGGCCTTACGCAGCAGGTCGGCGCCCGCACCGACACCCACGAGCACAGGCTGGTACTCCTTGATGAACGGTTTGAGCGCCTTGAGATCATCGGCGGCCGACGCGCCCTCGGCCACGACGACGACGTGGCGACGGTCCATGTCGACGTCGATGTCAGGGATGCCCATGCCGTCGATCAGCAGTGGACTCTCACTGCGGATGAACTCGATGGTGTTGCCCGCGAAGGCCTCCAGGTGCGCGACCAGACCGCTCTTGGCCTCCACCATCAGCTCGTGGATCTCCAGATCGGTGCGCTCGGAGCCCACACCGATGCGGCGGTCACCGGAATAGACGCCACCGTTGTTGAGCCGGATCTTGGCGCCGTCCTTGATCTTCTTGAAGATCTCCGGCCCGGCCTCGTCGATGAGGACGATACCGTTGGCGACCAACACCTCGGGCCCCAGATTGGGATAGCGCCCGGAGATCGACGGCGAGGCGTTCACCACACCGGCGACCTCGGCCTCGACGAGCGCATCGGCGGTGATGCGGTCGAGGTCCTGCGCGTCGAGGACGGCGATGTCTCCCGGGCCGATTCGGCGGAGCAATCGATCGATGTCGCGATCAACGCGGGCCGTACCGATGACGCCCGGCTTTGAGCTGGCATTACGCGATAGCAACGCTGACATCTTCATGCAGCCGATTCTGGACTCGAACCCTCAAGTTGAGGTGGAGGCGCGCCGTAACATCAGCCCCAGTAGTTTTCTTTTGTCACAACTGCAACACCAGAACGGTGTCAGTCTCGCTTCGCGGCCGCATAATGCCGGGCCGCCTTGGCGCGGTTACCGCACGTCGTCATCGAATGCCACCGCCTGGTCCCGTTCTTCGACGTGTCGTAGAACCACAGCACGCAGTGCTCATGGGCACACTGCTTGATCCGATCGGGAGACCCGGCGAGCAGTCGGAGCAGATCATCGGCAACCAGCCACCCCGGGAGCCATTCCGACTCAGGCACATCGGCCTCGTCGGC
Source organism: Mycolicibacterium neoaurum ATCC 25795 (assembly GCF_000691525.1). Lineage (GTDB taxonomy): Bacteria > Actinomycetota > Actinomycetes > Mycobacteriales > Mycobacteriaceae > Mycobacterium > Mycobacterium neoaurum. Next base: position 15,106 of record NZ_JMDW01000026.1, read on the forward strand.
GGGCCCATCCGGGGTCAATCGCCGCCGGATCCGACCGTGGTCGAGGATCGCATTGAGCGCATCCGTGACGCCGTCGGCGACGACACGCAGCACCGCGTCGCGGGTGCGCACGAGGGCGATGCGCGTCGGCTCGTCGGCAACACACCGCTCCGCCAAACCGTTCGTATCCAGCCAGCACCGCAGGCCGGCCACGTCGGTCAGCAGATCCTGCACGCCGCCGTCGGACATCCAGTTGGTGTTGAGCAGATCCAGCGCCAGGGGCTCGCCGACGTGCGGACGGGGATCGCGCATACCTCAGCCTACTCGACTAACCCTCGAAATAGATTTGACCGGTTGACCGTTGTTGCGTGTGTTACTAACCTTCAATAGTGACTACAGCGGTTAGAATGGAGTGAAATGGCCAGCACCCCCACCTTCAGTCCGGGACATATCGGACTGAACGTCACCGACCTCGACCGGAGCACCGACTTCTACCGGCACGCGTTCGGCTTCGATCTGTTGCGCCACGGCAGCGAGGTCGATCGCAAGTTCGCTTTCCTCGGCGCCGACGGCGTCCTACGCCTCACACTGTGGCAGCAGAGCGATCGCGAATTCTCCACCCGCACAGCGGGTCTGCACCACCTCTCATTTCAGGTAGACACCCTAGAGGACGTCCGCGCCGTGGAAGCGGCACTCAAGGAGCGCGGCGTGCTGTTCGCCCATGACGGGATCGTCGCCCACGGTGAAGGCGCGTCCTCCGGCGGCATCTTCTTCACCGACCCCGACGGCATCCGCCTGGAGGTGTTCGCCCCCGACGGCGCCGACAGCGCACCGGCGCCGCACGGCGAGTCACCCACCTGCGGATTCTTCTGAGGCCGGCGATGGGCATCTACCACGCGGGTGAGCTGGCGGTACAGCACCGACTCGGTCAGAGCGATATCGCGCGGCGTCTCAGCAGGATGGTGCGCAACGAGATACCCGAGGCAGCAGCAGATTTCCTGAGCGAGCAGCCGATGGCCGTCCTCGCTGCCAGCGATGACGCCGGCCGGGTATGGGCGGGCCTGGTCACCGGCCCGGTCGGATTCATGTACGCCGACGACGGCGTCGTCACCGTCGAGGCGCTGCCCGTCCCCGACGATCCACTGCATGAAGTGCTCGACGGCCGAGCGCGCCAGGTCGGCATGATCGCGATCGAACCGCAAACCCGGCACCGGATGCGCATCAACGGCATCGCCACCGCCGCCGGCACCGGGCTGTCCATCCATCCGGATCAGGTGTACTCGAACTGCCCGAAATACATCTCGCGCAGGCACATCGAAACGGTATCCGCCCCACCCACCCGGCGAGAGCTGCGTAGGACGCATGCCCTCGATGACGGCATGCGACGCCGGATCAGCGCAGCAGACACGTTCTTCATCGGATCCGCAGACCGCGAAGGCAATGCCGACGCCTCGCACCGCGGTGGGAATCCCGGCTTCTTGGAGGTTCTCTCCCCAACTCGATTGCGCTGGCCCGACTATCGGGGCAACTCGATGTTCATGACTCTCGGCAACATCGCGACCAACCCCAGCGTCGGTCTGCTGATCCCGGACTGGGACACCGGAAGCACCTTGCAGTTGACCGGGACGGCAGAGATCGTGTGGGAAAGCGCCGCGGGGGCACAGTGTTTCGTGGAGTTCGACATCATCGAGGCGGTCGAGATCTCCGAGGTCAGCCCCCTGCACTGGAGCGCCGCACAGCTGTCGCCGGCCAACCCCGCCTGACTCAGCTCTCGGTACGGTCGCGCTGGGCGGACTCCCAGAGCTCGCGGGCATGTGCGCGCCCGCTGTCGGTATCGCCAAGACCCGCCAGCATGCGCGCCAGCTCGGCCACCCGTTCCTCGTCGTCCAGCCGAACGACCCTGCTGGACTTGGGTCCGCTCTCGACGACCAGATGAGTGTCGGCATACGCGGCCACCTGAGGCAGGTGGGTCACCACGATGACCTGATGGGTCCGGGCCAGCCGGGCGAGACGGCGACCGATCTGCACGGCGGCGCGTCCGCCCACACCGGCGTCGACCTCGTCGAACACCATCGTGGTGCCTTCGTCGGAGGCCGAAAGCACCACTTCCAGAGCGAGCATCACCCGGGACAGCTCACCGCCAGAGGCACTCTTGGCCAGCGGCAGCAGCTCGGTGCCCTTGTGTGCGGCGAAACCGAATTCGACGGCGTCGACCCCGTCATGGCCCGCGTGCGCGGCCGTACCGTCGGCCAATGTCAGCGGGGCCGAATCGTCGGCGCGAACGGGCAGCGCAGAGACCGAGATGCCGAAATCGGCCCCCGTCATTGCGAGCCCGGCCAGCTCAGCGGATACCGCCTTGGCCAGGCCCTTGGCGGCCCGGGTACGGGCTTTGGTCAGATCGGCGGCCGCGGCGACAACAGCGGTATGCAGTTCGTCCACGCGGGCCTGCAATCCCGCAAGTGCCTCCTCGGAGACGTCGAGTTGGGCCAACCGGGTCCGCGACTCCGCCGCCCAAGCCAGCACGCCATCGATATCCGGGGCGTACTTCCGCGTGAGCCCCCGCAGCTCGGCCTGACGGGCCAGCTTCGATTCCAAAGTGCTGGCATCACTGGGCAGTTCGGCCAGGAAGTCGCCCAACTCACCGGAGACGTCGCCGATCACCGCGATCGCCTCGACGAGCCGCTCGCCCAACGCCTGCAACGCGGCGTCGTCAGTGGCACCCAACGCGGCTCTTGCCTGAGCCACACCGTTGGCGGCCGAGGCCGATTCGGCACCGATATCGTCGATCGGGCCCGCCAACCAACCCCGCGCCACCGCCGCTGCATCGCGTAGCGCGTCGAGTTCAGAGAGTCGGCGAATATCGGCGACCAGTGCTTCGTCCTCACCCGGCGACGGGTCGACGGCGTCGATCTCGTTGAGCCCGAAGGTCAGACGGTCCGACTCCATCGCCAGTTCGCGGGCGCGGTCGGTGCGGTCGGTCAGGTCCCGGCGGGCGGCCAACCACTGCTCACGCGCCGCGCGATAGCGCCGTAACGGCGCGCTGACATCGGCATAACGGTCCAGTGCGCCACGTTGCTCGTCGGGGCGCATCAAGCGGAGTTGGTCGTTCTGACCGTGCAGGGCCAACAGTTCGTTGGTGAAGGTGCTCAGCGACTTGGCCGGCACGCTGCGCCCGCCGAGGTATGCCCGCGAAGGCCCCTCCCGGTTGACCGATCGCGCGGCGATCACGCTGTCGTCGTCATCGCGCTCGGCGCCGGACGATTCCAGTATCTCGTCGATCCGCGCCGCCACATCGGCACCGAGTTCGCTGGTACTGAACCGGCCCTCCACCACCGCCCGCCCGGCACCGGTGCGCACCCTGCTGGCATCGGCGCGGGCGCCACCCAGCAGATGCAAGCCCGTGACCACCATGGTCTTACCTGCCCCGGTCTCACCGGTCAGCACCGTCAGGCCGCGGTCGAACTCTGCGGTCGCGGAGCTGATCGCTCCCAGCGACTCGATTCGGATTTCGGAGAGCACTACTGGCCGCGCCATCCCTTGACCGGCAGCCGGAACTTGCGCACCAGCCGATCGGTGAACGGCGCACTGTCCAAGCGGACCCACTTCAACGACGTACCGCAGCGGGTCACTTCCAGACGTGCCCCGGCGGGCACCACCATCTTGCGTCTCCCGTCGCAATAGGCGATCGCATCATTGCCACCGGCTTCGACCTCGATGGCTATGGACGCATCCGGACTGGTCACCATCGGGCGGGCGAACAGTGCGTGGGCGTTGTTGGGCACCACCAGGATCGACTCCAGATCCGGCCACAGAATGGGCCCGCCCGCGGAGAACGCGTAGGCCGTCGAACCCGTCGGCGTCGATACCAGCACACCGTCACAGCCGAATTGGGATACCGGGCGCCCGTCGACCTCGAGCACCACGCCCAACACTCCCAGACGCGGGCCCTTCTCCAGGCTGGCCTCGTTGAGGGCCCACCCGCGATCACGCACCGCACCGTCCTGGCGGACCGCGACGTCCAGTGTCATGCGCTGCTCGACGCGGTAATCCTTGGCGATGACGTGATCGAGCACCTTATCGATTGCGTCGGCCTCCGCCTCGGCCAGGAAACCGATCCGGCCGAGATTGATTCCCAGCACCGGGATCTCGACATTGCGGGCAAGTTCGGCCGCGCGCAGGAAGGTACCGTCACCGCCGAGGGCAAGGACCAGCTCGCACCCCTCGGCGGCCTGCTCGTCTGCGTCGACGACGTCGATGTCGACGCCGAGGGCGCGCATCTCCCCCGGCGCCAAGTGCAACGAACCGCGGTCGACGGCTTCGGCCGTCAGTACCCGCAGCGCGATGCCGTGCTCACCGAGCACCTTCTCCACCCGGCGGGCGGTCTCGGTGGCCTCTTCGCGCCCGGTGTGCACCACCAACAGGATGGTGCGGCCCGGGCTCGATTCCTGGGAGGTCATTGCGGCCCTTCGTCGATCGCTTGCTGGATGGTTCGTTCGAGATCGGCACCGGTCAACGCGGCGTCGTCGCCGGTACGCAGACGGAGGAAGAACTCCACGTTGCCGGATGGCCCCGGAAGCGGGCTCGCCGTGACAGCCACTGCGTGCCAATACAATTGCGCTGCTCGCTGCGCGACGGCGAGAACCGCCTCGGCACGCAGGGCGGGATCGGAGACCACCCCTCCGGCACCCACCCGGTCTTTGCCGACCTCGAACTGGGGCTTCACCATGGGAACGATATCGGCCTGCGGGGAAGCACAGGCGGTCAGCGCCGGCAGCACGGTGGCCAGTGAGATGAACGACAGATCGGCGACGATCAGGTCGACCGGTCCGCCGATCAGGTCCGGTGTCAATGAGCGCACGTTGGTGCGTTCCAGCACCTGGACCCGATCATCGGAACGCAGCGACCAGGCCAGCTGCCCGTATCCGACATCGGCCGCGACGACCTCGGCGGCACCACGGTCCAGGAGCACCTCGGTGAATCCGCCGGTGGAGGCCCCGGCGTCCAGGCAGCGCCGACCGGTCACGGACACCCCGAACGCGTCGAGCGCCCCGATCAGTTTGTGCGCACCGCGCGACACCCAAACCCGTTCGTCGGCGGCGACGGTCAGTTTGGCGTCGACGGAGACCGTGGTGGCCGGCTTGGCGGCAGGCATTCCGTCGATCTGGACCCGGCCGGCGGAGATCAGTTCGGCCGCTTGTTGGCGCGAACGCGCCAGCCCCCGACGGACCAACTCGGCATCCACCCGTGCACGCCGCGTCATCGGATCGCCGTCATCGGAATCACAGCCCCCGATTCGCGTCGCCTCGGCCCTCCACGGATTCCAGGGCACGCACCAAGAGGTCATGCGCCTCTTCCAGGCGTACGGCCACCGCATCGATATCGGCGTCTTCCAGAGCGCCGGATTCGAGATCCGGCAGGTCTGCCAGCAGCGCCGCGATACCGGCGCGGATCTGCTCGGGTTCGGTACTCATATCGCTGATCACGCTAGCCGATGGACTCAGCCCAACAGCGACCAGCGGTGCAGCGCCGACCGTGCGGTGTCATCGCCGGCCTCGATCACGAGCGCCGAGGCCGACCACACGGCGTGGGCAGTGGCGCGCACGATACTGAGGTCGTCCGCCGTCGCGACCCCGGTGGACCGTACGGTCGCGGTCGTGCCGTCGATATCGACCTGCCAGGCCGGGTGCGCTGCGATGCGCAGGTCGTCGGCGGCGGTATGCAGAGACCGCAGGTCCTCGGCGAGGAAGTCAGGTCGACTACCGGCCGCCGCCCGCACCATGTCGGCGGCGTCGTTGACCCCGGTCAGGACCATCAGGCTCGGCAAGCCCGCGGCATTGGCGCCCTCGATATCGGTATCGAGACGGTCGCCGACCACCAGCGGTGTGCCGAAATCCCCGCGTGCCAGTGCGTCCTTCATCAGCCTCGGTGCCGGCTTTCCGGCGACCTGGGGTTCGGTGTCGGTGGCGCTGCGCAACGCGGCGACCATCGAACCATTACCGGGCAGCAGACCGCGTTCCGAGGGCAATGTGCGATCCACGTTCGCGGCCACCCAGAGCGCGCCGGCCCGGATGGCCAGGGCGGCCTCGGCAAGAATGGACCATCCGGTGTCCGGGTTGTGCCCCTGGACGACAGCGACGGGATCGGCGGCGAACGTGCGGACAGGCTCGAGACCGACAGCGGCGATCTCGGCGGCCAGTGCATCCGTCCCGACGATCAGGACAGCCGAACCCGCGGGCACCTGGTCGGCGACCAACCGTGCCGCACTCTGGGCGCTGGTGACGACATCTTCATCGCGGGCGGTGAACCCGAGCTCGCCGAGGTGCTCGGCGACTTGGGCTGCGGACCGGGACGCATTGTTGGTGACGAAGAGCGCCCGGGACTGCACTGCCGCCAGACTCTCCACGGCCCCCTGTGTCGGTTCGTGCCCGCGAAAGACGGTGCCGTCCAGATCCAGGAGCAGGCAATCGTGCTGCTGCGCCAGCGAGGCCATCTAGGTGAGCTCGGCGAGTCGTTCTTCGGCGTCGGTGACGCCCTCGACATCGGCCGCCGCGGCATTGATGAACGCCTGGACCGCCTCGTCTTCCCGGCCGAGGGCCAGCAGGGTCTCGGCCGTGGCGTAGAACAACCGCGCATTGGTGGTCCCGGGCCTTGTGGGATCCAACGGCGGGCTCGACAGGATGGCGAGCGCCTGCTCATGCTGGCCAAGATCGGAGCGTGCCCCGGCGACGACCATCCGTAACTCCTCGGCGTCGTCACCGGTGAGCTCGTCGGCTTCGGGACCGCGTGCCAATTCGATGGCACGTTCCGGGCGGCCCACCCCGCGCTCACAATCGGCGATCAACGGCAGCAGCGCGGATTTGCTCCCCATCCTGCGCGCCGCGCGCAGCTCGGCCAGCGCCTGGGCCCAGTCACCGCAGTAATACGCGGCGATCCCGACGGCCTCACGCACCGCGGCGATCCGGCCCGAACGGGCCCGCGCGGCCCGCGCATGCTCCAGCGCCGCCGCGGGATCCTCCTCAAGGAGTTCGCCGGCGGCGACCAGGTGACGGGCGACCACATCGGCGGTCGACTTGTCGAGGGTGATGAGCTCGCTGCGGATCTCGGGGGCCAGTTGCCTGGCTTCGATCTCGTTGGGAATCCGCGGTCCGGTGGTGATGTTCTCGCTACCGCCCCGAAAGTCTCGTCGCGGACCGTCCGACCGCGGCGGCTTCGGCCGGTCGCGTCCACCGCGGCGGGCGTACCCGCCGCTACCGGAACGCTGTGCACCGTCGGCGCTCGAGCGTTGACCGCTGTTCCCTCCGGAACGCGGATTGTCACCCGTGGCCCGGCGATGTCGCCGATCGTCGCTGTTGCCTTGTCTGTCCTCGGCCACAGTCGCCTTCCTGATTGATCAACCGTCTCGCAGAAGGATAGCCGGGAGTCGGCTAATCACGACAGTTGCACTGAACACGACCATTCTTTTCGAATTAATTCTGTCAATAGAAATGGCCGATAGTCGCTCATAGATGCACAAATGCCTCGGCCCTCCAATGTGTATTGGAGGGCCGAGGTTAATGTGTGTTCGGCGGTGTCCTACTTTT
>NZ_JMDW01000027.1 GCF_000691525.1 Mycolicibacterium neoaurum ATCC 25795
GCCGCACACAGCTCTTCCCCAGTCCCTATGTCCAGATCGAGGGTGACCTCGAACCGGCCCTCGCCGTTCTGCACCACGGTCATCTCATTCAACGTGGTGTCCTCGGCGACCGGCACCACACGCTGCTCGACCGGTAGCGCCGCGGTCCGGTCGAGGGCGATCGCGCGGGCCTTCGCCGCCACCTCAGCCGGGGTGGTCTGCACCATCAGTTTGGTCACCACCGCCGCCCGATCGTCAACGGACAACGCCACCCGCGATTCGATATGCGTGACTCCTTTGCCGACGGCGTCGGCGAACTCGATACCGATCCCACCCAACCGCTGCGCGGTCGTCAGCGCCGGCAGCACAGGTGCCATCCGGCCCACCCGCACCGCCCGCGCCGCCGCACCCGGGGCCATCCCCACCAGGCGCAGCAGATCGGTGCCCGTGCGTAGATGCCGCCGCCCCGGCACACCCACCCGCTCAGCGGCGGCCACCGCCGAGGCGATCAAGACATCCAACAGATTCCGCGCCGCCACCGCCGCGGCCAGTACCGCCAGCAAGACCTCGTCATCGACCACCGGGCGCGGACAATCCACCAACCGCCCCAGACTCGGCCCGACATCATCCTCCGGCGACACCGGAACAAGCTCGTCGATCAAAGCGTCAGCAAACGCGTCGAGATAGGTGGCGTCCATGCCGATACCCAGGCTTCCACGAAGATTCTGATGGGGCAGGCAAGTTCATCTAAGGCTTTGACTATTGGCTCAGACCGGCCCATTGCAGGACCGTCGAACCCCTCGGCGACAACAGTCGCGGTGCAGGCCCCCAACTCAAACGGACCCTGGATACTTTGCATTCGAACTTGTGTTCGATACTACGCCGAATGCGGCTGCCGCGCAACTGCTATCCGCACAGGCGCTATCGTCGACAACGATGAGACTTCCCGTCATGCCACCCGTCTCGCCGATGCTGGCCAAACCCGTCCGCGAGATACCGCACGGTGCATCGTATGAACCGAAATGGGACGGCTTCCGGTCCATCCTGTTCCGTGACGGCGATGAGGTGGAGCTGGGCAGCCGCAACGAACGGCCACTCACACGCTACTTTCCCGAACTCGTCGCCGCGGCCCGCGCAGAGTTGCCGCCACGGTGCGTTCTCGACGGCGAGATCGTCATCGCCGGCGACGACGGGCTCGATTTCGAAGCACTGCAGTTGCGGCTGCATCCCGCGGCGTCGCGAGTGATCAAGCTGGCGACCGAGACCCCGGCCGCGTTCATCGCCTTCGACATGCTCGCACTCGGTGACGACGACCTGACCGGGCAGCCCTTCAGCGGGCGACGATCGGCATTGACCGCGGCGTTGACCGGCTGCGGACCCACCTTCCACCTCACCCCGGCGACCACCGACGAAGACACCGCGGCCCGCTGGTTCACCGACTTCGAGGGCGCCGGTCTGGACGGGTTGATCGCAAAACCACTCGACGGCATCTACCAACCGGACAAGCGAGTCATGTTCAAGGTCAAGCACGCTCGCACGGCGGACTGCGTGGTGGCCGGATACCGACTGCACAAATCCGACGACAACGCCATCGGCTCACTGATGCTCGGGCTCTACGACGCTGGTGGCTCGCTGGCATCCGTCGGTGTGATCGGGGCGTTCACGATGGCGCGCCGCCGTGAGTTGTTCGACGAACTGCAGCCACTGGTCACCACATTCGACGAACACCCATGGAACTGGGCGGCACATATCCCGGTCGAGCCGACCGTTCGCCGTACGGCGAACTCGCGCTGGAACCCGGACAAGAGCTTGTCATTCACCCCGTTGCGACCCGAGCGGGTGGTCGAGGCCAAATACGACCATATGGAGGGAAGACGATTTCGGCACACCGCCCAATTCGGCCGCTGGCGGCCGGACCGGGATCCGCGGTCGTGCACGTTCCAGCAACTCGAGGCTCCAACAAGCTTCCGCCTCGCGGACATCGTGCCAGGATTGGGTTGACAATGCGCAAAATCACCTGGGCCATAGCGGTTTTGGTGACGACATTGACGGTGTCACTCGGCACGTACACTTTGATGAACGCCAGGACATTCCAACTCGCGGGACATCTTGTCAGCAGGGTCGACACCGATGCCAGAGTGATCGCGTTGACCTTCGATGATGGCCCCACCGATCACACACCCGAGGTGCTGGAGCTACTTTCGTCCAGGAATGTGCCGGCGACGTTCTACCTGAACGGGGCGGAGTCGCATCGTCATCGCGAACATGTCACGGCGATAGCGAATGCCGGGCACGAGATCGGTAACCACTCCTATTCACATCGCCGGATGGTGTTGTTATCCGAGAAGACGGTGTCCGACGAGATCGAACGTACCGACGAGGCGATCCTGCAGGCCGGGTACGACGGTCCGTTGACCTTTCGGCCACCATACGGAAAGAAGCTCTGGACGCTGCCCCGTTATCTGGCCGAACGCGACCGGGTCACGGTGATGTGGGACGTGGCGCCCGACTCGGCGGGCAACCCGGACAGGGATGCCATCGTCGAGCAGACGGTGCGATCGGTGCGGCCGGGATCCATCGTCCTGCTGCACGTCTTGGTCGACAGCCGATCCGAGTCCAGGGCCGCGTTACCGCTGATCATCGATCGGCTGATCGATTCCGGCTACCGGTTTGTGACGGTGTCTCGGCTTCTGGCCATGGGCGGCGGCAGATAGCGCATTGACCTCAACCATAGTTCAGGTTGCAGGCTGGTGCCATCGTCACGACGAATCACCAGGAGGATCCATCATGCGCCAGATCCGCAGCGACCTCTGGGAAACCAGGGTCGACAACCCTTTTCCCGGACTAACCACCCACGCCTATCTGTGGACCGGAGCGACGACCGGAAATGTGCTTTTCTACAGCACCGCGACCGACGCCGACTTCGACGAGATGGCCGCGCTCGGCGGCGTTGCCCACCAATACCTGTCCCACCGAGACGAGGCCGGCCCACAGCTGGCCCTGATCAAGTCACGCTTCGGCGCCGTCCTGCACGCCCCGGCCGTCGAACAGACCGATATCGGCGCGCACACCACCATCGACATCGCACTAGCCGATCGCCATGTCGATGACAACGGGATCGAGGTGATCCCGACTCCCGGCCACACCCCCGGCAGCATCTGCTATCTGGTGCCAGGGGCCAACGGCCAGAGCTATCTGTTCACGGGCGACACCATCTTCCTCGGCGCGGATGGTGCCTGGGCGGCCGGATACTTTCCCGGTTTCAGCGACGCGAAGGCCCTACAGAACAGCCTGCGACTGCTCGCCCACGAGCAGCCCGATCTGGTGATCTCGAGTGCGTTTGCGGCCGACTCGGCCGTGCAGGTGCCGGGCCGGCGTTGGGCGGCATGTGTGGAACAGGCGTGGACAGGCGTTACATTGCTGGCGTGACACGCCCACCCGGCGCGGGCCGGTTCGCGCCGAGCCCGTCGGCTGACCTGCACATCGGCAACCTGCGGACTGCGGTGCTGGCGTGGCTGTTCGCCCGCAGCACCGAGCGTAGGTTCCTGATCAGGGTCGAAGATCTCGATGATCGGACGTTCGCCGAGGTGGCCACCCGCCAGCTTGCCGACTTGGCGGCCATCGGCATCACCGCTGATGAACCGGTCGAGTTCCAGACCGCGCACGCCGACCGCTACGACGCCGTGATCGATGATCTGCGCCACCGCGGGTTGGTCTACGAATGCTATTGCAGCAGAAAAGATATTCTCGCTGCGCCACGCGCCCCGCACGCACCGGAGGGTGCCTACCCCGGAACTTGTCGCGATCGCCTGGGCCCGCCAGATCACGATCGCCCGCCCGCGCTGCGCCTACGCAGCGACAACGCCCCGTTCACCGTCACCGACCTGTTGCACGGCGAGTTCACCGGAGTGGTGGATGATTTCGTCTTACGTCGCGGGGACGGCGTGACCGCCTACAACCTCGCGGTCGTCGTGGACGATGCCGCCGGCGGCATCGATCAGGTGGTTCGTGGGGACGATTTGCTGTCCTCGTCACCTCGGCAGGCGTATCTGGCGGACCTGCTCGGCTACCCACCGCTGAGCTACGCCCATGTTCCGCTGGTGCTCAACACCGGGGGCAAACGGCTCGCCAAACGGGACGGTGCAGTGACCCTCGCCGAGATAGGCGTCGAGCATGCACTGGCCCTCATAGCCGATTCGCTGGGGTACCGCGGCCGCACTCTCCCCGAAATGCTCGCCGAGTTCGATCCCGCGGGGTTACCCCGCTCACCGTGGGTATACCGCCCGATGTGAGCGAAACCCTGTACCCGACGGGAGAGCGTTGCTACCGTCCGGCCGTGTTCGGAAACCTCCGGCGGGTCCTGCTCGCCCTCCTTCTCGGCGCACTCGTCATCGCCGGTATCGTCGGCTGCGGCTCCTCCGGTGACGCAGGCGAGAACCCCATCCAGGCGGCCGGGGTGCTGCGTGTCGGCACCGAGGGGGTGTACTCACCGTTCAGTTACCACGACCCCAAGACCGGTGAGCTCGTCGGCTACGACGTCGACGTCGCCAAGGCCGTCGGCGAAAAACTGGGTGTGAAGGTCGAATTCGTCGAGACGCCGTGGGACTCGATCTTCGCCGCGCTGGAAGCCAACCGCTTCGACATCGTCGCCAACCAGGTCACCATCAACCCCGAACGGCAGGCCAAATACGACCTGTCCCAACCCTATACCGTCGGCGAAGGCGTCATCGTCACCAGGGCGGACGACAATTCGATCACAACCCTTGACGACATCCGGGGTAAGACAGCGGCCGAGAATGCGACCAGCAACTGGTCGCAGATCGCGCGTGACGCCGGCGCCAATGTCGAGGCGGTCGAAGGCTTCACCCAGGCCATCACCCTGCTCAACCAGGGGCGCGTCGATGTCGTCGTCAACGACAGCATCGCCGTCTACGCCTACCTGGCCGAGACCGGCGACAAGAGCGTCAAGATCGCCGGCACCGTCGGCGAGAAGAGCGAGCAGGGCTTCGCAGCCCGCAAGAACAGCGGCCTGCTACCCGAACTCAACGGCGCACTCGACGAGCTCCGAGCCGACGGCACGCTCACCGAAATCTCCCAGAAGTACCTGAAGGCCGACGCAACCGGCAGTGCACAGGAAGCGCCCCAGTCCACCGATCAACCTGCGCCCCAGGCGCGTTCGGCATGGGATTTGATCCTCGACAACTTGTGGCCGCTGGCCAAGGCCGCGCTGACCATGACGATCCCGCTGACCATCATCAGCTTCGCGATCGGCCTGGTGATCGCGCTGGGTGTGGCGCTGGCGCGATTGTCGTCGAATGTGGTGTTGAGCAACATCGCCCGTTTCTACATCTCGATCATCCGCGGCACCCCGCTGCTGGTGCAGCTGTTCATAGTTTTCTACGCGCTGCCCGAATTCGGGGTGAAGATCGACCCGTTTCCTGCGGCGGTGATCGCCTTCAGCCTCAATGTCGGCGGCTATGCGGCCGAGATCATCCGCTCGGCGATCTTGAGCGTGCCGAAGGGACAGTGGGAGGCGGCCGAAACCATCGGCTACAACTACACGGGTGCGCTGCGGCGGATCATCCTGCCCCAGGCCGCCCGCGTTGCGGTGCCGCCGCTGTCGAACACCTTGATATCGCTGGTGAAGGACACCTCGCTGGCCTCGACGATCCTCGTGACAGAACTGTTGCGGCAGGCCCAGATCGTAGCGGCCCCGACGTTCGAGTTCTTCGCGCTGTACGGCACCGCGGCCATCTACTACTGGGTGATCTGCCTGGTGTTGTCCTTCGGCCAGGCCCGGCTGGAACACCGATTGGAAAGGCATGTGGCGCGATGACCGAATACACAATCGAGGCGACCGGCGTCGAGAAGGCGTTCGGTCACAACCAGGTGCTGCGTGGGGTGTCCTTCAAGGTGGCCACGGGTACCGCCACGGCGATCATCGGCCCCTCCGGTTCGGGCAAAACCACGCTGTTGCGGACACTGAATGCCCTGGACCGGGCCGACGCCGGGGTGATCCGCGTCGACGATGTCGAGATCGACTTCTCGACGCCCACACCCAAACCCGAGGTGCGGCGCTTCCAGTCGCGCAGCGGCTTCGTCTTCCAGGGCCACAATCTGTTCCCGCACAAGACGGTTCTGCAGAACGTGATCGAGGGACCGGTGATCGTGCAGAAGCGGCCGAAAGAGGAGGCTGTCGCCGAGGCCGTCGCCCTGTTGGAGCAGGTGGGTCTGGCGGCCAAGGCCGACCAGTATCCGTTCCAGCTCTCCGGTGGCCAGCAACAGCGCGTCGGGATCGCGCGGGCACTGGCGCTCAAACCGAAGGTCGTCCTGTTCGACGAACCCACCTCGGCACTTGACCCCGAGTTGGTGGGCGAGGTGCTCTCGGTGATCAAGGACCTCGCCGACCATGGCTGGACACTGGTCATCGTCACCCACGAGATCCAGTTCGCCAAACAGGTTTCCGATCAGGTGCTGTTCACCGACCAGGGCATCATCTTGGAACAGGGCCCGCCCGCAGCGGTGATCGGCGACCCGAAGGAGGAACGCACCCGCCAGTTCCTCAACCGGATCCTGAATCCGCTGTAGCCCACGCCGCCAAAGGGTTTCGTATCGCCCTTTGGTCAACTCACAGCCTGTTGGTCGAACAGGTACTCAGACGAATCTGACGACCGGCGAGCGACCGCCCGCCGCCCGTTCGGCAGCCCGCACCAGGTCATCACGGAAGTCGGGGTGCGCGATCGCGGCCAGCGCCTCACCACGCTCCCGCACCGTCAGGCCTTCCAACTCGGCGGTGCCGTACTCGGTGACGATGACGTCCACGTGATGGCGGGGCGTGGTGATCACCGCACCGGCTCCGAACCACTGCACGATCCGCGACTGCAAGCGACCGTCCTTCTCGTATGTGGCGGGCAGGCAGATCAGTGAGCGGTCCGAGAGTTCCAGCCCGGCACCGGCGACGAAGTCCTCGGCGCCGCCGATCCCGCTGAACTGGCTGCCGTTGATGGTGTCGGCGACCACCTGGCCCTGGATGTCGATGGCCAGCGCACCGTTGATGGTGACCATCCGGTTGTTCTCCGCGATCACCTCCGGCGAGTTCACGATCTCGACCGGCAGGAATGCCACATCGCGGTTGTCGTCGAGCCAGGCGTAGAGATCTGGCGACCCGAAGGCGAACGTCGTCACACTCACCCCGTCGTACTGCCCCTTGCGGGTGTTGGCGATCTTGCCGGCCCGGTGCAGTTTCATGCAGCCGTCGGTGAACATCTCGCTGTGCAGGCCGTACCCGTCGCCGTCACCCTCGGCGAGCAAGGTCGCGATCTGGTTGGGAATGCTGCCGATACCGGTCTGCAGCGTCACCCCGCTCGGCATGTAGGCGACGGCGTGTTGGGCGATCGCCCGGTCCACGTCGGTGGGTTCGGCATCGCCGCCGGGTAGGGCAAGCGGTTCAGCGTCCGAGGCGATCAGGATGTCGATCTCGTCGACGTGCAGCGCGTGCCGGATGTCCCCGAGACCGAAGGTCCGCGGGAACTTCGACGATGCCTCGACGATCAGTAACCTGGCGGGATCTGCTCCGGCGCGGCGTAATTCGTCCACGGTGCCACCGGCGTGCAATGACAGCGAGCACCAGCCCCCGGAATCCGGCGGTGCGCAGACGGTCGTCATCACGCGCGGCGACTGCCGTTGCATGAGCGGGCCGAAGCGCCGGAAGTCGGCAGGCGCGAAGTCCACAGCGGCCCCGCTGTCACGCAACGCGCGTTCCAACGGGCCGAAGAACCCGGACAGGTAGTGCACCCCGTCCCGGGAGAACAATTCGGTCAGCACCGCGAGTAGTGCACCGTAGACCCGTAGGTCGGTCCAGTCCTCGCGTTCACCCAACGCCTGCAGGAAGGTAGGCGGTTGGCCGGGCCCCAGCGGGATCCCGAGAGTGTCGGCGGACTTCAGCCGCGCGGCGGCCTGCTCGGCGGTGAGCTCTTCTGGCATTCCCCGACGCTACGTTTTCTTCCCGGCGAACGTGCGCGAACTCATCTGTCAACCCGGCGTGTTGGGGTGCAGACGCGCACGCTCGCCGGGAAACGGAAGGTTACAGCTCCTTCTGGCCCCAGGGGGAGCCGTAGGCGGTCAACAGCTCCAGGAACGGCACGGAGTCGAACGCCTCGGGACCGAGCACCCCGCTTCCACTCCAGACGCCGTTGGCCAGCAGCTCGAGTGCGACTACGGGATTGACGGCCGTCTGCCACACCACACATTGATGGCCGTACTCGGCCATCGACCATTCGTTGTCGACGACGTGGTACAGGTAGGTCGACCGCGGTTGGCCGTCCTTACCTATGCCCGTGACCCACAACCCTGCGCAGGTCTTGCCCTTCATCTTGGGTCCCAGATCGGCGGGGTTGGGCAGGCAGGCGGCGACGACATCGCGCGGAGACACCTCGACGGGGCCGTTCGTCGAACCGACGCGCACCTTCTCGGTGCGGTCCAGGCCGAGTTTGTGCAATGTCTTGAGGACGTCGATGAACTCTTCGCCGAGGCCGTATTTGAAGGTGGCGCGCTTGCAGTCCACCCAGCGCGGCATCAGCAGCACCTCCTCGTGCTCGACGTTGACGCATTCCACGGGTCCGATACCGTCCGGGAAGTCGAAAACCTCAGGCTCACTGAAGGGTTCGGTGACAAACCAGCCCTTGTCCGCCTCCCAGATGACCGGCGGGTTCAGACACTCCTCGATGGTGGTCCAGATCGAGAACGACGGCGCGAAGTCATAGCCGTCGACGGTCAGGTTGGATCCGTCGCGGGTACCCAGTTCGTCGATATCGGAGAACAGGTGGTCGGCGGCGTAGCGGGCGAAGACATCCGAAAGACCCGGCTCGACACCGATGCCGACGAGCGCCAGCCGGCCGGCGTCGCGCCACTGCTGCTCGGCCGCGAACTGCTCGTCGCCCAGCTTGACCCCGGTCAGCTCGTAGGGCTTGTCGGGATGGCGCACCGACAGGCTCATGGCCATGTCCAGGTAGTCCGCCCCGCCGGCATGCGCACCGTTGAAGATCGGCATGACGAACCGCGGGTCGACGGCGTTCATCACATGGGTGATGCCGTGCGCACGGACCAGCTCGGCGACCGCATCGGCCGAGGTCGCGTCGACCCGTGCCGCGCTGAAGCGCGGGTCACCGACCGAGCCGGCGGCCTGCTCGGCGCGCGCCAGGTCATAGTCGGCGACCACGATCTGCTCGAAGAAGTCCCGTCGTGCGGCGATGGCACAGAACGCCGAACCCACGCCCCCGGCGCCCACCAAGAGAATTCGCATTGCCTCACCCTACGGGGGTGATGCCGACGAAATAGTGGGTTTCTCGCGTAGTTTTACACCGATTTCATCGTCAGCATTCAATATGGCTACGGAAAGCGAAGCCGGGCACCCTCACTTCGAGCCGTAATAGCGGCCCAAAACCTCGGCGCGCAGTTCGTCGAACTCTCCGGCCAGGATTGCCGCCCTGATCTGGTCGACCAGGCGGATGGTGAACCGCTCGTTGTGGATCGTGCACAACGTGGACGCCAGCATCTCCTTGGCCTTGAACAGGTGGTGGATGTACGCGCGGGTGTAGTGCGCGCAGGTGTAGCAGTCACATTCGGCGTCGATCGGAGTGAAGTCGCGTTTGTACCGAGCTCCGGTGATGTTGTAACGCCCGTGCACCGAGTAGACCGCGGCATTACGCGCGACCCGGGAAGGCGATACGCAGTCGAAGGTGTCCGCGCCGGCGGCCACTGCCGCGAACAGGTCGTCGGGCTCGCTGATGCCCAGCAGATGCCTCGGCTTGTCGGCAGGCAACTCGCTGGTCACCCACTCGACGATGGTGGCCAGATTCTGCTTCTCCAACGCCCCGCCGATGCCGTATCCGTCGAAGCTCAGCCCCTCCGCCGGGCCGGTGCCCTCACCGATGCGGACCAGGTCACGGGTGGCCTGGCGCCGCAGATCCTCGTACTGCGCGCCCTGCACCACACCAAACAGCGCCTGGTAGGGCTTGTCGTGACGCACCTCGGTGAGTCGATGGTGCTCGGCCAGGCAGCGCTCGGCCCATCGGTGGGTGCGCCGCACCGATTGCTCCTGATAGCTGCGGGTGTTGACCAGGGTGGTCAACTCGTCGAAGGCGAAGATGATGTCGGCACCGAGCTGATGCTGGATACCGATGGAGACCTCGGGGGTGAAACGGTGCGTCGACCCGTCGAGATGGGAACGGAATGTCACACCGTCCTCGTCGACGTGCGCCAACCGCTCCTTCCCCTCGGCGATGATGTCGTCGGCCTGCACCCGAGTGGCGTCCATCGACAGCACCTTCTTGAACCCCACGCCAAGCGACAGCACCTGAAACCCACCGCTGTCGGTGAACGTCGGTCCCGGCCAGTTCATGAACGCGCCCAAGCCGCCGGCCTCATCGACAACATCCGGGCCCGGTTGCAGGTAGAGGTGGTAGGCGTTCGCCAGAACCGCCTGGGCACCAATCTCTTTCATCGTTTCGGGCAACACCGCCTTGACGGTTGCCTGGGTACCCACCGCGATGAAGGCCGGTGTCTGGATATCACCGTGCGGCGTGTGGATGGTGCCGACGCGTCCGGGACGCCCAGGCAGCTCGGCCTGCACTTCGAAGAACATCCGGACATTCAATCAAGCGGCTGTGTCCGGTCCCGCGCCGCCGCTAGATTCACTCCCATGAGGAAACCCTGGCTCGTCCTGGCCGTGGCATCCGCGCTGGCTGCCGCCTGCGCCTCCTGCTCCTCCGAGAGCCCGGCCGCCCCGGTACCCGAAGGCGGGCTGCCGGCGGGCACCGCTCACATCACGATCGACGGACGCGACGGGGGCACCACCCATCAGGTGCGGTGCGCATCGCAGGGATTCTCGACCGATATCCAGACCGGTGACCCCGACGCCGGGGTGAGCGCCCTGGTCTCCGGCGGCGACGAGCTATCGGCTCAGTCGGTGGCGATCCGCAACCTTGCCGGATTCACCGGCAACTACAACTCCGGGCTCGGCGAACCGGACGCCGAGGTCAGCATGATCGGCCCCACCTTCGTCATCACGGGTACCGCGACCGGTTTCCGCACCGACGCCGCCAGCTTCACCACGGACGGAAAGTTCACGCTCCGCGTCGCGTGCTGAGCCGGCCGAACCGCGGGGATTTTCTGGTAATCGGGTTTCATCGGCCGTTCCGCGCTCCATACTGCACGTGGATCATCGGGCGATCTTGATCGATCGCACAACTGAAGGAGATTCGTGGTGAAGCGTGGGTTCGTAGTGGCCGTCGGGGGCGCAGCGCTCGTCATCGCCGGTCTGTCCGGCTGTTCCTCGGACAACAAGTCATCATCTGAGTCGACCGCCTCGGAGACGAGTGCGGCGGCAAGCACATCGGCGGCGGCCACCACCGCCCCGCCGGAATCCTCGGCGGCGGCGGAATCCGGTGCCACCAAGGTCACCATCGACGGTCAGGACCAGGCCGTGCAGGGTTCAGTGGTGTGCGCTGCCAGCGGTGGGAACATGAACATCGCCATCGGGGAGGGTCTCACCGGCATCGCCGCGGTCGTCAGCGAGGACGGGACCAGCGTCAGCTCGGTCGGGTTGGGCAACGTCAACGGCGTCACCCTCGGATTCACGCAGGGTGCCGGCGGTGAGGCCACCGCAACCAAGGCCGACAAGACCTACACCATCAGTGGCACCGCCACCGGAATCGACATGGCCAACCCCATGAATCAGATCAGCAAGCCGTTCGAGATCACGGTCACCTGCCCCTGAGCGGGAACCGACACAGACGACGGTGGCGTCCCGAAATGGGGCGCCACCGTTCTTTTCACTGCCCGGTGTAACCGGCGGCGGATTGGCGCAACTGCCAGATCTGCGCGGGGCACAGTTCGTTGACGGCCTGGTTGATCAGGTACCCGGCCTGGTAGTAGTCGGTGGTGTGGAAATCGGCCTTGAGCTGGTTGACCAGTTCGGCATACGGCATCTTGGCGGCGACCCGGTCACAGATGGTGTTGCCGTAGCCGATGGCGGCCTCGGCATTGGGAAAGTTGTAGCCCGGCCGGACATGCACGTTGACCAGATAGGCCACCGTGTCCGCCGAGGCCGGCGCCGCCGACAGAACACCGAGACCCATCGCTGCGGCCGCAGCAGTCGCCAGAATCGCCTTCATGGTCGCTGACTCTAATCGCGCTTAAAGAAGTTCGACAGAATTCCGTCCACACGAGCCCTCCGCGAGTAACGTCCCCCGCACATCGTTTTATGGATGATGCGTCGGGGGATGCATGGGGAGATTTTTTCGCACGCCACTGGCGTTGCTCACCGTAATCCTGCTCTCGTCGTGGCTGTTCACCGGCGTGATCACCGCGCGGGTATCGGTGCGGTATGCCGTCGCGCCGAGTGCCACGGTCATCGGCATCGGTGGCCGTGACGACCCTGCCGGCGCACGCATCCCGGATAAGCTGCGCGGAAAGATCGGGCCGCCGGACCACATCTACATCCCCTGCCATTACCCGGCATCGTTGAACATGATCGACAGCGTGCGGGTGGGCATGCCGGTCCTGCTGGACCATCTGGCCGCGACGACGGGTCCGGTGATCATCGCCGGATACTCGGAGGGAACGCTGCTCGCCGAGCAGATCAAGCGGGATCTCAACGCGGCCGCGACCGCACCATCCCCCGGCGACCTCAGCTTTCTGGAGATCGCGGCCCCCTTCATACCCAACGGCGGCATCCTGGCCCGATTTCCATTCCTCGGGATCCCCGGCATGATCCCGGCGATGGGTATCGCGGCCCCCTCGGCGTACGGGACGACCTACGTGACCATGGAGTACGACACGTACGCCGACTTCCCCGCCTATTTCAATCCGCTCGCGCTGCTGAATACCCTGCTGGCCGCGGGCTACGCCCATCCCGACCCGTTCTACGACCCTGTCGATCTGGATTCGCCGACAGTACTCACCAAGGAGGTCGCCAAGCCGGGCGGTGTCGTGGACCGCTACATCCTGGTTCCCAACGAACACCTGCCGCTGTTCGGACCCCTTCGCGACATCGCGCGCTTCCTCGGGCAGTCCCCGTTGGCCGAACGCCTGATCGGCGCCGTCGAACCGCTGCTGAGGGTGCTTGTCGACATGGCCTACACGGACCGTGAAAATCTCAATCCGGATGTCCATCAACCTTTTTCACTCATCACACCGATGCCGAAGATCGTCGAGGCACTGCACGCGATTCCCGGTGCGCTACGCGAGGGGCTGGAGAACCTGACCGGCAGCCGTCCGCCGGCTGTGAGCCGGACCGAGGTGACACCGTCCCCGCCGCGCTCGGAAGTACAACCACCCGATATTCACAGTATCGATACCGATGTCGATGACCTCGCGGCTCCGGCCGAAAACGGTAGGCGCACATCGTTGCTGGAGGACACCGATCGCGGTGACGACCGCGACGACCCAGAGAGCGGCGCCGAGATCGTCGACCGGATCGCCGTCAGTACGCCGCCTTCTGACGCCGAGCCCGATGTCCCGGACGCCGTCGTCGACGATGGATCTGCCGTCGATCAGGACGAACGTGACGCCGGGGCCGAGGCGGCTTGACGACGATGTCGACGATTCAGCCTGGCCAGCAACACCCTTCGGTGCATCTCGAACGACAACGACAGCGGATCACTGAGCCGGAGACGTTTTCGTTTGGTGCCACGCATGGTGAGTCCACTCTGGCACACCCGCGACTACGGACCGGTCCCGCCCGAACAAACTGGCCGTGAACAGATTTCGACGATCCGACTAACCGGGTTCGACTGCCGAACTGGTGGGGTCGATGAGAATCTTGGCGTGCGATTCCGGATCACCCAGCGCGTTGAAGGCCGCCTCGACTCCGTCGAGACCGACGGTCCCGGTCACCAGCGCCGACGCATCGACCTTGCCCTCCGCCAACAGGTTGAGGGTGTCGTGAAATTCCAGCGGTGTGTAGCCGAACACGAAGCGCACGTCGATCTCTTTGCCGATGGCCAACGTCGGACGAAAACGGTCCTCGCCCATGCACACACCGACGACGACCACCCGAGATTGCACCGGCGCGGCCGCCAGCACACCGTCGATCATTCCCGGCACACCCACGCACTCGAACACCACCGGACGTTTCGGCCCGGCCGCGCCGAACGACTCCGCGAGCCGGTAGAGATGCGACCAGCCCGGCACCTTGCGCAGCTTCTCCATCGACCCGACACCCAGTTCGTACAACTGCGGCGCCGCGGTGATCACGTCCTTCTGCCGGTCGAAACGTTCATAGGGCGACTCGACGGCCGGGTCCACCACCACGTGGGCCCCGCATTTGGCGGCCAAGGCACGGCGGCCCGGGGAGAAGTCACTGGCGATGATCGTGCCTACCCCCTTGGCCTTCAGGTGACAGATCACGGCCAGGCCGACCGGGCCGCAGCCGATGACGACGGCAGTGTCGCGGCGGCTGATGTCGCTGCGTCGTACGGCATGCAGCGCGACAGCCATCGGCTCGGTGAGGGCCGCGGTGTCGACATCCAAACCGTTGGGCACCACGAACGTCATCGATGCCTCGGCGAGCACCTGTTCTGCGTAACCGCCGGGGGCCAGTGGTGAGAGTCCGGTCAGGTGCACACCGCCCGCCGCGCGCACCAGTGGGAAGGACACCACGGTGGTGCCGGACTTGAATTCCTTGGCAACTCCGCGACCCTTTTCCACGACCGTGCCGCAGAATTCGTGGCCGAGTACGACCGGCGTGGAACTGTTCATGAAATCCGGATATCCGACGGCGGCCATGACCTCGGTCAGTTCGTCGGCGTGATCCTTGGCATGGATGTCGGACCCGCAGATTCCGCAACGACGCACGTCGAGCAGCAACTGACCGGCGGCAGGTCGCGGTGCCGGCATCTCGATCACCGACAATTCGCCGGCTTTACAACTGACAGCCCTCATGGGGTGATTCCCTTCGTCGATCTTCGAGTATGGCCGTTGCTCGAAACTGCTCGGTTACGCTGTCGCCAGTGTCAATATTCGAGACGGTTCGGTGAGCACAGGGTCAGGGGTCTTCATGGATCGGCTTTCGGCGTGGGTGAGTGCCGGCCTGTTGTCGGCGGGGGTGTCGGCCGCGGTGCTTGCCGGCGCCGGCGTCGCAGTGGCCGACGATACGTCCGACGGGGCGGGCCGCGGGTCGGCATCGAGCCCGGTCAACGACAGTACGCCGCGCACCAAGACCGACACCACGTCGGAGTCTGCCGCCGAGTCGACGTCGACCGACAAGACCGACACCACTATCGGCACCGAGACCGACGACAGAGCCGGCAGTACGACACCGGGCACCGGGCATGAGACCGGATCCGAGCACGAGACCGAACCGGAACTGCAGCCCGAACTCGAGTCCGAGCATGGGGCCGCCCCCGACGAGCACGAGAAGACACCCCCGAGCCGCGCCGGCGAGGCCGAGACCGTTCTCGGGAAGAAGACCCGACCGACCGCCGCGATACCGAGCATCAGCACCCCCGTCGTCGTGGATGCCGAGAACAGCACATCCGCCGAGAACGAGACCGGCACCACCTCGAAGACCGAGCCTTCGGATCCGTTGGTGACCGAGGCCGCCGTGACGGCCGACCGCAGCCACGACCGCGACGGCACGACGGCACGGGTGACGGAGACCCCGGCCGTATCCATGGCGGTCGTGGTCGAGCAGCCGCCCGCCGAACGCGCCTTCGCCCCCTCGGCGCCCAACCTGCTGCGCTGGCTGCAGGGCCTGACCGAAAATCTCATCAAGGGCGTCGGGTCGCTGGTGTTCAACACCATCCAGGCGCTCGAGGCATTGCTGACCGGCCCACCGGCGGTTCCGGTCAACAGCCCGGTCACGGTGCGCACATCCACCATCCTGCTCGCCAATGGCCAACGCGTGCAGGCTAACTGGTACTTCCCCGACGTGCCCGAGGGTGCGCAGCAGCCGGACCGGTTGATCCTGTTGCAGCATGGTTTCTTCGCGCTGGCACCGATGTACAGCTACACCGCCGCGGAGTTGGCGGTCCGCACCAACAGCATCGTCGTCACGCCCACGCTCTCGTCGAACTTCTTCGCCGACGATGACGCGTGGCTCAACGGCGCGGGCATGTGGAACAACATCGCCGAGCTGTTCGTCGGCGACCGGACCGCCCTCAATGACAGTGCCCGCGACGCCGGTTACGTGGGTGTGCTGCCCCAGAAGTTCGGTCTGGCGGGGCATTCCGCCGGTGGTCAGCTCGTCGGCGCCGTCGCCGGATACCTGATGGACAAGGGCGCCGCCGACGATCTCGTCGGGGTGATCACCCTGGACGGCGTGCCCACCGGTTCGGTCATGCCGGATGCGTTGGCCAAGCTGCAGGCCTATGAGGACGCCACCGGACGTTACATCCCGGTCCGTGAGATCGGCGCCCCGCCCAACCTGTTCAACTTCATCAGCAATATCAACGAATCGCTGAACGCGGCGCGGCCCGGCCGGTTCAACGGTGTCGTGCTCGCCGGCGGTGTCCACATGGACTCGATGCGTGGCGGCAACCCGATCGTGCAGTTCCTGGCCTCGGTGCTGGCCGGATTCCCGCAGCCGCAGAACCCGCCGGCGGTCTGGCAGCTCAGCGCCGAGTGGTTCAACGATTGGTTCGACGGTGACACCGACAACGGTGACGATCTGGTACCCGGGTCGACGCTGCCGATCAGCACGCCCGATGGCACCGCCTACGGCGTGGTGCTCGGGCGGTCGGTGCCCACCACCGTCGCCGTCGCCGTCTGAGCGTGCACCCCGGCCAGCTGACGGTCTCGCCGCTCACGGTGGGCAGACTGATCGCCGACCAGTTCCCGCAGTGGGCGGGCCTGCCCGTCGAGCCGGTTTCCGTTGGAGTCCGACGATGACATCGAGGCGGTGCGACACGACCTCGAGCATGAAAACAGCCCCTCACCTGCGTCAGCAGGATCGGGGCTATGGCGGTGGCGGAGGGATTTGAACCCTCGGACGGGGGTTACCCGTCACACGCTTTCGAGGCGTGCTCCTTAGGCCGCTCGGACACGCCACCGGCGGGAAGCTTACCGGGCAGTCGCCGTGAGCCCTAATCGCGTGCCGAAGCAGCTCAGCGATGCCGCGCGAAGAACTCCTCCAACGGCGCCGCGCATTCACGTTCCAACACCCCGCCGCGCACCTGCGGACGGTGCGTCAGCCGCCGGTCGCGCACCACATCCCACAGCGACCCCACCGCGCCGGTCTTGGGCTCCCACGCCCCGAACACCAACCGGCCGACCCGCGCCATCACCAGCGCGCCCGCGCACATCGTGCACGGCTCCACCGTGACCGCCAGCGTGCAATCGGTCAGCCGCCAGCCGTCGCCCAGCACCTGAGCCGCCGCACGCATCGCCAGGATCTCCGCATGCGCGGTGGGATCACGCAGGACCTCGCGCGCATTGGCCGCGCGGGCCAACTCCGTCCCGTCGGGGCCGAACACCACCGCCCCGATCGGGATATCGTCGGGCCCGGCCAGCCGGGCCGCCTCCAGCGCCTGCCGGATCAGCTCGCTGTCGGAGCTCACCGACCCAGTTTGTCCAGCACCGCGGACAGTTCGTCGGCGAAGCCCATCCGCTCGGCGATCGCGGTGATCTGCTCCTCGATCTCGGATTCCTCGTCGGCGATGATCACCCCGAGCACGCCCTCGGGCAGGCCGATATCGGCGAGCAGCCCGAGATCGCCCTCCTCGAACGGGTCGGTGTCCTCCAGGTCCTCGTCGTCGATATCGGCATCGAGGGTGTCGAGGACCTCGGCGGCGATGTCGTAGTCCAGCGCAGCGGTGGCGTCGGAAAGCAGCAAGCGGGTGCCCGCCGGGGCGGGCCGCAGGATGATCAGAAACTCCTCGTCGACGTCGAGCAATCCGAACACCGCACCGGCACTTCGCAGCTCACGCAACTCGGTCTCGGCCGCGGTCAGGCTGTTCAGCGCCGTCCTGCGCAGGGCCGTACACCGCCACTTGCCGTCCTCTCGGACGACCGCGACGCCGAACCCGCCCGGCAGGTCGGCTGCCTGTTGTGCGGTGGCCCGCTGTGCTCCCATGGCCGCTTACGCTAGTCGTCCACCAAGTGCTTGACCAGCGGTCACAGCCAGTCCCCATCAACCATGTGCCAACCTAGAGCGGTGACCGACACACCGGTATGCGTGCTGGGCCTTGGACTGATCGGCGGCTCGGTGATACGGGCCGCCACTGCGGCGGGTCGCACCGTGTTCGGGTACAACCGCTCGATCGACGGGGTGAGCGCTGCCCAGGCCGACGGATTCGATGCCACCACCACTCTCGATGATGCCCTCACGCGTGCCGCGGACACCGATGCGCTGATCGTGCTTGCCGTGCCCATGCCGGCACTGGCCGGAATGCTCGACCACATCCGCTCCGTCGCCCCGGGCTGCGCGCTGACCGATGTGATCAGCGTCAAGGGCGCGGTGCTCCCGGCGGTGGAGAAGGCCGGTCTGCGATCGCGTTTCGTGGGTGGGCACCCGATGACCGGCACCGCGCACTCTGGCTGGTCCGCGGGCGACGCAGCCCTTTTCGTCGGTGCCCCGTGGGTGATCAGCGTCGACGACGATGTCGACCCGGCCGTCTTCGATCAGGTCATGCGGCTGGCCCTGGACTGCGGTGCGGTGGTGGTGCCTGCGCGGTCCGACGAGCACGACGCCGCCGCGGCCGCCATCTCGCATCTGCCGCATCTGTTGGCCGAGACGCTCGCCGTGGCCGCTGCCGATGTTCCGCTGGCGTTCGCGCTCGCCGCCGGATCGTTCCGGGACGGCACCCGGGTCGCGGCGACCGCGCCGGATCTGGTGCGCGCCATGTGCGAGGCCAATGCCGACCATCTGGCGACCGGCCTGGACCGGGCCATCGAACTGCTCACCGATGCCCGTGACCACCTGCGCACCCACACTTCGGTCGCCGAGCTGGTCGAGGCCGGCCATGCGGCCCGGGTCCGCTACGACAGTTTCCGTAGGCCCGACATCCTGCATGTCACCATCGGCGCCCCGCAGTGGCGGGACGAACTGGCCGCCGCCGGACGGGCCGGCGGAGTGATCAGATCCGCGCTGCCAGTCCTGGGTAGTCGAGGATGAAGCCGTCCTCGTCGACGGTGACGGTGGTCTCGGCGACCGGCGATTTCAGTCCGAACCCATCCGCCTCACGCGTGTAGGTGATGTTCTCCAGCTCCACGCTGAGCTCCGGCAGCCGCACATAGACCACCGGCAGGGTCAGCGACTCGGGGCCGCCCTTGTGCAGTTCGTTGCGCCGGATCGGGAGCGCGTTGAAGAACGGGCTGAACACCACGTCCACATCGAGCGCTCCGTCGAACGCGGCGCGGCTGGTCTGGTTCTGGTGATCGCGGACCAGCCACATGCCCTCCTCGTCCCTGGCGATGGAAAGCTGGCGTTCGCGCTCGGCCAGCGTCATCGTCAGTGACAGCCGCTTGGTGGCACCCACTTCGTCGGTCACCAGGTCATAGGAGGCGCTGAAGGCAGGATCGGTTGACGTGGCAGCCGACACGATGCGGCCGTACGCCTTGATCCGATTACCGGAAAGCTGTATCCGCACCGACTCCATCCGCGGCACATCGTGTGCTCGCCACGTCAGGATCGCCGGCCACGCTTCGGCTGGTTCAGTCACCCTCCTACCGTATGCGACGGCCCCCGGGCTCCGTAGCCACGTTGGAGGATTCCAATGCCACCTCGTCGTCGAGCAGAGGCTGGGGCAGATCGGTCGACCTGGCGAACCGGTCGGCGCCGGGCTGGGACAACCACACGGCGGCGGCCAGCAGCGCGTCGAGCATCAGCGCCAGCAGCGTAACCATCAGCGCACCCACCAGCGCCAGATAGAACTCTCGAACCTTGATCCCGTCGATCAGGTACCGGCCCAGGCCGCCGAGGCTGGCATAGGCGGCCACCGTGGCGGTCGCCACGATCTGCAGCGTCGCGGTGCGCAGACCGCCGACGATGAGCGGGAGTGCGTTGGGCACCTCGACCCGGAACAGCACCTGGCGTTCGGTCATCCCCATCGCCCGCGCGGCGTCGACCACCGACGGTTCGACGGCAGCGATCCCCGAGTACGTACCCGCGAGCAGCGGCGGGATGCCCAGCAGCATCAGCGCGACCGTCGGGGGAATGAGCCCGAGCCCCCACAACAGCACCCCGAGCAGCAGCACGCCGAGGGTTGGCAGGGCGCGCAGCGCATTGACTCCGGTGACCACCAGGAAGGTCCCACGCCCGGTATGTCCGATGATCAGGCCGACCGGAACCGCGATCAACGCCGAGAACACCACCGCGATACCGGTGTACTGCAGGTGCTCGACGATCCTGATTCCGAGACCGGCAGGGCCCGTCCAGTTCTGCGCCGTGAAGATGAAAGCCAGCGCCTCGTGCAGGAAGTTCATACCGCACCGGCCTTCGCTCGAGTCCACGGGGTGATCGCCTTGCCCGCCAACAGGATCAGGGTGTCGACCACCACCGCAAGGACGAAGATCGCGATGATGCCCGCGATGATCTGGCCGCTCTTGTTGGCCTGGTACCCCTCGGTGAACCAGGTGCCCAGTCCGCCGATACCGATCACCGAACCCACCGACACCATCGAGATGTTGGTCACCGCGACCACCCGCAGGCTGGCGACGAGGATCGGGATGGACAGCGGGAGTTCGACTTTCACCACCCGGGTGAACGGTCGGTAACCGACGGCGGTGGCCGCGTCGCGCACCGCGGGCGGGACGGCGTCCAGCGCCTCGGGCACCGCACGGACCAGCAGGGCGGTCGTGTACAGGGTCAGCGCCACGATGACGTTGGCCTCGTCGAGGATGCGGGTCGGAATGATCAGCGGTAGCACGACGAAGAGCGCCAGCGACGGGATGGTGAAGATGATGCTGGCGGTGACGGTACTGACCCGGCGCAGCACGGTGGTGCGCTGCACCAGCGCACCGAGGGGCACCGCGATCAGCAATCCGAGCACGATCGGCACCAGGGACAGCCGCAGATGGATCAGCGTCAGCGTCCACGCGTTGTCGAGGTGGGTGAGCAGATACTGCATCTACCCGGTCCGCCGTTTGCGCTCATCGTCGATCGCGGCCAACACATCCTCGGCACGGATTCCGCCGAGCACCTGGTCGTTCTCGTCCACCGCGACGCCGAGGGCCGCCGGTGACGACAGCGCCGCGTCCAGCGCCAACCGCAATGTGCCGTCCGGCCGGAACAGCGAGCCGCCCGCGATGGTGCTGTCATAGAGCGAACTCCCGCCGCGGTGCAGGTCCACCCCCTCGGCGTTGATCCACCCGTACGGCTCGCCACCGGGTTTGGTCACCAGCACCCATTCACCCGGTCCGAGATCGAGTGCGTCGATGCCGGGTTCACCGACGTGCTGGATATCGTGCATTGGCAGGCCGTTGTGGCGCAGGAACTGCAGACCGCGGTAGCCGCGGTCGGCGCCGACGAACCCCGCGACGAAATCGTTTGCCGGATTGGACAACAGGCGCTGGGGCGGATCGAACTGCTGCAGGACGCCCCCGCGACCGAACACCGCGACCTTGTCCCCGAGTTTGAGCGCCTCGTCGATATCGTGGGTGACGAAGACGATGGTCTTGCGCAGCTCGCTCTGCAGCCGCAGGATCTCGGTCTGCAATTCCTCACGCACGACGGGGTCGACCGCGCTGAACGGCTCGTCCATCAGCAAGATCGGCGGGTCGGCGGCCAGCGCCCGGGCCACCCCGACGCGCTGCTGCTGACCACCGGAAAGCTGCGCCGGATAGCGTTGCGCCAGTTTGGGATCCAGCCCGACACGTTCCAGTACACCCAGCGCGGCCTTGCGTGCCTCACGTCGCGACTGCCCCTTGAGCACCGGGACGCAGGCGACGTTGTCCACCACCCGCTGATGCGGCATCAGGCCGGCGCTCTGGATGACGTATCCGATGCCCAGTCGCAACTTCACCGGATCGACCTTGGTGACGTCTTCCCCATTGACCGTGAGCGTTCCCGAGGTGGGATCGATCATCCGGTTGATCATCCGCATGGAGGTGGTCTTGCCGCACCCGGACGGCCCGACGAAGGCGGCGAGCGTGCCCTCGGGGATGTCGAGGGTCAGATTGTCGACCGCGACGGTGCCGTCGGCATAGGTCTTGGTGACGGAGGTGAAGGTGATCATCGGCTCACTCACTTCCCCGGCAGGGGTTGGTCGAATCCGTTGTCGGCGATCCACTTCTGCGCGGCCTCGTCGGGGTCGACACCCGAATTCCCCTCCACCGATCCGTTCAATTCGATCAGGGCCTCGGTGCTGAGCTTGGCACTGACGGCATCGAGGACCGTCTTGAGCTCGTTCGACATCTTCTGCGAGGCCACCAGCGGCACCACATTGGCGGCCAGGAAGACGTTCTCCGGATCTTCGAGCACCACGAGGTTGTTCTTCTCGATCGCCGGCGAGGTGCTGAAGATATTGGCCGCGGTGACGGTGCCGTTTGTCAACGCCTGCACCGTCGCCGGCCCGCCCCCGTCACTGATGGCGACGAAGTTGGCGGGCGCGATGTCGAGTCCGTACTTCTGCTGCAATCCCACCAAGCCGGTCTGGCGGGTCTGAAACTCCGACGGCCCACCGACTTTCACCTCGGGCGAGCGGGCCGCCAGATCGGCGATGGTCTTGAGATTCCATTCCCTGGCGATGGTCTCGGACACCGCGAGGGTGTCCTTGTCCTCGGCCGGCGACGGGTAGAGGATCGCCAGATCACCGGGAAGGGCGCGCAACAATCCCAGCAGCACCTCATCGGAGGTGGTGGCGGTTGCATCCTTGTCGAAGTACTGCAGCAGATTGCCGGTGTACTCCGGGATCAGATCGATCGAGTGGTCCTGCACGGCCGGGATGTAGGTCTCCCGGCTGCCGATGCCGAACTGCCGGCTGATGGCGAAGCCGTTGGCCTCCAGCGCCTGTGCGTATATCTCGGCGATGATCTTCGACTCGGTGAAATCGGCCGAGCCGACCGCGATGGTCTTCAGATCCCCCGATATCTGTCCACCGCCGAGTGGATTGGAACTTCCGCAACCGGCACTCACCAGGGTGAGCAATGCTGCGATGAAGACAGCGAACCGTTTCCTGCAGCGCATACCGTCCCCTCAGGTGGCTGTGTGACGCCTGGCAATTCCTTCGACATTAACCGGCGTCGGCACGACATGCCGCGCTTTGGTTCACCGTGAGGTGGTTTGCCAACGCCGCGTAAGGGGCAAGATAAGACCATGACGACCGACCCGAACGCACTGCCATACGAACCAGAGCAGGCGCACCAACCCGTTGGCGCATCGGAGCCGGTCCCGCCTCCCGAGGACAACGTCAAATTCACCAGGGCGGCAGCCCTGTGGACCTCGCTGATCATCGGTTTCCTGGTGCTGATCGTGTTGCTGATCTTCATCGCCCAGAACACCGATCAGGGCACCTTCCACTTCCTCGGCTGGAACTGGACGCTGCCTCTGGGGGTGGCGCTGCTGCTCGCCGCGGTCGGCGGCGGGTTGCTCGCGGTCCTGGTGGGCGCGGCGCGCATCGTGCAGCTGCGCATCGCGGCCCGAAAGAACCTCAAAGCCGCCAGGCGCGTGACCTAGATAAGTTTCAGTCCTTCGGCCAGCAGCGGACCCACGGCCGCACCGACACCGCCGTGGGTATCGCCGCTCTCCCTGGCACGGAAGTCGATGCCCGCGGCGATGATGGCGATCTTGAAGTAGGCCAAAGCCATGTAGAAATCCCAGTTCTGCAGTTCCTGGCCGCTGGCCACCGCATACCGCTGCGCGAGCTCGTCGGCCGACGGCAGCAGCGGTGACGTCCATGCCGCGCGCATCCCGAGGACATCGTCGAAATTGGGGTTGCGGTACACACACATCAAGGCTGCATCCGAGAGCGGATCACCGAGTGTGGACAACTCCCAGTCCAGCACAGCCCGCACCACTGTGGGATCCGAAGCGTCCAGAATGGTGTTGTCTATGCGGTAGTCCCCGTGCACGATGGACGCCCGCGGGCTGACCGGAATGCGTTCCGCCAGAGCCGAATGCAGTCGGGTGACATCGCCGTCACGGGTGTCGTCGGCGAGGCGGACATGCTCCCATTGCGACCCCCACCGGCGCACCTGCCGTTCCAGATAGCCCTCGGCACGGCCGAAGTCACCGAGCCCGACAGCCTCGGGGTCGACGGCGTGCAGATCGGCCAGCGCCGTGATCAACGACGTCACACAGCCGTCGATCACGCCGGCTCCGCCGGTCTGCTGCAGCGCCTCCAGTTCCGCCGCGCTACGGACCACGTTGCCGTCGACATTCTCGACCATCTGGAACGGTGCGCCCAGCACCGAGTCGTCATTGCGCATGGTGACCGCACGGGCAACCGGCACGGCGGTCCCGGCCAGCGCGGCGACCACTTTGTACTCGCGGGCCATATCGTGGGCGGACGGGGTCAGACCGTGCAGCGGCGGACGGCGCAGCACCCAGGCGGACTCGTCATCCCAGACCCGGAAGGTCAGATTCGACCGTCCACCGGAGAGCAGTTCGGCGCGCAGCTCACCGGCGCGGGCGATGCCCTCGGCACGGAGGTGGCGATCAAGGGCGTCCAGGTCCAGGCCGTCAAGATTGGTCACGCGAAATGTTTACCACTGCGCATTTCGCGGCAGCAGATCCCATACGTGTTCGGTGCTGTTGATCGCCGCCACCGACAGTCGGCCGCTGCGCGAGGACAGCACCCGGGTGACGCCGGCATAGTCCACCTGGACCGATAACAACCGCTCGGTCTTCATGACCCGGTGCACCACTGCGTTGATGACGCCACCGTGGCTGAAGAGGGCGACGGTGTCGTCGTGGTCCGAGCCGGCGATGATGTCCTCGATGCCCGCCCAGATCCTGGCCTGGAATGCGTCGGGATCGACGTCACCGGGTAGCTGGCCGTTGATCAACCGCTGCAGATCCTCCTCGGAGGCCTGTTCGATCGGCGTGTAGTGCGACAACCCGTAGTCGTACTCGGCGAGTCGCTCGTCGATGTCGATACCCAGCCCTAGCGCGTCGGCCACCGGCCGTGCGGTCTGCTGCGCGCGCCGCTGCGGGCTGCTGACCAGCCGGCTGATCGGGAAACGGTTCAGCGCCTCGGGCAGTCGCGCCGCCTGGGCGATACCGTCGGCGGACAGATCGGGATCGGAACCCGCACCGGGCTCGCTGCGTAACGGCAGCGCGTGCCGGACCAGAAGCAGTTGCACCGTGACACCATATGGCGGGCGACCGTCGACGATCCGACCGACCGTCACCCGGCCCCGACCACCCGGTGACGGCTATGGGGTGATGATGTCGAAGTTCGGGTCCGGTCGGTCGAGCACCCCGAGCAGGGTGCCCAGCGCCCCGGCGTCGCCGGTGAACTCCACCCCCGGCGAGTCGCGGTCGCCGGCGGCGAAGGCCAGCAGCCTGGCCTTGGTCGCGAAGGTGACGGTGGCAGTTGCGGTCGCCGGGTCGGCCGCAACGCGCCGGTACACCAGCACCCCGTTGCGCAATGTCAGCCGGTAATCGGCGCCCAGGTCGACGAACGTCACGTCCAGCGTCAGGTCCAGATCCCAGGCGCGCGGTCCGTCGATGTTGATGGCCAGGGTGTCGAAGATCTGTTCCGGGGTCAGCTGGGCCAGCATGGTGGGCGCCGTCGTGGTGGTCGGGGTGCCGAAGTTGCCCTCGCGCAATTCGGTTGCCCCGGAGAGGAAAAAGTTCCGCCATACCGCGTTTTCGGCACCGTAGGCCAACTGCTCCAGGGTGTCGGCATACAGTTCGCGCGCCGCCGCATGGTGTTCATCGGCGAAGATGGCATGGTCCAGAAGGGTTGCCGCCCAACGATAATCTCCGGACTCGAAAGCGGTACGCGCGATGTCGACCACCCGGTCCAACCCACCCATCGCCTCGACATAGCGCGGGGCGGCGGCCTCGGGCGGGTGCTGCCAGAGCCGGGCCGGGTTACCGTCGAACCAACCCATGTAACGCTGGTAGACCGCCTTGACGTTGTGGCTGACCGAACCGTAGTAACCGTGCGTGTGCCACGCCTTCTCCAGCGCAGGCGGCAGCTGGAACGTCTCGGCGATCTCGATACCGGTGAACCCCTTATTCAGCTGTCGCAACGTCTGGTCGTGCAGATAGGAGTACAGATCTCGTTGTAGCGAAAGGTATTCCACGATGTTCTCGCGCCCCCAGGTGGGCCAGTGGTGGGATGCGAAGACGACGTCGGTGCGGTCGCCGAAGGAGTCGATGGCCTCGGTCAAGTACCCGGCCCAACCGTGCGGATCGCGCACCAGGGCGCCGCGCAGGGTGAGCAGGTTGTGCAGATTGTGGGTGGCATTCTCGGCCATGCACAGCGCGCGGAACTGCGGGAAGTAGAAATGCATCTCGGCGGGGGCCTCGGTGCCCGGTGCCATCTGGAACTCGATCTGCACACCGTCGACGGTGTGGGTCTCGCCGGTGCTGCGCACGTCGATGGTGGGAACGATCAGGGCCACCTCGCCGAGCGAGGGCGCCTGCCCGAGACCACACCCCACCTGGCCCTGTGGCCCCCGCGCCAGCACCGCGCCGTACATGTAGGCCGCCCGGCGGGTCATCGCCGTGCCGGCGTACACGTTCTCCTGCACGGCGTGTTCGACAAACCCCTCCGGCGCCAGCACCTGGACGCGGCCGGCGTCGACGTCGGCCTGGCTGGTCACCCCGAGCACGCCGCCGAAGTGGTCGACGTGACTGTGGGTGTAGATGACCGCGGTGACGACGCGCTCGCCGCGGTGCGCACGGTAGAGCGCCAGGGCTGCCGCAGCGGTTTCGGTCGACACCAACGGGTCGATGACGATGACCCCGGTGTCGCCCTCGATGAAGCTGATGTTGGACAGGTCGAGCCCGCGCACCTGGTAGATGCCCTCGACCACTTCGTAGAGCCCCTGCTTGATACAGAGTTGGGATTGCCGCCACAGGCTGGGGTGCACGCTGTCGGGCGCATCGGCCGCCAGGAACCCGTAACTGTCGTTGTCCCACACGACCTTCCCACCGGCTCCGGTGACCACACCGGGTTCCAGCGCGCCGATGAAGCCGCGGTCGGCGTCCGCGAAATCGCGGTTGTCCTCGAAGGGCAGGGTGTCCCGGTGCGCGCGGTTGGCGGCGGCGATGAGATCGCTGGGCGGCTTGGAGTTCATGCCCGTGAGACTGCCACGCAGTAGCGGCGTGCGAGCGCTATCGAACCAGTTTGTGCAGTTCGACCGGGCCCAGCACACCGTCGGCCAGTTCGGCCGTCATATAGGTGCAGTGCGGCTGCCGTCGACGGTCGGTGGGTGAGCCGGGATTGAGCAACCGCAGCGTCCCGCCGCCCGGCCTGTCGACGGTGGTATCCCAGGGGATGTGGCTGTGTCCGAACACCAGGACGTCGGTATCGGGATAGGCGCGCGCCATGCGATTGTCCCGACCGGCCGCCGCACCGGTCTCGTGCGTCACGGTGAAGTGCAATCCGTCCAGGACGATATCGGCGCGTTCCGGCAAACGCGCCCGCAACTCGTCGCCGTCGTTGTTGCCCCAGCACGCGATCAGCTGCCGTGCCCGGTCGGACAACCGGTCCAACAGCTCGACCTCGATCCAGTCCCCGGCATGGAACACGACATCGGCCACCTCGACCGCGGCCCACACCTCGGCAGGCATATCGCGGGCGCGGGAGGGCAGATGGGTGTCTGAGATCAGCAGCAGCCGCACCGGTACGAGGGTAGCGCAACGCGCGTGAAGCGAGTTGCTGGAGGGACTGCCACGAAATGCCGTCTCAACAGCCAAAACTCGCTCTAAACTGCATGTAATGCCCACTTCCAGAACGAACTTCGGTTACGCCACAGGTGTGGCGGTTTACCTGCTGTTCGTTTGCTGGTTGATTCTCGGTTGGGGCGGACCGCAGGTAACGGCAACCGTCGGGTCGCTCGGCTTCGTTGCGTTCTGTGCAGCAACGTGCGCGTGTACGGTTGCCGCGGCCATATCCGGCCGCGGCAGCATCCGGCTGGCATGGTCGGCGATGACCGTCGGCTTCCTCGGTTGGGTCCTCGGAAGTACCGTCGATGCCTACTACGAGGTGCTCCTCCACCAGGCGCCACCGTTCCCCTCTATCGCCGATATCGGATACCTCGCGCTGCCGCTGTCGGTGGTGGTGGTGTGGCTGCTGCGCACCACCACGGACCCGCTGTCGATGTTCCGTCAGTTGATGGACGGTCTGGTGATCGCGTCGGCGCTGTTCGTGGTGGTGTGGGTGGCGGTGCTCGACCGCCTCTTCACCATCGGTGAGCGCAGCACCGTGGACGCCGTGCTCACTGCCGTCTACCCCATCTCAGCGCTCACCATGGTGACGCTGTCGATGTTGGTGCTGACCGTCGTTCGCCCCGGGCGGCGTCAGGTGCTCGGTCTGTTCACCACCGGACTGGCCGCCATCGCCCTCGGGGAGGTCGCCGAGCTGTACGTCCAGATACACGACGACGTCGACGCCACCAGCGTGTTCCCGATCATCAGCAAGGTGACCGGGCTGCTGATGGTCTCGGCCGGCGCCTATATGTCGGCCCAGGACATCCGGACACCGCGCCGCGACGACCCCCGCCCGTCACCGATGACCATCATCTGGCTGCCCTACGCGCCCATGCCCTTCGCGGTCATCGCGGCGGTGGCACACCTGTGGCCCGACCCCGACATCCGGCCGGTGCTGCTCGGCTCGACGATCCTGGTGATATCGGCACTGATCCGGCAACTGACGGTCCTGGTGGAAAACCGCCGCCTGCTCGACGAGGTGGCCGCCCACGCGTTCCAGGACCCGCTGACCGGACTGGCCAACCGGCTGCTGTTCACCGACCGACTCGAACAGGCCGTCGCCGGGCAACGCCGCGGCGGACGCCCCACTGCGGTGCTCTCGCTGGACCTCGACGACTTCAAGCTCGTCAACGACAACCTGGGTCACCATTCCGGAGACGAGTTGCTGCGCGATATCGCCGGACGGTTGGTGGCCTGTCTGCCTTCCGGCCAGACGGTGGCACGTCTCGGTGGTGACGAGTTCGCGGTCATCATCGAGGACGGTTCGCCATCTGCTGAAGAGGTTGCCGCGGCGGTGGTCCACGCCTTCGACGAGGTGTTCGATCTCGGTGGGCACGAGGTGTACATCCGACCCAGCATCGGCCTGGCCGTGGCGAGCCGGACCGACGATGTTCCCGTCGGCACCGAGGAACTTCTTCGGCAGGCCGATATCGCGATGTACGTGGCGAAGCGCTCCGGCATCGGCGGCGTGCAGGTGTACACCGCCGGAATGGAACTCGCCGACGCCGGCACCCGCTGGGAGGAGGACACCGCGCCGACCCGGATGGTGCCGGAGATCACCCTGCTCGGACAGTTGCGCCGGGTCGTCGACAGTGGGGCGCTGCGCCTGGCCTATCAACCGCAGATATCCCTGGCCACGGGCGAGATGATCGGTGTCGAGGCACTGGTGCGTTGGCCACATCCTGAACTCGGGGTTCTCACCCCGAACCAGTTCCTGCCGCTGATACGCCGCAGCGGATTGATGGGAGCGATGACCGACCTGGTGGTGGAGCAGGCCGCCCGCG
Source organism: Mycolicibacterium neoaurum ATCC 25795 (assembly GCF_000691525.1). GTDB lineage: Bacteria > Actinomycetota > Actinomycetes > Mycobacteriales > Mycobacteriaceae > Mycobacterium > Mycobacterium neoaurum. Next base: position 29,590 of record NZ_JMDW01000027.1, read on the forward strand.
ACGCGGCGGCCTGGCATCGGCTCGGTGGTCGGGAGATTCCGGTGTCGGTCAACCTGTTCGCACCGTCGTTCGACGACGCCACGCTGCCCGAACGCATCGGCGCGGTGCTGGCCCGGCACGGATTGACCCCGACGTCGATGACGATCGAGATCACCGAGCATTACCTGCTGGCCAATGTGCGGCAGGCACGCAACGTCATCGAACAGCTTCGGGCGGCCGGATTCCGGGTGTCCATCGACGATTTCGGCAGCGGCTACGCCACCATGAGCTACCTGCGCGACCTCCCGGTCGACGAGCTGAAACTGGATCGGCACTTCGTGTCGCCGATGCTGAGCAACACCAGGGCGGCGGCCATCGTGCACTCCATCGTCGCGCTCGCCCACACCCTTGGCATCACCAGCGTCGCCGAAGGGGTCGCCGACGCCGATACCGCAGAGCTGCTGCGCGGTTACGGTTGCGCGGTGGCCCAGGGCACATACTTCGGCGAGGCGGTCTACGCCGAGGAGTTGCCGGTGACCGAGCGCGGTATCACCGGGCCTGCCCAAGAAGCTCCGCCATCCGCGGTATGACGGCCTGCAGCCCCTTCAGCGGTCGGATCATCACCTTGAAGGACGCGATCTTGCCCTCGTCGTTCCAGTGGATCATGTCGATACCGTCGACCGTCACACCGTCGACGGTGGCCTGGAACGCGAGGATGGCCGAACGGTCGCTCTCCCACTGCTCGACATAGCGGAAGTCGGTACCCCCGAAAAGCTGTGCCGCGGCGTTCAGATACGTGGCGGTCAGCGCCTTGCCCCGTTGTGGGGTGAACACCGCCGGGGAGTAGAAGACGGCATCGTCGGCGAGCTGGTCGTCGAGGACCGCGGGGTCGTGGTCGGTCATGAACTCGATCCAACGTTCCAGATGCGGAGAACACATGCCTGCATACTGCCTGAGTGCGCCCGAAGGGATTCGAACCCCTAACCTTCTGATCCGTAGTCAGATGCTCTATCCGTTGAGCTACGGGCGCCTGGTCGTGCTATTCAATTCGGTACTGCTGGTCAAACTCGGCGGAGGCGAGAGGATTTGAACCTCCGGTCCCCGGTAAGGGGGACAACTCATTAGCAGTGAGTCCCATTCGGCCGCTCTGGCACGCCTCCTGAACGATCTGAGGGTACCGGACCCCCGGAACCGCCGAGCGCACAGATTACACAGGCTGCACGGCGGAAGGCAAAGCGCGAGTACGCGCACCCCTAGAATGGCTGGGTGACCGCCCGTCTGCGACCCGAGTTGGCCGACCTCCCCGCCTACACCCCCGGTCGCACGGTGCCCGGCGCCATCAAGATCGCCAGCAACGAAACAGTCGACGGTCCGCTGCCCGGTGTGCTGGATGCGATCAGCGCCGCCGCCGCCGGTATCAACCGCTATCCCGACAACGGTTACCTCGATCTGCGTGAGCGGTTGGCCAAGCACGTGGACGATGGGGCATTCGCCCCGGAGAACATCTCGGTGGGCGCCGGGTCGGTGAGCCTGTGTCAGCAGCTCGTCCAGATCACCTCGACCGTCGGCGACGAGGTGATCTTCGGTTGGCGCAGCTTCGAGATCTACCCGCTGCAGATCCGCACCGCGGGTGCGACGCCGGTGCCGGTGCCGCTGAAGGACCAGACCCACGATCTGGACGCCATGCTGGCCGCCGTCACCGACCGCACCCGGTTGATCTTCGTGTGCAATCCGAACAACCCGACCTCGACCGTCGTCGACCCTGACGCGCTGGAGGCCTTCGTGGCCGCCGTCCGCTCGGACATCCTGATCGTCATCGACGAGGCCTACGTCGAGTACATCCGCGACGGCCTGCTGCCCGACAGCCTCGGCCTTGTCAAGCGTTACCCGAATGTGGTTGTGCTGCGCACCTTCTCGAAGGCCTACGGGCTGGCGGGCCTGCGCATCGGCTATGCCGTCGCCGACCCGGATATCGTCACCGCGCTGGGCAAGGTGTACGTGCCGTTCACCGCCACGACCATCTCCCAGGCCGCGGCCATCGCATCGCTGGACGCCGCCGACGAACTACTGGCCCGCACCGACGCGGTGGTGGCCGAACGGGCAAGGGTGAGCGCGGCACTGCGGGAGATGGGCTATGAACTGCCGCCTTCGCAGGCCAACTTCGTCTGGTTGGTCATCCCGGGGCGCACGGACGATTTCACCAACGCCGCCGCCGACAATCGGCTCCTGGTCCGGCCCTACGGCCAGGACGGCGTCCGGGTGACGGTGGCCGCACCGCACGAGAACGACGCGTTCCTCGCGTTCGCCCAGCAGTGGATCCGAGGTGAGCGGTCGTGACGCGGGCGACCAGGCGGGCGACGAAGGTGGCGGGCAGTGCGCTGATCGCGCTGGGGCTGCTGGCCGGCTGCGGACGCACCACCGAGGGCACCGTCGCGATGACCACCGAGCCCGGTCCGCCGCTGACCACCACGACCAGTGCCCGTCCGCCGGTCATCCCTGGTCTGCCGGAGATTCCCGGCCTGCCCGATATCACCATCCCGGGATTCCCCACCCGAGGCTCCAACGTCCCCGATGTCCCGCCGCCACCCGATGCCCTGACGATGACGTGCGCGGATTACAACCAGCTCGACGAGGCCAACCAGAAGGCCGTCGTCAACGCGATCCTCAAGGGCGAGCAGTCGATCCTGGGCCCGGACAACATCGAGATCGCCACGTCGCTCGCCGATGCGGTGTGCCAGTTCCTGACCGGCAGCACAGTGCGTGAAGTGCTGCTGGGTGGCCCCGTCCCCTAGGCATCCGCACCCGGGGTTAGCCTGCACGCATGGCTTACGAATCCGTGACCGTGGACATCGCTGATCACGTCGCCCGAGTGACACTGATCGGCCCCGGCAAGGGCAACGCGATGGGGCCCGCCTTCTGGGCCGAGATGCCCGAGGTATTCGCCACCCTGGACGCCGACCCCGAGGTTCGCGCAATCGTGCTCACCGGGTCCGGCAAGAACTTCAGCTACGGGCTTGACCTCGCGGCGATGGGTGCCACCCTGCCCGGGCTGGATGCCGGCGCCAAGGCCCGGCATGAGTTCCACAAGACGATCCTGACAATGCAGCAGGCCATCAGCGCGGTCGCCGATTGCCGCACCCCCACCATCGCCTCGGTGCACGGTTGGTGCATCGGCGGCGGGGTCGACCTGATCAGTGCGGTCGACATCCGTTATGCCAGTGCCGATGCCAAGTTCTCGGTCCGTGAGGTCAAGCTCGCGATCGTCGCCGATGTGGGCTCGCTGGCCCGGCTTCCATTGATCGTGTCCGACGGGCATCTGCGCGAACTCGCGTTGACCGGCAAGGACATCGACGCCGCGCGCGCCGAGAAGATCGGACTGGTCAACGATGTGCACGCCGATGCCGACGCGTCCCTGGCCGCCGCGCACGCCACCGCCGCCGAGATCGCCGCCAACCCACCGCTGACCGTGCACGGCGTCAAGGACGTCCTGGACCAACAGCGCATCGCCCGGGTCTCGGAGAGCCTGCGCTATGTGGCGGCGTGGAATTCGGCGTTCCTGCCGTCCAAGGATCTCGGCGAGGCAGTCACCGCGATGTTCGGCAAGCGCGCCCCTCAATTCACCGGGGAGTAGCCGAGCCCTTCAGCTGATCCAGCAGCTGCATGGACAAGAACGTCATCGGACCCTTGTCCTCGAACCTGTGCGAGACGTTGCCCGCGATGCCACCCTGCACCGCGAGCTCACCGATCAGGTCGAGCTTGAGCTGCGGGCTGCCTGCACTGAAGTCGAGATCGGCCAGATCCACCCAGACGATATTGGGTCGGGTGGTCGACTCATAGACATAGCGCTTCCTGGTCAGATCCAACACCACCTGCCAGATCGTCTGCGACGCATCGGGTTTACCCGGGTCCGGGACCCGGAAGGGCTGGGCGGCGTTGCGGATCACCGACAGCATCGCCGCGATCGCCTCGACCTGACCGGCCGGTTGCGGAAGGCGGCTCGCGTAGTAACTTGCCCTCGCGAAGCGGGCGGCGGCCTCGGTGGAGCCGGGCAGCGGCTCGCTTCCGCCCAGTCCGGTGAACGCCTTGACCAGTTCGAGCTGCTGGTCGAAGGTCGGCGAGTTCGTCATCACGCGGTACGCGCGGTCGTGATAGACCTTCGCCTTGCCGTCGATGTACTCGATGATCGCCGAATCGCCGGTGGCATCGTCGAGGGCCAGATGGATGGCCGGCGGTACCCCACCCGTGGGGTCGTCCATCTGTACGACCTGCACATCGGACTCGGCGATCCAGGCCACCGCATCGGCGACCGTGGCGAAGTTGTCCAGGAAGTACTGCAACCAGATCGCCTGGCTGAGCTGTGTGCGCCCGGAATCGGGTTGTCCGTAGGTGGATTCCGCCAGCCACAGCACGTGGCCGGCCAGACCGGCCTCGTTGAGACCGTCGACGGAGATGATGTCGAAGGCCGTGGCGATGACGCTGCCGTACTTCGAGGTCCAGGTGAGCTTGCCGGTGACGCCGTCGTCACGGGTGACCCCGCGCGGCTGCTTCCACAGGTTGGTCATCAGGTCCTTGTGGAAGTCCATGTTCCGTCCCACCAGGACGGCTCCGTCGGCGTCCGGCCAGATCACTCGGGTGCACATGCGCGACAGCCTAGCCAGCAGCGGGCCGCGGCAGTTCAGCCTTGGGTGAGTGCGCCGCGCTCCGAGCGGCCCGGTGTCACAGCGACCACCGCGCCGGGCATGAGGAGCAGTCACCTCGGGTACACGGGCAGGCGCGCGGAGCCCGGGAGCCGGACCGCCGAGGCGCGGCGCCGATCACGGCACCGACGGCTCCGGCCACCAAGGTTGCCGCAATCAACCACAGCAATCCGCTGGTTATAGCTGACTGCATCGTCAAGGCTCCCGACAAATGACTGAACTGGTCATCTGATGATCAACTCGGCGGATCAGACATTGCCGAGCACACATCAAGATCATTCCCGAAGACCATGACATGCATGCTGCGCTCGCGTCAATATGGTCCGGCACACAGGAGACGCTCGTGGCGGAGCGGATGAGAAGTCTTTCGGTCACTTCCGAGACGAAACGCGTCTCGGGATGAACCCGCCAAAATGACGTATGGCCTCGACCCCGTACATCAAAGCCTGCATCAATGGCGCCCGCACCCCCGACGAGCACGCCGGGCTCCCGGTCTCACCCGCGCAGCTGGCCGCCGCCGCCGTCGCCGCGCAAAGTGCCGGCGCCAAGGCCGTACACCTCCACCCCAAGACCGCCGACGGCGTGGATTCGCTGGAACCGGCGATTGTCGCCGCGGCCGTGAGCGCCGTGCGCCAGGCGGTGCCGGGCCTGCCACTGGGCGTGACGACCGGGTTCTGGGCGCTGCCCGATCCGCAGCGGCGGTTGCGCACCGTGGAGGCCTGGACAGTGTTGCCAGATTTCGCCTCGGTCAACTGGGATGAACCCGGCGCCGAAGAACTGGCGCAGTTATTGCTCAGCCGGGGTATCGGGGTGGAGGCCGGGATCTTCCACGCCGCAGCAGCGGAGTCCTGGGCGGATTCGCCCCTGGCTGCCCGCTGCCTACGGGTCATGGTCGAGCTGGGGCCCGACGGCGATATCGAGACCGCCGACGATGTGTTGGAGCGTGTGAGCCGGGCCGGGTCACACGCGCCGGCGCTGCTGCACGGCCTCGACGCCAGCTGCTGGCCGCTGCTCGCGCACGCCGGCGCGCGGGGAGTTCAAACCCGCGTCGGGTTGGAGGACACCGTGCTGCTACCCGATGGGTCGACGGCACCGGGTAATGCCGAACTCATTGCCGCGGCGTACGAGATTCTCAGTCGTTAGCTGATTTCTGGCGAGAACTTGGCAAAATGGCAGCGGTAGAACAATTTTCGACCATTCAGCGAATGGTCGACCGTGCGAACACGGCCGCCGCGGTGGCCTTTGCCACCATACTTTCCGTCCATTCACACCGCGCAGTTGACGATGGATGGCGTGGCATCGATCCGGTCTCACGTCGACATCGATTGCGCCAACGGTGATGTGACGGCGACCCACTGGGGAGATCCTGGGATATCGCGATTCGACATCTACATGCCGCAGGCGAAAGGTCGGCAGGCCACTGTTGCTCTCGAATCTCGATTCATCCTGGGGAGGGAGCTTCACATGAGGGTTACCAGACGGCTACGCCAAACGGCCTCGATCGCAATGTCCGTGGCGTTCGGCATGTGCCTATTATCGCCGATATCGGCGCACGCGGAACCTGCTGGAGCGACGGTCCTCACGTTGGCGCCGGCATTTTTCCCGCTGCCGGGCAACTGGTTACGCGGTGAACTCTTCGCCGCACCCAACACCACAGTCAAAGTGCCGTACAACAACTTTCCCGCAGCTGCCAACGTTCACAAGGGTGCCGACCTTCTCGACGATCTGCTGCACTCTACTGCCGGCCCCAAGATCGTCCTAGGCCACAGCGAGGGAGCGCAAGTCCAAGACGATTGGCTACGCCGCTACGGCCCGACAAGCGATATCGATCCCGCCACAGTGCAATTCATCCTCACCGGCGACCCAGAGCATAGGTTCAACGGGTGCACACGTGTCCCCGCACCCACTCCCACCGAGCCCGACAAGAAGGTATGCAAATTCATCTACCACAGCTATGACGCCCCCGGTGGCTTCACCGGCCCGGGCTTTCCCGACGACACCCGATACAACGTGACCGTGATCTCCCGCCAATACGACTACTGGTCGGACTGCCCGAACCCCCTCATCAGCGGCTCCCCGGCAGACAAAAACCGAGACGCGGCCAATTCCGTCGGCGGGAAGGGAGAGCTCAAGGCTGTACACCTGGACTACGGCATGATCGGGCTCAACGACCCGAACAATCAGGTGTACGTCGATCGAAACGTCAAGTACGTCCTGGGCTCACCAGCCACCTACTACCTGCCCATGGTGACCCAGAAATGGATATCGCAAGCGCAGAAACAAGCCCAAGACCTGGAGCTACGCCCACAGGTCGAACTCAACTACGGTCGCCCCATGGGATCACCGACGCCACCGAGCTCATAGCCTTTTGGCGGTGGCGGAGGGATTTGAACCCCCGGACGGTGTTAGCCGTCTCTCGCTTTCAAGGCGAGTGCATTAGGCCGCTCTGCCACGCCACCGTCCGACAGCCTAAGCGGTCTACACCCGTCCGAGCTTCGCGGCCCGCCCATCGGCCTGTAGACCGGCGCTGATACGCCGGCAATTCTCGCCCATCGCGGTGATCTGTGAGCGCGACAACCGGTTCAGATAGTGGCTGCGCACCTCTGAGCCGTAGGTCTGCATGGCGTCGGCCAGCAGGGCACGGCCCTCGTCGGTGATGGTCGCCAGCACCCCGCGCCGGTCGTCCGGGCTGGCGACCCGGTTGACGAGGTTCAGCTTCTCCAGCCGGTGGATCTGCCTGGTGACCCGACTGGGCAGTGACATCAGTCCTTCGGCGAGATCCCCCATCCGCGCCGAACCACTGTCGGAACTGTCCAGGATGTCGAGCAATCGCACGTCGTTGAGCGTCAGTCCGTGACTGTCGGCCAACGACCGGTTCAATGTTGCGTACAGCCGCAATGCCGAGTCCAGAAAGTTTTGCCACGATTTCTGCTCGGCGATATCCAGGCCCGGCATCGAGCTCGCCGTACGCCCCCCCATCAACGCTTCCATCGCCCAATCCTACGTTCGCACGGCAGCGTAGCCTAGCTTCAATGAAGGCCGTTTCAGTTGTTTCACCCGAACGTATGACATGGCAAGAAGTTCCTGATGTCGCAGCTCAAGCGGGTGAAGTAGTGATCCGCGTGGCCGCGGCCGGAGTCAACAGAGCCGACCTGCTGCAGGCCGCGGGCAACTACCCGCCGCCGCCGGGTGCCAGCGACATCCTCGGCCTCGAAGTCTCCGGCACCATCACCGAGATCGGCGACGCGGTACGCGGGTGGACCATCGGTCAACGGGTGTGCGCTTTGCTGGCGGGTGGCGGGTATGCCGAGTACGTCGCGGTGCCCGCCGCGCAGTTGCTGCCGGTGCCCGACGGTATCGGGTTGCACGAGGCAGCCGCGCTGCCCGAGGTCGCCTGCACGGTGTGGTCCAACCTGATGATGACCGCACACCTGACCCCGGGTGCACTGTTGCTGATACACGGCGGCGGCAGCGGCATCGGCACACACGCCATCCAGGTCGCGCGCGAACTCGGCGTGCGGGTGGCCGTGACGGCCGGCTCGGCCGAGAAGTTGGCGCTGTGCACCGAACTGGGCGCCGAGATCGCGATCAACTACCGCGACGAGGACTTCGTCGAGCGGGTGTCCGCAGCCGGCGGCGCAGACGTCATCTTCGACATCATGGGCGCCAAGTACCTGGACCGGAACATCGATGCGCTGGCGCCCGGTGGACGGCTGGTCATCATCGGGATGCAGGGCGGCATCAAGGCCGAACTGAACATCGCCAAACTGCTCGGCAAACGCGCCGGTGTATTGGCCACCGCGCTGCGTTCCCGTCCGGTGGACGGCCCGGACGGAAAGGGCGCGATCGTCGCGCAGGTCACCGAGAACGTCTGGCCGATGGTCGCGGCCGGCCGGGTCCGCCCGCTGATCGGTGCGGAGCTACCCGTCCAGGACGCCGCCAAAGCACATGCGTTGCTGTCCTCCGGCGATGTCGCCGGCAAGGTGCTACTGAAGGTGTCCGACGACAGCTAGCCCAGCGAGGCCAGCACCCGGACCAGCTGGTCGACCTCGGCCGCGGTGCTGTAGTGCGACAACCCGACGCTGATCGCACCGCCGATATCGTTGACGCCGAAAGCCTCCAGCACCCGCGAGTGCTTGCTCCGGCTCACCAGCACGCCGTTGTCTGCCAGCCGCTGCATCACGCGCTCGGCGGGCACCCCGTCGACCGCAAGGCTGAGCACCGGGATCCGCTCGACCGGATTTCCGAGCACCATCACCAGCGGCAACGACCGCAGCGAGGACAGCAGGTAACCGAACAGACGGTCCAGGTAGGCGGCCGAGGATTCCATCGACACCGCGAGGCGCTCCCGGCGCGAACCGGTGGCACCCTCGTCCAGGTTCGCCAGGTACTCGATGCTCGCCACCACGCCGCCGAGCAGCCCGAACTGATGGATTCCTGTCTCCAACCGGGCCGGGCCGGTGGCATCCGGATCAAGGGAGACCGAACTGAACTGGTCGATGACGGCCGGGTCGCGGAAGACCAGCGCGCCGATCGGCGGGCCACCCCAGGCGACGGCGTTGAGCGCCACCACATCGGCGTCGATGTCGTCGATGTCGATGAGCCGGTAGGGCGCGGCGGCCGAATGATCGACGATCACCAGTCCGCTGTTCTCGTGGACGAGCTTGGTGACCGGAGTCAGATCGGTGACGGTTCCCAGCGTCGCCGACGCCGAGGTGAGCGCGACCAGTTTGGTCGGCGCGGTGATCAGGCTCTCCCACTGATAGGTGGGCAGCTCACCGGTCTCGATATCGACCTCGGCCCACTTGACCTTGGCGCCGTACCGGTTGGCCGCACGCAGCCAGGGGGCGATATTGGCCTCGTCGTCGAGCCGGGAAAGAACGATCTCATAGCCCAGCCCGACCTTGACCGATGCGGCGTCGGCCAGGGTGGTCAGCAGGACGGCCCGGTCGGCGCCGAGCACCACACCGTCCGGATCGGCACCGACGAAATCGGCGATGGCCTGCCGGGCGGCGGCCAGGACCGTCGCGCTGCGGCGGGCCGACGGGTGCGGTCCGGTGGTGATGGGCTTGGAACCTCGGAACGCCGTCGACACGGTGGTGGCCACCGAATCCGGTAGCAGCATCCCGTTCTGGGCGTCCAGATGTACCCAGCCGTCGCCCAACGACGGGTGCAACCCCCGCACCCGGGCAACGTCATAGACCATGTCAGCCACCTTAGAACGTCCGTGAATCGCACAGACGGACACACATCGGGTTACGGGGCCTGCCGCGTTGCAGGGACCCGGCCCGGATCACTTCGGCAGCCATACTAATGCAGGCCGTGCGCGGCCCGTGGTGCCAATCACCCCCGTTGTTGCTGGTATGTGCGGGAGCAACTCCGGTATGGCCGGGCCGATTCACCGGGACCGGAAAGGACTAGTGTCGGACACTATGACGATCCACTCCGGCGATGACGACAACGTCGAGATCCTCACCGGCGACGATGCCCCGTCGGGCGCGGACGAGGACAAGGCCTTGACCGACCTGATCGAGCAACCGGCCAAGGTCATGCGCATCGGCACCATGATCAAGCAGCTACTCGAAGAGGTGCGGGCGGCTCCGCTCGACGAGGCCAGCCGCAGCAAGCTGGCCCAGATCCACAGCAGCAGCATCCGCGAGCTCGAGGAGGGCCTGGCGCCGGAGCTGCGGGAAGAACTCGAGCGCCTGACGCTGCCGTTCAGCGACGACTCGGTGCCCTCCGATGCCGAGCTGCGGATCGCCCAGGCCCAGCTGGTCGGCTGGCTGGAGGGCCTGTTCCACGGGATCCAGACCGCGCTGTTCGCCCAGCAGATGGCGGCCCGCGCGCAGCTGGAGCAGATGCGTCAGCTGCCTCCCGGAATGGCGCCGCAGGGGCAACGCGGACCGACGCACCCGGGCACCGGGCAGTACCTGTAGCCGCCCGTGACCGACAGTCCATTCATCTCCACTCAGAACGCGTGGGTGGAGTTCCCGATCTTCGATGCCAAATCGCGGTCCCTGAAAAAGGCCTTCCTCGGCAAAGCCGGCGGCACCATCGGCCGTAACGACGCCAATGTCGTGGTCATCGAGGCGCTGCGCGATATCACGATGTCCCTGCAGATGGGTGACCGCGTCGGCCTCGTCGGGCACAACGGTGCCGGAAAGTCGACGCTGCTGCGGTTGCTGTCGGGCATCTACGAACCCACCCGCGGGTCGGCGACGGTACGCGGACGGGTGGCCCCGGTGTTCGATCTCGGCGTCGGCATGGACCCGGAGATCTCCGGTTTCGAGAACATCATCATCCGTGGCCTGTTCCTCGGTCAGACCCGCAAGCAGATGCTGGCCAAGGTCGATGAGATCGCCGACTTCACCGAGCTCGGCGACTACTTGTCCATGCCGCTGCGCACCTACTCCACCGGTATGCGGGTACGGCTGGCGATGGGTGTGGTCACCAGCATCGACCCGGAGATCCTGCTGCTCGACGAGGGGATCGGCGCGGTCGACGCGGAGTTCATGAAGAAGGCCCGCACCCGGCTGCAGAGCCTGGTCGCGCGGTCGGGAATCCTGGTGTTCGCCAGCCACTCCAACGAGTTCCTGGCCCAGCTGTGCAAGACGGCGATGTGGGTCGATCACGGCACCATCCGGATGACCGGCGGGATCGAGGAGGTCGTCGGCGCCTACGAGGGCCCCGATGCGGCCCGGCACGTACGTGAGGTGCTCGAGGAGAACGAACGACATGGCTGACGCCGCGACTCAGCAACGTGTTGTCGCGGTCATCGTCACCCACCGCCGCGTCGAGGCCCTCACGGTATCGCTGACGGCGGTGTCCGGTCAGAGTCGCAAGCCCGACCATCTGATCGTCGTCGACAACGACGACGATCCGGCGGTCGCCGAGTTGGTGGCCACCCAACCGATACCGACGACATATCTCGGCTCCCGCCGAAACCTGGGTGGTGCAGGTGGTTTCGCGCTCGGCATGCTGCACGCGCTGGCGCTCGGCGCCGACTGGGTCTGGCTGGCCGATGACGACGGCCGACCTGCCGACGACTCCGTGCTGGCGACGCTGCTCGTCTGCGCCGACAAGCATGCGCTCGCCGCGGTATCGCCGATGGTGTGCGATCTCGGCGATCCCTCTCGGCTGGCGTTCCCGCTGCGCCGGGGCGTGGCATGGCGCAGGCATGTGGCGGAACTGAAGGTCGACGCCTCTGACGACCTGCTGCCGGGCATCGCGTCACTGTTCAACGGCGCCCTGTTCGCCGCCAGCACACTGGAATCGGTCGGGGTGCCCGACCTGAGATTGTTCATCCGCGGCGACGAGACCGATGTGCACCGCCGACTGGTGTTGTCCGGTCTGCCATTCGGCACCTGTTTGGACGCGTCGTATCTGCATCCGGACGGCGCCGACGAATTCAAGCCGATCCTGGGCGGACGCATGCACACGCAGTATCCCGATGACGCCGTGAAGCGGTTCTTCACCTACCGCAACCGCGGTTACCTGCAGGCGCAGCGCGGGTTACGCCGACTGATACCCCAGGAATGGGTGCGTTTCGGGTGGTTCTTCCTGGTGACCCGGCGCGATCCGGCGGCTCTGCGGGAGTGGCTGCGGCTGCGCAAACTGGGCAGGCACGAGAAGTTTTCGAGATATCAGGCTGAGGCGGAGAGGCGGGGCGCATGACGATCGTCGACGCGGCGGCCCAGTCCAAGACGATGGCGCGCGCCTGGGGTGATCTGCGGGGCGGGTTCGGCAAGCGCGAACTGTGGCTGCATCTCGGGTGGCAGGACATCAAGCAGCGCTATCGGCGTTCGGTGCTCGGCCCGTTCTGGATCACCATCGCCACCGGGACCATGGCGCTGGCCCTCGGCGGCCTGTACTCCAAGCTGTTCAATCTCGAACTGTCCGAGCATCTGCCGTATGTGACTCTCGGCCTGATCATCTGGAACCTGATCAATGCGGCGATCATCGAGGGCGCCGACGTGTTCGTCGCCAACGAGGGTCTGATCAAACAGCTTCCGACGCCACTGAGCGTGCATGTCTACCGGTTGGTGTGGCGCCAGGTCCTGCTGTTCGCGCACAACATCATCATCTTCGTGATCATCGCGATCATCTTCCCGCAACCGTGGAAGTGGACCGATCTGACGTTCATTCCCGCGCTGTTCCTTATCGTGCTGAACTGCGTATGGGTGGCAATCGTTTTCGGCATTCTCGCGACCCGGTACCGCGATATCAGCCCGTTGCTCTTCAGCCTCGCGCAGCTGCTGTTCTACATGACCCCGATCATCTGGAACGACGAGACGCTGCGCAGGCAGGGTGCCGGCGGCTGGGCGAAGATCATCGAGTTCAATCCGTTGCTGCACTACGTCGACATCGTCCGCGCACCGCTGCTCGGTGCCGATCAGGAGCTGCGACATTGGATCGTCGTGCTGGCGTGTACGGCGGTGGGTTGGCTCTGTGCGGCGTTCGCGATGCGGCAGTACCGTGCGCGCGTCCCGTACTGGGTGTAACCGCGTCAGCTGACTGATCCGTCAGCGTCATCCGGCGGTCACCTCGACGCCACCGCGCTGTCGGCTGTGCGGCGTTGAATGGCCTCCCATGACCGACACCGTCACCCCCGAGAACACCGAATCCACCGCAGATACCTTCATCGACGCCGAGATCGTTCCGGTGGCCGAATCCGACACCGGTCGTCACGCCGGCGATGTCCTCGAGCGGCAACTCGACGCGGGCCAGGATCTGAGCACCCACCTGATCGAGGCCACCACCGACGCCGCCGCTGCGGTGGCGGAGTCGCCCGCCAAGGTGATCGCGGCGATCCGCAGCGGCGCCACGCTGCCCGCCGCGCTCGGCGAGACCAACGAGGCCGTCCAGGAGGCGGTCCTGATGGCGGGCAGCCGAATCCGCACCGCTGTCGGTGCCTTTGTCAATCAGCAGGCACCGTTGCCGAACGCCGTGATCGTCGGTGCCGCAGAGGTGGCCGCAGCAACGGTGCGCGGCCAGGGCGAGCTGGTGTCCTCGGCGGTGGACGGCGTGTTCGAGGTGGCCGTCACCGTCGGCAGGCGCGGTGACGTCCGTGACGTGATCGACCAGGAGTGGAGCGAGTTCAACGCCACCGCCGTATCGGTCCGCGAAGCCGTCGAGGCCCGCATCGCGGTGGCCCGCCGGTCGATCCGAGACGCTGTTTCCTGAACAATCGGTGCCTGTGAGCACCACACTGGCAGGACCGGACGGCACCGAACTCGTCGCCGAGGTGACGGGATCGGGGCCGCCGGTCGTCTTCGTCCACGGATCCAACGGCGATCTGAATTCGTGGGCTGATATCGCCGGCCGCCTCAGCGGCTATCAGCTGATCCGCTACGCCCGGCGCAACCATCCACCCAGCGGGGTCGGTCCGGCACCGAACAGTTTCGGCGCGGAGGCCGGCGATCTGCAGGCGGTGCTCGAGTCCGTCGGCCGAGCTCACGTCGTCGGGGCGTCCTACGGGGCGACCGTGGCGTTGCATGCGGCACTGGCCGACAGCAGCCGCATCGCCTCGCTGGCGTTGTTCGAGCCGCCGGTGCTGATGACGGGTCCGCATCTGACGGCCGTGATCGACAGCTATCAGCGACTTTTCACCACGGTGCGGTACGCCGATGCCCTGGAACTGTTTCTGCGCGAGGCGGCGCAGATCCCCGCCGACGTACTGGCCGACGGGCCGCCCATTCCGGATGACCCCGTCGCGGCGATGAGCGCGCTTGCCGATCTGGAGGCGATGGCCGGTGACGACGCACGCGTGGATCGCTGGGCAGCGATCGATGTTCCGGTGTTGCTGATGCAGGGCGGTCAGAGCTGGGCTCCGCTGCCCGACGGGATGGAAGCGTTGGGCGCGGCGCTACCTGCCGCGCGGCGCGTGGTGTGGGCCGAGCACTCTCATTTCGCCATGATGACCGCACCAGAGCTGATGGCCGCGGCGGTGCAGGAGTTCTTGGACGGGTTGGCGTAGGCGACGTTTGGCGGGCCGACGTGTCAGAGGTGCGGAGTAACCTCGGAGAGGTGATCGAACACCAGTTCGAAGGACCGGGGATGGTGGTCGCTGACCACCTCGATGCCGCGCGCGGTCAGCTGCTCGCCGAACGCACCGCGGTGGCGGCGAAGGTGCTCGCGGCGGGCCGGTTCGCCCTGGCCCGGATGGCCGAGTTGGGGCATGGGTTCGACGATCTGATCGTCGATGACTGGGAACTGGTCGCCGCCGAGCTCGGCGCGGAGTTGGGGATCAGCCGGGGCCGGGCCTGCACGCTGATCACCCAGGGCCGCGACCTGCTCACCCGGCTCCCGGTCTTCGCCCAGGTCTTCGCCGG
>NZ_JMDW01000028.1 GCF_000691525.1 Mycolicibacterium neoaurum ATCC 25795
GGGCCGGAGCGGCCGCAGGTGCCGGCGCGCCGGGGACCGCCGCCGGAGCGGGGGCACCGGGCACGGCCGCCGCGGCGGGTGCGCCGGGCACGGGTGCAGGCTGGACGCCGGCCGGGGTCAGCCCTGGCTGGTCCGCGGGCAGCGGGGTGCCCTGGCTGCCGGCGGGAGCCGGAGCGCTCTCGGGGGCACCGGCGGGCAGCGGGGTGCCCTGGCTACCTGCCGGAGCCGTGGTCGGTGCCGCAGTGGCCGGGGTGGAGGTCGTCTCGGCACCGGGCTCGCCCGGCGCCGGCGTCTCGGTGCCGGTGGTCGCATCGGCGGCCTCGGCCGCGGCCGGTGCCTGGTAGCTGCGAGCGCTGCCGCCGGACCCGGTGCCCGTGCTGGCGGCCGGCGGCGGGGTGACCCACACGATCAGGTCGGCGGCGCTGTTGGCGTAGACCACGCTGTCGGGCGCTTCGCCGGTGACGTCGAAGTACACCTTGCCGGTGGTCTTCTGGCCTTGGGCCAGGGTGGACGGGTTCACGCCCTGGGGGGTCGCGACGCCCCACAGCGCGCGGTAGGTCTCACCGTTGCGGGCGCGCGCGTTGAGGTTCGACACGATCGGGGTGGCGTTGCCCTGCAGCGCCTCGTCGGTCGCGGTCGCCTCCCACAAGGTGCCGTGGATCTGCGCCGGGATGACGTCGGTGCTGACCTTGAGTCCGGTGACGGTCCAGCCCTGGACGATATTGCCGTCGTGCAGCTGCGCCTGGCTACCCAGATGGGTCGTGGTGAGGGCGCTGTGATCGTCGGCGATGGCGGCCGGTGCGGTGAAGGCGGTGATCGCCCCGGCGGCGGCTATGGCAGCGGCCGCAAACGCGGCACCAATGCTCGTGGTCTTCACGGTGATTCCACTCCTGAGTCGTCAGATTGACGGCATCCCCCCGATGGGGTGCATCACAGATCGAAGTTAGCAGGTGGCGTGGGGTGATGGAACCGTCGGCGACCCGGCCTGCGGGCCGCGTGGGCGGTCGGAGATGCCTGCAAGTGCTCGCGATGCGACAGCGTGGCAAACAATTCAATCGTATTGCCGCCATTTGCTACAAAGGTCAGCACATTATCGGGGAGGCCATGCGCAAACTCATCGGGCTTTGCTCGGGGTGGGTGTACGTGACCAGGCGTGGGCTGTGAAGGTGCTGAGCGAATCTGCTCATGCAGTGTCGTCGCGGGCCCCGAGGCGGAGATGTTCGATGTGGTAGACGGCCTCGTCGAGTAGCTGTGCGACGTGGGCGTCGTAGAGCCGGTAGATGATGTTGCGCCCGGCGCGGTCGCCGGTGACCAGGCCCAGTGCGCGCAGCAGGCGCAGTTGGTTGGACACCGCCGATTGCTCCATGCCGACGGCGCCGGACAGTTCGGTGACCGTGCAGGGTGCCTGGCGCAGCCGGGTGAGGATCAGTAACCGGTTGGGGGAGGCCAGGGCCTGCAGTGTCTCGGCGACCTTGACCGCGGCGGCGGCATCGAGTGATGCCACCGGCGGTGTGCGTCCCTCGACTCCATGTCCCATGCGCTCATTGAACCACGTGGTACCCAGACATTTAGACATGTAGAACTTTACATGTTTGTATGTGTGGGTGATGACCGGGGTGGAGCAATCGGAACGGTCGGTCGGCGCCCAGCGGCGCCGGTCGGCGTGGTCGCTGGATTCGGTGCGCTGGGCGGCTGTGGCCCTTGCGCTCTTTCTTGTGGGGCTGATCTTGCAACTCGGGGGTGCGCCTCAAATCGTCTGGTGGGCAGCCTATCTGGCGTGTTACCTGGCCGGTGGTTGGCAGTCGGCCGTCGACGGGGTCGCCGCGCTCGGGCAGCGCAGGCTCGACGTGGACCTGCTGATGGTGCTGGCCGCCCTCGGGGCCGCCGGCATCGGCCAGGTCTTCGACGGTGCGCTGCTGATCGTCATCTTCGCGACCTCCGGCGCCTTGGAAGATGTCGCCACCCGACGCACCGAGGACTCGGTGCGGGCCCTGCTCGACCTCGCTCCCGAGCGCGCCGTCCGCGTGGATCGGGGAGTCGAGACCGAGGTGGCGGTCGCGGAGCTCCGGGTGGGGGACCGGATTCTGGTCCGGCCCGGCGAACGCGTGTCCGCAGACGCCGAAGTGCTCGACGGCACCAGCGATGTCGATCAGGCCGGTATCACCGGCGAACCGTTGCCGGTGGCGGTGCGCGTCGGCGACGAGATCTTCGCGGGCACGCTCAACGGGACGGGTGCCCTGCATGCCGAGGTGATCCGCGATCCGTCCGACAGTGTGGTGGCGCGCATCGTGGCGATGGTGGGCCAGGCCTCGGCGACCAAGGCTCGCACACAGCTGTTCATCGAGAAGGTCGAACAGCGCTACTCGATGGTGATGGTCGGCGCCACCCTCGCGTTGTTCACCGTCCCGCTGCTGTTCGGAGCTGACCTGCGCAGCGCACTGCTGCGGGCGATGACGTTCATGATCGTGGCGTCACCGTGTGCGCTGGTGCTGGCCACCATGCCGCCGCTGCTGTCGGCCATTGCCACCGCGGGCCGACACGGGGTGCTGGTGAAATCGGCGGTGGTGATGGAGCGGCTGGCCACCGTCCAGGCCGTCGCCTTCGACAAGACCGGAACACTGACCACCGGCCTGCCCGGAGTGATCGGCGAACCGCCGGAGAACCTGCTGGCGTTGGCGGCGGCCGCCGAACAATTCAGCGAGCACCCGTTGGGCCGGGCCATCGTGGCGGCGGCCCGGGAGCGTGCGCTACCCATCGCGACCGCTTCTCGGTTTCGTGCGCTTCCCGGTCGCGGTGTCGAAGCGGTGGTGAGCGGGCGGCGCGTCGAGGTGCTCAGTCCGGCTGCGGTGGACGGACGGCTGCCGGAGTCGGTGGCCGAGCTGGAGTCCTCGGGTGCCACCGCCGTGGTGGTCATGGTCGACGGCGCGTGTGCCGGAGTGATCGGATTGCGCGACACGGTGCGCGAGGAGGCCGGCGATGTCGTCGCCGATCTGCGTCGGACCACCGGGTGCCCGCCACTGCTGCTGACCGGTGACAATCGTTGTGCGGCGGTACGACTGGCCGACGAACTCGGTATGGAGGTTCGTGCCGAGCTGCTCCCCGACCAGAAGGTCGCCGCCGTGCGCGCACGTGCCGAGCGGGTGCTGGTCGTCGGCGACGGTGTGAACGACGCTCCGGCGATGGCGGCAGCGCATGTCTCGATTGCCATGGGCCGCAGCGGTTCCGACGTCACGTTGCAGACCGCCGACGCGATCACCGTACGTGACGACCTGGCGACCATCCCCGCGGTGCTGGCACTGGCCAGGCGCGCGCGGCGAGTGGTGATCGCCAATCTCGTGATCGCCGCGAGCTTCATTGCGGTACTGGTGATATGGGACCTGTTCTGGCATCTGCCGCTGCCGCTGGGCGTCGCCGGTCACGAGGGATCCACCATCATCGTCGCGCTCAACGGACTGCGTTTGCTCCGAGACAAGGCCTGGCGCAGTGCGATTCGTCAGTCGCGCTGCGGTACCGAAAACCGCTGTCGAGCCTGACTCGACGGCCGCCGGCCTGCTGAGAATGCACTCAGGAACGAACCGCTTGTTCGGATAGGCTAGCCATGTTCGACCGTGATCGGCTTTCCACGAAAGGTGGCGCTGCGCCCATATGTCGGTGAAGAGATTTCGTTTGGCCGCCAAAGCCACCGCACTGGCCGGAGCCGCCGCGCTCGCCGTGGCGCTGACCGCCTGTGGCTCGGACTCCGGGCAGTCCGACGGTGCGCAGGCCGGCGCGAGCGATCAGCTGGTGGTGTACTCGGGTCGCAGTGAGGATCTGGTCGGCCCGCTGCTGGAACGCTTCACCGAGGCCACCGGTATCGGCGTCGAGGTGCGCTACGCCGGATCCGGAGAGCTTGCCGCACAGCTGATCACCGAGGGCGACGCGTCACCGGCCGATGTGTTCCTCTCCCAGGATGCCGGTGCGTTGGGGGCGGTGTCGGCGGCCGGACTGTTCGCGCCCATCGACGCCGAGACGCTGGCCGCGGTGCCCGCGGCGTACTCGGCAGCCGACGGGACGTGGGTCGGGGTGTCGGGCCGGGCCCGGGTGCTCACCTACAACCCGGAGCTGGCCCCCACCGTGCCCGATACGATCGACGGCCTGCTCGACCCGCAGTGGCGAGGCAAGATCGGCTACGCGCCGAGCAACGCATCCTGGCAGTCGTTCGTCACCGGACTGCGGGTCCTGCGTGGTGAGCAGGGTGCCAAGGACTGGCTGGAGGCCTTTGCGGCACAGGAGCCCCGCGCGTTCGAGGGTAACGGTCCGATGCGTGACGCGATCAACTCCGGCGAGCTGCCCATGGGCCTGACCAATCACTACTACCTCTACGAGTTGATCGACAGCACCTCCGCCGATGACGTCGTCGCCAAGAACCAGTACATGGCTGCCGGCGATCCGGGCGGATTGGTGAACGTCGCCGGGGTCGGTGTGCTGAAGTCCGCGCCGCACGCCGAGCAGGCCAACGAATTCGCCGCCTACCTGGTCGGCACCGCCGCGCAGGAGTACTTCGCGACCGAGACCGCCGAATACCCGTTGGTCGAGGGTGTCACGCCCAGCGCGGCGCTGCCCCCGCTGGCCCAGTTGCAGCCTCCCGCCGTCGATCTCTCGCAACTCGACGATGTCGAGACGACGCAGGAGCTGCTGGTCGAGACCGGGCTGCTCACCAACTGAACCTGATCAGATCGCGCCGCGACGGGCGGCCGCGGGCACCGTTGACACTGGTGGCCGCGGCCGCCGTCGTCGTGGCCGGGTTGCTGTTGCCGCTGTGGTATCTGGCTCAGCGTGCCAACGAGCGTGGTCTCGGATTCGTTGTCCGCGAACTGATCCAGCCGCGCACCGCGGCACTGGTGGGGCGGTCGGCGCTGTTGGTGGTCGTGGTCACCGTCGCCTGTGTGGTGCTCGGCGTCGGGTTCGCGGTGCTGATCCGGCGCACCGATATCCCGGCGCGCCGGGCGCTGACGATCGCCCTGACGTTGCCGTTGGCCATGCCGAGTTATCTGCTGAGCTACCTGTGGGTGTCCACCGTCCCCGGTATCACCGGCTTCTGGGGCGCCGCGCTGGTCCTGACGCTGGTGAGCTATCCGCTGATCATGATGCCCACCCTGGCCGCGCTGGCGCGCAGCGACCCGGCCCAAGAGGAGGTGGCGAGGTCGTTGGGGCTCAACGGTTTTGCCGTGCTGTGCCGCGTCACCCTGCGGCAGGCGCGCGCGGCGATCGCCGCGGGCGCTCTGCTGGTGGCGCTCTACGTCCTCAGTGACTTCGGTGCCGTCGCCGCCATGCGGTACGAAGCCTTCACCTGGGTCATCTACGGGTCCTACCGATCGGGATTCAATCCGGCCAGGGCGGCGGTGCTGTCATTGGTGCTGTTGGTCCTGGCGGTCGCGTTGGTGCTGGCCGAGCATCGGGCGCGTGGCCGGGCGGCGGCCGCGCGGATCGGATCGGGCGCGCCGCGGCCGGCACCGGTCAATCGCCTCGGGCGCTGGACGGTTGTGGCGTGGTTGCCGGTGGCGGTGGTGCTGACCGCCGCCCTGATCGTCCCGTTCGTCGCGCTGGGGGACTGGTTGTTGGCCGGCGGTGTGCGATTCGACGCGCAGCGGTGGTGGTCTGCACTCGGTGCGACGGTCTGGTTGTCCGGCGTCGCCGCGGTGGTGTGCACCGCGGCCGCCCTGCCGCTCGGCGTGCTCGCCGCGCGCTACCGCACCCGCACCACCCGGATGCTCGAGGGAGCGGCCTACCTGTCCCACGGGCTGCCCTCGATCGTCGTGGCGATCGCCATGGTCTCGGTCGGGGTGTTGTTGTTGCGCCCCATCTATCAGCGTGAGCCGCTGCTGATCCTGGCCTACGCCGTGTTGTTCGTGCCGCTGGCCGTCGGGTCGATCCGCTCGGCGGTGGAAGCCGCACCCATCCGGCTGGAGGAGGTGGCCCGATCGCTGGGCCGCAGCCCACTTTCCGCGTTCTGCACCGTCACCGCCCGCGGTGCCGCACCCGCCGTCGCGGCCGGTGCGTCCCTGGTGTTGCTGACCTGTATGAAGGAGCTTCCCGTCACCCTGCTCTTGCATCCCACCGGGACCAGCACACTGGCCACCCAGTTGTGGGGACACAGTTTCGTCAGCGATTACGCGGCCGCTGCACCGTATGCCGCCGCGCTGTTGGTCTTCGCGGCCATCCCCACCGCCGTGCTCGGCCTGTGGAGCGCCAACATCGGTACCGGAGATGGCCGTGACTGAACCGGGAGCCGGGCCACCCAGCGGCATCAGGGTCGAAGGTGTCACAAAATCCTTCGCGAATCGCACCGTCCTGGACGGGATCGATCTTGAGGTGGCGAACGGCCACATCACCGCGGTTCTCGGACCGTCGGGATGCGGTAAAACCACGCTGCTGCGCATCATCGCCGGATTCGAGGAACCCGACGGCGGCGCGGTGAGCGTGGGCGGTGTGCCGGTGGTGGGCGCAGGCACCGGCCGCCGGGACGGCTCGGTACCCGCCCACCGCAGGCGGGTGGGGCTGATGCCGCAGGAGGGCGCGCTGTTCCCGCAGCTGAGTGTGGGGCGAAATGTCACCTTCGGCCTGCCCCGAGCGCGCCGATCCGATACCGCCATCGCCGAACACTGGCTGGGCGTGGTCGGCCTGGACGGTCTCGCCGACGCCCGGCCACATCAGCTCTCCGGCGGCCAGCAACAGCGCGTGGCGCTGGCGCGCGCGTTGGCCGCGGAACCCAGCGTGCTGCTGCTCGACGAGCCGTTCGCCGCACTCGATGCCGGGCTGCGGGTGCGCGTCCGCGAGGAGATCGCCACCATTCTGCGCGCGACACAGACGACCGCGCTGCTGGTGACCCACGATCAGGCCGAGGCGCTCTCGCTGGCGGACTCGGTGGCCTTGCTGATCGCCGGGCGGGTGGCCCAGCACGGGCCACCCGCGCAGCTGTATGACCGGCCGGTGAATCTGGAGGTGGCCCGATTCGTCGGTGGCACCGTCGAACTCGACGGCGATATCCGCGGCGGCATACTCACCTGCGCGTTGGGCTCGCACCGTCCGGAGGTCGCGCCGGCCGATGGACCGGTCACGGTGGTGGTGCGTCCCGAACGGGTGCACGTCGTCGACCCGGCCTGCGGCGCACAGGCCGTGGTGACCGAATGCCGGTTCTACGGAGCGGAACTCGGTGTGCACGTGGTGCTGGGCGACGGGACCGCACTGGTGTTGCGCCTGCCCGCCACCCGAAGCTGTTCGGCCGGCCAACGTGTCGGCCTCGCGGTGGACGGGCCGGTGCTGGCCTATCCGAGGTGAGGACGCAGCGTCTGCTTGAGTGCCTCCAGCACCGACGGATCCTCGATGGTCGAGGGCACCGGCTCGTCCTTGCCGTCGGCGATACCCCGCATCGTCTTGCGCAGGATCTTGCCCGAGCGTGTCTTGGGTAGCGCGGCAACGACATCCACCAGCTTGAAGCTGGCGACCGCACCGATATCGTTGCGGACCGCCTCGACCAGTTCGGTATCGAGTCCGTCGGCGCTGAACCCGGACTTGAGCACCACCAGCGCGCGCGGGACCTGCCCCTTGAGATCGTCGGCCACACCGATCACCGCGCACTCGGCGACCGCCGGATGGGTGGCCAGCACGGCTTCGATGGACCCCGTCGACATCCGGTGGCCTGCCACGTTGATGACGTCATCGGTGCGGCCGACCACGAACAGGTAGCCGTCGGAGTCGATGTGCCCACCGTCGCCGGTCAGGTAGTAGCCGTCGAACGCGCGCAGGTAGGACGACACGAAGCGATCGTCCTCACCCCACAGGGTCGGTAGCGTGCCGGGGGGCAGCGGCAGCTTCACCACGATCGAACCCTCCTCGCCCGCATCGCATTCGGACCCGTCGGGGCGCACCACCCGGACGTCGTAGCCGGGCATCGGTACGGTCGCCGAGCCCGGTTTGACCGGCAACTGCTCGATGCCCATCGGATCGGCGGCGATGGCCCACCCGGTCTCGGTCTGCCACCAGTGGTCGATGACCGGGATGCCGAGCTTGTCCGAGGCCCACTCGTAGGTACCCGGGTCCAGCCGCTCGCCCGCCTGGAACAGGTACTTCAGCCCGGACAGGTCGTAGTCGCCGAGATGGCGGGCGTCCGGATCCTCCTTCTTGATGGCCCGGATCGCGGTCGGCGCGGTGAACAACGCCTTCACCTTGTGCTCGGCGGCCACCCGCCAGAATGCGCCGGCGTCGGGGGTGCCGACCGGTTTGCCCTCGTAGAGAACCGTTGTGGCGCCGAACAACAGCGGCGCATAGACGATATAGGAATGCCCGACCACCCAGCCGACATCGGAGGCGGCCCAGAACACCTCACCGGGATTGAGGTCGTAGATGTTGCGCATGGTCCACAGCAGCGCGACCGCGTGCCCGCCGTTGTCGCGGACGATGCCCTTCGGCTTGCCGGTCGTGCCGGAGGTGTAGAGCACATAGAGCGGGTCGGTGGCGGCGACCGGCACCGGGTCGACGGGCTCGGCCGTCGCCATCGCCTCGGCCCAGTCGATATCGCGGCCCGCCACCAGTTCGCACGGATGCTGCTCGCGCTGCAGGATCACGCATTTGGGGGTGGAGTGTTCGGCCAGCTCCAGCGCGGTGTCCAGCATGGGCTTGTACTCGACCGTGCGGGTCGGCTCGATACCGCAGGAGGCCGATACGACCACGGTCGGCCGGGCATCGTCGATGCGGGTCGCCAGCTCGTGGCCGGCGAAACCGCCGAACACCACCGAGTGCACGGCGCCGAGCCGGGCGCAGGCCAACATGGCGATGACCGCCTCGGGCACCATCGGCATGTAGATGACCACCCGGTCGCCCTTGGTGACGCCCAGACCCTGGAGTACACCGGCGAACCGGGCGGTCGCCTCGAGCAGTTCGCGATAGGTGTAGGTCCGCTTGGTCCCGGTCACCGGCGAGTCGTAGATCAGCGCCGCCTGGTCACCGCGTTCGTCGATGTGTCGATCCAGCGCGTTGGCGCAGGTGTTGAGCTCACCGTCGGGAAACCAGCGGTAGAACGGCGGATTGCTGTCGTCGAGCACCCGTTGCGGTTCCCTGGTCCAGGTGACGGCCTTGGCGGCGTCGGCCCAGAACGTCTCCGGGTCGGAGATGGAGGCGTCGAAGATCGCGCGGTATCCGGACATGGGGAGAACCGTAATCTGAGTCACGTTGCAACGTGGTTGCAACGGTCGGAAACCGCGTCCGGGACCGATATACCCCTTTGCGCGCTCGGCCGAGATCGGCGTGAGGGTCGTGATCTTCCGCGGTGGTGCCGTCCACGGACGACCCTGGTGCCGATCTCGCCCCAGCGTCCCAGTGGCATGTCGGTCAGGCGTGCCGGCCGAGCACCGCGAGCACCCGGCTCTGCCGGTCGGCGTCGGGACCGACCTCGACGGCCGGACCGCAGACCCCCTCCATACGGATGGCATCACCGAATGCCGCGATACCGTCCTCCAATCGATCCAGTTCGCCGTCGGTGAATCGGTACGGCAACTCGGTCGCCGCGGCGATATCCCAGCGGTGTGCGATCAGGTCGAATCCGTAGAAACGCAGCAGGGTCTCGCCGATGGTGGTCGGGCCGAAATGCCCGTCGAACGCGCGCGCGGGCACTTGCGGGTCGGCCAGGATCTCGCGGATCGCCGCGGTGTGGGTGGACCAGGCGGTCACCGGATCGGCAGGGTCCGGTCTTGGCGGCAAGGCGAATCCGTGGCGCTCGAAGAACTCGCGCTGGGTGTCGATCAGATGGGTCAGTACATCGCGAGCTGACCAGCCAGCGCAGGCGCTGGCGGCGTCCCACTGCTGCGGGGCCACCGAGGCGATCACGGTGGCCATCCCATCGGCCAGGTCGGCATAGGTTTCTGCAACACTCGAATCCGTCATGGGCCAGACGTTAGGCGGCGAGATGGCGGGTGGATTGGACAAACCCGACAAACCCGACAGCACCGATCGGGCGGACAATTCCGTCGCGGATGAGCCCGCCCACCTGCTGGACCCGGCGCACCGCGCCGCCATCCACATCGCGCGCCCCGCTGCACCCGGCGACCTCGAGGGCCTGGTGCGGCGGTTCTGGTTCCCGGTATGGCAGGTGCCGGCTGGGGAGACGTTCACCCAGCAGGTGCTGCAGTACCCGGTGTGCCTGATGGTGATCACCGACGCCTACGCCCGCTTCTACGGGCCCGCCTCGGGATTGGCGGGCACCCCGCTGACCGGAGACGGCTGGGCCGCCGGGGTGATGTTCGAGCCGGCCGCCGGCGCGCTGATCACGGGCGGCGCCGTGTCGAAATGGACGGACACCCACGTGGAGCTCGCCGACCTGCTCGGTGCCGCGGGAGATGCATTGGTCGGGCGGATCCGGTCCATCATGGCGGTCGATCCGGCCGTGCCGCAGGCACAATCGGCTGCCGCCGACTGCTATGCGGAGTTCCTGCGTCGTTACCTGCCGGTCGACGAGCAGGGCCGCACGGTCAACGACATCGTCGCCCATATCGAGGACAACCCCGACGTCAGCCGGGTGGCCGATGTCTGTGCGCAGTTCGGGATCACCGAGCGCAGTCTGCAACGCCTGACCCGGCGCCGGATCGGCCTGAGTCCGAAGTGGTTGGTGCGCCGGCGCCGCATCCAGGATGCAAGCTGGCGGCTGCGCACCGGCGCCACCACCATGGCGGCGGTGGCGGCCGAGCTCGGCTACGCCGACGAGGCCCATCTGAGCCGCGATTTCCGCCGCGTCACCGGGCAGACGCCGGGGGCGTTCGCGGCCCGCTACGCCGACTGACGTTTGATCATCGACACCGCCTGCTCGGCGACGGCGCTGAGCACCCGACGGTCTCGGGTGGTCAACGTCTTTCCCGACAGCAGTAACCAGTGATCGTGGTCGGCGACATCGATTGCGGTGTCGGCGGTCTCGACATCGGTACAGGGATCGTGCCCGACACCGGCCAACATCGTCCCGTCGGCCGAGACGATGCTCACCGCGCGCTGCCCGTACGCCTCGCGCAGCCGGTCCAGCAGCACGTCCAGGTCGGCATCGCGTAGCGCCGCGTCGGCGAACAGTGCCAGCAGTTCGGCCTCCCGGGCCGCCCGTCGTGCCTCGGCAGCGCGATGGGCGGCACGGTCGACCACCATGGCGGCGGCCACCGCGACCAGTAGCAGCACCGCGATGGTGACGACGCTGTCGCTGTCGTAGACCGCGAAGCTGTGCACCGGACTGACCAGGAAGTAGGTCAGCAACGCACCGGACAGCACGGCGCACAGCACGGCGGGGGCGATCCCGCCGATCAGCGCCACCGCGACCACGCCGGTGAAGAACAGCGCGCTCTGTCCACCGATACCCAGCGCACCCTCGGGCAGTCCGGTGGTGGCCGCGCAGATGATCGCGGGGACGGCCAATGCGGTCAGCCAGGACCAGAACCGCTTGCGGTGCAACGACGATCGCGACCACGAGATGCCGGTGTGGGCCTCCGGGTGGGTGACCATGTGGACGTCGACATTGCCGGACTGGGCGATCACCTGGGCGCCGATACCCTCGTCGAACATCCGCGCCCACCGCGAGCGCCGCGATGTGCCGATCACCAGCTGGGTGGCATTGGCGCTGCGGGCGAAGTCCAGCAGGGTGGCCGCGACGTCCTCGCCGACAACGGTGTGCATGGTCGCGCCGAGGCTGGCCGCCAATTCGCGCAGCATCTTCTTCTGTTGTGGGGTGATGGCCACCAACCCGTCACCCTGCACGATGTGCAGCACCTTGAGCTCCGCGCCCGAGCGCGATGCGATCCGCGAGGCGCGGCGCACCAGCGTCTCGGATTCCGGACCGCCGGAGACGGCGACGACCACCCGTTCGCGGGCCTCCCAGGTATCGGTGATGTTCTTGTCGGTGCGGTACTTGGCCAGCGCGGCATCGACCTGATCGGCCAGCCACAGCAGCGCCAGCTGCCGCAGCGCCGACAGGTTGCCGGGCCGAAAATAATCGTCCAGTGCCGCGTCGATGCGGTCGCGGCCGACGACATTGCCGTGAGTGATCCTGCGCCGCAGTGCTTCCGGGGTGATGTCCACCAGCTCGATCTGGTCGGCCGCACGCACGATCTCGTCGGGGATGCGTTGCTGCTCGGTGACGCCGGTGATATGGCCGACGACATCGTGCAGGCTCTCCAGGTGCTGGACGTTGACGGTGCTGATGACCGTGATGCCCGCATCGAGGAACTCCTCGACATCCTGCCAGCGGTGGGCGTTGCGGCTGCCCGGGGTGTTGGTGTGGGCCAGCTCGTCGACGAGGACGACCTGGGGCCGCCGCGACAACACCGCCTCGACGTCGATCTCGGCATGCCGGGTGCCCTGGTACTCGATGTGGATCGGCGGGACCACCTCGATACCGGCGAGCTGCTGGGCGGTGTGGCGGCGGCCGTGCGTCTCGATCACCGCGGCGACGACATCGGTGCCGCGGCTCATCCGGCGCTGCGCCTCGCCGAGCATCGAGTACGTCTTGCCGACGCCGGGCGCGGCACCCAGGTAGATGCGCAGATCCGCGCGTTTGCGACCGAGGATGCTCACCCGTCCATCATCCCCCGCGGCGCTACTCCTGGAAGCGGTATCCCATCCCCGCCTCGGTGATCAGGTGTTTGGGCCGGGACGGGTCGACCTCCAGCTTGCGGCGCAGCTGTGCCAGATACACCCGCAGGTAGTGCGTCTCCTTGGCATAAGCCGGACCCCACACCTCCTTGAGCAGCTCCTCGCGGCCCACCAGCTTGCCGCGGTGGCGTACCAGCATCTCCAGCATGCCCCATTCGGTCGGCGTCAGATGCACCTCGGTGCCGCTCTTGGTGACCTTCTTCGCGGCCAGATCGACTGTGAACGAGGATGTTTCGACGACAGGCTGATCATCTTCGGTGGCCGCGCTGGCGCGCCGGACTGCGGCGCGCAACCGGGCAAGGAACTCGTCCATGCCGAACGGCTTGGTCACATAGTCATCGGCCCCGGCGTCGAGCGCCTCCACCTTGTCCGAGGAGTCGGTACGCGCCGAGAGCACGATCACCGGGACGGTCAACCAGCCGCGCAATCCGGCCAGCACGTCGATGCCGGACATATCGGGCAGACCGAGGTCGAGGATCACCACATCCGGGCGGTGATCGGCGGCCGCGCGCAACGCCTCGGCGCCGGTGGCAGCGGTGTGCACCTCATACCCGCGCACCGACAGATTGATCCGCAGTGCGCGTAGGATCTGCGGTTCGTCGTCGATCACCAAGACCCTGGTCACTGATCGTTCTCCTGCGCCTCGTTCTCCTGCGCGGTGGCCAACTCGATCACGACAGTCAGCCCGCCACCGGGGGTATCGGTCGCCGAGATGGTGCCGCCCATCGCGGTGACGAACCCCCTGGCCACCGACAGGCCGAGCCCGACACCGGTGTTGTTGTCCTGATCCCCGAGCCGCTGGAACGGCGCGAACAATTGCTCTTCGGCGCCGCGCGGAATACCCGGTCCCTCATCGGCGATGGTGATCAACACCCGCTCACCGACGCGTCCGGCATTCACCCGGACGGGATTGTCGCCCCCGTAGCGCAGCGCGTTGTCGATGATGTTGACCAACACCCGTTCCAATAGACCGGGGTCGGCGAGCGCGACCGCGTCACCGACGTCCACCTTGACCCGATCCCAGCCGGAGTCCTTGGAGCTGCGGCTGATTCCGAGCAGAGCCCGCTGCACGGCCTCCTCCAGGTACACCCGGCGCAGTTCGGGCTTGACCACCCCGGCGGCCAGCCGGGAGGAATCCAGCAGATTGCCCACCAGGGCGGTCAGCTGGTCGACGGACTCTTCGACGGTGGCCAGCAGCTCGGCGGTGTCCTCGGGGGAGAAGTCGATGTCATTGCTGCGCAGGCTCGATACCGAGGCCTTGGCGGCGGCCAGCGGCGTGCGCAGATCATGGCTGACCGCCGAGAGCAGCGATCGGCGCAGTTCGTCGGCCCGCGCGACGGCCTCGGCCCGGCCCGCCTCGGAGATCAGCTCGCGCTGCCGGACCAGGCCGGCGGCCTGTTTGGCGACGGCGCCCAGTACTCGGCGATTGCTGGCGGGAAGCTTGCGGCCGGACATCAAAAGCCAGAACTCGTCGTCACCGACATCGATGGCGGTGTCGGCGTCGTCGATATCCGGGCAGGGATCGATGCCGGCACAGGCGACCACCTCGGTATCGCCGGCACGCTCGCGCAGCAGACTGACCGCGGTCTGCGAGTACACCTCGCGCACCCGCTCCAGCAGCGCGGCGGGATCCGCACCGCGCAACACCGAACCGGCGAAATGTGCCAACAATTCGGCTTCTTGGGATGCGCGACGCGCCTCGCGGGCCCGTTTGGCGGCACTGTCGACCAGCGCGGCCACCGCGACGGCGACCATCAGCAGCACGGCGATGGTGATCGCGCTGTCGGGTTCGGAGATGGTGAACGTGTAGCGCGGTTCGGCGAGGAAGTAGTTGATCAGCAAGCCCGACAGCACCGCCGAGAGCGCCGCGGGGGCCACCCCGCCGAGCAGTGCCACCGCCAGCACGCCCACGAAGAACAGGGCACTCTCGCCGCTGATCCCCAGATACCGGTCAAGCCACAGCACCGCGGTGGCCGCCAGTGCCGTGGGCACCACCACGGCGGCCAGCCAGGACGCGGCGTGCTGCCAGTTCCGATTCCCGGAACGGGCGGTGGCCCGCCGGGTCTGCTCATGGGTCACCATGTGGACGTCGATGGTGCCGGAATTCTGCACCACCGCGGCACCGATGCCCTCGTCGAGGATGCGCGCCCACCGAGACCGTCGCGACGTCCCGACGACGAGCTGGGTGGCGTTCATCTCGCGGGCGAAATCCAAGAGCGCGGCGGGTACGTCATCGCCGACGACGGTGTGCACACTGGCTCCCAGGCTGGCCGCCAGATCGCGGACCGCGCCCATCATCGGGGCCGACACCCCGGCCAGCCCGTCGCCGCGCACCACGTGCACGATCATCAGTTCGGCACTGGATTTCGACGCGATGCGCGACGCCCGGCGCACCAGGGTCTCGGATTCCCGGTCACCGGTCACCGCGACGACGACGCGCTCGCGGGCCTCCCAGGTCGCGGTGATCTTGTTGTCGGAGCGGTACTTTGCCAACGCGGCGTCGACCTGGTCGGCCAGCCACAGCAGCGCAAGTTCGCGCAGTGCGGTGAGGTTACCCCTGCGGAAATAGTTCGACAGGGCCGCGTCGATCCGATCTGGTGCGTAGACATTGCCGTGGGAAAGCCTGCGGCGCAGGGCCTCCGGGGTGATATCGACCAGTTCGATCTGATCCGCGGCGCGCACCACCTCATCGGGCACCTTCTCCTGCTGCTCGATACCGGTGATCTGGGTGACGACATCGTTGAGGCTCTCCAGATGCTGGACGTTGACGGTGGTGATCACCGTGATGCCCGCCGCGAGCAGCTGCTCGATGTCCTGCCAGCGCTTCGGGTTCGCGCTGCCCGGGGTGTTGGTGTGGGCCAGTTCGTCGACGAGTACCACCTGCGGGCGGCGGGCCAGCACCGCGTCGACATCGAGCTCACCGAACGTGGCACCGCGGTACTCGACCAGCCGCGGCGGGATCATCTCGATGCCCTCGAGGAGCTCGGCGGTCTTGGACCTGCCGTGGGTTTCGACGACGGCCGCCACCAAGTCGGTGCCGCGCTCCAGTCGCCGGTGCGCCTCGCCGAGCATGGCGTAGGTCTTGCCCACGCCGGGAGCCGCGCCGAGGTAGATGCGCAGCTCCCCGCGTTTCGGTCGGTCGGTCACCAGCCCATCATCCCCCCAGCCGGTCCAGAGCCAGGTTCAACAGCAGCACGTTGACCCGCGGTTCGCCCAGGAAGCCGAGTGTGCGGCCCTCGGTGTGCTCGTCGACCAGTGTGCGCACCTGCTCGGGGCTGATACCGCGTGCCGCCGCGACCCGGTCGAGCTGTAGCGCCGCGTAGGCGGGGGAGATGTGCGGGTCCAGTCCGCTACCACTGGCCGTGACCGCGTCGGCGGGTATGGCCGGGTCGACCGCGGGACCGGCGACCGGCACGATCTGGCCGATCGCGTAGTCCGCACCCGGTTCGGCGCACTCGACGCGGACCCCCTCGTAGGTGGTGACGAACGGGACGGCCGGGCAGACCTGGTTCACACTGACCACCCTGACCGGCTCGGTGACGGTGCCGCGCGCGTCGCGGGGGCCGATGACCGACAGCACCGCGCCGACACCCTCGGCCGTGCAGAACGGCCGGGCACCCTCGACGCCCTCCAACTCGCCGACCGCCAGGCTGCGGGTGCACACCTCGGTGAGCAGGCTGGTGCGACCATCGGTGGGATCGGCGGCGGTGGCCGTGTCGACGATGTCCTCGGGCCCCAGGTTGGATGCGCCGGTGGCCAGTGGGTCGTAGCCACCAGGACGGGACTGGAAGTACTGCGGCAGCGGGTTTCCTGCGGCATCGGTGAACGGCTGCCCGATCAGGCTGCTGCCCAGTACTTTTCCGTCGGCCTCCAGCAGTGAGCCGTCGGC
This sequence comes from Mycolicibacterium neoaurum ATCC 25795, assembly GCF_000691525.1. GTDB lineage: Bacteria > Actinomycetota > Actinomycetes > Mycobacteriales > Mycobacteriaceae > Mycobacterium > Mycobacterium neoaurum. Next base: position 16,547 of record NZ_JMDW01000028.1, read on the forward strand.
TTTGTCGCGCAGGCCTGGCAATTGGGCCACCAGCCAGATCAGGATCGGGTAGGCCAGCCCGAGGATCACGGTGAGTACCAGCAGCGCCCGCAGCGCCGCGGTGTGCTGACGGAGCAGATTGGCGAAGTTCATGTCACATCCCAGGGAAGAGTTGGACGACGAGGTCGATCAGTTTGATGCCGATGAACGGCGCGACCACACCGCCCAGACCGTAGATGAACAGGTTGCGGCTCAACAGCTTCGAGGCACTGCTCGGGGTGTAGCGGACACCCTTGAGGGCCAGGGGGATCAGCACGACGATCACGATCGCGTTGAAGATCACCGCGGACAGGATCGCCGATTGCGGACTGTGCAACCGCATGATGTTCAGCAGGTCCAGCCCGGGGAACACCGCGACGAACAGCGCAGGGATGATGGCGAAGTACTTCGCGATATCGTTGGCGATACTGAAGGTCGTCAACGCGCCTCGGGTGATCAGCAGTTGCTTGCCGATCTCGACGATCTCGATCAATTTGGTCGGATCGGAATCCAGATCGACCATGTTGCCTGCTTCTTTGGCCGCCGAGGTGCCGGTGTTCATCGCCACGCCGACATCGGCCTGGGCCAGTGCCGGTGCGTCATTGGTGCCGTCGCCGGTCATCGCGACGAGCTTGCCGCCGGCCTGTTCGGCCTTGATCAACGCCATCTTGTCCTCGGGCGTCGCCTCGGCGAGGAAATCGTCGACCCCGGCCTCGGCGGCGATGGCCTTGGCGGTCGTCGGGTTGTCGCCGGTGATCATGACGGTGCGAATGCCCATGCGGCGCATCTCGTCGAAGCGTTCCCGCATGCCCTGCTTGACCACGTCCTTGAGATGGATGACACCAAGGGCGCGGGCCCGGCCGTCACGCACCTCACCGACCGACAGCGGGGTGCCACCGGCCTCCGAGATCTGCTCCACGAGCTCGCCGAGTTCGGTGGGTACCGTGCCGCCCTCGGTGCGGATCCAGTCGGCCAGGGATGCCGCCGCCCCCTTGCGCAGCTTGTGGTCGCCGATATCGACACCGGACATCCGGGTCTGCGCGCTGAACTCCACCCAGTGGGCGTGGCTCAGTTCGTCGGTGGTGCGTGCCCGTAACCCGTACTGCTGCTTGGCCAACACCACGATCGAACGGCCCTCCGGTGTCTCATCGGCCAGGCTGGACAACTGCGCGGCGTCGGCCAGCTCGTCCTCGCCGACACCGGACAGCGGCAGGAACGCAGCGGCCTGCCGGTTGCCGAGGGTGATGGTGCCGGTCTTGTCGAGCAGCAGGGTGTTCACATCGCCGGCGGCCTCGACGGCCCGGCCGGACATCGCCAGCACCTTGCGTTGCACCAGCCGATCCATCCCCGCGATGCCGATGGCGCTCAGCAGCGCACCGATGGTGGTCGGGATGAGGCACACCAGCAGGGCCACCAGGACGATGCCGGTGATGCCGTCACCGGTGAGGGACAACGAATCCGGCACGCCGGGATTGTTGGCCTTGGAGTAGATGGCCAGCGGCTGCAGGGTGGCGACGGCGAAGATGAAGATGATGCTCAGCGAGGCGAGCAGGATGTTCAGCGCCACCTCGTTGGGTGTCTTCTGCCGGTTGGCGCCCTCGACAAGGCCGATCATCCGGTCGATGAAACTCTCGCCGGGCTTCTGGGTGATCTTGACGATGATGCGGTCGCTGAGCACCGTGGTGCCGCCGGTCACCGCGGACCGGTCACCACCGGATTCCCGGACGACAGGTGCCGACTCACCGGTGATGGCCGATTCGTCGACCGAGGCGATGCCCTCGATGACATCACCGTCACCCGGAATCGTCTGTCCCGCCTCGACGATCACCACGTCACCCTGCCGCAGCAGCGGGGCGGCCACCTGCTCCTCACCGCCCGAGGCCGTGACCCGGCGCGCCATGGTGTCGGTCTTGGCCTTGCGCAGGCTGTCGGCCTGCGCCTTGCCGCGGCCCTCGGCCACGGCCTCGGCGAGATTGGCGAAAACCACCGTCAGCCAGAGCCATCCGACGATGAGCCAGGCGAACCAGGACGGATCGATGACGGCCAGCAGCGTGCTCCACACGGCCCCGATCTCGACGATGAACATGACCGGGTTGCGCCACAGCGTGCGCGGATCGAGTTTGCGCAGCGCGTCGGGAACCGAGGTCCACAACATCTTCGGGTCCAGTAGCCCGCTCTGCACGGACCGCTTCGGGGTGCGCGGCGCGGTGGTGGCAGCGGTGTCGACGGTCGCGGTGGACATCAGTGGATTCCTTCGGCGAGGGGGCCGAGCGCGAGCATCGGCAGGAAGGTCAGGGCGACGAGGATCAGTGTCACGCCCGTGACCATCCCGACGAACTGCGGACGGTGGGTGGGCAGGGTGCCTGCGGATTCGGGTGTGCGGGCTTGTGCGGCAAACGATCCCGCCAGCGCCAGCACCAGGATGATGGGCAGGAAGCGGCCGAACACCATGGCCAGACCGAGCGCGGTGTTGTACCACTCGGTGTTGACGCTGATACCGGCAAAGGCCGATCCGTTGTTGTTGGATGCCGAGGTGAAGGCATAGAGCACCTCGGACAGACCATGTGGTCCGGTGTTGAGCATGCCGCCGCGTTGGCCCGGCATCGCCATCGCCAGCGCGGTCCCGGTGAGCACCAGCAGCGGGGTGATCAGGAAATACGTTGCGGCGAACTTGATCTCCCGCGGGGTGATTTTCTTGCCGAGGTATTCCGGAGTCCGCCCGACCATCAGGCCCGCCACGAAGACGGTGATGATGGCCAGGATCAGCATGCCGTAGAGACCCGATCCGACACCGCCGGGGGCGACCTCGCCGAGCTGCATGTTGAACATGGTGATCAGTCCGCCGAGGCTGGTGTAGGAGTCGTGGAACGAGTTGACCGCGCCGGTGGAGGTCAACGTCGTGGCGGCGGCGTACACCGCCGAATCGGCCACGCCGAAACGCTGTTCCACGCCTTCGGTGGCCGCGCCGACCGCGGTGGGCACCGTGCCGTGGGCCTGCAGCTGCACCAGCATCAGCACGCCGACGCTCAGTGTCGCGATGGTGGCCATCACGGCGACGATCGCCAGACCCTGTTTCTTGTTGCCGACCATCCGGCCGAACGTGCGGGGCAGCGCGAACGGGATGAGGCAGATCAGCAGGATCTGCACCCAGTTCGTCCACGGAGTCGGATTCTCGAAGGGGTGTGAGGAGTTCGCGTTGTAGAACCCACCACCGTTGGTGCCGAGCTCCTTGATGACCTCCTGGCTGGCGACCGGGCCGCCGGGCAGGGTCTGCTGTCCGCCGGCGATGGTGTCGACCACCTGATCATGCAGTGCGAAGTTCTGGATGACGCCGCCGGCGATCAGGACGATCGCGCCGATCACCGAGAGCGGCAGCAGGATTCGCAGACTGCCGCGCACCAGGTCGACCCAGAAGTTGCCGAGGTCACCGGTGCTGCGCCGGACCAGGCCACGCACGAATGCAATGGCGACGGCCATCCCGACGGCGGCGGAGACGAAGTTCTGCACCGTCAGGCCCGCCATCTGCACCAGATGACCCTGGGTCGTCTCGCCGGAATAGGCCTGCCAGTTGGTGTTGGTCACGAAGCTGACGGCGGTGTTCCAGGCCAGGGCCGGGGTCATCTCGGTCGTCGGATCGTTCAGGTGCAGCGGCAGTCTGCCCTGTACCAGTTGGAAGATGAACAGGAACAGGATGCTGACCGCGGAGAAGGCGAGCACGCTGCGGGCGTAGGCGCCCCAGGTCTGTTCGGCTTTCGGGTCTGCCCCGATGAGCCGGTAGATGCCGCGTTCGACGCGGGAGTCCTCGGCGCGGGTGTAGACGCGGTACATGTAGTCGCCGAGCGGCACGTGGGTGAGGGCCAGCACGAGGACGAGGGCGGCGAGGAAGACGATCCCCGCGGTGGTCGTGGACACTAGAACCTCTCCGGGAAGAGCAGCGCGGCGAACAGGAACACCGCGGTCAGGATTGCCAGCACCAGGCCGACGCTGTTGGCGAGGTTCACAGCCGCTCGACCAGCTTCTGGACCAGGCCGAGCAGCGCGAAGATCGCGATGGTCAGCGCCAGGAAGACGAGGGTGGACGCGATGGTCGTCACGACGGATCAGTACTCCTGTTTTTTGTTGACACCCCCGGCCGGACCGGCGTGGGGGCGAAGGCAAAGCTACGACCGTGTTCTGCCGCTGAGCTGGGCATTGACGGTTCCTTGACGGGTGGCACCGGCATCTTTACGGGGTCTCTACGCCCGCGGCGTTCTGGGCGTGGTCTTGGTCTGCGCACAGCCTGCGGACAGCCTCCGCGCGTAGACCGGACTGATGACCGATCTTGATACGCACGCGGGCCATCCGCACCGGCTGCGGGTCGCCGTGCGCACTGTGCGACGAGTGCTGCCGAAATCCGGTTGCGGGCTGCCTGCGGCCCTGTTGATCGACCCACTGGTCTCGGCGTGGGTCCGCACCCACGGGGTGACGGTGCATGTCGGAGACGCCGCTGAGCTGGGAATGGTGCGGGCCGGGGGTGTGCCGGCCGATCAGGTGTTGTGGCGGTGCGGGCAATCGGCGGTGGCCACCTCGGGAGCGCTGGCCTGCGGTGTCACCCGCTTCGTGGCGTCCACGCGCCGACATCTCACGATCCTTTCCGACCTGGCCGCCGGCGTGGCGTCGGTGCACCTCGACCCGGACTGCCTGTTGGCCACCAGCCCGCCCGCGGGTGTCGATGTGGTCGGCATGCACGCCACCATCGCCTCCGCCGACCCCGATGCCTGGGCTGTCACTGCGCATCGACTGCTCGGGCACATCGCCGGTCTGCGCCGTGACGGTGTGGAGGTGACGCGGATGAGCCTGGCGGGTGGTTCGGCCGAGACGTGGCTGCGCGCCGACAAGCACCAGCTGATGGCGATGGCGTCGGCGGTCGACGAGTCCATCGACGACGGGTGCGCGCGGTGGCGGGTGCCCAGGCCCGCGGTCATGTTGGGTCCCATCGGGTGGTGAGGACGCGTTAGAGTTTGCGATGGCAACGACATCGTGGCGATATCTGTGACGCGGAGGTGGTTCCGGTGCGTCTGCACCTGGCGGCGGGGTTTCTTGCACTGACGGCGCTGCTCAGCGGGTGCGGCGGAGACCGGGAGGTCCAGGGGTCTCCGGTCGGGTCCGCGAGCACCACCGCTGAACCCACCGTCGATCCCGAGGCCGATGCCAAGGCCGTCCAGTCGGTCTTCGACAAATACCGCGCCGAGGCCGGTGCGCAGAACGGTGCGGCGGTCCCGGCGCTGATCAGCCCCGACACCATCGCGCATTACGACACGGTGGTGAACCTGGCGCGCACAGCCGGACCGGACGAGATCGCGAAGGCCGGAATGATGGATCGTCTGATGATCGCCCGCATGCGGGTCGAGACACCGCCGGACTTCGACTCGATGAACGGGACCGATCTGCTGGTCTACGGCATCGACGAGGGCATGATCGACGCGGATGCGTTGGAAGGAAACTCCATCGGCGAGGTGCGCGTGGACGGGGATCGGGCCTACGCGCCGATGCTGGTCGACGGCGAGCCCGCCGGTGCGGACTGGGAGTTCGTTCGCACCGATTCCGGCTGGACATTCGATCTGGCCGCCGGTTTCCCGCTGATCAACGAGGCGCTCACGCAGGTTGCCGCCGACGGCGATATGACCGAGGACGAGTTCATCTTCAGTGTCGTGGAGATGGTGACCGGGACCCCGGTCGATGCCTCGGTATGGGAGACCCCTACGGCGTAGCGCTCGTCCGTCCTCACGGGCACCGCACTGCGGGCGGCCGGGAGGATGCCCCGCTGTAGACCCGTGAAACCGGCTCGATCAGTTTGGTGCGGGCCGCACGGGGTACTTCTGGGTCATGAGTTCCAACGACCCGGATACGGTCCGGGTGGTCGGGCTGGTCTGCAGCCTCAAACCAAGTCCGAGCCCCTCCAGTAGCCAAGCGATGGCCGAGCACGTTTTCACGCATCTTCGTGCGGCCGGAGCCCAGTGTGAACTGGTGCGCTGCGTGGACTTTCACATCGCGCCGGGTGTCGAGATCGACATGGGCGACAGCGACCAATGGCCCCAGATCCGCGAGAAGATTCTGGATGCCGACATCCTGCTGCTGAGCACCCCGATCTGGCTCGGCCATCCTTCGTCGGTGACCCAGCGCGTCCTCGAACGCCTGGATGCCGACCTGTCGACCACCGACGAACAGGGACGCCCCGCGATGGTCGGGAAGGTCGCTGTGGTCAGCGTCGTGGGCAACGAGGACGGCGCGCACAAGGTTGTCGCCGATGTCTTCCAGGGGCTCAACGATGTGGGTTTCAGCATTGCCGCGCAGGGCTGTACGTACTGGACCGGCCCGGCGATGGGGTCCCAGGACTTCAACGATCTGGATGAGATCCCCGAGCAAGTCTCGTCGACGACGGCCGCCGCGGCCCGCAATGCGGTGCACCTGGCACGGCTGCTGAAACAATCCCATTATCCGGCGTACCAATGACTTTCACGGGAGAGTGCCATGCCTGATACCTCGAAGGACCCGGTCGACCACGCACGCACCTATCGGCAGCACGCGGGGGAGGCGATGAAGGCCGGTAAAAACGCGCCGGGCATCGTCGCGGTGGGCCTCGGCGTGGTGGCGCTGGTGAGTGGTCTGTTTGCCTTCGCCAACGGCACCTCGACGGCGGGCATCGTCGGCGTAGTGCTTGCGGTGGTGTTGATCGCCGGTGGCCTGTTGTGGCTCAACCGCATTCACCGCAAGGTCGCCGAGCAGCAGATCGACTGGCATCGCGACCATCCCGAGGTGCCGTACGAGCCGCCCACGAGCTGAGGCCGCTCACTTCTCCCGGCGGAACTGCCGCTGAATGGCGCACCGGACGGCCAGGAGCACGGCTGCGGGAGCACCGAGCAGCGTAAGGGCGGCGACGAGATCGGTCATCGGACTCCTCCGTATCGGCCGATGGCCGAAATGGTGTTGGTGGGCGACATGTGTTCGTACGCGCGATGCCAGATCACCTCGTGGTCGGCGGCGGTGATCCGACCCTCGCGCAGTCTGCGGTCGGCCCGGACCATCGCGGTGCCGACCGTCTGCACCTGACGGGCGAGCGCGAGCAGTGCACGGTCCGAATTGGGCAGTGGCACAGTGATATCAGCGGTGCGCACCTTGCTCCGCACCGATCCGGCGCGACGGAACGCGCGAGCGCCGAAGAGAAGTGTCGTCAGCGAGGCCAGCGTGACCGCGAACCAGGGTTCGGTGAAACCCGACAGAACCGCGGTCACGACCAGCCACCACGCGGTGCCCCACGCGTAGAACCCTCTCCAGACCCGGACCCGGCGGCGCTCCTCGGCGCTGATGCCCGGCGGGTAGAGCACGATCCGGTAGACCGTGCTGCCCCAACGTTGTGGCCGGATATCCACTGCACCCCATACGGTGTCACCATCGAGCAGTAGTCGGCACAGCTGCCTTATCGTGTCGGTCACCGCCCCACGATCCGCCCGGTAGGCGGGACGAGGCTCGATCTGTACGGAATCTTGACGGCGCCGGCCGGGTTTCTGACGGCAATCTTGCGGACCGCAACTTGTCGGACCCTGTCTCTAGAATTCTGGTATGCCTCCTCCGACAACGCCTTACGCCGCTGATGCGGTGAATTCGGTGTCTGATCGGTTGTTGGCACTCTATGACGAGGCCGCCGAGTTGGTGGGTCAGCGTAATGCCCTTGATGGTCGGTTGGTCGAGATCGTCGCCGAGATCGATGGTGGCGATGGGCCGTCGTTGTGGGGTGACACGGGGTGTCGGTCGTTGTCGGAGTTGGTCGCGTGGCGGTTGGGGATGTCTCCGCGCAACGCGCAGGTGATGGTGGCCATTGCCCAACGCCTGGAGGTGTTTCCGCGGTTGGCGGCGACGTTGCGTCAGGGGCAGGTGTCGCTGGATCAGTTCGGGGTGATCGCCGAGCATGCCGCTGATGGTTCTGATGATCATTACGCCCAGTTGGCCACGACCGCGACGGTGACGCAGTTGCGTACGGCGGTCAAGCAGGAGCCGCGCCCGCAGCCGGAGCCCAGGAGTTCGTCGGTGCGGTCGTTCAGCCGGCATGAACAGGACGGGTGTACGACGTATCGGATTCGGTTGCCGAAGTTGGAGGCGGCGAAGTTCGATGCGGCGTTGGGTGCGCACAAGGAGGGTTTGGTCGCGGACTGGCGACGCGACCACGACAACCCAGACAGTCGGGATGGTGTGGAGGTGCCGCCGTTCCCGGACAGCGTGGATGCGTTGATGAGTGTGGTTGAGTCCGGCTGGGATGCCGAGGCGGCCGCGCGTCCGCATGGGGCGCGGACGACGGTGGTGGTGCATTACGACGTTGAGAAGGGTTCGGCGGCGTTGCATCTGGGGCCGGTGTTGTCGGAGTGGGAGCGCCAGTTCCTGTTGTGTGATGCCAGTTGTGAGGTGTGGTTGGAGCGGCACGGCACGCCGATGGGTGCGGGGCGTAGTACGCGGACGATCAGTCGTCGGTTGCGGCGGGCGTTGGAGCATCGGGATGGGATGTGTGCGGTGCCCGGGTGTGGGGCGACGCGGGGTTTGCATGCTCATCATCTGGTGCATTGGGAGCATGGCGGGGCGACCGAGCTGGAGAATCTGGTGTTGTTGTGTCCGTTTCATCATCGGTTGCACCACAAGGGGGAGATCACGATCGTCGGTCCGGCGGATCGGCTGGTGGTCACCGACTGTGATGGTCG
>NZ_JMDW01000029.1 GCF_000691525.1 Mycolicibacterium neoaurum ATCC 25795
CCGAAGAGGCCTTGGTTGGCGGTGATGCCGACGGTGGCGCCCTCGACCTGGCGGCCGGTGGCCTGGCCTTTGAGCTGCCAGGTGAGTTCGCAGACTTGGGCGATGGCCTGGGCGGGGATGGCTTCGCCGAAGCTGGCCAGACCACCGGAGGCGTTGACGGGGACGCGGCCGCCGATGGTGGTGGCTCCGGAGCGCAGCAGCTGTTCGGCCTCGCCTTTGGCGCAGAGTCCGAGGTGTTCGTACCAGTCGAGTTCCAGTGCGGTGGACAGGTCGTAGACCTCGGCCAGGGACAGGTCTTCGGGGCCGATACCTGCTTCGGCGTAGGCGGCATCGAGGATCTGGTCTTTGAACACCCGCTGCGGCCCGGGCACGACCGCGGTGGAGTCGGTGGCGATATCGGGCAGCTCGGGCAGATGCTGGGGATACTGCGGGCTCTGCAGGCTCACCGCGCGCACGGACGGGACACCGGCAACCGAACCGAGGTGTTTTTCGGTGAACGCCTTGGAGGCGACGATGATGGCGGCGGCGCCATCGCTGGTGGCGCAGATGTCGAGTAGGCGCAGCGGGTCGGAGACGACCGGGGAGGCGAGCACATCCTCGACGGATGCTTCTTTGCGGTAGCGGGCGTTGGGGTTGTTCAGGCCGTGGCGGGCGTTTTTGACTTTGACGTTTGCGAAGTCTTCGAGGGTCGCGCCGTAGAGGTCCATGCGACGCCGGGCCAGCATGGCGAAGTAGACGGTGTTGGTGGCGCCGATGAGGTGGAAGCGTTGCCAGTCGGGGTCGTTTTTGCGTTCGCCGCCGACGGGGGCGAAGAAGCCTTTGGGGGTGGTGTCGGCGCCGATGACCAGGGCGACGTCGCACAGGCCGGCCAGGATGTGGGCGCGCGCGCTCTGCAGTGCTTGGGATCCGGAGGCGCAGGCGGCGTAGCTGGAGGTGATGGGGATGCCGTTCCAGCCGAGTTTTTGGGTGAAGGTGGCCCCGGCGACGAAGCCGGGGTAGCCGTTGCGGATGGTGTCCGCACCGGCGACCAGCTGGATCTGGCGCCAGTCCAGGCCTGCCTCGGCCAGCGCCGCGCGGGCGGCGACGACGCCGTATTCGGTGAAGTCGCGGCCCCATTTGCCCCAGGGGTGCATGCCTGCGCCGAGGATGTAAACCGGTTCCGGTGCCATTATCGAGCGATCCTCCAGGCGTGGGTGGTGCGTGCGGTGCCGTCGTCGTCGGTGTAGAGGGTCATGGTGGTCAGTTCCATGGCCATGCCGACTTTGAGGTCGGCGGCCAGGGTGCCCTCGACGACCTTGCCGAGCACGATCAGTCCTTCGTCGGCCAGTTCGACCGCGGCGACGGCGAACGGTTGGAACGGATCGGGGGAGGGATA
>NZ_JMDW01000030.1 GCF_000691525.1 Mycolicibacterium neoaurum ATCC 25795
TGTTGTTTGAGAACTCAATAGTGTGTTTGGTGGTTTTTGTTTGTTGTTTTTTTGCCATCTTGGTGGGGGACTCCCCGTCTTCCTGCCACATAAGATGGTTTGTTTTTTTGATGCCAGTTTTTGGTGTCTTTTGTTTGTGATCGGATTTTTCTGATTCGAATTCTGCCTCGTTTGTTCGAGGGGTTTTTGTTTGGAGAGTTTGATCCTGGCTCAGGACGAACGCTGGCGGCGTGCTTAACACATGCAAGTCGAACGGAAAGGCCCTTCGGGGTACTCGAGTGGCGAACGGGTGAGTAACACGTGGGTGATCTGCCCTGCACTTTGGGATAAGCCTGGGAAACTGGGTCTAATACCGAATATGATCATCGGCTTCATGGTCGGTGGTGGAAAGCTTTTGCGGTGTGGGATGGGCCCGCGGCCTATCAGCTTGTTGGTGGGGTAATGGCCTACCAAGGCGACGACGGGTAGCCGGCCTGAGAGGGTGACCGGCCACACTGGGACTGAGATACGGCCCAGACTCCTACGGGAGGCAGCAGTGGGGAATATTGCACAATGGGCGCAAGCCTGATGCAGCGACGCCGCGTGAGGGATGACGGCCTTCGGGTTGTAAACCTCTTTCAGCACAGACGAAGCGCAAGTGACGGTATGTGCAGAAGAAGGACCGGCCAACTACGTGCCAGCAGCCGCGGTAATACGTAGGGTCCGAGCGTTGTCCGGAATTACTGGGCGTAAAGAGCTCGTAGGTGGTTTGTCGCGTTGTTCGTGAAAACTCACAGCTTAACTGTGGGCGTGCGGGCGATACGGGCAGACTAGAGTACTGCAGGGGAGACTGGAATTCCTGGTGTAGCGGTGGAATGCGCAGATATCAGGAGGAACACCGGTGGCGAAGGCGGGTCTCTGGGCAGTAACTGACGCTGAGGAGCGAAAGCGTGGGGAGCGAACAGGATTAGATACCCTGGTAGTCCACGCCGTAAACGGTGGGTACTAGGTGTGGGTTTCCTTCCTTGGGATCCGTGCCGTAGCTAACGCATTAAGTACCCCGCCTGGGGAGTACGGCCGCAAGGCTAAAACTCAAAGGAATTGACGGGGGCCCGCACAAGCGGCGGAGCATGTGGATTAATTCGATGCAACGCGAAGAACCTTACCTGGGTTTGACATGCACAGGACGCTGGTAGAGATATCAGTTCCCTTGTGGCCTGTGTGCAGGTGGTGCATGGCTGTCGTCAGCTCGTGTCGTGAGATGTTGGGTTAAGTCCCGCAACGAGCGCAACCCTTGTCCTATGTTGCCAGCGGGTTATGCCGGGGACTCGTAGGAGACTGCCGGGGTCAACTCGGAGGAAGGTGGGGATGACGTCAAGTCATCATGCCCCTTATGTCCAGGGCTTCACACATGCTACAATGGCCGGTACAAAGGGCTGCGATGCCGTGAGGTGGAGCGAATCCTTTCAAAGCCGGTCTCAGTTCGGATCGGGGTCTGCAACTCGACCCCGTGAAGTCGGAGTCGCTAGTAATCGCAGATCAGCAACGCTGCGGTGAATACGTTCCCGGGCCTTGTACACACCGCCCGTCACGTCATGAAAGTCGGTAACACCCGAAGCCGGTGGCCTAACCCTTGTGGAGGGAGCCGTCGAAGGTGGGATCGGCGATTGGGACGAAGTCGTAACAAGGTAGCCGTACCGGAAGGTGCGGCTGGATCACCTCCTTTCTAAGGAGCACCACGAGAACCTGGCCCGCCCACATCGTGTGGGAGTTCGGTGACCTTGGTCGATTCGTTGGATGGCCTTCGCCTGTAGTGGGTGGGGGTCTGGTGCAACAACAAACATTCTTTGGCGCTTCGATATTTGTCGGGGTGCTGGCTGCCAGGCACACTATTGGGCTTTGAGACAACAGGCCCTGCGATCGCATGCTCGTTGGAGTGTGTGGGTCGGCCGCGAGGGACCAGGCGTTGTTCTGGTGTTCGGACGGTGTTTGTTGTTGCCCTGCTTTGGTGGTGGGGTGTGGTGTTTGATTTGTGGATAGTGGTTGCGAGCATCTAGCACGCAAGAATCGGGTCTTCTTCGGAGGGCGTGGTTGTTGTGTGTGTTTGATGTGCAATTTCTTTTTTCTTTTTCTGGTTTTTTGTGTTGTAAGTGTTTAAGGGCGCATGGTGGATGCCTTGGCATTAGGAGCCGATGAAGGACGTGGGAGGCTGCGATATGCCTCGGGGAGCTGCCAACCGAGCGTGGATCCGAGGATGTCCGAATGGGGAAACCCAGCACGAGTGATGTCGTGTTACCTGCATCTGAATATATAGGGTGCAGGGGGGAACGCGGGGAAGTGAAACATCTCAGTACCCGTAGGAAGAGAAAACAATTGTGATTCCGTGAGTAGTGGCGAGCGAAAGCGGAGGATGGCTAAACCGTATGCATGTGATACCCGGCGGGGGTTGTGTGTGCGGGGTTGTGGGGCGTTTCTTCTCAGCACCGCCGTGCTGGGCGACAGTGAGAAAAGTGTGTGTTAGTCGAAGGGCCTGGGATGGTCTGTCGTAGAGGGTGAGAGTCCCGTAGGCGAAAACATGCACTCTGTTGTGAGACTGTTCCCCGAGTAGCAGCGGGCCCGTGAAATCTGCTGTGAATCTGCCGGGACCACCCGGTAAGCCTGAATACTTCCTAATGACCGATAGCGGATTAGTACCGTGAGGGAATGGTGAAAAGTACCCCGGGAGGGGAGTGAAATAGTACCTGAAACCGTGTGCCTACAATCCGTCAGAGCCCTCGCTTGCGTGGGGTGATGGCGTGCCTTTTGAAGAATGAGCCTGCGAGTCAGGGACATGTCGCGAGGTTAACCCGTGTGGGGTAGCCGCAGCGAAAGCGAGTCTGAATAGGGCGTATCCGCACAAGAGTGTGTGGTGTAGTGGTGTGTTCTGGACCCGAAGCGGAGTGATCTACCCATGGCCAGGGTGAAGCAGCAGTAAGATGTTGTGGAGGCCCGAACCCACTTAGGTTGAAGACTGAGGGGATGAGTTGTGGGTAGGGGTGAAAGGCCAATCAAACTCCGTGATAGCTGGTTCTCCCCGAAATGCATTTAGGTGCAGCGTTGCGTGTTTCTTACTGGAGGTAGAGCTACTGGATGGCCGATGGGCCTCACAAGGTTACTGACGTCAGCCAAACTCCGAATGCCGGTAAGTGAAAGCGTGGCAGTGAGACGGCGGGGGATAAGCTCCGTGCGTCGAGAGGGAAACAGCCCAGATCGCCGGCTAAGGCCCCTAAGCGTGTGCTAAGTGGAAAAGGATGTGCAGTCGCGAAGACAACCAGGAGGTTGGCTTAGAAGCAGCCACCCTTGAAAGAGTGCGTAATAGCTCACTGGTCAAGTGATTGTGCGCCGATAATGTAGCGGGGCTCAAGCACACCGCCGAAGCCGCGGCAATCAGATGTATGTCTGGTTGGGTAGGGGAGCGTCCTGCACCCAGTGAAGCAGCCTGGTAATGGAGCTGTGGAGGGTGTGGGAGTGAGAATGCAGGCATGAGTAGCGATAAGGCAAGTGAGAACCTTGCCCGCCGAAAGACCAAGGGTTCCTGGGGCAGGCCAGTCCGCCCAGGGTGAGTCGGGACCTAAGGCGAGGCCGACAGGCGTAGTCGATGGACAACGGGTTGATATTCCCGTACCCGTGTGTGCGCGCCCATGATGAATCAGAGGTACTAACCACCCAAATGGTGGCCTATCCAATCCTTCGGGAGCGGAAAGTCGCCGGCTGCGTGGGACCTTCTCTGGTAGTAGTCAAGCGATGGGGTGACGCAGGAAGGTAGCCGTACCAGTCAGTGGTAATACTGGGGCAAGCCTGTAGGACGAGACATAGGCAAATCCGTGTCTCATATGTCTGAGAGGTGATGCATAGCCGAGTGAGGCGAATTCGGTGATCCTATGCTGCCGAGAAAAGCCTCTAGCGAGCTCACACACGGCCCGTACCCCAAACCAACACAGGTGGTCAGGTAGAGAATACTAAGGCGTACGAGTTAACTATGGTTAAGGAACTCGGCAAAATGCCCCCGTAACTTCGGGAGAAGGGGGACCTCCATACCGTCAACACCTTTGCGGTGGGTAGCGGGAGGGGGTGGCACAAACCAGTGAGAAGCGACTGTTTACTAAAAACACAGGTCCGTGCGAAGTCGCAAGACGATGTATACGGACTGACGCCTGCCCGGTGCTGGAAGGTTAAGAGGACCCGTTAATCCTTCGGGGTGAAGCGGAGAATTTAAGCCCCAGTAAACGGCGGTGGTAACTATAACCATCCTAAGGTAGCGAAATTCCTTGTCGGGTAAGTTCCGACCTGCACGAATGGCGTAACGACTTCTCAACTGTCTCAACCATAGACTCGGCGAAATTGCACTACGAGTAAAGATGCTCGTTACGCGCGGCAGGACGAAAAGACCCCGGGACCTTCACTACAACTTGGTATTGGTGCTCGATACGGTTTGTGTAGGATAGGTGGGAGACTGTGAAGCATGCACGCCAGTGTGTGTGGAGTCGTTGTTGAAATACCACTCTGATCGTATTGGGCCTCTAACTTCGAACCGTATATCCGGTTCAGGGACAGTGCCTGGTGGGTAGTTTAACTGGGGCGGTTGCCTCCTAAAATGTAACGGAGGCGCCCAAAGGTTCCCTCAACCTGGACGGCAATCAGGTGTTGAGTGTAAGTGCACAAGGGAGCTTGACTGCGAGACGTACATGTCGAGCAGGGACGAAAGTCGGGACTAGTGATCCGGCACCTCTGAGTGGAAGGGGTGTCGCTCAACGGATAAAAGGTACCCCGGGGATAACAGGCTGATCTTCCCCAAGAGTCCATATCGACGGGATGGTTTGGCACCTCGATGTCGGCTCGTCGCATCCTGGGGCTGGAGCAGGTCCCAAGGGTTGGGCTGTTCGCCCATTAAAGCGGCACGCGAGCTGGGTTTAGAACGTCGTGAGACAGTTCGGTCTCTATCCGCCGCGCGCGTCAGAAGCTTGAGGAAACCTGTCCCTAGTACGAGAGGACCGGGACGGACGAACCTCTGGTCTACCAGTTGTCCCACCAGGGGCACTGCTGGATAGCTACGTTCGGACAGGATAACCGCTGAAAGCATCTAAGCGGGAAACCTCTTCCAAGACCAGGCTTCTCACCCTTTTAGAGGGATAAGGCCCCCCGCAGACCACGGGATCGATAGACCAGACCTAGAAGACTAGTAATAGTCGCAGGGAACTGGCACTAACCGGCCGAAAACTTACACACACCCACCCCCCACGGGGCGGGTAACAAACACACCATGTGTAAGAAAAACTGACGCACCTCAAACGTGACGCCCGCAACCACACACATCCACATCGGACACGTAGAAACCAGCAATGGAATCCACACCCCACCACCAAAACACAAAGATTTCCCACAACACACAGTGGGACGCCCAGAAAAGGGTGAATAAAGTTACGGCGGCCATAGCGGCAGGGAAACGCCCGGTCCCATCCCGAACCCGGAAGCTAAGCCTACCAGCGCCAATGATACTACCCAACAGGGTGGAAAAGTAGGACACCGCCGAACACACATTAACCTCGGCCCTCCAA
>NZ_JMDW01000031.1 GCF_000691525.1 Mycolicibacterium neoaurum ATCC 25795
CGACGCCGGATTCGTCACGGGCGCGGTCTGCCCCGAGGTGCCTTCGAAGAAGGTGCCGTTGAGCCAGTGCTGAATGGTGGCCTGCATCGCGATGCGCTCACTTTCCGTTGTGGGTGGTGAGTCAATTGTGGGACCCAGCGCACAGTCCGATCCGAACAAACTGTCTCCAATTTCGCCTAAGTAGTTACAGTGTGTAAATGGAGCTGACGGTTGCCGATGTCATCGGTCTACCGGTGCTGCAGCGCGGTGAACCCGAGGTGCTCAGCGCGCGCCGCTTCCGCGAGCCGATCCGCTGGGTGCACGTCAGCGATATCGCCGACCTGTCCGCCCTGGTGGAGGGCGGCGAGCTGGTGCTGACCACCGGTGCCGCCCTACGCGCCGACCCGCGGCGCTACCTGCACGGGATGGCCGCCGCCGGTGTGCTCGGCGTCGTCGTCGAACTCGGCGAGGCCGAACTGCCCCCCGATGCCGGGCGCTACGCCGAGGAGTTCGATCTGGCCCTGGTCGCGCTACACCGCGAGGTGCGGTTCGTCGAGATCACCGAAGCGGTGCACCGGATGATCGTCACCGACCAGTTCGACCGGGTCGACTTCGACCGGCGCGTGCACGAGACGTTCACCGACCTGAGCATGAAGCGCGCCTCCGTCGAGGGAATCGTCGACGCCGCGGCAGGCATGCTCGAGGAACCGGTCGTCCTCGAGGATCTGGCGCATCGCGTGCTGGCGGTGGCCGGTGTCCCCGGCGGCGGGCCCACCGCTGAGTTGCTGCGGGACTGGGAGCAGCGATCCCGTCGCACGGCCGAGGCCGAACACTGGACCACGACCGCGGTCGGTCCGCGCACCCAGGAATGGGGACGCCTGATCGTGCCGCGCCGATCCGCCGACGCGTCACGCACCCGGATGGTGCTCGAGCGCGCCGGGGTCGCGTTGGCGCTACACCGGATGATCGAGCGGGACCGCTCCGGGCTCACCCACCAAGCCCAGACCGGACTGATCGACGATGTGCTGCGCAGCCGCATCACCGACGAGTCCGAGGTCGCCGCCCGGTCGCACGCGCTGGGCCTGCGGTCCTCCGCGCGGTACGTGCCGGCCGCGGTGCGCATCGACCGGCTCGCCCCGGCCGTCGATCCCGTTGTCGGGCAACGGCACAACATCTCGCTGCTGGATACCGTCGTGCACGCGGTGAACGCCTCCGGGCATACCGGACTGTTCTCCGTGCGGCGCGACGGTGAGATCTGGATGGTGTTGTCGCTGAGCGTCACCCAACCGGCGGATAGCGCGCTGAGCGCGCTGGGGGCCGAGCTGCGCCGTGAGATCCGCCGGGTCGAGGGCGTACCGGACAGCGCACTGGCAGTGGGTGATTCGGTCAATCGGGTGATCGATGCGATATACGGGATGGGGGAGGCCGCCCACATCGCCGAGGTCGCGCTGGCCATGAACGAGGCGCACCGTCCGTACTACCGCGCCGCCGACGTCCGGTTGCGCGGACTGATCGCACTGCTGCGCAGCGACCACCGCGTGCAGGCGTTCGCCGAGAGCGAGCTCAAGGCGCTGCTGGCCGGCGATCAGGCCAATATCGTTGTGCTCGACGAGTATCTGCGGTTGGCAGGTAACAAGGCAGCGGTGGCCGCGCGACTGCACATCAGCAGGCCCGCGCTGTACAAGAAGCTCGCCGCGATCGAGGCCGCCCTCGGTGTCGACCTCGACGACGGCGAGTCACGAACCTCGCTGCACGTCGCGCTGATGGTGCTCGACGCCCAGCGCTTGCGCCGCCCCGTCGAGATCAGCACCGAACCGACCCACGCCGAGATCGTCGATCCCTACACCTGATGACGGCCGCCCGATGACGGCAGACATACTGTGGCCGAGGATGTCGAACGGTTCGCCAGCAGAGGAGCACAGCCGTGTCGGATGACGATCTCGCGGACTTCGACCGCACCGAGTTCACCCATGACGGCAAGACCCGCACGGTGTTCCGTAAGGGCAGCGGTCCCGCGGTCATCGTGATCGCCGAGATGCCGGGCATCACCCCCAAGGTCGCGGCGTTCGCGCGTCAGGTCGCCGAGCTGGGCTGCACCGCGGTGCTGCCCCACCTGTTCGGGGTGCCGGGCCGGGACCCCAACGCGAGCAAGCTCGCCGGGGTGAAGGCGCTGGCCACCTCGATGGTGCCGGCCTGCGTCAGCAAGGAGTTCACCACCTGGGCCACCGGCCGCACGTCGCCGGTCGTCGGCTGGTTGCGTGCGCTGGCCCGCGCCGAACACACCCGCTGTGGCGGTCCGGGGGTCGGAGCGGTGGGCATGTGCTTCACCGGCGGCTACGCGTTGGCGATGGCCACCGACGAGATCCTGCTCGCACCGGTGCTGTCCCAGCCGTCGATGCCCATAGCGCTGACCGCCGCACAGAAGAACTCCATCGACATCTCGCCCGCCGACCTGGAGATCGTCAAGGGTCGGTGCGCCCGGGGGCTGAAGGTGCTGGGCCTACGCTTCGATTCCGACACCATGGTGCCGGCCGAACGGTTCGACTTCCTGCGTGAACAACTCGGCGACGGTTTCATCGCCGTGGAACTCAGCGGCTCGGACGCCAATCCCGACGCGATGATGTCGGCCCATTCGGTGCTCACCGAGCATTTGATCGACGAGCCGGGAACCCCGACGCGGGCCGCGCTGGACCAGGTGCTCGACCTGTTCCGCAGCAGACTGCTGGCCGGCTGAACCGGGCTGAGCGTCAGGCCGAGCGCTCGATCTCCGGGCGATCGTCGGGATCATCGCCGTCGGTGCTGGCCAACGCTGGTGACAACAGCAGCCGGAACTGGTTCCCGCCGGACTTGCGCGCCTCGTACATCGCCCCGGTACTGATGGTCAGCAACTCGTCGAGCACGTCATGGGAGGCTTGCTCGGTCAGCGGCTTGAGCGGCGTGCTGACGACACCGAGGCTGGCGGTCAACTGATACGGCGCCGACTTGATGGTGCCCAAGATCCGCTCGGCCAGCGGGGTCGGGTCGGGGGTGGTGAACACGTCGGCGACCAGATACTCCGCATCGCCCTGGTGACCGATCACCGCGTCGCCACGCACCGTCTCGCGAAGACGCTGTCCGATGGCGACCCGGGCACGGTTACCGCCCGTCTTGCCGGACATGGCGGTCAGCAGCGAAAAGCTGTCCAGATTCACCACGATCAGGATCAGGTACCGGTCGTCGTGGCGGCTGCGCGATCCGATCAGCGTCGCGACGCTGTCGTAGAACGCGTCGCGATTGAGCAGGCCGGTCAGCGGTTCGATCTCACCGTGCGGTTTCTCCGATCCGATGAGCCGCAGGACCAATTCGCAGGCGAACACCATGAAGGCATTGATCAGCACCACGAACAAGACGCTGGCCACCGCCAGGCCGTAGTCGATCGACACCAGCCGCCAGGCCAGCAGGATCAGGGTGGCCAACTGGACCACCCAGACCCCGATGAGCCATCTCCGCGAATGGAAGATGACGGCGTACCCGGTGGTCACGGTGAACGCGACCGAGCCGAGCAGGCCGAGCACCGGATCGGGATCGGAGACGCACGTCGCGGCGATCAGCACGGTCCCGGCGACCAGACACACCTGGGATTGCCACCTGGGTGGCCAGTCCGAGCGCGACCACATGAGCACCATCGCGGTGCACACCACCAAGAGCACGACCGCCAGGGCGAACCGGAAGGAATGTTGCAGACCCGAGCTCAACGCCGTCACCAGCACCGAGATGACACCCAGGGAGCCGATGAGCGCGGCGACGGCGCGCGAGGTCGCCACCTGAAGATCTCTGGCGGCCAGGTATGCGGTCAGCCAGTCATAATGATCGCGCTGGTCACGCCCGTGAAGCATAGCGAACGGTACCAAAATTCAGCGCGGCTAACCTGACGTCTATGGCCTTCTCATGGAACCCTGCTCGGCTCGGCGATATGACCGGACAGACGGTGATGGTGACCGGAGCCACCAACGGTGTCGGACTGGCGACGGCGGCTGCTCTGGCCGGCGCCGGCGCACATGTGGTGATGGCGGTACGCAACACCGAATTGGGTGCTCGCCGCGCCGACGAGATCGGGGGCCGCACCACGGTGGTCCGGCTCGACCTCGCCGACCTGTCGTCGGTGCGCGGCTTCCCGGCCCGCCTCGACGAGGCCGGGATCGGCGGCATCGACATCCTGATCAACAACGCGGGCGCGCTGTTCCAACACCGCACCGATACCGCGGACGGTTTCGAGGCGACTATCGCCACCAACCTGTTGGGCCCGTTCGCACTGACCAATCTTCTCCTCGACCGCGTGCGGTCGAGGATCATCAACGTCGGTTCCCAGGCGCACGAGTCGGCGACCCTGCGGCTGTCGGACATGCACCTGCGCACCAACAAGTGGACCGTGATGGGCGCTTACGCGGCGTCCAAGTTGGCCGTCATGCTGTGGGGCCTCGAGCTCGACCGCCGGTTGCGGGAAGCCGGATCGCCGATCACCAGCCAGCTGACCCACCCGGGCTGGGTCGACTCCAATCTGCCTGCGCTGTCGGACACCCCGGTGATGAGGCTCGTGGCGCGCGGGGTGAAGCTGGTGGCCGGTCCGCTGGCCAACGACGCCGCGGCAGGCGCGGCGACCACGCTGTACTGCATCACCGAGCCGATCCCGCCGGGTAGCTATGTCGGAGTGGACGGCCGATTCGGTCTCAAGGGTGTGCCGGTGCTCATCGGCCGATCCGTACAGGCCTGTGATTACGCTGCCGCAGCGCGACTGGTGCAGTTTGCCGAGCAGGAGACGGGCACCACCCTCGCCATCCGTTAGTGCGCCGATAACGGCGCCGACACCTGCCGATGCCACAGTGGTGGCCGTGACGGCCGAAACGGTGCCAGACGGTCGGGCCGAACGTTTCCACCGGTTCTGCGCGGGAGTCGTCGCGCGGCTGCCGTGGGGGCTGAGTTCGGTTGTCGCGCCGACATTTCTGGGTTTCGCGTTGATCGCCGGATGTACGTTCAGCATCGACATGGCCCTGCTCACCCTGCTCTACAGCGGCATGGATGCGCCGCTACCGGTGGCGTTGACGATCGGCTATGTCTGTGCGTTCGCGCTGGCCTACATTCTCAACCGCACGCTGAACTTCCGGTCCCACGCCACCGTCGGTCCACAGCTGGCGGTGTATGTCGCGGTGGTCGCGATCAACTACCTGTTGTTCATCGTCGCGCTGCCGACCTCGTTGGTCGCCGCGGGACTTCAGTATCACCTGGCCCGATTGGCGGCGGGCTGCTGCGAGGCGGCCTTCATGTACAGCGCGATGCGATGGGTGGTGTTTCGCCGCTGAGATGGCGGTCCCGGGCGCAGAATGAGCGCCATGACCCTGGGGCGTAGGCAGATGTTGGTCGGGAGCACGATGGCGGTCGGTGCGCTGGGCGCGGCTGCCGCGTGTGGATCCGGGGACACTCCCTCGGCCGCCCCGCAAGCGCCCAGCGAGTCGGCCGAGAACACCGAATTGGCCAAGACCGCCGACGTACCGGTCGGATCGGCACTCGTCGTCGACGACGTCGTGCTGACCCAGGCGCAACCCGGTCAGATCCGGGGTTTCTCGACGGTGTGCCCGCATGCCGGATGCGCGGTGTCCAAGGTGACCGGTGCGGAGTTGATCTGCCCTTGTCACGGAAGCAGTTTCGGTCTCGACGGTGCGGTGATCACGGGTCCGGCGCGCGGACCGCTCACCCCGGTGGATGTCGTGGTACGCGGCGATTCGGTCGTCAGGGGGTGAAACGTCGTTACGATCAGCGCCTGTGACAGACGATGCGGGCGACCGGGGAGACGCCGAGGCTCCGGTTCCCTGGTACGAGGAGTCCTGGGCGATCGTAGGCGCCGGGGTGGCCGGCGTGCTGGCCATCGGCGTACTGATCTATGCGGTGCTGAACACCGCGGAGAGCTCGGTCGATCCCACCGGCGGGCCCCAGGTGTATCCGGACACAAGCGTGTCGCGCACCACCTCCTCGACCACGTCGCCGACTACGACATCGCGGACGACGACCTCTCGGACCACCAGCACCACCACGACCACCACCGCGACCACCACCACGACCACGACCAGCACGACCGACGCGACCAGCACGACCGACGAGACCAGCACGACCACCGCCGAGACGACCTCGGAGGAGAACCCGTTCTTCGTCGACCCCTTCCAGACGACGGCGACCACCACCACCACCGGCGAGGGGTAACCGCGGGGGGTTCGATTAGCTCAGGAGGGGAACGTCTGACAGAATCGGCCCCGAGGGGAGTACTCCTGCGCTGCGGTGTCGCCATCACGTCGCCCACATTCGGACGACCGGTGCCGCAGGCCCGCGTCATGTTGCGCAGGCGGAAGAGACCTCGGCCGTTTGATCGACGACCGGAGGTCTTGAATAGATGAACGTGTCCACCCTCGAGTGGGGGATCACCCTCGCCGTCACACTGGGCGTCCTGCTCGTGGACATCCTCGTGTTCGGCCGCCGGCCGCATGAACCGTCCACCCGGGAAACCTCGATCGCGCTGACGTTCTACGTCGGCCTCGCGATCGCCTTCGGCATCTGGACCTGGACGTTCCACGGCAGCCAGTACGGTGTCGAATTCTTCGCCGGATGGCTCACCGAGTACAGCCTCTCGGTGGACAACCTCTTCATCTTCTTGATCATCATGGCCAGCTTCAAGGTGCCGAGGATCTACCAGCAACAAGCGTTGCTGGTCGGCATCATCCTGGCGTTGATCTTCCGCGGTATCTTCATCGCCCTCGGTGCGGTCGCCATCGAACAGTTCTCGTGGGTGTTCTACATCTTCGGCGCGTTCCTCATCTACACCGCCATCAAGCTGGCCAAGGACACCGATCACGACGACGACGGTGAGAACGGCGTGGTGCGGTTCGCGCGCAACTACCTGAACACGACCGACAAATGGCACGGGCTCAAGCTCACGGTCAAGGAGAACTCCAAGCGCGTCATCACCCCGATGTTCCTGGTGATCATCGCGCTCGGCACCACCGACCTGCTGTTCGCGCTGGACTCGATCCCGGCCATCTACGGGCTGACCCAGGAGCCCTACCTGGTGTTCACCGCCAACGTGTTCGCGCTGATGGGTCTGCGCCAGCTGTACTTCCTGCTCGGCGATCTGCTCAAGCGGCTGGTCTACCTGTCCCAGGGGCTGTCGTTCATCCTCGGCTTCATCGGCGTGAAGCTGGTACTGCACGCCCTGCACGAGAACGAGCTGCCGTTCATCAATGGTGGCGAGCCCGTGCACGTGCCGACGATCCCGACGCTGGCCAGTCTCGGCGTCATCATCGTCACGCTCGTCATCACCACCGTCGCCAGCCTGTACAAGACCAGGGTTGTCGACAAGAAGAACGACGAGCTCTCGGAGCAGAAAACGGATTAAGCCGTTCGGACGACCCGCGATCCGCCGCTCAGCAAACTTTCCCGGAGTAGCATCCGGCGAAACTGTTGTTCCGAGCGAGCGGAGCCGGGTTGTCCAGAACACGTGTCGTAGGACTGGCCTCGGTGTTGACCCTTGCGGTCGGACTGTCGCCGGCGGCCCCGGTGCTGGCGGCCAGCACCTACTACCTTGAGGGCACCCGGATCGGTAACACCACCGGGCACCAGTCGCCGCAGGATTTCGTCACCGATATGCGCGCCGGCGCCGGCCTGGGCGCGCCAGGTGATTTCCGCCAGGTGGACTACCCCGCGGCCATCGGTCCGTTCTCCTCCGGTGGCCTGCAGGACCCGACCTGGAACACCTCGGTCGGGCAAGGATTGGCCAACCTTGGCGAGCAGCCGGTCGCCGGTGACACGGTGTTCGGCTACTCCCAGGGCGCGGTCGTCGCCTCCGCCTACAAGGGCGGCCACCAGGCCAACGGCGTCAACTACGTGCTCGTCGAGAATCCGGGCCGGCCCAACGGTGGGATCATGGCTCGGTTCGGCGGCCTCTACGTGCCATTGCTGGACATCACCTTCGGTGGTCCGACACCGGTGGTGCGCGACCCGCAGCCCGGCGCAGGGGCCACCGTGGACATCGCCCGCCAGTACGACGGGTGGGCGGACTTCCCGACCTATCCGCTGAACCTGCTGGCCACCGCCAACGCGATCCTCGGCATCATCTATCTGCACGGCGGAACCCAGGATCTGGACGCCACCGCGCTGTCGAGCATCGACACCAGCGATCCGCGCTACTTCCAGCAGCACGGTGACACCACCTACTACCTGATCCCGACCCAACGCCTGCCGCTGCTGATGCCCCTGCGCGGGATACTGCCGGATCTGCTGCTCGACGCCATCGAGCGGCCGCTGCGGGCACTGGTCGAACTCGGTTACGACCGCTCCGACTACAGCAAGCCGACCGGCGCCCAGCTGCTTCCGCCGCTCGGCGCGATCTTCGCGCCGCGGGTTGCCGCGCAGTCGGCACCGGTAGCACCCGAGCCCGAGCCGGTGGTCGACAGCACCGACATGGATTCGCCGGCCCCGATCGTCGAGCGGACCCGCGGACTGCGGGCCGGGTTCGGTGCGCGGGTGAACACGGCCGGGCGCGAGACCGAATCGCTCGATGACACCGTCCTGGCGGGCCCGGCCGATCACGACACGGATGACGCGGGGGATCCCGGTATCGAGGTGCGGACGCCGGAACGACCCGAGCCCACCGGTGCCGCGCCCGGTCCCGTCGTCCTGGACGCGCCGGGCGAGGCCTCATCGGCAGGGCCGTCGGGTGCGGACACGGCACCGGAGGCGCCGGCCGAATAGCACTGGCAGCGGCCCGGGCATCGGCGGTCGCCACCACCTAGGGTGGTGGCGTGACGATGAGGCCGCGCCGGTGATCGACCAGCTGCTTGTCGTCGTGTTCGCATTGTGCGCAGCGATTTTCGCCGCCGTCGGCATCGTGGTGCGTCAGCGCGCGACGCTGGACGTACCCGAGGAACACGGTGTCAGCACAGTCATGTTCGCGACCCTGCTGCGTCGTCCACTGTGGTGGGCGGGAACGGCCGCGGCCGTGGCAGGCTTCGTCTTCCAGGCGTTGGCCCTGGACAACGGATCTCTCATCGTCGTCCAACCCCTGCTGGTATCGGCGCTGTTGTTCGCGCTCCCGCTCAGCGCCCGGTTGGCGCACCGGCGGGTGACGCGCGGCGCCTGGATGTGGGCGCTGCTGCTCACCGCATCCCTGGCGGTGTTCGTGCCGCTGGCCCATCCGCGGGTCAACGAACAGGTGGCGCCGGCGCCGACGGTGGCCGTCGTCATCGCCATCTGCTCGGTGCTGGTGATCGGGTGCGTGCTCTTCGCGGTGCGCAATACCGGATGGAAACGCGCGGTGCCGCTGGCAGTCGCGGTCGGCGTGATGTTCGGTCTGGTCGCGGTACTCACCAAGATCCTGATGTTCATGCTGGACCGCGGAAGTGCCGTCGCGGTGTTGGCGACCCCGGTGCCCTACGCACTGGTCGCTTTGGGCGTATTCGCCACCCTGCTGCAGCAGTCGGCATTCCACGCCGGGTCGCTGCAGACGTCGGTCCCGACCATGGTTGTGGTCGAACCGATCGCCGCGGTGTTGTTCGGCGTGTTCCTCCTCGGCGAAACCCTCAATGCGAATCGGTGGGAGACGGTGGTGCTCACCATCGCCGTCCTGGCCATGACCGCGGCCACCATCGCACTGGGTCGTGACGAGGGCGCTTACGAGGAACGGTTGGAAGCCCAGGCACACCGATCCTGACAGCCGTTTGTCAGGAAATCCGCAGGTTGTGGCGTTGGGGCATATCTTTAGTTTTGCTAACGTTGTACGCGTTGGTCGGTGAGGACGATGAGGTCCCCGGCCGTTGCAATACGTCGTGAGTAGATCCGAGGAAGTGTGATGTTCGCCGAAAATCTTGATGACCAGCAGCGCCTGGCCGACCTGTACGCCACCGATCCCGAGTTCGCCGCCGCGGCACCCGACCCCGCCATCGCCGATGCCGTCGCGGCCGCCGAGATGCGGCTGCCCGAGATCGTCCGCACCGTCCTGACCGGGTACGCCGAGCGGCCCGCGCTCGGCAGCCGTGCCGTCCAACTGGTCACCGACGATGCCACCGGACGCACCCGTGCCGAGCTGCTCGGCCACTTCGAGACCATCACCTACGGCCAGTTGTGGGACCGGGTTCGCGCCGTCACCAACGCCTGGTCCGACACCGTCCGCCCGGGTGACCGGGTGGCCATTCTCGGTTTTGGCAGCGTCGACTTCACGGTCATCGACATCGCCCTGACCCAGCTCGGGGCGGTCTCGGTCCCGCTGCAGACCAGTGCGACCGCGTCCGCCCTTGCCCCGATCGTCGCCGAGACCGAACCGGCGCTGATCGCCTCCGATGTGAACCACCTCGATGACGCCGTGACGCTGGCGCTCGGGTCCGGCGTCCAGACCGTGGTGGTCTTCGACCAGAACCCCGCCGTCGACGACGACCGCGAGGCCATCGCCGCCGCCACGGCCCGACTCGACGGGCAGACCCTGGCGACCCTCGACGAGGTGATCGCCGCCGGGGCCGAGCGTGCCGATGTCGCGATCCCGGCGCAGGAGGGTGATCCGCTCTCACTGCTGATCTACACCTCCGGCAGCACCGGCGCCCCCAAGGGCGCCATGTACCCGCAGGGCAAGGTCGCCGATATCTGGCGACCGGCCATCAACTCGCACTGGGATGCCCGTCAGGGTCACGTTCCGGCGATCGTGCTGAGCTTCATGCCGATGAGCCACGTCATGGGACGCGGCATCCTCTACGCCTCGCTGGCCAGTGGTGGCGTCGTGAACTTCGCCGCCCGTGCCGATCTGTCCACCCTGCTGGAGGATCTGGCCCTGACCCGTCCGACGCAGCTCAACTTCGTCCCGCGGGTGTGGGACATGCTGTTCCAGGATTATCAGAGCCGCGCCGCCCACGGCGGTTCCGAGGCCGACATCCTCGCCGATATGCGGACCAACCTGCTCGGTGGTCGCTACGTCAGCGCGCTCACCGGGTCGGCGCCGATCTCCCCCGAACTCAAGGCGTGGGTGGAGCGGCTGTTGGAGCTGCACCTCGTCGAGGGCTACGGCTCGACCGAGGCCGGCGCGGTCTTCGTCGACGGTCAGATCAGTCGACCGCCGGTGCTGGCGTACAAGCTGGTCGATGTTCCCGAACTGGGCTACCACTCGACCGATGTGCCGCACCCGCGCGGCGAGTTGCTGATCCGTTCCGAGCAGCTGTTCCCGGGCTATTACAAGCGTCCCGAGGTCACCGCGTCGGTCTTCGACGAGGACGGTTTCTACCGGACCGGTGACATCGTCGCCGAACTCGGTCCCGACCAGGTCGCCTACATCGACCGGCGCAACAATGTGCTCAAACTGTCCCAGGGTGAGTTCGTCACCGTCTCCAAACTGGAAGCGGTGTTCAACACCGCACCGCTGGTGCATCAGATCTACATCTACGGCAACAGTGCCCGTCCCTACCTGCTGGCCGTGGTGGTGCCCACCGACCCCAACGCCACCAAGGCCGATATCGCCGACTCCCTGAAGGCGGCGGCGCGCACGGCCGATCTGCAGAGCTACGAACTCCCGCGCGACTTCCTTGTCGAGACCACGCCGTTCAGCACCGAGAACGGCCTGTTGACCGGGATCAAGAAACTGGCTTGGCCGAAGTTGAAGGAGCGTTACGGTGCCGAGTTGGAGCAGCTCTACACCGATCTGGCCGACGGCCAGGCAGGGGAGTTGCAGGCACTGCGGGCCACCGGTGCCGATGCGCCGGTGCTGGAGACCGTGGGCCGTGCCGCCGTGGCACTGCTCGGCGCCGCCAGCTCCGATATCGCGCCCGATGTGCATTTCACCGATCTCGGCGGTGACTCGTTGTCGGCGTTGACGTTCGGCAACCTGTTGGCCGACATCTTCGACGTCGAGGTGCCGGTCAGCGTGATCGTCGGTCCGACAGCGGATCTGGCGTCGATTGCCGCGCATATCGAGACACAGCGCTCCGGTGCGGGCCTGCGGCCGAGCTTCGGGTCCGTGCACGGCAAGGACGCCACGGTCGCCCGCGCCGCGGACCTGACCCTGGACAAGTTCATCGATGCCGAGACACTGACGGCGGCGGGCGATCTCGCGGCGCCGGCGACGAACGTGCGCACCGTCCTGCTGACCGGCGCAACCGGATTCCTGGGCCGCTACCTTGCCCTTGAATGGCTGGAGCGGATGGACCTCGTCGACGGCAAGGTGATTGCCCTGGTGCGGGCCCGCTCCGATGCCGAAGCGCGCGCCCGACTGGATGCCACGTTCGACACCGGCGACCCGAAACTGCTTGCGCACTACCGGAAACTGGCCGACAAGCACCTGGAGGTGCTCGCCGGTGACAAGGGTGAGCACGATCTCGGACTGGACCGGCGGACCTGGCAGCGGCTGGCCGACTCGGTGGACCTGATCGTCGATCCGGCGGCCCTGGTCAACCACGTGCTGCCCTACAGCGAGCTGTTCGGGCCAAATGCCCTTGGCACCGCCGAACTGATCCGCATCGCGTTGACCACCCGGATCAAGCCGTTCGTCTACGTCTCGACCATCGGTGTCGGGGCAGGTATCGAGCCGGGACGCTTCATCGAGGACGCCGACATCCGCGAGATCAGCGCCACCCGGGTGCTCGACGACAGCTACGCCAACGGATACGGGGCCAGCAAGTGGGCGGGCGAGGTGTTGCTCCGCGAGGCGCACGAGCAGTTCGGGCTCCCGGTCTCGGTGTTCCGCTGCGATATGATCCTGGCCGATACCAGCTACGCCGGTCAGCTCAACCTGCCGGACATGTTCACCAGGATGATGCTCAGTCTGGTGGCCACCGGCGTCGCTCCGAAGTCCTTCAATCAGCTTGACGCCCAGGGCAATCGGCAGCGTAGCCACTATGACGGGCTGCCGGTCGAGTTCATCGCCGAAGCCATCTCGACCCTCGGTGCCGATGTCACCGACGGTTTCGAGACCTACCACGTGATGAACCCGCACGATGACGGCCTCGGCCTCGACGAGTTCGTCGACTGGCTCATCGAGGCGGGACACCCGATCCGTCGCATCGACGACTACCAGGCGTGGTTCGAGCAGTTCGGTGCAACCTTGCGGACGTTGCCGGACCGGCAACGGCAGGCCTCACTGCTACCGCTGCTACACAACTACACCACCCCGGGCCTGCCGGTGAACGGTGCCATGGCACCCACCGACGTGTTCCGCACCGCGGTGCAGGAGGCGAAAATCGGCCCGGACAAGGATATTCCGCATGTCGGCAAGGACGTGATCGTCAAGTACATCACCGACCTGCAGCTGCTCGGCCTGCTGTAATCAGGCCTGCCAGGCGGCCCAGTGGTGGATAGCGATCGCCACCACTGGGCCGTCGAGCGCGGTGCGTTCGTATTGGGTGTACTTCGCACGGAGCAGCCCGTATCCGATGGCCATCTGCTCACCGTCGTGATGCACGGTGGCCGTGCCGTCGGCGCGCACCCACCACAGCTGGGACCAATCGTCGTCGTAATGGTCGACCAGCAGGCTGACCCGCGGGTTCACCTCTATATTCGCCAGCCGGCGCAGGCGCTGCGTCGACTTCCGTTTGGCGTCGACCGCCGTGTACACCGTGTCCCCGTCGACGGCGAAGACCACCGGCACCAGATGCGGCACCCCGTGATCGTCGGCGGTGGACAGGGCTGCGACAGGTGCGCCGGCGAACAGGGCGTGCGGTTCGGCCATCCTCCGATCGTAGAACCGGTAGCGTCGGACCTCGTTCACCGAGATGTCAGGTCACGGTCACCCACCGGTCGTCTGCCCATCGGAAGGTTCCCACATGTTGATTTCGTCAGCCGGTCGCCCGAAGCGACGAGGAATGGCAGTCGCCGCGGCGGTTCTCGTCGGCGCGGGGCTGGTCGCCTGCGCACCACCGGAGAAGGACCAGGCCACCGATGGCGACGGTAGCGATGCCCGCACCGCTACCTCGGCAGCCGATTTCGGCGGTATGGACGGTCTGATCGAGGCGGCCAAGGCCGAAGGCGAACTCAACGTCATCGCCCTGCCCGATGACTGGGCCAACTACGGGCAGATCATCAAGACCTTCGGTGACAAGTACGGCATCAAGGTGAATTCGGCTCAACCCGGCGCCAGCAGCCAGGAGGAGATCAACGCCGCCGAACAGCAGAAGGGCCGCAGCACCGCTCCGGACGTCTTCGATCTCGGGCAGTCGGTGGCATTGGCCAACACCGACAAGTTCGCGCCGTACAAGGTCGAGCACTTCGCCGAGATCTCGGACTCCTTCAAGCATCCGGACGGTCTGTGGGTCAACGACTACGGCGGCTACATGTCCATCGGCTACGACTCGACCAAGGTACCCACCATCGCCGGTGTCGACGATCTGCTCAAGCCCGAATTCGCGGGCAAGGTGGCTCTCAACGGTGACCCGACCCAGGCCGGGGCCGCGTTCTCCGGTGTGATGATGGTCGCCGTGTCACAGGGCGGATCACCCGACGATATCGCCCCCGGTGTGGAGTTCTTCGGCAAACTCAACGAGGCAGGCAATTTCCTGCCCGTCGACCCCACCCCGGCCACGATCGCCTCCGGGCAGACACCGGTGGTGCTGGACTGGGACTATCTCAATGTCGCACAGTCGAAGAAGGTTCCGGGCTGGAAGGTCGTCATCCCGCCCAACGCGGCCGTGGCGGGCTACTACTTCCAGGCCATCAACAAGGATGCGCCGCATCCCGCGGCGGCACGGTTGTGGCAGGAGTTCCTGTACAGCGACGAGGGGCAGAACCTGTACCTCGCCGGTGGAGCACGGCCGGTGCGCGCGGACTGGATGGTCACCCACGGCACCATCGACCGCGAAACCTATGGCACCCTCCCGCCGGTCGACGGTGCGGCCACCTTCGTCAGCGTCGAGCAGAACGAGGCGGCGACGAAGTATCTGGAAGCCAACTGGGCCAAGGCCATCGGCTGACAAGTGCGCTATCTCCGGCAGGCCTTGCCGCTGCTGCCGTTCCTGGCAGTGGTCACGGTCTTCCTGCTCATCCCGACCGTGACGGTCATCGTCAACGCCTTCGTCGTGGACGGCAGGTTCTCCCTGGAACTGGTCGCCGCGCTGTTCGGCCAGGCGTCGTTGACGGCGCTGGTGCGCAGTCTGGTGCTCTCGGGCGTGAGCGCACTTATCGGTGCGGTCGGTGGTGCGGTGCTGGCCTGGCTGATCCTGAGCAGCCCGCCGCGCTCGCTGATCCGGCGCGCTGTGCTGGCGCTGAGCAGCGTGCTGGCCCAGTTCGGCGGCGTGGCATTGGCTTTCGCATTCCTGGCCACGGTGGGCATCAACGGCGTGCTCACCCTGTGGTTACAGCACCTGTTGAGTGTGAACATCGCGCCGGGGGGTTGGTTGTACAGCCTGCCGGGCTTGATCCTGGTGTATACCTACTTCCAGATCCCGCTGATGGTCATCGTGTTCCTGCCCGCCCTGGAGGGACTGCGTGCGCAGTGGCGTGAGGCCGCGGTGAGCCTGGGGGCGAGCACCTGGCAGTACTGGCGCGAAGTGGCGTTGCCGCTGTTGACGCCGGCCTTCCTGGGCTCGGCGCTGCTGTTGTTCGCCAACGCCTTCGCCGCGTATGCGACCGCGGCGGCGTTGGTCAGTCAGGGCAGTCCGATTGTGCCGCTGTTGATCCGGGCCGCGTTGACCAGTGAGGTGGTGCTCGGTCAGGCCGGGCTGGCCTATGCCCTTGCCTTGGAGATGATCGTGGTGGTCGCCGTCGTGATGATCGCCTACAACCTGTTGGTGCGCAGGACCGCCCGGTGGTTGCGATGACCCGACTCCTGCGCGTCGTCCTGTGGTTGGGCTTCGGTGCTTTCTTTCTGTTCCCGCTCTATGCGATGGCCGATTTCGCGACCCGTGACCCGTTCGGCGGCGGCCGCACCATGGCGGCGTGGGCGAATCTGGTCACCGATGAGGCCCTGTTGACCGCGATCGTCACCTCGCTGTTGCTCGCGGTGCTGACCGTGACGGCCATGCTGGTGCTGCTGGTGCCCACCATGATCTGGGTTCGGCTGCGCGCCCCGTGGGCGAATCGGTTGGTGGAGTTCCTGTGCCTATTGCCGTTGACGATTCCCGCGCTGGTGGTCGTCGTCGGACTGCGCAACGTGTACCTGTGGGTGACCTATCTGCTGGGTGAGTCGGCGCTGACGCTGACGTTCGTCTACATCGTGCTGGTACTGCCGTTCGCCTACCGCGCGCTGGATTCGGCGCTGTCGGCGATCGACCTGCCGACGTTGTCGGAGGCCGCCCGGTCGCTGGGGGCGGGATGGACGTCGACGATCGTGCGGGTCATCGTCCCCAATATCGGCACCGGCATCCTGTCGGCGGCCTTCATCTCGATCGCCGTGGTGCTCGGCGAGTACACCGTGGCCTCACTGTCCGGATTCCAGACGCTGCCGGTACAGATCGTGGAACTCGGCCGGAGTGACGGCCCGACATCGGTGGCGGCATCGCTGGCCACGTTGATCTTCGGCTTCGGACTGCTGTTGGGGCTGTCGCTGCTGACCGGACGGAAGAGGCGGCGCGGACACTGATGAGTGTGGCTGTTGAATTGCAGGATCTGACACGCACTTTCGGGTCGGTGCGGGCCCTTGACGGATTGAACCTGCGGATCGAACCGGGGGAGCTGGTGGCCCTGCTCGGCCCGTCGGGCTGTGGCAAGACCACCGCGCTGCGCATCCTGGCCGGCCTCGAGGAGGCGACGTCGGGGTCGGTGCTCGTCGATGACCGCGATATCAGCAGGGTGCCGGCGAACAAGCGCGATATGGGGATGGTGTTCCAGGCCTACAGCCTGTTCCCGCATCTGACCGTGCGCGACAACGTCGCCTTCGGATTGAAGATGCGGGGGGTGGGTACCGGCGAACGACGTTCGCGGGCGGCCGAGATGCTGGAGCTGGTCGGGCTGTCGGCCCAGTCGGGACGCTATGCCGACGAGCTGTCCGGCGGTCAGCAGCAGCGGGTGGCGCTGGCCCGTGCGCTGGCGGTGCGTCCGCGGGTGCTGCTGCTCGACGAACCGCTTTCGGCGCTGGACGCCAAGGTGCGCACCCAGCTGCGTGACGAGATCCGCCGGGTGCAGTTGGAGGTGGGGACGACGACGCTGTTCGTCACCCACGATCAGGAGGAGGCGCTGGCCGTTGCCGACCGGGTGGGCGTGATGAACGCCGGCCGACTGGAGCAACTGGCCGCCCCGGCCGAGCTGTACGCCCATCCGGCAACCCCGTTCGTCGCGGATTTCGTCGGGCTCAGCAACAAGGTGGCGGCCACGGTGTCCGGCGGCACGGCAGGCCTGCTCGGCGTGTCGGTCCCCGCGCTACCCGGCTCGGTGGACGGCGCCGGAGTGGCGATGGTGCGCCCGGAGTCGGTGACCATGCACGCCGATCCGACCGGGCACGCGAGGGTGGTCGCGGTGTCGTTCCTCGGCGCGATATCCCGGGTCAGCGTGACGTTGGCGGACGGCGCGGCGCTCTATGCCCAGATGAACAGTTCGGCGGCACGGGCTTTCGCCCCGGGTGATCGGGTCACCGTGGGGCTGGAACCGGGCGGCGTGCTCGTCATCGAAGGGTAGGAGCCGAACAGCAGGGATAGAAGAGTAGGTCGTGGGTCAGACGGCCTTGACCGGGTCGATGCCCAGATCCCGGTAGGTCACCAGGGCCGCGAAGGGCACACCGAGCCCGCCGAACAGTTCGGTCGCGACATCACCGCGATCGACCATCGGGATCACGCCGGTGACCGTCACACCGGCCTCCAACACGCGGTCATACGCCTTTTTGGTCGATCCGCCGGTGCTGATCACATCGTCGACCAGCAGAACCCGGTCGCCGGGGGAGAGCCTGGTGCCCTCGATCCACTGCTCGCGGCCGCGTTGCTTCTGTTCCTTGCGGACCGAGAACCACGCCGCTCCGGTGACCATCGCGATGCCGTGGGACAACGGATCGGCGCCCATGGTCAAGCCGCCGACCGCGTCGAACTCGATACCGTGCGCGGCGGCCAGATCGGCGACGGCGCGGCTGACGGTGGTGAGCCGCTCACCATTGTCGATCGCGTGCTTGCCGTCGATGTAGTCATGGCTCAGCTGCCCGCTGACCAGTTTGAACGGCTCCTCGCGACGCTCGTGGGCGCGGGTGCGAATCAAATCGAAGGCGGCCTGCCAGCTGTCCGGACGTTGCATACGGCGATCGTATTGCACCGCGCCGGTGCGGTGGGAGAACGGTTCAGCCCTGCTGGGCCCGCCGGGTCAGTTCCACTGCAGCCGCGCGCAACTCACCGATGGCATCGATGGGCTTGAGGTAACCGGCCCTGGTGTAGGCGATGCCGCGGGGTGTGTCGACCCGGAGGTCGAGGCCGTATCGGTCGGCCCCGGTGCAGGTGGCGGCGGTGGCATCGGGATAACCGCCCAGCGCTCTGGCCATGGCCGTCAGCGCATCGGCGTGGTCGGCGTTGAGGTGGGCGATGGCGCCCGCGGCGTGCGGTGCGACGGGGTCGGGTGCGGCGGCGGTGTACTGCGCCCCGGTGGTGGAATCCATCCGGCCGTAACCTCCGACCCAGCGCACCCGTTGCACATCGAGCACCCACAGCGTGAAATCGCTGTAGTCGATGTAGTACTTGGCCGCCGGTACCGCGTTCAGATGCGCCTGCCGGGCGGCGTCCAGTGCGGTGCCGGTGGGCCGGGTGACCACACCGGCCAGCGTGATGCGCCCTGATGCCAGCGGATCGTCGGGCGTCTCGGGGGCGACGATGGCGATGCTGGCCCGCTGGTCACCGGCGAGGTTGCGGCCGTGCTCGGCGAGGTTCGACACACACAGCACCGGTGCGCCCTCGTGTAGACCGTAGGTGACGAAGGACGCCCACGGATCACCGTCGGCGGTCAGGGTGGCCAGCGTCGCGGTATTGGTGGACGCCGCGATGGTGCGCGCCTCTTCTGCTGCAGACGGAC
The DNA here is from genome assembly GCF_000691525.1 of Mycolicibacterium neoaurum ATCC 25795. Taxonomy (GTDB): domain Bacteria; phylum Actinomycetota; class Actinomycetes; order Mycobacteriales; family Mycobacteriaceae; genus Mycobacterium; species Mycobacterium neoaurum. The sequence continues at coordinate 18,943 of NZ_JMDW01000031.1, forward strand.
GGGTGGCGTCGCTCACCGGGGCCGTCGGTGGCGGGATCGACGGGGCATCTCCCGGATCGCCATGGTCGCGCAGATCTGGCATAGCGGCACCATACCGAAAGCGCGTCCGGGTGTACGTCTACGCACAGTCGGGTACGAGGGTGGAAGGGGACGGCACCCGGGCCGCCCCGCGACTACGTTGGAGAAGCGATGACCTTGCCGTTCGCCCAGTGGCTACCCCGACAACGGTGGTACGGCGGGCGCGGCCGCGACCTGACCGATGTTCGCCCGACGGTAGTGCCCCTCGGTGCGGACCTCGATCTGGTCTTACTTGAGGTCGACTACGCCGACGGCTCGATCGATCGTTACCAGGTGGTCGTCCGTTGGGACAGCGGTGCCGAGCAGACCGCGATCGGTACCGACGCCGGGCGCACCGGATACGACGCCCTCACCGATCCCGAGGTGGCCGCCCGACTGTTGGGCCTGATCGAGGAATCCGCCACGCTCGGCCCGGTCGGCTTCCTGGCCGAGCCCGACGCCCAGTGGGGTCCGGCGGCGCCGGTGCGCAGCATGGGCGCCGAACAGTCGAACACCAGCATCGTGTTCGGGGACCACGCGATCATGAAGGCATTCCGCAGATTGACTCCCGGCATCAACCCCGATATCGAGCTGACCCGGGCACTTGCCGGCAATCCGCATATCACCCCGCTGCTCGGATCCTATGAAATCGCTTGGGATGGCGAACAATACACACTTGGTATGGTGAGCGTCTTCGCCAAGGGATCATCCGACGGCTGGTCGGTGGCCGAGCGGCGCACTGAGGATTTGCGTTCGGCGGAAGCGGATTTCGGACAGGAATCGCACCGCCTCGGCGAGGCGGTCGCCTCGGTGCACCTGTCCTTGGCCGAAACCCTCGGCAGTCGGATGACGGCGTTCCCCGCGCAGACGCTGATCGAGCGGGCTCGGTCGGTGGCCGCATCGGTGCCGCAGGTCGCCGAACGGCTTGCGCAGATCGAGCAGTGCTATCGGCAGGTCGCCGACGAGCCGACCCCGGAACAGCGTGTTCATGGCGATCTGCACCTGGGCCAGGTGTTGCATACCCCCACCGGATGGCTGATCATCGATTTCGAGGGCGAACCCGGCCAGCCGCTGGCCGAGCGCCGCCGCCCGGACTCCCCGCTGCGTGATGTCGCGGGAATGTTGCGTTCCTACGATTACGTTGCCTCGCAACGGTTGCTGACTACCCAGGACGCCGAACTCGAGGTGGCCGCCCGCGAGTGGGTGCAAGCCAACCGCAAGGCTTTCTGTGACGGCTATGCCTCGGTCGGCGGACTCAATCCGTGGGACGCGGCCGGCGTACTGCTGGCCTATGAGCTGGACAAGGCGGTGTACGAGGTGGGTTATGAGTCGCGCTACCGCCCGACCTGGTTGCCGATCCCGCTCGGCGCACTGGACCGGTTGCTGGGCAATTAGCGCACCAGCCGGCGCAGCAGCGCCGATGCGGTGAACACACCGAGCACCGCTGCCCCGATCAGGACCGTGATGTCCAACGCCGCGTTGGTGGGTGTTCCGATCAGCAGGCCGCGCAGCGCATTCACCTCGTAGCTCAGGGGATTGACCGCCGACAGCCAGCGGAGCCACTGTGGCATCACCTCCACCGGATACAGCGCATTGGAGGCGAAGAACAGCGGCATGGTGATGGCCTGACCGATGCCCATCAGCCGGTCCCGGTTGCGCACCAGCCCGGCCAGCGACATCGACAGACAGGCGAAGAACGCCGAGCCGAGCATCACGACCGCCATCGCACCCAGGATGCGCAAGGGGTTCGCCGTCATGTGCACACCGATGATGTACGCCAGCGCGACGACACCGATGACCTGCACCACCGAACGCACCCCGGCGGCGAACGCCTTCCCGGTGATCAGGGCCGACGGTGGTGCGGGAGTGACCATCAGTTTGGCCAGGATTCCCGCATCCCGGTCCCAGATGATCTGGATGCCGTAGAAGATCGAGATGAACAATGCTGACTGCGCGATGATCCCCGGTGCCAGGAATGCCAGATACGGCACCTCGCCGGTGTCGATCACACCGAGCCGGTTGAAGGTCTGCCCGAAGATAATCAGCCACAGGGCGGGCTGCACCATACGGGTGAACAACTCGGTGCGGTCGTGGCGCAACTTCTGCACCTCGACGAGCGCGAATGCGCCCATTCGGGAGCCGATTCCGGGTATCCGGCGCCAGCCGCGCGGAGCCCGGATCAGGGTGACGGGGATATCAGCCGACACGGCGGGCCGTCCTTCGTGCGGCGCGGACCTCACGCAGGCCGGCCGGCGCCGCGTTGTCGAGGTCCGAGCCGGCATAGTGGCGGAACACGTCCTCCAGCGTGGCATCCTTGCCGACGGTCGACTTCAGCTCGAAGGGTGTGCCCTCGGCCTGCAGCCGGCCGTGGTGCATCAGGACAACACGGTCGCACAGGGCGTCCGCCTCGCCCATGTAGTGCGTCGTCAGCAATACCGCCATCCCGAAGTCGTGCTGCATACGCTCGACCTGATCCCAGACACTGTCGCGGGCAATCGGATCCAGACCCACTGTCGGTTCGTCGAGGAGGAGTAGCGAGGGGCGGTTCACCAGCGCCTGCGCGAGCTCGAGACGACGCACCATACCGCCGGAGAAGCTGCCCGCGGGTTTGTCGGCGACAGCGGTCAGGCCCATCGCCTCGATCGCCTCGGCCACCCTGGTGGCACGATCCCGGCGTCCGATGTCGTAGAGGCGGGCGAACAATTCGACATTCTGCCGACCCGTCAACGCCGCCTCTATCGAGAGTTGTTGCGGTACATAGCCGATGTTGTAACGGATATCCATGGTGTCGCGGCGGGCGTCCAGCCCGAAGATGTGGACCTGCCCCTGCTGGATCGGGGTGAGGGTGGTCAGTACGCGGATGGCGGTGGTCTTGCCTGCCCCGTTGGGCCCGAGCAGGCCGACCGTCTCGCCCGGTCGGACCAGCAGGTCCAGCCCGTCCACCGCGGTGAACTTGCCGTATCGATGGGTGAGTCCGCGACAGTCGATGGCCGGCGCGGTCATGGGTTGTCCTCCTGCAGGATCCGGGTGAGCTCGGTGAGGACGTCCAGTCCGGCGGTGAGCGCGGCGATCTGGTCGTCGTCGAGTCGGTCCAATGCCCCCGCCAGTGCGGCACGTCTGGCTTCGCGGGACCGGTCGGCGATCTGCTGCGCGGCGGGCGCGAGCCGCAACCGGCCCACCCGGCGGTCGCTGCTGTCCACCGAACGGATCAGCAGGTCGTCGGCGGCCAACCGGGAGACCAACGTGGAGGCCGTGTTGGCGGCCAGGCAGAGTTCGGCGGCCGCCTCGCGCACCGACACCCCCGGTCGGCGACCGACGAGTCGCAACAGCTCGATCTGCGACTGGGTCAGACCGTCGTTGTCGAAACCGCCGGCCGTGCCTCGTGTGGATCGGCGCAACTGGCGACGGAATCGTCCGACGACGCCGAACAATTCGCCGGCCAGATCGGTGCGGGTGCGCATGGCTCACACATTACCTCTGTTACAGAGCTATCTGTATGCGCGATGATGGGCGGATGCCGCAGTACCGCACGCTGCTGACCACCGTCGAGGGTGGCGTCGCGACCGTGACGCTGCACCGCCCGGCTGCACGGAACGCCTTCGGTGCCGGGATGGGCGAGGAACTGGCCGACGCGTTGACCCGCTTCGGAGTCGATGACGGCGTCCGCGTGATCGTGCTCACCGGCACGCCGCCGGCCTTCTGCGCCGGGGCCGACCTGTCCGCGGGAGAGCACACCTTCGCCGCACCCGGGTCGACGTTTCGCGCGGCAGGGTTGTCGGTACCGGCCTGGACGTTGTCGAAGCCGGTGATCGCGGCCGTCAACGGCCATGCGATCGGTCTGGGACTCACGCTGGCGCTGCAATGCGATATCCGGATCTTCGCCGCCGACGCCCGATATGGCGTGGTGCAGGTGCGGCGCGGTGTCGTCGGCGACGCCTACTCGCACTGGGTGCTACCGCGCCTGGTCGGTATCGCCAATGCCGCCGAGATCCTGCTGACCGGGGCGACTTTCGGCGGCCACCGCGCGGTCCAGCTCGGGCTGGGCAGCCGGGTGCTCCCCGCCGACGAGGTGTTGCCGGCGGCGTTGGAGATGGCCGCGGACATCGCGGCCAACACCGCTCCGATGTCGGTTGCGGCCAGCAAACGCCTGCTGTGGGACTCCTTTGATCTCACCCGCGAGCAGGTCGGACAGCGGGAAACAGACATCCACCTGGCGCTGATGGCCCACGATGATGCGGCCGAGGGGGTGCGGGCTCAGCTCGCCGGACGACCACCGAACTGGACGGGCCGGCCCGTGGACCCTACTCGGTGACCTCGACGCCGCGCGCCCGCAGCAGGGCCACCGCCTCGGCGGTGGTATCCGCGGCGACTCCCGCGCACAGCGGTAACAGCACGCGCGTGCGCAACCCGGCGGCCGCGGCGTCCAGTGCGGTCGCGCGCACGCAGTAGTCGGTGGCTATACCCACCACGTCCACCGCGTCCACACCTCGGCGGGCCAGCCAATCGGTCAGCGAGGTGCCATCGGCATCGGTGCCCTCGAAACCGCTGTAGGCGGCCGAGAACTCACCCTTGGTGAACACCGCCTCGACCGCGGCGGGATCGAGATTCTCGTGGAAGTCCACCCCTGGGGTGCCGACCACGCAGTGCCTCGGCCAGGACACCCGATAGTCCGGGTCATCGGAGAAATGCTCACCGGGGTCGATGTGGAAATCCATGGTCGCGACCACGTGGTCGTAGTCGTGTCCGGTGAGCAGGCCGGTGATCGCGCCGGCCACCGCGGCACCACCTTCGACGGCCAACGAACCGCCCTCACAGAAATCCTTCTGCACATCCACCACGATCAGCGCACGCATGCAGACAACCGTATCGCTCAGCCGCCGAAGAGCAGATAGAGCCCGAGGAATGTGTAGCCCACCATGACCAGCATCATCGCCAGCTGCCCGGTCATCTGATGCCCCTTGGGCAGTACCCGAAGCGCGCGGTCGTGGGCGGCCACGACCCCCGCCACATGCCCGAGCAGCACGAAGCCCACCTTGAGCGATGCCAGCAGCGACGGATGCATGGACAGCAGGTAATAGACCTGCGCCTCCTGCAGTCCGAGCAACGCGTGCACCGTCTGCTGACCCTTCTCGATCAGGTAGGTCAGGTAGTGGGCGAACACGTATCCGATGACGATGGGTATCAGCGAGTGCGCCATCAACCCCGGCAGTTGCCTGCGGCGCGCGCGATCCACCCCACCGGTGGCGGCGGCCGCCAGGCTGAACGTCACGCCGACGGTGATGACGAAGACCCCCAGCCCGGCCGTCTTGATGACGCTGGCTCCCCACGGTCCGTCGGCGTGGGCGTCGACGAAACTGCGCCATCCGGGGATGGCCGAGAAACTGTCGAAAGCGGTGGAGCCCAACAGAACCGCCAGCACGGCGACGATGCCCGGGCGGACCGGCAAAGACAGCAGTCGGTCGAACGGGTTGCCGATGGCGATGCGACCGTCCGGATTACGCCGCCATGGTGCGCACCGCGAGGCGACCATGCTGTACACCTCGAACGGGTCGGCTCGTGCACACCAGCGTGGACCGCACACGAGCGCACCGACGATGGTGATCCCGAAGTACACCACTAGCCAGATCTTCACCGCCGCAAGTGATCCTGGATCGGGACTGGCCAACTCAAGCCAGACGAAGGCGAACAACCCGGCCGCTGCCGGCCAGTAGCCCAGCCGGGCTGGGTAGCTGATGCGCTCGCCACGCACCCGCAGCAGGCGGGTGATGGTGCGGACCGGTGACAGCACCCGCCACACCGGTCCGGACAGTACCGACACCGCCACCAACCCGACCCACAGCAGCACGTAGAACACCCCGGGCAGGGCATTGCGGGAATCCTGCGGTCCGGTCACGGCCGCGACGGTGACCCAGGCGGTGAACGCGATACCGGCACCGGCCAGCACCCAGCGCGTGACGGCAGAGTCCACCATTCGGGTCACCGCGTCGGGCAGCGGGCGTCCGGGTGCTTCGGCATCGAATCGCGGTGTACGCCAGGCCAGAGCGACCAGGGCGAAGGTGAAGGTGAGGGTCCAGGCGGCGCCGATCAGCGCGTAGGTGAACGGGATGGGCAGGTCGGTCGAACCGCCGAGCCCGTGCGCCAGTACCGTCACTGCACCGCGATGGTGGCGACGACGCGATGCGCCTCGTGCAGTTCCACGTCGACCTTTCCGGGTACCTCGACGGTGAACTGGAACGTCTGCGCCGGACCCGGTTTCACCTCGAAGGAGTGTTCGGGAGTGGCGTGGACGTGCAGTTCGTCGGGTGTGTCGCTGGTGACCCGGATCAGTATCGGCTCACCGACACGCGCCTGCAGCTGCTGGTTGGTCGGGGTGACCTGGCCGCCTGCGATGGTGACCTCGAGCAGGACCTGTTCCGGTGCCGCCTGCTGGTCGGTGAGGGCCGGGACTGCGGACGAGGCGGGCTGGGCCGTCTCGTCGGGACGGTCAGGTGGCTGGCTGCTGCATCCCACCGATACCAATGCCGCGGTGGCCAACACGATCAATGACCGCAAACTACGTCCTCTCCTCGTTGGTGTCTTCGCCGTCGTCGGGGGTGCGCCGGTCCCGGATCGCCACGTAGGCGACGACGCCGGCGACCACGACCGCGGGCGCGAAGGCAGGCAGCGCCAACAGCAGCGAATGGTCGGCCAGGTATGTCATCGACGCGTTCAGTGTTGTGGCACCGGATGTTTGGGTGCGGACTCGGTGTCCACCCGCATCTCTCGGTCGTTGATCCGACCCGCGCCCCAGCTCAATGCCGCGATCAGGATGAGCGAGCACAGCAGGACCACCAGGGAGGCCGCGGTGAACAACCAGCTCGGCACCTCGAGGTTCCGCTCACGCTGCAGGATCTCGATCTCCTGGACGAACGGTCGATCGATCGACTGCTCGGCAGGCAGTTCGGTGGCACCGATCCCCGGATCGGCGGGCAGGAAGACCGGCACAGCGGCCATGGTCCGGCCGTCCTGGACGCGGACCAGCGTCTTCCAGGTACCCCACACCGGGATCGGGCGGGTGGTGCGGTAGTGCCCTGGTCCGAGCCGTTCCAGGTGGTCGACCACCAGCCCGCGCTCGTTGTCCAGTCCGCCCTGCCAGGACAGCATCGACACCCACTCCGGGTCCTCGCTGATCAGGTCGGCGGGAGTGACGCGAATATCGGCGCTGACCATCCGCTGTCCGGCGGGGCTTGGCAGTTCGGTCAGGGTGATCTGCGCACTGGCGTTCTGCGGCACCGAGATGTTCAACCCGTTGCCCACGGCGGCACCGATGGTCAGCACGGTCGCCACGATGATGCCGATGCTCAGCGCGCGTTTGGGCAGTGGTCGCCCGGTGAGCACGATGCCCAGCAGTGCGCCGCACATACCCATCAGAATGGCGACGGGCGCGGCGGTGAGCAGGGTCTCGATCCACATCGAGGTGGGCCACGGATACATGAAGACGGCGTCGATCCAGAAAGACTCCAGCCACAATCCGACCGTCCCGATGGCGGCACCGGCCACCGCGCCGAACACGATGGGGCGCTTGATCAACGGAGTGAGTGCCAGCAGCTCGACCACCAGGGCCGGGCCGAGATACAGGGCGAACCAGCTATAGGGCGCACCGAGCACCGGGCCGACGGCCACGGCGACGATGCCGCGGATCAGCAATGCGAACAGTACGGCCGCGATGGCCGCGCCGCGACCCATGGTGATGCGCGCGGCGATCAGCGCCAGCGCGGCCGCCGCGGCGACCAGCATGGGGTGCAGGACCAGCCGGAACTGCTCGATGCCGAAGTCGTATTCGACGGGGAAGACCGACATGCCGATGACCAGTCCGCCGAAGGCGAAGTACCGCAGGATCGTTGGCAGTGAGCTGTCATCCGTCGCCGTTCCGGACGCCAGCCTGCCCTCGTGTTCGAGCAGCAGCACCGCGACCAGGGACAGGCCGGCCCCACCGATCAGCATCAGATGCGTCGGCCCCCAGAGCGTGACGTCCTGGCCGAAGATGCGGTGCCACACGTCATCGAGCGGGAACCCGATGAGCGCGTACAGACCGCAGGCGGCCATCAGGATGCCGCCCACCGGGGCGTACCAGGTTCTGGTGATCTTGATGGCCGCGGGCCCGGGCTTCTCGTGGGGCAGAATGATCGCCATCGAACCGGCGATGAACAGCAGGAACAGTCCGACCAGGATGAAGTAGTGCGCCGGGTTGGCCAGCGGGCCGGAGTCGCGGCCCTTGCCGATGTGCAGGCTGACATCCCAGATGAACCCGAACATGGCGCAGATGATCGTCGAGGTGAACAGCAGTGTGGGAAGGGCCACCCAGGCGGGCCGGTTCATCTTGGCGCCGACCTTGTCGCCGAGGTTGCCCAGCCAGGTGATCCGGCGGGTGCGGTGCAGGATGCCGATCCACAGCAGCCCCGCGGTGATGATGGCGGTCGCGATCGAGATACCGATGATCTGGTCCAGCGCGGCGCCACCGCCCTCGGTGGCCTCCACTGCCAAGACTGACAACGTGCCTGCCATCTGCACCCCCGATTTAGTCGCCGTCGACGTTCTTACTGGCCGGTAATGTTGCCAGAATCAGTTATCCGAAACCAGAGGTACCGGGTCACGATTAGCCTCGGTCTCGATGAAGCTCGCCGGTTATCGCCTACGGCAACGCGACGGCATCAGTTGCGGTCCCACCGTCGCTGTGGTTGCCGCTGCGTTGCTGGACGACGGTTACCGGTCGCAGCTGCAGGCGGGTTCCGGGTGGTTCGGCACCGAACAGGACATGGTGCATCGACTGGTGAACCGGGTCTGGCCGCGGCGGCTGGGGATGACCCCGCCGGGCGTGGCCGCTGCCATCGCCGATCGCTGCGGGGTGCGTTGTCGCTGGCGGATCGCGCGCGCAGTGCTGCCCGGACGAGTGGACGTGCTGGCCGATGTGCTGGACACCCTGCGCGCCGGCGCTCCGGTACCCATGCTGATCGGGCATCTCATCCCACGGCACTGGGTCCTGATCGTCGCGGTGACCGGGGAACGGTTGCGCTGCTTCGATCCCGCGTCCGGCGCACTGGGCGAGGTCACCGTTTCGGCTGTCCGGCAAGCGCAACTGGAGGGGCTCGGATTCGGCAGACCGTTCGCTTTCGTGCTACCGATCCGACCAGGGCCGCGTTGCGCCCCCCTGCGCGTCGAACTATAGTCTGGACACATGTCCAGCATGCCTGCGCCGCAGTTCAGCGGATTGAGCTGACGTGCGCATTGCTCTTCTCTCCTACCGCAGCAAGCCCCATTGCGGTGGTCAGGGCGTCTACGTCAGGTATCTGTCCCAGGGTCTCGCCGAGCTCGGCCATCAGGTCGAGGTGTTCTCCGGTCAGCCTTATCCGGAGGGACTCGATCCGCGCGTCCGGCTCACCAAGGTGCCCAGCCTGGATCTCTACCGCGAGCCCGACCCGTTCCGGGTTCCGCACCCGCGCGAGATCCGCGATCACATCGATCTGCTCGAACTGCTGACCATGTGGACGGCCGGGTTCCCCGAGCCCAAGACGTTCTGCATGCGGGTCAAGCGGATCATGGCCGAGCGGGGCGACGAGTTCGATGTCGTGCACGACAACCAGAGCCTGGGATCGGCGCTGCTGGGCATCGCGAACATGGGGCTGCCGGTCGTGGCCACGGTGCACCATCCGATCACCAGGGACCGGGTCCTCGAGGTGGCGGCCGCCGCGTGGTGGCGCAAGCCGCTGGTGCGGCGGTGGTACGCCTTTGCCGAGACGCAGAAAAAGGTCGCGCGCGCCATCCCCGAACTGCTGACGGTCTCCTCGACGTCGGCCGCTGATATCGCCGAGGATTTCGGGGTGGGCGCAGATCAGTTGCACGTGGTGCCGCTCGGGGTGGATACCGATCTGTTCACGCCGTCACCGACGCGGGTTCCCGGGCGCATCATCGCGATCGCCAGCGCCGACGTGCCGCTCAAGGGCGTCGGGAATCTGCTGCATGCGGTGGCCCGGTTGCGCGCCCATCACAACCTCGATGTGCAGCTGGTGTCCAAGCTCGAGCCCAACGGTCCGACCGAGAAGCTCATCGCCGAACTTGGCATCTCCGATATCGTGCACATCTCCAGCGGCCTGTCCGACGAGGATCTCGCCGCTCTGTTGGCTTCGGCCGAGATCGCCTGTATCCCTTCGCTGTACGAGGGTTTCTCGCTGCCGGCGGTCGAGGCGATGGCCAGTGGCACCCCGATCGTCGCCAGCCGGGCGGGCGCGCTGCCCGAGGTGCTGGGCGCCGAAGGCGAGTGCGCAAGGTTGGTGCCGCCCGCCGATGTCGATCAACTGACCACCGTGCTCGGTGAACTGCTCGATTCGCCTGCCGAGCGGCAGCGCCTCGGCGCGGCCGGCCGTCGCCGGGCCGTCGAGGTGTTCAGCTGGGAATCCGTTGCGGCGCAGACCGTCGCGGTGTACGAGCGAGCCGCCGAGAGAATCCAGAAAGGACGCACTGCGTGCTGACCGTCGACTTCGACAGACTTGGTATCGGCCCGGGGACATCGGTCATCGATGTCGGGTGCGGGGCCGGGCGGCATTCCTTCGAGGCCTACCGGCGGGGCGCGGACGTCATCGCCTTCGACCAGAGCGTCGAGGATCTCAATGACGTCGACGCGATCCTGACCGCGATGAAGGAGCAGGGTGAGGCTCCGGCCTCGGCACGCGCCGAGGCCGTCAAGGGTGATGCCCTCGATCTGCCCTACGCTGACGGAACCTTCGACTGTGTGATCGCCTCGGAGATCCTGGAGCATGTCCCCGCCGACGACGCGGCCATCGCCGAGCTGGTCCGGGTCCTCAAACCCGGCGGCGCGCTGGCGGTCACGGTGCCGCGCTGGCTGCCGGAAAAGGTCTGCTGGATGCTCTCGGACGAGTACCACGCCAATGAAGGCGGCCATATCCGCATCTACAAGGCCGATGAGCTGCGTGACAAGATCACCGGCCGGGGAATGAATTTCACCCACAGCGAGCATGCGCATTCACTGCACTCGCCGTTCTGGTGGCTCAAATGCGCTGTCGGCGTGGATAAGCCGGATCATCCGGTGGTCACCGCCTACCACAAGCTGCTGGTCTGGGACATGATGAGTCGGCCGTGGGTCACCAAGCAGGCCGAGGCCGCTTTGAATCCGCTGATCGGCAAGAGCGTCGCCCTCTACTTCCGCAAGCCCACGGTCTGAGATGACCGCCCACGAGATCCCCGGTGTCGCAGGTGTTCTGACACCCGAGCAGTGCCTTCAGACCGCGGTCTCCATCGCCGACACCCAAGAGACATCGGGTGCCATTCCGTGGTCCGTGGGCGGACACACCGATCCGTGGGATCACGTCGAGAATGCCATGGCGCTGACGGTGGCCGGACTGCTGGAGCCGGCCCGGGCGGCCTTCGAGTGGTGCCGGACGGCCCAACGGCCGGACGGATCCTGGCCGATCCAGCTGCGTAACGGCGTCGTCGAGGACGCCAACACCGACAGCAACTTCTGCGCCTATATCGCGACCGGTGTGTGGCACCACGTGTTGATCACCGGTGACCGCCGCTTCGCCGAGCTGATGTGGCCAACGGTGTCCCGCGCGATCGACCTGGTGCTGACGATGCAGCTCCCAGGTGGTGAGATCGGTTGGGCCAGAAGCGATGCCGGTCTGATCGAGGAGGCGCTGCTGACCGGCTGCGCGAGCATCTTCCACAGCATCCGGTGTGCGCTGGCGCTGGCCAACTATCTGGACGACCCGCAACCGGAGTGGGAGGTGGCACTCGGCCAGCTCGGCCACGCTATCGCCGAGCATCCGGAGTCGTTCAACGCCAAGGACTCCCACGCCATGGAGTGGTACTACCCGGTGCTCGGCGGTGCGCTGCGCGGGCACGTCGCGCAGGCCCGAATCGCCAGGCGCTGGGACGATTTCGTGGTCGATGGCCTCGGTATCCGCTGCGTGGACCATCGGCCGTGGGTCACCGGCGCCGAAACCTGCGAATTGGTGCTGACGCTGGACGCCATCGGTGACCGCGCCAGGGCTCACGAACAATTCGCCGCGATGCAGCATCTGCGCGAAGGAGACGGTTCGTACTGGACCGGACTGGTGTTCGCAGACGGGAAGCGTTGGCCCGAGGAGCGCACCACCTGGACCGGTGCGGCGATGATCCTGGCCGCCGACGCGTTGTCGAGCACCACCCCGGCCGCCGGTATTTTCCGGACCGACCTTCCGCGTGGGCTGGAGAGTGAATTCGACTGTGCCTGCGCCACATCCGGTCCGGCGGGCCGTTAGCGCCGTTCCAGCAGGCGCAGCGAGCCGGTAGCCGATACCTCGGCGAAATCGCCGGAATCGATGGCACGCCGGTAGATGTGGTACGGCGCCTGGCCGCCGTCGTTCGGGTGTGGGAACACGTCGTGGATCACCAGGGCGCCGCCGGGCGCCACCCATTTGGCCCATCCGTCGTAGTCCCGCTGGGCAGCCTCCTCGGTATGGCCCCCGTCGATGAACACGAATTGCACCGGTGTCGCCCAGACCTTGGCTACCACAGGCGATTTCCCGACGATGGCCACCACGTGCTCGTCGAGACCCGCGAGATCGAGGGTGTGCCGTGCGGTGGGCAGGGTGTCGAACCGGCCGGTGACCGGGTCGACCAAGCTGGTGTCGTGGTACTCCCAGCCGGGTTGGTGTTCCTCGGAACCGTGGTGGTGATCGACGGTGTAGATGATGCTGCCGGTCTGCTTGGCGGCCGCCCCGAGCAGCACGGTCGACTTGCCGCAGTACGTGCCGATCTCGATGCCGACCCCGCCGGCGAGGTAGCGCATGGCCGCGTCGTAGAGCGCACGCCCCTCGTCGGCGGGCAGGAAGCCGGTGACCTGCTCGGCGAACGCGAAGAGCCGGGCGGTTTCGGGCGGCAGGTCGGTCTGCGCGGTGCTCATGCCAGACAACCTACCGTTGCTGGTGGGCCGGGGTTGCAGTAGTGTCTGGACACGTGTCCGATGCGACTCTGGAGTCGACGCGCCGTCGGTTGAGTGCCAAACAGGCCGATACCGTCGATCGTCTCGGCAGGGCGGCGTTGGAGCTGCTGGCGAGCGACGGATTCGCGGCGTTGACGGTGCGCCGGGTGGCCGCGCAGGCCGGGGTCGGTGCCGCGACCGCCTACACCTACTTCTCGTCGAAGGAACACCTTGTTGCCGAGGTGTTCTGGCGTCGGCTCGCCGAATCGCCGCTGGCGGCCCACGAGTCCGAGGATCCGGCGACCAGGGTGTTGGAGGTGCTCGAGCACATTTCCGCGCTGGTGGCCGGCGAGCCGGAATTCGCGGGCGCGGTGACCAACGCGTTGCTCGGTAAGGATCCCGATGTGGACGCGCTGCGGGGGCGTATCGGCGCCGATATCCGAGGCCGCCTCGTGGCGGCGCTGGGGGCGGCGGTCGATGCCGATGTCATCGAGGCGCTCGAATTGCTCTACACCGGAACGCTGGTGTGGGCAGGCATGGGCTACGAGGACTATCCGGAGATCTCGCTGCGACTGCTGAAATCTGCGCGGCTGATCCTGCGTTGATCCGCGCCGGCGCCCAGGATCGCGGCGGAAGCGGTGATGGCCGGCGCCAGGATGCGTTGTACCGGTGCGCCGTCCTCGACGGTCAGGGCGGTGAGCTCGCGGAGCCCGCCGAGCAGGATCACCGCGAGTTCGCGGCTCACCGGTGCGATGTCCGCGCGCTGGAAGCCCGGACTGCTGGTCAAGTCGACGAGCATTTCGGTCAGGCCGGTCATCGCCGAACGCTGCACGGTGCGCACCGTCGCGCCGAGGGCGGGCAGTTCCCTGATCCAGCTCAGCATGATCGCGGGCCCGGCGTCGATGTGGGCGACGTAGGCCGAGGCGGCTTGCTCGATCTGGTCCCGCCAGGGTGCCTGCGGGTCCACGGCGGCGCGTATCTCGGCGATCAGTGCTTCATGGTCGGCGCGCAGCAGCTCGATGAAGCACTCTTCCTTGTCCGTGAACTCGGCGTAGAAGGTGCGCTTGGAGGTGCGGGCATGGCGCACGATATCGGCGACCGTGGTGGTGCGATAACCGCGCTCGGCGATCGAGGCGGCCAGCCCGTCGAGCAGGCGGATTCGAAACGACGTCTCGTCGCTCATCAAACCTCCTCGTCATTCGACTCTTGCCCCGTGCGGTACCGGGGAGTACCGTAGCTCACATCCCGTGGTACACCGCAGTACCACCAACCGGTCTGGAGTGTGGTCATGAGCGAAGCGACCGTCGAACGTATCGATACCCCCGCCATCAAACTGCCTCCTGGCCCGACCTTCAACCGAGCGGTCCTCGGCATCGGCTTCGCGTTGTTCCGCCGTCCGGTGGTCGCGCGCCTGGCCAGTCGGTACGGGCCGGCCTTCAGCATGCAGTTGCCGGTCTTCGGCCCGACGGTGATCGTCACCGACTCGCAGCTGGCCAAGCAGTTGTTCACGGCCAGCCCGGAGGATGTCGGCAACATCCAGCCCAATCTGTCGCGCATCCTCGGCCCGGGTTCGGTCTTCGCGCTCGATCGTGCTGAGCACCGCCGCCGCCGTAAGCTGCTCACCCCGCCGTTCCACGGTAAGAGCATCAAGAACTACGAACGGATCTTCGAGGAGGAGACACTGCGTGAATCGGCGAATTGGCCGATAGGGCAGGAGTTTCCGATTCTCGAACCGATGATGCGGATCACCCTCAACGCGATTCTGCGCGCCGTGTTCGGTGCCGACGGAGCTCATCTCGACGAACTGCGCCGGATCATTCCGCCGTGGGTGACGCTGGGCTCGCGGTGCGCGACCCTGCCCACTCCGAAGCGGGACTACGGTCGCTGGCATCCGTGGAGCCGGTTGGCCGAGTATCGCCGCCGCTACGACGAGGTGGTCGGCAGGCTCATCGACGAGGTCGCGGCCGATCCGCGTCTCGACGAGCGCGATGACGTGCTGGCCCTGTTGCTGCGCAGCAGCTACGAGGACGGCACCGCGATGTCGCGGCAGGACATCGCCGACGAACTGCTGACCCTGCTGGCGGCCGGTCACGAAACCACGGCCTCGACCATGGGGTGGGTGTTCGAGCGGATCAGCAGGCATCCCGATGTGCTGGCGCGGCTGGTGACCGAAGCGGCGGGAGATGACACCGCCAATGAGTACCGCCAAGCCGTCATCCTGGAGACCCAGCGTGTGCGCACCGTCATCGACTTCTCGGGGCGGCATGTCTATTCGCCGACCTTCGAACTAGGCGAGTGGGTCATCCCGCGCGGACATTCGATCGTGGTGAGTCTGTCGCAGCTGCACGAGCGTGAGTTCGACAACGCCGACCGGTTCGACCCGCAGCGCTTTGTCGGTAACCGTCCGCCGCTGGCCTGGGTGCCCTACGGCGGCGGGACCCGGCGCTGCGTCGGTGCCGTGTTCGCGAATGTGGAGATGGACGTCGTCCTGCGGACGGTGTTGCGGCACTTCACCCTTGCCATCACCACTGCGCCGGGGGAGAAGGTGCACTCCCGCGGAGTGGCCTTCACCCCCAAGCGCGGTGGGCGCGTGGTGCTACACGCCCGGTGAATCAGACTTCTGCGCGCTTGGGCAGCTTCCAGCCCGGGCGCGGGAAGTGGCAGGTGTACCCCGTCGGGTAGCGCACCAGATAGTCCTGATGCTCGGGCTCGGCCTCCCAGAAGGGAGCCTCCGGTACCACCTCGGTGACGACCTTTCCGGGCCAGAGGCCGGAGGCATCGACATCGGCGATGGTGTCCAGCGCGATCGACTTCTGCTCGTCATCGACATAGAAGATCGCCGACCGGTAGCTGGTGCCGACATCGTTGCCCTGACGGTTCTTCGTCGACGGGTCGTGGATCTGGAAGAAGAACTCCAGCAGTGCCCGGTAGTCGGTCTCGGCGGGGTCGTAGATGATCTCGATCGCCTCGGCATGGCCCGGGTGGTTGCGGTAGGTGGCGTGATCGTTCTCGCCGCCGGTGTAGCCCACCCGCGTCGACACGACCCCCGGCTGCTTACGAATCAGATCCTGCATGCCCCAGAAGCAGCCGCCGGCCAGAATGGCCTTCTGGAAGTCGCTCATGCGCTATCACTCCTTTGCTTCGGTTCACCATCCATTGTGCTCCGCCGTTACGGTGGAACCCATGCGTAGAGCTGTAACAACAGCGCTCGTCGGTCTAATCCACGCGGGCTGCCTGCTCACGGCCGGTTTTCCGGTCGCCTCGGCCAGTCCCGCGGATATCCCGCCCGAGGTTCCTGCCGACCCGGACCGGGTGGTGTTCGCTGACAATCCGCTGATCCTGAACCCACATGCCGCGGTGGTGGAGTCGTGGAGCCGCAGTGATGACGGGTTGCTGCTGAATTTCGTCTCCGGTGCCCGGGACTGTTTCGGCGTCCACGTCCTGGTCGACGAGACCCCGGAGGCCGTGACCGTCGATCTCAACGGCGGTATGCCACCCTCGTCGATCGGCCGGATGTGCATAGCGCAGGCTGTGCCCGGCAGTGTCGAGGTCCGCCTCGACGAACCGCTGGGTGACCGGGTGGTGCTGGCCGTTGCCAGAAATCTCGACAAACCCAGCTAGAACGTGTTCTAGTTTGTGATGTGACGCCATTCACCCGTGACGAATTGGCCGAGGCCTACACCACCTTCGAGAAGACCGTGGCTCGGGCCGCGACCACCAGGGACTGGGACCCGTGGGTGGACCAGTACACCCCCGATGTCGAGTACGTGGAGCATGCCGCAGGCACGATGCGTGGCCGGGAGCAGGTGCGGCCGTGGATCTGGAAGACGATGGAGACCTTCCCGGGTAACCACATGACCGCCTTTCCGTCGCTGTGGTCGGTGATCGACGAGGGCACCGCGCGGGTCATCTGCGAACTCGACAACCCCATGCGTGATCCCGGGGACGGCACCATCATCAGCGCCACCAATATCTCGATCCTCACCTATGCCGGTGACGGTCTGTGGCGCCGGCAGGAGGACATCTACAACCCGCTCCGGTTTGTCTCCGCGGCCATGAAGTGGTGCAGGAAGGCGCAGCAACTCGGGACCCTCGACGACGAGGCCGCCGAATGGATGAAGGGTATGGCGCGATGACGGAGACGTCCCCCGTCCTGGTGATCGGCGCGAACGGATATCTCGGTTCGCATCTGACCCGACAGCTGGTGGCCGACGGCCACGATGTGCGGGTGATGGTGCGCGCGGGCGCGAACACGATCGGTATCGACGACCTCGATGTGCAGCGCTTCGTCGGAGACATCTGGGACGACGACGTGCTGCGCGCCGCGATGACCGGTGCGCAGACGGTCTACTACTGCGTGGTGGACACCCGGGGCTGGTTGCGTGATCCGGCGCCACTGTTCCGCACCAATGTCGAGGGAACGCGCAACGTGCTGAACATCGCCGTCGAGCCCGAGATTGCCTCCGGTTTGCAGAAGTTCGTGTTCACCAGCAGCTATGCCACGGTCGGGCGGCGTCGCGGACGGACCGCCACCGAGAATGACGTGATCGGTCGCCGGGGGCTCACCCCGTATGTGCAGTCGCGGGTGCAGGCCGAGAACTTGGTGCTGTCGTATGCCCGTGAGCGGGGGTTGCCGGCGGTGGCGATGTGCGTGTCGACGACCTATGGCGGCAAGGACTGGGGGCGCACCCCGCATGGAGCGATCATCGCGGGCGCGGCCTTCGGAAAGTTGCCCTTCGTGATGAGCGGTATCGAGCTGGAGGCCGTCGGCGTCAACGATGCTGCGCGGGCGTTGATCCTGGCCGCCGAGAAGGGTCGTGTCGGTGAGCGGTATCTGATCTCGGAGAAGATGATCAGCAATGCCGAGGTGGCCAGGGTCGCGGCCGCGGCGGCCGGAGTCGCGCCGCCCGCGCGGTCGATCCCGTTACCGTTGACCTACGTGCTGGCCGCGCTGGGCACTGTCAAGGGGCGGTTGCGCAAGACCGACGAGAAGCTCTCGCTGGCATCTTTGCGATTGATGCGCGCCGAGGCACCGGTCGACTGCACCAAGGCTCGTAGCGAACTCGGTTGGGAGCCAGCGCCGGTGGAGGACTCCATCGCCGAGGCGGCTCGGTTCTGGGTTGAGCTGCGCAATTCGCGCAAGCGAACCTAGCCGGCGCCCGCTGGCCCTTCAGAAGGGTGGTGGGTGGGCGTTGATGTGGGCGCGGTTGTGTGCGCGTTCGTGGGCTATTCGGTAGGCCCGGTTCTGGGCGCGGGTGCGGGATCGTGTGGGGGCGGCCCGTTCTCGGCCCGGCG
>NZ_JMDW01000032.1 GCF_000691525.1 Mycolicibacterium neoaurum ATCC 25795
GCCTTCTGGAACGTCGTCAACTGGGCCGACGTCCAAGACCGCTATACCAAGGCCACCACCAAGACCGGCGGCCTCATCTTCGGGTAAGCCCCGCGTTCGTCGGAAGCCCCGCGTGCCACCGCACGCGGGGCTTCTTGCGTCTGGCTGGCACTCCGTTCCTCTTGCGTGCTAACCCGCCACTGCAGCATCCTGAGTCACAGCGACCCACAGCTGTGTCGGAGCAGCAGCGAGCGACTGTCGGGAGGCCAGATGGACACCGGTGCCGGTAAGGCGATCGAAATTGCCCCATTTCATTCGCGGGGCACCCTCAAAGGCTTCGTGGTGTCGGGCCGGTGGCCGGATTCCACGAAAGAGTGGGCTCAACTGCTCATCGTCGCCGTCCGGGTGGCCTCACTACCGGGACTGTTGTCCACCACGACCATCTTCGGTGTTCGAGAAGAACTTCCCGACCAGCCCGAGCCCGGCACCGTGGGGCTCGTCCTCGCCGAGGGCCCGGTGGTCGGGGAATCGGCACTGCCGCCCGGGTTCTTCGCCGAGCACCAGCCGCCCGCTCTGTTGATGCTGCATCCGCCGTCGGAGACGACGCCGTCGCTACCCGAGTGCGCCGGAGCTGCGTCCGGGTGCGTCCTGCTGCCCGGGATCCCGCACCTCGGCCTGGAACACCGGGCGGCGTGGGTGGAAGCGGAATCCGATGGCACCATCACCTCGATGGTCAGCCGGGTGGGCGTCGATCCGATCAGCCATCCGGACACCGCCATCATGGCGATGCTGCTCGCCGCCTGAGCCGCCCGCATCCATAACGGTTCGGCCTCAAATGGGCCGGAACGGCCGCACGGCGGCCAGCAATTCTGTTGCACCTGTCGTGGTGGCGGGTGTCTTCCTGTCCCGGACTTCGCCCGCCACCCCAGCAAAGTCGTTAACCGACTTTGCTGTGTGACGCCTGCGCACAGGCGATCAGCTCTGGGGTCAGTGTGACAACACGTCAAGATCAGTTGATCTCGGCAAAACAACGTCTGCGTCATTATTTTCTTCGCCAGCTTTGACGGCCGGCTGGTGATCACACCGTTGACGTGCACTACATGCCCTCGCTCGACACCCAAACTGGGGGTAGTGTTACTTTTCAGTGGTTTGCACTTGGTTGTGGCGTTAACTCTCGCTACGATGATCAGCAAATACGAAGCACGTGCACTTCGCTCGTACGCCATGTGGAGGAAAGTTAGATGAGCAAGACGTTCGCCGCCCGACTGAACCGCCTCTTCGATACGGTTTACCCTCCGGGCCGGGGACCGCATACGTCTGCTGAGGTTATCGGCGCCCTCAAGGCCGAGGGTGTCACGATGTCCGCTCCGTACCTCTCTCAGCTGCGTTCGGGCAACCGGACGAACCCGTCGGCCACCACGATGACCGCCTTGGCCAACTTCTTCCGCATCAAGCCCGCCTACTTCACCGACGACGAGTACTACGAGAAGCTCGACAAGGAACTGACCTGGCTGGCCAACATGCGCGACGAGGGCGTGCGCCGCATCGCCGCACGCACCGTCGGCCTCTCGCCGGAGTCGCAGCAGGATCTCGCGCAGAAGGTCGACGAGCTGCGTCGCCGGGAGAACCTCGACGGCTGATTCCCTCCACGGATCTCCACCCGAACGGTGCCGAGCGCATGAGCGCACGGCACCGTTCGTGCGTTCAGCGTTGTTCGACCAGATCCCGATACTGCTCGGCGATCGCCAGGATCCATTCCCGGTCGGAGAATGTCGTGGGCTGCCGCAGCCAGTTCAGGCCGGGGAATGATGCGTGCGTCTCGGCGGCGACGTCATCGCGGCCGTCGTAGATCCACTTGGCGATGCCGCGGGCCTGTTCCTCGGCCGGTACCGGCGGCGAGTCCAGGTCGGCGATATCGGCGATGTTGAGCGTCTGCTCGGTATCGGACTTGCCACCCCCGGAGGTGGTCCGTCGATGCTCACTCTCGGCGGCGATCGCCTCCAGGTAGAGCGAATCCGATATCAGCGACATCTGCTCGGCCACCCGGAACAACAACGGTCCCCGAGGTCGCACACCGATACCGACATCGGGGTGACGTTCGTTGAGTTCGGCCAGCAGCGGCGCGATCAGCCGCATCTCGCGGCGCGCACCGAACCAGTCCTCGACGCTGGGTAACAGCGCCCCACCGCCGACGACGGCCATCGCGCAGCCCAACAGTGTGGCGGCCGCACCGACGCCGATCGCGTCGGTGGTCCCGAGAGCGCGAAGCAGGAAGAAGGCGCTCGCCAGCACGATGAGAACCATGCCCATGCTGAAGACGAACAGCGCCCGCCCGCGTCGGGTGCGATTGGAATGGCGAACTCCCGCCCAGGCGACCAACGTCAACGCCAGCAGGACATAGAGCATCGGAAGCAACCAGGCCGAGGAACCGCCCGGGGCGAGGTGTCGACGCAGATACTCCTCGGGCGCCATCTCGGCTTCCTTGTCCCTGCGGAAGAAGGCGACCAGGGTCACCACGGCGATCCCGGCTGCGAAGACGTACTGTCCGACGGCGATCCGGCGGATCGTGGCCGGCGTGCGATCAGAGGACACCGTCGTGATCATCACGCAGCTGCCCGCCGCGCACGCGATCAATGCCACCTGACTCAGCGCCACCGATACGTTGGGCCAGCGCAGCGCGGTGTCGATGAGCAGGGTCAGTGGCTGCCAGTTGAGAGCTGCCACGATGCCCAGACTCCCCAGCGCGAGGATCATCGCGGTGCTCACCAGGGATTGCTTGTTCACCAACGCCCAGCCGATGCGTAGGCCGGTGGCCAGTCCGAGCAGACCGGCGATCACCCAGACCGTCAACCAAACGCCTCCCCGAGCCGCACCTGCACGATCGACGATCGATCCGAGGGCAATCGGCCCAGCCGGTAGATCAGTAATGCGGCGAAATCCTCGGCCTCCTGCTCGGCTTCCTCGCCCGCCGGACCCATGCAACCGGTGCGCTGATTGAGCATGTAGCCGATCAGATCCGAACCTGCGAGCTCGGTGACCTCCAGGGCCGCCTCCACGACCGGCGTGCCGGCATGCCCGAGGACCAGGTGGCCCAATTCGTGGGCCAGCGTCCGGTCCCAGGCCGGCAATCCCTTCTGGATCAGGAAGACATCGTGGTCGGCGTACTGACGCCACTGGCCGCACACTCCGGCAGGCAGATCGGCCATCTTGATCTGGATCGCGCGGCCCTGGTCCTCGGCGACCGCTTCGACCAGACGTGGCAGCGTGACCTCACCCCGGCGGGGGGCCAGATCGAGAACAGAACTCACCGCACGGGTCACGCGACGGCTCGCAGGCATGAGGTCTCCTTTCCGACCGTTCCACTATGGCGCTGACGTTCGCTGAACGGGAGAGAAACGCTCAACTCGCGAGCCACCCGGCCGGTCCGCCGAGACTGCGGTCGCACCGAATTTGCTGGCGTCGCCGCACATCCACCTCTTGACCATGCCGCGTGCGTCGGCAGGCACTCTGGCAGACCGTTCGGCAATTCTCGCACACCGCCCCGGATGTGTTTGCTGACGGAGTTCAGCGGCCAGGGCGGCGGGGCAGCGAAAAGCGGGGCATGCTAAGAGCGATAGGGTTGGCTGCGACGTAGGAATGTGCTGTGCCGACCGCACGACACATCGACGAATATGACCGGGAGGCGCCGCCGATGGCCCTGTTCAAGCGACGCAAGAGCCGGGCGACACGGCGTGCCGAAGCCAAGGCGATCAAGGCGAAAGCCAAGCTCGAGGCCAAGCTGGCTGCCAAGAACGACGCCCGGCGCATCAAGGCCGACCGCAAGGCCGCGACCCGTGCGGTCAAGGCGCAGCTCAAGGCCCAACACGACAGCGACCGTGCCGCCCTGAAGGTGGCCGAAACGCAGCTGAAGGCGGTTCGCGAGGGCAAGCTGCTCTCGCCGATCAAGATCCGCCGTGCGCTGACGGTGTCGCGTCTGCTGGCTCCGGTGCTGGTGCCGCTGGCGTATCGGGCAGCGATCGCGGTGCGCGGTCTGCTCGATCAGCGGCGCGCGGATCAGCTCGGCGTCCCGCTGAGTCAGGTCGGCCAGTTCTCCGGCCAAGGGGCCGCGCTGTCGGCGCGCATCACCGGCGCCGAGCAGGCCGTGCGCCGGGTCGCGGAGAAAAATCCCAAGGATGCCGAGACCCGCGCCTTCGTCTCCGCGATCAACGATCGCCTCACCGATCTCGCGGCAGCCGTGACCGCCGCGGAGAACATGCCGTCCGCGCGCCGCCGTTCGGCGCATGCGGCCATCGGCGATCAGCTCGACGGTATCGACGCCGACATCCTGGCCCGGCTCGGTCTGCCGTGATCCGGCTTCTCGTCGCCGTGGTCGCGGCGCTGCTCGCGGTCCTCGGTTCCAGCGGCGCGGGTGTCGCGTCGGCGCACGCCGCGCTGGTGTCCTCCGATCCGGCGGCCGATGCGCAGCTCGCGGAGGCTCCGAGTGCGGTCCGCGCGACGTTCAGCGAGGACCTGCAGAGTGCGTTCGCGGCCATGACGGTCGTCGGTCCGGACGGCAACCTGTGGTCGACCGGAGACCCCCGCATCGTCGGGCCGGTGGCCGAGGTCGACCTACGACCGCTCGGGCCGGCAGGCACCTACACCGCGAATTACCGTGTCACCTCCGCCGACGGGCATGTCATCAGCGGATCCTGGTCGTTCGAGCTGACCGTGGCCCGCACCGCGACTCCCGGACCGCCGGTAGACCCGCCTGCCCCCGCCGAGCCGGCGGTCGAGCGCGGCCTGCCGGTGTGGCCCTTCATCGCCGGCGCGGTGGTGCTCGTCGGCGCCGGTGTGTGGTGGAGCCGACGCCGACGTCCGTGAGCGATTTGCGGCGCGCCGGGCTGGGCGTCCTGGTCGCGACCGCGGGTCTGGTGCTGGCCTGGGCGCTGGCGCGCCCCCAATTGTCGTTACCGATCGCGTCGACCCGGATGCTGGCCGACGGTTCGGCGGTGGTGGTGCTGGGCTTGGCCGTGCTGCCGTATCTGGACGTCGCGCGTTACCGGCCCGAGCTGGCGACCCGCAGATCGTTCACGCTGGCCGTGGCCGCGTGGCTGTGGCTGGCCGCCGAACTCGTGCGGTTGATCACCGCAGCCGCTGCCACTGCCGCGGTGGGCATCGACGATCTCGCGGTCGGCACGACGGTGCAGTACGCGACGGCGACCGTGGCCGGGCGCGCCGATCTGATCACGGTGCTGTGTGCCGCCGCCGTCGGTGCCGTCGCGATCGCGGTGCACGGTGCCGTGGCATCGGCGACGATCACCGGCATCGCCGCGCTGGGGCTGGCCGCCCGCACGCTCTCCGGTCACCTCTCCGAAAGCCCGCTCGGTGGGCTGGCGGTGACCCTGCACGTCCTGGCGGCGGCGCTGTGGTGTGGGCTGCTGGCGGCGATGCTGCTGACCATTCGGCATCGCGGGCAGTGGGCACGCCTGTTGCCGCGGTTCTCGACGTTGTCGCTGTGGTGTGTGGTGGTCCTTCTCGCGGGTGGCATCGCGAGCGCGGCGGTGACGATTCCCCTGGATTCACCATCGGCATTGGTGACGACGGGGTATGGGCGACTGCTGCTGGCCAAGGTGGCGGTCACCGCGGTCTTGATGGTGCTGGCCTGGCGGAACCGGTCGTCATGGGTGCCCTCTGCGCGCGGCCATCGGGTGAGCGCCGAGGTCTCCGGTCGGCGCTCGGGCCTCGAGCTGACCCTCATGGCGGTGGCGCTGACGTTGGCCGCCGCGCTGGCGGTGACCGGCTGACCGAATCCGCGGGCTGGCATGATGGGAATTCCGACAACTTGCGGCAGAGGAGCAACAGACATGGCCGACGAGCAGGACCTTCCCGAGCAGAAGGACCCGGCTGAATCGGGTCTGCCCGCGGACGGGCCCGCCGAGTCGGCGCCGGCCGAGAAGGCCGAGCCGGTGAAGAAGGCGCCCGCGAAGAAGGCCGCCCCGGCCAAGAAAGCCGTGCCCGCCAAGAAGGCCCCCGCAAAAAAGGCCGCGCCTGCGAAGAAGGCTGCACCAGCCAAGAAGGCCGTGCCTGCGAAGAAGGCCCCGCCGGCCAAGAAGGTGCCGCCGGTCGAGGCCACCCCGGAGCCCGAAGCGCCCGCGGCTCCGACAGCGATCGCCAAGGAAGCCGCCAAAGAAGTTGCCGCCCAGGCCAAGTCGACCATCGCGACCGCCTCGCCCGGCCCTGTCGTGGCACCCGCCGTCGGTCCCGATCAGTCCCGGCTGCCGCTGGCCGTGGCCGTCGCCGTCGGATTGCTCGCCGTCATCGTCGTCGTTCTGTCGCGGCGCGGAGACAGCCCTTCCTGATCCGCACTTGACCCTGACGTGGCGTCAGGGCTCATAGTCGAGGACATGGACGAACGGACAGTCGGCAGTATCGCCGCACTCACCGGCGTCTCCGTGCGCACGCTGCATCACTACGACCACATCGGGTTGGTGGTGCCCAGCGTGCGGACCGCCGGCTGGTTATCGCGGTTACACCGACGCCGACGTGGAGCGGTTGCACCTGGTCCTCGTGTACCGCGAGGCCGGGTTACCGCTCGAGGAGATCCGCGTCCTGCTCGACGACCCCGAGGCCGACGAGCTGTCTCTGCTGCACCGTCAGCACGCGCTGCTACTGGAGCGTGCCGAGGGGCTGCAGCGCACCATCAAGGCAGTGGAGGAGCTCATGGACGCACACCGCTCAGGCATCCAATTGACCGCCAAGGAGCAGGTCGAGATATTCGGTACCACCGCATTCGGCGCCGACTATGCCGTCGAGGCCGAGCAGCGTTGGGGTGAAACCGCGGAGTGGAAGCAGTCCCGGCGGCGCGTCGCGCAGCTGAGCAAGCAGGATTGGATGGATATCAAGGCCGAAGGTGACTCCCTGCTTGCGGATCTGGCCGCGGCCAAGCGGTCCGGCGTCACCGCGGGATCAGCGCAGGCCGACGCCTTGGCCGCCCGGCACCGCGCCGCGATCGAGCGCTTCTACGACTGCGGCGGGCAGATGCACCGGAACTTGGTCGAGATGTACCTCACCGATTCCAGATTCACCGCGTACTACGACGATGTCGAACCGGGGCTGGCCCAGTTCGTGCACGACATCGTCATCGCTAGCATCATGGAATGACTGTCCAGCCCCGCGCCACGGCCGATCTGGTCGACGAGATCTACCCCGACGTCCGCAGCTGTGACCTCCAGCTGCGCAACTACGGTGCACGCGCCGCGTTCGCCGGTCCGATCACCACCGTGCGGTGCTTTCAGGACAACGCGCTGTTGAAGTCGATCCTGTCGACCCCCGGTGACGGTGGCGTCCTGGTGGTCGACGGGAACGGTTCGCTACACACCGCGCTGGTCGGCGATATCATCGCCGGGCTCGCGGCCGACAACGGCTGGGCTGGGGTGATCGTGCACGGTGCGGTGCGGGATGCGGCGGCGCTGCGCACCATCGACGTCGGCATCAAGGCGCTGGGCACCAATCCGCGCAAGGGGACGAAAACCGGTGCCGGAGAACGCGATATCGAAGTCAGCTTCGGTGGCGTGACGTTCGTTCCCGGTGAGATCGCCTACAGCGACGAAGACGGGATTGTGGTCGTTGCCGGAGGCGACGCATAGACCTCGTTGCCGGAGCCGCTTAACGCCAACAGACGCAAAACTGCCGTTTGCTGTTACTTTTCGGCAGTTTTGCGTCTGTTGAGGGTCAGGCCGAGACCGCCGCGCGGTGCTTGGTGAACAGCAGCGACTCCTCGTCGACCTTGCCGTACCGGATGGTGCGCAGGTCGATGAAGTAGTTCTGCTTGAGCCGCCACGGCGCCTCCGAGCCCGACTTGGGCAGCGTGTCCATGGCCCGGCGGAAGTAGCCAGGGGTGAAGTCCATGAAGGGCTCTTCCTTGACTGCCGATCCGGGATGCTGCGGTTCGACACGGTCGAATCCGTTGTCGTCCATGTAGTTCAGCACCCGGCAGATGAACTCGGACACCAGATCGGCCTTGAGTGTCCACGACGCATTGGTGTAGCCGAAGGTGATCGCCATGTTGGGCACACCCGAGAGCATCAGACCCTTATAGGTCATCGACTTGGTCAGGTCGATGGGCTCGCCGTTGCGCAGGGCCTTGGCGCCGCCGAACAGCTGCATGTTCAAACCCGTTGCGGTGATGATGATATCGGCGTCCAGGTGCTGCCCGGAGGTCAGCTGGATTCCGGACTCGTCGAAGCGCTCGATGGTGTCGGTGACGACATCGGCCTTGCCCGAGCGGATGGTCTTGAACAAGTCACCGTTGGGAGCCAGGCAGACTCGCTCGTCCCACGGGTTGTAGCGCGGGCTGAAGTGCTTGTCGTAGTCGAAATCCTTGGGCAGTCGGCGGGTGGCCATCTGGCGCAACGCGCGCTTGAACACCGACGGGAATCGCCGGGCGATTTGATACTGGCCGGTGGCATAGCCGATCGCCTTCCAGCGATTCACGAAGTGCGCCATGTTCTTCGGCAGATACTTGTTGGCCTGCGCCGCCACCGGATCCTCAAGCGGCAGGGCCCCGATGTAGGTCGGCGAGCGCTGCAGCATCGTGACGTGACCGGCTCCCCCGTCGACCAGCGAGGGGATGAGCGTCACCGCGGTCGCACCGGAGCCGATCACGACGATCTTCTTGCCCGCGTAGTCCAGATCTTCCGGCCAGTGCTGCGGGTGGATGATCTTGCCGGTGAAGTCCTCGGCGCCGGCGAAGGTGGGCGAGTACCCCTCGTCGTAGTTGTAGTAGCCGCTGCAGACCGAGAGGAACGAAGCGGTGATCTGCTTTTCCTGGCCGTCGACCTCGACGGTGACGGTCCACCTGTTGTCGGCGTCGGACCAGTCCGCCGCAGTGACCTTCTGGCCGGTACGGATGTGCTTGTCGATGCCGTTCTCGACGGCGGCTTCGTTGATGTAGTTCCAGATCGACGCACCGTCGGCGATCGACCGGGACGAGGTCCAGGGCTTGAACCGGAAGCCGAGGGTGAACATGTCGGAGTCCGACCGGATGCCGGGGTACTTGAACAGATCCCAGGTGCCACCGATGTTCTCCCGGCGCTCCAGGATGACGTAGCTCTTGGACGGGCAGCGGTCCTGCAGATGCCAGGCGGTGCTGATGCCGGAGATGCCGGCGCCGACGATCACGACGTCGAAGTGTTCGTTCATGGGACCGACGGTATCAACACGGTGTTGAGTGAGTCAACGGTCTGTCGAGAAAGTCGACACAGTGTTAAGGTTGGTTCGTGACCACCGCCAGCCCGAGTCGCGGACGTCGTGCCGCGCGCCCCTCCGGGGACGAACGGCAACAGGCGATCCTGGACACCGCATCCCGGCTCCTGCAGCTGCGGTCCTTCGCCGACATCTCGGTCGACGACCTGGCCAAGGGCGCGGGCATCTCGCGGCCGACGTTCTACTTCTATTTCGCCTCTAAGGAGGCGGTGCTGCTGTCGCTGATGGATCCGCTGATCAAACGCGCCGATACCGGTTTCGACAACGCCATGGACACCATGCCGTCCGAACCGCACGAAGCCATCCGGCGCGGTATCGAGATCTTCTTCAGCTCGTTCGGCTCGCATCCGGCCACGGCGCGGGCCGGGGTGGAGGCCGTCAACACCGTCCCCGAGTTCCGGGCCGTGTGGTCCGGCCTGATGCAGAAGTGGATCGGATTGACCGCCGCGCTGATCAACGCCGAACGCCAGCGCGGCGCCGCCCCGGACACGTTGCCCGCCCTCGATCTGGCGACGTCGTTGAACTTGATGAACGAGAAGATGATGATGGCAGCCCTCGCCGAGGACCGACCGTCGGTCGAACACGACCGTGTCGTGGACACACTCACCCACATCTGGCTGACCAGCATCTACGGCACCGCACCCTGAGCTTGTCGGAGCCGAATGCGAACATATGTTCGTGTCCGGAGCGACCGTTCTGCACGCTGATCTCGACTCGTTCTACGCCTCCGTCGAGCAGCGCGATGACCCGAGCCTTCGTGGCAAGCCGGTCATCGTCGGCGGCGGTGTGGTGCTCGCGGCGAGCTACGAGGCTAAGGCATACGGCGTACGCACCGCGATGAGTGGCCATCAGGCCAGACGCCTCTGCCCACAGGCCATCGTCGTCCCGCCGCGGATGCGGGCGTACTCCGAGGCGAGCCGCGCCGTGTTCGAGGTCTTCCACGACACCACCCCGCTCGTCGAACCGGTGTCGGTCGACGAAGCCTTCCTCGACGTGGGCGGGCTCAGCCGGGTGTCGGGTACGCCCGTGCAGATCGCCGCTCAATTGCGGGATCGGGTTCGCATGGACGTCGGGCTGCCCATCACCGTCGGGATCGCCCGCACGAAATTCCTTGCCAAGGTCGCGAGCCAGGAGGCCAAACCCGATGGCCTGCTCCTCGTCCCGCCGGACGGCGAACTGGCCTTCCTGCATCCGTTGCCGGTCCGTCGACTCTGGGGCGTCGGCGCCAAGACCGCCGATAAGCTGCGCGCACACGGTATTCACTCCGTCGCCGATGTCGCCGAGCTCAGCGAGACGTCCCTGGGTGCCATGGTCGGCCCCGCGATGGGCAGGCAACTGTTCGCCCTTGCGCACAATATCGACCGCCGCCGGGTCACCGCCGGCGTGCGGCGGCGCTCGGTGGGAGCGCAGCGGGCGTTGGGGCGGTCGGGCAGCGATATGTCCGCGGCCGAAATCGATGCCGTCGTGATCAATCTCGTGGACCGCATCACCCGACGGATGCGGGCATCCGGACGCACCGGGCGCACGGTCGTACTGCGGCTACGGTTCGCCGATTTCGGCCGGGTGACCAGGTCGCACACCATGCCGAGAGCGACCTCGTCCACCGATGCGGTGCTGGCCGCCGCGCGGGAGTTGGTGGTGGCCGCCGCTCCGTTGATCGCAGATCGCGGGCTGACGCTGGTCGGCTTCGCGGTGTCCAATATCGATCGCGATGGTGCCGCACAGCTGGAGCTGCCCTTTGGCGCGCCGGCTGATCACGATGCGCTGGACGCCGCCGTCGACGAGGTCCGCCAGCGCTTCGGCAATACTTCGGTCACCCGTGGAGTGCTGCTTGGTCGCGACCCGGGACTGGAGATGCCGATGCTGCCGGATTGAGTAGTTTCACCCATTCGCCGCAGGCCACCCTCGGGCAGGGTGGCGTCATGAACGCATTCAGCGACACGGCAAAGGTCACCGCGGCATTCGCTCTGCAAGCGCACATCGCTTTCGGCGTGAGCTTCGTCGGCGTGCTCGCCGGTATCACGTTCTTGCCCCTCGACTTCTGGCAGCGCATGTTCCTGGCGATGTCGGTGCTGTTTCTCGTCACCAGCGCCTTCACGCTGGCCAAGGTGATCCGCGATCAGCAGGAATCTGCCAGCGTGCATGCCCGCATCGATGAGGCACGGATGGAAAAGCTGATCGCCGAACACAATCCGTTCACGTCAGCGAGCTAGCCTCGCTGGCCGGCCCACGCCAACAGTCGATCCACCGACCAGGTGTTGACGATGCGGTCCACCGGCACCCCGGCGTCGAGTGCGCGTTGCGCGCCGTAGCCGAGGAAGTCGAGCTGTCCCGGGGCGTGCGCGTCGGTGTCGATGGAGAAGTCACATCCGATCTCCAGCGCCAGATCGAGCAATCGGGTGGGCGGGTCACGGCGCTCGGGTCGCGAATTTATCTCCACCGCAACACCATTGTCCCGGCACGCGATGAAGACCTCTTCGGCGTCGAACTGCGATTCCGGGCGGGTCCCCCGGCCGCCTTCCACCAACCGCCCGGTGCAATGCCCCAGGACGTTCGCCTGCCCGCCGCTGACCGCACGCATCATTCGGCGAGTCATCGACGGTGCGTCCATCTTGAGCTTGGAATGCACGCTGGCGACGACGATGTCGAGGCGCTCGAGCAGCTCGGGTTCCTGGTCCAGGGTGCCGTCGTCGAGGATGTCCACCTCGATCCCGGTGAGGATGCGCATCGGCCGAAACTGTTCGCGGAGTTCGTCGATGACATCGAGCTGTCGGCGCAATCTGTCTGCAGAAAGTCCGTTGGCCACCGTCAGCCGCGGGGAGTGGTCGGTCAGCGCGCAGTACTCGTGGCCCAGATCGGCGGCGGCGGCCATCATCTCGGGGATCGGTGCTGAGCCGTCCGACCAGTTCGAGTGCAGGTGCAGATCCCCTTTGAGTGCGGCACGGATCTCGCCACCACCGAGGTCGGCCGCCGACTCGCGCAGCGCGACCAGCGTCTCGGGCTCGCGGCCGGCCCACGCCTGTGCGATCACCGTGGCCGTCTTGGGTCCGATGCCTGGCAGCGTCTGCCAGCTGTTCGCCTTGCCTGCCTTCTCGCGCTGCTCGGGCGTCATCGCCTCCACCACGTCGGCGGCCTTGCGGTAGGCCATCACGCGCCGCGAATCCTCGCGCGCGCGATCCTTGTAGTAGGCAATCCGGCGAAGAGCCTGCACGGGATCCATGTCTCCAGTGTGCTCCGGGAGGCAAATTTGATGCACTGTGCCACTGACGACTGGCGGTAATGTCGGGATGGACCTGCGGGGAGGTTTCATGAGTCTGTTGAGCAAGGCGTTCGACCTGTTGAGAAAGTACGGAGATGTCGTCGGCTTCGACTGGTCCAAGGGGCCCGGCCCGCTCGACAAGATTCCGAACTTGGGTGAGCTCGGCCTGACGTCGTCGCCTATTCTCGCTGCGGCGCAGCTGACCATCAAGGGCATGAAGCAGACCACCGGCTCCGGTGATCCCGAGGACGGTGCCGATTTCGAGAAGTCGGCCGCGAAGTACACCGAGGCCGGAGATCTGATCTTCGACGCGGCACCACTGGAAGACAGGTGGGACGGCACTGCCGCCAGTGTTTACAGAGAGAAGAACACAGGGCACTACTCCCGCACCTATGGCGTGGCGGATGCGGAGGCAGATATGCGCCGCCTCATCGGCCAGTTAGCAGCACAGGTCACCGTCGCACGACGAGACCTTGATGACCGTATCCAGTTCCTTTCAGATGTGGATACCGCCACCTCCTGGATGAACGCGGTCCCGGGTGGTGCAACGGTGAAAGCCGCCACGGATTTGGCAACCGCCACCGTCGTGCTGGGACAAGCCACCTCGGATCTGGCCATACTGACAGCCGAATCGGTTTCCAAGAGCAGCGAGATTCGGTCCTTGGTCGCGGTGTACAACGACGCTGCAGGACAGATCATCTTTGGCGCGCCCATCGGGAAAGACGACGACAACGACGGCAAAGATGACAACGCAGTCCCCTGCGACGAGCCGTTCGGCGATGAGCGGACCGAAGGGACCCTTCCGTCACGGACCGATCCGAACGAGAACTTCACCTTGCCCCAACCGCAGGGGCCGCCCGTCGAGTACCCGCCCGCAACCCCGTACGCCGAACACCGATAGAGGAACAACCGTGGCGACCGATTCCGAACAGAACCTCCGTGTACTCACCGAGCATATCGACCAGATCGCGGCCAGCCAGGGCACCGCCGCCGGAGTGCTCAAGGTAGCCGGAGAGACGGTGAATGATATTGGCAACCGAGTTTCCAACACTCATGGTGTCGCGTGTTTCGCGAGCAACTCGGCCATAGCCGATGTCGAGAGGGCGCGCGATGAAGCACGAAAGAAGCTGTGGCACATGTCCTATGACCTGAGTCAGAGGTTGACCATGGCTTCGCAGAACTACAGCAACGCCGATTGGCGTGCATCCAAAGATATCGGTGCGTGCGAGTTCTGAGTGCCCTCGGTGCCCGACTACATGGATCCTTGGGATGACGAGGCCAACGAGGTGCCCGAATCCGATACGCCGATAAGTGATCTAGCTGCTTTCGACGAGTACCTCCCGCCGGTGCCGAGCGGCACAGCAGTGCACAGTTGGGATTCGGAGCTGCCTGACGATGCGAATGATTCACCTGATGTCTTCTTCACGGTCAGCAATCCCGCTGGGAATGTAGCTGTCACTGCACTCCTGGGCGGGAGAATCGATCGCATCGATCTCCAACCCAGCGTTTGCAAAATGACCGAATCAGAATTGTCCGAAGAGATTGCGTTCCTTTCTGCGCTGGCCTCCCAGAAAGCGCTTGCCGCGCAACATGGTGTGATCACGCTGCTGATGCAGGACATGGGATACGAGGGCGGGCTTGTGCACGAGTTCTTGGAGCGCGATCTAGGGCTACCGTCGCCCGAGAGCTACGTCGAACGTGTTGCCACTGCTTTCTCCGGCCGATACGGGCAAGGATGACGATCCGTTTGCGTCGCGGTCGAACGCTGCTCGTACTGGTGCTCGTAATCGCAGTCCTCGCCGCATTGGCCACCTTTTGGTGGCTTCGCAACGGTCGATATGTGTACGGCCGGTGGGTCTGGCAACCCGAGCAGATCGAACTACTTCCGGACATGCGCCAAGCACCTGTAACGGGCTGGCGGACAAGCACCCTCGACCTCGGGCTGCCATCCCCAACTGCGAACGGATCCGCACCGACCATCGCGGCGAGCAATGTCCCCAGCGACCCGAAACCGCTGATCGGAGCATCAGGTGAACGCGCGTACTTCCTGGCCAACAGTTTGGCGAGTGCAGATCCGGAGTGGTGGTTGGCAGGTATCGATACCGGTGACGGCCATTGGGTCTTCGATGCCGTATTGCTCAGCACGGGCACGGTGGCACCTACCTGTCTGCTCAACGGACCGGACCAAATCCTTTGCGTCGAACGATCCAGCGAGGGAGGGGCGACGATCATCGATGCCGATTCGGGCAACGTGATCTATCGCGGACCCACGGACGTCAAAGCCAACAACGGCAGTTTGAATCTGAGACAACTCGGCCCCTACGCCGTCGCGACCTCACAGGACAAAGGCATCTACGGTATCGGCGACCGTGCTGAGACAACATGGTTCGTGCCAGGAGACGGATCACTGACTGCGGTGTCTGACGCACGCGTCGGCATGGAGGGTTCCGTGCTGAGCGCTCAGCGGAGCACCAATCCCCAGCGCGGAGATTCCGTGGTTTTCTCGGTGGCGGACGGTAGGCCAGTTGAGACGGACCTCGAGAAGGGCGCCAGCCTGCACGATCCTGTCGTCTATCCCGGCGGTTTCGCTGCAAACGTACAGTCGGAGGACCGTAGGTACCTCGGCACATACTTCTTCGACGAGTCCGGCAGAACGCTTGCCGAGGTAGACGGCAGGTTGGTCGGAAGCACGCTCATTGATCTGCCGGTGATCGCACTTGGCAACTCGGACGAAGTCACGGTGTTCACACCCGACGGGTTCCGCCTGCTTGATGTCGCCGACCAGGGTCTAAATCGGGTTGGGACCACCTTGTTCCACCTGGAAAACGGCACCCGGGAGTTTCCCGAATGGCGCCAGTACGACCTCAAGACCGGCGCCAAGGGTCCGGTGTGCGATTTCCCGATGCACCGTCTGCTCGGCACCGACGGTTCGGCGCTGGTGTTCGAGACCACGAATCGCCAGGCGGGACGTCTCGCCAGCGCCCGCGATATGGCCACCTGTGCGGACCTTTGGGTCCTTCCTGCGGAACCCAACTCGCTTCAACGGATATGGCGTATCGGCTCCAATCTGATTCAGCTGTCGGCCGATGGAACGGAACTCAGCTCACTCGTCCCGCCAAGACAGTGACTTAGGACGGAATTTCTCGGCAACGTGACGAGTTCCCCAAGTGTGGACTTTGCCTTCAAAACCTCACCGCAGAACACCACCTGGTCGGACATGTTGGCCATCTGGAAGACCGCCGATGACATCGACGTCTTCCAGTCGGGGTGGACCTTCGACCACTTCTACCCGATCTTCTCCGATTCGAGCGGTCCGTGCCTCGAGGGCTGGACGACGCTGACTGCGCTCGCCCAGGCCACCGAGCGGCTGCGGGTGGGCGTGCTGGTCACCGGCATCCATTACCGACACCCCGCCGTGCTGGCCAATATGGCCTCGGCGCTGGACATCATCTCGGGCGGTCGCCTGGAACTCGGGATCGGTGCCGGCTGGAACGAGGAGGAATCCGGTGCCTACGGCATCGAACTCGGCACCATCAAGGAACGCTTCGACCGCTTCGAGGAGGCGTGCCAGGTCCTCAAGGGCCTGCTGAGCCAGGAATCCACCACATTCGACGGCAAGTTCTACCAACTCAAGGACGCTCGCAACGAGCCGAAGGGCCCGCAGCAGCCACATCCCCCGTTCTGTATCGGCGGCAGCGGCGAGAAGCGAACCCTCCGGATCACCGCCAAGTACGCCGACCACTGGAACTTCGTGGGCGGCACACCGGAGGAGTTCGCCCGCAAGCGCGACGTGCTGGCAGCGCATTGCGCCGATATCGGTCGCGACCCGAAAGAGATCACGCTGTCGGCCCACATCCGGCTCGGCGAGGATCGCAACTATCGCAGAGTCGTGGAAGACGCCATAGCGTTGGGCGCCGAGGGCTTGGACCTCGCGATCATCTACTTGCCGCCGCCATATGATCCCGCGGTCCTTGAGCCCCTCGCCGAGACCATCAGGGATTCGGGGCTGCTGACCCGTTCCTAAATATGACGGTCACGAAATTATTACGATTCGGCAAACCCCGCTCGATCCGGTCCGCCGCTCGCCGGCGGACCGGTTCAGCAGCCGTATCGAAGTAACTCAGCCGACGTGATCAGCCGCTCGTGCTTAGCTGGAAAATCTCGGCTGCGACGCGGGTGACGTAACCATGACCAGGCGATTCGACTCACCCGTGACCGTGAATTGGGCGTCATGTACACGGTAGGAACTCCTACGGTCGGCGAATAGCTGCACCGTGGGGTCACTTTACTCCGACGACCCCTGTGCAGCCATTAGACACCTGTGACGCGGCTAACACCAACCGGCACGCCGATTAAAAATCGGATGTTTCTTGTGTGACTGATGTTGCTGGTGTGATTTGGTGGTAGTAGCTACCGGCAGGTCGGCACATCTCCGAGCCGACGCCTACCGCTGCGGTGCCGCCGTCGGCGCGATCGGTCGCGGCAGCGCCGACTCACCCATCAGGTAACGGTCCACGCCGGCCGCGGCGGCGCGGCCCTCGGCGATCGCCCACACGATGAGGGACTGCCCACGACCCATATCACCGGCTACGAACACGCCCGGCACATTGGTCTGGAAGTCCTTGTCACGGGCGACATTGCCGCGATCGGTCAGCTCGACGCCGAGG
This sequence comes from Mycolicibacterium neoaurum ATCC 25795, assembly GCF_000691525.1. GTDB lineage: Bacteria > Actinomycetota > Actinomycetes > Mycobacteriales > Mycobacteriaceae > Mycobacterium > Mycobacterium neoaurum. The sequence goes on from NZ_JMDW01000032.1 coordinate 17,149, forward strand.
TCGGTGAGCAGCCCCTCGCGCTCAGGACCCACGAAACCCATCGCCAGAAAGACGATATCGGCCTCGAGTTCGAAGTCCGACCCCTCGACCTTCTCGAACTTCCCGGCCTTCATCTGCACCTCGTGCACCTTCAGCGAGGTCACTCGGCCGTCGGTTCCGCAGAACGCTTCGGTGTTCACCGAGAAGACGCGCTCGCCACCCTCTTCGTGCGCCGAAGCCACCCGGTACATCAGCGGATACGTCGGCCACGGGGTCGACTCGGCCCGTGTCTCCGGCGGACGCGGCATGATCTCGAACTGGTGGACGCTGGCCGCACCCTGCCGGTGCGCGGTGCCCAGGCAGTCGGCACCGGTGTCACCACCGCCGATGATGACGACCTTCTTGCCCTTGGCGGTGATCGGCGGTTCGCCGTCTGCCCCGGCGACGTCGTCACCCTGCTGCAGGCGGTTGGCCCACGGCAGGTACTCCATCGCCTGATGGATGCCGTCGAGTTCGCGGCCGGGGATCGGCAGGTCGCGCCAGGCGGCGGCACCGCCGGCGAGCACGACGGCGTCGTACTCCTCATCCAACTGCTCGACGGTGATGTCCACGCCGACGTTCACACCGGTGCGGAACTGCGTACCTTCGGCCGCCATCTGCTCCAGCCGGCGGTCGATATGACGCTTTTCCATCTTGAATTCGGGGATCCCGTAGCGCAGCAGCCCGCCGATCCGGTCAGCCCGCTCGAAGACCGTGACGCTGTGGCCGGCCCTCGTCAATTGCTGTGCGGCAGCCAACCCGGCCGGGCCGGAGCCGACGACGGCGACCTTCTTCATCGTCCGCACGGTCGGGACCATCGGCGTGACCCAACCCTGGTCGAAGGCGTTGTCGATCAGCTCGACCTCGACCTGCTTGATGGTCACCGGGTCTTGGTTGATACCGAGCACACAGGACGCCTCGCACGGGGCGGGACACAGCCGGCCGGTGAACTCCGGGAAATTGTTGGTGGCGTGCAGCCGCTCGATACCGTCGCGCCAACGATCCCGGTACACCAGGTCGTTCCACTCGGGGATCAGGTTGCCCAAAGGACAACCGTTGTGGCAGAACGGGATACCGCAGTCCATACACCGCGAGGCCTGCACCTGCAGGGTCTCGTGGTCGAACTCCTCGTAGACCTCTTTCCAGTCCTGCAGGCGCAGGTCGACCGGCCGGCGGGGCGGGGTCTGACGGACGGTGTGCTTCAGGAAACCGCTCGGATCAGCCACGGGCCGCCGCCATGATCGCCTCGCCCACGTCCTGGCCGGAGTTCTCGGCCTCCTCGATTGCCACCAACACCCGCTTGTAATCACGGGGCATCACCTTGACGAACTGCTTGGCCGCACCATCCCAGTCGGCCAGGATGCGGCGGCCCACCGCCGAATCCGTCGTATCGACATGCGCCACGATCATCTCCTGCAACACCTCGAGGTCCTCGGCGCTCAGGTCGTCCAGATCGACCATCTCGCCGTTCACATTGCCGGGCAGTCGCCCGTCCGGGTCGTAGACATACGCGACACCGCCAGACATGCCTGCCGCGAAGTTGCGGCCGGTGCGGCCGAGGATCACGACCTTGCCACCGGTCATGTACTCACACCCGTGGTCGCCCACACCCTCGACGACGGCGTGCGCACCCGAGTTGCGCACCGCGAATCGCTCACCGACCTGACCGCGCAGGTACGCCTGCCCGGTCGTCGCACCGAACAGGATCACGTTGCCGGCGATGATGTTGTCCTCGGCCACATAATCACTCGGCGCGTTGCCCGGCGGACGCACGACGATCCGACCACCGGAAAGACCCTTGCCGACATAGTCATTCGCGTCACCGTGCACCCGCAGCGTGATACCGCGCGGCACGAAAGCACCGAAACTGTTACCGGCGGAACCCTCGAAGGTGATGTCGATGGTGCCGTCGGGAAGTCCCTCACCGCCATAGGCTTTGGTGACCTCGTGGCCCAGCATCGTGCCGACGGTCCGGTTGACGTTGGCGATCTTTGTCGTGAACCGCACCGGCGTGCCGGCATCCAGCGCCTCGCGGCACTGGGTGATCAGCTGCTGATCCAGCGCCTTGTCCAGACCATGATCCTGGCGCGAGCTGCAGTACAGGTCCTGGTTCATGAACGCCGACTCGGGCTCGTGCAACACCGGCGCGAGATCCAGCTTGTGCGCCTTCCAGTGCGCGGAGGCCTGACTGGTGTCCAGGGCACCCACCTGGCCGACCATCTCGTTGACGGTGCGGAAACCCAACTGCGCCATCAGTTCCCGAACCTCTTCTGCGATGAACATGAAGAAGTTCTCCACGAACTCGGGCTTGCCGTTGAAGCGCTCGCGCAGCACCGGATTCTGAGTGGCCACACCCACCGGGCAGGTGTCCAGATGGCAGACGCGCATCATGATGCAGCCCGAGACCACCAGCGGCGCGGTGGCGAATCCGAACTCCTCGCCACCGAGCAGGGCGGCGATCACCACATCGCGACCGGTCTTGAGCTGACCGTCCACCTGGACCACGATGCGATCGCGAAGACCGTTGAGCAGGAGGGTCTGCTGGGTCTCGGCAAGCCCGAGCTCCCAGGGGGCGCCGGCATGCTTTTGCGAGGTCAGCGGGGTGGCACCGGTACCGCCGTCGTGCCCGGAGATCAACACCACGTCGGCGTGCGCTTTCGAGACACCCGCAGCGACGGTGCCGACACCGTTCTCGCTGACCAGTTTGACGTGGATGCGCGCCGACGGGTTGGCGTTCTTCAGATCGTGGATCAGCTGCGCCAGATCCTCGATCGAGTAGATGTCATGGTGCGGCGGCGGAGAGATCAGGCCGACACCTGGTGTGGAGTGCCGCACCTCGGCGACCCACGGGTACACCTTGTGGCCCGGGAGTTGGCCGCCCTCACCGGGTTTGGCGCCCTGGGCCATCTTGATCTGGATATCGGTGCAGTTGGTCAGGTAGTGGCTGGTCACACCGAAGCGGCCGGACGCCACCTGCTTGATGGCACTGCGCCGCCAGTCCCCGTTCTCGTCGGGTTCGAAGCGATCGACGCTCTCGCCGCCCTCACCGGAGTTCGAGCGTCCGCCGAGCCGGTTCATGGCGATGGCCAGCGTCTCGTGCGCCTCGGCCGAGATGGAGCCGTAGCTCATGGCACCGGTCGAGAAGCGTTTGACGATCTCACTGGCCGGCTCGACCTCGTCGAGGGGAACCGGTTCGCGCACACCCTCTTTGAACTTCAGCAGGCCGCGCAGCGAGGCCATCCGCTCGCTCTGGTCATCGACCAGCTTGGTGTACTCCTTGAACACCTCGTACTGCCCGGTGCGGGTGGAGTGCTGCAGCTTGAACACGGTGTCGGGGTTGAACAGGTGGTATTCGCCCTCGCGGCGCCACTGGTACTCACCGCCGACCTCGAGCTCACGGTGCGCCCACTCGTCGGGCCGGTCCAGATACGCCAGCTCGTGGCGGGCCGCGACATCGGCGGCGATATCGTCGAGATCGATACCGCCGGTGGGGCAATGCAGCCCGGAGAAGTACTCGTCGAGCACCCGCTGGTTGATGCCGATGGCCTGGAACAGCTGGGCGCCGGTGTAGGAGGCCAGTGTGGAGATGCCCATCTTGGACATCACCTTCAGCACGCCCTTGCCTGCGGCCTTGACGTAGTTGGCCTTGGCCTGATCGCTGCTCAGACCGGTGATGACACCGCGGTCGATCATGTCGTCGATCGACTCGAAGGCCATGTAGGGGTTGATCGCGGCGGCGCCGAAACCACACAGCATCGCCATGTGGTGCACCTCGCGGGCATCACCGGACTCGACGACCAGCCCGACCTGGGTGCGGGTGCGCTCGCGGACCAGATGGTGGTGCACGGCGGCAACCGAGAGCAACGACGGGATCGGAGCCAGCCACTCGGTGGATTCGCGGTCGGAGAGCACGATGATGCGGGCCCCGTTGCGGATGGCCTGGCTGACCTTGGTGCGGACGTCCTCCAGCGCGCGGCGCAGACCGGCACCGCCATCGGCGACGGGGTACAGGCAGCTCACCACCGCGGCGCGCATGCCGTGCTTGTGGCCGTTGATCTCGTGGTCGGGGTCGACGTCGACGAGCTTGGACAGATCGGCGTTACGCAGGATCGGCTGCGGCAGCACGATCTGGCGGCACGAGTTCTCGTCCGGGTTGAGCAGGTCACCTTCGGGGCCGACGGTGCCCTGCAGGCTGGTCACCACCTCTTCGCGGATGGCGTCCAGTGGCGGGTTGGTCACCTGGGCGAACAGCTGCTGGAAGTAGTCGTAGAGCATCCGCGGCCGCTGCGACAGCACGGCGATCGGGGTGTCGGTGCCCATCGAGCCCAACGCCTCGGCACCGGTGCGCGCCATCGGCGCCACCAACAGGTTGAGCTCCTCGTAGGTGTAACCGAACGCCTGCTGACGCAGCACCACGCGGTGGTGCGGCATCTTGACGTACTTGCCGGGCGGCAGATCGTCGACGTGGAAGAGACCGGCGTCCAGCCACTCCTGATAGGGGTGCTCGGCGGCGAGCTGCGACTTGATCTCCTCGTCGGAGACGATGCGACCCTGCGCGGTGTCGACGAGGAACATGCGGCCCGGCTGCAACCGGATCTTCTGTACGACGGTCGACGGGTCGAGGTCCAGGACACCGGCCTCCGAGGCCATCACGACCAGACCGTCCTGGGTCACCCAGATGCGCGACGGGCGCAGTCCGTTGCGGTCGAGCACGGCGCCGATGACGGTGCCATCGGTGAAGCAGACTGACGCCGGTCCGTCCCACGGCTCCATCAGCGAGCCGTGGTACTGGTAGAACGCCCGCAGCGCGGGGTCCATCTCGGTATTGCGCTCCCAGGCCTCCGGGATCATCATCAGCACCGCGTGCGCGATGCTGCGACCGCCCAAGTGCAGCAGTTCGAGCACCTCGTCGAAGCGGGCGGTGTCCGATGCGCCCGGGGTACAGACCGGGAAGATCTTGTTCAGGTCGTTGTGGTACCCGAACACGTCGGTGTGGATGAGCGCCTCACGGGCCTTCATCCAGTTCTCGTTGCCGGTGACGGTGTTGATCTCACCGTTGTGGGCGACCCGGCGGAACGGATGCGCCAGCGGCCACGACGGGAACGTGTTGGTGGAGAACCGTGAGTGCACGATGCCCAGCGCGCTGGTCAGCCGCTCGTCCTGCAAGTCCAGGTAGAAAGCGCGCAGCTGCGGGGTGGTCAGCATGCCCTTGTAGACGAATGTCTGTCCGGAAAGGCTTGGAAAGTAGACGGTTTCACGCCCGGGGCCGTCCTGACCGGGGCCCTTGGTGCCCAGCTCGTGCTCTGCGCGCTTGCGGATCACGTATGCCCGACGCTCCAGATCCATGCCGGAGGCACCGGCGATGAAGACCTGTCGCAGCGTCGGCATGGCATCGCGGGCGAGCGCACCCAGGGAGGAATCGTCGTGCGGGACGTCGCGCCAGCCGAGCAGCTGCAGCCCCTCGGCCTCGACGATCTTCTGCACGGCCTCGCAGGCCAGATTCGCGTCGCGTGCGGACTGCGGGAGGAAAGCGATACCGGTGGCGTAGCTGCCCTCGGCGGGAAGCTCGAAGCCGAGGCCCTGCTCTTTGATCACCGCTCGCAGGAATTCGTCGGGAACCTGAATCAGGATGCCCGCACCGTCACCGGTGTTGGGCTCGGCCCCGGCGGCACCCCGGTGCTCGAGGTTCAGCAGCGCGGTAATCGCCTTGTCGACGATGTCGCGACTGCGACGACCGTGCATATCGGCCACCATGGCCACGCCGCATGAGTCGTGCTCGTATGCGGGGTTGTAGAGGCCGCTGGGCACATTTCCCATCGGTAATCCACCTGACCCTTACTCTCATGCCTGCGTGAATCGGCGTCCACTGTCGGCAGCTACCAGTGGCCTGGCGTTCGCGGCGCCTTCGTGCAGCACTGAACGACGGCGTTTACCCACTCGCCACAAGTTGCCAAAACGATATGACAAAGACCGCAAGGCATGCCAACTTAGCCAGACCTAACTACACTATGTGGCCCGTTTTGATCCGGACCGGCGCAACCACCGGTCGAACCATCCAATGCCGCTGTGCGCCAGACTATTTCGCCACCAGCCCACCGGCTACGCAACGACCAGCTCTCGCACCCCCGCCGCCCACCCTTCCCGCGTTTGTTTGCCAAAGACTTGATAATGTGTCTTGAACTGGGATTTTGATGTTCGATTAATTTGCCCAAAGACTAGCCAGATTCTTAGAGAAGACCATCGCCCGAGTTGCAGATACCCCTGGGTGGTATGGGTTGCGTCCGGCGGGGTGAAGCTGAACGGTGATGTCATACCCACTGAACACACCTGTCGGCCGCTTCGGCATACGCGATGTCGACCAGGGACCGACCACGTATTCGGCCACCCTGCCGGTTGCCGCCTGGCGTAATCCGTTCACCGGGGCGCCGAGCTTGGCCGCCGTGGGAGTTCTGGTCGATCACATTGCCGGCTATCCCAACCATGCTCGCCGGCCTGACGGCCATTGGACGGTAACCAGTGAACTGGCAATCGAATTCTGTCCGGACGCACAGCACACGCTGACCACCGATGACGCCGCGCCGATAATGGCGACCAGTCGGACACTCGGCGTACCGACCGGAACATCGCTGTCGGTATGCGACCTCACGCACGGTGGCCGACCCATCGGCCACGCCACCATACGTTCCTTCTACATCGGAGCCGGTTCGGGTAACGCAAATCCGCCCGGCCCGGAGCCGGAATCCGACTCGATTCTGCCGACCGACCTGAGCGATCTGCTGGCCGTCGAGGTTGCCGAGCCAGGCGGTGCGGCCGGCGGCGCACGGGTGCTCCGCCAGCACCCACACCCGGCGATCAACAATCATCTCGGCGCCGTGCACGGCGGAATCGTGGCCGCCGGACTGGAGCTGGTGGCAGCCGCTGCCCTGAACACCGACCCGGCGCAGCGACCACTGCACACCGCGTCGCTGCGGATCAATTATCTGCGCCGGCTGGTCGGCGGAGGCCAGGCTCACTACCGTGGGACCGCTCTGCACGCCGGCCGGAGCAGCGGGGTGGCCGAAGCCCAGGGCATCGATGCCGATGGCCGCTTGGCGCTGACCGCGCGCCTGACGGCATACCGGGACTAGATCACGTGGCAGTGGAGATTCGGCAGCGCCGCGTCTCCGTTGCGAAGAGATTGGGTCTCAACCGATCCGATCAGCGCGCTCGCGGTGGGACTCTCGGCGAATCAGCTGTTGCCCGACCATAGGAGCGGCGCCATGTCCACACCCACCATGACACATCGACTCGCAGCCGAGTTCATCGGAACCTTCTGGCTTGTTTTCGGCGGATGCGGCAGCGCCGTATTCGCCGCCAAGTTCCTCGCCGGTGACGGCGTGTCACTCGGAATCGGCTTCCTCGGCGTCGCATTGGCGTTCGGACTGACAGTGCTCACCGGTGTGTACGCCTTCGGCACCATCTCCGGTGGGCATTTCAATCCTGCAGTGACGCTGGGCGCGGCACTGGCCAAGCGCGTGGAGTGGAGCGCGGTCCTGCCGTACTGGATCGTCCAGGTGATCGGTGGGTTCGCCGGCGGCGCACTCATCTACATGATCGCGAGCGGTGCACCGGAGTGGAGCGCCACCGGCAACATGGCTGCCAATGGGTACGGAGTGCACTCACCCGGCGGATACTCCATGTGGGCCGTGCTCATCACCGAAGTGGTACTGACCTTCATCTTCCTGTTGGTCATCCTCGGTTCCACCGATGACCGTGCCCCGAAGGGCTTCGCCGGGCTGGCAATCGGTTTGACGCTCACCCTGATCCACCTGATCTCGATCCCGATATCGAACACCTCGGTCAACCCGGCACGCTCCACCGGCGTCGCACTGTTCAACGCCGATGGAGCGCCGAGCCAACTCTGGTTGTTCTGGCTTGCCCCGCTGCTGGGAGCGGCCATAGCCGGGATCGCCTACCCGCTGTTGTTCGGTGTCGCAGAGGAACTCGCGAATCGTCCGGTTCGGGACGACGCGCTCGACGCGCGCTGAACGCGATCAGCGCGCTTGGTCAGCGGCGCCCTTTTCGGTCGACTTCCCCTCGTGCACGAGCGTGCCACCGGCACTCTCCAGATGCGCCCGGACGAACCACTGGAACTTCTCCAACTCGCCGGCGTGGCCGATCAGCATGTCTTGGGACACAAGATCGATGTCATCGAGTCGCTCGATGTTCTTGCGGGTGTCCTCGATGATGCCGGTGTAGACCAGATCAAGGGCTGCCAGATGGGCCTGTACCTTGTCGCGGTTCACCGAGTAGTCATCCCAGCTACGGTCGTTGATGATCGCGCCCGGCGTGCCCAGCGGCGACGCACCCAGTGCCGCAATACGTTCGGCGACTTCGTCGGCGTATCCGCGAACGAGGTCAACCTGCGGGTCGATCATCTCGTGCACGCCGATGAAGTTCGGCCCGACCACATTCCAGTGCACATGCTTGAGGGTCAGGTGCAGGTCGTTGTAGCGGCTGAGTTGTTTCTGCAGCAGTTCGGCCACCTCGCTGCCCTGCTTGTCGGACAGCCCGGGGATGGTGAACGAGGTCATGGTCGCTCCTTCGCGTGACGTCATGGTGTCTTCGGCATCGACGTGCCTGCCGGTCGTTTACCCAACCGCGCCGCCCGGTAATCACCGCTCGATCAGAGCGCCCGCAGGTTAGGGATGGCTTGCCTTGGCGCTCGACGCGGGTTGACTGCTAGACCACTGGCATAGAGCAGCCGCACCGCACGCTGACGATGCGGCCGCACCGGCTCGAGCAATTCCACCATCGCCGCATCGTCGATCGGTACGCCGAGCAGGCTCATTCCGACTGTGGTCGCGAGATGGTAATCGCCGACCGAGATTTCGTCCGCGTCGCCGAATGCGCGCTGCACCGTTTCGGCAGCGGTCCATATGCCTACCCCCGGCAGCGATCTCAGGCCGCGCACCGCGCGCTCGGCGGTCAACCGCTCCAATGCCTCACCGCGCTGTGCGCACCCGACGACGGTCCGGGCCCGGCCGGGGTCCACGTTGGCCAGGTGGAACTCCCAGGACGGAATGCGCCGCCACACCTCCGCGCTCGGCGGTACCCGCATACCGGCCGGTGCGGGACCAGGGGCCGGCTGGCCGAACTTCGTGGTGAGGATGCGCCAGGCCCGGAATGCGTCCTTGCCGTAGACCCGCTGTTCGATGACTGCCGGGATCAAGGCCTCCAGCACGCGACCGGTGCGGCCCAGCCGCAGGTGCGGCACCCGCCGCTGCGCCGCGGCGATGGTGGGATCGGCGGGCGCGAATCCGGCATCGTCGTCGTCGAGGCCCAGCAGGGCGGGCAGACCGTCGAGGAATTCGGCCGCCCCGGCACCCCACGCTTCACATTCCACAGTGTCGACGGCGGTCTTGGCGATGTGGGCGGTGACCGGGCCGGTGCGCATTAGCGAGGTGCGCCAGGTGTCCGCGCCGACGATCTGAAAGCACGGGTCGGCACTGCCACGACGCAACGGGGCCAGCGTCAGACCGGGACTGACGGGCCCGTCGAACCTGAGCGTGGCGGACGGCACGCCACCAATCTAGGACAGTTCTATTCGCGCCTTGTCCGGATAGAAGGCGACCCGGCCGGCGATCTCGGCGACCGCCGGATAGGGCTGCTGATAGCTCCAGATGACGTCGGGCAGGTCGCCGACGTTGTAGTAGTTCGCGTCGCCCTTGTACGGGCAGTAGGTCGTCGTCGTGCTGGCCGCGAGCAGCGCGGGATCGACGTCGGCCAGCGGGATGTACTGGACCGGCGGATAGCTCGCCTCCTGCAGGGTCAGCGCGTCATCGGTCCGGGCCACGACGGCATCGCCGACGGTGACGGTCACCCGCCGTCCGGTGGGCGTGATGGTGATCGGGTGCTCGGCGCTGGGCTGCCGGGGTTGCCGCACTGTCATGGCACTGTCAACGCGGTGGAGGCGAGCGTGATTCCCGTCACCGCACGATGGTTACCATCGCTGGCATGAGTGCACCGGTACAAGCGTCCGTCACCATCGCCGCCGAGCCCGCCGCGGTCTACTCGTTGATCACCGATCTGGCGACATTGGCGTCGTTGGCCGAGGAGGCGCACGCCATGTCGTGGACGAAGGGGACCGCGGCCGCACCCGGTGCGGTGTTCAAGGGGCAGAACCGCAACGGTGCGAAGTCCTGGAGCACCACTTGCACCGTCACCGCGGCCGATCCCGGCAGCGCCTTCGCCTTCGACGTGACGTCGGCGATCCTGCCGATCGCGCACTGGCGCTACGACATCGTCGCCGTCGAGGGCGGCTGCACGGTCACCGAATCGGTGTGGGATCGCCGCGCTGGGTGGTTCAAGAAGGTCGCCGGACTGGTCACCGGCGTGAGTGACCGCGACAACGCCAATGCCGAACACATCCGGCTGACCTTGCAGCGCCTCAAGCAGCGCGCGGAAGCCTAGGGTTTGCGGGTGATCAGATCGGCCACCCGCGCGATCGGCGATGTCGCCGCCGATCCGCTGCGTGCTTCGTGCCGGTCGGCCATCTTGTACGCGGTGTAGAGACCGCGCACCCCGATCCAGCGCAGCGGTTCGGGTTCCCAGTTGCGCGACTGGTGGCCGACCCACGGCAACCGGGTGCGCTCGGTCCGGTGGCCCAGGACCAGGTCGGCCAGCGTGCGTCCGGCCAGATTGGTGGCGGTCACCCCGTGCCCGACATAGCCGCCCGCCCAGCCGAGGCCGCTCGCACGATCCAGCGCCACCCCGGCCTCCCAGTCCCGCGGGACGGCCAGCACCCCACACCAGCCGTGCGCAATGGGCACCTGCCGCACCTGGGGTAGCAGCGAGTGCAGCACCTCGGTGAGCGATCGGATGGTCCGCGCGGGCACCCGGCCGTCATTGTCGGTCCGGGAGCCGAACCGGTAGGGCACACTGCGTCCGCCGATGGCGATCCGGTCGTCGACGGTGCGCTGGGCGTAGAAGAAGCCGTGCGCAGTATCGCCGACGAGTTCTGCTTCTCGCCAACCGATCTCATCCCACAGCTCGGCGGAGATGGGCTCGGTGGCAATCATCGAGCTGTTCATCGGCAGCCAGCGACGGTGCAGACCGGGCAGCGCCGAGGTGAATCCCTCGGTGGCGCGCAGCACGATGGGCGCCCGCACGGTTCCGCTCACGGTCACGGCACGCCCCTGGGCGATCTCGTGGACCGGTGACCGCTCGTAGAGTGCGACACCGAGGCGTTCGACGGTTTTCGCCAGACCCCGCACCAGCGCGGCAGGTTGGATACGCGCACAGTGCGGGCTGTGATAGGCCGAGAGCATGCCGTCGAAGTCGATCCGTTGCGCCGCTTCCTCTTTGGTCAGTTCGGTGACATCGTTGAGCCACCTGCGCTCCTCGGCGACTGCGGCGGACAACCGAGCGGCCTGCGCCGGATTACGCGCGATCTCAAGATTGCCGCCCTTGACGGCGCCGGCGTCGATGCCCTCGGAGGCGGCAACCGCGATCACCTCGTCGACCGCGTCGTTCAACGCCTGCTGCCAGGCGATAACCTTCTCTCGGCCATGGCTTTTCGCCATCCTGTTGCGGTCCCCGGGGACCAGGCCGGACAACCAACCGCCGTTCCGCCCTGACGCGCCGTAGCCGGCGAATCTCGCCTCGAGCACCGTGACCCGCAGGGATGGGTCGGACTTTTTGAGGTAGTAGGCCGTCCACAATCCGGTGTATCCGGCGCCGACGATGCACACATCGGCATCGCGATCACCCGGCAGTCCGGGGCGCGGCGTCGGGAGAGTGTCGAACCAGTGCGATACCTGACCGTTGATCGTGGGCACCTGACGATTCTGCCAGTCACGTTGTCGGTGGTCAGGCGGATGGTGGGGCCCAAGCACTCACGGAAGGGGCCACATCATGTGCTGGCAATGCGATCATCCCGGAGCCACCCGGGCCGACTATTTGGAAGTCCTGCGCCGCGCGGCGAGAGAGACCGGCTGGGCCGTGCAGTACGTCGAGACCGATCCACCATTCGCGTACACCATCGGCTTGGCCGATGCGGGGCTGCCGGAACTACTCATCACCGGCCTGCCGCCGGAACCTTCCCTGGGTCTGTTGAACGCCGCGGCTCACTACATGGTGCACGAGACTGAGCCGGTGCCCGGCGACACCATGTCCTTTGGGGACGATGTGGTGGCCGAATTCGTCGAGGTGAGCGCACCCGACGTGCACACGGGGTGGGCGGCGGCCTACCACGGCGGACCCGTTCGAGGCATGCAGGTTGCCTGGCGCGATCACGACGGCCACTCCCCATGGTGTCCCGATTTCAATCTCGGCGGTCCGCGACAACCTGTGCTGGGTATTCGGGGGCCGACCGAGGGCTGACGCGGAGTGTAGGTGACCCCGCCCCGTCCGCGGGCTCGCACGAGCTGTCACACCCTGGTGGCACAATCGAACGTATGAGCGAACGGTCGGGTGTGGGGGTTCACCTCGATGCCGCGCGCGATCAGCTGCGCACCGAACGGGTCGCCGTGGCAGCGAAGGTGCTCGCGGCGGGCCGGTTCGCACTGGCCCGGATGGCCGAACTCGGGCACGAGTTCGACGATCTGATCGTCGATGACTGGGAACTGGTCGCCGCCGAACTGGGCGCCGAGCTCGGGATCAGCCGAGGCCGGGCCTGCACGCTGATCACCCAGGGCCGTGACCTGCTCACCCGGCTCCCGGTCTTCGCCCAGGTCTTCGCCGG
>NZ_JMDW01000033.1 GCF_000691525.1 Mycolicibacterium neoaurum ATCC 25795
GACCTGCTCACCCGGCTCCCGGTCTTCGCCCAGGTCTTCGCCGGGGGCGGGGTGGACCTGCGGGTGCTGCGGGTCATCCTGCACCGGTGCGCGTTGATCACCGACCCCGACATCACGGCCGTCATCGACACCCAGCTCGCCGCGGCCGCACCCTCATGGAACGCACTGTCGGATGAACGGATCGCCGAACTGATCGACTGGATGATCATCGAGATCGACCCCGTGGCGGTGCGTCGGGCCCGGGAAACCCGGCGGCGCCGTCACCTCAATGTCGAACCGGTCGGGGACGGGATGGTCGAAATCCACGGACTCGTCGACGCCGCCAAAGGGGCGATCTTCGACCAGAGTGTGCAGGCGTTGGCGCGCACCGTGTGCCCGCACGATCCACGCACCCACGCCCAACGCCGCGCCGACGCCCTCGACGCCCTGGCGCTGCGGGCCACCAGTATCGCGTGTCTGTGCGGACGCCAAGACTGCCCGGCAGCAGGCAACGAGGTGCCGAGCGGCCAGTTCATTGTTCACGTGCTCGCCGAGCGTGACACGGTGGCCGCCGCAGGAGCCGAACGCGTCGCAGCGGCAGCCGGCACCACGGCCACCGAGAAGCAGATCAGGATGGCCGAACGTCGCGGCGCGTCCGAGGATTCGGTTGCACCGGCGAAGACACCGGCTCGCGCGTTGATCCCCGGGTACGGGCCGATCACCGTCGAGCAACTGGCCGACCTACTACCTGCGGCCCGGATCCGACCCGTCCCCGACGCCACCGCCCTGGGTATCGCACCCGGCTATCACCCGTCGCGCGGGCTGGCTGATTTCGTCGGCTGCCGCGACCTGACGTGCCGCTGGCCCGGATGCACCATGGCGGTGGGGCACTGCGATATCGACCACACCACACCCTGGCCATACGGTCCGACGCATCCGTCGAACACCAAGCTGTACTGCCGAATCCACCACCTAATCAAGACATTCCACTGCGGGCCCGGCGGCTGGAACGACCAACAACACCCCGACGGCACCATCACCCTCACCGCCCCCAACGGGCGGGTCTACACCACCAAACCCGAGGGCGCACTGTTCTTCCCGCAGTTCACCGTGGCCACCGCCGACCTCGGCACCATCGATATCCCACCGCCGACGCCGGGCCGAGAACGGGCCGCCCCCACACGATCCCGCACCCGC
>NZ_JMDW01000034.1 GCF_000691525.1 Mycolicibacterium neoaurum ATCC 25795
TAGCGGTCTTGGACGTCGGCCCAGTTGACGACGTTCCAGAAGGCCTTGACGTAGTCGGCCTTGACGTTCTTGTACTGCAGGTAGAAGGCGTGCTCCCACATGTCGACCTGCAGCAGCGGGATGATGCCGAGGGGGACGTTGGCCTGCTGGTCGTAGAGCTGGAAGGTCAGCACGCGCTGGCCGAGGCTGTCGTAGCCCAGGACGGCCCAGCCGGATCCCTGCAGGCCGTTGGCTGCGGCGGTGAACTGGGCGCGGAACTTGTCGAAGCTGCCGAACTGGTCGTCGATGGCTGCGGCCAGGTCGCCTTCGGGCTTGTCGCCGCCGTTGGGGGAGAGGTTCTTCCACCAGATGCTGTGGTTGAGGTGGCCGCCGAGGTGGAAGGCGAGGTTCTTCTCGTTGAGGAAGATCGCGGACTGGTCGTCTCCTGCGCGGGCTTCTTCGAGCTTGGCCACGGCGTCGTTGACACCCTTGACGTAGGTGGCGTGGTGCTTGCTGTGGTGCAGTTCGTTGATCTGGCCGGAGATGTGGGGTTCCAGGGCGCCGTAGTCGTAATCGAGGTCGGGCAGGGTGTATTCAGCCAC
>NZ_JMDW01000035.1 GCF_000691525.1 Mycolicibacterium neoaurum ATCC 25795
AGAAGTGCACCCCTTCCATTCCGTGGGCGTGGGAGTCGCCGAACAGGGAGGCTTTCCAGCCGCCGAAGCTGTAGTAGGCCATGGGGACGGGGATGGGGACGTTGATGCCGACCATGCCGACTTCGACTTCGTTTTGGAAGCGTCGGGCGGCGCCGCCGTCGTTGGTGAAGATGGCGGTGCCGTTGCCGTAGGGGTTGGTGTTGATGAGGTCGAGGGCTTGGTCGTAGGTGTCCACGCGTAGGACGGAGAGGACGGGGCCGAAGATTTCGTCGGTGTAGACGCTCATGTCGGGGGTGACGTTGTCGAGCAGGGTGGGGCCCAGCCAGAAGCCGTCTGCTCCGCCGTCGGCCTGGACCTGGCGGCCGTCGACGACGACTTTGGCGCCGTCGGCTTCGCCGGCGTCGATGTAGGAGGCGACCTTGTCGCGGTGGGCTTTGGTGACCAGGGGGCCCATGTCGGTGTTTTTGGTGCCGTCACCGATCTTCAGTCCGGTGGTGCGCTCTTGGATTTTGGCGACGAGGTCGTCGGCGATGGGGCCGACGGCCACGGCTGCGGAGATGGCCATGCAGCGTTCTCCGGCGGAGCCGAAGCCGGCGTTGACCATGGCGTCGGCGGCCAGGTCGAGGTCGGCGTCGGGCAGGATGACGGCGTGGTTTTTGGCTCCGCCGAGGGCTTGGACGCGTTTGCCGGCGGCGGTGGCGGTGGCGTAGACGTACTGGGCGATGGGGGTGGACCCGACGAAGCTGATGGCCTTGATGTTGGGGTTGGTCAGGAGTTCGTCGACGGCGGTTTTGTCGCCTTGCAGGACGTTGAACACGCCGTCGGGCAGGCCGGCTTCTTTCCACAGGTTGGCCAGCCACAGGGAGGCTGAGGGGTCTTTTTCCGACGGTTTGAGCACGACGGTGTTGCCGGCGGCGATGGCCAGGGGGAAGAACCACATGGGGACCATGGCGGGGAAGTTGAACGGGGAGATGATGCCGACCGGGCCCAGGGGTTGGAGGATGTTGTGGACGTCGACTTTGGTGGAGGCGTTTTCGGTGTAGCCGCCTTTGAGCAGGTGGGGGATGCCGCAGGCGAATTCGACGACTTCCTGGCCGCGGGCGACTTCACCGAGGGCGTCGGAGACGACTTTGCCGTGTTCGCTGGTGATGATTTCGGCGAGTTCGCCCTTGCGGGCGTTCAAGAGTTCGCGGAAGGCGAAGAGGATTTGGGTGCGCTTGGCCAGGGAGGTGTCGCGCCAGGCGGGGAACGCTGCGGCGGCGGCGTCGATGACTGCCCGGGAATCGGCGACCGAGGCCAGCGCGACCTGACCGGTCACCGCACCCGACGCCGGATTCGTCACGGGCGCGGTCTGCCCCGAGGTGCCTT
>NZ_JMDW01000036.1 GCF_000691525.1 Mycolicibacterium neoaurum ATCC 25795
ATCGTGGGCACGATCAACGGCCAATCGATCACCGTTGCTGAGGTGTCGGTGGTGCCGAAGAAGAATTCGGCTCCGTCTGCTCCGATGGTCGGTGGGGACACGGTGTTCGGTGGTTCGGGTATTGCCTCGGGCACGGTGAATGCTTCGGATGCCGACGGGGACACCCTGCATTTCAGTGTTGATGGGCCCGGTGGTGCGTCGACGAAGGTGTTGTCCAACGGTGCGATCGTGACCGTGGATGCCAACGGTAAGTGGCATTACATCCCGGGTCTGAACAGTGGTGACCTTGGTGGCTTGGTCTCTTCGATCGCGTTGTCCAGCTTCACGATCTATGTCACCGACGGTAAGGGTGGTCAGGCCAGCACGCTGATCACGGTCAACACCCATGAGCTCGATATCCCGGTTACCAAGGTGGTCAACGGTAATGGCACCGTGACCGGTGGGTTGGGGTTGTCTGCCGGTGAGCAGGGCTTGATGACCTACAGCCTGGGCAGTGGTCCTTCCAAGGGCACTGTGACGGTCAATGCCGATGGCACGTATACGTANNCGGCGGGTTGGAACGAGACCGACACGTTCACGATTGTGGGCACGATCGACGGCCAGTCGATCACCGTGGCCGAGGTGTCGGTGGTGCCCAAGTCCAATGCCGCCCCGACGGTGGATCCGATCGATTTGGTGACCGTGGTGGGCGGGTCGGGTATTGCGACCGGCAATGTCAGCGCCAATGATGCCAACGGTGACACCCTGCATTACAGCGTCACCGGCTACGGCGGTGCGTCGACGAAGGTGTTGTCCAACGGTGCGATCGTCTCGGTCGATGCCAACGGCAAGTGGTCCTACATTCCCGGCCCGAACAGTGGTGTCCTCGGCGTCATCCTGGCCTCCTCGTTCACGGTGTATGTCACCGATGGCAAGGGGGGAGAGGCCAGCACCCCGGTGGTGGTCACCACCCACGATCTGACTATCCCGGTGACCAAGTCGGGCAGTAATGGGACGGTGACCGGTGGGTTGACGTTGACTGCTGCTGAGCAGGGGTTGATGACTTATAGCGTGGGCAGTGGTCCGTCCAAGGGCACTGTGACGGTCAATGCCGATGGCACGTATACGTATACGGCCACTTCGGCGGGGTGGAACGAGACCGACACGTTCACCATCGTGGGCACGATCAACGGCCA
>NZ_JMDW01000037.1 GCF_000691525.1 Mycolicibacterium neoaurum ATCC 25795
CTGGGGCGGTTGGTGGATTGTCCGCGCCCGGTGGTCGATGACGAGGTCCTGTTGGGTGTGTTGGTCGCGGCGGTGTCGGCCCGCAACCTGCTGGATGTCGTGATCGCCTCGGCGGTGGCCGCGGCCGAGCGGATCGGTGTGCCGGGTCGGCGGCACCTACGCACGGGCACCGATCTGCTGCGCCTGGTGGGTATGGCTCCGGGTGCGGCGGCGCGGGCGGTGCGGGTGGGCCGGAGGGCACCTGGGTTGCCGGCGCTGACGACCGCGCAGCGGGTGGGTGGGATCGGTATCGAGTTCGCCGACGCCGTCGGCAAAGGCGTCACGCATATCGAATCGCGGGTGGCGTTGTCCGTTGACGATCGGGCGGCGGTGGTGACCAAACTGATGGTGCAGACCACCCCGGCTGAGGTGGCCGCGAAGGCCCGCGCGATCGCCCTCGACCGGATCGCGGCGCTACCGGTCGAGCAGCGTGTGGTGCCGGTCGCCGAGGACACCACGTTGAATGAGATGACCGTGGTGCAGAACGGCGAGGGCCGGTTCGAGGCCACCCTCGACCTGGACGTGACGACCGGGGAAGAGCTGTGTGCGGCGTTGGATCCGTTGTGCCGACCGGTCCCGCTCCCCGATGGGTCGCCGGACCCACGATCAATCAGCGTCCGGCGGGCCGAGGCGATCGGGCAGGTACTGCGCACCTATCTGTCGCAGTCGGCGCGTCCGATGTCTGGTGGGGTGCTGCCCCACGTCACCCTCATCCGGCCGGGCGTCGCGGCAGCGGGCGGGGACGAGGCGGTGGACCGCCTCGGGTTCGGTGGACCGGTCTCCGCGGCGACCGCGGACCGGATCGCGTGTGACAGCACGTTGACGTCGGTAATCGTCGACCATTCCGGTGTGCCGCTGGATGTCGGGCGTGCCGAAAGACTGTTCACCCCGGCGATCCGTAAAGCGTTGGCCGTCCGCGATGGTGGGTGTGCCCATCCGGGGTGCGGGCGGCCGGTGTCGTGGTGCGACGCCCACCACATCCAACCCTGGAGCCAGGGCGGCGAGACCAGCCT
>NZ_JMDW01000038.1 GCF_000691525.1 Mycolicibacterium neoaurum ATCC 25795
GGTTGGGACAGGTCGTATTTGGCCTGCCGTTCGGGGTTGATGGTTACCTGGTTGGCGACGATGTCGAAGCGGTTGGCTTCCAGCGCGGCAAAGATCGAGTCCCACGGCGTTTCCACGAACTCGACCCGGACGCCGAGTTTCTCACCGACGGCCCTGGCCACGTCGACGTCGTAACCGACGAGCGCATTCGTCGCCGGGTCGTGGTAGCTGAACGGCGCATACACCCCTTCCGTGCCGACGCGCAGCACGCCGGCGTCCCGGATTGGGGTGGAGGCCGGTGCCCCCGTGGCATCGGCCTTGAGGTATCGCTGGGAGATCTCGGTCAGGGTGCCGTCGGCGCGCAGCTCGCTGAGTGCGCGATCCAACTCGGGCAGGTAGCCGCTGTCCTTGCGGGCCGCGAATCCCTGCTCACTTTTCTCGCCGACGGTGCCGGCGATCTTGACGCTCTTGTCGCCGGT
>NZ_JMDW01000039.1 GCF_000691525.1 Mycolicibacterium neoaurum ATCC 25795
AGGCTGGTCTCGCCGCCCTGGCTCCAGGGTTGGATGTGGTGGGCATCGCACCACGACACCGGCCGCCCACACCCCGGATGGGCACACCCACCATCCCGTACGGCCAACGCTTTACGGATGGCCGGGGTGAACAACCGCTGGGCATGCCCGACATCCAACGGCACGACACTGTGGTCGACGATCACCGAGGTCAGCGTGGCATCACAGGCGATCAGCTCCGCGGTCGCCGCGGAGACCGGTCCACCGAACCCGAGCCGATCCACCGCCTCGTCACCGCCCGCTGCCGCGACGCCCGGCCGGATGAGGGTGACGTGCGGCAGCACCCCACCAGACATCGG
>NZ_JMDW01000040.1 GCF_000691525.1 Mycolicibacterium neoaurum ATCC 25795
TCCCGCTTCGACGTCGACCTGTCCACCGTCGACGGGTCGGGCACCACCATCCCGGTTGTGGTGGCGAACATGACCGCGGTCGCCGGCCGGCGGATGGCCGAGACGGTGGCCCGTCGCGGCGGCATCGTCGTCATCCCCCAGGACATTCCACTCTCCGCCGTGCGGCACACCGTCGATTTCGTCAAGAGCCGTGACCTGGTCGCCGACACCCCGGTTCAGCTCGCACCGGATGACTCGGTCACCGATGCACTCGCACTGATCAACAAGCGCGCCCACGGCGCGGCCGTCGTCGTCTCCGAGGGCAGGCCCGTCGGCGTCGTCACCGAGGCCGGGTGCGCCGGGGTCGACCGGTTCGCCAGGGTGCGCGATGTGGCCACCAGCGATTTCGTCACCGCACCGGCCGGTACCGACCCCCGCAAGGTGTTCGATCTGCTCGACCACGCGCCGGTGGGTGTCGCGGTGCTCACCGACGGTGCCGGAAACCTCACCGGGGTGCTCACCAGAACCGGTGCCGTGCGCGCCGGCATCTACTCCCCCGCCGTCGACGACGCCGGCCGGCTGCGCATCGCCGCCGCCGTCGGAATCAACGGTGACGTCGCGGCCAAGGCCCGCGATCTCGCCGAGGCCGGCGTCGACCTGATCGTCATCGACACCGCGCACGGGCACCAGGCCAAGATGCTGGACGCGGTGGCCGCCGTCG
>NZ_JMDW01000041.1 GCF_000691525.1 Mycolicibacterium neoaurum ATCC 25795
CCGATGTCTGGTGGGGTGCTGCCGCACGTCACCCTCATCCGGCCCGTGACTGCAGGGCTGAGTGGTGATGCTGGTGTGGATCGGTTGGGGTTCGCCGGCCCGGTCTCCGCGGCGACCGCGGAGCTGATCGCCTGTGATGCCACGCTGACCTCGGTGATCGTCGACCAGTCGGGGGTGCCGTTGGATGTCGGGCGGGCAGAAAGGCTGTTCACCCCCGCGATCCGTAGAGCCCTGGGCGTCCGTGATGGTGGGTGTGCCCATCCGGGGTGCGGTCGGCCGGTGTCCTGGTGCGATGCCCACCACATCCAACCCTGGAGCCACGGCGGCGAGACCAGCCTCGACAACGGGGTGCTGCTCTGCCGGCT
>NZ_JMDW01000042.1 GCF_000691525.1 Mycolicibacterium neoaurum ATCC 25795
TACTCCGACGATCAGCGCCGAGGCGCCTCGGTGGGCTCGCGATAGCCGGCCGCCGCCCCCCTCGGGCGGGCGGTCGGTGCGGAGCGCCGCTCGTGGTCGGGACCGGAGCGCGGACAGATGTGGCGCCGCCTCTCCCCCGCCGCGTACCGCATGTTCGTGGGGAACCCGGTGCTAAATCATTCGTAGACGACCTGATTCTGGGTCGGGGTTTCGTACGTAGCAGAGCAGCTCCCTCGCTGCGATCTATTGAGAGTCAGCCCTCGACACAAGCTTTTGT